>NZ_CM179499.1:6347500-7020390 GCF_058792535.1 Paenibacillus sp. MT86 | reverse complement strand
AACTGTCACTCCTTTAAATCTTCCAAATGTGGCTAGAGCCATGTGTGGAATTGTCGAAAGAAAATGAATGATGTCTAATTATCCCCAGAACTAACTCCTGTGGAAACAAAAAAATATGGATAAATTGAAATTGTTCACAACTTTATCCACAGCCTGTTGATAATATTATAGCTTCATTCACATATTCACAACCAAAAGTAATATCATCATAGCAAAAGAAGGCCTTATTTTCAATGTATGTCGCTAATTTATCCACAAATTCAATACGTTGTGCATAATTATTATTCACACCACTATATATTGTTTATAATCTGTTCGGCATTCGACATCATTGGCCTCAAAGCGCGAAAAATTATTCACAGCTTGTCCGATTGGCAAGCAGAATTTTCTTCTTTCACCATCTGTTCATAACTTCTGGTTGAATGTTCTAGCAGCCGCACAATCGACCAAAGGTGAAAAATAGCTGTGGATAGTCTTCCAAAGTCCTCTAACGGAATCTCTGAGTTTCCATTTGAGGGCTTTTTGTTGTGACTCAACTTATAATGACCCTCTAGTCGATTTCCGTTGATAGATTCAGATCGCTTATGGCGTCGAATGGTCGGCGACCCCAAGAATGACTCGGACGGCACCTTCGCCGTTTGAGCAGAAGTCTAAAAACATCTGGTTATAGGCTGTTCCATTGCAACCTTCTTTGCGAACGACCGTACTATAAGGAAAAATGGAGCGGGGGAACCACGGATGCGGACCGAAGGGAAGGGCTTGAGCTGGAGAAAAATAGGGATGCTGCTTGCACTGGCCGCCCTATTGGTTCTGATCGCGGTATGGGCTCAGAGCTATTATTCGAAGAAAGTGTTTCATATGGAAGACATTAAGTACGCGAAATATGCCGATTCGGGAAACGGGACCATCGAGTACAGAGGATCATTTGGCCGCGGGGAGCCGGTCTATGTCCATGCCGATGAAGAGGGGAAAAGGGTTGAGATTGCCGGCGAAATATATGAAATACGGGCATATGGTAACGGATCGGGACATTCGGCGTCCTATGAAGTGATCTATCCTGACGGGAAAGTCTACCGCGTGGAACCGTTTGGAGACCGGAGCTTTCTTGCATACGACGAGAAGGGGGAGATGGTGATACCCGGCATGAGGTTCATGGACGGCAGCGGCCAAGTTTATCGATCCGATCCGGATGAGCCCCGCTATTTCCCCACGGAGCTGGCCAAGGCTGCTGACGAGCGGTTTCATGACCCGAATGGCAGCATAGGATTCTTTTTGTTGGCGCTCGGGATAGGGATCATGAACTGGTGCTTCTTCAGATATGAGCCTTTCCAGCGGTTTATGTTTCATATTTCGCCATCAAATTGGATGTATGATAATCCGGAGCCCAGCGATTTCTACTTCTTTATGTGCAAGGCAGGGGGGATTTTCGGTATGGGATTCTCATTGTGGATATTTTTTGCGCATGCATTATGACAAAAAAAGCCCGTTTTCGTCATGGATCGGATCCAGCGAAAACGGGCTTTTCTTTAAGATATACGAACGTTTAGAACTTCGAAGCATCGCCTACCTGACTATTATCGAAGAAAACCACATCGGATGCCTGCTGTTTTCTGAGAAGGTACGTCGAACGGTGTTTTTCTTACTATAGTAAGCTTACGCGTTCTCGAATCGGCGCTGGAATTCGGTAATGGCCTCATAATCTTCCTCCAGCTTCCGGGAAATGCGTATAAAAATCGGCAGAAGCGCTTTATAAATATCGGCGCTTTCTTTCACGGGCTGGTGTTCATGGGTGCCGCCGACCATCGTCTCGACGATATCGAGCGACTCCACTCTGCCTGTGGCATACAGTCCAAGGACCACTGCGCCAAGGCAAGAGCTCTCGTAGCTTTCCGGCACGATCACCTGCTGGTCAAAAATATCCGCCATCATCTGACGCCAGATCGGTGAACGGGCGAAACCGCCTGTGGCATGAATTTTGGCCGGCCGGCCGATTTGTTCCTCCATCGCCAGCAGAACGGTATACATATTAAAGATCACGCCCTCCAGCACGGAGCGGATCATATGCTCTTTTTTATGATTGAGCGTTAAACCAAAGAACGAGCCGCGGGCATTCGGATCCCATAATGGCGCGCGTTCTCCCGTCAGGTACGGGTGAAATAGGAGTCCGTTCGAGCCGGGCGGAATACGGTCCGCGATTTTGGTCAGCACATCATAGGGATTGATGCCCAGACGCTTGGCCGTTTCGATCTCGGAGGCGGCAAATTCATCGCGAACCCAGCGGAAAATCATGCCCCCGTTATTGACCGCGCCGCCGATGACCCAATGCTTCTCCGTCAATGCATAGCAGAAAATACGTCCTTTCGGATCGGTCATCGGCTTGTCGACGACCGTACGGATGGCGCCGCTCGTACCGATCGTGGCTGCAACGACGCCCGGCTGGATGGCGTTCACGCCCAGGTTCGACAGAACTCCGTCGGCAGCGCCGAGCACGAACGGCGTGGAGACGGAGAGCCCCATGGCTGCGGCATACTCGCTTTTTAAGCCCTCCATGATATGTGTAGTAGGGACGATGGTCGACAAATGGTCCTCGGTGATGCCGGCAAGCTCCAGCGCCTGCGGATCCCATGCCAACGCCTCGAGGTTCATCATCCCGGTGCTGGAGGCAATGGAATGATCAACGACATATTGGCCGAACAGCTTGAAATAAACGTATTCTTTGATCGAAATGAATTTGGCTGCTTGCGAAAAGAGGGAGGGCAGCTCATGGCGCATCCACATCAGCTTGGTTACGGGTGACATGGGATGTATCGGAGTTCCGGTTCTAAGGTACAGCTCCATGCCGCCAAGTTCCTTTTTGAGCTTCGCCGACCAGGCTGCACTGCGGTTATCCGCCCAGGTAATGCAGCGGGTTAGCGGGGTGCCCTGGCTGTCCACGGCAATGACGCTGTGCATGGCTGCGCTAAAGGATACGAACAGCACTTGAGCCGGATCGATCCCGCTCTGCGTCATGACGCCTTGAACCGAGGCGATGACGGTTTGAAAGATTTGTTCCGGGTCTTGTTCGGCCGTAGAGGGAGTCGGTGTAAGCAGCGGATATTCGCCGCCGGCCTTGGCAACGACCTCACCGTTCTCCTTGAAAAGGACCGCTTTGGTGCTTGTAGTTCCGATATCGACGCCCATCATATAGTTATGTGTACTCAAGAGACCTACCTTCTTTCTACGTAAGGGCACCCGGCAGCTGCTTAAAAAACAGCGCTTCGGGAGCCCTCATGTGTCTTATTGCTTCATTATACAATTACATTCAGAACCAGAGCCAACACGAGCCCGGTTACGGACAGAATCGTTTCCAGCACGGTCCAGGATTTTAGCGTCTGGGCTACGGTCATATTAAAGAATTCTTTTACCATCCAGAAGCCTGCGTCGTTAACGTGGGACAGTACGATGGAGCCTGCTCCGGTAGCGAGCACCACTAGCTCCACATTGGCGCCCGGCGTCATCGCAAGCACGGGAGCAACGATTCCAGCGGCGGTTGTCATGGCTACGGTTGCAGAACCGGTTGCGATGCGAATGAGCGCCGCGACAAGCCATGCGAACAGAATCACGTTGATATTGGCGCCGGTTGCAATTTCGGCGATGGCATTGCCGACGCCGCTGTTGATCAGAACCTGCTTGAAAGCGCCGCCTGCACCGATGATCAGAATAATCGTGGCGATCGGAGCGAGGCATTCGCTGGTGAAGCGGGAAAGATCATGTTTATTAAAGCCGCGGGCGAATCCAAGCGAGAAGAAGGAGAAGACCGCAGCAATGAGCAGGGCAATGATTTCATGACCGATAAATTTGCAGAACACGGAAATGAAGCTGGTGGACTCCGGATCGATAATGTCGGCCGCGGATCCGATAAGCATCAGAATGACCGGCAGCAGGATCGTAAACAAGGTGATGCCGAAGCCTGGCAAGCCTCGTTCCGCTTTGCTTGAAAACTGCTCGGCCAGCTCTTCGGGCGGTTCGGTTCGAATCCGTTTGCCGATAAATTTACCGAACACCGGACCGGCGAGTATCGCTGCAGGAATTCCGACCAGGAACGAATAGAGAATGGTCATGCCAAGGTCCGCATCATAAGCTTCAATGGCAATCATCGGGGCGGGATGCGGAGGCACCAGCCCGTGAACGGTAGACAATCCGGCCAGAATCGGAATGCCGATGTGCAGCAGGGACATTTTCGTTTTGCGTGCAACCGTGAACACAATAGGAATCAGCAGGATGACGCCAACCTCGAAAAATACGGGAATACCGACAATAAAGCCGACGATCATCATCGCCCAGTGGACGCGCTTCTCGCCGAAGCGGTCCACGAGGGTGGTGGCGATTTGTTCGGCACCGCCGGATTCGGCCATCATTTTTCCCAGCATGGTACCGAGGGCGATAACGATCGCAATCGTTCCGAGCGTTCCGCCAAGACCGCCGGTTATCGAAGTAATCACATCCGCAGGCTGCATGCCCGTCAATAGACCGAGGATCAGTGCGGAGATCAGTAAGGTAACGAAAGGATTCCATTTATATTTGGAAATCAGCACGATCAGGAAGACGATCGTCAGCAGTGTCCAGATCATTAAGGTAGCGTTATGACTGAGACCGAATAGTGAATTCATATCTTGCTTCCTCCTATAGATTACCCATTTGAATTGGGAAATGGTTAATATCATCGGGCTGTTCTGCGGTAGTATACCCAAAACAAAAGCGAATTCTATTGTATACTTGTCGACAACTTAGAGCGTACACATGTAATATCAGTGCGGAGGAAGGGAGGATTATATTAATCCTCCGGAAAACTAAGATGAAGCGTCTGACGGGAATCATCGAAGTAATGCTGAACCGCCGTTTGGATCCGTGCCGGATCCAGGGATTCCATCTCCGCAATAAGCTGAAGATGCTTGTCCATGACATAGCGAACCTTGGGGCTCCCGCCACCGAATACCTGCCGCGTCGTAATGAGCATCACCGTGATCACGATAGGGCGAATGCTCTTCCACAGATGAAGAATTCGTTTATGGTTTGCTTCCGTTATAATCCGTTCATGAAAAGCCAAATCCTGATAGGAGAATTCCACCGGATCCTGATGTTTGGCGGCAAGCTCCATCCGATCGACGATTTGCTTTAAATGCTGGATAAGTTCAGGCTGCGGATTCGCAAACACATGTCCTTGCACAAAGCTCTCGATAAGAAAACGGACATCGTATAGTTCCTCGACTTCCTTGAGCGATAAGCCCATGACGACGGCTCCCATTCGCTCCAATTGAATCAACCCTTCGCTGGACAGCGTTTTCATCGCTTCCCGCACAGGGGATCGGCTCGTGCCGAATTCACCCGCGATCCGGTTCTCGGATAGGATTTCTCCGCGCTTGATGGTGCCGCTGATAATCTGCAATCTCAGTTCGCTGGCAATGGCCTCTCCGAGAGAGGCTCCCTGAAGCCACGTTGAGGGAAATTTCATAGCATAATTCTCCAATCCAGTACTGATTCTTGAAGTTCTCCAGTGATCATCATACCACAAGGAATGAAAGGGGGACCATGCCCAGCCTGGTCATAATGCCTGCAGGGAACATGCCCTAAAGAAACAGCAGGGTGCATGAAAGAGAATATATGTTATTCCGATTTCTCAACGGCATGGCCGCCGAATTCATTGCGAAGCGCGGCAACGACTTTGCCGTGGAACGTATCTTGATCAAGGGAGCGATAACGCATGAACAGCGACATGGCGATGACCGGCGCGCTGGCTTGAACCTCGAGTGCCGTTTCCACCGTCCATTTGCCTTCGCCGGATGATTTCATCACGCCTTTAATGCCTTCGAGCTTCGGATCCTTGGAAAAAGCGTTTTGCGTCAGTTCCATGAGCCAGCTGCGAATCACGGAGCCGTTCGACCATACCCGCGCAACATCCTCATAGTTAAAATCAAACGCGCTCTTTTCCAACACTTCAAAACCTTCCGCAATGGACTGCATCATGCCGTATTCGATGCCGTTATGGACCATCTTCAGAAAATGCCCGCTGCCGCTTTCACCGGCATACAAGTAACCATTCTCGACAGCCATATCCTTAAACAAGGGCTCAATGCCGCTAAATACGTCGCGGTTGCCCCCAATCATGAAGCAGCCTCCATTATGCGCGCCTTCCATGCCGCCGGAAGTGCCGGCATCGAAATAATGAATGCCCTGCTCCGCCAGGCGTGCTGCACGGGCGATGGAATCTTTATAATGCGAATTGCCGCCGTCAATCAAAATATCGCCGGACTCGAGGAGGGGCGTAAGCGATTCGATGACCGAATCCACGACCTTACCGGCCGGCACCATCATCCAAACGATGCGTGGTTTATCCAGTTTGGCTACGAGCAATTCGGTGGATGCCGCAGCTTCCGCGCCGCACTCGGCGGCTTGAGCGACCAGTTCCGTATTTAAGTCGTAAGCTACGACCTGATGCTGATGGTGAATCAGATTCTGAACCAGGTTGAGGCCCATTTTCCCCAGACCGATCATGCCTATTTTCATAAAACAATGCAGCTCCTTTTTAGATGTATACTTGTATACAACTTAAATTCAATTTTTATACTACTCTTTTATGGCTCTGGTGTAAACATGGGGGATAAAGAGGACTGGAGGGCGTGATGTTGACCTAAAAGGGACCATCCACAACGTGTTCAAATAGGTTATCCCCATGTGGATAATTCAAAACTAGCAATAATGACTACTTGTGGAAAACTTATGAGTTGGTCGAAGTCAAGTTTGGTTTGACTTTTGGGCCTGAACGTGATTAAATATATAAAGGCATTTTCTGTGAAGATGAGAACATTATCCGCTAGCAAGTAGCGGTCTGTTTACAAGAGATACGTCCATAGACGTCGGTTCAACAAATCGCGGTCTATTCTTCCGTGAAAGTGCGTCGATTGACGTTTTGATCTTAAAATATGGGTAAGCGATATTCCTGTAAGGGGGTGCATTAATTCATGAGACCGACTTTCAAACCGAATGTAAGCAAACGCAAAAAGGTACACGGCTTCCGTAAAAGAATGAGCACGAAGAACGGACGCAAAGTATTGGCTAACCGCCGTCAAAAAGGCAGAAAAGTACTGAGCGCTTAATATTGTGCCACGAAGACCACCGAGGTGGTCTTTTTTTCGTAATATCTGCTGCGGTGTGAGGAGTTTCCTTTGAAACCGGCAGAATATAAGCTACATTGAGTGGTAAAGGTTCGCAATCGGGTGTTTAGCGCGGTTTTGGCATGCCTATACTATTATAATAGTAGGGATGTCACAGCAGCGCAGGATGTAATGAACTTGATTAACGGCAGGGCGGTAGAAACTTGTGCATAGAAAACTTCGTTTACGGAACCGCGCTGATTTCAGCCGGGTATATCGACACGGAAAGTCCTTCGCCAATCATCAATTTGTTGTCTATTGGTCGCGCAAAAAAGAGGTAGAGCAGTTTCGCGT
Source organism: Paenibacillus sp. MT86 (assembly GCF_058792535.1). Taxonomy (NCBI): domain Bacteria; kingdom Bacillati; phylum Bacillota; class Bacilli; order Caryophanales; family Paenibacillaceae; genus Paenibacillus; species Paenibacillus sp. MT86. The sequence continues at coordinate 7,012,906 of NZ_CM179499.1, read as the reverse complement.
CGGCGTTTCGTGCAGCAAAAAGATCGGCAATGCGGTTGTCCGCAACCGGATGAGACGGCTGGTTAAAGAGATTGTCAGGCACCATCAGCACCAGATTATCGAGCATATCGACCTGATCTTTATCGTTCGAAAGGGAGCGCTCGACAAGTCCTATCAGGAGCTGGAGAAAAGCGTGCTTCATGTATTGAGGAAATCGTCCCTTTTGAAAGCGAAGAGGGGCTGAACCATGTGTTTATTTGTCCATATAAATATGTTATGATTTACCGTGGAATGGAATGGCGAAGAGAGGGGTTTTGAAGTGTCGTTCATGAAGACAAGACGAGGAAAATGGTTCCTCCTCACCGCTGTAATACTCGCAGTGGCCGTTATATCAGGTTGTGCGCCTGGAGCTGACCAAACGCGTACCATTGAAGACTTGAAAAATGGAGGCTTTTGGCAGAGCAACGTTGTTTATTACTTTACATGGGCACTTGATACGTTTGCGACATGGTTTAACGGCGAATACGGATTGTCCGTACTCGTGATGGTGCTTATCGTCCGTACCTTGATTTTACCGCTGACTCTGAAACAGGTCAGAAGCTCGAAGGCAATGCAGGCCATCCAGCCTGAAATTCAGAAAATTCGCGAGAAATATAAAGATCAGCCTGAAAAAGTCCAAATGGAAACCATGAAGCTTTTCCAGGAGAATAAGGTTAATCCGATGGCGGGATGTTTGCCGCTGATCGTACAAATGCCGATATTTATCGCACTCTATCATTCGATTTACTATAACAATCTCCTTCGTGATCACGAATTCCTGTGGCTGCAATTGGGTCAACCGGACAAGCTGTTTATTTTGCCGGTGCTTGCGGCTGCAACCACTTATTTCCAAACGAAAATGATGATGAAGATGAACCCGTCTCCGCAAATGGGGATGATGCAGTTCATGCTGTTCGTTTATCCGATTCTGATCTTTGTAATGTCCTTCCAGTTCCCATCCGCACTTCCGTTGTACTGGTTCTACAGTAACCTCTACACGATCGTGCAGAACTACTTCTTGTACCGAAACAATGACAAGGCTGCAGTCGTGGCAAGCGTTGCCAGCGCAACCGAAGGTCATAAGAGCAACAAGAGCGGTAACAAGGGCGGGAAGAAGAGTGGCAGCAAAGGCGGGAAAAAAGGTTCGAAGGGAGCCAAGAAGTCGAGATGAGTAAAATCGTCGCAACAGGAAAAACCATTGAAGATGCTGTCGCACAAGGGCTGGCCCGCTTGGGTGTAAGTCAAGACCGTGTATCGGTTGAAGTATTGAGTCAGCCATCAAGAGGATTCCTGGGCCTGTTCGGGGTCAAGGAAGCGAAAGTCGAACTAACGCTCCTGCCTGACGGTGCCGGCGGCGAACCATCTGTGAAGGAAGTTTCTCCTTCGGGTACGCAAGCTGCTCCGGCCAAAACGGTTCAGGTCTCTCATGCCTCCGTGGCGACGCAGGCAGCGCCTGCGGGCACCGCGATTGCCGAGAGCCCCGGGACAGCTTCCCTTGAAGGCAAGGACCCTTACCAGGAAGCCATCGCCTTTCTTATCGAAACTGGACAAGCCATGGGGCTTGATATCTCCGTTGAGATGGAGAAGGGAAAAGACTTTACGACGCTTCAAATTTCCGGAGCCGGACTCGGACTGATGATCGGCCGCCGGGGCCAGACGTTGGATGCACTTCAGTATTTGGCGAATATCGTAGCGAATCGGTACTCCGATAGTTATCTGCGCATCGTACTGGATGCCGAGAACTTCCGCGACCGCCGCAAGAAGACGCTGGAGGATCTGGCCGATCGATTGGCGGGACGGGTTCTGAAGACCCGCAAAGAGATTGTGCTAGAGCCTATGCCTGCTGCGGAGCGGAAGGTGATTCACGCCAAGCTTCAGTCCCATGGAGCCGTGAAGACGTACAGCAAGGGCGAAGAGCCGAACCGGCGGGTTGTCATCACGCCCAAGTCGTCCTAAATGAGTTGAAGAGCCTATATAAACAATGACTCCTTAAGCTTCAAGAGGGAGTCATTGTTTTTTAGAGAGACCTATACGCAAGACTTCCGCAGGAGGTTTTTGTTTAAGATGATAGATCAAGCAGCGGGGGAGTACACCGTTTGAGGTGTAATCCCGAGGTTTTTTAAATAGAAAGAGGTGAAGGAAACGATGTTTAGCGATACGATTGCAGCCATTTCTACGGCAGTCGGTGAAGGCGGCATCGCGATTATTCGCGTCAGCGGGCCGGACTCCGTTCGGGAAGTGGAGCGTATATTCAAAAGTAAAAACAAGCTAACGCAGGTGGAGTCCCATACCGTTCATTATGGTCATATTGTGGATCCGAAAACGGGGGAAAACCTTGAAGAGGTGCTCGTGACCGTAATGCGTGCCCCTCGTTCGTTCACGACCGAGGATGTCGTGGAGATCAGCGCCCATGGCGGCGTCATCTCCGTGAAGCGGGTCATGGACCTGCTGCTTCAATTAAACATCCGTTTGGCAGAGCCCGGAGAATTTACGAAGCGGGCCTTCTTAAATGGCCGGATAGATTTGTCTCAGGCCGAAGCCGTTATGGACCTGATCCGTTCGAAATCGGACCGTGCCTTCTCCGTTGCCCTCAAGCAGGTCGAAGGTACGTTATCCCGCAAAATCAACGAGCTGCGCCATACCCTGGTCGAAACGCTGGCCCATATCGAAGTGAATATCGATTATCCAGAGCATGACGTGGAGTCGCTCACCTCGGAATTCATTAAAGAGAAAAGCAAACTGGTGATGGGGGAAATCGATAAACTGCTCAAGACCGCGCAAGAAGGGAAAATTCTGCGGGAAGGGATTACGACTGCCATTGTCGGACGTCCTAACGTGGGCAAATCCTCGCTTCTGAACACGCTAGCCCAGGATAATCGGGCGATTGTCACGGATATACCGGGTACGACTCGCGATGTGATCGAGGAATTTGTCACCATTAACAACATTCCGTTGAAGCTGCTGGATACCGCAGGCATTCGGGAGACGATGGATGTGGTGGAGCAGATCGGCGTGGAACGATCCAAGCATGCGGTAAACGAGGCGGATCTCATTCTGCTCGTGCTGAATGCCAGCGAGCCGCTTCATCAGGATGAATTGGAATTGATGGAACAAATACGCGGTAGACAATGCATTGTCATTATGAATAAAATGGACTTACCGTCTAATCTCGATCTGGACATTCTCCATCGGTATTATCCCGATGAATTGATCGTTCCGATGTCGGTGAAGGCGCAAGAGGGGATTGACCGGCTGGAAGAGGCCATATCGCACCTGTTCTTCAGCGGCCAGATAGAAGGCGGGGATTTGACTTATGTGAGCAACGTGCGGCATATCGCCTTGTTGAAGAAATCCAAGCAGTCCCTGCAGGATGCCTACGACGCCGCCGAACAGCTCATTCCGATCGATATGATTCAAATCGATGTGAGAATGGCCTGGGAACAGTTAAGCGAGATCCTGGGCGAAGCGGTTGGCGATTCGCTCATCGATCAAATTTTTTCACAGTTTTGCTTGGGTAAATAAGCTCCAGGGCTTACTATATAGAGTAGGAACAGCTCAGCAATTTCAGGGATCCGAGATGGATGCCCTTTGATTACGTATATAACACAATAAGAATAGGAGGGTGAGCTATGAGTTATATGGGTGGCACTTATGACGTGATTGTAGTCGGTGCGGGCCATGCCGGTTGCGAGGCTGCACTGGCGTCCGCGCGTATGGGTGCTGAAACGTTGATGGTTACCATCAACCTGGATATGGTTGCTTTTATGCCTTGTAACCCGTCCATTGGAGGTCCTGCCAAAGGACATGTCGTACGCGAAATCGACGCGCTGGGCGGAGAAATGGGCCGCAATATCGATAAAACCTTCATTCAAATGCGCATGTTGAATACGGGAAAAGGTCCGGCCGTCCACGCGCTGCGCGCTCAAGCGGATAAGTTTTCTTATCAGCATACGATGAAAGAAACGATGGAGAAGGAAGAGAAGCTTACCCTACGTCAGGGTATGGTGGATCAGCTCATCGTGGAGGATGGCGTGTGCGTGGGGATCGTGACGCAGACGGGTACGGAATATCGCGCGAAAGCCGTTGTGCTGACTACCGGTACGTATTTGCGCGGTAAAGTCATTATGGGCGAACTCATGTATGAGAGCGGTCCAAACAATCAACAGCCTTCGGTAAAACTGGCGCATAACCTGCGTGAGCTTGGATTCGATCTTGTTCGCTTCAAAACAGGTACGCCGCCGCGGGTGCATAAGGATACGATTGATTTCTCCAAGACTGAAATTCAGCCTGGGGATGAGAAGCCTAAATTTTTCTCTTACGAAACGAAATCCTCCGACAATGAGCAGCTTCCTTGCTGGTTGACGTATACGTCGGTAGATACGCATAAGATCATCAATGACAACCTTCATCGCGCGCCGATGTTCTCTGGCGTTATAGAAGGAACGGGTCCGCGTTATTGCCCGTCCATCGAGGACAAGATCGTTCGTTTTGCCGACAAGCCGAAACATCAGATTTTCCTGGAGCCTGAAGGTAAAAATACAAAAGAATACTATGTGCAAGGTCTATCCACCAGCATGCCTGAGGATGTTCAGCTTGCGGTGCTTCGTTCCATTCCCGGAATGGAGAAGGTAGAAATGATGCGTAACGGTTATGCGATTGAGTATGATGCCATGGTGCCAACGCAGCTGTGGCCTTCTCTGGAAACCAAGAAGCTGCCGGGCCTGTTCACGGCAGGTCAGATCAATGGCACCTCGGGATATGAAGAGGCGGCAGGCCAAGGTATTATGGCAGGGATCAATGCGGCTCGTAAAGTGCAGGGCAAAGAGCCAGTCATTCTGGATCGCTCCCAGGGTTATATTGGAGTGCTGATCGATGATCTGGTGACTAAAGGGACGAATGAGCCGTATCGTTTGCTCACCTCCCGTGCAGAATACCGTCTGCTGCTCCGTCATGACAATGCCGATCTGCGCCTTACCGAAATCGGTCATGACATCGGACTGATCTCGGAAGAACGTTATGCCAAATTCGTGCTGAAGAAGCAGCTCGTTGAGCAGGAGATCGAACGTCTTCGTCAAACGAAGGTGAAACCGGTTGAGGTGAATGCGATGCTGGAAGACGCCGGGTCAGCACCGATCGTGGACGGAAGCAATATGCTGACCATTTTGCGTCGTCCGGAGATTACGTTTGCCATGGTGGAGTCACTCTCGCCGTCTCCTTACGAGCTGGATGAGGAAATGAAGGAGCAAGTCGAAATTCAAATCAAATATGCGGGTTATATTGAGAAACAGCTGGGACATGTGGAAAAGCTGCAGAAGATGGAGAAGAAACGCATTCCGGAGGATATCGTTTACGACGAGATCAACGGACTGGCCATGGAGGCTCGGCAGAAGCTGAACAAAATCCGTCCGATTTCCATCGGCCAGGCATCGCGCATTGCCGGCGTAACGCCAGCGGATATTTCGATACTTCTCGTTTACCTGGAGCATTATAACCGGGTAACCGCAGCGAAAGGATAAGGAATGGACGACATTCAGAAAGCTTTTGTTGACCGGCTCGGCGAGCACGGGATCACGATTGACGAGAAACAGCTTCATCAGTTTGAGATGTATTACGAAGTGCTGGTGGAATGGAATGAGAAAATGAATTTAACCGGGATAACCGAACGGGAGCAGGTTTATACGAAGCATTTTTATGATTCAATTACGCTTGCCTTTTACGTGGATATGAACAAGATCGGCAATCTGGCGGATATCGGATCAGGTGCCGGCTTTCCGGGAATTCCGTTAAAAATCTGCTTTCCCCATCTCAAGCTGACGATTGTAGATTCGCTGAATAAACGGATTACGTTTCTGAAGCATGTTGCGGATACCCTCGGGCTGTCCGGGATTGAGATGATCCATGGGCGAGCGGAAGAGGTTGCCCGCAAACATGGGTACCGTGACGGGTTCGACCTGGTCACGGCAAGAGCGGTAGCTCGAATGGCTGTATTGAATGAGTTCTGCCTGCCTTTCACGAAGGTAGGGGGACAATTTGCGGCGATGAAGGGCAGCGACCCTACGGATGAGGTGAAGGAGGCGGCCCGCAGTTTGAAAGAGCTGAGAGGGGCGTTGAACAAGGTTCATTCGTTCTCTTTGCCTGTAGAGGAATCTGGCCGTCATATCGTGGTGATCGATAAAAAGGGAGCCACGCCTTCCAAGTACCCCCGCAAAGCGGGTACGGCCAGCAAAACGCCGATCGTGTAAGCGAAAGCGACTTCGGAAATGAGATACGAACTGATTATAGAGGAGGACTCTTATAAGAGTCCTCCTCTTTTTTTATTTACTGTATTATTGATTAAGAGAGGGCATGTTAGTGAACTTGATGCATTCATTCATCCCTATATGGAGTAATATCGTGAGGCTCTCAATTAATTCCGGGTGTTTAGTCGGCTAGCCATCCTCTTGAATGATAGGAAGTGTCATTCGTTGGATAGCGAAAGGCTGAGTTCGGAAATGTGTTGTTTCTAAAACAGTTGTAACACATTGGCTACTAAACTTTTGTCCCTTGGATATATCTGTTAAGCTTTGAATGTTTCACGTGAAACATTTCAAATGTTTGAGGTGCGCTGAATAAATGATATCTATGGTAGGATTATATTTCCTGCTAGAGTTATGATCTGCGCCAAAATATTTCTTAAGGAATAAGTTGGATGGAACTCTCTTGAATGAAAGCTTCCCATTTTATTAATCGTTTAAGAGAGAGTAATTGCTTTCTTTGCAGATGAGGATAGAAGCGAGTTCTTGAATTGGCAAATCCCACAATTATTATGAATGCTGTGATCATAGATAAGGCTATGGAAGGGGAGATGCGGTTCAAGAGCATCATTTTGACGGATAAACTTTGGAACTGTGCACAAATCCTGTATAAAGCAAGCGAGAAATGCAGGAAAAAAGGTGATATTGGAGAATAGAGTTATAGGACAAAAAGTGGTAGAATAGAATCGTAGTATCCATTTGAGCTGGCGGGCCCTATTGCCCGATCCTTGAAGGGATGAAAGAGTATAAATCCTGGCTTGGTGACTTTTCCATCCTTGCTTCGTGCAGTCAACAACCTTCGATTGTTGTGACTGCTGTTTTTTGGAAGTGCCAGGTTAACCCAAGGGGGTTCTTGGCCTCATACGAAGTAGAACAAAATATATACCGCTTGTGAGATATCGATTGATAGTAAACATCATGATATTGCCTCCTGATCTATCTCTCAAGAAGCAACCGCTTCATGCAGCGGGTTCGATCAGAGAAAACACGGCTATCGACACAGACGTTTTTCTCTAATCAGCATGAAATCTGTTTTTGCAGGGAAATGCCTGACATCACAATGATTTCCAGCACCGTAACAACTTAAATGACTAGTTCTACATGGTGGCTGGAACGATCCGTGTATGCTCCACATTGTGGTTGTTCAATCGTTTAACCGATTCCGGGATAAACCGGAGGCTTATCCGTGCTATCATGAAATTAGGTGGTAATATACGGAATGAAAGAACAATTTTCGAGATTGTTTGGCTTAGCGGCAGAGCGGAACCAAGGGGATGAAGTGAAACAAATCCCGGTAAACGAGGTTGTCAGCAGCCCATACCAGCCACGGACGATTTTTGATGACGAGAAGATTGATGAGCTGCTTCAGACGATTAAAACCCATGGAGTTATTCAGCCTATCGTCGTTCGCGTTCGAAATGGCGTGTATGAGATCATTGCAGGGGAACGCCGCTGGCGTGCGGTTAAGAAGCTGGGTCTGGACACGATTCCGGCCATTGTTCGGGAGTTCAACGATTCACAAGCAGCCTCCATTGCGTTAATCGAGAATCTGCAGCGTGAAGGTCTTACCTCGATTGAAGAGGCAGTAGCTTACCAGAAGCTGATCGATCTTCACCAATTAACGCAGGAGAGCTTGGCACAGCGACTAGGCAAAAGCCAGTCCACGATTGCAAACAAGATTCGTTTGCTGCAGCTGCCGGAAGCGGCCAAAGTGGCTTTAATGGAACGCAAGGTCACTGAGCGTCATGCGCGTGCACTGCTTTCCTTGGATAATGAAGAAACCCAGCTTAAAGTGCTGGACGAAATCATAACCAAAGAACTGAATGTGAAACAGACGGAAGCACGTATCGCCTTTTATAAAGAAGTAACGACAATGAAGAAGGCCAAGCGCATATCGTATAGTAAGGATGTTCGCCTGGCCCTGAATACGATTCGTCAATCGATTGATATGGTATCCGGTTCCGGGATGGCGATCAAAACAACGGAGAATGATCACGAAGATCACTATGAAATCGTTATAAAAATACCTAAACGTTAAGATATGGTGTGAAGCGGTATGCATCGTACCGCTTTTTCTGTTGATCAAGAGATCAAGATTCTCTGCAGCAGCGATATCTTTGCTTATTAGGTTTTATGCTGCAGATGAGAAATATGTAATTTTATTATTACTCATTTTCATCGAGCGCTATATCCTGGGCATCCCGTATTTTACGGGATCGTTCACATATTACATATACAGCCTTTCGCTGTATATCATCTATTGCGACTACTTAGAAGAGTCTTCCTACATTGAGGTGAAATGAGTGTCAAAGATAATTGCCATAGCAAATCAAAAGGGCGGTGTCGGCAAAACGACGACTTCCGTCAATCTGGGAGCTGGATTGGCTTCGCTAGGCAAACGGGTGCTTTTGGTGGATATAGACCCCCAAGGTAACACAACGAGTGGGGTTGGCATTAACAAAGCCGATGTTGCAAATTGCATTTACGATATTATCATCAATGAAGTACACCCGAAGGACGCCATCTGTGGGACTAATATCGAAGGTTTGGACATCATTCCGGCCACCATTCAATTGGCTGGTGCCGAGATTGAGCTTGTTCCTACGATTTCTCGTGAAGTACGATTGAAGAAATCACTCCAATTAGTCAAACCCCAGTATGATTATATTTTGATTGATTGTCCTCCATCGCTTGGCATTTTAACGATCAATTCATTGACCGCGGCCGATTCGGTCATCATCCCGATTCAATGTGAATATTACGCATTGGAAGGTTTGAGTCAGCTGCTGAATACGGTTCGCCTCGTTCAGAAACATCTGAATACATCACTCAAGATAGAAGGCGTATTGCTGACGATGCTGGATGCGCGCACGAATCTGGGCATTCAGGTGATTGAAGAAGTGAAGAAGTATTTTCAGGAAAAAGTGTACAAAACGATTATCCCGAGAAATATTCGTTTGAGTGAGGCACCGTCTCATGGGCAGTCGATCATTACGTATGATCCCCGTTCAAAGGGAGCGGAAGTATACTTGGAGCTGGCAAAGGAAGTGATCTCTTATGAGTAAACGTTTGGGAAAAGGGCTGGATGCGCTGATTCCATCTTTGTCTATTCATGATGATGACAAGGTAGTGGAAATTCCGCTCAGTCAATTGCGAGCGAATCCGTATCAGCCGCGAAAGACTTTTAACGATGAGGCGATCCAGGAGCTGGCGGAATCGATCCGTCAGCATGGCGTGATTCAACCGATTATTGTCCGCAGCGTGCTGAAGGGTTATGAGATTATTGCCGGGGAGCGAAGATTCCGGGCATCCCAATATTGCGGCAAAGCAACGATTCCGGCGGTGGTTCGTTCCTTCAGCGACCAACAAGTAATGGAAATCGCCCTCATTGAGAACTTACAGCGCGAGAATCTGAATGCCATGGAGATTGCAGTAGCTTATCAAGGGCTCATGGAACAATTTTCCTTAACCCAAGAAGAGTTGTCGTTGAAGGTCGGTAAATCCCGTTCCCATATCGCTAACTTTTTGCGATTGCTTTCGTTACCAGAAGAAGTGAAGGAAAATGTTTCACGTGGAACATTGTCGATGGGACATGCTAGAGCGATCGTGGGAATTAAGGATCCGATTCTTGTTAAACAGCTGGCGAAACAATGCGTGGAGCAGGAATGGAGTGTCCGCGAATTGGAGGAAGCGGTTAAGAATCTGGACCGCAAACCAGCGGATAAAGCGAAGCCTAAGGTCAAGAATCGCGATCCTTATATCGATCATCTGGAAGAGGATCTTAGAGAACGATTTAAAACGACCGTCAAAATTAAGCACAATAAGGATAAAGGGAAGATTGAGCTTAATTATTATAGCAAGCAGGATTTGGAGCGGTTGTTGGAACTTCTTCAATAAGAGCAGGCTTGGTATCTGAAGGCTCCGTTGATGAGTGGTTGGTTAAAAAGTGAGTTTGATTAAAACCAAAGACATGTCGACGTTCCTGAAAGGGAATGAGATATGTCTTTATTTAACTAAACGTGAGGTGCCTCGTTTGGCAGCGGAAGTTGAGAATGCTTGAATGTGTATTGTAAAGGGAAAATACTACGGAAAAATGAAGGGGAAACATCATGGACCCGATCGTTTATCTGGATCATGCCGCGACTTCGTGGCCCAAGCCTCCTGAAGTGTTTGAGGCAATGAAGAGGGCCATGGAAGAGGCGGCTGCAAACCCGGGGCGAGGCAGTCACCGAATGGCGGTGAAGGCATCCCGAGTCCTTTACGGGACTAGGAAGACGCTGGCAGATTTGTTTGGAGTGAAGAACCCCAACGATATTGCGTTGACATCGAATACGACCGAAGCGCTTAATTTAGCCATCAAAGGGTGTTTGCGTGAAGGCGATCATGTCATTGCGACGATGATTGAGCATAATTCTGTGCGTAGGCCGCTGGAATATTTGAAGCGCACCCGAGGCATACAAGTAGACTATGTTCCCGTTGATGAGGAAGGTCAGCTTGATCTGCAACGAATCGAGGGAGCCTTTCGTTCTAATACCAGGCTTGTTGTGTGCAGTCATAGTTCCAATCTGCTTGGTTCCATTATTCCACTTGTTGAGATAGGAGAACTGGCGAAGAAGAAAGGGGCTATACTGCTCGTGGATGCTGCCCAGAGTGCCGGTATGCTGGATATTCATGTAGAGAAGATGCATGTGGGTATGCTGGCGTTCCCCGGGCATAAAGGGCTTCTGGGGCCACAAGGAACAGGGGGGCTGTATATCTCGCCTGATATTGATCTGGAACCATTGCTGCATGGAGGTACCGGCAGTCAATCGGAGGCTATTGAACAGCCGACGGTGCGTCCGGATCGATATGAGGCAGGAACGCCGAATACGATTGGATATGCGGGATTGCAAGCGGGTGTGCAGAAGGTGCTTGAATGGACGCCACAGCATATATACCGGCATGAATGGGAATTAACGCAATATATGATGGACGGCCTGCAAGAGGTGAGAGGCCTTCGTATACTCGGCCCTGCTCTTGGAAAAGCACGGACAGGCATCGTGGCTTTTGTGTCTGAAAAATTCGATGCGTCCGAAATAGCTTTTCGACTGGACCGGGAATATGGGATTGCCGTGCGTGCCGGTTATCATTGTACACCGCTTGCCCATATGGCATCAGGAACGGAACATACGGGTGCAGTCAGAGCGAGCGTTGGGATTTCTACGAGCCGTGACGAAATCGAATTCATGCGAAAAGCGATCAAGGAAATTCACAGTTAAACAAACAGATCAAGATGGAGAAGAGGAAGGAAGAAAGCATGTCTGAATTAAATGAATTGATCATGGAGCAGCTTCATTGGTTTGTCGTCGGAATGGTCATGATCATCTTGATCTTATGGATAACCTTAATTGTTCAAGGGGCAAAATTGCGCAAGATGAAGCGAAGATACGATGCGATGATGGCAGGCAGCGGGGTAGAAGATATCGAATCGCTGCTGGTCCAATTGAAAATCCAAATGGATGAAATTGAAGAAGGGCATGCCAGTCATCAAAAAATGCTGGATTCCATCAACGGCAGCTTGAAAGGAATGAAATCCAAAGTTGGCATCGTCAGATATAATGCATTTGGCGAGCGGGGGAACGAAATGAGCTTCTCCCTGGCTATCCTGAGTGAGGAGGAGGAAGGAATCGTTCTGACCGGTCTGCATAACCGGGAGAGCTCCTATGTGTACGCCAAACCATTGAAGGATGGGCAATCCAAATATCCATTGTCTCCGGAAGAAAAGGAGGCCGTTACTCTTGCGCTGCAAGAAGGGAAGAACGGTTCCACTCCTTGATCCCTGCAAACAGGCAGGTTGCAATAATATCAGATAACCGCATGACCAAGCTTAATCGAGTGTTCTGCAATACGAAGTATTCCATAAAGCCGCCGACATTGACGATTCCCGTGACGTGGATATCGCCAACCGGCGGTAATTCTTTATGTACGCCGGCTCCAGGCTTAAGAGGGCCATCGGCGATCTGAATGGAGCCTACGCTGGTTGATTGGCCTAAGCAGGCGTCAATCCCGATCACAAAAGGGTTATCGAATTTCTCATATATGGCGGTCAGCGTATCCTTCAGATTCATGGCGTGGACAGGCTCGTCCAGCGTCCCGTATAGATGAAACAGCGAACTGTTGTAGCGGGCAAGCGAAGTGCCGACCAGCGGTCCCAGGCAGTCACCGGTGGACCGGTCGGTGCCGATGCAGACAATGACAAGCGGCCGGTGCTGAATACGGGCGTCGGAGAGATGAAAGAGCAAGCGATGTATAATAGCAGAATGGATATTAGGGTCCGTGTGTGGTATTTTTAAGCTGGAAGCCTCCGGGCGAGACGTGATTTTAGATAGACGGTTCATAGAATCTTCCTTTCGTCTGCATTTGGTAGTATCAGTATATGGATGAAAGACTGTTTTTATACTTTGCGTTTTGCTTAAAATGCGATTTAATCATTTCGAGCGGTAGCCGTGCTTTGAATATGTATAGGACATGGACCCGCAGGTGTTCTATGAAATGTTGATTTATTTTAAGAGTTTTATATAAAACCCTTGTTTGCCGGACATGATAATGAGAGATATATACAACTAAAATGATAGGAAGCATGAAGGAGGATTTGGCAGTGGAAGGTGCGATGGTGATCGCATTCGATTCCACCCAGCAGGCGCTGCGCGCGGAAATGCTGCTGGAGTATGCGGATATCGAAATAGATCTGTTCCCTACGCCGAAAGAGATTACGGCTGGCTGTGCATTATCGATTCAATTCCCCTCTGATGCGTTAAAGGATGTTCAAGAGATTATCCGGCTGGAGCATGTGGAGATCCGGGGCATTTTTGCGCTTGATGACAACGAGAGGTATATCAACATCGAAGAGTAAGGGAGGACATCAGGGATGAGGGGCTTTGGTTACTTGTCTGGGGAAACTACAGAAGATGGTGTAGACTTGCAAACGATAGCTGAGGAGGCAGAGGGTTTGAAAGATAAGATCTGGGGATGGTTAACGAATGAGGAGATGTGGATGAATATTCTGTCATCCGGCATTCGGGTAATCATCATATTTATTCTGACGCGTCTCGTGATCCGGGTTGTGTATAAAATGATTGATCAGTTCCTGCTCCGGCAGGAGAAGAGCCGAATCCAGGTGAACTCAAGACGCTTTGTTACAGTAGGGGAATTGTTAAAAAATGTAACCTCCGTCGTATGTAATTTTGTCATGATCTTAATCATTCTGTCGGAGTTCAACTTCAAGCTAGGACCACTGTTGGCTGGTGCCGGTGTACTGGGTCTTGCCATCGGTTTCGGTGCACAGAGTTTGGTGAAGGACGTTATTACCGGATTCTTCATTATATTCGAGGATCAGTTCGCCGTAGGTGACGTGATCAAGAGCGGCGAGTACCGGGGAACGGTCGAAATGATCGGACTGCGCACATCGCGTGTCAGGGGGCTGAACGGGGAAACCTATATTATTCCGAACGGGATGATTACCAGCGTTACGAACTACTCTCTTTCCAACTCGCTCGCGATTGTGGATCTGCCAGTGAAGAACGATCAGCAGGTGAAGGATACGATCACATTGATTCAATCGGCACTTACGGGAATCATGGACCGCCGGCCCGAGGTGCAGCGTACGCCGGATGTGCTTGGGATCCAGTCTTTGACAACGTCGGAATATGTGGTTCGCATCGTAGCCGAGTGTAATCCGAATGCCAGGGAAGCCGTGGAACGCCAGATTTTTACCGATATCAAACAGGCCATTGAAGCACGCGAGCTGGGGCAAGAACGCGCTCAGGGTTGATCTATTCGGTGATCCGATGTTATATAATAGATAATGAAGCGACGAAACAAAAGGGAGCGGTAACCATGGAGCGCAAGGTTTTTCAGTTAGGGGATATCGTTCAGATGAAGAAGCCCCATCCTTGTGGAAATAATGAGATGGAGATTATTCGCATGGGAATGGATATTCGGATTAAATGCACGAAGTGTCAGCACAGCGTGTTGATCCCCCGTGTAAAGTTCGAGAAGAATATGAAGAAGGTTTTACGTTCGGCGCAGGAATCGGAAGGGGCAGGGGATACACCTTAATATTTCCTCCCCGGAAGCTTCCCAAGCCAGTATTCATGAAGCCGGTAAGGCGAATCTGATCGAGCAGCTAAAAAGAGATGGAGACAAGCTATTGACCAGATAACGTTTCCATGATATAATCAATCTTGCTGTGGAAAGGTACCCAAGAGGCCCAAGGGGGCTGACTCGAAATCAGCTAGGCGTCGCAAGGCGTGCGTGGGTTCGAATCCCACCCTTTCCGCCACCAATCGTTTTTACCCGTCATTACGCGGTTTACAATACGATATGTGATGCGCAAGCTGTTCGAAATACATACGTTAAGGCGCTAGCTGATTACGAAGCGCCTAACTGATTCCGGAATACTCTCTACGTGATATCGCGTAGGGGGTATTTTTTCGTTATGGATAAAAGAACCGGTCGTAAAACGGTAGGAACGCGACAGCCCATCATTAACGTAGCTTTGCCGTCTTATACGCTACAGGAAGCCGTCGATTTTGTCGTTAAGATAAAGCGCGCCAACAACCTAAAGGAACGGACGATTAGCGGCTATATACAGAATATGAACTACTTTATCGAATGGGTTACGGAGAGGCATGGCGAAATAACAATTCGCGAGGTAACGGCCGATCTAT
Organism: Paenibacillus sp. MT86; assembly: GCF_058792535.1. Classification (NCBI taxonomy): domain Bacteria; kingdom Bacillati; phylum Bacillota; class Bacilli; order Caryophanales; family Paenibacillaceae; genus Paenibacillus; species Paenibacillus sp. MT86. The sequence goes on along the minus strand of NZ_CM179499.1, from coordinate 6,997,887 downwards.
TGCGCGAGTATGTTTTATGGTGCGCGACGGATAAGGAATACTACGCCGGCCATCCGTTTAAAGCGGAGTACGAGAAAGGGAAGCTCGGGTTATCGCCGGCATCGGTAAACGTCCGTATCCGCGTGTTAAAGACGTTCTTTGCGGTACTGCATGAAGAGGAGATTATCGATCGGAATCCGGCTGCTAACGTCTCCCTAATGCGTCAGGATGTCGATACTGTTATGCCGCTTAGTGACGATGAGCTGCGCCGCTTTATGAAGGCACCAGACCAACGACAATGGGCGCAATGGAGGGATTCCGTCATTATGACGCTAATCCTGGACACAGGCTTGCGGCTAGGCGAGATTTGCGCGTTAGAAAAGCCGGAGATTGATTTCGTTAAAAAGTCGATTACGTTGCCGGCATCGAAGAATAAGAACCGTAAATCCAGGACGTTACCTCTATCAACAGAGACGGCGCGCCTATTAAAGCAGCTTATTGCGGAAACGGAGCGCAACTTCAACACTACATATGTATTTACTACTAATTATGGCGAGCAATTAAGCGAGAAGACGATACAGAAGTCATTTGATAATTACGCGGAGAGGGCTAAGCTGGGCCGGACAGTTTCACCGCATGTGCTACGTCATAACTTCGCGACAATGGCTGCAGAGAACGGGATGTCGATATTCCACCTGCAGAAACTCATGGGACATGCTGACATCGCCACAACGCGTAAGTACGTCCAAATTAGCGAGGGCAGCCTGGCGGAAGAACATAAGCGGTGCAGTCCGTTAACGCGCCTGACAAGCCGTAAGGGAGGCCGTTGATATGACGAAGCCATCAGGCGGCATTGTCCGCGTTCAGAAGCGCGATAGCGGCTATACGATACTGGACCCGTTCTTCTTATCAGACGAGCGTCTAACGTGGAAGGCAAAAGGATTGCTCGCGTATCTCCTGTCTAAACCGTCTAACTGGCGAGTTTATATCGCGGATCTCGTTAAGCGTTCTAAGGACGGACGAGACGCCGTATATTCCGCGATAAAAGAACTCGAGAACTGCGGTTATGTTGAGCGCCGACAGACGCGTGATGAAGGTAACCGAATAACCGGAATGGAAACGGTAATCTATGAGCGGCCGATTATCGACGATCCAGATCCGGACTTGCCACATACGGATATTCCGGACGTGGAAAAACCGAAGACGGAGAAACCGACGCAAGTTATTAATGAATTTAGTAATAATGACTCTAAGAGAGAAATAGATAAGAGCGACAACGATGCTATTTTACACGCGTTGGCTAAAGCATTACGCAAGCTGCCGCTAAACGATACCGCAAGCCTATACGACCACTATTTCGAGGATACTTACGCGATGCTGACGCGTAGATTTAGCGGTCAACTAGAGGCGGATGTCATTGCGCTGGCTGCCGATCGGTATTTCACGAAGGCCGTTGATCTACGGACGGGACTGCCGAAACCTAGCGTTTATTCTCCGGTCGGTGTATTTCACGATTGCTATGTGGAGGCGCTGGCGGAGTGGAGAGCGGCCCAATATAAGCGAAGTGCGGGCGGTGCATAAGTCGCATCGTGAGCGGAATAGTACTCCGGCCATCCTCGTGCGTGATCCGGCGTCTATCTGCGTCAGTCTGCGTCCAGTTGCGTTTACGTTTCGTTTGCGTTGCGCGAGTGGAAGATGGTACTGCGGTGTTATGTGATTACCTTATTTTTCCGCGAGACAGGCCGATTAGAGCGTGTTAATATCGGTTGCGACGTCGATTCGCACGCGAAAATAGACGTCAATAATTACGATCATGACGCGGAGGACTAAAATGAGGATTGACGCAGAGACTAGAAGAAGAGAAGGGCAACGTTTGGCTGCAGGAGAAGTGACAGTAGAAGAAATCGCGAAGAAATACAACAGGGATAAATCAACTGTCCGTGGCTGGAGGAGAGACGCAGAAAACATAGCGGAGGAATTGTCCGTAGGTACCGGTAGTAATGAAGTACATAAACTACGCAAAGAAAATGCACAATTAAAGGGACAGGTTCAATCTTTACTTAAGACTGTAACGCAGTTAGCGTTGAATCAGAAATAAGTATGTAAAATAAAAAAGACCGCTCCGCCTGTCATTCGGGTTAGTGGTCTTTTCTTCGTTTATATTCGCTTAAATAACGCAGTGTCCCGTGAGTAATATGTCCTGGCACTGGTATCAACGTTCCGTACACGCACGTAATCGGCCGTATACCGATCGATAAAACCGCGTTCAACTTCCGCATATTGACCGGCCACGTCCTCCTCCCAAACGGAGATGAGCGCTTCCGATAGGGCAGCCGCGAAGAAATGGACATCTTGATAGAGTTGGCGCAAATCGCGTTCTATACTCATGATGATGACGTTCCTATTCCGAAGAGATAGATACCAATTGAGCTGAGTAATAAAAGTAATACGATAAAAGCTATGATAGACCCACGTAGATTCCTCATTAATTCTCATCCTCTATAATTTCAATTAATTCCTCAATGGAACAGTCCAATGCACGACAAAGTTTCTCAAGAGTATCAAATTTAATGCCGTCTGTTTTCTCGTTATAAAGCTTCGTTATACCATTTCTATGTAAACCGGTCATATCCGCGAGTTCAGAAATCTTTATTCTCTTCTCTCCCATTATCCGTGACAAATGAACTTTAATCGCCATGCTCAGCCTCCATTCAATAAGAAAATTATAAATTAGAGTGTAAAAAATATCAATTAGGCTATTGACGATGCACATTACAGTGTATATACTGAAGGTAATCAAACGAACACTACAGTGTGCAAATAATATATTGGAGGTTTCAAAATGACTAATGCAGTAATGTTAGAAGTTTCCCGCAAATCCCTCGTTACCAGCCTGTACCCGGTAGGCTACCGCTATTCCCGTCGCATCGACCGCTTCATCCTCGTATGGAAGCCAGAGAACAAGCGCAAGCAGGAAATCGACGTTCCTATCCGTGTTCTCGCGCTGACTTTGCCGGAAACATTCGCAAGCATCTGCGCAGGTTACACGGCCGGCTGCGTCGAGGTGACCGAATCAGAATTACGCGAACTAGGGTTTTACCTGGAGGTGACGCATAATGCAGGCAACGTTTAACAACGGACTATCACGAACACAACGTGCAGCAACTCGCCGGACAAGCCGCAAGACTCAGCGTTATCTAATCCGCGGCCTAGCGTGGTTTATCGCAATGATAATTCGGGAGGTGCTATCGTGATTCTCGAACGCGTGCCGCTACTACTCGTATACACGCCGCATGAATCCGAGTTCGTTGACGCAACCATCGTACATACCGCGCCATTGACTGCTATGTATACCGTTGACGGTGCGTTGTGGATCGCCAGAATCACGTCACAAGACGATTACTACGTCTGGACAACCGATGCGCCACCGGTCATCATTTCGCAGGATAAGGGGCCGGACGATATACCAGGGATCCGCGCCAAGCTGCAGAGTATATCCGGATTGGACTTCTTATGCCGCGATGTACTAGACACCGGAGTTGACGTAGAATTTTCGCTGTGATGTAGTTTCAAACTACACCGTTCCCCGATGATGCCCGCGATAGTTGCGCTAACAGCTAACGCGGATGAGTGGAGGGGAGTTCGGTAATTGACCCGTCCAGGTCGTATGTAAAACGCTTGACCACGTACCTTATCGGCGGCAACCGGTTAGGATCGCCATGCGTGGAATCGGTCGCGGCTGCAAACGTGACCACCGTCCGTATCTCTTCCGCTCCAACGGTTGAGAATCGCCATGCGGACACTTATTCGTCTGACTTGCGGCAACAAGTCGGTGAACTAAACGCGATATGAGATCGCTGATCTCCCGGAAAAGTATCGTGTCTATCCTCGCTAACAGGCTGAGTGGGGAGGCAATTGCGGATGGAGGCGGCAACCTTCGTCCGCTTTTGTTATGTAATACGTAGCGAGACGAACATGCGTTCCACTTTTTTGAGGAAATATTAAGATTTCTTTTGTTAACAAATCATGGTGGACAGGTTATATTGAATCTAACTACATGAGAGGGGCGGCGCGCCATGAATTTCAATCTGAACGAAGCTATCCGATCTTACCAAGATAACGGAGATACACGAATAATTGATCGTATCATGGAGGATGTAGAGGAGATCGACTTTACCGAGGACCCTACGCGAAGATATGTATCATCTGAAATGAGCGAAATCCGGATTGACCTGTCCGAACCACATTTATATATCGTTTACAGAATTAAAGCGATACGAGAGAAGGCCGTTAAACACGCGTGGTATATTCGCCAGCCATTGCGCTATTTGTATCCTGAGATAAATCGCTACTTATCGATCTTGATTGTGGATTGCGGAATGGAAATTCCGTTTGAGCCGATAGATAATGACAGATACGTATGGACGTTCGACATAAACACCGAGTTGCTTACCTGGCTCATTGGCAGTGAATCCGAGATAGAACAACGCTTTAGGGAGAATTATCAGGAAACGGAGTATAAGATTTATCAGAGCTTAGTTGCAAGAGTCAGCGCGGTAGAAGAGGAAGCTGCTAAAGAGGAAACGCGAATTCGAGATGAGGTTATGGGCGATATGCGCCAGGCGTTAATGTACGTCCTCAAGTATGTTGATGCGAGTAGAAGCGATAGGGAGATCGTCAGCTATGTCAACGACGCAATCATGACGCGTTACCATGACATACAAGCGTATCGAAACGGCCTGCGTCGCGTTCGTAAGTCCGGTAGTGATCGGCGAGTGAAGCCGAAGTTTACTAACGCAAAGGTAACGGTAATCGGGTTTGAAGTGCCAGAATGGGTATTGACGAAGAAATTGAACGTACAGCAAGCGGAATTCCTGCAGAATTTGATTAATTCGGTGGAAGAGGACATACGCGAAGGAAGAGAAGAGGACTATAACGTCACAGCGGACGGGGAGTATATAGTCTCGGGGGCTTATGTAGCGCGGGTTAGCGGGTTACCGTATGAGACTGCGCGGAAGAGATTGACGAGAATAAGAAAAAAACTTGAGAAATATTTACTATAAGTGTCCCAAGTTGACAGTATATTTAGAACAGTGAGAGGAGTAAAAAGTATAGATATCCTACTTAAACATATCACAAAAATCACGGTTTTGCAACCCATATTTTAAGGAGTCAGTTAGTTTCTTATTTTGAAGGACACCGTATATTTTACAAGCGTTTGCGGTTACGCACTATGAAAGCCAGTCTGCCACCGCGTCGAATGCCTGACGACGTGAGGCGGCGTTTTTATTTGCAACACTGTATCAATAAACCACTACTACAAAGGAGGACGTTAAAATGAAACTCACATCAGAAATCATTCGCATTTGTCGTACGAATCTCGGCATGTCGCAAGGTAAACTCGCAAGAGAAGCCGGCATTTCCTGCCCATTAATTGGCGCAATCGAACGTGATGAAAGGGCGCTGCTGCCGCACGTTGAGTCGCGGATACGTAAGGCTATTCCGCTGTCGGATGAACAGATTGCCGATATCGTTGACGCTAACAGACGCGTGAACTCTTTCCGAGACGCTGCTAATTCCGGTTAATAGCGTATGTTCCCGTACGGTCAACATGACCAGCATGAACAAGTCGAAAAGGAAGGTCAAAACATTACGAATCCGAGGAAAACCGCCTCGAATCCGGTCCCTGCATACCTTACCTTGCGGATTATTTGAGGAAGAGATTAGCGCGATGAAAATGATATGTCCCAGCCCGATGTGATTTTCTTCGGGATGGATGAATTGGACGGCCAGTCCAAGAAGGCAGTTGCTTTGGATGTTGTGTTGATATATTGGGGCGCGTAGAAGAAAAGAAATAGACGAACAAATAGGGATAGAAACCTCGAAAAGACTGATATGCCTTACGTGGCGCGGTATTCGGGGATTTTGAGATGTATCTGAAATGCAGTACAACTGTACGTTTTTGTATCTGAAATGCAGTATATTTTAGGAGGGGTATTGGTGGCGATTAACAGACAAAAGGAACAGTGGCATTGGGGGAATCTCACGCTGCAAACAAAGCGAGGCGTTCTCGCCAGAAAGGAATCTATTGAGGAAGAACTCGGCGATCGCTTAGCCAGTCTCGAAATTGTGATGAAGACGACAGAAACACAAATACAAGGTAGGAAGGCGTTGGACGAGCTCCGCAGCCACGCGGATGACAACGGAGGCTTTGTATTTGCTATGTTTAACGGATGCGTCACGATGGATCAACGGTTCCCATCGCTTAATCAGTCCGACCTGGCGCGCCTAATGTTCATCGGGACATATACGAACTATGACGGCCGGCTGCAGTACGATAACGGTCGCCCCATAGATCGGAAATCGCTTGAATCTCTGTTGAATATGAGCCGCGCTCGATTTCTGGAGTTTTTCAAAAAGCTGACGGCTGAGGAAGTCGTTAGTGTAGACGAAGAACATGGAGACATCCACATCAATCCGTCAGTGTTCTATCGCGGAGAAATGAAGAAATCCGGGTATGACTTATCCGAATACCAACATACACGACTATTCCGGAGCACTGTCCGCGATCTTTACAATCGATATAACGGCCGCACAATCAAGCAACTGGCCCTTGTCTTCGCGGTACTTCCTTTCATTAATTTCGGATTCAATGTTGTTTGCTTCAACCCGGGCGAGAACAACGAGGATAGAGTGAAGCCGATGGACCTTGAGAACTTGGCCGCGCTCCTCAGTTACAAGGATACGCACAGATTGCGTACCGCACTCGATTCGCTCAAACTTGACGGAAAACCGGTATTCTTACTCATCCCAGACATTAATGACAAAAGAAAGCGCCGGATAATTGTTAACCCTAGAGTGGTATACGCGGGGCCTGCGAAGAGCCTGGCCGGAATCAAAGTTCTATTCAATTAAGCGTGGAAGCCGTAAAAGGCCGAAGCGCTATTTTTATTGTCCTACGGGCTGGACATTAAACCGCCTGGGAACACGCGGGGGAAAATATGAGGGTGCAGACCGCAGCGACCCGTAAAAGGACGAGTCAAATGAGATACGTTAATGACTATGTTAGGGTAAAGCACACGATTAAAGAAGGAAACCACGTTGTAAAAGTCTACGCGCCAGACGGTCTAGAATACTGTAAAGGGGTCTGGCCGGTCACGGACGAGAATACGAGCCTGGGCGCAATTTGGTCCGGTCTATTTCAGGGCGATAAGGTGGCACGCTTATTTGGTATCGATAAAGTCGCGATTAATTCAACGGATACCGAAGCGTTCGCTGCTTACTGCGCTGAGTCTGCGGAGGTGGACGGGAATGAATAAACTTTGGAGAGCCGGCGATCGGCTTGTCGCTTACGTCGATGACCTTGACACCATCCGCAAAATAAATCGTAGCCATCCGTATTATACCGAGACCGCCCAGTATTATGAGGGCGGGATATGCGTTGCAAGACAATACAACGTGCCTGACTCGAAGAAGCGAAATGCGCGCCGGTTGCTCGGCGTGAACGTCGATAGATAACGGTACGGTAAGGGCCGCTATAACGCCGATACAGCCGCTATATGTCCGGAAGGTATAAACACCTTCGGGGCCTATTTTGCGTGGCTAGAATCCAGCAGAAACAACGATATGGGTGCCATAGACGAACGATTTTAGCGGAGGGGAGGCGAGAGTATTAACGAGAAAATGTCGGATGCGAAAACGTATTGCCCGTACTACCGAAATGATTCAAGCTGCGCGCTATTGGCCGCTATGGATAAGGAAGACATCAGGTGCAAAGTGGCACGGGGAGAGGAAAGTATTCGCTGCCGTTACTTAGATACTCAAATCGCGAGAAGGAGCTGAGCGCCGTAATGAAGGACGTGAAGGTAATCTCTATCGAGCCGATCGAACACGGCCATAAACGCCGCGTCACTTTGCGGAGTGAGAAGAGCGGCCGGGAATTTGAAATGATCTTCGGGGACTCGATTTCGGAATCCACTATACGGAGAAACGCGCCGATGCTTGTGAAAAAACAACACATAAAAAGGGGATAAAACAATGTTTATCGAGAGCAAAACATGGACTGGCCTAAATGACCAAGAATCAATGACGGAGGTGTACTCGATGGTTGTGCCGACCAATTATAAATCACCGGTTGCACCGCCTAAACCAAAGCGAGAGAAAGCGAAGTCGATGCGCCGGAAAGGAAAGGTTAGAATGTTCAACTTGGAGAAGAATTTCGGATTCCTTCGGAGTGGCAAGGACGATTTCTTCTTTCACATCTCATCCGCAGCAGAACCAGGCTTGTCATATCTCATGAGTGGGGAACGCGTAACGTTTGAAGTAGGTGAAGATAGGCAAGGGCGCCCGATTGCCGTTAAGTTGGCGTTAGCATCATGAGACCGTTATTTCAAGCGGTCGTTACGGAGATTGGCTCGACGAAACTTATCGCAATCAACTATTTCGATGAGACCGGCGCCCATGCAGACCAGATAATCCGCGGCATTGAGGGCGTGGAGGAACTCGCAATTATTGACGTGGTGCTCGAGGCTATGCGCTTGCACAAGGTTGATACGGTGGACATCGATACGGACAACGATATGCTGTTCAAGCTGTTCCTGCCGGTGCCTGGCGTAAAAGTAACGCTGGTCCCGTCAAGCACGCTCAGTGGATTGCGCCGGCACTTATCGCCAGGATCGCCAATATATCCGTTCCTTGCGGAGATGTGCGCGGAAGATGAACCGGAAGAAGTCAAAGAGATTGAAGAAGTATCGGAGCCGCGAAAGCCGTGGTATACCCGGATAATCCAATACATTAGAGGAGTGTTCATGAATGATTAAGTTTGAACTGAAAGAGAAGTACGACAAGCAAGATGCACGATTTACCGAGCTACGGAGCAAACACGACGGATTGGTACGGGAAGCCGAGCAAAAGGTCGCGGATCTCGTTGCGGAGAAACAGCGGATTCTTATCCGGGAGTTTGACGGTGAAGACGTAGCCGCAGACCGTGCGACGATTACTAAGAAAATCGAATCCGCAGAAAAGGCCGTGCAGGAGGCGAAGAGCGTCCGAGATGCAGCGTTCGCATATGCGTCTGAAAAATCGCGAGAGGGCCGTATCACCGTACTGGACCTGACGAAGGACTGGAACACGAACGTTATTCCGCAGATTCGCGAAAAGGAGCTTAAGCCGATCGTCGAACGGATGGCCGAGGCCCGGGCGGATATGTATAACGCGCTGCTCGACTTTTACGAGCTGACGGAGGAATACGCCAGTCAACACCGCGAGTTGTCGGAACTTGAGCGTCGAGAATCGGATAGTCTTCGGAGAACGTCGTATGCAGTGCAACAGATTGAGCAGGAGTATAACCTCCCACTTGCTAAGTTGCCGGAATTGACCTCGATTAAACAGAAACGTGCGCTGCCGAAAGGGATCGACCGTAAACCAACACAAAAAGGAGCGAAATAACTTGAAATATTCAGACGTAGTAAAAGCGGAGAAACTTGCGACCGGCGATTCGCTGAAAATCGCACAAGCAACGCAATTGAAAAAGGACTACGAAGGTAGTATCGCGGCTTTCTTTAACGAGCAGTCGGGGGTGGGTTTCGTGGCGGTGCCGACCGCGGAGGACGTCGAACGATTCAACGCCAAGGCAGCCGAAACAGGAGACGCGGACGATATCGCACGAGCTGCGCTGATTGCTGATCGCTTCGAACATTATGAAGGCGAAAAGGTGGCGCACCTAGTTAATCGGGCTACCGGCGAGCAGCTACGGACTAAATTACGGTCCGGCGAGAAGATTACCGCGAATGACGTTAGAGCAGCGCAGGAGTTCGGTAAGTTGAATCCTACCGCTGAGAACGTGTCTTTGTACTCTCAGATCAAGCGAAAACACGAAGAGGGGGAATCGAAATGAAAAAAGAACTAATTGCGTTTGCAGGTTTCGAAGGAACAGACACACAGCAAATTAGGTTCTCGCGAACAGCTTGTGCACTCTATCTAGACAACAAGGGTTATGTACCTATTTCGTTAAAAATCGGCATTAATAGAAAGTACTATCACGAGTTTTTTGTTCGTTCGGGCACTATTTTTAAAGAGCAGTTGCCCCCGTTTGACGAAATTCTCATTACGTTAAGGCCGGAATACCCCGATCTTACCGACTATCCAATTGATGCTTATTACGTTGGACATCCATATTACAAGGGTTAAATACTGATACCGAAGGGCTCGCCGAATGGCGGGCTCTTTTTGTTTTCTTAAACACAAAAGGGGGAAACGAAGTGAACGCAGTAATGGAGGAAGGAATGTATTGGGCAGTGCAGGATATGGTAAGCATGCTCATGGTCAATAAGGCGAGAGGATCGGAAGAGGAAAAAGCCGAGGTTATGCGTTTAGCTGCCGAAAATATGACATCCAAGTTAACGGAATCCGGAATCATTACACCGTTGAGAGATGCGGAGAAAGAACTATTTATTACAACGATTATTGGTATCGCAACCGCAATGTCTGAGGCGGTGACTGACTGATGGAAGCAGTAGACATCGGCGGCATCAAAGCCCGCGTTTCAGCAGATATTTCGCAATTCGAGTCCGGAATTAACAAGGCGAAGGCGAAAACAGCAGAACTCGGTAAATCCGCGACAGAAGTAACGGGTGCATTTAAAGACCTCAACTCGACGCTGGCAGGAATGGGCGCCTCGTCCGCTCAGATTTCGAAGATAAACGACGCTATCCGAAAAGCTAATCCGGAAATTCTGCGTAAGGGGCTGGCGGAGGTACGCGCCGAACTCACCAAGCTCGGCATGTCGTCAACGGAGATCGATAAAATAACGAGCGGACTTGAAAAGAGCGCAACGGGCGCCTCAACAGCGTCCAAAGAGATTAAAGCGCTGGGGGCCGCATATGCAGGCCTAGCGGTAGCTATGGCCGCAATCATTACGAAGTCCGTCGAGTTTTCCGCCACGTTTGAACAGTCGATGGCTAACGTTAAAGCAATTTCGCAGGCAACCGGGGACGAGTTCGAAAGTCTGCGCAATCAGGCGCTAGAGCTCGGAGCCACAACGCGATATACGGCCGCAGAGGCTGCGGACGCGCAAGCTTTATTAGCACAAAGCGGCTTTAAAACGAAGGATATCATCGCGTCATTACCGGGCGTATTATCGCTTGCATCCGCAGGCCAGACGGACCTGGCGACAACGGCCGATATCGCTGCGTCTGCGCTGAACGGTTTCGGATTAAAGGCGGAAGAGACCGCACGCGTGGCGGACGTATTAGCGAAAGCATCGATCGATACGAACGCGGACGTTACAGATTTAGGCTTCGCGCTCAAGTACGTTGCGCCAGTCGCTGCGGCAATGGGCGTGAGTATCGAAGAGGCAGTCGCAGCTATCGGCGAGCTCAGTAACGCCGGTATTAAGGGAGAGATGGCTGGTACGCAGTTACGTGCGATCTTGCTCGCGCTGTCATCTCCGTCAGAAGAAGCGGCCGGATACATGGATAAACTCGGCGTCAGCATTTCGGATGCGGCCGGTAACATCAAGCCGCTGAGTACGGTTGTCGGTGACATGGCCGGAGCTTTCGCGCGCTTAACGCAAGTACAGCAGGCAGACGCTGCAGCTACGTTGGTCGGCCGTGAAGCAGCTTCCGGATTCTTGACGCTGTTAACGCAAGGTAAGGCGACGCTCGACGGATATACCGCGAGTCTTCAAAATGCAGGCGGAACGGCGCAAGAGGTAGCGGATATCCAAATGGACACACTCAAAGGCGCCACTCTCGAATTACAGTCTGCGTTAGAAGCGGTCGGCATAACAGTCGGGGATAAACTGGCGCCAGCCATCCGACAAGTGGCCGAATTTATAACGAATCTCCTGCAAGGATTCACGGAAATGAATCCGGCATTACAAAGCGCAATCGTGGCGTTCGGTGTAGCGACAGCCGGAGTCTTAGGACTTGCGGCAGCATTCGGCGTTCTGGCTATCGCGCTGGGCGGACTTCAAATCGCAGCAGCTCCGTTTATGGCGGTGGCTATCGCTATTGGCGCGGTAACGGCGGGAATAGCGGCGCTTGTAACGCAATCGAACCAAGCGGCAGAAGCCGTTAAGCAACATGAGGCCGCGCAGAAAAAACTCAACGAAACACTCGATAAGTCACCGATTAGCAATACGATTCAAGACGTTCAGAACATGCGAGACATGATCGGCGAATTGAATCCGGTACTCGAAGAAAGCGCGAAGTTGCAGGAACGGTTGAACGAAATCGAAGCGCTAGGCGACAAAGGCCAGGGAACGCCGGCTCTCTTATCGGAAGCTATGGACATTAACGAGCAACTCGAAGAGATGGACGAGAAGCTACGCACGATGGGTTATGACGGCGTAGAGGATGCGACGGCCAAAGCGGAAGAGCTTAAGGAGCAGATTAACGATTCGATTCCGGCTCTTCGCGAAATGGAACGTGCGGAAATCAACGCGCTCGCTACGAAAGTCCAACACATCGATAAAGTAGAGAAGCTGCGTGATGAATACGACAAGCTGACCGCAGAGGAGAAGCTGTCCGAACAGCAAAAGGCGCAATTGGCGAGTGTTGTCGAGGCGTTGACGAAAGAGTATCCCGGATTGATTGCGCAGTTGGACGAAGAGAACCAATGGCATATTACAAACCGCGGTTCTTTGGACGACTTGATAAAGGCGGAAAGTGAATCCGTTAGCGCGTCGGCAAAGGCAGCAAAAAGCCGACTGAACAACTGGAAAGTTGAGACCGAAGCGAAACTTAAACTCGCACGCGCTCAGATATCCGCCCTAGAAAAGATTGAGGGCTTTAATTTTGCCGGCAGTGCGATTGGCAAGAGGCTCCCAGGTGAAGTGGGCAAAGGCTTCGAGATGATCGGGGACCAGATTCTCGGTGCTGTTCGAGCGAAAGCGCAAGATAACGCCAACAAGTATCAGCTAGACCTCAACGAAATCGAGAAGGATATCGCGTCCATTACTTCCGGCACTTACGGAAAGTTTGACGTTGGGAGCGGAATCGACCTTAGTGACCCTGAGAAAGAGAAAAAGAGCAAAACCAAGAAGGGCAAGAAGGAGAAGTCCGCAGCCGAACTCGCCGCCGAAGCGCGCAAGAAAGCGTATGACGCCGACGTTGCCACGATCCGTTACCAGGCGGACATGTACGACTGGTCGGCGGACAAGCAAATCGCGGCTTACGAAAAGCTGCGCAAGACACATAAACAATATCTCGCGGAGTCCATCGAAGACCGGCGCACGCTCGACCTGCAGCTAAAACGATTAGCGGAAGACAGCGCCAAGTCGCGCTATGAGTTCTCGGCGGAATGGATCGCGAAGGAAGAACGCCGCATGGAGGACAGCGCTAAGTCCGAAGTAGCGATCGCACAGGCGAAGCTCAATGCGTGGACTCGCGTACGCAACCGCTATAAAAAGGACTCGGAAGAGTACAAGAAAGCGGACGAGGAAATCTACAAAGCGCGCAAGGATCTCGCTAAAGCGGAAGAGGCCGAAGCCAAGAAGGAATACGATAACTCTTCCGATTGGATTAAGGCACAGGAACGACGCATGCAGGACGCCGGCAAATCCGAACAAGAAATCGCGAAGATGAAACTTGACGCCTGGACTCGCGTGCGCAATCGGTACATGAAGGATAGCGAGCTGTACAAGAAAGCGGATGAGGAGCTGTATCAGGCGCGCAAGTCCTATACGGAGAAGACGACGAAGCTGGCCGAAGATTCCGTTAAGACGCAGAAATCCGCCATTGAGTCCGCCAAGAAAGCGGAACTCGACGCTATTGAAGCGCGTAAGAAGGCGTTTGTCGACGCTCAAGACGCGAAGATTAAGGCGATCGACGAGCAAATCGCGAAGGAAGCGGAGCTCAATTCCGACCTCGATTACGAAACGCGATTAGCGGAGAAACGCGCCCGCGCCGCCGAATTGGAGAGCGCCGTCGGTCCGGAAGGTATCCAGGAACGCGAAGACGTCCTAAAAGAGATCGACCGCATGCAACTCGAGCACGAACGCGAGCTCCGTAAACGCGAATTGGAATCGCAGAAAGATGCGCTGCAGGACGAGAAGGATGCGCAGACAAAGGCGTTCGATGACGAGAAGGCGGCGGCCGAATCGCAGTTTAATGCGCTGATACAGGCGTTCGAGTCGTACGGCGGCGATATCAAAATGATTGAGGCCGCGATATCTGCGTTCCGAATTACGGAAAATGCTTCCGCTAATGCCGCCATCTTATCCGAATTGGATTCGTTTGTGGCCGGCTATAACGCAAGAATGGCGCAGATTAGCCGAGTAACGGCGACGCCGGATTCGGACCTATCGGAATATAACGCGAACAAAGACGCATGGTCAGCGGCTAAGAAACGCGGTGATGCCGAAGAGATGGCGAGACTGGCCGCACGTAACGAGGAGCTGCGGAAGAAGTACGGCATTGAGCAGGATACCGGCAAGCTGCAGACGTTCCATGGCGGAGGCGTAGTCCAGGGACGAAACGGTGAGGAAACGCTGGTACTCGCGAAAGCTGGCGAAATGTATCTGAACTCGCAGCAGCAAGCGGCCTTATGGGATACGTTAAGCGGGCGTGCAATGGCGCCAGCAACGAACGCATTTCCGGCTGTTACGACGATTACGAATCACTTCGATATGGGCGCGGATGAAGTCGTATTGACCGATAAGGCAGATATCGCAGCGTTCTACGACGAGCGAGCGCGTACGGTTCAGCGGCTACAGACGCAGGGGGTTAAGACTAGATAAATACAGGGGGAATTTGAATGAGTTTATGCGTTTCGCTCTACTTAAACGGAGAGATACATGCGTATGCTGACTCGCGTGTCTCGGCTTATATGGACGGCAAAAGCTACCACGTACATGATGAATTTGAGAAGATGCGTCAAATTGGCGATAAGGTCGTATTTACGTCCGGAGACCTTAGTCTATGCGAGTCGTTGTATGAAGATATAGATGAGCTCAGCACAATTGAGGACATTGCAGACGCAGCTCGTATACTATATGCCGAATTCAAAACCGTCAATCCGCATTATGACAACGGTGAGTTCGGCGTTGAGTTTGGCGTGTACATCCACGTAATCGAGGGCGGCACTCCGGTCTACTATCAATTGCGTTATAACGACGATTTCAAGCCGGATAGGCAAGAACCAGGCAACCAAGATCTATTCGCGGTGGCAGGGCGATCAGATGAGGCACTTGAGCATATTTCGAGTTATATGAATCGAAGCATACCGGTCGATAAGGGGATACATCGGACGTATGAGCGTCTGGCTAACGAAACGATCGGCGGTAACCTTGTTCGCTTCACAATAAAACCTGACGGTATTGAGAGAAATGTCCGTCCTATTCGCGAAAGTAAGCCGTTGCGGAAATGGCAAGTAATGAGCGCCGGCCTACATGCGGATATGCAAGGTAACGTGGTAGCGCGGAAGATCACGTTAACAGGAACGGTCGAGAACTCGTCTATTAACACATCAACGATCACGGCCGGCACGATCAACGGCGGAACTATAAACGGTGCGCAGATTATAGGCGGAAGCATCACGTCGAATACCGACATAAACATTAATCGCGACATCCGCGTGGGTAATAACATTTATCTCGGACTATCCGGCCAGACGAATGACCGTCGCATTGAATTCGTAGACAGCGGTGCCTATCGGTCATACATCGGATTTACCGACGCAACCAAGCAGCTAGAAGTATACTCCGCGAATGACCTTCGGCTTAGTAGCGGCCTTGACGTTACTATCTCAGGCATGAGCGCGACGCTTCCGTACCAGTCATATCTCGGATCGTACGCAAGCTCAAACAAAATCGTTGTGCAGTCGGATATCTCGAATAAAGCTGATCGGTCAGAGTTAGCGAGTAAGGCAGACCGTAGCTCGGCCGGATATAATCTCGCATTCGATACCAGTACGCGGAATCTTAAGATGTTCAGCGCGACCGGTGACCTGCTCGCAACCGTCAATATTCCTAAGTAATCACGAAAGGGCTCGCGATATAACCGCGGGCTCTAACTTATTTTAACGAGGAGGAAACGAATGAAATACGAAACGAACGACCAAATTCGTACAAGTATCGACGATTTAACGGAACGACTACGCCAGGCACGCATTGAACAGGGATTGCCACCGGAAGCTAAGCCGTGGCCGGAGACCGTAGAGATGCCGCTCTCATTGGCGTTAGTCGACCGTCTACAGCCGTTTAGAGCAATCGCAATTAAGTATGCTGCGATTCTTGCGGCCGGCCAAGTCACTCGGATTGATACGGACAAGCTTTCTGAGTATGAGGAAATGGTCCGATTACTTAGGCGTTCGGTTGGGTTTTGGTGCGGCATGCACGCGTTAGGTGCGGGGAGTGCGTTTGCCACAATGAAGCGCCTTAACACAATGATTGACGAGGGTAAGGCCGGCGAGATTAATATCAGCGACGAGATGCGCAAGCTTCATATATTTATCGGATGGATGACGAAGGACAGCGGCCTCGACCATGATCTATTTGACCAGCACGGTAAATACGATATGGACGCGCGCAAAGAAGCTAAACGCCTGCTATCCGATCCTACCGCATTCCAAGCGGATATTGACGCAGCATTGGCGCTTATTAATATGAAGGAGGACGATTTATATGAGTAGACAACGGAAGGTATTAGAGGCGCAACTAACTCCGCAACAACGACGAGCGGCACAGCTTATCGTTAATAACGAATGGGCCGAGTTGCTAAATGAAGACGGAAAGAAGAAGACAGCACAAGAGCTTGCCGATGAGATTGGGATAGCGAGATCAACCTACTTCGAATGGAAGGCGCAGGAAATGTTCGCAGCTTACGTTAATTACTTGACTGAGCGCCAACTAGACGCAATGCGCTCGGAAGTGTACGTCCAGCTCATGCGTGCGATCCGCGGTGGAGCGAACGGTATACCTAGCGTAAAGGCGCTCGACTTATACATGCGCAGATACGGATTGTTGACGGACAGGACTGTCGTTGAGGATACGCGCGAAACGATCGAGACGAAGCGTAAGACAGACGATGAAATCCGCAGGGAGATCGCCGAGCTTGACGATATGGTGAGCGGTAGACAGGCGACTATTCCGGACTAAACCTGCGTTTCACCTACAACGCGCTCCCGGCGTAAGGGTACGCTGAAAAACGGGGGTCACCGATAGTTGGCGCCTGAATATCCGCTGCATACTTCGGTGAATATTACGGTGAATAAACCGATGAATAACGTATGCATCCGCAATACAATAACGACACATGCCCGCGAGTCCTTGATACATAAGGGTTTGCGGGCTTTTTTATTTGTCTAAACACACCTATATGATTAACAATCAGCTAGGTACTAGAGTGAATAACGGTGAATGCTTTAGCGCTTTAAAGTGCGGTCCCCCCAAGGCACCCCGTCATTATCGCCCCAGCAACCACACCTAAATTCCGCGAAATAATTTTTAATCCGAGGGTCAAGAGTCCGATTATTAAAAACGGTAGAATTAACGGTTACGACTTGTCTGCGGAAAGAATACACTATATAATAGTAGAAACTAATCCGATAAGCGTAGATGTGACCGAATCAATCCGTTATGTGACCGTAAGCTGAACGTTGATACGACGCCAGTTATAACGGAAATGATAACGAAAATGTGACTCGAAATCAGCTAGGCGTCGCAAGGCGTGCGTGGGTTCGAATCCCACCCTTTCCGCCACCAATCGTTCTAAGTTCCGCTGTTATGGATGCAGACGATATTGTTACATAAACCGAGGCGTTAAGCTGTACGGACGCCTTTGAATAAAACACCCTCATGCAGGACAGATGACCTGCCGAGGGTGTTTTTCGTTGTCGAGAAGCGGATATAAAAAGAAGGGCCCTAATGGGCCCTTCCTTCTGGGTAGGCGGTGCTTGTGAATTGGAATCATTTTATCAGCACTTCTGCGAACCTTGTCAACAGCTTCACTTGTCCTAAAGGTCAAGCACTCGGCTCATTTCCTCAGCTTGCAATTCGTGCGACGATCAGAAACCTTCTGCGTTGTTCAGTTGCAACGTTCAACGGAACCACACCTCTCTCATGCACCGCCTGATTATAATGTGCGCATAAAGGACTGTTTGTATACATGCTAATTTCATCGAATGGCAATTTAGAGTAAATGGTGAGCCTTCATTGCTTGAACGACAGCCATATAGGCTAAGCTCGATCGTGGGGCATCCAATAGGACGGACGCCGAACAATACCATGCGTCTGGAACACTCCAGGCTGTTACTTAGGCTGCACCCGACGCTTGTTTAACCATACGCGATCATCATTTTGAGTTTCAGGAAAGGTGTCGCCCTTGCTCATTTTAATTTGACGCGGGTTCTCGATGCCCATAATATGGTCTCTAACGCCAACTTCCATATAAATGCCGTTGTTTGGCGCTTTGTCGCCTGCACGAAATTCGGTCTGTTCTCCCATTATGGAATTCCTCCTCATTATGATGGATGGACTGCATGTATTATCATGCGCCAACAGACCTTAAATCATTGCAGGGAAAGAGAGAAAGGCGCGGTAATAAAGGGAAGAGGGCATGTTTGGTTTCGAAAAGAAACTTGCATCCGATCATCCGTTCTGATATAGTATTATGGTGCGAGTTAGACTCGCTCCTTGCTCTCAACATCGATTGAGGGCCGAAGTCCATAAGGAGGTGAAACATATGCGCAAATATGAAGTGATGTACATTATTCGTCCTGACATTGAACAAGAAGCTGTTCAAGCTGCAGTCGATAAATTCCAAGGCATCATCTCCAACGGCGGAGAAATTACAAAGCATGACGTAATGGGTAAACGCCGTCTTGCGTATGAGATCAAGAAATTCCGTGATGGCGTCTACGTTCTGGTAAACTTCAACGCAACACCTGAAGTTGTAGCTGAGCTTGAGCGTCTCATGAAGATTTCTGACGAAGTCATTCGTTATCTCATCACGAACGACGTTGCTTAATACGGACCAAACTTTGTAATTGATTTCGTTCTAAGGAGGGGATTGGATTGTTGAACCGTGTCATTTTGATTGGCCGACTGACTAAGGATCCCGAGCTGCGATATACTCCTTCAGGTGTTGCTGTAACGCAATTTACACTTGCTGTTGATCGTCCGTTTACCGGACAAGGCGGGGAGCGCGAAGCGGATTTCATTCCGGTCGTGACCTGGAGACAGCTTGCGGAGACTTGTGCAAACTATCTGCGCAAAGGCCGTCTGACGGCTGTAGAAGGGCGCATTCAAGTGCGGAATTACGAGAATAACGAAGGTAAGCGTGTATACGTCACCGAAGTCATTGCCGATAATGTTCGCTTCTTGGAGTCAAACCGTGAAACAAGCGGTGGCGGAGGAAATCGTGAGGAATCATCGTTTAACGGAGGAAGCAACGGCAATAGCGGTGGCGGAAACCGTGGGAACAATAACTACTCGCGAAACAACAATCAGGATCCTTTTTCCGATGAAGGAAAACCGATCGATATTTCGGATGATGATTTGCCATTTTAGAGAGCGTAACATCTGAGAGCAAGAAAATGCTTTAAGACCTCAGTAAAATCAAGGGGTTTTAAAGCATTTTAACTGTGTAATGGTAATCTTCATTTACGACCAGCATCCACGGTTTATTAAGATCGCACGATGTTGAGTAAAATGTGTAATATGTTATGACAGTCAATGTAGTCTAGTGATGATGACCATCCTTATTTCAAGATGTGGGTACAGCCCCGTAGTGAGAAGTTGGGGATAGCCAGAGAAAGCTTATTACGTTTGACCAATATGCATAATGAAAGGAACGAGAGTATAACAATGGCATTTGCACAAAGAAATGACGAAGAACGTGGCGAAAGAAAGTTTGCTCCACGTAGAGGTGGCAAAGGTAAACGTAGAAAAGTTTGCTACTTTACAGTCAATAAAATTACTCATATTGATTACAAAAATACGGAAGTTCTTAAAAAGTTCATTAGTGAACGGGGGAAGATTCTTCCTCGCCGTGTGACTGGAACAAGCGCAAAATATCAACGTGCTTTAACAGTTGCAATTAAACGTGCTAGGGCGGTAGCGTTGCTTCCGTACACAACGGATAATATCTAGGAAAAAGGTGTGTTGGCCTTATGGCAACACACCTTTTTCTATGGCAGCACAAAAGAGTTCATTGTACCCGCGGCGGAAGAGCATTGCATATGCGAATCGTTCCTTTTGTTTCTTGAGTTTAGTCCGGAACTCAACTATGATAATTGACAATTAGCTCCATAATAATAGATGATGGATGATATATACACTCAAGTTCGGTTAAAGTGGGAAAACATTGGCTGAACATCATATAGTATTGATCTTGGTGGTGATGAATATGGGTAATCTGAAAATTGAAAAAACTCTCAATGAGGCCGGAAAACGAAATGTAGTAGTTGTGGATGAGGACTACAACATTGTCGAGGAAATAACATTGTTTCTTCACTATTTAGAAGAGAAGGGGCACTCTGAGAACACAATCGAAGGTTATAGTAGAGACTTAAAGGAATATTTCACTTGGTTAAACGAAGTGGGGCTTAAATTTTACGAGGTTAGGAAAGCGGATATGTTTTCTTGGCTTGAGTATTTGAAAACGAAAGTCGGAAAGACGGACAAAGAGAAATCTGCAAAGACAAAGAATAAGTATATGGCAACAATAGCCTCATTTTATCGATTTTATGAAGTGATTGGGGGCTTTGTGACGGAGAACCCATTAACTTATAAAGATGATTCAAAAAACAGACATTTCCTAGTTCAGAAAGTTAGTCGTAAAGATATGGGTTTTAATTTCTTCCGAGTTAAAGAGAAAAAATCAGTTAAGGGTAAGCGTTTGACTCGGGAACAGGTTGAAAAGCTCTATCAAGGACTTGAGATGTTACAGTCAGATGAGAGCTTAAATGCCCGAAATCAGTTATTGTTCAGATTTCTTTATGAAACGGGTTGCCGGATTAGTGAGGCATTAGGTCTTCGTATAGGTGATTATGAGATTCAAACAAAAGTTGGGGTTATAAAGGTAAAAGAGCATGATCCACTATACCATAAAGACCACAACATCAAATCACTAGAAAGGGAAATACCCGTCAGCAGAGATATTGTCTTTGCCATAGAGGATTATATCTTGTATCATCGCCCTGATGATGGAAAACATCTTACGATATTTGTGAATCATGAAACCAGCCCTGGCCAATATATGATCCGCGATACGATAACAAAGCTCTTCAATAAGCTATCTGAACAAGTGGGTATAAAATGCACTCCTCACATGCTTAGGCACACCCATGGAACCGAACTCACCGAATCGGGATTTGATATGCGTTATGTCCAAGATAGGTTAGGTCATAATGATGTTAAGTCTACGAGTAAGTATCAACATTTGTCGCTTGAAGCGAAAACAACGGCATATGAAAGCTTCATGCGTCAGAGAAGGAGCGCGGAGTTGAATTGAGTAGAGCGTATATTTCAACAGTTGATACAAAAACTGATAGATGGGAGGTTCCGTATCAATCGAGTTATGGTGATAAATTATCTTTTGAATTTTCATATTTGCCAAATAAATGGTTCAAGAAAATACATAAGCAAATAACAATTGAATGCATGAGTCTAGGGAAGCCGAGCGTCGAAACACTGTATCGATATAATTATTCATTGAAACGGTTCTTTGAATTCCTGAAAGAATACAACTTGAAAATTATGGATTATGCCGATTTATCGCACCAAATTACTCAAATGTATATTTATTATTTACAACAGATTCATTTAGCAAACTCTACAAGATCGGTTGCTATGTCTGCACTAAAATGGGTAGTAGAACATGGGCAGTTTTTTGAGTATGATGGTTTTCCGGAGGGACAGGTTTTTGATGGAGATGAGTACCAAGCACTGAAGCAAGATGATGTTTTAAGGACAAGGTATATACCCGATAATGTAATGGAACAGATTGAAATAGCTTTAAAAAAGGAGAATAACATCCTCTTGAAGTCTATTGTGGAGATCGGCATCGATTCGGGAATAAGGCTTTCAGAGGTTTTGGACCTAACCGAGGGTTGTATAACTGAAGATTTTACAGGAAAACCCGTATTGTATGTTTTCTCTCCGAAAAATAAGGCTGACAGATATATCCCCGTATCAAATCGAGTCAAACGGGCAGTTCAACTACTTGAACAATACTCAGAAGTGGCCAGGAAAGAACTTGCAACAAACTACATTTGTCTTTACTGGCAAAAACGGAATATACGGTACGCCAGACTGCTCCAAAAAATATTTCGAGATAAACTTTATCGGTTTGTCAAAAAGCATGATATCAGAGATAACAATGGCGAATTATACCCATTAACCTTTCACGCATTTAGGCATACGCTAGGAACGGACATGCTAAATAAGGGCATGAGCATGTTTGAAATTCAAGAATATCTAGGTCACGAATCATTTGCACTCCACAAGCTTATATGCAAAAGTCCAAAATCCAAAAGTTGAAAGCGAATATAAAAAGCTTGGATTTATTGGCATGATAGTCAAGGAAATCAATGAGAAGGAACTTGGTCAAGGAAAGAATCTCGACACGGAAACGCTATTGTCTGCTTCATTGCCTGATGGGGCTTGTCAGAAGCCGATAAATAATGAGGGCAAGATATGCTCTAAATTTAATATGTGCGTGATCTGTCCTAAGTTTATCACGACTCCCGAACACTTACCAATTCATAAAGACCATTTGGATCGTCTCAGAGCCAACAGAGAGGCATATATGGCTCAGGAGTATATCGGGACGACACATCATCTTGAGACTGTTGAATACGCCTTAGAAACGATTATAGGGCGTTTGGAGGCGATGCAGAGTGGTTGAAAGTATAAAGCTTCAATTGTTTGATTACAACCCCCTAATACCCCAATCAGATTTCCGTTGCGGTAATAGTAAATTCTCAGACAATGTATGGGATTTTAACGGATTTATTAATGTAGAGCATTTGTCTGGCAAGAGGCTTATGATTGATTTTGAATTTGTTGTTGATAAGCCCAAAATGCTAGAAGTAATAAAATGGTTTATGCATCATGAGTTAACCACGGGCAAGTTTTCAACTGCCAAACGAAATTTAGACGGTGTTGTTCGATTTTCTAAATTTATAAAAGAATATGCGCCGGAAGTGGAGTCGTTTTCAGAAATTGATCAGATTTTATTGGAGATGTATTTTACGTATTTGCCTGAAGCGAAAAGCGAGACAAGCGGTCAGTTAATAAGTTCTGTTTCAATCAAGAAAAGTGCATTGGCGTTAAAAGAAATCTTATTAAAGGGAAATATTAAAGGCTGGGATGTTCCAAAAGATGTTCGATTTGTTCAGGGTATGTACAATGAGCTCATTATTAATAACAAAGCGTTAAAGAAGGATGCCAAGCAAGCAGAGCAAGTAAACATTGATAAAATTTCGGACGAACAGTTGATCGATCAGATATTGCGTAAAGCAGTAAGTGATTTAGATATGGACGAAAATATACTTGTTGCAGCTAGCGTAGTAGTTGGATTGCAGCTTGGACTTCGCATTAGCGAAATCATTACGATGTATAATGCCTCCATTGAGCCAATTGGCGGAGAAACTAAATTAGTATACAACACCGGTAAACTGCAAGCCGAACCTACGAGGGTGTATAAACCAGCGAATGCCCTTGTCGTACAAGCCATTACGAAAGTTGAAAAATACACGGATCCGTTAAGAAAAGAATCGGGCTTACCGTATTTATTTCTTAATCGAATACGTAATGTCAAAGGATATCCCGTGGGTATAGTTTCCCATGCAAATTGGTCAAAGAATTTTCTAAGACCCTGGCTTCAAAAACACAATCTCCGATATAAAAATGGAGATATTGCTGATTTTTCATCTCATACATTCCGCCACGCTTGCGCTACGTATGCTTTAAAAGGCGGGGCCTCTCTGGAAACCATACGGGAATTGTTAAATCACAAGTCCATTAGAGGTACACAGCACTATACACACCTGCTTCAAGAGGATGTAAGGAACAAGTTCGCGAAAGTATTCAATGAAGGCGCAGTTCTTGTTGGTAAGCAGGCTCTTCAAATAAAAGAAAAACTTAAAGTAATTAACCCATTCAAAGGAAAGACCATCGAACAAGTTGATAAATTGCGTAAAGCGCATAAGATTCAAATTTTGTCACATGGACTTTGTCTTCACCATCCAATGCGAAATGAACCTTGTGAAGGCGACGGGATATGTTTAGGATGCCGCAATTTTTTGACTACTCCGGACTTTCTTGAAGTTCATAAAGGCCGGTTGAAAAAAATTCGTGGCGAATTGGCATCTGCACCTGCTGGAGGTCCTTATGAGAACAAGTTAAAGACAATTGAAAAATACCTCGTAGGAATTATTGATGAGTTGGAAACCCAGGTGAATTATTCCGGAATTGATAATCATTCAGATTACAATATCACACCAAGCGAATGGGAGGGAATGGCATGAGTGACCCTTCTAAAGAAAATAAACTCGTTACACTGGAGCGTATCGAACAAGCAATAACAAACCTCCGAAAAGGAAAGAAAAAACTGTCCATATCAGCGATTGCTAAAAAAGCTGGCATTGAGCGAAAGACGATCTATAATCGTCCTGATCTTAAGGAACGCTGTGATCAAGCCATTTTGCTGCAGATGGAAATTGAAAAAGGGGCAGAAGAAATTGCAGCTACTGCAATCGAAACGTCAACCAGACCAAGCGGCAAAAG
This sequence comes from Paenibacillus sp. MT86, assembly GCF_058792535.1. Taxonomy (NCBI): domain Bacteria; kingdom Bacillati; phylum Bacillota; class Bacilli; order Caryophanales; family Paenibacillaceae; genus Paenibacillus; species Paenibacillus sp. MT86. The sequence continues at coordinate 6,973,175 of NZ_CM179499.1, read as the reverse complement.
ATTGCTTGAGAATCGGTATGAAAAAGTTAAGCAGGCGCTTCAGAATGAGAAGGAAAAGAACGAGAAACTTCTGGAAATATGCAGAAAACATGTCATAGAGAAAGCACAACTAAAATCTCGCATCGAATATTTAGAAAATAAAATTCAAGAACTAAGGGATAGGCAATTGAAACCATTCAAATAAAGGCTTGTGCTTGACCGCCACCATGTGACGAGCCGCACGCTGGGAGTCGCGCGCGGCTAATAGAAATAAACATAAATAAAGGTTTCGTATACATGCCATATAAGCAGCAACCCTTACCCGTATAGGAACGCAACACCTTACAATCCGGCGAGCTTTTGCAGCCGTTGGGCAATCTGCATAAAATCCTCATTCGAGATGCCAGGGGCAAATTCTTCCGGCACTTCTTCAAGATCGGGCACTTCCCCTCCTTGGGGAACTCCTCTGACGACTTCCAATCGCTCTCCGTCGGAAGGGTGGGATCCTTTCCAGATTTGAGCGATATCTTCATAGTCTGAATCGCTAAACGTATATAACTTTCGATGAATTCCCTGTTCTTCGTATTTGCGGGTCGCATCAAATGCCCGATTCTCAAGATTGGGAATAGGGAGCATTTTTTTTAAGTCGACTCCGGTCATGATTTCGAGCGCCTTCGCGTAAGCAAGCACATGAACTCCCCCGCGGACCAGCAAGTAACCCGTCATTTCGCGGGCGACAGGATGATCTGTCATCTCGTACACGCGCATCTTATGGGTGCGGGCGCCGCATTCGAGAAAAAAGTTATGCAGCAGATCAAGTACCAGATTGCCACTGTTAAAGACATAATCACCGTTCCATGCTTTGCCCATCGAATCGCCGGGCAACGAGGTTTGAGCTGATGCAATAAAATGGTAGGTATTGCGTTTGTCAACCCCGTTGCGCAGAGGGGACTCATCCGGATCTGCCGGAAATGTGGAACCGGACAGGCATAAATTAATGGAGTTCATCACCAATTCCACATGGCCAACCTCCTCCGCCGTAATGCTGGCCACAAGTTCATAAAAAGGCTTCAGCTTTTTTTTGCTGCGAAAATTCGAAGATTGGACCAAATAATTATTCAACGTAGACATCTCCCCGAAACGGCCGCCTAATAGTTCCTGCACGGCCGCGGCGGCGTTAGCGTCCGGATGTTTGGGAACAGGCAATGCAATGGGCAATCGATTGATGCGCTTGAACATGGCGGACATCATCCCCTTACCAAATTGATGGTTCTTATTATCTTTATGACAGGGGACGTTTGTCTCATGCCGCGCCGGAGCGCTAAGAGAGCATAACCCAAATCATTTGCTGCGTACGCAGAAAAAATGAGGAATTGTCTGTTAGCAGCAGGACATGATCTGGTTTCACGTCGGTTATCGTCCCCCGAACAGGGCCCCGAAACGTTTCAATAACCACCGGCTTTCCTTGAAGCGAGCGCAAGGTGTGATAAAAATACGGGTCAACCAAGGTTACTGTGGATAATGCGGGATTTGCCGTTTCCCTGTACATTCCATTCGGATAAGCATACACGATGAAATCTCCTCCTCATTCTCGTTACCATTTAGCCTATGCCGAAGTAAGGAAGGTTGTGTTTCCGCCTGCGTATAGACAAACAACCCGATAAAAATGACCGGAAACCGGGCGGATGCCGTTGTCTCTTCTATGCGCCTGCCATAGACTAATGCTGTAAGATCAACTTTACCTAACCCAAGGAGGAATGTTTTCAAATGCAGTTTACTAAACAGGCAATGCCCATGTTTACGCATGACCACGCCGCTTATGTCAGGCAAATGTACGACTGGCACATGAAAATGGCTCAATATCACGAACAATTGCGTGCCTTTCATCTGGAAAGAGCAAAACAATTTCAAAAGCTGGCCGAAGAAAGAGCGAAAACGTCAGAAATATCCAGCGATACCAGCGCCGCTTAAAGGCGAACCGACATGGAGCGATGTGATGAATTGGCAGCATTCCGAATCAAAATCTGGGACCGTTATGTAACCCTTCGTTCCCAATATGGAACCCGGATGCCCTTGTCTTTCGATCAGTTCTGGTACGACTTTCTGGCCAGACACATGATATCCGACAGCGGAGTCGAGCAAGTGTATGAGGACTTCTGCAACAACTGGGAGAAGCAGTGTTCGCAAAATGTTCACGATTCAAGCCACCGGTAGTAAAATCGGTGGTTTTTTCACGAACCGACTCATAATCTCAAGACTGCCAACAACCCGGAACTGCGAAGCATGTTTTTTGTTATATCGGGAAAAATAATACATGGACTGAACGCGAAAGGCAGGGAGACGATGCGTTGGATCGGTTGGTTTAAAAAGCAAGACAAAAGCGATACGCCAAAAGAAGCCGATACCCAACCTCCTGCAGGTAACTTGTCTCCGCAGCACGTGCAGCAATTGTTTCACGATATTCACGATGCACAAGTGCATGAGTTGGATGCGGGAGGGCGGAAAGTCAAGCTGTTCTACATCCGTTCCTTTGTGGATCAAAATCAGGTCGAAAGCGACATCGTGCTTCCCCTTTTGCACGCCCCGGACGAACAAGCAGGACAAAAGGTGATTTCCGAAGATCGGGTGGACGTAACGACGCTGCAGCAAACCGAAGAGCTCATCTTGCAAGGAGGAATCCTTGTTTTTGATGAAATCGGGAACGTTTGTGCAATCAAAAAGCAGAATCAGTTGGGCCGCGCCATCGATTCTTCCGAGCAGGAATCGATTGTGTACGGCCCTAAAGACAGCCTAACCGAGCAGTTGGACAAAAGCTTGAGCTTAATTTGTTTCAATCCCCAGAAGACTATGTACATCGCTGGTTGGTAAGCACCTTCCTGCGGGGACTTCGTTTTGTCGCGTTTGTAATTGCTTTGTTTTTGACCCCGGCTTACGTAGCGGTGACGGTTCATCATTATCAGGTGGTTCCTTTGGAGATGCTATTTCTTCTGATGTAATCACGGAGTGAAATTCCATATCCACCGTTCTGGGAGGCGCTGCTCATGCTGCTGACTCTGGAAATATTAAAGGAAGCCAGTTTGCGCATGCCCACCAAATCCAGCCAAACACTCGGCATCGTAGGCGGTATTGTCATCGGTCAAGCAGCCGTGGAGGCGGGAATCGCAAGCAACGTGATGGTGATTGTAATCGCCATTTCCGCCATGCCTCCTTTCTCGTTCCCAATTATTTAATGACAAATGCGAGCAAGCTTCTTCAATTTTCACTGTTGATTCTGGCGGCATGGCTTGGCATGTGGGGTATCGGTCTTGGTTTGATCTGGTTCTGCATCCACCTGCATGGACTGACTTCGCTCGGGCAGCCGTACTTGCAACCACTTAGCCCGTTTTTTGCTAGCGACTGGAAAGATACAGTGCTTCGTTTGCCGCTATCCAAAATGCGTACAAGGCCAGCTTATTTGAAGACGTTGCAACGGATGCGCGTAACCGGGAGGAAACCGTGATGTCCCCCCCTGTGCGTCCGGTCAGTTTGTATTCGATTTCAGCGCCTTTCGGATTTTTGTCCCTCGCTTTCTGGGCAAACCGGATGCAGATGGCTGCATTCCAGAAGGAAACCGAGTTTATTACGAATCATGATATGGAAGTACACAGCCTGGCTCAATCCATCGAATAAGATCTTGTCGATATGGAAACGGGCCAGCGTGGTTTTGTGATAATCGGAGAAGCGCAATATTTGGATCCTTATAATAACGGGAATTAAAACTGGCAGACGTACTATGACGCTCTGTTCGGACTTGTCGCCGATAACCCGGACTAGCAGGAAAAACTGAAATTCAAGTCGCCGGAGAGAAAGTGATTGCTTTGCTCGCTTCGCGCGTTAGTTGGAAAATTCAAAGTATAATTTTCGAAGACAACTTATCCTGCGAAATAGGACCAAAGCCCGGCTGTTGTCCAATATGGACAGATCCGGTCTTTGATATTTGTATGCGGGGGCTGGAGTAGATTGGATCAAAGTGGAACTTTCACGATGCGGATTGCTGCTTGGCGGAATAGGATAATTCGTTTCTGGACAACTTAAATGCTGTTTGCATAAATTTGGAAAGGTGGATACCTGCATGTCACCAACATCCAGTACAAGCGTTGAAAACCGGACTACCTCTGCCCCAAGACAACCGAATCGATGCAAAAATTGCATCTGGGGCAACTGGGATGGACTGAAACAATTTTGTTCAAAACCTGTCTGCATTAAGAATCAACCGCTATAATTGAAAAACGCCAACAAATGTCAAGGAGAGGGATGAGTTTCCATTTAGCCATTGCTTTGTGGACAGTATTGTGTTTCCGCTGAAAGGTAACGTCCAACTTCTGGCGGGATTGCCTGTTCAGAAGTTGCTGAATATAATGACCGTATTCACAGGAATCGAAAAGGATGCGTCCTCATTATGTTGGCCTGCAGGAACGGGATACTCGAAGCCATAGCGAGATTGAAAGAGTCCGCCATCGCTTGGGGCAATCGATACGAAGAGCGAGCGGCTTTCTGCAAGGCTTGGCGACCGCTTCAGGATTTTCGAAACGGTTCCTGCCGTGCTGCACCAAGAAGTCGACAAGACGTTGGACAGACATCTCAGCAAGCTCTTCGATCGATTCGAACTCCTGGCTATTTTGAATCGGATTTCGGGATAAGAGGGCTACGGGACAGTTTCTACTATCCGGGTTTACGATGATTATCGTGTCATCATGGCCGAACCAGCTTGGGATTGCCATGGGACTCTGGCATTATCACAGGGAAGTCCTACCGTTCATGTCGGCCAATTTTCCAAGGAATTTTTCACTTCTTCCCGCCACAGTGATGTTCTTAAACCAGTACAAGCCGGAACCCGCTGATAAAGGCTCTCCTATTTGGGGGTTTTTCCGCTTTTGTGGCCGAGCCGATCTCACAAATGGCTGATTTATATCATTCCATTCACTGGAAGCAATATCTATTCATTTCCGATCTATGTCGGGCTATATCTGCTGGCTTCGAGCATCGCCAAGCGGGGCGTTGATTGCACAGATTCATCCTCGGTAGATAAATAAAGGCCAAAACCATAAGTTTACCGATTCCAAAAATCATGCCCAGATTCATGAGCTGCATATTTACCATGTCATTGTTAAAGACTCAAGTTTGTTAATTGATGATCTACCGGACCACTATCGTTTCTCGTCATAACGGCTGACAACGAGTTCCTTTTGGAATAAGCAATTTTTTTAAGCATAGAATTTAATGATTCTATTCTCTACCAGGACATGGGTGAAATATGAAGAAAAAAACAAATATGATAATACAAATCGCCGCGACATATACGGGAACCGTGGTGGGAGCCGGATTTGCCTCAGGACAGTCGATTATGCAGTTTTTCACGGTATACGGAGCCTATGGGGTATTAGGCATTTTATGCAGCACCTTTCTTTTTGTATGGATCGGCACTAAAATGATGATTCTAGCTCACCAGATCAAAGCATTTTCATATCAGGAGTTTAATGTTTATCTGTTTGGCAAGAGTTTCGGCAAAGTCGCAAATGCCTTGACTTTTATTATTCTATTTGGGGTAACGGCCGTGATGCTTTCAGGTACCGGTACCATTTTCGAAGAACAACTCCGTCTACCCTATCAACTGGGTATTATCATCAGCATCATTTTGTGTTATCTGGTGATGACGAAGGAAATCAGCGGAATTATGTTCGTAAACTCGTTAGTCGTTCCCATGATGCTTTTTTTCACTATTCTCCTTGTCGTAAAGGTTGTCAGAATAGACAATATTTTTGATATAGTCGGTTGGCAGAACCAACAACTGTACAATTTGAAGTGGTTCGTGAGTCCGTTTGTGTATGCAGGATTGAATTTTGCTTTTATTTTAGCCGTTATGGTTCCTCTAGGGAGTGAGGTGGATGACGAAAGCGCATTAAAATGGGGAGGGTTTTGGGGAGGCATTGGTCTTGGTTTTATGCTTCTTGTCAGCCATTTTGCAATGAGCTCAAAGATGCCCGAGATTCTTCAATACGATATTCCGATGGCCGAGATTATTCGAGATTTCGGGCAGTTTTTTCATGTATTGTTTTTGCTCGTAATCTATGGAGAAATATTCACCACATTGATAGGCAATGTCTTCGGAATTTCTCGTCAAATCCAAAGTCTATATCATCTTCCTAAAAGTTGGTTAGTTCTCGGCATATTACTTGCTAGTTTTTTGATTAGTCAAGCCGGTTTCACCTCCTTACTTACTTATCTTTATCCGCTGTTTGGATATATGGGTGTGATACTTCTCGTTTTTTTAGCGGTTCAACGGCTGCCCAGGGACTAGAAGGTTAGCTGTCTAAACAAAAGAATAGTGGCGAAAAGAGATCAAACCCTACTCAACTTGTAGGGTTTGATCTCTTTTCTAATCTGTTCACCGATGAAAACAGACAAGCCATGTCCTCAATATTCATGGTTTGTCTGTTTTTCTTAAAACCCCTTATATTGAGGCTCTTCATTTTCCAACTGTTGTACGCGGCTTTCTACTTGCTGCACGATTTGTTGGGTTTGTTGGGCCGCATTCGTAAAGAGCGATTTTGCTTCTTGATTTTGTGTTTCCAAAGCAAATTGTTCCAGACTCGCCTGAGCACTTTTTAAAGATGCTACGCACGTTTTCACTTGAGAAGCAACTGTCACGGAATGTCACCTCCTTTACCTTAGGATAGGATAATGTTTCAGGGGTAATAGGAATAGATGCTTACATTCTCCCAATACCGAAATTAATATTTCCGTCTCGCAACAAAAGCATACGTTAGAAAAATTTTCAAATGGAAATGCATGAAAATAATGGAATAGGGACATATTAACTTTTGTCGATTAATGTGATTGGAAAGGAATGGTGATATTATGCCGGATTGGGTAGAAATCGCTTTGCGAACGTTATTGTCTATGGGGGTTCTTTTTGTCCTAACGAAGATATTGGGTAAACGACAGGTATCACAGCTTTCATTGTTTGAGTATATCACCGGAATCACGATCGGCAGCCTTGCAGCTTACGTTTCGTTGGATCTGGAGTCCAATTGGTATCTGGGCTTGGTTTCGATGACGGTTTGGACCGTTGTTTCTTTAGGGATTGAATTTTTACAGCTGAAAAGCAAAACGGCAAGAGACCTATTCGACGGCAAAGCAACAGTGCTCATTAAGGACGGCAAGATCATGGAGGATAACCTAAAAAAAGAAAGGATTACCACGGATGAACTTATGGAACAGCTTCGAATAAAGAATGTGTTCAAAGCTGCCGATGTTGAATTCGCCATCATGGAGTCAAGCGGTGACGTTAGCGTTCTTTTAACCAAGGAAAATCAACCGTTAACGCCTAAACACCTGGGAATAAATGTCGGGCCAGAACAAGAACCTCAATCGGTCATTATAGATGGAAAAATAATGGACGAACCGCTTGCCACGATAGGTCTAAACAGGAAATGGCTGGATACGGAACTGGAGAAATTAGGTGTTTCGATTGATAACGTATTTCTTGGACAGGTGGATTCCTATGGCCAGCTATACGTTGATTTATTTGATGATCAGATCAAAGTACCGAAACCCCAGAAAAAAGCCGCGTTGCTTGCAACATTGAAAAAGTGTGAAGCGGATCTCGAAATGTTTGGCTTATCTACCAAAGAACAAAATACAAAGCAGATGTACGAGCAATGTTCAAAAGCGTTAGAAAAGATTATTGATGAAGTTAAACCATTGCTGATTCGTTAACAATTCGCTAATTATACGTCAGCTGAAAATCGAGGAGGATGTTCATGGCAAATAATATAAAGAAAAATTTAACGCGGGTACAACAGGAATATAAAGAATTGGCGCAAAGCGTCGAACCTCCGAGGCCCATACTCAAAAACTTCATTCGTGCGTTTATAGCTGGCGGGGCCATTTGTTTGGTTGGACAAGCCATCCAGGAAATGTTTGTGCATTGGGGCGGCTTTGATGAGAAAAAAGCTGGAGACCCTACCGTGGCGGTTATGATACTCCTTTCTGTCATTCTGACCAGCATGGGGGTGTACGATAAGTTTGCCCAATGGGCTGGTGCGGGTTCCGCAGTGCCTGTGACGGGATTTGCGAATTCGATGGCATCCGCTGCGATTGAACATCAGAGTGAAGGTATGGTGCTCGGTGTTGGCGGTAAAATGTTTAAACTGGCTGGACCGGTTATTGTATTTGGTACAGTCGCCGCCTTTGCGGTAGGAATTGTACATTTGCTGATCAAAGGCGGGGGAGGCTCTTAATATGTTAAAGGGACACCAGAGTTGGCTATTTGAGAACAAGCCGTTCATCCGATCAACAGCAACGGTAGTGGGTCCATTTGAAGGAAGAGGCCCGCTGGCCAAAGATTTTGACATTGTCCATGGAGAATCCATGATGGGACAAAAGAGCTGGGAGAAAGCAGAAAAGGTATTGATTGAAGAAGCGGCAAAACTGGCTATTGAAAATGCGGGGTTGACAAAGGAACAAGTACAGTTTTACATAGGCGGGGATTTGATGAATCAAATCATTAGCAGCAGTTTTGCCGCGCGAACATTATCGATCCCTTACATCGGTGTGTTTGGCGCTTGTTCAACCTCGATGGAAAGTCTGGCATTAGCAGCTAACCTTGTAAATTCCGGTTCGGCGAAATTTGTGTTGGCGGGGACATGCAGCCATGATTCCAGTGCGGAGAAACAGTTCCGATATCCGACCGAGTACGGTTCGCAAAAACCGCCAACCGCCCAATATACGGTAACCGGGGCCGGTGCTGCCATCGTATCCATGGAAGGTGACGGACCGGTTGTTACATCTGCCACCATTGGCCGGGTTATCGATATGGGCATTAAAGATCCGTTTAATATGGGCGCAGCGATGGCTCCTGCAGCGGTAGATACCATTGAGGCGCATGTTCGAGATTTGGGAATTGAACCGGGTTATTACGATTTGATCGTTACCGGCGATCTTGCGAAAGTCGGATATGAAATCGCCTGTAAATTGTTTAAGAAACATAACTTTCCCATCGAACAAACCGAATATTCCGATTGCGGGATGATGATTTACGATTATGAAACCCAAATGGTTCAAGCCGGAGCAAGCGGCTGCGGTTGTTCGGCAGTTGTTACCTATGGACATTTGCTAAATCGGATGCGAAGAGGTGAACTGAAACGAATCCTCGTTGTCGCTACGGGGGCGCTGCTATCCCCGATTTCATTTCAACAAGGGGAAAGCATTCCTTGTATCGCTCATGCCGTATCCATAGAGGCAGGGAGGGAGATATTATGATTTTTCTTTGGGCTTTTTTGGTGGGAGGTGCAATCTGTGTTTTCGGACAATTTTGTTTTGATGTCTTGAAACTTACACCGGCCCACACCATGACCCTGCTTGTTGTATTGGGTGCGATTGTCGACGGAATTGGATGGTATGATCCGCTGATTGAATTTGCCGGGGCAGGAGCATCGGTCCCGATTACAAGCTTTGGTAACGCGCTTGTCCATGGTGCGCTTCAAGAACTAAAGAGCAATGGCTGGATTGGGATCATCACCGGAATTTTCGAAGTGACCAGTGCCGGAATATCCGCAGCGATTATTTTTTCGTTTCTCGCTGCATTGTTCGTAAAACCCAAAGGATAATACGGGGCCCATTGGAAGAGTCAGGAAAATGAAAATGACAAACTAGACCCAGTCAAAAAATCCAGCGCTTAACTCCAGATTTTAACTGGGAATTCCGCAGAAGGACTTATGCAAAGGAGGCGTTATCTCTCCGTCTGCTTCTTGAACTTGTTCACAAGCTTCGGGTTAATCGTAAACACTATGACTTTGCGCGCCTGCAGCGCCGGATTCTCGTGCAGGTACATGGCGAGATGCCAGCTGTAGACCGGGGTAACTTCAATGCGTACGAATATATGTCAGGCAAGGGAGCCAGTCATAGGTTTTCTTGAAGAATTCAATGAACTTGTGCAACGAATATTTCCGAATGCACGTTAAGGGGTCGGTTAGTGCGCTCCCTAACCGACTGGTTTTGATTATGAGAAGTTTACTTGTTCCAATCCTTACGGAATGTCCCATCAATAATTTCAAAGCTTACGAGCAAACCCGGCATAAACCGATTGTTATGGAGCTGTAGTTGTTTTTTTGTTTGTTCATACGTCGACCCAGCTATAAAATATTTCTGACGGTGAACTTTTTGCCATATGGCGAGCCTAACTGCATCATTCCATATACTGTCAGACGCTATTTATTTCGGTTCCTATATTCTCCATCGCTTCTTTGGTTCTCTCCATCAAACTCGGCTCGGTTGGAACTTTTTTACTTGCTTTGCCATCCAATACTATTGGAGATTTATTACTTGCCGTTTTGATTCGGTGTTTAAATTGTGATTTAAGTTCGCTTTTTTCCATATTTTCTCCTTTCCATTTGCCATTTTCAGAATATGTAACTGATATTATTCCGATATTCATATCCTTTATACATCATCGGAGTCAGTAGACGGTCGGCGCTTCGGTTGGTGAACCATCGATCTTACCCTTTTGGTCCAAAGCATATCAAGGAAATGGCCGAACTGTGGAATGTAAGCGAAGAAGATCTTCCGATCGGATCAGAAACTTCTCGTAGGTGATGCCGGACATATCGGCTGGCCTGCCTTTGGACACCCTCTTCCATTCCTCAAAACACTCCTCTGGTATACGGTAAGAAATCAAGATACCAAAATCGGATTTTACGCCTACCGAAGGATCAACTTTGGGACATCATCGGATTCGTGTAAATGTTCAAAAAGACGCCGATTCTCCCTGCTCCATCAACTCAGTAATTTCCTCAATGCCTTGGAGAAGTACAATGAGTTGTGTTGGCTGGTCAATAAAGAACTGATTGGCCGGTTGGTACTGGCATTGGCATACACGAACCAAAACTGGAAGATCCCCATACCTGCAAAGTATTACTCCAAACGGTTATGCAGAGATTTGCGCTTAATACATATAAGACGCTGACCGGATTAGGCCTGCGTCTTATATGTTTAAAAAGTATTGTAAATATTTTCGCATTCTACACCTGTCGGTTCGTAAAAGCAGTGGCTTTTGTATCTTCCGACAAAAGGCTGATTGTACCATGTCGAAGGGCAATTTGCGGGGGGTTTGAAATACCACAAAGCGAATTTAGCAGGCCATGGTCGCTCACCGTTAATTGACTTTCGTGCAAGGCGTCTATCTTTGTCCCTTGCCTTTTGATAAAAGTAACCGTGTATGGTTGCTTCAAACGCATGCGGCTGAAATACCATTTGCGGAATCGTACGAATGCCTTTAAAATCGGAGCAGTTTGCCCGAATCCGATTAATTCCTACAGCCCCGACGAGCAGCATTCCTTGTTCGCCTTCCCCTTCCGCTTCGGCTCGAAGCAATCTTGCCAACAGATCTATATCACTTGCCCTGGCTTTGACAACGGCCATTGTATCACCTCATTTTAGTATTCAATATATTCCCATTGTTCTATTTAGTGCTTGCTTAATATTCATACCGCTATCCGACGCACAATCTCGCAAGTTTCACCTTACGGATTGTTAATTGCCTGAATTAACTACTCTTTTTTTGGATAACTTAAAACCGCCTACATGTAACTGCGCCAGCACATGATAAATAACATCTGAAGGTGAGTTGTGAGTATTCATTTAGCCATTGCGTTATGGACGGTATTCGCGGCGTGGCGGTGGGGTCGGTGGATACAGTTTTCCCAGTGCTATCCAACGATGGTATACCTAGCTTGTTTTCAATTGCTTTACGAATTCTTCTCGCATGAAAAATTTTATTTGTGGCGTTTGGAACCCGATCCAGTATTCAACTATACCAGCGTTGTTATGCTTCACACCTTTTGCATATATCCTTTAACTGCTTTTCTCTACCTCACCCGTTTTCCGGAAGTCGAATGGAAGGCTGCGGTTCACATTGCAAAGTGGGTGCTGATTTATATCGGTGTTGAATGGGTCGGATATCGCCTCGGTTATATTACCTACTCCCGCGGCTGGAATTGCTGGTGGTCGCTTTTTTTTGACGTACACATGTTTCTCATGCTTCGTTTTCATCATACAAAGCCGGTTTGGAGCATCCCGGTGACGGTATTGTCGATCTTCTTTTACTTGATCATGTTCGGTTATCTGTAAAGGAATCCAAGCCCCGTGACGGGCATTTTTACCGTGGACGCATATAATGGCGTAACCGAATAAGAGGAGTGATGAGTCGTGGCCGATGCCTCGCAATCCATATCAAAGGTATTACCCCCCTTTTCCATTTGGGGAGTTTATGCATCCGTCGCCGGCAGGCCGGTTGTATGGGGCAAGCTTGTGATGCGCGTTTTGCCGGACCAACGAGTTCAAGGCACTATCCAATTTCGCGGAACGCCGATTCCGATTGAAGGAAGCTGGAATGAAAGCGCGCAGCAGATCGTGTTTCATTCCCCCTACGCTGCCTATTCCGGTCATTTAACCATCTATGACGATGTCCAGATTCAACTTCGGCATTTGGTCCTCACCGGACGCCTTCGAATGCTCCCCCCCTCTTTACAGGCGGGCGAATATGGAACCTGGGTAGCGACAACTGATATCAACTTGCCGGAGCATAGCGGCTATGTCACATCCCAACCGTCTTCAACTTCGCTGCCGCCGGTCGGCGTATTTGTAACGTCAAATATTCTATATGGAAACTCGCGCAGATGAAGCAGGCACATATCCGTCATCGTCCAAACATCTGGCCTTGGCGGATATAAAATAATCCGTGCAGGATGCTGTATCGCGGGTACATCGTCTTATCAACAGATTGCATAATGGCAGGTCCCCACATAAACGGAAAGGGGTGACATCGGTGGACGAAAACCAGATTCATCATGCGATTGAACAAGCCTATCAATTGATTGTTGAAGCACACCGCAACATGACTGAAATTTGGCGCAATCACGTCCTGTTTACACGCCAATGGTGGTTGGGAGTAGGTTTATCCATATGTCCTTGGCTGATTTGGATCGGAATTCGGGACCAACGAGCAACAGGACAGTTTCTACTATCCGGGTTTACGATAATTATCGTGTCGTCGTGGCTGGATCAGCTTGGGATTGCCATGGGTCTCTGGCATTACCACTGGGAAGTCATCCCGTTCATGCCGGCTAATTTTCCATGGAATTTTTCACTTCTTCCCGTCACAGTGATGTTCTTGAACCAGTACAAGCCGGAAGTAAACCCGCTGATAAAGGCCCTCCTATTTGGGGGTTTTTCCGCTTTTGTGGCCGAGCCGATCTCACAAATGGCAGATTTATATCATCCCATTCACTGGAAGCATATCTATTCATTTCCGATCTATGTCGGGCTGTATTTTATGTCTTCAAGCATTGCCAGAAAAGGCATCGATTGCGGTAAGTCCGGACCTTAAACCGGCAAGAACCAGTCGCCATATGTTACCATTCATACACGTTTGAACGGGTTGACATATTACATACGGATGCTATTGCAGGAGGTGATCGATATGACGGTAGCTTCTCAATTGAAAACAGCTGTAGCTTCGCTGAAAAGCGCGCAGGCCAGCTTTGAACAGTTTGCGTTAAATACACAAAACCAGCAGGCCAAAACCACATTCACAAACGCAGCACAACAGACACAAAACATCATTGACCAGGTCGTTCCGCGGTTGCAACAAATTGAACAAGAAGAACCGCAGTATAAAGGGTTCTAAAAAAAGCCATGCCGGTCTCTCGGCATGGCTGCAACTTTTTTCATCGTTTATATAATTGGAGGCTGATTTTCTTGGCATGGATCGCAGGACTATGGATTGTTAATACAGCATTGTTACTCATTATTGCGGTTCGGGAGGTGCGCCGCCCCGCCAAGGCGCTGACATGGATGACAGTCGGACTGGTATTTCCGATGATCGGTTTCGTTTGTTACCTTTTCGTCACGAATCCGGTGCAAATGCGGCGGGACAAGCTGGTTTCATCGCATCAGAATCCGATCGTTTTGCCTCCGTTGTGCGGCCATTCCGCAGCTGTTATCGCCCGGTCTTTACAGCCCTTATCGGTTAGTAGCCTTCGAACAGGTTCTGTCCAAATCCTCACGAACGGGATGGAAACTTACGGCAGACTCCTGCAATCGATTCAATCCGCACAAAAAACGATTGAGCTTGAATATTACATATATCGGAATGACCATATTGGAAATCGGATCACAGACGCACTGATTGACCGTGCTTTATCCGGTGTGAATATTCGTTTTATAAGGGATGGCTTGGGAAGCCGGTCGTTTCCCAAACATGCAATTCGTCGGATGAAGGAGGCGGGCATTGAATGCAGGACTATTTTCCCTTTGCGATTTCCCTGGATTCTATCCAACTTGACTTACCGCGATCATTGCAAAATCGTCATTATTGACGGAAAGGAGACATTTATGGGAGGAATCAACGTGGGGGATGAGTATACCGGAATGAAGCCGAATACCGGATTCTGGCGCGATACCCATATGCGGATAACCGGCGAATCAGCGAATGATGCGAAGGCGGTTTTTGAAGCCCATTGGAAATTGGCGTCACCGGACATACCCCATACGCCAATAACGGCAAGAAACAACCCTGAATCTGTGCAACGTTCGCATCCCAACAACGAATATCCTTTTCCTTTTGGCAAAACAGAGCGATCTGCATTCGGATGGGAGTGGGGATCGGAGCTTGGAACGACGGAAAGCACGCGTATAGCGAAAGCTTCCTCACCCGAAGATACACCTTCTGTGTATATCCAGATGTTTGAAGGCAATCCCTCGCTGCCTACTCCGGTCATTCGGGAAATGCATTTCATTTGTCTAACCCAGGCGACCCGATCCATCGACATCGTCAATCCTTATTTTATTCCCGACGCGGATATCCTGATGGCCATCAAAACAGCCGCGGCGCGTGGGGTTCGAGTGAGATTACTGGTGCCGCAGCGGGTGATTCCTAAAGTTGCAGGCGCTGCCAGCCGTACGTATTACGGCGAACTGGTGGAGGCGGGGGTCCATGTGTTTCAGTATAACAAAGGGGTATTGCACGCGAAAGTCATGATTATCGATGGCGAGATTGCCGAACTCGGTTCTTCCAACTATGATCTCCGGAGCTATCGTTTAAACTACGAAATCTGCGCAGTGATGTATCACTCCGATGTGGCTCGGGAACTAACGGAACAATTCGAACGGGATCTTGCCGAGGCGACTCCCTATCGTTTGGAAGATCACGTGAATCGACCTTCATCCGAGCGGATGCTTGATCAAGCGGCGCGTTTGTTGTCTCCTTTGTTATAATACACAAGCAATATTGGATTTAGGCATTCGTCTATGGTGCAGGTATCACCCCCGGCATATATATAGTATAGAAAAAGGAGCTGCATCATAGATGATTATAATCAAACCGATTGAAGTGAAAGGGCATCAGGTTATCGGCATTGAGGTCACTCTGCCCAAAACAACACTACTGGCTATCACAACTGAACACGGATATATCATGTGCGGCGCACTGGATATTCGGCTGTTAAATGAAAAATTAAAAGAACGTCGAATTGTCGCAGGACGTGCAGTCGGGGTACGAACGATAGAGCAATTGCTGGACGCCCCTCTTGATATGGTTACCCTAGAGGCGGAATTACATGGAATTCATCCCGGAATGAAAGGGTCAGACGCGCTTGTAAAGATGACAGACGCAGTTAATTACCGTTAGTTTTCAGGCCATTTTTTAAGGAAAGTAGGGGATTGTTTGTTAACGGGTATGCATGTTGTTATTCTTGGAGGCGATGCCCGGCATCTTGAAATTATTCGCTCATTTACTGACCTGGATGCCAATGTTGTATTAATCGGTTATGAAGATGTGAAGGAACAACTTCATGAAGTCCGGCACGCAAAGCTTACGAAGGAAGTACTTAGCAAGGCGGATGTATTGATTTTACCGGTTGTTGGTACGGATGACCATGGCAAAATAGAGTCTTCATTTTCGACCGAAACGCTAATGCTGAACAAAGAATATATGTCCTGTTTGCCTAAACATGCAAAAGTTTATTCCGGCATAGCTAAGTCCTACTTGAAGAACCTTTGCTCGGAAGTGGGTATCGATCTGATTGAATTGCTCAATAGGGACGATGTTGCCATATACAATTCAATTCCCACTGCAGAAGGCGCTTTAATGATGGCCATTCAACATACGGATATTACCATACATGGTTCGCGTTGTATGGTTCTGGGATTGGGGAGAGTCGGTCTTACGTTAGCCAGCGTGCTTCACCGTCTGGGAGCACACGTCAAAGCAGGTGTGCAGAAACCGGAGCAGTTTGCACGTGCCTTGGAGATGGGGATTGAGCCGTTTTATACGAAAGATTTGTACGAAGAAGGCGCAAATGCGGATATTATTTTTAACACGGTTGCGGCGCTAATCCTTACATCTCGTGTGCTAACTCGTATACCGCATCACGCAATCATTATTGATTTAGCTTCCAAACCTGGCGGGACAGATTTTCGCTTCGCCGAAAAACGCGGAATCAAGGCCATGTTGGCGCCAAGTTTACCGGGAGCTGTCGCGCCAAGAACAGCTGGACGAATATTGGCGAGTACGTTATGTCAAATGATGCAGGACGAACAACGGAATCGAAATCGGGAGCAAATGGACATACTTGCTTGTCCTTCTGGGGTGTGAGATCGCGAACGTAATTTAGAGAGGCATCTTGTTTATACTTGATCAGAGAGGTCGGTACTTTGCCGGCCTCCGTCTTATTTGCGTAAGAATCGGATAATGAAGCGTGGTAAAGCGGCTCTTTCTTAGATCACAAGTCGGTTTCCATGTAACGGGGGACTCTAAATTAGTGTTGGTCTCGGAATCTTGTTTCAACTGTTAAAAATGCCATATATAATAGAGAACATCCATAGATTTTTAACAGAAGACCGTTAAGGTTGCAAACATAAGCTTATTGCACAGTCGGAGGTTACTTGCAAATGGATATTTCAGATTTACTTTCACATCCTGTCGCTCACCACGCATTTCATTATACACTTGTCGGAAAAGCTTTAGTTCGATTCGGTGGTGAAGTGGCAATGGTCAATCGCTCGCTATGCAACATGCTGGGCTATACAGAACAAGAACTGCTGCGAATGAGAATACTTGACATTATTTATACGGAAGACGTTCCATTATATAACGGGTTCATGAATGACTTGCTAGGCGGCAATTCCGATTATGTCGAAATGGAGAATCGCTATATTTGTCTTGACGGCAGACACAAATGGGGAATGACAACCCTATCGGTCATCGATGTGGAGGGACATCCGGAAAGAGTATTCTTGATCCAGGTTCAGGAGATCACGTATCGCAAAAGGCTTGTTGAATTGAACGAGGCATACGCCGATAAATTCAGAATACTTGCTGACCATCATTCCGATCTTGTTTACGACGTCATGTTAGATGGAAGTTTCAGCTATGTGAACCGCGCCTGCACGAAATTATGGGGCGATGACTTATATGAGTTGGAAAGAGCACTTGGAGACACCATTCGGAAAAGTCTGGAACACGTGATGGAATCATTTACGAATTCCCCTTTTGAGATGGAAACTTCATTTGAAGCGAAAGACGGCAAAATGTTGAAATACAGCGTACTGAATATTCCCAATTTCATTCAGAATGAACTCGTAGGGCTGCATTGCATCGCAAGGGATATTACCCTGCAATCCAATATGGAAAGGGACCTAAAGCATAGCGAGAAAAAATATCGTTTGTTAGCGGACCATACGGGGGAAATGATTGCTACACTGAATATCAATGGTATTATCTACTACATATCGCCGGCGTGCAAACCATTGCTGGGTTATGATGCGACGGAATTGATAGGAAGACCTGTCTGGGAATTGTTCTATCCTCCCGATATAGAAAAATTGGGCTCGCAAGAGTGGATGAATGAAGACGGTTATAGCAACATTTTACGATTACGTCGAAGAGACGGCTCCTCTGTTTGGGTGGAGGTCGTAAGCAACACGCTGCGGTACGATTCGGGCAATGTTCGTGAGATAGTAAAGGTTTTTCGGGATATAACGAGCCGAAAGACGCTGGAAGACGTCCTAGCTACTCAAGAACGTGTCATGAGTGATATTGTAGAAACAATGGATGTCGGCGTTGTGATTTGTGATGAAAATGGGATATTGACAAGTATGAATAGAGCCGCAAGACAATTGCACGACTTTGTAAAGATACCTCTTTCGCCCGAACACTGGAGTTCTGTATACGGATTGTATCAAACAGATGGAAAAACGCTGTTGAGCAAGGAACGCGTCCCGCTTTATCGGGCGTATCGAGGCGAAAGTTTCCGGGATTTAGAAATGGTGGTTAAAAAGTCGAATGGCGAGCATCGCCTCATTCTCTGTCATGGGAAGCCGATCATTGTTCAAAATAAAATTGTGGGCGGCATTTGTGTCATGCATGATATTACCGAATTTGATGCAGCCGAGCAATCTGCTCATCAGGCAGACAAATTATCCATAGCGGGTCAAATGGCCGCGGGAATTGCGCATGAAATTCGAAACCCGCTTACCGCGCTGAAAGGATTTCTGCAATTGTTAAGCGCCGGCAAAGAAAAAGGAAGTAAGTACTACGATATTATGAAGGAAGAATTAACTCGTATCGAACTTATTCTAAATGAACTACTGGCTTTAGCCAAACCGCAAGAGATGAACATGACACAGCATGATCTTTCTAAACTGATTCAGGATATCGTCGTGCTACTTCAGACGCAGGCCACATTACATAATGTAGAAATTCACTCTCATCCAACCAAGGAACCCGTGCAGATCCGGTGCGATGGAAATAAAATCAAACAGTTATTTATTAATTTGATTAAGAATGCCATTGAAGCGATGCCTGAAGGGGGAACCGTCTGGATCGAACAAGTGCAATGCGATGAATGGGT
The DNA here is from genome assembly GCF_058792535.1 of Paenibacillus sp. MT86. Lineage (NCBI taxonomy): Bacteria > Bacillati > Bacillota > Bacilli > Caryophanales > Paenibacillaceae > Paenibacillus > Paenibacillus sp. MT86. The sequence continues at coordinate 6,954,246 of NZ_CM179499.1, read as the reverse complement.
TAAAGTAAGCATAAGGGATAATGGTGTTGGAATTCCGCAAGAATTGTTGCAAAAGATCGGACAACCTTTTTTTACACAGAAAGAGACAGGGACAGGTCTCGGGCTATCCATTTGTTATCAGATTGCAGAGTATCACAATGCGAATATTGAGGTTGCAAGCGAGGTTGGCGAAGGTACAACTTTTACCGTATCCTTTCCCATCGCTCTGTAACGGCTTATAGGTATAATCTTAGAAATCGGGTTCCACTTCGTGACGAGAAATTAGCTGGCTTTTTTACTGTAGTTCTGCACACGATAAGTGGCCGGGAAGGAAGTTAATGGTGATGAGGCAAATCGTAGAGTTCCTCATGAATTCAGATCGAATGGATATTGGACTGGCTATCGTCGATTCAGAAGCCAAAATTTTATTTTTAAATACAACCATGAATACCTGGTACACAGTAACCTCCGGAGAAGAATTCCCTGAACACTCGGCATTACAATCGATCGTGGGGCAAGTACTGCAGGATAAAAAGAATTACTCGGGAGTACTCGTGCAAGAGAGGTTAGATGGCAAAGTACGATCCATGATCACCTATGTATACCCGCAGCTAAAAGGGGAATGTTTTGTTCTGATGGCCGATATCCAAGATTTTCAACAGTACGTGAAAATACAATGCGAGAAAGAAAGAAGGGAAACCATTGTGCATATGGCGGCGGGCACAGCCAATATCATTCTAAATCCTTTAACGGTAATCAAAGGGACGCTTCAACTTCTGGAAAAAAGTTTGAAGGATCATGTTTCCGTTTTACAATTCGCGGCATCTCCACCTCATCAGAAATTGGCCGGATACTTTAAACTGCTTGATGAGCAAATTCAGACGATCGACAAAGCGTTGCAGCGATTTTTGCTCTTTGGAAAACCTTTCGAATGGAAATTTGTTCCTATTTCTCTTCTTTCATTTATGCAAGAATGGATTCCAGATATACAGGTCCAAGCATTGGAGAAAACAGTACGTTTCGCTCTGGAATTTCCGGAGCAAAACGGTTTTGTGTTTGGACACCCCAAGTTGCTGCGAGCGGCGCTGCAAGAAATCATTAACAATGCATTAGATGCAAGTCCCCCAGGTTCTGTCTTAACGCTCCGAATTAACATTACGGATAATCACATCCACATCATTGTTCGCGATCAAGGAGCAGGAATTCCAGAAGATCTGCAGTCCCGAATCATCCTACCGTTTATTACAAGTAAACAGGACGCCATTGGATTTGGGCTCAGTTTTAGTCAAGTTATGATCGAAAAAATGGGAGGCTCTTTGAAAATCGATAGCTCTGATCTAGGCACAAACGTTATTGTTCAATTACCCGCATTTAAGGGAACAGTTTAAATGTGTCGGTAACATTGCGGTAAACAAACTCTCAACAATTTTTTCAGGGGCTCTTGCCGGGAGTCGCGACCCAAAAAAGCATATTTCAATTCAACAATGCAGGGTAGCAAAGAATAATATTTCCCGAAGAGTACAAAATAAAGCTTGAAAAAATGATGACAATGGAGGAAATTACATGCCGCTCATTCCTTGGGATTCGTTTCGCAATACCGATCTATGGAGAAGGGATTTGGAAAAAATTTTTAACGAAGGTCTTCCGGAAATCGGCGCGCGTCTAGGATTTGCAACCCCTCGTATTGATGTATTTGAGAATGAACATGAAGTGATTGCTTCTTGTGAAATCCCTGGTTTGGATAAAAAAGAAGACCTTCATATCGATGTGGATGAAAACATGCTTACAATTAGTGGGACCATAAAGCAAGCGAATGAAGTGAAACAGGAACAAATACACCGCAAAGAACGGTTTGTCGGACGATTCCAACGGTCGGTGTCTTTGCCATCACGCGTTCAAACGGAAGGAACGACAGCAACGTATCGCAACGGTGTCCTTGAAGTTCGCATGCCGAAATTAAAAGCCGATACCCAACGGCAAATTGATGTGCAGTTTCATTAAAATGAATTGTGAGATCACAATATAGGCGTTACATGAAAAATGGGCGCTTGCACATAATAAGCTTTGGGGGATGAAGTCCTACCATATTGAAGGAGGTCAAAAATCGTGTATCAACAAAACCTTTCACAGCAAGCAAGCCAATGCGCGCAAATTATTCAACAGTTGATCCAGCAAACCCAGCAATCGAGCAACATGTATCAGCAAATGTTGCAACAGGAGCAGCAAAACGCCGCCCAACTGGATCAGCTGGCCCAGAAAGAACGTCAAGCGGTTCAAACCATTCAATCTGTTCTGCAAGGACATCAAACTGCCATACAGCAGATGCAGCAGGCGATGCAAATTTGTTCTCAGCTTCAACAAACAGCGCAACAACAAGCCGGCGTGCAGAATGCGGGCTGGCCAATGGCTCAGAGCTGGCAGAATCAGAATTTGCAGCCACGGCAGTATCAATAAAACAGCAAGTGAAAAAACGATCGCTTTCTTTAAAAAGAAGGCGGTCGTTTTTTCACTTGACGATGCGTATACCCCAAAAAACTTTTCTGTTTCTGGGTTGTTTACGAGGCCATGAACTGGAACGTTTTTTGGTAGCAGAGGGTGATTCTTGACCGTCTGCACGCTGGCTTTTACTGAATCCTCAACACTATCAAAACCGTATAACCATTGTTGCAAATTAATTCCCGCCTTTTCGATGGTGTCGATAGTTTCAGTAGATATGCCTTTCTCCTTCATTTTTTTTATGGCTTCGCTAGGATCAACATAGCTCATCCCGCAATCGTGATGTCCGACCACAAACACTTCATCAGCATTTAATTCATATACCGCGACAATAATGCTTCGCATTCGCCTGTTTCCAATGGCTTGCCCACCCGCAGGAGACACTATGCGAGCTCAAGCGGCTGCTGCGTCCAGGCGGAATGCTGGCATTCACTACGTTCGGAGCGGAGACGTTTCGAGAGCTGCATACCGCATTCGAGCTCGCTTACCGCGCGCAGGGCCTGGAGCCGCAGCGCCACGGCCTGCCGCTGCATACAGCTAAGGAGTGGAACGCAATGCTGGCCGCAGACGGGTTTAAGAACCCGCAGCGCTGCCAAAACGTCCGCATCGAACGGTACTCAACGGTGCGCGATTTCTCCATGCGATAAAAGTGGTCGGCGCCAGCGCCTCGGTAGCCTCCCCTTCCGGCCGGGCTGCGCCTTTTTCACGACATGTTCCAGCACTACGAAACGCGATACGGCGACCTTAATGGCGTCCTTGCGACGTATGAGCTGCTGTGCTCCGAAATAAAGTATCGCCGAAGGCGAGATGAAGAACAGGAAACCGTCTACGGAACGTTCGCGTATATATGTTGAAATTGGCAGTATTGACGAAGTGAATAATCATAAACAGCTAAATCCTTAGAGTATGAAAAATGACAGGGACAACGATGGCTTAGTGCAAAAATTTGGCTAATCGCAGTTTTGCATGACGGTTGCAATCCTATTGAGAATTCAGTGCCGACTTGACATGGAGCCTCTGCAGGCATGATTTTTTGCGAAAGGGCGAAACCACATGGGTTTCGCATGGCTGGCTAGCCTATCATGCCCGCCACTCCATGTAAAGTCTTTGGAGACTCAGTAGAGAATTCCCATTCAAAACTGGAAATATCCAAAAATTTACATATGCATCTTTCGTCTGGGAACATTTTAATTCTGCATGTTTGGTTGTGGGGGAGACAAATAGACTACTGGAACTACTGATTGCGGTAGCCTATTTGCTCTATATACAAGGAGGGGACTGTACCCCACCATTAGTATATACACCGAAGAGGTTGTATAAGTACAATTATCGAGGCGGAACGAGGTCAGTTTAAAACATTTGATTTTTAGACTCATTTGTGGTATTTTAAGAAAAGTGAACTCACGAATTACACAGGGACGTATGTGTAATCAATAAAAAATCAATTAGGACAAGGGGTATTGGGGAATTACACAGTGTGCGTTCTTCAATATTGCCATTTTAATACGGAAAGGACTGACAACACATGGCTTTTAAACAAAGAGAAGGCGGAGACAACGACAAAAGACCGGCACGCCGCGGCGGCCGCAACAAGCGTCGTAAAGTATGTTTCTTCACTGTGAACAAAATTACTCACATTGACTATAAAGATACAGACCTGCTCAAGAAATTCATCAGCGAGCGCGGAAAAATCCTGCCTCGTCGTGTAACAGGTACTAGCGCTAAATATCAGCGTGCCCTGACGATTGCGATCAAACGCTCCCGTCAAATCGCATTGCTTCCATACACAACGGAGTAATCCTTTGTGTGTAAAGCGGTTCAGCCTAATCATAGGCTGGGCCGCTTTTTTATTAGGTACAAACTCAAGTGCTTACTTCAACATCTCGCAAGGGATACCTCGGCCATATGGGGTCTGTCGTCGAGTAAGCAATATCGGCAGATGCTTGAAAAACCACGTCGCTGTCCATTGCGAAATCGTGAAAGCATCCATGTTGAGTGGCAGAGGTTAAATCATATATGAAACAAGAGCAGGGACAGACCACTTCGGTTTCAAACAGGCTTAACCAAATGTTGGGATATAATGTCTTCACGGAAGAATCGTGTCTCCTCAGAGTGTACATTGTTAAAGAGTAGCAGCGATCGATAAATACAAGCCTGGTGTAAAGCTTTCCAGTTTTAAAGCCCTGAAATCATGTCTACTTCGAAAGGACAGTGTCTATTGTAAGCAATACAACGATAAGAACAATGGATGTTCCTGCTATAAAAGAATCCATAAATGTAGGCCGATCGCAAAGTAGGCTAAAAAAATTTCTTCTATTATATATAGGTATCTGTAGCCTTTCTGCATGAAGGGTGGAATGATATTTGTCTAGTATATAGAATGCGATCCTTTTTATATATCGAAAAAAGAGATTGGTACGGGCCTATTTCTTATTCTCGTATGAAGTTTGATGTCTATCGTGTACAAACATGGTATACGAACATGGCCACGAACCGTGAGGTAAGGAAAATTTAATAATGCGATTACATTAAAATTGCAGAAATTTTTCAATCTGATGATGTCCTCTCCAGGGATACAAGCGTACATAGAGTGGAAGCTCCATGATGTTAGTCTTATTATGCATATTCCTCCTCCATTATCCAAACGATAAAGGAAAAAGGAGGTAGTCGTATGTGCAGAAGATTTTCGCTGTCCGCAGGGCTCGAAGAAGTGAATCAACGCTTTGGCATCCATCGGGTCATGTATTACTACAAGAGCCGATACAACATTAGTCCTACCCAAACCATGCCGGTCATTGTACAGGAACAGGGGGAGCGGGTACTCGATGAGTATCGGTGGGGCTTGGTTCCGTATTGGGGGAAAGATGCGGTCAACGCCGATATTACGACAGTTGATCAGAATCCCACTTATCGCAAAGCGATTGATACGAGACGCTGCGTTATACCTTGCAACGGACTATATTACTGGAGGACGGTCGGCAAACGGAGTTATGCCGTACGGACCGTGATCGGAGATAATGAAATATTCGGTATGGCGGGCCTATACGAGACATGGCGGGATGCCAGAGGAAATGAAATGAGAACCTGCACAGTTCTGATGACGGATGCTAATGAAGCGATATCGGAGTTCGAAACACGGATGCCGGCAATCTTGTCAGAAGAAAATATGGCCAAGTGGCTGGACCCGGAAATCCAGGGAAGGCATGCGGTTCATCCGCTGCTCCATACTTACCGCGGACAGATGCGCATATATCCGGTAACGCCTTTAGTGGCCGACGATACGCATGATCATCAGCAGTGCATTGAAGAAATGGATTTGAAGCTTGCTTGGGTGAAGAACCTGTAGTTCGTAAGTATGAAAGAACGAGGTTGATTTATCTGACATAAAACAGAACATGAAAGCAATCCGGAAGATGCCCCCGGATTGCTTTTTTTAGGCTTTAATGCAGTAGAGGGACGAAACCATGAAAGTCAATACCTTCAAACAGGCGTCACCTAATACGGAATTGAAGCATACGGTTAGGATGAAATATTACATAAAAATGGGCTTTATTTAGATTGAGCAGAGATAGACTAGGATTGTGTTATATAATTTAACATAAAACTTTACTTTTAGCACTTTTAATCAAGGTTTTAAATCTGAATTCAAATTATTTGTAATATAACATTACATCATTTCAACAAAACCGAAAGCGATTATAGTTATAAATTGTAAATAAATCTTGATATTACATACATTTTCAGTAAACTAAGGATATACAACGGAGATAAACTTAATTATTAACCTCGAAAACGACGATAAAAACATGATTTTTGAGAAATATGAAAAAAAGTAATTGACGTTACCTAAATTTACACGTATCATAACATTAATTTTATAGGCAAGAAGATATTGCTAGAGACTTTGGCACTAATTGACCGATGGTATATTTTCTGTAAAACTTTCAAGTTATTTCACATCATGCAGTGACATCCTAGAGAACGTAACGTTCAGTACCGAAATTATTTAAGGATGATTTCAATATTCGTCCTGATAATTTATAATGCAACAACATTTTTTAAGAGGAGGATTCGCATGAAGAAAAGAATGTCACTTCTGCTTGCAATCATGCTTTTGGCCATCACGGTACTGGCAGCATGTTCGAGCGGAGGAACAGCAGAACAGCCAAGTCAAGGGGAGCAAACGGAGCAAACACCACCAGCTGAAGGCGACAAAGATACTACAGAACCGCCTGCTGAAACTGGAGATGAAAGCCAAGGTTATTTTGAAGCTGAAGACCCATCTTTGAATCCAGCAACTGCATTGAATCGTAAAGACACACTTGTTGTCGGTATGACTGCACCTAAAGGGGTATTTAACCCGTTCTACTGGCAGACTGCTTATGACCGTTATGTTGTAGACGCAATTTTCGATTCTTTCTTCTCCCTGAACGGTGACGGTACTTATAATAATCGCTTGGCTGAGAGCGTTGAAGTATCCGAAGACAAATTGAAATACACATTCAAATTGAAGTCGGGTGTGACATACTCTAATGGCGATCCGGTTACTGTAAAAGACTATGCTTTCGCCATGAAAGTTTTACATGACAAAAGCTACGACGGTCAATCCGACATTCTGTCCGTTAACATTAAAGGCGGAAAAGATTATTACGATGGTAAAGCTGACGAGATTTCCGGTATTAAAATCATCGACGACCACACCGTTGAAATCGAAGTTACAGAAGCAAATGCTATGACGAAGGATAATCTGGGTACTGTATTTTTTGTTCCAGAATCCGTTTATGGCAAAGGTTACAAGCACGGCGACCTGGAGTACATGAAAGACCTGCATGCCAAACCAGTCGGCAGTGGTCAATATGTGCTAAAGAGCTTCTCTCCTGGACAAGAGGTAGTATTGGAAGCTAATCCAAACTATTTCTTGGGTGCGCCAAAAATTAAGAACGTCATCTACAAGACTACAACTGACGAAACCAAATTGGCTATGTTCCAATCCGGTGAAATCGATATGGATATGGTTTCCGTTAGTGAAGATAACGTAGAAGCTGTGAAGGAAATGGGCTTCTTGGATATTAACATCTTCCCATACAATGGTTACGGCTATGTTGCTCTGAACCATAAAGATCCTAAATTCCAAGATGTTAAAGTTCGTCAGGCTCTGATGTACGGTTTGAACCGTGCTGAAGTTGTTGAAATCATTTATGGTCCATATGCGAACGTAATCAATGTTCCACAATCCAGCGAATCATGGGCTTATACGAATGAAGGTATTGAACCGTATGAATACGATCCCGAGAAAGCGAAGCAGCTTCTTGATGAAGCAGGCTGGGTTCCAGGTGCTGACGGCATCCGTGAAAAAGACGGCAAGAAATTCGATATTCACTTCTCTGCAACTGCTGACAACCCGGTAATTGATGCATTGATTCCGATTATGACACAGAACTACCAAGAGCTGGGCATCAAATTGACGTCTGAAACATTGGACTTCAACGCCATCATGGATAAGAAGGATAAAGGCGAGTTTGAAATGTTCTTTGCTGCTTGGGGCTTGACTCCAGACCCAGACTCCACCGTATACATCACGGATGGACAGCAAAACGATATCGGATTCTCCAACCCTGACTATGATGCAGCTATGAAGAAAGGTCTGAATGCCTTCGATTTGGAAGAGCGTAAAGCGGCTTATGCAGAAGCATATCAAGCGCTGAACCAAAACGTTCCGGATCTTCCGATCTACCAAAGACGTGATATGTGGGCGATTAACTCCAGATTGAACGGAATTGACATCACACCTTACAAAAACTTTGCAATTGACCTGTACAAAGCAGAAATTCAACAATAGCATCAAGAAACTTATGCTCAGCTCGCAAGAGCTGGGCATATGCACTTATAAGCCGGGAGGAATATTATGAAGCAGTACATTATCCGGAGGCTGCTGCAGATCATCCCGACATTGATCGGGATTTCGATTATTATATTTGCTATATCATCTTTGGTACCAGGTGATTATATCACTGCAGTGAACAACCCGACGATGACTGCTGAGAAGGCAGCTCAGCTTCGGGAAATTTATGGTTTGGATAAGCCGCCTGTAGAACGTTATCTTACATGGGCTGGTAATATGTTAAAGGGTAATCTCGGAGATTCCCTTGTGCACAAACAACCGGTTACAACCGTAATGAATAATTACGTATGGAATTCCTTTTTTGTTGCGATTTTCAGTTTGATTTTCAGTTGGATTATAGCTACTTTTGCTGGTGTCTTCTCGGCGAGGTTTCAGTACTCATTATTCGATAAGATCGTAACTCTGGTAATCTTCTTGTGTATGTCACTGCCTTCTTTCTTTATCGGACTCCTTCTGATCAAGTTTTTTGCCTTGGATTTAGGATGGTTCCCTGTTGGCGGCATGAAGACTTCAGGAATGAATGGAAGCACATGGGATCAACTGATCGATATCGCATGGCATATGGCCTTGCCGGTTACGGTGCTTACAATGCTGAGCACAGGCAGTTTGACGCGATACTTCCGTACAAGCATGCTGGAGGTTATCCGTCAGGATTACATCCGAACAGCCCGTGCAAAGGGATTGAAGGAACGTACGGTTATTTTCAAGCATGCGCTGCGTAATGCCATGCTTCCTGCTATTACTCTCATGGGTTTTGAGCTTCCATCCTTATTTGGTGGCGCCATCATCATGGAGAAGATTTTCATCTGGCCCGGGGTCGGTCAAGTTTATCTGGAATCGATCAATATGCGGGATTATCCGTTCATGCTTGGTTTCACAGTATTCATATCCGTTCTGACACTTTTGGGTAACCTGTTGTCTGACGTTCTATATGGAGCTGCAGATCCAAGAATTCGCTTAAAGTAGGAGGAGATTCACTTGTCCGCAGAGACTGCACCATTAAAAACGAATCTACCAGTTCCGAAGAAGCGGCCGGATTCCCCATGGCGAATTGCGATTCGCCGTTTTGCCAGAAACCGTCTTGCTGTCATCGGACTTTTTATAGTTGTATTTATGTTTTTGCTCTGTTTTATTGGTCCGTTCTTTTCACCTTATGACCTGTACGATTACAATAAGCTTGATAAAAACTTACCTCCTAGCTCGAAATATTGGCTGGGTACCGATAAGCTGGGGCGCGATATTCTGCTGCGCATGATGCTTGCTGGACGAATATCTCTTTTGGTTGGGCTTGTTGCGACTGGCATTTCGGTTATCATCGGAGCAACCTTGGGAGCTTTAGCGGGTTTTTATCGTAAATGGGTAGACACGCTGATCATGCGTGTAGCTGATATCTTTATGGCAATACCTACACTACCGATCCTGATTATCCTGGGTGCGATCTTGTCGGACCTCAAGGTGGAGCCATCAGATCGTATCTATTTCTTGATGCTGATTATCGGTGTGCTCGGGTGGAGTAGTATATCCCGTCTCGTTCGCGGTCAAATCTTGGGACTCCGCGAGCAGGAGTTCATGCAAGCAACAGAAGCTTTAGGGCTTAAAGATCGCCGGAAAATCTTCCGTCATCTGCTTCCTAATACGATTCCGATCATTATTGTATCTGCAACCTTAGGGGTAGCAGGTGCAATTATTTATGAATCTGCACTAAGTTATCTCGGAATTGGTGTTGTTCCACCGACGCCGTCATGGGGAAATATGATCTCTGCTGCCAACAATCTCATTGATTTCCGTAAACGGCCGTGGCTATGGATACCGCCAGGCATGTGTATTCTTGTTACCGTAGTTGCAATCAATTTGATCGGTGACGGGCTTCGCGACGCACTTGACCCGAAAATGAAGAAGTAGGAGATGCGAATATGGCAAAAGAAATAGTAGAATTCCGCAATTTAAAAACGCATTTTCAAACCTCCGCAGGCACCGTGAAAGCCGTCGACGATGTAAGCTTCAAAATCCGTGAAGGTGAAACATTGTGCGTGGTGGGGGAGTCAGGCTGTGGTAAAAGCGTTACAGCCATGTCTCTTATGCGTTTGATCGATACTCCTCCGGTAGGGGGAGAAATCCTGTATGAAGGCAAGGATCTGCTGAAGATGAGCAAGCGCGAGATGAGCTTGATTCGCGGCAACGATATCGCCATGATTTTTCAGGAACCCATGACCTCGCTTAACCCGGTATTAACAATCGGGGAGCAGATTGTGGAGCCGATCCTGCTTCATCAGCTCGTTAACCGTAAAGAAGCAAAACAACGCGCCATCGATCTGATTAATTTGGTTGGAATCCCGCGAGCGGAGAAGATTTTCGATTCTTATCCGCATGAACTCAGCGGCGGTATGCGCCAACGGATCATGATCGCGATTGCCCTCAGCTGTAATCCGAAGCTGCTGATCGCGGATGAGCCTACGACCGCGCTTGACGTTACGATTCAGGCCCAGATTTTGGATTTGATGCGTGACATTAAGGGTAAACTCAACACTTCAATTATGCTCATCACGCATGACCTTGGCGTTGTTGCCGAAATGGCGGATTATGTTGTCGTTATGTACGCAGGCAAAGTCATAGAAGAGGCTCCGGTCATCGAGCTATTTAAACAGCCGAAGCATCCATATACCAAAGGTCTTCTGAAAGCGAAGCCGGTCATTAATCAGACGCAAGAACGTCTGTATTCGATTCCGGGACAAGTTCCTAACCCGGTAGATCTTGGAGACAACTGTCATTTCCATGATCGCTGCGAATTCTGCATGCAGATCTGCAAGGAGAAAACACCTCCGCTCGGTACGGATCCTAACGGCCATAAGGTCGCTTGCTGGCTGTATGAAGAGGAGGGGAAAGCCTAATGAGTCAAGCACTGATCGAAATAGACGGTTTGAAGAAATACTTTCCCATCACCGGCGGCGTATTTCAACGAACCGTGGGCAATGTTAGGGCCGTTGACGGAGTCAGCTTTACCATCAACAAAGGCGAATCCTTCGGGCTCGTAGGTGAATCGGGCTGCGGCAAGAGCACCATTGGACGAACCATCCTTCGATTGCTGGAAAAAACGGAAGGCAAAGTCATCTTTAATGGTACCGACATCCATTCCTTGTCCAAGGAGAAGATGCGTGCCTTGCGTCCGAAGATGCAGATCGTTTTTCAGGATCCATTCAGCTCGCTGAATCCAAGAATCAAAGTGGGCGAAGCCATCGGCGAAGCGCTCATTGACCATGGGTTGGTTAATCGTAAGGAACTTAAAGACCGCGTGATTGAAACGCTGGAAATTTGCGGCCTTGCCGCCTATCATTACGATCGGTATCCGCATGAATTCTCCGGCGGACAGCGTCAACGGATCGGGATTGCCCGCGCGTTGATTCTGAATCCCGACTTTATCGTCGCGGATGAGCCGGTATCTGCATTGGACGTATCGATTCAAGCACAAATCATCAACTTATTAAGTGATTTGCAGCGCGAGAAGCAGCTGACTTACTTGTTCATTTCTCATGATCTCAGTGTTGTAGAGCATTTGTGCAACCGAATTGGGGTAATGTATCTGGGATCGATGGTAGAAATGGCAAGCAAGGAAGAGCTGTTCCGCAACCCGCTGCATCCTTATACGAAAGCATTGCTGTCTGCCGTACCGGTACCGGACCCAACGCTGAAGCGCGATCGGATCGTACTGAAAGGCGACATTCCAAGCCCGGCGAACCCGCCTTCAGGCTGCAAATTCCACACACGCTGCCCGCTGGCTTCGGATCTGTGCAAACAGCAAGTGCCGGAATACCGCAATGTAGGAAATGATCACTTTGTTGCTTGTCACTACGCTTAATAGGACTCGTCATATCCAGGTTTTCTGACAGCAATCAGCGTGATGATTAGAAGATTTACAGATTCATAGAAGGACTTCCTATCGTCTGCGGACGGTTGGAGGTCTTTTTCCATTTTCCTGACACATTTGTTTCATTTACAAAAATTTCTAAACAGAAAATTCAAAAAAAAAGCAGACCAAATGCCTCTTTCAACCGTCTATAACTATGGAGGGCTAATTCTATGAAAAAACGGTGGCTTTGGCTGGTCATGATGTTGCTAATTATCGTCCCCATAGAGGCGGTTGTCATAGGAAATATAGAACGAGCGGGGTTTAAACCGAAGGTCGACGCGCGAGCCGTCGTCTTAATGGATTTAAACACCGGGCGTATTTTGCTCAGCGAGAATGGCGACGTACCCTTACCGCCTGCTAGCATGTCCAAGCTGATGACCGAATTGGTCATCCTGGATGACATTAAGACCGGGAAGAGATCCTGGGAAGATGAAGTCAAGATAAGCGATACCGCAAGCGACGTCAGAGGCGTTAAAATCGCCTTGAAGTCCGGCGAAATTTTGACGGTTCGCGAATTGTTCCAGAGCATAACGGTTTATTCCGCGAATGATGCGTCCGTGGCGCTTGCCGAGCATTTTGCGGGCTCCGAGGAAGCGTTCGTCCGGAAGATGAATGCCAAAGCCAAAGAGATTGGCTTATCCAGCGCCACCCGTTTCGTGAACGCATCAGGCGTCGAGCAGGGCACTGCCAATGCCAATGGTCACGCCTGGTCCTCGGATGGAGAAACGGTAATGACCGCAGAAGATACGGCTAAACTAGCCGCGCATCTCATTAGAAGCCATCCGGATATTCTAAGCACTTCCAGCAAAACGCAGACGAAGATAAGCGGACGCAATTTATATTTGAGCAACACCAATTGGATGCTGCCCTCGCTTGGCGGCCCTTATTCCTACGAAGGCACCGATGGATTAAAAGCAGGGTACACGGCGAATGCAGGGTACTGCTTTACAGGAACAGCCGAGAAGCAAGGCAGCCGGCTTATTGCCGTTGTCATGGGTACCGAATCCAAAGAAGCAAGGTTTGAAGAGACGCGAAAGCTGTTCGATTACGGATTTTCCAAGACCTTGACGTGGAGAGAGCGGCTGGACGACTGGTTCCAATATTCGGGAACCGCAGCCGCTCTTCAGCATGAGAACAGACCGGTTTAACGGATCAATGAGGATTTGGTAGATTTATAGAACTGCCCGTGAAGGGTTCACATTTGACAATATTCTGGTTTACAATAGATGATGTGTTGCAACTGGCCTACTAGTATGAAGTGAGTCAACGGGAGGAGTTCCCGTTTAATAAGAGAGGAGGGTGAGCCAAGCAGCTTAGGGTGCAAGCAAAGGCCTTTAACGATCTGACTTATCCATTAATTTATTTTATAATAAAGAAGGAATTGAACTCATGAAGAGGAAATCATTATATATTACGCTCGCTGTTGTCATATTGCTGGGCTCTTCCGCATTTCTGTTCAGAGCGCAGCTTGCGGTCGTGGCATTTGATCTGTTTATGGCAAAGGACGTAGAGGAATCGTTACAGAAATCGTATAAGCCGCTTCAGAGCGACAAGACGCCTGAACCGGTCGTACTCCAGAGCAAGCCGTTCTCGGTCATGCTGCTGGGCAGCGACCAACGGGAAGACGAGCCGGCCCGTTCGGACACGTTGATCTATGCGGTTGTACGTCCCATGGAGTCCAAAGTGCTCCTAATTTCGGTACCGCGGGATACGTACGTCGATATTATCGGCAAGGACAAGAAAGACAAGATCAACCATGCGTTTGCATATGGCGGTCATCAAATGGCGAAAGATACGATGGAAGCATTTTTCGATGAGGAACTTGATTATTATGCCTCCATTAATTTTCAAGGTTTGAAGGATGTCGTTGACGCCATTGGCGGCGTCGAGCTGCCGATCCGCAAGGATATCGTCAACAAAGGCAGGGATCATGAGAAGTTCACGATTGAAGCCAACAAACCGATTTACAATGGCGAGGAAGCCTTGAATTATGTCCGTTATCGTGAAGATAGCGACTTTAATCGGGCGAAGAGACAGCAGGTATTTTTAGATGTAGCGGCTAAGCGGGTCATGAAGCTGGATCAGATCGGCAAGGTGCCTGAACTGATCGAGATTATGGGAGATAATTTCCAGACCGATATGCAGCCTAAATTCATTATCGACCTGGCAAAGCAGATGCTGACCGGGGGCAAAGTGGATATGACCAGCTATACGATTATGGGAGAAGGCATGAAAATTAACGGCATCTATTATAATGAGGCCGACATAGAGGACGTGCAGGAAGCCCGCGACCTAATCGACAACTGGATGAACCCGGATACGCCGGCAGACCAGCTGCTGCAGCCTAAAGATGCAGAGAAACAGAAATTGCAATAACATAAACACCGGTACATCCGGATGATGTCATAGTACGTTGCTTCATCTCAATCAGCAGTCCGGATTGCCTGGCTGCTGATTTTGTGCCCTATACAAGGGAATCGAAACGACGGAGTTAACGTATGTATGAGTATGGATAGGGGAAGGAGTAACCTGCATACCAAGCTTTTGGATCAGGAAGGTTACTTAACATGACTCCATGAGGTTGGAGTCATAAGGAGGATAATGCATTATGAATATCGCTTTTTTTCTATTACCGAAGCAGGAAGTGATTTGTTTAACGCTGGACTCCACGCTCAGGCAGACGCTGGAACGGATGGAGTTTCACCGGTACACGGCGGTGCCCGTGCTGGATAAGAACGGGCAATACGCAGGCACCGTAACCGAAGGCGATCTATTATGGCATATGAAGAACTCGGAAGGCAAAATCACTTTTGAGAACGCTTCGAAATTTTTGCTGAAGGATGTTCCGTTCCGTATGGATATCAAGCCGGTATCGATTGATGCCCGGATGGAGGATCTGATTAATTTGGCCAAGGTACAGAACTTTGTGCCGGTGGTGGACGACATGAACCGATTTATCGGGATTGTCCGCAGAAGCCTTATCATCGAGTACTGTGAACGCTTTGTTTCCAAGGAGACGATGGAATCCCAAGGGGCAACATAATCATGTAGGAACGCAAACAACAAAGGGCGTGGGACCACGGGGACACCGTGGGTAACACGTCCTATTTCTATAGAGACGGGGCTCCAGCCGGCATGCAGGGGGAATAACCGGTGGCCATTTGGAGTACAAAGAGAAGGTAAGTTATCTCCGCCATGGGGACTAAGGTTGGACAGGGTGCCCCGGGGCCTTTGTGTGGGCGGCTTTTTTTTATGCTATAATGGAGAATAAAGCTGTTTTCAGGGAGAGATGGATATGCCGAATATGCCGAAGGACTTGGATGTAGCGAAACGCGCCAAAGTGATTGAATGGCTTAAAACCGAAGTAATTGATCATGTATCCCGGTTATTCAAAGCCCTATGGGAAGGCAGCACTACAAAGGTTGGAGACAGTTTGGCAAGCCTGATGATGAGCTCCTACATACTGGGCCGAAGGCTCGGCTTGACCTATCGGGATTTGGACGATCTCTTGTTGGAGAAATTGAAAAAGCATAAGCAGGAAGGACATCAGCTGGAGGATTGGTACCAGGATATTTCCGCGCTCGAAGAACATTTGCGTAAGAGGTGAACATATTGAAATTGCGCTGGACTACGGCGGTATGGAGCGTTGTATATTTGCTGCTGCTGCTGTCACTACTCACACCCTTTTCGATCGTAACGGCTTTCTTGCTGGTTCTGCCGGTTGCGATTCTGTTTACGGCTTTGAATACAAAATCATTTATCATGCATGTGGTGCCGGTGTGGCTGATTGCTCTTCTGATTCATCCCATTTATTTACTGCTTGCGATCTATTTTGCGATTCCGGGGATCGTGATGGGGTATTTATACCGAAAACGGAAGGCAGCCATGCAGGTGTTGAAGTATGGCATGGCCGTCATGCTGGTGGAACTGCTTGTCCTGCTGATGATCAGCACGGCCTTCTTCCAATTGAATCTGTCGGAATATGTGGATGAGATCGTAAAGATGACGACCGCTCCGCTCACCGAGATGGGTGTTGAAGGCGGCCTGGGCGGCCAGTTCCTTGGCACCGAACTCGATACACAACTCATTAAAGATCAAACGATGCGTTTGGTTCCGTTCGCGATGATTATCAGCTCGTTCCTTATGACGGTGGTCACTCATGCTTTGGCACGGCCCACCCTCAACAACATGGGCTTATCCGTGCCGCGGCTGAAGCCGGCCAGAGAATGGATGCTTCCGCGTTCCCTGATCTGGTACTACCTGCTCATTTTCTTCATCAACATAGCAACCGTCAATTCGGACAATACCTTCATGAAGATGATAGTAGCCAACGCTACGCCGTTGCTGCAAATCTGCTTCATGATTCAAGCGCTGAGCTTCTTCTATTATCTGGCACACGAGCGGAAGTGGCATCCGATCGCGCCGCTTTTGACGGCCATACCGATTGTTCTGTTCCCGCCGGCAATGATTATCGGAATCCTGGATCTGGCGTTCCCACTTCGTCAGGCATTTAGTAAAAACAAAAGATAGGGTGATGAGTCATGCCTAAATTTCTGCAGAAACGCTGGCACGGCTATCATACCGTCTGGGCGTTTGCGCTGGTGCTTCTGCTTGTTATTTTTCTGTCGTTCTACAATACGATTCTGGGGCTGGTCGGGCTGCTGCTTGCGGTGGTAGGCGGCTACGCGATGCTGAAGGCGGAGATGAAGTTTCGCCGCGAGCTGGTCGATTATATCGGAGATCTGTCGTTTCGGATTCAGCGGGTCGAGGGCGAAGCGGTCAGCGTGCTGCCATTTGGCATTGTGCTGTACAGCGAGGATAAGACCGTGGAATGGCATAACCGATTCGTAGTCAATATGTTTCCCCAACAGCCGCTGGTGGGCGCTTCCTTGCAGGAGCTGTTCCCCGAGCTGGTGACAGCGCTAAAGGAAATCCAGGAGAAGAAGGATAGCAAAGAGAAGCCGCCGAAGGAAATTCGGCTGGAGATTTCCCATGAGGATAAGTACTATGGAGCCACGGTAATTCCGGATGAGCGACTCATTTATCTGGATGAGATCACCGAGCTGGCAGTGCTCAGGCAGCGGTACGAGGATGAGCGGCTGGCCTTGGGCATTATCATGATGGATAACATCGATGAGGCCTCGCAGGGAATGGATGATCAACAGCGGACGGCACTCATTGCAAAGGTCACCAGCGAGATTACGAATTGGGCCCGGGAGTTCAACGTCTACTTACGGAGGCTCTCCTCGGACCGTTATTTGATGATGCTGAACCACAGGTCGCTCGATGCGCTGGAGAACAGCCGTTTTCTCATCCTGGACGAAGTCCGGGAGATGACGGCCGATCTGAAGGTACCGCTTACGCTGAGCGTCGGTCTTGCCTTCGGTTCAGACGATATCACGGAGCTGGGACAGCTAGCCCAATCCAGTCTGGATATGGCACTGGGCCGGGGCGGAGATCAGGCCGCTGTCAAAGCCGGCCAAAGGCTCTCCTTCTATGGCGGTAAATCCAACGCGGTAGAGAAACGAACGCGCGTAAGAGCGCGAGTCATATCCCATGCGCTGCGCGATTTGATGCAGGAGAGCGACAAAGTGATCATCATGGGCCACAAGCTGCCGGATATGGACGTGGTCGGCGCTGCGATCGGCATCCTGAAAGCAGCCCAAATGTATAAAGTCGAGGCTTATATCGTGATGGAGGGAATGAACCCGTCCATTTCGAGGATTATGGAAGAGGTCCGCAAGGATGAAGCCTTGATGAGCCGATTCATCTCGACCGAGCAATCGATGCAGATGATGACGGAGCACACGCTGCTCGTTGTCGTGGATACCCATAAAGCCTCCATGACGATGGAGCCGAGGCTGGTTCATCGCGCAAGCCGGGTGGTCGTGATGGATCATCACCGGCGCGGCGAAGAATTTATTAATGACGCGGTGCTGATCTATCTTGAGCCGTATGCCTCTTCAACCTGCGAGCTGGTGACGGAGGTGCTGCAGTATATTCACGACAGGGTATCCCTTACTCCGGTTGAGGCCACGGCATTGCTGGCAGGGATTACGGTGGATACCAAGCATTTTGCCCTCCACACGGGATCGAGAACGTTCGAGGCTGCCGGGTTCCTGCGGCGTCACGGAGCGGACACCATGATGATCCAGCGGGTGCTCAAGGAAGATCTGACAGAATTTATAGCGAAGGCAGAAATCGTGAAACATGCTAAAATGGTATTTGACCATATCGCTATCGCGGTGGCGAAGAGCGGGGAGCCCATGCCGCAGCTTCTCATTGCTCAAGTGGCGGATATGCTGCTGAATATGACGGATGTGCAGGCATCCTTTGTCATTAGCGAGCGCACCGACGGCAAGATTGGCATTAGCGCCCGTTCGATGGGCAAGATGAATGTTCAGATGATTATGGAACGTCTCGGGGGAGGCGGACATTTAACGAACGCCGCAGTACAACTGGATACGACGCCTGAGAAAGCCGAGGAGAAGTTGATGGAGGTACTGAAGGACATCGAAGCGAAAGAGGGGTTATTTGAATGAAAGTCATTTTCATAAAAGATATGAAGGGCCAAGGCAAGAAAGGCGAAGTGAAGGAAGTTTCGGAAGGATATGCAACAAACTTCCTGATTCCGCGGGGAGTCGCTCGTCCGGCTACCGACGGGAACATGAAAACGCTGGAGCAGCAGCAGGCCTCCGAGGAGAAGCGCAAGGCGCAGGAGAAGGAAGAGGCGCAGGCGCTCGGCAAGAAGCTGGAAGAGATGACGGTGGTCCTGAAAGCCAAAGCTGGAGAGGGCGGACGTCTGTTCGGCGCCATTACCAGCAAACAAATTGCGGAAGCATTGGCAGGACAGAAGATCAAAATCGACAAACGCAAAATTGAGCTTAGCGATCCGATCCGCAGCCTGGGCGTTACCCAGGTTCCGGTGAAGCTGCATCCTGACGTCAAGGCGACGCTCAAGGTTCAAATTACGGAGGAGTAATATGGGAGGAGAACTCTATTTCGATCGGGTCCCCCCGCAGAACCTTGAGGCAGAGCAGGCCGTGCTGGGTGCCATTCTGCTGCAGAGTGAAGCGCTGATCACGGCGATGGAGCGGGTGCAGGCTGAGGACTTCTACGATAAATCACATCAGATGATTTATGAAGTCATGGTGCAGCTCGGGGAAGGCAATCAACCGATCGATCTGGTGACCCTTACATCTCTTCTGCAAGATAAAGGACAGCTGGAAGAGATCGGTGGAGTCAGCTATTTAGCGAAGCTGGCTCATGCCGTCCCGACGGCTGCGAACGTGGATTATTACGCCCAAATCATCGAAGAGAAATCGATGCTGCGGCGTTTGATCCGAACGGCAACCCAGATTGTCAGTGAAGGCTATACCGGAGGAGAAGATGTATCCGGTATGCTCAGCGAGGCGGAGCGCCGCATTCTCGAGATCTCCAATCGACGCACGGGCAGCGGGTTTATTGCGATCCGCGACGTGCTGATGGAAGTCTTCGAGAAGGTGGAGGTCCTTCATCAGAACCGGGGGAATACGACAGGGATTCCTTCCGGCTTTGTGGATCTGGACAAAATGACAAGCGGATTTCAGCGCAACGACTTGATTATCGTGGCGGCTCGTCCTTCCGTAGGTAAAACGGCCTTCGCACTGAATATCGCCCAGAACGTGGCCATTCGCGCCAAAGAAACGGTAGCCATCTTCAGTCTGGAGATGTCCGCGCCACAGCTCGTTCAGCGTATGATCTGTGCCGAAGCGAACCTCGATGCGGGCGTGATGCGGAATGGCGATTTCAAAGGCGACGAGGATTGGTCCAAGCTAACGATGGGCATCGCCGCTTTATCCGAGGCGGAGATTTACATTGATGATACACCTGGCGTCACGGTAGCCGATATCCGTGCGAAATGCCGCCGTTTGAAAAAAGAGAAGGGGCTCGGCATGATTCTGATCGATTACCTCCAGCTCATTCATGGGCGCGGCAAGCCCGGAGAGAACCGGCAGCAGGAGGTATCCGAGATCTCGCGTACGCTCAAACAAATTGCCCGTGAGCTCGAAGTGCCGGTCATCGCGCTGTCACAGCTCAGCCGGGGCGTGGAGCAGCGTCAGGACAAGCGTCCGATGATGAGTGACCTGCGGGAATCCGGTTCGATCGAGCAGGATGCCGATATCGTTGCGTTCTTATACCGGGATGATTATTACAATCAGGAAACCGAGAAGAAGAATATCATCGAGATCATCATTGCCAAACAGCGTAATGGTCCGGTAGGCACAGTGGAATTGGTCTTCCTGAAGAACTTTAATAAATTCGTCAATTACGAGCGAACGCATGCCGATGCCTTTGCCGCCGGGTAGCGACGGTATTCACCCTTAGCCGGGCTTTCATGTTTGCTTAATGAAACAGGAAGCTTCTAAACTAAAGTTCGGAGATCGGGCCAATACCTGCCGCTCGCTGTAAGTATAGGGCATTTCTTATGGCAGTTCCCCGAATAATACGGTTATCCATCTATAATCTCGTCCTAATTCCGAACAATCGTACACACTGATGTGCGATTGTTCGTTTTTGTATTTGACTTTAAAAATGGGGACTGTTACACTGGTATTGCTGCTTTAGTGCAGTGAGGTTGAACTTTAATCAGCATGCAGAGATTTATTTCATCAGTGTTACGCGAAATCATAAGGGTGTAACAGCCCGGGCGGAGGAATGAATATGTCAACGGTAGTCGTTGTGGGAACACAATGGGGAGATGAAGGGAAAGGGAAAATCACGGATTATTTGGCGGAAAGCGCAGACGTGGTAGCCCGTTACCAAGGCGGCAACAATGCCGGCCACACCATTCTGATTGACGGTAAAAAATTCAAGCTTAGCTTGATTCCATCCGGAGTATTCTATAAAGACAAAACCTGTGTAATCGGTAACGGTATGGTCGTTAACCCGGCTGCACTCATTGAAGAGATTAATTATATTCATGATAACGGGTTCAGCACAGACAACCTGGTAATCAGCGATCGTGCTCATGTTATCATGCCTTATCATATGGTATTGGATGCTCTGGAAGAGGACCGCAAAGGTCCGAACAAAATCGGTACAACGCGCAAGGGGATCGGCCCTTGCTACATGGATAAAGCGGCACGCAACGGCATCCGGATCGCAGATCTGATGGATGCGGAAGAGTTCGAATTGAAGCTTCGCCATCTGGTGAAGGAGAAGAACCAAGTGATTACCCAGGTGTACGGCGGGGAAGCGCTTGATGTTGAAGAGATCCTGACGCAATACCTGGAGTACGCCGAAGTTATTCGTAAATATGTGCGCGACACTTCCGTTGTCTTGAATGATGCCATCGATGAGAATCAAAAGGTATTGTTCGAAGGCGCGCAGGGCGTCATGCTGGATATCGACCAAGGGACGTACCCGTTTGTTACGTCTTCGAATCCTTCTGCAGGCGGCGTCTGCATCGGTTCCGGTGTAGGGCCGTCGAAGATTCAACAAGTCATCGGCGTGGCCAAATCCTATACGACGCGTGTAGGAGACGGACCATTCCCGACGGAGCTGGATAATGAAATCGGCGAATATATCCGTGAAAAAGGGCATGAGTACGGCACGGTAACCGGGCGTGCTCGTCGCGTAGGCTGGTTCGACAGCGTAGTTGTGCGCCATGCCCGTCGCGTAAGCGGAATTACCGGCCTGTCCCTGAACTCGCTGGACGTGCTCAGCGGACTGGAGACCGTGAAGATTTGTACCGCATATAAATTCCGCGGTGAGGAGATTGCGCACTACCCGGCCAGCTTGAAAATGCTAGCCGAGTGCGAAGCCATCTATGAAGAGCTGCCGGGCTGGAGCGAAGACATAACCGGCGCGAAGACGCTGGAGGATCTGCCTGAGAACACTCGCCGTTATGTTGAGCGGGTATCCGAGCTGACCGGCATTCCGATTGCCATCTTCTCCGTCGGCCGCAACCGGGAGCAGACGAATCAAGTGCTGCCGATTTATGAGAAGTAATCAAGCGTTGGACCAAGAATAGAGAGAGTGAAAGTTCAACTTTAAGTTATGTGAAATACACCCGCCGAAGATAGGGGTCGGCGGGCTTTTTTTATGGCTGTAGAAGATCCGGGATAGGAGATGGCTTTCGAGCATACCATCGCTGGTCAATAGGTAGAAGAATTTGTCCCTTCAGCTAAAGAATATTATCCCCTAGTCATCCGCCCATCCACCCTATAATGGAGATAGACATAGAGGGCAGCACGCTGATCATTTGGAATTGGGGCTAAAAACAGCGGATGAATGCAGTCAGATCCATGTAGGGGGGACAGAAGCCATACGAACCTTTTGAATAGACGTATGGCCTTCTTGAGCGCTGGACAAGGTACACGGCGGTCCAGCATAGTAAAAAACCGGATTCATCGACTAGGTTGCCTAGGGATGAATCCGGTTTTTGTCATGCTACAACACAATCGGCTGCGTCCGTTCGGACAGCTTGCCGTCCTCGATATAGACGACCCGGTCACATAGATCCAGCATGCGCTTGTCATGCGTGACCATGATTGCAGCTTTCCGGCGCAGCTTCACTTCATCGGCGAGCATTTGAACGACCGTCCGGCCGCGCTCGGAATCCAGACTTGCCGTCGGCTCGTCTGCCAATATGAGCTCCGGATCGTTCATCCATGCCCGGGCAATGGCAACCCGCTGCCGTTCGCCGCCGGACAGGCTCTCGGGATACCGAGACTTGCGATGCGACAAGCCCAGCCGGTGAAGCAGATCATCTGCCCGCCGATGCGGCTCCTGGCCGTGCTGGTTAGCCAGCTTGGCCATCAAGAGCAGCTGATCGCGGACCGTCAGATACGGAATGAGATTGGAAGATTGAAAGACAAATCCGATATGGCGCAGCCGCAGCTGATTCATTTGTTTGGCGGGGAGCCGGGTGACCTCCTGATCGCCCATCCATATTCGTCCCCGGGTAGGGGATAGCAGTGCCCCGGCAATGGAGAGAAAGGTGCTTTTGCCCGAACCGGAAGGTCCGACCACCGCGACAAATTCCCCACCCTTGATATCCAGTGAAATGTTGTCCAGTACTTTAGCTGAGGTGTCCCCGTCACCGAATTCTTTGCTTACCTGATCCATCAACAGCTTGGATGATGTCATTATGCAGCCCTCCCGATAGCTTCGATTGCATCGATCTTGATGACCCGATATAGCGATAATAGCGATCCCATCAGGGAAACCGCCAGGAACAGCAAGGAGCAGAGCAGAACGACCGAAGGCGTTAACGAAAACGGCACGATCCCGGACAACAGGAGAGAAACCCCGTACGTCAAGCCGATGCTGATCGCAAGACTGACGATGGTGAGGGTCAGGACCTGAAAGATCAGACTCCTCACCAGATAGCCGGTCCCCGCGCCGATGGCTTTCAGGACTCCGAACTGATTCATTTTCTGAATCGTCATGACGTAGAAGAACACGGCCAGCACGAAGGCTGCAATCACAAACAGGAACACAATCATCATGATGAGAGAACCCTGCTCCTCCTGAAAACCGGGAATCCCCTGCAGGGCTTCCTCTTTCGTGATCATCTCGATGCCGGATACGTCCCGGACCAAGGCTTCCTTCTGCTCCGGAGTTCCATTCCAAGCGATGGCATTATAGATAGGCGCTGGCTTCGACGGGTTTGGCTGAAGCGCCTTCCACCCCTCAAAGTTCATGTGAATGACCGGGGCATGACTGAAGGATTGTCCCTCCGTAAAGGCAGCAATCGTAAACGTGGCGCCTGTAGCCTGATCCACGATCCGGTCGCCCAGCCGGTACCCGTCCTCTTTCAAGGAGCGGTCGGCCATCACAAGGTCGGCATCCGTATTGCTAATCATGGTGCCTTCAACGACTCGGGGTGCCAGCATGCTCTCCACATCAATGGCAAAAAAAGCCGCATCGAATTTGGCTGCGGAGCCTTCCTTGGTCAAGGTGTTCATGTGTACTCCGAGCGGAGTGGCCGGGTTTCCACCCGGGCGGCTCTGCACTTCGTTCCAGATCTCGCCGGTTAGTACGGAACGATTGATCCGATGATCGGACTCCTCCTGAAGCACCAGGTAGTCGGCTTTCATATTTTGTATGGAAGAGGCGTTATCGGAGGAAAGCCCCTGGGCCAATCCCGTGACGAACAGGACGAGCCAGGCAATCAGTACCATAATGAAGCCAATCAGCAGATAGCGCAGCTTCGCATGTTGAAGTTCACGCAGTGCAAGAAACATGTTTCTCATCTCCATTCCTGATCATTAAGCAGCACATCCCTCGGTTATTAATCTCTGCGGGATATGCCCCAAGTATAGGAATGGAATATGAACAGAGCATGAACTTGAGATTAGGCTGCATTATACGTTAGGAAGGATCACGGTGAAGGTGGCTCCCTTTCCAGGCTGACTCGTGACCTCAATACGTCCGCCATGCAGTTCGACAATTTTCTGGGTAATGGATAAACCCAATCCGCTGCTGCCCTCGGAGCGGTCACGGGCCTCATCCACGCGGTAAAACCGGTTGAAGATGTGGGGCAGATGCTCCTGCGGAATGCCAATGCCCGTATCGGAGATCTCGATGCGGCATTGTTTGTTGTGTTCGATCACACGCAGGGAGATGGCGCCCTCAGGTGCGGTGAATTTAATGCTGTTGGTGATGAGGTTCGTCCATACCTGATGCAGCAGCTGCTGATCGCCGTAAACATAGGTCGGCGGCAGCGACATATCGATGGTCAAATCTTTGCTGCGCCAGTTCCATTCGGTGTGGAGCAGCACTTGCTTGATTTGCTCGGCCACGTCGAAGGTGGATTTATCGAGAATGTTCTCTTCCTTATCCAGGGACGCCAGCATAAGCAGCTGTTTGCTGAGCTGTGACATCCGGCGGCTCTCCGCCTCAATGATCGATAAGTAATGCTGCTGCTGTTCCTCGGACAAGCGCTTGGTTTGCAGCGTCTGCGAGAAACCCTGAATGGAGGCCAGCGGCGACTGGATTTCATGCGAGACATTGGATACAAACTCCTGGCGCATCTGCTCTAATTGCGCTAGTCCTTTGGCCATCTGGGAAAAATGGTCCGCAAGCTGCCCCAGCTCGTCACGCCGGGTAACGTTCAGCTTAATGTCATATTGGCCCTGCGCCACGCTCTGGGTGGCCTCGGTTAACTTCACGATCGGTTTCACGATATAGCGCGTAATAATGCCGACAAGCAGGATGCTCAGCAGGATGGCAATGACCATAATGATGGAGAAGAAGATACGCATCTCCCCGAACTGGACGGTAATATCGGGCCTGAGGAAGAGTGCGTGAGGGCTGCCTTCTACCTGTATGGGGATGCCGATGGAGTTGCTTAGGACATTGTCGAAAAAGCCGGTAATGAACAGCTCCGACGGAAACTCCGCAATGCCATGGTACACCTTCCCGTTCAGCACTTGCCGCACCGTTTCGGGCGAGAGGTCCTGTTCACGGAACATGCCGCCGTAGAACCACTCCTTGCCTTGATCATTCACCAAATAGAATTGATAACCGAGCTGGCCGATGTGATGGAGATAATCATGGATGTCCGTCTCCGGGTGGCTGTCATAAAAGTCCCCGATATCCTTGGCCATGGTGGTGACCTTCTGATCGTTAAAGGGCTTGAGATTGTATTGGTAGTACAGATTAGACAGCACAAAAGCAATCAAGCTGCTGATCACCATGATGGCGATGGTGGTGAGGACGATGCGCGAATAGAGGGTTTTCACTGCGGCGCCGCCTCCAATTTATATCCTACGCCCCGAACGGTCCGTATTCGGAAATCGCCGCTTCGGTCCGCGAAGCGTTCCCGGAGTCGTTTGATATGAACGTCCACGGTCCGGTCATCTCCGTCAAAATCCGTTCCCCAGATGAGCTGAATCAGCTCCTCGCGCGAGAACGTCCGGTCCGGATAGCTCGCAAGCTGGGAGAGCAGCTCAAACTCCTTCATCGGCAGCATCAGTACTTTTCCGTGTCCCTGAACTTCGTAGCTTTTGCGGTCGATGGTCGTTTCGTTCAGACGGATTTTGTCCGCGCTGACCATTTGATATCGCCGCAGCAGGGCTTTGATTCGAAACAGGAGCTCCCTTGGTTCAAACGGCTTGGTTAAGTAATCATCCGTGCCGACGGCAAAACCTCTCTCTTTGTCTACAAGCTGATCCTTGGCGGTCAGAAGAATGACGGGTACATCATAATAACGCCGGATTTCTTCGCAGAGCTGATACCCGTCCTTGTTCGGCATCATGACATCCACGACAGCCAGGTGAACCTGTTCTTCCGCCAAAAGGGCAGAAGCTTCTTCCCCGTCAGCTGCAGTGAATACCGTGTATCCTTCGGTTTGAAGATGATATAGCAGGAGCTCTCGAATATGCGCGTCGTCATCTGCGATCAATATATGAATCATTGCTAGATTGACCTCCTTCATAAGCGTTCCAATGACTATATATGTATCATACATTCCCTGGTGCGGTCGATGGAGCGCTCTATCGCATGGAAGTAGTGTGGCCTAAAAGGAACCGAATCATGAAATATATCAGATTCGAAGTAGAAAAATTGGCGATTCCCACGATTGAAGCAATACCGAGTGGTCAATACTGGAAAAAGAAAGCAATCATCGTCATGTCATTGCAGCGTGCATGAGGAAGGAGGAGATACGGATGAAGTGGATGAAATGGCTGCTGAAAATCAGCTTGACCGCCATTCTGGTGAGCACGCTTACGATTGTGACCACGGGCATCGTCGTGAATGCCTATATTCAATCGGTGTTATCCAGCTTTAACATTCAACTGGAAGCGGAGCCAATGGGGGTGGGAGGTATTATGAAGTCGATGCTGGGCGTGGGCTCCGGCACCAAGCCGGATGCAGGCAGCGTCAATGCCGCGAAGGACAATCGCCAATTGGAAGAAGATCAGGGCGCTGCGGACGATGAACCGGAATCGGAAGCCGGCACCCAAACGAATGGAGGGGCCAAGGAGGACGAAGAGACGAGTTCAGGATCAACGGGAACGTCAGGGGAGACTTCGAACGATGAAGAGGCACCGGATAATTCCCTGCCTGTCATGGGCACGAATACGACAGAGTCTGGCGACTCCTCCCTGGAAGATCAGGAGATTGTCATGACACCGGGGGACATCGTGGACCGGAAGGACCGTTTGCCAACGGAGGAGAAGGAAGAGATTTTCGCCATGCTGATGAACAAGCTGCCCCAATCCGAAATGCAGAAGATCTCTGAGGCGATGGAGGACGGTCTGACCGCTGCGGAGCTTGCGGAGATCGAGCAGGGCATATCCAAATATTTGAATCCGGATGAATTCGATAAACTGATCACCATGCTCAAAGAATAGTGGTATGACGGGTTTCAGGCAGGCTCTGTCACCGTTTTGTCACCGACATGCAAAAGCCCCATATTGGAAAATATCAGGAAACCCGCGCGGGACGCGGGTTTTTCGCTATTTTCGTAAACTTGAAATGATTGTAAAGGCTATGTTAAAGTATACGAAGATCGAAAAGGTTAAAATTTTGATACCTTTTGACAGGTTGTGTCACATTCAATGCTAAGTCAGCAAGTTCAGATGAACGAATAACGGATTCTTACATATGGACAAGGCTTAAAGGAGAGAGACATGAAAGGTTCTAAGGGGAAACGGTGGATGGACAGCATCTTGCGCAAGCAAGCGGCCGATCAGTCTACCCTCAATCACAACTCAAATCAGGAGTCCCCGATGTCGTCGAATCCGCCAAAGCGGGGGTGGACATCACCGCGCAGATGGATCTGGATGTCGGCAGGGGTATTGCTCATAGCAGGATCGATATATACCGGCGGAAAAGCTTACGTGAACGCGAATACAATTCCGTTCTATCATGTGTATGTCGATGGGAAATCGATCGGTACCATTCAAGAAGATGCCCAGCTTGACCAGCTGCTGAAAGCGAAGCAAAAGGAATATCAGGAGAAGTACCCTGATGTCCCCATGGTGCTTCATACCGACGGCATCACCACGAAGGCCGACCGTTCCTATAAACCGGTCGTGAACAGCGAGGAGACGCTTCATAAGCTGGATGGCATGCTGAAAGCATATGCTCGCGGCGTGGAGCTGAAGGTGGATGGCAAGACGGTGGCGATCGTGAAGGATCAACAGACGGCCAAGGCTGCCGTCGAAGCGGCTAAGCTGAAGTTCGCTCCGGCTGCTGCGCAGAGGGAGAAGACGCAGAGAGTCGCTTTCACGAAAACGTCCGCATCGGCATCGAGCAAGAAGAAGGATGACGCAAGCGGGCTCGAGTCCGTGGACATCAAGGAGAAGATTTCGCTTGCCAACACGAAGGCTGACCCGAACAAGGTGCTGGACGTGGAAGAAGCGGTCAAGGTGCTGACCGGCACGAAGGACAAGCCGGTGGTGTACACGGTGAAAGAGGGAGATACGATTTCCTCGATCGCACAGCATTTTGGCATGAAGTCTGCCGACGTCATGGCGCTCAATCCCGGGCTTGAAGAGAAATATGTTCAGATCGGGGCCGAGCTGCAGGTGACGAAGCCGGAAGCGCCGCTGACGGTCAGAACGGTGGAGACGGTGTCGGTGAAGCAGCCGAGCAAACCAGAGACGATTGTTCGCAAGAGCAGCGAGCTCCCGCTGGGCAAGCGGAAGGTCGTCCGTCCCGGACGCGACGGCGTGAAGACGGTGGATTACATCGTGACCAAAGAGAACGGCAAGGTTATCTCCAAGCAGTGGACAGGCCAACAGGTGGTTCAGGAATCCCTGCCGGAAGTGGTGTACAAAGGAACCAAGGTAGCACCGAAGAAAAAAGCGGCAGCGGTGACCCAGAAGTCCAGCGGCAGCATGTTCGCTTGGCCGGTGAGCGGGGCGCGCATTACAAGCTCCTTCGGACATCGGTGGGGAAGAAGCCATGAGGGCATTGATATGGTTGGCGGAAGCACCATTATGGCAGCGGCCTCCGGAAGAGTGGTCTTCGCGGGTCAGCAGAGCGGTTACGGCAACGTCGTCATTGTCGATCACGGCAATGGATATCGCACGCTGTATGGGCATATGAGCAAGATTTCCGTCGGCAACGGCCAGTCTGTTGGACAAGGCTCCAAGCTGGGCGTCATGGGTAATACGGGCCGTTCCACCGGGACGCATCTGCATTTCGAAGTGCAAAAAAATGGAGTTGCCCAAAATCCGATGAAATATCTGTAGTTCTGTGTTATACTAGGTAAACCAATGCGACATAAGCCATTATTGGTTCATATATCATAATAGTGAAGATGGCCGCTCCTTAACGGGGGCGGCCATCTTTGCGTCTTGCAGGCGGTGATTTGGGGATGTGGGGCAGAACGGGAAAATAGTCTGCAGTGGTGTCGCAAGCGGTATCCTCCTCCGTCGCTGTTGAATTCGGAAAATAGGAATGCCGCTTATGATGAGATTTTCCGAATCCAAAGGCGATCGCTGCCGCTCTCCGAATGACACCGCATGCTGCGGTAGAGGGTATTTCCCTTATCTGTCGGATCCATCCCCGTGTACTCCAGCTAAGCTGCGAAGCGGATGGCCGCCCCCTGAATCGGGGCGGCCGTAGGGGAGGCGGTGTGAGTGGGGCAGAACGGGAAAATAGTTTGCAGTGGTGTCGCAAGCGGTGTCCTCCTCCGTCGCTGTTGAATTCGGAAAATAGGAATGCCGCTTACGATGAGATTTTCCGAATCCAAAGGCGATCGCTGCCGCTCTCCGAATGGCGGACCAGTGGGTGTGTAGCGGCGGCAGGTGTGGTAAAATGGAAAGAAGACCGTTTAAGTGTGAGTTCAAAAAGGGACTTTTTGAACATCCTCTTTAAGAAGGTATGAGGTGAACAGGAAGATGCAGGGAACCATTCTGGTGGTGGATGACGAACAGCCCATCGCCGATATTTTAAAGTTTAACTTGGAAAAAGAGGGCTATGAGGTCATCTGCGCCTTTGACGGCATCAGCGCCGTGGAGATTGCGCTCACGCAGCGGCCGGATTTGATGCTGCTTGATTTGATGCTGCCCGGCAAAGACGGAATGGACGTGTGCCGCGAGGTACGTGCCGCTAACCTGCAGATCCCGATCATCATGCTGACGGCGAAGGACGGAGAGATCGACAAGGTGCTTGGGCTTGAGCTCGGGGCGGATGATTACGTGACAAAGCCGTTCAGCACGAGAGAAATACTCGCACGCGTGAAGGCGCATCTGCGACGTCAGCAGAAGCCGGACAACTCGGCGGATAACACAGGCGGCACAAGTGCAGGCGGACAAGGCCTGCGGCTGTTTGAGCTGTTTATTGATACGGACATGTACATGGTATATAAAAGCGGGGAAGCGCTCGATCTGACGCACCGCGAATATGAATTGGTTTATTATTTGGCCCGTAATGCCGGCAAAGTGATGACTCGGGAACATTTGCTGCAGGCGGTATGGGGCTTTGAATACTTTGGCGATGTGCGAACCGTGGACGTGACGATCCGCCGGCTTCGCGAGAAGATTGAAGAGAATCCGAGCAAACCGGAATATATCCTGACTCGGCGCGGACTGGGCTACCTGATGCGCAGCGCGAAAAACGGAGGCCTGTAATGAAGTGGCTGTCCTTCTTCCGCACCATCCAGGCGAAGGTCATCATCATTTATGTCCTTCTCATTCTGATCGCGATGCAGCTGATCGGGGTGTATTTTGTGAGTGCGATGAAGAACTCGCTGACCAGCAACTTCACGAAGGACTTGCAGGAACGCGCCGAACTGATGTCGGTTTTGGCGGCCAAAACCCTTGGCGGCGAGAACGATACCGAGGAGGATCCGATCGAGAGCCTGCGCGTCATGGTGAACAATCTGTTCAACCTGAACGGCGCCGAGATCCAGGTGCTGGATTCCACCGGGCGGGTGCTGACCACCTCGCTGCCCTCCCATGCCGATTATGTGAGCACCAAGAACACGCAGACGGTTGTCAGTCGGGCCTTGCAGGGAATACAGGATAATGAAGAGTACATCATCGACGATGATAATATCCGCAAAAAAGTGGTGGCCAAGCCCGTCATGTACAACGAGAAAATCGTCGGCGCGATATATATCGTAGCCAGCATGAGCGAGCTGTACAGCACGATGCAGCGGATCAACAATATTTTTATATCGGGCATTCTTTTGGCCCTCGGCTTGACCGCGGTGCTCGGCGTCATCCTGTCGCATACGATTACTCATCCGATCAAGGAGCTGACCAAGCACGCGCGGGCCGTCGCGGACGGCCGGTTTACCGAGAAAACGCCGGTATTCGGCAGCGATGAGATCGGCCAGCTCAGCCAGGCGTTCAACTATATGACCAGCCGTCTGCGCGAAGCTCTCTCGCAGAACGAAGAAGAGAAGGAGAAGCTTGCTTCGATCCTGACCAATATGAGCGACGGCGTGATCGCAACCGATGAGGCAGGGCGTGTCATCCTGATGAACCGGCGCGCCGGCGAAATGCTGGGCGTGGAGGGGGAAGAACTGGCAGGACACGATATCGTGTCCCTGCTGGGCCTGGAAGAATCCGAATCCGAAGCCTTGGCGCGCGGCGAAGGCCATGATTCGAAGCTGCTTGAGATTACGCCGCGCGAGGGCGGCGAGCCGTTCATGATGCGCGTGACCTTCACGCCGATTCACCGGCGGGAGATCGGCATCACGGGTACGATTGCCGTGCTGCAGGACGTCACCGAGCAGGAGAAGCTGGAGGCATCCCGGCGGGAGTTCGTGGCGAATGTATCCCATGAGCTGCGCACGCCGCTGACCACCATCAAGAGTTATACCGAGGCGCTGGAGGATGGCGCACTGGAGGATAAACAGATGGGGCCGAGATTCGTCGGCGTCATCCAGAATGAGACCGGCCGGATGATCCGGCTGGTGACGGACCTGCTGCATTTGTCCCGGCTGGATTCCAAGGAGGCCGCTCTGCATAAGGAGCGGACGGACATCGTGGAAATGCTGGAGGACGTAGAGGACCGATTCTCTTTCCAAATGAAGCAAAAGCATATTCGCACCATTATCGAAGTGAAGCCGGGCGTATCCACGGCGATGCTGGACCGGGACGGCATTGACCAGGTTCTCGATAACCTGATATCCAACGCCCTTAAATATACGCCGGACGGAGGCACCATCACCATGGATGCAAGCATAACGGAGGAAGGCATGTTATCCTTATCCGTTAAGGATACCGGGATCGGTATTCCGAAGAAGGATCTGGACCGGATCTTTGAGCGCTTCTATCGGGTGGATAAAGCACGGACGCGCAATTTAGGCGGAACGGGCCTCGGTCTGTCCATTGCCCGGGAAATTGTCAGGGCACATGGAGGTTTCATTACGCTTCAATCCGAATTGGAGAAGGGCACCACGGTGACCTTTACCTTGCCCCTGGACGATGAGGGGAGGGTGTTAGCGTGAAGGAACGATTGAAAACCGTGCTGCTGGTCCTGTTGGTCGTTGGCAGCTTGGTACAGAGTTATGTGTTGATTTTCCGTTTTCCGGGCAGCGACTCGGTTGTGCAATCGAAGGACGCCTATATCCGAACCGAGGAGATGGGGCCGGAAGAGAAGCCCGAGAATCTGCTCTTTCCCGACAAAATGGTCATTCATCTGGGCGAAGACAAGCATACGGTGTTCTATCCGAACGATACGTTCTATAATCTCGTGTATAACCGGCTTAAAGGCCGGACCTTTGATAATTTCCAGCGGCGGATGGTCAGCAACATCGATTGGGCCAAGGTTCGTTCCGAGAATCGAGGCATTGAGCTGAGCTTTGATTCAGGCATTCCGGTAACGCTGCTCCAGAGAGTGATGCAGATCGTCCCGGATACCCTGTTTGAAGGGGAAAGCATCAACAAAATGTGGCTGTACAGCGTGGAAGGCGAAGCGAAGATCCATGTCATGTTTTTCAGTACGGAGGGCGATGTCGTCTATGAAGCCGCCCAGGCGGATTTGACCGTACAGGACGTGGATCAGCTGGTGGACTTCGGGCTGAGCTGGACGCCGTATAAGATGGTGGAAGGCCGGTATTATACCCCGGAGAAGGAGCTGAATATGGTCAGCATTGAGCTGCCGATCGGGGAATATACGGTTGATCAAATGCAGCGCAGCCTGTTTTTTGACCCAAGCATCACCCGCAACATTCGGGAAAAAGACGGCTCCGAGATTTATACGGACAGTAAGCGGAGCCTCCAGGTAGACCAGGGACAGAAATGGATCAGCTATACCGATCCGGCTGCGCCGCCATCCGGAGAGAGCAGTCCCGGCAAGGATGTGCTGTCCGCCATCGATTTCGTGAATCAGCACGGGGGCTGGAACGGCACATACAGGCTGGCTAAAGCGGGTGAATCCGAGGATCGGACGCTGGTGAAATTCCAGCAATACTACGGCGGATTTCCGACCCTGAATACGCCAGGCTTCCAATATGGCGTCATGGAATTGGACTTGCAGCAGGGAACGGTAACCTCCTATGAGCGCTCGCTGTTATATCTCGAGCCGGCCTCTTTGAAGAAACAGATGGTAAAGCTTACGGGAGGCGAGGCCTTGGAAGCGAAGCTGAAGCCTTACGAGGAGAGTGTGGTTACAGGTCTGGATCCCGCCTATTTACCGGTGCTGACGGGAGAAGGGCTGCTGCTGAAGCCGGTATGGGCTTTAAAGCTCCAGAACGGCTCGGTTGTCATACTCGAGTAATCATTCGGGGTACATTGAATCACAAGGAGGGATATTCATGGATTGGGGCCGTGCCAAAAATGTTCTGATTTACGCGTTTTTGCTGCTGAATCTGGTACTGGGCTATCAGCTCTGGATGGATTACCGCGAGCAGGTCGGCTCCAATCTGGATTTCACCTCGCTTTCCGAGAGCACCCAGCAGGTGATGGAGGAGAATGGGATTCAATTGCTGAGTCCGATCCCGACGGAAACGCCGCAGCTGCCCAAAATTAATTATATCTACAGCGCGGAAGCCCAGGGCGAGCCGGTAGGACTGGAGCAGCCGGTGGACACGAAGCTGATTTATGCCGATGAGAAGGAATTGCGCAATGCGCTGGAAGGCAAGATTGCGGATCTCGGGAACTATCGCCATGACGAGCCGTCGGACAAGGAGAATGTCTTCATATTCCGGCCGTTGGTGCAGAAGGAATGGCCGCTGTTTAACGTGGAGTTGGAGTTTATCCATGAAGCCCAGAAGATTCATGCGTTTCGCGAACCCGTGTTTGAGATTCTGCCAAGCAGCGATATGGAGGAACAGAAGGTTCTGCCTGCATCGAAGGCCTTGGAAACCCTTATCGAACGTAATTTCATCCCGCCTGATTCGGCGGTACGCGATATTCAGCTTGGTTATTATGGGCAGTTGTTTAATACAGAGGATCAGTTGGCAGCACCGACCTGGCGGTTTACGCTGGATCATGGCGAGATGATCTATGTGCAGGGCATCAGCGGGGATGTGCTGACGCCAAAAAGCGATACGACAAAGGAGTAACAAGACTATGGGGATTTCATTTTCCGTGCTGTCGAGCGGCTCAACGGGCAATGCGACCATTGTCCGCAATGAGGATACGACACTGCTGATCGATGCGGGCCTAAGTGCAAGGCGCATCGATGAGCTGTTGAAGGAACGCGAAATGATGGGAGAAGAAATCGACGGAATTCTGGTCACGCATGAGCATTCGGATCATATCCGGGGGCTTGGCGCGGTGGCGCGCAAATACAATCTGCCGATCTATGCGAATGAGAAGACGTGGGAAGCGATGAGCAAGTCGCTGGGCAAGATTGCGGAAGAGAACCGGATTGTGCTGGAGAGTCATGAGGTCAAGGATTTTGGCACGCTGCGGGTGGAGCCGTTTGAAATATCCCATGACGCTGCGGCACCGGTCGGTTACTGCTTCTATGACGGCGACGAGAAGCTGGGCGTTGCCACGGACCTCGGTTATGTCAGCGACAAGGTGAAGAAAGCGCTGGATGGATCGGATGTGCTGGTGCTGGAAGCCAATCACGATATCGAGATGCTCCGGATGGGACGGTATCCGTGGAATACCAAGCGCCGGATTCTCGGCGATATGGGGCATTTGTCGAATAATTCGGCAGGCGATGCGTTAAGCGAATTGCTGACGGGCGATACCAAACGGACGTATCTGGCCCATCTCAGCCTGGATCATAACATGATGGACCTGGCAAGAATGACCGTACGCGATACGATGGAAGACCGCGGCTGCTTCTTCAAGGACAGCGAGTTTAAATTGTGCGATACGTATTATGACCGTCCGACCCCTTGGGATAAAGTCGGGGAATAGTTTAGTGAGACAGCTTGCCTTGGACGAATTCAGCATTCATAACATGGATATCTTAAAATAGGCATGAGCAAAACAGCCCCATGATGACGTGGGGCTGTTTTGCTGTTGCGGACAGACGCATCACATGCAGAGAAACGGCTCGTCTCTAACGCTTGCTGAGGCTTTCTTGCGCCATACGAACCATTTCCCGAACCATGGAACCGCCGATAGCACCGCCGACTTTACCCGCCTGTTCGGTGGTCAGGTCTCTGTTGTCGCCGGGTTTCAGCGGTACGCCGAGTGATTTGGCCACCTCATATTTGAGGTCCTGCTGCCGCTGCGGGTCGACTTGATAGCCTTCGTTTCGCATCACGTTCGTCATGAACTGCTGCATTTCGGGACTCCGGTGCCGCCGTGACCTTCTTGCCATCCTTAACCCTCCTTGCATATGGTTTCCCCTTCATAACATTCCCTGCGGGCAACCTGCAGATGAATGGATAACCTAACCAGTGCCAGAAAGCGGAGAAGCAGGTCGAAATCCTATGGCTTGCGCAGGCAATGTGCTTTTTTGATAGGCCAAACAGGGTAGACGAGCCTTGTCTGCAGGCATACTGCAGAGGGGACGGGGAAGTATTTTTGCAGCGGAGAGCTTAGGAAAGAATAAGTAACGGTGAATCCAAATAGGAATGATGTGTGGGTCGCCGGAGAGATGTAGCGCGGTACTCCGAAATGAACATAATTGGCCTGGAAGACCAACCGTGGTTGCCATTTTCTTAACACATTTGTTCGGTATAGTCTTTAAAGGGGGAATGCACGAATCAAGGGCTGCCGCTGCCAGGATTGCGGGAATGCCGGAAGAAGGGGTCATGGAATATCCTCGAAAAATGGAACCTTTTGGCTGTCTGGCTCGTATACAAGGGTATTGTGTTCACCCGGACAATCGCTATGAATCGAATGTAAAATCTCTCTTTACACAGACTCTTAAAATTGCCATCAATTTAGCATTTGTTTTTACCAAAGAAAGCTGACGTGAACCTGTGTTCGTGTGGTACAATAGGAGCACCGGAAGGTCTGAGGGCTGTGGTTAAGCACCTGCAACGAACTAGAGGACGGGGTGCTTGTAGACGCCAAATGAAGCCAACCCAGGTATTCCCATCTTTTTTAGAAAAAAACGGATGTTTCGCGCTTAAAACGCCCTGTTTGTGGTAATAGAAGGATACAGGGTCTTTTTTGAACGGTCGGGTGTCAATACATACCTTTTCTGGAACTAGATTTCTGGCTGTGGGTTCAAATATTGGATAAGGAGCGATATTTCACTAAAAGTTCAAAGACAGAGCTCAAAAATGCAACTTTTTGAGCCGCAGAAGAGTCATACAATAGAGAGATATTTAACAGGTGGCACGCTGCCGATTCATAGAAAGATAGATACATGCGGTGCAAGGCGGTTGTTATGACGACAAGATGATTTTAGTAGGTCAGTCGGTAATGGCGGTAGGTCTGAAGCTGGTAAAGTATCTTGACGCGTAGCAACCAAGGGGAGAGAGGGATCGCAATGGGATTGTTTGACGATGATTTCTATTCAACTAAAATTTCCAGACGGAGCAAAAATACCAGCGAGGACCGATCTGAGCGAACGAAGTGGCGGTCCACCCGCCGCAGGAAGGGTTTATCCACATTCCAGATTTCCGCGATCAGTTCCGTGTGCAGCGCCTTGATTGCGGTGATGCTGTTCAGCTTCATTACAGGTCATCCTGCGACGTCGTCACCGATTACCATGATCAATGGCAGTCATCAGCTGTCCACGTCGGATGGCGATCCATATGAACGGATTATTAGCGCTGCCCAGAAGGTGCGTCCTGCGGTTGTCAGCGTATTGACGCACAAAGAGACTCCGCTGCCTGAAGAGGAAGGGATCGAGGGTGAAGGTCTGGAAGAGGAATCCGGCACGCTGCCTGAGGATGAGGGCGACTTCGAGCTTCCGGAAGGGTTCGACTTCGGCGATGATTTTGATTTCGGTGAAGATTTCGGCGGCTCGCAAGAGGATGCCCTTGGATCTGGCGTCATCTTCAAGAAACTCGAGGGCAAAGCCTTCGTGATTACGAATAACCATGTGGTGGAAGGCGCCGATTCCCTGGAGGTTGTGCTGGTAGGCGGCGAGAAGAAAAAAGCGACCTTGGTCGGCACGGACAACGTCAGCGATATTGCCGTTCTGTCGATTGACAGCAAAGGCATCGGCGAGGTTGCCGAATTTGGAGACTCCTCCAAGCTTCGTCTCGGCGAAACGGTCATCGCCATCGGCAACCCGCTGGGTTTGGGCGATACGCTGACCTCCGGGATTGTCAGCTATACCAACCGCATCATTCCGGTATCCCTGAACCAGGACGGCATTTACGACTGGGAGCAGGAGGTCATCCAGACCGACGCAGCCATTAACGAGGGCAACAGCGGAGGCGCTTTGGTGGACCTGAACGGTAAAGTCATCGGCATCAACACGATGAAGATTGCCGACACCGGCGTCGAAGGACTCGGGTTCGCGATTCCGGTCAACGAAATTACGGAGGTCGTAACCGAGCTGATGCTGAAGGGGCATATTGCCCGCCCTTATCTCGGCGTATACACCGTCGACTTGAGCAATCCGTATGCTCCGCTGAGCAAGAAGGAGAAGGAGGATCTCAAGCTGCCGAAGACGGTAACCGAAGGCGTGGTCGTGCTGGATGCGCTTGGCCCTGCGCTGGATGCCGGTCTGCAGCTGAACGACGTGATCGTGAAGCTGGATGGCAAACCGATTACAACGACGCTCGAGCTCCGCAAGCACCTGTACTACAACACGAAGGTGGGCGGAGACCTGAACGTGACCTTCTATCGTGACGGCAAGCTGCAGTCGCTGAAGGTCAAGCTGGAAGAGAAGCCTGGAGAATAACGCAGGCTGTCTTGGCGGACGATTTTGCTCAGCAAGTGTGCAAATTCCCGCAAAGATGTGTTTGTTCGGTGTTTATTGAAGCAAATAGCGGGTATATATTATCGTTAGCATGGAATAGAATCCATATATAGAGAGATGGAAAAAGGTTAGATACGAGCCGTTAAAAACGGCTGCGAAAGAAGAGCGTGTTTCACGCTCTTTTTTTGCTGCTCACCTGTAATTAAGTTGGGCGGAAGGCCTTGGGATGTGAAATCCATGGATGGATCGGAAGCTTTTGTGGGTTGAAATACAGCGGGGATGGGCAATTGGGTTAAAAACATTTCTTTTTCTCGTAGAGTGTGGTAGAACAGAAGAGTGGCTATACTGGTTTGAAGGTAAACACAACATGAGGCGAAAGATAGAAAGGATGCATAGAATGTACGTCGTATGCAAGGAACATGTGGAACTAGCGATCGAAAATTTCGTGGATGAATATGAGGATGCCCCGGATATTGTTGATCTGAAGGAGACCGAGT
Source organism: Paenibacillus sp. MT86 (assembly GCF_058792535.1). Lineage (NCBI taxonomy): Bacteria > Bacillati > Bacillota > Bacilli > Caryophanales > Paenibacillaceae > Paenibacillus > Paenibacillus sp. MT86. The sequence continues at coordinate 6,915,275 of NZ_CM179499.1, read as the reverse complement.
TTTCGGACTGGGACCCACCGGTGAAGTGCGCGGAGTGCGAGAAGCATGCTGAATTTTTAATTGTGTAACGTGAATTTTTTAATTCAATAAATAATGCGAATGGGAAAGCGTGATGAATTCACGCTTTTTTTGTTTAAGAGAATCATGAAGGGAATCGAAGAAACGCAGCTTCGGTGGACAGTCCTGCGTAGTGTATGATGAATGTATAGATTGCACGGAGGCGCGAAAACCTATCGTGAATGGAGACGATCAGAAATGGATGACTTCGGAAAAGCTTGGGAGGAAGAGATCAAGAGGGCAGCCGATGAGGCCTACGAGAAGGAAATGGATGAAATCAACCGCCAGTTGAAGCAGGAAATCCTCATTGCGCTGATTGGCGACGTGAATACGGGCAAGTCTTCCACCATGAACCAGATCGTGGGCGAAGAGGTGGCCGGCGTCGGGGCAGAGCCTGGGGAAACGACGGAAATTCATCCGCACAAGTACAAGGACCATATATCCTTTATCGATACACCCGGATTGAATGATGTGAACACCGCCAATTCGGAGGTGACCTTGAATTACTATAAACAGGCGGATATCGTGCTGTTCTTTCTGAACGCTGCAGGCACCGTCTTCTCGGAGGCGGAGAAGAAGTCGTTTCAGAAAATTCAAGGCGTTAACTCGAACATCCTTATCGTGCTGAACAAAATCGACGCCGCGGATGAAATCGATCGCCTGGTGGCGCGTGTGCGGAAGGAGACCGGAGGGCGCTATGAGGTTGTGCCGGTGTCCTCACGGACGGGCCAGAACATCGATCGGCTGCGGAGCAGCATTCTGGAGATACTTAAAAAAAAGTCTAAAGACATCCTCTTTGCCAAAAGCATCAAGGAAAAGTCGGCGACCGCCAACGGGTGGATCATCGGTGCCTCGATCTCGGCGGGAGCGGTAGGCGCATCCCCCATCCCGGGGTCGGATATCATTCCGATTACCGGCATTCAAGTGAGTCTGCTTACCCGGCTTGCGGTTCTGTACAATAAGCCGATCAGCAAGGAGACGGCGAAGGAGCTCGTCATTGCCACGATATTCGGGAATATCGGGAAGAGCATTTTCCGGCAGATCGTGAAGGTGTTCCCTGGCGCGGGATCGGTCGCCGGAGCGACGGTAGCGGGTGCTACGACCTTGGCGCTGGGATATGCAGTGAAATACGCTTACGAGCACAACATCGAGATCAATACGGCGAATATTACAAAGCTCTATAAGAAATTCAGAGAGAAGGCCGAGACGGAACCGGATTCGGAATCCAAGTCCGAGTCGAAGTAAGCAAGTCGATGTCGAAATGCATACCACGTTAAAAGGATGGAATAGAAAAAGGGGCCTTCGGCCCCTGATCATAGCTGCGTCATAGCAGCGATATTACTTCATGGCAGCCGCATGATCGGCTTTGGCCTGCTCCAGCATCGATTTCCAATCCGGGAAATCGGTTTCTCTGGAGACATGACGGTCAAACAGTTCGTCCGGAATGTTATCGATATCTTCGTGCGTTTCCACTTGGAAGTTGCCTTTTACGACAAAATCCCCAAAGCTGTTGTGGGATGAATGCTTACGCATAAACGATTCATTGAACAGCTTTTCCAGAGAGATGTTATCCGGATCCTCCTGTACCGATTTTTGGCCTTGCAATTCCTTCAGCAGATCATCAAACGACATGGGCTTTTGCTTTCTCAGAGTACCACTCCTATAAATTAATATTTGTGTTCAGTATAACATAACCGGAATTCTCATATACATGGTGGGCATCCGGAAGGCTGAGCGCACCGTTATCTTCTTAGCAAGGAAGACCAGGTTTGCTCCAGCCAGCTGTCGAAGTCGGCGCCTTTGTCACCCTCGTACGTATCGTAGATGTCGATTCTCATCTTCTTCAGCTTTTCTTTGAAGTCTTCATACGTGTGGTCACGGGGAAGGCTTTTTTTGATGCGCAGGAGCACCTTCGAAACGTCTTTCATCAGCTCGCCTTTGCGTCTTTCGGGCATCTGCACGTCCTCGCCAAAGGCCAGGAGTTTATGATAGGCAGCCTCCCGTACTTGGTGAACCGCATCCGTATTTAGTCTATGCAGCAAAATATCGATGGATTTTTGATTTTTCCATTTTCCCAGCTCTTCAACGGCGCTTAAGCGTTCTCTCCAATTGGCGTTTCGGTTGGCGGAGCTTTTCAATTCCCCATAATTCGACGGCATGTCCGTCAAAACTTCTTGATTGTCCAATCCGTTCATCTCCTTCATTAGGTTGTATCAGGGGTTCTTAAAACCATATGTTCATTATGGGGTACCTTTATGATTATCGGCGTCCGCTGTATTGTCCGCCTGCTTGGTCCCTTTACTGGTATAAGGTTTGGGTTTACTCTTGGCTCTTCTTGCGCTTGCATCCCATCGGCTCCAGCCTTTCTTGCCCGTGCCTCTGCCTGTTCCGCCCTTGCCCTTGGATTTACTCAACCCATCACTCCGTTACAGTATATTCTTGTTCCTATATGCTGATTCTTTACCAGCCCTGTTGAAATATACACCGTATTTGTCCATATGTATAGGATACCACGGAAATAAACCTAAGAATCGAAATAGATCGAGATGGAATCCAACATTCATATGGAGGAAAGGCGTATCCGTTGACTAATTTTTGCCAGCATGGTATCTTATTTTTGAACTGACCAGTCAGAATAAGAACAGTGAACTAAATTTAGCTGTGAAAGGCCGACCCTATTGTGAGCAAAGAAAAAATTATCCAAGCAGCCATTGAAGTATTCTCCGAGAACGGATACCACCGCGCAAGCATGGACGAGATTGCCGCCCGCGCCCAGGTTGCCAAGGGGACGCTGTACTACAACTTCCCGGGCAAATCCCAGCTCTTCAAGACGGTGGTGAAGCAGGGCTTTGAGGATATCATGCAGCGGACGGAAGCGGATCTGAATTCCTCGCTGCCGATGAAGGAGAAGATTGAGCGGACGATTCGCCATCATTTGGATTTGTTTCTTGAATCCCGACATTTCTCGCATATCGTATTCAATGAGATTTCGAACGGTATCGAGCAGGATGTCCTGGATGAGTTAAAGGAGCTTAAGAGGAATTATTTAAGCTTTCTGGCAAGCATGATTGAGGAAGGACAGTGTGAGGAGAACCTGTGCCGTGCCGTGGATCCCAACCTGGCCGCTGCCAGCATCGTCGGTACGCTGGAGAGCACTTGCAATTACTACTTGAATCATCAAGATCGGTATTCGCGCGAGGATCTGGAGCGGTTTGCATTCACGATGATTACCCAAGGCCTGTTTATATCGCTTGAATAAGCAAGGCCTTCTTTTTTTACATGCCTATAACTGACCAGTCAGTTCAAATTTGATGAGGAAAGCGAAGGTGTTAAGCATGGAATGGAATAAGAACGGTTTACTCCCGCTGGAATGGTTCCGCCAGATGCGGACGGAATCTCCGGTGGCGGCGATTGATGGTGGCGGAGCCTGGAACGTATTTAAATACGAGGATGTCAAAGCGGTCTTCACGAATTACGAAGTGTTCTCTTCCCAGGGCTCCTCATCCTCCGATGACCCTATTGAATCCAGTGTGCTGCGGCAGGATCCGCCGAAGCACCGCCAGCTGCGCAAGCTGGTATCCCATGCTTTTACGCCTCGCATGATCGAATCGCTCGCCCCCAAGATCCAGGAGATCACGACATCCCTATTGGACGAAGCCGAGAAGAAGGGGAAGATGGATATCGTGGCCGATCTCGCAAGTCCGTTACCGATCACGGTGATCGCGGAAATGCTCGGCGTATCGATGGAGTATCGGGAACGGTTCAAGGCCTGGTCGGATGCTCTGGTGGGCGACAATGCCGATGCCTATTTCCAATGCCAGCGCGAGATGAGCGAATACTTCTCCGAGATCGCAGAAGACCGTCGCCGGCATCCGCAGGACGATTTGATCACGAAGCTGGTCGAGGCCCGTATCGACAATGAACACCTGACCGAACTGGAGATTATCGGGTTCTGCATTCTCCTTCTCGTAGCCGGCAATGAAACGACGACCAACCTGATCTCATCGGCCGTGCTCGCCTTCGACAGCCTGCCGGAGGTCCGTGCAGCGGTGCTTGGAGATTCACAGCTGCTTCCTGGGGCCATTGAGGAAGTCTTCCGCTACTTCTCGCCCGTTCAGCTGATGTTCCGCAGCGTGAAGCAGGACACGGTGCTGCGGGGGCAGGAGCTGAAGCAGGGACAGTTCGTTTATATCTGGATGGCCTCGGCCAACCATGACGATGATGTATTTGAGCAGCCGGACGTATTCAACATTCACCGGAATCCGAACCCTCACTTGGGTCTGGGCAGCGGCATCCACTACTGCATGGGCTCTCAGTTAGCCCGCATGGAGTCCCGAATCGCCCTCCAGACCTTGCTGGACCGTTACCCCAAATACCGCAGGGACCGCTCCGTAGAGCTGGCACGGATGGACAGCACGATGATGTTTGCGCTGAAAGAACTGCCGGTCATTTTAAAATAGATAGGAAGTGAAGAAGAGTCGCTCCCGTTGGAGAGGGCTCTTTTTTAATATACGGCTTGAATTTAGTGGAATCGAATGAGGGAGAGAGTTCTCTTAGGAGGTGGGATGCGTATGGTACGTCCTTTAATTGGCAGTGGCACCATGTTAGAATGAACGTCATAAAGTCGAGTTTAAGGAGCGAAACAGCGCCATGAATATACAGATTGTATGCGTAGGCAAGTTGAAGGAGAAGTACCTGGTTCAGGGCATTGCGGAGTACAGCAAGCGTCTTGCGCCGTATGTGCGCCTGACCGTGCACGAGGTGCCGGATGAGAAGGCGCCGGAGAACATGAGCGAAGCCGAGATGCGTCAAGTGCAGGAGAAGGAGGGCGCCGGCATTCTCGGCCATATCAAGCCCGACACCCACGTCATCGCCCTGGCGATCGGCGGCCAGCTGTGGTCCAGCGAGGACCTGGCGGCCCATATGGACAAGCTGGGCACGTACGGGACCAGCAACGTGGCTTTTGTCATCGGCGGCTCTAACGGACTCTCCGAGGACGTCCTGAAGCGCGCCCAGACGAAGCTCAGCTTCGGGCGGATGACTCTGCCGCACCAGTTGATGCGGCTGGTGCTGGTGGAGCAGATTTACCGGGCGGTGAAGATTAACCGGGGGGAACCGTATCATAAGTAGGGCGAAAGCCCCAAAGTATTTATATTAATTTGTCAATTTTACTGATAAAATGTTGGTGATTTAAATAAAACATTTAGGGAGTGGAGGGAACTTTGGAAGAGTTACTAGAAAAAGTCCTGCTTTATTTTAGAGATGACCCCGATGGTTTTTTCAATAACTTTGATGAGAATATTGCTGTAATATCCTCAGATAATAAAGATATTGACGGGTTAATTGAATATTCTGATCAAGATATAAAAGATTATTTAACGGCTAGTTATAGTGATAAAGAGCGAGAGAAATATTTAATGTTTTTGACACGTGTTAAGAATACTCTGTCAGTTGCTAAAATTGAAAATGAGACAAAAGGAGATAATACTGAGGGAGATGATCTATTATCGTCAATAAAAGAGTATTTTAATGAGTCAAATATTCCATTTGATGAACTTGAATTATCTTTAGAAAAAGATAGGTTAGTAATGAACATAAACTTTTCAGATGGTAGTAGATTCAAGGATAAAATCCAAGAACTAAATTCGTGGTCTACCGAAAATGTAATTGAAACTTTTTCTAATAAGTATAGAGTACCAGTTGTAAATATATCTTACATAGATAGTGTAAGTAAGTATATTGAGTTTATTTCAGGATTTGAAAATATTAATTATGTTTCAAGAGGGCAGAAAAATTGCCAATATGACTTGATACCATCTCTTCATAGATTATATAAATCAAGCTATAAGAGTCACTCTTCAATATATGAGTCTTTATTCAAACAAAAGGTAGCTTTCTATGATAGTTCCTTGGAAAATAAGGATGCTGAGGAATTACGCGCGTATGGCCAGCATTTTGGATTACCAACCAACTATTTAGATTTCACTGAAGCACACTTAATATCTTTGTTATTCGCAGTGGAGGATTATAGGTATACAGAAAACCATTCTATTGTTTATTTCGTCGATGCGCTAGCACATAATAAAGAAGCTATAAAAGATGAAATAAAATTAGTTGATTTCTCAGATAGAGAGCTGAAGGCGACAAAGGAGAAGAATTACTCTGATAAATCTTATTTTATCAAGGTTGGAAATTCGAGTGAGAGAATTCATTTCCAAAAGGGGTGTTTTCTAAAAGTTGAGCCGAATGACTCGCTAAGTAGTATGCTTCAAAATTATACAAAAGTTGCAATTATTGATCGGAATTCAAAGAAGACAATACTTACAGAACTGTTTAATTTAGGAATTACCTTCGAAAATATATATCCAGACAAAGATAACATGGTCAAAACAATTAAATTTATCAACGAAGAAATATGATAAGGAGGGGAACCGATTTTGGAAATCAAATATTCAAGGCCACTTGTTTCAGTCCAAGATGCTGTGAATTTTATAGATAAAGGCGAAAAATATATAAAAAGTGGGCTAGAAGGTCTGAATGATGCTGAACAACTGGAAGTACTACACGGAATTGTACTAAGCCCAGATTATCAAAGGCAGTATCGTTCAACACCTCAGGAAGAAATATCAATTATTGAATCTTTACTGCTTAATATTCCTATACCGGAAATATTCTTAGTAAGAACAAGTAACAAGGGAATTCAATTAAGACATGTAATGGATGGTCAACATAGACTAACTGCTATTTATCGATATATTAAGGATAAGTTCCCCTTGAAAAATTTAGAAATATTAGGTCCAGATTTAAGGTACAGCAATAGGAAATTTTCAGAATTAGATAGAGAAGATAAAATAAAAATTCTAGGTAGCCATTTGTCAATATTAGAGTTTCTTCCTTTTGAAGATGATGATATAGAAATTGAATTATTTAAGAGATATAACAGAAATACAAAACCTCTAGAGAAACATGAAATTGCAATGGCTACTTATTACTCTAAAACCAGTCAGTATATCGGTAATTTCATAAATAGGATTACGGACGAGAAAGAAACTTCTGCTAAATATGAAAGACTAATAAAAGTTTATAATATTACCCCGGATAGAAAGAACAAACAAAAAAATCACCAAGAAATGTGTATTATAATCAGTATCCTTGATGAAGGTCCAGATTTTAAAGCTAAGGATGGGGTAGAAGCTTCTACCAATCTCCTGAGAAGAAAAGCTGATTTATTCAAAGCGGATGAAGATGAGAGACTAGATTTTTTGAAAACTGAATTTGATAATTTTAACGAGTTTATTCTTAAATTATCGGATAATATGGATTACCCTTTTTCAAGCAGCATATATAAAGAATTTGATAAGAGATTAGCTAAGTTTCATGTTGGAGTTTCGATGATTTTAGCAATCTTATTTTATTTTTTTGAGATTGATTTAGAAGATCCATTGTTGCTAAACGAAATTAGGAGTATTTTAGCAGATTCGCCTTTAGGTGATGTTGAGTATAATGCATCTAGTACAAACACAAGAAATATTATGAATTACCTAAGTGTTAAAAATAATGTTTTTGAACAGCAATATAGCTCACTTAGTTTAAAAAGAGATAGACTTTATAGAATTGAACAACAGCTCAGAATTTTTTGAAGTTTGGTTTAACAAATAAAACAAGGCACTCAACACTGAGTGCCTTTTCGCTTACTGGATGATACGGTGAACCGTATCATCCAGTAAGCGAAATTTATTAAGAGAAACCTGTTGAATCTTAATAATCAGTTAAATAATAGGTTTTCAAATGGTGAATGACAAGTAATAACCAAGTAAATATAATGATTTCATGGGCATCCGATAGGGTGCCTTTATTGTTTGTTAACTCAGTTACCTCTAAGAATTTAATATGATGAATTGAGTGGAAGTATGTCGAAAGAAGAGTTAATTTATATACAATTGTAATAGGCATTCTGTATAATAGGAATATGATGGAAATTTAGGAAGATGGGTTGTGGGTACCTTGTCACGAAGCGCTGACTATACTATACAAGGTTTTATTTATCAGTTTAATAAAACATTACTAGAAATATTAAATGATGAAGATGATTCATTAATTTCAATTGAAGGCATCATTGAGGATATAGAAATCGCCACTGCCCTCACAACAAGGGCAATACAGTGTAAATACCATGAGGAACAAGAGAAGTTCACCCTAGGTAATGTGTACAAACCTATTCTTCAGATGATGGAACATTATTTTGATAACATTGACAAGGATATAGAGTATAAACTCTATGCGCATTTTCCAAATGAAAGTGAGGGTAGTAATTTTGAGATAAATGAGGAACATATAAAGACAATACTTCAATCACGCGATCAGAGGTTTCAGAGAATTATTAATAAAATAAATGGAAATGTTGATATTCCAGGTTTTCTTAAACGCTTTACTTTGGAATTTGGTGCTTCTCTGCAGGTAATTATTGAACGTATCACTATGTCTCTGGAGAGAAACGGTCTACCAAGGGATGACATAGATACTTTATTTTACCCTAATGCCATCCAGATGATTGCAGACCTGAGTATACTTCATGAGGCTCAACAGAGGATAATCAAGAAATCCTCAATGTTAGAGGATCTACAGCAAATTAGGAAAACTGCAATTACAAGATGGACAAGATCATTGAGAACATTGGATAGAATTTTGACATTCAGAAGAAAACAGTTGAAAACTAATCTTGATAAGAACTCTAGGTTGCGATACTTATTTTTATCCCAACAATCTATCAATAATTTCAATGATGAAATAGTAAATTTCATATCTGATTTTGTGAATAAGTACCATTTTAAAGAGGTGCACGATAAAACGCCACTAATTTGTATAGATTGTTCACAGGAAGTTTTTAAAGAGATACGAGTAAGGTTACATAAAAAGAATATTAGATATAATGATGGATTAGTGACTGACGAATACTTTGATAAGAATAAATTTCTGACAGGACCTGTAAGATCCAAAATAGGGAAACAATTTTATTCTGAGTTTCAAGTACGACTTCTACGATATGATGAGAATGAAATCGGAATATTAAATCAAATAAAATCTGATGATTTCTTCTTATTTACAGATACTGTACCCGATTTAGATTTTCAAGATGTAAACGTGGAGCATATAAATCTAAACGAAATCAATCAAATTAAATTTGTTATGGGAATGGTGGACACTTATGAGTAATGTAATTGGTAAAGTATTGTCTAGTTCTCCTGATAGTATTGTTGTGACAATACAAAATTTAAAGGCCCTTGAAGATAACAAGGACAAATTACAAATTGGACAATATTTAAAAATAGCAGATGGAAACAGCAATTACATTGTGAGCGTGATAAATAATATTAAAGCGATGGATTATAGTATTGAGGATGACATTAAACTAATAATTGAAACGCAACCAATAGGCAGTATAATTGAGGATGGTTTCCGCAGGGGAACTAAAAATTTACCTGTTCCAACAGAACCCGTATATGTATTAGATGCTGGAATGCTTGATCGTATTTTTGGAGCAGGTGCAGAATATAATTTTCCTATGGGTGTTCTGTCTCAGAATGAGAACATTCAAGTAAAAGTAAATGGTGACAAGTTTTTTGGGAAACATATTGCTATTGTAGGCTCTACTGGCGCAGGTAAATCATGTACAGTAGCAAAAATACTACAAGGAGCTGTGGGTATTAATAATTCATTAAATATTTATTCAGAGGAACAAAAGAATTCTCATATTATTATTTTCGATATTCACTCTGAATATTCCGCTGCTTTTACACTAGCGCAAGAGCAGAAATTCACATTAAATAATCTTTCCGTGGATAAAATGAAACTACCTTATTGGCTAATGAATTCTGAGGAGTTGGAATCATTATTTATAGAGAGCAATGAAAATAATTCCCACAATCAGATCTCAATGTTTAAAAATGCCGTTATCTTTAACAAGGAGAAACATAATCCTACAATTAACGATATTACATATGATACGCCTGTCTATTTTGATATTAAAGAAGTATTTAATTATATCGAAAATATGAACAGAGAAGTGATTAGTAAGCTTGAAACTGAAAATTGCCCAAAATTAGCAGACAATACGTTGGTGAGAAATCGAAAACAACTCTACTTTGATGATGTATATGAATTTGTGCCACAATCTACAGCCGCTGCAACTAAAGCTTCTAATGGTCCATTTCATGGTGAGTTTAATCGATTTTTGTCCAGATTAGAAACGAAACTTACCGATAAAAGGTTGAATTTTTTATTGAATCCAACCAAAGAAGATGGTGGATTATATTCGACTAATGACTTTGAAGAACTAATGAAGCAGTTTTTAGGATATCTAAATAAAGCAAATGTCACAATAGTTGATCTTAGTGGAGTGCCCTTCGAAGTTCTGAGTATAACAGTTAGTTTGGTTGCAAGATTAGTATTTGATTTTAGCTTCCATTATTCAAAAATACAACATGATAGAGAGTTACTTAATGATATCCCGGTAATGATTGTTTGCGAAGAAGCTCATAATTATATTCCACGTAACGGTGGCGCAGAATACAATTCATCAAAAAAATCTATTGAGAGAATTGCCAAAGAAGGGAGAAAATATGGGCTAAGTTTAATGGTTGTAAGTCAAAGGCCTTCTGAAGTATCGGAAACAATACTAGCGCAGTGCAATAATTTTGTTTCACTTCGTTTAACAAATCCAAATGATCAAAATTTTGTGAAAAACCTCATGCCAGATAGTACAAAAAATCTTGGGGAAATACTCCCGAACCTTGGGCAGGGTGAGTGCATAGTCGTAGGTGATTCAATAATAATGCCTACTGTTATAAAGATGGAGAAACCGATACCGGAACCGAAATCGCAAAGTGTCCCATTCATTCAAGAATGGGAGCAGCCTTGGAAACAGGTAACCTTTTCAGATATTATTAAACGTTGGAGAAAAGAAGAAGGACTATTAGAAACAGTAATTATAAGTTAGGGATGCGGATGCATCCCGTTTATCTAGTCTATTAATCCCAAGCAACTCATAATATTCTTGAATTCTTCTTTTCATTTGATCTAATCTACCCTGAATACAAAGAGTTCTTTCAGTCGGTAGTTGAGGCTTGGAAGCTAGGAGCTTGAGTAAATTATTATTTAGCAAATTCAATTCCAATGGGACTAGCCTTTAGGACTGGTGGTGACTGTGCAGTCACACACCGTTCGAATATTCGCTGATAGGGTGATACGGTGAACCGTATCATAAATAGCGGTAAGTTTCTGTTGTACAGTATTACGTTTCAAGGGAGCAGTCAATGAACAAAACAGATCGTTTGTTGGCCATCGTGCTGGAGCTGCAATACAGGCAAGTGGTACGTGCCGAAGATTTGGCGGCACGATTTGAAACCAGTGTGAGGACCATCTATCGCGACATTCAGGCGCTCAGCGAAGCAGGCCTTCCGATTACAGGCACTACAGGCACAGGGTATTCCTTAATGGAGGGATTATTTCTACCTCCGATCAGTTTTACAATAGAGGAAGCTGTGATCTTGCTTATAGGAACAGAATTTATCGAGCAACGATTTGATGACAGGGAGCATTTTGACTTAAGGGAATATACACCTTTAGATGATCGCCACTTGCGAGTATGCCTTCGATTTAACCATGACATCGCAGATAAGGTGAAGGAATCGAACTATCATTACGTAGAGGATATGTAAGAGCATCGAGGTGGATTGGATGTGGTCTTACGCGTTCGTCAGCTGGATGAATTGCTGCAGTGGGTGCTTGGTTGGGGAGCGGGGGTAACCGTGTTGGAGCCCGAATCATTCCGAAATCGAATTCGTGAGGAAGCCCAAAGAATTCTAAAACGCTACTGACATAACGTTGTCAGTAGCGTTTTTTTATAATTGGACATGTAAATGTAAAGAAGATAGATAAGTAAAATGTATGTTTTACAACGGCTGTGGGACACAGCCAGACCTATTATTAATAGGAAGGATGATATCTTGTGAATTTCGCTTCTGTACGCATCATTACTAACGATGTGGATCGTCTCGTCGAGTTCTATGAGAAAGTCATGGGGGTTTCGGCGGAGCGACCAGCGCCCGTATTTGCCGAACTCGTTGTGCCATCATGCACCCTTGCAATCGGCCACTCCCAGACGACGCAGTTATTCGGCGCCGGTTCCTTAGTGGGGGCCAATAATCGCACTGTCATTATTGAGTTCCGCGTCGACGATGTCGAAGCCGAATATGTACGCTTGAGGCCATTTGTCGATAATTGGGTAAAGGAACCGACCACGATGCCGTGGGGGAACCGTTCTATGCTGTTCCGCGATCCCGATGGCAACCTTCTTAACCTCTTCGAGCCGGTGACCGAGGAAGCGATTAAACGGTTCAAAGGTAGACATTGACGGGCAGTAAGGCATGGAGAAGGGAATAGGATAAATGGAAGCAGATTCAATCTCAAACGGGGCTCAGCTTGTTTTAGACTGCTGAGCCCCGTCTGAAATCGACGCTTTTGGGTGGGATCTTATTATGAAGGCTGAATGGAGCCGATCAGTTCATTCAATTCGGACTGTAATTGCAGGTGGAGTTTCTCTACGATCGAAAAATCGGTGGCCGCAACATAGTAGGCCTTAATTTGAGAATCGATGGCTTCGGCTTCGGCCAGATGGGAGGTAGCCTCTTTCATTTTTTCCGAATAGCGTGCTTTGATACCGGCTATTTCGGCAGCGTGGGCTTCGTCTGTTCCAGGAGCTATAGTTCGTATATACATATCTAGGATCTCATCCCCGTCCCGATCTGGAAAGTATTCATGCGGAGCGGTACTGTCGAAGATGGCTGTTTGAAGCTTCGGGAATATCAACATATCCAAACTATTCGGATCAAAGCCGCAATGAAACACTTGAACGTCGATTCCTTTCTGTTCGGCAGCGGAGGCAAGCTTTTTCAGCATCGTCGATTTGCCGGATCCCGCCCTTCCTTTGATGAAAATCCGTCTTTCCAGCTGAGCGGTCAAGCTTTGAATAAAATCATAAGCCCCCCTTGGAGTCGCAGCTCCGAAAAATACGTGACGCGAAGTGGTTGACGTATCGCTTTCATGACCGGCGTATAATTCTTGAATCAATTCCAGCGCAATCTTGTCAGCCTTCGTGAAATCCATGTTATCGATATAAAATTTTTCCCACTCGTCATGAATCCGTAATGCTGCTGCGAACGTTTCATACGCATTGGAGTAGGCACTCTCAAGCTTGACTCTAAGATCTTCTATCGTGATGAAGTCTCCCGGTAAAATAAGGCTGTCATCAAACGCTTCCTCGAAATCGATAAAGACGATGTCACCGGCCCCGCTATCCGAAATCCCCTTGCAGACTCGCCCGTCGACAATACCAACCTTCAATTCCGTACAAATGATGCCATCCAGTTCGTCGGGACGGAGAGGGGAGTGGAAGCATTGCACATGGTTGCCTTTATCCAGCAGGCTATCCGCCAAGCTTTGCATGACCGTTGATTTCCCCGTGCCTTGGGGCCCCGTAAGGACAAAGATCTTGTTCAACCCATCAAATGCGGATGTATACAAGAAATGAGCCCCGCGCGCAGTGTTGCCGTGGGCAAAATAGTGAGATGATTTTTGTACCAACCTACACACTCCTTTGTGCCTATTCCGATTCGCAAAGTGTACAGAATAAGCATGATTGGGATAAGTGCCTATATATTTGTATATTCCGTGTTGTAACAAGTGGTGTTCGTCCTCTCCCATGTTTTTCGTTATCTGTTGACCGGGCTACAGAAGGTAAAAATCAAGCCTGCGATAAATGGGGAGATTTCACTTGCCCTACGATGGATATTCTGTTATTTTTGATAGTAACAAATTGTTATTAACAAAATGATACTAAGTTTGATTGGGCGTTTTCGCTCTGTAAACTCAGTGGAGAAGACGGAGGGGATGCAATGTGAAGAAGGTTGCGAGTGGCTGGAGCCTGTTCGAAATAGCGTGGTTGGCGCTGTTTACCTCGATTGCCGCCTTGTTTACGGTGATTTCAAAGGACTCTTTATTCGGATTTACCGTTTTTATTACCGGGGTGCTATGCGTGGTGCTTGCGGCGAAGGGCAACCTGATGAGCTATGTTTTCGGCATGTACAATACCGTCGGTTACGCTTATCTTGCCTACATTAACGGATTGTTTGGAGAGGTTATGCTGAATTTGCTATTCTTCGTTCCGATGAACGTCATTGGCTTCTACATGTGGAAAAATAACCGCCAAGACGGCAAGCTGATCATGCGCCAAATGGAGCTTAGAGGTCTGCTTCTCGTTGGGGCAGTCTGCGTATTGGGCTGTTTGCTGCTGGGATATGGGCTTTCGTTCATCCCCGGACAGAACTCGCCTTACATCGATGCGACTACGACGGTGCTGTCCGTTGTAGCTACCTTCTTAATGGTCCGCAGATTCAAGGAACAATGGCTGGTCTATATTGTGTTGAATTTGTTTACGGTGCTGCTGTGGGCGATTCGATTGCTGGAGGGCAGCAGCGAAGGCATGCTGATGATCGTCATGTGGAGCGCGTATTTGGTCAATGCGGTATACGGGTATTACAATTGGAACAAAGGGGCCAAGGAGGTGGCGGCATGAAAACGCTCGGATTAACGCTGGGGAAGTTTGCCCCGCTGCATAAAGGGCATCAGTTCATGATCGAAACGGCGCTGCAAGAGGTCGATGAATTAATCGTGGTCATTTACGAGACGACGGTCACTCCGATCCCGCTTCATATCCGGGCGAATTGGATACGGCGACTATACCCGGCAGTCCGGGTCATCGAAGCTTGGGACGGACCGGACGGGTATTCGGATGACAGAGCGCATGAGATTCGGGAAGAACAGTATATACTCGGTTTACTGAACGGCGAGCAAGTCACGCATTTTTACTCGAGCGAGTTTTACGGCAGGCATATGAGTCTCGCTTTGGGCTCGGTCGACCGACGGGTCGATGAAGCCCGCGAGCGGGTTCCGATCTCTGCAACGATGATCCGTTCCGACCCATATAAGTACAGGGAGTTCCTAAGTGATATCGTGTACCGGGACTTAATAACGAAGGTGGTATTTGTTGGGGCGATGTCGACGGGGAAGTCGACGATCACCGAAGCGCTGGCAAGACGGTATAACACGGCCTACGCGAGCGAATACGGACGCGATTATTGGACCGAGCATCAGGTGGACCGCAGAATCGGCCTAGAGGCGTTCGATGAAATCGCAGTGGGTCATATCGAGCGTGAAGAGCAGGCTTTGCTTGCGGCGAACCGATTTCTGTTCGTTGATACCAATGCGATAACGACGTATATGTTCGCTATGGATTACCACGGCGAGGCCCCGGAGCTATTGACCCGGATTGCTCTGGAGAATGCGCAGCGCTACGATCTGTTCTTCTTGTGCGACGACGATATTCCTTATGACGATACATGGGATCGAAGCGGGGACCAGAAGCGGCATGTTTTTCATAAGCAGATCATCGCGGATTTGAAGGAGCGGCGCATTCCCTACATTACGCTGCGGGGAAGCCTGGAGGAACGCATGCGCAAGGTAGACGAGGTGCTGGCGAAGTTCGAGCCCTATCGAAACTATTTCGGGGAGCTGAACGGTTAGAATTAGATGCAGGCAGGGAGTAAAATGAATCCATAACCACAGCTCATTTAGAATCAAAAAACAAGGAGGCGCCCCCATTGGATTTGTTGGATCGGAACGGACTTACGGAACGCGAATTTTTGGAGCAGTACCGGGCAGGAGATTACGAGCGGCCTTCGGTGGCAGCCGATATGGTGATCTTCACGGTTACGAATGGGGTGGCTGACAGTTATCGCAAATTACCGGAAAAAGAGCTCCGCATCCTGCTCATCCGCCGGGGAGGTCACCCCTTCCTGGGGAAATGGGCGCTGCCTGGCGGCTTTGTCCAGCCGAGCGAGACGACTGAGCAGGCCGCTGCAAGGGAATTGCGTGAGGAAACCGGCGTGGACGACGTTTATTTGGAGCAGCTATATACGTTCAGCGATATCGGGCGAGATCCCCGAACCTGGGTGATGAGCTGCAGCTACATGGCGCTGATCAACAGTGATAAGTTGGAGCTTAGAGCGGGAGACGATGCGGCCGACGCCTCTTGGTTCAAGGTCTCCTATCGGCAGCTGCGGGAGCAGAAAGAGCTGATGGAGGACGGATACGTCAAGACGCTGGAGTATGAACTTAAGTTAAGCGGTGAAGAGGAGCTTTCGGCGGTCGTGGCCAGAACGTTGACGGTAAAGACGACATCGACTAGCACGGAGTATAAGATCGTATCGAATAACGGATTGGCCTTCGACCATGCAAAGATTATAGCATGCGCGATCGAGCGGCTGCGGGGAAAAGTGAATGATACCGATATTGCGCTGCACTTAATGCCAAAGCTTTTTACCTTGACGGAACTGCAGCAGGTTTATGAGGTCATTATGGATAAAGAGCTATTGAAGGCGGCCTTCCGGCGCAAGGTGGCCGATCTCGTGGCGGAGACCGATCATTACACCGAAAATGCGGGACATCGACCATCCCGGTTGTATCGGAGAAAACTGGAGGACTAACGGATGATCTACAATCTCAATGAGCTAAGGAAAGCTTATAACGAAGGAAAAACGTTCAAGTATGTATTCTTTTGGGGCCATACGCCGCCTAAGGACGGGGGCGTCGACAAAAGCTGCTTCAGCCAGTGGTGGATGTGCCCGTTCACGGTAGAGGGGACGGAGTATTCCTGTGCCGAGCAGTTTATGATGGCCGAGAAGGCAAGGCTGTTCGGCGACAACGAAATGCTGGAGTCGATCCTTACGGCTAAGCATCCCAAGGAAATGAAGGCTTATGGGCGCGCGGTCCGTAACTTTGACAAGGATACTTGGGACAAGGAATGCTACGGCATCGTCAAAAGAGCCAGCTTGGCCAAGTTTTCGCAGAATCCGGAGCTCGGCGATTATCTCAAGTCGACGAAGAACCGCATCCTCGTCGAAGCCAGCCCGCGGGACCGCATATGGGGGATCGGCATGGGCCAGTCCAATCCGGATGCGGAGAATCCCGTGAAATGGCGGGGGCGAAACCTGCTGGGGTTTGCGCTGACCGAAGCGCGGGACGAGTTGCTGCAGGTGAGTAAGACATCGTGATGGAGCAGTGAAAGGACGGTCTTCGTAAGATACATATGATTCTGGAGATAAGGGAGCACATGGTATGCTTAAACGGGTGTTAGGCAAAGAGGAAGATGTTATTCGGGCGTTTGCAAAAGAGATTGTTGACTCCATCGCAGATGGACGATATGAGGAAATTGCCCGAAACGTTGATGATATGCAGAATTGGGACGTTAAGCTATTAAAAGAGGTCATCGAGAGTTTTAAGGAAGATAATGAGTTGGAACAGATCGATAGGTTTGATGTAGAATGCACCTTTAGGCCTGTTTATAAAGATGGCAGTGTTTATCAGCAAGAATCTTTCTATCACTTTAACGATGGAAGCGGAATTGCTTACGAATATGCATTGACGACCGATGGCGAACCTAATGATTTGACTTTGAGCGTTGAGTTTCACGTTGAAGGTGACTATTTGAAAGTCATTTTTGAGAGTGGGATTACTGTACTTTAATAATATCGTATTTAATCTGAAGAAAAAGGCATAGGGATAAAGGTTATTGAAGCAGGCCATCTGCAAGTTTACAGAGGGCCTGCTTTTACTTATAGTCCAGAAATCAAGGTATCATACCGTGCAAAAATCTAACCGAAGAACTCCATCCAAGGGGGAGAGAATTCATGAAGGGGCGCAATTTAAAGAGATAAAGTATCCAGCGGTATTTCAAATGCACGTTTAATAACTAACCCGGCAGCGAGCTTGGTTTCATCCGGTTTGTCCTGAAGGTGGATCAATTGTACGTTATTAACTGTCACAGGCAACTGGTGCATCACTCTAGCTTTAATCTCGTTGAACATTTCGGGACTGATGGTAGGAATGACTCGGCCAGTCATAAGCAGGCTGTCTGGATTGATAAATGTAATGATATTGGTAACGGCGATCGCGATGCCATCGACAATTTTTTCGTATAAACCAAGGAACTTAGGATCTCCTGTTCTTATGCCTTCTGCGAACTCCTCTAGTGTGCATTTGATGGAAACACTAAGTCCGCTGCTGGAAGCCAGCGTCGTTAAGCATCCGGATCTGCCGCAATGGCAAGGATAGGCATCTTCTCCATAGAAGCCTTTATAATGCCCGAATTCACCTGCAACAAAGCTTGATCCTGCAATAATTTGTTTATCGTGGACGATCGCGCCGCCTGTACCATAATCAAACTTAATGGTGATATTGTTATTGGAATCCTTCAAGCAGCCGTTCATATTCTCGTTGACAGAGAGAAGATTGACATCGTTCTCGATATACACGGGTATGTCATATTTGTCTTCAAGCAGCTGCTTGAGCGGCAGGCGATGAACGCCTATGCCGGGTGTTCGCAGAACGATGCCATGCTGAGAATCTACCAGGCCCTGCATACTGATTCCGATCCCTTTTACTTTGGAGGCGTTGGGCACCTGGGTGAGCAGCTCATCGATAACTTCATGCAACAGCTGCATCAGCACATCTATAGAACCATATTTGTTGATCGTGCGTTCTGCGGATGCGACAGCTTCTTGACGCAGGTTGAACACTTTTCCGCGAATGTATTTGCCGGCGAGCTCAAGCCCGATGGCATAAAAATGGCCGCTGTTGATATGAAGGCCGACTCTTTTCCTTCCGCTGCCTGCCTCCAAGTCGATAAGCTCCCCTG
Source organism: Paenibacillus sp. MT86 (assembly GCF_058792535.1). Taxonomy (NCBI): domain Bacteria; kingdom Bacillati; phylum Bacillota; class Bacilli; order Caryophanales; family Paenibacillaceae; genus Paenibacillus; species Paenibacillus sp. MT86. The sequence goes on along the minus strand of NZ_CM179499.1, from coordinate 6,896,407 downwards.
TCACGATTATTTTTTCCTTCAACAGGCGATTCACGATATTGGTTACCGTTTGTCTGCTTAGTCCAGTCTTTTCCGCAAGCTCTACGCGAGAGATCGGCCCCTCTGAATAAATGAGAAAAAGAACCTTCTGCTGATTTATTGATTTTAATAACATATGGCTAGTTTGTTTGACCGAATCACTCACGATATGCATCCTCTTTCCAACAACGTTTTATATAATATAGATTCAAAACATTTGACAAATTAGGAACATACTTTGCTTCAAGTGTAGCATTAATACGAGGCGAATAAAAGTTGCAAGTTCGTTTAATTCAACGAACGTCATTTTTAAATTTCTTAAAAACGATGATAGATGGCGGTTTTATGCAGCATGATACAATCAGTACGGAAACTTTCAATCCAAAAACAATGAAAAAAACGCAGCCAATTGTATTGACATTGTGATAAAAAAGGATATTATATTTGTAAACTGATTTGATTAAATACAATAATTTGACGCCTAGAGGAGTAAGTAATGGTATGGATTGGATGGATCATTGCAATAGCAGCGATGACGGTGCTGACTTACATATGCTGGCTGCATGCAGTTATGTTACAACCTGGTAAAGCAGATGCACTTATTGTACTTGGCTATGTATCTAAAGACGGCCGAATACACCCGTTGCTTAAAGAAAGACTGGATGAGGCTTACAAACTGTTTCAGCAGTATGGGCCCAAATATATCATTGTATCGGGGGGAGCCGTTGGTTCACGTCGCTCGGAAGCGGAGCTGATGAAGAAGTACCTGATTGAGAAGGGCGTCCCAGCAAAAAGAGTGTTAGAAGAAGACAAGTCAAACAACACCGTTCAAAATTTAATCTTTAGCAAGCAATTGATGGAGCAGTACCAGCTAAAATCTTTTGTTATCATAACCAATTTATTTCATGTCCGCCGCACGAAGTATATTATGCATCGTCTTGGCATAAAGGGCGGATTCTGCGCCAATCGAAGCCTTAGAAGCATCGTGGGATTCCAGCTTAAATTAACATTTTTGGAGATTCGGGCATTTCGATTAACTCTCCCTATTATTAAGAGGGTCATCAATGATCAAAACGATTGACAAAAAGGTTGACAACTGGCCGTTTAATAATTAAAATGTAAGCGTTTCCAGAATATATGGGAGGTGAGGCTTAAAAGGCCAAAGCCAGTACTTATTTACAAATTATTTACCCTGATTTGATTGCTGATTAACAAATCATAGTTATGCTTAAATAGTTAATCCAATTTATTTATTAATTAACGGGGGAGCGAAATAATGTTTAATGGAAAAATGAAACGATTCATGAGCACGGGTGTTGCAGCGGCATTATCATTAGCCATGCTGGCTGGTTGCGGTGGAAACAGCGGAAAGAACGAGGCTAGTCCAAGTACAACTCCTGCTGGTTCGGATAAGCCGGGTGTATCTGCAGAAGTAGAAGTTTATGAGAATGGATTGCCGAAGAATGAGGAAGTAACGCTAAAGGTAGGCTTCTTTGTAGGAGGATATGGCCGGGAGTGGTTCGATTATGCAGTTGAATCGTTTACAGCCAAGTATCCAAATGTCAAAGTAGACATCACGGCTTCAGCTGATATGAAGACGATTCTTTCTACAAAAATCTCTGCGGGCAATGATAATGACATGTTTGATCTATTTAATACCGATCCAGCGGGAGGTATTGTGGGGCTCGCTGAAGCCGGCAAGCTTGAACCAATGGATGACATTTGGGAATACCCTCTTCCAGACGTGCCGGACAAAAAGGTCAAGGATCTTATGATGCCGGGCATGTACGAGTCAACGCAGCTGATCAATGGGAAAAGATATGAATTTACGACGGCGAGCAGCTTTGGCGGGTTGTTTTTTAATAAAAAGCTATTCGAAGAGCATGGCTGGAACCAAAACCCGAACACATGGGATGAATTTAAAGCACTTCTAGCAGACATTAAAGCGGACGGCATTGCTCCCATAACGTTCCCGGGTATTCATCCAAGCTACCATAACTGGGCTTTCGGAACGGCCAAAAATTTTGAGCTGGCTGATATCAATGGCCATGTGGATGAATTTATCGAAAATTATAGAACCTACGGTCTGCCGCAATACACAAATCCGGAGACAGTTGAAACCTGGCAGCGCATCTATGAGCTTGGGAAGCTGGGATATTTTGCAGAAGGACTTCCGGCATTGAACCATACGCAATCGCAAATGCAGGTTATTCAGGGGCAAGCGGCGATGGTATCGACAGGGACTCATGTCGAGAATGAGATGAAGGAAGCAACACCCGAGGATTTCGATTGGGGCTTCATGGCTGTTCCTTTCAGAGATAACACAAATCAAACGCTTTGGATTCGAAGCGGAACTTCAAACTTCAACTATATCTGGGCAGCTAAGCCGGAGCTTAACAAAAAGTGGGCCAAAGAATTGATCACATGGATGGTTACGCTTGAAAATCAACAATTTGCTGCTGAAAAGGCAGGCGCTTTGCCAATGCGCAAGGATTTGACGGAAGACCCTGCCAGAACGGCTAACCTTTCCAGTTCCGCCCAATCTGTTCTGAAGTACATTGCGGATAATAATGCTCAAACTTATAAAGCAAGCCGGTCTATCAGTATTTCCGATCCGAATCTTGCTCAAGCGGAAAAATTATTGAATGAGAATATTGTTAAATTTGCTATGGGTATGCAGGATCCGAAACCGATTCTGGAGCAAGCCGAAGAGCTGCTGAAGAAAGCTGTAGAGGCTGAAAAGAAAAAATAAGACGTGATGGAGCGGGGAGGACTCATCTCCGCTCTTCTGTTTTAACTCTGCGACCCTATAGGCTTCACATAGTACGTGTTCAAAAAGTCGGATTTTCACGTCCAGTAAGATAGGAGCTGATCTCTCGTGTCTGATTTAACCGCTGTGAAGACACCAAGGCCCTCTGTGCTGCGCAAACTGGGTCTTGATAAAGCGAATACGCAGAAGTGGATATTTCTGTTCATAGCCATTGTGCCTCCCTTTGGCGGATATTTGCTTTTCACGTTGTTTCCGAACATCTTATCCGTTTATTATGCGCTGCTTAATTGGGACGGGTTTACGGATGCAACGTTTGTCGGGTTGTCCAATTTCGTCAACGCATTTCAAGATAAATACGTGTGGCGCGCGCTTACCCACAACTTGATTTTAATGATAACGGTGCCCTTCTTTGTTATTATCATCTCTTTGATACTTGCCTATTTAATTACAAATAAATCGTATAAAGAAAATAAGTTTTTGAAGATATTGTTTTTCTTTCCGAATGTTTTATCTACGGTCGTAGTCGCGCTCCTCTGGGCTTTTATTTATGACGGATCGTACGGTTTGCTGAATGGGCTACTAAAGTTCATTGGCATTGATACCGGTAATTTCTATTGGCTGGGCAATGAAAATACGGCGCTTGCGTCGATTATCCCGGCATGGGTATGGGGCGGCGTCGGCTTGTACGTCATTATCTTTGCCAATGCGATGCTGGCGATTCCAAAGTCATTGTACGAGGCGGCGATTCTTGAAGGGGCCGGACATATGACGCGTTTGTTTAAAATTACAATGCCGCTTGTTACGCCCATTATTCGGGTCAGCGCTTTGTTCCTGGTCGTTGGCACGATGAAGGGCTTTGAAATCATCCTCATTATGACAAACGGGGGCCCATTCGGGTCGACGGATGTCATCGGCCTCTACATGTTTAACTTGGCTTTTGGCGTAGAGTATCGGAATTACGGCTACGCTTCCGCAGTCGGTATGATCCTGTTCGTCATATTAGTAACGGCAAAGCTGTTAATCGATAAATTTGTGCCGAACAAAGGCTACGAGTATTAGTTTCCATATGAAGTTCGGAGGGATAAAGTTTGAAGGAAAAACGAACGTTTATGGACGTTGTGTGGCGTGTGCTGCTTTATGCTTGGTCGCTGACCATATTGTTTCCTTTAGCCTGGGTTATCTATGAATCGTTAAAAAGCAATCCTGAGTTTTTTAAAGATATATGGGCGCTGCCTTCGGAACTAAGATGGCAGAATTATTCGAAGGCTTGGAATCAATACGGTTTTGGGCAATCACTCTTAAATACCCTTTATTATGTTGGCGGAAGTCTGGTGCTTGGGCTTTTCTTTACGACAATTAACGCCTATGCGCTTACTCGAATGCAGTTCAAAGGCAGAAAATTGATTTGGGGCTTGATTATGTTGTCCCTGTTCCTGCCGGGCATCAATGCGCTTGTACCCCAGTATGTCATTATGCGGGAGCTGAGTTTGACCAATAGCTTGACCGGATTAATTCTTCTGTCCAGTCTAGGTGAAAGCGTGTTCTATCTTATGCTGCTCGGAGGGTTTATGAGCTCTCTGCCGATGGAGCTTGAAGAGAGCGCAACGATGGATGGCGCTACATTATTCCAAAAGTTTTGGCGTGTTATCGTTCCTTTGTCTACACCGGGAATTGTAACCGTTGGCGTATTCAAGTTCTTAGGGTTTTATAACAATTTCTTAGCGCCGTTCATCTATTTGAGCGATCCCAAGAAATATCCCATTGCGGTGCAAATGTATTCTGCGAATAAGCAAATGGAGTTTACTGCGGATTGGGTGACTTTGTTTGCCGGTGTAACCATTGCGATGGTACCGTCCATTATTATTTATATCTTATTCCAAAAACTTCTTATGGAAGGCGCGACCATGGGGGCGGTGAAGGGATGAATACTGCAGAGCAAGTGAAGGCGAAATATAAGCTGATTGCATTGGATCTGGACGGGACGCTTCTGACGGATGAAAAGCACATTACGGATGAGACCAAAAAGTGGCTTCAATATGCAGTAGATCAGGGTGTTAAAGTCATGTTCTCCACCGGGAGAGGCTTGCAAACTGCCAAGGGCTTCTGGGATGAGCTTGGGCTCGATTCCCCCATGGTGCTGCTCAATGGAGCAGAAGTTTGGGAGGGACCGGGCAGGCTTAAAAAGCGAGTCTTCCTCCCTCGGGACACGGTCCGCGATATGCACGCCATTGCTGCCAAGCGGGGCGAGTGGTACTGGGGCTACAGCGTGGAAAGCTTGACGGGCGACAAGGAATGGACGCCGGAGATGTTCGAACGGGATTGGATGAAATTCGGCATTGGCAGCAATGATCAGCGGAAGCTTGCGGAAATTAAGGAAGAGCTGCTCAGCTGGGGCACGCTCGAGGTTACCCATTCGGCTCTTACTAATATGGAGATTTCAGTTAAAGGCATTACAAAGGAAAGCGGAGTGCGCGAGGTTTGTCAGACGCTGGGCTTCTCGATGTCCGATGTCATTGCTATGGGGGACAGTGATAATGACGCGAAGCTGCTGAAGGCAGCAGGTCTCGGTGTTGCGATGGCCAACGGTGAAGAGCATATCAAATCCATAGCGGACGTAATCACGGCTACCAACAACGAGGACGGCGTTGCTCTGGCGATTCGAAAATATGTATTCCAAATGTAGTAAACACAGCTTTGCTAGTAAATATAATGAGGGAGTAGAAATAGATGACCGTTCAATCGAAAGAGATAAACTTAGATCAACTGGGCGGAACTATACACCAGGAGACAACTAATGGCGAAGAGTTGAGATGGCATTCTCCGTTGGAAGCGCCCTTTCACATCGCGGGCTTCCCTTGGCTTGCGCAGGATGGGATATACAGACGCCTGCCCTTGGCTTCCGAGGCGGTCTTGCCTCCCGCGGTTGATACGCTTGCTTATTGTACGGCAGGCGGGCAAATTCGCTTTCGCACGAATTCTTCAAGGCTGGTCATACGGGTACGCCTTGCCGGACCGGCCAATATGTACCATATGCCGCCTACAGGGCAGTGCGGGGTTGACTGCTATCTTGGGGAGCCGGGAGAGCAGAGCTTTATCACCACGGCTAAATTCAAACCAACGGAAAGTGAATATGAATCACAGCTTTATCAGTGGGATTCAAAAAAAGATGTGGCCGTCACCTTAAATTTACCGCTCTATCAAGGGGTAGAAGAGGTGTGGATCGGTGTAGATAAGGATGCTGTCATAAGCGATGCACCTGCCTATGCAAGCAGTAGACCCGTTATTATATATGGAACTTCGATTACGCAAGGGGGATGCGCCTCCCGGCCGGGTATGGCTTATTCTAATATTCTCAGCCGTATGATTCCGGTGGAGTTCGTCAATCTTGGCTTCTCGGGGAATGGAAGGGGCGAGCCGGAACTCGCGCATATCATGTCGGAAATCGATGATCCGGCGCTATTCATTCTTGATTATGAAGGAAATACGGGCGAGGCCGGAAACATCGCACGAACGCTGCCTGCCTTCATCCAAATTTTGAGAGAGCGGCATCCCGAAGTTCCTATATTAGTAGTCTCTAGGATTTACACTGCGGAAGACCAGTTCTATATGGAGAGAAGGGGGCTTCATGATCGCCGCAGGCTGATTCAGATCGAGAATGTGGAACAGAGGATGGCAGAAGGAGACCGTAATATCCATTTCGTTGACGGCTTTAAGCTGCTGGGCGATGATTTCGTCGTAAATGATTGTACGGTTGACGGAACACATCCAACGGACCTCGGGTTTTTGCGCATGGCACAGTCGCTTGCACCAATCATTAAGCCATTGTTGCAACTGTGATTAACAAGATAGAGGATAGAACAGCCTTCAGACTGCATTTTTTGGTTTAGGGGCTGTTTGTTTATCAGTCAGACACTTTAAGCCGAAAAAGGAGAGGGTTTTGAGTGAAGTCCCAAAGAAGAAGACTACCTTTTATTGTGATGGCTTGTATGATTGCGGGGGTTGTTAGTCTTTATTACGGCATTAATGTATTCGCGGCGTCTTCAGAGACAGAGAATGGTGTCTCTAAAAAAGATAGAGCTAAGTATTTAGGAGCTTCACTGTTCAAAGGTCATATGCATTCCCATACTTCTCTCAGTGACGGGATATTGCTGCCTAATGATGCTTATAATTTTGTGAAAAGTAATACAGATTTTGATTTTTTTGCAGTGACGGAACACGACGTGACCTATGACATCAGTACGGGCAGTGACTTTATTACGAATGTTCAAGACTCTTATTCAGAAGAATACAAGCTGCTGCATGAGCAATCCGATGCTCACAATCATGATAACGAATTTATTACGCTGCCGGGTACGGAAGTGACTTGGTATGATGAAGCAGGCCATATCAATTTGTTTAATGCCCCATGGTTTGCAAGAACACATGGAGTAGGTGCTGATGGCACTTGGGGCTGGAGCGACATCAAATATGATCTGCCAACCTTTTACGCAAGACTTGCCCAAGATCCGAATGCAATTGCGCAATTTAATCATCCACGATCATCAGGAAATTGGAGTTTCAATGAATTTAAACACTATAACCGGGAAGTTGACAGAAACCTTAATCTGATGGAATACAAATCGTCCAATGATTTTGCAATCTATACCAAGGCATTAGATCGAGGCTGGCATGTTTCTCCCGTGTTTGGCGGGGACGAGCACAAAGGAAATTGGGGAATGGTTCAACCCCATGTGACCGGTATGTGGGGGAAAAAGCTTACTAGAGAAGGCCTTTACGAGGCGATGCGAAACCACCGCACCTATGTATCATTTGATCGCAACCTGGAAATGGCGGTTTCAGCCAAAGGTCAGATGATGGGGTCGATTCTTCCGGCCAAAACAAAGAAAATTAATCTCAAGATACAGATAAGTGACCCTGATGCTAACGATGTGTTGGATAAAGTCGTTGTTTACAAAAACAGCGGTGAAATCATCAAGGAGTACGGCAATATTGCCAGCAATCAATTTAATCAGGAAGTATCCTTAGCAAGTAAAGATGGGGACTACTTCCTCGTGAGAGCTTTCCAATTGGACGGTGAAGAGGCTATAAGTGCTCCAATATGGATTGGTGATGAAACGAGGGGCACGGTGCATGCGCCTGAAATTAAGGTTCATGGACAATATCCGGACACGATTAAGCTTGGGGATCAAATAGAAGTGCTGGACGCTTCGGCGACAGATCACAGCGGTCAATCTTTATCGGTGGAAGCCATCGTTCTAAATGATAAGGGAGAAGTAGCGGCTCTAAATCAGCATTTCAAGGTCGACATGTATGGAGAGTATTTCATTAAGTATGTAGCAACCGACGCTCAAGGAAATACGCGTGTTGAACTTATTCGAATCCTTGTTGATCAGCAGAATCTGGATGCCGAACAAATTTTAAATGAATTTCAACCCATTGTTAATGTTGGTGAGAATGAACGTGAAGTAGGAATAAACTTGGTCACAGATAAGGCATTAGAAACGTCGTATATTCAGTATAAACCTCAATCCGAGACGACGTGGGACCAGGCGGAAGTAGTACAGGCAGAAGCCTCTTATTTTCAGGCCGCCTATGGTGATACGTATGACAAGAGTAACTATCGGGTGCTTGCAGCTCATGAAGCGAATGTAACAGATCTCGGCTTAGGGACTACGTATGACTATCGGTATGGAATGTCACCTTCTGGACCTTGGAGCGACAGTTATAGCTTTAGGACCGCACCAGCTTCAGAGGAAGCCGTGATGTATGTGATGGGCGATCTTGGAGTTCCGGATCGAAATCCGGAAAGCTTCCGGCTCTTTAACAATATGCTGGACGTTCTGAGGGAGAAGAATTCAAACGGACAGACGGTGATTCAAGTCGGAGACTTGGTCGAAAATGGCGGAAATATGTATGCATGGGATGATGTGTTTAGCAACATTTACAACAACGATATGGGTCTAGTTTCTGCTCACATTGTCGGGGACCGTGAACGTGCGACGGAGCGGAAGCTCGTGCCGTTCTCCGGGTTTTTCAACCTGCCGAAGAACGGTGAGGGCAGTTACCGGGAAACGAATTATTCGTTTGATTACGGCGACATGCACATTGCTGTTCTGAATTCTGTGCTGGATTTCGACAAGCAGCTGTCATGGCTGGAAAAAGATTTGCGGGCAACCGACAAGAAGTGGAAAATCGTTATGGGGCACTATCCTTATTATGGCGGTCAATCGGGTGATGAGACCGGTATGGACATGATGAGAGTGAAATTGTCTCAAGCCTTTGAACGGCTTGGTGTCAGTCTGTACATTGGCGGTCATGATCATGTGTATAAACGGACAACCGTACGAAACGGTGTAAAAGATATATCGGAAGAAGCGATGAATCTAGGTACAACCTTTGTGACAGTTGGTTCATCAGGTCCAACGTTCTATGATAACAAATCGTTTGACTGGGATCATATCGTATACGATGAAAATAAGCAGACGGGTGTTATTTTAGAATCAAACGATCAATCTCTCACGTTGAAAGCCTACAACAGCGACGGTGATGAAATTGATTCATTTACGATTAAACAACCTGCAAATTATATGAACTTAACAAGCGCAATAATTGAAAATAACGTCTTGAAGGGCGTTGGGGTCCTGAATTATCCGAGCTCGCCTGAACGTGTCACCGTTATCGGGGAAAAGCGGGATCATACAGGTGAACAGCTGCTGGAAACGGTGATTCAAGAAGCAACGCTAGAACATCTCGGACGTGAACAAATCATCTTATTTGACAACCCGCTTGCATTTGGCGATGAACATACGATCGTCGTAAGAGTGGTTAATAACCCAATCGATCAAGAGCCGTTAACGGAGCCGTTAATAGCTAAAGAAGGCATGCTGGGCGATGGTTCGGAAGGCAACCCCTATCAAATCAAAAGTGCCAGTGGACTCAATAAAATGCATGAGTTCCCGGACAAACATTTTGTTTTAGCTCAAGACATTGACGGTAAGGGCATGTTTTTTGAAGCCATTGGCGCGAATGGCACTCCATTCACGGGTACGTTTGATGGGCAAGGGCATACGATTACAGGCGTTATAGTCTCCTCGGGCGGTGCCGGTCTCTTTGCTATTAATGAAGGGACGATCCGTAATGTAGGAATCACCAATGCCGATATTGATGTTCGTCGAAGTAATATTGGGATCCTGGTTGATCAGAATGATGGGATCGTGGAATATGCCTACAGTACCGGATCTATTCGAGGCAATTCTACGGTTGGCGGTCTTGTGGGTTACTCGAACGGTATCGTTAGAAACAGTTATTCAACAGCTCGAGTCCATGCGCGAGGCAAGCAAGCCGGCGGCTTGATCGGGATTACGAACCGGGGGAGTACAACAGAACAGGTCTATGCAACCGGAGCCGTAATAGCAGAAGAATCAAATGCTGGCGGCATCAGCGGATACGGATATAACAATACGGTTATTCGAAATAGTATGGCATTAAATCCATCTATTGTTACAGGTACTGCATCGAATCGAATCGTCGGCAGAGTACTAGCTGGGGAGACGGCAACTTTAGTCAATAATTACGCCGATGAAAATATGTTTGTTAGCAGTGAGAACGTTACGGTGAATGATCCGAACAATGAGAAAGGACAGGGGGTCGGTGCAGAAACATTCTCGAAGCCATCCTTTTTCATTGAGACTCTCGGTTGGGATTTTGATACGATCTGGATCTGGAACGAAGATGCCAAACGTCCGTTACTGCAAAGTAATTTGGAGCAAATTAACGAAGACAATATCCCAAAACCGAAGCTTGATCGGAATGAAGAGGGGTACTACATCATCCGCTCGATTCAAGAATTAAAAACGATATCCGAATTCCCAAATGAGAATTATATATTGGAGGATGATCTTGATTTTGAAGGGCGGCTATTTGAACCTTTATTTAAAGCGACGCCATTCCTTGGCACGTTTGATGGGAACAATAAATCCTTAACCAATTTTAATTCAGAAAATGGCGGCTTATTTCATCTCAATGGCGGAACCATTAAAAACATAGCTATGGTAGATGCAAGCGTCACTGGCGGAAGTAATATAGGCATACTCGTTAATACAAACAACGGAACGGTAGAGAATAGTTATGTCACGGGCTCAATCGAAGGCTCCAGTACCGTGGGCGGTCTAGCGGGTTATTCCAATGGCATCGTGAGAAACAGCTATTCCATGGCAGATGTAACGGCCCAGCTGAACCAAGCTGGCGGTCTAATCGGAATTACGAACTCAGGCAGCTTAACGGAAAACGTGTATGCATCCGGAGCCGTCCAGGCGCTTAGAAGCAACGCAGGCGGAGTGACTGGCTACGGTTATAATGATACGGTTGTTAGAAACGTGATTGCTCTTAACCCTTCCGTCGTGACGCCGACGATGGCGAACCGCGTGGTAGGACGAGTCCTTGCCGGGCATACGGCAACGCTTCAGAATAATTATGCGTTCGATGGCATGATTGTGGATAAAGAAGGCGAGAGTATTGCCGCTGCTGACAACAGAAAGGGTTTGGGGCTTTCTCAGCAGCAGGTTGAAGACCCTAACACGTATACCGATCGACTGAACTGGGATTTTGAGTCGGTTTGGATGTGGAATGATGCTTTAAAGCGTCCGGTATTGAGCAGTAACCCTGAAGAGGCAAGCGAGCCTGTCGTGCCTTTGGAAAGAAATGAAGCTGGTTATTACCGAATCAAGTCCATTGAAGATCTGAATGTTATGGAAGCCTTCCCGGCAGAAAAGTATATTTTGGACCATGATTTGGATTACGCAGGACAACCGGCTGAGCCACTTTTTAAAGATGTTTCGTTCACCGGTGTTTTGGATGGCGACGGGAAGAAAATAGTCAACTTTAATTCCTCGAGCGGCGGCTTAGTCCATCTTAATGGCGGAGTGATTAAAAATATAGCCATGATCGATGCCGGCGTCACTGGCGGGAGCAGAATAGGCATACTCGTCAACACGAACAATGGCGAGATAGAGAATAGTCTTTCAACAGGCTCCATTACAGGCTCCAGCACAGTCGGCGGCCTAGTGGGCTATTCCAATGGCATCGTAAGAAACAGCTATTCTACCGCGGATGTAACCGCTCAGGTAAGTCAGGCCGGCGGCCTAATCGGAATTACGAACTCGGGCAGCCTAACAGAAAACGTGTATGCGTCTGGAACCGTTCGGGCGATGACGAGCAATGCGGGCGGAGTGACTGGATACGGATACAATGATACGGTCGTCAGAAATGTCATTGCCCTGGGCCCTTCGGTTACGGCGCCAACGATGGCGAACCGGGTGATGGGACGAGTTCTTGCGGGGCACACCGCCACGCTCCAAAATAATTATGCATTTGACGGCATGATGGTTGATAAAGAAGGTGTCGCTGAGGGAGCATTAACAACCCTTAAGGGATTAGGCCTATCTGAAATTGAAATAGAGACTCCATCCACCTATACAGACAGGTTAGGGTGGGACTTTAACGCGATTTGGAGATGGGACGGTATGGGTAAACGACCTGTTTTACAATCGATATCAGAAGGCAACGGAGAAGAGCCGGTTCGCCTGATTGGGCTTGAGCTCGAGGGGCTGCATACGCTGGCCGTTGGAGAGAGTGATCAAACGGTGACTACTGCAGTATACAGTGATGGAAGCCGTGAAAAGGTAGAGATAAACGTCACCTATACAAGCAGTGATCCAAGGATTGCGGAGATCAGCGTTAGCGGTGTAGTAAAGGCGAATTCGGAAGGAACCGTAATCATCACCGCAGAGTATGACGGCTTGGTTTCATCCTATGAGCTAAAAACCTTGACTCCGAAGCAAATCGATATGGAGAGAGTCGACCCAGGCATGGATTCTGAAGGCACGCTTCCTTTCACTTCTTCGGCCTTAATCGGAACGGGGGAGTGGTGGAGCGCGAACCAGATGCCGCACCCTCCTGCCTTCATGGCGGAGCAAGCCATGAGATCGTTTGAACGGCACCATATGTATTAGGCAGTTGAATGAAATGAGTCCGGTAATGATGCCGGGCTCATTTTCATTTATATCCGCAAGTGAACGTATTACTTTTTGAACAGCCCTCTTTCCGATAAATGAGATCGCTTTAGGGTGAAGTATGTTATGTGGATAAAAATGAAAGAACCCTCCAAACCTGGAGAGTTCTTTTCTTTCGTGGAGTACCGATCCACTTATCCCTTCATGAATAATCTCAAAAACGCGGTCATGTCGACGGGGCTTCACCAGACGCTGAAGACCCTGATTTTGTCCTTTCCGCAAGCTTCGTAATCGACTCAATGTCTTGATCCGTTAATTGGTCAAGGAAATGTTTGCGTATTGCCCTGGAGACTATGGGAAGGGCATCATCCAATGCCGATTTTCCAGCGGGAGTGATGACGACTTGAACACAACGATCCGTGTCTCGACTCGAGGACGCTGAACCTTCCTCCTGAAGATCCCCGTACGCCACGGATCTGGCGTTTCCGAGTCGAGGACCTGAAACGGTTATCGAAGCTTCCGTTCCCGGTCTTAGTGGGCGCCTCGATCGGAGCCGCATCGCCGCTGCCGGACACTCCTGGGGAGGCCAGACGGCGAGCATGCTGCTTGGCGCGCGAGTCCTCGATCACAACGGCGAGCAGGGAGAGGATATGTCCGACTCGCGCATCAAGGCGGGCGTGCTGCTTGCCACGACTGGCAAGGGTGGAGCTGACTTGAGTCCGTTCGCGGCAGAGCACTTCCCCTTCATGAATCCGAGCTTCGCGGAGATGAGCACGCCGACCCTCGTGGTAGCGGGGGACCATGACCAGTCCAGACTGTCCACTCGGGGGCCGGACTGGTTCACCGACCAGCCCATCTGCGAAGAAGCGAATGAACAGCAGCTTGACCGACTTGGCAAGGTGCTGGCGGAATTGGCCGACTAGCTTTGTAATTTGATATCGGCATTGACGCGAAATGACTGCTGCCTAGTTGATGACTCTAAAATGGTCGCCGTTCACGATCCCTGTCGGGGAATCGGACGGCGATTTTTTTTTAGTAACGGAAGACGGCGGTAGAGATCTCTTCTGTTGCTGATTTCTCCGTCAAGCTGAGCCGTGAGCATATGAAGTGCCAAATAAACGATAATCGAGGGATGACATGCCTGAACATAAAAGAGTGGATCCACGAGCCGTTCGCTCCAAAAAGCTGCTGAAACAGGCCGTTTTTTCATTACTGGCCGACAATCTGGAAGTCTCTCAATTGACCGTCCAGAAAATTGCAACCCGCGCAGAGCTAAATCGCGCCACGTTTTATTTGCATTATGAGGATATTAATGATTTGCTGCGCCAGATCGTGCATGAGATCTTTGACGACCTGTCCATGAAAGTCGAGCCGCTATTACAAGTGAAGAGCAGAAACGAGCGGGAGCAGCTAATTACATTTTTAAATTATTTTTATGAATACCGGAACATTTTCGCCGTGTTGGTTGAGCATACGGGCTTCAAAACCCACTTGTCGAACCTATTGAAAAACACGATAGAACAACGCAGAGACGCAAGAAACATCCATTCCACAAGTCGGGTTGCCTCCGTTGATATTGTGGCCTCATCACTTCTGGGGATTATTATGTGGTGGATTAAGGATGGTACCGAGCATAGCGCAGAATACATTGCGGATCAGATTACCTTGATGTATAGAAGAAAGTATTTGTAACCGATGAGGCGCAAGAGGTAAAGCTTGGAACGTTAGAACCAACGTGCATTCATTGCAAATATTCCCAGTCCTCTATATCATGGACGTATCGTATGTAAAAGCCTATAAAAGGAGATACATCCGCGGAACTGCACTGGGAAATCATCGAAAAATAATAGTGACAGCCAGTTTAGATATCCTGGCCGGGAGGAGAAGAACATGCATACACGGGAAAGCTTAATGAAGCAATTAGAGCAGCTGGGCATTGACGGAAAAGGGACCTTGCTGGTCCATTCTTCCATGAAGAGCATGGGGCCGGTCGAAGGCGGCGCGGACACGGTCCTCAATGCGCTGACAGCGTATATGAAAGAAGGGCTGCTGGTGCTGCCCACCCACACGTGGTCTTATATCAATGCGGATAATCCGAAATTTTACGTGGACCAATCCCCATCCTGCGTCGGAATCCTGCCGGAGCTTTTTCGCAAACGTCCGGATGTGGTGCGTTCGCTGCACCCCACGCATTCCGTGGCGGCACTGGGCCAGGATGCCATCCCGTTCACAAACGACGACCATCGGTTCGACACGCCATGCGCTAGAGGATCCGCTTGGGGCAAGCTGCTTGACCGCAAGGCGACGATTTTGTTAGTGGGTGTCGATTTAAAGCGCAACACTTTTATTCATGGAGTCGAGGAGTGGGTGGACATCCCGGGCAGGTTAACGGATGGCCATGAGAAGCTGTACACGGTTTTACCGGATGGAACGGAAATCCCGGTGCCTTCCCGCAGACATTGCGGGTTGTCGTGGTCGGAGCATTTTTGGAAGGTCGATGAGGTCCTGGAAAGTCGGGGGGCGATGCATAAGGGGCATCTTGGCGATGCCGTCGTCCGGGTATGCGATGCGGCCGCGGTGGCCGATGTCATAACGGAAATGCTCAAGGATAATCCGGACTTGTTCTCGGATAATCAACCCTTGGACCATACCATGCATAACGTATAGACGAGGAC
Source organism: Paenibacillus sp. MT86 (assembly GCF_058792535.1). NCBI lineage: Bacteria > Bacillati > Bacillota > Bacilli > Caryophanales > Paenibacillaceae > Paenibacillus > Paenibacillus sp. MT86. The sequence continues at coordinate 6,880,934 of NZ_CM179499.1, read as the reverse complement.
TTTCATCGTATGTGACTGCGATGGATGGGAAGATGGATGTTAAAGAATAAACCAGCCGTCTTGTAACGCTGCATCCATTTTCCCGTTCATCTTCTCAACTAACTGTTTAGACAGATAATAGGCCGATCCCGCTGGATTCCGTGTTGGTTCTGCTGGCGACCTGACCGAATATACGCGAGGGAAGTTTTTACATTAGGTGGCAGGTGGGCATAATGGAACCATTGCATGCGATAGAAAGGAAGAAATGGCATGTCTACGGAAACGAATCATCCCTGTGTCATTTTGCCAGAAGAGCAAGCACCCGAAGATATGCAGCAATGCGAACGCTGCGAATTGTGCAGACAGCGGAATCGCGTCATCTGGGGGGAAGGCAATCCGCAAGGCTCGCTGATGATGATCCTGGATAATCCGGGAGGCCGGGAGGATCGGGAGGGTAACCCGTTCTTGTGCGGGACCCGGGAAACCCTCCAACTCGGCATGAGGGAAGCGGGCATGGATATCCACTCGGTTTACGTCACCTATTTGCTGAAACGCCGGCCAACCCGTGCTTATGATAAGCCTGCAACCCGAGCGGCATGCCTTCCGCATTTGCAGTCGCAGCTCCTTCAGAAGCAGCCGCTCGTATTGTTTGGCTTTTGCAATGTCGTAGTCGAAGGATTATTCCCGCAGAAGGAGAATGCCACCGTCAAGGAGTTGTGCGGGAGCTGGCATGAATTTGAAGGAATCCCGATTGGCTTTACCTATCATCCGCTGGCCGTTAGAAGAAGACCCAATTTGCTAAGATTCTTTGTCGAGGATTTGAAAGGTTTGAGGGCGAAGTGGGAGGAGAGAGCAGGGAGGGAGACATAAGAAGGAGCGAACGCATCCGGCGTTCGCTCCTTTTGCTGCAGTTTATTTCATCAAGGTCTCCATAAAATGCTCCCTCAGCGATTACAAATAAATCCTCCGCGCTTCCTCATTAAAGAACGCAGTCACGTTCGCATAATCGGCAATATCGATCCGATGATGCCGCAGGATCTTCTGCATAAAAATAGCATCCGTAAAAAGGGAATTAATCATTCTCTCGCACCATACCGGCGTATCTTTAAAATAATCCACCAAATGATGAATTTGCTCAAACTCAAAATAAAGGACATAACAGGTATAATTCTGAAGCAGCATACGGAAGCAATGATCACGGTAAGGGGTGGAGCGAGCGTCCGAGAGGAAATCGCTCATGATCCCGAATAGCGTCGTTTTATCCACCAAATGCATGTGCATAAAACCATCAACGTCATTGATCAGTCGCAATAGGGCCTCTAATCCTTCTTCCGGTGGCATCTCCAGCTTGGCCGATTTGCCCTCGATGGACCTTAACAGCTCCAGCGTAAGATGTTTGCATGCCTGGATATCAGGGGGATCGATGAATACTTGATCTGCATACTTGTCGAGATGCTCGCTGTAGTAATCGTGATATGCAGTTACATAATGCTCAACATGAATGTTGGTTTTGGTATGGATCAAATCCTGCCCGCGGAATGAAAAGGCGTAGAGGGTCTCCTCATTAACCGGGTGCGCGTATAGGTAGAAAAAGAAGAAAAAGTCTCTTAATTGCAGCCTCTGTTCCTCGTTCAAGCCGGTGACACCGTTCAATTGAGACAACTGAAAGAAACCATAGCTCTTCATGAAATCATTCATGGCATTGTACGGGTTGATCTTGGCTATGGACGTCGTTGCATTGATCGTAAACAGCAGATAATAGAATACCAATTCATCATAGACGTCCAGCTGTTTAAAAGAGTCGGAGTCGGACAGCACAGGCTTCCAGTCCGGACTCGCAACATAATGGGCGTCCCTCGGCTGCAATTCATGCGTCCACTCCACAAAAGCCTCATCGTTACGCTCGGCAAAGAATAATGCAGCGCCACCGTCCTCAAGAAGGCCGTATTCAAAGCCGCCTATCGGAGTGGACGGTAATCCTCTATTGAATTTCAGATTGAGATATTCGTTATATAGGAATTGAAGTTTCATCGGTCATATCCTCGGTTCGTAAAGGTTTCCTTCATCGGGAACACGGCAGTAGCTAACACGGATCCTTAATAGATATTCAACATCCAGCAGGGCATTCCTCTAGTTTCGCGGCAGGTGGACGTTATCTAAGCAGCGACATGCCAAGCCTTCTTTCATAAACGACGGATCCTCGAAAACCTGCGATACGGTTCTGCGCGTTCTCTTCAGCAAAACCTCTTGTTTGCCTCTGGATCTCCTATGCGGGCAAGTTGAAGGATTCGGCACATCCACTCCCATGCCTAGCGACTCTGCAACACGTTCGGTGGGGACGAACGGAATCCAGCCTGCCGTTTCCGGCACAGCCCATCCATGCCGTCTTGGTACAGCAGTGCTCGTTCACAGAGCTGCAGAATGCAATTGCCGGGTTTACGGAAACGGTGTACACTGGGTGCCGAAGTGACCATTATAGAACAGGGTGTGTTACATATTTTCAGACTGCGCCAATTTTATTTAAACCATCTGAAGCGAAAGATGTTCAACAAAATCGTCGTGCTGTATTCGGCCGTCATGATCGTGCTGTTCGCGATTGCGGCGACCTTGGTCTATCAATACCAAACGCAGCGCATACTCCGTGAGCAGACGGATGCGAATCTCAAATCCGCGCATGTCCTGAATATCTATTTGAGCCGGCAGTATGAGAGCATCCAGAATATATTCCAGCAGATTTACGGCGACGCCACGCTGAGCGACGAGCTGATCTATTTTTTGAACAACGAATATGAGAGTTACCTCAAATACCGCCTGGATTTGTACACCAAGACGGGGGAGCAGCGTTTGCGGTCCTTCAATACCCTGCTGAAGAATTACCTGGAGCAGGAGCCCAGCGCCAAAAGCGTGTCCATCTACAGTTATCCGAACGATTTTTATATGCACATCAGCCGGACCAACCAGCAGCTGAATAATGAATCCGGTTCCAAAAGCAAATGGGAGAACTGGTTCGCCCGCCGGGAGCAGCACAGCTGGGATACCATGCCGCTAAACGAGCTTTCAGGTTCAGCCGCAGGCTCCGGTGCAAGGTCCTATTCCTATTCGCGAGAGCTGAAGGACCCTTGGACCCTGGAACGGGTAGGCATGTTGAACGTGGAGTTCGACGCCCGGCAAATATCGACCTGGCTCGAGAGCAGAGCTTCGGTCAAAGGCCGGATCATGGTGTTGAACGCCCAGGGAACCGTGATTTACGACTCGGAGGATGTGTATTACGGTCAAACCTATCCCTACCACTTGGAACCGGAAAAAGCCGGAGACTGGGTGGAGCTGGACGAACCCTCCAAGGTGAACATGTTGAATGTCGGGAATGCGGGCTTGTCGGTGGTGGGTATCGTGTCGAAATCCTCGATCGAGGAGAATACGGAGAGTTTGAGGACCGGACTGATCCTGGTCACGCTTGTATTTATGGCGGCCAGCTTTGCAATTACGTTCACGATCGTTCGAAAATTCTCCAAAAAAGTGCAGCGGATCATCCGCTCGATGAACCGCATCGGCGAAGGCGATCTGTCGACGCGCATCCAGATGTCCGGCGAAGACGAGCTGCAGCAAATTTCCCGCCGGTTCAACGACATGGGCGACCGTTTGGAGCAGTACATCGATAAGATGTACACCTCGGAAATCAAGCAAAAAAACGCGGAGCTGGTTGCCCTGCAGTCGCAGATCAATCCCCATTTTTTATACAATACGCTGGAATCCATTCGCATGAAGGCGTATTTCGTGGGAGCGAAGGAAGTGGGCCAAATGATATACAGCCTGTCGGTCATGTTCAAGAACATGGTGAAGAAGAGCACGATGGTTACCGTTGAAGAGGAGATCGATATGTGCTCGGTTTACCTCGACTTGTTCCGCATCCGCTATGAAGGGCGGCTGGAGACGGAAATTGAGGTCGACCCGGAAATCCAAAACCTTAGCATTATCAAGCTGCTCATCCAGCCGATCGTGGAAAACTATATCGTTCACGGATTCCGTCCGCTTGAGGACAACAATAAAATTTCAGTCCGGGCCCACGGGGCAGAGGACCGGGTCGTGATTACCGTCTCAGACAATGGAACGGGCATACCGGAGGAAAAGCTGATCCAGATCCGCCAGACGCTGGACAAGGTTCTCCAGCCTCCCGACAAGGGCTACCGGTCGATCGGGCTGATGAACGTGCATGAACGGATCGTTCTGAATTACGGAAGCGATTACGGCGTGACTATCCGCAGCACGGAGGGGCAGGGAACCGAGGTCCGCATGGAAATACCGAAGCTTCGCAAGGGGGAGACGACATGAGGAGCGTATTTTTTGTTGATGATGAGCCTTTGATTGCTCAGGGATTGGCCACGATTGTGGATTGGCAGGAATACGATCTGCACGTGTCCGGTTCGGCCAACGATGGGCTGCAGGCGCTAGAGAAATTAAAGGAAGAGCCTGTGGATCTGCTGATCACGGATATTATGATGCCAAGAATGAACGGACTCGAGCTCATTAAGAAGGTGAAAGCCATGCATCCCCGCACCAAGTTCATTGTGCTTAGCGGGTATGAGGAATTCGAATATGTGAAGATAGGGATCACGCTCGGCATCCAAAATTACATTTTGAAGCCGATCAACATCGAGGAGCTGGAAGCAACGATCAAGCATATCCGAGGCGATTGGGAACGCGAGGAGCTGAAGCGGTTTCGCTCCGAGGAGGATTGGAAGGTTCTCCGCAGCAATATTTTGCAGCGATGGGTGAACGGCGAAATCAAAAGCTCGGAGCTCAAGCAAAGAGCCGAGCTTCTCGGCATTCCGCTGCATTATCCGTCTTACCAGGTTAACGTGCTGCGGCTCATATCCGACGAGCGCTCGGTATCCCAGCTCTTCCGCCTGACCAGCCTGGCGGATGAATGCTGCCAAGCTCTTTCGGAGGAGCTTGGGGGAGATCATGAGGTCATTTGTTTTCCCGATGCGGATGACGACATCGTTGTTTTGACGGCCTCGATGAAGGAGCGAAAGGATGCTGCGCGGGAAGGGATGAGAGGAGCCATGGCCAAGCTGCGGCAGTTGACCGGCTTGCGCATGTGGTGCGCCGAAGGTCATGCGGCTGTCCATGATTTTAAAGATATTCAGGAGAGCTACAGGCTAGCGAAAGGCCACTTCAACGCCCGCCTGATTGCAGGAGATGAAGAGACCTTATACCATCCGCCTGCGGAACCGGAGTCCGATCCGGCATCTTCGCCGTCGGTTCGCCCCGATGCCTTCGCGAAGCTGCTGATCGAAGGCGATGTTTCGTCCTTGCAGGCCTACATCGAATCCGTTCTTGACGGCGGCAGCGGGGCGCAGACGGTACCCAGGGGAGCCTGCATGAATGCGGCTGTCCAATTGATGATAGCGGCAAAGGATGTGGAGAAAAGCCCCGACTACAGCGAGGTGTTCACGCCAATGCACCGGATTAATACGCTCCAGGGGCTCCGAAGCCATGTATGGCGCATTGTCGAGCGCAGCCTCCAGCGCCTGCAGGAAGCGGAACAGGGGTACAGCCCCCATGTATCGTTCCTTGTCGAGCAGGTGCAGCACCATTATCCGGAAGAGCTATCCTTGAAGACGCTGAGCCAGCGGCTGCAGATGCATCCGAATTATTTGGGGCAGCTCTTTCAGCAGGAGGTCGGCGCAAGCTTTTCGGATTATTTGAACCATTACCGCATCGAGAAAGCGACGCAGCTCCTGCTGCATACCGATCAGAAGACGGCGGATATCGCTTTCAGCGTAGGTTACACGGACAGCTCGTACTTTTACAGGCAGTTCAAAAAATATACGGGCGTATCTCCAACCGAGATGAGGTCCATGTATCGGATCTAACACCAACGTTTCTCTTTGCGACAGGCTCAAGGCGAATCCGCTTTGGCCTGTTTTTCTTGTTGTTTGTGAAGGATTCTTTAATTTATCCATCCCGTTCTAGTATTTTTCAACTTGAGGGCGGTAGCGCTTACTTGGCACAATAAAAGTAGTTAAAGGACGAGTGAGAAGATAACGGCCGGCTCTTGGATAAAGCCGCATTGACAACGATCATGGGACATTTTAAAGCTTCGGTCGCATCACTTGCATTTAACAGGGAAGAGGAGGAGTGCCCATGTCGGGGTTCATCAAAAAGGTTATACGCAACCGGTTCATGCTGCTGATGATACTGCCCGGAACCATTTGGTTTCTGATCTTTGCATACTTGCCCATGTTCGGCACCGTGCTCGCGTTTAAGGATTTCCGCATCAGCCCGGACGGTTTCTTCGCCAGCGTGTTCAACAGCGAATGGGTAGGATTCAAAAACTTCGAGTATCTGTTTACGACCAATGATGCCTTTATCATTACGAGAAATACGATTCTTTATAACCTCGCCTTTATCATTCTGGGCCTGGTCATTGCGGTCGGGTTTGCGATCATGCTGAGCGAGCTTGTCAACAAGCGGACGGCGAAGGTATATCAGACCGGCATGTTTCTGCCGCATTTTTTGTCGTGGGTCATCATCAGTTATTTTGCGTTCACCTTTCTGAGCGTGGACAAAGGAACGCTGAACCAAATCATTACCTATTTCGGAGGAGAGCCGATCAGCTGGTATTCGGAAGCGAAGTATTGGCCCTTCATCATCATTTTTGTCGGCATCTGGAAAGGCGTAGGCTACAACAGCGTTATTTATCTTGCGGCTATCACAGGGATCGACAAGTCTTATTATGAAGCGGCCGTCATCGACGGCGCCAGCAAGTGGAAGCAGGTGCGGTACATCACCATTCCGCTGCTGAAGCCGCTCATGATCATCCTGACCATACTGGCGATCGGCGGCATCTTCCGTTCCGATTTCGGATTGTTCTACCAGCTTCCGAAGGATTCGGGCGCGCTGTACCCGGTTACGAACGTCATCGATACCTTCGTCTACCGCGGTCTGATCAACATGGGAGACATCGGCATGAGCACGGCAGCGGGCTTGTACCAATCGTTTGTCGGACTGGTTCTGATTCTGGTTGCCAATTATATCGTTCGAAAAATCGAAAAAGATCATGCGATCTTCTAATCCGAGGGAGGTGTAACTTCAATGTCGCAGCTATCAACGCAAACCGCCCGCCAGTCGGCCAAGCGTTCAAGGAAGAGAGACTATAATGCCATCTCCCCTTTGTGGAATACGATTTTCAATATCGTGATCGGGCTCTTCTCGTTCTCCTGTATCTTTCCGTTCCTATTTGTTATCATTATTTCCCTGACGGACGAACAGACGCTGGTCCTGGAAGGCTTTAGGCTGCTGCCGAGCCAGTTCAGCACGGCCGCGTACGAGTATATTTTCAAAACGGGAAGCGAATTGCTGTCCTCATTCGGCTTGACGCTCCTGGTCACGGTGCTGGGAACGCTGGTGAGTCTGGCGCTGGTTACGACCTATGCGTATGCCTTGTCCCGCCGAAACTTTGAATTTAGAGGGTTTTTCAGCTTTCTGGCGTTCTTCACCATGTTGTTCTCGGGCGGCATGGTACCGGGTTATATCGTGATGACCCAGTTCCTGCATCTGCAGAACACGATCTGGGCGCTAATCTTTCCGCTATCCTTGAGCGCGTTCTCCATCATCGTCATGAGGACCTTTTTTCAAACGACGATTCCGGATGAGATTATCGAGTCCGCCAAAATCGATGGCGCCGGCGAATTTCTGACCTTTATCCGTATCGTCCTGCCGGTCTCGCTGCCGGGGATCGCCACCATCGGCTTGTTCAGCTCATTGGGCTACTGGAACGACTGGTTTAACGCCTTGCTGTACTATAACAATCCGCAGGCGACGCCACCGCTGCAGTTCATGCTCATGCAGATCGAGAAGAACATGGACTTCCTAACGAAGAATGCGCAGAATATCGGCTCGTTCGATGTGGCCGCCGGCCTGCCGACGGAGACGGTAAGGATGGCGATGGTCGTATTGGCCACGCTGCCGATCGTCATGGCGTATCCGTTCTTCCAGCGGTATTTTGTCCAGGGTCTGACCGTAGGCTCGGTCAAAGGATAATTTCATAAGGTTGAACCCGCAAGCGCACACTGCCGGAGAAATCCGGCTTTCATGTCCCGGGTGTGTAAGCGGTATCAATATAGCAATAACCATTAAGTGACACAGGGGGAAAAACTCATGTTTAAGAAGAAGATTTCTTTACTGTCCCTTGCTCTCGTGCTTCTGCTGACCGTTGTACTGTCGGCCTGCGGCAGCAAGGAAGGCGGCAGTAAGCCAAGTGAACCAGCGAAGGAAGAGGCGGCTGTCCAAAGCGACGGCACCATTGATGCCTCCAAACTGGATCCGGTCAAACTGAAAATGTACATGATCGGGCCAAATCAGAAAGACCTGCCTATGGTTCAAGAGGAAATCAATAAATATTTGACGGAAAAAATCAATGCAACGATCGAAATCAGCATGATCGACTGGGGCGATTACAGCCAGCGGATGCAGGTGATTACGAGCTCCGGCGAGAATTACGACATCGCCTTCACCAGCTCGTGGGCGTTCGATTACCTTCCAAATGCGGCAAAAGGCGCGTTTAAGCCGCTGAACGAACTGCTCGATCAGTACGGAAAAGGCATTAAGGAAGTACTGGATCCCCGTTTCCTGGAAGGAACGAAGGTTAACGGCGTCAACTATGGCATCCCGGCCAACAAGGAACTGGCACAGCAATTTGTATGGCGCTTCAACAAAAAGTATCTGGATAAGTACAACCTGGACATTTCCAAGGTGACCACGCTTGAAGATCTGGAACCGCTTCTCAAAACGATTAAAGAGAACGAGCCTGCGGAAATTACGCCGCTTGCCGTACCGAAAGGCTTTAAACCGTACATGCCGTTTGACTACCCGCTCGGCGATGAAATTCCGATCGGCATGTATCTGGACACCGAGGACTTTAAATTCGTGAATTTGCTGGATTCGCCTGAATTGAAATCGGCGCTGACGACCATGCGCAAATACTATAAAGCGGGCTATGTGCGTGAGGACATTGCAACGCTGGACGGCATCGACAACATCAAAACCGGCAAATGGCTCGTGGACCGCGAAATTACGCAGCCATACGCTGAGCTTGGCTGGTCCAGAAACGCGGGCTATGACATCGTGACCAGACCGATGCATGATCCTGTCATTTACACCAGCTCCGCAGCAGGTTCGATGATGGCCATTTCTTCTTACTCCAAAAATTCGGAGCGGGCGATGATGTTCCTGAACCTGCTGAACACGGACGTGAAACTCCGGAACATGATTCAATACGGCTTGGAAGGAACGCACTACAAGAAGCTTGAAGAGCCGTATATCGAGGATATGCCTGCCATGCAGGAGAACTATGCGATGCCTGGTTTCGCGCTCGGCAACATGTTCCTGACGTACCTTCACGAAGGCGAGCCGAAGGACAAATGGGAAGCATTCGAGAAATTCAACACCTCTGCCGTAGTGGCGCCTACGTTCGGCTTTAATTTCGACACGGCTCCGGTCAAAACGGAGGTCGCGGCCATCACGAACGTAGCCAAGGAATTTATTCCGGCGCTGTACACCGGCTCCGTCGATCCTGAAGAATATCTGCCGAAAGCTAAACAAAAGTTCCAGGATGCCGGCATCGACAAAGTGATCGCCGAAGCTCAAAAGCAGTTCGATGAGTGGAAGGCTCAAAACAAGTAATCCGTAAAGGGTATGAAGGGTAGAAGCGGCTGTTCCTTACGGCCGTTTCTCTCTGTCCTTTCTTTCTTCACCGAAAAAGGCTCCAATGTGCGTAAGCGAAATGATCTTCGAATAATAGGAGGTTTTCCCATGAAACGAATCAAACCGGATTATTACGCAAGAACCCAGTGGAAGCGCAGAATGGCGGCATGGATGAGCACGGCTTTGCTTGCCGCATCCCTGACGGGCTTTGCCGGAGAAGCCGAAGCGGCCCAGCCGCATTCGTCGTATTGGTATCCGAACACGCTGCTGGAATGGTCGCCGTCCAAGGACAAGGATGCCCGTTTTAACCGGGGAACGGTGAAGCTGGAGGATCAGCGCATCCAAGGAAGCAAAGTAAACGGCAACGCCAAGGAAGAAGTAAAGGTGCTATCGATCGCTTCCATGTATCCGAGCACAAGCGGAGCTCCTTCGCAGGGCTCGGAGAAGTTCCATACCTATACTTTCAGCAATTGGCAGTACATCGACAAGCTGGTCATGTGGGGCGGCTCCGCAGGCGAAGGATTAATCGTTCCGCCAAGCAGCGACGTCATCGATGCGGCCCATAAGAATGGGGTTCCTGTTTTTGGAACCGTTTTCTTGCCGCAAACCGAGCACGGAGGCAAAATCCAGTGGCTGCATGATCTGTTAAAGCAGCGGGAGGACGGTTCTTTCCCGGTTGCGGATAAGCTGATCGAGGTAGCGACGTACTACGGCTTCGACGGCTGGTTCATCAATCAGGAAACGCAGGGCGGAACGCCGGAAGATGCGGCCAAGATGGCTGAGTTTCTGACTTACTTGCAGCAGAACCAAGGACCCGGCATGGAAGTGATCTGGTACGATTCCATGATCAAGGAGGGACCGGTGAAGTGGCAGGGGGCCCTGACGGATAAGAACGAAATGTTCTTCCAACAGGGAAATCAGCGGGTTTCCGACAACATGTTCATCGATTTCCGCTGGCAGTTCAAAGACGAGAAGAACGGCCAATACGATTACATTACTCCGTTCTTGAACTCCCCGGCCAAAGCGGCGGAGCTTGGCCGCAGTCCGTATGATCTATATGCCGGCATCGACGTGGAGGCGAAAGGCTACGAAGGCAGGTTCAATTGGCCGGTTCTGTTCCCGGACGGGAAGAAAGCCACGACCTCCCTGGGCATTTACCGTCCGGATTGGGCGTACAACAGCTCCGAAACCCATGAGGAGTACATGAATAAGGAGCAGATTTTCTGGGTGGGACCCGGAATGAATCCAGCGAACACGTCACAGCCTGCAGGGACCGATCCGCTTGCCTGGAGAGGGATTGCCCATGATGTCGTTGCAAAAACCGTGCTGACCGACTCCGAATTCGTCACCCATTTCAATACGGGCAACGGCCATTTGTTTGCGGTGGACGGCAAAGTGATGCGAAGCCGCGATTGGAGCAACCGGAGCCTGCAGGATATTTTGCCGACCTGGCGATGGATCGCGGAGACTAACGGCAAAGGCGAGGCCCTGAAACCGGGATTTGATTTCGGCAAGTCCTATTACGGCGGCAGCTCGCTTCAAGTGGCGGGTGCCGTAAGCAAAGGCTCCTCCACCCATCTCAAGCTGTATAAGGCGAATATCCCGGTGGAAGCGACCACGGAAGTATCACTCGTGTATGCCGACAATGCCAAGGACGCCAAGGTGAAGATCGGCTTGGCATTTTCCGATGCGCCGGATCGGTACGAATTTTTCGAGCCTGGCAAGTGGACCGCCACGGGCGCGAATCAGGATTGGAAGCAGGGAAGCGTCAAGCTGAACAAGTATAAAGGCCGCACGATTGCCGGAATCTCGCTTCAATTCGAGTCCGCGGCGGATCAGGCGGATTATCGGGCCAACATCGGCCGCCTGGCGGTTACGCAGGTGAACGACAAGGCGAAGAAACCGCACGCGGTAACCGATTTGAAGGTTATCGAGAATGATTTCCGCGATGGAATATATGGTGATGCGCGCTTGTCGTGGGAAGCGCCGAAACAGAATGAAGACGTTCTGTACTATCAGGTTTACCGCGTCCATCCGGACGGCAAGTACGAGTTGATGGGCATGACGGGGAATACCGTATATTACGTGCCGGAAATGAAGCGTTCGCTTAAGGAGGAGGCAACCAAAATGGTTGTGATTCCGGTAAACCGCCACTACCAGCAAGGAAAGGCGGCATCCGCCAGCTTCGACTGGCCGGAATATCCGAAGCCGACGGCAGCCTTCAAGGCGGATAAAACCCTGATTGCGCCGGGAGAAACGGTGCAATTCACGGATCTTTCCTCGGAAGTGACGGAGTCCTGGAGCTGGAGCTTCCCTGGCGGGCAGCCGGCGTCCAGTACGGACCAGCATCCTAAAGTGACCTATCCCGAGGAAGGAACGTACGAGGTCACGCTGACCGCTAAAAATAGTGTTGGCGAGGATCGGATCCAGAAGAAGCTCATCACGGTAACCCGGGAAGCCGAGAACGGCGTCGGCAACCTTGCTCTTGGCAAAAGCGCGTCCGCATCCAGCTTCGTGAACGAGAAGGAAGCGCCGCCATTTGCAGTGGACGGCAATGCCGCCACCAAATGGTGTGCCGTCGGAGACGGGCCGCACTGGCTGACGGTAGACTTGGGAGCCGAGCACAAGGTCAGCGAATTCGTGATCAAGCACGCGGAAGCCGGAGGCGAGCCGGCCGCGTTCAACACGCGGGCCTTCTCCATTCAAGTAAGCTCGGACGGCAAGGAGTGGAAGGATGCCGTCTCGGTCAAAGACAACACGCAAGGGATCAGCAGCCATGCCATCGAACTTACCTCCGCACGGTACGTGCGTCTTCAGATCGAGAAGGCGACACAGGGCGGGGACACGGCTGCACGGATTTACGATGTTGAAGTGCTGGGCTTGAAATAATTCGGATGACTAGAAAGAGTGTTTCCCTTCATGGGGGAACACTCTTTTTTGGTTATTTATATCGTCACGATGCGTCATAGAAGCGCCGTTTAGGCCCCTGAGCCAGCGTGTCGTGTATAGATTTTGTATAGATAGGGTTGTTAATCTGATGTAGGACAGTATATGGATGCTGCGCAAATGACCCGTGCTGAGGACGGCATTGATGGCAAGAATGCTGAAAGTGACCGGTCTGACCGATAAATAATGAGTAGAACAAACAACCATTGATGGCATGGCAGTCATCAATGGTTGTTCTTTCATTTGGGTTTGCAATTGTAAATAATGGAGCTATGCTTACACTAAAGTGGATTAGGAGAGGAATATCTCTTGGCAAAGAGCCTACCAAGTCACCAAATAAAAAAGAGCCACATTTTATGGTTAATAGGATTACTCATAGTGATTCTATCGAGCATGCGCATGCTGTGGGTGGAAGTGTTCCCTGATCAACAGCAGGTGACGATAAATAAGGGGCATCTCGATTTGCGGGAATGGGATGCCGAAGAAGGCGGCATTCTGTTGCTTGACGGAGAGTGGGAGTTTTATCCCATGCAGTGGCTGCTGGATGGGAGCGGGCAGGATGCATCAGGCGGGCCGAAGCCGAAGCTGATTGCGGTTCCGGGGGGATGGAATCAAGCTCTGCATGGTAATGGCAAAGCGTCTCCATATGGATTTGCTTCCTATCGCCTGCGTATTCTAGTGAATCCCGAGGAGAAGCTGAATTATAGCATTCGCGTGCCTAGCGTACGTTCGTCATCCGAATTATATGTCAATGGACGTTTGCTTGCCAAATCCGGGCGGGTGGCGGACACGAAGGAAGCCTATACCGCGAAGAACCTGCCGTATACTACAAGCTTTACGGCGGACGGCAATGGCGTCATCGAATTTGTGATTCAGGCGGCCAATTATGTGGATAGCCGAAGCAGCGGCATAGCCAGATCCATTAAATTGGGTTCAGAGGAAGCCGTGGCCAAAGAAATGAAACTCTCGGTTTCGATGCAAACACTGGGAGCCGTTATCTTCCTTATGCATTCCGTTTATAGTGAAGTCGGTCAGCATCGTCAATCAGATCCCGGAGGATTTCCCTCCCGTCTTGGCGGACGAGAACCGGATGATTCAAGTCGTGTTCAATCTGCTGCATAATGCCGTAAAATATACGAATGAAGGGTATATTTCGATTCAAGCTTTTACAGAGGACGACAGAGCCTATATCGCGATTGCCGATACGGGGATCGGAATGGACGAAACCATGCTGAAGCGTTTATTCCTTCCGTATGAGCAGGCGAGCGCCAGCGAGACCATGATCGAAGGCGGATTTGGGTTAGGTCTAAGCATAAGCAAGCAGCTCATTGAGCTTCATCGGGGTACGCTTGAGGTGGCCTCCGTTCCAGGGGAGGGCTCGAGATTTACGTTTTCATTAAAGCTGGCAGGGTTTGAAACAGAGGAAGTTCAGCGTGATTCGAACTCTAACGGACCGCCAACATTGCCATCCATGCCGATGCAGGATACCATTGGGGCCGGTTTGCAAAAAGAGGAGATCTTCCCGACAGCCGCGATACAAGGAGCTTTGCCCGAAAGGAGAAGTAACCGGCCGACCCTGCTCATCATTGACGACGATCCCGTCAACCTTCAGGTGCTTGAGGCCATACTGCCTCCTGACGAATACGAGGTGACGATGGCAACAAGCGGTAAAGAAGCGTTGGCTGTACTGGATGCGAAGGAGTGGGATTTGGTCATCTCCGATATTATGATGCCGCAGATGTCCGGGTATGAGCTGACGCGGAGGATTCGCGAGCGGTTTACGCTCACGGAGCTCCCTGTGCTGCTGCTTACTGCAAGAAGCCAACCGAAAGACATCCAAAGCGGGTTTCTGGCGGGGGCTAACGATTATGTGACCAAGCCGGTGGAGGCCTTGGAAATCAGGTCGAGGATTGAGGCCTTAACGACGATTAAACAAACGGTCCGGGAGCAGCTTCGACTGGAAGCGGCATGGCTGCAAGCGCAAATCCAGCCTCATTTTTTATTCAATGCTTTAAATGCGGTGACGGCCCTAAGCGACGTTAATTTGGACAAGATGCGGAATCTGCTTGAGGAGTTCAGCAACTTTCTGAGATATAAATTCAGATTCCAAGACACGGCTGGACTTGTACCGATCGAGGAGGAGCTGAGCCTGGTGCGCTCGTATCTTTATATCGAGCAGGTTCGGTTTGAAGAGCGGCTGCAGGTGGTTTGGGAGGTAGACGACTGCGGAGCCTTGCAAATTCCGTTCCTTTCGATCCAGCCCTTGATCGAAAATGCGATAAGGCATGGCGTCATGAAGCGCACTTATGGGGGAACCATACATATTCGAATTTCCGTCCATGCCACGCATGCCGAGATAATCGTTCAGGACGATGGGATCGGGATGGATGAAGCTCAATTGCAGCGAATCCTAGAGAGAACAGCAAATCATCAGTCCGGGGTCGGATTGATCAATACGGACCAGCGATTAAAACGGCACTTCGGAACAGGGCTTCATATTCAGAGCAGGTTAGGCGAAGGAACCCGGGTTACTTTTCATGCACGCATCTAAACCTCGGGATAAAACGATATCAGGCGGTGAGATGAATGGAGAGATTGAAAAACAGCGGATTTTATAAACTGAAATTTTTAATAACGCCGGAAGAATTCAACCAAATGTTGGCACGCTTTGAGCAAAAACAGGCCAAATTTCATCGTACGAACCATGACATGACCCAGCATGATCTGGATCAGGTGCTTGAGGCGTATCGTATCTATTATCAGTATTTTACGGCGCAGGACCGGCCCGATTACCACCCTTTCTTTGTCTATTCTATTTCGATTGCTGAGGGGGATGAAAGCTCCGGATTCTTTGTCAGAAATGAAGGTGTCTCATTCCCCTACCGGGGTCAGTGGGCAGAAGATGAATTACCCTATATCTTGCTCTCCCTTCCAAAGGGAATTCGAATCGATGCAGAGGATGAACGAGGAAAGTATTATCTATATGAGGATATTCGGGGACACCGGCCGTTGACGTATGTTTTTTTCGAAGAAATGGCAGCATCCATGAAAAAAATGACCAAGCCGCTTCGTTTCTCGGTACAAGCCGCAAACGCTATGCAAGAGCAGAAGCCGGCTGTTCGCATAAGTCAACAAGAAGTGAATGATCTGATTGACTCGTGGGTCGTTAAGAAATATGGGCTGGTTATGAACAACTAGAGGGACATGTCAGGCACGTATAGAGCGTAAGGCAATCTAGCCTTCCAGAAACACCCGGTCCGGATACTTCACTTCCGGGTATTCCTCCGAGGGAACGGTTAGAAGCTTACTCTCCATTCCGCGCAAATGCTGATTAAAGAATTCCAGCACGTAGCGGTTGACGATCTCGGCCCCCCTTGATCCATTCATGCTTCCGGTCATGCCGGTCAGGCGGGTAAGCGGAGAATACAGCTGAAGATCGGTGAAATTATAGTGTCCTGCGCCTTCGATATAAAGGGTCCGTCCTAGTCCCTGTTGAGATAAGCGATCCATCAGCTTCAGTTCCAATTCCCGATTCGCCAGAATCATGTCGAATTGTTCTCGCGTTAACCCCAGTGCTTGGAGCTCGGCTTCCGTAGCCGGGGTTTGGCGATACTTCGCCTGCTGTTCGTTCACCTTCATAAAATCCTCCGATTCCATGAACATAAACGGTTTCTCCATGTCGTCCCGGTCCTTCGTTATGAATAGCGTTCCGTCCATATTCACGCCGGCTTTGATCCGCGGGTTGGAATAAACGGCTTCAAAGGCTGCAGCCCCGCCGAAGGAATGGCCCATCATGCCGATGTTGTCCAGATCTAAGGCTCCTTTAAACTTGCTGGCGACGGCGCCTGATTGAAGCCTCTCCAACTGATCCGTGACAAAGGCGATATCCTCATTCCACACCTTCAAAATAGTGCGGCTGTCCTCGAATAATCGCTCCTGGGATTGTTCCGTAAGAAAACCGGTTACGCGCCCATCGGGAAATGCGGTGGCGGCCGTGCTGTACGTATGATCGATGGCAAATACGATATAGCCGTGGCTGGCAAGATGTTCGGCCTGGGACGAATGCAAAATTCTGCCGACCCCCATGCCGTGCGACAACAGCACCACCGGATACGGATTCTCCGCCAGCCGCAAACCGGCATGGCCGATAGCGTTGGCCCGGCTGTATTTCCAATAGTCTAACGCGGACGCGGGAAGGCCCAGATATTCGGAATATGCTTGCATATAGGTGTGAAAGAGCCTTTTATCCTTCGGAAACAACGTAGCTTTCTCGGCGCCTTGGCCAGACGCCGCGGCCGGATACCATACCTGAACGATAACCTCACGTTTGTCGCCTTTTTGTTCGGTAAACGTTTCTTCCCGGTCCGCATCAACGAAATGGAGCGTATCCGTTCCCACCCTGAACTCGCCCGAGGGCGTCGGTAAATGGAAAACCGGCAGCAGTGCCGATAAGGCAGCCGATCCGCCCAGCAAAACGACCGAAAGGCCCCATATCGTGTACCGCAGCGGTTTCTTGACCGTTCGGCGTCTGAACAGAACCAACACAAAGAGCAAAGCGGTGACGATGTAGGCCGGAATCATCTGCCACCTGTATCCCTCGACCAGCAGCTGCACGGCGAACAGCAAACCGCCAGCGATGCCGACGATCGCGCCAGCCTTCCGATTTATTGTGTTACGGCTCAACAGTATTATCAGCATCGCAACGCAGGCTGCAACCAACAACATTTCCAGAACTCTCATACGCACGCTCGCTCCTTGTTATCGCAATTATTTGTATGATAACCGATCAAGGTTAAAACGAGCGGAGGGTTCCGTTTAAAAAAGGTTTAAATCCGTGCTGTCCTATGTAGGATTCTCCGGTGTCGGTACCGGAGGCTCGCGCTTTTTGCCGAACCTGCATGTTTCTACATATCGGCATCTTTCGGCTCGAGCAGTGCCAGCAGCTCCGAAATGGAGTCGGCATGCTGATCGCTGCTGTTCATGATCGCTCGGAAAACAGGAGCCGCTTCCTGCAGCAGCACATAACTGAAGTAATAATAACTGATGAAGATTTCCGCTTCATAACCGGGGGGTTCCTCTTCTTCCCATCGCAAATCGTCTTCTTCGTCGTCTTCCGGCCATAAGTATCTTTCGTCCAGCAGCTTATCCATCGTTTCAACCGTTTGTGCCGAATCCATATATCCCACGGTTATGGCTGAAGCTACGGATAAGTATAATTCCATTTCTTCTGAAGAGACCTGCTCCGGTTTCTGTTTAGCAAGCTCCCGCAGGAGCATAAGCAGGGCCCATGGCGTCGTCTGCCACAGGGTGCCTTGGTGCTGGATCAGGCTGGCCAATTCTTTATATTGTCGTGTTTCCAATAGCAGAGGAATATCCGTGCCTCTTCCATAGGCTGTCGTCAACCGCTGCCACGGCACGCTGGCTGTCGTATGGGTCAAAGCGTTCATCTCCTTCACCTCCTACATATGTATCCCGGGGAGTTTACAGCCACCCTTTATCTTCAGCGATCGTGACGGCCTGCTGCCGGGAATCCGCCTCCAGCTTCTGGATGGCGGAGGACAGGTAGTTGCGCACGGTTCCCCTTGTCAGAAACAAGGCTTTGCTGATGTCGCCGGTAGTCATGCCTTCCTTGGTTAACCGGAGCATTTCGATTTCCCGTTCGCTGAGCGGATTCTCCTCCTTCATGAAGAGCGCGGCCGCCAAGTCGGTGCTCACGACCCGCTCGCCCTTCATGACCCGCCGGATGGCCTCAATCAAGAAATCGATGGGCTCGTCCTTTAACAGATAGCCCTCCACCTGCGCATCCATCGCTTTTTGCAAATAACCGGGACGTGCGAAGGTCGTGACGATCATGATTTTGCAGGATAGGCCTGCTTGACGTATGGACTCGGCCAATTCCAGGCCGTTAATATGAGGCATCTCGATGTCGAGCAGGCACACGTCCGGCTGATGCTGCCGAATCGCGTCCCAGGCGCGCTGCCCGTCCGGCACCTCGGCCACCACCTCGATGTCGTCTTCGAAATTGAGCAGTGAGGCGAATGCGCCGCGAAGCATTTGCTGATCTTCTGCAATGACGATTCGAATCATGATGCGTCCTCCTTTTCATGCCGGCGAAGCGGGAGTTTCAGGTACACATTGGTGCCCCCCTGAGGCAACGGGTCGATGGCGGAGGACCCGCCCAGCGTCTTCATCCGCTCCATGATCGACGGAAGGCCGTTTCCGCCGGCGTTCCCCGCAAGACCCACGCCGTCATCCGCGATATGGATCCCGAAGGCATGATCCTTCGTTTCCAGTTTGACGGTGCACCGCTCGGCCCGGCTATGCTTGATAATATTGGTCATGGCTTCCCGGACGCAGAGCGCCAGCATCGTTTCTTCCACGCTGGATAACAGTGGAGGCTTCTCCGGATTCTCGATGCTCAGCGATATTCCTGCCGTATGCAGCAGCTTGGCCGAATGCTCCAGCTCGCTTGCCAGCGAGATGAACTTCATATCGGATACCAGCTCCCTTACCTGCTTGAGGGCGGTTCTGGAGGTATCCAGAATCTCGCCTAACTCCCGTTTGGCCTGGCTCGGATCCTTATCCACCCATTTCGTTGCCAGTTCGCTCTTCATTTTGATCATCATGAGGGTCTGCCCCAAGGTATCGTGGAGATCCCTGGCGATTCGCTGCCGCTCCTCCTGCTGGATATACTTTGCGATCTGCTCGTTGGCTTCATCCAGCTCCCCCTGCAGGCTTTTTGCTTTCTCCTTGATGTAGATGACGATCGGATATACCGACTGTATGATCATGATCGGAAGGTAAATGGCATTGGACGTTTCGAGCAGCGGTTCCTTTCGGAAAACGAACACGAGCAGGAATGATAGGGCAATGGCCGCACAGCCGATGGCGATATGTACCTTGGACTTGGACCGGCCCAGCAAATCGGCAAAAATGATCCCGAACAGCAGGGTGCTCGGCCCCGTATACACCCCGAGTACGCCTACAGCGAACAGGCCCGCCAGCACGGCAGCCAGCAGCCAGCCGCCCCGACGCCATAATGTGACATAGAATGAAACAAGGAACAGCAGGAGCAGCAAAAGGCTGCCCCACAGTCCCAGCGCCGTATCCGAACGAAACACCTGGTAGCATAAGAATACGGTCAGTATGATATCGATGAGCAAATAACTTTTGATCTGATCCCTCGGGTACAACTTATAGAACATATCAAGCCTCCAATTTCGGCTATCTTGATTCGAAGAAACCTATCGCCTGTTTGCGGGCGGTCTCCATGGGCCCCAGCTTAAAGCGGCGGAGCCATAGGGACGCCATGCCCAGCAGAAATGCGGAGATAACCAGCCAGATGGCGATAGTGGCCGCTGAATTCAGCTTGCCGGCAAGCCCCAACCCCCAGCCGTAAAAGATGGTGGATGCGATGATGTTCTGGAGTACATAGCAGCTCAGTGACATTTTTCCGACGTTCTCCAGGCGGCACCATAGCCATTCCCATTTCGTATATTGTATCATTCTCGCAATGATTGCTATATACCCCATAGACATAAGTGGAGCGAATAAATAGCGCACCGGTAGATCGAAAGCGCCGCCGGGAACGAATATGAGCAGGTTGAGCGGCACGCCGACATATATACCCAGCTTGAATAGCCTTTTTCGCAGCCTTTTGCCGTTGTCGTCCGGGGCGAATACGCCTGAGCGCATAAAGCGAACCCCTAGCAGAAACAGAAACACGTTCGTCGGGATGACGAGGATGGCCTCCGCTCGCAACGGGATGAAATTCGCCAGCCGGTACCGGACCTGCTCGATCCAAGTGCCTTCCTGATAGAGAGCAGCGACATCGTCAAAGCTGCCCAGCGATACGCTGGCCCCGCTTGCCAGCATGAGTCCCGCAAGGGCCAGGATCGCGATGGCAAAGATACTGCCGATTACATACATCGTGCGGGCGATGAGCCGGTCGCCGCCCTTTACGATAAAGGCTGCAATGATGGCGGTAATCCCGTAACTCATCAAGATGTCATACTCCATGACTAATATAAAATGCAGCAGGCCTTCGAGGATTAAAAACAAAACGGCCCATAAATAAACGCCAGGCCACGGCTTTCCTTTGCGCTTGGCCTGCCGGTACTTCATTTCCAGACCGACCCCGAACATGATCGTCAGCAGTCCGAGCAGCTTCCCGTTTACCAGAAACAAGACGATCATCCGGAGAAGGTCGTCCGCTCCCCACCAGCCGGAGTGATCAAAGGTGGTAATGTAGCGTAGATCCCCCGCATGTGCGAAGATCCAAATATTCGTCCCGAGCGTTCCCAGGATCGCGAAGCCCCGCAAAATATCCAGCAGGCGAATTCTGCCCGTACGTTGTTCCATTCTTCCATTCCTTCTTTCTTCTAGGTTCTCTTGTCTTTTTATTGTAGGTACGATCTCCCTGGCGCAACATTCACACCTGTAAAGAGATCCGTATGACACGTGTCATAAAAGCAGGGAGAACGAACGGAAGAAGTCGGATGGGGTTCTCGTCATGGCTTGAAAATTGTGGAATAATAGAAGAAAACAGGAGGAGTGATCATGTACATCGTATCGGGACCGAGGCCGCTGTCGGATGGCCAAAGTCAAGTGCTTGGAAGAGAGGAAGAGGGGGTTTATCCGCCGGGCTACGTCCGGTTTATGCAGCAATTCGGCGAAGGGACTTACCGCGGGTGGATGAATGTCCAGCAGCCGGATAGGGAGGTGCTGCAGCCTTTTGCCGAGTACGGGTTATGGGAGCATGACGATGACAGTCCCATTACGGAGCCGCAGATTGCAGAGTGTATCGCTATAGGCACAACGGTGGACGGTGATTTTCTGGCGGTGCATCCCCAGACGGCTCAGTTGCTCTGGCTGCCTCGGCATGCGGACCATATACAGGCAATCTTGCTGCAGTCACGGGAGCGGAACGATGAAGGCCTGTACGCCGCGGTGCTGGATGAAATATACCGTCAGGTGTATGGAAGCAGCCAAGAGGGAGTCGTCTATTACGAACCGTGGACGGGTACGCGGAGCCATCTCTTTTTGCGTTTGCCGCCAGGGGAGGAACAGCCTTCGCTGCCCGAGCTGGCCGGTATGTGTCAAGCGTCCTTTTCGCCGGATCTGTGCGTGGAAAACGAATATACATGCAGCTTGTTCTACCGGGAACTGGGCGGATATGTACGATTCAATTATGCTTATCAGCAAGAGGTAGCCGTCTTCTATGAACAGGATGCAGGGCAGGCATTTGCCGTTATAGAGGCATGGCTCCTGTCGAAAGGGTGCGAAAGGGTATCATAACGCTTAGATCCATATCGGTACTCATCAAGTGGGGAACTGCGTTTAAGATAAGGGGGGACATGGGATGAAGCTGGCTTTTTCGCTGGATGCACACGGAACGTGCGTAGGTCAATTAAGGGACGAGCTGCTGCCGTTAGGGGAACTGGCTGCCGCCTGGAAGTTTCCGTTCGATATCTTTGTCGTATTTCGCGTTTTGCCGGAAAGTTATGGCCGAAAAACATCCAGACGTTTTGATAGCTGGGATGATACCCTCGACTTGGATATCAGTTTAAGTTATGAGCAGTACCAACGAATGTCCAAACACGAGCAGCGCGAGGCACTGGGGAGTTATCTCTACGACTATCTGTCGGAGTCCGTTGCTAAATATAAAAAGCACGCAGATGCGGAGACCCAAAAACAGCTTCTGGACCGCGTGAAAGAATGGATGCTCGAACACGGTTGGCTGCATGGAAAAATCCATCAGGCACGGGAGCTTCTGGCGCAGGACATCGACCTCTATGAAATCAGCCGAACGCTGCAAATGCCGCTGGAAGAAGCGGAATATATGTATCTCCGCATGAATGGACATGAGCCTGCAGACGTTCATCCCGATAACATCGCAGCAGGAAAAGCCCCGCCATATCCTTTGTAGGCGCCTAAGGAGCGAAGCTGTTCGTGTGATAGGAGCGTATCAAGCGGCAGGGCTAGAGCTGTCCCAAATCTCGAACTGCCGTCTCCAAGATCAGCCGCGTATCCTCTTTAGGCTTGTCATTCAAATGCTCCCCGATGTAAGGGACAGCCGTTTCGCCGAGCTCAATCAGCCAATTATTGAAATAAGGAAGAAGCATACATACACAGGATTTACGCAGGGAGGAATATCGATGATCGTTCTGAAAGATATCGGCAAATTCGAGGAATTACCGGAGATTGCGATGCACATCTACCAAGGGAACATTCCGGCTTTGCAGGAGGCAATAACCGCAGGCTGGGATATCGAGGAGGGCATCGTATTAAGCAGATATACGACGTTAAGCCCGCTCGATCTGGCGTTGGTCTCGCAGCGAACGGATGTGGTGAAGTTGCTGGTCGAGCACGGCGTTAACCTGAATGTCCATCATAATCCGGCTTTTTTGCGAGCGGTGCGGTACGGCAAGGAAGATATCGTTCGTTATATCGCAGCGCAGGGCGCCGAGCTGGATAAACTCAATCAAACCGGTTCAGGCGCATATGAACAGGCCTATTACGGCAACAAAAAAAACATCCCGCTCATTCATGAGCTGGGATTGGATCTCAAGCTGCATGGCAGCGCGGTGCTGCGCCAAGCCGTGTCGGACCATGATTATAAGACACTCGATTATCTACTCGATCATGGGGCGGACATCAATTATAATCAGCCCGATATGGTCTATCCTTATCAAGCGACTCCGCTAACCGTGGCCACGCGGATGGGGAATCAGCGCATGGTCAAGCATCTGATTGAGCGCGGCGCTGACGTGACGTTGGCGGAAAAGGACGGCGAGCGGCCGTATACGATTGCGGTCGGCAATAAGGATACCGTCCTGGCCGACTACTTGAAATCGCTGGAGCCGGCCGAGTTTCATAGCTTAGAGAACAAGAAGTATGCGCTGAAAAAGTATAAATTGACCGATGAATTGGTCCGTTTTCTGACAGGAGACCAGCTGCGGCTTAAGCTGCCGGAGAATGAATATGAAATCGGGTATATCGATTTCTTCACCCTGACAGATACGATCGAGATGAAAGTCGGCCGACAAAAGTTTCTGCGCCTGTCAGCCGACATTGACAATTACTCCGATCTGCAGCTCGTATGGAATCCGAAGAAAAAGGGACTGATTGGCTGTTACGATGTGGAGCATCAGACGTATGCCGATCTATGCAGCTTTACCGAGTTCCTTGCGCAGCCTGAATCGTACCTCATCCGTTTTCTTGAGGGAGAGCTGTAATCGAGAATTCAGGGTCAAGGTATATAGGCGCCTACGACCTCGAATTTCAACTCATTGTCTATGGTCATATGCCTTACTTCGATGATATTGCCTCGTTGGAACGTGGGGATGCTTATGATCGGGATAACGGTTCTTACGACGGTATGGATCGTCTCGCCATCCGGTTTGGTGACGCTTAGGTCCAGCAACACTTCGGGTTGATCGTCAACCTGCACATTCGTTTGCCGGATCGAGTTGATCTGTGCTTGAGCGGGCGTACCGCTCGCGAGAATCGCCTTGCGCTGCACGTTTCGGTTGTTGTTCGCCCGTAATTCCTTGGTGAATTTCGCGATGAAGAAGGACGGCGTGATCAGTGAGAAAATGACGATGATCACAATAAGGGTCGTCAATGGCTGCACCTCGCTTTCCAATCATGATCGGGAATTCGAAAATCGTACGGCTTCCATTTTAAGTTTATTTTAGCAAAAAAGATAAGTCTAGGGGTTTCGCTTTTTTTGTTCTAGTCCATTTCTGCAGGACTGGCTATTAAGCCGAAATCACTTGGCATTGCATGAACTAAATCAGCAGGAGGAACGGGTCCTTTAACCGGATTCATATCATATGTATGGAAAATTACGAGAATATTTTAGCTGAGCGCGAGGACTGTATACTGTATGAGGCCGGTCGAGGTCCATCTACAGGACAAAGTACGGGCTGGATCGGCGGCAATGCCCCGGCCTATTTCGACGACAAAGCGGATGTCATCCAAGAAGGTGACCTGGGCTATTACTTCTATTTAAGTCTTATTCATCCTTTCAAGCCTGCCTCTATGATCTCTATTTTCATCCCTAATGACTATGAAAAATACGTAGAGCACAATCAATATCCTGATTGCTCTATCAAGGTAATGGAGCACCCAATGACTGGCGAGAGCTTGAGCGATCATTTTGCGCACCCGGACCTGATCAAGCATCTTATTTCGCATCGAGAGACATGCAGCGACCTCCATTCGATGGATCAGTCTTTCCTGATCAAATTCGGCGGGAGCCCGAGACTGGTCCAAGATGAAGCTTATTATTCGGCCAAGCTGAGGGAGGAAGGATTCTCCTTTTTGTTTCAGGTGGACGAAGATGGGTATCCCGAGACACTGCTCCGAGAGGACAGCAGTTATCCTTTTGGCTTTGGAGCTCTGTATATTTACGCCAAAATCACCCCAAATGACGTTCAGGACCCGGTAGCGGGCTTCTGGCAGTTCTCATGAAAATGAATAACACTAACCAAGGAAGCGATTGCCGGGACTGCGGCGGTCGCTTTTTCATCATGATGAAGAGTGAAATCATTCCTCATTTTCCAAAGTCGTAATACTTTCGCCCTGTTGGCCGGCTGCAAGGTATGGGATGATGGGTTCATCAAAGATTTGAGGTCATGGACTTTGAACCTTTGGCCTTCAGGCTATTGCGATCCTTCCTTCTACTTCATTTGGCGAACCTAGGGTCGCAGCTTTCCTGAGGGAGTTTGTTTCAAGAGAGGAGGCGTCCAGGCTATCATATTCCTTCCTTCTATAATTCTTTCAATGACATTAGGGATATGGCTTTCCTGGACTCTTGATATGATGAACTCGATTTATTTACGAAGAGCGAACAAATTGATGGTTGATGCAGAGAATGAATCGGATCGTCTCCCAAAAGCTTATCTGGCGACGGCCGTGAAGAATATCGAGCAGCTTGGGTATACGTTCTCGTATCCATTGCTGCACGCCGTGCGAGCCTTATCCAAAGAGCAGTTGGAAGCGCTTTATCAACCGCTGATTGACGATCTAAGGGTGATGGTAGGCGCGCATGTAAAATATGTGCCGATGTATCCCGCGTTCCCGATGCAGGTGATGGAGGAGGACGATGCGGAGCTGTACCTGAATGCCATCTATCATGATCTGACTTGGGATTTGCCTGCATATGAGCATGAAGAGAGACCTCCGCTGCAGGATGACATCAACCTGAAAACCATTGATCTGGGAAGCAAGGCGGATTTCTATGCCATGATACGCCAGCTGATCCAAGCTAAAGGCTCCATCTCCCCAACGGATAAAGGGGATATTGAGGCCGTTATTGAGCTTGTCGACCCCGAGGAACTGGATGTCATTCTCCCTTCAGAGATTCCGTTCAAGGAGAATGCGGGATTCGTGGCAGCTGCGTTAATGAAGCATGACAAGGGGAACGTCGAGCGGATCGGGCGTTATTTCAAAACCGCAACCGATGTCCTTCGTCTAGCGGTGGCTTGGTCAGGCGGAGATGTCAGCCTGGCGGAAGCCACCCGGTTTCGCAAATTTAAGCGGCGCGAAAGACGGCTGCTGCTGGGGTTGCTGGAACGTTGTCATCCGATAACGGAGGATATGCTCAGATTTAAGGACCGCTGGATTCGTTTGGGCGAAATCCTCCATCCTTCCGAATATAAGCACCGGTATAAACGCTGCGAGGAAGCCTTTGATATTTTGCGGAATCACAAGCCCTTTACCACCTATAACGGGAGTGTCGAGCTTGCATTTCAGTACGGCCAGGTCTGGAACTTGATCGATTTGTTGATGCAGCGTCCGGGCGAGTTTGCCCGTAGATTGGATCAGTTGCTGCGATCCACCGAACATACGGAGTATGTCGTTCTGGCGTTTGGCGAGGTGGCGAATCAAGTATCGACGCCGGTCTTGCTGCAAGTGAAGAATCATTTTGCCCGCCGCCGCCAGCCTCAAGAGCTGCGCGTCTTTTTCCCGAAAGGAAATGTGGCTAAAGCCTTTGCCGTACCCCATACGCTTCCGGAGATCGATGAAGCGGCATGCTGAGATATCGTGCAGGTATGCGAGCAGGCGTTGATCCAGCGGTTCGCCGCGCTGCCGCCCTTGGGGAAGGCCTATGTCGATAAGCGATTGAAGGACTATCATGTGCCGTTCTCGCAGAGATCGGCAAGCAAAGCCCTGCATACGTTGGTTCGGGGAAGCAGCGTGCCGATGGCGGAAGGGGATACCATCCGTTTCTTCAGCTGGTGGAAGGAAGGACGCGTGAACGGAGAGCCTACGGGCCGCGTGGATATTGACCTGTCCGCCGTCATGTATGATCACGACTGGCAGTACGTCGAGCATATTTCTTATACGAATCTGCGGTCCTCCCATTACAGGGCCGTGCACAGCGGGGATATCGTGTCAGCTCCTCAAGGAGCATGCGAATTCATTGATCTGCATATTCCAACCATCGTCCAATACGGCGGACGTTATATTGTGGCGACTCTTCATTCGTATACAAATCAACCGTACTGCAACCTGCCGGAGTGCTTCGTGGGCTGGATGATGCGGAAGAAACCCGGTTCCGGTGAAATATTCGAGCCCTCGACGGTGGCAAATAAAATCGATGTCGCCGCCGATACGCAGATCGCTATTCCCGTTATCTTGGATTTGGTGGAGCGTACGGTCATCTGGACCGATCTGTCCCTAACCAGACATCCACACTACTACAACAATGTAGAGGGGAATCAGAAGGGGATGGTCTTGATGGGCAAAGCCATGACAGCCCTGCGGAAGCCCGATCTGTATGATCTGTTCATGCTGCATGCCAAGGCAAGAGGAGAGTCCGTAGATCATGCGGAA
Organism: Paenibacillus sp. MT86; assembly: GCF_058792535.1. Taxonomy (NCBI): domain Bacteria; kingdom Bacillati; phylum Bacillota; class Bacilli; order Caryophanales; family Paenibacillaceae; genus Paenibacillus; species Paenibacillus sp. MT86. Next base: position 6,853,457 of record NZ_CM179499.1, on the reverse strand, counting down.
CAGGCGGAAACGATCTTCTCGGTGGAACATGGGGTGACCCCGTTCGATATCGAGCATATTATGGCGGATTATGTTGTGTAAGTTCATGCGGATGCCATGTAGATGGATAAGGAGCAGCTTAGGCTGCTCCTTTTTTGCTGGATCGAAGAGTGAAGTAGCATGCTTCTGGTTACCCCTGGATTCTGGAATTCAGTATCTCTAGGTAATGAGCATTGTACATGATGCCTAGTATGTTGCCGAAGGGGTCGGTGACGGATGCCGTAATGAATCCCTCCCCGCGGTGGGTGAGCGGTTCGTATTCTTGGGCACCCATGGATTTCAATCGGCTGAGGGTGGCCTCTATATCATCGACATGCCAGTACATGATCGCTCCGCCGAGGCCGGACGTTGGCTGACCAGGGGCAAAACGGCGATCGATGAGACCCAGCTCGTGCTGGTAGTCCCCAATCCGAAATTCGGCGTAAGCCAGTTTCCCGTCGGGACCTGACCTTTCGAAGTATGGCGCAATACCCAGCAGGTCGGAAAACCAAGCCTTTGCCGCTTCCATATCATCTGCCCAGTAACTGATGGTCGCAAATCCCCGCAATGTTTGGTTTGTGTTTATCATATATTTCCTCCTAAGACGTTTAAGATTGGTTTTATGGCTATTATGAGCGGTGATGACTGACGTCTTTATGTCAGTGTTTTGGTTTTTTTCTAAGCGTGGGAGTTTTTGGTTAACACGATAGGAGCTATCATTTTTATGATATGGGGATGTAAAATGACGATTTTCATGACAGCAGTCACTATTTTGAAAGAAATGGACGATATACAATAGAAGGCGGTTGGAATTTGTCGATAAAAGTAATTCACATCATATGGAATATGGCGTAAACTGCGATAATTCCGACGGTACGTACATAATTTGATAGATTGAGGAATTTATCCACTATTAGGGGAGGCACATATGCATTTTGCCAAGAAAATAGGGCTGTTATCTCTAATCGTATCTATTGTAGCGGGGTTGTTATTTCTCAAGCCGACCGGTGTAGTCTATGCATCGTCTCCAACATCCACGATCATGGTTGCCGATACGTCGCTATCGATTGGAGAAACTTCATTGGTAATGATCACGTTCTCGGAAGCGGTAACAGGCTTTACGCTAGCAGATCTGACAGTAGCGAATGGCACATTAAGCGGTTTGAGCACGTCCGACAATATCACGTATACGGTGACGTTAACGCCAGACGCCGGCATCACAGATGCAACCAATGTCATTACGCTGGACAACACGGGCGTACAGAATGCGGCAGGTAATGCGGGAGTGGGTACCACGGATTCTAACAATTACGCGATCGATACACAGCGGCCGACCGCCACCATTGTAGTAGCCGACACGGCGTTATCTATTGGAGAAACTTCATTGGTAATGATCACGTTCTCGGAAGCGGTAATAGGCTTCACGAATGCAGATCTAACGGTGGCAAACGGTACGCTGAGTGCCGTGAGCTCGTCCGATGGTGGGATCACCTGGACGGCGACGTTGACGCCAACTTCTGGCATCATAGATGCAACCAACATCATCACGCTCGATAATACGGGCGTGGCCGATTTGGCGGGCAATGCGGGTGTTGGTATCACTAGCTCCAACAATTATGCGATTGATACGACACAGCTGACGGCCACGATCGTGGTTGCCGATACGGCGCTATCGATTGGTGAAACTTCATTGGTAATGATCTCGTTCTCGGAAGCGGTAACAGGCTTTACGCTAGCAGATCTGACGGTAGCGAATGGCACATTAAGCGGTTTGAGCACGTCCGATGGCGGGATCACCTGGACGGCGACGTTAACACCAACTACTGGCATCACAGATGCAACCAATGTCATTACGCTCGACAATACGGGCGTACAGAATGCAGCAGGTAAAGCGGGTAAGGGTACCTCCGATTCGAACAATTACGCGATCGATACACAGCGGCCGACCGCCACCATTGTAGTAGCCGACACGGCGTTATCTATTGGCGAAACTTCATTGGTGACCATTACATTCTCGGAAGCGGTTAGTGGCTTCGCCAATGGGGACCTGACGGTGGTAAACGGTGCGTTAAGCAGCGTTAGTTCATCTGACAACATCACATGGACTGCAACGCTCACGCCGAATTCCAATGTAAATGCTGCGACGAATAACATCACGCTTGATAACTCGGGGGTGACCGATTACGCAGGCAATGCGGGAGCAGGCTTGACGGAATCCAATTCGTACTCAGTGTTCACGGTGCCGGCATCTGCGGATTTGAGCAGTGTGGCGTTATCGAACGGGACACTAAGCCCTGTCTTTGCTTCTGGAACTGAAGTGTACACGTCAAGCGTGCCTCACTCCGTTTCCGTATTAACCGTAACGGCGACTGCACTCGATAGTCATGCTACGATAACGGTTAACGGTACTTCAGTACTAAGCGGGCAAGCAAGCTCCAATATACTGCTAAACGTGGGATCGAATACGATCACGATTGTTGTAACGGCAAGCGATCAATCGACCAGAATCTACACGATTACTGTGACCCGCGAGAATAGCTCCTCTAACGGTGGCGGTTCTTCTAATGGGGGAGGTACAGCCAGCGAGGGCGGTTCGTCCAAACCATCGGCTCCCATGGACAATACAGTTACCTCATCCGATGGAAAAATCACGCTGCCAACAGGAAGACCTGGGTTGGTTAGCCTGGGGAAAGAAATCATCATCTCCATTCCGTCAGGCGCCACACCTCAGGAGCTGAAATTATCGATAGAGAAAATACAACATACCGAAGCTCTCTTAAAGAATAACGAGGTTTTGGCAAGCCCGGTATTTGAAGTTCTAACAAACATCTCGGGGAATTTTAACAAACCCGTGAAACTGAGTTTAGCTTACGACGCCGCAAGCTTAAAGAGCGATCAAACAGCGGCCGTCTTTTACTTTAATGAAGTGAAAAAGGCATGGGTGAAAGTCGAGGGCAGCATCATACAGGAGAATTATATATCCGTAGAGGTCAATCACTTTACGAAGTATGCAGCACTCGTAGTAAATAAAGCCAACGGAATGCCCGTTGTCGACAAACCAACAGACCCGTCAACGGAAATTTCCTTTACCGATATTTCCGGACATTGGGCCGAAGTAAGCATTAAGGAAGCGGTGCGTGAGGGTATCGTGACGGGATATCCGGATGAAACGTTCAAGCCGGGCAACACCGTGACGCGTGCAGAATTTTCCCTCATGCTGATGAATGCGCTGAAGTCGACAGATGCTGGAGCGGAGTTGATATTCACAGATACAGCTTGGATCGGTGAGCTAAGAAGGCAGTTTCGCAGGCCGTCCAGGCTGGCATTATTCGAGGCTATCAGGATGGCTCTTTCCGTCCAAATGCAAAAATGACGCGTGCTGAGATGGCAGCAATGATTGCGAATGCGCTCGAGCTATCCATCAAGGACATCCCCACAACCTCTTTTTCAGATGACAAGGCAATTCCTGATTGGGCGAAAAGCTCTGTTGAAGCGCTGAAGGAACTTGGTATTGTTAAGGGAATTGGCGCAGGCGAGTTTAATCCAAGCGCTCAAACCACGAGGGCAGAGGCCGTAATCGTTCTGATGAACATGTTAGGTCAATCCAAATAAAGTTTAGCGATGAATACAGAGGACGCCGAAAAAGTGTCCTCTGTATTTGTATTGAACGTAATAACCGCAGGTGTGCTTGCTTGTTGTCATATACTCGATCAGTTCTGTAGCTTCCATGCTGGAGAGGGCTATGCTGGAATGGTATAATTTCAGAAAGGATGAATAGAGTGGGAGGCATGAACGATGAATGAGGAGCTTTTGGAGCAGCTGGAAGAGTGGCATGAAGAGGACGAGTTTGAAGAAATCGTAGATGCGATTTCGGAGATCCCGGAGGAAGAGCGGGATTATGCGCTGATCAGCCATTTGGGCCGGGCGCTGAACAATCTCGAACGCTACGAAGAGGCGGTTGAGCAATTTCTGTCCATTCAGGAAGAGGGCAAGGACGATCCGCTGTGGCATTACCGCATTGGGCTCGCATATTACTATTTGGATCGTTACGAAGATGCTCGCAAAGCGTTCGAAGTGGCCGATCATTTAGAACCTGGAGATGAGGATACGCTGGAGTTTCTGGAATGGATCCGGAACAAAACGGCTCCGAAGCCAGCAGAGAAGTCCAGTGCCGCCGTGTCTTATACGGATCCTGACGTACTGAATTTCTGGGATGACGGCGCCCCGGAGGCCGATAAATACGTCTCTGCTCCGCCTACGGACGAGCTGATCGAATCCGTGGAGGAAGCGCTGGTCTTCAAGCTGCCGGCATCTTATATTCAAGCCATGAAAGTACATAACGGGGGGATTCCCCGAAACCGGAAATTCCCTATAGAGGGTGGAGCACAGGATTTTATTGAAATATCAGGTATTCTGGGAATCGGACGAGACAAGAAAAAATCCTTGTGCGGCAGCCTGGGCAGCCGCTTTATGATCGAGAACGGCGGATATCCTGAGATTGGCGTGGTGATCTGCGATTGTCCTTCCCCGTCCGAGGTCGTGATGCTGGATTACCGTTCATCGGGGAACGATGGAGAGCCGGAGGTTATTCATGTGGACAAGGCCAGCGATTACAAAATCACCCGTCTTGCCGCGAACTTCGAGGCCTTCATTAGTGGATTGGAGTAAAAGATAGGCAAGGCGAATTCACGATCCATGATCTCGCTTCTAACAAAGAAAGCATCCCCTGCAGGAGATGCTTTTTTTCTTTTTGCATACCGTTAGTTTCTAATTCGGTTGGATTCGTCCGTAATGCAATATTTTGCGTATCCTAAAATATTCCAACCTATGTTAAAATGGATATAAAACAGACTGTTAGGGAGGCAATTTATTTGATAGGGCGCAGTGGAAATCCGACACTCAACGAAGAAACCTTTGAGAAGAGTGGGTATTACAACAATCAAGAAACGATGACGATTGGCGGAACGGTGAACAAATCGTTCATGCTGCTCGCGCTGCTGATCGGGGCAGCGGTCATTTCTTGGGTTATGTTTTTTAACGGGTATGAGGTATTCCCGTTCATGATCGGCGGAGCGATCGGCGGTTTTGTCCTGGCGCTGATCATCAGCTTCGTGCCGAAGGCAGCGCCGTATCTGGCGCCGATCTATGCGATCCTGGAAGGCTTCTTCCTGGGTGCATTATCCGCGCATTACGAATATCTGTACTATGGCATTACTTTGCAGGCGGCTTTACTGACGATGTGCATATTCCTGGGCATGCTGCTCGCGTATAAGACGGGTCTGATCCGGGCGACGCCAGGCTTCAAAAAGGGGATCATCGCGGCAACGATCGGCATTGCGCTTGTCTACCTGTTTAGCATGGTTCTCGGCCTGTTCGGCGTAACGGTACCTTACCTGCATGACAGCACACCGATCGGTATCGGAATTTCCGTTGTGATCATCATCATCGCCGCTCTCAATTTCGTGCTGGATTTTAACTTTATTGAAGAGGGCGCGCATCATGGCGCACCTAAGTATATGGAGTGGTACGGCTCGTTTGGTTTGCTGGTAACACTCGTCTGGCTGTACATCGAAATTATCCGGTTGCTGGCGAAGCTGGCGAATCGGGACTAAGGATTCGTATGAACCAAACATCGCTGTCGAGGATTCTCGATGGCGATTTTTTTATGAATGCAGCAATTAACCAGCAGAATAATAAATTTCCTTCAGTAAACCCTACAAAGAGCGACTTGTGTTTAAATAATAGGTAGATACCGTCATCATCAAACTGCTTGAAGAAGGAGATCCCATGACCAACCGGAAAGCTTTGAACGATATAGGATGGAATTTTGACAATAGTTACGCGTTATTGCCGGCATCTTTTTTTACCAAGCAAGATCCCACGCCGGTGCGCTCGCCGGAACTGATTGTTCTAAACGAACCGCTGGCAGCGTCGTTGGGATTGGACGCCGATGCCCTGCAAAGCCCGGAGGGAGCGGCAATGCTTGCTGGCAACGAGATACCCGAGGGGGCCGAGCCGCTCGCTCAGGCATATGCCGGGCACCAATTCGGATATTTTACGATGCTGGGCGACGGCCGTGCGATTCTGTTGGGTGAACAAATCACGCCGCAGGGAGATCGCATGGATATTCAGCTCAAGGGCTCGGGCCGGACGCCGTATTCCCGGGGAGGCGATGGCCGGGCTGCCCTGGGTCCGATGCTGCGCGAGTATATTATCAGCGAAGCCATGCATGCGCTGGGCATTCCGACTACCCGAAGCCTGGCGGTTGTGGCGACCGGCCAGCCTGTCACCCGTGAAAGAGATTTGCCGGGCGCCATCCTGACCCGCGTGGCCTCAAGTCACGTAAGAGTGGGGACGTTTCAATATGTTAGGGGAGCGGGGACAACCGAGGATTTACGGGCTCTGGCGGACTACACCCTGCAGCGGCATTACCCGAAGGCAGACCTTGGTGACGGTGCCAACCGTTATCTGGTGTTGCTTCAGGAGGTCATCCAGCGTCAGGCGGTCCTGATCGCCAAATGGCAGCTTGTCGGTTTTATCCACGGGGTGATGAATACCGATAATATGACCCTCAGCGGCGAAACGATAGATTATGGGCCTTGCGCCTTCATGGATGCCTTTGACCCGAATACGGTATTCAGCTCCATCGACTCTCAAGGGCGCTATGCCTATGTCAACCAACCGTATATTGCAGCTTGGAATCTCGCAAGATTGGCGGAAGCCTTGCTTCCGCTGCTGCATGAAGAGGAAGAGCAGGCAATCAAGCTGGCCGAGGGGGCGATTGGGTCCTTCACCGATCTGTATCACGAGCAGTGGCTTGCAGGCATGAGAGCCAAGCTGGGGATCTTCCATGAAGAGGAGGACGACGAATCCCTGATCGAAGACCTTCTCAAGATGATGAAAAATTATCAGGCAGACTATACCAATACCTTCCGTGCGTTAACGTTTGACAAACTCGAGGACACGCCTCTAAACGGCACGCCGGAATTAGCTTCCTGGTACGAGCGCTGGCAAGCAAGACTTGACCGCCAGCAGGAATCCAGGGACCAATCCCATCAGCTGATGCGCAGCAGCAATCCTGCGGTCATTCCGCGGAACCACCGGGTGGAGGAAGCGCTGGAAGCCGCGGAGAACGAAGGGGACTACAGCGTGATGAAAGAGCTGCTGAACGTTCTGTCTGATCCATACGCGCATTCCCCGGAACAAGAGGAATATGCGATCGTGCCCGAGCGTTCCCGTCCTTACCGTACCTTCTGCGGCACGTAAGGGAAGGATTGCCACCCGTGGAACGTCCCGAAGATGATGGATGGATAGTTGATCATCGTGTACCACGGGCAGCGGATGCGAGATCCGATATCCGAGATGCATCAAGACCAAGCAAGAATGACCTTGCTTGGTCTTTTTTATATATAAAACACATCAAAAAAGCCCCTGGACCAAGCGTCCAAGGGCTATAAATCGTATGGCTGTTTTATTCGAGACCTAATTCAACATCATAGCAGAGCCGAAAGAAATAGTCTATATTTTTGCCCGGAAATGCCATAGAGTGGGGGAGCCGGCAAAAACAATGGAATGGAGCGTGTTTTCATGAGTTGGACTTGTCACCTCGATGAAACAGATGTACAGGAGCATGTCAGGAAGGTTTTGGGTACCGGATATATTGTCGCGGATGTAAAGAAGATGCATGGCGGAGCGCAAAAGGTGGTCTATAAAATTCACTGTCGCAATGGATTTGCCTGCGTGCTGTATGTGTGGGATTTGACGAAGAATTATTTTCAGGAAGAAATAGCGAACGAGCGTGTGCATGAACGATCCTTTGGCGGACATTCGTTCGAAACCAATAACCGATGGTTAAGGAATCATGGTATTTCTACGCCTGCTCTATATGATCTTCACACGGGACAGGAACGTTACCCGTTTGACTATGCTCTTGTTGAATGTATTGAAGGACAGAAGGCAGAAGCTTGCCTTCAGGACCCGGACCAACGGGTCCGGGATGAGGTCCTGGAACGGATAGGCAGCATGATCGAACGCATGCATGCAAACCACAGGCAGAGTTACGGAAAGCCCGATCAAAGCGGGAACCAACGGGAGCGATGCCATCTTGTACAGCTGGAAAATGCCAAGGAACAGCTGTCCTACATCGTCCTGCATAACGAGAGTATCCGGAAGAATCACGACAGGCTGCTCGCTGTGTTGCATGAACTGGAATCCAGGATAGATTCACGCAAGCGATATGGCTTTATCCACGGCGAGTTGGGACCCGACCATGTCCTGGTCACAGACCGTTTAGAGCCCTATCTCATTGATATTGAAGGTGCGCAATTCTTCGACATCGAGCATGAGCATACATTTCTGGAGCTGCGATTCGGGAAGCATTATCGGTATTTCCAACAAAACGGGCTTGATCCGAATCGGATGCTATTTTACCGTCTGCATCACTATATCTCATTAACCTCGGGCGGCTTGAAGCTTCTTCACCGTGGATTTCCGGATCGGGTCTTTGCTTCGAATTTGGCTGATTATCATGCTCGCAACACCCTGCGATTCATGGAGGAATGGCAGCTCGATAACTAGACTTCATGAGCTAGGCTGGAAACATCACGAACCCTCCGCTGCATAGGTTCTAAGATTTGACTGCGAACTCTTGCTTATAGATTAGCTCGATCGTGCTAAGCAGCTCTGCACCTTGGCTTGAGAATTTTAAAGGCGTTGCTTTACCCTTGTTGAGAAATGCCCCCGTCGATTGTCGGGATTGACCTAGCGCTGCTTCATACAGGCGTGAAGCTCCTTCACTGGGATGGGAGAAGAACAGGTTACGGATCGGGATCATAAATTTTGGCATCCCGGCGTTTGTGGTCATGGTTGTTTTATTCCCTCCCGGACAGACGCTTCGGATCGTAATGCCATCTGCCTGCATGGAAGGGGCGATCTCCTGAGTCCACAACGATAAGGCTAATTTGCTCGCAGCATAAGGCCCAATCAGCTTCTTGAACCCGACAGGGGACGCCAAGGTACGGTGATCGAACTGTTTGAGATACAACAACGCATTCGAAGACGTATTGATTACCGTCTTGAAGCTGCCCTTCTCAAGAAGCTCCTTCAGTTCCATCAAGATGATATAAGGGACGATAGAGTTTACTTCAAAATGCATCTCCCGTCCTTGTTGGGAGTAGGATAATTCGCCGAAGGAGACGCCTACGCCTGCGTTATTGAACAGCAAGTCAATATGACTCTCGTGTTTCTTGATCTGATCCAGCGAGGCTTGGAGATCCGTGAAATCCGATAAATCAGCCTTGTACGTTCTGAGCTGCCGCAATCGCAGTGCATCTTGAATCCGTGCATCGTCTGTTGGAAAGGCAGAACGGATCAAAGCGAGGACTTGCCAGCCTTCGGATAACAATCGCTTGGTTAACTCCAAGCCAATGCCGGAGCTTGCTCCCGTGATCAAGGCGACGTTATTCATTCTTTTCTCTGTCATGTGTAAATCTCCTATACTTCAGATTCTTTGCTGGCCGCCTTTTCGGGATTAAGCAGGGACTGATTTTGGTTCAACTTGTCATCGATGAAACGCAGAATGCGCTGCAGGTCCGAAATCTGACCGGTAATTTTTTGACGGTAATTCTGGAGCATGGCATTCAGCTCCGGAACGGATTGAATATTTTCCTTAAAGGGAAGATGCACATAGGCTTTCATATCCTCCAGCGACATTCCTGTCTTCTTCAGGCATGTGATCAACTCCATAATTTCGGCATCCTCTATGTGATAGACACGATGGCCGTTATCCTTTCTTTTGGGAGAGGGGAGGAGCCCGATTTTTTCGTAATAGCGAATGGCATCCTCGGTCAATCCGGTTCGTTCAGACACTTGCTTGATGGAGAATGTTTCTCCCATGTTGGAGCCGTCGTTGATGATCATGATCTCATAGTTGCGGTAGCGCAAGCCCGCCATGGCATCGATGCAATTCCGGATGGTCAGCTCTTCGTTGTAAGCGGGGACGAGCACCGTGATTGATTTTTCGGCGAGATCGGAATTCAGTTTCTTCACCTTGCTGCATAGCAGCGGTATGAATGTGTAGAGGGCCTGAAACACGAGAAATACGCCGGCTAATCCATAAAAAAAGTACTGCAAACTCCTCACTCCTCTCTTCTCTGTCTTTTTGTGATGAAGACCAGTATGGTGCGCTGTGGGCCTGCTCTATGAGTTGCGGATTAGGCGAGCGCTTTTTCTGTCCATTCGATGTCAAGGGATAAAATCGGGCATAGAGGGATAAAATCATATATTTATAACCTCTAATTCCATATAAATACAAATGACATCCTATGTAATAAACTATCGCAATCGTGCTAGAAATGTAAACCCGCTCCATGGATCAAGAAAACGAATACATAGATGCTTTTCGAGAACAGTCTCTGTATAGGTTCGTCTTTCTATATTTTAGGCGGCTAAAGCGATTAAGCATCTATGTACATGGAGCCCGTTCATCTTTCGCCTAACTTCGGTTCAACTCGTCTTAAATCGACAAACATTCGGCAAAATGACTTGAAATTTACATAGGGTCCCTTAGAATGGAGAGAAAGAAGGAAGAGCATAGAGGAGTTTATGTCATGAATGAGGTTATTGCACGGAATCACGTGAAGGTGCTGGGGACAGGGGAGCGTACGCTCGGGCGGTTCTAATTTGTCGGCGTATACATCGGAGAGGTACGGCAGCCTTCGCGGTTATGTGCAGGATGTGCTGGACATTGTGGAGGCGCTGGAGCTTCGGGACGTGATTTTTATAGGCCATTCGGTCAGCTCCATGATCGGGATGTTGGCATCGATCGAACGTCCGCAGTATTTCGCTCAATTAATCATGATCGGGCCATCTCCGCGATATCTGAATGATGACGGGTACGTCGGAGGATTTGATAAAAGCGATGTGACGGAGCTGCTGGATATGATGGAGATGAATTTTGCCGGATGGGCAAGCTTCCTCGCGCCGATCGCGATGAAGAACCCGGAGATGCCGAAGCTGACCCAAGAGCTGGAGCGCAGCTTTATTTCGGCGGATCCGGCGATTACGAGGGAGTTCGCCGAGGTCACCTTTTTCTCGGACTGCCGGCAGGCGTTATCCCAAGCCACGGTTCCCTCGCTGATCCTGCAATGCTCGGATGACAGCATCGTCCCTATTGCCGCAGGCGAGTATTTGCACAGTGGATAACAGTACGTTCCGGTTGATGGAGGCGAAGGGGCATTATCCGCATATCAGCCATCCCGAGGAGACGATTGCGTTGATCAATGACTATCTGAAATCTGAAGCGGCGTATACAGGCTAGCGGGAATGTATTTGGAAAGGATCGATCGATAAGCAATGGATGAACGATTGAACTATGCGCCATGCGGATATGTCTCCATCACCCACGAAGGCATGGTGGCGGAGGTGAACCAGACCTTCCTCGACATGATGGGATATCGGCTGGAAGACGTGGTGCAGAAGCATTTTGAAGCTATGATGTCGACGGCGAACAAGCTTATATTCCACTCTTACTTCTATCCGCATATCAATCTGGACGGGCATGTGGAGGAGCTGTTTATCCGGCTCAAGAACAGCCGGGGAGAATCGGTGCCGTTTATATTGAATGGACGTAAATTGGAGCGTGAGGGCCAGGAACGGCTGGACTGCGTATTGGTGCAGATGGGCAAACGCATCGATTATGAAATGGAGCTTCGGATGGCCAACAAGCAGATTGAGAAGGCCTATTGGGAAAAAGACCAGGCATTGGCCGAGCTGCAGCAGATCCATGCCGAGATTGAACGGAAGCAGACGGAGCTCATGGAGATTAACGCGGTTCTGTTGGAGCTGTCGAATACCGACAAGCTGACCGGATTGAAGAACCGGAGATTCTTACAGGAGAAGCTGGAAGAGCAGCTGATGCAGTATAACCATAACCGGATTCCGCTCTCGTTGTTCATCATCGACATTGATCATTTTAAGCGCGTGAACGATACTTGGGGACATGGGTATGGGGATGAGGTTCTGTTTAATGTAGCAACCATTCTGAAGACCTACGCCATCGAAGGGGAGACGGTGGCCCGCTATGGCGGAGAGGAGTTTGTCATGATCCTGCCGGAAACGGATGCGGAGAAGGCAAAGGCCGGCGCGGAGCGGTTACGGCGGGCAGTCCAGGATTTCAGCTGGAAAACGGGCAGCATGACGATCAGTATCGGCATCATCACGGCCACTCCGGACGCCAATGAAGCGACGCTCCTGCAAAAAGCGGACGAAGCCCTCTATGCCTCCAAGCAAAACGGACGAAATCAGGTTTCCCATTATGAGGATTTGAGGCTCCAGGGATATTCGACTTAATACGTTCTATTCATGAAAAAGCCATAACCAAGTTGAGCCTAAGCTCGCATGGTTATGGCTTATAGAGGTTCAGGCTCCTGAGCCTTGTTAACCTATTTTTTGCGTGAGAGGCGAAACTACATAAAATCGTAAAAGTAACGGATGAAATGAAAAAAGATCGGCGAGGTATACGTCAGGCTGTCGACGCGGCTCAGGTAACTTTTCTTCAAAGCATCGAATCGTCCGTCATCCCCGATTAATAAATCGCGCTTCAGCACGGAAACCGTCAAGCTGCCGAAGAAGCCGGCGAGGCTGATCAGCATGCCGGACAAGAGGCCAAAGGTCGGGCTTAGCGGCGTCAGATAGGGATAGATGAGATAGGAGCATCCGGTGGTAACGAGAAACGCGCACGCAAAGCCTTCCCAAGTGAGATTCGGGTTCGATGTCGGCACGATTCTCCGTTTGCCGAAATAGAGGGAAGCGATCGTGTGCACCACATCGTTCAGCTGCGTTAAGACGACGAGAAACAGCACGAGCCCAGCTCCATACTGGGGCGTGGCAAATTGAAAATAGGCCAGGTGGCTGAGACCGAATACCATGAGCATGAGTCCCCACTGGGTCGAGCTGACGCTGCGCATAAATCCGACGGTGCCCTTGTTGATCAACCGTGGAAGCGGCAGCACCAAGAATACATAGATTGGAATGAACACGATGAACATCCCGTACCATTCGATATAGATCCAATAGAATTGGACGGGGATGGTTAGATAAGCCCACAGAAATAAACGGCGATCGGCCTTCCGGGTTTTGATCATCGAGAAATATTCTTTGAGCGTAAAGAAGGTCAGCACCATAAGGGATATCAGGGATACGACGGGATTCAAAAGGGTCGCCAAACAGAAGATGACGAGCATGCCCCACCAGGTTTTGATGCGGAATCCTACTTCGGTATAGTCGATATTCGGCTGCGTCTTACTCATCACGTAATACAGGAGCTGGATGACCGATAAGACGGAGAATATAAGGATCAAGGTTAAAAGCGAGCTTTCCATATGCCTGTCATCACCAACTTGTCACGGGGTACGATTCTTGTTCTACTAAAAGAATCATATGTTATTATGAAGGAATAATTCAATACGGATAAGGGGAAATTTCGTAAATGGTAGACGATCAATCGGTCTTTATATTGCTTACCAATACCGGAACGCTCTTTACGAAAGTCATTCAGGGCTATACGAGAGCGCCTTATAATCATGCCTCGATCTCCTTTAACCGGGAGCTGTCGGAGTTATATAGTTTTGGGAGGAAGAATCCGAACAACCCCCTGAACGGCGGGTTTGTAAAAGAGGATTTGAAGACGGGAACGTTCAGCAAGTACCCCAACACGACCTGCGTGATCTATGAGCTTCACGTATCCGAACGCGACATCGCGAAGATGAAGCGGGTTTTGCAGGCTTTTATCCGAAAGGATAAAAAGTATTTCTATAACATATTGGGCGTCCTGGGCATCGCCCTGAAGGAACCGATCGAATTCAGCAATTCCTATTTCTGTTCGCAATTCGTGGCCGAGATTCTGCAGCGTTCCGGAGTAAGGTTATGGGATAAGCTGCCTGCCTTGGTGACGCCGGACGATTTTCGCCAAAGCGAGCGCCTGCAGTTGATATATGAAGGGAAGCTGAGCGAGTATGAGCCTTGAACTTCACAAAGCATTGTCGGCATCCTACGGACATGACCAACTTGTAAGGCGCACGGTTGCTAAGACATTCAGCTTCAAGCGCATCCATTTATGCTCGGCAGTGTCAGCTTGTTCCATTCGAATTACCTTATTACGAAATAAGGAAAAAGCCCGCTTAGTCTGCATCCAGATGAGGCTGGGCTTTTTGCAGTTCGTGGATGATGAAGGTCGGGAGCCCCTCCCAGCAGCAAGTACTGGAGATTAAACAGCATTTGCTATAAAATGGAGTTATGAAAATGAAATGAAGTTTCATCTAATGAAACGAAAGGGTGTCGTAGTCAGGATTCGCTTATATCTTGGATGGGAGCGTGGTTTAGGATGAACAGCAAGGAACGGTTTTCGAATCGCGTGGATTCGTACACGAAGTATCGCCCTAGTTATCCGCAGGAGGTCATGGATTATCTGTATGACACGGTGGGACTGCATGGCGATATCGCCGATATTGGCGCAGGGACGGGGATATTCACGAAGCTGCTGCTGAAACGGGGGAGCCATGTGACCGCCGTGGAGCCCAATCAGGCGATGCGGGAAGCCGCCGAGTCGGACCTTGGCGGCGAGCCCGGCTTCCGCATGGTTTCCGGTTCGGCCGAAATGACGGGGCTGCCCGATCAATCGGTGGATCATATCGTGAGCGCCCAGGCTTTTCACTGGTTTGACCGTCATGCGGCCCAGTCGGAGTTTCGGCGGATTCTGAGGCCGGGCGGGAAGGTTGCCCTGATATGGAATTCCAGGCTCACGGAGGGAACGCCGTTCCTGGGGGCATATGAGCAATTACTCCTTACCTATGGCACCGACTATAAAGAAGTGGACCAGAAGAATATTGGGCATGAAACGCTGGCGGCCTTTTTCCGTTCAGGAGATATGAAGGAGGCGAAATTCTTCAATCGGCAGACATTCGATTATGAAGGCTTATGCGGTCGCCTTCACTCGTCATCTTATGCTCCCCTGCCCGGGCATCCGAACTACGAGCCGATGATGAAGGAGCTCCAAACCATCTATGAGCGGAATGAGCAGGATGGCTGCGTGTTTTTTGACTACGAGACGAAGGTGTACTGGGGAGAGGTTTAAGTCCTTTCGGAGGTAAACATAGAATGAACAAGACCGATCGATTACTGGCCATCCTGCTTGAGCTGCAGCAGCGCAAGGTTATGCGGGCCGAAGATTTGGCATCCCTATTCGAAACGAGCGTCCGGACCATCTACCGGGATATTCAGGCTCTTAGTGAAGCAGGCGTACCCGTGATCGGAGCCCCCGGGCAAGGATACTCGTTAATGGAGGGGTACTTTCTGCCGCCCATCATGTTCACGGCAGAGGAAGCCGTGGCGCTGCTCATAGGAACGGATTTCGTCGAGCAGCGCTTTGACGCAGACTATGGCGAGAAGGCTAGGGCTTCCCGCAAGAAGATAGAGTCCATTCTGCCGGACCGTGTCCGCGCAGACGCTGCCCGGGTTCGAAAGACCATGAGGCTCCTTGCTCCCGGCAGCAAGGCAGCTTTAGGAGAAGAGAGGGATTATCTGGAATTGGTTCGTAGGGCCATACTTGAGGAACGGAAGATAGAATTCCATTACGCGAAGAACATGCCGGATTCCAAAGGCAACCGAAAGAGCTTTCGCTCGGCGGCCCCTTATGGCCTCGCCTTTCTTCAAGGCTCATGGACATTGATTGCCTGGTGTGACCTCCGGCAAGGCATTCGTCATTTTCGGTTGTCCCGCATGAAGGACCTGGCGATCCTTGAGGAGCGCTTTGAGATGCCGCCGGATTTTCATCTGGAGAATTATCGGCCACCGGATGACCGCAATCTGCTGGTGCGGGTTCTGGCAAGTCCTGGCATCGCGGATCGAGTGAAGGAATCCGGCAACTATTATATGGAGAATTTAGAGGAATGCGAGGAAGGACTGCTTGTGAGCTTTCGCGTCCGCCGTCCGGAGGAGATCCTGCATTGGGTGCTCGGCTGGGGATCGGATGTCGTTGTGCTTGAACCGCAATCCTTCCGAGACCGAATCCGTGACGAAACGGAGAAGATGTTTAAACGCTACTGACATGACGTTGTCAGTAGCGTTTTTGTATATTCGGTACAAAGACGATGAAGGGGTTGTTGATATGAATACAAAGGAAGCATTGCAGCGCTTGGAAGAGACAGTAAAGGTATATGTGCAGGAGCTGGATGGATTCAGCGAGGAGCAATTAAGATATAAGCCAGCGGAGGACGAGTGGTCGATCGGGCAAATGTACCAGCACTTGATTCAATCCGCACTGTACATGCATCTGCGGAACATCGACCAGTGCTTGAACATGAATGGAGATGCGGCAGCTTCCCCGGCCGGAAAAACGGAAGTGGGAGCGGCGATATTCGAACAGGGCAGTTTCCCGCCCATCCGCATTCAGGTTCCGCCGTCTCCGCAGTATACCCCGGAACAGCCCGCAGACAAGGAGCAGCTGATTCAAGGCTTGAACGCCGTCCTCCATCGGGTGAAAGAAACCGAACCGAAGCTTGGTGAGGCATCCTTGCAGCATACCGTCCCCCATCCGAGTTTCGGAGGATTGCATGCCAAAGAGTGGTTTTTGCTCATTGAGATGCATTATCGTCATCATGTTCGGCAGCTGAATCGGTTGAAACAGGCGTTAGAGCAGCGGGGATGATGACATATCAAGAATATCGTTTTTCTTGCAGGAAGATTGTTTGAGACACGCTCGGCCCGGGTACTGGTACACGAGTGAACAATGAATCGAAAGGAGCGGATGACCGTGGAAGTACATGTCAGATCATTTTTCGTGAATGACGATGGAGAGGTTCCCAACAATCCCGACCTGCCCGTCATTGTGTACAATGGGGTATTCGCGGATGACCCGAGCGGGTTGGAGGCAGCCTTTAACCGGCATCGCTGGAGCGGCAGCTGGTCAGGCGGCGTATACGATTACCATCATTATCACAGCAATACGCACGAAGTCCTTGGCGTGCGTTCCGGAAGCGCGACCGTCCTTGTGGGCGGGGATGCAGGGGAGCGGCTGGAGCTTGCTACAGGTGACGTGATCGTCTTGCCGGCGGGTACTGCACATATGAAGCTTACCAGTACGCCCGACTTCGAAGTGATTGGTGCCTATCCCGAAGGGAATACGCCGAACATGAGGGAGCGGAATCCGACGGATCGGGCCCAGGCGATCAACGAAATCCAAAGCGTGCCTGTACCGGAAACGGATCCTGTCTTTGGAGAGGAAGGGCCTCTGCTGCATAAGTGGGTGAAATAACCTAAGCATGCGACATTATTAGAAACGAAAAGACTCCCGTCTGCCGCAAGCAGACGGGAGTCTTTCTGCGCGTTACAACAGCACGTTAGCATCATGCCGGTTCACGCACGACCTCTATAATGCTTCCTGCTCCACACTCTGCTCAAAGTCTTGTGCGGGTCAACCCTTTTTGGAAATTGTAATGCACCCGTGCCCATGCTATGGTAAAGGATAGAAGGTCAAGTTGCAGTCAGTCTTCTCATTATTGCTACCGGAGGTGCAGTTTATGAAAGCGTTGTTTATTGGAGGAACCGGAACGATCAGCACGGCGATTACGAAGCAGCTGCTTGAACAAGGCTGCGAGTTATACTTGCTCAATCGAGGGAACCGAAACGACACGTTGCCCGAGGGCGCACATATTTTGCAAGCCGATATTCATGACGAAGACCAAGTAGCGAAACTGATTGAGCATCTCGATTTTGATGTTGTGGCCGACTTTATTGCATTCGAGCCCGCCCATCTGGAAAGGGATTACCGCCTGTTTGCAGGAAAAACCAAACAGTTCATCTTTATCAGCTCGGCCTCAGCCTATCAAACGCCCCTATCCGATTATCGCATTACGGAAGGGACGCCTTTATCCAATCCATACTGGGCGTATTCCCGAAACAAAATAGCCTGTGAGGATTATCTGATGAAGCAGTATCGGGAGCATGGCTTCCCGGTGACTATTGTAAGGCCAAGCCATACGTACGATGAGCGGTCCATTCCGCTCGGCGTGCACGGCAGCCAGGGAAGCTGGCAGGTCGTAAAACGCATGCTGGAGAATAAACCGGTCCTTATTCATGGAGACGGGACGTCGCTGTGGACCCTGACGCATAACCGCGATTTTGCTAAAGGCTTCATCGGCCTGATGGGCAATATCCATGCCATCGGGGAGTCGGTGCATATTACCTCTGACGAGTCGCTTACCTGGAATCAAATTTATGAAATCATTGCGGATGCCCTTGGCGTACAGCTGAATGCGGTGCATGTCTCTTCCGAGTTCCTGGATGCTACCAGCACGCAGGATTTCCGCGGGTCGTTACTGGGAGACAAAGCGAATACGGTGGTGTTCGATAACAGCAAGCTGAAGCGGCTGGTCCCTGAATTCGTGGCAACCATCCGTGCCGATCAAGGGATCAAGCAGACCGTGGACTATATTTTAGCCCACCCGGAACATCAGCGGGAGGACGCAGAGTTTGATGCGTGGTGCGATAAGGTCATCTCCGCGCTGGAGAAGGCCAAGTCGATCATTACGGGGTAAGGCTTAATCTTTCAGGGGCGGAAGTATATAGCGGACATCTGTTTCGAATATAGGGTATAGTTAATGTAAAACGAATGGAGAAACGAAACGATGTCTACTTTGCCGAATTGCCCGAAATGTAATTCAGAATATACGTATGAGGATGGGAACCTCCTGATTTGCCCCGAATGCGCTCATGAATGGACCCCGGGGTCCCAAGCGGAGCATGAGGAAGATGCGAGGGTCATTAAAGACGCGAACGGAAATGTATTGGCCGACGGCGATTCCGTAACGGTAATCAAAGATCTTAAAGTAAAAGGCAGCTCATCCGTATTAAAAATAGGCACGAAAGTGAAAAATATACGTTTGGTCGACGGCGACCACGATATCGATTGCAAGATCGAAGGATTCGGGGCCATGAAATTGAAATCGGAATTCGTTAAAAAGAGTTAAGATGTGTTAGCACGGTTCCATCATGAATAGCAGCAGCAAAAACCCTCCATCAAGGAGGGTTTTTCTCGTCTAACCAGGGTTTTTGCAGCCTATTGCGGCAACAAATGAGGAGCAGTCTTGTGATGGCCTTATGGTACAATGACAGGATGGCCTTATGGTACAATGACAGGATGGGCTTGCTTCGTATAGGAGCTCCCCGAATAGGTGAAGAAAGCAGGTGCAGCGTGGATATCATACTATTTGCGGTTATCATATTCGTGGCGTCGATTCTCCAGACCAGTACCGGTTTTGGGTTCTCCATCCTGGCTACGCCGTTTCTGCTGTTGTTGTTCCGGCCCGCCGAGGCCATTCAGATTAATCTGATTCTATCGCTTGTCATATCGGCTGCCCTGATTGCCAAAATCCGCAAGGACATCGACTACGGCATCCTTAAACGATTGGTGATCGGAAGCGCGGCAGGTCTCCCTCTGGGCATCGTTATTTTTTCGCTCATCGATATCGGCTATCTGAAGCTGGGCGTCAGTCTGATCATATTGGCCCTGACCGTCATGCTGATGCTGAAGTTTAGAATAAACCAAAGCCGCGGCAGGGACTTGGCGGTGGGAGGACTCTCAGGCTCTCTAACGACGAGCATCGGCATGCCGGGTCCGCCCCTGCTGTTATATTTTTCGGGCACCGATACGCAAAAGGCCAAACTGAGAGGGACGACCCTGGCCTTCGATTGAACGCCTTCAGCAGGGCATCGAGGATTCGCAGATCATCGCCTAACGCATTGGTTGTGACTTCGGATTGACCGTCCGGTCTGAGCTTCCATTGGATATAAGGCTCTTGCTCCTGATTAAGAAAATAGGTGGTAAGAAGCTGGACGCTGTCGTCGAACCGGGCTCGATTGCCGGATACCACGGCAGTCTGCATCCAAAGCCCGAGCGACTCGGATAACGCTTCCCGACCGGCAACGATGTCCGGATTCTCGGAAGCAGCGGGTTTAAGATAGGTGGCAATGGTACCGTTATCGTTTGTCATATGCTCTTCAATGAACGCTGCGGTCAAATCAGGATGTCTCCTTGTTCTGGATGATCCAGCAGGCTAAGAGGACGATGCCGGCAAGGGCAAGAACGACGATGATTGCAAGAATGGATTTCTTGCGCGTTGGAATCCGGTTTGTCATAGGTTCACCTCGACCATACTATTTCGATATTCAACAGGTTAAAGCCTTCAAGAAAGACTGGGCGGCGGTGAACATAGCCCCCGGCTGTAGGAACGGTTATACTTCACTAAAAAAGGCTGTACCTGATGTTGGAAGCTCCAAATCATCAAAGGCACAGCCTTTCTTGTATAAGCGTATAGCGATTATTGCAGACTGACGATGGTTAGTCCTTGATCCTGCAGGCTCTTAATGATCTTCGGTAACGCATCCACGACCGCCTGGGATTCATGCAGGAGAATAATGGAGCCGGAAGCTTCGATGTGCTGGACATAATCCAGGATTTTGTACTCGTCGCGGGTCAGCCAATCCTCGGGATCCCGGTTCCAGAGCACCACTTTATTGCGTTGCTGGCGGCTTAACGCCTCGGTCCGGTCATCAAAGGCACCGTAAGGCGGACGGAAGAGCACCAGCTTCTCATCGGTAATATGCTCAATGAGATCGGCTGCGCGGGTCAGTTCCGCCTTTTGTTCTTCATAAGTAAGGCTTGGCATCTGGCTATGGGTCATCGAATGGCTGCCGACGGAGTACCCGTTGGCATGGATGGCCCTGACGTAGTCCGGATGTTTTTTCACATTGGTGCCGACAAAGAAGAACGTCCCGCCAACCTCGTGTTTCTTCAAGACGTTCATGATATCCATGGAATGCTTGGATGGCCCGTCATCGAACGTAAGGGCGACATACCCTTTGGGGATGCTGTAGGAGATGAAATCCTTAAGCTCCAGCTGTGGAACGGCAGCCGAAGTCTTGATCTCCTTCCTCGGTTTGCTATCCGCTTCCTTCTCCACGGAGGCGGCTACAGGTTTGGCGATCATCGCATTCCGGTTCTCGGCAAGCAATTGGATGACCGTTTCGACCTCCGCTGCGGCGGTTATAGCAGCTTCATGCCGGATGTCACTCGGATACGAGTAATTAAATGAACTTAGCAATACCACAAAAATCAAGCTCATCAAGGTTGCGCTTGCCAGCTTAAGCGGAAGACGATGCGGCTTCCTTGCAGAGCGCGTGGTGTTTCGATTTCCATCGGTCTGCACCTCTTCGGCCGGACCCGGTTCGGATGGAGGCGCGGACAGGAAGGACAGGGTAGATACATCGTCCAAATGCCGGATAGCCTTGATCGCCTCTAATTCGTTCCTGAAGTGAACGGAGCAAGCAAATGAAAGTCGCTCGCCGTGGTCACGATATGTACGCGTAATGGAGCCTATGTATTGCTGTTGGATGGCATCCCATGTTGTATGTAAAGATAATCGGTATTTGTGAACCCCGTTAAATTCCGACACGGTCGTTATATTCGCTATGGTTTCATGATCGGTTAACCACAACAGCTCCGCCGATTCCGAGAAGGATAGCTTGATTCGCAGAGCGAAAGCCCCGGTATCCGTCTCGATCGCCAGCAGCTCAATGACTTTTCCATAGGAGTCAGACATGACGGCCCTCCTTTCTCTAGATGTTCATGCAGTGATTATGCTTATTCCGATGGTGTGTTGGGAGCCGATGTTTTTGGCGAGAAGGAGAAGGACATCTTCTCGGTAAAATCATTGATGGTCTGCATCAATTTGGCTTTATCGTCCAGAATGTTCTGGTACTGCTCCGCATACTTCTGGTTTGCAATCTCCAACTCGCGCACCTTCTCTTCAAGCGCGTTGATCTTGAGCATGCTCTGATATTGGGTGTTGTTAGACTCTTCGTAGAGCTTGTTGTACTTGGCGGTTTCGGTCTCCAGCTGGTTGGAGAGCTTCTCGTACGCCAGGTTCGATGTCAGCTGGTATTCCTTGTAATCCTCCAACAGCTGGTCGTAACTCATCTGTTTGTTGGTCAGCACGTTCTCGAGCTCGCGGATTTCCTTGTTCTTCTCCTGGACCAACTGATCGCGCTTGATCTGCTCATGCTTATACCGGTTGATCGTTTCGTTGGCGGTAAATAGCTGATCCTCCAGGCCCTTGTTCTTATAAGACAGCAATTGCCGCTCCTTCAGCATGTTCTCGATCGAAACGATGACGTCGAGGCCGATTTTGTCCTGGTTGTCCTTGGAGAAAAGATGTTTGCTGCTCTCCGCGGCGGGCAGTTCAGGCTCCGCGGAATATGCCGGCTCTTCTTCGACGGTTACGGCAATTTCCTGGTGTTCGGCACTGTTCTTCTCGGGTTGGTTCTGGTTCGAGCGGGCATTCTTAAACCAGGCCATTCCCTTTTTCTCTGTTTCCCTGGCCAAAATATCAACTCCTATATATTTCAATGAATACAGCATGAATTTAGGATAAAAGACCCTATTAATAGTCATCGGTAAAAACACCCTAAAAACTTTGCCCTTTGACCCTATGAAAATAAAAAAAAGCCCCGCAAGCGAGAGGGGGCTTTTTAGAGGGCGGATCTTCCGGTTTATGCGGCCTTTCGACCCGCCTATATTCATGAATTGAAACGAACGCGATGCTTCGACTTATTCCCTCTTCTTTATGGTCAGCTCCGGGGCGATAACGTCGACCCGGTTCGTCCAAATCCCGCCGCTGTAGTCGTCCGGCAGCCTTTCCAAATCCGCTACGGAGTCAAAGCCTTCCGACCAGCCGCCGTCCCCGGCCACGAGGATGACCCGCGTATTGATGCTGTCCATCCGGTTTAGGAATTTATCCGGCCATCCCCATAAGTAACGGGCATATTTCTCTGGTATATGGAGCTGGGTGTTGCGGCAAACCGATGGAAGGTAGCCGCTCCAGCCGGCCCCGGCGTAGGATACGAGACAGCTTTTGAGCGTATTCATGGACATGACGCGCAGCGAGGGGAGCTGCGATTTTAACGTGCGGATCGGCTGGTCATCCCCGTAAACGGTCAGCTGGCTGAGACGCTTCACCGGCAGACCGGACAGATAATCGGCCAGTTGTTTTCCTTCTTCAGGGTCCGTGCTTTTGATATGGATCAGAAACGCGCCGTCCGGGAACGCCTCCAACACCTCGCCTAACGACGGAATCAGCCCGACTCCCTTTCCCCGAAAAGGATAAGTCGCTCCCTGGTCGGCCGTGTAGCCGTACCCGATGTCTATGTTTTTCAGCTCGTCCATGGTATAATCCTTGACCGAGCCCTCCACGTTGGTGCGGCATTCCAGCGTCCAGTCATGGAACACGGCGAACTGGCCGTCCTTGGTCGGTTTGATATCCAGCTCCACAATATCGGCACCTGCCTCGAAGGCGGCTCTCATGGACGGTATGGTGTTCTCCAGGTAAGCGTGCTCCGGCACATAGATGCGGGAGGCGGTACACGTGTCGGCTTCAATGCCTTCCATCGTAAAGGTCTGCCCAAGCCCGCGATGCGCCAGCAGAAGCGGCTCGCCGTCACGGTCTTTGGTGAACAGGGATGAATTGTTAACGAACAAAAACACGAGCAACACAACAAAAAACAGTATGATTTTCTTCCATCTTTTTAGTTTTCGCATGATCCAATCCCCCAAAATCGTATACAATATGCAATAGTAGATTTATATTTTTCTCTTTCTCTAAACGAAGTTCTCTATTTATATCCTTCTTTATTCAATCTTAGTGATTTTGGGCGCATACTCAATGGCTGGAACATAACAATTGCATAATAACGAACTAACAAATACGAATGAGCGAGTATATGGGAACAGGAGGGAGCATGATGGACAAATCCTCCTTTTTGATGGTGGAGCGGGGAAATCCCTACGAACGCGGGGACGTTATAGCTTTGACCAAACCGATCACGGTGCTTGGCCGCAAGGGCCAGCATTTTGATCCGGATATCGCGTTTGACAATATTTTTGTGTCCCGGCGGCATGCGGCGCTGCTGCATCGAAACGGGAAGTTCAGCATCAAGGATCTGAACAGCAAGCATGGCACCTTCGTTAATCAGGCACGGCTGGCTCCCCATGATGAAATACCCCTTCAGCATGGAGATACCATCGTGCTTGCGGGAGATCTGATCGTGCTGTCCTTCTCCATCCTCAGCATGGATGAGACGATGGACATTACCCCGCTGATCAAGCAGCTGGCGGCGGTTGAGGGCTCCGGCGGGCTTAAGCTGAATCCTTTCAAGCAGGAGCTGGTATACGGCGAGGACGTGTACGTTTTTTCGGAAAAAGAGTACAAGTGCATGGAGCTGCTCGTCAATCACCAAGGACAGTTCGTGTCCAAGGAGCAGCTCAAGGCATACGTTTGGCCCGAGCGAAGCCACGGGACGGACGAAGTGCCCGATGTGAGCTCGGAGGAGCTGAATGCGCTGATCTACCGGGTCCGCAAGAAGACGAGGGGTATTTTGGCCATTGAGAGCATCCGGGGAAAAGGCTATATTTTGCAGTCGACGGCTGAATGACGATCGCAAAAACGAAAACGCAATGAAATCCAAGGAACCATACAAACGGCAGGCCCTTCCTCCATGCAGGAAGGGCTTGCTTGCATGAACAGGACAAATTCGATGGCGGTGAGAGGGAAATGGCAGGCCCCAGCGAACTGTTATAGCATGGAAGTTTCGAATGAAACGACAATCGAAAGGGATGTGCAGAGCAGATGAACATGGAGCAAGTGCAGCAAAACGGCATTGCCGTTAACCAGTTAGGTTATCGGGGCCGGGACGCCAAGATTGCCGTCATTGCCGGTCAGGGCGGACGGTTTCGCATCGTCAATGCGCGAAATGGCGAGGTCGTATGGCAGGGGCAGACGGCGCCTGCCATAGAGGATGCGTCCAGCGGACAGACGGTAAGCAGAGGGGATTTTACGGCATGGGAAGCACCCGGTACCTATCGAATCGAGACGGAGGATGGGCAGTCGTCGGTACCATTTGCCATTGCCGACGATGTATATGAGGATGCCCACCGAGCAATGTTGAAAGCGTTTTATTACTTCCGGTGCGGGACGGCTTTGGATGAGCCGCATGCGGGGCCTTGGAAGCATGAAGCCTGCCATCTCACGCCGGCCATCGTTCATGGACATGAATCGCGGCGGGTGGATGCTTGCGGAGGATGGCATGATGCCGGGGATTATGGCAAGTACGTCGTGCCTGGCGCCAAAGCCGCCGCCGACTTGCTGCTGGCCTTCGAGCTGTACCCCGAAGCGTTTGCCCAGCCGCTGCCGCTGCCTGAAAGCGACGGCTGCATGCCGGATGTGCTGCATGAATGCAGGTATGAGCTGGACTGGCTGCAGCGCATGCAGGATGAGGAATCGGGGGGCGTGTTCCATAAGCTCACGACGCTGCGGTTTCCAGCGGGAGACGTCATGCCGGAGGACGATACGGCCCCGCTGTACTTGTCGCCGATCTCCGCAACGGCAACCGGATGTTTTGCCGGTATCATGGCCATGTCGGCACGGATCTATTCTCCCTATGATGAAGCCTTCGCCGCGAGCTGCCTGAAGGCAGCGGTGCGGGCTTGGGCATGGCTGGAGGAGCATCCCGACGAGCCGGGTTTCCGCAATCCGGCTGATATCGCTACAGGCGAGTATGGCGATGGCCAGGATGCGGACGAACGGTACTGGGCAGCGGCAGAGTTATACCGTACAACGGGGGAGACGCCATATCATGAGGCTTTCCAAGCTTTAGCCAAGCAGGACTCTTTCGGAAAGTACGAGCTGGGATGGGCGGACATGGGCGGTTACGGGACGTTTGCCTATCTGATGTCGGAGCGGGAAGAAGAGCCCGAGCTGGCGCAAGAATTGATGGCGGGCCTGTTACGGCGTGCGGATGAGCTTGCTGCTGTCAGCGATCGGGACGGCTATGGCCTCTCGCTTCTGCCGGATCAATATATCTGGGGCAGCAATATGCTGGTCATGAACCACGCGATGCTCCTGCTGGTGGCGGGAAGACTGTCGGGTTCCGAGAACTTTGAGCGGCATGTGCACGAGCATGTGCACTATGTATTCGGGGCGAACGTGATGGGGACAAGTTATGTTACCGGATATGGGGCGAGGCCGATTCGGCATCCCCATCACCGTCCTTCCGAAGGCGACGGCGTGGAGGAGCCGGTTCCGGGCCTCGTCTCCGGCGGTCCGAACAAGGGGCTTCACGACGATTATGCGCGTGAGCACTTGGCCGGCAGGGCGCCCGCAGCCTCTTTTGCCGATGTGATGGAGAGCTATTCCACCAATGAGGTGGCTATTTATTGGAACTCGCCGGCCGTGTTCGTGCTGTCTCATTTTGTATAGAAGGATAGAGAGCATTACATAGAAAAAGAAACGCCGAGAGATTCTTGACGTTTCTTTTTTTGTAATGGACTGAGGATTCTTCCATCTCCAAAGAGTCGAGTTAAGCATGGGCTTAATTTATCGTGATCGCTCGGTGAGGCTTGCTGTAATGGCTTGTTCCGCCCCCGCCGACCAGAACTTTTCCTCCTCTTCTAAACACCAGCAGCTTGGTCAGTCCGCCTGCCAGCAGCACCTCGACTTTGGCATGGTTCGAAGTAGCGATATAAACGACATAACCGCTTTTCGAAAGCACGGTTCTCCAGTTGCCGTCAAACTCTGATCTCAAGACGCGGCTCGAGTATACCTGATTTTCAATTCGACCCGATGACGTTGTTCTCAAGGCGTACACCTCCACTTCATTCATGAAAAACGTGGGAAATGACCGTGCTGTCGCTGCATCATCTCCTATCTATTCTATGCAGCTGCAGATGATAGGTTTGGATGCTAGCCTCTTAATTTCCCCTTCACCAGCGTATGAAGCAACGTAGCAGCAATGCCGCAGACGCTGCCGACGACCGTACCGGTCACGATGCTGCTGATGAAGGCGAAGGTTCTGGTCAAAAAGCGGTTGGCTGCTGCAGGGAGGTCGGCCAGATTGCCCCCTAGAGCCGGCGGCGTTTCGAAGGCCATATTCCATAACAGCTGATGCGTAATGCCAAGAAAGAGCCCATAGACGGCTCCGATGGCCATTAAGGGCAGAAAAGGATGTTGAACGTGATGCCGCTTGCCGAGTACATAGAGTATCCAGACGATCGGGGGAATGAAGACAAGCAGCCGATTGATGATCCCGTGGGGATCGACCCATTGCAAATCGTGGGCAATGACGCGGGGAACGCCGAGCAATGCCAGCAGTATGATTGAGAGCATCGGCAAGCCGTTGTTATTTCTTCTTTGTATGTTCATCTCGCAATTTACCTCCGTAACCTTGAATTTAGATTCCCGATGTTAGCCGAGATGGTTTTAGTTTACCGAAGGCATGTTGTGAACTTATGACGAGGGTATACGCAATCCGTGAAATTACGCCGCTTCGGCTTGAAACTTGGAATATACAGGATCAAGGGGCGGGCTTGTTCTACGAATGAAACCGCGTCAGGACTGCATTTTCATAATGATGACATGATCCATTTAAAATTTGTCAACAATATTCTTGACGAAACCCGCTTTTCCTTTCGTTGAGCCTTTTGCCGGGCTGACTTAACATAGAGGTGTCAGATGAAAGCAACACTACAACATTCAGCTTTATTTTCAAATATGACTAGGAGGTCAGTACGATGTCCAACGAGACAAATACAAACGCTTCCAAAGGCATTCGCGTAAGGGTTCAGCAGCTCGGCCGGCTCCTTAGCGGCATGGTGATGCCGAATATCGGTGCGTTTATTGCTTGGGGCCTGATTACGGCTCTGTTCATCCCGACCGGCTGGTTCCCGAACGAGAAGTTGGGAGCTCTGGTTGACCCGATGATCAAGTATCTGCTTCCGCTCTTGATCGGTTATACGGGCGGACAGATGATCCACGGCAAACGCGGTGCGGTTATCGGTGCGGTTGCCACGGTCGGCGTTATCGTCGGTGCAAGTATTCCGATGTTCCTTGGCGCCATGATTGTCGGCCCTCTGGCTGCATGGGTATTAAAGCAGTTCGACAAGCTGATCGACGGCAAAATCAAATCCGGCTTCGAGATGCTGGTGAACAACTTCTCGCTGGGTATTATCGGCGGTGCGCTGACGCTGCTGGCCTACACCGGAATTGGTCCCCTTGTGCAGGGCATTACCAAAGTTCTTTCAGCCGGCGTTGACGTACTGGTCGATGCCAACCTTCTGCCGCTGGTCAACATTATCATTGAACCGGCGAAGGTATTATTCCTCAACAATGCGATTAACCACGGGATTTTCAGTCCTCTCGCTACAGAGGAATCGGCTCGGATCGGTCAATCCGTCCTGTATATGCTGGAATCCAATCCGGGACCCGGGCTGGGCATTCTTCTCGCCTTTTGGTTCTTTGGACGCGGTTCTGCCAGATCCTCTGCTCCGGGGGCGGTTGTGATTCACTTCCTGGGCGGTATCCATGAGATCTACTTCCCGTATATTTTGATGAAGCCGGTCCTCATCCTGGCCGCTATTGCGGGCGGCGTGGCCGGAACCTTCACCTTCCAGATTCTTGGAGCGGGACTCGTGGGACCTGCGTCGCCAGGCAGTATCCTTGCTTATTTCGCCATGGCGCCTAAGGGCGGCCTGGTTCCGGTGCTGGCCGGTGTCCTTGCTGCGACGGTCGTTTCCTTCGTGATTGCGGCACTGCTGCTCAAAACGGGTAAACAAACAGAAGAAGAGCCGAATTTGGAAGAAGCATCCGCCAAGATGAAAGAAATGAAAACCGGCGGCATGAACGACCAAGTTGCCCCAGCTTCTGCGGCTGTGGCCAATCTGGACAAAGACAACGTGAACAAAATCGTGTTCGCTTGCGATGCCGGCATGGGCTCCAGCGCGATGGGCGCCTCGGTATTGCGTAAGAAACTTCAGCAGGCAGGCGTCAACATTACCGTTGTGAATTCGGCGGTAAGCGAAATACCGGATGATGCGGATATCGTCATTACCCAGAAGACTCTCACCGAGCGGGCCATCGCCAAGAATCCGAATGCCGAGCATATCTCGATCGACAACTTCCTGAAGAGTCCGAGATATGACGAGCTGGTGGAACGACTCAAAGACTAACATAAGCTTGAACCATATGACACGCTGGCGTAATCACGCCGGCGTTGTCTCCATTTCATGAAGAAGGGAGCCATGGATCTGGGACACATTACTGCCCGCCAGCGACAAATCCTTCTGCTCCTCATGAGCAGGACCGATGGCATGACGGCTGCAGAAATAGCCGCTGACGTTGGGGTCAGCGTCAGGACGGTTCACCGGGAAATGGAGGAGATCGAGAAAGACCTGCAAGGTACGGGCGTTGTGCTTCTCAAAAAGTCGGGAACGGGCATCCGGCTGGAAGAAGAGAAGCCCGAAGGGATGTCCCTGCTGCGACGATCCCTGCTTGCGGGGAAGCCGGCCGATTATTCCGTGGAAGAACGCAAAATCCTCATGCTGTGCGCTTTGCTTGAGGCGGATGAGCCCGTCAAATTGTTTGCTTTGGCCCATAGTTTGAAGGTAACCGTCCCGACGGTGAGCAATGATCTGGATGAGCTGGAGCCGTGGATGAAGCGGTTTAACCTGAAGCTCATACGGCGCCGGGGCTACGGCATCGAGATCGACGGCGCGGAAGGGGTAAGGCGAAGGGCGATTGGCAGGCTCGCCGAGGAATATCTGGATTATTCCGATCTTGTCGGTGACGGATACAGCGACACGCGGGAGCCGGTGACGGCCCGGCTGCTGTCCATGATCGATAAACCGGCTCTGCTGGATGTAGAGAAAACGTTGTGGGATATGAATTGGGATTGGACGGAGGATCTTAGCGAAAGTGCCTACACTTCCACGCTGATCGCGTTATCGGTTTCCGTAAACAGGATCAAGCGGGGACGGGACATGGAAGCTGCCGATATTGCGAGCTACCCTCCTTCCTCTGTTTCCGTCGAGGAGGCGCGGGATTTTGTTGGTCGCCTCGGCGAGAAACTGGAAATGAATTTCCGCGAATCAGAATTGATCTATATCGCCCAATTGTTTGAGGCGGCAAAGAACATGTCCGAGGTCAGCGAGCTGGTTCATGCGGACGTCGAAATGGTGGAGATCGCCCATCGCCTGATTGAACGGGTTCAGGGGCGCACCGGCATTCCGTTCCAGGAGGACCGCACGCTGCGGGCAGGTCTGGTGGAGCACATCGGGGCTGCACTGAATCGGATTCGGGAAGGGACCCGGATCCGAAATCCGCTGCTCAGTCCGATTCGGAAGGATTATGAGGAATTGTTCGGGATCGTCCGGCGCTCGGTCGACGAGCTGAAGCTGGATTTAAGCATCCCGGATGAAGAAATCGGGTTTCTGGTTATGCATTTTGGAGCATCGAGCGAACGGCTGAACCAGCCGGAACACCATCTGAAGGCCATCCTGGTATGCTCCAGCGGTCTCAGCTCCTCCAGACTTCTCGGGACAAGGCTGAATAAGGAGATGCCGCAGATCGAGGTGCTCGGCAACGTATCGTGGTATGAAGCGGCTCGGATCCCGAAGGAGCAATACGATCTCATCATATCGACCATTGATCTGCCGCTGCCGAAGGATCGATATGTAAGACTAAGCCCGCTGCTGACGGCGGATGATAAAGAGGCGCTGCTTCGATTCATCCAGAGCACATCCTTCGAGCCGGCCAGCAGCAGGGCTGCCGTCAGCCGAATCGAGGAAGATCGTAAAGCTGCATCTTTCGAGCGGCTCCGCATGCAGGCCGCCCTGATGAACGAAATCGTATCGCTTCTGGACGGCTTCCATGTCTACCATCTGGATAATCTTCAGAATGATTTGCAGGGAACTTTGAACGAGGCCTTGGCCAAGGTATATGAGCAAGGGGCTCTCCGTGATGCGGAGATGGTGAAGGAGCGCCTGCTTGAACGCGAACGGATGGGTACCCAGCTTATTCCCGACACGACGCTGGCTTTATTCCATACGCGAAGCCGCTATATCACCTGGCCTTCGCTGTCCCTGTTCAGGCTGGCGCATCGAGCGCCGCTTGAGGATGGGGCCCAGGCGGGCGTCATTCTGCTGATGCTGGCACCGAAGCAGCTTCCGAAGGAAAGCCTGGAGGTGCTCAGCGAAATCAGCGCCATGCTGCTTCGCTCCGAGCTGATCGAGCTGATGGAGCGGGGCGGCGAGGAAGAGATTCGATCCTATTTGGCGGAAGAGCTTCAGCATTTTTTCAATCACAGACCATAGAAAGAGGGAGACTAACATGAATAACATACTGTCCAAAGATAAAGTCGTACTGAACGCAAAGGCTGACAGCAAGAGTGAAGCCATTCGCATGGCGGGGAACCTTCTGGTACAGGCAGGCCATGTATCGGCCGATTACGTGGATAAAATGCTGGAACGCGAAGAAATTGCGTCCACTTATATGGGCGGAGGACTTGCAATTCCCCATGGCACCAAAGAAGCGAAAGGCATGGTCATCTCCACGGGATTGTCGATCGTCCGCTTTCCGGAAGGCGTGGATTTCGGCGGAGACGAGCCGGCGTTCATCGTCATTGGCATCGCGGCTGCCGGCGGCGACCATATGGAGATTCTGACGAATGTGGCCATGATTTTCACGGATGACGAGAGCATCGAGAAGGTCATGAACGCTTCCAGCGAAGAGGAGATTCAGGCCATCTTCGAGGGAGGAATGGGCGCATGAAGGCAGTCCATTTCGGCGCGGGCAACATCGGACGCGGTTTTATAGGGCTCTTGTTGTCACAGGCCGGTTATGAGGTTTGTTTTGTCGACGTAAACGAAGAGCTGGTTTCAGAGCTGAAGGCGCGCGGGGAATATCCCGTAACCCTGGCCAGCGAAGGGCAGGAGACCACGGTGGTCAAAGGCATCACCGCTCTCAATAGCGCCTCGGAACCGGAAGCTGCCGCGCGCGCGGTAGCGGAAGCGGATCTCGTCACGACGGCGGTCGGCGTCAACATCTTGAAATTTATCGCCGGCACCATTGCCGAGGGGCTGAAGCTTCGGCTGCAAACGAACTCGGCATCGCCGCTTCATATTATTGCATGCGAGAACGCCATCGGCGGCAGCTCGCAGCTGAAAGAGCATGTCTATGGGAAGCTTGATGACGAGACGAAGCGTAAGGCTGATCGGCTCGTGGCTTTCCCGGATGCAGCCGTAGACCGGATCGTGCCGCTGCAGCAGCATGAGGACCGTCTGAAGGTCGTGGTGGAGCCGTTCTATGAGTGGGCTGTGGATCGCTCGCAGATGTTTGAGGATTATGTCCCCGTTGAAGGCATTCACTACGTGGACCGCCTGGAGCCGTACATTGAACGCAAGCTGTTCACGGTGAATACCGGACACTGCTCGGCTGCGTATGTAGGCTTTCTGAAAGGCTATGAAACGATCCAGGACGCCATGAAGGACGAGGCGGTGGCAGGCCATGTCCGCGCGGTGCTCGAAGAAACGGGAGCTGCGCTCATACACAAGCACGGCTTCGGTCCTTCCGAGCACCAAGCATATATTGACACCATCCTGGAGCGGTTCCGCAATCCCGCGCTGACCGACGAGGTGTCGCGCGTTGGCCGCTCCCCGATCCGGAAGCTGTCCCCGGGCGACCGCCTGGTCTCGCCGGCCATGCTGGCTTTCGAGAGCGGACTGGCGTATAAGAGCCTGGCGAAGTCCATGGCGGCAGCCCTGTTGTTCGATGTTCCGGAAGATCCGGAAAGCGTGGAACTCCAAGCCTCCGTTCGGGATATCGGCGTAAGCGACACGGCTTCCCAATATACCGGCATTGCCGGAGAGCATCCCATCATGGGTGAGGTAATGGAGCAGTATGAGGCCTTGAAGGCCGAGCTCGAAGCGAATGCATAATCATTGGAAATATAATGATGAGCCCCTGATCCTCTTCGCGGAGATATCAGGGGCTTTATGCATAGCGGGGAGTTCCTCATGCTTCAGGATGTTGTGCGCTTTGTTGGCGCTTATCGTTGGAAACTACAATATGGAACCAAATTCCAAATATTCCATCCATAATATTTCAGAAAATTTTCGCTAATTTTCGAAATAAAGAGTACACTAGAAGTAAGAATCTACAAATTGGATGTGATGAGCATGGCAGAAGAATTGATCTTGACCCAGGAGGGCTATGACAAACTCCAGGAGGAACTTGACGATCTCAAGTATGTAAAACGCAAAGAATTAGCGGAACGGATCAAGCTCGCGATCAGCTATGGTGACTTGAAGGAGAACAGCGAGTACCACTCAGCCAAGAACGACCAGGCATTTATGGAAACGCGCATCATCATCCTGGAAAAAACGCTTAACAGCGCCCGGATCGTCGACGCTAAGGATGTAAGCTCGACCACGGTTAACGTCGGTTCGAACGTCGTCCTGAACGACATCGAATTTGGCGAGAAGCTTGAATATCAGGTGGTAGGCCCCGCAGAAGCCGACGTATCCAATAACAAAGTTTCCTATGAAAGCCCGCTCGGCAAAGCGCTGATGGGCAAAGCGGTAGGCGACCAGGTCCATGTGGAAGCGCCCATGGGCATCGTGAAATACGAATTGTTGGAGATCAAGGCGCTGTAATCGCCGATGGATCAACGAATATATAGATGCAAAAGGCGTAACCGGGTGCTACATGTCCGGTTACGCCTTTCTTATGCTCGTCCCGGTTAAGGGATCGCCTTTTCATGCCTGTTGGAGCCCTTTAAGCATTAGCCGTCACAGCCTTGCGCTCATACATATAGCAGGCTGCTCCCAGAATGAAGGCGAGCCCTACCAATCCGGCGCCCACCCAAGGCAGGGCCGTTAAGCTTAGATGCGTAATGACCAATCCCCCGATAAAAGCGCCCGCCGCATTTCCGAGATTGCCCGCGGAATGGGTTGCTGTGGAGGCCAGTGCAGGAGCGGATTGGGCCAGACTCATCACGCGCACCTGCATTCCCGGCATAACGGCGAAAGAGGCGGCCCCCCACAGCACGATGGTCAGCACAGCCGTGACCGGGTGATGGATGGTCACCGTGAGGATGGTCAGAATGACGGCCGTCGCAAAGTAAACGCCCAGGATGGAGGGCAGCAGTTTCCAGTCCGCCAGCCTGCCGCCTACGATGTTGCCTACGGTCACGCCGATACCGAACAGGATCAGAATCCAGGTGACGCTGGGTTCCGCTAAGCCCGTGATCTCAATCAGCAGGGGCGCGATATAAGTGAAGACGGCGAACAGGCCGGCATTGCCAAGCGCGCCGATCAGCAGGAAGAGAAGAAGCTGGGGTCTAATGATGGCCGTGATCTGCTGAACGATGCTTGTCGCTTGCTCCTGCCGGATCTTCGGTATGAAGATCAGGATGCCGATCAATGCCAACACGCCCATGACGGCAATCGCGCCGAATGAAGCGCGCCAGCCCATCGTTTGGCCGATGAAGGTACCGATCGGAACCCCGATGATATTGGCTATCGTTAATCCCGCCATCATGATGGACACCGCTCCGGCACGCTTGTCCGGCCGCACCAGATTGGATGCGATGACAGCGCCCACGCCGAAGAAGGTCCCGTGCGTCAGCGCGGTCAGCATCCGGGCTCCCATCAGAACGGCATAGTTCGGAGCGAAGACCGAGATGCCGTTGCCCAGGATGAACAGGCCCATGAGCAGCAGTAACAGCTTTTTCTGCGGAATTTGGTTAGTAAGGACGGTCAGAATAGGGGCTCCTACGGCTACCCCGAGGGCATACATCGTAATCAGCTGCCCGGCAGACGCGATGCTGACATTCAGATCATCGGCCACATTGGGGAGGATCCCCATAATGACAAACTCCGTCATGCCAATGGCAAATGCACCCACGGTGAGAGAGAGTATCGAGATGGGAAAGGGTTCTTTGCCGCTTTTTTCCCCAGTGGCATGTTGCGAAATATCCATGGTGTTCAAGTCAACCTTTCTGCTCTGTATGTTAAAGATATAATCCCAATCTTCATTATCGGTTTTATAGAGGGACTGTTACATATTATTTAACGTGGCGGGAGGATAATCAAGAACTTTATTTTTCGTAAAACAGGGGTATCCTGTTAAGGTAGACTCTTCCATGAACAGGAGCTTGTCCGTCATGTAAGAGCTTAAGAGCGCCATTGCAGGCGCTCTTCCCATAAGCAGGCGCTATAGAGGTGCCTGTGGGAGCGGATTGACCCATTCCTTTTGATATAAGAACATCAGAAACAGGTGAACGACTCGATACTTCTTAAGTCGAGCCCTGAATATACCCACATCCATCCCGTCCAGCGGAAGCCGGCCACCGAGGTGCGGCCCACAAAAGTCGGGTAAAACCAGAAGCCGGGTCCACGTGTGGGCCAAATATAGGTATTTCTGAACAAACAGCCCCTGATCGCTCCAGGATCAACTGCGAAGGTACTGGCCATAGGCTGTTGGGGGACAGATGTTGGAGGCGGGGATGAGGGCCCTTGCATCGGTCCCTGGGGTCCTTGCGGCGGCATAAATGCCATGAGGATTCACTCCTTAATCGGGTTTTTAGGTTTGGAAGTGCGCGGGAGACTTGCCGAACTACAATGTAAAGCCCTTCTTCTAGATGTAAAGCAAGGTGATGACAAGCAATTCGAAGAGGACAAGTGGCAGGATTACATTGTTATAGTAACTGGGACCGAAGCCGCGCTGGTTTCCGTATCCGGGCATGCTCAAATACAGAATCCCTTTCTCGCAGTGCATAATAGTGCCTTCAAAGACATCGCCGTCAAGCGTTTCGACGCGAACCAGCTGATTCGCATGCTGCTTGCATAGATGGTGGATATGATCGCGAACCGATTTGATGTTGTGCTTCATGCTGGGTTCAGCTTGATATAAGGTTTGTTCCTGGTGTCCGGGATATTGAATGCTCATATGGAAAAGACCCCCATCGTGAATTAGTCATACATAATCCCATCCTATGCAAATGCCCAGAGAAGGGTGTTAAGGGTCTGTTGAATTTCCCGCATGGGCAAATGAGCCGATCAGTGATACGATTTAGGTCAATACATTGAATAGAGGAAGTGAACGTTAGCCATGATCGATATAACCATCCCCAAGCCGGACGTCACCATAACCAAGCAGGATGCTCCGGAACTGAGCCATATTTACGGATTTACGGATTTCCACCTGATTCCGAGAGACCGGGGTGGGATTTTCATGTTCTACAACAGCAAGGAGGAGCTTCTGTTCGTTGGCAAAGCTAGAAAGCTGAGACCTCGGATCAAGAAGCATTTTGAAGATAGCGTCTCCCCGATCAAGGAGCATCGGAATGAAGTGACGAGCATCGAGGTTTGTGTCATTGAAGACGCGGTGCATAGAGAGATATATGAAACCTATATCATTAATGAATTCAAGGCCAAATACAATGTGGACAAGGTGTTCTTTCGATAAGGAATACGAACGGTAAAGCGAAGAGGGGCAATAAGCGAGGTCAGGTAAGGAGCCGCGTTTGTTGCTTTTTTTGCGCTGTAATAAAAATAAATTGAAAAAACATCTAAATATTCCTTTACAGGAATATTCCCTTTGTGGTATATTTA
The DNA here is from genome assembly GCF_058792535.1 of Paenibacillus sp. MT86. Classification (NCBI taxonomy): domain Bacteria; kingdom Bacillati; phylum Bacillota; class Bacilli; order Caryophanales; family Paenibacillaceae; genus Paenibacillus; species Paenibacillus sp. MT86. The sequence goes on along the minus strand of NZ_CM179499.1, from coordinate 6,816,889 downwards.
AAACAAGAAAAACGGCAGCAAAAAAAGAAGCCGAAAAAAGAGGTGATGATGGTGACGGGAACAGAGAGAGTTGACAATCGCCGTAAACGCCATAACAGCGGGTCTGTACCGGTCATCACGACAAGATGGAACTGACAACATTTAACGCATTAGCCGAACCAAGCCGTTTTCGTATCGTGAATCTCCTGCAGAAGGGGCCGCTTACGGTAGGGGAAATCGCCGAACGTCTCGACATTCGGCAGCCTCAAGCCTCGAAGCATTTGAAGGTACTGCTGGATGCCGGACTGGTCGAGGTAAGGGCGGATGCGAACCGACGGAATTACATGCTGCGGTCGGAGCCGTTTCAGGAATTGGACCGTTGGCTCGATAATTACCGCCGCATATGGAACGAACGGTATGACAACTTGGATGATTACTTGGAGAAGCTGCAATCGGATATGAAGAAACAGGAGTAAACACCATCTAATTCGAGGAGGAATATATAATGACAAGCAAAATGATTACACGGGTAGAAGGTCAAGTGATCGTACTGGAGCGCGTATTTAATGCACCAAGAGAGCTGGTATTCAAGGTGCTTACCGATGGAGAGCATCTGAAGCAGTGGTGGGGGCCTCGCGGATGGGACATTACGGTATCCGACATGGATTTCCGTCCTGGCGGCCAATGGCATTACTGCATGAAGTGCATGGATCAGAATCAAGGGGATTTCTACGGCATGGAATCCTGGGGCAAATCGGTCTACCAGGAAATTGAGGAGCCGGAGAAAATCGTCTACATCGACTATTTCTCGGATGCGGAAGGCAATATTGCGGAGGGCATGCCCGCAACCACGGTGACGATGACGTTTGAGGAAGTGGATGGAAAGACCAAGCTGGTCAATCGAGGTGTATATGAATCCGCTGAAGCGCTCCAATCGGTATTGGATATGGGAATGGAAGAAGGCATTACCCAAACCTGGGATCGCTTGGAGGAATACCTGGCATCGAAACAATAAGCCCATTTCAAATGCATCGTTAAAAGGTAAAATGCATGGCCGGAATCCGTATGGATCCCGGCCATTTTTGGATTCCATATGCATCGAATCCACCGATTTCACGTTATCAGTTAACTTGTAACTTGAAAAATCCGAACCAAAAGTTCAATATAAAGATAATTGCAAGATGATTAACGATATGGACTGCCCTAGGCGGGAAGCATCGATAACCTTTGCCGGCGGTTCTGACCGCGGCAAAGCATAATAGGAGGAAATCATAATGGAGATTGGGGTTAGCTAGTTCGTGGAGACGTGGCCGGATGTGAAGACCGGCGAAGTGATAAGCCATGCGCAGCGGCTGCGCGAGGTGGTTGAGGAAATCGTCCTGGCCGATCAGGTGGGATTGGATGTGTATGGCGTAGGGGAGCATCACCGCAAGGATTATGCGGCGTCTTCGCCTGCGGTCGTTCTTGCCGCGGCTGCGTCGCAGACGAAGTGGATTCGGCTGACCAGCGCGGTGACGGTGCTGTCTTCCGCTGACCCGGTACGGGTCTTTCAGGATTTTGCTACCTTGGACGCGATTTCGAACGGACGCGCGGAGATTATGGCCGGCAGGGGTTCGTTCATCGAATCGTTCCCGTTATTCGGCTATGATCTGAGTCATTATGACGAGTTGTTCGAGGAGAAGCTGGAGCTGCTGCTCAAAATCCGCGAGTCGGAAAAAGTCACCTGGCAGGGCGAGCATCGTCCGGCGATCCATAACTTAGGCGTCTATCCTCGTCCGGTTCAGAACCCGCTGCCGGTGTGGATCGGAAGCGGAGGCAATTCGGAATCGGTCGTGCGGGCAGGCCTGCTCGGCCTCCCGCTGGTGCTGGCGATTATCGGCGGCAGTCCCCTGCAGTTTGCGCCGCTGGTCAAGCTGTATAAAGAAGCGGCAGCTCATGCCGGGCATGATGTGTCGAAGCTGCCGATCGGCTCGCATTCCCACGGATTCATTGCGGAAGAAACCGAGCTGGCCGCGGACAAGTTCTTCCCTTCGACCCAAGCCAGCATGAACGTGCTGGGACGGGAGCGGGGCTGGGGGTACTATGACCGGGCAAGATTCGATGCGGCCCGCAGCTTCGAAGGTGCGCTGTACGTAGGGGATCCTGAGACGGTCGCCGAGAAGATCATTCACCTGCGCAAGCATGTGGGCATTACCCGCTTTATGCTGCATGTGCCTGTGGGAACGATGCCTCACGACGAAGTCATGAGAGCCATCGAACTGCTGGGAACCGAAGTCGCCCCTCGGGTCCGGAAGGAAATCGACCGCTGGGAAGCGGCTGGCGAGCCTGCGGAGTAAGCAGAATTACTTTTTGACGATATGAAATGAAGACGCATGTAACTTTTTCCGGCACGAGTTCGTCTATGACATAAACAGGCGGGGCGGTGTACATCTTGCGGGTGGCCAGATATTTTGTGTTGTGGTTCGTCTTTATGTTTCTGTTTACCGGAGCTGTCGTAGGCTTGGAGTATATCGAAGGATACAAGATCACGACGACGGAATATTTCGGCCTTCGTAATGCGGGTTTTGTTCTGATGATCATTCCGATTCTCATATCCTCGCTACTATACCCGGTGATCGTGCTCCCTTTATCGTGGCTCATGGGCATGATTCGATGGGTCAGAGCTTCACTCATCCTGTATGCCCTGCTGTATGCCGTGATGTGGGCTGCGGTCGGGACAGTGCTGTTCTACGAAAGCTATGATGACCGATTCATACAGGAATATGAACTTCATGTCAGCACCGCAGTCATTCTGTTTGGTGTAATCGGCTTGATCTACGGCGGGATCGAGCGGAAGGTTCTGCGTAATCATCCGGCCGGCTCGGTTAAGGTTCAAGAAAAGACCATGGGAAGCCATTAGGGCATCCGATGGTCTTTTGATTAAAAATATACTTATTCGTCTCTCCTGAACTGCATCTCGACGGACTCGCTTGCCGGCGGCAGCTCCATGCCTTGTTCCCAGATCAGAACCCGGTCATCCGGCGTCCCCAAATAGAGGGCCTTGATCTGAACGCCGTCGCCAAAGCTCTTCTCGTAGGCATTTCGTTCTTCAATATCGTTCGTATAGTACATATTGGACAGTCCCATATCCGCGAATTTTTTAGATTTGATGATGGGACGCTTGGGTGTCACATAGAAGTTTCCTTCCTCATCCGTATCGTAGCTGGCTTGGTTGACATGATAGCCGTCGGTCATCTTCACGTGATAAGCAATGCGCCCATCCTTCAGCTGGCTGATATCGGATACCTGCATCACGCGGGTCGGCACGCTTGTAATGTTCCATTCGAACAGACCCGCATATGCCAGGAACAAGAGACCGACTGCTAAGCAGCTGATCAATAGACCTTTGGTAAACGAGATCCATTTGGTGCGCGACCACTGGGCTGCAACTTGCCTCAATCCGGCTCCTTCATCCTTGTTTTGCTCCATCGTTTGGGTGGGCAGCGACATTGGGGAGCTCATATGGCTCAGCACCTCCCGGCATTCCGGGCAATCCGCCAGATGCTCTTCTACCAAGGTTTTGGTGTCTGCGCTGCACACATCATCATGGTACAAAGGCAGCAAATCCTGAATAATCTCGCACGATATTCGGCTCACGATTGATTCCCCTCCTTGTACAGGCTTTGGATTTTTTGCTTGGCTCGAAAGAAGGTGACTCTTGCCCAGCTCTCGGTTTTTCCAAACAGCCGGCTGATTTCGCCAAAAGACAATTCCCCGAACACTCGGAGCGTAAACACCTCTTTATACGGCTCGTCCATCCGGTGCAGGATTTGATGGATGCGAAAAGCCTCAGCCCTTTCCACGGTTTGCCATGCGATATCCTGACCGCTGCCGTGGTCGATCTGCGGGGCCGGCTCATACCGCTTTTGTTTATCAAGATAGGAGAAGTATGTATGTTTAGCGATTTGGCATAGCCACACGCTCAGCTTGCATGTGCCTTGAAACGAATCGATATGCTTCAGCGCTTTGAAAAACGTCTCCTGCGTGAGTTCTTCCGCAACATGCTCGTCTCTGCTGAGCGACAGCAGAAACCGATACACGTCTTGAAAGTGTTGATGGTAGATCTGGTGCAAATCCGTCACCTGTTCACCTCCTTGCCTATATGACCGGGTCATGGCCGATTCGTTACAATAATCCGCGAAAAAAGTTTCGGCCGGGCGATCTACTCATAGCGGATGCCGTTCGAGGCCGTCTCCATCGCGTTCCAGTCCAGAATGCGGAGAGTCTGTCCGTTTCGTTCCAGGATCCCCCTTTGGGCGAAGGCATGCATTACCCTATTCAAGTGTCGGTGCGTGGTGCCAAGCAAGGTGGAGGTAAAGCGGGCGTTCGTCATTTCATGCTGCCTAATATAATCAAACGACAGCCCGATGAACAGGCATTCGATAAGGGCTTCAATCTGGGATTGGACAGGAACGTCTCGAACAATGCTGCATCATGAAGTCGTTTCATGGGTTTCTTTTGCGCTCCCTTCTCAACTGGACAATTGTCCTTCTCATTATACGATCAACTGCTATGATAAGAGCAATGAGAAGATACAGAAGGAAATGGACATGAAATTCGTATGATAAATGGATTTTACTTAGGGTGGGGGCATTCCTCATCCTTTTTTGCTTAGGCCGGAATTAACAAAAAATGTTTAATATTCCGCGATCGTACACAGGAAATCCATGATTCTCGTGTAATTATTTATATTAACTCGCGAGTAGGTTCGACCGATAAATTAATTATTCCATGATCGATAAGGAGGTAATGGTGTTGAAGAAAAAACGGCTGTATTTTGCGGCAGCAATGTTGCTCACCTTGAGTTTAGCGATCGCACCCGTCACGCAAGCGGCAGGCATCACGATGCAAGTCAACGGGATAACCAAGCCTGTGGATGTTGCCCCGGTTATGGTTAAAGGCAAAGTGCTGGTGCCCATTAAGCATGTAACCGAAATATTGGGCCTGTCCATTCGGTGGGATGCTTCTGCCAAGAAGATCACAGCCGTTCGAGGCGATGTCTCTGCCGAGCTGGTTCTGGGCAGTGATGTGGCTACGGTGAGAAACGACACTATCGTCACAAAAGTGAAGCTGGACCAGCCTGCCAGACTGTTGGATAACAGGGTGATGGTTCCGCTTCGTTTTTTGGCGGAAGTGTTTGGGGCTAAGGTGCAGTGGAACCAACAAAAGCAGCTGGTTAGCATTGCGTATGGCAGTGGCGGGGGAACTCAGGAGCAGGGGCAGCCGGGTCCGGCAGGCCCGCAGGGTCCAATAGGCGACCCTGGCGAAATGGGCCCGCAGGGTCCACAGGGGCCTCAAGGGCCCCAAGGTCCGCAAGGTCCGTCCGGGTCTTCAGGATCTTCGGGCTCCCAAGGCCCAGCTGGCCCAGCCGGGCCTAAGGGCGATCCAGGCCCCGCGGGAGCCCCGGGTCCGAAAGGCGATAAGGGGGATCAAGGCGAACAAGGCCCGGCAGGTCCGCAGGGTGAAAAGGGGGATCAAGGGGATCCTGGACCTCAGGGAATCCAGGGCGATAAGGGCGACCTCGGCCCGGTAGGGCCCCAAGGTCCGCAAGGGATACAAGGATCTCCGGGACCCCAAGGCCCCGCAGGTCCAGCGGGGCCTGTTGGACCTGCCGGAGGGAGTTCAACAGGGACTTATGCTTATGCAGGGAATATGACAGGGGCTACGGTGGCAGTACTTCTCGGTGGGACCCTGGTTCCTCTGCCGGACAATCCGAAGGCAGCAGGAATCACAATAAATGGAGCTACAGCAACTTTTACGGTTCATGAAACAGGGACTTACTATATTTCTTACACGATTAATTTAATGTCAGATTTGCTTATGGGCTCAAGGATTACTCGAAACGGTATCCCAATTATGCAGAGTGACGAAGCTCCAATTAAGTCGAAATCGCATTTTCAAGCCCAATTTATAGAACAATTGAATGCAGGCGATGCGCTTAATCTTCAATTGTATGGTGTATTAGGTGCTGCTACCCTTGCACAAGGCAACGGCGCCTCCTTAACGATCATCAAATTAGCCGATTAGAATTCGGGTCCAGCCAACCACCGGCTGGGCTCTTTTTTATTTGCGTGGATGGTGGTGCGCAGAAGGATAATCCGCAGCCTTCGAGAATATCATGTGGCATAGGCGTGAGGGAAACGGGAAGGTGTTGATGTAGGGGTGTCGACATACGAGTATTATAAAGAGATTTTCGCGGAGATTCCGAAGCCGTTCGCTTTGGTGGATCTGGACATGCTGGACGACAATGCCGAAGCAATTGCACAAGCGGCTGGGGGGAAGAAAGTGCGGCTGGCCAGCAAGTCCATCCGCTCCGTGGACGTGTTGAACCGTATCCTTCGTTCGAACCCGATCTTTCAAGGAATCATGTGTTATACGGCAGCGGAGGCCGTATTTCTGGCGGAACAGGGCTTTGACGATCTGCTGCTGGGATATCCGCAGTGGGAGCCGGAAGCCATTCGCTCCATCGTGAATCTGGTCGGCGAAGGTCGCAGCATTACCTTCATGGTGGACAGCGTGGAGCATGTCGAGCACATCGAACAGTTCGCCAAACAACAGCGGACCGTGATTCCACTATGCATCGATGTGGATATGTCGGTCCAATATCCAGGTCTGCACTTCGGTGTATGGCGATCGCCCGTCCATTCGTGGGAGGGCATGTACCCGATAGTGGAGCAGATTATCCGCTCTCCATGGCTCCACCTGGACGGCATCATGGGGTACGAGGCGCAGGTAGCAGGCGTTGGGGATAACGCAAACGGTAAGCATATGAAGAATACCATGGTCCGGTGGCTGAGAAGCCGCTCCATCGTTGAAGCGGCCAAGCGGAGGAAAGAAGCCGTGGAGCGGCTTGCCGCCATGGACCTTCGGCTCCGCTTCGTGAATGCAGGGGGAACCGGAAGTTTGGACAGCTCCCGGGAGGAAGCTTGGGTAACCGAAATTACGGCCGGCTCAGGCTTCTATGCGCCGGGTCTGTTCGATCATTATGCCTCGTTCCGTTATAAGCCGGCAGCGGCCTATGCCGTAGAGGTGGTTCGCATCCCGAAGGCAGGGATCGTGACCTGCATGGGAGGAGGCTACACGGCATCGGGTACGGCAGACAAGGATAAGCTGGCGAAGCCTTACTTGCCTTCAGGATTGAAGCTGTTCCCGCTTGAAGGGGCCGGGGAAGTGCAGACGCCGCTGCGTCTGCCTGCCCATGTGGAGCTTGGCCTGGGAGACCCGGTGTTCTTCCGCCATGCGAAGGCCGGCGAGCTGTGCGAACGGTTCAAGGTGCTGTATGCGGTCTCGCAAGGCCGCATCGTAGGCGAATATGCAACCTATCGCGGAATGGGGGAGTGTTTTCTATGAAGCAGGTCCAGTGGTCGAATTGGTCGGGATCGGTACGAGCCAATCCAAGAACGGTGTTGTATCCTGCCTCCATAGCGGAAGTCGAAAAAGCGGTCCGGATGTGCCGGCAGGAGGGCAGGCGGCTGCGAGTGGTCGGTTCAGGGCACTCTTTTACCCCCATTGCGGCATCCGAGGACTGCCTGATCTCCTTGGACAGGATGCAGGGCCTGGTCCATGTCGACGCCGAAGCCCGAACCGCCACCGTGTGGGCAGGGACGAAGCTGAAGCTGTTGGGCGAGCTGTTGTTTCGGCAGGGGCTGGCCCAGGAGAACCTGGGGGATATTGATGTTCAGTCCATTGCCGGCGCCATTAGTACAGGGACGCATGGTACGGGCCGGGCCTTCGGGAATATATCCACGCAGGTTGTCGGAATGACGGTGGTCACCGGTACGGGCGAGGTGCTGGAGTGCAGCGGGGAGTCGCACCCCGATTGGTTCAAGGCGCTGCAGGTATCCTTAGGTACGCTCGGCATTATCGTGCAAGTGACGTTGAGGCTTGAGCCGGCTTACAAAATCGAATATGAAAGCCGGAGAATACCGCTCGACGAATGCTTGGAACAGCAGGCGCGATTGGCGGAGGAGAACCGTCACTTCGAGTTTTATTGGTTTCCTTACGCAGAGCCGTGCCAGATCAAGCTGATGAACAAGACGGACCAAGAGGTGAGGGAGCATCGGATCAAGGATTATATCAGCGACGTGTTGGTGGAGAACACCTTCTTTGGTCTGATCTCGGAGCTGTGCCGCAAGCTGCCCAAAGCAAGCCCGCATGTGAGCCGTCTCTCGGCGTCGCAGGTTCCGCTGGGTCGCAAAGTGAATTACAGTCACCGGTTATTCGCGACCCGGCGGCTCGTTCGTTTCAACGAAATGGAGTATAACATTCCCGCGGAGTCGATGAACGCGGTCATTGAAGAGATGCGTGAAGAAATGTCGCGAAACAAGTACCATGTGCATTTCCCCGTAGAATGCCGTTATGCCAAGGGCGATGATATTTGGTTAAGCCCCGCCTACGACCGGGATTCCGCCTATATTGCGATCCATATGTACAAAGGCATGCCGTATGAAGATTACTTCAGTGCGATGGAGCACATCTTCCTGCGGTACGGCGGCAGGCCGCATTGGGGAAAAATGCATCATCTCGAGGCTGCTCAATTGAAGGAGCTGTATCCCATGTGGGAAGCATTCCGCGCGGTTCGGCAAGAGCTGGACCCGGACGGTATCCTGCTGAGCGATTATACGGGCAGACTGCTTGATGTATCCGGGCCGATTTCCGATTCGTTCAGTGATATTGGATAGAATTCACAACAGATTTGATACCCAATTGAAATTGCCGCATAGATCGCATGCCTGGTTCGAATCGCCCTTGAGATGGCAGCACCACCTTCCAACGCCCCAGGGCGATTTTTTTTGTCCACCGCTACTTGTAATAAGCGGCAGAAACGTGAATAGAGCCATTCCTAAACAGGGAGAATAAGCGTCGGTATGCTGTCCGCATCAGTTCGAACTTGGATTTGGAAATCCATTCCGGATGGACAAGCAGAAGGATCTTCTTTATAATCAATAAATAGTTACCCAAGGTAACTAATTTGAACGGAGGTCTCGAATGGACGCCCACAGACACTTTTTTCATAAATACTTTACGTTGTATCGCCCTTTCGTCAATGAGCTTAATCGTAAGCTCGAAGACTACAACCTGTATTATGCCCAGTGGTCCATCATGTACTATCTGGATTTTTATCAGTCGATGACTTTGGTGGAGCTGTCCAGAATGCTGTACGTGGAGAAGCCCACCGTCACCCGAACCGTCAACGCGCTGATCAAGCTGGACTATGTGGAGCAAATCCCGGTGCGGGATAAACGGGAGAAGCGCATTCAGCTATCCAAGGCCGGAGCTGACGTCTTCCTGCAAATTCGCAAGATATTTGACCAATATGAACAGGAGATTATGGAAGGCGTTTCTGAAGAGGATCAAAGGGCGGTCATCCGCGTGATGGAGACGGTCAGGGACAACATTATTAGAAAAGGTGATTAACTTGGAGCAAGCAGACTCGCGAGAACGATTGTGGAGCAAGGACTTTTTGATTGTGTTCGGCGTCAATTTCCTGCTCTTTTTATGTTTTTACTTATTAGTGGTGATCATGTCCTCATATGCAAAGAATGAGTTTCACGCATCGACGGGAATGGCTGGCCTGGCTTCCAGCATTTTTGTCGTCGGCGCATTGATTGGACGGTTGGTCGGAGGCAGCATCATAGAGCGGGTCGGCCGCAAAAAACTGCTGTTTACCGGTCTGATCGCCTTCAGCGTTCTCATCGGTTTGTACTTCGTCGTAAACAGCTTGAGCGTGCTGCTCGTTGTCCGTTTCTTTCACGGTATCGCCTTCGCCCTTGCCTCAACGGCAACAGGCACGATTGCGGCCAGCCTGATTCCGAATTCGAGAAGAGGCGAGGGTACAGGCTACTATGGCGTGAGCATTATTATCGCTTCGGCAATTGGCCCTTTTATCGGCCTGATGATTAACGAGCATGCTTCGATGATGGCAAACTTTACGCTGTGCGCCGCGCTAGGGGTGCTTTCGCTGCTGGCGGCTTTCTTTATGAACATACCGAAACTGAAACTGACCGCGGAGCAGAAGAAGGATCTGCAAGGGTTGAAGCTATCCAACTTTATTGAGCCGAAGGCGGTGCCGATTTCGCTGGTCAGCTTTGTCATGGGGTTCGGGTATTCCAGCATTTTAACGTACCTGATGATTTTTGCCGGGCAGATCAGTCTGGCCCAAGTGGCAAGTTATTTCTTTATTGTCTATGCGATTGTGGTCATTCTGTCGAGACCGTTCACGGGTCGCTGGTTTGACCAGAGAGGGGCCAATGTGGTGATGTACCCGGCCATTCTATCGTTTGCGATCGGGATGGTTCTGCTCAGCCAAGCCCATCAGGGCCTGACCTTGCTGCTCTCGGCCGTATTCGTCGGTCTGGGCTACGGCACGACGCAGTCCAGTGCTCAGGCCCTGGCCATTAAGCGTTCGCCGGCGCACCGGATCGGGCTTGCGACATCGACCTTTTATATTTTCGTGGACGTGGGCATCGGGTTTGGCCCCTTTATACTCGGCTTCCTGACGCCGCTTGTCGGTTTCCGGGGCATGTATATCGCGATGGCGGTCCTGCTAGCAGCGGGAATCGTCCTCTATCATATCCTGGTTGGGAAAAAGGAAAACGACGGGAACGACGGACATGCGGTCGTGCATTCATCAACGATTTAAACCCATGAAAGACTGCCTTTGGGCAGTCTTTTTTTGTATAGGCAGGTACGAGGCTGCAATCGGATTAAATAGGATCGAAAAGGAGACTCTAAATAGAAAAAACGAAAAAGGTGAACGCGTATGAAGCCACGATTCTTCATCTGCCTGCTGCTCTCAGGCGGATTGATTCTATCAAGCCCGGGAAGCAGCACAGCTTATGCAGGGCCACAGGACAAGCCTAGAGAGCAGCAGCTTGAGAAGGCCATGCTGCAGCAGCTATATCCGGTTATCCGGTCGTCCCTTCAAGACATATATAAGGAGACGTATCCTGTCTTTGGCTGCGAACGGATTCTATCGATTAACGAGCGGACGACGATGAAAGAGGATAACCAACAGGCCAGTCCGGTTGATGCGGTGCACGGGGCAAGCTATTTTGAGATTACGGTGGGCCTATGCAAGGGAAGCGGGGAGAAGATCGAGCTGCGTTTCAAGAACGATACGCCAACGGCGCAGTATTATTTGGATTTGTTCCATGTGAGGTAGAAGTTATTCCAGACGTGGCGAGCCGAGAAAGAATGATTTTAATCATTTTTTGCGAATCACAGGGCTTCATCCTATAGTAAAATTAGTCATGATTTGTGATGCTGCCCATTACCGGGCGCATGAAGGAGTGAATGACCCATGGCGCATGCAAATGATGTATTAATGAATCAGCTGTTAGCGAACGCGAACGATCCCAGCTGGCACGTCCCGTTCCAGCAATCCGTGGAGGAACTGACGGAGGACGAAGCGTTTTGGACGCCGGCCAATGGCAGCCACAGCATTGCAGAGATCATACAGCATCTGTTGTATTGGAACGAAACGTGGCAGACGCGGTACCGCGAATCGCAAGTCGATGCCGTTCCTTCGATTGGAGACAACCATAATAGCTTCATGATTCCGGATAACGCGACTTTTGCCGAGTTAAGGGACCGGCTGCTTGAGGTTTTGCTTCAATGGCAGGAGCTGTTGTCGGCGGCCAAGCTTGAGCAGGAAGTGAACGGATTCCCAGTACCGGCCAAGTGGTGGGAATTGGTGAGTAATGCGGCCACGCACAATGCTTATCATATCGGTCAAATCGTGTATATCCGGAAGCTGCAGAAGAACTGCAGCCCGTTGGAATGGTAACCGCGTTTTTTTCACGCCTGCGCACGAAAAAATGCATGGATGGTACCCGAATCATCCCTGGGCCCAACCATGCACCTCGTTTACAACGCTTCTTTAATTACCCGTTTATAGAACATGACCGACAACAAACCGAATATGGAGTACAGCGCCGTATACAGGAGCATTACCATAACCATCGGCAGCCACAGCTCGGTTCCGAAGAAGAACCAGCCGGATTTCACGGCGAAGTAACTGTGGGACAAGCCGACGACCAGCGGTATGCCGAAGTTGAACAGCTGCTTGATCTGAATCCCCGTAAGCAGGTTCCCTTGAGTGAATCCCAGTTTTCGAAGGATCGTGTAATTCGGCTTCTCCTCTTCGCCTTCGTCCATCTGCTTAAAGTACAGGATACATCCTGAAGTAATCAGGAAGGTGAGTCCCAGGAATCCCACAATAAACATCATCAAGCCCATATTGCTCTTCTGATTGAAGATCATTTCCGCCTGAGAGAGGTTCCCTGTTCGCTCGCTAATGCCGAGATCTTTAAAAATTTGATTCGCCTGATCCATGGCGATCGGATCCACGATATCGATGCCGTGATAGACATTGGTTTTCTTCTGGATCTTCGGATCCAGATCCTGAACCAGCTGATCGAATACGGTCTGGTCCACAATCGCCGTCGGCAGCCCGCCGCTTGCATAATAATAGGATACGTAGGCTTCCTTGTCCAAACCGATCAGCTTCTGCTTAAAGCTTTGTTTAGGGCTTATGAGCTCAATTTCCCCTGTGGTCTGAATCGCCATGAATTGCTGGATCGCGTCACTGTATCCCGTGAACAGCGTCTCACCGGGGGAAACATCCTTGCCCTTCACGCTGGCATCACTGATTACCGGGATGATCATGGAACTGGAATCCACTTGCCCAGATACCTCCAGGCTGGCCCCAATAATCTGGGATATGTCAGCACCTACCTGAATCACGTCGCGGTTGGTCTGCTTAAATTCGATATCTTCGTCGGTTAGCGCCTGCATGAAAACTGCGAGATCGTTTTGATCCGCTACCGCAAAATGATTGGGCACGCTCTGCTCGGCCGATTTCTCGGCGGAATAGTACGAAATATAACTAAGAGACAGCAGTCCGATCGCGAGCGCGGACACGGTCGTAATGATCGTTAACAGCAGCGCGTTCGATTTCATGCGGAACATGATGGAGGACAGGGACAGCACATTATTCAGGGACAAGTAACCGCCCTTGCTCTTCCGGATCGCGTTGAATATAAAGCTGACCGACCCTTTATAGAACAGATAAGTCCCGATGATCACCGCCCCCAGGATCAGGATCATGGCCATGAACAGCTCGTTCATGGTGGTGAAATCTCCGCTGAACAGCTTGGTCGACACATAGTAGCCAAGAAGTATGAGTCCGATGCCGAGCAGGCCGAGCAGCATTTCGGCGAAGGACATTTTCTTAATTTGGTTCTCGGTCGTCGATACCGCGCGGAAGAGGGATAGAATGCTCTGCCTTTTGATGAACGTATAATTCATGATCATGATCAGCACATAGATGACGGCAAACACAATCACGGTCTGGATGAGGGCCTCGGTCGAGAAGGAGAGGGCTGCTTGGGTGTCTACGCCGGTCACCTTGAACAGGATCATCAGAATTAAGCGCGAAGCCGCGAAGCCGGCAAAGATGCCGATGACCATGGAGCCGAAGTACAGAATCAGGTTCTCCGCACTGAGGATCCGGAAGATCTTGCCCTTGGTCAGTCCGATGAGCTGAAACAGTCCGATTTCCTTGCTGCGCCGTTTGATGAAAATCGTGTTGGCATACAACAGGAAGATCGCCACGATGGCCACGAGCAGCACGGAGGCGGCTCCAAGCGCAGCAGCTCCCTTTATGGAGCCTTTCGCTTCATCCATTGCGGGATCATATTGCAGCGTGACAAACGCGAAGTACAGACCCACGCTGAAGATCAGCGCAAATACATACAGATAATAGTTCTTGATATTCTTCTTCAAATTCCGGTAGATCAGATAATTAATGTTCATTCTGAACACCGCCTAGCACGCCTTGAGTCTTGATGATGTCGTTGAAGAAGGCCTGCCGGGATTGCTCACCCTTGTTCAGCTGGGTGTAGATCTGTCCGTCCTTAATGAAGACTACCCGGGTGCAATAGCTGGCCGCTACGGGGTCATGGGTAACCATGATGATCGTGGAGTCGATCTTCTGATTTAATTCGCTCAGCTTGTTCAACAGATCGGATGCGGACTTCGAGTCCAGCGCTCCCGTCGGCTCATCGGCAAAAATAATGCTCGGATCGTGGATGAACGCGCGGGCCGCGGAGGTCCGCTGCTTCTGTCCCCCGGAGATTTGGTTCGGATATTTATCCTTGAGTTCGTAGATGCCAAGCTCGGTCGCGATTCTTTGGAATTTCTGATCGGCTTCTTTTTTGGATACCTTCTTAATGGAGAGCGGCAGCAGGACGTTTTCTTTGACGGTCAGCGTATCCAGCAGGTTATACTCTTGGAAAATAAACCCGAGATGATGCTTGCGGAACTCGGCCAGCTCCTTCTCCTTGAGGCCCGTAAACTCTTTGCCCTCGATTTTGATGCTGCCGAGGCTCACTTTATCGATCGAGGAGAGCACGTTCAGCAGCGTGGTTTTCCCGGAGCCCGAAGCGCCCATGATGCTGACGAACTCGCCTTTGTCCACGCGGATGTCGATGCCCTTCAGCACTTCCTGTTTATTGAATTTGTTGCCGTAGCTTTTATGAATTTGGTTTGCTTCAAGAATTGCCAATTTCACTCACTCCTTTGTTGTCTGTCCTTATCATAAAGGAGTCGAGGGCCCTTTTCCTTCGATTCGCCGAACAAAGCGCAAAAGCATGTGACATTGTTGTCACATGCCGGTAATGCTTACGAAATCATTCCGTTTCGGAAAGATCAAGGTAAAGGTTGTGCCGATGCCCGGCTTTGATTCTACCTGGATCCGGATCATCAAGGCCTCGGCTACTTTTTTCGTCAGATAGAGCCCCATGCCGGTTGCGGCACTATCCTGATGCGAGGTGGTGGACGTGAAGCCTTTATCGAAAATCCGGGGCATGTCCTTCGGATCAATGCCGCGTCCGGCATCCCGAATGATGAGTCTGACATGGTCGGCCACGAGATCGCTCTCGATGCTAATGTCCGAAGCGGAGCTGTATTTGACCGCGTTGGTCAACAGCTGGCGGATGATAAAGCCCAGCCATTTGGCGTCGCTCAGCACTTCCGCTGCCTGCAGGGAAACGTCAAAGCCGATGCCCTTTTGCATGCACCAGGTTTTGAGCCCGCGGATCTCCTGAAAGATGATCGGCTCCAGGGCGGACACCTCGATCAGCAGATCGTTCTGGATAAAAGGGATGCGCTTCTGGTGCAGCTGCTGGTCAAGCAGCAGGTGAATTCGGAGCCATTCATACTGGAGCTGCGCTTTCAACGTTTCGTCTTCCATGCGTTCGATCATCAATTGCATCGTGGTGAGCGGCGTTTTCACTTCATGAATCCAGGATAACAGCTCGTCCTTCTCCCCTTGCATCTCCATCAGGCGCATGGAGGATTCCTTCTTGAAACGCTCGGTCTGCAGGGAGAGCATGTCCATGGCGATCGCCTCAAAGGGGTGCTCCGGCTCGCTGATGGCGGCTAAGTCGTAGGTGTCGTCCCATGCCTGGAGACTTTTGTAGAACTTGGTTTCCCGGTTGTATCTGACGAACAGAAACACCAGGAAGAACAGCGTCGACAGAAACACGATATAGAGGATGGGCAGGAACGGGATTTGGGCGTCCACCGCGGCTATAAACAGAAGCATCACCTGCAAGAACACGAATAACAGAATCCAGCTTAGCCGTTCCCGGATATAGGCCATCATCATGCGTGGGCCTCTTCCGTGGCGATGTAACCTTGTCCCACCTTGGTTTCGATGTAAGGGTCAAGTCCCAAGGGCTCCAGTTTCTTGCGAAGACGATTCACGTTGACCGTTAACGTATTATCGCTGACAAAATGCTCGTTGTCCCAAAGGCTCTTGATCAGGTCCTCCCGGCTGACGATCTTGTTCTTCCGCTCCATGAGGATCTTCAGAATGAACATTTCATTCTTTGTCAGTTCAGCGGTGCCCTGAGGGCTGCTTATCGTATTTTTGCCGAATTCGACGGTGGCTCCGCGCCAGGTTCTCAGCTCGGTCCGCTCGGTGTTGTAATTGTATACCCGGCGCAGGGTGGCCTGGATTTTGGCAATCAGGACATCGAAGTGAAACGGCTTCTGAATGAAATCGTCGGCGCCCAGCTGCATCGACATCACCATATCGGTGGGATGATCCCGGGAGGACAGGAATATAATCGGGACGTTGGAGTGGGAACGAATCATTCGGCACCAATGGAACCCGTCGAATTTCGGCAGCTGGATATCGATAATGACCAGGTCGGGCTGAATCGCCGTGAACTCCTGGAGTACGGCGCTGAAATCGCGGACGCCATAAACGTCATACGACCATTGCGAGAGACGCTCCTGCACTTCATGGAACAGGGTCACGTCGTCTTCGATCAGCATAATTTTAAACAAGAGATTCACCACGCTTTAAAAGGTTGTTCAAACCGCACTTCATGAATGTGCGCTGTTCCGTCATGATTTTCATTCCCCAGTGTATAGCAAAAAGTCGATATATGCTATCTTGAGGCGCCTTCCCATGCGCATACATGACGAGGCTTAAATACCTATTTACAAACATTTCCTCCCTTCCCATAATAGAAATGAGCCTATGACCTGGGAGGGGACGAATATCAAAATGTATAAGAAGTTCAAATGGTTGACCTTACTCATTGCAGCCGTGTTGGTCGTTATGACAGGATGTCAGGCCGTCGGGGGACTGGATATCAACAAGGCGATGCTGACCAGTCTTGATGTGAAATCCAGCGAATCCAGCGCAAGTATTCGATTCGAGGTGGTGCCTGCGGACAAGGCCCTATCGTCTGAAGATAAAGAAGCGATTGATCTTATTAATTCCTTATCCTTGAATATCGACCATGCCATCGTGGAGGATAGCAATACGGTGTCCATTCAAGGCAGCGTTCATTATTCGGACAAGAAGATTCCGCTTCATCTGTCCATGGATGCCAAGGGAATGGCGATTCAATTGGACGGCGCCAAGCAGCCGTTCTATCTGTCGATGGATACAACCGTTCCGGGAATGCCGGACACCAGCCAGTATGAGCAGGCGATTCAAGATGTCGTGAAGAAGGCGGCAGGACTTGTGCTGAAGCATTTCCCGAACCCGTCCAAAGTTTCGGTGAAGCCGGTCCAGGAGAAGGTGAACGGAGAGAGCTTGAACCTGACGCATCTTCAGATGGAGCTTACGGGCGAAGAGATTTTGAACATGGTTAAGCCTTTCGCCGAAAGCCTGCTTAAAGACGAAGCCGGCTTGAAGCAGGTAATCGGTGATGGTTATGACGCCATTTATCCGATGATAACCAGCATCGGCGAGGCATACGGCGAAGACGTTGAACTCCTGCCGCAGGAATCCAAGGAAGAGGTCGTCGCGTCGCTCTACGAGATGGTGCATGGCGCACTGACCAAATTTACGGAGAATTATGATGAACAGAAGGAGCAGTTATTGGAGGAGCTTCCGGGATCCGAAACCGTCTTCGGCAAGGATACGATCCTCAAACTGGACTATTACTTCGACGAGCAGCTGAATACGCGCAAGAATGCGCTGGAGCTGACCGTCGCGCTTCCGGCATCCGAGGACCTGCCATTGAAGGCCTTCAAGGTGTATTCCGAAGGTGAGGTCTGGAATATCGGCGGCGCAGTGAAAGCCAATAAGGTCGACACGTCCAAAGGCGTGCTGGACGTCCTGAATGAATCCGTGACGCCGGGTCAAGTGCTGCGGAACTTCGAGAAGGATTCCCTCATTTATAACGTGCTGAAGGATGACCTGAAGATTACGCAAAAGTCGATGTATTTGAATATCTCGAACGAGGATTATGGATACGGCGCCATCAAGAAGAACCATCAGAGCTTCGTTCCGCTCCGTTACTTGGCAGATCAGCTGGATGCCGAAGTGAAGTGGACCAAAGGCTCGAATAAAATTAAAGTCATCAATGATTTGACGGGAGAAGAAATCGTGGTGACCGTAGGCTCCAAAAAAGCCAGCGTTGGCGGTAAAAGCGTGACGCTGCCGGAAGCGCCATTCGTTCATAGCAACGGATCTACCTACGTTCCGCTCCGGTTTATGGCCGAAGCGCTCGGCGCAACGCTTCATCTCGAGGGCGATGGCTGGATTTCGGTCGAACGCGATTAACGGTTTTTATATCGATAACGGGGTCGGCAACGCCGGTGACTGTTATGAAAGAATTTGAAGTATAACGGGGCTGTTTCCCGTCATCCCCGGATGACGGGAAACAGCCTTTTTGTTGTTACCCTCCTTCATCGCGCTAACTGTACCGGTACAGTTAGCGTTATTTCAAATCGTAACGAAGTCTTTCCTGCCGTAAGATAAGTAACAAATGCACCGGCCCTCTAGGTTAGACATAAAAAAGAGAAGATGAAGGAGATACACAATCATGAATATACCGCATACAAGCCGTGCCTATGCCGCCGCTTTGGGATATACGGCCATCATTGGTTTTTCGTTTATGTTCGTAAAGCTGGCCCTGGTCCATGCTAACCCGCTGGATACGCTGGCGCATCGGTTTACCATTTCGTTCTTAGCCGCATCGCTGGGGCTCCTCATCGCCCGCAGAAAGGTCCCGATGGATCTGAAACGGCTGCTGACCATCGTGCCGCTGGCCATATTCTATCCGTTCCTGTTCTTTACGCTGCAAACCTTCGGGTTAGTCTATACCAGTTCGGCCGAGGCCGGAATTATCCACGCTACCGTACCGATCTTTACGCTGATCTTGGCGTCGCTGTTCTTGAAGGAGTGCTCCAGCTGGGCACAAAAGCTGTTTACCGTGTTGTCGGTAACGGGAATCATCTCCATCTTTGTGTTGAAAGGCGTGTCCTTCGAGCAATCGAGCACGCTCGGGATTGTGCTGATTCTGCTCTCTGCGCTATCCAATGCCGTTTACAGCGTGATGGCCCGCAGGATGACGCAGAAGCAGTCGGTACTGGATATCACCTTCATCATGTCGATGATCGGATTTGTGCTGTTTAACCTGATGTCGGTCGCTCAGCATGCGGCGCAAGGGACGCTCGTCCATTATTTTGACCCGTTTATGCACTCATCCTTCGTGTGGGCGGTTCTTTATCTCGGCGTCTTGTCATCCCTGGGAACATCGCTCCTGTCCAACTATGCCTTGTCCCAGATCGAGGCGTCCCGGATGGGCATCTTTAACAATCTGGCTACCGTTGTCACGATTTTTGGAGGCGTCGCCTTCTTGAATGAAAAGCTGGCTTACTATCATGTCATCGGAGCAGCGCTCGTCATTGTCGGCGTGATCGGGACCAGCCTTGCAGGCAGAGCCGGGAACGCTAAGAAACAGCTGGCCCGGAACGAATCCAAGCCTGCTTAAAATATCTCTTCCGATTAAGTGTAAGCGAAGGATCATCAGGACCTCTAGAGCACCACTGTTGTCAAACCCCAAAGAAATGGGCTTGAGATATTAGGCATTACCTAATAAAATTAGGTATGAGCTAATATTTTGAGAACGGGAGGGTGACCCTTTGCTCGAATGGATGTTACGTAACGTGATGGCAGAGAGAGGGATATGGTCGGGAGCGGCTTTGGCGCGGCTGATGAAAGAGAAGGCGGATTACAGCCTGTCGGCTGCTTCCATTAGCGCATTGCTGACGAACCAGCCCAGGCAGATGAAGGCAGAGACGTTAGATGCCCTTTGCACAACCTTAGAGTGTACTCCAAGTGACTTATGGGTGCATACACCTCCTTCCAAAACTAAGGGGGCTTAAGTGAATGACGGTAAAACCTATTGTGCCATTCGGCGATCCCATCCTGCGCAAGGTGGCCCGGCCGGTCGATTCCGTGAATGCCAGAGTATTAAAGATACTGGATGATATGGTCGAGACGCTGTACGACAGCGATGGGCGCGCCGGCCTTGCAGCACCGCAAATCGGCATTTTGCGAAGGCTTATTGTCATGGACTGCGGAGAAGGGCTGATCGAACTGATTAATCCTGAAATCGTGGAGATGGACGGGGAACAAATGGGCCCTGAAGCGTGCCTCTCCTATCCGGGCTACTACGGATACGTGAAGAGAGCCGACAAAGTGACGGTGAAGACATTGAACCGGCAAGGCGAGACGATAATCCTGAAAGGCGAGGATTATCTGGCCAGATGCATGCAGCATGAGATTGATCACCTGAACGGCATTTTGTTTGTGGACCATGTTCGGGATGGATGGTTGTATCATGAGGAGACGCATCGACGCATCGAGCTGCTGCCCGTCATTGGTTTATCCAATACAGGCTCATAGGTCCATAGAGACCAAGGGCAAAATGAATAGAACGGCCGGATCGATATCCGGCTGTTTTTTTATTGGTTATGGCTGAGAATGTTGATGCTTGACGGAATAGGAAAGCCGTGATATTATTATCTTAAATTAAAGATGTTTTAAATCGAAATAATAAATGAATCAGATTCGACACACACTTTACAATATAAGAGACGGAGGCGTTTAACTATGAACGGATTAAAAGGAATTCACCACGTAACAGCCATTACGAGCAGTGCCGAGAAGAACTACGAGTTCTTCACCTATGTGCTGGGCATGCGGCTCGTGAAGAAGACGGTTAACCAGGACGATATTCAGACATACCATCTGTTCTTTGCGGATGACAAGGGCAGTGCAGGCACGGATATGACCTTCTTCGACTTCCCGGGTATTCCGAAGGGCAGACACGGTACGGACGAGATCTACAAAACCTCGTTCCGTGTTCCTAACGATGCGGCGCTGGAATATTGGGTCAAGCGATTTGATCGGATGGACGTGAAGAATCAAGGCATTCAAGAGTTATTCGGCAAAAAAACACTCGCTTTTGTTGATTTCGACGATCAGCAATATCAACTCATCTCCGACGAGAACAATGAAGGCGTGGCTTCGGGAACGCCTTGGCAGAAGGGGCCGATTCCCTTGGAGCATGCGATTACAGGACTTGGCCCGGTCTTTGTGCGGGTGTCCAATTTCGATCATTTCAAAGAAGTGATGGAGAAGGTGCTTCAGTTTAAGGAAATCGGCAAGGAAGGCTCGCTTCATCTGTTTGAGGTTGGTGAAGGCGGCAACGGCGCGCAGGTGGTTGTCGAGTACAACGCCGTGCTCCCACGGGCCCAGCAGGGCTTCGGTACCGTTCACCACGCGGCCTTCCGGGTAGAGGACCGTTCGGTGCTGGAGCACTGGATCAAGCGTCTGGACGACTTCCAATTCCATACGTCGGGCTTTGTCGACCGCTATTTCTTCCAGTCCCTGTACGCACGCGTCGCGCCGCAAATTCTGTTCGAGTTTGCCACCGACGGTCCGGGCTTCATGGGGGATGAGCCGTATGAAACGCTGGGCGAAAAATTGTCCCTGCCTCCATTCCTGGAGCCGAAGCGCGAGCAGATCGAGAGCATGGTTCGCCCGATCGATACGGTGCGCAGCACGAAGGAATTCGTGAAGGAATGATGCAATGAATCTCAAGAAGCAATCCGCTTGTTCATGACAAGGGCGGATTGCTTTTTTTGTGCCACCGAAATAACGGATCTTACGGTCATTCCCATGTATCCGAACCGAAAGGATGGTCCACGATGTACAGCCAGCTTCCATCGGGCTGTTGTCTCACGATCTCGGAGGTATGTCCTTGCAGCACCAGCGGTTGGCCGTCCGGGTCGGTCGTTTGCAGGGTGAACCGAGCGCGCAGCATAGCGATATTTTCAAACGGGATACAGTATACATTGGTGGAGACCATGGCGCCTTTGAGCCGCAGCAGTTCCTCCAACGTATGGCGGAAGGAATGGGTTCCGATTTCCAGGCTTCCGTTTCGGTGGACATGAACGCCGTTCGGTTCATACAGTGCCAGCAGTTGATCGATATCCCCGCTATTATACGCGTCTGCAAAAGCTGCATTCATATCTTCCGGCCTCCGGACTGGTTTTGAAGGATTTGATGGTTTCATTGTATCTCCTCTTTCTGTAAGATGATAATCAATAGCCTATCTGAAAAAGAAAGCCATGGTAAGTACGCAGAATATGGTGACCTAGTCATCTATTCATGACCAAGGGAGTTGAGGAATAGCAATATGCCCTATCAGGATGAGAGTTTTGGGTGTCGGCTGAAGTCGGCCTGCACATGATTAGCGGAAAGTGGAAGCCTCGAATACTATATGAGCTGTTTCAGGAAACCCGCCGTTTCGGTGAGCTACACCGGAGAATACCTGAAGTATCACGTCACGTGCTGACCTTGCAATTACGGGAGTTGGAGGAGAACGGCATTGTGAAGCGGACGGTGTTTCATGAGCTGCCTCCCAAGGTGGAGTATTCGATAACGATGTTTGGCCGACAGTATGAAGCGGTGTTGGAGCAGATGGTCATTCTGGGCCAGCGGTATATCGGATCTCAACAAGATTCTAAGGGGAAATAACAAACGATAGCTTTGATCGGATGAGTATCCGATGCAGCACGCATTCAGCGATTAAGTACATCAATTCTGGTTTAAATACAAATACTGTATGGGAAAACGATGACTTATTTGCTGAGGTGGGGCTTGTGAAAGGAAGTTTACTGAAGAATATCGTGTTTTCGGTATCAGCTGTCATTATTGCCGTGTTGGCTATTCTGGGGGCCGTCAAGCCCGGGGCTTTCGGTGAAGTGGTGGGGCGTGGCCGAACCCATGAGCCACTTTTTTAAGACGCCCTTCGGAGGCGTCGAAGCACAAGGCGTCGAAGCGGCACGCGTGGCTATGGGCTATTCCTTTTTTCACTGGGGGATAAGTCAATGGTCCGTGTTTGCCCTAGTCGGGCTTGTGATTGCGTTTCTACAGTTCCGTAAGCAGAAGGATGGGCTGGTGTCTACCGCGCTGGAGCCTGTTACCGGTTCAAAGCGCAGCGTCAAGAATATGATTGATATCCTGGCGGTCATTGCAACGGTCATGGGTATCGCTACTTCGATCGGACTTGGCGTTCTGCAAATGAGCGGCGGGTTGAATACCATTATGGGAATTAACAATGGCGTAGGGCTGCAGTTATTGATGCTGGGGATTATTTTTGTCGCTTACATGATCTCGTCGACGACGGGATTGGACAAGGGGATTAAATACTTAAGCAACCTGAACCTCGGGATGGCGCTAGCCTTTTTATTGTTTGTGTTTATCTGCGGCCCCTCCGTATTCATCTTGGAGACGTTCACATTAGCGCTTGGCGACTACATTACGAATTTCGTTTCGTACAGTTTAAGGCTCCAACCCTATGCGGAAGGCACATGGGTACGGGAATGGACGATATTCTACTGGGCGTGGGCCATTGCTTGGTCGCCGTATGTGGGAGCCTTCGTGGCGAGGGTATCCAAGGGAAGAACGGTTCGCGAATTCATTGTGGGCGTGATGGTTGTACCGCCGGTCATTGCCTGTCTCTGGATCGCCGTGTTCGGCGGAACGGCCATCTGGTTTGACCTGCACGAGAACACCGGGATAGCGGCAGCCGTTAACGCGGATGTCACGTCGGCGCTGTTCCAATTGTTCAACCAACTGCCTTTCGCTTCCGTCATGAACGTGCTGGCGATTATACTTATACTGACGTTCCTGGTAACGTCCGCGGATTCGGCAACGTATATATTAGCCAGCATGACCACTTATGGCAGCTTGAACCCTCCCCAAACGGCAAAAATCGTGTGGGGCACGCTGATGGCAGCCATTGCCGGCGTCCTGCTGTATGCAGGTGGCCTTGAAGCCTTACAGACCGCTTCGCTGATTGCGGCATTGCCGTTCACCGTACTGCTGCTTCTGATGATCGTTGCGGTAGTGAAACTGCTGAGCCGAGAGCCGCTTCCGATTCGCAAAGCCGATCTGAAACGGTTTCGCCGTCTCGAAGAGGCAGCAAACCGTGGGAAGAAGTGAGACAAGCGCGAGGTACAGCAAAGTTCAGAAGAATTGGATTCAAGAGGGCACTCATGCGGTGTCCTCTTTATTTTTATGAAAATGAGCCCGGATATGACAGCAGCCATAACCAAACCCATATAACACAGAATCGAAAAAGCCCCCATCACACCCGCGGGCGTGCAATGAGAGCTTTGGAAGTTCGGCATAAAGTATCCGTAAATCCATGTTGACCCGAGTGCAAGCAGATCGCCCGCGTTGGAGGTTAACACAATCTCACGCGCGGCGAATTGGCGGGCACCTCAAGCGGGGCCGTTCTCGGACTCATATGTAATGGTTCCGGGATTGCCGCAGACGCTAAGAATGAACAGCAGTGCGATAAACGGGGTGAGCAGCTTCTTCGTAGTTGTCGTTATGTTCCGCCGTTTTGAGGATGTCCTCTTTTTCCCCTTTTAATAGATTGTAAGTGATGCAGATCGGCTTCGCCGTGCGCGGATCGCGGCCGATCTCTGCGTCGATATGGAATACTTTCTTTAATACTTCGTGCGAAATGACGGATTCCGGATCGCCGGCCTGAATGATATCTCCATCCTTCATTGCGATAATGTAATCCGCGAATCGGGCAGCCTGGTTCAAATCGTGCAGAACCATGACGATGGTCCGCTCTTGTTCGATATTGAGCCTCTCGAGCAGTTCCAGAATCTCCAGCTGATGCGCCATGTCCAGATACGTGGTCGGCTCGTCGAGGAAGATCATTTCGGTCTCCTGCGCGAGTGCCATCGCAATCCATACCCGCTGGCGCTGTCCGCCGGACAGGGCATCCACCGAACGGTATTTATAATCCTGGGTGCCGGTAACCTCGAGTGCCCAGTCGATGACGTCCATATCCTGCTTGGTCAAGCGGCCAAAACCGCGCTGATGGGGATAGCGCCCGTAGGATACGAGTTCGCCCACCGTTAATCCGCCCGGACCTTCCGGAGTCTGGGGCAGAATGGCCAGCTTCTTCGCCAGAAGCTTGGTGTTCATCTTGGCGATTTCTTCCCCGTCCAGAATGGCTGCACCGGATTGATAAGGAATGATGCGGGTAACAGCCTTCAAAAGAGTGGATTTGCCGCAGCCGTTAGGCCCAATGATGGTCGTGATTCTTTTATCGGGAATATCTACGTTAAGACGATTCAATATCAGATTCTCGCCATAACCGACGCTTATTCGATCTGTACTTAGGCGAATCATCATTTCACCTCCAGAGTAGTTAGCTATCAAACGATAATGATTCTCAATTTCATCCATAAATATAATGTGAGGCCGCACCGTTGTCAATAAATATCTTAATGGAAATTTCAAATAATATTCATGTTTCAGCCGAAAAATACCCATATATAGTTCAGTGGAATATTACAGGCCTACATCTAGGCGAAATTGTGACAAAATGAATTTTTTCTAAATGTTTGATTGTAAAAAGGGCAAAGGCAACGTATACTAATTGATAATGATAATCATTTACGTTACAAGGTGATCACAAACAGCCTTTTAATTTATAGACCGGGAGTGAAACGCATGAGTGGGAATGAGATATTTGATGTAACGGTTATTGGCGGAGGACCAGCGGGATTGTATTCCGCTTTTTATAGTGGACTGCGTGGCATGAAAACCAAGATAATAGAATATCAGCCCATGCTTGGCGGAAAGGTTCACGTGTATCCGGAGAAAATGATATGGGACGTCGGCGGATTGACGCCGATTCCGGGCGCGAAGCTGATCGAGCAAATGGTTCAGCAAGGCCTGACGTTCAATCCCGAAGTGCTGCTGAACGAGAAGGTTGAATCGATCGCCCGCAATGAGGAAGGACTGTTCGAATTACATACCGCGAATTCCGGCGTGCATCTGTCCAAAACGGTCATCGTGGCGGTCGGCGGAGGCATCTTGAATCCGCAGAAGCTGGAGATTGAAGGCGCCGAGCGGTTCGAGGTGTCGAACCTGAACTACACCGTGAAATCCCTGCAGCATTTCAAGGGCAAAACCGTCATTGTGTCCGGCGGAGGGAATTCAGCCGTAGATTGGGCGAACGAGCTGGAGCCTGTGGCGAAGAAGGTCTACCTGGCCTATCGCAAGGACGAATTGTCAGGCCATGAAGCCCAGGTCGAGCAGTTGATGAACAGTAAGGCGACCTGCCATCTTAATACATCGATCACGAAGCTCATTGCTTCGGATAATCATGAGGTGATTGAGCGGGTAGAATTGACCAATAATGCGACAGGGGAAGTTTCCTATTTAGCGGTAGACGAGGTCATCATTAACCATGGCTATGAACGGGATATGTCGCTATTGGAGAACAGCAACCTTGATATTCACCGGGTGGATGACTACTATATCGCGGGCAACGCAAGCTGTAATTCTTCCATACCTGGACTGTATGCTGCCGGCGACATCCTGCATTTTGACGGGAAGCTGCACCTGATTGCGGGCGCCTTCCAGGATGCCGCGAACGCGGTGAACAGCGCGAAGCAGTTCATTGAGCCGGATGCCAGGAAGTACGCGATGGTCTCTTCGCATAACGAGGTATTCAAGGAGCGCAATCGCGAATTAGTGAAGCAATTGATCAATTAGAACACGGGCATGCGTGTACATGCATGTAACGATAGAAGAGAAGCGAGGGAATCCCCGCTTCTCTTTTTTGCGTGCCCTTATTGTTTTTGGGTAATCCCAAATCCCTGAAGTGATCAACGGGCCGTAATTGATCAGCTGCGTCATCATGATGCCCATCTCTCTTGCGGACTTGTTCATCCCGGACTCGATCCAGTGTATGACCAAGCCGATATTGGCGGAGATCATATAAGCGATCAGGTAATCGCTCGGAATGATCTGATTCCCGCCTGTGGGCATTCTGAACGCATGCTTGGCAAACATATGCTCCTTCATGAACTCCCTGAATTGCCGAACGAAGGAAATGTCCCCATTCGGGCCGACAATAGCCTTGAAGAAGTCGGCATGCCGGACGAGCTCCTCGAATATTTGTTCTGACGCCGGATAAGGCTCTCCCTTTTCCGCATAGTCCCTGGAATCCCTGGGATCGATATGAACCACGATGTTCTCAATCTTTTGAAGCACCTCTTCTTTGATCTTATCCAGCATATCCGGCACATCCCGATAATGCAGGTAGAAGGTACCACGGTTGATATTGGCGCGATTGGCGATATCGGTCACGGTAATGGCATCTATCCGTTTCTCCTCCATAAGTTCAAACAGGGTTTGCCGCAACAGCTGATTGGTCCGGATTTGCCGGCGATCCGTCTTTTTGGTCAAGGAATTCCCCCCAGTACGAATGTGAAGACTTAATCAACAGAAGGCTCGTACACTGATGAGTAATGAACACTCCGCTGAAAGCTGATGATTGAACAAATCACTCCCTTCATTATAATTAACGCTGTGATCATTAATCAACAGTCTGTTCATTAACGAGGAGTGGTGGATATGGGGTTCTTAAGACAAAAAATGCTGTGGATCGGCGCATTGGCTGTCCTTCTGGTGCTGGCCATCTTCGGCGTAGCCATGATGGGGTCGATCGCGGGAGCGAAGCCGAAGTCGCTTCCCGTTGCGCTTGTCGCCTTGGATCAGCCGGTTGAGTTGCCAAGCGGCGAAACCCTCGCTGTCGGTGACATGATGAAAGGAATGCTGCAGGCAAACTCGCAGCTGCCCATTCATTGGGAGATCGTGAATTCGGAAGCGGAAGCGCGGGAAGGGCTCGACAGCCAGAAGTATTACGGCGCCCTTGTGCTGCCTGAGGACTTAAGCGCCGGCATCTTGTCGCTGCAGTCGCCTGCTCCGAAGCCCGCTGTGGTGCAGGTGCTGGCGAATGAGGGGATGAGCACGCAGGCATCCACTGCGGTGAGACAGATGCTGGGGCAAGCGATGAAGATGGCGGGAGCGGAGCTCTCCAAGCAGGCGTTGACCATGATCGGCTCGCAGACGGATATGCTGCCGGTCACAACCGCGCAGGCTCTGCTCATCCCGTTCGAGGTTCATGAGGAAGTCGTTCATCCTGTAGGTGCGAACCACGCAAGCGGCAATGCGCCGGGAATGCTGATACAGATTCTATGGATCGGCTGCCTGATCCTTAGCGTGTTCCTGTTCCAGGCGCTGCAAAAAGCAGTGAATGACGGCAGCAGCAGGGGAATCGCGATTGTGCTGCAAGGCGCTGCCGGTTTGCTGCTGGCGGGTCTGGTCTCCGGTTTTCTGGTATGGATGGCTTCCTCCTGGTATGGCATGGAGCTTGCGAACGGAGGCAGCGTATGGCTGATGCTGTGGCTGGCCGGGTCGGCATTTTTCCTTCTTCAGTCGACCTTGCTGAACTGGATCGGGCTCCCGGCCATGGGCATCTTGGTGCTCCTGATGTTCTTCTCGATGCCGCTTCTCAATATGGCGCCGGAGTTTCTGCCGCAGGCGACGCAGGATTGGCTGTACTCCTGGACGCCGCTGCGTTTTGCCGCTTCCGCTCTCCGGGATGTGATGTATTTTGACGGGTACGCGCCATCTTCTTCGCATTCTGCGGTAATGTGGTTCATAGCCGGAGGTTTTCTTGTTCTGCTGCTGGCCTCGACATTCAAGAAAGGGAGTCATTCAGACCCAAGAAAATCGATGGCCGCTTCTTAATAGAATAGGTTGGCGCCTAAGCAGTGCGGGGTTTATCCCTGCACTGCTTTTTATAGTTTGCTCAAGCCGACCGGTTCATGTGGAAGGGATCATGGCCAAAGTCGCAGCATCAGGACGTTGCTCCCTTTATTCAAGTGAATAAAATACTATCGTTCTTCAGGATGGCAGCCTGTATAATCCTGAATAAGGGAGCGTGAGCGTAAATTGAAGATTAAAGTGATCATTGCGGACGATAACTCATTTATCAGGGAAGGCATGAAGATCATTCTGGCGACGTTTGATGAGTTCGACGTGGTGGCGACCGTTGAAGACGGACAAGAAGCGGTCGCCTATTGCAAAGCGCATGAAGTGGATGTGGCGCTGATGGATGTCCGGATGCCGAACCTGAATGGCGTTGAGGCCACGAAACAGCTCACGGAGCTTACCAAGACCAAGACGCTGATCTTAACGACGTTCGACGACGATGAATACATTACCGATGCGATCCTGAATGGCGCCAAGGGTTATCTGCTGAAGAATAACGACCCGGAACGGATTCGCGATGCGATCAAAACCGTATACCACGGCCATCATGTGCTGCAGGACGTCGTACTGGATAAAATCAAATCCGGGCTGTCTCCCGGAAATCCTGATAAGACAGACAAGGCAGACAAGTTCGACCGAAGCCTATTCACCGAAAGGGAACTGGATATTATGGCGCTCATCGCCAAAGGACTCGCCAACAAGGAAATTTCGAAGAAGCTGTTTATTTCCGAAGGCACGATTGCCAATCATATTACTTCGATTCTTAGCAAGACGGGTCTTGAGCATCGGACCCAGATTGCGATTTTTTATCTGACGGGGGAAGTGAATAAGTGAGCGAACGCCGAAATTATGCCGAATCGTGGATCATCGGGTTAAAAGCCATACTGTTCCTGTATGTTATCGGCCAGTCTTATGCATCTGGCCATGGGATAACCCCGTGGTATATATTAGTCGTTCTTCTCTACCTGTCCGTGAATGTATCCGTCTATATTTTCAAGAACCGGAATATACAACCGTACCTCATGCTGCTTGCTGTTCTTGTCGTCGCGGCTTCCTCACTCTACATCCATCCGCTGTTGTTCATGCTGCTTCCCGTGAATCTGTACGAGCTGTTGTCGCTTTACGTCCGCAGGAGCTGGATGATCCTGATCCCCTTGCTGGTTCCAGCGTTTATCGTGCCTCAGTGGCTCGTCATGCCCTATGTTTATACATCCGTATTATCCTATATTTATCTTACGATGCTCAGAACCTTTGTTAACCGGGCCGCATCCTACCAGGAGCAGAACGAGCAGATGCATCGCGAACTGGATCGGTTGACCCAGCGGCTGAGCGAAAATAATGAGTACATTCGGCAGTTTGAATATATGTTCAAGCTGGAAGAGCGAAATCGGCTGTCCCAGGAAATTCATGACAAGATCGGGCACTCGATGACGGGAGCGTTGATTCAGATGGAAGCGGCCAAGCGCTTGATGACATCGAATCCGGACAAATCCGCCGAGCTGCTGCAAAATGCCATATCCATCTCCAAAGAAGGCATTGAGAGCATCAGGCTGGTTCTAAAGAACGTAAAGCCTCCGACGGAGCAGCTCGGAATCAACCGAATGCGTTTATTTCTGGAGGAGTTCTCCGACCAGCACTCGATCAAGACCGTACTAACGCATGAGGGCAATATGGATGTGATTACGCCGCTTCAGTGGAAAATCATTCAGGATAACACCCAGGAAGCGTTAACCAATACGATGAAGTATGCGAATGCAACGGCAGTCTCGTTACATATCGAAGTTCTGGGCACCATGATCAAGGCCAAGGTCAGCGACAACGGCAAGGGCATGCAGAAGGTAATCAAAGGCCTTGGGATCATAGGCATGGAGGAACGCGCCGCGGTCGTGAATGGAACCGTGATCGTGGATGGCTCCAGCGGCTTCTCGGTGACCACTCTAATTCCTTATAGCTAAAGCTGGTAAGCGCATTTGGCGGGTTAGGGATAACGGGTCAAACAAGACATTCCCCACAAGGGTGAAGATTTGGATCATCAATAACATGAATATTCTCATGGGTAAGGATGAACTTGTGCACTATCGCAAGGGCATCCTTTTTTCGTACGATAAATGCAGATCAAGTCCACCGGCTGATGCGTGGATGGAATATGGAGGCGAAAAACGTATGAACGTGCTGGAGATCAAAGGGCTCACGAAGAAGTTTGGGGATTTCATAGCGGTAGACCAGCTGTCGTTGAACATACGGGAAGGCGAGATTTTCGGCTTCCTGGGCGCGAACGGAGCAGGCAAGAGCACAACCATCAATATCATATCGTCGCTCATGCCCATGACCAAGGGAGAGGTTCATGTCCTGGGCAAGAATCTGACGAAGCATCGAAAGTTCGCGAAGCAGCAGATCGGCATGGTTCCGCAGGAGGTTGCGATTTATGAGGATCTGACCGCATATGAGAATGTTCATTTTTTTGCCGGATTGTATGGACTGAGAGGATCGGAGCTTAGGAGCAGGACCGAAGAGGCGCTTACCTTCGTCGGACTTAGCGACAAACATAAGATGTACCCGAAAAGCTTCTCCGGCGGCATGAAGAGACGACTGAATATCGCTTGCGCGATTGCCCACAGACCGAAGCTGATCATCATGGATGAGCCGACCGTCGGCATCGATCCCCAATCGAGGAACTATATCCTGAACTCGGTCAGGAAGCTGAACGAGATGGGCAGCACGATCCTGTACACGAGCCACTACATGGAGGAAGTGGAGGAGCTCTGCACCCGGATTGCCATTATCGACCACGGCAAGATCATAGCGGAGGGCACGAAGGCACAGCTGAAGGCCATTATTACGGACCAGAAGGATATCGGGATCGAAGTGCAAACGGCCGCCCATCTTGAAGCGAACAAGTTGAAGGAGGTCGCGGGCGTCAAATCGGTTGAAGTGAAGGAGAATGTCGTGCACATCAGCTCCGACGCAGGGGTCAATAACCTGAATAAAATCATTCAGCAATTCATGGCGCAAGGCATTGAAATTCGTTCCGTTCAAGCGTCAGAACCGAATTTGGAAACGGTGTTCCTGACGCTGACCGGCCGGAGCCTTCGGGATTAGCAGACTTAGGAAGAGGGAGGTGGAAGTACATGAACGTGCTGAGAATCGCGCTGAAGGAGATGAAGATCGTCCGGGAGCCACAGATGCTGGTATTTATGCTGGCAACCCCGGTGCTGCTCATTCTGATCCTAGGGACGGCGCTTTCGAATGCTTTTAACGGCAGTACCACGATTGGAGGCATTCGGGTGCTATACCATAACAATGGAGCAGAACCCGCGCTTACGGAGCAATGGCAGGCATTCATGCAGGAGGCGGAGCGCTCATCGGGCATGGCCTTTGAGCAGATCGAGGAAGGCATGGACGGAGGGCGGGAAGTGAGAAACAACCGGTACACCGGTTACGTGGAAATAGACGGCCAAGGCATCCGATATGAGGGAAACAGCCGCAGCAGCCTGGAGAACGGGATTGTGCAGGGGATGCTGTCCGCCTTTGCCGACCGGTATCGGCTGTCAGCGGAAGCCGCGAAGATCGATCCGGAATATGAGAGCAAGCCGCTTGTTGATGATGGAGGGAGCTATGTGCTGGAGTCTTCCATTCAGGGAGCGAGGCAGCCGGGTTCGCTTGATTATTTTTCGATTGCGGTCACCACGATGATCATCCTGTACAGCGCCTTGACGGCAGGCGGACTCATCGATAGTGAGCGAAAGCGAAACACCGCACAGCGCCTATTGGCTTCACCGGTGACGAAAGCCGAGATTTTTGCCGGAAAAATAACGGGCACGCTTGCAATCAATGCCGTATTTGTCATCATCGTCGTGCTGATCAGCAAATATATGTTCAATGCCTACTGGGGGGAGAACCCCATCATGGTATTCCTGGTGTTGTTCACCGAGATCCTGTTTGCGCTCAGCCTCGGGCTCGGCATCAGTTACGTGCTGAAGGGCAATGCAGCCGGAGCTGTCATCATGGTCATTATTCAACTGGCTGCGTTCTTTGGCGGAGGATATACGCCGGTTGCAAGCACAACGGGATTCATGAGGGAGGCGGCAACGTATTCTCCCTTGCATTGGTCCAATGAAGCTCTGCTGCAGCTCATTTATTCAGGCAGTGGGTCGGCAGCCATGCATGCGATGATGCTGAATATCGGTTTTTCCATCCTGCTGCTGGCGGTAGCCATGATTTCGATGCGAAGAAGGGAGGGGCTGTAATGTCGAAGGATATGCTCTGGCTCATTCGAAAGACGATATTGACCTCGTTGAAGGATTATAAAAATCTGCTGCTCGTTATTGCGCTTCCCATTGTCGGCATTCTGCTATCCACCTTAATCTACAAGGGCTCCGGCGATACCTCCGTTACCATTGGCATCGTGAATCACGATATTGAACAGAAGGTCACGCAAGATACGATCGATTTTGTTGCTCAATTGGAGCATACCGAGGCATCGGTCATTAGGGAATCGGAAGCGGATGACTTGGTTGTGTCGGGTGAGCTGGATGCGGTGCTGATCTTCCCCGAAGGGTTTGCGAAAGGCGTAATTCAGGGGACACCCGAGCCGGTCCGGATCGAGTCGATTAAGGGCGCTCAGGTTACGGGATATGTCAAATCGTATCTGAACGCGTACGTCCAGAATATTTCATCCATGGGGGTTATAGCGGGTGGCGACGCCGCCGCGTTTAACGAATTATACAGCGGTTACCGCAGTTCTACGTTTCAATTGTCCACGACTATGGTTGCGGATCAATCGGCCAATCATGATATGACCAACCGGACGATCGGTTACTTGGTTGTGTTCATGCTATTCTCCGCCGTGAATCTATCGGCATTGACGATCCGGGATCGCGAGAACCGTACGTACTATAGACTCTTATCGTCGCCTATTACGGCCCGCAGTTACGTCTTCTCGAATGCCATCGTGAACATCATTCTGATGATGATCCAGATTGCGGCCACCTTGTTCGTCATGACCCGGTTCTTTCATATCGAGCCAGGCATTCCATTATGGCAGATGTTTCTGATTCTGTCGCTGTTCGCTCTGGTCGCGGTTAGTTTATCGCAGGTCATTGTCGCGTTCTCGGACAGCACCATGATGGCTAACGGAATCCAGACGATGGTGATCATGCCGACATCGCTGCTGGCGGGGTGTGTATTCCCGCTCTCCGTGATGCCCGAAGCGATTCAGCGAATCGCCGATTTCCTGCCGCAGTATTGGCTGCTCGATACGTTCGGCAAGCTTCAGCAAGGAAGCGGCCTGACCGACGTGATTCTGAACGTGGCGATTCTGCTGGCTTTTGCCTTGGCCTTATCGCTGATTGCAACCTACAAGTTCGCAAGAAACAGAGATACGCAGAGCTATATTTAAATTTAATGGCAGGGTCTCCTTGTACTGCACATAGGATGGCCGGCTATAAGCGATCAGGGGCTTGCTTGAACAGCAAGGCTCCTTTTTTCATTAGTCTAGAACCCGTTCTTCCGTCGAAAAATCTATTGGAAAAAATGAACAAAGCTATTCCATCTGGAGTTACTCCATGGTTTACAATGAGTTCAAGATACAGGATCTGGTTGAAACGTTGAACGATCGGGGGATGGTAAATGTTAGGTAAAGCGCGAAGTGCCTTGCGGCAAGCCTTTCGCTTCACTGCTACCGGACTGACTCTAGGGGAGAAATGGCGTCTGGCTCTTCCTGGTCCGATCCTGTCAGTCGGAGGAGTGCTCATCCACAATGTGTTCTTGAAGTATTACACGGATATCATCGGCCTCAGTCCGAAGTATGTCGCTTGGGTGTACATTATCTATAACATCTGGAACGCGATTAACGACCCGGTGCTTGGCGTATGGATCGACCGAATGAGGCATCGAGCGCAGCGTGGGAAATACGTCTATATCATGAGAGTGACGGTGCCGTTCATGATCGTTTCCTCCTTCCTCATGATGCTGTCTAATCCGGCATGGGATCAGTGGTTGATCTTTCTGCTGTATACCGCGTTGTTATTTATTTACGACACGGCTGCAACCGCTTACAGTATAGCCTATCAATCGTTTATGCTGATCGCGGCTCCAACCAAGGAGGAACGCATCGATGTTGGTGTGATCCAGAACTACTTATCCCAGGGGATGTCATTTCTGATCACCTTGATTCCGACGCTGCTCCTCGTCGGGGACGGAAAGCAGGAGGTGATCATCCCGATCTTCTCTGCCGTAATCGTGGCGGAAGCGATATTCTTCACCTGGGCCCTGAGGGGACTGAGAGAAGATGCGTTAATGTACGAATCACTGGATAAGCAGCATACCGATACAAAAGAGGTTTACAAAGAAGCCTGGCAGATCATCAAGTCCAGACCTTTCCTCACCTTCGTTATATTTTCCATTGTCACCGGCCCCGTGTTTTTCTACTTTACGCCGTTTCTCTACTACATGGACAGCGTAGTGCAATCAACGGGTATCGAAGCTACCGTCATCGATGTGAGTACGCATGTGATCGCGCTCCTGTTCTTGCCGGTCATGGGATCTATCGTCAAGAAAAATGGAACGAAGAAGAGTGTATACCTGGGGACCATCTTTGTGGTGCTCGGATACGGCGGGATCTTTCTTGCTGACGGCATATGGACCGCGGCCGCATCCTACGTTCTGATCGTCTTCACCGTGAACTATCTTCGAACGGCAATATCTCCGGTCGGGGCGCTGCTCATCGACGAGAATGAGCGCACGACCGGCGTGCGGAAAACCGGGCTGTTCAACGGATTGTTCTCGTTATTCACGGTCGCCTTCTCCAGCCTGCAGACGGTTATCTTCATTAATGTGATCGGGGCATACGGATATGACGGTCTTGCGGCGGAACAGTCCGAGTCCGCCATGCTCGGCATTCGGGTAGCAACCGGCTTGATTCCATTAGCCGCTTTTCTCCTCGGATTAATTCCGCTGGCGTTGTATCCTTTTGATAAGAAAAAAGAGGATGACATCTCCGCGTTCAGCAATAATGCCAGAAGAGGGGGGGTGAAGATGTGAAGGAACCGGCGTTAAATTTGAATTTTACGATTGGCGAAGTGTCCAAAATTCTGGATATCCCGATCGATACCTTGCGTTATTACGATAAGATCGGACTGCTTCATTCCCGCAATCGGGACGCCAACAAGTACCGCTATTATGATCTTGAGCAGTTCGATTCACTTATCACGATTCGAATGCTGCGGGCAATGGATGTGTCGATCGAGCGAATCCAAGCGCTGCTTCGGGACAACAGCCTAAACGCTATGCGCAGGCTGCTCTCCGACAAGCGACAAGACATCGATCGCCAGCGGACTTATTTGAAACATTTGTCTCACAAGCTGGAAGTGCTTAATGTTCAGCTGCAACGGTTCGATAACACGGAGGTCATTGAGCTTGTACTAAGCCATCCGTGCTGGGTGCTCCTTACCGATTCAATCATGGAGAGCGGTGATCAGGGACTCGGGAGCAAAGTGCAGCAACAGATACGCAGAATCAATGCCAAGGAATGGCTTGCATTCTGCCATACCATATCGATTGTGTCCCAAGATAACCTTAACGCAGGCCGTTATCACAATTACCTGTACAATGGCATTCTGTCCACCTTCCCGATGGAGGATGACTCTTCCGTCTTTCAGAGACTGGAGCCTCGCTACTGTGCCAGAAAATGCGTGATTATCGGCAGGGACGACTACGCCAAGATGGACCATCACTATGATCAGATGAAAGCTTTCATTCGCAATCGCGGACTAACGATCGCAGGCCATTCTCTTGAAGTCAATCTCTATAACCAGTACGACAATCATTACATTGAAATTTACATTCCGGTAGAAGAACGGTAGGGGGAAGCAGACATGAAAAAAATAGTGGTCGACGGACAACGATTCTTGAATGAAGACGGCGCTCAAGTGATCCTGAACGGCATCAATCTCGTATGCAAGGACAAGGCAAAAGGATATGTTGAGCCCTGTGATGCCTCTTTGTTCGCCTGGTTTCGCGAACAAGGCTTTAACGTTATCCGTCTAGGTTTAATATGGGATGGCGTCGAGCCGGAGCCTGGGGTCTACGACGATGCATATCTGAGCAGAATCAAGCAGCAGGTTGTATGGGCTGAGCAGCATGATCTCTATGTTTTTCTGGATATGCATCAGGATTTGTACAGCGTGCACTATGGCGATGGGGCTCCGGCGTGGGCGACCCTCTCCGATGATCTTCCTCATGTTACCGGACATATATGGAGTGACGCCTACCTGGAAAGTCCGGCTGTGAACCGTGCTCTGGATCACTTCTGGCGGAATACGCCCGCTTCCGACGGGATCGGCCTGCAGGATCACTATGCAGCGATGTGGAAGCATGCGGCACAGTTTATGGCTGATTGCCCGAATATTATCGGTTATGACCTGATGAACGAGCCGTACCCCGGAACAAGCGGACAGGAGGTGCTCGGCACCATTATTGCCGCATATGCGGGTCATGTGATGGGAATAGCCGACCCGAACATGGAGCAGCTTGCCGGACTCTGGTTTGACGAGGAAAAGAGGCTGGAGGTTCTTGCCGGGATGGCAGAGATGGATACGTACCGCATACTCGTCGACAGCGCCAGAGAAGTATCGCAAATCTTCGAACGGGAGGTTCTCGCGCCCTTTTTCAACAAGACGGCGGCAGCCATTCGCTCCGTTTCCCCGGACGGATTTTTGATGCTGGAAACGAGCTATTTTTCGAACATGGGGATCGAGTCCGGCTTGCAGCTTGTGCAGGATCCAGCCGGTCAAACCTTACACCATCAGGTGTTCGCACCGCACGGCTATGATCTGGTGGTCGATACGGAGCATTATGACATTTATAATCAGGATCGCGTCGAGCTGATTTTTGCTACCCATCGCAAGGTGCAGGAACGGTTGAACGTGCCGGTCCTGGTCGGGGAATGGGGAGCTTTCTCCCAGCATCCGGCAACCTTTCAGCTTTCCAGGCAGATCATTGCGATATTGGAGCGGTATCTTTGGAGCAATACATACTGGTGCTGGTGCGACGGCTTCAAGGAAGCCCCATATGCCAAGGCGTTGAATCGCGCGTATCCGCAAGCGACAGCCGGCGTGCTCTCAGCATACCGTTATGATCATGATACCGGCAGTTTAAGTATAGATTTCGTTTCATCCGTTGGAGAGACATTGATTTACCATCCCCATCTGGAGTCGATATCCAGGAGCGACGTGGCGGTCGCCGGTACGGACGCCAATCAAATCGAGCTGCGTCCTTTCCCGGATTCGAAGAGCGGCATCTTGGCGATCACCGTTCCTGATCAAGGGAATAAGATTACGGTTACGATAGGGAGATGATGTCAAGGGGGCGACAGCGACATGGCAGGCATCTCAATAAACAAGTCGGGAATCAGAAGAACCATGGGTTTATAGCGAGGCAGGACAGACTAAAGCGGTGAGACGGTTATGTACAACATAAAAAGGCCAGCCGACAAAAATAAGCAGGGCGTCCCTTGTTCTGATTCCCGATAAGGATCAGTAATTAAGGGGACGCCCTCTCGGTTCTTTCAGAACGTGACCAATCCCATCGCTTTCTTGGCGGCAAGCAGTGTCGGGACTGCGGTTTCGGAAGCCCGCTTCGCTCCGTCCATCAAAATGCGATCAAGCTCGGAGGAATTCACGATTTGATGGAACCTCTCCTGGATCGGTTGAAGTTTCTCGATGACCACTTCGGCTAATTCCTTCTTGAACGTACCGTATCCTTGGCCTTCATACCGTTTCTCGATGACGGAGATGGCTTCCTCGGAGAATACGGAATATATTTCAATCAGATTGCTGACCGCCGGCTTCTGCTCCCAGTCATGCCGGACCTGGCCATCGGAGTCGGTAACGGCCCTGGAGAACTTCTTGCGGATATCCTCCGGCGTATCCATCATGTGGACGCAGCTGTTCTTATTCGGGTTGCTTTTGCTCATCTTCTTGGACGGATCATCAAGCCCCATGACGCGGGAGCCAATATCCTGAATGATCGGCTCAGGCACCGCAAACGTGCGGCCATACCGGTTGTTGAAGCGCTCGGCCACATCGCGGGTCAGCTCCAGATGCTGCTTCTGGTCGTCGCCGACAGGCACGTGCGTTGCCTGGTAGAGCAGCACATCGGCAGCCATCAGGACCGGATACGTAAACAACGCGGAGCTTACGGTATCCTTTCCGTCCGATTTCTCCTTGAATTGGGTCATGCGCTTTAATTCACCAAAATGCGCCTGCGTCTCCAGCAACCACCCGAGCTCTACATGCGCGGGGACCTGCGATTGCAGAAAGATCGTCGCTTTATCGGGGTCAATGCCCGACGCAATGTACAGCGCGGCAATGTCGCGCGTGCGCTGGTGCAGCTCCATGGGATCCTGATAGACCGTGATCGCATGCAGATCCGGCACGAAGAAATAGGACTCATACTCATGCTGCAGCTTCACATATTGACGGAGGGCACCTCCATATCCGCCAATATTCAAATCTCCGCTCGGCTTGATGCCTGACAATAATCGTTGCATAATAACCACCTCCTAATTTGTTTGCGAACAACACAAAAACACCTCATCCCTCTATGGGACGAAGTGTAACTTTCGCGGTACCACCCAAATTCGACTGTACGGTCGCTCTTTAGCATGACGCGGAAATGGGGAAAAGCACCATTATCCCTGCCATATCTCCCAAAGTAACGGTGGAGAGCCGTCAAGGCCTACTGTTCCGGCACAGATCGGAGGTTCGGGTTGAAGCGAGAAGATCCATTCACTTATTCCGGAGTACCGGGCCTCGCACCAATCGCCGGTTCGCTTGGACCTCAAGAGATAAGCTACTATTTCTTCTCATAGCCGTGTGGTATGTTGTTCTTAAATTCATCTATGCAGCTCTGTTCGAATGTGAATAGAGAACAAGATGATTTGATGAGTATCATCACACAGATGTTAGGTGAATGTCAAGAGGGATCGGGGGGGCAGGATGAGCGATAAGGACAGAGCGATTCTTGGGGACGGATTATCCATACTGTCGCAGTGCAGAATGCTAACAGGGGATATTTGGCAGGCTCATTACGGAGCGGCCGCGATCGCGGGTTATTTTTTTGTAAAGGCAAACCATTTGCCCGGGAAGGTCGAGGAGGCCGTTATGGCGGAGAACCAAAGGATGATCGCCAAGTATTTGCAGTCGGGAACGGTGACAGGGGAAAGCTTGAGTGTGAAAAGTGCCGAATCAAGGATTCTTGCGGCCCTTGACGATACGATTGATGGGCTGCACTGGGTCGGGCACAATGTGATCTATGCCGCAATAAGCCTGGCTGCACTCCACGAGCTTGGAGGCGGTCTACGGCATGAAGCAGCCGATATCGCGGAATTAATAGCCTCTTTCACGAAGACGGTTCCGGGAAGGTCCTGGATCGGATATTCTGCTGCCGAAGTCAAACGGTTGACCCTGGATGAACTTGACGGGATATCGGAAATAACGGACGGCGATCAGCTGTCGGCCTTCATTTTAAACGAGCTGGCCTCTTATTCGGTGATCTACCGCGCAGAAGCCCATCATGACTTGATAGGGCATATGCTGACGTACTCGCATGCCTTAAACATCTTGTACGATCTCGGCCATCATGATTATTTCCACAGAGGCTTGCCGGGTCTGCTCAAAATCGTGAAGGTGCTCCGTGCCAGCCGCCAGCTGGATCCTGCAGAGCCGATCCGAATCGTGTCTCCGGTGGATCGGCTGCCACTCGTGGAGGCTCCAAGATCGGCTTGGCTGCCGCATCACCCGGAGTACTGGACGGGTATAGACGGGGATGTAATCGACTGGGATTTCGGCCATCTATTTAAATTCCCGTTCAGTTTCTACCATCATTGGAACCGTGTTTCGGAGACTCCGGCGAAGGCCATGGAGAATTTTCGATATATCATCCATCCGGTGCAGACGATCATTTCCTGAAGAGAGGTAACCTTTTTCATTTAGATCGGCACTTAAGGGATAGAGACACCGGAAGGGAGGTGAAGTGAGCGTGATCCAGTGGATTGAGGAAGCCCGGAGAGGCAGTGCCGAAGCTCAGGAAAGCCTGGTCCGGCATTTTACCGGCATGGCGCTGGCCGTGGCCTACGATAAGCTGCAGGATCCCCATTTGGCGGAGGACGCCGTGCAGGAGGCCTTTACGGAGGCCTTTGCGAATCTGCATAAGCTGCAGGATCCCCGGCGTTTCCCCGGATGGTTCAAAGTGATCGTGGAGCGGCAGTGTTACAGAGACTTGCGCCGCAAGCAATTGCAGACGTTTCCGCTGCATGAGATAGAATTGCCGATGGGAGATCCGCGAAGCTTGGAGTCGGTCGTGGAAAAGAGAGAGCTGATCGGTCAGCTGCATGCCACGATCGCGGACTTGCCACCCGGCATGAGGATTGCGGTCCAGCTCTATTATTTTCAAGGCTACAGCCTGCGTGAGATCTCGCAATATTTGGACATTTCCTTGCCGGCTTTGAAGAAACGGCTTTTTGATGCCCGGCGGAAGCTCAAGAACACGCTGCACGTAGCCGACTTTGTATCGGTGTTCACCGATCTGTATGAGGGGGGAAAACGCATGCTGCATATCGTTAACGGGGATTCGGTAGGGGATAAGCTGAAGCAAGGGAACATTCAAGGAGATATCCTGGTGTGGAGGGAGCTTTATTCGTTTGGTCCGGTCTATACGAAGATGGACGAGCCGGATCATCGGAGAACAAGAGCTCAGTATTTGGAGCAAACGCTGGGGATTCCACAGAATGAATATATCGGGACCTGCGAGTCGCAGGAGAGGAAGCTCCAGGATTTTCGAAAATATGACGAAGTTGTGCTCTGGTTTGAGCATGACCTGTTTGACCAGACCATGCTGGCCTACTTGCTGCATTGGTTTAAGGAACAGTCACTGGGGAATACGAAGCTGAGTCTGTTGTGCATTGGCGCATACCCGGGCATCGAGCTTTTTCGCGGGCTGGGGCAGCTTAGCGCAGAGCAGCTCGAGACTTTGTCGG
Organism: Paenibacillus sp. MT86; assembly: GCF_058792535.1. Classification (NCBI taxonomy): domain Bacteria; kingdom Bacillati; phylum Bacillota; class Bacilli; order Caryophanales; family Paenibacillaceae; genus Paenibacillus; species Paenibacillus sp. MT86. Next base: position 6,775,349 of record NZ_CM179499.1, on the reverse strand, counting down.
GCACATGGCACGCGATTGGAGACGAAGAGCTTATGCTGGGCAGCATGTTGTGGGAAGCCTATACCTCGGATCTGCCGGTGAAACATCAGCGCATGCTGGAGGTGGATTCCTCGGTGCTGCCTTTTGCGAAGGATGCATTCGAGGCCCATCTGGCACGGCTGCCCTCTGTGAGCCATGGACTCGGGATCATCGAGCAGACGACGTTAGAGGCTGTAGCGGGCGGAATCCATACGCCGTATGAGTTATTTCGCAATGTAGGTGACCGGCTTCATACACTCGGAATGGGAGATCTTGAATTCTGGCACTATTTGAAGAAGATGACGGAGGGATCGGATTCCTTGCTGGTTATCGATGGCACAGCGTCGTTTCCTGACTTCAAACTGGCTGTACCCCATTTTCAAGAGCGGGTGCTGCAAGTGACGAGTTTGGGGCATGAGGTGCTGGCCGGTAAGACCGACTATGCTTGTACCGGATCGATCGATAAATGGGTAGGAGGCTTGGAGGTGAGGGGGAAGGATCCGTTATGGCGCTGGAACCCGGAGCGGAAGACGGTTGTGCGGATAGCTGAAGCCGATTAACCGAAATAGGAAAAGAGCGATATTGAGCAGAGTGACGAATCCGATGAACAGTAGAATACAGCAAAAGAGCTATCCTTTCTGGCGTTAATGCCAAGCAAGGATAGCTCTTTTCATAGTTACAGATGAGAGCCGCCGGTTGCATCGACCATCTGTCCCGTGACCCAGCGCCCGTCACTTGATGACAGAAACGCCACGACGTCCGCAATATCCGACGGCTGACCGATTCGGCCAAGCGCTGACATCTCTGCGGCATGCTGCTGCCCTTCCGGAGTATGAAGCCATGCAGCATTCACGTCCGTATCCACGATGCCCGGAAGAACCGCATTCACCGTGATCCCGCGTGGACCCAGCAGCTTGGCGAGGTGCAAGGTGAACGTATTGATGGCTCCCTTGGTGATGTTGTAAGCCATAATATGCGGATAGGCGATACGCGTCACACCGGAGGAGATGTTGACGATGCGCCCGCCGTCACGCAGGAGCGGCAGAGCCTGTTGGACCAGAAAGAACGGTGCTTTTACATTAACGGCAAGCAGCTCGTCGAAGCTCTCCTCGGTCGTCTCTTCAAAGGTCTTTGAGGTTCCGATGCCTGCGTTATTCACCAGAATATCAAAATGCTGGTCCCCCGTTACATGCAGCAGCTCCTCCTTCAGCGAATGAATAAGCCCCTTGGCTCCATCTACCGATTCCAGCCCAGCACCTAAGGCGATTGCTCGCCCGCCTTGAACCTGTATGGTCTGCACAACCTCAACCGCAGCATCCCGGCGGTTTCCGTAATGAACAACGACCAGTGCCCCTTCTTCCGCCAACCGAAGCGCGATTCCTTTGCCGATGCCTCGGCTTCCGCCTGTAACCAATGCAACTTTGTTTTCCAATCGTTTCATGAAACTCCACTCCTCTTGTTTGATTTAAAGCTACTGTACACTCTCCGGTTAGGGGGAGAGTCAAGAGGTTGATTTAGAATTTTTCGAGAGTTATTCATGAACAACAAAGACATGGCGATAACTGCTGCTGCAAGTACGGATGGAGGCGATGGAGGCTGGGCAGAGGCCCGCTCCGACAGCCTATCACGATAAGGATGGGTTACAACGCGTTGCCTTGTAAGGGGATAAGCAATTCCGCGGGGCGCTTCTTGCCATAGATATCTTTATCCGAGGTGAGATAGATTTCGCGGATCGGCTCCCGATCCGATTGAACAAGGCCTTGGGACGAAATCCATGCTTTGAGCTCGGGTGCAACAGGACAGCTATAACCGTACGGATCACAACGATGTACAAGAGATGCGGCGGATTGAAGCAACGGCAGGTAGACCACACGAACACGGCCATTAACAGGTATGTCCCTGGTTATGGGGATTGCGACTTCGATGTCGGCGATGTCGGCATTCTCGCTCCCGTGATCATGCCAAAGGATGGTTAATTGGCTAGCTTCCTCTTCTCCATAAGAGGTCGCATATTTGGTAATCTCATCAAGCAAGAGACATAGCTGGCTGCGGGGGACTTGGTCGCGAATCGATACGGCGAGCTGGGATGGGACTTCCCGGATACGGATGAAGCCTGCCGGATCACCGGCTTCCGATGGCTCCAAGCGCGACATTCTGCTGTTCACCTCATCCAGCTGCAGCTGGAGGGTCTGCATCGCATGTCGAAGCTCCGTCATTTTATCCGCAAGTTTGTTCTTTACGGCATCGGTTCCTATATCCTCTTCAAAAAAATACTTGAGCTGTTCCAAGGTAAACCCCTGTTCCTTGTAGGCGGCAATCCGCTTGACGGTCAGAAGCTGCTCCTCGGAATAGTAACGGTATCCGCTTTGCTCATCAACATGGGCCGGCCTTAACAGGCCCAGCTCATCATAATAACGCAATGTTTTGATGGAAATGCCGCTGACCTTGGCAAAAACGCTGATCTTCATCATACCGTTTGCTACCTCCTTTACGATTCGGTCTCTCGTGGATAACGATATCATATCCCGCTCTCCTGCCTACGTAAAGAACGCAACTCGCCGGATCAGAAGGAACAACTCGGTCCCAAGACCGAGTCTGTTTTCATCCCGGGGCGGGAATTCAGTTCGGCCGGATTATCGTACAATGTGTTCAAAGAAGATTCGTGATCACGCTTAAGAGCAAGAAAGGAGATAAGGCTGATGAACGGAACGCACGAGGATCGTCAGGCGATCCTAAGATTATTCGATTCGCTGTCCAAGGCGTGGGGAGAAGGGAATGGCCGGGCTTATGCGGAATGCTTTACGGTTGATGCGGATTACGTAACGTTTAGCGGGCAGCACTTGAAGGGCCGCCAAGAGATCGATGAGGTTCATCAGAAGCTGTGGGACGGGGTGCTCCGCGACTCCAAACTGGTAGCGGGACCGACCCCGACGCAGCTGCGTTTCCTGACCCCGGAGCTTGCGATAGCCCAGGCTACGGGAGCGGTGCAGCTCAGATTCCATAAGAAGCCGCCCACCAGCCGCTTCTCCATTAATACCAACGTGCTGGTCAAAGTGAACGGAGAGTGGAAGATATCGGCATTTCATAACTGCCGGATTCAGAAGCCAGGCTGGATTCAGCGGATGATGATGCGTTCGAATTCAAAATCCAGCTGACATAAAGATGTGGAGGATGAGCTTTTGAAGAAGGGTGCGCTGATTGGAAAAGGCAGGAGTGCAGAGGTCTATGAATGGGGAGAGTCTCAGGCACTAAAGCTGTATTATGAAGGGTATCGCCCGGAATGGGTGACGTATGAGGCGGAGATGGGACGCATCGTTGCGGAAGCGGGGGTTCCCGCCCCTTCCGTCTTTGACATGGTGGATATTGAAGGACGTACGGGGCTGGTATATGAACGGATTACGGGCCCTTCGATGCTGCGTCAGGTTCAATCGGCACCGTTTCAGCTAACGAAGTGCGCCCGGGATATGGCGCAGCTCCAACATGCGACGCACAGCTGCACGACCAGCCTGCTGCCGCCGCAAAAAGAAAAGCTGGAACACGCGATTCTTGATGCAAGCGGCATCCTGCAAGAAAAAGCGCAGGCCATATGCAAGGTGCTGGATTCATTTCCGGAAGGCGATTCCATCTGCCATGGCGACTTTCACCCGGACAATGTGATCGTCGCGGAGAACGGATGCCGGGCGATCGACTGGAACAATGCCCATGTGGGTAACCCGCTATGCGACGTCGCCAGGACATCGCTCATGTTCCAATCGCCGTTTAACCCGGTCGATCAGCCGGGCATCCTGGTGCTTCCGCTTCGGATGGCCCGCATGCTGTGGAATAGAGTATACCTGAGCGAGTACTGCCGATTATCCCGTGCGAAGCTGGAGGATATCGACCGGTGGATGCTGCCCGTAGCGGCGGCCAGGCTGAGAGAGGATGTTCCCGGGGAAAGAGATTGGCTGCTCGGGCTTATTGAAGACCGGCTCCGTGCTTATGCTTAATGAAATTCCTGCGGAGGGAGAGCAGCTTCCATAATATAGGGCAAGTTCCCCGGTCGCCGCATCCGGATTTACATGCCTGTCTTCGCATGATATACGGCGGATGAGGTTCCCGTCCGGTAATAGGGGTAGCTCATATCCGTCTGGACCCGTTCCGCCGTCGCTGCATCGGTTAGCCTTTCGAGCACATATAAGCCCAGATCAATGGACGATGACACTCCGCTGCCCGTAAAGAGACGGCCGTCCTGTACAATGCGTGCTTGAACAACTTCCTTGCAGTAGGGTGTCAACAGCTCGTAAGCCGAAGCGTTGGTGGTAGCCCGCTTGCCCTCCAGCAAGCCGGCCGCGCCCAGAAGCAGCGATCCGGTGCAGACGGATACGAGATGTTTGGCTTCCCGGGCGGTCTGCAGCCAAGTCAGCACATCGGGGTCGCACCTCAGCTCCCTCGTGGTAAAGCCGCCAGGCACGAAGACCAGATCGTATTCCGAAAGATCCGGTTTGACCCGGGATACGACATACGCCAATCCGCGATCATCGGTAATTTGCGTGCTCAGCGCGCAATAATCCCAGGATATATCCGCTTCGGGACGGATGCGGGCAAGCCGGGTCATGACTTCGGTGAAGCCGATCAGGTCCAGGGCCGTCATGCCATGGAATAGAATGAAAGCCATTTTCATCAAAAACACCTGCCTATAGTGATTTTTTTAAGTTGGCGCCGCCCGGCTGACCTGGAACGGAACGCCTTCGATTCAGCGCACGATGAATCCGGTAATAGCCCATGGCCGACAGAGCGCTGAATATCAGGTTGATCCCGATCAGCGCTTGGTAGCTGTTCGTAAGGTCATACAGGAATCCGCCGGAGAAGGAGCCGAGAACGGCGCCCGCCTGATGGAAAATAAGCAGCGTTCCGGCCTGCAATCCAACGGAGCGATGGCCCATGGCCTCGCCGGCTACCAGAATACCGCCCGGAATGGCTCCTAAATAGCTGGCTCCGAAGATGATCGAGAAGAGGATCGGAGAGGCGCTGAAGTGCAGATACAGCACCATAAAGGCCACGATTCGAAATACGTACAGGAAGGACAAGGCCAAACTCCTCGACATCCGGTCCAGGAGGAAGGCAAACAGCAGTCCGCCTGTCAGCTCAAGCAAACCGAGAATACTCAGTGAGGACGTGAACATTACCGAACTGATCTGATGATGGCGATGGATGGCCATCAGGTGCATTTCAACCGTTCCCATGCTGAAGCCGCATGTGAACAAAGCGAAGACCACCAGAAGCACGGTGCGGCTGGTTACCATCTCCTTGGCGATCGGGAGGATCCGTGGCCTCCCAGCCGATGGGGGCGATTCAGCAGCGGAGGGGTCGGCCTCGTGCTCTTCGCGCTTTCGTTCTTTCATGATAAGCAGGGTGAGCGGTATGGATACAAGCGTGATCCATAAGGTGAACGTGAATGCCGTTGTCCAATCGAGCCAGTCCCGGTTGCTTACAAATAGAGGCGTCAGAATGGCCAGGCCGAGCGAGCTCGCGCTGGTCATGATCATGAGTGCCTTCGCTTTATGGCGGCTGAACCAGCTTGTAACCACGACATAACCTGTACTTGCAGCCATGCCGGAAAGGCCGGAGAGCAGCCCGAGCCCCAGGAAGAATCCCGCCGGATGACGAAACGTAAGCACGGTCAGCATGGACATCACGCCAAACAGGGCGTTCAGGAGCATCATTTTTTTGGGACCGTATCGATCGGTCAACCATCCGCCGAGCGGAGAACAGATGGCGGCAACGGCAATGTTAACGGACCAGGTGAAGCTGATAAAGGTAAGGTCGACGCTTAAATCCTTTGCCATTTCGTGCTGGTAATAAGACATGACAAACCGGCTGATGGCCGCCGCAAACCCTAGCATCCATAGAAATATGAGAATGACCCATGCATAACCCCGGTCTCTTTTCATCGCAACCCCGTCAGCCCCTCTCCCAAGTCTTTACTTCCGCTATGTCATGCAATAAGCTAATTTTAATCATGGAATCGGAAATGAACAGGACAATTTAGAGCAACTGTATCAATACAGGGGGAGAAGCGGGATGGACACGAAGCACGAACAAATTGTTGCCCATATGATCCGTGAAGTGGAGAGGGGGCATATCCGATCAGGTCATAAGCTTCCATCGGTCAGAGCCTTGGCCAAAATGTTCTCCTGCAGTCCCAATACGGTCGTTCGTGCGTATCAGACCTTGGAGCGCGATGATATCATTTACCCGGTGCCCAAAAGCGGATACTATCTCGTGGAGGGGAGGGGCCGAGCCTCTGCGCGGACGGAAAGCGGGCCGATTGATTTCGCCTCAACGACGCCCCGGGGCGATTTTTTGCCGTTTCAGGAGATGGAGCACTGCCTGCGCAAGGCGATTTCCTTATACAAGGAGGAGCTGTTCGGTTACACCGATCCACAGGGGATCTTTTCGTTAAGGCACGAACTGAGCAGGTATTTTCACGCGCAGCAAATGTTCGCTAAACCTGATCAAATCGCTGTGGTGACCGGGGCTCAGCAGGCCTTCTCGATCCTGACGCGCATGCCTTTCCCGGGTGAGGAGGGACGGGCGGTTCTGGTGGAGCAGCCGACGTATTTCGGTTTCTTGGCGGCGGCGCGCGTTGCAGGCTGTCCGGTGATCGGCATCCATCGGGATGAGCATGGTATCGACCTGGAGGTGCTGGAGTCTTATTTTCGCAGCGGACAGATCAAGCTGTTCTACACGGTGCCGCGATTCCTCAACCCGTTAGGCACCTCGTATTCGCTGGAGCAGAAGAGGCGTATCGCGGATCTCGCCCGGCAGTATGATGTCTATATCGTGGAGGACGATTATCTGGCGGACCTGGAGGAGGATTCGAAGGCGGACCCGTTGTACGCACTGGATCAGTCGGACCATGTCATCTATGTCAAAAGCTTCTCGAAGACGATCCTTCCAGGCATTCGGATGGGCGCCGTCCTTCTTCCGGATCGGCTGTTGGATCCATTTATTAGGCATAAAAACGCCGCAGACATATCGTCGCCGATCCTCTCCCAAGGCGCGCTTGAACTTTATATCAAGAGCGGCATGTACAACCGCCATGCAGCCCGCATCCGGGAGCATTACCGGGAGAAGATGCGCTATGCCATCGAGGTATGTGCCCGTGTCTTCGGCAGCGGCATTCACTATACGTGCCCCTCCTCCGGCGTGTTCATCACCATCCGGCTGCCCCAGTATGTAAAGGCATCCGCACTTCAGGATCGCTTGCTGCTGAGAGGTATCTCGATTACGAACGTGGATCAGCATCTGCTGCCTGAGTATCAGGGCAACGACCGGATTCGGTTATGTATCATCGGGGTGGAGAAACCCCGAATCGAGGCGGGTATGATTGTGATCGAGGAGGAAATACGGCGTTTAGAGCGGCGGATGAGGTAGAAGGAATGACGGATCAAGCTGGGCAGCAGCTTGGGGAGAACACTTGGAAAACCTGCAGCACGGCTGCTTCCGGAATTAAGGATTATCATCGATTCCGTCATCGGGCAAAGACAAACCAAACAAACAGGAGACCTATAGGTCTCCTGTTTGTTTGCGAATCGGCACGAGGGTCCAATAGGTACCGCATCGCCACAACCATTCCAAAGGTCCGTATTGGAACCAACGCATCCACAGTTGGCTGGCTATGATCTGGAATATCACAATACCCAGGGAAACGAGCGAGGACACGACATAAGTCGTCGGTGTGGTGTTCAGCATGAAGCGCTGAATGCCTACCAGAAAGACGGTTTGCCCAATGTAGTTGGTAAGCGCCATGCGCCCGTATGCCTGTAACGGATACAGCATCTTCGCACCTACGCGGGTACGTCCAAGCATTAAGAGAGAGCTTAGATAAAATACGGATACGAGAGGGCCTGTCGCCACCCCGATATGTGCCAGAGTGAAGGCGGCTTCCATGGTTGGCGACGGCGACTCGCCTGCTACCTCGAACAGAAACGATGGCATCGGCTCGGAAGGCGCTACCCACCACATGATACCGATGACCAAAATCGTTCCTAACAGAGACGGTATCCAAATCATGCGCAACGAGCGTAATCTTAATCCCTTGTTGATCGCATCGAGTAATCGATATTGGCCAGCAGCTAGACCTAATACGATCAGGAAAGGGATGGTGAGGAGTTTGACGCCCATAACGGCCGCCAGAACAAACCCCGCCGATCCGATGAGAAGGTTAACCCTCCGCGGAGCCCAGTAGAGAGGAACCGTAAGAAGGCCAACAACCGCGTAATAGAATAATGCTTCCCCCGATTGATACTGCTGATGGATGAAGCCGATCAGCACCAGAATCGCTAACCGGCGAATATACAGCCGAAGTCTTGGCTTTCCGCCCGTTGTAGCGCTTCGTGATAGAAACATGTAGAATCCAAGTCCGAACAGAAACGTGAAGATGGTATAAAATCGGGCTTCCACAAAAAAGTTAAGTCCTCGCTGAAGCCAATAATCAGCTGCCGTTTCGGGTGTGGCGATGAGCCAGAGTCCCAACACGTTGACAAACGGCAGTCCAAGGAGGGCAAATCCCCTGAATTGGTCCAAAGAGTACAAGCGCGTCTTTTCAAGGGAAGGGCCATACCGAGTCGCGGCGTCGTGTTGTCCTGCATGCATGATCACACCATCATCCTGTTCACTGATTTAATATAACGGGCTCTGGCGATCAGGAAATAAATCATTTGGGCGACTAAGAATGCCGATGAGGCTGCCATTACAGGTCCGTTTACATTCGGGACATCCAGGTAGCCTAGAATCGGGTCGAGCACGACCAAGGACTGCAGGGCTGCAACCAGGATGGGAATAAAGAACAGCACGGCAATCTGAATGGTTGCGGAGATGTTCATCTCTCGCGCGCTGAGTCCGATCTTGGACAGGGAACGGTACATCGCCTGATCGGCCGAAAGCTCCGTATGCAGTTTGAAATACAGGAAGCTTGCGGTTGAGATCGAGAAGATCAGGGCGACAAACACCCCGATAAAGCTGAATAACGAAAATCCCTGTTTATTGACGTAATAGCTCTCCGCCCTGGATTCAATATAGCCTTCGCTGATTGCACTTCCGTTCCACTCCGACAGCTCGAGACCGAGCTTGGTTTCGGGATCATCCTTCTCGGGGAGTCCTTGGGAATCGGGAAGAATAAACGGATACGTATGATTCACACTGATTTCATTTGCTTTGTTCCCGCCCCTCAACTCTTCAAACATGGTGTCCGTAACGACCAGCAATCTGCCGCTATATACCAAAGCCGCAATCCGGTCTGTGCGGTTCTCCAGGATGAAAGAGTAGGGTTGACCGGATAATTCGATATCTGCTTCCGTTAGCTTCCCTTTACTCTTCTTCGCTGCATTCGGGGTTTCCGTCAATAAGGCTTCATTCTCGCCGAGTGTCCCGGCCGGCTTGGTATTCATCATAGCAGCCAAACGGTCGTATTGGGATTGCGGCATGATGTGTAAGGAATCCTCCCCATTCGCTGACAAGCGATAGTAGATGGTTTCGACCTCCGCCCGTTTATACTCCAGCCCTTCTGTCTGCAGGCGATTGTCAATCAGGGCCAATTCTTCCTGCGCCTTAATCTCGTCGGTATTGTTATAGTAGGTGTAGCTGAGCGCGTACGGGTTATCCAAATATACCGATTTGATCGATTGCTGCATGGCCAGTACGAAACCGGTGCTCATGGAAGCCAGCGCTACCACAACCGTGACCAGAAACAGCATGCGGGCATTATCCTTAATCTTGTAACTCATTTCGGAAATCCACAGCAGGTTTGTTCCTTTCCAGGTGGTCCTGCGACTTCGCTGCAGCATGCGGACAATCCACACGGACAGCTGGGAGTAGAAGAAATACGTGCCCATAATTCCGGTTGCCGCAGCGATTATCAATCCCGCAGGGTCTAACGCTTTGACACGAAGGACGGAAAAGCCGATGGTAAGCAGCACCACGCCTAAGAGGGCCAGGAACAGATTGGCTTTCGGTTCGGTTTTCGGTTTGCTGGTGCCTTTGAGAAGCTCCAGAACTTGATTCTTCCGGATAAATAACAAGGTAAAGAGCGAAATGACGAGAAACAGCGCAGCGAACGCACCTGCGGTCAGCAGCATCGCTTTGACCGGCCAATAGAACGGCAGCTCGTCCATATCGATCACCTTGGTGCTGATGAGCAGGAACACCTTGGATAACAGCATTCCGCTGGCGATGCCCGTTACGATGGCAATGGCGCCAATCAGAATGTTCTCCAGGAAAATCAGCCAATTGATCTGTTTGGCTTCCGCTCCCAGAATCGTCAGAATGCCGAATTCCCGATTTCTCGACTTCAGGAATACGCTGATCGAATACAGCACGAACAAGAAGGCAAACACATAGACGATCACCGTGGCAATTGTCATTCCCGTACGCGTCATCGCGCCCATGGGCGAATTCTCGATGGCCGGATGGTAGATGAATACCGCGTACGTAAAGAAAATCATGACCATGAATGAGCTGCTCAGCAGGTAAGCGAAGTATTGGCGAGCATCCCGCCGGACGTTATTAAACGCGAATTGAGGAAAGCTCACTTGTATTCCCTCCCCAGAACGATAGCGTATCGATGATTTTTTGAAAAAAGGCCTGCCGGTTCTCTCCGCGGTGAATCTCGGCGGCAAGCTTGCCGTCTTTAATAAAAACGATGCGGTTGCAATAGCTTGCGGCCAGGGGATCATGCGTAACCAGCATTAACGTGGTACGATCCCGCTCATTGATCTCGGCGAGCGACTCCATCACGATCCGAGAGGAGTTGGAATCGAGCGCTCCCGTAGGCTCATCCGCAAGCAGCAACAGGGGCGAGCCGATGATCGCCCGGGCAATCGCGGTGCGCTGCCTTTGGCCCCCCGAAATTTCGTACACGCGTTTATTCAGAATTTCCCGGATGCCAAGCCGCGAAGCGGTTTGCTGCAGCAGCGATTCCATGTCCTTGAGCGGACGGCGGTCCAGCGTAAGCGGGAGCACGATATTCTCGGCAACCGTTAGCGTGTCGAGCAGATTGAAATCCTGGAACACGAAGCCGAGCTGCCTCCGGCGGAAGTGGGCAAGCTCGCTTTTTTTCATTTGGTATGGATTGCTGCCCCCGATCTTGACCTCGCCCGAGCTTGGACGGTCGATGGTGGATACCATGTTCAGCAGGGTGGTTTTGCCGCTGCCGGATGGCCCCATGATGCCGACGAATTCTCCTTCTTTGATGGTGAGATGAATATCGGTAAGAGCTTGTGTCGCCACTTTGCCCGCATATACTTTGTTTAAAGCCTTTACTTCAAGAATATCCATAAATCCATAGGCTCCTTTCTATAACCTCAGTGTAGCCTAACTCTACCGCATTCCGACATGCTCCTGCTATGGATTTAGGTGAAACGGAGCTTACATCTGCCATAAGGTTATGTTCGCATATTCTGTTCGTATCCTGAGATGCCGGCATGAAGTTTAAGCTTAACCGCCCATGAAAATAAGGCACACCTATGAAAAAGATGTGCCTTGGATTGCTGCAGTGCGCAGCGTTAAGATAACGGTGGTTCCCTCACCGAGCGTGGATTCCAGTTCGACGGAATGGTCAAGCTTATGGGCGATTTCACGGACTAGATACAGGCCCATGCCGGTGGATTCATGATATTGCCGGCCGCGCTCGCCGGTGAAGTAGGGATGGAATACCCGGTTGATGTCCTCCGGTGCAATGCCGATCCCCTCATCGCGGATACGAAGTTTGATGTGTTTCCCTGCTTCTTCTGCAGTGAATTGAATCTTCTTGCCGGGGCTGCCGGAGTAGTTCACGGCGTTCGTCAGAATTTGACCCAGCATAAATCGAAACCATTTGGCATCCGTGTAGACGGAGATCCGATCATCGATGCGAAACACCGGGGTAATCCCTTTGCGAATGAATAGCTTTCGATTCTCCACGACGGATTCGCTGACCGCGGCACGGAGTCCGACGGCTTCTACCGCGAAGTCCTGCTCGAACCGGTCCAGGCGTGCAGTATACAGCACCATTTCGAGGCCTTTGCGTATTCGTTCAAGCTCTTCCCGTATATGTTCGGCGGGTGCTTCTTCGACTTCATCGAGCGTTAATTGAATCACCGACAGCGGGGTCTTCATCTGATGAACCCAGCGGTTGACGAAGGCCAGATGCTGGTCGGTTCCGCTTTGATGCCGATGCAGCTGTTCCCGGTATAAGCGTTCATAATGGCTGATCCGCTCGTGGATCGCTTCCGGCAGCGGCGCATCGCCCAGAGGAGGATTGGAGAACTCCTCCGAAAGTTCCTGGCTGGAAAGCTCTTGATACATCGTGCGATGAGAGAGATACCGGTACACCAGATAGACCAGCAGCACGACGCTGCTCAACAGTACCCCGTATAGTACGACAGTAAAGGGTCTGCCTTCACCGGTAAGCCAGTACAGCAGGGGGACAAGCAGCATTTGAACGGCAAAAAACAGCATGAGCGGGAGGTGCTCCCTCAAAAAAAGTTTCATAGGGTCTCCTTGCCTGCCATGAACCGGTAGCCTGCTCCCCGGACGGTTTCGATGAGATCCCCGGCTCCGAGTTCACGAAGCTTGCGGCGAACCCTCGTAATATAAACATTCAACGTATTGTCGTCAATGAAGTGCTGATCTTCCCACATGAGGTCCAAGAGCCGCTCGCGGCTGACCACGCGGCCGTCTTTTTCCATGAGCATCGTCAGCAGGGCAGCTTCCTTCTGGGTTAACTCGGCCGACCGGTCTCCATAGGTCACGAGGAGTCGCTCTGGATACAGGAGGAGACCGGCGCTTTCAACGGTAGGCTCCTCCTCCTGGCCGGAGGCATAGGCGCCGACCGCGCGGCGCAGGTGGCTGCGGACTTTGGCCAGGACAAGCTCCATGTCAAACGGCTTCGTAATATAATCATCGGCCCCGTTTTCGAGCGCCATGATCTGGTCCATGCCGCTGTCGCGTGCCGAGATGAAGATGATCGGGCAGTGGGATTGGGTGCGGATTTGACGGCACCAGTAGAATCCGTCGTATTTCGGCAGATTGACGTCCAGCAGAACCAGATCCGGCTTCGTCTCCGCAAAGATGTCCATCACGCGGTCGAAATCTTCGATGATCCGTACGTTGAAATCATATTTGGAGATCGCTGACCTTAGTTTATCCGCGATTCGTTCATCGTCTTCCACAATCAGAATGGTATACATGTCATCAACTCCTTTAACGCAAAGCAGGGGCTTGCATTCACTATACCACACCCTTCCCGGAGATCCGTAAGCGTATGATAAGTACGGGGCATGAACCCTTGCCCAGGCCCATGCATAAGATGTAGTCACACAAAACCTGCTGCCTGGGAAAGGGCGTGGCTTCATATGGGAATTCATCTAACCGCGATTCACTGGGTTTACCTGGCGTTTATCGTATTGATCATGACGCTGTTGATCCGGCGGCGCGATACGACGCTGGTTTGCATTACCGGAATATTCGCGCTCGGCATTCTGGCAACGGAGACGCTGAGCGGCTCGGTCTCCGGCGTATTTAATTCATTTATCTACGCGACCAAAGAGCTGATGGGCACGATCATGATTATTTCCATTATCGTGGCGATGAGCCGGGTCTTGATCAAGACGGGGATCAACGAGACGATGGTAGCCCCGTTAACCCGTTTTCTCCGAACTCCGGCTATGGCTTACTGGGGCATCGGCATCATCATGATGGTGACCTCCTTTTTCTTCTGGCCGTCACCGGCGGTAGCGTTAATCGGGGCGGTCCTGCTTCCCGTTGCCATCCGGGTCGGCTTGCCTGCTCTGGGAGCAGCCGTGGCGATGAATCTGTTCGGGCACGGCATCGCGCTATCGGGGGATTATATCATTCAAGGCGCGCCTAAATTGACTGCCGATGCAGCCGGATTGCCTGTAGCCAGCGTCATGGCCGCGAGTGTGCCGCTCGTGATCGTGATGGGGCTGGTGACGACCGTGGCGGCATTTTGGATGATGAAGAGAGATCAGCGCAATGGCAGCTGGAGGGATGGATTGGTCTCCATCAAAAGCACGGGAGACGCGCTGACCACGCGAACCGATGAGGATGATACCGTTGCAACCGTTTCTCCCGGCATGAAAAAATGGCTGGCCATCGCGATCCTGCTCCTGTTCGCGGCAGACGTCGCGGCCATGTTCATCTTGAAGCTGCAAGGCGGAGATGCGACGGCCCTGGTAGGCGGAACAGCCGTCCTGATCCTCGGCGTCATTGCGCTGGTCGCTCATCGCAACCGCGGTTTGGAGAAGGTCACCTCGTATTTGATCGAGGGCTTCATGTTCGGATTTAAGGTGTTCGGTCCCGTCATTCCCATTGCGGCTTTCTTCTATCTGGGGGATGCTGCGTTCAGCGATCTGTTCGGCAAAGTGCTTCCGGAAGCATCCCATGGGATCGTGAACGACCTGGGGGTTGCCCTTGCGAATGCAGTACCGCTGAACGGCGCCGTGGGTTCGGTGACGTTGACGATCACCGGTGCCATTACGGGTCTGGACGGTTCGGGCTTCTCCGGCATATCGCTCGCCGGCTCGATCGCGCAGTTGTTTGCCACGGCCATCGGCTCAGGTGCGGCTACCTTGACCGCGCTCGGCCAGGTTGCCGCCATCTGGGTAGGCGGCGGGACGCTCATTCCATGGGCACTGATTCCGGCCGCAGCCATCTGCGGGGTCAGCCCGTTCGAGCTGGCAAGACGGAATCTGAAGCCGGTGCTGCTAGGCCTTGCCGTGACGACGGTCGTTGCGATGTTTTTGGTGTAAGCCAAGGCAAAAGAGCGCTGACGATATTGCGTCAGCGCTCTTTAATCCGTTGAGGAACCGAAGTCCGTGATCTTCATGTCGACTTCATACGTAATGGGGATATGGCTAAAGGTTTCATCCCAATCCTTCTCTACTTTTTTCCACAATTTTGGATATTTGATTCGGATCTGATCGGCAAAGCCCCCAACGTCTACATGATAGACATGCTGCATTTTATCCAAAACCTGTTCGATCTGTTTACGGGCTTCTTCTTCAAACAGTCGTTCCAACTCTCTCATATATTGCTCGGTTGTGGGAATCTCCGGAAAGCTCCAATCCTCAATTAATCTGCCTTCCGAACGGACCTTGATATGAAATGATATTTCGTCTCCCTGAACCTTGGGGATAATGGTGCTGTGGGAATTCTTGGGCTCATAAATAACGGTATGTCCGGTTTTATGCGCGTACGTTTTCAGCGCCCCTCCCTTCACGTCCTCCTTGATCCAGGATAAGCCTTCAAGATCATATTGGCTTAGTTCCCCGATAAATTTCTTGGTATTGCCTTTGAATACGGCGGCACCCGAGAATTTATGCTCGCTTTGCGCGGTAACGACATTTTGCAGCAGGAAGCTCTCTCCCGACTGCATGGTGCTATCCAGCTTTATGAGTGACATCGGGGGAAGGATTTTGTTGGAACGATAGCGGTTATCCACAAGACCCATCAAGTAGAAAGCTGGGATCTCCCCAGGTTCGGTGGAGCTCAACGCTTCAAGTGCACTCCGGTGGCTCACCACTACCAGGCAGCTGGGGCGGATATCATTATCCCGGAGAATAAAATCAAGAATCTGCTCCAGGCTGTACCGTTTGGCGAGTTCGCTTGAGACGACGATGACCTTGAGATGATGGCCGATCAGCGGACGGTCTCTTCGCAGAGCAAACTGGCGGAAGATCTGAATAAGGGAATCTCCCGTTAATTGTTCATTCAGATAGGCTTTGCTGGGTGAAGACGAGCTGGATCCGCCTTGTTTCTCGCTCTTGCTCGTAATCGGGGGCACGATCTGAACCGTCGCCGTCAGCACTTTCCTTTTGGGGTAGGTCGCCCCTTGTTGGTTGATCTCCCGTTCGAATCGGGATTCATTCGCTGCATCCAGTCCTAAACCTACATAGACGCTGACATCCTCGATCTCGTTGCTGCTCCAGCATCCGGTTGTCAGCAGCAGCAGGACGCTGGCCGTTACTATCGACACGCATCGTTTATATCTGTTCATTTCGGCTTCCCCCCTTTCTTGCGGGCCTTACTGATCAATAATAGGATGAGCGGCAGTCCCCCGAATAAATATATCGACATATAACCTACGGTATCTCCCAGCTTGAATGTCTCCGACACATCCTTCGGCACCATGGCGATCAGGAAGATCACCGGAAGCATGATGAAGAGGATGGGGCGTATATTCTTCTTCAGCAGCTGGGAGAGCCCTAGCGAGGCTGCGTAATGCGCGACCGTAAAGGTCGAGAATATTTGCATGATCCAGATGACAAGCAGCAGGGATTCAAAGCGCTCGAATATCAAGCCCTGCATCTCGAAACTCCGCATTAAGTCCAGCGTGGGCCAGGTTCTCTTCTGTACGCCGTGAATGGAGAGCCCGCCAATGACCATGATGACGGTGATCAAATAGATCACCATGGGAACCGTAATACCGACGAGCATAGCCTTGGTGCCTTTCTTGGGCGACTTCATGAACGCCATGGCAACAAACATGATCTCGTAACCGGTGAACGATAACAGCGAGGGTTTAATCCCTTGCAGCACGGGCATGATGCCCGAGCCAAGCACCGGCCTTAAATTTTTGACGTCGAATATGTTGCTGCTCAGCAGAATTGCAATAATGAAGAACAACAGCGTAATGGGCAAAATGATCTCGTACATTCTAGCGATGCAGTTGATCCCTCCTGTGGTCAAATACAGACCGATCCACATAAACGTCATCACGATGATCCATACGGGTGTGCCCTCAAGCAGGTATAGCCCCGTAACTTCCGCCATCACCCGGATTTCAAAAGCAGAAATGGTAATGAGATAAGCAATGACCAGCAAGCTCAACAGGAAGGCCACCCATTTACCAGTGATTTCGGGCACGAATTGAAAATAGGTTTTTCCCTGAAATCTGCGGCATAGCGTTACGACGATGAATCCGGCCAGCATGATGATCATGCCGGAGATTAGAATGGATATCCATACATCCGGGGTTTTGGCAGCCTCTACCGTCGTTCTCGGGAGCGTGAGAATACCGGCGCCCAGCATGTAGTTAATGATCATGACGGCAGCCTGGGAAGTGGTAATTTGGTCTTTGGTCTGTAAACTGGAGCTGCTCATGGTCCTCACCTCGTTTCGTGCTTGAAATGATTAGTTTCGACGATCGGGATCCTGCGGTTTTAACAGTTGGGGGCGTTTCTTCATCACCTTCAAGGGGAAGCGGATGAGGAAATCCTTCAAGTCGTTGATACCGTAAGGCACCATGGGGCTTGCGTAAGGCACGCCAAAGCTCTTCAATCTGACCAGATGACTGCACAGCAAAAGGAAGAACATCACGACGCCGAACAAACCGAGCACTGCCGCAAAGAACATCGCGGTAAACCGGAGGACGCGCAGTGTAATGCCGGCACTGTAGACCGGGATCGTGAAGGAGGAGATCGCGGTTACAGCTACGACAATAACGAGAAACGGACTGACAATTCCGGCATTTACGGCAGCATCGCCAATAATCAGACCGCCCACGATGCCCATCGCAGGTCCAATGGGTTTCGGAAGCCTGATCCCGGCCTCCCGCAAAATTTCAATGGCGATCTCCATGATGAGCGCTTCGATGATCGAGGGAAAGGGCACGCCCTGCCTCGTCCCGATAATAGTCAACGCCAGCTTGGTGGGTATCAGCCCGGGATTAAACGAAATAAACGAAATGTACAGTGCGGGTGCCAGCAGCGCCAGAAGGGCGGAGAGAAAGCGCAATAAGCGGACAAAGGAGCCCGAGATCCATCTCTCGTAATAGTCTTCAGGCGATTGGAGCAGCATGCTGAACGTGACCGGCACGATTAACGCGTAGGGCGTGCCGTCAAGAAGGATGGCTACCCGCCCCTCCAGCAAAGCGCCGATGACCCTGTCCGGTCTCTCGGTATTTTGGATTTGCTGAAAAGGACTCATGACGTTTTCTTCAATCAATTGCTCGATGTATCCCGATTCCAGCGGGTCGTCGATTTCGATTTTCCGGATGCGCGTAACGACTTCATCCACCAGATTGGGGTCGGCGATGTCCTTCATGTAGGCGACGACCAGATCTTTTTTTACCCGGTTTCCGACCTCGAATCGGGTGAGCTGAAGACTTTCATTTTTTCCATGAAGCCTAAGCAGGCCTGTATTGTCTGACAATCTTTCGGTAAATCCGATACGGGGACCTCGAAGAAGGGCTTCCGATAGAGGCTCTTCTACGTTTCGGCTTTTTCCCTTGGCCGACCCCACCAAAAAGGCTCCTTGCATTCCATCCACCAATAAACAGGGCGTGCCTGCAAGAACGGCTTGTACAAGGTCCAATAATTGACGAACATGCTTAATCTCACATACCGGCAGCATCTGGCTGCTGATGTAGGCTTTGATGGCATCGCTCGAATCATTAAAGTTGTCGTGCTCCGTTTCCGGAACCCCCTCCAGCATCAGGGGTCTTATAAGATGGGTGTCGATGAGGTCGCTATCCAGCAATCCGTCCACATATACGACGACCGCCCGCGTTCGCGTGCCCCGTATCGTAAATTCCCTGAATTCCACGTCCGCATTGTCACCGATCGCTTGGCGAACCGACGTGATATCCGTGTCGTAAAGTCCCGTTAGGGAAGCGTCTGGCGAAACGCTATCCTCCCTCACGGGTGAAGAGGGGATGTTGGGCTTTAGGGAAAAGCTTGAGTTGATTGACTTGTGAAACCATTTGGAGAACAACAGCATCACGACGGGGACAAAAAAGAGCAGAAAGGCTTGGAAAAATATCGTCCACTTCGGAATATAAGACGCAATGACGGACCACACCGATAATCACCCCGCAGTTTCTTAGCAATTGGGTCATAATGCGAATCATGTGTATTGTTACCCGAGGCGATCTTGAAAATTCCTGTATTTTCAATATTAGTGAAGGGGACCCACGGGTCTGCCTTCCAATGATGACGAATGGGCGCTGGAAAACTGGATACGCAAAAAAAAGGCATCCCCCAGGCCGCTGACCTGATGGGATGCCCTTATGATGCGAGTTAAGCTGAAGCTCTTACTTCTTCGATATCGAGAACGGCAGTTCCTCCGCACTGTAATGACGGTAGCTTGGAGCCAATCCAAGACGGAAATCGAGGGATTTGCCTGCCAGAATATCCTCATGCGTAATGTACAGTTTAGTGTAATCCTGTCCCTCCAATTGCACGTTCGCCACGAAATTGGACTGCGGATTGTTGTTGTCGGTATGAATCAACATCTGTTTGCCGTTTGGCAGCTCAATGCTCACGCTGTCGAACAGCGGGATGCCGAGCACATATTCATTGCTGCCCGGACATACCGGATAGAAGCCCATGGAGCTGAACACATACCAGCCGGACATGCTGCCGTTATCCTCGTCGCCCGGGAAGCCGTCAAAGCCGCTGTTGAACAGGTTCGACATCAGCTGTTTGAGGATCACCTGGGATGATGCGGGCTGCCCTACATAGTTGAACAGATAAGGAATATGGAAGCTCGGCTGGTTGGAAATCGCCAGCTGGCCATAATCGATGGCGGCCATCTCGCTCATCTCATGAATTTCAAAGCCGTAGCCCCTGACGTCGAAGTCTGGCGCTTTGTTGCACAATTCGGTAATTTTGTCGAAAAAGCGTTCTTTCGAACCATACGCTTCGATCAAGCCTTGGAAATCCTGGAATACGGCAAAGCTGGTTTGCCAAGCGCTTCCCTCGGCATAATCGAGTCCCCAGCTCGTGTCGTTGAAATTCGGACGGAACTGGCCGTTCTGATCCTTGGCCCGCATGAAGCCGGTCTCCGCATCAAAAATATTCTGATAGTTGAGCGCGCTTTGTCTGTACTGAGCGGCTATGTCCGACCGGCCCAACACATCGGCCACGCGGCTGATGCAATAGTCGCTGTATGCGTAATCCAGCGTGTGGTTTACGCTCTCATGATAGCTGCTCGGAACGTAACCGTACTTGATGTAGTCCAGCGTTCCTTGACGTCCATAACAATTCTGTCCGCTCTGCGTGGTGGCTGCGGTCAGCATGGCCTCCAGCAGTTCCGGCAGCAGATGCTGGGCGAGTCCCTTTGCCGCCGCATCCGCGATGACCGCGTCAATAAGCGTGCCCGGCATCAGTCCGCGCTCATCCGGGGACAGCCATTTTGGCAGGAAGCCGGTCTCGCGGTAAGAATTCAGGAAACCTTCCAGCATTTCCTCATATTCCTTCGGCGCGATGATGGAATAGAGCGGATATACGGTTTTGTAAGTATCCCAGAAGCCGTTATTGGTATAGAGCACGCCCTTCTTGACGGATCGGGCCGTTGTGTCGTAATGAACCGGCTTCATATCGGCATCGAGCTCATAGAATTTTTGCGGGAACAAGAACATGCGGTAAAGGCAGGTATAAAAAGTGCGCATATATTCCTCGTTCGGGTGAGTGACCCGGATTTTGTTCAGGTAATGATTCCAGGCTTCCGCCGCCAATTCTTTCTGTTCGTCCAAGGTTGTGTCGAGCTCGCGAGTCAGATTAAGCTCCGCTTGCTCCTGGCTGATGAAAGAGGTCGCCAGCTTAACATCCAGGGTGCCCTTTTCACAGTCCTTGAAGCGAATGACGACATGCTGGTCCGCATTGACGAAAGCGACCTCCGGGAAGAACTGGCCTTCGGCGTCGTAGTAACCGGTCGCAGAGAGATCCATGTCCTTGCTGAAGCTCATGGCCACGTACATGCGGAATCCTTTATCGTGACAGTCTGCGAAGTTGCTGACATAACCGGTCATTTTGCGCTGGGCAGCATCCACCCGGAACTCGCTTTGGCTTTGGACGTTTAGCACAAGGCCAGCCTGCTGCCCGGAATTGTATTTGATGCGCAGCGACGCGCCATAGCAGCTCGGTACCAGCTCCGTGGTGATGTTGTAGCGCTGCTGCTTCACTTTTAGATAATGAGGCTTGAATATCGCTTCCTCCGGCCGGTACGAGCTTTGGCAGGTGAAGACGGAGCCCCTGATTTTGTCGTCTGCGATCGGAGTCATCAGGAAGTGGGCGAAGTCGCCCATCCACGGACTCGGCTGGTGCGTCAGGCGAATGCCTTGGAAGATGCGGTCATTGGGGTTGAAGAACCAGCTTCCTTCGTTTTTGGTCTGCACGACATAGTGGTTCATACCGAACGGCACACCCGTGTAAGGGAGTGCATTCCCGTTGGAAAAGGTATATTGGTTGTTGGTGCCCTGTCTGGTATCGACATAGTTCAGCATGTAAAATTCTCCTTTGTTATTGAGGAATAGGCGGATTATAACTTCTTCACGGTCTGGCGTTCCATGAGGCGAACGGGAATCACCACATTCTCAAGAGGGTGTTCCAGAGGGTGCTCTATGAGGGATATGAGGTTCCGTGCAGCCTGATATCCCATCTGTCCAAAGTCCTGCGATACGGTGGTCAGCTTGGGTTCAACAAAGCTCGCGAGATGAATGTCGTCAAAACCGACCACGGAGAAATCGTCCGGAACGGACAAGCCCAACTCCTTGGCGATTTGAATGATTTCGATCGCAATGAGGTCATTCTCTGCCACAATCCCCGTAATTCCTTGGTTCACGACGGACTGAATAAACTGAATATAGTATTCTCTGCCGTTGTCGTGGTCATGGGTTAAGTAACGGTCGGTCAAGTCATTGACGCTGTAATCGATCAGGCTGTAATCATACAGAGCCTTCAAGTAACCGAAATACCGCTCCCGGATGGAAGAGGAATTCTCTACCTTCAAGGAGGAGATAAAGGCGATTTTTTTGTGATTGTTCTCGATCAGATGTTTGGAGGCTTGGTATCCGCCGCCAAAGTTATCGGAGACGACCGACAGGAAGGGGATGCCTTCAATGCACTTGTCGATCGTCACAAGCGGGTACTTTGCCAGGTGATATTGATACAGAATGCCAAGGTCCGAGATGCTGCTGATCGGGTAGAGGATCAATCCGGAATGGGCGCTTTGAAGCGCAGACTCCAACAGCTTGCGCTGCCCGACAATCGTGTTGGACTGAATGTTCAAGCTATAGTCGGTCGTTGCGAGATATTCATTGATGCCTTTCTCGTAATCGCCGAGTCCCGGATTATGGGCGAACGGGAGAATCAGCAGAATCTCTTTGCCGGTCTTGCTCAATGGTCGGTGATCAACCTTAGCGTCGCTTACGAAGCTCCCCTTGCCCTGGATCCGGTAAATCAGCTTGGCATTCTCCAGCTCGTTCAGCGCTCTCTTCGATGTAATCCGGCTGACCTTATATTCCTTGGAAATCTCGGCTTCGGTCGGAAGCTGGTCTCCAGCCTGAAGCTCCCCGGATTCAATCTTGGCTGTTAGAGCGTTGACGATATGTTGATATAGTGGAATTTGTTCCATATGAGATCACCTCGCTAAATTTGATATATCATTTTTCAGGGGGAATGTCAAAGTTTAAAGATGCATTTGAATAAGATGATACGGTTGTTATGGTTGAGCATACGGAAAGGCTGGATTGGAAATTCCCGATATGTGTCAGACGGGATTATTAAAGTATGGTTGTTATTATAAGGATAGTCTCCCTGGTTATACTTCGGAATGAAACGTCCGCCGAGCCGCTAAATAGAGAAGATGAGCACTGAAATATCGATTAAATGATATGTCATTTGATCAAAAATCAGGGATATTTGATATATCAAATATAAAGTTGTATGTATTCAGCGGGTAGGACCTGCATCCGGCACATTTATTATTCCCGTAATCCTGCTGACCCTCGGCATATCGCATCTTGGCAGCCTTGATGCTGGCTGGTATCAGCTTTATGTACATGATTTGACAGCATATCATTTGAGTGATAAATTGACTGTGATTACGATAGAGGAGGTCAATGGAATCAATGAAGCAATTGGGATTTCATCAGGAGAACCGGTTAGCCATGCTGTCATGGATTCGGATCACCCGGTTTCAGCAGATCGGCAATCACATCTCGAATGAGTTTTTGCAGCCTTTCTGCATTACCGTTGCCCAATTCGACGTGCTGATCCAGGTCATGGCCCACCAACCTCTATCTCAGCAGGAGCTGGCCGAATATCTGTCCATCAGCGGCGGCGGCGTTTCCCACATGGTGAAACGGCTGGAGAAGCTGGGCCTGATTGTCCGCAAGCAGGATTGGAAGGTGAAGTACATCTCGCTAACCGAGAAGGGACAAGCCTTGCTGGAAGAAATCATCCCGCTGCTGTCGGATTTTCAAACCTCCATGTTTGATGTTTTGGATGACCAAGAATTACAGCAGCTTTACAAGACCATGAGAAAGCTCCATCAGTATAACTTAAAGAAGAAGTCGGCAAACCCTCGGATTCGCGTCGAAGAAGAGTAGCGGAGAGGAACCATCACTGCTCTTATAGCGATACCCGGATGGGCGATCAGCCATGATAAGGAGTCCCCTTAAGAGCGGATTCCTTTTTTTGCGTGGAAGGGAACTCCCTCCTTAAGAATGAGACACAAATTTTGATATACAAGTCGGGAACAAACGTTCTATAATGGAAAGGGATGATTATGATCTGTACGGGAGGTTGTTATAGTTGAAGAAGAGCGCGCTGTTGGTCATTGATGTACAGAATGAGATGTTTCAAGTAAATGATCCGGTGTACGAAGGAGATCGATTGCTCCACAATCTCAAGCAGCTGATCGCAAAAGCCAGAAGCGGCGGCATTCCTGTTATTTACATCCAGCATAATGACGAAGGGTTGAAGGCAGGTTCGGAGGCGTGGAAGATTAATCCTGAGATCACGCCTGCGATGTCGGATACCGTCATTCAGAAGACAAGACCGGATTCCTTCTACCATACGACGCTTGAGGAGGAATTGAAGAGGCAGGGCATCGAGCATGTAATCCTTGCGGGCATGCAGAGCGAATTATGCGTGGATACCACCTGCCGGAGAGCATCCAGTTTGGGCTATGATGTCACGCTGGTGTCCGATGCCCACAGCACCTGGAACAATTCGGCGTTAACGGCGCAGCAGATCATCGATCACGTGAATGCAACGCTAAGATGGTTTGCGGACATCAAGACAACGGAAGAAGCCCTTTGTACAGAAGAAGCCGGCGCGTAAACGCCGGCTTTTTATTTGGAGTTAGAGTATGCCTTCGGGCACTTTTCCCTCCCAGCAAGGCTGAGCGGGCAGTCCCAGGACGTGACCGATGACGACGGTCGTGTCCATGATGCCGATCGGTGCTTCGATAAGGCCGGGCTTTACGCCTGGGCCCGTAATTCCCCAAGTAATGGTCATATCCATGGGGTGATCACTTCCGTGATCGTTAGGATGTGCGCCTCCTCCGCCGTGATCCGTGACCGTAAGGATCCAGGTGTCTTCCAGCAGCTGCTGATCTTTGAGTGCTTTGACTATCATGCCTACGTACTGATCGGTTACGGCAATTTGCTCCAGCTGCAGATCCGTACCGAATCCGTGCTTGTGGCCGGCGCCGTCGGGGTGATCCAGCTGAATGAACATCAGCTTGAAATCGGGCTGTTGATGAATATAATCGACGATGGCCTCCGCCAGCTCGGGGTCCGGTCTGGATTCCATATGAACGTTAATCGTATTCTCAATGATTCCCGTGTTGATCGGTGCCCAGCAGCTGAATGCAGACAAGGGGGCATCCGGCCATTGCCGGCGAGCCAGCTTGAACAGCGAGGCATAGGGGAAGTCCTCCGGAATCCTGCCGTGGATCGCCCGGTCATTATCAAGACCATGTCGATCCGGTTTTACGCCGTATAACAACGAGCCCCAACATTCGGCACTAATGCTCGGATATACGGTCTGAGCATCGTAAGAGTATGCTCCTGCCTTCAGCAGAGCGTGAATATGCGGAGCATCCGCGTTTTGAATGAACCCGCCTGCTCCATCAATTCCAAGAATAACGACACGGTTAGCCATCGATAGATCCTCCTCGGTATGAACATTTTGGTCTTCGTGAATTCATGCAGCCGATTCCTACCCCCATAGGGCAATCGTGATGATGCCTATCGTGATGAGCGCCGACATGACGATTCGCCGCCAGCCTTGCTGTTCGCGCAGCACGATGATGCCCAGAACGGTGCCGAACACCGTGCTGATTTCACGGACCGGGGCAATGTGCGCAAGCGGGGTGAGCCGCATGGCAAACAGGAACAGCAAGTACGAACCCGGTGCCAGGATGGAGCCCAGCAGAATCGTGCGCCAGTTCACCGACCATTCCCGTGTCAGCTGCCTGGACAGCGCCACGGGAACGACCAGGGCGACGAAGTAACTGATGTTGGATAACTGGATCAGCGAGACGGGGGAGACCCCTGCATCCAGAATGGCTTTGTCGGTCAGGGTATATCCGGAAATGCAAAGCCCGACCAGACAAGCATATAGCAAGGCTTTGGGGTTTACGCTGGATTGGCCCCTGAGCCTCAAACCCGATAAAGCGAACAGCGAAAAAATGATAAGACTCAGCCCCATATAGCCTGCCGTGCTTAATTGTTCATGAAACAGCACGAGGCTGCACAGCGAAGTCAACATGGCGCCAAGCCCCCGCATGAAAGGATACACTTGAGACATGTCGCCATGGGTATAGGCTTTGGAGAGCAGCGTGATATAGCAGCCTTGAATGGTCATGGACAGCAGCATAAGACCGTAAACGGGCAGTTCCAGCCGCAGCCCCGACATCTCCACGACAAAATAAGGCATCAGAAAGACCAACGTGACGGAGTGGATGCACCACAGAAATACCGATTTATGAATGCTTCGCTTCGTAAACAGATTCCAGAGGGCATGGGTCAGTCCGGAAGACAGCACCAGCAGCAGTGACAGCAGCTCCATCGGCTATTGTCCTATGAGCACTTCGATGCCGCGGGCGGACAGATTATCCATCCATTCCCGTGAGCATCCTTGATCCGTGATGATCATGGAGATATCATCCAGCTTGGCGAGCTTCGAGAACGTGGTTACCCCAAGCTTCGTATGGTCCGCGAGAACGATGCCTTCCTCCGCACGCGCAAGCATTTTTCGCGAGATAGAAGCTTCGTCCAGATCATAATCGGTAATGCCATCGGTTAACGAGATCCCGCCAACCGAGATAAACGCTTTATTCACCTTGAACTGCTCCAGCAGCATTTCGGTAAGAGGTCCGGTTGACGCTTGCTTGGTCCGGTCCATATCTCCGCCGATAAAAATAATCCTCCCCTGAAACATCTCCATCGCGAGGTTCAATATAGGCAGCGAATGGGTGATGACCGTGACATCAGGCCGGTCTTTAAGATAGCGCATGACCTCAATCGTGGTCGTCCCGTTATCGAGCAGAACGGTTTCGCCATCCTTGACAAGGGAGGCGGCGAGTTTGCCGATCGCCGCTTTTTCTTCCGCGCATGTCTGGGAACGGCTGGTGAAGGACGGCTCGATATGTCCGGATCGCGATTTGACGGCGCCGCCGTAAACCTTGCGCAGTTGGCCTTCTTTTTCTAACCGGTCCAAATCCCTCCGGATCGTTTCGGCGGATACCTCCAGCTGTTCTGCTAAGGCGTGGACCTTCACCTTGCCTTCAAGCTCCAATTGATTCAAAATCTTCCCTCTGCGCTCCTCATAGGTTACGGACATAAATGCATTCGCCTCCATGTGATATATGACTGATGATGACCGAAGTTGTGGATTCGATCTTATATTAGGATGGATAATTGACAATGTCAACAAAAATCATTGACTTCGGGGCGTTTTCTCCTCTAATATACACATAAAACCACAACAACCAACATGAAAACCACATGTCCAAGTAAAAGGAGGCAATGTGCGATGAAGCCGATTCTTCGATTCGGAGACGATCATACCTTCAAGATCGTGCAGTTTACAGATATTCATTGGAAGAATGGGGAGCCGGAGGATCTGATGAGCCGGCGCTGCATGGAGACGGTGCTCGACCTGGAGCAGCCCGATCTGGTGGTGTTTACGGGCGATCTTATTTATTCCGGCGAAGCCGACACCGGTTATAGAAAGTGCCAGGATCCGGCGCAGGCCTTCAAGGATGCCGTGTCTGCGGTGGAGTCCCGCGGAATCCGCTGGGCCTTCGTATTCGGGAACCACGATACGGAGGGCGAGGTCACGCGCGAAGAGCTGATGGATGTTGCCATGCAGCACGCTTATAATTGCGCAGAGCACGGCTCGCCGGATATTCATGGCGTAGGGAATTATACGCTGCCTTTATACGGCAGCAACGGGGAAGAGACGGCGGCCGTTTTGTACTTCTTCGACTCAGGGAGAGAGTCCGAACACTCTGCCGTTCCGGGGTACGATTGGATCCGGCGCGACCAGATCCGGTGGTATGAAATGGCGTCCCGGGCATACAGCGCCAAGCATCAGGGGAACCCGCTGCCGTCATTGGCTTTTTTCCATATCCCGCTGCCGGAGTATCTCGAGGTGTGGGAGCGTAGGACGTGTTATGGCAGCAAGTTTGAGAAGGTGTGTTGTCCGGAGGTGAATACCGGGCTGTTCGCGGCGATGCTCGAGCGAGGGGATGTGATGGGCACGTTCGCAGGACATGATCACATCAATGATTATTGGGGCGAACTGCACGGCATCCGCCTCTGCTACGGCAGAGCGACCGGGTATGGCACATATGGCCGCGAAGGCATGCTCCGGGGGGCAAGGGTCATTCGCCTGCATGAAGGACAGCGGCAGTTCGACACCTGGATCACGCTGAGCGACGGCTCGCAGATCCGGGAGCAGGAGAAGCATGAACCCGGGGCGTCTGACTGATACACGACACGCACGGCAGTAACAAACACACCTCTTATGAACATGGCGGTTATGAACCCGGCCATTTCATGAGAGGTGTGTCTGTTTGCGTTATTTTCCCTGTCCGTTCGTAAGCATGCGCAGCAGCAGCTCCGCTCTAGGAGGCGCATAGCTCGGATCCTCCTGGGACTTCAGCGTCATTAATCCCGACAGCACGGATAAATAACAGGCCGCCAGTTCTCTCAGATCGCCAGCCGCGATCTCTCCTGCCTGCTGTCCGGCTTCGAACAGCGGCATGAGCTGATCCACGAAGGCATGGATGGAATAGCTCTCGATAATCCGTTTGGCCTCTTCCGGCACGCCATCCGAGGTGCGTGCTTGCTGAATCAGCATGAAGTGCGAATTATCGTCCTCTTGAAGAATCATGGAGGTTAGCAATGTAATTTTCTCAAGAGGGGTACCGGGCACGTCATAGATGTCGGAGAGCGCGTGCCGTGCCTCATCCATTGACCATTGTACGAGCGTAATGAACAACTCGTCTTTGGATTTGAAGTAATGATAAAGCAGGCCGTGACTGACCCCGGCTTCGCCGGCGATCATGCTCATTTTGGTTCCGAAAATACCTCTTTTTGAGAATACTTTGATGGCTGCTCGCATGATTTGTTCTTTTCGTTCGTCGCGTATTTGATGCAGTTGTTCTTCATTCAACGGGGCCATTTCTTGTCAATCCCTCACCATGGTATTCTCTTGCTGATATCCACAATAACGCATTTGGATTATTCGGGCAATCCCATGGTTAAGGGCAGGAATTCCGTATTGAAAGCGGGGATGATCTGCTCCAATAGCTCCTCCAGCGGCATGCCGGCCTCTTCCAGCACTTGATGGAGCCAAGCGTTGCCCTGTCCGGAACGATCCGCATTCACGATGGCGGTGATGCTTTTAGCATTAAACAGATCATTAGGCGAAGCGAACAGGCCGGTGACCATCATGTACTGCTCAAATACGGCCATGTCGTGGTGGCTGTAAGCCAGTTCCTGGCATATGTCGAACAGCCTCTGGGCAAAAGAAAACCCTTGGGCGGACAGTCGGCCTTCGTATTTCACGCCTGCCCATCTTAGATCAGCCGCTGCACTAAGCCACCATGCAGGTTCTATGGCGGATTGAATCTCCTGAAGTGCCGAACGCTCGAATCCCTGTTCAAGCAGGACTCCTTCCTGCTTAGACTCCAAGCAGCGGTCCAGCGTGTCTGCCTGGATAGCCGCCACCGTCATGCCTTGGCCGAATATCGGATCGAAGCTGCAGAAGGCATCGCCAAGCACTAGAAGACCGGAGGGCCAGTCCTCCATCTCCTCGAAATGCTGTCTCACGCACTCTTCGATCCGGTAGCCTCGCGGACTCGAAACAGGCTCCAGCTGCTCAAGCAAGTTTCCGATGGCGGGTCCGAATAGATCTTGGGCTTCCTGATTGTACAGGTCGCTTTCGGTTGTCGGATAAGATGCCCCTCCCGCTCGATACAGCACGATCTCCGCAAGCTGATTCTCGATCGGATTGAAGACGGCCGTGCCGATGCCGAGAGCGGGGTCTCCTTCGTTCACGATGGTGCTCCACGCCGCATGGATTTCCTCAGGCACCTTATAATGCCGCGTGCTGTAGCCAAGAGAGATGTGCAGCCGTTCAGCCTCCGGTATCGCATAACCGAGGTCCTGCAGCCAATCAGCCAGCTTGGACCCGCGACCGCTTGCATCCACGACGATATCCGCATTCATATGAAGGAGCGCCGGCTCCTTGACGTTCCTGTCCCGGAACACAACGCCGGTAACGGCCTTCTTGCCGGCGTCAAACAGCAATTGTTGCGCCGTCAGTTTCGGTAAGAGAGTAACGTTTGGCAGTTTGGCCACTCTGCTGCGAAGGGTCCACTCCAGCAGGGATCGGCTGCATCCCGCATTAGGCTCATCGGGCAGTTCCAGCGTGCCGAAACGGTTGGTCATTTTAACGGACTTTTGCGCTCGGGGGTGAGCACCCTGCTGAAGCAGTTCCTCGGTTATGCCAGGGAACCATCGTTCAACGATCATTTTACCGCGTTCAAGAAAACGGTGGGGATGATAAGCCTGCGGCGTACCGGCTCGATTCTCCGGACCTGCGGGAAATTCATCCCGATCGGCGATGACCACCTCCTCATAATGCCTCGATAACACGTTGGCAGCGAATAGTCCGGCTATGCCTCCACCAAGAATCAGCGCTTTTCCTTTGGAATTCATTTGATTACCTCCAATGTAGATTGATTTAATCAGTCAATATTAAACAAAAAATACCATCTGGTTTTCTGACTTGGACGAAGGTGACGGACTGACTGGGAGTGAGCTCCCTAAGCATAAACGAGAAGTTGTAGTTCTTTCCGTCTCCCTAAATTATGATTGATTAAGTCAGTCAATAATAAGATAAAGGAATTTCCTGGATATGTAAATCCCGTTTTGTGTCAAAGAAGCGTGAATTGCCTATAACTCCCCTTGTGTTCCCCTCGGAATTTTGGGACAATAAGGAGTGGACTATGAATAGAAAGAGGACCAATCAATGAACAAACCATCCATTTATGGATTAACATTAGATCAGTTGACGGCTTGGCTAGGCGAGCGTGGACATAAGAAATTTCGGGCAACGCAGGTGTGGGAATGGCTGTATCGGAAGCGGGTAACGTCTTTTTCCGATATGACGGATGTGCATCCGGAATGTCTGCAGCTGCTCGAGGAACATTATACGATCCTGACCTTGGAGGAGCATACCAAGCAGGAGTCTCTGGACGGCACGGTTAAGTTTCTGTTCAAGCTGGTGGACGGCAACCTGATCGAGACCGTATTGATGCGGCATAAATTCGGATTGTCGGTGTGCGTGACCACACAGGTCGGGTGCAATATCGGCTGCAGCTTCTGTGCCAGCGGGTTGCTGAAGAAGAGCCGGGATTTGTCCGCAGCGGAAATCGTGGAGCAGGTCATGCAGGTTCAGCTACACTTGGATCGGAGAGGCAGCAGCGAACGGGTAAGCCATCTCGTCGTAATGGGGATCGGGGAGCCTTTTGACAATTATGAGAACATGTCGGATTTCATTCGCGTGATCAAGGATCATAAAGGGCTTGCGATTGGCCCTCGTCATATTACGGTATCGACCAGCGGGCTGGCTAACAAAATCGTCGAGTTCGCGGACAGCGATCTGGGCGTGAACCTCGCCATTTCCCTGCATGCGCCGAACGACGAGATCCGGACCCGCATCATGAAGATCAACAAAGCGATTCCGATCGAGAAGCTGATGGCAGCGATTGATTACTATTTGGAAAAAACGAATCGCCGCATCACGCTGGAGTACATTCTGCTGAAGGATGTGAACGATCAGCGGGAGCATGCGCTCGAGCTGGCCGAGCTCGTGGGCGAGCGCCGCAATCTGGCGAACGTGAACCTCATTCCGTACAACCCGGTGGATGAGCACAGCCAGTACCAGCGCAGCACCAAGGAATCGATCACCGCATTTTACGATACCTTAAAGAAACAGGGCATCAGCTGCAGCGTGCGGCTGGAGCATGGCACGGATATCGACGCAGCCTGCGGACAGCTGCGCAGCAAGCAGATCAAGAAGGCTCAGTAACAAGCAGACAACGGGCATCTCTTGGAGGCATTACCAACGCACCATGGGTTGCCTAGAAGTAAGGGCGTATCCATTCGTATGGGTATGCTCTTCTTAAATTGGGGCAGGTAGGTGGCCTATACGAATCCATCGCGAGAGGAATGAGCAGAAATGCCGGAGATTCATCCAATCATCAAAAAGCTGCAGTACAAGGACCTCGGCCAGCCGGTTCTGATGCTTAACGCACCGCAGGCCTATCAAGAGGTCATCAGTTCCCTGCAGGGAGATGTTCATACGGAGCCTGTGCAAGCACCTTACGACTTCGTGCAGGCCTTTGGGACAAGCAATGAAGAATTACGGCGGCTGGCCGAGATTGCAGCCGGCTCCGTGGCGGATAACGGCCTGCTCTGGCTGTGTTACCCCAAGAAAACGTCCAAGACGTATAAGAACTCCGATTGCAGCCGGGAGAGCGTTACGGGCATCCTTGCCGACGAAGGCTATGAGCCCGTTCGGCAGATCGCCATCGACGAGGATTGGTCCGCCTTGCGTTACCGCAAAGCGGAGCTGATCAAGACGATGACCCGATCGTTCGCCGCAACCGCGAAGGGGAAGGAACGGACCGGTCAAGAGGACGGCAAGTGATCGGCTTCAGGGATATTTTTATAACCCGAATCAGCAAAATGACCCCTGCGGAGGGTCATTTTGTCTTCCTAATACGTGCTCTTCTTGGGTGGTCTTCTTTTTTACCGTAAGTGAGTTCGGTGCAGCTCGTTAAAGGTATGCGCTGATAGAATCGTAAATTGGGGAACGGCCCTGATTTTCCGGCAGAGGCAGCCTTTGAGCAATTAGAAAGAGTGTAGGGATGGGCGCTCTCTTGTGTATAATAAGCAGAGTGATAGAAAGGGTGGGAATATGTTAACGATCAAAGAATACAGCGTCGAACAGGTGAAGGACCCGTTTGGAATCCTGACCGGCAAACGCTTTGAGTTTGTATGCGATTTGGACGTGCCGGAGGATGACGAGCTCTATTCGGAGCATGGCGTCTACCTGCGAGTGATCTACCTGGATGATGAGGATGCTTCGCGTATCGTCAAATACGATTTCTATGAGCGCACAACGGATCAGTATTTGGATTTTGATATGGAGCCCGAGGAAGAGGAAGAACTCACGGCTTTTTGCAGGGAGCATTTGCAGGAAGAAGCCTAAGGCAAGATGATGCGGTTAGAAAAGCGCCATTGAGGGCTTCATTGCTCATCCCGTGTGAACTTGCGTGTTATGCGTCGCCTTAAAAAGGCAGCAAACTGCTCAAGAAGTTCTTGCAAAGATTTCGTGGTTTTGGTAAAGTTATACACAACTTAGGATGAACGGAGGGTTACGTATGTTGGATTATTCCCGATTGAGATCTTTTCGCGGCTAATGAAATAGCGCTAAAGAGACCTGCACAGTTGCAGGGTAATCGGGATGGGTCCGTCATTTTTACGCAACCCATTTTTATGATATGTCTATAGGAGTGCATGTTTTTTCATGTGCGGGATAAGAGGTGTCTTCACCTTCCCGTATTTGAACGTGTATTCGAGTAGGCATTTCCAGGAACGGTGGACGGTAAGGTCCCGTTTCGGTTACCCAGCACAGGCAGCTCGTTGCCTGTGCTTTTTTTGTTGTGATAACGGCCTATTACGATATCAATGAAATATGGAAGGGATGAATTCCTTATGACAATAGCAAAGCCCAATGACGATTATACGCTAGTGATCCAAGAGATGCTGGAGATAGCCGGTAAGCACGGGGTGGATTTGAGTCCCGAAGGCATTGAGATGAATGAATCCGGGATGGACTTTCTCGTTGGATTTGCGGAGGAGGCCAAGACCGGGGCAAGGTGGATCCTGCGTAAGCCGAGAAGAACGGATGTGCTGGACAGGGCGGATAATGAGGCGCGGGTCCTGAAGCTGATCCAATCCCATCTGCCGGTCGACGTGCCGGATTGGCGCATATATACGCCGGAGCTCATCGCCTACCCGCTGCTCGGCGGGCAGCCTGCCGCTTCCGTCAGCATGGAAGGATATGCATTTAATATGGATGCCGAGAATCCGGGTGAGCCGTTCGTTCACTCCCTGGCTGAGGCACTGGTCGCCCTGCACGGAATCGACCACGATGCAGCCCGAGCCGCAGGCCTGCGGGTAAAAAGCCCCCAAGAAGTTCGCGAGGAGACTGCCCGAAACATGGACGACATCAAGGACCGCCTAGGCGTTTCCGAAACGCTCTGGGAGAGGTGGCAGAAGTGGCTGGGAGACGATTCTTACTGGCCAACGCATTCCGCGCTGATCCACGGAGATCTTCATCCGCCGCATATCCTGATTGATGAGCGCGTGCGGGTTACCGGGCTGCTGGATTGGACGGAGTCGGAGGTAGCCAGTCCCGCCAAAGATTTCGTGCTGTATTACGCCATATTCGGCGAGCCTAATCTTCGTGTCCTGTTGGATCGGTATGAACAAGCGGGAGGAAAGGTATGGCCGCGCATGTTCGACCATATTGTCGAGCAGCATGCGGCTTATCCCGTGCTGATCGCCCAGTTCGCGCTCCTTACGGGTCAGGAAGAATATATGACGATGGCGCGGAATGCGCTGGGCTTGACGGAGCAAGCTGGTTCGAATTAACAGGACGGGGATGGGCGAGGTGCCCGATCCGATCCACCCTGATTCCGCAGAAATTAAGGAGCCAACCGACGCATACATTCGGTTGGCTCTTTGCATGATATAAATAACAGAATTCAACATAATTTTGGATGAGCCGTAGGACATATAATGAAATCGTGGTGAAATAAGGAGTAGGTTTAACGTATTTAACTCCATTTCGTAACGCAATTTACATACCTGTAAACCTCTTGGAAGAGTAAATATGTTATCCTAGACATACTAAACTTACATACATCATTCATTAAGGAGGGATTGACCGTGAATATTGAGGTACGTTTATGCCCGAAGGAACAGTCATTTATTCTGCATAACATATATCCGCTGTACTTGCATGACATTGCTGAGATATGGGGGGTCCGTCCTAACCGGTTCGGTGTATTTGAAAAAGAGGATGTGCCGACCTTAAGCGAGCAGAGCAAGCAGCTCGATGTGTGGTGGGAGCAGCCGTCGGTTCTTTTTCCTTATCTGATATCCGTAGATGGCATTGCGGCAGGGTTGGCCCTGGTGGCGACCACGCCCTACATTCCATCGCCGAATATCCAGTACTACTTGAATGATTTTTTTGTGCTTCGGACTTTTCGAAGACAAGGTGTAGCCCAACGAGCGGCTGAGCTTGTGTTCGATCAGTTCCAAGGCGCATGGGAGCTTCAGACGAATCCGACCGAGCGCAATATGAGCACCCAGATTTTTTGGCGCAAAACGTTAAACACGTACACGGGCGGACGGTATACGGAGCATGATGGCGTCCATCCGGAGAAGGGGGATATGCTGGTCTTCCGTTTTAATAACAAATAAGACGGGGACTTAAGCATCCTAGTTGGAATAGGGCTTGACAGCCGGATGATGCCGGGATAAACTGAGTTAAATTTTTCGAAAAATGCTTGGATGAGGACGCCAAGATCGCAAAGGATGCTGAATCAGAGAACTGCTGGGCGGTGCGAAGCAGTCAGCGGCGATGAATTGGCCATCACCTCGGAGCAGATCCGCCGATTTATGTTGAGGCGTATCCGGGTTTACCCAGCCGTTACCATGGGGCATCATTGATGGATGATGACAAGAGTGCGTGCCCGGCTAGCCGGCACGAATCAGGGTGGTAACGCGGAGACAAGGCTCCGTCCCTACAGGGGACGGGGCTTTTTTGTGTTCTCTGGGATGCCGGAGACGCCAAAAGGCGGCGGGGCCGTGCCGATCGGTCCACCACTTGGGTCGGCAGGGAAAGATCATGGGAAGAGGAGAGGGATGAATCATGTTAACGAAGCTGATGCCACAGGACGAGGCGCTGTGCCGGGAAGAATTTATTCGGGATGAGGTATCGTACAACCTGATCCATCTCATTGCGGGGTCGCCGCAGCGCATAGGCCTGAAATCGCCGGACGGACGCATGATCTATGCGCAGTCGCCCCGCGGGAACGCCTGGTTATGGATATCCCGGGACGTTGCCATGGATCGGCGGCAGCTTCTGCTTCGAGAATTGGTCAGCGAGCTGGGGGAAGCAGCCCTGCCGGGCGTAACGGGAGAACCGGGCGTGGCCGAGCAGTTCGCCAGCTGCTACGCAGAGGAGCGCCATGGGGCCTACCGTCATCAGATGACGATGGAGTCTTACCATGCCCCCGCCGTCAAGAGCCCTTTAGGCGTCGAGGGGAGGTTCAGACGGGCCGCTAAGGAAGATATGCAGCAGGTGGCCCGGTTTCTGGTCGGATTCTCGGAGGATGCTTATGGGGTCCGAGCGAATGCGGCAAGCCAGGTCGAGACCGCCCAACGACTCATTCAGCAGGGCGGGTTATATGTATGGATGGCCGGCGGCCACACGGTGTCGATGGCCAACATTGCGCACCGGTCGCCAAGGCACGGCCGCATCAATGCGGTGTACACACCCAAGGAGGAACGAAAAAAAGGGTATGCCAGCGCATTGGTTGCAGACCTTGGATCTATCCTGCTGCAGGAAGGATTGGTTCCCGTGCTGTACGCCGACCAGGC
Source organism: Paenibacillus sp. MT86 (assembly GCF_058792535.1). NCBI lineage: Bacteria > Bacillati > Bacillota > Bacilli > Caryophanales > Paenibacillaceae > Paenibacillus > Paenibacillus sp. MT86. The sequence continues at coordinate 6,739,303 of NZ_CM179499.1, read as the reverse complement.
CAACCCGGACTCCAACCGGCTGTATCAACATATCGGATTTACCCGATGCGGGACGATTAGCGACCTCAAGTTTGTCCACAATGGATAACGAAGACCCGATGCGGCAAGGCTTGGACAAAGCTGGGGAAGACGAGGGGCCTCAACAAGTGTTATTCTATAAAGGTAGCTAAAAAATGCCGGGCCCGATTGGACAGGACATGATCCCTGAGCCAAACAATGCCCACGTCCGATTGGAAATCAGCGCTTGTAATGGACAGCGTCCGGATGTCGGGAATCGCGAAGGAGGACATGACCGACTCGGGCAAAATGGTGGCGCCAATGCCTTCGGCTACCAAAGCGACGATAATGGCAACGCTGGAGCATTCGCATATGACGCGCGGCTCAAGCTCGCCGCGTTTGAATTCTTGAATGACCCGCTCATGCATCCCGATCGTCTGATCGGTTTTTAAGGACAGGAACGGATATTCCGCCAGCTCGCGCATCGAGATTTCCGAATGGGAGGCAATGCTCTCCCAGCTGCTTGGAATGACCGCGACGAACGGGTCGGAGGGCAGGGGCTGAACGGCATAACGCTCGGGCCCGAAGCTGGATTCGAACGGAAGCCGGGTCACTGCGAGCTCGATATTACGCTTGTCGAGCTGATCGGCCAGCAGGGAGTGGTCGCCTTCCCGAATCTTGAAGGTGACCTCGGGATATTGCTGCCGGAAGATATGGATGCGCTGAGGCAGGAGCGAAATGCAGGAGACGACGGCACCGATGGAGAGCATGCCGCGGACTCCCGCGTGGATCTCTTTCACCTCGGTCAGCGTTTCATTGAACTGGTTCAGCAGGGAGGCGGCCCTGCTCTGCAGCAGCTCGCCTGCATGGGTGAGCTGAAGCTGCTTGCCGCTGCGTTCAAACAGCAGGACGCCGAGTTCTTCCTCCATCAGCTTCAGCTGACGGCTTAATGGAGGCTGCTCCATGTTAAGCTGTTTAGCCGCACGCGTGATCTGTCCTTCCTGGGCGATCGTCAGGAAATAACGCAGCTGCCGAATGTCCATTTTTCATACCTCCTCTCCATACCTTAAAGGTATGGTATCCCTATAAATCAGATATTTTTAATATAGGGCATCGATTGATATGATTCAACTAATAACGTTTGCAAAATAAGGAGATGTGTGCACATGACTTACGCGATATCCGTGGAATTAACGACCACCCCGAAGGAGAAGCCGAGCCATCATAAACAGGCTTTCGGCACGGTTTTTACGGATCATATGTTTATTCTGGACTATGATGCTGGCAAAGGCTGGCACGACCCGCGCGTCGTCCCGTACCAGCCGATCGAGCTTGACCCTGCCGCCAAAGTATTTCACTACGGCCAGACCGTATTCGAAGGCCTGAAGGCTTACCTGACGGAAGATCAGCGGATCCTCATGTTCCGTCCGAACAAAAATATTCAGCGGCTGAACCTGTCCAACCAGCGCCTGAGCATTCCGACATTGGACGAAGGGCTTGTGATGGAAGCGCTCAAGCAGCTCGTGCTCGTGGATCGCGACTGGATTCCTTCCGAGCCGGGCACATCGCTCTATATCCGTCCGTTTGTCATCGCAACCGAGCCCGTGCTCGGCGTAGCGCCGTCGCTGCAATACAAGTTCATGATCATCCTGTCGGTGGTCGGTTCGTATTATGCGGAAGGCATCAATCCGGTCAGCATCTACGTGGAGCCGAAATACGTGCGTGCCGTTGCCGGGGGCGTGGGCAATGCCAAGACGGCCGGCAACTATGCGGCAGGTTTGAAAGCGCAGGATGAAGCCACCCTCAAGGGATATTCGCAGGTGCTGTGGCTCGATGGCGTGCACCGCAAATATATCGAGGAAGTCGGCAGCATGAACGTGTTCTTCAAGATCGGCGATAAGGTGATAACGCCTGCGCTGAACGGAAGCATCCTGGATGGGGTTACCCGGAACTCCGTCATCCAGCTGCTGCAGCATTGGAACATCCCCGTGGAGGAGCGGGCCCTTTCCATCGATGAAATCGTGGAGGCTCACCGCAGCGGCTTGTTGACCGAGGCTTTCGGCACCGGCACGGCAGCGGTGATATCGCCGATCGGTTCACTGGAATGGCAGGAGGAGCAATTGGTGATTGGCGAGGGAGCGACCGGCGAGCTTTCCAAACGCGTTTATGATGCCATCACGGGCATCCAGCTCGGAACCGTTGAGGATCCGTTCGGCTGGACGGTTGAACTTCCATTATCTTAATGCACCTGTAAGGATCCGCCCCAGGCATACTTGGGGGCGGGTCCTTTTTTTTTCACGGGCAAGAATAAGGTTTCCGTGGTTTACCTTCTATCTCGCCGCAGCTTGCGGTTTAATCATCTGAGCGTAAACGTCGCTCCATGTTTTTCTTAAGAGAGGCGCTCATGTTACGATGTGAGTACATCGTTGACACGTTATTTACGAGGCATGGAGGTGCAATTGAAGTGAATCGTCCGCAAAGCGTCGTTCCGGACGCCATAGATTTTACGAACGCTGCCTTTCCGTTTACCGCGTCGACCACGCACGGCATATTCGCCGGAGCCCAGCGCCTGCATTGGCATCATGCGTTGGAACTTAACTATATTCAAGGCGGAACCGGTTTTATTCTGATCAACGGGATGAAGCTCCCGTTTCGGCAGGGGGATATCATATTCATCAACAGCAATGATTTGCACCGCGCGTATGAGACCGAGAACCTGGTCATGGACGTCATTATGTTCGAGCCTTCCCTGCTGTCCATCGATCTCAAGTTCGATCCGGACCTGATGGCTCCCTTCCGCTCGCTCGGAAACGTAGACAGGCAATCTCCGGTGCACGATGAACTCGCCCGGCTGCTTCGGCGCATGATGGAGGAGTATGAAGCCCGGGGGACCTCTTATATGAGCCTGATCCGTTCGGATCTCATTCGTTTCCTGAGCTTGGCGAACCGTCATCTGTCGTCTCCGGCTCAGGAGCACAGGCCGATCAAGGGCAGGGGGATGCACGCGTTAAAAGAAGTCCTGCGCACGATGGAGCTTCATCTTGACTACGGCTGGACGCTGCAGGAGCTGTCGGATTTAACGCATCTGAGCCCTTCCCGGTTCAGCGCCCTGTTCCAGCAGGCGGTCGGAACCTCACCGCATCATTATCTGATCCAGCTGCGCTTGACCCATGCGGTGCACCTGCTGGAGACGACGGACCAGAAGATTATCGAGATCGCGGAAACCTGCGGGTTCCGGAATCTGTCCAATTTCAATCGTTTGTTCAAGCAGCATGTCGGGTCTTCGCCAAGCGAGATCCGGGAGCGCGCTTATGCAGGCAGTCCCATGATCCCCTCCGCCACGAGTTCCAAGAAACAGTAAGATAGTATCACTCCTTGATCGTATAACAGTAGATGGCAACCTGTGGAAGCGGTATCTTAAACATATACCACCACATGACGCCGCCGTTAGGCGGGTAGGAGTGAAGTCCATGAGTTTGTATCTGGGTGTGGATGCCGGCGGCAGCAAAACACACGCCGTCATCTGCGATGAACAAGGGAATATCCTTGGCAAGGGAGCGTCCGGCAACGGCAATCACCAAATTCACCGTGAGCATGCGGCCCATAACATTGAGGAGGCCTGCAACCGGGCGCTTCAAGAGGCTGGAGCTGCCAAGGAAGATATCAGCTATGCCTATTTCGGCCTGGCCGGAGCCGATCGGGAAGCCGATTACGAGATCCTGCGCCCGATGATCGGGGCGCTCGGATATCCGAGACATGCTATCGCATGCGATACCATCATCGGGATGAGGGCGGGAACGAGCCGTCCGTATGGCGCCGCATTGATCTGCGGTACGGGCTTCAACAGCGCCGCCCGTAACCGTGCGGGGGAAGAGCTGCAGTATGGCGGCTTCGGTTTCTTGTACGGAGATGGATATGCAGGCGGATCAGGGTTTGCAACCCTGGCCTTCCGGGCGGTTATTCGAGCCTGGGATGAGCGGGGACCGGCAACCTTGTTGACGTCGCTCGTTCTGGAGCAGATGGGATATACATCCGTCGAACCGATGTACGAGGATGTCCTCTACGGCAGGACGAAGGTTCCGCCAAGTCTGGTGAAGACGCTGTTTCAGGCGGCTGAAGCGGGCGACGAGGTGGCTACCTGGATCCTCGAGAACGAAGGCGAGGAGCTGGCCAATGCGGTATGCACGCTGATCCGGCGGCTGGACATGGCGGACGAAGCCTTCGACATCGTCTATATCGGCAGCGTGCTGAACAGGCCGAACAGCTCGATCCTGACGGATGCAATCGAACGGATCGTTGCGGTCCGGGCACCCCATGCATCCTGCGCAAGGCTAACATCCGACCCGGTTTCCGGCGCGCTGCTGTGCGCGATGGATGCCGACGGTCATGCCGTTGATGTTGAGACGGAGGCCAAACTGAAAGCATTTACGTTTGAGCAGGCAACCACAGTCTGATCAGCAGATTGTGGTAATAGAGGGCAATAGATCCGGATCGAAACGGATTGATATCATACCTTGGAGGCGATTAACGTGGCAGCAGGATTGAAGATAGCGGTCATCGGGGGAGGTTCCTCCTATACCCCGGAAATTGTAGAAGGTTTCATTCGCAATTATGAGCAAATGCCGATTCGCGAACTATGGTTCGTTGATATTGAAGAAGGTAAGCATAAGCTGGAGATCGTGGGCAATTTGGCCAAACGCATGGTCAAGGAGTCGGGTCTGCCGATCGAGGTTCACCTGACGCTGGATCGGAGGCAGGCGATTGCGGGTGCCGATTTCGTGACGACCCAGATGCGCGTCGGCTTACTGGCGGCACGCAAGCAGGATGAGCATATTCCGATTAAACACGGCGTCATCGGCCAGGAGACGACGGGCCCGGGAGGCATGCTGAAGGCGCTGCGCACGGTACCGGTGATTCTGGACATTTGCCGCGATATCGAAGAGCTGGCACCGAATGCGTGGATGCTGAACTTCACGAATCCGGCAGGCATCGTCACCGAAGCGGTTGCGAAGCACAGCAAGGTCAAATCCGTCGGTCTGTGCAACTCCCCGATTAACTTTCAGAAGTTCCTGGCGGCGGAGTACGGCGTGTCGGAGAGGGACGTTCTGGCCGAGTTTGTCGGGATCAACCATCTCCATTGGGTGACGTCGGCGATCGTCAACGGTGAAGAGAAAATGCCGGAGCTGCTGGACGGCGGGAAATCGTATACGGCGAAGAACGTGCCGACCTTCGGCTGGGACGCGGATTTTATCCGTTCGCTTGGGGCGATTCCGACCTATTATCTTAAATATTTCTACATGACCGATACGATGTTCGCGGACATGAAAGCCTCGCTGGAGAAGGACGGAACCCGGGCGGACGTGGTCAGCCGGGTAGAGGAGGAGCTGTTCGAGCTCTACAAGGACGAGAATTTGGCCGTGAAGCCGAAGCAGCTGGAGCAGCGCGGCGGCGCATATTATTCCGAAGCGGCCGTCAACCTGATGACGTCCATTTATAATGACCGCCATGATATCCAGACATTGAATGTCGCAAACGGCAATATCTACGACTTCCTGCCTACGGATGCCAGCATCGAGATCAACTGCGTGGTTACGGGCCAAGGGCCAATACCGTTGGCGCCGCAAAAGGTTCCTTCCCATGTGAAGGGACTGATGCATGCGGTGAAAGTGTACGAACAATTGACGATCGAAGCTGCCATTACCGGCGATCGCGGGATTGCGCTGCAGGCGCTGGTGCATCATCCGCTGGTGCCGTCCGTGACCGTAGCGAAGCAGCTGCTCGATGAAATGCTGGAGGCGAACAAAAAGTACTTGCCGGCTTTTTTTAAGCCGGAGGCCGTGGTCTAAGGCGGAATGAAATCAAACGTGCGGTTATAGAGCTATGCAAACCCCTCTTCGTATTGAAGAGGGGTTTTATTGAAATCATCAGAAAGTATAACTTCGAAGCTTGTGGCTTCCTGATATATTATAGGAGTCCTGAACTCATGAATGACATTACTTTTCGGTTTGGACCTTCATTCTTGTCACATCTCGATGCCCTCGCCCGTCATACCCGTATAAAACGAAAAAGGGATGATGACGGATGCTACAATATGACGTTGCCGTTGTAGGTGGAGGCGTAGCGGGTTTAACAGCAGCAATCTATGCGGCTAGAGCCGGAAAGCAAACGATACTCGTTGAAAAGCAGGAACGTTTGGGGGGGCGGGCCATGACCCATAAGAAGAAGGGAGCCTACTTCAATCTGGGCGGGCATGCCTTATATCATGGAGATGCCCTTCTAACCTTTCGCGAATTAGGGCTCCAATTGCCGGGGGGTCGACCTTCGGTTGACGGGTACGGTATTTGGAAAGGGAAACTAAGTCCGTTACCCATGGGCGTGAAATCTCTATTCACCACCCCTCTATTATCCTGGAGGGGCAAGATGGAGCTCGGTGCTTGGCTTGCGAAATTAGGTAAACTGGATACGCAGGTGTACGACAAGATGAGTGTGCGCGAATGGATTGAAGGCAACGTGCAGGATCCCATGGTACGAAATTTATTCTATTCGCTATTGCGTACGGCGAGTTATGTGGTAGCCCCTGACCTGCAGGCGGCCGGTCCCGTACTGCAGCAGCTTAAGCACGCGCTGAAGGGGGTATTGTATCTGGATCGGGGCTGGGGGGCCATGGTCGATGAATTAAAACAAAAGGCTCTGGAGCAGGGAGTTCAAATCGTAACGAAGAATAAAGTCATTTCGGTTGATCATCACGAGGGAAAGGTACGGCACGTCCTTTGCGGCGATGGCATGAAAATAGAAGCCAATCATATTATTCTTGCCACGCCTCCAGCTGTCGCCCACGAACTGGTGCCCCATGCAGAAGAAACCGCTCTGCATACGTGGAAGGAGCAGGCGGTCGAAGTGACAGCGGCTTGCTTGGATGTAGCCCTGCGTCGTCTTCCGGAGCCGAAGCAGCAGTTTGTGTACGGCCTCGATCAAACCGTGTTTCTCTCGAATCAATCCCGAGCGGCTTACCTGAGCGAAGACGGCGCGCAAGTCATAACCTTGCTTAAGTATCAGGGCAAGGAGAAGGATGCAAGAAGGGATCTGCAGGAGTTAGAAGAAACCTTAGACTTGGTGCAGCCGGGTTGGCGCAACGAGCTCGTTGAGAAACAATACCTTCCTAACATCACGGTTTGCCATGATTTTATGCATCTGAAACGCCAGGAGAACCCGGGTCCAGCCGTCCCTGAAATCATCGGGTTGTATGTAGCGGGAGAATGGGCAGCGCATGGCGAACTCTTGGTTGATGCTGCAACTGCAAGCGCCAAGCGGGCCGTACAGCATATACTCTCGCTTGAAAGTGAGGAAAGGACCCCGAATGAGCACAGAGTCATTGTATAAAAGCTATCGATCCGCTCTTTTCTCGTTAGCTTACCGGATGCTGGGAAGTGTGATGGATGCGGAAGATATCGTGCAGGAGGCCTTCATCAGCTATAACCAATTGCCCCATCCGGAGGACATTCGCAATGAGAGAGCGTTTCTGTACAAAATCGTAACGAATCGCTGCTTGGATTTGCTGCGCTCTTCTGCCAAAAAGCGCGAGCTGTACGTCGGTCCCTGGCTGCCGGAACCCCTGATCGAGAATATGGCGTCAGAGACGGACCCTTCTCTTATCGTAGAGCAGCAAGAGTCCATTTCTACAGCATACCTGCTGCTGCTTCAGCAGCTTAACGCGGTGGAAAGAGCCGTTTTTCTTCTCCGCGAGATTTTCCATTATTCCTATGACGAAATTGCTGAAATCCTGGGAAAAAGCAGTGCAAATTGCCGTCAAATCTTCCGCCGTGCCAAGGGCAGCATTCATTTTGATCCTGATCAGAGACCATCGATCTCGGTGGCGGAGGCGCAGATCAAGGATTTTGTGGATTCCCTTTTACAGGGAAACACGAATAAGCTGCTGGAGCTGTTAAGCGAAAATGTCGTGCTCTACTCGGACGGCGGCGGTAAAGTCAGAGCGGCGCAAATACCTGTGGTTGGAGTCCATAAAGTGATCCAATTGCATCTGAACCTGCTTAAAATGTATGAAGGACAATATGTGTACTCTTATCTTACCGTCAATGGTCTGCCGGGAATACGGATCCGGTTGGATCACGGTGTCCAATTTATTTATTCTTTTGCTTTTAAAAACAATCGAATCGAGACGATGTATACCGTGGCAAATCCGGATAAACTCAGACATATACAGTTGCCGTGATACAAAAAGCAGGGCTGATTTAAGATCATAGAATCTTAGTCGGCCCTGCTGCTGTATAAGGCTGAGGAATTCTCAGGAGATACGCCTCGCAGAGTCACTCCAGCATTTCATCTGCTTACGCATCATGGTCCAGCCAGTCAAGCTTATGACTGACAGGCTGCTGCTCTGCAGCATAGTACTCCGTTATACGCCTGAATATGCCATGAAGCCGCCGTCCACGGGAATTACCGTTCCCGTGACGAAGCCGGAGGTCTGATCGTCCACGAGCCAGAGCAGGGTGCCCAGCAGATCCTCCGGCACGCCGAAACGCCTCATGGGGGTATGGGAGATGATTTTATGAGAGCGCTCGGTTAATGTACCGTCGCTATGAGTCAGCAAATTGCGGTTTTGCTCGGTCAGGAAGAAGCCCGGCGCAATCGCGTTCACGCGAATGCCCGATTCCGCAAGATGAACGGACAGCCACTGCGTGAAGTTGTTGATGGCCGCTTTGGCTGCGCTGTAAGCCGGTACCTTGGTCATCGGGCTGGGTGCGCTCATGGACGAGACATTCAGCACGACGGCCCCGGGACGCCCCAGCATCCCTTCCGCGAAGACTTGCGTCGGTATCAGCGTGCCGATGAAGTTCAAATCGAACACGCTGCGGAAGCCCGGCACGCTTAACCCGAAGAAGGTTGTCACATCGGGCTGCCCCACATCCTCCGGACGGAAAATCTCGTTGGTTGTATTCGCGTCTTTCCGGTTGCCGCCGGCTCCGTTAATCAGGATATCGCAGGGTCCGAAAGACTCGCGCACAGCTTTTTCCGCTTGCCTGACGCTTTCCACATCCGTTACATCGCAGGGAACGGCAATCGCCGTACCGCCGGCAGCCGTAATTTCATCGGCCACCTGCTGCCCTTTCTCGGCCGTACGGTTCAAGACGGCCACCTTGGCACCTTGCCGCCCCAGCTCAAGAGCCATCGCCCGGCACAATACGCCGGAGCCGCCCGTAATGACAACCGTCTTCCCGTTTAATGACGGATGAATGGGAAGGGATGGTGTCGCTTGCGGTGCGGATTCAACAGAAGCTCCGCTTGATCCGGCTTCGGATGTACCTGCTGCATGGATATTTACCTCACTCATTGTACGGCCTCCTTCAGCTCGGCCGGACTTCCCGCGCGTTCCCGGCTGTAAGCGTCCCACAGCCCCCAGAGATACATAATGCCCAAGGCGCGGTCATACAGGCCGTAACCCGGACGGCACTGCTCGCCCCAGATATGCCGCCCGTGATCGGGCCTTACGTATCCGGTGAAACCGTTGTCATGATAGGCCTGCACAATGCCGGAAATATCGACGGTGCCGTCCTCGGTACGATGGGACGTTTCGATGAAATCGCCGTTCTCGTAGACGCGTACGTTCCGGATATGCGCGAACGGAATCCGGTCGTGGAACTCATGGATCATGGAGACGATGTCATTGTCCGGATTGGCGCCAAGCGAGCCGCTGCACAGGGTCAGGCTGTTCGCCGGGCTATCGTACAGCTGCAGGAATCTCCGGAGATTTTCCTGGCTGGTGATGACCCGCGGCAGGCCGAAGATCGGCCAAGGCGGATCATCCGGGTGAATGGCCATTCGGATGCCGTTCTTCTCGGCAGCCGGGATGACGGCGCTCAAGAAATATTCGAGGTTGCTCCACAAGTCTTCCTCGGTAACGCCGCGGTACGCTTCGAACAGGGAGGTCAGATGCGCCAAACGCTCCGGCTCCCAGCCCGGCATGGTAAGCGCGCTGTTCCGGTTGATCGTCTGAACCAGCTCCATCGGATCGATGCCGTGGATTTTGGCCTTCTCGAAGAAGAGGGCCGTCGAACCATCGGGGGTCTGTTTATGAAGATCGGTTCTAGCCCAATCGAACACCGGCATGAAATTGTAGCAGATGACTTTGACGCCGACCTGGCCCAATTTCTCAATCGTCCGGATGTAGTTGGCTATGTATTGATCCCGGGAGGGAAGGCCGAGTTTGATGTCCTCGTGCACATTCACGCTTTCCACGACGTCAATATGAAGCCCGTACGCTTTGGCCTGGTCCGCAATTTCCTCAATTCGCTCCATCGGCCATTCCTCGCCGACAGGAATATCGTGAAGTGCCCATACGATGCCCTCCACGCCGGGGATTTGTCTAATCTGATCCAGCGAGACCGTATCGTTGCCCTCGCCGAACCATCTGAATACCATGCGCATTTCTTCACCGTCCTTTACAAGTTTAAGGAGTTAACGCACTGCTGGGAATTTTGCAGTTACGAGTGTAACGCCAAGATGAAGCCGTGACGAATAAGGGTCTTTCGCGGGTAACGGCTTATTTGAAATAATCGGGATGCTTCTCTTTCAGCACGGCCAGATTGGAGATAATCAGGCTCAGATGCTGCTGCATTTCACGTTCGGCATGATCGGCGTCATGACGCGAAATCGCGTCCGCGATCTCCCGATGCTGCTCGTACAGGTTGGTCCAATTCGGATCGGCAGACAGCCATAACATTCGGCTCCGGTTCAGATGAGCGTTCATCTGCTGCAGCACGTTCCATGTGCCGACCTTGCGGCAGCCTTCAAACAGAATACGGTGGAAGGCCTCATCCAGCTCAAACATGTGCTTGCCGTCATGCTTCTCGATGCTCTCGCGCTGCTCGGACAGATTTCGCTCCAGCTCGGCGAATTTCTCCCCGGGGAAGCTTTCGCAGGCAAGCCGGACGACGGCCTTCTCCAGCTGCTCGCGCATGAAGCGCGCTTCCTCGACCAGCTCCGAATCGATGAGCGAGACGCGCGTGCCGCGCTGGGGAAGCACGACCACAAGGTCTTCCTGGGCCAGGCGGACGAAGCTTTCCCGCACCGGCGTCCGGCTGACTTCGAAGGAAAGGGAAACCTCCTTCTCGGACAGAGCCGTTCCCGGGGGCAGCTCGAGACTGACAATCTGCTGCTTCAGCCGGGAGTACACGATATGTCCGGCCGATCCTGGCTGTAATCGCAAAGATTCTACCACTGCATCACCTCCTAATGTATTCCATACTACCATACTTGTATGGTAGTATGGAACTGAAAATCGAAATAAGAATCGGAGGGGAACCACATGAGCCGTTTGGACACGGAGAATCTGCTGCTGAACAGCAACAGCGCGAAGAAACTTTATTATGATTATGCGGAAGGGATGCCGATATTCGATTACCACAACCATCTGAACCCGAAGGATATTGCCATCAACCGGCAGTTCGATAACCTGACGGAGCTATGGCTGGAGGGGGACCATTACAAATGGAGGGCGATGCGCTGGCTTGGCGTCGACGAAGAGCTGATTACAGGCAGCGCCAGTCCTGAAGCGAAGTTCATGGCCTGGGCGGCATGCGTTCCGCGATTGGTCGGCAATCCGCTCTATCACTGGACCCATCTGGAGCTGACCCGCTATTTCGGGATTCAAGAGCGGTTGACCGCGGAGAATGCCAAGGAGATCTGGGACGCTTGCAATGAGCAGCTGAAGGCTCATGCCTTGCGGGCAGGCGGAATTTTGGAAAAATTCAAGGTCAACGTGGCCTGCACGACGGATGATCCCGTCGATTCGCTGGAGTTTCACCGGGCCATTCGGGATCAAGGGGAATTGTCCACCGTCGTGGCCCCTGCATTTCGGCCGGACCGGGCACTGGATATCGCGAACGCGGACTTTCCCTCATATGCACGGACGCTGGGAACAACGGCCGGTATAACCGTGGACACCTATCAGGGATTGCTGGATGCCCTGCAGGAGCGGATCCAATATTTCCATGACCATGGCTGCCGCCTGTCGGATCACGGCTTTGGCGCTTTTCCTTATGAACAGGCAGACGTTAAAGAAGTTGCGGACATTTACGGCAAAGCCATCGACGGAGGCAGCTTAACCCCGCTCGAGGAACGGAAATACCGCACCCATACCCTGCTCAAGCTGGGGGAGATGTATCATGCCAAGGGCTGGACCATGCAGCTGCACATTGGGGCGATTCGGAACAATAATGCGCGCATGTTCGCGAAGATCGGCAAGGACAGCGGGTATGACTCGATTCTCGATTTCCATCTGGCGGAAAGCCTGAACGGATTCCTGAGCAGTCTCGACAGGAATGATCAGCTGCCGAAAACCATTGTGTACAGCCTGTATTCCTCGCATTACGAAATGATCGCTACCACGATCGGGAATTTCCAGTCGGCCGGTGTCGAGGGCAAGCTTCAGCTCGGTTCCGCTTGGTGGTTCCACGACCAGAAGGAAGGGATGCTGAAGCAGCTCACCGCGCTGTCTTCCATGGGGTTGATCAGCACCTTTGTGGGCATGCTGACCGATTCCAGGAGCTTTATGTCGTTCCCGCGGCATGAATATTTTCGGAGAGTGCTGTGCCGTCTGTTCGGAGATTGGATCAAGGAAGGGGAACTGCCCGCGGATTATGAATATATCGGTGCCATCATCCAGGATATTTGCTACCACAATGCCGAGCGTTATTTTCAAATTCATTGACAATTGCGTACAGAGCATGAACAATAGATTTACTATATGAAAGCGTTTGCTGATGAACAGATAAGATCTGTGACAAGCAGATGTGCGCGAAAAGGCGAGGGGGACATACCGTGCAAGGGAACCGGGCGATATTGGTGGATGACGAGGTGTTTACGCGCAAAGGGCTTCTGAAGCTGATTGATTGGGAAGCCTGCGGCTTTCACATTGTGGATGAGGCGGATAACGGGGAAGACGCGCTGGAACTGATTGAACGGCTTCGGCCGGATGTGGTCATCACCGATATCCGCATGCCGGTGCTGGATGGACTCGAGCTGATCCGACGCGTCGTCACGGACGATATCGTGAAGCCGTATTTCATTATTGTAAGCGGATACGATGACTTCAACTATGCCCAGCAGGCTGTCCGTTACGGGGTGCATGATTTCATTCTGAAACCGATTGACGAGACGGAATTCAGTCAGGCGCTGGTCCGGCTCAGCGAAAGGCTGGAGTCGGACCGCGAGGCACGCTCGCGGGAAGAGAAGCTGTTGTCGGGCGCCTTGATGGAATCGCTCATTATAGGGGAGGCGGATGAGAGTCTGCTGCAGGAATGGGAGCGGCGTCTTGAACTCCGGCCGGAAGACCGTCTGTTCTATGTTTTTGTCGAACGGAACGACCATCCGCCGGCTTCGGCTAACGACAATGACGGAGGCGACTTCAAGGACAGGGTGGAATCGGCGCTTCTTGCGATCTCGAATGGAGAACAGCCCTTCTATCTGCATGAGCACCGCAACCGGATCGGCATCATCGTTCCTGGAAGCATCTTGCAATCGTTCCAGGGGTGTCAGCGGGGATTTGCCAGGCGCCTTCAGCAATCGCTCGCCGATTCGAAGCATGAAAGAATCTTCGTCTATTTTGGCAGGCCGGTTTCACGTCTGTCCCTCGTCCAGGATGCCTACGAAACGGCCAAGCAATCCCTCCTATACAAGTACATCTACGATGAGAGCGGCATCGTGATCCATGAAGAAGCCGCGGTGCATGATCTGCAATACATCGGACTGGAGGAGCGTCTTTACCAGCAGCTGCTGGAGCAGATCGAGGAGCTGCATTTCGAGAAGCTGGAGGAGACGATTCGTTCGCTGTTCGAATCCTTCCAGGAGAAGCTGTATGCTCCCGAAGCGGTGAAGACGGCGATCAACCAATGCGTGCTGGGCGTGGTCCGTGTGCTCAGCAGCATGGACGGGGATCAAAGCCGGCTGTCCAGTCTCGAGCCGATGACCGAGTGGCATGACCGCAACTTGTCGCTTCAGGGGCTGAAGCGGCTGTTCACGGATTTTGCGATTGAGAGCGCGAACTATATCGGACAGCTGCGCAAGGAACAGCACAAAGGCGGAATCCAGAAGATCCGGGCTTATATCGAGGCCCATTATCATGAGAATATCAGTCTGAAGGGCATCGCCGGGAAGTTTTACATGAACCCGGTTTATCTGGGTCAGCTGTTCAAAAAAGCGTACGGCATGTATTTTAATGATTTTTTGCTCCAGCTGCGCGTGAACGAAGCCAAGCGTTTGCTGCGCCAGACGGATCTGCGCATCTATGAGGTGGCGGAGCGGGTCGGCTTCGGCAATCCGGACTATTTCGTGACGCAATTCGAGAAGATTGAGCGGATGACGCCAAGCGAGTACCGGAACCGCTTGATGAAGGAGGCAGCGTCCGAAGGGACGAATGCATGAAGCCGAGCCTGAATAATGTCCGTCTGCGGGACAAGATGCTGCTGCTTTATTTCCTGGCCGTCTTTTTGCCGATCCTGATTACCAACCTCATCTTCTACAATGTGACGTCCGGCAGCGTAAGGGAGCAGCGGATCCAGGATATTACCGTAGCGCTTGAACAGATGAAGAACGAGTTCCGTCGTGAAGTCGAGGACGCCTTGGAGATCTCCTCGGTCTTCTATACGGACGTTCAATTGAACGAGATCGTGGAAACGGTGTACGATCATCCAGCCGATTATATCGAGGCGTATGATACTTATCTCCGCCGCATATTGAATTCGGGCAGCGCCGTATACAATTCGGTCAGCGAAATTGCGGTGTATGTCGACAATCCGACCCTGCTGTATTCCGGCGGCATCAATTATATCGATGGCCAGGTGAAGGAAGAGGCTTGGTACAAGGCGATTGCGGGCAAGAACGTAACCCAGCCGATCGTGATGCGTACGGGCAAGAACGGTCAATTGGACAGCTTCAGCATCATCCGGAGCATGAATTATTTCAGCTCCCAGGATGATCACACCAAGTATCTCAAGATCGATATGCGGATGCCTTCGATCCGCCAGATCATGAGCAATCTGAATGTGCAGGGCAAAGTGTATCTGCTGAGCGGGGCAGGAAATATCGAATACACCACGGATCCGAAGGTCGATGTCACGCAGGGCGCTGTACCGTACAGCAGCATCGCGCATGGCGACAGGTTTCTGGAGTTTCATACCGATACGTTCACGACCAACAATCTGAACACCTGGACGATCATGGCGGTGACGCCGGAGGATGTGGTGCTGCGCGACGTGCATCAGTCCTTGCGGTTCGTCATTGTGCTGACCTGCCTGAATTTTCTGCTTCCGAGCCTGGTGATTGTTTGGATCAGCCGTTCCCTTAACGTACGACTTGTACGGATTCTCAAACATATGAAGAAGGTGAAGAACCAGAATTACGACACCATCCAAGAGGCTGAGGCACGTGACGAGATCGGTCAGCTGACGGGTGAATTCAACCGGATGACCTTGCAGCTCAAGAGTCTGATCAATGACGTGTACGTGGCGGATATCCAGAAGAAGAATTTGGAGCTGCAGCGGCGGCACGCGCAATTGAATGCGCTGCAGAGCCAGATTAATCCGCACTTCCTCTTTAATGCCCTGGAGACGATCCGCATGCGCAGCCTGATGAAGGATGAGGATGAGACGGCAAGGATCATTCATAATATGGCGAAGATCTTCCGCAATTCGCTCGTTTGGAAAAAAGACATGGTGACGCTCAAGGAGGAAGTGGAGTTCATCCATTGTTTCCTTGAAATCCAGAAATACCGATTTGGCGACAAAATCGATTATTCGGTTCATGCTCCAGCCGAAGAGGGTCACCTGCAAATACCGAAAATGGCCATCGTCACGTTTGTGGAGAATGCCAGCATTCACGGCATCGAGCCGCTCAAGCACGGGGGGCGCATTGAAGTTCGGGTTGTGCGCGAGGGCCAATCCCTGATCTGTACCATTCAGGATAACGGGGCAGGCATGCCCGCGGAGAAGGTGGAACGCATCTACCGTTATCTCGAGACCGAGGACGAGATGGGAGAGCGGATCGGCATTCAGAATGTGATTTACAGGTTAAAGCTGTACTACGGCAGCCGGTTCCGGTTTGAAATTGACAGCTCGCCTGGACAGGGCACACGGGTCAAACTGTCCATTCCCATTGAAATATAAGGACGGCAAATCCTGCTGTGGCATTCCGAATCGGAGTGACCCTAGCAGGATTTGTTCGTTAGTCGGCGGAAGTGCAGGGGAGAATCCTGGCTGCGGAGCTGCCATTTTTCACGGCTAAGGATACGGTTCTATAGTTTTCAAAGTATCACCTAAAGATTGACGGGTGAAAATCGTCCCAGAGCTCTCTTATAATGAAAGTGCTTACAAACTAACGAGACCGAAAGGGGTAGGTCAAGAGCATGAACAAGAAATTTTGGCTGAGCTGTCTGACCGTGGTTATGATGGTATCACTTCTGGCAGCATGCGGCGGCAGTAAAGAGGCAGAGGATAATACACCGGCAGCCGGCGGCGAAGGCGAGAAGAAAGAAGAGAAGGTCACCTTCACCTATTTCAACGCGGCAGCCGGTAAAGACAAAAATACGAACGAAACCACCATCGGTAAAATTTTCGAAGACCAAACCGGCGTGAATTTTAAAATGGAGCATTTGGTAGGAGACGAGAACACCAAGGTGGGAACCTTCATTGCCAGTAACGACTATCCCGATGTGATTGTACCAGGGAGCTCAATCGATAAGCTGGTCGGGGCGGGCGCCTTCATTCCGCTCAATGACCTGATCGATAAGTACGGCCCTAACATCAAGCGGGTGTACGAGCCTTATTACAACCTGATGAAAGCCGAGGACGGCAACATCTACTTTCTGCCGCTGAGTGCGGTTGTTGGAGAGTACACGTCGGCTCCGAATATCGAGCAAGGAGCATTCTGGATTCAACGCCGCGTCCTGAAGGAAGCGGGTTATCCGAAAATCAAGACCTTCGACGAGTACCTGGCCCTGATTCGCGACTACGTGAAGAAACATCCGGAGGAAGGCTTGACCGGATATCTGGCACTGACGACGCAGGATAAATTTTTTGCCCTGACCAATGCCCCGATGCACTTGGCCGGCTATCCGAACGACGGCGGCATTATCATCGACATGGAGACTCACGTAGCGAATGATTACGCGGACGACGACATTACGAAGCGGTACCTGCAGGAGCTGAACAAGCTGAATGCGGAAGGCCTGTTCGATAAATCCTCTTTCGTGGACAACTATGATCAATACCTTGCCAAACTGACTTCCGGTAAGGTGCTTGGCTTCTTCGATTATCGATGGCAGGTAGGCCAAGCGATGAACAATCTGCGCGAAACAGCCAGTAAATCGGGTAACGACGATCTCGAATATATGGCGCTGCCGATCGTATACGATGAGAATACCAAGGATCAGTATCTGGATCCGCCATCCTTTGTGAACAACCGCGGCGTCGGGATCTCCGTCAGCGCGAAGGATCCGGAGCGCATTGTGAAGTATTTCAACAACCTGCTGACGGACGAGAACCAGATTCTGTCGAACTGGGGCATCAAGGACGAGACGTATTCCGTCGATGAGAACGGCCGCTTCTACCGTACGGAAGAGCAGATTGCACAGACCAATACGGAAGCCTTCCGCGAATCGTTCGGTTTCAAGTACTTTGAATACAACTGGCCTCGTTACGGCAACGGATCTACGCTTCCTGACGGTAATTCCGTGGGTGCGGGACGCCAGCCTGAGGTTGCCAAAATGTCCTACTCCGAACCGGACAAGAAATTGCTTGAAGCATACGACATCGATTCCTTCTCGCAATTGTTTGCGGCACCGGACGACCGTCCTTGGTACCCGGCTTGGAGC
The DNA here is from genome assembly GCF_058792535.1 of Paenibacillus sp. MT86. NCBI lineage: Bacteria > Bacillati > Bacillota > Bacilli > Caryophanales > Paenibacillaceae > Paenibacillus > Paenibacillus sp. MT86. The sequence goes on along the minus strand of NZ_CM179499.1, from coordinate 6,721,422 downwards.
ATTCCGATCGATCAGGGCTCGCCGGCCCAAATCTTCACGCAGAAGAAAAGCGATTTGCAGCGTAAATACTTCCCGAAACTGGTTCTTGCCAGCCCTGCGGAGTTTGACGGCATCTGGAACGAATACGTGGGCGAGTTCGGCAAGCTGGACGTGAAGGGATACGAGGATCTGATCACCGAGGAAGTAGCCAAGAAAATCGCAAATGCCCAAGGACAATAATAGAAGAAGGAGAGGCGAACAAGGGCGGACCGCCGAAATGGCCCAGATCCGTCCCTCCTCTTCTAGGGCTGGATAGGAAGGAGAAGAAACCGTGGATAAGGCGAACCCGATTGGACCTGCAGAGACCACGGCGCTACGTGAAGCGCCGGCGGTATCGAAAGGTTTCTTCAATAAACAACGAAAAAACGATACCGGTTTGAATCATGAACGGCCATCAGGCGAAAAAAGCTTCTTCCGGAAGCTGCTGCAGCAGAAGGCGCTGGTCTTCATGTCGATTCCTTTTTTGATATGGTTGTTTGTCTTTAAGTACATGCCGCTGTGGGGCTGGACCATCGCGTTTCAGGATTTTAAACCGGCGAAGAAGATATTCGATCAGGAATGGGTAGGCCTGCAGCATTTTACCTTCCTGTTTCAGGACGAACACTTCCTCCGGGTCATGCGCAACACGCTCGCCATGAGTTTCATCAACCTTGTCTTAGGGTTCGTGACGGCGATTGTGTTAGCGATTCTGCTTAATGAACTGCGTAATTTGATGTTCAAACGGGTCGTGCAGACGATCAGTTATTTGCCCCATTTCATCTCTTGGGTTGTGGCTGCGAGCATTATTTCGACGGCCTTGTCCGCAGACGGCGGGATTATCAATGAACTCCTCATGTGGTTCGGGATCATTAAGGAGCCGATCCTATGGCTTGGGGAAGGAGAATATTTCTGGGGAATACTCGGTGTTTCGGAAGTATGGAAGAATGTCGGCTGGAACACCATTATATATTTGGCGGCCATGACGATGATCGACCCCTCGCAGTACGAGGCGGCGGAAATCGATGGCGCCGGGCGCTTTCAACGGATCTGGAACATCACCTTGCCGGGTCTGAAGCCGGTATTCATCATCCTGCTGATCATGAATATCGGCAACCTGCTCGAATCCGGTTTTGAACCGCAATACTTGCTTGGCAACGGCATGAACGTGGATTATTCCGAGAACCTGGATATTTTCGTGCTGAAATACGGTATTCAGATGGGCAACTTCTCGCTCTCGATTGCAGCTGGCATGTTCAAGACGGTCGTCAGCTTCATACTCTTGTTCACGGCTAACCATATCGCGAAGAGACTGGGCGAAGACCGATTGTTCTAAGCGAAAGCTTGCGAGAACCGTTCTCTATCAGAAAACGTACAGGAGGATTCATATGGCGAAGATTTCAGATGCACCGCGAGCCCATGCCCGGTTCAAGTCTCCCGCGGACCGGTTATTCGATACCTTTAATATAGTCTTCATGATCTGTCTCATGATTGTCACGCTGTACCCGTTCATCAATACGCTCGCGGTTTCCTTCAACAATGCGACGGATTCGGTGAAAGGCGGCATTTATTTATGGCCGCGGGATTTCACGTGGGAGAATTATAAATATGTATTTAACGAAGCCACGATATTCCACGCTACCTTCATCTCGGTTCTGCGTACGTTGATCGGTACGATCACTTCCGTATTCTGCTGTGCCATGGTGGCCTACACGATCAGCCGTCCGGAATACGTGCTGCGCAAATTCGTGTCGATCGCCTTCATTTTGACCATGTATTTCAGCGGCGGTTTGATTCCGAATTTCCTGCTGATTCGCGAATTGGGCATGCTGGGCACCTTTTCGGTGTACATCATTCCTGGCCTGATCGGCGTATTCAACGTCATCGTCATCCGCTCCTTCATCGAGGGATTGCCTGAGGGGATCCTGGAATCGGCCCGGATCGACGGCGCCGGCGAATTCACGACCTTCCTGAAAATCGTGCTTCCGCTGTGCGTGCCCGTGCTTGCCACGGTATCGCTGTTTACGGCAGTATCCCAGTGGAACTCCTGGTTCGACGTGTTCTTGTACAACTCCTCGTACGGCGAGCTTAGCACCCTGCAATACGAGCTGATGAAAATACTCCAGAATTCGAACTCCTCGCTGAATTCGGGCAACGATTATGCAAGCCAGTTTGCAAGCTCGGAAAGCGGCGCGAATCAGGTCACCCCGACCTCCATTCGGGCGACGATGACCATTGTGGCCAGCGTGCCGATCATTCTGGTGTACCCGTTCCTGCAAAAATACTTCGTGCAAGGGATGACCCTTGGCGGGGTGAAAGGTTAAGCTGCGGGAACCGCTAAAGATGCGCCGTGCGCACTGCTCCATGGTGCACACGGTGCGTGGTCCGCGGCATGTCTGGATGTCCGTCGACCAACGGATGCCGCCGCATCACGATCATCAACGATCAATTTTGCTATTATCTTTAATTCTAAGGAGGGATTGGATATGTCCAATACGCAGCGAAGTGAACCCAGGCTTAAGGAGATGTTCGCGGATGACTTTCTCATCGGAGCGGCCGTGAACCCGAGGACGATCGAAACGCAGGAGGAATTGCTAGCGTACCATTTCAACAGCATTACGGCGGAAAATGAAATGAAGTTTGTCAGCGTGCACCCGGCGGAGGATACGTACACGTTCGAGGACGCGGACCGGCTTGCCGCTTTCGCCCGCAAGCATGGCATGAAGATGCGCGGCCATACGCTGGTATGGCATAACCAAACGACCGACTGGCTGTTCGAGGACAAGAACGGGGGCCTGGTGGATAAAGCCACGCTGTACGAACGGCTTAAGTCGCATACCGACACGGTCGTGAAGCGGTACAAGGACGATATTTACGCCTGGGACGTCGTGAATGAGGTAATCGCCGATGAAGGCGCCGAACTTCTTCGTCCGTCCAAATGGCTGGACATTGCGGGCCCCGACTTTATCTCCAAGGCATTCGAGTATGCGCATGAAGCCGATCCGTCGGCCCTCTTGTTCTATAACGATTACAATGAGTCCCACCCGAATAAACGGGACAAAATCTACACGCTGGTCAAGTCTTTGCTGGATCAAGGAACTCCTGTTCACGGCGTTGGCTTGCAGGCCCACTGGAATCTGTACGATCCGGATCTTGACGATATCCGGGCGGCGATCGAGAAGTACGCGTCGCTCGGCCTGCAGCTTCAACTCACGGAGCTCGATGTGTCGATGTTCCGGTTCGACGACAAGCGGAAGGATCTGACCGAGGCGCCGGAGGAGCTGCTGGAGGCTCAAGCGAAGCGGTATGAGGCGATGTTCGGCATATTGAAGGAATACCGGGATTATATTACGTCCGTGACCTTCTGGGGCGCTGCCGACGATTACACCTGGCTGGACAATTTCCCGGTACGGGGGCGGAAGAATTGGCCTTTCCTGTTCGATGAGCGGCATCAGCCGAAACCGGCGTTTCATCGCTTGGTGGAGCGTATGGTCAAAGTGTAAGGATTTTAGGGGGTTGAACCCATCATTTTAGATAACGACAGCAATAATATAGGCGGCTGAAGCGCCATCAGCTTGTCATCTAGCCGGTCCTTGTGACCGGCGTCTGCATGTTAGTCCTTAAGGAAGCAGGATTCGAAAACAGTGAGATGCTGGGGAGAAACGTTAACCTTGGCCCAAGAAGGGGGAAATTACGTTGAACAGCGCTTTATATCAAGCGTGGCTGCAGTATGCGCCCATTAAGGACGAGGAGCTTGCTTCCGCGTACAGCCGACTGTTAGGCACCGTGGTTGCGGATTTGCAGCAGTCGCGGGTGGCAAACGCTGCGATCCAGGAACTGAGGCATGCATGTCGATCCATGCTCGGCATCGTACCGTCCATCACATCCGAGGCCAAGGCTTCATCCTATTTCGAGGTGCGTATTCATGCGGCAGACGCCGAAGAGGGCACGGAACAGATTGGGGAAGATTCGATGGGCGCGGGGAAAGCCCGGCTGGGCGCAGAGGGTTTTCGGCTGGAGCATACAGGCCATGGGCAGCAGGAGAAGCTGATCCTGACCGGCGGATCCGGGAAAGGCGTGTTATACGGGGTGTTCCATTTATTGAGATTGCTGGCATCCCACCAGCCGTTGACCGGTCTAAACATAACCGAGCAGCCTGTGAACGGAGTGCGGATGATAAATCAATGGGATAATGCCGACGGCTCGGTTGAACGGGGGTACTCGGGCAACTCAATTTTTTACGAAAACGGACGGTTCACCGAAAATCTGGATCGCGTAAGAGACTACGCCCGTCTGTTAGCTTCCGTGGGCCTGAATGCCATCTCCATTAATAACGTCAATGTGCATGAAATCGAGACGAAGTTCATTACCGCGGAATATTTGCCGACGATTGCAAAGATCGCGGATATCTTCCGGGAATATGGCATCACACTGTACCTGAGCATAAACTTCGCCGCTCCGCTGCATATCGGCGGCGTACCCACGTCGGACCCGCTAGATCAAGAGGTTCGGCAGTGGTGGAAGGATACGGCGAATGAGATCTACGATCATATACCGGACTTCGGCGGCTTTGTGGTCAAGGCGGATTCGGAGCACCGTCCGGGCCCGTTCGCCTATGGCAGAGACCACGCCGATGGCGCCAATATGCTGGCCGAAGCGCTGGAACCGCATGGCGGGCTTGTCATCTGGCGCTGCTTCGTCTACAACTGCATGCAGGATTGGCGGGACCGCAGCACGGACCGCGCGCGGGCGGCCTATGATCATTTTACCCCGCTGGACGGACGGTTTAAGGACAATGTGCTGCTGCAGATCAAGAACGGTCCGATGGACTTCCAAGTACGGGAGCCGGTATCCCCGCTGTTCGGCAGCATGAAAGAGACCAATCAGGTGCTGGAGTTTCAGATCGCCCAGGAATATACCGGACAGCAGCGCCACGTATGCTATTTGGTGCCGCAGTGGAAAGAGGTGCTGGATTTCGATACCTACGCGAACGGAACGGGGTCCGAGGTTAAGAAGATCGTGGACGGTTCGCTGCACGGCATGAAATACAGCGGGATCGCCGCCGTTTCCAACATCGGGAATGATGAGAATTGGACGGGACACACCTTGGCGCAGGCGAATCTGTATGGATACGGCCGGCTGGTTTGGAATCCGGATATGTCCGCCGAAGGGATCGCGGAGGAATGGACGAGGCTGACCTTTGGCAATGATGAGACGGTGGTTGCCGTGGTGTGCGGCATGCTGATGAAATCGTGGCCGATTTATGAAAGCTACACGTCGCCGCTCGGGGTGGGCTGGATGATTACGCCGCATACGCATTACGGACCGGATGTGGACGGTTATGAATATTCAAGGTGGGGCACCTACCATTTCGCGGATCGGGATGGTATTGGGGTGGACCGCACGGTGGCGACGGGCACGGGGTACACCGCACAGTATTTCGAGCCGAATGCGGCCCGATATGATTCGCTGGAGGATTGTCCTGACGAGCTGCTGCTGTTCTTCCATCATGTGCCGTACTCGCATGCGCTGAAATCCGGTAAAACGGTGATTCAGCATATCTATGACACGCACTTCGAAGGTGCGGAAGCTGCGGCCGGGCTCCTGAAAGCCTGGACATCGCTCGAAGGCAAGGTCGATCTGGAGCGTTTAACCCAAGTCACCGAACGGTTAGCTGATCAGGCCGAGCATGCCAAGCACTGGCGGGATGTGATCAATACGTATTTTTACCGCAAATCCGGGGTGCCGGATGCGCAGGGGCGGACGATTTATTAAGGGAGCTCAGGTTTTTCCGTATGCAAAAATATAGGGGGGTGCCCCATCAGGCTGCTGGCCTGATGAGGCCCCCTTTTTCATGGCCGAAAATTATCGCGGGTACAAGCATATACTATAGATGACATGCCTCCACGGCAAAATGATCCGCAATCTCATTACCATAAGCTGGGCTTTATAGGGTGGGGGGCTATATGATATACTAGGGTTAGAATAAGAAGAAGTAACGTGATCAAGGGGGGAATGGGTATGACAACCGAGAACCATGCACATGATGCATGCGCAGTAACCGGTGAAAGGAAGAGCCACCATTCGGACAAAACGAAAAGCAATCTCATCAGCCGGTTGAACCGGATTGAAGGGCAGATTCGCGGCGTGAAGGGCTTAATTGAGAAGGATACGTACTGTGACGATGTGTTAAACCAGATCTCCTCGATCCAGTCGGCCTTGAACGGCGTCAGCAAATTGCTGCTGGAGCATCATATGAAGAGCTGCGTGGTGGAGCGCCTCCAGGAAGGCGACGATGAGGTCATTACCGAGCTGTTAACCACCATGAACAAGCTGATGAAGTAACGAAAGTTCCCTGCTGGGGCTATCCGATTACGAAGAATATCCATGGAGCTGCCACCTTTGGAAGGTGGCAGCAATTGTTTGTTGAAGTTGATAAATACCGCACGGTTATGCGGTTTAATCATAACGCGGCCATGTTTTTCAAAAAAAATGAGAAAACCCATTGACTAATTATAGGGTAGGGGGGTATACTAACATCAAGAAATGAGAACAACGAGTTTGATAACTCATTCGGGCTTGGCTGTAACAGAGCCCTAATAAATCCAATACCTAAAGGAGAGATTGATTATGGAACAGGTAACAATAAAAGTAGAAGGCATGTCCTGCATGCATTGCGTGAATTCCATCGAAGGAGCTTTAAAGAATGAGAACATCGAGGGACATGTGGATTTGAAGGCAGGCACGGTCTCCGTGAAATATGACGCAGCCAAAGTCAATTTGGATCAAATCAAAGAAATTATCGAGGAACAAGGATATAACGTAGTTTAACCAAACGGCACGAGGATGAAGAGGGGTGAGGAGAAGATGGGAGCAGAAGCAACAATGGAACAGAAGAAAACGTCGCTGCAGTTAACGGGTATGACATGTGCCGCCTGTGCGAATCGGATTGAGAAGGGTCTTAGCAAAATGGAGGGCGTCCAGGAAGCGAATGTGAATTTTGCGCTGGAAAAAGCGTCGGTTACATTTGATCCGAGTGTGGTTACCGTCCAGCAGATGGAAGAGAAAATCGAAAAGCTGGGTTACGGAACAGCAAAGGAAACGGTGGACCTTCAGCTGATTGGCATGTACTGCGCGGCCTGTGCTACGAAAATCGAAAAAGTGGTTAGCCGGATGCCAGGTGTTAATCAGGCCAATGTCAATTTTGCACTGGAGACGGCCCGGGTGGAATTCAATCCCGCCGAGGTCAGCCTTAGCGATATTCAACAGCGCGTGGAGAAGCTCGGGTATCAGGCCGTTTCCAAACAGGAGACGCTTGATCAGGAAGGTCACCGCAAGGAGGCCATCACCAAGCAAAAGCGGAAGCTGCTCCTGTCAGCGATTCTGTCGCTGCCGCTGCTCTGGGCCATGGTAAGCCATTTCTCCTTCACCTCCTGGATCTGGATGCCCGATCTGTTCATGAACCCTTGGTTCCAGCTGATCCTGGCAACGCCGGTACAGTTTTTTATCGGGAAACAATTCTATGTGGGAGCTTATAAGGCTCTCCGCAACAAAAGCGCCAATATGGACGTTCTGGTCGCACTCGGTACCTCGGCAGCCTATTTCTACAGCCTGTATTTAACGATCGATTGGGCCGCTGCCGGAGCAAATGCACACCATGGGCCTGAAATGTACTATGAAACGAGTGCGGTGCTGATCACGCTGGTCATTATGGGGAAACTGTTCGAATCCCTGGCCAAAGGCCGCACCTCGGAGGCCATTAAAACCCTGATGGGTCTTCAAGCCAAAACGGCGCTGGTCGTTCGTGACGGTCAGGAGATGACCATCCCGGTGGAACAGGTCCTGGTGGGTGATTTAGTACTGGTAAAGCCGGGTGAGAAAATTCCGGTGGACGGTAAAGTCGTGGAGGGCACGTCGGCGGTAGACGAGTCGATGCTGACCGGTGAGAGCATTCCGGTTGAGAAAAAAGCGGGCGATGCCGTCATCGGCGCTACGATTAACAAGAACGGACGCTTGACGCTTGAAGCGACGAAGGTGGGCAAAGAGACAGCTCTAGCCCAAATTATCAAGGTGGTTGAGGAAGCGCAGGGCTCCAAGGCCCCGATTCAGCGGGTGGCCGATGTCATCTCCGGCATTTTCGTTCCGATCGTGGTCGGGATTGCGATTGTTGCTTTCCTCGTATGGTACTTCTGGGTAACGCCCGGTAATTTCGCGCAATCGTTAGAAATTGCCATTGCGATCCTGGTTATTGCATGTCCGTGTGCGCTGGGTCTGGCTACGCCGACCTCGATCATGGCGGGTTCGGGCCGTGCCGCAGAGCTGGGCGTTCTGTTCAAGGGCGGGGAGCATCTGGAGTCCACGCACAAAATCGACGCGATTATTCTGGACAAAACAGGAACGGTCACGAAAGGCAAGCCTGAACTGACCGATGTGGAAGTCGATAACATCGATCAGGAGCTGTTCCTGCGTTTGGTCGGAGCTGCCGAGAAGAGCTCCGAGCATCCGCTTGCCGAAGCGATCGTGGCCGGGATTGAGGCGAAAGGGACGAAGCTTCCGACTGCCGAGCATTTTGAGGCGATTCCGGGCTACGGCATCCAGGCCAGCGTGGAAGGACACGAAGTTCTGGTCGGTACTCGCAAGCTGATGGCACTGCATAACGTGCCGATCGATGCGGTCCTGGCCAGAATGTCGGAGCTGGAAACCGAGGGTAAGACTGCTATGCTTACCGCGGTAGACGGCCGATATGCCGGTCTTGTGGCCGTAGCGGATACCATCAAGGAGACGTCTAAGGCTGCTGTAGCACGGCTGAAGCAAATGGGTATCGAAGTGATCATGATTACCGGCGACAACGAACGCACGGCTCAGGCCATCGCCAAGCAGGTTGGCATTGACCATGTGCTTGCCGAGGTACTGCCGGAGGGCAAAGCGGATGAAGTGAAGAAACTCCAGCAGCAGGGCAAGAAGGTCGCCATGGTCGGCGACGGCATTAACGATGCCCCGGCCCTTGCGGTTGCCGATATCGGGATGGCCATCGGCACAGGTACGGATGTGGCCATGGAAGCCGCCGACGTTACGCTGATGAAGGGCGACCTGAACAGCATTCCGGACGCCATCTACATGAGCCGCAAGACGATGAGCAACATCCGTCAGAACCTGTTCTGGGCCTTGGGTTATAACTCGCTCGGCATTCCGATTGCCGCCATCGGGCTTCTGGCGCCTTGGGTGGCCGGGGCTGCCATGGCACTTAGCTCCGTATCGGTCGTGCTGAATGCCCTTCGTCTGCAGCGGATGAAGGTATAACGGGAGGCAGGCAGGCCTTTTATATAGAGTATGTTGGTAACCAAGCAAGAAAACGATTAGGGTGACTTGATGGGAGTGTAGACATTTGGCCATGCAAAAATTTGCTGTGACCCCCGGCTTTGAAGTGGGCGGAACGCTGTTCCGCCCGGATCAGCTGGCCGTATTGGGGTCCATCGTAGGCGATGATGCCCGCATCGAGATGACAACCTTCAAGCAGCTGTACGTGGAGATGGATGAAGAGCGGGTGGAGGAAGCCAAGGCGAAGCTGGAAGCCGCCGGACTGGAGGTACATCCCGCCGGCTTCGTCTCCAAGAGCCTGATTACCTGCAACTTTTGCCGGGGGGCGGAGGATTCGGGACTGGATGTTGCCAAGATGCTGGATGAAGCTATCGCCGACCACCCCGTACCCAATCCGCTAAAGATCGGGTACGCAGGCTGCGCGCTCGGCACCAGCGAGCCGCTGCTGAAGGATATTGCCGTTATTAAGATGCGAAATACCTATGATATCTATGTAGGCGGGGAGCCGAGAGGCTTGAAGGCTTCGCTGGCGAAGCAGCTGCATGCGGATTTAACGCCGGAGCAGCTGGCTCCGATCATTCTGAAGCTGATCGCCATCTACCAGGAGCACGGCAAGAAAAAAGAGAAGTTCTCGCGTTTCGTTGAGCGCATGACACTGGATCATCTCCGCCAATCCACGCTGGATGCGCGGATGGATACGGCAGGATGAACGAAGGACAATGAAAGGCATCACCTCAGGGTGGTGCTTTTTTTGTCGGTGGAGGCTGGATACTGGAGCTCTTCCCATCCGTCGGAGTCCAGTTGGGCGCCACCAAGACATCTTCTTTATTCTTCAAGGTAACATGTGTAGTTTAGAGGGTTACGCCGAAGCAACGATGGATATACTTTCAAGAGCACCTGCGGGTGCTCTTTTTCTATTTGGCAGATTTGTAGTGCAGCAGCATCTTTGCCCAGCTTGGCCAATTCGAATCATTTTTAATATAGACGGGTTTCCATCGGGCGTAAATGTGGGAATAACCACCAAATCGGGCATTTTATCGTGGTTGACGAGCAATGTGAAAGGGTATACAATTTTAATTGTTAAAAGCTTTTAACTATTTAAATTCGTAATATATAAGTGTGGGACTTCGTTAAGCATCGAGGTGATGAAACTGGATAAGCGGGAGCATTTATCTAACATGGTAGCCCGTCAGATGATGACGCTTGTGGCGAACTATGCCAAGATTCTGGACAATGATTTGACCGGCCCCCAGTATTACGTGCTTCAGACCTTGGCGTATGAGGGGCAGCAGACCAGCTCGTATTTTGCCAATGCCCTGAATGTTACGCTGTCGGCTGTCACCAACTTGAGCAACAAGCTGGTGAGCAAGGGTTATATTGAACGGGTACCGTCGAGCGAGGACAGGCGTCAAGTCTATCTTAGGATCACGGAGCAGGGACGCGAGGTGGAAGCCCGGATGATTGCGAAGTACCGTGAATTGAATGAAGGCTTATGGTCGGATTTCTCGGATCAGGAGATGGATGTCTTGATCGCTTCGTACGAGAAGATGATCGAGCATTTGCAGCTTAAGATCGGGCAGTCCCATATGGACAGCCAATCCAACGACTAACATTAGGAGGTATTTATATGGGAAGATTAGACAATAAAGTAGCGATTATTACGGGTGCGGCTGGAGGCATGGGTAAAGCTGACGCTCTTTTGTTTGCGCAAGAGGGGGCCAAGGTTGCGATTACGGACCTTCAGGAGGACAAAATCAAAGACGTTGTCGCTGAGATTGAAGCGCTCGGCGGCGAAGCACTGGGAATCAAGCATAACGTTGCTTCCGAAGAAGATTGGGTCCGCGTCGTGGACGAGACGGTTCAAAAATTCGGCAAAATCGATATTCTGGTCAATAATGCCGGTGTCTCCAATGCAACGCCGTTCATGGATTTGACGGTCGAAGGCTGGGAGAAGACGATGTCGATCAACGTCACGAGCATATTCCTCGGCCAAAAATATGTCATTCCGCACATGATCGAAGCCGGCGGCGGCTCCATCGTCAACATCTCCTCCATTGCCGGCCTGACGGGCGGAAGCGGCGCCGGTCCTTACACGGCAAGCAAAGGCGCGGTACGCATGCTGACCAAAGCCACGGCCGTTGACTTTGCGAAGCATAACATCCGCTGCAACTCGGTTCACCCGGGCTACATCGAAACGCCAATGACCGTGGATCTCTTCAAGGACGAAAAAATGATGCAGTGGTTCCAATCCCAGACGCCGTTGCCACGACTCGGCAAAGCGGAAGATATCGCGCGCGGCGTGCTGTTCCTGGCATCCGACGAGTCCTCTTATATTACGGGCGTCGAGCTGCCGATCGACGGCGGGTATTTCGCGAAGTAAGCCGGACATTCATTCAGCTTGTTCATAAGCTGTCGATGTTTTGAATCATAAGGACACAAGCTCAGTCAGACGCTATATTTATTTTCATCAAGGGGAGTGTTGTTTCATGTCCGATAACCAACAGATTGCTGTCATTACCGGCGCGGCCAGCGGGATCGGCAGAGCCGCCAGCCTGAAATTGGCAGAGAGCGGTGCCGCGGTTGTGCTCGTGGATTTCAACAAGGAAGCCGGCGAAGAGACGCTGCGATTGATTAAGGAGCAGGGCGGAGAGGGAATCTTCGTGCAGGCGGATGTGACAAAAACCGAGGATGTACAGAACTATGTGAACAAGGCGGTTGAAGCTTACGGCCGAATCGATTTCTTCTTCAATAATGCAGGTATCGTGCAGAAGTTCTCCATGCTGGACGATATCGACGAGAACGAATTTGACCGTCAAATGTCCGTGAATGTGAAGGGCGCTTTCCTTGGCATGAAGTATGTTTTGAAGGTCATGAAGGAACAGGGCAGCGGACATATCGTGAACACGGCTTCCACGGCGGGCATCCGCAGCGAACACAGTGCCGCCGCATATTCGGCAAGCAAGCATGCGGTTGTGGGCTTGACCAAGGCGGCTGCCTTGGAATACGTGAAGCAGGGCATTCGCGTGAACGCCATCTGCCCGGGCGGCGTTCAGACGCCGCTGACCGCAGCGGTGGCCAAGTCCTTCATGGAAGGCGGCTACGTGCCTGAGGAAGTGGGCAACATGCGGATGGGCCGTCCGGCTGAAGCGGACGAAATCGCAAACGTGGTTGCCTTCCTGGCTTCCCCGGGCTCCAGCTACATGACGGGCTCGCTGGTTACGATTGATGGCGGGCTGACGCTGTAATATCCGGATTGAAAAAAAGACCAGTCAGGCACCGGAGTTTCGGGCTTGACTGGTCTTTTTGGCATGACGTTTATTTAATGCCGACGACTTCCGCCAGCAGCTCATAAGAACGGAGGCGCGCTTGATGATCATAGATCGCGGCCGCGACAATGATTTCGTCCGCGTCCGTCGACTGCTGGAACTGCTCCAGCTGCGCGCGGACGGTTGCGGGACTGCCGATGGCGGAAAAACTGAGCTGGCGCTTCACGATAGCCTGCTCCTGCAGGTTCCACAGATCATCCATGCTGTCCACCGGCGGACTCAGCTGGCCGGTGCGGCCCCGGATGATGTTCAGGAACTGCTGGTAGGGCGAGGTAGCCAGGCGCTGCGCTTCCTCATCCGTGTCGGCGCAGATCACGTTCACGCCGATCATGGCATACGGCTTGCTTAGCTCGGATGAAGGGCGGAAGCTGGTCCGGTACAGATCGAGCGCTGCCATTAGATAGTCCGGAGCAAAGTGGCTAGCAAAAGAGAACGGAAGCCCCAGCTGACCCGCAAGCTGCGCACTGAAACCGCTGGAGCCGAGCAGCCAGATCGGAACATGCAGGCCTTCCCCCGGAATCGCCCGGATGCGCATGGACGAGCCGGAGGTAGGCTGGAAGTAATTCCGCAGCTCGCCGAGGCGGTCTGGGAAGTCCTGGCCGTCGCTGCCCGGGCCGCGGCGGAGCGCTCGGGAGGTTAGCTGATCCGAACCCGGCGCACGGCCAAGACCTAGATCGATCCGGCCGGGATACAGGGATTCGAGGGTGCCGAACTGCTCGGCAATGACAAGCGGAGCATGGTTCGGCAGCATAATGCCGCCGGATCCGACGCGGATCTTGCTGGTGCCTCCGGCCACATGGCCTATGACCACCGAAGTGGCCGAGCTGGCGATCCCCGGCATGTTGTGATGTTCGGCAAGCCAGTAGCGGTTATAGCCCCACTTCTCGGCATGCTGAGCCAGATCAAGCGTATTCCGCAGCGACTGTGCAGCTGTGCTGCCCGCTGTAATCGGCGCCAGATCGAGGATGGAAATCGGAATATCGCGAAGCGTTTTGGACGCTGTATGGTCAAGATTTGCTTCTGTCATACGGTATGACCTCCTTATTCGTGCACGGCACGGTAAGTATTCTATATAGAGACGGGCACCCGGTCGAACGGACGCCGGACATGAAATCCATCTATCGAAAAATGGTATCTCTATATAACGAACATTATATACCTACTTAATCCATAAGAAAAATGTACATCGAAGAATCCCACAGAAGCCAGACCGCGTTTAGCGGAAATTTTTCTTGCGATGATCGAATGGTCCGGCTTTGCTGAAAGCTTATAGATTCGATCATCTAAAGAAAAATGTACATCGAAGAATCCCCAGAGAAGCCAGACCGCGTTTAGCGGAAATTTTTCTTGCGATGATCGAATGGTCTAGCTTTGCTGAAAGCTATTAGATTCGAAATCGGCATGCAGCTCATCCATATAGTATATGCTTTTTAAGCTGGTCTAAGTATCGCTAAACCCTATTCATGCATTTTTAATGAAGGAGTTTCGATGCACAGCTTCTCACATAATATGAGTTTAAAAAAACCAAACAACGCAGCCATCAAATGGCTGCGTTGTTGAACGTTAGATAATAAGCTGATGGTGTCCTTATTCCGCTCCGTTGGGCAGCTCAATCCGCTCCATCCCGTTCATGTAAGGCCTGAGCGCCTTCGGAATGAGGATCGAACCGTCGGGCTGCTGGTGGTTCTCCAGCAGCGGGATGAGAATTCGCGGCGAAGCCACGGCCGTATTGTTCAGGGTGTGACAGTAGCGCAGCTTGCCTTCCGCGTCCCCGTAGCGGATGTTCGAGCGGCGCGCCTGGAAGTCGAGCAGATTCGACGACGAGTGGGTCTCCCCATAAGCTCCGCGGCTTGGCATCCATGTCTCGATGTCGTATTGTTTGTATGTTTTCTGCGACATGTCCCCGGTACAGACGGCAACGACCCGGTAAGGCAATTCGAGCTTCTGCAGCAGCTCCTCGGCATTGGCCGTAATCTCTTGCAGAAGCAGCTCCGAGGCCTCCGTGCTGGCTTCGCAGAGAACGACCTGTTCCACCTTCGCGAACTGGTGCACCCGATAGAGGCCGTGGACGTCCCGGCCGCCCGAGCCAACCTCGCTCCGGAAGCAAAGCGATGCTGCTGCCAGGCGAATCGGCTCCGCTACATCGACGATTTCCCCGCTGTAGAACGATACCAACGGCACCTCCGAGGTACCGACGAGCCATTTATCTTGCTCCGTAATTTGAAAAGCCTGATCCTGACCGAGCGGGAAGAAGGCGGTATTCTGCATAGCCTCCGTCCTTACGGTTAACGGTACGTCCATAAGGGTGAAACCCTTGGCGACCAGCATATCCACCGCCAGCTGCTGAACGGCCCGATGGAGCATTGCGCCGATGCCTGTCAGGTAGTAGCTGCGCGTGCCAGCGGTTTTGACGCCGCGGGGAATGTCGACCATGCGGTGCAGTTCCCCGAGCGTGACATGGTCCCTGAATTGATAATCAAACACGGGGAGCTCGCCTACTCGTCTGATCTCCACGTTGTCCTCATCCGAGGCTCCCACAGGCGTGTCCGGCGAAACGATATTCGGTACGAGTATAAGCAGCTCGCTATAAGCTTCGTTAACCTCCCGGTATAACGTTTCCTGCTGGTCTAGTTCCTCGTTGATGGTTTTGACCTGCTGTTTTTGCCGTTCCGCTTCATCCGGTTTGCCTTGCCGCACCAGGGCACTGATCTCCTGCGAGATGGCATTACGCTGCTGACGCAATGCTTCCACGGCCAACAGCAGCGTACGCCGCTGGTCATCCAGCCGGACAAGCTCGGCAACCGAAAGGGCGATCCCTTTCCGGTCAGCCACCTGCTGCAATTCTTCCTGATGATCCGCGCTCTCCCGGATCCATTTCATATCTAACATAATCACCGCGCTCCTTTGCCCTAAAAAATAAAAAAGCGTCCTAGTCCATATGGGACGAGGGACGCTTATGCGCTCGCGGTGCCACCCAAATTGATTGAACCGTAACCTGACCAAGGAACATGTCGGCCTGCGTTCAATCCACTTTGATTCCGCGGTAACGGGCGGGTCCGGTTAACTTAGGGGGACGGCTGATCGGGTGTAGATCGAATCCCCTTGACGAGAACGCCTCAGAGTTGGAAGCTCATCATCGGCCTGATACTGATATTGTTGTTCAGTATACCGCATGAGATGTCTTTTATACAAGGGGTTAACCGGATTTTTGTACGCCGTTACGTCGACGCCGCTTTCTTCGCGGATCCCTGCCTCCAGCTGACAGGCTGCTCTGCGTCCCAGCGGAAGGTCCACGCCGCCGCTCCGAGAATGAGGATCGTAAAGCCGGTCAGGATGAGGAGCGGCATCCATATGCCGACGAAATCTCCCTGCGGATGGACTGCGATCGCCATGGCATCGACCAGATGGTGAAACGGCTGCAGCTGCCCCAGGGTGACGACCCATGATGGGGCATGTTCCAAAGAGTAGAAGGCTTCGCTGGTCAGCAGCATCGGAAAGCTCATCAAGTTCGAGATCATGTTGACATTGCCTTCGTCCCTGGACAGATTGGCAGCCAGAAAACCGAGCGCGGTAAAACAGACGGTGCCGATCAGCAGTACGAGCAGCATCAGCGCCAGTCCCGTGAGGCTCAGCTGCACCCCAAGCAGAAGCAGGCTCATGAGAATCACGCAGGCGCTGACGAGCAGTGCCAGCACGGTTCGTGCCCCTGTCATTGCGGCAATGAAGGAGACGGTTCGAAAGGGCGTCGCCCGCAGCAGCTTGTAGATGCCCCGGTTGCGCTGGGCCATGACGTTAAAAGCGGTGACCATAGTAGCCCCGAACAGGATGTTGGTTGTCAGCACGCCTGCGAGAAGTCGGTGGGAGTAGGCCGCATCATGGAAGTAAAGACCCAATCCGACCAGCATGGCGATTGGAAAAACGATGTTCCAAACCAGGGTGTGGGTATCGCGGAACATGCTCCGCAGCATCGTTGCCATAATCATACGCATATCGATTCCTCCTAAGGTTTCTTTTTACTTGCATTCTCCATTTTCGAGTTCCTCGGTCAATTGGATATACAGCTGTTCCAGGCTGTCCGTGCCGTAACGGCTGAGCAGCTCATCCGGCGTGCCGGAGGCCTGCACCTTTCCACCGCAGATAAGCACCAGCCGGGTGGCGAGTTTATGGACCTCCTCCATGTCATGCGAGGTGAATACGATGGAGGTGCCGGTATCCGCCAATGAACGGATCAGCTCCCGGATATCCCGGCGGGCCCGCGGGTCCAGCGCTGCGGTGGGCTCGTCGAGGAACAGCAGCTTGGGGTCGTGGACCAGCGTCATGGCAATGGCGAGCCGTTTCTGCTGCCCCCCGGAGAGTCTGAGCGCATCGGTCCTGGCAGCCTCCGCAAGTCCGCATCGGTCCAGGTGCCGGATCAGCTCCGCGACGCTGAGACGTTTGCCGTAGAAAGCCGCGAACATGCGCAGATTCTCCATGGCGGTAAATCCGGGAAAGAAGGGTGTGGACTGCAGCTGAAGCCCGATGTGCGGCGAAGGATCGGATGTCCAGTAGGTGACCGTACCGGCATCGGGGCGGCGCAGACCCAGCACCAGATCCAGCGTCGTTGATTTCCCCGCGCCGTTCGGCCCGATAATCGCCAGCACTTCGCCTTCCCGTATGTTCAGAGTCACATCCCGTACGACCGTCCGCTGCCCATAGGTTTTTCTTAATCCCTTCGCTTGAATGAGTGTAGTTAACGTCATTTTCGTTGCACGCTCCTTATTTGTCCAATGTTATATATCCAATATTGGATATTTGCCGGAAATGAAAGCCGCAGCAGAAGCTGAGGCTTATTCTTGAACGATTGCGATGATCTTGTGGAGAAAGGCGATATCCTGTTCCAGGATCGAAATCGCATTATCGAAGGTGGCAAGGGCGATCTTGGATAAGCCGTACTGGCCCTTGATTTCCTTACCCGAACGCCACTGGGCCAACGATTCCTCCACTTGCTTGAGATTCTGCTCCAGCAATTCCACCGCTTCCTCCTTAGGAATGTCCTCGATCCAGACCAAACCGAGCGAAAAGTCGGATTTGACGGTGTGGGGAGGAAGCGTCAACGTCTCGCGGATCATCTGCTGGAATAGCTTCTCGCCTTCATCCGTGATGCTGTAAATTTTGCGGAGTCTCGCGCCGGTTCGCTCTTCGGCAGTGGCTGCAATCAACCCGTCGCTTTCCATCTTGTTCAGCGCGTAATAGATCGAACCGGACAGGATATTCGTCCACAGGTCCATACGGCTGGCCTGAATGAGCTGCTGGATTTCATATCCGTGCATCGGACGCTGGCGAAGAAATGAAAGCAGGATGAGGTTGGTCATGTAGGATCACTTCCTTAGGATGTGTGTGTAGAATGATGAATTCCATTGCTGAATATCCAACGTTGGTTATTCGATGATTGTAATTATAAAGACGATGGAATCATTTGTCAACGATCCCCGATGAAATAGATATATGACATATGGATTGAATGAAAGCGATTTAACGTTTAGTCTAGTAGTGTGAACTAGTATGGCAGTTGGATGAGGAGGCTATAACGTCGATGAATTACAGACAATTGGGAAATACGGAGCTTCACATTAGCGAGGTCAGCTTCGGCACATGGGCGATCGGAGGCTCATGGGGGCAGACCGATGATCAGGAAGCCTTGAAGGGATTGGACCGCGCCATCGGCGAGGGCGTAAACTTCTTCGATACGGCCGACGTCTATGGAGACGGGCATGCCGAGGATTTGCTCGCGCGCGCAACCAAAGGGAAAGAAGATACCGTGCATGTGGCCACCAAGTTTTGCCGCGCCGGTGATATTCATGATCTTCAGACCTATTCCGAGGCGTCGATCCGCCGTTATTGCGAGGGCAGTCTGAAGCGGCTGCAGCGGGAGCGGATTGATCTTTACCAGGTTCACTGCCCTCCCTTCGAGGTATTAAAGGACGGACGGGTGTTTGAAGTGCTGGACAAGCTGCAGGCCGAGGGGAAAATCCGGCATTACGGCGTCAGCGTGGAGACGGTGGAAGAAGGATTGTTCTGTCTTGGGGTACCGGGGGTGAGGTCCCTTCAGGTGATTTTCAATCTGTTCCGCCAAAAACCGCTGGCCCAGCTGCTCCCGAAGGCCAAAGCGTCGGGCGTCGGCATATTGGTGCGCTTGCCGCTCGCCAGCGGTTTGCTAACCGGAAAATTTACGGAGAGCACTACCTTCAGCGAGGGGGATCACCGAAATTTCAACGCGAACGGCGAGCAGTTTAACGTAGGCGAGACTTTTGCCGGCCTCCGATTCGAAAAAGGTGTCGAGCTCGCCAGAGAGCTCGCCTGGATTGCCGAGGGCCGAGGCGACATGGCTCGTGCATCCATGCGCTGGATTCTGGATTGCCCGGAGGTCACTGCCGTGATTCCCGGCTTCCGCAACGTCCGCCAGATCGAAGACAACCTGGGCACGCTGGACGTGCCTTCGTTCAGCATGGAGGAGAAAGAACGCCTTGCGCTTTTCTATCAGGAGCAGGTAGCCACGCACATCCGCGGCGCCTATTAAGCCGATTTCGAGAATAATAGGAGAGAAGCCTCCCGGTCATCGGGAGGCTTCTTGTTTAGGGCGATGAGATGGAATCAAACGAACGGAAGCTGCTGCAGCGCTGCTTTAAAGCATATCCTATGCTTTATCATGGAAATGATACTATAATATAGGCAAAGATTCTGAATCGGAATGTGTTCAGCGGGAGGATTGTCGATTTGAATGATTTGTTGAAGCGGGAGCATGACATTATCAAGGTCTGCTTGTTAGCAGGCAAAATCATGCTGCAGAGCGGCGCGGAGACCTATCGGGTCGAGGATACGATGATGCGGATCGCCGCGGCTTTCGGCGTTGAGAACAGCCACAGCTATATGACCCCGACGGGCATTATCTTCTCGGTGGAGGAGCCGCAGCATATTACGCGGCTTATTCGTATTTCGGATCGGACAACCAATCTCCATAAGATCGATCAGGTCAACAGCGTGTCCCGGAGCGTCAGCCTCGGCGAGCTGACGATGGAAGAGGCTTACCGGGCCCTGGAGCGAATCGAGCATGAGCAGGCCATTTATCCCACATGGGTGCTGATTCTACTGTCAGCGATCGCAAGCGGGTGCTTTCTCATCATGTTTCGCGGCATCTGGCCGGATTTCGTACCGGCGGCCGTTGCGGGCGGTCTGGGCTTCTCCTGCTTCGTATTCATGCATCGGGTCATTCCCGTCCGGTTCTTCGCCGAATTCTCGGGTGCGCTCGTCATCGGCATAACCTCCGTTTGGATGGTCAGATTCGGATTCGGCCATCAGCTGGATACGATCATCATCAGTTCCGTGATGCCGCTGGTACCGGGCTTGCTGATCACGAATGCCATCCGCGATCTGATGGCGGGGCATCTGATATCCGGCTTGTCCAAAGGGGCGGAGGCTTTTGTTACGTCCTTTGCCATCGGCGCGGGCATTGCGTTTACTTTGTCATTCTAAGAGATGGGAAGGGTGGAGGGATAATGGTGGCAACCTTTTATATACAGCAGCTTATTACGAGTTTCGTTGCTTCGGCGGCCTTCGGGATCATCTTTAACGTACCCAAGAAAGCATTGCTGCAGTGCGGGTTTGCCGGCATGGTGGGCTGGCTGCTCTACATCATGCTTCAGGATATGAGGGTTGAGCCGGTGACGGCCACCGTAGTCGCGGCTTTTTGCGTGACGATGATCAGTCATTTTTTCGCCAAAAAATACAAGACTCCCATCATCGTGTTCAGCGTGTCGGGGATTATTCCGCTCGTACCGGGCGGTGTCGCCTATAATGCCCTTCGCCATGTGGCCCAGAATCAATTCGATCAGGCCGTCCAGCTGGGGGCCCAAGCGTTCATGATTTCAGGCGCCATCGCGCTGGGGTTGCTGCTGTCGGAGGTGACCAATCAGGTCATAAGGAAATGGTCGATAACCCGATAAACCAGTAACCCTGAAACCCGAACCCCGTCAACCTGAAACGAACCCGGTTTATATGCGAAGCATGCGCTTCGATCCGGCGGGAAAATGCCCATGCTCCGACTCGTTATCATCCGGGGGAGGGACACCTATGCGTGTGTAATTGAATTGATGAACCAGCCGTATGTACGCATTTTGCGGGATACGGTTTTTTACGCGCTCGCCAAGGCGTGAATATCCTCCCCTCCTTCATGCATTTTTTTACATTAGTTTCATGTTATGCCTTTTTATTGTCCAAATCCTCGACATGCTATATAATCTTTCTTGCAAAAATGAAACCGTATTCAAAGGTGTTCTTCCCGTATCTACAGCGTTACCGAACGTCAGATGAAGATTCGATTCGATTCGAAGTCCATCAAAAAAAAGAGGGATGTCCATGCAGGAGCTGACGCTGCATTTGTTCGAACGGATGGGCATGCTGCTCATCCTGACTTTTATACTGACGAGAATTCCGCTGTTCCGCCAATTGCTGGACCGCAAAGAGATGTCCGGCATGCGGATGTTCATCTATTCCGGCCTGTTCGGGCTCTTCGGCATCCTCGGGACCTATGCGGGCGTTGTCGTGGAGAACGGCGAGTCCAGTTCCTCCTTCTGGCTGATGCGGCTGACCGGAGAGCAGGCCCTGGCCCACTCCGCCCTGGTCGGGGTGGTGATCGGCGGACTGATCGGCGGTCCCCGCGTTGGCATCGGGGGCGGGCTGCTGGCAGGAGCCCACCTCCTGTATATCGGCGGTGCCACAGGGCTGGCAGGCGCAATCGCCGTGCCGTTAACGGGAGCGCTGGCGGGAGGCGTGGCCCGATTCTTCTCGCAGGAGCGGGTCATCTCGCCGGCGAAAGCGTTATTCGTCGGCATGTTCGCTCCGATCCTGCTCATGGGGATGATTTTGATCTGTGCGGATGAGCCGGATCGTGCAGTGGAACTGGTCAACCTGATCGGCCTGCCGATGGTGCTGACGAACAGCATCTCCATTGCAATCTTTACGACGATGCTGCGGGTCGCGCTCACCGAGGAGGAACGTGCAGCCGCGTATGAGACGGAGAAGGCATTCCATATCGCCGAATCGGCGCTCCCGCATCTGAAGCAGGGACTGACGTACCGTACGGCTCAGGCCGTGGCGGCCTTGCTGCTGCGAGAGCTGAAAACAGCGGCCGTCGCCATTACCGATACGGAGCGGTTCCTGGCCCATGCCGGCACAGCAAGCCGTATCCTTGATCCCGGAGAAGAGATCCAATCGGACTTGACCAAGAGCGTCATCGCGACCGGCGAGCTTCGAGTCATCGAGAATGCGGAAGAGATCCAGCCCCGGCATCCGGCGCTCGGCGCCGCCATCCTTGTCCCGATCATAGAGGCGGGCCAGGTCGTGGGCGTCATTCAATTCTACTTCAAGCGGCCGGAGGATATCCGGCGCGTCGAGCTGGTGATGGCCCAGGGGCTGGGACAGCTGATTTCCTATCAGCTCGGGGCCACCGCACACGAGAAGATGAGCCATTTAATGAAAGAGGCGGAACTCAAGCTGCTGCAGGCGCAGATCAATCCGCACTTTCTATTCAATACCCTCAACGCGATTCATTCGTTGATTCGCACCGATCCGCTGCTGGCACGACATGCCACAATGCAGCTGGGGGCGTTCATGCGCCTGAACGTCAAGGTCATGGCGTCCCTCAGAACGACCATTCGCGAGGAGATGGAGCTGTTGAATGCCTATCTGGACATTATACAGATCCGGTTCGAGGATCAGTTCGCGTTTGAGTGCCAGCTCGATCCCGCGCTTGGCGAGCTTATGATTCCGCCGGCAACGCTGCAAATGCTGGTGGAGAACAGCATTAAGCACGGTCTGCGCGACAAAGCGAGCGGAGGCGTCATTCGGCTGAGCCTAAGCCGGGCCGGTGATATGGCGGTTGTTCAACTGCGGGACAACGGGATCGGCATTTCGCCGGAAGTGCTGGACAGCTTAGGCGATCAACCGATCATCGGCAGCGAGGGTACGGGAAACGGCATTTACAATATCAATCAGCGTTTAATCAGCATGTTTGGCAAAGAGGCCAGACTTATCGTGGAGAATCTCGCAGAGGGCGGCTGCAGCATATCCTTCAGCATCCCCTGCAGCTTGTCGGAAGGGAGCCGGTACCGTGAAGCGAATTAAAACGATGATAGCGGAAGACGAACGATTGGCAAGGGAGGAGCTGGCTTACCTGCTGGAACAGGAGCCCGATATCGAGCTGCTTCCGCATGCCGCGAACGGACGGGAGCTGCTGGAGCTTGTCCCCTTGCGGCAGCCGGATGTCGTCTTTCTCGACGTTCATATGCCGGAGCTGGAAGGGTTGCAGGCGGCGCGCATGCTGAAGGCCTCCCCGATCTCGCCCTTGATTGTGTTTACGACGGCCTACGACGAGTATGCCGTTGAAGCGTTTGGCCTGAACGCGATCGATTACCTGCTGAAGCCTTACAGCCATATGCGGTTGAAAGAAACCCTGCAGCGAATTCGAAGCAGGATTCAGGAAGGGAATGCCTTCCCGAAACAGGAGGCTCACGATGCTATACAGGCCGCTCCCTATCCATCCACGGAGGCCGCCGCCCGCAGCATGCGCGGCAAACTTCTGTTCGACGACGGGGATAAACATGTGCTGGTTGATCCCGAGGCGATCCTGTACGCGGTGCGCGAGGAACGTGTCATTCGCGTATGGACGGCGGAAGGCCAGCGGATTACGAGCAAAAGCACCCTGCAGGAGCTGGAGGAGAAGCTTGCGGGTTACTCCTTCTTTCGCCCTCATCGCAGTTATCTGGTTAACGTGAACTGGATCGCGGAGCTCTCCCCTTGGCAGAATGGGGCTTATAATATCGTGCTGAAGGATGAGCAGCGGTCGATGATTCCATTGTCCCGGGAGGCTGCACGGGATTTGTTCCGGTTGCTTAGGGAGGCTTGAAAAAGGACAAAGAATAGCGTTCAAGTATGGCGGTTGCCTCCCGGTTCGGGCGGCATATCCGCCCTTTCGCGCACCCTGCCGGACGTTTCGCGCAGGAGCTGTGGTCGATGTCGATCCTCCCGTATATAATCATTCTAAAGCGCTTTCATTGATGAAAGACGCAATAGATCCTGATCGTTAATGGAGGGAAAGGCAATGGAAGAAAAAAGCTATACCGAAGTATGGCATTCCGAAAAATTCAAAACGCTGCTCTCCCGCAAGAAACGGTTCATTATTCCGATGACCGTCTTTTTTCTTCTGTTTTATTTTGCGCTGCCGATCCTTACTTCGTACACCGACGTGTTGAATCACCCGGCGATCGGCCCGATCACCTGGGCCTGGGTATTTGCCTTCGCCCAATTCGTCATGACATGGGTTCTGTGCATTCTCTACTCCCGCAAAGCGGCCCAGTTTGACCGAATGGTAGACGATATCAAAAAGGATATGGGGGCGTAATCGACATGGCCATTGCGTTGTTTTGCGGAATTGTACTGCTTACGCTGATCATTACGTATTACGCTGCCAAGAAAACGACCAACACGAGCGATTTCTATACGGCAGGCGGAGGACTCAAGGGCTGGCAGAACGGGACAGCCATTGCCGGCGACTATATGTCTGCGGCCTCCTTCCTCGGGATCGCAGGCTCGATCGCGTTAGTCGGCTTTGACGGCTTCTTCTACAGCATCGGGTTCCTCGTGGCTTACCTGGTGGTGCTCTACCTTGTCGCCGAGCCGCTGCGGAACCTCGGCAAGTATACGGTGGCGGACATGATTGCCGCCCGTTTCTCCGACAAGAAGGTGCGGGGCGTGGCGGCGCTGAACACGATCTCCATCTCCATCTTCTACATGATCGCGCAGCTGGTTGGGGCGGGTGCGCTGATTAAGCTGTTGCTAGGCCTGGACTATGTCACGTCCGTATTGATTGTGGGCGTGCTCATGACCATCTACGTTGTTTTCGGGGGTATGCATGCGACAAGCTGGGTTCAAATCTCGAAAGCCGTGCTGCTCATGGCCGGCACGTTCATCATCTCGCTGATCGTATTCGCCAAATTCGATTTCAGCCTGACCCAGATGTTCCACCATATGAAGACGGCCACCCCGCTGCAGGAGGCCTTCCTGAACCCGGGGAATAAATACAAAATCCCGCTCGAGACGCTGTCCCTCAACCTTGCCCTGGTACTCGGCACGGCAGGTCTGCCGCATATTTTGACCCGTTTCTTTACCGTTAAGGACGCCAAGACGGCGCGCAGCTCCGTGGTGTACGCCACCTGGATTATCGGCATCTTCTATGTCATGACGATCTTTCTCGGATTCGGGGCAGCCGCTTTCGTAGGCGCGGCCGATATTACCGAGGTCGATAAAGCGGGCAACATGGCAGCGCCGCTCCTGGCCAAAGCGATCGGCGGCGACTTCCTGTTTGCCCTCATCTCGGCGGTTGCCTTCGCGACGATCCTCGCGGTAGTGACGGGGCTTGTGCTGTCCGCGGCATCGGCCTTCGCCCATGATTTCTACGGCCAAATCGTGCGCCGCGGCGAATCGTCCGAGAAGGAGCAGCTGAAGATGGCGCGCTACGCTTCGATCGGCGTATCCGTCGTCTCGATCCTGCTTGCGTTGTTCGCCCAGAAGATGAACGTGGCGTTTCTGGTCTCGTTGGCCTTCGCCGTTGCAGCCAGCGCGAATTTGCCGGTCATTCTCTTCACCGTGTTCTGGAAGAGATTTAATACGACGGGCGCGGTCACAGGGATGCTGACGGGTTTGATCAGCACCGTGATTCTCGTGGCCCTTAGCCCGAATATATGGGATCCGGCCGGCAAAGCGATTTTGGTAGGCGATCCGATCTTCCCGATGAGCAACCCGGGCATTGTCTCCATTCCGCTTGGCTTCCTGGCAGCCTATGTCGGCACGCTGCTCTCCTCTTCCAAGGATGAGGCGAAGTATGCCGAAGTGTTGGTTAAAGCGAATACGGGCGCGTAAACCCAACAACGGCTTCTTATGGAAAAAAGGGTGTACTCCGCTGGTTAACAGCGAAGGGAGTCGCCCTTTTTTTGCCATTCTATCGTAAAATAAAAAGCAACAACATTTTGGGGCCATGGCGGAAGGAGGCAGGCAAGTGAACATATCCGGCATCGTTTTTTTTCTGGCGATTGTGGTCGGCACGTTAATGATTACGTATTATGCCGCCAGGCGGACAACAAGCACGAACGATTTCTATGCCGCAGGCAACCGTCTCAGCGGGCTGCAGAACGGCCTGGCCATTTCCGGCGACTATATGAGCGCGGCGTCCTTCCTTGGCATCGCGGGCTCCATTGCGGTGTACGGCTTCGACGGCTTTTTCTATTCGATCGGCTTCCTTGCCTCCTATGTGATCGTGCAGTACATCATAGCCGAGCCCCTTCATAACCTGGGCAGGTATACGATGGCGGATGCGGTGGCGGTCCGGTTCGGCGAGAAACGGCTGCGCGGATGCATCGCCGTCAATAACATGATGATCACCGTCTTCTATATGATCGCCCAGCTCGTCGGCGCCGGGTGGCTCGTCCATTTGCTGTTCGGGCTGGAGACGTCGCTCGCCATCTTGCTGGTCGGCGGCTTAATGACCGTCTACGTCACGTTTGGCGGCATGCTCGCGACTTCCTGGGTGCAGATCGTCAAATCCATTTTGCTGGTGAGCAGCACCTTTATCGTGAGCCTCATCGTGCTGGCAAGGTTCGATTGGGATCTGCTCGGTTTATTCGAATCCATGAAGAGGGCGACCCCATTACAGGAGCGTTTTCTGATGGCGGGCAACATGTTTGACCACCCGCTGGACATGCTGTCGTTTAATATGGCGCTGGTGTTAGGGACAGCGGGACTGCCGCATATTATTGCGCGCTTTTACACGGTCAGGGACCCGCGTACGGTCCGTGCTTCGGTCAGAACGGCGACGTTTACGATCGGCGTCTTTTACGCCATGACGATTTTTCTTGGCTTTGGAGCGGCTGCCTTCGTAGATTGGTCCATATTGTCCGACCGGGTGGAGCTGGCGGCCCCGCTGCTCGCAAGCGAGCTGGGCGGCGAATTCTTAATGGCCTTTGTATCCGCCGTTGCCTTCGCAACGATACTGGCCGTGATCTCCGGGCTTGTCCTCACGGCCTCCTCGGCGTTTGCCCATGACGTCTACAGCAGCATCTTCCGCAGCGGACGGGCGACCGAGGCGCAGCAGATGAGGGTGGCCAAGCTTTCGGCCATCGTCGTTGGCGCGGCTTCGATCGTGCTAGCGCTCGGGGCACAGACGCTAAACGTGGCGTTCCTCGTGTCGTTTGCTTTCGCGGTTGCCGCCTCGGCTAACCTGCCGGTGCTGCTGTTCACGCTATTTTGGCGGAAATTTAATACGCAAGGCGCCATATCGAGCATTACGGCCGGCCTCTCGTCTTCTTTGCTGCTCATGGCTGTCGGGCCCAATGTAATGGACCCAGTGGCAGGCTGGATTCGGGCGGAAGCGATCTTCCCGCTTAAGCATCCGGGCATCGTCTCCATTCCGATCGGGTTCGCCGGCGGCATCGTCGGCACCCTGCTATCGCGTAAACGGGGTTCGAGCGGCCATTTCGAGCATATGCAGGCCGTTGCCCATGTCGCGCCGGGTGAAAACCGTTCCCGCGAATGGGGATAACTGCTAATTGCATATGAATTTTAGTTTGGGCCACGATCGTTTCCCTGTACCGTTCATTGTGCATGTGCACAATAAATACCGTTATGGCGTCAATAGGATTGAACGCGACATTCCGGTTATACTGTATCCCGTAAGCGCAATCATAGTTTCATAAGGCATGATTACATCATTGTTCACAAGCTATATTGCTTAAGGAGGCATTCACAACATGGATGGGACAGTTATACATTGGGGCGGAGCCGTTGCCGGACTGATTATCGCCATTGTCTTGATTTTTAGAAAGGTGAACCCGGTCTATGCCTTGTTTGGAGGCGCTGTCATTGGAGGCCTGCTGGGCGGAGCTACCATTGATCTTTTAAGAGATCGTACTGTGGAGTGAAATATATAAGGATAGGCAGGGGATAACCATGAAGCAGGATTATGTTATAGTACTCGCGCCCGATTCATTCAAAGAGAGCATGACCGCAAAGGAAGTCTGCGAAGCGATGGAACGCGGCATCAAGAAGGGAAACCCGAATGTGACGTGTATCCATGTGCCCATGGCTGACGGCGGTGAAGGTACGATGCAATCCCTTGTGGATGCTACGGGCGGTACGATCCATACCGTCACCGTGACGGGTCCGTTGGGTGATCAGGTGGAGGCATCCTACGGCATTTCAGGCGATGGCAGCACCGGGGTACTGGAAATGGCCAGCGCCAGCGGAATTCATCTGGTCCCGATCGCACAGCGGAATCCGCTGGTGACCACCACCTACGGGACGGGCGAGCTGATCAAGGCTTGCCTTGACCACGGCGTAAGCCGGCTGCTGATCGGGATCGGCGGCAGCGCGACGAATGACGGCGGTGCCGGGGTGGTTCAGGCGCTAGGCGGCAAGCTGCTGGATGCGGAAGGGAAGGAGCTTGCTCTTGGCGGAGGGGAGCTGGGTCGTCTTGCGCGCTTGGACTTAAGCGGCTTTGATCCGCGGCTTCAGGATGTCGAGGTCGAAGTGGCCTGCGACGTGACCAACCCGCTCTGCGGCGAAACGGGAGCCTCTCATGTATTCGGACCGCAGAAGGGAGCTACGCCGGAGATGATCGAGCAGCTGGACAGAAATCTCCGGCATTACGCCGGGGTAATGAAGCAGCAGCTGGGCAAGGATATCATAGACTATCCAGGCGCTGGCGCGGCCGGTGGTCTTGGCGGCGGGCTGATGGTCTTCCTGAACGGGACGCTGAAGAAAGGGATCGATATGGTCGTTGACTATACGGGACTTGAAGAGAAAGTGCGCCAGGCGGATATGGTATGGATCGGCGAAGGCGGGATGGACTTCCAGACGCAGTATGGCAAAACTCCGTTCGGTGTCGCGAGAGTGGCGAAGAAGCATGGCAAGCCTGTCGTTGCTCTGGCCGGCCGGGTTGGTGACGGGATCGATGTGCTGTATGATCAAGGGATGGACGCGATTTTCGGCATCTTGCCGGGTGCTGCCACGCTGTCGGAGGCGCTGGCGAACGGCGTGCAGAACGTGGAGAGAACATCCGAGAATATCGTCCGTCTCATGGCTTCTTTGAACAAGTAATCATACCCCTTAAAGAGGATGCAAGGGAGCTGACCTGCCGGGGGCGGCTTCTTTTTTCTCTGCGGGCGGGATATGGATCGGCAGCCGGATGTGCACACTAGGAAAAGATTTTTTTCCTATGGAGTCTACAATGTCATCATATTGGTAACACATGACAGGCATGTTAGGAGGGGCATCATGCATGAAACTATCACGACCTTTGGCGGAAAATATCGCAAGAGAAATGATGCGCGTCATTCCTTACAACATTAACGTGATGGATGAGAACGGAATCATTATGGGCAGCGGGGACCCCGCGCGGATCGGCACGCTGCATACAGGTGCACAGAAAGCCATACAAACCGGACGGATCTATGAGGTTTATGAAGCCGGCGGCGGCATGAAGCCCGGTGTGAACGAACCCATTGTGGTGGATGATGAGGTGATCGGCGTTGTTGGTATTACAGGTCATCCGGATGAGGTGAGACCGCTCAGCAATTTGCTCCAGGTGACCGTTGTGTTATTGATCGAGCAGGAGCGTCAGAACAAGGCGATGTTAAACCAACGTCAAAACCGGGAGAAGTTCTATCATGAGCTATCCTATCGCAAGGCTCCTTATGATGAGCCTTTTATGGAGCGTGCTGAAGCCTATGGGCTTGACCTGACGCGCAAATGCCGGGTGCTGTTAGTGCAGAGCTCGATGGGCGAGAAGGCGTTCCGCCATTTGCAGCAAGTGTACCCCCAAAGCTGGAACTTGGAGAATGATAAAACCGTATTTTTCGTGACGGATGTCTTAAGATTCGGGAGTCTTCTGGACAGGCTGATCGACCTGGACGAAGTCCTTCGCATGGGGATCGGGGAGCAGGAGGAGCTCGCTTCTACCTCGCTGGAGCAGGCGGTATCCGCCCTGGAGCTGGGAATGAACATCGATCCCCATCGCAAGGTGAATTTTTATAAGGATTTAAGGTTTCTGATCGGACTGTCCCATACTTCGGATGATGCTCATGCCTCGCTGTATCCGTTGCTGGAGCAGGGCGGAGACAAGCTGGATCTGATAGAGACGCTTCAGGTCTACATTGCCGAGAACGGTGATCATAACAGCACGGTCAAAAGACTCAACATTCACCGGAACACCTTGAACTACCGCTTAAACCGGATCAAGCAGCTGACTGGCAAAAATCCGCGCCATGTGCTGGATTTGTTTGAATTGCTGTGCGGGTTGATGTGGAGAAGGTGATGGCCGCTCAAGCATGGGCGGCTTTTATCTCCATAATCTTTTGTGGATGATTACCACCCCGCATTCTTCGTTCTTCACGTTCAAAAGGGCAGTTCCAAGCGTCGAGAGACCTTGGGCTGCCCCTTCTGTTTATTTAATGCCAAGCCGCATGCGGTAGCTGAGCATCACGGGAAGCGACCGCCCCTGGAAATGCTCCTCGACCAGCGCATGGAACTGCGCGATGTTGTCGTTCAATTCGTTTGGTTTCAGCTTGAATACGGTCTGGATGCCGCCTTGGCTGACGGCAAGGCCGGTATACCGGTCGGCGGTGAACGGCTCCATATGGTGGAACACGATCTCTTTGGAGAACCGGAACAGTCCGCTTTCCCGGATATGCTTCAGATGCTCGTTCTTATTTCCTTTATAGGCCTGCTCCTGAGGCTCCACATGGTCGTCGATGATGGCCTCTGCCCGTTCAATCAGCTCATGGTAGGCTTGCTCCACCTTCCAGGTCAGGCTCGGCGGCCAATCGCAATCATATACCGCGAATATCCCTTCGTCACGCAGAACGCGGGAAACCTCCTTCAATGTGCTGGCCGGGTCCATCCAGTGAAAGGATTGGGAACAGGTGATGATGTCGGCGGACTGATCCTTCAGCGCCAATTGGTTGGAATAGCCGGAGACGAACTTGATGTCGGCGATATCCGTGCCGCTGCTGCGTGCTTCCTGTTCCAGCGTTTGCAATTTGGCGACGGCTTTGCCGCGCATATCATCATTCGGCTCAACCCCGATGACTTGATCCGCCGCGTCTTTCCATGCAAAGGAGGAAAGCCCCGTTCCGCATCCCAAGTCGACGACGACAGAGGGCTTGCGTTCCAAATAGCCTGTCAGCAGGGCGACAACCTCCTGGGGGGCTTCGGGGCGATGCTGGTCGTAGGTATCCTCAAAGCCGGTAAAACGATCCACGTTGCTGGCACGGTTTCCCTCGGGAACAAAATCCTTGCTCCACACTTCGGTCATATCCTTGGTCATCGTTACTCATCTCCTTATCCGGGTACATGAATCAGGCATTAGGCATCAGGCATAACAAAAGGTGCTTTCTTGGCTTGCGCAATTATGGACGAAGGCTCCAATCGCCGTTTTCTGCCGCTGTAATGCCATCATATCATAGGAAAGGAACTTATTAACAGACGGGCTTGACCCGGGTAGTGCCGATGCGGGTACAATAGAGGAATCGAATGAGGAAGAGGGATGAACATGAAGACACCAACAGCAACGAAGGGGATTTTCTTCGATGTGGACGATACATTGTATGACCATCTGGCGCCTTTTCGCGAGGCCGTGCAGGAGATTGCCAATCCCGATGAGGCGTTTCCTTATGAAGCCGCCTACCATCGGATGCGCTATTACAGCGACAAGCTGTCCGTCGAGCTGGGAGGAGCCGGAACGGCAGCTTACGGGGATGCGGTCGAGGATATGCGCAGACGCCGGTTTCAGTTAGCGTTGGCCGAATTCGGCGTGCGACTGACTCTTGAGGAGGCCGAAGCGGTACAGCAGACGTATCTGGACCTGCAGTATAACATCACGATGTTTGAGGGCGCCCGGGAGCTTCTGATGAAACTGGCGGATGCCGGGCATGTCGTAGGCTTGATTACCAATGGACCGGCCGAACACCAGATGAACAAAATCGCGGCGATGAAGCTGGGCGGCCTGATACCGGAGGATCGGCTATTCGTATCCGGTGCCGTCGGCTGGGACAAGCCCGATCCGCGGATCTTCCACCATGTGAACAGGCAGACCGGGACGAAGCCGGAGAACTCTTATTACGTCGGGGACTCATGGCGCAATGACGTGGTCGGAGCCCTGGCTGCGGGCTGGCATGTAATTTGGTTCAATCACCGGAGCGTCGGGCCGGAATCGGAGCATCGGCCGCAGCATACCGTTGCGAGTTACGAAGAGCTCGAGCGGCTGCTGGAAGAGATTATCGGATAACAATATGGGCGGTCCCCCTGATCCGCTGCCCAAGCGGGCTGCTGCCGCATTGTTCGAAAGGCTATGGTCAGGCTCTTTAAACGAAGGGCTTGGCTTTTTTTGTTCTATATTCAACTGAATGGTTGACTTTATGAAATTCGCCCATTATAGTTAACCATATGGTTGAACAAAATAATGAAGAACAACTGGATCACATCTTCCATGCTCTGGCTGACCCGACCCGAAGAGAGATGGTGCGCATGATCGCATCGCAGGAACGGACGGTATCTGAGCTGGCTGAACCGTTTGACATGTCGCTTGCGGCAGCCTCCAAGCATATCAAGGTACTGGAGCGCTCCGGCCTGCTCGAACGGTCCATCCATGGACGGACGCATACCTGTCGTCTGAATCCGAACGTCATGTCAAGAGCGATGGAATGGCTGCAATTCTACGAACGATTCTGGGACCGGCAATTTGATGCGCTTGAACGCGAGCTGAACAAAGCGAAGAGGGAGGAGCACTAGAAGAATCCTTAGGAATACCGCTGAACATTCTGGACAACGATGAGTAACGTAGGGAAATAGACGCAATACCACTTTTGATAAGAGAAGGATGATTAACATTGGATAACGCCTCCACTACCACGCTGATCATGAAACGCCAATTTGAGGCAGCGCCGGAAAGAGTATTTGATGCCTGGTTAAATCCCGACATGATGAGGAAATGGTTGTTTACGATGGAAACAACGAACAAAATCGCCCGCAACGATCCGCGCGTGGGCGGAAGCTGGGAGATTGTTGACGTGAGGGAAGGCAAGGAGTACCGGGCCATTGGAGAGTATCTGGTCATAGACCGGCCGCGTAAGCTGGTGCTCACCTTCAAGATGCCCCAGTTCAGCGACACCGTGGACCGCATTACGGTGGAGTTCAAAGCCGTAGACGCGGGATGCGAAATGACGTTCTCCCAGGAGATCGTTGTCCCTCATGAGGAAGACTGGACCGCAGAGGATATTGAAAAAGCGCTGACCGAATACCATGACCAAACCGAGCATGGCTGGGGTTATATGTTTGAGGGGCTGAAGCAGCTGTTAGAGACAGGAACGATAAACTACCCATCTTAAACCGATGAATAAGGGAGCGTGTGTTATCGATGAAGAGTGTGACCCCGTTTTTAATGTTTCAGGGCAACGCGGAAGAAGCTATGAACCATTACATTTCCATTATTGAGGATTCCGAAATCATCAGCATTACCCGTTATGGACCCAATCAGCCGGGAGCCGAGGGAAGCGTCATGCATGCGGCCTTTTCGTTGAAGGGACAAACGTTTATGTGCATCGACAGCAACGTGAAGCATGAGTTTACGTTCACGCCTTCCTTCTCCATCTATCTGACTTGCGAATCCGAAGCCGAGATCGAGAAGGTGTACGGTGCTTTGATCGATGGCGGAGGTGCGATGATGCCGCTGGATAACTATGGATTCAGCCAAAAGTTCGGCTGGATCGCGGACAAGTTCGGCGTATCCTGGCAGCTTAATCTGCCAAGCGAAGCGTAGCCTTGAGCAGTTGATTAATCTTGGGACGGGCCCGGAAGGGGCCTGTCCCTTTTTGCGCTGCGCTGCAAGGAAGGCATTGCGCAACTTGATGCTCTCGATCAAGAGCCGTGCTGTCCCTCACCGCATGCCCAACGGAAGAATATAGCAATGCGCAGCCGCAAATCCCATGCCGCTGCGTATGCTGCTTATTCCGTGTACTGCTTTCGGAATTGCAGCGGCGACAGGCCGAAACGGGCGGAGAAGCGGCGGGAGAAATAGGGCGGGTATTGAAATCCCACATGCTCCGCGATCCGGGCCATGGACCACTGGGTAGTCAGTAGCAGCCGCTTCGCCTGGTCCAGGCGGTACTGCAGCAGGTATTCCGTTGGCGTCAAGCCGTGCGAGGCCTTCATGCAGCGCGTCAGGTAATTGTAGTGGAAATGCAGGTCAGACGATAAACGTGCGTTGCTGATGGGCTCGCGGTAATGCATTTTGATATAGGATTCCACCTGCTCCGCGACTTTGCGCACCCGCGATTGCTCCTGATCGGACCGCGACGGATCCAGCAGCTCCAGCAGCTCGATAAACAGGGTCTGTTCGCGCCAAAACGCCGCAGATCTCGGCTCCGTAGCCTGAAGGTGCAAGGAATCGAACAGCTGATAGGCTTGCTCCGGATAAGGGATATGGCCTTGCCTGGGCAGCTTGATATTGTGTGAGATCGACGCATGATCGGTTGTGCTCGTTGCCGCCGATTGAAAATGCAGCCAATAAAAGGAGGTTTCCTCCCGGCACTCTTGCACAGCGTAGTGGTGCGCGTCCGGCATCAATACGGCCATATCCCCGGCACGTAGTGCCCAATGCAGGTTCTCCTCGCCCAGAAACAAGCAGCCGCGTTGAACGAGGATGAGGTCGAAGACGCCAAGGTTTCTCCGGTTCGGATGCGATTCGCCCGGCATGTAGTGCGTTTTACCGGATTCAAGGAAGTAGGGCAGCGGCAGAGAGGTGAAGGAAAGCACGCTTTGTTCCGACATGGTAACACCTCCAAGGAAGTGTGAAATCGTATAAGAAATTAGGTCGATTCTGTTATCGTTTTCATCCTATCATAGATCGTAGAATGGGAAGTGTCGAGGCTTTATCCTATTCGAACCCCAAAAGGAGTGTATATCCGAGATGATGACTCTTACTACGCGTTCAGCTGCCGTGCCTCTTAAGCAAGTGAAACTGACCGACCCCTTCTGGTCGAGTTACATAGAACTGGTAAGGGAAGTGGTGATTCCCTACCAATACGAGGCCCTCCATGATCGAATTCCGGGCATTGAGCCGAGCCATGGCGTATCCAATTTTCGCATCGCTGCCGGCAGGGACGAGGGTGAATACGGGGGCATGGTGTTTCAGGACAGCGATGTCGCCAAATGGCTTGAGGCTGCGGCTTATTCGCTGGCCACTCATCGGGATCCGAAGCTGGAAGAACAGGTGGATGAGCTAATTGATCTGGTTGCCGACGCCCAGCAGCCGGATGGCTATCTGAATACGTATTTTACGGTGAAGGAGCCGGAGAAACGCTGGACCAATCTGACGGACTGCCATGAGCTGTACTGCGCCGGTCATATGATTGAAGCCGGAGTTGCTCACTACAGGGCGACGGGAAAGCGGAAGCTACTGGATGTGGTATGCCGCTTGGCGGATCATATCGATAGCGTTTTTGGACCGGAGGATGGGAAAATCCATGGGTTTGACGGCCATCAGGAGATTGAGCTGGCCCTGGTGAAATTGTATGAGGTGACTCAAGAGCCGAGATATTTGAGCCTGAGCCAATATTTCATCGATGAGCGCGGGACGGAACCCCACTTCTTCCTTCAGGAGTGGGAACAGCGCGGGAAGAAATCCTTCTATCGTTCGGTGCTGCACGCCCCGCATTTGGCTTATCATCAGAGCCATCTGCCCGTTAGGGAGCAGAAGGAGGCCGTCGGGCACTCGGTCCGGGCCGTATATATGTACACGGCGATGGCGGATCTGGCCGCCAGAACGAAGGACCCGGCTCTGCTTGAGGCTTGCGATGCCTTGTGGCGCAACATGGTCCATAAACAGATGTACATTACCGGAGGGATCGGGTCCACTCATCACGGCGAGGCGTTTACGACGGATTACGATCTGCCGAATGATACCGTGTATTCCGAGACCTGTGCATCCATCGGCTTGATCTTTTTTGCCCAACGTATGCTCCAGCTGGCACCTAAATCCGAGTATGCGGACGTGATGGAGCGCGCGCTGTTTAATACGGTCATTGGCAGCATGGCTCAGGACGGGCGGCATTTCTTCTATGTAAACCCGCTTGAGGTATGGCCTGCGGCCTGCAGCCATAATCCGGGCAAGGCTCATGTGAAGCCGGTTCGGCCGGGATGGTTCGCCTGCGCCTGCTGCCCGCCGAACGTGGCAAGGCTTCTGTCATCGCTGGGCGAATACGTGTATACGATGAATGACGATACGCTGTATGCCCATCTGTACATCGGCGGCGAAGCGGAGGTGCGGTTCGGGGACGTGCCTGTGAAGGTAATGCAGAACAGCGCGCTGCCATGGGACGGGGACGTTACGCTTACGCTTCAGCCTGAGCAGGCTGTCGAGTGGACGGTGGCCCTTCGCATTCCGGATTGGTCGCGCGGCAAAGCCGGCTTGCGCGTGAACGGGCAAGAAATGAACGTGGAGGATATTACTCAAGACGGCTATGCCTGCGTGAAGAGAGTATGGGCGCCGGGAGACACCGTGGAGTTGGCATTCTCCATGGAGATCCATCAGGTCAGAGCCAATCCGAATATACGGGGGAATGCCGGCAAGGCCGCGATTCAGCGCGGGCCGCTCGTATACTGCCTGGAAAGCGTCGATCATGGAGTGCCTGTATCCTCGCTATCGCTTGCGGGCGATCCGAAGCTTCGTTCGCGATTTGATCCGAATCTTCTCGGCGGAGCGGTTGTCATTGAAGGAGCCGGGTGGCTTGAAGAGTCTGACGATTGGGGCGATGAGCAGTTGTATCGTTCTTCTCCCAAAAAGATGCTTCCCGCATCATTAAAGGCTATTCCCTATTATTTATGGGGCAACCGCGGCGAGAATGAAATGGCCGTCTGGGTGCGCGAGCAGCCGCGCCCGGTATAAAGATCGTACAGACGGCCTATCCGGATAGAGATTGGAAACACAGCCGGAAAATGCTGCGTACCATAACCATGACGATGCCAAGCATCATAACATAAAGGGCTTGCCCAAGGTCGATGGACCTCGGGCAAGCCCTTTTTTAGGTGACAA
Organism: Paenibacillus sp. MT86; assembly: GCF_058792535.1. NCBI lineage: Bacteria > Bacillati > Bacillota > Bacilli > Caryophanales > Paenibacillaceae > Paenibacillus > Paenibacillus sp. MT86. The sequence goes on along the minus strand of NZ_CM179499.1, from coordinate 6,684,591 downwards.
GCAAACGGAGAATGGATCCTGTCCTGCATCGGTTTACAACAGCTTCTTGATATCCTCTTCCATCTTCTCCGGAGTGTCCGTCGGTGCAAAGCGCTTGATCACCTTGCCGCTGCGGTCCACCAGAAATTTGGTGAAGTTCCATTTGATCGCCTTGATGCCCAGTGCGCCGGGGGCTTCGCTGGTCAGATATTTGTAAAGCGGATGAGCGTTCGTGCCGTTCACATCGATCTTGGAAAACAGCGGGAAGGTGACGCCGTGATTAAGCTTGCAGGCCTCTTCGATCGCGGCATCCTCCTCCAGCTCTTGATTCATGAATTGGCTGCTGGGGAAGCCGAGAACGGCCAATCCCTGGTCGCGGTAGGTTTGGTGCAGCTTCTCCAGACCGTCGAATTGAGGGGCAAAGCCGCATTTGGTCGCCGTATTGACGATCAGCATGACGTCGCCTTTATAAGATTCCAGCGTTTGGGATTCGCCGCGTATCGTTTTTACTTCATATTCATAGATCGACATCGCCGTAGAAACCTCCTCCAATGAGATGTATTAAGTTCAGAGTATATCCTTTTACGGCGGATTGCAATTTGATAGGGCGACATCCAGGGTTTATGCCAGCGGGTACATGGATATATGAATTTCAATACCTGATGCGGAAATATCAAAAGTAAAATTTTGTATTTTCATCTGGACTTATTTAGGAGATGTATGATAGTAGTAGAATAAGTGCTTAATCGAATGAACCAAGAGGGGTACTACTGAAATCATGTGTGGGAGGACGGTATGAGATTAAAAACGCAAATGCTCAAAACAACGGTGACCAGCCTGCTGGCTTTTATGTTCATCGTCCTCATCGTCCTGGTTCCAAGGGATCTGAATCTGTCGCTGGACAGCAATTTATGGGTGACAAATTATTCCTTTGATCTGGGTGAGTATGTAACGCATATCCGGGATTATTTTGCAGCGGCGATTCAGAACGGTACGCTGGGGGAATCGCGATATAACGGCCAGTCTTCGGAAGCGGCCGCTTTCGGAGCCGTCGGCAAAAGCCTGCTCGTTATTGTATCCGCTTTATTCATAGGATTCGTGTTCGGCATTCTGAAGGGAGTCCTGGACTACAAATTGTCCAAGACCAAATTTAGCGCGCTGGGGCACTGGACGACATGGCTGTTCCAGTCCATTCCGGATTTTTTCCTGATGCTGATCGCCCAGTGGGTGCTTATTAAGCATGTTCCGGCTATCCGTTATTTTGCGGTTGATGGTTGGGAGGCCTTCGTGCTGCCTTCGCTGCTTGTCTCGATTTACCCGATTTTCTTCATTGCCCGAATCACGTCGGCCTCGCTGCTCGCACAGGAAGGCAAGATGTACATACTGCTGGCTAAAGCCAAAGGTCTGAGCGACCGGAAGGTTGTCTACAAACATATGCTGCGCAACGGCATCGCGACCATCCTGACCCATCTTCCGGGCCTGCTTGTCTTCATCTTATCCAACCTGCTCGTGGTGGAATATTACCGCAACTATCCAGGGGCGGCGTGGAGATTGTTTCTGGCACTGGATTTCAATACGTTCAGCGGCACCGGCGGCAATTATGAACCGGGTGTCATTATTTATATCGCATTTTCCTTTATGGTGCTGTTCATGATCATCCAATGGATCAGTCATTCGGCACGCAAGTACTTTGATCCACGATAAAGATACGAGGTGAGTCGTCTTGAAGAACTTTCCTTTATGGATAGGCAGTATTTTGCTTGCTTTCTTTGTTTTCGTTATGCTGGCGGGGCCTTACATGCCCTTCATTGATAAGGATTTAAAGAAGGAACCCTCCAGATGGGTCATGAAGGACGGGAAGCAGAAGCTGACCCTGCCGCCCTATAAGCCTTCCTCGAAGAATTGGCTTGGATCGGACAAGCGAGGGGTCGATAACCTGAGCAAGCTGGTTGTGACCGCCAAGGATACGATCCTGCTGGTGCTCGCGATTACGGCTGTCCGATATGCGATCGGGGTGCCCCTGGGATTGATTGCCCGCAAGAAAAAGGGGTTCACCCACCGGTTCATCACCTTTTGGAACCAGTTATGCTCCTATTTGCCGCCGGTCTTCGCATCCGCGCTGCTGCTTGCGCTTCCGTTCTTTCTCTTCTCCCAGCAGCGGATGGGCTGGGCCATTCTGATTCTGGCTAGCGTCGAAGCCGGGCGGGTGGCCATCACGATTCAGCAGCAGGCCCACAAGATGGCAAGCGAGCCTTATATGGAGGCCGGAACCGCGTTAGGTCTTCGCACGAGGACGCTGACGAAGAATTACTATATCCCGGTCATGTTCCCCGAAGTGATCGTCAACTTCTGTTTGGATATGGGAAAGGTCATGCTCCTGCTCGGCCAGCTTGCGATCGTGAACATCTTCCTTGGTCATGAATGGAAGGAAGTTAATTATTACGTCATGGAATTCGTGGAGACGGGTTATAACTGGGCGACCATTCTGTCCAAGCATCGGGCAGACATCTGGCTTGGGAAGTTCCAATTCGTGGTCTATCCGGCGTTTGCCATGATGCTGCTGATCATCACGTTCAACCTGTTAGGCGAGGGTTTGCGCCGCCGTTTTCAGGTTAAGGGCTGATTGAGGGGCTCTGGCTGTTAACGCAAAAAAACCGGAAGAATGAAAGCTTATGCAGGTGCTTCCCATAAGGAGGCAAGCTTCTGCCGAAGCCGATTTCTTCCGGTCTTTTTATGTCCATGCCGAATGCGGTTTGTCACGCTTCTACGGGGATATCCGGGTGAGCCCAGACGGACACGCTGCCGCCGTTCACCGGGAACAGGCCGAAGCCGTCCTCGCCGATCGTTACGCGATCCTTCCGGGTGCGGGTCAGATCCACCCATACCTCTCCGGCGCGATGCTCGCCGACAAACATTCGCTTATCCCCGGCTTCGCCGTTGGCGATGACCACCGCGCAGCCGGAACATTCGATTTCCGGAATGCCGCGGCGGACCCAGCCTATCGTATTCGGGTGGTCAAAATAATCATCCTGCTCGCCGTACGCCCGATTCGCCCTGGCATACAACAACGGATCAATCGCTTCCCGTTTGCCGGGAATGGGGTTCTCGCCGCCGATTCCGTAATAATCGCCGTAGAAGACCGAAGGATAACCGTCCTTCCGCAGCAGGATCAACGCATAAGCGCTCTGCTTGAACCAATCCTCCACCCAGGATTCCAACGATTCCTGCGGCTGCGAGTCGTGATTGTCCACAAACGTGACGGCATTCATCGGATGCGATTGCACGAGCGTATCGTCGAAAATCGTCCGCAGATCGAAGGAGCGGCCGGCTTTCGAAGCCGCTTGGAGTTTATAGTGAAGAGACACGTCGAACAGATCGATTTTATAATCCACCGTATCCAGGAAATTCCGGCAGTCCTGAAGCTCGGGGTTCCAGAACTCCCCCACGATGTAAAAATCATCGCCGCGCTTTTTTTTCATGGCTGCCGCAAATTCTTTGATGAAGTCATGATTGATGTGCTTGATCGCATCCAGCCGGAATCCGCTGCATTGCAGCGTATCCACCAGCCATTTTCCCCATGCAATCATTTCCTTGCGCACATCCGGATGGCTGTAATCAATGTTGGCAAACATCAGGTAGTCGTAATTGCCGAATTCATTGTCCACCTTGTCGCTCCACGATTTATTCTCGCCGACGATGCGGTAAATGCCGGAACGTTTGTTGATTTCGTCGTAATCGGTCCCGTTGAAATGAGTGAAGTTCCATTGGAAGGCAGAGTATTGGTCCCCCCGGCCCGGGAACGTGAATTTGGTCCATCCCTCGATCTCGAACGGCTTCGAAATATCCTTGGTCCGATCCATCTCGTCGACCTGTACCACCCGGAAACGTTCGGTCTCATCGGCGCCCGCCTTATGGTTCATCACCAGATCCACATAAACCGCGATCCCGTTCTTCTGGCAGGCCGCGATGGCATCGGTCAATTCCTGCTTGGTTCCGTACTTCGTGCGAACCGTTCCCTTCTGATCGAATTCTCCCAGATCATACAGGTCGTAAACGCCGTAACCATTGTCCTCGGCGGACGATGCCTTTGTCACCGGAGGAATCCAAACCGCGTCGATCCCTGCCTTGCTCAGCTCCGGCGCTGCGTTCTTGAGCCGGTTCCAGTGGGAGCCGTCGGCTGCCACATGCCATTCGAAGAATTGCATAATCGTATGATTTCGCTGCATACTTCCATCTCCTCTATCCTGATCGCTCTGCATGATGACTGTATACTAAGCTCAAATACCCAAGAAAGCGGGGGAGCTAAACCGTCCCCCCAGATCGGACAACCCCGCTCTTTTAGTTTTACCCTAAAATGGAAAGAAAAAGACGGGGTGGCCATGCTGCAAAAACCGGAGTCGGTCTGAATCCAAAGTCCGGAGGATGGAAAGGGATTGGAGGCATTCACCGCCAAAAAGCCATCCCCCGCGAGCAGGGAATGGCTTTTCGTTTCGTGCACTGGGCCGTCACCTGATTGCTTATGCCATGGCATAAGTCAGCAGGATCAGAAGCACGGTGGTGATGGCCATGGCCAGCAGCGGCCGCCAGGCGCCGCGTATGTCCTTCAAGTGGACATTCAGGCCAAGTCCCACCATCGCCATGGCAAGGATGAAGGAGGCTGCCTGGGATATCGTATCCTTGATCGGCAGGGGAATGATCGGTTGTCCGGTAAATTCCCAGCTTCCCAGCAAGCTCGCTGCGATGAAGCCAAGCAGGAACCAGGGAAACTCCATCCGCGTTTGGCTCTGCAAACGTCCGGTCCGCTTCATCCAGACCATTAGCACGATGCTGAGCGGCACGAGCAGAAATACGCGGCCAAGCTTGGCAAGCAGGCTGATGGCAAGAGCATCTTCGCCTGCCGGAGCGGCTGCGAGTGCCACATGGGCGATCTCATGAAGACTTACGCCCGACCAGATGCCGTATTGGGTATCCGATAAGGGAAGCAGCGGCTGGACGAGGGTATAACCGATCGCGACGATGGTTCCGAGAAAGGCAATAAGCCCTGCTCCAAGCGCGGTATCCTTTTCCTTGGCTTTCACGATCGGGGACACGGCGGCGATGGCCGCCGCGCCGCATACGCCTGTTCCGATCCCGAGCAGAAGGGACAGGGACATATCGGCCTTCAGCCATTTGGCAATCAGCAGTGTAAGCCCGATCGCAAACACGACGCTGATGACATCTCTCAGCATTAAACCCAAGCCTTGCTGGAATACGACGCCGATATTCAGCTTTAAGCCATATAGAATGATCGCTAGGCGCAGCAGACGCTTGGCCGTGAATTGGATCCCGATGCGCAGTCTCTCCGGGTAACCGCGGAGCTGCCGGTATACAGCGGCGATCAGAATTGCCCAGGCAAGCTGGCCAAGATAGCCAAGGCCCGGCACGCTGGCTAATCCGTAACCGATAAGGGCGATGACAAAGGTAAAGGCTACGCCGCCAGCAGTGGCGGGCAGCGAATGCTGCGTCCATCGAACCAGACGATGGACATGCTCTTGAGATTTGGAATATGCGGGTTCAGCCATAAGACATAACCTCCGATTCGTTCGGTTGGTCTGAACCCATCGTATCCCATTGCTTAGAATAAGAAAAATAAATCATTATGATGATCATCATAAGTAATTTATTATGGTAATATAACGCATAACCAAATATGGATCTGGAACGAAGGGGGCTAAAAGCGTGGATCAAGCACTGGAAGTATTCGTAGCCGTCGTAGACAAGGGGAATTTTACCCGCGCGGCCGAGGAACTGCTTATGACACAGCCGGCGGTAAGCCAGTATATCCAGGCGCTGGAACGTTCCGTTGGCACCAAGCTGCTGGAGAGAACCAATAAATACGTCCGGCTTACGAAAGCGGGAGAGATCGTATACCATCATGCGAAGGACATTTTGGGCCTGTACACCCGCATGAACGCCCTTGTGGACGATTTGATGCATCGGGCAAGCGGCCATCTGTCCATCGGCTCCAGCTATACCTTCGGGGAGTACATGCTGCCGCATTTGATCGCTTATATGAGGGAGCGTTATCCCTTGATCCGCCCGTCGATTACGATCGGGAACACCAAGGAGGTGGCGGAGATGATATTGCGACATGAGGCGGATATCGGGATCGTCGAGGGCGACTATCAGGATGAGAAGCTGCATATCGAGGCTTTCGCGGAGGATGAAATGGTGGTGATGGTCCCCCGTGACGGGCGGTATGACCATCTGCAGGAGGTGCCGCTGTCCCAGCTGGCGGATGAGACCTGGATTGTCAGGGAAGCCGGTTCGGGCACCCGCGAGGCAACGGAGCGGATGTTCTCCCGGTATCATGTTCATCCTAAGCATATCGTGGAGTTCGGAAGCACCCAGTTGATCAAGGAATCCGTGGAGGCAGGCCTTGGCGTTACGCTGTTGTCGAGGTGGGCGGTGCGCAAGGAGATTCGACTCGGAACGCTGCATATGCTGGTACCGGATGGCAAGCCGGTGGCGCGCCAGTTCTCATGGATTACGCAGAAGACGCCTTATCACACCAAGGCCGTTGAGATCTTTCTGGAGCTTCTGCGTCAACAGCGTGGATTTCCTAAGGAAGTGTAGGGGAAGAAGGCGATTTCGAATCGAGTATCAAGGACATCCCGCTTAGGGATGTTTTTTTGTCCGGTCATGATTATAAATGCAATTGTTGGTTAAAAATAGTTACCAGAATCTATTGTATAAACCATATAAGAAATGACATGAAAAAAAGGGCGTAAGGAGGGTTAAACGATGAGAACATTTAATACCATCGCATTGCTGTTATTGATTATCGGAGGCATCAACTGGCTGCTCGTGGGTCTGTTTCAATACGACCTGGTCGCTGCATTGTTTGGTGGGCAGAGCTCTGTAGGCTCCCGCATCATCTATACGATTGTCGGACTGTGTGCACTGTACTCGATCCGCTTCTTCGGTGACGTTACGAATGACGACCGTTCAACAGCTAAGTAGGTTATATTTAGTGACATAAACATAACGCAAATGACAAGAAATGCCCGGGTTTGCATAAGCCAAAAAGCCGGTCCCTATTGGGGACCGGCTTTTTTTAATGTCCAATACTTTGAAACTGTCCGTGTGGCGGCATGCTTATGTGAGGTGCAAATTCAACATATGCAGTATGAATTTCCCAGTATAAATAAGGGTTTTCGTGCTCTATAGTTATAGATAAAAACGACATATTTACGGGATCCGGAAGGAACCCATAGAATGAAGCCAAGTCATTGCAGCGCAAGAAGATGAAGTCAACTGCATGTTATATAAAATAACGTGCAGCTCGTCTATCATCAGCTTTTCTAAGACATGATGAAGGGAGTGAATCTGCTGCAGCTCGTGCTAGCTCAGCCCCGCTAAGAGCGCAATGCTTTGTACAAGGCATCCACCAGGCTGTGCGTCGCATCGCAGCTGTATTCCCAGAACATGATGCCGGCCAGCCCCTGCTCCTGTATGTATTTGCATTTATGGGTCAGGGATTCGGCGTCGTCGTATGTGATGAAGCTGCTGCCGTCGAATAAATAAGGCGCTTTGGCTTCGTCGTCCCAGTACCTCTTATAGGAAGGATTGCTAAAATACTCGGCAGCGAGCTGGGTATAGGTCGGGCCGTAACCTCCGGGGGAAGGAGCGACCTGGAGGTATCCGTTGTTCACGTCCGGCACATCGTTCCACTTCCTGGAGTAGAATGCGGCCCCGATCACGATTTTTTCGCGCGGCACACCGGCTAGGGTAAACAGACGGACCGATGCGTCGACGCTGATTCGGAACAGATCGCCGGTGGAGGTGTACGGGTTGGTGTGGTGGCCCGTCAGCGTCTGGAATCCACCGCGCATGTCGTACGTCATCAGCTGAATGAAGTCGAGATAGGGGTGGATGTCATTGATTTCGGTGCCGTCGATATAATATTGATCGGCTCCGGCCGCGATGGTCAACAGATAGTGTGTCTCGCCCCGCCCGTACTGATCCAGCGTTTCCCGGAGCTCCTTCAGCATCAGCGTAAAGTTTTCCTTGTCGTTTGGCGATGCCGCCGTTCCGGCGATCGAGTAGCATGGATACTCCCAGTCCAGGTCAATGCCGTCGAAGGGAAACTCTTGCAGCAGCTTGATCGCCGATTCGCACACGCTTTGTCTACCTTCCGACGTGGCTGCCGCTCTCGAGAATCCGTCGGAGCCCCAGCCGCCAACGGACAACAGTATGGTTAATTCGGGATTGACGGCTTTCAAGCGTTGGATCTCGTGAATGGTGTTCGTGTCGGTATACGTAATCTTGTCTTCTTGGATATGGGCAAAAGCGATGTTCAAGTGAGTGAGCCGCCGGGCATCTTCGGCCGTGATCTCGGATAAGACTTTGCGCCCTGCGTAGCCGGCTAAAATCCAGGATGATGGCTGCATGCATAATACCTCGTTTCTTTTAGAATATGTCAGTTTTGCTTTTACGGTTTATTTTTCCAACTTACGGTCAGATATGACATCTGTCAAGGATCATCCCGTTAACGAGGATGACAATTTACCGTAGGGTAAGGGGTCAAAAACCACATGTTTTCCTGCCCGAAAAATGACAATTCAAGACTGGGAAGGACGTGAAAAGCCCGTCATACCAATGGATGGCGCTGTTATAACCGGACAATTGAAAATGACATATTTACGGATGATGCCGCGATCCATACACTTGGGATGTAAGCGTTAACAATTCTGAAGCGGGCAAAGCCGCACGCTAAGGATGTGTGGTCAGGAAGGCTCTTTCTTTTACATTGAACAGGGGTGCTTTTCCGAAAAAAATGGCCGGATTTTCATTAGAAAAGGAGGGGGCAACCTATGCAGCAAGATGGTCAATCCGCCCTGACGCAAAGCTTATCGGTGAACACGATGCCGAATCGTAAGAAAAATACATTATGGAGGAGGATGATTCGAAACTGGGAGCTGTATTTGTTTATCGCTCCGGCATTTCTGTATTTTGTCATTTTCCATTATGGCCCGATGTACGGGATCCAAATTGCCTTCAAAAACTTCATCCCGACGTTGGGAATAACGGGAAGCCCGTGGGTCGGATTCGACCATTTCGAACGCTTCTTTAACTCTTATTACTTCTGGGACTTGCTCTGGAATACCTTGAGCATCAGCTTGTATGAGCTGGCGATCGGCTTTCCGCTTCCCATCATCCTGGCATTGGCCTTCAATGAAGTGAAGGATTCATTCTTCAAGCGTACGGTACAGACCGTCACGTATGCGCCGCATTTTATATCGGTTGTCGTTATGTCCGGCATGATCATTACCTTCTTGTCTCCTTCGTCGGGCATGATCGTTAATTTTGTGGAAATGCTCGGTTTCCAGCCGCCGCAATTCTTGACGGACCCTGCCTGGTTTAAGACCGTGTACGTGCTGTCCGGCGTGTGGCAGAGTGCGGGCTGGGGCACCATCATCTATCTGGCCGCATTGTCGGGCGTCGATCCGCAGCTGCACGAGGCAGCCGTCGTGGATGGTGCCAGCCGATTCAAGCGCATTCTGCACATCAATATTCCGGCGATCGTACCTACGATCACGATCCTGTTGATTCTGAATATGGGCAGCATTTTAGGGGTTGGATTCGAGAAAATCCTGCTGCTGCAAAACCCGCTGAACATGAGTTCATCCGATGTCATCTCGACCTTCGTCTACCGGTCCGGTCTGGTCGATGCCCAGTACAGCTTCTCCACGGCCGTCGGATTGTTCAACTCGGTAATTAATGCGATACTGCTGATCGCGGTGAACCAAATTGCACGCCGCACCAGTGAAAACAGCTTGTGGTAGAAGGGGGAATAACATATGCCATCCACGGTAAGGGAAAGCAAGGGGGATAAATTATTCCTGCTATGCAACTACATCTATTTGACGATTGCACTGATCATCGTACTGTACCCGCTGCTGTACATTGTCAGCGCTTCTATCAGTGATCCGAAGTACGTAAGCTCAGGTGAAATGTGGCTGATTCCGAAAGGGATAACTTTTGATGGATATGCCAGGGTGTTTGAGAATGCCAACATTTGGATTGGCTATAAGAACACGATTATTTATACAGTGATAGGTACGATCGTGAATTTGATTGTCACGCTGCCTGCAGCCTATGCGCTCAGTCGCTCAGATTTTGTGGGCAGAGGATTTTTTATGGCAGTGTTCCTGGTTACGATGTTTTTCGGCGGGGGACTGATTCCGAGTTACCTGCTCGTGAAAGATCTTGGCATGGTCAACAGCATGTGGGCTCTTATACTGCCGGGAGCTGCGTCCATATGGAACATCATTGTGTCCCGGACGTTCTTCCAATCGACCATTCCGAAGGAGCTTCAGGAAGCGGCCCATATCGACGGCTGTACGAACTTCCGGTTATTCGTCAAAATCGTATTGCCGCTCTCGATGCCGATTATTGCCGTCATGGCACTTTTCTACGGCGTCGGACATTGGAACAGTTACTTCAGCGCCATGATTTATCTGAACGATGCGGCGAAGTATCCGCTGCAGCTCTTCCTGCGTCAAATCCTGGTGCTTCAGGAGATGGCGGCTCAGGGCGGCGGGGCGATTGACGCCTCATCCGCTGCAGCGATGAATTCCAAAGCGGAAATTGCCGCACTGGTCAAATATGCGGTCATTATCGTTGCGACACTTCCGGTTATTGCTGTTTACCCGTTCCTTCAACGTTATTTTGTGCAGGGTGTTATGATTGGTTCCGTTAAGGGCTGATCTTAAACCATACAATCCACACCAAAAAAGGGGAGTTGTTGTCATGAAAAAGCTTCGCAAGGCATCATCTATTTTACTCTGCCTCACCCTCTCAGCAACAATGCTTGCAGCCTGTGGTTCACCTAAAGGAGATGGCGCTGCTACAGCACCGTCCGGGACAGCCAGCACGGAAGGGGTAAAGAAGGAAGGTTTCCCGATTGTGGATGAGCCGATCACGCTGACGGTCATGTCACAGGATGCCGGTGTAGCCGATTGGAATACGATGCCCGTACTACAAGAGATGGAGAAATTGTCAGGCATCAAGCTGGAATATCAGCTTTCTCCGATTGACAGCTTTGAAACAAAGAAAAATCTGGTGTTTGCGAGCGGCGATTTGCCCGATATGTTCTATGCGGCGGATCTGAAGCCGGCTGAGCAGGTAACTTACGGCAGCCAGGGCATCCTCATTCCGCTGGAGAAGTACATTGACGAGGGTTATGCACCGAACATCAAAAAGATTTTTGACGAGAACCCGGATGTCCGCAAATCTTTCACAACCCCGGACGGACATATTTACGCCCTGCCGTTCGTTGACAAGGCTGCCGTATGGTACAGAGGCCCGATGTGGTACAACGGCAAGTTCCTAAAAGCGCTAAACGTGTCCGAACCTAAGACTACTGAGGAATTATATACATTCTTGAAACGCGTCAAGGAAGAAGATCCTAACGGAAACGGAAAGAAAGACGAGATTCCGCTGACTTCCGTCAAGCTGGATGACCTGCGTATGTACTTCTTCGGCTTCTGGGGCATGTACAACGAAGGCATCTATTCCGACAAGGATGGGAAAGTACACTACCCTTATCAGGAAGAAGGCTACAAAGGCTATCTGACGTTCATGAACCGTCTGTGGAAGGAAGAACTGCTGGATCATGAAACCTTCTCGCAAACAGGCGATCAGAAAAAAGCCAAGGGAGAAAACAATCAGCTGGCTCTGTTTAACGACTACCATGCGTACTTCACGCTCGGCGGCGAGCCTAGCAGCGAGCATCCGCTCATGACGCCGGTGAAGAGTGAAATCGCCGACTCTCCGGTATACGGCATGCATCCTGGCATGTCGGCAAGAGGCACATTCGCCATTTCGAGCAGCAACCCGGCTCCGGAAGCGACCATGCGCTGGATCGATTACCTGTACAGCTATGAAGGCGCTACGCTGTTTAACCAAGGACCGGAAGGCACCCTGTGGAAATTCAAGGATGAAGCTAACCGCGTGAAAGAATGGCTCCCAGTGCCGGGCGGCGGCGATCGTGAGGAGTATCGCGGCAAAATCACGCCGAACTACGGCATTCTGACGCCTGGCGTCAATGATCCGGATGTTGCGAAAGGTCTTCGCACCGAATTCGATGAGTGGATCGACCAGCAGAACCAAGAAAAGCTTGTGCCGATCGGTAAATCGCCGTTCCCTAACGTCTACTTGACGAATGAAGAGCAAAGCGAAGCTACCGCACTGTTGTCCGATTTGGAAACGTACGTGAAACAGATGGAAGCCAAATTCGTGACAGGCCAAGAGCCGCTTGAAAACTGGGATAAATATGTTGCACAAGTCAAGAAAATGGGCAGCGACCGTCTCGTCGAGCTGTATCAAGGCGCATACGACCGCTGGAATGCCGAGCAATAATCAGATGCATAGTTGAACAACAAAGGGCCAACGTATCCCGGTCGATTCTTGACCGGGGGTTGGCTATTGTTTTTAAAGGGCAGGCAAGGCTATACAAACGGTCTTCCTAGTACCGTTATCACAAATGAAATATGGAGGTACAACATGTCGGAGAACAAGCTGGTAGAGGAAGAGCAAGCGGTAGTGGAGCAGGGCGTACATAATTTCAGCAGCGAGGACAAGTGGGTCAAGCCGGAGGATCCGTTGCTCCTGGAGCGCCTGGAATGGTTCAAGGACCAGAAGCTGGGCCTGATGATGCATTGGGGGCCGTATTCCCAGCTGGGCCTGGTCGAATCATGGGCGCTGAGCGATAAGGACGCGGACTGGTCGCGCGACGGCATTGATTGGGATATCGATGCGGAGGAGCTTAAGCGGCAGTATTTCGATCTGAACAAGACGTTCAACCCGCTTCGGTTTCAGCCTGATCTGTGGGCTGACCTGGCAGCGGAGAACGGCTTCAAATATTTGAATTTTACGACCAAGCATCATGACGGGTTCTGCATGTGGGATACGCATACGACCGACTACCGCGTCACGGGGCCGGACTGTCCGTTCCATACGCATAAATACGCCGATATTACGAAGGAGCTGTTTGATGCCTTCCGTGCCAAGGGGCTCGGCATTTCCGCCTATTTCTCCAAGGCCGATTGGCATACGCCGTACTACTGGGCGCCGGGAATGGAAGCGGGGAGCTTTACGTCTCGCGGACCCAGCTACGATCCGAAGAAATATCCGTGGCTGTGGGAACAGTTCGTTCAGTTTACCCATGAGCAGATCATGGAACTGATGACCCGTTACGGCCGCATTGATGTGCTGTGGCTCGATGCAGGCTGGGTGAACGATTACCGGGACCAGAATATCCGATTGGGCGAAGCGGTGGAGAAAGCGCGCAAAATCCAGCCTTGGCTCCTCTCGGCGGACCGGACGGTCGGCGGGCCTTACGAGAATCTGATCACGCCGGAGCAGACCCTCCCTGAACGTGCTCTTCACGTGCCTTGGGAAAGCTGCATCACGATGGGAACCTCCTTCTCTTTCCGTTACGAAGATCGTTACAAATCGGTTCGTCAGCTCATCCATCTGCTGGTCGAGATCGTGGCCAAAGGCGGCAATCTCGCGCTGAACATAGGCCCTCAGCCGGACGGAAGACTGTCCGAGACGGCCATTTCAAGAATGAAGGGCATGGGCGCGTGGCTGAAGGTCTACGGAGAGGCCATCTATGGAACGCGTGTCTGCGAGCCGTATTCCTCCGGCGCGGTCCAGTTTACCCAAAAAGACGATACGACCTATGCCATTTATCTGTATCGTAATGAGCAAGAAGCCGTCCCTGAGGAGCTGTTCATTCCGATTCAGACGGCGTTCGGCCGAGTTGATCTGGTCGGGGGTCAGGAGGCACTGGATTATCGCCGCACGGACGATGGTGTCGCGGTCCGTCTTCCGGATCAGGAGCGTCAGGGAACGGCGCCGATCGCGCATGTATTGCGGTTTCGGTAAGAGGCGGACTGCATAAACGATTTCTCTCACGTATAACGACTTCAAGAAGAGGTGTGGACAGATATGCAGAAATGGTTCGAAGAAGCCAAGCTGGGGATCTTCATTCACTACGGCATCTATGCCGTGGACGGGGTCTCGGAATCCTGGTCCTTCTATAACGGGAGGATCACGTACGACGAGTACATGAAGCAGCTGGACGGTTTTACGGCATCGAAATTCAATGCGGAGAAATGGGCGGACTTGATCGAGAAATCCGGCGCCCGTTATGCCGTGCTGACAACGAAGCACCATGACGGCGTGGCCCTGTGGGATACGCAGTACAGCGATCTCAACGTGGTCAAGCGGACGCCGGCCAATCGGGACATCGTGCGGGAGTATGCGGAAGCGATCAGGGAGAAGGGGATTCACCTGGGCATGTATTTCTCCCTGATCGACTGGTCGCATCCGGATTATCCGAGCGTGTTCGAAGGAGGCAGGGTGCCGGAGGATCTCAGCGGCGTCAACCCGCACACCAGTCCCGTGGACGGCGTTCAGGATCAGGAGAAGTGGCAGAAATTCCTGGAGTTCAACAACAATCAACTGCGGGAAATCCTGACGAATTACGGGAAGGTGGATCTGCTGTGGTTCGACGGCGATTGGGAACGCAGCGCCGAGCAGTGGAATCTGCCGGAGTTCAAGCATTATCTGCAATCCTTCAATCCGGATATCATCATCAACTCGCGGCTTCAGGGCCACGGCGATTATAAAACGCCGGAACAGGGTATTCCGATCACGAGACCGGAGGGACCGTGGGAATTCTGCACCACGATCAACACCTCATGGGGCTACGTACCGACAGACCATAAATACAAATCATTAAACCAGATCATTCGGATGTTCTGCGACTGCATCTCCATGGGCGGCAATATGCTCTTGGATATCGGTCCCCGCGAGGACGGCACCATCGATCCAAGGCAGGAGGACATTCTGCTTGGGCTGGGAGCTTGGATCCGAACTCATGAGGAGGCCGTATTCGGAACGGGCGAAGGCATTATGACCCGCTATTATCTGGGAGGAAGCACGATCTCCGAGGATCGAAAGACATTGTATTTATTTGTCTATGATGACCCGAAGGAGAATGTGTGCATCAAGGGACTGTGCAATCCGATCAAGAAAATTACCGTGCTGCATTCGGGCAAAGAGCTTGAACATGAAATCCATGGAGGCGTGCCTTGGTTCAACATCCCGGGGACGACGTGGATCAAAATGACGCCGGAAGATACGCATGAGCAGGTGACGGTCCTTAAGCTGGAGTTTGACGAAGAGCTGGAGATGTACGGCGGCTCGGGAGCCGTCGTCACCCATAACTAACCATATCACGGGGAGATAAACGCTTGATGAGGCGCTTAGCCTCCCTCACGAAGCGGAGAGAATGACATGAACAGAAGTGGAGTGCCGGAGCCGAGGATTGAGTATGCTCCCAAGCATTACATATGCAGGCGTGCGGGACAGCCGCTCGTGCTGGACGGCCGCGTGGATAAGGCATTCTGGGATGCGGCGGAATGGACCGACGATTTCGTTGATATCGAAGGGGATCTTCGCCCGAAGCCGGCCAAACAAACCCGGGTTAAAATGCTGTGGGATGACGACTATTTTTATTTTGCCGCCGAGCTGATCGAGGATCAGATTTGGGCGACCTTGACGGAACGCGATTCGGTTATTTTCTATGATAATGACTTTGAAATATTCATTGATCCGGACGGGGACAGCCATCAATATTACGAATTCGAGATCAATGCACTGAATACGGTATGGGACCTGCTGCTGGTGAAACCGTACCGGGATGGCGGGCCGCCGGTTAACGGCTGGGATATCAGCGGTCTCAAGACAGCGGTGTTTATCGATGGGGAGTTGAATCGGCCTGGCGCCGATAATCGGAAATGGAGCGTGGAGGTCGCGATTCCTTGGTCCAGTCTGAAGGAATGCGCCGAAGACGGCCGCCCGCCGTTGCCGGGCGAGTTCTGGCGCGTCAACTTCTCGCGCGTCGAATGGCAGACCGAAGTGCAAGACGGGGAGTATCGCAAGGTGATGAATCCGGAGACGGGCAAGCCTTTCCCGGAGGACAACTGGGTATGGTCGCCCATGGGCATCATCAATATGCATTACCCGGAGCTGTGGGGTTATGTCGTATTCGCCGACGGCGAGGAGGGGCATCAAGCGTTCACGCTTCCGGAAGACGAGCGGATCAAATGGGAGCTGCGCAGGCTCTATTACCGGCAGCGTAATCACTATGAAGCCCACGGTGAATTTGCGCGGGAAATGAAGGAGCTCATGGGCGAGGATTCGTGGAGCATCCAACCCGTGATTGAAACGACCCGCAGCCTGTTCCAGATGAGCGCGCCTTCTTCCGACGGCACGGCTCTGATCTGCATTCGGGAAGACGGAAAGCTATGGAGGGAGTGAGCGGAGGATGACCAGCCAAACCATGGTGTTCTCGCTGGATTCGCAAACGCTGGAGCGGATCGAGCAGAAGTTTCAGGAGAAAATCGTTTTTGCGGAGGCCCGCAAGGATCAGCTGTTTCACGTATTTGAGCAGGAACTGACGGAAGAAGAGACTTGGGCCTTGAAATATTTGTTTGCTTACATGCCGGTGAACGACTTGGCCGACTACGATGGTGCATTGTTCTTAAGCCATGTGCGCCAAGCCTTGGACATCCGTAAGCGCGTGCCTTGGGGCGAGCGTGTGCCGGATCATCTGTTCCTGCATTTTGTGCTTCCATATCGGGTCAATACGGAAAATATTGAGGATTTCCGCGGTATCCTTTACAACGAGCTGGCCGAACGGACCGTGCGGTTATCGATGGCAGACGCCATTCTGGAGACCAATTACTGGTGTCATGAGAAGGCCACCTACATCGGCAGCGATCTGCGGACGATTTCGCCGCTGACGATGATCCGGAATGCGCGCGGACGCTGCGGCGAGGAGTCTACGCTGGCGGTGGCCGCGCTGCGAAGCATCGGCATTCCCGCGCGTCAGGTGTATACGCCGCGCTGGGCCCATTGCGACAGCAATCATGCCTGGGTGGAAGCATGGGCGGACGGCCAGTGGTATTACATCGGGGCATGCGAACCGGAAGCCCGGTTGAACCAAGGGTGGTTCAGTCCGCCGGCGCGCAGGGCCATGCTGATCAATACGCGAATTTTTGCCGATTACCCGGGGCCGGAGGATATTACCCTGAATGAGAAGGGATTTACGGAAATCAATTTGATGGAGAACTATGCGCCGGCTCGCACCCTTGACGTGATCGTGAGGAACGAGCAGGGAGAGCCCGTATCCGGTGCAAGCGTCCGGTTTGAGCTGTACAATATGGCCGAATTTTATCCCATTGCCGAGATCAGGACGGATGAACGGGGAGTGGCCTCCTTTAAGACGGGTTATGGCGATCTCTTGATTCGAGCGGTCAGCGAAGGCAAGTGGAGCGAAATCTTATATAAGGCCCACGATAACGAACGTATTGAGCTTGTGCTTGCTTCATCCGAACAGCCGGCAGGAATCGTGGATTTCGATATGGTTCCTCCGCCCGAAGGAGAAGGAGATGCCGCGTCGGCGCTGCCGGAAGAGATGATCCGGGCTCATAATCGCCGTCTGGAGGAAGGGTCAAAGATCCGGACCGACTACGAGGGGACATTCCTGAGCGAGGAAAAGGCATTCGCGGTGGCCAAGACGCTAGGGCTGCCACCCGAACGGGTGTGGGACGTTCTGCAAAAGGCCAGGGGCAACAGCCGCGAAATCGCCGCTTTCCTGGAGGAGCGATCGGGCGAATATGGCGAGTGGCCGCTGCGGCTGCTGGAGTCGCTGAACGAAAAGGATTTGATTGATACCTTCCGGCAAACGCTGGATGATCATCTGATGGGCGCGGTCTCCCGGCGCGGATCGTGGGATGAGGATACTTTCGTGAAGTATATCCTGTGCCCGCGGGTCTCTTATGAAATGCTGGTTCCGTATCGACGCGTATTCGACCATGCCTTTACGGCCGTGGAGGCAGAAGCGTTCAGGGAAAATCCATCGAAGCTTGCCGGTCATTTGGAGCAAGGCTATGCGTATCATGAAGATCTTCCCAACTTGAAGGGCAAGGGGAATCCGGCCGGCACGTACAGCCTAATGAAGGGAGACCAGCAGTCGCTGGATATCCTGTTCGTGGCGGTATGCCGCAGTCTGGGAATTCCTGCCCGGCTGCATCCGAGCGAGCAGAAGCCGCAGTACCTAGGTGATGGCGGTTGGGAAGATGCCGTATTCCGTCTGGCTTCCCATCGGAACCAGGAGGGATCGAGCTGGGGGATGCTGCAGCTCCTCAGGGATACGGAGGTTTCGAAGGACGTGCCAGCCGCATCCTATGCCGAGAATTTTACCTTCGCCCGCTTGGAAGATGGCGTGTACAAGACGCTGGTATACCCTTATGGCATGACCGATGTTTACGATGGTCCGTATGAGGTGGAGCCGGGTTCTTACCGCTTGACTTCGGGCGTCCGGCTGAAGGACGGAACGGTAAGCGTGCGCTTCACGTACTTTACCGTGCGAGCGGATGATACCGTAGCGGTAGCGCTGACGTATCGGGAAACGGCGGTCGACATTCCCGTGCTGGGCAAGCTCGAGACGGGCGGCGTTTTGACCCGGCTGGATGGAGCCGGGGCCGTTCTGAAGGGGCTGTTGGGATCAGAGGGAGCCATCGCTGCCTGGATCGAACCGGAGCGGGAGCCGACCAAGCATCTGCTTCGCGAGCTGAGCGAGCTGGCTGAGCCGCTCGACAAGCTGGGATTGCCGATTGTGCTGGCAATCGGAGATGCCGAATGGACGGCTTCCTTTGATCCGGCCGGCTATCCCAAGCTGCCGGCTCGCACGGTATTCGTGCGGGATTCCGGTTATGCTTCCCTATCGGGCTTCATCCCGGATCCTGCCGCGCATGAAGCCGGTTACCCTCATTTGTTCGTCCTGGACGGCCAGGACCAGATCCGTTATGCGGCTTCGGGATACAAGATCGGCACCGGGAAAGAAGCGCTGCAAATTGCAGCCGCGATATCACAACCCTAGAATGGATCGGAGTGAAGTGTAATGACGAAGTACATTGCGGCGGGATACGCCGTCGATTCGGCTCTTCCCGACATGACGCATGAGGATTTGACGAAATTGACGCATCTGAACGTGGCCTTCGGCCATGTCAAGAACGATGAGATCACGACCGAGCATCTGAAGAATGGCGAGGTTGTCCGGAACATCAAACGGGATCACCCCGGTCTTACGGTGCTGCTGTCCGTTGGCGGCTGGAGTGCGGGCGGTTTCTCGGAAGCTGCCTCAACTGAAGGGGGAAGGGGCCGCATGGCCGCATCCGCCATACGGGTGCTGGAGGAATACCCTTTTGACGGGATCGATCTGGACTGGGAATATCCTTGC
The DNA here is from genome assembly GCF_058792535.1 of Paenibacillus sp. MT86. Classification (NCBI taxonomy): domain Bacteria; kingdom Bacillati; phylum Bacillota; class Bacilli; order Caryophanales; family Paenibacillaceae; genus Paenibacillus; species Paenibacillus sp. MT86. The sequence continues at coordinate 6,665,249 of NZ_CM179499.1, read as the reverse complement.
TACGGGGAGGCCGGCATAGCGTCAAGTCCGGACGATAAACGGAATTTTACCCTTCTGCTCAAGACGATCCGGGAGGCTCTTGATGCCAAGGGCTCGCAAGACGGGCGTCACTACCTGCTTACGATAGCTGCGGGGGCCGACCAGTACTATGTAGACGGCACGGAGATGGCGGAGGTGCAGAAGTATCTGGATTTTGTCCAGTTGATGACCTATGACATGCGCGGCGGGTTTCAGATCCTGACCGGACATCATACGAATCTGTACACGCCCACCGGCGATCTGTTCCGAATCAGCACGGATGCTTCCGTGAGCCTGTTCGTCCAAGCCGGCGTCCCGAAGGAGAAGATCGTCATCGGTGCCGCATTTTATTCGCGCGTATGGAATGAAGTGCCGGACCGGAACAACGGCCTTCACCAAATGGCCGGCAGCACGGGCGGTTATGGTCCGGCTTTCGCGGAGCTGGCTGCCGAGTACATCAACAAGAACGGCTACATCCGTTATTGGGATGAGGAGGCTTGTGCGCCGTATCTGTTTAACGGCTCCAGCCTGATTTCTTATGACGATGAGGAATCGATTCGGTGCAAATGCCAATACGTGAAGGAGCAAAGCTTGGCCGGGATCATGTTCTGGGAATACGGATGCGACCCGACCCGTCGCCTGCTGACGGCCATGCATCAAGGACTTCAGAGCATCCCGGCCGGGAAATAGAAGATGCCGGCGCGGCGGGACGGCTGGCTGATAGCGCCTTAAAACATACGAAAACCTCCCTTGGACCCTAGGGCCCGAAGGGAGGTTTTCATTTATCCGGCGAAACCGTTACCCGATGCACTCCTCGTCGTCATCGTCCGTGGAATCGGCGGCGTTGGGACTGTGCATTTTGCGGTATTGGCCCGGCGTGTAACCCGTCTCTTTCTTGAATTTCCGGATGAAGTTCGGTGTATCCAGGTAACCGACCCGCGTAATGATATCCTTTAACGGGTCGGATGTGTGGAGCAGCTGCCGGATGACCTCGTCCATCCGCTTCTGCCAGATGTACTGCGTAAAGTTCATGCCGATCTTCTCTTTGAAGGAGCGGCTGAAATACGACGAGGAGATGGAGAACTTGGACGAAATCGTGCCGAGACTCAGGTCATAATCCGTGAAATTGGCATCGATGTAAGCGACGATTTCGTCCATCAGGGAGCTTTCTTCCGTCTCGCTCTTCGCCTCGACATGGGCGCAGATTTCGGCGGCAAGGCCTGCCAGCTTCTTCTCCAAATCCTCCAGCGAGTCATAGGAAGTAACGCGCGGCAGCTGATTAACCACATGATGGATGCCCAGCTCTGAAGCCGTCTTCAGCATCGTGTTCAGGATATCAAAGCATATGCAGCGCAGGAGCGGTACGGACGGCATTTCCGCCTTCAGGTTATTCAATGCGGTGGATACCATCTGAACCGCCACGTCGTAGCTGCCCTGCTTCAAGCTTTGTACCAGTTTCAGCAGCACATCCTTAGGGACCCAGAAGGAGGAATCCTGCGCACCGGAGCCCGAAAGAGCGTTAAAGAAGGTGCTGCTCCCCTGTCCATGCAGCATGGATGCTTCCAGCGCGGTCGTTGCCTCGATGAAGGACTGATTCAGCTGTTCCGGATAGCTGTAGCGGTTGCCTACCCCGATCGCGGGAGAGACGCCCGTGTGCTCGGCCGCGATCGATTGCAGCGCCAGGGCGATGGGCTCCATGCGAGCGTTAAGGCTCGCTTCATGGCCGGTTTCCGCATCGAATCCGACGATGAGGGCCAGCTGATCGGGCTGCGGCAGCTCCACGCCATAAGCATAGGCGGAAAAAGCGGTCAGCTCCACATCGTTCATCAGCTGCATGACAGGCCGCCGTTCCGGATTGTCGCCGATGGGAAGGGCATGCGACTCCCAGCCCATGGTCACGACAAAATAGTGGGATCGGCTGAAGCGGATGCCCAGCTTCTCCGTATACTCGGCGGGAAATTCCCCGGTATGGCCGTGCTTCAGCAGCATGAGCAGTATATGATTTCGGGCATAGGGCTCTTGAAGGTCGACGCGCTGGCTGTAATCATGCAGCGTCTTTTTGATCCATTCCAGCTCGTTGCTGGGGGTGGATGGTTCGGGATCATTCTTCAAGCGAATGAACTCCATCAAATCCGAAATCGGATGGTATTGCCTGCGGGCCAGCAAGATCGCCAGAATGGTGCCCATCATCACCACGAAGGAGAATACCAGAACGATAAAAGTGCGAATATGCACGATGCGGCCGAAAAATTGGTTGCTTGGCATCGCGGTGACATATGTCCAGCCCGTGTCGGATTTGACGGATACAACCGAATGGGGCTCTTGGTTCAACGAAAGGCTGTGCGTTCCCGGCTCAAGCGAGAACAGCGCGTTGACCTCCTGCTCGGTAATGGTCTCGCCTTTGTAATTGGCAGCCAGCACTTGTCCGTAATTATCGAAAATATAAGTCATCCCATGATAATCGCTGAGGATGGAGTCGATCAATCCCGTCAGATTCGATTCGTGGATGAAATACATGACGGTGCCGTGAGCCGGCGTATTGTTGGGTGCGATCGGCACAAGGTATGCCAGCATGGAATTCTGGGTTTTGGTCCCTTGCACGACTTGTTCCGCCGGACGCATGGTCGGGATCTGGACGGAGTTTAAATCCCGGACCATCTCCGTTTCGTTCCAGCTGTTGAATTTGTAGCGGTCGGTAAAAACGTTCAGGTTCTCAAAGCCTTGGGACGAGTAAATGCTGTTATCTCCGCGGAAGAAGAGGAACAGTTCATCGATGATGGAACTGGTCGCTTTGTATTTGACCAAGGCCCCGATGGATTCCCGGCTGTAGTACGGATGGTGGGTCCAATAGCGGGTCAGCTGCTCGTCGTAGGCAATTCGAAACGCGATGTCCTGCAGTTCCTTCATGCGCTCGTCGATGACGGTTTTGGCCTGGGTCAGCTGATTGACGTTGGTCTGCTCGATCTCGGAACGAAGCGTATCCACGGCATTGTGGTAAATGATGATGGTTAATATAACAAGAGGTATCAGGAAAATGGATATGTAGGACAGTGTGTATTTAAGCAGAAGCTTGGACTTGAAGTGATTCCATTTCATATCTGCAACCTCCCGGTATTTTAAGATTATGGAATGATAAGTTTATAGCAGAGCTGAACCATTCGATAATCGCAAGAAAATCTCCTCTGGGCATAAGTCTATCATCTGCGAAGGTGCGTCGATAGACGTTTGATCTTTTCTATTGTCTGATAGCGCTATCATAAATAAGGGCAAGGCTGTAGCTTTCACGATTAGCCGCCGGATGTTCCTAATGAAAATACTAGGAGAACTTGACTAATAAATCAATGGATCATGATTAAAATTAATTGGAAACATGCAAAATTTCAAAATCGCGATGTAAATAACGAAGGTAATGGATGCTTATAGGCCGTTCGCCGGGCTTCTATGGAAGCGCATGTCATATCATTGCATACGTTGCTTGAAAAAACCGGAGCCGCTGCGGCTCCGGTTGATTTGGACTAGGCTGATCAGGCAGGTATTAAGGCTTGGCGACAAGCGTTGGAGCGACGCGATGCTTCGTTGCCTGCTCGTAGTCGTAGGCCATGCCGAGCAAGTCGGCTTCGCTCCACATTTTGCCGACAAAGGCGATGGAGAACGGAGAACCGCTCTTATAATATCCGGCCGGCACCGTGACGAGAGGAACGCCCGCGATGTTGATCTCGGGAACGGTAGTGTCGGCGATTTTGTCCTCGCTGTGAAGCAGCGGCGTTTCCTTATACATCTGAGGGAAGACGAGTGCATCCAGCTTGTGTTGATCCAGCACGTCGTTAAAAATATGGAGATACTTCGTTCGGATTTCCGTGAATTTTGAGAGATCAGGGACGGAGCCGGGATTTTTCAAGGCTTCCGGGTACCTGGCGAGCGCCAATGGGGTCTCGCCCGTCTTCTCGATCAGTTCATCCACCGACTGAATGGCGGCATTCGGACCCAGGCGCTTCAGATACTGCTCCATATCGTACACGATCGATTCAATGCCGATGGAGCCTGCCGATTTGGCGAATTCGGCGAATTCCGTATCGGCGAACGGATCGGTAACCACGATGGCTCCCTGGCTCTCCAGTTCCTTCACGGCCCGGTCATATAGTTTCTGGGTCTCCGCCGTCAGCTCTTCGCCAAGCCACCCCGGGCCATAGAGACCGATGCGTTTGTTCTTGAGGGCCAACGGATTCAGCTTGGAGGTGTAGCCTTTCTTGGGAATGTTACCGATCGATGCAACGGTCTTGGCATCCTCGGCCGTGTAGCCTGCGATGACGTCCAGCATGACGGCGGCGTCGTGAACCGTGCGGGCATGCGGGCCGACAACGTCTCTGGTGCTTCCGGCGAGAGGCACGACCCCGGCATTCGGCACCAATCCGAAGGTTGGTTTGATGCCGACCAGCGCTTGGGCCGCCGCCGGATTCTGGATCGATCCGCCGGTTTCTTCGGCAATGCCGAGCACGGCAAAGTTGCCCGATATGGACATCGCCGTGCCGGAGCTGCTGGCGCCCGGGACCAGCTTCCGGTCGATGGCGTTATAGGTGTCGCCGGCCCAGCTGGAGCTGGCACGCGTACCGTCGGAGCTGAATGCCGGGATATTGGTCTTGCCCAGGATAATGGCGCCGGCCGCCTTCAAGCGGGCAACGACGGGGGCGTCCTTCTCCGGAATCAGCTCGATTCCGCCGAGCTCTTTGCTGAGCGGGGCCCAGCCGAAGGTGGACGGGAAGCCGGCGACGTCGACGGCTTCCTTGATGACAATCGGCACACCTGCAAGGGGGCCGAGCTTCTCGCCGGCCGCCCGGCGCCGGTCAACCTCGCGGGCTTCCTGAAGCGCGCCCGCATTCATCATGGTGAACGCATTGTAATTGGATTCATAGATGCCGATCCGGTCGAGGTAGGCCTTCACAACCTCTTCGGTTTTGAACGTTCCCTCCGCGTAACCCTTCTCAAGCTCCTTCAATGTAATTTCCTCATAGGGAAACCGTTCAGCTGCCGCAGCGGTTATGCTGTTCATGGCCAACCCAAGCAGGAGTGCCATGGACAACACGCGTTTGAATATCTTGGTTTGTTTTTTCATCATTCATCATTTCCCCATTCGTCGTTTTTTCGCATCTCCCATGCGATCTTAGAGACTATCAAGGAACTGAACTGCAATAATGTAAGTATTGATAACATAAATATGACAATCTCTAAGTGATTTAGAACATTTCACCTCCTGATTCATAACATTTTAATGACAAAATGGTGTTGGATTCTTTGTTAATTAGTAAAGTTAATGGTTTTTTTTGAAAGTGTCAATCATTTTATGAGATTTCGATAAAAAATAATGTAAGATAATCTTACACAAAATAGAACCCGTGTTCACGACAACCTGCTTGCTTAGGCTGTCTGGTTACGGGTTCTTGAAGGTTCCGTCCAACTTCGGGGGAAACGGACGTGGAATTAGGTTGCGCTGCCCTCCGCTTGAGCGAGCTGCAGCTGCTTGCGATAGATGAATCTGGAGATCGAAACGCTGATTTCGTACAGCAGGAACAGCGGGACGATCACGATCAGATCGGACATGATATCCGGCGGCGTAATGGTCACGGCCACGATGCAGAGCAGGAAGTAGGCTGATTTGCGCATCTTGGCCAGCCGGTGCGGATTCACGATGCCGAGCTTCGTCAGAAAAACGACGATGGCGGGCATTTCGAACAGAAATCCGAACGGTACGGTCATATGAATCATGAACGTAAAGTATTTTTGCGCGGTATACATCGTTTGGAAGGCCCCTTCGGCCATGCGCTGCATGAACTGCAGCACCATCGGGAACAGCACGAAGTATCCGAAGCAGATGCCGGTAATGAATAACACGCTGATGACGGGAATGAGCAGCATGGCGGAGCGGTGGGTTCCGTCCGGCAGCGCCGGCTGCACGAACCGCCATATTTGGTAAGCGGCAATGGGAAGCGTGACGGTGACGGCCACCACGCCCGCAATGATCATATACACCCACATCACTTCGGAGGGACCGAGCAGAACGAGCTGCTCGTCCATCCCGCGTACCAGCCAGTGATAGATCTTCTCGACGTAGATGAAGGCGGCCACCATCGCGACCAGAAACGCAATCAGCGTGCGGATCAGGCGCTTCCGCATTTCCTCCAGGTGCTCGATCGCGCTTTGGTCGTTCGGATTAGCTGTGCTGCTTATTGACCGCTGCAGCAGTCTGCGGAGCATCGTCTTTTTTCCCATTCTCGTCGTCTCCGTTCATCAAGCCGCGGGTTGCGCCCTTAAATTCGCTTAAGGTTCGCCCGAAAGCGCGACCGAGCTCGGGAAGCTTGGAGGGACCGAATATGATGAGTGCGATAATCAAAATAAGAATTAAACCACCGATTCCAATGTTGCCAAACGGCATGATCCTCGCTCCTTTCGATTGGTATTATTCCAGTTTGAAGCCGCTAATCGCCACGACCGCGCAGCGCGCCATCTTTTCGCCGGAGCGGTGAGGCCATGTACTGGTTGGTTTGCTGAGGTCTTCCGTATTTTCGCCCGGGTGTTGAACGGACAGGAAGAGCGTCTGCTCGTCAGGAGTGAAGAAAGGGCCTGTCAGCTCGGACTCTACCGGCCCGGAAGCGAATTGCAGCGCTACTCCTTGTTCCGGCCCGCTTGTTGGGATCACGAACAGTCCGTTGTTCATAAAGGATTTATGAACGCCTTTGTTCTGGCTGCTGCTGGAGATGTCCGTCACGACCCACAGGTCGCCGTTCGAGTCGAACGCCAGGTTGTCCGGCGAGCTGAATCCGGATTGGCGTCCGCCGGCAGCAAAGATCTCAAAGTCGAACTCCATGGCGGCCAGATCGTTGCCTGCTTCAAAGATACGCGTGATATGACCATGGATGTTGCCGTGATTGTCGTTGTTCGTATGGCAGACAAACACGGTGTTATCGAACGGCGAGATCTCGATGTCTTCCGGACGGTCCGTCGGCGTTCCGCCGACAAGGCGCGCAGCTTCCTGGCAGTAAGTCACAACGTCCCCTTGGGACTTGAATTTGGCCTGGAGCTCTTTATCTTCTGCAGTGGCCTTGGCTACGGCTTCAAGGGTGACCGGCTGCCACTTACCCGATTTGAGGTTGGCAACGTACAGGGTTCCGTCTTCAAGAAGCGCAGAGTTGGCGCGTCCTTTGCTCTTTTCGTATTTGTGCTTGCTGATGAATTTATAGACGCAGGCATCCTTCTTGTCGTCGCCCATATAGACAACGACCCGGCCGTCTGCGGCAAGGCCCATGGCGGTGTTTTCATGATTGAATCTGCCGAGGGCGGTATGCTTTTTCAAGAAGGATTTATCGAACGGGTCCACCTCGACGACCCAGCCGTAGTGCGTATCCGGCAGGTTCGAGACTGCCGCCGTGTCTTCGAAATTCTCTTCGCAGGACAAAACCGTGTTCCACAGCGTTACGCCGCCGGAGCAGTTGGCAAACGTGCCGGTCGCCGTCGTGGCGCCCTTCAGGGCAGGGATCCCCTTGGCCGGGCCGGTGATGTCGAATTTGCTGAAGCCGTTGATGCGGCGGGCATGGGTGGAGGTGGTGTCCATTTTCCATACGCCCTTCTCGTCGCGGTATACCTCAATGACCGACATGCCTTGGTAATACAGGTTTTTATGGATTTGATCCGCCGTCATTTTCCCGTCCTTCACAGGTCCGATCGAGAAGATGGTGGAATACTCATGATTGTTGACCAGGAGGCCACGGACATTGGAGCCCTTGAGCGGGAAAAATGCGTTGTAATCGCAGCCGGAGCCGAATTTTTCGCCAGCCGGATTGATTACGTCGTCGAATGCCGCAATGACATCATATTTAAAATTTTTAGGCAGGACGAGCTGGTCTGCTTTGGTTGGTTCGATTGGCTCGAAGTAGCCGCTGACCCGATTCGTTTTGAATCCGAACAGATGATTTGCGGTTCCGGACATGGCAGAGGCCTTTCCTTCCAATACGCCTAAGCCAGCGGAAGCGGCTGCCAATGCGGTTGCGCCCGTACCCAGATAAGACAGAAACGTTTTGCGATCCATCGTTTTATTCAAGCTTATCCACCCCTAATGTATAAATTGCCATCAGGACAAGTTTATAGGGGAAATGTTATGGGAATATCATCGGTGAATGGTGGAAATGTAAAAATAAAGTAATCTAGGGGGCTATCGCCGCCCCCGAACATTTTTGGACTTGCGGGATTTGGGGATGGTGCCGGGAGGAGTCTTGCGGATCCAGCGGATGAAGGACTGCAAGGCCGGATCCTGTTGCAGTGCCGCCAAGGTCGTTAAGCCTTGATCGACGAGCTGTTTATTGGTATAGAGATGATGGATTTGCTTGTGGCATGGAATGCACAACAGGGCGGTGGGAAGGCGAGCGCCGCCATACTCCCGGGGAGTCAGATGGTGAACGGTGGTTTCCACTCCGGTCCTGCCGCAGCAAGCGCACCGATTCTCTGTATCGTCCAGAGGAGCACCTCCTTCATGGTTGCGGGATCGAAGCTAAATCCGCTTTATTGGTTTGCCTCAAATGGGGGGGCGTTTATACCGCTGACGCATCTGATCAGCCATAATGCGGATATCCTCGGCCCCAGGCATCGTAAACCTGGAAGCCGCTTCGGCCAAATCCTTGCCTGCCTGCCATCCTCGAATGACCCCTTTAACGGCTGCCGTAAATTGACGCACCGCGTCGAAGCCGATGCCGATGTCGGTCAGTTCCTCGAGGCTCGCGGTGCTGTCAGCTTCTACTAGAGGATAATGCTTGGGATCGGCTCCCTCAGCTGCGATATCATAGAAGGAACGAACCAGCCGGGCGCGTTCGCTGCCCGAACCTTCGGCAATGATAAAAGCCTGGATAATGAAGGCTTTCCGCTGCCGCCGCTGGGCAATGCCGCAAAATTTGAGGCCGCCGATGCTGAGATCAAACGTACCGGGGCAGAAGGCGCCGGCGATTTCGCCGGTATCGACGTTTCGGCCCGTGCCGCGGAGGGCTTCCCGGATCAGCTCCACCATAATTTCAAAGTCCTGATGGAAATCAGGTGCCGGTCCGGCTGAGGAAAACGGAAGGATGAGGGAGAGGTTCACCACGCCTGCGTCCAAGGGTACCGCGGCACCGCCCGAATGGCGAACGGCGGTGTCATAGCCGAGGTAACGAAGGTGGGCCTCCCCTTGCAGCGCCTCGGGCAGGCGGCTGTCGCGCACGCCCATGACAAAGGCTCGCGGATGCCGCCACAGATGGCAGATGGCAGGCCCGCCCTCTCCGGTCAGCCTGCATAAAAGCTCGTCCAGCGCAAAATGATACAGCACGTCCTGATGCGCTAAATTATCGGTCCGGTCAAGCAGCAGGACGGGTTGGTCTTCTGGTAGTATCAGCGGCGGAATGTTCACGCTTGTTGCGCCTCCTTAATAGGGATAGGGTAAAGTAAAGCCCGATCAAATCTTGTTCCATGAACAGCATACCATAAATTCATGATCTTCCTGATATCGCAAGAAAAACTTCATCTAACTGCGGTCTGTTATCTGTGAATGTACGTCGATCAACGTTTTTGTTTAGATATCAGAGAGTATAAACTTCGAAGCATGATCTTCCTGATATCGCAAGAAAAACTTCCTTTAAATGCGGTCTGTCATCTGTGAATGTACGTCGATCAACGTTTTTGTTTAGATATCAGAGCGTATAAACTTCAAAAGCATGTTCTTCCTGATATCGCAAGAAAAACTTCATCTAACCGCGGTCTGTCCTCTGCGAATGTACGTCGATCAACGTTTTTGTTTAGATATCAGAGAGTATAAACTTCGAAGCATGATCTTCCTGATATCGCAAGAAAAACTTCATCTAACCGCGGTCTGTCCTCTGCGAATGTACGTCGATCGACGTTTTTGTTATAATCCGAGTAAGCTTATTGTCTTTGTGAGTCATATGGTTTGATTGGAGAATGACTTCACTTCATATATAAAAGGAGAAGATCAACATCATGGAGATCTATAATAGTGTGGTTGATATGATCGGCCAGACGCCAATGGTGAAACTTCGGCGGCTAGTGCCAGAAGGATCAGCCGACGTCTATGTAAAGCTTGAGAGATTCAATCCTTCCGGCAGCGTGAAGGACCGCGCGGCCTACAATCTAATTCATACCGCGGAGGAGCAAGGCCTGCTCCAACCGGGCGGCACCATTATCGAGCCGACGAGCGGGAATACCGGCATCGGCTTGGCGATGATTGCAGCCGCCAAGGGCTATCGGGCCATCTTGATTATGCCGGACAACATGTCCAAGGAACGGATTAATATCTTGAAGGCCTACGGTGCGGAGGTCGTGCTGACACCGAGCAGCGAACGCATGCCGGGCTCGATTGCCAAGGCGCTCGTGCTTAGGGAGCAGATTCCGGGCAGCTTCATTCCGCAGCAGTTCGAGAATGCGGCCAACCCGGACATTCACAGGGTGACGACAGCACCGGAAATAATGGAACAGATGGAAGGGCGGCTGGACGCCTTCGTGGCGACGGCGGGAACGGGCGGCACCGTAACCGGAACCGGGGAAGAGCTGAGGAAGTCTTTGCCGAACCTCCATATCGCGGTGGTCGAGCCGCAGGGCTCGCCCGTGCTCTCCGGCGGACAGCCGGGACCGCACAAGCTCGTGGGCACAAGCCCGGGCTTCGTACCAAAGATCCTGAATACAAGCGTATATGACGAGATTATCCAGATCGCCGACGAGGATGCATTGCAGACCGTTCGGAATTTGGCCCGCAAGGAAGGAATACTGGTAGGCCCATCCTCCGGCGCATCGGTATTCGCGGCCCTTCGCGTAGCGAAGCGGCTGGGGGAAGGGAAGCGGGTTGTCTGCATTGCCCCGGATACGGGAGAGCGGTATCTCAGCATGGATATTTTCTAAGCGGGAAGGACCTCCGGTTAACCGGAGGTCCTTTCTTGGTGTTCTATGGAGGGCATCCGCTGTTTAAGCTCCTGCATGAGTTGTTCAGGGCTCCTCACGACGACCACTTTGCCGGGATAATCCGCAAGCGTGTCCTGGATCTGATATCTGCCCTCCCGCTGATAGGAGGCGCTCCAATCGAACATTTTTTTGAGCATGTCCCAAGTAGGGGTATAGTGCGCTTGTTCAAGTCGCAGTCGTTGCTTGATGAACCTTGTGATGATCCGGTAGGTTATTGTGGAGTAGGACGGGTTCAGAAAAACGATGAGATCCGCATGGCGGAAGCTGGGGCTGACCCATTTCAGATGAGCGCCCTCGATGATCCAGCCATTCGTGTTCACGATGCTTAGCAATAGCGCGTCCCGATCCGCCTCACTCCTCCTGATATCGTCCGGCTGGGCCCGCTCCCATACGACATTGTCGAGCTCGTAATAAGGGAGATTAAACTGGGCGGACAGCTTCCGGGCAAGCGTTGTCTTGCCGCTGCCGACGGAGCCGATAATATGGATCCGGTTCGGGATCTTAGTGTCCATAAGAGATCACCGCATTCATGAGAAATGGTAGTTAATCATTTCGGTACCGGAGCGGGGATGTCCTTGTTTCGTTAGTCGTAAAATTATAGTGCCTCCTGCGGCGAATCGCAAATCTGCTTGAAGAAGGCCGTGATTTGCTCGGCAATCCAGGAGGGTTGTTCCGCGGCAATGAAATGCCCGCCCGCATTCAGGTCCTTCCAGTGGATCACATTCGGAAATATCCGCTCCACGAATGTCCGGGGCGGACGCTCATTCCGCTGAGCGGTTAAGGTGACTCCGTGCGGTACAGGCGAAAACTCTTCGGGCCCCGGCCACCTCGTATGCTTGCCTTCATAATAATAACGGTTCGAGGCATTGATGCTCTGGGTCAGCCAGTAAATGGAGACGTTGGCCATGAGCTGCTCCTTGCTGAAATGCTGCAAGACGTTATCATCCTCGGGAGAGGTCCAGTAGTGCCATTTTTCCAGAATGAACGCGGCCAGCGCTACGGGCGAATCATGCAAACCATAGGCCGCGGTCTGCGGACGTGTGCCCAGGATATGGGCGTAAGCGCCCTCCTCGCGTTCCCATTGCTTCTGATATTCGAGGAACGCGGTCTCCTCGTCGGACAGCGTGGAAGACGAATCCGCATAGGGACTTGGGTTCCCAGGCGAGGTGGTATGATAGCCGATGAACCGGTCGGGATGGTCAAGACACATAAGTCCGAGGATGCTGGCACCGATATCGTAGCCATGTGCGCCGAATCGTTCATAACCAAGCCCTGTCATTAATTTCATGAGCAGTTCCCCGGCCTGACGGTCCTCAAAGCCCGGACGCAGAGGAATGCCGGAGAACCCATGGCCCGGGATAGACGGTATGACAACGTCAAAGGAAATTTCCGCATGACCGCCGAATTGCCCAGGATTCATAAGATATGGGATAAGTTCCAGCATTTCATAGAAGGAGCTCGGCCAACCATGAGCAATGAGGAGCGGGACGGAGTGTTCGCCGCTGCCTTTGATATGTATAAAGTGAATATCGATTCCATCGATTTGGGCGATATAATTCGGATAAGCCTGAATGGAGCGCCGGAAGGCTCCCCAATCGAATTCATGCCTCCAGTAGGCGACCATGTCCTTCATGAAATCAAGGGGGATGCCATAATTCCAATTTCCGCCGGGGATTTCGTCAGGCCACCGGGTCATGTCCAGGCGCCGATATAAATCGTCGATGGCAGCGGACTCGATTTGAAAAGAAAACGGTTGGATATTCATTCGCTTCACCTCTTAGGAAGAATGGGAGTCTGGTATACTGATACCAGCAGACTTGCAGCAGAATAGATAAAAATGGAGCAGGGGTGCTTTCTTTTAATGTGATGACCATTAAAATATTATAAATGGTTAGCTAACCGATAAATACACTTTACTGGTTTGTTATAGGGAAATCAATAGGAGGTTTGTTTGTTGTGGGAAATGAATTTGAGCAGCTCGAAATCATCGCCGATTTTATCAACACCCATGATAAACGGATGCGGTATGAGGGGGACCCGGGTTTGGAGCTGCTTTCTACCGCGGACGATCTGCGTACATGGCTGTTAAAAAACGGCTTTATTCTGAAACGGGACACCATATCCGAAGAGGATCTGGCTTTGGCCCGCGATCTGCGTGGCGGCTTAAGGGCAGCCATTCCGAATAATATACATGACCATAAGGAAGCCGGCTTTCAAGCGTTAAACCGTGCAGCCGGCCGATTCCGGTTCGCCTATCGCTTCAGTGAAGCCTCTGACGCCATTGAGCCAGTGGATGCACAAGGAAGAGGGGGCTTGGCCCGGCTGCTGATTCTGGTATTCCGGCTTCGTGAGAACAACGTGTGGAACAGATTGAGAGTGTGCACAGCCGCGGATTGCCAGTGGGTATTCGTTGACCGCTCCAGGCCGGGAACGGGCAAGTGGTGCTCAATGAAGGCCTGCGGCAATCGGGCAAAAAATAAGACGTATCGGGAGCGGGCGAAGTCCATGGGATGAACTGCCTGCCATAGGAACGGGCTTGGATAAGGATCATCGCCCCTCCATCGACCAATCAAGCGTTTGTCTTGATCGGTCTTTTTTTCGTGGAGCCGAACGTTTTCAACAGGAATACACGGTCCAATAACGAAATGGTTGTTACTTATTATTTTTTTTATTGAAAAATGTGAAGCGTTTGTCGATTAGGGGAAACTCTATTCGTTGGTTAAACATAGGACGAAAAATTTAAGCGAAAGCAACGATAACCAGGAGGGGAAGAAACATGAGATTTATGATGATCGTGAAAGCAACCGAGGATTCCGAGGCCGGCGTGCTGCCAAGCGCAGAGCAATTGGATGCCATGATGAGGTACAACATGGAGCTGGCGAGGGCCGGCGTGCTGCTTGCTGCGGATGGGCTCCATCCAAGCTCGGGCGCCATCCGGATTTCTTATCCGGAGCCGGGAGGCAAGCCGAAAATCACCGATGGTCCCTTTACGGAAGCGAAGGAACTGATCGCGGGGTACACCTTGATCGAAGTGAAAACGAGGGAAGAGGCGATCGAGTGGGCCAAACGCATGCCCGATCCGCACGGCTTCGGCGCGGGGCAGATCGAGCTCCGTCAGGTATTCGAACCGACAGAGTTAACGCAGGACCCGGAAGCGCAGGCCAAACAATTTGAAATGCGCGAACACATCCAAAGGCAGAATCCGTAATGTCGGCGGCCGATACCCATCGTACGATCGAGGCCATCTGGAGAATCGAATCTTCCAAAATCATTGCCTACCTGACCCGGATGGTCCGTGACATCGGCCTCGCCGAGGATCTGGCTCAGGATGCGCTCATTGCCGCGCTGGAACGGTGGCCGAATGACGGAATACCGGATAACCCCGGCGGATGGCTTATGACCGCGGCAAAGCGCAAAGCGCTGGACCTGCTGCGCCGGAATAAGGTGCGCGATCGGAAGTATGAGCTGTTGGGACGCGAAATGGATTCCCGAATGGATTCGGATATGGAGGTGCCGGAGGCGGGAGAAGTGAACGACGATCTTCTGCGGCTGATCTTTATGACCTGCCATCCGGTTCTGTCCCCCGAGGCGCGCGTAGCCCTGACGCTGCGTCTGCTCGGCGGATTGACGACATCGGAGATCGCCCGCGCTTATCTTGTGCCGGAACCGACGATCGCGCAGCGAATCGTTCGTGCCAAACGGACGCTGTCCGCGACCCGGGTTGCATTCGAGATTCCTCAGGGAACCGAACTGAAGCCGCGATTATCATCCGTCCTCGAGGTCATCTACCTTATGTTTAATGAGGGATACGCCGCTTCATCAGGCAGCCAGTGGATTCGTCCGCTGCTGTGCCAGGAAGCGCTTCGGATCGGACGGGTTCTGGCGGAGATCGCGCCGACGGAGGCCGAGGTGCACGGATTGGTCGCGTTGATGGAATTTCAGTCCTCCCGGTTCAAGTCACGGGTCAATGCGCAGGGCGAACCTGTGCTGCTCATGGACCAGAATCGGGCATTATGGGATTATTTATTGATCCGGCGCGGTTTTGCCGCTCTGGAGCGAATCGAGCGGTTGGGTGGAATGACCGGTCCTTACGCTATTCAGGCAGCCATCTCCGCATGTCATGCCGGTGCGCCCAGTGCCGCAGAGACCGACTGGATTCGGATCTCCGCGCTGTACGAGGCATTGGCGCAGGTTTCTCCCTCGCCGATCGTGGAATTGAACCGGGCCGTGGCCCTCTCCATGGCTTTCGGCCCGGAGATCGGGCTTGAGATCGTGGACGTTTTGCGAAGCGAGCCTGCCTTGAAGGGGTATCATCTTCTCCCGAGCGTGAGGGGTGACTTGCTCTTTAAGCTGGGTCGCCTGAACGAAGCCGGCGCGGAGTTCAAGCTGGCCGCATCGCTGACGGATAACCAGAGGGAGCGGGCGCTGCTCCTTGACCGAGCGGCAGAATGCCTGTCAGCAGGCTCTTAAGATGCGCTTCAGAAAAATTTTTAAAAAATTCCGAAAAAAATATGAAATTCATGTCGATTACGTCAAATCCCGTTCGTCATTTAGATATAAAACAAAAAAATCGAACCGAGAGGAAGATGAACATGCAAGCACAAATGGTACCTTTTATTATTTCCGAGGATGCAAGAGGCCAGGCCGAATTCTACATGCAGGCGATTGGCGGAGAGATCGGTTTATTGACTACATTCAAAGACATGCCGGGAATACCGGAAGCCCATCAGGATAAAGTCATGCATATGTCGTTAACGCTGGCCGGCGGCAATCAGCTGATTCTCTCCGACGCTTTTCAAGAAACCGGCAAGAGCACGAGCATGGGGCTGGTCATCACGTTCGATAACGAGGAAGAAGCCCGCGCAGCTTATCGCAATCTCAGCGACGGGGGGACCGAGAAGTATCCTTTTGCCCTGCAGCCTTGGGGAGCCTATTACGGCGAAGTGGTAGACCGGTACGGCATGACCTGGCAGATGGTTCATCGGGCTTGAGTACTAGAGCTCCCGGAAGCAGCAATCCGAAACGGAAATCCATATCCATTTGAAAAATACCATACTACGATACAGAAGGAGCCAATAAGATGAATCAAGAGGTAACGGATTACATGGCAGCCATCAGCGATACCTGGAAGGTCGAAGTCAGCGAGCGGCTTCGGGAGCTCGTGCACAATACGATCCCGGACGTCGCGGAACGGCTTCAATATAAAAAGCCGCATTTTCTGAAAAACGGAAAATACGCGGCGGTGATCAGCGTCGCCAAGAGCGCCGTGAGCTTTACGATTTTCAATGCGGAAGGGCTGGAATGGCCCGAGACGCTGTTCGAGGGGCCGCCTGAGCGGAAGACCATCAAAATATCGGCCGGGCAGCAGGTCGACTATGCAGCGCTGGCTTCCTTGCTGAAGCAGGCATCCGTAGGCCTGTAATCCATATGTAGTAGGGGTGCGACACGGGTAGTAACCGTACCGCAGGAGCGCCCCGGCATCTAAAGCCGCGATCCTAGGAGGATCGCGGTAAACGTCATTCTATTTCTTGGTGCCGTGCTGTTTGGTTGGCAGCTTGTCGCTTGGCGTTCCTTTGCCGTGATTCTCTTTGTTGCGACGGGCTTTCTCCGCGTTCTCATTCATTTTTTCCACGAAATCATGCGTGCTTTCCATAGGATATAGACTCCTTTCATATAGAATGTTGCTTGCCTGATCGTGCTTAATATAACCATTTCGTTGTGATCCTATTTGAAGATTTTGAAGACTCTGGAACGGGTAGGGATTGTGAGATTTTCGTATTGGGGGGATGAAGGATGTCCAGTAAACTCGTGTTGATCATGGTGGGAATGCTCGTTGTTCTGGGTATCGCCGGCTGCAGCGGAATTAACGAGGATACCGGATCCGCGGACCAACGACTGTATTCGGTCAAGAAACTGATGAAGCTGGACGCAGCGAAGGTAACAGCCATTCAAGTCGTGTATGGGGATGGCACGCGGATGGTGCTCGACCAGGAACAGGACATTGAGCCGATCATGAAGCGGGTGGATACCCTTCAAGCCAAACGGATGGCGGGTAACGAGGAACCGGGGTTTCTGTTCTTTATGGATGTCGTGCAGGGCGAGCAGCAGATTCGCGTGGCGAGCGAGTTTGAGGTGGATGGGGAGTCGTATATATTGGCAGGCCCGGAGCTGCCCGAACTGAACGCGTACATGGTGGAGCTGGGACGCTCCCATAACCCCGAATTGCTGCCGGGATTAACGTTTAACGAATAACTTCCCCGTGGGGAGCTTTGCCGCGAATCGTCAGCTTGCGGAATGGATGCCAAACGGTCAATTATACGCAAAAAAAGATCCAGCCGGGCCAATGCCCGGGCTGCATCTTGTTCGCAGGAGTCTAAAGACAGCCTAAATCCCGCTGCCGGATCCAACGTCTCGCTTACTTCTTGTGACTGATCAGCAGCTCGTATTTGTTCAAGGATGCACCCAAAATATTCTCGTTGCGGCCCTGACCGTGGGATTGCCGGAACGATTCGCTGGAAGTCCAGCGCTTGAACGCTTCCTCGTCTTCCCATACCGTAGAGATCTTCAGTTCCTCGGCCTCTGCACCTTCCTTGGCTTCATGCCATACTTCCATCCGCACGAATCCTTCAATCTCCTGAACGCCCTTCGCTTCAGTGAAGCGCTGCGCGATTTCTTGTCCGAAGCCCGGTTTGACCTTGATCGAGTTTGTAACAACCAGCATATACGTGATCCTCCTTCGGTTTATGAACGGAATAATTCCCGACATGTCTTGTTCTTTCTTGTACGTCCATTATACATGAACGAAGGAACCGATTTCATCTCAGGGGACCGGGATAACCTGGCTTCATGCCCGAAGAGAAGGAAAACTCAGGTCGCGGGGGGACCTTCAGCAGGGAGCTCTGCCGCAGGTACGGCGGAAGCCGGGGCGGCCGCTTTAGGTTTTGCCCTTCCGCTCCACGACCAGTAGGTGCCTATACGGAGCAGCCGTTCAACCGGTCCGCTGCGGAACCGTTTCAACCAGAGCAGGCTGGCCGTTGCCAGTACGGCATAGATGAGGATCGCCAGCAGAGCTCCCTGCAGCACGCCGAGTTTGCCGAACATGCCCAATCCGAAACCGTAAAATATCAATACGCATACAACGCTTTGCGTCAGATAGTTCGTTAACGACATTCGCCCCACCGCTTCGAACGCCCGGATCACCACCGATTGTTTGGACGAGAAGGCGTATAAGGACGCGAACAGGTGGAGATACCCTAGCGCGAGCAGGGGGCCGCCGAGCATCATCAGGACGCCGCTCCAGTTGTTCGTGGATTCGAGCATAACGCCTGCGGTTTTCAGTCCAAGCCCGACCGGAATGAGCAGCGACCATCTTAAATACAGCTTGATCTCCATGGACGGATGGAGGAAGCGCCCGCGTTTCGCGGCGACCATGCCAAACAGGAACATCGGCGCGCTCATGAGAGGGGCAATCAGGATCACCAGCAGCATCAGCCAGTCCGGGAGGTCGATGGGCATTTCCTCGGTTGACCGGAAGTTTAGGATCTCGCTATACGTGCCGCTGCCGTAGACTTCGATGGACTGCTTCACATAGTTCTCCATGCGCTCCGCTTCGCCTGCCGCAGGCTCCATGGAGCCGTACCCCAAGACGGCCATCAGCGCGAGCAAGAGAATGCCCCAGATCAAAATCGTTTTGGCCTTCCGTTTCACAAACAGCACCAGGAAGAGGCCGATCCCCCCATAGAACAGCAGAATATCGCCTTCCCAGATGAATATGGAATGCAGCAGGCCGAGTACGATCAGAAGAACCGACCTGCGGAAGAAGCTGCGTCCGTATTTGAGCCCCTTGCCGATCAGGCTTTCCCGCATCTTGATCATGCTGTAGCCGAACAGGAACGTAAAGATAGGCATGAAGCTGCCCTCTACGAACACCTTGAGCATGTCATGACTGATCAGGTCCAGCGTGGAAGGCTGGAAGAAATGCAGCTCGTCTTTACCGAACATGCCGTACTGGAAAATAAGCATATTGGCCATCAGGATGCCGAGCAAGCTCAAGCCGCGAATCGCATCCACGGCGGTCGAACGTTTATTTGAATTCATGTCAATCACCTCTGACACCAAGTATAAAGCTCCAAACGAAATAACTCGGAAACGGCATCCTAACTTTTTCTTAACACTTCCAGCATTTGTTTAACTCCTGTTAAGGTTGCTGTGCTAGCATAAATGTCGGGTGAGGATAAAATGGATCAAACGCGAATTCTAATCGTAGACGACGAACCTTCCATTGTGAAAATGCTGCAGATGGTGCTGCGCAAGGAAGGCTTTAACCGAATATACACGGCTTCCAGCTGCAAGGAAGCGCTCAGCGAAATCGCTGCGCACGGAGCGGATATCGTGCTGCTGGATGTCATGCTGCCGGACGGCACGGGATTTGACCTCTGTCCGCAGATCCGTTCCTATGGCAGTCCGCACATCCTGTTCCTGACGGCCAAGGCGTCGGATCTGGATGTGCTGACCGGTTTTGCGATGGGCGGGGACGATTATGTCACCAAGCCCTTTAATCCGCTGGAGATCGCTGCAAGGATCAAGGCGCGTCTGCGCCGGGGCGGCTTTGGACCGGCTGCTGCGGCAGAGCAGCAGGCGATTCAGCGCGCATGGGATTTCGGCCGGTTCAAAGTCGACGAATCCGCAGGCGAACTGACGGTGCTGGGAGAGCCCGTGCCTTGTCCGGCGCAGGTCTTTCAGCTGCTGCTGTATTTTTGCAAGCATCCCGGGGTCGTATTCTCCAAGTCGCAGCTGTACGAAGCGGTGTGGGGCATCGACGGCATGGGCGAGGACAACACCGTCATGGTGCATATCCGCCGCATCCGCGAGCGCATCGAGGAGGATCCGAGCAACCCGCAGTATCTGCTGACGGTCCGGGGACTTGGCTACAAGCTGATCAAGGAGAAAGCGCGATGAGGCTGCGCAGAAGGCTTGCCTTCCATTTTACATACCAATTAATTGCATTCTCGGCGTTTATGTTTTGCTTTCTAATCGTGCTCTTATTCTTCCTGATCAAACATATCAGCGACGATGAGATCAAGCGCAACTTTCCGACAGGCGTCTTGAACAGCATCGTGACCGAGACGGTGACGGAGAATGGCGAGGTGCAGCTGGAGGAATATTGGAAGCTTCTGCTCCAGGAGAAGGATATGTGGCTTCAGGTGGTGGATATGGAGGGAAACGTGATTCACTCCACCAACACGGCTTCGGATGTTCCGTTGGCGTACTCGGTGAGCACCTTGCTTGAGATCAAGGAGAAACGCCGCCTCGGCGAGTACACGATGGATTGGCAGATGGATCTGACCTATGAGGAGCCGCTATTGTTTCTGATCGGACGCATCGATGAGAGCTCGGATCATCTTCGGGAATGGGTTGCCCGTTTTCAGGACGGCGGAAAGGTGAGACCGGAGGATGAGGCCGAGCTGGGACGCGAATTGGCCGATCTAGGCGGTTATTTGCATGTGATTGATCGGGACGGACGCGTTGTCCAAGCGATTGGGACGGGTTCCGACAATAAGGCGAGCTACCACCCGCTGGAGATCATCACCATGCAGGAGCAGCCGGGC
The DNA here is from genome assembly GCF_058792535.1 of Paenibacillus sp. MT86. NCBI lineage: Bacteria > Bacillati > Bacillota > Bacilli > Caryophanales > Paenibacillaceae > Paenibacillus > Paenibacillus sp. MT86. The sequence continues at coordinate 6,644,640 of NZ_CM179499.1, read as the reverse complement.
ACGTATTCCACGCATATCGCGGTTTACCGCGATGCGGACAGCGGCAACACCTGGGTATATCACACGCCTCAGGACGGGGCGCTGGAGAAACGGCCAATGATGAACGAGCTGATCCGCGTGGCGCTCTGGACGATGATCTGCGTGCTTGTGCTGTCGCTTGGGGTGGCGATATGGCATGGATACCGGTACAGCCGTCCGCTGCTGCTGTTTACCGGATGGTTCGAGCGGATGGGCAGCGGAGCTTATGAGGAAGTGCTGACGCCGAAGGACCGGAAGCGGGTATTCCGCAAGAGTGGAAAGCTGCGCATGCGCTACAAGCTGTACAAGGAAGTCATCCATTCCTTTTATAAAATGGCGGAGCAGCTGGCTGAAACCGAACGGGAACGGGAGCGGCTCGATCGAAATCGGGAAGAATGGATGTCCGGGATATCGCATGACCTGCGCACGCCGTTATCCTCCATTCAGGGCTACGGTTATATGCTGGAGAGCGCGCCGCAGGATTGGAGCCAGGAAGAATTGCGGGAGATGGGAACCGTGATCCGGGAGAAAGGCGACTACATGCTGGAGCTGATCAATGACTTCTCGCTCGTCTTCCGTCTGAGAAGCGAAATCCGGCCGCAAGAGCTGATCCGGCTTGACCTGAATGAGCTGGTGCGCCGCTGCGTGCTGAAATACGTCAACGATGCCACGCTGGATGCCAACTTCAACTATATCGGCGGCGAGGAGGAGCTGCCCGTCGACGGCAATGCCAAGTGGCTGCAGCGGTTAATGGATAACCTGATCACGAATGCCGTGAAGCATAATCCGGATGGGGTAAATGTTGAGGTCCGGGTGGAAAGGCGTCCCCGCGGCGCGGCGATCGTGGTTGCGGACCAAGGCGTGGGGATGGATGAAGAGACCCGCTGCAATCTGTTCGAGCGTTACTACCGGGGAACGAATACCGAAGAGAGCATGGACGGCTCGGGACTCGGGATGAGCATTGCGAAAGCGATTGTCGAGGCGCATCGGGGCCGTGTAAGCGTATGGTCGGAGGTGGGCAGGGGAACCACCATTACCGTTCTTTTGCCTGAGGCTGCGGCGCAAGAAGATGAGGGGCCGAGTTCGCGCGGGTAGCGTAGCCTGGGGCTTGGATCCGCAGATTTCCAATCGCTTCAAAAATCCTGCAACTTTCCTATCCTGCTCCCGCCCCGGGTGCGCTATAATGGCTAGGCAACGATTATACTTCATGTCCGGAGGATATTATGGGTTCAACTTCGTTTCGGCAATTGACCGGCAATGCGCGGGGCTGTCTCGTCTACGAGCCGCTGTTTCTAATCCCTTACAGCATGTTCACGACGTACACCTCCATCTACATGTACCAACTGGGGGTAACCGAGACGGGGATCGGCTGGATTACCTCGATCGGTCTGCTTGTGCAGGTGCTGTCCTCGTTTCTCAGCGGGTATTTAACGGACCGTTTGGGCCGAAAAAAAGCGCTCCTTTACTTCGATGTGCTGAGCTGGAGCGTGGCCACGCTGCTCTGGGCAGTCTCCCAGAACTTCTGGTTTTTTGTGATCGCCGCCGTCATCAACGGCTTTCAAAAGGTGCCGCATACCGCCTTTTACTGTTTGCTGGTGGAGGATACGGCGCCGAAGGAGCGTACCTATGTCTTTACGCTGCTGCAGCTGATTAGCGTCGTCGGCGGATTGTTTGCACCGCTCGGCGGGCTGCTGGTGTATCATTTCTCGCTTGTGCCCGGGGTGCGCATCATGTTCGTCCTTGCCTGCATCCTGATGACGATCCAGTTCATCGGACGCCATTATGCGACAAGGGAGACGGAGATCGGATACCGCAAAATGAAGGAAACGAAGGCGATGGGCCTGCGGGAAGGGATGTCCGACTATGTCCAGGTGATGAAGAGCATGCTGGGAAACCCGCTGCTGCTGATGATCTTCGGCGTTTATATCCTGTTTAATTTTCAGATGACGGTGAAGACAACCTACGTCTCCATCTTCATGGTGGAATATTTGCATTTGGGCAGCGGCCTGATCTCCGTTTTTCCAGCCTTCTCCTCCGTCATTATGCTGATATTCATGCGGTGGATCATGCCCCGGATCGGGGAGCGGCACGTGCACCGGACGATGGTATGGGGCTTTGTCATCTCGGTATTGTCCAATGTCATGCTGGTGTTTGCACCGCAAGGAGATCTGCTGGTGCTGAGCCTGAGCACCGTCATTGCCGCATTCGGCACGATGATGACATATCCGTATCTGGAGACGGCGGTGGCCAATGCCATCGACGACGAGAACCGCGCCAAAATATTCGCGCTGCTCCAGGTGCTCATCCTCATCGTCATTTCGCCTTCCGGCATCATTGGCGGCTGGGCGTACGGCATCGATCCGAGAATACCGTTCCTGCTTGTGGCCGGCGCATTTGTCATCAGCATTCCGCTCATGCTGCTGTACAGCAACAAGGTAAAGGCCGCTCCCATCGAAGCGGGGGTTTAGCTTGGATAGGAGGGCCAAGCCCAAGACGGGCATGCGTCTTTAGCGATATATACGAAACGTAAAGAGTACGCACGAAGAGAGGCGCCCTAAGTCTTGGGGGGCCTTTTTTGTGCCTCTTATTGCAATTTGGTTAGTGTTCACTTATGATATGAGCATGAAAAAGAAACCTCATTTCGACAGCAAGAAGAAGGAAATTTTGCAGGCAGCCATGAAGCTCTTTGCCGAGAAGGGCGTGGACGGCGTATCGGTGAAGGAGATCGGCGCGGCGGCAGGCGTGACGGACGCGGCGATTTATAAGCATTTTACGAATAAGGATGCCGTTGCCGCGGAGGCGTTCAACGAATATTGCGGCAGTTATACGCGCTTGGTGGATGAGTACGCTACCCGGCCCGGACCGTTTGCAATGAGGCTATCGGCTCTCGTAACCCGCGTATTGGAATCGTATGACGAAGATAAATACGGCTTGCTGCTATTGTCCCAGCATCACGAGCTGTTTACGGAGGTGGTCAAGAGCAGGGGACGGCAGCCGCTTGATGCTTTGGAGGAGCTACTCGAGCAAGCGGTGCTGCAGCGGGATATTCCGCCGCAGAATACGCGGTTAACCGCTGTGCTGATCATCGGTGCATTCAGTCAGCTTGCGATTTCCACGATGCAGGGGGAGCTGGAAGAACCGCTGTCGCCGCTGGCATCTGAAGTGACGGCGCATTTATTGGCATTAACCGGTTTGGGAAAAGGTCAGGCGTGACCTTTTCTTTTTGCCATCAGGTTAGTGATTGTTAACCAAATTATGAGGGGGAAGACGCATATGAAAAAGATTTTAATCATCCAAGGCAATCCCATTGAAAACAGCTATGGCCGTCAGCTGGCAGAGGCCTATGCGAGAGGGGCGGCCGAATCCGGTGCGGAGGTGCGGCAGCTGGTGCTTGCGGAGATGGAGTTTGACCTGAACCTGTCCGGCGGTTATAAGGGCAAGCAACCGCTCGAGCCCGATCTGCAAGAAGCACAGGAGCTGATTGCCTGGGCGGACCATCTGGTGTTTGTGTACCCGAATTGGTGGGGCGGCATGCCGGCGCTGCTCAAAGGGTTCATCGATAGGGTTTTTCTCCCCGGATTCGCCTTTAAGTACCGCCGGAACTCGCCTTTGCCGGAGCAGCTGCTCAAAGGGAAGACGGCTCGTCTGATCGTCACGATGGATTCGCCGTACGTTTACTACCGGTTCTATCTCGGACAGCCGGGACATCAGATGATGAAGCATTCCATTCTGAAGTTCTGCGGCGTGGGCACCGTCCGTGCCACGAACATTACCCAGCTTCGCAAAATGCCCGAGACGGCAAGAAGCCAATGGCTCGAGCGCGTGCAGAGAATGGGACGGAAATTGGCGTGATCGGGTAGTAGGGGCGATGTGCAGTTCCTTCCAATGGCTTGACTTCTCGGGCAGGAGGATTATAATTCATACAACAAATGAAACGACCAAAGAATTGAATGGGTCATGGTTCAAAATCAAATCTTGATGTATATGCCGGGGAATAGGGCCCAGGCGTTTCTACCAGGTTACCGTAAATGACTTGACTACATGAAGGTTGAGAATCCGCTCCCCAAGCCCGGCTTTGCATAAACATCGAAGCCGGGCTGCAAGATCGCCTGAAATGGGATCTAAGCACGTTTTAACGGATGGGGTGATGTGCAGACTATTAGCAATGCATGGCTGCCGCGCGGACTTCTCTTCCTCAATGGATATAGTTGCAGGCAACCCGGGCAGATACGCTGTCCGGGTTGTTTGGCGTGTTACGCAAGATCGATTTTGTGCTTTTACAGGTTCATTATAAGAAAAACGTCTACCGACGACCGCAGTAAGAAGAAGTTTTTATTGCGAGATTAGGAAGTCACAAGCTTCCGAGTTTATACTTTCTGATATCTAAAAAAAGGGGAGCGTGCAATCATCATGAGTTCAATCCAGAGACAGAAACGATACGAGGTCAGCCGGCAGCTGGGGAAGGTTGCTTTAGGACAAGAGCCAGCCGATCTGGTCATCAAAAACGGCACGCTGGTCAATGTGTTTACGGGCGAGCTTCAGGAACGGATAGACGTGGCGATGGCGTGCGGGCGCATCGCTTATATCGGCAGCGCCGATCATACGATCGGAGAGGGGACGCAGGTGATCGAAGCGAATGGGCGCTTCATCTCGCCGGGTCTGCTGGACGGCCATATGCATGTGGAGAGCACGATGCTGACCGTAACGGAGTTTGCCAAAGCGGCCATCGTTACGGGAACGACCGGGGTTTATATGGATCCCCATGAGATCGCCAACGTGTTCGGCATGGAGGGCGTGCGCTGGATGCACGAGGAAGGGCAGCAGCTGCCGATGAAGGTGTTCACCACCATTCCTTCCTGCGTACCGGCGACGTTCGATCTGGAGGATGCCGGGGCGCAGTTGGGCGTAGCCGATATCGAGGAAGGGCTGACCTGGCCCGGCGTCGCGGGGCTTGGCGAAGTGATGAACTTCCCGGGCGTCGTATACGGCGATCCGACCATGATCGGAGAGATCGAAGCCACGCTGCGTGCGGGCAAGACGGTGACGGGGCATTTTCCGGCCGAGGACGACCGGATGCTACAAGCCTATCTAGCAACCGGCGTCAGCTCCGATCATGAGACGGTAACGAGAGAGCAGGCTTTGGAAAAGGTTCGCCTCGGTATGCATCTGATGATCCGCGAAGGTTCGGCTTGGCAGGATGTGAAGGAAGTGATTAAGGTGGTAACGGAGGACAAGGTACGTACCGACAATATCTCCTTGGTCACGGATGATGTGTATCCGCAGACGCTGCTGCGGCTCGGCCATATGAACCATGTGGTCCGCCGCGCCATGGAGGAGGGCGTGGACCCGGTTACGGCGATCCAGATGGGCACGATCAACGTGGCTCGATATTTCGGCATGGATATGGAGCTCGGCAGCATTTCACCAGGCAAAACGGCTGATATTTTGCTCATTGACGATCTGAAGAGCATGGTGCCTTCGGTGGTGATCACGGACGGCGAAGTGGTCGCGGAGAACGGCCGTCTCGTGAAGGCGTTCCCGGCGTATTCGTATCCGGAAAAGGCCTTTCAATCGGTTCGGCTGCAGCGTTCGCTTACCGCCGACGACTTTTTGCTGCGCAGCAAGTTCGATGCGGCGCGTACGGAAGTGAACGTGGTGCGCGTCATCGAGAACAGTGCCCGTACCGCCAAAATGACCGCGGTGCTCGCCGTGGAGCAGGGCGTCATCCAGCCGGACCTGGGCCAAGACGTGGTTCAGCTGGCATGCATCGAGCGCCACGGCGCAACCGGGCAAATCTCGCTCGGCTTTGCGAGCGGCTTCGCACTACAGTCCGGCGCGGTTGCTTCCACGGTGGCGCACGATAGCCACAACCTGCTTGTGATGGGCACGAACGCCGAGGATATGGCGCTTGCGGCGAACGAGCTGGCAGCATGCGGAGGCGGCATGATCGTGGTGCAGAACGGCCAGGTGCTGGCGAAGGTGGCGATGCCGATTGCGGGCTTGCTGGCGGACCGTCCAGTCGAGGTCGTGGCCGAGGAAGTCGCTGCCCTGGAGGAAGCGTGGAAACAGCTCGGCTGCTCCATCCATGCGCCGTTCATGACGTTCTCGCTCATTGCGCTTCCGGTCATTCCGGAGATCCGCATTACCAATCGCGGGATTGCGGACGTGACGGAATTCAAGCTCATCGAGACGGAGATCGGTCCGGTTCAATAAGGTGGCACATACATTAAAGCAGGTTGGCCTACATGGCTAACCTGCTTTTTTGGTGCGTAAATACTGGGCTTAGCCTGTGAGTGGATGCCGCAAGCCACGCTCCCATGGATAATCCTCACATAATCCATTACCTACTTAGTGATTTTCGTCACAAATTGATAACTTTTTCACCTATTTCGGCCATTATATTGTGATGTTTATCACAATCCTTTAGGACGCGGTCTGCGACAATACAAAAAGAATCAAATTTGAAGTGATCACGTGAGCTAAAGGAAGGGGTATCTTTTATGGATCCGGTTATGCTGGCGCGAATTCAATTCGCATCGACAACCATTTTTCACTTTATTTTCGTACCGTTATCCATCGGATTGGCGTTTCTGATCGCCATCATGGAGACGATGTATGTTGTCAAGGGCCAGGAAGTCTACAAGAAAATGGCCAAGTTCTGGGGAAAGCTGTTCCTGATCAACTTTGCGGTCGGGGTTGTGACAGGGATTCTGCAGGAATTCCAGTTCGGGATGAACTGGTCGGATTACTCGCGCTTTGTCGGGGACGTGTTCGGCGCACCGCTTGCGATCGAAGCCCTGCTGGCGTTTTTCCTTGAGTCGACGTTTATCGGGCTATGGATATTCGGGTGGGACCGGTTATCCAAGAAGGTCCATCTGCTCAGCATCTGGCTGGTGTCCTTCGGCACCCTGATGTCCGCCTTCTGGATCCTGGCAGCGAACTCGTTCATGCAGCGTCCGGTCGGTTTTGAGATCAACAATGGACGGGCGGAGATGAACGATTTCTTCGCGCTGATCACGAACGGTCAGCTGCTGGTGGAATTTCCGCACACGATCTTCGGGGCACTGGCAACCGGGGCTTACCTGGTAGCGGGGGTAAGCGCGTATAAACTGCTGAAGAAGCAGGATTTGGATTTCTTCAAAAAATCATTCCACATCGCCATCGTGGTGGGTCTCATCACCTCCATTCTGGTTGCGGTATTCGGCCACCAGCAGGCGCAGTATCTGGTGGATACGCAGCCGATGAAGATGGCCGCCGCCGAGAGCTTGTGGGAAACGAGCGACGATCCCGCGCCTTGGACGGTCATCGCCGCCATCGATCCGGATAAGCAGGAGAACACGATGGAATTCAAAATCCCGTATCTGCTCAGCTTCTTGTCCTACAGCAAATTTTCCGGCGAAGTCATCGGGATGAAGGAGCTGCAAGCCCAGTATGAGCAGGAATACGGCCCTGGAGACTATATTCCGCCGGTCCGCACCACCTTCTGGAGCTTCCGGATTATGGTGGCCGCCGGCAGCGTCATGATCCTCATGGGATTGTACGGAGCGTGGCTGATGCTGCGCAAAAAAGTTGAGAAGGCCGGCAAATGGTTCCTCAGACTGATGCTGTTTGGCATTTCCCTGCCGTTCATCGCCAACACGTCGGGATGGATCATGACGGAGATCGGCCGCCAGCCTTGGACGGTATTCGGGCTGATCACCACGGAGAACAGCGTTTCGCCGAACGTAAGCGCAGGCTCGATCCTGTTCTCGCTCATCATGTTTACCGCCATTTATGCGGTGCTGGCAGCCGTGATGGCCTATCTGTTCATCAAAGTCATTAAGAAAGGACCGTATGCGGCGGAGGAAGACGATCACCACGCAAGCGATCCGTTTAATAAGGAGGACTACAATGCTGTCTCTTAACGAACTGTGGTTTGTGCTCGTCGCCGTGTTGTTTATCGGGTTCTTCTTCCTGGAGGGCTTCGATTTCGGAGTCGGGATGTCCACGCAGCTGCTGGCCAAAAACGATACCCAGCGCCGGGTGCTGATCAACTCGATCGGCCCGTTCTGGGACGCCAACGAGGTCTGGCTGCTGACGGCGGGCGGCGCGATGTTCGCGGCCTTCCCGAACTGGTATGCCACGCTGTTCAGCGGGTTCTACATTCCGCTTGTCTTTCTTCTGCTGGCCTTGATCGGGCGCGGCGTGGCATTTGAATTCCGCGGCAAGGTGGGCGATGTCCGCTGGAAACGGGTATGGGACGGAGCGATCTTCACCGGAAGCGTGCTTCCGCCATTCCTGCTCGGCGTAGTGTTTGCCTGCCTGATCCAGGGGCTTCCGATTAACGAAGAGATGCAGCTGCATGCCGGATTCTTCGATGTCGTGAATCTCTATACCGTGGTCGGCGGGTTGACGATGGTGATGCTCTGCCTGCTGCATGGCTTGATGTTCACGACGCTGCGCACGCTGGGGGATCTCCAGGAACGGGCGCGCCGCATGGCCCGGAGACTTCTGATTCCTGTTGCGGCCCTGTTCGTGGCGTTCGGGGTGATGACGTATTTCATGACCGATATCTTCGAGAAGCGCGGCGTGGCGTTAACCGTCCTGCTGGTGCTGGCCCTGCTTGCATTCCTGTTGGGCGGATATTTCATGAACGTCAAGCGGGACGGCTGGGCTTTCGGGATGACCGGCGCGGTCATCGCACTCTTGGTAACGTCCGTGTTCGTGGGCTTGTTCCCGCGCGTGATGGTCAGCTCCATCAACGCTGCATTTGACCTGACCATTTATAATGCGGCCTCCGGACCGTATTCCCTCAAGATTATGACGATTGTGGCCGTATCGCTGCTGCCTTTTGTTTTGGGCTATCAAATTTGGAGTTACTTCGTTTTCCACAAACGGGTACATGAGAAGGAGCATCTGGAGTACTGATGGGAAAAGATCTGCTGGGATACAAAGGCGCCAAGACGGTATTCTTCCTTGTCGCCGCATGTACCCTGGCACAGAGCATGGCCATCCTCCTGCAAGCCAAATGGCTGGCGGAAGCCGTATCCGCCCTGTTTGCGGGATCAACGCTGCAGGAGCAGGGGGAGACCATTGCCTTGTTCCTGCTTGCATTTCTGGCACGCCACGGGATCTCGGTCGTGCAGCAAGGAATCGCGCAGCGCTTTGCCGAGGAGACGGGCACGAGCCTGAGAAAGCAGCTGCTGGAGGAGCTGTTTCGGAACGGGCCATCCTTTGTCCGGTCGGAAGGAACAGGCAATGTGGTTACGCTTGTGCTGGAGGGCATCGGCAAGTTCCGCAAATATGCGGAGCTGACCATACCTCGCATGATGGGGGCGGGCATTACCCCGGCGCTGGTATGGCTGTACGTTTTCATGACGGACCGGATCTCGGGCATTATTCTGCTGGTGACCATGCCGATCCTGATCGTGTTTCTCATTCTCGTGGGACTTGCCGCGAGAAAGCAGACCGAGCGGCAGCTGGATTCCTACCGGATGCTGTCCAATCATTTCGTGGATTCGCTGAGAGGGCTGACCACCCTGAAGTTTCTGGGACAGAGCCGCAAGCACGGCGCGAGCATACAGCAGGTCAGCGAGGGGTATCGTGCAGCTACCATGCGGACGCTGCGCGTGGCGTTTCTGTCCTCTTTTGCGCTGGATTTCTTTACGATGCTGTCCGTGGCGTCGGTTGCGGTCAACCTGGGCCTGCGCCTCATTAACGGCAGCCTGGAGCTGCTGCCCGCGCTGCTCATCCTGATCCTCGCACCGGAGTATTTCCTGCCGGTGCGCATGGTCGGGGCGGACTTCCACGCCACGCTGGACGGCAAGCAGGCAGGGGAAGCGATGCAATCCATCATCCGGGAAGCCCGGAAGGGGCACACGAGCGGAAGCTCGGGTCCTGTTACCACGGAGGGTTTGGCTAACGGCGCGGGTCCATTCGAGCCAACGGGAGCGCTTGAAGCCCCGGCGGCAGAAACGATGGAACGAACCCCAACGGGCCTAACATTTAAAATTCAAAATAATTTCTCGGGTCCCAGCCGCAGACCGCAGACAACATTCCGATGGGAAAAGGACAGCGTGCTGGAGCTCTCCGGTATCGGCGTCAGACACGAAGAACAAGGGCCGGCTTCATTGGAGGAGGTCACCTTCCGAATACCGGGACAACGCAAGATCGGCATCGTCGGGGAGAGCGGAGCCGGCAAATCCACGCTGATCGAGCTGTTAGGCGGCTTCATGGCGCCAACATCCGGAGCGATGGCGCTGAATGGCATGATGCTGGAAGAATCGAACCGACGCGAGTGGCGGTCGGAGGTCACCTATATGCCGCAGCAGCCGTATTTGTTCGGGGCAACCTTGGAGGAGAACGTGCGCTTTTATGCGCCGGAGGCGTCCAGAGCTCAAGTGGAAGCGGTGGTAAAGGCGGCCGGTCTGTCGGAGCTGGTCGAAAGCTTGCCGGGCGGCCTTGCGGAGATGATCGGCGGCGGCGGACGCGCTTTGAGCGGCGGCCAGGCACAGCGCGTGGCTTTGGCCAGGGCGCTGCTTGGCGGCCGGCAGGTTCTGCTGCTGGATGAGCCGACGGCGCATCTGGATATTGAGACGGAGTATGAGCTGAAGGAGACGATGCTGTCCCTTTTTCAAGACAAATGGGTATTTCTGGCGACGCACAGGCTTCACTGGATGCAGGATATGGATTATATCATCGTTATGCACCAGGGGCGCGTTGCGGAAACGGGAACCCACGAGGAGCTTATGGCACGACAGGGCGTCTATTACGGACTGATGACATCGCAGATGGAGGGAGTACAATGAAGCAGGAATCGTGGTTTCGACCCTATGTAACGGCAAATTTCTGGCGCTTTTTGCTCATTGTCACGCTGGGCGTGCTCACCATTTTGTTTGCCGGGATGCTCATGTTCACATCCGGTTATTTGATCTCCAAATCCGCCCTGCGTCCGGAAAACATCCTGATGGTGTACGTGCCGACCGTAGGGGTTCGCACCTTCGGCATCGGACGGGCGGTGATCCATTACGTGGAGCGCCTGGTGGGGCATGATACGATTCTTCGCATCCTGTCCCGCATGAGGCTTCGGCTGTACCGCATTCTGGAACCGCAAGCCCTCCGTTTATCCTCCCGGTATCGCACCGGGGATCTGCTGGGCGTGCTGTCCGATGACATCGAGTATTTGCAGGACGTTTACATCCGGACGGTTTTTCCATCGATTGTTGCGCTTGTGTTATATGCCGGGGTCATTTTGGCCGTCGGCCAGTTTGATCCGGCATTCGCCCTTCTGCTCGCACTGTATATAGCGGTGCTGATTCTGGTGCTGCCGCTGATCTCGCTGCTGCTCACCAAACGGAAGAATCGGGAAGTGAAACAGGCCCGCAGCCACCTCTACCGGAAGCTGACCGACGCGGTGCTGGGCATTCATGAATGGTACGTCAGCGGCCGGCAGGCGGAATTCCTGACCCGTTATGAGGCGGATGAAGCCGAGGTGGACCGGACCGACCGCTCGCTTAAGCGCTGGTCGCGCTTGCGCGCCTTTATCGGTCAAGGCGTGGTTGCCGTGACGGTGGTCTCGGTGGTGTATTGGTCGGGACGGCAGTATGCGGACGGTGCCATCGACGTTACGCTGATCGCGGCTTTCGTGCTGGTTGTGTTCCCGTTAATGGATGCATTTCTGCCGGTGTCCGAAGCCGTTGAGCGGATTCCGCAGTACGGCCAATCGGTCGCAAGGCTCCGGGCGATTGAAAGCGCGGATGCCTCCGAAGGGCGGCAGGACCTGCCGCAGATGCTGGATAAGGCAGAGGTGGAATCCATCATAAGCCGCGGCGTTCATGTGAAGGCGGACGGCGTCAGCTTCCGCTATGATCAGGGGGCAGACGGCCCATCGGGGCTGGAACCATCCGGCGTGGACAGGGAGGCGTCTGCATTAACCGATGTGTCGCTGGATATTGCTCCCGGCGCCAAGGTAGCCGTCATCGGACGCTCCGGTGCCGGCAAATCTACCCTGCTGCAGCTGATCCAGGGCGTACTGGCGCCATCGGGAGGAAGCCTTACCCTAGGCGGCGTGGAGTCTGCGCGTTTCGGCGATGAGATCTCTTCCGTCATTTCGGTATTGAACCAGAGTCCGCACTTGTTCGACACAACGCTTGCGAACAATATTAGGCTTGGATCCCCGGACGCCACGGAGGCTGAAATCCGGGACGCCGCCGCCATGGCACGGATTGAACCGCTGGTAGCCTCCCTTCCGGAAGGACTTGGCACCCGCATGCAGGAAGCCGGGCAGCGTTTCTCCGGAGGAGAGCGCCAGCGCGTGGCTTTGGCCCGAATCCTGCTGCAGAGGACGCCTGTTGTCATTCTGGATGAGCCCACGGTCGGGCTGGATCCCAAGACCGAGCGGGAACTGCTGTCCACCATATTCGCCAGCCTGCAGGACCGCACCTTGATTTGGGTGACGCATCATCTGGTCGGCGTGGAGCGCATGGATGAGATCCTCTTCATGGAAGACGGTCGAATCGTTATGCGGGGCACCCATGATGAGCTGATGGAGCGATATCCGCGGTATCGGAACTTGTACCGTTTGGATCGTCCGGCGGTATAGACAGCTGAGGCGATTTACCAGCAGAAGAACCGGCCTTTCAGGAGGTTGGTTCTTCTTTTTGTTGCGTTCTTTTTTCTTATAAGTCCGATAAAAGATCGGAATCCACGCGGCTTCTGGAAAGATGTAACATTAGTCTTAAGCAGGATCAAGGGTTCATTACAACGTTAGGGGTGTGGTATAGGGTGGATTCGAAACGGTTGGTGAACGTATTTCGTCATTTTGCTGAGCGGGAATGTCCGGGTTCCAGCGTGTTCTATGAGTATTTGGCCCGGCATATTGCCGATGATGAAGAGGTGCTGCAGGTCGCTGCGTTGGTTCCGTCCGGCCAGCCCGTGCCCAATATGCTGTTCGGAGCGGTTCAATACTTGCTGCTTCAGGGCGAGGGTCCGGAGCTGAGGGCGTATTACCCCGGCCTTGCGGAGCACCCGAAGGAGATGGCCTCCTGTTATCCCCATTTCCGGGCATTCGTGCTGGAGCATGAAGCAGCCATTATCGGAATCCTGAAGCGCAAACGGGTACAGACGAACGAAGTCCGTCGCTGCGCGTACCTGTATCCGGTGTTCTGCTCCATTTATGACAAGGTCCGGAAGCCGCTTGCCCTGGTGGAGCTTGGAACGAGTGCCGGATTGCAGCTGCTGTGGGATCAATACAGTTATTCCTATGGAGACACGGCGAGTTACGGCCTTACGGAATCGAAGGTGCGCATTACATCGGAGATCAGGGGAGACCGCAAACCGTTCCTGCCGGCCTCCAGTCCGCCGGTTGTTTACCGGATGGGGATCGATCTGCATGTGAATGACGTACGGAACCCGGAACATTTCTTATGGCTGCGAGCTTTGATTTGGCCGGGCAATCACGATCGGGTGTCCATGCTGGAGCATGCGGCGGAGGCGTTGAAGCAGCAGTCAGACGTACGTTTCCGGGAGGGGGATGGGACGGTGCTGCTGCCTGACATCGTGAAGGAGATTCCGGAAGAGGCCGTGATCTGCGTGTTTCATACGCATGTGGCCAACCAGATTCCGGAGGCGTCCAAGCAAATATTGCTGCGGCATCTGAGCGAGATTGGAAGCAAGCGCGATATTGTGCACGTCTACAACAATATGCAGGATGAGGATCTGCATGCCGATTATATCCTCGGGGGCGTGCCGAGCAAGTTTACGACGGCACGCACGGATGGGCATGCGCGCTGGTTCGAGTGGCTGTTATAAGGCAGGGAGATGATTGACTTAGCCTGAATAAGGACGGCGAACGGAACGGTGATGGCCGTTCGTTACAAGTCATATGCCCGTAAACGACCGCGAGCCCGGAAGGCAGCCGGGCTGAGACTTAGAGAACAACAGCCGCAGCCTTCATCGCGTATATTTTTTTATTGGGCAAGTCTGTGTCATAATAGGAGAGATGGAATATAAAGCGCTTTATGCTATGCGATTGAACCCGAGGATCGGGCTCTTCCATGGTGGAAGGGCTCTCGTTCAGGGCATGGCAGCATTCAAGGAGACCAAAGGAGGAAGTTGGGATGGATTATCGTATTGAGAAGGATACCCTGGGTGAGATTAAAGTGCCTGCGGATAAGTTATGGGCAGCGCAGACACAGCGCAGTTCCGAGAATTTCCGGATAGGAACCGAAACGATGCCGAAGGAGATCATTCGGGCGTTCGCGATATTGAAGAAGAGCGCGGCCATCGTCAACGGCAAGCTCGGCAAGCTGGATGCAGATAAGGTGGATGCGATCACAACCGCGGCCGATGAGATCGTGGACGGCAAGTGGGATGAGCATTTTCCGCTGGTGGTTTGGCAGACCGGCAGCGGCACGCAGTCCAACATGAACGTGAACGAAGTCATTGCGAATCGGGCCAATCAGCTGCTCGAGCGAAAAGACAGCACGCTGCGCGTTCATCCCAACGATGACGTCAACAAATCCCAAAGCTCCAACGATACGTTTCCGACGGCGATGCACATGGCTGCGGTCGTGGCCATGGAAGATCAGGTGATGCCTGCGCTCCGCCGTTTGAAGAAAACGTTCGAGAAGAAAAGCGATGAATATAAGGACCTGATCAAAATCGGCCGTACGCACCTTCAGGATGCAACGCCGCTGACGCTCGGACAGGAAATCAGCGGCTGGCACCGGATGCTGGAGAAGTGCGAATTGATGCTGGCTTCGGCCGTAGAACCGCTGCGCGAGCTGGCTATTGGCGGCACCGCCGTGGGTACCGGCATTAACGCGCATCCGAAATTCGGAGAAATGACGGCGGCCGAAATCAGCCTGCAGATCGGAAAAAGCTACACGTCCGCCAGCAACAAGTTCCATTCGCTGACCAGCCATGACGAGATCGTATTTGCCCATGGGGCGCTGAAGGCGCTGGCTGCCGATCTGATGAAGATCGCCAACGATGTTCGCTGGCTGGCAAGCGGTCCCCGTTCCGGCATCGGTGAGCTCACGATCCCTGCCAACGAACCGGGAAGCTCCATCATGCCGGGGAAAGTAAATCCAACCCAGAGCGAAGCGCTGACGATGGTGGTCTGCCAAGTGATGGGCAACGATGCCACGATCGGTTTTGCGGCAAGCCAGGGCAATTTTGAGCTGAACGTCTTCAAGCCGGTCATCATTTATAATTTCTTGCAGTCCGTGCGTCTGCTGGCGGATGCCATGGATTCGTTCGACCAGAATTGCGCCATCGGCATCGAAGCCAATCTTGACGTGATCCGCGCGAACATGGAGCGGTCGCTAATGCTGGTGACGGCGCTGAATCCGCATATCGGATACGAGAATGCCGCCGCCATCGCGAAACGTGCGCATAAAGAAGGGACAACGCTTCGCGAAGCGGCGCTGGCAAGCGGTCTGCTTAGCGGAGAGGATTTTGACCGGATCGTCCGTCCGGAAGAAATGATACATCCGAAGGAATAGGGGAGTTTTCTTTTGAGCTTTATTTCTAGGCAGGTTTCCCGTTGAACCAAGGGCCCATTTCACCACGGTGAAGTGGGCTTTTGTTGATTAGAGATTGTTACCCACCGAGCCGAACGCATTCGATCATCGCAAGAAAAACATCACGGAACGCCGCTCGTCTGCCGCGAAAGTGCTTCAATCGTTTATCTCCGGCTTCGCAGCGGTTATAATATGGTGACAGCATCTGACAATACTTCACAAACAAACGTAAGAAGGATGGATGATAACTTGAAGAAACATCAATGGATGGCTACGCTGCTCTCTCTGATATGCACCGGGCTCGGGATGTTTTATATCGGGACGCCGGGCATGATCATAGGCGGAATGCTGCTCATGGCGCTGCAGGGAGCGGCTTTGTTTATTTTTTTCATGACACTGGGATACTTGGGCTTGATTATCGGTCCGCTAGCAATTGGGATTCATATTATAGGTTTGATCATACCGGTCATCTACTTCAGCTACCGATCGCCAAGGAAACCGATGTTCGACGAGAAGCGGCGGCGTCAGCTCGCCTCCCCTTGGAAAATCGTCGTGCGGACGATCATCGGACTGGCCTTGTTCGCAGGGTCGATTTACGCCGGGTACACCTGGGGATCCGCCCCGTTCATGAAGACGGCTGCAGAGAAACGCGAGGTTCAGGAAGCGGCGGAGTCCTATCTGGAACAGAAGTACAACGAACCCTTTAAGGTCACGGACGTGGATTATACCTGGGCCATAGGCTCGTATCATCTTACGGCTCATCCGGAGCAGGCGCCAGAGCTTGAATTTACGCTGAGCAGTAATGAAGCCAGCCCTCCCGTCATATCGAATGATACCTACCTGAACCGGCTCTGGGGACAGCAGCTGAGGGACCGGCTGAAACCTCTGCTGGATGAGCTTTATCCGGGCCAGGCGTTTGGGGAGGCGTATGTGAACGCCGGTGCCGAAACACTAGAGCGTGATTATAGCCAACTGGCGAATAGCGCCGAGGGTGATGTCAGTCAGAACATCAGATTGATCGTATTCGCGGATTTGACGGCGGATAGTCTGGCGCAGGAGAAGGAACGGGTGCTGGAGCTGATTCGGCGGCTGCCTTCGGTGACGGTGCCGGGGGAGACGGATCTTGCCATCGATTATTATGCTGCGGATTTGAAGACGGCGGAGAGCGTAAAGAAGGTGGAGCAGGATATCGATTATATGAAGGGGAAAACCAGTACTTACAGCTTCAGGGTGTTCGACATTTCGGACATTACGTCCGCGGAAGACATCGAGATCAGGGGGCTGGAATGAGGAATTTTGCAGGAGTATAAAATCGATTCTAGATTCAGAAGCCAGGCGGAGTGGATAACTCCGCCTGGCTTCTTGTTGATGAATCATGATCCAACATGTGAAGGGAGCCTTCGTTAATGCAGGGACAGCTGGATGCTGCGTCCTTTCGGCGTCTTCGTCATGGTCAGCTTTAAGTTCAAGGCCTTGGCCATGTCGCGGACAGGGACGTAGAGGGTGTTCTTTATGAACAGGGGACCGTCGTACTTGCTCTTGTCCAGCTTGCAGTGGTCCGATTCTTCGGCACACAGCCTCGCCGGTTTATAAATGTCGATATCGTTCACGCTCATCTCTTGCGTAGCCCGCCGTACGATCGTATATCCCCAGCTGTCGTTTCCCCATACCGATACTGGGGGACCGCTTGCCGCTTTCAGGTCATATTGATGAAAGTTGTCCAGCTCCTCCTGCAGCGTATACGAGATTTCGTATCCCATTGCATCGGCTAAGGATTTGAGCGGAACGTACGCCTTGCCTTTGCGAACATGGACGTCCTTTATATGGGTGCCGCCGACGTTTACGTAATAGCCTTCCGCTTCGTTAGCGGCTGCTTGCTCGCCCTGCCAGATGAGGGAAGCGGCTAACAGGACGCTGGTCAGCGCGAAGAGCGATATCCTTCTGAATTTCTCGATCGTCATAACCTCCTTGCATATCGAATGGGTGTTAGGAAGCCGAATGGGGAGCCTATCTACTATATAGACTCTTTTTCCGATCCATTGGTTAGCCCGTTTTCGTAAGAAAATAAGGACAAGCCTGCGAATGTAAGCTCTTTAGGAACCTTGATTCAGGCTGGCCTGCAGCTGTCAGCAAGGAATCCAGCACCGCAATGATCCGGTATTGACGCCATTATGGGGAAGCCGATGGGGGAGGCAGATAGCATGCATGATAAAAGGACGGATCAAGCTGATGCGCTTGATCCGTCCTTTTATTGTGGGGCTGGCTTCTTATGTCATGGAGAAGCACCAATGCATAGGGTTGAACCGGCTTCGCATTACATGCTCACGGTATTCCTGGCATCCCGGTAACCCGACAACTTGTTAACGAAGAAGGTGATCAGGAACGAACAGAGCAGGCTGGCTGCCATCGAGATCAGGAAGCCCATCGTGTTATTCGA
The DNA here is from genome assembly GCF_058792535.1 of Paenibacillus sp. MT86. NCBI lineage: Bacteria > Bacillati > Bacillota > Bacilli > Caryophanales > Paenibacillaceae > Paenibacillus > Paenibacillus sp. MT86. The sequence continues at coordinate 6,626,682 of NZ_CM179499.1, read as the reverse complement.
TGTAATGGGCCCGATGAAGGAGGGCACATAGGCCGTCCCCCGGACCCCGAACAAACCGACGAGCATGCCGCCAAGTCCAGCCGAGGCAATCGCTCCGGCAAATACAAGCTTGTTCGAAAACATGAACGGATAGGCGGCTTCAACGAAGGTGCCAAACCCCATGTTGATGGCGAATCCGGGGGCTGCGACGGCGGCTTCTCCCTTATCCCGCGGAGCGATAATATTGGCTAGCGTGATGCCTGCGGATACCATCACCAAGCCGACCATATCGACCGCGCCGAGGAAGCTGTTGCTGGTTGTTTCCATCTCCAGCAGCACAATCGGCAGGATGGCCGCATGATAGACGCCGCCGATGATGGCGGGCCAGATCAGCAGGCCGGCAATCAATCCGGCCATGGCGGGACTCCAGGAGACAAGCGTCTCGATCAGGAAGCGGATGCCTTGCCCTGCGCTCAGCGCAATCGGCGCAATCAGGAAGTAGACCAACAAACCGGCAATCAGTCCCGACACGCCGCCGGCAACAATGTTGACCGTCGTAGCGGGGAAACGCCACTCCACGCATTGACGGAATATGTAATGGACGATAATGCCTGCGCCGATCCCGCCGATGATGCCGCCGATAATGCCTCCTTCGACGGACAGAACGCCTGCCACGATGCCCGCCACGATGGACACCTCGTCCAACTCGGAGACCTGTTTGGCTGCAATGACGGCAACGATGACCGGCAGCGCCTTGATCAGCAGGTCAAACACTTCGGTCAACGAAGATAACCCCGGGATTTTGCTGACCGCCAGGATCAGGGCCATGCCGATGAAACCGGGGAGAGACGCCATCATGATGCCCCGAATATTGATTCTTCGCCATGGAGACGAGCTGCCGGACACCGCATGGATATTTGCGGACGCATTCCCGATGACCGGCCGGTACGTAAGCCGCCAATGCTTGCTGAGGGAAGTGACAAAGGTGACCGCGCGGGTTCTGTTGGTTGTTCCGGTTGTGCCGGAAGCGGCAATGACATGTGCGCCTTTGGTTTGGATGATGGCCATGGAGGTACCACCCGTACCCGTCACCGGGAGGCGGAATTTGGCAGCGGCCTCAATGGCATGCCGGTTGCTGCCCTCCGGATCGGCGCTCATGACGATGATGCCGTCAATTTCGCCGAGTTCAATCTGCTCGGCAATCTCCCGGTCCAGCCGCTCGGCCGCCTGATTGACCTGCTGAAGGGTGCCTTCAGCGACAATGATGGGCTCTCCTTGGGAAGAGCTCCAGCTGTAAAGAGCCGCAGGCGTCGTATCCTTGGCTGCGTCCATGGAGACCTGGGCAGCGATAAACTGCAGGGCCCCGCAAGACAGGCCTGCACTCTCCATCTGCATCAAGATCTCATCCAGCAGCTTGCGCGGGTCTTTGCCGCCGAGATTGTACAGATTGCCGCCGCTGCTTCCGATGATGGCGATTTGACGATTCATGACTTGCTGCCCCCAATACGTTAGAAATTAGATAATTTCTATATTACAGCAGAGTTATAACTTATTAAAGTGTTAAAATGCGATCCCGCCAAACCAAAAGCCGCCATGCATACCCGGTAAGGGCTGCATGGCGGCTTGGTCATCCTGTTATCTATTCGTTGCTTTCGCTGGCCGCTGCAACGGCAGAGGCTTCTTCCGCCGCTTCTTCAGGCGTTTCTTTGACGATTTGCAGCTTCGTGTAACGGTGGGTCTTCTTCTCGATGACGGTGAACGTCAGGTCATTGTACCTCCACGTATCGCCTTTGGCGAGTTCGGAGTTATGACCGTACAGCCAGCCGCCGATCGTATCCAGGTCATCGGTGCTCAGGTCCGTATGAAGCAGGTCGTTGATCCGGTTAATGGATACCTTGCCGTCTGCGATGATGCGGTTCGGCTCAGGCTGGGTCAGCTCGCGCTCTTCATCTTCGTCGAATTCGTCGCGGATCTCGCCGACGATCTCCTCCAAAATATCCTCGATGGTGATCATCCCGGACGTACCGCCGTATTCGTCGATCAGGATGGCCATATGTGTGCCTTCCTGCTGCATTTTTCGAAGCAGCTTCTTGATCGGAATCGCTTCGGATACCGTCATGGCCGGATGAATCAGCTTGGTCAAGTCGATATTGGAATTGTCATCGAACTCCAGGAAGAACTGTTTGGTGTTCACCATGCCGACGATCTGATCCTTGTCTCCGCGAACAACCGGGAACCGGGTGTACTGCTCGCGCTTGATAATCTGCAGGTTGGCGGCAAGCGGCTTGTCAACATACAGACAGATCATATCGGTACGGGGTACCATAATCTCTTTGGCAAGCATATCATCAAAAGCAAAAATTCGGCTTACATAACCGTATTCGGCTTGGTTAATCTTTCCGCTCTCATAACTGTCGCTCAGAATCATGCGGAGTTCTTCTTCGGAGTGAGCCTCCTCATGTTCACTGGCAGGGTGCATGCCGAACAGACGGACAATCTTGTTGGCAGATCCGTTCAAGAGCCAGATGAATGGATACATAATGCGGTTAAACCAGATAATCGGCGTCGCACACAGGAACGACACGGCTTCAGCCTTATTGATAGCGATCGTTTTCGGTGCAAGTTCGCCGATTACGACGTGAATGTAAGTCATGATAATAAATGCAAGCAAGAAAGAGATCAGCGAAGCGATCGCCGCAGGAATCGAAAGGCTGTCAAACACCGGGTGCAGAATCTTCTCGATGGTCGGTTCCCCGAGCCAGCCGAGACCGAGCGCCGTGATGGTAATCCCGAGCTGACACGCGGACAGATATCCGTCGAGATTCGATGTTACCTTTTTGACGGCGAGAGCACCTTTGCGCCCTTCCATCACCAATTGGTCTACCCGGCTGGGACGAAGTCTTATGATAGCAAATTCCGTCATAACGAAAAAAGCGGTAGCTGCGATAAGCACAGCGACTAAGAATAAATTTAAGCCTATATTGTCGTCCAAACAAAACACATCCTTTTTTATCTGATCCGAATTAGTTTTTTAATAACCATCAATTACTATGCATGGCTGTCAACGTAATTCGACCGGAATTTTAAAGGTTCTAGCTTCATGTGCTTGAGGAGGAGAAACATATCGGTATCCGTGTTGCATGTAACGTTATGCAAGGAAAGCAGAGACACATGGCGTTGTGACTCCAGCATCAACCGAACGGGTTCCGGACTTTTAGGTACCGGCGTCGGCGCTGGCAGAGTGCCTTCAGAGGCTTCCATTCCCTGCGTCGCCGCAGCGGAATCGGTGATGTCCACCAGGGGAACATTACAAACGGAAGCAATCAGCAGTAAGCCAAGTGTGGAACATATAATTCTGTTTATCCTTCGTATGGGGTCCAAGTCGGATCGTCACTCCTACAATTCGTAATCGATTTGCTCTAAAAAATATATGGCTTAATTGTCAGCGTATGAATATGAAGTGATTTGAGTAGTTGTACGTAATTTCACCACGAACGCGGTCTTCAAAACAAGGTATATTGCTATTAATCATAAGAAAAAGTAAGCCACTATGTCAAATAACAGTCGCAATCGGCTATATAAATCCTTATATATCAAGGGTTTCGGATGATCGCCAGGCATACAAAAAAAGACAACCCTCCAAGATTTCCGGAGAGTTGTCCCATGCTGCAACGGACTATTTATGGTATGGCTGTTGTCTGATATAGCTGTCGGACAGATGAAGCAGCTTCAGCGCGCGTTCGAATTCTTCCTTGGTAGCCTGGGTCTTCTTCACGTCCGAATTCGGAAGCGGATGCTTGGTTCCGTCCTCAAAGCCGATGCCCGGAATGTACAGGGTCGTATTGTTGATGAACGTGCCCGAAGGCAGGTAATACCGCTCCGGCAGCAAATTATTATCGGTGTGATTGAGCAGATCCTGGCCAAAATGTAGCTGATGGTCCATCGATACGCCCAGCAGGTTGGCCACCGTCGGCAAGAGGTCGATTTGTCCGCCGACCTGCTCCTTCACTTCGGGCTGAATTCCCTCGCCATGGATGATAAGCGGAATGTTGATCATATCTCCGGAGGTATATTCGCGGCCGTAAATTTCGTGCATCAGCTCTTTATCCTTGTGGTCCAGGGAGTAAATCGGCAGTCCAAGATGATCGCCGTAGAGAACGATCAAGCTGTTATCCCATACGCCGTCTTTCTTCAGCTGCTCGATGAATTTGCCGAGTGCGTCATCGGCATAATTCTGGGAACGGATGTAGTCGCCGACAAAGGTGCCTTCATACCGCTCCGGCAGGGTCATCCGATATTTATCCTCAGGAATCGTGAACGGATGGTGAGCCGACATGGAAATGACCTGGGTATAGAAAGGTTTACCGGCATCGTTCATTTTCTTCAGCTCGGCGGCCGTTTTGGAGTACAGAGCGTCATCCGAAGCGCCGAAGAACAGCTTATCGTCTTCACCGAAGAACGCTTTATCGTAATAACGGTTGAAACCGAGCGCCTTGTACAGCTCCCCGCGGTTCCAGAACTCCACGACGTTGGTGTGGAAGGTCGCCGTATCATATCCTTCCCCTTGCAGCAGTCTCGGCAGGCTTGGCAGAACCCTGTCCGCATAATGCTGCGTAGCCGCACCCCGCGGCGGAATGTAGAAGGAAGTATTCACAACAAACTCGGCATCCGAGGTATTGCCTTGACCGACATTCTGGTAGAAGTTCGGAAAGTAATTGCTCTCGCGGGCCAGCTTGTTGATGTTAGGCGTAATTTCCTTGCCGTCAATCTTGAGGTCGACCAAGAACTTCTGGAAGGACTCCATCTGGATGATGATCAGATTCTTGCCTTTGGCGACACCTGTGAGCAGGGCCTCCTTATCGGACGCTTCCAGGCCTTTCAATGCGTTGACTTTATCCTGGGTAATGGTTTTGGCATCCACGAGCTCTTTATTCTCCTGTTGGAAAATCGTGTAGGCCTCGTAGTTCAGAATCCCCATTTCCTGCGCCTTCACGATTTCGTTCATGCTTGCGCGGTTCGGCATGATCTGGAACAGGCACAGCATTAAAGAGACAACAAAAACAATCGGGATAATTTTGCGTTTTTCTTTTTTCGCATGCCGAGTCTTCCAATTTTTAACGCGGTCGCTGCGCCACAACAGAACAAACATCACGATGATATCCGTAAAGATCAGCAGATAGTAAGGGTCCATCAAGGAGAATACGCTGTTGCTCACCGCCGTTACCTGGTTCACCTGCTCTAACGCGTGATAGGTAACGATGACACCGTAATATTTATAATACATAATGGCTGCAAAGAAGATGGCGGTCAGCAGCAGATTAACGCTCATATAAGCCGTCAGCTTTCGCTTGGAAGCAACCCATTCGATCAAGCTGAACACAAGCCAGATAAAGGGAATTTCCGTAATCAGCGGTTTCCATGGCATGACATCATCAAAAATGACCGTCCAGGCCAGGTAGCTTTTGAGCAGCATAATAACAGAGAAAAATATAAATGGCTTCGTAATCGTTAACCGAAACCGCGAGGTGGAGAACACCTGTATCGCCTTCCTTTCAGGGCCGCCACAGACCTGTTCGCAAAACTTCGGCGGCTATTCGTTTTTTAAGAATACATAGACGTTATTCTTACTGTAGATTTACGTTCCGTATACCATTTATTTAACAAAACTAATGAACAGAATTTATTATGACCTCTTCGGAGGAGGTTGTCAAAGAGTTAAAGTAAGTCCCGAAATTTCCTATAACAACACAAAAAGACGACGAAAAAACCGGCCATCGCCGGTTTTGTCAGAGTTTTAGCAAATATTAATAAAGAAAGGACATGATCAGCGGTGCGGTTCCGAGGGTGAAGAGCGCGGCGACGATCATCGAAATGCTGGATATGGTTCCCGAGAGGGAACTGAATTCGAATGCTTTGGAGGTGCCGGTTCCGTGGGCGCTGGTCCCAAACAGAACCCCTCTCGCGATATCGCCCCGGATCCGGAAGATCCGCATGACGGCGGGTCCGATCATGGACCCGAGAATCCCGGTCATAATGACGAAGACGGCGGTCATGTTCGGCACGCCCCCGATCACCTCCGATACGTTCATGGCGATAGGCGTCGTAATGGAGCGCGGCACCAGGCTGGTAGCCAGAGAACTGTTCAGGTGCATCCATTTTGCGAGAAACGCGGAAGATAACATGGCCAGCACCGATCCCGTCAGCACGCTGAGCATAATCTCGGCCGCGTGTTTCTTCAGGGTTTGGAAGTTCTTGTACAGCGGCACGGCAAAGGCGATCGTGGCTGGTCCGAGCAGCTTGCTGATCCACTGCGCACCTTCATTGTATGATTCATAGGATACGCCCGTTTGTGTCAATATCACAACAATCAGCACCGGCGTGATCAGGAGCGGCGATAAATAAACCTTCGGCAGGCGGCGATACAGCCTTTTGGCTCCCCCGTAAATCCCGATCGTTAACAGCAGGCCGAGGATGACGGTCAGCAGGATGTTCATGGCGTTTTACGCCCCTTTCTGGATGAGATGAAGCCGGCCGTCAGCCCAGAGCTTACCATCACGATGACGGTGCTGAACAAAACGACGGCCAGAATCTGGAGCCCTTCGGTTTCCAGCATCGGGAAATATTTCATGACCCCGACCGCGGCGGGGATAAAGAACAGCAGCAGTTCGGCGAGAAGCCAATTGGCGCCAAGCTCGATCCACTCCAGACGGAGGATCTTGGTTTCGAGAAGGATAAACACAACCACGATTCCGAGAATGCTGCCCGGAATTCCTATATTCAGCCAGGCGGCCAGTTGATCCATCCCTAAGGAAAGAAGCATGAATCCGGCCACTTGAAGCGTTCCTTTCAACATGTTGACCATGACCGGCCTCCTTATTTTCATTGGTATTGAAATTTTACAACGATAATTTTCATAGGTAAAATGCATATATCGAATGATAAGTATTCCATTTATCTATACATAGCCAAAATGAAGGGAGCATCGGGAATGGACATACGGCACCTGGAGTATTTTCTTGAGGTAGCGAGGAACCAGAGCTTCACCAAGGCCGCAGAGAAGCTGTATATTACGCAGCCGACGATCAGCAAAACGATTCGCAACATGGAGGACGAGTGGGGCGTCACCTTGTTCTATCGTCAGGGCAAACGGATTGAGCTGACCGACGCCGGCCACATCATGTACCAGCAGGCCCAGCAGATGGTGGAATCCTTCCAGCGGGTATCGGCCGAGCTGGAAGATCTCATGAACCTGAAGCGCGGCCATCTGCGCATCGGGCTTCCGCCCATGGTGGGCTCAAGCTTTTTTCCCGAAGTCATCGGGCAGTTCCACCGGGAATATCCGAAGATTACGATTCAGCTGATCGAGGACGGCGCCAAGAAGGTGGAGGCGGACGTGGAGAGCGGCCAGACGGACATCGGCGTCGCCGTGCTGCCTGTCAATGAAGACGTATTCCATTACTATTCCTTCGTGAAAGAGAAGCTGAATCTGCTTCTGCATCCGTCCCATCGGTTGGCCGGAAGGGAGCATGTACACCTGAGTGAGCTTGCTGACGAGGCGTTTGTATTGTTCCGCGAGGACTTTACGCTCCATGACCGGATTATCCGCGAGTGCGTCAGCGCCGGCTTCGAGCCGCGGGTGGTCTACGAAAGCTCGCAGTGGGATCTCATCAGCGGCATGGTTGCCGCCAATTTGGGGATCGCGCTGCTTCCCGAAACGATATGCAAAGAGATCGATTCTTCGCGCGTGACGATACTGCCGCTGGACAATCCGTCGATCCCGTGGCAGCTCGGGATGATCTGGAGAAAAGACCGCTACCTGTCCTTTGCCGTCAGGGAATGGATCAGCTTTACGCGTTCCCTGCTGGGCGAGCATGAGTAAGTTTGTTATAAATTGAAGGGCATTTCATACATTTTCACGCCTTGGACATAATATCCATAGTAAAGAGAACCCATTTACAAGATTTATAACCAAGGAGGAGTGACATTCGTGAGTGGCCAAGATCATGATGCTAAACATGGAGTAAACCAAGAACGGGCAGGATACGCCGAGAATCGGGGCGAGACGGAGCGGGAGGATACGCTGACCAACCGGCAGGGACATCCTATTTCGGATAATCAGAATGTGCGAACGGTCGGGAATCGGGGGCCGATGGCCCTGGAGAACTATCATTTTTTGGAGAAAATCACGCATTTTGACCGCGAACGCATTCCGGAGCGCGTCGTGCATGCCAGAGGTGCGGGAGCGCACGGATATTTTGAAGCGTACGGAAAAGTAGGCGACGAGCCGGTTTCGAAGTATACCCGGGCCAAGCTGTTCCAGGTCGAAGGCAAGCGCACGCCGGTATTTGTCAGATTCTCAACCGTAATCCACGGTTCCGGCTCGCCTGAAACGCTTCGGGATCCGCGCGGGTTCGCCGTGAAATTCTACACCGAGGAAGGCAACTGGGACCTGGTCGGCAACAACCTGAAAATATTCTTTATCCGCGATCCGCTCAAATTCCCGGATATGGTCCATGCGTTCAAGCCGGATCCGGTATCCAACGTTCCGGGTCCCGTAGGCATGTTCGATTTTGTCTCCCGTTCCCCGGAAGCGACGCATATGATCACGTTTGTGTATTCCCCTTGGGGCATCCCGGCCAACTATCGCCAAATGCAGGGCTCCGGCGTGAATACATATAAATGGGTCAATGCAGAAGGCACCGGCGTGCTCGTCAAATATCATTGGGAGCCGCTGAAGCAGGGGATTAAGAATCTTACGCAGGAAGAGGCGAACAAGATTCAGGGCATGAATGACAGCCATGCGACGCAGGACCTGTACGAAGCCATTGAACGCGGGGATTTCCCGGAGTGGGAGCTGTGCGTGCAGATTATGAGCGACGACGAGCATCCCGAGCTGGAATTCGATCCGCTGGATCCGACGAAGCTGTGGCCCGAGGATCAGTTCCCGTTCCTGAAGGTAGGCAAAATGGTGCTGAACAAAAATCCGGAGAACTACTACAACGAAGTGGAGCAGGCGGCCTTCGGCACGGGCGTGCTGGTTGACGGGCTTGATTTCTCGGACGACAAGCTGCTGCAGGGGCGTACCTTCTCCTACTCGGATACCCAGCGGCACCGCGTGGGCACGAACTACCTGCAGCTGCCGATCAATGCGCCGAAGAAACGGGTCGCTACCAATCAGCGGGGCGGGCAAATGTCCTTTTTCGTGGATAAAGCGCCTGGTCAAAGCCCGCATGTGGATTACGAGCCGTCCATGACGGATGGGCTGGTGGAAGCATCGCAGACGGCGAAGCCGCATCAGCCGCATTACGATGCCAACCTCGTGCGGCAGAAGCTGGATCGCACGCTGGATTTCAAGCAGGCCGGGGATACGTACAGAGCGTTTGAGGATTGGGAGCGAAACGACCTGATCAACAACCTCGTGGGTGCGCTGATCCAATGCGATATCCGGATTCAAGACAAGATGGTGGAATATTTCACGAATGCGGACGAGGACTATGGGCGCCGCGTGCGGGAAGGACTCGAGCAGGCAAGGAAGGGCTCGAACGAGACCGTCCGGGAGCAGGCCGTAGAGGATGCAAACCGTATGGGCCACGAGGCAGACCCTTATTGATGCTTTGCCGGCCTTAGAGACGCCGTCCCGCAAACGCGTACAGCACGGAATGGCGAAGCCGCCTGCACAAGAATGACGTGCAGGCGGCTTTCCCTTATAAGGTTGTAAAATATTTGCGGAATGTTAAGATGTTGCAAGGAAACCAAGCGATACATATCGAATCATCATAGAACCATGGGAAGAGGAGGCTTGCGTTATGGCAATACAAGCGGGAATCATCGGCTACGGCCTGTCCGGGTCGGTGTTTCATGCACCTATCCTTAGAAGCGTGCCGGATTACAGGGTGCACACGGTTGTATCATCGGATCCGGACAAGGTCCACCAGGATATGCCCGATACGGCCGTTGTCGACAGCGTGGATGAGCTCTTGTCCATTACGGATATCGATGTTGTCATCATTACGAGTCCGAATGCAACGCATTATGAATATACCCGGTTAGCCATCGAGGCCGGAAAGCATGTGGTCGTCGAGAAGCCGTTTACCGTAACATCCGCCGAAGCGGACGAGCTGATTGATCTGGCCAAGCAGAAGGGCGTGCTGCTGACGGTGTACCACAACCGCCGCTGGGACAATGATTTTCTGACCGTCCGCAATCTGCTGGAGACGGGAGCCTTAGGCAAGCTTTCCATCTATCAGTCGCAGTTCAGCCGCTACCGTCCGGAAGTTCAGTCGGAGCGGTGGAGGGAGCAAGCGATGGCCGGATCCGGGATCTTGTATGACTTAGGTTCGCATTTGATCGATCAGGCGCTGTTCCTGTTCGGCCTGCCGGAGACGCTCTGGGCGGACTTGAGAACGGAGCGCAAAGGGTCCAAAGCCCACGATTATTTTCATTTGGTGCTGGGTTATAAGACGTTTCGCGTCATTCTGCATTCCGGTTCGCTGGTACGGCAGGCAGGGCCGAAATTCGAGCTGCATGGCGATAAGGGAAGCTTCCTGAAATATGGAACGGATCCGCAGGAAGGCCAGCTGAAGCAGGGCATGCATCCCGGGGATGCGGGCTGGGGCGAAGACCAGCCGGACCAATACGGGGAGCTGGCTACCGAGCTGAGCGGGCTGGCGGTGCAAGGGGAGATTGAGACGCTGCCGGGACGCTATCAAGCTTTTTACCAGGGATTGGCCGAAGCAATCCTTAAAGGCGGTTCGCTGCCTGTTCAGCCTGAAGAAGCCCGCAATGTCATTCGGATGATCGAATATGCCCTGCAGAGCCATCAGAAGGGCCGGTTGATCAAGATCACGTAAACATGCGGCCGCATCCGAAAACAGGACTGTCCTGGATTGACACATAGTTTGCTCCGATTTGTGGGATATTAGGTGATGCCACCCTTGGGACGTCTTTCATCAGGGGAGTCGATCCATATCACAACAATGAAGGAGAGAGAACGGATATGAAGAAACGTGGTATCCTTCGGCCGGCCCTTATGCTTCTTGTGAGCCTGGCGGTGACGCTGTCCATCTCCGGAGCTGCTTTGGCAGGCGGAAGCGGTCCGTTTCACTTTGGATTTAAGAAAAGCGTCAACGGCCAGCTGCCCTCGATCAATGAGGAGGGCTTCAAGGAGCTTCTGCAAAAATACGATGCGGTCTTCATGGGCGATGCCGAGCAAAAGGAGCTTTATCTTACGTTTGATAACGGGTATGAGAACGGGTATACCTCCCGTATTCTGGATACGCTTAAAGAGAAGAAGGTGCCTGCCACCTTTTTCGTGACCGGACATTATGTAAAGACACAGGAAGATCTGCTGAAACGGATGACGGCGGAAGGCCATATTATCGGCAACCATTCCTGGAATCACCCGGACGTGACCACGATCTCGGCAGAGAAGCTGACCGAGGAGCTGGAACGGGTGAAGAAGGAGGTAATGCGCATCACCGGCCAGCCGGACATGAAATATTTGCGCACGCCCCGCGGCATCTTCGATGAGCGGTCCCTGGCGACCAGCAAGCAGCTGGGGTACACCAATGTCTTCTGGTCGCTCGCGTATATGGATTGGGACGTGAAGTCCCAGCGCGGCGCGCAGTATGCTTACGATAAAGTGACCGCGCAGCTCCACCCCGGGGCGGTCATTCTGCTGCACTCCATCTCCAAGGACAACACGGAGGCGCTGGGACGGATCATTGACGAAGCAAGGAACCGGGGCTACGAATTCAAGAGCCTCGATCAGATGCAAAAGAAATCCCCGTAAGCATATGCCGCATATGCTTACAGCGTGCAGACGCCATCCTGCCAGGAGGCCGTCTGCACGCTTTTTTTGTTATCGAATGCCCGCGGATGCTTCGCTTTCCGGAACGAATGTTTGGTATAATACCCTTCATATAGAACATGAACGAAGGAGACCATCATGCCTCATACTATCCAAATATCCGTCAGGCCGCTGGTGGAATATGTCTTTCGCAGCGGCAGCATTACCTCCGGTTTTCGCACGGCGACGTCCCTGACCGAGGGGACCCGTGCACATCAACAGGTACAGCGCGACTATGGCGAGAACGATCAGAAGGAAGTTCAGCTTGAAGCGGAGATTCCTTACGAGGATCTGCTGTTTGTGGTGGAAGGTCGCTGCGACGGCCTGATTCAAGAGGACGAGCGGATCATGATCGACGAGATCAAGTCGACCTCCGGCGATTTGGGCGAGATTACGGAGCACACGTACCCGGTTCATTGGGCTCAGGCCAAAATGTATGCCTATATGTACGCGAGGTTGCATGAGATTCCGACGATGGCCGTGAGACTGACCTACTTCCAGGTCCCGAGCGGAGAGCGGAAGCAGTTCGTGCAGGAATGGAGCTTCGCTCAGCTGGAATCCTTTGTGCTCGAGGTTGTGGCGGCCTACGCGCCTTACGCCAACCTGCTGCGGGAGCATGGCGAGCGGAGGGACCGGAGCATCCGCGAACTGAAGTTTCCGTTTCCCGCCTACCGCGAGGGACAGCGGAAGCTGGCCGGAGCCGTGTATAAAAGCATCGGGGAAGGACGAAGATTGTTTGCCAAAGCCCCTACGGGCATCGGCAAAACCATATCCACGCTGTTTCCTTCGGTCAAAGCGATCGGCGAGGGCCTGTTATCCCGGATTTTTTACCTGACGGCCAAGACGATTACCCGAACCACCGCGGAGGAAGCCATGGCGCGCATGGAGCGTCAAGGGCTCTGCATGCATACGGTCACGCTGACGGCGAAGGACAAGATCTGTTTCAGCGAAGCGGAAGGCTGCAGCCAGATGGGCTGCGCGTTCTCGGAGGGCTACTATGACCGGATTAATGACGCCATACTGGATTTGCTCTCGAATGAAACGTTGATCACGAGGCCCGTCGTTGAAGAGTATGCCCGCAAGCATACGGTGTGCCCGTTTGAATTCTCTCTGGATGCCGCGTACGCCGCCGATGCCGTCATCTGCGATTACAACTACGTGTTCGACCCGCGCGTCTCCTTCAAGCGGATGCCGGAGGACGTGAAGAAGCGCAGCGTGCTGCTCATTGACGAGGCGCACAACCTGGTCGACCGGGCGCGGGGGATGTTCTCGGCCGAGCTGAATAAGTCCGCGTTCCTGGAGCTGCAAAGGGCGTACAAAGAGAGCAATCCCGGGCTTTACAACACGGCGAAGCGGGTGAATAACCGCTTTAAGGTGCTGCGCAAGGTCAGCGAGGAGGAAGAGCGGATCGTCGGGTCCCAGCAGCCGGAGATGATGGTCGAGCTGCTGGAGGATTTCTCGCTCCAGGCAGAGGCCGAACTGATGACCGGCAAGAGCGGGGATGAGGCCGATGCGCTTTTGGAATGTTATTTTGCCGTGCAGGGGTATCTGCGCATCTCCAAGCTGTATGACGACCGCTTTGTCACGTATGCGGAGATGAGCGGGAGCGAGGTGTTTCTCAAGCTGTTTTGCCTGGACCCCTCTTATTTGCTCCAGCAGGCGGGTAAAAACTACCGCTCCAGCGTATTCTTCTCGGCAACGCTCATGCCGCTCGGATATTACCGCGACATGCTCGGAGCCGAGAAAGAGGATTACAGCCTCTCGATCCCCTCGCCCTTCTCTTCCGAGCAATTGGATGTTCGGATTTTGCCGTTATCGACGCGCTTCAAGGATCGGGAGCGCAATAGCGAGGCCATCGTTCGGATGCTGAGTGCCCTGGTTCAGGAAAAACCGGTGAATACCTTGATCTTCCTGCCGTCCTATCCCTACATGCAGGATATTCATGAGGCGTTTGCCAGAATGAATCCGGAAGCCCGTACCTTGCTCCAGGGGCATGGAATGAGCGAGGAGGAGCGGGAGGCGTTCCTGAATGCATTCCAGGCGGATGCGGAAGATCCGCTGATCGGCTTTGCCGTGATGGGCGGTATTTTCTCCGAAGGCATCGATTTGAAGGGAGAACGGCTTTCGAGCGTGGTGGTCATCGGCGTAGGATTGCCGCAGCTTTCCTTCGAGAATGATATCATCAAGGATTATTTTGATCGTACCGGCAAGAGGGGATACGATTACGCCTACGTGTACCCCGGCATGAACAAAGTGCTGCAGGCCGGAGGGCGCTTAATCCGATCGGAGCAGGACAGCGGGACGCTGACGCTCGTCGATGACCGCTTTCTGAATCGACAGTACGGGATGCTGCTGCCCGAGGAGTGGAGGCATTACAGGCGCATCTAATTTTTTCATGGGATGTTGACACCTGGAAATACGAACCCTATAATACGGATATATTAATTAAGCTGAAGGAGGCTGATGTCAAATGGTTATGATGCATAGTGGATGGGTCGCATTGACGTTGGTCTCTTTGGACGGGAAATTCTAATGGTACCCGGGGTGTAAGGCATTGGGTTTAACATGTCTTCATCTCCGTACCTAAGAACCCGCAGGAGACCGTGCTTGGTATCCTGCGGGTTTTTTGTGTCTATGCAAGGCTCCGGTATGATCTTTGGCGGTTTGGCCGCCGAGGATCGATGCCTTCGTCCTGCATAGTCTCAGATCAGCCGCGGATACAAATCTGCGGTTTTTTTTGTGTTTGATCATTTGTTAACAACCAATCCAACAACGATAAGGGGATATCACGAATTTGACGAAACAAGACATGACAACGTTGCAAGCCTATGGATGGAATGAACATTGGCGTTTGATGGCCGCTCAGATCCCGAAGCAGGACAAGGCGCTGGTGCCGGCCCGCATTACGGCCCAATTCTCGAAGCAATACCGCATTATCACTCAAGAGGGTGAGCAGACGGCCATTGTCACAGGCAAGTATGAATACGAAGCGGGCAGCAAAAGCGACTTTCCCGCAGTCGGCGATTGGGTCATGGTGGAGCCGCTGCAGGGCGAATCCCGTGCCGTCATTCATCATCTGCTGCCCCGCCAATCCGCCGTCACGCGCAGGGAGGCAGGAAGCGTGCCGGATGAGCAGATCATTGCGGCCAACATGGATACCGTGTTTATCATTAACGCGCTCAACAAGGATTTTAATGTTCGCCGGATTGAACGCTATCTGATTGCGGTCTGGGAGAGCGGTGCCGCACCGGTCGTGCTGCTCACCAAGGCGGACCTATGCGAATCGCCGGAAGCGTACGTCTCGGAGGTAGAGGCGGTTGCTCCGGGCGTGCCGGTCCATGCGGTAAGCTCCCTGATGGATCAAGGGAAGGAGCAGCTTGGAGAGTATCTGGTGCAAGGGAAAACGGTCGCCATAACGGGTACCTCCGGTGCCGGCAAATCGACGCTGCTGAACTGGCTGTCCGGCCAGGAAATGCAGCGGGTTCAAGGGATACGCGAAGAGGACGCAAGAGGGCGGCACACCACGACGCACCGGGAGCTTTTCGTGCTGCCGGGAGGCGCGATCATGGTGGATACGCCGGGCATGCGGGAGCTGCAGCTGTGGGATTCGGAAGAAGGCTTCGAGGCGACCTTCGCGGATATTTCCGCGCTGGCGCAGCAGTGCCGGTTCCATGATTGCCGTCATGAAACGGAGGCCGGCTGTGCGGTCCGGGAAGCGCTTCAGGACGGAACGCTGGATGCAAAGCGATATGCGAATTACAAGAAGACGGAGCGGGAGCTGGCCCATATCGCCCGCAAAGAGAGGGTAAGCAACCGCCGCCAGAACAAGAGCTCGGGCAAGTCGACGCGCAAGGGCGACCGAGGCCGCAAAGGGGCATATCAGCAGCTGCTGTACGATGATGAATAATGGATGTTAAGGGAAGGCCGGAGTCGATTTGACTTCGGTCATCTCTCGGGTATATAGTTAGGTAACCAAATAAATTGGCAATCTATCTATTTTATTCGAGCCGTTGCCGAGAAGAGGTGGACCATGGCGGAGGATCAACATCCAGATTTACATAAAGAAATGAACGGGAACGAGGACCAACATTCGCGGGAGGGACCATGCATGAAGGGCGGCAGGCGGGAGGACAGCGTTGCCGGCAGGCTCTTGTACAGCATACGCATGTTCCACAAGCAGGAGTGGGATCAGCACTTGATTTCAGGGTATACACCCGGCGAGATCCGCATTCTGATGGGACTCAAACATCATATCGAGCCCGATGGCCCCGGCATGAAAGTGTCCGAGATCAGCAGCATGATGAATGTTACGTCGCCGACGATCACGCAATTCATCAATGCGCTGGAGAGCAAAGGGCTGGTGGAGCGGGTGATGGATGCGCAGGATCGGCGTGCGGTCCGCGTGCAGCTGACGGAGGAAGGGAACCGCGTTGTCCAGCAAACCTATCAGAACGTCAAGAACAGCTTTAACGAGCTGGTGGATTTCCTCGGGGAAGAGGACAGCGTCAAACTGACGGAGCTGCTGACGAAGGTGTACCATTTTCATGAACAAAAACGCAAATCGAACGAAACGACATCAGACAACGAGTAGGGGTGGGGGATTTGTTAAAGCTGTTTCACTATATGAAACCGTACCGGACAGCGGTCATTTTGGTCCTGCTGTTCACATTTTTCCAGTGTCTGTCTGATCTGTACTTGCCTACCTTGATGGCGGACATCGTGGATATCGGCATCGTGAAGGGAGACGTCCCTTATATTTGGCGCGTGGGCGGCTTCATGCTGCTGGTTGCGGCGGGGGGCATGATTTGCTCTATTGCCGCGAGTTATCTCGCATCCAAATCGGCTACCGGATTCGGGAAAATTCTTCGCGGGCGCGTGTTCTCCCATGTCGAGAATTTCACGCTGCAGGAATTCGACAAGATCGGCACGGCCTCGCTGATTACCCGTACGACAAACGACATTACGCAGGTGCAGCAGGTTACGATCATGATCCTTCGCATGATGGCGATTGCGCCGATGATGTGTATCGGGGGCATCGTGATGGCCGTGTCGAGAGATCCCGGACTGACAACGGTGCTGTTGATTGTCCTGCCGGTTCTGGCACTTGCTATTTTCCTGATCGCCAAAAAAGGCATTCCGCTCTTCAAAGCGATTCAGGTGAAGATCGATACGCTGAGCCGGGTGCTGCGGGAGAATCTGACCGGAATCCGGGTCATCCGTTCCTTTAACCGGATGGACCATGAAACGGTCCGCTTTAACGATGCGAACGAGGACCTGACGGCCACTTCGATCAAAGTCAATAAAATCATGGGGGCGATGATGCCCGTCATGATGCTGGTCATGAACTTTGCCACGCTGGCGATCGTCTGGTTCGGAGCCCACCGCATAGATGCCGAGCATATGAAGGTCGGCGACCTCATGGCGTTTCTCCAATACGCGATGATGATCATGTTCTCGCTGATCATGCTATCCGTCATGTTTGTCATGATTCCGCGCGCCCAGGCATCGGCGGTCCGGATCAATGAAGTATTGAACATGATGCCTGAGATCCACGATCCGAAACAGCCGCGCAATGCCGGCGTGCTGCAGGGATCGATCGAATTTCAGGATGTGACCTTCTATTATCCCGGCGCGGAAGAGCCCGCCATATCCGATATCTCCTTCCATGCCGGCCCAGGCGAAGTCACGGCGATCATCGGCGGAACCGGCTCGGGCAAATCCACGCTGATCAGCTTGATCCCGCGTTTCTATGACGTGACATCGGGCCGGATTCTCGTCAACGGAACTGATATCCGCGACATGATGCAGGAGGATCTGCGGAACCGGATCGGATTCGTGCCGCAGAAGGCGCTGCTCTTCACCGGGACCATTGCGGAGAATATCCGCTACGGCAAAGAGGATGCCACGGACGAGGAGATCCGGCATGCAGCGAAGGTTGCCCAGGCCGCCGATTTCATTTCCTCCATGGAAGGCGAGTACGATGCCGAGATTTCGCAGGGCGGCAGCAACGTATCCGGGGGCCAGAAGCAGCGGCTCTCGATTGCAAGGGCGCTGGTTCGCAGACCCGAGATTTATGTGTTTGACGACAGCTTCTCGGCGCTGGATTTCAAGACGGACGCCAATCTTCGCGCAGCGCTTCGCGAGGAAACGACGGAGGCCACCGTTTTGATCGTTGCTCAGCGGGTCAGCACCGTCATGGACGCCGACCGGATTATCGTGCTGGACGAGGGACGCATTACCGGCATCGGCACGCATGAGGAGCTCATGGCTTCCAGCGATGTGTACCGCGAAATCGTCACCTCGCAGCTGTCAGAGGAGGAGATCGCATGAGTGAGAAGAAACGGGGAGGACATCCTCGGGGACCGGGCGGTCCCTTTGGCGGCGGCCCGCACGGGCCTGGGATGCCAGGGGAAAAAGCCAAGGACTTCAAAGGCACGTTTCGCCGGTTAACGCGATATCTCAAGCCGCATACCGGCAAGCTGCTGATCGTCTTGATCGCAGCGATCCTCAGTACGATATTCAGCATCGTGAGCCCGAAAATATTGGGGGATGCCACCACGATCCTGTTCAAAGGCTTCATGGCTAAGATGCAAGGCGTGCCAGGTGCCGGGATCGATTTTGACGCCATTCGGACAATCATGCTCTGGCTTGCAGGACTATATCTCTTAAGCTCGCTGTTTGCGTACATCCAGCAGTATGTCATGGCCGGCGTGGCCCAGCGCACCGTGTATGATTTGCGCAAGGATGTGTACAACAAACTCGGCCGCCTGCCGCTGAAATATTTCGACGCCCGCACGCATGGGGAAACGCTGAGCCGGGTGACCAATGATATGGACAATATCAGCAGCACGCTTCAGCAGAGCTTGACGCAGATGATTACGTCTGTGGTCACACTGGTCGGCGTCATCGTCATGATGCTCACGATCAGCCCGCTGCTGACGTTGGTGGTTATTCTGACCCTCCCGCTCAGCGTGGTGGTGACCATCATGGTTGCCAAGCGCTCGCAGAAGCATTTCGTGGCCCAACAGAAGCATCTGGGTCAGCTGAACGGACATGTGGAGGAAATGTACACCGGTCATAAAGTAGTGAAGGCTTTCGGCCGTGAACGGCAGTCCATGGAGCAATTCGACGAGGTTAACGACAAACTCTATGATGCCGGTTGGAAAGCCCAGTTTATATCGGGCACCATCATGCCGCTCATGAGTTTTGTCGGCAATATCGGATATGTGATCGTCAGCGTCGTCGGCGGTGTTTTGGTTACCCGCCGGGCGATCGAGATCGGGGATATTCAGGCCTTCATTCAATATTCGCGCCAATTTACGCAGCCGATTACTCAGCTTGCGAACATCGCGAACGTCATTCAATCCACCGTAGCCTCGGCAGAGCGCGTGTTCGAAGTGCTGGACGAGGAAGAAGAGGTGTCAGAGCATACCGCTCCCGCCGAGCTTAAGCAGCCGCTTGGCGACGTGACCTTCGAGAACGTGAGCTTCGGCTATAAAGCGGACCAGCTTCTCATCGAAAATATGAATGTGGACGTGAAGCACGGCCAAACGGTCGCGATTGTCGGTCCGACCGGTGCAGGGAAGACCACGCTCATTAATCTGCTGATGCGGTTCTATGAGCTGAATCAGGGCAAAATTACGATAGACGGCACGGATATTACGGCTCTTCGGCGCAGTGAACTGCGCAGCCTGTTCGGAATGGTGCTGCAGGATACCTGGCTCTTTAACGGGACGATCCGGGATAATATCGGATACGGACGGGAAGGCGCCACGGAACAAGAGATCATCCGGGCGGCTGAAGCGGCTCATGCGGATCATTTCATCCGGACGCTTCCGGAGGGCTACGATACCGTTCTGAACGAGGAAGCCTCCAATATATCGCAAGGGCAGAAACAGCTTCTGACGATTGCGCGGGCCATTCTCGCCAACCCGTCGATTCTCATCCTTGATGAGGCCACCAGCAGCGTGGATACGCGGACGGAGCTTTATATCCAGAAAGCGATGAATGAGCTGATGAAGGACCGGACCAGCTTTGTCATTGCCCATCGGTTGTCCACGATCCGGGATGCTGACCTGATTCTGGTCATGAACAAGGGCAGCATCATCGAGCAGGGAACCCACGAAGAGCTGTTGTTCCAAGGCGGCTTCTACGCCGACCTGTATAACAGCCAATTCAGTGATCAGCATGAAGCCGGATAACGAGGCAAGGAAAGCTATGACAAGAAGACCCCTTCGATTGCGAAGCGGGTCTTCTTTTTGTTGATTAATCGCTTCATAACAAAGGGTAATAATAGAAGCAAGCCAATCAGGCACGGATCAGAGGGAGGCGGGAATGATGTATCATCGGGCTTTGTTGGTGTATAACCGCAGTGCGGGTCAGCAGGAGACCCTGCAGCAGCTTGCGGCTGTCATCCCGATACTGGGGGAAGGCATCAAGGAGCTGGTATTGTTTCAGACCTCGGCGCCGGGAGAAGGGGAAACCGCAGTGCAGGGAGCAGGGGGAGGCGTATGAGCTCATCCTGGTTATGGGAGGAGACGGGTCGGTCCATGAGTGCGTGAACGGCATTGCGGCGCTGGAACAACCGCCCCTTATCGGGATTCTGCCCGTGGGGACCTGCAACGACTTTGCCCGCTCCATGAATCTGCCGGTCGAGCTGGCATCGGCAGCTCAAGCATTAATGAAGGGACAAGTCCGCGCATTGGATATCGGCACGGCGCATGACAGGGTGTTTACGAATTTCTTTGGCGTCGGGCTCATAACGGCCACTTCCGAGAACATCAACCCCGATCTGAAAGGAGCGCTTGGCAGGCTCAGTTATTTCATCAGCATGCTGCAAACCGTGCGATCGGCCGTGCCGTTCTCCTACAGGATGGAATATGACGGCCATTCCAGTGAAGGTGAAGCGATTATGATCTACATATCGAATGGCCGATACTTGGGAACCCGCCCGCTGCCTTTTACATTCGATTCGTTGACGGACGGTTTGCTGGATGTGCTCATCATTCGCGAAGCCGGACTCCCCCTGTTAAAAGAGCTGCTAAGCCGTAAAATCGAAGGGGAGTGGAAGCCGGCCAACGAGAGCATCTCGTATGTGAGGGCCGCTTCGATCAAGCTGATAACGGATGGGCCCATGAAGGCCGACACGGACGGGGAGATATATATGGAGACGCCTGCGGCCGTATCCGTCAAGCCGCGCCGCTTAAGGTTTTTGACAGGCTCGGAGTAAGCCGGCAGGCATATTTGATATTGCAATTTCATATGGTTCTTTTATAATGATGTTTATGTTTATATCTTTAAAGGGAGCCATGATCATTATTGAATAAGTCCGAACTGAACCGAATTACGCAAGAGCTTCTACGTCGGTCGGGCAGCAGTGTCACCGTGGAGATGGAGGCGTATTTTCCAGGGGGCCGGTTAATCGGCGGAAAATATGTGATGCATTCGCACAGCGTGACGATGTATACCGAAGTCATACGCCAGCAGTGCTTGCAGCTGTTTGGCACGCTTGAGCCGTTCCATGCCTATTTTGCGGTGGTATTCGCACATGAGCTGGGCCATTCAATGGACATGACCCTGACAGAGCTGTGCGACCGGATGGATCAAACGGTGGATGAATGGGATCAGAGGCAGCTCGCGCTTCAAATCGAGGAAAATGCTTGGAATAACGCCATGCCTTGGATCCAGGATATCGATCCCGATTTCATACAGGTCATCGTGGATCAGTCGCTTGCGGCATACCGCGAGGAGCTGGCGCCGGAAATCGCATAGGCTGTCGTGCAAAGAGCATCTTCGCCATATCAAGACACAGGCACCCGTCAGGGTGCCTTTTTGAATGAAAGAATAAATCTGCAGAGATTTGCCGTCCGAATCTCGTAGGTGCTGCTAATCTCGCAGGTGATGTATAAAAAAGAAGTGAAGCCCGGTGGCTTCACTTCTTTTTGGTTTAGGGTCCTCTTAAGGCGCGGTGGGCTGGGATTATTAGCTCTCCGGGTCCAATTGCTTCAACGGTTCAATAGCCGGTCCTTCCAGCACCTCGCCGTTATGGCGGAAGCGTGATCCGTGGCAAGGGCAATCCCATGAACGTTCGCCCTCGTTCCATTCCACCTCGCAGCCGAGATGGGTACAGGTGGTATCCACAAGATAGAGGTTTCCTTGATCATCCTTATAGGCCCCGGCACGCTGCCCGTTATGGCGGACGACGGCGCCTTCGCCCGGCTTCAGTTCAGTAATATCGGCGTGGGACATTTCGAACTTGCCGGCAACGAAATCCTTTGCAACCATGGCATTTTGCGCGACGAATGTTTTGATGCTCGGGTCTGCCTTGAAGCGGGACGGGTTAAAGACGTCGGCATAACGGTTATCTTTCTCCAGTATTTGATCGCAAATGATCTTCGCGGCCAATGTTCCCGTTGTCATCCCCCATTTCCGGAAGCCTGTCGCGACAAAGATCCGGTCCTGATTGGACGTGATCGGCCCGATATAAGGCATGTTGTCCAGCGTGATCAGGTCCTGGGTCGACCAGCGATAAGGAATGGCGGAAGCGCCCAACAGATTTCCTGCAAAAAGCTCCAGGTTTTCGTAATGCTGATGGGTACAGATGCTGCGTCCCGTCGGATGGTTCTCGCCGCCGACGATAACCAGCTCCTCGCCGTTATAGGTAGCCGACCGCAGGGAACGGGTCGGCTGATCCACGCTCAGGAACATCCCGCCGGGATAAGCGGTTTCGGGTTTGACGGCAACCGCATAGGAACGTTCTACATGCAGCCGCGTGAAGTACAGCCCTTTCCCGTCATAGAACGGAAAATGAGACGCGGATACGGCGTGGTTGCAAGTAATCCGGTGGCCGCCCCGTTTGGTGAGCAGCGTGATCGGTCCGTCGGTTTCGACTTTTTCATCCATGGTCGTATTCTCATAGATTCGTCCACCGAGCTTCAGGAATTGTTCCGTCAGATGCTTAAGATATTGCAGGGGATGGAACTGATATTGCCCCGGCATCTTGATCGCTCCACGGACGGGCATAGGCAGAGGAAGGCTTTCCTGCCATTCTCCCGGGATGCCGAGCTTCTCGTAGGCTTTGATTTCGTCCTCCAGCTTGGAGAGGTATTTGTCTTCCGTTTGAGCGTAAATATAGGCATCCTCCAGCTTTAGCCCAAACTTCTCCTCGTCGCCGCCAACAATGTCCCTAATGAATTCAATCGCTTCCCGATTCCCTTCGTAATAGAGCCTTGTCTTCTCATCCCCGAAATGATTCAGGAATTCATGATAAATCAGCCCGTGCTGGGCCGTGACTTTGGCTGTTGTATGGCCGGTGGTCCCGTTCAGGATTTGCCCTGCCTCGATCAGCACGACATCTTTACCTGCCTTGGCCAGCAGATAAGCGGTCGTGATGCCGGTTATGCCGGCCCCGACTACCGCCACATCCGTCTCGATATCTTCGGCCAAGCGGGGAAAGGTAGGCAGTTCAGTTGTAGCTACCCACAGCGACTCCGGAAATTGCGGCAGTTCCTGATGCGATGAATTGGATGGGTTCATTCACGATTCCTCCTTGGTTACTATGGGGATCACCCATAAACTCATTCTCTTGTCTTCATTATTACCACATGGGAATGATTAGAAACTATGCCGATTGGATGGAAAGAAGCTTCCTGAAGTTTTCTGGAGGATTGTAAATATTTTGGGACATTTATGCAGAACCTAGGGAGACAAGCGGGAGTTCACGGAAATATAAGAAAATGGGGGATGGTATCATGACCAGCGAACAGTATTTGAACGCGGACCAAGCCAAGAACTGCCTGAAGGAGCAGCTTAACCGCATCGGTGATATCGAGCAGCGCGAGCTGAAGAACGAGGGTGAACACGCGCTGCTGGTCTATTTAAAGAGCATGTGCGATCCTGTCATGATCAACGATAATTTGATTAACCGCTTTTATGAGCTAAATTCCTTGGACTTATACGAGCAATTCATCCGTTCCTTTCCATCGAGCATGGAGCCGAAAGATGAACAGGAATTGCTCCGCAATATACTGAGGGGCTGCGTTGCCATATTCATACAGGACACCGTGCTTCTTTTTGACGCCGTCTTGGTTAATGCCGGTTCCATCCAACCTGCCAGTACGGAGAACGTCATTCAGGGACCCGACGATTCGTTTACGGAGAATATCGAGGTGAACCTGAACCTGGTTCGCCATCGATACCAAACCACCGATTTGAAGACGGAATTCATGACCGTCGGCAAAATATCGCAGACCCGGATCATCATTATGTACGATGCGCTCAAAGTAGAAGAAGCGGTACTGCAGGAGCTTAAAAAGCGATTGTCCGAACTCAAAGCGGATATTGTGCAGTCGGCATCCGAAATCGAGAGACACACGATGCACCCCAGATTTCGGTTGTATCCTACGCTGATGCTGACCGAGCGCCCTGACCGGACCGTATTGAATATATCGCAAGGAAAGATTGCGGTATTAATGGATTCAACGGGGTATGCCCTTCTGCTGCCGGCCATATTCAATGATTTCTTTACCGCGATGGACGATAAAATCCAGCTTCCCCCGATCGGCTGGTTTCTCAAGGCCATTCGGTATATCGCCTTGTTTGTAACCGTGCTGATGCCAAGTTTTTACGTGGCATTCACCTCCTATAACCCGGAGATATTGAGGATGCAAGTTACGCTTCTCATTGCAGGAAGCCGGGCCACGGTGCCGTACCCGTCCTTCTTCGAAGTGATCTTTATGCTGCTCGCGATGGAATTTCTGACGGAGGCCAGCGTTCGGCTGCCCAAAGCGATTGGCCAGGCCGCGACCACGGTCGGGGGTCTCATTCTGGGAACCGCCGCTACGGAGGCCGGACTGGTCAGCAACATCATGATCATTCTGGTGTCCGCGGTTGCCATAACGAATTTCGTCATCCCGATCACGATGATGAGCTCCGGCATCCGCGTTACGAAGTATCTCTTCATCGTGCTTGCCACCTTCTTCGGCTTGGTTGGCATCGTGTTGGGTGTGGTGGCCATGATCATGTACCTCACGAGCCTACGGTCCTTCGGCAAACCTTACTTGAAGATGTTTGCCGTGGATTGGAACAAGAAAGGAGACCAGCGAAGTGGTTAGAAACAAATATTTTTATTACCTCTTCCTGCTCAACGCAACCATCAACCTGATTAATTATGTCCCCCGCATCTTGATTACGGATCGCTTTGACGGTGCGCTGATGTCGATCCTCGTATCCATCCCGATCGGGACCCTGATTATGTTCGGCTTCATAAATCTGATTCAGAAATTTCCGGGGCAAGGGCTGCCGGAGATTTTCCAATCGGTGATGCCGAAAGGGATATCCGGCATCCTGCTTGTGTTATACGGACTTGCGTGGTATTTCTCCAGCGTCATTACCTTGACCAGCTTCGTGGATATTACCAACCGTTACATCAGTCCGGACGTGTCTCCCTATATCGTTCTGATGGGATTTCTGGTGGTTGTGGCGCTTAGCGCCAGGCTCGATTCCGAATCGATTCTTTACGGGTTGGAGATGATTTTGTACATCACCGTTCCTCTGATTGCCTATATGTCATGGCGCGTCTTCAGCAATCCGTATTTCAGCTGGGATGCCGTGAGGCAGATCATTACCCATGCCTGGAATTTACCTAATTACGGGACGGTTGCGGGAGCAACCTATATTTTTACGGGATACGTGAACATGGTGGTATTCAACCGGATCTTTCACCGATTCAGAGTCCGCCATATTTGGGCGATCGTGGTAGTCAGCATACTGACCCTTCTCGTTTCGATGTTCGCGCCCATCGGGATATTGGGAGCCGCAGGAGCCGGAGGACACGTGTATCCGGCCTTCTCGACGATAGACGCACTGCGGATCCGTTATTTCATCGTTGAACGGATGATTTATGTCTTCTACGTGGCATATATGTGCCTTTCCCTAGTGAATTCCATCATACACTGGCATGTTGGCAAGGAATTGATCCTGGGGGGCTTCGGTTTATCGGGGGTTCAGGGCAAATCGATAGATAAAAAGCGAAAAGTCGAATGGTGGGTCCTGGTGCTCTTTTCCCTTATTACCTTCGGAACGTCGATAATTGTGAATCAATACATATTGAACGATATGGCGATCGTATTCCTGGACGTCCGGTTTGGGGGCGAGTTCCTGCTGCTTGCCATGTTAATCTATGCGGTATGGAAGAAAAGGAGGAAGAGAGCATGAATGGCCTGAAACGAGGGCTGCTCTGTGTCATGTGCTGCTCTTTTTTGTTTCTGTCGGGCTGCGAATTTCGGGATATCGATCTCAGGCTATTCGTAGTATCCATAGGGATCGATGTCTCGGAGAAAAATCCCGAAATGCACCGTTTCAGCTTCAAAATCGCCATTCCTTCGGGCGATCCGAAGACCGGGGACAAAAAATCCCTGCTCATAACGGAGGAATCGACAAGCATTGCGGAGGCGATCCGGGAGGTCAAATCCAAGGTGGATAAGGAGCTCGACTTCGGACATTGCAAGGGTGTGATGTACGGCGAGGCTTTCGCGCGAACAGATATCAGCAAAATTCAGGATTGGACCGTTCGGAGACGGGACATGCAGCTGCTCATGTATCCGGCTGTTGCCGTTCCTACCGCAGAAGCCGTATTGAAAGCGGAGCCTCCTACGGAGCGGATCGCCGGAAACGCCATATTTCTGGCGCTCAGCGAGGAAGGCACCGAATCCCCTTTTATCTCGAAGACCTATTCCTTCGATCTGAGCCGCCGAATGTTGGAGGAGGGGGAGGACCCGGTTATGCCCGTCGTGGAAACGACCGAAGACAAGGTTCTGAATATCGATAAAGTAGCCTTGATGGACAAGAACAAAGTGAAGTACATCCTGACCCCGGATGAAACCAGGCTGTACAATCTGCTGGACCTCCGGAATTTAAGCACGAATTTCGGAACGAAGATTGGCGGCAAATTGCTTGAAGTGAACACGGACAGAACCCGGGCCAGATACAAGATCGTAACGGATAAACGAGGGGAAGGAACGATTGATTATAAGATAAGGATCACGGCGATATTGGAGGAGAAAGAGGATCCCGCGCAGCTGGATCCGAGGGATCTGGACAACATCGAAGCGCAATTCAACAAGGAATTATCCCAAGCGGTCAAAAGCTTTTTGGAGAAAATTCAAAAAACAGGACTGGATCCGCTGGGTTTCGGCCTCCGGTATGGCGGCACGCATTGGAACAACCGGACGGAGATGGAGGAATGGGCTGCCATTTATCCGAATGCCAAGTTTAATGTATCGGTCAAGGTGAAAATAAAGTCTACCGGCTATAAACGCTAGGCGGGGGATATCTGTTTATCGTACAGGAAGATGTTACAATAAGGATAAGCATCTATCTTGTATGAAGGAGGTTTCACATATGGAATTCAGAAGATTGGGCGGAAGCGGACTGAAGGTTAGCGATATCAGCCTCGGGAGCTGGCTGACCTACGGGGGATACGTGGAACGGGAAAATGCGGTCAAGTCGATTCAGACTGCCTATGGACTCGGCGTCAATTTTTTCGATACGGCGAACGTCTATGCTCAAGGAGCGGCCGAAGTCGTCGTGGGCGAGACGTTAAGGGCATTTCCGAGGGAATCCTATGTGCTGGCCACAAAGGTGTTCGGCAAGATGGGAGACGGACCGAATGATCAGGGACTGTCCCGCAAGCATATCAAAGAGCAGTGCGATGCCAGCCTGAAGCGGCTGGGCACCGATTACGTCGACATCTACTACTGCCATCGATATCATGAGGAAACGCCGCTTGAGGAGACGCTTCGCGCGCTGGATGATCTTGTCCGGCAAGGCAAGGTGCTCTATGTCGGCGTCAGCATGTGGACGGCGGCCCAGATGGAAGCGGCCTTGGCTGTTGCGGACCGGTATTTACTGGACCGCATCGTGGTGAATCAGCCGCTGTATAACATGTTCGAGCGCAAGATCGAGGAGGAGATTATCCCGCTTGGCGAGAAGAAGGGGATTGGACAAGTCGTATACTCCCCGCTCGCTCAAGGGCTTCTGACCGGCAAGTACGCCTCGAAGCAGGACGTGCCGGAGAACAGCCGCGCGTCGAAGATTGGAGCAGACCGGCTCAAAATAAACGAAGATCGCATACAGAAGGTGCAGGCGCTGGGCCTTGTCGCAAGCGAGCTGGACATGACCGTCGGCCAATTGGCTTTGGCCTGGATTCTGCGCCAGAACAACGTAGCCAGCGCGCTGGTGGGCGCCAGCCGTCCGGAACAGGTGGAAGAGAACGTGAAGGCTTCCGGTATGAAATTGTCCTCGGATACGCTGGCTGTCATCGAGGACATCCTGAAGGCGGATCCGAATTAGGAGAGAATCAGGTCATTGATTTCGGGTGCGGAGCATACGCGGTTGCGCCCGCTTTCCTTGGCGCGGTACAGCTCGCGGTCCGCTTGCTGGAGCAGCTCCTTGGCATTTTTGGACCGGATCGTATCGGGATGCACAGCAGCGCCGATGGACACGGTGATTCGAAGCTTGGCTCCGTCTTCAAGGGTGAAGACGTGGTCCTCTACCGCGGCTCGGATTCGTTCCGCGATCGCGGCCGTCTCGTCGATGGTGGCTTCCGGGACCAGTACCGAGAATTCCTCCCCGCCGTTGCGGGATACCTCATCAAAAGAACGGGAATGATCCCTCAGCACTTTGCTGAGCTGCTGCAAAACGACATCTCCGGCCGCATGGCCGTAGGTGTCGTTTATTTGTTTGAAATGATCGATGTCCACGACCAGGACACCCAGCCGCTCGCTGAAATGCTGGGCTTCGAGGAAGCGTTCCGACAACAGCTGCTCGAACTGGCGCAAATTGTGCAGGCTGGTCAGGTAATCCGTTTCCGCGTTCTTTTTCATCTGCAGGAACAGTTTATTCGAGGTGTTGATATACTCGGTCAGCATGTAGATGACCACCGTGGCCAGCACCGATATGACGAGCTGTTGCGTGAAGACGGTAAACACCTTTTGATGGTTCGGGATGTTCATCCACATAATGAACAAGATGACCAACATGCTGGATAGGCTCATTAGCAGCATTTTGCTCAGACGATTCCAATGGGTGCGGGAGAGGATCCCGCAGACGACGCTGATCAGCAGCATGCCCGCACCTGCAATGGCCGAGGAAGCGGACATGCCGAACAGGATCAGCCGTCCAAGTGCAATCAGCATGCCGGCAATCAAGGACGGAAGCCATCCCAGGTAGGTGGCGATAACCATTATGGCCAGATGCCGCAAATCAGCAAAAAACCGCGGGTCGATGGGGAACGAGTAGTACATTAAAATGATCCCATAGATGCCAAAGAGCAGCCCGGCGTTGATCTTGACGGTGAAGGAGGGCACCACGACACCTGCGACATATTTTTGGGACAGCAGTCCGGATAAGTATAAGAACGTTACAAATATACAAAAATTGGTAAATAGTATATTAGTCATAGGGGATCATTCCTTTCACGTACCCTGCGGTAGGAACGACAGAGCGATGAAGACATTCACCCCTATTTTATCGGAAAATGGAATTGTATGTCGAATGATAAACGTAATTTTTGTTAATTTTCTGGGACCTGCAATGGTAGGCGAACCTCGAACATCGTCAACTCTGTCGTACTGGTCACCTGGATCGTGCCATGATGGGCATCGACGATGGTTTTTACGATGGCCAGGCCAAGCCCCGAGCCGCCGGTTTGATCGGTCCGCGATTCATCTGCCCGGTAAAACCGCTCGAACAAGTGGGGGATGGCATGCTGGGGAATCGGAGGACCGTAGTTGATCACCTGCACGATGGCAAACTTGGGATCCTGTGATACTTTTAAATCCACACGCCCGGCCTCCCGTCCGTGCCTTACCGCATTGGACAGCAGATTCTCGAAGGTGCGCATCAGCTTATCCCCGTCCGATGAGATCATGATTTTCTCCACGGCAGGCGTAAACACGACCTGTACTCCTTCATGCTGCCCGGTCAATGAAAAGTCCACGGACAATTGGGCAAGCAGCTCAACCAAATTGATGTCCACACGGTTAATCGGGGAATACCCCATCCGGGTGTACTCAAACAAATCATTCACGAGGCCGCCCAGACGCAGCGATTTATCGTAGGCGATATCGGTGTAATAGCGGAGTTCGACCTCATCCTTGTAATGGTCTTCGTTGACCAGCCGCAAGTACCCGATGATGGAGGTGAGCGGGGTGCGCAGATCATGCGATACGTTGCTGATAAGCTCGTTTTTGGACTGGACCGCCATCCGCTCCTCTGCCAGCGACAGCTTGAGCTGCTGGGCCATTTGATTGATTTGCACGGCCATCTGGCCCAGCTCGTCGTTCGAGCTTACGATGATCGCCTGGTCCAACTCGCCCCTCGCCAAACGCTGCGTCCCCTGCATCAATTGATTGATTTGGCGAATGGTGCCTTGACTTAAGAGAAGCACCATGCAGATAAACAGCACGATGCCGATGATCGTCGGGACGACCGGAAAGCCGAAGAAACTCGACAGCGTGCGTTCCACTCTGAAAAGGGTGTCTACCCAGGGCTCCTTCCAATACTCCCGGCCGATCAATCGCATGATCTGCTGTGCGATGAACAATATGGACAAGGTCAAGGCACCGCTGGCGAAGAACAGCGTGATAATCTTCCACTGCAGCTTACGCATGGATTTTGTACCCGACGCCCCATACCGTTTGGATGAGTTTATAACCGAGTTCCTTCTCGAGCTTGTCCCTCAGGTTGCTGATATGAACCATGACCGTATTGTTGGAGACGTAATATTTTTCCTTCCAGACCTGCTGGAAGATATCCTCGGCGCTAAAGATTCTCCCCGGCTGACGGGCAAGCAAGTACAAAATCTCGAATTCCCTGGCCGTCAGGGAGATCGCACGGCCATTGGCCGTTACTTCATGCGTTGTCCGGTTAATGTCGAGCCCGTCGATCCGGATCCGGTCGCTGTCCCCCTGGTGAAGGTCCACGTTGTACTGGGTGGAGCGCCGCAGCAGCGTTTTGACCCGTGTCGTCAGTTCCAGCGGATTGAACGGTTTAATCATATAATCATCCGCGCCTGTCATGAGCCCCAGTATTTTATCCATATCCTCGCTCTTCGCGCTCAGCATCAGAATGGGAATGGACGAGGTTTCCCGGATTCTGCGGCAGGTGTCGATCCCGTTCAGCTTGGGCATCATGACGTCCAGAATCACGAGATCTATCATTCCGTTGTTCGAGGTCATGGCCTGCAGGGCTTCTTCCCCGTCGTGGGCTTGGATTACGCGGTATCCCTCATTCTCCAGATAAATGGAGATCAGCCCGGATATTTCTTTATCGTCATCTACGATTAATACGCTTCTCATTCGATATCCTCCCGTACATCTCCCATGAAAACTATGATTCCTTTAGGAACAGTGTACCCTAAATCAACCGCATAAAGTGCAGCTTTGCCTTCAAAAACTAGGGAGTACTTGCACAATAGCTATTTAAAAAGGCCGGATACGAGATTCGAAAGGATGCCTTGGCGATCGAATCCGTAATCCATCAGCTTCCGGGTTTCCGTAAACCGCTGATCGGCGTCCCCGGTTCCCATCACGACGGAAATCAGCCGGTTTCCGCCCCGTGACGCGGTTCCCGTGAAGCAATAACCGGCCGAGGCCGTATACCCGGTCTTAAAGCCGTCATTGCCTTGGTAAGCATGCGGCTCGCCGGGCAGCATGAGATTCGTGGTGTGCAGGGAGAGTTCCTTCTGCGGGACGGGCAAATCCCGCTGGCTGGTTACCTCAAGCAGATCCGGGTGTTTGTTCACCAGCCATCTGGCGAGCATGGCTGAGTCCCGGGCCGTCATGACGGTGTCCCCTTCGGAGGCCGCCTCGGCAAAAGGAACCAGGTCGGCCGCAGGCAAACCGGAAGCGTTGGCGAATACGGTGCGGTCAGAGAGGCCGATTTCCTTCGCCCGGGCATTCATGGTCTCCACGAATCGGGCCTCCGACCCGCCGAGGTGCTCCGCAATAGCAACGGCCGCATCATTGGCCGAATGGATGATGAGTGCTTCGAACAGCTGCTTCAGCGTGTAACGTTCGCCTTCATGCATGCCGATGGCCGAACCGGGTACCTCTGCGGCATATCGGCTGACCGGTACGTTCTCGTCCCAGGCATGCTGCCCGGAACGAACAGCATCCAGCACCAGCAGCTCGGTCATCATCTTGGACATGCTTGCGGGAGGAAGGGGGAGATCGGCATGCATCGCATAGAGCACGCGGCCCGTATCCGCATGAATCAGGATGGCCGAGCTCGCTTTGATGGGAGGGGGTATAAATACCCTCGCTATGAACACGGCTATCAGAATGACGCCGAACAGCAGCAGCAACAGGCTTAATTTCGCGCGTCCCTTGCGGCGGTTCGCACGTTGATGCCGAAGCGTGCCGGTTTGCTGCCGGGATGTTTCAGGGGCTGGAGGTGCCTTGCGGGGATGCTTGGTTATGGATTCCATGGCGCTCTATCGTCTCCTTTGACTGGTTATGCGTCTCATTTATGTATGTTCTAAGTCTAGCCAGACAAACTAAAGTAATTTTTAATTGAATCTAAAGAAATCTTAAAGATTACCAGCAGCGTTTTTGGCGCGGGATGTTGACCTTGAAACGAATAAGATTTATACTTGATCTAAAAATAAATTAAAAGGGTGAATACCTTGAAATCTTTAAATCTGACGACGCAACGCCAAGCGGTGTACGATGTCCTTCGGGAATCGCATGATCATCCGACTGCTGCGGATATCATGAACCGGCTGGTGGAGAAAGGATATAATCTCGCGTACGGGACCGTTTATAATTCCCTGCGTTACTTGACGGATAAACAACTGATCCGGGAATTGAAGCTGGGCGAGAGCGCGAGTCGATACGATGCCCGTACCGACGAGCACCAGCATATTATCTGTGAAGTCTGCGGCAAAGTGGACGAGGTCATGACGGAGGTGCCAGAGGATTGGGCTGCTACGGTAGCCGGTGAAACCAACTACGTTATCCATCATGCTCACGTCGTATTCGGGGGGGTGTGTCCAGAATGTCAAATCAAACGGAAGAAATGACGGAGCTCGGGAAAGTCTATGCTTTTCCGGATTTCCAATCCGGCAATCTGTATGTGCGTCCCACGACGCCGATGGCGATTGGAGATGCTTGTCCCACCACGCTGCGGGCCGCATTGATCAGCCGGTCTCCGGGGCGCGTGAACGAAATGTTCATAACCTTGACGGAGAACTGCTTCGAGGTCATGATGTTCCGTAAATGGGAACCGCGTCTGCAGTCCGCCCTGAACACGGGACTCATTATCGCCGACATGACGGGCTGCCGGAATATGGCGGCGTTCAACAAGGAGAAGGAGCTTCTTCTGCCGGAACATACCACGATTCCGATCCTGTATCTTGTAGGCGAGGAGCTCATGAGCAATGCAGGATCAAGCCTGTTGGATGAAGAGCTGATGGTATGGCCGGCCCGTTCCAAAGATACGATGATGTATCAGGTGCAGCGGACGATTCGCTTGTTCTCCCCGGCAGCGGGTTTGTCGGGTGGAGAAGAGGTCATGCGGGGACTGATCTATAAAGATTTATCGATCGACCGGGATAAAATGACCATCCACCGGGGCAGCACCCCGATTCACTTGACCAAGACGGAGTATCATCTGCTGATGCTGCTGCTGGACAGCGAAGGGGCCGTATGCACGCGTGAGGACCTGATGTGCAAAATTTGGGATACCGATTTTATGGGCGGCAGCAACGTGGTGGATGTCCACATCAAAAGCTTGCGCAAGAAGCTGAACGACAACGCGGGTGCCCCGCGCTATATCGCAACGGTTAGAGGAGTGGGATACCGCCTGGCGGATTAATCCCCTCCTTTTTTTTGTTCATTCGCGATTGTCGCAATGATTCATCCGAACTTCATATAAGGCTCATGGAAGGGTCACATAACGCTCACGCGACAATCATGATCCGAGCGAACCTCCGATGATACAATCATTTCATAAATTTAGATTCAGTCTAAAATCAATTATAGAATGATGGAGGGTTCATAGATGGATAGATTGACAACCAACCAAGGTGCTCCCGTAGGAGATAACCAAAATTCCAAAACGGCGGGCCGCCGCGGACCGACGCTGCTTGAGGATTATCATCTGATCGAAAAAATAGCCCACTTCGACCGTGAACGGATTCCGGAGCGCGTCGTTCATGCACGCGGAGCTGGTGCCCACGGCGTATTTGTGGTCGAGCATGACATGAAGCCGTATACCAAAGCGGCATTCCTGCAGGAAATCGGTCAGGAAACCCCCGTGTTCGTCCGGTTCTCCACGGTTATCCATGGAACCGGGTCGCCCGAAACGGCACGCGATCCGCGCGGATTCGCCGTGAAGTTCTATACGGAGGAAGGGAACTATGACATTGTAGGCAATCATCTCCCGGTCTTCTTCATTCGGGACGCGATCAAATTCCCCGATATGGTGCATTCCTTGAAGCCTTCGCCGGAAAGCAACATTCAAGAGCCAGGCCGGTATTGGGATTTCATGACGCTGTCTCCGGAATCCACCCATATGATGACCTGGCTGTTCTCGGATCATGGCACGCCGGCGAACTATCGCGAGTTGGACGGCTTCAGCGTCCATGCGTTCAAGTGGGTGAACAGCGAAGGCAAAGTGACCTACATTAAATACAAATGGGAATCCGTGCAAGGCATCAACACGCTGAATGCAGACGAAGTGGGAGCGGTGCAGGGCAAGGACTTCAATCATGCCACCCGTGATCTTCGCGAACACATCGCTAACGGGAATTTCCCGAAATGGCGCCTGCAGGTGCAGCTGATGTCTCCGGAAGAAATGGATGATTTGTCCTTTGATCCCCTGGATCCGACCAAGACTTGGCCGGAGGATCGCTTCCCGTTCATAACCGTGGGTACGATGACCCTGAACCGTAACCCGCAGAATTTCTTCGCCGAGGTGGAGCAGGCGGCTTTCTCCCCGAGCGCATTGGTGCCTGGCATTGAGCCGTCCGAGGATAAATTGCTGCAGGGCCGGTTATTCTCTTACCCGGATACGCAGCGTCATCGTCTGGGCGCCAATTATTTGCAGATCCCGATCAACTGCCCGTATGCCCCTGTGCGCAATCATCAACGCGACGGCTTGATGAACGTGAATCAAGATCCGTCGCCGGTGAACTATGAACCGAACAGCTATACAACGGGCCCTGTGGAAGATCCGTCCGTGAATGAGAGCGAAGCTCCGCTGAGCGGTCATGTCGTTCGCCAGCGCATCGAGAAAACGGATGACTTCACCCAAGCCGGCGAATTGTACCGTTCGTTTACGGAGCAGCAGAAGGTTCATCTGCTCCGCAATCTGGTTGATGACCTGAGCCAGGTCAAATCCGACATCCAGCTCCGTGCCGTATGCAATTTTTACCGTGCAGACGCCGAATATGGCGCAAGACTTGCCGCAGGGCTTGGCGTAGACCTGAGCGGATTCATCCCGGCCGGTCAGCCGAAGTAACACCATGCAAGCATATAAGAGCCCGCCATCCTGTTTCCGCTGTGCAGGATGGAAGGCCTTTATATAGACGGCGATCCATGGTCGCCGGCCAAAAGAGGTACCCGCATAAATGGGTGCCTCTTTTTTTCTTTAGAGTCCAGAAGTATAAACTTCAGGTTTTTTTACCCTCCTGATCCGGCAAGTAAAAACTTCGTATAAACGCGGTCTATCTTCTGCGATGTGCGTCAATGGACGCCTTTCCCGTATGGATATAATTACCTATGCCTGCCACATAATGTATGGCCCAAGGGATGCCGATAAGTTGAATGGAGTATGTATATCGAAGACGGGTGAGATTCACTGCGGTTAGTAAGGAAAGAGATTCATGAAGAAAAAGAGAGCAAACCGTATCAGAAGGAATATGATTCTTACGTTTCTTCTCGTGCTTATCGTGCCCAGCTGCGCCATCGGCATGATCACCTACCGGGACGCCAAGGGGACCGTCGAGGATGAGATTCTGCGCAGTGCAACGCAGAGCGTCGACACGGCTGATGGAATCATTAACCAAACGATTCAATCGAAGTTCCATGACCTGGCCTATTTTAGCGGGAAGATGAAGTCCGCGGATATCGACAAGGAAACAGCAGGCCAAGAAGGTGCAGCAGTCCATACATTGAAGCAGTATTTGGGACTTCACCCCGAGACGGTGGAAGTATTCATCGGAACGGCGCGGGGCGGGCTGCTCAAGGCATCGGAGGAAAAGCTGCCGCCGGATTATGATCCCAGACAAAGCGGATGGTATCAACAGGCAATGGAGGCATCGGGCCGGCCGATTATTACGGCTCCCTACGCATCGCAGGCAGGATCGCTGATCGTCGTGACGATTGCCCAGATGCTGCCGGACGGCGAAGGCGTCGTGGGCATAGATCTGAACCTCCATAGCATACGGAGCCTGGTCGAAGTGAAAGTAGGGAAAGAAGGCTACACGATGGTCCTGGACCAAGCGCACAACTATCTATTTCATCCTGAATACGAAGCAGGGACGGACGCATTGGCGCAGGAAGCTTGGATCTCCAAGCTGTATGAGCAGCCTGAAGGCAAGTTTCGCTATACCCACGACGGCATGGAGAAACAATTGAATTACATCACGAATGAACTTACCGGCTGGAAAATCGCGGGCACCATGTATGCTAAGGAGGTCAGCGACTCCGTCAACGGCATCCGTCAAACGATGCTCGTGGTCCTGAGCGTTTCGCTGGCGGCCGCCCTGGTCCTGGCGGCTTGGAACGTACGTTCCGTCATCGGTCCGATCCGCCGTATGCGCCAAGCGACCGAAGTCATTAGCGAAGGGGATCTGACGATTCGCATGAATGGCTTCAAGCGTGATGAAATCGGAGAGTTGGCCGATCACTTTCAGCAGATGGTGAACAGCCTCAGGGACATGGTGCATGGGGTCCAAACCATGACGGAGAATGTTTCCGCTTCGTCCGAGCAATTGTCCGCAAGCGCCCTGCAAAACACAAGCGCCGTGGAGCATGTCACCTCTTCCATTCAGGAGGTGGCCGCCGGCAGCGAACGTCAGCTGAACGCCGCGGAGGAGATTCTGAAGCGCATCCTTCAAGTATCCCGGCATGCCGATGACATTGCGGAGGTGCTGGAGAAGGTTACGGCTGCAATGAATCAGACGGAGGAATTGGCGCAGGAAGGGAACAAGACGGTGATTACGGCGGCGGCAACAATGCAGGATATCGATCATGCGATGAACGATCTGAACGGCGTGATCCACCAGCTGTCCGAGCGAACCGAGGAGATCGGCGGTATCGCCTCCGCCATTACCGACATCGCCAAGCAGACCAGCCTGTTGTCGCTGAATGCCTCGATCGAGGCCGCGAGGGCCGGGGAGCAAGGGAAAGGCTTTGCCGTTGTAGCCGCGGAAATCCGTAAGCTGGCCCAAAGGTCGGAAAGCTCGGCGGATTACATAACCGGGCTGATCGCGGGAATACTGGCCGAAGTGGAACGGACCATCGAGGTGACGGAAGCCGCCAGGCAGAAGGTATCGGACGGCGTGGATGCGGCGGATCTGACCGGACGTTCCTTCTCCCGAATCAAGAAGGCCGTGCATTCGGCCTCCGGACAAGTACGAACCACCTCGAAGGCAGCCAAGGAGCTGGCTCAGGATACGGCTTCCACCAAAAGATCCGTAGAAGAAATCCGCGAGGTTTCGGAGCAAACGTCAAGCCAAACGCAGACCATATCGGCAGCCTCCCAGGAACAGCTTGCTTCCATGGAAGAGGTAACGGCGTCCGCGGCAGATTTAAGCCGGTTGGCGGAAGAACTGCAGGAGATGGTCAAACGCTTTAGGATTTAAGAGAATCCAAGGCGGTATTATCATCCACTGCAATATATAAGTGGAGCAGCAGAGGAACGCAAATTCCTTTGCTGCTTTTTTGCATGCGGCAGGAAAGGGGGGCTTTTTGGAAGAATAAGACCTTAGTGGCTTTATCTATGGGATCATGGCCTTTATACTGGAGTCAGCTGCTAGAGGCTATACGGCATGAAGGTTGCATAAGCTAGAATTTAAGAGAGTGAGGCATATATCATGGCACAGCATATGAAAGATCGGGTTGTAGCCTTGGCAGGCCCGCGCAAAGCGGCGGACATGGCCAAGCTGGTGGAGAAGATGGGAGGCACGGCGGTGCTTCGCCCGGCGCAGGGGACGGTATTTTTGGATGATGAAGTGCTCCGGCGTTCCATCGAAGCTTGGCTCGAGGCGCCTGCGCCGTGGGCGATCTTTACGACGGGAATCGGCCTGGAGGCCATTTACGATACGGCCGAGCAGATGGGCCTGTTGGATACATTGAATGAAACGCTTCAACGCACCGCGATTGCGGCAAGAGGGTACAAGACCGCGAATGCTCTGAAAAAACGCGGTTTGGCACCGGTCGTCAGAGACGATGACGGCAGCACGTCCGGACTGATCCGGTCGCTTGCGCCGCATGACTTGTCGGGTCAACGCGTCATTCTGCAGCTGCATGGCGAGTCTGCGCCTAAGCTGGTCGATTGGCTTCAGCAACGGGGAGCGGAGGTGCAGCAGATTCTGCCTTATAAGCATATTCCGCCGCTGGAGGAGGATATTTCCCTGCTCGTTGACGAAATCGTTGGCGGCAAGGTTCATGCGGTTGCTTTTACAAGTGCGCCACAGTTTCGTTTTCTTGCGGATTATGCTCGTGCCCATGGCAAGCTGGAAGCCGTGCTGGAGGCGTTCCGCGGACCGGTCGTGGCGGCGGCTGTCGGCAAGGTGACGGCTCAGGGACTCCGCGAGGAAGGCATTGAACGCATGGTGGTTCCCGAGGAAGAGCGAATGGGCAGCATGATGGTGACGCTTGGCCGTTATTTTGCTCAAAATCAAGAATAATGTCATGATATAACGTAACGAAGCTAAGGATTTCGATCCATTCCAGCTCGTCGATGCATGTTCCTCAGGTTCATGTGAAATATTGAGTAGTAAATAGGAGGATGACCGATGGATAAGAGAAAAGCATTGCTGCTCGGCAGCTACACGCACCCGAAGTTTCATCCGCTGCAAGGCATAGACAAACAGATCACGCATCTGCTGAACGACATGTTCACCGTGCAGTGCACGGAAAACCATAAAATGCTTCATGAAAGCAATCTCTACCCTTACGAGCTGTGCATCGCCTATAGCGACTTGTGGGACGAGCGGGTTTCGCCGCGGCAGACCGCAGGCCTGCTGTCCTACGTTAGCGGAGGCGGCGGCTTGCTCGTGATTCATAATGGCGTTACCTTGGCAAACCGTTATGAGCTGGCGCAGCTGATTGGCGCCCGTTTTGACGGGCACCCGCCGATGGAGAAGCTGTATTTCGTTCCGGGGGAGACCGATCACGATATTACGGAGGGCGTTGAGCCGTTTGTGCTGGACGAGGAGCCTTACCGGTTCGTATTCAGTCCGTTCACGGAAAAAACCGTGCTGCTGCATTATGAGTACGAAGGCAAGCAGTGGCCTGCCGCCTGGTGCCATACGTATGGCATTGGACGCGTGGTCTTCTTGATGCCGGGCCATCATGAGCCGTCCTTTCTCCAGCCTCAGCTGCGTTTAATGATTACGCAAGCGGCCAAGTGGGCGGCGCGCGTTCCGGGTTAAGGCATTTCGAAATGATCGGGCAGGAGGGACGCGCGTGAGCGGGAAGATACTAATTGTTGAGGATGAAGCGAAAATATCCCGTTTGCTTGAAATCGAGCTGGAGAGTGAAGGATACCAGGTCACCAAGGCGGATAACGGGCTGGATGCGCTTGAGGCATACCGCAGCCAGGAGGTGGATCTCATTCTGCTGGATGTCATGCTTCCGGGTATGAGCGGCATTGAGCTGCTGCGGCGGATTCGTGCCCATGATTCCCATACGGCCGTGCTGCTGCTTACGGCGAAGAGCTCCGTTGAAGATAAGGTATCGGGGCTGGATCTTGGAGCCAATGATTATATTACGAAGCCGTTTCAGATCGAAGAGCTGCTGGCGCGGATTCGTGCTGCATTACGGCTTCAGGGAAAGCCTCATCCGGAAGAAGAACCGGCTGGGGAGTGGCTTACGGCCGCGGATTTGAAATTGAATGAAGGCACGCGGGAAGTGATTCGCGACGGCAGAAGGATCGATCTGACGCCGCGTGAATTTGACTTGCTCGTCTATTTGCTGAAGAACAAGCGGCAGGTGCTGAACCGCGAGCAGATTCTTGCTGCCGTGTGGGGGTACGATTATTACGGCGATACCAACGTCGTTGATGTATACATACGTTACGTCCGCAAGAAAATCGATCATGGCGGCACGCAAGAGCTCATCCACACCGTTCGCGGCGTCGGCTACGTGCTGAAAGAAACCCTATGAAGCTGAGCAGCAAAATCCATCTCTATTCGTCGGTGCTGATGGCCGCCATCCTGATTGTCATGAATTTATCCGTGTATTACGTGTTCAGCAAAATGACGGTGGACAGCCAGCTGGAGCAGGCGGAAGCCGAGGCGGGAAGCATCGTCAGAAGCATTGCGCATTCTGCCGCGACCATTCCCATTGACGATTTGCTGCGAAGTTATGTCCCGGCTGACGGAAAGATTCAATTCGTCCCGGCTGACAGCAAGGCCAAGTCTCCTTACGTGACCTCCTCCGGCGAGGATATGGATGAGCTGAAGCTGCCTTATAACGCCAATAAGCAGGTCGAGCAGATCCGATATGAAGGAATGCGTTATGTGCTGGTGTCCCTGCCTGTCATTTGGAGCGACGGGGCGGTATACAACATCCAAATTTCCCGCAGCCTTGCCGCTACGATGGAGACGCTGCAGGTGCTGCGCATTGTGCTGGTGGCCGTAACCGCGATCGCTTTGGTTCCGGTCATCATTTCGACGCGGATATTGGGGCGTTTAATCGTGCAGCCGATTACGGCCTTAATCCGTACGATGCGGGAGATTCGGCAGAGCGGACGGTTCCGTCGGATCGAGCTGAAGGAAACATCCAAGGATGAGCTGGTGGAGATGGGGGCTGCGTTCAATGACATGATCACGCTGCTGGAGAGCAACCATGCGAGGCAGGAACAATTCGTGTCCAACGCTTCCCATGAGTTAAAAACACCGCTCACCATCATCGAGAGTTACGCCAGTTTGTTGAAGCGGCGAGGCCTGGATCGGCCGGAGCTGTTCATAGAGTCCGTCGATGCGATCCATTCGGAAGCGATCCGGATGAAGGAGATGACGGAGCAGCTGCTGCTGCTTGCCCGCAACCAGGACCAATGGCAGGTCGAGATGGAGCAGGTGGATCTCGCAGCATTATCGGAGTCTTCCGCTCGCGCATTTCGCGATGCCTATAACCGCACGGTCGAGGTTGAAGCCGACGGCGAGGTTCTGGGCTGGACGGACAGCCGCAGGCTCAAGCAGCTCTTGTTCATTCTGCTGGATAATGCACGCAAATACAGTGACGAACATATCGTCATCCAGTTGGGCAGAAAGCCGTCGGAGGTATATATCCGGGTCATCGACCGCGGAATCGGCATTGCCAAAGAGGAGCTGGAGCACGTCTTCGACCGTTTCTACCGGG
Source organism: Paenibacillus sp. MT86 (assembly GCF_058792535.1). Taxonomy (NCBI): domain Bacteria; kingdom Bacillati; phylum Bacillota; class Bacilli; order Caryophanales; family Paenibacillaceae; genus Paenibacillus; species Paenibacillus sp. MT86. Next base: position 6,585,261 of record NZ_CM179499.1, on the reverse strand, counting down.
TGGACGAAGCTCGTACCCGCCGGGGCGGGGGAGCCGGCCTTGGATTGTCCTTGGCCAAGGATATCGCGGAGGCCATCTCTGCTGAGCTGGAGCTGGAAAGCCTGCCCGGCGTGGGCACAACGGCCACCATTCGGCTCCAAGAATCGAAATAAACGTCAGCAGCCCACCGTTTTCTCATCGAATTCTAACCATGCTGCGCTATACTGACGGTATAGACCGAATGGGTTGCGAGGTGATTCAATGCGTAAAAAAGTGAGTGTGCTGCTGGGCGTCATTATCGTGGTGGCCGTCATGATCATCGTGAATGCGGTATGGAGTCCGTTTACCCGTTCGACGGAGGCGATGTCGCAGGAGGAAGCCGTAAGCGGAGTATTGAAACAATATCCGGACGGTGAGATTACAAAAGCAACGCTGGATGGGGAGATGTACCGGATGGAGCTGGAGTCCAATACCGGAAGGTATGAGATGACGGTGGATGCCCGTCAAGGCGATATCGTGTCCATCAAGCAGCTGGACAAAGCGCCAGCGAAGCCAGAGCCGGAGCCCGGCGAAACCAAGCAGCCGACCGACAATCCAAGCACGACTCCTGCGGAGCCCGCTGAGAATGGCGAGAAGGGATCAGCGGATGGTGAAAGCGGAACTGTGGAGCCGCCTGCAACGATGATCACTAAAGAGTACGCGATCAAGCTTTCTTTAGAGAAGGTACCGGGAACGGTGGAAGACGTGGAATATCGCGAGAGCAAGAGCAGCCGTTATTATCTGGTCGAGATCGAGCGGGAAGACGGGCGCGAAGCGACCATTCAGGTCCACGCGATTACCGGCAAGATCATGACCGTGACTTGGGATGACGAGGATGACGATGAATAGATTAGAGGCCTGTTCGCATTTTCTCATCGTATTCTAATCTTTCTCTCCGAAAGCTCTCATGTTGTGACGGTATATTGGGTTTGTAGAGATCACACAGAGAGTTTTGAGGAGGCAAAATGATGAACAAAAGAACATGGTGGGCAGGCGCACTGTCCGTAGCGATCGCGGCAAGTGGAGTATACGGCTATAGCGCCGTGCAGGCTGCAGGATCAGGACAGACAACGCCGGCAGGAACCCAGGCGGCAGCCAAACAGGAGAAGCAGCTCATTGGAATGGAAAAAGCGGAACAATTGGCACTCGCGGCTGCCAGCGGTAAAGTGGAGAGCATTGACATCGACCGCAAAAAGGGCAAGCTGGTGTACGATGTTGAGATTCAGCAGAGCAACCGGGATGTCGATGTATGGATTGATGCCTACACAGGCAAATCCCTTGGCGTCATAGTAGATCGGGATGATGACGATGATGACCGTGACAGCATTCCGGGGAATCTGATCGGTGCCGGCAAGGCATCCGCCATCGCTGTCAAACACGTCAAGAGCGGGACAGCCGTAGAGGTTGATCTGGACCACGATGACGGCCGGTGGGTGTATGACGTCGAAGTGAAGACGGCCAAAGGCTCGTCCGAGGTTGAGATCAACGCGGTCAGCGGCAAAGTGATCAAGGCAGAATACGAGAAATACGACGACCATGATGATGACGACCACGATGACCATGATGATTGGGATGATGATCACGATGATCATTACGATGATGATCGGGATGACGATTAAACCGTTCTTCATCTGCGTAGGATAGCCGTATCAGCGAACAGCACGGGTTTTAACCCGGCTGTTCGCTTTTTTGTCATGGCATTAGTGCATTCCCGCCGTCCGCCCGATTGGCCCTCATATTTCATGGAAAATCAGGGGACATTGATAAGGGAGCTTCTCGATACTTAGAAAGCAAGTCCAAGGATAGATGTTTTTGCCAGCGTTAAAGGTTATAATGGAACCAGACAACGACCGGGAGGGATATATCGTGAGTGATCTTTTTAAGAAAGCCATCTCGTTAGGATTGGGCCTTACCGTGGTCAGCAAGGAAAAAGTAGAGAAAATCGTGGACGATCTGGTCAAACGCGGGGAGCTGGCTCCTGCGGAATCCAAGGCGCTGGTGAACCGCCTCGTCGAGCGCGGCGAAGAGGAGCAATCCCAGATCAAGTCATATATTTATGAGCAGGTGCAGCGCGTGTTGTCTGATCTGGATGTTCCCAAAGAGAGCGATGTCGCCAGCCTGGAACAGCGCATTGCCGCTCTGGAGAAGAAGGTTGTAGAACTGGAAGGATCGCGGCAGGAATAGATGGCGGTCCGAATTCGACATGCCGGACGTTACCGGGAAATCGCCATGGCGCTCATGCGTCATGGCTTTGGCTATATGGTGGAGGAGATGGGACTGTTCCATGTTCTGTCGCTGCCTGTCCGCTGGAGCTCCAAGGAGCAGCCGGAGACGATTACGCTTGGGGAACGCATTCGGCGAGTGCTGGAGGATCTGGGGCCTGCCTTTGTGAAGCTGGGCCAATTGGCGAGTACCCGATCGGACCTGCTGCCAGACCACATTATCCAGGAATTGGTCAAGCTGCAGGAACGGGTGCCTCCGTTCCCTTCCGCGAGCGCACGTGAGCTGATTGAACAAGAATGGGGCATGCCGATCGACGACGTGTTGAGTGAGTTTGAGGACAAGCCGCTGGCTGCCGCCTCAATCGGCCAGGTTCACGCCGGGAGGCTGAAATCCGGAGAGCTTGTAGCGATCAAGGTGCAGCGTCCGGGCGTGGCCCGCATGATCGGCCGCGACTTGGAAATCCTGCGGGATTTAATTTCGATTGCCGAGCGCCATTGGGAATGGGTGAAGCAGTACCGCGTGGATCGAATCGTTGACGAGTTTGCCAGAGCGATGATGGCGGAGCTGGATTACAGCCATGAAGCCCGGAATGCGGAGAAGATCGCATCCCGGATGACGGAGCAGGAATTTGTCCATATTCCGCGGATTTATTGGGATTATACGTCATCGAAGGTGTTGATGATGGAGTATGCCGAGGGTATTACCTTAAGCCGCAGGCAGGAGGTTGTGGCCAAGGGGCATGATCTCAAGGCGATCGCCGAGCATCTGACCGACGGCATGCTGCAGCAGATTTTTATTGAGGGCTTCTTTCATGCCGACCCTCATCCGGGGAACCTGCTCGTCAGGGAGGACGGCAAGCTGGTCTTTCTGGATTTCGGGCTGGTGGGTCACCTCAGCGAAGATATGAAGGATCATCTGTCAGGACTTATTATTGCATTGATGCGGCGGAATTCGGAAGGGATGATCCGGGCGATTTCCAGAATGGGTTTGATTCCGGACGATTGCGATATGGATGCGCTGCGGTCGGATATGGACCGTCTGCGGGAAGAGTATTATGACGTGCCTTTTGCTCAAGTGCGCATCGGCAAGGCATTGACCGATCTGTTTGCCGTTGCCCAGCGGCACCGGATTATGCTGCCTCCGGATATGACGCTGCTTGGCAAATCATTGCTGACCCTGGAAGGGGTCATCGAGATGCTGGACCCGAGCCTGAGTATTATCGATATGGCGGAGCCTTTCGGAAGGAAGCTGTTGAAGAAGCGGTACAATACCCGCCGGATCAGCAGGAAGGTGCTGGATGGGGTGGCGGGGCTTGCCGAGAGTTTGCTCGATCTGCCCGGTCAAGCCCGGCAGCTGTCGGCCCTGATCAGCAAAGGAAAACTGCGGGTGGAGATCAGCGTTCCGGAACTGAAAACGCTGATGCGCAAGTTGGATCAGATCAGTAACCGGCTGTCCTTCAGCATCGTGCTTCTGGCTTTCAGCATCATCATGGTAGGGCTGATTATCGGATCGTCGCTCAGCCGGGAGCCGATGATGATATGGAGCTTCCCGGTGATTGAAGTCGGATTCATCGTAGCCCTGCTGATGGTGGCATGGCTGCTGTACGCCATATTCAAATCCGGCAGGTTCTAGCCTGCCGATTCGGCTCTTGTCCGTTTGCGTTGCTGCATCCAGGCCTGGACACCGATCAGGATCCACTCTATGAGATGGAAAAATACGGCGATGACCAACGATTGCAGCCAGCCCTCCACGGGAATGGCGGGCACGATCAGAGAGGCTATGTACAGCAGCAGCGTATCGGTCACGACCGTCACTGCCTGTTTCATATAGATGGAGGTATCCTTGCGAAGCAGAAGCCGCAGCAGGGCGATGACCAATGGATGTATGAGACCTTCGAAGATCAGGAACCCGACCAGGACGAAAAGCGAGAAGCCGAGCAGCACGCCTTGGCCGTCGTAGGCAAGCGTTTCGCCAGTTCCTGAAGGATCGGGCATGGGGAACCACTGGGCATACAGCATGGAAAAGAGCTCCAATGGCATAATGATAAAGGCCGACAACAGCGGAATGAGCCACAGCTTCTTCCGGAAGGGAACGATGGGCTCCCCGTCGCGTCTTGAAATATAATTCATCATTAGATTGATAAGGCCGAATAGGATCATCAAGATCAAGGCTGTCAGGATGAGCTGTAGGATATGCATATCGGGGACACCTCCTCGCTGGTGTATACTGGATTTCTATATCATTGACATTACCAAAGTCAGGGTCGTTTGTCAGTTTTCTGGCGAAAATAGTGAATGGATTCAAACCATATCTCCATTCACTGGACACATAAGGGAAGCGCCCTGTTCTTCTAAGAACGAATGGTATCGGCCTTTTGTTGGGATTTATGTATGAAAATATGTTGGTTTTGTTTACTGAATCGAATGGATTGAGACCATAAGATGCTAAATAAATTAAATGAGGTGGAACGTTTGCCGAACTTTCAACAGCTGGGCATTGACGAACAAAGAGTACGAAAACTGAAGGAGCAGGGAATTACGGAACCGACTCCGGTACAGCAAGAGAGCATTCCGCTGCTGCTGCAGGGAAAGGACGTCATTGCCCGGGCGAAGACCGGCACAGGCAAGACGCTGGCTTTCATGCTGCCGATTCTGCAGCATATCGATCCCAAGCGGGCGTACCCGCAGGCGCTCATCGTTGCGCCGACACGGGAATTGGCATTGCAAATTACGGAAGAAGCCAAGAAGCTGACGGCAGGAGAGCCGGACGGCATCAAAATTCTGGCGGTCTATGGCGGGCAGGACGTGGAGAAACAGCTGCGCAAGCTTGAAGGCGGACGCCAATTGATCATCGGCACGCCGGGCCGGCTGCTGGATCATTTGCGCCGAGGCACGTTAGAGCTTGGCGGCGTGAAGCAGCTGGTGCTGGACGAAGCCGACCAGATGCTGCATATGGGCTTTTTGGATGAAGTGGAGGCGCTGATCCATGCGCTTCCGTATCGGCGCCAAACGATGCTCTTCTCGGCGACGATGCCTGCCGGCGTGAAGCAGCTTGCCGGCAATTATATGAATCAACCTGTCGATATCGTGATTAAGGGGGCTTCCCCGATCCCGCTGGAGCAGATCCAGCAGGTGGTGGTCGAGTGTACGGACCGTTCCAAACAGGATGCCTTACGCGCAATGATCGAAGAGCATAATCCCTTCCTCGCGATCATCTTCTGCCGGACGAAGCGCAGAGCCACCACGTTGAACGAGGCCCTGCTGGCCCATGGCTACCAATCGGACGAGCTGCACGGGGATCTGTCCCAGGCGAAACGGGAAGCGGTCATGAAGCGATTCCGGGAAGCCAAGCTGCAGCTGCTCGTTGCAACGGATGTTGCCGCGAGGGGGCTGGACGTCGAAGGCGTTACCCATGTCTTTAACTACGATATGCCCCATGATGTTGAAAGCTACATCCATCGTATCGGCCGGACCGGACGGGCGGGGGGTAGCGGTATGGCCATCACGTTTGCGGCCGGAAAAGACCTTAATGATCTGCAGCGCATCGAAGAAGGGATCTCCCAGCGGTTGAAGCGAGTACGCTATGACTCTGCCGCCGGAAGCCTTCGGGAAAGCTCTGGCGGCTCGGGCAGGGATACGGGCCGACCGAAGAAAGCAAGAAATGTCTCGTCACTTGAATCCGATAATGAACGTGGTCAAGGCAGAAGCCGTGCCGATCGGGGCACGGGTTCCGGGCGCAGCCGCGGTAACGAGCAGGGCAGAGGAAGGGCAGGATCATCGCGTAAGGATGACCGCGATTCGGGCCGGACAGGAGGCCGTACCGGAGAGGGTCGAGGACCATCGGCGGCCGGAGGCCGAGGCAGCGGCGCGCGTGAAGGCGGTCGTGCAGGCGAGGGCCGCGGACCGCAAGCCGGAGCACGAGGCAGCAGCCGTGGACCGTCCAGAACCGAGGGGCGGGGGAATCACGCCGGCCGCGGCGGACAAGGCGGAACCCGATCCTCCGAAGGCCGCGCTGCCAGAGGCCAAAGCGGTGGACGACGCGGCGGTCGGAGCCGCTAGGGAGTTCAAGGTAAATTTTAGGAGGTCTTCTGTTTCAATCCGAAGGATCACGTTTAAGTAGAGATCGTTACCCAGTCAATGACAAGGAGGCGTTACCATGTCTGAACATAATCATGTGGTGAACAAGAACGGTGAGCTGGATGTGAGTAAGGTCGATGACGCTATGGACCGGATTGACGACAAGGAGAAGGAACGGATCCTGGCTGACTTCGATGCCTTTCAATCCTATTTGAACAAACGAATTCAGCTTGCCGAGAGCATTGGCTTGAATGAAGAGCAGCTGGCGCAGGCGGCAGAGAAGGTAGCCGGATACCTCGCCGCTAACGAGGAGCCCCGCAATTCCGAGGAGAAACTTCTTCAGGAGTTATGGAAGGTCGGAACGCAAGCGGAGCAGCATCAGCTGGCTCATCTGCTGGTTAAGCTGGCTCAAAACCGTACGGCTCAATAAGGCGAAGCGTGAGATGAGGGTCCTTCCCCGGCCGACTTGCCGGGGAAGGTTTTTTTGGTTCGAAGGCAGGAGTGAACATAACTATAGGATGAAGGGCTTGATATTAGGCTTTATACATAATATGCTTTCCAATGTCTTTATTCCATCTGTTGGATTGGGTAACATCGAAAGAATAAAGGAGGAGGCGCTGCCTGAATGTCTCTGGTGATTCATGAGCAGAGAAAACCCAAAATGCAGCCTTTTTATTGGGTGCTTACGTTCGAAATGCATGTGCTGGGCATTTTGCTGGGCCTGGCGTTTACGATGGGGCCTTTGATTCTGTTGTACTTCTGGGCCAATGTCTGGACGTGGATAAGTCTGGCGGGTATACCCGCCGGTATCTTTATGGTGATTCGGCTATCCAAGAGTCTGAAAGGGCATATCTGGAATAATACGCATCTGGACGAATATTTGTTATACGAAGACCACATTGAATATGAGCGATGGAATCCCGAGACGAAAGACTCCTTGAAGGGGAGCCTTCGGATTGGCGACGTAAAGGAAATATATTACGGGCGATATATTTTTCAATTCAGTTATGCCTATAAAAACAGCAAAATGACCGAGTCGGTGCCTATGGCGGAGTTAATGCCCATCATGTACCTTGTTGCTGGGGAAGGGACGGCTGAACGGGCAGTGGCCGTTCCTTTCACGGATCCGATGGAGGCGAACCGCTGGCTGGAGGTCGTCGGCAGACGAGGGATTCCTTTATATCTGACATCCGTCATCATCCAAGATCTGGGGGATGAATCGGTGGCGTCAGTGCTTCGCGAGGACGAGGATTTAGAGCGTGCCGAATTTGACGGGAATATCGAGCGGCAATTCCGTCCGTATCTGGATCGCCTGGTACAGGAGAACGAGGAGGAAGACAGGGAGCTGACGGAGGAGGAACTGGATCAGCTGGAATACGAGATGAAGCTCCTCGAATACGAAGAAGCGCTGCAAAAGCGAAGATCGGCTTTTCGTGGAACCGGTTTGCTTGCTTGGCTGGTTTTCCCGGTTCAGTTCGCCGTCGGTTTTTGGCTGACGCGCCAGGCGGAGCTGGGTAACGCGGACCCGGAACAGCCGCTGTACCCCATTCTTCTTGTTGCGCTGTCGGCGATCCTGTTCTTCTTCCTGGTGAAATGGATGCGCTGGTTACAGATCATTATGTTCTCGCTGGTTACTTTTATATCGTTTATGTTTCTGGACTTCTCGGAGATCGAGACCGATCCTTCCTATCAAATGTCCAGCATGCTCCTTGCGATAGCCATGCTGTCGCTGCCTGTGGCGGCTCTCTTTTATTTGGGAATCCGGTATGTGCGCAAAGGGCGGGATGCGAAGAATCTTCCGCCGATGCCGGGGCCGTACCAGCCTCTTACGGAAAACGATAAGCCAGGGTTCGAGTCTGGAGACCGGCTGTCAACCTAATACGAAAACGAAAGAAACGCACCCTTCACATTTGGGGGTGCGTTTCGTATCGGTACCTGTAGGTATCCATGGGCTGGCTGGTAAAAGAGGTGTCCAGCTTTTTCTTCTCGCCGGGGGCGAGGGTGATGTCCCTGTACATCTCGGTAAAGACTTCCTCATCGTTCTTGTCGTACACGAACAAGGTAATATGACCGTTGAACGCTTGGCTTTCATGATAATTGCCGGCATAGACGACGATGTCGGCATCATCCTCATTTTTATACGCTCCAACGTGAAGTACGACGTAGTCTTTCAAGCTCTGCAGCTGGGAATCCGCCTTCTTGTCCTCAAAGTTCTGATCCAGGTCGGTTAGCATCGTTTCTTCTTTGTAAAGCGATTCCTGGGTGATCAGGCCAATGGGGATCGTCAGAATAAAATAGAAAACCAGCGTCGACAGCCCTGTGCTGCGAAGCACGGTCCTTCGGTCATACCCCCCTTTGATCAATCCGATGAAGGCAATCAGGGCCAGGACAACGACGATGAGATGCCATGGAGACAAGAACATTTCGGGATACAATTTCATTTCGTTTCCTCGCTTACTGTTGTTGAAATGCGGGATCATGCAATATTTTGCCAAACCCTAAATCATTACCCTGCTGACTTGCTGACTAAACAGCTGTCATGAGTCTATGTAGCTCTTGCTTGAAGCGGATATACGTTTATCATAATGGATTTACGGATGGCGGGGTAGAGGCATTGGAACCGAAAATTTGGTTTAGGGGCGTATATTCGGTATGATGTAAGAAGATGGGCCAGGCTACAGAAGCTTGGAAGCAAGCGGTTCATTCCAATACAAGCTGGAGAGGAGATTCGAGGATGTCAGTTTATGAGTATCATGCAACCAATACCAAGGGGCAGGAAGTCTCGCTCGATCAGTATTCGGGCAAGGTCTTGATCATCGCGAATACGGCAAGCCAATGCGGCCTAACGCCGCAATATGGAGAGCTTCAACAGCTGTACGACCAATACGGCCAGCAAGGGCTTCAGGTTCTTGGCTTTCCGTGCAATCAGTTTGGCGGACAGGAGCCGGGTACGAGCGTAGAGGCCGAATCGTTCTGTCAATTGAACTATGGCGTGAACTTTCCGGTTTTCCAGAAGATTGACGTGAATGGGGAGCATGCTCATCCGTTATTTCAGTATCTGAAATCGGAGCAGCCCGGACCGAATGAAGGCGGAGAGATCGCTTGGAATTTTACGAAGTTCCTGGTGGACCGCGAAGGCAAGGTGGTCCAGCGGTTTGAGCCGAAGGAATCGCCTGAATCGATGAAGGGCGCCATTGAATCCCTGCTGGGTTAATGCCAGATAGTAATGAGCACATAACAGGGCTGTTTTCGTCGGGGGATTTGCCCCGGAGGAGAAACAGTCCTGTTTTTTTATGGGAAATCCCTCGCCATTTCGTCCATTCAGCCCGAAGCAAGACTCTTAAGGGCATCTTGTATGGGATGATCGCCTTGAATCAGATCGAACGCCTTAAGTTCCGTCTCTGGCGTGGAGAGACACAGCACGGCTGCTTGAGCGACATCTTGACGGGATATGGATCCGGTTTCCCGGAGATCGGGATGTGCCTGAACCCTGCCGGCAGGAGCGTCATCCGTTAACTCGCCGGTCCTTATGATCGTGTGAGTCAGCGTGCTTTCTTCAAGAATGGTCTCAGCTTTATGTTTGGCAAGCAAATAGGGCTTTAGTTCGGAGAAGTGCTCCGGATGTTTGGTCTCCATGCAGCTAATCATAATGAAGCGATTGATTCCTAGAAGCACGCACTGCTCGATCAGCCTCACGGTGCCGACATGATCCGTCTCCTGAGGATCTTCCGTTACCCCGGCGCCAACTGCGCAGATGACGGCGTCTACGTCCCTTAAACCATCGGAATAAGACTGCGTCAAATCACCGACAATTCCCTCGGCACCCTCCTGCTCCATCTTCCGTTTATGAATCTCATCGGGGATCAGGCCGCGGACTTGATACCCCTTCTCGGCGAGAAGCTTCGCGATCCGTCTCCCGGTATTTCCATGCGCTCCGGCAACAAATACGGTTGTCATGATAAAGCACCTCCTGCACAACATTACCCGCAGCCGATTGTTTCAAAAAGGGAATAATCCGTTATTAATAAGAAAAACCTATTCCGGTATCTCGAGAATGTTGGCAAGCGGGGCCCTTTTAGCTTCCCCGGATCCCGTACCCGTATTCTCGATTTCGCCTTATTCGGTGGCATCAAGACGTTAATCTTGGAGTCAAGATCATTCATCATTCCCACTATGTGAAATTATGAACAATATGTGAATAACGCAATTCGCCTATTGAACTGTGAAATAAATCACATTATAATAAGGTCATGAAGTGAAATTATTCACAATTAGTATTACCAGTCACCCATTCATGCTCAACAAGCGTTACCAAGCATGAATCCAGGCAAAAATGCTCATCTTAAACCAATATAAAGCTTCATACTTGGAGGAGGAAAAACCATGAAAGTTGCAGTTATCGGTTGTACCCATGCAGGAACGTCTGCCATCGTGAATACCGCCAAACTTTATCCCGATGCACAGATTACCGTTTACGAACGCAATGATAACATCTCATTCTTGTCGTGCGGCATTGCGCTTTACGTCGGGGGCGTTGTGAAGGATCCGGACGGGCTGTTCTATTCTTCGCCGCAGAAACTCGACGAGCTTGGTGTCGAAACCAAGATGAAGCATGAGATCATCTCGGTGGATACGGACCGGAAAACCTTGAAGGTCCGCAACCTGGCCACGGAAGATACGTTTGAAGATACCTATGACAAATTGATTGTTACCACCGGATCCTGGCCGATCGTACCGAAGCTTGAAGGCATCGATTTGAATAATATTTTGCTCTGCAAAAACTACGATCATTCCAACGCGATCATTGATAAAGCGCAAGGAGCCAAACATATTACCGTTGTCGGCGCCGGTTACATCGGCGTGGAGCTGGTGGAGGCCTTCCAACAGAACGGCAAGCAGGTAACTTTGATCGACAGTGCCGATCGGATTCTGAACAAATACCTGGATCCTGAGTTCAGCGGCAAGATCGAGGAATCGTTCCGTGAAAAAGGAATCGAGATGGCCATGGGGCAGACCGTGACGTCCTTCCAAGGCCAGGATGGCAAGGTGAATAAGGTCATCACCGACAAAGGGGAGATCGACACGGATCTGGTCATTCTCTGCATCGGCTTCCGACCGAATACGGAGCTGCTGAAGGGGCAGGTCGATATGCTGAAGAACGGCGCCATCGTCGTGGACCAATATATGCAAAGCAGCAAGCAGGATGTCTATGCAGCGGGCGATTGCTGCTCGGTGCTCTATAACCCGACGGGTAAAATGATGTACATTCCGCTGGCGACCAACGCTGTCCGGATGGGTACGCTCGTTGCACGGAATTTGGTGCAGCCCACAACGCCTTATATGGGAACCCAGGGTACGTCCGGATTGAAAATATACGAACACAACATTGCCTCGACAGGATTAACCGAGGGAGCGGCCAAGGATGAAGGTTTGAAGGTGGATACGGTCACCATTACGGACCATTACCGTCCGGAGTTCATGCCTACCTTCGAGGAAGTTACGCTGAAGGTGGTGTATGAACAGGAAAGCCGCCGGATGCTCGGTGCACAGGTGATCTCCAAGGCGGACATGACGCAGTCCATCAACACCCTGTCGGTGTGCATCCAGAACCGCATGACGATCGACCAGCTGGCCTTCATCGATTTCTTCTTCCAGCCGCATTACAACAAGCCGTGGAATTTCCTTAACACGGCCGGCCTGCAGGCTCTGCCGGCGGTGGAGACCAAAGCGCCGGTACACGCTTAATTCATTCTAGGCAATAACGAAGACCCCCTGATTCGGGGGTCTTTTTATTGTTTTAGAAGGAATATGGATTTTGACAGCGAATTGGAAAATATCCGGACATATCGATATCGACTTTCAGGAGGTAGGATAAAGTATGAATAAAAAAATAATGCTGGTCTCGGCTGTGTTGTTCTCCATGCTGCTGACGGCTGCTTGTTCCAGCAATCAGGCGGACCCGCCGGCAGAAACCCCGCCGGCTGTCGTGGATAGCGAGGGAACGGATCAGACGGGGGCGGCTGAAGAGGAACCGCCGGCAGAACCATCCCAAGGGGAGGGTCAACCTGCCGATGGAGAGACGAAACCGATCGACGAGCCTGCCGCTGTAGGCGATACGGTCGATTATCACGGCGCGGTCATCACGCTGAACGGCGTGCGCGACTCCGAAGGCGACGAGTACTTGAAGCCCCAGCCCGGCCATACGTTTAAGGTGGTCGACATTACCGTGAAGAACAACGGTCAGGAGCCGTTGGTCATCTCTTCGGCACTGTCTTTTTCCATGACGGATTCAAGCGATCTTAACTATACGGTTCCTATTACGGATGACGTGAAGATGCTGGACGGCACCATTCCTCCGGGCGGCGAGCTGACGGGCGAGATTCCGTACGAGGTGAAGCAGGACGTTCAGGGGCTGCAGCTGAGTTACGGCGATCCGATGAAAGAAGGAAGAGCCATTTGGGCAGTGGAATAATGCAGCAATACATCGCATGTTGTTATTTTGGAATGTGCGAGATGGACAAGGATTTTGCTTCGGCAAAGTCCTTTTTTCGTTGCATTCGGAAGAGCGTCCTTTACATGGGAGGAGGTTTTCAGTATGATTAAACCGTACAGTCGGTTTTTTAAAGAGGGATGAAGTTCATTCATGACAGAATACATTTTTTATTACGGATCACGGATTTCCGCTGGTTGATGCGGACTGTTGAATCCAACGCAAGGAGTGCTAACACCGATGTCATCAGAAAAAGCGCAGCGAAAGCGGGATTTGATTCTGGATAAAGCCAAGGAGCTGTTCATCCAGCGCGGATATGCGGCAACGTCAATGGATGAACTGGTCAAGTATACGGGGGCCAGCAAGGGAAGCATCTATTATCACTTCGAGAGCAAGGAAGATTTGTTCGTCAAGCTGCTGACAAAGCAGAATCGGGAATGGATGGAAGCCTGGGACGACAAAAAAGCCGGTTACGCCAGCTTTGAGGAGAAGCTGTACGGGATCGCCGATCACATGGTTGACGACTTCCAGAATCCGCTCACCAAAATCGCGGAGGAATTCTATATCAACCAGCCGGAAAATAAGACGATTGTGGGCGAAATGCTGGCGATTCTGCAAGGTCCGCGTATGCTCTACCGCGAAATTCTGGCAGAGGGAGCGGACGAGGGACGCATAGCGGCAGAGGATATCGACGAAATAGCCGTTATTTTCGGATCGCTGCTGGACGGGTTGTCGGTTTCGTACTTCGAACGGTCCCAGGAGGAATTAAGGCAGCTGTACCGCAAGAGCGTGATGTACTTTTTGAACGGTGTGTTATCGGGTGAAGGTTCATAGCGTACGGTGCGGTAGGAGGATTTATCGAAAACGCTTTTCTTAGCTAACAGGAAAGGGCGTTTTCGCAATTATAAATAAACCGAATAGTCGGTTTTAACAGGAGGATGGAGTATGAAGCATTTGTTTGGCAACCGCGCGTTCGTGCTGTTGATGGTATCTGATTTTATGCAAAATATCGGGATCTGGATCCGCAATATGGCGCTGTTGTTCTTTATTATGGAGCAGAGCAACCATGACCCGGTCGCCGTATCGCTGCTGACCGTGATTGAATACGCGCCGATCTTCGTGATTTCCATGGTTGGCGGCGTACTGGCTGACCGTTGGCGTCCCAAGCGAACGATGATATGGGGGGATATTTTAAGCTTCATATCCATTCTGCTTATTTTGTTTGTTGTGTATGCGGGATATTGGCAGGCCGTGTTTGCGGTGACGCTGGTCTCGGCCGTCGTATCGCAATTCTCGCAGCCATCGTCCATGAAGATCATCAAGCGGTGTTTGCCGGATGAGCATGTGCCCGCGGCCACGGCGTTATCCCAGACCTCGATGTCGCTGTTTATCATTTTGGGACCTATGGTAGGCACGACGATTTATCAAGCATTTGGATTGCAGGCCTCTTTAATCAGCTTGCTGATTCTGTTCGGCGCTTCGGCGATCGTGTTGGCCTTTCTGCCTTCCACCGTGGACGAACCTTCCAAGGACTCGGTATCAGCCGGTTCGTTCGTGAAGGACATGAAGGCAGGCTTCGCCTACATTGGTTCCAGCCGGCTGTTGAAGGTGCTGCTGGTAGTCTACGTTATGTTGGCGCTGGGCAGCGGACTCGTACAGCCGCTCGACATCTTCGTCATTACCGAGCGTCTTCAGCTGGAGATGTCCAGCGTCCAGTGGTTCACCGCGCTTGAGGGCTTGGGCATGTTGATCGGCGGTGTGATCGCAGCGGTGATTGCAGGCAAAGTGAAAGGTTCCTACTTGCTGTTCGCGGGGCTGGCCTTCCTTGGACTCTCGACCTTTGTCGAGGTGCTGTCCCAGTGGCCGATCCTGACCGGCTCGATGCGCTTCGTCACCGGGGTGCTGATGGCCATGGCCCAGACGGTCCTGATGGCGGTGATGATGCAGCAGGTGGAAGAGAAATTCATTGGCCGGCTGAACGGCGTGATGACGCCGATATTTACCGGCATGCTGCTCATCGGCTCCGGGCTGACGGGCTGGTATATGTCGGTAACCTCCATTGTCGTGGTGTATTTTACGGCAGGCGCGCTCTTCCTGCTGTCGTCATTCATCAGCATGAAGCTGCCGATCGCCAAGGTGCCGGTGCAGGAAACAGAGGCGCCTGTCAGGGTAGAGACTGCGGCCAAAGCCTAGCGGGTGAGTAAAAATCTATACATTTAAGCCGAATCTGGCAGAATGGTATCCAACACGAACGGGCTTCGTACTGGTAAAGACAATCCAAAAGAGCGGTGCCGGGGAGAAACCCGGGCACCGCTTTTTCGGCATATGCGATTCCTCGAAGGAAGCGAAAGGAGTCACCCCGCTAAAGCTGATCCGAAGCTCCACCCATGGACAGGGTGCTGTGCCTATATCCATATATCGCTTAAATGGCCACACCGAATCCGATCCATGTTATTCGCTGCAGCGTGGTCAGCAGATCAAGGCATACGGAACATCACATCTGCATCTGTCCGTCCCTGACGGACACGATCGTGATATAATTCACGTTCTTGCCAAAGAAGCTGCGTTACAATGTTGGTAACGATAACACGAATATCATGAGCTGCATTCGGATAGGTAGACAAAGCGGATGCGGAAGAAATGAGGGAGTGACCATGGCTTACCATAAACCTGAGCGCATTGCGGAGATTACCGTGGAGAACGGGGTGAAAAAAGCGCATAACTCCGCCATAAACGTGATGATATTAGGATTCCTTGCGGGGGCATTTATTGCGCTCGGCTTTTTGCTTGACATACGCGTGATTGCCGGAGCGTCTCCGGAATGGGGAGGGATTGCCGGTTTTATAGGCGCGGCGGTATTCCCCGTCGGCCTGATTCTTGTCCTGCTTGCAGGCGGGGAGCTGCTGACGGGCAACATGATGGCCGTGTCCTTGGCCAGATTCAAGAGGAGAATTTCCACGAAGGAGATGATGCGGAATTTAGCGCTTGTCACGGTCAGCAATATGTTGGGAGCGTTATTCGTCGCTTACTTCTTCGGCCATGTGACCGGTCTGACAGGCAGCGGCGTTTACCTGGAGAAACTGGTGGATATGGCCGGGCATAAGCTGGACGACAGCTTCCTGCAAGCCTTCCTGTCGGGCATCGGGTGCAACTGGCTCGTAGCCCTCGCCGTATGGCTGTCCTACGGATCGGATCAGATGAGCGGCAAAATTCTCGGGATCTGGTTTCCGACCATGGCGTTTGTCGCCATCGGGTTTCAGCACGTGGTGGCCAACATGTTTCTCATCCCGGCCGCGATTTTTGAAGGCTATTACAGCTGGGGCGAGTATCTGATGAACTTCATTCCGGTATGGCTGGGCAATTTCGTTGGCGGCGCGTTATTTGTGGGAGCGACATACGGAACCGTTTATTTAAAGCAGGAGAAACAGGCCGCAGCCGCTCCGCGCGGCGAGCAGACGCCTGTGCCATCGGCCGGCGCTCCTCAACAGGTTCATTCGGCGCAGAATGTTTCCTAATGCCGGAAGCCTGGCGAGCGTCTGGCTTAAAGAAAAAGCTGCGTTCAACCGTCCTTGATGAAAGGCAGCGGTTGATCGCAGCTTTTTGTCGTGATGGGCGAGGCTGTTCCCAGTAATGAATCAAGCAGGGAACAAGCCCGCTATTTTTTTAAATGGTAGGGAACCGTCGTGATGATCACGTCTCTCCGATACAGGAGATGTGCCCGGATGAGCAGGCTGGATTGATTGTGCAGGAAATTATGCCAGCCCTTCTTGGGGATGAACTGCGGAATGACGACGGTAACCTGATAGTCGGATTCGCTAGCCTTGCGCTGCACGGTATCGATGAATTTCGTCAGCGGCTGAATGATGCTCCGATAAGGCGAGTGCAGCGTCACCAGCCGGATGTCCGGCTGCCACTTTTTCCATTTTTCCTGGAAGGCGACTTCCTCCTCCCGCTCGAACGGCACGTACACCGCGATGATTTGGCCCGCTCCCAGCGATTTGGCGTAATTCAGCGAGTTCTCCACCACATGCGTGATTCCTGCCACAGGCAGGATGATGACATTCCCCTCAATCGGCTTAACCGGCTCGCAGGTCGTAATCCGGAGCTGGTCCGCTACCGCCTCGTAATGCTTGCGGATCCGGGTGAAAATCCAGATGATCAGCGGCAGGAATATCAGCACGGTCCACACCTGGGCGAATTTCGTAAAGAAGAAGATCATGGTCACGATAAAGCTGATGCATGCGCCGGTGGTGTTAATGATCAGCTTGACGATCCAGCCTTCGGGCTTTTCGCGAATCCATTTCACCATCATCCCCGTCTGGGAGAGGGTAAACGGGATAAACACGCCGACGGCATAGAGCGGAATCAGATGCTCGGTTTTGCCTTCAAAAGCCAGCAGCAGCAGAATGGAGAAAAATCCAAGAATAATGATTCCGTTCGAGTATCCCAGACGGTCGCCGCGGACGGTGAACATTCTAGGAATGAACTTATCCTTCGCCAGATTGACGGCAAGCAGGGGAAAAGCGGAATACCCCGTGTTGGCGGCGAGGATCAGAATTAAGGCCGTTGTCCCTTGTATGAAGTAATAAAGCGCATTTCGCCCGAAGGTATGCTCGGCAATTTGGGAAACGACCGTGACTTGTTCGCTGGGACTGACCCCATAGTAATAAGCCAGGAAAACGATACCCGAAAATAACAGGGCCAGCAGCGACCCCATCGCCACCAGAGTTTTGGCCGCGTTATTCGGGGCCGGGTCTTTGAAATTCGGAATGGCATTGGAAATCGCCTCCACGCCGGTCAGGGCGGAGCTGCCCGAGGCAAATGCGCGCAGGAGCAGAAACAAGCTCAGCCCGGCTACGGGCGTGCCGATCGGCGTATGAAGCTCCGGAGACGCATGGCCTGTGGCAATGTTGAATATCCCTACCCCGATCAGGATGAATAACGCAAGCACGAACAGGTAAACCGGATAAGCCAGTATGGAGGCCGACTCCGTAACCCCTCTTAAATTCAATACGGTCAAGCTTAGAACGAACACGATGGAGATCGGCAGATTATAGGCATGCAATACCGGAAAAGCCGACGTGATCGCATCCGTCCCGGCCGACACGCTGACCGCAACCGTCAGGATATAGTCCACGAGCAAGGAACCGCCGGCCACCAGCCCCGGGTACATGCCCAAATTCCGTTTGGACACGACATATGCGCCGCCGCCGTGCGGATAGGAGAAAATAATTTGTCTGTACGACAGGATAAGTGCCAGCAACAAGACCAGGACGCCGACGGCAATCGGTATGGAATACCAATAGGCAGCTGCCCCGACGGTCATCAACACAATGAGGATTTGTTCCGGGCCATAGGCCACGGACGATAGTGCATCGGATGACAGGATGGCCAGCGCCTTGGTTTTATTCAGCTTTTGTTCGCCTAATTCCGTCGATTTAAGCGGTCTTCCGATGAGGAAGCGCTTGATTGAGGATAACATGGTTGTTTTTCACCGCCGCTTAAGATTAAGTTCATGGTAGAAGCTCCCTGAACGGACTTCTATCGGTGTTTTTTATATGCTGGACCTAGGAACGGTCACCCTTCCTATGCTGATTTTTGGCAAACAAAAAACACAGGTTAGAACCCTGTGTTTGATCACAAGTTCACAACCCTCCCGATCAACGCTGACGAGGTTAGCTGTCGGATTCGGGCGGTGAGAGTCGCCCTACCTGATTCCATCGCGGCGTACGTACGCGATGGAATCAGGATTCACCCCTTAGTATGGTTGAAGGATCCTATAGGTATCCCTCCATACGGTTGGTTCCCCCGCTTTCCATCAAGGAAATTAAGCGAATGTCATGTGAATATGAAGAATGTTTTCGAAGCTGAATAGTATATTACGCCTGCTCCAATCGTTTGTAAAACATCCTCCAACGATCATTCGAACAGAATTATTTATAAAAAATGACAGATAAGCGCTTACATAAAGACGTGGCTTTGACAGGCTTTTTATTTTGCATGTTTTCTGCGAAAATCACGAGTTTCTATAATATAGAAGGTTAGTCGCGGGGAACATCGGTCACTGGGAGGATGCCATATAAACAAATTCGCCATGCCGGTCTCGGGGGAGGAGACACTGGCATGGCGAATTTTTTTGGGAGTGGTCCATGATTCGGCAAGGAAGAGAAAGGGTCTGGGTTCCTCTTCTTTGCTCTTGATAGGAATATACCCGGGGGGAAGAAAAGTGAATCACCTGATTAGAAAAAAATGTATGACTTTACTGGAACCCCGATTTTCTTTTAAGATAAAGGGATATGATGCAGCCGAGCAAAAGGGGGAAGCACGAAATGACTCAAGCGATGATTCATCAGGAAAACGGCGTATTTCCGGCGGTATGTCCGTTGGATTGTCCCGATACATGCGGCCTGCTGCTGCATAAAGAGAACGGAAAAATCGTCAAGGTGACCGGTAATCCGGAGCATCCGATTACGCAGGGAGCCATCTGCAATAAAGTCCGTAATATGGCACACCGGGTGTACCATCCGGAACGCGTGCTCTATCCGCTGCGAAGAGTAGGTCCCAAGGGAGAGGGCGCCTTCGAGCGGATCAGCTGGGACGAAGCCATTCAGGAGATAGCCGGACGCTATAAGGGCTTGATCGAGGAATACGGCTCCGAGAGCATCCTGCCCTACAGCTTCTACGGCAATATGGGGATATTGAGCGTCGACGGCATGGACCGCAGGTTCTTCAACAGGCTGGGTGCCAGCCGCCTGAAGCAGTCGATCTGCAATTCCGCGGGCAATGAGGGCTGGAAATCCGTGATGGGGTTTAATGGGGGAACCGTTCCGGAGGACACCGTACGAGCCGACGTCATCCTCGTCTGGGGCGGAAACATCGTCAGCACCAATATGCACCAGATGGTGATTGCAGAGAAAGCGCGCAAAGCCGGTGCCAAGGTCGTTGTGATCGATGTCCACAAGAACCAGACGGGGCAATGGGCGGACTGGTTCATTCCGCTGTATCCAGGCACGGATGCGGCGCTGGCCGTCGGCCTCATGCACATCATGTTCCGTGACGGCATGGTAAATGAGGAATTCCTCCGCAAGTATACGATTGGTCATGAAGCCTTGCGCGAGCACGTCAAAGAATACACGCCGGAGCACGTTTCTTCCATTACCGGCATCTCGATCGAGGATATCGAGAAATTGGCCGACCTCTACGGCCGGGCCGATACCTCCTACATCCATATCGGCAACGGTCTTCAGCATCACGACAACGGCGGCTTGACGGTGCGCAGCATTGCCGCGCTTCCCGCTTTGACCGGACAATGGCTGAAGCGGGGCGGAGGGGCCGCCAAGTCGAACGGCGGTTACAACAGCATGGATAGCGACGCGCTTGAGCGTCCCGATCTCCGGCCGAATCCCGAAGCGCGCACCATTAACATGAACCGGATCGGCGAAGCGCTTGCCATGACCGAACAGCCGATTAAGTCGCTCTTCGTTTATTGCAGCAATCCGCTGGTTGTGGCTCCCGATACCGAGCGGGTCAGGGAAGGGTTTGCACGGGAAGATCTGTTTACGGTTGTGCATGACCTGTTTATGACGGATACGGCCAAGTATGCCGATATCGTGCTCCCGGCAACCTCCTCGTTCGAGAATACGGACCTGTACGCTTCCTACTGGCATCAGTACGTTCAGCTGCAGGAGCCGGTCATTCCGGCACTTGGGGAGAGCAAGGGCAACGTAGAGCTGTTTTCCATGCTGGGACGGGCTATGGGATTCCAGGAACCGGCTTTTCATGAGACCGAGGAAGAGATGATCGCAAGAGCGCTCGACTTCCCGGATAACCCTTATCTAAACGGCGTCACGCTGGACAAGCTGAGGGAACAGCGCCATGTGAAGCTCGATATGACGCCGCTTGACACGTATCTGGATCGTTTGCCGACACCTTCGGGACGCATCGAGTTATACTCTGCGCAGCTGGAGGAAGCAGGTCTGCCGCCCCTTCCGACCTACGTGCCGCTGAAGGAAGGATATGACGGGGTAAGGCGCGGCCGCGGTCATCAATACCCGCTCATGTTCATTTCGCCGCCGAACCATAACTTCCTGAACTCGACCTTTGCGAACGTGGAGAAGCATCAGAAGCTGGAGAAGGAGCCGGCCCTGCAGATTCACCCGGCGGATGCGGAGGAACGCGGGCTTCAGGACGGCGAGATGGTCATCGTATATAATGACCGCGGAACCTATGAAGTCCGGGCGAAGGTGACGGATAAAATGCTGCCGGGCACCGTAGTCAGCCAAGGCCTGTGGTGGGAAGGCGAGGGCCGCAAGCAGCGCGCCAATGCCCTTACGCCGGACAGGCTGTCCGACTTGGGTGGTGGGGCTACCTTCTTCTCGACGGTGGTCGAGGTCAGGGCTAAATGATGGCTACCTAAAGATGCATACAGAGACTGTCTTATAGGTCTATATGACCTGAAGGCAGTCTTTTTTTATTTATTGGAAACGATAAAACATTCCGGTGGAAGTATAAAAAATCGGGGTTTTATTATATAGCTTCAATATATTTCCATAGGTAGAATGATACTAAGCTAATTGCAAACGGTTTCGGAATGCTGCAAATCCAGAGACCCAGCATGCTTTTACATCATTTCGTAACGGGAGGATAAATATGCCGCAAGCGACTACAGAACAGCAGCAAGCACCCATTTCCCGGCAGCCAAAAATCCATAGTAAAAGTTTCCTTAGGCGATTAATGAAGCAATGGGATGTTCAACTTATGGTGTTACCAGGAGTGATTCTGGTTTTCATTTTTGCCTATCTGCCTATGTACGGAGTAATAACGGGTTTTATGGATTATAACTTGTTCACCGGTTCAAGGATTTGGGATAACCCGTGGGTTGGTTTTAAACATTTTGAAGCCTTCTTTGCCGCTCCCGAGTTTGAAAGGATTTTGCGCAACACCATTGTCGTCAGTTTGTTGAAATTCTTCATCGGATTTCCGGCACCGATCGTACTGGCACTTTTATTGAATGAAGTTCGCCATATGCTATTCAAAAGAGTCATCCAGACGATTACATATCTGCCCCATTTCTTATCATGGGTTATTGTGGCAGGGTTCACCACCGCCTTGCTGTCAACGGAGAACGGAAGCATCAACATTCTGCTGGAGAGGATAGGGGCCATTGATGAACCGATCAATTTCCTCTCATTGAAAGAATATTTCTGGACAATACTCATTTCGGCTAACGTTTGGAAGGAGATTGGATTTAACTCGATTGTATTCCTGGCTGCAATTGCGAGTATCGATCCGGCGCTGTACGAGGCTGCAGACATTGACGGGGCTAGCAAGACCAAGCAGATCTATCTGATTACGCTTCCTTCGATTATGCCGGTCGTCATCATCTTCATGATTCTTGCTATCGGCAACTTGCTCAACGCCGGATTTGAGGACATCTTGCTCCTGGCATCCAATCCTGTGCTGAGGCCGGTATCCGATGTTATAGATACGTATGTCTATCGAGTAGGCCTAGGATCACACCGTTATTCCTATGCGGTTGCCATCGGATTGTTTAAGGCGATTATTAGTGTTGGACTGCTTACGATCGCGAACTATCTGGCTCGAAGATCCGGTAATAGCTTATGGTAAGAATCAGCAGCCCTCGGGAGGTACGGCATGTTAAAAAGAATTAGCTTCAGTGACAAGGTTACGCTTATCGTGATATACGTCTTTCTCAGTTTGCTGGCCTTCTCGGCGCTCTACCCGTTCTGGAATGCAGTTGCGGTTTCCTTCAACGTAGGCGTGGACACCGCGAAAGGCGGAATCACCTTCTGGCCAAGAGAGTTCACGACCGAAAATTACAATATCATACTCCAAGATGATCGACTGCTTAACGGATTCTTTATATCCGTAAGCCGTACCATAGTCGGAACGGCAACCTCCATATTCATGACAGCGCTCCTGGCATTCGGGATGACCCGTTCGTATCTGATCGGACGCAAATATTACACATTGTTCTTTATATTTACCCTCTACTTTGGTGGAGGATTGATTCCAACGTATCTCCTCATCCGTTCCTTGGGACTGATGGATAGCTTTCTAGTATTTATTATTCCATCCCTCATCAGTGTGTGGAACATGATCATATTCCGAACCTTCTTTAAAGGCCTTCCCGCCGGCTTGGAAGAATCGGCCAATATCGACGGCTGCAGCAATTGGGGCACTTTCTTCCGGATTATCCTCCCCTTGTCCGGACCGGTTATCGCTACGCTGGCTTTGCTGACTGCCGTTGGGCACTGGAACGACTGGTTCCTGCCGAGCATTTACATCATCAACGATAATTTGCTCCCGATCCAGACCATTCTTCGGCAAACCTTGAATGCCAATATTGTAACCGGTTCAAGCTCCGTACTCGATAGTGCTTCGACGGCGCTGCTGGAGAATGCGAGACAGATTACGTCCAAGTCGCTCACGATGGCGATGATGATCGTTGTGACGCTACCGATCATTCTGGTGTATCCCTTTGTCCAAAAATATTTTGTCAAAGGCGTGCTGGTAGGCTCACTGAAAGAGTAGGCCCAGGAACGGTTTAAGGCGAACAGCTTTGAACATATATATTTTTGTAAATGAGAGGGGTTTAGTGAATGAGAAAGACAAGAAAGTCGTTGCTGTTGATGGTATCTTTGCTTTTGGTACTGGTCACAGCTCTAGCAGGATGCGGAAAATCGGCAGATCCAGCCCCACCACCACCGGCAGCGAACAATGACGGCGAGAAGAAAACCGATCCGCCAGCAGAGGGGAATGGTGATGGCAAATGGGTACTCGGGGAGAAACCGCTGGAATTTACGGCGTATGCTCACTATGAGAACTCGGACTTCCCTAAATGGGAAAGTACGCCTATCGGTAAATATTTGAGCGAAGAGAAGCAAGTGAAAATCAATATGATTGCCGCTGCTGGAGCACATACCCAAAAGCTGAGCGCGATGATGGCTTCGGATGATCTTCCGGATATGATCTGGACAGATCGTAACCATCCGGACATGGAGAGACTCCGTAAAGAGGGGAAATTGGTAGCTTATGATGATTACCTCGATAAATATCCTAATCTGAAAACATGGATGGGCGATCTGAACATGCTTCGCTCCGATGACGGCAAGCTGTATATGTTCCCGAACTGGTATTCATCCAATCCGTACGGTAACGCAGGTTACGTAGTTAACAAGAAGATCTACAAAGAGCTAGGCGAGCCGCCGCTTGAAACAACAGATGATTTATATAACTACTTGGTAAAGGTTAAAGAGAAGTATGGTAGCGAAATTGTTCCGTTCGAACCGCACCGTGCGCAGGAAAGACAGGGGCTCGGCGTGCTGTACACCGCATTCGGAGAAGGTGCGAGCTACACTAACCTTAACGCTAGTTTGCTTGCAGTTCCAAAGGACGGGAAGCTGACGCCTCTGCTAACGGATCCGGTATTCCGCGAGGCACAGAAATACATTGCTAAGCTATACAGAGAGAAGCTTATTTCTCAAGATGCCTTCAGCCAAACCGAGGATCAGATTTTAGAGAAAGTCATGACAGGACGAGTGGCCGTATTTGCAGGAGCTAGTCCAACTACGATGGCGGGCGAGGCGCAGCCGGAATTGACCAAGAATGATCCGGATAGCGGATATTTCATGATCTGGCCGATTCATAAGCCAGGTTTGGATAAGAATAAAATCTATCCGGGTACTTACACCAGTTTCGGATGGAATGCTGCTTATATTACAACAGCTGCCGAAGACCCTGAAGCGATCTTCGCATTCCTTGACTGGTATACAGGTCCTGAAGGAATGAATATTCAATACTTTGGACCAGAGGGCAAGAACTGGGATGGATTCGATGAGGAGGGCAAGCCGAACTTCACGGAAAACTATGACCCGGCTGAAGTAGCGGAAATCCAATCCAAGAATGAACCTGTTATGTTCGTTGGGAATACGAGTTATATTGACCCTGCCAAATACAAGTACATGGAGAAGCTTCCTTTCGAAGAGCAGGATTGGAGAACGCGTTACCAACAGACGATTACATGGCCTACGCAGTTAAACGTCACGGAATTTGCGAACCTGAATCCGGCTCCAGATTCAGATGAAGGGATTATCAAAACATCGGTAGACGAATTGTTCCTCGAAATCTATGCCAAATCGGTTATGGCGAAGAGCGATGAAGAAGTTGACAAAGTTCTTGATCAAGGCCATAAAGATTTGATGGATCTGGGCTACGATCAGCTATTAGAATGGCGTACGGCCAAATGGCAGGAGAACGTAGCTAAGCTGAACGGCAACTAATTTATACAAAGATGTCGCAGGTGAATTTCCCAAAGAACCTAAGGTTCTTTGGGAGATCTCTTTTTATTATGCATGTTTATTTTCTGCTTTTGCTAAATGCCTGTTTTAGATCGATTATACTATATGAATATGGATTTTTTTACAATTCCTGGAGGGATTCTCGTGTACAAGGTGCTGCTAGTGGATGATGAAGAGCTGGATCTTGAAGGAATAAAAAGGTTCATTCCTTGGCCTGATCTGGGTATGACCGTAGTGGGAAGCGTCAATAATGCGTTGTCGGCATGTGAAATTATCAAGAACGAGGATATCGATATATTGGTCAGCGACGTGAATATGCCCTATATGTCCGGCCTTGAGCTTGCGCGTATTGCGCTTGAACATAAACCTAACATGCGAATCATATTTGTCAGCGGATATCAGGAGTTCAGTTATGTGCAGCAAGCGCTCTTATTGAAAGCGTACAGTTATGTTCTCAAGCCGATGAATGATAGAGAGCTCGTTGCTTCGTTAATTAAGGTGAAACGGGATCTCGATGAAGAAATCAAGCAGCGCGAAGTGGAGATGGCCTATCAAGAGATGATTCCCATTGTCAAAAGCGATTTCCTTATACGTTTACTTGAACGGGAAGAATCAGAAGAGTCGTTGACAATGATGAACTTTTCATATGAATTCGACCAGTTGAAGTGGCCGATTCGTGTCGCTGTCATGGAGCTCGATAATGTTTCATGGCGCCAAGCAGGGAGTCTTTCTTCCCAGAGGGAAATGGCGAGGAGATTTCTGCAAGGTATTCAAGAGACGATTACGGATAGTGGCATGCTTCCATACTGTAAGCTGTCCACGAAACGAGTAGCGATACTGCTTGAGGACACTAACGCCACTCAAACGATGCGTACATTGATGGATAACGTTCAGCAGCATTTGACGACATCCATGACAACGGGGATTGGCGAACCCGTGCACACCTTGAATCAACTTCAGCTTTCATATAGGCAAGCTGTTGAAGCAGTGGAAGGCAAAATGTTTCTAGGCAAGGGAAGCATTATCAAGTACGAAGATGTCTGTGCTGAGCCAGGAATGCTGGATGCCAGGATGCTTGATGAACGTATGAACGTCCTCTTAAAGGCGATGGAGGAATACGAGCTGGTCCAAATCTGTGATGAGCTAGAGAAGTTATTCGGTTCGATAAGGAATCTGCGCTCCCGATTTACCGTACGCAATATGTCGAACTATATTATATGGAAGCTCGAACAATATTTAAGCAGTCGAAATGAAGATTTGTTTGACCTGTTAGGCATGGAGATTCATCATCTGGATATTTTGATGCAATTCGAAACCGTCAGTGATATTCGTTCTTGGTTTATACAGCATATTTTCGAGATTTCCGAACGATTATTCGAGAAATCCAACTCAAAAGACGGCAAATTCATCCGCAGCGTTATCCAAATGATGAAAGAACGAATGAGTGAGAATCTAACGATAAAGGATATTGCACAACATTTTTCTTTTTCGCCGAGCCATATCGGATTTTTGATTAAAGAGAGGTCGGGAAATACGTTTAATGAACTGCTTGTACAACTGCGTATGGAAAAAGCATGCGAATTGCTGAAACAGCCGGGCCTCAAAGTCTATGAAGTCGCCGATCAGGTAGGTTACCGCTATCTCCCATACTTCAGCCGACAATTCAAAGAAAAATTCGCGATGACACCCATGGAATATCGAAAGAGAGAATTGGGATGAACCATCGCTGGATCCCATCGTCCAGACCAAACGACAAGAAGCTGGGGTATATACCGATCGGCTACAAGCTCATGCTGACCTTCACGTTATTTATCCTGTTATTGGTTTCCGTGAACTTTTATATTTCTCACTCGATGTATGATGAGACCATGCGCAAACAGACCCGGGTAAACATCCAGGGAACGCTCAAGCAGATCCGAGATAATGTAGCCTATAAAGTAGATGATATCGTCCAGACTTCGGCGACATTGTACGATGATCCTACATTAGTTCAGAGCGTTCGCAGGAATTTATCGGGTACGGAGAATCATACCCGCATGAACAATGTCATTCTCCCGAAGTTAGAGAGCGCAGCGAAGGCGGTAGGCCTTAACTTAAGGCTATCCGTCTATTTTCATAATCAAACGGTGTACGAGAAGTATAAAAATTGGGACAGCGAAAGAAATAAAGATTTCAACGAACAAACCTATGACATATACCACATGAACCGAATTTTAGGTGAGTTTTGGTACTTCATACTGCCGGAAGAGAAATACAATGCAACGATGATGTGGAAGCAGGTAGAAGAGGATGAGCGGGATGGACGGATCTCGATGATTCGACGCATGGTGGATATGAATAATCCGCTCGAGATCAAAGAGGTGGGAATCATGCGGTTCAGTGTTCGTTTGTCACAACTGTTCGATAGCGTGGATTACACGAAGCTCGGCGACGGAAGTATGTTATCGGTGCTGGATCCCTTCGGGAATGTGGTGTTTACTTCCGGCCAATTTGTTGAAGACAGCAGCCAAACCTCCGTCAAGGCAAATCATGATGCGGCTGTAGCAGCATATGATAAGAACAATTATTTGATCATCGAAGAAGATTTGCCACAGAAGAACTGGAAGATTGTTGCTGAGGTTCCGCTTAACATTATTGAACAGGAAGCGAAGAGGGTACGAACCGTTTTGATTGTGATTTGTATCATCTGCGTCGTGTTGTTTACATATATGGGGTATGTTATTTCCCAATCCTTCTCTAAGCGGATCATGAAGATTGTAGGGGTACTCAATGCATTTAGGGAAGGCGATTTGCATAAACGGATCACGTACCGGGGAAAAGGGGAGTTCTCTCAAATTGCGAATGCCTTGAATGCGATGGGCGAGGATATCGAAGCGTTAATAAAAGAAGTGTATTTGACCCAACTTCAAAAAAAGGAAGCAGAGCTTGAAATGCTGCAATCGCAGATCAACCCTCATTTCTTATACAATACGCTATCATCCATAAATCAGCTTGCAAAATTCGGGGAAACGGAGAAGCTTCAGGATATGGTTGTGCAACTGGCACAATTTTATCGGCTTACATTAAATTCAGGAAGAATATTGATACCCATAGCATCCGAGATTGAGCAGGCCAATGCGTATCTGGACATCCAGAAGGTAAAATATGGCCAGCGCATGGAAGTCACTTTTGATATCGATACGAATATATGGCCTTACGAGACCATTAAGCTGATCCTCCAGCCCTTTATTGAGAATGTGCTGAAGCATGCTTGGAGTGGAGATCGCATTCATATTCGGATTTCGGTTCACAAGGAAGGCGACGATATTCTGTACCGGATCATAGATGATGGTCTAGGCATGAAGCAGGAGCGAATACAGGAGATATTCGATCCCCGGGATAACAGCCATACCGGCTGCGGCATCCGCAACATTGACCAGCGGGTGAAGCTGCATTACGGGAGCGAGTACGGCGTGTCCATCTTCAGCAAAGTCGGAATCGGGACCTCGGTTCAAATACGCATACCTGCAAGAGCGAGAAATGCTAACCCGGATAAGAGAGGGGGATAGACGGGAGCCCCGGACCAGAGCGGTTCCTCGTGAAGCGGGGATCCGCTTTTTAGCGCCTGTTCGCTGTTAAGGTAAAGCGTCAATGAGTGTGCTTGCTAAAAATGGATCTCTCAAGCGATACTAGGATTTGGGCGATAAGAAATGACAAGCATTGTGCATTCATACAGGTTATAGGAGTATCAAAATAGAAGGCCTTTGCCTCTTTCCGTTAAGAAGAATTTATAAAAGCCCGCGTGGGCTTTTTTTTTAACATACTAGAATTTATAAAGTTTTTTGGGGTCTCCGCAAAGTATTTGGAATAAGCATCGGAGCATTGGCTCCACTTTGTGGGGCTATTTTAGGTTATAAACGTAAATATACTGCTGCGAGGCTGCTGGGAGATAATAAACATGAAATGGTTGGAGCAGTACCCTAAGGAAGTTAAAGGTTTTCTTGTTGCAAGTCTCGTTGCCTCCGCGGGCGGCTCCTTGATGTGGCCGCTGACAACGATGTACGTATTCGACGAGCTGGGACGCAGCATGCAGGATGCGGGCTTTGTCATCTTGATTCAGTCCATGGGGGGCATCGCGGGTCAGCTCCTTGGCGGCGCGTTATATCACCGGGTCGGGGTGAAGAAGCTGATCGTGGGCTCGCTCCTGCTGAACGCCCTCGGATTGTTCACCCTTCCGTTCATTAACGGATTATGGGGCTTGTTCATCGCGATGATGGGCTTCATCGGATTCTGCAACGCCGTATCGATGCCGGCCATCCAGGCCTTTATCGGCTTCCGGTTCGCCGATCGGCGGGGCGAATTGTTTAACGTCATCTATGTTGCCAATAATATCGGCGTAGCCTTGGGAACGGCCATGAGCGGGTTCCTGGCGGAGATATCGTATCATTTAAGCTTTGTCTTAAACGGCGTCACGTCCTTCGGCTTTGCGATTTTCTTCCTGTCTTACCTGACGAAGCTGGGCGGAACGAGCGCGTCCGACGGGTCGCATCATCCGCAGCCCAAGAGTCCGCTTCCGGCGGGGCCCGGCGCTTGGGCACTCCTTGGGAACACCCGCATCTATCTCTTTATGGGACTAGGCTCGCTGTTCCTATGGTTCGGCAATTCCATCTGGAACACGGGCGTGTCTCCGTTTATCATCTCGGAGGGGATGTCCAAGACGGCTTACGGTTATTTGTGGACGCTGAACGGGATCTTGATTTTCGCCGCGCAGCCGCTGACCAATGCCATCAAGCGATGGGCGGCCCGCACAGAGAGCAGTCAGATGACCGCGAGCGCCTTGTTCTATCTGGCGGCTTATGTTGTCATCGTGGCGATGCACAGCTATCCGGGCATGATCCTTGCGATGGTGCTGGCCACATTGGGCGAAATGCTCATTTCGCCAGCGATCCCGGCTTTTATTTCGGAACGTGCGGGACAAGCCGCTCCGTTCTATATCGGCGTGACCGGCGGCATGGGAGCCGCTGGCCGGGTGATCGGGCCTTATATCATGGGAACGATGTATGACGGCGGCGGACTGACCCCGGTGGCGTGGTTGGCCGCGGGAGTTGCCGTATTGTCATTCCTGTCGTTTGCGGTGCATGCCCGGCTTAGCAGGGACAGGGGGCTGGGCCACGACCGTCATGACAAGAGGGAACGCCAACTTAACGCTTAGCGCACTAATAAAGTGACGGATCATGACAGAACCATATTAAGCAGCAGGCATGCTTCGGAGCCTGCTGCTTTTTTGCCTGCGATTCATAGCTTACAGCCCTTGTCAAAGAAACGCCTTGCAAAAAAAATAAAAAGGATATTGAAATCGCTCTCAGGGGGAGCTATAATGAACGTGTCGAAACGTTTCAAAACGAAATGCGTTTTTTGAATTTATCAAGCAAGCAATCTTCTTATTTTGTTTACACAAGAGCATGATTATCCTTAGGATAACCATGGAAAGGTGCTCCATAGGGGGAATGAAGAGACATTAGGATTATAGAAATAACCTTTATCCGGCGTCTTTATTTTTTTCGAATAAAATCGAAACGTTTCGAAGTAAGTGCTTTCAAATTAAGTTTTGCATTACGTTTCGCATGCTGGTAAACATTAAAAACGGGGTGAATGTAGAATGAGAAAAAAATCAATATTGTGGACGTTGGCAGCATTGCTGGTGTTCTCGGTCGTATTAGCCGGATGCTCGGGCGGGTCTGAGAAAGCAGACGGAGGCAGCGAAGGCGGTGGCAAGAAGGAACTGAAAGTCTGGTTGATGGGTGACGAAACGGACGAAACCTTGATTAAGCAATACGAAGAGAAGAATCCCGGCGTAAAGGTAAGCGTTCAATCCATTCCTTGGGGAAGCGCGCATGACAAGCTGTTGACGGCGGTTGCTTCGAAGAGCGGCCCGGACGTCGTGCAGATGGGTACAACCTGGATCCCTGAATTCGCGCAAGCCGGCGCTTTGCTTGACTTGACGCCGTACCTTGAGCAATATCCGAATTTGAAGCCGGAGAATTATTTCGACGGTGCCGTTCAAACGATGAGTTACGACGACAAGGTTGTCGGCATTCCGTGGTACGTGGAAACACGCGTATTGTTCTACCGTACCGATATTCTTGCTGAAGTAGGCTATCCTGAAGGTCCTAAGACTTGGGATGAGATGAAGGATGCCGGCCAGAAACTGGCAGCCAGAGGCAATGGCAATTACGCGATCACCATCGATGCCAAAGATATGAACTACCTGTCCATGTTTGCTTGGCAGAATGGAAGCGCTATGATCGACGAGAACCGCAAGCCTCATTTCAACGAGCCGGAATTCATGGGAGCCATGGAATACCTGAAGAGCTTCTACGACACAGGCATGACGCCGCTTGCGAGCGATTTGGATCTGTTTGCCGCATTTAAGGACGGACAGTTCCCGATGTTCATCAGCGGTCCTTGGATGATTCAAGGCGTGAAGGATAAAGCGCCTGAGATTGAGGGTAAATGGGCAACCACAACCCTTCCTGCAAAAGAAAACAACGCATCGTTCCTTGGCGGAGCTAACATGTCCGTATTCAGCAGCACCAAAAATGCAGATGAAGCCGTTAAATTCATCTCCTTCATGAGCGAACAAGAATCGCAGCTGACCAACTACGATGTATCCAAAAACTTGCCTGCGATTAAGAGCGCATGGGAAGACAAACGCTTTGAAGATCCGATCTTCGCTACATTCGGAAAACAGCTTGAGAACGCCAGACCTGTTCCGTTCATCAAAGAGTGGGATGCGGTTTCCCAAGAAGCCATCGGTGCCTTTGAAAGAATCACGGTGGGCGGTGCGGACATCAAGACCGAAATGGATCAGTTGAACGCGAAGGCTACCGAAATTCTATCCAAATAACAAAAGCGTGTAACGCAGCCCGGCTTGTTTCTTCAGACGATGATGAAACAAGCCTGACTGCTTCCATAGCGTATCATCGAAACCCATATTTGCAGGAGGTGAATGACATTGCAGAACTTTATCAAGCGCTTTAACCGCTATAAGTACCCTTATATGTTTATTGCGCCCGCGCTGGTGCTGCTTCTGACGTTCTCAATCATTCCGATCATCATTGCGCTTGTCATCAGCTTCACGAACATCGACCTGGCGGGTCTCGCCAATTACTCCAATATTGAAGCCGTCGGCTTCGATAACTTCATGAATGTATTTAAAGATCCGGTTTTCCTGAAATCCATGTTTAACACCATGTTCTATGTTATTATCGGAGTTCCGCTTGTCGTTATGCTTGCCATGGGCGCTGCATTGCTGCTTAACTATGGCACGGGATGGCTGTTCAAGACATTCCGCGTTGTTTATTACATGCCTTCCATTACGAATATTGTGGCGGTCGCGGTTGTTTGGGGTTACCTCTATAACAGCCATTATGGCCTCTTTAACCATATGTTATCCTGGTTTGGTATTCCCGCGCAGCAGTGGCTGAATGATCCCACGCTTGCCAAGTTATCGCTGATCCTTCTGGCTGTATGGAAATCGATCGGTCTTAACATGATTATATTCCTTGCCGCCCTCCAGGGCATTCCGCGTTCCTATTATGAAGCGGCGGAGATCGATGGCGCGAGCAAGTGGAAGAAGCTGTTGTATATCACCGTTCCGCTGCTCAGCTTTGCGACCTTCTTTGTCACCATTACGACGCTGATCGGCTGGATTCAGTTCTTCGAAGAGCCGCTGGTGATGACCAAGGGCGGACCGCTGAATTCCACAATGTCGATGGCCCTCTTCATATACAACAATGGCTTCCAGCTCAGTAATTTCGGTTATGCGGCCGCAGGATCGTTTGTGCTCTTCTTCATTATCATTGTTGTGACGATCGCGCAATTCGCAGTCAAGAAAAAAGATGTCGAGTATTAAGATGCAAGCGATGTTCCGTATCGTAACTGAAGGAGGCTTTAGGGTATGGCAGCGAAAAGAATAGAAAAGACGGTCATGACGGTGCTGCTCATTGCAGGGGGACTGCTGATGATGATTCCGTTTATCTGGATGATCACGTCCTCGTTCAAGCCGGAGAATGAATTTACGGCGGTTCCGCCGACGTTATTGCCCAAAGAATTTACCATGAAAAATTATGTGGATTTATTTACGAAGCTGGACTTTATGGTCTACCTCAAAAATACGCTTATTATTGTATTCTGGTCATTTGTGGGTCTGTTCCTCAACGCGCTTGCAGGATATGCATTCGCCAAGTTTGAGTTTCCGGGCAACAAAAAATTGTTCTATCTCGTGCTTGCCACCATGATGATTCCGGGACAGGTGACGATGATTCCGGTGTATCTGCTGATTAACGCCATGGGCTTGACCAATACGATGGCGGGTATCGTGCTCCCCGGCTTGGTCGGCGCTTTCGGTATTTTCCTGTTCCGTCAGTTCATGTCGACGATCCCGACGGATCTGATCGAGGCATCAAGGCTGGATGGCGCGGGAGAACTGCGGATTTTCTTCCGTTTGATCGTTCCGATCACGAAGCCGGTATTTGCGGTGCAGGGGATTTTGGCCTTCATCGGCGCTTGGAACAGCTTCCTGTGGCCACTCATCATGGCTAACGACCAGAAACTTTATACGCTTTCGGTAGGTTTGCAGCTTCTGAAAGGACAGCATGGATCCGATTTCGGTCTGCAAATGGCAGGTGCTGCATTTATGGTTGTTCCGATCATCATCGTATTTTCTTTCTTCCAAAAACATATTATTGAAGGATATACGATCTCTGGCATGAAATAAGATAGATAGAGTTTTTAAGATTAGAAGGGGCGAAAGGAAATGGCAACGATAAAGGATGTGGCAAAGCTCGCTGGAGTCGCCTTGTCGACGGCTTCATACGCGTTAAGCGGCGACAGCAGAGTGAGTTCCAAGACAAGATCAAAGGTGCTCGAGGCAGCAAGACAGCTGAATTATCGGAAGAACGGATTTGCCATGGATTTGAAGCGGAGCCGCACCAAGACAATCGCTCTAATTCTGACGGATTTATCCGGGCCTTATTATTCCGAGTTGATCCGAAGCGTACAGGAAGTTGCTTTGACCAACGGGTATGATCTGATAGCCTGCAGCTCGATGGGCGGCAGGGATTCGACGGCGGTTAAATTTTTGCGGGAGAAGAGGGCCGACGGCGCCATCATTCTCGCGCCCAATATTCGCGATGAAGTTCTGATCGAGACCTCCGGACCTCAATTTCCGATCGTCGTGATGGATCGTCCATTATGCAGCGAATTCCTGGTCAATGTGCTGGTCGACGGGGAGCAGGGAGGATACACGGCTACTCGTTACCTGCTGGAGAACGGACATCGGCACGTAGCCTATATTAGCGGATCCTCGGATTCGTACGATAATCATTTGCGTTATCAAGGGTATTTAAGGGCGCTCGCGGAGGCGGGGCTGGAAGAACAGTCGAAGTGGCGCCTCAGCGGCAACTTCGTGCGCGAGGGCGGTTACAACGCCACCAAGATGATGATTATGCAGGGGTCGCTCCCAACGGCCGTATTTTACGGCAACGACGAGATGGCCATCGGAGGGCTGAAGGCATTCGAGGAAAGCGGAATTTCGGTGCCGGATGATGTGTCCGTCATCGGATTCGACGATATCCAATTAGCCGAATACGTGAATCCGCCGCTGACGACCATCAGGCAGCCCAAGAGCGAAGCGGGATCGCTTGCAGCCCATCTGCTGTTTCAGATATTGGGAGGCGAATCCGTAAAGCAGTCGTACATGCTGACAACGGAAATGATGGAGCGTGCGTCTGCAGGAAAGAGCAAAGTAGAAAGTTAATGTACCGGATCGGAGATGAGGAACTTGGCATGGATCACGTGTGATTTTTATTCCGAAACACTACAGCTGTCTACCGGCATCGAGGTTTTTATACCGCAAGCCGCGCTGATGCCATACGGTTCTTCTTCGAAGCTGCCGGTGCTTTATTTGCTTCACGGCCGAGGCGCGGACCAGACCGAATGGATGCGCAGATCGTCCATCGAGCGGTACGCCGAGGATAAGGGCATCGCACTCGTAATGCCGGGAGTCGGACGAAGCTATTATATGGACATGGCCAACGGTCCGTCTTACTTTACCTTCCTGAGCGAGGAGCTTCCGCAGCTGGTTCAGTCGTTCTTTCCGGTGTCCGGACGCAGGGAAGATACCTTTGTCGCCGGAATTTCCATGGGCGGGTATGGCGCATTTAAGCTGGCCATGAGTTATCCGGAGCGTTATGCGGCCGGCGCAAGCCTGTCGGGAGGTCTGGATCTCGCCAGCCGGGCTGCGGGACCGGGCTTCCAGGAGCACGAAATCCGTACCCTGTTCGGAAGCGTCGACCGACTGCGGGGAAGCCGGGACGACTTGCTGTATTTAGCTTCGGAATTCGCGGCATACGGGGGTAACAAACCGATGCTGTATCAGTGCTGCGGAACGGAAGACTTTTTATATCATGATAACCAAACGTTTAGACGATATGCGGACAGTCTGGGGATTCCGATGACATACGAGGAAGAACCGGGCGGACATGAATGGGGATATTGGGACCGTAAAATTCAGCGTGTGCTGGATTGGCTGCCACTGCCCTGATTTTTTCGTCCGTTTTTATTGAAACGTTTCGATTATGTCACAGACCGGGCTGATTTTCTCGCTTTTTAAACAATGGATGTATAGGTAGAAAATCCTGCTAAGTATAAGGTTTTATGAATATATTTCATGGTTTGAGCAAAAATCAAAACGTTTCGAATTGACTAGATCGTGAAGGTTAAGACATAGGAGGATGGGAAATGGCAGATCAACAACTGACTTCTCTGGTCGAGCAGATGACGCTGGAGGAAAAAATTGCGCAGCTTATACAACTGGCCGTCCCTTTTTTCAAAGGAGCTCAAGAATCGGGGCAAATTACAGGACCGATGGAGTCGCTGGGCATCACCGATGAGATCGTAAGCAATGCAGGCTCGGTGCTGGGCTTGGCGGGGGCGGAGGAAGTGATAGCCGTCCAAGAAGCGCATATGCGCAAAAGTCGATTAAAAATTCCGCTGCTCATGATGGCCGATATCGTACACGGCTTCAAAACGATCTTCCCGGTGCCGCTGGCCTTGGGAAGCTCGTGGGACCCTGTCCTTGCGGAGCGGAGCGCAGAAATCGCCGCGCGCGAAGCCGCGGTATCCGGCCTCCACGTGACATTTGCGCCGATGGTGGACCTGGTGCGCGATCCGCGCTGGGGACGCGTGATGGAGTCGACCGGGGAAGATCCCTATCTGAACAGTGAATTTGCAAGAGCGTTTGTCAGAGGTTTTCAAGGCGACGACTTGAGCGGCGATGTAAACCGGCTGGCCGCGTGCGTGAAGCACTTTGCCGCCTATGGAGCCGGTGAAGGCGGCCGTGATTACAACACGGTGGACATGTCCGAGCGCCAGCTTCGGGGGTATTACTTGCCTGCGTACAAGGCCGCGCTGGATGAGGGGGCCTTGATGGTCATGACCGCCTTTAATACCGTAGATGGCATACCGGCCACAGGCAATAAGCGGTTGATGCGCGATTTGCTGCGTCGCGAATGGGGATTTGACGGTGTGTTGATTTCCGACTGGGGAGCGGTCAAAGAGCTGATCCCTCACGGAGTTGCCGAGGATGAGGCAGAAGCAGCGTTAAGAGCCATCGAGGCTGGCGTGGACATCGAGATGATGACCTCCAGCTACGTGCATCATTTGCCGCAAATGGTACGCGATGGACGGGTGGATGAGAGCCTGATCGATGAAGCGGTGCTGCGTATTCTGTCATTGAAAAAGCGGCTTGGACTGTTCGAGCGTCCTGTGCGGGGAGCCGACCCGCAAGCCGAACGGGAGATCGTGTTTTGCGAGGAGCACCGTCAGGCGGCCCGTGAAGCCGCCGCGAAATCCTGCGTGCTCCTGAAGAACGGCTCCCTGCTGCCGCTGAGAGGCGGTCAGCGCGTAGCCTTGATCGGCCCGTTCGCTGCCAGCGACGACATACTCGGCCCATGGTCCTGGACAGGCGCTAAAGAAGATGCCGTCACGCTGGAGCAGGGACTGCGGTCCAAGCTGCCTTCCGGCGCGCTGACGGTGGCCGAGGGCTGCAGCGTGAGCGCTATGACCGATCAGCAGCTGGAAGAGGCGATGGAGACCGCGAAGCAAGCCGATGTGATCGTGCTGGCGCTGGGCGAGGATTCCGAGATGAGCGGCGAAGCCGGCAGCCGCGGGTTTATCACGCTGCCGCAGCCGCAGCTCGAATTGATCCGCCATTTGAAAACGCTGGGGAAGCCGATGGCAGCCGTCTTGTTCAACGGCCGCCCGCTGGATTTGCACGGCGTGCTGGATGAGGCCGATGCCGTGCTGGAAGCCTGGTTCCCGGGAAGCGAAGGCGGGGCGGCCATCGCTTCGCTGCTGACCGGCGAGATCAATCCTTCCGGCCGTCTCAGCATGTCGTTCCCTTATTCCGTCGGACAGGTGCCGGTCTATTACAACCATTATAATACCGGGCGGCCGAAGGGTGCGCCGGATGCGCAGGTGCGCTATGTATCGCAGTATTTGGACATTCCGAATGAGCCGCTGCTGCCCTTTGGATTCGGCCTAAGCTATACCGAATTCGAATACGGAAACATGGAGCTTTCAGCGGAAGAGATGTCTTCGGAACAGCCGCTTGAGATCAAAGTATCTGTCACGAATGCCGGCGATATGGCCGGGGAAGAAGTCGTCCAGCTGTACGTCCGCGACTGTTCCGGCGAGGTCGTCAGACCGGTCCGGGAACTTAAGGATTTCCGCAAGGTGCTGCTGCAGCCGGGAGAACGGCAGGAAATCGCCTTTATCCTGACCGAAGAACAGCTGCGTTATCACCATTCGGACCTGTCCTTCACGAGCGATGCCGGCGAGTTCGACCTCATGGTCGGAAGGAATAGCCGGGATACGGAGATCAGACGTTTTCGGCTTCGGAAATAACGCGGACCAACATCATTTATGCAGAATAGGAAGTGAAACTTGTGACAGCCAATCATGTAATGAACGATGCGAAAGTTGTACTCCAGGCGGGAGAATTGACGTTTACCTTTTTGCCGAGCGGGGATCTTTATCAAGCTGCTTACGGCACGACGATGATCAATCAACTGCTCTCCAATTCGATTGACGGCGCCCTCAACAATTTGTTTCTGAGAATCCATACCGAAGACGGCATCGAGGCCGTTCCCATGCTCGGGGTGCATTCCCGAAGCGTGGTCACGCATGCGGATAACCGGATGATGTGGGAAGGCAGCGTCAAGGGAGTGGCCTATACGATACGGTTTACCCCGACGGATGCCGGTGCGTGGTTTTGGGACATCGAGCTCCAAGGGGAAGGAATACAAGCCGACGTCGTTTACGGACAGGATATCGGGATTGCCCTTCCAGGCGCCGTTCGAAACAATGAAGCGTACTTGGCCCAATACATCGACCATGCCGTGTTCCGTCAGGAAGATCGGGGTTATGTCGTGTGCTCCCGCCAAAATCAGCCGCAGGGTGGCGTCTTCCCTTATCTTCAGCAGGGATCGCTGACATCGGCGGTCGGGTATGCCACGGACGGCTTTCAGTTCTTCGGTCTTTCCTATAAAGAGACGAATCGGGCAGAGGCTTTATTCAAAGAGAACCTCCCGAATGAGGTATATCAATACGAGTTTGCCTATACGGCTCTGCAGTCCCCTCGCGTAACGTTGAACGGGACGGCCCGGTTCGTATTCTACGGTTTGTTTAAGGAGGATCATCCGGATGCCGTCACTGCGCTCGAATACCAGGAGGAGCTCCAGGCCGCCTGGCAGCAGGCGGAAGCACGCCGTTTGACCGATGCGGGCAATAAGCTGCCGCAGATGGAACGTTCCGACCGCTTCGGCGAACCTCTGCAGTCCGTGCCGCTGACGGCAGACGAACTGAACGCACTGTATCCTGTGCGCCGCCAAGAGGAGCGAGACGGGGAAACGCTGCTTTCGTTCTTCACGGACACCTATGAGCATATCGTCTTGAAGGAGAAGGAGCTTCGCGTGGAGCGTCCGCACGGCCATATCTTGATGAGCGGCAACAACGTCAAGCTGGGCAGCCCGGTCATCACGACCACCTCCTACATGTATGGCGTGTTTAATTCCCAGCTGGTGACGGGAAACACGAACTTTAACAAAATGATGAGTCATGCGCGGAACGCGCTGAACGTGCCCAAGACTTCTGGACAGCGGATCTATGTCGAGATGGACGGACAGTACCGCCTCTTGACGATGCCGTCCGTGTTCGAGATCGGGTTTAACTATGTACGCTGGTATTACAAAACCGAAAACGACAAGCTGATCATCACGAACTTCACGTCCGCCGCGGCACCGGAGGTTACGCTTCAGGTCCGTTCCGAAAGCGGAAGAGCCTACCGTTATTTGGTGACCATGCAGATGACGATGGATGTTAACGAATATGAAGTGCCGTATCATGTGGTCCAGGAAGACGGCGTCCTCACGTTCCGTGCCGACGCGGCTTCGCTGAGCGCGTCCGTGTACAAGGATCTGCATTATCGCCTTGGGGTGACGGGAGCCGATATCCAGGTGACGGACGAGACCTGTCTGGCAAGCAACATTGCGCCAGGGAGCGCTTCCTTAACGGTGCTCGAGCTTGCCGAGAGTGCCGAGTGGGCCATGACGGTGCAAGGCAGCCTTGATGCAGCGGATGCTCCAATCGAGGCGCGGAATGCGGATGAGGAGATTGCAAACTATCGTTCGTTTTACGCATCCGTTATGAACGGGTTCCATCTGAGCTTGAACAACGGGCAGGATGACGGTTTATTCAAAGTCAATGCGCTTGCCTGGTGGTATACGCACAACATGCTCGTCCATTATTCGGTGCCGCACGGGTTGGAACAGTACGGCGGTGCGGCGTGGGGAACGCGCGATGTATGCCAGGGACCCGTGGAATATTTCATGGCCACGCATAAATACGAGCAGGTCCGCGATATCCTGCTTGAGGTGTATTCCCACCAATATGAGGATGACGGAAACTGGCCGCAGTGGTTCATGTTTGATAAGTATGCCCATATCCAGCAGGAAGAGAGCCACGGCGACATCATCGTATGGCCGCTGAAGGTGCTGGGCGATTATTTGGCCGTTACCAACGATTACAGCATCCTGGAGTCGGCCGTTCCATACACGAGAAAGCACAGCTTCGATTTTACGGAGCGGACGTATACCGTGCTTGAACACGTGAAGAAGCAAATAGCCTATATTCAGGAGCATTTCCTACATGGTACCCATCTGTCTTCTTATGGGGACGGGGACTGGGACGATACGCTGCAGCCGGCTAACGCCCAGCTGAAGCATTTCATGGTCAGCAGCTGGACGGTCGCCTTGACGTATCAGACCTTGAACCAGTTCTCCCGCGTCATGGAAAGCGTGGATCAAGCAATGTCGGGTGCGATGGGGGAACTCGCGGAAGGAATTCAGCGGGATTTCAATACCTATATCCTGAATTCCGAAGTCATTCCGGGCTTTGTCTATATGGAGAGCAAGGAGCAGAGCAGATTCCTGCTGCATCCGTCCGATGAGGAAACGGGGATCCAGTACCGCCTGCTGCCGATGACGCGCAGCATGATCAGCGAGCTGCTGACCCCGGAGCAGGCGGCCAGCCATTACGAGATTATCCGGGAGCAGCTGTTCTGTCCGGACGGCGTAAGGCTGATGAACCGCCCGGCGGTATATGCCGGCGGCGTCAGCACGCACTTTAAGCGGGCGGAGCAAGCGGCGAATTTCGGCCGGGAGGTTGGCCTTCAATATGTGCATGCGCATATCCGCTTTGTCGAAGCCATGGCCAAGCTCGGCAAGAGCAGCGAGGTTTGGAGCGGGCTTGAGCGCATCAACCCGATCGGCATCACCGAGGTCGTGCCGAATGCGGAGCTGCGCCAGAGCAATGCTTATTTCAGCAGCTCGGACGGAAAGTTCAATACGCGCTACGAAGCCCAGGAATCGTTTGATGCGCTGCGCAGCGGAGACATACCTGTCAAAGGGGGATGGCGGATTTATTCCAGCGGTCCGGGGATCTACATGAACCAGCTGATCTCCAATGCGCTCGGCATCCGCGAAGCGGGAGGCGACCTGGTGATCGACCCGGTTCTGCCGAAGGCGCTGGATGGTTTGGAGTTCCAATTCAACTATGCCGGCGTGCCGGTAACATTCGTTTATCATATGGATGGCGCCGAGCGGACCCGTGTCACGATTAACGGGCAGGATGTATCCGCGAATACGGTCCAGAACCGCTACCGCACGGGAGGCGTTCGCATCTCGGGCGAAGATTTCAAGCGGTTGACCGAAAATGACGAACAAGGCTGCGTCGTGGATATTTACGGCGGCGTTCATGAACAATAAATCGTAACCCGTGAAACTCGTCTGCAGGAACCGAACCGGTCTGTTATAATGAAGGGAATGGTTATCGAAGCGAGGGATGTCGATGAAGACCCGTCAAGAGACAGTGACGATCCGGTTCTCGGAAATGAAGGATGCCGCTGCGCTTATGGAACTCGACGAACTGGTATGGGATCGCAATACGGCCCCGGAGCCCCTGAAATGGAGCTCGCGGGACCATTATCTTCTGCAGTGCCCGCCAGGCACGCAGCTTGTTGCGCTGCACGAGGGGGAGCTGTGCGGTTACGTCGGCTTCCGTTCGCCCACAGGCCTTAACAGCAATCGCCATGTGCTCGAGCTGAACATCGCGGTCCACCCTGCCCATCAGCGGCAGGGCATCGGACAGCGGCTGATCGAGGCGGCGAAGGATATGGCGCGGGTGGAAGGCATTGCGAAGCTGAGGCTGCGGGTGCTGTCCAGCAACCCGGGCGCGCTCTCCTTTTACAGAAACTGCGGGTTTAAGGAAGAGGGGCGGCTGATTCGGGAGTTCTACGTGGATGGACGTTACGTTGATGATATTTTAATGTGTTACTTCTTATCATGATTCCCCTCAGGATATCGCCCTGGTCCGGTTCACGGATGCAAAAGAAATGAGATCATAGGGTTGAACAGTCCGGCGGCTTTGCCGGGCTGTTCGTATGATTAGGTCAACCAGAGAGTTCTGTCTGGTTGGCCTTTTTGTTTTTGGGGTCCTCCCACTGAAACGGCTTCTGGACAAGGGCATACCCGATTGCATATAGTAGATGAAAAGAAAGATAGCGGAGGTTGTTTTTCCATGACCATGGGCATTGTATCGCTGAACGTTGGAAAGCCTGTAACGGTGGATTACCAAGGGAAGGACCTGTCTACCGGAATTTATAAGCAGCCTGTGGAAGGTCCCCTGTTCCTAAGTTCATTGAATTTCGAAGGGGACGGCCAAGCCGATCTCATCAATCACGGCGGCTTGGATAAGGCGGTGTGCGCGTACCCTTCGGAGCATTATCCGTACTGGGAACGGTCCTTGTGCAAACCGATGACGTATGCCGCATTCGGCGAAAATCTGACGCTGCGAGGGCTGCTGGAGGATGAAGTCTGCATTGGAGATGTATACCGGATAGGGGGGGCGGTGCTGCAGGTCAGCCAGCCCCGATATCCCTGCTTTAAGCTGTCGCAAAAGCATGGCGTCAAGGACATGCCGGCAAGGGTGCTGAACACGGGTTACAGCGGTTTTTATTTCCGCGTGCTCGAGGAAGGAAAGGTCAGCGCAGACTCCCCCGTTACCCGGCTTGATTCCCAAGCTTCCGGCATCACGGTGCTGGAAGTGCTTCGCATGATGAAGGACGGGCGAAAGGATGAACAAGGGCTTGAGCGCATGCTGGAGATCGACGAACTCGCCTCAAGCTTGAAGTCGCAATTCAGGACATGGCTGGCGACCTTTCGAAGCCGTCAGGATTGAAGTCGCGCGGACTCTTGCCAAGCTCTAAGCCAAGGTTCGCCCGCGTTCTAGAACACATACGGACAACAAAAACGGCTTGCGTCCTTTTGGTAGGATACAAGCCGTTTTTTTATTGGGATGATAGAAAATGCCAGTACCGGCGAAGCTAAACCGTATGCGTTACCTCATCCGCTTCCATTCGCTCTGAATCATGCCGTAGACCGCATGGTTGACATAGCCTTGGGGCAGCTTCTCGGCTTCCCGTATGACTCCCTCAAGGACAAAGCCCAGACGTTCCGGAATCGCCCGG
The DNA here is from genome assembly GCF_058792535.1 of Paenibacillus sp. MT86. Classification (NCBI taxonomy): domain Bacteria; kingdom Bacillati; phylum Bacillota; class Bacilli; order Caryophanales; family Paenibacillaceae; genus Paenibacillus; species Paenibacillus sp. MT86. The sequence goes on along the minus strand of NZ_CM179499.1, from coordinate 6,542,007 downwards.
CTGCGATGGTTAGCCGTTGCGCATCGAATCTCCACCCGGTTCAGGCCCATGCGCATCAGCGCGTGATCCGTGAACGCGCGGCACGCGCTTGTCATCAGGCCTTGCCCCGTAAAATGCTGATCCAGCCAGTAGCCGATGCCGACCGAGCGGTTGTTCCAATCGATCTCGTGAAACGAGATCGTGCCCGCCAGCTCCTCGCGCACCCAGATGCCTGCCGAGAAGCCGCCATTGTCGGCTGCTTGCTTCATGGCACCCTTGATATAGTTGAGGGTATCGTTAACCTCGGTGACGGCATCCACCCACGGAAGCCACTTGCGGAGACGGTCACGCGACCGGTCGGTAATCTCGAACATCGCCCGTGCATGTTCGATGGCAAGCGGGCGCAATTCAACATGATCGTCCAATGTGTATCCAAACATACGGTATCTCCTTTGTTCTCCATTGCGAAGTATAAAGTATATGTACCTCTAACGAGTTCGCTTCACTTTTTGCTCCAATGCGTAAATATCTTCTTCCAGGGAAATCATGCGCTGATTGAAAACCGTTCGGCAGTCGCTGAGCGCTTGATTGTATAGATGAGGCCCCAAGGTCTCCACGAAAAAATCAAGAACACTCTCCGCGGCCAGATTTCCGAGGGTTTCGCCGCGTTCCGTTTCAAAGTATTCCTGCACCAATTCAATCAGCTGTTCGCGCTGTTCCTTTGGAAATTTGCTGGGTTTCATAAGATGATCGCCGGCCTCCTTCAACTGTTTTTCTCTCCATGCTACCCTATTAAAAAGCCCCCGTCAAAATGATTTTCGCCGCTATATCCGGCTAAGGGAGGAGCCTCTGCAAACAGGTTGAGGACTTGTAGTTATTGCCTGCCGGCCCCCCTGTCCCAAGTCGCGGGCTTACTGCGCGGGAGTGCCGAATTCCTTGAACAATCGCGTCATTACAGGTATATTTAAGAGAAACACGTTTATACAGGAGATAGACAGAAATTACAGGACGAAAGGTTGATCAACGTGGAGAACCATCGGGGCACCCCCTCCAATTTCATAAAGAATGTTATTACCGAAGACCTGAAGTCCGGTAAAGTCAAGGAGATCGTTACCCGTTTCCCGCCGGAGCCGAACGGTTACCTGCATATTGGACATGCCAAGGCCATTTGGATCAATTTTACGCTGGCCGATGAATTCGGCGGACGGACACACTTGCGGTTTGATGACACGAACCCGGTGAAGGAAGACATCGAGTACGTGAACTCCATCAAGGAAGACGTGAAGTGGCTTGGCTTCGATTGGGAAGAGCTGCGGTTCGCGTCCGATTATTTTGAAGAGATGTACAATCGCGCGGTGCTGTTGATTAAGAAAGGGAAGGCTTACGTGGACGACCAGTCCGCTGACCAAATCCGCGAAACGCGCGGAACCTTGACCGAGCCTGGACAGAACAGTCCATACCGGGACCGCAGCGTGGAAGAGAACCTGGATCTGTTCGAGCGGATGCGCAAAGGGGAATTCGCCAACGGCGAACGCGTGCTGCGCGCCAAGATCGATATGGCTTCCCCGAATATCAATCTGCGGGATCCGGTCATCTACCGGATCTCCCACGCGCACCATCACAATACAGGGGATAAGTGGTGCATCTATCCGATGTATGCTTTTGCCCATCCGTTGGAGGATGCCATCGAAGGGGTTACGCATTCCCTGTGCTCCCTGGAGTTTGAAGATCAGCGCCCGTTCTATGATTGGGTCGTGGCGGAATGCGAGATGGACAGCACGCCGCGTCAGTACGAATTCGGGCGTCTGAACGTGGCGCAGACGGTCACCAGCAAACGCAAGCTGAAACAGCTCGTGGACGAGAACATCGTAGACGGCTGGGACGACCCGCGCATGCCGACGATCTCCGGACTTCGCCGTCTGGGCTATACGCCGGAAGCCATTCGCAATTTCGTGTTCGAGACGGGAATTTCGAAGGCTTACGGCACGGTGGACCGCCAAGTGATGGAGCACTTTATCCGTGAAGACCTGAAGCTGAAGGCGCCCCGCACGATGGCCGTGCTGGACCCGCTGAAGGTGGTTATTACGAACTACCCTGAAGGTCAGGTCGAATGGCTGGATGCCGAGAACAACACGGAGAATCCGGAGATGGGGATCCGCCAGATTCCGTTCTCGCGCGAGATTTACATTGAGCAAGAGGATTTCATGGAAGATCCGCCGAGCAAATATTTCCGCTTGTTCCCGGGCAATGAGGTCCGGTTGAAGCATGCGTATTTCATCAAGTGCAATGACGTGATCAAAGACGAGAACGGCAAGGTCGTCGAGATTCACTGCACATACGATCCGGAGACGAAGAGCGGCAGCGGCTTTACCGGACGCAAGGTGAAGGGGACGATTCACTGGGTGGAGGCCACGCAGGCCGTGCCTGCCGAATTCCGTCTGTTCGAGCCGCTGTTCAAGGACGAAGACGAAGAAGCGGAATTGGTGCACGAGGTTGCAGGCGAAGCGGAGGAGGCAGCTGCCGAGAAGTCCTTCTTGGACGACATCAATCCAAATTCGCTGCAAATCGTGCAAGGCTTCGTGGAGCCGAATATGAAGGATGTTGCGCCGCAGGACAAGTTCCAGTTCTTCCGCCACGGATATTTCAACGTCGACTCGAAGTATTCGCAGCCAGGACGTCCGGTATTTAACCGCGTGGTTTCCCTGAAGAGCTCGTTCCAGCTTCCGAAGAACTAAACAAGCCAGAGAATAAAAAAAGGGCACGGGTAGGCGCTGATCAGGTCGACCTGGCCCCTAAACGTAAACAAGACTCGAAGATTCCGTTCCAGGATTCATTCGAGTCTTGTTATATTTACGGTGATATCATCTTGGAAGTGAAATCGTACGGGAGATAACTGCGCGCTAACTCGCAGCGTACTCCTCGATCTCGTCCTCTTCGGGATCGTCCGGGTGCAGCGGCTGGTATCCGTGCCTGCGGAGGTTGTACCACATCCAGCCAAAGCCGATGGCGCCCACGATGGCGAGCATCGTACCGGTCCGGTACATGGCCTGCGCCCCGAAGTTCTGGAACATCCAGCCGCCGGCAAGGCCGCCGATGACACCGGATATGCCGCTCCAGCTTAAGGTATAGATCGCTTGGCCGGAGGCGCGGTACGGCGTCGGAACAAACAGCATCGTCAGCTGAACGCCGACATAGAAGTAGCCGCCGAAGGTAACGCAGTGCAGCAGCTGGATGAAGGCGACCTCCAGCGGGCTGTTGGCTTCGGCCATAAGCAGCCAGCGGAGCGCGAAGAGCAGGCTGACAATCGTCAGGCAGCCGACCAGGACGTTGATTTTCCGCTTCAGGAAGCGGTCAAACAGAATGAAGACCAGCACTTCGAATATCGATGAGAAGAAGATGGCGAGGCCGACCGTCTGCTTGGACCCGCCCAGCTCCAGAATGTATAGGGACATAAAGGTATTGTTCGCCGTGTTCGGGATGGATACCATGATGCCTAACAGGATGAACCAGACGAAATAGGAGTTCAGGAACAGCCTGCTGAGTCCCCTGAGGCTGACCGATGCCGATGCAGCCGTTTTCTGAATGGAGGGCAGCGTAAACATGAACACGGCCGCCACCAGCAGCATGATCGAGAACACGATGGCGATGCGTCCCGAGCCGAGCCGGTCGATGACAGGCCCGGCAGCGATGGCCGTCAGCGCCCATCCGAGCGAGCCCCACAGCCGGAACGAGCCGAACTTTTGCTGGGTTCCATCAATATAGGTCAGAATGAGCGAATTCGTTTGCGAGAACATCGGCGTCTGGAAAAAATAAAAGAAAATCATCGTCATGTATATCATTGCATAGGTATTCGCCTGAAAAACAAGCTGAACCAGCAGCAGCGTACCGGTCATCATGATCAGCAGCACGCGTTTGATGTTGGCCGCCCGGTCACTCCAGAATCCCCAGAACGGATTGGCGAAGATGGACACAAATGGCGCAATCGCCATCAGGCTGCCGATTTCGATTTTGCTCATGCCGATATCTTGCAAATACAACTGGAAGAAACCGGTGAAGATGACCATGGTTCCGTAAATGAAGAAGTTGAACAGCTTGAGCGATGTCAGCGAAGGTTGAGCATTGTCCATATTCCGCAAGTAGGTCATTCCTTTCAAACCGAATACAATCCATAATCGCGGTATAAGAAAAAAGCCGCTTTCCTTTCAATGTATCACGCATTGAAAAGGGATACAAACCATCTTTTAAATGATTTTCCATTATTCTGGATATTAACCTATAAACTGAATCCGATTTTTTATAACATGAAGAAAGGCTGGTGGAGCATATGAGCGTTCACTCCCAAGATGTACGTCTGCCATCGGGTCAAGTGACGGGCATCGCCCTTGCTGGAGGAGCCTCCCGGAGAATGGGGAGAAACAAGGCGCTGCTGCCCATGGAGGGGATGAGTTTGATTGAACGGACGGTCCACGCGCTGGACAAAGTCAGCGGAAGGGTGATCCTGTCTGCCAATGACCCGGAACCTTATCAATTCCTCGGCTTGGAATGCGTCCCCGACCTTTATGTCGGACAAGGTCCGATGGCGGGCCTTCACGCCGCCCTGAAGTCTTCCCGGAGCACATGGAACCTGGTCGCAGCTTGCGATATGCCTTATATCCACGAGCGGTTTCTCCAGGGGCTGCTGGATCTGGCGAACAAGCAGGACACGGCTGAGGCCGTAATCCCGGTCGTGGAAGGAAGGATGCACCCGCTGCTGGCAGCGTATCGCAGAGAGACCGCGGAAAGCCTTGAGCGCAGGCTGATCCGGGGGCAGCTCCGCATGGTGGAGTGGGTGCAGGAGCTGAATGCCGTCTTTTCGAATGAGGAGGAATTAGCGGAGGTTACCGGCCTTGATCCGCGCCGAATCTTATTTAACATGAACACGCCCGGGGATTACGAGGCCGCAGGCGGTCTGCTGAATACGGAAGAATGATCGGTCCCCTGCACGCATCCTATAAAAATAGCCCCGCCATCTGAATACTTGGCGGGGCTTTCTAGTATATAAAGGCGGTTTGCTTTGGTTATGCTGATTCTGCTCTCATGCGCTGAGCAGAAGCTCATCCGCCGATCTGCGACATGCGCCGGGCCGTAGGAGTATGGCTTTGGGCCTTTTTCTCCAGCGCGAGCGCCATTTCATGGTTCAGCGGCTTGGCGCCGAGCGCTTTGCGGAACAGGTTCGCCACGGCCGAAGGGTCATCGATGACGCGGCGCACGTTAAATTCGTCCGACCAATATAGGCAAGCCTTGATATGGCCGTCGGCCGTCAGCCTGAGCCGGTTGCAGGAATCGCAGAAATGATCGCTGACCGGATGGATCAAACCGAACGTTCCCGTTGCTCCAACCACCTTCATATTGCGTGAAGGACCGTTGCCGGAAGGGCCCTGCTCTTCTTGAATGGCCCAGCCGGCCTCTTGGCACACTTCGGCTACCCGGCTCAGCGGCAGGTACGAATCCCGCCAGGTATCGGATGCTTGGCCGATCGGCATGTATTCAATAAAGCGGACATGAAGGGGACGATCAAGCGTCAGGGCGATAAAGTCGCGAATCTCGTCCTCATTGAAGCCCTTCATTAACACCATGTTCAGCTTGATCGGATTCAGGCCGGCTTCATAGGCGGCTTCAATGCCTTCCAGCACTTTATGCACCCGGCCGCCGCGCGTGATGCGAGCGTAACGCTCTTCCTGGAGCGAATCCAAGCTGATGTTGATGCGGGTGAGTCCCGCTTCCTTCAGCAGGCGGGCCTTGGAAGGGAGCATGATCCCGTTGGTGGTGAGGGATATATCTTGAATTCCTTCAATGGAAGCAATCTGATGGACCAAGGTTTCCAGATCCTTGCGCACAAGCGGCTCGCCGCCGGTAAGGCGTACTTTGGAGACGCCCATGGGGGCCAGAACGCGCATGATCGCGGCGATCTCTTCATAGCTCATTATCTGATCGTGAGGTTGGAATTCCATCCCTTCTTCCGGCATACAATATACACAACGAAGATTGCACCGATCCGTCACCGAGATTCGAATATAATCATGGACACGACCGAAGGAATCTTTAAGCGGTTCGATCATGGAAATCCCCCTTTTACTAGCGTGCATGGTCACATTGTAGCCATTCCCCGAACAGGAGTCAATGCATTGTAAGGGTCATGTCAGCCGGACAAGCCGCACGCATAAGTTCAAGGATTTGTGAGAAGTATCACAGAAAACGCTTTCTAAATCCTGTATATTGAACCTGTGGACCAAAGCTTTCTCCCCTTGAAAGCGAGTAGTGACATTCTAGATTTCCGAAAGTTTCCTGGTTTTTCCGAAATTTTCGGAAATCATTTCAAACTGCTTTCATTAGACGTTCATCTAAGATATACTGTCAAGGATATCACATCCAACAAGAAAGGTTACCAATAGGAGGTTCGATATGGCGATATCACCTGTTCAAACTTTGGAGGTGCCTGACGTCTGTCACAGGTGGCTTGAAAACCGGGGGACGGTCTACGAGCTGCTGATTGATTTTTTGGGCAATTGGCCCAGCTTGTCTATGATTGCGGAATGGAGCCGCGGGAGCGGAATTAGCAAGGCGGCGGAGTGTTCGAAGGCCGGTACGGACCTGATGAAATATTTATGCGGACGCTCGCCTGAGGAATTGGTTCGGATTTGCGAATATGAGGGGGCGGAATACCGTCGTCTGCTTCAGCTGTCCAAACCTCGCCAGGCGGTGGAATCCCATTATACGAAGGATGGATGCGCTCAGGATTTGGCTGAGTGTTATGCATCCGCCGGTGTTGCCTTTAATAAACTGCATGGCGAAGCGGACGATCATATAGCCATTGAACTGGAATTTATGACACTGCTTCATGACCGTATGCTGAACAATACGTATTGTGAAGATAGCATGTTGCAATTAATGGAGGTACAAGAGAAATTTTTGGAGGAGCATCTGATGTCATGGGTGCCATCCCTATGCAAGGACCTGAAGGGGTCCACGCAAAGTCCGCTATACCAGTCGTTATTCAGCCTGCTGGAGGAATTCCTCGCACAGGATCTGAACATGCTGAAGACCTGGAAGCATTCCAAGGAAGTCATGCTGGTGCATTAGCGCCAGCATCATAATCATCGTCACCAGACAGAACAACGCCCCGGTCTCCTAATGCAGGAGGCCGGGGCGTTTGGTATTTTAATCTAATTAATCTTCGATTCTCTTCTTGCTGAACTTCATCAGGAATTCGTACACGATAGGTACAACCACGAGCGTCAGCAGCGTCGAACTGATCAGGCCGCCGATAACCGTGATGCCGAGTCCTTTCGAGATGATGCCTGCGCTGCTCTCCCAGCCGAATACGAGAGGAAGGAGCGCGCCGATGGTTGCCAGTGCCGTCATCAGAATCGGACGAAGGCGGGTAGCGCCGGCTTCGAGCAGGGCTTCGCGCGTGCTCATTCCTTCGCGTTCCATATGGATCACGCGGTCGATCAACACGATCGCGTTCGTCACAACGATACCGATCAGCATGAGCACGCCCATCAGTGCAGACACGTTCAGTGTTTCGCCCGTGACGAGCAGGCCTATGATAGCGCCGATGACAATGAACGGCAGCGAGAACAGGATGGCGAATGGAGCGAGTCCCCCGCCAAACGTAACCACGAGTACAAAGTATACGATAGCGATGGCCGCCAGCATCGCAAGCCCGAGCTGTCCGAAGGTTTCGTTAATTTGCTCGGTGACGCCTCCGAATTGGACGGACACGCCGTCCGGAAGCTCAAGCTTGTTCACTTCGGTCTCCAGGTTGGTCGAAGCCGAGCCTACATCGCTGGACAGGATGTCGGCTGTGACACTCACAACCATTTTACCGTCGATGCGCGTAATGGAATCCGGAGTGGTTCCTTTTTCCACCTTGGCCACATCCTTGATCGGTACTTCGATGCCAAGCGGAGAGGTCACGGTTTCGTTCTCGATTTCCTTAATGCTCTTATAGGTTTTGCTGTCCGCTTCAATATAAACATTGTAGGTTTTGTCTTCGATCTTGACTTCGGTCAAGACCGGACGTTCCCGTACCGGGGCCAGCTTCATGGCCAGCTGTCCGGCCGTCAGGCCCAGTGAGCTGAGCTTCTCTTGATCGGCTACCAGCGTGTACTGCTCAAACGCTTCGGACAAGCTGGTTTCCGCATTTTCAAACGTCGCGGTATCCTTGTTCGCAAGCTCTGCGATTTGATCGGCCACCGGCTTGATCTGCTCCAGCGAGTCGCCGAAGACGTTCACCGTCAGCTGGCTGCCGCCAAAGCCGCCGGCTGCCATGTCCATATTGGACCAAGTGCCGTCCGGCACTTCCTTGGCAAGATCTTCGATGAGCGTCTTTTTGACGTCTTCGAAGTTTTTCGTGTCCGGATCATACATAACGTAGAACAATCCTGAATTGGCGGAGCCCATGCCCAGCGGATTGCTTCCGCCGATGGAGTATTGCATCGATTGCACGCCTGGTTGATCCAGGATCAGCTTCTCGGCTTTTAAGGCTCGATCCTCAACATCCTCCAGCATTACGCCAGGCTCAGGTGAATAGGTGACCATCGCGTATTTGTCTTCCTGTTCCGGAATAAAGCTTACGCCCAGGTACTTGGTCAAGAACAAGCTTCCAACGAGCAACACGATGGCTGCCAGGAAGGTAATCGCTTTGTGATTCAAGGTCCATTTCAAGATGGAGCGATAGCCGCGGGCCATGGCACCCGGCTTCTCTTCATGATCATGTGTGTTCTTCAAGCCTTTGCGGAACAGGCTGTGCGCCATGGCAGGTACGAGCGTAATCGCCACGACCAGGGAAGCAAGCAGGGCAAAGACCATCGTCAATGCAAACGGCATGAACAGCTCTCCTACCATGCCGCTGACCAATGTAAGCGGCAGGAATACCGCGATGGTCACGATGGTGGAGGACATGATCGGCACAAACATTTCGCGCGTAGCGGCGCTGATGAGCTCTCGGCCCTTCAATTTCTCGGTCGAGAGGGACATGCGCCGGTAAATATTCTCGATAACCACGATGGAGTCATCGACAACCCGGCCGATGGCAACGGTCATGGCACCGAGCGACATCATGTTCAAGGTGATATCCATTTGCTTCAGGCACAGAACCGCAATCAGCAAGGACAGCGGGATCGAAATGATCGAAATAATCGTCGAACGGATGTTGCGCAGGAAGACCATAATGATCAGAACGGCGAACAACGCACCGAATAATGCCTTGGAAAGCATCGTATGGACAGAGTCCTCAATCGGCTTGCCTTGGTCCAGCATGATCGTCAGATCCATGCCAGGATACAGGCCTCTCAATTCTTCGGCCTTGTCTTTGACCTGGTTCACGACGTCAACCGTGTTGGCATCGTTTGCTTTTACGATTTGGATACCGATCGATTCCTTCCCGTTGGTGCGGGAGATGGATTCCGAGGAGCCGATCACTTCAATTTTGGCAATCTCGCTCAGTTTGACGGTTGGAATGCCGGTTGGCATACCAGGAGCACTATTTTGTCCACCAGCGCCAGCACCAGCAGCGGCTTCAGCGCCAGCGCCAGGCACGGCTTGCTGACCGGCCCCTGCAGCATCGCCAGGCGGCTGTTGCTGCTGGCCTGCACCGGCATTCGGAGCACCGGCGCCGGCAGACGCATCCGCCCCGCCGCCACCCGGAATGACCGGAATGGCGATATTCTTCAGATCGTCGATGCCGATGATGCCGCCATCAACGGCAACGGCTTTTTGGGACTTTTCCATTTCGAACATGCCGAGCGGAGCGTACAGCGCCGAACCTTGCACGATACCTTTGACGGTATCCTCGGTCAGGCCAAGCTCGCTCATTTTGTCCTGGTTAAACTTAAGCTGTACCTCATTCACGAATTGGCCGGCTACCTGGATGGAAGCAACCCCGTCCAAATCCTCCAGCTCGGGAACGATGTCATTCTCCGTGATGCGGGTCAATTCATCCAATTCCATATTGTCCTTGTTAGCAATGCTTAACGAGACAACCGGCATGGAGCTCATGCTGAATTTGGATATGGTAGGTTTCTGGGCGTCGTCAGGCAGCTTTACCTCGTTGATGGCTTCGCGAACAGCCGCCGTAGCGTTGTCCAGATCACTACCATAATCAAACTCAACCATGACATTCGCTGCGTTCTCCATGGAAGTGGAGGTTACGGTTTTGACGCCGTCGATATTGCGGAGTCTCGTCTCGAGCGGTTTGGTTACATCCTCCACAACGCCTTCGGGAGATGCACCAGGATAAATGGCGGTGACACTCAAGAACGGAACGTTAATATCCGGAATGGTTTCTTGCTTCATCGTCAGTCCGCCGTACAATCCACCGAAGCTGACGATGATGGTCAGCAGCCAGATCGCAAACTTGTTGCGCAGCGAGAAATTGATAATTCCTTTCATTAGGCGATTCTCTCTCCTCTCCAAACTCTATGTCTCTAATTTGAACGAATTCCCCTGCATCATGCCGCCGGGCGTAAGATAGCTTTCAAGCACAGTCGAAATGGTGCCTTTGAGCTCGGTATACAATGCTTCGATTTCCTCGATCCCCTCCAAGTTAGCAAGCATTCCTTTCAGAACGGCCCGGCTGGGCTGGAGGCCAAGCAGCTCTTTCTCCATAATATTGAGGGATTCCATCGCATCTTCCCGCTCTTCCGGCTCGGCCTGAACCTTCTTCAGCTCGCTTTTCATTGCCTTAATGACGATCAGCGGATGGCGCTGTTTGGGAACGTCGGTCTTGCATAATTGGCCCAATTGGCCAACCGCCTCCATCGGGATCAGCGGCTCCGGACGTCTGCGAAGAATGCTGGCTACGATATCATCGAGCAGCTGGATCTGGTGATCTGCCGTGATTCCCACATTCAAATGAAATCCCGGCATGAACAGAAAGCGGATATACGAACCCAGCATGCTGGCCAAGAACATGCCAATCTCCATCGTATACGGCTCAACGTCCGGTCCATAAATGGTTTTCAGCTTATTGTTAAACCACTGCAAAGCAGCAAGCATCTCCTGCCGCATATTTTCCTTGTCAAAAGGCGGTTTTCCCGGCATCTGATCATGGATTTGCTTCAGGAGAAATTCCCGGATCTCTAGAAAATGGATCAGAAGCACTTCCGTCTGTTTACGCAGCTGTTCCTTAGGCGCTAGCAGCGGATCGTGGTCGACCCGGAGAATCTCGTCTTTGATCCGGCCTGCGATATGCTCGTAAATGCTCTTTTCCAATTCCTCTTTGGACTTGAAATGAAGATAGAGGCTGCCTTTCGACATCCCGCATACTTCGGCGATTTCCTGCATGGAGGTAACCGAAGAGCCCTTCGCGGAAAACAGCTGCATCGCAGTGATGAGAATTTGCTGTCGTTTTTCTGCCGTTTTATCAGCCAATCAATAGCTCACCTCGCTTGAGAACTTATCGGTTCTTAGATTGACCATAAGGTCAAGAAATATTATATATGAAAAAGAACGACCGTTTCAACTTTACTACGGTCGTCCTTTTCGTTAGGTTCTGAAAACTTGCGATTTTTCTTGAAAAAATATTAGCTGATCAATTTCAGGCCCACGGCCGAGCACAGGATCATGGCGATAAACAGCACTCTCCGCCATTCCTTGGGCTCCCCGAACAGAAACATGCCGGTCAGGGCCCCGCCGGCCGTTCCGATACCCGTCCAGATCGCATAAGCGGTCCCCATGGGCAGCTCGGTCATGGCGTAGGAGAGGAGGGAGAAGCTGGCGGCGAATGATAAGGCCAAAATCAGTACATAACGCCAGCCTTTGCGATCCGACACGCCTTTGATGCCGATGACGCCGCCGATTTCGAATAATCCGGCGAATATAAGCGCAATCCAAGCCATTATTTACTCACCTCCGGTTCGGCGTGATCAGCCGTAACAAGCTTAAGGCCGATGACGCCGGCAAGCAGCACGCAGATCAGAAGCACCTTGACCAGTTTAAACGGCTCTCCGAAGAACAGCATTTCGGACGCGACCGTTCCGGCGGTGCCGATCCCCGTAAAGACGGCATATACGGTTCCGACCGGCAGCCGTTTGGCCGCCTCGATAATAAGATAGAAGCTCGCTGCGATGGCGGCCAAGGTCCCAAGCCATTCCCAGATGTTGGCTGAATGCTTCAACCCCATCACCCATATGATTTCAACCAATCCAGCCAGCAGCACGTAACCCCAGTTGCGATTCATTATGTTTGTCACTCCTTTTATGAAAAGAACGGTAACCTTACATTACAAATTCTTTCGACTACAACTTCCTGCTTAGGATGCGTCATTCCATCAGGATTTAACTCTTGTGGTTATATCTTTGCTTCGTTACCCCTAACCAATACACAGGCCAAGCAGCTGCAAGGCGTCTTGAGGCCCGTTCTTCCCCGCCGTACACGGTTTCCAGATGGATCCCGTCCACCAAGGTCATAAAGGCTATCGCCGCATTGCGCGGATGACGGATGATGCGGCCCTGCTCCGGGCAGCCCGCGGCAAGCAGCTTCGACAGGTTCTGCTCCTGTTGATCCAGCAGCGGATACACCATCGCCATCACTTCGTCATACAGCGTGCTAGGCGGGAAGAAGGCCATCCGCATGAAGAACTGGACCTCGTCATCTATTTGATAAGCTTGGAGACGATTCTCAAGAAATCCGTGCAGCTGCTGCTCCAGCGGCCAATCGGAATGGTCAAGGAAATAGGCTACCATCATTTCCTCCTGACGATGGAATACGTCCTGGAGCACTTGCAGAAACAAATCCTTCTTACTCGAAAAATGGGCGTATATCGACGGTTTCTTGATACCGCAATCGTCGGCGATATGTTTTAGCGATGCCCCTTCGTAACCGTTTTTGGCAAAGTGGGCAAGAGCGGACTGTTTAATGTCGGCGGCACTCATTGAATTCCTCCTAACTAACGATCGTTAGTTATATTTCTATCAAATGGCGTCAGCATTGTCAATCTCTTTTTTCTGGGACATCGGGCACTTGCCGGCCCAAGGAGAACAGTCTTTAGTTCCTGGGGGAGATCATGTAGAATATGTGTGACCAGCATCGTGCATACAGAGACAGAAACGATGAAGAACAAGGGGTAAATGGATATGAGAAAGGGAATAGAGGCTGTACTGATCACCGCGCTATTGTTCGCGTTTTATTATTTTGGCATGCATTATTTCGGGAAGACGACAGGGACGGTTATCGGGATATTCTCTACGCTGACCGTCGTATCCATCGGATTCATGATTTTTATGGAGAATCGCCATCCTTCCAGCACCATGGCCTGGATCCTGCTGCTGGCGCTTGTCCCCATCGTCGGGCTCGTCTTTTATTTTTTGTTCGGACAGAACTATTTCAAACGGAGAAAATACGATAAAAAGGCGAGGAAGGACGGTCTGGTTTACACCAGCGAGGTCCTGCGCAAGAACACACCCGACATCTCCTGCTTCAAGCTGGAAGTGCAGCAGCTGCTTCAGCTGTCCACCCGGCTTGCGCGCACGCCGATATCGTTCTCAAGCGACACGAAGGTGCTGACCGATGGGGAAGAGACCTTTGCTGCATTGATTGCGGAGCTGGAGCAAGCGGCGCACCATATTCATATGGAATATTACATTTACCGCCCGGATGCGATCGGAACGCAGATCCAGGAAATTTTGATACGGAAGGCGAGGCAAGGGATTGCCGTGCGATTTATGGTGGACGCCGTCGGCAGCCTGCAGCTGCCGCCTTCCTTCCTGCAGGAGATGCGGGATGCGGGCGTGCAGGTGGCCGTGTTCGGCAGTCCCAAGACGATCTTCTTCACGAGCCGCGTGAATTACCGCAATCATCGCAAAATCGTCGTGATCGACGGCAGCGTCGGGTTCGTTGGCGGCTTGAATGTGGGAGACGAGTATTTAAGCCGCAGCAAAGCATTCGGTTTCTGGCGCGACACCCATATGCTTGTCCGGGGAGAAGCGGTCCGTACGCTTCAGGTTGTATTTTTGCAGGATTGGCAGTATATGACGGGGGAGCAGCCGAACGAGCCGATCTATTACTCCCCGGATTTGCTGGAGAACCGCAGCGGCGCCGTACAGATTATCGCAAGCGGTCCGGATAATGAACGGAGAGCCCTCAAGAACATTTTTTTCTCCATGATTGTGTCGGCTCGTAAGTCGGTGTGGCTGGCTACGCCTTATTTTATACCGGATGAGGACATTCTTACAGCGCTCAGGGTTGCCGCCTTATCGGGTCTTGACGTGCGCATTCTGTTTCCGTCGAAGCCGGACAAGTGGCTGCCCTTCCTCGCGTCCCATTCCTATTTTCCGGCCCTGCTGGATGTTGGGGTAAGGGTCTATGAATACGAAAAAGGGTTCATGCACTCCAAGCTGCTGATCGTCGACGGCGAGGTGGCCACCATCGGAACGGCCAATATGGACATGCGGAGCTTCCATCTTAATTTTGAAGTCAACGCATTGCTCGTACACACGGACAGCGTAAGCAAGCTGGTATCCGATTTCGAGCATGACCTGGAATCCGCCATCGTGTACGACCGCCATCATACCCGCAAAAAGAGAATCATGACACGGCTGCTTGAATCCGCTGCCCGGCTGATGTCCCCCCTGTTGTAAACGCAGCGGAAGAAGCCGGGAACGGCCGCTTCCCTAAACCTGTTCGTTCCATCTATTTGTAAGAATTTTAAAAGGTAGTGAAGCCCAGGCTTTTTTGCAATTTAAACAGGATGTCCTTCATCCATGTGGTTTTTCCCAGATAAGCGTCGACGTCTAGACTGAACTGGGCATCTTCGTTGAACCATATCCGATGAAAGTAACGGTCCAGATCCCGGGTGAGCGGATGATTATGAGGGGCGGCGATCCACAGATTGTTCTCCAAATTCAGATCGTCCAGGTTCCGCTTTGTGAAATTGGTTGACCCGCCGGTAATAATCGATTTGCCTGTCGGTTTGGCAATGTACATGAGCTTGGTATGATACTGTTCGGTGCCGGTGTTGTACCAGCGAATGGAGATTTTTCCTTTGGATTTCTGAATGAGCTCGGCGGCAGCCGGACGGTTGGGGATGCCGATTTTGTCCCGGCCGAAGGCGTTCTGGTTCGGATCCAGAATGAGACGGATGTCGACGCCTCGGTCCGAGGCTTGCAGAAGCCGTTCCATGACTTTACTGTCGGCCAGGTAGAACATCCCCATCCAGAGCGTGTCCCCGGGCTGCGACTGCTCAATGCCCTCCAGCACATATTTATAGATTTTTCCTTCCGTCAAATAACGAACATCGACGCCGTTTGGTTGACCTGAAGGCTGCACCGCCGGCTTGGAACCGGGCTCGTATTCCGGCAGTTTGATCGGGCTTGTAAGGTTAACGGCGGCTTGCTCCGCCGCAAGCATATCGCCGATGATGTCCCCGCTCGTTTCGAAGGCGATGTTCGAGTGGAAGGCGCTGGCGTCATGCATGTTGGCCGAAGTCACCAGCGCGGTGTTCTCGCTGATCACGACTTTGCGGTGATTGGCTTTCACGTTCAGCAGCTTCAGATAGGAGCGAACGGTAATATCGGGTGCTTCGGTTGCCATCAGATTGGGGAGCGTGCCTTTGCCGGACTGGCCGAACCACTGAATGAACGTGCGCCATACGGCGGAATAAGCGGGCGTGGAGTCCCGCAGCCGGTTGACATCAGTTACAATCACATGAATGCCTGCTGCCTTCATGGACTCGAACTCCGGCGGCGTATAGGAGCCGTACCCGGTATTCACTTCGTCGGTGATAAAGAATATATCCATATCGGGATGGTTCTTCTTATGGGTAACGAGGCGACGGGCAAGCTCTTCGCTGACTTTCGGGAATGTTTGGTCCTTATGGGCATATCCGTTGAACAGAAACATATCGATCACCAGGAATTTTCGCGATTCGTCGATAATTTGGCCGATGCGCGGTCCGATTTCTTGATCGTGGACAGGCTGACCGTCCGGTCCGGGATAGGTCAGGTCGATCCACATCTTCACGTCGCTCCGGTAGACTGGACTTTCATAGGAAATTCCACTCGGAAGAGGTTTATGAGTCTGATAGATCATCACGCCGATTAGCCATAGCATGAGAAGGACAAGACCCATGAATATTGTTTTTCGCATTCGGGAGCTTTTGGCATGAGGATTTTCTGGCAGGGGCTGCGTGCCTGGACCCGGTGCAGGTGGTTTAGCTGAATTATGGTTATGGAACATATGGCGGAAGTCCAAGATCGCCCATCCTCCTATCTTTTCTATTCGTAGGTCGTATAACGTTAATTAACATGAAAGTGCTGCCCTGACGCACTCCAGTTTATGCAATTCGGCAAGCACCGCGTTTGGGGATGATCCCGGGAAGCCGGGGCAGAATGCTATTTGGGAAGGTTTGTTGGGTTTCGAATATACGGGAGATCGTGAGAGCATCGGTATTAAAATTGTCAAAGGATGTACATATCATGCAGCTGGGACAACCTGCGACGTCAATGATATGCTTTAAATACGGTTTTATTAAGGATGAGTGAATCGGATAAGGAGGCACGGAATGAACTCAGAACATGAACAGACTGCGGGCAAACCTGCAACCGTTTCAGGCGGAGGATCAGGAAGATTTGGGGGCAGACTGATGCCGGAAGTGCCCACCGGCGAGCGGAAGATCGAGCATGTTCGATTATGCCTGGACGAAGAAGTGGGCTCCGTGGGGGTAACCACCGGTTTTGAACGTTACCGTTTTCGTCACGCCGCACTGCCGGAGATCGACTTTGGAGAGATTAAGCTGGACACGACGTTTCTTGATTTTTCCGTACGCACGCCATTCTTGATCAGCTCCATGACTGGCGGAAGCAAGGCCACCGGAGAGATCAATATGCGTCTTGCGGAAGCGGCGGAACGGCGCGGCTGGGCGCTGGGTGTCGGCTCCGTGCGGGCTGCGGTGGAGAAGGAGGAGCTTGCTTCGACATTCCGCGTGCGCGAGAGCGCGCCGAGCGTGCCGGTGATCGCGAACCTAGGAGCGGTGCAGCTGAACTATGGCTTTGGCCTTGACGATTGTCAGCGGGCGGTGGATATCGCCGGTGCGGATATGCTGGTTCTCCATCTAAACGGGCTGCAAGAAGTGTTTCAGCCGGAAGGGAACACCCGGTTCGGCCGTCTGCTGGGGCGCGTCGAGGATTTGTGCCGCACGCTTTCGATACCGGTCGGGATTAAAGAAGTGGGCTGGGGTATCGATGGCGAAACGGCGCGGTCTCTGCTGGACGTCGGGGCAGCGTTCATCGACGTGGCCGGTGCGGGCGGCACCTCATGGAGCCAGGTCGAGAAATTCCGCAGCCCGGATCCGGTCCGCCGCGCCGCTGCCGAGGCTTTTGCCGGGTGGGGCAATCCTACCGCGGAATGCATCGCGGAGGTGCGCGAAGCCGCGCCGGCCTGCGCGCTGATCGGCAGCGGCGGGCTGCAAAGCGGCGTCGATGCGGCCAAAGCGCTCGCGCTTGGCGCCGATCTGGCAGGCTTTGGCCGCGGACTCCTGGGCTCGGCGGTCGATTCGGTTGAAGCGCTCGATCAGCGGCTTGCCCAGGTGGAGCTGGAGCTGCGGACGGCCATGTTCGGTATCGGCGCGGGGAATATCGAGGCCCTGAAGTCCACCAAGCGGTTGATTCGTGCCTAAAACAGCGCGCAGAACACCGCAGAACGGGAATTCGCGATGGCAGTATATTCGTGTTGAAGTCTATGGGGTATCTGCTATAATTAATAAGATTGTTTAGCTGGTGATAGAGGCTTGGCGTATAGATCCCGAGCTTCGTATACTTATAAATAAGAGTAAACCTGATAAGGAGTTGTCACATAAATGGCTTTAAAAGCTGGAATCGTCGGTTTGCCGAACGTTGGCAAATCTACATTGTTTAATGCGATTACGCAGGCGGGCGCCGAGTCGGCAAACTACCCGTTCTGTACGATTGATCCTAACGTGGGCGTCGTGGAAGTGCCGGATGAGCGCCTCGACAAATTGACCGAACTGGTTCAGCCGAACAAGACGGTACCGACCGCTTTCGAATTCGTCGATATCGCGGGCTTGGTTCGCGGCGCGAGCAAAGGGGAAGGTCTTGGGAACAAGTTCCTGGCCCATATTCGGGAAGTGGATGCGATCGTTCATGTGGTCCGCTGCTTTGAAGACGAGAACATTACCCACGTCGACGGTAAAGTGAACCCGGTCAGCGACATTCAGACGATCAATCTGGAGCTGATCCTTGCGGATCTCGACAGCGTCGAAAAGCGGATCGAACGCGCGAAGAAGAACATGAAGGGCGGCAACAAGCAGTATGCTCAGGAAGTGGAGCTGCTGGAGCGCCTGAAGGAAGCCCTGTACAACGACCAGCCGGCACGCAGCGTGGAGCTGAGCGACGATGAGAAATTGATCGTGCGCGATCTGCACCTGCTGACGCTGAAGCCGGTATTATACGCGGCGAACCTGAGCGAAGACGGCGTTGCGGAAGCCGACAGCAATCCTTACGTGCAGCAGGTTCGCGATTTCGCGGCCGCGGAGAACGCGATCGTGGTGCCGATCAGCGCGAAGGTTGAGGCCGAGATCGCCGAGCTTGAAGGCGAGGACAAAGCGATGTTCCTTGAGGAGCTGGGACTGGAAGAGTCCGGTTTGAACCGTCTGATCAAGGCGGCATACAGTCTTTTGGGATTGTATACCTACTTTACCGCCGGCGTGCAGGAAGTGCGTGCCTGGACGATCCGCAAGGGAACGAAAGCACCGCAAGCGGCCGGCGTCATCCATACCGACTTCGAGCGCGGCTTCATTCGTGCGGAAGTCGTTGCTTACGATGACCTGGTTGCGGCGGGCTCGATGAACGGCGCGAAAGAGCGCGGACAGCTTCGTCTGGAGGGCAAAGAGTACGTCGTGAACGACGGCGACGTTATGCACTTCCGTTTTAACGTGTAATCGATGAAGGTTTCAAAGGCCATGGCTCCATGTCGCTTTGTGCATGGGACCGTGGTTTTTTTGAAGCGAACGGGAAAGGCGAGTACCCTTTCTTCGGTCAACTGCCTGCTAGTCAAACGTGTCGTTTCATGGTAAAATAAAAAGTCGTTTACACTTCATGAGTCATACGAAATGGAGTGCGAAATGGCATATCTTCAGGAATATATCTTAGAGAGGTGAATTCCTTTGTTGGACCGATTACAATCCCTTGCGGACCGTTATGAGAAGTTGAGCGAGCTGTTGTGCGATCCCGATGTCGCTAATGACTCCAAGAAGCTCAGGGATTATTCCAAAGAACAATCCGATTTACAGCCTGCTTATGAGGCTTATGTTGAATATAAAAACGTCACTGAAGAACTCGAAGCCGCCAAAACCATGCAGGGCGAAAAGATGGACGACGAGATGCGCGAAATGGTGAAAATGGAGATCGAGGAGCTCACCCAGCGCGAGCAAGAGCTGGCCGAAAGAATTCGGATTCTGCTGCTGCCGAAGGACCCGAACGACGATAAAAACGTCATTATCGAGATTCGCGGCGCAGCCGGGGGCGACGAGGCGGCACTGTTCGCTTCCGACCTGTACCGGATGTATACCCGTTATGCCGATACCCAGGGCTGGAAGGTTGAACTGATGGACGTCAACACCAACGATCTGGGCGGGTTCAAGGAAGTGATCTTCATGATCAACGGCCGCGGCGCTTACAGCAAAATGAAATTCGAGAGCGGGGCGCACCGCGTGCAGCGTATTCCGACCACGGAATCCGGCGGCCGCATCCATACCTCCACCTCCACCGTGGCGGTTATGCCGGAGGCGGAAGAAGTGGACATCGAAATCCATGACAAGGATATTCGCGTGGACACCTTCTGCTCCAGCGGCGCAGGCGGTCAGTCCGTTAACACCACCAAGTCGGCGGTGCGCGTAACGCATATTCCGACCGGCATCGTGGCTACATGCCAAGACGGCAAATCGCAGAACTCCAACAAGGAGAAGGCGCTGCAGGTGCTTCGCGCCCGTATCTTCGATATGATGCGTCAAGAGGAAGAAGCGAAGTACGCCGGGGAGCGCAAGAGCAAAGTTGGCACCGGTGACCGCAGCGAGCGGATCCGGACGTACAACTTCCCGCAAAGCCGCGTGACCGACCATCGGATCGGACTTACCGTTCACAAGCTGGATCAAGTGATGAACGGGGAGATTGAAGAGATCGTTTCGGCGCTGACCCTTGCGGAGCAGGCTGAAGCGATGGAAAAAGGAGTATAACGCTTTGAAGCGGACGATATTTGAATTGACGCCGCAGCGCAGCGTAAGAGAAGCCTTTGTGGAGGCTTCTTCTTTTTTAGACGGCATGCGGGTGATGGAGCCGCAGCGGAATGCGCAGCTGCTGCTGGAGCATGTGCTGGGATTGTCGGGAACCTCATATTATATGGCGCTCGCGGAGCCGTTTCCGGCGGACCGTCGCCGCGCCCTGGAAGAAGCGATCAATCGAAAAGCGCAAGGCGTTCCGGCGCAGTACATTATCGGCGAACAGGAGTTTTACGGCCGGCCGTTTGAAGTTACGCCGGCGGTGCTCATTCCGCGCCCGGAAACGGAGCTGCTCGTGGAAGCGGTGCTGAAGTACGGACGGGAGCTCACCCCGCGACCGGATGGAGGGCTGAAGGTCGTCGACATCGGCACAGGCAGCGGGGCCATTGCCATTACGTTGGCTTTGCAGTCAAAGGGATGGGATGTGTTGGCGAGCGATATTTCGCCCGATGCGCTGGAGGTTGCCGCGCGGAACGCGAAGAAGCTGGGCGCCCAGGTTGAGTTCCGGCAGGGGAACCTGCTGGAGCCGTTTGCCGGCACGGGGCCGGACATCCTCGTCTCCAATCCACCGTACATTCCGGCGGAGGATATCGAAGAGCTGCAGCCGGAAGTCCGGGACTATGAACCGCGTACGGCTCTGGACGGCGGGCCGGACGGATTGAATCCGTACCGGATCATGATGGCGCAGCTGCCCTTGCTGTCGGCGCCGCCGCGCCTGATCGCTTTTGAGCTGGGCATGGGACAGGCCGGGGATGTAGCGGAGCTGCTGCGGAAGGCAGGATACTGGGAGGAAATCGTCACGGTACCCGATTTGGCGGGGATTGACCGGCATGTTCTGGGAATTTTCCACTGAACGTTTTTGCCAATTCAGGCTCTCTCGGGTGCTGAGAATTTTGTCTCCTGACGCTTACGAATTGTGTTGAAGATTGATTTTTTTAAAAATAAAGGTAGGCTGTCACTACGTTTATCCTCGTATAGCTTGAGGGTCCAAATAGAGATTAACCAATTCGGTACAAGGGGATTTGACATGTTTCAGAAACTAAAGAACATTAACCTGGTTTTTAGTTGCTGTCCTGTTGGCATTTATGATCCAATCTTGAAGATCTTCACAGGAAGATGATTCTGTTCTATATTGTGGGCTTCATTGGATTACAGGCTGTTAATCATATACGCTTAGTACATTTATGGGGGCCGATGTTGGGAAATCAAGAGATGCTATTGAATACAGCAGCATCTCTTTTGTGTTTGGAGTGGGATAAACCACAGGATGCTTATGAATTGTGTTCATGGTAGAAATCTTTTAGAATATCAATAGGGGCAGTATGGGCATGTTCCCTGAAAACTCTTAATGCCACACTGTTTCCCGGGTTTTTCATCATATCTGTATCCACCATAAATACAGGCAAACTTTCTTGTCAAATAATCGTTATATAGCCTGAACAGGCAAATCGGAGTATTAAAAGCTCCGGGCACAGGGGGACCAAAAGCATGCTTCGGAAATTTAAGAAGATGGATTACGTTATTGTTTTTGTACTGGTTTTGTTGATGGGAATCAGCATTACGTCATTATACAGTGCGACCCAGGGAACGAAATGGGACGGCTATCATATAAATATGATTCTGTTTTATATCGTGGGGTTTATAGCCTTTTTTGGAATGAGCTTGCTAGACTACCGGGTTCTCACGAAGTATGCTCTATATATTTACCTTGGAGGATTGGCATTGCTGGTGTTTGTAATGTTCTTTGGGGCAGAAATAAATGGATCAAAGGGGTGGATTAAACTCGGTTTTACGAGCTTGCAGCCTGCCGAGATGTTCAAGCTAGTCCTGATAATTTTTTTAACATATGTATTGGTTCGTAAAAATAAACAGCAGCTGTCCTTTTTCCAAGATGTGATCCCGATCGGTCTGCTTGCATTCATTCCCTTTGCACTCGTTATGGGGATCAATGACCTCGGAAATGCGCTCAGTTACGTCATAATTCTGCTTGGATTGCTTTGGATTGGGAATGTAAAAATATCCCATGCTTTGATTGGCTTGGTTCTGTTAGCTGGTTCAGCCTTCGGTGGAATACAAGCATACATTCATTATCATGACGAAATTTCAGCATTCATGAAGGAAGGGAGTCGTTCGCACTGGCTGGATCGAATTGATCCGTGGCTTATGCCTGAAGAGTCTGATATAGCTGGTGCTGGCTATCATACGCATAATGCTAAATTGGCTATTGCTTCCGGTGGGATGAGTGGAGAAGGTTATATGCAGGGGTCATCGGTGCAATCGGGCCGAGTACCGTACACCTATTCGGATTCAATTTTCGTGCAGATAGCTGAGGAATATGGATTTATTGGCTCTTCTATACTACTCCTGCTGTATTTTATTTTGATTCACCGTATGATACTGATTTCTCTCGAGTCTCGCGAACGTGCCGGTCCGTTTCTCATAATTGGGATCGTCTCCATGTTCTTATATCAGATCTTCGAGAATATCGGGATGTTTATCGGTTTGATGCCGCTGACGGGGATTACGCTGCCCTTCATCAGTTACGGGGGAACGTCCCTTGTGATTAGTATGGCAAGTCTCGGGGTCGCCATGAGCGTCAAGCTGCATGGTCAGGAAGTGGAGGAAGATATGCCGGATCCGCATGCATATCGTCCGGCACCCGCTAAGCAGGCGTAGCGGTTTACTTGCAGTGCTCCAGAGGCGTAGCCAAGCGTCGATCGAATAAACATGGCTGTAAGCCGTTACGAAGAACCGAATCATCATTGATGTGAAAAGATGAGGGTGTCCCAAAAGTAAACTTTGAGACACCCTCTCTGATTGTGATCTATTGGAGCCGAAGGCAAAACGAATCGTATTAAATAAAATTAATAATGTGTCATTAAGCATGCTTTTTGAGATAGGATAAAAACTTGTAAAAACGTATCTAAACCCCATCTTTACTAAACTTCTCCAATGGCGTCTACAATGCCCTTCAGCCCATCTGAAATAAAGAGAAGCACTTCTTGTGTACCACACGTTCCCGAACATCTTGCATAAGTTCTTTCCATACTTAGGCCGATTCCGTTGGCGCAATGGCGTTGTGGTAACTCAATTCTACAAGAAAAGGTCTTCCTTTTTCTATTTACTATTTACACAAGATATTTTACGCTCTCAAATGGGCGGGTAATATGGCTATAAATTTTTCAGCGCAACCAGCAAGTTATATAAGCTATAATAGCAATGTATTATAAATAACAAAGACCCGAAAACAGTTTAGTTAGGCCTGTTTTCGGGTCTTTGTTTATTTTAGTTAATGTAAGTATAGTTAAACGTTTTTTTGCTATCGTGAGATCGTCGTATAACCCCCGAGAGTTGACCAGGAACCATCAAGATTTTGATACCCAAAGTAGTAATTCTTAGATTTGTCGAGGTTATAGAAACGGATATTTACGTCTGAACCGTTTCCGTTGGTCGTTCCATTTGTTTCAGTAACAGCTTTTTTAGTCGAGGCGTCAAAACATATAATTTTATATTTGTAGCTACCACTTGGATTACCTGTTTCTTCCCAAATGCGCCCTCTCATAAACAATTCGCCATTTGAATTAGGAGTAAAATAATAATTAGTATATAAAATATTATACAAAGAAGAGAACTGTGCATCATAAGGGCCGTTGCCCAAATTCCAGTGGGAAGTTGGGGCGCTAGTTCCGTAAGGAACAATATCAGTAATAGATTGACTTATAGTAGTTTCTGTTGATACAGGAGTGTTCTGGTGGTTAACCAACTCAACTTCAGCGGCAAAAGTAGTAGAGATGGACGTCACTGAAAGAGCCATCATAGTAGCAACTATAATTTTTTTTGTATTCATACAAATCTACCTCTTTTCTTATAATGAATTTTAAATTATAAAGAACTATCCTCCTTATTTGGAATATAATTACTTTATGTAGAAATAGTAACAACTAATATTACTGTTGTCAAATTTTATACATTATTAAATTAATTCTATATATTGTTTTTGATTCTATTATTTATTGAGTATATGAGATTCAAAAATGAAAAATAAAGTATTCTACGTTTGAATCTCTCAATACCGGACATACTGATAGCATCATAGAGTTTCGTTCATAGAGAGGCGGTTGTCCGAGATGAAAAATTATAGTGAAACCCTCCGTATTATCGTGAAAAAAATGGTTGTGCTCTTATCCTGCATGTTTATGGTCATCATGGCTTGGGAGGGACAGCAGATCGATGCTTCCGTTGTTGGCGGTCCGATCCCTCAAGAATCGATACGGCTTCGCATTCTCGCGAATTCAGATAACCCGTCCGATCAGCTCGTCAAAAGAGAGATTCGAGACGCGGTCGTTGAGCAAATGCAGATGTGGGTCCTGGAGCTGGAGAACCCGCAAAGCCTGGAAGACGCCAAAGCATTAACCCGGCAGCATCTTCCGGAAATCCGCCAGCTGGTGGGTGAAGAGCTGAGAAAAAGAGGGATCACCTACAATTACCATGTAGAGCTTGGCGTCGTGCCGTTCCCGACCAAATTGTACGGGGGCACGGTGTATCCGGCGGGCGATTACGATGCGCTGCGGATTACGTTAGGCGAAGGTCAAGGACAAAACTGGTGGTGCGTCCTGTTCCCGCCGCTGTGCTTCATCGACGGCGGCAGCGGGGATGCGGCAGCTCAGCCTGTCGAGACGGGAATTCAAACGGTGTCCGCCGATGCGGGCGACAACGCTTCTCCGGATGAAGCCCCGAAGAAGGCAAGCGAAAGCGAGCCGGAGGTCCGCTTCTTCCTGTGGGATATGTTCCTGGGCCTCTGGAATTGGGTGGCAAGCTTGTTCTAGGATGATCCCGCGTACTGATTTCCAATACGGACAGGGTATGATAAACTTGGATGAAGAAGAGTGCTTTCTCTTTGGCGCGACCGGTTTCCATGGGAACCGGCACGGGACTGAAGAACGAGAAGCGCTTTTTCTTTTGGAGTATAGGCAAAACGCGTTTGGATGTTTATATATTTCATATACAGAAAGCTTGGGATAGGTATGGAACAGAACGGAAATGACAAGGAACGCAACCTGCAGCGGGAACAAGGCTCCCGGAATGCTGCATCGAAGCCAACCAAAGTGTGGCACGTCTTAAGCTCCCTCTCCAAGGAGAGCCTCGGGTCCGAGAAGGAAGCGAAGCAGGCGCTGCACGAAGCAGGCCAGGTGCTTGCACAGGGCGGTACGGTGGCTTTTCCGACGGAAACGGTGTACGGACTTGGTGCTGACGCCGGCAATACGGAGGCGGTCGAGCGCATCTTCGCCGCCAAAGGTCGGCCATCGGACAATCCGTTGATCGTGCATATCTCGGAGCTGGCTCAGCTTGACGGCTTGGTCCGGCAGGTGAACGAGACGGAGCGGGCGCTGATGGCGTCGTTCTGGCCCGGACCGCTGTCGCTGGTGCTGCCCGTGAAACCGGGCGCCATATCGCCTCGCGTGACGGCCGGGCTCGATACGGTTGCCGTGCGGATGCCGGATCACCCCGTGGCGCTGGCTCTGATCAGCGCCGCCGGTTGTCCGCTTGCCGCACCGAGCGCGAATCGCTCCGGCCGGCCAAGCCCGACGCTGGCCAGCCATGTGCTGGAGGATCTGGCGGGGGCGATCGACGGCGTGCTCGACGGCGGCCCGGCCGGGGTGGGCGTCGAGTCGACGGTGGTGCAGGTCGGCGAAGACGGTGCCGTCACGGTGCTCCGCCCGGGCGGCGTCACGGCCGAGCAGCTTGCCGCGGTGGCGGCAAGCGTGCGCCAGGACCCGGCGCTGCAGCGCGCCGCCGGGGAGGCGGAGAGCCCGGCGCCGCGCTCGCCGGGCATGAAGTACACGCACTACGCACCGAAGGGTGCGATGTGCGTGGTGCAGGGCCCGCGTGCCGACGCGGTGTCGGCACGCATCGCGGCCGAGCTCGAGGCGGCGGCCCGGCGCGGGGAGGTGACCGGCGTGCTGTCGTTCGACGAGCACATCGGTCGCTACCGCGCGGACGTTGCCGTCTCGCTCGGCAGCCTGGCCGCGCCGGAGGAAGCGGCCCGCCGGCTGTACGCCGGCCTGCGCCGCTTCGATGAAGAAGGCGCGACTTTCATCCTGGCCGAAGCGTGCCCGGAGCAGGGGCTTGGCGCAGCCGTCATGAACCGGCTGCTGAAGGCCGCGGGACATCACATCGTCCACGTCAATGCCGATGCCGATTGAACGGTTTTAGCATGATTTCCCCCTTGTCCGCATATGGTGTACAAGACCATGGGACTTGGGGGAATGGGGATGTTGGAGGCGTCTGTCCAATCGGGACAGCTTGCGGCGATTCTGCTGATGGCGGTTGCACTCGGGCTAGACGCATTTTCGCTTGGCATCGGAGTCGGAATGAGAGGCGGCATGCGTTTAGGCCATATGCTGGCCATCAGCTTCATGATCGCATTGTTTCACATGCTTATGCCGCTGGCGGGCTTATTTGCCGGCCGCTATGTAGGCATGCTGCTGGGGCACGTCACAGGGTTTGCGGCAGGCGGGCTGCTCCTCCTGCTGGGTGGACATATGCTGTACAATGCCTGGCAGGGTGGCGAAGGTCAGCGAATTCATCCTACCGCGTTCTTGGGCATGCTGCTGTTTTCGCTCAGCGTCAGCATCGACTCCTTCTCGGTAGGCGTTTCGCTCGGGATGTTCGTGGATGATGTGCTGCTGATCGTGATCTCCTTCGGTGTCGTGGGCGGTTTGCTGTCCATTCTCGGCCTGCTGCTCGGCCGTCAGGCGAGCAACAAGCTGGGAGAGTACGGCGAAATGCTGGGCGGACTGATTTTGATCATCTTTGGCGTGATGTTTATCTTTTGACGCAATATTTGTTACAATAATCCCAAAACAACCTATCAACGGGGAGGTACGGGACCGTGAAAAATATATTGTTTGTCTGCACGGGGAATACGTGCCGCAGCCCAATGGCGGAAGGGATGCTGCGCAAGCTCGCCAAACAGCGGGGCATTCCGCTGGAAACGCAATCCGCCGGCGTCTCGGCCGTAGACGGCATGCCGGTATCCCGTCATGCGGAATCGATACTGCGGGACCAGGATATTCAAGATCGCTTGGTATCTAAGCCGCTGACCGCGAATCTGGTGGAATGGGCAGACCTGATTCTGACGCTGACCCAGTCGCATAAGCAGTATGCGATTCGGCAGTTCCCGCATGCCGCCGACAAGATGCACACGCTGAAGGAGTTTGTGGAGGATGACCGGCGGGTGCTGGATGATCTGCGGGAGCAGGACAGCCTGTACGCGACGCTCGAGCTGGCCAGATCGCTGGGCCGCGATGTCAGCGACCGCGACCGGGAGCGTCTGATCGAGCTGCGCCAGCGCATTCCGAGCTTCGATATCTCCGATCCTTTCGGCGGCTCGCGGGAGGAATACGAGGCGACGGCGGCGGAGATTCGGACGGCGCTCTTCCGCCTGCTGGACAAGCTGGAAGCGGATCAGCATAAATAGGATCGGGTTCCACGGAAGCGAAGAGTGAATCTGGATCCGGGCTCAATCTGGCTAAAAAAGCCGCTTGCCTTTCGCAGGGTATTGCTTTAAGATGAAGGTGAAAAACATGAATCCGATGTAACTGGCGACGAAGTGGATGAAACCACGATGGAGCATCGGAATATACGGCCGGTCGCCTGGGCAAAGAGCATTTGGAGCACAATACGTGCGCCGACTGCTCTTTTTTCGTCTTTTGCGTGGAGTTTGGGTTATAATGAAACAAGCTAAAACGCAAAAGCGAACATTCGAGGGGGTTTTTCATAGATGAAAATTGCATTGGGTACCGATCATGCCGGCATTCGTCTGAAAGAGGAGATCGTGGAGGTCATTCGGGGTCTTGGACACGAGGTGGAGGATCTTGGCTGCGGCTGTTCCGATTCCGTGGATTATCCCGATTACGCGCTTCCGGTGTGCGAGAAGGTGGTCTCGGGTGAAGCGGATCGGGGCATTCTGATCTGCGGAACGGGAATCGGCATGAGCATTGCCGCCAACAAGGTGCCGGGCATCCGCTGCGCGCTGACGCATGATGTATTTTCGGCCAAAGCCACGCGTGAGCATAATGACAGCAACGTGATTGCGCTGGGCGAGCGCGTCGTCGGCCCCGGGCTTGCTGCCGAGATCGTCAGCGCATGGCTGACAACGAATTTCAGCCAGGGCGAACGCCATGTCGGCCGCGTGAACAAGATCAAGGCCATCGAGGAGCGTTACCTGAAGAGCGAATCGCGATAGGTCAACGCGTAAAGCTGCTGCGGTTATTGCGTATGGAATGAAGCATCTTCTGTGAAAAAAATCATCGGGAGGACTGTGACATGACGGATATCTCCAAGGTTTCCTTGAGCGAACAGACGGCGCGGATCGTCCGCGAACTGGCCGAAGCGGCAGCCTTAGGACCGGGCAAGGTGCTGGTCATCGGAGCCAGCACCAGTGAAGTGGTCGGACGCCGGATCGGCACAGGCGGCGCTCTTGAAACGGCGCAGCAGCTTCTTCAGGGCATTGCCGAGGTTCAAGCGGAATTCGGCTTCGCTGTAGCCTACCAATGCTGTGAGCATTTGAACCGGGCGCTTGTCATGGAGCGGGGACTGCTTGAAGAGCTGCGCCTGACGGAAGTGGCGGCTGTACCGATTCCGGGGGCGGGAGGCTCCATGGCCTCGGCGGCGTATCGGAGTATGAAGGAGCCCTGCCTTGCGGAATCCATTGAGGCCCATGCGGGCGTCGATATCGGCGAGACGCTGATCGGCATGCATTTGCGAAGAGTGGCGGTTCCGTTCAGGCCGAGCGAGCGTTATATCGGCGATGCGCGCGTAACGGCGGCTTACACCCGGCCGAAGCTGATCGGCGGAGAACGCGCCGTGTACCGGCTTGAGCAGCGGGATGATTCCAAGCTGTGCGATTGAATCGAATGAGAACTCACTTTTAAGAGGTTGTTCAAAAAGTCCGCTTTTGATCACGAAGTGAATCAGGAAGTGGGCTCGGCATCGAATCTTGAATTCAGCCGGGCCTTCCGGTGCTCACGTACCCACAACGTACGCTCCGCTCCTCACTTCCTAGCTTCATCCAACCTTCTCGGTGCTGAAAACCGACCTTTTTGAACACGTACTTTTAAGTAATTTTGTAAATTTGTAGTTTAAACTTTGCAGAAAAAAATAACGATTGATTATGGGAGGATATGAACATGATGGAACATTTGCGGAAGAATGACCCGGCTGTATTGGAAGCGATGGATTTGGAACTGAAGCGTCAACGCAGCAACATCGAGCTGATTGCCTCCGAGAACATTGTCAGCGAAGCGGTTATGGAAGCCATGGGGACGGTGCTGACGAATAAATATGCGGAAGGCTACCCTGGCAAGCGCTATTACGGCGGCTGTGAGCGTGTGGATATCGTGGAGGATATCGCCCGTGACCGCGCGAAGGAATTGTTCGGTGCCGAGCATGCCAACGTTCAGCCGCACTCCGGCGCCCAAGCGAACATGGCGGTGTATTTGGCTGCGCTCAAGCCTGGAGATACCGTGCTCGGCATGAACCTGGCCCACGGCGGCCATTTGACTCACGGAAGCCCGGTTAACGCGTCCGGCCTTCTGTACAATTTCGTTGCATACGGCGTGCAGGAAGACACGTTCCTTATCGATTACGACGAAGTCCGCAAAGCGGCTTTCAAACACCGTCCTCGTCTGATCGTGGCGGGTGCAAGTGCATATCCTCGCATCATTGATTTCGAGAAGCTTGCTGCCATCGCGAACGACGTAGGCGCATTGTTCATGGTCGATATGGCTCATATTGCGGGTCTTGTTGCCGCGGGTCTTCACCCGAATCCGGTTCCGCATGCCCATTTCGTAACCACCACGACGCACAAGACCCTTCGCGGACCTCGCGGCGGCATGATTCTGTGCAAGAAGGCATGGGCACAGGCGATCGACAAAGCGGTGTTCCCAGGCTCCCAGGGCGGACCGCTCATGCATGTCATTGCTTCCAAGGCCGTTGCGCTTGGCGAAGCATTGGATCCGTCCTTCAAGACGTATGCAGAGAACGTCGTGAAGAACGCGAAAGTGCTGGCTGACACCCTGATCGAGGAAGGCCTGAACATCGTTTCCGGCGGAACCGATAACCATCTGATGCTGGTCGATACCCGCAATCTGGACATCACCGGCAAAGACGCAGAGAAGGTGCTGGATTCCATCGGGATTACCGTCAACAAGAACGCCATCCCGTTTGATCCGACGAGCCCGTTTGTCACGAGCGGTATCCGTATCGGTACGCCGGCAGTAACCTCCCGCGGCATGGATGAGCAGGCGATGGTGAAAATCGCGAAGATTATTGCCATGACCTTGAAGCAGCCTAAAGACGAAGCAACGCTGGAAAAAGCGGGCCGTTTGGTGGCTGAGCTTACGGATCAATATCCTCTTTATGCCGAAATGAAATATTAATCACAGTTTCGTCAGCATAAGAGGCCTATGATAAGAGGACCCCACCTGAAGGTGGGGTCCTCTTTTAGGAGCTGTCACATTCTGGCCAGATTGCTATGCTCGCATGCTCCCGGTCGGGTCGCTTCGCGGTGAGGATCAATATAGGCGAAAATGGAAAACCTAGGTTCAGGGCAGACGAGGATCCGGTAATAAGGTCAAAACTCATGTAAATAAACATGACCCGTGCAGGTGTCAATTGACTAGAGGGAATGATATAATAGACAGGATTTATGGAGCTCACAAGTATTTACGCCCATATTGAAATAACATTTGCATTCAAACCGGAGGGACCAGACATGGGAAAATTGGTGATTTGTGATCACCCGTTGATTCAACACAAACTTACATTTATACGCGATATGCGGACTAACACAAAAGACTTTCGCGAATTGGTAGACGAAGTCGCGACTTTGATGGCTTATGAAATTACGCGGGAGGTTCCTCTTGAATCGATATCTGTTCAGACGCCGGTAGCCGAAACCCAAGGGAAAGTCATTTCCGGCCGGATGCTCGGCCTCGTGCCCATCCTGCGTGCGGGTCTTGGCATGCTGGACGGCGTGGTCAAGCTGCTTCCCGCTGCTAAGGTAGGGCATGTCGGATTGTTCCGCGACCCGGAAACGCTTCAGCCCGTGGAATATTATACGAAGCTTCCAACCGACGTGACGGAGCGGGAATTGATCGTCATCGATCCGATGCTGGCGACGGGCGGATCGGCCATCGCTGCGATCGACGTGCTGAAGAAGCGCGGCTGCACCCAGATCAAGATGATGAATCTCGTGGCTGCGCCGGAAGGCGTAAAGGCCGTGCATGACGTCCATCCGGACGTGGATATTTACGTTGCTGCTCTGGATGAAGGGCTCAACGACCACGGCTACATCGTACCGGGCCTGGGTGATGCAGGAGATCGGCTGTACGGCACGAAATAAGAGCCGAGCCAGTCATTCGTACGACTTGAATTGAAAAAACAAGCATGCAAAGAGGGGTAATTTCAAACATGTCAAAAGTGAAAGTGATGACGATATTTGGGGTCCGCCCCGAAGCGATCAAGATGGCGCCGCTTATTCTGGAACTTCAGCGCCATCCGGAGCATATCGAATCGGTGGTTTGTGTAACTGCGCAGCATCGGCAAATGCTGGATCAGGTGCTTGACGTGTTCAAGATTGTTCCGGACTACGACTTGGACGTGATGAAAGACCGTCAGACGCTGAATGAGATCACCGTACGCGTTCTGGAGGGGCTTGAGCCTGTCTTGCGCGAGGCCAAGCCGGATATCGTGCTGGTGCACGGCGACACGCTGACAACGTTCCTGGCCAGCTATGCAGCCTTCCTGCAACAGATTCAGGTCGGCCATGTAGAGGCCGGTCTTCGCACATGGAACAAGCTGAATCCTTATCCTGAAGAAATGAACCGTCAGCTGACCGGCGTGCTGGCCGATCTGCACTTTGCGCCGACGGACTGGTCTGCCGAGAATCTCCGCAAGGAGAACAAGCCGGAATCCCGCATTTACGTGACGGGCAACACCGCTACGGACGTGTTCCAGTATACGGTTCGGGAAGGATATACCCATCCGGTTCTGGATTGGGCACAGGGCAAGCGCCTAATCCTGATGACGGCGCACCGCCGCGAATCCCAAGGGGAGCCGCATCGTCAGATTTTTGAAGCGGTGAAGCGCATTGCCGACGAGTTCGAGGATATCGCCATCGTCTACCCTGTGCATCCGAGCCCTGCCGTCAAAGAGCCGGCTCACCGCATTTTGGGGAACCACCCGCGCATCAAGCTGATTGAACCGCTGGATGTCGTGGATATGAACAATATTTACACCCGTACGCATTTCATCATTACGGATTCGGGCGGCATGCAAGAGGAGGCTCCGTCCTTCGGCGTGCCGACGCTGGTGCTTCGGGACACGACGGAACGTCCGGAGGGCATTGAGGCCGGAACCCTGGAGCTGGTAGGCACCCAGGAAGAGAATGTGTACGAACGCATTAAGGCTCTGCTGACCGATCAGGAGCTCTATGACAAGATGAGCAAAGCCGCTAATCCTTACGGGGATGGACAAGCTTCCCAGCGAATTGTCAATGCGATTTTGCACCATTTCGGCATTCGAAAAGAGCGTCCTGAGGAATTTCACAGAATGTTCACAAAGGCATAGTTTACCGTATTCTGATTGGCAAGGGGACAGCATACAGTTGAACTGTACGGTTACCGCGGCGTTTTGCGCAATTTAGACTGCTCAAAACGCTGATTTTACACGGGGAATCCATCAAATCGATTCATTGACAAACTCTTGTTATATTCAGTAAAATGAGTTGGGATTAGAGGTTCATATGAAAAATCCGAAAAGTCAAGATAACCCTTGGTTGATAGCGCTATACATTAGCGGGGCGGGCGGTTTGCTTGCCGCTTACATTCTCATCGGTTTTTTTACCGGGCGATGGCTCATGAATCAGTTGGACGGGCCCAGAGTGTGGCTTGCCATTGGTACGCTTTCGGGGCTCTTTGTAGGGATTTTGAATATCGCTCTTCTCATTAAAAAGTTTTTGGGGGCGCAGGCGTGAATGATTTGACTTCCATTGTGAACGCTGTATTTAGAGTATCGTTACTCTTATTGTCTGCCTTGTTTCTCGGATGGGCTCTCTATCCGGAATTCCGCCCGATAATTATGGGGTTGATCATGGGCATGGCGGCGGGCTTGTTTAATGTACGCTTCCTCTCCATGAAAGTGCAGCAGCTGGCGCAATTGGCTGTCGATCCGGAACCGAAAAAGTACAACTTCGGCTTCATTACGAGATTGTGCATCGGGCTTCTGATTGTGATCTTCGCCGTAAAACTCGAACAGGTATCCCTCGGCGGTGCTATCGCCGGTCTGTTCATACCCCAATTGTTGACCATTCCTGTCAGCATTGTGTTCAGTTTGAGAAACAATCATTGATCAGCGCTAACTTGGAAAGGGGTGAAAACAATTATATGCATGATTCACCGATTATCAAACTTGGCGGATTGAATATTGACCTTTCAGCGGTCATAATGCTTCTTGTCACCTGTGTGGTGGTGTTCGTATTATGCCGGCTGGCGGTACGTAATCTATCTGTCGAAAACCCTTCCAAACTGCAAAACTTCATGGAATGGGTAGTGGAATTTGTGCAAGGCGTCGTAGCGAGTGCGATGGATCTGAAGAAAGGGAAAGCTTACATATCGTTGGGGCTTACTCTGATCCTGTTCATCTTTGTAGCCAACTTGCTGGGCTTGCCGTTCTCAATTATCACCGACTTGCCGGAGAACTTCACGGTCTTTGGTCAGCCAATCCTGGCTACACTCGGACTTGAACATGGCCACTATGCTCACGTATTGTGGTGGAAGTCGCCAACAGCGGACATTTCCGTTACGGCCGGTCTTGCGATCGTTGTGTTCGTGCTCATGAACTACCTGGGCCTGAAGCTGAATCGCAAGCATTACCTGAAGCATTACATCGAACCGTTCCCGATCTTCCTGCCGCTCAATATCATTGAGAACCTGGCAAAACCTATCGCTCTGGCAATCCGGCTTTACGCCAACATTTTTGCCGGCGAGGTACTGATCACGGTGATTCTGAAAACCGGCTTCTACGGCATTCCGTTCATGGCCGCATGGCAAGGTTTCAGTATCTTCATCGGTGCATTGCAGGCGTTTATCTTTACGATTTTGACAATGGTATACATCTCGCAAACTACGATTCACGAAGAGCATTGATCAACTCGGACGAATCCGCCGTAACAGCGGTGTTTTTCGAAAGAGATATTTTCTATAGTTTCACCAAATTTCAATTTTGAAACAATTTTAAGGAGGATATTTAACAATGGAATTTTTGGCAGCAGCTATTGCAGTAGGTCTGGGCGCCCTTGGCGCAGGTTTGGGTAACGGTATGATCGTAAGCAGAACAGTTGAGTCTATCGCTCGTCAACCAGAAGCACGTGGTCAATTGCAAACAACGATGTTTATCGGTGTTGGTATCGTAGAGGTTATTCCTTTGGCGGCTACTGTAATCGCGTTCTTGATCATGTTCTCTTAATAACAATACAACGGTTTGGCGGGGAGGGCCGATGCCATCCGCGCCTTCGTTTTGTTAGGTACCGCACTTCGTGTTGATGGAAAGGAGTGACCTCAATGACAATTCTTTGGGAAAATATGGTAATCACTATTATCGCGTTTGTTATTCTTTACCTCTTGCTTCAAAAGTTTGCGTTCAGCAAATTGTTCGGCATCATGGAGCAGCGTCGTGAGCTGGTCATGAGCCAGATGAACGAAGCGGCACAGACCCGCCAGCAGGCGACTGCATATGTGGAAGAGCAGAAGAAGGCACTGGAGCAAGCGCGTCAAGATGCTCACGAAATCATCGAGCGTTCCAGACAAACTAGCAACAAACAAGCAGAGCAAATTATGGAACAAGCTAAGGAAGAGGCAATTCGCCTGAAATCCGAAGCTGTTCGTGATATCGAGAATGAGAAGAAGAAAGCGGTCGAAGAGCTTCGCAGCGAAATCGGCAGCGTTTCCGTGAAGATCGCGACCAAGCTGATCGAACGTGAAGTCAAGAACGACCAAGCTCAAGAAGAACTGGTGGATCAATACCTTAAAGAGGTAGGAGGCAGACCATGAGCCAAAATACGGTAGCAGCCAAGCGGTATGCGCGGGCGCTGTTCGAAGTGGCGGCTCAGCAGCAGAAGGGTCTGGAAGTGGAAGAGGAATTGCGGGCTGTCGTGCATGCCATTGAAGGCGATGCCGACATCCAGAAATTCATCGCCACGCCGAATGTTCCCCAGTCCGTGAAAATGAACGTAATCAGCCAGGCGTTGGCAGGGAAGGTATCGCAGCCTGTATTGAACACGATCGAATTGCTTCTCGACAGAGGGCGTGCAGAAATGTTCGCAGAACTGCTGAACAGTTATGTGAAGATACAAGGTGCGAGCTTGGGTTTGGCAGACGCCACTGTGTACTCCACCTACCCGCTTAGCGATCAGGAAAAAGAACAGGTTGCTTCGGAATTCGGACAGTTAGCACATCAGAAGATCCGCGTGACCAATGTTGTGGACGAACGTTTGCTCGGCGGCCTGAAAGTTGTCATTGGCGACAAGCTGTATGACGGAAGCATTGCCGGAAAGCTGGAACGTCTCGAAAAGTCTTTTAATAGACGAGCATAGTAGATAGGGGTGAAAACGTTGAGTATCAGACCTGAAGAAATCAGTACTTTAATCAAAAGTCAAATTGAAGAATATAAATCCGATATCACTGTCTCTGAAGTAGGTACGGTAATTCAAGTAAGTGACGGTATTGCTCGCGTGTACGGCCTGGAGAACGCGATGTCCGGGGAACTTTTGGAGTTCCAAAACGGCGTGTTCGGTCTGGCGCTGAACCTTGAGGAGAGCAATGTCGGTGTCGTTATCCTGGGACCTTACTCCGAAATCAAGGAAGGCGATCAGGTAAAGCGTACAGGACGTATCATGGAGGTTCCTGTAGGCGAAGCTCTGCTTGGACGCGTCGTGAATCCGCTGGGTCAGCCGCTTGACGGCAAAGGCCCGATCGAAGCGACTGCATTCCGTCCGGTTGAGAGCAGTGCACCAGGCGTTATCGACCGTAAATCCGTTCATGAGCCGATGCAAACCGGTATTAAAGCGATCGACGCGATGGTACCTATCGGCCGCGGTCAGCGCGAGCTGATCATCGGTGACCGCCAAACAGGTAAAACCACCGTTGCCATCGATACAATCCTGAACCAAAAGGGCAGCGGCGTTAAATGTATCTATGTAGCCATCGGGCAAAAGCAGTCCACTGTAGCACAGGTTGTTGAAACTCTTCGCCGTCATGGCGCGCTGGAGTACACGATCGTTGTTACGGCTTCGGCTTCCGAGCCGGCTCCGCTGCAGTACATCGCTCCATACGCAGGCTGCGCAATGGGCGAGTACTTCATGTACAAAGGCGAGCATGCACTCATCATCTATGATGACTTGTCGAAGCAAGCGGCAGCATACCGTGAATTGTCCTTGCTCCTCCGTCGTCCTCCGGGTCGGGAAGCTTATCCGGGTGACGTTTTCTACCTGCATTCCCGTTTGCTGGAGCGTGCAGCGAAGCTCAACGATGAGCTTGGTGGTGGTTCATTAACCGCACTGCCATTTATTGAAACACAGGCTTCTGACGTATCTGCTTACATTCCAACCAACGTAATTTCGATTACGGATGGACAGATCTTCCTGGAGTCCGAGCTGTTCTACTCCGGACAACGCCCAGCGATTAACGTCGGTATTTCGGTATCTCGTGTCGGTGGTTCCGCGCAGATCAAGGCGATGAAAAAGGTTGCGGGCGGCATGAAGCTGGATCTTGCGCAATACCGTGAGCTCCAGGCGTTCTCCCAGTTCGGATCCGATCTGGACAAATCAACCTTGGCTCGTTTGAACCGTGGTGCAAGATTGATGGAAATCCTGAAACAGGGCGTGAACCAGCCGTTGTCCGTTGAACAACAGGTGGTTAGCTTGTACGCAGCCGTTAAAGGATATATCGATGATATCGAGGTTGCTGATGTTCGTCGTTTCGAGAGCGAATTCCTTGCGTTTATTGGAAGCAATAAACCGGAAATTCTTCAATCCATTACGGATACGAAGGATCTGACGTCCGATAACGAAAACGCATTGAAAGCGGCAATCGATCAATTTAAGAAGGGCTTTGCCGCTTCGGTTTAAGCTCCTCAGGTAAGTAATAGGAGGGGAGCCGGGGTAAGCCCGGCATCCTCTTTCATCATATGGAATGTAGCTTTGGCTGTGACCAAAGTGATTTTTACAAAAGGTACGGCTTTGGTCCTAGCCAAAGCTTAGTCTACGCTTACGAAGTTAGCTTTGGCTTCGCCAAAGCTAGGTGTTTGCTTACGAAGTTAGCTTTGGCTTCGCCAAAGCTTTAAGGTGGTGAAAACATGGCAAGAGGATTACGTGATATTAAGCGGCAGATCAAGAGTGTTCAAAACACAAGGCAGATCACCAAGGCGATGGAAATGGTTGCTGCCGCCAAGCTGAGAAGAGCTCAGGAGAAGGCAACCTCCGCACTTCCATACTCCGAGAAGCTGAAAGAAGTGGTTGGCAGCATTGCTGCTGGAACCAAGGGAATCAGCCATCCGATGCTGGAAAAGCGTGAAGTGAAAAAAACCGGTTATCTGGTGATCACTTCCGACCGCGGTCTTGCTGGTGCATCAAACTCCAACATTTTGCGAAAAGTATCGAACTTCATCGCAGAACGCCATCAGTCCAAGGATGAGTATTGCCTGTTTGTAATCGGACGTAAAGGAC
Source organism: Paenibacillus sp. MT86 (assembly GCF_058792535.1). Classification (NCBI taxonomy): domain Bacteria; kingdom Bacillati; phylum Bacillota; class Bacilli; order Caryophanales; family Paenibacillaceae; genus Paenibacillus; species Paenibacillus sp. MT86. Next base: position 6,503,971 of record NZ_CM179499.1, on the reverse strand, counting down.
GGGATTACTTCCGCCGTCGTGAACTTCCGGTTGTGGAGGAACTCACCGATTTATCCGATAGTCCGACCTATGCAGACATTAAGACCATCGCTAACGCGGCGGTTCATCAATACGAGCTGGGTCAGATTGATGAGTTATACGTGTGTTACAACCAATTCGTGAATGCTTTGACTCAGCTCCAGGAGATCTCCAAGCTTCTGCCCATGGAGAACATCGGCAGCGCTGAGAACCTGACGGGTTATGAGTATGAACCGTCCCCTGAAGGCGTGCTTGAGGTACTGCTTCCGAAATATGCGGAAACATTGATTTTCAGTGCGATGCTGAATGCGAAGGCAAGTGAGCTGGGTGCGAAGATGACTGCTATGGGAGCCGCAACGAAGAATGCAAGCAAGATGATCAACGAGTTGAACCTTACTTACAACCGTGCTCGTCAGGCTGCCATTACCCAGGAAATTTCCGAGATTGTGGGCGGAGCAAACGCTCAGCAATAATGCACGGTCCGAATTCTTAACTTAGTATTTAACGGATATGCGGCCATGTCATGAATAAGCCGCTTTTACGATCATCGTTCACCGCTAGAGGTGAGCGGGTAGGAGGGAAAACGAATCAATGAAAAAAGGACGCGTTGTCAGCATTACAGGTGCTGTAGTTGACATTGAATTTGAGCGCGGTCATCTTCCCGAGATTTTTAATGCTGTCAAGATTGAAGCTACGCTGGAAGGCGGCCGCTCGGTTGATTTGACTTTGGAAGTATCCAATCATTTGGGTGATAATCTGGTTCGTTGTATCGCGATGTCATCCACGGATGGTCTCGTTCGCGGTATCGAAGCCGTGGATTTGGGCAGACCGATTACGGTCCCTGTAGGTTCCGCTACACTTGGCCGTGTATTTAACGTATTGGGTGAGCCGATCGATAATGCAGGTGCCGTAGTATCCGAAATTAATAACCCGATCCACCGTGAAGCTCCTGCTTATGATGAGCTTTCTACGCAAGCAGAAATGCTTGAAACGGGTATTAAAGTCATCGACTTGCTTGCTCCATACCAAAAAGGCGGTAAGATCGGTCTCTTTGGTGGTGCCGGCGTAGGTAAAACCGTTGCGATCCAGGAATTGATCAACAACATCGCCCAAGAACACGGCGGTATTTCCGTATTTGCCGGCGTAGGTGAGCGTACTCGTGAAGGTAATGACCTTTACCACGAGATGAGTGATTCCGGTGTTATCAACAAAACCGCGATGGTATTCGGTCAAATGAACGAGCCTCCGGGTGCCCGTCTTCGCGTAGCATTGACTGGTTTGACGATGGCGGAATATTTCCGTGATCAAGAAGGTAAAGACGTACTTCTCTTTATCGATAACATCTTCCGCTTTACTCAAGCGGGTTCCGAAGTATCCGCCCTTCTGGGTCGTATGCCTTCCGCGGTAGGTTACCAACCAACGCTGGCATCCGAAATGGGACGCTTGCAGGAGCGGATTACCTCTACCAAAAAAGGTTCCGTTACATCCATCCAGGCTATCTATGTACCGGCGGATGACTATACGGATCCGGCTCCGGCTACAACGTTTGCTCACTTGGACGCAACGACAAATCTGGAGCGTAAAATTTCCGAGATGGGTATCTATCCTGCGGTAGATCCGCTTGCATCCAGTTCCCGTATCTTGGCTCCGGAAATCGTGGGCGAAGAGCACTATAATGTTGCTCAAGGCGTTAAGAAAATTTTGGCTCGCTATAACGAGCTTCAAGATATCATCGCGATTCTCGGTATGGATGAGCTGAGCGAGGAAGATAAAGCGATTGTTGGACGTGCTCGTCGTGTTCAACGTTTCCTTTCCCAAGCTTTCCACGTTGCCGAGCAGTTTAACGGCATCCCGGGTAAATATGTACCGGTTAAAGAAACTGTACGCAGCTTTAAAGAGATCTTGGAAGGCAAGCATGACCACCTTCCGGAAGCGGCTTTCCTGTTCGTAGGTACGATTGAAGAGGCAGTTGAAAAAGCAAAAACATTGTAAGCTGACGCTCCGTGATCGGCAGACCGGAACAGTGCTTCTAGTGAGACTGTGAGGTCTGCTGCGCGAGTTTTCTGCGGAAAACGGTGAGGAGGGATGGAAGTGAGCACCATTTTGTTGGAAATCGTAACGCCGGACCGCCTGGTCTACTCTGAGCAGGTGAACAGTGTTACGGTGCGTGGGGTCGAGGGAGAGCTGGGTATTTTGCCAGGTCATATTTCCTTCGTTACGCCGCTTCAGATAGCGCCAGTTTATGTGAAGATTGGCAACCAGAGAACCCCGTTTGCGGTACAAGGCGGTTTCGTCGAAGTCCGTAAAGATAAGATTGTCATCCTGGCGGAAAGCGCAGAGAAAGCGGAAGAAATCGATTTGGAGCGTGCGGAAGCCGCGAAGGAAAGAGCTGAGACCCGCCTGAATGCGAAGGGAAGACAAGATGAAGTCGACCATCGTCGCGCGGAATTGGCTCTGCAAAGAGCGATGAACCGGATTAAAGTGACGCGGAACTAACAATACAGCTTGGCTGCAATCTTGCAGCCAAGCTGTTTTTTGTTTACAGCATGGATAGGATTTCAGAGAAGCTGAATCCTGTTGCTGTGAATCGCAAGGAAAATTTCGATAAGCGGGGAAAACGCGGGCTGTTTTCTGGGAATCGCGTCGATTATAGTTGATTTTTTCATCGTTTAAAGGATCAGAATAGTAGGATGAATTCGCTAAAGCAGCTCTCTAACAGTGTCATATGAAGCTCATGGAGCCTGCGATTCTATGAAATGTTGGATATCCCAAATATCTAAGCCTTGCTTTTATAGAGTCGCAGCACAACATATAGCGTCTAAGAGAGAAAGGTCATTCCAAGAATTAACCATGCTGGAAGCTTTACCGGCCGCTAAGTTAGGGACCGGTAATTTTTTGTAATATAATAGGTATAAATAGGAGCATGGGGAATGAAACTATATCCATTCCTGGTGTTTCATTGGTTCATGATTGCGATAAGAACAGCATTTTGGACTTCGGCTAATGGCGCGTTCCTGATCGTTTTTGGGCAATGTCGATAAATTTTATTATTTCCGAGGAAATGTCGTATAGAAAGTGCTGGATTCTTAGGCTCCAGCCAAGTATTATAGAAGAGTCGGTCCTGAATAGGGCTGACAAATTCACGAAGGAGGAGGGAGTATGAATCAGGATTTATCCAATTCAATCGGTGCCGTCGGTGTTAGCGGATTGATATCGATTGTTGTTTCACTGGTCTGTATCGCACTGGCTTGGTGGGCATTACAACAAGTAAAGCTGGATTTGGTTGTCCGTCATCCGAAAGGGCCGCAGGGAAAGCTGCTGCATTTGCTGCTGGCGGTGGTGCTTGGACGATTCGTTGCTGAATTCCTAATTGACTATATTACATGGAGTCAAATGATCCGATATATGTTTTAAACGCGAAAGACGGGCGTGGTACATAACGTGTTGGAACAGCTTGTTTTACAGACACGAGTTGTAGGATGGTTATGTGTTCGGCAATCTTTTTACGTGTCTGTTTTAATTGCGGTATGAATGGTTATATCTCTGTTAGGTTGCTTCAGAAGAAGATGTCGAATAAACGCATTTTATTATGTTAACACTTAAATCAAGAAACTGATCGGGCGGACGCTATGACTTCCGGACTATAATGTTCACCCGGTAATTGTTGCGCATTGACAAGTGCTGGTCGGTCATGGTACCTTTCGTAGGTCCATACTGCGGATAACAGATGCTTCATAAGGTGGCATCATGGATTGTTCAATTCCTGATGTAGACACCGTATCAGATGTCATAAATAGTTCAAAAATCGCTTGTTTAGCGGAAAACACTAATGTTAAGATGAAAGTTAGGGAATTAGCAACACCTAATTACTAACACACGCAATCAGGAAAATTATGGACGCGGAGGGAAACCATGATGAGCAAATTTATCGTCCGCGGTGGCAAAAGACTGACCGGAAGCGTCAAAGTCAGCGGAGCAAAAAATTCAGTTCTTCCGATCATCGCTGCCTCTCTACTAGGGGAAGTTGGGGAAAGTGTTATTATTGACGCGCCTCCTCTTGACGATGTAATTACAATCAGCAAAGTATTGGAGTCGCTTGGTGCGGGCATTACATATCAGGATGAAGTGATACGTGTGAATGCAGAGCACATAACGACATGTGAAGCGCCTTATGAATGGGTGCGGAAGATGCGGGCGTCTTTTCTGGTCATGGGACCTTTATTGGCACGTTGTGGACGAACCCGGATTTCGCTTCCCGGGGGATGTGCTATCGGCACAAGACCCATCGATCAGCATCTAAAAGGATTTGAAGCTCTCGGGGCGGAAATCAGCCTCGGACAAGGATATATTGAAGCTAAGAGCAATGGCAGATTGCGCGGGGCAAAGGTCTATTTGGACGTTGCCAGCGTAGGTGCTACTGAAAATATTATGATGGCTGCCACATTGGCTGAAGGGACAACGGTTATCGAAAATGCGGCGAAAGAGCCGGAAATTGTCGATTTAGCGAATTACCTGAATGCGATGGGAGCCAAAGTTCGCGGTGCGGGCACGGGCGTGATCCGCATCGAAGGCGTTGAGAAGATGCATGGCGTGAAGCATAACGTGATTCCTGACCGGATCGAAGCAGGCACCTTTATGGCTGCCGCTGCGATTACCGGCGGGGACGTATACGTGGAAGGAGCCATCGCCGATCATCTCGGCCCTGTCATCTCCAAGATGGAGGAGATGGGGATTACCGTCGAGCCGGACGAGAACGGGATTCGCGTCATCGCTGACAAGCCGTTAAAGTCGGTGGATGTGAAAACCTTGCCTTACCCTGGATTCCCAACCGACATGCAATCGCAGATGATGGCGCTCTTGCTGGTGTCGGAAGGTACAAGTGTCGTGACCGAAACCGTATTTGAGAACCGCTTTATGCACGTGGACGAATTCCAATTGATGAATGCGGAGATCAAGGTGGAGGGACGTTCCGCCATCGTGACCGGCGGGGCGAAGCTGAAAGGAGCCAAAGTAACGGCAACGGATCTGCGTGCAGGGGCCGCCTTGATTTTAGCCGGTCTTGTCTCTGAGGGGACTACCGAAGTTGGCGGCGTTCAGCATATTGATCGCGGTTATGTTCATTTGGCGGAGAAGCTGTCCGGACTTGGCGCGGATATCTGGCGTATTTCGACGGAGGAACCGAGCACGGAGAAGGTTTCGAAGAAAGCGGCAACTGAAGCAGAGGACGCCAAACATTTTAAAGTGCAGCCAACCTGGGTATAACCGGGAGGCTGGATCTGTTCATTCAGAATAGATGCAATAAGTCATAGAAGGGGCTTTGCCGATGGAGGCAAGGCCTCTTCTTTTTTTGGGTATGCCATCATCATTGCAGGTACTCCTCCTCCTCTTATGTTGGGATTCCGGATGAATAGGAGACTCTTTGCTAGCTTGCTTGCAGTCAGCCTCAGCGTTTCTTCATCCATATGAATTTTCCCGTTCTCTTAGAATAGTTCTATCAAATACCCGTATCTCATAAGTATAAGTAGAGCGTGATGGAGCATGAACGAGAGCCTATACCAGGGGAAAAGGCACAGGAGGGAAACGCAATGAAAGATTCGAAGGTTCGTGTGAATGTGAGCACCGCAGGGAACAAACGAGCGGTCGATTCAAAAGACGTTCGGAAAGAAGGAAGTGCTGAGCCTTATCAGGTGCCGTCCGAAGGATCGGCGGCTCCCGTCTTGAAGTGGAAATTTCCTGAGGGACTTGAGAAGAAGGGCGGGCTGATGGAAGAACAAAGCCGTCGTTCAATACCGGATACAGAGGATATGCAGGAAGGGCCGCGCGGGCACCGCGGCCCGGGGAGCAGGCCGGACGCCTCCGGCCAGTCCGGCCATGGCCTGCGGGCGGCACAGACGCCGCCGCCCGAACGCCCTGCCGGCGCGCCTGCGCATGGCGCCGGGCCAGACCCCGGCGGGCCGGCGGCCATGCCGCAGGGCCCGCACTCCGCGGCCGAGCCGCAGCGCTTCGCGCAAGCGGCGCCGGGCCGCGTGCCGCGCGGCGGCCGCACGTTCCGTGTGCGGCCTGCGCGCTGGGGGCGCCGCGGCTTTGCCGCGCGGCGCCCGGCCGCCGTGAAGCGGCGGGTGCGGGTGCACCCCGCCGTCTGGGCGGTGGCCGGGCTGCTGGCCTTGGCGCTGGCGCTGCCTCTGCTGGTGGTTGCCCCCGGCAACCACGCGCCAGAGCCGCTGCCGCCCGGGCCGGCCCCGCTGCCTTCCGCCGAGCCGCAGGCGGCGGAAGAGCCCACGGTATCCGTCTATGTAACCAAGACGGATACCGTGGAGGAGCTGCCGCTGGAACAATACCTCGTAGGCGTCCTGGCCGCCGAGATGCCGGCGGAGTTCCAGCTGGAGGCGCTCAAGGCCCAGGCCATCGCGGCACGAACCTATATCGTGCAGCGGCTGGCGTCCGGCGACCGCAGCGGCGTGCCGGACGGCAAGGCCCTGGTGACCGACACGGTCAGTCACCAGGCTTATATCGCCCAAGACGAGCTGACGAAGGAATGGCGTCGGCTGGGGAAGGAAGCCGAGCTGGCGAAACTGCGGCAGGCTGTTAAGGAAACGGCGGGTGTGGTGATGACGTATGAAGGTAAGCCGATTACGGCTTCTTTTTTCTCCACCAGCAACGGGTATACCGAAAATTCAGAGGATTATTGGAAGAACGAGATTCCCTACCTGCGCAGCGTGGAGAGTCCATGGGATAAAAAGATTTCGCCCAAATACAAGACAACGGTCACGATGCCAAGGTCGGAGTTTATCGGGAAGCTTGGACTGGCGGATGGAGCCGTACCGGTATCGGCAGGCGGGGAAGGGGGTTCTTCTTTTTTGAAAGTGCTCTCGTATACGCAAGGCCATCGCATTGAGAGCGTACGGGTCGGCGGCAAGAAGTTCACCGGTCGCGAGGTGAGAGAGAAGCTGGGGCTCCGGTCCAGCCAATTCACCCTTCATATGAAAGACGGAGATATTGAGATTACGACCTACGGCAACGGCCACGGAGTCGGCATGAGCCAATATGGAGCAGAGGGCATGGCCCGCGAGGGATATGAAGCGAAAGCGATCCTGGAGCACTATTATACGAATATTTCTTTTGACAAAACTTCAAATCTTCTCTCTTTAGTTGCCCCTTGATTCACTCCGTGATCAAAAGACGACTTTTGAAACAACCTCTCAAAAAAATAATAGTGAGATAACGTATAAAAGAGTTGGCCCCGGTAACAATGGTTACTGAGGTGATTGCAAATGAATGAACAGAACAAAAATAGTAAACCCCACGAAGAAACTCCTAAAACTGTGCAAGGAGATTCGGCGGTAACGTCATCTTCGTGGAAGAAAGCATTATCCAAACGGTGGGTGTTCCCGGCAGCATACTTAGCAGCAGCGGCAATTATACTAACCCTCGTGTGGGTCTACCAGGACGCCAGCCAAAAGACGCTGAACCCACAAGAGGAAGCAACAACCGTATCGGAATCGGTTCAAGGCTCGGAGAAGCCTGCTGCAACCGAAGGCAATGACGGAGAGGCTGTAGAAGTGACGGCTAATGCGCAAGCGATGATCTGGCCGGTAGCGGACGACGTGGCGGTGAGCATCGTCAAACCTTACTTTGACGAGACGAATCCGGAGACCCATCAAAAGGCAATGGTGCAATATAACGACACCTTCACGCCGAATCTGGGAATCGACTTGGCTGCCGCCGATGACACGATGTTCGAAGTTAGAGCCGCGCTTACGGGTAAAGTAACCCGGGTCGAGAATCATCCGGTCAACGGTAACGTCGTGGAGATTACATCCGGCGATACGAAAACCGTGTACCAAAGCTTGAACGAAGTGAAAGTGAAGGAAGGCGCTGAAGTGAAGCAGGGCGATTCCATCGCGACGGCCGGACGCAGCGAGCTTGAGAAGGATCTCGGCAACCACGTGCACTTTGAAGTGTATGAGGGCGGGAAACTGGTCAACCCTGTGAGCGTGCTTCCGCAAAAATAATTTCATTTCTTCGTCATATGCGCCCACCGCGCACTTGAAGAGGGCAGGATCTTGGGATCCTGTCTTTTTTTTTTGCTGCGGGTTCGGATGGCAAGTCCAACCCTTGCTGCGCCTTGTTTTATGGAGTTTCTCTGCTTGTCCGCGATCGGCATGTCCAGAAAATAAATGGGTCCAAGTAAGCTTGTCAGCACTTGAAACCGCGAATATCCCGTCAGGCCCCTCATATAATGTACCAAACTATCCACACAGTAGGGAGGCGGGAGCGTGCACGATTACATCAAAGAGCGGACCATTAAGATCGGACGCTGTATCGTGGAAACGAGGCATACGGTTCGAACTATAGCCAAAGAATTTGGCGTGTCGAAGAGCACGGTGCATAAGGACTTAACCGAACGTCTGCCGGAGATCAACCCGGACCTGGCGGATCAGGTAAAGCACATTCTCGAATACCACAAATCCATCCGCCATCTGAGAGGCGGAGAAGCTACCAAGATCAAGTACAAAAAAACCGGCAGCAACCGTGAACCGGTGGCCACGGCAAAATCCTGATTTTTTAGGGCTTTGGTCGCTAGATTGGCGTTGAATCCCTCCCCTAAAGTATGATATGTTAAAAGCTGGTATAGGATCGAAATATGGGACCTGTTTTGCCGAAGATCATCATCGATTGCTAGATTATGTCGAAGGGTGGTACGGTACAGCGAACAGACTCTTTTACCATAAAATAACACTTTGGGGGCTTTTCATGATGTTGAGCAAGGATATTGGAATCGATCTCGGAACGGCGAACGTGCTCATTCACGTAAAGGGGAAGGGGGTAGTGTTAGACGAACCTTCCGTTGTCACTATTGAGACCGACACCAAACGAGTCCTTGCCGTCGGTGAGGAAGCACGGCGCATGGTCGGGCGTACTCCCGGCAACATTACGGCGATCCGCCCGCTGAGGGACGGGGTCATCGCCGACTTCGAAATTACGGAAGCGATGCTGAAGTACTTTATTGATCGCGTGGGCGCGCGCAGTTGGCACAGCCGGCCCCGAATCCTGATCTGTGCACCGACGAACATTACTTCGGTGGAGCAGAAAGCGATCCGGGAAGCGGCTGAGCGCAGCGGCGCAAGGGATGTGTTCCTGGAAGAAGAACCGAAGGCGGCGGCAATCGGCGCAGGAATGGATATTTTCCAACCGAGCGGTAACATGGTTGTGGACATCGGGGGCGGCACCACGGATGTGGCCGTCCTGTCCATGGGCGATGTGGTCACCGCTTCTTCGATTAAAATGGCAGGGGACAAGTTCGACGAGGCGATCACGAAGTACGTGAAGCATAAATATAAATTGCTGATCGGGGAACGGACGGCAGAAGATTTGAAGATGGCGATCGGAACGGTTCGCCCGGGCGGCAGACAAGCTGAGATGGACATTCGCGGACGCGATATGGTATCGGGATTGCCGTTTACCGTAACGGTGTCGTCAGAGGAAGTGCAGGAAGCTCTGTGGGATCCCGTGTCATCGATCGTGCTCGCGGCCAAATCCGTATTGGAGCGTACTCCGCCTGAGCTGTCGGCAGACATCATCGATCGCGGCGTTATTCTAACGGGCGGCGGCGCGCTGCTTCATGGATTGGACGAGCTGCTGACGGACGAGCTTCGGGTGCCGGTGCTTGTCGCTGAAGATCCGATGCACTGTGTGGTTAAAGGAACGGGAATTATGCTGGATAATTTGGACAAGGTCGTTAAGAAAAAGTTCTAACCTTCCGATATAGATGATAGGACAAGTTGAATATGGAGATGAACCGTAACGTTTATCGACTAAGGTTCTTATGATTCGTTAATGGAAGGGAAGTGCCTTCATTGTTAAGAGGTCTATATACAGCCGCTTCAGGGATGATGACCCAGGAGCAGCGACATAATACGGTGACGCAGAACATCGCCAACGTTAACACGACAGGCTATAAGGCGACGAACAGCGTACAGCGCTCGTTTCCTGAAGTGCTGGTCTCGATGATCGGCGGCAACGAGTCGTCGAATGCGGGACGGAAGCTGGGCAAGTTCAACACCGGCGTATACGCCGAGGAGAGCATTTCGCTCTATACCGAAGGCGCGCTCCGGGAAACGAACAAGACAACGGACTTTGCGCTGGTATCCTCGTTTACGGTACAGAATCCGGCAACGGGCCAGGCTTATCCGTTTGATGCTTCGGGCAGATACGTGGATGAGAACGGCGAGGTGATTTACCGGCCGGAAGGATTTTTCACGGTTCAGAACGAGAACGGAGATGTCCGGTACACCCGCAACGGCAGCTTCCGGGTCAGCCCCGAAGGCAACCTGCTGAGCGAGAGCGGCTATCAGGTTCTGGATAACAATAACAGACCGATTGTATTGACAGGTCCGGCGAGTGACTTTACAGTGAATGAGCAAGGAGAAATCATGGACGCCGCTGGCAGAGGGACGGGCATCATTCTCGGCGTCAGCATCGTGAGCCAGCCTCATGGACTGATTCGAGAAGGGCATGGCGTGTTCCGCATGGCTGATCCGGACGGTGAAGTGCGTTTTATGACGCCGGCCGATAACGGAGTGGTCCGACAGGGATTCATCGAAGGGTCCAACGTGGATCCAACGCAGTCGATGGTGGAATTGACCGCTGCGCTGCGCGCGTATGAAACGAATCAGAAAATCGTTCAATATTACGACAGAACGCTGGAGAAGGCGGTCAATGAGATTGGCCGCGTCTAAGCTAACGTCTGTAAGCAGGTAGGCAGCACATTGCTGCCGAAATAATGGGAGCCCACGGGAGGTAAGTAATGAACAACTCGATGATAAGCGCCATGGTGTCGATGAATGCCCTCCAGCAGCGATTGGATGTCATTGCGGACAATATGGCAAACGTCAACACGGCTGGTTATAAGAAAAAGGAGGCATCCTTTGAGGATGTGCTGACACAGGTTCAGGGCCATCACAAGGATTTCGACCGAACGGGCCGTGCGACGCCGCTTGGCTATACACTCGGGTACGGCATGAGATTATCTTCCGTTGTGCCAAACATGGAGCAGGGCGCCATGAAGGAAACCGGCAACCCGCTCGATCTGATGATTGACGGGCAAGCCATGTTTGCGGTTCAGGGAGACGGCGCGATCGGATATACCCGCGAAGGCGGGTTCCATGTATCCCCGGACGCCCGTAATCCGAACAACCTGCTGCTGGTCAATTCACAAGGCTATCCTGTGCTTGACGTGAACGATAATCCGATTTCTCTTCCGGCCAAAGGGAAAGTTGCCATCAATGAGAGAGGTCAGATTATCGTGGAGACCCCAACGGGTGGCCGTACGGCTCCTTATGCCACCTTGAAGCTGGTTGAGCTTGAGCGTCCGGAGGGACTGGTCGCTGTAGGGGATAACCTGTTCGTCTTAGGGAATGGTTTAGCGGAAGGCGACGTATTCGATACGACGCCGCCTGCTCCGGGTGAGCCTCCTAAATCCAAGGTGCTGTCCGGGTTTGTGGAGCAATCCAACGTGAACCTGACCGATGAATTGACCAAGATGATGGAAGTTCAGCGGGCCTACCAGCTGACGGCACGCGCGCTTAGTTCCAGCGATACCATGATGAACCTTGCCAACACAATGCGAGGGTAGGTGGGCATCATGAGTGAATCAAACGCCAAAAAACGCTCCAAGACATCCGGATGGAAAATCGCCGTCCGTATCATGATTCCTGTATTGCTCGTACTGGCATTATTCGGGGGCATGGTCTTCGGATATGTTGTCCTGGGGGATCAGGAGCTTAGTGAAGTGTTTGAATGGGGCACATGGAAGCATGTTTTTGATTTGATTTTCGCACCGTGACGAAGGTCGGGGTGACATACAACGTCGTTGATAAGATGCCGAACTCCCTGTAAGGGAGTTTTCTTTTTTTAGGGTTAAACGGTATAATGGGATGGGACTTGCGTATTAACTTTGTCATTTCATGACAATGGACGGATGTATATAAAATAACACCACAAAGTGGAGCCTATGCTGCGATGCTTATTCCAAATACTTTGCGGGGAACCCCAAAAAACTTGTAAAAGGGCTCTCTCCTCGTACACGGAATGTCCGAAGGAGAAAGCCCCTTATCTGAAACCTTCACTTCTGCAGCGGTGAAGGATATCCATCATTTTTTCCGCAACTCCTTCTTTTTATGCAAATGATCCGAAATTCGTTAAAGAACCTCGAAGATGAAGCATGATACAACCATCAGCAATACCTTCCGCTGCTTGAGAAAGCGGCATAGCGGCGCAACTGGAACGAACTCCCCTTTTCAAACGCTATGCTTGGCGGGTACGTACATAAGGAGGATTTAATACTATGATGAACATCAAACAGATCCAAGAGATTATTCCGCATCGTCCCCCGTTTTTGCTCGTCGATAAGATCGTGGAGATCGAGGATGGCAAACGAGCGGTCGGCATCAAGAACGTGACGATCAACGAACCGTTTTTTGTCGGGCATTTCCCTGAATATGCCGTTATGCCGGGAGTCCTGATTGTAGAAGCTTTGGCGCAAGTCGGCGCTGTGGCGATTCTCAACGTAGAGAGCAATCGGGGCAAGCTCGGCTTTTTGGCGGGCATTGACGGTTTCCGTTTCCGTGGACAAGTGGTACCAGGAGACACGCTGCGCTTGGAAGTCGAGATCATTCGCCTGAAGGGCATGATCGGCAAAGGGAAAGCGACCGCAACGGTGGATGGACGCGTAGTGGCCGAGGGAGAAATTATGTTTGCTCTCGCGGACAAGGAGTAATTTTCAGACTATTCTTGTTTGGATGAGGAAGGGAGACTTTTTTTCATGTCAGAGATGAGTCAGAGAACAATCGATACGGTACAGCGTTGGTTGAATGATCCTTATGTAGATGAGGAGACGAAACAGGAGCTGCGTTCACTCGAGCACGATGCCAAAGAGCTGGAGGAGCGGTTTTATCGTGATCTGGAATTTGGAACGGGCGGTCTGCGCGGCGTCATCGGTGCAGGCAGCAACCGGATGAATAAATATACGGTAGGTCGCGCAACGCAAGGCTTTGCGCAGTATATTCTGGAGGCTCATGGCGATGCGGAAGGCAAGCCTTCCGTTGTCATCGCCCATGATTCCCGGCATTTCTCGCCGGAGTTTGCGTTGGAGGCCGCTTTGGTTCTGGCCGGCAACGGGATTGTAGCCAAGCTGTACCCCTCCTTACGTTCTACGCCGCAACTGTCATTCAGCGTGCGCCACCTGGGCGCTACTGGCGGAATTGTCATCACGGCAAGCCATAATCCGCCGGAATATAACGGCTATAAGGTGTACAACCGTGAAGGCGGCCAGTTAGTGCCGGACGAAGCGGAGAACGTGATTGCCCGGATTCAGGAGGTGGATTCTTTCTCCGCCGTGAAAAGGCTGTCGCAGGCGGATGCCGAGGCTCAGGGTCTGCTGGTTTGGCTGGGTGAAGCGGAAGATCAGGCTTTTGTGGATACGGTGACTGATGTCAGCGTGAATCGGGAGCTTATCGCGTCCAAGCTGGGCGAGGATTTCAAAATCGTATTCACGCCGCTGCACGGAACAGGGCAAGCCCCGGTCGAGCGGGTGCTTCGGAACATCGGCTTTAAGCATATCCATGTCGTTCCTGAACAAGCCCAGCCGGACGGCAATTTCTCCACCGTGAAATCTCCGAATCCGGAGGAACGGGAAGCGTTCACGCTTGCGATGAAGCTTGGCGAGGAAGTGGGAGCCGACATTTTGATCGGGACGGATCCGGACGCAGATCGCATGGGGGCCGTCGTGAAGAACGCTCAGGGCGAATACGTCGTGCTGACAGGCAATCAATCGGGCGCGATCATGATCCACTATTTGCTGGGTCAATTGAAGGAAGCGGGCAAGCTGCCTCATAACGGTGCCGTCATCAAGACCATCGTTACGAGCGAGATGGGAGCGGCGATTGCGGAGCATTATGGTGCCGCCGTGTTGAATACATTGACGGGCTTTAAGTACATTGGCGAGAAAATGACCCAGTTCGAGGAGTCCGGCAGCCATACGTATCTGTTCGGCTATGAAGAGAGTTACGGCTATTTGGCAGGCAACTATGCGCGCGATAAGGATGCCGTGCTGGCCTCGATGCTGATATGCGAAGCCGCCGCCTACTATAAAGGACAAGGCAAGACGCTGTACGATGTGCTGCAGGAGCTTTACGAGCAGTTCGGTTATTTCCTCGAGACGCTGGAATCCCGGACGCTCAAAGGCAAGGATGGCGTTGCCCAGATTCAAGCCAAGATGTCCGATTGGCGCGACAATCCGCCCCAGAAGGTCGGGGGCCAATCGGTTAAGCAGGTCCTTGACTATGCGGAGGGCTTGGACGGATTGCCGAAGGAAAACGTGTTAAAGTATTTGCTTGAAGACGGTTCATGGTTCTGCCTGAGACCTTCGGGCACCGAGCCGAAGATCAAAGTGTACTTTGCCGTGCGCGGCGAATCTCTCGCCGATGCGAAGGCCAAAATTCAATCGCTCTCGGATCAAGTCATGGCCCGGGTAGACGCTTAACCATAGATACATTTTAATGAGAGAAGAGAACGAAGGGGATTTACGATGGTTGCGCAAGGCATCAAATTGCCGTTGCCCTCCATCGTAAATCCCCGCAGGTTCGATGAGGAGGTACTTTCGTGGTTCAGAAATGGAAACGCTGGAACACGGCAGCCCGCAAGTGGCTGTGGATTCTGGTTGTTCTTGGCGTTGCAGCGGCCCTGCCTGTAGGTTATGACCGACTGCAAACAGAATCAACATCAAAGAACGTTGAGTTGGTGTTTGATTATCGGGATTTGTTGGATGTTGCGGTGTATCAATCCAAGCCGCAGGATTTTATATCCGAGCAGCTGGATCGCCTGAAAGAAGCTGGCGTGATCAGTATGGCGCTTTATGAAAGCACGCTGGACGAGCTGGCGAAATCGCGGCGGATATCGGTATATGACGGGCAGCAGGTCGCCGATCTGACAGGTACGACGGTCTCCCCGAACGAGAATTTTACGTATGTTGCATTCCTGAACGAGGAAAGCGCAGCTTTAATTAAACCCATCATTCAAGACACGTTCACGAGACTGGGGATTCCGGTAAGATCATGGCAGTTCGATCGCGCAGTGGACGGATTGGTGCTGGAAACTCCGCGTTCCAATGCGGTCATTAAACCGTTGTCTCCAGACCCGATTACGATCAGCATGCTGCGGGAGAAGGGCTTTAACATTGTGCCGCGTCTGTCGGACAGTCTTCCGTATGACCAGGCTTACATGGAGAAGCTGATGGCGTACTTCGCGGATAACGGCGTGAAGCGCATTCTGTTTGAAGGGGATTCCGCCAGAGGTTTCAATGATCAAGCCGACATGAAAAGCCTGGATTCCTTTGGCCAACTGTTGAACGAACATGGGATCGGCCTCGTGGCGATTGAGAATATCAAGCGTCCGCAAAAAGGCTTTACGAAACTTGCCTATTTAACGGATTACAACGTAACCCGTATTTATTCCTTAAGCGAGCGGGATGCTAATCTGGAGCCCGAGGTTATCGGGGACCGCTTTGCTTTGGCATCCAAAGACCGTAACATTCGGATGTTCTATTTGAATGCAGAGCCGAGCCGGGATATGACCAAGGCTACCGTTACGCATCCGCTCGACAATCTGATTGACAGTTTGACCGGATCGGGCCAAGCCATCAAGCAGATCGAGGACAATGGCTTCACCATGGGTCCTGCAGAGCCGTTTAAGATAACCGACTCGTCCTTGCAGCGTTACTTCAAGCTTGGGGCGGTCGTGGGAGCCATCGCGCTGATTTCGCTCATGATTTCCTATTACATTCCGTTCTTGACGATTGCAGCCTTCCTGATCGGGCTCGTGGGCAGCGCCGGATTGTATGTTCTAAAGCCGACATTGCTTGAACAGGCCTTAGCTTTATTTGCCGCGATCAGCGCTCCAACGGTTGCCGTCATATTGGCCATTCGCAAAGTCAATGAAACGCAGAAGAGCATTCCGGACATGAGTCCTGGCAGAAGAGTGACCCATTCGATCGTATTGCTGGTCAAAACCTCGATTTTGTCGCTTGCGGCTGTACCGATCGTTGTTGCGTTATTGAACAATGTGACCTATATGCTCGTGCTGGATCAGTTCCGTGGCGTGAGCTTGCTTGCCGCAGCTCCGATTGGGCTTATTGCGATCTACGTGGTTCTATATCGCGGGGGATCGACTTACAGCGCAATTCTGAAGCTGCTTAAAGCACCGATCTCGTTGACATGGGTCATCGCAGCGGGTATTGTGGCCATCGTTGGCTGGTACTATCTCACCCGTACAGGTAATGCAGGGTCCGTATCTTCGATCGAAATGACATTCCGTACATTCCTGGAAAATACGTTTGGCGTACGTCCGCGTAACAAGGAATTCTTGCTCGCTCATCCGATGATGGTACTCGGCGTGTTTCTGTCATTTAAGTATCGTCATGCCGTATACCTTCTCATTATCGGCGTGATGGGGCAGCTGTCGATGGTCGGAACATTCACGCATATTCACACGCCTCTCTATATTTCGGCGATTCGCGTCGTATTGGGCCTTGGACTCGGCCTGATCATCGGATTGATCGCGATATTGGTATGGCAAGTGGCAGAAAGGATCTGGAAACGATGGTCTCCACTTCTAAGACAATAGTCATTTCCGGATATTACGGATTTAAAAATAGCGGTGACGAAGCGGTGCTGAAATCGATTCTGACCGCATTAGAGCAGGAAGGACAGGCAGCGGGGGTCGATATCTACCCCGTTGTGCTTTCCATTGATCCGGAATGGACTTCGGCTGCCTATGGGGTTAAATCCGTTCATCGCATGAAGCTCGGCGAGGTTCGACAGGCGATCAAGGACAGCGACGGCTTGATCAGCGGCGGAGGAAGCCTGCTGCAGGATGCCACCAGTCCGAAGACCATTCCTTATTATCTGGGCGTTCTCAAGATCGCGCAGTGGCTCGGTAAACCGACGTTTATTTATGCCCAAGGCGTTGGCCCGGTGAACCGTAAACTGTTTTATCCGATGATTCGCTCGATCTTCCGTAAATGCACGTATATCTCGGTGCGGGACATGCAGTCGGGCGAACTGCTTCAGTCCATGGGAATATCGGGGGAAGCCGTGCACGTCGTGCCGGACCCGGTAATGGGGTTGCCGCTGCCGGCCGGAGAGGGTGTCCATCGGGATTCCCACCCGGGATCAGCGTCGAAAGAGAATGAAGCTGCACTAGTTTCTTCTATAGAAGAGCAGCACGAATCATCCGAAGAACCTGTAAAGGCATCCTCGTCATCAAGCGGAGACACGAAAGGCTCTCTGCCGGTCATAGGCATTTCGGTTCGGTATTGGCATCCGGAACGAAAAGAGCTGAAGGCTGTAGCGGAAGGTTTAAAGGCGTTGGCCGGACAACGACCGGTGCATCTTCGCTTTCTTCCTTTTCATCAGCCGGATGATATTGAGGCTTCGCAGTTTATAGCGGATGCCATGGGCGATATCTCCAAGAATGGCTCTGCCTTGAGTTTCTATCGCGATGAGAAGCAGCCGCAGGACATGCTGCGCGAGGTTAGCCGTTGTGATATGATATTGGGCATGCGCCTGCATAGCCTGATCTATGCCGCGAATCAGAGCGTGCCGCTGCTCGGAATTTCTTATGATCCGAAAATCAACCACTTCTTGAAGCGGCTTGGCAGCGAGCCTGTCGGAAGCAGTGAATCTCTTGACCCGAACGTATTAAAGGATCAGATGCTGAAGCTGTTGGACGATGCAGCGGCATGGAAGGCGGAGCATGGCGAGCAGATTGCCGTGCTGAAACGCGAGGCTGCCATGCCTGCACGCCATATTGCCCAATATTTACGCCATAGAGGATGATAAACATGAAACAGACCTATCCATTTCCTACCGTATCGGTATTCGAGATTCCTTTTTCCAAGCTAAGCATGAAAGATACGGTGAAATACCTGACAGAGGCTGTTCAGTCGGGGCAGCCCCATCATGTGATCACGGCGAATCCGATCATGGTGATGACGGCCGTCAACAATCCGGAGTATAAAGAGATGATGCAAAGCGCTGAAATCATCGTTCCGGACGGCACCGGAATCGTCTGGGCCGCCGGTGTGGGCGGCGATCCGTTGGAGGGACGCGTAACCGGCTTCGAGCTTTTACATGAATTGTTGAAGGTCGGGGAAACCTATAGATGGAAGTTCTTTCTGCTGGGAACTACCGCCGAAGTGATTCAGGAAGCTGCCGAAAGGTTACAAATGCAATATCCGGCTGCAATTATATGCGGCTGCCGGGACGGTTTTTTTGGGCCTGATGAAGATGCTGCCGTCATCGAACAGATACGGGCGGCTTCACCGGATATTTTGTTTGTGGCGCGTGGTGCGGATAACCAGGAGCCTTGGATTGCACAGCATAAACAGGCGCTCCAGGTTCCGGTCGTGATGGGCGTCGGGGGATCGTTCGATATTATCTCCGGCAAACTGAAGCGGGCACCGAAGGTGTTCCAAAAGCTGCGTCTCGAATGGTTTTATCGCCTTCTGAAGGAGCCCACCCGTTACAAAAGAATGCTTGCGCTGCCGAAATTCGTAGTGAAAGTGCTGCGCGAGAAAGAAAACGTAACGAAATCGAGCTAAATGGCTCATTTCTGTGGGTAAAATCCGGGAAATCACCGGAAATTGGCATTGGTTTTCGGACCCGAAGGGAGTATAATTCAACCGGTAGACTTTTATTGGGGGTCGAATGATTACATGTTAATGATATACATCATCGGGTTTATCGTATCGCTGGCGCTCGCTCTGCTCTTAACGCCGCTTGTAAAGAAGTTTGCGGTTAAGATTGGTGCCGTTGACGTTCCTAATGCCCGCAAGGTTCATACCCGGATCATGCCCCGACTCGGGGGACTCGGCATTTATCTGGCTTTTATTCTTGGACTGATTGCGGTTCTTCCTTTTTTGCCGGATAGCCTGTCGCCTCGTGATGCCAACTTCATGAAGGCATTTCTGATCGGCGGTTCCATGATCGTATTGATCGGAGCCTTGGATGATCGATTTGAACTTTCGGCCAAAGTGAAGTTTTTGGCTCAGATTGCAGCTGCTTGCGTAGTTGTATTCGGATTTAATATTACCGTGGACTTTGTAAATATACCGTTCCAGGACCGTTACTCCATGCTGGAGAGCTGGGTATCGATTCCGCTTACGATCTTCTGGATCGTCGGCGTAACGAACGCGATTAATTTGATTGACGGGCTCGACGGACTTGCAGCCGGCGTATCCGGCATTGCGATCGGCACGATCCTGGTCATGGCCGTCTTGATGGGCAACACGACCGTAGCCCTGCTCTGCCTGCTGCTCCTCGGCAGCATTATCGGTTTCCTGTTTTTCAACTTCCATCCGGCAAAGATTTTCATGGGGGATACGGGGTCATTATTCCTTGGATTCAGTTTGGCCATGCTGTCCCTGCTTGGATTTAAGCAGATTGCGATTGTATCCTTTATTACGCCGCTGATCATTATCGGCGTTCCGTTGTCGGATACGTTCTTCGCGATCATTCGCCGCAAAATCCAGAAGAAACCGATCTTTGCCCCGGACAAGGGCCATTTGCATCACTGCCTGCGCGAGCTTGGATTCAGCCATCGCCAGACCGTGTTGATCATTTACGTCATTGCCGCGTTTTTCGGCGTATTGGCCGTCATTCAATCGTCGGCTGCCATGTATGAAGCGAACTGGGTGACGTTTGTGGTTATCTGCGTCATGATGTGTTTCATGCAGATCGGTGCCGAAGTCATCGGACTGGTCGGCAAGACCAAACGGCCGATTCTCGGGCTGATTAACCGGATGCGGATGAAGGCAAATCCCGAAAGCCGCACCAAATAGAACTTATTCTTTTTCATTATGAGTCCGGTACGGACATGCCAGCCTCGCCCAAAAAGGGTGAGGCTTTTTTGTGCTTTTTTCTAAATAATTGAATGTCTGGGACCGATATATGAACTATGCGCAAGTACCAATCTGTCAGTGAAAGCGAGGGGACCCAGTGAACGACGCAACACCCAAAACGGACGCCAACGTCCGAATGATCAAGGAGGCACAACCGTTGAAGAAAAATTTCCGTACAATAGCAAGCCTGTTATTGGCCATTGCTATGTTCTTTTCCCTTATTCCGGCATTACCGGCTTCAGCTGCAAATGGAGCCTTGTTTTTCCACTTTTCCAATCTAAGTACGGATCCGAATTCCCCAACGCCGGAGAACCGGAGCTCGATTTCGGTTACGGGTACCTACAACGGCATTAATCCGAATACCATCTCTTATGAAATCAAACGGTTCGATGACACGACCACGGGCGGCACCGGCGTCAAGCCGATCCTGGACGAAGCAGCGAATACGTTCGAGTTCCTGAATGTGCAGCTGAACCAAGGCGTGAACAAAATCATCGTGTCCGGCATGAGCACGCAAGGCCAGCAGATGAGTGCTACGGCCTACGTGAAGTTCTCCGATGTACCGGCTGTTTACGAAGTAGCGCTCAGTGATGGACGCGTTCTGGAAGAGAATGCTTCCAAGCCGGTTGTCGTTACTACGCAGACCGTCAGCATTTCCGTCAAAGCGACCAATGGATCTAAGGGTGTTACCGTCAATGGGCAGAATATGTATGCCGGCGGCGGCGATACGTATTACTCCGCAGGGATCCTGCTGCAGAAGGGCGTCAACGATCTGGTGATCGTCGTGAACTCCGAATCGAAATCCCAGACCATCAATAGACAGGTCGTCTATCATCCGACAGGTTCTATAACTGTCAATCAACTGAAGATTGGCGGCACAAATATCGATGGACAGGCGGTTGTTACCGGTACGGTGAACGGCGTCATCTCCGGTTATGTGATCGTGGATGCTCCTCCGGCTGGTACCCCGGCGGTTCCACCGAGTCTTGAAGTATCCGTATTTTCGGTAGGATCCACAAATCCGATCACGACCTCGCCGGCAACCGTAGGTGCGGCAAGCGTGTTGGGCAATACCTTGATGTACCCTTTTACAACGACTGGCACAACCAGTATCACTCAGAGTGGGGATTACTTTGTACTCACTAAGGATTCTACTACTGGCTTCGATGTGAAGAATCCATTTACTTATCGCGATGTCAATGCGCCTACCATCAAGCAGGTGTATCAATTGTACGGCGTAACGGAGAGCGGAGGAACAGTATTGGCTACCTCCCAATCCATTTTTCCGAGCAGCAACAACACCGTCCTGAATGAACTGCCGATCTATTTGATGGTCGAGCAAGTGAACGCAGGCAATGTGGAGATTGAGTCCAGTAAGGGCGGCGGCACGATCGCCCAGAAGTTTACCTACAACGGCCACACGGTTTTCAAAATCACGAACCTGCCGACAGGTCAGCAAAATCTGATCATCAAGGTCAGCAATGGTTCGGGCGTTTCCGATACCAAAGTCATCCCGGTGACGTTCTTATCTTCTTCTTATATTGATATTTTCAATTTGTACAACAACCAGGTATTTAAGAACAGCTCAGATTTCAACCAAGTGACAGGACGCATTGTCAACTACACAGGGACTACAGGACTTACGATTTCCCTGAACGGTAACACTCGCGATCTGAACGTGAACGGCAACGGGGAATTCAGCTTTACGGATACGACGTTCCTGCAGCTGATTCCAGGTCCGAATACGTTGGTGGTCGCTGATAAGAGCGGGAAAATCTCAACGAAGCTGACCCTGCTTTATTTTAGCGATACCCGTTCGGTTATCAAAAACATGATCCCATTCCCGGTTGGTTCCGCAACGGAATCCGATCCGGACGGCTTGTTCCGAGAAACGGCTGAGAATGCTTACAACACATATGAAAAAGCTTTGGGTCTGCGCTTTGAAGTAGAATACACGGATGAGATTACAGTAAACCTCAGTCATCCTACGCCAACGATCTTTGCCGTCTTTACCAAAGACAACGCAAGTACTTGGACTCTTTCGGGCGGTGCCCTGAAGACGCAATTGGATGCCATTAATCAAGCGGATCACAGCCTGTACTATTCCATTGTCAATGGCGCAAACTCCAGCTCGGCCCGCGTGGTGTTCAAAGAGCTCGCACTACCAGATGTTGGTTTGCAAGCAATCAGCATCGGTTCGCGTTATCAGTCGGTTACAACAACCGATACCATCGAAATCACGCGCGAACGTGCACCTTATCAAGTGCTGTCTCCTAAACTTCCGAACGAAGGCGTGCTGAAACAGAACTTTGTAGAGGTAAGCATCAAGGCTGAAGGCGCGGACGCCATTCTGATTGGCAAAACGCCAATGGTGAAATCCGAAATCAGCGACATTTTCCGTCTTGAGGTCAAGAACCTGAAAAACGGCAAAAACACCATCAAGTTCACGATCGAACAAGGCACCAAAAAGACAAACGGCCAATTCGTCGTAACATACACCGACGATGCAACGGAAGGCTCCCAGTTTAAAACGAATATTTCGAAGTCCGGTAAAGTGTCCGTATTTAAAGGCGGCGTATCGCTGTCCTTGCCGAAAGGCACCGTGCTTCAACAGGCGAAATCAAGCCCTACGGCTGAAGTGCCAACGATCAACCTGCTCGGCGAGCATGACATCCTGTTCGGCATTGCCAACCAGATCGATGGTCGTACGATTAAAGCCTATAACCGGATCGGCGAAATCGAGAACGGTGTGGAAATGGACGGACGCCTGTCCCTGATTCCAGGGGATAACAACAATGCGTTCCGTTTCACTCCGGCTGCGCATTTCGGATATGCGTCTCCGCTTTACTGGCTGGATGCAGGTTCGCTTAATGCCTACAGCAGCAACGTGGAAGACTTTAATGTAAAAGCGGCAACACATCCGTATGCAAAAGGGCACGAATTCCATCAACGCCTGATTCCGCAGAACTGGATGGAGCTCTCGCAAAAAGGTACGATTACCTTGAAATACGATTCCGCGCTGGTGAACTCGGCTTCCAGCAACCTGGGCATCTGGTGGTACAACCCGTCCCAAGGAACCTGGATCAACATCGGCGGAAAAGTAGATGCCAAGAAGAAAACCATCACAGCTCCATTCAAGGGCTTCGGTTACTACGCCGTTAAATCCTTGCGTTACAGCTATTCCGATGCGATCTCGCATAAGACGGCCCGCAACGATATTGAATTGATGCTGGCTAGAGGATTCATGAAAGCGTCCAAGCAGGATGCGTTCGGCGTGTACGATCCGATGACTCGCGGCGAATTTGCTACGATTATCGTGAAGCTGCTGGATATTCCGTTGGATTACGATACCGACAAGAACAAGCTGACCTTTGATGACATTTATCAGGAAAGTGTCGTCAACAGCATGCAGTGGGATTACCGTTACATCGAGACGGCAGCCAGAAAAGGAATCATCCGCGGCATAGCGCCTCGAAGCTTTGCTCCGAATATGGAGCTGACCCGCGAGGAAGCGGCCAACATGATCGCACGCGCGCTGAACCTGAAGATGGGTGAAGTCGAAAAAGATAAAGCTGCGCTTCAGAAGCAATTCGAAGATGTGGGTAATATCAAGTCGAACTACTCCTACCCAGCCATTCTTGCCGTAAGCAAGGCCGGCATTCTGACCGGCGTGGCGAACAGCTTGAAGGAAGGCGAGAGAAAGCCGACTTACAACTTCAACCCGGATGCGGTGCTGAATCGTGCCGATACGGCAACCGTCGTTAAACGCATGATGAGCAAGCTGAAAATGCTGTAAGCCATTATTCATAAGTTAGAATTTGCATGACAAAAGGAACGAGAGCCGATGCCCAATTTCTATTGGCAGTGCTCTCGTTTTTTCCTGCGCAGCTTCTAATGAACAGGTTATATATGTCATAATTAACAAGATCTTATGGGCGTTCTATGCCCCGCGGAAACCGTTTACCAATATCTATTGTTTTGTAATTTCATGTAGAATACGCTACAATAGCGGAAGCACATACTATTTTTAGAGGGTGAAGATGAATTTATGAAGCCGATATTATCAAAAGCGCAGCTCGACTACATGAAGGCGAAGACCAAGTTCGAGGAAAAAGCCAAAGTGATGGAGAAGAAGATTGAGCTGGCTCGTGCCACTCATGATGAGATAACTCAGGAAGTCATGGAGGGACTCGTTGTTGAGACAGGCTTTCATGATTCATTTAACGAAATGACAGCGGCTGAGAATGCGTTGATCCAATGGTCACATACTACAATTAAACATGATAAGACATATCGTACGAATAAAGCGGAGATCGATCAGATGTACAGCACGCTGCACAGCAATCCGGAGATGCGCGCGCGGATTATCCAGCTCGCTATGAAGATTCGCTAGCATTCTACAAAGGACGCCGATAAGGCGTCTTTTTTTGTTGTCGCAATATGTAAATGTAGGCCTGTTATATGAATCGGGGACACTTCGAAAAAAAATTTTAAAAAAACTTTGCAACTGCCGCAACTTTTTGGAAAATCAAACGTTTATAATGTAGAGCCAACGAAGTAACCAAGATTATCCGATGCAAGAAGATTGTCTATTAATTAGAAAAATGTTCTTTACGGTGTTGGGGACTCGTTGTATAATACCTAGGTAGGATTAGGAATCTATTCTAGTATGTAGTGTTCTCTCGTTAACAAGATTCTGTGATATCGTCACAGACATCATTTATGATTTATGCTCAACTCGGGAAAGGAGGTGCAGGACAAATGAGTGATAAGAGCTACCAAATTAAAGAAAATAATCAAGTGATGATTCAAGGAGGAGAAAAAAAGGTTATGAAGAAAATTTTATCCGTAGCACTGTCTACAGCAATGGCATTCTCCATGTTTGCTTCTGTTGCATTCGGTGACGACGCACTCAACACTCAACAGAAATTTGATGTACTGAAAGAAAAAGGGATCTTCACTGGTTATCCAGACGGAACTGCTGGCCTGGACAAAGAAATGACTCGCGCTGAGTTCGCTAAAGTCCTGGTTGGTATCATGGGTCTTGAGCCAATCGAAGGCAAAGCATCTTTCAAAGACAAAAACTACAAAGCTGACAAATGGCCAGCTCCTTACGTAGAAGCAGTTTACGCTGCAGGTCTGATGGAAGGTAAAAACACAACGAAAATGATCTTCGACTTCAATGGTAAAATCACCATTCAAGAAATGGCGAAGGTTCTCGTTACTGCACAAAAACTCGACATCCCAACTGAAACGAACAACAACGCTTCTGACTGGGCTAAAGGTTATGTGCAAGCAGCAATCAACGCTGGTCTGGTAGACGCTAAAGCGAACCCTAAAGCGAACGCTTCCCGTTCCCAACTGGTTGACGTTGCTTACTCCATCTACCTGGCTCAACAAAAACCAGCCGTAGTTTCTTACGAAGTTAAGGAAGACGGCAAAGTAGTTGAGTTCAAACTTGCTAACAACGAAGTTGTTAAAGTAACTTTGGAAACTGCTTTGAAAGCTAACGTAGCTCAAGATGTTAAATTTACACATAACAACTACGAGTACACTCATAATGTAACTTGGGTTGTAACTGCAGCAAGCAAAATTCAAGGCGTATCCGCTAACAACCTGAAACAAGTTGTTGTAGCGTTTGACGGTAAAGTTGATGAAGCTACTGCTGAGAACGGCGGTAACTACTCCATCACTGGTCTTACTTTTGAGTCCAATGCTGAATTGAGCGAAGATGGTAAAACAGTAACTCTGACAATCGCTCAAGAAAGTGGCGTTCTGAACCAGCAAAAAGAATACACCATCAATGTTAAAGGTGTTAAAAACGCTGACAGATCCAGAACTTTCAATGAAGCACTCAAATTCTCTCCAGTAGATACAACATTGCCAGAAGTTCAAGAGGTAGTAGGTCTTGGAACAAAAGCATTTAAAGTTGTATTCTCTGAGCCAGTACAACAATCGACAGTTGTTTCTACTTCCAACTTCCAAGTCGATGGAAAAGCCGTTAACGGTTATGTGACTTACCAATATCCTAACATTGCAATCATCAGTACAGATCTTGCTGTTGGTAACCACGAACTAACAGTTCGCAATGTTAAGGACTATGCAGGGTTCACCATCTTGCCTGAAACTCAAAGTTTCACGGTAGCAGAAGATAAAACTGCACCAGAAGTTGTGAAAGCCACTACTTATGACTTGAGCTCTGCTACAATCGAATTCAACGAGCCAGTTAAGTCCGTAAGCAAGGTTTACCATACTTCCAGCGGTAAAACTGGTAAAGCTACGATCAGAGACAACAAAGTATTTGTTGACTTTGGAACAAACAAACTTAGCTTGGCAGAAACAACAATCTACCTGGAAGGCGTTACTGACTACAGCAACAACAGCGCAAACCGCGATGTTAAAGTAACCCCTGAGCTTGATACTGAGCGTCCAACTGTAGTAGGCGTAACTGCTGAAGTAGAAGGCAACAACCATGAGTTTACTATTGAATTCAGTGAAGCTGTAGATCTTGGCGATGTTGAGAACACAGCTAACTATGTATTGAAAGATAAAGACGGCAAAGCAGTAGTTGGTAAAGGGTTCACTACTAAAGGTAACCCAGTAAACAAACCTGTTATTGTAACAAACTCCCAAAACAAAAAAGTGAAAATCACTTCCATTGGTCAATTGGCTTCCGGTGTTTATACATTGGAAATCAGCAACATTCGTGACAGAGCAGCCATCGGAAACGCTATGCTGCCATATTCCACGACAATCGACCTGGGTGACGTTGAAAGACCACAAGTGCTTGCTACTTCTTACTATGAAGTAACGCACCCTGGTAACGATGCAAACTTTGCTGGTTTGGATATCATCGTTCACTATAGCAAAGCAATGGCTCAGGACGGAGCTGGAAGCGTGCTTGAAGCTAATAAGTATAACTTCAATTCTGACGCTACTTCTTCCGTTTATAACCCATTGCCAGTTGATACTCAAGTATCTGCTATTAACTCCGAAACAGTTCGTATCTCCTTACCTGCAAAACAAGGTGGATATGTACAAAAAGATGCTAATGCAGTTAACCAAGCAATTAGTCTTCGTGTAACTAATGTTGCAGATACTAATGGCAACTACATCGCTGGAAACGTGTTGAATGCTAATGTGAAAGAAAAAGGTCAGCAATCCATCGGATTTAAGTCTGCGAAAGCTACTGACAAGGATAGTGTTGCAGTAGAATTTAATGGACCGCTCTCTTATGTATATGCTGGCGATTTCCAAGTAGTTAACACTGTTACAAATGATGTCTATAACGTAAGTGTTGCAAGTCACGATGGAGCTAAGGTAACTTTCGACATCACTGGTGGTAAAGTTCTTGCTGCTGATGCTAAGAACCTTAAATTGAGAGTTGTATCCTCTACTCCACAATCCGTTAACTTCAACGGACTTAAAGTAACAGGAGAAGTTAATGTTGAGGATGGCATCCGCCCAACATATGTTGAAAACAGCGTAAGATTCATTGATAATGGCGATACTACTACAGCAGTTCTTACATTCAATGAAGCTGTGAAAGTTGCAGCAAATACAACTGCGTTCAAAGTCTATGTTGGTGGAGACTCAGTTAAGGTAACTGGTGTTACTCAAGGTGCAGCTAACGAAGTGCAAATTACATTTGACGCTGCAGATGTAACAACTCAATCTGTACAAATCTATTCCGGTGATAACTTTGAAACTTCTAAGTTTGTTACGGACACATCTGTAAATGAAAATGCTGCAGAGCCAGTTGCGATTATTGTAAACCGGTAATTATTAGTTCTTCGTAGTTCTTCTTTAGAGCCCATTCTTTTCGAATGGGCTCTTTTATTTAAAATCGTCGAAATATAAAGGAGTTAAGATGAAAACTAAGAGTATATTATCGAGTTTAGCGATTTTATCCATTGGAATATTAAGTGCTAGCATCCTCAACACCCCCGCCGACGGTGCCGGCACCACCCCCGGCACCACCGACGACCCGGTCGTCACTAAAAGCTACGTAGATCAACAAATCCAGCAAGTACTGAACGGTGGTGGTGGAGGGAATACCAGCCCAACCAATCCTACACAACCATCACAAGGTGCCGATGAAGTCAAGAATGTTGCTCTGAAGCCAGGCAAGATTCTGATCGCCGACGCAGGGACCGAGTTCATCGTGCGTTCAGGTAATGCTGTGATCTACACAGAAGTGGCTAGCGGCGTTGCGGATCTTACTGATGGTAAAGACCTGTTAAACGGCGAAACGGCGCCTAAGAACCATCTGCTTTCCTTCCCGCGTGAAGGTCGTGGTATCCAGGTGAAAGAAGGGCAGACAAGCAATCTGATTGTCATGGTACGTGGCGGTTACACCATTAAATAGTGTCCACAAATTAGGGGTGTTAGCCCCTGACAATATTGCCTCTTCCACCAAGTAAGTGATAACTTTCTTCCGGTACAATCCTCTTATAATTATTGCCAGTTGTGACAACGTTTTATACGTGTTGACGCTGTGTTCTCGACAAATAATAACTTCTGTAAATACCAATACAGGAGGTGTGTTTTCATGGCACGCAGCAGTCGTAATCGTCAAGTGGTTCCGGAGAGTCGTGAAATGCTGAAGCAAATGAAATACGAAATCGCAGCTGAGTTTGGATTACCGGTGGGATATGGCAGCAGCTTGTATGGAGCGGATACGGAATTCGGTTCAGAGCTTGGAGCCATCGGAGGAAGTTCCTCCAGCCGTCGTGCTGGATGGGGGCATCTGACATCCCGCGAGAACGGATCCGTTGGCGGAGAGATCACGAAGCGTTTGGTTCAAAACGCCGAGCAAAGCCTCTTCGGCAGACTATAGTCATTTTTCGATATAAGACGGAACTTATTCTTGATTAACATCCGATTGAAAAACCCAAGAAAATCCTTGAAAAACAGCTCACAAACTGGATTGACACCTGGTAACAAATAAGTTAATATGCATGTTGAGGATTGTACATTTCAAACCTTTTCCTGTCGGAAAAGGTTCATTTTTTGTGTAGGACCTCTTGATATAACACATACTATTCATATGGGAGGTTGATCTCATGTCTTTAACAGGGCGACGTTTATTTACATCTGAGTCCGTAACTGAAGGACATCCGGATAAAATCTGTGACCAGATTTCTGATGCGGTACTCGATGCTTTTTTGGCTAACGATCCGAACGCACGCGTAGCTTGTGAAGTTTCCGTTGCGACTGGTCTTGTTTTGGTCATTGGTGAAATTAGCACTAAATCTGAATACGTGGATATTCCATCCATCGTACGCAATACCGTGAAGGAAATCGGGTATACCCGTGCTAAATACGGTTTTGATTCCAATACATGCGCGGTGTTGACATCGCTGAATGAGCAATCGGCCGATATTGCACAGGGGGTAAACGCTGCACTGGAGAATCGTGATCCTTCCCAAGTGGACAAGGAAACCGAGAACATTGGTGCTGGTGACCAAGGTCTAATGTTTGGTTTTGCAACCAACGAGACGCCAGAATTGATGCCTCTTCCAATTGCATTGTCTCACCGCATCGCTCGTCGTTTGTCCGAGGTTCGTAAAGACGGTACGCTGGATTACCTGCGTCCGGACGGTAAAACTCAGGTGACGATCGAGTATGACGGCAATACGCCGGTTCGCGTGGATACGATCGTGGTATCGACTCAACATGCCGAAGAAGCAACACTGGAGCAAATTCAAAAGGATATTAAAGAACAAGTCATTCTTCCTGTCGTACCGGCTGAATTGCTGGACGCAGAAACTAAATACTTCATCAACCCTACCGGCCGTTTCGTCATCGGTGGTCCTCAAGGCGATGCTGGTCTGACTGGCCGCAAAATCATCGTGGACACCTATGGCGGCTACGCTCGTCATGGCGGCGGTGCATTCTCCGGTAAGGATCCTACAAAAGTCGACCGTTCCGCTGCTTACGCGGCGCGCTACGTGGCTAAAAACCTGGTTGCCGCAGGACTCGCGGACAAGTGCGAAATCCAATTGGCTTACGCCATCGGTGTCGCAAACCCGGTGTCGATCAGTGTCGACACATATGGTACAGGTAAAGTAAGCGAAGAGAAGCTGGTTGAGCTTGTGCGCAACAACTTTGACCTGCGTCCGGCTGGAATCATCCGCATGCTGGATCTTCGTCGTCCGATCTACAAGCAAACGGCGGCGTACGGACATTTTGGACGTACTGACCTGGATCTGCCTTGGGAACGCGTTGACAAAGCCGAAGCGCTGAAAGAACAAGCTGGCGCAAACTAAGGTAATTTTAGGATATGTTCCGGATATATAGTTTAGGCATGTGCCATTCCATTTTTCTTTTGAAAAAAGGCACATGCCTTTTTGTGTTTAAAATCCTCTCAAGATGTAGCGATGAAACTGGAGATGGAATTAGAATTTATGACAAAAATGCAATAATTATAAAGCTGATGTCTAGTATAGGTGTCGGCTTTCTTTGATTAATAAATGGTAATAGAGGAATATATTTTATGACAAACTAGTTACTTTTAGATGAAAATATAGTAACATAGGATTGATTTACATAGGCTCCTAAAAAATGCCGCTACAATTTTGCTAAGACTTGGTGTACGATACGCGAAAGTGTTTTTTTTATAACAAATTCGTAACTTTTCCTCAAAAATGAAGTCTATTAAATAGAGACTTTATATGTTCGGCATCCGTGTTGAACGAGAGATGGGAGAGTTACGATTACATGGTTAGTCAGGGGAAAACACTGAAGTCTGCAAAATCAGGCGTGGGCAAGAAATGGTTGATTATCACATTGGCCGGGGTCATCTGGGTGGGCCCTGTGCTGAGCAGCGGCATACCGGTGATAGGGAATCTATCAACTTCTTCGGTAGCATACGCGGCAACCACATCAGCGAAGAAGCTGGGTGAGGAAATCATTACGTCCGGCGCGGTTTTGATGAAGTATCAGTATATCAACAGTGCCGGCGCGAAATCGCTGGCGAATGTCATCCTGGTGGATCTCAACAACAAATATGTGAAGCTGGATGTCATGACAGGGCAAGGCAATCAATTTACAACAAGACAAAGCACGGGCGGAATGGCGAAGGAAAACGGTGCAGTAGCAGCGATCAACGGGGATTTCTTTAACACCGGCAGAGAAGGAGCCCCGATGGGCGCTCAGGTCTCGAATGGTCTTTTGATGTCGTCGCCTTCGGATCTTAAAGGCATGTATGCTTTTGCCGTAACGAATGACGGAAAGCCGATCCTGGACGAGTTTGCTTTTTCGGGAAGCATTACCGCCGAGAACGGAACGACATTCCCGCTGGCAGGCATGAACAAAACCGCATACACGCCGGAGGGAACCGGATCGAACTACAGCCATGTGAACGCAGCTTATATATACACAAGTGCATGGAAGGCTCTCGAGCGTCCGAAAAACAGCTCTAGCACACCGACCGAAGTGATGGTGACCGACGGAGTTATTACGGATATTTCGGTGATGGCCGGAATACCTTCGGCAGTTCCGGAAGGAAGCTACATTCTTCGTACGCATGGCGCCGCAGCCGAGTTCGTGAAGAACAACCTGGCCGTAGGCCAGAGGTTAGAAGCGGATTATGCGCTCGTATCGAAAAAGACCGGTCAAAAGCTGGATCCTACGAATCTGCAGATGATGATTGGCGGACATACGATCCTGGTGGATAACGGCAAAGCGACGTCCTTTTCAAGAAACGTGAATGATCTTGGAGGCAATCGTGCGCGTACGGCGGTGGGTTACTCCAAAGACGGACGTTACGCCTACCTGATCGCAACGGAGAGCAACGATAACAGCAAAGGCATGACGCTGCAGCAGCTTCAGGATTTCATGACGAAGGTTGGCGTTTGGAAGGGAATGAACCTCGACGGCGGCGGATCGACCACGATGGTCAACCGTCCATTAGCCGAGATGAATACCCAGCTGACCTTCAACACGGAGTACGGGACGACGCAGCGAAGCATCGTTAATGCACTCGGCGTGTTCTCGACGGCGCCTAAAGGCAGCTTGAAGGGCTTGAAGGTGAGCGGCAGCAACACACTGCTGATCGGGCAAATCGGAACATATCAACTCAAGGGCTATGATACTTACTATAATCCCATTGAGGCTGGCTCGATTAAACCGACCTGGAAATCCAGCAATGGCAACCTTGCGGTTAACGGCCAAAGCATAAAAGCAACGAAGCCGGGCACATCGACCCTGACGGCGGTAAGCGGCAGCACCAAAGCGACGATGCAGGTCAAGGTGCTGGGTGCGGATGATCTCGTTGCCTTGACTACAGGCGTTTCCAGTGCACCGCTGCAGGCTGGAACGAGCGTTTCCGTACCGGTAACCGCCGTAACGAGCAACGGCCAAAGCTTGGAGGTTCCGAGCAGTGCGCTGAAATGGGAGTTTATCGGATTCAAAGGCAGTGTCAAAGACGGCCGCCTGACCGTATCCTCCGTGAACAGCAATACGAAAGTCGGTTATGCCATCGCACGTTATGATGGATTTAGCACAGTCGTTATTTTGTCGGCAGCAGGCGAGAGCACGTGGGAGAACTTCGAGAATGTAAATTACCCTGTGAAGTTCACGACCAACGTGCCTGCAGTTACCGGGACGGCAGCGATCCAAAACGGCAGCGGAACAAGGGCAACCTCCAAAGTCTTGAACCTAACCTATGATATGACAGGCGGGCTGGGACAAAAAATGTACGCTTATGCCGAGCTGAATGGCACGACAGGCAAAACGATTCCTGCACAGGCAACGTCCATGACGATTGACGTGGAGGGAGATAACAGCCTGAACTGGCTGCGTGCGGAGCTCAAGGACAATAACGGGAAAACCGTGTACGTCGATCTGGCTAAGGCGATTGATTGGAGCGGCTGGAAGACGCTGAGCATCGATTTGAGCGGATATAACATTGCGTTCCCGGCTCAGATGAAGCGGCTGTATGTCGTGAACGTGGAAGAGGGCCAGGACGAGCGTGCATTGACTGGGGCTGTATCTTTTGATGATATCCGCTTCACGATGCCGTCCCTGTCAGGAAATGAAGGACTTCCAACCGGTAAAGCGGTCATGACCATTGGGCAAAAATCGCTCATGCTGAATGGTTCGAAAGTGGCAATCGATTCCGCGCCAATCCTGAAAAACGGAACGACCTATGTTCCGATTAAGCATGTGCTCGACGCCTTCGGCGGGCAAGCGACCTGGAACCAATCCGCGCAGCGGGTAGGCGTCCTGAGAGGCGGCATGCTCATGGAATTGACGGTAGGCAAAAAGGAATTCATCCTCAACGGTAAACGCAGTTCGGCGGCTGTGGCACCTATGGTTCAAGGCGGTAGGACTTTGGTCCCTCTTCGTCTCGTTTCCGAGCAATTAGGCCTTAAAGTAAAATGGGACAAGAACACGAAGACCGTTACGATCGAATCATGATATGGTATGATATGTATATGAAACGTTAGAAATGGAGTAGAGTGCGTGGATTATCAAGCCGATGCCATCGACCGTGTCATAAAAAATGCCATCAAAGTGATGGAGGACAGCAAATACCAAATGTTCGAAATATTGGAGGCGTCGCGGCAGGAGCTCGCGTCTCTCAATCATGAACTGCAGCGGACATTAAAAGAAACGACGGAAACCTTAGAGAAGGTGGATCAGCTGGAGCTGAACTACCGCCGTTCCCGGATCCGGCTGACCGAGGTCAGCCGGGATTTCGTCCGGTACAAGGAAGAGGACATCAAGCAGGCGTATGAGAAAGCAACGCAGCTTCAGCTTGACCTCATGATCTACCGGGAGAAGGAAATGTATCTGAAAGCAAGACGAGATGAGCTGCAGAAGCGGGTTCGCAATGTCGAGAACTCGGTGGAGCGCGCAGAATCGATCGGATCTCAGATGGGCGTAGTGTTGGAATACTTGTCCGGCGAGCTGGGCCAGGTATCCCGAATCATCGAATCTGCGAAGAACAGACAGGTCATTGGACTCAAAATTATTCTGGCGCAGGAAGAAGAACGGAAGCGCATATCCAGAGAGATTCATGATGGACCTGCGCAATTGCTGGCGAATCTGGTTCTTAGGACGGAAATTGTAGAAAGAATGCTTGCAAAGCAGGAATTTAAGATGGTGCAGGACGAAATAGTAGATTTGAAGGGCCAGGTGCGTTCGAGCCTGGAGGAAATGCGAAAAGTTATCTTCAATCTGCGTCCAATGGCACTCGATGATCTAGGATTAATCCCCACACTGCGTAAATATGTGCATGATTATGAAGAGAAATCGAAAATCCGCACGATCTTCGAGACACGGGGGAAAGAGCATCGTCTCTCTTCTGCGATGGAGGCGGCCATCTACCGGTTGGTGCAGGAAGCACTTTCGAATGCTGCAAAACATGCTTACCCGACTTATGTGCTTGTTGAAATCACGTACCAGGCGCAATTGGTCAAAATCGTGGTACAGGACAATGGCCTGGGATTCAATGTCGATTTGCTGGAGCAGAAAAGCAAGGACCACTTTGGGTTAATTGGCATGCGGGAGAGGGTTGAGCTGCTCGAAGGGAGAATGGAGATCGATTCAGCCGAGAATCAAGGAACCAAGATCGTGATTCATATCCCGACGAACGTAGAAAAGAGAAAGGAGTAATCGGATGGAACATTTGGAGAAAGAGAACACGATTATCAAAGTATTATTAGCGGATGACCACCAGCTGTTTAGGGAGGGTCTGAAACGCATACTGAATATGGAGGACGACATTGACGTAATCGGCGAATGCGGCGACGGCATTCAAGTGCTGGAGTTCTGCAACGAAGTGAAGCCGGATATCGTGCTGATGGACATCAACATGCCGACCGAAAACGGCGTTCAAGCGACCGAGAAACTACGTGAAATGTTTCCTGAGATCAAAGTTATTATTCTGTCGATTCATGACGACGAAAGTTATGTGTTTGAAACGCTCCGTAAGGGAGCGAACGGTTACCTCCTGAAGGATATGGAAGCCGAGTCACTGATTAATGCGATTCGTTCGGTACATGAAGGATATGCATTTATCCATCCGAAAGTAACGGGCAAGCTGATCCACCAGCTCCGCCGGATGACGTATGTAAACGAAGCAGGCGCGATGGCGGAGAGCGGTTCGCGTGAAGCTGGAGTCAAGTTTGTGGCAGGCGAGAACAACCCATTGACAAGGCGCGAAGCGGAAGTGCTTAGACTAATGGCCGAAGGCAAGAGCAACAAGATGATTGGGGAATACCTGTTCATTAGTGAAAAAACTGTAAAAAACCACGTCAGCAGCATCCTGCAGAAGATGGAAGTGGACGACCGTACGCAAGCGGTTATCAACTCGATCAAATATGGCTGGGTGACGTTGTAATCGCCGATCCGAATGCACGGACGCGTCTTACATAGGGAGGGAACTGCCAAGGGCGGTTCCTTTTTGTTATGAGAAATTAGAGGTTTACAGCATGGCTGAACTCTTTCGGTAACTAGCATACATAAAAAACAACTGCTTATACCGCTGCCTGTTATTGATTAAAGTACGAGGGCTTTATTGGTATCGCAAGAACGGCGGCCTATCTTGTAGAGGGAATGTCGAAACGTCTTCCTTATGGCAAATAAGCCGTTCCCGACAAGTTCCGTGTGGGCACCGGTTACATAACTGTCACCGTCCTTTCCTAGTCAGCATATATTGTTGATAAGAGAAGGAGGTGAGTCTCATGGTTGCCCAATTGCTGTGGATACTCGCGGTGTACGGGATCGCTGTTGCTCTGGTTCATATCGTGCATGCCCGTCATCTCCGAAGAGCTAGTGAAGGCACGGGGCGGCGCAGACATTATGTGCTGATCACGTCCAACCATGAGCGGCAGGTGGAATGGTATTTGAGAGCCCTTTCCTGGTATGCCCTGCTGAGCGGGACGCGCGTGCGCGTCACCGTCCTTGATGACCAGTCGTATGATGATACGTTAAAGATTGTCAAGAGATTGACTCATTTGTCCGGAATTGAACTGGTATACGGGACTTGGAGATCCGGTGATCCGGCATCACAAGAAACGGATGTCGATCCGAATGAAGACGAAGTCATACGGGTCGATCTGAGAAACCCGATGGAGGCTGTTCAGATTCCATATGTACAGGGATAAACATCGGCAAGTTGTTTTGGTTCCCGGGATGATACTCATATTGTTGAAGGCGTGAAGCACACTCCGAGCGTATAGCGAGGGGTGTGCTTTTTGCGTTTATTGGCGTATTGGGGTGGAAGATGTAGGGATCAGATGCTTATAAATCGTAGCAATGACAGTATTCGACAAATGGCGTTGTGCAATGGAGATCTGAGCGTTGAGGAGAGAAACAAATAGGAAATGGAAGTCACTGCAGTTAGATCAGGACGATCGTGCTTTATATTGATTTGGAACTAACTCAAACTATGGCTTGAGATTCTAACTTCTATTAGCAGGATCGGCTAAAGGGTTTGAGTTGTTGAAGATGGGAAGATAGGTATTTGAGAAAGAAGCCCAATTAAATCGTTATTCACGGAGCTCTATCGAATCTTCATATAATGCTTCCCCGACTGGTATTAGATGACCATATTTTTTATGAAACGATCTGAAAAGCAACTGAAGCATGTTGTGAACTACCAAGTTCCAGTACCCATACATGATCTTAAAAGCTGTTTATATGTCTCAATATTGGAGTTGATGTCATGCAGATTGCCATTTATGCCATTCGAGAAGCAGAGAAATGGAATTGCTATCTCTCGCTAGATATGAGGGTGGATCTTCAATGGTGGTATGGAAGAATGAGAAAAGCGGATGAAAGGGCTGGTACACCGTTATTGGTGCTGCTGTCCTCTCGAGTACCACTGGGATGGGCCGTTGAAATCCAAGCGAGATTTCAGCCGATTCCAGACATGGATCGATGGGTGAAGTCGGATTGGCAGAGATTTATGTACCAGGCATTAAATCCGTTTTTACTGCAGGAGCCGGAGAGCAGCAGATCTAAATGGAGCGTATTGCTGCAGGGAATCCAAGTGATGGATGGGTCCTATCTAAGTTCCCTGATCGAAAAGGGAGTCGTGATGGAGTGGGAGGAACTGGTGCAGCAGGCGGAGCTGCAGATCGAGTGCATGGCAGGACGAGCCTTGCTTGCCGGCGAGGTCGAGGCATTGCTAGGGGAGGTCGCCGTGGGCACCGGCGACTGGCGCGCTGCGGCCCAGCTTGGCGTCCTGCTGGGCCGCCTGCGCTTGGAAGCGGGGCTGGCACAGCCCGCCCCGCGCAAAGGGCCCGGCTGGCTCCGCCGCCGGGCCATGGCCCTACGCTGCCGGCGCTGCGGCAGCGAGGCCAAGAGCCGCACGGCATGCGCCGCGTGCGGCTCGGCGGCTTGCGCCTATTGCGAGGCCTGCCTCGCAATGGGGCGCAGCCGCGCTTGTGCCCTGCTGCTGCATGGCACAGCAGGGTCGGCCGTGCGGGGCACGGCCGGGGGTTCCCCCACCGCGGCCTTGGGCCGGTGGGGGCTTAGCGCAGCGCAGAGCGCCGCCGCTGGCGCTGCGCTGCGGTTTTTGGCGGAGCCGCCCGCAGGGGGCTCCGCGGTGGGTGCCGCCCGGTTTCTCATCTGGGCGGTGACCGGTGCCGGAAAGACCGAAATGATCTTTCCGCTGCTGCAGTCCATTCTGGATGCGGACGGGCGCGTCTTGGTCGCCGCGCCAAGACGGGACGTGGTGCTGGAGCTGGCACCTCGGTTATCCAAGGCTTTTCCCGAGGAAACAGTGGTCACGTTATATGGCGGAAGTCCGGACCGTTGGAAGCGGGGAAGCATCACGCTGGCAACGACGCATCAGCTGCTGCGATTCAGGGGAGCTTTTGATCTGGTCGTGATCGATGAGATTGATGCCTTTCCCTATCATAACGATCCGATGCTGGATTACGCGGCCAAGGGTGCTTGCAAACCAGGGGGGAAATATATCTATCTGTCAGCTACCCCGCCAACGCCTCTACAGCGGGAGGCAGCTGCGGGTCGATTGCCACATGCGAAAGTTCCAGCACGCTTCCATGGGTATCCGTTACCCGTTCCTAAGAAACTGAAAATGTTTGCGGTGAGCCGCTGCCTACAAGAAAAAAAGCTTCCCCCACTCCTGGTTCGAAGCCTGAGTGCCTCTCTGAGACGCGGAGCTCAAGTGTTCCTGTTCGTTTCCCGGATCAAGCATATTGATCCTATTCTGGAACTGCTCCGCAAGGCGATTGCCACTATGCCGATTGAAGGGACTTCATCCATCGACCCGGAGCGGGCGGGCAAAGTGATGTCCTTCCGAAACCGCGAGATTCGCTTGCTGGTGACAACAACCATTCTTGAACGCGGGGTAACGGTTCCCAAAAGCGATGTGTTTATTTTGGATGCAGATAGCGAGCTATTTGATGAAGCGGCCTTGATACAGATGGCTGGACGTGCGGGCCGATCCAAGGATTATCCAGCAGGTAGGGTAGTGTTTGCTGCGCCGCAATGGACCAGGTGCCAAAGCTCGGCAGTTCGGCAAATCAAGGCGATGAACCGAATCGCTGGTAAAGGCGGGTATTTACGTACAGTTCAAGAGTTGACGGGTAAATAGGAGGGGTGACTGGGAGTAAGCGTGTGGGCGTTAATTATAGTTCTCGTCCTCCTGATGTAATCTAGTCTTTTATCCGCAGAGCCGCATTCTTTTTTCAATCTAACCTGGAAAGGAAGGTGCGCCTTTGATATCCAACGTCTTAAGCCAACTCCTCGGACACATGCATCGAATGCTTAAACCGATTGACGAAATCTGCCTCACTTGCGGGAAAATAGGCTCATGTAACCAGGAACTTCCGGGGATATGCCATGCCTGTTATCGGCAGATCCCATGGATTTTCAAACCCCGATGCTTGCGATGCGGGCGGGGAATCGGTTGTCCGGACTGTACTCGTTTAGGCGTGAACGATCGAAGCTTTGTTTTAAATCGGAGTGCGGTAACCTATGACGCGCAGATGAGAGAGTGGCTGGCCCAATATAAATATAGGGGGAATGAGCGGTACGCGCCTCTTTTGGTCGAGATGCTGCTTAGAGCCTTTACGATGTTCCATCGAGAGGCGAACGTCCGTATGGGCGATCATCGTTTGCGGAACGCGCATAGTGTGCCTTGGATCATACATGCCGTTACTTCGGTTCCGGTCAGCCAGGAAAGGCTGCGGGAGAGGGGGTTTAACCAGGCGGAAGTACTGGCAAAGGGACTCGCGGCTAGCATAAAAACTCCTTATGTTCCGCTGCTGGAACGTAACCGTCATACGGATAAACAGAGTTTTAAGAGCCGGATGGACCGGCTAAAGGATATGGAGGGTGTTTTTGGCGCGTTACAGCATGCACCCGAAATGTTGTGGTCTGTAAGTAAGCGGGGCGCAGCGAATACCGGTTCTCCAGAGGGGATATCATGGACCATAGGGCCTCTCCGTATATTACTCGTCGATGATATCTATACCACCGGGAGTACGATTAACGCTTGCGCGCAGGTTTTGCGAGGATACGAATCCTTCTTGGAAATGCCCATCGAGATTTATAGTTTAACCTGGGCCCGCTCATAAACAACCGAAATAGGAAAAATATGTGGATTCTCCTTTCGAATGATAGACGTAAGCCCTCAGATAATGTAATCTAGGGGTATCAAAGGTTCTATGTGGCATGGAGGTTGTTGAGCATGAATTTGGGGAATTGCCCTCGGTGCGGCAAGTTATATACGGTAAATATTCGGGAAATGTGTCCTGAATGCATGAAAGTGATTGAGAAGGAATACGAGAAATGCGCAACCTTCCTGCGTGAGCAAAAAGGCGCAACCATCCATGAGGTATCTGAGGCTACGGAAGTATCCGTGCGGCAGATTACGAAATTTATCAAGGAAGGCCGGATCTCGATTGCGAACGCGCCGAACCTGGCGTATCCTTGCGAAGTGTGCGGAACGTTGATTCGCGAGAGCAATATGTGCGAGTCCTGCCGGACCCGATTAACGAGAGAGCTGAGGCAGGCGGCTGCCGGCGACCAGGAACATCAGCCTGGGTCCCGCAAAGACAGAGAGACTTATAGTGCAGTCGATAAACTGCGCAAATACTAACTTTTGAACTATTAACAATGTTTCATATCCGGCCGATAAACTTAGTAAAGCTTATCGGTCTTTTATTTTAAGTGAGGTGAATAGGGCGTGAAGATTAACGAATCGGGACGTGTGAACGGCATCAATTCGTATCAACGGAATATTGAATCTCGGGAGATGCAGCATATCGATAAGAAGAAACGCCGCAAGGATGAAGTATCAATCTCCCCGGAGGCGATGGAACTGAGTGCACAGAGTAAAGTACAGGATCCGGAACGCGCGGAGAAGATCCAGCGTTTGAAGGAAGCTGTAACCAACGGCACATATGAAGTGCC
The DNA here is from genome assembly GCF_058792535.1 of Paenibacillus sp. MT86. Classification (NCBI taxonomy): domain Bacteria; kingdom Bacillati; phylum Bacillota; class Bacilli; order Caryophanales; family Paenibacillaceae; genus Paenibacillus; species Paenibacillus sp. MT86. The sequence goes on along the minus strand of NZ_CM179499.1, from coordinate 6,463,596 downwards.
GGTTGATCGTTTGGCAGACAAATTACTCCCGTATTTTCAATCCTACAATAAATCAGGTGAGTCCAAGTGAGTGCTAGATCCATAATCGAATATATGAAGCGTCAGGATGAGCTGCATCAGCAGCTCATAGAGGCAGGGGAAGATAAAAGGCAAGCCATTCTGGATAATGATGTGGAACGTCTTACAGCGGTCATGACCAAGGAGAACCGCCTGCTGAAGCAGGTGGCGGAAACGGAAGCGCTGCGTCAAGGTGCCGCAGATGATTTTTTGCGTGAGAAGGGCATCCGCTCCCAGCTTCAGCTGACGGTTACTGAAATGACTCGTCTTGTATTTAACCCGGATGAAAAAACAGAGCTGCAGGATGTGCAGCAGCAATTGATGGATAGGCTTATGGAGCTCAAAGAACTGAATGCCATGAACCGGGAACTGATTGAGCAGTCTCTGGCATTCATAGATTATAGCTTGAATTTATTAGTCAGCCGTCCGGAGGATGATATGCTTTACCAGCATCCGCAACATCAGAATCCGGCTGGCAAAGGCCGAAGCATGTTTGATACCAGGGCATAAGCAGAAAGGAAAATGTAGATGAGATCCACATTTCATTTGCTCGAAATCGGAAAGAGGGGCTTGATTGCCCAGCAAGCTGCACTTAACACAGCTGGTCATAACGTAACGAACGCTAATACGCCGGGATATTCCCGTCAGACTACACGCCTGGTCGCAGCTAACCCGATTGCTTTTCCGGGATTGCAGCGCTCTCAAGCGGCTGGTCAGCTCGGGATGGGCGTAGAAGCGGCGAGTATTCAGCGGGTTCGGGATTTCCTGTTGGATATCGAATACCGCAATCAGAACACGAATTTGTCGACATGGAGCGTTCAGCAAGAGACGCTTTCAAATATTGAGGGGATTTTTAACGAGCCTTCGGACAGCAGCCTGAGCGCAAGTATTGCAGAGTTCTGGACGGCTTGGCAGACGCTGAGCAAGAATCCAAGCGACACCGATTTGTCCGCGCGTATGGCGGTTCAACAGAAAGCGATCGCTTTGACGGAGACGTTTAACCATATTTACTCACAACTGGATACCCTCAGCAATAACTTGACGTCTCGCATCGACACCAAGGTAGCAGAAGCTAATAACTATATTGAGCAAGTGGCGGAATTGACGCAAAGCATTAAACGCATCGAGGGTCTTGGCGATAACGCGAACGACCTGCGCGATAAGCGGGATCTGCTCGTTGATCAGCTATCATTGCTCGGAAACGTCAATGTCACGGAGACCGGTGACGTTTATCAAGTGACGTTTGGCAACCAGGTCGTGGTTGATGATATGACGTTTACCCCGATTACAAACGCGATTGCGGGTGCATTGACTGGCGGGGAGATTGCCGGTTATGTGACCTCCCGTGATGTGCATGTTCAAGGGTATATCACCCAGTTGAACATTATGGCCAATACACTGGCTACAGGAAAAGTAGAAGTGACACTGCCCGCTGGAACTATTCTTCCTCCAGGTGTCAACATACCGAATGCGGTTATGGATGCGAATAATCCGCGTAAACTCGCAGAGGATACCAAGCATACCGTAGATGGTCTCAATGGGCTGCATAAGCTGGGTTACACCCTGAATGAGCCAGCGACAACCGGCGGCGATTTCTTTGTCTCTGCTAATGGAGGGCCGATTACGGCGGGGAATATGAGGCTTAGCCAGACCATTCAATCCGATCTGAAGAACATCGGCGCCTCCCTGCGGACCGAAATGAAGACTGATCCGGTGAACGGTACGACATCCGAGGTGGTTCTGAAAGGGAACGGCGGCATGGCGCTTTTGATCGCCCAACTGTCAGAACGTACGTTTAATTTCAATCCGAATAACAACAATGGTTCAGTAACGGATATCACTAATTTTGAAGGATATCTGCAGTCCGTTATCTCCAAATTAGGTACGGACAGCAGTAATGCCATCAAGATGGTGGAGAACGGCACGTTGCTGGTTGAACATGCAGATACACTCCGCCTATCGATTAGCAGTGTATCGCTTGACGAAGAAATGTCGGATCTTATTCGCTTCCAGCATGCTTACAGCGCATCATCTCGTGTGGTCACTACCATTGATGAGATGTTGGATAAATTAATTAACGGTACCGGCGTCGTCGGCAGATAGGAGGAATAAATTATGCGCATAACCCAATCCATGATGACTAGCTCCATGATGAGCGGCCTGCAAGGCAACTATCGCAGACTGGATAAGTATCAGGAGCAAATGATGACCCAGCGCCGGATTAATCGTCCTTCCGACGATCCGGTGGGTGTTGCAAGTGCTCTCCAGTATCGTGGCCAGATTACTGCTACGACGCAGTTTGAGCAAAATGCGGATGATGCGGATGCATGGCTTAAATATGGTGATACGGTAATGACCGAAGTTACACAGATTATCCAAAAGCTTTCGGAGCTGGCTGTGCAGGGCGGAACGGATACGGTACCGGCCGACGCTCGTGCCAATATTGCCGCAGAAGTAGATCAGCTATTTCAACAGCTGGTTTCTCTTGGGAACTCTCAATTTAAGGGAAAGTATATTTTTAATGGCGAGAGAACCGATGAGAAGCCATTCCCCGATGATCCAACGCAAACCGCATATGCTTTGGATGACGGCGAAGTGAGATATCAAGTAGGTGCTGGAATCACGGTGCCCGTGAACACCTTGGGAGAGCAAGTGTTTGGAGTATATGGAGACACCTCGGGAATATTTGCTGTGGTGGATAATCTTAAGAAGGCGCTGCTTGCAGATGATACTGCTGGTATTCAAAGTGCTGTTCCTTCATTACAGCAGAGTCTGGAGACGACAATTACCGCCCAGGCGGAGATGGGCGGTAAACAAAATCGCCTGGAATTTACGCTTAGCAGACTTGGCGATTTAAATTTAAACTATATGGATCTTCAATCCAAAGTTGAAGACGCAGATATATCCAAAGTCATCATCGGCTTAAAAACATCGGAAAGCGTGTATCAAGCCTCTTTGGATACCATGGCTCGCATTATTCGCCCAAGTCTCCTTGACTTCTTGAGATAGTGGAGGGATTATCGTGAATATTCCCCGAATTCAAATTCAGCAAGGCTATTCGCAAATCGGCTTACAAGTAACGAAAGGGCAACAAAGCATTGAACAAACAAGGCCTACCATCAACATGACCCAAAAGAATGCGACACTGGAAGTAGCGCAGGCTAAGGGAACCCTGGAGATCGATTCAAGGAAAGCCTGGTCTGCTTTAGGAAAGGCTCGCTTCGAAGAAGTGACCGATCGGATAGCCCAAGTTTCTCTGCAAATCTCCATGGATAATATAGCTGAAATTGCCCGTAACGGGGATCGTATGATGGCTACGCATGAAGGTGGACATGTTTTTGCGGACATCGCCAGGGAATATGTATTTAAAGTAGACCGTCCTATTGAGATAGCAGGGGAGCCCGGATATGATAATGTAGATATCAACTACTCGGCGGGTCAAGTTCAAATCAATTACATTCCAGGGGGCGTTAGTTTTAACCCCGAAATATTTAAGCCCGTGATTGACTATTATCCCGGTAAAGTAAACCCTTATCTAATTAATCAGAACTTTATATTCATGTCAGCAAACGGCAAACGTCTAGATGCCGTGGTTTAGGCGCTGATATACAATAGCTATAATGAACGTGAGTTCATTATAGCTATTGTCGTTGATAGAAGGAGGAGGAAATCTGTGATTGTTAATACCAAAAGATTTGGTCAGGTTCAGGTCGCCGAAGACCAATTAGTAACGTTTATCAAACCAATTCTGGGATTCGAAGATTCCAAAAGCTACTTCATAATGAACTCGGAAGGAAATGAAGGGTCATTTGAGTTTTTACAATCCGTAGAGGATGAGAATCTAACGTTCATCGTTATGGATCCTTTTGCATTTTTTAGCGACTATGAATTTCAGTTAAAATCCGATTGGATAGATACTCTTCATTTGGAAGGGGATCAAGATGTCAGGGTGCTGGTGATCGTTACGGTTCGCTCTGAATCTGAGATTACTTGTAACTTGAAAGCGCCTATCATCCTCAATAAAAAAAATCGGTTTGCAGCCCAAATCGTATTGGAGCAAGGAAAATACGCAACCAGGCAGCCCCTTATAGCGTTGGAGAAGGGAGCGGGTTCAAATGCTGATTCTATCCAGAAATAAAGGACAAAAAATCATGATCAACGATAATATCGTTCTGTCCATTATCGACGTGCAGGGGGATCAGGTGAGAATTGGCATCGAGGCGCCATCCGATGTCACTATCTATCGGGAAGAAATATACGAAGCAATTAAAGAACAGAATAATGATGCGACTCAATTTACGGGCAACATCCAGGATATTTTACAGCAAGCTTTTGTTAAGCAAGTAAAGAAGAATAATTTGAAATAATTTTCGAAAAAATCATGAATCAGCTATAAACTTGGAAACATGTTTGCCGATAAATATAATATGGGTCGGAAGATATGGCAGTGACGGCCGTATGCTATGTCTCGACTACAATAGGGTGAAGCAAGGATGCTAAGCACCTACACATTCCAAGGAGGAATTATACTATGCGTATTAACCACAATATCAGCTCTTACAACACACAGCGTCAATTGACTTTCAACAACACACAACAAAGCAAATCCCTCGAGAAACTGTCTTCTGGTTACAGAATCAACCGTGCTGCTGACGATGCTGCTGGTCTGGCAATCTCCGAGAAAATGCGTAACCAGATCCGTGGTCTGGAGCAGGCAAACCGCAACGCTTTGGATGGCATTTCCTTGATTCAAACAGCTGAGGGTGCATTGAACGAAACTCACTCCATGCTGCAACGTATGGCTGAGTTGTATACTCAAGCAGCTAACGAAGTATTGACTACTGCGGATACAGCTAAGATCGATGCTGAGATTAGTCAATTGACATCACAAATTGATTCCATCGCTAGCCAAACTAAGTTCAACACGAAAGAGTTGATCAGTGCTGGTGTTGATGGTAACCAGTTGACATTCCAAGTTGGAGCAAATGCAGGGGATACAATTTCCATCACTCTTTCTGCAGCTGATGCAGGCTCTCTTGACCTGGATAATTTGGCTGCTTTGGACGATGGTCTTAACGCTACTGCTGCTTCAAACTTGCAGATTGTACAAACGGCTATCGACACTGTTTCCGCGATCCGTTCTGATCTTGGTGCTGTTCAGAACCGTCTGGAGCATACCATCAACAACCTGGGAACGACTTCTGAAAATCTGCAAGCTGCGGAATCCCGTATTCGTGATGTTGATATGGCGAAAGAAATGTCGGAATTCACGAAGAATAATATCCTTCAACAAGCTGCAACAGCAATGTTGGCGCAAGCTAATCAGCAACCACAAGGTGTGCTTCAATTACTTCGTTAATTTTTTGCAGCTCATGGAAGCCGGCCGGATTATCCGGTCGGTTTTTTTTATAAAGAATAATGAAGGAGTTGCCGTGGATGCGTGTTGATTCTGTTAAAGAGTATACTACAACACAACATGACACAAGGACGAATAACACAAATAAAACGTTGGATATGGATCAGCAATCTGAAATCAATATTTCAGCATCATCGATTGGGGATAAATATTTCAATGAGATGATAGAAAAGACTAATAAGAAATTGGCTTTGGAGAATACTCATTTACGTCTATCGGTGCATGATATGAGTCACCAAATTGTCGTAAAGGTTGTTAACACAGAGACCGAAGAAGTTATTAGGGAGATACCGCCCGAGAAATTTATTGATCTCGTCTATAACTTATGTAAACAGGTTGGTTTGATTTTAGATGAAAGAGGCTAGTCGAACAAGGAGGTGCAGATTGTATGATATCACCTATACGATTTGGCGGGATAGCATCGGGACTTGACACAGATACCCTTATCAAACAGTTGATGAATGCGGAGCGAATGCCATTAAATAAACTTAATCAACAGAAGCAGAAGCTAGCATGGAAACGCGAAACATATCAGGATATGAATACCTCCCTAAACGCATTAAGGGGCCTTGCCGATAAAATGAGGTTTTCATCTGCATTTAATAAGCAGGCAGCCACAAGTAGCAATGATAGCGTTGTTAAGGTCGCGGCATCTTCTGTGGCCGTTGGAGGCAGCTATAGTATTCAGGTGAATCAATTGGCATCCACAGCATTTGCTGCTGGGGATGGAACAACGATCGCAAACGTGAAAGACAAACTCGGTGTAACCAGTAATCAGACATTTACTATAACGGGGCCACAAGGTAGTCCTCAAGGTGACATTACTATTACAGTTAATCCCGATTCAACATATGAGTCTGTAATGAAACAGGTAAACAGTGCGAATAAGGGTGTTAACCTAAGCTTTGACAGCATTAACAAACGGTTTATGTTATCTACCACGGCTACAGGTGAGACAGCGACTATAAGTGTTAATGATCCAAATAATGTCTTCCAAAACTTCTTTAATATCGATGTTGCTTCCTTTCCTATTCAGGGAAAGAATGCTATTGCGACGGTTAACGGTACGACCATGGAGGTCGCTAATAACTCATTTGAATTTAATGGAGTTCGATTCGATCTTAAGGGCACTTCGACGTCAGCGGTTTCTGTAACAGTTGCCAGAGATACTCAAAATGTAGCAACGCAACTAAAGGATTTTGTCACGCAATATAATGCATTGGTTGATGTAATCAATGGGGCAACCACAACTACACCAAACCGTAGTTATACACCACTTACCGATGAGCAGAAGGAAGCTATGACGGAGAAGCAGATCGAGATGTGGGAGACGAAGGCGAAAGTGGGACTCTTGTATCGGGATAGCATTCTACAAGATACTTTATCCTCTCTTAGAGGAATGCTGATCAATAATGTCAAAGGTTTGCCTGATGAGTTTAACGGACTTGCAGATATAGGTATTACTTTCAAAGCTTATGTTAAGGGTTCACAGAACGAGCTAGGCAAGCTTGAACTTAATGAGCAAAAGCTTCAGGAGGCTCTTAATAAAGACCCAGATGCCGTCATGAATATGTTTACTAAATCTAGTAACTTATCACCAGGTGATCAAGGTTATATCGAAGGAACGGGCTATGGTGAAAGGTTGTACAGTGCTTTAAATACTAGCATTAATAAAATAATTAAGCAGATCGGCACAACCAAAGTATCAGATAGTGCTGACGGCAGTTTAATGGGCCAACAGTTCCGTGATCTTAACAGCAGAATTCACACCTTGGAAGATCGACTTAAATCTGTCGAAGAGCGCTACTATAAGCAGTTTACCGCCATGGAGAAAACACTGCAAAAACTGAATTCGCAGGGCAATTGGATCGCACAGCAGCTGGGAGGACAATAATCTCGTTCTGTATAAGCATTGTCGTCGGTTTAAGATGAAACTTAAGTTATAAGGAGAGGTAAGTATATGATAGCACCAAATTATCAACAACAATACTTGAAGACAAAGGTAGAAACAGCAAGTCCTGGTGATCTGATGCTCCTGTTATACGAAGAGTTACATCGAAAGTTAAACATGGCGAGAATGCATTTTAAGAATGGTCAGTTTTCAGAGATGATGGAGCGTGTTCACGGGGCTCGTGCTATCTTCTATGAATTTGTAGTCACCCTAAACTATGACTATGAAATCTCTCATCAACTCAGAGAATTGTACGATTACTATATTCGAAGATTGGGTGATTTTACAGTTAATAGACAGTTGGAAATTCTTGAAGAGGTTATTGCGTTCGCCCGCGAATATACAGATACATGGAGGCAAGCCCTTGCGATGACGAAGGGCGTAAAAAGCCAATGATGAACAGACTTGACGTTTTAAGGGATCTCAAGAAATTGTATTACAAGGTTGTTATAGGAGGTTCAAATAAAACCTATTATGAGTATGAACATTTAATTGATTGTCAGTACGAAAAGTTGGAAACTTTTGAAATGTTTCCCTACGACAAACAGGAAAAAATGCTTCTAGAAGAAATTGCGCAATTCCATGAATCGGTTGTCCGTCTGATGGAAGCTAAACAGCTTCAAATGACTAGGTTGAATGAAATGACGAGAAACAATTATCATTCATCGGTTATTTCAGACTCCTATTTTTTTGATAAACAAACTTAGAGGAGGATGCATATGCAAAAAAAATCATTGGGTATCATGTTATTAGCACTGTTATTATTGATAACGGGAATACCTGTTTCCCCAGCAATGGCTTCATCCAATTATGTTACGGCATCGAAATCTTTGAACCCTTCCAGTATTATTGTAGGCGGAGAAACCGAAGTTACATTGAATATTCAAGGTACACCACCGATCAATGTCGTAAAGCCAAACGATGTTATTCTGGTTATTGACCGTTCGGGTAGTATGGGTACCGAGAAAATGAACAATGCTAAAGCGGCTGCTAAAGGATTCATTGATTTAATGGATCTCACTAAACATCAAGTAGGTATCGTTGATTACGCCTCAGATGTTAAATCCTTTGATTTAACGACTAGTGCTTCAAGTGCAAAGAGCTATATCGATACGTTGTTCGCTAATGGAGGGACTGCTACGGGTGATGCTATACATAATGCTACCCAGGTGTTGGCGAATCATCGTGCGGAAGCTCAACCCGTCATAGTGCTATTAACTGACGGTGAAGCAACAGGAACCGGAGATGGGTTGAATGCTTTTGATTATGCTTTGAAAAAAGCGAATGAAGCTAAGGATGCAGGTATTGTTTTTTATACAATCGCATTGTTGAATGTTGGAGACAATCCTGAAAACAGCGCTCCGAATACGCTTCTGAAAAACATGGCTACAACCTCTCATCACCATCATTTCGTATTGGGCTCCGTAGGGCTTAGTGATATTTATGCTGCAATCGTACAGGAAATTGGTTTAGCTAGCGCATATGACGTTGTTGTCAAAGATGTTGTCGCGCCCGGATTTGAAATCGTGCCAGATTCATACATGAATAATATCCCTAAACCTGAAGTTGACGGAAATACGCTGACATGGAAGTTTCTTGAGCTGAAGAAAGACACACTTTCCTTTACCTACAAGATTCGTCAGAAACCAGATGGATTAAATGGAAGGTATCCAGTATCTACAAGTGAATCTGTAATTACGTACAAAGATTACACAGGGTCCGCAAAGACATACAAAATGCCTACGGCTAATTTGGATGTAAATTACTTAGCTCCTGTGATTACTGGCATATCGCCGGATAAAGGACTTATTACAGGTGGAGAGAGTGTTATTATCACCGGTAATAACTTTCGTCCTAATGCTAAAGTGACTTTTGGTTCAAGAAGTGCTACGAATGTCGTCGTGGTTAATGGGAATGAAATTACAGCTAACACACCTATAGGAACGCAAGGTCCTGTAACAGTAAAGGTAACGAATGATGATAATCAATCAGCAACCGTGGATTTTAACTATTATGGCATACCAGAAATCACAAGCGTTACACCAACAAACGGTCCTATTTCAGGAAATACCATCCTAAAAATTTATGGTAAGAACTTCATGAATGGAGTTAAGGTCAAGGTTGGCGATAATTATGCTCCATCCGTTACATTTAATAACTCCACGTATCTATATGCCACTACTCCCGCTACAGATGCATGGGGGACTGTGGATCTTATGTTAGAAAATCCGGACGGAACTGCGGTAACGCTGAAAGATGGATTTACCTATAATGAACCTCCAAAATTGACGCTGACAGACATGTCGCCAAAAGAAGGTTTAACGACTGGTAACGAGAGCGTTACATTGACTGGGGTGGAATTTAAGTCAGGCGCAAAAGTTTTCTTCGGAGATGTAGAAAGCCCCTATGTTGCTTTTAATACTAATCAGAGGGTTACTGCTAGAACGCCAGCTTCTTCTGCAGGAGTAGTGGACGTGAAAATTGTAAATCCGGACGGTGCTGAATCTATTCTAGTTCAAGCATTTACATTTAATCCACCACCACCTCCTAAAGCTCCTAAAATCACTTCCATATCTCCAAACTCTGGAAGGAATGACGTTAGTACTCTGGTGACGATTGACGGTACAGATTTCGTGAATGGGGCGGTAGTTTATTTTGATGAGCAACAAGTCTCAACCGATTACGTTAACAATACAAGATTAAGGTTCCGTACCCCAATTGGAACAGAAGCTAAAGTTGTACCGATTAAGGTTGTAAATCCTGATGAACAAGGTGATATTGTTACAGACGCGTTTACACTTCTTGCTCCGCCTCCTAAGCCGGATCCTACGATTAATAAAGTGACCCCAGGAAATGGACCAATGGCCGGTGGTACATCCATTTACATCGATGGAGCAAATTATCAACAGGGTATCAAACTATACTTAGTTCGTAATGGAGTCGAAACGTTGTTATCAGCGGAATATATTAACGCGAATCGATTGAGAGTCCGTACTCCTGCAGCATCAGAACCAGGGAGTGTGGATTTTAAAGTTGTGAATCCAGATCTAAAAGAAGCAACCATAGTTTCTGCGTTTACTTATGATACTCCACCAGTTATTCCTGCACCAGTTGTTACTTCAATAACTCCGTCTGTTGGTAATAAGAACGGAGGTAATATCCTAGATATTTACGGATCAGATTTCCAGAAAGGAGCCACTGTAACATTTGGAGATACTACTGTGGCCTTGCATGCATTTATGAATTCTACAAATATCCGAGTAAAGGCTCCTGCAGTTCCTGTCAGTAGCGTGGTGGATGTAACAGTCACTAACCCGGATGGACAATTCTTTACTATACCCAACGGATATACTTATGAAGAGCTACAACCGGTAGTTTCCTCGGTAAGCCCAGCAAATGGTCCATTAGCTGGAGGGACATTAGTGTATGTGGATGGTATGTTTTTAGAACCGTCATTAGTTGTCACATTTAATGGTTCTGTATTGTCTTATGAATATATTAATTCAACAAGGATACGATTTAGAACACCAGTTGCTAGTACGCCAGGAACGGTTGATATAGTGATTACTAACCCGAGCGGTAATTCTGTTACTTCCCAATTTACTTATGATGCTCCACCACCTGTATTGCCTCCATCTGTTAAATCCCTTTCACCTACAAGTGGCCCAATAGGTGGAAATACACTTCTTTATGTAGATGGTGCAAATTATAAAAATGGCGCAAAAGTAAGTATTAATGGTGTAGAGTATTCGGCAGAATTCATAAATGCAACTAGATTAAGACTCCGCACTCCAAGAGCAAGTAGCGCAGGAATTGTGGAGATTAAAGTTATTAATCCTGACGGGCAAGAGAGCGGGGTTCTTTACTTCGAGTACAAGTAAAGTGGAAAATAAGAAGAGGTGTCCATGAGGACACCTCTTCTTAAAATTGGGAGGGGAATTTATGCTGCCTTTGAGTGTTTGTATACTTGCTTGTAATGAGCAGAAATATATTGGAGATGCAATTCTATCGATTAGGCCATACGTTCAAGAGATTGTTGTACTAGATACAGGTTCAGTTGATGATACCGTGGGTGTTGCTAGAGAGCTAGGAGCAACAGTTTATTCTTATAATTGGGCCGATGATTTTTCACTTGCCCGTAATCAGTTAATTTCTCACGCGACTCAGTCAACTATATTGATGCTGGATGCTGATGAAAGATACCAGGGGACCAGTGAGGACATAATTGATTATATTTTAAACGGTAAAGATAGAGTGGGAAGAATAAAAATTATGAATGATCAGGATTCCGAGATAGTAGAGACATACATTGCACGGATTTTCCCAAACAATGGGGACTTTATCTATTCAGGGTCCATACATGAGCAATTAATATGTTTAAGTGGCGGTTTGAATTATTATCAAACTACTTTAACAGTAAGGCACATAGGATATCAGCAGAGTGTTCTACAAGAGAAAGACAAAATTTCACGGAATTTAACTTTATTAAAGAAGCAACTGAACAATTCCCCTGAAGATCCCTATATACATTTTCAGATAGGAAGGTGCTTTTATGTTAATAAACAATATGAAGAAGCGATTGTTTACTTTTCTTTTGTGATAAAAACGCTTGAAGGGGAGAGTGTCAAACCTATTTATGAGTCAAGTGTTTATCTTCAGCTTGGTTATAGTTTATTACAATTGAGGAAATGGAACGAATTCGATGATTTTTTTGATCTAGCTATCCAAAAAAACCCCGAATATACCGATTTATATTTTATGTACGGTGTTTCGATTATTGAAGGTAAACGAATATCGCTTTTTTCAAAGATCCCAGATATATTTTCATATTGTTTGAAACTTGGCGACCCCAACTCTCAGAAGTACGAAACTGTTCGAGGTGTAGGTTCGTTTAGAGCGATGTATAACCTTGGCTTATTTTTTGAAATCACTGGTCAAATGGCACAAGCCGAATCATATTATGCCCAAAGTGCTCAGTATGGATTTGTTTTAGCCAAACAGAGATTAAAACAACTGCGTTGATCGCAAGTAGGGAGTTAACATTATGGAACGACAAACAATTACATTGTGCATGATTGTCAAGAATGAGGAAGCAAATCTGGCAAGATGCCTAGAGAGTGTCAAGGAAATCGTAGATGAAATTATCATCGTGGACACAGGATCAACAGACTCAACCATCTCGATAGCCGAGAATTTCAGTGCGAATATTTTTCGTTATGATTGGACAGATGATTTTTCTGCAGCAAGAAATTTTGCCAACTCCAAAGCGTCAGGGGAGTACATATTATCATTGGATGCTGACGAATGGTTAGAGCCCGAGAGCAAAATGAATTTGAGCAATGCTACATTGCAGGAAGATTACTACTTTTTAAAGATTCGTAATTATATTCGCACTGGAATGACAGAGGTACATTCTTTTATACGTTTATATAAAAGGTCTGTCGGCTTTATGTATGAAAATGCAATTCATGAACAAATAGAAATATCAAGATATCCGGAAGTCACAGGCAAACACCTTCAAGTTATTATTAATCATGACGGCTATACTCGTAAGACGATGAAAGAGAAGAATAAATTTGAACGTAATATGAAAATAGTAGAGAGCGAATTAGCTGAGAAGCCCACAGCTTTCGGATATTTTAATCTCGGAACACAGTATAAGCTCATCGGAGAGTACAATAAAGCCATTGAAGCATATAAATCTTCGTATTTAATGGAATCGAATAGAGCCTTTACTCCAAAGCTAATTATATATCTGGCACAGTGTTTAACTGAGCAAAAGAGATACCAAGAGGCAATTAATATACTCCAAGATTCCATTGAACTTTCTCCAGACTATACAGATTACCATTTTTATTTGGGCTCTGTCTATGTTTCAATGTGTTATTGGAAAGATGCTGAGTCGTGTTTTCTGAAGTGCTTGGAACTAGGTGAAGCCGATCAACGACATGCAAGTACTTTTGAAGGAGTAGGTACTTTCATGGCAAATGCATATCTCGGCAGAATTTATTTGGAGATGGGGGATCGAGAGAAGGCACAAGAACATCTGATTGCAAGTATCAATCAGAATCAGCAGCATATTCCATCTCTGAAGATGTGGTTGGATATGTATCTAAGTGCGAACCCTAAAGATCTGGTTACGTTTATCAGAAAACTCTATGATGTGAACAATAGTCAACAAGCTTTGATACTTGCACAAACGCTATATCATTTGAGGAGTCCATTATTTATAGAGATGATCGATATCGTTGATGTTCAAACAGATAACGAAATAGCAGCCTGGGTACACCAAGTCAATCAGTGCTGGGATTGGGCTAAACAATCATGGGGTAACTGTGAGAAGTTAAGTAGCGGTAGTTTCAGGGATATTGTAGCTCTAGCTGTGATTGTTAAGGATAATGACTTTTATAAAAAACTTAAGCAACTAGGAAATCTAAGACATAAGGATGACATGCTTATCCAACGTCTAATTAATAGAGAAGAAATAGGAAGGATAGTTTCAACGCCTGAACTTCGTGAGCATTTTTCAAATCTCTGTTTTGATTTAATAAACCTGAAGCAATATGAGGTTATTGAGTATTTTGTTACTAGTATAAAAGATTCGATCCTGCGATATGAGTTAGCAAAGCAACTTAAGAAATTCCACTTCTTAGAATTAGCGTTGGAGACATTAATAGAGCCAGAGGATCGGGTGGAGAAGATGAAAGTATTCTCGCTCGCGGGGGATTTGTTACAAGAGTTAGGCCAGTTAGGAGATAGCTATAAGTTTTATTCTGAGGCTTACGACATTGAGCCTAGTTTTGAATTAGCGTTTAAGATATATCAATTGGCTTCCCATACTGGTGACAAACAGACTGAGATGATAGCTTTTAAATTAATGCGGGAATTCAGACCTGTTTCTCCCTGGGTCTCTAACCGAACTCGATCAGATTTACAAGAATCGTCCATATAATTTAACTCCTATGGTAATGAAGGAAGCTGTAATTATTTTATCTCTATAACTAAACACATAACTGTTTTCAAGAAAAGAGTCGATAAAAAATGAATGAAGAGACAGAGCTTCGATTGTCGATGAAGTCATATATCTATAATATCATCCACACTGAAGGTATATTGAATGCTGAAAAGGCAATCCAACAGTACCTGGATATTTTTGAAGAAGACCCAGATATTATTGTATTTCAGTCACTAATTCAATTTGAGCAAAACAATGTAGATTATGCTAAATCAATTATACTGAAGGGCATTAAAAATTATCCTCTTAATGAAGATCTTCGTTATAATGCTGGTTACCTTTGTGAGAAGACAGGCGAAATCGATAATTCTGTATATCATTATCATATTGCTAACTTGATTACAGAAGATCAATCACTTAAGGAAGAACTATTGGGGAAGATTAGTGGGCTTTGTTCATCAAATGAGCTGTTATTAACTGAAGTTATTAAGAAAAAAAGGAACGATTTGCCGAAAATTAGTGTGATTATAACTGCCTATAATCAGATGCAGTATTTACAGCAAGCTGTTGAGTCTATATTGAATCAAAGTTATCCATATATAGAAGTGGTCATCGCTGATGATTGTTCTACGGATGGAACACAATTGATGATGAAGAAATTTGAAGATGATTACAGGGTAAGGTATATGCGTAATTCTAAGAACATGGGTCCTGGGATAAATGGGTGCCATGCATTTTACGAATATGCAGATGGAGAATATGTGTTGTTTGTGAATCACGACGACTACCTAACTGATACTGAATATATTTTAAAAGCAATTTGTTTGCTTGAAAGAAATAAATCTTTATCATTTGTTTTTGCTAACTGTACAATGTTGTTTACCCAATCAGGCCTAACTTATCCTACAAGGGTAAATCTGTCTAGTGAAACAAATGGCAGGTATTATTTTATGTTCTATGAAACAAAAGACTATCCACATATCACAAGTCTGCTTACTAGTGTTTTTCGAAGAGAGCTTGCTGTGAAGATGGATTGTCTCCTTGAAGAAACTAAAAGTAAAGATCTTTTTCTATATTTGAAGCTTATGCTTTCAGGTAATGTTGGATTTATTCCAGACCATGTTGGTATTTATCGAGTCCATGAAGAAAGTATAAGCTATAATATGCCGTTAGAGTTTGATTATCTCACCATTAAAGAGTTATTAAAACTAAGAAGACTGGCTGGTAGCGATAAATACTCTTTTTCAGATGCTTTATTAGACAAGTGGCTCGGTCTTAGGTTATATGCATACTTCAGGTGGAGATTTAAGGTTTTGATTGAACAAAATAAATTAGAGTTAGTGAAAGAATTAATGAGCTACCTTCAACAGAATCATCACAATACTTATTTGCTTCTAGATAAAGATCTCGAGGAAGTGTCAATATGATTCAAGTGACAAAAACCCACTTGCCAGATGTAATAAAATATCAAAAGTATGTTAATCAGATTTTTCAAAGTAATCAGCTTACGAATAACGGCATTTTGGTTCAAGAGTTGGAAAGAAGATTACGGGATTATTTAGGTGTTCCCTATTTAGTTCTTGTTTCTAATGGAACTCTTGCTCTGCAATTAGCATACAAATTGCTCGAGCTTGAAGGGGAGGTCATAACAACTCCATTTTCTTTTGTAGCTACGACAAGCAGCTTGATTTGGGGAGGATTAAAACCTGTTTTCGCGGACATTAATCCAGAAACCTTAAATATAGATGTTACAAAAATTGAAGAAAAGATCACGAGGGATACTTCTTGTATCTTGCCGGTACATGTATTCGGAAATCCGTGTGAGGTTGAGAAAATCCAAGAAATTGCTGATAGAAACAAGTTAAAAGTAATTTACGATGCAGCGCACGCATTTGGTACTGGCTACAAGGAACGGAGTATTTTAAATTTTGGTGATGTTTCAATTGTGAGTTTCCATGCTACTAAGCTTTTTCATACAGTTGAAGGTGGAGCATTAATAGTACAAAATGAAGAACTTTATAAAAGAGCAAAGCAGTTAATTAACTTTGGATTTGGATCAAATGGAATTCCAGAGGTACTTGGTATAAATGCTAAAATGAATGAATTTCAAGCAGCTATGGGTTTGTCTGTTCTAGATGACATAGAAGATATTCTTTCAAAAAGAAAGCAAGTCCATAACTTTTATCAAGATAGATTAACTTCTATCTCTGATATTAATTTTGTATCCTTTAATCTTTTTGGAACAAGAAATTATTCATACTATCCAATTATATTAAAAAATGAGGAACTAGTATTAAGAATTAAACAAGCGTTAGAAGAACAGAGCATCTTTCCCCGAAGGTATTTTTATCCTTCATTGGATAAACTTCCTTTTGTCGATTCACCAGTTATGGAGGTATCCGCAGTGATGGCTAATCGGATATTGTGTCTTCCGATGTACGGAGAACTATCGGAGTCGTTAGTTGATGAGATATGTCATATAATAATAGACCAAACAGCTCTAATGGAGAAGGAGAATGAATGTGTTAAATAAAGCTGCATCTAATTGCACGTTTATTCTTTTTTCTGGTTTTAATAATAGAGCTGTACTAACATTATGCCGAATTTTTACGAAGTACAAAATTAAGTTTCATATTATTGCTTTAAATAAGAATGATCCAATCTATTTAACAGATTATTCTTCCCACGTTAAATGGATACGTGAAAGGCAACAACTTGATCTTGATGAATTCATAGAAGCAATTGAACATATAAGAAAACGGTATGATGTGGATAAGGTTGTTATTGTACCTAGTACGGAGGCGCTTAACCGTTTCATTTTGGAGCATAGGGAATTATTGCGGGTTAGAAATATATCTGTCCCCTTAGTGAATAAGGATTTATATGAGTTGATTTCGAACAAATACTCTTTTGGTGAAATGTGTGCTCAGAAAGGCATGAAGGTCCCAAATGAGGTTGCTCTGTCTGGGGAGGAACTTAATTATCCAATCGTGGCTAAGCCAATATGTTATTCTTCAATAAATGCTATTAGTCCAGTTATTATTAATCAGCAATCTGAAATGTTAGAGTTTCTACGAATATATAATAGGGACGATTTTTATTTTCAGGAATACGTAGATGGGGAATCTTATTATTTATTATATTCTATCGATAAGAAGGGAACGGTAGTCAGTTTTTCTCAGAAAAACTATATTCAACAAGGTAATGGAAAATCAATTGTCTTAGCTGTATCAGCAGATATACACAATGAAAGTATCGGTGAGAAGTATAAGCAACTTTTTTTGGAATTGGGTTATTATGGCGTTGTAATGGTTGAGATACGAAGAACAAAGGAAAACGATTACATGATAGAGGCAAACCCTAGATTCTGGGGTCCCCTTCAATTGACCATGGATTGTAATGTTCCAATTGTTGAGTTGTGGTTAAAAATGTGCGGCTGTGAACTTCATGAAGAGTGGGTAAATCATTCTTCTTATATTTCAGGGGAATACCTTTGGCTGTCAGGGTTGTTGAGTTCTGTAAAAATTAATGATGTAATGTACCATGTTAATCCTGACATTATACAGCACTTGCCTGATTATCTATTGAGTGATGTTTATTTAAGAAAGGATAGCCTTAAGTATTTCTACCATGAGATCAAGGGAGACAGACATAAATGAATGATAACAATTTGAAGCTAAGAACTCTGTATAAAGATTCATCTAAGCATTCGACTTATCAAAATATACCTACTTTTGTACAAGAAGCTCTTGGGTATCAGGAGCAAATAAATGAGGATTGGCGTGGAGATACCGCGCGATATAAATATATTTTGGGGTTCTTACAAAAGATAATGGTGAAAAAAATTGTTGATATTGGAGCCAATACTGGTTTTTTCTCGCATAGTCTTGTGAAGGATCTATCTGAAGTTAGTGTCACAGCAATTGAACCTAATAGAAATCATGCGGATTTTATAAGAGAAATCAACGCGATTTTTAATCTTGATAATATTAAAGTAATAGACAAAGCTCTCCAATTAGATGATTTTGATGATTTTAAAGAGGTATTTGATTGCGCCTTGATATTAAACGTGCTTCATCACGCAGGTGTGGATTTCGATCAAGATAAAGTGAAAGAACCACATGAGGTTTGGGATTACATGGAGAACTATCTGAATAAGTTTTCAAAAGTCTCTTCCTTGATAATTCTTCAGTTAGGATATAACTGGGGGGGCGACAAAACAAAGCCAATCGTGCCTACTAGTGACTGTTATCGAATGTTCTCTAATTTATATAATAGCGCCAAGCGTTCCGGATGGAATATCCGAGAGGTGGCTTATTATTTTAAAATGGAGCAGGAGTATAAAACGATGCCACAATCCATACTTGATACCATAGATAATGATGAGAGCAAGTCGAGAGACTTATTTAATTCTTGGTGTTTATCTATGGACATTTCAACAAGTAGTGAATTTTATAAAAGACCTCTATTAATTTTGGAAAACAGTGCTAACTGAAGTCTATACTATCAGGAGATGAAATTAAATGTATAAGCTATTGGTCTTTGGTAACGGGGGTTTATGGAGTATTGTAAAGAACTATATCGATTCTAACAAAGCAGAGATTATTGGATTTATTAATAGCGATCTAAAATTGAATGGGACGTTTTTTGAAGATAAGCCTGTAATTACACCACAACAAATAATGAATTATGAATTTGACTATATCGTACTCGCGAGTGGTCAGTATGACGAGTTAATTAACCAACTTAAGGACGCAAATCTTGAGAAGGAAAAAATTATTGCATTTAAGATCAACGGTTCGAAGGTGTTTCAGGAAATTCAAGATCAGGCAAATCGTAGAATACTAGAAGAAACAAATCAAAATAGTTTTAACCTAATATCCCGCAATAATGTAGAGCCTTACTTTTTAGTAAATATGAATATGTTAGGTAGGGAAAGAGAGTTTGAACTTACTGATGGTTTTACTGATTATGTTCGACTTTCGACATTAGAACTCATCGCGAATGAGATCAATACATGTAACATACCTGGTAATGTTGCAGAGCTAGGCGTATATAAAGGGGATTTTTCAAAGCATATTAACAGATTGTTTCCAGCGAAGAAGCTGTATCTTTTTGATACGTTTCAGGGATTTGACAATAGAGATATCTTGATAGATTTACAAAAAAAATACTCTAGTGAAACCACTCGATTCACAGATACAACCATAGATCTTGTTATGAAAAAAATGAAGTACCCAGAAAATATACACATAAGAAAAGGTTATTTTCCTGAAACATCGGAAGGCCTTGAAGATCAGTTCTCTTTTGTAAGTATTGACACTGATCTGTATAAGCCGATTTATGATGGACTTACGTATTTTTATCCTAGGTTAGTAAAAGGTGGATATATTTTTGTTCACGATTATAATAATGCTATATTTAAGGGAGCGAAAGAAGCAGTACGAAAATTCTGCTCAGAGAATTCTATTCCTTATGTACCCGTTAGTGATAATCTAGGAACAGTAATCATTGCAAAATAAGATTCCCAATACTTGATTCACCCCCACGCTCCCTGGTTAAATAACCATAAACCTATTTTGTCCGCAAACTATTTTCGCCTGCCAACTCAGTCGTGAAGCCAAGTCGACATTTTTCCCGGTTTTCTGCAAAAGAAAACCTTTTCCTTGGTAATTGACACTGGATAAGTCGGGTGCTATAGTCGGAAATGTGGACAATTAGTGTCACACTTTATTTGACAATGAAGGGAATGTTAGTGCATGCAAGGTAAAGTGAAATGGTTCAACGCAGAGAAAGGTTATGGCTTCATCGAGACTGAGGACGGCGGCGACGTATTCGTACATTTCTCCGCGATCCAATCCGAGGGCTTCAAGACTCTGGAAGAAGGACAATCCGTAGAATTCGAGATCGTTGAAGGCGCTCGTGGCCCGCAAGCAGCTAACGTAATCAAATTATAATCATCCCGGCATAGCCGACCTACATAAACGGTAATCGATGGTTAACAATTGGAGATTCGCTAGCCCAAGACTCCGGAACTTCCGGGGTCTTTTTTTTGTATCCGACCTCCGAAAAATATTGTGCTAAAATTCACAATTCTGTCTTTTTACATAGCCATAACAAAATGGTATAATGAGGGTGCAAAGGAGGAGTGCCCAATGCAATTCACTATCCGAGGTCAACAAATTGAAGTGACCGATGCTTTGAAGGACTATGTTGACAAGAAACTCAGCAGGCTAGATAAGTATTTTGATGCACCCCCCACCTCCGAAGGATACGTCACCCTGAGTGTCATTCGAGGATTGCACACGGTGGAAGTGACCATTCCGCTTACCGGTGTGGTACTTCGTGCGGAAGACCGAAGCGATGATATGTACGCTTCCATTGACGCCGTTGTGGACAAGTTGGAACGTCAGATTCGCAAGCACAAAACCAAGCTGAACCGCAAGATCAAGCAAGAGGGCGGACTGAAGACGCTCATTGCGGAGAACGGGGCGGCGGCCACCAGTCAGGTGGATGCAGAGCAAGTGGAGTATGACGAGGACGAATACGAAGTCGTCCGTACGAAACGTTTTACCATGAAGCCGATGGACGTGGAAGAAGCGATCCTGCAGATGAACATGGTAGGCCATAATTTCTTTGTATTTTCCAACATTGACACACAAGAAGTAAATGTCGTCTACAAGCGTGATGACGGCAAGTACGGATTGATCGAGCGGGACTAAGTTTTAAGCGGCAGCATTCCTAAGGGAATGCGGAGGCAGCTAGCCCGGTTCGAATTTTAAAATGAAATCGAAATGTAAGATGAGCCTTCATCCGTGCAAGCGGGTGGGGCTCTTTATTTGGATATACGGCTTCGAGACGCGAAGGATCACAAAAAGGATGGAATTTGATGGTAACCCCATCGGAGTATGCCGAATAGTGCAACCTTTTTTTAAAAGATATAAGGGTTCTTAGGGGACTGTGGTGGTCTCCTTAAAGATCACCTGACACAACCACAGTTAGGAACTTCATTTATAGCCGGATTGAAGCCCATTTAGCCGATAATTCAGCGATTGCTCCAGACGATGGCTTCAGGCCTCATCCTCAGCTTATTCCGTACAATGGACATCGATGTTCCTGTCCTCATTAGATGTAGAATTTGACTTCGGGGATGAAGATAATTCCATTGTTGCGCGCCGGGAAAATGCTCCACGCAACTTTTTTGGGCCTCTCCGCGTCTCATAGAGTAAGGCTTCGCGTAACAGACACCTCTTGTAATAGCACATATTGTTGCGGCATCCCTTACAAACTGTTACAATTTATGCAAACCCTCATTTTATGGGACGGGCTTTTTAGCCTGCATGAAATGGGACCATCATAAGGAATCAATGAATCGATTTCATCATTTAACCCTTTGGCATTTAATGAAGTTGATTCTATCACTTGTTTTGCACGAAAGGGGTTAACCATGCTAGGACTTGTCAAAAAGATTTTCGGCGACACCAACGAGCGTGATGTCAAACGTCTCATGAAGACGGTCGATGTAATCAACAAAATGGAACCGGATTTTGAGAAGCTCTCCGATGAGCAGCTGCAAGCCAAAACCGAGGAGTTCCGTGCGCGGATCGAGAAAGGTGAGACGCTGGAGGAATTGCTTCCCGAAGCGTTTGCGACAGTCCGCGAGGCTTCCAGACGGACGCTTGGCAAGCGTCACTATGACGTGCAGTTGGTCGGGGGGATGGCCCTCCACGAAGGCAAAATTGCAGAGATGAAAACCGGTGAAGGTAAGACCCTTGTAGGTACGCTGCCGGTTTACTTAAATGCCCTGCTTGGCAAAGGCGTTCACGTGGTTACCGTCAATGATTATTTGGCACAGCGTGACAGCCAAGAAATGGCGCAAATATATAACTTCCTGGGTCTGTCCGTCGGGGTTAACCTGAGCGGCATGGAGCACCCGGATAAACAGCAGGCTTATGCTTGCGATATTACGTACGGGACGAACAATGAGTTCGGCTTTGACTATCTGCGTGACAACATGGTCCTCTACAAAGAGCAGATGGTACAGCGTCCGCTGTATTTCTGCATCATTGACGAAGTGGACTCCATCCTGGTTGACGAAGCGCGTACGCCGCTCATCATTTCGGGACAAGCTCAGAAATCGACCGAGCTGTATTTTGCAGCCGACCGGTTCGTGAAGCGTCTGACGGCCGAAGAGGATTATACGGTAGACATTAAAGTCAAATCCGTAGCCTTGACGGAGAAAGGCGTGGCGCTGGCTGAACGTTCCTTCGGAATCGAGAACCTGTATGACCACAACCACGTAACCTTGAATCACCACATTGTACAAGCGCTGAAAGCGAACGTGATCATGCGCCGCGATGTGGATTACGTGGTTACCGACGACGAAGTGGTCATCGTTGACGAATTTACGGGCCGTCTGATGGCTGGACGCCGTTACAGCGACGGTCTCCACCAGGCGATCGAAGCGAAGGAAGGCATCGAGGTTCAGAACGAGAGCATGACCCTGGCGACGATTACCTTCCAGAACTACTTCCGGATGTACCGCAAGCTGGCGGGTATGACGGGTACGGCGAAGACGGAGGAAGAAGAATTCAAGAAAATTTACGGTCTTGAAGTGCTTCAAATTCCGACGAACCGACCGAATCAGCGTGTCGACATGCCGGATGTGGTTTACAAGAGCGAAGATGGCAAGTTCAAGGCGGTAGTAGCCGAGATCGTGGAACGCCATAAGAAGAACCAGCCGATTCTGGTGGGTACGGTTTCCATCGAGAACTCCGAGCGTTTGTCTGAAATGCTGAAACGCAAAGGCGTCCAGCATAAAGTCCTGAATGCGAAATACCATGCGGAGGAAGCGGAAATCATCTCGCGCGCCGGACAGCCGGGATCGGTAACGATCGCGACGAACATGGCGGGACGCGGTACGGATATTTTGCTTGGCGAAGGCGTACAGGATATTGGCGGACTTCACATTATCGGTACGGAGCGTCACGAATCGCGCCGGATCGATAACCAGCTGCGCGGCCGTGCCGGTCGTCAGGGTGACCCGGGTTCTACCCAGTTCTATCTGTCCCTGGGCGATGAGCTGATGAAGCGTTTTGGTACGGACAACGTGCTGAACATGATGGAACGCCTTGGCTTCGAAGAAGATCAGCCGATCGAGAGCAAAATGATTACCCGTGCTGTTGAATCCGCGCAGAAGCGGGTAGAAGGCAACAACTTCGACATGCGTAAAGTCGTTCTCCAATACGATGACGTCATGAACCAGCAGCGCGAGATCATCTACAAGCAGCGCCGCGAGATCTTGGAATCCCAAGACATCAAGCAAATCGTTGTAGAGATGATCAAGCCGGTCATTGACCGCGTCGTGCAGGCGCACTGCAGCGATGACATTCCGGAGAACTGGGAACTGCAGGAAGTGGCAGACTACGTGAACAGCAAGCTGCTGGACGAGGGTGCCGTTACCCGCGAGGATCTGTGGGGCAAAGAAGCCGAAGAGCTTACGGAGTATCTCTTCGATCGCGTGATGAAGAAATACGAAGAGCGCGAGCAAGCCATCGGCGAAGAAATGGTACGCGAGTTCGAGAAGGTTATCGTGCTGCGCGCGGTAGACAGCAAGTGGATGGATCACATCGATGCGATGGATCAGCTGCGACAAGGTATCCACCTCCGTGCATACGGCGGTACCGATCCGCTTCGCGAATACCAATTCGAAGGCTTCGAAATGTTTAATGCGATGATCGCTACGATCCAGGAAGAAGTGGCGACCTACATCATGAAGGCTCAAATCGCAACGAACCAGGAGCGTCAAGCGGTCGTGGACGAGAACAAAGTCTCCACGAACAGCAGCAGCGAACCTGCCGAGAAGCGACCGGTCCAGGTAGCTGAACAGATCGGCCGGAACGACCCATGCCCATGCGGCAGCGGCAAGAAGTACAAGCATTGCCATGGACAGAACGCGTAAGCGATCCGTCCCAAAGGCAGTGAATCGTATAGAATAGCCCGTCCAGGTGATGGGCGCGGATTTTTCTGGCTCCCTTAAGAGCGGCAGATGAACCGGGTGATGGTGGTCTTTTCCACGGTGATCCGAATCCCCCTGCTGCGCTTAAGGGAGTTTATCTGAATAAACGGCGAAATTCCTGGTACAGCAACGTGAAATTCTCTTGAAATGGAACGTTTTCCATGGAGGAGAGGGTATACTGAAATTATTACGTGTAGATAAGAAAGGACGAGGACTCATGATCGATCCAAGTGTGAAGCAGGACCTGCGTGAAATCAGCAAAAAACTAACCAATCTTAGGGGGTCTCTTTGACTTAGATCTCAAACAGGAAATGATTGAGAATTTTGAGGAGAAGATGGCGGCTCCTGATTTCTGGGACGATAATGAGAAGGCTCAGGCGCTCATCGCCGAAATGAATGCCGTGAAGTCTTCCGTGGATCAATATCAGAAGCTGCAGGCGGATTACGATGATGCCGTCGTGATGATCGAGCTGGCGGATGAAGAGGGCGATGACTCCCTTGCGGGAGAGATCGGTGAGACGATCAAGGACCTGGTTGGGCGCGTGGAGGAATTTGAGCTTCAACTGCTGCTGAACCAGCCTTACGATAAAATGAATGCGATTCTTGAGCTGCATCCCGGCGCGGGGGGTACCGAGTCTCAAGACTGGGGCCAAATGCTGCACCGCATGTACACGCGATGGGCCGAGAAGCGCGGCTTCAAGGTGGAGACGCTGGATTATCTCCCTGGCGATGAAGCGGGAATCAAAAGCGTAACCCTGTTGATCAAAGGCTTTAATGCCTACGGATATTTGAAGGCTGAAAAAGGGGTCCATCGACTGGTTCGGATCTCTCCGTTCGACTCTTCGGGCAGACGGCATACGTCCTTCGTGTCCTGTGACGTCGTACCGGAAATTACGGATGACGTGGAGATCGACATCCGTACCGAGGATCTGAAGATCGACACGTACCGGGCGAGCGGCGCCGGCGGTCAGCATATCAATACGACGGACTCGGCCGTCCGGATTACGCACTTGCCAACCGGCGTGGTGGTGACGTGCCAGAATGAACGCTCCCAGATCAAGAACCGCGAGCGGGCGATGACGATGCTTCGTTCCAAGCTCTACGAACGCAAAATCGAGGAGCAGCAGAAGGAATTGGCGGAAATCCGCGGCGAGCAGTCCGATATTGCTTGGGGCAGCCAGATCCGTTCGTATGTATTCCATCCGTACAGTATGGTCAAGGATCATCGGACGCAAGTAGAAACCGGTAATGTCGGCGCCGTCATGGACGGAGATTTGGACGGATTTATCGACGGATATTTGCGCAGCCAGATCAAGCAGGAAGTCGAGTAGGACGTTGAGGAGAGATTTATAGAACTATGGCGCAATCCGCTGGCAATCCATCGATCAACAAACGAAAAAGAGAACCCTTGATTCCGATCAACGGTCCGCTCCGGCAGACGGTGGACGCAATCTTTATTATCGTCGGCTCCTTTATTATGGCGCTGTCGTTTAATCTGTTTTTCCTGCCCAATCATATCGCCTCGGGCGGCGTGTCGGGTTTGTCCGTTCTTGCGCAAGCGTGGCTCGGCATTGAACCGGCCTTTACGCAGTGGGCGCTGAACATTCCTTTGTTCGTGCTTGGCTTTTGGCTGCTTGGGCGCGACTACGGCATCCGCTCCCTGCTGGGAAGCGTGATTTTGCCGCTGTTCGTCTTTTTGACCAAGGACTGGCCGATTCCAACCTCTAACCCGCTTCTGGCATCGATTTATGGCGGTATCGGCGTCGGTATCGGCATGGGGCTGGTCTATCGCGGCAGGGGGTCAACCGGCGGATTGACCATCGTGGCGCAGCTCCTGCAAAAATACAGCGGCCTGAGCTTTTCCGTCTGCGTCGTACTGCTGGATGCGATCGTAATCTCGTCGGCAGCCCTCGTATTGTCGCTGGAGCAGGCGTTATACGCACTGATTGGATTATACGTAACAGGCAAAGTGATTGATGCCATTGAGCTGGGCTTTAGCTTTACCAAGGTGGCCTACATTATATCCGATCATACGGAGCCGATTACCAAGGCCATTCTCGAGGACCTTGACCGCGGTTTAACCAAGCTTACCGCAGAGGGAGGCTATACGGGCGAACACCGGACGGTCCTGATGGTCGTCGTCGGACAGAGCGAAATTCCCCGTCTCAAAACGGTGGTCCAATCGGTGGATCCGAATGCCTTCGTCATCATTAGCAATGCCCATGAGGTATTGGGCGAAGGATTCCGCAATATTAAGGCGTAGCCTCTCGGCTCGTCAGCATACTCTCTATAAAAAAGAAGTAACCATTCGTCAGACAGCGTAGTCTGAGCAGGGGTTACTTCTTTTTTTATGTAATGGGATCGTTACCGACGGATCTGAACCAGCGTAATCTTTGACTTCGAGGTGTCCGCCATGAAGGAGATGCGGGTCTTGCCGAAAGTGTAGACCATCTCGTATGCCTCTTCCATGTCGTTATAATACATTTCGTAGGCGCTGCCTAAATGCTTTTTGACGTCCGCAAAGGTTTGGTCCGGGAAGCCTTCTTTACCTATCAACAAACACCACATGCCGTTTGAGCCTGTATAAGGGTTTTCGAAATTAAATCCGGCATACGAAATATTTTTGAATTTCCAAAACTCGCCGCCGTAGTGGTAGAATGAACTCACAGGTTTTCCCAATTTGGAGGCGATCTGATTTTCGGTCATGCCTAATTGGACGCCGCCAAAGCCTGGGATGACTCCTTTTTTCAAATAAGCCGCCGTGTTCTTGTTGAGGATTAACATTGGCGCAGGTTTGGTTTTTGCTTGGGTGGTTGAAGCGGCAGCGAAACTGGGATGAGGAGCCTGCCACGTGAGGCAGATCAGTAAGAGAAAACATAATAGGCCCGTCGTTCTTTTGAATATCATGGTTTTACCTCCAGGAATCTAAGTTGTAGGAACATATTTCCCTAAGAGGATTATATCAAAGCACCGTTTAGGTCGATAGACTTATTTATTAGGTTAAAAGTAATAGGGAGCGTGAAGTCTTAGTTTATAGAACAGGGGGAGTTACGAATGGAAATCGAACAGATCTACGGCAGTTTGCCGGTGCTGGAAACCGAACGTCTGCGCCTTCGCAGAGTATCGATGCAGGATGCCGATCAGATGTATGCCTATGCCTCAGACGATGAGGTGGCGAAATACGTTACTTGGGAGACCCATCGCTCGATCGATGACAGCAAGCGGTTTATTCAATCCATACTGGCTCAGTATGCCAAGCATGATATTGCCCCGTGGGGGATCGAGCTGAAGGAGAGCGGGAGACTGGTCGGGACGGTTGATTTTGTATGGTGGAAGCCCGAGCAGCAGGCCGCGGAGATCGGTTATGTGCTTGCACGGGATTGTTGGGGACAAGGCATCATGACCGAAGCGGCCTCTGCGCTGCTCAAGCTTGGTTTCGGCCGTATGGAGCTTGTACGCGTGCAGGCTCGATGTTTGGTGGAGAATATCGGCTCTCAGCGCGTAATGGAGAAGATCGGCATGTCCTATGAGGGGACGGTGAGGAAGGGGATCAAGGTTAAGGGGCAGCATTGGGACCTCAAACTCTATTCCATTCTGAAAGAAGAGTTCGATCCATCTCGATAGACATTGCCTCGGAGCTCGTTAGCAGTTTGGACCAAATTTGAATAATCCATTGTATTTATATGAATACGGTCGTATAATAATACATATTTATGAGACGGATAAAGTCAATGAATACCTTGGAAGCACATATCGCTTTTGACGCAGGAAACGGAACGCTTCCGAAGAAGTTCATGACCAGCCTGACTACTTCTTGAAGCAAAATGATACCAAGAATCATCAGCGGACACGCGTGGTTTTTGATACCCAACATAGGATGAAGAGGGAATTTAGACGGCGGCATGGCTCGATCGGAAGAAGGAAACGGAAGAGCATGGGGTAGAGATGAAGGATGGATGAATGGGACCTTGCATAAGGTCCTTCAGCTGTTCCTTGGGGAGAGGGATGAGGATATGACGGACACAAATACAGTAAGAGTTGCTATTGTTGGATCTACCGGCTACGGTGGCGTGGAACTGATCCGCTTGCTGCAAGCGCACCCGCGCGTTGAGATTACATCGGTAATCTCTTCATCGACGGCAGGCGTACCGATATCGGACGGATTTCCGCATTTGACCAATATCATCACACGTAACCTGGATGGCGTTAACCCGGCGGAAATCGCCGAGGTGGCCGACTTGGTATTTGCGGCTACGCCTTCGGGCGTCAGTGCCAAGCTGGTACCGGAGTTGCTGGATGCAGGCTTGAAGGTCATTGATCTCTCGGGCGATTTTCGCTTGAAAGATGGAGCCGTATATGAACAGTGGTATAAACACACGGCTCCGAGCGCGGAGCTGTTGGAAAAGGCCGTATATGGCCTGTGCGAAGTGTTTGGCGAAGAGGTCCGCGATGTGGATTTCATCTCCAATCCGGGCTGTTATCCGACCGCGACGCTGCTGGGTCTGATTCCGGCCATCAGCGCGGGCTGGATCGATGCTGCATCCCTTATTATCGACGCCAAATCCGGCGTGTCCGGTGCAGGACGGGGAACGAGCCTGATGACGCATTATGCCGAAATCAACGAGAACTTCAAAGCCTACAAGGTGAATAAGCATCAGCATATTCCCGAGGTCGAGCAGGTATTGACGCAGGTAGCGGGCGAACCGATTACGGTCACCTTTACGACGCATCTGGTACCGATGACGCGGGGGATCATGAGCACCATGTATGCCACGCTGAACGGTCCTTACACGGAAGAGGATTTCATTGAACTGTACCGCCAGTATTTCAAGGATCGTAAATTTGTGAGAATCCGCGACCTGGGCGTATGGCCTGCAACAAAAGAAGTCAGCGGGTCGAACTTCTGCGATATCGGCTTTGCGGTGGATGCGCGCACGAACAGGGTGACCATTATATCGGTCATTGATAATGTGGTGAAGGGTGCGGCCGGGCAGGCGATCCAGAACCTGAATTTGATGATGGGATGGGAGGAGAGCCTCGGACTTACGTTTACGCCGATTTATCCGTAAGCGGCTGGGGATACAGACATGGGAGAGAATACGTTTGCGATTATCGATGGGGGCAGCATCGTAACGCCGCAAGGCTTCAAGGCTGCCGGGCTCCACTGTGGACTTAAGAAGACCGACCGTAACGACCTGGGTGTCATTGTATGCGATGTGCCTGCCGTGGCGGCTGCCGTCTATACGACGAACCTGTTCCAAGCGGCACCGCTGAAGGTAACGCGTGAAAGCTTAGAGGACGGCAAGCTTCGCGCGATTGTCGTGAACAGCGGGAATGCCAATGCCTGCACGGGCAAGCAGGGCGAAGAGGATGCTTACACGATGCGCGCCGATACGGCTGCGCAATTCGGCCTGGACGTGAACGATGTGGCCGTTGCTTCGACGGGTGTCATCGGGGAGCTGCTGAAGATGGACCGAGTATCCTCCGGTATTGCCGGCTTGCCTGCACGGCTCAGCGGCGAAAGCGAAGGGGCTGAAAGCTTCAGCCAAGCGATTTTGACAACCGATCTGGTAAAAAAGGAAGCCTGCGTTACCGTACAGGTTAACGGCACGAAGGTGACCATCGCCGGCACGGCGAAGGGATCGGGGATGATTCATCCGAACATGGCGACCATGCTCGGATTCATGACGACGGATGCGGTCATTGGTCAGGAAGCGCTGCAGCAGCTGCTGCGCCAAACGACCAACCTGACCTTTAATATGATTACGGTGGACGGCGATACAAGCACCAACGATATGCTGGTTGCGATGGCCAGCGGCCTGGCGGGGCATGACGTGTTAACGCCGGAGCATCCGGATTGGGATGCATTCGCAGCCGGCTTCCACTATGTGTGCCAGCAGCTGGCGAAGGCAATCGCGCGTGACGGAGAGGGAGCTTCCCGCTTGATCGAGGTTCGCGTGGACGGCGCCGAAAGCGACGATGACGCGCAAGCGATCGCCAAGACAATCATCGGCTCCAGCCTGGTCAAGTCGGCGGTGTTCGGTGCGGATGCCAACTGGGGACGGATCATTGCGGCTGTGGGACGCGCAGGCCGTCCGGTCAATCCGGAGACGGTGGATATTGCCATTGGCCCGATTTCGGTGCTGGAGCAGTCAAGGCCCGTTGCTTTTGACGAAGATGCGGCGCTGGCTTACCTTCAAGGCGACACCGTGGATATCGACGTGAAGCTGCATATCGGCAGCGGGTCGGCTACGGCTTGGGGCTGTGATTTAACCTATGACTATGTCCGCATTAATGCGGCTTATCGTACTTAGATAACTAAAAAATCAGGACGGAGGAGATGGATATGAAGAGCACGATCGATCAGGAGAATTCGCAGCCAGTTCATACCTCAAGCACGGATACGTTTGTGATGAAATGCGGCGGCAGCACGCTCGCGGCCCTTCCGGACAGCTTCTTCGAGGATTTGAAGAATCTGCAGGATAAGGGGGTTAACCCTGTTATCGTGCACGGCGGCGGTCCCGCAATTTCCGGCAACCTGGAGAAACTCGGTATCGAGACCGAGTTTGTGAACGGTCTGCGCAAGACGACGGAGGATGTTCTGGACGTCGTGGAGATGGTGCTTGCGGGCACCATCAATAAACAGATCGTACGACGGATTCAAAGCGTGGGCGGTTCTGCCATCGGCTTGTCCGGTTCGGACGGCGGGCTGATCGAGGCCAAACCGGTAACGAACCATGCGGAGGTTGGCTGGGTCGGCGACGTTACGCTGGTGAAGTCATCGATCCTGAGCGGCGTGCTGGAGATGGGGTACATGCCGGTGGTTGCGCCGATCGGCGTGGATCCATCCGGTCAGCGCTATAACATCAATGCCGATACCGCAGCTGGTGCCGTGGCTTCTCATCTGGGCGTTAACCGGATGATCGTTGTCACCGACGTGCCGGGGATCATGAAGGGATCGGGCGGCGAGAAGCGGGTGCTTCCGACCGTGACGGTGCAGGAGATCGAGGATATGATTGGAACGGGCGAAATCTATGGCGGCATGATACCGAAGGTAAGAGCAGCCATCAGCTGCATTCACGGCAAAGTGAGCGAGGTCGTCATCGTGGACGGAAGCGAGCCGAACGTGCTGAGCCGGGTGCTTGGAGGCGAAGTGCTGGGCACGCGCATCGTGCGGATGTAGATTTAGATTCGAGATTGTAGAATATAACGGCTTCAACGGAGAAGGTGGAATTGTTCTGGAGAAGCAGCGCGGTCGCCTTTGCCTCCGGAATTTATCCTTGATTACATGATTCCATGAAAATCTGTGGGCAACAGGGATCGGAGGAATGATCCGAATTCGCAGTGCTGGTTAAGCTTAATGGATGTTCATATCGTAGGACGGTTCAAACGTGAAACACGAAGCAATGCCAAATGCAAAGGAGTGTGTGAAGGCTATGGGAAAAGAAGCAGCAGGCGGTATCAAGGCAGCTAATGAAAGCTCGTTGTTCCAAACGTACGCCAGATACCCAATCGCCCTGGTCAAAGGGGAGGGCAGCTGGCTATGGGATGATCAAGGCAACAAGTATCTTGATTTTATGGCCGGTCTGGCGGTAACGAATCTCGGCCATGCCCCGGTAAAAGTGAAAGAGAAGCTGAAAGCCCAGCTGGATGAATTGTGGCATGTCTCGAACCTGTTCCACATTCCGGGCCAGGAAAAAGCAGCCGAGCTGCTGACAGCCAACACCTGCGCGGATGCGGTCTTCTTCTGCAACAGCGGGGCCGAAGCGAACGAAGCTGCCATTAAGCTGGCACGCCGCTACCATCAGAAGGTGAAGGGAACGGGACGCTACGAGGTCATTACGTTTACCCAGTCCTTCCATGGTCGGACGCTGGCTACGCTGACGGCCACCGGCCAGGATAAGGTGAAGGAAGGCTTCCTCCCGCTTCCGGCAGGCTTCAAAAGCGTTCCCCTGCATGACCTTCCGGCGCTGGAAGCAGCCATTAACGACAATACCGCAGCCATCATGATCGAGATGGTGCAGGCGGAGGGCGGCGTGCATCCGGTGGAACCGGAATTCCTTCAAGCCGTCACCGGGCTGTGCAAGAAGCACGGACTGCTGCTGATCGTGGACGAGGTGCAAACGGGCATGGGCCGGACCGGCAAGCTGTTTGCGCACGAGCATTACGGCATCGAGCCGGATATTTTCACCGTGGCCAAAGGGCTCGGCTCCGGGTTCCCGGTAGGCGCGATGCTGGGCAAGGCTTACTTGCGCGAAGCCTTCACGGCAGGAAGCCATGCCACGACGTTTGGCGGCACGCCGATTGCCAGCGCCGTCATCCAGGCCACCATCGAGACGATGCTGGAGGACGACGTGCCGCAGCGCGCGGCCGAAGCCGGAGAATATTTGATGACGAAGCTGAATGAGAGCCTGGGCAATCATCCTTTTGTGAAGGCGATCCGGGGGAAAGGCCTGCTGATCGGCATCGAATGCGTCGAACCGGTTGGCGAGCTGGTGCTGAAAGGACAGAGCCGCGGGCTGCTGTTCGTAACGGCAGGACCGAACGTGATCCGGCTGCTTCCGAATCTGTACGTTACGAAACAAGAGATCGACCAAGCGGTGTCGATCGTTACGGAACTTATACATGAACATACGGCGGTTAGCCAAGCATAGAAGAATCGTGCAGCAGCATTACGGACAATAACAGCATGGTTAAGGAGGACTGAAGAATATGGCCGCTAGCGGACAATTGAAGGAATTAAGCCTGAAAGGGCGGGATATGATCGAGCTGGACGAATACTCGACGGAAGAGATTCAGTTCTTGCTCGATTCGGCAATCGAGATCAAGCGCAAGCAGAAGAACGGCGAAGTCTATCAGCCGCTGAAAGGCAAGACGATCGGCTTGATTTTTGAGAAGTCGTCCACGCGGACGCGGGTGTCGTTCGAGGCTGGGATGTTCCAACTGGGCGGACATGCGCTCTTTTTGAGCAAAAACGATATTCAGCTCGGACGCGGCGAGCCGATCAGCGATACGGCACAGGTGATGTCCCGTTATCTGGACGGCCTGATGATCCGTACCTTCGGGCACGACAACGTGGTCAACCTTGCGAAATATGCTTCGATTCCGGTCATCAACGGCCTGAGCGACATGGCGCATCCATGTCAGGTACTGGCTGATTTGCAGACGGTGCTGGAGCACAAGGGCAAGCTGAAGGGCCTCAAAATGGCCTTTATCGGCGATGGCAACAACATGGCGCATTCGCTCCTGATCGGCGGTGCCAAAATGGGCATGCATGTGGCCGTGGCCAGTCCGAAGGGCTATGAGGCAGATGCCAGCATCGTGAAGCTGAGCGAGGAAATCGCGGCGCAAACGGGCGGCAAAATCACGATTACCCAAGACCCGCTCGAAGCCGCGAAGGATGCGGACGTGATCTACACGGATGTATGGGCAAGCATGGGCTTTGAAGAGGAGCAGGCACAGCGGGAAGCCGCTTTTGCGGACTACCAGGTAAACGAAGAGCTGGTGAAAGCGGCGAAGCCGGATTACTTGTTCCTGCATTGCCTCCCGGCCCACCGCGGCGAAGAGGTCAGCGAAGGCGTGATCGACGGTGCCAATTCCGTCATTTTCGATCAGGCCGAGAACCGTCTCCATGCCCAGAAGGCTTTGATGGTTGCTTTGATGGCATAGAGCCGCCGATGACCAGCGAACATTCTCTATGAAAATGCGTCAATGGACGTTATCTTTAGTATAATGAAGGACAGGGTTGTTAGTAACAAAGAGAGGGAGTTAAACCATGGCAAAACAAAAAATCGTATTGGCGTATTCCGGCGGTCTGGATACGTCCGTCATTCTGAAGTGGCTGAAAGAAACCTACGATGCGGAGATCATTGCCTTCACGGCCGATATCGGCCAGAAGGAAGAGCTGGACGGACTTGAGGAAAAAGCGCTGGCGACCGGCGCCTCCAAAGTGTACATCGACGATCTGCGCGACGAATTTGCGAATGATTTCATCTTCCCGATGTTCCAGGCGGGTGCCATGTACGAAGGGCAGTACCTGCTCGGCACCAGCATCGCGCGTCCGTTGATCGCGAAACGCATGGTGGATATCGCACGTGCCGAAGGCGCGACGGCAATTGCGCACGGCGCTACGGGCAAAGGGAACGACCAGGTTCGTTTTGAGCTGGGCGTAGCCGGCTTGGCACCGGACATTGAAGTGATCGCGCCTTGGCGCATCGAGGAGTTCCGAAACTCCTTCCCGGGACGCGCGGAGATGATCGCTTACGCGGAAGCGCACGGCATTCCGGTAACGGCATCCGCTGCGAAATCCTACTCCATGGACCGCAACCTGCTCCATATCAGTTACGAGAGCGGTGTGCTGGAGGACCCTTGGTTCG
Source organism: Paenibacillus sp. MT86 (assembly GCF_058792535.1). NCBI lineage: Bacteria > Bacillati > Bacillota > Bacilli > Caryophanales > Paenibacillaceae > Paenibacillus > Paenibacillus sp. MT86. Next base: position 6,428,823 of record NZ_CM179499.1, on the reverse strand, counting down.
ATGCAAGCGCGGAGGACAGCAAGGATATGTACCTTCTTAGCGTATCGCCTGAGGATGCGCCGGATGAGGCGGAATACCTCGAGCTTACGTTCGAGCAAGGGAATGTCGTTGCGCTGAACGGCGAGTCGATGAGCCCGCTGCAAGTGATGGAGAAGCTGAACGAGCTGGGCGGCAAGCACGGCATCGGTCGCGTGGACATGGTGGAGAACCGCTTCGTCGGCATGAAGAGCCGCGGCGTCTATGAGACTCCTGGCGGCACGATCCTGTTCACTGCTCATCGCAAAATGGAGTCCATCACGATGGACCGTGAAGTGATGAACCTGCGCGACAGCCTGATTACCCGCTACAGCACCTTGGTTTATAACGGCTTCTGGTTTGCGCCGGAGCGTCTGGCATTGCAGGCGCTGGTGACCGAGAGCCAGAAGAACGTTACGGGTACGGTGCGCGTGAAGCTGTACAAAGGCAATGTGATCGGCGCAGGGGTGAAGAGTCCGGTGAGCCTGTACAACCCGGACATCGCTACGATGGAAGCCGATCCGACCCAAGCTTACGATCAAGGCGACGCTACCGGCTTTATCCGCTTGAACGCATTGCGTTTGAAAGTGGCAACCGGCGTGAATCAGAATCAATAAAACAGTCTGAGGGCCCGTGTAACGGAACAAGTGCATCGGATAGAGCGCGGTAACAACGCGGCCGAAGGATACATGATATGATGCCTTATGTCTTATATCCGGTAATTGATCGAATATAAGCGTATGGATATGGACGTACTAGTAAAGAACAGGCTGAAGGCCGTTTTCATGCTGGAGAGCTCCGTCGATTCTCGTGCAACGGGATGAACGGGACCTCTTAAGCGGGAAGCGGCCCTCTGCCTTAAATCAGAGAGGGGCAAGTGTTGTGAGCAAGTTATGGGGCGGACGCTTTACGAAGCAGACCAACGCATTGGTGGAGGAATATACGGCATCCATCGGTTTTGACAAGCAGCTGGCCGAGGAGGACATCCAGGGAAGCCTTGCGCATGTGTCCATGCTGGGCAAATGCGGCATCGTGCCGGCGGAAGACGTGGAGACGATCAAGGCAGGATTGGGCAAAGTGCTGGAACGCATCCGTGAGGGCAGCATCGAGTTCTCCGTATCGGATGAGGATATCCATATGAACATCGAGAAGAATCTGATCGAGGAAATCGGACCTGTCGGCGGCAAGCTCCACACGGGCCGCAGCCGCAACGACCAGGTGGCAACGGACATGCACTTGTATTTGCGCAACCGCGTCGTGGCGTTGACCGGCATGCTGCACGAGCTGCAGACCGCGTTGATTGGGCAAGCGAAGGATAACCTGGATACGATTATCCCGGGGTATACGCATCTGCAGCGGGCGCAGCCGATTCTGTTCGCGCATCATCTGATGGCTTACGTGTCCATGTTCCAGCGGGATATCGATCGTCTGATCGACAGCTATAAGCGCATTAACGTGCTTCCGCTTGGGGCAGGCGCGCTTGCGGGCACGACGTTCCCGATCGACCGCCATTTCGTGGCGGAGCAGCTCGGTTTCGACGGCGTTTACGAGAACAGCCTGGATGCGGTCAGCGACCGCGACTTTATCCTGGAATTCCTCTCGGATGCTTCCATCATCATGATGCATTTGTCCCGCCTGAGCGAGGAGCTGGTGCTCTGGAGCAGCACCGAGTTCAACTTCGTCGAGCTGGATGATGCGTTCTGCACGGGCAGCAGCATTATGCCACAGAAGAAGAATCCAGACGTGCCGGAGCTTGTCCGCGGCAAAACCGGACGGGTATACGGCAACCTGATGGGCCTGCTCACCGTGCTGAAGTCGCTGCCGCTTGCTTATAACAAGGACATGCAGGAAGACAAAGAGGGCATGTTCGACACGGTGGCTACGCTGGAAGGCGCATTGCAGCTGTTCGCCCCGATGATTGCCACGATGAAGGTCAACAAAGGCCGCATGCGCGAAGCGGTGAACACCGACTTCTCGAATGCAACGGACATTGCGGACTTCCTGGTCGGCAAAGGGCTTCCTTTCCGCCAGGCACACGAAGTGATCGGCAAGACCGTATTGTACTGCATTCAGAACAACAAATACTTGCTGGACCTGACGCTAGACGAATTCAAGCAGTTCTCCGAGCTGTTCGACGACTCCATCTATGGCGTGCTTCAACCCGAGACGGTGGTCAATGCGCGTAACGTTTACGGCGGTACGGCAACCGAGCAGGTGAAGGCGGCGATTGACCGCAGCGTGCAGACCCTTCAGGTCACGGAAGAATGGCTGGGTCTCCGTCAGGGGAATGTAGAGTAAGGATACAGAAAACTTGGCATAGCAAAAATAAAGGTGGATCGGCAAATGTTACATTTGCTGATCCACCTTTTGTTGTGTAACGATGAGATCCGTTGAATGGGGATTGCCTAAAATCCTCTCACGAAGAGAAGTACACCTAGTACATCCCATGGAACCGGGAATGTACCGCCGGCACGTTCATGGCGTGCGTATTAGGGGTTCATCAGGCTTTCAACGGAAGCCATTTCAGAACATCCTGGATGTGGGTATCCCAATATCCCCAATCGTGGCCGCCCGGCCCTTCCTGATACGTGAAATCCAGGGAGGTTGCTTCGCAGGCTTTGCGGAACGCTTGATTGTCTTCATAGAGGAAGTCCTCCGTACCGCAGCATTGATACAGTAGCGGCTTCGGCCCCTCCGAGCGGTCCATTTCCTGAAGCAGCCACAACAGGTCGTTGTCGGTGCCGGTAATGTCCCGATCTCCGTAGATTAAACGATGCTCAAACAAAGCCTCGTTCCTATTAACATGACCCGCCATATCGAGCGCGCCCGACAGGCTGGCAGCAGCGGCGAAGGATTCGGGACAGCGAAGGGCCAGCTTGAACGCTCCGTACCCGCCCATGGACAACCCGGCGACGAAGTTATCTTCCCTCGCGTGGGATAACGGGAAGAAGGAACGGGCGATGGCCGGCAGCTCCTGGCTGATAAAGGTCCAGTATTTGCCGCCGTATTCCATGTCCGTATAGAAGCTGCGATGCACTTGCGGCATAACGACGGCAATGCCCATCTCGGCCACGTAGCGTTCGATGGAGGTTCTGCGCAGCCAGATGGAATCGTCGTCGGACAGGCCGTGCAGGAGGAAGAGCGTCGGATGCAGACCGCTTTTGGCATGATTCGTCATGCCGATTTGTGAAGAGGTTTGCTGAGGGAGAATGACGGTCATGGACGTGCTGAGACCGAGCACCTCTGAGTAAAAGTGACATTGCATAAGAGCCATGGATTATGTATCCCCTTTCATTTTTGAAAATGAGAGATCAAAAAAACGAGCCTATTAGGATCATATCACAATCGATCTCCCTTGCTACAAGTAAATCTAAGTCATCTTCTGCGGCGGGCGAGAACGGATTTAAAGTCTGCTGCGTTCGGAAGCTTCGCCATTCTCCAGGACTTAAAGGCCGTCAGCGCCGGAATTGAAACGGATGGGAGGGGCCCGTGCGTAAAACGCCTCGGTCTTCAGACCGAGGCGAGGTTCAGCCATCGGGCTGTTCTATGATGGGCTGCGTTGTGTTATGTTAGAGGGAGATTATGGCTCCATCTGGTGGAGGATTCAATAGCATTGAATTAGAAGTTCAGCGAGTGTCCAGTTAAGATATAGTATGATGATCCTATTTGTGAATCTGGAGGAGTATGCTCATGATACCACATGACGATAAACTGTCCGATCTGAAGATTACGGGAACCGGCAGCTCAAGCGGCGGCCAATACGGCAAGGTGCGGATCGATGGTGCCGGTCAGGTGAATGGAGATCTGGACTGCCGGGAATTAACAGGCAACGGAACGATGAGTTTGAACGGCGACGTAGCTGCCGACAAGATTCGCGTGAACGGTTCGGGAACCATTAAGGGGACGGTGGATGCGGAGGAGCTGCATGTAGCCGGCAGCCTGAGCGTGAAGAGAGGCGTGCGCAGCCGATCCATTTTTATCGGGGGGCATTGCAGCATTCACGGTGATTCCGAATCGAAGAGGCTTGATGTAACCGGAAACCTGAGAAGCCATGGTGACGTGCGGAGTGAGACGGCCACGTTTCATGGGGGCTTCAAGATCGATGGCCGCCTGCATGTAGGAACAGCGGATATTCGGCTGTTGGGCCGCTGCCTTGCGCAGGAAATCGTCGGAGACCGGATCACGATCCGCAAAAAAGGAAAGCGTCTCTGGGAGATGCTGTCCCTGCCATTACGGGGAACGCGGCTGGAGGCACGCATTATTGAGGGCGATGTCCTGGATCTAGAGTATGTCGAAGCCGATATCGTCCGCGGCAACCGGGTGATTCTCGGCCCAGGGTGCGAGATTCGGCAAGTGGAATACCGGGATGAATTGACGCAGCATCCGGAAGCCCAGGTCAGAGCATCCCGGCGGTTTTAAGTTTTAAGGGCGACATTGGGCCAAACATCCGGGCATAGGCCGAATAGATGGCAAGGAGGCAGCGATATGGTGCATAACGGAACAGCCGTAGATAGACCCGGTGTTTCCATAACGGGTGACGGTGTCGTTGGCGGCGGTATGGTCGGCAAGCTTCGGATAAACGGTGAAGGCGTCATTCATGGCGACACGGATTGCCATCTGCTAAGCTGCAACGGGAGCGCGGTCATAAACGGAAGCCTGCTCGGAAGGCAGGCTAGAGTGAACGGCCATGTGAAGGTGTCCCATCATGTCCAGATGGAGCACGTCCGGGTGAATGGAAGCTTGGATGCCGGCGGAAGCGTTAGGATCAGCCGCATCGGAATCAATGGCGGCTTGAGCACGGGAGCCGATCTGTTTGCGGTCAAAGGCGTCGTGAACGGTACCCTGGATGTTGGCGGCAACCTGGAAGCCGAAGAGATGACGGTCCGCGGCATACTACGCGTGAGCGGGTCCGTGATAGCTCGGGAATTGACGCTGAGGCTCGTTGCGCAAGCCTCGCGCGTCAACGAACTCCGAAGCCGCACGGTCTTCGTAGCTCCAACGGTGCTGGCCAAATGGTTCCGTTCCTCACGGATCGGATATCTGAATGCCGAGCTGGTTGAAGGCGAGGATATTCGTCTGGAGAATACGAGCGCGGCCATTGTCAGGGGCAGTAGAGTCCATATCGGAAAGGGTTGCTCCATCGGCCGGGTGGAATATACCGAGACGTTCAGCGCAGATGCCCAGGCGGAAATCGGAAGCTATTATAAAATCGATGCACGACATTAAAATAACGGCAAGGAAAACAGCCCGTATTCGCGATTCGATTCGCGAATGCGGGCTGTTTCGTGCCAGCTTCGATTTACGGGGCGCTGATACCGTCCTCAACGACTTCCTCTTTGGGCGTTTCGTTCGCATCCGGCAGCGGGACCTCGTTGGTCGGATTGATGGCAACGATGCTGTTCTGGGGACGGTAGGTATCCTTGGATATTTTCACGTTCTCCACGACTTTCCCGTTCACTTTCTTGGTTCGGTAGGTTTCTACCACATAGCCTGGTTTCCCGTTCTGAACCACCTGCTTCAATCCCGGCGGCAGCGAGTTGTTGTGGATGACCTTTTCCGGCGAAGGCAGGGTTTCAATCGTGGTGGATACCAGCTCGTATTCCGTATTTTCCGGGAACGTGCCGAACATCTTCAGCGTTAAATTGCCGTGCGATACCTCGGACAGGATAAGCAGGTGCTTGCCTGTATTGTTCCGGAAGCGAAAGTTGATCGCCCCTTCGGCAAAGGTGGCGTCCTGTCCCTTGGGCAAGTAGCTGACCGGAAGGGAATGATTCCGCCTTTCGGTGATCTCCAGCCCGATCAGCAGGGCGGCATGATACACCGTGCTGGATACCTGGCAGATCCCGCCCCCGATACCGGGCACCAGCTTGCCGTTCACGATGACGGGAGCTTCCTCAAATCCATACTCCTTCTTCGCAACATCTATGATATGAGCATAATTGAACTCATCGCCGGGCTTCAGAATCATGCCGTCCACGGCTTTGGCGGCAGCGGTTACGTTATGTACGCGTCCGGGCCCGCTGGATCCAAGACCGGTGGAGAATTCAACGATTTTTCGCTCAATGCCCTCGTCCTGCAGCGACTTTACGGTAACGGGGGGCTTTTGACGGATAAGAGGCAGCTGCACCGCAATGGCTTCTTCCGGATACGGTTCCGTGAAGTGGGACTCGTTCGGAAGCGCTGCGCTGAACCCTTCATAGAACGCAGGCCAATCGATGCGGTACGCGGTTTTCTCCGGGGTATACCGGACCACATCGTCATCGGAAATGCTCCGCACTGCGTTGACAGGCTCTCCAAAGCGTTCTTTTTGCCAGTCTTCGTTTAACCGCCCTTTCAATACGTCGCGATTCCAGTCGGTGGATATATGCCATTCCAGCTGAAACTGCCGCCGGTAAAGAACCTGTTCCCATAGCGATCCTTCGGACAGCTTGGCAATGGCTTCTTTGAAATCGGCTGCGCTGAACCGAACGCCGGCTTCTTGGAGACTGAAGCTTTCCGTGCGCCCTTTGAGGGCCTCCGACTCCAGCGTCACCTTGATGCTTGTCATGGCGTGGAGCCGCTGTTCCAGCTCGGACAATACCTCGTCGGCGGGTTGCCCCCCTACCTGCCAGCCGGAGAGAACGACTCCCTTCGGCAGCTCCTTTTGGTTCGCGTACATCGTCAATAGACCGAAACCGACGGAGAGGAGAAGAGCGATACTGATGACAAAGATGAGACCGAGATGAATTTTTTTCATTTGAAACCACCTTCTTAACTTCGTATTGGCCGCAGTACATGCACTTGTTCATGTATATGTCACGGTGGGCTCAAACTTTCGGGTACTCAAAAGGTAACAAATTTGTTACAATAGACGATGTCGTGAGGATTTTTCTTGGATTTTAAAGGAATTCGATGGAAACTGTCGAAAGTATAATGGCTAATTATGGATTGGGAAGTGATGAAGTGATCGAAATGCAGGACGTATGGAAGACTTATCCAAGCGGCGCCCATGCGCTTCAAGGAGTTTCCGTTACCATTAACCGCAATGAATTCGTCTATGTTGTCGGACCGTCGGGTGCCGGCAAATCGACATTCATGAAACTTATCTATAGAGAAGAAGTGCCGACCAAAGGCCAAATTTCCGTTAACGGATTTAATATCGGGAAGCTGAAGCAGCGCAAAATCCCCTATGTTCGCCGAAATATCGGGGTTATTTTTCAGGACTATCGTCTGCTGCCCAAGCTGACTGCTTACGAAAATGTAGCTTTTGCCATGGAGGTTATCGAAGCGCCGCAGCGTCTCATCAAGAGACGGGTTATGGAGGTGCTGGATCTGGTGGGCCTGAAAGCCAAGGCGAACCGCGAGCCTTCCCAGCTCTCCGGCGGAGAGCAGCAGCGGATCGCAATCGCCAGGGCGATCGTGAACAACCCGTCCGTCATTATTGCGGACGAGCCTACGGGCAACCTGGACCCGGAAACCTCCTGGGGCATCATGCAGTTGCTGGACGAAATCAATTTCAGGGGAACCACCATCGTAATGGCTACCCACAACAGGGATATCGTGAACACGATGCGTAAGCGCGTACTTGCGATTGAGCACGGACAGATCGTCCGCGACCAGCAGAGAGGAGAGTACGGGTATGAATTTTAGAACCTTCTTGCGGCACTTGCGGGAAGGGGCGAAGAGCGTTTTCCGGAATGGGTGGATGTCGGTCGCATCGATTACGTCCATCGTGGTGTCATTATTTATACTGGGCGTTTTCATGCTGTTAGTCATGAATGTGAACGCATTAGCCGATAAAGCAGATAGCAATGTGCAAATCAATACGTACTTGAATCTCAATGTGGACGAGAAGCTGCGCGAAACCATCAAAGGCGAGATCGAGGCCATGCCGGAAGTCAACGCCATCAAATTCGTGTCCAAGGAAGAGGGCATGAAGGAGCTTGAGGAAAGCCTCGGTTCCGAATGGGTGGAAGGCTTCAGCGAAGCGGACCAGAATCCGCTTCCGGACGCATTCGAGGTTTCCGTTATCGAACCGACCACGGTTGGGTTCGTTGCCGACAAGATTACCGCGCTGAACGAGAAGTATGCGGAAGAGCCGATCCTGCGCGTCAAGTACGGGGAGGGCACGGTAGAAACCTTGTTCAAGATTACGAAAACGGTGCGGAATATCGGCTTTATTTTCGTAGCGGGACTCGGCTTGATGTCCATGTTTCTGATTTCGAACACCATTCGGGTAACGATTTTGGCCCGTCGCCGCGAGATCGGCATCATGAAGCTTGTCGGCGCGACCAACAACTTCATCCGCTGGCCGTTCTTCGTGGAAGGAGCCATGATCGGCCTCTTGGGCTCGATCATTACGGTTACGCTGCTGTTTATAGGCTACAATCGCCTGTACGCCGCGTCGCAGACGGATTTGACGCTGGCGCAGAGCCTGATTCCATTGGGAGATCTGTGGCTGCTGCTCGGGACCATCATCGTGGCCCTTGGCATCGTCATTGGCATTTGGGGCAGCACCATGTCGATACGTAAATTTTTGAAAGTATAAAACAAGGTAAAGGATGGGGAGCGAAACTTGAAGAAAATCGCCGCAGGAGTAGCAGCCTTATTACTGGCCACTGTTATGATCCAACCGACCGTCGGACAAGCCGAGAAGAAGACTTCAGCCGATGTAGACAAAGAGCTGAGGGTGCTTCAGGAGCAGGTCAAGAAAGCGCGGGCGCAGAAGAGCAAGGCTGCGGATGATAAACAAGAAGCCCAGCATTATAAGAATAAAACGACGAAGAACCTGAAATACGTAATGGAGCAAATCAGCATCGTCAGCAATGAATTGACGAAGATTTCCGTCAAGATCGAGGAGACGGAGGATTTGCTGAGAACAACGACCAAGGAGCTTGAAGCGGCGGAGGAGCGCATCGCCTCCCGCGAGAAGCTGCTGGAATCCCGGATTCGCCTCATCTATATGGATGGGCAAGTATCGTATCTGGATGTGCTGCTCTCCGCAACCAGCTTCAGCGATTTTATTGAGCGTGCCGATTCCTTGAAGACCATCGTCGATCAGGACCAGGATTTGCTGGTGCAGCATAAGCAGGACAAGCTGCTGGTTATCGACAAGAAGAAAGAACTAGAAGGGCAGTACGCAACCGCCAAGGATCTGTACGGCCAGATGGAGGACCGCAAGAGCATCCTGAACGAGAAGGAACAGGAGAAGCGCGTTCTGCTGGCCCAGTACGATCAGGATATCGAGGATGCGGACATCTTGACCGAAGAACAGGATAAAATGTTGGTTGCCCTGGCAAGCAAGCGTTCGGACCTGCAGAAGGAAAAGAATAAGCTTGCCGCCGAAGAAGCGGCCCGTAAAGCGGCGGCTGCCAAAGCGGCGGCGGCGAAGAGAGCGAAGGCGACAACCCTCGGCGGCAGCAAAGGCGGCGGCGGGTATACCGGCAACGGCGGACCGTTTGCGATACCGGTCTCCGGAGCCAGACTCTCCTCCGGTTACGGACCGCGCGTCCATCCGGTAACGGGCGAGGTTGGCAAGATGCACACGGGTCAGGACTTCGCGGTTCCGCAAGGGACCGAGATCCGGGCAGCCGAGAGCGGCACCGTCATCTTGGCCGAGTGGTGGAGCGGTTACGGAAACTGTGTTATTGTTGATCATGGGGGCGGCGTATGGACCTTGTATGGGCATATCCGCAATGGCGGCATTAAAGTCAGCGAAGGCGACAAGGTGTCCAGAGGGCAGAAGATTGCCGAAGTAGGCTCCACGGGTCAGAGCACGGGACCGCATCTTCATTTTGAGGTTCGGGTCAACGGATCGCCGGTGAATCCTTCGCCTTATCTGTAACAGAAATGATGACGCAAACCATATAACCTTCAATACCGCTGTATAAATATTCCCGGCAAGCCAATCATATACTAGGTGGACGGGATTCCCCTGTGTGTTGCAGTTGAAACGTACAAAGGCGGTGAAGTACTTGCTGAAAAAACGAACGGCTGTCTTTCTGGTCATCGCTGCCATGCTGTGCGGCGGACTGTTAACGATGGCTTTGACCCAGCTGCCTGCTCCAAGTCAGACCGGAGACGGCGGCGAGGGATTGCTGGCCAGCATCGCGAACAGGAATGGACTGGAGCAGTCTGAAGCGAAGAAACTGGGGACAGCGATTGACCTCATCGAAAGCAATTATTACAAGGATATCGATCGGTCGAAGCTGATCGACGGCGCGATCAACGGGATGATGGAAGCGCTGGAAGATCCGTATTCCAACTATATGGGCAAAGAAACGGCGGCCCAGTTTGAAGAAAGCATTGAGGGCTCCTTCACGGGGATTGGCGCGGAAGTGTCCTCCGTAGACGGCAGCGTCGTCGTTGTATCCCCGATCAAGGGATCGCCTGCGGATAAAGCCGGCATTCGGGCCAAGGATACCATCCTATCCGTCAATGGCGAATCCTTGCAGGGCCTTGAGCTGAATGCGGCCGTTAACAAGATTCGCGGTCCGAAGGGCTCCAAGGCCGTCCTTCAGATCAAGCGGGCAGGATCCGAGCAGCCGATCGAGTATGTTATCGTCCGGGATGACGTCGATCTGGAAACCGTGTCGGCACGGATGGAGAAGGGCGGAATCGGCGTGATCGAGATTTCCCAATTCTCGCTGAATACGGGCGAACGCTTTAAGGAAGAGCTCAAGAAGCTGGAAAGCCAAGGCATGAAGGGACTGCTGATCGACGTCCGGAACAATCCCGGCGGCGTGCTGTCCGTTGTCATTGACATCGCAGAGCAGTTCGTGCCTAAAGGCGAGCTGATCGTTCAGGTCGAAGACAAGGATAAGAAGCGGGAGAAGCATCCTTCCAATGGCGTGGCGAAATCGTACCCGATTACGGTGCTGATGAACAAGGGCAGCGCCAGCGCTTCCGAGATTTTGGCAGGCGCATTGCAGCAGTCCGCCGGAGCTACCCTGATGGGCGAGCACTCCTTCGGAAAAGGGACCGTGCAAACGAGCTTTGACAAACAGTTTGGCGACGGAAGCCTGCTCAAGGTAACCATTGCCAAATGGCTGACGCCAAACGGTACCTGGATCCATGAGAAGGGAATCGAGCCGGATATTAAGGTGTCGCAGCCTGAATACTTTACCGTCGCGCCGATCGATAAGAAGAAAACTTATGCGTACGACACGAACAGCACGGATGTGAAGAACGCGCAGATTATGCTTGAAGCGGTTGGTTACGCGGCAGGACGCACGGATGGTTACTTCGACCGGAATACGGAGAAGGCGGTCAAGAGCTTCCAGAGCAAGCACAAGCTGAAAGCGGACGGCATCATTAACAGCGCTACAGCCGAGGCATTGGAAGCGGCATTGATCGAGAAGATTCAGGATCCGAAAGAGGATAATCAAATGAATCGCGGAATTGCCGAGGTTCGGAAGGAAATCGCCGCTAAGGCGTCGAACAAGTAAGAAGGCTGAACGTTAGCCTTCTTTTTTCTTTGGAGATATCAGAAAGCGTAAACTTCGAAGCATCTTGGAACCGAAAGGAGCGTGGCAAGCCGTTGGAGACATTGAAACAACTGCTGATGTATGGGATAGATGCAGGCATACAACTGCTGACGCAGCCCTTTTATTATATTTCGATTTTGTTTGTCATGCTGTTTTACCGAAGGCAGGTGTTGGTGGAGCGCAAGCTGTTCCATGTGAAGCTGCATTCCTGGGGATTGCAGACCTGGCGTACGTTTCTAGGGGGACTGGCGGCAGGCATCGGCGTGTCCATCGTGGTGGCCTTCTTGGGGATATCATTAAGTCTGGAAGCCATTATATGCATATGGGTGACTTCGCTGATCCTGATGCTGTTTCATATCCGGTACTTATGCTTTGCCTATTCCATCGGTCTGCTTGGGATCATTCAGTTTGTGTTGGGCTGGTTTCCGAATTGGCAGCCGGAAGGCTGGATTCATCAGGTAACGGCAACGATCCTTGGTTTGGACATTCCGGCCTTGCTGGCGTTGTCCGCCGTCCTACATTTTGCGGAAGCTTTGCTGGTAAGGATACAAGGGGCGGGATTTGCCACCCCGCTGTTTCTGGAGGGCAAGCGCGGCAAGCTTGTCGGCGGCTATCATATGCAGAGCTTCTGGCCCCTGCCGTTGTTCCTGCTCGTTCCGGCGGTTGGCGGGGGCAGCGTGCTGCCGTGGACGCCGTTCTTTGGCGGCGATGCTTGGAGTACGGGCTTTACCATGATGGCCCTTCCGGTCGTGATCGGCTTCGGAGAGATGACGCAGAGCATGCTCCCCCAGGAGAAGGCAGGGATCACGTCGAAGCGTCTCATATTCTATGGAGCGATTGTGCTGGCGTTGAGCCTGCTGGCCGAGTGGTGGTCGCCGCTTACCATCGCGGCCGCATTAGCGGCGCTGCTGCTGCATGAAGGCTTGGTATGGTACAGCAGATACGAAGAACAGCAACGCAGCCCGATGTTTGTACATCCGGTACGCGGATTACGCGTTCTCGCCGTGCTGCCGGACAGTCCGGCGAGCGAGCTCGGCATTTTGGCAGGGGAGACGATCCTCAAGGTGAACGGTAAGCTGATTCACAGCAAGGAGCAGCTGCACAGTGCCTTGCGACAGAATCCGGCCTTCTGCAAGCTGGAGGTTCAGAACCATCAAGGGGAGAGCAAATTTCTCCAGCGTGCGATCTACGCCGGGGATCATCATCAGCTGGGAGCTATCGTGGCGCCAGACCCGAGGGATGGCATTGCAGTGGGGTTGAAGCCGGTAAGCTTGATCACGCTGCTGGCGAATAAACTTCATATTCGCAGCAAGCGGGGGGCTTCCGGCAGCAAGACGTCCGGCGGTTCCGAAGAAGCCGGATTCCCTTCATCGTGATACGGCAAACGGGCCTTTGTCCAATATGGACAAGGGCCCGTTTTTTAGCTTCATGCCGTTATGTAATGAATAGGCGGGACTAGCCCTGCACCTTTTTTAAATAAAAGATAGCGATTTGCGTCCGGTCCCGAAGATTCAGCTTGCCCAGTATATCGGTGACGTAGTTTTTGACGGTGCCTTCGCTCAGGTAAAGCTGCGCGGCAATTTCCTTATTGGACAGGCCCTCCGCGATAAGGGCGACGACCTTTTTCTCGGCAGGAGTGAGCCCGAACTGTTCCAGCTCAGCGGATCTCGGGACCGGCTGCGGGGTTGGACGAAGCATGCCGGTCAGCTTGCGGGCGATATCGGGATGTATCAGCATGTTACCGTCATGCACCGTTTTGATCCCCTGGATGATGCGATCGGGCGGAATGTTCTTCAGCAGATAACCGCTGGCCCCGTTCCGCAGCGCCTCCACGATGTAATCATCGTCATCGAAGGTAGTCAGCATCAGCACCCGTACACCAGGGTATCGCTCGCGAATGCGCCGGGTTCCTTCCACGCCGTCGCATACCGGCATCCGGATGTCCATGAGCACGACGTCGGCATGAAGTCCGTCCATCAATAACGATAGTGCCTCCTCCCCGTGTTCCGCGACAGCCAATACTTCGATATCCGGATCCATCCCCACCAACAGTTTCAAGCTTTCCCGAATGAACGGGTCATCGTCTGCAATCAATACGGATATCATGGATAGCCACGATCCTTTCTATAAATTAGGGTCCTGCCGTCGTGCCAGTCACATAATCTCGCGCTTCCGGTAGACAGGCAGCCGGGTGATGACGGTAAAAGGCACGGATTTTCTGACCTCCAGCGTTCCGCCCACCACCTTGGTTCGTTCGAGCATGCCGCCTATCCCGATGCCATGACGGTCTGCCGCAGCGATCGGGTTCGCCTCCTCTTGGACCGTGCCATCGTTGGAGACCTCCATTCGAACTTCCTCGTCTCCGTACTGGAGAAAAATTTGGACCTGCTTGGCCTCGCCGTGGCGTATGGCGTTGGTGATGGCTTCGCGGGCATTTTTGTATAATACCACCTGTTGGCTCGGATAAAGCGGATAAGGAATTCCCTGCAGTACAAGCTCGGTCTCGATTCCGGTCTCCCTGCCGGTCTCCTCCAGCAGCCGATCCAGGGAATAATCGTCCGTGATCCGCCTTGACGGATTCATCTGTTTCACGGCGGTCCGCATCTGCTCCATGCTCTCCCCCAGCTGGTCGCGGATTTGATGGAGCATATCCATGCCCCGGGCGGCATCCTGCGGCACGATATGAAGAGCGGCTTCCATCATCATTTTGACGCGAATCAGCCGATGGCCGATATCGTCATGCAGCTGGCGGGAGATGCGGTTACGCTCCTCGGCCTGCGCCGCGCTTTCCACCTGATGGGCGAACTGCAGCAGCTGCCTGCCTGCTTCGTCCTGCTGGAAATGCAGTCTTTTCAGCTCGTCGTATAAATGAATGTGATCCAATTCCTTCTGGTTCATTTCATGGATGCGGTGGAGTGTGACCGCCAAGAACAGAAACAGCAGATTGGCCGTCGTATGCAGCAGCGCATCGTAATCGGTAATCGCGATGTTGAGCAGCGCAAGGTGACCGAATGCCAGCCACAGCCTGCCAGGCCGCTCGAACAAGGGCAGATAGACGCATAGGGAGGATATGGACAGGAATACCATCATGAAGCCGTATTGGTGGCATAGCCATAGGGACAACGGGATTTCCAGCAGTATGGCTGCTTTCCGGTAAGCAGGCGAAGGCAGGAAACGGCTCAGCACCGCAATCGCCAGAAAAAGCAGGATGTACACCATATACTCCCCGTAATCGTCGAGCTGCTGCAAAAACATGTCCGCTGCGGCGGGCAGGAGAATGAGGCCGTACCTGAGATAGGCAAGTGGAGATGTCACGTGCGATCCAACCCTTTTCCATTGTGAAGTCAAACCGTTCAAACGATTGGCTTCATTATAGCACATGGATGTTTTCGGCAAGGAGATGACTTTCGTCACCCCATAAGGTGACTTCCTCTACCTTCAAAATCCGGCGATTCCAGATAGAATGTAATCAACAGATGGATACGAGGGAAATGGAGATGATGATTATGACGGTCTTTCTGGAGATGAAGGATGTCGTAAAACGATATGGTAGCAAGCTGTCGGTGGATCATATGAACCTGGAAGTGCACGAAGGCGAGATTTTTGGATTATTGGGACCGAACGGAGCGGGCAAGAGCACGTCCATCAATATGATCTGCGGCCTTCTGGCGAAGGATCAGGGCATCATCAAAGTAGACGGTATCTCCATCGAGGAGCAGCCGCTGGAAGTGAAACGGAGAATTGGGCTGGTGCCCCAGGATCTGGCCCTGTACGAAGAGATGACGGCTTGGGATAATGTCGCTTTTTTCGCCAAATTGTACGGCCTGCGCGGCCAGCTGCTGAAGGAACGGGTGGAGGAGGCGCTGGCGTTTGTCGGGCTGCAGGATCGGGCAAAAGAAAGGCCGTCCACCTTCTCCGGGGGGATGAAACGAAGACTGAATATTGCATGCTCGATTACGCATCGTCCGAAGCTGATTATCATGGATGAGCCGACGGTGGGGATTGATCCGCAGTCCCGGAATCATATCCTGGAATCGGTGGAGACGTTGAACCGCATGGGTTCTACCGTTATTTATACAAGTCATTACATGGAGGAAGTTGCCGCGATCAGCGACCGGGTGGCCATCATGGATCAAGGTCATGTTATCGCCTGCGGGACGCAGCAGGAGCTTCGGGCACGCGTGGCGCATGAGGAAAAAATCATTCTTACTGCCGATGGGATCACACCGGATCTGGTGGAGGAGCTGACCATTCACCCGCGCGTTAGGCGCGTGGCGCAGAATGATAACGAGGTCGAAGTCTATGTACCGTCAGCTCAGGATGAGCTGCAGGATATTTTATTCATTTGCAGTAAACACCATACGACGCTTCGCTCCCTGCAGTGCGAGGAGCCGGGGCTTGAAACGCTGTTTCTCAGCCTGACCGGGCGAACGCTTCGCGATTGATCATAACGGACACGAGCAGAGGAATCCATGAAGGAGGAATACCGAAGATGAATACGATGATTATCGCTTGGTTCGAGCTGAAGCGGATGGCCACCAGCCGATCGGTGCTGATCAACCAATTTTTGCTGCCGCTGATCCTTATTTTCATATTGGGAAACGCGCTTTCGGGCTGGTTTGGCAATGATCAGGAATTTAAACAGCCATCGGTCCGAGTGGGATTGGTGTTAGATGCCGAGGCTGGAGGACAGCTGCCGGGGAGCATGCAGACGCTGACCGGCTTGCCGGAGATTCAGGACCTACTGGAACCTGAGGTGGTATCCAGCCGCGAAGAAGCCGAAGAAAAGCTGCGCCGGGGCGAGGTCGATTACGCGGTGGTGATTCCTGCTTCCTTTGATGAACGAATGAGCCAGGGAGCGGATGTGAAGCTTGAGCTGCTACCTGGAAGAGACCGTGATCTAAACCTCGTGGCAGACACTGTCTTCAAGACCTTTATCGCAGATGCCAATCACAAACAGGCGGAGGTAGTCGTTATGGGCGGAGACCAAGTTCTTGCGGCTCAAGCGGCAGCGCCTGTCGATGCGTCGGACGGACCCAACGTTACGATCGGGCAGCTGAGCGAGAAAGGAGCAACGTACTCCGCAGCCCAATATTACGCTGCCTCCATGCTGATCATGTTCTTGCTGTACTCTGGTCTGATGGCCAGCAGCAGCCTGCTGGGCGAGCGGGAAAGCCGGACCTTATATCGCTTGCAAAGCGCGCCCGTTAACCCCGGAACCGTGTTTGCCGGAAAAATTATCGGATCCAGCCTGATTACGCTGGTACAGGCAGCCGCCATCGTCCTTGGATCCATGTGGCTGTACGGCGTTAAATGGGGACCGCACCCCTTGCTGCTCATCGTGGTCTGCGTATTAATCACGTTATCGTCCATGACCATCGCCACGTTCATAACCCTGGTCTCCTCCACGGCGGCTGGAGCCAGAGGGCTGATGCAGGCGATCATTATCGCCATGACGTTTGTCAGCGGAGGGTTTATGCCGCTGCCCGTGGAGTTCTTCCAGAAGCTCGGCGCCTTCACCGTCAACCATTGGGCGATGCAGAGCATGCTGCGGATGATGCTGAACAGCGACGTGCATTTGATTGTCACATGCGTTGGCATGCTGGCGGCCATTACCGCGGCCCTGTCGGCTGCAGCCATGATTACGTACAGGAAGGTGGGATACCATGCATAGCTTAACCATTGCCTGGCATATGGTGAGACGGACGCTCGGGCGAAAGAGAGGCTGGATCGTTTACCTGCTGGTTCCTTGCGTAGTGGTCACCTTGACGGTGTTTCTCATGGGGCAGACCACGGCCGCGAGCATTCTGGTCACTTACGTGAACGAGGATGAGGGACCTGCAGGGCGGTACTTGATGAATGAACTGGAGCGGAGCGGCCAATACGTGCTCAAGGAGTCCGGGTCCGAGAATATGCTGAGGGAAGACCTGGTGGAGAATAAAAGCACGGTGGGCGTTTATATTCCGCAGGGGTTCAGCGACGGATTAATAGAAGGCCAACGGCCGGCAGTTAAAATATACGAAGTCTCCACCTCGGAGGCCTCGGTAATGATCCGAATGACGGCGGACTCCGCGGTTACGCGCCTGAGCGGTACGGCCGCCTTGATCCGGGAAACCTCGGAGCCGGACGCGGATCGTATGCTGGCGCTGCAAGAGGTGCTCAAGCAATCCGCGCTGAATCGGGTGGATACCGAGGTCACGGATCTGAATCTATATGCGAAGCCGGGACTCTCGAACGTAACGGGATTTACCCTGATGTTCATGATGACCCTTATCTCCAGCGTGGTGTCGATGATGATTGATGACCGCAGGCAGCGAACGCTGTCCCGCATGTATACGGCGCCGGTACGCGCCTATCAGATCGCTTTAGGTAATTTTCTGGGCAGCCTGGTGGTCGGCTCGCTGCAGGTGGTCATCGTGCTCGTGCTCAGCCGGTATGTCCTTCGTTACGATTACGGAGTTCCGTTCGTGCTGCATTTCCTTATTCTGATGGCCTTTATGCTCGTATCGTTAGGCGTGGCAAGCACGGTCGCGGGGCTGATCCGGAACGGGCAAAATGCGGCCATGATCAATTCCATGATCGTCACGCCGACCTGCATGCTGGGCGGGTGCTTCTGGCCGCTTGCCATCATGCCGGAATTCATGCAGAAGATCGCCAATTTCATCCCGCAAAAATGGGCCATTGAGGCGGTGGAGACCGCTGCTACGGGCGGCACGTTATCCGACATCGCACTGCCGCTTGCCGTGCTGGGCCTGATGGCAATCATTCTGCTGGCCGTCGGTTCCGCTGTCCTGCGGCCGAGCGAGAGCGGGGTTGGGCACGGCGCTTAAATTATTCGCTCCAGGAGTTCCTCCGTAATAAAGCTCTTGAAGCTTCGACCGGAGGTTGCATATCCTGGTGCCGTATCGTGAGGCCCAGGTTTGTTATTAGTGATCCAACCATTGTTTATATATGCAAAAGCGCCCGGTCAGATCTGAATCCATGCCGATTCAGTCTGCCGGGCGCTTATTCGGTTTATGCGGATGTGTTACGATTTCCTTCAACGCAAAGCATGGAAGTACATGGGCCGGTCATAGCGGCAATTGCCTACTCCTTCAGCTGCCGTAACACCGTGATTTCAACCCGGCGGTTCTTCTGCTTGCCTTCGGCGGTCGCGTTGTCCGCGGCCGGCCTCGTATCGGCATAGCCTGCATACTGGAAGCCTCCCGGGTCCAGCTTGCTGTGCTCCAGGAAGAATCGCAGCACCGACATCGCTCGGGCGCCGGAGAGCTCCCAGTTGTCCTTATAGCTGGAGTAGCGGCCGATCGGCACGTTGTCCGTATGCCCCTCGATGCTCACCGTGGTGTTTAAATCGCCGAACAGGCTGGCTAATTTGCCCAGAACCGGAGCGGCGCCAGGTTTAAGCTCGGCCTTGCCGACATCGAACAGGAAGCGGTCGCTTAACGTAATGGCAATCCCCTGCGGCTCATCCGAGATGAAGATGTCCTCTTCGAGCTGGTTATCCTTCACGTATTGCTGAATGAGCCCCATAAAGTTCGCCAGCTCTTCCTCCTGGGCACGGAAAGCAAGCTCGCGCTCGGTCAGCGGTTCCTGCCCGTTATCCTTGTCCTCGCCTTCCTCGTCGGCAGCAGGCTTCGGCGGAGGATTTTTATGGTTCTCGGTATCGGCAGTTCCGGTAATCCCCGAGCCCATCTCCAGAATGCTGTCCCCGCTCTGGAAGGTGGCCTGCAGGGATTGGGTGACGAGCTTGTATTTTTCCGTGTCGAGCCGGCTCATGGCATACATCACAACAAAAAAGATCAGAAGCAGCGTAATCAGGTCGGCATAAGTGATCATCCAGCGGTCGCGCTGTTCGCCTTCGGCCTGTTTGCGCTGACGCCGCCGTCTATTCGGCTGTCTCATGCGCGATCCCCCTTGAGGACGGAATGTCCGTGGTGCCTGCGGAAGCGAAGGAGGCTAGCTTTTTGCGAACCAACAGCGGGTGCTCTCCGTTCTGAACGGCCATGATTCCTTCGAGCAGCAGCTCCATTTTTACAATTTCTTCTTCGGAACGTGCTTTAATCTTGGACGCAATGGGCAAAAAGATAATATTGGCACTTGCGACGCCGTATAAAGTGGCGGTAAACGCGACAGCGATGGACGGGCCGAGACCGGTCGGGTCCTGCAGGCTGCCCAGCACGTGGATCAATCCCATGACGGTACCGATGATCCCCATGGTAGGGGCATAGCCTCCGGCGGACTCGAAAATTTTGGCATAGCCTTCGTGCTTCTGCTCGGCGGCATTGATATCGAGCTCCAGGATTTGACGCACCATTTCCGGGTCGTTGCCGTCCACGACCATCTGCATACCTTCCCGCAGGAACGGATCCTCGTGTTCGGCCGAGATGCGCTCGAGCGCCAGCACCCCGTCTCTTCTGGCCGTTACCGACATATCGACGATGGCATCAATCAGCTCGTCCGTCGAACGGTTGCTGCGGCCGAAGGCCAGCTTGAGCGCAGCGGGGATCGTACGGAGCCGGGTGGCAGGGAAACTGACGATGACGGCGGCGATGGTCCCGCCGAATACGATAAGCGCAGCCGCGCCTTGCAGCAGGCCGCTCAGATGCCCGCCTTCCCATAAAAACCCTCCGATCAACGCGGCCAGACCGGCGAGAATGCCAAGAATAATCGTAATATCCATAACGCTGTATCATCTCCTTAAGGAAGTTAATTAAGATCATCGGTTCGTATGCCACAAGTTCGACATGAACACTGAAGGCTCCCGAAGTCGTGGAAGCCGGGGACTTAAAGATTTGCCCTGGAACTTATTGAAATTTTCATTAAACTGTTTGCATCAAAAAAACGTAAAGGGTATAATGAGACGGGAACAAATATTCTTATTCCTTACGCAGACACCACTAATTTCCCATAGTATATCATCGGGAAGTTTCGACATATCTTTTAGCATGAATTTCATTTTAGAGTATGAGGGTGATGAAGGGCAATGAGCGATTTAGTTGTCAGTACCAAATCCTTTGAGATCCAGTCTGAATTCCAGCCGCAGGGCGATCAGCCCACGGCTATTGATGCGTTGGTCGAAGGACTTCGCCAAGGGAAAAAACATCAGACGCTGCTAGGTGCAACAGGAACGGGTAAGACGTTTACGATCGCGCAGACAATCGCCAAGGTAAACCGTCCGACACTCGTCATTGCGCATAACAAGACGCTGGCTGCGCAGCTGGCCAGCGAGTTTAAGGAATTCTTCCCGAACAACTCGGTGGATTATTTCGTGAGTTATTACGATTACTATCAGCCGGAAGCCTACATTCCTTCCTCCGATACGTATATCGAGAAGGATTCCAGCATTAATGAAGAGATCGATAAGCTTCGCCACTCCGCCACGAGCTCGCTGTTCGAACGGCGCGACGTCATCATCGTGGCGAGCGTATCCTGCATATACGGTTTGGGTTCGCCGCACGAGTACGGGGAAATGCTGCTTTCGCTCCGGGTCGGCATGGAGAAGCCGCGCAACGAGATTCTGTCGCGGTTGGTCGATATCCAATACCAGCGGAACGATATCAACTTCGTGCGCGGCACGTTCCGCGTGCGCGGGGATGTCGTCGAGATCTTCCCGGCCTCGAAGGGAGAGCATGCCGTCCGCGTCGAGCTGTTCGGCGACGAGATCGAACGGATCACGGAGATCGACGTCTTGACGGGCGAGCTGGTTGGGGAACGCGAGCATATCGCCATCTTCCCGGCGTCTCACTTCGTCACCCGCGAAGAGACGATGCGGGTAGCGCTCGTGAATATCGAACGCGAACTGGAAGAGCGCCTTGAACTGCTGCGCTCGGAAGGCAAGCTGCTGGAGGCTCAGCGGCTGGAGCAGCGCACCCGTTACGACATCGAGATGATGAAGGAAGTCGGATTCTGCTCCGGGATCGAGAACTATTCGGGTCCCCTGACCTTCAGGGAGCCTGGGGCTACGCCATATACGCTTCTCGATTACTTCCCGGACGACATGCTGTTCGTCATTGACGAGTCGCACGTTACGCTGCCGCAAATCCGCGCGATGTACAACGGTGACCGGGCACGTAAAACGGTACTGGTCGATCATGGCTTCCGCTTGCCGTCCGCGCTCGATAACCGGCCGCTGAAGTTCGAGGAATTCGAGGAGAAGGTGAACCAGATCATCTATGTATCGGCCACGCCGGGACCATATGAGATGGAGCACTGCGATACGATGGTCGAACAGATTATCCGGCCGACAGGCCTGCTCGATCCGATCATCGACGTGCGCCCGACCGAAGGGCAGATCGATGACTTGATCGGCGAGATCCATGACCGCGTGGACCGGGACGAGCGCGTGCTCGTGACCACGCTCACGAAGAAAATGGCCGAGGATTTGACCGATTACCTGAAGGAAATCGGAATCAAGGTCCGTTACATGCACTCCGATATCAAAACGCTGGAGCGGATGCAGATCCTGCGAGATCTTCGGCTTGGTACATTCCACGTGCTGGTGGGTATTAACCTTCTACGGGAGGGTCTTGACCTGCCGGAGGTTTCCCTCGTAGCGATTCTGGATGCGGACAAGGAAGGTTTCCTGCGTTCCGACCGCTCGCTCATCCAGACGATCGGACGGGCGGCCCGGAACTCGGAAGGCAAGGTTATCATGTACGGCGACAAGATCACCGATTCGATGGATCGGGCCATCAAGGAAACCGAGCGCCGTCGCAGCATCCAGGTTGCTTACAACGAGGAGCACGGCATCACGCCGCAGACGATCCGCAAGAAGGTGCGCGATGTCATCGAAGCGACGAAGGTCGCCGAGGGCAAGGCGGATTACCTGGTGGGCGAAGGACAGAAGATGTCGAAGAAAGAGCGTCAGAAGCTGATCCAACGCCTCGAAGCCGAGATGAAGGAAGCGGCGAAGAATTTGCAATTCGAGCGTGCGGCCGAGCTTCGTGACGCGCTGCTGGAACTGCAAGCCGAGTAATATGGAGAGACGAATGACAAGGGGGACGGCCTATGCGGTCGTTCTCTTTGTGAAATATAAGCACCACATGCATGCCATATGGAGTAGGAGATGATATCGTTTGGCCAGTGAAAAAATTGTGATCAAAGGCGCCCGCGCACACAATCTGAAAAATATCGACGTCACGATACCGCGTGACAAGTTTGTCGTTCTGACGGGGCTTAGCGGCTCGGGCAAATCCTCCCTCGCATTCGATACGATTTATGCCGAGGGTCAGCGCCGTTACGTGGAATCCTTATCCGCTTATGCGCGCCAGTTCCTCGGACAGATGGAGAAGCCGGATGTCGATTCCATTGAAGGCCTGTCGCCGGCGATATCGATTGACCAGAAAACCACGAGCCGCAATCCGCGCTCGACGGTAGGCACCGTGACGGAAATTTACGATTATTTGCGTCTGCTGTTCGCCCGGGTCGGACACCCGCACTGTCCGGACCATGGGGTGGAAATTACCTCCCAGACGGTCGAGCAGATGGTAGACCGCATCATGCAGTATCCCGAGAAGACGAGACTGCAAATTCTCGCGCCGGTCATTTCCGGCCGCAAGGGCGAGCACAAAAATCTGTTTGCCGACATTGCGAAGCAGGGCTTCGTTCGGGTGCGCGTCGATGGGGAGCTTCGCGATCTGTCGGAGAACATCGAGCTTAAGAAGAATAAAAAGCATACGATCGAGGTGGTAGTGGACCGGATCGTGGTGAAGGAAGATATCGAGGCCCGCCTCGCCGATTCGATCGAGACGGCACTGAACCTGTCAGGCGGCCAGCTCCTGGTCGATATCATGGGTCAGGAGGAGCTGCGGTTCAGCTCCAACTTTGCCTGCCCGATCTGCGGCTTCAGCATGGAAGAGTTGACGCCGCGAATGTTCTCCTTCAATACGCCTTTCGGTGCTTGCCCGGATTGCGACGGCTTGGGCGTGGAGATGATCGTGGATCCAGAGCTGCTTGTGCCGGATATGAGCAAAAGCGTCGAGGAAGGCGCCTTTGCCGCATGGAGCGGGGGCACATCCACGTATTATCCGCAGTTTTTGAAATCGGTCTGCGCGCATTTCGGCATTCCGCTGGACAAGCCGGTCAGTACCTTTAGCCAGGAACAGATGAATAAACTGTTGTACGGCACGGGCAAAGAGAAGGTTCACTTCCGTTATGAGAATGACTTCGGTCAGCGGAAGGAAGCGCACGTCACCTTCGAGGGCATCATTCCGAATCTGGAACGCCGCTACCGCGATACAAACTCCGAGGGTATCCGCGAATACATCGAAGGCTATATGAGCAGCAAGCCGTGCGATGTATGCAAAGGCCATCGTCTCCGTAAGGAAAGCTTGGCCGTTACGATCAATGATCGCAACATGGCCTATGTTACCAGCTTGTCGATCGGAGAGTCCCTGAAATTCTTCGATCATCTGGAGCTTAGCGAGAAAGAAAAACAGATTGCCAATCTCATCTTGAAAGAGATTCACAGTCGCTTGGGCTTCCTGGTTAATGTCGGGCTGGATTACCTGACCCTCAGCCGTTCGGCGGGAACGCTGTCCGGCGGAGA
Source organism: Paenibacillus sp. MT86 (assembly GCF_058792535.1). Lineage (NCBI taxonomy): Bacteria > Bacillati > Bacillota > Bacilli > Caryophanales > Paenibacillaceae > Paenibacillus > Paenibacillus sp. MT86. Next base: position 6,404,796 of record NZ_CM179499.1, on the reverse strand, counting down.
AGCGCAGCGGATCCGGTTAGCCACTCAGATCGGATCGAGCCTCATGGGCGTGCTGTACATTCTGGACGAGCCGAGCATCGGGCTGCATCAGCGGGATAACGACCGACTGATCTCCACGCTGGAGCATATGCGGAATTTGGGCAATACGCTGATTGTGGTCGAGCATGACGAAGACACGATGATGGCCGCGGACTATATCATCGACATCGGCCCGGGCGCAGGTATTCATGGCGGCCAAGTCATTGCGGAAGGAACGCCGAAGGAGATTATGAACGACCCCAACTCGCTGACGGGCCAATACCTGAGCGGGCGTAAGTTCATTCCGGTCAGCAGCAAGCGCCGCAAGACCGATGGACGCTGGCTGGAGATTAAGGGCGCGAAAGAGAACAATCTGAAAAATATTAACGTGAAGATTCCGATTGGCGTGTTTACGGCGGTAACGGGCGTATCCGGATCCGGCAAGTCGACGCTGGTCAACGAGATCCTGTACAAGACGCTCGCTCGGGATTTGAACAGGGCGAAGGTACGTCCGGGGCAATACCGTGAAATGAAAGGTCTGGAGCACATCGAGAAGGTCATCGACATCGACCAATCTCCGATCGGCCGTACGCCGCGTTCCAACCCGGCAACCTATACAGGCGTCTTCGACGATATCCGGGATATCTATTCCCAGACGAATGAAGCGAAGATTCGCGGATACAAGAAGGGCCGCTTCAGCTTTAACGTGAAGGGCGGACGCTGCGAGGCCTGCCGCGGAGACGGCATTATCAAGATTGAGATGCACTTCCTGCCGGATATCTACGTGCCTTGCGAAGTTTGCAAGGGCAAGCGTTACAACCGCGAAACGCTGGAAGTCAAATATAAAGGCAAGAACATCGCCGAAGTCCTGGAGATGACGGTGGAGAATGCAACGGATTTCTTCCAGAACATTCCGAAAATTCACCGTAAGATGCAAACGCTGATGGATGTGGGCCTGGGCTACATTACGCTGGGTCAGCCTGCCACCACGCTGTCCGGCGGCGAGGCGCAGCGCGTGAAGCTGGCTTCCGAGCTGTACCGCCGCAGCACAGGCAAAACGATGTATATCCTGGATGAGCCGACCACCGGCCTGCACGTGGACGATATCGATCGTCTGCTCGTCGTGCTTCACCGCCTGGTTGAATCCGGGGAGTCCGTCCTCGTCATCGAGCATAATCTCGATGTCATTAAGACCGCGGACTATCTGATCGACCTGGGTCCGGAGGGCGGCAGCGGCGGCGGTACCATTATCGCTACGGGAACGCCTGAGGATCTGGTCAAGGTGCCTGAGTCTTACACAGGCAAGTATCTGAAGCCGATTCTGGAACGCGATACGAAGCGAACCGAGGAATTGAACAAGGTGGAAGCAGCCCGCTAATAAATGTTAGTGGACGTAAAGTTGTTCTTTGTCGGCATGGGAATTGCCTAGCAATGGGAATGGCACATTGCCATTCTCAATGCCGGCATCGATAAGAAAATGAGAAGAGTCCCTGGTGGAATTGCCAGGGGCTCTTTTTTTGTGATGGTCGACAGCCATCGAAGCATGCCCCGGACCACGAACCGTGCGAGCAGGGAGCGGCGAGCAAGTCATTTAGAGAAAACTTCAAGGAATGCACTTATGTCCGGCGTTATTTTCATGCTATCCTCCAATATCTTCGTATTCCAAGATATGGTATGATCTTGGTGATTTCGTTAAAACGGAGGGATTGTATGAAGAGGATCACCTGTTCCATTCTGATCGTTTTGGCAGCAAGTGCTTTATACATAAACTCAACCGACGGCGTACAGGCAGAGGTAGGGGGACCCGTTACGGATCGCGTGCAGACAGAGATGGAGGTATCCGTTTCGGGTGTGAAACACTTCAATGCACAGGAAGCCCTTACCCGATTAAATAAAGGGTTCCTTCCCCTAGACGGGCAGGAGAAGTCTAGCTCGACGGAGGCTATAAGCCGGCAGGATTTTGTCATATTCATCGTCCATATGTTAAACCTGAATGCGGATAGTCCTCCGGAAGTCATTACCTTTAAGGATGTGCCTAAGGATCATTATGCCTTCACCGCGATCGAAGCTGCGGTTCAGGAAGGGCTGGTCAAAGGGGTCGGCAACGGGAGATTCGGGCTTGGATTGCCGCTGACGCGTCAGGATATGGCTATGCTGTATCAAAGAGCTCTGCGAGGGATATCCGATAAGATCGGATCCGGGGCGGAACCTTCACCTTCACAGCAGAACTTACAGGAAGGATCCTCCAGCAATGATGCCAAGGAAGCCATGGCACTGGCCTTGGAATTAGGACTGTTTCGGGAATCCGGCATTGACGGTTTGAACCCCAAGGGTACCGTTACTCGGGAAGAAGCTGTCAGGGCTACAGCCAAATGGCTGGAATCCGTGGAGTCAATCGATTTGAACGCTGCCGTGAGCGAAACGGAAACACCGCCGCCGAATAGCCCTCTTCCGGTCATTCATGGCGTCGTTGCTACTTCATCGGGAACAACCTCGGCAACTCCTGTTCATTCCAGACCAACGCAAGCTCCGACAGAGACGGGACCTTCAGCTACCGTATCGGAGGCTTTGCCGACAACGGCACCATCAGCTCCGAATGATCTGAGGTTCCACCATGTGAAGGGGCAGGCTCAATTAACCTGGACGCATCAGCAGGGCGTGACCTACAATATCTATTCCAGCGGACAATCGGGAGCGGGGTATGCCTTATTGGCTGAGGGATCGAATGTGGACGCAGGTTCTTATGCCATTACGGATGTACGTTTTCAAGAGCCCTCTTACTACGTGATCGAGGCTGTGAACAGCTTCGGCAAGAGCGGTTACTCTAACGAAGTTTCGAGCCGCCCGAATAAAGTGTCGGGCCTTCAGGCCATCCTAAATGAGGAAGATGAATCCATTGCTTTAACCTGGTCAGATGCACAGGAAGGCGTAACCTATCATGTATACTACACAGGACCTGACGGAACGGGGGCACGTTTGAACGATGAACCGTTAGAGAGCCCGGCCTATCTCATTCCGAATCTCCATATGCTGGCAGGTCTGCCCGGCCGGTATACAATTCATGTGGTCGCCGTGAACGAATGGCATATCCGCAGCGAACCGTCCAACGAGGTAACTTTGGATGTCAGAAAGGACCCCGTGGATCGGATCACGATCATGGATCCTTCCGTGGCTTTGCCAAGCGAGGATTTGGCGGAGGAGACGGTAACCGAGCAGGAGTCGGCTCCAGAGGAACAAAAGGATCAGGAGGATCAGGAGGAGTATGAGGATCCCATTCTCGATCCCACCCGGGTACCTCTTGGATAACGGAACAACCTGTGCAAGGTTCCATTTCGTTAGCTTGATCTAGTCCCTGCCATGATGAAAGTCATGCTAATGTCTGACAATTTGGTTAAAAATGAGAAATTTCTATGACTTTTTTTCATTTTTCGGGGCGGAGGGCTTGCATCTGGACGGGCACATGGATAACATAGAAGAAGATATGTAAATTTGCCCGAGAAGAAACCCACGAGGAGGTACGTTCATGATCCTTGCAGCAGCATCGGATGCGACCGCGACATTTAAGACATTTGATATTTTCATGATTTTGTTTACGATTCTGATCTTTGTTGGCGTGGTTCGCCTGTTGATGGCCCGTCAAAAAAATAAATTCGCAATCGCTTTCGGTCTCGTCAGCTTATTTGTGTTCTTGTATTCTGACTATGCCATGATTACAGGATGGTTTAACAATTAGGTTGGCGTGATGCACGCTATTAAAGCGGCTTCATGACGAATGGAATGAAATACATACAAACAAGACGCCCTTCTGCTACCCTGCAGTGTGAAGGCGTCTTTTTGTTTCTTCGAGGGCAAGTTACACGATCCGCAGGAAAAACGTAAAAGAAATAGGTCTATCAGCAATGGTTACAAATGGAAAAACATGATAAATTGAGGAGTACAAGTTGGGTAGAGGATGGAACCGGGGGAGGAACATACCAATTGAAAAACGTACAATGGCAAAAAAGATCCGCGGCCATGCTGCTGGGGACCGTCATTTTGGCAGGAAGCAGCGGCATGCTCACACAGGCAGAGGTTGCGGATGCAGCAAGCGCGAAGCCTAAGAATACATATGAGCAAAACGAGGTGCCTCAAGTCATCAGCCGGATGTCGCCGTCGGTGGTCGGCATTATCGGGAAGGCCGCTCAAGGAAGCGGCGAAGTGGACGACAGATACAATCTGGCGCATGGCACAGGAGTCATCTGGAAGTCGGACGGCTGGATCGTGACGAACGCCCATGTGGTGGACGGGCTTACCGGAATCACGGTCGTGACCGCAGACGGCAAATCCTATAAAGCCAAGGGCGTATACAGCGATCCCAAGAGCGATATTGCGTTGGTCAAAATCAATGCCAAGTCCCTGAAGCCGGCCAAATTTGCGGCAACAGCGCAGCATGCGCTAGTCGGGGAAACGGTTGTTGCCATTGGCACGCCGATCTCGTTCTCGCTGCGAAACTCGGCCTCGGTGGGCGTGGTTAGCGGGCTAAACCGGAGCGTAGACGGCTCTTATCGCCTGATTCAAACCGATACCGCCATTAACCCGGGCAACAGCGGGGGCCCGCTCGTCAACTTGAAGGGCGAGGTCATAGGAATCAACAGCAAGAAGTTCGCCGCCGTCGGCATTGAAAATATGGGCTTCTCCATACCTGCGGAAACGGTCCGCTACGTTGTTGGCCATTTATTGGAATTCGGCGAGGTGATTAGAGCCGGACTCGGATTGGAGCTGGAAGAGAGCTGGTCCGCCATCGTGGGTCTCCCTTCGGACGATCCGTTGACCGTTACGAAGGTGTTGTCCGAGCAGGCCAAGCAGGCCGGCATTCAAGAGGATGACGTATTATATGCGATTAACGGCAAGCGTATTTATTCCGTTGTTGATATCAACGAACGGTTAAAGCCCTATATGCCCGGTCAGCAGGTTCAGCTGCTGATGCAGCGGGATGGGGATATCGTGAACGTAAAACTGACGCTCAGCCAGGACGGTAACGGAGCTGCTTCGTCAAGCGTTGGGGAGGCCGAGTAATGGACAAGAGAGAAAGAACGGAAACTAGCCGTCGCCGCCTGCGGCAGGTGACAGCCGGAACCTTATCGGCGCTGATGTTATTTACGACGTTGTCTCTTCCCGCATGGGGAGATGAAGCGGTTGTGCCGGAGAAGCGTATACTGACCGTGCAAAACGGCAGCAGCACAGCCTCGGTCAATGGCACTTCCTACACGATTGCCAAGCCGCAGCTGAAGCATGGCGTATTGATGGTACCGCTGGGCGTATTCAAGAAAGCGTTTGGCAGCGAGATCAGGCTTGAGGGCGAGAACCGGATACGGCTGCTGCAAGGGCCGCATACGGTCGTGCTCGTCATGGACAATAAGACGGCATGGATCGACGGGAAAAAGGTGCAGCTGCCGGTGGAACCGACCATGGTGTCCGGTACGCTGATGGTGCCGCTGCGCCCGGTTGCGGCGGGAATCGGCGCCAAGGTAAGCTCCTCCCAGGGCAAGCTGGCCATCAGCCTCATGGTCACGGATAAGGAAGAGAAGCAGGACGAGGGCGAAATCAACAACACGACCGGGAAGACCCGAATCGGGAACAGCTATTATGAATGGAGTTTGAATTATCCCTCCTGGATGATGGTTGGAAGAGGCACGGACGATGAGAGCGGTTCGGCTTTCAATGATGCTACGGGCCGCTATTACCTGGAGGTGCACGCATCCTCCCACAAGGTGAAGCTGAGTCCCGATGATCTGCTGGAACGGCTCCTGAAGGAAGTGGGCGACTCCGGAGACGTTGTGCTGCACCAAGAGACGGTCACAAGCGCAGCGGTTCCGTATGCCAGAGTGGTCTCCCGCGATGTCGACGGCGTCTTGTGGGAAGGTCGGCAGTACTATGCCAACGACCGCGTTTATGAACTGTATTTTGCCGATGCCGAAGCGGTTCACTATAAAGATATGGACCAACACGCAGGCTTGCTGGGCTCTTTCCGAACGGCATATCGGGCAGAAGACAAATCGGTAAAAGACGTATCCTCCATCGTGGATGGGTTCCGCGAAGCAGGAAACGAAGAATACGGCATATGGTTCGGCATTCCGGCAGGCTGGGAAATCAACAACAAGGATATGTTATACGGCAGCGAAGGAGAGGGCTATCTGTCCGTCTCGGTGACATCCGCTCCGACGGGGGCCGATGGTACCCTCGCCGCTTGGGGGCAGCGCCTTAAAGACTGGCTGGCCGAATCCTTTGTCGAGGAATCGTACGAATACGTCGGACTTACGCCTGTGGAGATTTCCAGCGTCAAAGGGCAGGTTCAAGAGGTTCGGTACAACTTCGGGAATAAATGGATAACGGAATATGAGGTGATGGTCCAGAAGAACGGCTACCGTTATTATCTGGAGTATGCGATACCGGATGGGCAGGAACGGACGGCTTCCAACTGGAAAAAGGTTCTCGAATCAATCGAGATCGATTACGATGTGGTACCGGCAAATTTCGGCCGCATCGGCGAAGAGGGCTACCTGACCGATAAAACCAAGATGAGAAGCAAAAGTTCCGAGACGTACCGTTATCATATCGATATTCCGAGGTACTGGGAGCCGCTGAACGATCAGTTCGAGCAGGGAATCGTGGAGTATGGCTTTGCCGGGGGCGGCTTTGAAATTACCGCCCAAAAGGATACAACAGCTGAAGTCATCGTCAGCAATCTGAAACGGTATTATAACGAAGCCAGCGCGGCTTCGTCGGTGAAATTGCTGGGCGTCGATAAGATCACGTTTGCCGGCGTGCCTGCCGTGTCGTTCAAGGTGCATCAGGTGAAGAACGGCGTTGGTTATACGACCGAGGAAATCGTCTTTGAAAGCGGGGATATCGCGTACACGATCATGACAACGCTGAATGATGCCAATGCAACGGAAGTGCAGCAAGCGGCGCTGGCGCGTACGCTCGCCTCGTTTGAGCTCGTGAAATAACCCGCAGAATGGAATTATGAACTCACATCATATGGAATAAAGCGAATGTTTGATAACACCGATAGCTGTCCTGCTGCACTCATGGTGCGGATGGGCAGCTATTTTGGTTTAGGCAGCGGAATGACGGGCCCTCATCCGAATAATGTAGAACATATGTGCCGATCAGGGAGCCTGATATGTTAAAATTAAAAAGTGAGAGCAAATGGATCATTCATGAAACCGGCTTGCAGAAGAGGGATAAGCGGATGAAAAAAACGATAGGCATGTTCGCCCACGTGGATGCGGGCAAGACCACGCTGGCGGAGCAGTTGTTATATACGACCCATACGATTCAGGAGCGCGGCCGGGTGGATCACCAGAGCGCATATCTTGATCGTCATGACATTGAAAAAGAACGGGGCATTACCGTATTTGCCGATCAGGCCACCATGCATTTTAACGGTTCCACGTATTATTTAATCGATACGCCGGGTCACGTCGACTTCTCGCCGGAAATGGAGCGGGCCATACAAGTCATGGATGCCGCCGTTGTCGTCATCAGCGCCGTGGAAGGTGTCGAGGGGCATACGGAGACGGTATGGCAGTTACTGCGGAAGCATGGCGTGCCGACGTTCCTGTTTATCAATAAAATCGACCGGGTAGGCGCAGACGTGCCGCGCGTGCTGGCGGAGATTCGCAGCGAGCTTGCCGAAGACGTTTGTTTGGTCACCGAGGAGGATGTGCTGCAGGAAGGCCTGATGCTGTCTTCGCTCATTGAGTTTATTGCGGAGCGGGACGAGAAGCTGCTGGAGCTCTATATGGAAGAGGGATATGAGGATTCGCGTTGGCTGGATGCAATGATAGCAATGGTACGGAAGGGGGAGCTGTTTCCGTGCTTCAGCGGATCCGCCCTGCAGAACGTGGGCGTAACCCATTTCATGCATCAGTTGGATCTGCTGACGGTAACGGATTACGATCCCGAGGCGGCATTTGCCGGGAGGGCTTATAAGATTCGCCATGATGAACAGGGCGCCCGGCTGACCTATATCAAAGCCACTGGCGGCACGCTGCAGGTGCGGGATGAAATCACGTATGTCTCCGGAACGGAGACGATCACGGAGAAGGTGACGCATATCCGCTTGATCAATGGGGGGCGGGCAACCCCTGTCGACCGTGTGCATGCGGGCGACCTGTTTGCGGTTACCGGCATTTCCGCTGCTGCGGCAGGAGTCGGGATGGGGGCTCTTAGCGGCCGGACGGTGTACGAGCTGGTGCCGACGCTGAAGTCCAAGGTGCAATTCGAGTCCTCGATTCATCCCAAGGATATGCTGCGCTGCTTCCGGCTGCTGGATGCGGAGGATCCTTCCCTGTCCGTGCAGTGGGACGAGCCGGCACAGGCGATTCATATTCATGTGATGGGCGTCATTCAGCTTGAAGTGCTGGAACGAATCGTGTTTGAGCGGTTCGGTTACCGCATTGCGTTTGGCGAGCCGGAGATTTTATATAAAGAGACCATAACGGAGGCTGTTGTGGGAAGCGGCCATTTTGAACCGCTGAAGCATTACGCGGAGGTGCACCTCCGGCTGGAGCCGGGAGAGCGGAACAGCGGCATCGTGTTTGCCAATGCGTGCCATCCGGATATGCTGCCGGTTAATTATCAGCATCTGGTTGCCCAGCATGTTGGCGAGAGGGATCATCACGGGCTGCTTACAGGTTCGCCGGTCACTGATATGAAAATTACCCTGCTGAAGGGACGGGCGCACAACAAGCATACGCATGGCGGCGATTTCAGGGAAGCCACGTATCGCGCTTTGCGACAGGGGCTGGAGAAAACAACCAGTCTGCTGTTGGAGCCATACTATCATTTCAAGGTAAAGGTGGATGCCGAGTTTATCGGACGGTTAATGTCGGATTTGACCCAGGCCAAAGCAAGCTTCGATCCTCCGGAAACGGTGGGAGACAAGGTGACGGTCACGGGATCGGCACCCGTATCCACCATGATGAAATATGGAATGGAATTAGCGGCGTACACTAAAGGAAGAGGAACGATATCGCTGGTATACGGCGGATATGACCGGTGCCATAACGAGGCAGAGGTCATTGAACGCAAAGGATACGATAAGAACGCAGACCCGGAATACAGCTCCTCTTCGATATTCTGCGCCAAGGGCAGCGGTTATGCGGTGCCTTGGGATGAAGCGGATCGTCACATGCATGTGTGAAGCGGTGGAAGAGACTAAGTGGTTAGGCAAGAGGTTCGCGGTTGTAAGGGAGACGATGGATTCAATAAGGTGTGATTGAAGATAGCTGTGGGATTCGTGTATGTACATGCTGGTTCATGAAGAAGAGCTTCTCGGAAAGAACGTGGGAGAGGGTTTATTGATATCCGTAATGAATAAAGCACGCGTCATATCAAAACTTAACGCGTGCGCATACGGGAGACATTTTATGAAGAAAGAGAGCCTTTTTCTACAGGCTGCCCGCGAGACGGCCGCATCGTCCAATACGTAATGGCGGTCGTAATCAGCATTAAGACGCCTGTCATTAAGAATACCGAGTGAATGTTAAAGATGCCGCTGATCATGCCGCCCGCGAGCGGCCCGGCCATCCCGCCGATTTGGTTGGCGGTTTGGTTGAGGCTGAACGCGCGCCCGCGGAATTCGCTTGGAGTATGTTTGACCACAAGGCCGTTAAGCGCCGGGAACACGGCACAGAAGAACGCGCCGTAAGCAAAGCGGATGGCCGAGAATGCCCAAATGTTGCTGAACAGGATCTGGGCGAGCGATCCGATTCCGCTGGCGAGGAGGCCGATCAGCAGCACCTTTTGGAACCCGATTTTATCGGCCAGGCGTCCCCAGCGGGCCGCAAACAGGATGCTGGCGATCCCGACGATGGAGAACACAAAGCCGGCAATCATCGAGGTATGCGATGAAGAGCCGCCGATCTGAGCGATATACAGCGGCAGTACGGGCTCGATCGTCATGACGGAGAACTGCGTCAGTACCGTAAGCATGAGCACGGTCATCAGCGCCTTGTTGTGTCCGGCGACCTTAAACGTGTTCATGACGGAGACGCGCTCTTTGCTGGGTACGAATTTCTCTTCTTTGACCCAAAATATGACGAGCAGCGTGGCTGCGAAGCACAGCATCCCTGCCAATCCGAATGCCATCCGGTTGCTGAACAGGGAGGCCAGGGTGCCTCCGATCATCGGGCCCATGATGCCGCCGGTTGCGGTGGCCGTGGACATCATGGAGAGGGCGTAGCCGACTTTTTTCTCGGGGGTATTGGTGCCTACGATCGCGATCGCGCCCGGAATAAAGCCGGAGAGCAGGCCTTGCAGCAGGCGGAGAATCAGCACTTGATACTCGTTCGTGACGAATGCCATCAGTACATAGATGACAAAGAGCACTAAGCCCGCGCGGATAATCATCGGTTTGCGTCCATATTTATCGCCGACGGCTCCCCAGAAGGGAGAGGACAAGGCGCCCGCAAAAAAAGCGGAACTGAACAGCAGTCCCGACCACAATTCCGTATGCTTGGTAACGCCGAGCTCAATCAGAAAAAGCGGGAGAAATGGTATGACCATCGAGAAGCTTGATGAAACGATAAATGAGCCGAACCATAGTATCCATAAATTCTTTTTCCAACTTTCCATGTCTTCTTCATCTCCTGATGTGCGATTTGTTGTACTCCTTCGAGCTTCGCCTCCTGTCTTTTTAAATAAGTAATGGTGTATGTATTACATGTATCAGAAATAAGAAAGTGTAAGCTTCATGGGCTTAACAGCCTTATTTTTACATGTGGATCTTTCATTGGAGTAAGTACGTCGATAAACGTACGACTTTGCGGTCTCGATTGGTGTTCTGTCCATCCATGCATCGGTAGAGGTCCCAACAGGGCAATCCGGATGCGGATAAAGCAAAACGCCCCCCCAATTTGGTAAACTGGAATCAACCAGACTACCGCACTAAAGCGAAAGGCGTGCAACTTCATCCTACACCACATGTTTTGGATTGGGAAGAGGCGGGGAATGGGGTTAGAGCGGTAGGCGGCTCATTTGGGGATGAGGCGGAACCGCCGGTTTATCGCATGAATAAAGGGCTTTCAGGATTCCATGAGACGTGGATGCAAGATCGTAAAAATTATTTTTTGGGGAGATCTGATATGAGAGAAACACTGAAGGATCTATATTCGAATACGTTGTTCCAGCAAGTGACCGACCGGCTGAAGGAGGCTTATCCGGCATTCGATGCGGACCGGTTCATGAGGCTGATTCATAATGAAGCCTGGGAGCAGGAGGAGTTCAAGCAGCGCATCCGGCATATTACGCTGGCCTTAACGGACACGCTGCCTGCTTCTTACCCGGAAGCCGTCGGGATCCTGAAGCAGGTGGCTCCGCATTTCAGAGGCGTGGAATACGTGTTTTTTCCCGATTATGTCGAGGTGAACGGCATGGATGATCTGGAGACGTCGATGGAAGCTTTGGCGGTATTCACGCATTCTTCCACGGCGGAGTTTGCCGTCCGGCCTTTTATCATCCGGGACCAGGATCGGATGCTGGCCCAGATGATGACATGGGCGCAGTCCGATGACGAGCATCTGCGCCGATTGGCGAGCGAAGGCTGCAGACCGCGCCTGCCCTGGGCACCGCAGCTTCCGGCCCTGATCAAGGATCCGCGCCCGGCGCTGCCGATTCTGGAGCAGCTGAAAGAGGACTCCTCCTTGTATGTTAGAAAAAGCGTCGCCAATCACCTGAACGATATCTCCAAGGATCACCCGGAGCTTGTGCTGGAGATCGCCGCCAAATGGTATGGCAAGCATCCGCTAACGGATTGGATCGTACGTCATGCGCTGCGTTCGCTGCTGCGTAAAGGAGATATCCGGGCACTGGCTATTTTCGGATACGAGGAGCTTGAGAAGCTGGAAGGACTGGAGGTGCGGGAGCTGCGCATCAAACGTTCCGTGATTACGATGGGGGACGATTTGGAATTCGCTTTTCAGTTGGTCAACGAAACCGGCTATCCGATGGCGCTTCGCATCGATTACGAGATCGATTATATGAAGGCAAGCGGCAAGCTTGCGCCGAAACGCTATAAATGCTCGGACAAGATTTATGCGCCGGGATGCTGGAAGGTCGAGAAGAAGCAATCGTTTAAGCCGATTTCTACCCGCCGCTTCTATTCCGGCGATCACCGCCTTCACATCGTCGTGAACGGCAAGCGTTTGGCCAGCATGGATTTTGTGCTGGAGGGCGCGGAGTAAGAGTAGGGGCGTGGTGCAGGGGATGTACTGGCAAACCTAGGGGCAGGTCGTGCACAGATAAAACTGTAATGGAGGAATCCTGGAACCAGTTGAAGGATTGGGGCGATTCCTTTTTAAAGTTTTGTACATCGTGTGCACTGCTCCCTGTGTGCACGGTGCGTGGTCGTTGGGACATTCTTGGATGGCTACCGACCGCTGAGATGTTAAGGAGATTCTGACTACAGGATTTTGAAATCCCAATGCGGCATCCCTGGCATAAAGGTAAGGGAAAGTAATCTCCTTAGGCAGAGAAAAGAGAATTAAGAGCACTAGCCCCGCACGGTGATCATGCGCCAGTAACAGCCACAGAGGATCATGTGAGGCAAGCTTTCCGATGGGAGGGCTTGTTTTTGTTTTGCACAAAACCGAGTGCCATGCGGATTATGGCAACACTATCAAATGTGTGGAAATCAAGTTAGCAGGTAGAAGAGAAGCCGGACTTTTGGTACACTAGATAAGTTGAAAAGCTTTAAAATGGTTTACAAACAATTGATATAGATGTCGGATGCCCTGTTCTATGAACATAGAGTATGGCTAGCAGGTTTCAATGGAAGAATAGTAGTACACAGCACGCCGGCTTGGACCGGTCTGGGAGGATATAGATGGACACGAAAGCACTACGAAGAGAAGACGTGGAGCTGCTGGCGCCGGCAGGGGATTGGGATTGCATGCGAGCCGCGGTGGCGAACGGGGCGGACGCGATCTTTTTTGGGGTCGAAAAATTTAATGCGCGCGCACGGGCGAACAATTTCCGGATGGACGAGCTGTCCGAAATTATGGCCTTTCTGCACAGTTATGGGGTTAAGGGGTTCCTGACCTTCAATATTCTGGTGTTTGAGAACGAGTTGGAGGATGCCAAGGAGCTGATCGATGCGTGCGTGGATGCCGGCGTGGACGCGGTGATCGTGCAGGATCTGGGTTTGGTGAAAATGATTCGCGAGATTTCTCCGGATTTCCCGATCCACGGCTCAACGCAGATGACGATTACGTCGCCGGAGGCCGTCGAGTTTACGAAGCCGTTTAACATGGAACGCGTCGTGCTGGGACGCGAGAATAATTTGAAGCAAATCCAAAAGATCGGGGAGCAGGCGAAGCTGCCGATGGAAGTATTCGTGCATGGTGCGCTATGCGTATCCTACTCGGGCCAATGCCTGACTTCCGAAATGTGGGGCGGCCGGTCCGCCAACCGCGGAGAGTGCGCGCAGGCCTGCCGTCTGCCGTACGATCTGATCGTGGATGGCGAGCAGAAGCCGATGGGCGACGTTGCCTACCTGCTCTCGCCAAAAGATCTGGCCGCGATCGATCTCATGCCGGAGCTGATTGAAGCGGGCGTGACCTCGTTCAAGATCGAGGGCCGTTTGAAGAGCCCGGAATACGTGGCTAACGTCGTGAGCAAGTACCGGAAGGCGATCGATCGGTATTTTGACGGCGAGGATGCGAGACCGAGCAAGGAAGAGGTGCGTGAGCTGCAGCAGAGCTTCTCCCGCGGCTTCACCCATGGTTTCCTGGATGGAACGAACAACAAAAAGCTGGTCGAGGGCACGTTCCCGAAAAGCCGCGGCGTGTACCTCGGCCGGGTGGAGCAGATTCTGCGCGACGGGGTCGTCTGCAAGCTGGATGCGCCGCTGAAGCGCGGGGACGGCATCGTGTTTGATGCCGGGGACCCAACGAAAAAAGAAGAAGGCGGACGCGTCTACGACGTGCGCCGCAAAGGCGTCAAGCTGGAGGGCGAGGCGCAGGAAGGCTGGATCGTCGATATCGTTCCCGGACGGAGCGACGTGGACCTGCGCAAGCTGCATGTCGGCGATCGGATCTGGAAGACGAACGATCCGGCGCTGGATAAGCGCCTTCGTCAGACGTACGAGACGGAGAAGCCGTACCGGGTATTCCCGGTACATGTGCGCGTCAGCGGCCGTCCCGGACAGCCGCTGTCGACCTGGTGGACCGATGTGCAGAAGGGCACGACGGTCCAGGTGGATTCGGAGCTGGAACTGGAGATCGCCCAGAAGCGGCCGCTCAGCCAGGAAATCCTGGAGGAGCAGCTTGGCCGTCTGGGCGGAACGGTGTTCCAGCTTGAGGCACTCGACGTCGACCTGTACGGCGACGTCATCGTGCCGATTCGCGAGCTCAACAGCATCCGCCGCCGTGCGGTGGAGCTGCTCGCCGGCGAGCGGCCGAAGCCGCCCGTGTACGTGAAACGGGCGGTGTCGGTGTATGGCGATGCGGCTGCGCCCGCAGCGCCCGTGGCCCGCGGTGAGGCGAAGCTCACCGCGCTGTGCCGCAGCCTCCCGCAGGTTGAGGCTGCGCTTGAGGCCGGCGTCGAGATGATCTACGCCGACTTCGAGTTCATCAAGCAGTTCCCGGCAGCGGTGGAAGCCGTGCGTGCAGCCGGCAAGCAGATTGCGCTGGCAACGCCGCGCATTCACATGCCGGGCGAGAACGGCTACCACAACAACATCCTGCGCCTCCAGCCGGACGCCGTGCTGGTGCGCAACACCGGTGCGCTGTATTTCTACCTGCGCCACCGGATGGAGAACCCGGGGGCGAAGCATCCCCGGCTGATCGGCGACTTCTCCCTGAACATTGCCAACCACAAGGCGGTTGACCTGTTCGTCGAAGCCGGATGCGACGCCGTTACGCCTTCCTATGACCTGAACATCCAGCAGATGGTGGATCTTCTCGGGAAGGCCGACACGTCCAAGATGGAGATCGTCATCCATCAGCATCTGCCGATGTTCCATACGGAGCACTGCGTGTACTGTACCTTCCTCAGCGAAGGGACGGACTTCACGAACTGTGGACGTCCTTGTGAAGAGAGCCGCGTATCCCTGCAGGACCGGATCGGCATGTCCCATCCGGTACGGGTCGACGAAGGCTGCCGTAACACCGTGTACAATGCTATCGAGCAATCCGGCGCAGAGTACCTGGCGAACTTCATGGAGCTGGGTGTATCCAGCTACCGCGTAGAGTTCCTCGAGGAAACGCCGGAGCAAGTCCACGAGGTCATCGATCTCTACAACCGCGCCTTGCGCGGTGAGATCAGCGGCACCCAGGTGTGGAAGAAGCTGAAGGCGACCAACCAGCTTGGCGTTACGCGGGGGCAGTTGGTGAAGTAAGGAAGCAGCACGCGGATTGCGTTAATACCGAGATAATATGAAGGAGTGATGCCAAGTTAGGCATCACTCCTTTTTGCGTCGGAACGCTTCGTTTCTGCGCGTTCATGACGGTGCTTGGATCGATAATGGAAGAGAAACCCGACGTTCGGCTCGACGATCCACCCGAAGCCGCGTTTGATCCAGGACGAGGATAGCAGCCAGGTTATGAGGGCGCCGAGCAGAATCAGCAGCAGCTTGCCTCCCGTGGACCGGAACGCTTCGAACCAGCCCAGATGCTGCATCGTTTTGACGATGAACCCGTGAAGCAAAAAGACGTACATGGTATTAACCCCACGGTCCGTGAAGGGCGTATCCGACCTCGGAATGAGGGAGAGGACGCATAGTCCCATGATGACGGTGAAGGCGTAGGTGATCATACGGTAGAGGCCTGCATACCACGAGTCCAAGCCAAACTCCAGATAAGGCATCGCCCCGTAGAACCAATTAGTTGGCAGAATCGGCGATATGACGTACAGCAGGACAAATCCGGCGGAGAGCAGGATGATCGATAGCAGTTGAAATGGCCAGGCCTTGATGACCTCCAGCCATTCCCTTTTGAAAACATATCCGATGAGAAAAAAGGGCAGGAAGTACAGCGTGCGCGAAATGCTTGCGTAATAGTCGACATCGATCGAGTACCCGAGCATGATGGACATCGCAAAACAGACGACGAGCGGGTATTTGAGCATCAGCAGGTACGGCAGAAGCATTTTCCACAGGATCATGCTGAACAGGAACCACAGGATCCAATTGGGGTAAAAGTACGTGAAATCGAGCCGATCCAAGCCTTGCATGTAATAGTCGAACAGGGTATAGAGCGTCTCGAATATGAAATACGGCACGACCAGTCCCGACAGCAGGCCGACGTATTGTTTGGGGGATTGAATGCACTTGGCGAAATAACCGGCCGCAAAAATAAACAGCGGCATATGAAACGAGTAAATGAACTGATAGATCGTTCCCATCGCTGCTTCGCCGTTAAACGGCTCGATGAGATGCCCCACGACTACCAACAGGATCAGTATGAATTTGAGGTTATCGAAATAGGCGTCTCTCTCTTTCATCAGCAACCAGCTCCTTTGGCTTTTCGGTCCATCGAAGTTTCGTACTAGTATATCGGAGAGGTCTTGGTCATTTCCATGGATAAAAATGGATTTGGTTATATTAAGTTATCGGATTCAGCTTGTGAAAGCTGTGCCAGCAACCGATAAAAGACCGAGGGAGTCATTCTGCGCTGTTGGAAATAACGACTTAAGATGGGAGAGGAATTTAGCAGTACATAAGCGGCTGATGTCCGGCGGACCGCTGATTACCAAGGAGGATAAGGCCGATACTAATTCCAGATTCTCAATAGCGCCTTTTTCGCAGACGTTTGGCATCTCCTGTTCCAATAACCAATTTACCGACTGTAGTAACGTCAAACTTGGCGAAGAGAGGGGCAACGCGGCCAAAGCGGAAAAGTCACGAATCATAAGTCGTCTGATTTTGACAATAACCGATTTTAATCGAAGGTTGGTCGGACTCATGGTACAATGGCATCAATATATTGGGAGACTTATGGGAATGGAGAAGATAGGATGAACATTCGTAAAGCGATCATACCGGCTGCAGGGCTTGGTACGAGGTTCCTGCCGGCTACGAAAGCGATGCCCAAAGAAATGCTACCCATTGTGGATAAGCCGACCATACAATACATTATCGAAGAAGCGGTCGCTTCCGGTATCGAGGACATTATCATTGTAACGGGGAAGGGGAAGCGGGCGATTGAGGACCATTTTGATTCTTCCTTTGAGCTGGAACATAATTTAGCGGAGAAGGGTAAGTGGGGACTTCTCGAAGAGGTTCGGAAGGCGTCCAACATGGCGGATATCCACTATATTCGGCAAAAAGAGCCCAAGGGACTAGGCCATGCCATTTGGTGCGCACGCAAATTCATCGGGGACGAGCCGTTTGCGGTGCTGCTCGGCGACGACATCGTGGAGTCGGAAGTACCCTGCCTAAAACAGATGATGAAGGTCTACGACGCCTACCAATCTGCCATTGTGGGCGTTCAGCCCGTCGATTGGAATGAAGTCGATCGTTACGGGATCGTAGATGGACTTCAGAAATCAGACCGAATCTATGAAACATCGAGACTGGTAGAGAAGCCATCCCGTGCCGAGGCTCCTTCCAACCTAGCCATTATGGGCCGCTATATTTTGCCGCCGGATATCTTCGACTTACTGGAGAATCAAGAGGTTGGGAAGAACGGAGAAATTCAGCTGACTGATGCGCTTTCCACCTTAGCTCATCGGAGCCCCATCCACGCGTATCACTTTGATGGGATGCGCCATGATGTCGGCGAGAAGCTGGGTTTTATTGAAACCAGCATTCATTATGCATTGCAGCGTGAAGAGTTAAGAGATGATTTGATTGCTTATTTGAGTGGGGTTTTGGCGAAGGTTCAGTAGAGTAATCTAATAAGACTTAACATATGAAAAAAGGGACAGTTGGGTAGAGGTTTTCTACCACGAACTGTCCCTTTTTAATTAGAATTGAAGATTAGCAAGCTGTTGAACATTATCCTTCGCATTCGGATCAACTTGAGTTAATTTCTCCATAAGGGCATCATCGCTTAAGTTTTGCTTTTGCAATGCTGCCAGATACCAACGAACAATTTCTTGTTGGGTTGTTTGCGAGAGATCTTCTTGTATGCCAAGCTTAAGTGCTTCAGCTGCTTGCTCCGGTTGATTCATCATGAAGTACATTTTGCCTGCATGGAGAATCATGTCGGGTGTGTTTTCGAAAGGATTACCTTGTAGTTGCCCTTCCGGTAATGTAGCTAAATGCTTAATACCTTCTTGAACTTTAACAAAGGCCTCAGTTGCAAAATTAAAGTACTTCTCTTTTCCGGCAGTATCCCCTTCTCCTAAGGCTTTCATTCCCAGGTCATACCCTTTATTGATGATCTGCTCATACCAATTAATGTCCCATTTAAATTTATAGGCATTATTCACAAGAATCTCATAAGCTTGTTCTGGTTGTTGAATCATTTCGTAACTCTGTACCAATCGATTCAATATGGATTTATTATAGGGCTCGTCTTCAAGTGCCTGATTTAAGAGATTCGAAGATAGTTGAAAGAAACTTTCATCCTGAGTCTGCTGGTAAACGGATTGATATAATGAGTTTAGTAGCAGGACGGATTCCGTATGGCTAGGCCGAATGCTGAGATCTTTGTCCAGTGGAGCTTTAATCTCTTCAAACGATGTGCTAACCTGAACAATTCTGCGAGCTTCCATACCAGCTTCGGCAGCCTGTACATAACGTATGGAAGTGATCAGTACAATAATAGAAGCAAGGCCTATAACAGCTGTGTAGATATTTCTTGCTGTTGAATCTTGTACACTCCATTTTTTGATTGGTTTGCTGTCCATTACGGCAGCCATTCCGCCAAGCCCCAGGAATACAAGAATCCCCATGAACACATAACTCATATTAAAGTCCAAAATACTGTGAATCAAAATCGAAAGGACGATGATGAGATAAAGGAAATGACGATTGCGATCTTCTTCATTGCCTTTGATATAGCCGCGAATATATTTATAGAAAATATACAGGATAAACGACATGAAAATCACAAATCCAACAATTCCGACCTCGATCAAGTACTGTAAAAAGAAGTTATGCGCTTGACGACTTGTATATGGGTTGTTCTGATATTGCTCATAGAGTGATGCCCATGCTCCCCCGCCAGCACCGATGATAGGATAGTCTGCTAGCACCTTCATGGCATCTTTGTAGAAAGTAAATCGCTCCAAAACACTGTGCTGGTTAAAGTTAATGTTCTCAAGGCGGACACTAATATTTTGTGGTAAAACAATCTTCAGACTGGTGCCGATGAATAGGAAGATCAGCAGTCCCCCAATAACTATGGAGCCGATGGGAATCCACATGTTGGAGGCCTTTTTAGTGGACCAATTGCTTAATGCTTTATCCAGTTTTGGGGCGATAAAACTTTGAATGACCCATCCTAGAAGGCCTACAACAGCAGACGCACCAAGTAAGATACCCCAACCTTTAAGGGCTCCACTGCTGCTGAAAGCTTCATTTAAACTCAAGCCCAGCTCTGTTACCGGTTTGGAAATGATCAGCGAAGCCACACCCGCTATACCGCAGTACAGGATCCACAATATTTGTTTAGCTGGCTTCAAGAATAGGAGCAGCAGAACAAATACTACGGGCAGCATGACCAGACCACCACGAGACAATGTTAACAACAGCGATACAATGATGGGTACCAACATAAAGCTGTGGAAGGCTTGGCCGTACCATTTTTTTGATTTCGTAGCGAAAAAGACTGCTGCAAATAAGAAAGCCATGAGAAAAGCAGCATAAGTATTCGCGTATTGGAACACCGAGGTCAGACGGAGACCGTTAGAGTCAGTCATTACAGCATGAGTATATGTACCGTTTAGGACCGTGTTAGAAAACCATTTTGCAATGGCCCCTGCAGTCTTGCCCTGGCCAAACCAATGCAGTAGACCGAAACCAACAATAAGATATGCTATGGCCATAATTGTATTTTGAATGATTCGGTTCCCTAACTTGTCACGGAGTACGTACAAGCCAATGATGAACATAATAGCATAAATACAATTGATGATGATCATATTCATGGCAAGACTATGGGAAGCTGCGCTGATGAGAGAAAGTATGTAAGTTAAAGGTAGTAAAAGCACACCCACAGCTAGCCAATCTCTTTCATCCTTGAGTTGGATGCTTTTATAAAATTGTGCGATCCAAAGAAATAATAGTAGAGTTGCTAATATAGCAGCCCAGAAAATTGGTTTCTCGAATTGTAGCTCTTGACCGTTGAATAGAGCTGTCTGGAAAGGTGTCCATGTCAGAAACAAGATGATTCCTGATATTAACACCCAAAACAAAGCCGGCTTCTTTCCTTCTATCCTCGACTCAGCGGCTTTTTTACCGTATACTGGATTCGACAACGTAATTAGCTCCTTTTCTTGTAGATACGACAATATTCTAGCATATCACAATTAAGGAATGTAAAGTTTCTTGGTTCTTTTTTGATTTTCAAACTATTTTACTGCTGTTGAAGGGAGATTTAACATTGAAAGGCATAATCTTAGCAGGCGGGTCAGGAACTAGACTGTATCCAATAACAAAGGGGATTTCCAAACAGATAATTCCCGTTTACGATAAACCTATGATTTACTACCCATTGTCAGTTTTAATGCTGGCTGGTATTAAAGAGATATTAATCATTTCTACCCCAAGAGACATTAAACCGTTTGAAGAATTGTTTGGTAATGGTAGCCATCTTGGACTCAATCTTTCATATGCTATTCAAGAAGCCCCCAGAGGTTTGGCAGAAGCGTTCATCATCGGTGAATCATTCATCGGAGATGATTCTGTTGCCTTAATTCTTGGAGATAACATTTTTTATGGACAGAGCTTCGGAAAAATTTTAGAGGAAGCTGCAGAGTTAAAAGAAGGAGCGACCATTTTTGGCTATTTTGTGAAAAACCCGGAAGTCTATGGAGTTATTGATTGTGATGATAAAGGAAGGGTACTTTCTATCGAAGAAAAGCCTTTGGTTCCAAAATCTAATTATGCTGTACCAGGGCTTTATTTTTATGATAATCGCGTGGTAAATATCGCCAAAGGGATAAAACCATCCGAAAGAGGAGAATTAGAGATTACAGAAGTGAATAATGAATATCTTAAATTAGAGTCATTAAATGTAAAACTTCTGGGAAGAGGTATGGCTTGGATGGATACGGGGACACATGATGCAATGTTGGAAGCAGGTAATTTTGTGGAAGCCGTACAAAAACGACAAGGATTATACATAGCTTGTATCGAAGAGATTGCTTTTAAAAAGAACTATATTTCAAAAGAACAGCTTATAGAGTTGGCACAGCCACTTCTTAAAACAGATTACGGCAGGTACTTACTTCAGGTCGCTGAAGGATTCATTTGATTATTATAAGGAGGTAGAAATCGTGGGACAATTTGATTTTATAGAGACACCTATTTCAGGTCTGACCATAATAGAGCCAAGAGTCTTTGGTGATGATCGTGGTTATTTTATGGAAACATATAACTTTAATGATTTTAAAAAAGCTGGTTTAGGAATGACTTTTGTTCAAGACAATCAGTCTAAGTCTAGAAAAGGGGTACTTCGAGGATTGCATTTCCAAACCAAATTTCCACAAGGAAAGTTAGTGAGGGTGTTGTCTGGAGAGGTCTTTGATGTTGCAGTTGATTTAAGAAAGGACTCCCCGACATTCAAACAATGGTATGGCGTAGTTCTTTCTGGGGAGAATCGGAAACAATTTTTTGTTCCAGAGGGATTCGCACATGGTTTCTTAGTGTTAAGCGAAGAAGCAGAGTTTGTGTATAAATGTACCGATTTTTATTATCCTGAATTTGAATCTGGTATAGCATGGAATGATCCTGAGTTAAAAATTGAGTGGCCCCAAGTGGATAGTCAGGAAATACTATTATCAGATAAAGATAAGAAACTAAAAACATTAGCGCAATTAAATTTATAATCTTACTTGTTGTATTTCAGGAGGGATTCGTATGGTTGAACTAAGTAACACTTCTAATAAAACATTATTAGTGACTGGCGGAGCAGGCTTTATAGGGAGTAATTTTATTCATTATATCTTAAATAAATACCCGGGGTATCGAATTATAAATTTAGATTCCCTTACCTACGCAGGGAATCTACACAATCTCACAAATGTAGAGAACAATGAAAATTATGAATTTATCCACGGTGATATATGTAGTACTGAATTAGTAGAAAGGATTTTTAGAGAGCATAACCCCGATTTTGTTTTGAATTTCGCTGCAGAATCACACGTGGATAGAAGTATTAATGATCCCTCAATTTTCTTGAGATCAAATATATTAGGTACACAGGTTTTGTTAAATGTTTGCAAAAACATTTGGGTGGGTACCGAAAAACAGTATTCAAACAAATTCCTACAAGTTTCAACTGATGAAGTGTATGGTTCTCTTGGAGAGGAAGGTTTATTTAAGGAGGAGACTCCTCTTGCTCCAAATAGTCCATATTCAGCCAGTAAAGCTTCAGCTGACATGTTTGTAAGAGCATATCATGAGACATTCGGTTTAAATATTAACATTACTCGGTGCTCTAACAATTACGGACCATTTCAGTTTCCAGAAAAATTGATACCTTTAATGATATCTAATGCTGTAGAGGGAATAGAACTCCCAATATACGGAGATGGTTTGAACATTAGGGATTGGCTTTATGTTGAAGACCATTGTAAAGCAATAGACCTTGTACTTCATCGAGGGGTATCTGGTGAAGTTTATAATGTAGGTGGACATAACGAAAAGACAAATGTTGAAATTGTGAACATAATATTAGATGTACTAAATAAGCCGAGCTCTTTGATGAAATATGTTGAGGATAGACTTGGTCATGATAGAAGGTATGCAATAGATGCAAGTAAAATCAAGCGGGAACTAGGCTGGGAGCCAACTGTGATGTTTGAAGAGGGGATTAGGAAAACAATACGTTGGTATTTAGACAACAACGACTGGCTAACTTGTATCAAGAATGGGACTTACAAAGAGAAAAAGTAGGGCTAATACTTATCTCTAGGAGAAATGAAAATGAGAGTGTTGGTTACTGGGGCGAAAGGCCAACTTGGACATGATGTTGTTCAATGTTTGGAAGCGGCTGGTGTAGGTCGATATTCAATAATAATTGTCGACTTTGACTTGTCGGAAATAGATTATACTGTTGAATACATTCGTAGTCATACACCTGATATTGTAATACACTGTGCTGCCTATACTGATGTCGATGCTGCTGAGGAAGATTATGAAAAATGTTGGACTATAAATGTTGAAGTAACAGCTGCGATTGCTTCAATCTGCAAAGAGTTAAACAGCAAAATGATATATATAAGTACGGATTATGTATTTTCAGGTGAAGAGGACACACCTTATGAAATTAATTCAAAGCCTTGTCCTTTATCAGTGTATGGTCAGACAAAGCTACAAGGAGAGCGTGAAGTTATTAGATTAGTCGATTCGCATTTTATAGTGAGAACATCATGGGCGTATGGATTGAACGGGAATAATTTTGTTCAATCCATGCTTCATATTGGTAAAGAACAAAGCTTTGTCAGTGTAGTTGCTGATCAGTGTGGATCTCCGACTTTTACTGAGGACTTGGCTGTTTTTATTATGGAACTCGTAAATTCCGAGAAATATGGAGTGTATCATGCAACTAATGAAGGTTATTGCAGTTGGGCAGAATTTGCGCAGGAAATTTTTAAAGAGTCTGGGTACCCAACAAAAGTGAACTTTATTAGATCGGATGAGTATAGAACCAAGGCAAAAAGACCAAGAAACTCTCGTCTATCTAAAAAAAGTCTAGATGATAATGGTTTTGCTCGTTTACCAGAGTGGAAAGATGCTTTAAAACGTTATTTAATCAAAAGCGGAATTACTTTCTCTTAGCGAGGAAAATATAAAATTAGGGACAGATTTATATGAGATATATTAATAATTTTTGGCGTTATAAAGGATTGCTTAAAGAATTCGTTGTTAGAGACTTGAAAATAAAATACCGACGTTCTGTATTGGGGTATTTATGGAGTTTGCTTAATCCCTTGTTAATGATGATAGTTTTAACTGCTGTTTTTTCTAACTTTTTCAGATTTGATATTCCTAACTTTCCAGTGTATTTATTATCAGGTCAAATTATCTTTAGTTTTTTTTCTGAGTCTACCACAATGTCAATGAATTCTATACTTGGAGCGGGATCAATAATTAAAAAAGTTTATGTTCCCAAATATATTTTCCCTGTATCGAAAATATTATCCTCTTTTAGTACGCTTCTATTCTCGTTGCTTGCGTTGCTACTGGTAATCTTAGCGACAAATGTTACAGTAACGCCGATTATATTGATGTTTCCATTACCACTAATATATATCTTAATTTTCTCAATAGGGATTGGGCTTATTATGTCCGTTTTAGCTGTCTATTTTAGAGATACACTGCACCTATATACGGTTTTATTGACTGCCTGGACATATTTAACACCTATATTTTACCCTGTTAGTATTGTCCCTGATTATGTTAAATCTATTATTTATTCAAATCCAATGTATTATTTCGTAGAGGCTTTCCGAGATATTGTTCTTTATCATCGATTTCCCAGTCTTTATGTGAATGTAATGTGTATTGCTTTTGCACTGATTTCATTGCTTTTTGGTTTATTTGTTTTTTACAAAAATCAGCATAAATTTGTATTACACATATGATTACTCCTGATATGGAAGGACGTTAAGCATGTCAGAATATGCGGTGGAAGTTAAGAATGTCAATATGAAGTTTAATCTTGAAAGAGAAAAAACAAGCAGCTTGAAGGAATATTTTATTAAACTGCTTAAAAAAGATTTAGAGTATAATGAGTTTCATGCTCTTAAAAATGTTTCATTTCAAATCAAGAAAGGTGAATCGTTTGCTATTGTAGGCAGCAATGGTTCAGGCAAGAGTACTATATTAAAGATAATATCGGGTATATTTAAACCGACGTCTGGAGAGGTCGTTGTTAATGGTTCAGTAGCCCCATTAATTGAGTTGGGTACAGGGTTTGATATGGAACTAACTGCAAGGGAGAATATATTCCTTAATGGAGCTGTACTAGGATACTCCAGAAGATTCATGAGTGATAATTTTGATGAGATTATTAGTTTCGCAGAAATTGAGGAGTTCGTTGATGTACCATTGAAGAATTTCTCGTCTGGTATGATAGCAAGACTTGGTTTTGCAATAGCCACATTGGTTAGACCCGATATCTTAATAGTTGATGAAATATTGTCAGTAGGGGATCAAGCTTTTCAAAGCAAGTGTGAGAAACGAATGGATGAGATGACTGCTAATGGGACCACTTTAATATTAGTTTCCCATTCCATCGAACAAGTAAAAAAAGTGTGTACAAAAGGCGTCTGGATTAACAAGGGGAATGTTGAGGCAACAGGGTTAATTGATGATATATATGCAGCGTATAGTAGTGTGTAAAAGATATATTGATATTTAATAGCAGGGGATCTAGGAGGGGCAAATGACTAACATTAAATCGATTTTGGTAACTGGAGCAGGTGGTTATATTGGTCGACATGTTGTTGAAAAGTTGTTGGATCTTGGAATAGAAGTGACTTCAGTAGATAATAACGCTGAACTCATAGATGTTCGAGCTAATAGAATCGAATACGATATATTCTCTAATAAAGAGAATATATACGAAGATTTAGGTCGGCCTGATGTTTGTTTACACATGGCCTGGAGAGATGGATTTGTTCATAACTCGGAGTCACATCTGTTTAATTTATATTCTCATTATAATTTTATTAAAAATATGGTAGATGGCGGGTTAAGGCATGTGGTTGTCATGGGGACTATGCATGAGATTGGATATTTTGAAGGTGAAATAAATGAAAGCACTCCTACCAATCCAAATTCATTGTACGGAATCGCCAAAAACAGTCTTAGACAGTCGCTTGAGGTGCTCTTAAAAGACAAGGAGGTTATTCTACAGTGGCTGCGAGCTTTTTACATTTATGGAGATGATCAAAAAAGTAAATCGATTTTTTCGAAAATAATTCAAGCAGAAAAAGAGGGGAGGGAAAAATTCCCTTTTACTTCTGGTGTGAACAAATATGATTTTATTCAGGTGGATGAATTGGCGAAACAGATTGCGCTATGTGCAACACAAACAGAGATCACGGGGATAATTAATTGTTGTTCTGGGGTACCAGTTTCACTTGGGGAAGTAGTTGAAAATTTCATATTAAAAAATAATTATCAAATTCGTTTGGATTATGGAGCATTTCCAGATCGTCCATATGATTCTCCAGCAATATGGGGGAATAATGAAAAGATAATGAAAATATTAAATAATAACAGTGTTAATTCGGGTATATAAATCATAACAACGGGAGCAGAGGAAATGAAGCTGATAGAAAAAAATGGGATTAGAAGATTAGGAATATTCTTCTTTTACGATGCACAAGGAATTGTTGATGATTATGTAACTTATTTTTTAAATGATTTAACAGATAGTCTAAATGAGTTACTAGTTGTTTGCAATGGTGTTTTAACTCCTGAATCCAGAGAGAAATTAATGAAAATTACTGATAAAGTAGTTGTTAGAGAAAATAAAGGGTTTGATGTATGGGCATACAAAGAGGGTATGGAGTATTTTGGATGGGATATTCTTTCTGGGTATGACGAAGTTGTTCTATTAAATTTCACTATGTACGGACCATTATATCCGTTTAGTGAAATGTTTGATGAAATGAATAACAGGGATTTGGATTTCTGGGGAATTACTAAGCATCATGGTTATGATTTCGACCCGTTTGGGACTATTAAGTACGGATATATTCCAGAGCATGTGCAGTCAAGTTTTATTTGTATTAGAAAAAACATGTTACAAAGTTTCGAGTTTCAAAAATATTGGGATACTATGCGTCCTGTAACTTCGTACGGTGAAGCTGTTGGTTTTCATGAAGCGATATTTACTAAAGAATTTGCTGAAAAGGGTTTTAAGTGGGATGTTTACGTTGATACGGATGATTTAAAGAAACATACGCACTATCCATTAATGTTAATGCCTCTAGAGTTGGTGAAAAACAGAAAATGCCCGGTTATCAAGAGAAAGGGTTTCTTTAATGAATATAATGAATTCTTGGGTTGTACTACAGGAGAGCCGGCTGTTGAAGTTTACAATTATATAATTAAGTATTTAAAATACGACACCAATTTAATATGGGACAATCTTTTACGTCTAGAAAACATGGCAGATATTAAAAATCGAATGCATTTTAACTACATACTACCGACTGAATATACTAAACCTATCAGTTCAAAAAAAACACATAGAATAGCTTTAATAATGCATATATACTATGAAGATTTAATTGATTATTGTTATGAATATGCTAAGTCAATGCCAAATGAAGCGGATATATATGTGACTACTCATAGTACGAAAAACAAAGCCCTGATTGAAGCGAAGTTTGCTGAACTTAGCTGTAATAAATTAGATGTGATAATAATTGAAAATAGAGGTAGAGATGTAAGTTCACTTTTAGTTGCAACAAAGGATTTCATTTTTAATTATGACTATGTTTGTTTTGCACATGATAAAAAGACAAAACAATTTGAGCCTTACAGTATAGGGGAATCTTTTTCATATAAGTGTTTCGAAAATGTGCTAGGGTCTGATTTTTTCGTGAAAAATGTTATTCAAACTTTTGAAGATAACCCACGTCTAGGTCTACTAACTCCTCCGCCACCTAATCATGCAGCTTTCTATGGAGTTTTGGGTACCGAGTGGGGCGCTAATTTTGAAATTACAAAGCAACTATCTGACAAACTCAATCTGAACGTAAACATGGATAACCATAAAGAACCAATATCTCCCCTAGGAACTATGTTCTGGTTTAGACCGCAAGCATTAAAGACATTGTTTGATTACGGCTGGGAGTTTAAGGATTTCCCTGAGGAACCAAATGCTAACGATGGCACCCTACTTCATGGAATAGAAAGATTATATAGTTTCGTTGTTCAACATGAAGGATACTATCCTGCATGGTTAATGACAGACTCATTTGCAAGGATAGAAGTAACCAATTTGCATTATATGCTAAGGGAAATGAATTTAGCGTTATTTAACAATTTGGGGCATCACTACGGTCATATTCAATTAGTCAATACTGTGTGGGGACAGACATCCATAAAGGCTATTCTTAAGCAAAAGCTTAAACAAAAGCTTAAGAAATGGCTTCCTACATTCATGTTTAATTGGCTGAAGTCAGCTAGAAATAAAATTAAATATAGTTACGCAAAATCCTAACAATAAGTATTCTTATAGCCACGTATTGAAATGAGGGTTTAAAGAATGGTTTTTAGTTCTTCAGTTTTTTTGTTTGTTTTTCTCCCATTAGTTCTACTCATTTATTATTTGTTGAAGGTTGAATATCGAAACTTTTTTTTGCTTGCTTCTAGCTTGTTATTTTATGCTTGGGGTGAGCCGAGATTTGTATTTGTCATAATATTATCAATCTTAATAAATTATCTATTTGGTATAATAGTACATTACTTACAAGATCGATCTTCATTGTGGACAAACCGAATCGTTCTACTAATTGGCGTTGCAGCTAACTGCGGATTATTATTTTATTTTAAATATTTTGACTTTTTCATTTCTAGTTTTAATTCTGTTACAGGATTCAATTTGCCATTGCAACAAATTATATTGCCAATTGGGATTTCATTTTTTACATTTCAGGGACTTTCCTATGTAATTGATATATACACTAAAAAGATTACTGTTCAAACCAATCTTTTAAAATTTGCATTATTCAAATCATTTTTTCCTCAGATGATTGCAGGACCAATCGTTAGATATGTAGATGTGAAAGATCAAATTGATAATCGAAATACTACAATTGACGATTTTGCTTATGGTATACGACGTTTTGTTATTGGACTAGGGAAGAAGGTTATTATTGCTAACACATTAGGCGAAGTTGCTGATAATATCTTTAACCTTCCTTATTATGAAAATACAATGGCTACCGCGTGGGTAGGAGCATTGTGTTATGCCTTCCAAATTTATTTTGATTTTTCCGGATATTCTGATATGGCTATAGGGCTAGCAAGGATGTTTGGGTTTAAATTTCGTGAGAATTTTGATTTTCCATATATTTCACGCAGCATAACGGAATTTTGGCGTAGATGGCACATTTCCCTGTCCTCATGGTTTAGAGACTATTTGTACATACCTCTTGGTGGCAATAGAAGGGGGAATGTATACGTAAACTTGTTTATAGTCTTTTTAGTGACAGGACTATGGCATGGTGCAGCTTGGAATTTTGTTATTTGGGGATTATGGCATGGCTTGTTTATCTTGATTGAACGCGTTATGAGAAATTCAAAGTGGACAATAAAGATGCCAAGCTATATTGGTTGGTTGTACACTTCTCTAGTTGTAATAATTGGCTGGGTATTTTTTAGAGCGTCTGATCTGGGGCATGCAGTTAATTATCTTGGGATTATGTTCGGTTTCAGGTCACCGTATAATGTTGGCTTCAGCGTCTGGTATTACCTCGACCCAATGGTTATTACGATTCTAATTATTGCATTTATAGCTTCAATACCCATTACCAAATATATTCGAGATAACGTGGGGCATTACGAGGAACATAGTGGATTGAGTCTATTCATCCAAAATGCTTTTGTTGGTCTTCTTCTTGTACTGTGTATGATGTTTCTGGCAACAAATACTTACAATCCATTTATTTATTTTAGATTTTGAGGAGTAAAGGATGAAGACACACAAAATTTATAGCTTTTTTTTAATTGTGTTTTTTATTATCGCTATCTCATTCCCTTTGTTAGGAGTCAATATATGGCCAGGACAAGTTTCAAAAGCAGAAAATAGAGTATTAACAAGTTTTCCTGATATTAGGAATAGTGAAGGTGTTATTAACAGCCACTTTATAAGAGACTTTGAGATGTGGTTTAACGATAACATGGGATTAAGGGACAAATTGGTGATTTCTAATACAAAATTGCAATATAATATTTTTGGAAGATTAACCAAAAAAGACACTCTTATCGGGAAAGATAATTGGCTTTTTTATGTTACTCCAGAAATTTTAAGGGATTATCAACATTTAAATCTACCGACAGACAGTCAACTTTTAAAATGGAAGTCATCACTAGAAAAAGTAGATTCTTATCTCAAAGCAAAAGAAATTCCTTTTATAACGATGTTGGTTCCGGATAAAAAGACAATTTATCCGGAATTCTATCCCGAAACAATTAATAAAATTGGAGATCAGTCTAGAACAGATTCTGTAAGCAATTATCTTACCAATAACTCAGATATTAATTTTTTCACTCCTATCGATGCACTTAATAATACAAAGTCAGAATTAACTTTGTATTCACCACGGTATGATAATGCTCATTGGAATAATAATGGAGCATTTGTGGGTTATACAGAGCTAATGAAAAGAGTGAAAGAGTATCTCCCTGATATTAAAATATACGAGCGGGATGATTTTGAAATTATCCCGTATGAGAGAGAGTTTAAATTATATAACGCTATATCGTTTGGGGAAACTGATTACTCATTTAAACTAAAGAAATCCAAAGCAGTAAAGAAGAATGAGGTTTTAAAAACTTTAAATTTGATTCATAGTGATTTAAGTGTTCATTACGAAAATGAAAATAAAGAGTTACCCAAAGCTCTAATTCTAGGAGACAGTTACTTATTTGAATTTATGACACCGTATCTTGCAGAGAGTTTCTCTGAGTTTACATTTATTTATACCGATAATATTAATCGAATGGAGAGTTTTATTAATTTATTTGATCCTGATATCGTGATTTATGAAAATGTGGAGAGAATGTTTGAAGGTACAATGAACACTTTATGGAGCAGCACTGAATCATTTAAAGATTATAAAGTATATCATGATTTACCGGTTAAAGAGGGACCTTTAATGTGGCTTGATTTTGTTAACGGTGAGTTTACTACCAGTCAAGAAATTATTAAGATTGATCCTTCACAAGAAATTGTTAGTCTGTCAGGGTGGGCAGTCGATTCATTCGCCGAGAATGTAGCGAGTCACATATATCTAAAAGTAGGGGATAATTATTACGCTGGTGAGTACGGTGTTCCTCGGCCTAGTGTTTCTGAAACTTTCAATAATCAAGATTTATTGAATTCTGGTTTTATATTTAACGTAAAAACAGAGGACATCTTAAAGCATGAGAAAGTGAGCATGTATATAATTTCTAAGGATAAGACCTATCAGTATTCACCTTTAGTATTTAAAATACAAAGAAAATAATAAGGTGCTTTTATAGAGGCTTCGGTGACTTTCACCGAAGTTTTTTTTTGAACATTTTTTAAGACAGTGAATAACCTAATCTAAACAGTGTCCCATATGGAGGAAGTGAGGATGAAACTTCTTATTACCGGTGGCGCCGGTTTTATCGGCAGTAACTTTATTTTATATATGATTCAGCAGCATCCGAATTACCAGATCATCAACATGGATGCACTTACGTATGCAGGCAACCTTGAAAACTTAAAATCCGTTCAAGACCACCCTAACTATTCTTTCGTGCAAGCAGATATAGCTGACAAACCAGCGGTGGACGCGATTTTCCAACAGGGTATCGATGTGGTTGTTAATTTCGCGGCAGAATCACACGTAGATCGCAGTATTCTGGAACCGGAAATTTTCGTAAACACCAATGTCATGGGTACACAGGTTCTTCTGGATGCGGCCAAAAAATATGGAGTGACTAAGTTCGTCCAAGTATCCACGGATGAAGTATATGGATCCTTGGGCGAAACCGGTTTGTTTTCTGAAACGACGCCACTTGCACCGAATAGCCCATATTCTGCCAGCAAAGCAGGCGGGGATCTGCTCGTAAGAGCATACCATGAGACCTTTGGTCTCCCGGTTAACATTACCCGCTGCTCGAACAATTACGGTCCATACCAATTCCCTGAGAAGCTGATCCCCCTGATTATTTCTCGTGCCCTAAATGATAAATCCCTGCCGGTCTACGGCGATGGCCTCAATATTCGTGATTGGCTGTATGTCGAGGATCATTGCAGTGCGATCGATCTGGTTATTCATCAGGGGAAACTAGGTGAGGTTTATAATATTGGGGGCAACAACGAACGTACCAATGTTCATATCGTCAAAACCATTTTGAACGAGCTGGGTAAGCCGGAGTCACTGATTACTTACGTGACAGACCGTCCAGGCCACGACCGACGTTATGGCATTGATCCTACAAAAATCATGAACGAGCTGGGCTGGAAGCCAAAGCACAACTTCGAGACAGGCATTAAGGAAACGATTCAGTGGTATTTGAGCAACAAAGAGTGGTGGACGAGAATTCAATCCGGCGCATATCGTGATTATATAACCCAGCAGTATGGCAGCCGTTTGGGTGGGAACGGATGAAGGTATTAATCACAGGAGCACATGGTCAGCTAGGGCAGGATATTGCGCGGATATTAAACCTAGCTGGTCATGAGGTTTTTAGCTGCGGAAGAGAAGAACTAAACATAACGGACTTAGATCAATGCTTCCAAGTAAGTTCAACCCGCCGACCGGACTGGATCATTCATTGTGCGGCATATGCCGCGGTTGATGCTGCAGAGACGGATGTGGACGGTGCTTATCTCGTGAATGCAGTAGGTACTAGAAACATGGCTCTCGCTGCTGAAAAAATCGATGCCAAGATCGTATTTATTAGCACGGACTACGTTTTTAGTGGTACGAGTGAAAGGCCATATAACGAGTATGATTCTCCCGACCCGCAAAGCGTTTATGGAAAGTCCAAGCTTGCAGGGGAACAGATGGTTCAACATTTTTGCTCTCGTTGGTTTATTGTGCGAACTTCATGGTTGTTCGGTTTGCGTGGCAACAACTTTGTAAAAACGATGCTTCGTCTAGGACAAGAAAAACCGCTGTTAAAGGTGGTTAACGACCAAAAAGGTTCGCCCACCTACACGGTAGATCTGGCGCAGTTCTTGATAAACTTAATTTCCACTGAAAAATACGGTATATATCATGCCTCCAACAATGGTTCTTGTACTTGGTATGAGTTTACTAGCGCCATTTTTGAAGAGGCTCGTGAACAATTGGGACTTACCATAACCGCTGAATTGCAGCCTTGTACTACTGAAGAGTTTCCAAGACCCGCTCCACGTCCGGCCAATTCAGTCATGGATCATTTAGCTATCCGACTAAACCAATTTGAGGATTTGCCACATTGGCGTGAAGGGCTGAAGCAGTTTATGCTGGATATGAAGCAGCACCCTGAACTATACTTAAAATGAATACAGCGACTCGAAAGGCCTGATCTGTATGATCTGGCCTTTTTTAGCTAGCTTCTTTCTCTATAGACCTCTCAGCTGTATTGGGTCTACGAGATTATTGATTTCAAGTGTTTTTTCGGAGGTTCCCGTATGAAAAAAGTGCAAGTATTGTTATCCGCCTACAACGGCGAACAATATATATCCGAGCAAATCCAGAGTATTCTCCATCAGACGCATGCTGCTGTCTCCATCCTGATAAGAGACGATGGATCGACTGATAAAACGATACAGCTTCTCGACCAATGGGTGACAACACACCCCGATAAGATCAAGCTCACAAAAGGAACGAATGTTGGCGTTGTGTCCAGTTTCTTTGAACTTCTGCGTGCTGCAGATGCTGAGGCTGATTATTACTGTTTTTGCGACCAGGATGACGTGTGGCTTGATCATAAGGTAGAGCATGCTATAGCCCGCCTAGACTCCGCTATATATACGGAAGTGCCGGCGATGGTATTTACATCAACCTACCTTACGGATGATAAGTTAAACAGGAAAGGTGCATGGCCAAAGCCTCCTGCTCAGGAGCCCTCTTTCTTCAATGCGTTATACGAAAATATTGCCATTGGCGCGACTATCACGATGAATCGATCGGCGAGAAACCTGTTTATCAATAGTCAATCGGTGGACAGTCAAAAGGTTCTTATGCATGATTGGTGGTTCTACCTGCTCGTTTCCGCATTTGGAACCGTAATCTACGATAACAAGCCATCCATGTTATACCGTCAGCACAATAATAATGTGGTAGGGGGCAGCAACTCGATCGTAGGTAAATTGAAGAGCAAATGGGCCAGTTTTAAAAGACATACAGGCAAAGACTTGCTGCATAAACAAGCGAGCGAGTTTGATCGAATCTATGGATCGCGATTGACTGGCGAACAGAAAGAGCAGCTGGATTTATTTCTTGCAACTCGCACAAGATTCATGGACAGGTTACGTTATGCACGCAAGAGCAAGTTGTACAGGCAATCCAAGGCAGAGAGTTTGTTGTTTAAGTTTTTTATTTTGATCGGGTTTATATGAGGTTGAATGAAATAGGGCCGAGCAAACTTATTCCTTGATATTCCTTCTTTCCCTACGAACTATGCTATAATGTCGATAGATTACTATATTTGTCAGGAGACGTTATGCAATGGATTTAAGCATTTTAATCGTGAACTACAATACCTGTCAGCTGACGGTGGACTGTTTGCGATCCGTGTTTGCATCGGAGACGGAATATACATATGAAGTGATTCTGATAGATAACAACTCGAAGGATGAGTCCGTTCAAACCATTCGGGAGTTATTCCCGCAGGTCAAGCTGATCGAGAACACGGAAAATACCGGCTTTGCCAAAGCCAACAATCAGGGGATGGAAGTGGCGGAAGGCCGCTATATGCTGCTGCTAAATTCCGACACGATTATCCAGCAGGATACGATCCAGACGATGGTCGCTTTTATGGACTATAACCCGATTATAGGCGCTTCCGGCTGCAAAATCGTCCTCCCAGACGGCTCGCTGGATAAGGCCTGCAAAAGAGGGTTCCCGACGCCTTCGGCGTCCTTCTATTATGCTTTTGGGCTCAGCAAGCTGTTCCCAAACAAGCCGGAGTTTAACCAGTATCAGCTGGGGTATTTGAATCCGGACGTAGAGTATCCGGTGGATTGTTTGGTCGGTGCGTTCATGCTGGTACGCCGCGAGACGATTGAGCAGGTGGGCGGGCTGGACGAGACCTTTTTTATGTACGGGGAGGATATCGACTGGTGCTATCGCATCAAGCAGGCGGGATGGGGCATTCACTATTATCCTCGTACGACGATCATCCATTATAAAGGCGGCAGCGCCCGGCGCCGGCCGTTCAAGATCATTTATGAGTTCCATCGGGCGATGATTCTTTTTCATCGGAAGCATTACCGGCAGAAATACAACATATTCGTTAATGGAGCCGTATATGCGGGCGTTGGTCTGAAATTGCTCTTATCCCTGCTCACGAACCGGCTTAAGCCCATTCGTCCAGCAACGATGACGCAATCTTCAGGTGGAGTGGAGGTGAAATCATGATCCGCCAGAATCAGGGCTTTCTGACCAAATTGTATATGTTGACCGACTTTGCCTTTATCCAATTGGCGTTTCTGCTCGCATGGTGGGTGAAATTCGAGAGCGGTTGGTTTCCGTACGAAAAACCGCTGCCCATCGAATCTTACGGAATGTGGAGCTTGATATACGGCGGGGTTGCCTTGGCTGTCGGCATCATGATTTCCTTATATTCACCAAAGCGGAAAAAGCGCTTTGCCGACGAGTTCATGAAGATCTTCCAGATGCATTTCATCGGAATGTTCATTCTCCTCAGTATTATGTTTTTTGTTAAAGAGGTGAATATCTCCCGTTGGTATCTTGCGATATACATGATTCTCAATGTAGCATTCATCATTTTGTACCGTTATTTCTTAAAGACGTCCCTGAAGCATTTTCGGGAAAAAGGCTACAATCGCCAATTTGTACTCATCGTGGGTGCAGGTACGCTGGGCAAGCAATTCTTCAAAAATCTGAAGCAATACCCGGAGCTTGGATATGAAGTTGTCGGTTTTCTGGATGATTACCAGCAGTGGGACGACATCGAAGCCAGACGGCTTAAACCCATTTTGGGGTCGGTCGGTGATCTACATAAGGTGTTAAACGAAAAGCTCGTCGACGAGGTCGTACTAGCCCTTCCGCTAAATGCGCACCACAAATACCCGGAGATCATCGCCGCTTGTGAAAAGGCCGGTGTCCGAACGCTGATTATCCCGGACTTTTTCGATTACCTCCCGGCACGGCCGGTGTTTGATAATTTTGCTGGTATGCCGATGATCAACGTGCGAGATATTCCACTGGACCTTGCGGCAAACCGCCTGTTCAAGCGAGCGTTTGATATCGTATTCTCCTTAGTCGCGATTATCCTGACCCTGCCGGTGATGATCGGAATTTACCTCGGTGTCCGATTGACCTCCCGGGGCCCTGTCATTTTCAAGCAGGAGCGGGTCGGGCTGAACCGCCGAAACTTTTATATGTATAAATTCCGGTCGATGAAGCCGCTGCCGGAAGGGGCGCCGGATACGGGCTGGACGGTGGAGAATGATCCGCGCCGCACCAAGTTCGGCTCATTTCTCCGGAAGACCAGTCTGGATGAGCTGCCGCAGTTCTTTAATGTCCTGTTCGGACATATGAGCGTGGTGGGCCCAAGACCGGAACGACCTTATTACGTTGAACAGTTCAAAGAGGAGATTCCGAAGTACATGGTGAAACACCACGTACGCCCGGGCATCACGGGGTGGGCGCAGAGCAACGGCCTGCGGGGGGATACCTCGATTGAGGAACGGATCAAGCATGATATTTTCTATATCGAGAACTGGTCGATTCTGTTTGATATCAAAATCATCCTGCGTACCATTCGCAACGGGTTTAAGAATGCTTACTAGAGTGGAGGCTGCCGCTGCTTGCCGATTGGGAGAGTAATCTGCCTTCCGGGTCAGGCTGCTGCAATCAGTCGGCCTTAAAGGCAGGCTCGCCGACACTTTACCATGAAGAATAACTCAAATAAAGGATCAGGCATCCGTAAGGGGATTGCCTGATTTTTTTCATTTGTAGCGTGCCCAGCTAAGCACGCATCCTCTAGCCGGTTGAAAGTCCGGTCACGGGAGGGGCCAAGCCCCCGTGTAGCTAGGATACCTGTGCATGGCGAGATCTGTGCGTAGAAGCGTATCGACGAAAGTGCCTGTCGGAGATAGGGCGAGCAACATACCAGGCCGTAACATAAAGTGAATCCTGCCGCGTCGTCAAAGAGGCCTCCCAAGAGGGAAGAGAGGAAGCCGAATCTCGTGCAAATAGATGAAGGCCACGGAAGCTGTTTAGAACTTGGAGCGGCAGCGAAGAATCCTCTGGCGTAAAGGGAGCGGCATGGTATGAAAGAGGATGCAGTGAACTGGGGAGACCCTCCCCTGCACGAAAAAAAATCGTAAAAGGATGCTCTATAAGCCGAACAGGTGAAATGGGTCATCTGCAGGAAGGGAGTCCGAGGGGCTCATATTACCGAGGAACCGCAGGACAACATAACCGGCGGGAGGGAAGGAGCCCTGCTTTGTTCATGTTTTTTTTTAGGAGGTACGAGTCAGTGAATGCCAACCGGCTAACAACACCAAAGGAAAACGTTCAACAACTCCAAAAGAAACTAGGTCATGCGGCCAAAGAAAACAAAAAGCGCAGATTCCACGCGCTGTACGACAAAGTCTATCGAATGGACATCTTAGAGGAAGCTTGGCGAAGGGTACGAGCAAACAAAGGGTCGGCTGGAATCGATGGAGAAACATTCTCGGATATCGAGAAGCAGGGAGAAACATATTTTCTCCAAGAGTGCCAGCGATACCTAAAGGAAGGCAAGTATCACCCACGGCCCGTCCGCCGGCACTACATTCCGAAGAAAGACGGGAAACAAAGACCGCTGGGCATCCCTACTGTCCGAGACCGTGTCATACAGATGGCAGCGAAACTGGTCATGGAACCGATCTTCGAAGCGGACTTTCAGGTCTCTTCATTTGGATTTCGTCCGAAACGAAGTGCAAAAGGGGCGCTGGACCGAATCCGGAAAGCCTGCAACCGAAAAGGGAACTGGGTGGTCGACGTCGACATCCAAGGCTATTTTGATAACATCAACCAAGAGAAGCTCATGAAGCTAGTGGGCATGCGAATCAGCGACAGACGTATGCTTAAGTTGATATGGAAGTGGTTGAAGGCGGGAGTAATGGAAGAAGGAAAGGTCAGGCGCTCAGACCTGGGCACACCGCAAGGCGGAGTGATCTCTCCGCTGCTCGCGAACATTTATCTGAACTATTTCGATATCCTATGGGAACGACATGGAAGTGGAATCCGGGAGCTTACGCGCTACGCAGATGACCTGGTGGTCGTCTGCAAAACGAAGAAAGACGCAGACAGGGCATACGAACTGATTCGTGCCATCATGGAGCGGCTGGAACTAGCGCTACACCCCGTCAAAACGCGCATCGTCGGACTATGGACAGGGGAAGAAGGATTCGATTTTCTAGGTATGCATCATCGCAAGACCAAAGCCGAGACGTCTCAAGGCAAAGTGTACTACACAACCCAACAATGGCTGAGCCGGAAAGCGGAGGAACGCATCCGGGAAGTAGTAAAAGAACGTCTGGCTCCACCGAATATGCGGCATAAGTCACTCCTGGAACATGTGGAGTGGCTGAACCCGAAGATTCAGGGGTGGCGCAACTACTACTATACGGCCTACAGTCAACGAAAGATGGCAAAGATGGCAAAGTTGGATTGGTACATCGTACAACGTTTTGCGAGATGGTATGTAAAGAAGAGGCAACGTTCGCGGTGGCAGAGCACGGTCAAGGAGATAAGGTACATGACGAGTCAATGTGGACTCAAATCGCTTTTGCAATCTGCATGCACATGAATGACGAACATCGGAAAGCCGTATGAGGGAAAACCTAACGTACGGTTTGATGAGGAGGGGCAGAATTTCTCTGCCCTTTACTCTAGTAACAAAAACGGAGGCAATTAGGTTGAATTGAAGGAATTCGCAAGACTAGCGTAGAACTTATTGCCTAGAACTATTGAACCAATCAATACATAATGAGAACAGTGTGTACGAGGAAGGGAATGTCCATGAAATCAACAACTACCTTAGCTGATGAATTCAAATCTCTGATTCATGACTTAACGACGGAAGTATCCGGTCATACGGTCATTCAGGAGATGAAGAGCAGTGAACGAATATTACAGACGGCAAGTACCCATCTGCCCGAGGTATCTGAGAAACTGCAAGCAGCGGCAACACAGCTGCAATCCATGATAACAGGTCTCGAAGCCGGCCTACAGTCGGTTGAGGAGCGTGTCGAGCAAGTCGACAAAGAATTGACGCATACCACCAGACAACTGCTATCCAGCTTTAAGGATTCCCATAAAGAATATATGGAACAGCTCCATGAAGCGCAATCCGCTTTATCGGAGAAGGTGGATAGGGAAATCGTGATGCTTGAATTGTCGCTTAAAAATGAGATGAACGCCTTGAAGACGATGCAACAGGAACACACTGAGAACCACAAAGGGTTCCGCAGGACGGTGTATTGGCTGCTCGGCATTCAACTGGTTCTGATTATCGGCGGAATAGCCGCGGGATACATTCTTTAGTGGAGGCGCGCGCATTAAGATGAGGTTATCACTTGACGATCGGGCCCGGATGCTGTTTGAGGTAGTCCAGGAGGAATATTTTGCACGAGCCAAGCCTGCCCTGAAATCCGCAATAGAAGATAATACCCGGCTGCTCGAGCAGACCCTGGGTCAGATGAAGCAAATTCCCCATTATGAGAACAGTGCATTGCTTAAGCCGTTTTGCGAGACGGGGGACACAACAGCAGTTGAAATCCGGCAGCTTGGCGAAGCGATGGAGCAGCCGTTTATGCTGTTTATCATGGGTATGGGGAAGTACGGTAAATCGACGCTGATCAATGCCCTTCTTCGGCAAAAGGTTGCAGAGATGGACTTTCTCCCGAAGACCTGGAAGATCGATGTTTTTGAAAGTAATGAAGTCTCGGATTTGGCACGAATCAAGCGTAAAGACGGAATTGTGCAGCAACTTGGCGTTGAGGAATGCAAGGCCCTGCTGAGGGCGGAGGAAGACAAGCAGGCGGCTTCTTCTAGAGAAGCCAGTGAGGCATTTCGCACGCAAAGTGTGGCTTATCGTACCATTGAAGAGAAGGAAGAATTGAAAAAGCTGATCTATGACAAAATGCTGTATAAATCGGATATTGTCGAAGTGAGATGGCCGGTTCAGGTGAACGCGCTATTGAGGAATTTCCGCCTGGTGGATACGCCTGGATTGGTTCAGAATCTTCTTGGAGAAGTGAAGGTAAGCATTCATGAATATTATCATAAAGCAGACGGTGTCATCTGGATGCTGGATGCTACGACGATCTCGGGGAGACAATCACGCGAGATGCTGGATGAACTGGAGCAGGCTTTAACCAACGTCGGAGGGCGTACGGATAACATGATTGCCGTGCTGAATTCGATGGACAAGGTACGGAAGAATGGCGGGGAAGAAGCGGTGCGGTCAGTCACCGAACAGGCCAACCGTTTATTCGGAGATATTTTTAAGCAGATTGTACCGTTGTCCGCTAAAGAAGCGCTGGAGGGTCTTCTCATCGGCGACCGGGAAATCATTGAGCGCAGCGGGATTATTGAATTGCACCAAGTCATTCATTCCACCTTCTTGCCTGAGGCGCAGAAGATTCAGCTGATGAGCAAGCAGGCAGGTCTGCGAAATGTCTGTTATCAACTTGAAGAGGAAGCACTGGAGTATCAAGCCAGACTGGAGCAGGATTTGGACCAGTTCAATAGAGGCAGCGACACGTTTGAGGAGGACTTTAACAAGCTCGTTCAGAAAATCGAGAAAGGCAACCAGCATTTATTTGAGAAATACATATCGAAGGTAGGCCGTAATATCGAGGCGAAGGCCGAGCTCTTGTTTGATTACAGTGATGCGGCTCAACAG
The DNA here is from genome assembly GCF_058792535.1 of Paenibacillus sp. MT86. Lineage (NCBI taxonomy): Bacteria > Bacillati > Bacillota > Bacilli > Caryophanales > Paenibacillaceae > Paenibacillus > Paenibacillus sp. MT86. Next base: position 6,363,824 of record NZ_CM179499.1, on the reverse strand, counting down.
CAGAGCTATTTGGAAACCAGCATATTTCAACTGGGCTGGCTGAAAAGCGAAGTCGGGAAGCTTCACAAGAAGTATGCCGGCATGCTGCAGGATTTCTACGATTATCACGCCCCCAAGGCCGTGTTCAAGGAGTATGAATATCTGTCAGTTGACAAGCTGCCCACGCAGCTGCGCCAGGAGGTTCAATTGCGGGTGGACAGTCAGAGCTTCGACTTTGATGCTTCCGGTCTCAGTTTCTTGTCCGGCGCAGGCATGTTCATGGCCGGGGGACTTGTGCTTGGCCCCTTGGGTCTTGTCTTGGCGGGGATCGCGAGTGTGCTGGGCCTGGCCAAGTGGCTGGCTGTCAAAATGAAGCTGTCCGGTCTGAAGCAGGAGCTGCATCAGACATTGGCTAAGGTTGTTGAGAAGATGGAGGCCGAAATGATAGACAGCCTTGATTCGCAGCTGGAGGACATATCTACCCGCATACAAGAGATCCGTCAAACAACCTTTGCTGAGCTGCATGGGGACAGACAGGATGCGGAGAAGCAGATTGAGCTGCTGGATGAGCTAAGGGACCGAATGTCCTCGCCCGATGGCAATTTACATGTTAAGCAATTGTTAATTGATCTGTTTCAGGAGGGGAAACAAGTTGAACATTCATTCATTACTCGATGAAAGCTCGGTCTTTTTAAGAAAATCACCAATATCGCTGCATAAAGAGTCAGGAAAGGCACTCCCTGTTCAGGCCTTGACCGCTGAGCTTGATGATCTAAACGAGGATGCTGCGGTGATCGCCAGGAAGCTGGTTCAACCGCTGAAGCTTGTTGTCATGGGGGAAGTAAAGGCAGGGAAGTCAACACTGATCAACATTTTGGCAGGTACCACAGTATCCCCTGTAAAAGTAGAAGAGGCTACAGCCTCGATTATCGTCATTGAGCACAGCGACCGGAGCGAAGGGGTTATTTTTTGGGAAGATGGTACTTGCAGGGAAGGTACGCCCACTGAGATTTACAATCTGTTGGAGGAGCATCATGGTGATCTGGACTTCTTCGCTAAATGCCAATATATCCAGTTAAAGTTTGGCTTGCCGAAGCTGCAGCGGCTTCATATTGTGGATACCCCCGGACTTGGGACCATTACAGATCAGAATCAAGAGGTTGCCTTGCGTTATATGCAGGAGGCTGATGTGATCCTGTGGGTCCTCAATGGGAACCATTTGGGACAGTCGGATATGGAGGAGTCGATCGCGATTGCAGCTAGGATGGGCAAGCCCATCCTTGTGGTCGTGAACCGAATAGATGAGGTGGATGGAGATCCCGAGCGTCTGCAACAGTATGTGCTGGACCAGCTGTCCGTGTACACGGATCAGGTATTTACGATGTCCGCTTATGAAGCATTTGAAGCGATGAAGAGCGGGGATGAAGATCGCTTGTCCCGATCGGGTTATCCTGATTTATTGGAGTATCTCGAACGGAAGATTGAGGAAAAGGCGGACAAGGTGCAATTGGACAGCATCTATTCGTCGATTGAGGCTCTCCTTCGTAAAAATCTTTTTTTTCATGAATCCTATGCCAGGTCTCTGCAATTCTTGAAGAATCAGACCCGGGATTATGAACGCGATCTTGACTACCATAATGGACGAATCAAGCAGGAGCTTGAAGACAAGCTGCGTCAATGGGGCGATGTCGATTTTTTGACAAAAGAAAAACAGGAAATTATCCGTATGATCGAGAATTTGAAGATGCTTTCAGGCAAGGATGAGAAGAACGACATTGATCATAAGCTGCGTCGCTACTTCTCACAAGAGAAAATCACGCTCGAGCTGAGCGGAATTACCCGGGAGCTCGGCGAACAGATGCGGGAATCATGGATGCAATCCCTGAAGCAAATTCAGGATAAGCAAACCTTGCAGCTGCAAAGCTTTATACGGGAGGAGCAGATACAGCTGGATGTTTCGCTTCTGGATTCTCTTTCGACAGGCCAGGAAATGGCGGCGGATGGTGCCAAGAAGGGAGCGGCTATTGCCGGAGCATGGGGGACGGCTGCCGCGGCATATACGGCTTGGCTGGGTCCTTACGCATCGGGTATAACGCTAGGTGCTGCTGCCGGTGCGATTCTGCCTCCGTTATTGATCGCAGGTGCGATCACAGGAGCTGTTGCCAAGCTGGTCAGCTTCAGACAACAGAAGAATCGCTTCAAGAATGATCTGGACGCCGCATTCCGGCATGCGAAGCAGGAAATTATGAACCGTGTCATTCCCGGCTTGATCTCGAGCCTGCGTAAACATAATGATGAGTATGCAGAGCAGATGTTCATTAAATATGTTGAACTTACCAGCAACGGGAACGATCCACTGGCAATCGAGAAGCTGGAGCAATCCCTTAACCGGTATATTGAGGAAAATAAGATGTTGCTGAATCAGATCGTGGCAGGTGCTGAACATGGATTTTGCTAAGAAGGCAGGGACGATGACCGGAAAGATTGCCGGAAGACTCATCGGCGGTAGTGTTCGTGTGGTGGGCGAGCTTGCCGGAAGCAACTATGTGAAGGAGATTGGCGATAGTATTGAGACGACGACGGCTAGAACCGGTCATATCGTCGGTAATTTGACCAGCGGCATCGTGGATATAGGAGTCGGTGCGCTGAAGCAGGACAAGGAGTCTATCGACCATGGCCTCCAGGATGCCAAAGGCGCCGTCTCGCAAACCATAAACGGACTCGGGCAAGGGATATCTTCGGTGATCGAGAGCAGTATGGATATCGGGAGCGGAATCATGCACGGAGAAGGGGAGCGGGTTGGGCAGGGGCTCAAGCAGCTGGGAAAGGTTGCAGCTGTAGGCACACTGGCTATCGGGCTGGTGGATCTTGCTGGGGGATTTGACGGAACAGCAGAAGCATCACCCGGCGAACTGGATCCGGGTCTGGCAGTCGAGGATTCGGCTGAATCGGTTGATCGGGGGGGAAGTGTTGAACATCTGGACGCCCAGAGTATTGTCACCATTAATGACAGCCTTGAAGGCGGGCTTCATCCGGTCACGGAAGTTCCCTATGACAGCAAGGTGATCACAACGCCGGAAGGCGGCACGGTAGAAGGAGTCTTTCCGGACTTCGAGGAAGCTTATTATGGAGATTTGCCGGAATCGATGTACTTAGAGACGGATGCCGTACAATTCACCTATATGAATCATGAGCTAAACGCCGCTGTCGTGGAAAATCCTGAGCTGGCTTCGAGCTTTACCGAGGAACAGCTGGCACAGATCAGAGCCGGCGAGACACCGGACGGTTATGTCTGGCATCATACGGAGGAACCCGGTCGCATGGAGCTTGTGGATGAACAGACGCACGCCGCAAGCGCACATACCGGAGGACGATTTATATGGGGAGGAGGGTCTGATAACCGATGAGTGTATTTGCGCATTTGGCCTGGCGTTTTGTGAAGGGCAAGGTCGGGTATGAGGATATCATGCGGTTGGAAGGACTCTTCCAAGTCAAATTTCCCGAACTCTATACAGCTATGGTTCTCGCCTGTCATGGGGGGAGACCCCAGCCGAACCGGTTTGATACGGAGCATGCCAAGGGTTATGTATTTAAAAGTCTGCTGCCAATCACAAACCGTTATGCTTCGAACATGATGGATGTACACGCATGGATCGGCGATCGTTTGCCGGCAGGCTGCATTCCATTTGCCAGCGACCCTTCCGGGAACTATATTTGTTTTGATTTTATGGCTAGTTCCCGGGAGCCCCTGGTGGTATTGTGGAACCATGAAACCGGTAAATGTGAAGGCACTGCAAAGTCAATAGAACAGTTTATGTTACATCTATATTGACCCAAGAATGCTTACTAAGCATATTCGAAAAAAAACGTCATTTGGCAGCCGCCAAGTGGCGTTTTTTGTTTGGCCGACCCTTCAACCGGGTATTTACCTAGCAACAGCGATGAACGAAACAAAGGGTGGGGATACCATGAAACGGATCGCAGCTGTCCTTCTATTATGTTCCGCCATTATGATACTGCTTCTGAATCATCTGGAGTTAGAAGAGGAAGCGCCGCAAGGATTCACGGCCTATCGGCTGATCGCCCATGCCATGGGGAGCATAGGGGAACAGTCCTACACGAACGCCTATGAAGCCATGGTCATTAACTACGAGAAAGGCACCCGGGTATTCGAGATTGATTTGATGCTGACGGAGGACCGCAAAGTCGTGGCCAGACACGAGTGGACAAAGAGCATGACACAGCAGCTGGGTCAGAAGGAGAAACTCCCGGACGATAAGCAGGCAGCGCGCCTGAGTCATGAGGAATTCATTAATACGCCGATTTTGGAGTTATACCAACCGATGGATATTGAGGGGATTATGGATATGATGGAGCGTCATCCCGATATCTACATCGTGACGGATACGAAGGAGCAGGAGGATCAGGATATTTGGCACCTGTTCACGGAGATTGTAAGTGCTGCTAATGAGAGGAACCCGGGACTTCTGGATCGGGTGGTCATTCAAATTTATAATGAGCCGATGCTCGATATGGTCAGGGACATCTATCCGTTTAAGTCGATTATCTATACGCTGTATGCCACGCAGGATTCCCCTGCCGAGATCACGGCCTTCGTACAGGAGAACAACATTGACGCCGTTACCATGCCGGAGTACAAGGTCAGCCCGAATTTCGTAGCCAAGCTGAAGCAAGCGGGTGCCGTGACCTATGTTCACACCATTAACGACACCACGACCGTGAACAATTATGAAAAATGGGGCGTGTACGGCGTTTACTCGGACCTGCTGACAGAGCCGGAGCTGGAGCAGAACAGCCTGAGATATACCATGAAAAAGTGACTGGCATAGAGGGTGCTTTGCATAGCTTTATTCCATGTTGCACTGCCTGTCTATGGCATAGGCTAATTTCATATACAGTGATGCTGAACATCGAAGTCCGTTGTCTCCCAAAGAGACGCGGGCTTTTTCTTGATATCAGAAGATATAAATTCGAAGCATGGACTACTTGATATCACAAAAAACCACCATCTATATGTCCGGGATTGTGCGTCATGCGGTCCGGGATTATACGTCGATAGACGTTTTTCTTAGCGAAGTATCAGCCCCAATCCCTTTCCAGCGGCCCGGTTCGGATATCGACTGAACGGATAAATGACAATTACCAAAAAAATGTTCGTATTTTATGCGAACATAAATTGACTTGCTTACCGTGCTAGCATAGACTTATTTTAGTATAATAGTAACCCGTGAACGTGGAGGAATGACGCTTGAAAGAGATGATACAATCCTGGAGGCATGTGTTTAAGCTGGACCCCGACAAGGAGATCGATGACGAGACCCTTGATGCGGTATGTTTGTCAGGAACCGATGCCATTATGGTCGGAGGCTCAACCGGAGTCACTTATGAAAATACCGTGGATCTGCTGTCCCGAGTTCGGCGTTACGAGCTGCCGTGCGTGCAGGAAGTATCCGATCTGGAAGCCGTTGTACCCGGATTTGATCTATATATGGTCCCGATGGTTTTGAATACGCAGGATCCGACCTGGATTATGGGCCGGCATCGCGAAGGAATCGAACGCTACGGGTACATGATCCCGTGGGATCTGGTTGTGACCGAGGGGTATATCGTGTTGAACGAGAATGCCGCGGTGGCGAAGCTGACTGGAGCTGAGACTTCAATTGAAGCGAGCGCTGCCGCCGCTTATGCCCAGATTGCGGACAAGCTGATGAATCTGCCGATTGTGTATTTGGAATACAGCGGCGTTTATGGGGATATGGAGACCGTCCGTACGGTTCGAAGATCGCTGGATAACGCCCGTTTGTTCTACGGTGGCGGAATTACGAGCGCCCAGCAAGCGTTGGAGGCAGCAGCTATCTCGGATACGATCGTTGTTGGCAACGTTGTGTATGATCATCTGGAGCAGGCGCTAGAAACGGTCAAGGCCGTGAAGGGCTGACTTGTCTCTGTTATAAGATATTAATAAGATTTGCCCAAAAATATAGAGGCGCGTTAAGCCAGTTCAGGCTCTATAATAATGTGTTTTCTCCATCCGCCTTGTGACGGTTAAGTATACATTTATATAATAATTAATTTTATAATCCATTTAACCAAGCTAGCAGAACGCACCGTGTCTTAGACAGACAGTATTCTATATTCATATTCATTCACTTTGAATTTTATCTATCTGCCAGACCCTATCCCATTTTTCCGCTTTTCATCGTTAACTAAGTTTCTCCCTTATCAAATCTACACTTATTAGGAGGCAATACTATGCATTCCATTGACATACACGACGCCGTCAGACGGCTGAATCCACAGCAGCGCCAGGCCGTTGAAGCAACCGACGGACCGCTGCTCATTATGGCGGGTGCCGGCTCCGGCAAGACGCGGGTGCTGACGCATCGGATCGCGTACCTGATCGCCACGCGCAAAGCTGCACCATGGAGCATCCTGGCGATTACGTTTACGAATAAAGCAGCCCGCGAGATGCAGGAGCGGGTATCCAAGCTGGTCGGCCGGGAAGGCCAGGACATCTGGGTATCGACGTTCCACTCGATGTGCGTGCGGATTTTGCGTAAAGACATTGAACGGATCGGCTTCACCTCGAATTTCAGTATTCTAGACTCGACGGATCAGTTGTCCGTTATCCGAAACGTGATGAAGCAGCACAACATCGATCCGAAGAAATTCGAGCCGAAGGCAATTCAAGCAGCTATGAGCGCCGCTAAAAATGAACTGATTTCTCCGCAGCAGTATGAACAGAAAGCCGGAGATTATTTTGAATCCCTTGTTGCCAAGGTATATACGGAATACCAGAAGCGCTTGAAGAGCAACAACTCGCTCGATTTTGACGATCTGATCATGACCACGATCCAGCTGTTTAAGGAAGTGCCGGAGGTTCTCGACTTCTACCAGCGCAAGTTCCAGTACATTCACGTGGATGAGTATCAGGATACCAACCGGGCGCAGTACATGCTCTGCCGCATGTTGGCGGACAGCCATCACCGCATCTGCGTTGTCGGGGACAGCGACCAGTCGATCTATCGCTGGCGCGGCGCGGATATCACGAACATCCTGAATTTTGAGCAGGATTACCCGGAGGCGCGCACGATTCTGCTGGAGCAGAATTACCGTTCGACAGCGAACATTTTGAACGCTGCCAACAATGTTATTGGCCTGAACACGGGCCGCAAGCCGAAGAATCTGTGGACCGAGCAAGGCGAAGGACCGAAGATCAAAGTGTTCCGTGGGGATACGGAGCATGATGAAGGGTATTTTGTCACCTCGGAAATAAGCAAGAACATCAAGGACGGCAAGAGCTATCAGGACCACGCGATTCTGTATCGGACCAACGCGCAGTCCCGGGTGATCGAGGAAATTCTGATCAAGTCGGATATTCCGTACCAGATCGTCGGCGGCATCAAGTTCTATGATCGCAAAGAGATCAAGGACATGCTTGCTTATCTGCGCCTGATTTCCAACCCGGACGACGATATCAGCTTGACGCGGATCATTAACGTGCCCAAAAGAAGCATTGGCGACACAACCGTCGCGAAGCTGGCTGCAGCTGCCGGAGAGCGGGGCATCTCGATCTTCCGCGTGCTGGAAATCGTGGACGACCTCGGTTTTGCCGGACGGACGCGCAATGCGCTGGTTGGCTTCTACGACATGATTGCCGCGCTCAGCCGGATGGTCGAGTTTCTGTCGGTGACAGAGCTTACGGAAAAAATTCTCGAGATGTCCGAGTACCGCCTCGAGCTCCAGAACGAGAATACGATCGAATCCAGATCACGCCTCGAAAATATCGACGAGTTCCTGTCGGTTACGCAAGAGTTCGAGAAGAACAACGAGGATAAGTCGCTCGTCTCCTTCCTCACGGATCTTGCGCTGATCGCGGACATCGATTCGATGAACGATGACGAGGAAGATCGCGACGATGCTGTCGTGCTCATGACCATGCACAGCGCCAAAGGCCTGGAGTTCCCGGTGGTATTCATCATCGGCATGGAGGAAGGGGTATTCCCGCACAGCCGTGCCTTTATGGATAACGAGGAGCTGGAAGAAGAACGACGACTTGCTTATGTAGGCATCACGCGCGCCGAGAAGCAGTTGTTCTTATCCTGTGCGCGCATGCGTACCTTATTTGGCCGCACGACGGCGAACATGCCATCGCGATTCCTGGAGGAAATCCCGGAAGAGCTGAAGGAAGACACCCAGATGGCGCATGACCGCTACCGCCGAGGCGGCGGAAGCAATGTGGGCGGATCCTATGCGGGACGCGGCTTCGGCGGCGGTGGAGGCAGCAACTTTGGCGGAAGCCGCAGCGTAGACCTCTCCCTCAGCGGATCGACGGCTTCCGCGCAAGCCGCGCCGAAGAGCCGGGTGACGATGACAACCGGTGGGTCATCCCGTCCAGCGACTGCCTCGGGCAGCGGCGATTTTAAGGCCGGCGACAAAGTCGCCCATGGCAAATGGGGGACGGGTACGATCGTAGCGGTGAAGGGCAGCGGCAACGACATGGAATTGCAGATTGCATTCCCGGCGCCTGTGGGCGTTAAACGTCTGCTTGCCGGCTTTGCGCCGATTACGAAGGTGGAATAAGGGATAGAACTAGGTAAATATGATCTAAAGCAACGTAACCCATGATGGCCTTATTATATTGAAGGAGGATTGCCCCTGCATGGATTTCAAGGAAAAGATGGAGAAGCTCATTGCGGAGCTGAACAATTACAATTACCATTACTACACGCTGGATCAGCCGCTTGTAAGCGACAAGGAGTATGACGCCCTGTACGACCAGCTGGTAGCGTTGGAGGCAGAGACCGGAGTGACGCTCCCGGATTCTCCGACCCAGCGGGTGGGCGGGGAGATTCTGAAAGGTTTTGCCCCACACCGCCATTTGGCTCCGTTATGGAGTCTCGATAAAGCCCAGAACATCGAGCAGCTCCGTACCTGGCATGATCGCGTGGTCAGGCTGGTCAATGACTATAATACGAAGAATCCCGGCAATCCTCTGCCGAAGCCTTGTTATGCATTGGAGCTGAAGTTTGACGGGCTGACGCTGAATCTGACCTATCAGGACGGCAAGCTGGTTCAAGCATCGACTCGGGGGAACGGAACGGTAGGCGAAGGCATTTTGGCTCAGGTAAAGACCATCAAGTCGGTGCCAATGACGATCCCGTACGCGGAAGGCACGATCGAAGTGCAGGGCGAGGGCATCATGAACCTGTCCGTGCTGGAACAATACAATCAAACCGCGGCCGAGCCGCTCAAGAACGCGCGCAATGCTGCCGCAGGAGCGCTTCGCAATCTGAATCCGAAGGTGACGGCCGAGCGTAAGCTGAACGCGTACTTCTACAATGTCGGCTACTCGGATGGAATCACCTTTGCCGACCACAAGGAAATGATGGATTTCCTGCGCGAGAATCGGCTCAAGGTCAACCCGTACATCTTCTATTTCGAGCAGTTTGATGATGTGATGGAGCAGCTGGCCGATATCGAAAAACGCCGCTCCGAGCTCGATTACCTCATTGACGGGGCGGTTGTGAAGGTGACCGATTTCCGCATCCGCGATGTGCTCGGATATACCGACAAGTTCCCGCGCTGGGCGGTCGCTTACAAATTCGAAGCGGAAGAAACCACGACCGTGCTGCAATCGGTTACCTGGAATGTGGGACGGACCGGAAAAATCACGCCACTAGCCCGTGTAGAGCCCGTTGAGCTTGCCGGAGTTACGGTGCAAAATTGTACGCTGAATAATATCGGGGATATTGAGCGCAAGAATCTCAAGTTCGCGCTCGGCTCGCGGGTCTTCATTCGCCGTTCGAATGACGTTATTCCCGAGATCCTCGGCAAAGTAACGGAGGAGCAGGATGGCGAAGAGATCCTGTATCCGGAACAGTGTCCATCCTGCGGATTTCCGCTGGAACAGCGCGGCGCCCACCTCTTCTGCAACAACAAGACGGGATGCAAGCCGCAAATCGTAGCCCGGATCACGCATTTTGCCTCCAGGGACGCCATGGACATTGAGACGTTCAGCGATAAAACCGCGATCCAGTTATATGATGAACTGGGTGTAAGAGAACCGGCTGATCTTTATACGCTGTCGTTTGACAGTTTGCTGAAGCTGGAGCGCTTCGGCGAGAAAAAAGCCCAGAATCTGCTGGATGCCATCGAGAAGAGCAAGGAGCGGGATCTTGCATCCTTCCTCTTTGCGCTGGGTATACCGAATACCGGCAAATCCACTACCAAAATGCTGGCAGATCACTACCGTGATCTGAATCGCGTGATGGCGGCGACCGCGGAAGAATTGGTGGAGCTGCCGGACGTGGGCGGCATCGTGGCCGAAAGCATCGCGGGATACTTCGCGGACCCGTTTGCCCAAGCGAGCATCCAGAAGATGCTCTCGCTGGGCGTCCAAGCGAAAGCGCCGGAAGCGCCGAAGCCGGTCAGCACGGATTCCTACTTCAGCGGCAAAACGGTTGTGCTGACAGGCACCCTCCATCTGCTGACCCGCGAAGAGGCAACCGAACGCTTGGAAGCGCTCGGCGCCAAAGTCACCGGCAGCGTGTCCAAGAAAACCGACCTCCTCATTGCAGGCGAAAAAGCCGGCAGCAAGCTGGCCAAAGCCCAGCAGCTCGGCATCGACATCCTGGAGGACGAAGAAGAGTTCGTGCGGTTGCTGAACGAATAACAGCATACCCTGGATATATTTTGCAATATCAGTTGCAACTCCCTAAGAACCGAGGCTATCGATAGCCTCGGTTTTTTCTTTTTCCCGAATTCCTTTCTCCTCCCTTACTTGCGATGTAAGCCATATTTTCCTTGAAACTATGACGTTTTCGATCATTCGTCAAAAGCTCCTAAACTTTCGACTCAATTTAACAAAAACATACAGAAAAGGATGAAGGAATCTAATTTTGGATTCTAGAATAATTTACCACGGGTCAGTCTTATGCGGAAAGGAGTGGATACCATCGTAAGGCAGCGCAGATATGCTGATGACATCCCGGACCCTAATTTGAATGGGAATTCTATCTTATGGGAGGGGTAAAGCCTTGAGTAAAAAGTTATGGTCTGCACTACTAAGTTTTGTATTAACGCTATCATTGGTTGCGCCAGCGGCCGGGGCGGCTCCATCCGAACGGCAGATCGAGCTGGACAATCCGCTCAGTGCCGAAGAAGCTAGGCAGATAAAGGATATGCTGAAACAGCGAGCGAAGCTTGCGGAGTTTCCTGCGCTTGATCAAAGCCTGCAAAGATCGGCCGGGGGTCCTACAAGGGTTATCGTAGAATTGTCTACCGAACCAGTGGCTCTGGCCAAAGGGCTTTCCTCTATTCAGGGTCAATCTTTTAGTTCTTCCGCGGAGGCGAAGGTCGAGGCACAGGTACAATTGGAGCAGCAGACTTTTATACGCAGCCTGAACACGAAGAACATCACGCATGAAATCTCCGATCAATATAGCTACGCATTCAACGGGGTGTCTATGGAGATCGATGGCAGCAAGGTTGAAGCGCTGCTGGATATCCCTGGCGTTCTAGGCGTTTATCCCGATCTGGAGGTAACGGTTGGACCGAAGGGCGAAGTAAATCCATACATGAAAGACACGGGGCCGTTCATCGGTGCTCCGGATGTCTGGGATCTCGGATATACGGGCAAAGGCATTAAAGTCGGCGTTATTGATACAGGTATCGATTACGCACACCCGGTTTTGAAGGATGCTTATAAGGGCGGATACGACTTCGTTGACAATGATAATGATCCTTATGAGACAACTCCGCTCGATTGGGAGAATGATCCTTCCAATCCCCCGCAGGTCGATGACAGGGGAAGCACGTACTGGACCGATCATGGAACGCACGTAGCGGGTACCATCGGAGCCCGCGATGCCGGCGAATATGGAGTCGTGGGCATTGCACCCGAAGCGGATATCTATGCTTACCGGGTTCTTGGCCCGTACGGCAGCGGCTATTCCAGCTGGGTGCTGGGAGGTATTGACCGTTCCGTTCAGGACGGAATGGATGTAATCAACCTCTCCCTGGGCAATTCCCGGAATGATCCGGACTATGTAACGTCCGTAGCACTTAACAATGCTGCACTGGCTGGTGTCACGCCAGTCGTTGCAAGCGGCAATACAGGGCCAAACCGCTGGACGGTTGGATCGCCGGGGGCGGCGGCTTTTCCGATTACGGTAGGAAACTCAACAGGGCCAAGCGACGAAATGGCGGCAACATCGCACTTTTTCACGGACGCGGAATTGCCGGGTGAGCCCATTGAAAACAATGAAGGCACGGTTGAGCTTGGAGAAGGATCAGCACCATCTGTCACGCCTGACGAGCAGGCAGAAGCACAGATTGATGAAGCTGCCCAGGCATCATCGACCGATGACACGGCGACTTCCGTTAATCCGGAGCAGGATTCAAACTTAGTTCAATCGGGTGACGGCGCAGCAGAGGAGCCAGCCACTGATGAAGTGCCTGTTGAATCTGCCGACGATGAAGTAGCCCCTCAGGCTGACGATGCCGCTCCGGTTACGGTAGTAGATGCTACGTATAAGCTTGAATTAATGGCGTGGAATCTCGCCGAGGACCCAGAAGTCGTCCTGGATAGAGATTTCGGACTGATTTATGCGGATCTGGGCAAACCAGAGGATTTCGCTGACAAAGACGTAGCGGGCAAAATCGCATTGATTAAACGCGGCGAACTCGCCTTCGTTGAAAAAATTGCGAATGCTAAGGCAGCAGGCGCGACGGGTGCCATCGTATTCAACCAGAACCCTGGCCCGATCGGCGTCTTGCTCGGAGACAGCTTTGCCTTCATTCCAACCTTTAGTATGAGTAAAGAAGACGGCGATTATATCAAATCGCTGCTCGATGCCAACCCGGATCTGAAAGTGAATTTCACCGATTTTATTAAAAACCGAACGGCAGGCGATGAGATTAATGATTCCAGCTCGAGAGGCCCGGCCAAGAAGACGCTGGATATCAAGCCTGACGTGGTAGCGCCGGGAACGAGCATTTTGTCATCCGTTCCGGCATACGGTAAGGACATTGCAGGTGCGGATTACAGTCAGTCCTATGACCGCTTAACAGGCACAAGTATGGCGTCCCCGCATGTGGCAGGGCTTGCGGCTATCATCCTGGAGAAGCACAACGACTGGACCCCGTTCGATGTCAAAGTCGCCTTGATGAATAACGCCAAAGTGCTGAATACCGAATCCTACGATGTGACGGATCAAGGGGCCGGACGCGTACAGGCGCTCCAGACCATCCAGGCAGAGGCGCTGGTCAAGGTCTTGGACAAGACTTCGTATCAAGAGAACGGAACTTCCAACCAAAAGGAAAACATCACTGGAAGCATAAATTTCGGCAACTTTACCGGCAAGTCTGCCAAGACCGTTCAGAAAAAAATAAAGGTAGAGAGCATTGGAAACGCGGGCGGCACGTTTAATGTGCAAATCAATAACACGCAGGTCACGCCGGGAGTAAGTGTTACAACCGATAAAAGCACCTTCACCCTCAACGGTCAAGAGGAGATTATCGTAACGCTTCAAGTGCCGGAAGGGATAGACGGGATATCGGAACAGCAAGGCTACATCACGTTTTCGAATGGAACTCATACCTATTCTGTTCCTTACGTAGCGTACTTTAATCTTGAAATCACGGGCGTGAAATATACAAAAGCCTATAGTGACACCGAAACCTACTTGCCGCATGTTCCGTTAACCGAGACCGGTGAGCTCGGCAAGCTCAACCTGGCTTTCGAATTCTACAATCCGATGCAGATCGTCATCGTGGACTTGTATGATAGCCTTAATCCGGAAGCAGGCGTTGACGGTGACGGGATTATCGGTCAAATATTCGGGGGAGAAGCCTATTTTGATGCCAACACCTCGTTTACGATCGGTTGGAACGGGAAGTATGCCGACTATGAAACCGAGGAAGAGGTAGAGGTTCGGGATGGATTATATTCGATCGAGCTTCTTTCCTTGGATACGAATTTCGTGGTTCACTCGGATTATGCCACGATTCCTTTCTTTGTGAAGCGATCAGCACCTTCGATTCAAACGAATACAGATGTCAAAATCTCCGGCAAGAACAATCCTGCACTAAGCGGTACGATCGAAGATCTCTACGTAACGGCTGTTCCGGCTTTGTGGGATGAATGGGCCATTGATTTTGACGTCAGCGAATGGTTGGATGCCACTTATGTGATTAAAAGAGCCAATAAAACGGTGGCGAAGGAAGGCAGCTTTGATGTGGAGCAAGATGGTGCATTTAACATTGCCTTAGACGGATTGTCTTCAGGCAACTATACCGTTGAGCTTTCCGTCAAAGACCGTCAAGGACTCCAAGGAACGGCTTCCGTATCCTTGCAGCTGACAGGCGCGCCTGGACCAGGGAACCCGGATCCAGGTAACCCAGGTGGCGGATCCGGCGGAGGAGGCGGTGGCGGCTCGTCCTCCGGCGGCGGTTCCACGGGAACACCGTCCACTCCGGCTCCTGAAGTATCAGGGGATGCCAAAGTAACGACGAAGAAAAATGCGGATGGCACCGAGTCCGCAACGGCAGCTCTGTCTGAAGCAGTGGTTACGGCAGGAATTACTAGTGACAGTAAGGAAGTGAAGCTGGACGTATCGAAGCTGGATTTCAGCAAATACAGCGACGTAGCTCTTACCCTCGGCAAGACGACTGTCGATAAACTGAAAGCATCCGGCAAACCGCTTGTTATTACGGGTAACGGATTTACTCTGACGGTGCCTGCCGATGCATTGGATGATTTCACGACGAACAGCGGATTCAGTTTGACGGTTTCCGTAGCTGCAAGCAAAGCGGGATCCGGGAACACCTTGAACGCTGTATCCTCGATCGTTTCGGTCAAACACGGGGACAAATTCAAACATCCGCTTTTACTGACATTGAACTACGACCCGGCCAAAGTGAAGGATGCCCGCAAGGTGGGGGCCTACGTTCAGTCGGAAAAAGGCGACCTGCAATCCGCAGGATTGCTGCAATCGGCTGCACGCGGATCGATCACGTTCCGTATCAACGGACCGGGTTCTTATGTGGCCGCCGAGAATAACGTGACCTTTAACGACATCGTCAGCCACTGGGCTAAGGATGAGATTGAGGTTGCTGCCTCGCAGCATATCACGAACGGTACCGGTGCAGGACGGTTCTCGCCGAACAATGCGGTAACCCGTGCCGAATTTGCGACGCTCCTTGATCGTATTTTCGAGACAGGCATCGATTGGGAAACACGCAGCAAAGAAGCGGGGGCGAAGCATCCGCTGACCCGCGAGGACATGGTAGTCATGATTGCGGAAGCGTTGAAGATGGATTCCAAAACGGCATCCTTGTCATTTAGCGACACGAATCTGATTTCGGAGGATGCACGAGCGGCCGTAGCTTTTGCCGTAAACGAAGGTCTGGTGAAGGGAGTGAGCGGGAACCGCTTCGCACCGGGCGAGACTTCCACTCGGGCACAGGTATCCGTCATTGTGTACCGTTTGCTGGATTATCTGAACAAAATTTAATGAAGGCTAAGCTGCTTCAATACAATTCTGATTGAGCTAAAGAGGAGCTGCTCCATGTCATCGACGTGACGGGGCGCATCTCCTCTTTTTAATGCGCTCGCTGCTTGTTACATTCAACAAATAGGTTGATTCGACATTCTGGGGTGTTAATATTTTGGTAACGACTGAATTCGATGAAGGGGGAGGACATGAGATATAGAACAGTGTTCTATGCAGCCATTGCCATCGTGCTATTTTTCGTTATGGTTCCTGTACTGGGGAATCTGGTTGAGGGATCAGATGCCGGAGCTATTCAGTTGGGCTTCGAGTGGGTGACTAAATACGTGCTCCCATGGATATTCCTATACTGGTTCATAAAACTCGTCAAAAAAATGAAATAAAAAGACACTCACCAACGCACCATTGTGCAGCCCGATGAGTGTCTTTTTCCATAGTACGACTATTCCCTTGACCACTGATCCAGCTTGTCATCACCCGGAAGAAGCAGGGCAAGCAGACCTAGCAGCGGCAAGAAGCCGATGGCGATCATCACATTGCCGATTCCCCAAGCATCCCCGAGATTACCGAGCACAAGCGAACCGACCCCGCCCATGCCAAAAGCAAACCCGGTGATCAGCCCGGATACCGTACCGATATTCCCCGGATGCAGCATTTGAGCATACACAACGGTGACCGAGAAACTGGACAATAGAACAAACCCGCCGATCAGCAGCAATACAGCCGCCCAGAATGGGGAGGCGAACGGTAGAATTAACGCAATGGGCGCCGTACCGATCATGGAGAGCATGATCATATTGCGACGGCCA
>NZ_CM179499.1:6267500-6340000 GCF_058792535.1 Paenibacillus sp. MT86 | reverse complement strand
CGCCAACGGCTTGGAATAGCGCAGGCCTTGCTGCATAATCCATCCATCCTCATTCTTGACGAGCCGACGAACGGCCTGGATCCAGCGGGTATCCGCGAGATGCGGGATTACTTGAAGCAAATCGCCAAAGATGAGGGAATTGCCATTCTCGTATCCAGCCATCTGCTGTCGGAGATGGAACTGATGTGCAGCCGTGTGGTCGTTATCCAAGAGGGGAAATTCGTAACCGAGCGTTCTATCGGGGGGACAGTCGTTAATGAAGAATTTACTACGGTAAGCTTCCGCGTGAATGACGCGTCCATGGCTGAACAAACGATTAGACATTTGCAAAACATCACATTGCGGAGCACCCAACTGGAGGAGGGAATCATTACCCTTCAACTTCAGGAAGAAGATATTCCTTCGCTGATCCAGACACTGTGTGATGCACGGGTACGGATTTACCGCGTGGAAGAGATCAAATCGTCACTTGAAGAAGAATTCTTAAAATGGACAGGAGGCAACCGCATTGCGTAGCTTTGGAAATCTCGTCTGGAATGAATGGCTCAAAATGTTCAAGAAACGCAGCTTCTTCCTGCCCTATGCGCTTTTGGCCGGAATGGTGGTCTTCACGGCGTTCTTGCTCTATAAGTTTTCCGGTGGGAGCAGTACCGGTTATGAATTTGCCGAGATAGCTGTTACAACCAAGGGAATGGGGCAAGTGCTGACCCTGCTCGCCATTGTCGTGACGGCAGGAGCCGTAGCGAAGGAACACAGCATGGGAACAATCAAATTGCTGCTTATACGTGCACAGAGCCGCACCAAAATTTTGGCATCGAAATATGTGGCCGTATTGATTTACATCTTAACACTGGTGGCCTTCATGTTTGCTGTAGCCGTGCTGACAGGTCAAATTACGTTTGGCATGGATGTCGGCTCCGTTACGCTTGGCGACGTGCTCATTGGAGCCGTGAACAACCTGGTGTATACAATCGTTTATGTAACGCTAACCTTTATGGTAGGCATTCTAACGAGATCTACCGGTCCTGCAATCGGCATCGGCATGTTCATGGTCATTATGGAAAGTATGGTGGTACAACTGCTTGCGCGTTACTCCTGGTCTAAATACCTTCTGTTCCTGAACGTGGATCTTTCCATGTACAGCGGAGGCGCAAGCTCTCCGATTCCAGGCATGAGTTTAACATTCTCAATGATGATGCTCGCTGTATATCTCCTCTTGTTTCTTGCGATAGGCTTTGTTACGTTTAAAAAACGGGATGTCGCATAAGGAACACTGAGTTCGAGGTAGAGCGGCGGAAAGGAGCAACCCGACAGTGAGTATAGAATTCGACAATAATCTGCCGATCTATTTACAGATCATGACGTATTTAAAGAAAGAAATCATCATCGGCAAACTGCAGCCCGGTGATAAAATCCCATCGGTTCGAGAATTAGCGAGTGAGCTTCAAATAAATCCAAACACGGTGCAGCGAACTTTTCAGGAATTGGAGCGTGAGGGTATTGTGGAGACGCGGCGGGGATTGGGGCGATACGTGACAAGCGAGGAATCCAAAATTATGGAAATCAAAAAAGAAATGGCAGGCGATCTGCTGGAACGCTTTATTCGCGGCATGCAGGAGCTTGGCTTTAAAGATCAGGATATCATATCGATCGTGGAAGATGCTGTGAAGCAGCCATGATCCATAGCGGAGGTGAAATCACGGTGGAGAATCTGTTACAGGTAAAGAACGTGACCAAAACGTATGCCGGTGGCCGCAGAGCGTTACATGATGTTAATCTGGATATCAACGGAGGAAAAATCATTGGTTTGCTGGGCACCAACGGCAGCGGAAAGAGTACGCTAATGAAAATTGCCGCTGGGTTGATTCAGCCCACAACGGGCGGCGCTTACGTGAACGGCAAACCGGTCGGCCTGGAAACGAAAGCCGTCGTTTCCTTTATGCCGGATCGGCCCGTGACGGAATCCTGGATGAAGGTATCGGATGCGGTGGCATATTTTAAAGATTTTTATGAGGACTTTAATATGGAGAAGGCACGCAACATGCTGGATTTCATGAATTTAAAGACCCATGACCGCATCAGTTCCTTATCCAAAGGAATGAATGAGCGCCTGCAGTTATCACTGGCTCTGTCCCGTGAAGCGCAGCTGTATATGCTGGATGAGCCGATTGGCGGAGTGGATCCGGTAGCCCGGGGCAAAATTTTGGATGCGATTGTGGAGTTCTACAACGAAGACAGCAGCATTATCATTTCAACCCATTTGGTCCGGGATATTGAGCGGATATTTGATGAAGTGATCTTTATTCAGGGCGGCGAAGTCGTTATGCATGACGAAGTTGAGAACATCCGCCTAAAACACGGAAAAAGTGTGGATGAGATGTTTAAAGAGGTGTATGCGGAATGATAAAACTGTTCAAATACGACTGGAAGAGAAATTCGACGACGCTGCTCGGCGCCTTCGCGATCCTTCTCATCGTTCAGATTGCGATCACGGTAGCAGGCTCGATAAGAGATTGGGAGCTTGGAATAATGCTGGGTCTAAGCATGCTGGCTTATGGCTCCGTGAGTGTATTGCTTCTTGTGGTCACTGGCAAGAACTTCGGCTATAACATAAAGGCATATCACCGGCGTTTACTCCCCGTACATTCCGTGTGGAATGTGGGTTCATCACTTTTACTGGCATGTGTAAGCTTGCTGGTACTTGGGATATTGATGGCTCTGCATTTATGGTACTACTTGAACGCAGCGGACATTTGGGAATATATCAATTTCGCTGATGTTTCCGTTTCGTATTATGTTGGGCTTGCCCTGCTGATGGTATGGAAATTCATCTATTTGATGATAACGATATTTTTTGCAATTACCGTGGCTAGGAGCATTTCGAAGAAGGGCAGTACATGGATCGGCATTTTGGTGTTCTTCGTATTGCAATACGTGCTTGGCTGGCTTAGCCAAATGCTTTTCGGAGAAGAGGCCGCGTGGGTTGGACCTATGGCTAGCATTTCGTTTTATGAGAAAGAGGCAGACCTTACGGTATCGACCGTGCCATATACATTAGCATGGGGGGCGCTTGCTTTTGAAGTGATATTGGCCGCGTTGATCTTGTATGCAACGGTTTACCTCATCGACCGGAAGGTTGAGGTTTAACCAAAAAAAGATACTTGGAAATCAGGAAAACGAATGAACAAGGTCTAGACTATAGAACGAACAAAGAGACTGCCTATCGAGGGCAGTTTTTTTGCGTATGGAAGGAGATCATAGGGATGAGACAGAACTAGAATCAAACCCTAGCCTTTCTGAGCAAGAATGGAACCCTCCATTAGATCATGTGAAATAGGGATAAATACGTAACTGTGACTTAAACATTATAACGTTATATTCACGTAGCGCTCGTTCTGTGCTATGCTATAACCACGACACTCAACTTACACAATGTAAACCGACGGGATAAGAGGATCCAAGGCTGGTCCGGCAAGGCTGAAGGAGTGAAGCTATGAAGATATTGGAACAGCGTTTTATTATACGCAATGTAAAGACGGTCCATGAGGATGAACCTTTTGACATTGTCATGGAGAACGGGTTCATAACCGAAATAACGCATGCGAACACGGCACAGGGTGCCAACAGTTTTGATGGTACGGGTTTATATGTGTCCAGCGGCTGGATCGATATGCATGTCCATGCGGTCGCCAAGCTGGAGCCTTATGGAGATGCCATCGACGAAATCGGCGTTAAGCAAGGGGTTGCCACCATAATCGACGCAGGAAGCTGCGGCGCGGATACGATTGGAGAACTGGTAGCAGAGGTTGCAAGGTCCAAGACGAATGTGTTTGCTTTTCTGAATATTTCGCATATCGGTCTGCAGCGGGTCGACGAGTTGTCCAGTCTGGAATGGATCGATGCCGAGAAGGCAACAAAGGCGGTAAACACGTATCCGGATCTGATCATTGGACTTAAGGCCAGAATCAGCAAAAGCGTCGTCAAGGACAATGGGGTAGAACCGCTTCGACTCGCAAGAAAATTGTCGGATAAAACGTCACTGCCGCTGATGGTACATATCGGGTCAGGGCCACCTCCGATTGAGCAAGTATTGGAGCTGCTTCAGAAAGACGACATTATTACTCATTATTTGAACGGGAAAGCCAACAATTTATTTGATTCGGACGGGAAGCCGATCCCTGCCCTGGTGGAAGCGATAGCTCGCGGCGTTCATCTGGATGTGGGCCATGGAACGGCAAGCTTCTCATTCTTGGTGGCAGAGTATGCCAAGGCCCAAGGGATTAGACCGGACACGATCAGCACCGATATTTATCGCGGGAATCGCATCCATGGCCCGGTGTACAGCCTGGCTAATGTCATGACGAAGTTCCTGTATTTGGGGTACAGCCTGCAGGAGGTGGTCTCAGCGGTAACGGACCATGCAGCAGGATGGTTGCGCCGTCCGGAGCTTGGCCGAATTCAAGCCGGCGATGCCGCTCACCTGACGCTGTTTGCCCTGCAGCAGGGCGCTATGAGTTTAACGGATTCCGAAGGGGAGACCCGAATCGCTGATCGATATATCGAAGCCAGAGGAGTGGTAGTCAATGGATCATTCATTACATGCTAAATACGGGTTGAAACGCGTGGTTAATGCCAGCGGGCGCATGAGTATTCTTGGCGTATCGGCGCCGACGGATACCGTCATGGAAGCGATGCGGATCGGCGGGCAGAGTTACGTGGAAATCGCGGATCTGGTAGATAAGGCGGGGGATTACATGGCGCGCATCCTTGGTTCCGAGGCTGCGGTCGTTGTCAATTCCGCTTCCAGCGGAATTGCGCTTTCCGTGGCTGGAATCGTCACCGAAGGCAATCGCAGACGCAGTGACCGACTGCACCAGGAGCCCATCGCGAAGAACGAGATTATCATGTTTAAGGGACATAATGTGCAGTATGGTGCACCTGTTGAAACGATGGTTTATCTCGGGGGCGGCAAGGTCGTTGAAGTTGGGTATGCCAACGAAGGGCGCAAGGAGCATATCGCAGAAGCGATTAATGAGCGTACAGCCGCCATTTTGTATGTGAAATCCCATCACTGCGTACAGAAAAATATGATTTCGGTGGAAGAAGCGGCAGAAGTGGCCCAGGCACATGGACTTCCGCTGATTATCGATGCTGCTGCCGAAGAGGATATCCAGAAGTATGTGAAATACGGCGACCTGGCCATATACAGCGGATCCAAGGCAATTGAAGGCCCGACCTCCGGCATTGTCGGCGGCAAACGTCAATACGTCGAGTGGGTAAAAGCGCAGCTGCATGGTATTGGGCGCAGCATGAAGGTAGGCAAGGAGACGACGTTTGGACTGCTTCAGGCGCTGGATGAGTATATGGTGAAGGAAGATAAGAGTGAGCAGGAGAAAGCGGCACTGGAGGAAATGAAATCCTTATCGAAATTGCCGGGCATTGAGGTAACCATTGTTCAGGACGAAGCGGGAAGGGCGATCTATAGGGGGCGCGTGAAAGTCGATGAAAATGCGGTCGGGGTCAGTGCCAAGTCCATGAACGATCAGCTTCGCGAAGGCGATATTGCTGTGTACACCAGGGATTACGGCGTTCGCCAGGGGTATTTTGATATTGATCCTCGCTCGCTTTCCGGGGATGATTTGCAGGTCATTATAACGAGAATACAGCAGATTGCAGGGGGAAACTAAGATGGCAAACATGGAGAAACGTCTTTACAGAAATCGCGCGGCACTGAACGTACTTGCAGGCAGCATTCAGAACGCGAAGGAAATTTTTGAAGCTTCGGAAGGGCATGTGCTGGTCGGCGTATTGTCCAAAAATTACCCGAATGCACAAGAGGCCGTTATTGCAATGAAGGAGTATGGCGCCGTTATCGAAGATGCGGTATCGATCGGATTGGGTGCCGGCGATAACCGCCAAGCTGCGGTGGTTGCCGAGATAGTGAAGAGCTATCCGGGCACGCATATCAATCAGGTGTTTCCGGCGGTCGGTGCAACCCGTGCCAACCTGGGCGGCGAAGAAAGCTGGATCAACAGCCTCGTGTCCCCTTCGGGACAAGTGGGCTACGTGAACATATCTACCGGACCGGTGAGCGCTGCCGGATCGGACAAAGCCGTCGTCCCCGTAAAATCGGCAATCGCGCTTGTACGCGATATGGGCGGCAACGCACTGAAGTATTTCCCGATGCAGGGCTTGAAGCTGGAAGAGGAGTATCGTGCGGTAGCGAAGGCATGCGCGGAGGAAGGATTCGCGTTAGAGCCGACGGGCGGAATCGATAAAGAGAATTTTGAAGCCATCGTCCGCATCGCGTTCGAGGCAGGAGTACAGCAGGTCATCCCTCACGTATACTCCTCGATCATCGACTCGGCCAGCGGGGATACGATCATTAGCGACGTGCAAGAGCTGCACCTTAAGTTAAAAGCGCTGGTTGATCAATATGCCTAAGACGATCGCTGCATTTGGCGAAGTGATGATGCGTCTTCAAGTACCAGGGTATGCTTCCTTGGCACAAGAGAGCCACCTGAACTATTCCTTTTCCGGGACGGGTGTCAACATCGCGTCGGCTGTGGCAAGGTTCGGACATGCCGGGTACCTCGTCAGCACGCTTCCCGACAACCCGCTTGGCGAAGCGGCGATCTCATATCTGCGCAAGCTTGGGATCGGCACTTCGCTCATTAGCCGCGGGGGCAAATATGTCGGCATGTACTTCCTGGAGAATGGGTTTGGCGTTAGACCCGGTCGTGTGACCTATACGGATCGCCTGGGCAGCAGCTTTAATACGGCGGAGGATGCCATGTACGATTTCGATGCGATTGCCGAAAAGATCGACGTGATCCATTTTTGCGGCATCACCCTTTCCATGAACGACACCGTGCGGGGCCAGATGAAGGTCTTGGCTCGCAAGGTCAAGCAAAGCGGCGGAACGGTTGTGTTCGACTGCAACTACCGTCCTTCCTTATGGGGCGCGGACCGCTACGATTTTGCCAAGCCGCACTACGAGGAAATGCTGTCTTTGGCGGATATCGTCTTCATGAACGAGAAGGATGCCATCCATATCCTTGGCATGGAAACAACTCGGGAGGATCGGCACGAACAGCTGCAGGAGTTGATTCCGAAGGTGGCGGCGAAGTATAATATTACGGTTGCGTCGGGTACCCACCGCAAGATCAACGGGGACAATACCCATTCCCTGCAAGGCTATCTTTACACGGATGGAGCGTTTCATTTTTCCCAAACGTTGACGTTCTCCGTTCATGACCGCATCGGGGCGGGCGATGCCTATGCCAGCGGTGTGATTCATGGGATCTCGGAGGGATATGAGCCGGGCCGGACGGTTGATTTTGCCGCAGCGGCGGCGATGCTTGCCCATACCGTAACGGGAGATACGCCGACGGCAAACGAACGCGAAGTGCTTCAGGCGATGAGTCATCATATGTCTGACGTGGAAAGGTAGGAGGAAGCATGTCGATCACGCGGAAGAACGGTCCATTATACTTGCAAATCAAGAAGATCATTAAAGATCGGATTCTGCATGGGGTATATCCACTTGGTTCCCATATTCCTTCCGAGCCGCAGCTGGAACAGGAATTTAACGTCAGCAAAATGACGGTTCGCAATGCGATCCAGGAATTGTACCAGGAAGGGTATGTAGAGAAGCGGAGCGGTGTGGGAACAATCGTAACCCGGAACACGTCCTTTTCCAAGCTGTCCAAGGGGAAGCTGTTTACCGAGATTTTGGTTGAAGAGGGCCACCAGATCCGGAAGCGCCATCTGAAGACGGAATGGGTGCACAATGAACCGGATAGCGAATTGTTCCTGAAATTCGGTGAGCGGTGCCTGCTGATCGAACGGCTGTATTTGCTGGACGGCAGCCCGTTTATCTACTACACCCATTACGTATCGTCCCTGGTGGACATGGGGGAGGAGTTCGATTCAAGCGAACTGCCGTCCTTGTATGAACGTATCGAGGAGAGTCAAATCACGCTGGAGAATTTCCGGGACCGTTTCCTGGCGACCGTGGCTAATGAGGAGATTGCCTCACTGCTGGGCGTAAGCGCCGGGACCCCGTTACTGAAGCGGTTGAGATCCTCCTACGACCAGACGGGCAGCATCATTGAATACAGCATCGGGTATTACAATACGGAGTTACAGCATTATTTGATCAGTTATGATGCTTAAGATACAGAAAACGACAGGAAGAAGTGGCCAAGAGACCGGTTTTAATCCGGAACGTTGGCTGCTTCTTTTTTTATTCCTTCGGTTGAATTGTTCTTCGGAAAAGGGCTATAAGCGATCGAAGAAGTGGGTACAATAAGAATACAGGCATAGCGCGAACATTTGAGAAGTACCCTCTTGGCAAAATGAAAAAATGTGCTATAATGAGATCAAAGTCAAAGAAAGTCAAAGTCAACGAGAGGGTTCGCTGATTTTGATTATGGTTAATCAACGTATAAGCAAGGCTCTGTGCGGACGTGTAAGATCACTATCCGTCTTAACGTTTCAAACAGTGGAGGATGAACAGACCATGCGTAATATCTCTGATATTATCGAACAATACCTGAAGAGCATTTTGCAGGAAAGTCCGGAAGGAACCGTCGAAATTCAAAGGAACGATTTGGCGGAGCAATTTTCTTGCGTTCCTTCCCAGATCAATTACGTGATCAGCACTCGGTTCACGCTGGAGAAGGGCTTTCTTGTCGAGAGCAAGCGCGGCGGGGGCGGATACATACGCATTCAGCGTATCGAGCTTCCCCAGCATACTGCACTCCAGCAGCACCTTCATCATACCATCGGCAGCATGATTGACCAGACGGTAGCGGAAGGCTTGATCTACCAGCTGGAGGAATCCCGGTTTTTGACGAAGCGGGAGGCCAGCCTGATGCGGGCCGCCGTTTCAAGGGAATGCCTGAACGTGAAGCTTCCTTATCGGGATGAGCTGCGCGCAAGGATTATGAAGGCGATGCTGATTTCTTTATTAGGTAAGTGAGTCTGTGTAAGGAGGCATCGGAGTATGTTATGCCAAGAATGCGGTAAACGGCCGGCGACACTTCATTTCACCAAAATTGTGAACGGGGAGAAAACGGAGTTTCATTTTTGTGAAACTTGTGCCCGCGAAAAAGGGGAATTGATCCCCGGTACGTCGAATGGTTTTTCTATACACAGTTTGCTGTCAGGCCTGCTGGATCTGGATCCTTCAGGCAAGGGCCAGACCCCCGGTGCGAAAACGGCCCAGACGCTGCAATGCGAGGAATGCGGCATGACGTATTCCCAGTTCAGCAAGCTTGGCCGGTTCGGCTGCAGCGCGTGTTATAAATATTTCTCGGATCGATTGGATCCGTTGTTCAAGCGAGTCCATGGGGGAACTTCCCATGTGGGCAAAGTGCCGAAGCGTACCGGCGGCCGGATTCAGATCAAACGCCGGATCGATGAGCTTAAAAAGGAGCTTCAAATGAGGATCCTGCAGGAGGAATTTGAAGCGGCTGCCGAGATCCGGGACCAAATCCGCGAGCTGGAGCGTAACATTGCTCAGGGATAAGATCGTTACATTTTGCACTTTAGTAGGAGGAATGCGTGATGTCTAATCTCCGGTTTACCGATTCGGCGCTGAGCGAGTGGATGCGCGGGAACGGTCAGGATTCCGACATTGTCATCAGCACCCGCGTGAGGGTGGCGCGCAACCTGCAGCATCTTCCTTTCCCGCTGCTCGCAACGGATCAGCAGTCGGGAGAAGTGCTAGAGCGCCTGACCCATGTGTTAAAGGATAAGGAGGATTTGCAGGATTTCGGGCATTTGCATGTAATTAAATTAAGTGAGATTGATGAGCTGGATAAGAAGGTTCTCGTCGAGAAGCATCTGATCAGTCCCAATCTGGCTAATGAATCCCGGAACGGTGCCGTCATCCTTACCGAAGATGAATCCGTCAGCATTATGATCAATGAAGAGGATCACTTGCGCATACAGTGTCTGTATCCCGGATTTCAGGTTCGGGAGGCATGGAGCCGCGCGACGGCGCTGGATGATATCTTCGAATCCGAGATCGATTATGCTTTTGATGACAAACGGGGTTACCTAACGAGCTGTCCGACCAATGTCGGCACCGGCCTTCGCGCTTCGGTCATGATGCATCTGCCCGCGCTCGTCATGACGCAGCAGATCAATCGGATTCTCTCGGCCGTATCGCAGGTAGGTTTGACCGTTAGAGGAATTTACGGCGAGGGCAGCGAAGCTTTAGGCAACCTGTTTCAAATCTCGAATCAGATTACGCTCGGGCAAACCGAGTCGGAGATCATCGAGAATCTTCACAGCGTGGCCCTGCAAATCATCGAGCACGAGAAGAATGCCAGGGCGCGGCTCCTTAGTGAATCCAAGCTCCGTATTACGGACCGGGTCATGCGTTCATACGGCATCCTGTCCTATGCAGCGGTCATGGATTCCAAGGAAGCGGCTCAGCGCTTGTCCGATGTTCGGTTAGGCGTGGATCTCGGCCTGCTGGAAGGGCCGGAAATTCCGGTCATGAACGAGCTGAATGTGAAGACGCAGCCCGGATTTCTCCAGAAGACCTATGGAGAGGGCATGAATCCTTCCGAACGCGATATGTACAGGGCTAAGCTCATTCGGGAGACATTGGGCAACCGTTAAGAAGTCGTTAGTTATTATTTCTCGGTTTACAGTTGGATGACGGTATAAACGTCTTAGCCGGCGATACACCGAAATCCGCGAGGTTCAATATATTAATTGAAACGTGGAGGTGCAATACTATGATGTTTGGCAGATTTACGGAACGCGCACAAAAGGTGCTTGCATTGGCTCAGGAAGAAGCGGTACGCCTGGGTCACAACAATATCGGCACAGAACATATCCTGCTTGGACTTATTCGTGAGGGAGACGGCATTGCAGCCAAAGCGCTGATCGGACTTGGACTTGGTCTTGAGAAAATCCAGGACGAAGTGGAGACATTAATCGGACGCGGACAGGAGCAGCCAACCAACATTGCTTACACGCCTAGAGCGAAAAAAGTGATTGAGCTCTCCATGGACGAAGCCCGTAAGCTTGGCCATACGTATGTGGGAACCGAGCATATTCTGCTGGGGTTGATTCGCGAGGGCGAAGGGGTTGCGGCACGCGTGCTGAACAACCTGGGCATCAGCCTGAACAAAGCCCGTCAACAGGTGCTGCAGCTGCTGGGCAGCAGCGAAGCGGTGTCTAGCCATCATGGCACGCCGCAGAACGTGAGCACGCCTACATTGGACAGTCTCGCTCGGGATCTGACCGCCATTGCCAAGGAAGGCAATCTGGATCCGGTCATTGGCCGCAGCAAAGAAATCGAGCGCGTGATTCAGGTGCTTAGCCGCCGGACCAAGAACAACCCGGTACTGATCGGTGAACCGGGAGTCGGTAAGACGGCGATCGCGGAAGGCTTGGCACAGCGCATCATTAACAATGAAATTCCGGAGACGCTGCGCGACAAACGCGTGATGACGCTGGATATGGGCTCAGTCGTAGCAGGTACGAAATACCGCGGGGAGTTTGAGGACCGCCTGAAAAAAATCATGGATGAGATTCGTCAAGCCGGCAACATCATTCTGTTCATCGATGAGCTGCATACCTTGATCGGCGCAGGCGGAGCAGAAGGAGCCATCGACGCTTCCAACATCCTTAAGCCTTCATTGGCGCGCGGAGAGCTTCAGTGCATCGGGGCTACCACGCTGGACGAATACCGCAAATACATTGAAAAAGACGCTGCACTTGAGCGCCGCTTCCAACCGATCACGGTGGATCAACCGTCGCCGGAGGAAGCCATTCAGATCCTGTACGGTCTGCGTGACCGTTACGAAGCGCATCACCGCGTGAAAATTACCGACGAAGCGATTGAACAGGCCGTGAAATTGTCCGACCGCTACATTACGGACCGCTTCCTGCCGGATAAAGCGATTGACCTGATTGACGAGGCCGGTTCGAAAGTTCGTCTTCATACGTATACCATACCGCCAAATCTGAAAGATCAGGAAGCGCATCTGGAGGACATCCGCAAGGAGAAAGACGCAGCCGTCCAAAGCCAGGAATTCGAGAAAGCGGCAGCGCTGCGCGATACGGAGCAGAAGCTTCGCGAGGAGCTCGAAGTCACGAAGAACCAATGGAAAGAAAAACAAGGACGTACCGATTCCGAGGTAACGCCGGAGGACATTGCCGACGTTGTCGCCAACTGGACCGGTATTCCCGTCAATAAACTGAAGGAAGAAGAGACCGAGCGTCTTCTGAATCTGGAAGAAATCCTTCACAGCCGCGTAATCGGCCAAGAGGAAGCCGTCAAAGCCGTAAGCCGTGCGGTTCGCCGGGCACGCGCAGGACTGAAGGATCCGAAGCGCCCAATGGGCTCCTTCATCTTCCTGGGTCCTACCGGGGTAGGTAAAACCGAGCTGGCACGAGCTCTTGCCGAGGCCATGTTCGGAGATGAGAATGCGGTCGTGCGAATCGACATGTCCGAGTACATGGAGAAGCATTCCACGTCGCGTCTCGTCGGAGCGCCTCCGGGATATGTCGGCTACGAGGAAGGCGGTCAGCTGACCGAGAAAGTGCGCCGCAAGCCGTATTCCGTTGTCCTCCTCGATGAAATCGAGAAGGCACACCCTGAAGTATTCAATATCCTGCTTCAAGTGCTGGAAGACGGACGCCTGACCGATTCGAAGGGCCGCGTGGTGGATTTCCGGAATACCCTGATCATCCTGACTTCCAACGTCGGGGCGGAAGCGATCAAGAAGAACTCCACGCTTGGATTTACCGCCGTGACCGATGCAGGCCGCGATTATAACAACATGAAAGGCAAAGTGATGGATGAGCTCAAGAAGAGCTTCCGTCCGGAGTTCTTGAACCGGATCGACGAGATCATCGTGTTCCACTCTCTGGAAGAGAAACACATTGCCGAAATCGTGACGCTGATGTCCGACGAGCTGCGTAAACGCCTGAAAGAATTCGAGGTGCATTTCGAACTCACGGACAAGGCGAAGGCCTTCATAGCGAAGGAAGGATACGATCCGGCTTTCGGTGCCCGTCCGCTGCGCCGGGCTATCCAGAAGCACATCGAGGATCGCCTTTCCGAGGAGCTGCTGAAAGGCAATGTGGCCAAGGGTGACTCGCTTGTCATCGATGAAGCGAACGGCGAACTGGTTGTGAACAAGAGTGAAGGTGTAACGGCCGCATCGGCCGAAACGGAATAAGATAAATAACATCACCCCGCTGGAGTCAAATCCGGCGGGGTTTTTGATTTAAATGTTAACGGATGATGAAGGCTTTGTATGGGGCAGATACATGGATGCTTAGAGGTTATATGGATGAATGGCATATTACGAAAACAGATCCCTCATGTATCAACCCAGCGGAGAGGACGGAATCGTTCTGAAGAAGCGACAGCGGTCGCCTTTAAAACCGGGAAACCACTTTGATTTCGATTCCAGTTCCCTGGTTTTAACAGCGATCGCAAGAACGATCCGGCAGCGAAGCGGACGCGGTTTTTCAGCAGCAATTAACGCATGTTCACCCCCTGCTCCTTCAAATTTGAAACAAATCCATTTCATCCCGCGTAAAGTTTCCAATTAACCTTTACGTTGAATTATAAGAAATGGTAAACTTTGAGTAATGCCTGATTTTGCAGGGTTTTACGGAATCCGACAAATGATGCG
This sequence comes from Paenibacillus sp. MT86, assembly GCF_058792535.1. Taxonomy (NCBI): domain Bacteria; kingdom Bacillati; phylum Bacillota; class Bacilli; order Caryophanales; family Paenibacillaceae; genus Paenibacillus; species Paenibacillus sp. MT86. The sequence goes on along the minus strand of NZ_CM179499.1, from coordinate 6,326,324 downwards.
CGACATAAAGGAGACTCACATGGCAAAAACTAAGACGAAATTTTTCTGTACCGAATGCGGCTATGAAGCGCCCAAATGGTTCGGAAAATGTCCGGGCTGCCAATCATGGAATTCCATGGTAGAGGAGACCGAGACGGTAATCAAGACCCAGGGGATGAATTCCCCTCTTTTTCATAGTAAAGAAAAACCCCTTTCGATCATAAATATAGAAAGCGGTAAAGAACCCAGAATCCAGACGGGCATTGCGGAATTGAACCGGGTGCTCGGGGGCGGGCTGGTCCCGGGCTCGCTCGTGCTAGTCGGCGGCGATCCCGGCATCGGGAAATCCACGCTCCTGCTTCAAGCCTCCAACCGACTGGCCCAGAACGGCATTCGCGTTCTGTACATTTCCGGTGAGGAATCCGTGCGCCAGACCAAACTGCGCGCTGACCGGCTCGGGGCGCTGTCCCCGGAGCTGTTTGTCCTCTGCGAAACCAATCTGGAATCGATCGAGGAAGCCATTGAGAACGTACAGCCTGGCTTCGTTGTCATCGACTCCATTCAGACGGTGTACTTGCCTGAGGTAACCAGCGCGCCGGGCAGTGTATCCCAGGTTCGGGAATGCACGGCCCGCTTCATGCGGCTGGCGAAGGTGAAGGGCATTGCGACCGTCCTTGTCGGACATGTGACAAAAGAAGGCGCCATTGCAGGTCCAAGGATGCTGGAGCACATGGTGGATTGTGTGCTTTATTTTGAAGGAGAGCGTCATCATACTTACCGCTTGCTTCGCGCGGTGAAGAATCGTTTCGGTTCGACGAATGAGATTGGCATTTTTGAGATGGGTGAGGATGGGCTTCGGGAAGTCGGGAATCCATCTGAGCTCTTTTTATCCGAACGGCCTTTGGGCGTAGCGGGTTCGACCGTAGTTGCAAGCATGGAGGGTACGCGCCCGGTTCTGGTAGAGCTGCAGGCGCTCATCTCCACGACGCACTTCCCGTCACCGCGCCGAATGGGCACAGGGGTGGACCATCACCGCATGAACCTGATCATTGCCGTGCTGGAGAAACGGATGGGGATGTACCTGCAAACCCAAGACGCCTACCTGAACGTAGCGGGCGGCGTGAAGCTCGATGAACCTGCGGTGGATCTGGCCATTGCGGTCAGCATCGCATCCAGCTTCCGCGACATACCGACCAAGCCGTACGACGTTATTTTTGGCGAGGTGGGGCTGACCGGCGAGGTTCGCGCCGTTTCAAGAGCGGAGCAGAGGGTAAGAGAAGCCGAGAAGCTGGGTTTTAAGCGGGTTCTCATGCCGGAGAAGAGTTTGAAGGGATGGAAGCATCCGAAAGGAATACAAATTATCGGAGTCAACACCGTTGCAGATGCATTAGCGGTTGCGTTAGATTAGGGGGCATACGAAGGTGAAAGAAACGAGCCAACTGGACAAAATGAATGATTTGCTGAAGCTGGTAGCACCGGGAACGCCGTTTCGCGACGGACTGGAGAACGTGCTGCGGGCGAAGACGGGCGCCCTGATCGTTGTAGGCTACAGCCCGGAGGTAATGGAAGTTGTCGACGGCGGCTTCTCCATTAACTGCGATTTTTCGCCAAACTATTTATACGAGCTCGCTAAGATGGACGGCGCCATCATCTTGAGTGAAGACTTAAAACGAATCTTATATGCAAATACCCAGCTGATCCCGGATTCCTCGATCTCTTCCATCGAGACAGGGATACGGCACAGAACGGCGGAGCGGGTGGCGAAGCAGACCGGCAAGCTGGTGGTGTCCATCTCGCAGCGCCGCAACATTATTACGCTGTACCAAGGCTCGCTGCGGTATGCATTGAAGGAAATCGGCGTCATCTTAACCAAGGCGAATCAGGCCATACAGACGCTGGAGCGATACCGCGTGGTGCTTAACCAATCGCTGACCAACCTCTCGGCATCCGAATTCGAAGAGCTGGTCACCATCCCGGAAGTCGTGAACGTCATACAGCGGGTCGAGATGGTGCTCCGCATCAAGAAGGAGATCAAGCGCTATATCAACGAGCTCGGCAACGAAGGCCGACTGATCAGCATGCAGATGGATGAGCTTGTGAGCAATATGGAGGAGGAGGCTTGGCTGCTGTATGCAGACTATGCCCGGGAGTACAGCGAGGAGAAGATCCGCGAGATCATTCTCGCGCTCAAGCGTTCAACGGATGAGGAGCTGCTGGACATTCACCATATCGTACGGCTTCTTGGATACCCGGCTTCCGCCGCTGCTTCGGAGGAAGAAATACTGCCGCGCGGTTACCGGATTTTGAACAAAATCCCGCGCCTTCCGAATGTGATCATCCGCAACCTGGTGGACCAGTTCCATGACTTATCCAGCATTATGACCGCTTCCATCCATGAGCTGGATGAAGTAGACGGGATCGGCGAGGTTCGGGCACGCACCATCAAAGAAGGCTTGAAACGCTTGCAGGAACAAGTATTCATTGACAGACAAATCTAAAAGCCCTACAATCGATGTTCGAACGTACATGAACGAGGTGAATATAAAAATGACGAAATCAATTCCGAACATGTTTACTTTAGGTAATCTGTTTCTCGGAATGATTGGTATCATCTTGGCGACGGAAGGTCGAACGAGTATGGCTGCCATTATGATTATCATTGCCATGCTCCTTGACGGACTGGATGGTCGGGTAGCTCGGGCCTTGAATGCCCAAAGCGAATTCGGCAAGGAACTTGACTCCTTGTCCGATGTGATTTCATTTGGCGTAGCACCGGCACTTATTATGTATACCGTAGCGTTTACGGATATTAATACCGCATTGGCTTGGACGGTGACCGCCATATTTCCGATGTGCGGCGCACTGCGGCTTGCAAGATTCAATGTTCGTCCGGGCATCCCGGGATATTTTATCGGCCTGCCGATCCCCGCAGCGGGAGGCGTGCTCGCCACCCTGGCGTTGTTCCATGAAGAGATTACAGCTCCTTATATGATTTTTGCCGTACTATTGCTTTCTTACCTCATGGTTAGCTCAGTCAAGTACCCGAATTTCAAAAAGATCGGCATTCCGAAAACAGCGATTAAATTTACGCCTTTGGTCATCATTGGCGCCGTGATGGTAGCCGTGTTCTTTCCGGAGCAGACCTCCATGCTGATCTTCGTGCCTTTGGTGTTGTATGCTGGTTACGGCTTGAAGCAGAATTTCCGCAGGCTTAACCGTAAAAACCGTCGCAAAAAAGATGACCGCAATTCCGATGAAGCCTATCAGTCTTCGGACCGATAAACGGATGCAAGGACATATATCCAAATAAAAAGCATTTATTTCCCTGCGAGGAGCAGCGAGATAAATGCTTTTTTTGTATGCATGGAGCACCTTGCCGTTAAGGTCCGTTTCGGTATGTAAGCGGCTTTACGACAGGTTGAAGAGACCCAATGTGGAGCATTTCTGCGACTCCTTGACAACAACCTCATCCAGTTGAATGTCCAGAAGATTCGCAAGGGCAGACATATAAAATAGGTTGCGGCCAAGCTCGGTGCTTACCGCTTCGCGGCAATTCTCGCACAGATGGCCTTCGACGTGCGTGCCTGCCAATTCCCGGGCTGATTCGAGATCAGCGCCGATATCGAAGGTTTGCTTCGTGGCGTGGAGCTCGATGCATCCGCATTCTGTGATGGCCTTGGTGACGGCCCGGTTGACTGAAGCATTGCTTTGACCATTTTTAGACAGAACATCCAAGAGACTGCGGTGACGGAGCAACAATTCGGAAACTTGGTCCTGAAAAGCCTGTAAACTAGGAGCGCTCATTTATACATCCACCTCGATATTATGAATTGAGTTCATTATATTCCACTACTTCAGCCGATTTCAACCAGTTTCAGGCGTGTAAAGGCGGTCAATTCCAGTGGTGAGGTCGATGTCAGTACACGTCAAAGCCTGATGGGTGTAGGTAAAAACAGGCAGGTCATCGCATCCGGAAACTTTATAAGAAAAACTTCAATCGGCACGATTACGACTTTGCAAATTGGACCATACTGGAAATAGAAGCCAAGATTATCAGGTATAAAAAGGAGGTGTGCGGAAGCTCATGTTAAAAAAAGCTATCTTAGCATTTACGGTATTATGCGGAGCATGGGGCGGGTATACGTTATATCATACAATGGAACGGTCTTTCTCAGGGCTCTCGCCTATGTTTGGACAAGGAATATTTGCAGCGGGAAGCGGAGCCTTCGCGGTGCTTGGAGGATTATTGTTTGGCATGATCGGCGTGCTGTCGGCGGACCGGGTAACGAGATGGCTGCACAGCCTGATCTCTTCGTTTTCCCGGATCCCGATGAATGAGCTGGCCGCGGGAACGGCGGGATTGTTAAGCGGTTTGCTGCTGTCTTTATTGCTCTCACCGGGGCTATCCTTGCTCGGACAAGCAGGGCAGCTGCTGCAGGTTGGCATCACCCTGCTCGGCGGCTACATCGGTTTACGCATTGGATTGGAGAAGAAGGATGAACTGGCTTCCCTATGGATGTCGGGGAAGTGGAGCCAAACCGCCGAGCCGGAAGGCCGGCGCGTGGAGGAACATAAAATTCTGGATACAAGCGTCATTATTGATGGCAGGATCGCAGATATTTGCAAAACCGGATTTATTGAAGGAACGATTGTCATTCCCGAATTCGTCCTGGAGGAGCTTCAGCATATTGCGGACTCCTCGGATCTTCTGAAGCGAAATCGCGGCCGGCGCGGGCTTGATATCTTGAACAAAATCCAGAAGGAACTGGATGTAAAGGTGCTTATCTACGAAGGCGACTTTGAGGAGATATCCGAAGTGGACAGCAAGCTGGTGAAACTCGCCAAAGTGCTTCAAGGCAAAGTGGTCACGAATGATTTCAACTTGAACAAGGTTTGCGAGCTGCAGGGCGTGTCGGTGTTGAACATTAACGACCTGGCCAACGCGGTGAAGCCGGTGGTTCTGCCAGGGGAAGAAATTCTGGTGCAGATAATCAAGGACGGCAAAGAGCATGGTCAGGGCGTCGCATATCTGGATGACGGCACGATGATCGTAGTGGAGGGCGGACGCGAGTATATCGGCACAATGATGGAGGTGCTGGTTACCAGCGTACTGCAAACCTCGGCGGGCCGGATGATCTTCGCGAAACCAAAACTGTTGGAAAAAGCCCAGTAAAGGGGTATGATGGGGATATACATATCCGGTATTCGTCCTTTTGTGGCGTTTGGGTGAGACAGGAGTTTGGTGTGTGATGAGTAACTTCGGCGCCGTCATCGTAGCGGCGGGAAAAGGAACGAGGATGGGCACCCGGGAGAGCAAGCAGTACTTGGTTCTGGACGGTAAGCCCATTATCGTTCATACGCTTGAAGCATTCAGCCGGATACCATGGCTGCAGGAAATTGTGCTTGTAACGGGGATGGAGGATGTTCCTCGCTGCCAGTCCTGGGTGCAGGAATACGGTTTGGATAAGGTGTCTGCCGTAATCCCGGGCGGAAGCGAGAGACAACAGTCCGTATATCAAGGCATCAAGCAAATCTCTTCAGAATGGGTAATGATACATGACGGCGTAAGGCCGTTCGTAACGCAAGAGGAAATTGAAGCCTGCCGCGATGCGGCGATCCGCGAAGGCGCCTCGGTACTCGGGGTTCCCGTGAAGGATACGATTAAGCAGGTGAACGGTAAGGGGCTGATTACAGGTACCCCGGACCGTCAAAGTCTGTGGGCCGTCCAGACCCCACAGGCTTTTCGTCTTTCCGACCTGCTGTCCGCGCATGAAGCTGCGGCGAAGGAGGGATTCGCCGGCACCGACGACGCCATGCTGATGGAGCGGGCAGGGCATCCGGTCACCGTGGTGGAGGGGAAATACAGCAACATCAAAATCACCACGCCGGAGGATCTGGAATATGCGGCTTTTTTACAGAAACGTAAGGGAGAGGACATGGAATGATTCGAGTAGGACAAGGGTTTGACGTACATCAGCTCGTAGAAGGAAGGCCGTGCATCATCGGAGGGGTCACGATTCCGCATGACAAAGGTCTGCTCGGGCACTCCGACGCCGACGTGCTGCTGCACGCCGTGACGGACGCGATCCTGGGGGCGCTGGGGCTTGGCGACATCGGACGCCATTTTCCCGATAACGATCCTGCCTTTAAAGACGCCGACAGCCTGAAGCTTTTGGAACAGGTATGGGTCATGGCAAAGGAACGCGGGTATAGACTTGGTAATATCGATTCCACGATTATTGCCCAGAAGCCGAAGATGGCGCCATACATTCCGCAAATGGCGGAAGTGATCGCTAAAGCGCTGGATGCCGAGGTGGATCAGGTGAACGTGAAGGCGACCACCACCGAGCAGCTCGGGTTTACCGGCAGGGGCGAAGGAATCGCCGCGCAGTCGGTTGTCTGCCTTGTAAAAGGTGTGCTATCATCTTGAAGTATGCGTTCAAAAAGGGAGTTTTTGAACTGGGAAACTTTGTAGAATAGGGAAGCGGAGGGGTTACAATGACCGGAGAAGTCCGCGTGCGCTACGCACCGAGTCCAACGGGACATTTACATATCGGCAATGCCAGAACGGCATTATTCAATTATTTATTCGCCCGCAAGAACAACGGGAAATTCATTATCCGCATCGAGGATACGGATGTGAAACGCAACGTGGAAGGCGGCGAGCAGAGCCAGCTGAAGTACTTGAAGTGGCTGGGCATGGATTGGGACGAGAGCGTGGATGTCGGGGGCGAGTACGGACCTTATCGCCAGACCGAGCGCCTTGATATTTATAAAGAATATTGGCAGGACCTTCTGGATCGCGGGCTTGCTTACCGCTGCTACTGCACGGAGGAAGAGCTGGAGCAGGAGCGGGAAGAGCAGATGGCTCGGGGCGAAACGCCGCGCTATTCCGGGAAGCATCGCGATTTGACCGAAGAGCAGCGCCAGGCGCTTGAGGCCGAAGGCCGCGTGGCGAGCATCCGCTTCCGCGTGCCGGAAGACCGCGTCTACACGTTCGACGATATGGTGAAGGGCACGATTTCGTTTAACAGCAAAGAGACGGGCGACTTCGTCATCGTCAAAAAAGACGGCATTCCTACCTACAATTTCGCGGTAGCTTTGGATGATCATCTCATGAAGATCAGCCATGTGCTGCGCGGGGAGGATCATATCTCCAATACGCCGCGTCAGCTGATGATCTATGAAGCCTTCGGGTGGGAGCCCCCTCAGTTCGGGCATATGACCCTGATCGTGGGCGAGGATCACAAGAAGCTGAGCAAGCGCAACGAATCGATCATCCAGTTCATCGAGCAGTATGACCAGCTTGGTTATTTGCCTGAAGCGCTGTTCAACTTCATCTCGCTGCTGGGCTGGTCTCCGGAAGGGGAAGAGGAAGTGTTCTCCCAAGAGCAGCTGATCTCGATCTTCGATGAGCATCGCTTGTCCAAGAGCCCGGCGGTATTCGACACGAACAAGCTGGCTCATATGAACAACACGTACATTAAGAACGCGGATCCGGACCGGATCGCCGATTTGGCCATTCCGCATTTGCAGAAAGCCAGCCGTTTGCCGTCCAAGCTTACGGCCGAGCAGGAGGAATGGGCACGCGCGCTCGTGGCGCTCTATCAGGAGCAGATGACGGCGGCTTCGGATATCGTGGATCTGTCGGAAGTATTCTTCCGCACGCACCTGGAGCTGGATGCCGAGGGGATCGAAGTGATGGGCGGCGAGCAGGTGCCTGCCGTACTGTCCGCATTCCTGGCGAAGATCGAACAGTCCGATGAGTTTAACGCGCAGAAGATCGCCGCCATGATCAAGGAAGTCCAGAAGGAGACCGGGTTTAAGGGCAAACAGCTCTTCATGCCGATCCGCGTAGCCCTGACGGGACAAACCCATGGCCGCGACTTGAACCAGACGATCTGGCTGCTTGGCAGGGACCGCGTGCTTGACCGTTTGCGTTCCCAGATCAAGGGCGCATAACTCGGGCGGCATCCGTAATAAACGTTCCTTGTCAGCCCGTATATCATCAGTTATAATTACACCAAACTAGAAGTGAAATATTCTTTGATCTAGGGTTTTATTAAATGGTGCATTTACTCATACAGGGAAGTAGCGGAGAAGGACGGAATTGTGCTGGAGAAGCGAAGCGTTCGCCTTTGCCTTCCGATTTCAACCTAAATTAATATCGTTAAAGAAATCGGAGGGCAACAGCGATCGGAAGCACAATCCGTCAGCGCAGCGTCTCTAGTGAGCCACGCGGTCATTTATGAAGTCTGGATCAACAACTATAAACGTTTAAAAAGCTACGATCAGGAGAAGTACGCGTAAAACAGGCACGTTCCAGAGAGGACAATCGGCAGAAGACAAGAACCACTTGAATTTGCCGGCTGAGAGTTGTCCCGTCGCCTGCAGCGGAAATGCACCTGTGAGCTGCATGGTTGAAGCGAACGCAATCGTTAGATCATGCCGGTCGTCTGCCGTTAATGACATGAAGAGAATCGGTAGAATCCGTCCCTGACGAAGGGAGGAGTCTTGTGCCGGTTCGAAGCAGAGTGGAACCGCGGTCTAGCGCCTCTGCAGCGATAAGCTGCAGAGGCGTTTTTTATTACAGGAATAACGATGGATAGCAAGTTGCATGCGCGATTGGAAGAGGGGAAAGAGGGAGCGTTCATGTTTAAACAGATGAAATCGGATATTCGGACAGTGTTCGAGAATGACCCGGCCGCCCGGGGACTTTTTGAAGTGGTATTCACCTACTCGGGACTTCACGCCCTGTGGGCGCACCGGGTGGCTCATGCATTATTTAAGCGGCGGTGGTATACGCTGGCACGGATCATATCTCAGATCAGCCGGTTCATGACAGGCATCGAGATTCATCCGGGCGCCCGTATCGGGAGTCGGCTGTTCATCGACCATGGCATGGGGGTTGTCATTGGAGAGACCTGCGAGATCGGAGACGACGTGGTGATCTACCAGGGGGTGACCCTTGGCGGAACCGGTAAGGAAAAAGGCAAGCGGCATCCGACCATCGGCAACAACGTGGTCATCGGATCCGGAGCGAAAGTGCTAGGTTCTTTTACGATTGGGGATAACTGTAACATCGGATCCAACGCGGTCGTATTAAGGCCCGTACCCCCGAACAGCACCGTTGTCGGCAATCCCGGCAAAGTCGTGAAACAGAACGGGGAGCGGGTGCGCGACCGGCTGGATCACACGAATCTGCCCGATCCGATTGTCGATACGCTCCGTTCGATGCAGAAGGAGATCGATCAGCTCCGGGCGGAGCTGGATGAGAGCAAGGGAAGCCGGCATCAAGCGATGGTTTCCGAGGCTGTCGTGTCTTCGGCCAAGGAAGAATAGAAGAACTCCCATAACCTTGGATGCCTTGGACGATGCATAGCCTGACTTCATATAGCGATTTCGATACATCATCTTCAACATGAATCAATGCGTTACGCAGGCTTTGAATTAAAAGACAATAAGCGATGGAACGAAAGGATTGAGATGATACAATATGGCACTGCAAATCTATAACACGCTAACCCGCATGAAAGAAACGTTTGTTGCCCAGGAACCCGGAAAGGTAAAGATCTACGTATGCGGTCCTACCGTATACGACTATATCCATATCGGCAATGCCCGCCCGATGATTTTTTTCGACGTGGTTCGAGCGTACTTCGAGAATCAGGGCAACGACGTGAATTACGTGGTGAACTTCACGGACGTGGATGACAAAATGATTCGGAAAGCGGAGCAAACCGGGACGACCGTTCCGGAGGTTGCGGAGAAGTTCATCAGCGCCTATTACGAGGATTTGGACGGTCTCGGCATACCCAGAGCGACATTGAATCCGCGGGTAACGGACAATATGGAGAGCATCATCGAATTCATCCAGGAGCTCATTGATCGCGACTTTGCTTATGAGAACGGCGGAGACGTATTCTACCGGACCCGCAAGTTCGACGACTACGGCAAGCTGTCCCAGCAGAACCTCGATGAGCTGCAGTTCGGGATCCGGATCGAAGTGGATAAGCGGAAGGAAAATCCGGAGGATTTCGTGCTGTGGAAAGCCGCGAAACCGGGAGAGATCTACTGGAGCAGTCCATGGGGCGACGGCCGCCCGGGCTGGCATATCGAGTGCTCCGCCATGGCTCGCCGCTATCTCGGGGATACCTTGGATATCCACGGCGGCGGCCAGGATCTGCAGTTCCCGCACCATGAATGCGAAGTGGCGCAGTCCGAGGCATTGACGGGCAAACCGCTCGCGAACTATTGGATGCATAATGGATATATCCGCATCAACAACGAGAAAATGTCGAAATCGCTGGGCAACGGCGTATTGGTTAAGGAACTTCGTGAACAATATACGAAAGAAGCCGTTCGCTATTTCATGTTGTCCACCCACTACCGCAACCCGCTGAATTACAGCGACGAGGTGATGGAACAGGCACAGAACAGCGTGGAACGCCTCGCGAATGCGGCGGCAAACGTCGAACATCGATTGGGCACGGCGATCGGCTCCAAGGACGATCAAGTCAGCCAGGACGTAGCCGACAAAATATCGGTCGTGCTTGTCGAATTTCACGAGAAAATGCAGGACGATTTCAACACGCCGGACGCCATCACCGCGATGTTCCAATGGGCCAGCGAGGCGAATCAGCTGCTGAAGGAAGCATCGATTCCTGCCGCGGATCTGCATGAAGTGCTGCGTGCTTTCAACGAAATGAACGGCGTGCTCCGCATCGTGAACACAGGTACGGATGAATTGCTGGATGAGGAAATCGAAGCGCTGATTGCCGAACGTGTCGAAGCCCGCAAGAATAAAAACTGGGCCCGAGCGGACGAAATCCGCGACAAGCTGGCGGACGAAGGCATCGTGCTGGAGGATACGGCGCAGGGCATGCGCTGGCGGCGTAAATGAGCGGGGATAAGCATCGGGATCCTGCAGTAGGCTGGTTTGATTTTCCGCCATCGAAGCCGGCCCGTTTAATCCCGCCCATCGTGCTCGCTTATATCGGGGATGCCATTTATGAGGTGGCGGTGAGGCAGTTTCTGATATCACGGGCCAATCTCCGTCCCCATCACTTGCACCGTTCGGCCACGAGCTTCGTTTCGGCGAAGGCGCAGAGCCGGATATTGGCTTTTCTGGATCCGGAGCTGACGGAAGAAGAGCGCGATGTGGTGCGTCAGGGGCGCAATGCCAAATCAGGCAGCATACCGAAGAATGCCGACGTGCTGGAATATCGGCATGCAACGGCATTCGAGACGCTGGTTGGGTATTTATATTATGCGGGAGAGCAGGACCGTCTCCGTGAACTCATCGGAAAGAGCATCGAGTTTATCGAAGGGTCCGTTAAATAAACCGTGTGGCAATATAGGCATCAACATGAAACGATACAGCCGGTTTTTCCCAAGCGAGGGGGACGCCGGCTGATATGCAGGAGGAGACCTACATGATGCAAGAAGAGGAAGTAGTAGCCGGTAAGCATTCCGTCACGGAAGCGCTCAAATCCGGACGCACGATCAATAAAATATGGATTGCCGAAAACGCGCAAAAGCATCTGACCCTGCCGATCATCGCGGAAGCGAAGAAGCTGGGCATCGTCGTTCAGCATGTGGACAAACGGAAGCTGGATCAGATGGTTCCCGGAGTCCAGCATCAAGGCGTGGTTGCCCAAGCGGCACCCTATGCTTATGTGGAAGTGGAGGATTTGCTGAAAGTTGCAGAGGAAAAAGGCGAACCGCCTTTCTTGCTGCTTCTCGACGAGATCGAGGATCCGCACAATCTGGGCTCGATTCTCCGGACGGCAGACTGCACGGGTGCTCATGGCGTCATACTGCCTAAGCGCAGATCCGCCCAAGTAACGGCAACGGTATCCAAAACATCCGCCGGCGCAGTGGAGTATGTGCCCGTAGCTAGGGTGACCAATCTGGGCCAAACCATCGATCAGCTGAAGGAAATGGGTGTGTGGGTTGTCGGGACCGTTGTTGATGCCGTTCAGGAATTGTATGACACCGAGGTTTTTGACGGGCCGGTTGCTATCGTTATCGGTAATGAGAATAAAGGGATGGGGCGTCTGATCCGTGAGAAATGCGATGTGCTTGTGAAACTGCCGATGGCCGGAAAGATCAACTCGCTTAATGCCTCGGTAGCCGCAGGTGTCGTTATGTACGAAGTGCTTCGCCGTCGCCGCCTTCAAGGTTAGCAATGATGGCCGATTGGCGGGATGTGCTGCTGGTCGACGGTTATAATATGATCGGCGGCTGGCCATATCTTGCGAAGCTCGCCAATAGCAGCATGCATGAAGCGCGAGACATGCTGCTGGAGAAATTAGCGGATTACCAGGCGTTCTCAGGCCTCAGAGTCGTGGTGATTTTTGACGCATACCGTGTTCCTGGACTGGGGAAATCCTACACGCAAGGCAAGGTTCAGGTGTTTTTTACGAAGGAGAAAGAAACCGCCGATGAGTGCATTGAACGGCTAGTCGGGGAGTTTAGCCACCGTCGGCGTAAAATTTATGTGGCGACCAGCGATTTAATTGAGCAGCACGTGATTTTTGCTCGGGGAGCACTCCGGCTGTCCGCCCGGGAATTGCTTAACGAGGTGGAGCAAAGTGAGCGCGAAGTGAAGCAAAAAATAACGAAAGAGCAGACTAAGAGCAGGAATACACTTGACGGGAAGCTGCCGCCGGATGTGAGACAGGCGTTCGAGCGCTGGCGAAGAGAATAGAACTGTTTTACACAATAGGGACGAGAGGTCGGCTCATTTGGAGAATGAAAACGGTATATGAATCTATGAAAAAGTTTACATTAAATGTTATTATCGGTCTATTTTAGGTAGAACGTAGTTGACGGTCTAGTAGACATCATATATACTTGTCATATATTTCAAGCGAGTGACGGGCTACCGTGCGTTCCGGGCCGGAGGGATTCTATTGAGTGTGGACCTCAAGGAAGTCATGTTGTCAGGGTATGATGTGATAAGCGATGAAGACATTGTCGAGGCGGTCCGCGAGGGTGATAGCGGGGCGCTGGAGTATTTGATCAATAAATACCGGAATTTTGTACGTGCTAAAGCCCGCTCCTATTTTCTGATTGGCGCTGACCGGGAAGATATTGTCCAGGAAGGCATGATCGGGCTGTACAAGGCAATTCGTGATTTTAAAGGGGATAAGCTGTCCTCGTTCAAGGCCTTTGCCGAGCTCTGCATTACCAGGCAGATCATTACGGCAATTAAGACCGCTACGAGACAGAAGCATATTCCGCTCAATTCGTATGTCTCATTGGACAAGCCGATTTATGATGAGGATTCGGACCGTACGCTGCTGGATGTCATTTGCGGTACTGCGGTAAGCGATCCGGAGGAACTGATCATCAATCAAGAGGAATTTGTCGGCCTGGAAGACAAGATGTCAGAGATCTTAAGCGAGCTGGAACGGAAAGTCCTGATGCTCTATTTGGACGGTCGATCCTATCAAGAGATTGCGGTAGATTTAAGGCGTCATGTAAAATCGATTGACAATGCACTCCAGCGAGTAAAGCGAAAGCTTGAACGTTATCTGGAAGTCAGGGATAATTAATAGCAAGTGTCGGATAAGAAGCAGAAGGCTCAATCAGAGCCTTTTTTTAATTGCCTGATCGTTATTGAATCAGGATGGCCGGCGAAGGATCTTTTTTATACTTTGTCGCCATTTATTTTTAGCTGGCAGATATGATAGGACGAAATTCCAAGATGTCCATTTTCGCAAAACGCAAAATGTGTAATATTTGGTGTTTCATCTCTTGGAAGATTGAACATACTGGATATAGACTAAATGCTATGCAGGATGGACAAAGACTGTGAAACGCCACAGTTTTTTACAGCGAGATGTTTACAATATTCCGGGGACTCATTCCCTGGTTTAGCTGGCAATGGCATTTATTGCAGCCCGCAATCAGAGAGAAAAAGGCTTGAAATGGCGCTATCCTTGTGATAAAGTGTTTTAGGTAGGCCTAAATTCGCGTGTTTTATGAATGGATCGTTGTTACAGCTTTTGGAACAACGGTTTTATTCATCTCGCAGAAATAACCGGGTTTCGATGAGAACAAGGTTGTTTCTACTAGGATCAATATCGATTCTTCTGACAAAGAAGGACGTCTTCGGGAGGTGCACATCATGCGGGTAATTATCACTTTGGCTTGTACAAGCTGCAAACAAAGAAACTACACAACCACCAAAAACAAGCGAAATCACCCCGACCGCATGGAGATGAAGAAATTTTGCAAGTTCTGTAACGAGCAAACTCCTCATCGCGAAACCAGATAGTTTTCTTTTGGAGGTGTAGTCGGCGTGAAACGTGGTTTCAAGTCTCTGTTTTCCTTTTTCTCTGAAAGCTGGGCGGAACTTAAAAAAGTTCGCTGGCCCAATCGTAAAGAACTGACGAACTATACTTTAATTGTTCTCGGCACCATTGTGTTTGTCACGATTTATTTTTGGGTTGTAGACATCGGTATTTCCGCTGTGATCGAAGCGATAATTTAGAAGGGTCCCAGGTGGCTTGATATGGAAAAAAGATGGTACGTAGTTCATACCTACTCTGGGTATGAGAATAAAGTCAAAGCCAATTTGGAAAAACGTGTCGAGTCCATGGGCATGGAGGACAAAATATTCCGCGTTCTTGTTCCGATGGAAGAAGAAATCGTAAACAAAGACGGCAAGAAAAAAACCGTCATGCGTAAAGTTTACCCGGGATATGTCTTGGTCGAAATGATTCAGACCGATGATTCTTGGTATGTTGTCCGCAATACACCAGGAGTGACCGGTTTTGTTGGTTCGACAGGGTCCGGTTCTAAACCGACGCCTTTGCTTCCAGAAGAAGTAGAACAGATTCTGAAGCATATGGGCATGGAAGAGCCGAAACCGAAGATCGAATTCGACATCAAGGAATCCGTTCGTATCAAGGTTGGTCCTTTTGCGAATTTTGTGGGCTCCGTGGAAGAGATTTTGGCTGAAAAGAGCAAGTTGAAAGTTCACGTCAACATGTTTGGACGGGAAACCCCGCTGGAGTTGGATTATACTCAAGTGGAGAAGATCTAATTCTTCAGGTTTCTTGTGGGAGGGCGTGTCAAAGCGTCCGCTACCACTATTGATGCAAGGAGGTGTCAACCATGGCTAAGAAAGTTATCAAGATTGTGAAATTGCAAATTCCTGCAGGTAAAGCGAATCCGGCTCCTCCAGTAGGTCCTGCATTGGGTCAAGCGGGTGTCAACATCATGGCATTCTGTAAAGAGTTCAACGCACGTACTGCTGATCAAGCTGGTCTGATCATTCCGGTTGAAATTTCGGTGTTTGAAGATCGTTCCTTTACGTTCATCACGAAAACTCCACCGGCTGCTGTTCTGCTTCGTGTGGCTGCTAAGATCGAAAAAGGATCCGGCGAGCCTAACAAGAAGAAGGTGGCTACCGTTAAGCGTGACGCTGTTCGTCAAATCGCTGAGCAAAAAATGCCTGACCTGAACGCTGCATCTGTTGAAGCTGCAATGAAGATGGTAGAAGGTACTGCCCGTAGTATGGGTATCACAATCGAAGACTAATCGTCTTTCGGTTGAAACCGGACGAGGTTCGGATTATGTGGGAGGAATTTCCGCTAACACCACAAAGGAGGAAAACAAACATGGCTAAACACGGTAAGAAATACGTTGAAGCTGCGAAGCTGATTGACAGCGAAGCAACTTATGAGCCTTTGGAAGCTGTAGAGCTTGTGAAGAAGGCTGCAACTGCCAAATTCGACGAAACTGTTGAAGCGGCTGTACGTTTGGGTGTAGACCCACGTAAACAAGACCAGGCTGTTCGTGGTGTTGTTGTCTTGCCTCACGGCACAGGTAAAACACAACGCGTTCTGGTATTTGCAAAAGGTGAAAAAGCGAAAGAGGCAGAAGCTGCTGGCGCTGATTTTGTTGGCGATCAAGACATGATCAACAAAATCCAACAAGGCTGGTTCGAGTTCGATGTCTGCGTAGCTACACCTGATATGATGAGTGAAGTCGGTAAACTTGGCCGTCTGCTCGGTGGTAAAGGCCTGATGCCTAACCCTAAAGCTGGTACGGTTACATTCGATGTTGCCAAGGCTGTTCAAGAAATCAAAGCCGGTAAAATCGAGTACCGTCTGGACAAAGCAGGTCAAATTCACGCGCCGATCGGTAAAGTGTCTTTCGATGCAGCTCAATTGAATGAGAACCTCAAAGCTCTCATCGATGCATTGAATCGTGCGAAACCAGCTGCTGCTAAAGGTGTATACCTGAAAGGCATCGCTGTTTCCTCGACAATGGGACCAAGCGCTCGCGTGAACACAACCGTCTACAGATAATATTACCATTGACTTTGGTCAATGAGGTTTGATATTATGTAACAGTTGTGAGTCTTCGAGACTGACCCTTAAAGTTGAATATGCTTACCGTAGACAGTAGGTGCCCTAAGCAGGCTTAATTTCCTACCGAGGTGTTATGATAGAACGTCAACAATTTGTCCGGTTACTCCGGCCAAATGATGATTCATCAGGCCTTCGTGATTCTACGGAGGCTTTTTTAGTGCCCGTAGGAAGAGCGGAGAGCTTGGTGCTCTTACGCTACTAATACAACCAGGAGGTGTAATCATTGGCAAACGCAAAAGTGATTCAAGCGAAACAAGAAGCGGTTGATGTCGTTGCTGCTAAGCTGCGCGAGAGCGTATCGACAGTAGTTGCTGACTATCGCGGACTGAACGTTGCGCAAGTAACTGAACTTCGTAAACAGCTTCGTGAAGCTGGCGTCGAGTTCCAAGTACTGAAAAACACACTGCTTCGCCGTGCAACTGCGGCAGCAGAGCTGACTGATCTGGACGAAGTCCTGACTGGTCCTACAGCTGTTGCTTTTGGTACCAATGACGCTGTCGCTCCAGCAAAAATCCTCAACGATTTTGCTAAGAAAAACGACGCGTTGAAATTGAAAGGCGGCGTAGTAGAAGGCCGTGTAATCGGAGAGAGCGAAATCAAAGCTCTGGCAGAACTTCCGTCCCGCGAAGGTCTCCTCTCCATGCTCCTCAGCGTGCTTCAAGCTCCAGTGCGCAACTTCGCGCTTGCAGTTAAAGCCGTTGCTGAGAAGGAAGAACAAGGCGCATAAGCCTTGTCTTGCTGAAGCTGTGTAACAACAACTATCAAATCTTAATAATAAATGGAGGTTCAACTTAAATGAGCAAAGAGCAAATCTTGGAAGCAATTAAAGGCATGTCTGTTCTGGAACTGAACGATCTCGTAAAAGCAATCGAAGAAGAATTTGGTGTAACTGCTGCAGCTCCAGTAGCTGTTGTAGGTGGCGCTGGTGCAGCTGCTGAAGCAGAGCAATCCGAATTCGACGTAATCCTGACTAGCGCAGGCGCGTCCAAAATCAACGTAATCAAAGTGGTTCGCGAAATCACAGGTCTTGGCTTGAAAGAAGCAAAAGAACTGGTTGACAACGCTCCAAAACCATTGAAAGAAAAAGTAGCTAAAGAAGAAGCTGAAGCTGTTAAAGCTAAATTGGAAGAAGCAGGCGCATCCGTAGAAGTGAAGTAATTACTTCTCTAGATGAATGTCAGCAAGAAGCAAACCCCTTGAATATTTGTTCAAGGGGTTTGTTATTGTGGCGGGGAGTTCAACGCGTACTGATTCTCCGCAGGAAAGGTTACACTGGAATAATGGAGCGCTTAAGGCCGATATGCCTTAGACGGGCAGAATTTGATTCAAGACGGAGGAAATGATGCCGAATCAACATTATTACTCAAACCAGCCGGAGATTGCTCATGATCGTAAGGAGCTAAAGACGGAACTTCGGGGGCAGTCATTTAGTTTGGTCAGCGACGCTGGCGTATTCTCCAAGGGCGGCGTGGATTATGGCAGCAAGGTGTTGATAGACGCCATGGACTTCGGGCAGGATGCCCAAGTGCTGGATGTAGGGTGCGGGTACGGCCCGATCGGTCTAACGGCGGCAAGAATGGCCACACAAGGCCATGTGACGATGATCGACATCAATAGTCGGGCTGTCGAATTGGCCAAAGAGAATGCGAAGCGCAACGGTATAAACAACGTTACGATCTTAGAAAGCGACTTGTTTGAGGCGGTGAAGGATCAGCAATTTGATGTGGTTCTGACCAATCCGCCGATTCGTGCGGGAAAAGAAACGGTGCATGCCATATTCGAGGAATCGTGGAAACATCTGCGCGAGAATGGACAGTTGTGGGTTGTGATTCAGAAGAAGCAGGGTGCGCCTTCGGCCAAAGCGAAGCTGGAGAGTTTATTTGAACGGGTTGAGGAAGTAACGAAGGATAAAGGGTACCGAATATTCAAAGCGACGAAATCTTCTTAAAATAGTTCGACTAGGCTGTTGACTTGGGTATGCTGGTATGGTATTATTATAAAATGTCAGTATTAGGATGGTCTCTTTGTCTTTAGTTGGCTGAAATGTCAAGACTTATTATGCGGAAATACGCATAAAGTCCGTCATATTGACGTATAATATGTACATTTTGGGCAAATCTACAGGATATGAGATGATTATCATAACCATGGATAAGCTGCTCTTTTTTCGAAAAGGTATTCGATAAGGGCTTTTCTCTATTTATGGGAGTGTCCTCTGTATGTTCCATTATAGTGTTACAAACAGAGGTTCGCAATGAAATTTTTAAAGTGAGTAGACATGAGGGGTGAGTTTAAGTTGGCAGGACATCTTGTTCAATATGGTCGACGCACTCGGCGAAGTTATGCTCGTATTAACGAGGTACTCGAAGTTCCGAACCTGATTGAAATCCAACAAAAATCTTATGAATGGTTTTTGGAGGAAGGACTCCGCGAAATGTTCCAGGACATCTCGCCGATCCAGGATTTCACGGGCAATTTGGTGCTAGAGTTCATTGACTACAGCCTTGGAGAACCGAAATACACCGTCGATGACGCGAAAGAACGCGACGTTACTTATGCGGCGCCGCTCCGCGTGAAAGTCCGGCTCATTAACAAGGAGACCGGAGAGGTCAAGGAGCAGGAAGTGTTCATGGGAGACTTCCCGTTAATGACGGAAACCGGAACATTCATTATCAATGGTGCCGAACGGGTTATTGTCAGCCAGTTGGTTCGCTCTCCCAGCGTCTATTTCAGCACGAAAGTGGATAAAAACGGTAAGACGACGTACACTGCAACAGTTATCCCTAACCGCGGCGCTTGGCTGGAACTGGAGATGGACGCGAAGGACATTATTTATGTCCGGATCGACCGCACCCGTAAAATCCCTGTAACGGTGCTTTTACGTGCGCTTGGTTTTGGCACGGATGCCGAGATTTTGGATCTTCTGGGCAATGATGAATATATTCAAAATACGCTGGATAAAGACAACACGGACTCCACGGAAAAAGCGCTCATTGAAATCTATGAACGCCTTCGCCCGGGCGAGCCGCCAACACTGGAGAATGCGAAGAGCCTTCTCGTTGCCCGTTTCTTCGATCCGAAGCGTTATGATCTGGCTAACGTTGGTCGTTATAAGATCAACAAGAAGCTTCATATTAAGAACCGTCTCTTCAATCAACGTTTGGCAGAAAGTTTGATAGACATCGATACGGGCGAGATCGTTGCGGAAGCCGGTCAAACCGTAGACCGTCGTCTTTTGGACGAGATTATGCCTTACCTTGAGAAGAGCGTAGGCTTCAAGAATTATCATGTTGCCGGCGGCGTGATGGACAGCGAGGATATCCCGCTGCAAACGATCGACGTATTCTCTCCGATCGAGGACGGAAAAGTCGTGAAGGTCATCGCGAACGCAAACATCGATAAATCCGTGAAGCATATTACGCAGGCGGATATCATTTCCTCCATCAGCTACTTCATCAACCTGCTGCATGGAATCGGCAATACGGATGATATCGATCACCTGGGTAACCGTCGTCTGCGTTCTGTGGGCGAATTGCTCCAAAATCAGTTCCGTATCGGTTTGTCCCGGATGGAACGCGTTGTTCGCGAGAGAATGTCGATCCAGGATGCGAACGTGATTACGCCGCAGGCGCTCATCAACATCCGTCCGGTTATCGCATCGATCAAAGAGTTCTTCGGCAGCTCCCAGTTGTCCCAGTTCATGGATCAGACCAACCCGCTAGCGGAACTGACGCACAAACGTCGTCTGTCTGCACTCGGACCGGGCGGTTTGACGCGTGAGCGCGCGGGCTTTGAAGTGCGGGACGTTCACCACAGCCACTATGGCCGTATGTGTCCGATCGAGACGCCGGAGGGGCCGAACATCGGTCTGATCAACTCCTTGTCGACGTTTGCGCGTATCAACGAGTATGGCTTCATCGAAGCTCCGTACCGTTGGGTGGATCCGAAGACCGGTAAAGTCACGGACCAAATCGATTACCTGACTGCAGACGAAGAGGATAACTACATCGTTGCCCAGGCAAATGCCGAACTCAACGAAGACGGTACCTTCGCTGACGAAATGGTAATCGTCCGTTATAACAAGCAATCCGACAACATCCTTCCGATGCCGAGCGACCGTGTAGACTACATGGACGTATCGCCTAAGCAGGTCGTGTCGGTAGCGACGGCGCTCATCCCGTTCCTCGAGAACGATGACTCCAACCGCGCGCTGATGGGATCGAACATGCAGCGGCAGGCTGTTCCTCTTCTTATTCCTAAGGCTCCGCTCGTCGGAACCGGGATGGAGCATAAGTCTGCGAAAGACTCCGGTGTATGTATTGTATCCAAATACGACGGGATTATTGAACGTTCATCCGCCAACGAAATCTGGCTCCGCCGCGTGGAAAATATCGACGGACAAGAAGTCAAAGGCGATATTGTTAAATATAAATTACACAAATTTATGCGTTCGAACCAAGGAACATGCATCAATCAGCGTCCAATCGTCAAGCGCGGCGATGTGATCAAAAAAGGTGACATCCTGGCTGACGGACCATCCACCGAGATGGGCGAATTGGCACTGGGCCGCAACGTCGTCGTTGCGTTCATGACTTGGGAAGGCTACAACTACGAGGATGCGATTCTTCTCTCCGAGAAGCTGGTCAAAGAGGATGTGTACACTTCGATCCATATCGAGGAGTACGAATCCGAGGCTCGTGACACGAAGCTCGGTCCGGAGGAAATCACGCGCGATATTCCTAACGTAGGGGAAGAAGCGCTCAAGAACCTTGACGAGCGCGGAATCATCCGCATCGGTGCCGAAATCAGCGCTGGCGACATTCTCGTTGGTAAGGTAACGCCTAAGGGCGTAACCGAGCTGACGGCAGAGGAGCGTCTCTTGCATGCGATCTTCGGTGAGAAGGCTCGCGAAGTGCGCGATACCTCGCTGCGCGTTCCTCACGGTAGTGACGGAATCATCGTGGACGTGAAGGTGTTTACGCGTGAGAACGGCGACGAATTGCCGCCGGGCGTCAACCAATTGGTTCGCGTCTACATCGCACAGAAACGTAAAATCTCCGAAGGCGACAAAATGGCCGGACGTCACGGTAACAAAGGTGTCGTTGCCCGTATTTTGCCTGAAGAAGACATGCCGTTCCTGCCGGATGGCACGCCGGTTCAAGTTGTGTTGAACCCTCTGGGGGTTCCTTCACGGATGAACATCGGTCAGGTGCTTGAGGTTCACTTGGGTATGGCTGCGCTCCAGCTCGGCATTCACGTGGCTTCACCGGTATTCGACGGTGCAAGCGAGTATGACGTGTTTGATACGATGGAAGAAGCAGGCATGCAGCGCAATGGTAAAACCGTGTTGTACGACGGACGGACGGGCGAACGTTTTGAACGTGAAGTTACCGTCGGCGTCATGCACATGATCAAGCTCGCGCACATGGTTGACGATAAAATTCACGCCCGTTCCACGGGACCATACTCCCTCGTTACGCAGCAGCCGCTGGGTGGTAAAGCCCAGTTCGGCGGACAGCGCTTCGGTGAGATGGAAGTATGGGCGCTTGAAGCTTACGGTGCTGCCTATACGCTGCAAGAAATTCTTACCGTCAAGTCCGATGACGTGGTCGGCCGGGTGAAAACCTACGAATCGATCGTCAAAGGCGAGAACGTTCCGGAACCGGGTGTTCCTGAATCGTTCAAGGTATTGATTAAAGAGCTTCAGTCTCTCGGTATGGACGTTAAAATCCTGAGCGAGAACGAAGAGGAAATCGAGATGAAAGAACTCGATGACGAAGACGATGCTCAAGGTGATAAACTGAGCCTTAACTTGGAAGGCGCTGAAGTCGGAGTGGAATAACGGTCAATCATTCACCCCCGTCGGCTGATTAGTCGGCGGTGGTGTTATGGTCGTACAGCACATAAATAGGACTAGGTTGAGGAGGGTTGCTCCTTGTTGGACGTTAACAATTTTGAGTACATGAAAATCGGTCTTGCTTCACCGGAAAAAATCCGTTCTTGGTCTCGCGGAGAGGTGAAGAAGCCGGAAACGATTAACTACCGTACATTGAAGCCGGAGAAAGAAGGCCTCTTCTGCGAGCGTATTTTCGGTCCTCAGAAGGACTGGGAATGTCATTGCGGTAAGTATAAGCGTGTCCGTTATAAAGGAGTAGTCTGCGATCGCTGCGGCGTTGAAGTTACGCGCGCCAAGGTCCGCCGCGAACGGATGGGCCATATCGAGCTCGCAGCTCCTGTATCGCACATTTGGTATTTCAAAGGCATTCCAAGCCGCATGGGTCTGGCTCTGGATATGTCCCCAAGATCTCTTGAGGAGATCATTTACTTCGCATCTTATGTTGTAACCGATCCAGGAGATACGCCGCTGGAGAAAAAGCAATTGCTGTCCGAGAAGGAATACCGCAGCTACCGTGAGAAGTACGGCTACGGCTTCCAAGCCGGCATGGGTGCTGAAGCGGTCAAGAAACTTCTTCAAGACATTGATATCGAGAAAGAGCTTGAATTCCTTAAGGAAGAACTGCGCACTGCACAAGGTCAGCGCCGCAACCGGGCGATCAAACGCCTGGAAGTGATTGAGGCGTTCCGCAACTCCGGCAACAATCCGGAATGGATGATCATGGATGTATTGCCGGTCATTCCGCCGGAGCTTCGTCCGATGGTTCAACTTGATGGCGGACGCTTTGCGACTTCCGACTTGAACGATCTGTACCGCCGTGTTATTAACCGGAACAACCGTCTGAAAAGACTGCTGGATCTCGGCGCGCCGGATATCATTGTTCAAAACGAGAAGCGCATGCTGCAGGAAGCTGTCGATGCACTGATCGACAACGGCCGCCGCGGCCGTCCGGTAACAGGTCCGGGCAACCGTCCGCTTAAATCCCTCAGCCACATGCTGAAGGGTAAACAAGGGCGTTTCCGTCAGAACTTGCTCGGTAAACGGGTTGACTACTCTGGTCGTTCCGTTATCGTCGTAGGTCCTTACCTGAAAATGTACCAATGCGGTCTGCCTAAGAAAATGGCGCTTGAGCTCTTCAAGCCGTTCGTGATGAAAGAACTGGTCAACAAAGGCCTGGCACATAATATCAAGAGTGCGAAACGCAAAGTAGAACGTGTAAGTCCAGAAGTATGGGATGTGCTCGAGGAAGTCATTAAAGAGCATCCGGTTCTTCTGAACCGTGCACCGACGCTTCACAGACTCGGTATTCAAGCATTTGAGCCGATTCTGGTTGAGGGCCATGCGATCCGTCTTCACCCGCTCGTATGTACGGCGTATAACGCTGACTTTGACGGTGACCAAATGGCGGTTCACGTTCCTTTGTCCGCTGAGGCCCAAGCTGAAGCGCGTCTGTTGATGCTGGCATCGGGCAACATTTTGAACCCGAAAGACGGTAAGCCGGTTGTTACGCCGTCTCAGGATATGGTACTGGGTTCCTTCTATCTGACAATGGATAACAAGGAAGAGAAAGGTACCGGCATGATTCTGGGCAGCGTGAACGAAGCGGTTTCCGCTTATCAGCGTGAAGCAGCCGGTCTGCATGCACGCGTAGCGATTCCGGTTAAAGCCCTTGGCAAAACCAGCTTCACCGACAAACAGCAGGATGCGATTTTGATTACGACGATCGGCCGGATTATCTTTAACGAGATTTTCCCTGCCAGCTTCCCGTACATCAATGAAGCGACTCGTACGAACCTGCTGCAAGGCACGCCTGAGAAGTATTTCGTATACGAGAAGGGTGCAGATATTCAAAAAGTGATCCAGGAACTGCCGGTCAGCGGAGCCGTTGGCAAGGAATACCTGGGTTCCATCATTGCACGCTGTTTCGAAACGTACCATACAACGGAAACCTCTGTGATTTTGGATAAAATCAAGCAGATCGGTTTCACATACTCTACCCGTGCAGGCGTAACCGTTGCGGTATCCGACGTTATCGTACCTGACGAGAAGAACGAAATCCTGAAAGAGTCCGACGAGAAGGTTAAAGTGGTAACGAACCAATATCGCCGCGGCTTGATCACGAACGAAGAACGTTATGACCGCGTTATCGACATCTGGTCCAAGACCAAAGACGATATTACGGATGTACTCATGAAGTCGATGGATCGCTTTAACTCGATCATGCTCATGGTGGATTCCAAGGCGCGGGGTAACAAATCGCAGATCACCCAGCTCGGTGGCATGCGGGGTCTGATGGCGAACCCGTCGGGCCGTATCATCGAACTCCCGATCAAATCGAACTTCCGTGAAGGACTGACGGTACTCGAGTACTTCCTGTCCACGCACGGTGCGCGTAAAGGTCTTGCCGATACAGCGCTTCGTACCGCTGACTCCGGTTACTTGACTCGTCGACTTGTCGACGTGGCCCAGGATGTCATCGTTCGCGAAGACGAGTGCAGCACGGATAAAGGCTTTATGGTTAGCCGTATTCAGGACGGCAAGGAAGTGATCGAGGATCTCTATGACCGTATCGAGGGACGTTATGCATTTGAAACCGTTCGTCATCCGGAAACCAAAGAGATCATCGTAAACCGCAACGAATTGATTGACTCCGACAAAGCTGAAGAAATCGTGGCAGCTGGCGTCGAGAAGCTTCAAATTCGTTCCATCTTGAGCTGCCGTGCACGTTATGGCGTTTGCAAAAAATGTTACGGTCGTAACCTGGCTACTGGTAAGCATGTTGAGATTGGTGAAGCGGTTGGTATTATCGCGGCGCAATCTATCGGCGAACCGGGGACACAGCTCACGATGCGTACGTTCCACACAGGCGGCGTTGCCGGTGACGATATTACACAAGGTCTTCCGCGTATCCAGGAGCTCTTTGAAGCCCGTAATCCTAAAGGTCAAGCAACCATTAGTGAGATCGACGGTGTGGTTAAAGAGATCCGTGAAACGAAGGACCGTCGTGAAATCGAAATTCAAGGTGAAGCTGAAACCAAAGTTTACGCGGTTACCTATGGCTCCCGTCTGCGCGTAAGCGAAGGCAAGCACATCGAAGCTGGGGATGAGCTGACCGATGGTTCCATTGATCCGAAGGAGATGCTTCGCATCAAGGGTATCCGTGGCGTGCAAAACTACATCCTTCAGGAAGTTCAGCGCGTATACCGTAACCAAGGCGTAGAAATTAACGATAAGCACGTTGAAGTTATGATCAGACAGATGCTGCGTAAATTCCGTATCGTGGATGCGGGAGATACCAACCTGCTGCCAGGCTCCTTCGTGGATATGCATGAATACGAGACAGCTAATAAAGACGCTATTCTTTCCGGGAAAGAACCAGCGGTTGCCAAACCGGTTCTCCTCGGTATTACGAAGGCATCTCTCGAAACCGATTCGTTCTTGTCGGCGGCCTCCTTCCAGGAGACGACTCGCGTGTTGACCGACGCTGCCATTAAAGGTAAAGTCGATCAGCTGCTTGGTCTGAAAGAGAATGTTATCATTGGTAAGCTGATCCCTGCGGGAACCGGTATGAACCGATATCGCAGTGTGAAGTTCGCGGGACAGGACGATGTGAATGACGAAAGTCAGGAACTAGAAACAGCTTCTATAGATTAAGAGACAGTCAGGTGACGGGGAGATGACGCGTCGTAAGACGATGAATCTCCCTGTTCCAATGTTTCTTTTTTCCTGATTTAATAGCTTGACATCGTTTAAGGCAGATGCTAATATAGCAAAGGTGCGTGAATAGTTTCTTTGTTCCCTGTTCTTTTGGAGGAATGACTTGTGTCTAATGATAAAGGATTACAGGATGCACACATCAAGATTGGCACCAAACAAACGATGAAGGCCGTTGAATCTGGTCTGGCCGCTGAGGTTTATGTGGCTGAAGATTGCGACCAGCGTTTGATTTCAAAAGTCGTATCCGAGTGTGATAAGAATGGCGTGCATATCAACTATGTACCCACGATGACAGAACTTGGGGAAGCATGCGGTATTGAAGTCGGTGCAGCTATGGTAGCTGTCTTGAAATCATGATTTGAGAAATCGTTTTTGTTGGAGAAGGCGTTACTTCTCTCGGCAAAAACTTTTCATTTGTTCTTTTATGAACCGCCTGGGTCTGTGGACTTAAATGGGTTCGTAATCGAATGATAAATACGGGAAGGGGGTGGCTAGCATGCCAACAATTAACCAACTGGTTCGCAAGGGCCGTCAAGCTAAAGTTTACAAATCGAAATCTCCAGCTCTTCAAAAAGGTTTTAACGCTTTGAAACGTGAGGAGACCGACTTGAGCGCTCCGCAAAAACGCGGTGTATGCACTCGTGTAGGCACGATGACGCCGAAAAAACCGAACTCCGCACTTCGTAAATATGCTCGTGTTCGCTTGACGAACCGCATTGAGGTGACGGCTTACATTCCGGGTATCGGACATAACTTGCAAGAGCACAGTGTTGTATTGGTTCGCGGTGGACGGGTAAAAGACCTTCCGGGTGTACGTTACCATATCGTTCGCGGCGCACTTGATACCGCTGGTGTAAACAACCGGATGCAAGCTCGTTCCAAATACGGCACGAAGCGTCCGAAAGCAAAAAGCTAATTGATGCTCATGTTTTCTTAACATGACTCATGACTGAAGAAAGGGGGATATCCATGCCACGCAAAGGTCCAGTAACTAAAAGAGACGTGCTGCCAGATCCGGTGTACAACAGCAAACTGGTAACTCGTCTGATCAACCGCATCATGTTGGATGGTAAAAGAGGTGTTGCTCAAAGCATCCTTTACAATTCGTTCAACATCATCAAGGAACGTACTGGTAATGATCCGATGGAAGTGTTTGAAGCAGCTATCAAGAACATCATGCCAGTATTGGAAGTTAAAGCTCGTCGTGTCGGCGGTGCTAACTACCAGGTTCCGATCGAAGTTAAACCAGAGAGACGTACATCCCTTGGATTACGTTGGCTCGTAAACTACTCCCGCAACCGCGGTGAGAAGACGATGGAAGAGCGTTTGGCGGCTGAGATCATCGACGCTTCCAACAACACAGGCGCTTCCGTTAAGAAACGCGAAGACACGCACAAAATGGCTGAAGCGAACAAAGCGTTTGCTCACTACCGTTGGTAGGATTCAGCAACTAATTTATACTTCAAATTTTGAAGGGAGACTATTCGCATGGCGACAAGAGAGTTCTCCTTGAAAAATACACGTAATATCGGGATCATGGCGCATATTGACGCTGGTAAAACGACCACTACAGAGCGGATTTTGTTCTATACGGGCCGTACGCACAAAATCGGGGAAGTTCACGAGGGTGCAGCTACAATGGACTGGATGGAACAGGAGCAGGAGCGCGGTATCACGATTACGTCCGCTGCGACTACCGCTTCTTGGAAGGGTCATCGCGTTAATATTATCGACACCCCGGGGCACGTTGACTTCACAGTAGAAGTTGAACGTTCCCTTCGTGTATTGGATGGGGCAGTAGGTGTATTCAGTGCGAAAGAGGGCGTTGAACCTCAGTCGGAGACTGTTTGGAGACAAGCAGACCGTTACGGAGTTCCGCGGATCGCATACGTAAACAAAATGGATATTATCGGTGCCGACTACTTGAACGTAGTTAAAGATATGAGAGAGCGTCTGCAAGCGAACGCGGTAGCAATTCAGCTTCCGATCGGTGCAGAGAACGATTTCATTGGCATCATCGATATTATCGAGGAAAAAGCTTATATGTATAAGGATGACCTCGGGCAAAATATCGAAGAAACCGAAATTCCAGCAGAATTCAAGGATCAAGTGGAAGAGCTTCGCAACGAGTTGGTTGAGAAGGTAGCAGAACTTGACGAAGACTTGACAATGAAATATCTTGAAGGTGAAGAAATCACCATCGCTGAGTTGAAAGCTGCTCTGCGTAAAGGTGTTGTCGAAGTTAAGATCTTCCCGGTTATCTGCGGATCTTCTTACCGTAACAAAGGCGTTCAGTTGATGCTTGATGCCGTAATCGATTATTTGCCGGCTCCAACTGACGTTCCAGACATCAAGGGTACCCTTGAAGACGGAACCGAAGCTATTCGGCATTCTTCCGATGACGAGCCGTTCTCGGCTTTGGCATTCAAAATCGCAACCGACCCTTACGTTGGTAAGCTGACATTCTTCCGCGTATACTCCGGCGTACTGCAATCCGGTTCTTACGTACTGAATGCAACAAAAGGCAAGCGTGAGCGCATTGGTCGTATCCTTCAAATGCATGCGAACAGCCGTCAAGAAATTTCCGAAGTATTCGCCGGAGATATCGCAGCTGCCGTAGGTTTGAAAGATACGGGCACAGGTGATACACTATGTGATGAGAAAAACCCGGTTATCCTGGAGTCCATGAACTTCCCTGATCCGGTTATCGAAATCGCAGTTGAGCCTAAAACAAAAGCTGACCAAGATAAAATGGGCGTGGCTCTCGGTAAGTTGACGGAAGAGGATCCAACTCTTCGTGCGCATACCGATGAAGAAACTGGCCAAACGATCTTGGCAGGTATGGGTGAGCTTCACTTGGACATCATCATCGACCGTATGCGTCGTGAGTTCAAGGTAGAAACCAACGTGGGTAAACCACAGGTAGCTTACCGCGAAACATTCCGTGCGCCAGCTCGCGTTGAAGGTAAATTCGTTCGTCAGTCCGGTGGTCGTGGTCAATACGGTCACGTATGGGTTGAGTTCGAACCTCTGGAACCTGGTAGCGGTAACCAATTCGACAGCAAGGTTGTCGGTGGTTCTGTACCAAGAGAATACATTGGTCCTGCACAACAAGGTATTGAAGAGCAAATGAAGAACGGTGTACTTGCCGGCTTCCCGCTTGTTGACGTTAAAGCAACCATCGTCGACGGTTCGTACCATGATGTTGACTCCAATGAAATGGCGTTTAAAATCGCTGGTTCCATGGCTCTGAAAGCAGCTAAAGACAAGTGTAAGCCTGTCCTGCTCGAGCCAATCATGAAAGTTGAAGTTACCGTGCCTGAGGAATACATGGGCGACGTAATGGGTATGCTGAACTCCCGCCGTGGACGTATCGAAGGTATGGACTCCCGTGGTGGTACTCAAATTATCCGTGCGAAAGTGCCTCTCTCCGAAATGTTCGGTTACTCCACTACTCTTCGCTCCGGTACACAAGGACGCGGCGTGTTCTCCATGGAACTCTCCCACTACGAAGAAGTTCCTAAGAATATCTCCGATGAAATTGTGTCCAAGATCAAAGGCGGAGAATAATAACGTTTTACCTGCTGGATAGGAGGCGGGACCAAACATCCCGTTAACTCCGCTTCCGGCCCAACATATATAATCCCCTTAAGGAGGAATTGTTCAAATGGCAAAGGCTAAATACGAACGTACGAAACCCCATGTTAACATCGGTACTATCGGTCACGTTGACCATGGTAAAACAACTTTGACTGCTGCAATTACATCTGTATTGTCCAAAACTTACGGTGGCGCAGCAATGTCCTTCGATCAAATCGACAAAGCTCCAGAAGAGCGCGAACGCGGTATCACAATCTCTACTTCCCACGTAGAGTATGAAACTGATGCTCGTCACTACGCACACGTTGACTGCCCAGGTCACGCTGACTATGTTAAAAACATGATCACTGGTGCTGCTCAAATGGACGGAGCAATCCTGGTTGTATCCGCAGCTGACGGCCCAATGCCGCAAACTCGCGAGCACATCCTGTTGTCCCGCCAAGTAGGCGTTCCTTACATCGTTGTATTCTTGAACAAATGCGACATGGTTGAAGACGAAGAGCTCTTGGAATTGGTTGAAATGGAAGTTCGCGACCTTCTGAGCGAGTACGACTTCCCAGGCGACGACACTCCGATCACTCGTGGTTCCGCTCGTGAAGCTCTGCAAAACCCAGAAGGCGAATGGGCACAAAAAATCGTTGAAATGTTCAAAACAATCGACGAGTACATCCCATTGCCTGAGCGCGACACTGACAAGCCTTTCTTGATGCCTGTCGAGGACGTATTCTCCATCACTGGTCGTGGTACCGTTGCTACAGGTCGTGTAGAGCGTGGTACGATCAAAGTCGGTGACGAGATCGAAATCGTTGGTATCGCTGAAGAAACTAAGAAATCCGTTGTTACGGGCGTTGAAATGTTCCGTAAATTGCTGGATTCCGCACAAGCTGGTGACAACATCGGTGCATTGCTTCGTGGTGTTGAGCGTACTCAAATCGAGCGCGGTCAAGTACTTGCTAAGCCTGCTTCCGTTAAACCACACACTGAGTTCACAGCTCAAGTATACGTACTGAGCAAAGAAGAAGGCGGACGTCATAAGCCTTTCTTCACTGGCTACCGTCCACAGTTCTACTTCCGTACTACGGACGTAACTGGTGTGATCAACCTGCCAGAAGGTTCTGAAATGGTTATGCCTGGTGATAACATCACTGTAACGGTTAACCTGATCAGCCCAATCGCGATCGAAGAAGGAACTAAGTTCTCCATTCGTGAAGGCGGCCGTACCGTAGGTGCTGGTTCCGTTGCTTCCATCATTAAATAATTAAGGCTTCGAACTGCCTTGCATATAGCAACAGTGTATTGTAACGAGCAACAATGTGATGTCCTGATAAAAGAGTCTGATCCCTTGGATCGGGCTCTTTTTCTATTTGTAGGGATACCCCTGTGATCTCTGCGGCTAAACTAAAACCTTAAGAGTAGGATTTGTAGAAAATTAGTCAAGCTTACTGTACAGAATATGCCATATATTCAAGGATTCATTCTATTTATTTGGTTCCGATATGATTACAATCTTTGATTGAAGTCAGTTAAGGAATTAGAAATTATCTGTTATATAGAATGGAGATCACAGCCTGTATGAAATGTCCGTTTGCATGGATGAAGAGGAGTTTGGAAGATGAAGTTCAGCCTGAAGTAGAACTGCGCAATTCAGAAGAGGCCCGTTATGTGTATCAAGAACCATTAGGCGAGTTGAATGATCAAATGCGGATGATTGGTCTTACCGAGGGGGATCTTCAGCTTTTGAGGCAGCTCCGTCCGCAAATGGAGGAGAGGCTCGAGGAGATAACAGAAGCATTTTTCAGTCTGTCGTGGGTGTGGATAAGTTAAGGGAGATTATCGTGGAACACAGTACGATTGAAAGATTAAAGCAGACATTAAAGGATCATCTTCTCGAAATATGGAATGGAGAAATCAATGAAGCTTATGTGGCAAAAAGGCTGCGCATTGCCGAGGTGCATAAGCGCGTGGGGCTTGAGCCTAAATGGTACTTGTCCGCTTTCCAGAACTTACAGAACGAATTCTTCAAGATGATCTATAGAGAGGTTGTAGGAGAAGAACAACAAATACGGCTAGTGTCGACGATTACCAAGTTGCTTAGCCTGGAGCAGCAGCTAGTGCTGGAAGCTTACGAGAGAGAAAACTTAAGTGAGAAGCAGTTCCAGTATGATAGGGTAAGAAAAGAGCTGAAACAGAACATTGATGCTTTTGTTAGCGAATTATCCGGGCTGACGCTGGATATTAATGAGGCTGTAGAACGCCTGATGACCAGCAGTAGCGAGATGGCTGATACATTTGAACGCACTTCGACCACAACGCAGGGCTCGATATCGGATGCAAGGGCCGGTGAAGCAAAAATAGCAGAGTTGGAGGATCAAATGAATGCGATTGACCAAAGCGCGGCCGGGATGCAGCATGCGGTGCAAGAACTTCAGGAATCCTCCAAGCAGATTTCCGTTATAGCGGTGAATGTTCAGGAAATAGCCTCCCAGATCAAGCTGCTTTCCTTAAATGCCACCATAGAAGCAGCACGCGCCGGAGAGCATGGAAAGGGTTTTGCCGTTGTAGCCCAAGAGGTAAGCCGACTGTCGGAGGACACGAGGACGACCGTGAACCGAATTGCAGATATCGTATCCAAGTCGAGATCCATCACGGCGGAAGTGGTAGAATCTATTAACCAGGTTCAAGGGCTAACGATGCAAGGGAAGAGGCAGTCCGAGGAATCCAGCAAGCAGTTCTCCAGCATTCTGATGTCCGTACAGTCCGGTGCAGAACGAATGATGAGCGCGGAGAAAGAAATGAAGCTGCTCTCCATGACGATTGGAAGCATCCGGGAAGCCACGTCCGAAGCTGCGGTTTCAGCCGAAAATTTCAAGGAAAGCACGGAGCGAATGTAAATACATATCAAATATGAATTAGTGCTTGCAATGCGCCTATCTTTTATATATAATAGTGAATGTTGTTCTGCGACGTTGCGATGATGTGAGAGGTTACCGACACACCCGGCCCCTTTGCCATGAGGTGGGTGGTTGGAAAATTTTCACGGAGTATGTCCGATACCAAATTGGGCGATAGAAGGAGGGAATAAAATGGCAAAGCAAAAAATTCGTATTCGCTTGAAAGCATACGACCACAGAGTTCTTGATCAATCCGCTGAGAAAATTGTTGAGACAGCAAAACGTTCGGGTGCTGGTGTATCCGGTCCGATCCCGCTTCCAACTGAGAAACAAGTAATTACCATTCTCCGTGCGGTGCACAAGTATAAGGATTCTCGGGAACAGTTCGAAATGCGTACACATAAACGCTTGATCGACATCGTGAACCCGACTCCACAAACTGTGGATGCCTTGATGCGCTTGGACCTGCCGTCCGGTGTAGATATCGAAATCAAACTGTAAGCATTGCATAACGAATTAGAGAAGAGAAAAGAGGTGTCAACATGAAAGGTATCTTAGGTAGAAAGCTCGGAATGACTCAAGTATTTACCCCTGAGGGTGTTGTAATTCCTGTAACGGTTATCGAAGCAGGTCCTTGTGTTGTTCTACAAAAGAAAGATCTGGAAAACGACGGATACGAAGCGATCCAAGTTGGTTTCTCCGATAAGAAAGAGAACAGATCTAACAAACCAGAAGCAGGCCATGCGAAAAAAGCAAACACTGCGCCTAAGCGCTACGTTCGCGAAATTCGCGGTGTTGACCTCGCGAGTGTCGAGGTCGGACAAGAGCTGAAGGCTGATGTCTTCGCAGAAGGCGAATTTGTTGACGTAACGGGTATTTCCAAAGGTAAAGGATTCCAAGGCGTAATCAAGCGTTGGGGCCAAAGCCGCGGACCAATGTCTCACGGTTCCCGTTATCACCGTAGACCGGGTTCCATGGGTTCGATCCAGGCAAACCGTGTTCCTAAAGGAAAGCGTCTGCCAGGTCACATGGGCAATGAGACAGTTACGATCCAAAAGCTCGAAGTTGTTAAAGTCGACGCAGAGCGTAACGTAATCCTTGTTAAAGGCTCCATTCCAGGACCTAAAAAAGGTTTCGTTCAAATCAAAGAAACGGTGAAGAAATAATCGCCTAAAGAAAGGAGGAACAAACAATGCCTAAAGTAGCACTTTATAATGTCAGCGGTAGCCAGGTTGGCGAAGTAGAATTGAATGAAGCTGTATTCGGCATCGAGCCGAACGCTCACGTACTGCACAGCGCAGTATTGCTGCAGCGCGCTTCCCTTCGTCGTGGTACCCACAAAGTAAAAGGACGTTCTGAAGTACGCGGCGGCGGACGTAAGCCTTGGAAACAAAAAGGTACCGGCCGTGCTCGTCAAGGTTCGATCCGTTCTCCACAATGGAAAGGCGGCGGCGTGGTATTTGGACCGACTCCGCGCAGCTACACGTTTAAACTTCCTAAGAAAGTTCGTCGTTTGGCTATCAAATCCGCTTTGTCTTCCAAAGTGATTGACAACGCAATTATCGTATTGGATCAACTGACGCTGAACACGCCGAAAACGAAAGAGTTTGCTAACATCCTTAGCAACCTGAAAGTAGGCCGTAAAGCTCTGATCGTTGCTCCAAGCTATGATGATAATGTAGCCCTTTCCGCACGTAATATTCCTGGTGTGAAATTCGTAGCGGCTGACGGCATTAATGTTCTTGACGTACTGTCGTACGATCAACTGATCATTACGAAGGAAGCAGTTCAGAAGGTAGAGGAGGTGCTCGCGTAATGAAAGACCCACGCGATATAATCAAGCGCCCGGTGATCACGGAACGTACGGCTGACTACATGGCAGAGCTGAAATATGCTTTTGAAGTGGATATCCGTGCTAACAAGACCGAGATCAAGCAAGCTGTCGAATCTATTTTTAAAGTAAAAGTATCGAACGTGAATACGATGCGTGTCCCTGCTAAACCAAAACGTTACGGCCGTTATTCCGGTTACACAACCGAATGGAAAAAGGCAATCGTGACTTTGGCACCAGACAGCAAACCGCTCGAGTTCTTTGAATCGGTTGAATAAGAATTTCTTAAGTAAGGAGGGAAAATTCAGTGCCTATTAAAAAGTATAAACCGACATCCCCGGCTCGACGCAACATGTCCGTGTCGACTTTCGAAGAAATCACCACGAATCAGCCGGAGAAATCGTTGCTGGCTCCACTGAGCAAAACAGCTGGCCGCAACAACCAAGGTAAAATTACGGTTCGTCACCATGGCGGCGGACACAAACGTAAATACCGTATCATCGACTTCAAACGGAATAAAGACGGCATTCCAGGTCGCGTTGCTACAATCGAATACGACCCGAACCGTACTTCCAACATCGCTCTGATTCACTATGTAGATGGTGAAAAGCGTTATATCATCGCTCCTAAAGGTCTGAAAGTTGGAGACCAAGTAGTATCTGGAGTAGGTGCTGACATCAAGATCGGTAACGCGCTTCCTCTGGAAAACATTCCAGTAGGTACAGTTATCCACAACATCGAATTGAAACCAGGCAAAGGCGGACAATTGGTTCGTGCTGCTGGTACAGAAGCTCAGCTTCTCGGTAAAGAAGACAAGTACGTAACGGTTCGTCTTTCTTCCGGTGAAGTTCGTCGCATCCTGAAAGTTTGCCGTGCAACCATCGGTTCTGTGGGTAACCAAGACCATGAGTTGATCAAAATCGGTAAAGCAGGCCGCAGCCGCTGGCTCGGACAACGTCCTGAAGTACGCGGTGTCGTCATGAACCCTAACGATCACCCTCACGGTGGTGGTGAAGGCCGCGCTCCAATCGGACGTAAGTCTCCTATGTCTCCATGGGGTAAACCAACCCTTGGTGCTAAGACTCGTAAAAAAGGCAAAGCTTCTGACAAATATATCGTTCGCCGCCGCACGAAGTAATGCGCGCTTAAGTGCATAACTTCGTGTCAGGCCCGAAGGTAACGAGACAATTTGATGAAGGGAGGATTTCAATATGAGCCGTAGTTTGAAAAAAGGACCTTTTATTGACGGATATCTGCTCAAAAAAGTGGAGGATATGAACGCCGCAAGCAAAAAGGCTGTGATCAAAACCTGGTCCCGCCGCTCCACTATTTTCCCGCAATTTATCGGTCACACGTTCGGTGTATACGATGGCCGTAAACATGTACCTGTATATGTAACTGAGGACATGGTAGGACACAAGTTGGGTGAGTTCGCTCCAACCCGTACTTACAAAGGTCATGAAGACGATAAGAAAACAAGAAGATAATTAACGAAGCTCTTTGTTTGAGAGGAGGTTAAACATATGGAAGCAAAAGCACATGCTAGATCGATTCGTATTGCTCCTCGTAAAGCTCAACTCGTTGTTGACTTGATCCGCGGTAAGCAAGTCGGCGAAGCGATCGCAATTCTTCGTCACACTCCGAAAGCTGCATCTCCGGTTGTTGAGAAGCTTTTGAACTCGGCTATCGCAAACGCTGAGCATAACTACTCTTTGGATGTAACTAAATTGGTTGTGACGCAAGCTTATGTCAACCAGGGACCGACTATGAAACGTTTCCGCCCTCGTGCGATGGGACGTGCAAGCCGGATCAATAAACGCACCAGCCACATTACTTTGGTGGTAGCTGAAAAATAAGGAGGGAAAACGTGTGGGCCAAAAGGTAAATCCAGTAGGACTCCGTATCGGTATTATCCGTGATTGGGAATCCAAATGGTATGCAGGCAAAGATTTCGGTGATCTTTTGCTGGAAGACGTGAAAATCCGTGAATACCTGAAAAATAAATTGAAAGACTCCGCTGTATCCCGTATCGAAATCGAGAGAGCGGCTAATCGTGTGAACGTGACGATCCACACTGCGAAGCCAGGTATGGTTATCGGTAAAGGTGGTTCCGAAGTAGAAGTACTGCGCGGACAAGTGACTAAAATCGCCGGCGGTAAAAAAGTTCACATCAACATTTCTGAAATCAAGAACCCTGAACTGGACGCAATTCTTGTTGCTGAAAGCATTGCACAACAGCTGGAACGTCGTGTATCTTTCCGTCGCGCACTGAAACAAGCGATTCAAAGAACTATGCGCTCTGGAGCGAAAGGGATTAAAACATCGGTCAGCGGACGTCTTGGCGGAGCCGAGATTGCTCGTACGGAAGGCTACAGTGAAGGAACTGTTCCACTTCATACGCTTCGTGCAGACATCGACTATGGTACAGCAGAAGCGCATACGACTTACGGCCGTATCGGCGTGAAAGTATGGATCTATCGTGGAGAGGTTCTTCCTACGGCTAAGAAACAAGCTGCTCAGGAAGGAGGCAACTAATCATGTTGGTACCAAAACGTGTAAAACACCGCAAACAACAGCGCGGCCATATGAGAGGCCAAGCGAAAGGCGGTACTGAACTGAACTTCGGCGAATTCGGTCTGCAAGCTACAGAACCAGGCTGGATCACGAACCGTCAGATCGAAGCTGCTCGTATCGCGATGACTCGTTACATCCGTCGTGGCGGTAAAGTATGGATCAAGATTTTCCCAGATAAGCCGATTACTCAAAAGCCTCTCGAAGTGCGGATGGGTAGCGGTAAAGGTAACGTTGAGAAATGGGTTGCCGTTGTAAAACCAGGCAAGATCATGTTTGAACTTGGAGGCGTGTCCGAGGAAATCGCCCGCGAAGCGATGCGTCTCGCCGCTCACAAGCTGCCTGTAAAAACGAAGTTTGTGAAACGAGAAGAAGTGGGTGGTGAAGCAAATGAAAGCTAATGAACTGCGCAACTTAACCACTGCAGAAATTGAGCAAAAAATCGCCGGATTTAAAGAGGAACTCTTTAACCTCCGTTTTCAATTGGCCACTGGCCAGCTTGATAACCCGACTCGGATCCGTGACGTTCGCAAAGAAATAGCTCGTGCTAAAACCGTTATCCGTGAAAGAGAACTTGGGATTAGTTAATGAAATGGAACGTCATGTTCTGTATTCAGGAAGGAGGCTAACAAATGAGCGAAGAACGCAATGCTCGTAAAGTGCAAATCGGTAAAGTTGTCAGCGATAAAATGGATAAAACCATTGTTGTAGCTGTTGAAACTTATAAGAAGCATGACTTGTATCACAAACGCATTAAATACACGAAAAAATTTAAAGCGCATGATGAGAACAATCAAGCTCAAATCGGAGATACCGTTAAAATCATGGAAACTCGCCCTCTCTCCAAAGACAAGCGCTGGAGACTGGTAGAAGTGGTTGAAAAAGCGGTTATCATCTAAGATATGATCAGTTTTTGATGGAAGGAGGAAATTTAAATGATTCAACCATTTACACGTTTAGCTGTTGCTGACAACTCCGGTGCGAAGGAACTGATGTGTATCCGCGTATTGGGTGGTACTGGTCGTCGTACAGCTCAAATCGGTGATTTGATCGTATGTTCCGTCAAACAAGCAACACCAGGCGGCGTTGTCAAAAAGGGTGATGTAGTAAGAGCGGTAGTCGTTCGTACGAAGCGTTCTGTACGTCGTAAAGACGGATCTTACATCTCATTTGACGAGAATGCAGCTGTTGTTGTTAAAGACGACAGAAGCCCACGCGGAACTCGTATTTTCGGACCAGTTGCTCGCGAACTTCGCGAAAGAGACTACATGAAAATCGTTTCCTTGGCTCCGGAAGTAATCTAATAACACCCCAAAAAGTGACGTAACTTTTCGGGAACCCGATAAATAGTTGAACTGGCTAGTCATAGGAGGTGTAACGAATGCCTAAAGTGAAAAAAGTTCTGGAATCCCATAGCAACAAACTGCACGTGAAAAAAGATGATACAGTTATCGTCATCAGCGGTAAAGACAAAGGCAAAAAAGGCCGTGTCATCGCAGCGTACCCTCGTGAAAATCGTGTTTTGGTTGAAGGTGTGAACATGATCAAGAAGCACCAGAAGCCAAACCAAATGAACCCACAAGGCGGTATCATCGAGAAGGAAGCTCCGATCCATGTATCGAACGTTATGCACGTTGATCCGAAGAGCGGAAAAGTAACTCGTATCGGTTACAAAGTACTGGACAACGGTAAAAAAGTTCGCGTAGCTAAAAGATCCGGAGAAGTTATCGATAAATAAGACGGTTTAGAAAGGAGGTCCTTGAATCATGGCAGCAAGAATGAAAGAGCGTTTTTTGAACGAAGTAACTCCTGCTCTGATGCAGAAGTTTAGCTATAAGACAGTAATGCAAGTACCAAAAATCGAGAAGGTTGTCATCAACATGGGTGTGGGTGACGCTGTAGCCAACTCGAAAGTGCTTGATTCCGCTGTGAACGACATGCAGCTGATTGCTGGTCAAAAACCGGTTATCACCCGTGCAAAGAAATCCATCGCGGGATTCAAACTGCGTGAGAACATGCCGATCGGTGTGAAGGTAACGCTGCGCGGTGAGCGCATGTACTACTTCCTCGACAAGCTGTTCAACGTTACACTTCCACGTGTACGTGACTTCCAAGGCGTGTCCACCAAAGCATTTGACGGACGCGGTAACTATACGCTCGGTCTGAAAGAGCAGCTCATTTTCCCTGAAATTGAGTATGACAAAGTGGATAAGGTTCGCGGTATGGACATCGTTATCGTAACGACTGCTAAAACCGACGAAGAATCCCGTGAACTGCTTGCTCAACTGGGCATGCCTTTCGCGAAATAAGACGGTTGTCCTTTTCTCCGAAACTATTTAGGAGGTGTCAGGCTAAGTGGCAAAAACTTCGATGAAAGTTAAACAACAACGTACACCGAAATTCAAAGTACGGGCATATACCCGTTGTGAACGTTGTGGTCGTCCACATTCGGTACTGCAGAAGTTTAAAATTTGCAGAATTTGTTTCCGTGAATTAGCTTATAAAGGCCAGATTCCTGGCGTGAAAAAAGCAAGCTGGTAAGAAGTTTATAAACGGGAAGGAGGTTTATCCTACATGACTATGTCCGATCCAATTGCAGATATGCTAACTCGTATTCGTAACGCGAACACGGTTCGCCACGAAACAGTAGAAATGCCTGCTTCGACGATTAAAAAACAAATCGCTGACATCTTGAAGCGTGAAGGCTTCATCCGTGATGCAGAGTTTGTGGAAGACAATAAACAAGGGATCATTCGTGTATTCCTGAAATATGGTTCCAACAACGAGCGCGTAATCACAGGTCTGAAAAGAATCAGCAAACCAGGTCTTCGCGTTTACACGAAGAGCAACGAAGTACCTCGCGTACTTGGTGGTTTGGGTATTGCGATCATCTCCACGTCTAAGGGAGTTATGACCGACAAAGAAGCTCGTCAATCCAAAGCTGGCGGAGAAGTTCTCTGCTACGTATGGTAATCAACGTCACAAGATAGGAGGTGTAATGAATGTCCCGTATTGGTCGTAAACCAATTGCTATTCCTAACGGTGTGGAAGTCACACTGGATAACACTGTAATCACTGTAAAAGGACCTAAAGGTACCTTGACTCGTGAATTGCATAAAGACATGCAAATTACAGTAGAAAACAACGAGATCAATGTTGTTCGTCCTTCCGACAACAAAACACATCGCTCTCTTCACGGCACGACCCGCAGCGTTGTCTCGAATATGGTCAACGGTGTAACTGAAGGATTCTCGAAAAACCTTGAGTTGGTTGGTGTCGGATACCGTGCAAGCAAATCCGGAGATAAAATCGTTCTGAACGTGGGTTACTCCCACCCAGTTGAAATTACACCGGAGCCAGGTATTGAATTCGACGTACCGGCTAACACGAAAATCACGGTTCGCGGTATCGATAAAGAGCGCGTAGGTGCATACGCTGCTAAGATTCGTTCCGTACGTGAGCCTGAGCCTTACAAAGGTAAAGGGATTAAATACGAAGGTGAACGCATTATCCGTAAGGAAGGTAAAGCTGGTAAGAAGAAGTAAGGTTAGCTGACTGGGGATCTACCTGGTTGATAACTTGCCTCTTCTCCCATACTTACCCGATGCGTCTAAAAGTGAAGCTCTTAAGGCAAAACTGAAGGGAGGAAATGGAAGCATGATCACGAAACAAGACAAGAACAAAGCTCG
This sequence comes from Paenibacillus sp. MT86, assembly GCF_058792535.1. Classification (NCBI taxonomy): domain Bacteria; kingdom Bacillati; phylum Bacillota; class Bacilli; order Caryophanales; family Paenibacillaceae; genus Paenibacillus; species Paenibacillus sp. MT86. The sequence goes on along the minus strand of NZ_CM179499.1, from coordinate 6,285,759 downwards.
TCTGAAAAGACACCTGCGTGTCCGTAAGAAAATCCAAGGCACTGCAGAACGTCCACGTCTGAACGTGTTCCGTTCTTCGAAACACATCTATGCTCAATTGATCGACGACGTGGCTGGCGTGACTTTGGCATCAGCTTCTACGCTGGACAAAGAACTGGTTAGCGACATCAAGAACGGCGGAAGCGTTGAATCCGCTCGTAAAGTCGGCGAACTCGTTGCAAAACGTGCAGCAGACAAAGGTTATAAATCGATCGTATTCGATCGTGGTGGATATTTGTACCATGGACGTATTCAAGCACTTGCAGAGGCAGCTCGCGAAGCAGGCCTTGAATTCTAAGATATTTTCAAAAGGAGGTAAACGACTTGCGTGTAGATCCTAACACTTTAGAACTGACTGAAAGAGTAGTAAACATTAACCGCGTTGCTAAAGTTGTAAAAGGCGGACGTCGCTTTAGCTTTAGCGCACTGGTAGTTGTCGGTGATGGCAAAGGTTGGGTAGGAGCAGGTATCGGTAAAGCAGGCGAAGTACCGGATGCAATCCGCAAAGGTATTGAAGATGCTAAGAAAAACCTGATTCACATTCCACTTGTTGGAACCACTATTCCTCACCTCGTAACAGGACACTTCGGAGCAGGCCGCGTATTGTTGAAGCCGGCATCTGAAGGTACTGGGGTTATCGCTGGCGGACCGGTTCGTGCAGTACTCGAGCTGGCTGGCGTAGGCGACATTTTGACAAAATCTCTAGGTTCTTCGAACTCCATGAACATGGTCAATGCGACTTTGGAAGGCTTGTCCCGCCTGAAGCGTGTTGAAGATGTTGCCAAGCTTCGCGGCAAATCCGTCGAAGAGCTGTTGGGTTAAGGAGGGAATCTCATGGCTAAACTTGAAATCACCCTCGTACGCAGCGTGATTGGTCGTCCAGAGGATCAGCGTGCAACCGTGAAAACACTCGGACTTCGCAAAATCAACCATTCCGTGGTTCAAAGCGACAATGCTGCAATTCGCGGAATGATCAAGAAAGTAAATCACCTGGTTTCTGTTAAAGAAATCGAAGGTTAATCCCGGGCAGTTTATCCCCGGACATATTAAGGAGGTGCAACGAACGATGAAGTTACATGAGCTGAGCCCAGCACCTGGATCCCGCAAAGAGCGCAAGCGCGTTGGACGCGGTACTAGTAGCGGTACGGGTAAAACGTCGGGTCGCGGTCACAAAGGACAAAACTCTCGTTCCGGCGGTGGTGTACGTCCAGGCTTCGAAGGTGGACAGAACCCATTGTATCGTCGTCTTCCGAAGCGCGGTTTCGTAAACCCAACTCGGAAAGAGTACGCGATTGTGAACATCGAAGAACTTAACAGCTTTGCAGCAGGTACTGAAGTGACTCCAGAAGTTTTGGTTGAGAGCGGTATTGTTAACAATACAAAGAGCGGAATCAAAATTCTTGGCAACGGTGAAGTTACCGTTTCTTTGACTGTAAAAGCTAATAAGTTTTCTCAATCTGCGGTAGAGAAGATCGAGGCTGCCGGCGGTAAAACCGAGGTGATCTAATGTTTAAGACCCTGAAAAATATATGGCGTGTCGAGGACCTTCGCAAGCGTATTTTGTTCACCTTATTCGTTCTGATCATCTTCCGTATCGGATCCTTTGTACCGGTTCCCGGTGTTAACAAGGATGTCTTTACCCAGACGAATCAGGCAGGCAATGAGTTGTTCGGTCTTCTTAACACGTTCTCGGGGGGCGCGTTATCGCAGTTTTCGATCTTCGCCCTTTCGATATTTCCATATATTACTTCGTCCATTATCGTGCAATTGCTGTCGATGGACGTCATTCCAAAGTTTGCGGAATGGAACAAACAAGGGGAACACGGGAAGAAGCAGTTGGCTCAAATTACTCGTTATGGTACGGTAATACTGGGTCTGATTCAGGCGTTCGGTATGTCCATCGGGTTTAACCGCCTGTATGGCGCCGAAATGGTTCCTGGAGCAACCTTTATCGACTTCGTCGTGATCGCGATCGTTCTTACTGCAGGTACATCATTCTTGATGTGGCTCGGCGAACAGATTACGGAACGCGGAATCGGTAACGGTATTTCGATCATTATCTTTGCAGGTATCGCTGCTGGTATTCCGATGCACATTCGGACAACGATTGAATCGAACTTCATTCAGGATGGTCAGGTCTTCATGAACATTCTGAAGGGTGTCATCATCCTCTTGATTTTGGTTCTGATCATTACCGGTGTTGTATTCATTCAGCAAGGTATCCGTAAAATTCCGGTTCAATACGCGAAGCGTGTTGTAGGAAACAAAATGTACGGTGGACAGAACACACACATTCCGCTCAAGATTAACGGAGCAGGCGTTATTCCGGTCATCTTTGCGATGTCATTGCTGCAGTTCCCGGTTATCCTGGCCAGCTTCTGGGCACACCAGAATTGGGCGAAATGGATTACGGCGAACCTGGCTTATGACAGCCCGCTTGGAATGGTACTGTATGTACTCATGATCATTGGTTTCACGTTCTTCTACACCTTCGTGCAGATGAATCCGAACCAAATGGCTGATAATATGAAGAAGAACGGCGGCTATGTGCCGGGCATTCGTCCTGGTAAAGCTACCGAGAAGTATCTGACACGGGTTATGACCCGTTTGACCATGACAGGAGCTCTGTTCCTGGCCGTGATCTCCGTACTTCCGGTGTTCTTCGGATCACTTGCAGGTCTTCCTCGTACGGTTCAGATTGGTGGTACGTCCCTCTTGATCGTCGTCGGTGTTGCACTGGATACGATGAAGCAGATCGAAAGCCAACTGATCAAACGTCATTACAAAGGTTTTATCAATAAATAGGCGATAGGTTCCGGCGAGTGGTCTGTATCGCTTCCCGGCGCCTATTGTGTTGTTCTTGCTAGTCAATCAAGGGGAGGGAGTGACGTAAGGTGAACATCTTATTCATGGGTCCTCCTGGGGCAGGAAAAGGAACGCAAGCAGAAAACATCGTGAATGAATTCGGTATTCCTCATATTTCAACGGGCGATGCATTTCGTCTCGCGATCAAACAAGGAACTCCTATCGGGATTAAAGCGAAGGAATTCATGGATCAGGGTCTGCTGGTACCGGATGACGTAACGATTGGTATTGTGGAAGAGCGTCTGCAGCAGTCCGATTGCGAAAAAGGTTTTTTATTGGACGGCTTTCCAAGAACCCTTTCGCAAGCGGAAGCGCTGGATGACATTCTCGCCCGCTTGAATACTGGTCTCGATCACGTCATCAACCTGAAAGTGGATCGGGAAAAGCTTCTGGCCCGCCTAACCGGCCGCCGGATTTGCAAAAACTGCGGTTCGACTTATCATGTGATCTTTAATCCTCCTAAACAGGAAGGCATTTGTGATAAATGCGGCGGCGAATTGTACCAACGCTCCGATGATAACGAAGAGAGCGTCGGCATTCGTTTAGACGAATATATCAACAAAACAGCACCACTCCTCACGTTTTATGAGAACAAAGGTCTTTTGCGTCAAATCGATGGTGATCAGGAAATCGACGCGGTTTCATCACAAATTGCGTCTATACTGAGAGGTTAAGTATAATGATCATTTGTAAATCCGAAACGGAACTGAGCTTGATGAGAGAAGCAGGAAGGATCGTGGCGGAATGCCACAAACTCCTTGCCGCTCATGTTGAACCGGGCATTACGACCGGGGAACTGGACCTGATGGCCGACAAGTTCATTCGAAGCCAAGGCGCTGTGCCATCTTTTAAAGGCTACAACGGATTTCCTTCCAGCATTTGCGCATCAGTCAACGAAGAATTGGTGCATGGATTTCCAGGCAAACGCAAATTGATCGAGGGCGATATCGTTACGTTTGATATCGGCGCGCAATACCAGGGTTACCATGGTGACTCGGCATGGACCTACGCTGTAGGAGAAATTTCCGAAGAGGCCCAGCGTTTGCTGGACGTTACGGAAGGATCGCTCTATGCTGGACTTGCGCTAGTCAAACCCGATGTCCGCTTGTTTACAATCTCTCATGCCATTCAGCGTCATATCGAGGATGCAGGTTTCTCTGTCGTCCGGGAGTACGTTGGTCATGGCGTGGGTACCGATCTGCATGAGGATCCGCAAATTCCGAACTATGGCATTCCTGACCGCGGACCAAGACTCAAACCGGGCATGGTGCTCGCGATTGAGCCGATGGTCAATGCCGGGAAACGGCATGTCAAGACGCTGGAAGACAACTGGACGGTTGTTACGGTTGACGGCTCACTATGTGCTCACTTCGAGCATACGGTAGCAGTCACGCCGGATGGCATGGAAATTTTGACGAAGCTGCCGGAATAGGGTGATGACATTGAATCATGAAATCCCGCTTCAACCCGGTCAGATTGTTAAGATACTGAAGGGCAGAGATGCCGGACAGTATGCCGTTATCGTTTCGATTGAGGACAGCAGGTTCGTGTGGATCGCGGATGGGGACAAACGCAAGTTTGACGGGGCCAAGAAGAAGAATGTTCTTCATCTTGAACCTCAATCCTACATTAGCAGTGAAGTGGTAAACAGTTTGCAAGAAAGCGGTCGGGTTACAAACGGTAAACTGCGTTTCGCACTTGGCCAATTTGTATCCGATAAATCCAAGGCAGATCAGAAAGGAGACTAACTGTGGCTAAAGAAGATGTCATTGAAGTCGAAGGAACGGTCATCGAGCCGTTGCCGAATGCTACCTTTAAAGTCGAGCTGGAGAATGGTCACCAGATTCTCGCTCATGTTTCCGGAAAGCTGCGGATGCACTTTATCCGTATCCTTACAGGAGACAAAGTGGTTGTTCAACTCTCGCCGTACGATTTAACCAAAGGTCGTATCACGTACCGTAAATAGATTCAAGGTTCCCCCGGGGAATCAAGGAAAGCTGCGAAGCGGTTTTACTGACGTAAAACTCAGCAGCGGTAACAAACTACTTTAGTTTCGAAGCTGGTTTTACAACGTAAAACTTGGAGGAGGTAATTAGCATGAAGGTAAGACCTTCTGTAAAGCCTATTTGCGAAAAATGCAAAGTCATTCGCCGCAAAGGGAACGTAATGGTTATCTGTGAAAATCCGAAACACAAACAAAAACAAGGTTAAAGAAGGGGGTGTAGCGTAAAATGGCTCGTATAGCTGGTGTGGATTTGCCACGTGACAAACGCGTTGAGATCGCCTTGACTTACATTTTCGGAATCGGTAAAACGACTTCCCAGAAAGTATTGAAAGAAACTGGAATCAATGCAGACACTCGTGTCCGTGATTTGACAGAAGATGAAGTCAGCAAATTGCGCGAAACGATCGATGGTATGGTTAAGGTAGAAGGTGACCTGCGTCGTGAAATTTCCTTAAATATTAAACGTCTCACGGAGATCGGCTGCTACCGCGGTATTCGTCACCGTCGTGGATTGCCTGTTCGTGGTCAACGTACTAAAACGAATGCTCGTACACGTAAAGGTCCTCGTCGTACCGTAGCGAACAAGAAGAAATAAGAAAGGGGGATAATAGACAATGGCTAAACCAAAAAAAGTCGTACGTACTAAACGTCGTGACCGCAAAAATATTGAAAGTGGCGTGGCTCATATCCGCTCCACGTTCAACAATACAATCGTAACGATTACGGATCCTCACGGAAACGCGATTTCTTGGGCAAGCTCCGGCGGCCTTGGATTTAAAGGTTCCCGTAAGTCGACCCCGTTCGCTGCGCAAATGGCTGCTGAAACAGCTGCCAAAGCGGCTATGGAACACGGTATGAAAGCGGTGGAAGTCATGGTTAAAGGTCCTGGTGCTGGTCGTGAAGCAGCAATTCGTTCCCTGCAAGCAGCAGGTCTCGAAGTGAACCTGATCAAAGACGTAACACCAATTCCACATAACGGATGCCGCCCACCAAAACGTCGTCGCGTATAATGAAGTCATCCTGTTAATGTGGTATAAATCCGTTGCAATCTGCTAATAATGGTTGTTTAGGCATACTACTACATGGATTACTGGATAAGATGACAGTTTCATATAGGAGCGACGTTTGAAGGAGGGGTACTTGCGTGATTGAAATCGAAAAGCCGAAAATTGAGACCGTTGATGTCAATGAAGAAGGAACCTATGGGAAATTCGTTGTTGAGCCTCTAGAGAGAGGATATGGCACGACGCTGGGGAACTCGCTTCGCCGCATCTTGTTATCCTCACTCCCGGGTGCAGCCGTCACATCGATTCAAATCGATGGCGTGCTTCATGAATTCTCCACGATTCCGGGTGTCATGGAAGACGTGACCGAGGTCATCCTGAACCTGAAAGCTTTGTCTCTGAAAATTCATTCCGATGAAGAGAAAGTGTTCGAGATTGATGCGGAGGGTGAAGGGGTTGTTACTGCTGGTGACATCCGTGCGGATAGTGATGTGGAGATTCTGAATCCGGATCTTCATATTGCGACGCTGGGCCCTGGTGCAAGACTTCATATGCGTATTTTTGCCAGTCGCGGTCGTGGCTATGTCCAGGCGGATCGGAACAAACGCGATGACCAGCCTATCGGCGTCATTCCCGTCGATTCGATCTACACTCCGATTAGCCGTGTTAACTACGGCGTGGAAAATACGCGTGTTGGCCAAGTAACCAACTACGACAAACTGACGCTTGAAATTTGGACGGATGGCAGCATCCGCCCAGAAGAAGCCGTTAGTCTCGGCGCGAAAATCTTGACTGAGCATCTGTTCCTCTTCGTGGGTCTGACCGACGAAGCGAAGGATGCGGAGATCATGGTCGAGAAAGAAGAAGACAAGAAAGAAAAAGTGCTTGAAATGACGATCGAAGAGCTGGATCTTTCCGTTCGTTCCTACAACTGCTTGAAACGTGCCGGCATTAATACGGTACAAGAGCTGACTACGAAAACCGAAGAGGATATGATGAAAGTCCGGAACCTCGGACGCAAATCCTTGGAGGAAGTTCAAGAGAAGCTCGAAGAGTTGGGCCTGGGACTTCGTACGGAAGAATAACAGATTCGGCTTAGCTTAGCAAAGGAGGGAAAAACACATGGCATACCAAAAGTTGGGCCGCGATTCCAGTGCGCGTAAAGCGTTGTTCCGTGACCTGGTAACCGACCTTTTCTTATATGAGCGTATTCAAACGACTGAAGCCAAAGCGAAAGAAGTTCGTTCGATCGCTGAGAGACTGATCACAAAAGCAAAAAAAGGTGATCTGCACGCTCGTCGTCAAGTAGCTGCATTCGTGCGTCGTGAAACGGTTGACGGTGAACAAGATGCAATCCAAAAATTGTTCTCCGAAATCGCTCCTCGCTACGTAGAGCGTCCAGGCGGATACACGCGTATCCTGAAACTGGGTCCTCGTCGTGGTGACGCAGCTCCAATGGTTTATTTGGAACTGGTAGATCGCGCGTAATTTCGTTTTGTTCCATTGAAGTGACTGAAGTTATGTATGCCCGGCTCTTCAGATGTTTATTCTAGGGGCCATGAACGGGAAGTGGTGCGAGATATAGTCGATCATTTGGTTCGACTCGTCTCGACTACTCCATGGGCTACGATAACGGGGACCTTCTAGTCATGTGGCTGACTCGAAGGGTTCGGCTTAACATGATGAAAAGGAGCTCCTATGGGGCTCTTTTTTTGATAGATATGGAACTCATGAGTTATCAGCGATGCTGATGAGATTCTAAATCGCAAGTTTCGTTTCGGAATCATTCGATGAAAGCACGCAGGAGGCAAGCAATGCGTAATCTTCTGATGAAGGTCAGTTACGACGGTACCGATTATAACGGCTTTCAGACCCAGCCCGGTGGCCACACGATTCAGGACTATTTGGAGGAAGCCATTCGCCGCTTGTCCGGAGAGCAGCTCAAGATTACGGCTTCCGGCCGGACAGATGCCGGGGTGCATGCCCGCGCCCAGGTATTTAATTTTTACACGGCTTCCCCCATTCCCGTGGAGCGTTGGTGCATGGCATTAAACACTTGGCTGCCGGAAGATATCGTGGTTTCGGATGCAATGGAGGTACCGATGGAATTCCATTCCCGCCATGCAGCGAAACGCAAAACCTATCGTTTTACCATCAATGCGAATCAATATCCGGATCTATTCAACCGGCGGTACCAGATCCATCATCATGGAAAACTGGATATCGCAGCGATGGAGCAGGGACTTTCTCATCTGATCGGAACGCATGACTTTACAACGTTTGCGTCACGAAAGTCGACGAAGCCGTCCCATGTCCGTACGATTTTTGATGCTTGGATCGAGAAGGATACATCCATGTGCCGCCCAGGCACCAGAGATCAAGGAATCATTCATACGTTCATATCCGGGAACGGGTTTCTGCAGCACATGGTCCGGATCATTATGGGAACGTTGATTGAGGTAGGGGAAGGCAAGCGCCATCCGGATGATATGAAGGTCATATTGGAAGCCCAAAATCGGGCGGCAGCCGGTCCCACAGCGATGGGCAAGGGCTTGATGTTATGGGAAGTGGATTACGATATCGCCGGCCAAGAGAAGCTGCAATGACTGACGCGATACGTGCCACGCAGACGGCTGTTCCCCAAAGAACCGGAAAGCGTTCGGGATGCGTTTGGCGGCTTGTTTGAATCAAACCGCAGGGTGTAAGCTAGAAAAGCAAAAAACACTTGCGGAAGTGGGCGTAATCCTGTATTATATAAGTTGTGTTTTCTTAACGGCTCTCCCACAGCCCCGGTTAAGAGAATGCCAATAGCAAGACAGCAACACCATGAAAATGCTTTACACATGAACGAAGATAAATGATGAAAATTAATGATGATTTTCGGACGAATACAAGGAGGAACTATACATGCGTACCACCTATATGGCGAAGCCAAATGAAGTTGAGCGCAAATGGTACATCGTTGATGCCGAAGGCAAAACGCTTGGCCGTTTGGCAAGTGAAGTTGCGGCTCTGATCCGCGGCAAACATAAGCCTCAATTCACTCCACATGTTGACACAGGGGATTTCGTGGTTGTTATCAACGCCGAGAAAATCCACCTCACTGGCAAAAAGATGGAGAACAAGAAATACTATCGTCACTCCCTGCATCCAGGTGGATTGAAAGTAACTTCAGCTCAAGACCTGATTGCTAAATTCCCAGAGCGTGTAATCGAAAGCGCGGTTCACGGCATGCTTCCTAAAACTCGCATGGGCGAGAAAATGAAGCTGAGACTGAAAGCATACGCAGGCACGGCACATCCACATGAAGCACAAAAACCAGAAGTTTACGAACTTCGCGGTTAATTAAAAAGGAGGACAGTTTCATGGCACAAGTACAATACTATGGGACAGGTCGTCGTAAGCACTCGGTAGCACGTGTACGCCTCGTACCGGGTGAAGGACGCATTGTCATCAATAAACGTGATATCAATGAATATTTCGGTTTGGAAACACTCAAACTGATCGTTAAACAACCTTTGAATCTGACAGAAACACTGGGCAAATATGACGTGCTTGTCATCGCTCACGGTGGCGGCATCTCCGGTCAAGCTGGAGCAATCCGTCACGGTATCTCCCGTGCTCTTCTGAAAGCAGATCCTGAATTCCGTCCTTCTCTGAAAAGAGCTGGATTCCTAACTCGCGACCCTCGTATGAAAGAACGTAAGAAATATGGTCTTAAAGCAGCTCGTCGCGCGCCACAGTTCTCCAAACGTTAATATTCGATTTACCAAGCCCTTGGCCATTACGGTCAAGGGCTTTTTTGTGGTGTCTGAAAGCATAATTCTCGAAGCATAGGTCTCCCGGTTATGGCAACACACCGTCCTCTGCACGAAGTCTGTCTACTGTGTTGGAAGTGGACAAGACAATTGTAGTCAGGTTGTCCACAAAGATATGCACATCATGGTGAGCACATTAGGGATACGTTCGCGTGTTTTGGGGCATGTTGTTCACATCATGTGCACAGGTTGAGGATATGAAGAATGAAGCTGGCTTCCGAGCATGATCATCTGACATCGTTAACCACTTGACTTCATATGTAAATAGAGATATATTATTAATTGCAAATTAATTAAGCACTTAAATAATTAATATTTAATCATTAATTAGATAAGTAATTTCTTGGAGCAGTAAGGGGTGATATGGTTGGATCGCAATGAAGAGATTTTTAAGGTGTCGTCGATGTTCCGGGCGCTGCTGAAGAACATTTCTCAAGAATGGAACAAGTCGAGCGCCGGGAAATACAATTTAAGTTTCCCTCAATTTCAGGTGCTGTATGTGTTAAAGATGAGAGGACCTCTAAAGGTCTCGGAGCTTGCTGAAGTTTTGTCTTTGACGCCGCCGGCTATAACCGGACTGACGGATAAATTGGTTGCAGAAGGATATCTGCAGAAAGAACGTGCCGAGGATGACCGCAGAGTTGTCAACATCACGCTATTGGAACCGGGGCTTGAGATCATTAAGAAAGTGAAGAAGGACCAAAAAGAAATGATCCAGGGATTTTTCGACTTCCTCTCAGAGGAAGACATTCAGCATTTAAGAAGAATCTTCTCCTTGATGCTGTCAAACATAGATAAAAACAATCACAACGGGTAGAGGTGGAGCATGGAGCATTTAACGCTTAAACGTAAAGTTTCGATTATGATCGCGATCATGGCTGCGATGTTCTTCGCAGCCATTAACCAGACGATAACAAGCACCGCGATGCCGCGGATTATCGCCATTCTCGATGGCATGGATTATTATACATGGACCATCAACATTTATTTGTTAACATCAACGATCGCTACCATACTGGTTGGCAAGCTGTCCGACATGTTCGGACGTAAGCCGTTTATAATGATAGGTATATTGTTTTTCATGTTAGGGGCTTTCCTTACGGGTACTTCGACAGACGTGTATCAGTTTATCATTTATCGCGGTATTCAAGGTATCGGTGCCGGCATTATCCAGTCAACGGCATTTATGTCGGTCGGGGACTTATTCCCGCCGCGGGAACGTGGTAAATGGATGGGCCTGATGACGGCGGTATTCGGTTTTTCCAGTGTCCTGGGTCCTACGCTTGGCGGTTACCTGGTCGATAACATTGAATGGCGCTGGTTATTCTGGATCTTCCTGCCGCTGGGCGTCGTTGCCTTTATCATGATCATGACATTGTTCCCTAAGGTCGAACGCAAACCGGGTCAATCCATCGATTATTTGGGCTCCTTATTCCTGACAACGGCCATCGTTCCGTTGCTGCTTGCCTTTTCTTGGGCAGGTACGGAATATCCTTGGGGATCGCCGGAGATTATCGGTCTCATAGCGGCTTCGGTCGTATCGGCCATCATCTTTATATTTGTTGAGACAAAGGCCAAGGAACCGGTTTTGCCGCTGAGTTTGTTTAAGAACAGCGTCGTTACGGTTTCCAATCTGATTGGATTCATTATGAACTTCGGTTTGATGGGCGCGATGATTTACATCTCGTTCTACGTGCAGGGCGTACTCGGCATTTCGCCTACCTATGCCGGGTATGTAACGATTCCGATGTCGGTCTTCATGATGGGAATGAGCGCCGTCGTGGGCCAGCTGATCGCGAAGAGCGGCAAGTACAAACGTTACGCGCTGCTTGGCGTACCGATCATGATTGTGGGCATGGGTATCATGGTATTCATGGATAACCTGTGGCTGACCGTGGTCAGTACCATCATTTTCGGTGTCGGTCTTGGTTTGGGCATGCCGGTATTCTCGCTGGCCACGCAAAATGCGGTATCGCACAAAGAGCTTGGCGTAGCGACGGCTTCTTCCCAATTGTTCCGTAATCTTGGCGGTACGATCGGTATCGCGGTTATGGGTACGGTTATGTCGAATAACCTGACGAAGAATTTGAAGGATGCACTTCAGTCGGAGAGCGCGCCTGACTTCAGCTCCTTGGATCCGCAGATGGCCCAGCAGATGCTATCGTTCGCGAATCCGCAGACGCTGATGAATAAGCCGTTGATCGAACAGACGCAAGCAAGCCTTCCTGCAGATGTGCAGCCACTATTCCTGCAGATGATAGACAGCATTCGCGATGCGCTCGGAAATACGCTATCCATGGTATTCCTTACCGGGATGCTGGTGCTTGTGGTCGCATTGCTGCTCGTATTCTTCTTGAAGGAAATTCCGCTGCGGACAACGAATCAGGCATCGGCTCCCAAGTCCGAGGATTCGGAAGGAAAAAGTGCCGGTGCAGGCATGAGAGCCAAAGAGGTATCCGTAGCATCGGAGTAAGGTCCAAGACTTGTCATAATGTTTGGAAAATAGAATAGAGAGAAGCCCCTTCCTGCTTGCGCAGGAAGGGTTTTTTCGTTTTTTATGGTAACGATTTGATGGTTGACATTTATTAGGAATGTTTTATACTGTATTTAATTCATATTATTTCAGTAGGATTATCGGGATTAATGAAAAATGGGGGAGGCATCCAATCATGAATTTGCTGGAGAAAGAAGATCTGATCAGAGTGCAGGCTGAAGAGCTTGAGCACGCATCGGCTGAGGAAGTCATCGAATATGCTATCAAGACGTTTCCTAACATAACGTTTGCTTGCAGCTTTGGAGCAGAAGATGTGGTATTGGTCGATATGATTCAGAAGATCAGTCCGTCGACGGATATTTTTTATCTGGATACCGACTTTCATTTCAAGGAGACATATGAAACGCGGGATCGTATGGCAGAACGCTATGGGCTGGAATTTGTGCGCGTATCTCCGCTCATTACGCCGGAAGAGCAAGCGGCTCAGCATGGCGAAGCATTATGGAGCGTCAGCCCGAACGAATGCTGCAACATCCGCAAGGTAGAGCCGTTGACCCGGATTCTGTCTCAATACGAGGCTTGGATCACAGGCATACGAAGAGATCAAGCCCCTACCCGGGCGAACTCGAAGAAGATTGAATATGATACCAAGTTCGGTTTGGTGAAGTTTAATCCGATCGCGGGCTGGACGAGTGAGGATGTGTGGAATTACATCCGCACGAACGAGATCATCTACAACCCGCTGCATGATCAGAATTATCCGAGCATTGGCTGCGAATACTGCACGCGGCAGGTCATGCCGGGAGAAGATCCACGTGCAGGACGCTGGTCCGGGCATGAGAAGACGGAGTGCGGGCTTCATAAATAAACAGATAAGAACCACTTGCCTTATCACAGTTGCAGCATAAGAAGGAGGAATTATTCATGACAGCCATACTCCCTCATGGCGGTACGCTGGTACAGCGGGTAGCCCAAGGAGAAGAACGTGAAGCTTTGTTGAAGCAGGTTGACACCTTTCATAAGATCCCTGTAAACGCCTGGAGCATTTCGGACTTGGATCTAATCGGGGTCGGAGCATTTTCGCCATTGCAGGGATTTCTGAACGAGCAGGACTACAAATCGGTCGTTTCCAATATGCGTTTATCTGACGGAACGGTGTGGAGCATACCGGTCACGCTGGCCGTAGATGAAGACACGGCGGCGAAGCTCGTAGTCGGCGAGAAGGCGGCGCTTGTAGGAGAAGAAGATGGCGTCGTTTATGGCGTCATCGATGTCGAGAGTGTCTACCAGGTCGATCAGCAAGTCGAGGCTGTACAAGTATTCAAGACCGATGATCCGGAGCATCCAGGCGTGAAAAAGCTTTTGGAACGACCTGCGACGTATGTTGGAGGTCCGATTCAAGTATTGAATCGTCCGCAACCGGAACGGTTTGGCGAGTTTTATTTTGATCCGGCAGAAACACGCGCACATTTTAAAGCCAAGGGCTGGAATACGGTTGTCGGCTTTCAGACCCGAAATCCGGTCCACCGTGCACATGAGTACATTCAGAAAAGCGCAATGGAAATCGTAGATGCGCTATTCCTCAATCCGCTCGTGGGAGAGACCAAATCGGATGACGTTCCTGCCAACGTGCGGATGAAGAGCTACCTGACCTTGCTGGAGAACTATTACCCCGCGGATCGTACCCTCCTGGGCGTATTTCCGGCTGCCATGCGTTATGCAGGCCCAAGGGAAGCCATATTCCATGCCATGGTTCGTAAAAATTATGGATGCACTCATTTTATCGTGGGCCGGGATCACGCCGGAGTCGGCGACTACTACGGCACTTATGAGGCACAGGAAATTTTCAAGAATTTCACTGCGGAAGAGCTAGGCATTACCCCGCTGTTCTTCGAGCACAGCTTCTTCTGCACAACATGCGGAAACATGGCCTCGAGCAAAACATGCCCGCATCCTAAGGAGGACCATCTGACCTTGTCGGGAACGAAGGTTCGCGGCTTGCTTCGCGAGGGGCAGTGCCCGCCGCCGGAATTTACGCGCCCGGAAGTTGCGCAAGTACTGATCGAAGGCATGAAAGAGCAGATCACGGTATAACGAAGGCATAAATAACCGCCTTGTCCCATATGATGGAGTAGAACAACTCATGGGACGAGGTGGTTTTGTTATGTCCAGGCGGAGAACAGACAAGGTTACGGTATGGATATCGTTGAAGAGAATCAAACAAACCCTGATTGGTGCCGTACTACTGGCACTGCTCATTATCGTAGTGACGTACGAAATCCCCTCTGCCAAAACGTCCAATACCTGGAGCCTACCGCTTGCCGGCAAAGTCATTGCCCTTGATGCAGGCCATGGCGGGCCAGACGGGGGAGCAGTAAGCCGCCAAGGCGTCATAGAGAAGGATGTAAACCTGGCCATCACCTTGTATCTACGTGATTACTTGCAGCAGGCAGGCGCGCTTGTCATTATGACAAGAGAAGGAGACTACGACCTGGCGGCGGAAAGCACCAAGGGATATTCCAAGCGGAAAACGGAAGATCTCAAACAACGCGTGCGGATGATTGAGGACAGCAAGGCCGACCTGTTTATCAGCATGCATCTGAACAGCATTCCGTCCAATCGGTGGAGAGGCGCGCAGACCTTTTTCCCGCCGAATAACGAGGACAGCAAGAAACTTGCCGAATTGATCCAAGCTGAAATTAGGCATAACCTGGAGAATACGCAGCGTCTGGCCAAAACGGACGACAAGATATATTTGCTCCGAGCCCTGCGCATGCCATCCGCCCTGGTCGAGGTCGGTTTCTTGTCCCATCCGCAGGAATCCGAATTGCTTCGGGACGAGAAATACCAGAGGAAGGTCGCAGCTTCCGTGTATAACGGCATTTTGCGGTATACCTCCGGAGAGTCCACCAGCGAGTCGTCACAAGCTGCAGAGTAATGGTATAATAGACACGAATATCGAAACATTGTCTATTCCATTACATAGAGCAGAGGTGCTTATATGCTGACTAGAGAAACGGTACAGGAGATACTCCAGCCTTTACGTGATCCCGAAACCGGGAAGAGCCTGATGGAGCTCCAGCGTATTCGAGATATTGTAGTCAAGGAACGCACGGTTCGACTATCCGTGACGTACAGCAGCGAAGATGTACGCGCTTCCCTGGAAGCGCAGATCAGAGAAATTCTGGAGGCGATGGGGGCAGAGGATATTCATATCCGCATGCGTCCCCTGGACAATGCCTCAAACCAAGCGAACCGCGAGGAAGCCAACGATCGCGACAAGCTGACAAAAGGGCATGCTGCCGGCATGGAGCAGAATACGCTTCTAAGCGAACAATCCGGCGTTCATTTCATTGCGATCGCAAGCGGCAAAGGCGGCGTCGGCAAATCCACCGTTACGGTGAATTTAGCCGCGGCTTTGGCCCGGCAAGGGAAGAGGGTCGGTCTGATCGACGCGGATATTTACGGATTCAGCGTGCCGGACATGATGGGTATTGAGGAAGGGCCCTCCGTAACCGAAGACGGCGTCATTCACCCGGTTGAGCGCTTTGGCGTCAAGGTCATGTCGATGGGCTTCTTCATCCGTGAGAACAGTCCGGTGATTTGGCGCGGACCGATGCTTGGCAAAATGCTGCGTCAATTTTTCACCGATGTCGCTTGGGGGGATTTGGACTACATGCTGCTTGATCTGCCGCCAGGAACCGGTGACGTGGCGCTGGACGTGCATCAGATGATTCCGCAGAGCAAAGAGATCATCGTAACCACCCCGCATGCTACGGCGGCGTTTGTTGCCGCCAGAGCGGGTGCGATGGCCTTGCAGACCGATCATGAAATTCTGGGCGTCGTCGAGAACATGTCCTATTATGTCTGCTCCCATGGCGGAGAGAAGGATTATGTGTTCGGTCGTGGAGGCGGAGGCAAGCTTGCCGAGACGCTTCATACGGAGCTTCTCGCGCAGCTTCCGTTGGGGGCCCCGGATAATCACCCTTCGGAGCCGGATTTCTCGCCATCGGTTTATAAACCGGGGACCGAGAGCGCAGCGATTTACGAAGAGATCGCCTCACGAATCGCGGCTAAGCTTGAAGGATCCGTTTAAGACCAGTCATAATATGACGAAACAAGCTCCCTCTGCAGGGAGCTTGTTCTATTTTTCGGAATGGATGCTTTAACCGCCGCCGCCATCGCCGCCGCCTTCCTCACCGCCGCCGCTTTCACTGCCGCCTTCACCGCCGCCTTGCTCTTCTTGGCCTTTTTCCTCGCCTTGTTTTTTCTTTTCCACTTTAGGCTGAAGTTCATCTTTCACGACCGTTTTGAGCAGTTCCAGAACCTCCATGCGGAACAGCGGATTTTGCATAGCTTCCTGCATCACGGTCATGGACTGTTTGCGATAGTCCGGCGTATTGGTCAATTCAAGAAACGATTTCATCACATCCGGTGATTTTAACATATCCTGAATAGCCTTTTGATACGTAGGGTCCTTGATCAGCTGCATATGCAGCTGCTTGCTCTCGGAATTAATGGCTTTGGCAAAATCGCCGGCGAATTGCGGATCGGTCATGATCTTCTCAATTTCCTTCTTATATTCATCCGACACCAGCGTATCCTTAACAGCCATCCGAATTTGATCGCCAGATTGGGCGGACATCATCCGCATTCCCATTGAGCCTCCGCTGCCTGAGGAACCGCCGGATCCGCCGCCTAGCGCTTCTTCCACCGCTTTTTTGCCTTCGTCGGTTTTCAGAATGTCGACCACCATAGACTTGATTTCTTTATAGCCAAGCTGCGGGGACGAGCTTTGTTCTACGCCACAAGCGGTAAGCACCATGGCAGCAACGAAGACGATAATACATAAACGAAATAACGGCCACTTCATTACCGTTGTCCTCCTTTTTTCGCAAGAAAAATCCTTCTGCATGCGGTCTGTCTTTTCGTGAAAGTAAATTGATTGTCATTTTTCTTACGGGTCTTCGCATAGTATGCGATGGATTTGCAGAAATATGTCGGATTCAGAATGGTTTTTTATTGTGAACGTTGGTAAAATAATGATCTGTGGGGGTGGAAGTTAGTTGAGCTTACGTAAGTGGTCCAAATTGTTTTTGAAAACGCTGCTCGTCGGGGCAGTGGCGGCATTGATCGTAGGTCTGATCCTGCAGTTGTTTAATGGCGCTATCGAGTTCACGGGAATGGCCGATTTATTGATATACCCGCTGATTTTGTTAGGCTCTGGGGCGCTGGTGAGCGTATACTCCCAGATGGGCTTTTTTGCATACCTGACGTTAAATTATATGGGGATTGGCATATTCCGAAGAAAGACTTGGCAATACATTCAGATTGTGTTGGCTGTACTGGCATTGCTGGAGCTGATGTTCTTCCGTACGTTTGTCGGCGGATCCACCAGCCTGCAGCAGGATTTGATTCTGGGTATCTCCATACTGGTCATTGCCATTGTCGTTGCTTACCTCAAAGTAAAGAGCACAAATGCCAACGCATGGATCCCGACGCTGTTCTTCATGATGGCCATTTCCATCGTAGAGATTATCGGCGTGCTGCAAATCGGAGTGAGCAACGCCACGATTTTTATGGTTGTACCGTTGCTGATCTGTAATGCATACCAGATTCTGACGCTTCATAAAGTTACACAAGACGAAAAAAAGAGCTAACGCCTTAGCTCTTTTTTTGTTAAGCATTATTTAATGTTAAGGGTCTTCATGAGTCATAGCCCGCCTGCGTCTTCGATGCTCTTCTGCAATGAAGCGTGATCGCGGACCTCGGTGCCTTGGGTGCTGCCCTGTTGAAGCAGATCGGTGACCGTGACGAACTCGTAGCCTTGATTGCGAAGTTCCTTGATGATGAGAGGCAGCGCTTCATGGGTTTGCTTCACCGAATCGCTGGCGTGCATCAGCACGATATCTCCCGGATGGGCTTTGGAGACGACGCGATCGACGATTTTCTCGACGCCGATGTTCTTCCAATCCCTGGAGTCGGTATCCCACTGGATCACCGTGTAGTTCAGGCTTTGGGCGATGCTGAGGAC
>NZ_CM179499.1:6052500-6262500 GCF_058792535.1 Paenibacillus sp. MT86 | reverse complement strand
GACCCGAAACCGTGTGATCTACCCCTGTCCAGGGTGAAGGTGCGGTAACACGCACTGGAGGCCCGAACCCACGTATGTTGAAAAATGCGGGGATGAGGTGGGGGTAGCGGAGAAATTCCAATCGAACTCGGAGATAGCTGGTTCTCCCCGAAATAGCTTTAGGGCTAGCCTCGGAATGAAGAGTCGTGGAGGTAGAGCACTGATTGGGTGCGGGGCCCGCAAGGGTTACCAAGCTCAGTCAAACTCCGAATGCCATAGACTTATATCCGGGAGTCAGACAGTGAGTGCTAAGATCCATTGTCAAAAGGGAAACAGCCCAGACCATCAGCTAAGGTCCCCAAGTGTGTGTTAAGTGGGAAAGGATGTGGAGTTGCACAGACAACCAGGATGTTGGCTTAGAAGCAGCCACCATTTAAAGAGTGCGTAATAGCTCACTGGTCGAGTGACTCTGCGCCGAAAATGTAACGGGGCTAAACACACCACCGAAGCTATGGCTTGAATCGACTTCACTGCTTCTTTGAGGTAGTGAGACTGAGATGAACATTTTTGTCAGACTTGAGATGAAATCAAGGATGACCAAATGTTCTCAGGGGATAAACACACTTCGAAGGCGGAGTGAAGTCGATTCAGGGGTAGGGGAGCGTTGTATGTAGGTTGAAGGTGTACCGTAAGGAGCGCTGGACAGCATACAAGTGAGAATGCCGGTATGAGTAACGAAAAGATCAGTGAGAATCTGATCCGCCGAAAGCCCAAGGTTTCCTGAGGAAGGCTCGTCCGCTCAGGGTAAGTCGGGACCTAAGGTGAGGCCGAAAGGCGTAATCGAAGGACAACAGGTTGAAATTCCTGTACCACCGTAAACCGTTATGAACGATGGGGTGACGCAGGAGGGTAGTGACGCGGACTGATGGATGTCCGTCCAAGCAGTGAGGCTGATGTGTAGGCAAATCCGCACATCGATAAGGCTGGGCTGTGATGGGGAGTGAAAATTATAGTAGCGAAGGTCATGATCTCACACTGCCAAGAAAAGCCTCTAGTCAGGTGAAGGTGCCCGTACCGCAAACCGACACAGGTAGGCGAGAAGAGAATTCTAAGGCGCGCGGAAGAACTCTCGTTAAGGAACTCGGCAAAATGACCCCGTAACTTCGGGAGAAGGGGTGCCTCGGTAGGGTGAATAGCCCGAGGGGGCCGCAGTGAAAAGGCCCAAGCGACTGTTTAGCAAAAACACAGGTCTGTGCGAAGCCGTAAGGCGAAGTATACGGGCTGACGCCTGCCCGGTGCTGGAAGGTTAAGGGGAGCGGTTAGGAGCAATCCGAAGCTGTGAACCGAAGCCCCAGTAAACGGCGGCCGTAACTATAACGGTCCTAAGGTAGCGAAATTCCTTGTCAGGTAAATTCTGACCCGCACGAATGGCGTAACGACTTGGGCGCTGTCTCAACGAGAGATCCGGTGAAATTTTAATACCTGTGAAGATGCAGGTTACCCGCGACAAGACGGAAAGACCCCATGGAGCTTT
This sequence comes from Paenibacillus sp. MT86, assembly GCF_058792535.1. Taxonomy (NCBI): domain Bacteria; kingdom Bacillati; phylum Bacillota; class Bacilli; order Caryophanales; family Paenibacillaceae; genus Paenibacillus; species Paenibacillus sp. MT86. The sequence goes on along the minus strand of NZ_CM179499.1, from coordinate 6,260,987 downwards.
ACTGCAGCTTGATATTGGATTTGGGTACGATCTGTACAGGATAGGTGGGAGCCTTAGAAGCATGAGCGCCAGCTTGTGTGGAGGCGACGTTGGGATACCACCCTGATCGTATCTAGGTTCTAACCTGGTACCGTGATCCGGTACGGGGACAGTGTCAGGCGGGCAGTTTGACTGGGGCGGTCGCCTCCTAAAGAGTAACGGAGGCGCCCCAAGGTTCCCTCAGAATGGTTGGAAATCATTCGAAGAGTGCAAAGGCATAAGGGAGCTTGACTGCGAGACCTACAAGTCGAGCAGGGACGAAAGTCGGGCTTAGTGATCCGGTGGTACCGCATGGAAGGGCCATCGCTCAACGGATAAAAGCTACCCTGGGGATAACAGGCTTATCTCCCCCAAGAGTCCACATCGACGGGGAGGTTTGGCACCTCGATGTCGGCTCATCGCATCCTGGGGCTGAAGTAGGTCCCAAGGGTTGGGCTGTTCGCCCATTAAAGCGGTACGCGAGCTGGGTTCAGAACGTCGTGAGACAGTTCGGTCCCTATCTGTCGTGGGCGTAGGAAATTTGAGAGGAGCTGTCCTTAGTACGAGAGGACCGGGATGGACGTACCGCTGGTGCACCAGTTGTTCCGCCAGGAGCATGGCTGGGTAGCTACGTACGGACGGGATAAGCGCTGAAAGCATCTAAGCGTGAAGCCCCCCTCAAGATGAGATTTCCCAGTATGTAAGACCCCTTGAAGACGACGAGGTAGATAGGTTGGAGGTGGAAGTGCAGCAATGCATGGAGCTGACCAATACTAATCGGTCGAGGGCTTATCCAAAAAACACCCCAAAAAGTGAAGCAAAGCTTTGAAGCAGATGCCGAATACTTTTCGGGGACCCCGATACCACATCGGGTGAATGCTACGGATTCTAATGTGCTGCAAATCGTTTCGTATCTAGTTTTCAGGTGATCAAACATCTGAACCGTTTGGTGGCGATGGCGGAAGGGTTCCACGCGTTCCCATACCGAACACGACCGTTAAGCCTTCCAGCGCCGATGGTACTTGGACCGAAGGGTCCCGGGAGAGTAGGACGTCGCCAAGCGGTACATATTCCCTGATAGCTCAGTTGGTAGAGCACTCGACTGTTAATCGAGTTGTCACAGGTTCGAGTCCTGTTCGGGGAGCCACTTGCTTCCATAGCTCAGTAGGTAGAGTGCATCCATGGTAAGGATGAGGTCACCGGTTCGATCCCGGTTGGAAGCTCCAGATTCGCTTTTGGTTTGGACATGCATCATGAAAATGTGGCCCGTTGGTCAAGGGGTTAAGACACCTCCCTTTCACGGAGGTAACAGGGGTTCGAATCCCCTACGGGTCACCACTATTTTATTTCATCAGGGGATGAGAACCCCATGAGTTTATACGGAGGCTTAGCTCAGCTGGGAGAGCATCTGCCTTACAAGCAGAGGGTCGGGGGTTCGATCCCCTCAGCCTCCACCATTTCATGCATGATTCTAACGAGAATCGGCAAGATAGAAGTAACTCAACGATTTTGGGGATTAGCCAAGCGGTAAGGCAACGGACTTTGACTCCGTCATGCATAGGTTCGAATCCTATATCCCCAGCCACTTTACTCCAAATAGTAAAGTTACGCTTTGAAGGTGATTCCGAGTATTTTCGGTGGCCTGAAATGCGAGCCATTAGCTCAGTTGGTAGAGCACCTGACTTTTAATCAGGGTGTCGAAGGTTCGAGTCCTTCATGGCTCACCATTGTTTCATCTTGTGCGCGTGTGGCGGAATTGGCAGACGCACTAGACTTAGGATCTAGCGTCTTTGACGTGGGGGTTCAAGTCCCTCCACGCGCACCATTAATGCGGACGTGGCTCAGCGGTAGAGCATCGCCTTGCCAAGGCGAGGGTCGCGGGTTCGATTCCCGTCGTCCGCTCCATTTGCGCCCTTAGCTCAGCTGGATAGAGCGTTTGACTACGAATCAAAAGGTCGGGAGTTCGAATCTCTCAGGGCGTGCCATTTTTCAAAAAAGATTAATATCGGGATGTAGCTCAGCTTGGTAGAGCACCTGGTTTGGGACCAGGGGGTCGCATGTTCAAATCGTGTCATCCCGATTTGCTTAACAATTGAGACCCGGCAAAAGTAACCGGAATATGCTTTGAAGCATAACGTCACTTTTGTGGGTTGATATGCGGGTGTAGTTCAATGGTAGAACTCCAGCCTTCCAAGCTGGTAGCGTGGGTTCGATTCCCATCACCCGCTCCATACATAAGCAGGACATCACCGTGTGTGATGTTTTTTTTACATATTCATACGACTATCCTGCGAAGTGTTAATGCAATAAAGAATGCTGTCATATCAACGGTTTATAGGACTAATGTCCGTGGGCTATGGGTATAACATGACCATGAGTTTTGTCGATTTGGCTAATTTTTTCGCCTGAAAAATGCAGATTTTCATTCGCTTTTATTGTATGATGTTAGGAAGGCGTTACGTCCTATAGATAAACTGCTGAAACGGGTTGAGATGGGAGGAGTAGCATGACTGAACTTACAGTAACCGCAAAAAGCAATTCCAACAATCTGCTGCGGCGAGATGTACGGTTCCTTGGCAATATTCTTGGAGAAGTTCTTGTCCATCAAGGAGGCAATGAGCTTTTAGATATAGTTGAGAAAATTCGCGAAACGAGTAAATCGTTGCGATCCGTATTCTTGCCAGAATTGTTTGCAGATTTCAAAAGGATCATCAGCACGCTGGAACCCGACATTCGCCATCAGGTGATTCGCGCGTTTGCCATTTACTTTCAATTGGTTAACATCGCCGAACAGAATCATCGCATACGGCGTAAACGCGATTACGAGCGTTCCGCCGGGGAAAGTGTTCAACCAGGTTCCATCGAAAGTGCAGTCCAGGATTTGAAAGAGCGCAATATTACGTTTGAAGAAGTTCAAGAAATTCTCGAAAGTCTATCCCTTGAGCTGGTGATGACCGCTCATCCAACAGAAGCGATGCGTCGGGCTATTCTGGATATCCATAAACGGATAGCGGACGATGTGATGCAGCTGGACAATCCGACACTGACATTCCGCGAACGGGAGCAGCTTCGGGAGAAACTACTGAATGAAGTGATTACGCTATGGCAAACCGATGAGCTTCGTGACCGTAAACCTACTGTTTTGGATGAAGTCAGAAACGGTATGTATTATTTTCACGAAACCCTGTTTCACATTCTGCCAGAGGTTTATCAAGAACTGGAGCGCTGCCTAACTAAATATTATCCGGGTCACCATTGGCACGTTCCAACCTATTTGCGTTTCGGTTCGTGGATCGGTGGCGATCGGGACGGAAATCCTTCAGTGACGGCGGACGTAACGTGGAGAACGCTTGAAATGCAGCGGAAGCTGGCGATTCGTGAATACCAACGGATTTTGCGTGAATTCATGAAATACCTGAGCTTCAGCTCGTCAATCGTTAACGTTTCGGATGAATTGCTTCAATCCATTGAAAAAGACCGCGAGCATGTAACACTGAAGAAGATGGAAATTTGGCACAATGAGAAAGAGCCTTATCGTGTAAAACTGGTATATATGCTGGCTAAAATGAGTCACATTCTGGATGAGAACATGACGGGCGGCGAGCGTTATCAGACCCCTGAGGAATTCATCGAGGATTTGAAAATCATTGATCGAAGCCTGCGTTTCCATTTTGCTGACTATGTTGCAGACACCTATATTCAAAAGCTGATTCGCCAGGCGGAGTTGTTTGGTTTCCATACCGCAACGCTGGATATCAGACAGCATAGCCAAGAGCATGAGAATGCCATGGCCGAAATTCTGCGGAAAATGAACGTGACGCAGGACTACGCCCAATTGAGCGAAGACGAGAAGATCGAACTGCTCAATAACTTGCTTAACGATCCGCGTCCGTTGACTACGCCTTATCAGGAGTATAGCGACAGCACCGAGGAATGCCTCGAAGTATACCGTACCGTTTTCCGTGCGCAGCAGGAATTCGGCGTGAAATGCATCTCCAGTTATTTGATCAGTATGGCCGAGGGCGCAAGCGACATTCTGGAAGTGATGGTATTTGCCAAAGAAGTCGGGCTGTTCCGGAAGGATAACGACGGTTCCGTAATCGCTACGCTGCAGGCTGCGCCATTATTCGAGACGATTGACGATCTTCATGCCGCCCCGGATATCATGCGCAAGCTCTTCAGCCTGCCGATCTACCGTGAAGCGGTGAGCGCCATGAACGAACTGCAGGAGATCATGCTGGGCTACTCTGACAGCAACAAGGACGGCGGAGCCATTACGGCGAACTGGGAACTCCAGGTAGCACTCAAAGAGATTACGGCCGTAGCCAATGAATTCGGCATCAAGGTAAAATACTTCCATGGACGCGGCGGATCGCTCGGACGCGGCGGTATGCCTCTGAACCGCAGCATTTTGGCTCAGCCGGCATCGACCATTGCAGGCGGCATCAAAATTACGGAGCAGGGCGAGGTTATTTCTTCCCGTTACTCCTTGAAGGGCATTGCCTACCGTAGCTTGGATCAGGCGACCTCAGCATTAATTACGGCTTCCCTGAATGCCCGTTATCCTGAAAAAGAATCGACCGAAAAAGAGTGGGAAGTGATTTCCTCCAGCATTTCGGCCGTTTCTCAGAAAAAATATCAAGATCTGATATTCCGCGATCCGGATTTCCTTACTTTCTTCAAGGAATCCACGCCGCTTCCTGAGGTGGGCGAGCTGAATATTGGTTCCCGGCCTTCCAAGCGCAAGAACAGCGACCGTTTCGAGGACCTGAGAGCCATTCCTTGGGTGTTTGCATGGACGCAGAGCCGTTACCTGCTTCCGGCATGGTACGCGGCTGGTACGGGCTTACAGAGCTTCTACCAAGGCAAGGAAGAGAACATGAAGGTGCTTCAACAGATGTACACGAGCTATCCGTTCTTTACGTCCCTGATCGATACCCTTCAGATGGCACTTGCCAAGGCAGATCTGATCATCGCCAAGGAGTATTCCTTGATGACGAAGGATGATCAAGCACGCGAGCGCATCTTCGGTCTGATTCAGGAAGAATTCAAATTGACGAAAGAGCTGGTTCTCAAGATTACAGGACAACAGGATATTCTGGATAACCAGCCGGTTCTGCAGGAATCGATAAGACTTCGCAACCCTTACGTGGATCCGCTCAGCTATCTGCAGGTTCAACTGCTTAACGAGCTGCGTGAACTAAGGGAGCAGGAGCAGGATGATCCGGATCTGCTTCGGGAAGTACTGCTGACCATCAACGGCATTGCCGCCGGGCTTCGCAATACAGGCTGATCCCTGCAGAAGCTAAAGCTGTTTGAAAGGGATAGTATAAGGCGAGGTTCCCTAGAGGGACCTCGTTTTTTTCATCTATGCGCAGCTTGCGTCCTAATGATTAATGTATCGGTTGCAGGTGAATTGTCTTTGATACACGAATGGGATTCTTTTTGAATTATTGTTGATTTTTAGAAACAGTTGAATTACGATTTGAATGATGCGTTTTTAGACGTTACCCATCAGACCATTCTGGGGGAATTATGGTGGACAATTTGGATGTAAGACTGGCAAAGCTGGCCCGAAAAGGGGACCAAAGGGCATTTGCCGAAATCGTAGAGCTTTATAAAGACAAGATTTTTCATTTGGCTTACCGGATGCTGAGCAACCGCCATGAGGCCGAGGATGTCGTACAAGAGACTTTTTTGCGTGTTTACAAGAACCTTGACCGATATGACGAGAACCAGAAGTTCTCAACTTGGATATACCGAATTGGCACGAATCTTAGCATTGATCGGCTGCGCAAGCGCAAGCCTTCTTTCTCGTTGGACGCCGACCTGAACGAAAGCGAAGGGATGGACGGCTACTCCCTGATCCCAAGCGATAACCGTACGCCTGAGAGCGAGATGCTGCTATCGGAAACGCAGCGCATTATCCATCAGGCCATTGACGGACTTCCTGCCAAGTACAAGACCATTATGATTTTAAGGTACATCCAGGATTTATCCCTGCAAGAGATCAGCGAGATTTTGGACCTGCCTGTAACAACGATCAAAACGCGTGTACATCGTGGACGCGAATTTTTGCGGAAAAAATTAGAGTACAAATTGTGAGGAAAAAACGCCTATCGCCGTTCTTTGAGGAAGAGAGACCGCGTTTAAGGGCGCTTTTTTTCTTGCGGAAATCAGAGAGTCAGTGCCCGTAATTTTTTCTGATTTTCTTTTAAAAAAGTTGAAACATCCCCGATTCCGGCACGTATGAACAATAAGCAAGTCTTATGCCCCTAGGGGGATAGACCCAGCAAAGAGATTGAATGAAAGGATTGGCTCACAAATGGATTGCAAATTAGCCGTCTCTTTGATGCATGATTATCTGGATAATGACTTGTCCGACCCGCAGCAGCTAGAATTGCAGACGCATTTGCTGGATTGTGCTGACTGTCGGAATTACTTCGAGAAGCTGGAGCATACCGATATGCTTCTTTTTTCCTTAACTCATCATGCGACCAAGCCATCCGATGATTTAACGGAACGTATAATGGGCATGCTGCCGCAGCCCAAGAAACAAAAAGCTTGGGTCAAATGGGTTAAGAATCATCCTGCGCTCACGGCTGCAGCTTTGTTTTTGGTCGTCATGCTCTTTAGCACGATCAGTTTCTGGAGTCAGGACACTCAGCTGGTTGTAAAGAGCGATGAATTCGAAAAGCTGGTGATTGAAGGGGATACGGTCATTATTCCACCGGATCAGATCATCACGGGAGATATTACGGTCGAGAACGGAAAGACTAAGGTTTACGGTCAGGTTATTGGCAATGTGACCGTTATCGACGGAGAATTATTTCAGGCTTCCACCGCGCATATAGCGGGTCAAGTGAAGGATATAGATAGAGCCATGGATTGGATATGGTATAAGATCTCCACTCTGTTTACAGATGCCGCTTACCGCTAGGTGAAAACCGCAATTACGAAGCAAAGGCGCCTCTTTTCAGTGAAAAGACGGCGCTTCTTTTGTTGATTTTATGCGGATTTGCATGGAAAGCGGAGGGAGTCCGCTTGCATCGGAAAGATTAACGTTATAACCTAGAGAGTGTAGAGTACATACTACATATATAGTCTCATGCGTTATTAAAGAGGATGTTCAAGAATCTCCGCGTGATTAGAAGGATGATGGAAAGCAGGCTCGGTTTCAAACCAGGGCGTTCATCTTCGAAGGAACCGGATTTTTTGGGCCCGCACTTAAAGGAAATGACGGGGGTTGCTGTATGGTGGAGTATTTCACAGATATGACCTGGGGTGAATCCATTAAAGATATCATCGATATCCTTATCGTTACTTATATAATATACCAGATGATTCTGCTCGTCCGCGGCACGCGGGCGGTCCAGCTGCTCAAAGGAATTTTGGTGCTGGTGGTCATCTGGGCGCTGAGCACCTGGTTTGATCTGTATACGCTCAAGTGGCTGATGAACCAGATCTTTACCTTTGGGGTGCTGGCGATCTTTATTATCTTCCAGCCTGAGCTCAGACGCGGTCTGGAGCAGCTCGGCCGAGGCAAGCTCTTCGGGCGGACCGCGGATATTGACGAGGAAACGAATAAGTTAATCAGCGAAACCATTAAGGCGGTTAATTATTTGTCGCGGCGCAAAATCGGGGCGCTGATCGTGTTTGAGCGGACGACAGGCCTGAATGAATACGTAGAATCGGGAATTCCGATGGGATCGGTGATCAGCTCGGAATTGTTCATCAACATTTTTATACCGAATACGCCTCTCCATGACGGAGCCGTCATTATTCAGAACGGCCAAATCGCGGCCGCTGGCTGTTATTTACCGCTATCGGAGAATCCTTTCATCAGTAAGGAACTGGGGACGCGGCACCGTGCCGCTATCGGAATCAGTGAAGTGGGGGATGCGATTTCGGTTGTCGTATCCGAGGAGACCGGGCAAGTATCGCTGGCCTTAAATGGACAAGTGGTTCGGGATATTAAGGAAGAGTCTCTGATATCGAAATTGTATGAGGAGCTCAGACCTGCCGCGTCCATCAAGGAGAAACGCACGTTCTTCTGGAAACGGAAGGGGGACGGCAGCAATGGATAAATGGATCAAGAACAACACGGCAAGCAAACTCATTGCACTCGCTGTCAGCATTCTGTTATGGGCAATGGTTCATATGGACAGCGGCACGCCCGCACCGCCCACGACCTTTTATGATACCAAGATCATTGAAGGCGTTAAGATTCAAACCTATGGATTTGATGACGGCGAATATGTGCTAACCGGCATTGATCAAGATCGCGTGAATCTCGAGGTGCGGGGGAAGAAATCCAATATTTCGCTTTTGACCGACGAATATAAAGTAAAGCTCGATCTGAGCAACGTCAAAGAACCGGGAACGCACACACTTCCCCTGACCTACTCCATCCCAAGCGGCGTGGAGATGGTATCGATGGAACCATCCGTTGTTACGGTGACTGTAGAGCCGAGAGTGTCGAAATCCGTGACGGTAAGTATTGGCACGAAGGGCGAGCCTGCTAAAGATTACCGGGCCGGAACGCCCGTGCTGATTGACCCAAGGCAAGTCACGGTTACCCTGCCGGAATCGTCGATGGCAAATTTAGGGCAGGTCAAAGGTAACGTGGAGCTTGATGGAGCCAAAGAGAAGATTACGGAGAAACGAGTCAAGCTAACAGCATATGATAAAGAAGGCGCCGAAATGGAGGATGCGGTCATTGAGCCTGCTACGGTAGCGGCTGAAGTACCGATTGAGCCTGCATTTGTCACCCTGCCGCTGGAGCTTCAATATACCGGAAGGCTGCCGGAAGGGTTTGTCTTATCCAAGGTAGAACAGAAGGTCAAAGAAGTGAAGCTGTTCGGCAGCAAAGAGGTACTGGCAGGAGCTGAGACCTATATCGAAGCCGCCATCAATCTGGGAGAAGTTAGAAATTCGGGAACAACAGTGCTTACGGCCGACTTGACGCCGCCTGAAGGTTTTGAGAAAATCGAGCCGAGCTCTGTAACGGTTGAAGTTACGGCTGTATCGCATGGAGAACGGGAGATTACCGGCATTCCGATCACGTTAAAAGGTGTCGCCTCCGGCCTGGATGCCGTCATTACGGATCCAAAGACGAAGACGATCTCGTTGACGCTCACCGGTGCGCCTGACTTGCTTAATAGTCTGGAGCCGACGGATATTGGAGCTGAAGCGAACGCGACCGGCTTGAAAGCCGGCGTCCATGAAATTCCGCTGCAGATTACGCTGCCTAATTTCATCAACCGCACGGATCAGGATCGCCCTGTGATAAAGATAGAGCTCAAGGATAATTCGAAACCCGTGACAACGAACCCGGGTACTTCGAACAACGAGGGAACCGACAAAGACAAGCCTGATGTACCGGGGACGGGAACGGGCACCGGAACTGGAACAGGGACGGGCAATGATCAAGGGGAGGATCCGGAGACGCCTCCCGCGAATGAGGGCACGGATAACTCCGGGTCAGGAGAAAACCCATCACATCCGCCGGGAGACGGATCAAGCGATGGAACAACGGGTACAGAAACATCGAATGATGGATAATATCGAAGAGTAGATAAAGGAGTATATAAAACATGGGGAAATATTTTGGTACAGATGGAGTAAGAGGGGTTGCGAATCAAGAATTGACGGCGGAAATGGCTTACAGCATCGGCCGCTGCGGCGGCTATGTGCTTACGGGCGATAAAGAGAAGCCAACCGTTATCATCGGGATGGATACCCGGGTATCCGGCGCAATGCTGGAGTCGGCTCTGGTTGCAGGCCTGCTGTCCATTGGCGCACACGTCATTCGCCTTGGCGTCGTAAGTACGCCGGCGGTGGCTTATATTACAAGACTTTTGAAGGCTGATGCGGGCGTTATGATCTCGGCTTCGCATAACCCGGTGCAGGATAACGGCATCAAGTTCTTCGGTGGCGACGGTTTCAAGCTGTCCGATGAAACCGAGCTCAAGATTGAAGAGCTGATGGATGCGGAAACCGACAAACTGCCGCGACCGATCGGGGCTGATTTAGGTGAATTGCTGGTAGATAACGAATCTAAGTATAAATACCTGGAATATTTGAAAACGACGATCAGCAACCGGTTCGACGGCCTGAAAATCGTGCTGGACTGTGCAAACGGGGCTGCGTATGAGCTCGCTCCGAAGCTGTTCCGTGAATTGGGTGCGGATGTGATCACCATCGGCGCTGAGCCGAATGGCCTGAATATCAATGATCACTGCGGATCGACTCACCCGGAGAAACTCGTCGAGGCCGTACTCCAGCATGGCGCTGACCTCGGACTGGCTTTTGACGGAGATGCGGATCGCCTGATTGCCATCGATGCTAAAGGCGAGGAAGTGGACGGCGATTTCATCCTGTGCATTTGCGGGGATGCCATGAACCGTGCCGGCAAGCTGAAGGAAGGTACGATCGTTTCGACCGTGATGAGCAACATCGGTTTCTATAAAGCATGCGACAGCCTGAAGCTGAAGACGGCAAAAACGGCAGTCGGCGACCGCTACGTCATGGAAGAAATGCGCCGCGGCGGATACAACCTGGGCGGCGAGCAATCGGGACATGTCATTTTCCTGGACCACAACACCACAGGAGACGGCATTCTGACCGGGATTCAATTGGTGGATACGCTGGTAGCCTCCGGCAAGCCGCTGCATGAGCTGAAGAGCAGCATGCGCAAGTATCCGCAAGTACTCGTTAATGTCCGCGTTGGCGATAAGAGCAAGTACCAAGGCAATACCGTTATCGAGTCTGCGATTGCTGAGGTTGAAGGCATTCTGGGGGATAACGGTCGTGTCCTGGTGCGCCCATCGGGAACGGAATCCCTCATTCGCGTCATGGCGGAAGGCCCGGACAAAGATGAGCTTGACCGTTATGTAACACAGATTGCAGACGTGGTGAAGCGGGAATTGGCGTAAGACTAAGGGTGTATTTTTCAAGGAAAGCAGACTAATTTCTGTCAGGGCCAGTGAACTATGAAGTTTCGGTTCACTGGCCCGCTGTTTTCCAGAATGCCGGTCGAATGAAAGCGCAACACCCCCTGTCCTGCCTGCAAAGAGGTGCTTGTTCGGCATCGCTTGTGAAAATAGGCCATTCGGTGTCATTCATGGGGTTAATCCAAGGTAGGGCTTGGCATTGTCAGGAACCAGCCGAGTTGCCAAAGCGATATGGCATGAATATAATAAAGGATGTCATTCAAGAATAGAAAGCGAGGATCGTGAGGTTACTTCAAGCTTCATAAGCGCCAGAGCTTGTACCTGCGCGGGGATTGGTTATAGCCATGCTAAGGATAACCAAACGGCAGAACGCAAGTTGACGAGGTAGAGGTGTTCGGATTATTCGGCGGGGACCTCTCGGTTATGCATCAACCGTAAGCGGATAACGGAAAAGGGATGGGCGACCGTTCTTACAACGTATTCGCAGATGCTTATTCATCACTTATATACAAAACATGAATGTGCGATCTAGAATGCGACAGCGCGGTGGAAGAAGAGTGCATTCATGTCTGTTCAACTAAACAGCCTAACGAATTGCTGAGTTTCTTGAACGTTGATAATTGAATAGATCATTCTTCTTTCCTGATGCCGCACAGATGCTGCCGTGTTCTATTTCCGCCTAACTATTATTGGGAAATCGAACGGAGGAATCATAATATGTGTGGTATTGTCGGATATATTGGAAATCAGAAAACGCAAGCGGTGTTGATCGAGGGATTGAGAAAGCTTGAGTATCGTGGATACGATTCAGCAGGGATTGCCGTCTTTACGAATGAAGGCCTGCGCGTTGCGAAGGCACAAGGACGTCTTGCCAATCTGGAGGAGCGACTGGAGTCTGCACCACTGGTAGGGACCGCAGGTATCGGTCATACCCGCTGGGCAACCCATGGCCGTCCATCGGACGTGAATTCGCATCCGCATACGGACGAAAGCCAGAAGTTTTCCGTTGTTCATAACGGAATCGTTGAGAACTATCTGGAGCTGAAGGAAGAGCTGATCAGCCAAGGACACCAGTTTGCTTCGGAGACCGATACGGAAGTTATTTCCCATCTCATTGCGCGAGAATATGACGGAGATATCGTTAAGGCTGTGCAGAAGGCGATCTCTTACATGAGAGGCGCATTTGCCCTTGGCGTATTGACCGAGTATGAGCCGGATCGATTGGTGGCTGTGCGTCAAGCAAGCCCGCTTATTATCGGTCTTGGCGAAGGGGAGAACTTCATCGGTTCTGATATTCCGGCTATTTTGAAATATACGCGTAACGTTTATATTCTCAACGATGGAGAGATGGCTCTGCTGACGGCAGATGCTGTCGAATTAATGACCATTGAGGGGAACTTTATTTCTCGGGAAATGATTCGTGTCGACTGGGATGCCGTTACAGCGGAAAAAGGCGGATTCGATCACTTCATGCTGAAGGAGATCCACGAACAGCCAAAAGCATACCGGGATACGATGCTGGGCCGTGTGGATGAGAGCGGACGTAAAGTCGTTCTGCCTGAGCTGAAGCTGACACAGGAACAGATCAAGAACATTCGCAATGTTCAGATCGTCGCCTGCGGTACGGCTTACCATGCCGGGCTGGTGGGACGCAGCGTGATCGAAGAGATGGTGCGCATTCCGGTCGAAAATGACGTGGCGTCCGAGTACCGTTACCGCTCGCCGATCGTCACGCCGGAGACCCTTGTCATCGTAGTGAGCCAATCCGGCGAGACGGCAGATACCTTGGCTGCGCTTCGTGAAGCGCAAAGCCATGGCGCTCATGTTCTGGCCATCACGAACGTTGTGGGCAGCTCGATTGCCCGAGAAGCCAACGATGTGCTTGGCACCCTGGCTGGTCCGGAGATTGCCGTAGCCTCCACGAAGGCTTACACCTCGCAGTTGATTGCGTTCTATCTGTTTGGTCTGTACCTGGCTCAAGTGCGCGGTACGATGACAGAAGACGCCGTTGCTGAAGTGATTGCAGCAATGGAAGCACTGCCTGAACAGGTAGAGTCCATGCTGACCAACGCGGAATCGATCAAGGGATATGCGGAGCAGATTGCTGAGCATGAGAACCTGTTCTTCATCGGCCGCGGTCAAGACTACGCCGTGGCTCAGGAGGGCTCCCTCAAGCTGAAGGAGATCTCTTACATTCACTCCGAGGCTTATGCTGCCGGCGAACTGAAGCACGGTACGCTTGCCCTGATTGAAGAGGGAATTCCGGTCATTGCCTTGGCAACCCAAGAAACCGTACTTGAAAAAACGGTGAGCAATATCAAGGAAGTAAAGGCCCGCGGCGCGGAAGTGATGGCCATTACGCATGAAGAGCATGTGGCCGGCCTGCTGAAATCCGTGGATCAAGCCTTCGCCATTCCGAAGACCTTGCCGATCTTGACGGCAGCTTTGTCTGTCGTACCGCTGCAGCTGCTTGCCTACTACGCATCGCTTGCCCGTGGCAACGACGTGGATAAGCCGCGCAACCTGGCGAAGAGCGTGACGGTGGAGTAAGGCAGGAGCGGGCAATTAAGATTGGTGGTCTTGGTCTGCTCTAGTTGTTCTGTTAATGAAATTTAGGATTCATATCGCTTGAATTTATTAATGAAAAGGCTTCGCCCCTGGTGATTAGGGGCGAAGCCTTTTGTCATGTTCAGAAGGATTCAAGATATTAAAGTGATTAAAGATTCAATAACTTACTCGATCGATTCCACATGAATGACAGGCACCTTCGTGATCTGACCGGATGCGGCGCTTTCACTGCTTTCGCTATGGTCTTGTTGAACATCATCCGGATTGATCTCCTCGGAAGTGACGGGATCGCTTGGATTCTCAGTTTCATCCAGGCGATCTCCGTCAACTTGTCCGGTCTCCGGCTCAGCAGGGTCCGGAGACGCAGGTGGTTGACTGCTTACCGGGATCTCCAGCTGCTGATACTCACCATTGAACGTTCCGATTAGCGTCGGGCTCCCCGCAGGGAAATCCAAGTCTCCCCTTAAGACGATATAGTATCCATCACGTTCGGCAATGACTTCGCCATAGCCGCCTTGCGGGATATGGACAGAGAAGCGTACTTTCTCATTCGGATAACCCTCGATATTAGCGATATCGATGTCGGTATATTGAACCTGATACCCAGTGAATCCGTATTGGTCTCCTTGACGCTCAAAGATGGCGATCTCGTCCGGACTGACTCCTTCCAAATTCGTGACCAGCAAAGATTTGTCCGGCAGCACCTGGTAGCCTTCGGCCGTAAATTGGAACAGCGGCGTCAGATTAGAATCTCTGGCTTCATAGGCTGAATAGAATACCAAGTCAGTTCCCGCAGAGCCCTCCACAAGGATGACCGGCTTCTTCTCGGTGCTAAGCGATTCCTCGACTGAAACCTCATGGATCGCGACATCGGACGGGTAATCGTGGTTTTGGAATAATTGCACCGATTCATCGGCATTCAAGACCGCTAAGTAGATGATGTTCCCCTCGTCGACCCCTATGGCATAGGCCAATCCTCCGAAACGATTGCCGCCTCCGCTGACGTAGCTGAAGCTGCCTTTCAGACCGGCCATGTGGAACAAACGAATCGGATCGTGGATCGTCCAGGCCAATTCGGCAGCTTGCCGTTTACCGCTCATATCCTGGTACCCCGACAAGGCCGCATAGAGTGCGATCGCTTCCTCGTAGTTCTGGCTTTGTACCATCCTATCGGCCGCTGCGACCCAGCGGTTGATCTCATTCTGAATATACGCCATGATCTCCGCGTTCTTCCGCTCGTTCCGTTCCAGGTACTTTCTGTAGCCTGAGGCGTGAGCTGCAAAAACGGCCGGTTGTTCCCGCTGCACATCCCTTTGCAGCATGGCATACACAAGTTCATCGGCCTTTCGATTCAACCATGCAGCCGATATCGACCGGCTGGCATACTCGGAACCCATGGATTGCGACCAATTCAACAGGTCGGCATACTGCCCGGCCCCTGCCAGGCGGGTCAAAACCATCTCGTCGTACCGCTGGAACAGGCGGAGCAGCTTCTCATCCTTCTGTTTCTCGCTGCCGTAGAAAGAATCCGGAATGCGAAGCAGATTCCATTTAAAGCTGTTATCCTCGTACTGCTGCTCTTCAAGCAGCTCATCGGCCCTGCGCGTAAACAAATCGATGAATTGCAGGAATGTCCGTTTCACATCATCGGGTATGCCATAGAACGACGCAATTTCGTCGTAATACGAGGCGTGGGATCCCTGTTGTTCCGAGAACTTCTTCTCCGCCTCAAGCAATTCGGCATATACGTTCATGAAGCCGGAGAAATCTCCGGCCTCCCCGATCTGGCTCAATCGATGATCAAGAGAGGAAAGACTTTCCTTCATGGACGTAATGGGCCCAAGCTCTTGCAGCCTTGAAGCAAGCAGATCTTCTTTATATAGAAGGGAACGGTTATTCCGGGCCTTCTGATACCACTCTTCTGCCTGAACGAGCCTTTCCTGGGCATACAACGACTCGGCTTGCGCCATCGCCTCGATTTTTTGATAGATGTGAATTCCCTTATACCCGATCAGCAGCAGAAGGACGATACATAAAAAAAGATACAAATTTCGCAGGGTTAGCGTGTTTTTCATCGTCATAACGGTATAGCCCCTCTAATCCCATTTTTGAAAATCAGGGTCCGAGCGGTAATGTTCATTATAAATCGCCGATACCCGATCCCGAAGGCCGTTCCACGACAAGCCGGGATTGCGGCGCACGATCTGATACAAGCGGAGGAAGCGGTACCTTGGCAATCCATCCGCATAGCGGCTAATGAAATCAGGAAACGTATCGATATATTTTTTCTTCCGTACCGCTGCTCCGGCAGCGTCGATCATAATCTGCCTGCCATGCTCCATCCGTAAAATGTCAGCTTCATGATCGAGCAGGTACCGAATGGCTTTGCTGTTGATCAGCTCGCGTTTAATTTTGGCGATTTCCCCGATATAGGCGGCCAGGTCCGGATCAAACTCGTCCAGAAGCAGGGGCTCGAGTTCAAGATCCATATCCTTCCGGAGGCTGAAGCTTTGCAGAAGGACGATCTGCTGCAGGCGGATCCGGTCACTCCGAACCAAGGAAGCAATTTCCCTGACGATCTCAAAGCCCAGCTGAGCATCTTCCTTGATGGCGGCGGAGGCCGTCGCTTTGTTCAGATCGAGGCCATCCAGAATCTGTTCTCGATGACTTCTTATAAGCTTGTCCAGAGCGTGCAGGGTCTCGGTATGCAGCATTCGCCGCTGGATCAGCCATAACCATACAAGCAGGATCAGCATGCAGGCAAAGGCGATCGCGATCTGCAAGAAGGTCTGACCGAGAAGCACGGCAGAGAGTCCTATAATGTAGAATAGAAGCCGGTCGCTCTGCATGGAACGTTTGGCCATGCTCCCTGCAAATTCCATAACGGGGACCAGGGACTGGCGTTTGCAGTAAGCGCAGCTGTCCTCCCAAAGAATCGTGAAATTGTGGCAATGTTTGCAAATCCTTAACTTTTGGTAGACATATCTCGTTTTAGCATAGGGGCGAAGTTGCACCGGCTTTTTCTTATCCATGCTGTTCCCTCTTGGAGTTCGCCGCTTCAAGCAGAGTCTGCTGCAGCTGCTCCGGCGTCGGGGCGTTCTTCTTACGCTTGGAATAGGCCGTGATCTTGATGATGACAAAAAGAAACAAAATCCCGAGACATCCGTATGTAATCATATGTCGGTTCCTTTCGGTATCGAAATTGGTTCAAAAATAGAGGGTGAGCCTTGTGTCCTAAGTCCGGGTGGCGCGACTGATGATGTTGAACTTTGGCAGGTATAATTATATCATATGGACATAGTGCTGGGATATTTTAGTGACTGGCGTGGTATTTTCTATATAAACACAGTAGGAATATGGATATTTGCGATTATTATTTTAAGCTTCCTTTCATGTGATTTTAAGACTTTTTGCCTACAGTTAGACTAGTCTCTGACGAACGAACCGAGACATCCGCCGATGCTCGACTAAATGGATGAAGGAGTAAATCTATGCAACGTAAAAATAAATGGCTGCTCTCTCTGATGGCAGCGGTGCTGCTGATCATGACCTGGAGCGGAGGAGCCTTGCCTAAGGCAGAGGCTGCCTCCCAAGGCTCCAACATCGATGCCGTACTGGTGATGGACGCCAGCAATTCGATGAAAAATAGCGATCCGGAGCGGATTAGCGGCGAAGCGATGAAGATGTTCATCGACATGCTGGCGACAACCGGCGACAAGGTCGGCATCGTTTCCTATACCGACCGGATTCAGCGGGAGAAAGCCTTGCTTGAAATTCAGTCGGAGGCGGACAAAACCGCGCTGAAGGAATTTATCGATCAGCTGGATCGCGGACCGTACACCGATATGTCCGTCGGTCTCGATGAAGCCGTGAAGGTGCTGAAGCAGGGGATGGACCCGGCTCATGCGCCGATGATCGTTGTTTTGGCCGACGGTAACAATGATCTGGATCCGAATACGGGCAGGACGAGCAAGGAAGCGTCAGAGCAGTTGAACCAAGCCGTCAAGGAGGCCAAGGGAAGCGGTATTCCGATTTATACGATCGGACTCAATGCCGACGGGAAGCTGAACAAAGAAACGCTGGCTGAACTAGCCAACCAAACGGGGGGCAAATCCTTTACGACCAGTTCGGCGGATGACCTTCCGCAAATATTAAGCGAGATTTTTGCCAGCCACCAGCAGCTCAAGATCGTTCCGGTACAGTCGATTACCGGCAACGGAAGCTATCAGGAGGTTACGGTCCGCGTGCCGAATGCCAACGTGTTGGAGGCGAATATTTCCATTATGTCCTCTAGCCCGGTGGACGTGAAGCTGGTAGATCCCGCCGGTGCCGAGCAGAGCATTCCATCGGCTAGTGTGCTGCGCTCCACGTCCAATTCCTATTCGCTGCTCAAGCTGCTGAAGCCGCAGCAAGGCGACTGGAAGCTGCAGGTGAAGGGCGTATCGAAGGACAAAATCGACATCAACCTCGTGTTCAACTACGATCTGGAGCTGGCTATGGATCCTCCGCCGTCTTCCAAGGTAAAGGCAGGGGATACGATTGACATTAACGCGTACCTCGTCAGCAATGGACAGAAGCTGCAGGACCAAGAACAGTACGGCAATATGACGGCCAAGCTGTTGATCAAGGACCTGGACACCGGGGACGAGTCGGAAGTCGAACTAGAGAACAAAGAAGGCAGCTTTGTAGGGGATTACAAGATTCCGCAGAAGCATGACTACGAGCTGAGGGTGCGTGCGGAGGAGCAGAGCTTCTACCGTGAAAGCCCGCCTGTGAAGATTAGCGCGAAAGCGGCAGCCTCCGGCTCCGGCAATGGCGGGAAGGAGATGACCGCGGGCGAGGATGCGAAACCTTTTCCATTATGGCCCGTAATCATTGGCAGCGCGGCGCTGCTCATTGTCGGAGCGGCAGCTTATTTCATTCTCGGCGCGATAAAGAAAGCGAACAGGGGCTTTGTCGGCCAAATCGTGATTGAGATCAGGGATGAGAATACCGGGGAGAAGACGTCCCCGCAATACAAGAAGCTGACTTCCTTCAAAGGGAAGTTCAATCTGCATCAGCTTCTGCAGCTTGCTCCGGAGCTCAAGGAAACGGAGAAAATCCTGTTCATGCCGGGCAAGAACGACCGCCTCATACTTAAGAACCTTTCTTCAGCCGTCATCGAGAAGTCCGGACGGGCTCTGGATGCAACGAACGGGACGGAGCTGAAGAACGGAGACCGGCTGAGAGTTTCCCTTCAGCAGGCGGACAAAACGATATTATTCGAATATTTGGCTTAAAGTGCGAGTTCAAAAAGGTCGATTTATCGAAAGCGGACTTTTTGAACAAACCTTTTAATGCCATGACCTATCAGGAGGGGAAGTTATGAAACCGGTAGTTAGAGAACATATACAGCAGCTTGACGTTTCACTCGGAGGCGGCATTGTCAGCGAGAAAATACGGGTGGATACCATCGACAATCCGATCCTCATCATTGGACTTGGAGGGACGGGGATCGATGCGCTGCTGCGCTTGAAATATCAGATTAACCGCCGTTTCAAGCTGCCGGAGGATCCGTTGTCCAAGAAAAGAATGGACAAGCCGGATAACGTGGAGTTTCTGGCTTTTGAGACCAACGAACAGGATAAGAATAAGCGCTACAAGGGGATCGGACTGGATCCGATCAATGAATTCGTGCTTCTCTCCAATGCCGAGATCGGAGGCCTTCTCCAGAACCGCAGCATCCTGGAGCCTTACATTACGGATTGGCTGTCGCCCGAGCTGAGCATTACCGACGGCATGAACGGGGCCGCAGGCGTACGCCAGGCGGGCCGCTTGCTCCTGTTCACGAAGATTACCCAAGTGGTGCAGGCGATCGACAAGAAGATCAAAACGCTGTCGGTCGGCACGAACAAAAAGCTGATGGTCTTCCTGCTGACGGGGCTCTCCGGCGGTACGGGCAGCGGCTGCTTCTTGGACATCGCCTATATCGTCCGCGGCATTATCGAACGCGATCACGGCTCTGCCGGCATCGACCGCGTGAACACGCTCGGCTATCTGTTTACGCCGGATATCAATCTGGCGAACAAAAGCTTGAGCGAGCATACGCGCGAGTACATCAAGAAGAACGGTTATGCCGCGCTCAAAGAGCTGGACTACTGGATGAACGTGGATGCCAGAGGCGAACGGTTCAAGCAGCAGTACGGCAACATTCTGAACGTAAACTCTCCGCTGCCTCCATTTAATCTATGTCATCTGATATCCGCTACGAATACGGAAGGCAAGCTGCTGGAGAATGCCTACGATTACTGCATGAACGTTACCGCGGAGAACATCACGAACTTCATGGCCAGCGAGGAAAAACAGTCCGGCGAAGAATTTGCGATCCATGACTATATCAGCAACATCCGCACCAATATTGCGCAGATGAACAAGGCGTATCCTGCCAATTACGACTACAACATCATCGGCGCATCTTCGGCCGTGCTGCCGATCGAAGAGATGACGACGTATCTGGCATACCGCGTCTTCGGCAAAATGCAAACCATGTTCGAGAAAGCGCCGAGCCAGGAGGACGTCGAGAAATTTGCGAGCAAGCTGGGCATCGACCTGGACTCGATGACCAAGAACTTCGAATCCCGCGTACCGGAGCCGCTGCCCGGATACCAGAACAGCGAGCGGCTCAGCTACGCGAACGTGGTGAAAAACCAGGTCATTAATATGGACACGGAGCTGGAACAGAATTTTCTGGCTAGAGCCCGCGAGGAATACATCAAAGCGAAGAAGCAGCTGCCGGGCGAGATCGTGGCTCAGTTCAGCGATCAAATCCGCCGGATGTTCCTGCATCCGCAGCAAGGACCGTTTTACGTATCGCGGTTGATCTATACGGAGAAGGGCTTTAGCCTGCTGAAGATGCTGCTGTCCTACATCGAAGCGCTGCGGGAGAATCTGACCCGCATACCGCGGGACATCGAGTCGGCCAGAGAACAGGCGATCGATCGTCTGGGCGATGCAAAGAGCGCTTTTGTCTCGAAGGACAAGAAGAAAAACATTTATATCGAAGCCAAAATCAACGAATATTGGCTGGAAGCCGATGTGGAACGCACCGAGCAGATGATTGAATTTTACGAGGATTTATACGATCTGCTGAACCAGGAGAATAACCGGATTTATAGCGTATACACGGAGATTCTGAATGCGCTGAATTCGATTTTCGCCAAGAACGGCGACATTCTCGTGAACGGGGAAGAACAGCAGGATCATAAAGGGAACAAGACGTATTACTGGAACCTGGTGAGCGTGCCCGACATTTCCGACGTCATCAACAAAATCATGGATCAGAAGGATGTGGACGATCTCATCCGCGATTTCGCCCAGGAGCTGCTGAGTCATGCCAATCGTTGGACCCGGGAGCAGGAGATCGATGTCGTCCGTTCCATTTCGGAGTTTCTTACCGATAAATTCGGCGATCTGATCACCCGTTCGATGGAGGATTTCCTGGTCATGAAATTCGGTCAGGAGGATTCCATCGAAAAATTCGTCGAGCGCAGTATCGCCAGCAAGCTGGATGACGAAGCCGTGCCGGTCTTCCATCTGAGCAACAGCGCAGGCAATCTGTACTTCCCTTCCTGGGGCTTCGTGTCCGTGCCGGTACAGGCACCGAGCATTCTGAAGGGGATTCGCAATTATCAGAACAATTCGGTCGGGAAATCCCATTTCACCGTGAAGGAAAGCGAAGTGAAGAACCGGATCTTCTGGCTGAATACGAAGAACGGCGTGCCGCTGTTCGTCTACACGCCGCTGAAGGTTTATGAGGAAAGCTACGAACGCACGATCATGGACAAGGAAGGCGTTGGACGCCACTTGGTGCAGACGGACCGCAACAATTGGACGTACCTGCCGTCGCCGATTCCCGAAAAATCCTGGGGGGATACCTACGTCAACCCGCGGGTTCAGGAGTACAATGCCCGGGTTCGGTCCGAATTCAGCCAAGCGCTTGAGTATAAGGTCGTCATCCAGAAGGACGTTGACCAGAATACGAGCAGCCGTTATGCGGTCGTGTTTACGAAGCCGTTTGACCTGAATGAGCTGCTTCGCGCTTATGATCTGCAGCTTGATAGTCCCAAGCCTAACCTTGGCGAGGTCAAGCGGGCCTGGACCGAGCTGAAGCGATTGATGAACGAGGGGCTGGAGCGGGTAGGCTCCAAGGATATTTTCAACAGCATCAACGAGGAAATGGCCAAGGAGAATTTGATCCGTTCTCCGGAAATGATCCGCATCGTCCGGGAAGAGCTGAAGAAATATGCTGCCATCGCGGCCAAAATCACGGAATTCGAGCTCTTGATCAGCGACAATCAGAATGAAGAGAAATGGCTTGATCAATTCATCGAGGCGTTGTACACCGGGACGATCACCAAGAAGGGTGCGCTCTTCGTTTATGATCGCGATCCGGAGGAAGATTCCTGGGAGCCGTTTGCCAACCTGCTGAAAAGCGTGAACGACGTGGAGTATGAAGTCTACAAGTACTTCCGTCAGCTTGATGAGAAAAGCCGCAGCACGCTGCTTCGCAAATCCTCCCGCCGCGATCAGGAGCTGACCGCTTCCGAGGATATTACGCCGCTGCTCACGAAGCTGGAAGAATTGGCCGAACGGTTCCTGGAAACGCGCGACCGGCTGGAATACGAGAAGGTGGAGCTTGCGGACGGCGAAGAGCGGTACCAGTTCTACAGACAGGTATCTTCGAAATTAAATGACATCCGAAGAAGGTTGAAATAGACGATGAGGGAGATTCTTCGCCAGTATGCTGCCGGCTATGCCAAGTCGGAAGAGCAGCTTACCTTGATGGAGGATGATCAGAGCAGCATCCACTACCCGGAGGTATACTTGTTCATTGGCGACAAGACAGCGTCCGCCATCGAACCGATCATGGAAATTCAGGACCGAAAATGGGATAACAGCGCCAGCGTCGTTTATTTTCATGTAGGCACGGACCGGAGCGAAGGACGAGGGCCCCAAGGCCCCGGACTCTCCGGTCGGCTTCACCGATACCACCTGCAGCTGCCGGTGTCAGACGCCGCATCCAAATCGATGCGGAAGGAGCTGTACCGGAGCTTCTATCAGAACCCGCATTATCTGTCCGGGTTGAATCAAGCGATTCGGAAGTTAAGCCACCATATTTCAGACTTTGGACGCAGCTATGCTTCGTTTGACCGGGTTCATCTGTCTGTCATTACACGGGTCGATGACCCGTTTAATGTATTTATCCCGGAAATTTCATTGCTGGCCGAATCCATATTCCAGCAGTCGTTCAAGTCGGTGCAGATGGATTTGTACGCGCTCATTAATGAAAGGGAGCAGATTGAATCCTACGGTTATGCGAGCTCCGTAGGCGTTGCGTTTCTGCGGGAACTGGAGCTGATGCAGAGCAGGGAATACAGCTTCTCCGCGCCGCTGCAGGTAACGGAGGACGGGCTGACGATTCCGGTCGTCCACCCGGCATCCCCATTGTTTGATCTCGTCTATGTGCTGTCCGACAAGAATGAACGCGGCATCTCGGGTTACGCCGGCATGCAGGATATCTACGATATCATCTGCCACCTGGGCCTGCTCAAGAACCGGAAGCAGAAGGACGAGACCTATGACGGGATCCGAGGCATTTACAACAATACGTCATTCAAAAGCAATATCATGACCGAATCCGGCCGCCAAGGCTTTGTCTCCGCCGGCTTTGCCCGGGTGAAGAGGCCCAATGAGCCGATTGCGCTAACGGTCCTTTACCATCTGTGCCGCGGACTGCTGCTTCGCATGAAGAACAGGCCGGAGCCGGAGGTTCATGAATGCCTGGCCTATTTCGGTCTCGACTCGGAGGCCGTAACGGCAAGAGCGGACCGGATGCTGCCGGCCTCCGAGCAGCTGGACGGACTGAAAGGCATGATGTCGCATCCCGTCAGTTATGCCGGGCTGAAGCGAATGAATATTCGCGAGGCGGAAGAGGCGCTCTTCGGAGATGGCTGCCGGCAGTTTTTTCGCGACAATTACGAGCTGGCGGCCCGAAAGAGACTGAGCGATATGAGCACCGCAGAAGAACTGCATGATGCGCTGCGCCGCTCTTTGGCGACTCACCCGCAAATCGGTTGTTATCAAATTGCAGCGTGGACGAGCGATAAGGCCGGAGCGGGCATTTTGCTTGAAGCGGTTCGATCCCGGATCCGGGATCTCGGCAGCTTGCTTAAGACCGAGCAGGACGAACTAAACCGCTATTATGAGGAAAGCGTCGAAAGCCAGCCGTTTAAGAAGCTTCCTTTTCGGGATAAACAGAATGTGCGCCATTTCATTCGATATTTCGTGGGCGAGGTCTATCGGCGCAAATATGAGCTGCTGCAGCTGGAAACGGAGCTTGAGCTCTACAGGCTGTATGAGACGGAGCTTGAACGTATTCACCGTCAGTACAAACAGCAGGCAGGCATGCTGGATCAGCTGGAGGCGGAGCTGCTGGAGGCGGCCCGTTCCAGCATCCGTGCCGCAGACGATTATATCGGCCAGAACCTGATGGAGTATTACGGCCTCGTGACGGAGGAGCTGATGCTGGAGCTGGAGAGCAAGCGCGGCGAAGGCGTGTTCTTCGAGGAACGGTATGTCGGCAATCTCTCCATCGTTACGCATGAAGGGATCGAACCGATCCTGTCGAACATGATCCGGGTCTGTCTGAGGGAGCTATTGACGGCAGAGCCGTTCGTGCAGACCTTCGAGGAAGAACTGCTGCGGCGGGCGAACGTCACCATCGACTACAATAACAAGCAGGTGCTGGCCAAGGAAGACCTGTTTAAGGTGTTATACCGGATGCTGGAGGAGAACTCCGTTACGCTGGTCAGGCTGCTTGATTATACGCAGGAGCATCGGTATGAGGAAAAATATTTCTTCGGCGATGCCGACAGCGAATTCGTCCGCTATGCGATCCATGCCGATGAAGCTTTACGGGTGTACAAGCTGGGCATCGTGCACGAGAAGCGCTCCAGCGGGGTCGAGAAGCTGAACCTGATGGGAGGTTTCCATCTGGAGGATCTGATGTATTACCGGAATGGCAGAACCTACTACGAGACCTACACGGCAAATGGTTATGAATTTCATGGCATGGAACCGGCGCAGCTTCCCGAGCTGCGTTAGCGTTCTTCGATTCTGATACAGAGAGTAGGCGTGTATTGTGCAACGAAAATTAAACCCTCTCCTGCTGCTGCTTAGCCTGGTCGGTGGGGGACTCGGATTTGCCATTGGGGAGTTTTTGCTTCGCCAGTGGGGGACAGGGCTTCCTGTCATCGTGGTTACGGGGATTTATTTCGGGATTCTGGCCTTATGCATCGGCTTGGCCTGTTTAATCGCAGAACTGATCTCCCCCCGTTTGAGCGGAAGCTCATGGAGACAGCGGTACACGGGCACATCATGGAAGCTGCTGATTCCATCCACGTTGGTGGCCCTGTTCCTCCTTGGCATGCTGTTTGAATGGGCGTACCAGTTGAACCCGGGCAGCGCCAAGCCCGTGAAGGATATCGTGCTGGTCATTGACAATTCGGGCAGCATGAACGAGACGGACCCGAATCAGGACCGGTACACGGCAGCCAAAAATCTGATCAACCGCATGGATCGGGATAACCGCGTATCCGTGATGGTGTTTGATCATGCAACAACGTTACTGCAGCCGTTCACGCGCGTGAAGAACCAAGAAACCAAGGATGAGATCATCGCGGAAATCGACGGTTTGGCAACGAACGATGGCGGTACGGACATCAGTCTTGCGCTGGAGGATACCATGTCGCATATTCAGGAAAGCCGGGATGCCGGCCGAAGCGCCATGGTCATCATGCTGTCGGACGGATTTAGCGAAACCGACCATGATCGTGTGCTTGCGGAGTACAAACAGCAGCAAATCGCGGTAAATACGATTGGCCTCAGCCTTGTCAACCCGGACGGTGCACAGCTGCTTCAGACGATTGCGGCGGAAACGGGCGGACAATATTACGACGTTCAGCATGCGGAGGATTTGTCTTTCGTTTTCCAGAAAATCTATGACGACGTTGGAGACCGTTCGCTGTTGACGAAACGTACGGGCGCTATGGAAGACAGCGTGTATCATCAGATCGGAAGAATCGCTGCGATGCTGCTCATCGGCGCCGCCATGGGCCTGGCCCTCGGCACGGTGTTTGACAATCGCCATCTTGCGCTGAGCTTCAGCATCGGCGGCGCGGTATCGGGCGTACTGGCAGGCGTGGTTCTGGAATACGGCCTCTCCGGCGAGGAAATCGGGGATGCCTCCGTTCGTCTGATTGCCTGCCTTTTGCTCGCGGGGATCATCGCTTTGTTCACGCTGGTGATTCCGGTTAAGGAGAGCAGCAAGATCATCCGCAACGTGCAGCGGCCGGGCCGAACGGGAAGAGGGCAGCGGCCGAATGATTCAACAAGCCGAGGATTTTAAAGCAGGGGGCGTTCGAGATGCGGTTTAAACATGCGGAGCCCGGAGAATGGGTCATTCAGGGATTAAGCTATCAACTAGACGATGGTTACTGCACGCTCCGCTGGAGCTGGCCGCCGGGTCTTCAAGCGGTATACATCCACCGTGCGATGGACGACGGATTCGGCCAGCCTGCAGGCGATTCGCAGCCAGGCGGGATGCGTCTATACACCCGTGACGAGTATAAGGCGAACAACGGGTACCGCGACCGGCTGGACGGGATCGGTCAGATCACGTACACGGTCTACGCCTTGTCTTCCGAAGACGGAGAGATGGCGTTAATCAGGCAGGAGGATGAATCGAACCGCATTCGGTTCAGTACCGGCAAAGCGAAACTGGTCTACTCCATTCGCGAAAAAAGCCGCTGGCTGCAGCCCTATAAGACGATCGAAATCCAGGTGACGGCAGAGGTGCCGGTACCGAAGGAAGCTTTATGTTACGTGAAGAAGCAGGGCGCTTATCCGGTCAACAAGGAAGACGGCATCTTGTACCCGTTCGTGACGGATTTTGCTGCCGGACGCAACGAACTGCCTGCGATCGAGGTGGGCAAGAACGATTACGTTCGCCTGTTTTTTACGGACGGCAAGAAATACGGACAACGATATGAGCTGGTGTACAGATAGATAGAGACAAAAAGAACACACGGTTAACCATGTGAGCGCATTCGTGTGTATTTTTTCATAGGGTTCAGAGGGAGGTACGAAAGATGGGCATTTTTGATATATTCAAGAAAAAACCGGAGCCGGAGCCAAGGCCGCTGTTCTATGATATTGTCTGCCCTTACTGTTTCAGTAAGTTTGCTCCGGAGGAGGTTGTCTTCCGGGCTGCCCACGACCGCGAGGATGACGAGGATTATGCGCTTGGGGAAGATGAGGAGCTGAATCGGTACCGTGAACGCTTCGGGCTGGATTCGGTGTATGATATCGAAGCGATCATCCGTCCGAGCGACATCCCGGAGGAGCAGCACATTTATTCGGAGCACGTCCTGGTTGGATTGAATGACCGTTACGGCATCGTCACGCGCAGACGGCTGTGCCCGAAATGCCACAATGAGCTGCCGGTTACCGCCGGGAAGGTGCCAAGCAACATTATCTCGATTATCGGTGCTTCGCAAGTGGGCAAATCGGTTTATATGACTTCGCTGATTCATACGCTTCAGCATACGACAGCAGATCATTTCGATGCGGCCTGCATGCCGCTGAATGCCGAGATCAGCCGCAAGTTCCGCACCGGCTATGAGGAGCCGTTGTTTGAACGCGGGGATTTGCTGGCGTCTACGCAGAAGGAGAAAATGCAGGAGCCTTTTATTTTCCAATTCGTGTTCAAGGATGAGTCGAAGCCGCCTTTGACGCTCGTATTTTTTGACGTGGCAGGCGAGGGCATGGTGGATGAGGATTATTTGGGGCTGCACGGACAGCATATCAAGAATTCCGCGGGCATTCTGTTTATGGTGGATCCGCTCCAAATCCGCTCCATTCGGGAAAAAATCCGTTTGAAATTCGGCGATCAGCCCGGGGAGTGGGTATCCCAGTATGATGAGCCGCGGGATGTCGTGCTGACCATGTTCGGCGATTTCATCGCGTATGAGGACAAAGGCAAGACGGATATTCCAACCGCCGTCGTCTTGACCAAGAGCGACATGCTTCACGCGCTTAAGGATGAGGATGGCGAATATGTGAAGCTGAACAGCAATATTTTTAACAATGTGGTGCACCGCAAGTTTTTGAATTTGACCGAGTTTGAAAATATTGACGGCGAAATCCGCCGTTTTATCGAAAAGGTCGACCGTCCGTTCAAAGGGACGATGGATGTGTACTTTTCGAATACCGCCTATTTTGCCGTGTCGGCACTGGGCAGCAACCCTGTCGATCAGAAGCTGCAGAGCGTGGTCAGCCCGATTCGGGTGGATGAACCGTTCATCTGGCTTCTGTACAAGCTGAAGTACATTCAGGGGAGGGAAGACTAGTGCCGGAATTCCCAACCCGAAACATACAGCAGCAGATGTACACCCGTGAGCGGCGAGGCATATTCCGCTCGGCCGAAGGTTTTGACACGGTGGCCCGTTCGTCCGGATTGGAGGCTTCCTTTATTAAAAAGGTACTGCATCCCTTCTGCCAATACGAAGCACCTGCCGAGATGACGGCGCGCAGTGAACGGGACGCTGCGTCTTATCCGGCTGCCCTTCATCTGTTCCATACCGAATCAGGGGAAACGGTGCTGGGCCGAAGCGTGTTTCAGCCTGCGGATTTCACGGGGCTGCGCAGCGCCTTTTTTACGCATCATTACGTCGTTCCGGGAGGCTTCCATCGAGATGATCATAACGCTTACCGGACATGGCTTCAGGCCGCTTTTGCCGATCATTACGATATCGAAGAGGGCGTCGATCTGCCGCAGCTTCCTGCGATTCCGGTACAGGCCGATTCCCGGGCCGCTGTCTCGTCCGAGAGGACGCCGGCCTTGCTGGAGGAGCTCGGGATCAACGAGAAAGTATTCAAGCAGCTGATCTATGCCTGCATATCCGCGGCTGCCGGGAAGAAAAAGGTATACATCGTTCTGGATGTCCCGGTGGAACAGTTGTCCGCGAAGGCGGAGCAGCTGCTCTTTGTGCTGTTTGGCCGATTGCCCTATGCGCTGCGCCGGGTGCTTGGATTCGTAACTTATGCCAAGGAGCCGCAGAGCAAGAAGGGGCTTCATCTCATGTTCGTGGAGAAGGGCAGCCTGCGCCTGAACGACCGGAGCATCGAGAAGGATTATTTGTTTGAGCTCGCAGCAGGCCGGGTCATCAATGCCGATCTGAAATGGTCCGAGCAGCCTTATCTTGATTTTGCTTGGGATACGCTGCTGGACCCGGATCGGTCCGAACGTTTTTTTGCCTTCGCCGAGCTAATGCTTGCGGACATGGAGCCGATACATCAGATCTCGCTGGACAGCTATGATGATTTATGCATGCTGTTCCAGATCGAAGAAGGCCATGAAGGCCTGTACCATGAGCATAAGCATGCCGTGCTGCGTGCTTCACTGCTCTATCTGCAGCCGGCAGGCGCCCTGGATGCGAAGCAACGTCTGGATCAGCTGTTTCTTGCCCTGTTTGCCAAGGAGTTCGAGCTCGTCAAAGGCGGGCATGTTCCGGATGCCGCGATCGCGGGATTCCTGAAGGATTATCATGGCATCAATCCCCGGCAGCATAACGATTGGATCGTGGAATATTTTATCCGCTCCTTAAATAATGCTTTATCGAAGCAGCGTCAGGATACGACCATGGCGATTTACGAGCTGCTGGAGAGCAGCCCGTCTTTAAGCCGAGCCTTTTATGCGAGGGTGCTGACCAGTCCGGGGCTGCCGGCGCTGATGTTCGATCCCTACATGAAAACGCGCATGAAGCAAGCGGCAACGCCTGCAGACCTCGTGGATTTGATCGGCTTGTGGGTTCGGAATCACCCTCTCCTGCTGGAGCAGGAGAATTATGTCCGGCTTGCGGAAGCCCAGCTTATCGATAAGCTTCAGCAGGATTCGGATCCGGTGAGAACGGTCAATGCCGTACTGGATCAATTGGATGCGCTGGAACGCGATCCGCAAAAGGGAATCGGCCGTTATCAAGGCGGACGTGCCTTTGCGGACCGGATGATCTATGCAGCCAATCTCTTTCTCTTGCGTGAGCTGGAGCCTGAGCAATTAAGCCAGAAGCAGCTGATGGACATCGGGTTCCTGCAAATGCCGAAGGAGTTCAAAGGCTGGGTAGAGCGGTTCGATTCCCGGATTCGGTCCAAAGCCGCGGTCATGCTGGCCCTTCACCAGTGGTCCGGCCATGAAGAGGTTAGAGCGGAAGTGCTGGCGGAACTCTCGGCAGAGGAACGGGAGCGCACCCAGCATATCATGCGGAAGTGGCTGCAGCATCATGTGGAACGATCCAATTTCGAGAGCATAACCTTGGCTTTCTGCACGGATATCAATTCCAGTGCGGTAGACTATCGGAGCTTGCTGGATTACTTGCACAGATACGGCAAGAGCCCGGACGTGGTATACCAATATATTCAGTGGTCTGCCGAGCAGCCGGTATTCGTTAGACCGCGCGGACTTGTTCCCGCTTATGCCGCCGCCATCATCGATTATTTCAAAATCCACGACCGCGAAGCCTTTAAAAATAAGGATTACGTAAAAACTTATTTCCGTTCGCCTGCACCCATCCTGAAACCGGTGTATGCGCAGGTTAAGGCCGAGTTGGCTTCGCCGTTGGTGCGATGGTTTCGCCGGCATTCGCGGTTCGTAAAAATCACTTCTTCCTTGCTTGTGTTAATCGTTGTTGCTGGCGCTGCCTTCATGATGATCCAAAACGGCAAAGGTCCCGCGGACGGCGATGCCGATCCGAATCCGGCCGTTACGCCGCCGGTTACGGTACCGCCGGCTTCTTCCGAGACCGTAGACGAGCAGCCTTTATTAACGGCGACGGTGGTGGAGGAAGGCGAGCAGGCGGGAAGCACCGAGCTGAATTTCCATTTTAAACAACCGGCGGCTTGCCGGGATTTCAGTGTGGACAAACTACAGATTATAGGCAAGGATGGAAGCACGCTGCTTGAAGCGGCCGATCCTGAATTATCGCGGGTGTGCGCGGATGAAACCACAGGGGAAGCCGATGCTGCTGATCCGTCAGGATCCGAGACGGATTCATCCGGGAACCAAGCGGATCCGAATAGCGGGACAACAGAAGGGGAAAACACGTCTGATCCTGTTGATGGTGAGGATGTGGAGACCTCGGATGACCTTGGCACCGTTCAGGCAAACCCGGCTGATACGAGTCAGGTCGTCGTGAAGCTGGATCAACCGCTTGACGTGTCCCTGATCGGGAAGGTCGTTGTGGATGGCGTCTCGTATGAGCTGTCCGACGAAAGCTCGCTTTCGGAAGAGCAAGAGCAGACTCCCGAGAATGAGACGGATGAAGGGGTTTGAATTATAGAACGAGCAGACGAATGATTGTCTGCTCGTTTTTTTTCGCGCCACTATGTATGCACGACCACTTATTCATGCTGGCGACAGATTTGTTCTTCTCTTTCGAGGTTTTGTACGGTTGCATAGGTGTTGCCCCATTCACACATGGTATGTAGTACAGGCACGAAGGATTGGCCCAGCTCAGTTAAACTGTATTCTACCTTAGGCGGTACTTCTTTAAATACTTCTCTTCGGACAAGCTCATCTTTTTCCAGCTGCTTTAATTGCTCGGTTAAGACTTTCTGCGTAATGGTCGGCATGAGCAGGTAGAACTCCTTAGTTCTCCTTGGCTTTTGACTCAGAAAGAAGAGAATTAAGCATTTCCACTTTCCTCCTACCGTGTTCATAAAAATATTGATTCCCGTATTGAGGCTGTTCATTATGTAATCCTCCTGAATAGGCACATAAAGGTGGCTAACCCACTTTATTGTGCGTTATTTTCTGCCACTGTACGGTCCATTATAATCGGAATGTGAAGCAAATAAAACATTTGGAGTGAGCACAATGAGTGTGAGAGAGATATTAGAGCAAAGACGTTCTGTCAGGCATTATGACCCCCATTATAAAATGGAATCGGAAACGTTGGCGGCTTTGATTGAAGGAGCCAGTAAATCGCCCAACGGAAACAATATTCAAGCCACACGGTACCTGGTTATCGACGAACCGAATTTAAAAAACGTGTTACTCCCCATTGCCTTTCATCAGCAACAGGTAATAGAAGCGTCGGCTCTAATCGTTGTACTGGGCGATTATCAAGCATTTGAAAAAGAGAATATTATACATATCCATGAAGAAGGATTTCAAAAGGGTTATTTTGATGCATCATTAAGAGATTATTTAGCCAGCGCGGCTATTCAATATTATCTAAATAAATCCAAAGAAGATTTAAAGCTCGAATTAGTAAGAGACGCAAGCCTGGCGTCTATGTCGTTAGTCTTACTGGCGAACGAGGCGGGTCTCCATACGATTACCATGTCCGGGTATGATTCCGAACAATTAAAGTCAACCTTACAGATTTCTGACAGGTATGAAGATGTCATGCTTATAGCCATTGGGAAAGGAATTAAACAAGGTCATAAAACCGTTAGACACGATGTGGGCAAAATCATGTATACAAACAAAATATAATTCATGGCATGAAATATTGGCTTGCTTGTTGTTTGTTCATGCAGCGGGTGGAACAAAATGGGATAAACTTCCGTCTAATAGTTACGCCGTCTCCGACGCATTTCTATTAGGAGGGAATAGAAGGATGAGAAAAGGCCTGGTTGCTGCAGCACTTTTAGCGGTATGGATCGTGTCAGGTTGTTTCGAGAAGGAACAGGCAGTTCCGATCATAAATGAGGCTATGGATGTGATCAGCCAACATGGTGGAGGAGCGGGAGGAGTATAAGCGACTGCCTGCTGTGCAAGGATATTACGAATGAGGACCAGGCGATGTCACTCGGCTGCTAGTTCAACCATCATAAGCAGCCGATCACAATGACCGGCTGCCGTTTTCTTTTAGATTGAGTTTTTCGGTTTGCATAAACTTGCGTTTGAGTCTAATGTTATTTTGAAGAAAGAATGGTGAAACGACTACGGAACATGGTTATCTCCAAAATGTAATCTTGTCAGGCTCTAATCGAACGGACTCATGCCCATCTTCTTTGGCTTTTCCTAATGAAATGACCATGACTGGAGCATAGCGTTCTTCATCTACATCGAATGCTTTTGCTAACTGATCAGCTTCAAAGCCTGCCATTGGATTCGTGTCATACCCATGCGCACGAGCTACTAACATGAACTGCATGGCAAAGAGGCTGCTATCGATTTTTGCAATTTCAACTTTCATTTCTCTTGATAGAGTCGGAAACAGGGATAGAATGGTTTCGAGTTGACGATCTCGTACTTCTGCCGGCATTTTTCCTTGTTCCACAGCTGTATTGTAAATTTCTTCAGCATATAAATAGCTTTGGGTATCGCCAAAAATCAATAACATGGCTGATGAAGTATCATTCTGTAACGTATTGAACCTCACAAGAGGTCTTAGCTTTTCTTTTCCTTCCGGAGTGTCGACCACAATTACACGCCAAGGCTGCATATTTGCAGAGGATGGAGCCAAACTGGCTTCCGAAATCATTTCGCTCATCTCTTCTTTCGATATTTTAAAGTTCTCATCATAATTGCGGACAGAACGTCGGCCCATAACGATATTGGCGAAATCGTTGTTTTGAATATGGTTAAACATAGAACCTCTCCTTTTTGATAACATCGATTTTTTTGACATTGTGGATGTCGTTCGTTATCATATTTCGTATTATGAACTATGAACCTAGGTTTATAGCAAGAAATAAAAGAGGTCCTATTATGAAAATAAACGAGGTTTCAAATTTAACGGGTCTGCCCATATCAACGTTGAGATTCTATGAACGTAAGAACCTGATTCCGGACACATTTGTTAAACGAGATGCAAATAATTATCGAATTTATTCCGAAGAGATTGTGGAGTTTCTAGATGATGTGAAGGTACTTTTATCGGTAGATTTTTCTATAGAAGAATTAAGTTTGTTAGTCAATCAACAACTTAACTTGTCATACGAGGCAAAGACGAAAATGGTAGAACAAAAAATCAAAGAAATTGAAGAGATCCAGAAGCGATTGAAAAAGTCGAAGACATTCTTGAATGCCGTCTTGGAAGGAAAGGCGAATTTTCAAACCAAGTGTTAAAGTAAAAGTATGTGAACGATACGATAAGGGCTGCGTCATCTTTGGGGATGCTTGCAGCCCTTTCATGTACACGCGGAATCACTCATGGATGTGCCAAATCATGAACTAACAGTCTTCGTAACACCATACATTGATCTGGTTGCCATATGGATCGTAGGTGTGGAACATGACAAGAAACTTCGGATTTCCGGCAAAATCGGTAACCTTCCATCCTTGTTGCCGCAAACGTTTATGAGTCTCAAAAAAGTCCGCCTTCTTCCGTATTACCCAATAAGGCCTTGCAGCTACAGTAAGTGCGTCCTTCGTTCGGTCTGCCCAAACGGTTTCCAGATAGAGCGGTGCGCCCTCGGCGGTGATAATTACGGTCGCGGAGGTTCCATCCTCACTGACCCGTTCGACTCTGCCGCCCAGATTAGCCTCGTACCACGCAATGGCTTCATCCAGCCGGTCAACGCCAAAGCGGGGGATCGCTTGGAACGGAAAGCGTGCGTCCGGTGCTTTAGCAACCAACGCCTCCGTACCTGGCTCCGGTTCGATTGCCGTTAAGCGGTTGCCAGCCGGATCGAAGAAATCGAAGGTACGGTCAAAGGGGCCTTGGGTCACATCGGTCACTTGAATATCCTGTTCGCGAAAATAGGCGTGTGCAGCTTCAAGATTCGTTGCGGTGAAGCAGAAGCGAACATTTCCGTTTTGTCCCCAATCGACTGCAAAATGCGGGTGGTCATGCTCCACCGACTTGATATGTATGCATCCCAGTGCCGGGAAAGTAAGGGTGGCCATTTTTTCGACCGGGTAATCCTCTTCGTATGTCACTTTCAGATCCAAATGCGTGCTATACCATTCGATGAGTTCCTTGAACCGATCCCATGGGGCAATGATAAAACCTCCATCGAAATCATCCAGCCGTAATCCAACCATTCGCTTGATCCTCCTATAAGAAAGTTTTGGAAAATGGAACAATCCCAGTATAAACCTTCAAGTAACTTGAAGGTCAAGAGAAGCGAGTTTGCATGACAGGAATCATGATTTCGAATATAGGAGAATCGGGATAATGCCGCTCCAGCCGCTTGCCCGCAGGTTCGAAACCGAACTTCTGAAGGAAGCGGATCGTTCGCATGCATGCGAAGGTTTCCTCCCATGAGCTGTCCACCGATACGAACAAGGTAGGGGGGATGGACTCCAAATAGGCTTCGGAGGGTGTCTTCGAAGGCGTTGGCTTCCGAGAGGATTCCGTACAAATTTGATATCCGACTTCAATTAGCACCGCGTGCGGGAGGGAGTCCATCACCTTGATCAAGCTGGAGCCTTGCGTGCGAATGTTGAGGTCATGGAGTCTGGCTGCCGCTTGTTTCATTTCCCGCGAATAAGAGTTTACTGGTTTGTCTACCAAAAACGGCTGCCATATCACGGTTAGGGGTTGTTCCCAATTGATGAGATGCAGACTGCCGCGACCCGGTTCCATCCCGTTTAAATATTGACTCGCAATTTGGACGGAGAGTAGACGTGCCTCAGCTTCCCGCCGCCAGCGCGCAAGCAGCTCGGAACGCGTACTTTCCTCGGCTTCAAGGAAACACCGGATATCCCCAAGGCTGATGCCTGATTGACGGAGGCTGTTTACAAGCTTGGCTTCGTGAATTTGGTGAAATCCATAATACCGGTAACCGTTCTCCAGCCGTTCAGCCGGAACCAGAATCCCCTTGGATTCATAGAAACGAAGCGCACTGGGGACCATGCCGGTGCGTTCTGCGAATTGAGCGATGCTCATCATGGGCGTTCACCTGTTATTTTTTGTGAATAAAATTGCCTCCATATCATACCATAAAGATTGCTAGAATCGTGGCGTGGATCCTGAAGAATACGTAGGATATAAGATAGGGAGGTGCGAAACAATGTCATATCAAAAAGCCTTTGAGGCCTACATAGCGGCTACGAATACGCATGATTTTGATCAGGTAGCCCGGCTGCTCGATGAGGGAGCGGTGTATTGGTTCTCGGACC
Organism: Paenibacillus sp. MT86; assembly: GCF_058792535.1. NCBI lineage: Bacteria > Bacillati > Bacillota > Bacilli > Caryophanales > Paenibacillaceae > Paenibacillus > Paenibacillus sp. MT86. The sequence continues at coordinate 6,225,275 of NZ_CM179499.1, read as the reverse complement.
GGAGCTGCTGTTGCCTGGAGGAAATCAGGGCCTATTTCGAGCACGCTTGGGACGTCATCCGGGATGAGGTCTACCGGGCGGAGGACGTGGTGTGGATTGCGACTGATGTACATTCGGCTGTCTGCATTTATACTTATCACTACGAGGGGTATTTTCAGGGGGAATACACGACCGGGAGCGGGAGAGCAACGAACGTATTCGTTCGAGATGCCGACGGAGTATGGAAATTAAAGCATGAGCATCTAAGTTCAATGGGATGAATTGGCCGTCAACTTTTACATAGGAAACAGAAGAAGAGCCTTTGGAGGGCTCTTTTTTGTGGATTGAATTTATTAACAGAATATAAAATTACAAGAATTTATCCCATCTCTATGGAAATGTATCCCTTCTCAATCGATGGCGCAGGTTCCATGATACAACTATATGAATATGGATTGAACAACATGGATTTCATTGAAAGGGGGCCGTAGTAGAGCGATACAGCAAGCAAGTGGTGTAGGTATGGAGCGAAAAGGGGGAGGGGATGAATCTAACATAGTTAAGTTTACCTGGATTGGTAACCGCTTTCAAAAACGAGTGGATTTCGAGCGATATGCGAAGCTGGGCAAGTCATCAAGGATACCACCCGGGTGACACCAAGAGGAACAGACATTCATGGAAATGCTGTATCATTTGCAATCGAAATTTAATCGACAGAGGTGAAAACGGTGATACTCTTTATCACGAAAAGACGCCCGAAATGGGTACTGTGTTTTTTGGCCCTTATTCTCATGTTTACCCCACTGCTTCATGCGCCTGCATCCTTTGCAGCAGAAGGCGCATCTCCTTCAGAAATGACCGCAACGAGCTCCGGCATCGATCCGGCGACGGTAACAAGCTCGACCTATGGCTCCCAGGATCCGCTGGCACCGCAGAATCTTCGTATTGAGCAAGACTCCATCACGGCCACCGAAGCAACGATACTATGGGATTACGACAAAAATAATCCGCAGCATACGTTTGATATTGATGTCTGGAACGCCGTGGATGATGCATGGTATACATGGGGGAACGGCGGAAGCCGGACCCTGGATGATTTGAAACCCAACACAACCTATAAATTGTACATTACATGGTATGAGAGACCATCTCAAGGTCCGGACCAACGCCATAAGAGTAATGTAATCGAGTTTACTACGCTGGATGGCGATGTAAAGCCTCCAAAAACGTCCGCTCCCCAGAATCTGCGATTAGTGGAGGTAACGCATAACCAGGCTACCTTTGAATGGGATTTCCTCAAGGGAGACAAGAACGATATCGATGTCTGGAATGCAGATACGGATGCTTATATCACGTGGGGAAATTTAACCACGCATGCCGTAACAGGGCTTAAGCCCGAGACAACCTATCGCATATATATTACCTGGTATGACCACAGGCCCTCAAAGGATATGAAGAGCAATATTCTTGAATTCACGACCACCGCGGATCAAACCGTATATGAACAAGCTCCGATTTCACCTCCGAGTTACCTGAAAGTGACGGACGTTTCCGAGAAATCGGTGACATTAAATTGGGGAGCAAGCTCAGGAGCTACCGGATACGAGCTGTATGTGGACGGCAATAAAGTCGATACCTTGGAAACGGTGACGTCGGTCACGTACTCCCTGGACCCAACAGCCAATCGCGATTATATCTTTGAAGTGACTGCTCAAAAAGCATTGCAGGGACAGAACCCGGAAACCTCGGTGAAGAGTAACGCTGTACATTTAAAATGGGGAGAGCTCGCTGCACCACAGGGGCTGCAGGCTGTTACAGCTACAAGGTCTACCGTCTCCTTGGGATGGGCTCCGGTTCCGGGAGCAACGGGCTATCATATTTATCAGGACGGAAATAAGGTGGCGACAAGCAGCGAGAACCGGTTTGTGGCTGCCGGATTGCAGGAAGGTAAGACGTATTCGTTCCAGATCATCGCTGTTAACCCTTTATGGACATCGCCGATCAGTCAAGCGATTACGGTTGTACCAGGCAGCAATTATAATAATATTACCTACTACACCTCTTGGTCAGCACTACCGGCCGAACGGAATTTCTATCCGTCCGATCTTGACGTTTCTCAAATCACGCATATCAATTACGCGTTTGCTGATTTGTGTTGGAAGAAGTTCGGAAGCACGGTAAGAGCATGTGAAGACCCAAAGGTTCCGCTGCAAAATCGATACGTGTATGATGGCGAGATGATACTTGGCGATCCCGAAAAGGATTTCGAAAATTTCCAAGCTTTCGAATCCGTGAAAGCCGCTAATCCGCATTTGAAGCTTATGATATCGGTTGGCGGCTGGTCCTGGTCCAATCATTTCTCCAACATGGCCAAGACCGAAGAAACACGCCGGGCCTTTGCGAATTCCGCGGTGGATTTCCTCCGAGAATACAAATTCGATGGTTTGGATATCGATTGGGAGTATCCTGTTGAAGGCGGGGAAGACGACAACTCCCGGGGACCGGAGGATACGGAAAACTTCACATTGTTAATGAAGACCGTTCGCGAGGCGCTGGATGCTGCCGGATCAGAAGACGGGAAGTACTATCTGCTGACGATTGCTTCCGGGCAGGGCGATAATTTCGTTAAAAATGCCGATCTTGCGAATTCCGTGACGTATCTCGATTTCATCAATATCATGACTTACGATTACAGCGGCAGCTGGGAGACGCTGGGTCACCATAATGCACCGCTGTTCTTTGACCAAAAGCATCCAAGAGCCGCCTCCTCCGCTCCGAGAAATCATGTGCTCGGCGGTTTGTTGGGCCATCTGAACGGAGGGGTGCCAACGCACAAGCTGATCGCCGGGGTGCCATATTACGGTAAAGGCTGGGATGATTGCCCGCCTACCGGCCAATATCAGACTTGCAAAGGCGGATCCGCGTTAAAGACATGGGAAGCGGGCGTTTTCGATTTCAGCGATCTCGAGAATAACTACATCGACAAGAACGGTTATAAGAGATACTGGAACGAATCCGCCAAAGTTCCATACCTGTACAATGAGCAGAATAAAGTGTTCATCACTTACAACGATAAGGACACCATGAAATATACGGCCTCCATCGTGAAATCGCTGGATATCGCAGGCGTCATGAGCTGGGATATCAGCGGCGACCGCAATAAGACGCTGACGACCCAACTCGTTCACGATCTGCCGATCAACGGCAAAGTCAATGCATCAGCACTCCCGGCTCCAGGGAATCTGGCCAAGGTAAGCGCCGATTCCGGCTCCATCCAGCTGAAATGGGATGCCGTGACGGGCGCAACGGGTTATGAAGTGTACGTGAATCATGCGTTGTCCGGCTCGGTGGCAACGAACGGTTATACCGTGAAGGGCCTCAGCCCCCTAACGAATTACAAGATCCATGTGCTTGCCGTGGATCGAACGGGAGATGAGATCAACCGCGTCTCCAGCGCTTCAAATCAGCTGAGCATCACGACTTCGGGCAACGGCTCCGGTGGCTCTGAAGGCGGAGGAGGCTCCGGCGGATCCGGTTCTACAACGCCATCGACGCCACAGCCGCCTAAAGGCAAGGATCAACTCGAAGCAAACGTTGTGCTTGAAGGAGATAAGGCCCTAGTTACCGTGCCTGCGGCTGCGGCGGTTAACAGCATTAACCAATCGGGATCCTCCAACTTCCAGCTCCATCCGGGTGCGGGCGCGAAGCAGGCGGTGCTGGAAATTCCGCAAGAAGTGATTGCGGCCATTGCGAAAAAAGGGGCGAAAGCCAGTCTGTCCGTTTTCCTAAACGGTACGGAATACCGGATTCCGGCTTCGCTCATCTCGGTTTCCGGGCCGGTGAGAGTCTCGATTGTGGCTCCAGACAATAAGGACGCAGCAAGCCTGGCCGCCTTGCTTCAAGGGAAAGAAACACTGGCGAGTCCGCTGCAGTTCAAGCTTGAGCAAGTACACGCGGATAAAACGGCAACCGAGCTGACACGCTTCGGGAAATCCCATGTCAGCGAGTTTGTTACCTTGGATGCGAAAAAGATAAATATAAAACGTGCGACCGGAGTGGTCTATATACCGGGTACAAACGAGCTTCGATCCGTTCCGACATTGTTTAAAGTGAATACGGACGGCACGGTGACCGTTGAAATCAAGAAAACCGGCAGCGGCGTTTATGCGCTGGTACAGCAGGACATCCGATTTAGTGACGCGATTCCTTCATGGGCACGGGAAGACGTGGCGCAAGCTGCCGCCAAAATGATCGTATCCGGAGAAAATAACGATTCGTTCGGTGCAAATAAAAACATTACCCGTGCCGAGATCATCTCCATCCTGGTGAAAGCGCTGGGTCTATTGCCTGACGACAAGGATTCCAGCTTCAAGGATGTGGATCCGAAATCCCGATATGCCAGAGAAATCGCGGCTGCCCAAGCTGCAGGACTGGTGAAGGGACGCACAGGCGATATCTTTGATCCCAACAGCTTGATTACGCGCGAGGAATTAGCGGTTATTCTAAGCAATGTGCTGGAGTATGCCGGTAAGAAGAATGATGAAGCTAACCAAGGCCTGTTAAACAAATTCAAGGATCACTCCAGGGTTTCGTCCTATGCGAAGTCTTCCGTCGCCTTTGTCGTAGAACAGAAGATAATGCTGGGGGTGTCTGCTACCAAGCTGGATCCGCAATCCCACGTAACCAAAGCTCAAACGGTCGTAACGGTTATGAGATTACTGCGTGCAGCGGAGTTATCGAACTAATATGACGGTATAAGAGAGCGGAGGCCATTTTGACGGATGTGTTTTTCACGGAATTGGACGAATACTGGCTTGAACATAGCAAGCGAAAAGAAATGCCATGCCGCTGCCCATGCTAAGATGAATCTATCAAATGGATGAGGTGATCGTAGATGGCATTGAAAATCGATAATATTTTTGTGAATCTTCCGGTTAAGGATCTGGAGAAAACGAAAGACTTTTTCTCGAAAATCGGTTTTGAGTTTAATGAGCAGTTTACGGATAAGAATGCGGCCTGCCTGGTCATAGGCGATAACATCTTTGCCATGCTGCTCACCGAGGATTATTTCAAGACGTTCACCAAGAAAGATCTGTCGAATGCGGTCAACACAACGGAAGTGATTCTGGCGCTGTCGGCAGAAAGCCGGGAGCAGGTGGATGACATCGTGAACGCTGCGCTGGCTGCTGGGGGATCGCCTTCCAACGACCCGGTGGATCACGGTTTTATGTACGGATGGAGCTTCCAGGATCCGGACGGACATCTATGGGAAGTCATGTACATGGATCAGAGCCATGTCGAATAAAGCAGCGTTATCCTAAGCAGGATCGCAACCTGAACGACATATCCTAATAGAATGAAGCGGCAGATGACTCCAAGAGACAGGGGGAAACTGCCGCTTTACTTTTATTTGGAAATCCACTATATTTGTATGTGCAAACAATATGTGGCGTTTCAACATGATGAACTTCAGCGAAAGAGGTAACCGTTATGCTCAATACGTATATCAAGGAATGCCTTTACTTCACAGCCAATCGCCTTAGCCGGGTCATTACCAAGATGGCCGAAGACGAGTTTGCCGCAAGCGGATTGTCGCCTACGTATGCATATCTGCTTATGGCTGTATATGAGAAGGAAGGAATCTCGCAGAAGGAATTAGGCGAAATTCTTCACCTCCAGCCATCCACCGTAACCCGACTGATTGAGAAGCTGGCCGTGAAAGGGCTGGTATACAATCGGGTGGAAGGAAGGATGTCGCTGATCTATACGACCGATAAAGGAAAGGCTCTTGAGAAAGTAATACACGAGTGCTGGAACAATCTGCGTAGTCGATACGGAGATGTTTTAGGCAATGCCCAAGGGGATGAATTATCCCTGCGTCTATACGAGGTCAGCGATCGATTAGAGAATAAGGACTGAACGCAAAAAAGGCCCTTCAAGCCAAACTTGAAGGGCCTTTTCTAAGATTAATTGGCTTGGACTTCCGTCGTGACCTGCCATAACACGCCGAACTTGTCTTCCAGCACCCCGAACAGCGCTCCCCAGAATTGAGTCTTCAGCGCATCAATCACCTTGCCGCCCTCGGCCAAGCGGTCAAAAGCTTCATGGGCTTCGGCATCGCTCTCAAACGACAGGCTCAGATGAATTCCGTTCCCACGCTCCAGGGTTTGGAAGATCGAGTCCGACATAAAGATCGGGATTCCTCCGGCTACCAGACTCAGATGCATGACCTTGTCTTTCAATTCTTCCTTGGTTCCGGGAACCTCGCCATGGGTTTGCACGGATAAGATTTCCCCTCCCAGTGCTTGGGTATAAAATTCAGCCTGCGCTTTTGCATCCTCAGAGAAAATATACGGTGTCAGTTTAGCCACGTTCAACATCCTTCCCAGGTTTTAATATGATGGATTCGTTTTCCTTGGTTTTAGTATAAATGGTCTCTGGCCCTCACATTTCTTCTGGATTGCTAAATGATACGGCAGCGTCTCGGGGTTGTCCTATAGAATAGGCGACAACAGGCGGGAGATGGACTCCTTGAACTTGATCCACCGTGAACGCTCCAGATACTGCTTCATCGTAAGCTGGCTGGATACCCGCAGATCCTGGTGGAAGATGTGGGTCAACTGTTTCGATATATGCTCATCGTACAGGAATGCGTTCACTTCGAAATTTAGCTTGAAGCTTCGAACGTCGATATTCGCCGTGCCCACGGATGAAATCTTCTCATCGATGATGATCGTCTTGGCATGAATAAAGCCATTATTGTAGAGATACACATTAGCCCCGGTACCCAGCATTTCCCCGATATAAGATAAGGTAGCCCAATACACGAAGGGATGATCCGGTTTATCCGGAATCATCAGATGCACCTCTACGCCGGAAAGCGCCGCAATGCGCAGTGCATCCAGGAGGCTGGCGTCCGGGATAAAATAAGGCGTCTGAATATGAATCGATTTCTTGGCGGACGAAATCATTTTGATATAACCGTTCTTGATGTGTTCATATCGGGAATCCGGACCGCTGGTAACAATCTGAATCCCGACATTGCCGGGCGAATTGATCTTGGGAAACAGATTCGATTCGTAAGTGATATCGTTATGATGCGAAGCCTGATTCCAGTCCAGAATGAAGCGAACCTGCATCGCATAAACGGCCTCGCCTTGGATGCGCAGATGCGTATCCCGCCAATACCCGAACCTGGAGTTGAGGCCCAGGTACTCGTCCCCGACGTTGAAACCGCCGACATACCCGATATTGCCGTCGATGATCGCCAGCTTTCGGTGATTCCGGTAATTCAGCCGCAGGTTAATGAAGCGCAGCTTGGACGGGAAGAAGGCCTCGGCTTCTCCGCCGGCTTCGCGGAATGCCTTGAAGAAGCCTTTGGTTAGTTGACGCGATCCCAGCTCATCGTATAGAACACGGACCTTCACGCCTTCATTAGCCTTTTGGGTCAACAGGGAGATTAGCTTCTTGCCAAGCTCGTCGCGGCGGATAATGTAGTACTGAATATGTATATAGTCTTTGGCTTCCTCGATATCCTGAAACAACCGTTCAAACTTCCTGCGTCCATCCGTAAAAATTTCAACATGGTTGTCGTCCGTAAGGATCGCCTGGTTCTCATTGATATGCATATGGATCAAATCGCTGCTGTCCGCCGCCGCTTGATTGGTAAACGGGTATTCGCCGTTGTTCATCCCTTCCATTTGGGACAGCAATACTTTCTCGATGCCGGTTTTTTGCAGATCGTCCCAATGAAAGAGACGGATTCTTCTTAAATTCTGGGCGAACAGCAAGTACAGCACAAAGCCCAGAATCGGGATAAAGGACAGCACCAGCAGCCATGCCCAGGTGGAGCCGGCATCCCGCCGTTCCCTGAAAACCACGAACATGGAGAACACGATATTCAGAACGATGATCAGACCAAGAATGATGGATGTAACATGCATGTTTATGATATCCTCCTACACTATAGCCTTGCCCTAGCAATCCTTCATATTATACGTGAGGCGTTAGAAGAAGTATATATCGGCGGCATGGAGTGAAACCGAAAGGTCCTAAAACGTTGGCGGCTAGGATAAGGCCTCTTGTAACGAATATAGAAGGGGCCATTTGAATCCGTACTCGTTGTCATGATACGATGGTGAAAAAATAGGAGAAGGGGCATGCTTTTTGCTGAAAATGAACAAGTTTTTCAAATTGTGTCTTGCCGTGATCCTGGTGCTGACCATCATTTATTTGGGATCGCTGGTGGATTTTATATTCAGACCCGTACTTTCGTTCTTCTCCATCATCCTCGTGCCGTTGATGCTGTCGGGATTCTTCTATTACCTGCTCAGACCGCTGGTTGATCTCCTCGAAAAACGCAAGCTAAATCGCTCGCTGGCCATCCTGCTCCTGTATGTCGTGTTCGCGGGCATCCTTACCGGCTTTATCCTGGGCGTATGGCCATCGCTGCGCGATCAGATCGTGGCTCTCGTACAGAACGCTCCAGCCTTGTTTGCCAAGCTTGGCGAGCAGCTTCAGGAATTGGAGAATAACGGCTTTTTCCAGGATATTTTTCCGGAGAACGCCAACCCGCTTACACAGCTCACCGATTATTTGAATCAAGGCTTCACGTTCCTGACGAATTATATTATGAATCTGTTCTCGTTCGTGTCGAATTTTGCCATCGTATTGTTTACGTTCCCGATTCTCCTGTATTACATGCTGAAGGAAGGCGGGAAATTCGGGAAGATGGTGGTCAGCTTTTTGCCTGACCGATTCAAGGGCGAGGGAGCCTCGGTGCTGGATGAAATCAACAATGCACTCAAAGGCTTTATCGTAGGCCGGGTTCTCGTCAATTTGGCGCTGGGGGTTTTGATGTATATCGGATTCCTGATTATCGGCCTGCCTTATGCGCTGTTGTTGACGGTCGTGGCGGTCATCGCGAATTTCATACCGTTTATCGGCGCCATTCTATCCGCGATCCCGATCGTGATTATCGGCTTTATTCAGTCCCCGGGAACCGCGATCTGGTCCCTTGTCGTCATTCTGGCGGCCCAGCAGATTCAGGATAACCTGATTGGTCCGTATATCTTCGGCAAACAGCTGGCGATCCATCCCATTACCATCATTATCCTGGTGCTGGTAGGACAGGATCTTGGCGGGATTATCGGAATTCTGCTGATCGTACCGATCTATATGATCATTAAAATTATCGTAACCAGAGTGTACCAGCTGTTCTTTAAGGAGAAATGGCAAAAGGCTTAAGCCGTGGGATAGGGAGGCGGCTTTAGCCGCATATTAAAGCCGCCCAAGAGCGAGGAATCGTTCTCGGCGGCTTTTTATATATTTGGGGTGCACAGGAGCTTGACAACGATAAGAAAATTATATAATCTTAAAATAAAGATATTAAATTTAAAGATTATTTAATTATTTATGGTTTATGGCTCATCCATCATGCAAAACGGATCATGAACGGAAATAAAGGGTTTCGACACGAAACGGTGAGGGAGAGATGGGATATGACATTACATACGGCAGGCATTCATCATATTACCGCTTATGCGCAGGATCCGCAGAAGAACGTTGATTTTTATACAGGCGTGCTAGGACTCAGAATGGTAAAGAAGACCGTGAATTACGATGCGCCCGAGGTATATCATCTGTATTTCGGGGATGAGGGAGGACAACCCGGAACGATCATCACTTTCTTCCCTTCCTCCGCTTCGCGAAGAGGGCTGCGTGGAGGAGGACAGGCAGGATATACGACCTTTGCGGTTCCTGTAGGGGCCCTGCCTTATTGGGAACAGCGGCTGCGGAGCTTTGGCGTTCCCGTCATGAAGGCTTTCCGGTTTAACGAACCATATCTTCAATTCTCCGATCGGGACGGGCTTTCGCTAGAGTTGGTGGAGCGGGAAGGCGGTCCGAATAACAGCTGGTCCGTGGACGATATAACTCCGGATACAGCCATTAAGGGATTCGGCGGCGCGGTTCTGTTCAGCAGCAAATGGGAGGAAACGAAGAAGGCGCTGGAGAACGTCATGGGACTGACCTACATTGGAGAGGACGTCAATTATGCCCGGTTTCAAGCTGCGGGCCCCTTCGGCAACGTGATTGATCTGCCGATGCGGGATATTCCTTTGGGAGCCGGAGGTGCCGGAACGACCCATCATATCGCATGGCGGGCCCAAAATGATGAGGAGCACGGCAAATGGCATGAATGGGTGAAGGAGCAGGGATTTCGCCCTACGGATATCAGGAACCGTAACTATTTCAAAGCGTTATATTTCAGGGAACGTGGGGGGATCCTGTTTGAGATCGCAACCGATCCGCCCGGATTTACGGTGGACGAAGACCTGCACTCGCTGGGGGAACAATTAAAGCTTCCTGCCTGGTTCGAACCGGAGCGTGCCCGAATCGAGCAGGGGTTGGAGCCTATACAAGTCAAAAATACTGGAGAGGGGCAACCCAAGTGATATCCATTGACCCGAATACCCAAAGCGAACGGGACACATACAAGCTGCTGATTGGAAGCGTCGTTCCGCGTCCGGTCGCTTTCGTTACGACATTATCGGCGGATGGCGTGCTGAATGCGGCGCCGTTCAGTTACTTTTCCATTGTGTCGAGCAATCCCCCTTTGCTGTCGGTTTCCGTTCAGCGAAAGAACAGTGCAACTAAGGACACGGCGAGAAATGCCATGCAGAGCGGCGAGCTTGTCATCCACATCGTGGATGAAGATACCGTTGCAGCCGTGAACGAAACGGCTGCGAATCTGCCTCCGAACGAAAGTGAGCTTGACCGAACCCGTTTAACCCCGGTCGTTAGTGACGTTGTTAAGGTTCCCGGCGTTCTGGAATCCAAGATCCGCATGGAATGCGTGCTGGAGCAGGTCGTCACGTTGGATGGCGCGGATCAGCTGCCTGCCGCTGATCTATTGATTGCCCGCGTCGTCCGATTTCACGTGTCCGAGGAGCTCTACGAGCATGGCCGGATTGACGCATCGAAGTTGAAACCTGTGAGCCGCATGGCAGGAAATATCTATTCGACCCTGGGAGAGATGTTTACGATTGAGCGTCCGGTCTGACAGGGCTTGAGCTTGAATAGGGTTATTGCTTTGCGACTATTTTTAGCGAACATTCTTTTTCGATAGTTGCTGGTCATTCATTAGGAAACGGGGTATTGGAATATCATGGTCGGTATTTGCCCATTCTACATGAATGGATAGCCGGTTGATGAATTTACAACATAGGAGTGATCAACGCATGAAATTTGATTCCAAGGTTGTCATCGTGACGGGGGGCGCCAGCGGGATTGGCGAAGCGGCAGTCAGACTTTTTGCAAAAGAGGGGGCCAAGGTCGTTATCGCGGATTATTCCGACCAGGGCCAAGCGGTTTCCGACGAATTGAGAGGAGCCGGCTTTGAAGCGCTGTTCGTCAAAACGGATGTAACCCAAGAGCAGGAAGTCGCGAATATGGTGAGTCAGACGGTGCAGCATTTTGGCCGTGTCGATGTATTGTTTGCCAACGCAGGCATTGCCCATGATGCTCCTGCCGATCAGTTAACGATGGATAACTGGCAGAGAACGATTGATATTAATCTGACAGGGGTCTTCCTGTGCGATAAATATGTTATTCAGCAAATGCTGTCCCAAGGAACCGGAGGGGCAATCGTAAACTGCGGCTCGATCCATAGCCATGTCGGAAAAGCAGGGGTAACCGCCTATGCTTCGGCCAAGGGAGGCGTCAAGCTGTTAACCCAGTCGCTCAGCGCAGACTATGCCTCCAAAGGAATCCGAATCAATGCCGTGTGTCCGGGATATATCGATACGCCGCTGATCAAGGGAAGAACGGAAGCGATCACGCAGCACCTGGTCGGCCTTCATCCGATGGGCCGTTTGGGACAGCCGGAAGAAGTGGCCAAAGCCGTGTTGTTCCTCGCCAGTGAAGATGCCTCCTTCATTACGGGCACGAGCCTGCTGGTGGATGGCGGCTATACCGCGGTATGATGAGAAAAGCCCTGATGCTAAGCATCGGGGCTTTTTTTCAAGTCATTCCAGGCGTTGTTATCAGACTTATTATGGAGTGTTTCAAAAATTTTTTTTCGGTCCCGTATTTCATACGGGCAGACTTCCTGATCCGGGGCTCATTCATTTCCTGAGCTTCCCTTTATCATGAACACACGCTTAGTTTCCGGCATACATATTCCGGAAAGCGGGGGAACCAGTTTCACCAGGGGCGAGTCACTTGGAATTCACGAGTGTAGGGTACCATCTTACCCGAGTCCGTCAGCTAACCTCGTCAGCAGTGGATGGGTCTTGCATACATAATGGATGTTCATACAAAAGGCCCTTTATTCTCTATAGGGGCCTTTTCTCTATTTTTTGACCCCCTGCTGGCGGAGCTATGTCTAGATCCCCTGTTTGGTGGTCTTTTTGCATTCAATTACAGAGGAGGGGCAGCGCCTGCAAATGTGGAACGAATTGAATCGATCAGACGGCATTGGGTCAAAGCGCGCAAGGAAGCGGATGAATCATCTTCCCTGAAGCCTCGTCCCATGCAAGGGTATCTGAACGTCTATATATCCAAGTTAACACATGTGCTAACACGGATAATTTCGTCATGCCGTTTTTTTAAGAAAGTGAAAAGCTATTACGAAAGGTTGTGGAAGGTTTTGAAGAAAGTGGTTGTGCTGGTGTTGTCCGTGATGATGGTGGTATTGCTCGCGGCTTGCGGCGACAAAGGAAGTACGCTGGATCGAGCCATTGAGCAGGGATATATCACCGTAGGGTTTGCGAACGAGAAGCCGTATGCCTACAAAGAAGCCAATGGGGAGCTCACGGGCGAAGCGGTTGAGATTGCCCGCGTTATTCTGGAGCGTCTTGGCATCAAGGAGATGAGAGGGGAGCTAACGGAATTCGGTTCGCTGGTCGCCGGATTGCAGGCCGATCGGTTTGATCTGATCACGGCAGGCATGTTCATTAATCCTGACCGCTGCTCTGCCGTCCTGTTCGCGAATCCGGAGTACAGCATCGGGGAAGCCCTTGCGGTAAAGCAAGGGAATCCGATGGAACTCGGAAGCTATGAGGACATTGCCAAGAATGAGCAGGCCAAGGTGGCCGTCATGACCGGCGCGGTCGAAATCGGCTACATGGAGAAATCGGGCATTCCTGCGGACCGGATCGTACAGGTCCCTGACCAGGCTTCGGCGATCAGCGCCCTCCAGGCCGATCGGGTGCAGGCGATTACCATGACGGGGCCGTCCCTGCAGGCGATGCTGGATTCAGCCAGCGACGACAGCATCGAACGCGTGGCTGATTTCGAGCAGCCGGTCATCGACGGCGAAAGCGTTCGCGGTTACGGGGCTACGGCTTTCCGCCAAGCGGATACCGAGTTCCAGGAGGCTTATAATGCAGAGCTTGAAAAGATGAAGAAGTCGGGCGAGCTGCTGGAAATTTTGCAAGAGTTCGGGTTCACGGAAGAAGAGCTCCCGGGTGAGATGACGGCCGCTGCGCTCTGCGGGGAATAGCATGCCGAATTCTTGGATCGATTTTCTTCCGACGCTGCTCAAAGGAGCAGAGATCACGATTATCGTCGCGTTCTTTTCAGCCATCCTGGCTATCGTGATGTCCTTTGCAGCCGGATTGTGCCGGCTGTCGAAGCTGTGGATCGTCCGCACGGCGACGGCCGTGTATGTCGAAGTCTTTCGGGGAACCTCCTTGCTGGTGCAGCTCTTCTGGTTGTATTTTGCCCTTCCGTTCATCGGCATCGAGCTTCCGAAAATGCTGGCGGCGATTCTCGCGATCGGACTTAACTTCGGCGCATACGGCTCCGAGATTGTTCGCAGCGCGGTGCTTGCCGTTCCGAAAGGACAGTGGGAAGCTGCCGTGGCGCTTAACATGAAGCCTTTGCAGAGGCTGTGGAACGTTATACTACCCCAAGCGTCCCTGCGAATGCTCCCCCCGTTCGGGAATCAACTTGTGGAACTCATCAAATCCACTTCGCTCGTTTATTTCATCACGATGGCGGATTTGACGTATCAGGCGATGGTGCTCCGCAACAATTACATCTCCTGGACGACCGAGATTCTGGTGCTGCTGCTCTTCATGTATTTTGTCATCGCCACGCTCGTCTCGATGGCGGTTCGACTGCTGGAGCGCAAACTGACCGCGGGGAGGCTGTAGCGGATGTGGGATTGGAAATATGTGTTTGAAATACTGCCGCAGCTTCTGAGCGCATTAAAAATGACGGTATGGGTCACGCTCTGTGCTTTTGTGGTGGCATTGATTATCGGACTGCTGCTTGCCTTTGCCGCGCGGAGTACATTTAAGCCCTTGTCGCTCATCACCAAAGGAATCATAGAATTTATTCGCAATACCCCCTTGCTGGTACAGGTGTTCTTCCTGTATTACAGCTTGCCGCTGCTGACGGGCATTTCGATTCCGGCCTTCTATGCGGGGGTCATCGGCCTGGGGCTGCATTACAGCACGTATCTGTCGGAGGTGTACCGTTCCGGCATTGAAGGGGTGCCGAAAGGACAGTGGGAAGCCGCAACCGCACTGAACTACACGAAATCCCAGACCTGGCGGAGCATTATACTGCCGCAAGCGGTGCCGCCGATCATCCCGGTGCTGGGCAATTATTTGATTGTCATGTTTAAGGAAACGCCGATTCTATGCGCCATAACGCTGGTTGAGATGATGCTGACGGCCAAAAATATCGTGTCGCAATCATTTCGCGCTTTCGAACCGTACACGCTGGTCGGGATTCTGTTCCTGATCATCAGTTATATTGCGTCTTTGCTGGTGCAAAGGCTGGAGAAGCGTTTGAATCTGCAGCGTGGAAAATAAGGAGGGAGTCTATTGAATGCCGTTGTAATCGATGAGCAGGCCGAAGAGGCGAAGAAGCCGCAGCGGGAAAGAAGCCCCGTTACGGGCTCACAGCCGATCGTGAAATATGCGGGCGTGACCAAGTCGTATGGCGACCTGCAGGTGCTGAAGGGCATCGATTTGGAGATGCAGCCGGGAGAAAAGGTGGCCGTGATCGGACCGAGCGGATCTGGCAAAACGACGATGGGCCGGATGCTGATGACGCTGGAAGAACCGACCGAGGGGACCATCGAGGTCGATGGCGAGCTGCTCTGGCATATGGAGGAGAAGGGCAAGCTGGTCCGGGCAAACGAGAAGCATCTGCATCGGATGCGGTGCAACGTCGGCATGGTCTTCCAGCACTTCAATCTGTTCCCGCACATGAATGTGCTTCGCAACGTGACGGAAGCCCCGCGCAAGGTGCTGGGGTTGTCCAAGGAGGAAGCGGAGGAGCGGGCCGTCTCGATGCTGGGCAAGGTCGGTTTGGTCGATAAGCTGAAGATGCACCCGTCCAATCTGTCGGGAGGCCAGAAGCAGCGGGTCGCCATCGCCAGAGCGCTGGTCATGCGGCCGAAGGTGATGGTGTTTGACGAGGTAACCTCGGCGCTGGATCCCGAGCTGGTCGGCGAGGTGCTGGAGGTGATCCGGGAAATCGCCGAAGAAGGCGAAATGGCCATGATGCTGATTACGCACGAGATGGATTTTGCGAAGGAAATCGCGGATCGGGTCATCTTCGGAGCCGACGGCAGAATCGTTGAGCAAGGAACACCCGAGGAAATATTCGATCATCCGAAGAGCGAGCGGCTGCAGAGCTTTCTGCAGCGGTTCCGCTCGAACGGAAATTAGTGCTGGAAAGAGGTGTTTATGTAGATGGCTGTGGATACCGGAACCGAAGTGGTTTACCGAAGACCGGAGGCGCGGGACGGAACCCGGGTATGGGAGCTCATACGCGACACCGGATCGCTTGATCTGAACTCGCCTTATTGCTACATGCTGTTAGGGGATTACTTCAACGATACCTGCATGATCGCGGAGCATGAAGGAGACATCGTCGGTTTTATCTCCGCTTTCCGTTCTCCGCGCAATCCGGAGACGCTCTTTGTATGGCAGGTGGCGGTTGCAAGCTCGCACCGGAGGCAGGGGATCGCGAAGGCGATGCTTACCGGCCTCATGAACCAGAAGGCCTGTCATGGCGTCCGTTTCATCGAAACGACGGTATCGCCCAGCAATATGGCATCACGCCGACTGTTTCTCGGTTATGCCGAGGAGAAATCCATTCCGAGCACCGTAACGGTGGGTTATGGAGCAGAGATGTTTCCGGATGGTACGACACATGAAGATGAGCCGTTATTCGTGATTGGCCCCTTTTTCAATGACATTTAAACAAATGGAGGGAACTATGGACAACCAAGTCATGGAGAAACCGAAGCTTACCGTGTTTAACAAGCTGGAATCGGAAGTGAGAAGTTATTGCCGGAGCTTTCAGACGGTCTTTGACAAAGCCCGGAATGCCAAGCTGTGGGATACGCAGGGCAATGAATACATTGATTTTTTTGCCGGCGCCGGCGCCTTGAATTACGGGCACAACAATGAGAGGATTCGCGAAAAGCTGGTCGACTACATCCTGCAGGACGGCGTTACGCACAGCCTGGACATGGCTACGGGAGCGAAGGAAACGTTTCTGACCCGCTTTCAGGAGATTATCCTGAAGCCTCGCGGGTGGGATCACAAGGTGATGTTTCCCGGACCGACCGGCACCAATGCCGTGGAGGCCGCGCTCAAAATCGCCAGAAAAGTGACGGGGCGCAGCACCGTTCTGTGCTTTACGAATGCCTTTCACGGCATGTCGCTGGGATCGCTGGCGGTGACCGGCAATGCCTTCAAGCGCCAGGGCGCCGGCGTGGATCTGAGCCACTCGGTATTTATGCCGTATGACGGTTACTTTGGCAGCGACGTGGATACGATGGCATATATGGAGAAGCTTCTGGATGATCCGGGAAGCGGCATTCCGCTGCCGGCAGCGGTCATCGTCGAGGCGGTTCAGGGGGAAGGCGGATTGAACGCCGCCAGCCGCCAATGGCTGCAGAAGCTGGCGCGCATCTGCAAGGATAAGGGGATGCTGCTCATTCTCGACGATATCCAGATGGGCTGCGGCAGAACCGGTTCGTTCTTCAGCTTCGATGATGCGGGCATCGAGCCGGACATCGTGTGCCTCTCGAAATCGATCGGCGGCTTCGGCTTGCCGATGGCCATCACGCTGATCAAGCCGGAGATCGACATCTGGGAGCCGGGAGAGCATAACGGCACCTTCCGGGGCAACAATCTCGGATTCGTTGCCGCTGCCGAAGCGCTGAGTTATTGGAAGACGGAGGATTTTCAGCTCGATATCGGCATTCGCGAACATCGGATTCGCCAATCGCTCGAAGACGTCATGAGGGATTATCCCCGGCTTAAGGGCGAAATCCGCGGCAGGGGCATGATCCAGGGGGTAGCCTTTGATAAGCCGGAGCACGCAGGAAGGCTAATCGAAATCGCCTTTGAGCAAGGACTGATTATGGAAACGTCAGGACCGCATAGCGAAGTTGCCAAGCTGATGCCGCCGCTGACCATTGAAATGAACACGCTGGCAGAGGGACTGGGGATTTTTGAGAACAGCATGAAACAATTAGCTGCAGAGGAGAGGTTGTCATGATCGTTAAACATTTGGAAGAAATCGTGGATACGAAAGACGACATCGATACAACGACATGGAATTCGAGAAGGCTTCTGCTGACCAAAGACGGCATGGGCTTCTCTCTTAACGACACCCTGATCAAGGCCGGAACGGAGACGCTGATCTGGTACAAAAACCACGTCGAGGCCGTGTACTGCATCGAGGGGGAGGGAGAAATCGAGGTTGTCGGCGGCGAGACCTATCCCATCACCCCTGGCATGATGTATGCGCTGGACGGACACGAGAAGCATTATTTGAGAGCCCGTTCGCAGATGCGGATGGTCTGCGTATTCAATCCGCCGCTAACCGGCGCGGAAGTTCACGATGAGGAAGGAACCTACCCGCTGCTTGCCCCCATTACGGATTAAGGAGATGATATGCGATGAGTAAACATCATGCGTCGGCCCTTCAGGAAAAAGAAATGGACGTTTACCCTTCAAGAATGCATGCGGAGCCCCGGATCTTAAAAAGGCAGGATCCGGTCGTACATTCGGAGTGGACGCCGGATGCGCCGCTAACGCAGGAGCAATCCGACTTCTACGAGCGCAACGGTTATTTATTTCTGGAAGGCTTCTTTGATCGGGAGGGGCTTTCGCGATATCAGGAGGAGGCCCGCAGGCTGCAGATAACGGCACGGGACTCCGAGAAGGACGAGGTGATCCGGGAGCCCGGCGGAGACGAAGTGCGGTCGGTATTCGCGGTGCATGAGAGCCACGAAGTGTTCAAGAAGCTGTCCCAGCATCCTAGACTCCTGGCGATCATGGAATATCTCTTGGGAAGCGAGACGTATATCCATCAATCCCGAATTAATTACAAGCCGGGCTTTACGGGCAAGGAGTTCTACTGGCACTCCGATTTCGAAACGTGGCATGTCGAGGACGGCATGCCGCGCATGAGAGCGCTAAGCTGTTCCATTGCCCTGGAAGATAACTATCCTTATAACGGTCCCCTTATGGTGGTGCCCGGATCGCATAAGGAATTCGTGGCCTGCATCGGCCAAACGCCGGAGGATCATTTCAAGGATTCCCTGCGCAAGCAGGAGTACGGCGTTCCGGATCATGACAGCCTGACGCGGATGGTGAAGGAGGGCGGGATCGACACGCCGGTCGGCAAGGCGGGTTCGATCGTGATTTTTGACTGCAACATTATGCACGGCTCGAACAGCAACATCACCCCCATGCCGCGCAGCAATATATTCATGGTCTATAACAGCGTGGAGAACAAGGTCAAGCAGCCGTATTCGGGCCAGAAGCCAAGACCGGAGTATATCGCCACCCGTGATTCTCTATGATCTCGCTGTCGCTGATCGGCTCCATCATCGGCATCAATGTGGTCTATGTCTCGATTTTTTCATTGCGGCTGATTCTGATGATCAAAGGCAGGAGAGGGACAGCTTCCCTTCTGGCCATGCTGGAGGTATTCGTGTACTTGCTCGGTCTCAATCTCGTCCTGCAAAATCTGGACAATCCCTTTAATATGGCGGCCTACTGCCTGGGCTTTGGCCTGGGCGTGTATGCCGGCAGCCGAATTGAGGAGTATCTGGCACTCGGATACATCGTGGTGCAGGTGATCGTCAATTCCGTTGAGACGAACCTGGCCATGAACCTCCGGGAGAAGGGATACGGCGTGACCGCTTGGGAAGCGGACGGCAAGGATGGCAAGCGGCTGGTGCTTCAAGTGCTCGTGAAACGGAAGAATGAGCGGCGGCTGATGGAGTCACTTTCCAAAATGTCGCCGCAAGCGTTCATTATCTCCCATGAACCGAAAAGCTTCAAAGGCGGCTTCTGGGTGCGATTGACGGAAGGTCGCAAATTGTGACAAGCGTACAAACGGGATGTAGGATAGAAAGCCTGCTTCGGAACCGGGTTCCTGAAGCAGGCTTTTTGGTTTTTGTCGGGCTGAGACCGGCATGGAATTTCAGAGGTCCTGGACTTCCGCCGCTATTCTGAGCGCCATCAGGCGAAGACGGGCTCCGGTTCATTCTGGTACCAAAAAAAAGCGTAATCGGTCATCGCGGAGGAGCTTCCGAGCTGGCGCAGCATGGCGGCAATATTTCCACGATGGTAAGTGCCGTGGTTCACGACATGCAGCATGATCTCGGACAGGCGGGTATCCCGGATGCCGGCATAAGGATTATCCAATCGGATCATCCGCTCCAGGTCAGGCTGCTGGCGGAGAAACGCAGCGTATCGATCCGACAATTCGATAAACCGCAGGTTCAGGTCTTCCAGCGAAATCGCTTCAAGCTCTTCCCGTAGCTGGTAGGCCTCAGCCAATGCAGAGCTCATGTCCTTCCCGGACAAAATGTTCATCCAGCCGAGATCCACCGTGTAGATATGAATCAACGCTTCCGATACGGTCGGAAAGATACTCGTGATGGTCCGATTGTACAATTCGCCCGGAAGTTCCAGCAGACGGTTGAATATGGCCTGGTTGGCCCATACATGGTATTCATACATTATTACAGGATAGTTCATTAAGATCGTCCCCTTTGGCTTCGTGTTATTTCCTTCTTGGGAACATTGTAAATAAAAAAGTATGACAGCGGACTGTCATACTTTTCCGTACACTTGAAGCATTTTTTCTAATTTGGCTTGCATGCGGATCCTTAAGTCGGCCGGCTCCACAATCTCGATCTCCTCGCCAAAGCTCAGCAGGGTAGACCAGAACCACCAGGAATCCGGATCATTGACCTTGAACGTGAGACAAAGCGAGCCGTCTTCATGAAATTCCCGCTGTACGTCATAGAATTGATCCATCGCTTTGGCCAGGGCCCCGGGGGACACTTGCAGCACGACTTCTACGGCATCGGGCGATGATGCCCAGTTATACCGTTCGCTCCGCCCATATGGATGTTGCTCTTGAAGCTGAGGTCCGTGCGTATGCTCCTCGGAGTGCTGGCGCATAAAGGGCTCGGCGGAGGGGGACAGCTCCGACATTCTCGAGATCCGGAATTCGCGGTAATCGTTCCTCGTTCTGCAGAAGCCGTACAAGTACCAGGATCCGAATTTATACATAAGTCGCAGGGGCTCGACTTTTCGATAAATGCGTTCATTCTTGGCGCTTATGTATTGAAAGGAGATCACATGCTTGTCCGTAATGGCGCGGCGAAGAAGACGAAGGATTTCGTTGTACGACCGCCAGCTCCCGATATCCATGGACAATCCCTGCGAAGCGGAGTTGGCGGAACGGTCAATGGTCTGCAGGCGCTGAATCGTATCCAGGGCCCGTTCATCCTCGAACACCGTAGACATGCTGTGCAGGATGGTGATCAGGGCGCTGACATCGTAGGAACCGAGCAGGCTTTTATCCATCTTGTATTGCTCCATAATGCCGTATCCGCCGTTGACCCCTTGATAGGATACGACCGGAATGCCGGCGGCGCAGATGGCATCGATGTCGCGGTAGATGGTTCGCTGGGACACGTTATATTTCTCTGCCAAGGCTGACGCGGACAGAATCTCATTGTTCAGCAGCATGTAAATCATGGATATGAGCCGCTCCAGTTTCATCGGTACACTCTCCTATCATAATTGGATCTATTCTCCAATGATTCCGTATTATATCATAGGTTTACAGGAGGGAGAGGATTTACGGATGGGCGGGAACATGAAAAAACTACTATTATTAGGGTTGATCGTATTATCGGTTGTCGGAATGTCCGCTTGCGGCGGCTCGGGCTTGTCGGAGAACGAACGGGAGCAGATCGTGAACCAGGTCGAGAAGCTGGAGACGGCGGAATATAAGCTGCTGCATTTTCAAATGGATTATCCGGAGTATTTGGCCGAGGTGGGCGGGATAGTCAGCGAGTCTTACATGCAGGCTATGAGCGACCGGATTATTTTCGGATATAACGAGAAGGAATATCGTGCAAGCGACATGATAGAGATGTCCGCCGAAGAGTACGAGAAGCATAAGGAGCATATGCGGGGGCTGGTCAAATCTTTGGGAATGAACGAAGAGAAGGCCTCGATTCGCATTTCGGACCCTTATGAGAGTGATCAAAGTGGGGAGGTGTTTGTATATGCATCGGAATCCAGGGAACTGAAAGGAAAAACGCTGACTCAAATGAACCGCAGGTATTCCCTGGATAAAACGGAGGGTTCCTGGGTCATCACCGCCGTAGAACAGGATAAGGTCACGATCGGCAGCGATGAGACGGAGACCGACGCCGAAGCGAAGCTGGATGCACTGAAATACCGGACGCATGAGGGAGTGGACGTCAATTACCGGGATAAGATCCTCACGTTTGAGGGATGGAAATAAACGGGCGTCAAAAGGGTGGGCGGAGTCCCGGCGGCTCCGGTTCCATTCCGTTCGATTTTGCCGTACAATATAGGGAGTTCTATAATAGAAGGAGTGTGAGCCTCATGGCCCGTACCAAAACGCAAAAAGCGCTCCGCAAAGCGGAACGCGCCGGCATATGGTCAGCCGTCTCGATGAGAAAGACCAACGAGGATTATGGCGCGCTGTCACAGCATCTGAGAGTGAAGCCGACGAAACAGGAACAATTGAATAAGGTCAAACATCGAAAGCGGATCGGAGACGATGGCGCTTTTTTTGTTGGTTTCGGAGGATGTGATATAGTACGCTAGAGAGGTTAGTTCCAGGATGGAGGTTTATGATGGCAAAGCAAAAATATTACGTAGTCTGGGTAGGCAAAGTACCCGGAATTTATACAAGCTGGGGCGAATGCCAGCAGCAGGTGAACCAATTTACAGGTGCGAAATTCAAGGCGTTCGAATCCCGAAGCGAAGCGGAACAGGCCTATGCGGCAGGGTATAAAAATTACTGGGGACAGTCCGGAAGCGGTTCAAGCAGCTCGGGCTCCAAGAGCAAGAGCTATAAGCGCAGCAGCGCCTCCGCGGACGAGGACCCGGGGGAGATTGATTATGACAGCATCTCCGTGGATGTGGGAACGCGGGGAAACCCGGGACCGGTGGAATATAAAGGCGTGGATACGCAGACGGGAGATATTCTGTTCTCGTGCGGGCCGATCCAGAAGGGGACGAACAATCTCGGCGAGTTCCTGGCGATCGTCCATGCGCTGGCTTATTTGAAGAAGATCGGCAGCACCAAAACAGTGTACAGCGATTCCATGAATGCGCTCAAATGGCTGAAGCAGAAGAAGGTGGTGTCCACGTTGCCGCGCGACGCGTCAACCAAAGAGATATGGGATCTCGTGGACCGGGCCGAGCACTGGCTTCGAACCAATACATACGAGAACAAGGTGCTGAAATGGCAAACGAAGAGCTGGGGAGAGATTAAGGCAGACTACGGGCGCAAATAAAAGAATGATCCTGTCCCGGAATATGCGAAAAAATCCAAATCCCCGGATGTGGATAATTGCATTCTATAAAACGGATGGAGTCAGCATGAACTGTGCATAACCTATTCTTACGTTACTTTATACACAGATTTATGAACATCATCCCCATTCATTCAGCGCAAGCTGCATTTTGCTCCCTGATTCCAGGGGAGTTATCCAGCGTTTGTGAACAAATGTGGAGAAGTGCAAGGATAACTTCCTATTAACTTGGAGGGGCGGCGGGTTATCCCCAAGGAAAAAGGGGCGCCCGGAACGTTCGCTATGACTTATCCACGATACGCCAACCATGATGCCGGACGCTGGCCCCCGGTCCCCCGCCTTATTCCTTGTCGCGAACCTGCTTATAGTATTGGTTCGGCGACATGCCGACGTATTTCTTGAACACCTTGCTGAAATAAAAGGGATCATCCAGGCCGGTCAGATATCCGATCTCCCCGAAGCTGAGGTGAGTGGCCTCGATTAACTCTTTGGCATGATTGATCCGGACCTGATTCACGTATCGCATGATCGTATGGCCCGTGAGCTTGGCAAACACCCGATTGATATAGTCATAGTTGCATTCGAAGCGCTGTTCGATATCCGAGCTGATGATTTTCTCGGCATAATGTTCGTGGATGTAGTCGAGCAGCGCATGCACTTTCATATAGGACTTGGTGTGCGGGCTGTCCTTCTCCAGTTCATCGAACAGGCTTTCGCGGGACAGCTCGATCAGCATTTCCATG
The DNA here is from genome assembly GCF_058792535.1 of Paenibacillus sp. MT86. Taxonomy (NCBI): domain Bacteria; kingdom Bacillati; phylum Bacillota; class Bacilli; order Caryophanales; family Paenibacillaceae; genus Paenibacillus; species Paenibacillus sp. MT86. Next base: position 6,201,689 of record NZ_CM179499.1, on the reverse strand, counting down.
AATTTGAGCGCGGTCAAACTGCGGTAAAAGTGCTTTCTTCTGTAAAGCTGCAGCATTTCACTGAGGGCATGGTACATGTGATGAAGACTTTTTCTCTGGGTTAACGTGCAGGTCTTCGGAAAGTACAGCGGCCTGCCGTCATCCTTGCCTGCCGGCTGATTCTCGCTCATGATCCACTGCTTGGCCAGCAGGGATAAGGGACGTTCGGGCGCCTGCCGAATATCGGGATGCTCAAAATGAATATAGTAGTAGTCGCAGGGATGCTTCTGGGTTCCCTCATGGTCCAGATGCGGCTCAAGCACCAGCATGTCGCCTTTTCGGAGCACATGGGATTCGCCGTTCTCCCGCATATGAAGCTCGCCGCTCTTCACGAAATACAGAATATGCTCGTGGGTGTTCCGTTTGAAATGAATCCAGGGGTTCTTATAGGAGACGAAGCCCATCAGTTTGATTCTAGGCACATAGTCAGCGTTCATCGATAGCACGAGTTCCACCCTCTCTCCTTAAAAAACGCGAAGTCGTTTTTGTACAAAAAGAGTAACTTTCACACATTCCCGTTCATTGTAACACAGCCTATACTTGGGTTGAATGCATAAGAGGTCTTTGGATTTCAATTTAAAGGAGGCCGCCATCCTTGGCTAATATCAATGTAACGGTATGGAACGAATACCGGCACGAAAGACATAATGAACAGATCGCGAAGATTTACCCCGAAGGCATCCACCGGACGATTGCCGATTTTCTGGGGAAAGATGCACAGTTCGTCGTACGCACCGCCGTGCTGGATGATCCGGAACACGGATTGACGGACGACGTGCTCGCTTCAACGGACGTTCTGATCTGGTGGGGGCATGTGGCGCACAGTGAAGTACGGGATGATATCGTGGAAAAAGTGCGCCAGCGCGTATTGGACGGCATGGGGATCATCGTGCTGCATTCCGGCCACGGCTCGAAGATTTTCCAGCGCCTTCTCGGCACGAACACCGGCGCGCTGAAATGGCGCGACGACGGCGAGAAGGAACGGTTGTGGGTCATCGATCCCGGCCATCCGATCGTCAGCGGGCTCGGTGAGTATATCGAGATTCCGCAGGAGGAAATGTACGGGGAGCGTTTTGAGATTCCGGCGCCGGATGAGCTGGTGTTTGTCTCCTGGTTCGAAGGCGGCGAGGTGTTCCGCAGCGGCTGCTGCTACAAGCGCGGACGCGGCAAGCTCTTCTATTTCAGACCGGGTCATGAAGCGTTCCCTACCTATCACCAGCCTGAAATTCAGCAGGTGATTGCCAATGCCGTGGCTTGGGCGGCACCGATTCAAGGTGCGAAGACGTCCTATGGCCGGGTATCTCCGCTCGAATACGTACAGCCGGTATAGCTATAGAGGTATAGGCTGGTTCTTAGCAAGCGCCCGTTGTCAACGCGTGAATCTCCTGCAATGTCAGGACTTTATGTGTTGATCGGGCGCTTGTATGTGTTTACGAAGACGGCGCTATCGAAATCCGCAGCATAACGATGTATAATGGACCCAATTCGATTACGACATAATAAAAGTGGGTTGGATCATGGATCAGGATAAACAGCGCCTCAGCATTGAGGCGGCAAGATTGTACTATATGTCGGATTACAGCCAGCAGGATATCGCCACGAGACTCGGCGTTTCCCGCCCTACGGTCTCCAGGCTTCTTCAGCACGCCAAGGAGCAGGGTTATGTGCAGATCAGCATCGTGGACCCTCTCGAGGACCTGGGCGCTTTGGCCGAAAGGGTGAAGAAGGCTTACGGTTTGGAACACGTGCTGGTGAGTTATTCTCCCGCTAACGAATACCGCGAAATCCAGAAGCATATCAGCAAAAAGGCAGCCGATTACCTGCATGAAACGGTCCAGGATGCGGATATCATCGGCGTTACCTGGGGAACGACCATGCATGCCGTGGCGCTTCAGCTGCAGCAAAAGCCCGTTCGGGGCGTCGAGGTCGTGCAGTTGAAGGGCGGCGTCAGCCATTCGCATGTGAACACGTATGCCGCCGAGATCGTCAATCTTTTCGCCGAGGCGTACCACACAATGGCGAGATATTTGCCGCTGCCGGTCATCTTCGACACCACGGAGCTAAAGGAAATGGTGGAGAGGGACCGGCATATCCAGCGGATCATCCAATTAGGCAAACAAGCCAATATTGCCATGTTTACAGTGGGTACCGTTCATGAAGACGCGCTGCTGTTCCGGCTCGGTTATCTGAGCAAGGAAGAACAGAAGCTGCTCCAGCGGATCGGCGCGGGAGATATTTGCTCCCGTTTTTTCGATGCGGAGGGCAGGGTGTGCAGCGAGGATATCAACAATCGTACGGTGGGCATCGATTTGGACGATTTGCGCCACAAGGAGAAATCGATTCTCGTGGCAGGCGGGCAGCGCAAGGTGGAGGCCATCCGAGCTGCGCTGATCGGCAAGTATGCAAACATCCTGGTAACGGACCAGTTTACGGCGCAAGCCTTGCTTCCATGAAATGTCCAACATATTGTGCAGTTTTACGGCACCTCGTTCCGGAAGGTCGAAGCGGCAATCAGCTTCCTCTGTCTGGACGGGGTGTTTTTTTTGCGTATTGGAAATCGGCTTCCCCAAGCCGCATGGGAGGAATATTCTCTGTTTATGTTTACGCTGACAGGGTATAGAGCATAGTAAACGGCGTGAATTGTTAGATTATTCCTGAATGATGAATAGTCCTTCAGCGAACAATGATAAATATCATTGCCATAAATCGGAATGAACATATTTTCAATATATGTTTTACATATGTTCAAGGCTGTGATATGATGGTCCCGTCTAAAGGATTGAGCGTTATGATAGCGCTTTTACAAGATTGCATAAAAACAATATAAGGAGTGTTTTAACCAGATGAATATAGCAGGAATGATCGACCACACGCTGTTGAAGGCGGATGCAACCCAGGCCGAGATCACGAAAATTACGGTTGAGGCCAAAAAGTACGGATTTGCTGCGGTTTGCGTGAACCCGACTTGGGTATCCTACTGTGCTGAGCAGCTTGCGGGCACGAGCGTCAAAGTATGCACCGTTATCGGCTTCCCGCTGGGGGCTAACACGACGGCCGTAAAGGCTTTTGAAGCGAAGGATGCCATCGCTAACGGGGCTACGGAGGTTGATATGGTCATCAACATCGGGGCGCTGAAAGATCGGAACGATGAGCTGGTGCAGCAAGATATTCAGGCTGTCGTGGATGCAGCCAAGGGCAAAGCCCTGGTCAAGGTCATCATTGAGACAAGCCTTCTGACCGAAGAAGAGAAGGTGCGTGCGTGCCAGCTGTCCGTGAAAGCCGGAGCCGATTTTGTCAAAACCTCCACAGGATTCTCCACGGGCGGAGCTACTCCGGAGGATGTCGCCTTGATGCGCAAGACGGTCGGAGAAAACACGGGCGTTAAGGCTTCCGGCGGCGTGCGCAGCAAGGAAGACATGGATCGCATGATTGAAGCGGGCGCAACGCGTATCGGGGCCAGCTCCGGCGTGAAAATTATGGAGGGCGGCCAATCCAGCTCTTCCTACTAAATCGTTTTTTGGATTATACGGTTTTCGATGATTCGGTAGCCATGCCATCTATCAAAAAAATTCACCTATGGGGGAACATCGACGATGAAATTTCTAATCGCCATACTAGGTTTGCTGGTCGTATTCGGTCTTGCGTTCCTTATCAGCAATGATAAGCGCAACATTCGTTATCGCCCGCTGGCTGTCATGATTGTGCTGCAGCTGATCCTTGGATTCGTCCTGCTGAATACAAGCATCGGCGAGTATCTTGTTAAAGGGATAGCCAGCACGTTTGAAGCGCTGCTTGGCTATGCCGGAGCCGGAATCGAGTTTGTATTTGGCGGCATTGCCAATGAAGGTGCAGGTCCGTTCTTCTTGAATGTCCTGCTGCCAATCGTGTTTATTTCCGCGTTGATTGGTATACTTCAATATATTAAGGTACTGCCGTTTATCGTAAGATATATCGGCCTCGTCTTGAGTAAAGTCAACGGCATGGGTAAGCTGGAGTCTTACAATGCGGTAGCTTCCGCGATCCTGGGGCAATCCGAGGTGTTTATCTCGGTCAAAAAACAGATCGCCTTAATTCCGAAGCACCGCATGTATACGCTTTGCGCTTCCGCGATGTCCACGGTATCGATGTCGATCGTCGGCGCATACATGACCATGATCGAGCCGCGGTATGTGGTGACCGCGCTTGTATTGAACCTGTTTGGCGGATTTATCATCGCTTCCATCGTCAATCCCTACAAGGTGGAGAAGGAAGAGGATATTCTGGAGGTGCAGGAGGAGGAGAAGCAATCCTTCTTCGAAATGCTGGGCGAATACATCATGGATGGTTTCAAGGTCGCGATTACCGTTGCGGCGATGCTCCTCGGCTTCGTTGCTTTGATCGCAATGATCAACGGCATTTTTGATATGATTTTCGGAATCACCTTCCAGGAGCTGTTAGGTTACATCTTTGCTCCATTCGCTTTTGTGATGGGCGTGCCTTGGAAAGAGGCGGTGGATGCAGGCAGCATCATGGCTACCAAGCTGGTATCGAATGAGTTCGTCGCGATGCTTGATCTGGCCAACTTCACGAATATGTCCGAACGCACCGTAGGTATCGTATCCGTATTCCTGGTGTCCTTCGCCAACTTCTCCTCGATCGGCATCATTGCCGGCGCGGTTAAAGGCCTGAACGAGAAGCAGGGGAACGTGGTCGCCCGCTTCGGCCTAAAGCTGCTGTACGGGGCGACGCTGGTGAGCGTGCTGTCGGCTACGATTACCGGACTGTTCCTGTAAGCCCAGCAGAGGGAACTACTGCAAGCGAGCCTTATGGATAAGTTTGATTCAACAACTCTATATGAGGGGGAGCAATGGATATGGAACGTTTTGACCGAATTCACTTGATCGTATTGGACTCCGTTGGCATCGGGGAAGCACCGGATGCGGCTGATTTTGATGACATCGGCTCCGACACGCTGGGGCATATCGCCCGCGAATGCGGCGGGCTGAACATGCCGAACATGGCAGCGCTCGGGCTGTCCAACATCCGGGAGATCGAGGGCGTCCCTGCAACGGATCAACCTCGGGCTTACTATACGAAGATGCAGGAAGCTTCGAATGGCAAAGATACCATGACAGGCCATTGGGAGATTATGGGCTTGTATATCGATACGCCATTTCGCGTATTCCCGGACGGGTTCCCGGACGAGCTGATTCAGCGCATCGAAGAGAAAACCGGACGCAAGGTTATCGGCAATAAGCCGGCCAGCGGAACGGAGATTATCGAAGAGCTTGGCGAAGAGCATGTAAAAACAGGGGCTTTGATCATCTATACCTCTGCCGATTCCGTGCTTCAAATCGCTGCGCATGAGGATGTGGTTCCTCTCAAGGAGCTGTACGAGATTTGCGAGTTCTGCCGCGAAATCACGCTGGAAGATCCGTATATGCTCGGCCGGATCATTGCCCGTCCTTTCATTGGCGAGGCGGGGAGCTTCAAGCGTACGGCGAATCGGCATGACTATGCCTTGAAGCCTTTCGGACGTACGACGATGAACGAGATGAAGGATGCCGGTCTTGACGTCATCGCCCTCGGTAAAATCTCCGATATTTACGACGGGGAAGGCATTACGAAGGCAGTCAGAACCGTATCGAACATGGACGGCATGGACAAAATGGTGCAAACCCTGGATGAATCCTTCAAGGGGCTGAGCTTCCTGAATCTCGTGGATTTCGATGCCGTGTACGGACACCGCCGCGACCCGAAAGGATACGGCCAAGCGCTGGAGGATTACGATCGGCGCCTGCCGGAGGTATTCGAGAAAATGACGGAGAACGATCTCCTGATCATCACGGCCGACCACGGGAATGATCCTACTTACAAGGGCACGGACCATACGCGAGAATACGTGCCGCTGCTTGTATATTCCCCTCGCTTCGCGGAAGGCAAGGAACTGCCGCTTCGCAAGACCTTTGCCGACATCGGCGCCACGGTTGCCGACAACTTCGGCGTGAAGCTGCCGGAGCACGGAACCAGCTTTTTGAGAGATTTGAAATAAATCGAACAAGTGGAGGAATGGGACATGAGTACACATATTGGAGCGAAACCGGGAGATATCGCGGAGTCGATTCTGCTGCCAGGCGACCCGCTGCGGGCTAAATTCATTGCCGAGACGTATTTGGAGGACGTAACCTGCTACAACGAAGTGCGGGGGATGCTTGGATTTACGGGAACCTATAAAGGAAAACGCATTTCCGTTCAGGGATCGGGCATGGGCGTGCCTTCCATCGGGATTTATGTCAATGAACTCATTCGGGAATATGGCGTCAAAAACCTGTTCCGCGTCGGAACCTGCGGCGCGATGCAGGAGCACGTCCGGGTGCGCGACGTCATTCTGGCCCAGGCGGCTTGCTCGGATTCCGGCATGAACCGTCACCACTTCAACGGTTATGATTTCTCCCCGATTGCCAGCTTCCCGCTGCTGCTCGGCGCGTATGAGCGTGGCAAGGAGAAAGGCCTGAAGATGCATGTCGGCAACGTGTTCACGTCCGATGTGTTCTACCGCGAGGACAAATCCGTGGTGGAGAAGCTGATGCAGCATGGCGTGCTCGGCGTGGAAATGGAGACGACGGCGCTCTACACGATCGCGGCACGATTCGGCGTGAATGCCCTGACGATCCTGACCGTTAGCGATCACTTGCTCACAGGGGAAGAGACTTCTTCCGAGGAGCGGCAAACGACGTTTAACGAGATGATGGAAGTCGCGCTGGATACGGCGATTTCATTGTAAGGAAACTGCCCTGAGCGCAGAAGGCGGAATTGTTTTGGAGAAGCGACCAGGTCGACTTTGCCCACGGATTCCAATAATAAGGAATTTGGGGGCAGCGGCGATCGGAAGGAAGAACAGTCCGTATTTGTAATGCTTCCCGTGGAAGGAATACAATCATCGCAAACAGTGAGGAGAATGTACGATGAGAATGGTTGATTTAATTGCGAAGAAACGCGACGGCAAGGAACTGACAACAGAAGAGATCAATTTCTTTATCGACGGATATACCAAGGGAGATATTCCCGACTATCAGGTGAGCGCCATGAACATGGCGATTTATTTCCAGGACATGTCCGACCGGGAACGGGCGGACTTGACGATGGCGATGGTAAACTCCGGCGAAACGATTGATCTGTCCGCAATTGAGGGAATCAAGGTCGATAAGCATTCCACCGGGGGCGTAGGCGACACGACGACGCTGGTGCTGGCTCCGCTCGTAGCGGCTCTGGATATTCCGGTAGCGAAGATGTCGGGACGAGGCCTCGGCCATACCGGAGGAACGATCGACAAGCTGGAATCCATCGAAGGCTTCCATGTGGAGATAAGCAAAGACGAATTTGTGAACCTTGTGAATCAACATAAAATCGCCGTCATCGGCCAAACTGGAAACCTCACGCCGGCAGACAAAAAACTGTACGCGCTCCGGGATGTGACGGCCACCGTCAATTCCATTCCGCTGATTGCAAGCTCGATCATGAGCAAGAAGATTGCCGCCGGTTCGGATGCGATTGTGCTGGACGTTAAAACCGGCGCAGGCGCGTTCATGAAAACGGTGGAGGATGCCAAGGAACTGGCACACGCCATGGTCAGCATCGGCAACAACGTCGGCCGCAAAACGATGGCGGTCATTTCCGATATGAGCCAACCGCTTGGGGCCGCGATCGGCAATTCGCTGGAAGTGCAGGAAGCGATCGATGCGCTTCGCGGCGAGGGCCCGAAGGATCTGGAAGAGCTGTGCCTGGCGCTGGGCAGACAGATGGTGTATCTGGCCCGGAAGGCCGACTCGCTTGAAGATGCCGAAGAGAAGCTAAAAGAGGTGATTCGCAACGGCAAGGCACTGGAGAAGTTCAAGGAATTCATCCAGAACCAGGGCGGAGATTCGTCCGTGGTGGATCATCCTGACCGTCTGCCGAAGGCACAGTATCTCATTGAGCTTCCCGCGCAGCAGGACGGTGTTGTCGCCGAGCTGGTAGCGGATGAGATCGGTACGGCGGCGATGCTGCTCGGGGCCGGCCGCGCGACGAAGGAATCTGAAATTGATTTGGCGGTAGGCCTGATGCTGAACAAGAAGGTCGGCGATGCCGTGAAGAAGGGGGATTCCCTTGTCACGATCCATGCCAACCGCGAGAACGTGGACGACGTGAAGCAGAAGCTGTATGAAAGCATTCGAATCGCTGATCATGCGGATGCCCCTGTATTGATTTATGACATCGTGACGGAATAAGGCGAATTTCGATCCGAAGCGAGCCATAACCTAAACGCTGGCGCTGTTTGGAATGAGTGCCTCGTACGCTGTCCGGAATGAGTACCTCGTACCCCGTGCGCTGCCTCTTCCCCCGTGCCTGCGCGATATGCAAACCTGCCCTCGAAAGTTATCTGAACGAGGGCAGGTTTTTTTGGCGGTCATCGTCATAAACGGGGGATGAACCCTCATAGGATGGTAATGGGGAAAACGTAAGGCATTTAACGGGAGAGGGAGATGCGTAGTCCGGCAAGAGCCATCCTGCCATTCAAGGAGGCTTTTGGCCATGACCATCGATCAGTTGATTGCTTTGCTGGCACTTATCGTTATGATCATTGGGCTTGCGGTGAAGAAGGAGTCTTAACCGATGAGTCCGAAAAGGGCTGCTGCTAAGTAGAATTTCTACGGATGCGGCGGTCTTTTTCTTTTTGATAGGTTGATAGGATTCGCTATAAGTCATATACTTAGATTGCAATGTTCTCCATTATTCATCATTCATTGGGAGGAAACCATGCTCTATTTTGCAGCGTTTGTCATATCCATGGTGCTGGTGTTGGTATTGATTCCGCCATTTCGCAAACTTGCGATCAAGATTGATTTTGTGGACAAGCCAAGGCCGGACAGCGAGCGGAAAATACACCGCGAGCCGATACCGCTGACGGCGGGAGTCGCCATATTCATCGGATTTTTCATCACTTATTTTGCGCTTACAGGTACCATCTCAAGGGAAGCGGTAGGTATCTTTATCGGTAGCGCGTTGATTCTTGGGATCGGCCTCGTGGACGATTGGTATAAGTCCCAGGGCAAGGAGCTGGCTTCGCTGCCGAAGCTCATTGTACAGGTCAGCGCAGCCGTCGTTGTATACAGCTACGGCATCGCGTTCGAAGGATTCAACAATCCGTTTACGGGTCACTATATTAACTTGCCGGAATGGCTGCAGCTGATCTTAACGATTCTGTGGATCTTCGGCGTTACGACGGTTATTAACTTCTCGGATGGCATCGACGGGCTGGCAGGAGGACTATCCGCCATATCCGGAGGTACGCTGTTTGTTGTCGCGATTACGATGGGCCGAGGCGAATCCGCCTTGCTCGCCGTCATACTCGTAGGAGCCGCGCTGGGATATTTAAGGTACAACAAGCCGCCGGCCAGAGTGTTCATGGGGGATGCCGGCGCTACCTTCCTCGGGTTCATCCTTGGGATTATTGCTCTGGACGGCGCGTTTAAGGGTGCGACCCTGGCGTCCTTGTTCGTTCCCATCTTTGCGCTGGGCGTGCCCATCTTCGATAATATCATCGTGGTCATCCGCAGAATGCTTCAATCCAAGCCGATCTATCAGGCCGATGCCTCCCAAGCCCATTATCGTTTGCTGGCAACGGGGCTCAACCAGAAGCAGACGCTGGTATTCCTGTGCCTGCTGAACCTCTGCTTCGGACTGGCTGCGATCATACTCGCCATGAACGGCGGCGCTTGAGGCGTATAAGCCTGGCATAAGCTTTCTTCAGTACGAAATTGAAGTCTCGTCTCCAGATCGATGTTGGTGGCGGGACTTTTTTTTAGAGATAAGAAAGTATAAACTTCGGAGGCTTACCATCCTTGTCTCGCAAGAAAAACTTCCGCTAAATGCGGTCTGTCTTCTGAGAAAGTACGTCGATAGACGTTTTTGTTATTACAATGGTAGAAGGATACGAACAGGAGGTCAGCGGGATGAATGACATGACAGGAAAGATCGTCATCGTAACAGGAGCCAACTCCGGCATGGGCCTGGCAACGACGTCGGAGCTGGCAAAAGGCGGAGCGCACGTGATTATGGCCTGCCGTAGTCGGGCCAGGGGCGAAGAGGCTCTTCGGCAGGCGCAGCAGGAGAGCGGCAGCTCGAACATCGAGCTGATGTCGCTGGATTTAGGGTCTTTTGACAGCATTAGGGCATTTGCTTCCGAATATAAGGCCAAATACGAGCAGCTTGACGTTCTGGTGAATAACGCCGGCGTGGTCACCATTCAGCGGGAACTGACGAAGGACGGATTCGAAGCGATGATCGGAGTCAACCATCTGGGGCATTTTTTGCTAACGAACGAGCTGCTGGAGCCCCTTCAGCATGCCAGGCAGGGGAGGGTCGTGAACGTTTCCTCCGGAGCGCACAAGGTGGGCAGCATCCACTTCGATGATCCGAATCTTGGGAAGGGCTTCAATGTGGCCAAGGGTTACGCGCAGTCCAAACTGGCTAACATTTTATTCACCAAAGAGCTGGCCCGCAGGCTGCAGCCGACAAGGATAACGGTTAATGCGCTTCATCCGGGCGCCGTCAGCACCAGCATCGGCGTGAACCGGGATACAGGCTTCGGCAAAGCCGTTCATAAGCTGCTTCGTCCCTTCTTCTTAACCCCGCTCGAAGGAGCCCGGACAGCGATTTACCTGGCATCAAGCCCAGAAGTGGAGCATGTGTCAGGGGAATACTACGTCAAATGCAAACCGGCCAAAACGACCGAGAAGGCAAGGGATCCGAAGCTGGCTGCGCGCCTGTGGGAATGGAGCGAACAACAGGTCGGCCGGGCATCGGACAAGGAGTGATGAACCCACGGTTGTTTATAAGAAGTCCAGGTTTCGCGAGGGGCTGAAGCCTAACGATCCGATGGGGCAGAACGGGCATCCATGAACGATGAAACCCGTCGGCCCATCAATAAGATGACGTCTATCCGTACATAAAGGTCCAAGGCTGGCAAACAAATAAACGGGATATCCTCCAGATCGACCGGACCTGGGATATCCCGTTTAACATTTCACGACGGGTGCCTTAGTTCGCACATAAGCACACGTTATGTTATTTCGTTGTTTTCATATCGATCGCGCTGCGCACAAACCCGCTGGTACCGTCAAGAAGCTTGGAGGCTTCCGCGGCACTGACGTTGGCAAGCAGCATTACGATCGCGGTTTTGACATGGGCGCCGGCTTCATGGTATGCCTTCTCCACGGCCTCCTCTGATGCTCCCGTTGCCAGGGTAATGATGCGCTTGGCGCGATGGACCAGCTTATTGTTCGACGGGTTGAGGTCAACCATCAGGTTTTTGTACACCTTGCCGATCCGAATCATGGCGGTGGTCGTCAGCATGTTCAGAATCAGCTTCTGAGAGGTGCCGGCCTTCATGCGCGTGGAGCCCATGATGACCTCGGGACCCACGACAGCCTCGATCACGAATTCGGCATACTGATGCATCGGCGATTCGTAATTGTTGCACAAACCGATAACAACGGCCCCTCTTTCCTTGGCGCGTCTCATGGCGCCAAGGACATACGGCGTGCGTCCGCTTGCAGCGATGCCAAGAACGACGTCCTTCTCGTTGATACCGTTTTCATTGATATCCTGCTCGCCGAGCTCTTCGCTATCCTCAGCGCCTTCGATGGCCTCTTTGACGGCCCTGAAGCCGCCGGCAATCAACCCCTGCACCATGGACGGGTCCGTTCCATAGGTAGGCGGGCACTCGGATGCGTCCAGAATCCCGATGCGACCGCTGGTCCCCGCACCGATGTAAAACAATCTGCCGCCCTTCTGGAAAGCATCGACAACGTGATCGGCCGCCCTGGCAATCAGAGGAATGAGTTCGCGAATCGCATCGGTGATCAGGCTATCTTCATTGTTGATGAGGATCATGATTTGTTCCGAGCTCAACTGATCAATGTTCTGGGTATTTTCGTGAGGCTGTTCGGTTGTCAATTGACTTAGAATATTCGTCATGAGACAGGTCTCCTTTTTTGCCTTGGAATATGGACGGGCACTGATGATGTGGAAGCTACAGCAAGTCAGAGACGCCGTCAGTAAATAGCTTGCAGGCCAACAGGGCCCCGCCCTGCGCGGGCGTTCGCTCACGGTTTCCTTCAGGGAAACGGAGCAGGGGGTAACGTGTAAGCATAAGGCTGGTGTACGTCTCCCGGAACCATCGTGAATGCTTGAAAATCGAGCCGATTCCCACAAGCTCGCTCTCGGCGAATTCGGCGTTCTGTCGAATGAGCGCGCAAGTGGTATCGGCCAGCTCTTCGGCCTGCTGCCTGATAATGCGTAGTGCCGTTTCATCGCCGGCGTCGGCTGCCTCGATGCAGCAGCGGGCGAAAGAGGCGATATCCTGTTTCGTTATAGCGGGCTGATAAATGTAAGATTTGAGGTCGGTAATATGCCGGATCGGGTAGGCTGCAACGATCAGGCTGCTCATGAGGGTGGGGGGCGTTATGCCTTCATGGCTCTTGATCACGGATTTCAGAGTCTGAAGTCCGATCTGATAACCGCTGCCTTCATCTCCGAGAAGATGTCCCCAACCACCGACGCGGTAGATGTCTCCCGATTGGGTGATGCCGTAGGTATTGGAGCCTGTTCCTGAGATTGCGAGTATTCCATGCTGACGCCCCAGTACCGCCATCAATGAAATTTCGGCTTCCGAACGCATGTAAATACGCAGCGAGAGCTGCCGCTGCCGGAAGTAGGAACGCAGGTGAGATTGTACACGCTGTCGTTCCTCTACCGAACTTATACCTGACATACCAAGGCATATTGATGTTAATAAAAACGACTTATTAAAAAGAGGGGCCATGAGCTCATCCAACACGGTTCGGAGTTCCTCCATCGCTTTATCGAATGTTACAATGTAAGGATTGGTGGAACCTCCGGTAAAACGGGACAACACTTCTCCAGCGCTATTGATAGCGGTTGCTTCGGTCTTTGTACCGCCGCCATCGACACCGATAAAAATTTCCATATTGAACCACTTCGCTTTCTATATCCAGTATAGGAGAAAAACCAGGTGTTGTAAAATAAAATTTTAAATCATGAATTATGTATTGAAATATAATTTCATACAATTTATAATAAACTCAATCCACTGATAGTGAAAGCGATACCAGTCATGCTTTCATTCAAGATGTGTAAAGTAATATTACATAGTAGTGACCATCAGAGGATGATTTGAAAAGGGGGGCAAGAAATGAACGGCGGATTGGTTCGATTGCGCGAGGTGTATGATTCATTAAATCCGTCCGAGCGCAAGGTTGCAGCCTTCATTTTGCAGGAGCCGGCAGAGATGATACAAATGTCGGTGGCGGATCTTGCTGTCCGAAGCGGCTCCAGTCAGGCAGCCATTGTGCGCCTGTGCAAAACGATGGGATTCAAAGGCTATCAGGATCTGAAGCTGAAGGTAGCCGGAGACTTGCAGGAGCCATTAGCCACCGGATATCAGGATATCCGGCCCAATGACAGCATTTCTGCAATTATACAGAACGTCTCGAACAATAACATTCAATCGATTCGGGATACGATGAAGATTATGGAGGAAGGGATGGTGGAAGAGGCCGTTCTGGCCCTCGATCAGTCGAAGCGCATTTTCATGTTTGGGGTAGGGGCTTCCAATCTGATCGGGATGGATGCCCAGCAGAAATTTTTGCGGATCAATAAGGTATGCATATCTTTTCCGGACCCTCATGTTCAGCTCACCTCGGCGGTGCTGCTGACTCCGGAAGATGCGGCCGTATGCATTTCCTATTCCGGTGAAACGGACGAGGTGATCCGCGCAGCAGCCATTGCCAAGGAGAAGGGGTGCAAGACGATAGGCATTACCAAATACGGAGATTCTACCTTGAGCCGATCGGTCGACATACCTTTGTACACCTCCTCGACGGAGAACGAGATTCGCAGTGGCGCGATGTCCTCTCGTATTACGCAGCTTAATCTTATCGATATTTTATATCTTGGCGTCGCCAGCCGGAATTACGAGAATTCAGTGAAATACCTGGATGAAAGCCGGCGAGCGATCAAGCGTTTGTAGTTCATAGCGAAACCACAAATATATAAATGATAAGGGGAGTAGTACATGAAGAAAAAAGGTTGGCTTACATTGTTGGCTTCTTTGATGCTCGTGTTTACCGCGGCTTGCGGCGGTTCCGGCGGAGCGAAGGCACCGGAAGGCGGAAGCGGAACGGCTTCGGAAGGAAACGGCGAAGCTGCGCCGAAGCAGGACACGGTTGTTGTCTGGACTTATCCGGTACATGGTAAATACGAAGATGAATTGAAAGAGCATGTGGCGGATTTGAAGGAGAAATATCCGCATATTACCGTACAAACCGAAGTGCTCTCCTGGGCTGAAGGCCCGAAGAAGTTCGACGTCGCCTTGAATGCCGGCAACCCGCCTGACCTATACTTCCACGCGGTGGATGGAGCTTATGTGGATACGGGCCTGGCACTGGAACTGACCCCTTATATTACGGATGAAATCAAGAACGACTATCTGCCGGGAACGCTTGAGCTGGGTCAAATCCAGGGCAAGCAGTATGGTCTCCCGCTGTACCAATCCCTCTGGGCTTGGGGCGGCAACAAGAAGATTCTCGAAGAAGCAGGCATCGACTGGAAGGCTATTCAAGAGAACGGCTGGACTTGGACCGAGTTCAAGGCTGCTGCCGAGAAGCTGACCAAGAAACTTCCGAACGGCAATACGCAGTATGCGCTGGTGACGGACGGTACTTCCCTGGACTTCATGGAAATGCTGACGCGCAGCAACGGCATGCCTGACGTTCTGAACGACAAGGGAGAGTTCCAATGGAATGACGAGCGGATCCTGGATACGATGACGTTCGTGTCCGATCTGATGAAAGCCGGACATCTGCCTGCAGAGACTGCCGCGATTACGCCGGCGAAACGGATGGACCTGTTCTATGCCGAGGAAGCCGCGATCGTGTCCAAGGCGATCCCTTACTATGACGTGATGCTGCAGAACCGCGCGAAGGATATTGACAGCGGTACGGTCCAAGGCGCGAAAATCGACTTCGTCCTGCTGCCGGTTCCGCATAATGACGGGGCTGAGCGCAAGACCTCCATGTTTGGCGAAGGCTACGTAGCGTTCAAACAGAAGAAGGATAAGGGCGAAGAGCATGCAAAGAACACGTTCCTCATCATGGAAGGACTGAGCGGCGCGAAAGCAGGTAATTCCGCGAATGAACTGGTGCTGCCTTTCGTTCGTAAATCCCAAGCGGAGTTTTATGAAGGCAAAGGGCTCGGTACGGAATCTACCATTAAAGCAGCGGAAATTTTCGCGAACTTCAAGGAAATTCCGGTGACTTTGAATCTCGATGCGGATGCTTCGGGCAACCAGAAGAAATTCAAGGAGCAAGTGGTGAAGCCGAACATTCAAGCGCTGTTCTCTGGCGAGAAGACGCCGGAGCAGATCGCACAAGACTTCAAGGACAAAGGCAAACAAATTTTAGGACAGTAATTGAAGTTATAAGGGGGTGTCCCGTTGTCCTTAGCAGGAACGATCGGGGCACTCCCTTTTTAAACCAATCGCTCCAGGCTCTATAAGGCTTCATGAAAATACTTCACCTGTGCGCAAAGGAGGAAATCACATGCAGACTGCCCCGGCGCAAGCCCGGCCATCACGTCCCCCCATGAAGGGGTACATACGAGAATATGGATGGGCGTATTTATTCATTCTGGCTCCCGTACTGTTGTTTTTGATATTCACGCTCTACCCTGTCGCCTCCGCTTTTCTGATGAGTTTTCAGGAATACAGCGTGATGGGCTCCGAATGGATTGGAGCAGACAACTACACACGGATGGTACAGGATGAAGTGTTCTGGAAATCCATGAGGAATACGGTCATCTTCACGATCGGTACCGTTCCGGTTAACATTGTCATTACGTATGCATTATCCTTTTTTATTTTTCAGATGAAAAATAAATGGCAGACCTTCTTCAAGGCTACGATGTATTTGCCGGCCGTTGCCTCCGGGGTCACCATTTCGGTGGTATGGCTCGCGATCTACGATCCGACCCAAGCCGGGCTGCTGAACCGTTTCATCGGTTTGTTCGGATTCGATCCGGTCATATGGCTCGGCAAATCGAACACGGCGCTCTTTTCGCTCATTCTGATGAACTGGCTCGGTTCGCATGGCGCGGGCATTATTCTCTATTTGGCCGCCATGGGCGGGATTCCGAAATCGCTCTATGAAGCTGCGGACATCGACCATGCCAGCGGTTGGTCCAAATTCTGGCGCATTACGTGGCCGCTGATGAAACCAACCACCCTGTATCTGCTGGTGACGGGCGTCATTACGTCTTTCCAGGTGTTCATCTCGGTGTACCTGATGACGCAGGGCGGACCGAACTTCGCGACGACAACCATCGCCTATCTGATTTACAGCACGGCGTTCAATTTCTATGAATTCGGACTTGCGGCGGCGCAATCTTTTGTCCTGGCTGCCTTGATTATTGTCATTTCCATCATTCAATTCAAATACTTCTCGTCCGACGTGGAGTACTAAGGCCTATTTTTGAAGCTAAGGGGGTGCACCTATGAAATCAAGATCAAAAGTGATCATGCTGATTGTGGCCTCGGTCATCCTGGTGGTATGGAGCGTTCTGACGATCATTCCGATGTACTGGATGCTGATCGGCTCTGTGCAGGACACCAAGTCAGCGGCATCGTTTATCCCGAAAATGATACCGGAGGTATTCTCCGTAGCCCCGTACGAGCGTTTTTTTGGCAAAACCGACGTCATGAGGTGGCTCTTTAACTCCTTATTGATCTCATCCATCCTAACGGTGACCAACGTATTCCTGGCTTCGCTCGCAGGGTATGCTTTTGCGAAGCTGAAGTTTCCGGGGAACAAAGCGGTATTCTGGATTTTGCTCAGCACGATGATGATCCCGGCGCAGGTGACGCTGATTCCGCTTTACATTTTGATGATCGACGTATTTGATCTCGGGAATACATACACGGCGATTCTTCTTCCCGGAATCGTAAGCGTGGGCAACATTTTCTTGATGAAGCAGTACATGTCATCGCTGCCTACCTCTTTGATACATGCGGCGCGCATCGACGCTTGCGGCGAATTCGGCATCTTCTGGAAGGTCATTCTTCCGATGGCGAAGCCGGGTCTTGCCGTGCTTGCGATATTCACGTTCGTTGCATCATGGAATGATTTCTTCTGGCCCTTCCTCGTGACCAACTCGACGGAAATGAGGACGATTCAGGTCGGTCTTGCTTCCTTTGTCTATGCGGACACGACCGATTTCGGCGCACTTATGGCTGGAGCAACCGTCGCGGCACTGCCGATGATGATCCTGTTCTTCTCGCTTCAGCGCTATTTCCTGCAAGGCATCACCATTGGAGCCGTTAAAGGCTAGAAGGAGGCAAAGTTATGGCACGCGTAGAATTCCGAAATATACGAAAAGAATTTGTAGACGACAACAAAGGGACGTTTACCGCTGTAGCGGGGTCGGACTTTGTGATCAATGATAAAGAGTTCGTGGTATTCGTCGGTCCGTCCGGCTGCGGCAAAACCACCTCGCTGCGCATGATTGCGGGGCTTGAACGTCAAACGTCCGGCGACATCATCATCGGCGACCGGGTGGTCAACAATCTGCATCCGAAAGACCGCGACATCGCCATGGTGTTCCAGGATTATGCGCTGTATCCGCATATGACGATCCGCGAGAACCTCTCCTTCGGTTTGAAGAACCTGAAGAAGCCCAAGGCTTACATCGAGCAAAAGGTATCGCAGGCAGCCTCCATACTCGGCCTGGAGTCGATGATCGACCGGAAGCCGCGCGAGCTGTCCGGCGGACAGCGTCAGCGTGTTGCGGTAGGGCGGGCGATCGTGCGCGACCCGCAGGTGTTCCTGTTTGACGAGCCGCTGTCGAACCTGGATGCGAAGCTTCGCGTGCAAATGCGGGTAGAGCTGTCCGAGCTGCACAAGCGCCTGGAAGCTACCATCGTATACGTCACGCATGATCAGGTTGAAGCGATGACCCTCGGTGAGCGTATCGTTGTAATGAATAACGGCATTATCCAGCAGATCGCCTCACCGACCGAGCTGTATGCGAATCCGCAGAATATGTTCGTAGCCGGCTTTATCGGATCCCCGCCAATGAACTTCATCGACGTGCAGAAGGAAGGAAATGTTCTCCGGATGGAAGGCGGGACATTCACCATTCCGGATTCGATGGCAGGTGCCCTAAGCAAATACGACAACAGGCATCTGATTCTGGGGATTCGCCCCGAGCATATTACCGGCGAGGATATGCCAGGCACAACCAATCTGAATTACAAGTATTCCACGAAGGTTCAGGTCGTTGAACATCTCGGCTCGGAGAATCTGGTGTACTTCCGCGTAGGCAACCGGACCGTGACCGCGAAGGTTCATCCGGAAACGACGGGTTATCCGGGCATGGACAAAACCTTCATTTTCAATTTCGATAAAGTGCATTTCTTCGATCCTGAGACGGAGCAGCGTATCGATTGGTAAACAACGACGAAGAGGAGAGGAAAGCTATGCGCAAGCTGAATGATGTGTTGAAGAAGACCGGGGTTGAGATTTACCGTGAGATTACGGCGGTGGCCTTATACAGCATGATTACCTCGCTGGTGCTCGTGACGGTGGTCATGTTCGTGCCGCTGATGGTAGCGCTGCTGCTGCTGCCGGTCCTGTACATGCCGCTCTTCTATGGGGTTTGCTATGCGTATCACCGCAAGACGGAGAGAGGAAAGTCGAGGCTTAAAGATGTGTTCCAAGGCGCGATCAAGGGACTCGGACCTGCCGTAGTCATGGGCTTCTTCTTCGTGGTGATGGCGCTGATTTTGTGGTCCACCTGGTGGTATTACGGGGGCAAAGAGGGAATCGGTTATCTTGCGATCGGCGTGTTCCAAACCTATTTTGTCATCATGGCGCTCATCTCCCAATTCTACACCTTTCAGCTTGTCCTTCAGGAAGGGATGGGGATCTTCAAGGCCATGGCGCACAGCGTCAAGCTGTTCTTGAAGTTTCCGGCCTATACGCTGGGCGCGTGCTTCCAAGCCTTCTGCGTCGCCATTCCGCTGCTCGTCACAGTTGTTGGCTTTGGATTCTTATTTAACGGCATGTGGGCCATATACCAGCATAAGGTTACGTATAATGTACTGAATCCGGAAGAGGCCAAGCCGGCGGAAGACGGTGTGGTAGCCTCCGAAGCGAGAGGTGTGAGCATATGATAAAAGTCAATGTGCGAAGCGGCATTGATGTGCTGTCGGGCATCAAGCACGAGAAAATCACGGGTCGTCGCCTTGGCGTCATTACGAATCCGACGGGGCTCACGTCGGATTTTCGTTCATCTATCGAGGTGGTTGCAGGCTTGCCAGAGTCGGAACTGACGGCTTTGTTCGCCTGTGAGCACGGACTGCGCGGCCAGCTGCAGGCAGGCAAGCACGTGGATGACGAAGTGGATCCGGTATTCGGCGTGCCGGTGTACAGTCTGTACGGTTCGCGGCGCAAGCCGGATGCTGACATGCTGAAGAACGTGGACACGGTCATCTTCGACATTCAAGATCTTGGCGTGCGCTTTTATACGTATATGACGACGCTGCTGTATGTTATGGAGGCATGCGCCGAACATGGCAAGAGCCTGCTTGTCCTGGATCGACCGAATCCGCTGGGCGGCGAGCGCTGCGAAGGAGGTTTCCTTAAGCCGGGATATGAATCCATGGTGGGCGGATGGCACATTCCGATTAACACCGGGATGACCATCGGCGAATTCGCGCGCATGGCCAATGACATGCGGGGAACCGGCTGCGATCTGGATGTCATTGGGCTGGAAGGCTGGACGCGCGGCATGGAATATACCGACACGGGCTTGCCGTGGGTGTTGCCTTCGCCGAACATTCCCACGATGGATACGGTGCGGCTGTACAGCGGGACCTGTTTCTTCGAAGGGACCAATCTTTCGGAAGGTCGGGGGACGACCCGGCCGTTTGAATGGATCGGCGCTCCATGGGTCAACGGGGAGGAGCTGGCCCAGGCGTTCAACGCATACGGACTGCCCGGCGTCCATGCCCATTCCATGTATATGACCCCTACCTTCTCGAAGCATCAGGGCGAAGGCTGCGGCGGGGTCATGCTGTTTGTGACCCATCCGGCAGAAGTAGAGGCTGTGCGCACAGGGCTTGTGCTGCTGCATCTTGTCAGCCGGATGTACCCGGATCAGTTCCAGTGGCTTAGCCCGCCGGAAGGACGAAGCCGGTACTTCATTGATTTGCTGACGGGAAGCGAGGATGTCCGCCGGCACATCCACGAAGAAGCCGGACTCCAGCGTCTGGTTGCGGAGTGGGGCAAGGACGCGGAGCAGTGGAGAACGATGCGGGCTCCGTATCTGCTGTACGGGGAGGCGTAAAATATGATGTTCTCGCCATGGAAGGAGGGCAGGCCGGCCATTGTGGTCGGCCTGATGTCCGGTACTTCGCTGGACGGCATTGATGCGGCCATCGTCGGCATACAGGGAAGCGGCTTCGATGCATCGGTTGAACTGCTGCATTACTATAGCAAGCCTTACGAACCGGAGCTCCGTCAGCGGCTGCGCGATTTGTGCAGTGAGGAGAATTCGAACAGCGCTGCTGTCTGCAGCATGAATGCATACTTGGGGTATCAGTTTGGAGCCGCAGTCCTGGAAGCGGTTGCCGATGCCGGCATGCGCATAGATGAAGTGGATTTGGTAAGCTCCCATGGACAAACGATTTGGCATCAGCCCGTACCGGAGCAAGGGGATCCGTATTCCGTCGCTTCGACTTTGCAGATCGGCGATATTTCCGTTATCGCCAAGCGCACCGGCAAACTTACGGTAGGAGACTTCCGGCCCGCGGATATGGCGGTTGGGGGCCAAGGGGCGCCGTTTGCGCCTTACGGAGACTTGATCCTGTTTCGGCATCCGGAGCGGGGGAGGCTGCTGCAGAACATCGGCGGGATCGGCAATTGTACGGCGCTGCCCGCAGGGGCGGATCCTTCGGATGTGCTGGCCTTTGATACCGGACCCGGCAATATGATCATGGATGCAATAGCTCATATGCTATCCGGAGGGCAGCTTTCGTATGACGACAGCGGACAATGGGCTGCCCGAGGCAACCCGGATCAGGATTTGTTAAGGGAGATGCTGGCGCATCCCTATTTTCAAGCAGAGCCGCCGAAATCAACGGGCAGGGAATTGTTTGGCCACAATTACGCGGTTTCGTTTCTGGAGCAAGCCAGGCTCAGGAGCCTCTCGGATGAGGATACGATGGCCACGGCAACGGCGTTTACCGCACATTCCATTGCCGATAGCTATGTGAACTATGTGTTTCCTCACCACAGAATGGATGAGGTGATCGTAACCGGTGGAGGGGCCCATAACAAGACGCTGCTCTCGATGTTAGGGGAGCTGCTGCCGGAGCAGAAGGTCATGACCTCCAAGGCGCTGGGCTTCGATGACGATGCCAAGGAAGCCGTGATTTTTGCGCTGCTGGGCAATGATTTCATGCTCGGCGTTCCTAACCATTTGCCAGTGGCAACCGGTGCGCGCAAGCCGACCGTTATGGGGAAGCTGGCACTGCCATAGACCATTCACTAAAGCCAGCAAACGGAAGTGCCAGGCGATGGCACATAGATAATGTTAGGCAGCGATTTGGTGGTAAGTAAAGGGATTATCTTAGTAGTCAAACCCGTATAGGGGAGGGGGAGAAACAACATGCTGGAAACTGTCATTCGCGAGCAGCTGGCCGCCGTGGTTGGCGGGAAGTGGTTCAAGGATGATCCGGAAAGTCTCGTCTCATACAGTTATGATGCTACGCCGCTGTATCAAGCGATGCCGGACGGAGTTATCTTTCCTGGAAGCACGCAGGAGGTCTCCGACATCGTCAAAATTTGCTCGAAGCACCGGATACCCGTTATTACGCGGGGAGCGGGCAGCAATCTGTGCGGCGGCACCATTCCGCTTCAGGGCGGTCTGATCGTGGTCATGACCCGTATGAACAAGCTGCTGGAGATCGATGCGGATAATCTAACCGCGACCTTCCAGACGGGTCTGAATACAAAGCAGTTTCATCTGGCGGTCGAGCGGACGGGGCTGTTCTATCCTCCGGATCCGAGCAGCATGATCATCTGCACGATGGGCGGCAATATTGCCTTGGGAGCCGGCGGGCTGCGCGGATTGAAGTATGGAACGACCAAGGATTACGTACTCGGCCTGGAGGCCGTATTGCCGGACGGCAGTATCCTGCGCACGGGCGGCAAGCTGGTGAAGGATGCCGCCGGGTATGATTTGACCCGATTATTGGTGGGATCGGGCGGAACGTTAGCCATACTGACGGAAGCCACGGTGAAGCTAATTCCGAAGCCTTCATACAGAAAGGCCATGGTCGCCGTATATGATGACCTTCAAGCGGCGGCTCGAACGGTATCCAACATTATAGCCAATCATATATTCCCGTGCACCTTGGAGTTCATGGATCAGCCGACTCTTCAGGTGGTTGAGGATTTTGCCAAAATCGGGCTCCCGGTTCACGCCAAAGCGATGCTGGCGATCGAGCAGGACGGCAGCGTGGAGGATGTGGAGCGGGATCTGAAGAAGCTGGAGGAGATATGTCTTGCTTCCGGCGCGGTGCAGCTGAATATCGCCAAGACCCCGGAAGAAGGGGCGAAGGTGATGGAGGCGAGACGGAGCGCGCTCGCTGCGCTGTCCCGTCTGCGGCCGACCACGATCTTGGAGGACGCAACGGTTCCGCGTTCGAAGATTGCGGACATGGTGCTTGAAGTTCAGCGCATTGCCCAGAAATACGATGTGCAAATCTGCACGTTTGGCCATGCCGGGGACGGCAATCTGCATCCGACCGCGATGACGGATGCCCGCGACCCGGAAGAAATTCATCGCGTGGAAGAGGCATTCGCCGAAATCTTTGAGGCGGCGATTGCCATGGGCGGCACGATTACCGGCGAGCATGGCGTCGGTATCGTGAAGGCGCCTTACCTGGAATGGAAGGTGGGGGAAGCCGGCATCCGGATGATGAAATCCATCAAGGATGCAATCGACCCGCACCAGATCATGAATCCGGGCAAGCTGTTTGCGGAAACCCGAAAGCGCATCGTATTCCAGGAGCGGACGGAGCAAGCAGGGCGGGACTCAGCTTCGGATCAGGATCAGGATCGGAAGATCGAAACATCGTGAGAGGAGGCGATCGCGCATGAATTCAACCCATGAGAAGCTTGCACAATCGCTGAAGCTGACGCTGGACGAGGATCAATTGACGAACTGTATGCGCTGTGGGTTCTGTCAGACCGCATGTCCGACATTCATCGAAACTGGGCTCGAGGCTGCCTCCCCACGCGGGCGGATCGCCCTCATGAAAGCGGTTGTTGATGGTTTGATGGAACCGGATGAGAGCTTTCGGAGCCAAATGGATCTCTGTCTGGGGTGCAGGGCATGCGAGCCGGCATGTCCGTCCGACGTGAAATACGGCCAATTGATCGAGCAGACCCGGGCGGCCATTGCGGCGGAGAAGCCTTATTCGCTGCCGGTACGAGTCGTCCGCAAGACGTTCCTGCAAGGGATTTTCCCGCATCGCGGAAGACTGAAGCTGATCGGCAAGACGCTTTCGTTCTATCAGAAATCCGGGCTGCAGAAGTTTGCGCGCAGCTCCGGGGCCATGAAGCTGTTTCCCGACCATCTCCAGCAGCTGGAAAAGGCGCTGCCTGACGTAACGGGCGATGGTCTGGAAGAACTGTGGGGCAAGGCCGGCTTGCCCTACCGCCGCGAGACGACAGGGAGCGGTTCCAAGCTTATGGTGATCCCCGCGTCCGGGGCCAAGGTCGGCCGGGTCGGCATGTTCCGGGGCTGCATTATGGATGTCATGTTTGCTTCTACGAACGTGAACACCGTGCGGCTGCTGCGTCAGGCCGGGTTCGAGATTGTCATTCCGGAGGAGCAGGTATGCTGCGGTGCGCTGCATGCCCATGCCGGTGAAATGGACGATGCCAAACAGCTGGCCGGCCAGAATATATGGGCTTTTGGGGAAGCGAACGTGGATTACATTGCAAGCAATGCGGGGGGCTGCGGCGCCCTGCTGAAGGAATACGATCATCTGATGCATGCCGAACAGGATGAGCGGCTTCAGCAATCGGCCGTTCGTTTCGCAGAACAGGTAAAGGACATCTCGGAGCTGCTGAGCAGCCCGGGACGGCCGCTTACGCCGATTCAAGCGGAAAGCGCGAATAAGACCGTCAAGGTCACCTACCAGGATTCTTGCCATCTGCGCAACGTCATGCGGGTGCAAGGAGAGCCTCGCCAGCTGATGCAGCAGCTTCCGGGCGTAGACATGTGCGAGCTTCAGGGGGCAGAGGTATGCTGCGGGTCTGCAGGCATTTACAATCTGACCCAGACGGAAATGTCGACAACGCTGCTCGATCATAAGATGGAGCATGTGGAGGCAACAGAGGCCGAGGTAATCGTGACCTCGAATCCGGGCTGCCTGCTGCAGATGAAGTGGGGCATCGAGCGTGCCGGGAAACAACGCGGCATCGAGGCCGTTCATCTTGCCGATTTTCTGGCAGGGCAGGTATGGATTGAGGATAAGGGCGAGTAACGAACAATCGGGGCATTTCCATGGTCATCATGATCAGGGAAATGCCCTTTTCTGGTTCATCTCCTTATTATGGCCGCAGATCCTATTCCAATCTCTTGCATGGTTCTTTCGTACAGTTCGCGTAGAATCAAGAGGCTGTCTAAGGCATGCCAAGCGGAAGGGGATCGGCGGTAATCGTTATAGACCAACGAACCGGTTTACATCGTTCCCAATCAAAGGTATGGTAGACCCACAGGGAGAATTCCTTTTCACATTTGATACAAATATATATTGCAACATGCCATGAAATGCGATTCATCGAGGAGGAGAGCGATAACATGAAAGAGAGTTTTGATCCGTCACTCATCGAGCGATTGGAAAGTCCGGAAAGGAAAAAAGAGCTGCCGGCTTCTTCGCTGCTTAAGATGCTTCAGGTGAATGGCGAGGTGGATGTGCTGGATATCGGGGCGGGCACCGGCTATTTTTCCATACCGGCAGCCTCATTAACGACAGGCACCGTTTACGCGCTGGATACCGAGCCAGCCATGCTCGACATGATGCGCGGGCGTGCACAGGAACAAGGAATCACGAATGTGAAGGTGATGGAAGGCGTGTTGGAACAGCTTCCTTTCCAGGATGAAACCGTTGATCGAGTCATCGCGTCCTTGATCCTTCACATCACCGACCAGCTGGAGGAGTCGATCTCCCAAATCGCAAGAGTGTTACGGCCAGGCGGGCGCTGCTTGTGTCTGGAATGGCAGGAAGACCCGTCCGAGAAGCGGGTTCCGAGGCCGAACCGGGTTGACCCGCAGGTGCTAAAGGCTATGTTGGAGCAAGCAGGGCTGCAGGTTGACGGAATCCGGTATCCCACGAATCGTCACTACCTGATCATCGCCAGCAAGTAGTTCATGACGTTGGCAGCTTCTTGCGGGGGTGCTTCCTTAGATCGGCAGCCGAAATGCGCCGTTATCCCTCCCTCATTTTTGGAGTGGATCGGCGCATTTATGGATAGAGTTGGAACATTTTAGGGGGAAGGGCCGTCTAAGGATTGAGGTGACCCATGATGAGAAAATCCAAGGTTATGATCATGCTTAGCTGTTTGCTCTTGCTCGTCAGCCTGTATACGATACAACCATCCGACGTATTTGCTTGCTCATGTGCCGGACCGCCTGAGGTTGCGGAAAGCCTGGAACGGAGCGCAGCGATATTCGCAGGCAAGGTGACTCAGATCGCGGGCCCGCCGCGGAAGCAGGTCATGTCCTCGGCTGATCCGGTTCATGTTACGTTAGAGGTAACGGAAATATGGAAAGGCGAGCTGAACCCCGTAACGGAGCTTACCACGGCCATGTCATCGGCCAGCTGCGGTTATGACCAGTTTGCCGTAGGCAGCGAATATCTGGTGTTCGCGTCCGCAGAGTCGGGCCGGCTGACAACGGGGCTTTGTGACGGAACGAAGCCGCTCACCGCCGCCGGCAAGGAGCTATCCGAGCTAGGGGCCGGATATCCTCCGAAAGCTGCGCCTCCACCGGGCGAAACGGGGTCTGATACGCTTGCTGAGGGAATGCTTCCAAGTGAAGGTGAGGCTGCAGATCAGACATTTATGCAGTGGCCTTTCCTGTGGGGGGTTGTCGCAGTGCTGATGGCAGCTGGACTATGGCTCTATTTTTGGAGGAAGAAAAAAAGAAATGTAAAGTGAATGTAAAATTTTTGAAAGTCTATTGGCGGTGGGTAAACGGCCATGCTATAATTCATGTATTCAAGTAAAGGGGAGTAGCAGTCGCAGCAAAGTCGTCAATTCGTGACACGTACGTGTCTCCGGCTTTGTTGGCAACGAAAGTTGTTTGCGAGACCTTTGCCGATTCGGTAAAGGTGCTTATTCCTACAGCCTATTTCTGGGTAGATACCTTTATCGCCGATTTTCGGGATAAAGGTTTTTTGTTTTATACGCCTTTGAAACGTAAATCGGATCATCCTATACATGAAGGAGAGATTGCGTTTGGAAATGGGACTGTTGCTCGAATATGGGTGGGTGCTGCTGGTGTTGATTGGACTCGAGGGGATTCTCGCAGCCGATAATGCCCTGGTGATGTCCATCATGGTTAAACATTTGCCGGAGGACAAGAGGAAGAAGGCGTTATTTTACGGATTGGCCGGTGCGTTTGTGTTCCGTTTCGCATCCCTCTTCATTATCTCTTTTCTGGCGGATGTCTGGTACGTACAGGCGATTGGAGCCTTCTACCTGCTGTATATCAGTATCAATCATATGGTGAAGCAGTTCTTTGTGAAGAAGAAGAAACATCTGAAGGAAGCGGAAATGAAGCAAGAAAAATTCTGGGTTACCGTGTTAAAGGTAGAGCTTGCGGATATTGCGTTTGCGGTCGATGCGATTTTGGCTGCCGTAGCCCTCGCCTTGACGCTGCCCGAAACCGGC
Organism: Paenibacillus sp. MT86; assembly: GCF_058792535.1. Classification (NCBI taxonomy): domain Bacteria; kingdom Bacillati; phylum Bacillota; class Bacilli; order Caryophanales; family Paenibacillaceae; genus Paenibacillus; species Paenibacillus sp. MT86. The sequence goes on along the minus strand of NZ_CM179499.1, from coordinate 6,174,585 downwards.
CTTCCGAATATCGGAGGCATGGACGGCGGACAATTCCTGGTTATCCTGGCAGGCGGAATTATCGGCTTGGTGATCATGCGGTTCGCGGCATCGTATTTCGGCAGGCTGCTCGTAAGAAGGCCCGGCTTGGAAACGGCTGCATTCCTGATCGTGGGATGGAATCAAGCTGGCCGTCTATACGCTCGCGCACCCGGATATCGCTGTATTAGAGAAGACGTTTCCCAAGAGCGCCGGCTGGAAGCTCATATTCTGGGGCGTATTGATCCTGATCGCGGTCCTCGGCTGGTTCTTATCCAAGGAGAAGAGCGATATGACCCAGAAGGAACGGAAACAAGTGGAAAGCTAAAGCAACGGCCCCTTTTGATATAATGAACATAGGAAAAAGAAAGGAATCGTGATCTCGCGTGTAAAATTATCGTTTCTGCGCAACCTTTAATATATAGATATGAGGAGAAACGATTGTCATTGGATAAATGAAGCTTAAAATTGGATAAAATGCTGCCCGCCCTGATTTTGTTCATGGTCATTGAGAGTCATATGACTTTCTGGGTTACCGCCGAGTTAAAGATGCCTCCGAGAATGCAAAACGGTTATGCCGCGGCATCCGTACCTGTCCGCATTTGACCGAAAGGCAGAAATTCCTAACGGAAATCATTGAGGTTACCTTGGCTTAAGAGTAGAATAAGATCATGTGGGGCGCTATCAGCTTTTCTTTTTTTGGAACCAAGACAAGAAAACAGATACACCTTGTGATTGTGAATCAGCCTTATTGGCCGGGGAGTGAGGAGGACGCAGATGCCTGTCCTGAAGCTCCTTCGGTCAGCTAAGGCTTTTTGATTTGAGTAGGAGAGCAGCCATGAAAAGGAGTGAGCAGGATTGATAATCCTCAAAACACAAGAACAAATCGCCAAAATGAATAAAGCCGGCGATATTCTCGCCGAATGCCACCGTCAGATCGCCAACATGATCAAGCCGGGCGTAACGACGCTGGAGATTGATCAGTTTGTCGAACGGTTCCTGGCGGAGCGCGGCGCGACGCCGGAGCAGAAGGGGTATCATGGTTATCCTTTTGCGACCTGCGCATCGGTCAATGACGTGATCTGCCATGGTTTTCCGAGCCATGAGCCGCTGAAGGACGGGGATATCGTTACCATTGATATGGTGGTGAAGTATGATGGTTGGCTCGCGGACTCGGCTTGGTCCTATCCGGTCGGAAACGTCTCCGAGGAAGCGCAGCATCTGCTGGACGTGACGAAGAAAGCTCTGTACCTCGGAATTGAGCAAGCGGTGATCGGCAACCGGATCGGCGATATTTCCCATGCGATTCAATCCTATGCGGAAGCACAGAATTTATCGGTTGTCCGTCACTTCGTGGGGCACGCCATCGGCGAAAATATGCATGAGGAACCGCAGGTACCGCATTACGGGCCACCCAACCGCGGGACTCGGCTTAAAGAGGGCATGGTCATCACCATCGAACCGATGCTGAACCTGGGAACATATCAATGCAAGATCGATTCGGACGGATGGACCGCCAGAACCGTTGACGGGAAATGGTCCGCCCAGTATGAGCACACGCTCGCCATCACGAAGGATGGCCCCGTGATCCTGACGGAACAATAAGTGGCGACTTTATAGTGTGAGCCCTGGGCAAAGGACTCCAACGAAGCAGGCGGAATTGTTCTGTAGAAACGGAAGTGGTCGCCTTTGCCCCCGGATTTCAACGATAGATATCGTGCTTCAAAGGAAATTTGGGGGCAACAGCGATCGGAAGAACAATCCGCAGGCGGAGTGGTGCTATATCATGCAGAATTCGACATCTGCGAATCAACGTCAAATTGAATTGGTCTCTTTAAGGGTTTACAAAAAAGACTCCAACGGAGCAGGCGGAATTGTTCTGTAGAAGCGAAGCGTTCGCCTTTGCCCCCGAATTCCAACGATAGATATCGTGGTTCAAAGGAATCTGGGGGCAACAGCGATCGGAAGAATCCGCAGGCGGAGTGATGCGTGATCAAGCAAATTTCGACATCAGCGAAACATGCTAAATTGAATTTGTCTTTAAGGTTTAGTCTTTAAGGTTTATAAAGATAAACTCCAACGAAGCAGGCGGAATTGTTCTGTAGAAACGGAAGTGGTCGCCTTTGCCCCCGGATTTCAACGATTGATATCGTGGTTCAAAGGAAATTTGGGGGCAACAGCGATCGGAAGAATAATCCGCAGGCGGAGTGATGCGTTACCATGAAGGATTCGACATCAGCGAATAGACGTCAATCCCAGTTTTTCTTTAGAGATCAGGAAGAGAAGGCATCGAAGCTCAACCGACTTGATCTCGCAAGAAAAACAACCGCTAAAGAAGGATTCGACATCTGCGAATAGACGTCAATCCCAGTTTTTCTTATAATAGAGTAATCATTTTACAAGCGAAGGGAACATGGAACATGACGATACGAAAAGCATTAACCGTAGCCGGCTCGGATACAAGCGGCGGCGCTGGCATCCAGGCCGATCTGAAAACCTTTCAGGAATTTGACGTATACGGAATGACCGCACTGACCACGATTGTCTGCATGGAACCAAAAACATGGGATCACCAGGTTTTCCCGGTGGCATTGGATATCGTTGAAACGCAGCTGAAAACCGTGCTCGAGGGCATCGGCATCGATGCCATGAAGACCGGCATGCTCGGATCCGTAGAGATCATCGAGCTCGTTTCCCAGTATATCGACCGCTATGATCTGAAACGGATCGTCATCGATCCGGTGATGGTCTGCAAAGGCACGGATGAAGTGCTGCAGCCCGAAAATACGGAAGCGATGCTGGAATTCCTTCTCCCGCGCGCCGATTTGGTAACGCCAAATCTGTTCGAGGCGTCTCAGCTGGCCAAATCCGGTCCGATCACGTCCCTGGATCAAATGCAGGAGGCTGCCGCCATCATTCACGAGCGCGGCGCAAAGAACGTGCTGATTAAAGACAGAGGGAAGATCCGCGAAGGCAAAGCCATGGATCTGCTCTATGACGGAAACAGCTTCGAATGGTTCGAGGCCGACGCCATCGTTACCCAATACACCCACGGTGCGGGCTGCACGTCATCCGCTTCCATCACGGCCAATCTTGCCAAGGGCTTGAGCGTTCGCGAGTCGGTACAGCAAGCCAAAGCCTTCATTACCCAGGCGATTTCGAACGGCTTTCCGCTGAATGAATTCGTAGGTCCGACAAGGCATTCCGCACACCGCAGTTTATCTGCAAATTAAACAAGATGCATTTCTTTGCAAGCTTATTCATGTTTGAAATTCGGCTTGCGAGGAGCGACCGACAACCTTTCTTCCTAGAAGAAAGGTTTTTTTGTTGTTAGTCGAACCTGCTGCATATAGTATATAGGTGCAAAGGCATGCTTCGTTCTGCGCGTTTTTTCGGCAGGGATCAAGCGGCTTAGGTCCTTTCCAGTATAATTATGTGCTATACTTTATAAAGGGTCTGATAGAAACAGGAAGAAAATGTTTAGGGGTTGAGACATGTTTCAGGACATTTTGGATTTTTTGATGAAGTTTGGTCCATGGGGATTGTTTATTCATTCGTTTGCGGATGCTGTCATTTTTCCGGTTCCCGCCTTTTTTCTGCAGGTTTCGCTTAGCATCATGCATCCGCAGAATGCACTGTGGCTGGCAACGTATGGTTTTATCGGATGCTTACTGGGGACGCCGCTGGGCTATTTGATCGGAAAGCTGCTTGGGAAGTCGGTATTATACAAGATACTGAAAAAAGAGTGGATTGACGCTGCAACGAACATGTTTCAAAAAAACGGAGAAGCCGCCATACTGATCGGCTCCTTTACGCCGGTTCCCTTTAAAGTGTTTACGATTCTGTCGGGATGTTTGAAATTCCCGCTATGGAGACTGTTGGCATATGCCGCGCTTGGCCGGGCTACCAAGTTTTATGTGGTGGGTACCCTGTTCTATCTGTACGGTAACGCCGCGGAGGGCATGGTTAAGGATGTATCGTTATATATTGCGCTGATCGCCGTTCCGCTTCTGTTGATCGGCGTGTACTTCAACCGCAAACGCAAGCGCAAGAAAATGGAGCAGCAAAAGCTGGCTGAATCCGGTCCTGTCGTGGTGGAGAAGGCGGTTCTGGAGCAGGCGTCGGATCAGACTCCATCGGCCTAACGCTAGAGAATGACGCCGGGGGTTAACCCCCGCGAGGAACATATAAAATAACCCCACAAAGTGGAGCCTATGCTTCGATGCTTATTCCAAATACTTTGCGGGGACCCCAAAAAACTTATTTAAAAAAAGCAGCCGGGTGCGAGCCCGGCTGCTTTTTTCCAAGGTATCAGAGAAACATATTTATATCATAGCTACATATTCTCGGTATTAACCCGTTTTTCCGATTCTGAAGAACTTGCCTCGGCCTTTCGTGGTCACAGGAACAAACGTCGGCGACGGGGAAAGCGGGGCTGGCATGTCTTGAGCAAGATAACCATGGAGAGGCCCGCGATAGACTTCATTCAACTGGGGGGAGTGGGAGAAATCTTCCGGCGTTACAAGATGACAAGGCTTGTTCACAGGCCGCAGGCCTGCTTGCTCCAGCACCGTCGCGACAAAGTGGGAGCAGAAAAAAGCATCATCACGATCGATATGAATCCGAAACAATATACCCAGCAGCCCTAGCAGATTATATTTGTAGCGGTCCTGATCACGCATCATCTCTTTGACAAGATTGTGCATGCGTTGATAGTCTTCATTACTGACGCGGAAGCGATATACCGCGCACTCCGAAGTGTAGAAGAAAGGGTCACGCAGGTTCTCGCGAACCAAACCGCCGTCAAACGGATTGTTCGCCTTCTTTCGCCCAAAGCTGTACACTTCGCGTAACTCGGAATCAAACGCAATGGATGCATGGTTAAGTGGGGCCTTCGTGAAATATTGGATCATTCTGCTGAACCAGGTGCCCGTGCCTGTAAGCACAATCCAAATATCTTGTTCCGTGTACATACTCGCAAACTCCTTTGTTAACGATCCTAACGACTAGCAATTGTAAATGACTTGCTTTCTTTCACAATAAACGAAAAAGCCATGGCGTTCAAGTCAAAAAAAACCATTTTCTCTCAATTTCACTAGAATAGCGCTGGGATAGACACCAAATATTAGAAACCTCATATCCAATATATTCGCTTCATGTCCGAATTATCCTTTAGTTGGTTTTATTTATATTCCATATAGGCTAAAGGAGAAGCAATCCCATATCTAGAAATTAGGTAAAACCGATTTGAACAATGAAAGACAGGAGGATCTCCAAACGATGATGAATAGTGAATGTCTCAGCTATGATTTTATGGTTCAGGCGATAGAAGTTGCGCCGATAGGAACGGTATTCATCGATTCAGAGGGGAGCATTATCCGAATCAATCCGGCGGCTTGCACAATGCTCGGATATGAGGAGGAAGAATGTCTGCATCATCCCTATAACGATTGGGTTTATCCGGAGGACGTAAATAAGGACAGGGAAATGATGGAAAAATTTAAAACGGGCCGGATCTCTTCCTTGCAAATGGAAAAGAGATTAATACATAAACAGGGAGATATCAGGTGGGTATCGTGCAGGCTTAGCACAGCCCGCAGCAGAGAGGGAAGGGCACTGGGCTATGTAGCGCATTTGACGGATATCACCGACATGAAGAGAGCGGCCGATCAGGAAGAGAAGCGGCTGATCCAGTCCGACAAACTGTCCATGGCCGGGCAGCTTGCCGCAGGAATCGCCCATGAAATCCGTAATCCGATGACGTCCATCAAAGGGTTCGTGCAGCTGATTCGCTCCGGCGCCGGACGGAAGGATGAATATTTCGATATTATCTCTTCGGAGATTGAAAGGATCGAACTGATCGTCAGTGAGCTTCTGTTCTTGGCGAAGCCGCAAAGCGTGAAATTCGAGCGTGCCGATATCCGGCAGCTGCTGGAACAAGTGATTACGTTATTAAATACGCAGGCGATTATACATAACGTAGAGATCATAACCGATTTTGGAGAGCAAGAGGCCAATGTGGACGGTGACGTGAATCATCTGAAGCAGGTCTTCATCAACTTTATAAAAAATGCGGTGGAATCGATGCCGGACGGCGGCAAGTTGACCATACGGCTGGAGAGAGGCGACGACCATACCGTGGCCATTCATTTCACGGATAACGGATGCGGAATCCCGGAATCGATCCTTTCCCGTCTCGGGGAACCGTTCTTCACAACGAAGGAGAAGGGCAACGGCTTAGGGTTCATGATCAGCAAAAAAATGATCGAGGATCACAGGGGGCAGGTGTATGTGACCAGCAAGCTTCAGGAGGGAACGACCATAACGGTCATGTTGCCGCTGAGCATAATCTAGCTTGACCGGACGTATGGTTCGCTCTACATTATAGAAAGATATAGGAGAGGGGGCGGTTAATATGGGCAACATGCAATTGTTAAAAGAGCCCAAACGGCGCAAGCTGCTGTTCAGCGCGGGTGCCAGCTGGATGTTTGATGCGATGGATGTCGGCATGATTTCGTTTGTTGTTGCGGCATTGGCAGCGGAATGGTCGCTAAGCTCGCAGCAGGTCGGCATTCTGACAAGCACCACATCGATCGGAATGGTATTCGGCGCGGCCATGGCCGGATTTCTGGCGGATAAATATGGACGGAAAAATATTCTGCTGTGGACACTGCTCATATTCTCGATAGCGAGCGGGCTTTCCGCTCTGGCTACCGGTTTTGTCATGCTGTGCTTGATGCGCTTTATCGCCGGCTTCGGACTTGGCGGAGAGCTTCCGGTAGCTTCAACGCTGGTATCCGAAAGCATGCCCGTTCATGAACGGGGAAGAGCAGTGGTGCTGCTGGAAAGCTTTTGGGCTGCAGGCTGGATACTATCCGCGCTTATTGCTTACTTCGTCATTCCGGATTACGGCTGGCGGACAGCCTTTGTCATCGGGGCTTTGCCCGCGTTCTATGCTCTCTACCTGCGGCGAGCCATCGAGGATTCGCCAAGGTATCTCGAGCAGAAGGCCAAGGCCGTCCGGAAGCTGACCTTCGGGCAGCGTGTGGCCTCGGTCTGGTCGGTCGAACATCGGCGTACGAGCATTATGCTGTGGATTTTGTGGTTTACGGTCGTATTTTCATATTACGGGATGTTCCTGTGGCTTCCCACCGTCATGGTCGATAAAGGATTCAGCTTGGTTCGAAGCTTCCAGTACGTGCTGATTATGACGCTTGCCCAATTGCCGGGGTATTTTACGGCGGCGTATTTTATCGAGAAGTTCGGACGTAAATTCGTGCTGGTTACTTATTTGGTGCTCACAGCGCTGAGCGCAATTTGGTTTGGCTACGCCAATACGGAAGGCTCGCTGCTCGCCGCAGGCATATCCTTGTCCTTCTTCAATCTGGGAGCCTGGGGAGGCTTGTATGCGTACAGTCCGGAGCTTTATCCGACGAAGGTTCGTTCAACGGGGGTCGGGCTTGCCACATCGTTCGGTCGGATCGGCGGCGTGATCGCGCCGCTGCTCGTCGGGGTGCTGAAGCAGAATGGTACCCGCATCGAAATCATTTTCGTGATGTTTTTCGTAACCATCCTGATCGGGGCGCTGGGGGTACTGGTGCTTGGCAAGGAAACGAAAGGCCTGGAGCTTGCAGACTAAAGCAGGCCCGTGCTTTATGGCTTGATTTACAGGAAGGGCGATAGGCTTCGAAATTCATGCTTTCTAATATGACTAAAAAAGGGTGGATCCCAAGGTTCAATGACTTTGGATCCACCCTTATTTTAGTGTACAGCGTCAAGCGTCAGCGAGATCGAAGCATTATACCTCCATGATGGAAGGCATAATGTACGGGCTTCTGCCAAGCTCCCGCTTGAAATAGCGGTTGAGCGTGTTGTTGGTCATCTGTTCCCAGGCAGCACGATTGTATTCCCGCTGTTCGCCGGCTTTGTTCAGCTGTTTGCGGAGCATCGCTTCGGCCCGGCGCAGAAGCGGCTTGGAGTCCTGCATATACACGAACCCGCGGGTAATCAGCTCCGGTCCGGAGAGCAGCTTGCGCGTTTCCCGGTTGATGGTAATCGCGACGATCACCACGCCATCGTGAGCGAGCTGAACGCGTTCCTCAAGCAGCTCCTTCTCATGGGTGCGCAGTTCACCATTGTTAATATAGACGTCACCCGAAGGGATGTTCCGGCCTTTGCGCGCATAATTGCGGAAAAGGGACAGCGTGTTGCCGATGTTCATCAAGTAGACGTTGCTGTCGGGAACCCCGACCTGCACGGCAAGATGACGGTGATTGAGCATCATCCGGTATTCTCCGTGAATCGGCACAAAGTATTTGGGACGCAAGCTGCTGATCATGAGCTTCAAATCTTCGCGGCAGCCGTGGCCCGAGGTGTGGATATCGAGAATGGAGCCGTATTTAACTTCGGCCCCGGCCCGCATTAAGAGATCGATGCTGCGGTTAACGTTCTGGGTGTTCCCGGGAATCGGCGATGACGAGAAAATGACGGTGTCCTCCGGATGAATCTGGATCGAACGATGGGCACCCGAAGCGATGCGCGTCAGCGCCGCATTGGGTTCGCCCTGACTGCCCGTGCAAATTATCAGCACCTGGTCGTCGCGATAGCGGTTAACGGCTTTGACGTCAATCATCATGCCGTCCGGCACGCGAATATAACCAAGCTCCTGGCCGATCACAAACACCTTTTCCATGCTGCGGCCGACGATGGCGATTTTGCGGCCGGTTCGAATGGCGGCTTCGACGACTTGCTGCAGACGATGAACGTTGGATGCAAAGGTCGCAAACAGGATCCGCCCGGGACATTCCTGGAACAGGCGCAGAATGGAATCGCCGACGGTGCGCTCCGAAGGGGTAAACCCGTCGCGTTCGCTATTGGTGCTGTCGGCCATCAGGGCCAGGACGCCCCGTCCGCCGATATGCAGAATTTTATGCAGATTGGCAGGCTTGTCCTCCGGCGTAAAATCAAATTTAAAGTCCCCGGTATGTACGATCGGTCCATACGGGGTTTCGACAACGACCCCGAAGGCATCCGGAATGCTGTGGGTGGTTCTGAAAAAATGAACGGAAAGATGACGGAATGCAATCGTCTCGTCTTCATGGAATATGCGCAGATCGCTCTGATCCAGCAGGCGATGCTCTTCCAGCTTGGCACGAACCAAGCCGATGGTCAGGGCTCCGCCATAAATCGGCATCTGAATTTGACGAAGCACGTAAGGAATGGCCCCGATATGGTCTTCATGGCCATGGGTCAGGAACATACCCTTTACTTTGTGCTTATTATCGAGCAAGTAACGGATATCCGGAATAATGTAATCGACGCCGCTCATTTCGGCATCCGGGAATTTCAGTCCGGCATCGATGATAATGATCTCGTTTTTGAATTCGACGCCGTACATGTTCTTTCCGATCTCGCCAAGCCCCCCCAGCGCAAAGATGCGCACGGGCGGAGCGGAAGGCCTCGGTTTTTTGGCCGGTTTGGCAGTTTGAATCTTATCGGTTAGCAGGGGTTTAGACATAATGTGAAAGAATCCTCTCTATGGTAATTAAGGCATAAGCCTGGTATTTTAATTTCTTCTCTACTTAAGATATCAGAAAGTTCAAGCTTTTGGGAAACGCTTTTCAAAATTCATGTGCATTTCGTCCGTGACAGTCACCTATTTTTGCCCACTCTTATATGCTGTAGAAGAGGAGGACTGGTGATGAGCGGTTTAATGAGGTTGGACGATATGGATGCAGCCTATGGATTGCCGGAGGAATGGCAGCGGGAAGCGAACGTTAAGCTGACTGAGAAAATGACGGATCGTTCCGCCAAATTCCCCTGCATTCCGGCAGTGCAAGGACATGCGCTGAATCATTTTAGATACGGTTTTATCAACCGCGGCGAATCGCAGGAGGCGGCGGGGCAATTGGCCGCACTGCTGCATGAGTTCGGGCTCGGCTCCAGGGGCTTCGGCCCGTATACTTCCCTTGTCGTATTTATAAATACGGAACATGGCCGAGATAGCCTCGAGGGCGTGGAGTATTATGAGCGTTTGTTCTGGCAGCTGCTGAGCCGGACCACCGAATACGATACGGAGCCTTGGCCGGCGGACCTGCCGGGGGAACCAGACGATCATCTGTGGGAATTTTGTTATGCAGGCGAGCCTTATTTCGTATATTGCGGAACGCCGGCACATGAGCTTCGCCAGAGCAGGTATTTCCCCTACATGATGCTTGCTTTTACGCCTCGTTGGGTTCTGAAGCAGTTCAATGCCCGGGCCAGGCAAGCTGAACATACCAAAGTGCTGATACGCAAGCGGTTGACCGAATATGATCCAGTCCCCCCGCACCCGGACTTGAAGTTCTACGGGGCGGAGGACAATTATGAATGGAAGCAATATTTCCTGCGGGATAACGAGGAGTCTCTGTCGAAATGTCCGTTTGCAAGGCTGCACAAAGAGACTCATAAATAGAAAAATAACATGCTTCTATCATCATACCCTAAATTGGAGTAAGGGTTAACAGGCATTCCATTTCAAAAGCTGCCACTTATGCGATCATCCGCAGGGTGTCGGCTTTTTTTGCGAAGATGCGCTGCTGTGACAAGGTATAGGATTTTGCCCCTGAATTAGTAAATCTTATCCTTGTTGTACAAAAAATGACCAAGTTACACTTAAAGTGTTTCATTCGATTTCATCCCAATGCGTCAGGAGGTGTATAAGGTACGGAGCTTTCACCAGATTTGAAAACGCTTTAATGAGCCGAATACCCATGGAGAAGGAGTTGTTTAATGAATGACAAGGCTGTCCAGAACGATGAAAGGATGGATTCTCGGACTTATCGCCGTACTGGTGTTCAGTGTCTTTCCTACGTCCCAGGTTCAAGCCGCCGAGGCCTGCGCTGAGCCTGCTTGGAGCAGTTCTGCCGTATATGGCGGGGGCAATATCGTATCCCACGGAGGTAAGGCCTGGAAAGCAAAATGGTGGACTCAGGGTGAGATGCCCGGAACGACGGGACAGTGGGGAGTATGGGAGGATCTGGGAGCGTGCAATCCAGGGACACCACCGGTAGATCCCCCGGTGGATCCGCCAGTAGACCCGCCGGTAGATCCTCCGGGGACTGGTGATCGGATGTATGTCGCTTACGCCAGCTCATGGAACACCAGTATCTACGATTTGACGACTGCGAACATTCCCAATTACATCACGCATCTCAATCTAGCATTCGTAAGGCCGGACACCACGTATACGCAAGGGTCGTATGCGTTTGATCAAGCCGTAGCGGGCTTGGAATTCGTGGAAGGAGCCACGACGCCGAATGGGCAGCGTAAATTTACGGCCCAGCAGTCGCAGGATCTGCGCAACAACATCGCCGCACTGAGAGCCCGCGGAACGAAAGCGTTCCTCTCGGTAGGAGGCTGGTCGTACAGCCAAGGATCGCAGTGGTCCAGATTCAATGCCAAGAACATCGTCGATTTGGCCCTGGATCTTGGCGCAGCCGGCGTCGACATTGACTGGGAATCCAGCGGCAGCAACTGCAACAAAGGAACGGCTGCCCAGTTCAGCTGTACCAAGGATGGCGAGATCGCAGGCATTATAACGAGCCTCTACAATGAAATCCAAGCCAGGAACGCGAATTTACAGATTTCCATCGCCGGCTGGTCCACGGGCGCCTATTATGTGAAGGGGACGCCGTTTGAGGAAGGCAAGGTCCAATGGGGTTCTCCTTTTGGCGGTACCATGTACCGCGTGGTTAAGGATCATGGCAGCAAGATCGACTTTATCAATCTGATGTCCTACGACGGCGGTATTTACTACGACCCGCGCGAAGGTTATGAATCCTACAAGGCGATATACAACGGACCCATCAATATGGGCATGCAGATTGCGCCGGAGGGATCCGGCGGGGCCGTCCTGCAGTTGAATGCCGCACCGGGAACGGTATACGATGCCGATATGATGAACGGCCAGAATAACATCGCGACGGCATATTATAATGTAGAAACGATGGTAAACTACATCAAGAATAAGGGAAGAGCGAACGACGGATTCATGCTGTGGCAGCTCTGGAAACAGCGGGTTCATCAGCCAGCCCCGTCAGGCGCGGCGAACGAGAACAGCGCCGGCCAATACGTATGCCGGAACCTGCCGCTCCAAGGGGACTGCAATCAGGTCATACCAAGCCTGCCGAAATTATAATTTCTTCCGATATTCAGAAGGCGTGCAGTTCATGATTTTGCGGAATACCCGAACAAAATAACTGATGTGTCCAAATCCGACATCGAGTGCGATGTCGGATATTTTATTGTCCGGCGAACGAAGGAGCTCCGCCGCCTGGCGAACGCGATAGGAATTCATATAGTCGACGGGCGTTTGCCCGGTCATGGATTTGAAGAAGCGGCAAAATTGGCCTTCGCTCATCGGGATCAGGTCAGCCAGCTCACTCAAACGGATAGGTCGATGGTAATGACTCTGGATGTAGAGAATGACCTTCTTCAAGCGTTCCGTTCTCGTCATGTCCGCCGCTTCGCTCCGGCTGCGGTTGGCAAGCCTGCCGGAGGCTGCGGCCTGAAACAGCATGAGAAACAGATGCCCCTTAATGGCAGCCTCATATCCAGCCGGTTTGTGCTTGGACAGCAGCATCATTTCTTTTATATGTTCAAGCAGGCGCCCATCGGTCCCGGCTGTCATCCGTCTTGGAAAAGCGGCTCTCCGCTCCTGGAAGGGAACGATCATCCCTTCCTGCACAAGATCATAGCTGCTGCTGGCGAGCATGCCGACATCGAACACCATGGCGCAGAAGCTGCACCCTCCATTGCCCTGGGCGTGGCCGGTGTGCAGATCTCCCCCATCGATAAATATCGCTTCGCCCGCACGGACGGGGATATATTCCGAATCGATCTGAAACAGCACCTCGCCTTCCAGCACGTAAAAAATCTCCGCTTCCTTATGCCAATGGGAGTCTACCACATGGGCGCCGGGGGCAAATTGATACCAATAGGCACCGAAGGGGAAACGCTCATTCCCGTGGACGGTGCTTTCTTTTAACGACTGGCGGATGGATTGATCCATGCTGCACCTCCTTGGGATTTGAAGTGTTCCTGAAACACTGTTATCTGATATCAAAATTGTGCTATAAAACAATCGGATATTGTTAGAATAGGTAAAAACGGATCAGTATAATGATATTATAACGCTTACATCTGAAAGTTCAATTTTAAAAATATAGAAGGGCGGAAGTAACGATGAAATTTACAGACGGCAACTGGCTAATCCGGGAAGGGTATTCCGTTTCGGGAGCGGTTCAGGCCTATGATTTTGCGGTAAAAGGAGATACGTTGACGGCTTATGCTTCCACGGCACCGATTCCGGGCAGAGGAGCGACCATCAATACGCAGCTGATCACCGTGCAATTTCATTCCCCGGCACCCGGCGTCATCGGCGTGAAGCTGGTCCACTATGCGGGCGTAAGAGATCGTGGACCTGCATTCGAATTGTACAAACAGAAGGGTGACCATACGGTCATCGAAGAGAACGATCAACAGGCTGTTCTTCGGAGCGGCAATCTGAGCGTCGTGATCAAGAAAGGCCCGGAATGGTCGGTCCACTTCTATAGAGGAGAGGAGCGCATCACCGGCAGCAGAGCCAAATCCATGGCGCATATCGTGGAGGACGGCGGGAAGACCTACATGCGCGAAGAGCTCGATCTTGGCGTGGGCGAGTGGGTCTACGGACTTGGCGAGCGATTCACTTCGTTTGTGAAGAACGGCCAGGTTGTGGATATTTGGAACCAGGATGGCGGCACAAGCTCCGAGCAAGCCTATAAAAATATTCCGTTCTACGTGACCAACAAAGGCTACGGCGTGTTTGTCAACCAGCCGGACCTCGTATCCTTTGAAGTAGCTTCAGAGAAAGTGAAGAAGGTTCAGTTCAGCGTGCCGGGCGAGTCGCTGGAGTATTTCGTGATTGACGGGCCCGACCCGAAAGGCGTTCTGGACAAATATACAAGCCTGACAGGCAAACCGGCGCTGCCGCCGGCTTGGACCTTCGGATTGTGGTTATCGACCTCATTTACGACGCAATATGACGAAGCGACCGTAAACTCCTTCGTGGACGGTATGCTGGAGCGCGACATTCCGCTGCAAGTGTTCCATTTCGACTGTTTCTGGATGAAGGGCCTCAACTGGACGGACTTCCAATGGGATGAAGAGGTATTCCCGGATCCTGAAGGCATGCTGAAGCGACTGAAAGAAAAAGGCTTGAAAATCTGCGTATGGATCAATCCGTATATCGCGCAGCGTTCGCGCCTCTTCGAGGAAGGCCGTGAGAAGGGCTATCTCGTGAAGAAAGCCAATGGCGATGTTTGGCAGTGGAATTTGTGGCAGCCGGGCATGGCGCTGGTGGACTTCACCAATCCGGATGCTTGCGAATGGTATGCAGGGTACCTGCGCGAGCTGGCTGATATGGGCGTGGACAGCTTCAAAACGGACTTCGGCGAGCGCATTCCGACGGACGTTGTGTATTTTGACGGCTCCGATCCTCATAAAATGCACAACTATTACACCCAGCTGTACAACAAAGTTGTCTTTGACGTGCTGGTCGAGAAATTCGGCAAGAATCAGGCGGCGGTATTCGCACGCTCCGCAACCGTTGGCGGACAGCAGTTCCCTGTTCACTGGGGCGGCGATTGTTATGCGGATTATGAATCGATGGCGGAGAGCCTGCGCGGCGGCTTGTCCCTCGGTCTCGGGGGCTTCGGCTTCTGGAGCCATGACATCGGCGGCTTCGAAAATACGGCTCCGGCGCATGTGTTCAAGCGCTGGCTGGCATTCGGCTTGCTGTCCAGCCACAGCCGTCTCCATGGCAGCAGCTCTTACCGGGTGCCATGGTCTTACGACGAAGAGGCCGTAGACGTTACGCGCTTCTTCACGAAGCTGAAGAGCCGTCTGATGCCGTATCTGTTCCATACCGCGGTACAGGCATCGGAGCAAGGCGTGCCGAGCATGCGCGCCATGTTCTTGGAATTCCCGGAGGATCCTGCAGTCGAAATGCTGGATCGTCAGTACATGCTGGGCGATTCCCTGCTCGTAGCACCGGTATTCAGCGAGAAAGGCGACGTGAAGTATTATCTGCCGAAGGGCCGCTGGACGCATCTGTTAACCGGAGAAACGGTGGATGGCGGAACCTGGCGCAAGGAAACGTACGGTTTCCTCGGACTGCCGTTGTTCGTACGCGGCAACTCGTTCCTCGCCTTGGGTGCGAGCGACGCCCTTCCGGAATATGACTATGCAGACGGAGTAGAGCTTGGCTTGTATGCATTGGAAGACGGCAGCGAAGCTTCCGCCATCGTTCGCAACATGAACGGAGAGAGCGAGCTGGTTGTACGGGCTGTGCGTGCAGGCAGCCGGATCCATTTTACGGTGGAAGGCAGCGGCAAGCCATTCTCGGTGAAGCTGCATGACACAGGAAACGTTTCTTCCGTGGAGGGCTCGGGAGTGAGCCTGCAGGAAGGAAAAATTCAAGTGGAAGCCGGTCAACAAGCAATGGCCTTCAGCGTTGCGCTCGAAGGATAAGCTCGGGTTCCCCCTGCTGTTAAGCGGGTAAAAACATAGTGAAGATGAGCCCGGACCAGCTTTGTGCTGGAGTCGGGCTTCTTCCATATTTTAGCTGGCCTTGAAAGGGAGGCTGTGCTGATATAATAGGCCTGAGGCAGGCTTTTTCGATGGAATGTAACCGTTTACTTTTACTTGCCGAAGATTAAAGGACAGGAGCGTCGACGGTCCGATGTTATCGAATTTCATTCAGCTTATAAATGACATGAAAATCCGCAATAAATTGATATTGTCATTTGTGGTCGTGGTCTTTGTACCGGTAGCCATCGTAGGGATATTCCTTACGGGAGAGCTCCGTAAATTTGCATTCGACAATGCGTTGGAACAAGCCTATCAGAACGTGGACCGGGTCAAGAAACGGTCGACCGAAGTCATCAACGTGGCGGATGATTTATCGTACCGCTTGTCCTACGACGAGCGTCTGAGGAATCTGGCCAACCGGCAATATGAAAGCGTATACGACGTGTTCGTGGCTTACAGGGAGTATCCCGATTTGCAGCAGGCGATACGGATGTACAAGGAAATATCGAATATCCGCTTCTACAGCGACAATCCGACCATGCTGAACAATTGGGAGTTTCTATATCCCGAGGATGAAATCAGGAGTACGGAATGGTATCGGCGGGCGGAGGACGATATCGGGGTCATCTATTGGGACTACATTGAGGATGAGCGTGATCAGAAGGTGTACCTCAGCTTGATCAAGGGGGTTGATCTTGGAAGCAAGGACAACCGCGGCGTGCTGGTGATCAATGTCAACACCGGCATGCTCAATACAATCCTGAGCCAGGAAGCGTTCGACACGATTATCGTGGACAGCAGCAACAATATTGTTGCGGCTAACCGCCCGGAGCTGTACGGGAAAACGTTAGCCGAGATTGAAGATGCCAGCGGGGCCGTTTACCACGCGAGCGGCAGCTACGAGTCGGTCATCCATGACGAAGCCTCCAAGGTGCTGATCGAACCGCTGAATACGGAGTCCGGAGTGAACGGCTTGCGCATTATTTCGATATTCTCGATCGATAGCATCGTGGCGGATGCCAACCGGATCAGCAAGCTGGCGATGACCGTCATCATCATCAGCCTGCTGCTGGCTGTTCTTCTGATCTACAGCTTCTCTTCACTGATCTCCAATCGGCTGCTGCGTCTAAGCAAACATATTACGAAGGTAGGTACCGGTAATCTCGGCGTTGCCATGGAGATCGACGGCAAGGATGAGATCGGCCAGCTGTCCCGTCAATTCAACTCCATGGTGGGCAACGTTAACGACCTGATGAACGAAGTGCAGGAGTCCAACGAACAGAAGCGGTTAATGGAGCAGAAGCAAAACGAAATCAAGTTCAAAATGATGGCCAGCCAGATCAATCCGCATTTTCTCTTTAATGCGCTGGAGTCCATTCGCATGGAGGCCCATCTCAAGGGCGAGACCGAAATTGCCCGGATCGTGCGGCTGCTCGGCAAAATGATGCGGAGCAATCTGGAGGTGGGCAGCGGAAAAACCACAATCAAGGACGAAATCGAGATGGTACAGTGCTATCTCGACATTCAGAAGTTCCGCTATGAGGACCGCCTGAAATATGAACTTCAGGTGGACCCTGAAGCGAACCGGGTAAGAATCCCGCCCTTGATCATCCAGCCGCTTGTGGAGAATGCGGTCATACACGGGATGGATCACAAGGAAGAGGGAACCTCCATAAAGGTCAGGGTCACGGCCAGCGAAGGGAAGCTGCACGTCATGACCGAGGACAATGGTGCAGGCATATCCCTGGACAAATTGCAGATGATCTACGGCTATTTGAACGATACCGACGAGAAGGACGGCGGACGGATCGGGCTCCGTAACGTACATGTCCGTCTGCAGCTCACGTACGGCCCTGAAGCGGGTCTGATCATTTATAGCGAACCGGGCATAGGAACGCGTATTGAATTCAGTATTCCGACAGGAGGAGAGAGCGATGATGAAAGTGTTGATCGTGGATGACGAACCCAAACTGCGCGAAGGGCTGAAGAGCATTGTGCCATGGACCGAGCTTGGGTATCAGGTTGTTGATACCGCAGCGAACGGGAACGAAGCGCTGGAGAAGCACGGGAAGTACGACCCGGATTTGATGCTGATTGATATCCGGATGCCGGGAATGGACGGATTGCAGCTGATCGAAGCCATCCGAAACCTGGATGCCGAGATTCATCTGCTCATCCTGAGCGGATATGCCGATTTTGATTATGCCAAGCGGGCGATTTCCCACCGTGTGGACGGATACCTTTTAAAGCCGGTGGATGAGGACGAGCTGAGCAAGTATTTGCTTCAGATTAAAGAAGCCATCGAGCAGGAGCAGGAGAGGAAGGCACTGAACAGGGCAGCCTCCGAAATGAGCCGCGAGCAGTTCATTCAGACGTGGTTCAACCCGGAGAGCAAGCCCGATTCAGCCGCTTTGCGGCATATGGCCGAGCGGTCGGGACTGTTATGGAACCATTACCAAGTGCTGCTTGTTCATCATAACGGCAGCGATGAATCCGGTGAGGAAACCGACGACCGGTTGAAAAACCAGCTGATCGAAGCTTTTGAAGAGAACGGCCGCGGCGCGGTGTTTTCCTTGCATGGACAGCTCGGTATCCTAATGCCCACGCCTGTCTTGACGGCAGGTGGACGTAAGGAATTGCTGCAGTTGGTAGAGGAAGCCGCAAGCCGGGCCGGCACGGCGATAACGGCCTCTTTGGGACGTCAGGTCCACCGTCTGGAGGATGTAGCGGATTCGTACCGTTGTGCCAAAGAACGGATTCGCGAACGGTTCTTCTATGCTCCCGGGGAGATGCTGTTTCCTGAATCCGAGCGGTTTGCCGGCGGCAACACGGATGAAGAACGGCAGCCCTATGATCCGGAGCAGCTGATGGAACAGCTCTATTATGCGGTGGATGTGGGCAACGTGGAGGTGCAGCAGAAACTGCTGTATACGGCAGCCTCAGCCATGGTGAAGGAAGAATACACGGAGGAGAGGATGAAACGCGCCTTCGTGGAGCTCCTGACCGGGGTGCACAACAAACTGATGCAGCATCATACGGAGCTGCAGTCCCGCACGAAGGAATACTCGGATCGGATTGCGGCAATATTCCGACAGCGAACGGCCTATGATCTGTGCCGCCATTCGTCCCAATTCCTGGAGGAGCTGATCTGGCAGGCGGGCAATGGCGGACGGGATCAGGAGATGAAGCGGATCATGGATCTGATTCAGCGCAATTACAACGAGAACATTAAGCTGGAAACGCTGGCGTCGATATTTAATTACAACAGCGCTTACCTCGGAAAAATGTTTAAGAATACGACCGGGGAATATTTCAATACGTATCTCGATAAGGTCCGGATCGACAAAGCCAAAGATTTTTTGAAGCAGGGCATGAAGGTGTATCAGGTCGCGGAGAAGGTCGGTTATACGAACGTCGATTATTTTCATAGCAAATTCAAAAAATACGTCGGCACGTCTCCGTCCAATTTCCGCAAGGAGCTGGACCTGTAATTTAGCCGTGCCGTAACGCGGATTCGCACAACACGACCGAGCCCGGATGTGGCGCTGAGGTCATACAGCCCATTGTGACAGAGTATCGAATGAGTAAATGCAGTGAGCCGGAACACAGCAAATAGGCTTCAAGTAGCTCCGCGCCGTCTGATGCCGTATTCTAAATGGTTTATGATTGTTCTCCAATAGCGTTCACTTACCATACAACCAGACTTAGCATAAGTACTTTCATATCGCTGCCCTATAAGACGCGACTAAGGCACGCGTCTTTTTGTTTTTCCTGTGCCTCCCCCAAGGCATTATCGGGGGAGCTGCCAAATGCTGCAAAGCATAGAGCGGAGGGGCCGGAATCGTATCGGAGAAGCGGCAGCGGTCGCCTTTAAAGCCGGGAAACAACCTTATACTATGACCCGAAGTTTCCCGGATTTAACAGCGATCGGAGATACGATCCGGACACGGAGCGGGCTAAAGGGGTTTTTCAGCGCTCTGCTTCCCCCGTATAATGTCTAATTTTTATATGATTTTTAAGCCAATCCTTCGGGTACTTCCCCGCCCCAGCTTGGTTTATCATCAGGATATACAAGAGAGGAGGGGTTGGTTTGAAAGCGGTAACAAAAACGGAAAGCAGCATCCAACCTGCCGCAAAGAAAAAGAAAGGCTTTTGGACCACTTTCAAAGAGCAGAAAGTACTGTACGGAATGTCGCTTCCATTCATCGTCATTGTATTCATCTTTAGTTATTTGCCGGTTTGGGGCTGGCTGATGGCATTCCAGAATTACAAGCCCGGCAAAGGGATATTCGAGCAAAAATGGGTAGGCCTGGACCATTTCGCAGCACTTTTCGCGGACGATAAGTTTTATCTGGTGTTGCGAAATACACTCGCCATGAGTTTCATGGGATTGATCGTTGGGTTCACGATTCCGATCCTATTCGCAGTCTTGTTGAATGAGCTTCGTGGAAGCGTATTCAAGAGGACCGTACAGACGATATCTTATCTGCCGCATTTTGTGTCCTGGGTCGTAGTTGCCGGTATCGTGACCAAAATGCTGTCCACGGATGGAGGCGCTGTCAATCAGCTGCTGATGTGGCTGGGGCTCATCGATCAGCCGATACAGTTCATGGCTCAGGGGAACCTGTTCTGGTACATCGTAACGGGCTCCGATATATGGAAGGAAATGGGCTGGAGCGCGATCATTTATTTGGCAGCGATTACAGGGATTGATCAGGAGCAGTTCGAAGCAGCCAAGGTTGACGGCGCAAGCCGGATTCGCCAAATATGGCACATTACGCTGCCGAGCATCGCCCCTACGATTGCTATCCTGCTGATCATGTCCATCGGTCATTTGATCAGCATCGGTTTCGAGAAGCAGTTCCTGTTGGGTAATCCGCTGGTCGTGGATTATTCCGAGGTGCTTGACCTGTATGCGCTGAATTATGGACTTGGCATGGGACGTTTTTCATTCGGTACGGCCATCGGAATGTTCAACTCGGTCGTAAGCATCATCCTGCTGCTGCTTGCCAACGGCGTGTTCAAAAAATTCACGAAGCAATCGATTATGTAAGGGGAGGGAAACAGCATGGCACGAACCAAAGCAGCATTCAAGCCCTCGCTCTCCGATCGGGTGTTTGATATCGCGAATTTTACCATCATGGCACTGGTCATGATTGTCACACTCTACCCGTTCCTGAACGTTCTGGCGATATCGCTGAACGATTCCGTTGATACGGTGCGCGGGGGAATCTACATCTGGCCGAGAGAGTTCACGCTGGATAACTACGTGCAGATTTTTAAATACGACGGCTTGGTCACCGGGGCCAAAAACACGATTCTCCGTACGCTTGCAGGGACCTTTCTGGGCTTGCTCAGCGGCACGATGCTGGGCTACGTCCTCAGCAGGGTAGACTTTCAGGGAAGAAAGTTCATGTCGACCTTTCTTGCGCTGACGATGTACTTCTCCGGCGGAATGATTCCGGTGTTCATCCTGATCCGCGACCTGAACATGATGAATTCGTTTCTGGTCTACATCATTCCGGGCATGGTGAGCGCGTTTAACGTATTCGTCATCCGGTCTTTCATCGACAGCCTGCCGTACTCGCTGCAGGAATCGGCAAAGCTTGACGGTGCCAACGATTTTACGATCTATTACAAAATCATTCTTCCGCTCTGTAAGCCCGTCTTGGCTACCATCGCCTTGTTCCTGGCTGTCGGGCAGTGGAACTCTTGGCTCGATACGTATCTTTACAACGGTAACGCACCCCATCTCACCACGCTCCAATTCGAGCTGATGAAGGTGCTGCAGAGCACTCAGGGGCAAACCAGCGGCATGATGACCGGGCAGAATATGGCCGAGATCGTGAAGCAGGTGTCGCCGGAGTCGATCAAAATGGCAATCACGATCGTGGTCACCGTTCCGATACTGCTCGTGTATCCGTTCCTGCAGCGGTATTTTGTGAAAGGTATGACGCTTGGAGCTGTAAAAAGCTAGGCGCATGTAACGGTATCAGCAGGCACAACGTCCTGTTATACGATAAATGATCAAAAATCGATTTAGGGGGTATAGCAATGAAACATAAGAAGAGATTGTCGCTCCTGCTCGCGATCATGATGATGGCTACATTCGTTCTGGCGGCGTGCGGCAACGGCGACAGCAACAATAACGCAAACGGCGGCGATGAGGGCAGCGGCGGAAGCGATACGCAGCAGGAAGAGAAGCTCGAGCCGATGACCATGACGTATTACAGCGCGGATTCCAATGCAAACTGGGCCAACATGCAGGATGCGGTCGGGAAGAAGCTGACCGAGAAGACCGGCATTACGATCCAAGCCGAATATGCGGTGGACGGCTCCAATCAGAAGCTTCCGCTGATGGTGGCGAGCGGGGAATACCCTGACTTGGTATTTGCCAAGGGGGACGCCAATCTGTTCGTGGATTCCGGGGCGTTTATCGATCTGACGGATCTGATCGAAGAGCATGCGCCAAACATCAAGAAGGTGTACGGAGAATATATGAGCCGCCTGAAATGGAGCAACGAGGATGAGGCCATCTATGTCCTTCCGACGCTTGCGGCAGTGGATCATCAGGCACTCGATGCCGGCGGCACGTTCCAGATCCAGCATGAGGTGCTGAAAGAACTCGGATACCCTGAACTGAAAACGGTGAAGGATTATGAGAAAGCGCTGAAAGACTATGCCGAGAAACACCCGACCATTGACGGTCAGCCGACGATTCCGCTGACGTTGAATGCGGACGGATGGAGAATCATGATCTCGGTAACGAACCCGGCGTTTATCGCGACAGGCGTATCGGATGACGGCGAGTACTATATCGACCCGGAAACAACCGAGGCGAAGCTTCATTACAAGCGGCCGGAAGAGAAGGAATACTTCCGCTGGCTGAATCATATGAACGCCGAGGGCTTGTTGGATAAAGAAACGTTCGTGCAGAAGACGGACCAATACGAAGCGAAAATTTCCTCCGGCCGCGTCCTTGGCGTCATTGATCAGGAGTGGGGCTTCGGCAATGCAACGAACGCACTGAGAACTTCCGGCAAGGAAAACCGCACCTATGCGAGATTCCCGATCCAGCTGGATGAGTCCACGAAGGATGCAACGTTCCAAGACACGGGTTACGTCGCCGGATGGGGCGTAGGCATTACGACATCCGCCAAGGATCCGGTTCGAATCATCAAGTTCCTGGATTATCTGGCTTCCGAAGAAGGGCAAGTTTTGATGAATTGGGGTATTGAAGGCGAGCATTACAACGTGGTGGACGGCAAGCGAGTTATTCCTGAAGACGTCCAAGAGCGCAAAACCTATGACAACGCCAACTTCACGAAGGAAACAGGAATCGGCTTGTACAATGCGATGTTCCCTCGTTACGGCGACGGCGTGAAGGATTCGACGGATAACTATTACACAACGAACTTCCCGGAGACGATCATCGAGAATTATACGCCGGCCGCGAAGGAAACGCTGAAAGCGTACGGCGCGGAAATGTGGAAAGACCTGTGGCCGAAACAAGAGGAATTTGATGTGAAGCCGTGGGGCGTTGCTTACAACATTCCGGTACCGAGCGACTCCAATATCAATATCACGTACAAAAAGGTGGAAGAGATTACCCGGAAGCGGATTCCGGAAGTCATTCTTGCCGATCCGGCGAAATTCGATGCACTGTATGACCAGTTCATCAAAGAACTGAATGATGCCGGCGCCGAGAAAATGGAGCAGGAATACACCCAATTGGTACGCGAACGGGTGGAACTCTGGAATAATTAAGGTAGAGGCGAATCGAAGGGGCCGGCAATATGCGGTCCCTTTTGCCGATATTCAAGGCAGGCTGCTGTTATAATCGCGGACCTCAATTTATTAGAAGAAATACAACCATATATGAAGGATTTCAGGTGCTCTTCGAGAAGCCTTTATAAAATCATTGGACATAAGGGGGGATTACGCTGTATTCAGCAGAGCATAAGAACACAACCCTGTGGTACCGGAAGCCTGCGGCCAAGTGGGAAGAAGCGCTTCCGCTTGGAAACGGCCGTCTTGGCGCCATGGTGTTCGGAGGCGTGCAGGAAGAATGCATTCAATGGAACGAAGATACGCTCTGGTCCGGGTTTCCCCGGGACACGAATAATTACGAAGTTCTCCGGTATCTGGCAAAGGCGAGGGAACTGATTGCGTCCGGCAAGTATGCCGAAGCGGAACAGGTGATCGAGGGCAAGATGGTTGGCAGAAATACGGAGTCCTTTTTGCCGCTGGGAGATCTGTTGATCCGACAGTCGGGAATAGGGGATTCATGCTCGGAATACAGGCGCGAACTGAACCTGGATACGGGGATTGCTTCCACTCGTTTTCAAGTAAGCGGCTCCGATCCTATTTTCAGCAGGGCCATGTTCATCAGTGCGGTTGACCAGGTCGGGGTTATCCGCTTTGAAAGCACGGGGAGCGGATCCATCCAATTGGAGATCGGGTTACGTTCACCGCTTCAGCATCGTACACGCACAGAGGAAGACGGGACGCTGGTGTTGCATGGGCATGCTCCGACCCATATTGCTGATAATTACGGGGGCGATCATCCCGGGTCGGTGCTTTATGAGGATGGGCTGGGCATTCGGTACGAAATGAGGCTGCTGGCCTTGACGGACAGCGGTCAGGTGACGGTCGATGACAGCGGCATGCGCATTTGCGCGGCAGGCTCGGTTACGCTGCTGATTGCGGCTGCTACGAATTTTGAAGGCTTCGATCGTTCTCCGGGTTCCGGCGGTACCGATCCGTCCGGCATATGCAGGGAGAGACTTCAGGGCGCCATGCGGCATGGTGTTGAACAATTGCGTTCACGGCACGTCCAGGACCATCAAGCCTTATTCAGACGTCTGGAGCTTCAGCTTGGCCGTCCAGAGAATGAGCGTTCCATAGCAGCTTTAGCCACCGACGAGCGGATGGAAGCGTACCGGGAAGGACGGGAGGATGCTGCGCTCGAAGCGCTGATGTTTCAATTCGGAAGATATTTGCTCATTGCCAGCTCCCGGCCGGGTACACAGCCCGCCCATCTGCAGGGCATATGGAATCCCCATGTCCAGCCGCCATGGAACAGCGATTATACAACGAATATCAATACCGAGATGAATTATTGGCCGGCGGAAACGACGCGTCTGAGCGAGTGCCACGAGCCGCTCATCCAAATGATCCGGGAGCTTAGCGTAAGCGGTGCCCGGACCGCGAAGATTCACTATGGCGCCCGTGGATGGGTCGCCCATCATAACGTGGATTTATGGCGAATGGCCAGTCCGAGCGACGGCAGAGCCATGTGGGCCTTCTGGCCAATGGGCGGTGCTTGGCTGTGCCGGCATCTATGGGAGCGTTATCAATTCCACCCAGATCTTGAATACTTGCGGGAAACGGCGTATCCGCTGATGCGTGGAGCCGCTTTGTTTTGCCTGGATTGGCTGATTGAAGACGGGAAAGGGCATCTGGTGACCAGCCCGTCGACATCGCCGGAGAATCAGTTTCTT
Organism: Paenibacillus sp. MT86; assembly: GCF_058792535.1. Lineage (NCBI taxonomy): Bacteria > Bacillati > Bacillota > Bacilli > Caryophanales > Paenibacillaceae > Paenibacillus > Paenibacillus sp. MT86. The sequence continues at coordinate 6,149,452 of NZ_CM179499.1, read as the reverse complement.
ACCGCGGAAGGCCTGCCTTGCAGCGTGTCGGCAGGTTCGACCATGGATATGGCCATCATTCGCGATTTATTCCATAACTGCATCGAAGCTTCGCAGCTGTTGGAGCAAGATGATGAACTGCGGGAGGAATGGAAAGCTGCGGTCGCGCGCCTGCTCCCTTACGCCATCGATGACGAGGGCAGGCTCATGGAATGGAGCAAGCCGTATCCGGAAGCGGAGCCCGGACATCGGCACGTATCCCATTTGTACGGATTGTACCCCGGCTCCGATATTACCCTCCAAGATACGCCGCAGCTTGCAGAAGCCGCTTATCGTACGCTGATGTCGCGCATCGATCACGGAGGGGGGCATACGGGCTGGAGCTGCGTTTGGCTCATTAACCTGTTTGCCCGACTGCAGCAGCCGGAGAAGGCTTATGATTATGTCCGGACCCTGATTTCCCGCTCCATGCACCCCAATCTGCTCGGGGACCATCCTCCGTTCCAGATCGATGCGAATTTTGGAGGCAGCGCCGGACTTGTGGAAATGCTGCTCCAGAGCCATTTGGATGCCATTCAGCTGCTGCCGGCACTGCCGAAAGCGTGGGCGGAAGGCTCCGTGCGAGGATTGAAGGCCCGCGGAGGATTTATCGTGGACATGGAATGGAAGGGCGGCACTCTTGCGTCCGCAAGCATAACCTCTACGCATGGCCGGATCTGCAGAATTCAATATTCCGAGCCTCTCGCCGTTCGAAGGGAAGACGGAAGCGTTGTGACGACGGGAGATCGGCTTTCTTTTGAGACGGTGAGCGGCATGACCTACCAGATCGCATTGGCTGCCATGGAGGCATTGTGAATAAGGGCTAATCTCGAGCATGGCTGGTTGAACGATAACCGGATACGAAATGATGAAGGCTAAAGGAGCTGAATGCTGATGATTAACGAAAAGCTGCCGAAAATGTGGTACGGCGGGGATTATAATCCCGAGCAGTGGGATGCGGAAGCGTGGAAGGAAGATGACCGCATGTTTAAGCTGGCGGGCATCGACGTAGCCACCATAAATGTATTCTCCTGGGCTTTGAGTCAGCCGAATGAGGATACGTACGATTTTGCTTGGCTGGACGAGACGATTGACCGGCTGTACCGGAACGGGGTGTATATCTGTTTGGCAACAAGTACGGGAGCCCATCCGGCCTGGATGGCGCGCAAATACCCGGATGTGCTGCGCGTCGACTACGAGGGCCGCAAACGCAAATTCGGCGGACGCCATAACTCCTGTCCGAACAGCCCCACCTACCGAAAATACGCCAAAATCATGGCAGGCAAGCTGGCGGAACGCTATAAGGATCATCCGGCCGTCCTGATCTGGCACGTATCGAACGAATATGGCGGGTACTGCTACTGCGACAATTGCGCCGCGGCATTCCGGACTTGGCTCGAGCAGCGATATGGCACGCTGGATGCCGTAAACAAGGCATGGAATACCCGCTTCTGGGGCCACACCTTCTATGACTGGGAGGACATTGTCGTTCCTAACGCTTTAAGCGAGGAGTGGTCCGGCAACCGGACCAATTTCCAAGGCATATCCCTGGATTACCGCCGTTTCCAGTCCGACAGCCTGCTGGACTGCTATAAGCTGGAGCGGGATGAATTGAAGCGGATCACGCCGGATATTCCGGTGACCACGAATCTTATGGGTTTTTATCCGGAGCTGGACTATTTCAAATGGGCCAAGGAGATGGATGTCGTATCCTGGGACAACTATCCGTCGCTGGATACCCCGTACAGCTATACCGCCATGGCGCATGCCCTGATGCGGGGGCTTAAGGGCGGTCAGCCCTTTATGCTGATGGAGCAGACGCCGAGCGTTCAGAACTGGCAGCCGTATAACTCGGCCAAGCGCCCTGGGGTAATGCGATTGTGGAGCTATCAAGCGGTCGCCCACGGCGCGGATACGGTGATGTTCTTCCAGCTGCGCCGTTCGATCGGAGCCTGCGAGAAGTATCACGGCGCGGTCATCGAGCATGTCGGACATGAACATACCCGCGTATTCCGCGAGTGCGCCGAGCTGGGCAAGGAGCTGCAGCAGCTGGGGGACCGGATCCTGGATGCCCGTTCCGATGCCAAAGTCGCGATCATCTACGACTGGGAGAACCGGTGGGGCATTGACCTGTCGAGCGGTCCGACCGTCGCCCTCAATTACGTGAACGAGGTCCATAAATATTACGACGCCCTGCACCAGCTGCATATTCAGACCGATATGATCAGCGTGGAAGAGGACTTCCGGAAGTATGACGTTGTCATCGCGCCGGTGATGTATATGGCAAAACTGGGATTTGCAGATCGCGTGGAGGCCTTTGTATCGCAAGGCGGCACCTTTGTGACGACCTTCTTCAGCGGCATCGTGAACGAGAATGATCTGGTGACGCTGGGCGGTTACCCGGGCGAGCTGCGCAAGGTCATGGGAATTTGGGCCGAGGAGATTGATGCGCTGCTTCCAGGCCAACAGAATCAGATGGTCATACGGGGCCCGAAGGGCCAGCTGGAAGGCACCTACGACTGCGGCATTCTGTGCGACGTGATCCATGCCGAGGGAGCGGAGGTCGTTGCCGAATACGGCTCGGACTACTATCAAGGCATGCCGTCGTTGACCGTGAACGCTTTCGGACAAGGGAAGGCCTGGTATGTGGCCACAAGCCCCGAGCCTAAATTCCTGCGAGATTTAATGCAAACGATATGCAGCGACCATGGCATTGAGCCTGTCCTGAACGCTCCCGAAGGCGTTGAGGTGACAAAGCGGGTGAAGGAGGACGCGGAGTTTACCTTTGTGCTTAATCACATGCCCGAGCGCAAATCCGTGTCCTTGGATGGGGAAGCCTATGTTGACCTGCTGACAGGGGAGGAGCTTCGGGATACCTGCGAAGTGCCGGCACGAGGCGTGTTGATATTAGAGAAGCGGTTAGGATAGAGATAATATAAGGGCTTTCGAAAAGCGTGAATAGCTTGAAGCGATCTCAACAAAAAAGCAGAGAAGGCGGGGACCCTCCGCCTTCTCTGCTTTATTTTTTATCTGAAGATTGTCAACCGCTGCCCATTCTAAGCTTCCTTCTCGTGCAGCTTGCGGAATTCCTTGGGCGAAATGCCCTCTTGTTTCTTAAAAACAAGACTGAAATACTTCTCGTTTTTAAAGCCGACCATTTCGGAAATGGCGGCCATTTTCAGCCCCGGATTTTGCAGCAGGATTTTGGCCTTCGAGATGCGGATCCGGTTCAGATGCTCGGGGATATTAATCCCGTGCTTCTGCTTGAATTTGCGGGAGATGTACTCCCGGCTTACGTGAAACCGGTTTGCAATATCGTACAGTGATACGTCGTTCTGATAGTTTTGCTCGATAAACGCCGTGATGTCGTGGATCAGGTCCTGCCCTGTCTGCTTCTGGGACTGCAGCGCCGAGGCCAGCAGGCTCATTAATTGATCCCAATACTGCTGCCATTCCGCCAAGGAGCATACATATTTGTCCGGGCTTGGCCGCTCGATGGTGGCGCTTTCCTCTTTGTACAATTTCAACAAGGCCTCAGACGACGGATTCGCGGTTTCATGAATGACGTGATGGGCGAACCGATCAATTTCGCGGTCCCATCGCTCCAGAAGCTCGGGCGTGAGAACGCCGCTTTTTCGGATGGCGGCAAGGAACGAATCGACGGCCTCGGCAATGGGAGCAGGCTGACCGCTAAGCACAGCGAGCTTCCAGGTATCCTCGAACCCGCTGAACTGGACGCCCCGATGATGATCCATCCCGGATCGTCGCTGCTGCTCGGCATCGTGGATGAAATGGTTCAGGACCGTTAAATCACGCGAACGCAGGGCATTCGAGCATTGGGCATAGAGCTCGGGAACGTCTACCGGATATTGACCTTCCGGACTTATGCCAAAATGCATCTGGCGCGACAGCGTCCGAAACATCCCGCTATTGATCTCTTGAAGCAGCGTAGGGACCGTGGCGAGCTGTTCCCACAATAAGAGAACCAGTTGATGCGGCGATCCGAATGGACGGAATGCAATCCCGATCCGGTCCTTTTGCAGAAATTCATTGCAAATATTCAACAGGGCGAACATCAGCAGATCCTGATGATGGCCGAAGCGGCTGTACAGCGCATGATCCGACTTGTCGATTTGCATGACGGCCAGGCGTATTGCGTTGGTCTGCGCCGGCACGATGCCTTCATCCCTGAGGCGGTTGACCACCTGGGAATGGGCGCTCCTGTCATCAATAAGGCTGGATAACAGCTTCTCTGAATAGACCGGCCGGTACTCGTTCACCTGAACATGCTGCTGACGCGCCGCAAGGCGTTCTTGTTCCTCCGCCTTCCAGGCCGCGGTCGCCTTGGCGACCGCTTGGTTGATGACGTCCTCCTCGATGGGTTTCAGGATATAATCCGTGCCGCTGTACCAGATGGTGTTGCGCACGAATTCGAAATCGTCATGCCCGCTGATGACGATGAATTTGATGTCCGGGTAATGCTTGTGAATCCATTCCATGAGATCCACGCCGCTATTGAGGGGCATCAGCATGTCCATCAGCACAAGATGGGGCCGAAACGCCGGGATCAGCTCCATCGCCTCCAGCCCGTTGGCCGCTTCCTCTATATCGGTAATCCCGTGCGCTTCCCACTGGACCAGCAGGCGGATGGCTTTGCGCACGCGAGACTCGTCATCCACGATCAATGCCTTCATCCGTTTCACCTTCCACATTTATAGTCAGCACTACACGAAAGCCGTGCGGCTGGTTGTTTTCGATGTTGAATTTGGATTTTCCACGATAGTACAGCCTCAGCCTCGTCATGATGTTGATGAGTCCGATTCCGCTGCTGTCTTCCGTCTCCAGCTCGGACACAACCTGAAGCTGTTCCAGATCCAACTCTTCCATCCGAAGCAAATGCTCCTGAAGGGCTTGGAACGGCTCCTCCTGCATCCCGTTTCCGTTATCTTCGACCGTGATCTGCACGATCGAGGCCGATAGGCGCCGGCTTGTGAGCGCAATGAAATTGTCTTGCTCCAAGGGGTTCATGCCATGCTTGAAAAAGTTCTCGATCAGCGGCTGAATCAGCATCTTCGGTATCAACACCTGCAGAGTCGACTCATCCACATCGTAACGGAAGTCGAATTGATTCTCAAATCGTTCCTTCTGCAGTTCCACGTAATCCTTGATATGATCGAGCTCCGTGGCCAGCGTGACCGGCTTGTCCGTATTGTACATGCTGTATCTCATCATCCGGGCCAGAGCGGAGATCAGGGAGTAGATCCTCTTCATGCCATGCTCCAGCGCAAGGGTGCCGATGGTCTGCAGCGCATTGTTCATGAAATGCGGATTCACCTGCGCCTGCAGCGCCCGGAGCTGGTTGGTCCGGTTCGCCAGCTTCAGCTTGTATTCCTGCAGGATGAGGTTGTTGATCGTATCCATCATGCTGCCGAACCTGCGATGGAGGGCTCCGATTTCGTCTTTGCGATTGGACGAGATATCCACGGTCATTCGTCCGCTTTTGACCTGGCTCATGAGGCCTACCAATTCGCGGATCGGGGCCGTGATATAGACCGATATCCAGATCGTGGCCGCGATGATGAGAATAAGGGACACGCCGATCAGCAAAATATTGACGAAGGCAGCTTTGTCCGCGCTGCTTAAAATATACGAGGAAGGAATCTCCTTGATCATCGTCCAGTCGCTGACCGACGTCTTGATATTGTTATATAAATAGATTTTGTTGTTATACTCGAAATGGCCTTCCTTCTTGCCGGATTGCTTGATGCTGGCGTACCAGTCCGCCTGGACTTGTTGTCCCAGCATTTCGTCATCGCCGGAATACATGATATACCCGTCTTCATTGGCAATGTACAGCTGCTCATGATCAGGCTGGAACAGCTGGCCGCTGATCCGGCTCAGGAAATCCATGTCCAAATCGATGGCGAGAATGCCTAATCGTTCGGTTGAAGGGACCCGTTCAATGACCCGGTACATCGTGAATACTTGTTGATCGGCTTCATAGGGATAAGCTAACTGAAACCCGTACGTATGAAGGGGATGCGGCGGCTGAAGGACCACCGTATCGTTACGAAGATCGGGAATCTCGGGATAGAGGTTGACCTCGCTTGTTTTTCTGGCGATATCCTGCGCGAATAACGTGGCTTCTCGTTTGCCGTCGACGTAGAGATAGACCTGCCTGGAGCCGCTGATGGCTTTTTGAATGGATTGCAGCGTGGCGGATTGCCTGCCGCTGGCGTTGATGTTCTCATGACTGTAATAGAGGCTGCGGAAAAAATCCGGATCCGAGTAGACCGTAAGGGAACTACGGTTCATCTCTTCCAAATAGCTCTCCAAATTCAACCGTCCCTGATAGAGAAGGTTCATATTCTCAACAACGGCCCGTTCCTTGAGCGAGTTGGTTGTCATGACGTAACTGATGATCATGGAAATGGTGGTCGGAATGATGGTCGCCATGATCATGAAGGTAATCAGTTTGGTGCGGATGCTGTTCCAGTTCCAGTTCAATATTTTCACCGCCGATCAATTTTCTATACCAATTAGTTCACATCCTATGGTAGTCCCAAGGTCTTCATCTTAGCATAATTAAATCATAGAGAAATGGATAGAGAAACGATAGGACAAGCGGAGGGGGATTAACATGAACAGCAAGAGAACGGCTGCTTTGACGCAGCAGTTGGTTTATATCGGACCCGCGCTGCTGTTTTTCGGTATTACGATCATTATCCCATTTGTGATGGGGATGTATTACTCGTTTACCGACTGGAACGGCGTTTCCGGGAACGTCGAATGGGTCGGGCTGGACAATTTCAAACAGATTTTCACAAATGACAGCGCATTCGCCCAATCCTTCTGGTTCACCACCAAATTTACGATCGTCGGGGTGCTTCTGACGAATTTGGTCGGATTCTTCCTGGCCTACTTCTTAACGAAAAATATTCGGGCCCGCAACTGGCTGCGGACGATATTCTTCATGCCGAACGTGATCGGCGGATTGCTGCTCGGCTTCATCTGGCAGTTTATCTTCATAAAAGGCTTTGCAACCGTTGGCGAAGCGACGGGAATTCCGTTTTTTAATCTTCCGTGGCTGGGCGACGAAGTAACCGGCTTCTGGGGCATCATCATGGTATTCGTATGGCAGTCGTCAGGCTATCTGATGGTCATCTACATCGCCTCCATTACGAACGTGTCCAAGGAAGTCATGGAAGCTGCCGAGATTGATGGGGCCAACCGGTTCCAAGTGCTTAAGAGCATCATCGTTCCGCTTATTATGCCGGCGGTTACCGTATGTTTGTTCCTGGCGATTTCCTGGTCCTTCAAAATGTTCGACCTGAACCTGTCGCTGACCAAGGGCGGACCTTACCGCTCCACGGAATCGCTGGCGATGAACGTGTACAACGAGGCGTTCCTGAACAACCGGTACGGTCTCGGCACGGCCAAGTCCTTGATCTTCTTCCTGGTCGTCGCCGTCATTACGCTCATTCAAGTCCGTTTAACGAAGCAGAAGGAGGTTGAAGCTTAATGAGATCGAAGAAACCTCCCATGTCGGCCTCCACGATCGTACTGCAGATCGTGATGGTCATTGTTGCCTTGATCTTCTTGGCACCGTTCTACTTCCTGCTGGTAAACTCGGTCAAATCGCTTGGCGATATTATGGTCGACGCGGCCAACTGGCCAACGGCCTTTCACTTTGACAACTACAGCAAGGCTTGGGAAATGACCCGCTTTCCGGAAGCATTCACGAACTCCATCATCATTACGGTCATCAGCAATCTGATCATTGCCCTGCTGAGCGCGATGGCAGCTTACCGGATGGTCCGGTCCAATACGAGATTCAATCGAATCGTGTTCATGCTGTTCGTATCGGCCATGGTCATTCCGTTCCAATCCATTATGATTCCATTGCTGCAGGTCATTAACTTTCTCGGCGTCAACAACAGCATCGTGGGTCTGATTCTCAGTTATCTCGGACTCGGCATCCCGCTGTCGGTCTTCCTGTTCCACGGTTTCGTGAAAGGCATTCCGCTGGAGATCGAAGAGGCTGCCACGGTCGACGGCGCTTCTCCGTTCAGGGTATTTGCCCGCATCGTTATGCCGATGCTGAAACCTATGATGGTAACGGTCATCATCCTGAACTGCCTGTGGGTCTGGAACGACTATCTGCTGCCATCCTTGATCCTGCAAAGTCCTGAACTGCGGACGATTCCGCTTGCGACCTTTGCTTTCTTCGGGCAGTATTCGAAGCAGTGGGATATGGCGCTGCCGGCGCTCGTGCTGGGCATTACGCCGATCATCATCTTCTTCCTGTCACTGCAGAAGTACATCGTTGAGGGCGTCGCTGCCGGCTCCGTTAAGGGGTAAAGGCAGCGGGCGCCTCGCCCATAACCGGTTTTTCCATCTTTATATATAATCATTATCAGGGGGTAGTAAAGATGAACAAAATGAAATTATCACTCGTGATGCTGCTGGCTTTCTCGCTGCTGCTTGCAGCTTGCGGCGGCAAGTCGGAAGAAGGCCAGGGCGGAAGCTCGAATGGAGCTTCCGGCGATGTCAAAACGGTCAAGATTTTTCAATTCAAAACCGAGATCGTGGACGGCTTGAATGAGCTTAAAGTCGAATTCGAGAAGGAATACCCGAACATCAAGCTGGATATTCAAACGGTAGGCGGCGGCGCTGACTATGGTGCTGCATTGAAAACCAAATTCGCATCCAACGATGCGCCGGATATTTTCTCCAATGGCGGCGACGCCGAGATGGAGATGTGGATCGACCGTCTCGAGGATCTGTCCGATCAGCCTTGGGTGAACGATCTGGTCGACATGGCGAAAGAGCCGATGACCAAAGACGGTAAAGTATACGGCATGCCGATGAACCTTGAAGGATGGGGTTACATCTACAATAAGGATTTGTTTGAGCAGGCCGGCATTACCGAGCTTCCAAAAACATATACTCAGCTGGCAGATGCCGCGAAGAAGCTGGAAGCCGCAGGCATAACTCCTTTTGCGAACGCTTACCAGGAATGGTGGTTGATCGGCAACCAGGGCATTAACCCGGCATTCGCCCAGCAGGATGACCCGAATGCGTTTATCCAGGGCTTGAACGACGGCACGCAAAAATTCGTGGGCAATGGGAAGTTCGAAGAGTGGACCAAGCTGATGCAGCTGACATTGGACCACGGCAACAAGAACCCGCTGACCACCGACTACAATACGGCCATTTCCCTGCTGGCTACAGGTAAAGCGGCCATGATGCAGAACGGGAACTGGGCTCAAACCGAGATCGATGCCATCAATCCGGATCTGAATCTCGGCTACCTGCCGATGCCGCTTGGCGACAATGCGGAGCAAAACGACAAGCTGAACGTCGGCGTACCTGCGAACCTGGTCATTAACAAAGATTCCGCGTCGAAGGAAGAAGCGAAGATCTTCCTGAACTGGTTTGTCACATCCGATATCGGCAAAGAGTACATCGTGAAAAAATTCAAATTCATCCCGGCCTTGAAGACCATCGAAGCAACGCCTGAGGATATGGGCGATTTGGGTTCGGCCGTATGGGAGTACGTGCAGGCAGGCAAAGTGCTGCCAAGACAATCCGCGAAGTTCCCGGACGGCGCGGCACAGGAATTCTCCGGCGCGATGCAGGCATTCTTCGCCGGCAAATCCGATACGAACAAAATGCTTGAAGATATGCAGACATCCTGGGATAGCTTGAGCAAGTAAGGAGCCATGCAAAATTTAAGTTAGCAGACCGTTCATAAGAGGTATGATCCCTTGTCCGACAAGATAGGGGGTGGTACCTCTTTTCTATAGCAGAGTCTACGAAGGAGGCAATTCTATGATTAATCAACGTTTTCCTAAGATATGGTATGGCGGGGATTACAACCCCGAGCAATGGGACAAGGCAACGATGGAAGAGGACCTGCGGATGTTCGAGCTGGCGGGCGTCGACGTGGCGACTCTCAATGTATTCTCCTGGGCCAAAACGCAGCGCGATGAGGAAAGCTATGATTTCGCGTGGCTTGATGAGATTATGGACCGCCTGGCGGAGGAGCAGGTTCACGTCTGTTTGGCAACCGGCACGGGGGCGCACCCTGCTTGGATGGCCAAGAAATACCCGGACATCCTGCGCGTCGATTACGATGGACGCAAACGCAAATTCGGCGGCCGCCATAATTCATGTCCGAACAGCCCGACCTATCGCAAATACTCCGTGCTGATGGCGCGCAAGCTGGCTGAACGGTACAAGGATCACCCGGCGCTGGTCATCTGGCACGTCTCCAATGAGTATGGCGGGTATTGTTATTGCGACAACTGCGAGCGTCAGTTCCGCGTCTGGCTGAAAGAGCGTTACGGGTCGCTAGATAAGCTGAACGCCGCATGGAATACCGGGTTTTGGGGCCATACCTTCTACGAGTGGGACGAGATCGTGGTACCGAATGCGCTCAGCGAGGAATTCGGCGGAAACCGGTCGTTCTTCCAGGGAATATCGCTGGATTACCGCCGTTTCCAGTCCGACAGCCTGCTGCAATGTTACCGGCTGGAAAGAGATGAGCTGAAGAAGGTCACGCCGGATATTCAGGTCACCACCAATCTGATGGGCTTTTATCCGGAGCTTGATTACTTCGAGTGGGCGAAGCATATGGATGTGGTGTCCTGGGACAACTATCCCGCGATCGATACGCCGGTGAGCTTTACGGCGATGTCGCATAACCTGATGCGCGGGCTGAGAAGCGGACAGCCGTTCATGCTGATGGAGCAGACCCCGAGCGTTCAGAACTGGTCGCCCTATAACTCCGCGAAGCGTCCCGGCGTCATGCGGCTGTGGAGTTATCAGGCCGTAGCGCACGGCGCGGATACGGTCATGTTCTTCCAGCTCCGCCGCTCCGTGGGGGCGTGCGAGAAATTCCACGGCGCATTGATCGAGCATGTCGGACATGAGCATACCCGGGTCTTCCGGGAGTGCGCGGAGCTGGGGCAAGAGCTGCAGCAGCTCGGAGACAAGCTGCTCGACTCCCGTTCGGACGCCAAGGTGGCGATCATGTACGACTGGGAGAACCGCTGGGCGCTGGAGCTGTCCAGCGGGCCTTCCAAAGCCCTGAACTACGTGGATGAGGTTCATAAATATTATGACGCGCTGTATCAGCAGAATATCCAGACCGATATCATCAGCGTCGAAGAGGATCTAAGCAAGTATGATATCGTGATTGCCCCCGTGATGTACATGGTGAAGCCGGGCGTTGCCCAGCGCGTGGAGCAGTTCGTATCGCAGGGCGGTACCTTTGTGACCACCTTCTTCAGCGGCATCGTTAATGAGAACGATCTGGTGACGCTCGGAGGTCATCCGGGCGAGCTGCGCAACGTGACCGGCATATGGGCTGAGGAAATCGATGCCCTGCTGCCCGGAATGCAAAATCAGATCGACATGAAGCAGGATTGGGGATCGCTGCGTGGAAGTTATCCATGTGGAATTTTGTGCGATGTCATCCATGCGGAGACGGCGGAGGTTCTGGCTGAGTACGGATCCGACTTCTACAAAGGCACGCCTGTTTTAACGAAGAATGCGTTTGGCGAAGGGCAGGCCTATTATGTGGCCAGCAGTCCGGATGCGCAGTTCCTGCAAGGGTTTCTTGCCAATCTGTGCGAAGAACAAGGCGTGAAGCCGCTGCTGGATACGCCACAAGGGGTAGAGGTGGTGGAACGGGTGAAGGACGGAAACTCCTATCTGTTCATATTGAACCACAATGCCGAAGAGATGACGTTTGATGCAGGTTCTGCCAATTCATTCGATCTCCTGGGCAGCCGGCAGGTTACGGGCCATGTCACGATTCCGGGAAGGGACGTCATGATTCTGGAACGGGCTGCCGCCGCCCGGTCTTAAAGAGAGCAAGGAGATCTTACTCGGACCTTGGTTAGGGGGCAATAAACAGTGAGTATACATTTTCATGAGGATCTGGGGATATTCCATCTCCAGAGCGATCAGTCAAGTTATGTGATTGAGCTGGTGCGCGGCGTATATCCGGCGCATGCCTATTGGGGACGCCGGATTCGCGATAACCGCGTCCTAGGATTGCTGGAACGGAGGGGAAGAGCATCCTTTTCGCCGACGCCGTTTCGCGAGGATGCTTCCTTCTCCCTGGACAGTTTGCCTCAGGAATACCCGGGCTATGGCAGCGGCGATTTTCGGCAGCCTGCATATCAGGTGCAGCTGGCTAACGGGACCACGGTCACCGAGGCGGAATATGTCCGTCACCGGATCTACAGCGGCAAGCCGAAGCTTGAGGGCTTGCCTGCCGTATACACGGAACAGGATGACGAGGCGGATACGCTGGAGCTGGAACTGTTTGATCGGGTAAGCGGTTTGACGATTTATTTGTCTTATACGGTCATGAAGGCGTTTGACGCTATTTCCCGCTCCGTATCCTTCCGCAACGACAGCAAGGAGAACATGACGCTGCTGCGTGCCATGAGCGCTAGCGTGGATATGGATCACAGCCGTTATGACCTGCTGCATCTCCATGGGGCATGGGCGAGAGAGCGCCATGTGCAGCGCAGAAGACTATCCCCGGGCATGCAGGGCATCGAGAGCCGCAGGGGGTCAAGCAGCCATAACCACAATCCGTTCCTAGCGCTGCTGTCCGAGGGGGCAGGCGAAGAGTTCGGCGAGGTGTACGGCTTCAGTCTGGTATACAGCGGCAGCTTCTCCGCACAGGTCGAGGTGGACCAATACGATACGGCCCGGGTCACGATGGGATTGAATCCGTTCGATTTCACGTGGCTGCTGGAGCCGGGACAGTTGTTCCAGACGCCGGAAGCGGTGATGGTCTTCTCGGCGGAGGGCCTGGGCGGCATGTCCAGACGCTATCACAAAATGTACCGCACAAGGCTGTGCCGGGGGCAATTCCGGGATGCCACGCGCCCGGTGCTGGTGAACAATTGGGAAGCAACCTACTTCAACTTCAATGCCGATAAAATCGAGCAGATTGCAAGCGCGGGACGGGATCTCGGCATCGAGCTGTTCGTGCTGGACGACGGATGGTTCGGCAAGCGCAACGACGATACGACTTCCCTCGGGGATTGGGTCGTTGACAAGAACAAGCTGCCCGACGGCCTCGAGGATCTCGTGAAGAGGGTCCGCGGTCTGGATATGCAGTTCGGCTTGTGGTTTGAGCCGGAAATGATATCGCCGGACAGCGATCTGTACCGTCAGCATCCCGACTGGTGCCTGCACGTCGAAGGGCGCCGACGGACGGAAGGGAGACAGCAGCTGATCCTGGATTTCTCCCGCCAGGAAGTAGGCGACGCGGTGGCCGATATGGTTCGCGGCATCCTGAAAAGCGCGCCGATCACCTACGTGAAATGGGACATGAACCGGAACATGACGGAGATCGGATCGGCTGCGCTGCCGCCTGAGCGCCAGCGGGAAACGGCCCATCGCTATATGCTGGGTCTGTACAGGGTGATGGAACAGCTGACGACGGAGTTCCCGCATATTTTATTCGAGAGCTGCTCTGGGGGCGGCGGACGCTACGATCCGGGAATGCTGTATTACATGCCGCAGACGTGGACAAGCGATAACTCCGATGCCGTCAGCCGATTGAAGATCCAATACGGAACGAGCCTGGTTTATCCGCTTAGCTCCATGGGAGCGCATGTGTCCGCCGTTCCGAATCATCAGGTGCACCGGAATACTTCGCTGCGGACGAGAGGACACGCGGCAATGTCGGGCAATTTCGGTTATGAGCTGGACCTGACGGCCTTCAGCGAACAGGAGAAGGAGGAGGTCCGCGAGCAGGTAATGCTATACAAAGAGATTCGGCATCTCGTGCAGTTCGGGGATTTCTACCGTCTTCGGAACCCGTTCGAAGGGAATGAAGCGGCCTGGACGATCGTCTCCGAGGATCGATCTGAAGCGGTGCTGTATTATTTCCGCATCTTAAGCGAGGCGAATGAGCCGATTCGGTGGCTGCGTACGATGGGGCTGGATCCGGAAGGGGATTACAAGTGCCTGGAGGACGGGAACATCTACGGCGGAGACCGGCTGATGAACGCCGGCTTGGCTGTTCCGCCGATGCATGGCGATTTCCAAAGCTTTATCTGGAGATTCGAACGGGTATAAGTTGTTTACTAAAAGCCTGCGGAAGCTATCTGTGTCCCTAGCGCAACGTTATATCAAGGTTGTCCGGCATCAAGCTGCGGGAGAAGCCAAAAGAACCGCCAGAGAAGCACTCTCTGGCGGTTCTTGCTGTTTCTACCGGCTGCATTCAGGTCGCCGTGATGGAATAAATGCCGCGTTCCGTTGTGAGCACCACTTGACGGTCTTGAATCTCCGCGGCCGTTAACCCGTCCAGCCCGATGACGAAGGCATTGCTTGGCAGCGGGGCTTCGTGGCCTGCCGTAATGACCACGCCGGGGCCGTGCAGCAGAAGAGCGTGGCGATCTCCATACCCGTCGTTGGACTGCGCTTGCTGCTGCTGATGTTCAAATCGTTCCAGCCGTAATTCAACCTGGTCTTGATCCTTCTCTTCTTGTTTGGATATGTGCAGCGTGCGGTTGCTATTGGATTGAAGCCAGTTCGTAACCTCTTCGATCGATGGATTCATCATGGACACCTTCCTTGATTTTAGGGTGGCTTCAACTAGTCTGTCCACGAATGGGGTTCGTTATTTCAATCCGGACTGGGTTTCTCCCGCGGGAAGTCGACGGAAAAATTAACGCAGTTCAAACCCTCTTCTTCGATATTACGTGTTAAGATAGTTAAAGAATATGGAACAAACGCATGCTACATATGGAGGGGCCATGAGCAAGAAATGGTATTACGTGCTCGCCATCCTGCTCGCAGCCTGCAGCTGGATCGGGAATGTCTGGTATTACGAAGCCAACCAACTGGGAAGAACCGTATTCCTCGAGCATCATGTGGAGACAAGGGAAGGGGGAGGCCGCGTATTCGACTTGTATTATGTGGAGGACAAACAAGCAGATAAGAGGCTGAGCTCCATCCGGATCGAAGGTTACCCTGGACAGATCGTCACGCCCTATCCCCAATATGCGGAGTATCAGAGGCAGTACTTAGGAAAAATAATGGTGAACTTAAATGCCCCTGAGAAAAAAGGGACGGGAGAGAAGCTGGAGGAGCCGGTTCTCATTCGGGAAGTTACCGCGCTTTATTCCGACGGAAGCTCGGAGCAAGTGAATGTCGGGGAAATATACGTTTGGCCCGGCGTATATCGTCAGGAAGAGCAAGATCCGATATCGTGGACATCCGGCGGATCTTCCTCCGATCATTCGGGATACGACTCCGCTGTTTTGAAGCGTCCGGTACAGTTAACGGCGTTCTCCTCGAAACTGCTGGATATCGCTCTAGAGGGGCATCTCCGAATCTATGCCGACATTTCAAGTCAAATACCAGGTACCAGCTACCGGTCGCAGCCTTCGGAAGCGCACATCGAGTTAAGAGGCGAGCCCATCGATGAGATTCAGCTTCCACTTAACATTCATAAAGGGGATTCCATTCGAATCAGCCATCAATTTGATATGCCGTCGCTTGAGAAGAGTTTGCAGGTTTACCAGCTCCTATTGAAAACAACCTTTATGGAGGAAAGCGGTCGCCAGTGGCATGGAGAAACGGTAATTCCCTATCACCCGAGACCGACAGATCAAGAATTGTCGGAATTTGTCCGGGATAGCAGGAGGACACCATGAGTAGGGCTTACGGGCGTATGGGCTGGGGCCTGTTGATTGTACTTGTCGACTTTAAGCTGGACTTGGTGGATATGTTGCCCGATATGCTCGGGTACCTGCTGATCGCTTCGGGATTATGGCGGCTCCAGAAGTTGAACGGATATTTTAAGGCAGGGCATCTGTCGGCTTGGCTGCTGATGACCTGGTCGGTGTTACAATTGTTTTGGTTTACCGGAGCGGGGATAGACGGCTTACCCGTGCAATCCGCGAAGGATGTATGGATCCAGCTGCCTGCCCTCTGCTTGCATACCGTATTGATTTACGGAATTTGCAGAGGCATCCAGGCGCATTTCGCGGGTAACGCGCCCGGACTGGATCACAAGGCAAGCTTCCGGCTGGGCTTATTTATGGCGGGACAGCTCCTGTGGCTGATCGTGTACCCATTCGTTTTAAATCTGGATTCGGGCGATATGTTCCTTGTGTTCTTACTGTGCTCGCTTATCGTAATGGCGGCCGAGATCGCGGTTCTGCTCCTGGTCAGGCTTGCCGTACGGGAATCGACCGAGATTTAGGAATAAAGCGCTATACCCAGGTTTGTTAACGATTATGAAATCAATCATGTTGAACCATTGTCTTTGCTGGGATGATACACGATCGTAACGCCCAGCTGGTTATATATTTCTTCGGTGTAGTGGTGATCCGGGCAGTGCTTGATCGTTGCCATGTCTTCTTGCCTGGAGATCAGCTTCTGCTCGCAGTCGGGACAGCGGTCCTGGAATAGAAATTTCAGCTTATTCAACATGATCACCACACACCTCCTTAATTTCCGATACAAATACTTGGGTTTATTATAAATCAACAGCGAGGCACATTCAATAGCAATGTGCCCCGGCAACGATATCAAATGAACGGAGATCGATCACCTTGATAGTGCAACTTGTAGTCATGGTCTTTATAGGTATCATCGGTTCTTTTTTCTCAGGGCTGCTGGGAATAGGCGGGGCGATCATTAATTTCCCCCTGCTTCTATATGTACCTTCCTGGTTTGGACTGGAGGCCTTCACCTCCAAGGAGGTCGCATCCATCAGTATGCTGCAGGTATTTTTTGCTTCCTTGTCAGGCATGCTAACCAATCGGATGAGTTCGCGCGGCGGTGAGTCGTACGTTCACAAGCGATTGGTCATCCAGATGGGGGCCAGTACCCTGATTGGCAGTCTGATCGGGAGCCTGTCCTCGATGCTCATGACGAGCGGAACGATTAACGTGATTTATGGATTTCTGGCGGTAATCGCGGTGTTATTGATGATTGTGCCGACCCGGGCATCCATGGAGAACAGATCGGTGAGCGAGGTGACTTACCATGCATGGATTGCAATGGGAGCTGCCTTTATTGTCGGCGGCATTGCCGGAATCGTCGGGGCCGGCGGCGCCTTTATCCTGATCCCCATTATGCTGACGGTTCTTAAGATCCCGACGCGAATCACCATCGCATCCTCGCTCGCGATCGTCTTTCTGTCCGCGGTCGGGGGCGTTATCGGCAAAATCGCCTCGGGCGACATTCCGATTTGGCCGTCCCTGTTTGCCGTTGCCGGAAGCTTGATGGGTGCCCCCATCGGCGCGATTATCAGCCGCAAGATGAACGTCCGCCTGCTGAGGTACGCCTTGGCTCTTCTCATTGCGGTGACGGCGGTCAAGATCTGGATCGATATTTTAGGGTAAGTAAAGAGGTAGAACCTTATTCATCATGATGGAAGAGGAGGAGATGAACGATGAAAACCAATCGGCTGGGCTCTTCGGAATTGTATGTAAGCGAAATCGGGCTGGGCTGCATGTCGCTGGGTACGGACGAAGGACAAGCGGTGAAGCTTATTCATGAAGCGTTGGATCAGGGCGTGAATTTTCTGGATACGGCGGACTTATATGATGCAGGCCGCAACGAGGAACTGGTAGGCAAAGCGATTCAGGGGCGGCGCGAGGACGTCATCATCGCCACCAAAGTGGGCAACCGCCGCGTGCCGGGACAGGAGGGCTGGGTATGGGATCCTTCGAAGGACTACATCAAATCAGCCGTTAAGGACAGTCTGCGCAGGCTGGGTACGGATTATATCGATCTGTACCAGCTTCACGGGGGGACGCTGGATGATCCGATCGAAGAGACGATTGAAGCTTTTGAAGAACTGAAGCGGGAAGGGTGGATTCGATATTACGGCATATCGTCCATCCGGCCGAACGTCATCCGCGAATATGTCGCTAAATCCCATATCGTCAGCGTCATGAGCCAGTACAGCATCCTGGACCGGAGACCGGAGGAAACGGTCCTTGATCTGCTTGAGGAGAACGGAATATCCGCGATTGCCCGGGGTCCCGTTGCCCGCGGCATCTTATCGGACCGAGGACAAGCCAAAGCCGAGAAGGGATACCTGGATTACAGCAAACAAGAGCTGCTCGACGCGTTCAAGAGGCTCGAAGCGTTTGGAAAAGGCCGGGATTTGTCCCAGCTGGCGATTCGTTATGCTTTGGCCCATGCCGCTGTGGCCTGCACCATTCCCGGGGCGAGCTCGCTTGAACAGCTGCTGCATAACCTGGCTGCGGGGGATATGGAAGCTTTATCGCCTCAGGACATCCAATCGATCCAGGCGATCAGCCGCGCCAACCAATATGAGGCGCATCGGTAACACCGGGAGCGATAAGCGTGTGAATGGTCTATCCCGTTAATCTTTTGGGGCATGAAATATTTATGGCCTGAAGATTTAGGGATGAACCGCATTCCCGCATGTTATAATAACTGGATAAGAGCCTGACGTCAGGCGAAATAGTTCATGCCCGCAATCCGCTTTTAGGATCACGGGCTTTTTTGTACCTTATTTGTACTTTATCAATAAATTGGCGTCAAACCTTGGGGAATGTCAAACTTTTTGAAGCGATGGTTCGTTCCAAGGAACGTAAACCGCGCGGCTTATGCCATAATCGTACATGGTGAAAGGATTCTAGAATGATTACCATTGAGCATCTATCAAAAACCTATCGCAAGGGCGCTTGGGCGCTCTTGGATGTTTCATTACAATTGGATAAAGGCATGACGGGTCTGCTAGGACCCAATGGCGCCGGCAAAACAACCTTAATGCGCATCCTGGCAACCTTATTGACGCCGACTTCCGGGCAGGTGAGGGTGAACGGAATATCCCTTGGACGGCCGGAGGAGATTCGGCAGATGATCGGTTATTTGCCGCAGCATTTTCACATTTACCCGCAGCTGACCGGCAGAGATTATCTGGATTATGTGGCGGCCATGAAGGGGATCACGGACCGGAGCGCCAGGCTGAAGGAGATCTCCAGGCTGCTTGAGATGGTCAACCTTCAGGAGAAGGCGGACAAAAAAGTGCGCACGTACTCGGGGGGCATGAAGCAAAGATTGGGCATAGCCCAAGCGCTGCTCGGTTCCCCGGATATTTTGATCGTAGACGAGCCGACGTCGGGGCTGGATCCCCAGGAGCGTGTCCGGTTCCGGAATGTGTTAACCCGTTTCAGCATCGACCGGACGGTCCTGTTGTCCACTCATATCGTAGCGGATATCGAGAGCAACTGCCGTCGCATCGCCGTAATGAACAAGGGGAGATTGGCCATGAACGGCAGCCTGCCCGAACTGCAGGCCTGCGGGAAGGGACAAGTGTGGGAAGCGGTGATGGGCCATGAAGAATTTGCCTTGATGGATCCCATGTCCGTCGTGTCCACTCGAACGGTACCGGAAGGCGTGCTTTGCCGGTTTATCAGTGCAGCGGCCCCCGTGACCGGCGCGTTTCCGGCGGATCCGACCCTGGAGGACGGCTATCTGGCTCTGCTGCGGAGGGATCGCCATGCATAAGTGGTGGAGGCATAGTCTGCTGGAGCTGCGGCTTTTGTTCGGCAATCCCTTGTTTGCCTCGCTTCCGGTCCTCTACGCGATCCTGTTCATCGTCATCATGCTGCAGGCGGCAAGCGGAAACGGACCGAATCATAACCTGTATTCGGCTGCGTATTCCTTTCATATGCTGGGTCATACGATGACGCTGGGTCCGGCGATGTTAATCGGCATCTTGTCCATCCGGCGGGATGTCCGCCGTCGGTCGTTTGAATGGAACCACAGCCTGCCTGTGTCCTTCTTCACCCTGCTGTCGTCGAAATATGCGGTCAGCTTGCTGTACTTTTCCCTGTTTACCCTCTCGACGTCGGTTATATTCTATATCCTGTCGGTCAGCCAGGGGATAGCCGGTGATATCGCGATGGTGCATACGATGCAATTCGCGGTGCAGTATGAGGTTTCCTATATGGTGACGCTCGCGCTAGCGATGCTCCTCGGGGCAAGCATTCCGAATCGGATCGTGTATTTGATCGGTTTCTGTGCATGGATGTTTGGAACGTTTTTTATGGAAATTTATTTTATCAGCGAATTAAGATGGATGCCGGCCCAAGTGTTTCACCTTAACCAATTCTTCCTTCAATCCAATCGGTTTGAATATGAGAATTGGGGGTACGGCCTGCTATCCAAGGATATCCAGCTGTCCCGTTGGTTCGTGCTGGCTTTCACCTTCCTGCTGCTGACGGTGTGTTTGTTCTTGTTAAACTCGAAGCGCCCCACGATGCTGAAAAAGGCAGGGTGGCTGGGCGTGCTGGGGGCTGTCGTGTTGACGGCAGCCGCCGCCGTGCCCTACGGGACGCTTTGGGCGGAACGATATGCCCAAATTGATGCGAAGCTGGAGGACCCGACGATTTCTTATGTCGATGATCCTGAAAATATAGCCTTCTATCATGTGTCTTCCTATGACATCAAGCTGAAACGGCTGCCAAACGACGAGCTACGCGTGACGGCGAAGCTAACGATACCAGCCTCCGAAATATCGGGCATGAGGCAGCTGCCGTTAACCTTGAACCGGATGTTCAAGCTTGAACGTGTCCAACTCCAGGGCATCGATGCTCCTTATCGCAGACAGGGAGAGCGGATATCGATCAGGATGGTTGGCGATGCCAAGGGAGGGAACCTTCAAGCCGAGCTGGAATATAGGGGCAAGGTGATGGATTTTATGTCCGGGTACTCCAATGAAGAATTTGCGGCCTATAGCGTGGGGCCTGAAGTTAAGCTGGAGGGGCATATGGCCTGGTATCCGCTTCCCGGTCATCAGGAGGTATATTTAAAGAGTGATAATGGAGACCTTTCGTCGAAATACGTTTATCTGGGCTGGCAATACGGCAAGCTGCGCTACTCTGACGGAGAGATGAAGCTGGTTGTGGAGGGGTATCCGCAACCCTTGTATACGGGAATGAAAGAGCTGGAGCGGAAGCCGGGCTACCAGCGGTTTGAGGACAGGGAGATCGAGCAGAATATCTCTCTGTACGGGGGACAATTCTGGAAGGAAATCCACCGGAATGATCTCCCGATTACCATCGTGACAACGCCTTATCTGGAGAAGGCATCCGTAACGCTGCTGAGGGATATGAAAAAGAAATATGACTATTTTTCCGAGTGGATACCCGAGTTCAACAGCAGCGTCGAGAAGATCTTGTATTTGGGCCAAGGTTTTGATTACCCTCAGGTGAATCATCGCCTGATTCTGTCCTCGAACCACTACACCTATAACTTCGCGAACTTGCCCGGCGAATGGATGAACTCGATTCTGTTCGGCAACCAGGGTGCGTTCCATTATAATTTTGAGCATCCGGAACGAGACGTGCGCGGAAAGATCAGCAGTCTTTTCTGGTATGTATATTACGTAGAGGAGAAAGGGCTTAGCGATAAACAATTAAGATCGGCTTACGGAAATCTCCGGTCGGTACAGCAGCTGTTGTTCAAAAACGGAAGCGGGGAAGATCCCCAAAACCAAATAGGCATAAGTATGGCCAGACAGGTTAGAAAGGCGCTGGAGGAAGGCAGAGGGAATCAGGTCAAAGAGCTGCTGGTGCAGTTTTATGGGCGGGGGCTGATGCTTCCCGACACCGAACGCAACCCGGCGTTACGACCGGAGAACCCGATCACGTACAAAGAGTGGCAGCAGAAGTGGGATGCCATGATGAATGTCAAATAATGACGACTATGCACCTGCACGCCGTCGGTTATAATTGAGAAATAGTTATAACGGAAGATGAGAATGCATGTAGAAAGGGGGGGGAGGCATGATTTCCGATCAGCAGCTTTCCGAACGCATGGCTGCCGGCGACCAGGAAGCGTTTGAAATGCTGGTGACGAGGTACCATGGTCCGCTGCTCAGTTATACGACCCAGAGGCTGGCCGACAGGCAAAAGGCCCAGGATATCGTTCAGGAAACCTTTATCCGGCTCATCCGGCATCTGAAGCAGCACGGGACGCTCGAGCATGTTCGCTCCTGGCTGTACCGCGTCGCTCTGAATATGTGCAAGGATTATTGGAAAAGCTCATCCTACAGGTCCGAAGGTCTTGCGGGTGAGGAGATGCCGGATGCATACGACCCTGAACCGGGCGCGGAGGAGCTTGTGGAAAGGCAGGAAACTTCCCTCGAAATTGCGGCGTCGCTCGAGACCTTGCCCGATATACAACAGGAAGTCATATCGCTTCGGTTCTTTCATGACCTGAAGCTGCAGGAAATCGCCGACCTGGTCGACCTCCCCTTGAGTACGGTCAAAACGCATTTATATAACGGCTTGAGAAAGCTGAAGAAAACATTGTCCACGGAGCATTCCGATTTGGTTCCCGTCCATTCGTCCCGAAGGACGCGGGAGAAGAATCCTCAGGAACAGGTACGGAACCGCTCCAAGTCGGAAGAGTCTGATTCGCAGAGCAAAGTAAAAGAAAGTGAGGTGTATCTCCATGGATCATCCATTCGATAATGAATTGAGAAGACTTGAAGACGAGCTTCGCGGCCCGCTCAGACGCGCGGCTCTTCCGTCGCCGACGCCGGATGAGACGGCCCAGCTCATCGCGTCCCTTCAGGGGGAGTTCAATCAGCTCCGGATTGAGCCCGAGTCTCCCAAGCTGGATTTTAATCCGCAGGTCGACCCGCCCTCATTGAAACAGATCCTTCGGAGCCAGATTCGATTGAATCAAAGATCCATTCTGCTCACGGCAGGCGCGGTATTCTGCATGCTGGTCATGCTGATCGATCCGGAATATCCGCTTGATCAATTTGCCGGATTGCCCGGCGGCATTTTTCCATTGATTACCCCTCTGCTGCTGATCGTATCGATGCTGTTCAGCAGCCGAACCTGGGATAAAGGGATGCGGGCCGTGGAGACGCTGACCCCTTACCCGCCGGCACTGGTCTTGTATACCCGCCTGCTTCTCGTGACAGGCATCGTCGTCGGAATGGCCTTGCTCAGTACCCTTGCGCTCGGGCTTCGATCCATCCAAGCAGAATCCTCCCGCTTTTTATTCGGACCGTTTATTCTGGAGTGGATGGGCATTCTGCTGGTGACGGGAGGGGCCGCGATGTATATGCTGTTTCGCAAAGGCATGGTCTATTCGCTGATCTCGGCGGTGTTGGTGTACGGCATGTGGATCGTGATACAGGGCCAGATCGTGGACCACGGCGTTTCCATGAGCGGCAAGATGCTGACGGACATGTCCCTGCTTGTGATCGGCTTGATTCTGCTGATTTCTTCCTACGGACGCAGCTTGAAGCTGAACGGAGCCTGGAGATTGGCGAATGATTAGGCTGGAAGGACTGGAACGGCAGGCAGGTACGTACCGGCTTGAAATCGAGAAAGCGGAGATTCAATCCGGCCTGAACCTCATCGTGGGGGCGAACGGCGCCGGAAAAACAACCCTGATCGAGCTGCTGACCACGCTGCAGGCACCCGATGCAGGCGAGATCCTGTACAGCGGGCGCAGGGCAGGGGATCATTTGCCGCTGATCCGCAGTCAAATCGGGTATGTTCCGGCGGATATCGAGCTGTATGGAGATATGAAGGTCGGCAAGCTGCTGACCTATATGGCCGAATTGAAGGGCGTGTTTAACCCGGAGGCTATTGACAGGCTGATGGCGGACTTTCGGCTGGAGCCTTTCCGCAAGAGCAAGGTCAAGAATTTGTCGCAAGGGGTGCAGCGGCGCATTGCCGTCGTACAAGCGCTGTTGGCCTCGCCGTCTTTTCTGTTCTTGGATGAGCCTTTGAACGGCATGGACGCGGAGGAGCGCAAATTTCTCATCACGTATCTGACCAAATACGCCCGGGGCCGTATGGTGATCGTTGCGGCCCACGAGCTGAACGAATGGGAAGAGGCGGCGGATACCGTGATCTGGATACACCGCGGCCGCCTCCGGTTTATCGGTTCGCCGACCCAATGGAAGCTGAATGTGGCCTCCAGCGTCTGGGAAGGCGAGATCGATTTGGAAGACTTTGAGCGGATACCGCAGGAGCTGCTGATTCATTTTCAAATGACGGAGCATCGGATGAGAGTCAGGCTGATGGGGAAAAAGCAGCCGGGTCCCGAGTTCATGGAGAAGGCGCCTACACTGGAGGACACCTTTTTCCTGCATATGAACGCCTTAGCCAGACGCGGCTGAGTATAGCTTGGATCATGAAAAATCATCGCCTTCATTCGGGCGATGATTTTTGCGTTTTCATTCGTTTAAATTCGCCTACTTGGTCGTTTTTCCGCTCTTATGCCTCCAATTATAAATCCACGAAGCAACCATGGTGGAAGGCAAAAACAAGACTTGCGTATTGTAGTGGAGCTGTTCTTCTTGAAACGACATGTTGTTGTAATACGTTTCCTGATCGACCCCCTGCTTTCGGGGATCTTCCTTTAACGCTGCAATATACCGGTACTGTACGGGAATCATGATCAGGAATGCGGCGACCAAAACGCCCGCAATA
Organism: Paenibacillus sp. MT86; assembly: GCF_058792535.1. Lineage (NCBI taxonomy): Bacteria > Bacillati > Bacillota > Bacilli > Caryophanales > Paenibacillaceae > Paenibacillus > Paenibacillus sp. MT86. The sequence goes on along the minus strand of NZ_CM179499.1, from coordinate 6,124,937 downwards.
ATCCACATCTCAGAACTCATACGTACACGCTCCTTTGGTTTATCGTATATGGAAAGCCATATTAATATACACTACGTATAAATCTCGGAATGGATTCAAATATTTACCATATGAACGCCCGTCATGCCGATTTTATCTATCGAAAGCCAATCATCCGTTTCAGAACAGGGTAAGGAAGGGTAGGCACGGTGCGCGTCATCGTTGAACGGCGGCAAGCGACTGTGGCATGAAAGGATGAATTCGGAAGGGAGCGAGAAATCATGGGAACCGTAAGTAAACAGGGAACGGAGAAGGTGGCGCTGGTAACGGGCGCTGGCGCGGGAATCGGACGAGGCATTGCCAAGGTGCTGGCTGAAAAAGGCTACCGGCTGGCGATGACCTACAATTCGAGCAAAGAAGGAATCGTGGATGTAGCGGAGGACATCGGCCATACCTATGGCAAGGAGCCGCTTATTATTCAGAGCGATTTAACCGTTCGCAGCGAAGCGGAGAATACGATACGAAAGACGCTGGAGGAATTCGGCCGGATCGATTTGCTGGTGAACAATGCCGGTATCGGTCTATACGACGAGCTGACAGAGCTTGAAGAGGATGCGCTGGACATGACGATTCATCTTGATTTCCGGGCGCCGATGCTGCTCAGCAAATATGCGGTTCGGGAGATGATCGCCCAAGGAATTCCGGGAAATGTCATTTTCATTACGTCCTCCCGGGGAGAGAGAGCCTATCCGAAGGACAGCATCTACGGCGGCATGAAGGCGGCACTGATCCGCGCGGCGCAATCGCTGGCGCTGGAATGGGCGCCGCATGGCATCCGCGTAAACTGCGTGGCACCGGGGGCAACCGTTCACAAGCCGGACCAATCAGCAGAGGACGAGCCGCTGGGAAGAAAAATTCCGCTAGGAAGGCTCGGCACGCCGTCGGACATCGGGGAAGCCATCGCTTGGCTGTGCTCGGATGCGGCTTCCTACATTACCGGCATTAACCTTCGTATTGACGGCGGCCTGATCTTGCCGGGCATGCCGGAGGATACGTCCCCGGAAGCCGGATATGGATGGGGTAAAGTTTATCAAGAGGAGAAGGAATGAAGGGGTTTTCAAACCTCATGCAAAATAAAATATTATATTCCGATGTAATTAGTTGGGTATAGCTCTTTTCAAACGAAGGAAAGTATGAGAGAATGGGAGCAATTATGAAATGATCATACTTTCCATATGAAGAAAAGGGAGGAAATACCCATGTCAGAAGAACGCCAATTTTCCATTGAAACGCTAGCGGTTCACGCCGGTCAGGAGCTTGACCCGACCACATTATCCCGCGCGGTCCCTCTTTACCAGACCACTTCCTACGGGTTTAAAGACAGCGAGCACGCAGCTAATCTGTTTGCGCTTAAAGAATTCGGCAACATCTATACGCGTATCATGAACCCGACCACGGATGTATTCGAGAAACGGATTGCAGCGCTTGAAGGCGGGGCCGGAGCACTGGCGACATCTTCCGGGCAGGCAGCCATCACCTTCTCCATTCTGAACATCGCGGGTGCAGGTGATGAAATCGTTTCCTCCTCGAGTTTGTATGGCGGCACTTATAATTTATTTTCCAATACGCTGGCGAAGCTGGGCATCAAGGTCCATTTCGTGGATTCCACGGATCCGGAAAATTTCCGCCAAGCGATCAACGGCAAGACGAAGGCGCTGTTCGCCGAAACGATCGGCAACCCGCAGGGGAATGTGCTGGACGTGGAAGCCGTTGCGGCCATCGCGCATGAGAACGGCATTCCGCTGATCGTCGACAATACGTTCCCTAGCCCGTATCTGCTGCGTCCGATTGAATATGGAGCGGATATCGTCGTTCATTCCGCGACCAAATTCATCGGCGGCCACGGCACTTCCATCGGCGGGGTCATTGTCGATAGCGGTAAATTCGATTGGACGGCTAATGACAAGTTCCCGGGATTGACGCAGCCGGATCCAAGCTATCATGGCGTCGTGTATACAGAAGCCGTAGGCCCGATCGCTTACATTATCAAAGCGCGTGTGCAGCTGCTGCGGGATATCGGCGCGTCGCTGTCCCCGTTCAATTCCTGGCTGCTGCTGCAAGGACTGGAAACGCTGCATCTCCGGGTGGAGCGACATAGCGAGAATGCGCTGAAGGTTGCCAAGTATCTGGAGAATCACGAAGCCGTGGAATGGGTCAGCTATGCAGGGCTGCCGAGCCACCCTTCGTATGAGCTGGCGCAAAAGTACCTGCCGAAGGGCCAAGGCGCCATTCTGACCTTTGGCATTAAAGGCGGGGCAGCAGCAGGGCAGAAGGTGATCGAGAACGTGAAGCTGTTCTCACACCTTGCCAATGTTGGCGATTCCAAGTCGCTTATCATTCATCCGGCCAGCACGACGCATCAGCAGCTGTCCGAAGACGAGCAGCTTACGGCAGGCGTCAATCCGGAACTGCTGCGTCTGTCGATCGGGACCGAGTCCATCGACGATATTTTGTACGATCTGGAACAAGCGATTGCGGCCAGCCAGAAGTAAGACAATCCTGCTATATCGATAGGTAAGACAAAGGGCGCTTTCCCTCTTGGGGGGAAGGCGCCCTATTTTTGTGATGCCACACGGCAGTTACCCCGTTGATTCGATGTAGTCGATCCAGGGATGACCTTCCGGAAATTGTGTGCGGAGCGATTGGGCCAGCCACTCTATAGCCTCATGGTCCAGGGTGGGTAGGACCGTCCTGAAATCCCGCTCGTCTTTATCGCGGATGTTCTTGCTGCCTCCTTTACACAGGAGTTGTATTTCCGGCTTCAGGTAGGGGATTCCTTGGTCTGTCTTCAACAAGATATCGCGAAGCGGTCTTCGGATCGACGGTTGCCGGTGATAGACCCAGCAATCCTGTTCGGTTTCCGTCAACATGAGCTGGAATGCAAATGGAGTTTTGTCATTCCTGCTGACCCATACGTCCCCGACGGAATGTAGATACTCGCCTTCTTCCCATAACGACAAGTTTCCTTGATCGGCTTTGTACAGCGTCCAAGCTTTGGTTAAGGCGGCGTAAACATCGGCCTGCTCTTCGCGATGGATCAGGATATCGGTATCGCTGTGTTCTCTGGTCTGCTCTCCCAAATGCAAATCTAACGCCCATCCTCCTGCGATATACCAATGTACGGGGATTTTCGCAAAAATCCCGGCAGCCTCCGATACGCTGACGGGTTCCCAATGGTCATAATCGGTTCGCATGTCCATTCCTCCTCTTTGTTCTCTCGCTTCGGGCCCGTTCCTCCATTATAGATGGTCGGGAAATGGTCGGGGCGGATATTTTTTCAGCCGGCGTTTATCCCATGCACTGTATATTTCCAATTGTTTCATAATAACCTGTAAAGAAGCGTTTATCCAATTCAAGGTGAAAGGGAGTAGAAGGATAACCATGACGGAAAGGCATTGGGGAGCAGGCAGTGAATTGGGAGAGCGTTTATGGGAAGATAAGAAGTTTATCGGAGCAGAGGACATCACGGCAAACGATTTTTCTCCCGAGACGGATCTGCTGAAGCATTTTGCTATGGCAGGAGGAGTCACCCATGAGGAGGTATTGCTGTTACTGGCATCGCCTGACGACATTGAAGAAGCCCTCAGGGTTTCGGGGATTCGTCATAACGGCACGGACAGACCTTCCTTGACGCGACTGCTGGGGTGGAGTGACAGGAACCGAAGACTGAAAGTCATGAGCCGATCCGCGGATCCTGAATCCATAACACGTGATCTCGAGCAGGGTGCTCAGGGAATCGGACTGATACGCGGTGAGGATGCTTTGCAGCATGGCCTGCTGCAGGAGGTATATTCGGCATGGCTGAATTCACGGAGCGCGGAGAAGAGCGCTTTGTTAAGACGGAGACTCATTATGTTATGGGTGACGTATTGGGTGTCAGTGTTTCAAGCGGCAGCCGGAGCCCGATGCGCGATCAGTTTGCTGCAAGATGCCCGGCTTTCCAATACGATGGATTTACGCGAGGCGCAGGATGCTCAGCTCGAGTCCTTGTTCCGGGCGATGGAGCAGTGCGGGGCGGAAGGCATAGACTGCCATTTAGAGCTGTTGGCTGTGCGTCCGGCACATGCGGATGAGTTTATATCGATCCATAATTTTATCGAAGAAGTGGCGGAGCAGACGCTGATGGATCAGAAGCGTTTTGTCCGAATCCGCTACGGGGCGCTGCTTGGCGAAGGAATGAGCCCGATGGCTGCGGCGGAGATTGCCCGTTTGGCCGATGTGCTGGTATTCGATTGCGAAGGCATAGGGAATTCCGCATCATCGGATGAAGCAGGTCAGAAGGTCTCGGCGTTCTCGGAGATGATTAGTCGAATCAGACGAACGAAGCCGCAGTTGACGCTCCGGATCAATGGCGTGGGCACTGCGGATTTGCGGATGGTGTACCGGCAGGGCATACACGAGGTATGCTGTCATCCTTCGGAACTTGCGGCCATACGGATAACCGGCGCAAGATTGGAAATGCGGCGCAGATGTTCCACGATCATCGATTGATGGAATGAGAGCGCTTTATACGGTTTGGTTCATAAGAGAGGTCCTTGCGAAGAAATCGCTAGGACTTTTTTTACGTTTGGAAGCTCATCTGCCTCATATGTGTGGACAACAACTCCGATATTGCTCTTCAGAAATTAAGATGACGTGAAAAATATGGTTTACAAATGAAAGCAAAGTGAGTATGATACATATAAAGTTGTACGAAGGAAAATAAATTGTATAAGTTCAAAAATGATTCTCATTCTCATTTAGCATGCTGCTCCGGCCTAGCCGGGGCAGCATGTGTCATTTTAAGGGTAGTAATAATGGATTTCATTCTCAACTAGGAAGGTGATTGGTTATGCAATGGATACAAAATCAAACGACAACTGGACGCATATCGACGATAGAAAATGGAGCTGATCCGCGTGAGCCGAGGCAGCCGGGGAAATGGGATATCCGCAGCCTCCTGAGCAATGCGGAGGTAGTGGCTGCGCTTGGCAGCGGTCTGCTGATGCTGGTGGCCTGGCTGACCAGCCAATGGTCTGAGCCGCTCTCGGTTGTGTTATACGTGATATCCTACGCCGTAGGCGGATGGGTGAAAGCCAAAGAAGGCGTCGAGACCCTTCTCAAGGAACGCGATCTGGATGTGAACCTGCTGATGATCGCTGCCGCTATGGGGGCTGCGGCGATCGGATATTGGAACGAAGGCGCGATGCTGATCTTTATCTTTGCCCTCAGCGGAGCGCTTGAGAGTTATACGATGGAGAGAAGCCGCAAGGACATCTCGTCCTTGATGGAGCTGCAGCCGGAGACGGCCCTTCGCATCGAGAAGGGGGAAATGGTGTCGGTATCCATCAACAAGCTGGAGATCGGCGATCTCATCCTGGTGAAGCCGGGCGAGCTGATTCCGGCAGACGGCAAAATCTATCGCGGCAGTTCCTCCGTTAACCAGGCCTCCATTACCGGCGAATCCGTGCCGGTCGATAAGTCCGTAGGCGATGAAGTGTTCACAGGCACCTTAAACGGGGAAGGGGTCCTGTACATTGAGGTTACCCAATCGGCGGAATCTACTTTGTTCGCCAAGATCGTCCGGCTGGTGGAAGAAGCGGAGAACGAGGTGCCGGAATCGCAGCGGTTCATCAAGCGGTTCGAATCGATTTATGCCCACGTCGTAGTCATTGCGACCGTGGCGCTGATCGTTCTGGCCACTCCCGTTCTGGGATGGGATTGGGATACTACCTTTTATAAAGCGATGGTGTTTCTCGTTGTGGCATCCCCTTGCGCGCTGGTGTCTTCCATTATGCCAGCGATGCTGTCGGCGATTTCCAATCGTGCCCGAAAGGGTGTCTTGTTCAAGGGCGGTGCCCACATCGAGAATATGGCGCGCACGGCCGTTGTCGCATTTGATAAGACCGGTACCTTGACGCTCGGCACACCCATGGTTACGGATTTTATTGCAGGCGAGGGATGGGATCGGCACGAACTGCTTGGCATCAGCGCTTCCATCGAACGGATGTCGAAGCACCCGCTGGCTTTAGCGATTGTCCAATCAGCCGAGAAAGAGGGAGCACCGCTGCAGCAGGTAGAGAACGGTCAGTCCATCACTGGCTGGGGCATGCAGGCGGAAGTTGCAGGAGTCACCTGGAAAATAGGCAAAAGCGATATTCTGGATGAAGGGACCGGAGATCCGCGTTCGGGTGCGATTTCCGATCAAGATGAAAGGTTGGGCGCGGTTCAAGAGAATCGCCAGCACTGGCTGTCCATTCGGAACACGCTGGAATCCGAAGGCAAAACGGTATCCGTTATCCTGAAAGGGGACAGCATCGTGGGCATGATCGCGCTGCAGGACGCGGTCCGTCCTCAGGCAGCCATGGCCGTGAAGCGGCTCCAGCAGCTGGGCATCAAGGTAGCGATGCTGACGGGGGACCGTAAGGCGACGGCAGAAGTCATCGCCGAGCAAAGCGGCGTCGACATGGTGTTCTCCGACCTGCTGCCGGAAGATAAGGTTACCCATATTAAGGACCTGCGTGCCCGTTACGGCCATGTGGTCATGGTAGGGGATGGCGTGAACGATGCACCGGCACTGGCCACGGCAACCGTCGGCATCGGCATGGGCGTTTCGGGAAGCGGAACCGCGCTGGAGGTGGCGGATGCGGTGCTGATGAACGACAACATCGATGAAATCGCCGGTACCGTCAAAGTGGCACGCAAGGTTCAACGCATCGTAAAGCAAAACATGATATTTGCCATTACCGTCATCTTGACACTGATTGCAGCCAATTTCATCGAAGGCGTAGCGCTGCCGCTCGGGGTCATCGGCCACGAAGGAAGCACGATTCTGGTCATCCTGAACGGGCTGCGCCTCCTGCGCAGCAGCCGTTAATGGACTGAGTATCATCTGCAATGACAAAGCGTCCCCTTCTTTTCCTTGCTGGAGAAGAAGGGGATTTCTTTATGGGCAGCGAAATAAACAGGCTGCTTGAAATCGTGGAAGATGAGAGGTGATCAGCAATATGGCATTCTTTTACGACTCTCCAAGGGGAGCAGCTTATTCCTGGCTGATTGATTATGCGATGGAGCGGTCGGCGGTATTCGTGCTGGCAAGGCGTGGAGAATTCCGGCTCATGGAGGAAGCCGAGCGTGTGTTTTCGCTGCTTGAGCCTTATCTGATCGAAGAACGCAAGATTAGCGAGCACGATATCATGAAGCGATTGGATGAGGAGACCGTGCGTGGCAACGGGATTGAATACGGAGCGGGCACTTACTATATTTATAAATGCTGCGAGGAAGCCGCTGTTGTGTTGAAGCAGGCGGCGGATGATCTGTTTGCATGGCAGCATCCCCATCTGCCGGAGGATTTGAACTTTTGGGATCAGGATGGACAGGACCTCTTACATCATGTAGCTCATGAACGAATGGGCGGGCTTCAGATCGGCCAAGAAGAAGCCGAGAACATATCGGCCATGGTTCAGGGCCTGTTTCTAAGCCGTCCGCAACATAAGAAATTTGAAGTGTTCTGGCAGGATGTATTGTTCCATAAACCGCGCAAACTTGAAATTTTCGGTTTTGGCATCCAAGAGATTCCTGAAAGCATCGGAGAGCTGAAGGAGCTGAAGGAGCTTATGATCCATGAAAGTTACGTCACCAGACTGCCTGCGGCCCTGTTCGGTCTTACGGAATTAGAGGATTTGACGGTATATACGGAGGATCTGGTGGAGATTCCGGCGGAGATCGGTGATTTGACCCAGTTAAAACGCTTGAATATCGCGTGCGGGAGTTATCATAGACCTACAGATCATGTGATCCGGAGAGAGGAAGTATCGCTCACGCGGGTCCCTCCGGAGATCGGACGATTGAGGTTGCTGGAGCAGCTTAGTATGAATTACACGGGGATTATGGAACTTCCCATGGAGATGGGGCAGCTGCAGAATCTGAGTTTCCTTGACCTAAGCCGAAACCAACTCCAGAGCGAGCCGGAATTCATAGAGAAACTGACGGGACTTTCGTATGTTAATCTGTCGGATAATCGGTATAACCCAAGTCCTCAAAATCAGCATTGGGATGATTACATTGAATAATCGGAGAATAATCTGAGCATCTGGAAAATAATGACCCAGCTAAGAATCCCTCTGAGCTCGCATGGCGAGTACAGGGGGATTTGTGCAGGTATCGCGTTTAGCTTCGGAACTTCATCAAACATTCATCTTCGCACCGTTAATCGTGTGGTTGAAGTCTTTTCGTAACCCAAAATTCTTCTAACCTGATCTCAGCGCACTCCTGACCTCGAAGTAAACGTTTTACAACGAGGTGTTCTTTCGAGCACGAGATTCATTTTTTCAAAATAGTAAATTCCCCAGCGGTTTATGAAGAATGGATTAACAATATTTGCAGTTGGGGTGTGATGTGACATATTGACAGACGGCTCCGATATAACCATAATTAATATTAATTTATAATGATTATAATTAAGTGTTCCATATATAGGAGGGAAACGATATGTACAAATCCGTTATTATAGGCACAGGCCCTGCCGGGCTTACGGCTGCCATTTATCTGGCTCGCGCGAATTTGAGCCCGCTCGTCATTGAAGGTCCGCAACCTGGCGGACAGCTGACAACCACGACCGAAGTTGAAAATTTCCCGGGGTTTCCCGAAGGCATCATGGGTCCTGAGCTGATGGACAATATGCGTCAGCAGGCGGAACGTTTTGGCGCGGAATTTCGTACAGGCTGGGTGAACAGCGTGGAATTTGGAGAGCGTCCGTTCAAGCTGGACGTTGACGGAATGGGCGAGGTGGTTGCCGAGACGCTGATCATCTCTACGGGCGCAACGGCCAAATATCTCGGCATTCCTGGAGAGCAGGACAATGTGGGACGCGGCGTCAGCACTTGCGCAACCTGCGACGGATTCTTCTTCCGCGGGAAAGAGATCGTTGTTGTCGGCGGCGGCGATTCCGCGCTGGAGGAAGCCAACTTCCTGACCCGCTTTGCATCCAAAGTAACGCTGGTTCACCGTCGGGAGGAGCTTCGTGCATCGAAAATCATGCAGGATCGCGCCCGCGCCAACGAGAAAATCGAATGGGCATTGAACCGCACGCCGCAGGAAGTCATCGCGGACGAGACAGGCGTAAAGGGCATCAAAGTGCTCAACAATGAGACCGGCGAAGAAGAGACGATCGCGGTCAGCGGCGTGTTCGTGGCGATCGGCCACCATCCGAACACCGGTTTCCTTGGCGGAAGCATTACGACCGACCCGAACGGTTATATCGTAACGACACCGGGAACATCCGAAACGAATATCCAAGGCGTATTTGCTTGCGGCGACGTTCAGGACACCCGTTACAGACAAGCGATCACGGCAGCGGGAAGCGGCTGTATGGCGGCTATGGATGCGGAGAAATACATCGAGAGCTTGGAACACAGCGCTGTCGTGTTGTAAACTGATAGATAGAGATCGAACCGGCTGTAAGCAGCCCAAATCATGAGTAGAGGAGACTGACCGACCATGGAAAACGTGATTGTATACACTTCGAACAATTGCCCGCACTGCAAACAAGTAAAAGGCTTCTTGTCCGATCAAGGCATCGAGTTTGAAGAGCGCAACATCGAGCAGAACGACGAATTCGCACAGCAAGTATGGGATATGGGCGTTCGCGCGGTACCTCTCACCATCATCGGTGAGCACCGAATTCTTGGCATGAACAAGCTCCAGTTCAACAAAGCGTTGAATCCGGAAGCTTAATCTCATCAGCAGATGGCAAGCCAATCGCTTGCTTATGATAAAAAGCTCCTTCCCGAGGTTCGGGAAGGAGCTTTTTGTGTTGCCGAGCTATGCTGCCACACGTTCGTACAAATCATGTTCACTTGCTGAAAAACAGACTCATGATGAACTGGAATACAACGTATGCGGCCACGCCGGAGCCGAGGAGAATGAAGCCGGCTTTTTTCTTGCCTTGAAAAAAACGCATGATGGCGAGACTGAACAAAGGTGCGATAACTAGGAGACACAGCAATACGGTCACAAACATTTCCGCCGATATTTCCGCAGTGCTTACATAGGTCATTTGAGCGTTTCCTCTCCCTTTAGTATAACGATCACACGTTTCTCACGAAGAGAATCGTGATTTAAATTACAGGATGAGATTAATTATAGCGGAAAATCGCTGGATTTTCCTTAAGATGCTGGTTGCTAATTACGACAAAATATCGTCAATTTTAATGAATCGGCATGGAAACCCGTACCGGGCCAAGAAATTGCGAAATGGCAGAGTAGGCCGCACCGATCATGGTAGAACGGCTGCCCAGCTCCGCAAACCGGATCTCCATCCGCTCGCGGTGGTAAGGTAGTGTGCGCTGGGCAACGACCTGCTGGAGCGTTTCTTCGATCCAAGCCCGGGCGTCGGACAGCGGACCGCCAATGATGACCGATTGCGGATTGAATCCGTTGACAAGATTGGTTATGCCAATGCCGAGATAGCGTCCAAGCTCCTCGAAATGCCGGATCGTATCCTTATGGCCGAGCTCGGCATGATGCACAAGCTCGGATGTCCGCCTGGACGGAAGAACGGCATCTTTGCCGTCGTAGGATTTCTCCGAGGCGTACAGCTCCCAGCAGCCGCGGTTGCCGCAGCTGCATTCCCGTCCCTCGGCTTCGATGGACATATGGCCGCTTTCGCCGGCATATCCGCGGGCTCCCTTATAGAGCTCGCCATTGATGATGATGCCGGAGCCGATACCGCTGCCGGCACTGATATAGAGGAGATGGCGGGCGTCCCGGCCGGCTCCGAAGCGGAGCTCGCCCTGGGCACCCGCGTTCGCTTCATTGTCGATGGTGACGGGGAGTCCGAGCTCGAGCTCGAGCTGCTCCTGCAGCGGAACCATGTCCCATCCCAGGTTGGGGGCGAAGAGGACGGTGCCGTCGCCGTCGACCATTCCCGGGACGCCCACGCCGATCCCGATGATGCCGTACGGGGAGGGAGGGGCCTGACGCATCAGGCCGTGGATCATGCCCACCATCAGCCTCGTCACCGATTCAACGTCGTGCGCTTCAAGCGCCGTGTCCTCTTCGGCAAGGATCCGTCCTTCCAGATCGGTAAGCACGGCGGTTATCTGCTTCACGCGCAGCTCGACGCCGATGGCATACCCGGCTTGTCCGTTAAACAGCAGCAGCTGCGGCTTCCTGCCGCCGCTGGATTCGCCGGGCCCGATTTCCTGGACCAGGTGGTTGCTGCAAAGCTCCTGCACAAGATTGGAGACGGTAGCCTTGTTCAGGCCTGTCAGCTTGGACACCTTCGCCCGGGAGACCGGCGCGTGTTGACGTATCGTATCGAGAATGATGGAAGTGTTTATTTTTTTGACCAGAGCCTGGTCACCGGTAATATTCGTCATGTGTACTCATCCTTTTAGTCTTGCTTTCCTAATCCAGTTAGGCTTGTGAGACTTGATATGCTCATAGTCTAGGGGCAAAGCCGGGAAAATGCAACAGCCCGTAACGCAGCTTAAGTCACGGAATCATTAATGAGCCGGGTCCGGTGGGCGATGTCTTCATCCGAATGTGGAGGAATGGTGTACCCTGGATTAGACGGGGAACATGTCCTTTGCCGCAGGAGCGAAACCGTCACAACGGCAGGCGGAATCGGTTTTGAAAAACTTGTAAAGGAATAACTTTGTTTAACCAATAGACAAAGTGGTGGAGCTGTGATAGGATAACCTTGTAAGCGTTAACCACACCTTAACAAGGTATAGGAGGATTTATTCATGGCCTATTTTAACAACATTAGCAAAGTCGAGTACGAAGGCAGCAAATCGACCAACCCTTATGCTTTTAAATTTTATAATCCGACAGAAGTCGTAGCCGGCAAAACGATGGAAGAGCATCTCCGTTTCGCGATGGCTTACTGGCATACATTGACTGCAGGCGGCTCCGATCCGTTCGGTGCCGACACGGCGGTTCGTCCTTGGGGCAACTACTCCGGCATGGACCTTGCCAAAGCACGCGTTGAGGCAGGCTTTGAATTCATGGAGAAGATGAACCTTCCGTATTTCTGCTTCCACGACGTGGACATTGCGCCGGAAGGCAGCAGCCTGCGCGAGTTCTACAGCAACATCGATACGATCGTGGACTCGATTGAAGACCACATGAAGTCCACCGGCAAAAAATTGCTGTGGAACACGGCCAACATGTTCACGAATCCTCGTTTCATGCATGGTGCGGGCACTACGTGCAACGCCGATGTATACGCTCATGCGGCAGCGCAAATCAAGAAGGGCCTCGAAGTAGGCAAACGCCTCGGCGCCGAGAACTACGTGTTCTGGGGAGGCCGTGAAGGCTACGAGACCCTGCTGAACACGGATATGGGCCTTGAACTGGATAACCTGGCGCGCCTGTTCCATATGGCGGTGGATTACGCGAAGGAAATCGGCTTTGACGCTCAGTTCCTGATCGAGCCTAAACCGAAGGAGCCGACTAAGCACCAATATGACTTCGATGCGGCTACTACGATTGCATTCCTGCAGAAATACGGTCTCGACAAGCATTTTAAATTGAACCTCGAAGCAAACCACGCCACGCTGGCCGGTCATACCTTCGAACATGAGCTTCGCGTAGCACGCATCAACGGCATGCTCGGTTCCCTCGACGCGAACCAAGGCGATATGCTTATCGGATGGGATACGGACGAATTCCCGGTTAACATCTATGACGCTACATTGACGCTGTACGAAGTGCTGATGAACGGCGGCCTCGGCCGCGGCGGCGTGAACTTCGACGCGAAGGTTCGCCGTCCATCCTTCGAGCCGGAAGATCTGTTCCATGCGCACATCGCTGGTATGGATACTTACGCAAAAGGCTTGAAAGTGGCAGCGAAGCTGATCGAAGACCGCGTATTCGAGGACTTCATCGCGAAGCGCTACAGCAGCTTTAATGAAGGCATCGGCGCTGACGTCGTATCCGGTAAGGCTACGCTGGCTTCCCTTGCGGAATACGCGCTGAACAACGAGTCCCCTCGCAAAAACGAGTCCGGACGCCAAGAAATGCTGAAGGCGATTCTGAATCAGTACATTCTTGCGAATTAATTCATAACGGTACGGGTGTTTAAAGCTTGTTCCATGAAATCCAAAACCTTCACCGGCTCCCTCCAGGGATGCCGGTGTACTTATTTCAAACCGGAAACGATGGCGCGAGCGATGGTCGGCAGTCATTGGAGGCATGCCCCGGACCAGACGATGCGTCTAGGGGAGAATGCCAACGATGTTTTCATGTTCGGTTCATGAGGAGACAAAGGAGGATATAGATGAGTTACGTTATCGGAGTTGATTTGGGGACCAGTGCCGTGAAGACCGTGCTGGTGGACCGCAGCGGCACGGTGGTTGCCGAGCATTCGGAGTCATACCCGCTGAGCCAGCCGAAGCCCGGTTACAGCGAACAGCGGCCGGAGGACTGGGTGGACAAAACGGTATTGTCGTTACGACAATTAATGAAAGGAAACAACATACATCCATCCGAGGTTGAGGGATTGAGCTTCTCCGGCCAAATGCATGGTTTGGTCCTGGTAGACGGAGAGGGCGCCGTGCTGCGGCCGGCGATCCTGTGGAACGACACCCGGACAACGGCGCAATGCCGCCGCATCGAGGAGACCTTGCAGGAGAAGCTGCTCGGCATTGCACGCAATCGCGCGCTGGAAGGCTTCACTCTGCCGAAGATTCTCTGGGTTCAGGAGTTTGAGCCGGAAGTGCTCGAACGGGCTGCCCTGTTCCTGCTGCCTAAGGATTACGTGCGTTTCCGCTTGACCGGACAATACGCGATGGACTACTCCGATGCAGCCGGCACGCTGCTGCTGGACGTGGCCGGGAAATCCTGGAGCACCGACATTCTGGATGCTTTCCAGCTGCCGCACACCTTATGCCCGCCGTTGGTCGAATCCTTCGACGAATGCGGCACGCTGCTCCCCGAGATTGCCGAGCAAGCCGCTCTGCTGCCGGAGACGAAGGTGTTTGCCGGCGGGGCGGACAACGCCTGCGGCGCTATCGGCGCCGGCATTCTCGAAGAAGGGCAAACGATGTGCAGCATTGGTACATCGGGCGTGGTGCTGTCCTATGAGGAGCGCCGTGAGGTGGATTTTGAAGGAAAGGTCCATTTCTTTAACCACAGCGAGAAAGACGCTTATTATATCATGGGGGTAACCCTAGCAGCGGGATACAGCCTGACCTGGTTCAAGGATACCTTTGCTCCGGATGTTTCCTTTGACGCGCTGTTAAGCGATATCGGAAATATCCCGGTAGGCAGCGGCGGGCTGCTGTTCACGCCGTACATTGTCGGTGAACGCACGCCCCATCCGGACGCCACCATCCGCGGCAGCTTCATTGGCATGGACGCCGGGCATAAGCTGCCTCACTTTGCGCGTTCGGTACTCGAGGGGATCACGTTCTCTCTCCGCGAATCCATTGATATCCTCCGGGCATCGGGCAAGCAGATCGACCGCGTGATTTCCATTGGCGGCGGAGCCAAGAACGAGACCTGGCTGCAAATGCAGGCGGATGTGTTCAACGCGGAAATCGTGAAGCTGGAAAGCGAGCAAGGCCCGGCCATGGGCGCGGCGATGCTTGCAGCTTACGGCTGCGGCTGGTTCCCAAGCCTTCAGGGCTGCGCGAAGGCGTTTTTGCGTCCGGCACGCTCGTATTCTCCAAACCCGCAAGCGGTTCAGGCCTATGACAAATTGTTTGGACTCTATCAAAGCGTATACGGAGCCACGCGTGAACTTGGCGCGGAGTTGTCCGAATTCCGCGGATAACCTACAGATGTTGAAGAGCAGGTCGGGAAGACATTCTCCCGGCCTGCTTTTTTTTGCGTGAACGCTCCGGACCGCATATACTTGAAGCAGGTTGAAGTCATAAGCAGGTTACGCCGGGGAATGAGGGTTGACCCTATTCGATGAGAAGCGGTTTGGATATCGATTTTCAGGTTCCCTTAATTGGATGGCCTGTGATCATTGTGTAACATCTGCGGCCAATCCGATTAAGGATGGCGCGGAAAGTGTAAAAAAAGAGATGGGGGGGACGTCAATGAAACTGACAGCCGAACTGAAACGCGAGAAAATCGTTGCTATCGTGCGCGGCATTACAAAAGAACAAGCGGGCTTCGTGGGGGAAGGATTAAGCAGGGGCGGAATCCGGTTTATGGAAGTGACGATGAATACGAAGGGCGCTTTACATATGATCCAGGATTGGCGCGCCCGCTATGACGGTGACGTGTATGTCGGCGCGGGTACCGTCCTTGATGTGGAGATGGCCAAGGAAGCGGTCTCTGCGGGAGCCCAGTTCCTGATCTCGCCGAACACGGATCTTTCCGTCATCGAATTTGCCCTGGAGCAGGGAGTCGACGTATGGCCCGGGGCTATGACTCCAACGGAGATCGTTGCGGCGTACGCCGCCGGGGCGGAGATCGTGAAGCTGTTTCCTATGGCAAGCCTCGGCTTGTCGTTTATCCGGGAGCTTCAGGGCCCGCTGAATCACATTCCGCTGCTTGCCACGGGCGGAGTTACGCTGGGCAATCTTCCGGATTATTTTAACGCAGGCGCGGCAGCGGTGGGTTTAGGGAGCGCGCTGCTTCCGAAGGATGCGCTTGCGTCCGGGAATTCGGACGAGATCCAGCGCCGTGCAGCGGCTTTCGTGGAAGCGGCGAAATAGTTACACTTTGTTCATCCTTAACCACGCAGGTTATGTTTTGGAAGCTTACTACATAAGGAATATATAGACAAGTTATGGTATTATTTAGGTAGCTTGGTTATGTCATTGCTGCCGTGTACAGGCACTTGTTGAGGATAGCATCGTGTGTAAGTAATGCATGGTTAGGTTCAAGAAATGGAAGGGAGCGAATCAAGTGAATTCATCGGGGAAGAAGAAAGTAAGGGTAAAAAAGACCGTTTGTGCAGTTACGGCTACGGCCATGCTTTGTTTGGCGCAGCCGGTATGGGGGGATAATTCCGTTCCGGGCAGCGGAGTCGCTGTATCCGAAACGGTAACTTCCGTCGACAGCAGTGGTCAAGCCGGTTCCGAAAGCGTTACGGATAACGAAATACCGAAGGGTGCAAAAATTTCGTCCAAACAGGCGGAAGAAATCGTGAAGAAGGCTTTTCCTGAACTCAAGAATGTAAAGGTGTCGAACGTGCAGTTCCTGGAGAATGACGACATGAGATCAAGTGCGCTTGCATGGGATCTGCAATTGGTGCTGACCAAAGGGAACTCAAGCTCCGGCTTCAATGCCCAGGTCAATGCGGTTACGGGTGAACTTATTCATATCTATCTCCCTAACTCTTTGTTGAAGCAGGATAGTGACAAACCGGCGTTAAACCGGGAAGCAGCCAAGGAGAAGGCGCTGAAATGGATCAGCACCCACGTGTCGGACGTGAAGGCAAGCGAGCTTAAGGAGAATGAAGCGTATCTCGGTATGCAAGCTGCTTTGTTCAGTCCGCCCCGGTTTGATTTTTATTTCCAGACCTCGGTGAACGGAATTGAATCGGATGTGAACAGCATTACGATCACGCTGGATGGACAGGGCAATACGATTCAATATTCCCGCAATCAAGTCAGTGAGGAGTTTCCTTCATCTACGCCGAAATTGAACGAGGCCTCGATCCGCAAATTGTTTGAAGATCAATTCCAAGTATCCTTGGCCTATGTGCCGGAAAATTTATATAACAATGCCAAAGGCGAATATTTTTTAGGTTACATACCTAATGATCTGTCAGGTTATTCAATGGATGCCAATACCGGCAAATTCATCAGTTTCACGGGGGAAGAGAGCGGGCTTGTCTCCGTTGAGGACGGCACGATTCCGGCAACCGAAGAAACCTTTAAGCCGATCGCGGGTCCATTCGCCGGCGGTGATGCGGCAGCCCGATGGGTGGAGTCGCAGATCAAGCTGCCGTCAGGCTTGAAGACAGAATCCAAGAGTCTGGGTACAAGATGGAACAACAAAGAGGTTAAGACGTGGAACATCAGATGGGGCGAACATGTGATCTCTGCCATGGGCGGAGGAGAGATGGTATCCGCAGAGGTGGACGCCAAGACCGGACAGATCTACTCTTACAACCGATATCGTTATGACCGGACCGAAACTGCGGAAGTGAAGAACCCGATTTCGCAGCAGGCTGCGCAGGATCTTGCTTTCAAGACGGTAAGCAAGCTGGTGCCCAATGCTTCCGAGGAATGGAAGCTGACATCGGTTGATAAAATGGGTAAGGACACGAAAACCCTCAACTATCAATTTTCATTCCAGCGCTATGTCAGCGATATTCGCGTCATGGGCGATTCCCTGAACCTCACGATTGAGGCCAACGGGCAAATCCAGGGCTTTAGCGTGAATTCGGAAGGCGTCCTCTCCAAGCTGCCAACGGACGTAAAGCCGGCCATTACCGAGGAGCAGGCAAGAGCCCAGTATTTGAAGGAGATTGACCTGAAGCTGAAATACGGCTATTACGGCGGTTACCTGTCTGCCAATAATGAAATCACCAAGCCTTTCATCAAGCTGATTTATTACCCGACACATAAACAGCAGGCTTTAGGCGGCATGCAGGTACCGCTCGATGCCAAGAGCGGAGAATGGCGCGATATCATGCCGGAAATGAACCGGAAGGATATTCCGCCAGTGACTGACGCGGCGGGGCATTCAGCCGAAGCGGCTCTCAAGGAGCTGGTGAAATATCGGGTATTGGTTCCGGACAAGGACGGCAAGGTGTACCCGGATCGTCAGATCACCCTTGGAGAATGGTATCAGCTGGTAGCGGCTTCGGTTAGCCCGTCCTACGAGCAGGTGTATGGAAGATCCACCATGGATCCGTACGCGGGCCTGCAGCCGGACCATCCGTATTACCAGGCCATCCAAGTGCTGATCGGGCAGAACTGGATTCCGTATGACCCGGACAGCCCGCTGCAGCTGGACCGTAAGCTGACCAGGGATGAACTGGCAAGCTCGCTGACCCGGATTTTGAATTACGAGAAGCTGTCCAAAGCCTTTATTCTTCCAACCGATGTGCAGGGGATATCCGATGCCGACGCCGTGACGAACAAAGGCGCAGCCCTGATCGCGCTCAAGCTGGGACTTCTTCCGGCGGTGGATGGCAAGTTCCTGCCTAATCGCGAAGTGACGCGCGCGGAAGCGGCTGAGGTTCTGGTCCGTATGTCGAAGCTGGCGGGACGAAGCGATTCCTTCTTGTCCTCATTCTATTGGTAGTATTTAATATTCGTGCCCGGTCGACAAAACTAGAACCCTTAAGCCCTGATGTTATGTGTTACAATGATGGTGCATACGGATGAGGAAGATGAAGGGCGGGTGTACCGATGAAACGAAGCCGAGGAACGATCGTTAAATTACTGTTCATAGGGACTTTGGCGGTAACCGTTGCAGCAGTACCAGAACCAGCTAATCTCAGTGATGTCTATGCCACTTCCAACAAAGCGGTCGTGAAGTCGGTCCATGCGATACAGCAGAAACTGCTGACAGCGATGAGCGACAGGCAATCGACGGTGCGTTTTGTTTACCAGGGCGAGACCAAATCGCTGAAATCGCAGCTAAAAGACGCACTTGATCAGGCGATGGCCAGTGATCCTTATATCCATTACACCATCGCCAGCTATAGCTACGACTATCGTGGAACATCCAGTTCCGCCAATGTTACCGTCCGGTTGAGCTATCGCGAGACCGCGGAGCAGACGAACTACGTGAACCAGCATACCGACCGCATTTTGAAGCAGATCATCAAGCCGGGCATGAATGATCATGAGAAGGTGAAAGCCATCCATGATTGGGTTGTCCGCAACTTGAAATACGATACGACGCTTACGAAATATACGGCCTATGACGGGCTTTACACGGGGAGCACGGTATGCCAGGGTTATTCTCTATTAACGCATAAGCTGCTGAAGGAAGCCGGGATTCAGAACAAAATCGTGGAGGGTACGGCTTACGCCTCCGACAATCCGGAGGGCCAGCTCCATGCCTGGAATCTGGTCCTTCTGGACGGCAAATGGTATCACCTGGACACGACGTGGAACGATCCCGTGCCGGATCGTGACAACGAGGTATCCTACACGTATTACCTCCGAACGGATGAGCAGATGGGCCGGGATCATACCTGGGTGAAATCCTATCCGAAGGCGAATACGCTTTACCGCAACACGCTGGCCGGGCTGGCCGCGAAGGATCGTTCGAAAGCGGGAGCATACGAAACGATTAAGAAGGATCTGGAGTATCAGTTATACGATGCCCGCGCCATCGTCAGCTCCCACCTTCAGCTTCAGCCGCTGGTGAAGGCAGCGAAGGCGGAAGGCAGCCGTAAGCTGGTATTCCGGTTTGACGGGAGCGAGCGAGAACTTGTGAGCGTGCTCCAGCAGCTGCAGTTAAAGAACAATCTGGGGTCCATCAAGTATTATCACAATGCTTTTGAAAACACGGGTGATCTTAGAGTGCAGATCATATGGTAGATGTCCGTGCCAAATGAAAAACAGCTTCCTCCCGACAACGGGAGGAAGCTGTTTTTTTTGCATGTTCGTCTTTATTATGATTTGGCATCCGTGCTCAAATCGCACTCATCCAATGGCACGATGCGGCTCTTCTTAATCAAGCGGTAGCCGAACCAGATGGAGAGAAACAACGGAATGCTGACATACGTGGCAATGATCGTTAACCAGTCGATCTCCCCGCTGAAGTTGCCTTGACCGATAATGGCCACGAGACAGAGCAGGAAAGCGAAGATGGGGCCGAAGGGGAACCAGCGCGCACGGAACGGAAGATCCTTCAGGTCCTTGCCTTGGGCAACGTAGGCTTTGCGGAAGCGGTAATGACTCACCGCAATCGCCAGCCAGTTAATGAATCCGCACATCCCGGAGGCGTTCAGAAGCCACACGTAAACGACGCCATCGCCGAAGAAGGAGGCCAGGAACGCCAGCATGCCCACGGCGGAGGTTACGATCAGGGCTGCAACCGGCACACCGCGGCTGTTCAGGCGGCTCAGCCATTTCGGAGCCATGCCCTGCTTCGCCATGGCATACAGGACGCGGGTCGAGGCATACATCCCGGAGTTGCCGGCCGACAGCACGGAGCTGAGAATGACCGCATTCATTACGGAAGCCGCAAACGCAAGGCCGGCTTTCTCAAACACCAGGGTGAATGGGCTGACACCGATATTGTCGACCCCGGATTGAAGCAAGCTCGGATGGGTGTATGGGATCAGCATGCCGATAACAAAAATGGCGAAAATATAGAAGATCAGGATGCGCCAGAAAACCTGACGAATGGCTTTGGGCACATGTTTTCTCGGATTCTCGCTTTCGCCTGCCGCTACCCCGATCAGTTCGGTTCCCTGAAAGGAGAAGCCTGCAGCCATAAACACGCCGACCAGCGCGAAGAATCCGCCGTGTACCGGCCCGTCGCCTAGGCTAAAGTTGCTGAATCCGACCGCTTCGCCGCCAAGAATGCCGAAAATCATCATGACGCCGATGATAAGGAAAACAATGACAGTCGCTACTTTAATGATAGCAAACCAATATTCCGATTCGCCGTATCCTTTGGCGGATAGAATGTTTAAGCCGAACATAATCGCCAGGAACAGAAGGCTCCACAGAAATGACGGGCTGTCCGGGAACCAGAACTTGATTATAACCGTGGCCGCCGCGAGTTCGGCGGCAATGGTAACGGCCCAGTTGTACCAGAAGTTCCAGCCGACGGCAAATCCGAAGGCGGGACTGACAAACCGGGAGGCGTAGGTGCTGAATGAGCCGGAATCCGGAAGATACGTAGCGAGTTCGCCCAGGCTGGTCATCAGAAAGTAAACCATGAGGCCTACGGCGGCATACGCGATAAGCGCTCCGCCCGGACCGGCAGAGGCGATGGCCGTTCCGCTTGCCAGGAACAGGCCCGTACCGATTGATCCGCCAAGGGCGATCATCGTCATATGACGGGCTTTAAAGCTCTGCTTAAGCGAAGCAGCCGGTGCTTTTTTGCGATTCAAGGTCGAACACTCCTTCTATACATTAAGAAATGATATTTAAAATATACCCTGTTAGAACAAAAAGACCGCAGGTCCTATACCTGCGGTCTTGATCGTATCCGCATCATACCCTCCATGAAGATAGCACAACACGGGGAAATCCCCGTGACAGTTCCGTCTCTTTCGACAACGGCCCCAGCACAGGATACAAGAGGATACCCTGCACTTCGGCATTCATGCCTTTCACTGTGCTTCACCGGCTTCTCTTTGCCTCGGCACAACTACTGATCATGTCTGCAACCTCTACCTCATCTTGGAATGATGAGGCTATCTGTATATTCAATTCTAACAAGAGAGTCCTAAGTATAAATCACATTCCATGTCAGAAGCAATGGTTAATTTTTACGGTTCAAGGCGGTTTCCCGCCGAGCGATTACGATTGATTCCGTTTAGCCATTTGCTGCCAGACGGTTCCGGCAGCTTCTTCGCCGGATTCGATGCGCTCCAGCGCCATTCGCGCCTGCAGGCTTACTTCGAATTCCGGATCGTTGGCGGCTTCTTCAAGGGCGGAACGCGCTTCCTCCGTACCGACTTCGTATAGGAAGCGGGCTGCACGCCAGCGAACGATCTTGCTGCTGTCTTTGAGCGATTCGACCATGACCGGGGTAGCGGCGGCATCGCCGATATCGGACAAGGTATCTCCAGCGGTACGGCGAACGGCCGGCGTTTCGTCGCGCATGGCTTCATACAGGAGCTCCATCGCTTCAGGCGTCCGAAGGTCGCCCAAGTACACAACGACGAGCCGGCGGATCTGCATCTTCGGATCCCGAAGCGCTTTGCGAAGCAGCGGAATGTGTTTCTCCGTCGGCTCCAGCGCATCCAGCGCGGCATAACGTACGCGCCAGTCCTCATCCTGCATCGCGGCCTCGGTTTCCTCGTCCGTCAGCTTCCGGCGCTGCTCGACGAAATCCTCGTCGCTGGCACCGTGGGCAATCGCCTGGGCAATGACCTTATCGAGGCGCTCCTGCGGGAATGCGGCTTCCAGCTCCTGCTCCACATCACGGGCGATGTCTTCCAGCTGGCCGTAGCGTACGCCGTACTCCTTGAGTTTGCGTTCCTTGATAAGCGTCGAAGTCCCTACGGCGGCTACGGCTTGGGAGAAGCGCTCCGACAGACCGATACGTTCTTCCTGATTCCCGCTTTTGACACGAATTTGCATCGGAATATTGCGGAAATATTGCACGAACACCTGGGCTTCCCCAAATGCGATATCATCCGCGCCTTCCTTGAGTCCGGCGGCGAGTCCCTCCTGGCCGAATATTTCTTGAACGGCTCCCAGAATGGAAGGCCAATCGGCGTTGCCTTTACGGTCGAGCGCGATGAAATCGAGGGTGTGGAACACGCTCTTTACGCCAGGGATATGGAGCAGCTGCCTGATCCAGGGAGGAGCCGACCGTTCGTTGTCTAGTGTATATGTTCTGCGAATTCCGGACTCCAGGGTTTCGTCAAGATGAAGCATCATGGAGTTCGGGCTCGGTGTTGGTTCAATGAATGTAATTTTCATGGGTTTTTATCGCCTCCTTATCCTCTTATTGTACCTCTTTTCCATGCCAGAAAAAACATCATGCACAGGATTCCAACAAATTGACCGGACTTTGGATAAAAAGAGGAAGGGTTTGTAAAACTGATAATGTTGGATGGAATTCATTCATGTTTTTCAAAGAATTACGGCGAAGGGCGGCACCCCTTGCAGGAAGTCCGAAATACATAAGGGAGGCTAGGCTGTCGATGTACAGGAAGCAGGAGAAAAAGCTTGCGATTCTATGTTTTATCGTGGCGGCCATTATGCTGTACGGGGCCGTGAAAGGATATTTGCGCTACATGCATCATTTTGGATAACACACCCGAGGAGTGAACCTGATGTCATCACTGGATCCAGTACTGATGAGCCGCATACTGACCGGACTGACCCTGTTTGTACATATTGTTCTGGCAACCATCGGCGTCGGGATTCCCATTATGCTGGCTCTGGCGGAATGGAGGGGGATCCGGACGGGGGATGACCATTATACCTTGCTCGCCAGGCGCTGGGCGCGGGGATATGTGATTACCGTGGCTGTTGGCGTCGTGACAGGAACCGCCATCGGCTTGCAGCTCAGCCTGCTGTGGCCCACCTTTATGCGCGTAGCCGGTAAGGCCATTGCGCTGCCGCTGTTCATGGAAACCTTCGCTTTTTTTGTGGAGGCGATCTTTCTTGGCATTTATCTCTATACGTGGGATCGGTTCAAAAACAAATGGACCCATTTGCTGCTGCTAATTCCCGTGGCGATCGGCTCCTCCGCGTCTGCATTCTTTATCACGAGCATGAATGCATTTATGAACCAGCCTCAAGGCTTTGAGCTGGTGGACGGGGTGTTTACGAACGTGAATCCGTTCGTGGCCATGTTCAATCCGGCGACGCCGACCAAGGTGAGCCATGTCCTGGCGTCGGCGTTTACGACAAGCGCTGCGGCGCTGGCCAGCATCGCGGCTTTCAGCTTGCTTCGGGGAAGCAGGCACGTCTATTTTAAGAAAGCGCTGAAGCTTACCGTCGTTTCCACCTTTGTTTTTGCCGTGGCCACCGTGATGATCGGTGACTTTTCCGGCAAATTCCTGGCCAAATACCAGCCCGAGAAACTGGCGGCCGCCGAGTGGCATTTTGAGACGATGACCGAAGCCCCGCTCATTTACGGCGGTTTTCTGGATGAGAATAACGAAATCAAGTATGCGTTAAAGATTCCGTACGCGCTTAGCATACTGGCAGGGAACAGCCCCAGTACGGAGGTCATCGGCCTGAATGAATTTCCAGAGAACGAGAGACCGCCGATGTCCGTGCATTATTTTTTTGATTTGAAGGTGACCAGCGGTGCCGTGATCGTTCTGATTCCTCTCCTGTATATGTTCCGAAGGAAACTTCCTGGCAAAAAGCCTTACCCAAAGTGGCTGCTGCTCAGTATATTGGCTTTAGGGCCTTTATCGATGTCAGCCATATGGCTGGGCTGGTTCCTTGCCGAGATCGGAAGGCAGCCGTGGATTGTGAGGGGATATATGAAGGTATCGGATGCGGCGACCACTTCATCGAGCGTCGGCTGGATGCTGTTGCTGTTTATTCTACTGTATTTGGTCTTGTCCGTATCCGCAATCCGCGTGCTGAGCCAATTGTTCCGGAATAAAAGCGCGGAAGAGGAAATCCGGCTGCTGGGACTCGAAATCGAAGGAGGAGACCGCAAGTGAGCTATGCCATGGTAGCCATAACCGTTCTATGGACGTTCCTGTTCGGCTATTTGCTGGTGGCCTCGATTGATTTCGGCGCCGGGTTCTTCAGCTTCTATAGCGTGCTTACCGGACATGAGAACAAGATCCACAATATCATCCAGCGATATCTGTCCCCCGTTTGGGAAGTGACCAACGTGTTCCTGATCTTTTTTGTGGTCGGACTCGTCGGATTCTTTCCCGATGCCGCGTATTATTATGGCACCGCGCTGCTTGTCCCGGGCAGCTTGGCGCTCGTGCTGCTCGCCATCCGAGGCGCTTACTACGCCTATCATACGTATGGCAGCCAGACGGGCAACAATATCGTATACATGGGACTATACGGAGCGACGGGGCTGCTCATTCCTGCCGCCTTGTCGACGATATTGGCCATATCCGAGGGCGGCATCATCTATATGGACGGCGGGAAGGTGGAGCTTCACTGGTACACGTTCTTCACGAATCCGTACACGTGGTCGGTCATTCTGCTTGCCCTTGTCAGCGTTCTGTACATCTCGGCGATGTTCCTGTCCTATTACGCGCAGCGTGCCGGGGATGAGGTGGCGTTCGGTGTGGTCCGGGGTTACGCGCTGGGGTGGAGCGGGCCGACGATCCTGGCTTCGGTGTTCGCGTTTTTCCAGATCAACCATCAGAATCCGGTCCATTTTGGGCAAATGCTGGATATCGCCTGGATGTTTATCGCGTCGTTCGTCTGCTTTGTCATCGCGGTATACCTCGTGTGGAAACGCATCCGCCTTGGCATCGCATTTATCATGGTCATGCTTCAATTCGCTTTTGCCTGGTACGGATATGGTCGCTCGCATCTGCCGTACATTCTCTATGATTACATCCACATTGATGAGAGCATCACCAACGATACGATGGCCATCGCTTTGATTACCGCGTTTATTCTCGGCTTTTGCGTGCTGGTGCCTTCCCTGATCCTGCTGATGCGATTGTTTTTGTTCGATGCGAACTACATTCGCGGCAAATCCGCGAAGAAGGGGTGAGGCAAGTGGAGGACTTCGGCATTTTCATAGCACCGCTGCTCACGGTATTGGCTGCCGTAGCCTTTATGGCGATTTACGTTGTCAAGTATAAAGACCCTTCGGATTGAGGATGGACAAAATAAAGCCGGGCTGTTTCGCCAAGAATCATTCGGTGTAAAAAGAACAACAAAGCGCAAAGTTGAGCGGATAGCTCAATACGGGTAAAATACAGGGTAATGGAAGGAGGAGGCTGCATGCCAAGAATTCGCTATAACAATATCGATAACGTCAGCACGGACAAAACGCTTAAACAGTTCAAGCAGTGGCGCGACGAACGTCGTCAGAAGAAGAAGGATTATTCCTACTGCATTCCGAACCTGACGCCGGATCTTCAGTATTTGCATAGCAACCGGCACGAAACCTCCGTTACCTGGATCGGGCACGCCACGTTCTTCATTCAATACGAAGGCATGAATATTGTGACTGATCCCGTATGGGCGCGGAGAATGGGGTTTAATAAGCGCCTTGGGGAACCTGGACTTCCCATTCATGAGATCCCCCCGATCGATGTCATTTTGATATCGCATTCCCACTATGACCATATGCATGTTTCCTCGATCCGTAAGCTGTACCGTGCGGACACCACCATCATTGTACCGGTTGGTCTGCGTCGGAAAATGATCAATAAAGGCTTTCGCCGCGTGATCGAACTGCAGTGGTGGGAATCGGTCGCCATAAAAGGCGTGAAATTTTCCTTCGTGCCGACACAGCATTGGACGCGGCGCACGCCGTTTGATACGAATACGTCCCATTGGGGAGGATTCGTGATGGAGCCCGTGCTGCAGGATGGAAAGACGGATTCGAGTTCTTCCGATGAATCGCCGTGCAATAACGAACCCGTCGCAGAGGACGGCACGCGACTGCTTCCGCCGAATTTGTATTTTGCGGGAGACAGCGGTTATTTCGAGGGTTTTAAGCTGATCGGCGAACGGTTCAACATTCACCTCGCTTTGATGCCGATCGGGGCATACGAGCCGGAATGGTTCATGACGTCCCAGCACGTCAATCCGGAAGAGGCGCTGCAGGCGTTTCAGGACGTGAAGGCGGAGACGATGATTCCGATGCATTACGGGACCTTCAAGCTGGCCGATGATACGGCCAGGGAAGCGCTGGACCGGATGGAAGCGGAACGAAAGCGGCTCGGGATTGCCAAGGAGCGGATTCGCGTCTTGAAATACGGGGAAACCTTCAAGGTTCAGCCGGAACGAAGAAGCGTGACTTCGTAACAGAAACCCGGAAGCGATTCCGATCGGCATACCCATTACAGACTGCCTAAGAAGGCCCGAAAGGTCGTATAACCTTTCGGGCCCATTTATTAGTTGCTTCTAATCGTCATCGTTTTGGCCAAATGCCGACCGCTCTTGCGGCAGAGCGTTATTCTTAGCCAACTGCATGGGATCGTCAATCGATTCCCGGTGAAGTCTATGGTAAGACAGCGGTCCGGTCCGACTGGTTTCTTCTAATTAATAGAAAAGCCTCGGTTCTATGAAACTTGGTAAAAGGTAATCTATGATCGTCGGCCTCCTGTAGCTGGTCAGCATGAAATGGCCCATGCAGGAGGTTATATTTGTTTAAAACCGTTTTATATCATCCAGAAGCTTCGATAACCGCCGTACTTATGCTATAATGTGCTGAAACCAATAGTGATAAAGGATGGTAATGCTTAATGATCAGTACAAGCGGCGTAACGCTCCGCTATGGCAAACGAGCACTATTTGAAGATGTCAATATAAAATTCACCCCGGGCAACTGCTACGGCCTCATCGGCGCTAACGGGGCGGGTAAGTCTACATTTCTGAAAATCCTCTCCGGCGAGATTGAACCGAACTCAGGCGAGGTTCATATGACTCCCAACGAACGGATGGCGGTTCTGAAGCAGAACCACTATGAATATGACCAGTATCCGGTTCTGGAGACGGTCATCATGGGTCACGCCAGACTGTATACCATCATGAAGGAGAAGGATGCGCTGTATGCAAAAGCCGATTTCTCCGAAGAAGACGGCATGCGTGCGGGTGAGCTGGAAGGCGAATTCGCCGAGCTGAACGGATGGGATGCCGAGCCGGATGCGGCTGCGCTCTTGATCGGCCTCGGTATTCCGCGTGAGCTGCACGACAAGAAAATGTCGGAGCTGAGCGGCAACGAGAAGGTCCGCGTTCTCTTGGCCCAAGCCTTGTTCGGCCGGCCGCATAACCTGCTGCTCGATGAGCCTACCAACCACTTGGACCTCGAATCGATTCAGTGGCTCGAGAACTTCCTGATGGATTATGAAGGCACCGTTATCGTGGTATCCCATGACCGTCACTTCCTGAACAAGGTATGTACGCATATTGCGGATATCGATTTCGGTAAAATTCAGTTGTATGTCGGCAACTACGACTTCTGGTATGAATCCAGCCAGCTGGCCCTCGCGCTCCAGCGCGAATCCAACAAGAAGAAGGAAGAGAAGATCAAGGAGCTTCAAGCCTTCATTCAGCGCTTCTCCGCGAATGCTTCGAAATCGAAGCAAGCGACATCCCGGAAGAAGCAGCTCGATAAAATTACGCTGGACGATATCCGTCCATCCAACCGTAAATATCCGTTCCTCAACTTCAAGCCTGAACGCGAAGCCGGCAAACAATTGCTGACCGTGGACAGCCTGACGAAGAGCGTGGAAGGCGAGAAATTGCTGGACAACGTGAGTTTTGTTGTGAATAAAGGCGACAAAATTGCGTTTGTCGGGCCAAACGGCTTGCCGAAAACGACCTTGTTCCAGGTCATCACCGGCGAAACCGAAGCGGAAGCCGGCGAATACAGCTGGGGCGTAACCACGACCCAAGCGTATTTCCCGAAAGACAATTCGGCTTATTTCGACGGAGTCGACCTGAATCTCGTGGAATGGCTGCGCCAATATTCCAAGGATCAGGACGAAACGTTCCTGCGCGGATTCCTTGGCCGCATGCTGTTCTCAGGGGAGGAAGCGTTGAAGAAAGCCAGCGTATTGTCCGGAGGCGAGAAGGTTCGCTGCATGCTGGCCAAAATGATGCTGAACGGCGCGAACGTGCTGATCTTCGATGAACCGACGAACCACTTGGATCTGGAGTCCATCACGGCGCTCAACAATGGCTTGATCGATTTTGACGGAACGATTCTGTTCACCTCGCATGACCATCAGTTCATTCAGACGATTGCGAACCGGATTATCGAGATTACGCCTAACGGCATCATCGACCGCAGCATGAGTTATGACGAGTATCTGGAGAGTGAAGAGATCAAGGGGCTTCGCGAAAGCATGTACCCGGTTGAAGTTTAAAAATTTAGCAGCGGGATGATGGCGACAAGCTGTCATCCCGCCTTTTTATTCAATAAAAATGCTGCACCTCCCGGGTATGGGAGGTGCAGCATTTTTTGGCGTGCGTTACGGATCGGTTCTTTACGAACCGCCGGTACGACGACGCTGGTTGTTTGGTTTTTTGTTATTTTGGCTTTTCATTTTTTGCGCTGAACCGGCTTGGAATTGTCCCGGCTTGTTCGCGGATGTATTTTGCTGTTTCTTTTGTTCCAGCTTTTGCTTGATCGCATCAGCCAAATTCACTTTGCGTGGCTCATTATTCTCGGGCATAGGAATCACCCTCCTCTTCGTGTTCGCTTGTCCTCATTTTATTCGTTTTTAAATCGTCCGGCAAGGGTAACAATGATTAATACCATTTTCTACGTCCATGGTTCTTTGACCGAAGCAATTATGTTTCCCTAGACCCACACGAATGACCTTTGCTAGGATTAAATATGGATAATGATGGATATCGCTTAAAGCCTGCACGGAGCAAGCAAAGGAGAGACGTATATAGTGAATGCCTATGATAACATCAAACAAGGGGAGCGCGGGGCCTGGATCAGCATTGCGGCATACCTCGTGCTGTCATCGTTTAAAATATTCTGTGGATATTTGTTTGCATCCAGTGCTTTGCTCGCCGACGGTTTTAACAACCTGACGGATATCGTGGCATCGCTCGCCGTATTGATCGGGCTGCGAATTTCCCAGAAGCCGCCGGATTCCGATCATGCATACGGGCACTTGAGGGCGGAGACGATCGCGGCGCTGGTGGCCTCCTTCATCATGGCTGTCGTGGGCATCCAGGTGCTGGTCGAAGCCGTCCGTTCTTTTTTTGAAGGCTCCAAGGAAGTGCCGAATGTATGGTCTGCCGGCGTGGCCGGCATCTGTGCCGTTGCGATGCTGGGCGTATATCGTTACAATCGGAACCTTGCGCGGCGCATCGATAACCAGGCGCTGATGGCAGCGGCCAAGGATAACTTGTCCGATGCGCTCGTCAGCGTTGGGGCCGCTGTGGGCATCATCGGCGCACAATTCGGCCTGCCCTGGCTGGATACCGTGGCGGCTGTAGCGGTTGGCGTCATTATTTGCAAAACGGCTTGGGAAATATTCAGGGATTGTACCTATAGCCTCACGGATGGTTTTGATGAAAACCGTTTGTCTGATTTGCGCAGCACCATTGCCCGTACGCCCGGTGTCGAGGGAATCAAGGATATGAAAGCCCGAATCCACGGCAATCATGTACTGGTGGATGTCGTTATCGAGGTAGACCCGGATATCAGTGTTTTGGAGGGCCATCAGATCAGTGACCGCATCGAGGAGCAGATGGAGAAGATTCACAATATTATGAGCGTCCATATTCATGTGGAGCCTAAGGGATCCTCCTAAGGGATACCGAATGTGCAGGTATACAAATGGCAGGCCAAGATTCTCTTGACCTGCCATTTAACATGCCGGGGTACATGAAGGATCATGAAGCCCGATAGCCATACACGATTACTCTACATAAATCCAAGCTTTACCGAGCCATGTATATACTTCAACCCATTCCCCGCCAAGCATGACATCGTAACGATTGCCGGTTGTGTCGAGCTTTTGCGGAGCCAAGGCACCAAGCTTTTCGCCGTTTGGAGCGTTATAGAAGTAAGTTTTGCTTGTAAGCTCAATCATCGGCGTCGGTACGATCACGACTTCTTCAGGTTTGATGATCGGGTCTTCCACCGAGATCGGAGCCGGTCCTGAAGTGTTGGAGACCGTACCGTTAATCGGATCCGCGCTTGCTACGGCGGTTAGGGACAGGGTGAGTGCTAGGGCTGCAGTAATGCTTAGTGTTTTTTTCATGGAATGATTCCTCCTTGGGACCGAAGTAGTATTTGACAATATCGTAATAACCACCATTTGGATGTTTTGAACCAAGAAAGTTGGGTACAATTCTCAAATCGTGACAAGTTTCCAGGATTCCTATATACTTTGGGGATGGGAAAAGCCCTGCTCCAGCAGGGAAATCCTTAGGGAGGAGGGATCTTTGGATGGTACGCCGAAAGAAACGAACCGGACGATTCCTATTGGCAATACTTGTCTTGTTGCTTGTGATCATCGGTGCGGCAGTCTGGTTTGTTTATCCTACGCAATCCCTGGACATGCGCTATCGATCCGTTGATTTCAAGGACAAATTGATGACCATGGTGTCGAACCGGGATACCCGCATGAAACTAAGCACGGAGGAAGTCGGGGAACTCAGCAAGAAGAACATGGTAAAATATATGAGCACGCATGACCTTGGCGTCGATATAACCGGTGCCGATTTCTTAATGAACGGTACCACCATGACAGCCCGCATGAACGGAAAATGGGGCGTATTGCCGTTTGGAGCCGTCCTGCGCTTCCAGATGTCAGCCGAGGGAAGCTATCTTCACCTGACGCATGAATCGACAACGATTCGTGGCGTTGAGATTCCGCTGAATGTGTTCCGGCTTGACCCCATTCAAATTTCGCTGAAGGACTATTTGCCGGATTTGGTAACCGTGAAGAATGTTAAGTTTCTGTCCGATGGCCTGGAATTGAACTTTACGATGGATTGGATGTCGATTCCTTCGTTGTTTAAGTAAAGCAAGAGAATCGGCTAAAGACTCAGACAAGGAAATGATGTCTGGGTCTTTTTGCATTTTCTTTCATGAGACGGCATTATTTTCAGAAAATAATTATGAAAAAAATATATATGTAAACATTGACACTGAAATCATCCCCTACTATAATCAGTAAATGTTTAGAAATAAATGTTTTAGTACTAAAGTATTTAGAGGCGAAGGAGAGGGTGTCTCTATTGAAGGAGTGCTGGACCATTAAAGGAGTGTAAAAAAATACATGTCCATGCGGAATGAAATTCTGGAGTTGGAGATGCTATTTAAGAAGATGCTTCGGACTGTGCAGAATGAATGGCAGAAGGAGGGGTTCCCTAAACTGGGGAGAACCCAGTACACCGCCTTGGAGAAGCTCCACGAACAGGGTGCTTTGAGATTGTCTGACTTGGCGGATTCCATTCATGTGACGTGCGGTGCGGTCACGGGCATATCCGATAAATTGATCGAAGGCGGATTCGCGCGCCGCGTAAGGGATACAACCGACCGCAGGGTCATCCATCTGGAGATTACGCCGCTCGGGCGGGAGCTGATCGAGCAGTTGGCCAATAAACGCGCTGAGCTTAGCGGTTTGTTATATGGTTTTCTAACAGATGAAGAGGTTAAACAGTTGAGTTCCCTGTACCGCAAAATTTTGACGAATGTTGAGTATATCCAAGGTCAGCTGTCCACATAGAACAAACATGCTATTGATATGAACGAACTTACTTAGAAAGAGAGTGAAAGCTTCCGATGAATACCCATACTGCTGCTCGCCCCGGCGAGCCTGTCAAGAAAGGCCCCATCATTGCCGCATTAATGATTGGCGCTTTTGTCGCCATTCTTAACCAGACTTTGATGAATGTTGCTCTGCCGAGCATCATGGAAAATTTAAGCATCAAACCGACGGTAGCCCAGTGGCTAACCACAGGCTTTATGCTGGTGAACGGGGTGCTGATTCCCGTTACCGCCTACCTGATTGCGCGATTCTCGACCAGGCAGCTGTTCATCAGCGCCATGACGCTGTTTACGATCGGCACCTTGCTGTGTGCCATCAGCCCTAACTTCGCATTTCTTCTAACCGGACGCCTCGTTCAGGCAGCGGGTGCAGGAATTCTCATGCCGCTTATGACTGTCGTATTTCTGAACATTTTCCCTATTGAGAACCGCGGTAAAGCCATGGGGATGATGGGGATCGCCATGATTTTTGCTCCTGCGATCGGACCTACGCTTTCCGGATATATCGTGGAGCATTACGATTGGCGGGTGCTGTTCTACATGATCCTGCCTTTCTCCGTTATCGCTACGTTAATCGGGGTCTTCTTCCTTAAAAACGTGACCGAGGTCAGCCGGCCCAAGCTGGACATGATCGCCATCATTTTGTCTACCCTGGGCTTCGGCGGCTTGCTCTACGGCTTCAGTGACGCCGGGAACGACGGCTGGTCCAGCACGCCGGTTGTGACGACCCTTGCGGTCGGCACGGTTGCCCTCATCCTGTTTGTATGGCGGGAAATGAAGGCCGACAATCCGATGCTGGAATTCCGTATATTTAAGTACAACATGTTTACGTTGACGACCTTGATCAATGTCATCGTCACGATGGCGATGTATGCCGGGATGATCCTGCTGCCGATTTATCTGCAGCAAATTCGCGGGTTTACGCCGGTGGAATCCGGTCTGCTCATGCTTCCCGGCGCCATTCTGATGGGAATTATGTCACCCATCACGGGCGCGATATTCGATAAGGTTGGCGCAAGATGGCTGGCTGTTATCGGTCTGGCGATTACGGTCATTACGACGTGGGAGTTCAGTAATCTGACCGAAACGATGTCTTACGGCCAGATCATGATTATCTATACGGCCCGCATGTTCGGGATGTCGATGCTCATGATGCCGATACAGACCGCGGGACTGAATCAGCTGCCGCGGAGCTTGAACGCCCATGGTACGGCCATGTCGAATACACTCCGCATGGTTTCCGGCTCGATCGGAACCGCGATTCTCGTTACCGTCATGTCCACCCAGGCGGAGAGCCGAGGAGAAGCCTTGATGCAGTCGGGGCTGTTCGATCCGAAGAATCAGGCCGACCTGCTTAAGCTGGGCAACGAAGCAACGATTTATGGCATTAACTATGCCTTTGTTATTGCCACCTGGATCAGCGTGGTTTCCTTGATTCTGGCTTTCTTCATCAAGAAGACGAAGCCGGCGGAAGAGCCGAAGGCAGCCGGAAGCCGGGAGGCCGCAGCAACGAACGCTTAGGCCGCCTCAAATTCAAGCACGCCATAAAAAGGGTGTCCCATCCGTTTAACAACGGAGGGACACCCTTTTTCATGTTCCTATGTGTATATTCAATGCACGGGCTTTAACAACATGTGACGCCGTCACATACTTCGTCTGCGTCCGGTAAAGAGAGAGATCACAAACAGGACAACGAAGACGAAGAACAGAACCTTCGCGATACTGGCTGCAGCCTCAACGATGCCGAAGAAGCCGAAGATCCCTGCAATCAGTGCAACCACCAGAAAAATTACGGACCATTTTAACATCATATTCACCCTGCTTTCTTCATCGATTTTATTGGATATATGGCATGTCATCGCATGCTGCTCCAAGTAAGGAGCTCTTATCCAATTTGAAGATCGGTAGGGGCCATCGGCGTTGCCGCAGCGCCCTTCGTAGTGTTCTTTAACCGGGGCGGCAGAGGATGAAACAAGCTGGAGAACAGTGGCATGGATGGCAAGGAACCCTTTGTTTCGTGAGGTGGGGGATAGGGTAACTATTGCGTATCCGAAACCAAACATAACTTGAAAGTGAGGGACAACGTATGCTAACTCAAATCAGTGTTGCCATTATTGCCGTGGCATTTGCGGTTCTCGTATTCTTCTTGATCAAGACATTGAAGGCAGCCACGCAATCGCTCGAAAAGGTAACACAAACGCTTCAGGAAGTACAAAAGACGGTCGACGAATTGAGTTATGAAGTGAAGCAGACCATTCGAAATACGAACGATATTACGGTGGATGTTCAGCATAAAATGAAACAAATTGATCCGGTTATGGATACCGTCAAAAACCTGGGAGAAGCTTTAAGCGAAGTCACTTATGCGGTGAAGCAAGTATCTTCCGGCATGGTTAGCCGCTTTAAGCAATCCCGGATAGAGCAGAAGAAAGAGCAGCCCGCCCGCATGGAAGTGCCTTTGACGGCACAAGATCGCACGTTCCAGTCGTATGACGCCGTCTATCAGAAGACGGAAGCGGAAGAAAAATCCCGCAGCCGGAACTGGCTGTCCTACGTGGACACGGCAGTTGGCCTGTGGAACAGTTTCCGTCGTCAAAAAGCCAGATAACAGGGCTTAACCAAGCCAGGGTAGTGCACGGCAAGATGATGAAAGGAGGAGGTCGCATGTGGAATGTCGCACTGTTGATGGTCGGGCTCATGGTTTACTCCGGAGGTGGAGGTGCTGCGGCGGCGCAGCAGCCTGCTGCCGAGATATGGCAACCGCCTGTAGTTCATGCCGCTGCGGATGTTGGACAAGCACACACCGGCGACAACTCTTCAGAGGGCTACGGGACGTTAAACGGGATATCGCTTGCGGATACCAAGCGTGATATCGTCCGCAAGCTGGGAACGCCTGCACGAATCGAGCAGGACAGCCTGAGCGGAACCACTAAGCTTCTTTATAAAGATATGGAGGTTGGAGTCCGCAACGGCTACACGGAATATGTTCATGTCAAGCCCTCTGCCGAATCCTTTCAGGTTGAAGGCCAGCATATAGGCATGTCAACCGATCATGTCCGGGCATCCCTGGGTAAACCGTATTTTAAGGCGGAGGACGGAGATGTATACCTTGAGAACCATCATGCGCTTAAGGTATACATTGACCGGGATACCGGTGAAATCGAAGGCGTCGATTTATTTTTCGATTATAGCGAATAAATTTGTTTCAACCTTGAGAATTACGGTTAATAACCAATGGACTATAACCTAAATTGAGGTTTAACACTATTAGGGGAGGTTTTCACAATGGAATTCACCAATACGAAGTCATATGCCAAAGTCGTGGAAAACGGGACGCAAGCGGTTCAGGAGGTTCAGAATCTTCGGCAGTCCGGTTACGATCTGGATCACATTTATGTATTGGCCCATGATTCGGATAAGACGAGCCGGATTGTGGAAGCAGCCGATGCCAATAATGTAGGCATTAAGGAAGAAGGCGTGTTTGATGCCCTGGCGAATCTGTTTCGGTCCCGCGGGGATGAGCTGCGTGCCAAGATCGTATCGCTTGGCTTTACTGAAGCCGAGGCGGGATTTTACGAGAAACAATTGGACCTTGGCAAAGTGCTCGTGATTGCTAAGAAGGATTGAGGAAGCATTGAATTTTCAGCCTGGTGCTGATTCGACATAGGGGTTATAGGACTTAAAACATAGATAAGGAATGAGACTATTGACGTCTCATTCCTTATCTATGTTTTAAAAGAATGTTCCATATATCTATTAAAAGTGGAAGATTCAAGCTTGAGAACCTTTTTCTATGGCAAATGATCATAGGGTTATTATAGTATAATAGTAGGAAAAGGATTTCTGCCGCATAAGCCGTAACGTTAAAGGAGAGGGCAATGAGAATATTAATCGTAGATGACAATCCGACTAACGTCATTATTATTCGAGAAATCTTGAAGAAGGAAAATTATCAAAATACGCTATCTGCATCTTCAGCCCTAGAAATGCTGGAACACCTGGGAATCGGCGATCGCAGCCAAGATCCGAATCCCCGTAGGGCGGATATCGATTTGGTGCTGCTCGATATGATGATGCCTGAGATGGATGGAATAGAAGCTTGCCGTATTGTTCAGCAATACGAGCATTTGAAAGATATACCGATCATTATGGTCACCGCCGTCGGAGATTCGAAGAAGCTGGCGGAAGCGCTGGATGCTGGCGCCGTCGATTACGTCACGAAACCGATCAACAAGGTGGAGCTGATGGCACGGATACGCCTTGCGCTTCGGTTGAAGCACGAGAAAGACTGGCATATTGAAAGGGAACAGCGGGTCCAGGCGGAATTGAAGCTTGCGGCCATGGTTCAGAATGCCGTGTTAAGCTCGCCCATCGAAGATGAACAGCTGGAGATTCATGCGCTGTATCAGCCCTCGGCAGAGCTTGCGGGAGATTTGTATGCATGGTTTCCGCTAGGCGACGGCCGATATGGCGTGATTCTGCTGGATATGATGGGACACGGGATTACTTCGTCCCTGTTTTGCATGTTCATCGCTTCGGTGCTGAAGGATACGGTGACGACTTATGTCGAACCGGAGAAGGTGGTTCAGGAATTGAATCGCAGATTCAATCAGTTGAACCTGGGCGAACAGCTGATTCAGTACTATTTTACGGCCATCTATCTTGTCGTGGACACTCGTTTGAAGCGGGTGGACTATGTCAACGCAGGACATCCCCCGGCTCTGTTCTTCAAGGAGGACGGCGAAGTCATGACGCTGGATCAAGGCTGCTGCCCGGTTGGCTTGTTCGACCGGATCGAGGACATGGAGCCAAGAAGCTTTCATTATGAAGGCGAAGGTCATTTGGTTATGTATACGGATGGCCTGCTCGAACTGGTAGAGGGCGGACATGACGAGAAGCTGGATCATCTGAAGACGCATTTGGGCGGCCCTCACCATTGGAGAGAAGACGAAATGAAGGAACAGTATTTTGTGGATGATCCATCGCAGGAGCGAGAGGACGATAAATGCCTGGTTTGGATATCTCTTAAAAA
This sequence comes from Paenibacillus sp. MT86, assembly GCF_058792535.1. Taxonomy (NCBI): domain Bacteria; kingdom Bacillati; phylum Bacillota; class Bacilli; order Caryophanales; family Paenibacillaceae; genus Paenibacillus; species Paenibacillus sp. MT86. The sequence continues at coordinate 6,087,904 of NZ_CM179499.1, read as the reverse complement.
AGGAGAGGAAACCAATCAATGAAGCTTAAGAGCAAGTTAGTCATTGGTTTTACAACATTACTGGCGCTTATGCTGGTTTTGACCCTGATCGGGTACGACCGGATCAGCTATATGAACAACCAGATGGACCAAATCTTTCAGGAGCGCTACCAGAAGGTGCGAAACTCCAGCGGCATGCGCGGAGAAGTCAACAATATGGCGCGCGAACTTACGAATATGATCCTGAGCAACGATCCGTCCACGTATACGGTGTCCAAACAGGAAATCGAGACGATGACGGCGCAGGCGGAGGAGTATTTTAGGGCCATCAAGGAAAGCGTAAATACCGCAGAGGAACAGCAATTGCTGGTCCGGATCGAGCGTGCGGTTAACGAATATATCGTGTATCAGAACAAGACGCTGGAATTGCTCTCTACCAGCGACGCAGATGGGGCCAACGCACTCCGTAATTCCACCGGGCAATCGGTCCAGGAGGAGATGCTGATCAGCCTGAACGAGCTTAGCAGCTATGAGAATCAGAAGATCAACGATGATATAGCCGTAGCGAAAGCCGCTTACGACCGCTCCGTGCAAATGTTCATCTACATCATGGCCGGCGGGCTTCTTATCGGAATGCTGGTCATTCTATGGATTCTCCCAAGCATTACCCGGGGCATCAACGTGGTCTCCATGATGCTGAAGAGCTTCGGCGAAGGCAGGCTGAAGGCCATCCGCCGTATCAAGGTAACGTCCAAGGACGAGTTTGGGGACGTAGCTCGAGTATTCAAAGACTTGTCCGAAGACATCATCGAGAAGCAGCGCATCGAAGAGACCTATCTCCAGGCGCAGCGTGATCAATCCTGGCTGAACTCGAATATGGCCAGAGTCACCGAGCTGCTGGAAGGAATCAATTCCCTGGAAGAGGTCGGCCAGCGGTTCATCAGCGAATTCACGCCGATCTTGGGAGCTCATTACGGAGCCATCTATATCCGTCAGGAAGACAAACATCCGAACAAATTGGAGATGAAGGGCTCCTATGCCCATGAAGGCGGAGAAGAGCCGAAGGTTGCCTTCATGATCGGGGAAGGGCTTGTAGGCCAGGCGGCGCTCGATAAGAAGCCGGTCGTCCTGAAAGGCGCTCCAGAGGACTATATGAAGGTGGAATCCGCGTGGGGTTCATCCAAGCCGTTGTCTATCATGATCTACCCGATTCTATTCGAGAATGAAGTGCTGGGCGTCGTCGAGTTGGCTTCGTTCGAGGAAACGACATCTTTGCAGGAGCAGTTGATGTCTCAGCTAAGCCAGTCCCTCGGCATCATTCTGAACAACATCACAGGCCGACTGCGGGTCGAGCAGCTGCTGCGCGAATCCCAGGCGATGACCGAGGAGCTTCAGGTTCAGTCGGAAGAGCTGCAAACGCAGCAGGAAGAGCTTCGCCGTACCAACGAGAATCTGGAGGAGCAGACCAATGCCCTCAAGCGTTCCGAGGATCTGCTGCAGCGCCAGCAGGAAGAGCTGGAGCACTACAATACCGAGCTTGTTGCCAAGACGCGTGCGCTTGAGGAGCAAGTGCAGGAAGTGGAAGAGAAGAACGATGAAATCGAGAAGGCGCGAGTACAGCTCGAGCAGCAAGCGAAGCAGCTCTCGATTACAACCAAATACAAGTCGGAGTTCATGGCGAACATGTCCCACGAGCTGCGCACCCCTCTTAACAGCCTGCTGATATTGTCCCAGCTGCTGTCCGAGAACAAGGATGGGAACCTGAGCTCCAAGCAGATTGAATATGCACAGACGATTTACATGTCGGGCTCCGACCTGCTCAAAATGATTGATGAAATTCTCGACTTATCGAAAGTGGACGCCGGGAAAATGGAAATCAACTATGAAGACGTCCAGCTTCCGGATATCGAAGCCTTCGTGGAGCAGAATTTCGCAGCGGTGGCTTCGCGCAAGCATATCAATTTGGGCGTGCGCATTGAAGAGGGACTCCCGCAAAGCATCGTGACGGACAGTCATCGCGTGAAGCAAATTCTGCGCAACCTGTTATCGAATGCTTTCAAGTTTACGAATAGCGGCTCTGTCGAGTTGCTTGTAGAGAAGGCCGACAAGGACAAGCTTCCGGTTTACCTAAACGCCGAATCGGACTATGTGGCCTTCGCTGTCAAAGATACCGGAATCGGCATTCCGGCAGACAAAACGGATCTGATCTTTGAAGCCTTCCAGCAGGTGGACGGTACCACCAGCCGCAAATACGGAGGGACCGGGCTTGGACTTTCCATCAGCCGCGAGCTTTCCCGCCTGTTGGGCGGGGGCATTACGGTGGAATCGGAGGAAGGCAAAGGAAGCTGCTTCACCCTTTACCTGCCGGCAAGCCATCCAGAAGTGGCAGACGGTGCGAAGGAAGCGGCCGCAGCGATGGAGGCACCGCCGGAGAGTTCTCTGATCGTACCGAAAGCCAAGATGGTTACTAAAGAGGTTCAGCCTGCCATACAGGTAGACGATGATCGCAACCAGCTCGGGCCGACAGATAAAGTGCTGCTCATCATTGAGGATGACGTGAAGTTTGCCAGAATCCTGCTGGATATGGCCAGAGGCCGCGGCTTCAAGGCTTTGGTCGCACTGCAGGGTGACATCGGACTGGAGATGGCCAAGTCGTACAGACCGGATGCCATCATTCTGGATATCCAGCTCCCGGTTATCGACGGCTGGTCCGTCATGGGCGAGCTGAAGAGCTCTGCGGTTACCCGCCATATTCCGGTGCATGTTATCTCCGTTGTGGATGAAGTGAAGCAAGGCTTAATGATGGGAGCGATCGCTTACCTGAAGAAGCCTTCAAGCAGGGAAGCGCTGGAGGACGCGTTTACGCATATCCAATCCTATGCGGAAAAATCGATGAAACATCTCTTGATTGTCGAGGATGACGATATTCAGCGGAATTCCATTATCGAATTGATCGGTCATGACGATGTGTCGATTACGGCGGCATCCACGGGCGCCGAGGCGCTCAGCGAGCTGCGTAAGCAGCGATATGATTGCATGGTGCTTGATCTGATGCTGACGGATATGACAGGCTTTGAACTGCTTGACCAGATTCGCGATGACGAGAACCTGGTGGATCTGCCTATTATTATTTACACCGGCAAGGATTTGGATTCGAAGGAAGAGATGCAGCTTCGCAAATATGCGGAGTCAATCATCATTAAGGACGTGAAGTCACCGGAACGGCTTTTGGATGAAACGACGCTGTTCCTGCATCGGGTTGAGGCCGATTTGCCGGAGGATAAACGTAAAATCCTGCAGAAGCTGCACAACAAGGAAGAACTGTTTGAAGGCAAGAAAATTCTGCTTGTTGATGACGATATCCGCAACGTGTTTGCCCTCTCCAGCGTGCTGGAAGGATACAATATGGAAGTGACCTTTGCCGAGAACGGCCGGGAAGCGATCGAGCTCCTTCAGCAGAATCCGGATTTCGATCTCGTGTTAATGGATATGATGATGCCGGAGATGGACGGTTATGAGGCGATGCGCCGTTTACGCGAAATGCCGGAATTCGACAAATTGCCGATTATTGCCCTGACGGCCAAAGCCATGAAAGAGGACCGCGCGAAATGCATTGAAGCGGGTGCTTCCGATTATATGAAGAAGCCGATTCAGACAGAGCAACTTCTTTCCCTAATGAGGGTTTGGTTGTATTCGTAAGCCGCTTTTGTGGGTAAAGTACAAGTAGCAAATAAACACTCGGAAAGCGGTGCAAGCGTAATGTCATCTAGTGACCATATGGAATCAGAACAACTGTTGTTGACAGAGAATAGCGAGCGTGAACTGGAACAGATCGAGATCGAACTTCTTTTGGATGGCATTCATCGATTCTATGGTTACGATTTTCGAAATTACGCCATTCCTTCGTTGAGGCGGAGAATCTGGCATCATGTTCATGCAGAGGGTGTTTCCACGATTTCTGCCCTTCAAGACAAAGTACTGCACGACCGTTCATGTTTTGAGCGGCTCATATATAATTTGTCGATTCCTGTTACCGAAATGTTCAGGGATCCGAAACTATTCCTGACATTCAGGCAGTCGGTGGTTCCATTGCTTCGTACGTATCCGTATATACGGATTTGGCATGCCGGCTGTTCGACTGGAGAAGAAGTATATTCCATGGCCATTTTGCTTCATGAAGAGGGACTATATGAGAAATCCCGGATTTATGCGACGGATATGAATTCGCGTTCGCTCCAGCAGGCCAAGGAAGGCGTATTCGATATTAAACGCATGAAGCAATATACGAAGAATTACTTGGAGGCGGGCGGTACCCGCTCGTTCTCCGAATACTATACCGCGAAGTACAACTCGGTTATCTTTCAGCCGTTCTTGAAGAAAAACATGATATTTGCCGAGCACAATTTGGCAACGGACCGTTCCTTTAACGAGTTTAACGTGATTTTTTGCCGGAATGTCATGATTTATTTTAATGACCAGCTGCGGGATCACGTGCACGGATTGTTTCACGAGAGTCTAAGCCATTTCGGTATTCTCGTCCTGGGCGCCAAAGAGTCCATACACTTTACGAATTACAGCGAAGCTTATGAGACACTGGACCGCGTCGAGAAAATTTATCGAAAGATTAAATAGAAGTTTTGTAGGAGGATCTCATGGGGTTTCACGAACCGATTCATATTCTGTTGGTAGATGACCGCCCTGAAAACTTGCTTGCACTCGAAGCTGTTCTGGACAGCGAACAATACACGCTCATTAAAGCTACTTCGGGCGAAGAGGCTTTGCGATATCTCTTGAAGTATGATTTTGCCGTGATTGTTCTTGATGTCCAAATGCCCGGCATGGACGGCATTGAAACGGCAAGGCTGATCAAGGCGAGAGACAAGACAAAGGATATTCCGATCATATTCATTTCCGCAAACAGCAAGGACGCGGAGCATCTTTTTGCGGGATACTCCGCCGGTGCAATCGACTATATGGTTAAACCCTTCATCCCTCAAATCTTGAAATCCAAGATCGAGGGTTTTGTCGATATGTATCGGACCAATAACAGGCTGAAGATCCAGTCTGCGCAATTACACCAGAAGACTCAGGAACTGGAAAAGATTAATCAAGAGCTTGTGCTGGCCAAGGAAGAAGCCGAGATTGCCGCCAAAGCCAAAACCGAGTTTCTGGCGATGATGAGTCATGAGATCCGAACGCCGATGAATGGCGTCATCGGGATGATTGATTTGCTGATGGACAGCGAGCTTCAGGATGAACAGCGTGAATATGCCACGATTATCCGCAACAGTGCGGATGCCTTGGTTAACATCATTAATGACATTCTGGATTTCTCCAAGATGGAATCCGGCAAAATGGAGCTGGAGGAATATCCGTTTGATCTTAAGTCCTGCGTTCAGGAAGTGTTTGGTTTGTTCTCCGGAGAAGCCTCCAAGAAAAACCTGGAGCTTACGTATTTTATCGAGGATCAGATCCCTTCGATGGTATTCGGCGATATGGGGCGCCTTCGTCAAGTGTTGGTGAATTTGGTATCCAATGCCGTGAAATTTACGAACGAGGGCGGCGTGTATTTGGTTGTTTCGCTTGCCAAGGCCGAAGAGAATCGATTAACGCTTGAATTCACGGTAAAAGATACGGGAATCGGCATCTCATCGAAGAAGCTTGACCGGCTGTTCAAGCCGTTCTCTCAACTGGATTCCTCGATGACAAGGCGCTACGGCGGAACAGGTCTGGGGCTAGCGATCTGTAAATCGCTTGTGCAGATGATGGGCGGAGAGATTGAGGTTGACTCCAAGGAAGGGGAAGGAGCCACCTTCGTATTTACGATCTGCGTTCACACGCATGAGGAGGAGCATCCTCGGCTCCGGGAAGAGGAACATTCGGACAAATATCGGGTGCACGGGGGAAGACAGCCGAACATTCTGATCGTGGACGACCATCCGATTAATCGAAAGCTGATGGAGAGCATGCTTGAAAAGATGGGAATGAATGCGGATATGGCCGAAGACGGCAGGCAGGCCGTCGAGATGGCTGCCGGGCCTAAGGCGTACGACATGATCTTTATGGATTTGCAAATGCCGGTCATGGACGGTTTGGAGGCCGCTCGCCTCATCCGCCAGATGAAGCCGGAAGCGGACGCTCCCGTACTCGTTGCGATGACAGCCAATGTGATGGACGGGATTCAGAAGCGCTGCTTTGATGCCGGCATGAATGAATATATTAGTAAACCGGTCAAAATCAGCTGTGTAAAGCACCTGATATCCCGTTATATGCCGGTAGAGCCGGACGGGTGGGACATCAGCCCAAGCCAAGTTCGAATCATCAACGGCTAGTGAATGAATCGTTTTCCATATATTAGCGCGTCTTTATCCCTCGTTAACCTGTTTCAACAAGCGAGATAACGGGTTATGTAAAGGGAAAACAAATGATTGGGAGAGAGTGTCTATGAATACAAAAACGAATGATAAGTTCAATGCCAAGACCCAAATGAACGAGGACGTATGCACGGTATTTTTGAGCGGTGAACTTGATCTGTCCGTCGCTCCGGATTTTCGATTGGTAATGGAGCCTCTTGTCGGCAATTCCGAAGTAGACTTGATCGTCAACATGAAGGACATGACATATATTGATAGTACGGGCATTGGTATTCTTCTGTCGATACTGAAAGCCAGACATGGCATGGAAGCACGCTTTGCAGTTGAGGAAGTTCCGCCGCAAATTCAAAAGCTGTTCGATATGACGGGTATTGCGAAGTTCTTTCAGTCGTAAGAAGAATTCCCAATAGGAAAGGATCGAAAAGAATGAATTCAGATGTACAAAGAATAACACTTAATTTGCCTGCCAGTGCTGAATACGTGGATATTGTAAGGTTGAATCTATACGGGATAGCTTCCAAGATGGGCTTTTCCTATGAAGAGATCGAAGATATGAAGGTTGCGGTGTCGGAGGCCTGTAACAACTCGGTTTTATATGCTTATAGCCAGGAAGGCGGAATGGTAGAGGTTTTATTTCAAGTGACCGGCGAGTCGCTATCCATTACGGTCAGAGACGAAGGGGAGAGTTTCGACAGTGTGGGGGCGGTTGGCGATCGTACACTTCATGATAAAGATCTCAGCGAGGTCCAAATCGGAGGACTTGGCTTCTACCTGATGGAGGCGCTTATGGACGAGGTGAGCGTGACAAACCAGGCTGGAAAGGGAACCGAGGTTACGCTGACGAAGCGGCTCGCAAGAAGCGAGGAGCCAGTATGAGTGATAAGGCGACTCCCCAAGAGTCCAGAGATGAAGCAGTTCATTTAATAGAACAGTATCAGCAGACGAAGGATAACGATATCGCAACGGTGCTGATTAAAAAATATGAACCGATGGTCAAGATGGCAGCAGGCAAAATTGCCCGGAATCGGCCCGATCTGTATGAGGATTTATATCAGGTTGGTCAAATGGCATTAATCCGTTTGCTTCAGCAATACGACATTAGCCTGGGGATTCCGTTTGAGCCCTACGCCATGAAGAGTATGATCGGGCATATGAAAAACTTCCTCCGCGATAAATCATGGTACATTCAAGTGCCAAGACGAATCAAGGAGAAGGGGGCCTTGGTCCAGCAAGCGATTGATGAATTAATGGTGAAGCTTGAACGATCTCCTGATGTGAATGAGATTGCATCCTACCTGGATCTTTCCGTTGAGGAAACCGTTGAAGTGTTGGCGGGAAGGGAATGCTATCATTATGTATCATTGGATTCCCCGTTGTCTCAGGAAGAAACCGGGGCCACGCTTGGAGAGCTGATCAGTTCGGACGTGAACGACTTTGATTCCGTCGAGAAGCGCATGGATCTTCAACAGGCGATGAGCCAGCTGAAGGAGCAGGAGCAGAAGGTGCTGCTGCTGGCATTTCAGGAGGGGCAGTCCCAACGAGCGATCGCTCAAAGGTTAGGTGTGTCGCAAATGAGTGTCTCGCGTATCCAGAAGCGGGCAACGGAAAAACTGAAGCAAATCATGTCCAATTCTTCGTATTGATATGGACAAGCTTCGTAGAGACAGACGTATAGCAACATAAGGCACGCTTCCTCCATCACGGGAATGCGTGCCTTTTTTGAAACCTAATATCCGTATTTATCGAAGGGAGTGGCAAGGAAATCATGCTTGGGCCGGATATGACAGAAGGTCAGGATATTTATGATTTTGCAGGGGGGTGGCAATGGCACGATGTCCGAACGGATAACTGGCAATCCTCCTGGATCGGCGAGCTTCGGTCACGCTATCCTTATACAGCCGAATGGTTTAATCTGGCACCGTCGTTAAAGGAGCGGAATTACTTATCCGTTCGTTTCAAGGATGGGGTGGAGGCGGTCATAATGGGGTCCATGCTTTATAAGGTTACGAATGAACACGAGCATCATAAGTCGGAACAGTTCTATTTCTATGTGGATGCTCAAGTGCTGATCACCATTAATTTGGATGAGCATACCCGCAGCGTGATGGCCAAGGCCGATAGAGCCTCGATGCTTCATAAATGCGAGCGGCCCGTAGACGGCCTGTTTGTATTGGCCCGGGCCATTCTGCATTATTACCATGCAGGAATGGATCAATTCGAACATAACCTGCGTCTTGTCGAAAAGGATATGCGTACACGCAACCGAAGATCTTTAATGGATAACATTCTCTCGTCAAGGTTTGAGCTGCTGGAATGGAGCAACCTGTTTATTCCTTTTCAGGAGCTGATCGCTGCGGCGAAGGAGGGGTATCACGGCGAGCTGGATGCCAGCCGCTCGTTTCAACAGCTCCTGCATCGAGTAGAAAGAATGGAAAGGCTGATTTATCACTATGAGCGCGAAATCGATACGCTGGTATCCATAGATGATGCCATCTCGGCGTTCCGCGGCAATGAAATCATGAAGACCTTGACCATCTTTACGGTCGTATTCACACCGGCAACCGTGATCGGAGCCGTATGGGGCATGAATTTCGAAAACTTGCCCGGCATTAAGACGTTCTGGGGCTTCACGGCAGTCATTGGCTTCACCCTGCTCTGGACCGGAGGGATGTACCTTTGGATGCGTGCGAAGGGATGGACGGGGGACCTGCTTCAAGTAAAGTCCAAAAACAGGAATATTTGAGTGCGAAGTATACGATTGCATAAGAAGTGCAGCAATAACTTATCACAATCGCCCGGTAACCGTTAAAGGTACCGGGCTTGTTCAGGTAATAGAGACGAATTAGGATTTGGATTGTTCAATATATCCCTGCAGGTTCGAGATGAAATCCCCTATCATCGGCACATTGACAAAGAAGCTGAGAATATAACCCAGAAGACCCAGCACGAGAGCCGTGCCAAGGGTTAAGCCCAACCCCCGGGCCAGGCCGGCAGTGAGGTTGGCAATGATGCGTTTCTTGGGATTCATGTAATTATCGATCATGTCTTTCATTTCGGACTTCTCCAGCGTGGCGGCGATTTTGTCCAGTCGCGTGTTCAATTTCTTCACTTCGTGCCTAAGCTCAAAGGGATGCTCCTGCACCTCATCCGCCTCTTTCGAGTGTCTTTCCCTGGACGATTCGGATTGCACTCGTTGTTCCTCGTTTCGTGTCGAACGACTGCCGCTTCGGGTTGAGAAGCCGGAGCCGCCATGATATGGGTTTGCTTTACTCATGAAATATCCCCGCTTTCCAGGCAGATGCGCCGTTTCATTTCACTTCGGAATCCATACAATGTGGATAAGACAACGTGCCGGATCTGGCACAAAAATAGCCAGCTGCGTCAGCTGGCTATTCGTGACCCTACGAATTAATAATTCGTTGTCGTTTTCATTTCACGGCTGACTTCGGAAGAGGTGTCCATCGCTTTATCCTTCACATCTTTGGAAGCACTTGAAACCTCGCTCGACACGTCTGCCGATGCTTCCTTGACGCTGGACATAATGCTTTGGCGGCCTTCGTTCACGGTGGCCATGACATCGGAGGCTTTGCTTCCTACCGTTTTTGCCAGTTCAGAAGCTTTATCGCCTACGGTATAAGCGACTTCTTTGGTTTTATCCGACACCATGCTCAGCTTCTCGGATAAATCCCCGCGAAGCTCGCGGCCTGGCTTTGGAGCGAACAACAGAGCTGCCGCCGCTCCGACCAAGGCACCGATAAAAGCACCTTTGAAGAATGTGGAACCGCTTTGTACTGGATATTCTTGTTCTGCGTTATTCATAACTTTCACTCCTTTTAGTTAATATAAAAATGAATATAAACACGAGGATCAGGCTGTGCGTCTAAACAACTTGGCAACAAGACCGAGCAGGAATACAAAGATGGCCGTACCGATGATTGCGGGCACAATGGCAAATCCGCCTATGACAGGACCCCAAGCTCCGAAGAGCCACGGTCCGAGCCATGCGCCTATGAAACCTGCGATCATGGAACCGATAATTCCGCCCGGCATTTCATGACCAACCAGCGCATCCCCGATTATCCCGATGATGATTGCCATCACGATGCTGATGATGATTCCCCACATACGATCGCCTCCTTTTTCAGAGCAATGTGTTTCGAGTGGGCTTGCTTATCTCGTAATTAAACGCAAGGCCACACCATGAAACAGGAGACGTGCAAAACGGGAGATAAATGAAATGTCCGTCCTCTATGGAACGTATCCTGCTGTCAATTGCCCTTTTTTGTACTATACTGAATACAGATTCGCAATCATTCTCGAATAAGCGTGATCTCGGGGAGATGCAAGCATACAGGCTTCTCAAGGCATCATTACGTAACAGACGGTATATAGAAGGAGTTATTCAACATGGACACTGTATTGGTGAAGGAATATCGGGCGGACATATTGGAGTGCGTCCACAATGGACATATATGCATTGTGAATGAACAAGGTAAGGTCGAGGCTTATGCGGGAGATCCGGATTATGTCGCATTTACGCGTTCTTCGGCCAAGCCGATGCAGGCGATTCCTTCCATTCGCGGCGGGCTGGTCGATCATTACGGACTGTCCGATGAGGAAATTGCGATCATGACGGCCTCGCATCGTGCGGAGCAGGCTCATGTGGAAGTATTGGAGCGGTTTGCACGCAAGGCGGGCATCAGCGAAACTCACATGGTGTGCGCATCCAGCTGGCCGCTGGACGAAGGAAGCAAAGAAACACTTCTGCGAGGCGGCGGCGATAAAAGTAAATGGTACCATAATTGCTCCGGCAAGCATTATGGCATGCTGGCCTACTGCCAGATGGCGGGATATCCGCTGACGGGATACGATCAGCCGGAACATCCGCTGCAGCAGGAGATCCTTCGGACGGTCGCCTATTTGGCTGGATTGGCTCCGGGCGATGTTAAACTGGGAACCGATGGATGCGGCTTGCCGGTATTCGCCATGCCGCTCCGCGCTTTGGCAACAGCCTACATGAAGCTTGCATGCCCGGACCTTATAGAGGACGAGCCGACGCGAAAGGCAGTCATTCGAATCACGAAGGCCATGCATGCAGCGCCTTATATGGTGGCGGGTAAACATAAAGTGGATACCCTTCTTCTGGAAGATCCTAATATTGTGGCCAAGGGCGGCTTCAAGGGAGTGTACTGTTTCGGCCTTAAGAAGGAGCGGCTCGGCATCTCTTTCAAAATTTCGGACGGCTCCGAGGAAGAATGGGGCTGGATCGCGGAGTCCATATTGGAACAGATCGGCTACGGCAGCAAAGCGACCATCGAACGGCTGAAAGCTGCATATCCTAAGGATTTATATAATGATGAGGGTCTTCGAGTAGGCAGGGTAGAAACCGGATTTAAGCTGCTCCACGCTTAAGGGCGACTGATTAGACCGGAAACCGCCGGGGTATTGAATAGTAAAAAAGGCGGAGGTGACCGGCCATGATTAAGATCATGACGGCAGCGGAAAGACATACTACCCATGAAGACGGTATTCATAGCGAATTCAGCTTTTCTTTTGGTGATTATACAGACCCGCATAACGAGCACTTTGGAAGCCTTCTGGCGCATAATGAATACGTGCTCCAACCGATGGAGGGGTTTGATCGCAGGTTTCATCATGATTTGGTGATTGTGCATTTGGTGCTGGAAGGCACGTTGACGTATGAGGATGATACAGGGAAGCTCATGGAGCTTACGCCCGGTACGATTCATGTCGTGAATACAGGCTCCGGCGTGTACCATGCCGAGAGGAACGCCTCATCTTCGGAGGACGTACGCTATCTGGAAATGTGGTTTCTCCCTGCGGAGCCGGGCCTTGAGACCAGTCACCATCAAAGCAATTTCACAAAAGAACAGCAATTGAACCAGATGCTTCCGATCATCGGTTCAGGCAATGGTGAGTCGAGCCTGCCCCAGTCGCTGGATGTTGTGATGTACAGCAGCATACTGGAGACCGGACAAGAACTGACGTACAGTCTGGCCGGGGATCGTAGAATGCATCTATACGTCATAAGCGGTGATGTCGAAATATCATCGGAAGACGGCGTATTCGATATTAAGGCGGGCGATGCGGCAAGGATACAGCGTCGTCATGAGCTGACCTTCCGGGGGAACTCCAGTGAGGGAAGCTCGGAAATGGTCCTTATCGATATGCCATAACGTAAACAGAAAGCCCCGGGACTTGCGAGATTCGCAAGTACCCGGGGCTTTTGTGATGACAAAAGCGCTTCTTAAGAATACACTCAACGTTCGTGAAGATACCGTCCTACTGGTTTCCGCGGAGCTGTCCAAGCTCGGATACAACGGCTTCCACTTCCGAAATACTAAGATTCTGTTTATTCATGACCATATCGTACAGATCATAAATATCGTCATATTGGTTAACCGAGAAGGCAGAGGCCTGCATGGCAGCGCCTGTAGCCATCCGTAGCTTCGTTTTAATCTGTTCGATCATATACTCGACATTGGCTTGGGATTTTTCACTCAAATCCATGGAATAACACCATCCTCTCTTAGGCGGATTTACGATTTTCATCCCTGTATTGTAACATGTTAGCGTGCGGCTCGACCAATGTTTTTGCCATCGGAGAGGAAGATAGGTTAAAATCAGAAAAAACGCTTCACGTCAGCGATGCGAATCATCGAACCATTTAATCAAGGAGGTCCGTCATGAGCGAACAAGCCGGCAAGACGCCAAGCGTGCATGCTGCCAAAGCCAAGATGTCGGGCCATGAACTGGCCGATTTTTTTCGGGGGATTTCGCAGCGCCATGCGCTGGGCAGCATCGTGTTTTTATGTATTGGCACCGACCGTTCTACAGGTGACGCGCTCGGTCCGTTGACTGGAAGCCGGCTTGTGGAATACGGTTTTCCGCAGGTGATCGGCACGCTGCCCGAACCCTGTGATGCTTTCAATCTTGAGGCAAAGCTTCAAGGCATACCCGAGGATCAGGTGGTTATTGCCATTGATGCTTGCTTGGGACAATCCTCTTCCGTCGGTTATTTCTTTGCAAGCGAAGGTCCGCTGGCGCCGGCCCAATCCGTCGGCGGGAAGTTGCCGGCAGTGGGAGACTACAGCGTGGCAGCGGTCGTGAACGTTCATGGACCGAAGCCGTATTGGACCCTCCAAGTGACGTCCCTTTACCAGGTCATGGGAATGGCGGAGCAGATAGCGAAGCAAGCCGCTGCGGCCTTTGGCCTTAGGCCGTAAGACACGCGTTTCAACCGGGGTTGTTTTTGTTTAATAATAGTTCATTCTTTATAAAATAATGGGTGTCTATCCTAGGGCATCGCTGAATAGAAAGAAGGGTATCGCTATGGAAAAAGTACAATGCAACGGCAGCACGATTTGCTACGTGGATCAGGGACAAGGTGAGCCGGTCATTCTGCTTCACGGTTTCTGCGGAAGCTCCGCCTATTGGGAACAGGTACTGCCATATCTTCAAGGTTTCAGAGTCATTGTACCGGATCTCCGGGGTCACGGGCGGTCTGATGCACCGATGGGATCGTATACCATCGAACAAATGGCGGACGACGTCCTGCTATTGATGGATGAGCTCGATATTCCGAAGGCGGCGTTGCTCGGTCATTCCCTCGGAGGATATATAGTGCTCTCCTTCGCCCAGCGCTACGCTTCTCGATTGAACGGCTTTGGCCTGATCCATTCTACGGGCTATCCGGATTCGGATGAAGCGAAGGAGAAACGGGTGAAAGCGGTCAGCACCATCCAAGGGGAGGGCATTACGGCTTTTGTTGACGGATTGGTGCCGGGCCTGTTTGCTCCGGATACGAAGGAAACCAAGCCGGAATGCATTCAGCGGGCGAAGGAGATCGGTTACCTTACGCCGCCGCAAGGTGCGATAGGGGCGGCGCTGGCCATGCGCGAGCGTCCGGACCGGCGCGATGTGCTCTCGGCATCCACGCTGCCGATCCTGCTTGTAGCAGGAGAGAAGGACGGCTTGATTCCGGCGGAGCGCACCTTTACCACAGACCATGACAACGTAACCCGGATCGTGATCGAGGGCGCGGGTCATATGAGTATGATGGAGACGCCCGAGAAGCTCGGCGAAGTCATTTCCTCTTTCATGGGACGGCTGGAGCAAGAATAAATCCATATCGTTTATAATAAACGGATACTCCTATTGCGGGGTATCCGTTTATTGCATTGCGGGCTGCAGTTGCAGTGGACCCTCCATCGTTTCCGGACCCCGCCCTGAACAAAGCGTGAACGGGCAGGAGGGCGGCTACTGGAATTCTGGTCCCGGATAGCCTACAATTTAATCGTGATCCGGATTGGAATAGACCCTGCATGAATGCACCTGCAGGGGATTCACCGAAGCTGCCTGGCATGCCGGTCCTAAGTCCTCGGCAGTGGGAATTGCCGGAAGGTTAAAGATGAGGTCAACAATTTGCTGCATCCGGCACGGATGCAGATTGGGGGCGAGTGCATGTTTCGTAGGGATTATCTTGTGCGGCTTATTGAGGATATGACACAGATGATAGCCAAAGTGTTTTCGCTCAAGCAGGAGCGCAAGCATACCGAAGCTTTATGGGAGCTGGATGAGCTTTTTAAACGGCAGTTCCGGCTGAATTCAGGGCTGCTTCGCTCCTTGTCCGCAGCCGATATCGAGCAGCTCTTTCGCAATCATGGTTATCTGGAAGCGGACAAGCTGCAGAGTGCCGCAAGGCTGATGGAAGAGGAAGCATCGCTGCTGCTCGAGCTTGAGCGCGAAGAAGAAGCCGTTATGCTCTATACCAAGGTCTTTCAGTTATATTTGAAGTCAGCCCTGCAAGGGGCGGATCCGAAACTGATCGGGTTGACGGAACGGATCGGTCTGCTGAAAGAACGTTTAAGGGCTTACGCGTGGCCCGAAACGGCGATGCTGGATTATTATGCGTATACGGAGCAGCAGGGGATGTTCGCGGAAGCGGAGAATACCCTGTACCAGTTGCTGGATAGCCGTAAGATCGAATATGACGAAGGCGTAAGGTTCTATCAAAGATTGCAGCAGAAACGGCCCGAGGATTTGGCAAAAGGCGGGCTTCCGCTGGAGGAAGTCGAGGAAGGCATGGACGAGCTCCACCGCCGTTTTCCGCATGCGGTTGCGGACGGAGACAAATCGTTTCCCGGCCTCGATTAACCTGTCTATAACATAAAAGAAAGCGAGATGTACTCTTTTGGATGCATTAAGAAAATTGATTCATAACATCATGGAAGAAGCATCATTGATTACGGCTACGCTAAGCCAGCTTCGCAAGCGGGAAGGCATGACCTACAGCAAAGTAACGGTTAAGCCCGTAGAGCTCAAGAACAAGCTGCACTATCAGTTCGCTTATTATTCCGCAACCAAGGTCACCCATCAGAATGTGCCGGCGGATGAGGCGGAGGCCGTACTGTTGGATATGTTCGAAAATGTATTCCGGCAAGCGATGATCTATACGCCGGAAGCGGACTATCAGGTTCTGATTTCGAAGAAATACAAGGTTTCGATTCTGACCAAATCCGCTTCGAAGACCAAAACGGATTTGTCGCATAACCGGAAAAAGACCTACATTCTTGAAGAGGGAGAGCCGGTTCCGTTTCTGGTGGAGCTAGGCATCATGAGTGAGGATGGCAAAGTATTTGCCCGCAGATACGATAAATTTAAACAGATCAACCGCTTCTTGGAGATGGTGGAGGATGTCCTCCCTCATCTGCCGGAGGACCGTCCGCTTACGATCGTCGATTTCGGCTGCGGCAAATCTTATCTGACCTTCGCTTTGTATCACTATTTGGCGGTAACCGCGCGCAGAAAGCTGAATATTGTCGGATTGGATCTCAAGGCGGATGTCATCGAACACTGCAGTATGCTGGCGAAAAAACTGAATTATACCCAATTGCGGTTTCTTGTCGGCGACATTGCGGATTATGACGAACTGGAGCAGGTGGATATGGTGGTCACGCTGCATGCATGCGACACCGCAACCGATGCGGCGCTGGAAAAAGCGGTCCGCTGGGGGGCTTCGGTAATTCTGTCGGTGCCTTGCTGCCAGCACGAGCTGTTCGCCCAAGTCCAGAGCCCAGTCATGGAGCCGCTGCTGTCCCACGGCATACTGAAGGAACGCTTCTCGGCGCTGGCCACGGACGCCATTCGGGCCAAGCTTCTCGACCTGATGGGATACAAGACGCAGCTGCTGGAGTTTATCGATATGGAACATACGCCCAAGAATATTTTGATCCGTGCGGTCAGCGGTTCTGCCGGAGACCGGAATAAACTATGGCAGGAGTATACTGCGTTTCGCGATTTTTTAAGCGCCTCGCCGTACCTTGAACGGGCTTGCAAGGACCTGCTCCCGAATACGGAAATGGAATCGCGTTGAACCGGATTGGCGATGAACGTGCGAGCGCGCACGTTCATCGCTTTTTTAATGGAAAATAGGAACTTCGGAGCCGGCCTTCCGGTTATCGCAACAAAATCAACATCTAAACGCGGTCATTCTTCTAAGAACGTGCGTCGTCGATAGAAGTTTTTCTTGCGATGGCAATCAAAGCCTTAATCCAGGGAATCGTGTGGCCCTTACAGCACCAGATGTGATCGCCAACATTGAATCAAGAATAACGCCGACCGTCCTTGTCCACAATGGCTATTAGGCGGGTTTCATGTTCAGCACGCGGAGGAGCGGGAGCGGCTGAACATGAAACGGAGAAGGGTTACGCATTCTTTCTTGAACGGGGCGTGGTGTAATGGCATCGAATACCCTGCATCGTGTTTGCGGGATGATGCTGATCGGGCTGGGGCTTGCGGCCAGTATCCGGAGCGGAATGTTTTTTGACGAGGATATATATTGGATCGGAGCAGGTTTCGGCGTGCTTCTGCTGTTCATGACGGGAGCCGTTTGGCACGGTGCCGTTCAAGGCCGGAAGAATCATGGCATGGGAAAACTGCCGGAGGCGGTTCCTTCGGACAGAGAATTGCGGGTGGTTCTTGGCTGCATCTGCGCAATCCTTCTCATCTACGTCATTCACGGGATAGGGCGCCCCCTCTCTCTGGAAGGCACGATGAAGGAGATCATCCTGTGGGGAAGCTATGGTTCTTTTGCCATTGCTGCTTGGCGCGCGTGCCGTACAGGCCCCGGCTTACGCATCATGCATGCCGGCTGGCATCTGCTGGGCGCCGTGCTGTGCGGCAGCGCCTTGCTTGCCGTATACGGGCTTATGGAGCTGCCGTATGGGATCTATCATACGGCGGATGCGGACATTAGCGCGACCGGCGCGAGGCTTGGCGGCCTGCTTCAGTACCCGAACACGTTCGGGGCGGTGATGGCCGCCTTTTTGCTGGAGCGGCTGTTCGCGCTGCCGTCGGTCCTGCGGAACCGGACGGGCACGCTCCGCGCAGCGGCTGCGCTTCTGCCGCTTGCGCCCTATACCGCCGCGCTGCTCCTGACGGAGTCGCGCGGCGCCTGGCTCGCGGCCGCTCTTGCGTGCGCGGCCGGCTTCGCCAAGGAGCGGCGTGCCTTGGCGCCGCTCCTGGTGGCTGCCGCCGCGCCTGTGGCGAGCGCGGCGCTGCTGTACCGCCAGCTGGCGGATGCCAAGCTGGCGCCAGCCGTGCTGCCCGGCCTGCTGTGGCTGGCCGGGCTTTGGGCCGGCGGCGTCCTCGCCGGCCTGCTGCTGTGCCGCTGGCGGCACAGCGGGGGGCCCGGGCGGCGTTACGCCGCGCCCGGGGCACTGGGAGCTGCAGCCTTGCTGGCAGCCGCAGCGGTTGTCGTGATCCTGCTCCAGGTGCAGGATCGGACCCTGGGCGGCGCGGCAACGCTCAGCGCGCGCCGCCTCATGTACAGCGACGCCTGGCAGCTGGCCCGGTCGTCGCCGTGGCTGGGACGGGGAGGGGAGACGTGGCGGCAATCCTACCTTGCCATTCAGTCCCAGCCCTATGTGGGTGCCGAGGTGCATAATGGATATATGGATATCCTGTTGAATACGGGAATCATTGGGCTGCTGCTTGTCCTTATTTTGGTTATCTTTATGGTTGCGAGGCTCATCGCGGCAAGCTCCCGATTCATGCCCCCCGCCCTCGTGCTGATCGGACATGCGTCCGTGGATTTCGATTGGGGCTTCGGGTTGGTATGGCTGCTCCTATTGTGGCTTACGGTAATGGGCTTGGCCGGGGGTTCCCCCGATGAGGCGCCGCAGCATGGATCTATGGCAACTCGGCTAACCCGGCCGTTCAAACGATGGAATCAACTGCAAGCCGGCTATGAAGGGGGGCGGGCCCCTTCCCTGCTGCGACGGCTCAGGGTTATGGCTATTCTCCCGCTCGTGGCTTGGACTTTTCTCGCCGCGGCGCTGGGCATCAGCGAGCTTCAAGAGCGATGGGCCGTATCAGAGCCGCCAGGCCGGCAGATCCTGCTCCTCCGATCCTCGTTAAAGTGGAACCCCGCCAATACGGATGCGGCCATAAAGCTCTCGGCATGGCTTCCCCCAAGCGAGCAGATTCCGCTGCTGAAACGAAGCATGGTGCATGCGCCGAATCACCCGGGTTTAAGCTGGAAGCTGGCAGAAGGTTATTCCCTAAGAGGCGAATCGGAGGAAGCGGCGGCATGGTTCAAAAGGGGCATCGAACTGGATCGTTTCAATCCGGTCAAGCAAACCCGGGCCGTGCTGAAGCTGGCCGCCCTTGCGGACTGGCACCGCAGGGCGGGAGACTCCGCCGGAGCGGTTGAGGCGGCCCGGGCCGGATGGGATACCTTGAAGAGCTATCGCTTCCTTGCGGCTGCCCTTCATGAGCTTGATCCTTTTCGAAATGACCGTGGCTTTCATCTGTCCGTGCTTGCGGCTCGGCAGGCCAACCGCTTCGATAACACGATGACATGGGGAGAACGGGAGCATGCCGCAAGGCAGCCCTGATATCCGTTATCCCCGCACAGCCTATGGCGAATCATGCCGAATCGCAACCGATTGCGGCGACTTACCTTGCCCCACATTACGCGGTACCATGAAGGGCGGCATGGCGTTGACGACGCTTTGCTGGTTCGCCTTAGAACGAACGGTGTAGAATGGACCGACCTATCAATCTACGGTTGACGATCCAAATGCAGCCTTTTGTCGTAATTTCTCACGGTGTGACAGGGGGAAGAGGGGGGCCATGTCATCCCCCGAAGGCATCCCGAAAGGCGGAGGCCAGCTGGCGCTCCGGAACCTGCCAGAGCTCGGCAAGCTCGCTGCAGACGTCTTTTTCCCACCAGTCGCACAGCAGTTTTTTGTTGCTGTAGTTTTCGTGAATCCAGATCAGGTTTCCGATGACCTTCCGATAATACAATTCCTCTCCTTGCTTTAAGGTTTCCGGAGGAAGGTACAGCTTGAGCCGCTTGGTCGTACGGTATAATTCTTTGCTGCAGGCCCGCCGTATCCCGCGCGGGGAGGGGGGCTTGCTGCCCGGTCGTTTGGCATGGGGAGAATGCATGCTTTAACTCACTCCTTTGCTTCACCATATGTCCCGAAACGGGCGAAAGTCACTGCACCGCCCATAATTGGGCGCATTATAAGGCATGTAGAAGGCATGTCCCGGGCTGTGTTAGAATAGGCTAGTACTAGAAATCAACGCAGTAGGAAGGCGGGGGACAAGCGTGGAATTCTTTTACGAGGCTGTGGGCCGACTGTTTGAATGGATCCAGCAGCTGGGCTATTTCGGAATCATGCTCGGATTAATGGTGGAGGTCATCCCAAGCGAGATCGTACTCGCCTATGGCGGTTATCTGGTTTCCATGGGTGAGGTTCATTTTATCGGTGCCATGATTTTTGGTACCGTTGGCGGCGTGCTCGCCCAATTATTCATTTATTGGATCGGCCGTTACGGGGGCAGACCCTTTCTGGAGAAGTACGGGAAGTACATACTGATTAAGAAGAAGCATATCGACTATGCCGAGGAATGGTTCGGCAAGTATGGCACCGGCGTTATATTTACGGCTCGGTTTGTACCGGTGGTAAGACATGCGATTTCCATCCCGGCGGGCATATCCAAAATGCATGTGGGCAGGTTTACGCTGTTGACCACCCTTGCGGTTATTCCGTGGACGGCATTATTCTTATATCTCGGATTGCTTCTGGGCGACCAGTGGGAGCATATCGACGAGAAGGCTGGGCCTTACGTTCGGGAAATTCTGCTGGGCGCATTAGCCGTCATGATTCTTTATTTTTTGATAAAATGGATAAAATCAGCGAAGGCGAGGTCGAAATAACGAATGAGTATGAATATGGCAAATCATTTGGGTACGGGCATATCTCCGCAGCAATTCATGGACGGCATGCAGAAGAACCAGGATACGTTCAAGGCAGGCTACGAGCAGTTTAAATGGGAGAATGAAGAGGATCAAGAGTTTTTTGAAAGCCTCAATTTCAGGGATGATCTGCGGGTCCTCATTCTGGCAGCGGATTGGTGCGGCGATGTTGCGCGCAATATCCCTGTCGTATTCCGTGCGATGGAGACCGCGGGGATTGAGACGGAAGTGCTGATTATGGAAGAGAATCTGGACGTCATGGATCAGTTCCTGACCATGGGCGCCCGTTCCATTCCGGTTGTGATCATTTCGGATACCGGGGGACATGTCCTGGGCACATGGGGACCGCGTCCGGCGCACGTTCAGAAGTTTATGATTGAGTTCAAGCAGAACAATCCGGATCGTGAAGCAACGGACTATCAGGACAACCTTGCCGTCACGCGGCAAAGCATCATTCAAGCCTACGGGGAAGGGCATGAGTTTCACGCTGCCATCATTAAGGAATTGCGTGAACTGATGTCAGGGTTTTAATCATGACACTTCATATTGAGACCTTTAATTTAGGACCGCTTCAGACGAATGCATATTTACTGACAGGGCCTGTAGAGGGCAAAGCGATCATTATCGATCCTGGCATGAACCCGGGGCCGCTCGTGAAGCGAATAGCGGATTTGGAGATTGAAGCGATCCTGCTGACCCATGCGCATTTTGACCATATGGGGGGCGTCGAGGAGATCCGCAAGCTGAAGGACTGTCCTGTCTATCTCCACACCTTGGAGAGCGAATGGCTGGCCAGTCCAAAGCTTAACGGTTCGCTGATGTGGCCTCAGGTCACCGGACCGCTGTCCACCGAGCCGGCGGAGTACGATTTGGCCGATGGACTGGAGCTGCAGCTGATCGGGCATACCTTCAAGGTCTTTCATACACCGGGCCATTCGCCGGGAAGCGTGAGCTTCAAGTGCGGAAATGACCTGTTTTCCGGCGATGTGCTGTTCCGTCTAGGCGTTGGGCGAACGGATCTTCCGGGCGGCCGTGAACGCGATTTGGTTGATTCCATTCAGAACACGCTGTATACGTTTGCGGATGAGGTCGTTGTGTACTCCGGCCACGGGCCTCGGACAACCATTGGCTATGAAAAGCAGCGGAATCCTTATGTTCCTGCGAGCAGGTAGGATAACATCCGACATAAATCGGGAAACTTTGTCTGGACAAATATAGACAAGATTGATACAATACGGTTAATTAAATGTTACCCATTGCGAAGCACGCAGACTGTGGAATTCATCCCGGTTTGCGTTCTTTTATTTTATGGGGTTTTTTTTGGCATGGACGTGATTAGGGGGAAGCGCCAGTGAGAAAAGATCATCTATCGCTGCTGAACGGGAATGTTACAAGAAGCGAAGCGATTGATCGGCAACCGGAGTTCCGCCGGCGGGGCCAGACGGATATTTCATCCGTTGTCTGGGACAGGCTGGTGAAGGATGAAGGGATCGCGCAGCAGCCATGGCATCATCGGCTGCAGGTTATCAGATTGAATCAATAGGTGGACCGCTAACATGACACCCTCATCATGAAGTGAGAAACAATGATCCTCCGATTGGAGACTGCAGCCGGGTCCACCGGCTGCTTTTTTTTGTTTTTTTACGGATACCATAAGAAATTTCTGAAGCGTCCGGAGGCATCTATATAAATTACATCATTTGGTACACGATAAATATAATAACCGTTTGAACGATTGGCTGCAGTTATTCGTATTACAGGCGAAGGCGAAAGAAGGTGATGATTTCAATCATGATCCCTGGCGAAGAGGATTTGATACGACAAGCGCAGTTAGGAGATGCTGCTGCCATGGCGTTGCTGTTCAAGCAGCATTACTCCTTCCTTTATAAATATTTGCTGAAAGTGACGATGGACCCGATGCTTGCCGAAGATACCGCGCAGGATACCATCGTTCGATGCATGGAGAATATGAACCGTTACAACGGGACTTCGTCCTTCTCCTCTTGGATGATTACCATTGCTACCCGTTTGTTCATCGATAATACCCGGCGAAAGAAACGGGAGAAGAAATGGCTGGAGCAGGAGGCGGTTCAGTCGGCAAGGCGGATGCGCTGGCAGATGGAGCGGCGGGGAGAAGACTGGACGGATATGCTGGATGGATTGTCCCGATTATCCGAGGATCATCGGATTGCCATCCTGCTGAAGCACTATTACGGCTACAGCTACGAGGAAATCGGAACGATGCTCGGCATCCCCGAAGGAACGGTGAA
The DNA here is from genome assembly GCF_058792535.1 of Paenibacillus sp. MT86. Classification (NCBI taxonomy): domain Bacteria; kingdom Bacillati; phylum Bacillota; class Bacilli; order Caryophanales; family Paenibacillaceae; genus Paenibacillus; species Paenibacillus sp. MT86. Next base: position 6,064,991 of record NZ_CM179499.1, on the reverse strand, counting down.
ATCGCGGACCGCCTACGGCGTTAAACAGCTGCGAAAGGAGATGGGTGACGATGGTCAGAGGACCTGAACATGAGGATGAAAAATGGATTGAAGAATTGAACCAGGAAATGAAGCGGGTGGATCAATTGTTTGAAGATGCGCCATCCCCATCCCTGGAAGGGCTGCATGCGTTGGCCGTTCATACCTTGGAACGCAAACGGAAGCGGATGAAATACGAGTTGCTTCTCTTTCTTCTGGTTGCGCTCTTTATCGTCGGCGGGGGATTGATGGCTGCCTTGGCAGCGCCGATGATCCTGCTGTTTATTCACGGGTTCGGCATGGTTGCGGGGATTTCCGTTCTTGTATTTTCCAAGAGTCTGAGATCTGCCGGAAAGAAGGGAATCCGATGAATGAAGTGAACGAGAGCCCGCTGGTAGTGATCGTCCTTGCCGTTGTGCTGGTGCTGATCCAAGGGACATGGCTTTTCCTGGATGCAAGGAAGCGGGGGCTTGGCAAGATGGCTTGGTTCTGGGGGATATGGGGGTCTACGACGATGCCGTTGCCGCTGCTCTTTTACTGGATATTCGTCATTCGTAAAGACGGCAGCGAGTCCTAAGCTTCTTTATTAAAATATGGAACATGGGGGATTGTTATGGATATTAACTGGGGATTGATCTGGCCGATTCTTGCACTGCAAGCGATTCTTGCGGTCACGGGTCTTCTATCTTTGTTTCGGGCAGAGCCGGCAAACATACGTGGGCCGAGATGGATGTGGGTGTTGATTATATTGCTGGGTAACATTCTTGGCAGCATTGCTTATTTTATTGCGGGGAGGCGAGAGGCTTGACGGAGAAACTTCTTAGCATTCACGGACTGACCAAAAGCATCGGAAGCATCATGCCGGTTAAAGGCATCTCGTTTGAATTGAAGCGCGGAGGCTGTACGGCACTGCTGGGACCGAACGGCGCAGGGAAGACGACAACGCTGCGAATGCTGGCAGGATTGATTCCTCCGACCCGGGGCGAGATCCGATATGGATCGGGAGATGGCCATACGGACAGTTGGCGTCACCGGATTGGTTACTTGCCGCAGTATCCGAAGTTTTATAGCTGGATGTCAGGCATGGAATATTTGTCGTTTAGCGCCAAGCTGTCGGGATTATCCGGAAAAGAGGCCCTTCGGCGAAGTCGGGAAGTGATCGAGATGGTGGGCCTGCAGCAGGCTGCCAAACGCCGGATATCCGGTTATTCCGGCGGAATGAAGCAGCGGCTTGGCATCGCACAGGCGCTTGTGCACGAGCCGGAGCTGATCATGCTGGACGAGCCGGTATCGGCGCTGGACCCGATCGGACGCCGGGAGGTTATGGACCTGCTCGACCGCCTGCGGGGGGAAGTCACCGTCCTGTTCTCGACCCATGTGCTTCATGATGCGGAAGAAATTTGCGATGACATGATACTGATGGTAGACGGGGAGATTGCGGAGAAGGGCGCGCTTAGCGAACTACGCACGAAATACCGCCAGCCGGTCTTATCGATTGATGTTGAACCGGGGGAGCGGGAAGTTGCTTGGCTCGACAGTCTCGCGAACCGTCCTTATGTGCAAGAGATCGAGCTCGGCAAACGCGGCGCCAAGCTGATGGTGACGGATATGGAGGTGGCGCGTGCCGCTTTGATCCAAGAGCTTGCCGACGGCGGAATCGAGCTGCTTCGTTTTGAAGCCGGCACGTCTACGCTCGAGGATATGTTTATGAAGGTGGTGGGCTCATGAAGCCGTTCTGGATCTATTATCAAAAAGAGATGCTTGAGTCCGGCCGGACCTATAAATGGATTTGGGTCCCCGCCGTTTTTCTGCTGCTTGGCATTATGCAGCCGGTATCGACCTATTATTTGCCGGAAATCCTGACCATGGCCGGAGAAGTGCCGCCGGAAGCGGCTGCGTTATTTACCGTCCCGTCCGCCGAGAGCGTGATGGCGTCAGCCTTAAGCCAGTTCAGCGTCATCGGCCTGCTGGTGCTTGTGCTTGCGGGGATGAACACGGTAGCTGGGGAAAGGGCCACCGGCACGGCTGAGCTTGTTCTTGCCCGCTCGGTATCCACGATTCCCATGATGGCTGCCAAATGGGCCGCCATGATGACTTTGATAGCCGCATCCTTTGCGCTTGGGCTTGGCGGCGCAGCGTATTATACGCATCTGCTCATCGGTCCCTTGGAATGGGGAGCGGTGGCCAGCGGCGGGGGATTGTATGTCGTATGGCTGGCTTGGATCGTAACGCTTGCCCTGCCGCTCGGCGCCGTCCTCCGCGGCCCTGCTGCTGCTTTCATCAGCTTGGCGGTGGCCGGCGCGCTTTCGCTCTTGTCCGGTTTGCTGCCCTCCCGCCTTCAATGGAACCCGGGCCGATTAAGCAGCATGGCCGCGGAGCGGATTGTCGGCGAAGTGAGCAGCGTCTGGTCTCCGATCATCGTGGCGATACTGCTCATGGTGGTGTCGATTATCGTTGCCGCGAGGCTGCTCAGACGGAGCCCATTGTCCCCGCAATCCTAGTTTCCATGGGAGATTCAGGTTTTATCTGAATCACATGGACATCTCTATCTTTTTTTAGTAGACTATGAAGATAAGAAAATGGCAATCGACTTACTTTTCGGAAGACAGACCGCATATAGCGGAAGTTTTCTGGGGAAATAAGGATGATTAGCTGTAGAAGTTTATACTTTCTTATCGCTTGAAAAAGGATAGACAACTCAGGAGGTAGACGATGCTGCGTTTAGGGGAAAAGATCACAATCGTTGCGGATGCCTTTGAGCAGAATCTTCCAATCGGTCAATACGGTTATATCATCGCGTATGACCGAAATCCGGACAATGCGTTCGATTACGTCATTCGGATTCCGAGCCTCAACCGTAATTTTTTTGTTCCGGCGGATGATGTAGAGCTGGAATCAATCGTGTTGAAACAGGAAGCCGAGCGGGTCGAGCGGGAAGCGCTCATCGATTTCGCCCTGTCGACATATAATGAGAAGCTGTTTCGTCAAGTGATGAACGGCGAGTTGGAAAGTGTTGAAGAGGAAGAGGAAACCAAGGAAGCAATGTCCCAGGCGGACTTCATCAAACAGGTGAATCTTCGCGCTTGGATCTAGAAGAGTCGGCTGAGGCCGACTCTTTTTTGAAGTGACGGGCATGCAGTTCCAGAAAGCTCCACGCTTCAAGCCATTGGATTGAATCTTCCATGCTTCTACAATATAATGAGAAAAGTTATCGAGACAGACTTTACCCCTTTAACTGGATAGGGGCATGAAGGAGGACGCAAAGCCATGAGCATTACCGATAAGGATGTTCAGCATGTAGCGAAGCTGGCCCGATTAAATTTGACGCCTGAAGAAGAGCAGATGTTTACCGGCCAACTGAATGCGATTTTACAATATGCCGAGAAATTAAACGAATTGGATACGGACGGCGTTGAGCCGACTACGCACGTGCTGCACCTCAGCAATGTCATGCGGGAAGACGAAGTGCGCGAGAGCCTGCCGATCGAGAAAGTGCTGCTCAACGCACCGGATGAAGAAGACGATCAAATTAAAGTACCTGCTGTTTTGGAATAGCCTGGAGGGAGGATACACACTTGAGTCTGTTTGATTACAAGTTATCGGAGATACATAATAAGCTGCAGAATAAGGAGCTTTCCGTAACCGATCTGGTCGACCAAGCGTTTACCCGTATTTCCGAACGTGAGGATCGGGTAAAGGCATTTATTACGCTGGACGAGCAAGGCGCGCGTACATCGGCCAAGGCTTTGGACGACAAGCTGGCTGCTGGGGAGACGCGCGGACTGTTGTTCGGACTTCCTGTGGGAATTAAGGACAATATCGTAACGGAAGGGCTTCGCACCACATGTGCAAGTCAGTTTCTGTCTAATTTCACGCCGGTTTACGATGCGACGGTTGTCGGTAAATTGCGTGCGGCGGACACCGTAACGATCGGCAAGCTGAACATGGATGAATTTGCAATGGGAGGCTCCAATGAGAACTCCAGCTTTTATCCCGTGCGCAACCCATGGGACTTGGACCGTGTACCAGGCGGATCGAGCGGCGGCTCGGCTGCGGCCGTAGCTGCCGGCGAAGCTTACTTCGCGCTGGGCTCGGATACCGGCGGCTCCATTCGGCAGCCGGCTTCTTACTGCGGCGTCGTGGGACTTAAGCCGACCTACGGACTCGTATCCCGGTTTGGCCTTGTCGCCTTCGCTTCATCGCTGGATCAGATCGGGCCTTTGACGAAAAACGTAGAAGATTCTGCCTATGTCCTGCAAGCCATCGCCGGTTATGACCCGATGGATTCGACATCCGCCAAAGTGGACGTGCCCGACTATCTAAGCGCGTTGTCCGGAGACGTTGCCGGTCTGCGCATCGCCGTTCCTAAAGAATATCTGGGCGAGGGCGTTGACGCCGAAGTGAAGGAAACCGTCCTGAACGCGCTGAAGGTGCTTGAATCGCTGGGCGCTACCTGGGACGAAGTTTCCCTGCCGCACACCGATTATGCGGTCGCTACGTATTATCTGCTTGCTTCTTCGGAGGCTTCCTCGAATCTGGCCCGCTTTGACGGCGTACGTTACGGCGTACGTTCCGACAATGCAGGCAGCCTGATCGACCTGTATCATGAATCCCGCAGCCAGGGCTTCGGCGATGAGGTGAAACGCCGCATCATGCTGGGGACTTACGCGCTCAGCTCGGGCTATTACGACGCCTATTATTTGAAGGCGCAGAAAGCCCGTACCCTCATCAAGCAAGACTTCGATAAAGTATTCGAGCAATATGATGTCATCATCGGACCAACGGCTCCGACTACGGCTTTCAAGTTGGGGACGCAAGTCGATGATCCGCTGACGATGTATTTGAACGATATCCTGACGATTCCTGTCAGCCTGGCGGGAGTGCCGGCAGTAAGCGTCCCTTGCGGATTCGCGGACGGACTGCCCGTAGGAATGCAAATTATCGGGAAAGCTTTTGATGAGTCGACCGTGCTGCGCGTCGCGCATGCCTACGAGCAAAATACAGATCATCATAAACGGCGCCCTGAACTGTAAACCGGCGGCAGAGAAGGAGGGAAACAATCGATGTCTACATCTAAATATGAAACGGTTATCGGATTGGAAGTTCACGTAGAGCTGCATACCCATTCCAAAATTTTTTGCGGCTGCTCCACTGCGTTCGGAGCTCCGCCGAACACGCATACATGTCCCATCTGCCTTGGCCATCCCGGCGTTCTGCCCGTATTGAACCGCCAGGCTGTGGAATATGCCATAAAGGCTGCCATGGCGCTGAACTGCACCATCGGCGATGTCAGCAAATTCGACCGCAAGAACTATTTCTACCCGGATTCCCCGAAAGCATACCAGATTTCTCAGTACGATCAGCCGATCGGCGAAAACGGCTGGATCGATATTGAGGTGGACGGGAAGACGAAGCGGATCGGCATTACCCGCCTGCACCTGGAGGAAGATGCCGGCAAGCTCACGCATGTCGACGGAGGTTATGCATCGCTGGTCGACTTTAACCGGGTCGGAACGCCGCTCGTTGAGATCGTGTCCGAACCGGAGATCTCAACGCCGGAGGAAGCCAAGGCTTACTTGGAGAAAATGCGCGCGATTATGCAGTATTGCGACGTATCCGACGTGAAGATGGAAGAGGGCTCGCTTCGCTGCGACGCCAACATCAGCCTTCGTCCATGGGGACAGAAGGAATTCGGAACGAAAGCCGAGCTGAAGAACATGAACTCCTTCCGCGGCGTGCAGCGCGGATTGGAATATGAGCAGTTCCGTCAAGCGGAAATCCTTGATGAAGGCGGCGTGATCGTACAGGAAACGCGGCGCTGGGACGAAGCCCAGGCGAAGACCTTCTCCATGCGAGGCAAGGAGCAGGCGCACGACTACCGCTATTTCCCGGACCCGGATCTGGTATCGGTGCATATCAGCGAAGAGTGGAAAGAGGCGGTTCGCGCGACGATCCCCGAGCTTCCGGATGCTCGCAAGGCCCGCTATGCTTCCGAGTACGGCTTGCCGGACTATGATGCTGCGGTCATTACGTCATCCAAGCTGCTCGCCGACTTTTTTGAGGACAGCTTGAACTACACGAAGGATGCCAAATCCGTATCCAACTGGATCATGGGCGATCTGCTGGGTTATTTGAACTCGAACAATCTGGAGCTGTCTGAAGTGAAGATTACGGGCCAAGGCTTGGGCGAGATGATCGGCTTGATCGAAAAGGGGACCATCAGCAGCAAAATCGCGAAAACCGTCTTTAAGGAGATGCTGGAAAGCGGCAAGCTGCCTGCGCAAATCGTTGAGGAAAAGGGACTTGTCCAAATCAGCGATGAAGGTGCGATCAAAGGCATCGTCGAGCAGGTGGTCGCGAACAATCCGCAATCCGTGGAGGATTACAAGGCAGGCAAACAGAAGGCGATCGGCTTCCTGGTTGGTCAAGTGATGAAAGAGAGCAAAGGGAAGGCCAACCCGGCCCTTGCCAACAAACTGCTGGTTGAGGTGCTGAACGGATAATTAACGATCCGGGGGTTTCCTAGAATCATGTTTTTAGAAGATGTGGAGCTTGTCCCGAAATCGGGGCAAGTTCCTTTTTAAGATATCGGAAAGTATAAACTTCGGAGGGTCTGCTGCCTGACATCGCAAGAAAAACTACCGCTAAACGCGGTTTTTCTTCTTTGAGAGTACGTCGATAGACGCTTTTCCTATAATAACTTGGTCAGGGGATGAATATATGATAAGAGCATTATCTTTGGAGGATAGGGATACCGTCCAGCAGATATGGAGTCTGCAGCACATGGCGTACCCATTGGAAGCCGAATTAATCGGATTCTCGGAAATCCCTCCGCTGCAGGATACCTTCGATACGATCCGTTCGAGCGGGGAAACCTTTTTTGGTTATATTAATGAAGAAGGCGATCTTATCGGAGCTATCGCAGTCGAGCCGGAACAGGAGCAGGTCACCATATCACGGATGATGGTCCATCCGGGTCATTTTCGCAAAGGGATCGCGGGGACATTAATTCGCCACGTGTTGGAATCTTATAAGGAGGCGCCCATGTTCGTGGTCTCGACAGGGACTCGTAATACACCTGCGGTAACCTTGTACGAGAAATTCGGGTTTGTTAAAAATCACGCTTTTGAGGTAGCTCCGGGTGTGGAATTGACCGAGTTCCATCTTCATATACAATGAATGATCAAGCATAAGCGATTGAAGCAGATGTGAGGGGAGTATCGTTCTTTTGAATAATCCTTGGGTGATAGATAATGTATCCATTTTATTAAGATTGCTGCTGGCTATGCTGCTTGGCGGCTTGATCGGTTTCGAACGGGAACGTTCCAACCATGCTGCAGGACTGCGCACGCATATATTGGTATGTTTGGGTTCTACGCTTATTATGCTGTTATCCATTTACGGCTTCTCCGACTTTGTAGACGAGATTAACGTTCGGATTGATCCAGCGCGCTTGGCAACGGCCGTCATTACAGGGATCGGTTTCTTGGGTGCCGGTACCATTCTGTTTACAGGTAAATCCATTACCGGACTAACCACTGCTGCATCCATCTGGGTTGTGGGGGCCGTGGGGTTAGCGATTGGTGCCGGCTTTTATTTTGCCTCGATCGTATCGACGGTGCTGATTCTTCTTAATCTGGTTGTCTTCAATAAGCTGGAGCAGCGTTACATCCGCGGCAGCAAACTGCATCTGATTACTGTCCATGCAGCGAATACGCCGAATATTTTGGATGACATATCCGCTGTTCTGGAGGAACAGGAATTCGTGATCAAGAAGCTTATCGTTAACGAACGAAGCAGTGCGGCATACGGGGAGCTGCAGCCTGCGGTATTAGGCCTCGAAATCTCGCTGCAGGTTTTGACCGATCGCAAATTCGAACCGATGGAGATCACCCGGCAGTTGCGGGGAATCGGCCACGTAACGATGGTAACGGCTGAATAACCGGTTTCCATCATCATAACCAAACGGCATCTGCTGAATTACCGGCAGGGCCGTTTTTTTGTAGGCTTATCAGCTTCTCCTGAACGGCCTATCCAGTTTTTTGCCAGTTACTTCGGCTTCGCATTGGGGTACTATCAAAGAAAAACATCGGTAAACAACGCCAGTCCCTTGATGTTTGGAAGGAGGCGAGAAGGTTATGAATCCAACCACCGAAACGCAAACCGCAGTCCGCAAGAAAAAAAGGCGCTCGATTCGGATGAAGCGGCATCCCGGACTTCAGCGAAAAAGACGGAAACTCTACGCGCTTTTATTAGCCGCTCTCATTCCAGGTTTGGGTCATCTGTACCTCGGCATGTACCGTAAGGGAATCACGTTCATCATGCTGCTGCTGCTGGATATATCGGCGCTTCTATATTTCTCTTCCATCGGCATGCAGATCAACGTTCCGCTGCTTGTCGTGCTGGGGCTTCTGATTCCGGTCGGTTATTTCTATAACGTGTATGACGTGCTGCAGGCAGCCGAATATATTATTTCCCGAAAAAGACGCGGCGAGGCAGCCGCTGCTTCCGGAGGTGACGGAAGAGGGAACGGGGCGAATCATCTGTTCCGCGGCGAACGGGGAATCGCCTTTGGCTTGATGCTGGTTGTTACCGGGTCCCTGCTCATTTTGTTTCACCAGAAGCCGCCTTGGCTGCAGCAGGGGATTCGCGACTACGGTGCGGAGGCCTCCGCCGTCGTGCTCATCGTTATCGGGATTTGGGCCGGGATCCGGGAAGCTCTCAGGCATCATAAAGACAAGAGAAAATCCCTATAGTACACGTACAGCGGCACATGGGTGAAAGCCGCGTAATCAGACGAGGGGAGGAGACGGATGAAACAAAAAATCAGAGTTGGGCGATATACGGCCGCCTTGCTGCTTGTCAGTACGGGCGCTTTGCTGCTGCTTGACGAGTGGAGAGGTACGGATTATATATTCATGCTCCAGCGTTGGTGGCCGCTGCTGTTTATCCTGCTCGGCGTTGAATATATAGTCAGGTATACGCTGTCCCGCGCCCTGGGCCGGCGCAGGGAATTTCGGTTTCGGCCGGATATTCGGGGAATTCTGCTGGCAGTCGCCGTTACGGCGTCCGTATTCGTGATTTCCCAGCAGGAGCATTTCCTTCATCTCTGGAACCGGGTGAGCCTGAATTTGACGGCAGCGGGCGTGGATTACAGCGAAGCGGAAGATAACCGGTTCCAGAAGCCGGCACTGGATATACCGGTGGAGCTCGACACCGAGAAGATCATCGTCGATCACTTGAACGGAGATATCTCCATCACGCGACAGGATGTCGACGATATCCGGGTCGAAGCGGTAGTGTGGGTCGACCGAGAGCAGCCCGGTGTAGCGGAGGCGATCGCCGAGCAGTCGACGATCGAGGTCGGGGAAGGCAAGACGATCACGATTCGGTCCAAGGGAAAAGCCTATGGAGAATCGGGTAAACGGCAGCCCCGAATGAATTTGAATATCGAGGTCCCGGATGATCGCCGGTTCAATTTTGAGATACGGACGATGAACGGAGCGATTACCTTAAACCGCGTGGAGGCGATTGAGAATATTTTGCTGGAGAGCGGGAATGGGCCCATCACGATGGATCGGGTCTACGGGAATGTCACAGGCAAAACGCTGAACGGCGAAATAACCGCGCGCGGCGTTATCGGTAATATTAAAATGTCCACCAACCGCGGGAATATGCTGGCCGTCGACATCACGGGCGAGACCGACTTGACCACGCAAGTAGGAAACATGACGGTCAAACGAACGACGGATCATATCCGGGTCCAGACGAGGAACGGCAATATTCTGATCAGCGGCGCGGAGTCGCAATTAAGCGCCGAGTCCCTTAATGGCGGAGTAGCCATTCGTTCCCCTCGGATCGGAGGCGATTGGAATGTATATAGCGCGGTTGGAGAGATGAATCTTCACGTTCCTCTAGAGGGCGATTACAAGCTTGAAGGGACGATTAGTTATGGAAGAATTCTGACCACGCTGCCTAATCTTAAGATCGAGCAGAAAACCATTTCCGGGGAATCCGGCACCGGCGAGCATTCCATTCGGATTGAAGGTAACAGTAACCTGAACATCTACCGGAGCTACCCGGAACAGGAGGAAGGCCGGAACAGCAGGGGCTGGACGCCTCTGCCGGATTGACAACAATCCAAGAAACGCCGTACAATAAAGCGTAAGAGCGATCTAAGCTTTGTAAAAACCAGTTAACCTTGAAGGCGGTGGGCAACCATGGGAACGTCCGTACAGCATGCGCTGGAACAACTGAAAACGACCGGTGTCCGTATCACGCCGCAACGTCATGCGATTTTAACGTATCTGGTGGAATCTATGGGCCATCCGACAGCGGATGAAATTTATCGGGCTCTGGAACCTAATTTTCCTAGTATGAGCGTAGCCACAGTATATAACAATTTAAAAATGTTTATTGAAGCCGGCATGGTGCGTGAGCTGACGTACGGAGACAATTCGAGTCGTTTTGACGCCAACGTCTCCGACCATCATCATGTCATCTGTCAAAGTTGCGGCAAAATCGAAGATTTCAGCTATCCGTCCCTCGAAGATGTGGGAGTGCAGGCTGAGAAAAGCACCGGATTTGAAGTAAAAGGACTGAGAATGGAGCTGTATGGGCTCTGCAAGTCCTGTCAATAGACGCCGGTTGTTATAGATGATGAACGTGCGGAATGAACCATTCCACACGTTTTTATTTTTAAGGGCTTATTTTTTCGCGATGGCATTGGGTGCGAAAGTGAAATGGGGGAGCAGTTTGGCAAGAAGAAGATATCGGGGAAAAAAGAGGCGTACAAACAGAAGCTCTTTTTATCTGGGGCTGATGCTGATTGCGGCGGGGGTTTGGTGGGTTGTCACCACGTTGTTTCCGAACCAGACCTATACCGTACCGGACTGGCGCGGAATGGACAAGCCGATTTTCGTTCAGGGCGAATTGAAGGAGCATCCTGCTCTGGGGTCTGGCGAAGAGCTGCTGCTGCCGATCACGGTGATTCAGGAGAGCGTGGATGCCAACATCCGTTACGAGCAGGAAACGGAATCCATTATTATCACGACTTCCGAATCGGTTTTTCGCATGAAGATGGATAGCACGAAGGGGGAACTGAACGGCAAAACGGTGACCCTGCCGTATGCGCCTGAACTGGTTAACGGCATTGCTTATGTTCCGCTGAAGCCGCTCAAACAGCATTATGGCGTGGCCGTTCACGAAGACTCGGTAACAGGCGCGATCATTTTGATGCGCGCCGGGGATGCGATTCAGCTTGCGAAGGCGGCTCCCGGTAAACCTGAGGACACCGTGGCTCTGCGCGAGAGCGGGGAGAAGAAGTCCCCGATTGTACTGGACATGCCGGCCGGCGAGCGGATTCGGGTATGGCGCGAAGAGGAGGGATGGTTATTCGTTCAGGCGGATAACGGGTATACCGGATATGTTCTTAAAGAGCAGATCGAGCTTGGGGAACTGAAGGAAATTCCGGCTCTGAAGCAGACCCCTTCGCGGGCTGAGCTGGAATGGAAGGACAAGTCGGTCAACCTGGTATGGGAAGCCGTTTACACCAAGAATCCAAGCACGGATAGCATTGGCGAACTGCCCGGTGTCAACGTGGTCAGTCCGACCTGGTTCAGCATCGTGGACGGAGAAGGAACAGTCAAGTCCAAAGCGGTTAAGCATTATGTGAGTTGGGCGCATAACAGGAACAAGGAAGTTTGGGGTCTTATGGACAACAGCTTTGACCCTGACCTGACAACTGAAGCGCTGTCTACGTTCGATAGAAGATCCCATATCATTGAACAGATGCTGGCTTATGCCAAGCAATACAATCTCGACGGTATCAATATCGACTTTGAAAATGTCTACACCAAGGATAAAGATCATGTCGTACAATTCGTGCGGGAAATGAAGCCGCTGGCCAAAGCCAGAGGTTTGGTTGTGTCCATCGATGTTACGCCCAAATCGAACAGCGAGATGTGGTCGCTCTTTCTCGACCGGAAACGACTCGGCGAAACCGTTGATTACATGATGGTGATGGCCTACGACGAGCACTGGGCCACCAGTCCGAAAGCGGGATCGGTCTCCTCACTGCCATGGGCTGAGCAGTCGGTAAGGCGAATCCTGGAAGAGGATGCAGTACCGCCATCCAGGCTGGTGTTGGGCGTACCGTTATATACAAGAGTCTGGACGGAAACGAGCGAAGCGGGAGAGACGAAGGTGTCCTCCAAAGCGATTGGTATGGAGAAGCTGCAGGCCCTGCTGAAGGAGCAGAAGGTGAAAGGCTCGCTGGATGCCGGGACCGGACAGAATTATGTCCAATTCACGGAGGGAGAGTCCATTAAGAAGATATGGATGGAAGACGGCACTTCATTGCAATCCCGGGTCAAAATGGCCAAAAAGCTGGAGCTTGGCGGCATTGCTTCCTGGAATCGAAGCTTTGCCGTCCCGGAAACCTGGCATGTTCTTAAGACGATACACGATTAGGG
>NZ_CM179499.1:1810000-6047500 GCF_058792535.1 Paenibacillus sp. MT86 | reverse complement strand
TCGAGTGACTCTGCGCCGAAAATGTAACGGGGCTAAACACACCACCGAAGCTATGGCTTGAATCGACTTCACTGCTTCTTTGAGGTAGTGAGACTGAGAGAAACATTTTTGTCAGACTTGAGATGAAATCAAGGATGACCAAATGTTCTCAGGGGATAAACACACTTCGAAGGCGGAGTGAAGTCGATTCAGGGGTAGGGGAGCGTTGTATGTAGGTTGAAGGTGTACCGTAAGGAGCGCTGGACAGCATACAAGTGAGAATGCCGGTATGAGTAACGAAAAGATCAGTGAGAATCTGATCCGCCGAAAGCCCAAGGTTTCCTGAGGAAGGCTCGTCCGCTCAGGGTAAGTCGGGACCTAAGGTGAGGCCGAAAGGCGTAATCGAAGGACAACAGGTTGAAATTCCTGTACCACCGTAAACCGTTATGAACGATGGGGTGACGCAGGAGGGTAGTGACGCGGACTGATGGATGTCCGTCCAAGCAGTGAGGCTGATGTGTAGGCAAATCCGCACATCGATAAGGCTGGGCTGTGATGGGGAGTGAAAATTATAGTAGCGAAGGTCATGATCTCACACTGCCAAGAAAAGCCTCTAGTCAGGTGAAGGTGCCCGTACCGCAAACCGACACAGGTAGGCGAGAAGAGAATTCTAAGGCGCGCGGAAGAACTCTCGTTAAGGAACTCGGCAAAATGACCCCGTAACTTCGGGAGAAGGGGTGCCTCGGTAGGGTGAATAGCCCGAGGGGGCCGCAGTGAAAAGGCCCAAGCGACTGTTTAGCAAAAACACAGGTCTGTGCGAAGCCGTAAGGCGAAGTATACGGGCTGACGCCTGCCCGGTGCTGGAAGGTTAAGGGGAGCGGTTAGGAGCAATCCGAAGCTGTGAACCGAAGCCCCAGTAAACGGCGGCCGTAACTATAACGGTCCTAAGGTAGCGAAATTCCTTGTCAGGTAAATTCTGACCCGCACGAATGGCGTAACGACTTGGGCGCTGTCTCAACGAGAGATCCGGTGAAATTTTAATACCTGTGAAGATGCAGGTTACCCGCGACAAGACGGAAAGACCCCATGGAGCTTTACTGCAGCTTGATATTGGATTTGGGTACGATCTGTACAGGATAGGTGGGAGCCTTAGAAGCATGAGCGCCAGCTTGTGTGGAGGCGACGTTGGGATACCACCCTGATCGTATCTAGGTTCTAACCTGGTACCGTGATCCGGTACGGGGACAGTGTCAGGCGGGCAGTTTGACTGGGGCGGTCGCCTCCTAAAGAGTAACGGAGGCGCCCCAAGGTTCCCTCAGAATGGTTGGAAATCATTCGAAGAGTGCAAAGGCATAAGGGAGCTTGACTGCGAGACCTACAAGTCGAGCAGGGACGAAAGTCGGGCTTAGTGATCCGGTGGTACCGCATGGAAGGGCCATCGCTCAACGGATAAAAGCTACCCTGGGGATAACAGGCTTATCTCCCCCAAGAGTCCACATCGACGGGGAGGTTTGGCACCTCGATGTCGGCTCATCGCATCCTGGGGCTGAAGTAGGTCCCAAGGGTTGGGCTGTTCGCCCATTAAAGCGGTACGCGAGCTGGGTTCAGAACGTCGTGAGACAGTTCGGTCCCTATCTGTCGTGGGCGTAGGAAATTTGAGAGGAGCTGTCCTTAGTACGAGAGGACCGGGATGGACGTACCGCTGGTGCACCAGTTGTTCCGCCAGGAGCATGGCTGGGTAGCTACGTACGGACGGGATAAGCGCTGAAAGCATCTAAGCGTGAAGCCCCCCTCAAGATGAGATTTCCCAGTATGTAAGACCCCTTGAAGACGACGAGGTAGATAGGTTGGAGGTGGAAGTGCAGCAATGCATGGAGCTGACCAATACTAATCGGTCGAGGGCTTATCCAAAAAACACCCCAAAAAGTGAAGCAAAGCTTTGAAGCAGATGCCGAATACTTTTCGGGGACCCCGATACCACATCGGGTGAATGCTACGGATTCTAATCAACGCAAATACGTTTCGTATCTAGTTTTCAGGTGATCAATCACTTGAACTAAATATTGTTCCCTGATAGCTCAGTTGGTAGAGCACTCGACTGTTAATCGAGTTGTCACAGGTTCGAGTCCTGTTCGGGGAGCCATTTATGGAGAGGTGTCCGAGTTGGCCGAAGGAGCACGATTGGAAATCGTGTAGGCGCCAAAAGCGTCTCGAGGGTTCGAATCCCTCTCTCTCCGCCATTATAATTTTAAGCAAGGCCCGTTGGTCAAGGGGTTAAGACACCTCCCTTTCACGGAGGTAACAGGGGTTCGAATCCCCTACGGGTCACCACTTTCTTAAAAAAACACTTGCTTCTTATATCAGATTTTGGTATGATAAAAGTCGCTTTGTTACGGAGGCTTAGCTCAGCTGGGAGAGCATCTGCCTTACAAGCAGAGGGTCGGGGGTTCGATCCCCTCAGCCTCCACCATCATTCATCCCCATAAAGTGAAGCTCATGCTTCGCAAGTGATTCCGATTACTTTTCGGGGACCCTATACAAGCAACCCTTTTAATGACGCGGGGTGGAGCAGTTCGGTAGCTCGTCGGGCTCATAACCCGAAGGTCGTAGGTTCAAATCCTGCCCCCGCAACCAATTTATATCGCAATAGCGATAGTGCCTCGTGGAACTGTGGTGTAGAGGCCTAACATGCCTGCCTGTCACGCAGGAGATCGCGGGTTCGAATCCCGTCAGTTCCGCCATTTTTACAAGTTTCATAGATGACTTTGGGATGAGATGCGTATCCGATATGGGATTCGTCAAAGTCCGAAATGAGCTCTATGGCTCGGTAGCTCAGTCGGTAGAGCAGAGGACTGAAAATCCTCGTGTCGGCGGTTCGATTCCGTCCCGAGCCACCATGTACCTTTTAAAATTTTATACGCCGGTGTAGCTCAATTGGTAGAGCAACTGACTTGTAATCAGTAGGTTGGGGGTTCAAGTCCTCTCGCCGGCACCATTCTGGAGGATTAGTGAAGTGGCTAAACACGGCAGACTGTAAATCTGCTCTCTTCGAGTTCGGTGGTTCGAATCCATCATCCTCCACCAGTTTTTAGGGGCATAGTTTAAAGGTAGAACAGCGGTCTCCAAAACCGTTAGTGTGGGTTCAATTCCTGCTGCCCCTGCCAATCGAATCAATTTTTAGTACAATATGGCGGTCGTGGCGAAGTGGTTAACGCACCGGATTGTGGCTCCGGCACTCGGGGGTTCAATTCCCCTCGATCGCCCCATATTACAAAATCATATTGGGGATTAGCCAAGCGGTAAGGCAACGGACTTTGACTCCGTCATGCATAGGTTCGAATCCTATATCCCCAGCCATTGATTTTATGTTTGCGGACGTGGCTCAGCGGTAGAGCATCGCCTTGCCAAGGCGAGGGTCGCGGGTTCGATTCCCGTCGTCCGCTCCATTTTTATTTCTGGCGCCATAGCCAAGTGGTAAGGCACAGCTCTGCAAAAGCTTTATCCCCAGTTCGAATCTGGGTGGCGCCTCCATAACAACCATATGTGCCCTTAGCTCAGCTGGATAGAGCGTTTGACTACGAATCAAAAGGTCAGGAGTTCGAATCTCTTAGGGCACGCCATTGTGTAAGCCGGTGTGGCGGAATTGGCAGACGCGCGCGACTCAAAATCGTGAGGGAAACCGTGGGGGTTCGAGTCCCTTCACCGGCATCAATCAAAAGGAATGTAGACGATCAACGTCTGCATTCCTTTTTTTGTTGTCCCTCCATCGAAGCATCCACACGACAAGTCCACTCCCAATCACAGCTGCTGAAGATCGTTCTCCTGTAGATTGATGTTCCTTCAATAAGTTACCGTAGCAGGAAAGTGTTCGTTCACGGATATAACGCAAAAACTGCAGACCAGTCCAGGGGTTGGACGTAGGTCTATAGGAAGCCCCGCCTTAGGTCTAGGTCCAAAAACCGTCCACAGGCCGTTTTAGTCAAACTCGAAATTACCTAGAATAGAGTCATAAGGTTGAACAAATGAAACAACGATCAAACAACAGAAAGGCGGTGTATAAATGAGGAATTCAAAAGGCAATGGAATGAGTATCCTGTTGATTGGTTTAGGGATCTTGGTTCTTCTGGGAGTATTCGGTCCTCTGCTTGGATGGTTGTTCAGTCTTCTAATTCCGATACTAATGGTTGCTTTGGGATACTACGGAATTCGAAGAGGCAATACCTTGATGGGATGGATCATTCTCGGTATCGGCATCATCTGGTTGATGGGTAAACTGTCTTGGCTGATCGGTCCGATCCTTGGTGTTATCTTAATCATCTACGGAGTGTCCCGATTGAAGAATGGAAGACCCCGTTATTGATAAGGAACAACTACATTATATAACCTGCATAAACAACAGATCAGATCATGATAGATGAGGAGGGCTAAGCCGATATGAGTGTTTTCCGGCGGATAAGAGACATAACCGTAGCAACATTGAATGAAAAGCTCGAGCAGAGCCAGGATCCGGTTCGATTGATCGACCAGTTCCTACATTCAACCAGACAGGACATTGCTGAGGCCGAGAAGCTGCAGCAGCAATGCCAAGTACATTCCAGACAGCTGAAACAGCAGGTGGATCAAGCGGAAACCATGCGATTCAAACGCGAAGAGCAGGCACTGCTTGCCTTGAAGGCCGGCGAAGAGCATCTTGCCAAGCTGGCATTGCAGGAGAAGCTGATTTATGAGGAAAAGATTGAACAGTATCAAGGCCTGTTATCCTCTAGCCTGGAGTCGTTGAAAGAAATCGAGGAGCAGCTCGGTGAGCTGCGGATGGAATATCAGACGGTCTACAGCAAACGCCAGTATTATGTTGCCCGAGTGGAAACCCTTCGTCTTCAGCAAAAAATGAATGAACGTACGGGATCCTATGGCGGGGGTCATGATGTACCGAAGATGTTCAATCGCCTCGAGGACCGTATCAGCGACTGGGAACTGGAAGCCAGAAGCCTTCGCGATTTACGCCGCATGGGGCAGGAATACATGGATCAGGCTGGAGAATCCGTCTCCACGGTATTGGAAAAGGAACTTGCCCGCTTGAAGCAAAAGCTGAATAACAGCGGAAAGGAGTAACCATGACAAGATTGTACCGTTCCACCCGAGACAAGATGTTCACAGGGTTGATCGGCGGTATATCCGATCATTTCGGAGTCGAATCTACCCTACTTAGAATCATATTTGTAGTCAGTATCTTTTTCACAGGCGGTACAACGCTGTTGATCTATCTGATTGCAACCCTCGTCGTTCCTAAAGAGCCGTATTATCACGATCCGTACGGACCGCAAGGAAGACATGGCGGCGGATACCGTTACAACGACCATCCGGGCCCGGGGCCAGGCTACAACAGCTACAATGACGCTTATGGACGTCATCAAGGCTACCCTAATCCTAATGAGCATGGAAGCTTTGGTCCCAAATATGATCGTCCCAACGGCACAAGAACGAACGCGTCCACCGATTCCGATCTGGATGCGATGATGAAGGATATTGAAAGAAAAGCCATGCAAAAAGAAATCGAAGAATTGAAGAAAAAACTTTCGAACTATGAGAAGGGAGATAAATAACATGGGAGTATTTAAAAGAATCAAGGATATGACGAAAGCATCGGTGAACGAGCTGCTGGATAAAGTGGAGGATCCGATCGTAATGCTGAACCAGTACCTGCGCGACATGGAGGCAGAAATTCATGAAGCTGAGGTAACGGTTGCGAAGCAAATGGCAAATGAGCGTCGCATGAAGCAGCGCGTCGATGAGGCTGTGAAGATGGCGGCACAACGTGAAGCTCAGGCGGAATTGGCTCTGAAAAACGGTCAAGAAGAAGTGGCTCGCAAGCTGCTTGAAGAAAAGATCTATTTCGATCAAAAAGAAACCGAGTACGTAGAACTGCACCTGCAATCCGAGGCTCAAGCGAAAGAGCTTGTTGCTCAGCTGCATGAAATGAAAGACGAGTTCTACAAAATGCGCAACAAGCGCAATGAGCTTGTAGCTCGCGCTCAAATGGCGAAAGCGAAGAAGCAAATGTCTCAAGTGAGCAGCCTGCACACCATTGAAAGCGGCAGTGCTTCGATGGGCTTCCACCGCATGGAAGAAAAAATCATGCAAATGGAAGCTGAAGCTGATGTGCTTCGCGCACCATACCGCCCTAACAACGCAGCATACACAAGTCCAGTGGATGCTGAGAAGCAACTGAAGGTGGATGAGCAGCTGCAAGCGTTGAAAAACAAAATGGGGAAACCCTCGAAATCCGAGTAATTCCTTAGCAAGTCAGCAAAATAAGAACAAAGCGTATTCGAATACCGTGTTCATATGATATGCTATACGAATGAGATTGTCGTATAGTACAGGCAAAGCCATACAGTGGGGAGCATCTCACTGATATGGCTTTTCCGAGCTTATATCTTGGTCATCAAGGAGGTGCGACATGGACAGAAACCGCTGGATAGCAGTAGGTTTAATCAGCTTGGGTTTTATTATGCTTTTCGGCCGATGGTTTGGTTTCTTCACCATTGTCGCCCTGTTGCTCATCTTCGCGGGCGTCCTTCAGATCAGGCAAGGCCATGTGAAGAAGGGGTACATTCTGCTCGGCGTCGGAGCCGTGCTGCTGCTGCTCGAGCATCTTATGTTGATTATTGGCGTCAGTTTGATATCGCTGGGTATTTTCTACGGCAAGTCCAAACGGGCCCATACCACGACCAGATATATTCAGAAGCAGAACTTTATGTCCAACTTTGACTGGGACCGTGCACCCTGGGTGATGCGCAGCTTGAGCGTGTGGCATGTGCTCGGAGAAGCGGATGTGGATCTGTCCCTGGCGCTTCCCGAAGAACGGCAAACGGTGCTCATGTTCCACGGAATGCTCGGTGATATCGATCTGATGATTCCGGACTATTACGGGGTGGAGATCGAAGCATTCATCTTGTTTGGATCGATTCATATGGACGACCGGAAGGAAACCGGCATATTGAACCGAGTGAAATATCAATCGCCCAATTATGAGACCAGCGAATATAAAGTGAAATTTATCGTTTCTTATTTAGGCGGAGATTTGAATATAAGAATGACATAATAAACGTATTGTTTTGTGTATACCATTCAGGAGGGTTGCCCCGTGGAAACGGAAAAGAAAGCAAATATCATTACCCGAAGTATGCGTGAGGGGACCCTTCTAGGATTGGTTGTCATGCTCGTTGTCCTTTATTTATTATATACATATGGTTATCTTCAACCGTTTGAGACGTGGAAGAACCGGATCGAGGCAGGCATAACCCTGGTATTGCTGCCGATCGGGCTGGGAGCGATTTATGGCTTCTTCCAGGGATACCGGGTAAAACGGCGGGTCGATCTCGTTAGGGAAACACTCGTGAACTGGGAAAAAGGGAGTCTGACGGACGTCATGCCGGACATCGGCGAAGACGAAGTGGGCCGGCTTGGAGAACAGCTGGTGAAGATCAGCAAGCGCTGGGAGGATCAGGTGTCTTCCCTGCAGCGGTTATCCACGAACAATGCCCAGCTAGCCGAGCAGGCCAGGGTTACGGCGATCGTGGAAGAGAGACAGCGTCTGGCGCGCGAGCTCCATGATGCGGTATCTCAGCAGCTGTTTGCCATCTCGATGACGGCAACAGCTGTGGGCAGGACGCTGGATAAGGATTTTGACAAAGCGCAGCGCCAGGTGGCTCTGATTGAGGAAATGTCGGCTGTGGCACAGTCCGAGATGAGGGCGCTTCTCCTTCATCTGCGGCCGGTTTATCTTGAAGGGAAAGCACTGGAGCAGGGGCTGCGGGATTTGATCACGGAATTGCGGATCAAAGTGCCTATGGAAATTACGTTTGAGATGGACGATGACATACATTTGCTTAAAGGGATCGAAAATCATCTGTTCCGCATTATTCAGGAGGCCATGTCGAATACGCTTCGGCACTCCAAGGCGGAAAAAATGGACATCCGGATTCATCGCAGGCAGAACACCGTTCGGGTCATGCTGCGAGATGACGGGGTCGGGTTCGAACTGGACGACAAGAAACAGACTTCCTACGGTCTTTCGACCATGCAGGAACGGGTGACGGAAATCGGCGGCTCGTTACAATTCATCACGGCCCCGGGTAAAGGGACGCGGATTGAGATTATCGTGCCGCTCATAAACGAAGAACGCAAACGGGGGGATGGAGATGGAAGCACCGATTAAGGTACTGCTGGTGGATGATCATGAGATGGTGCGGATCGGCTTGGCTGCCGTGCTTGGCACCGAAGACGGCATTGAGGTGGTAGGCGAAGCGGGCAGCGGCGAGGAAGGCATACGCCTGGCGCAGGAATATCATCCTGACGTGGTGCTGATGGATCTGGTCATGGATGGGATGGACGGCATTGAGACCACGCGGGAGCTGATGAAGCAATTTCCGAATCTTAAGGTGATCGTACTGACCAGCTATCTGGATGATGAGAAGATGTATCCGGTCATTGAAGCAGGCGCGTTCAGTTATCTGCTGAAGACCTCCCGGGCTTCCGAGGTCGCCGATGCTATACGTGCGGCCGCACGGGGCCAGTCGGTTCTGGAGTCCCAGGTCGCTTCGAAGATGATGAATCGTTTCCGCCATCCGCAAAATGAAGCACCCGCGCATAATGACCTGACGGACCGGGAGATGGAAGTGCTGCGATTGCTGGCACAGGGCAAATCCAATCAGGACATTGCCGATGATTTGATTATAGGCATCAAAACCGTGAAGTTTCACGTGACTAATATTTTGGGCAAGCTGGGGGTAGAGGATCGGACCCAAGCTGCCATCTACGCTTATAAAAATGGGCTGGCTGAGTAAGGAGTGCCGGCTCTTTTTTTATGTTTATGAACGTGAAATAAACAGTTTTGAGATGCCGAGCGCGGTTCTAAACAGATCCGTGATGCGATGCGTCGGGTATCAACATATCCATGTAAACAATGATAGGCAGGCTTAAAGATCCCAATCGGGAGGCTTTTTGTTATGGAGGTATTTTTAAAACGGTAATAGCAGGATCATTTTAAATGGCGAGGTATAAATCTGAAGTGAGGCGGCCATCCTTTTACTAGATTGATAGATTCGTACGAGGAGGCGTGGCTGACGATGCGGAAGATACGTTTACAGTTGATTGTGATGATGTTGTTGCTGTGCGGGGCAGCAGGGATGATGGCGGGTTTTGCGGGAACAACGGAACGCAATGGGGAGGAAGCGGTTCCGCAAACGGCAGAGGCGTCAGCTTGGAAGGGAACGGCGAATGGAGCATCAGAAGCAGGGACTACAGCCGAAAGCAATTTGGAGCTTCTTGCAGCCCTTGGACAGGAGCATATGGATCCTTCCGCACTCCTCACGGTAAAAATTCAAGGCGAAATGATAAATTCGATTTCTAAGGATCAAGCTAAGACAGCAGCTGAGGAATTGGCTCGCGCAATAGGGCTTTCCGGCATTACCTCGAACGAGCTTCAAGGAAATGACGTTTTCCAAGCGGAAGGCGATCGATCGGGCGTCTCCGTGCATTTGGATTGGGCCCTAACGAACCAAGGCCATAGTTATGTCAGAGTCATGCTTGTCGGAGAGGCGGCAGCCCAGGCCCGGGAAATGATGAGTCTTCAGCAGCATGTTCAAGAACGGATGGAGCAAGCAGGCATACCGAATACGTGGAATGCGTCCATTCAAGGATATGCAACGAAGTCAGGCAGCGTGGATGGAACGATGGCCCAAGTAGAAGAGGCCGTAGCCCGAAAGCTTCCGCTTCGTTCCGTTGAGGATTATGCGGATGTTACAACGATCAGCCGATCCTATGAGGCGCCTTCGCTGGGGACTTTTGTGAAGAGCGGCAACACGCCGATTCATATGCAGATCGCGGTGCATGAAGATTCGGTGAAGAAAAGCAGTAGAATAACGATCGGATTTCCCGTCATTACAATAGAATATTGAAAATAATATCTGAAACTCCGATGAAAAAATACGGAATGAGATAGCATACTTGAAATGAATATGCTAAAATGTCATCACATCGAGTTAAGTGCCGATGCATAAAAATACACTATAATTCATAGAAAGAATGAGGAGCCATGGCTGAAAATCAAAATCTAGATACAATGAAGACACCGGGAGCTGTATTTTTCATCTTTGGAGCGACTGGTGATTTGGCAAGACGTAAGTTGTTTCCGGCGATCTACAGTCTTTATCGTGAAGGAAAACTGGATGAGGATTTTGCTGTAATCGGCGTGGCGCGGCGTCCGCGCACCCAAGAGGAGTTTCGGGAGGACGTGTATCGTTCGATTCAGGAATTCTGCCGATATAGTTCGGAACAGGATAGTGAATGGAATGCATTTGCACAGCATTTTGAATATAAATCTTTAGATATCAACAATATTGACGGTTTCCGTGAGCTCCGCGAACAAACGGAGCAATTGGAAACGAAATTTAATATACCGGGCAACCGCTTGTTCTATCTTGCGCTTGCACCGGAATTGTTCGGCAGCGTATCGTTCAACCTGATGAAGGGCGGCATGCTGGACGGAGAGGGCTGGAACCGTCTTGTGATCGAGAAGCCGTTCGGCTACGATCTGGAGTCCGCTGCCAAGCTGAACGAAGAGATCCGTAAAGTGTTCAAGGAAGAGGAGATCTATCGGATCGACCATTACCTCGGGAAGGAAATGGTGCAGAACATCGAGGTTATCCGTTTTGCGAATGCTTTCTTCGAGCCGCTCTGGAATAACAAGCATATTGCCAACATCCAAATTACGCTTGGTGAAACGGTTGGCGTCGAGGAGCGTGGAGGTTATTACGACCATGCGGGCGCACTCAGGGATATGGGTCAAAACCATATGCTGCAGCTGCTGACCATGATTGCGATGGAGCCGCCTAGCCGCCTGCTCGCAGAAGATATTCGCGACGAGAAGGTGAAGGTGCTTCGCTCCCTGCGTCCATATGCCTCAAACGAAGAAGTCAAGAACAACGTGGTTCGCGGTCAGTATACGAGCGGTTCCGCAGGCGGCAAAGATCTGCCGGCTTACCGTGAAGAGGACAAGGTAAATCCGGAATCCAATACGGAAACCTATTTTGCGGCCAGAGTCTTCGTGGATAATTTCCGCTGGGCGGGCGTACCGTTCTATATCCGCACGGGCAAACGCCTTCCGGTTAAGACGACCGAGGTGGTCGTAGAGTTCAAACGGATGCCAACCAACGTATACTTGGGCCAAAAGCATTCCCTGGAGCCTAACCTGCTCGTTATCCGGGTTAACCCGATGGAAGGCATCTACGTAAAGATCAACGCGAAGAAGCCGGGCTCCGAGTCCGAGATCGCTCCGGTTGCGATGGACTTCTGCCAAAGCTGCATCGTGGGCATTAACTCTCCTGAAGCGTATGAGCGTCTGCTGCATGATGCTGCCCGCGGGGATTCCACCTACTTTACACGTTGGGACGAAGTGGCTTCCGCTTGGTCCTTCGTGGATCGCATCGCTAGCGCTTGGAGAGAGAACCAGGGCGAGCTGGAATCGTATCCTGCCGGCTCCTGGGGACCTGACAAAGCGGATGAGCTGCTGAAGGAAGACGGCTTCCACTGGTGGCCGGTTAACGGTCAGCTTGAGGATAACGTCGTGTGGTTGAAAAAATAGAAGATTAGCTAAAATTTATGCGATAAAAATCATCCTCATGCGCACGGCGCATGGGGATGATTTGCGTATGAATTGTGGTACAATGATATACATGACTTTAGTTACGAAGGGATAAGTGAAATGGCAAAGCTAATAGATGAACTGCAGCAGGAAGTGGATAAGCGTCGCACGTTCGCGATTATTTCCCACCCTGACGCCGGTAAGACGACGCTGACCGAGAAGCTGCTCTTGTTCGGGGGCGCCATTCGTCTGGCCGGATCGGTTAAAGCTCGTAAAGCGAGCAAGCATGCAACGAGTGACTGGATGGAGATCGAGAAGCAGCGGGGAATCTCCGTCACGTCGTCCGTGATGCAATTTGATTATTTAGGGCATCGGATTAATATATTGGATACGCCGGGTCACCAAGACTTCAGTGAGGATACCTATCGTACGTTGACGGCTGCCGACAGCGCCGTCATGTTGATTGACGTAGCCAAAGGGGTCGAGGCCCAGACCATCAAGCTGTTTCAGGTCTGCGCGAAGCGGGGCATTCCGATCTTCACCTTCATCAACAAACTCGACCGCGAAGGACGCAGTCCGTTTGACCTGATGGAAGAGCTTGAGCAGGTGCTGGGCATCCGCTCCGTACCGATGAATTGGCCGATCGGTTCCGGCCGCGACCTGTGCGGCGTGTACGACCGGGTGAAGAATCAGGTGGAATTGTTCCAAGGGGACGACCATTCCACGATTAAAGTGCAGAAGGTCGAAGGGTATGAAGATCCGCTCATCCGCGAGATGGCTGGCGACTATCTGCATGACCAGTTATGTCAAGATCTGGAGCTGCTGGATGTTGCCGGCGACCCGTTTGATTTGGAGAAAGTGATGCAGGGGCAGTTAACGCCTGTATTTTTCGGCAGTGCGATCAACAATTTCGGCGTCCAGACCTTTCTTGAAAACTTCCTCCAGCTTGCGCCGAAGCCGGAGCCACGCCGCAGCACGGAAGGCGTGGTGGAACCGACCGATGAGAAATTCTCCGGTTACGTATTTAAGATCCAAGCCAACATGAATCCGGCTCACCGGGACCGCATCGCTTTCCTTCGAATCGTATCGGGTAAGTTCGAACGCGGTATGAGCGTGAAGCATGTGCGGGTAGGCAAGGAAATCAAGCTGGCGCAGCCGCAGCAATTTTTGGCGCAGGATCGAGATATTGTGCAGGAGGCATACCCTGGCGATATTATCGGTCTGTTTGACCCGGGGATTTTCCGGATCGGGGATTCCCTCAGCCAAGGACGCGAGGTTGTATTCGACGAGCTTCCGACGTTTTCCCCGGAGATCTTTGCCAAAGTAACCGTGAAGAATGCGCTGAAGCATAAGCAATATCAGAAGGGGATTGACCAATTGACGGAAGAGGGGACCATTCAGGTATTCCGCACCGTTAGCTTCGACGAGACCATTCTCGGGGTGGTCGGCCAGCTCCAGTTCGAAGTGTTCGAGTATCGGATGAAGGGGGAGTACGGCGTCGATGTCCAGCTGCAACGGATGCCGTATCAGTTCGCCCGCTGGCTCGTGGACGACAACATTGATCCGTCCAAGTTCCGGATTAACTCGACCCTGGTGAAAGACAAGAAGGATAATTATGTCGTTCTCTTCGAAAATGAGTATGCGATGAGAACCGCCATAGACAAGAACCCAACCGCCAAGTTTCTTGAGACCGCTCCGTAAGCGATGGCATAAATATGCAGTATAAAGAACAATCCCCTAAGCTTGAAGGCTGAGGGGATTGTTCTTTTTGTTGAGCGCGGGATTATCCCTGAAGATTGCCAGGCGTAACGGTTTTCAAATGGTCGTGAAGGGAAGAGACAAGGGTATTTTGCTGGGCAGCATCCATGTCTTTCCACATCATTTCAAACATCACGCCGAGTCCCGGCAGGGCGGCTTCAGGCCCGTCAACGGAACCCTCGATCATGGAGCGCAGCTCTTCTTCGTCCTGATTGTGGACTTTATGAATGACGGCTTGCCTTAGATCTAACAATATGGACATCGAAATGTTCCTCCTTGTTATATAAGGGTCATTGTGTAATGTGCCCGTTCCAGGGGAGTTACATTCAAGTATTCTGGACAGTATGATATACTGTTATCATTGATGATTAAGGATCGACCTAGGCTCGTGGGGGGATATATAAATGGCTAAGAAGCAGTACGCAGTAATCGGTATGGGGCGTTTTGGCACAAGCGTTGCCAAGGAATTGAGCAGCATGGGATTTGACGTATTAGCCGTTGATGCGAGCGAACAGCGTATTCAGGAAACTGCCAGCATGGTCACGCATGCCGTTTCGGCGGATTCGACCGATGAAGAGGCGCTCCGGGCGCTCGGCATTCGGAATTTTGATGTGGTTGTCGTGGCTATCGGGGAGGATATTCAATCCAGCATTTTGACGACGCTGATTCTGAAGGATCTTGGCGTACCGGCAATTATCGTAAAAGCGAAGAATGAGCTGCACGGAAAAGTGCTTAACAAAATCGGCGCGGACAAGGTGATTTTCCCAGAGCGGGACATGGGGCTTCGGGTTGCCCACCATCTGGTCTCGCCGAATATTCTGGACTATATCGATTTGTCGGACGACTACAGCATTATGGAGATGCTGGCTACAGGCGAGCTGATTGGCCACAATTTGAGAGAGCTGGATATTCGCGCACGATTCGGGTGCAATGTCATGGCGATCCGAAGCGATGCGGACATGAACATTTCGCCAAGTCCGGATGACCGGATTGAGGAAGGCGATGTGCTTGTCATCGTCGGACATAAGAATGACTTAACGAAGCTGGAGCTTGCTTATCCCAAATAAAGCCGTCAGCTTCGGATACCGGGTCGAACCCGGGCTCTGATGAGTATATATGTAAAAGAACGGATGGATTAACAATGGAGATATTATCGCCGCAGAATGCCAGAGTGAAGGGCTGGGCACAGCTGCAGGAGAAAAAACACCGGGACAAGCAGAACAAGTATGTGGTGGAAGGCATCCATCTCGTACAGGAAGCCCTGTCATCCGGCGCGGACATCGAGTGCGTGGCTTATGACGTGGACAAGGGCATCCCCCAAGAGCTTCGTCATATTACGGATACAGGACAAGGTGCCGAATGGATCGGCGTATCCCATGCCGTCATATCGAAGGTCAGCGATACGCCGTCGCCGCAGCAGGTGTTTGCCGTCATTCGCAAGGAAGCGCGGCAATGGCAGGACCTGATCCTGCGCGAGAACGGTTTGGTCGTTGTTCTCGACGGTCTCCAGGATCCGGGCAATGTGGGAACCATCATACGAAGCGCCGATGCCGTAGGGGCTGCCGGCGTGGTCCTGGGGCGAGGCTGTGCGGATTTGTACAATCCCAAGACACTGCGCTCTACCATGGGATCCCTGTTCCATCTGCCGGTGCTGGAGGGTGATCTGCTGAGCATCCTGCCGGAAGCCAGGGAACGGGGAGCCAGATTGGTGACCACCATGCTGGAAGGACAGCGCTCATGCTTCGAGTACGACTTCAAAGGGACAAGCTGGATCGTCATCGGCAGCGAAGGACGCGGCGTCTCGCCTGAGGTCGCGGCACTCGTGGACGATGCCATCCGTATCCCCATGCCGGGGCGTGCCGAATCGCTGAATGCGGCTATGGCCGCTTCCGTATTGATGTACGAGGCTTTAAGGCAGAGGGTGTATGCTGATTTATAGAGACAGGAAATAGCTCGATTAGGGGCGGGAATGATTAGATAACATTGCTGATCATAACCGGCCTTTTTTATTCTTGACAGAGATGGTCATAATAACAGGCGTGTTCGAAAGGAGTTAAATCCGTGTACGAGCAAAAAACAAAAGAAACGGATCACAGCGTGGTGGAGTTTATCGAGCAAGTGGATTCGCCGAAAAAACGGGAGGATGCCTATCGTTTGCTGGAGATTTTTGAAGAAACGAGCGGGTATTCGGCCAAAATGTGGGGACCCAGCATCATTGGTTTCGGCTCCTACCATTACCGTTACGCTTCCGGCCATGAGGGAGATGCGCCGTTTGTAGGATTCTCGCCGCGAAAAGCGAAGATCAGCCTGTATTTTGCGCCAGGCGATGATCAGCGGGAGGAGCTGCTGACGAATTTCGGCAAGCATACGGCAGGGAAAGGCTGCGTGTACATTAATAAAGTGGCGGACATTGAAGTTGAGGTGCTGAAGCAGCTGATTCGCGAATCGATCGCGTTCCTGAAAAAGACTTACCCGGATCAACCCTAACGTGAGGTGGAGTTAAGTGCGGTGTGCCGGCAAGGTCTCTGTTTTGAGCCGATTAGTCGGCTGATTGACCTAAGGGTGATGACGAACAGGTGAATATTGGGGTTTGACGTAAAACCATTTGGTGTCCTATAATGCATAAAGGGAAACCAAATGGTTTCATAATTTAAGTTTAAGCGAGGGATCAATCTGATATGGACAACGCAACAAACGGCAAGCTGCCGGATATTCGTCATACTCTTGTGCTGAAAGCGCCCATCGAGAAGGTGTGGAAAGCCGTAGCCACAGCTGAAGGGATTTCGGCGTGGTTTATGCCTAACAATTTTGAACCGGTGGAAGGGTTCGAGTTTCAATTGAATGCCGGCCCCTTCGGAAACTCACCATGCAAGGTGACGCTTATTGATGAACCTAACCGGTTGTCTTTTAACTGGGGCAAGGATTGGAGCGTTACGTTCGAACTGGTGGAGCAGGGAGACCATACGGAATTCACGCTCATCCACGGCGGATGGACAGCGGATCAAGTAACCGAGTTCGGGGAAGCGCATGACATCGTTCGAGGCCGCATGGACAACGGCTGGGCTGGCATTGTCCAGAAGCTTGCGGGATACGTCGAGGCGTAACCGATGTCGCAGGCCGCTCCGAAGCATGATGTCTACCAAGCCATCGCAGATCCGACTCGCCGTAAGCTGCTCGGCTTGTTAAGCGATAAGGAAATGCCGGTTAAGGAAATTACGGGACATTTCTCCATGACGCGAACCGCCGTGTCCAAGCATCTCCGTATTTTGGAGGAAGCCGGTCTGGTGCAGGACCGCAAGGTGGGACGCGAGACCCGCTATCGCCTGCAAGCAGAGCCGCTTAAGGAATTGAAGGATTGGCTGTCTTATTTCGACCGCTTCTGGGAGAACAAACTGTCGATGCTGAAATATTACGTGGAAGATCAAGAAGACGATTCAACGAACGACATAGAAGAGCGAGGATAAGCCATCCTTGCTCTTCTTTTTTGCCGTTTGTCCGCATACCTTCTATACAGGAGAGCTTGCCATGGTAAACATGCTCCTCGGGGCGTAAATAGGGGGGACCAAGCATGAGACGAAAGAGATGGGGAAGCAGGCGTTTGGCCTTTCCGTCGCTGTCGTGGCCTAAACCAAGGAGAGCTTACAAACCACCGCGCAGAGGCTTTCGGCCCGTACCGCAGAGCCGGGGGCGTCATCAGGCTGCCAAACGGCGAAGCACAAAAAAATGGTGGCTGATCGGCGCTCTGCTCCTTGTGTTTGGGATCGTTGAGTTTTTTATGTATATCGAGCAGAATCTGCGGCCGCCGATCATGCATTTAGCCCAAATCCGGGTTAAGCAGATCGCTACCGAAGCCATCAATAAAGCGATCACCTCCCAGGTGACGCAGGGCAAGGATTTTGATAATCTGGTCAACTGGAAAACGGACAGCTCGGGCAAAGTGACCGGATTCATGCTGAATTATGCCGAGCATTTAAAAATCACGTCCCATACGACGCAGGTCGTGCAGAGCACGCTGGACGAAATCCATAAGCGCAAAGAGCAGATTCCGCTGGGACAGGTGTTAAAAAGCCCGATCATCGCTTCATTCGGTCCGCAAATACCTTTAAAGATCGAACCCCAAGGAGCGGTAAAGGTTCAGCTGGATACGAGGCAGCAGGGGGCCGGCATCAATATGATCCTGGTGGAGGTGTTCGTCCACATCGTGACGGAGGTAGCGGTAGTCGTTCCTTTTGACATGGAGCCGCAAATCGTGGAAACCGATATTCCGATCTCGTATCTGCTCGTGGTAGGCGATGTGCCGATGTATTACTACGACGGCCAAGGAAAGGCGGTCGGCGAGAATAAGGCAAGCGCACCGAGCATCGCGATACCGCCACCGGTAACGGACGAGAACACCCATGACGGGCAGCAGGAGATTCCGCCTTCAACAACGCCGGACCCTCCTGCCCAGGGATCGACGACGCCTCTTGTGCCTACGCCGGGCGGCGCCGACATATCAGGGCATACGGAGGGAAGCGGAACAGGCGAGTAAAACGCTCATTCGCTCATTCTCAAACCGTATTCTGTACCTGCAGTATGGATTGGCCGTCTATGTGACATGAGGGTATGCCCTTAAAGGAAAAACGCGCCCCTGGTTTGAATTCAGGAGCGCGTTTTTTTCTTCGAGCGTTTTTCTTCCAGTTCCCAGTGCTTCAGCAGCGGGTAAGGATCGAAAGCCCATTCGGTCAATCCGGTGTCCCGGTAGATGCCGTAATGCAGGTGCGGCGGGAATTTGCCCTGGGTTCCCGGCTTGCCGTAGCCGGAACTGCCGACCCAGCCGAGGGTTTGACCCGGCGTAACGACATCCCCGAGCGAAATCCCTTTATCAAACCCCTGCAGATGGGCGTAATAATGGTAATGATTGTTCAAATCCCGGATGCCGATGCGCCAGCCGCCGTATTTATTCCAGCCTTTAATTTCGACGACGCCGTAACAGGTGCTTCGAACGGGGACTCCGTATGAAGCAAACAAATCCGTTCCTTCGTGAACCCTTTTGCCTCCCCAGTTGCGTCCCATGCCAAAGGTGCTTCGGTAGGAATAGTTGCTTTTGACGGGAAGGGGAAACGCATGGTCGAACAGGTCCAGCTTCCCGAAGGTCTCGTACAGTTTGGCATACTGCATGATGCGCTGTACGGCCCGCGTGTTCTGGTAGTATGACCATAGGCCGATGCTGAAATCATCAGCGGCATGCCCATAAGGGGAAAGTCTTGTCGCAACGGTGTAGAGCAAGTCGATATCATTATTAGGGTCTGCCTTGCCATCCCCGTCCCCATCGAGCCCGATCCCGGAGAACACGCTGATCGACGTGGGATTCACGTCTTCCTGATTGGGATTCAACGGGCCAGCCCATCGGGTGGAAGGGATAAAGATACCTAGGGTGCGGTCCGGATGCTTTCGATCCTTGGGATGAACCCGGGTCAGCGTTCGTTCATACTGGTCAATGGCCGCTAGGCGGTGCCAAGGAATTTGGGTAACCGTGGAAACCTGATCGTATAAAGATTTCCGGTCCGCAAAATTCGCTGCAGCATCCGTTGCTTTAGCCGAATCGTCAGCCGCGCTGACCGCCATGGAGGCGGATGCGGACGCAGGCCCGCACATGCAGCAGGCAGCCATCAAAGCAGCCATGACTGCAGCCGTGGACCGATACATGATGCCCTTTGCGCGCAATGGTTGTAAAATCCTCATATTGTCCTTCTCCTCCCTTTTTCGATAGTCGTAATTAAGGACGGACAGTCATGCCTACCTGTAGGGTGAATCGAAACAAGGATTTTTATCCATGCCGCAACTAGATTAATCTCATATCGATGCGAAACAAGTAATATGATGGTTTTCATGATATAATATGGGACAGCAAACGATGGGGTATGTCTTGAGTTACATCATTACATTCGAAAGAAGGTTTTTTCTTTGTCTAAAACCAAACAGCCAAAACCTGACTGGATTCGAATCAAGCTGACTACTGGCGATAATTATAAAGAAATCAAAAGCATGATGCGATCCAAAACACTTCATACGGTGTGTGAAGAGGCTCGCTGTCCAAATATTTACGAATGCTGGGCTAACCGTACGGCAACCTTCATGATTCTGGGTGACATTTGTACCCGCGCTTGCCGATTCTGCGCCGTGAATACGGGGCTTCCAACGGAGCTGGACCTGCAGGAACCGGAACGGGTAGCGGAGGCGGCCGAGCAAATGAACCTGCGCCACTGCGTGGTAACAAGCGTGGCAAGGGATGATCTGAAGGATGGCGGTGCCTACATATTCGCCGAAACCGTCAAAGCCATTCGCCGACGCCTGCCGCTGTGCTCGGTGGAAGTGCTGATCCCGGATTTCATGGGAGACGAAGAATCGCTGAAAATCGTGATGGACGTAAAGCCGGATATTCTGAACCACAACATTGAGACGGTGGAGCGTATGTCCGATCGCGTACGTGCCAAAGCCAAGTATTCCCGCTCATTGCAGCTGCTGAAGAATGCCAAGGCGATGCAGCCTGACATTCCGACCAAATCCAGCATCATGCTGGGCGTCGGGGAGCAATGGCATGAAATTCTGGAGGCGATGGACGACTTGCGTTCGGTGGGATGCGACATCATGACGATCGGCCAATACCTGCAGCCTTCGCCGAAACATCTGAATGTTGAAAAATACTACACGCCGGAAGAGTTTGCGATCTTGAAGGAAGAAGGAATGAAGCGCGGATTCAGCCACGTGGAGTCCGGTCCTCTTGTGCGCAGCTCCTATCATGCACACGAGCAAGTGAAGTCTGCGGAACGCAACAAGGAAGAGACGGTGCAGTCTTAACCTATTGGAAAGGCAGGGGAAGCTTTCAATGATCGTTATCGGAAACAAAAGCTATGAAGTGTTAAAGGACCATCGAAACGGCTGGAATCTGGAAGCTTTCCGGGAGCGGTACAGCGAGGTGCTGGACCGCTATGATTACATCGTGGGAGACTGGGGTTACAATCAGCTTCGGCTTAAAGGCTTCTATCGGGAC
This sequence comes from Paenibacillus sp. MT86, assembly GCF_058792535.1. Classification (NCBI taxonomy): domain Bacteria; kingdom Bacillati; phylum Bacillota; class Bacilli; order Caryophanales; family Paenibacillaceae; genus Paenibacillus; species Paenibacillus sp. MT86. The sequence goes on along the minus strand of NZ_CM179499.1, from coordinate 6,027,083 downwards.
AATCATCCCAAGGCTGCCAAGGATTCAACCTTTTCCAGCATGTCCGATTACATTAACGAATATTGCAATTTTGGCTGTGCTCACTTTGTGCTTCAGAAAACGAAGGAGCAGAAGGAAACGAAAGAGCATGCCTCCAATACGAAAGAGCCTGTAGAGGTTCGAGAAACATCCCCTAAGGATAACCGGGCTGAGGGGGAAGCACAGGGAAGCAAGGAAGCCCAAGAGGGTTCAAAACCGGGCAAGGAGCACAAGGACCAGCGCGAGCGGCGCGAAGGCAAGGATTCAAGACGCGAGCCGCGCGAAGCCAAGGCCCCTAAGGAGAAGGATGCAAAGCCTTCCAAGGAGCCTCATGTGCCCTCAGAGCAGCCGCAATAACCAAAGAACGGTCACCTGTATTTTGGCAGGTAGACCGTTCTTTTTTTCGGATATTGGTAAGGAAAGACTTCGTGAAGCGTTGGCCCTCCTGGTAAACGTAAGAAAGAGGTCCTCTTCATATTAACCAAGGAATGCATCGCGGACGCGGTTCCAGAACGGAAACGGCCGATAACGTGCGAAACTGACCTGCTGCTCCGCCACCTGACAGCGCACGGATACGAGGTCGTCAATCGAGATATTAACGTGATCGATGGTAAGCAGCAAACGCTGTTCTTTTCGCGAGAATATATCACAATGATGATGCTTGGGCAGAAGCAGCGGCGAGCCCAGCGTACGGAAAATCCGGTTGTTAATCGAGGCGATTTCCGCAATCTGAAGGGCATCGATCGAGGGATGAACCATCGCCCCGCCGACACTCTTGTTATACGCCGTGCTGCCGGACGGCGTGGATACGCAAATGCCGTCTCCCCTGAACATCTCAAAGGTCACGTCGTTGATGTCAATCTGCGCGACAACGGTACCGTCAACGCCTTTGAGCGTAAATTCGTTTAAGGCAATGTAAGAGGACGTTCCTGATTTCTTATGGATTTCCAGTTGAACCAGGGGATACTTGACGAGGCGCGGCTTCACGTTGCCGTGTTCGCCTTCTCCGCTCATATGATCAATTAGCTCCGTCAGTTCATCCGCCTTCCAGTCAGCATAGAATCCCAAGTGGCCCGTATGGACGCCGACGAAGGCGAGGTCGGGAATACGGTCTATAAACGTATGGAAGGCGTGCAGCATCGTACCGTCTCCACCGATCGAGACCACAATCTCCGGAGATTCTGCATCCAGCACAAACCCCCGCTGTTCCGCCAGCTTGTGAAACTGCTGGGTCAGCTCGACAGACAATGGGTCACCGCGGTCCAGAACATAATATCTCAAGTTGATAAGCTCCTTTGTAAGGTTATATAAAGATGATAATCAATCTTGGAGAAGAACACAATGTTCACCTTGGGAATTAGCGGAATTTCTGCTGCAGTCCTCGAAGGATCTGAATAAACAACGCAACTGCAATCAGGAAACCGAGCAGGATGCAGAAAGCCGCCATAATATGGGTATACCCGTTTAGGGCGGAATCCGAAACAGACGGCACCGCCAGCGTCGGTATCGAAGACCCCATGACGCTTCTCCACAACAGCAACACGGCGGTGGCCGCAATAATGCCGTGGATCAGCCTGGCTACGACAAACGGAAAATACCTAAGGTTGGTAGAGTTCAGGATGCTGATGATCTGGGCATGAACGGACAGGCCGCCCCAAGACAAGATAAAGGCAGCCGCGGCCGCTTTGTATGGCAGAGGAATAGCGGCACCCGCTTCCCCGGCATAGCGTGCGCCCAGCGTCACTTCAAACAGTCCCCCCACGATGGCAGTGGATAAGGATTCAGGCATGCCAACGAGGGATAACAGCAGACTGATGACCTCCGTTAGCGCGGGCATGACGCCGGCCCGGGTCCAGAGTTCAAGAAACACGGAGAAGAAAACCACAAGACCGCCGACAACGATAATCAGCTGAAGCGATGATTGAATCGCTTGTCTTAGCAGCGTGCCGAGATCACGGCCGTCCTGCTCCCGCGCAGCATGCATGGCCTGAAAGGCGGACTTGAGCCGGCTTGTCTTCGTTTGGGACAGGAGGAGCGAATCGGTTAATGTATTGGACTCGCGCTTGCCATGAAATCTCATTAACAGTCCTACCAGGAACCCTCCGCCATAGTGGGCCAGGGCCAGTATGAGACCTATTTTGGGATCGTGAAAGAAGCCGATGGATACCGCTCCGATCAGAAATATGGGATCCGAGGAGGTGGTAAAGGCAACAAGCCGTTCACCTTCCTCCCGATTTACCATTTTTTGCTCCCACAATTTGGCGGTTAATTTGGCACCGACGGGGTAACCTGAAACATATCCCATCGCGGCCACGAATCCCCCTGCGCCCGGAATTCGGAACAACGGTCGCATCATGGGGTCCAGGAGCGTGCCGATCAGATGCACCACGCCAAACCCCAGCAGCACCTCTGAAATGACAAAGAACGGGAACAGGGATGGAAACAGCACGTCCCACCATATCGCCAGGCCGCGGAGTGCGGATTGGAGCGCCGCTTCGGGAAACAAAGCCATCAGGACAATTACGCTGATCAGAGCCGATACGAGCATGAGCCAGCCCATTTTTTTCATGGTCATATAAGGAATACGCCCCCTGGCATCGTTGTGAATGATAGAATATGGTCCGATATTTAAAATCTATGCAGCATATAGGACAAACAGTATAAAAAACATGAGAAAGCGGTTACATTTGTGCTTTATTTTCGGGGATATTGTGCTATAATAAAAACCATCAAAGCACATCTTTCGTATTATGTTTGGATGGAGTGATGATCATGAGCATAGTCGCAGGTATCCTGGTATGCGCCTTCGTTTATGTTATACGTGCTTCTCTCGTCCAGAGTGAAGAGGACTGGCGCAGTTATTAATAAGTTCTAAAAGGTGCTAACCATCGCTTAGCGCCTTTTTTTGTTGTTTTTTGCTATAATGGACAGGTACATCCAATCGAAAGCGAATCATAAACAGATGGGAGAATTAGCGGATATGAATCCGAACTTAAGCATCTATGATAACCTCGGGGGTGCCGAGGGTGTACGATCGCTCGTCGAAGCTTTTTATCCGAGAGTGCAGCAAAATGAGCTGCTTTCGCCATTGTTTCCGGAAGATATCATGCCGGTGATGGAGAAGCAATATATGTTTTTGAGCCAGTTTTTCGGAGGGCCGGCCTTGTTCTCGGAAGCGTTCGGACATCCGATGATGCGGGCCAGGCACATGAAATTCCCGATTACCGACCGTCATGCCGAAGAATGGCTTGGCTGCATGGCCGGAGCCTTAATCGAAATCGGCGTGGAGGATGATTTACGTGATTTTGTACTGCAGCGTCTTTCGGGTCCCGCCCAACATTTCGTGAATACTCCGTAGTGCCTTAGATCTAGAAACGGACAGGAATTAGACGCGAATGAAGGGATGGCGAATGGCGTGAAATTGGAACCCTTGTATTCCATCAAGGTGGTTTGTGCGCACTGTGAGCATGAATACTTAACGTCCAGGGTGAGACCGAGCTTTAAGAAGGCATACCGTACGGATACGGATTTCTGCGCTTACTACAAATCGGAGAACCCCGATTTTTACGTGGTGCGGATTTGCCCCGAATGCGGTTTTGCTTCGACGGAAAACTCGACCCTGAAATTGAATGAACGGCAGAAGACGCTCTTCTATGACCAGGTTGGATGTCGCTGGGAGAAGAGGGATATGGGCGGTCCGCGCAACCTGGAGGATGCTCTGGAGTCGTACAAGCTGGCTCTCCTCTGCGCCCAGGTGATCGGGGAGCGGGATCGCATCGTGGCCAGCCTGCTGCACCATATCGCTTGGCTGTACCGGTATCAGGGCAACGAGGATCAAGAGAAGCGGTTTTTGAGCTACAGCCTGGAATCTTATATCCGGGTGTTTGAGCTGGAAGGGGTAGGGGCCAATGATGCCCGTCTGCTGTACCTGATCGGAGAGATTCATCGCCGGCTGGGACAGTTCCAGGAGGCGGTTCAGTGGTTCTCCAGAGTGGTCCAGGACGAGAAGATCATGGATGCTGCCATGATCCGAGCCTCCAGAGAGCAGTGGAAGCTGATAGCCGAACAGATCCGGGAGCAGAAGAACGCGGCGATTCCGGCGGAGTCTTAAATGCAAACAGCCCGCTGAACGGTGGGCCAGCAGGCTGTTGATTTGCAATTTGCAGCGATGGCTCGCTTTAAGATAGAGTCAGCGCAATCGCTGATCCGTGAGTAAATAGTCGATGTCGCTGTCCAGCACGGTAACTTTGTTGTGGCAGCAGGGGAAGATGAGCAGCTTCTTTTTCCCTTCCCTAACGCTTACAAGCTCCTTAGGCTTCATGGGAAGCAAGACATTGTCGGTCCCGCAGAAGGGGCAGCTGTGTACATATACGTCGTTGCCAACGACATCATAAGGCCACGTATTCGAAAAAGGAATCATGAGTTCTCCGATGAATGGGACTCATCGTCTTTCGCGGTTGCTTTCGCTTCCTCATTCTTGGCAAGCTCGGCAATCTTCTGCATTAATATATGCTGAGGCATATGCATCAGCTGTTCCAGCGGAACGCCCAGCTGCTTGGACAGTGTAACCGCCGTCTCCGGTGAAATTTGCAAAGGTCTCATGGCTTCTAGCTCCTCCAGCAGTAATTTGTTTGATCAAGAGGGAAAACAGTATTTTAGTTATATATAGTTATACACTTTTCCCTAAGTCCACACAAATGGTATTCCGTTTGAATTCATATTTTATCTCGAAAGGTGATGAATGTTCGATGGCACTTCAACAAACTTGGGATTTGGAATCGATATTTCCAGGAGGCTCCTCCTCGCCGCAGCTCGGGAGCTTTATTGAGGCTTTGGAGCAGGATGTACATCAACTTCAGCAAGACGTCAAGGCATTGGCTGTTCCAGAGACCATCGAGAGCGCGTCCAGCCTGGAGCTCTTCCTTGAGCAGTTCCAGAGCGCCTATGCAAGGATCCGCGAGGTTTCTGCCTTCGTGGGCTGCCTGACCGCACAGAACGTGAATGACAAGAAGGCGGTTCAATTGTCCGGGCGGGTCACTACGCTGTCCGCGGCCCTGCAGTCGGTGAAGAACCAGTTCGATAACGTGCTTCGCGGAATGAACGATGAGCTCTGGACCGCATGGACCGGTACGGATAAGGTGTCCGAGCTGGAATTCGTATTGAACGAAAGCCGCAATCTCGCGAAGGATAAGATGAGTCCCGAGCTGGAAAGCCTGGCTCTGTCGCTGGGGGTAGACGGTTATCACGGATGGGGGGAGTTCTACGACACCATCGTGAAGAAAATCCAAATTCCGTATGAGGAAGACGGAGAGACGGTCATGCTGTCGGCAGGGCAAGCGTTCAATAAAATGCATGATCCGCGCCGGGAAGTGCGCCAATCCATGTTTGAGAAGTGGGAGAAGGCTTGGGGAGATTCCGCTGATTACTGCGCGGATACCTTGAACCATCTATCCGGCTACCGCCTGAAACTGTACGAGAACCGCGGCTGGAACGATGTTTTGAAAGAACCGCTGGCGATTGGCCGGATGAGCCGCGAAACGTTGGACACGATGTGGGCCGTCATCCAGGATACGAAGTCGGTACTTGTGGAGTACCTGAACCGCAAAGCGAAGCTGCTCGGTCTGGACGGGTTGTCCTGGACCGATGTGGATGCTCCGCTCCGTACTTCGGCAACCAAGATCTCGTATGACGATGCCGCTGTTAACATCGTGGAGCAATTCCGTAAGTTTAGCCCGAGATTGGCTGATTTTTCGCAGATGGCGTTCGACAAGAGCTGGATTGAGGTCGAGGACCGCCCCGGGAAGCGACCTGGCGGTTTCTGCACCTCCTTCCCGGCAAGCGGCCAGACGCGGATTTTCATGACGTTTGGCGGAACGGCCTCGAACGTCTCGACCCTGGCTCATGAGCTGGGTCATGCCTATCATCAGCATCTGATGGGCGGAATTCCGGTGCTTAACCAAAAGTATGCGATGAATGTCGCCGAGACGGCATCCACCTTCGCCGAGATGATTGTTTTTGATGCCATGGTGAAGGGGGCAGGCAGTGAAGAGGAGAAGCTGGCTCTGTTGGAAGAGAAAATTCAGAACAGCGTGGCCTTCTTTATGAACATTCATGCACGTTTCTTGTTCGAAACCCGCTTCTATGATAAGCGGAAGAACGGTCTGCTGAGCAGCGAGGAGATCTCCGATTTGATGGTGGAGGCACAGAAGGAAGCATACTGTGATGCCCTGACATCGTACCATCCGCATTTCTGGGCATCCAAGCTTCATTTCTATATCACGGGCACCCCGTTCTATAACTTCCCGTATACCTTCGGTTATATGTTCAGTACGGGCCTCTATGTTCGGGCATTGGAAGAAGGTCCGACCTTTGCGGACAAATATGATGCTTTGCTTCGAGACACAGGCGTAATGTCCGTGGAGAACCTGGCAAAGAAACATCTGAACGTGGATCTGACCCAGCGCGACTTCTGGCAAAGCGCGGCGGACTCCTGCGTAAGCGATATTAAGCAGTTCTTGCAAATGACCGAGCATTTAGCATAAATTGTTGGTTATTCTCGAAAAAACAGTTAAAAATGCAGTTCCTGTTATGGCGTTTGATCTCCAAATGCAGATTTATTCCCATATTCGAAAGAAGCTCCTTCGGGGCTTCTTTTTTTGTCGTAAAAGAAAGAAAGTTGACGCAATAAAGGAGCGGAAAACTAAAATATTTGTGCAATTTTAGTAATAAATACCCAAATGTGTTGAATATTGTTGATCCAATGATTTCTATCCCCTATAATGAGTCATAAGCCCTAATAATAGGGAAGATTTACTAATAAAGGAGGGGAGAAGGGATGGTAAAACTAGATCAATTATCACTGGCTAGGCAGCTGGACATCGTGTTTAAAGAGCTGGAAGAAGAGTTGGGAGGTCTAAGCTCGGGGACGGTTTTTGTACAAATACGAAACAATGTAATTGGTAAATTTGGCATACGGCATAATCCATTGTCTGGGCGTAACGGGATCATAGCTCCGCAAGAGGAGGGGCTAAGTGAGGCTCAACAATTCTCTTTTCGTTCGATGGCGCTTGAAAGTCTGAAACATAAACGCCATTGGACACATGGCGAAATCAGTTATGAATTTATGGTACGACAAGGCATCGTCGTTGTGGATGCTGTGCTTGAATCCAACTATAACATGGCCAACTTGATGATACGGTACCCTCGTAATACATATGCCGAAGCTGCTTCGGAATCCTGAAATCATTTATTATATAGAACATATAACGAAAGAGGCGATCTTTGGGGAGAAGATCGCCTCTTTCTATTTACGGCTGGAGGGAAGAGATGCTAATTACAGGTTCGAACGACCCGATAATTGCTGCTCAGCCAATTGTACCAGACGTTTGGTGATGTAACCTCCCAAAGAACCGGTTTCACGGGAAGTATAGTTTCCATAGTAACCGTCTTGTGGAATCGTTACGCCCAGTTCTTGAGCAGCTTCCATCTTCAATTGTTGAAGAGCTGCAGTTGCTTGAGGTACGACAAGATTGTTAGAAGAACGACCTTGAGCCATGTCATGTCACCTCCTTTGGTGTTGTATGAGGATATTATGACCTGATTGATAGGGATCTCATTCGTGCAGGAGGCAGATCGTCTGCTGGTAAAATTACCCGTAGGCATTGTTCATAGATCAAATAAAAGCAGCCCTTTGTTATTCAAAGGGCTGCTCTTGCTGAAAAGTTAAGTATATGAGGATGTTATGTGTCAATGGAGACACTGGCTTATGCTTGCTCTGCCTCCGGTGACGTATTCTGAATGCTGATCTTGGTCGTCAGATTCACGGTCTGTCCCGGTTCCAAATGAATCAGCCCGGTTTCTTCGTTCGGGAGATTCAAATTGGGTGCGTTGGGAAGCCAGGTGTACGGTTCGATGCAGAGGAACTGCTCGGCAACACCTTTGGTATAGAGCACCCAATGCTTGAAGAAGGCACGGTCTGCCGAATAATGAATTTGGTAACCATCGTCCCGCTTCAGCAAGGCCTCGGCAGGTTTGCCCTCAGGGATCCTTAATATCGTATCCAGGTCGGCATCCTTCAGGTTTAGTCCCGAATTCAGTTGTTCCAAATGGCCGAGAGGTGAAAGATCGCCGGTCGGGATCAGTTCGTTATTCAAAGTATAAATGCCTTCAACTGGCAGATCCAGCGTCCAGCGATGCGGTTCGCCGTCCAGCAGGAACCACGTATGGTAACCCATGCCGAACGGAACGGGGCTAGCGCCAAGATTCGTTACGCGAAGGCTCTGCGTTAAGCGTGTCCCCTGAAGACGGAAGGTCATCTCCAGCTTCAGCGGCACAGGAAATTGGGCAATCCATTTCGGATCATCCGATGAGATGAACTCGGTCGAAACGGCGCAGCCGTCATCCTCCTCCTCTATGTCGCTGACACACCAAGCCTGTGATCGGTGGAGGCCGTGGATATGATTGTCGTTCGCGGTATTTTGGTCAAATTGATACGACGTTCCGCCATATTCGAAATGGCCCTTGGAAATCCGGCCTGGCGGTATGAGCATCGGAATGCCGAAGTGGTAAGGCTTCTGTAGATAGAATGCAAGCTCGCTTTCATCTGGTTTTCGGAGGATTTCGCGTGAGTTTTCAATGTCTTTAATCCCAATGACGTTATTACCTAGACGAGGAAGGAGAGTCACTTCAAGACGGCCGCTGTTTAAAATATAGGTGTCGTAACCATTCCACTGGCCTTTGGTCACTTGATTCATATCGATGCTCCTTTACTAACAGAAATCATGGTCTGGACGATTAACCACATCATAACAGATTTTTGCGGAAAGGGTAAAAGAAATGCTTCAAATAGGCCCGTACATCTTGATTCCAAATTGGAATTGACAAGGCAGAGCAAGAGTTTTATCATTGCATGTAATAGTGATCCATTATGATTGAAACACGATGACAAGGACAAGTAAGCAGGTGCGGCCCATCCTTCAGAAAGCCGGTGGTTGATGCGAACCGGCGGATCCGCTTTGCTGAATGGCCCTTCGAGTGCCGGGCTGAACGGGATAATGCTGTTATTCCTTAATATGCCGGCCGGGTATTCTCCGTTACAAGAATGGAAGGCTGCAGCCTGCGTAGGATGATGCTTGCAGCGAATAAGGGTGGCACCACGGTCTCACGTCCCTTGCGGATGTGAGGCTTTTTTGCGTTCCTATATGCTCCCGCAAGGACGGGGCAGACTTGGATTAAATGACAATATAAATAAATGGAGGGCTAGTCATGAAAACCGTATTATCGGGAATTCAGCCAAGCGGTAATCTAACGCTCGGCAACTACATCGGAGCCATTAAAAATTTTGTGAAGCTGCAAAACGAGCATGACTGTTATTTTATGGTGGTCGATCTGCACGCAATAACGGTACCGCAGGAGCCTAGCTCGCTGCGGGATCGCTCGGAATCGGTCGCGGCCCTGTACGTTGCCGCCGGAATCGACCCGAACCGCGCCAATATCTTTTTGCAGTCCCATGTTCCTCAACACGCCGAGCTGGGATGGATCATGACCACCTTGGTGAATATGGGCGAGTTGGAACGGATGACCCAGTTCAAGGACAAATCGGAAGGCAAGGAATCGGTTGGGGCCGGCTTGTTCGTTTATCCTGCGCTCATGGCCGCAGACATTTTGCTGTATAATGCAAATCTTGTGCCGGTGGGAGACGACCAGAAGCAGCATCTGGAAATCACGCGCGATTTGGCTGCACGCTTCAATCATCGGTTCGGTCCGTATTTCAATATTCCGGAGCCGTTCATCCCTGAAGTCGGTGCGCGAATCATGTCGCTGGACGACGCTTCCAAAAAGATGAGCAAGAGCAATCCGGTTGAGGGCAGTTATATCGCGATGCTGGATACGCCGGATCAAATTCGCAAGAAAATCAGCCGGGCTACAACCGACTCCGGAGCCGAAGTGGTGTATGATCCTTCCGCTAAGCCTGAGGTGAGCAATCTGATGAGCATCTATTCGGAGTGTGCTGGGGTGTCTTTGCAGGAAGTGCAGTCTCGTTTCGAAGGAAAGATGTACGGGGCATTCAAGAAGGAGCTTGGCGAAGTTGTCGTAGCCGCTCTGGAGCCGCTTCAGAACAGATACCACGAAATTCGCCAAACCGGTGAAATTCATGACATTCTCGCCAAAGGAGCCGAGCAGGCGCAGAAGACCGCTGCCCAAATACTCGATGGCGTGAAGGACAAGATGGGATTTCTGGCTCCTAAATAAACGAGGGTCTTCTAGGAAGGCTTGCGCTTGGATTTAATAATGAATCCCCAGCCTATGTTGAGGATGGAGAGCAGCGCCAGACCGACGGCCAGAAATCCGTTGTAGCTGATGGATATGGCTGAGGCGGTCAACAGGACGATGGAAGAGACCGCAAACCATAGGGATAAGCCTTTACTCATTATGAAAAAAACCTCCAAAGATTAAAATATTAAAAATACGTATAACGTTGCAAGAAGGAGACATAATAAGTTTGCAAGCTTGCACTGGAATAACAGACATTCAGTGAAGGGAGATTTTTAATATGGCACGTCGCAGCAACAATTTGGTTGTACCTCAAGCTACTGCAGCATTACAACGTTTGAAACTCGAGGCTGCTCAAGAACTAGGCGTAACGATTCCTCAGGACGGTTACTATGGTAACTATACTTCCCGTGAAACAGGATCCCTGGGCGGATACATTACTAAACGTTTGGTACAGCAAGCTGAACAGGCTCTTTCGGGGTCTGGCCGCACGCTGTAATCTCTCTCTCATAACGTGAGTATGGAAGCCCGGAGCGCTATGTCAGCGCTCCGGGCTTTGTATTCATATCGGGGGCCCGACAGGCATCCTGCTACATAGACAAATTGTGCCTTAAACAACGGCGAAACGTCAAGGTGATATCCCTTCCAAATGTCACTGAATTGTCATATAGATGGAATGAATTCCGAAGGATTGCTAAACACTTTTTACTAATGATATGATAAACTTTATAGCGGAGGCAGTACTTCCTCCATAACGACAGATACAAGGAGGAACGTTAACACGTGGATAATCACTTGAGATACCAGGCTCCTTCAGAATCCGCAGCACTGGCCTCGGCAGCGCCTGCACCTCCCGATAAGGCGGGGACTTGGAAAGATTTTATCACGGTGACGAAACCCGGAATCATCCGGTCAAATTTGATAGCGGCTTTTGCCGGATTTTGGCTGGCATCGCGTTGGGATATCCAATTTGGATTGATGATTATGACACTTCTCGGAACTGTGCTTGTCATGGCTTCGTCCTGTGTTTTCAATAACTATTTCGACCGGGAGCTCGACATGAAGATGGAGCGTACCCGGAATCGCTCCCTTCCAACCGGGCGTTTGACACCCAAGGTTGTTCTTTGGTATGCCGTCATTCTGGGGGTCGTGGGACTAGCCGTCCTGTTCTTGTTCTCAGGCGTGCTGGCAGGCCTATTCGGAGCCGTCGGAATGTTCGTTTACGTTGTGGTGTACACTCTCTGGCTTAAACGTTCTTCTACATGGAGCACGTCGGTCGGAGCGATCTCCGGTGCCATGCCTCCGGTAATCGGCTATGTGGCCGTGACCGGAAGCGTAGATATGGCAGCCGTCCTGCTCTTCGCCCTGCTGTTTCTCTGGCAGCCGCCGCATTTCTGGGCGCTGGGCATTCGCCGGGTGGAAGAATACCGTGCAGCGGGATTCCCTTTGCTGCCGGTTGTCAAAGGAATTAAACGCACGAAGTATCAGATGATTCCTTACCTGGTGCTTCTCATACCGATTCCCATCCTGATGTACGCCTACGGATATGCCGGTATATTCTTTCTGGTCATCGGACTCCTTCTGGCTATTTGGTGGCTCTACGCCGCACTCCAAGGTTTCCGTGCCAAGGACGATGAAGCTTGGTCCAAAAAAGTATTCATTATCTCCATCAACTACTTGACCTTGAGCCTGATCGTTCTCATACTCAATACCACCTTTTAACAGGTGGCTGGGCTTTTAGCGATACACCAAAACCTGATAGAACAGGGATTGCCTGAGACGAAGGGAGAACGGGGAAGGTCATGAATGCATTCAAACGTTACAAATGGACTTGGGTACTGCTCGCTATATGCGTAATAGCAGCCATCTACCTGGTATACAACTCGCTTGGATTCGGAAAGGAGAAGTTTCCGATCGTTCGTGAGGTTGCTGCCTATTCCATGGAGAATGTAGATGGGAAAACGATCACGTCGGAGGATACCAAAGGCAAGGTGAAGCTTATGTACTTCTATTTCACCAGCTGCCCGGATGTGTGCCCGATTACGACGCTGGTTCTGTCTCAGATCCAGGAGGACTTGAAACAAGAAGGTTTATTCGGTAAAGAAGTTAACTTTGTGTCCATCTCCTTTGATCCGGAGACCGATACGAAAGAGAAGATTAAGGAGTTCGGAGACCGATTCTATGCCGATTACAGCGGCTGGTACTTCCTTCGTGGAGACCAGGAGGAAACGCGGAAGCTGATGCAGGAGTCTTTCAAAATTCCGCTGCTGGGCAACAACTCGACGAATTTCACGCATGGCAATTCCATTGCCTTGGTGGACCGGGACAATAATATCCGGAAGACCTATAATGCTGCGGATCCATCCGAAGTGAAGACCGAGGATATCGTGAAGGACATCAAGGCTTTGATTAAGGAATAAATTGCAGGTAAAACCAAAAGGCGCGCTCTATCGTTAAAGATGGAGGACGCCTTTTTTATTTAAATATCGAAAATTGAAGCCATTCAAGATGCTCTTGTGATTCCTTGACAATAGACGCAGTTCATCAGAATACGTCAGGGGGCGGGTAGATGATGAATTCCTCCAGCCCTGCCTTCTCCAGCTGGGCAATCAAGTATTCGTCGGGAGTTCCTTCAACGCCGGCATATCCCCGGCGGGTATAGATTTGTTCGGCATCAGGAAAGACGTCGCGCAGAGCCCCGCGAATTTTTTTTCCGGAGCTGTCGTTATCCATAAAAAGGTACACCTCTTGATCCTTCACCTGTTTATGCAGACTCTCAAGCTTGGCGGTGTTTAACGTTCCGAAAGTGCACAGGATGGTTATATCCGAAGTCAGCAGCCGACGCAGTCGGCTCCGGTCGTTCTTGCCCTCTACAATGAGAAATATCGGCATCTTTTTATCACCTCTGTCATGATACGGAGATCCTTGGCAGCATTCCCCGGGAAATGTTGATCTGCCGTCGAATGATGTAGGTATAGTGTAACTTGTTTTCTGCCGATCATGCAAAAGGAGGCATAATAAACGACCATCCAGTGGATGGCCGCAATAAGGTAAATCCATGTATTCTAGTTAGAAACAGCTCAGAATGATGACGAGCAGAATGTACAATACAAGAATCATTCCTACGGAATTTCCATGGCCCCCATGGCAATGTTTATGATGAACATGACTCATGATTACTTCACCCCTTGGTTAAATGTTCGTGGTCATTTGCCACACTGTATCTTATGTGGGTTTACCCATATGGACTGTGCATTGGCCCATCCGCGTTGATTTGGGCGCTGTTCTTAACTTGGGACAAATTCATCAGACGGTTGAGATTGGGGTTTCGGGCGAGATGGCTGTCAAAGGTGCCTCACGATTGCGTTTGGGTAGGAGCAGCAGAACCGTCATCAGCATGAGAAACGCAACAAAATAAGGGGATACCACCGTGCGCAGCTGTCCAGCCGCGATCGGGCCGACAAAGGATCCCAGCGACATGGCGATGGACTGAAATGAGAACACTTTGCCGAGCCTGCCTCCGCCGCTGAGCTGAATGAACAAAGAGGATAAAGCCGGGAATAGCAAGCCTTTGGCAAGTCCGAGCGTAAACAGGATAATCATAATCGGTACATGGTCTGCTGCCGCGAGGGCGTAGAAGCATATGGCCAGCCCGAATACGCCGATGGTTACCCTGATATGAGGCGCATAACGGTTGAGGAACAGCATGCTTAGCGTGACCAGGGCTCCAAGGCTAATGACGGAGAAGAGAAGCCCGGTGGACATAATGCTTGCCAGCCCGCTTTCCCGAAGCGGTATTTCAAAGAACAGAATTCCCTGAGAGCAAGCGATCGCAAAAGGAATCAAATATAAGCGCAAGCTAAACGGAAGCCGTGCCGGCTTCTCGTTATTGATCGGTTCAGCCTGCTGATCCATATGTTTAGCAGCGGCCGACATCGGCTTCGGGAGACTGAGAAACGCCATCAAGCCCGTGAAAATCAAAAGCCAGCCCAGACTCTGGAATGTGCCGGAAAATCCCGCATTGGCTACGATGAAAGCTCCTGCAGCCGGCGACAAGACAGAGGCAAGGGTGTGGATCACGCCATGACCGGACATATATTTGCCCTGCGTAACGGGATCCCGGGAGAGCGACGCCAGCAGCGCCAGGCAGGCCGGTGACAGAAAGGCCAGCACGAAGCCGCTGATCGAGCGGAGCACGAGCAGCTGCCAGGGTAATTGGACATGGGCCTGAAGAAGCAGAATGATACCGGCGGCGGTTAGGCTGAAAATAATGTAGCGTCTGCTGCCGTGACGATCGATCAGACTGCCCGCAAGCAGGTTGCCGGGCAGATGGGTTAGAGCATAAATGCCCATCATCCAGCCGATAAATGTAGGGGCTGCTCCAAGTGAAATGGCAAAAGGCGTCAGTACAGGATACTGAGCATGCAAATCAAAAAACGCCAGAAACAAAAACATATAGAGCCATAAAGCGGTTTTCAATATGGCACCCTCCTATCCGGCTAAAGTTGATATGGTACTACTACTTGTACGTACGAAAGGTCAAGCTTAGACCTTTTTGTGAAAAGACCCGGTTGGCTGACAGCTTTGCGGGGTATCATGTATAATTAACAAGACGGCCATAAACCGCCGCTTTTGAAACGATTGACGGGAGTGAAAACGAATTGGATACTCAGGTCTGGATTGAATTTCTTAAACAAAATTGGCTGGTCATCGCCATCGCCTTAATCATCTTGTTTATCGTGCTGAATGTGGTGAGAACCGTCATTAAATGGGCACTTGCCGTACTCATCATCGGGGGATTGCTGGTGTACAGCGGAATTTCCCTGGACAAAATCGGCGAGGTTGTAACCACGGTCAAGGAAGAGACGGTGGATACGATAAAAAAAGAAGCGCTGAACATGATGATGAAGGAAGCGAAGGAAGCACAATATACTTCGAATGGAGACGGCACGTACTCCATTAAAGCGCCCAATCTCGAGCTGAAAGGAAGCGCCGGTTCGAAAGAGGTGGAAGTCACCTTCCGCGGTGTTTCGGTAGGGAAGTGGGACATCAACGATACGATTCAGAGTTTTATCGATGATGCCAAGAGCAATTCGGCATCGAAATAACAACAAATTGACGAACGCAATCGGATGCGGATGTAAGCTGGCAGCATGTTCTTGATGCGATCAAGCTTACGTCCGTTGACAAGACATCATGGGATAGGAGGGGATACCGTTTGATGTCGGCATGGAAGGAAAGTGTGCTGGATGGGAACGGAATCACCATCTTGCTGCTGCTGATTGTGGCTTTTTCACTCATTCAGGGATGGAGTCGCGGAGCCTCCCGCTCAGCCGGGAAGCTTGTTTTTTTTCTGGGGGACGCGGTGCTTCGCCTGGTCGGGCTTGCGATCTCCGTTCCTTTTACATTATGGCTGTCGCCTAAGGCAGGCGATTGGCTGGGCACGGTCTCCGGTTTACCGAATCGGGAGCTGCGCTTCTGGGAGCAGATTTATTATACGGCCGTAAAATCGCTGGCGGATTTTCCGCTGCTTCGGTTTGCGGTCCTGTTTATGCTGAGTTATGCCGTTATCGTGTTTATGCTGCGGCTGCTGGTTTCCCTGATCATGGGAGGCGGGCTGGGACTCTTCGGAACCAAAAAAGAAACCTCGGCATCGCTGCTGAGCCGGCTGACCGGTGCCGGAATCGGCGTCGTCATGGGCGCAGCGCGGAGCATTATTGTAATTGCTATCTTATTCATCTTCGTCAGTCTGAATCCTGATCACGGCTTCAGCCGGTACGTTGAAGCTTCTCCGGTTTATCAGCAGGGGGCGCGGGCTGTGATCGAGCCTTTGTCGGGTTCTCTCGTTAAGGAAAAGCTGCCGGTGTTTACCCAGTCGGTTCAGGAAGAATTGAATGGGATCATTCAGCGAAAGTACGAGGTCATCGACCATCAAATCCCCGAGGGCATCGAGCAGACGGCTGCCCATGTCGTGAAGGGGGCGTCAACCGATGAAGAGAAAGCGCGAAAGCTTTATGATTGGGTAGGCAGCCGGATCGCATATGACCACGACAAAGTGACGCTGTATGAAGAGCAGCGGATATGGAAAGAGCAGACGCCGCAGGATACCTACGATACGAGGTTAGGGGTATGCATTGATTACGCCCGGTTGTATGCCATGATGGCGAGGTCCCAGGATCTTAAGGTCAGAGTGGTTACCGGCAGGGGATATAACGGACAAGGCGGTTATGGTCCGCACGCATGGAATGAAGTCTACTTGAGCGAAGAGAAGCGCTGGATCCCTCTTGACCCGACCTGGGCACAGAGCGGCAACTGGTTTAATCCGCCGCGCTTCAATGAGACGCATATTAAAGAGCAGGTATTTTAATAGAGTGATATAGGCAGGGGCGGCTTTCTAGCAGGGAAGTCCGCCCTTGCTATCCGATGGGCCTTCAGATGAAGTGGGGGGGGCGTTTATGTTAATATGGGTTTATGTGATTGTGGATAAAGGGGAGAAGCTTACGTGAAAGGGTTTAGGCCGGACAAGCGCAAACAAGAAGAACGAGATGCCGGCAGTCAGTTTAACTTGCGGGTTAATCTATTTTTTTTCAGCACGTTTATTATATTCTGCGTCATTATTATACGTCTTGCCATACTGCAGTTCGTGGAAGGACCGGAGCTGAAAGAGCTCGAAACGGGCGGGCAGGTTAAAAATTTCCCGCTTCAGCCGATTCGGGGCAGCATCATCGATGCTTCCGGTACGCCGATTGCCTACTCGACACCCTCCCAAGCCCTGTATTTAACGCTGTTAAAGGATTACAGTTCATCCGAACGAGGGAAGAAGAACCGTCCGGAAATCGAAAAGCTGGCCGAGGAAATGGTCAGGGTCTTCGATCAATACGGTGATCCGAAAGCAGAGAAGTTAACGGTGGATGATGTAATCAAAGCGATGGACCTGGAATTTAACAAGCAGCCTGGTTATGAGCCGAGACGCATCAAAGCGGATCTCTCGACTAAAGAAGTGGCTTACTTTATGGAGCATAAGAACGAGTATCCCGGAGTCGAGGTCGTGGAAGAGAGCCAGCGTCAATACAACCCGGACAAAATCGCCGTTCAAACGATTGGATATTTGAAAGAGTTCCGCGGCATTAAGACACTGGATAAATATAAAGAGATTGATGAGCAGAACAAGAAGCAAAAGGATCCGGGACTCATCTACACGGAGCAGGAGAAGGTCGGCGTAGACGGACTCGAAATGATGTTCCAGGATGAGCTGCGCGGCAAGAACGGATATATCGGCATTCCGATTAATCCGCAGAACATGGCGGACGGGGTACCGACCATGATTGCCCCGGAAAAGGGTTACAACATCCATACGACGATTCATAAGGATATCCAAAAAGCTACGCAGCAGGCGATCATCGATCAGCTGAAATGGCTGCACGCCAATCCGGTTTCCGGCAAAACGCATCCGAATGCGTTAACGGGTTATGCGGTAGCGATGGAAGTGGATACCGGGAACATTGTCGCCATGGCCAGCATGCCGGACTATGACCCCAATGTATGGGAGAATGGAACCGACGATTGGGAATCCGTCATGAAGTATTACGGCAACGGTACGATCTCTCCGTACAGTTCCGGGCGCTCCGGCAACAATCTGGAATCGGTCGTGCTGCTTGGCTCCACGATGAAACCTTTGTCGGTGCTCATCGGGCTTAACGAAAACTTGTTCGGGCCGAATGACTACTATTATGACGGGGGCGCGGCATTCTTCGGTAAGGATAATACCAGGGTTCGGAACTCCGGCGGTAAAGCCTACGGGTCCCTGAACGCAAGAAAAGCGATCGAGCATTCCTCCAATGCCTTTATGGTCGATTGGATCGGAGAAAAGCTGTACAACAAATACGGCTCCGAATCCGTTAAGGTATGGGATGAATACATGAAGAAATTCGGCCTTGGGGTATCCACCGAATCCGGTCTGCCGAAGGAGCATAAAGGCATCATCGAATATACCAACATCGAGCAGGCGGGAAGTTATTTGGCTGCCATGGCGTACGCCTCCTTCGGACAGTCGGGCAAATATACGACGCTCCAATTGGCGCAGTATGCCAGCACGCTTGCCAATCGGGGAGAACGCATCCGTCCGCAGCTTGCCAGCAAGATTGTGGATCAGGACGGCAATGTGATCAAGGAGTTCAAGCGCGAAGTATTGAATAAAGAGGAATTCCCGCAGCAGTACTGGAATGAAGTCATTGCAGGGATGAACACGCAGGGACTTCGGGCTTTCGAGGATTTCAAATATGATTTTGCGCGGAAAACAGGAACATCCGAGCAGGATATTTATAAAAACGGCACTCGGATCCGGGTGGAAAACGGGGTGTTCATCGCCTTTGCACCGCGACAAAACCCGAAACTGGCCGTTGCCGTAGTCATTCCGGAAGCAGGCTTCGGTTCCCAGAGTGCCGCGCCGGTTGCCCGTAAAATTTTCGACGCTTATGACGAGATATACGGATTGGACGGTACGCCTCACCCTAAAAAAACCGAGGGTGAGAATGAGGACGGCAGTGCGAACGAATAATCGACAACAGCAAAACGACAGCCAATAGCCCTGCAGGGTTGGCTGCCGTTTTTTTGTCATACATGGGCGTCCGGGGCCTTGTCCGCCACGAGATTCAGAACAACGCCAAACTCCAGCAGCGCTTTGAGGCCGCAGAGCACCATGGTGTATCCTCCCATGGAATCAATGGCCCCATGCAATATCTCATCATCATTTCCAGTAAATCCGGAATGGGTAATGGTAACGAAGGTCTCATGTTCGCCCCGCGGGGTGAATATCCACTCGGTCCTCGTTTGATCGGAAGATTCGATGGCGATGCGGCGGTTCTCCTCGATATCGTGCACATACAAGTCATCAAACACGCCATACATTTCCCAATCCCAGCGGATATGCCGGCCTTTCTCAAGTCTGCCGCTGCTTTTGGTAAACCAGAACTTGGTTGTGATATCAGGGTCGATGAAAGCCTCGAAAACTTCTGAAACGGGTCTTCGAATCAACATCTCTGCCGTGACGACGGGATTCTGATTGAGCTTGGTCATTGGGGTGCATAACTCCTTTCGGGGTTGTCTTCATACTCATCCTAGCATACCGTAACGAGTATTCTTTCTTTTACATTGCTTATTTATTTCAAGGGGCTTGTCGTTCGTTCGAGCCCCCTCGAGGAAATCTTGCGTCAGGCCGGGTTTTACCTGGTTTGGCATGCATCGAGGGGCTGCTCATTCAGGGGAATGTTTTGACGCCCGGCCTTTTGTGGTAAAATGTCGTTATGTTTGCTTTGATTCGTAAGGGGGTTAATACCATGAAACATAAATATCGGTTGTTGGCACTGGATATGGACGGTACGCTGCTTCAGGACGACCATGAAGTATCCGAGGAAACGGTGAAGTGGATCAAGGAGGCGGTACGGCACGGCATTCACGTCTGCCTCTCGACGGGCCGGCCGTTTCAGGATGCTTATCCGTATGCCAAGCAGCTTGAACTGACGACGCCGATGGTAACGGTGAACGGCGGCGAAGTATGGCGTGCGCCGTATGAATTGCATCGCCGCGCGCTGCTCGACAGCAAGCTCGTGGAACAAATGCATGAACTCGCGGTTGAAACCGGATCGTGGTTCTGGGCGTATTCAGTAGATAGGTTGTATAACTCTGAGAACTGGACCGACGATGTCGCGAATCAGGAGTGGCTTAAATTCGGATATAACACGAATGATCATGAGGTACGCCACAATATCATGATGCGACTGCAGGATATGGGCGGACTGGAGATCACGAACTCTTCGCCGGATAACCTGGAAATCAATCCGCAGGGCGTCAACAAAGCGACCGGGATCGGACAGGTGTGCGAGCTGCTCGGTATCAGCATGTCCGAGGTTGTAGCCGTAGGAGACAGCCTGAACGACCTGGCCGTCATCCAGCAGGCCGGCCTCGGCGTGGCCATGGGCAATGCCCAGCAGACCGTGAAGGATGAGGCGGATCTTGTGGTTTCCAGCAACAATGAGGACGGCATCGTCGAAGTCATCAGGGATCATATTTTGATCGAAGGGTGAGATGTTGATGGACGTATTGGGCTGGATTATCGTCATCGCTCTGTTTATCATTGGGATGGCCGGGGCGGTATACCCTATTCTGCCGGGGGTTGTCGCCATTTACCTGGCGTTGTTCGTTTACGGCTGGTTCTTTACATTCGAGCATTACAATGCATGGTTCTGGATTATCCAGACCATTATTCTGGTGGTGCTCTTCATTGCCGATTATGCGGTTAATGCCTGGGGAGTCAAGAAACTCGGCGGTTCCAAAGCCTCGATTTGGGGCAGCACGATCGGACTTATTATCGGACCGTTCGTGATACCGGCCTTCGGGTTGATTATCGGACCGTTCCTCGGCGCATTTCTGGGTGAAATGCTGGCAGGCTCGGGAGCAAGCAAATCCATGAAGGTTGGCTTCGGATCGGTTGTTGGATTGTTTAGCAGCATTGTGGTGAAGATTATATTGCAGCTTGCGATGATCATCATTTTCTTCATCTGGATTTTCTAATAGAGCATAGCAATCGCTGTAAGAGGCGCTTTGGAGGAGAAAGAAGGGTACGGTTTTGTCTAAGAAAGAGTCATTTATTAAAGGCACCATCATCTTGGCCGCTGCTGCGCTGGTAGCCCGGGTGCTGGGCCTTGCTCAGCGGGTGCCGCTGGAGCATATGCTGAATGATATCGGGGATGCCTCGTTTACGATCGCCAATAACGTATATTTAATGCTGTTAACGGTAGCCACGGCCGGCATTCCCAGCACGCTCAGTAAAATGGTATCGGAGCGCCATGCTTTGAACAAGCCTGCGGAGGCTCGGCGCGTCTATCATGCTGCGCTTATTTTTGCCGGGGCAGCAGGCGTTGTCATGACGCTGCTCCTTTACCTCGGAGCTCCTTTTTATGCCACTCATATAGCCAAGCAGCCGGAGGCCGCCGCTGCCATTCAAGCGCTCGCTCCGGCGCTGCTGCTGTTTCCGGCCATCGCCATGATGCGAGGATACTTCCAAGGTCGCAATAATATGACGGCTGGCGGCATATCGCAAATTATCGAGCAGATTGCGCGGGTTCTGACAGCGATCGGCTTGGCCTATGTGCTGCTGCGTTTGGGATATGACGATACCTGGATCGCGGCAGGTGCTTCCTTCGGGGGCGTCCTCGGCAGTATCGGGGCATTTGCGGTCATGCTGTATTTTACGGTGAAGCTTCGCCGAAGCGATCGTGAGCTCAAAATGCCGGCGGCGGACCGCTCGATTCCGCTTGGCGGGATATACCGGGATATATTCACGCTGTCTATACCGATAGTGCTGTCTTCCCTGGCTGTTCCGGCGGTCAACTTCATTGACAGCTCCATTGTGAAGCCGCTGTTGATCGGGCAGGTTGGTCTGGGAGAGGCTACTGCAGCCCTAGCGGTATTAGGAAACCGGGCGCAAAGCGTAGCGGGCATTCCGCCGATTCTAGCCATTGCCCTCAGCACCTCGCTCATTCCGATCATCTCTGCCGCTTTTGCGAGGAAAGATCAGGAGCATTTGGAACAGCAAGTATCGCTGGCCATGCGCGTTGCCATATTGACGGGTATGCCGATGGTGATTGCGCTCTGCGTTGCATCCTATTCCATCAACGGATTGCTGTTTAGTTCCCTCGGCGGAAGCGGGATCATCGGGTTCCTGACATTCGGTACGATTTTTCAGATCACGATGATGACAACGAACTCCATTCTTCTTGGAATTGGCAAGGCTAAGCTCTCGATGGTTCACGTGATGATCGGGATAGCGGTCAAGCTTGTTGCCAGCTTCCTGCTTGCTCCGTTGTTTGGCATTTACGGCATCATCGGGAGCACGGCTCTCTGTTTCCTTGTCATTACGATACTGAACGTCAGATCGATCAAGGCGATTGTATCCTTCTCGATCCTGGGCAAACGCTGGATGGGCTTCATACTAACGGTTGCTGCCGCAGGGGGGATCGGTTACGGCCTGAACCTGGCCGGTATTCAGATGGTCGATGTCATGCCGGCAAGGTTGGCATTTCTGCTGACCTGCCTGGTTGTAGGCGTAGCCGTAGTCATTATATATCTTGTGCTGCTGGTGGTGTTTGGCGTATTGCGGCAATCGGAGCTTAGCAGTTACCCGCGTCCTTTGCAGAAGGTATTCCGTCCGCTGATGAGGCTGCAGCCTGCGCGTATGCGGGAGCGGGGATAAACCTAAACCTATGATGCAAGAACAGCACGTCTATTCATTCATCCGTTAGAGAAGAGACCATTCCGGCCGTATCGGAATGGTCTTCTTTTATTGCCGGTGGAACGGATCGGATACGTCATGGGCGATGGAGGTTTTCTCCAGGACGGCCCGATGGGCGTGGGTGATATCCGGCAGCATCGGCGGTTTCGGTTTGCGAATATGCTTAAACATCGCGTGGCCCTGATACCAGTCGTACCGGGGAATCGGTTCCGGGGTTTCATCCTGCCAGATCTCCTCGAGACGGGGGCTATACAGACGACGGCCGTCCGGCAGCCATTCCGATTGGATAAGCTCAAGCCCCTCGTGGCCGTGATTCATGGCTTGATCCCGCGTCGGCGTAAATAACGCCGGCCAATATTCAGCGCGCGAGCCCTGATGCTTGGTGGAACGAGCGAATGCCAGCACGGCATGGTAGATATCCTCGTAACCGAACAGTAAAGCGTACAGCGAGCGGCCTGCCTTGATCCGGATGGACAGGTCGTCAAACTTGGGGATGGTGAGTCCGGCCAGCGGCCGGGTAGGGGATACGGGATTTTCGGCAGAGTCTGTGCTTGTCTGTTGGTTATGACCCAGCGGAAATACGATCTGATTCAACCGGGTTAGCTCATGCATCCGGAAGAGGGGATCCTGCAAAATATGCTGACGGTAAAAAGGATGTCTTGCCACCCGCCCCTCAATATAGTTCTGTTCATTAATGATGAGGGCGACCGTAAGCAGCGAACTGCCTTGGTCGTGCCAGAACCGTTCCCAGAACGGCGTCATGAACGATGAAACATGGAAGCGGGGGAGCAAATGGAATAAGGGTTTTCCTATTTTTCGACTGTGCATATAGAGAAGCAGCTGCGGATAGGCATCCTGAAAAATCAGCGCATTGCAGCGCTCCAGGAAACTGTACAGATGGTTTTGGAATGGGGGGGCCATGAGATCCGACATCAGCCCGCCCTTCAGATCGCTCATATTCCATCCGGCATTGCGTGATACCATATGGGCGAGCAAGGCCCAATGCAGCTCCGGATGCGACTCGTAACAGTCCAAATAGGCCTTGGTTCGGGTCACGTTGCTTCGGTTGGCGGCGGCAGCGGCCTCCTGAATGCGATGAACCAGCTCTTGCTCCTCATCCGTTGGCTGCAGGTCCGGCTCATGACCGCGAATATCGCTGTGACCTTCTTGCAGAGGGAGAAACGAAGAAATGCCCTGCGGCAGATAGGGATGGGAGGAGAGAATGTTCTTGAGCTGCCTGCGAATGGCCCTGACGGCTGTAGGATCCCACTGCAATTCATGCCTGTTCATCCGAAGCTTTAAGGAATATCGCCAAGCTGCCATCATACCCGACCATGATTCTGCCAGGGCTTGCGGAATGGCGGCTGTCCATGCCCCGTAATCCCTGCCCCGATTTGGTTTGTCCTTGGCTCCGTGCGAGTGCATGCCGGTTGTCACCTGCACTTTCTGATGATAATTCCAGACCGTGAACCTCATACAGTCAGTATGCTCTAAAATTTGACTTCCACTCAACAATTTGATTCACTAGGGGTGAAGGAATTCGACGTAAAGGGGAGATAACTAATGGAAAAAATCACTTCAGAAGCAGAATTTCAGGTTGCAATCCAGTCTCCACGACTGACAGTTGCCGTATTTAAAGCGGACTGGTGCGGCGATTGCAAGTTTATCGATCCATTCATGCCGGAGGTTGAGACGAAGTTCTCCAACCAATTGACTCTGGTGGAAGTTGACGTCGATGCTGTCGGTGACGTGAGTCAGCAGCAAAATATTCTGGGCATTCCTAGCTTTGTTGCATACTCTGACGGTCGTGAGCTGGTTCGCTACGTTAACAAACTCCGCAAATCGCGCGAGGAGATTGAAGATTTCCTGCAGCGTGCCGTAGACGTATACGGTACGATTCACAAGTAAGCAGTGACGATAGCACCGCCGCCTTTGAGCTATAACGGGCGGCGGTGTTGTTTTTACATTGGATATTATGAGGGGAATTGCGAAGTCAAGTACCTTGAGCATGAAGGTTTTGTTCATTTTTGAACATTTTGTCACAATCGCTCAAGTGACCGGGGCTGAAGAATCAGGTATAATGAAATGTGGACTGTATATGATGCGATCCTGTATAGGTTTTGAATAGTGAATGATTATGAGCAGCAGGTGAGATAAGTGAACGATAAACAATTAAAGTGGCTGAGTTACATAACATGCTTAATTATGTTCTGCGCGACTTTCGGGGGCATGGTTGTGACAAAGACGGGGTCGGGGCTTGGCTGCGGCCAAGAGTGGCCGCTGTGCAACGGTAAATTTGTTCCCGCTTACACGGTGTCCTCGATGATCGAATATTCCCACCGGGCCGTAAGCGGA
Source organism: Paenibacillus sp. MT86 (assembly GCF_058792535.1). Taxonomy (NCBI): domain Bacteria; kingdom Bacillati; phylum Bacillota; class Bacilli; order Caryophanales; family Paenibacillaceae; genus Paenibacillus; species Paenibacillus sp. MT86. The sequence continues at coordinate 6,002,149 of NZ_CM179499.1, read as the reverse complement.
ATGGCCGGCTTGGCCGCCTTGGCATCGCTGATTGCGTTCTGGAAGTACAAGCGGGACCGCCGGGATTTGATGGCTTACGTCATCGGGACCTCGATATTCGTCGTGGTACAAGCCATCATGGGGGCCCTCGCAGTGGTTAAACCTCAATCCGCGGCGATCATGGCGCTGCATTTTGGCTTCTCGCTGATTGCTTTTGCCAGTTCGGTCATGCTGGCTTTGGGCATGCGCCGAATCGAACAAGCGAAGGGACCCGCTGACCTGGAGCGTTTGCCGCGGGTGGGCAAGGGCTTCCGAAATCTGGTCTGGGGCACAACGTTGTACAGCTACATCGTGGTGTATATCGGTGCATTCGTCAGCCATACCGATTCCCGGGAAGGCTGCTCCGGCTGGCCGTTGTGTAACGGAGAAGTGATACCGGAGCTGAGCGGAGGGGTCGGCATCGCCTTTATGCACCGCGTGGCCGCGCTTCTGCTGCTGATCGTGGTGGCGGTGATGGGGCATTTTGCATATTGGCGCAATCGCAATAACCGGGAGATCCAGATGCTGGGCATTTCGGCAACCGTGCTGTGCCTGCTGCAGGTGTTCAGCGGCGCCCTCATTATGGCTACGATGCATAACGAGGAAGTTTACGTATTCTCCGCACTGGGTCATACGCTGCTGATCTCGGCGCTGTTCGGCGTACTGTGTTATTTAAGCGTCCGGGTATGGCAGCTCAGCAAGCCGCTCGAAGCCGAAATACGGAAGGGCCACGACGTGCCCCGCGAAAAGATCGTATAAGGAAGAACGCCGATCATCCCGTAAAGAAAATCCAATATTCTATAGCATACATGCATGCAAAGTCCCCGGACCGGAGTTCGAGGGCTTTGTTGTATAGAAAGGAGCTGCCGGCAGCCGTATCGAAAAGGTTTGATAAGGCAACGAATTTGTTTATATTTAATAACACCGGAGAAATAACAAGTCGCTCCATGCTTATGGAGTTGTCTTCCCGTTTCGGGGGCATCCTAACAGGACGAGCCCGGATTGGCGCAGCAGATGATGGGTCATCTGCCAGTCAAGGGGATGCCGAAGGGCCTGATGGCGATCCGGATGAGTTGCCCCCGCGCGAGGATATCGCCGTGAAGACGGCCGCTGAGCGCTGGAATGAGTATATTGGCATTGGCACAATCGAGATCAAGAACCAAGGTTAATCTGATGACGCGAGGGGGTACCGCCATGCTTCGAATGTTACTTGGGGAACAGCCCCGGCAGAACAACGGCCTGCTTGAGGAAGCCATCGAATCGATGGTGAAGACAACCCGGCTGCTGCAGAAGGAAATGGATAAAAATCAAGATCCTACGCATGATTTTCGCAAGCTGGAGATTTGGACCCGGGGACTGATCGTCTCCCTGGATGAGCTGGAGCAGAGCTGGAATGCGGCCAAGCATTTCAGTCAATCGGTTCAATCGGGTTACATCGATGATATGTCGATTCAGGAGCAAGGGGAATATCAACGATATGTATATTTTTACAAAAACGGCTTCATCCGCGTATTCTCGATCCTTGACAAGCTGGGCACGGTGCTGAACGATTTGTTTGATCTGCATACCTCCAAGGTTAAGGCGCATTTTTCTTATTTTACGGTCCTGCGGCAGTTCAGATTTTTGAAGGCCCACGGTGAGCTGGCTGAAGAGCTGGAAGCGATCAAGGATCGCTACAAAGCACCGCTGAACGCGCTCCGCAAAAGGCGCAACGCTGAAATTCACTACATGAACTCCGAGATGCAGGATGATTTGTGGCAGCGCCATCAAGGACTGTCCGACAAAATCGAGCTGGAGGATATCGACAAGCACCTGGATGATCTCCAACAGGGCATCGATATGGTATGCCGCAGCCTGGCCGCCTCGTATAAATATACGAACAAGCTGTGGACTGAAAATGGAGTGCGGGCTTAGGCACAAAATCGCCATGAAATTCCTTTTGACAAAAGCCTGAAAAGAATCTATACTAACTATTGCATTCATTAAATGTTATCAAATCAGATCAATTTAATCGGAAAAAATTTCATATCGATGTTTTCTTATCGAGAGAGGCGGAGGGACAGGCCCGATGAAGCCCGGCAACCGACTTCTTGCGTACCATTGCTTAATGCGATGACGCTTGGAGTGACATGGTGCTAATTCCTTCAAAGCTATGGGATACCTTCAGCTTTGACAGATGAGAAAAGGCGTTGACTTTTACGTAAAGAGGGCCCTTTTTGATTCTACAAAAAGAGGCTCTTTTCTTTTGGGTAAATAGATATGAAGCTAAGGAAAAAGGAGGATTATCGGATTGATTGAGCTCAAGCAATTGACGAAGCAGTACGGAAAAGCCGGGTCATTAACAACTGCGTTGTCCGAATTGGATTTGTCGATTGAAAAAGGAGAAATTTTCGGAGTGATCGGACACTCCGGTGCAGGTAAAAGTACATTGATCCGCTGTATCAATTTACTGGAGCGTCCCACCTCGGGCGAGGTGTGGGTCAACGGCAAAAATTTGACGTCGCTCGGCAAGAAGCAGCTTCAGGCGGAGCGCCGTAAAATCGGCATGATCTTTCAGCACTTTAACCTGCTGTCTTCCGCGACGGTGTACGATAACATTGCGTTTCCGCTGCGTCTGATCAAGACGCCGAAGGCCGAACTGGAGCGCAAAGTATCCGAGCTGCTGGCTTTGGTCGGCTTGGAGGCGCATCGCGACAAATACCCGTCCCAGCTGTCAGGGGGCCAGAAGCAGCGGGTGGGCATCGCCAGGGCGCTCGCGAGCGATCCCGAAGTGCTGCTGTGCGACGAGGCCACTTCGGCCCTTGACCCGCAGACGACGGATTCGATTCTGCGCCTCCTGCTGGACATTAACAAAAAGTTTCATCTGACGATCGTGCTGATTACCCATGAGATGCACGTCATTCAGAGCATATGCGACCGGGTCGCCGTTATTCATCAGGGCGGCATCGTAGAGCAAGGACCGGTAACGGAAGTGTTCCTGAAGCCGAAGCATGAAGTGACGCAGGAATTCATCCGCCAGGAGATGGACAGCGGCGAAGCGCTGCGGCTGGCTATGCAGGGTCAGGTAAACGGCCCTTCAAGAGCGGTTCAAATCACGTTCCTGGGGTCGAAAACGTACGAATCGATCCTGTCCCATACCGTTCATGAGACGGGCGTGAATTTTGCGATTCTGCAGGGCACGATCTCTACGATCAAAGAAACGCCGTACGGCCAGCTCATCGTCCGTTTCGAAGGGGAAGAACGCGCAATTGAAGATACGATCCGGAAGCTGCTTGAACAAGGACTAGACGTGGAGGTGATTCATTGATGTTCGGACTTGATTTTACCCAGATCGACTGGAAAGAGATATGGACGGCAACATTGGATACCCTGCGGATGCTGGGAGCTTCGGCCTTGTTCAGCTTCATCATCGGACTGCCGGTCGGCGTGCTGCTCTACATGGCCGCAAGGTCCACGTCCGGGTTGGTACGCTTCGGCTACACGATTCTGTCGTTCATTGTAAACATTCTGCGCTCGGTTCCGTTCATCATCCTTATCGTGGCGATGATCCCGATTACGAAGTCGATCGTAGGTGTTTCGTACGGCGTGCTGGGCACCATTCCGCCGCTGGTGATCGGCGCTGCTCCATTCTTCGCAAGGCTCGTGGAAACGGCTTTGAATGAAGTGGATAAAGGCGTGATCGAGGCGGCTCACGCCATGGGCTCCTCGACAAGCCAAATCGTATGGAGAGTGCTCCTTCCGGAGGCTCGTCCGGGCCTGCTGGCCGGGATGACCATCACGATTGTAACCCTGGTATCTTACACCGCGATGTCCGGTCAAGTCGGGGGCGGCGGTTTAGGGGATTTGGCCATTAAGTATGGCTATTACCGTTATGAGACCGAGATCATGATTCTGGCTGTCGTGCTGATGATTGTCCTGGTCCAGCTGCTGCAGATGGCAGGAGATCGTCTGGTGCGGCATTTTACAAGAAAATAACGGATTGATGAGGCTTCAAGAAAGACAACATATAAATCATATATTTTTCGGAGGGAGAGTTTTAGAATGAAAAAATGGACATTGGCATTGATCAGCTTGACCTTGGTTACGGTGCTGGCTGCATGCGGCAGCAAGCCTGCGGATAACGCATCCGAGCCAGGGGGAACAACGGGAGGCGGCGGTCAAGAGACTGTGACCTTGAAAGTAGGGGCTTCGCCATCACCGCATGCCAAGATTCTCGAGCATATCAAGCCTGCGCTTGAAAAAGAGGGCGTAAACCTGGAAATCGTAGAATTCACGGATTATGTGCTGCCGAATACGCAAGTGGATTCCAAAGAAATCGACGCGAATTTCTTCCAGCACAAGCCTTACCTGGATAACGAAATCAAAGAGCGCAAGCTGGACCTGGAGTCCGTGATCGCCGTGCACGTGGAGCCGCTGGGTGCGTACTCCAAAACCATTACATCTGTGGATGAGCTGAAGGATGGATCGGTTGTAGCCATTCCGAATGATCCTTCCAATGCTGGCCGGGCATTGACGCTGCTGTCCAAGAACGGCGTGATTAAGCTGAACGACGAAAGCAAGTTGGAAGCAACCGCCAAGGATATCGTAGAAAATCCGAAGAACCTGGAGTTCAAGGAAGTTGAAGCCGCTATGCTGCCTCGTATGCTGGATGAGCTGGATCTGGCTGTCATCAATACGAATTACGCGCTGGAAGCGGGACTGGACCCAACGAAGGATGCGCTCTTCATCGAAGACAAGGACAATCCTTATGCCAACCTGCTGGTAGCCCGTCCGGACAACAAGGACACCGACGCCATCCAAAAACTGGCGAAGGCGCTGACTTCCGAGGACGTGAAAACCTTTATTGAAGAAGAGTACAAAGGTGCCGTCATCCCGGCATTCTAATTCGAGCAGTAAAGCTCGATATAATGTATATGAATTCATCGTATATGTGAAGAAAGGGCATTATCCAAAAAGACCTATCGGTCTTTGCGGATAGGCCCTTTTTTCTTTCTTTTTCTGTCGAATGGCCATTCCTGGTCGGAAGCAAGTTGTTCGGCCTTATCAAATCTTTTATACTGAAGGAAGGATATCCATCTGAGGAGGGAAAGCCTTGAAGGGAAAAGTGGCGCTGATTACAGGCAGTGCGACAGGTTTGGGAAAAATGACGGCACTGTCGTTAGCCCGGCAGGGATGTCATATAGCCATAAATTATGTGAACAGCAAGGATGAAGCGGAGGCGCTTTCCCGTGAAATCGAGGGGTTTGGCGTGAAATCCATCGCGATTAAAGCCGATATCGCCAGCGAGCCTGAGCTGTATTCATTGGTGGATCAGACGGAGGAGCGGCTGGGCAGCGTCGATATCCTGGTTAACAATGCTGGACCGTTCATTCGGGAACGCCGTCTGTTCTCGGAGTACAGCCGCGACGAAATCGTACATATGGTGAATGGCAATTTAACCGGCGTCATGCTGCTGGACCATCGCGTTCTGCCTGCCATGCGGGAGAAAAAATGGGGACGCATCATCCACTTTGGTTTCGGGCATGCGGGAGAAGCCCGCGCATGGCCTCAACGCTCCGCCTACGCGGCTGCGAAGGTGGGCCTGGTCTCCTTTACGAAGACGCTGGCCGTGGAAGAAGGGCCGTATGGAATCACCGTGAATATGATTTGTCCGGGGGATATCCGCGGGGCCAACAAAGAGAAAACCATCGATGAAGTATCCGGCATTCAGGACGGGTTGACTCCTCGCGGACGATCGGGCAGCGGCGAGGACGTCGCCAGGGTGATCGAATATTTATGCCTGGATAAATCGGATTTCATTACCGGCAATATTATGGATATATCCGGCGGGCTGGACCCGATTCGCCCGTTAATCAAGCCGGAATAAAACATCTCCACAAAGTGGAATCTACGCTTCGATGCTTATTCCATTTACTTTGCGGGGATCCCAAAACCATTAAATGCGACTCAAGAATTGCTAACGCTTCGCAGAAAACTTATATCTTCTTTAATCTCAAAAAAAGAGTCTTGGTCCCGCGAGGGAAACCAAGACTCTTTATAGTTAAAGAAGATTTAGAATACTTGAACTACTTCTTGGATGCCTTCTACTTCTTCAACCAGGGCGCGCTCGATCCCTGCTTTCAGAGTAATGGTGGAGCTTGGGCAGCTACCGCATGCACCCATCAATTTCAGCTTAACGATGCCGTCTTCAACGTCAACCAGTTCCACGTCACCGCCGTCGCGCTGCAGGAACGGACGAAGTTTATCAAGCACTTCAGCCACTTCATCATATACAGTGGTTTGCGTGTTTTCACTCATCTTGTTCAACTCCTTTCCTCCCTATATTATAGTACATAAACCGGCAAAATAAAATGCCAATCTTAAGGCAGGTCTAATAACAATGTCCATTATCATTGAGTTTTGCACAAGCAATTCCTATTTCGGCACGGATAAAGTGCTGCAGACGCTTGAAGGCAAGTACGATTGCCAGGTCATCGAATATGGCTGCCTGACCAGCTGCGGCCAGTGCTATTTGATGCCCTTCGCTTACGTGGATGGCGATTGGGTTGAAGCCCCTACGGCTGAAGAGCTGCTTGAGGTTGTCATCCGCAAGCTCGAAAGCTTTCGGGACGGCGAAGAGGAGAGCTGACTTTCCGATCTCCTCCGCTGTCGTCCCCTCCACAGGAGCATCATAAGCGCCCGTAACCATCCGACTAGTAATGACGCTTGGATTTCCAGAGCACGCCGCTCTTTAATATCCTTGGTACCCGGCCCATGACCGACGTGCTGCCCATGAGTCCAAAGCCCGCATGTTTGCCGAGGGAACCCAGCGTTCCCTTCAGCTTCAGCGGAGATACCTTAGGCGTATCGTCGCGCCATAAAGCTTTCATGACATGTCCCACTTGCTCGGCCTGAGCCCCTGCCGCTTGCGCGCTCGGGACGAAGGGGAGGCTGGCGCAGTCGCCGATCACATATACCTCGGGATGGGACGGAACCTGGTACCATTCGTTCAGCAGAATGCGTCCGCTGCGGTCTTTTGGCAGATCCAGATCCTGTACGACCTTTACGGGCTGAATGCCGGCCGTCCATACCGCCAGATCGGTTGCGATCGGCACATCCAGATTGTACACGGCGTCCTTTTCCACTCGGGATACGGATACGCCGCTGTGGATGTCCACGTGGTGTTCCTCAAACCAGCGATGAATATAAGCAGACAAACGGTTAGGAAAAGAAGAAAGCACCCGTTGTCCCCGGTCCAAAATGGCGATATTCAGGTCAGGCCGGCTTTCCCGAAGATCGGCAGCGAGCTCGATGCCGCTTAAGCCTCCGCCAATGATATGAACTTGACCATATGGTCTGAGGTTGTTCAGGTTCAAATAGGTTTCCCGGGATGCCGCAAAAGATTGCAGGCTGAACGTGAATTCTTCAGCGCCCGGTACCCCATGATAACGGTCCGTACATCCCAGGGCAATGGCCAGCTGATCGTATTCCACCGGATCGTTGTTCGTCAGGTTCACAAGCTTCTTCTCAAGATCAATGGATAGGACTTCACCGTATACAACATGGAGGCGGTCATACACCGGGAATTTAACACGAACGGCGGTATCGGCCACGGTACCTGCTGCCAGCGCGTAATATTCGGTTTTGAGTCCTTGGTACGGCATGCGGTCGATGAGTACGACCTCCACGTCCGGAGGAAGATAGCCGCTGAACAATTCTTGAATTAGGGCAAGACCACCATAGCCTCCGCCGAGAATGACGAGCTTTTTCATAAATTTCTTCCTTTCTCAAGAGATAAGAAGGTGAGCGCCGATTCGCAAGAAAAACGCCGCTGAAAGCGGCTTAGGTTACCCACGCTATATTATCTCTTTAACCTGTTTTCCGTTTTTTGGAACGTCTGCTTTGCTTGCGTTTTTGCTGGTATGGCTTATTCGTAAACCTTGATCTCGTTATAGAAGGTATCGCGTTCGACCGGAATGCGGCCGGCGCCTTGGATGAGCCACACAAGCTCTTTGCGGGTCAGCCCTTCTGGCGTCAGCGCTCCTGCGGCATGGCTGATGCGTTCCTTCAGGATCGTGCCATGGACGTCCGATGCGCCGAAGCTGAGAGCGACCTGCGTCAATTGCGGCCCGATATTAATGAAGTAAGCCTTGATGTGGTCGATATTATCCAGCATCAATCGGCTGATGGCAATGGTTTTCAAATCTTCGTAAGCCGAATTGCGGCGCATGATGCCCGCATTCTTATTCTTCGGCTGCATGGACAGCGGAATGAATACCATGAATCCGTTCGTTTCATCTTGAAGATCCCGAATTTGCAGCATATGGCGGATCCGGTCCTCATGGCTCTCGATTGAGCCGTACAGCATGGTCGTGTGCGTCTTCATGCCGAGCTTATGCGCGGTACGATGAACGTCGAGGTATTGATCCACGTTGGCTTTATCCACCTTCATCTTCTGACGGTACTGGTCAGACAAGATTTCGGCTCCGCCGCCCGTCAAGGATTGAAGACCAGCCTTCTGCAGCTCCTGCAGCACTTCCTTCGTGCTGAGTCCGCTGATGCGAGTGAAGAATTCGATCTCCGCCGCGGTATAAGCCTTTAGGGTAACTTCAGGGAAACGTTCCTTCAATGCCTTCAGCGAATCTACATAGTACTGGAACGGGACATGGTTATTATGTCCGCCAACGATATGAAATTCACGGATGCCGGGGTGAATATGCTGTTCCACATACTCGATCATTTCGGCGCCGGAGAGGGTATAGGAGCCTTCCTCGCCTTGGTCTTTCCGGAAATTGCAAAAAGCGCAGCGGGATTCGCATACATTGGTAAAATAGAGACTCATGTTCTCAATGAAGTAAACTTTTTTCCCGTTCTTGCGCAAATTGGCTTTATTTGCCAGCTGCCCGAGGGTCAGCAGGTCATCGGTTTGATACAAATACACACCGTCTTCAAGATTCAGGCGTTCGCCGCGTTGGACTTTCGCAACGATCTCGGCCATTCTCTGATCGGTAAATGGTGTCACAATCGTGGACATGTTCAATCCTCCTGTTCACACTTTGACTTGCCGAATATTCGGCAGATCAAGTGATCATAAAGTGGATCACTCCCCGCGGGGAACGGTCCGTTTATAGTCGTGTAACAACGAAATCAATGAATGGGCTGAATAAATAAATAACTTTGTGAAAAAATATACAACTGTGGACCAGCCATAACCTTTGCCGCATTTTAGCCGGGGGATGTGACAATTATCCAACAGTTGCCGCCCATGTTCCTTCCCTATTATAAACCTGACCCCTCGGGGTAGCAATACATATAGAGGAATTGAAATAGGTTATTGACCATATGGTAAAATGGCCATCATCTCAACCTTGAGCGAATTCGCGAAGAGGAGTATACTTAAAGAATGAACGAAAAGGAGGGTGACCTATGATATCAATCAGCGAAACAGCTGCAGAACGTTTGAAAGAAATGCTTGCTGAACAGGAAACGCCCAATATGTTCCTTCGACTGGGTGTCACTGCCGGCGGATGCAGTGGTTTTTCATATGCAATGGGCTTCGACGATCAAGAAACGGAAGCGGACGTATATATGGACCTGCAGGATATGAAAGTCGTTGTCGAGAAGGACGATCTGAAATACCTGAACGGTCTCGAAATCGACTTCGAGGAATCCGGCATGACGGGCGGGTTCACCATCCACAACCCGAACGCGACCGTAACTTGCGGCTGCGGATCTTCCTTCCGCACGGCAACGGATGCGGGCAAACCGAACGAAGAGCCTTGCTAAACAGCGGGTTTTCGGGGACTGTGCTCTGAATCTAACCAATAAAAAGACCTCTGCGACCCTGTTGTCGCGGGGGTCCTTTTTTTGCTGCCGCTCATAAGAAAATGAAAAAATGCAGCGGACTCCCAAACGGGGGCAGCTGCATTTTGTTGTTCTTCCTATCCGATCAGACCGGGAAGAAGAAGGTATCGTTCAGCATCAGCACGATCATGCCGGCAGCCACGAGCGAGAACACGATGCAGCCGGCCCCGAGTCCGCGGCGCTTGTCTTTGATGAATTTGAAGCCCATGACAAAGATCAGAACGGTGATGGCTGCAAGGGCAACCGACATGCCGACAATGGCAATCCAGTACAAAACTTCAAACAATGCTGCCAAGGTGACAAAGCCTCCTTTATGGTTATCCATGGATGGATTTATTACGGACAAAGCTCTGCTCTTACTATACGATAGATCACCTCATTTGCAAAGGGAAGCTCGCTTCGCGGCCATGAATACGTCAAATTATTAGGCATAACGATCCCGGACAATCATCCAAGACAAAGTGCGGATAAGAGAATAGGATAACGTATGTCATGAATAAAAGGAGGCGAAAGCAGCATGGCGGGAAGACAATTGGCCAGCAAGTGGCTGAAGACGGAAGCGCTGCTGACCGATCCGCAGGTTGCTCCCTACATTCCGGCGACCCAGTCGTATGGAGGGGATACCCTGGTCTCAATGCTGGATGAACACGAAATGGTCGTGATCAAGCCGATTGTAGGCACCGGTGGTAACGGAGTCATCCGAATACAGAAAGACGGAACGGGATACTTGGTAACCCATAAGAGGCGTACTGTTCATGTAGATACATTGAATTCCCTGTTGCACGTATTGAACAGAATGAAACTGAAACGGCGCTACATGATACAACAGGGGATTCATCTGGCTAAAATTCAGGGACGTCCGCTGGATTACCGCGTCAAGGTAGTCAAGGAAAGAGGAAGATGGGAATTCCGGGCCATGCTAGGACGGCTCGCGAACCCGGGGCTGTTTGTGACGAACATTTGCAAAGGGGGGACGCTGCTTCGTTGCCGCCATGCTCTGAGGCTGTCGCTGCCCCATATCAATGCCAGGGAGAAGCGTAATGAAATGCGCCACTTAACCAGACAGTGCATCACGATCCTGGAATCGCGCTTTCCCGGGATCGGGGAACTGGGATTCGATTACGGACTCGACGTCGAAGGAAAGATATGGATTTTGGAAGTAAATACAAGACCGAGCTGAATTTTTTGTTTAATATTCCCAACAGAAGTCGTTTATATGATTTTTTAATAGGGTAATAAAAAAATAACCGTAATCTACCGATATAATAATTGATCAATTTTTTTTATGGTAGATTTACCCCATATCCTGTGTATAACATTTATCCCCATAATCCACTTTGATATGACCTTGTTTCTTACACTTACCAACAAATTATACACAGGATTTCCACAAGAGGTTGTGGATAAGCGAACAGTTGTTCCGTTTTCGCATGTCTGATATGATAGATTCAGGAAATATGAGGAAGGGGTGTGAGGGGATGGCTATGTTGACGGATGAGATGCTTCTCGATTCCTATCATATGGCTGTTGAATTGAAGTTGGAACGAGAGTTCATCACTCTACTGCTGGCCGAAATTCATAAACGGAACTTGGACACCGATTCCGGCAGCATCCTGCATTAATCAGATTTTCGTATATAGAATAGATAACTTACGACATGATACGCATATAATGTGGGAGCTTTCAACCAAGTTCTACATATGGTTTGAAGAAGAATTAGAAAAGGTATCTTCCGTTCTGAGCGGCGCATCGCCCTCTGGAACGTTAGATACCTTTTTTTCTGTATGTCGAAGTGTTAGGAAATTCCGAGTACCTCTACAATTTCATGTTGCTGCTGTGTCCCGGAGCCAATCTGGCTTCAGGATCGAAGTATACTTTGGCATTGTTGACGGCGGTTGGCGCTTCGCCGAATCCGACGGCAATGAGCTTGACCTTGCCAGGATAGGTCGTGATATCGCCCGCCGCAAAAATACCCGGGATGCTGGTTTCCATGCGGGAGTCCACGACGATGGAGTTGCTTTCGATGGCGATGCCCCACTCGGAGATCGGACCAAGGGAGGAAACGAAACCGAAATTGACAATGACATCGTCAACTTCAATCTCTTGCGTCTCTTTGGTCTTAATATGCGACAGCGTCACCTTCGTAATGGCATCTTCACCATGCAGTTCCGTGATTTCGGTTGGTGTTACGATGTTCACCTTCGAGGCCATCAGCTGCTCCACGCTATGCTCGTGGGCACGGAACTTGTCGCGGCGGTGAACCAGCGTAACCTGCTCGGCGATCGGTTCGATCATGAGCGCCCAGTCTACCGCGGAATCGCCGCCGCCGCTGATGAGCACCTTCTTGCCTTTAAAGCGGCTGAGATCGTTGACGAAATAATGAAGGTTCGCCTTCTCGTACTTCTCGGCACCTTCAATCTCCAGTCGGCGGGGTTGGAACGCCCCGACGCCGGCCGTAATGATGACGGCTTTGGCATGGTGTTCGCCCAGATTCGTTCTCACGACAAAATGACGTTCTTCAAGCTTTTCCACAGCTTGGACTTTCTCTTCAAGACGGATGTCCGTTTTAAAGAGCTCCATTTGCGCGGACAGATTGTTCACAAGCTCCTGAGCGGTAACCTTCGGGAAGCCTGCTACGTCATAGATATATTTTTCGGGATACAGCGCAGCCAATTGGCCTCCGAGTTGGGGCATGCTCTCGATAAGTTTAACCGAGGCTTGGCGCATTCCGCCGTAAAAAGCGGCAAACATGCCTGCAGGTCCGCCACCGATAATCAAAAGATCCGTCATATTGTTGTCTTGTGGCATCGTTGTCATGCGGTAAGCACCTCCATAAAGTGAGTTTATATTCGAATCAGACAGACGTTCTTGTCCGGATAAAGCTGATTCATGAATTCCTTACCTATTATAATCGTCCCGAACCGGCATGAAAAGACGAGAATTGAGTTAAAATACCTAACATTGGAATGGTTGCGCTTACTTAGCAAGTAAGGGGGGAAATGGCGGAATGATTTGCATATTTAATGGCAAAAAAATTCTTGATATTTGCATGGTTTATGCATATGATTAACGTGATAACTTGTGTTCATTGCAGGGTTCTCATATCGATTGGTTACGGCAGCAATCATAAGGAAACCGCAGGATTACAGCTGTTTTTGAACCGTAATGAACCATCAGGTCAAATGATGAAACGGGCTCTGATAAGGGCTCTTCTCTTTTTTTGGATGCAATTTCACAGAATGTTAACATGTGTACCATACTGTATATATAAAGAGTAAGCTGGAAGGAGCAGTAGAATGAGCAGCATACCGAAGATCGTAATCCTTGGCGCGGGTTACGGGGGCATATTGACAGCGCAGCGGCTGCAAAAAGAGCTGAATTATAATGAGGCCGATGTTACATTGGTGAATCGCCATGATTATCATTATATTACAACGCATTTGCATATGCCGGCAGCAGGAACCGACAGCATTGAGAATACCCGGGTATCCATATCCAAGTTGATAGACGAGTTCAAAATCGATTTGGTCAAATCCTCGGTTCAGGAAATCCGCCTTCACGATAAGAAGGTTATCCTTGAAGATGGAACGTTATCCTATGACTATCTTGTCATTGGACTCGGCGGCGAGCCGGAGACCTTCGGGATCCCGGGACTCGCAGAGCATGCGATGACGATCCGAAGCATCAACTCGGTACGATTGATTCGAGAGCATATTGAATATCAATTTGCTTTATATAAGAATGAACGCAGACCGCAAGAGCGCATCAACTTCGTGGTTGGCGGAGCCGGGTTCAGCGGCATCGAGTTTGTAGCCGAGCTGGCGGACCGCATTCCGAGACTGTGCAAGGAGTATGACGTCGATCCGACATTGGTGAACATTTATAACGTGGAAGCCGCGCCGTCGGCGCTGCCGGGGTTTGCTCCCGAGCTGGTGGAGTACGCCATGAACGTTCTCGAGAAGAAGGGCGTTACCTTCAAGATGGGCATTGCGATCAAGGAATGCCTGCCGGGCGGGGTCGTGCTGAACAACGGCGAAGAGATCCGGGCGGCAACGGTCGTATGGACCGGCGGCATCCGCGGGAACCGCCTGGTTGAATCGGCCGGCTTCGAAACGATGAGGGGCCGCGTGAAGGTTGATGAATATTTACGCGCTCCGGGATACGAGAACATTTATATTATCGGCGATAACTCCCTCATTTTTAACGAAGAAGGCAGACCTTATCCGCCGACCGCCCAAATGGCGATGCAGCAGGGCGTATGCTGTGCCCAGAATATCGTTGCGGCGATCCGGGACAAGTCCATGCGCAAGTTCGAGTTCCATAATAAAGGCACGGTCGCTTCCCTCGGCCGGGGCGAAGGCATTGCGGTTGTAGGGGATAAGAAATATCAGGGATGGAAAGCGGCCCAGCTGAAAAAATTGGTTGATCTGCGCTACCTCTTCATTATCGGAGGCATTCCGCTCGTCCTGAAAAAAGGCAGGTTCCTATAAATGAGACATTGCAGCGTTCAAGTGCGGGGGCTGCTCACAAGAGATGAACTGGATCGCTACAACGCCCTGATGGAGGTCGGCTCCTACCTGGAGTCGCAAGAGCGGTACGATCTGGCTTATACCGTTCAGCAGGAAGTCGACATTCTCATTCTTCCTGCCATTGAGCGCCTCAAGGATAAAGGGCGGGCCCGGGACCGGGCCACCGCTGAATATCTTGAAACCTTGCGCAAGCAAGAGCAAGATGAGGAAGACGGCGAATAACAGAAGAAGGGATGCTCTCATTCGGAAGAGCATCCCTTTTTTTGATATGCCATTTATGTGCAGAAGGAATTATACCTTCATCAAGTCGGTGAAAGAAGCTTGGTCGAGCAGGTTGCCGACATAGAAAGGACCGAATTCGCCGAAGCGCGCGCTCACTTCGTCAAATCTCATTTCGTACACGAGCTTTTTGAATTGAAGCGCATCGTCGCTGAACAAGGTAACGCCCCATTCCCAATCGTCGAAGCCGACGGAACCGGTGATGATTTGCTTGACCTTGCCGGCATAACCGCGGCCGATCATCCCGTGGCTCTTCATCATGGATTTGCGGTCATCCATGCTCAGCATGTACCAGTTGTCCGCCAAATCCCGCTTTTTGTTCATCGGGTAGAAGCAGATATGCTTCGATTTTGGCAGGACCGGCTTCAGACGGGCAATGACATGCGGGTTCTGCATCGGATCCTCATCGGAGGAGCCGGCCAAGTAATTGCTCAGCTCGACGATGCTGACATAGGAATAAGCCTTGGTGGTGAACTGGGCGAACGTCGTTTTGTTAAAAGCGTTCTCGATCGCGTTCAGCTCTTCCAGCGTCTCGCGCAAATGCATGAAAACAAAATCGGCTTTCTGGCCGACGATGGTATATACGGCGGTGCTGCCTTGCTTGGCGGTCTCGACGGCCTCCCATTCCGCAAGGAACGCATTCAGCTCGTCCAGCGCAAAAGCACGTACTTCT
Source organism: Paenibacillus sp. MT86 (assembly GCF_058792535.1). Classification (NCBI taxonomy): domain Bacteria; kingdom Bacillati; phylum Bacillota; class Bacilli; order Caryophanales; family Paenibacillaceae; genus Paenibacillus; species Paenibacillus sp. MT86. The sequence goes on along the minus strand of NZ_CM179499.1, from coordinate 5,986,807 downwards.
TCGTCTGCAGCTTTCCAGGCCGACCAATTGATGGTGCGAAAATCATGCAGCGCATACCAGCCCTCGAGCGTCATTGCAGCTTCGTTCATGTGATCACTCCTAAACATTATGTTCGTTATAATTGAAGCGGATGGCCGCTTGCATTAACTTCCTATATTGTACTGTAAGCGCAGTCGGAAGGGCAAACGCCGACACAATGTATTCACGATTGTTCGTTGATCTGTGACATGATTTTTAGTAAACTAGCTATTAGCTAAAGCTTGGTGTGCTGTTTCTTGCTGCAATAAAGTAGGATAGCTGCTATGCGTAGGTGATAAAGAAGAGGTGAAAACAGCGATCATGCTTCAATTTATTCCTGTGCTCGTGCTGATGATTTTGTTTTTTGTCATGATGTTCGGTATCGGTTTTATCCTAAATATGTTGATGAAGACGACCTGGTTTCCGTGCTTTCTGTTCGTGATTGTCATTCTGCCGGTCGTTGTATACAGCTTGTGGGATCGGGGCCAAATGTCGTTCTGGACTCACGTCGGATCGTTCCAGTTGGTGGATTACTTAACGGGAGTTGCGGGTCTGATCGGGGCTTACATGAGCGGATGGACCATTAAGACATTGCGTATTAAAGGGTTTAGAATGTTTTAATCGCGCTTGGCGCAAATTGAATGGAATGTTAATGGCGGCTCTTCGATACGTGGGGGCCGTCATTTATATTTATGGAAGCTCTGCCAAAAGGCAGGCGCGAGAATTCCATAATTTTTGATGCGAAAGAACCGACTTCTGAGCATCGGATTTATGATAGAATAGAGGAAGTCTATTTTTGGGCGACAGGGGGAGCATAAACGATGCGCATGACTAATTTTTTACATTTTACAGAGAATCACCGTTACTGCGTATACCGTGACTTCTGCTTAAGCGGCCTGGACGACAAAATGCTTGGTTCGATATATCAACCGATGGTCGGCGCGTTTGCGGTCAGCCTGTACCGTCTTCTCGTATCGCATGTGCCGCTGGAGAAGGTGGGCTATTCGGCCATTGAACAGCAGCGAAGATTATTCTTGACATTAGGGCTTGAGCCCAGCGAAAAAGGACGCCGCTATCTCATTGAGCAAACCTCCAAGCTGGAAGCGGTAGGATTGCTGCAGACCAGCCGGATGTTCGTCCCGGAAACGGACGACCATGTCTATGAATATGAGCTGCAGGCGCCGCTCAGTCCGGCGGAGTTCTTCAACACCCAGCATCTGACGCTGCTGCTTCGCGATAAGGTGGGAAAATTCGCAGTCCTGTCGCTGAGGGAAGAGCTTTGGAGCAAGGAACCCCTGGAATGGTCCGGCATTTCCCTGAACAAGGAGAACATTTCTGTTCCCTTTTACGATATTTTCGAGTTGAACACGCATGTCATTGATTATGAATTGGAGCAGGCGCTGGAAGAGGTAGCGGTATCAAGGAAGCCGGTGCTGCCGCCGAATCCGCAGGGAGAAGGCTTGAACTACGCGGACATTATTCTGCGATTCCCGCGCGAATCCCGCAATCGCGTCTTTGTGGAGCGTCTTCGCTACGACCATGAGCAGATGGGCATCGTGAATTACGTCGTACGCAAGTACGATCTCAGCACGCAGGATTTGTGCCGGCTGCTTGACGAGGACGGCATCTTTACCGAGCACGGCGAGGTTGTCCTGGACGATTTGCAGCACAAAGCCAGCCTACACTTTAGGCAGGGAATGAAGATGCAGGAGAAGCGGCAGATTACGGCGGGCAAGGTGGTAGCCCTGCATCAGGAGATGACGGCCGATCCGGACGAGCCTGCGCAGGAGCATGCCGTACAGATGGAATATTACGTCGAGGTTCCGGCCCAGTTCCAGTCCAAATGCGATATTCACCAATATAATATGATGCTTCGTAACGAGCCTTATACACGGCTCCTGCAGACGTTCTTCCCGGGCTCGGTTCCCGCGCAGTTTCTGGACATCTTCGAAAAGATCGACCTGAGCTACAAGCTGCCGGGCGAAGTCATCAACGTGCTCATTCATTATTTGATGTCGCTCATTGCCGCAGGCGGCGAGCAGCGGATCAACCGCAACTTTGTGGAGGCCATCGCTTCCAATATGCTGCTGAAGCAAGTTAACAGCTATGAGAAAGCCGTTCAGTATATACGGGATCAAGCCAAGATGAAAGGCAAGCAGAAGGGAGCCTCGCAGCGCACGCGTACATACGCTAAAGGCGGAAAGGCGAAGCCGGAAATTCCAGTGGCTTTGGAGTCCGATCAGGCGGAGGCCGTATCGGATGAGGAGTTCGAAGAAATGATGCGGTTTGCGGCAGAAATGCAGGCTGGCAACAAGAAGGGCGGGTAAGGAAAATCCCGCTTAAGAGAGGAGGGAACAGGTGATGGAGTCCCTTGGTGAACTGCTGGAAAGCATGAAAAGTACTGCGCTCCTGCGCAGAACCGAGCAGATTACGGAGGATTTGCTCAGGAATCCGCTGATTCAAGCACTGCGAAGCGAATATCCCGAGATCGATGACCGGGTCATACGATTGAATTTAAGCAAGCTGTATCAATATGCGGGAGACCAGGCCCACTGCCAGGCATGCCCGGGTCTGGACCGGTGTCCGAATGATTTCCAGGGACATTTCAGCAAGCTGGATATTCAGCGGATGAACGGCACGGTGGAGATCTATGAACGGAAGGCGCCGTGCTCCCTGCAGATTGCAAAAACCAATGAGGATCAGATCAAAAAGCGGATTCGCAGCTTTTATGTTGACGAGCATGCCTTGAGCGAAGGGTACGACAACATGGAGATTATGGCGAAGGACCGCTTGCGGGCACCTGCGGTGCACCAGGTCTTCAAATATATCCGGGATACGAAGGAGAACGGCTTGTCCCCGCGCGGCTTGTATCTGACCGGTTCGTTCGGTACCGGGAAAACGTACCTGATGGGCTACCTGATGCATGAGCTTGCCAAAGCGGGCCACTCCGGCGTGATCGTCTATATGCCCGACTTCGTGGAAGATCTGAAAAGCATGATGCAGGACGGCCAGAAGCTGAAGGACATGGTCGAGACGATGAAGCATTGCGACCTGCTGATCTTTGACGACATTGGAGCGGAGAATTTGAATCCGTGGGTACGAGATCATGTTCTCGGTTCCATTCTGAATTTCCGGATGAACCGGCTGCCGACCTTCTATACGTCGAACTATCCGCTCGACGGGCTGGAGCAGCATCTCAGCTTCACGAGCAAGGACGGCGAGGAGCTTCACAAAGGGCAGCGGTTGATGAACCGGATCGCGCCTTTCGTGGATGTCGTTCATTTGTTCGGAGAGAACCAGAGAGGGAAGTTCTAGACGTTTGCAACAAGCACATGAACAGAGTGGACAAACGTCCCCTGAAGCGTAAAAAGTCTGATCCCGCTTGCGCATGGAGCGCGGCAGGATCAGACTTTTTATCTGTGCACAAGGAATCATCAAATATTAACCGACCAAGAACTTGATAATGACGAATCCGAAAAAGATGATGGTCATGAAACCGAACATCCCCACGAAGCCCATCATCAAATCGCCAAAGTCATTGCGTGGTTCTTCATTGATGTGCTCCCGTGGATCGTTAACGCGTACGTTTACATCCATGGTGCTTGCCTCCTCAAAAGGTGAACATGCCGTGCGAACACGAAAAACTTGACCGTCACCCGACTTGTTACTAGTAGTATACCCAATGCGCAAATCATTTGTAAAGATTGCATAAAAATCCCGTGAAAACCTCTTTCTTTAGGTGAGTATATTTCACTTTTTCCGGCCGATTGTGGTATACTAAATTCGTCGACCCATTCGACAATTATGATTCGCACTTTACCCGATCTTATCCTGTGAGGAGGAGAATACAATGGCTATCGTCAATGTTACCGACCAAACCTTCGTCAATGAAGTAGAAGGACAAGGCACGGTTGTAGTTGATTTCTGGGCGCCATGGTGCGGCCCTTGTAAAATGCTTGCTCCGATTCTGGACGAATTGTCTTTAGAACTCGGCGATGATGTAAAAATTGCAAAGGTGAACGTGGATGAGAATCCGGAATCCGCTGCACGCTTTGGCGTCATGAGCATTCCGACCATGATCTTCTTTAAAGACGGCCAGCCTGTCGATAAAGTCGTAGGTCTGAACTCCAAAGAAGCCTTGAAGGGCATTATTGCAAAACATCAATAAGTAGGATTTGCCATAGACTGCAATCCGCTTTCATACAGCGCCTTCGGTGTAACCCGGAGGCGCTTTGTGTGGTTCATTATCATGGTATATATTTATAACGTTAATATCATACATCTCCTTGGAGAGGAGGAATAGCATGGACGATTCTGCCAAACGGCTTCAGGAGCAGGAGAAGGCGCAGGAGAATATTCGCCACAAGCTGGCATTGCTGCCGGATCAGCCGGGCTGCTACCTGATGAAGAACCATGAAGGCACGATTATTTACGTGGGCAAGGCCAAAGTGCTGAAGAATCGGGTGCGCTCGTATTTTACCGGGAGCCATAACGGGAAGACCCAGATGCTCGTTTCGGAAATCCGCGATTTCGAATACATCGTGACGGGCAGCAACATGGAAGCGTTAATTCTGGAGTGCAATCTGATCAAAACCCATCAGCCGAGATTCAATGTGCTGCTGAAGGACGATAAAACCTATCCCTACCTTAAAATAACGAATGAAGAGCATCCTCGCCTGGAAGTGACCAGGAGGGTGCTTAAAGATAAAGCTAAATACTTCGGTCCTTATCCGAACGCGTATGCGGCGCAGCAGACCAAAAAGCTGCTGGACCGGATGTATCCACTGCGCAAATGCGGCGTGATGCCGAAAGAGGTCTGCTTGTATTACCATATGGGACAATGCTTGGCTCCATGCGTGAAGGAAGTGCCGAAATCCGCCTATGAACAGATTACGGGAGAGATTACTTCCTTCCTGAGCGGCGGGCACGAAGAGATCAAGAAGGAACTGCAGCGAAAGATGCAGGAGGCCGCGGAGGATTTGTATTTCGAGCGTGCCAAGGAGCTGCGGGACCAAATCATCCATATCGATACCTTGATGGAGAAGCAGAAGATCACGACAACGGATACGCGGGATCGCGACGTATTCGGTTATGCCGTGGACAAAGGCTGGATGTGCGTGCAGATTCTGTACATGCGCCAAGGCAAAATGGTGCAGCGCAACAAGTCCGTTTTTCCGTTCTACGGGGATGCGCACAGTGATTTCATGTCGTTCATAGCCCAGTATTACAGCGATAATCCTGCATTGCCGCAGGAAATTCTGCTGCCTGGGCCGCTGTTGGCAGAGGAGACCGGCTCCGAGACGGCCACTGATAGCGCCGGGGATCAGGGTGCCCGGAACGCAGACGAAGCCGCGGAAACGGAGAAGAAGCTGACCGCGGATACATCCGAAGAACAGCAGGAAGTCCTTGTCCAAGCCCAAGCGGAGCAGGCGGAGGCCGCTGGCCTCGTGGATGCTGCCGGGGGCGCTGCCGCCTTGCAGGAATGGCTGGGCGTGAAGGTTCACGTGCCGCAGCGGGGCTTGAAGAAACAGATGGTCGGCATGGCGTCGGATAACGCGAAGGTGTCGCTGGACGAGAAATTCCGCTTGATTGAGCGCGATGAAGAACGGACCTCGGTTGCAGCGGCCAATCTGGGCGAGGTGATCGGCCTCCAGTCGCTGAACCGGATCGAGGCGTTTGATAACTCGAACATCCAGGGCACAAATCCGGTATCGGCCATGGTCGTATTCACCAACGGGAAACCGGATAAGAAGGAATATCGCAAATATAAGATTCGTACCGTGCAGGGGCCGGACGATTACGATACGATGCGTGAAGTGATCCGGCGGCGGTACGAGCGTGTATTGAAGGAGAACCTGCCGCTTCCGGACCTCATTGTCGTCGATGGGGGGAAGGGACAGATCTCAGCAGCCATCGACGTGCTGGAGAATGAACTGGGGCTGTTCGTCCCGGTCTGCGGGCTTGTGAAGGATGCCAAGCATAAAACGGCGCAGCTGATGGTCGGAGACCCGCCGGAGCCGGTGTCGCTGCCTCGGGACAGCCAGGAGTTCTATTTGCTCCAGCGCATTCAGGATGAGGTTCACCGTTTCGCGATTTCTTTCCACCGCGAGCAGCGCGGGAAATCGATGGTGACGTCCAAGCTGGATTCGATACCGGGCATCGGGGAGAAGCGCCGCAAAATGCTGCTGAAGCATTTTGGCTCGGTCAAAAAAATAAAAGAGGCTTCAGTCGAAGACTTCAAGCCCCTTTCCATCGGTGAAAAATTAGCAACGGATATTCTTAATGCACTTCGTGAGGAGGAGTCGTGACATACGGCTTCTCTTTTTTTGTCGGGTTGAAACGGTAAATCGCATAGGCTACAATCGCCGGAAGTACCATGTAAAAAGCGCCGGTCAGCAAGTTGGCTGCATCCTTGAGCATGATCAGGCTGATGCCCATCAGGATGCTGTTGAAGATGACATGGGAGAACATCGCCGCCAAATACCCGTATTTCAAGAAGATGTAGCTGAACAGCAAACCGATGATGACCAGCTCAATCGGTCGGGAGATCACGGGGTATATCGGATAGAGCGTATGTCCCAGCGCCCAGATAAGCGAGGTGATCAAGCTTGCGACAAAGGTGTTGCGGACGATCTTTTTCACCATCTTGATGCCGAACAGCCGGTACACGGCCTCCTCGGATATGCCGGCCAGCCAGGCCATCAACGGAAACAGCCAGGGATACAGCATGTTGTAAGGCGATTGCGTCGCATCCGTGGTGGACCATGTATTCAGGGTCAGACCAAGACCGATAAAGATGACGGATTGGACGCCAAGCAGGATGAAGGCCCACATATACCCCAGCTTCATGCTGTCCAGCACGTAATGCCCGTATCCGGGTTCTTTGGCGCGCGGCCATGGATTGAGCCCGTCTTCTTTATGCCACAGCCCGCTGCCGCCGACAAGGGAGAAATAGAGCAGGGCGGAGAAAACGAGCGAATAGACGGCATAGAAAATCATCATCCCGAGCACGCCGGTTTGCGACATGCCTTCCGATTTGAAAACGGGAATCAGGTTATACGTATTCAGCATCTGAATGACGAACAGCAGCGCCGATAAGAACAGGCCGCGCTTAAACGAGGTGTAGGCTCTGGTCTTCACGCTGTACACAATCGCAAGAATGCCCAGGATTAGGGTGAACAGGCCGTACCCTGCGAGCGTCAGCAGCGTGGCATCCTGCGTCTGCTTGTTGACATAAGCGGAGTGGGCGGCCGGGACCGAGAAGGAGGGCTCATAAGAGCGCAATTTCCCCTGCTCGAAGGTGAAGCGGTGCTCCAGCCTGGAGTCCCCGATCCTGGATTCAGGGTCCACATATTTGAGACGGGGCTCCCCCTCCTTCGTAACCAGCTCCAGATTCGACAGGTCATAACCCGCCCGCTGAAGCCATGGCTCCGCCAGCGCCTGCTTCTCGGCCAATGTCATGCCGTCCTCAACGACGAGCAGCATCTGCCTCTGAATCTCGCCCTTGTTCAGCTCGATCCGGTCAAAGCTGGAACGGGCATAATCATACGAGAATCCGACGATGCCGGAATTCTGCATGTGCACGTCCACATTGAGGGCATCGCCTCCAGGCTCGCTGAAGCGAACGCGGTATACGTCATAGGGATATTTGGCTTCATAGGTTTTGTTATATTCCGAAAGCCTCTTCTCCTTCGCCAGATATCCGTAAAGTTCCGATTTGGATTGATATGTAACCAAGGCTTCGTCCGTGTCCGCAGCCGCAAACTGCAGATGCTCCTGAGCAAACCTTGAAGCTGCCTGCCGAGCCTGCTCCTTGGAAATGATATCCGGTGAGGCCATCTCGGCATCGTCCGGATTCGCCCACGGAAATACCTGAAATAATAGGAACAGAATCAGGCCGACTGCGGCAGGCGCGATGAGCTGCTTCAGATTGGGCTTCAGCTTCAAGGGCTCTCTTGCACGATTCATGAAATTCCTCCTCTAAGAAAGTTGATACTCCCACTGGTATTCGATATGCCTGATTAAGAACGCATAGAGTCAATATAACATAGTATGAAAGCCATAAGCAGCTTATCCCAATTATCGGAATATTGAAATAAATCGATGAAAATGAATGAAAGGTTTCGAAAACGTTAGAGAACCCTACGCTTGTATTCTTGAATATGCCCAATTCGCGCTCTTTTAAAGATATTTCGGGCGAAAAACGGCATTGGGTTACGTAACGGATTGAGTTATAATCACATCATGCTTGAAGGAACCGAATATTCCAGCCGAATTTCGTAATGAAAATGGGGGAACCATGTAATTGGGGTGAATTTCATTATTCCCGGAATAATGAATAGGGCGACCTGTGGAAATGCCCGAATCCGTCAGCTAACCTCGTAGGCTGTTGCACAGGAACCAGACCGAAAGGCACTGCGTTTTCCAGTGTCTTTTTTCGTTGATTTTTTTAAAGAAGGTGTCCGATTGAACGCTAAATTAAACTGGCTTACATTGTCTCCGCCCCAAATTCTCGTGCTTGGTTTTGCGGCCATCATCTTCATCGGGACCGGGCTGTTAATGCTGCCAATCTCGACGACGACGGGCGAACCGCTTGGATTTACTGACGCCTTGTTCACTTCGACCTCGGCAACGTGCGTAACGGGCCTGGTCGTGGTGGATACGGGAACGACATTCAGTTCCTTCGGAGAAGTCGTGATCATGCTGCTGATTCAAATCGGCGGGCTCGGATTCATGACGATGGCTACTTTATTCGCCTTGGTTCTGAAAAGACGCATATCGCTCAAAGACCGTCTAATCTTACAGGAAGCGATGAATCAGTCCTCGATGGAAGGCATCGTAAGGCTGATACGCAGAGTATTGCTGTACTCCCTCGTCATCGAGGCCTGCGGCGCAGTCCTTTTATCGATTCGTTGGGCGTTTGATATGCCGCTGGGCCGGGCGATCTACTACGGTGTTTTTCATGCGGTGACGATGTTTAACAACGCCGGCTTCGATTTGTTTGGCGATTTTCGGAGTTTGACCGGGTATGTATACGATCCGGTAGTCAACTTCGTCGTGATGTTCTTGATTGTTTCCGGGGGCATTGGATTTATTGTGCTGTCCGATCTGATCGATTATCGAAAACAGCGGAGGCTCTCCCTGCACTCCAAGGTGGTGCTCACGATGACGGCTGCCTTGCTTGCGGTCGGATTTATCGTCATTCTCATATTTGAATTTACCAATCCGAGAACGCTGGGTTCCCTGAACTGGGGCGGAAAATTCTTCGGCGCGTTATTCCAATCCGTAACGCCGCGTACGGCGGGCGCGAATACTATAGATATTACGGGGCTCAGACAGGCAACGCAATTTTTTATCGTCATCCTGATGTTTATCGGAGCATCTCCAGGGTCAACCGGCGGCGGCATCAAAACCACGACCTTTACCATTATGGTAGGGGCGGTGATCGCGATGATGCGCGGGCGGGAAGACATCGTCATGTTCCGTTATCGCCTGGCCCAGGAGCGGGTGCTGAAGGCACTGACCATTGCCTTGCTGGCCCTGCTGCTCGTTCTAACCGTCTCGATGATTCTGTCGACGACAGAGGAAGGGGACTTCCTGGAGATTCTATTCGAAACGACATCCGCCTTCGGTACGGTAGGTCTCTCCATGGGCTTAACGCCCGATTTGACCGTGTTCGGCAAGATCCTGATCAGCCTTACGATGTTTGCGGGTCGATTGGGGCCGTTGACGCTTGCTTATGCACTGGGGCCGAAAAAGGGTAAAGAATTATATCGTCATCCGGAAGGCAAAATGATAATTGGATAAGGGGTATAGGAGAGACATGAAACCAAAGCAATTTGCAATCATCGGTTTGGGGCGATTTGGCGCCAGTCTGGCGCTGGAGCTGATGGAACAGGGGTATGAGGTGCTCGGCATCGACCGGAACGAAGAGGTCGTCGAGGACATGAGCGAGCTGCTGACGCATACGGTGGTGGCGGACGCGACGGATGAGGAAGTGCTTAAATCGCTTGGCATCCGCAACTTCGACTGCGGGATCGTTGCGATCGGGAACGACATTCAGATGAGCATCCTCTCCGCCATCCTGTTGAAAGAGCTGGGTGTCGCGATGGTCGTTGCCAAGGCGATATCGGTGCTGCACGGCCGGGCGCTGGAGAAGCTTGGCGTGGACCGGGTCATCTTTCCCGAGCGGGATATGGGGATCCGGGTAGCGCACCAGCTCGTGACGCCAAACCTGCTTGATTATATCGAATTATCCAAGGATTATCTGATTGTGGAGATGACGGTCACGGACTGCATGGACGGAAAAACGCTGAGCGAGCTTAATACGAGGGTCCGGTACGGTGTCAGCGTGGTGGCGCTGAATAAACAGTCCGGCATTATCGTGGCTCCGACGGCCATGGACGTCGTGAATTCCGGCGACATTATGGTCGTCATCGGCTCCAATGACAACGTGGACCGCTTTGAGTCCGAAGTCGTGAATATGCTCGAGAAATAAATATAGTAGAAAAAACTGACGATTGCGAAATATCGTCAGTTTTTTTTCGATTTATCTTCCTCCAGCTTGCGGAACAGGATCTCCGTTTCTTCGATCCAGCGGCTGGCCGCCTTGCTCAGCTCCGAGGCTTGACCGTAGATCAGCGAAGTCGTTCGCCGGGTTTCGATGAGTGCCGGAATATGAATGTCGACGAGCCCGTTATCGGACAGCAGCTGCGGCCTCAGATAGGATTTGGGCAGCAGCGCGGCCGCCTTGCAGGTCGGGATCAGCCTGACGATCGCTTCGAAGGAGTCGATCTCCATCCGGATATCGGGCATGATGCCCCAGCGGTGAAACAGATCGTCCGTCAGCTTGCGGTACCAGGTTCCTGTCGAAAATATGATCATCGGCAAGCCTTGAAGCTGTTCGATGCCCACATCCTCGATTTCCGCCAGCGGATGTGAAGACGGGATGACAAGCTCCAGATGGTCATCGAACAGCGGGATGCAGTTCAAGCCCGGCTGGTTGATGGATGAAGCAACAATGCCGACATCGACCCGTTTATCCCTTACATAAGACACGATTTCATGGGTCTTGCCGGTGATGAGCTTGATTTCGGCTGACGGATGACGCTCCATGAAGGCATTGACCAGCGGGGGCAGGGTGGTCTGCAGCGTGGTCAGACTGGCGCCCAGGTTAATCGAGATTTGGTCCCCTTCCCGGTAATGGGCCAAGGTCTGCAAGAATTTGATCTGCTGCTGGCGCTGCTCCAGGGCGAAGGTATACACAATCTGCCCAATTGAGGTAAGCTCCAGCCTTTTGCCGCGGCGGTTGAACAGCTGCAGTCCGAGCTGGTCCTCCAGTTTGGCTATTTTTCGGGACAGGGCCGGCTGTGACAGGTTGAGCAGCTTGGAGGCTTGATTGATGCTGGATTGCTCCACGACGACGGCGAACACGTCCAGTTCTTCGAACATGGAAATCCTCCTATTAAAATAGACATGCGTGCAAAACGTTGCTTATGCGTATAGATTATAACGATTAATAATTATATTGCAATTCCATTATAAGAAAAAAAGGAGTAACATGAAACATGACACAAGTTGTTCACACGATTGCTGAAATAGGCAACTTTTTGTCGTTGCAAGGCTTTTTGAACAACCTCTTTTAGGGCAGGGGAAGTGTAATTGTTCTGAAAATAGGAAAGATTGAAAATGAAAACGCTGTACATTGGAAAGGGGAACGTCAACTGATGAAAGGGTATTATTCCAGAAAGCTGCATTCTTTGCTCGGTGTCATACCGCTTGGGGCATTTTTGCTCAGCCATATGATTTCCAACTTTAAGGCTTTCGAGGGTGGAAAGGAAGGCTTCGCGAGCGCGGTGCATTTTTTGAACAGCATGCCGCTGATTTTTTTCCTCGAGCTGTTCCTGATCTGGCTGCCATTGCTATATCACGGCGTCTACGGGTTATACATCGCTTACCAGGCGAATAACAACGTGGGCAACTACAACTATGAACGGAACATCCGCTTCACCATCCAACGGATCACCGGCGTTATTACGTTCGTTTTTGTCATCTGGCATATGTACGATACGCGCTTCCAAATCATGATCGGCAAAATCACGCATGACGATTTGGGCGCGACGATGCACGGCATCATGAACAATCCGGTTCTGTTTATTCTGTACGTCATCGGCGTTGTTTCCGCTACCTTCCACTTCGCTAACGGCCTGTGGGCGTTCCTCGTCAGCTGGGGCATCACCGTCGGTCCGCGCGCGCAGAAGGTATCCACTTACATCTGCATGGGCTTGTTCGTATTGATGAGCGTGCTGTTCGTTCTTGCCATGACAGCATTCCGCGGTTCCGAATTCCAGGCGGCGACGGCAGCGATCGACGTAGTTAAGACAGTCTTAAGTTAAAGGGGAGTGAACGAAAAATGGCATCTAATATTATCGTAGTGGGCGGCGGCCTCGCCGGGCTGATGGCAACCATCAAAGCGGCGGAAGCAGGCGCTCACGTTCATCTATTCTCGCTTGTACCCGTTAAACGCTCTCACTCCGTGTGCGCGCAAGGCGGCATCAATGGAGCCGTAAATACGAAAGGTGAAGGTGACTCTCCTTGGGAGCACTTTGACGATACCGTTTACGGCGGCGACTTCCTTGCGAATCAGCCTCCGGTCAAAGCGATGTGCGAGGCGGCGCCGGGCATTATCCACTTGATGGACCGCATGGGCGTTATGTTTAACCGCACGCCGGAAGGCCTGCTCGATTTCCGCCGCTTCGGCGGAACGAAGCGCCATCGTACCGCGTTTGCCGGCGCGACCACCGGCCAGCAGCTGCTGTACGCGCTTGACGAGCAGGTTCGCCGCTGGGAAACCGCGGGGCTTGTGACCAAATACGAGAACTGGGAGTTCCTGAATGCGGTCATCGACGACGAAGGCGTATGCCGCGGTATTGCCGCCCAGGATCTGCGCTCGATGGAGATCAAGTCGTTCAAGGCCGAAGCCGTCATTCTCGCCAGCGGCGGTCCCGGCATTATTTTCGGAAAAACGACCAACTCGGTTATCAATACGGGAACAGCGGCCAGTGCGGTGTATCAGCAAGGCGTTCATTATGCGAACGGCGAGTTCATCCAGATCCACCCGACGGCCATTCCGGGCGACGACAAGCTCCGCTTGATGTCCGAGTCGGCACGCGGCGAAGGCGGACGGATTTGGACCTATAAAGACGGCAAGCCTTGGTATTTCCTCGAAGAGAAATACCCTGCTTACGGAAATCTGGTGCCGCGCGATATCGCTACGCGCGAAATCTTCTCCGTCTGCGTTGATATGGGACTCGGCATCAACGGCGAGAACATGGTTTACCTGGACCTTTCCCATAAGGATCCGAAAGAGCTGGACGTCAAGCTCGGCGGCATCATTGAAATCTATGAGAAATTCATGGGCGACGATCCGCGCAAAATCCCGATGAAAATCTTCCCGGCAGTCCATTACTCCATGGGCGGCATGTGGGTCGATTACAACCAAATGACCAACATTCCAGGGCTGTTCGCAGCCGGCGAATGCGAGTATCAATATCACGGCGCGAACCGTTTGGGAGCCAACTCCCTGGTATCCGCCATTTACGGCGGCATGGTGGCCGGACCGAAAGCGATCGAATACGTCAAAGGCCTGAAGAAATCCGCAGAGGATGTTTCCTCCACGGTATTTGACCGCGCAGCGAAAGAGCAAACCACCAAGTACGAAGGCCTGCTCAAGATGGAAGGAACCGAGAATGCTTACGTGATCCATAAAGAGCTCGGTGAATGGATGACCAACAACATGACGGTTGTTCGTTACAATGACAAGCTCGAAGCAACCATCGGCAAAATCAAGGAATTGAAGCAGCGTTACCGCAATATCAATATGACGGATACCTCCCGCTGGAACAACCAGGGCGTGGCGTTCACGCGTCAGCTGTGGAACATGCTGGAGCTGTCCGAGGCCATGACGCTGGGTGCGCTTCTCCGGAACGAAAGCCGGGGCGCTCACTACAAGCCGGAATTCCCGGATCGTAACGATGAAGACTTCCTCAAGACAACCAAAGCAACCTGGACGCCGGATGGACCACAGATTTCATATGAAGAAGTGGATGTTTCCTTAATCCCGCCGCGGATTCGCGACTATTCGAAAGACAAGTAAGAAGGAAGGGGGATTTACGATGTCTCAAACGGCAGCTGCCTCAAAGAGCGTTAAATTTATCATTACACGTCAGGACAATCCGGAGACGAAGTCCTATACCGAGGAATTCGAAATTCCGTACCGTCCCGGCATGAACGTCATTAGTGCGCTGATGGAAATTCAGCGCAATCCCAAAAATGCGCAGGGCCAAACCACCGCACCCGTATGCTGGGACTCCAACTGCCTGGAAGAAGTGTGCGGAGCTTGCTCCATGGTCATCAACGGGAAGCCGCGCCAAGCATGCGCGGCCTTGATCGATAAGCTGGAGCAGCCGATTCGGATTCAGCCGATGAAGACGTTCCCGGTCGTGAGAGACTTGGTGATCGACCGCAGCCGCATGTTCACGGCCCTCAAGCGCGTGAAAGCGTGGATTCCGATCGACGGCACCTATGACCTTGGTCCCGGCCCCAAAATGGCGGAGAAGAAGCGTCAGTGGGCTTACGAGCTGTCCAAGTGCATGACCTGCGGCGTTTGCCTGGAGGCTTGTCCGAACGTCAACGAAAAAACGGACTTTATCGGACCGGCCGCGATCTCCCAGGTTCGCTTGTTCAATGCTCACCCGACAGGCGAGATGAACAAGGAGGAGCGTTTGGAAGCGCTGATGCAGGATGGAGGCATCGAGGGCTGCGGCAACTCGCAGAACTGCGTGCGTTCTTGTCCGAAGGGCATTCCGCTGACAACGTCCATTGCGGAAATGAACAAGGATACGACCAAACACCTGTTTAAGCGCTGGCTTGGCGTTTAATCGGTTAACTTCAATACCAAGGCGTCTGACCGGGGCATGGGCTTCGGTACAGGCGCTTTTTGTTGTGTGCTATAATTTATGTGTTTTTTCATAGGATAGGAAATCTTCGAATTGAATCTGAGGTGAGTCACTTGATCATAGAAAGACCGATTACGATAAAGGATATTAGCGATGAATTGGCCGCTTTGGGCGTCCGGAAAGGCATGACCTTGCTCGTCCATTCTTCGCTCAAGAGTGTGGGCGGGTGGATCGTCGGCGGTCCGGAGGCCGTCATACTGGCACTCGAAGACGTACTGGGGGAAGAAGGGACGCTGGTGATGCCGACCCAATCCGCGAACTTAACCGATCCAAAGACATGGGGAAATCCGCCGGCCGATCCAAAATGGTGGAATCTGATTCGCGAGGGCATGCCGCCCTATGATCCGGATCTGACGGTCACTTCGGGGATGGGGATCATTCCGGAAGTGTTCCGTAAACAAGAAGGGGTTATCCGAAGCGCTCATCCGCATGTTTCGTTTGCGGCACGCGGCAGGGAGGCCAGGGACCTAATGCAATCCCATCCGCTGGACCATAGCTTAGGCGAAGCTTCTCCGCTGGCACGATTGTATGAGGCGGGCGCGTTCGTGCTAATGCTGGGCAGTGGTTATGGCAACAATACGTCGTTCCACCTCAGCGAATACCGCGCGAATTGGAAGGGCAAGGAGGCGGTCACCGCCCACGCGCCAGTCCGCAGGGTGCAGGGAGTGACAGTGTGGGAGGCGTTTCAGGATATCAACTATCATTCGGACGACTTCGAGGCATTAGGGGCTTCGTTCGAAGCGCAGTGCCCCGATGCGTATATCCATGGACGCGTAGGAAAAGCCGACTGCATATTGGCTGAACAGCGGGCCATGGTGGATTATGCCGTGTCGTGGATGGAGAAGAACCGTTAAATGTTAGCGGCGCATCGCACAAGCTTTCGGAATTACCGCAGGCGAGTGTTGAGCGACGCAGCACAAGATATCCAGACTTCGACCAGGACTAAAGTCAGCTCTTGCCAGCTGCCAAGCTGCCAATGACCTCCAGGTGCAGAGGTGCCGTTTCGAGGGTAATAGGACGTAATGGCACGGCCTGCGGGTTGCGGGCCTCAAGGAGGGACTAGAGATGTCTTGGTGGATGTGGCTGCTCAATTTGGCGGGCTTGCTGTCGTTGATCTATCTGTTTTACAGCATGGACAAGAAGTGGTCCAGCAGGCCTTTGCTGCTGGCGCCGCTGCTTATTTATGTCCTGATATCGGTCGAGGATTTGCTCGGCTGGATTGATCTCATGCATGTCGTGCCCGGCGAAGGTGGCATGCGGGCCTTGATCCTGCTGTTTTCATTATGTTCCGTTATTTTCTATGTGCTGTATATCTTCGATAAGATTGCAGACTCTGTCCATCAGCATGTCGATATGAAAACGACCCTGGTTCGGATCAGCATGGCGGCGGGGATGTGCATTCTATTTTTCACGGTGGTGTATATGTCGATTTATAAGCTGTTCGGAGGCGTTTCCTTCGAAGGCGAGAACCTCGGTCAGGATTTGCTGAGCCAGTTCATTACCTTCCTGTATTTCAGTATGGCGACGTTTGTCACGGTCGGGTATGGCGATGTAGCCCCTGTCGATAATACGTCCCGGCTTGTCGTGGTGCTGGAGATTGCCTTCAGCTTCGTTACCGTTGCTTATGCGCTGTCCATGCTGGGGACGCTGCGCCGGATCTTTAAGCCCGGCGACGACGGACTGGAGACGGAGGGCGGCGAAGTGAAGACAAAGGGCGATATGCCGCATCGCAGAAAACATTCATCCAAGTAAAACAGGCGCGCCGACAACGGTGCGCCTTTATTAGTTATAGTTAACGGGGCAGGAAAGCGAAAGCTGGATGAAAGCTAGGGCTTCATCAGCTTTTTTAAAATGCCCAGCCCGTTCTTGGAAGGATAACGGAATTTAAAATCAAACCGGTTGGTTTGCTTAAGTACGCTTTTTCTATGGGAGAATGTGTGGAAGCTGTATTCCCCGTGATACGAGCCGATCCCGCTCTCGCCGACGCCTCCGAACGGAAGAAAGGGGGTTGCCAGGTGCATCAGCGTGTCGTTGACGCATCCCCCGCCAAAAGAAACCGAGGAGAGCACGTAATCCTGTACATCTTCATTCTCGGTAAACAGGTAAAGCGCGAGCGGCTTGGGACGGGCTTGAATCGCTTGGACCGCCTCGTGCAGATCCTCATAGGTCAGGATCGGACACAGCGGGCCGAAGATTTCTTCCTCCATGATCGGCATATCCCAGGTGATATCGTCCAGCACGGCGGGCTCGATGAGCAATTTATCCCGCGACGTGCCCCCGCCGTGGCGGAGGGTTCCGTTGTCCAGAAAGTTGGAAAGCCGGTCAAAATGCTTCTCCGAAACGATGCGCCCATAATCGGGATTGGTTAGCGGGGTCTCGCCGTAGAATGAAGTGATGGCGTCTTTCAGATGCGCGATGAACTTCTCTTTCACCTTGCTGTGCACGAGCACATAATCGGGAGCGACGCACGTTTGGCCTGCATTCGTGAACTTGCCGAATGCGATACGCGAAGCCGCCAGGGCAAGGGGCGCATCCTCGTGGACGATGCAAGGGCTCTTGCCCCCGAGCTCCAGCGTTACCGGTGTCAGCTGCTTGGCGGCGGCTTCCATAACGATTTTGCCCACGTGGGTGCTGCCGGTAAAAAAGACATAATCCAAAGGTTGCTCCAGCAGGCTCGTGCTAACCTCGGGTCCTCCCTCTACAGAAACCACGTATTCCGGCTCAAACGTCTCCTTCATGATGGCCGTAATGAGTGCGGATACGTTAGGCGTCAGTTCGGATGGCTTCACAATGGCCGTGTTCCCGGCGGCCAAGGCACCGATCAGCGGGGAGATGGCCAGCTGCCAAGGATAATTCCAGGGAGCGATAATCAGAACCGTCCCATAGGGCTCTGGGTAGACCATTCCCTTGCTGCCCACATGCGTCAGCGCGGTTTTGACACGCTGCGGCTTGGCCCAGCGCTTCAAATTCTTTATGATAAAGGAGAGTTCCTTGTAGACGATTCCGATCTCGGTCGTGAAGGCTTCCTGTTCACTCTTGTTCAGGTCCTTGCGCAGCGCCTCCATGATATCGTTCTCTCTGGCAATCAGGATTTGGCGCAGCTTGGTCAGCTGCTGGAGACGGAAATCCACTTCCTTGGTGATATCTTTATGAAAAAAATGCCGCTGTGCCGAAACTATGGCTGCGATCGAATCGTTAACAGTCATATATAAACCCCTTTCTCTTGTTATTTCATGTATATGAATAAACATAAGAGCGTTAATACTTGAATTCTTTCATTATTATATAGGAGGATGTCCCCCTATGAGAAATCTATCTTCGGAGATGCCCCAGGGTACAGCCGGCGGGGAGGCGAAGCGAGATCTTAAACAGAAGAGGATGTCGCGCCGCCGATTTCTGAAGATCGGCGTTTCCGTCTTGGCCGGAGCTGGCCTTGCGGGCGGAGCTTATGCGTCGTTATGGGAGCCTCGTCAATTGGATATTACGAGACACACGCTAACGTTTCCTTCGCTGCCCAAGGCTTTTGATGGGATGAAGATCGTCCAGTTTAGCGATTTGCATCTGGGCTTTCATGCAGGGGCGGACAACGCGGCCCGCGTGGTGCAAGCCATTCATCATGAAAAACCGGATATGATCTGTTTTACGGGAGATATGGTGGACGGCAATGCGGAAGATATGAGGGCTGCCATTCAACCGCTCGCTCAGCTGAAAGCCCCGTTAGGCTTATTCTCGATATTAGGCAACCATGATTACGGGGACGTGAAGAAGCTGATTGCTCTGGAGGAGGAGGCCGGGTTTCAGGTGCTGCGCAACAACGCCGTGAAGCTGAGGCGGGAGGGTGCCGTCTTCGTCGTTGTGGGGTTGGACGATGGCATCTGGGGAACGCCGGATCCGGAAGCTGCCATTCGGGATCTGCCCGAAGGCATGTTCAAGCTGCTGCTGATGCACGAGCCGGATTATGCAGATACTGCGGCAGCCTATCCATTTCATCTTCAGCTATCCGGACACAGCCACGGAGGACAGATCCGCCTGCCTTGGATGGGCGAGGTGGTCACGCCGCCTGGAGCCAAACGTTACGTGGAGGGCCTGTATACCGTGGGTTCCCAAGGCATGCAGCTCTATGTAAACAGGGGAATCGGCACGACGCATCTGCCTTTTCGTTTCCTATGCAAGCCGGAGCTTACCGTGCTTACGCTGCGGTCCATGGTTTAAGCGAAAGCGGGATATGTAATCTGATATGTAATCTGATATGTAATCTGAAAATTTCAAGTTGAAAGGATCACTTGGAATTTGTTACACAATTGAAATATACCTGTTATCAAACTCTAACAGCCGCGGGTTAAACTTATCACATGACCCCCTTTTGAGAATATATATTATGTTTCGGACCCGGTAACGGGTCCACTTTTTTTGCCCATTTTGCCGCCAATACCCATATAAATGCAAAAAAACAGAAGGAGTACCCCGTTAAAGAGGTACGGGCACCTTCTGTTTTTGTTCGAAATAGACCCATTCCGTGTATCCGATTTCCTTAAGCACCTTGGCCACTTCGTCAAATTCATCTCCTACCCGGGACGGTTTGTGGGCATCGGAGCCGAAGGTGACCTCGACGCCGTGATGGTGCGCTACTTCCAAGATGGCGTTCGACGGATACCAGCCGCCGCACAGCTTGGTTTTGCCGGACGTGTTGATTTCGATGGCAAGGCCCGATTCCGCAATGACTTTCAGCGTTTCCTCAATCGCTTCATCGGCTTTGATCTCGGAGAACAGCGGATAATTGCCCTTCATCGCATCCATATGGGCAATGATCTGGAACATTCCGCTTCGGGCGGATTGGCGGATCAGATTGAAGTATTCCTCTT
The DNA here is from genome assembly GCF_058792535.1 of Paenibacillus sp. MT86. Lineage (NCBI taxonomy): Bacteria > Bacillati > Bacillota > Bacilli > Caryophanales > Paenibacillaceae > Paenibacillus > Paenibacillus sp. MT86. The sequence goes on along the minus strand of NZ_CM179499.1, from coordinate 5,966,910 downwards.
TATCCGCAACCTGCTGCTGAGGCGTCAGCTTCTTCCAGCGGTTCTTGTTGAAGATGCTGACATCCCTGACGTGATGGATGGAGCCGATGATGTAGTCAAAAGGATAGGCCGATAACGCCTGCTGGTAAACCTGCGCATGGTTCGGGAAATAATCGGATTCGATGCCCAGCAGGACCTTGATTTTCCCCTCATATTCCCGCTTTAAGTCCAGAACCTCTTGCACGTAGGCCGCAAAGTCCGCTTTCGCCATGGAGATGGCCGGGAAGGGCTGTTCTTCCGGGCTTCCGAAGTATGGCGTATGGTCGGAAATCCCGATGACCTTTAAATCTGCTGCGATCGCAGCCTCGATGTAATCCCGGATATTGCCGTTGGCGTGGCCGCAGCGAAAGTGATGGGTATGCAGATCGAATTTCATATTGACCTCCTTCATGTCGCTTGATTGGTTATGGTTATATGGGACGGTCGGCATTATTCACTGCTGATGAATTGGGTCTCGGGCATGCCCTTCAGATCGCTAAGGAATTGGCGCATGGCCGAGCTGACATAACGCCCGCTCTTATAGATTACGCCGACAGGGTGGCTGACTTCAAGCTCGCTTAGGGGAACGATCTGCAGGGTGCCGTTTCGTAGCTCCGTCGCGACGGACTGCTTCGATATGATCGCTGCGCCCAGATTGATCTCGACCATCCGCTTGATTTCTTCGCTGCTGGACAGCTCCATGACCACCTGAGGATCGACGCCGTGCTTCTTCATGACTTCATCGGCGAAGCGGCGGCCGACGGTGTCGCGCGTTAGCAGAATAAGGGGGGTTCCGGCCAGCACATCCATGTTGGCCGTGGAAAGCTTGGCCAGCGGATGCTGGGGGGATACGACCAGCTCAAAGGTATCGTAATACAGAACGGATGTGCTTAAGTTGGGATTGCGCTCGATCAGATAGCCGATCCCGATGTCGATAAGCCCGTTCTCCACGCTGTGGTAGATTTGGGAAGAGGCCATGGATTGAATGGTTGTTTTTATGTGAGGGAATTGATCCTGAAAGTAGGAAAGTACCCGTGGCAGGATCTGAATCGCTATGGAAGTGGTTGTGCCCAGCTGGATATGGCCCTGGGGGGTTTGATCAAGGTCGGACAGCCGCTGCTTCAGCTCATCCACGATGCCGAGGATCTGCTCGGCATGGTCCACGAAGACCTGGCCCCGGTCTGTTAACGTCACGGGCTGGCTCCGGTCCACCAGCACCGTTTTAAATTCTTCCTCCAAGCTCTTGATCTGGGCGGATACCGCCGGTTGTGTCAGATTAAGAAGCTCTCCCGCTTTGCGAAAGCTCATCGTTTTGGAGATGGTAATAAGCGTTTCCAATTGGCTGATGTTCATAGCCTTCCTCCTTCTTGATATATTCTTCCGCTCATCTATCGCGTGCAACCTGTATGTTATAAATTATAGGTTATTCTCCCCGGTGGAGCAACGAAGGGAGCAAACCGGATGGTTTTCGGCCGAAAAAGATGAAAAACATTTTTATTTTCATTTTAATTATTATTAAAAGATGGGGAAACCATCCGATAATAGTAAAGTAGACATAGAAAAAAGGTGAGACCTAAGGCCCGTTTAAGCGAAAGGAATATCTTCGTACTAAAGCGTTTCAAGTGATAGCTGACATCGTAAGACAGTGGTCGGAATGAGGGCTGTCGCTATTTTGTGATGATTTATTACAAGGTATCCATTATAATGTTTAAATATATAGGTGGGACTTTGGGACCCTGACCAACAACCCAGTGAAAGGGGCGTAATGAGGAATGAAAGCGGAAGTCATCAATCCTTTTTTAGAGTCCGCACGACACGTTATCGAACAAGTCATACAGGTTTCACCCTCCACGGGGAATCTTGGGGTCAAAGAGATCGGATATATGGAGAATCATATCTGGATCCAAATCGGCATGACAGGCCAAATGAACGGTGACATCGTATTTGGAATTCAGGAGCAGGTAGCGCTGCAGATGGTATCGGTGATGATGGGCGGCTATGTCATTACCGAAATGGATGAGATGGGGCAAAGCGCGATTTCAGAGCTCGGCAACATGATCAGCGGCAATGCCAGCACCATTTTATCGAACCAGGGCGTCAGCGTGGATATCACACCTCCCAAAGTAATGAAGTCGGATAGCACCTCCAGTCTTATTCAGAAGAAGGCGCTTTGTATTCCGCTTCGAATGGAAGGAATCGGAGAGCTGGATATTCAAGTCATGATTTCATAAAATAGGAGTAATGAACCCAAGTCCGTGCGTGAAGCTGCTCTGTGGATATTTAGAATGGAGCGCTGCGCCGGTGAGGAAAGGGATAATGAAATCATGCTGAATCATAAAGTTGTAGTTGTTACGGGAGCATCCAGCGGAATCGGTGCCTTGATCGCGGAGAAGCTCTCCGCTCAGGGGGCTTACGTTGTTCTGTGCGCCCGTTCGGCCGATCGTCTGCAGGAGGTGGGTACGCGTTTATCCGGTCCCCACGAGCTGGCAACCATGGATGTTCAGAACTCTGAGCAGGTGTCGTCTGTCATGGAGGCCGTATTTCAGCGGCACGGCAGAATCGATGTGCTGATTAACAACGCCGGATACGGCAAGTTTGAAAGTATTATGGACATGCCACAGGAAGAGTTTCAGGATATGATGGACGTCAACTATATGGGCATTGTACGCTGTACGCAAGCGGTGCTGCCGGGCTTGCTGAAGCAAGGGGACGGTCAAATCGTCAACATTGCATCCATGGCGGGGAAGATCGGAACGGCCAAATCCACGGCTTATTCGGCTACCAAGCATGCCGTGCTTGGGTTCAGCAATTCACTCCGCCAGGAGCTGCGGAACACGGGCATAACCGTATCGACCGTAAACCCCGGGCCGATCGATACTCCGTTCTTTTCCTTGGCCGATCCGACCGGCGGGTATGTCAAGAATGTAAGCTGGTTCATGATGAAGGCGGATTATGTTGCGGATCAGGTAGTAAAGCTGGTTCATAAACGCAAGGAAGAACTGAATCTTCCGAGGCTGGCCTCCTTTGGCATAAGGCTGTATCAGCTGTTTCCGCGGTTTGCAGACCGTGTGTCTTACAAATGGATGAATAAGAAATGAGGGCTATGCGCGCTACAAAGCTTCCGTTTCGGCTATAAGGTCCTGAAGCAGCGCAGTGGCTTGTTTTGTTTTTTCTGTATCCGATGAGAGCAGCGTGATCACTTGGTCCAGGCGTTCCTTGTAATTCGCCGGCTTGCGGGAGAAGGTCTCGATCATGGGCACCGCACGCTTCTCATTGATACAGTACATTTCATTTTTGGCAAAGAGCACTTGGTTCAAGCACGAAATGGAGCGGAAGCAGTGACCTGTAACATAAGTGACGTCATCGCTGGAAGCCGTTTTATTCGCCAACATCAAAGAGAAGGATGCCTCGAAAGTGAAATAGCCGATCATTGCATCCTGCAGAGGCTTCGGATAGGGAGACGTTTTGGCTTTCAGAGTCTGTATGCGGTTATCCGAGTCCCATAATATGCGGCAGATCGCAATTTCCCCCATGTACATTACATTCAGATAGGCATGCGGATGTCCGGTTTGGTAATGCGCGGACACCTTTCCTGCCGAACAGTCGTCGATGATGCCGGACACGCGGTGCACATCCCGGAATAAGAAATCCACATGATACCCCTCGATCACTAACCATCCGCCCCCGTTAACCCAGGCTCCCCATTCGCCCAATGAAGTGATAATCCCGTCCCGATGCTCGTCATCTAATTTCTTCGCGATTTTGGCGATGTCCTCCACCTTGAAACCTCGGGCTTCATCATAGTAAATGCCGATATCGATATCGGAATCCGGTCTGGCGGTTCCTTTGGCCCTGGATCCCCCGAGAACGACTCCTGTAACGCCAGGTACCCCGCGAAGCTCTTCCGTTATCCGCTCAATTAAGCGATCCACTTGTGAAGTCATGCATATTCTCTCCTTCATTTCTCCCAACTGGGATTGAGTTGTCCTTATGTATACCTTAATCTCATGGATTCAATTTTCTCCCGGGTCCATTGAACCGCTTCGGCTGGCGAGGTGATGACTGCCTCCTCTCCGAGCCGCCACACATAGTCCGCATAAAAGTTGACATCGGTTGCCGGTATTTCAAGCCGAACGACGCCGCTGCCGTCCGTGTTCCGATGGATATGGGGACCGAGCCGTGTATCCGTCTCAAGCAGCCAGACCCCTTTGGAAGTTAATTCTACCTCAAAAAACTTCATCTCGACATCCCCGATCTCGGGCATGTCCTGCAGCGTTTGGCCCGCGATATCTTCACGGATCGGTAAGGATTCATTGGGGCTGGCCGCCGTCATCCGGTCTACCCTGAATTGCCTGATGTCCTCTTGCGTAAAACAGTAGGCGGGACAATACCAGTACCCCGAGCTTGCATACAGCCCGATCGGCTGGATATGCCGCTGGCTGCTTCCGGCGGAAGAACGATAGGAGATCGTGACCGCTTGCCGGACCATGACGGCTTGCATTAACGTTTGTAAAATATCGGCCGACATCGGACGGAACGGGCTGTGAATCATGACGCGATCCTTAAGACGGTCGATCTGCTCCTTAATATCTGCCGGCAAGTAATGATAGAACTTATGGAGCGCCGTGGCGGCTCCCTCACCGAAGGGCAGCGTACTGAAGTAGCTCAGGGATTGGCAGGCAAAAAAGATGGCAATCGCTTCGCTTTCCGTGAAACTGATCGGTGGCAGCATCCGTTCCTGCAGCAATCTGTAGCCGCCGCCTCGTCCTTGCACAGAGTAAATGGGGACGCCGAGCCCGCTCAGCTCATCCAGATCTCTTGATATCGTTCGAACGGAGAGTCCGAATTCGTCGGCCAGCTCTCTTACGGTAAACGACTTTTTTGCATTGATCATCATCATTAATTGAATCAGGCGCTGCGATTTCTGCATTATGAACCCCCAGTCTCTTGATTATTTATTTTATCTTATTCTCTAAATAAGACAACATTTGTCTTATTTAACGGATATGATGTTCTCAAGCAGCAAGGGTTCCATTGAATCCTTGGAACAAAGGTACATTATGGAAGGGGAATATGCATGACTAAACAACAAAAAATGATGCAGGAAGAACTGGGGTTTGTTTTTTTACATGGAGCCGGAATGAACGGAGGCGTGTGGGATATCGTTGCGGAAGGACTGGGCTATCCGTGTTTGAAGGTTGATTACCCGTCGCGGGAAGAGGCTGCAGGGATGCCCGGGCATCATTTGACGCTGGAGGATTATGTAACCCATATGGCGGAGCAGGTGAGAAGATGGGATACGGACAAGTTCGTCCTTGTGGCGCATTCCCTGGGCGGGGTGTTGGCCATGGAGCTGGCTGCCAGGTTAGCCGAACGGGTAGCCGGATTCGTTGCCATCGGTGCCGCCATACCTAAGAGCGGCGGTTCGTTTATTTCGGCGCTTCCGTTTCCCCAGAGGATCATCATGCCGGTTTTATTAAAAATGGCCGGAACGAAGCCGCCTGAATCCGTGATCCGCAAGGGGCTGTGCAGCGATTTGCCGGAGGAGCAGGCCTCCCGCATCGCAGCAGAGTTCATCCCGGAATCCCGTAGGGTCTATACGGACCGCGTTCAAGCATCCGCACCCCAAGTGCCTAAGCTTTACGTGAAGCTCACCCAAGACAAGGAGTTCGGAGAATCCTTGCAAGAGCGCATGGCAGCCAATTTGTCGGCGGACAGGGTGGAGAGCCTCAGCACCGGTCATCTGCCGATGCTGAGCGATCCCCTTGGTGTCCGGCGCATTCTGGAAGGCTTCGTTGGCCAAGTGAAAACAAGCCATATATCAGCTATCTCATCATAATCTGATCCCGTCTCGGGCCGACGGAGATCGTCTTGACGGGTACGCCAATGGACGATTCAATAAACTGCACGTATTGCTGCGCCGCTTCCGGGAGCTCGTCGAAGGAACGGATATGCGACAGGTCGCATTTCCAGCCCTTCAGCGTTCGCAGGACAGGCTTTGCGGACCGCAGATCGGCCGTTACCGGAAAATGGTCAATGATGCTTCCATTCTCTAATTCATAGCCGACGCATACCGGAATGTCATCCAGATACCCCAGTACGTCAAGGTTGGTGAGAACGGCTTCGGTAGCTCCCTGAATCATGCAGCCGTAACGGGTGGCTACCGTATCAAACCATCCCATTCGTCTTGGCCGGCCGGTCGTAACTCCGTATTCGCCTGCATCGCCGCCAAGTCGTCTGAGTTCATCCGCTTCATCCCCATGCAGTTCGGTCACGAAGGGGCCTGCGCCGACGCAGCTTGAGTATGCTTTAACAACGGCAATGACTTGGCTGATAGCGTACGGCGGAAGTCCTGCTCCGACCGGTGCATAGCCTGCCAGCGTGGAGGAGGAGGTGGAAAACGGGTATATCCCGTGATCCGGGTCGCGCAGGGCTCCTAACTGGCCCTCCACAAGAATCGGATCGCCTTTCATATAAGCTTGCTGCAGCAGCGTGGTCGTATCCTGAATATACGGGGACAGGAACTGGAAGGGCTCCAATAGCTGCTTGACCATCTCATCAACGCTCAGCGGGTCCCTTCCGTAAAGATGCTGCAGCTGCACATTCTTGATGTCAAGCATCTGCTCGAGCCGTTCACGAAGTCCTTCGGGGTGTAACAGATCAGCGACCTGAATGCCCAGCTTGGCATATTTATCCGCGTAGAAGGGCGCGATTCCGCGTTTCGTGGAACCGAATCCCCGGGCGCCGAGCCGTTCTTCCTCGAGTTCATCCAGCAGCCGATGAATGGGAAGCACGACCTGGGCGCGCTCGGATATAAACAGCTTCGGAGCGGGAACGTTTCTGGCTTCCAGTTCCTGAAGCTCCCCGATCAAAACCTCCATATCCAAAGCCGTTCCCGGACCGATGATATTCGTTACGTTTGGATAGAATACACCCGATGGCAGCATATGCAGCGAAAATTTCCCGTAATCGTTGATAATGGTATGCCCCGCGTTACTCCCTCCCTGAAATCGAACGACATACGACGATTTCGCCGCAAGAACATCCGTCATTTTACCTTTGCCTTCATCTCCCCAATTGGCTCCTACAATGGCTGTGACTGTCAAAACGTGTTCGCCTCCTACGATCATTTTCTTGTACATGGCTCATTATATGAGCCGCTTGATTATAAATAAAATTGATATTAGTAATAGTGGACATTAGTTTGGCTTATGTTATACGATTCTTTAGAGAAGAATACGGGGAACGGTGCAATTCGAAGATGAACTCTCGAATTCCAATCCAAGGTTCCTGTTATCATTTGATAAAATCGAGGTCATCATGATGGAAATCAATATGGAATGGTATCGCGTCTTTTATTGGACTGCGCGGCTCGGCAGTTTATCGAGGGCAGCGGATCATCTGCATATCACCCAGCCAGCCGTCAGCCATACCGTTAAGCATTTGGAGGAAACGATCGGAGGTCCGCTGTTCTTTCGGACCACCAAGGGAGTGAAACTCACGTCCGAGGGCGATGTGCTGTTTCGCTATATCGAGCAAGCCTTCGGTTTGATCGAAATCGGCGAGAAGGCGATAGCGGACATGCATAATTTGCACAGCGGCGAAATCAATATCGGGGCAAGCGATACGCTATGCAAGTATTACCTGCTGCCGCATTTGGAGTATTTCCACGCCGCTTATCCGGATATTCGCATCCGCATCACCAACCGAACCACCCCGGAAACGCTGTCGCTTCTTAAGGAAGGGAAGATTGATTTCGGCATCGTTCATTTACCGGCTTCCGATAAACAAATCGACTTTCGCCCAAGCTCGCCGATCCATGATTGTTTAGTGGCCGGCAAATCGTATGCGGAGCGGGCCGGATTACCGCACCCGTTGTCCCTTCACGATATCGGGAACTACCCGCTGCTTATGCTGGAGACCGGCGGAAGCACGAGGAGGTACGTGGATCAATTCGCCGAACGCCAAGGCGTGAAGTTAAAACCGGAGTTCGAGCTTGGCAGCATCGAGCTGCTGGTACAGTTTGCCCGAAGCGGCTTCGGACTGGCTTTTGTCATTCGCGACTATGCCAACGACGAATTGCAAACAGGCCAGCTGATCGAGGTGCCGCTCGATCCGCCGATTCCCGAGCGCAGCATTGGAATTGCAACGCTTCGAGGCATTCCGCTATCTGCGGCGGCCAAGTCGTTTCTCGCTCTACTGCCCTAGGCATGACCATCAAGCATAGATGAAATAACCTGCATGAAACGCAGAGCATGGCCGTTTCCCATGATTGATTTGGTGGCAACTCCTGTTTTGGCATATAATGAGAAAGAGTGAACAAGACTCGTTCGAAAAAACGCCTGCTGTACTTTCAATAAAGCAAACAAACTGCACGTAACGGAAGTTTCTCCAGCGATATCAGGCAGCACGCGCTTTGGAACCATAGACTTCTGATATCTAAAAAAAGGATGGACTAACATATGACTGGAACTACATTTCATACATTAGGAATAGCGGAGGATTTGTCCTCCCGATTGGCGGAGTTCGGCATTGTCACGCCTTCTCCCGTTCAGGCTGAGGCGATTCCTCCCATACTCGAAGGCAAGGACGTGCTGGCGACTTCCCAGACGGGCACGGGAAAGACGCTTGCTTATTTGCTGCCCGTTCTTCAGGGCATCGATCCGGAGATCAAGGGAGCCCAGAAACTGATTCTCGCTCCAACGCAGGAGCTCGCCGTTCAGATTGTGAGAGAGAGCGAGCGCTACGGGGAAGCCCGCGGAATCGGCGTGCTCGGCCTGATCGGCGGTGCCGCAGCCAAGCGTCAGATTGAGAAGCTGCGGCTGCATCCGCAGCTGATCGTGGGAACGCCGGGACGCGTGCGGGAACTGATCGAAATCCGGAAGCTGAAAATGCACCAAGTGACCACGATCGTGGTGGACGAGGTGGACCAGGTGTTTAATCTGGGCGGCGCCGGCGATGTGGATCGCATCCTGCGCAGTGCCTTGCGCGACCGTCAATTGGTCTTCTTATCCGCAACGGTGAGTCCGGAGACGGCCGAGCTCGTGAAGAAGGAGATGGATCAGCCCGTTGAAATCGGGATCGATCCGGAGCGTCGGACGCCGTCCGCGCTGGAGCATTATTATTTCGTCTCGGAAGAGCGCGACAAGCTGGACATGCTGCGCCGCGTGGTTCGGCATTACAATCCCGACCGTGCGATCGTGTTCGTCAATGCTACCGAGGATTTGGCAGAGGTGGAGGCGAAGCTGAATTACCTTGGATTAAACGCAGCTGCCCTTTACGGGGACGCCGACAAGATGACCCGGAGCCGGGTTTTGAACGCGTTTAGAGAAGGGCGCACCAAGCTTCTGGTGGCTAGCGATGTCGCCGCCCGGGGGCTCGATATCGAAGGGCTCGGCATGGTGATCAATTACGATCCGCCGATTGATGCCGAGCATTACACGCACCGCGCAGGCCGCACGGGACGCATGGGGCGGAGCGGCATGGCGATTACGCTTGTCTCGGACCGTCAAACGTTCATCATGCGCAAGTTTAATCGCGAGCTGGGCATATCGATCGAAGAACGCGCCCTGTATGGCGGCAAGGTAAGAACCCCGCGTTCCGCTCCGACCGATCGGGGTCAAGGTCCCCGCGGGTCGGCTGCGGGAGCTGCCCGAAAAGACAAGCCTGCCCGAAAGCCCGCTTCCATCAGCGTCAATGGCAAGTCCGGAAACGGCAAGGCATCGGGCGAGCGTCAAAGTGAACGGGAGCGCGACTGCAAGAACAAGGGCGCTCCGAAATGGTTGAAGAACAAGCCTCCACGGGGCTAAAGCTGCGGCCTCCGCGAGCGTAGGGGCTTGCAGCAATGATGTTGTTTTTTGGGTCCGATTTATGCGGATTCGGTAAGGTCATCATCCGTGTGGATTGGACTCTTTTCAGAATAAGAGGTGATCGATAATGAGCGAACAGCCGGTATTGTCTGTTCAAGGATTAAGCGGCGGATATAGCATAAACCGACCGGTTCTGCATGACGTAACCTTTCAGGTGGAACCGGGGGAAATGGTAGGTTTGATCGGCCTGAACGGCGCGGGCAAGAGTACGACGATGAAGCATATCCTCGGTCTGATGAATCCGCAAAAGGGGATCATCCAGGTCCAGGGGAAGAGCCGCTCGGAGCATTCGGAAGCGTATCACAGCGCCTTGGCTTTCGTTCCCGAATCCCCGCTGCTGTATGAGGAGATGACGGTGCGCGAGCATTTGGAATTTACGGCTCGTTCCTACGGCGTGTCCCGCGAGGATTATGAGACGCGCTCGGCGCAGCTGTCGAAGATGTTCCGAATGGAAGAAAAGATGGACAGCCTGTCCACGCATTTGTCCAAGGGCATGCGCCAAAAAGTGATGATCATGTGCGCGTTCGTCGCGAGACCGTCGCTGTACATCATCGACGAGCCCTTCCTTGGGCTTGATCCGCTCGGGATCCGCTCGCTGCTTGACTTTATGCTGGAATTGAAAGCATCCGGCGCTTCCGTATTGCTAAGCTCCCATATTCTCTCGACGATCGAGAATTATTGCGACCGGTTCATCGTGCTGCACCGCGGCAGCATCATTGCTCAGGGGACGCTGAAGGAAATACAGGATCAAGCGGGAAGACCGGGCATGTCCCTGGAAGAGCTGTTCAATGTGCTGATTCAGGACGGTAAGGGCGAATGAATCTGCGTGAGCTGTATGTCAAACGACGCGGGCAGTTCTGGGGTGAAATCCTTCCCTATCTGGGTTATGTCATACAGAGCGGCGTCGCCGTCGTATTCCTGTTCCTGCTGATTGCATTCGCGGCATGGTATACCGCACTTCTGCAGCAAGTTCCGCCAGATCTGCCGATACGCTGGATCATGCTGATTTTCCTTGCGCCCCTCATGATCAACAGCAGCATTCGCACGTATCTGCGCACGGCGGATACGGTGTTCCTCATTCCGCAGGAATCCCGAATGAAGGAATATTTCCGCAAAGCATGGTTTAGCGGAGTCATATATAAAATCATCGGCTTGGGATTGGTCCTGCTCATTCTATGGCCTCTATACATACGCAGTGATGCTTCGCCAAAGACGCTGCTGGCTACGTTTGCCGTCCTGACCGTGTTCAAGCTGCTGTCCAGCTATGGTAGCTGGAAGGAGCAGCTTATGGTGTCACGGAACGCGGCAGCGGCCTATCGGGTACTCCGCTGGATCGTTCCGGCACTGAGCCTGGCTGCCTGGCTATGGCATCCAACGGGCCGTGCCCTCCTGTTCATGGCGCTGCTCGGCCTCACGTATGTTGCCGCGTTATCCGTTCCCGTCAAACACTTGGTCGCCTGGGAGCGATTAATCGCCGTTGAGCAGCGGCAGGCAAGCCGGGTTATGATGGTGCTGAGCTGGTTCGTGAATGTGCCTCAGCGGGAGCAGCGCGTCCATGCGCGGAAATGGCTGTCCGGATGGGGGAAAGGATTGGCGTGGAAGAAGGAGAGCGCCTATCGCTTTCTTCTTATCAAGAGCCTGACACGCAGCGATATTCTGGGCATTCTGATCCGTGTCGGACTGCTTGGAGCCTTTATCGTATGGGCCACCCGGGACAGCCTGGTATCGGCGCTTGTATATCTGATCAGCCTGATGATTGTCGGGCTCCAATTGTCTGCGCTGCGCAAGCTGCATCCGGAATCGTTCTGGCTGCACGTCTATCCGCTTCCGGAAGGAACTCGCCGCGACAATGAAGGCAAGCTGATCTTCCAGGTACAGCTGTTCTGGGCCGTACTGCTGTGGCTTCCGCTCGTTCCGGGCATCCTTAGCGCACCAGGGCGGATACTCGGTACGATGGCTGCAGGCATCGCGATTGTGTTCCTGTTCCGAAGCGCCGCTGCCCGAAAGAGCCGGCGCGAAGACGATGACGACGAATAGAATAAAAAGGGAAGAGGCCGGGACGTTAGCGTCCCGGCCTTCTATCGGTGATTATCGTATGGGTTAGGGTTGGCTGCAGAAATCGCAGTGCGTCGTGTGGCGACCTGCGATTTCTAGTATAGCTGTTATCCGGTTGTCATTACACCCAGAAAGAACGAGTGATGATAACGAGCAGGATAAAGAGAACCAGGATTGCTCCGACTCCATATCCACCGCCGTATCCGCCGTATCCACCGTGTCTTACTTCTTCAACTGCACCCATGTTCATTCCCCTTTCAGTTCGTTGATTTATAGTACACGGTATTGTATGTAGCTATTGGTCTATGTGTATGGGCGAGCGTTTAGATATGGCAGAAGAAAAAATTAAAGACCGGGGAGAATTCCCGGTCTTTATTTTACCTAAACGTTTATATATTCGGATGCATGGATCATCAAGCCTTCTGCAGATCCTGAATCCCTTTGTAGACCAGGTCGAACAGATCCTCCAAATACTCCTCGTCAATACAGGAGAAGGCGATCCGGAGATCATGCTCGCCAAGGGCGATGGTTCCTACGCCATACTCATGAATGAGATGGGAGCGGAGCTCCTCGGCGTTTACCGTGTTCAGCTTAAGGCACATGAAGTAGCCGGAGTTGAACGGATAGTACTCCCAAACATCGCCATATTTGCCGCTGTCGAGGATGGACTTCACTTTGTTGGCTCGGCCCTTCATGATGACGAATTTCTCTTCCTTCTGCTCGTGGAATTCCGGCGATTTCAGCGCTTCCAGAACAAAGGTCTGCGAAGGGTGGGAGGCACTGGATATCGTTGCGCGGATAATGCCGAGCGTTTTCTGCTCCAGAGCGTCCAGCACGTCTTTGTCTTCAGCCGCATACGTAATGAAGCCGACCCGGAATCCCCATACGAATTCTTCCTTCGTAGCACCGTCGACTTTCACGGGAAGCACGCGAGGATGAAGGCCCGCCAGGCGTCCGAAGAGCGATTCCTTCAGCGAATCTTCAAAGAACAAGCCGAAATACGCATCATCCGTTACGACGACAACGTTCATGCCGGCCTCGGCAGCTTCCTGGATCGCGGACACGATGGCCGCACCTTCCTCCGCGCCGGGCGTGTAGCCCGTCGGGTTGTTCGGGAAGTTCAGCAGAACGACGGCTTTGCCTTTATCCTTCTGGCTCAGCAGAGCCTGACGAAGTCCGTCGGCGTTAAATTTCATATCGTCCGTGAAGAGAGGATAGGTTACATGAATGCCATGGCGGCGAATGCCGAAGGTCAGTTCGTAATTTTCCCAGTTTTTGTCGGGATAAATGACGGCATCCCCTTCATCCACGAACAAATCGGCTACGATGCTAAGTCCATGCGTCAGCGCATTCGTGACGATCGGATTGCTGAAGCTCTTGCCTTCAAGCGAAGGATTCTCCTGAATCATCTTGTTCCGCCATACGGAGCGAAGCTCCGGCTTGCCGGCCGGAGGGGCATACGGGTACAGATCTTTCGGCTGGTATGCCGAAAGTTTGTCTTGGATGACGCCCAGATGCATCGGGATTCCGCCCTCGGTTGCAATGCCGATCGTAGCGTTATATTTTTTCGCATGGCTCGTCGCTTCCGCGGATTGGCTCAGGATGCCTTCCTTCGGGAAGTAGATTTCCCTGCCGAGTGTGGAGAGCATGTCGTACACATGCGGATTGCCAGCTTGCATTTTTCCATTCAATTGACCAACCAATGGGTTCATGAACTGATTCCTTCCTTCCGAATACTTTTGGTTAAGGTAAGAGCAGGTGACAAGTTGCCTTTACGTTTTCATTGCCTAACATTATACCACCTACCCCAGGAACCGTCACGGATAAATGTAATGCTTTAACGCGGTCCAGGGTGATACTTGCAAATCAGTCCTGCCGTCTCCTCGTCCCGATTCTTGCCGCGGCATTCCAGGCCTTCGACGACGGCTTGGAGCCGATCGGGCTTCAGGTTCTGGCCGAACTTGAACTTGGCGCTCATTCGCTGCGGAGTCAGCCGGATGACGGCTACCCCTTTCAGCCTGGAGGTGTAAGCCCGGTCGTTCGCGTCGATGGCGCGGTATCCGCCTTCAGGCTGCAGCTTTTGCATCAGCGCCTCCATCGCAAGCGCCTTTTCCTCCAGATCGTCCACGATCACGGCCTCGCCGATAGCCGTTACGCTTTTGAAATAGGCCGTGGCCGGGCATGCCATCTCGGGGTCGGAGAAATAGGAAGGGATGAGGGCATACTCATCCGCAATGGTGAAGCATACGGCGGGCGTCCGGCGGAGATGGTCCATTTTCTCACCCATCCGGCTGCCGTGAAAATAGAACGCTCCGTTGACATAGGCAAAATTCAAAGGCGTTACACGCGGGATTCCCTCTTCATCGGCTGTTCCAAGGAAACCAAAGCTCATCCCGCGAAGGAAGTCCTCGATCTCTTGGGGATCCTCCATCGCAAATTCGTCTCTTCTCATGGTTACATGCTCCCCCTATCATTTTGAATAACAGCATACGATGTTCATTGACAAGGAAAAAGCGCCAATTTAGAGTAATTTGTATAGTCCAATTTGATCGTAATCCCAAAATAGAGGAGACATCGCCATGGAGCTTGGATTGCCGTTCGAGACCTATGTGGAACAATATCGATATAAATATTTGGCTCTGTACCACGCGATTCGCGCCGCGATTCATAGCGGCAAGCTGCCGGAAGGCACGAGGCTTCCCGCAACCCGCGAGCTGGCCAGGCTCTACGGGGTGTCCAGGGGATCGGCCGCGCAGTGTTATGACATGCTGATGGCCGAGGGCTATGTCGTATCCCGGCAGGGCAGCGGAACATACGTGGCCGAGGGAATCGCTGCCACGGCAGGCCAGCCGCCATTGGCCGAGCGGGCGCCGGCGCTCTCCGCTTGGGGGCAGCGACTGATGAGCCAAAGCGGGGAATATGTCTCGGCACAGCTGCTGCTGAAGGAGCCTCCCCCGGGTACGATCTCTTTCGCGAATGCGAGGATGCCCATGGAGGATTTCCCTTATTCGGAGTGGCGGAGCGCGTTATCCTATGCAGGCGGAAGCGGGGGAGCCGAGCTGCAGAACGGAGCGCCCCCGGAAGGGGATATCGAACTGCGCCGGGCGATAGCCGGACACCTTCGGTTCACGCGGGGCATACAGGCGGATCCCGAGCATATCGTGGTTTTCAGCGGTTCCATGCAGGGGCTTGTCCTGATGTTCCAGCTGCTGGTTGATCCCGGCGATCACGTGGTGATGGAGGATCCGGGTTATCAGGGAATCCACCGGGGCATAAGCTTGAGCGGAGGGATTCCGCTGCCGTCCTCTGTCGACGATGCCGGATTGATTCCGTGCGAATGGGACGCCGGCCTGCTTGTCGTAAGCCCCAGCCGTCAATACCCGACCGGCGCGGTGCTGCCGCTGGAGCGAAGAAGGGCGCTGCTGAATTGGGCGCGAAGCCGTCAGTCCTTTATTATCGAGGATGATTACGACAGCGAATTCCGCTGGGGCGGCAAGCCGATCGAGCCTCTGAAAATGCTGGACGACGAGGGACGCGTCATCTTTGTCGGCTCATTCTCCAAAACGATGTTCACCGGCCTCCGCATCGGTTATGCCGTGCTTCCCCCGAGCCTGGTTGAGGCGGTCGTTCAGGCCAAGGCTCTGTACGAGCCGATCTCGCCAGCCGTATTGGAGCAGCGCGCCTTGGCCCGCTTTATTGTAAGGGGAGGTTACGGGAGGCATCTCAGAAGAATGACCCGGCTGTACGGCGCGCGGTATGAGGCGCTTCGCCATGGGATGGAAACCCATGCCTCGGGCTTGTTTCGCCTTCACCCCGGCGATGCCGGCCTGCACGTTTACGCGAACTGGCTGCGCTCCGCGGAAGAGTATGCCCTGTTCCAGGAGGCTGCCCGCAAGCGCGGCGTCATGTTTCGGGATGCGGCGGCCTATCATCGTACGCCCGGGCTGCCTGCCGCCTGCTTCGGCTTCTCGCATCTCGGCATCTCCAGCATCGAAGAAGGGGTTGCCCGGATGGCGCTGGCATGGCGGGACATGCAAAAAACATAAAAAACGGGTATGATGGGAAAGAGGTCAATTTTTGAATGAGATGAGGGGGTTATGACGAGATGCTGAATGCATCGCCGTCTTCGTTTATAATCATGCCTGCGCTTGCCAAAATCGTTTGCGAGCCGGGCTGGAAATGGCAAAAACGCGAAAGGCCCATGCAGAACTACGATTTGTTCTATGTATGGAGCGGCGAAGGCACGGTCGAGCTAAATGACGAGCCCTTTACCGTGGGAAAGGGAAGCTGCTTCCTGTTCCGACCCGGAGATCATACGAGCGCGACGCACAATCCGCAGAAGCCGCTCGTATTGACATATATCCATTTTGACGTGACCGACCCGGTCGAAGAGATTCCGGCATCTTATCGCAAGCTGACGGAAACGATGGATTTCGAATATTTGCTTGCACGCTATGTGCGTTTGTATCTGGACAAGCCCTATGGTTCACTGGAAGAGGGCCAGCTCATTCTGAAGCAGTTGATGATTCATCTGCTGCGCTCGGATCTGGATGCGCCGGTGGTCAAAAAAGCAAGCAATCAGCTGTCCGAGGCGATCCATGAAATCGCGAATTACGTCCGCCAGCACCCGGGGGTTCCCCATCGGGTCGAGGATTTGGCGGCCAGAGCGGGGTTGTCTCCCCGCTACTTCTCGATCAAGTTCAAGGAACTGATCGGCACGCCGGTGCAATCCTATATCATTCAGATGCGGATCGAGCGGGCGCAGCATCTGCTGCTGCATCAAGGGATGAACGTAACGGAAGTGGCCGACGCGCTGGGTTATCGGGACATTTTCTTCTTCAGCCGACAATTTAAGCAGTATACGGGCAAGAGCCCATCCGAAATTCGATGATTCCCCGCCCTTCCATAACTTACCTGCTTGGTTGAAGGGGACTATGGGTTTCATAGCAAGCGATTTAGGGTAAAAACGACGTACAGTTTCATTTTAAGATATCAGAAAGTATAAATTCGAAGCAAGAGCCTTCCTGATATCGCAAGAAAAACTTCCGTTAAATGCGGTCTGTCTTCTATGCAAGTACGTCGATAGACGTTTTTCTTATGAAGGGGGGAGAGGGGAATGAGCCCAAGAAGACGGGTGCGGGGACGTTTCTTCAGTCGTGGCGGCTGCGGTATTTTCAGAAATCGCTTGCGCCGCATGAAGACAACGAATCCGGATCATCAAGACGTTTGGTTTTAAAGGACCTTGGCCTACATACGGGTGACGTTGAATCCCGTTATCATATACGCATTTCGCTGGAAACACGCAAAAGGGAGCTGACAAGCTCCCTTTTTTATTGGGATTAATTTTATAGGTCAGGACTCGGACTGCATTGCAAACATTTGATATATTGGGAATATACATAAAGCGCTTAAGAGCAAAGCTCGAAACAGATTAGGCATTTTGGATATAGGAAGGGTGACGGGTGTGAAGGAGAAAGTGGCATCGACGGAGCCGGCGGTGATCCGGTGGTAAGGGCGGGAGCAGGGAAGGTTGCGCTGGTCACGGGCGCGTCGAGCGGGTTCGGACTGCTGATCAGTCTGGAGCTGGCAAAAGCAGGTTATGACGTGGCCGCGGGTCTTCGCAGACCTGAGGCGGCAGCAGAGCTGTTGGCTCAGGCTGAACAAGCAGATGTTACCGGGCGTATTCACATCTTCCGATTGGATATATGTGCCGAGGAGCAGGTCAAGGCTGCTGCTTCGGCGCTGGAGCAGAAGTTCGGCCGCTTGGACGTGCTGGTGAACAACGCCGGCGAGGCGGTGGGCGGCATGGTGGAGGAAGTGCCGCTGGGGGGCTGGCGAAAGCAGATGGAGACGAATTTCTTCGGGACCGTATCGGTGACGCAGCATATGCTCCCGCTGCTGCGCAAGACCGGACGGTCCAAAATCGTTCTCATGAGCAGCATTAGCGGCAGGGTCGGCTTTCCGGGTTATGGTCCCTATGCGGCGTCCAAATTTGCGTTGGAGGGGTTCGGCGAGAGCCTGTCCATGGAGTTGATGCCCTTTGGCATCGATGTCGTGCTGGTCCAGCCCGGTGCCTACGGCACGCCGATCTGGAATAAGAGTTTTGGGGAGCTGGCGGTCAAGGAAGGATCACCCTACAGCGGTCTGCTGAAGGGCGTGCTGGACTATTCCGAGCGGACGGCCAGGGAAAGCGGAGATCCGCAGGAGGTAGCCCGTCTTGTGGCAAGCATATCGTCCATGACCAAACCGAGGTTCCGCTATACGCTGCCCCGAGGCACGCGGCTGACCGCGCGGATCAAGGGACTGCTGCCGGATCGGCTGTTTCAGCGGATCATTTACCGGCTGCTGAACAGGCGGTAATCCTTCATCCGTCGAATGTTTCATGGACTTAGCTTATAGCGCATGCTTGGAAGGTTAAAGGAATTACCCTTTTCGGGCTGTGGAAGGGTGCAGCAAACCGAGCAGTTCTCCCATCTTCACCTTGGAGCCCGGTTCCAAGTCACCGCGGGGTGTAAATGTGCCGTTCTCCGTCAAGAGCACGACGGTAGAGCCGAATTCAAAGTACGCAAGTTCGTCGCCAATGTCGTATTTCTTCACGCTCTCGTCGGCATAACGGATGCTGCTTACGTTCATGGCTCCGACCTTCACGACCGCAACTTCGCCGAATTCATGGGCAATATAGGTAATGAGGCGCTCGTTGCGGCTGAGCACGTTTCGGATATGGGTCATCGCAAAATCGTTCACGGGGTATACCCGGCCCTTCAAATGCTCGCTTTCCGCTTGAATGCCGGTTACCGGGGAATGTATGCGATGATAGTCGGTCGGGCTTAAATACAATACGAATGCATAACCGTTGATATAATTCTCCATTCTCGGTGACTTGGCGAGCAGCTCGCTCAGGGTATAATCCTGTCCCTTGACGCTGAGGATGGTGCCGGCGTTGACGGCGCACATCGCCGAAATCGTGGCATCGACGGGGCTTACCATGGCATCGGCGGTGTCGTCTATGGCGCGCAGGCCTATTTTTAACCGGCGGGAAAAGAATTCGTTCAACGAACGGTATTCGTGGATCTCCTTCTCCGCTTCATGCGCCGGGATTTGGTAGATTCGTATAAATGCAGGTATTAGATGACGGCTCAGCCGGCTGTGGGAACAATGCCCCATGATGCGGGACAGCCACTTGCGGGAGGACAGCTCGGTCATCAGACGCAGCAATTGTTTAGCCATGTCATTCTCCTTTGTGCATAGGTGTCGGCAATAAAACGTTGGTGGAAAAGCCAATCACTCTGATATTGACATAGAATGAGCCGGAAATCAATAAATAGCCATTTTTGAAAAAAGGTTCTTGCTAATTGGGGAACGAATGTGTATTTTAAGATTAACATGAAACCGAATAGGGAATACGGGGGCTTGAGTGAATCAGGCTGAGATTGCAGTTGCTATCCGCTGTTGACCGTTAATCTGAACTGGGTAATGCCAGCGTAGAGAATATCCGACCCTGCCTACATAGGGCCTATTTTTCCGTCTGCGCGTTTTTCCAGACGGTTTTTTGTTGTGTTTATACAAAAATAGCGGTGGAGAGGGGAATGTGTTGTTATGGGAACGTCAGTGCAGGAAAAATTGGGGGTACAGCCTAGAAAAGGGCTGCGTTTAAGCGATATTTTGGTGACGGTGCTGGTATCGCTGGTGCTTGGCGTCATTTATCATTTCTGGGGATCGGTTTACAATCTGCTGAAACCGCTGTTCTTCGAAGCGGATGAACTGTTATACGGCATGTGGTTCGCAGCGGCCACGCTCGCTTACCTGCTGATCCGCAAGCCGGGAGTGGCCATCATCGCGGAGGTGGCGGCGGCCCACGTGGAAGTGCTGTTCGGGAGCGGCTGGGGACTGACGCTGCTGCTGTACGGTCTCATTCAAGGGCTGGGCGCGGAATTGGTATTCGCGGCGTTCCGTTACCGGAGCACCTCGGCGTGGACGGTGGCGATTGCCGGGGCCGGCGCGGCGGTCGGCTCGATGGTGATGGACTTCTATTACAGTTATACCGATGATCTTCAGACCTGGATGTTCCTCGCCAAGTATGGCATGCGGATTCTCAGCGGCGCCGTCATTGCCGGCTTGCTCATGCTGCTGCTGGCCAAAGCGTTGGACCGTACGGGCGTCACATCCCTGCTGCGCCCTGCGTCCAAGAAGGATTATGAAGCACTGGATGATCCGCGCCATGTCTAAAACCGCCGCCCGCTTGGTTTCGTCTTCAACCGCCGAGGCGGTTACGGAGCAGGCTGTGCATGTGGAGGGATTGCGCCTGAAGTATCCGGGCGAGGAGCGTTTGATGTTTAAGGACTTGTCCTTCTCGGCTGCCCGCGGGGAAAAGGTGCTGCTGCTCGGTCCGAGCGGCTGCGGCAAATCCACGCTGCTTCAGGTGCTTAGCGGGATGATTCCCCGCGCCACGGAGGTGCCGATGAAATGCGAAGCCCAGCTGGTGCCTCGCTCTTGGGGATATGTATTCCAAGATCCGGATACCCAGTTCTGCATGCCGTACGTGGATGAAGAGCTGGCCTTCGTGCTGGAGAACCTCAGCGTTCCCCGCGACGAGATGAAGGAGCGAATGCAAGCCGTCCTGCATGAGGTTGGGCTTGACCTTCAGGAGCTGCATGTGCCGATCGGTCATCTGTCGCAGGGGATGAAGCAGAGGCTTGCGCTGGCTTCAGCCCTTCTGCTGGAGCCGGAGGTGCTGTTCCTCGATGAGCCGTCCGCCCTGCTCGACCCGGAAGGCAGGGAGCAAATCTGGTCAGCGGTGAAGGCCGTATCGGAAGGGCGTACGCTGATTATCGTGGAGCACCGGATTGAAGAAATGGCCCAATACGTGGACCGCGTGGTGCTGTTCACCCCGGATGGCGCCATTCTGGGCGATGGTCCGCCGGCAGCGATATTCGCCGAGTATGCGCGCGAGCTTCAGGCGTATGGCATCTGGTATCCCGGCGTATGGGAGGATTATGCGGAGTCTCGGGCAGGACGGGAGTTGTTTGCTCCGGTAGACGCGCCAGGCGATGAGCTGGGAAGTCTCATGCCTGAGGCAGACTCATCGTTTGCCCAACTTGGGGAGCCTGTCATTCGGTTAGATGATTTCCGGGGACTGCGATGGGAGAAACCGGTCGTCTCTCTTCCTTCGGCTGAGGTATACCCCGGAGATTTCATTGCGGTGATCGGGCCCAACGGCGCAGGCAAAAGCTCGTTGCTGCTCAGTTTGATGGGGCTCCTGCGCGCCGAAGGGACCTATGTGCTCTGCGGGGAGGAGGTCATCCAGGGCAAGCGCAGGAAAGTGCGGAAGAAGAGAGAGCGGCAGCTGCGCCAAATCGGATTCGTGTTTCAGAATCCGGAGCTTCAGTTTCTGACGGAACGTATCGGCGATGAGGTGATGTACTCGCTGCTGGTGGACCATATGCCGCCGGAAGAAGCGAAGGCACGGGCCGACCGCTGCCTGGAACGCTTTGGGCTGGACGGCATGGATAACAGGCACCCGTACCAGCTGTCGACAGGCCAGAAGCGCCGGCTGAGCGTTGCCACGGCCATGGCAAGGCAGCCGGCCGTCCTGCTCCTGGATGAACCGACCTTCGGACAGGATGCGCGGAACACGTTCGCGATTCTGGAGATGTGCGAACGGCTGCGCCGCTCCGGAACCGCCATTCTCATGGTGACCCATGAAATGGAGATCGCGCAGCGGGCGGCCACGCACATCTGGGAGATTCGGGAAGGGCGGTTGACGTCAAGTTTGCCTTCCCCGCGCTGGTGTAGCGGGACGGAATCCGGACGGGAGACGGGCAAAGCGAATCATACCGATGCGTCGCGGGATACGCTGGCTGCATCCGGTCATCTCCATACGGGGGTGAACGCATGAATATATGGAATCCTGTGCGGATCACTTGGCTGCACCGGGCGAATCCGGTGGTGAAGCTGGGACTGATCTGTGCGCTGTTTTTTATGACGGTGCTGACCCATGATCTTGATTTTGTCATGTATCAGGCCTTTATCTTTATGATTTGCCTCGTGGTGCTCAGCGGGGTGAAGCCGTGGAAGATGCTGCTGTTTTTCATTCCGTTCCTGCTTGCCTTCATATCGTCCGCCTCTTCCATGATGCTGTTCGGTAAGGGGGTGACGATCTGGTGGGAGTGGGGATTGTTCCGAGTATCGGAAGAAAGCTTCTATCGGGGACTGCATCTGGGCTTTAAGGGGATTGCCTTTGCGTCAGAAGGGCTGCTGCTCGTGACGACAACGTCCTCGGTGGATTTGTTCTACAGCCTGATGCAGAAGCTGAGGCTTGCGCCGAAGTATGCGTACAGCTTCATGGCCTCGATCCGGCTGTTGCCCATGGTCTGGGAGGAATATGTGATCCGCCGCCAGGCTTTGAAGGTACGGGGAGTCCGCCCGATTCGGGGAGTTCGCGGCATGGTGAACCGTGCAGGCATGTATATTGTGCCGCTGCTGGCGCAAAGCATCCGCCGGGCACACCGGGTGGCTGCTGCGATGGAGGCGAAGCAATTTGACGGGGACCGGGCGAAGGCCCGAACGTATTATTACCCGTCACGATATTCCCGCTACGATCTTCTGGTCGTCGGTTTATTGGCAGCCGCCGCCTGCTGCGCCTATATGGCGGCCGGATATTTTCCTTGGTTCGGCATTGGCGACGTGCGGTTTGATTAAACCGTTGTTCTCCGGACAAGAGCCTGCTTACGGCTTGTAAGCAGGCTCTTTTTTTTGTTGATAACTCCAGAGGGTCTGGCTTGCTTACCTCGCAAGATAAAACGTCCGTTCTATGTGATCCAGCTTCCGAGAAAGTATGGTCCTTGAAGGTTTTCCATGTATCCTCTTGCGATCCTAGTGCATGTAAGGTGTACTCTATCCTGTTAATTTAAAAATCATGTCTGGATTTTATGCTGATTGAGGCGTTATAATACTTCTGGTACCGATAAAGTATTTGCAGTACCAGAAGGAGGGTTTGGTCACTTGCGCGAGCGAATATTAAATGAAACGATCCGTTTGATTCAGCGGCAGGGGTTTACGTTTACGGTCAGTGATCTGGCCCGCGGCCTTGCGATTAGCAAACGGACGATTTATGAGCATTTTTCATCCAAGGAAGAAATCGTTGAGCATATTATTGACGGGATGATTCGTCACATCCAGCAGCGCGAACGCGAAATTGCGGCGGACGAGACGCTTACCGTTCTGGAGAAAATCCATCAGATCCTGATCTGCCTGCCTCAGGAGATGGAGAAGATGGATTTGGGGATGCTGCCGGATCTGAAGCGGTCGCATTATCCGCAGTGGGAGAAGCTGGACACCTTTTTCCGGGAAGAATGGGGCATTGTCACCGAGCTCATGGAGCAGGGCATGGCCGAGGGCAGCATCAAACGGATTCATATGCCGCTGTTCATCGACCTGTACCTTGGGTCGCTCCATCAGATTTACGATTCGAGGGCGACGGTGAAGCATCAACTGCCGCTGGGGGAGCTGCTGCAGTCCGTCATGGATATTTTATTGTTCGGCATTGCCGCTGAGAAACGGAAGGGGTCTTGAGATTATGCATTGGGTCTATCTAAGTTTGGCTATTCTGTTCGAGGTGGCGGGCACGCTGAACATGAAGCTGTCGGAAGGATTCAGCAAACCGCTGCCAAGCGTGCTGCTGGTCGTGTTCTATATTTGCAGCTTGAGCTTCCTGACATTGAGCCTGAAGCAGATTGAAATATCCGTGGCTTACGCGATCTGGTCGGGACTCGGCATCATGATCATTACGCTGATCGGTTACATGTTCTTTGCGGAGCAGATCAACGGACTCAAGGTATTCTCGATTCTGCTGATCATCGCGGGCGTTGTGCTGCTCAATTTATCCGGCAGCGCGCATGCGCAGGATCAACCGAAGACGCACCAGTCCGGTCATTGAGGGCGAACAAGCTGGAAACTCCCCTTCAGAATGTTCCACACGGGAATCCAAAGTACCCCGGTGCTTTCCATGGCAACATGGGAAACCTGGTGAGACTGAAGCCAATCCCGCAGCTGATACAGTTCGTTTGTAGTCGTTCCAAACGTTTTAACTGCTTGATTCGACTTTTGATTCAAAGGGGCCGGTTAAAACACAAGCAACAACCGTAGCTTGATGAACGTCCAGACCGCAACAACGTTCTAAAATAGCGTCCATTGTGCATCCCTCACATTTAAAAGATGCGGGTCATGCAGCCTTCGATTTGTATTTTTGTACACGTGCTTCATGCGACACTCGGCGGTACGCAAGGCTGCAACAGATCAGTTTGTGGGGTTATTTTAGCTTGAGCGGTTATTTGAAGATGAATCTGAATATACCTTGGGGCCGTTGTTTCCAGTATATTAGAGTTATGGACGTAAAAAGAAAGGCGTGAATGACGTGGCTTCGAACATACTTCTTGTAGAGGATGACAGCTCGATTGGCGAGATGGTAGAGAGCTATTTGACGATGGAAGGTTTTCAGGTGGTGCTTGCCAAAGACGGAGAGGAGGCGCTCGAGCGGTTTGCGAAGCGAGATTATGACCTCGTACTGCTGGATATGATGCTGCCCAAGATCAGCGGAATGAATTTCTTAAAAAAATCAGGGAGAAAAGCCATGTGCCGGTACTGATCGTATCCGCAAAGGATGGGGAAGTGGACAAGGCGCTCGGCCTTGGTTTTGGCGCGGATGACTATATTACGAAACCTTTTTCGATGATTGAGCTGACGGCGAGAGTGAAGGCCGCTATCCGCCGCGTGACGGCTTATGTAATAGCACCCCCAACTGAGCAAAATAAAATCATCCGGGTCCATGAACTAGAGATGGATCTGGATCATTTGACCGTGACCAAAAACGGCCAGGAGATCAAGCTGACGGCCAAAGAACTGCAAATCTTAAAGCTGTTTATGACGAATCCGAAAAAGGTATTCACCAAGCAGCACATTTTCACATCCGTCTGGAATGACGACTATTTCGGCGATGAAAATGTCATTAATGTGCATATGAGCCGTTTGCGCGACAAAATTGAAGATCAGCCCTCCGATCCGCAGTACATCAAAACGCTGTGGGGCATCGGCTACCGTTTGGGGGAATTTTAGTGGTTGCCGTTCTGCTGATTGTTGTGATCATGTTGGCGTTGCTGAATGTGATGCAGTGGATGGGTCGGAAAAAAAGAGCTAAGCAGCTCGGCTACATCATCGATAAACTGAATACGATTGAGGATTCGTCCTCGCAGGAGCAACTGCTGCTTTTTACGGAGGATCCAGGATATCGTAGACTGTTGATTGCCATCAATCACTTGCTTTTGCAAACCAGGCAGTCCGAGACAGGATTTATGCGTACAGAAATCGCGATGCGCCGGATGTTGGCAAACATATCGCATGATTTGAAGACGCCGCTTACCGTGGTGCTCGGTTATATCGAAACGTTGAACCAGAAGGCCGACTTGCCAATGGAGGAAAGGGAGCGGCTACTGGATAAGGTGCATACGAAGACTGTAGAGATCGTAGAGTTGATCAACCGTTTTTTTGACCTGGCCAAGCTGGAATCGGGGGATAAGGAGATGCCCCTGACCCGCATACATATCAATGAAATTTCCAGAAACAGCATGCTGATGTTTTATGATCTAATCGAATCCGAAGGGTTGCAGGCTGACATCGATATTCCAGAAACGCCGCTTTATGCATGGGGCAATGAAGAAGGACTAAACCGCGCATTTAACAATGTGCTGAGCAATGCGATCCGTTATGGTTCACAGGGCAAGGTGATCGGCATGAAGCTGCGGGATGAGCAGGGCCGGGTGCTTATCGACATTTGGGACAAAGGCAAAGGTATTCATGAACGGGATCAAGAGCTTATTTTCGAGCGGATGTATACGCTGGAGGATTCAAGGAATAAAAGATTCCAGGGCAGCGGTTTGGGTCTGACGATTACGAAAAGACTGATCGAGCTGATGGGCGGGGAAATTCGCGTCACAAGCAAGCCGTATGAACGGACCGTTTTCACGATCTCGTTAAAGAAGCTATCGTAGCGCGGCTTCTTAACATCATATTAGTGCTAGACAAAAAGCGAAAGTAGCGTAGGAGACGGGATCGATTCTTACGAAGCTGAAATAACCCTCTGATGTCACGCTACAATGGCTGGCGTCAGAGGGTTTTCTGTTTGATTCTCGTTCTTGGGAACGATCCCACCGTATTGGGAGACCATGAGAAATCTCTTAAACGAACGTGTCGGCACATTAATCTGACGGGTTGTGAGTGAATCGGTCTTTTTTTATTCCATGTGATATGATTGTTTTCGAGTCGCTTTCTACACTTAAGAGATTCGTAAGAATTGCGCAAGAAATATGAAAATGTTGGCGGTTATACTATGATCAAGAGATAAGTGAGAGGGGCAAATATAAATGAGTTATGTCATCAGTACCCGCCATGTCAGCAAAACCTATAAAGGCAAAGATGTTGTCTCTGACGTCAGTATGAATATCAAGCAGGGGCAGATTTACGGACTGCTTGGTCCAAACGGAGCCGGTAAAACAACGCTAATGAAAATGATGCTGAATCTGGTCAAACCAACCAGCGGTGAAATTGAAATATTCGGAGAGAAGCTTACGCCTTCATCGGTTGAAATGTTTAAACGCATTGGCAGCATCATCGAGTATCCGATTTTTTACGATAAAATGACAGCGATTGAAAATCTGGAGATGCATGCGGAATATATGGGTTATTATAACAAACATGCAATTAAAGAAGCGCTTGAGATGGTTAATCTAACTTCCATCCAAGGCAAATCGGTATCCGAATTTTCGCTTGGCATGAAGCAGCGCCTGGGCATGGCCCGCGCCATTATAACCAAACCCGAGCTGCTCATTCTGGATGAACCAATCAATGGACTTGATCCGGTCGGAATTAAGGATTTTAGAAGTTTGCTGAGCATGTTGAGCAAGGAGTACCGGATGACGCTGCTAGTCTCCAGCCATTTGCTGGGTGAGATCGAACAAGTTGCAGATACGATCGGCATCCTTCAGGGCGGCAAATTTATCCGCGAAGTGTCTATGGATGAGATGCGCAGCGAAAACACAGATTATATCGAAATTGTGACCCCACAATGCAAACAAGCTGTATTTGTACTGGAAAATCAGCTGAAAGTCAGCAATTTCAAAATCGTCGGTGATTCAGCCATACGCATTTACGAGTCCAAATTTACGCAGCAGGAATTGACCAAGGCGCTGGTACTGAATGATGTGGCGATTGAATCGATAAACCATAAGCATACTTCGCTCGAGGAGTATTTTATGCATCAGATTAGCGGAGGTGAGCAGTATGCTTAAGCTGATCCGTATGGAGATGAAAAAGCAGAAGTTAGCCTGGTTTTATAGAGGGGCGGTTATTGCAACGATCCTATGCGCCGGTTTCATGCTTCTTATAGCCTACACGGAGGGGGGCGGAGATCCTGCATTCGGGAGTGTCGCCGATATAGCCTACACGGAGAGGGGCGGAGGTCCTGCTTTCGCGAGTTTCGCCGATGCGTTATCGATAGCGGGGCTACTTTGCCGTGCGGTATTTATCGTGTTTGCTTCAGTCTTGCTAAGCAGATTTATTATTGAGGAATACAAAAATAAAACGATCAGCTTATTGTTTACGTACCCGGTCGAGCGTAAAAAACTGATCATGGCGAAAATGCTGCTGGCTCTGGCTCTTACGTTTGGAGCGATGCTCATCTCGACTCTTATTATCTGTATATCCATTCTGGCTCTGAACAGCCATTTTCAGTTTATTCCGGGAAAACTGGAGGCCGGCGTACTACTGCATACGGGGATCCAATTGTTGATCCAAACATTGTCAGCAGCGTGCCTCAGCCTCATTCCTTTATTCTTCGGGATGCGAAAAAAATCCGTACCGACAACGATCGTATCCTCGATCATTATCGTGGTCTTAGTCAGCAACAACACCCAGGGTCTTTCGCTTAGCACAAATATAACGATACCGTTGATCTTGGGAGTTATCGGTCTCCTGATTGCTTATCTCTCGTTCCGTAACGTAGATAAGACGGACGTAGCTTAACTAAAAAAGCACTCTTCTTATCGGCAGCTTCGCCTGCAAGAAGGGTGCTTTTTTACGGAGATACCTACATGAATTTGGTGTTCAACTCCGGGGAATTCAGCCTGGCTTAGCTTCGGCATTTTGCAGTGCATATCCATCTCGGATAAAAAAGCGATCAGGCTGGGCATGATGCCTTTGTTGGTGCGCGTATTTTCCGCCAGACTTCAGTACATATCCCCAGTATTAAAACTTAAGAAAACATTAAGAAACAAGAAAGGGAAAAGATAGAATCATTTTTTAATATAATGGCATGGGTTTTAGGTTTTCCGCCATCTAACTAGGGAATAAAGGCGAGGTCTAACTGCAGAAGACCGATTCAAAAATGAAAAGGAAAGATGTGACCGATAATGAACATATTAGCTACTATTACGAAGGCAAGCGCTCAGTCGGTATGGATGGCTTGGGAAGCGGTTTTTGATCAAATCACGAAACTGCGCAGCGCCGGACTAAAAAGATACGGGATTTGCAAGCTGGTCATCCGCCGGCATCATGGAAAAAACCTGAAGTGCCAGGACGGAGAGTGGATTTATTCGGGGGATTGGGTCGGTGAACTCCATTTGGACAACCGGCAGGTATTGGAGCTTTCCAAAGAGCTGGGGGCTGACCGGGCCGCACTTTTGACCGCAAGAATGCTGCGGAGATCGATCACGCAAATTAGCGAGGCGATGGAGACGGAACCGGAGCTTGCGCAGGTCAAAGCTTTGACTGGAATAACGCTGCTGCACCGCGGTATTATTCACGGGCTCGGTTTTGAGCTGCATCCGCTGGAATCCAAGGGGTTTCGCGTGTTCTCTACTTATTATTTGCGGCTTTTACTCAAGGTGCTGCATCCGGTGGGCCGGGAACGCACGAAGAAAAATGCTCCCAAGCTTGTGCCCAAAATGCTGATGCTGACCAGAAAATCATTGCTTTTGCGTTATTCTAAGGAAACGGCATGAGTATGGTGATGCTGAATCTGCTGCTGATGTTTGTCTTTATCTATATGATCATTCCATATGTTATCACACGGATCTGGGGATTTGGGGTAACCCTGCGCGGCCGGCGTGGCCGGCAGATCGCTTTTACCTTTGATGATGGCCCAGACCCGCTGCATACTCCTAAACTGCTGGATCTTCTCAAGAAAAAAAGGATCAAGGTGACCTTTTTTGTACTGGGCAGCAAAGCGGAGCGATACCCGGAGCTTATGAAACGCATCCACATGGAAGGGCATCAAATCGGGATTCACAACTATTCCCATCTTCCCAATTGGCTAATGAGTCCGCGCCATATACGGAATAAGCATGTCCACCGGTCTGCCGATATCATCGAACGAATCACGGGCGAGCGCCCGGCATTTTACCGTCCTCCATGGGGGATTTTAAATTTAGGCGATTTATTTGCTTTGCGAAAATACCGGATCGTGCTGTGGTCGATCATGGGGTGGGATTGGGGCAAGGGGAGCAAGAACATACCGCTCAAAGAACGGATCTTGGATCAGCTTGAGCCTGGCTCGATTATTTTGCTGCATGACAGCGGAGATACTTGGGGGGCGGAGCCTGATGCCCCAAGCAGAATGATCGCAAGCCTTGAGGAAGTGATTGACACGGTCCATATCCAAGGGTATGAATGCGTCCGCGCCGATGAACTGCTGCATAAGCCGCATGATTCGCGCAGCGACCTTTCAAAAGGCTTCCGGGTTGGATGATGCGTGTAATATTAACAAAGAATGATCATTCAATTGTTTTCCGGTCCCATGATCGACCGTGTTCCGCTGCGGGGGCTGCTGGTATATACCCAGCTCTCTTTAGGCCCTGCTGCTGCTCATTGTGCCTGTGGCGCATTATTTTCGCTTTTTGACGGTCGGTTTAGTGCTTGCCATTACGCCGATACTAACGACGCTGAACATGTGTTTTTATCCGACTCAAATGTCGGCGCTTCCCAAAATCCTTGATAAGAAGCTGCTTACGCAAGGAAACTCCTTGTTCTCCATTGCTATCAAGCATCGAAGTGGCCTGCAATGCGTTTTCCGGCGCTTTGATTATTGTACTCGGCGCTGTTTCGCTCTATTTATGGAACTCGTTAGGATTTTTCATCGGAGATCTTTTGTTTACCCAACTGAGAATCAAAATACCAATCAGTAATCCTTATAACAACGTTATTTCAATATTGGATGACGAGACGAATCGATCGAAAACACGCTGGGATCATTTGATATATCGGATATGAAAGAAAGACAGTTTTCTCGATCCTGCTGATCATCGTAGGCGTCGTGCTGCTCAATTTATCCGGCAGCGCGCATGCGCAGGAGCAACCGAAGACGCACCAGTCCGGTCATTAAGGACGGTATCATGAAATGATTTTCGCTTAAGGGCCGTACTCGTTACGGCTCTTGTTCTGCTGCAATAATGTACTATGCCCCGCTTCGCGTCCGGCTCTATAATGACAAAGGAAATTCCTTTGTTAGGAGCTATCATCATGAACCTGTCTTCGTTTTTTATTTACTGTTTTATCGTGGCTTTCTCGCCGGGACCGTCCAATATCGTCATTCTGTCTTCGGTCCAAAACTCCGGCATGAAGAAGACCTTGCGCTACATCGCCGGTGCCTCCATCGCTTTTTTCTTATTAATCGCCACTTCGGTCGTATTAGGCCAGCTGCTGTCCTCCGGCATGCCGATCATTCTGCCGATCATGCGGGTAGCCGGCTGCCTGTTCATGCTGTATCTTGCGTATCAAGTGTATAATATGGACGTATCCAAGTCCGGCGTTAACCAAACGGCTTCTTTTACGTCCGGATTTCTGATGCAGTTTATCAATCCGAAGGTGGTAATGTTCACGCTGACGGTCATTCCCAGCTACGTGATGCCGTATTATACGGCAGGCCCTGTCGTTTCGGCGTTTGTGGTCGCTGTATCGTTAATCGGGCTGTCCGCGTATATGACCTGGGCCGTGTGCGGTAGCCTTTTTCAAGGAATTATGCAAAAATATCGGAGGACGACCAACACGATCCTGGCTTTGTTTCTGCTGTATTCGGCGATCGTCGTATCCGGCATACCGGAGCTCATAAAGGGGTGAAGGAAGATGGAGCAGTTTATTTATAAAAAAGCGGTGGGCATTACGGCGCTGTCCGCAAGCCTGACGGATTTCAAATACAAGAAGCATTACCACGAGGAGTATGCCCTCGGCGTTACGCTGCGCGGCATACAGAAATACGTCCTTGACGGCAGCCAGCAGGCTTCTTACCAAAGCGGGGTCATGCTGTTCCATCCGGAGCAGAATCATGATGGCTGGTCCCAGGAACGAACGGGCATCGACTACGTGATGATCTATATTCATCCGGAGCTCTTTCTGGAATTGACTCAGAAAAAGGATATCGCGCGGTTCCAATCTCCGATCGTATATCATGCGGGACTGCGGCAGAGCATTCTGGATGTGACGAGGTCGATCTTCACGGGTCAGCCGGAGGCTAAGAGCAGCGAGCTGCTGCTGGGCTTGGCGGGGCATTTTAACGAGGATATTCTGAACCCGGACGGCAGGAAGGACAGCGTATTTACGCGGAAGGCGAAAGACATGATGCACGATCATCTGGAGCATGTCCTCCGTCTGGACGAATTGAGCGGGGAGTTCGGGATGTCGAAGTATCAGTTCATCCGAACCTTCAAAGCGAATACGGGGCTGTCGCCCTATCAGTATTATTTGAACTGCAAAGTGGAGCGCGCCAAGCATCTGATCGAGGACAGCCGGGATGTTTATCAAGCTGTGACCCAATGCGGCTTCACGGATCTTGCCCACTTGAACCGGCATTTCAAGAACGTGTACGGCACGACGGCGTTTGATTATATGTCCCATCTGGATAAGTAGAGGCGGCAGGCTGAAGCTTCTGTTAGCTGTGATCATGCTTCCACCGCGACATTATTGCGGTTTTACGCATGCCGAACCGTCATTTCTGCCTTATCGAAGGGAAAGGTAAGCCGTTCGTTGAAACTGTGAGCAGGGAGCCGCAACCGGATTTTGAGATATGGCCAAGGGATGTTAATCTGTATGAGGAATCATTGGAAACTACTCAGGCTTTAGCCGGATGGAAGGAATCGTTCGAATGGAATATATCTATGAATCAGCCCAGCGCAGCTACGAGGATTTCGCGAGCGGCCGGGTGCTGTATAATGCGCAGGGAACGACGTCGTTTCCCGTCAGGCTGGCCAGCGAGATTGCCCAGCGGTGCTTTCATATATTAGAGGAAAAAGGCGTACAGGGGCCTTATACCTTATACGATCCCTGCTGCGGAGGGGCGTATCTGTTGACGGTGGTGGGCCTGCTGCATGGGCGGCGCATTCGCCGCGTCATCGGCTCTGATATTAACGCGGAGGTGCTCGGCATCGCCGGGAAGAACCTGTCGCTGCTCCGTGAAGAAGGGCTGGAACAACGCACCGAACAGCTGAAAGAGCTGTTGGCGCTCTATCATAAGCCATCCCATCAGGATGCGCTGGAAAGCGCTGACCGACTGCGGGAGCTGATAAGAATGTCCCGTTTGGAAGAAACGGTTTGTTTTCAAGCCGATATTACCCAGCCCCAACCGGAGGAAAGCCTGGCCTCCTGCAAGGGGACCCAGATCGTCATGACCGATCTCCCTTACGGGGACATGGTTAGCTGGAGCGGCGGAAGCCAGGCGCCGGTGGAGGATTTTTTTAACGGCATACATGCGATCCTGGATCCCGCCCGTTCGGTGGTTGCCGTCATATCCGACAAAGGCCAGAAATTAAAGCATGACCGGTTTAAAAGAATTCAACGTCTGAAGATTGGCAAGCGGCAGGTTGCTATCTTTGAACCGTTATGAGCGCAGTTAAACGGACCCAATAATAGATGAAGTCTCTCTGCCTTCCTCACGGATAATTTCTTATCCAATGGAAGCATTGGCTTCCCCAGCAGCCCGCTTTTGGCGACAAGCCAAAGGCGGGTTCTTTTTTGCCCATCGGTGGTTGAATGAAAGTAAAGAATGGATGCTAATCAGGAACGTATGTTCGTTTAAAATCTAAAAAAATATAGCATTTCTTGCGGAATGCCGGCTCTCAGATAGAATTCGTGCAGGGACTCTCCGGGTCCGGGCGCGAGACCTGCGGTCAACAGGGCAATGGCAAAGCGGTTCGCTTGCCGCTCCAGTTTGCCCGGGCTGAAATAGGAATGCTCCTCCAGAAAAAAACGGCTGATTCCCTTATGAAGACGGTCATGCCCCAGCTCATGCGCGCATACGAAGCGCTGCCACGGCGGCGGCAGCTGATTGTGGATGACGATGAATCTCCGTCTTAGTTTACGGAAATACAGTCCTTTGGTCGTCTGGCCTAAATCCGCGAACCGAATATGTATGCCCAAGGAAGCCGCTATTTCAAAGGGACAGTTGGTGTGATGTTTTTTGATCAGCTGACGGATTAAAGGTTGTAAATGATCATCCATGGCAGTTCACCTGCAATATTGGTTTTGGTTGAATCGTAAGAATCGTTATGTATCTCCTTATGCATGTGGATTTATTTCTTGCGTTTGTTCATCTGCTTGGCTTCCCAGAACAGTCCGGTCAAGACGTCCTTGATGCGCTGCTTGTCCTCCCCGCTCAGAGGGACCCCGTCAAACATGAGCTCGCCGTCATCCTCGAGCATTTTCTTGAAATCCCGTTTATCCCTGGAAGTTGCCCAAGCGGGAGCCGGTATCTCTTCGTGCTTGGCGGCATCCTGCTGCAGATAACCTGCTTTGTTCATCAGCTCTTCATAGGGAACCTCGAGCGCTTCCGCCATTTTGCGCAGTGTTTGCGGCTTGGGTATGCCCCGCAGCCCATTCTCGATCCGCGAGATCTGCGATCCGCTGATGTCGGCGGCCTGGGCCAGCTGATTGATGCTCCAGCCTTTGTTCTCCCTCATCTCTTTCAAGTACGATCCAAATATGCGTTCCACGTTCCGGCCACTCCTCACCATAGTCCATCTGAAACATCTACATATAGTATAAACGCATTCCCATCCTTTGCCAACAGGTAAAATAAAAGAGAGGATTATTGCCAAAAGGCAAGAAAATGAGAGGGATGTCCCATATTCCTCTATATAGTTCGTCCATTTGAAGGTTTACGCCGGTCTCCAAATAGTGGTATATTAATGAAAAATACGAACAATATGCGAACACGAGATGAAGAACCGACTTCTGCCAAATGGCAAATTGTAAGCTTGACCATGACAATAAAAGGGGAGTGTTTCCGAATGAATCCATTGTTACCGGAATTGGATCGCAGAAAGACCCAAAGCGCCGTTGAAGCGATATTCGAAAAATATCGCATCTATAAAACCATTACATTCGAAGTCAGGGAGATGAGCGTGACCGCATCCTACACGGAGAGGTTCCACGGACCGACCAACGTCACCTCGGACCAGACGGCAGCGGTTGCCATATATAATGTAGATATGCCGGCGGCCAGGAAGCAGTATTGCGAAACGATCGAATCGATCGTGGAACGGCTTGGCGAGCGGGAGCAGACCCTGATTCGGGAACGGTACATGAAACAGGACGACGTATTCGATTACAAAGTGTACAACCATATCCTCGAGCCGCCGGTCAGCAAGGACACGTATACGAAGATCCGCACCCGTGCTTTTTATAAATTGGCCTTGGCTTTGGCGGACAGAGGACTGCTGAAGCTGCAGGAATTAGAGAAAGCCGCCAAGAGCAAAATGAGCTGACAAGCGCGAGCATGGATCATCACATCAAGCAAAACCGGAGGACCTCCATTATGGACGTCCTCCGGTTTTTTTTATTTCTAATATAGAAGGCAGCATTTCACGGGAAAAACAAGTTAAGACTGGGAAATCAACTATAAATACGAACATGAGTTCGTGCTATTTCCCGCCGACATTCCGCTTAAAGTTCAGCATGAAACGTCCCATAAGGCGTCAGCGCATCCGATTTAGGGGTGTAAGATTGTATTATCGGAAATGAAGCAAAACAGAGCGTACCGAACACACACACAGTCGATGTGAGCCGGCCTTGAGAAGGACCGGTTTTTTGCTGCGGTTGATGCCTGGTGCGTCTCATTTCCGATTCTTTATATGACAAGAAAGGAGGGGGTCATATTGCACAAGCATGTGATCGTCATGAGCAGCTGGCTGTCCTATGGCCGACCGGAGAGCGTCCGGCAAACCGCGGAATGAGAGGGGCGGTCAAACAGGCCGTTGCATTCCTCATTCCGGAGCTTGACGGCCATGTATATGACGTGCATCCGCCGGACGGGGTAAGCGAACCGCTATATGCCGTGATCACGCTCGGCGAGGACGTCTGGAAATCCTCATGGGCCGGGTACCGGCAGGTGGTGCGATTGAAGCTGCATGGGGATCGTACCGATCTGCCGCAATTGGATCGATGGGCGGATCTACTCATTCAGGGACTTCACCGCAAGCGGGTTGCCGGAGCCGACGGAAATGCATTCAAGCTTCATTATTTGGGTGTTCCGGGGGCCGACAAGCTTGATCCTGTTTCAGGCAGCATGATCCGTGTCTTGCGATTCGGGATCTATATGCCGCAGGCATCCGGGGCAGGCTCCGTCGGACAGCCGGATGAATGGCTGGATACGCTGACAGCCTGGACAGGAGATATGCTGGGTGGTCCTTGGCGCATCTACCATACGGCATGGCCTGCGGGGCGGGAGGATCACGCCGTATTATGGCGGATGACCGGCTGCGAGACCCGAATGGCGGGAGCTTCGATGTTCGAGGTCCGCAAAACCTTTATCGGGCATATCGCCTCCCTGGATTCCGCGGACGAGCAGCTCACGGCTGCAAGGCTGGTGGAGGAGCTTGGCACCCAGGTCCAGCTGGTTCTGGACCTACAGGAACGCCGTTATATATCAGTTGCGGAAATTTCCTCCGATATGCAGGCCGATCCCATTCTGGACGGTCAGATTAAGCTGACCCTGGCCCAGCGGAAGAACCGTTCGCCGGAGGAAGCCGCCTTGATCAGGCGCGTTAACATTCATCCTATCTTAAAGTGAGGTGGCCAATATGGCTGTGAAAAAAACACTCAAATCCGAAGCTCCCGGGAGCAGCGCTCCCCGATATGCCTTGGCGGAACTTGAAGCACACGCCCATGAACTGTTCCAGGTTCGGGCGGAAGTGCTTGCGGGTGCCATGTATGGGGCAGATGGAGAGCAGTTCACGGTAACCGAGGTCAAAGAAAAAATCCAACAATTCATGAAAGCGAAGGTGGTCTAATCATGGCAGGTGGAACATGGGAAAGCACGAATAAACCGGTACTGCCGGGTTTGTATATGAATCTCAAGGCAGCAGCCGCGTCGGCTGTTCAGGGCGGCAGTCGCGGTACGGTCGTCGTGCCGGTCAAAGCCAATTGGGGACCGGTGCGGGAGTTCGTGGAGATCGGAAGCGAGTTCGCGATTTCCGAGCAGTATTCCGCGGATAGCCAGAATGGCGCTACCGCTTACGAGACGCTTTATCTGGCCTTGCTCGGCGGTCCGAAAAAGCTGCTGGCTTATCGTTTGGCGGACAATACGGCGGCAGCGGCTAGCGTGACGCTTCAAAATGCGGAAGCTACGCCTTCGGACGTGCTGAAGCTTGAGGCCAAATACCCGGGCAGCCGTGGCAACGGCTTCTCCGTAACGGTGCAGCCGTCGCTGATCGACCCGACTGCACGCGAGCTTCGCCTTTATGAAGGCGCCAAACTGCTTGGCACCTATACAAGCCTGGATGGCACAGCAGCGTCGATGGCGGCGCAGATCAACGAAGATGCCGAGAACCTCTGGGTGACGGCAACCGCACTGGAAACGTCCGGCGTTCCCGCTGACGTGAACGGAGCCGCGCTGTCCGGAGGCAAGAGCGGCAACGGGGGCCTGACGAATGCAGATTATGTCGAGATGTTGGATGCAGTCGAAGGCCAGGAATTTAACGTACTCGCCCTAGATTACGCTGCGGATATGGCTCTGCTGCAGAGCTTTGCGGCCTGGGTAAAGCGTCTCCGTCAAGAAGGACGCGGCGTGATGGCCGTATTCGGCGGAAGCGCGGCGGACGACATCTCCAAGGATGCAGCCAAGCTGGCCGCAGACCGGTCGCTTGCATTGAACCATGAAGGGATCATCAATGTGGGTACGGGCGTGCGTCTGTCCGGCGTGAACTACAGTTCCGCGCAGACGGCTGCTTACGTGGCCGGGCTTATTGCCGGTCAGCGCTTGAACCAATCCGCTACATACGCGGTAACGCCATTCGAGGACGTGACACGCCGCTGGACGCGCTCCGAGCAGGAGCAGGCCGTACGCAATGGCGTATTCGTCCTGTTCTACGACGGTCGTCAGGTAAAGGCGCTGCGCGGCATCAACACGCTGGTGAATCCGGCGGAAGGCCAAAACAATGCCTGGAAAAAAATCCGTTCCATTCGCGTGATGGATGCGATCCATGCGGATTTGCAGCTGGCCGCGGAACAGACCTACATCGGCAAGGTGAACAATACCGAGGAAGGCCGACTCGCGCTGATCGGCGCCGTGAAGGAATATCTCGCTTCGTTGTCGCTGAGCAATGTCATCGAGCCGGACGGTTATGACGTCATTCTCGATCCGGCCTACTACGGCGATTCCGCCGTGAACACGCCGGAGCCGGACCAGGTCTTCCTGCAGTGGAACGTGAAGCTGACCGACGTGATGGAGCAGCTGTTCGGTACGTTTTACGTGCAATAACGAGAAGAGTGATCAGTACATTTAAGATGAGAACCGAAATGCCTTCTATGGATGCACGTCCATAAACGTTTTTCTTAAAAACTTAACGAAATCGAGGAGGAACTTAATATGTTGGATGCTTCAAGAGTCATTATGGGGACATACGGCCAGGCATATATCGACGGGGTTTGGCAGACGCACATTAATAAGCTGGAAGCCAGCGTGGAATTGGAGAAGCGCGAGCTGAAGCTGGTCGGCAACGACTGGACGGTGCACAAAAACGGCAGCAAAAAAGGAACCGGCACAATGAGCGGGTACAAGGTTACTTCCGATATGATCTCCCGCGGCTTCACCAAATTCGATATCATCTCCAAGCTGGACGATCCCGAATCCTACGGCCATGAGCGCGTTCGCCTGATCCGCTGCATGCCGGACAAAATCCAGCTGGCCAACTGGACGGCGGGCGAGGAAGTGCAGGAGGAAACCTCGTTTACCTTTGAGGGGTACGAGCTGTTGGATCCGATTCAGGGGGATTAAGAGGTTTCTGCTTAAGCGCTGCATGAGTGCGTCACAAAGCGGGGGTTCGCCCGGTAAGGAATGCCTGACTCGGACGGGCGTCGCACACTGCAATAGGAAGATGAAATCTATTATTTTATGAGTAAAGGAGATATACGCATGAGCTTGCACGAGAACATGAGCGAAGAGCAAATTTTGGACAGTCTGTTTGAAGCAGCTGAGAAGCTTCCGGAGGAAACGGTACGGATTAAGCGCTTGGATATGCAGATGGTGCTGCAGGGTTTGACCTCGAGCAAGGTCGACAGCATCCGCGAGAGATGTACCGTTCGCCGTACGATAAAGGGTGCGGTGGACGAGAAGGTGGATACGGAGACGTTTAATGCATTGCTAATTTCCGAGGCCACGAGCAGTCTGTCGGTGAAGGGTTTGACGCTTAGCGGTTGGGGCGATCCGCGGATTACAAGCCGCTTGAAGCTGTCGGGAGGAGAGCAGGCGGTTCGCCGCATGCTGCTGGCCGGAGAGCTGGATGCCGTAGGGGATAAAGTGCTGGAGCTGTCCGGCTTCGGAGTTGAGATTGCTGACCTAAAAAACTGATCGGCTCCGGGGGAATGACGACGATGCTGTATCACCTGTGGGTCCGGCATCACCTTCGTCCCGGAGATTTTTGGCGGCTCCCGCGAGGCGAGCGCCTGCTGCTGCTCGCTTTCTCCCAGGAGGAGATCGAGGGCATGGCCAGTCAGAGTTTGAAGTGAACAGGAGGTGAAATGAAATGGCTGAAGCCATGAACTACCGGATGAATCTGGTCATCGATCCGAAAAACGTCATCAAGGCCAACCGCGAGCTGCGGGCGATGGAGCGTTATTTTGAGCGGATCCAGGGACGCGTCATGCGAATCGGGCGTACCCGCATGGCGCCAGAAATCGTGCTGAAGGACAGCGCCTCGAAGGGGCTGGACAACCTGCTGGCCAAAATGCAGCGGGTGAAGTCCCAAGTGATCCAGGCCTCGGCAAATGTGAAGCTGAATGTGCAGAAGCAGATTGATACGAATCTAAACCTGAGCGTGCAGAAGCAGATTGAGGCGAGCGTTCAGGTGGATTTGCGGGCGGCAGGGCTTGATTTCTCTCCGATGATCGCTGCGCTGAATGCGAATACGACTGCGGTGGATAAGCTTACGGATGCGCTTGGATCGCTTCAGCTTGGAGGCGGCGGGAGTGGTAAAAAATCTGGATGGGATACGGCGCTAAATATTTTTGGTACTATAACCGCGATAGGTTCCACTATGAAAAATGGGGGCCAACTATATGGAAAAGGAACAAAGATGCGCGAAGCATGGGGTAAAGATAAACCGGCCCCTGAACCTGCCCCCAGGACGGCGCCTAGGCCCAATGGGGTCAGAAGGGGGGGCGGCCGTGGATCCAATTCCAGTCAAAACCAGGCTGCCACGACCCCGAATAGCCAAGGAGAAAAGCCACTAACCAAATGGGGTAAGCGTTTTAAGAAGGCAGAAACATTGGGAGACGTTATCGAAACCTCGGGCAATACGGGAACTAGTGCAATGAAATCAATCAAGGGTGTTATGGATTTAACCAAGGGTATATTTGGCGGCGGCGGTGCCAGCGGCATCGTATCCGGCGGCGCGGCGAGCGCTGTTAAGGCCGGTGCAGGATCAGATGCAGTAAAACAGGCAGCTGACGGTAGCACTGGAGCAAATGCAGTGAAAAATGCCGGCAAAAGCGGCCTAGGCTCCGGCTTGATGAAGGGGCTTGGTAAACGCGCACTTGGCCCATTAAGTTTTATAGCCGATGCGACCGCAATCGCTACCGCTAAACCGGGAAAAGAACGAAACCAAGCGATAGGCTCTACCGTCGGCGGCGGTATCGGAAGCACGATCGGCGGCCTCGTCGGCTCCGTGATCCCGGTTGCAGGCACGATGATCGGCTCAACGCTCGGCGGCACCGTAGGTAGCTTTATTGGCGAGAAGGTCGGCGGCGCCATTACCGGTATCGGTGATAAATTCAACGAGGGAAAGGAGACGGTGTCGAAATGGTTCTCCAAAACGTTTTCCTTCGGGAAAAAAGACAAGGAAGCTGCTCAACCGAAGGAACCCCCTTCGAGTGCAGCTGCCCTTCCGGCTCCCATCATCCCGAAACCAACGCCGACTGATTTCAGCAAGCCGCTGCTGCCAAATCCAACATTGAGCCCGACATACGGCCCGTATATGCCGCCTACCCATGCTACAAGCATGAGTACTTTAGGTCCACCCGTGAGTGCAGCGCAAAACCAAGCTTTTGCAGGGAAGCCGACGTCCCCGCAATCCGTTCAGATCAGCCCGGAGCAGATGAGCACGATATCCGGCCTGTTGATGGATTTCAAAACGGAGACAACCGTGAATTACAATCTACCTTCAGGCGCGGTGCAGGTAACGGTGCATGAGGAGCACCCGATCGATGTAGAAGGATTGATTCTTCTGATCGGGCAGCGGCTGAGAGCCGAATTCAGCAAAGCAGCCCAGAACCGGAAGCCGACTCCGATGGCCTATTGAAGATAATGGTTAACGGCAATTATGAAGTCGGTCCGAAGGCATCCATACAGAAAGGAGGGGCCTAAGGTGGAG
Source organism: Paenibacillus sp. MT86 (assembly GCF_058792535.1). Lineage (NCBI taxonomy): Bacteria > Bacillati > Bacillota > Bacilli > Caryophanales > Paenibacillaceae > Paenibacillus > Paenibacillus sp. MT86. Next base: position 5,926,067 of record NZ_CM179499.1, on the reverse strand, counting down.
TTTATTTTGAAGAACGGCAAAGGCATGACATTCCGATTCCCGGTTAATCCGGAAGAGGTAACCATTTCAAGGCAAAAGGGACTGGAAACGGCCACGATTCTCAACTATGGAGAGTTTGATTTTCCGCAAGGGAATCGGATTAAAGAGATATCGTTCTCTTCCTTTTTCCCGCAAGAGTATGATGCAGCTTTTTGTAAAGGCCATGAGAGAGATCATATTAAACCGCAAACCGCGATGAATAAACTAAACGAGTTTCTGGCATATAAAACGCCGCTGCAATTTGTCATTACCAAGACGGCGGTGAACGTGCCGGTGTACGTCGCTTCCCACCAGTCCACGTTCCGGGGCGGGGAGGTTGGAGACGTATATTTTGACATCACGCTCCGGACATGGAGCGACATGAAGGTGGCCAAAACCGCAGGCAGCAGCGGGGCATCTGGAACAAATAAAAAGCCCCGGGCCGACATGAAGGAAAAGAACAAGACGTACACCGTTAAGTCAGGGGACTCACTCTCCAAAATCGCCAAACTGGAGCTCGGGGACAGCTCGAAATGGAACCAGATCTACAAGCTGAACCAGAAGACGATCGGCAAAGATCCGAACGCCATCAAACCCGGCCAGAAGCTGGTGCTGTCATGAATTACAAGGTGATTTTGCAGGATCAATACGATCTGTCTCCCTTGGTGGAAGCTATCAACCTGCGGGATTCGCTTGAACAAGTCGCTTACCAGGGAACCGTCAATCTGGTTGTCACGCCGGATATGCCGCCGATTTCGCCGGGAATGGCGATCCGGATCAGCGGAATACCATACGGTAAAAAAGATTATGTCCCCCTGCTGCACCCGGCTGTCGTGTGGGAAGTGGAAACCTCCAACAATGGGGTGAAGCGAATGACCCTCACGCTGTACGATCGGACGGTATACCTCGATAAGTCGGAGGATGAATATCTGTTTCCGGCGAAGCAGACCGCCACCCAGCGGTTCAAAAAGTATGCGGCGGACTGGAACCTGAAAATAGCCGTTTTGCCCGATACCGAGAAGCAGCTGGGGCGTTCCGTTTATCGGACGCAGTCGATTTATGCCAGCATGTTCGCTGATTTGCGGGAGACGGCCAAAGCCGGCGGCAAGCTGTATCATCCGCGGATGATCTCTTCAGGTCTTGAGCTGTATGAGTTGGGAACGAACAAAGAAGTCTACATCTTGGAGGCTATCACGGATACCACGCAATCGCGGACTTTGGAGGGCGCGGCGACCAAGGTCAAGGTGCTGGCGACAGCCGCCAGCGAGACCGGGCAAGAGGTTCCTTCCAAGGTAATGGCCATCGAGGAGAAGGATATCGCCAAATACGGCCAACTCCAAGCGATCATTCAGGATGATGAAGTGAAGTCGCCTGCGGCTGCCCGCCAGCTGGCCCGAAGCAAACTGAGGGGGATTCGGGAGACGATCTCCCTGAATGCACCTGATGTCAATACGATCCGTGCCGGAGATGCGGTCATGCTGGGCTCGATGAAGCTGCTCGTGATTTCCGTCAGCCGGGAGCTGGGAAACCCCGGGAGCATGATGCTGGAGCTGGGGAGTTATGACGATGTAAAAAGGAGGTTTTACCTTGAATAAAGACCCCTATGGACAATTGGCATCCTCCCTATATGCCTCATTGAACAAGCAAACCCGTCAAGCCATGGGCGGCGTAGGGGCCGTGCTCGGCACGATAACCTCGACGGGACTTAAGCTGGATGATTTCAAGCATGAGCTGCAGGACTATATGGTGGCGGAGCTGCCAGGAATGCTGTCCTTGCCCCGTTATACGGCTGCTGGTACCGCCACTTTGGGAGGACAGCCGCAGGAAATGACATTTGATGTGGAAGAAAATGAAGTCGAAGATACCCTTTTTGAGCTAGGAAAAGGCTTGAAACCGGGGGACCGCGTGCTGGCCGTTCGGGTCAACAGCGGCAATGACGTGGTGGTTGTATGCAAGGTGGTGAGCAGCGGTGGCTAATTTGTTTCCCGAAAACGAGGATATGGTTTGGACGGATGCCACGGATCCGGAGGTACTGGAGGGTGAAGGAGCCGTTTTTGGACGGAGCTGGCGGTATGATTTTGAAGCCGGCGAGTTCGTGATGACTCCCACCCGGAAGATTCCGGTTGCGGACGACAAGGAAGCTTGGGTCATCTGGTGCGAAAAAGCGATCCGTACGCCGCGATACCGCCATTTGATCTATACGCGCGATTACGGCAACGAGCTGGAGGAACTGGTCGGCAAAGGCTACGACCGATCTCTGCAAGAGAGCGAAATTCATCGCATGGTAACCGAGGCGCTGCTGGCGGACGCGCGAACGGAGAGCGTGGATCAATTTCTTTTTGAATGGGAAGGAGAGGCCTGCCGCTTCAGCTGCCGCATTACGAGCGTACGGGATGAGACGGAAATCATAGAAAGCGTGGTGATCTGATGGCAGACTTGCCGTTATATTTGTTGGATCAGACGGAAGAGAATATTATGAACCGCATGCTGAACAAAGTGCCTTCGGACATCGACAAGTCGGAGGGCTCTTTTATTTGGGATGCGCAGGCGCCGGTTGCGTTTATGCTGTCTGAGGCCGCCTTGTGGGCACAGGAGCTGCTGCGTCGAGGCTTTGCGAGCACCGTGGCAAGCGATCATCCGGATATCCGGTCTGCCGAACTCGATCTAAGGACGGCAGAGCATGGGATTACCCGGCGTGAAGCGGTCGCTTCGTCCGGCAGCGTTGTGTTTACGGGGAAGCCGGGGACGACCGTGCCTGCCGGAACCTACGTAGCTACACCAGCCGATGAGGGCTCCGGGGAATCCTCCGTGGAGTATGTGACCACGTCAGACGTGACGCTGAGTGACGTGGGTTTCGGTACGGCGACAATCCGAGCTGTCATGCCGGGCAGCAGCGGCAATGTTCCTGCAGGCGTCATTCAGCTTATGATGACGTCGGTCAGCGGCGTAACATCTGTTACGAACCCGGAACCCACGCGGAGCGGGACGGATACCGAAAGCGACCAGTCGCTTCTGGAGCGTTTTTACGCCAAAGTCCGAAGTCAGGGGACGAGCGGCAACAAAGCGCAGTACATGCAGTGGGCCAATGAGATAGCCGGCGTTGGCGGCGTGGAAGTGGCACCGTTGGGCTGTATCTTCTGGATACGGACAAGCGTGCGGCAAGCCCGGATATCGTGGATGCCGTTCAGCAGCACATTGACCCGTCCCAGGATGGACAGGGAGAAGGCGTTGCTCCGGCGGGCCCCGTTATTACCGTGATGCCCGCGGCGGAAGTTCCGATTGATATCTCCGTTAAAGTGCAGCGTACGCAGGAGCAGCCTTCGACGATGGACGATATTCGGAAGCTGATCGAGGACGGCGTTCGGGCGTATTTACAGCAGATTGCTTTTAATAGGAAAGATCCGTTGGTTAGATACACTCGTATTGCCGCCGTACTGCTGGATATCCCGATTATCGTCGACTACTCGGATTTGACGATTAACGGCCACACTGAGCAGCAAAACATCGAAATTGGCTCCGGTCAGGTCGCGGTGCTCGGGACGGTGAGCGTAAGTGAATAATGTCCGAATGAACAGCTTGCGCGGTCGCAAGCTGTTTTCTTATCTTCCGGCCTATTACGAAACCTCCCGCGTCATGTTATCCGATATGGATGCCAAGGGCAGCGAGCTGGACGCTCTTTACCAAGCGCTGAACTCAGCCGCAGATCAGTTTTTTGTCCGTACAGCAACCTGGGGGTTGGAACGCTGGGAGATGGATCTCGGCATTCCCACCGACCGGAACAAGCCGATCGAGCAGCGGCGGGCGGTGCTGGAGTCCAAGCTGCGCGGAGCGGGAACCTTCTCCGGAGCACTCGTGAAAAATGTGGCGGAGGCTTATGACGGCGGCACGGTCGAGATATCTTTTCAGCCCGAGGAATGGGGCTTCACGGTTAAATTCGTAGATACGCTCGGCATCCCGCCAAATCTGGAGGACTTGAAGTCGGCGATCGAGGAGATCAAGCCGGCGCATCTGGCGGTGGCGTATGCGTTCAACTACTTGCTCATACGCGATATACATGACGTGATGACGTTTGATCAATTGAAGCAATTGCCATTTAGTAAACTGGCGTTTAGAAGAACAGGAGGTTAATAAGATGCCAAGTCAGACACCAAATATGGGCCTATACAAGGTAAACGGTGAAACGGATGGTAACGACACGTTTAACGTGGATGTTGTCTTAAACGATAACTGGGATAAGCTCGACGCGGCTTTAGGAGGCGTTGAAACTGAAATCGAAGGTTTAAAGCAATCTGGCGTTGACGGTAAAAACCGATTGGAAACCGCCATCATCGCCAAGGAAGGGACGGTTTCCAAACAGAGTCAGGTAGCTACGTTTGAAGAGCTGGATACAGGGATTCGATCAATTCCCACTGGTACCGATACAAGTGATGCAACGGCGGCTGCTGGAGATCTCTTGGCACCTAAAACGGCATACGGTCCAAACGGGAAAATAACTGGGACGATACCTGTACTAACCGGAATTAGAAATGCTACTGGTACGGCTAAATGGGGGGATGGTGCCTTAGCTGTATATCCCGAAAAAGGATATCAGAAAGGCGGTGTCGGTGACGGTGAAATCAAGGTGACTACCGCACAATTACAAGCAGCTGAACCCAATCTAAATTCTGCGCACATCCTAAGTGGCCGTCCTATTTTTGGGGTACCGGGAGGGATTGCGAACCGGAGCGCTGAAAACAATCACATGCCTGGACTCGAAACTACTGTGTGGGCAGGCGATCGGTTCTTTATCCGTCCACCTAAAGGTTACTATGATGGGTTGACATGGGTAACTGCTGCGGTGCCAGGTTTGACGGAAGCAAATATACGAAATGGTGTGAGTGTTGCGAATCTGATCGGGACCCTGGTCGAAGGTAAAAGGTCAGCAAGTGGGACGGGAACATCGTCAGGCCCTAGTAATGAGCCTAGTGACTGGTTGAGATTCGAATCACTTGACTATTGGAGTATGTCATATTTCTTCACTGTTTCTGGTCTCAGTTTTGTGCCAAGAGTGATTATTCTTCAGGGTAGTCATCCAGGGGGAACGATGATCTGCTACACCATTTACTACCGGGATATGAATTTTAGAGGTTTCTCTAATTGCAATATCCTTACTGGTAAACTAGCTAGCGGATATCAACCTACTAATAGCTATGTATTCATTACAACTGGCAACGCTTATGTAAATAATACTGGATTTAGGCTACCTATCGAGATCGGGGCAGGATCGATCTCATGGATTGCGATTGAATAGGAAAGGAGTGTAAAAAAATGCAGATCGGAAGAAAGATTTATTATGACAACCGTACAGGAGAAATCCTAGTTTATACAGGACAACGGTCTGGCAGCGTCCGCGAAACAACACAGGAAGAAGATTTCGCAACGTATCAAGTCCTTGCGGAACGCGTGCCGGAAAGCGTTGGGATGGTACAGCTCGAATATGACCAATACAAACAGGACTTTGATGAAGGCGTCCTGGAACGAGTTGATCCAGATACAAAGGAACTGATTTTCAATTATCCCGGTCCTGTCGATCCAGAAGCACCTCAAGAGCCGCGAAAACCTTTGTCTGTCGAAGTAGAGGAGCTGAACACAACGATGGGGACACTCTTGCTGGAGAGCGCCAATGATAAGGGGACAATAGCATCCCTGGAGGAAACCGTTGGGACCCTTCTCATGGAAGTGGCGACACTGAAGGGAGGTGCAGAATAAATGTGGTATACGATCGTCAAGCGTTATTACGACAATCAGCATCCTTTATACAACGAACACAGCCTTAAAACTTTTGTAGTGGCAAATATGATCACTCCGGAAGAATACAAGCAAATCACAAACGTTGATTATGCAGCATAGAGCGCCGCAAGGCGTTTTTATTTTGCCCCTGGTTGGTCCGGGGGCTCTTTTTAATTCTCAGAGCGTTGGGGGAGGAAGGGTGGACTGGACAGTGCTTACAGCAATCATTTCTGTAACAGCAGCAATTAGCAGCGTTCTGCTGGGTTGGCATGGGAAGACAAAATCCCTTCAAAGATGAGGTAGCGAGAGAAATTACTGCTGTTGCATCATTACACACAGATGTATCTAACATCTAGCGCGGTATTGATGATATTAAAGTGGATGTCCGTATACAAGGACAGCGAATGGATCCTGGTTGGAGCATCGTGTACATCGTGGTTATAGTTGCCGTTGTTTTGACTGTCGGCTTGCTTGACTGGTCGATTAAATCTGTAATACAAGGGATCTTGTGCGGGTCCTTTGCAGTGTTTGGGCATCAGGCTGTCAAGCAGGCTAAGAATTGAGCAGGCGAAAATTTTCCTAAAAGACTATATACCAAAAGCAACACATTGTAGCCGTCGCGCTGGGCTTGCAATGTCACCATCAACGATAACCATTCCATGACACGATACCCAAAATAACGGCCATCACTATAATTGCGATGCGATCCCTAACCCACATAAAGAGTGTTGCATTTGTAGGACAAGTTCTGCAATAAATATGACTTCTCTCGCGTCAGATTGTGTATCAAGTGAAATCGCATGCGCGTTAGGCGCTGGAGTGCGACGTACTGCTCCAGCATGACGATAGTGGTCGTCAACGTGTCGAAGAGAAGACGGTCCGCGATGATCCAGAAGTCGAGGCAATCGGTCTTATCCAGATCCTAATAAGTCGCTCTGAACTTGCTGACGAGTTCGGGTTAATGGCAAAGACTTTGGCTATTCAAAGAGCAATTTGTTGGAAATTTCAATGGTGTACTTCAGCCCCTCGGGGGCTGGATACCGATTCAGAAAAGCTCTCAAAAGAAATACTCTGCGAGGAGGAAGAATTATGTATGAGCACATCGGTCAGTTTTTTAAGATGCTGGTGGCGGGGACGGGGGCCGTGACCGGGTACGTCTGGGGCGGATGGTCGCTGCCGCTGCATCTGTTGTTGTGGTTCGTGGTGATCGATTGGTTGACCGGATGGGGCGCGGCCTGGATGAACGGCGAGCTGCGCAGCCGTATTGGTTATACTGGAATTGCACGCAAAATGACCATTTTTATTATCATCGCCCTGATGCATCTGGTGGACCGGGTGCTGGGAGAGATGAATTATTTTCAGAATACGGTGATCTTCTTCTATCTCGCGAATGAGCTGCTGTCTATTATTGAGAACGTGGGAAGAATGGGGGTACCGATCCCCCAGTCCCTGCGTAATGTGGTACAGGTATTCCAGATCAAATCCGAAGAAGGGGATAAGCCAACCGCACGAGAGGAGGAGAAAAAGGATGAAGCCCTCTGAATTTATAGCCAAGCTGGCACCCATAGCTGCTCAGGACATGCGTCAGTACGGGGTACCCGCTTCGCTTACGCTTGCCCAGGCAATCCTGGAATCCAACTGGGGAACGAGCGGCCTGACGCAAAAGGCGAACAATCTGTTCGGCATTAAAGGAACCGGCCCAGCGGGCAGCGTGACCATGCAGACAACGGAATACCGGGGACAGACGCCCTATACGACCCAAGCTTCATTTCGAAAATACAACCATTGGCATGAATCGGTTGCCGATCATACCCGGCTGATCCTGAACGGTACGCGTGACAAGCCGCAGCGCTATCATGGCGTGTTATGGGCGGATTATAAAACGGCGGCAACGGAGATTTGGAGAGGTGGCTATGCCACAGACCCCAATTATCCCAAAAAGCTTATTTCCATCATAGAGCAGCATTCGCTCCATCAATATGATGTGTCTAGTCCGGAGGAGGAGGAACGCATGAAAATCGAACAATTAACGGCAGAACTGCAAAAAACGCAGGACCAAGTTCGGCAGCTTAACGAGCAGTATGCCTCGGCAATGAAACTGCTAACCGAGCAGGGCCATGCCATCAAGCAGATGAATGCCAGGCTTAAGGCGGCGGAGACGGAGAAGCCTGCGAAGGTTCCGTCTTGGGCGGAACCGGCGGTACAAGCTGCAAAACAGGCAGGAGTACTTCATGACCCTGAGGGCAGCTTCGATTTTTACCGGATCATGACCGTGCTTTATCGTCTGGGGATTATCCATAAAGAGAGTAAGTGAAATCTGAGTTTTTTGTAAGAGACGGTTCCATCTAATTAACATGACAGGGGTTTATTCTTTTGAATGACTTTGGATACAGCTTTCCTTGAACTTGAAGTATATGGAAAAAAATAAGAAACCGCTTGGTCGCCAATAGGCGGCCTTTTTATTTGGCACGGGTTTTACAGGGAAAATCCCTGATTATATAAACCAGAAGGAGAACCATCATGATGGCAAAGTATCTGTTAACGCATGTAGAAGGGGAGAAAGCTTATCCGGGTGTGGAGGAATTCGATGGGGATATTCATGCTTACATGGAATCAAAGGCATTGTATATCCGTACCATTCCCTTGACTAGCGGTGTGAACGGAAATTATGTCTACGCCGACGGTCAGAAGGACCGCTTCGGTGATTCCGTCACGCTGGGACTGCTGACTTTTGTGCAGAATACGATCCCCGCCCGGCATATTCGCTGGATTATTGCCCCGTTGTAGAAGGAGCTGGCGCATTGGCGGTAGGCGCGGTATAAATTACCGCTTATATGTAATATTTATCGGTCTATATGTTTAACCAAGCATGAATAGCCTGAAAAAAGAAAAGTCGCCTAGCGGCGACTAAAATAAAGCAGCGATGCAGTTTTCGATGATTTTTCTACTCCGGGTTGCCATAATGTAATATTTATCAGTCAATATGTTTAACCAACTGGGAAACCAACTAATTTCTCAACGTAAAAGGCAGATTAACGTGCCTCCCCATTACGTTTTTCACGTATTATACCTTACGTCACTTCACCCTCACCGTCCCCACCGCATCTGCTTGATTCCCCGCATGATCCGTAACGGTATAGGTCACCGTGTAGATTCGGCTTTGACCGCGTGCCGATTTCTCCGCTCGCAGCCGGAAATGAGTGTCATGGGTAACGAATTCGGTATCCTGAACATCCGGTCCTCGATCACCTCCCTTGCCTTTGCTTTCGCTGTTACTCGCGTCCTTATCTTTCTCAATGGAAATCCCCTGGATATCCCGGCTATCCCCCTTGCCGCCTGCACTCTCGATGGTGATTGAGGTTAGCACGATGGACGCAACGCCCGAGCCTTCATCGCTGGATTCGAGGCTAGCGCGAATATCGACCATTTTGCGATTCGGCGCCTTCAATACGGAAGGCGAGAGCGTAACCGTAAGAACCGGGGCGATTTTATCGATGTTCGACACGGTTGCCGTTAGGGTGCCTTCGTTGCCGTCCTCATCCGCATATTCGAAGGTAAACGAACCGTTCTCCGTAAACCTGTAAGTTGGAGATCCGCCGTTATTCGTAACGGTAATCGGACTCTCCGACACCAAGGCTGCTACAACGTCCCCATTCGTTGGGGCCGTCGTGCTGTACTCCAGGCCCACGGTGAGATCGGTATACGTGACGTCAGGTGCCGCCGTGAAGTTCTCCCCGATATTGTCCAGCGTATTGCCGCTTAGCTTGATATTCTTGCCTGCCTGGAGCTGAATTCCGTTGCTGTTGCCGGTGATGACGTTGTCCAGAATCTGCACGTTCTCCGGGTCTCCGGCTCCGATGCCGCCCGCGTTGGTGTCCCCGTTGTCGTGCTCGAGCAGGATGCCCCAATAATGCTCGGCGGTGTTCTGACGGATCGTGTTGCCTTTGACGATCGTGCCCGGCCCGTTCAAAATATTGATGCCTGCCGCGTTAGGAATATCGACGGTATTCTCGATGCGGTTGTTCTCGATGATGGTATCCGGCGAGCCCATCGATACGACGATGCCTTCCCGGGCATTGCGGATCGTGTTGTCGTGGATATAGTTTTGCGGGCCGGATTTGCTGTGATTGGTCGGGGCGGTCCCCCCGGTATTCCCGATGCCGATGCCGCCGCCATACGGCATGTCGGTGATCAGGTTATCGTGGATCTCGTTAAAATACTCCAGCTCCCCGTGCAGATCAATCGCATCCAGCCGGACCTGGTGGAATTCGCTGTGCCGGATCACATTGTTATGGGCCACATATTGAATGAGTGCGCCGTGGCGCAGGTAAGGCCCCTCGAAGGAGGAGTCCTCGACCAGATTCCACCTGGTATCGTTGGCAAATCCGTTGCGGTCGACCTTCGGCACGCCCTGAATGGATACGCCGTACCCGGCACCGCCCGGACCGAGGTCCGTGGCATTTCGGAACGTGGTGCTGCGGACGACGATGTCATGGCTGTTCTCGATGCGGACGCCCATGCGGCTGAATTTCTCGATCGTCACGCCGTCGATCGTGATGTTGTACGATGGCGCCTCGCCATAATTGGCGGCAATGATCATCATGTCGGGGCCGCCGGCATCCGGGTTGTTGGTTCTGTGATCCGTCGAGTACTGGCCATCCCAGGCAGATGTCAGCGTCAGGTTGGAGATGGTCAGATCATGCTGTTTGGCGGATCTCAGCATCGTGCTGTTGCGGACCTTGTTCAGCGAGGTCTTTAGAATCGCGCCGCTCTGGCTTTCCCCGCGTAAATTGACCTCGGATTTCAGCATCAGATTGCTCAGTCCATCGGGCGTACTGTTTAAGTTGTAAACCCCATTCGGGAAAAACACCTCGTCGCCCGGGAGCGCTTCATCCATTGCTCGTTGGATCGCCGGTCGATCGTCCGTTGCATTGTCTGCAGGATCAGCCCCGTAATCGACCACGTTCAGCGTCCTTCCGGTAGCGGCAAAAGCCTGATGCCCCGGATGGTCGCTGCCGTCCGCATTCTTCATGCCTGGGGCGGTAAAAGGAACGGTACCCTCCGGCGGCTGCGGCACAAAATCCGGAATGATCGCCACGGGCGTATCCCCGTTAGCGAAAGGCGGATAGATATGAACTTCCGTTAGGCTCGTATAGGCACTGCCGTCCGAATTGCCGCGCCCGGTCAGCTTCACGTAACGCGCACTCATGTCCGGAACGTCAAAAGGCTGCATCGCGGTGGTGGTTCCGCTGCTCGAACCGTTGAAGAGGGAAGACCAGGTCACGCCGTCATCGGAGGCTTCGATATCGATCTCCGTAGCGCGAGCGTCCCCTTTATAGAAGGCGATACCCAGATAACCGATGTCCCGGGCCTCGCCGAGATCGTACATGATCCACGGACCGTCGCCGGCGGCAGACCAGCGGGTGTATAGATTCTGGTCCAGGGTATTATCCTCGATGTTGCCGTCGCTGCCGCTTGCCGTGACCGAGGCCACAGGCCAAGGGGCTAAGGGAGCGCTAAGCGTCGTAACCTGGAGCGTCAGCGGAACCGGACTGACGTTTCCGGCCGCATCCACGGCCTCGACCTTATAGCTGTACTCCGTGTGCGGTGATAGTCCCTCCGCTTCATGGCGGGTGATGTCGGAGCCCAGCTCCATGACTTTGACGCCGTTTTGATAAACGTTGTACTTCGCGACGATCTTGTTGTCTTCCGCCGTCGGCCATGACAAAAGCACATAATCTTCGCCAATGCTGCCGATGGACAGGCGGCTTCCGTCCGGCCAGAACGGCGGCGTCGTATCCTGACTGGAATCCACCCATTCGCTCACGACCATGGCTGGTCTCGGATTGCTGGAGCCGTTGGCTTCCTTGGTATAGATATTGACGCTGACACCGGTATGGGCCGCATCCGCCAGGAGAAACGATACGCTGCCATCTGTGAGGTGACTGCGGACATAGTCAGTCACATCGACGCTGTACACCTCCGGCCGGCCGCCATTCTCGGCCTGTACGGTAAACGATCCGATATAAGCATTTGGATCGAGAACGTTCACGGGTGCATTGTTCCAAGTCAGTTGGCTTTCGCTCCAGGCTGTATCCTCGATCCCGTAGAGGGAGAGCTCAAGATCCGTGTTGCTGGTGCCTTTTTTCGCGGCGACCTGGAATTCGTACCGGTAATCGGGATCGCTCAGGGTGGAAGCATCGAATTTGAAATAGACATACCTTTTGTTGGTTGTACCGGATGAAACGCTAAACAAACCGACGCTTGTGCCTGTAGCGGAATTGATATTGGCGTCCGGTTTGGAGCTGTCGATTAAGGCATCGTCCGAGGGCTCCAAACGGCCGATCTCAACGGGAATGCCTGGTGAAGGATCGGTTGGGTCGGTTGGATCGGTGGGATCGGTCGGATCCGTCGGATCAGGAGGCGTGTAGCCATCTTTGTAGAGAATCGGCGTCGTGACCTCCAGATTCTTCACGTGCTGCTCCATGAAGGCCCAAGCCTCCGCATCCGCGGTTGTTTTGGCTTCTCCGGTAAAGCCGTGGCCTTGGCCGGGAACGATTTCGAAATCGACCATAGGAACGCCGGCAGCCGTCAATTGATTGGCGAAGGTGACGCTGTCAGTATAAGGGATGGTGGCGTCCGCGTCTCCATGCCGAATCCAGAACGGCGGATCATCGGGAGTGGCGTACGTTCCGGGCATGGCAAGCCGTGCTTCAATCGGGACGGACAGGGCGTTATGCCCGCCGAGCAGCTTCGTGACCGAACTGTACCGGTCGGCAAAATCGGTCGTGAAATCGGCAGGTCCGTACCAGTCCACCACGGCCTGCACCTTGGTGGAGTATTCCGGCCAGCCGCCGGCACCTTCGATATCGGGAAGATGCACCGAATCCCCGGTATCCAGCGTAACCGTATCCTCCAAGGTCAGGTCTCCCGTCGTTCCGAGCAGGGAAGCGAGATGCCCTCCCGCCGAAGTGCCCCAGACGCCGATTCGGCTCGGATCGATGTGGTATTGCTCGGCGTGGGCCCGCAAATAACGGATGGCCAGCTTCACGTCTTGAATTTGGGCCGGGTAAGGCGCTTCGGGAGTTAGACGGTAGCTTAAGGAAACGCCGATATACCCGCGTTTAAGGACATAGTTGCAGATGCTGCCCAGGGCGTTTTTGCGGTCGCCCTTGTTCCAGCCCCCGCCGTGAATGTAGATCATGACCGGCATGGGCTCGGCCGGCGGAGTGCTCGGAACGGCGATGGACGTATAGAGGTCCCGGTCGCCGGCTTTGCCAATCCAAACGTCCTCATAGAGGGTTACGCCTTCCGGAGCAGGGTAGGGGCCGGTTTCGGCCGGCGGGGGTTCAGGCACGGGATCGATCGCAGGCGGAACGCCCGGGATGGCCTGACCGGACAGCGAGACGCTGTCGATATACATATTGGCGTTCATTGGATCACCTACCCGGAACTGGATTCGCACGTTCGGATTGCTGTTCGCTTCCGGCGGCAGCGTCCAGGTTTTTAACGTGTTGGATTCGCTGCGCGGCGCTTCAGGAGTTCCCGGGGCCAGCTTGAAATCCTCCAGCAGGCTCCAGGTCGCGCCTTCGTCGCCGGACCACTCTGCCACGATGCTTCCGCTGACATAAGAAGAGGCTCTCGTATAATAACTCAGCTTGATGTTGCCGTAACCCGTCGTATTGACGGACAGATAGACGGAATCGGTCACGTCGATTTTCATGAGGTTCGGCGTGGACGGCGCGCTGCCGGATACGGAGGTCTTGGCTTTGCTTCCGCCTTCCCCGGTTTGAACCCAGGGCAGGGGAACAACGACTCCTCCGGCGGTGCCGTATCGCTCGGAATCGAAGTTATCGGAGAAGAACAGAATATCCGGACCTTCTGGCTCCGGTAGGGGATCGGAAGCTGAGGCAACAGATTCTGCCGCAAGATCGAATGCTGCAACAGATTGTGCAGATATAACAGGAAGCTGCCCTGGGGATGCCATGACGCTCATGGTTATGAGCAGGCAGAGGACTAGGCATGAGAACCGGTAAAGTTTCTTCTTCAACGTTTCATCCCTCGCTTTTCGATTGGTAGTTGAAGCTTGTTTATGAACGCCCGGAAGCAGGCGCTGGACTGTCCCGGGCATCGGATGGACAAGTGGAAGCTACGGATGCATGTGCGTTAGTGAGAAGAAAGTGGCTTTGACATGGTCGGATTGATCGGAGGTGGTATCGGATTTGTTCTGGTTATAGACGCCTGCTTTGAAGTAAAGATATTTATCGTTGTAACCGCTTGGGAGGGTATGGTTCACGGTGGTGGCCGATCCGCCCTCCGGGATTACTTTTACCGTCATGAGCAGTCCGGTCACCTTGATTTCATAGCTCCATGTCTGGCCGAGGGCAATGCCGTTTACAGGGTTAAGCTGGTTCGGTCCGCCGAGTATGTTCACCCAGGTGTTGTTGTTGTCCAGATCATCGGTCCCAAAATAAACCGCACCCCTGCTGTCCGAAGGACGCTTGTGGTAATAAAGCCGTATCGGCTCGGTGCTGGGGCCATGGATTTGCCCGACCACGACGCGGCCGATTTTATCGGCTTCGTTACCGCTGACGGATACACGATCCACGCGTAAGGTAGCCTTCATCGTTCCATCCACGCCGCCAGCCTGCGACTTTATGGATGGGGAGGAGGTAGAGGTTACCCAATTATTGGCCCATGAGGAGGCGCTGTTCGTCGACGGATTCAGCATTTCCCGAAGCTCGGAGCGGGTGTAGGTACTGTTCGTGGTGGTCTCGCCGATATTAGGGGATGTGAATACCATGCCGCCGGTGACGGGATCGGTATAGAACCAATCCGGATGCTCGTAGCCGCCGGCGAGTGCGCCGGCTGGAATCTCGGACGCGTCAGGCAGGGTGATTTTCCACTTGGTTAGGTCAAAATTGCCCGAAGGGGGTTTAGCCGGGTCAAGGTTTCCGCTTCCTCCATCCGTAGTACCTCCCCAAATTTCGACCTCTGTGTAACTGTTCCAGTCATTTGAGGTGTTGCCGTAGCCCACAATGCGTACATACCGGGCTTCAGCGACGGGGATGGAGAAGGATTGCAGCTGGTTGTTTTGAGCGCTAGTGACAGCGTTCCGTGCTTGAAGCCAGTTGGAGCCATCGATTGAGGTTTGGATATCGAAGGTGAATGTGCGCGTGTCTCCGTTGTAAAACGCGATCTTGACCAGTGAAACCGGTTGGGCGGACCCCAGATCCAGCCTCAGCCAAGTGCCGTCGCCTTCGCCGGACCAGCGTGTGCTAAGACTGCCGTCCGCCGCTTTCGATGCATCGCAAGCACAGCGGGTGTCGTAGCTGCTGGCCGATGCGGAAGCCGGGTACTTGCTCTCATTAGCTGCGACACTCTGTCCTTCAAATAGACCAGCAAGCAGCATGGCTGCACTGATCAGGCAGAAAGTCATTTTTTTGGATAAAGCAAACCTTCGTTTCACGGCGATCCCTCCCGTAGGTTGATGTAATCGTTAATAAATATCATTTCCCTCCTTTCTGCGGTGCGCTTCAGACTGTATGACAGCGCTTACCTAAAACGTAGCAAGAATGTGCGCACAGGTCTTGTGTTAATCCTATAAGTACTTGGTATTTTTGCATAATGGGAGGATTTATTGCGCCTTCTGCCCTCCCGCAGCTTTCCTGGACGGTGAAGCATTACGTATTTGGATTTCGTCATACCTGACTCAGACAGGAAAATATCTTGCTTGGCGATAACGGATAGGATGAGCCGGGTATACAATGAGGGAACAGGCGGAAAGGGAATAACATTTTTCTTCGGATGCCGTATGGCATATAATCTAAAGAACGAACGATTCCGAATCGACCTTAAATAGATAAAAAAACAGGAGTGGGACAAATGACATTGAAGGAGCTTAGAGAGCATCGCCAATATCCGGAGCAAACGAAGTCGGATGCTTCGCGCGCGGTATACGAGCGGGATTATTCGCGCCTGATCCATTCGCCGACGTTCCGCAGGCTGCAAGGAAAATCGCAGGTATTCGGCGCCGGCACCGGCGATTACTACCGGACGCGCTTAACGCATTCGCTTGAGGTGGCGCAGATTGCGAGAGAAGCGGCACGGAGCCTGACGCGTCTTTATCCCGAAGTGCTGCCCGAGCAGGCCGAGAACGCAGGGCTGATGATTGATCCCGAGGTGGTGGAATGCGCGGCGATCGCCCATGATTTCGGGCATCCTCCGTTCGGCCACAAGGGCGAAGAGGTGCTCCAGGGCATTCTGGAGAAACTCATTGACCGCAGGACCGAGAAGGAGCTGACGCGCCAGCCCGGCACGCCGACACCGGAGCAGGCGGCTAAGGTGCAGCAGGCCATGCGGCGCAAATATGAGCATTTTGAAGGGAACGCGCACAATTTCCGGCTGATCATGTTTTTGGAGAAAAGGGAGAACGTAAACGGCCTCAACCTGTCGGATGCGGTGCTGCTTGGCATCAACAAATATCCGTTCTCCGGCCTGGATAATCCCAAGGGGATGTACCGGCATGAATGGGAATACATCTCCCATATCCGGAAGGAGTGGCAAATACCTGGCACGCACAGAACGCTGGAAGCGCAGCTTATGGATCTGTGCGATGACATCGCGTATTCCGCGCACGATCTGGAGGATGGCATCAAAGCCGGGAAGATTGAGGTGCACGAGCACTTTCTGCGGGACAGCCATCTCAACAAATTGATCGTACAGAAGATCATGACGCTGGAAGACGAGGTGTGGAAGGGATGGACCAAGGAGCAGATCCAGCCGAAGGTGGATTTGGTGCTGGACGAGTTTCTGAAAATATGGAACGAAAAAATGCCGACCTGCGAGAATGATTATTCACGTACTCGGCGCGAGGTCAAGGCCTACTGGGTCAGCCTGTTTGTGGGCAGCCTTGGCGTGATCGCGAACGGGGATTGGAAAAAGGTAACGTTTGTCAAAGACGGCGTCGAAGACGAGGATATGCTGCGTACCGTCAGCGTCCTGAAAAGTTTTGCCTGGGTCACCATGATTCGCGACCTGCGGGTTCAGCGCCTGCAGAAGCGCAGCGAATGGATCATCAAGCGCTTGTGGGATGCCTTTCTGGATCCTGTCGCTTCAACGGCGATCATTCCATCCGACTGGCTCCAGCGATACGAAGCGGACCAGAAGCGGGCGAATCCGATCTGGACGTGGGAGCATATGGTGATTGATTATATCGCAGGGATGACGGACGCTTTTGCCGAGAAAATCTATAACGAGTTGTATGGACTTAAGGTAGGTTCAATCTATGATTTGGATTAATAATGGCGATACAAGGGGGATGGCATGAATAGCCAATTGAAACTGAGCGTGCTGGACCTGGTTCCGCGATGGGGAGAGAGCTCGTTCGAAGAAGCCTTGCAGCAAGCGGTGATACTGGCACAGTCTGCGGAAAAATGGGGCTACGGGCGATACTGGGCAGCGGAGCATCATGATCTGGAGCACCTGTCCTGTGCGTCGCCCGAGATCCTGATGTCCCATATCGGCGCCAGGACAACGCGCATCCGGCTTGGTTCCGGGGCCGTGCTGCTGCCCCATTACAGCCCGCTGAAGGTGGCGGAGAATTTCCGCATGCTGGCGGCGCTGTATCCCGGTCGCATCGATCTCGGGATCGGGCGGGCGCCGGGAGGTTCGGCCCATACGAGCATGGCGCTTAGCGGAAATTTCCTGGGGCATGTGGCGGATTTGCCGCAGCGGATTCGGGCTTTGACCGAACTGCTGGAGGATCGGTATCGCTACGACGATGTGCCGGTGGCAGCCAAACCGGTACCTGCAGTGCAGCCGGTGATGTGGATGCTGGGCACGAATACGAAGGGTGCCGGGTATGCAGCCGAATTCGGGACGGGCTATGTATTTGGACAGTTTATGAGCGATTTGGACGGGGCGGAGATTCTCCGTTCTTACAGGGAAGGCTTTCAGCCAAGCGCTGATCTGAGAGAACCGCGTGCGATGGTGGCGGTGAGCGTGATTTGCGCGGAGACGGAGGAGCAAGCAAGAAAGCTGGCCGCGCAAATTCCACGGCCCGGGGAGAGCGACCTTCCTTCGGAACCGACGGATTCCGATTCTTCCGGTCCATCCCGGAGGCTAATCATCGGCACGCCTGCAAGCGTGCGAGATAAGCTGCAGATGATGGCGGAAAAATACCGGTGCGACGAGTTCCTGGTCGTTACCCCCGTGAGCGATTACGATGCGCGGCTGGAATCGTATCGGCTGTTAATGGGGCAGTAGCGA
The DNA here is from genome assembly GCF_058792535.1 of Paenibacillus sp. MT86. Lineage (NCBI taxonomy): Bacteria > Bacillati > Bacillota > Bacilli > Caryophanales > Paenibacillaceae > Paenibacillus > Paenibacillus sp. MT86. Next base: position 5,908,010 of record NZ_CM179499.1, on the reverse strand, counting down.
CTGCTGCACACTGCTGCACATATATAATAGAAGAGAGACGAAATACATGATGAATACGAACGACTATGACATGACCTTAGGTCCGTCCTCCATGAGCGAACAATCATCTTATCTGTATACGTATGCCTGTCATGAAACCGAGCGGGCGCTATGCTTGATGGAGCTGACGGAGCTGTTCGGTCAGGGGCCTGACGGAGTGGACTGGCTGGAAAGCGAGCGGTCGGTCAATCCGGATCGCAGCCCGTTCCTGTCAGCCTGCCTTGACGTTAGGATGACTGGAGAATCCATCGAATCCATCGCCGAGCAAGCAGGCCGCATTCGACTTAACCAAACGACCTTCAAAGTCGTCTGCCTTAAGGCGGGCGATCGTTTCAGCTATGATCAATTGCGCGGTTTCGAACGGATGGTAGGTGGCCGAATCGAAGGAACGGCGCAGATGAAATCTCCGGATGTCACGCTCGGCCTGATATCCCTAAACGGAATTTGGCGATTGGGGGTATTGCACGAGCCTGAACGTGCCTGGCTGGAGCATAAGCGGAAGCCGCAAAATTATTCGACAGGGCTCAGCTCGAGGGTGGCCAGGGTGCTGGTCAATCTGGCCGTGCCTCGGATAAGTGGTGCCACGCTCCTGGATCCCTGCTGCGGAATGGGAAATGTATTGATCGAGGCATTCTCGATGGGAATCCCGGCCGAGGGCCGTGACATCAATCCGCTCGCGGTTCGCGGAGCGAGGGTGAATCTGCGGCACTACGGTTATGATGACAACAAAGTTGCCATCCAGGACATGAATACGCTGCACGGACATTATGATGCCGCTGTACTGGATTTGCCGTATAATCTGTGTTCCGTTTTTCCGGAGGATGAGCAGTTGCGGATGCTGAAAAGCTTACGCCGCTTGTCAGATCGAGCTGTCATCGTTAGTACGGAGCCGCTAAGAGAGCAGCTGACGGATACAGGGTGGAAGGTGCTTTCTCATTGCACGACCCGCAAGGGGAGCTTTGTAAGAGATATTTGGCTGTGCGAGTAAACGGCCATCCAATTTATTCGGCAGGATCATATCGATATTTTTCCAAATCAATGATGCCTTTATGATTGACGGCAACACCTTCGTCCTGCAGATACAGCTCCTGCATGAGCCTGGACTCATCGTCTTGGATCGCGATTTCTCCTTTGGCGTTGATGACCCGATGCCACGGCAGCTTGTGAATATGACTGAGGGTGTGAAGTATTCTGACGACCTGCCGGGCGCCCCTGGGGCTGCCGGCCAGTCTGGCCACCTGTCCATAAGTCATCACGTATCCTTCCGGAATGCTCTGAATCACTTCAATGACGCGTTTTGTAAACGGCTGCATTTATGTGTGCTCACTCCATTTTCCATATAAATAAAAAGGGCGTCCCGACAGGCATGGAAAACCTCGGGACGTTCCTTTTTTTGACAAGCTCCTTAAACCAACGCGTGGATCTAGATACGAAACGGTGCTTCACGACTTGTTGCCTGGTCTTAGTACGACTTGCTGTAATCGATCACATTGCGGGATAACGGCTCTCCGTTTACGTAGTGCTTTAAATTCTCCAGGAAAATATCCACGGCACGCTCGCCGTATCGATCCGTATCGCCTGCCATGTGAGGCGTCATGAGGACGTTGTCCAGGTTCCACAGCGGATGGTCCGCAGGAAGAGGCTCTTCCTCGAAGACATCCAGACCCGCGCCTGCCAAAGCTCCGGATTGCAGCGCTTGGACCATGTCGTCCATGACCACGGTCTGGCCGCGGCCTACGTTCACGAAGAAGGCGGAGTCCTTCATCGCCGAGAATCTTGCCGTATTGAACAATCCGCGGGTTTCATCGGTCAGCGGCAGGATATTGACGATGTAATCGCCTTGCGCCAGTGCTTCATCGAGCTGATCGACCTTATACATCGATTCCACGTTAGGATCGGACTTGCCGGAGTTGCGGACCCCGACGGTCCGCATGCCGAACGCCTGGGCCACCCGTGCCGTATGGCTGCCGATTTGGCCGACGCCGACGATGACGATGGTTTTGCCGGCCAATTCCGTGAACGTGCCGGATGTATCCCACTTGTTGTTCGACTGCTGACGGATCGCGAGATGAAGGTTGCGGTTGAAGGCCAGGATCATCGCAAAAATATGCTCCGTGATCGGAACGCTATGTACGCCGCTGGCGTTGGTCAACTGAATGCCTTTTTCCTCTAGTTCCCGGAGCGGCATTTTATCCACCCCGGCCGACCAGGCTTGAATCCATTTGAGCTTACTGTCGGCGGACAATACCTCGTCCTGCATGGAGCGTGACCAGCCGATCATGATCTCGGCATTCCGAACGATGCTTCCCGTCAGCTCTTTCGCTTTTGTCACCAACAGGTCATAGTCGGGGGCAATCTCCTTGATTTTTTGCTGCTGCTCGGCGGTTAAGTCGTGTATGGCCACGATGTTCGGCATGGTACTACCTCCTAAGGAATATGATGTTCAACCAGAATCATAGCGAAAATCTCTTAGGGAACATATTATCAGAAATCATCGCTTTGCGCATGAACGAACGGACGCGATTGGTAAATTTGTACATGAATTATTGTCCGATTTATGGTAAATTGAAGCTTCATCATATTTTTAGGCGAATTTGATGTACCCCTCATACTATTTTCAGATGTTCTTGCTCAAACTATAAACGAACCAGGAAAACATGGTGGCAGTGCTTAGACTGCTAGCGATAAAAGATGATTGGAAGGAAGTGTCGTAGTTGAGCCATTCGGCTGAGGGAGCTATGGATCGTTTGTTTGTTGCCGTGCGTCTGCCTTCGGAGGTCTCCTCCCGGATACAGGATTGGACGGAAACATTGAGGAAGCAAGCCAATTTCAAAAAATGGGTTCATCCGCAGGATTACCACATTACCTTACAGTTTCTGGGCGATACGCCCTCTCATCGCATAGCGGAGCTCGCCGAAGCGCTCCAGGAGGTAGCCAAGGAACGCAAGCCCTTCAAGCTCAGTCTTTATGATGCCGGCGTGTTCGGGGCAAGCGGCTCCCCAAGGATTCTATGGGCTGGGGTCGGCGGGGATCTGAATGCGCTCGCTGAGCTGCAGCAATCGGTCGTGTCGCGGATGGAATCTTTCGGATTCGTACCGGAGGAGCGTCCCTTTCGACCGCATATTACGGTTGGCCGGAAATTTCAAGGAAATCAAACATTTTCTTTGGATGTTATCGGAAAAGGACCCGAACCTATCCAGTGGGACGTGCTAGAAATGGTTCTTTTTCGAACAAATTTACAGGCGAGCCCGATGTACGAAACCGTAGGTGTGGCGCGGCTTTCGGCCATTTTTTGAAATTGAAAATAGAATGTTCATAAAATTACCATGTTTTCAACGCCTAAAAATGTGGTTACATAGTGTAGAAATGTGCCGACATCATAGGAGGAAAAATATGGTTATGAAAGTGCTACGGCAAAATCGCTGGGTTGCGCTGCTCATCGGAGCGCTCTTTGTGAGTTTGTCTCTTATAAGTTTGCTTGGAATGCAATCGAAAACGACGGAAGGGAAAGAGCCAAAGCAGGACATGCCCAAATTTGTAACGGCTGCTCCGGTTCCGGAAGGCGACCCTGATCACTACGTTAAAGCTGAGAGTAGGCAGCAGGATAGGGAACCTGTCAACATTTTGTCTTCAATTGTTTTCCAAGAGTGGAATAAGCCGGGGAGCAAGGTTCATGCTTTTTCAAACGCAAAAGGCATTGGTTTAGCCTCCGGGAAGATCGACTCGAAAGCATCATTGAAGACTGCAGATGAGAAGAAGAAAGCAACCAAATCTCAGGCTGCGGACGGGAAACCGGCAAAACAGAAGGGGACTCATGTCGTCAAATCCAAGGCGGAAAGCCTATCACCCCCCACAACTTTATTCTTCACAAGAACAAATACGTTAACCCAGGACCAAAAAGACAAAGCGACCTGGACCTATGATTTGTCAGCTGAAGAACTGCTTCTGCTCCAGAAGATTGTCATGGCAGAGGCGGAAGGCGAACCGTACGAAGGCAAGGTGGCAGTTGCCAACGTTGTCTTAAACCGGCTGCGGTCAGCCAATTTTCCCGATACGATTACCGATGTCATCTATCAAAAGCATCAATTTAGTCCTGTAGCGAACGGGCGTCTTAAACGTGTCCAGCCGAACGAAGAGACGATTAAGTCCGTGAATGCGGCGCTTCATGGCCAAAAAGAGGTGAAGGACGATACGTACTTCTTCCTGTCTTTGAAGCTGGCTCAGGATCTCACGGTGCATCATTCCAGGACTTTTGTTAAAAAAATAGGAAATCACTCTTTTTACAAGTAGTGCCCATAAGGGTAAACTAGGATGTAGGAGGTGTGTTTAACCATGAATATTACGTATTATGGCCATTCCAGCATATTGGTGGAGGAAGGCGGCGTTCGTGTCATCATCGACCCGTTGCTGTCCGGTAATCCCGGTTCCGGCATCGAACCCAGTGACGTGAAAGTGGATGCAGTGGTTCTGACGCATGGGCACTCCGACCACTTTGGCGACTGCATCGAAATCGCGAAACAGAATGATTGTCCGATTATCGCCGTGTACGAACTCGCCGTGTATTGCGGCCAGCAGGGAGTCAAATCCCATGGAATGAATATCGGCGGAAGCGCGCAGTTCGACGGTTTTAAGGTGAAGTTTACCCCGGCCTTCCATTCTTCCTCCATCTCGGTGGGGGATACCTGGATCTATGCGGGGCAGCCTGGAGGCGTCATTCTGACCATGGGCGGAAAAACGTTCTATCATGCTGGCGACACAAGTTTGTTTGGCGATATGCGGCTGATCGGAGAGATGAACAACATCGATGCAGCCGCGCTGCCGATCGGGGATATGTTGACGATGGGCCCGCAGGACGCCCTGCTGGCCGCACAGTGGATTCGTGCGAAGCATGTCATCCCGGTACACTATGACACGTTCCCGGGCATTAAACAGGATGCAAGGGCCTTCTGCGACGAACTGGCCCAAACGGGCATTCAGGGTCATCCGTTGAAAGCGGGAGAAACGCTGGAAATATAGATCGATTTATACTTAAAAAAGCTTCCCTGTCACATAGGACAGGGAAGCTTTTTGGTAGAGGATAAGTGCATAAGCGCGTTCTGGGAACAGGATGCATATTAGGGCTGGTCCGCCAATATTTTGACGGCATCTTCGGGATAAACGGGTATGCGTCCTTCGGTCAGCAATCCCATCACCTGGCCGGCGCAGTGGTCGGGCTCCAGATGAGGCGTGCGCTGCCGGACGGCTCCGTTACGCTTCTTCTCCACCTGGTCATAATGATCGGACAGCAGGTTCAACCACTTGTCGATCACGGCAGGGGAGTCGAGAATTTCCCCGTAGCCTTCGCTGACAAAGAAGTGGGAATTCACTTCTTCCTGTCCCGGGATAGGCTCATAGAACAGCATCGGAATTCCCTTGGCGGCTCCTTCCGTGCATGTCATCCCGCCGGGCTTCGTAATGAGAAGATCGGACACGTCCATCAATTTATGTATATCGTCCCGATAACCGAGAACATGAATGTTGGGATGCTGGAAGATCGGATCTTCGCGCATGCTGGCAACCAGCTTATCGTTCTGTCCCATACAGAAGACCAGCTGGATATCATCGGCCCTGCCGGCCAGCTTGCTGAGCAGCTCCTTGTTGAATACGAGGCCCCATCCGCCCCCCATGATCAGCACGGTGGGCATGTTCTTTAATTCAAGCTCGGCCTGCAGCGCAACCCGGCTGCCTCTTTCCCAGAATTTCGGATGCACCGGAATGCCGGTCACATGGATGAATTCAGGCTCAATCTCCCGCAGCATGAGCATCTTTTTCACATGAGGCGTCGATACGAGATATTCATCAACCTCCGGATTGACCCAGGTGCCGTGCGCATCATAGTCGGTAATCAGCGTATAGAGCGGAACATCAAGCCCCTGGCGCTTCAGGCGGGAGACCACGGCGTTGGGAAACGGGTGGGTGCATATGATCAGATCCGGTTTCAGCTCCTCGATGACGCGCTGGGCCTGCGCATAGAAAATCCGATGCAGCGCGAGCCGCGTCAGACGATTTAACGATTTCTTATATTGCGAACGGTACAGCATGCCGACAAGGCGCGGCCGGGTGCTGACGGTTTTTCGATAAGCGGACAAAATCAACGGCCCCACGGTGGGATTCAAAAAATTGCCAAGTTCAATGACGCGGCAGTGGATGCGGGGATTCATCCGCTGTATACCTTCAGCCAGCGCATACGCCGCTTGCGTATGTCCTGTGCCGAAACCCTCTGAGAAGAGGAGCACTCTTGTATATCGCATGGTTTCACCTACTTCTTTCTCCCTCTATCTTACAAAACAGGAATCATTTTTTGAAGAGCGGCGCGAAAAAAAAGAGTATGCATCCTAAGTATACGCGCAAAAGGGAAAAGCATTTCAATTTATTTTACCGGCGGACTTTTTCTTTCATTAGACGTTATGATAAGATTTGAACCCTGCATCCGCATTTTCAAAAAAATTTAACGAAAGATATTGCAACGCATCCGATAATCTGGTAAAGTGATTTTTGACCGAATGACCAGAATTGTATTTTGGTCAGTTTCGAAAGAAAAGGCCAATCAAAAGAAGATCGTAGAAGGAGGGGTAAGCATGCCAGCTGTGGACCGACGGAAGCAGGTGCTAGATGCTGCCTCCAAGTCGTTTGCTTTGTTCGGATACAAAGCGACGACGATGGAACAGGTGGCGAAGATTGCAAATGTTGGGAAAGGCACGATCTACACGTTTTTCACGAATAAGGATGAGCTGTTCGACGAGATCCTGCTATCGGCCATCATGGAGATGAAACGTCTGGCCGAACGGGAGATACGGAAGGACAGGGATTTCTTTGACAATCTCTACCGGGTGCTGGATGCGCTGCTTGAATTCCGAAGCGAGCATGAGCTGTTCATCAAGCTGTCGCAGGAAGTTCGGGACATCGGCACGCCTAAGGCGCATGAGGGATTGACGAAAGTGGAGAACGGAATCGTCGGGTATCTCAAGGGAATCGTGGAGAATGCCATTTCGATCGGTGAGATCAAGCCGCTGGATGCTCAGGTGGTATCCTTTGTGATGCTGAAGCTGTACGTTGCGCTCACGACCGACTTCAATCAGCTTCACAAGCCGCTCAGCAAGGAACAGATCAAGGAATATATGATGGTGTTCTTGGCTGACGGGCTCAAAGCCTCCTCGTAAGAGGAAGATGCAATCTCCTTCGTGATGAGGAAGGCGGACTCTCTTGGCTTGAGGGATCGCCTTCCTTGCCAGGGATCGTTTTTTTTGGTCTAAAATGACCGAATGAGCATATTGGTCATTGTGTACTGGAATGAAGATGTGATTTGCCGTAAGAGCAGATTCATGTCGGCTGGTAAACTGCTGTATCTATAGAAAAAAAAGGAGAGAGACTGGATGAAGTCATTATCTGTGTTTGCCAAAGATCTTGGTGCCGCCGTTCGGAATAAAAAAATATTGATTCCGATCATCGCGGTGCTGTTCATACCGGTCATGTACAGCGGTATGTTCCTCGGGGCCTTCTGGGACCCGTACGGAAAGATGGAGGATTTGCCCGTAGCGGTCGTCAATAACGACCAGGGCGCCGTTTTTGAAGGAAAGACGCTTCACGCCGGCGATGATTTGGTGGCCGAGCTGAAGAAGGGAAAAGATTTTAATTGGCAGTTCGTTAACCGGAGCGAAGCTGAACAGGGCATGCAGGATAACAAATACTACATGACCATCAGCATTCCGGAAAATTTCTCGCAGCAGGCGACAACGTTAATGGATGAACATCCGCAGCCTGCGCAAATCGTCTTCGAGCCGAACGAAGGCTACAACTTTCTTGCGGCACAGATCGGCGGATCTGCCGTGAAGCAGATTCAGTCCAAGGTGTCGGCGAAAGTGACTGAAGCCTACACGGAAACCCTGTTCGACCAAGTGGCCAAAGTATCTGACGGCCTAAGCGAAGCGGGGGACGGCGCCACGAAGCTGTCCGAAGGTGCCGTGAAGCTGGACGACGGCGCAGTGAAGCTCAAAGAGAACTTGGCTAAACTCGTCAGCGGCACGCAGGAGCTGCAAGACGGCATCGCGCCATTGACGCAGGGCGTGCAGGAGCTGAATAACGGTGCCGGCAAGCTGAACACGGGAGCGGGCTCCCTCGCCTCCGGCCTGGATCAGCTTAAGGCGGCTCACAGCCAGCTGCAAGCAGGGGCAGAAGAGGCCGGCAAGGGCGGTGCCAAGCTGCAGGCGGGCATTGAATCGGCCGCAGCCGGCAGCACGGCCTTGAATGAAGGCCTGCAAGCCAACCAGGCAGGGGCAGCCCAGCTTGCCGCGGGAGCGAAGAGCGCTCATGATGGCAGCGGCAGCCTGAAGGCCGGCCTGAATCAATCGCTGGAAGCCACGGCTGCGCTGGAGCAAGGCGCAAAGGCCGTTGCGGACGGCCTGAAGCAGCTGGCCGAAGGCAATCCGGAGCTGGCGCAAAGTCCGGAGGTGCAGCAGCTGCTGGCCGCGAGCCAGTCCGTCGCCTCCGGCACGAGTGAGCTGAATGCCGGTCAGAAGCAGCTGGCGCAAGGCGCAGCGGAGCTGAATCAAGGCACGCAGCAGCTGCAGGAAGGCGCAGGCAAGCTGAGCGCCGGCGCGAACCAGCTCGCTGACGGCGGCAAACAGCTCGCCGCGGGCGGCCAAGAGCTGCTGGCCGGCGCCAAACAGCTGAACGCCGGCCAAAACCAATTGGCCGACGGCATGAAGCTGTTCGGCTCGAAGCTGAGCGAAGCGGCCGCCGGCGGCAAGGAGCTTGCCAGCGGCGCGGCCGCCCTGTCGCAGGGCACGCAGCAGCTGGCAGGCGGAGCCGGCAAGCTGGGAAGCGGCGTAACGACCCTCGCCGACGGCTCGAAACAGCTGGATTCCGGGGCTGGCGAGCTGGTCAACGGAATGAACGAATTGAAGGAAGGCAGCGGGGAGCTTGCAGGCAAGCTGAACGAGGCTGCCGACAAGACTGGCGGTATCCAAACCACCGACGAAACGGTCACGATGTTTGCCGGACCGGTTCAGGTAGATGAGCATAAAGTGAACGAAGTACCGAACTACGGTACCGGATTCGCGCCATACTTCCTGTCGCTCGGCTTGTTTGTCGGAGCCCTGCTCTGCACGATTATTCTGCCGATCCGCCAGGCATCGGTACCGAACGCATCGGGCTGGAACCGGTTTGTCAGCCGTACGCTGTCCTTTGCCGGCATGGGATTGATTCAAGCGCTGCTGGCTTCGGTTGTCATGCTGTACGGATTGAAGCTAGAGGTTCAGAGCGTTCCGCTCTTCTATCTCTTCTCCATCATTACCAGCTTGTCGTTCATGTTCCTGGTGCAAATGTTCGTCACATGGCTGGATCAGCCTGGACGCTTCGTCGTCATCGTAATCCTGATCCTTCAATTGACAACGAGCGCGGGCACGTTCCCGGTAGAGCTGATTCCGAACTGGATGAAGGCTTTGAATCCGCTGCTGCCGATGACCTACAGCGTAAAAGGCTACAAAGACGTCATTTCCACGGGAAGCTTCGACGGCATGTGGGCCAACGTGGGCGTACTGGCCGGATTCGGTCTGGTGTTCCTAGTGTTGACCGCGGTGTACTTCCTGGCAATCCGAAACAACAAGCAAGCAGCAGACGCCGATACAGCGGTGACTGCGTAAGAAGAACTTCTATATAATATGTAAGGAAAAGGACTTCCCCGGGGGATCGAACAGATCCAGGGGAGGTCCTTTTTTTGATGAGCCGATATAACGTGTCGATCATCGACGCGATACCGGGTATGGTTGCGTCAAGGTTCATCGGCCCCCCTCAACCTGCTGCTGAAATACTCCCGAGAACCGATCATGAAGGAGCTTCATTTTATATAGGATGGATGGTCAGGATGATCACGGCTTCACTGCCGGAGAGAGGAGTGAGCGGCCAAAGCGGAGCGATATGATAACGAATTACGAAAAAAGTGATGAAAACCGCTTGTTCGGAATGTTCTATTTGCATGTTTTTTTGCACTATTCTACATAATATTTAACTAACTTTTGTGATTACTCTCACAAAAACAATTCTTATCAAATTCATAAAAACTTTGAATTGCCTGCATTGTATGACGGTGATAAAATATATAGAACTAATTAATCTTACGTGTTAGGTAAATGTTAACCCTTGTCGCTTTTGCACAATACTGCATCGCCTCAAGACAGTGTGTCCACTGCAGGAGAGGATTGATGTCCAACCTTTACGTTTTTCTGTTATTGATCAGCAGCATTTTATTCTATAAAAAGAAAGGTTGCATCTTATGAAACATACTGATTTTCCCCAGAAACAGGGCCTCTATGATCCGCAGTTCGAAAAAGATGCTTGTGGTATGGGTTTCGTTGCCCATATCAAGGGTAAGCCATCCCATGAAATCGTCAGCAGCGCGCTGACCATGCTTGCCAATATGGAGCATCGCGGCGGTCAGGGCAGCGAGCCGAACTCCGGCGACGGTGCGGGGATCATGTTGCAGATTCCTCATTCCTTCTTTGCTGCCGAAGCGGCGAAACTGGGCTTTGAGCTTCCCGAAGCCGGGCATTACGGTGCAGGCATGCTGTTCCTTTCCCATGATCCTGCCGTCCGTTCGGCGCATGAGGAGCAGTTGGCTTCGATTATTGCCGAAGAAGGCCAGACCCTGCTTGGCTTCCGCGATGTGCCTACCCATGATGAAATGCTGGGCAAGTCCGCAAAAGCGGCAAAGCCGTATGTCCGCCAAGTGTTCATCGGCCGCAGCGCCGACATTCAGGATGATCTCTCGTTCGAGCGCAAGCTGTATGTCATCCGCCGCCGCGCCGAGCTGGCGATCCGTTACAGCGGCAAGCCCGAAGGCGACAGCTTCTACGTATCCAGCCTCTCCTGCCGAAAAATCGTATATAAAGGCATGTTGACGACGGAGCAGGTGGGGGAATTTTACCTGGACCTGCAGGATGAGGGCTTGGAATCGGCGATAGCGCTCATTCACTCCCGTTTCAGCACGAATACGTTCCCGAGCTGGGAACGTGCGCATCCGTACCGTTTCATGATTCACAACGGCGAAATCAATACGCTGCGCGGAAATGTGAACTGGATGCACGCGCGCCAGTCCATGTTCGAGCATGAGCTGTTCGGAAGCGATCTGGAGAAGGTGAAACCTGTCATCAACCCGGACGGTTCCGATACCGGGATGTTCGATAATACATTTGAATTCCTGTACCTCAGCGGTCGTTCTCTGCCGCACGTGGCCATGATGATGGTTCCCGAGCCGTGGAGCAACCATGAGAGCATGGATAAGACCAAAAAAGCATTCTACGAATACCACAGCACGCTGATGGAGCCATGGGACGGACCAGCGGCGATGGCATTCACGGACGGCGTTCAGATCGGCGCCACCCTGGACCGGAACGGGCTGCGCCCATCCCGTTATTACGTGACGAAGGATGATCTGATCATCCTGTCCTCCGAAGCGGGCGTTCTGGACGTTGCGCCGGAAAAGGTGCTGTACAAGGATCGCTTGCGTCCTGGACGCATGCTGCTTGTCGACACGAAGGAAGGCCGTATCATTTCCGACGAGGAAGTCAAAGCCAGCATCGCGGCTGAGCTTCCGTATTCCGAATGGCTGGATGAGCATCTGGTAGAGCTGCATGATCTTCCTGATGCGCCGGAACTTCCAGATCCGAAGCATGAGAATGTGCGTCAGCTCCAACAAGCGTTCGGCTACACGTACGAGGAACTGCGCAAAGTGATCGAGCCGATGGCGATCACGGGCGCGGAAGCGATCGCTTCCATGGGATATGACGCACCGCTTGCAGTGCTGTCCGACCGCCCGCAGCGGCTGTTCAACTACTTCAAGCAGATGTTCGCCCAAGTGACGAATCCGCCGATCGATGCGATCCGCGAGGAGCTGGTCACTTCGACGGCGACGACGATCGGCCCGGAGCGCAATCTGCTGAAGCCGGAACCGGAAAGCTGCCGCCACATCCGCCTGGATTCGCCGGTGCTGTCCAACGAAGAGTTTGCGAAGCTGCGCCATGTCCGCCGTCCGGGCTTCAAGTCCATGACGATTCCGATTTTCTTCCCGGCGGCCGAAGGAGCCGAAGGGCTTCGCAAGGCGATCGACACCCTTTGCGAAGCTGCGGACCGAGTCATCGCCAAGGGGCATAACATCCTGATCCTGTCTGACCGCGGCGTGGATAAGGACAATGCGGCGATTCCTTCGCTGCTAGCCGTTTCGTCGCTCCATCATCACCTGATTCGTCAGGGAACCCGGACCAAGGTGGCGATCCTGCTGGAATCGGGCGAGCCTCGCGAAGTGCATCATTACGCCCTGCTGCTCGGTTACGGCGTGAGCGCGGTCAACCCGTATCTTGCGTTCGAAACGCTGGACGACATGATTCAGGAAGGCATGCTTCGCGGCATCTCGCATGAGAAGGCTGTGAAAAATTACATTAAAGCGGCAAGCAAAAGCGTCGTGAAAGTGTTGTCGAAGATGGGGATTTCCACGATTCAGTCCTATCGCGGCGCACAAATCTTTGAAGCCGTCGGCCTGAAGGAAGATTTCGTGGAGAGCTACTTCACGCGGACGCCGTCCCGCATCGGCGGCATCGGCCTGGAGGAAGTGGCCAGGGAAACGCTGGCCCATCACGAGCGTGCTTTTACCGACAAGGACGGCAACGATAAAGCGCTGGATTCAGCCGGCGAATACCAATGGAGAGCGGACGGGGAAGAGCATTTGTTCAATCCGAGAACCATCCATTTGCTGCAGCAGGCCGTCCGGACCAATGACTACGCAACTTACAAGAAATACGCCGAGCTCGTGCAGGGTGAGAATGAGCAGCATCTGACGCTTCGCGCACTGCTCAAAATCAAGCCGGCCGGCAAACCGGTGCCGCTCGATGAGGTTGAATCCGCGGAGTCCATCATGCGCCGATTCAAAACGGGCGCGATGTCCTTCGGCTCCATCAGCAAGGAAGCGCATGAAAGCCTCGCGATCGGGATGAACCGCATCGGCGGCAAGAGCAATACGGGTGAAGGCGGAGAGGATCCGGCCCGCTTCATTCCGGATGCCAACGGCGATTCCCGCCGAAGTGCCATCAAGCAGGTGGCGTCGGGACGTTTCGGCGTCACTTCCAATTACCTGGTGAACGCGGACGAAATCCAGATCAAGATGGCGCAGGGAGCGAAGCCGGGTGAAGGCGGACAGCTGCCGGGCCGCAAGGTATACCCTTGGGTGGCCGAGGTCCGCGGTTCGACGCCGGGCGTAGGGCTGATCTCGCCGCCGCCGCATCATGATATTTACTCCATCGAGGATTTGGCGGAGCTGATCTATGACCTGAAAAATTCCAATCCACGTGCGGATATCAACGTGAAGCTCGTATCCGAAGTGGGCGTAGGCACGATTGCCGCAGGCGTTGCGAAGGGCCGCGCGGACATCATCCTGATCAGCGGTTACGATGGCGGCACGGGTGCTTCGCCGCAAGGCTCCATCCGTCATGCCGGCATGCCTTGGGAGCTTGGGCTTGCCGAGACCCATCAAACCCTCATCATGAACAATCTGCGTGACCGCGTGGTGCTGGAGACCGACGGCAAAATGCTGAACGGGCGCGATTTGGTAGTGGCGGCTCTGCTCGGAGCCGAAGAGTATGGATTCTCAACGGCACCATTGATTGCCGTCGGATGCATTATGATGCGCGTCTGCCAAATGGACACCTGTCCGGTCGGCGTGGCCACGCAGAATCCGGAGCTGCGCAAGAACTTTACGGGAGATCCGGAGCATGTCGCCAACTTTATGCGCTTTGTCGCTCAAGACATGCGCGAGCTGATGGCTGAGCTTGGCTTCCGTACCATTAACGAGATGATTGGTCGTACGGATTGCCTGGATGCCGTCAAAGCGGAACATCATTGGAAGAAGAAAGGCGTGGATATTTCGGCATTGCTGTATACGCCGGAGCTTCCGGAGGGCAGCACGCGCTACCGTACCCAAAGACAGAATCATGGTCTGGAACAGACGCTGGATATGCGTTCGCTGCTGGGCACCGCGGCGCCGGCATTGGAATCGGGTGCTGCGGTGAAGGGCGCCTTCCCGATCACGAACGTGGACCGTGCCGTGGGAACCATCCTGGGAAGCGAAGTCACGCGCAAGTATGGTGCTGCCGGATTGCCGGAAGACACCATTCAATTCGACTTCGTGGGTTCCGCAGGGCAGAGCTTCGGCGCATTTGTGCCGAAAGGGATGACGCTGACGGTTGAAGGGGATGCCAACGACTATATCGGTAAAGGCCTTTCCGGCGGCAAGCTGATCGTGAAACCTTCACCTAAAGCAACCTTCAAAGCCGAGGAGAACATTATTGCGGGGAATACCGCATTCTATGGGGCTACAGGCGGAGAAGCCTATGTAAGAGGCATTGCCGGCGAGCGTTTTGCCGTACGTAATTCGGGCGCGAACATCGTCGTCGAAGGCGTCGGCGATCATGGTTGCGAATACATGACCGGCGGCCGGGTGGTCGTTCTCGGGGAAACCGGACGCAACTTCGCGGCCGGGATGTCCGGCGGCATAGCCTACGTCTATGATCCTGAGGGAACCTTCGTGGATCGCTGCAATCTGGAGATGGTGCTTCTGGAACGCGTCGAGGATGGAACGGAAGCGGAAGCCCTCCATCGTCTTGTCCGGCAGCATGAGCAGTATACCGGCAGCGTGCCGGCACAGCAAATTCTGGGAGACTGGGATCAAGCGCTCAGCCGCTTCGTCCGTATCATTCCGAAGGATTACAAACGCATGCTGCTGCATATCGAGAAGGTACAGGATCAAGGCCTGACGGGGGAAGCAGCGCTCCTCGCCGCCTTCGAGGCGAATATGAAAGAGCTGGCACGTACAGGGAACTAGAATCCAAAACGTATGACGGGAAACCACATTGTATTCTTTAATGAATGCAATGTGGTTTTTCTTCATATATGAGCATTTTGCATTAATCTGAGCCCTTGATACACAAGGATTTTCAAACATAAAAAAGGGACTTCACCCCAATTTGGAGAAGTTTTCAAGTGACCAAACCCAAAAACTCCGAGAGGAAGTGAAGTCACTTGTATATTCTCCAAGAAAGTCTATTTTCCTTTGAGGATCTGTTAAAAATGCAATCAAAAGATCGATTGCCCATTTTTTTTAGCGTCTTGGATCTTCGCCCTTATGCCAAGCAATTGAGAAGTCGTTCACCCCGTGGCGCTGACGGGCACTGTAGAGAAGGAATTCTTCGTGCACTTTTGGCTGCGCCGCTTGAGCATATTCAAACGTTTACTGGCTTGCATCATCGATTGGAAACAGATCTTCGATTTCGCTATCAGTGTGGACTTTCATTAGATCGCAAAGCACCGTCTATTTCTACGCTAAGCCGGGTCTTCGCCGAACTGACAAAGAAAAAATTGGCACAGCAGCTATTCGAGAATCTGGTCAACCTCTGTCAGCAAGAGGGCATCATCGACGGCAGCCACATTGCGATCGACAGCGCCGCCATCCATGCTTATGAGAAGAAGCAACCCAAGCGCAAAAGTGAGCAGACCGGCGATGCCAACTGGGGCGCAAAGTTCGATTCATTCGGCCACAAAGTCACTTGGTTCGGATACAAACTCCACCTAGCTGTTGACACGAAAAGCGAACTTCCGCTAGCACTAGAAGTCACGCCCGCACATGTCAATGACGGAGAAATGGCACCTGGTCTGATTGCGAAGGTAGCTGCCAAAACGAGCGCGAAATTCTTTATGCTCGATGCGGGCTACGATCAAATGAAAGTTTACGAAGCCGCTCGAAACGTGAAAGCGCAAGCCATCATCCCTCTGAACCCCCGAGGAGAGAAAGAACCTCCTGCCGGGATGACAGCAACCGGAACGCCATGTTGCTCGATGGGGTTCGCCATGACTTACTGGGGTGCTGACGGCGATTACTTGAAGTTCCGTTGTCCTCATGCCACGGGCAAAGTCGACTGCCCATTAGGCATGGCGGCTTGCTCGACTTCCAACTATGGTATGGTCGTCAAGGTGGATGCGAAGGACGATCTTCGGCGATACTGCAGCCCTCATCGAGATACAAAACGCTGGAAGGAGCTTTACAACAAGCGTACAAGTGTGGAACGATGCAACTCCAGAATGAAAACCTATCTTTCGGCTGATGGCATGCATGTCTGGGGCATCCAGAAAGTAACGACTCACCAGTATTTGAATGCCATCGTGCTGCTCGTATCCGCTCTTTCCATTGTTTCTAGAAAACAACAAACGGCAGCTTAAAAATTGAAACTGATGAAATTCTGCTGGTCTGCCCATTTTTAGAATCGAGTCACTTAGTAGTCTGGGGCTATTGATTTCTGCTGTCTGTTACACAAAAACGGAATTATGCAAAATGCTCATATAAATAAATTACAAGGGTTTAAGAATCTTCTATGATGATGACAGGATTCACCAAAAGAAAATTCGACAAAATTAGAACCGGAAGCATAGGACAAAGGCTCCACAAGACGACAGCATCATGTGATTTCATTCGTTATAATATTGGTAAGTAAGTTGTTGGGAAGATATGCGTTGTCAGCGTGTTCATGCAGCAGGGATGGAGATGAAACTATAGATAAGCGAGGTAGTTGAAGAAATGAGTGTGGACAAGGAGAGAGGCTCCGGAAGCACCGAGCAGCGGCTTGACCAGCAGAAGACGAACATCGACATCAATAAGCTCATGACTCAATTGGGAATCCATCCTGATAAATGGCTGCAAATGGAGGAAGCTCATAACGATTAATACATTTGTCATTGCTAAACATGACTCTAGTGAAAATCCCCGATACCGCTATGATGGACATAGTGAGTAACGGGGATTTCCATCTTCATGATCTGCATTATTTCATGGAGCGTTCCATGCGAACAAAAGCAATAAATCTTTTGGCTTCCTCTTCGGTTAACTTGCGGCCATCCACCGTGAGATTGAACCGCTCCAGCAAATCCTGGTCCGAAAGCTCAAGTCCGTCCACAAATGAGCGAACCTCCGGGTCAAGCACCGATTTCTCCAATGTTGTTCTCCCGATCAGATAGTCTATGGATACGTCAAAGAGGTCTGCCAGGCGGGTCAATGTTTCAAAATCCGGCTTGCGCCGGTTTTTTTCGTAATGGGATAGTGCAGCACGAGTAATGCCGACAGAGGTTGCGAGTTCTTCTTGAGTCCACCCGCGCTGTTCACGTAGTTCTGCAATTCGTTCTCCGTAGTTCATGCTTTGATCCCCCTTTCAATTGCTTGGCATACCTAATGGTGTGATTAGAAAAATGCGTCGATTTTATATAAAGCAGCTTAATGTACGTAAAGTCACGGTTTGGTGATGAGAGGGTCGTAAAAATACGTAACATCCTAAATTTACACACGGAAGGTAGAAAATGACGATTTTTCTATTGACTCGATACGATATGTATCGTAAAATTGGAAAATAAAACGATACAATTTGTATCTGTTATCATTTTTTAAGTGACACTTAGTATCATTTTATCCATCGATAAAATGTCCCATACCAGAATTTATAGAAATAAAGGAGAATTAAAATCCTGATGTCAAGCGAAACGAAGCATCTTATTAAGGTAGGGATTAGAGTCATGGAGATTGGTCCCCTGAGCCTGCACGGCAGAAGCCACGATGTGACGCCGATCGAGCTGGGTCCGGAGAAGCTTGTTTTCCTGTGTCCCTGGGATATCCCCATGAGTCCCAAGATAAAGCTGCGTTATGAAATCGATGACATGTTTGATCATATTCAGGTTTATGGGAGGATACAGACTCAAGAGCCATTGCATGATTATCGGTTGTATCAGGTTCAAATATGTACGGATCGTGATCAGAAAGCACGGATAACAGGCATGCTTAACCGGATGATAAGCAGTCATGTGGCGTTTAGCCATGCCGTTTATCAAAATTACATATATCGTTCGCCAGGCCAATATAATAAAAAGCTAATCATACAGTAACAAACTAGATACAGACATTTTACTATATTTAAGATGCTTGGTCATTAGTTCTTTTACCTTAAATCCGCTCACTCTTTTCACAGGGATCGGACTATTTTAATAGGCAGGTGAGTTAAATGGCGAGAAAATACAAAAATCCTCTGGTTACCGTCATTAACCCGAAATCTCCGGCAGCGGAATCGTATCGGGGGCTAAGGACGAACATTCAATTTTCCGTTCATGACAAACAGGTAAGGGTGATCATGGTTGGCTCGGCTCAAATGAACGAAGGCAAAACAACCACAGTTAGCAACTTGGCCGTCGCCTATGCGCATGAAGGCAAAAATGTGCTGTTGATTGAAGCGGATTTGCGCAAACCCTCACTGCATCACGTATTCGGCGTTTCGAACGATACCGGATTGACCAATGTCTTGGCCCAGCAGGTAGACGTTGAAGACGTCATTCGGCCGACGGCGGTTACGAATCTCTCCGTCATAACTTCCGGCTCCATTCCATACAACCCTTCCGAAATGCTAGGTTCCCACAACATGCAAATGTTAGTTCACGATCTTAAGCAACGCTACGACATGATTTTGTTTGATACCCCTCCCATATTGGCAGTGAGCGATGCGCTTATTGTCAGTGCTTTATGTGATGGCGTCGTTTTGGTTGTACTGGGTGGGAAGGTGAAGAAATCCCAAGTGAGAAAAGCCAAAACTCAACTTGAGCATGTTAAGGCCCATCTTCTTGGGGTAGTGCTTAACAATATAACGATCAGAGAAAATGAAGCAGAACAGCTTTATTACGGTAGTAAGTGGTTGAAATGAAGAACCGCGACATTCTGGTTATGTTTCTGGATGAGTTGTACCAGGGGAGGCTTCCTTCCCTGAGCGAATCTCAATATGACAAACTGATGGAAGATGTCGAATTGTTTGATATCGGGCCCCAGGTTTTCTCAGAGCTTCAGCGAAAACACCTTCTTCTTCAAATCCCGGAAAAATTCCGGCGCAACTTAAGCTCTGATGCAAATACCGTACTCTTACAGAACCTTTTTATAAAAATCGAGCTCAAAAAGATTCTGCAGACCTTCGAAGCGTCCTGTATAGAAGCGATCCCTCTCAAGGGAACGCTGCTTGCAGAACGCTATTTTGGCGGTCTCGCAGCGCGCGGCACGACAGATATCGACCTGCTTGTGGGCAAGGAGGACTTGCATCGAGCCGCCACGCTGTTGACGAATGCTGGATTTGTTAAAGCAGCGGGCGATGCTACACATTTTCATGAAGAATACGTCAAATCATTGGATAACGATAATTTTCCCTCGCTAACCATTGAATTGCATTGGAATATCAGCAGAGAGGATTTTACGGCTACGGATGTGTCACGTTTGTGGGACGAAGCTTGCGTGATGAGCGATTTTAATTACATTTACGAGCTAAGCCCGTTGCACACCTTTTACCATATTTGTCTGCACGGCATGAACCATCACATGATGTCGATGAAATACTTTGTTGACATTGCAACGCTTATACATTCCCTTGATACAAGGCTGGATTACGCGAAACTGTTGGATATGGCCGCTGCGGATCGAAATCTCTCGAAGGTATGGATCGCTTTGAATCTGGTTTACAGCATGTTCCCGCATCTTCAGGCACGATGGCCGCTGCCGCTGCTTTCATACAAGTTTAAATATCCAGGATGGAACCTTGAAAAGGCGCGTAAAGTTATGCAGGGTCGCAAGGGCTTTAGTTACTCATGGTTTAGGATGATGACCGCCTTCACGGTCCATGATACTTGGAGGCAGCGCTGGTCCCAGGTAGGATTCCTTATCTGGAATTTGCCGCTGCTCTGGATAAGAAAACGTGAAATTTTCAGATAGGATATTTTTACTATTTATTGGTTGTGATATGTAGCATTATCTAGTTGACATGATACAAATTGTATCATAAACTAATGCTCAAGAAGGAGGTGTTAAGTATGAAAAAGACCTACGAGGCTCCAAAAATTTTGGCACAGGGCAAAGTGGAGTTTGGCACGACTCGTCCCAGCAACCCGGGCGGCGGCGGAAACCCTATTTGGTAGTATTTATACATTCCTTTGTTCATCGTTCCATAAAGCGCTTCGCTGGAATTGAATTATTATAGGTGGAAGTCGAGGTTGATCATATGTATGTAGCAACGGCAATAGTCGGAAAGTCCCGGGTGTCCTTTAAAACCGAATCGAAACGGATAGCCGAATTTGTCGCCAAGCGATTTAGGGTATCCGCCATTTCTGGTCAGGATCCTCAGGCTGATTTGTATGTTCGTATTCGAGGTGGGTACGGAGAGCCATTTGATGATGGACCTGTCCAGATTTCTGTATCCGAACATCTAATTAACTTCAAACGCTGTGATTATCATATGATTTCATCCCGGGATTACAGTTCGGCGGAAATCCATGTCTATGACGAGTTTGCCCTGAAGCATGCATTAATTAATTTGTACAGCTCATGGCTAATCCATGGAGAGCGCGGACTGCTGATCCATTCCTCTTGTGTGGTTCAAGACGGCAAAGCGTGGATGTTCGCAGGCCAATCCGGTGCAGGTAAGTCGACTGTTGCTGAGCTGTCGCGTCCCCGTCCGATTTTATCTGATGAAGCTACGTTTCTGTACATAGAAGAAAACGGACGTGTAACCGTGTTCGATTCTCCATTTCGCAGCGAGATGGAGAATCCCTGTGAACTTGAGGAAGCCGAATTATCCGGCATCCATTACATTATTCAATCCCCTGAAGTGGAGCGTGTGTCCATAACGCCGTTAGATGGATTCGCGCTAATGCTGGATAAGGTGTTTTATTGGCGTCATGATCCTGAGGAAACAAGAAATATGATTGCTTTATGCAAGAAGGTAGTGCAGCAAGTACCTTCCTATCAGCTCTATTTTCAGAAAAATGATACGTTTTGGGAGAGGATTTCATGAGCCAAACACAAACGAGGCTGCTGATAAGAAACGAGCATGTTGAAAGCGAAATGATCGGAAACGAATGGATACTGCTGAACATGAAGGAGCATGTGGCAACCAAGCTGAATGAACTCGGGGGGTATATCTGGAGCATCATCCCGGAATATGGGCACATGGACGGAATCATTGAAAAAATTGCGGAGGAGTATGACATTGACCGTCATACTGCTGAGCAGGACGTAAAACCATTTATTGAAGAACTGTTGGGCAGCGGCCTTCTGACGTATGCTGGATGAGGCCAGAATCGCCAACGAGTGGATGGAAAGACGCGGGGGGATCCAACTTCCCTCCTTGGGGCGCAGCATGTACCCCTTCATGGTGGAGGGGGAGCTAAGTTCTTTTGAAAAGCTCAATCATGAGGAAGCCAGAATCGGTGAAGTCTATCTCTTTGTTACAGGAGCGGGAAGCCTCGTCTGTCATCGGCTTCATGACATTCATGGCGAAGGCAGCCTGAAACGATACATATTTAAAGGGGACACCAACATTGTCCCGGATGAGCCGGTACGGAAAGAACAAATCTTGGGACGGTTTACCGGAACTTATAAAAGGAAGGGTTGGATTCCTGCCGATCATTGGAAATTGTCGATTCTAACCTGGATAACGCTCAACATACCGCTGTGGCCAAAGATGGTAAGGCGGTATTTGTCGTTAAGAAGGCTTTAAATAGAAAGATGTGATGATATGAGGATATTACGAAAACGAGGATCGAGGATTTCGGAACGATCGGAAACGCATGGCAAAGAGACGCCCTGGCTAATATTGCACGGAGACTTGAATCGTGATGTGCGTTTTGAACCGTTGCAGCTTGTGTTTACAGCTTCCAGGCTGCAGGTGCTGGATCGGGAAGGAAGGGAATTGCTGGATATTCCCAAGCGTAAAATGATGAACATCGACCTGGTTGAGGTCATCGGCGGTGGTTGTCTTGTCGCTGGCACTTCGGACGGCCCGGTTGAAATTTTACGATTCACGGAACCGTACCTTGAGTCCTGTCGCAAGGCTCTGCCGCAAGTCGAACAGTGGATAACGGATTCATCGCCGCATCGTATGGACCAACGCGGCGATTTGGATGAAAAGAAGGGGAAATGTGACCGCTGCGGCCGCTCAAAACGGACAGCTTCCGCTTTCTGCATGCGCTGCAATCCGAAATGGAGTACGGTGTCCCATCTTCTTCAGCGGAGCAGAGCCTATAGATCTTCTATCATGATGATGGGGATCATCGTAACCGTTACCGTTCTTGTATCCCTGGCACCACCCTACGTAATCAAATGGATCATTGATGAAATATCATCGCCTACTCGCTCAGACGGGGATTCCGCGTCATTGATATGGTTGGCCGCAATGCTCGCCGGTTTGTATATTCTGCAGGCATTGCTTCAGATGATCGAAGGTTATACGGCCATTAGGATCGGTGGACGCTTCCTTGGAGAGATTCGCAGAGATATGTTTCATGCCCTGATGAAACAATCGATGCGTTTTTTTGATAATCGGCAGGTATCTCAATATATCGGACGCATTAATCAGGATACGGATGCGCTCAAAAATTTTATGTCGCAAGGGATTGTTCACCTGACCTCTCAATTTTTATCCGCTATTTTTATTATGGGAATGCTGTTCTATTTGGATTGGCGCTTGACCCTGATGATCCTTCTGCCGCTGCCGCCGCTTGGAATCCTTGTGATGCGTCTGTGGCCGAAAGTCCGGGACATGTGGTATGCCCAGTGGCAGTCGTCCATTCACGTTCAAAATATGGTTGGGGAGGCTCTTCAGGGAATACGAATCATAAAAGCCTTCTCCAAGGAACATGCCGAGAAAGCACGCTTTGATCAGGTCAATCAAAAATATGTTCATCGCATGATTTCAATTCAGAACTTATGGATGTTCATGACGCCGGTACTCACGTTATTCATGTCACTGTTTGCAGCCCTCGTATGGTTTGCCGGAGGACGGAGCGTGCTGGAAGGCAGCATGACTGTCGGAACATTAAGCGCATATGCATCGTATTTGATCATGTTCTTCGGTCCTGTCAAATGGCTGGCGCAATCCGCCAGCTGGATCAATGAGGTGCTGGGATCGGCCGAACGAATCTTTGAGGTGATTCAAACGCCTGCTGAAGTGAAGGATGACGAGAAAGCTCCGAGCTTTAACAACGTTCAAGGCGAAATCGTCTATGATCAGATGGCTTTCGGCTATACGCAAGATCGGCGAATTCTCCAAGGGATCAACCTACGAATAGCACCTGGCGAGATGATAGGCATCATCGGTCCGTCAGGAGCGGGGAAGTCGACCTTGATCCATCTGTTGTGCCGATTTTATGATCCGGACGAGGGGGACATCTATGTGGACGGACGAAAGCTTACCAGCATTAAGCAAGAGGAGTTAAGGAGAAATATTGGGGTAGTGTTTCAGGAAACCTTCCTCTTCGATGGGACCATAGCGCAGAATATCGCTTATGGATGCCCCGAAGCCAGTACAGAGGACATTATTCAAGCGGCAAGGACCGCAAATGCGCATGACTTTATATGCCGCCTCCCTGACGGCTATGAGACAAAGGTAGGAGAAAGAGGGCATCGGTTGTCCGGAGGAGAGAGGCAGCGTATAGCCATTGCCAGAGCCGTGCTGCTCGATCCCCCGATTCTGATTTTGGATGAGGCGACCTCCTCGGTCGATGTGGAGACCGAAGCTGTCATTCAGGAGGCGCTGGATACGGTGGTTCAAGGCAGAACGACCCTTGTCATTGCTCATCGGCTGTCGACTCTTCGGCGAGCGGATCGGCTTCTGGTTCTTGAAGGAGGGAGGCTGGTCGAGAGTGGAAGCCATGAAGAGCTTCTGAGACGCCAAGGGGTATATCATCGTTTGCTTCATGCAGCGCAGGCGAAAGCCCCGAAAGACGAATGGATACCGATGCAGGAGGTTGCTACATGATGGTAGCGAGAAGGGAAGTATGGGCTCAGGACCAAAGTCTTCGACTCTATCGTAACGGGATAGGTGAACTAGAGGCGGAAAAAAACCGAGAGACAATCGGTAAAGTGCGCCTTGTTCTGACATTTCCGGTCACGAAGCCGGAGGGGTACATTTCTGTGCGCTCTGCATTGGATCAAGAGGTTCATTTTATTCTTTCGCTGGATGAACTGGATAAGAAAAGCCAGTCGGCTGCCAGGGAAGAACTGCAGCGAAGCTATTTGATACCCGAGATATTGAAAATTATGGGAATCAAGCGCCGGGGCAGGAATTGGCTATGGGAAGTGGAGACGACATATGGCAGGATCTCATTTCGCATAGACCAGCCGCAAGAGAGCATCGATTTCCTCTCGGAGAATGATTATACAATCAAGGATACGGAGGGCAGACGATACGTCCTCCGCGATGTTACACGTCTCGACAAACAGAGCAAGCTCTATTG
Organism: Paenibacillus sp. MT86; assembly: GCF_058792535.1. Lineage (NCBI taxonomy): Bacteria > Bacillati > Bacillota > Bacilli > Caryophanales > Paenibacillaceae > Paenibacillus > Paenibacillus sp. MT86. The sequence continues at coordinate 5,883,593 of NZ_CM179499.1, read as the reverse complement.
GAATAAGATCAATTAGTTATAACGACTCACAAATGAGAGAATAGAGTACCAAAAAATGTAAACGTCTGCCGAATGGGGGCGTTTTTCTTTTTTGTTTCAGCCATGCATTTATATTTGTGTACGCTTACATGCCTAGAAATCATGTTGAAAGATCTGAATTAGCTTTCTGATTGTGTAACAAAATGTATCGTTTGTAGGTAAATAAGACCAAATCAGTATTGACACGATACGAATTGTATCGTAAATTGAAGATGCTAAATGATACAAAATGTATCTACGGAAGCACATTTGCTTATGGACGGAGGAAATTCAGTGGAACTTGAAATTAAAGAGTATGCAACCGTGTTGAAGAAAAGGCTGTGGTTAATTCTCCTCGTGGTTGCCGTAGTCTGCGTACTCGTTGGATTTTACAGTTATCGAATGGTTGAACCCCAGTACGAAGCAAGCAACAAGATGATCGTGACCAATAAGACCGAAGAAAAAAAGTCTGTCCTTAGTTCAGATGATATGGATATGGGGATGCGTCTGGTTTATACATACAAAGAAATTATCGGAACTAGCGTGATTCTGGAAAAAGTGGTGGAACAGCACCCGGAATTGAAGCTGACCGTGAAAGACCTGATGGATATGATGGTGGTCGATACCGTACAGGATACACCTGTCATGACGATATCCGTCAGGGATTATAGTTACGATGGCGCGCTCAAAGTAGCGACGGCCGTTGCCGACGTATTCAAATCCGAAATATCCTCTATCATTCCCGGCGGGAACATCACCATCCTCTACGAGAATAACGCCGATCCCAGACCGGTCACTCCAAGTCCTTTGCTGTATGTCGTGATTGCTTTCGTTGTGTCGCTGATGCTGTCGATAGGTTTCTGTTTCTTGCTCGAATATTTGGATGATTCCATCCGCACCGACAAAGAGGTTGAACTGGTTCTCGGACTTCCGACACTGGCCGTCATACAGCACTTCAAGTCAAGTGACTTCAAAGCGAGAGGCAGCTCCGTGTCAAGACGCAGTCCGGTTGAACCGCCCGGTTCCGGAAAGGCCATCGTTAACGCGTCCGAATAAACGTTGTTACTTAAAGCATACATCAGGTAATGCCTACTGAACCTCTACCACCGTAGGCACTCGATTATGCTGTGGGCATCCGTCAAACAGGATGGCTTAGACGTTCATCGTCGATGGCGTAAAGTGAGGAAGGGTTAGATGCCCTCTCTTGTTTACATAGAGCTTCACATGGAATACCCAATTTTCCGGTAAAACGAACGAATTAGGATAGAGGAGGAACGGACAATGGCAACCATTAAAAAGGCTATCATTCCTGCTGCCGGACTGGGTACTCGATTCTTGCCAGCTACAAAAGCAATGCCCAAAGAGATGCTTCCGATCGTGGATAAGCCTACGATCCAGTACATTGTGGAAGAAGCGATTGAGTCCGGTATCGAGGACATCATTATCGTTACAGGCAAAGGCAAGCGGGCGATTGAGGACCATTTCGACCATGCATTTGAACTGGAGCATAAGCTTAGGCAGACCAAGAAGCTTGAATTGCTTCATGAGGTGCAGCGGCCCTCTCGCATGGCGGACATTCATTATATTCGCCAGAAAGAGCCCAAAGGGCTGGGGCATGCCGTATGGTGCGCACGAAAATTCATAGGCAACGAACCGTTTGCCGTCCTGCTCGGGGATGATATTGTTCGTGCCGAGAAACCGTGCATCAAGCAGTTAATCGAACAGTATGAACAGACCCGGAGTTCCGTGATTGGCGTTAAGTACGTATCTCCTGAGGAAGTACACCGATATGGAATCATTGATCCGTATCCGGTGCCCACCATCGGAGGGCTGTCCAGAGTGCAAGGAATGGTAGAAAAACCGAAAGCCGAGGACGCACCTTCCAATCTGGCGATCATGGGACGTTATATTCTGACCCCCGCGATTTTCTCTTACCTGGAGCAGATGGAGGAAGGAATCGGCGGGGAGATCCAACTAACGGATGCCATTCAGCGAATGACTGAAATCGAGGAAGTGTATGCCTACCAATACGAAGGTACGCGCTATGATGTCGGGGAAAAGCTCGGGTTCATTCTTACATCGGTTGAATTCGCGTTGATGAAAGAGGAGCTGCGGCTCCCCCTTTTGCACGGACTTGAGCAAATGATACATAAGAACCGAACGTTGGCTAGATAGGAGATTGAATCAAGCCATGAATATCGAAACGATTGAAACAAGAACGTTGGAAACCGCTGCAGCCGAAGAATTTCCCGTGATGACAGGTGCGAGCTCTTATCCGGTGAAGCCCCGTTCAGGGTACTTCCGGTTGAAACGGGCGACGGATGCCGTGCTATCCGCTGTTGGCCTTATTCTTCTTCTGCCTTTGTTTATGATCATCTTCGTGTGCATGAAGGTGGAAAGCCCCCGAGGACCGATGCTGTTCTCGCAGATTCGGGTAGGCAAGAACGGAAAAACGTTCAAAATGTATAAAATTCGCTCCATGGTCGTTAATGCGGAACAGCTTCAACAGAAGCTGGTTCACCTAAATGAGGTTGAAGGTGCCATGTTTAAAATGAAGAACGACCCACGGATCACGAAGGTGGGACGCATTCTTCGAAAAACGAGCCTGGATGAACTCCCGCAGCTGTGGAACGTACTGAGAGGCGAGATGAGCCTGGTCGGACCGCGGCCCCCACTGCCTGCGGAAGTAGAAGCCTACACCCCTTACGACATGCAGCGGCTGAGCGTGGTTCCGGGCTGTACCGGCTTGTGGCAGGTAAGCGGCAGAAACGCCCTGGGGTTCCGCGAAATGGTGGAGCTGGATTTAAGGTATATCCGTGAACAATCCACGACCCAGGACATTCGGATCCTGTTCAAGACGGTCCGGGTGTTCATGGGGTCCAAAGATGCTTTTTGAACAACCTCTTAAAAGGAGATGGCGGTAATGAATTTGGATTCCCGAATATATGTGGCTGGTCATCGCGGTCTCGTGGGATCTGCCATTGTCAGGGCATTGGAGTTGCAAGGATATCGCAACCTGGTTACCCGTACCAGCCAGGAGTTGGACTTGCGTGAACGTGATCGCGTGGAACGCTTCTTCAGCAGTGAAGGGATAGAGTATGTGTTTCTAGCTGCCGCCAAAGTCGGCGGTATCATTGCGAACCGGGATCACCCAGCGGATTTCATACGGGACAATCTTCTAATCCAGAATAATATCATTGATCTTTCCTATCGGTACGGGGTAAAAAAACTGCTCTTTCTCGGATCTACCTGCATCTACCCCAAACTGGCTCCGCAGCCAATGAAGGAAGAATATTTGATGACCGGCGCCCTGGAGCCTACCAATGAGCCCTATGCCGTTGCCAAAATCGCGGGAATCACGATGTGCCAATCGTACAATCGGCAGTATGGTACCCGGTTCATTTCGGCCATGCCTACGAACTTATACGGCCCGAACGATAACTACGATCTGGAAACCTCCCATGTTCTTCCCGCGCTGCTGCGAAAGATACATGAGGCTAAGGAGACAGGTCAACGCGAGGTGGAGATTTGGGGTACCGGTCAGCCGAAGCGGGAATTCCTTTACGCTGACGATCTTGCCGATGCCTGTTTGTTCCTGATGAAGCATTACGAGGACAATACAATCGTCAATATCGGTTGCGGAGAGGATGTGTCCATCCGGGAACTTGCAGAGAGCATAGCCTCCACTGTCGGTTATGACGGAAGTTTTGTCTATAACGCCTCTAAGCCCGACGGTACGCCCAGAAAGCTGGTGGATGTCAGCAAGCTGACAGCCCTCGGCTGGAAGCCGTCGATCAGCCTTGAGCAAGGATTGGCCCGAACCTATGAGCACTATTTAGAATCGCAACAGATCTACAGTAAATCCGTTGGAGGATCAATATGAAAAGAGCATTAATCACTGGCGTTACCGGTCAAGACGGTTCGTATTTGGCTGAGTTTCTTCTAAGCAAAGGGTACGAGGTTTTTGGATTGCGCCGCCGGACCAGCACACCTAATTACGAGAACGTGACCCATATTAAAGATAAGATTCACTGGATATCCGGCGATCTGACCGATCTCGCCTCGTTAATCGAAGCGGTCCGCATCGCCGATCCGCACGAAGTATATAACCTGGCAGCCCAGTCCTATGTAGCCGCTTCTTGGCCGCAGCCGCTGGCAACGGGCCAAATGACGGCGATCAGCGTAACCAATATGCTGGAGGCGGTCCGGCTGGTGAAGCCGGAGGCGCGTTTCTATCAGGCGTCCAGCAGCGAAATGTTTGGCAAGGTCGTGGAAACGCCTCAGAAAGAGACAACGCCTTTCTATCCCCGGAGCCCTTATGGGGTAGCCAAGGTATACGGCCATTGGATCACGGTGAATTATCGCGAAAGCTTCGGGATGTTCGCATGCTCCGGCATTTTATTTAATCATGAGTCGCCCAGAAGGGGATTGGAGTTCGTTACCAGGAAGGTCACGGATGCCGTTGCCCGGATCAAGCATGGTTTGCAGCAGGAGCTGCGAATGGGGAATCTGGATGCATTGAGGGATTGGGGATTTGCAGGGGATTATATCAAAGCCATGTGGCTCATGCTCCAGCAAGAGCAGCCCGACGATTTCGTGATATCAACGGGCGAAATGCACACCGTAAGGGAACTCCTCGAGGTAGCCTTCTCTTACGTGGGCTTGCATTACGAGGATTACGTCGTCATTGATCCCGAATTCGTGCGTCCTGCGGAGGTTGACCTGCTCCTTGGCGATTGCACAAAAGCTAAAGAGCAGCTCGGGTGGGAGCTTGAGGTCAGCTTTGAACAGCTGATTAAGATGATGGTAGACGAGGACATGAAGCGGGTGCGCGCAGAGATCAAATACCAAGAAGCGCTGTCGGCGGCATACGTGTGAGAAGCAAACGATCGTCCAGCACGCGGCATAAGTTAGAAAGGTTTCACGATCTTCGCAAACTCACCCGTAATCGAACGGTCAACGGCGGTTTGTGGATATTTGCAGGGCGGGCATTCTTCGCGGGGTCCGCGCTGCTCATTAATATCTTACTGTCCAGGGTACTGAATACGGCAGCCTTCGGCGCCTATTTGATGGCTTTCAATATCGCCTTTTTTGGCGGCGTGGTTGGCACGCTGGGTTTGAACCAGAGCATCATACGTTTTTTGGCCGAGCAGAGGGAGAAAGGAAGGCAGGCATGGGCCCGTAAAACCGCGCTGCTGTCTCTGAAGATTGCGATGCTCGGAGCAGCCGGTACAGGCATACTGTATACATTCCTGCAGCTGACGCTGCTTCGAGGGGTTTTGGGCTCGGAAATTATGGCATCGGCTGCGTTATGGACCGGGCTGTGGATCATGTTAACGGTTTTGCAAAATGTAATGGCCGAAACCTTTCGGGGACACGGTGATGTGAGGCAGGCTACATTGTTTAGCGGCGTTTTGTCCAACTTTCTCATGCTGGCAGGTTTAGGTTTGTTGATGTGGCTGGGGCGTTCATCATTATCGTTGGAGCATGCGCTCATCTTGGTTACGGTCTGCATGGGGATTAGCTGCTTCGTCGCCGGTTGGAGATTGCTGAAGCTTCTCCAGGGAGGGTTCCGGAACCAAACGAATGAGCCGGCCGCAGATCATGGGCCAAACGCCCGGCGGCTGCTTGCCGTCTCTCTCCCGATGATGGCTTCGAACGTCGCGCTGTTTATGCTCACCTCTAGCGATATCTGGATTCTGGGCGTTTTTTACGATGAGAGCGAAGTGGCGATTTATGGTGCAGCCGTACGCTTAATGGCCGTGCTTAATTTCTTCGTCGTGTTGATGAATACGCTGATGACAAGCATCATTTCCAAGTATTTCGGCAGCGGCCAGTTCCCGAGCATTCAAAATGCCGGCCGGATCATTGTTGGCATATCTACGCTGCCAGCAATCGTCATTGGAATGGTTTTTATGTTGATGGGCGAGCAAGTGCTTCAATTGGCATTTGGATCTGCCTATGGCTCAGGTCATGCCATTCTGGCCGTCTTGTCGCTGGGTCAGCTCATCAATTTATTCGCAGGCCCTTCAGGACTCCTTCTGACCTTAACCGGCCATGAGCGGGCCATGTTGAGAATCACGCTGATTACCAGTGTCGTGACGGTAATTGCGGCCGTGACGGTCGTTCATGCATGGGGACCGTTTGCGCTTGCCGTCGTGATGGTATGCGGTTTGCTTGCGCAGAACGGTTGGATGTGGGTAGAGGTGCGGCGAAGACTCGGCATTTCGGTGCATTTCCACCCTGTTGATCTGATACGTCAGTTGATGCGTCTGGCAGGCAGGAACAAAAACATGGAACAGCAAGTTCGATTAAAGGGAGCCAGTTACAAATGATACGGACTCAATGGGTAGAAGACAGATCTGAAGTTTTTCTCTCCGTAGTCACGGTCTGCAGAAATAATCTACAGGGTCTGATCAAAACGTGGCAAAGCGTGAAGTCGCAATCCTGCTCGCTCGAATGGATCGTCGTTGACGGCAACTCGGATGACGGCACGCTGGCTTTTCTTCAGAATATTGAAGATGAACGAGTGTCCTTTGTCAGTGAACCGGATCAAGGGATATATGATGCTATGAATAAAGGGCTGGAATGTTGCAATGGCCAGTATGTGGTCTTCATGAATTCCGGCGATCGATTTTATGATGATACGATAGGCGAACGGCTTCGTATGCAAGCTATCCAGCATCATCTCCCGGATTTGCTGTATGGCGATGCGCTTGAAGAAGCGCGGTCGGGTGAGCTGTTGTATAAGACGGCACGCAGTCATAAGCGCATGTGGTACGGCATGTTTACGCATCACCAATCCATGGCTTTCAGGCGGGGGAGTTTGAGCAGCATCAGATATCGTCTGGAATACCCGATCGGAGCGGATTATGCCCTGACAGCGGAACTCTTGTTGCAGGGCGGGACCGCAGCGTACCTCCGTAAACCCATATGCATTTTTGAGCAGGGCGGTATCTCCCAAACCCAGCATAAACAAGGCCAACGGGACCAGTGGTTTATCCGGAAAACCATTCTCGGGATGCCAATCGTCCTCCGCGCTTCGATCGCGCTGCTGCAATGGGGCGTTCGTTTGGTTAAACATAGCTTTCCTAAATTCTATAAGAGGGTGCGCTTTTCCTATGAAAAATAAAATCCCGGTGTCCGTCATTATCATGACGAAGAACGAGGAAAAAAACATAGCCAAGTGCTTGGCTTCGGTATCCGCTTTTGACGAGGTGTTCGTCGTGGATTCCAACAGCACGGATCGAACATGTGCCATTGCACGGGAAATGGGTGCACATGTCATCAATTTTACATGGAATGGCCAATATCCGAAGAAAAAGCAATGGTGCCTTGAGGAACTGCCGTTCCGCAATGACTACGTGTTTTACGTGGATGCGGATGAAGAAGCCACACCCCGGCTGGTCGCCGAGATGGAGGGGTTGTTTCAAGAAAAGCGGGATTTGGCGGCAGGCTATTTCGTGGCGTATGACTATGTATTCATGAACAAGGTGCTGAAGCACGGGCACAGGATGTATAAGCTGGTATTGTTCCACCGCCGGTTAGGCAGATTTCTGGATCATGACGATCTGTCGGCGTCGAACATGTGGGAAGTGGAAGGGCATTATCAGCCTCAGATTGATGGAAGTACCGGGGTGCTCAGCAGCTGTATGGTTCACTATGATCATGATTCCCTGTTTGATTATTTCGCGAAGCATAACCGTTATTCGGATTGGGAGGCGGTTGTGCGCACCAATGGCGGTTTTCGAAACCTGAACGAATCCCAAATTTTCATCCGAAGCCTCCAGAAGAAGCTGTTCGACCGGATGCCTTTGAAGTGGGCGGTTGCATTTATACACTCTTATATCATTAAGCTTGGGTTTCTCGATGGTTCCGCCGGCTTCCACTATGCTTTCGCACGTTCGGTTTATTACTGGCAGATCGGAATCAAGATGTCGGAGCTCCGGAAAGTAAGCCAGGGGACATGAACAGCCGTACTGCTATCGGTAATCAGTTGTCCCCGGTCCCGACTGGAGGAGGAATTATGGGGGGGCTTGCCTTTATTCTGGCCCTCTTGATTTACGCTATCTTCAGCGCGCCCTTTCCAGCCAATCCCGGCATGACGGAAGTGTTGATCGCGGCGTTGCTGGTATTGTTTGTTTCGCTTCCGACAGGAATTCTGGTCATGAGCGGCGGTTTTACACTGTATCGCAGATATGACACCGTCCCCATGCCGCTGCATTTGGGCTTTTTTGTGCTGCTGTGGCTGGGGCTGTTGAATGGAGGCGTCATATATCGTTGGGATTCAACGGATATACTGCGTGATCTTATTCCATGCGTATATTTGTTTGTCCCTTTATTGCTGCTTCCCGCAATGAATCGTTCCAAATTCAAATGGCTGTCTATTCTTCCGTGGCTCATCGCGGTAATGGGCGTTATTTTATCCATCAGATTCTATATGGAAGTTCGCATTTCGCCGCTGGATATCGGAAAAATGTATTATTTTGATAATTTTCTGTATTTGCCTTATGACCCGAGCGTTTCGTTTGCCGGCGTCTTCCTGACGATTATGGCCGTGCATACGTGGAAAAGCACGAATCCGCTCCGCTGGCTAAGCAGCCTGGCCATGCTGATCGGCGGTTTTTTGGCGTTAGGTTCGCTCATGGCCGTAGCGCAGCGGGCCCCTCTGGGGTTGGCAGCCCTATGCTTTGCGGTGTATTTCGGCGTAAGTTCCGGAAGGTCTGTACGGAAGTTGATCGTCATTATCGTGATCTTGATAGGAGCCGGGATTCTGGCCCAGGAGCAGATCACGAGCTCGTTTGATTTGCTGTTATCCAAGCAGGTGAACTACGGAGCGAACGGGAAGACGGATGAATTGGCGGCCGTGCTTCAGGAAACGTCCAAGTCGGTGTATACGCTGCTGCTTGGTATAGGCTGGGGGGGACTGTTTTTTGATCCGACCTACATGTCCGAGGTCTCGTTTACTCATTCGGCGTTTACCTTCTTCCTGTTAAAGGGAGGGGTTATCGGCATTACTGTCTTTTTGGCTTATCTGAGCTGGATTATATGGAAGTGCTTAAAGCGCGTAAACATGCAGAATCTCCCGTACATGCTTGGGGCCGGGGTTCCGATCATGATCGGATTGTTGTTCCAGCCCAGTTTCAAGACGCTCTCCTACGGAATGCTCCTCACCGTTCTGATCTTAAAAGATAAGGAGTCAATCCCATGAATCACAATCTGAGTTTCCCTGCGGATACATTGCATAATCGGGGCAGAAGCTCAGTGGCCAACTTGGGGGGATTCGGATTTATAGCAGCGTTGCTGTTATATGCCTTGTTCAGTTCCCCTTTTCCAGCAGAGCCCGGCATCGCGGAAGCTTTGATTGCTGTTCTTCTGATCTTGTTTGTGTCGATCCCGACCGGAATCATTGTTATGGGCGGCGGTTTCTCGTTATATCGCCATTACGGTACCGTGCCTGTCGTTATTCATGCCGGCTTCTTCTTTTTGCTGTGGATTGGGCTTCTGAACGGCGGTGTCGTTTATGGGTGGGATATGACGGATATTATTCGCGATTTGATTCCGTGCGTGTATCTGTTCGTTCCGCTCCTGCTCTTGCCGGCAATGAAACGCTCAACGCTCAATTGGCTTGCGATATTGCCTTGGATCATCTCCGTAATGGGCGTTATTTTATCCATCAGATTCTACGTGGTTGTACAGATTTCCCCTCTGGAAGTGGGCAGAATGTATTACTTTGATAATTTTCTGTATCTTCCGTATGATCCCAGCGTTTCGTTTGCAGGCGTATTTCTTCCCATCATGGCGGTTCATACGTGGAAAAGCTCCAGCCCGTTTCGCTGGCTGGGGAGCCTCGTGATGCTGACTGGCGGTTTCCTGGCCCTCGGGTCTCTCATGGCCGTTGCGCAGCGCGCGCCGCTTGCGCTTGCTATGCTGTGCTTTGCCGTTTACTTCATCGTGAGCTCGCGCAAATCGATGAATAAGCTGATCATCGGTCTGATCATTCTTGTCGCCGCAGGGATGCTTGCCCAGGAGCAAATATCCAACTCATTTGAATTGTTGGTATCCAAACAGGAGGATTTCGGCGCAAACGGAAAAACGGATGAGCTCGCCGCCGTACTGGCTGAAACGTCCGCCTCTCCGTATTCCATGCTGCTGGGAGTAGGGTGGGGAGGCCTGTTTCACGATCCGGCGGTAAACAACATTCTTGTATCCTACACTCATTCGGCGGTTAGCTTTTTCCTGCTTAAGGGAGGGCTGATCGGGATTGCAGTGTTGATGACTTATCTGATCTGGATCCTGTATAGGGCTCTTCAGCGGTTTACGATCACCATGCTCCCCTACATGCTGGCAGCCTTTGTACCTGTCATTATCGGCTTGTTGTTTCAGGTCAGCTATAAAACCTTGTCGTACGGAATGATCCTTACCATGATCTGTTTGATACATAAGGATCCCGGTAGCGTTCATTCAGGCGGCGAAAAGAACATTCCAAGACAGTAAGGGGACATGAAATGAAAAAAGAAATCGTGTTTGTGGCCAATTATTTTCATCCGGATTATGCTTCGTCCGGGCAGCTGCTAACTGAACTTTGTTTGGAGCTCCAGCATGATTTTGATGTGACAGTTATCGCCGTTCAGCCGGAAAACGCAAACCACGTCCAGAAGAAAAGAATGTTTGAATACGATCAACTGGAACGTATACGGATTATCCGTCTTCGTACTCCTCAAGTGAATAAGCGAAGCAAATTCAGCCGCATCCTGTTTATTCTCTCCTATTTTCTATTGGCTGTTATCGCATTGCTTCGCATTAAGAAAGTGGATGTCATCTATACGATATCTTCTCCTCCGATTATCGGCGGATTGATTGGCGCCATCGGCAAGGTGCTGAAACGCGGAAAACTCGTCTATAACATCATGGATTTTAATCCGGAGCAAGCCGAAGCTATCAGTTACACGAATCGAAAATGGCTGTTTCGTCTGGCCAAGAGAATGGATAATTTGAGCTGCCGCATAGCCGACCATATCATCACGGTTGGACAGGACATGCAAGAGACGCTGAACAGCCGCTTTCGTGGACGCAGGGTACCGAGCAACAGCGTAATTAATAACTGGACTGACGAGCAGGATATCACGCCGCTGCCCCGCAGCGATGCTAACGTGTCGAAGTTTTTGAAAGATCATGATCTGCAGGGGAAATTTATCGTGATGTACTCGGGGAATCTCGGTCTTTATTACGATTTGGAGAACATTATACGGGTCGCTTCGGATTTTAAGGATCATCCGGATATCCTGTTCGTTTTTATCGGCGATGGCGCCATGAAGCCCGAGATGCAGCGATATGTGGAGGAGAAGGGACTGGGGAATGTTCGATTCCTTCCGTTTCAGCCTAAAGAAAACATCAAATACTCTCTATGCGCTGCGGATGTCCATTTGGTCGTCAATCAGAAAGGGATCAAGGGCGTCTCGGTTCCAAGCAAAATCTACGGCGTCATGGCCGCAGGAAAGCCGATACTCGGCGTTCTTGAGCAAGGAAGCGAAGCCGCCGTCCTTATTAAGGAAAGCGGATGCGGAGTCGTTGTGGAACCGCAACAATACCGCGAAATCTCCCAGCACATAGCGAATATGTATGCATGCGGTACGGAAACGTTGGAATTGACCGGACGTGGCGGAAGATTGTATTTGGAACGGTATCTTGCCAAGGCTCAGTCCATCGACAAATACCGGACGCTCCTGCAGTCCATATAGATGCTGTGATAAAAGGATGGAGGGAAGTAGTAAGATGAAGATTGTTTTATTGTCCGGCGGTTCGGGTAAGCGTCTGTGGCCTCTCTCCAACGAGCTTCGCTCCAAACAGTTCCTTAAGGTGCTCCCTGGAGAAGAAGGAGAATCCGAGTCCATGGTGCAGCGCGTATGGAAACAATTGCAGAGGAGCAACTTGGCGGATTCATCCTTTATAGCCGCAGGCATTTCGCAGATTGAAATTATTCGAAATCAGCTTCCCGGCAGGGTGCCGATCATCGTAGAGCCGCAGCGCAGAGATACGTTCCCTGCGATCGCGCTAGCCGCCGTGTATCTGTATTCCATAGCCAACGTCAATTTACAGGAAACCGTTACCGTACTGCCGGTAGATCCTTTTGTGGAGGAGCCGTTCTTTCATACAATGTCTTCTTTGGATCGCGTTTTGGAAGAGTCCGGAGCGGATATAGCGCTTATGGGGGTCAAGCCAACCTATCCTTCGGAGAAGTACGGTTATATTCTCCCGGAACAGACGGAGGATGCCTCGTGTGGTTACCGCAACGTAAAAAGCTTTAAAGAAAAACCAAGCGAAGAGCAGGCTTCGCAATACATCGCACAATCCGCTTATTGGAACTGCGGCGTGTTCTCTTTTAAGCTGGACTATCTGATCCAGCTTCTGATCGATAAGGGACTTCCGATTCAATATGAGGAAATGTCCAAACAGTATGCAAGGCTCTCGAAGATTAGCTTCGATTATGAGGTGATCGAGAAGGCTCGGCGCGTCGTGGTGGTTCCTTATGAAGGGAGCTGGAAGGATCTGGGCACTTGGAACACGCTTACAGAGGAGATTCCATCGCCGATCAACGGGAAAGGGACCATCAGCGACGATTGCTACAACACCCATTTGATTAATGAACTGGATATTCCGGTAGCGGTGCTGGGACTCTCCAATGTCGTGGTAGCCACTGGCGCAGACGGCATCCTGGTTACGGAGAAATCATCCAGCCCGCGGTTGAAGGAATTTATTTCTCATATCGAACAACGGCCCATGTATGAGGAACGCCGCTGGGGATGGTACCGTGTACTTGATCTGCAAAAGCATAAGAACGGACATGAGGTTCTTACCAAGCGGATTCGGATTGATGCAGGAAAGAACTCCAGCTATCATTATCATCTGCATCGCGAAGAATACTGGACGATCACCAGCGGTACAGGTGAAGTCTGCATTCAAGACCAGGTAAAGTCCGTTCAGGCTGGGGATGTGCTCAAAATACCCGCCGGCACCTTGCATGGAATTCGCGCGCTTGAGGATCTTGAATTCATTGAGGTTCAATCCGGTACCGAAGTATCAGAGGAGGATACGATCCGGTTAACCTTTCAATGGGAAGAGATGACCCAGTTCGTCTAAGGACAAAGGTAATTTCATGACGGGGGAGAATGCCGTGGGCAGAAACAGAAGCAGCTACAGGAGCAGGAGGCTCCTGTTTATCATCGTCATCGTTTTCGTTTGGATGAGCATCATTTTTTTCTTCTCCTCCCAGTCGTACCAGCAGCAGGATCTAAGGCCGTGGCTGCAGGAGCACTTGCCAGAGGCGGCGATTGAACATTGGTTTTCATGGGTTTCGTTTACTTATGCCGGAGAGATCGTTAGCATCGATGCCAAGGGTGTGCCCGGTTTCGTTGAATTTTTTATCCGAAAGGCAGCCCACATCGGGGAATACTTCGTCCTTGGTGGCTTGTTGCTGCTGCTGTTGACGAATTTGCTGCGGATCAGGGCTAGCATAGTCATACCTGTGTCATGGTGCTTGTGCGCGTTGTATGCCGTTAGCGACGAGCTGCATCAAAGCACATCGGGGTACCGCATCTTTAAGGCACAGGATGTTGTCCTGGATTCGATTGCCGCATTGGTCGGAATAACGCTGGTCAGTGCATATACATATTGGAGGTCAATGAAATCGAGGCCGAGGGAAGTGTTAGATCGGAAAGGATGACGAGGCATGAAAAAATGGCTGAAGATTACGGCGGGAGCGCTCGTGAGTCTGACCGTGTTGGCAGGCGGTTATGGTGTGTATGTGTACCAGTCCGTCAAAGCGACGGCTGAACAAATTTATGAGCAGCGGGAACCCTCATCGCCTCCCGCTTTTATAACAGCCGATCCCATCCTGCAGGAAATCCAGACGGCGGATATTGATCGGCGCGAGCCCTTTACGGTGCTTGTGCTGGGAGTAGACGAACGCCCGAATGACCGGGGAAGGTCGGACGCGATGATTATGCTGTCCGTCAATCCGTCGAAACAGTCGATCCTGATGTTTAACATTCCTCGAGACACTCGTACAGTCATCGCGGACCGCGGCACGGAGGATAAAATCAATCATGCCTACGCGTTCGGAGGCATCCAAATGTCCGTACGGACCGTTGAGGAATGGCTCCGATTTCCGGTGAATTATTACGTTAAAGTCAACATGGAGGGTTTTGCGAACATCATAGACGCGCTTGGCGGAGTCGATATTGATAACGCGTTGGCATTTGATTATGAGGGCCATCATTTTGCCAAGGGCCGGCTGCATTTGAACGGCCGGGAAGCATTGGCTTTTTCCCGGATGCGTTATGAGGATCCCCGCGGCGATTTAGGCAGGAACTCCAGGCAGCGTCAAATCGTGAAAGAAGTGTTGAACAGCGCGCTTGACGTTTCAACGGTCTTCAAGCTTGAAGCTTTGCTTAAGGAGGTCGGGTCAAGCGTAAAGACAGACGTCCGATTTGATGAAATGAAGACGTTTGTAACCGACTATCGCCAGGATATGAAAACCATCAAACAGATCGAAATTCAGGGAGGCGGGCAGAAGATCGGCGGTGTCTGGTATTATCAAGTGAGCGAGAAGGAACGTCAGCGTATCCATCAACTGCTTAAAGAGCATATGGATCGAAACGAATGAGACAATGAGTGCATGGATGCTTAATGGCTCTGACAATGAAATAGCGGGCATGAAAAGAGGGGGAAGACGTTAAGTCTTCACCCTCTCCGTGTTGTATTGCATCATGATCATCGCATCGATTATCCTAACTTGATCCAGGAATGGACGCCTTTTGAACGCTGTTTGCAAATATACAGCGAATCTACCCCGTTACTGTCCTCAACCATGATGATTCGGCCGCGGTGGGCAGCAGAAGCAGCCGGTATCGCAGGCAACGGACTGAGGATCATGCTGCTGGAGCGAACCAATTCGGTAAAGACAGCCGAACTCGCGATCGTTTCCTCCCCGTAAGGAATGTTATTTACCAGGTTCGGCAGCACGAATATCGAATGGACTTGGAGATTAAGCGGCTCGTATACCACGAGGTCGACGATGTCCGTGTAGTATTTCTTGAACGTTTTCGTAATGGTAAAGCGTTCGGAGCCGGAAGGAAGAATAAGAGTCAGATCGTTGGTGTCCCCGCCGATATCAATAAATAGCGGTGTTGATTTCCCCGACAGGTTCGTGCCAGACAGCACGAAGGTGTAATATTCATGCTTATGCAGACGTTCTACGGTTCTCATACGGAGCTTGGTCTTTGAGCCGGTTGAACTTTGGGTGACGATACAGCCGGATGGAGCCGCTTGTTTAAAGGCAAAGCCCGGGTCAGGTTCGACGGAATACGGGACATCATTCGTAAACATGGCGCTGAGAGACGGGTTTCGAAGCAGGTTATGGCCAGAGGAGCCGATATAAGGTACGGTACGTCGTTCCGTTAAATAGAATGCATCCCGAAATGATGTCCGGTCCGCGATATTCTCAACAACTACGCAGCCGACAGGGTCCTTGATAAGCGTACCGTGTGTCGTATTGGGGTGATTGGCTTGAATCCGGTAGTTACGCGGTCCGAGGATGATATCCTGCGATGCCGTAGAACCCGGATCTACGGTGACGATGTATCCTTTATTGGGATTGTAATCCGTGATCGCGTAGTGATCCAGACGGCATCCGTCAATCCACACGCCTGATGTATGTCCGTAAATTCCCACAAAGCTCTCATAGGTCGCTTCCGCATGGCATTCTTCGATCGAAACGGCACGGGCATTATCCAGCTTGATGAGTGGGGCGGTCATCACTTGATTCGCCGCAATCGCATCCCTCATGACATCTTCCTCGGTGCGTCCCTCTGCAGGAGAAGCAGGGGGGACGGTTTGTTCGCTCCTCTCAAAGGCCGTTGAGGTAATATGAATGCTGTCCGAATTCACAATTTCCAGATGGGGGTAATTTCGCACAGACCTGGAGAAGAAACAGCTATCAATCGTTGTGCACAACACGATATCCTCTAACTTTAAGCCCGTACCCAAGTAACCCGTCTCCTGCCAGAAACGGCAATCGCGAAACGAGATCATATAGCCTCCATAGCCCGATGTGGGATTCGTCCCGCTTCGCATCCCCTGAATATAAACTCCGAATTTTCCTTCACCGCATGCGCTTGAGAAGAAACGCTCAAACATTTGGTGTGCGCCCTGCGGCAGATAGATGCCACCACCCGCAGCGTGGTTAATATAAAAATCCCTAAATAAGATAGTCTCGGCCATGTCTTTATCACTGTATAGGGCAAAATCTGTTCCCGTATAAATAATACCGCTGTCATACATTCCGTCCCCGTAGATGGTAAGTCCAATTCCTTGCGTGGCGTTGGTGTTGGGCCTTTCCTGTTTCGGTAATACCAAGGTTTGCGTTATGCGATATCGGCCTTTAGGCATATAGATGACGGAATATGCACCGGAGGCACACGCTTGGATCGCTTGTTGGAAGGCTAACGTATCATCTGAAACGCCATCACCTTTTGCACCGAAATTTTTCACATTGGCTTGACTGTTCAGTACAGGCATTTTCGCACCCTCCCATCTGTCGGAATGTTATCCTCATACAAAATATGATCAAGCATCGGCCGGAGTGATGCCAATTCACCTAATTGTCCTTAAATATCCAAGAAATATTTATGTTTTCGTTTGACAAAAGAGTGCAAATTTATTAGGATACATTCTGTATCAACAACCATTATATCAAGCCATTTCTCATTGGGAGTGGAACATTCATGGAAAATGAACTGAAAATGTACTGTATATGTTGTCGTCGGATCGTGTCGATGATCGAGGGAGTCAGCGTGTTTAAAACCGGTTTCTATCGATACGATATGCCTATGGGCATATGTGGAAAGTGCAAAACGGCTGCATCCAATGAGCTATTTTACATGGCGCAGGACCTTTGAATGATTGGCCGATTCAGACGGCTTGGAGCGAAGTCTATTAGACTCATGCCTGGTATTGTGTATAATGGGGAATATTGAACTTGTTTCGTTAGGGGCAAAGGAGAATTCACATGAAGCAGGAACCGCTGGTAAGACTGCTCGGGGTTACGAAGAAAATATCGTCGAAGGTTCTGGTAGATGATGTGACCTTTGATATCGCACCTGGACAAATCTTCGGATTCCTTGGGCCGAACGGGGCAGGCAAGACGACAACCATCCGCATGATGGTCGGGCTGATGTCCATTACCCAAGGGGATATAACCATCGGGGGATACAGCATTCGGAAAAATTATGAGCAGGCTGCTGCCCAGATCGGGGCGATCGTCGAGAATCCGGAAATGTACAAGTTTCTATCCGGTTACAATAATTTGAAGCATTTTGCACGCATGATGCAGGGGATTACGAAGGAGCGTATCGACGAAGTGGTGGAACTCGTCGGGCTCGGGAACCGGATCCATGAGAAGGTGCAGACCTATTCGCTGGGGATGCGCCAACGGCTCGGAGTGGCACAGGCGCTGCTGCACCGGCCCAAACTTCTGATCCTGGACGAGCCTACGAATTGCTTGGACCCGCAGGGCATTCGGGAGCTGCGTGATTATTTGCGGCGATTGACGCAGGAGGAAGGGACCACCGTATTCGTATCCAGCCATCTGCTGTCGGAAATGGAGCTGATGTGCGATACCGTCGGCATCATCCGTCACGGCAAGCTCGTCGATATCCGGCAGCTTCGCACGGACGGGGGAGAGCGGATGTTTGAAGAGACGGCATTTACCGTCAGCGAAGCGGATGCCGCCGCAGCGCTCCTCCAGGACTACCAGGCGACAGCCCGGGAGCATCGCGTCCTTGTTCGCGGTGACCGGGATATGATTGCGGACATCAATGCGGCGTTGGTCGAAGCGGGCATACGCGTATATGCCATACAGCCGGTTACCCGGTCGCTGGAGGATCAATTTTTGGAAATGACGGGAGGGGGATCTCTTGTTGAATAACTTGACCCGTCTTGTTGCCAATGAGAATATGAAAATTTACTACCGCGTGCGGACATGGGTCATGCTGGGCATACTTGTCTTATTTAATGCGGCCATGCCTGTCATGCTGTACTTGACGGATGCGCCGATGGATGTCTGGACCGTGTTCACTTGGACGGAGAGTTTCACCATATACCTCAGCGCGATCTTCACGGTTGTCATCGCCGCGGATATCGTGGCCGGGGAATTTAGCGGGGGCACCATCAAATTGCTGCTGATCCGGCCGTGGAGCCGGGGAAAAATTCTGTTATCCAAATTCGCCGCCTTGTGTCTGTTCGGGCTGCTCTGTGCGGGAATCACCATGGTGGTGGGCATCGCTGTCTCGATGCTGCTGTTCTCCGGCAATGCCGGATTCTCGGACGGATTTGATGGATCGCCCATGAGCAATTCCCTCTTGCTCCTGTTGACGGATACGATCCAGGTGTTTGTCATTTCGCTGATTGCATTTATGCTCTCCACGGTATTCCGTTCAGGCGGCCTTGCGATTGGATTATCGCTGCTGGTCCTGTTCACCAAGGATATCTTCGGTTTTATCTTTAACCCGGAGCGGTTCGTATGGGCGAAGTATTTGCTCTTTCTTCACACCGATCTGAGCGGGTACATCAGCTCGCCCGTCGGGCCGGGAGGCGTAGGGCTGGGCTTTTCCGTAGCGATTTTGGCCGTCTATTGCTTACTGTTCATGCTGGTTTCGTGGCTGGCCTTCACCAAGAGAGACGTAGCAGCATAATTCATAACGATGAGAAAAGAGCTCCTTCCGCCGTGTGGGTCACATGGATGAGAAGGGGCTCTTTGATTGTGTCGGCTGTAGGATCCGGCCGAAGCGGATATCGTGTTCGAATTCGGGTGGTCGTCCATACGCCGGGTTAACCTGCTTCCGGACGCTGAAGGGGCAGTGTGGTGTTAGTCGATTCCGAGGCTTCCTGAGAAGAGGTCTGCTGGTCCATCCGGCTTGCTCCGTGAAGAAGCCCGCCCTCCATAACGATAAGGGAAGCGGCGTGAACATCCCCGTACATTTGCCCCGTTGTCGTAATCGTCAGTTTATTTTCCGCCGTCACATCCCCATAGACCTTGCCGGCCACGATGACTTCCCGAGCGGAAATATTGGAGCGGGCAATCGCGGCTTCGCCTATGGTGACGCAGCCTTGGCTTTCGATGGAGCCGTTAAAGCGGCCGTCGATCCTCAGGTCATCCTCGCATTGCAGGACGCCCTCCACTTCGCTTCCTGGCCCGATCAGCGTATCGGTCCGCTCTGACGCCCGTTTTTTCTTGTTTTTCTTCTTCATCTGTCATTCCTCCTATTCGAAAATGGATGGTGTGCTTATTGCAGATAAGGCAAAGGGTCAATCGTCTGATTGTTTTTGACGACCTGGAAATGAAGGTGAGGGCCCGTGCTTCGCCCGGAGGAGCCCAGCTTGCCAATCGTTTCGCCCTGCTCGACATGATCGCCTGCCGACACGTCCAGGCTGTCCAGATGCATGTACCACGTCTCCAGACCATTCGGATGCCTGATGACGATATACAGCCCCCGCGCCCCGCTGCGTTCCGCTGCCGTCACCTCGCCGGCGCCTGCGGCATAGATAGGATCGCCGGTTTTCCCGGCAATATCGATGCCGGCATGATAGGCCGAGCGGCCGGTAAAAGGATCGCTACGATAACCAAAATTCGAGGTGAGCCGCTTGGAGGTGGTCGGCCATAATGAAGGCGTGCCCTCACGCCTTTCCTGGGTTTCCTGGGCCTGATCCAGCGTACGCGGAATATGCTGCTCCATGCGTGAAATCAGCTGCTGCATGTTCTCGAAATCATCCTGGGTCTCCCTGGCGAGGTTTAACATTTCATTCTCATGAACGGCAATGAATTCACCGCCGACATGCTGCTTATCCTCGTCAGCGATGGAGGAGGTCTGGCCGGACAGGCTGCCGTGCTTCTCAATAAACTGCTGAAGCTCCTGCTCCAGCTGCTGAACGCGCTCCATCTGGACCTTCGTTTGCTCTGCTTCACCCGATAGCTGAATGATGGCTTTATTAAGGCGTTCGATGGCTTCATCCTTATCGGTGACCGTCACTTCCATCTTTAAGGCTTCCAGGCTTTTCAGCGTCAGCTGCTGCTCCAGCCCCGAGATGGTCTGAGCCGACTGGATCTGGAGGGAAACGATCAGTCCAGCGATGGACAAAATAGCGGCCGCGGGCACCGCTATCATCAAAGGTTTGGACAGATGGACCTGTTTGACTGAATGCTGGGCATCCCGAAGCACCAGCAAGGTTAAGCGTTGTTTACGGTGTGCGGTTTTCATGGCATCTCCCTTCCATGCATTATTTATGGTTTACAAGGGCACCCGCTAGACTTGGCCAACTCCTTATCTAGTATGTATTCTATTCTTTCGAAGAACATGTCAAAAATTATTAGATAAGAGAACTTATTCAGTATGGCGCCGCATTGGGTAATTGAATAAATACATATGGAATTGGTCAATGATGTAGTGTAGTTAATTGCTTGTCTTTCATTTCAAACGTTTTGACAAAGGGCTGCTCAATATATTATTCATCGTGAGGAGGCTGCCGATATGGTGTGGCTTCTGGTTGCACTTATTACTTTTATTTTGCAGATGGTTGCGGTGCTGCTGCTTGAGTTTCGAAATCCGTCCAAGGCCGTGGCATGGCTGTTTATTTTATTTTGCCTCCCCTTTATCGGGTTTGTACTCTATTTCTTTGTGGCGCAGGATTACCAGAAGCGATTGAAGATTCGCAAGCGGGGTTCCCGTTTGTTTCAGGAAATCAGGGCGCATTTGTGGGATCGGGCGGCGGTCGTCCGAAGAAAAGGAGATATGAACAATCCCGGCTTTCATCATAATGACCGTTTGTTCAATCTGCTCAATCACTTGTCGGAGAGTCCCATCACGGGCTGTAATCAAAGCCGGGTGTTGACCGATGGGGAAGAGACGTATGAGGCCATGCTGAACGCCATGGAGGAGGCCAAGGATCACATTCACGTGGAGTTTTACATCTTTCGCCATGACCGGATCGGCACGAAGTTTCAGGACGTCATGATTCGAAAAGCGCAGGAAGGCGTCAAGGTGCGCCTGGTTTGTGACGGGCTGGGCAGTTATAAACTCAAGAAAACATTCATTCAACGCTTCAAAGAATCGGGAGTGGAGTTCTATTTCTTCCTGCCCGCAATGGTCTCGATGTTCAGCCGCAGAATCAATTACCGGAACCACCGCAAAATCGTCGTCGTGGACGGCACGATCGGTTTTCTGGGCGGCATTAACGTCGGGGACGACTATCTTGGCGAATATCCGAATATGGGCTACTGGCGCGACACGCATCTGGAAGTAAAGGGGGATGCGGTCTATTTTCTGCAAAATGTGTTTCTGCACGATTGGAAGCTTGCGTCCGGAGAGCGCATTGCGGATTTCGGGCTGTTTCCGGAGCATCAATGCACCGGGGAGGAGCAAGTGCAGATATTGAGCAGCGGACCGGATCTGAACTGGAATGCCATTCAGGAAATGTGCTTCGGGGCGATTTCCGTGGCCAAAGAACGGATATGGATCACCACGCCGTATTTCATTCCCGATGAAGGAATTTATGAAGCTCTGAAGACGGCTGCGGTGAGCGGCGTGGACGTACGGATCATTATTCCGGATCACGCCGATTCCCGCCTCGTCAAGATGGCAAGCTTGTCTTACGTGGAAGAGCTGCTGGCAGCGGGAGTCAAGTTCTACGAGTATGAAAAAGGGTTCATCCATGCCAAGGTGCTCATTGTGGACGAGCTTCTCGGTTCGGTCGGTACGGCGAATATGGATATGCGGAGTTTCTTCTGTAACTTCGAGCTGACGGCCGTGCTGTTTGATCGGCTGCCTATTGAGCGGTTGGTTTCGGATTTTAAGGAAGATCTGCAACATAGCAGGCATATTGATGCGGAGGTGTTCCGTCAGCGCGGAAGATGGCAGAAAGCGGCCGAAATTATGTGCAGGATGCTGTCGCCATTGCTGTAAAAGTAATATTTTACATGGGATGTGAGAATGACGGAAATCCGAGTAAAAAGCAGGATAAACTGCGAAAAATCTATGTCCCGCTTTTATTTATATGATAGAATATTTATATAGGATCCACTTATAAATATATATTAGCTTGGTTTCATAAAGTTGAACGGGGGAGATTTATGTCAAGTGATGTGAAGATTCTGGCGCAAGTGAAAGCGGAGCAGCAGAAGCCGGAGAATCCCAAGGCAGGCTCAGCGACCTTGAAGCTTCTCCGCCGTCTGGTGTTCTTAACTTTCGGCGCGATTTTGATGGCAGTAGGGCTGGAAATCTTTCTGGTGCCGAACAAGATTATTGACGGAGGGATTACCGGAATCTCGATTATGGTTTCCCATATCACCGATATTCCGCTGGGTGTATTCCTGACTTTGTTCAACCTTCCGTTTTTGTTTATGGGATATAAACAGATCGGAAAAACCTTTGCATTATCCACGCTGTTCGCCGTATTGGTCATGTCCGTCGGCACTTATTTCCTGCATCCCGTCGATCCGATCACGATCGATCCGCTGCTTGCGGCCGTGTTCGGCGGCGTGCTTCTCGGAATCGGGGTCGGCCTTGTTATCCGGTCCGGCGGTTCCTTGGACGGCACGGAAATCGTGGCCATTCTGATCAACAAGAGAACGCCGTTCTCCGTCGGCGAAATCGTGATGTTCATCAACGTATTCATTCTAGGCAGCGCAGGTTTCATTTTCGGCTGGGACCATGCCATGTACTCGCTGATTGCGTATTACCTTGCGTTTAAATTGATCGATATTACCATTGAAGGCATTGATCAATCCAAATCGGTTTGGATTATCAGTGATAAGCATAAGGAGATCGGTGATGCGCTGACCCAGCGTTTGGGACGCGGCGTAACCTACCTCGAAGGCGAGGGTGCTTATTCCGGAGACAGCAAGAAGGTTATCTTTGTGGTTATCACTCGCCTGGAAGAAGCAAAGCTCAAATCAATTGTGGAAGACTGGGACTCCCAGGCCTTCGTAGCCGTCGGCAACATCCATGATGTGAAGGGCGGCCGCTTTAAGAAAAAGGCAATCCATTAATACAATCATTTCAGGCTCCACCCGGTGCGAGAGTTAGCGCGGGCGGAGCCATTTTTTGTTTAAAGTGTATCGGCGTGCAGGCGCAGCGCCTTCTTCTCGCGCACATAATGGCGGATGATTCGCGACATGGCCTGCACGGCGGCGGTTTGACCGACGGCCTGGTTCACGGTTCCGGTGAAATAGAGGCCCGACTCCGGGTGATGGAAGGCAAATGCCCCGGATTGGCCCCAGTGGCCGATGAGTCCGCGTCCCAGACTGAAAGGAGATAGCGGCTGTCTTGAAATGCCGATGCCATAGAAGAAGGGCCCGGGAGCAAACAGGAAGTTCCACTGCCTCTGGAGCTCCCCCAAATCACCCGGCGGAAACAAATCCCCGTTAAAAAAGGACCGCAAAAACGTCATCGTTTCCCTTGCCGTGGAGACGATCCCGCCCTCCGCACCGACTGATGCCATATACAAGGGAAGGTCCAGTCGCTTCTGCTTGTAATGGAACGGAACGGGGGACGCATCCTCCGGGTCATGATAAAAATAGGTTTGCGTCAGCTTGAGCTTGTCGAAGATGTATTCCTGGAATACGGCCTGAATGGATTCGCCCTTGATATTCTCGATGATTTGGCCAAGCAGCCGATAGTTGGTGTCGGAATATTGGGCTTTTTTCTGCTGTCCCGGTTTGAATTTAGGCGTTTTCCTTTTGGCCGCGGCCAGGACTTGGTCCAGGCTCCAAGCTCGATCCTTCCCGGCGATCAGATTCGAGAAGACGGTTTCCGAGAAATAGTCCGGGATGCCGGACGTATTGGACATCAAATGCTGAACGGTGATTTCTTCGCCGTAATCCCTGTTCTTAAACCTGTGGAGCCCGGTCATAATCTCTTCGGGCAGGTGCTTGCCAATGGGATCATGGAGCTCCAGCCGCCGCTCGGCGCGTAATTTCAAGAGTACGGCGGTCACGTACAACTTGGTCACGCTGGCAATGAAATAGCGGTCGTCAGGCTGCATATCACCTCCGCTGCCGACTATGGACAATGACCGCTCCTGGTCCTCGACGCACATCACTGTGCTAAACACATTTCTTTTATTGGCGATTTGAGTCACACATGCATCCAGAACCGATTGCTTCAGGATTGTTCCCATTACCGTTCTACCTCCCATGAATCGTAATTTTTCTTTCCTTCAGTTTAGATTCCCTTTCCCTCATGTTTCCGGGCATGCGCAGCACGTATGAACGCTTCAGCGGCTTCGTCCATCATATTCATCATCTGCTCGTCATCCACGTTCTTCGTGAACAGATCGTTTGCCACCATGACGCAGAGACCTGTCTGAAACACCTGCATGTTCAATAAAATAGATTGCAGCTCCTGATCCGAAAATCCGCCGAGCTCCGGATCCTGCCTCATCAATCCGATAACCTCGTCCAGTTGTTCCGGCGTATTCTTCATATGGGGATTGTCCTTCATCATGAGGTCCCGATAAAGCACGGGATATTCCTTGGCAAAGCGGAGACTTGCCATGCCGATATCCCGGAACGGCTGTCCGGATTGCTGCTCCATGATCATTCCTCTGGCCACATGGAAGGCTCTTTCGACGACCTGCTGAAGCAGTTCCTGGACGTCGTTGAAATTGACATAGATCGGCGCGATGGAGCTGCCGAGACGTTCGGCTACTTTTCGGATCGTAATGGACTCGATGCCATCCGTTTTGGCAATGTCGAATGCGGCTAGCACGATATCTTGTTTGGTAAACTTCGTTTTTGGTGCCATGATGTCTACAGCTCCTTAGGTTATACATATGTAGAACGATCAATATATATCACTTGATATATATTGATTATAATGAGTAATTGGACCGATTTCAATCCGATTCTCATGAAGCGTTCATGGAAGCATGATTTGTAAATCCAGTAAAACCCACTTATAATAAGAACATACGTTTGTTAAAATAAAGAATAATGACATAGAGCATGCCAGGTACAGGGAGGAGGAAGCGGAATGGCTCGTACGCAATATGAACGCATAACCACCAAGCAAACATTAAACCGAGTGAAGGAAGAGCGGATGCCCTTCGATTGGTCCATCAATCCGTATCGAGGTTGCGGACATGGCTGCAGCTTTTGCTACGCCCGCGCATTTCAATCGTTTATCGGGATGGGAGCGGAAGACGAGTTCCAGCACCATATTTTTATGAAGTCGAATGCGGCGGAAGCGTTGGAGAAGCAGCTGTCGGGCGCGGCGAGGAAGTTTAACTATGACATTGAAGCGATGCGGAGATCGATCGGACAGGTGACGATCGGAACGGCAACCGACCCGTACCAGCCGATCGAGGGCAAGGAGACCCTTACGCGGGAATGTCTGAAGCTGCTCGCTAAATACCGCATTTCTACCAGCATTACGACGCGTTCTCCGCTCGTATTGAGGGATTTGGATATCTTGACCCGGATGGAGAACGTGTCCGTCAACATGAGTCTCAACACGCTGAGCGGGGACGTCATCCGGAAGCTGGAGCCGGCATCGCCTCATCCGGAGGCCAGGCTTGATGCGATTCACAGATTATCGGCTGCTGGCATTAGAACAGGCTTGTTTGTGGCGCCTGTGCTGCCCTTTTTGACGGACGAGGAGCCGGAACTGAAGGAGCTCTTGTCCCAGGCAAAGGAAAGAGGCGTTTCCTTTGCGATGATCTCCTTGCTGAGACTGTCGCGCGACGTGAAGAAATGGTACCTCGAAACGCTGAAACACCACTTCCCCGAGGTGGTTCAATCCTACCGCGAGTTATATGGGCAAGGCGCTTATGCGGAAGAGCATTACGTTCGTTCCTTCAAGTCGATGGCGTCCAGGCTGTTGAACGAATATGGGCTGAGCGGATTGACCATGGGGGCACCTGCTGCCGTCAACCGGTCCGGACCGGTTGCAGCCTCGGAGAACGATACATCGGATGAAGGGGCCAACGATCACCCTGCGAGGGAATGGGCTGCTCCTGTACGTCCAAGGAAGCTTCCTCAACCGGCGGCCCCGGTTTCCGGAGAGGAGCTTACACCCGATGTTGAGCAGCTATCCTTTCCTTTTTGACGCTGCCTTACCCTTTGGCAACAGATGCCGGATGACATTCTCGATCGGTTGGGGCGGCAGGGTCTGCAGCAGGTCGCCCTTTTCCCTCAGCCGTTCTTCGATGTTCAGCAGGTGAAACTCCGTGGGAGAAACGTCCTGGCGGACTTCGTCCCACGTGAGCGGCGTGGAGACGGTCCCGAGCCGCCGGGCCCGCGGGGTATAAGGAGCGGCGAGCGTCCTTCCGCTGTAGTGCTGAAGATAATCGAAGTAGATTTTATCGCCGCGGTTCTTCTTCAGCCGCTCGATGGTGAACAGCTTCGGGAACTTCTCCGTCACGTATTGGCCCACGAATTGGCCAACCGTTCGAAGTTCATCGAACGTTACGCCTTCCGGAATCGGAACGATGATCTGCACTCCGGTCGCTCCCGAGGTTTTCGGGACGGAGGACAGGCCCAGGGAGCTCAGCACGTCCCCTACAATGGCCGTCGCCTCCATAATCCGGGGCTCCTCCGGGAGCGTGGGATCCAAATCGATCATCCATTCGCAGGGCAGATGGCTGCCTGCCAGATGCAGGGAAGGGTGAAACTCAAGCGCAGCCAGATTCCCCAGCCAGAGCAGCTCCGGCAGCCCGTTGAGCAGCACGTAGTTAATATTTTCGTGCACATAAGTCTGAACAAAGGGCGGCAGCGGCTCGGGTGCGTTTTTCTGGTAGAAGGATTCGCCTTGGGCTCCGTGCGGATACCGGATGGTCGTGAGCAGCCTGCCCCGGCAGTACCGGAGCAAGAAAGGCGAGATGGCCGCAAGCTTTTGCAAATACATTGCCTTGGTAATGCCGACCTCCGGCCACAGCGGTTTGTCGGGATTCGTAATTTGAATCTCTTGCCCCTCGATCGTCAGGGTGCCTTTAACGGTACGAGCCATATGGTTTACACCCCCTCAATCGATACGAGTTTGGGATGGCGCATCATGCCATCCTGGCTCCACTCGAGAAATGTGACCTGGACTGATAAAGGCTGGTTAAGCCAGGCCAGCTGTTCTTTCTTCAGGTCGGTATGGAGCGTTCTCCATATCGCGTCAGCACGATGGCTTTCGGCATATTGCAGCAGTTTCTTCTTCGTTTGCTCATTGAGCCCCAGGGAAGCCCGGCCGATGTAGTTCCCATCGTCGTCTGCGATGACGAGGCTGGCTACGCGACCTTCCCTGATGATCATGGCGACGGCGGAAGCAGCCATGTTCACGGCAATTTTCTTTTTGTACCAATCCCGATGCTTTTTGCCCTCACGGTATGGCGAGGAGAGGCGCTTCATGACAATGCCCTCCCAACCGCGCTGTTCCGCCCAGTCCCATAACGGTTCGCCTTCAAGAAACAGATCGGCGGTCAGCAGGCCCGGAATGTCGGAAACCGTCTCCTTGAGACGATGATGACGTTCCAGATAAGGCAGCTTGCGCAAGTCCTCGTCGCCATCCACCAAGATATCGAACAGCACATAAGTAAACAGAGGAGCGCTCGTACTGACCGTACGCGAACGCTCCCGCTGAAGAACCTTCTGAAAGACGGGGCGGCCAAGCTCCGGATGAAAATACACGACCTCGCCATCCAGGAGAAGACGCCGATCCTGCAGGACGGATAATGCCTGAACGATTTCGGGGTACAGGGATGTTTTGTCGAGCAGCTTGCGGGAATACAGGGATACGCGGTTCTGGTCAAGCCCGGCCAGAATGCGTACGCCATCCCATTTCAGCTGATAACCCCAATCTTCGCCGGTCGTAATCTGATCCGTCGAGATCGGAGCCATCGGCTCTTTCGGCAGCAAATTTTGCAACTGTCCCATGCGGCTTTAGGATGGGGAATCGGATTTCTTGGATTTGGCCGTCCGGCGTTTCGGCTTTGGTGCATCCGCGTCAGCTTCCCCGCCGCTGACCTTGGCTGCAGGCTCTTTGGCAGCGGTCTTCCGGGTCGTTTTACGCGGCTTCGGCTTGGTGCCCGGGTCCGTTCCGATCGGCTTGACGGCCTCGATGCTGGCCTGAAGGGCTGCCATCAGATCCACAACGTTGGTCTCCTGACGGGCAGGGGCAATCTTGATCTCTTCGCCGGACACTTTGCTGTTGATCAGGTCCAGGAGGCGTTCGCGATAATCATCCGTATATTTTTCAGGGTCAAAGGGAGTCGACAACTGGTCAATCAGCAGTTTGGCCATATCCAGCTCTTTGGCGTTGACCTCGGTTCGCTCAGGCAAATTCGGGACCTGCGAAATCGGCCGGATTTCATCCGGGTAGAAAATCGTCTCGATCGACAGGCATTCATCCAGCACGCGAATCGCAGCCAAACTGCTCTTGGAGCGAATGGCAATTTTGGCGATGCCGATTTTGCCGGACTGCTTCATCGCTTCCAGCAGCAGCCGGTATGCATTGGCACCTGCTTGATCCGGCGAGAGATAGTAGGTCTTCTGGAAGTAGATCGGATCGATCTCGGTCAGATCGACAAAGTCCAGAATGGTGATGTTTTTGCTGTTCGCTTCGGCGAGCTGCTCCAGCTCTTCTTTTTCGAACAACACGAATTTTCCCTTCTCGTACTCATAGCCCTTCGTAATCTCCTCCCAGGCAACCTCCTCTTCACATACCGGACATTTGCGGATGTAGGAGAGCGGGCTGCCGCACTCCTTGTGAATGTACCGCATCGAAATATCCTTGTCTTCCGTAGCCGAGAACATCTTCACCGGCACGTGCACCAGACCAAAGCTGATCGCGCCCTTCCAAACCGTATGCATTCTATGAAACCTCCTATCAAGTTCTAATATGTTTTGGGTATGACCGTGTAGTAAACGTTATAAACGACGACTATAATTTTTTGAACTACCTCTAGTAGTGTGCCCAAAAAAAGACTCTAGTATGAGTTATAGCTCAGGATTGCATAATTAGAACCTGTTTGTGGCATATTGACGATGAACGCTGCCTGTAAAAGGAGGTAATCTTCTCATGATGGAGTCTAGAAAAACCGAAACG
Source organism: Paenibacillus sp. MT86 (assembly GCF_058792535.1). NCBI lineage: Bacteria > Bacillati > Bacillota > Bacilli > Caryophanales > Paenibacillaceae > Paenibacillus > Paenibacillus sp. MT86. The sequence goes on along the minus strand of NZ_CM179499.1, from coordinate 5,854,434 downwards.
TCGGAAGAGATACAGAAGGACAGAGCCTCGGACCATTCCGCATCCGAACCGGTGAACGGCGACATGGTGGATTGGAACAGCCTGACCTCGGAGGAGAGCGAGATCTCTCGGGAATCTACCATGTTCGATATTGACCGGATGATTAACGAAGGCCTTGGCGGAGGCAATGTCACGATGGATAACGGACTGATCGGCCCATCCACCACCGACACGATGGAGGTCGTGGACGAATCGCCAAGAGAACCGGAAGAAGGAGGATCATAACGTATGGAGATGCAGCGCGCCGTGGAGATTTTTAACTCCAAGGATACTTACAAGGTGAACCTGGAAGGGGAGCCAGTCTGGATCGAGCAGATCGATCCGCAGAACGGGATGGCTACCGTTCAGGTTGGTTCCCGTCCGACCAACACGCTGACGGTGAATGTGGACCGGCTGAAGGAAGGCGAATAGCCTGATTAAAGGGGCTTAGCTTCCTTGCAGAAGCTTGAAATGGCATGAAAACACACCTTGTTCGGGTTTCCGTACTGTCGGAAACCGGATAAGGTGTGTTTGGTTTGCGTATAATTTGCCGTTAACGCAGCCCTCTGAAAAATAATTGGATATCATCCATCAGCAGATCAGGAGCTTCCAATGCGGCGAAATGGCCGCCCCGGTCGAACTCCGACCAGTGCACGATGTTGTATTGGCGCTTGACCATACTGCGGATCGAGAGGTCCTTAGGGAAAACCGCGACGCCGGTAGGTACCGAGGAATACGGTGCCGGCGCTCCCCAATTGCCGGAGCTTTCTTTATAGATTCTTGCAGATGAGCCTGCTGTTGCCGTCAGCCAGTAGATCGAGACATTCGTAAGAAGGAGATCAAGGTCTACCGCCTCTTCAGGAAGACCTGCGTTTGGATCGGTCCACTCCTTAAACTTCTCTACAATCCATGCTAGCTGCCCAACCGGGGAATCCGTTAAGCTGTAGGATAGTGTCTGGGGTCGGGTCGCTTGCAAAATGGCATAGCCGGACCCGTCAAAGCCGCCTCCGGCTAATTCATCATAGCGCAGCTGCTCTGCAGCGGTAAGGTTCTCGGTTTCAGCCGGATCGCCGCTCGGAAACACCGACAAACCATTGCAATGAACGCCAACGATACGCTCTGCGGCAATCCGGCCAAGCTCAGCCGAAACCATACACCCCGTATCCCCTCCTTGAGCTCCATAACGTTCATACCCTAGTCGAAGCATAAGTTCATCCCATGCTTTTGCCACGCGCTCGATATTCCATCCCCGTTCCTTTGTGTGCCCGGAGAAGCCGAAACCCGGGAGGGAGGGAATAACGAGATGGAAAGCGTCGGACGGATTTCCGCCGTACTTGCTTGGGTTGGTGAGCGGTTCAATCATATGCATAAACTCCACGACCGATCCCGGCCAGCCATGGGTAACGATTAGAGGCAGCGCATCGGGTTCAGGTGAGCGAACATGCAGGAAGTGAATGTTTTGTCCATCGATCGTGGTCGTAAATTGTGGGAATTGATTCAACATGGTTTCATATTTACGCCAATCGTACGAATCCTTCCAATAGGCGGACAGCTTCTTCAAGTAAGGAAGCGGCATGCCATAATCCCAGTGGTTATCCTCCAGATCATCAGGCCAGCGGGTACGGCCCAAACGTTCCTTTAGATCCATCAGGTCCGCCTCCGGAATTTGAATGCGAAAGGGAGTTATGGCCGTTTCAGAAAAAGAGATTACATTCGGTTGATTTGTTCCGTTCATTGTCATCCTCCTATGGTTTTTTATCATGGTTCCTCCGGGTGTTGGTTTCACTATAGTGCTTGAACTTTGACTGCATCGTGTCAGTGTTTGAAATTCGTGTAACCCTTTCTTTTTTCATCTCTGCCAATCCAGAAAAACGCATGTTCTTGCAGCGGATTGGGAGGACCGATATAATGAAGATCAAGTATTTTGAGATATGGGCAAACTAAATAAAGGGTGGGTTATCAGTGAATAATGGCCGTACGGAGGGCCGGTTTCGAATGACTTCAAGCAGTCTGGAGGAGACGGAGCAGCTTGCTGCTTGGCTGGCCGCGAGGGCGGAGCCGGGGACCGTCATCGGTCTGGACGGGGATCTTGGAGCAGGAAAAACGGCATTCTCCCAACAATTTGCACGGCATCTTGGGGTGAACGGGGTTGTGAATAGTCCGACGTTTACCATTATTAAAGAATATGAGGGGCGTCTGCCGCTCTACCATATGGATGTATACCGTTTGTCGCTCGATGAGGCGGATGAGCTTGGGCTGGACGAATATTTTTATGGTGACGGGGTTTGTCTCGTGGAATGGAGCAGCCTGATCACCGAGCTTATGCCTGAGCAGTATCTTCATATCCAGCTAGAAACGACGGACGAAACGAACCGGATCATCACACTTTCAAGCCAGGGCGGGCCTTATGGCGAGTGGTGCCGGGATTTGAATGAAAAATGGGGTAGCATGAATGAACAACAATGACAAAAAGCCGCAGCAGCGGTTTTTGGCGCTGGATACGTCGACGGCTTCGCTGGCGGTATCCGTGATGGAGCAGGACAAGCTGCTGTCGGAGGTTAACACGAATGCGGACCGCAACCACTCGGTGCACCTGCACCCCGTGATGGATCAGGCGCTTGCGGAAGCCGGCCTTGGCATGGACCAGGTAGACGGCATTGCCGTAGGAGTGGGGCCAGGTTCCTATACGGGCATCCGCATAGCGGTGACCGCAGCCAAAACATTGGCATGGGCCAATCAGCTTCCGGTCGTCGGGGTATCCAGCCTGCATGCTTTGGCATGGGGGGGCTTGAAATCCGGATGGAGCGAGACGGCGGGAGAAAAGGGAGTCCACTGGGTCGTTCCGCTGCTGGATGCCAGACGGGGACAAGTGTATACGGCATTATTCGCTGCAGATTCAAAACGCCAAGCGGAAGCGCTGGTACGTATGGAGACGGACGGCATCCGCCTGATGCAGTCCTGGGTGGAAGCCATAGAGGAACGAATCGGCAAGCTGCCTGAAGGGGAGCGCCCGGTCTGCATATGGTTTATCGGGGAAGTGGAGCTTCATGCGGAGGCCGCTCGAGGTCTGGAGCCGTGGTTTGGAGACAGGCTCCGGATTCATCCGTACTCGCTGGAGGGCCGCTGGATGGGGTATCTGGGAGCAGCCAGATTACTCGCCGGGGAAGCGGATGATGTGCATACCTTGGTGCCCAATTATACACAGCTTTCCGAAGCGGAAGCGAACCTGCTGCGCAAGCGGTGAAGGGAGCGTAGGATTCGTAATGGACGAGCAGAAGAAGCCGGCGGACGGTGAAGAAGGTTTGTCCTTCCGGCTGATGACCCTGGAGGATATACCGGAGGTTCTCAAGGTGGAGCGCGAAGCGTTTACCGTGCCCTGGACCGAGGAAGCCTTTCATAATGAGCTGAAACTGAATCATTTTGCGCGTTATATGATTATGGAATACGAAGGCCGAACCGTAGGGTATGCCGGCATGTGGACGATCGTGGATGAAGCGCACGTCACGAATATTGCCCTGCTGGAGCAGTATCGCGGACGCAAGTGGGGCGATCGGCTGCTGACGGAACTGATGAAGACCGCTGCCTATATGGGGATGGAGAAAATGACGCTCGAGGTTCGGGTGTCCAATCACGTTGCCCAGCGTTTATATATCAAAAAAGGGTTTAAACCAGCCGGTGTCCGGAAGGGGTATTATTCCGATAACCAGGAAGACGCACTCATCATGTGGGCAGATCTGCCCCCTTATCGGGAGGACGATGGCGAGGAAGGAAGTCAAAGGCTATCATGAAGGATGAAAAAATAGACCGGCAGCACAGCTGCATTTTGGCGATAGAAACGAGCTGCGATGAAACCTCGGTTGCCGTCGTAAAGGATGGCTGCGAGGTATTGTCCAGCGTCATTGCCAGCCAGATTGAAACGCATAAAGCATTCGGCGGGGTGGTGCCCGAGGTGGCCTCCCGCAAGCATGTGGAGAGCATTACGTTAATTATTGAGCAGGCCGTAGCCGAGGCCGGGATCGAAATGAAGGATTTGTCGGCAATCGCCGTCACGCAGGGTCCCGGTTTGGTCGGAGCGCTTCTCGTGGGCGTCATGGCGGCCAAAAGCCTGGCCTTTGCGCTGGGCAAGCCGCTGATCGGCACGCATCATATTGCGGGTCATATTTACGCAAACCGCTTTGTGGGCGACATCGCCTATCCTTGCATGGCGCTGGTTGTTTCCGGCGGCCATACCGAGCTGGTCTACATGAAAGACGAGGGCAGCTTTGAGTTAATCGGCAGGACGCGGGATGATGCGGTTGGCGAAGCGTACGACAAGGTGGCAAGGGCGCTTGGATTCCCGTATCCGGGAGGCCCACATGTCGACCGAATGGCCTTGGAAGCCGAGGAAGTCGTGGATCTTCCCCGCGTATGGCTGGATCCGGATTCTTATGACTTTAGCTTCAGCGGTTTGAAATCGGCTGTATTAAATGTCGTCAATCAGAGCAAAATGCGTGGAGAGGACGTTCGGACGGAAGCGATAGCCCGGGGCTTTCAGGAATCCGTCGTGGAGGTGCTTGTGGAGAAGGCGGTTCGCGCGGTCAAAGCATACGATGCCAAACAGCTGCTGCTGTGCGGGGGCGTAGCCGCCAATCGCGGACTTCGTCAAGCATTGTCCGAGCGGTGCGGGCAGGAAGGAATCCCGCTGACGATCCCGCCATTTCAATATTGCACCGATAACGGAGCGATGATTGCGGCCGCGGCGCATTTGAAATGGAAGCGGGAGAGCTTTACGCCGCTGGATATGAAGGCTGATCCGCAAATGTCGCTGGAATTTTGGGCTGAACATTAAGCTAAAGCTTCTTGACACGTCTCTGTCCAGAACGTATAATCATGATCAAATTCCAGAATGTTGAAACGCAAAGAACAGGACCAGTAAGGTGAACCTTGGATGAAGAGAGCTGCGGGACGGTGCAACGCAGACGACAGGAGCCTGAACTCACCTGGGAGCGGAGCAGGGGAACCTCGCGCAATGAAATGCCTCTAAGGCAGAGATGACATTGCGGAGCTTGACCTTGCTACGGGATGGCCTCCGTGAGAACGGCTGCGCACAAATCCTTTGTGATTTGGCGATGGAGGGGGCTTTAAGGTCCGGGTTTGCAATGACCTAGGATTTAGAGTCAACAAGAGTGGTACCGCGATAGGATAGCCTGTCGTCTCTTGCATAAGAGATGGCAGGCTTTTTTGCATGGTGAGGCAGCGGGAACTCGGATCAGGCAGAAGGCGTATAACAACGAAGAAGTGCTTAAAGAGTTAAAGATACCCGGTAAAGGGAGCCGGATATCAGGAAGCTTTTGCATAACAGCATATCGTATAAACGCGATGAACGGGAGCAGTAGAAGGGAGCTGTCTACAGAGAGCTGCGGTTTTGGTGCAACGCAGCGGCAGCAAGCTTCGAATCTCGCCCGGGAGCGGAAGAGGGAACGTCTGCAGGTCGGATGATTTGATAGATCCGGATCGAATGCCAAGAATGCAGATAGGACTCTCTTACGGCGTTCCTCCGTCATCGGGAAGTCCATTCTCTTCATGACCCGGCCGGCATGAGGAGATCATGGACGGTGAGTGGACACGTGCGTGCGTCAGCATCGCTGAACAGCATGGCGTGTCAATTAGAGTGGTACCACGGAGGGTCTTTAGCCCGTCGTCTCTTATGATATAAGAGATGGCGGGCTATTTTGCTGCCGGCAGCAGCAGGGTGGGAAGCGGACGCAAGTCGACGTGCGGACGTGCATTGAACATAACCAGTTGGATAGAACAACGGAATCCAATCGAATGAAAATCAGGGTTGTACCCTAACGAAGGAGGAATATCGGAAGATGAATGAATCCAAGAGAACGATCCGAATTTTCGATACGACATTGCGGGACGGAGAACAGGCACCAGGGGCAAGTCTCCAGCCCGAGCAGAAGATGGTGCTGGCCGGAAAGCTGGCGGAATTGGGCGTTGACGTGATGGAGCCCGGGTTTCCGGTGTCCAGTCCCGGAGAGTTCGCCGCTGTGCAGGCCATTTCAAGGCAGTTATAGCAGGTGGAGATTTGCGGGTTCGCTCGAGCGGTAAAAGGGGATATTGATGCGGCCGTCAAGGCAACCCAGGATGCGGCGAGAAGGCGGATTCACCTGTTTATTTCCTCTTCCGACATCCATCTTCGCCACCAGCTGCGCATGAGCCGTCCGGAAGTCGTGGCAAGGGCGCGTGAAATGACGGCTTATGCGAGGCAATTCAGCGATGTGGTGGAATTCACGGCGATGGATGCTTCCCGAACGGGCATCGACGACCTGATCGAGATGGTGGAGGCCGTTATCGAAGAGGGAGCCACGATCATCAATCTGCCGGATACGGTCGGATATGCGCTTCCGAACGAATACGGCGAGATGTTCCGGCGCGTGCGGGAAGGCGCCCGAGGCGGGAAGAGGGTCGCCTACAGTGCCCACTGCCATAACGATCTCGGTCTAGCCGTGGCCAACAGCCTGGCCGCGATCGAGAACGGCGCGAGTCAAATTGAGGTCACCGTGAACGGGGTGGGCGAACGTACAGGCAACTGCGCGCTGGAAGAGCTTGTCATGGCTCTATCTACCCGGGGTGACATGCTGCGGGCAGAGACGGGCATTACGGCCGAGAAGCTGTACGAGGTATCCCGCCTCGTCAGCGGTGCGATGCATTTTCCGATCGCCTTCAATAAGCCCGTGGTCGGCCGGAACGCCTTCCAGCATGAATCCGGCATTCACCAGGACGGTCTTCTGAAGGATCGTAGCACCTACGAGATTATGGATCCGGAGAAGCTGGGCATTCCGCGAAGCATGATCGTACTGGGCAAGCACTCCGGCCGCCATGCCCTGAAGGACCGCTTGGCCCGTTACGGTGTCCGGCTCGAGGGAGCCGAGATGGAATCCCTGTACGATACCTTCAAGGAAACGGCTGACCGTCAAAAGGTGGTCAGCGATGATCAGCTGCTGCAGATGGTCAGCCGCACATTGGGCAAGCCGGCACAGGTGTACGAACTGTCCGAGGCGCAGGTCATTTCCGGCACGGGAAGCAGCAGGGTTGCCGCGGTTACGCTGCGCCAATTGAGCGAGCAGACGGAAGCCACCTACTCCAGCGTGGCGGACGGTCCCGTGCAAGCCGTCATATCGGCGATCAGCCAAGGAATCAGCAGCGACATCCGGTTTGGCGATCTGGAGCTGCATTCTTTAAGCAGCGGCGAGGACGCGCATGCCGAAGCGGCGGTAACGGTGGAGAAGGCCGGCAAGATCTTCCGCGGCACGGCCGTGCACCAGGATATCGTCATGGCCGCAGGCTTGGCATACGTTGCGGCATGCAACTCGGCGTTAATGTCGGTTTAGGCATCGAAGCGATTAAGGGACCTCAGCTGCTTACATTTACTTAGATTGGCACAAGCGACCTTCAACCCGGAACGGGGAAGGTCGCTTTTTTCCAAAATAATAAAAGGTAGGCCCTATATAGGAGCTAAATATATAGAACATCAAACACTGTCAAGTTGTGAACAACGTTATCCACATATCCGCCAAAAAATGTGCATAACCGAGAAAAATGTCGATAAATCGGTCTTTTGCAAGACGCTGAAAAGAGGGGACAGGATTTTCAAATTTCCCGGTGGAAACTGTGGATAATGTGAATAACTTAGTGGATAAAGCTGGATATAGGACCGGGGATCCGCGTATAACAACAAAAAAATGGCCATTTCGGCCATTTTCATGATAAACTTATGCACCATTCCTGGGGATAAGTTTGTGTATAATCGTAAATCTTCATTTGAAACACTTTTGTGAATTTTTTTTAGGCTTCCAGCAATGACTCCCATTCGGCAAATATTTGCTCAAGCTGACTCTTTTTCTCCTCTAACGACTGCTGCCGTTCTTGGAGCGCCATATAATCCTGATAGATCTCCGGCAAGGTCATTTCGGTTTCCAATTGGGTAATGTCCGATTCCAGGACATGAATTTGCTCCTCCAAGCTGGCAAGCCTGCGCTGACGGCTTCGTTCCTCCCGTTTCGCCTGCTTCTCGGCTTCGAAGGAAACGGCCCCTTGCTTCTCAGGCAGAGCCTCGGCTTTCCCTTCCTGTTTCAGGGTGTGGCGGGCAAACGGCTCGGATGGCTCGTTGTCCATATCAAGAATTTCCTGCTTTTTCTCCGTATAGTCGTCATAATTACCCAGGAAATGTTGAATGCCGTCCGGATGAAGCTCGATGATGCGTTCCGCCATTTTATTAAGGAAGTAACGGTCATGGGATATGAACAATAAAGTGCCCTCGTAATCCATGAGTGCCGATTCCAGCACCTCTTTCGCAAACAAGTCAAGATGGTTCGTCGGTTCGTCCAAGATGAGCATGTTGGCTTCCAGAAGCATGAGCTTGGCAAGCGAGACGCGTGCTTTTTCCCCGCCGCTTAAGGAGCTGATCTTCTTGAGGACATCTTCGCCGCTGAAGAGGAAATTGCCCAGAACGGTACGAATGCGGGCTTCCTCCATATGCGGATAGGTGCCCCACAGCTCTTCCAGGACGGTGTTGCTTGGGTTCAGCTCGGATTGCTCCTGATCGTAATAGCCGATCTTCACTTTTGTACCCCATTGCAGCGACCCCGCCGTCGGCTTCATGGTACCGATCAAGCATTTCAGGAGCGTCGATTTGCCCACCCCGTTGGGTCCGATCAAAGCTACGGTTTCCCCGCGGCTGAGATCAAAGGAAACTTGCCGAAACAGCGGTTTGTCCTGCTCGAACGCAAGCGACAGATCACGTACGTGAAGGACGTCTTTCCCTGACATATACTCGGCTTCAAAAGAAAAATGAGCTTTCTTGAGATCGCCCAGCGGTTTGTCGAGCCGCTCCATTTTATCCAGCGCTTTGCGGCGGCTCTGCGCACGCTTGGTCGTAGAGGCCCGTACCAGGTTACGCTGAATGAAGTTCTCCATGCGGGAAATCTCATCCTGCTGCTTCTCGTATTGCTTCAGCTGGGATTCGTATTCGGCTGCTTTCAGCTCAATGTACCGGCTGTAGTTGCCGGTATATTTTTTGGAATGGCGGCGTTCGATCTCCACGATGGTGGTCACGAGCCGATCCAGGAAATACCGGTCATGGGAAACGACGAGCAGCGAGCCGGAATAACCGCGCAAATAATCCTCCAGCCAGGTGAGGGTTGCGATATCCAGATGGTTGGTCGGTTCGTCCAGCATCAGCAGGTCGGGTGCCTGCAGCAGTATTTTTGCAAGGGCCAGCCTTGTCTTCTGCCCGCCGCTTAACGTGGCAATGGACGTATCCGGTGAAAAGCTGCCGAATCCCATGCCGTGCAGCACGCTGCGTATGCGTGTTTCGATCTCATATCCGCCTTGATCCTTGAACCAGTCCGAGCGGACCGCATAACGATCCAGAAGCTCCTGGTATTTCTTCGGATCTTCGCTCGACTTGGGGTCGGCGATTTGCTCCTCCATCTGACGAAGCTCACGCTCCATCTCCAGCAGGGGAGTAAAGACATCCAGCATCTCGTTCCATATGGAGGAATCGGACTGAAGCCCGCTGTTCTGGGCAAGATAACCGACGGTGGTTTCCTTGGCTTTGAAGATTTGTCCGCCATCATAGGACATCTCGCCGGCCAAAATTTTAAGCAGCGTCGATTTCCCGGCTCCATTGACTCCGACGAGGCCGATTCTTTCGCGTTCAAGGACTTGCAGATTGATCCCGTCCAGGACGGGCGTAACGCCATATAATTTCGTAATGCCATTGGCTTGCAGCAGCATGTTATGTGAAACCTCCATCTTTCTATATGATTCTTCCATTAATTCTTCATTATAAGAAAAAACGACTTCCGACGTACATGCTCCGACGGAACGCGCGTAGACGCTGTTTTATGGCAATCTGAATGATCGCGTGCTTTGGAGTTTATGCGTTTCTTCTATCTTAAATTAAGTGTACATGAAAATGACCGAACAATCGACCATGATTGGCGACTTCCGTCATTCTTGGCTAAAGGAAGGAACAGTGGTAAACTAAACTTAATTATAAGCGTGAGAGGAAAGATCACGTGTGAACCCTGAGGAAGATTTGAAGCGGGCATCCGCAAAAGCCGCCCTGCGCAAAACGATGGCATTGCGACGGGACGAGTTATCAGAGGAAGAGCGGACCAAGCGGTCGAAGCAAGCCTGCGGCTTTGCTGCGGAGGTGATGGATCGTCTCCATCTTCAGACCATGATGATTTATGTTCCCTTTCGTTCCGAGCTGGATTCCCGGCCTCTTATCGAATGGGCATGGAAACAGGGGATCCAGGTTATCGTTCCACGGAGCTTGCCCCAAGACCGTTCGATGGAATTGTATAAGCTTCAGGCTTGGGACGAGCTGGTTGCCGGCGCTTACGGCATTTCGGAGCCTGATCCGTTGCGGTCGCAACAATGGAATCATCCGGGACCGGATATCGTCTGGGTCCCCGGGCTTGCGTTTGACAGAATGGGCGGAAGGCTTGGATACGGAGGCGGTTATTACGACCGGCTGTCGGACAGGCTTAACCAGGGAGCACAAGACAACGCTCGTCGGATCAAGAAGCCTTTGTGGGTGGGGATCGGTTACGAGGTTCAGGTCTTGGAACAAGTTCCTATGGAAGAACATGATAGGGTATTGGACGGTTTGGTTACGGAACAGGGGCATAACGTGAAGACCAGACCTGCAGCGGAGGGATAAGAGATGGAACTGAGTCATTTTAATGACCAAGGCAGAGCACGAATGGTGGATGTCAGTGATAAGGATGTGACCGCCCGGACAGCGGTAGCGAAGACAACGGTCCGTATGCATCCGGATACGCTGGCCCGCATCCAGGAGGGGAAAATCGGCAAGGGAGATGTGCTTGCCGTGGCACAGGTTGCGGCCATTATGGCGGCCAAGAACACGTCGAACTGGATTCCGATGTGTCATCCGCTGCCGTTGACCGGCGTGAACGTGGCGTTCAGCGATAACGCCAAAGACGAGTTATATATAGAAACGACCGTGAAAACCACAGGCAAAACCGGTGTTGAAATGGAAGCTTTGACAGCTGCTTCAGCCGCTGCGCTGACGGTCTATGACATGTGCAAAGCTCTGCAGAAAGACATGATCATCGGCCCGACCCTGCTGGTAAGCAAAACCGGTGGCAAGAGCGGGGATTACATACAAGAAACGACATAGCATAGATACAGGAGATTCGGACGAGTGGGAAGGAGAGAGGGCAGATGGTGTGGAAAACGGCGATCCTGACGGCGAGCGATAAAGGCTCGCGGGGGGAACGCGAGGATACGAGCGCTCAAGTGATCCGGGAATTGGTGGAGGAAGAGCTGAGCGGTGAAATCATCGAATACCGGATCGTACCGGACGAGCAGGACGAAATTATCGCGGCATTGATCGAGCTTACGGATTATTATCAAGTGGACCTTGTCCTCACGACAGGCGGCACGGAGCTGGCGGTGCGGGATGTTACGCCGGAGGCGACCAAGCGGGTCATCGAACGCGAAGTGCCCGGCATTGCGGAAGCGATGCGTGCTACCGTTATGCAGAAGAATCGGAGCGCGATGCTGTTTCGGGGCGTATGCGGCGTCCGCGGCCGTACCTTGATTGTCAATCTCCCGGGCTCTCCCAAAGGCGTGCACGAGAATCTGGCCGCGGTCATGGATCAGCTTCCGGAGGCACTGTTGATGGTAACGGGCCAGTATCGCGAGCAGCTCTAACGAGTACCTTATTAGATAATTATGTAAATAAACTGTCACGTTTCTGGACTGTATATGTGATTTACATTATGGTATGATGGCGGTATATGAGCTTGTTTCACTGCTGGAGTCGGATGATTTTCTTTAGTTAAAAACCTGTTGCAGCTGCAAGGCATGATGGATTAATGTCATCCTGAAGTCCTTTTGAAGGCATTAAGCAGGACGAGGAGGAGAACAGATATGAGTACAATTGGAGTGCCGGGCATTATTTTGCTCGTTATTTTGGCGCTGCTCTTGTTCGGACCGAACAAACTTCCTGAACTGGGACGTGCGGTCGGCAGAACATTCCGTGAGTTTAAGGACGGTGCGCGGGAGATTATCGCTGACGATGCACCGGCGAAGAAGAAAGAAGAGGCTCCCCAGCAAGCCGTTGCCGCTGAGCCAGCCAAGATTGAAGACAAGCGTCTTCCGGAATAGAATTAAAGCAAGGCGTGAAGTCCCTTCCTTCGGGAGGGATTTTGTTTTGTCAGGGTCACATACAGGGTGGTGGTTAACTTGTCGGAGCAAGTGAAAGATATGGCGCTTGTGGAGCATTTGGGCGAGCTTCGCAAACGAATTATAATCGTGCTCGTGGTATTCGTAGCAGGACTGGTCGGGGGGCTTTTCGTTGCGGACCCGATCTATCATTATTTGACGGCGGCCGAAGAAGCCAAAAACTTTGAGCTGCATGCCTTCTCTTTTTGGGATGGCATCGGAATCTACATGAAAATCGCCGCCATTTTCTCGCTCGTCATTTCCGTTCCGCTGATCTTCTATCAGCTCTGGGCGTTCGTTAAGCCGGGGCTGAGAAAAGAAGAACAGAAAGCGGCCATACGTTACGTGCCGTATGCGTTTGTTCTGTTCATCGTCGGGATCACGTTTGGTTATTACATCGTATTTCCGATGACGCTGTCGTTTACCACGGCGATTACGCAGGGCATGGGGCTTCAGGAAACCTACGGCATTACCAATTACTTGAATTTTATGTTCAATCTCGTATTGCCGCTGGCCTTGCTGTTTGAGCTTCCGCTTGTGGTGATGTTCTTGACGAGAATTCGCATTCTGAATCCGCTGCGGCTTCGCAAGATGCGCAAGGTCGCGTATTTCGCGCTGGTCTTTATCGCGGTCGTCATCACGCCGCCGGACTTTATATCGGATTTCCTGGTCACGATTCCGCTGCTGCTTCTATATGAATTCAGCGTGTTTCTGTCTTCCGTGATCTATCGCAAGCAATTAGAGGCGGACATGGAACGGGACAGCCGCTACGTAAGGGCAGACGAAGAGGACTGACCGTATTGTTTTTTGCAAAATAAGAGATCCTTTAAGAATAAAAACAACCCGCAAACTTCACTCCTCGGGAGTATGGTTTGCGGGTTGTTTTTTTGTCCAATGAATGATGGATTAGAAATTAGTGTTCATCATTGCCTCAGTCTTCTTTATGGGAATCATGTCATGGCGTCGTCCTAACCTTCATCTTGCGTATATCTCGCCAGAGCCAGCGCTGCGGTTTCTTGCATTCGGGCCTGCAGCGTGCTTCCTTCCACGACTTTCACCCTCAGGCCGAGAAAGCGAATGCGCGAGAGCAGAAATTCGCACTCATCCTCCAAATAGCAGACCTGAATGCGGTAGGTATCGGAAGCTTCATCATAATGCACCGTTTTGTCAAAGCAGGAAAAGGCGTAAAGGATCCGCGACAATTCCCCGTTGTACCGCCGGTGGATTTCAATGATCGCTTGCTTTTTCTGTTTTTCCATCAGCTTTTGCAGCCGTTCCTTTATGCGATCGATCCGGAAGGAGGGGAGCGAAGTCCCTTGTATATATAAAATATGATCGAGTTTCGTGTACATGAGTCCTCTTCGGCTTTTGCTGTACCAGATCAGCATCCATTCCCGTTTGATCATGGAGTACTCCAGTTTGTAAGGGAAACCGGACTGATTGCTGCGCGCTTCTCCATGCTTCGTGCGGTAGCTTAGGCGAAAGCCCTGATCCTGCATGATCATTCTGCGCAAGGTTCGAAGATGCGGATGGTAAACGCTTCGTTCCTGTCCCTTGGCTTTCTCCAGAATGATCCCTTTCATCTCGGCACCGCTATGCTCCATGTAGAGGAGCTCCTTGAGCCGGTCCAAGGTGCCGGACGTAAATGCGTTTGCCGCCTCGGGGTGCATCAGCATCATTTTCAGCCATCCCCGTTCCTGAGCGGTAATGGCAATCGAGTCGGTTTCCTCAAGCCTTGTTATGATCTGGTAGTTAAATATCTTCTCGAATGGATTCTGGCTCATAATAAGCGGCAATCTCCTTCCATTCTTTAATGAACTCCTGCCGAAGGGAGCGTGGCTGGAGCACCTCGCAGCTGGAGCCGAAGCTGCGGAGCCAAGGCTTAATTTCGCTGGTGCCGTTCACTTCAATTTCGTATAAGAACGAGCTCTCGGATTCCATGGTAACGGTCCCCCATTGCCCTTGCGCCTTGACCCGGTTCAGCACGAAATTCACTTTGCCGCCCTCCGGGTTAAAGAATCTGGCCACGACCTTGGTGGGATTACGGGTATCGGTAACCCAGCTGTGCTCGAATTCGGCCAGCGTTTCCATGAGTCGCTGTTGGAATACTTCTTCTTCAACCACTTCGCCTTCTTCGATTTGAGTCAATCCTTCCATGCGAAACTTCATGAGGCCCTGTCTGCCGTTATGACCGATCAGGTACCAACGGCCGTATTGATGGTCATAGATCACGCGCAGCGGCAGCACCGTTTCCCGAAGCCCTTTGGATTCCCTATGGAACAGCGGATTCGTGTTTCGGGAAGCATAGCGTGAAGAGCTTTTTGGCGATAAATACAGGAAACGGAGCCTCGCCCTTTTGGTGATCGCCTGAAAAATGGTGTGCAGATGCGCCTCATCCAATATGCGTGAATGGTAATGATACTTATAAATATAGGCCGGGTCCGAGTGTGCGGCGATGTCACGATTACGCAGGGCCCTCTTTAAATTGTCTCGAAGCATATACCCCTGAACAGAGGGGAGCTGCGTGTTCGACATGACGTCCACATAATCGTAGAGATCAAGAAGCTCGTCATCCGACAACGAATCGATGAGGTCACGGGCGCCCCTGTAACGGTACGGCCGTTCTGCGCCTGTCCTCACGATGACTCCGACTTCTTCCAGGTATTTGAGATCCCCGCGTATCGTCTTCTCATCGGGCAGTGTTTCTCCGTCCGGGAATTGATCGCCGCAGCGTTCGATGAGTTCCTTCGCGGTTAACTGCTGATGCTGCAGCTGGGTGAGGATCATGGATAGCCTCAAGCTTTCCGATGCTTTGAGCGATTTGCCGCGGAACAGCAGCAGCAGGAGCGGATCAGCGGTTTCATAGTATGAATAGCGCAGACCTTCGGAGAGGGTAAGACTTTGTTCTTTGGAGAGCTGCGGCTGAAGCGATTCAATTTTATTTTTTAAATTTCGGAGCGTTTTGTCATAGGTATGTACTGAAATGCCAAGGCGATCAGCCAGTTGTTGCCGGTTGTATGCGCCGCCGGCCAGCGCCAGAATACGAAGAAATTGGATTTCTTTATCGAAGCTTTCCCGAGCCATGGCGCCCTCCTTCAAATCATATATTAGATTGTACGCGATCCAGTCTGTAACTATTGTAGCAAGGATAGGGGACCGCATAAAGGAAGGATATTGTAATATCAATTTGTTATCGCCATACTTTTGCCCTGTTGAAATAGGAACGCATGGAAGACAATAAGGATATCGGAAATTTACACGGCAACTACAGAAGGAGAGATTCCGGATATGAATATAACGCAGGAAATGAAATCGACGATTCAACAAGAACTTGAGCGGATAGAGCGGGAGGAAGGGGTCCTAATCCTGTATGCCTGCGAATCAGGCAGCAGGGCCTGGGGTTTCCCGTCGACGGACAGCGATTACGACGTAAGGTTTATCTATATCAGGCCCGTGGAGTGGTATTTATCGATCTTCGACAAGCGAGATGTGATTGAGCGGCCCATCAGCGACAGGCTGGATATGAGCGGTTGGGATTTGAAAAAAGCATTGGGGCTTTTTCGCAAGTCGAATCCGCCCCTGCTTGAATGGCTGGAGTCCCCCATCAAGTATAAGGAGACGCTTGGCATCGCCCAGCAAATCCGCAGCATATCTCCGCTTGCGTTCTCGCCCAAATCTTGCATGCACCACTACCTGAACATGGCCAAAGGCAACTACCGGATGTATTTGCAAGGGGGAGACGTTAAGATCAAAAAATACTTCTATGTACTGCGTCCGATCCTGGCATGCGACTGGATTCAAGCCTACAACGAGATGCCTCCGATGGAATTCGAGCTGCTTACGGATCGCTTATTAGATCAGGGAAGTGCGCTGAAACAGGAGATTGATCAATTGCTTCTTCGCAAACGTTCGGGTGAAGAGATGAATATTGAACCGAAGCTTCCTATCATTAACGCTTTCATTGAAGAGAAATTGAACGAATATGAGCGGCTGGCCAAGAATCAGAAACATCAAGACATGGATCTGGATCAAATGCTGGATGATTTGTTTCGGAACGCGTTGGTTGAAGCATGGGGAACCGGCGGACGGCAGTTATAGGCCAATTTGGCAATTATTCAGCTCACATCAACGAATCCGCAGTTTTATGAAAGATGAAACCTTTCTGCGGAAGGGCATGCTTCGGGCTGTTTTGTTCTGCTGAATGATGACTAGATCTATGGTTCCATTCGTGTAGTGTTCCTAAAGCCTCAGGCATATTTTGGCTGGTCATGGATACAATGGTGAAGGGGGTTTAGGGACAACCTCTCCCTAAGTCCGGATTGCAAAAAAATGATCAAAAATTCATGCAAAGGACTTGAAATTTTAAGACAACTTGAGTATCATAAAATTGGTTGTTAGCACTGAGGGTTGTCGAGTGCTAATACATAAAGCTTTGAAAAAAGCATCACAACATATTTAAAGGAGGCTATTTTTTCATGATCAGACCTTTAGGTGAACGCGTATTGGTAGAACCGATCGAACAAGAAGAAACTACGGCATTCGGGATTGTACTTCCTGACTCTGCTAAAGAAAAGCCGCAAGAAGGTAAAGTTATTGCTGTAGGCAGCGGCTCCCTGAAAGACGGCGCACGTGTACCTTTGGAAGTTAAAGAAGGCGACCGCGTTATTTTCTCCAAATACGCTGGAACAGAAATCAAATACGAAGGTAAAGAATATTTGATTATGAAAGAAAGCGACATCCACGCGATCTTAGGCTAATGAAAGCCTGAATATATCCTGTTTTACCATTCCATAATCCACTAGGGAGGTATGTAATACCATGGCAAAAGACATTAAGTTCAGTGAAGACGCCCGTCGCTCCATGCTTCGCGGTGTAGATGCTTTGGCAAATGCAGTTAAAGTAACGCTCGGACCGAAAGGCCGTAACGTGGTTCTTGAGAAAAAATTCGGAAGCCCGCTCATCACGAATGACGGCGTAACCATCGCTAAAGAAATCGAGCTGGAAGATGCATTCGAGAACATGGGTGCTCAGCTCGTTAAAGAAGTAGCTACCAAAACCAATGATGTTGCCGGTGACGGTACAACAACGGCAACGGTTCTGGCACAAGCCATGATCCGTGAAGGTCTGAAGAACGTTACAGCTGGCGCAAACCCAATGATCATCCGCAAGGGTATCGACAAAGCGGTTAAAGCAGCCGTAACCGAGCTTGCGAATATCGCGAAAGAAGTGAAAAACCATCAGGAGATCGCTCAAGTCGCTTCCGTATCCGCAGCTGACGAAGAAGTAGGTCAACTGATTGCAGAAGCAATGGACAAAGTGGGTAAAGACGGCGTTATCACCGTTGAAGAATCCCGCGGCTTCTTGACGGAGCTTGAAGTAGTAGAAGGTATGCAATTCGACCGCGGCTACATCTCTCCATACATGATCACCGATACGGATAAAATGGAAGCCGTTCTTGAGAATCCATACATCCTGATCACCGATAAAAAAGTAACCAACACGCAAGAGATCCTGCCGATCCTTGAAAAAATCGTACAGCAAGGCAAACCGCTCGTACTGATCGCGGAAGACATCGAAGGCGAAGCGCAAGCGATGCTGATCGTGAACAAACTGCGCGGAACGTTCAACGCTGTTGCTGTTAAAGCTCCTGGCTTCGGCGACCGTCGCAAAGCCATGCTGCAAGATATCGCTGCATTGACTGGCGGTCAAGTGATTACGGAAGAGCTCGGCCTCGACCTGAAAACGGCTTCCATCGATCAATTGGGTACCGCTCGTCAAGTGCGCGTAACCAAAGAGAACACAATCATCGTGGATGGCGCTGGCAACAAGGAAGATATCGATGCTCGCGTGAAACAAATCCGCAACCAATTGGAAGAAACGACTTCCGATTTCGACAAAGAGAAACTGCAAGAGCGTCTGGCTAAATTGGCTGGCGGCGTAGCGGTTATCAAAGTCGGTGCGGCTACTGAGACGGAATTGAAAGAACGCAAACTGCGCATCGAAGATGCCCTGAACGCAACTCGCGCTGCGGTTGAAGAAGGTATGGTATCCGGCGGTGGTACAGCGCTCGTTAACGTATACAACGCTGTTGCTGCTGTTCAAGTTGAAGGCGACGAGAAAACAGGCGTGAACATCGTTCTGCGCGCTCTGGAAGAGCCGATCCGCACGATTGCAGCTAACGCTGGCCAAGAAGGTTCCGTCATCGTAGAGCGTCTGAAAAAAGAAGAGATCGGCATCGGCTACAACGCGGCTACCGATACTTGGGTGAACATGTTCGAAGCAGGTATCGTTGACCCTGCCAAAGTAACGCGTTCCGCTCTTCAAAACGCTGCATCCGTTGCGGCCATGTTCCTGACAACCGAAGCGGTTATCGCTGACAAGCCAGAACCAGAAAAACCAGCTATGCCTGACATGGGCGGAATGGGTGGAATGGGCGGCATGATGTAAAACGGGCTCTGATCCCTTGATTTATAAGGGCTTGTGAGTGTGGGGAAGGCCATTTCCCCACATAAGGTAACATGATTAGAGGCTTCTCATGAGTTCACTGAACTTGTGGGAAGCTTCTTTTTTCATGGTCTTTGTTACGTGCGTATAGACATTACGAGTGGTGTCATCGTCCTTATGTCCAAGACGTTCCATAACGTATCCAAATATTTGGGAATAGCAATCCATGAGAAATCTGTTCACATGTCTCAAGCTAAAATATAGTTCGTGAACAACGAAAAATGCAAGTGCGGAAGGATTAACCAAGTCGTGGAAATAAAGAAAAATAATTTGGGACTTATCTTCGCGGGACTGATGCTGGGCTTGTTTATTGCGTCCGTCGACAATACCTGGTACATGCCTGTATTACTCTTGCTATCGTACAATCAGACAGACGGATAGCATTGAAAAAAAAGGAGAATGAAAATGAGAAAAGTAGTTGTATCTGAGTTTGTATCGCTGGATGGCGTCATGGAGAATCCGCAGTGGACGATCCAATTCCGTAGTGAGGAAACAAAGCAATTCAAGTTCGATGAACTGAAAGCAAGCGACGCTCTTCTGCTTGGACGCGAAACGTATGTTAATTTTGCAGCGGCTTGGCCTAATTTGATCGAGCAGGAAGGGGAATATGGCCGGATGATGAACGGTTACCCCAAGCACGTGATTTCAACAACCCTGGAAAAAGTGGAATGGAACAATTCTTCGCTGATCAAGGGCAATATCACGGAGGAAATATCCAAGTTGAAGCAGCAGCCTGGTAAGGATATCTTGGTATTTGGCAGCTGCGCGCTCGTTCAAACGCTGATGCAGCTTGACCTCATCGACGAATATCGGCTCATGGTTTTCCCAGTTGTGCTTGGAAACGGAAAACGTCTCTTTGGAGAAGGGATCGATAAGAAAGTGCTGAAACTGGCGGAAACAAAGACATTCGGTTCAGGTGTCGTTGTTCTGACTTATCTTCCGGCAAGATAAGATTGATCAGGAAAACAACTACGAGCTTGCGGGAAAACCGTCTTTCGGCAACATGGCGTGATGCTGACGGACTGAAAACTAATGACCAGTTACTGACTTGAACTGCGTAGGTCATGAAAACCGTCAGGGAAGTTTGCCCTGACTTTCCTTTTGAGTTTGGAGGATATCCGAAACGGCTGTTTTTTGTTCATCTAACGGGCATTTTAACAAAGGCAGCTTATACAATCTCCCTATAGGAGATGATTCCGATGGTTGAGATAATTAAATGCCAGTAGCCTCACCCCACATCCCCCACACATTTCCCCACATAGTCATTTTTACTCGATAATATTCCATGGAATCAACAGACCAAAAACCTTGATACACCGGACTTTTTAACAATGTGGGGAAACAGGAAACCGCCCAAAAAGCATGGGCGGCATGATGTAAGTAAGGCTTTAAAAACCTTAATACCGTTATTTAAAAGGATCCCGAGAGGGAGCCTTTTATTATAAAATCACGCGAGCCTACTAATATGTGTGGGGCTACCCCCATAGATAAAGGCGAGAATGACACGCTCGGCAGCATGAGGGCGTAACTCTTCTCGCCTTATTGTTATCTTATTCTATGATTAATCTTCGTCTCTCCTCATTTGGTAGTGGTGGTGAAAGTGGTGATGATGATGGTGGTGATGATGGATCATATGATGTCCTGACGGGTGGCTATATGGATGAAAATGTGGGTGATGGTCATGCTCATGGCCGTAATGATAAGGCTGTGGTTCCCTTTGTTGATTACCTTGAATGCTATGGCTTTGTTGATTCATTTTGGTCTTCTCCCTTTCATCATGAGATAGTGCATATTATGTGTACGAATGAATAGTGACACTTGACCTAAATAAATTGGGCGATCCATATAAGTATTAAAATAATGAGCAATAAATAGAGCTTCACCACTCACTTTTTCTAACTTGATTCGATTAGCACCTTTCGGTAAAAAGGGGCGGAACTCCCGTCCCCGTTTTCAATTAAGTCCATTGTACATAAAAACGAACTGATCAAATCTTATCTCTCAACAGTTAGGTTAGGAGGATCTGCCTCAATCCAAGAACATCTTTGCTTCATATGTATATATCACTCCACTCTTGACAGGCTCTGAGGCTCTCCTCTTCGTGATTTACAAATATATGCCAACTTGCTTATACTAAAAAAAGTAAACTGAAGGCATCGGTAAGAAAATTCCTGCTGGCCTATGCTGGCAAGGATTTTTTTGTTTGAATGGGGGAGCAATTTGTATGAAAAAGTTATTCTTGAAATTTGGAACAGTGGTCTTATCTTTGTTATTGGTTTGGTTGGTCCTTAATTATTTTCCGGAGTTAGGTGACGGTGATGTATACCCACCAATACGGGGTACCGTTGTCGAATTAGAGTTTCCAGCGGATAAATATCCTGAGACGGAAAAAAGGCCATTGAATCCGGCCATTCCGATGTTTGTACCATTGATCGAACAGGTGCAGAGGATAACAGGAGTTCTTCACTAAAGGGAATCCCTACGAAAAAAGGGTATGATCGGGATGAGTGGCCGATGGCCATGTGTGCCGAAGGAGGAGACGGTGCAAGTGTCGAATACATAGATCCATCCGACAATCGAGGAGCAGGCAGCTGGGTAGGCAACTATTTGGAGGGATACCCGGACGGTACCCAGGTTCATTTCATTTTTAGATAGCAAAAAAGCCTACTAGCTAATGCCAGTAGGTTCTTTTTTTATGTTTAGCCGTATTAATCGACTCACATGCTTTACTTCATCTAATGGCACCCAGACTGGCCCATAAACACTTCGCATCTTTAAGCGATCTGTACAAGAATCCGGTATGCCTTGTAATACTTCGCCATTGGTAAGGTATACGGTTACGCTTTGCTTCTCTCGAATGGCTATTTTTAGTTCTTTATTCCACATCTGATTGATCACGCACCCATGACAATAGTAATAATGTCAGTATATCAGAGGTAGGTAAAATTTACTACAATGCATTGAACACGCGGCAGTTGCAATTTCCATTACGCCTAGAAATGTGGCTGCAAGACTAACAGCCCATACTATTAAGCCAACTAGGAATATCCTATACGTTTTAACGCCTAATTGTTTTTTCTACATAATTTTCTAACATAGCATATTGAAACATGCCATCCCCATATACATTGTATCGAGCCACAATAAATGGTTGTCTTATTTCGTGTGCCGAAAGGTGGGGTAAGGTTGTCGGATCCTTTTGTAGTCAGGTCATTAGACGAAATACGTTTTTGGTCACGCATTATGAAAGAACATTCCTTTTTTCTTCGATTAGGATTTAGATGTGAAGATACGCAGTTAATCAATGAGGCTAATCAATTTCATGCCATCTTTGAGGATATTGAAAGAAGATCGCATGCATATCAAGCAGATACCGATCCACAAACAATTCGACAGTTTAATTCAGAAGTTCACAATGCCGCTGCACACATTTGGGCATTTAAGAGGAAGGTACTTGGACTTATACTTAGGTGCCAGCTCCCTGGGGGGACAAATTTCCCGTTGCTTGTAGATCATGTTAGCCGAGAAGCAAATTACTTTAGAAATCGGTTAGAGGAACTCAATAACGGGAGACTTGAGCCATTACCTGATGCGATTATCGATGAAAATGTCTTTTTCCTAAAAATCATGGCTGACCATGCAAAATTTATAGGTCATCTGCTTGATCCATCGGAGCGAAAATTAGTGGAACAAGCAAGGGAGTTTAGCCAAGACTTTGATACGTTGATGTTTCAAGCCATTGATCTAAGTTCCATGCGTCCAGAATCGCAAACCCATCCATTACTAAGTCAATTTGTTGATGAAAACCGCGTTTCAGTCAAATCATTGCGCGATTTTAAGAAAACTGCGCGCGACTTAATTGAAGAGTGCCGAATCAAAAGCATCATTCATCCTTTATTAGCAGATCATGTTTTCCGTGAAGCTGAACGATTCTTATTTATCCTAGACATGTTCGATCGGTCATTATCTGGCGTGAAGGTGAACAAGAAAGAAATCATGCATTAACATAAGGGAGGCACTATTGGATGGAAATACAAATAACGGGCTTTGTTGTTCATTCCGATAACCCTGATTCCAGTCATTCCCACCAACTCTTTCTAACATCTTGGGATGGAAGACCGGTTAATGTTCATGTCCATCCCTTTCAAGGAGATACCTCTTTTGACGTTGGACATTTCCATCATTACGTGGGTATAACTGAACCAGCTCCAAGCGGCGTGCCGCACGTCCATAATTACCATGCCCAAACATCATTTAATGACCAGCACAAGCACTTGATTAGAGGAACAACCGGGCCCGCCATTCCATTGGCAGGCGGTGGGCACTACCATTATTTTGAAGGTTATACCACCGTAGATGGCAGGATCCCACATGCTCATCGTTATAGCGGGAACACAGGTGATGAACAAGGGTAAATAATAGTTTCGCCCACTGTACCTTTTTGTTTATATAAATTATGAATACAGCTTTATAAGAGGGCTGCCGAGTGGGAGCCTTCTTGTTAGTGACCACATGATTTCTCCTCAGTCCACATGTCAAACCAATAAGATGATTAGGCCAAGTACAAAAAAAGCGGATCCGAGGCATATGGAAACCAATCCGCCGAATTTAACTAAATCCATGTAAGTATCGCTTCGTTCCGAATCTCCTTTGACTTGCCAGCCTTCATCCCTGCTCCAGCCGAATGTCGGATACCTTCTGGCAAGGAGCCCTATACCTATGAGGATCACAGCAAACCCGAAAAGTGCCCCCCATGACATAGGGGTACCGCCAGGTCGAACAAGCGTCGCTAACCCGATTAAGACCAATACGCCGCCAATAAATCCGCCTATTGCCGCACCGACCTGGGTTTTTAACAAATCATGATCGTCCTGCTCGTAGTCTTCCGGCAACCTTTTGTTCCATCGTATCCAATCCGAATCCGGATTCATGAAGGTATAACGGCAATTTAGAATGATAACGACGCCAAATAACATCCATAACATTGAAATCAACCCCTTGAGGATTCATACGGAGTAACAAAATGGAAGTTCCGGTAAAGTGAAGTAAGACGTGAAGTATGGAGATCTAAAGTTACAAATTAAAGGGTACCTGAAAAGAAAAAATCCTGCTCTTATGTGAGCAGGATTTTACTTCTGTTCCCTAAGCTTATCGCAAAAATTAATGGCGCTCCGGGGTACGGCGTCTTAACCCAGCAAGACCGGCAAGACCAATTAATCCAAGCCAACCCCAGTCTGTATCGTTATCATTGGTGGCTGCGTTGGTGTTATAACTTCTAGCGTTAACGTTGTTTGTATTCATGTCGTTTGCATTCCTGTTGTTGTTTTCGGCGGAAACAGGGACAACCAACATGCAAGCAATGCTCATAGCCGCGAGAAAAGACATGCAGATTTTCTTCATGTTAAGGACCTCCTTTCTCTGTTCGTCTGAAATGCATGGGCAGGTACCAAAATTATCTTGCCCCAAATAATCTTTAACGATTCTTTACCAAACGAGTGTACTTCTGCCTTCCGAGTAGTGAGACTGTGCTGATTTTTTCCTTTTATCCGCTATTTCACCGGATTAATGTCGATCCATTTCGAAATGGACCGAGCCGCTGTCGCGCGGATCGGTTATTGTTTTGCGGGCGATGAGATTCCCCTCACAATCCCAACCTTCGATATCAAAAGGTGTGGAAGCGGGCGACGGCAGAAAAACGAACCAGATCATTCTTCCGGCTTCCGCAGCAGTCAGCTTAGCGTTATAACTACCTTTGCCCTTGATTTTGACGCTTACTTTTTTGATCGAGGGATCCAGAATATCCCCGAACACCATGGGAAATGGGGTAGAGAGATGGTCTAATTCAGGCATGCCCATGTAATTTAACGCTGCTATGGATTGTGAAGATTCGCCGATTCCATATCCGCCGCCCCAAGCCCATTTCCAACCGATCCGAGTTTTTCGTACATATTCTACTTGCAGATTATGGCTTCCCGCTTGGTAAGGTCGTTTCATAAATAAAAGAGTGCCTCCGCTCACGGGTTCACGGTGAATGACATGCATGGAGGATGGGCCTCTAAACTGTTCAACCGCGGTATCCGGAGTCTTCCCGAGCGGGATATGAAGGATACTGTCCTGCCCCAGCGCTCGCGACATGCGACGATCCGTTAATCCGCCAGGGCGTTCCATCATATAGATGAAGGCGTAGAAGAGAACGGCCGAAAGTAATATCAGTTTGGCAGCAAGCCTGATGATTCGTTTATGTTTAACTGGCATAATGCGTCCACCACCATAACATTTTTAATAATCATTTCTGAAAATCGAATAACAACTCCACCAATATACCATAATTTGGGGTGTTATTTAGCAGTGCGTGTGGAAAACAGATAGAAGGCCAGTGTAAGGTATAGATGAAACGTGTCGTTTGCTCGATTCCAGCAGGGAACTCCCGTTTTATGTCGAAGTTTGAAATTAGGGGGTGCTTATATGCTAAAAACATTGAAGGTCGAGCTCTTTAGCGATTCCAATCTGGACGATTTGCAGGATCAGGTGAATGAATTCCTGTATAACATTCATCCTGACGATGTGAAGGATATTAAGCTTTCATCGGCAGACGGAACATACGATATTTTGGTCATATATAAAGAATAAGAAAAAGCACCTTAAAGGTGCTTTTCTCTATTCTGGCATGACTGAGCTGAAAAAAGGCGCTATCCTAAAAGGGGCATTTTCAACTATGGAGTCTTTTCGATGGTCGAAACTCCTATAAGAATGGAATTGGTAGTTCCGCCGCTAATATTTTCGAATGAATAATAAGTTGCCGGAACTCCCCTCATCGTTACATAATCATCTTGCAAAATATCGCCGGTAGAGTGGGCATAAAAACCGATAATGGAGTTATCGTTATCATCGACGATGTGAATTTCGGTAACGGTAACGCCCTCGTCGAGTTCCTCTTCGATGATATCAACTACGTATCCACTGACCTCGAACATCTGGTCCAAATAGGGGCTCAGATTTTTGTTGAGGTGACGTGACGTGATGTTGGGATCGACTTCAGCCTTTGCTCTCTTTTGAGCTTCAGGCGTAAGCGCTGGAAATAACTCATAGTGCTCGACAAAGTAGTTGTAGGTTAGCTCGTCAAGTGCTCCGTCTTCAATTTCTATTGGGATAATATAAGCCATGATTTCAGCGAATAGGTTTTGTTCTGTCAATTCCTCGGCACTACTGCCATCATTAGTATCCGAGAGTGCAGCCTCTTCCCTAATTTTAACGATTTCGAATGAATCCATTATATTTTGGACAACCGCTTTACCCCCGTTATCGTAAGCTGTTTTGGAATAGGAAATCGAAAGAGTGTAAAGCTCATTGCCGTTCGAAACAAAATATTGAGTCAATACCACTTGCGCGTTTAACTCTCCTTGGGTGTATTCGCTCTCCAGGATCCCGGCTGCTTTCTCGGGAACGTCGATGTAATTCAATTTTTTAAAGTTTTGTATCACCTCTCCGCCAGCTCCATTGGATAAAGCATGGATTGAGGAGTTAGCTGCTTCCTCGGGAGTTGCCGATGATTCCTCGACTATCAAATTTAGATTATCGGCAAAATTGCCCTTGGGATTCGAATCGACAAATGCAGCAACGATTTGAGGCATGTTAAGCTGTGCATCCTTCCATGTAGAAGGATATGAAAAGGAGAAGTTCTCGCCCGTATAGGGTTGGGTTTCCATGTTTCCTGTATCCTCTGCACTTACAGCAGCCGTGTTTTTCGCCACTTCCTCGTCTGCCGGTGCAGGGACGGATGAAGGTTGTTCGGTTGTGTCTTTCTGAGGACTGCACGCAGTCAGGATGACAAGTAAAAGAAATAGTACGGATAATTTTGTTGGGTGCTTCATGACTAGGCTCTTTTCTGTTGTCCCTATCGGCTAGGGTATTTGCTCGACGGAAGAATTCCGCTAGTTGCTGGTAATCTGGTACGCAAGCTTTTATCAAGAATAGGAAGATTATAGAATAGTCTATCAGAACTAGGTATATATTTCTAGGATTCATGATAAATTCCGAGAAATTTGTAGAAATACCGATGATTATGGGATAAAAGAACCATGTTTTAAGTTGATATAACCGTTTGATATCGGACGTCAGAGGTGAACCCATCATCCCCAACTTTTTATGTCCCCCTAATGAAGCTTTAAGGTTCCATTAAGCTACGCATCTTATGATGGAATCACCTCTTAACAATAGATTAGGAGCCCCTCTAATTCCGTGGTTAGAGGGGCTTCTCTTGTTTACATATCTTTTTTGCGCCAATGGAACAACGGGAGGTTATCGTCTTTCCGGCAGCTCCATGCAGCCAACGATGACTCTGCTCGTGGTTTGATTCTTCCTGTTTTTATGAGATATGATAGACTAGTATTTTTATAAGCTATACCCATGTTGCAAAGAAAGTAGGAGAGTAATGGAAGATTTCATCTTGTGGTTGAAGTATCTGCTGCTGGGAATTGTGCAGGGGGTTACAGAGCCGATTCCGGTATCCTCCAGCGGTCATTTGATTGTCGCCCAAAGGCTGATGGGCATGGAGCAGAACGGGCTGTCGTTCGAAATACTGACCAATACGGCCTCATTGATTGCGATCGTGTTCATCTTTCGCAAGGATTTGCAGAGATTGATTGTGAACGGCCTAAGTTATGTTCGGACACGACGACCGGAGTTTAAATCCGACTTCATGTTCATTCTGTATATTATTGTGGGTACGATTCCGGCTGTCATCATCGGACTGTTGTTCAAAGACCAGATTGAGGAAATATTCGCTTCGGTTCGCACGGTAGGCGTCGCGCTGCTATTTACGGGAGTGGCCCTCTGGCTGATTCGGAACCTTCGCGGCCGCAAGCTGGATAATGACTTGTCGTTCAAGGACGCGCTTATCGTAGGCTTGGCACAGGCGGTGGCGCTGATTCCGGGGATCAGCCGATCCGGCTCGACCGTCATTACGTCGATCGCCGTGGGGATGAAGCAGGAGACGGCCCTGCGGTTTTCCTTTATGCTGTACATTCCGATAAGCCTCGGGGGCATGGTGCTAGGCGTGTCGGATATGGCATCGGATCCCGATTTTGCTCCGCTGTTCATTCCCTATTTGATCGCATTTATCGCGACGCTCATCTGCACCTATTTTGCGATGAAATGGTTCATGAATATCATGGCGCGCGGGAATCTGAAATATTTCGCTTATTATTGCTTTGTTGTCGGCATTTTGCTGCTTGTCTTCTTATAAGAATGAGGGAAGGCTTCTCATAAGGTTCCTTGAACTTGTGAGGAGCTTTTTTTCATACTGTGGAAAGGAAGCAAGGCGATCATTGCGTAGTATCGGATATAAGAAAGGTATAAGATGAAGTTAATAGGAGGGTGGTTGTGATGTCAAAAATTCCGTTTCAATCGGTCGTTTCATCGGAGGAGGAGCTTCGAAACTTGTTCGGCGATTCCAATCACGTGGTCAAACATAAAACCATTCATCGATTGGACCATCATTGCAAAGACTTTATTTCGAAGAGCCCCTTGTTGTTTATGGCTACTTCCGACGCATCCGGAGCCTGCGACGTTTCGCCCCGGGGAGATGCGGCGGGATTCGTGCATCTGATCGAGGAGTCCTGCTTGGTCATTCCGGAGCGTCCGGGCAATCGACGGTTTGATTCGCTGCGGAATATCCTGTCCAACCCGAGAGTCGGGATCGTGTTTGTCATACCGGGTTTGAAGGAGACCTTGCGAATCAACGGCAGCGCCGTCTTGGTAAGGGACGAAGAAATCCTGGATCGGCTTAGCGTACAAGGCAAACGCCCATGGCTTGGCATTGCGGTCTCGGTCGAGGAATGCTATATGCACTGTGCAAAAGCTTTCATGCGTTCGCAAGCATGGGATCCCGATTCCTGGATACCCAGCGAACAGATGCCGAATCCATCCAAGATCATCGCGGATCATGTGAATCAAGCTCACGTGACGGAGGAATCCGTTGCCCGGGGAATGCAGGACAGTTACACGAATCGCCTCTATTGATTTTCATTTATAATAGGTATAGCGATATAAGGAAACGATGAGATATGACGGTCAGATTGAAGATAAGGGGACCAATAACTTTGATAACGACCAGAGAACAGGTATTGGATCGATTACATAGGGGGATACAGACCCAGGAGCGATTGGTCGGGGTAGCGGCAGGAGCAGGAATATCGGCAAAATATGCGGTCAAAGGCGGCGCCGATCTGATACTGGCCTTGAATTCCGGCCGTTTTCGGCAGATGGGGCTGGGCTCCTTGGCGGGCTTCATGCCCTATGCGAACTGCAATGAAATGGTGATGGATTTCGGCTCGCGCGAAATTCTTTCCGTGGTCCGCGACGCACCGGTGATATTCGGTTTATGCGGAACGGATCCAACCGTTCAGCTGCCGGGATACTTGGATGCCATTCGCGGAAGCGGTTTTGCCGGCATCATCAACTACCCGACGGTGGGAATGATTGACGGACAGTTCCGCGAAGCCTTGGAGGAAGAAGGCATCACGTATCTGCAGGAGGTGGAAGCCATCCGGATTGCCCATGAGCGCGATATGTTTACGATGGCCTTCGTATTCAATCCGGAGCAGACGACATGGATGCTGGATGCGGGAGCGGATATCATCTGCGCCCATCTGGGCGTTACGGCGGGCGGGATGATGGGGACCTCGAAAGCATGGTCGCTGGAGAAGGGTGCCGAAATCGCCAGAGAAATTTTTGCCGTCTGTGACGACTCGGGCAAGCAGCCGATCAAGCTCGTATATGGCGGTCCGGTCCATACGCCCATCGATGTCCAGTACATGTACGACAACACGTCCGCCATGGGGTACGTGGGCGGCTCGAGCTTTGAGCGAACGCCGACGGAAGAAGCCATCGTGGATGCGACGCATCGTTTTAAGGCAACGGGCCATCTGGAGCAGGACCGGCAGCTGATGGACAAGCTGACGCAGCTGGATGAACCGATGGACTATGTTGCCTTTGTGAAAGAATACGTAGCCGAGCATTATGCAAACCCGATTTCAATGTCGGAGCTGGCCGAACGGATCCACGTTTCAAGAACGCATCTTAGCTCGCTTTTTAACAGGGAAGTGGGGTGCAGCTTTCCCGAATATATAGCCAAATACCGTATTCACAAGGCGCAGGATATCATGAAGCACAGCAAGCTATCCCTGGGTAGAATAGCGGAGCTGGTCGGTTACCCGGACTATGTTCATTTCAGCAAGACCTTCAAAAAATACGCAGGCATGTCTCCCCAAGCCTATCGTCAGCATATGAAAGACAAATATACATAAAGATCGTACATGGATACGATCCTTTTTATTTGAAAGCGCTGTATTATGGTCTTACAGGGATCACATGCCGGACCTGTCAGTCAGAACGGGGCAAGCGATCCTGAGAAGAGACATGGGGAGGTCTTCACGGTGAAAACCATAGCCATTGCGGGGACGTTTGATACGAAGGGTGCTGAGTTTTTATACGTTAAATCGGTGATCGAGAGCTTGGGGTTACAAACGTTTACGATTCATAGCGGCGTGTTTGAGCCGATGTTCACGCCGGATGTAACCAATATCGAGGTTGCAGGGGCGGCAGATGCGGATCTGCGCGAAATCGCGGCCCGGAAGGACCGGTCGGCAGGGACTGCAGTATTGGCTCAAGGGATGGAACAAATCGTGCCGAAGCTGTATGCAGAGGGCAAATTCGACGCCATACTGTCATTCGGCGGTACGGGGGGAACTTCCATCGTCACCGCCGGCATGCGAGCATTGCCGATCGGCGTACCAAAATTGATGGTCTCCACCGTCGCTTCCGGCAATACGGCGCCTTATGTAGGGACAAGCGACATTATCATGTTTCCGTCCATCGTGGATGTATCCGGCCTGAACTCGTTTTCCACCAAAATATTCACGAACGCGGCACACGCGATAGCCGGCATGGTTAAGTTCGAATCGGCTGCGCCGATGGATAAAAAGCCGCTGATTGCAGCGACGATGTTCGGGGTAACAACCCCCTGCATCGATTATGCCAGAGAGCATCTAGAATCGCATGGGTACGAAGTGCTGGTGTTCCATGCAACCGGCACGGGCGGGCGAACGATGGAAAGCCTCATTGAGGCCGGATTCATTGACGGTGTATTGGATTTGACGACAACGGAATGGTGCGATGAGCTGGTTGGCGGCGTTTTGGCGGCAGGGCCGAATCGGCTGGAAGCAGCCGGACGCTGTAAGGTGCCGCAGGTCGTATCGACCGGGGCGCTCGATATGGTCAACTTCGGTCCGTATGATACCGTGCCGGAGGCATTCCGGGGACGAACCTGTACAAGCATAACCCTTCGGTTACGCTGATGCGGACCACGGTGGAGGAGAACCGGCAGCTTGGCGGGATCCTTGCGGATAAACTGAATTCGTCGCAAGGTCCTACGGTGTTGATGCTGCCGCTGAAAGGCGTATCGATGCTCGATGTGGAAGGCGAAGCATTCCATGGAACGGAAGAGGATAAGATGCTGTTCGACACGTTAAGACAACGGATAGACCGTGAGACCGTTGAGCTGATCGAGATGAATACCGATATTAACGATCAAGCTTTTGCGGTGGCCGCGGCCGATAAGCTGATGGAATTGATGAAGCGGCAATGAGAAGGGGAAGCCACAGGGCCAAGCATTTAAACTGAAGGAGGAACATATCATGGCCATGCAAACTAGAGCAGAAGTATTAGCGAAACTAAAATCAGAGGTTGCAGCGGGTAAGGTGTTATTGGGAGCTGGAGCAGGGACAGGGATTTCTGCCAAGAGCGCCGAAGCGGGCGGCGTAGACTTAATCATTATTTATAACTCGGGCCGTTACCGGATGGCCGGGCGGGGATCTCTCGCTGGACTGATGGCGTACGGGGATGCCAATCAGATCGTGGTGGACATGGGGAATGAGGTGCTGCCGGTCGTGAAGCATACGCCGGTGTTGGCGGGAGTTTGCGGCACGGACCCGTTCCGGATCATGGATATTTTTCTGAAGCAGCTGAAGGAGCAAGGGTTTGCGGGCGTGCAGAACTTTCCGACGGTGGGCTTGATTGACGGCGTATTCCGGGCGAATCTGGAAGAGACGGGCATGGGCTATGATCTTGAGGTCGAGATGATCCGGAAGGCGCATGAGCTGGATTTGGTAACCACGCCGTATGTGTTTGACGTCGATCAGGCGAAGAAGATGGCCGAAGCCGGAGCCGATGTCCTGGTTGCTCATATGGGTCTTACCACGAAAGGCACCATAGGCGCAAAAACGGCGCTGACGCTCGACGACTGCGTGGACAAGATTCAAGCGATCTGCGATGCCGGAAAGGCCGTCAACCCGGACATTATGATTCTGTGCCATGGCGGTCCGATTGCGGAGCCTGAGGACGCGGCGTACGTATTGTCCAGAACCCATGGGGTGGAAGGATTCTTCGGAGCATCCAGCATCGAGCGTTTTGCCACCGAGGTTGGCATCAAGCAGCAGACAGAGGCATTCAAGAATATTTCGAAATGAAGTCGTAAGCTGGAAAAAGCATGGTTATGATCCTAAGGAACGCAGAAGACTCCCGTCAGGGAGTCTTCTTGGTGTTTTATTGTCCGTTGGACTGAAGTGACAAGGCCTGCAAGCGAATCGAAAACGGCGTATGAAATGGACATCCTCTTTCGCGCCCGGCGGCGGCTTGCCTGTTGCCCGGATCAATCATTATCCTTGCGTTTGCTCTTGGATGCAGCCACGGCAAAGGCAATAACGATAAGCGGAATGAAGATAAACCATGGGATCGTAATCGTGGTCCCCAATAGCAGGGCAAGCAGCAGCAATACCACCGTGCCAATGATCAAGTACAGGCAGCCTCTGCCGAACGTCTCCATCATCCATCATCTCCTTTTGAGAAGGATAACGTAATGGACAAGTCGCAGGTTTCGCAAAACATGGCAAAAAGGCAGAAGCCTTGCCCTTGCCATCACGCCCTTTCCGGTCACGCTGACAATGAATGAAGGTTTCCACCCAATCACAGTGTAAAGTATGAAAAGCATACCAGATCAAGATCAAATTTTTTATCGCTGTTCATCTTTTGCGTTCATTTTATAATCCTTCAAAGCGCTAAGATTGGCCCGGGAATTTCCAAGCGGCGGCTTTTTGTCGCCTGGTTCCGGAGGCAGACGGTGAAGCACTTCCCGAAGCAGGGCATGATTCTCCCACACGATTTCGTGAATTTCGCCCACCGTATAGAATAAGGCGCCCAAGATTGCGCTGCCAATAAGCCAAGCGATGCCTGTCAGCCAATTGCCCTCCATGATGATATGAATGATGACTCCTCCGATAAAACCGCCGATGAACCATACAGCGCCAAGCGTCTTGAACAGTTTCGACATGCCGATACCTCCATAGGATGATATCATCAATCGTATCAAAAAAAGTAAGTCATGGATATGACGCAATACGAACGCAGAAACCTCAACTGCTGGAGGCTTAATTTTGAATAGAGGAAGCAATCATGATAGTATCAGGAATGAACCAGTGGATGAAGGGGGCATATCGATTGTGGCCAATATTAAAGAGATAGCCAAGCTTGCAGGCGTGTCGGTATCTACTGTATCCCGGGTGCTGAATAACCACCCTTATGTCAGAGAAGAGAAGCGGGCACGCGTGCTGGAAACGATGAAGCAGCTGAAATACGCCAGGAATATGAATGCGGTCCATCTGATTACAGGGAAAACGATGAATATTGCCATTATGCTTCCGTTTATTAATCATGCCTACTTCTCCTTGCTGATGGAAGGAGCCGGCCAAGAAGCGCTTGCCGCTAGCTATCGCCTCATCCTGTGCCAAACCGGGTATGCGCCGGATAAGGAAGTGGAAGTGCTGGAGATGCTGCGCAACCGCGAGATTGACGGCATCATTATTCTATCGTCGGCCGTGACGCCGAAACAGATCGAAGCCTATTGCGCTTTCGGACCGATTGTATGCTGTCAGGATGCAGGGGAACGCTTATTTTCTTCTATATATATAAACCATGCTGAGGCATTTCGCAGTGCCATGCGTTATTTGATAAGGCGGGGACATCGCCGCATCGGCTTCACCGTAGGAAGACTGGACAGTCCGAGCACGAGAGCACGCCAAGCGGCCTATGAAGAAGTGCTTCAAGAAATCGGAGAACCTTACCGCGAGGAATGGATCCTGGACGGTTGTATTGATCTCGAGGACGGTGCAGCGATTATGGATCGGCTGTCGGGCATGGAGGAACGTCCCAGCGCCATATTGGTGACGGGTGACCATGTGGCCGCCGGGTTAATCTATGAAGCGGAGAAAAGAGGGCTGTCCATCCCGCAAGAGCTGGCCGTCATCGGATTCGACAACCAGCCGATCGGCAAAATGCTGGGCCTTACTACGATCGATAACCGCCTGTTTGATATGGGTACGGAGGCGTTCAGGATACTCTATGCACATATTCAAGGGGAGCAGAAGGAGCCGATTCGGAAGGAGCTTGCTTTCGAGCTGATTGAACGTTCGTCGGTCTAATGGCTGCAAAACCAAGTTATAACAAACGGATTACAAAGTTCGACAATTGTGATATTCTTATCTATGCAAGTGCTTTGTTTCACAACGCTAAACGTCTGCAAGCGATTTGCAGGCGTTCTATTCTGTATCATAGAAGGGAAAGGAGCATATCAAACGTGGATGCCCTTACACAGTTTAAAAAAGCTTCCCGAATCAAAGTGATTCCCGTCATGCTGATTCCGGTCGCTTTGGGAGCGCTCGGGGCTTACGTATGGACGGGTACATTTCATATAGGCCTTTTTTTATTGACCTTGATCGGGAGCGGCGCTGCCCATTTGTTCTCCAATATGGTGAACGATTTATGGGACTATAAGAACGGAACGGACACAGAAGCGCAGGAGCATATAGATGCAATCTCCACCAACTCCGGGTTTTTGACCAAGGGCGTCTGGTCGCTCCGTAAGTTCGAGATCGTCACTTGGACGCTGTTCGGGATCGCGGCGCTGAGCGGCATCATCCTCAGCTTGATCAGCGGCTGGTGGGCTTTCGTCTTTGGCGGACTCGGCGGGTTGATCGCTTACTTTTACGTTGCACCGCCGATTCGATTCGGTTATCGCGGCAAGGGCTACAGTGAAATTGCGATTTTGCTGTCCTTTGGTATTTTGCCGGTGATGGGCGCATACTACGTTCAAACCTCACATACGGATGTTCGGGCCTTGCTGCTGTCACTGCCCATCGGGCTGCTGACAACGTTGATTTTGTTCAACCATCACTTTTTGCATTGGCAGGCAGACCGTCAGGCCGGGAAGAAGACCCTGGTCGTGGTATGGGGCGAAAAGAGAGCGCTGAACTTCTCACGAGTTCTGCTGCTGCTGGCATGCCTCTCCTTGATAGCCTGCGTATTGGCCGGAGCGCTCCCGCCTTACGCACTGATTGCGCTGCTTACGATCATTCCGTTGTATCTTGTCTATGGAAGGCTGAAGGACAGCAACCGTTCGGAGGCATATTTACCGCTGATGGGCGCGTCAACGATGACCACCATGCGCTGCGGCGGCGTGCTGATCCTGTCATTGATCATTCAGGGAATCATTCAGACTTTGTAAGGAAGAAGGGGAAATAGATGGAACAACAACGCGTTTTTGGTGATTTTCACTCCATCCTGTCCGAGAGCGGGACTTGGAAGATCGGCGGGTTCCCGCTGCCGGACGGTTCATTCTGGGAATATCGCGAGCCGAATGCGGTCGTTATCGTCCGCAATGGCATTCTGTACGTACGCGCACCGCTGAGCCGCCAGAATAACCAGATCCAAATTCTCGATAACGCCAAGCATATGTATTATTCCAACGAAGAAGTGGACGTGCCGGAATCCGGCGAGGTGACCTTCGAGCTGCAAATTCGGGCCCGCACCCAAGGAACGGTTCCCGGCGACTTGTATGACGGCTACGTATCTTTGAATCTGCTTGATTTCAGCACCGGCGGGGCACTGGACTTTTTTGCTTCGAACGACAAATACGCCAGCGTGTATGCGGTCCTGCCGTTCCCGGGCGTGCAGGTGCCGGAATCGGACAAGACCCGTTACTTCTGCATTTTCAAAGAGGAAGATACGCACTTTACGCCGCGGGAATTCAACACGTACAAAATCACGTATAACCGTGCCGAGGACGAAGCTATCTTCTACGTGAACGGCGAAGAGATCCGCCGGGAGAAAAACATCCCGATCAAGTTCAACAAATTCACCATCGCGCTTGGCATCATGACCGAAAAAGACCTGACGCCGAAGGGCAGCGTATCCGTGCACGGACAAACCGTCATTGCGGAATACTCTCCCGTGACGGTTACGATAAAAGAGTAGACTTATATAGTAGAAAAAAAGATCATGTCCATCTGTTGGGCATGATCTTTTTTAATTCGTGAGAGAAGGACGGCCTGCTGCAGCATTGTTCGAGGCCGAATCGGGGAGGCTGTAAGCCCCCGAAAGGCCGAAGAAGCCGAGCCGGCAAGCCTGTGAGTCCCAAGGGGATTCACAGCATGTTCGGCCATTCGGGTGTAGGAAGATTAGGTGGGAGCCAGTGGCAGTGCCACAAGCCGAGCCGGCAAGCCTGTGAGTCCCAAGGGGAATCACAGCATGTCCGGCCATTCGAGTGTAGGAAGATTAGGTGGGAGCCAGTGGCAGTGCCACACAAGCCGAGCCGGCAAGCCTGTGAGTCCCAAGGGGATTCACAGCATGTCCGGCTATAAATCAGGCAAAGCTGACCGTGTCGAACTGGTCAGCATTGCCCCTTCCCCGCCCAACCCCCAAAAAGCCATCCCTGAGAAAAGGGATGGCTCTCTTTGTGGGAAAGATTGGAGGCCGGGCCCAAGAAAAGAGGATGTATCCGTGGAGGAGACCTGGCGTTCGCCTTTGAAACCGGGAAAATACTGCAAAAATATCATCCTGTTTTCCTGGTTTCAACAGCGACCGGAACGGATGCATCCTCCCCAGACCAGGCCGACTAATCTTGATCACCCAAAATAAGAAAGCCATCCCACAACCCATGGGATGGCGTTTACCCTTATTTCAGATCTTCAATCGAATTGGCTTCCACGTAAGACGGAACCACCAGTCCGGTTTTTACGCCTTCCATGTTGGCGCCAAGGTCTTCCACTTGGTCCTTGAATTTATCCCAGTAGTCCGCATGCGTCAGCGGCAGCCAAGCAGCCACGGTGGCGTCCACGTCGCCGTTGGCAACGCCGGTCCACATAGGGCCTGCTTCTACTTGAAGGGCCTCAACTTTGTAACCCAGCTTTTCTTCCATGATCACTTTCAGCAGGTTGGTGCTGGCAATTTCGGAATCCCAAGCCACATAACTGAATTTGAAGCTTTTGCCGTCAACCGGTTGAACGCCTTCGAGCCAAGCATCGACTTTCTCAGCGTTGCTGTCCGCCCATTCTTTAGCAGCAGCCTCAGGGTCTTGGCCTTCTTGGATCGCGGTCATAATCTGACCCATATCGTCGGACGTCCACTTGAAATTGCTCAGGAACTTATAGGCTTCCGGATGATCTTCCTGAAGTCCAAGGCGGGCAACGGTGTGGATCTCTTCCGCTTCACCGTAGACTTTCTTCGGATCTTCCAGATACTTCAGATCGTATTTGGCGAACATCCAGTGCGGAGTCCAACCGGTAATAATGATCGGATCTTCGTTCTTGATGGCTTTATCGAGAGTTGCCGTCATGGCCGCGCCGGAACCTTCGATCAGTTTCCAGTCGGTCAATCCATATTCCTCAATCGCAGCAGCCGTTGCTTTCATAATACCCGCGCCAGGATCAATACCGATGATTTCATGTTTCACTTGTTCGCCGAGGGAAGCGGTGGAACCGCCATCAGCCCCGTTGTCCGTCGTTCCATTCGCGCCGCCGTTTCCGCCCTGACCGCAAGCGGACAGGACCAGAATAGCGGCCAAGCTCAGCAGCAACCAAAACTTCTGTTTCTTCAAATTAAGCACCCCTTTTTTTCGATTTAAATATATTTTGTGTAAAGCGGTCGAGGACAATCGCCAAAATGACGACAGCCAAGCCGGCTTCAAACCCTTTACCGATTTGCAGCTGCGTTACTGCACGATATACCTCGGCACCGATACCTTGGGCGCCGATCATCGAAGCGATAACCACCATCGACAACGACAGCATGATGGTCTGGTTAATGCCGGCCATCAAGGTTGGCATGGCCAGCGGCAGCTGAACCTTGAACAATTTCTGCCCGGAAGTCGAACCGAATGCATCCGCAGCTTCAGTCAATTCGCCGGATACTTGCATAATGCCGAGGCGGGTCAGGCGAATCGTCGGCGGAATCGCGAAGATAACCGAAGCGATAACTCCCGGAACCACGCCCAGACTGAAGAATGTGACGGCAGGCAGCAGGTATACAAATGCAGGCATGGTCTGCATAAAGTCCAGAACCGGTATGATCACGCGGGATGCGGACTTG
Organism: Paenibacillus sp. MT86; assembly: GCF_058792535.1. Lineage (NCBI taxonomy): Bacteria > Bacillati > Bacillota > Bacilli > Caryophanales > Paenibacillaceae > Paenibacillus > Paenibacillus sp. MT86. The sequence goes on along the minus strand of NZ_CM179499.1, from coordinate 5,816,190 downwards.
CTATAGGCCGCCCATATCCCTAGCGGAACACCTAGAATGACGGAGATCAATGCTGCCGTGATGACCAGACTGAGCGTACTCATCGTCTGTGACCAGTAGCCCAAGTTGTCGATCAGCAGGAAACCGATGGCCGTGAACAAGGTTAACGGCAGACGGCCCAGCAGGTAGGCAATGACGGCCAGGATGACGATGAACAAATACGGATGAGGCAGCATGAACAAATCCGTAAACAACTGCACAACGTTCTCGATAATGAAAGAGATGGCGTCAAAGAATCCGGAGAACACGTCTCCCATCCAATCGACCAAGGAATCAACCCAGCTGGCAAGAGGGATCTTAGGCATCTTGCGTCACCTCCTCGCTCTTGGTTTCTCCGGCCAAGGCACCAAGGACGGCACCGCGGACGATAACGCCCATCAGTCGGCCGGTATCATCCACAACGGCCAATGGCACTTTGGACATGCTCGTAATTTCAAACAATTCATTTAGCAGCGTGTCGGGTCCGACGCTCGGTCCGTCCGTGATGAGAATATCCGCAAGCTTGCGGTTATTCTTCATGGCATCCGATGCATCTTCCGCCGTAATGACGCCGAGCAGCTTCTTCGAACGGTCGATCACGAACAGGTTCGAGATGCCGCGTTCACGCATAAGCTCCAGCGCAACCCGAGGCCCGCGATCCATCGTGATGGTTTCCGGACGGCGCATAACCCGTGAAGCGGTAAGCACCTTGGACAGATCCACGTCTTCCACGAACCGTTCGACGTAGTCGTTGGCAGGCTGGGTCAAGATTTCCTCCGGCGTGCCGATCTGCACGATCGAGCCGTCCTTCATCAAGGCAATGCGGTCGCCGATCCGAAGAGCTTCGTCCAGGTCGTGGGTAATGAACACGATGGTTTTTTTCATTTTGTCCTGAAGCTCGATCAATTCGTCCTGCATGTCTCTGCGAATGAGCGGATCCAGTGCGCTGAAAGCTTCGTCCATCAGCAGAATCTCCGGATCGTTGGCAAGCGCACGGGCCAGCCCGACGCGCTGCTGCATGCCGCCGCTGAGCTGATCGGGCATTTTTTCCTCCCAGCCCTTCAAGCCTACAAGCTCAAGCGACTTCATGGCCGCTTCGCGGCGTTTGCTCTTGTCTACCTTCTGAATCTCCAGACCGTATTCCACGTTGTCCACAACCGTGCGATGGGGGAACAAGGCGAACTTCTGGAACACCATGCTGATTTTTTTGCGGCGTACGTCCCGCAGCTGTTCCTTGTTCATCTTTCTCAGGTCCTTGCCGTGTATCAGGATTTCGCCCGATGTCGGTTCAATCAACCGATTTAGCAAACGGACGAGTGTAGACTTCCCGCTGCCCGATAGCCCCATAATCACGAAGATCTCGCCTTCCTCAATATCGAAGCTGACACGGTTAACGCCAACCGTTATATTTTTCTCTTTTGCAATTCGCGCTTTACTCCAGCCTTGCTCAAGCAATTGAAGCCCTTGTTCCGGGTTCGCGCCGAACAATTTGCTGACTTTGTTAACTTGCAGAATAGCCAAAAGTACTCCTCCTTTTATTGTATAGAGACGCGACCATTTGTCCGAGTCTTTGCCGATGTCGTCTCGTAAACCCATGTCACCCATTGTAACAACCGATACGTAAAGTATCAAACGTTATATCCGTACATAAAGTACGTACAGTAAAAACTGTACAAAGTTATCCTTTGAAATGCTCTCATATGCTCCGATATCCTCCAAAGCGATCTTCTTTACTTTTAAAATAGCTTTCCCTACAATAGATCAGAGAATGTGTGTGGATTCGGCTTGTTTAGATTTCATTGAGATCGTTCACACTACACTTCGAGTCCACCTAGTTTTGTTATGTTGACATGACTTCTTGGATGGCTACAGTATAGAGGAGGCTGCAAGCATGGGCTTGTACCATTTAGATGATGAACGGCAGGCAGCCGTGCAGAAGATTCGTAAGCGTGTCATTGAAAATATTGGACGGAATATGGACTTGTACGGCATTCCACACTCAACGGGACATTTATACGGATTACTTTATTTTGCAGATAAACCGATGAACCTGGACGAAATGGGACAGGAAATGAAGATGAGCAAGACCAGCATGAGTACAGGCGTGCGGACGCTGCTCGATTATAAAATGGTCAACAAGGTGTGGGAGAAGGGCTCCCGCAAGGATTTGTATGAAGTGGAATACGATTGGTACCAGACCTTCTTTGATTTTTTCGATATTAAATGGCGTAAATCGGTGGAGAGCAACATTCTGGTCCTGCGCAAAGCGCTTGACGAAACGGAGAAGCTCCGCAAAGCGCATGAGGATGACGAAGAACTGGTAGCGGTGCTGCAAGAGGATCAGGCGAAGATGCGTGAGGCTGTTGCTTACTATAAATGGCTGGAACGATTGATTGATACTTTCGTGGATGGCGAAATCTTCAACTATGTGCCGAAAGAGCCGCCTGAGGGCAAATCCTGATCTTGAATATGGGGAAATTCCCCAGTATAATGTGAAGTAAGGCAATGCTTACCTAAGAGGTACAACCTGATTTTATCGGGTTGTGCCTTTTTTTGTTATATGGCGCTGCCTTAAGCGAATAAACCGCGTGTTAACCGCACATGTGGTGCAAAAATAATCAGGAGGGGTTAGAATGGTCAGTATGTCCTCAAGAATGGTAGAGATCGCAGATTTTCCATCGGTTAGCTTAAGCAATACCCGGAGTTTGTATGTATATCTTCCACCCAGTTATCACGAGAATACGGAGAAGCATTATGCCGTACTCTATATGCATGACGGGCAGCACGTATTTTCAGCGGATGAGCGAGGCGGCTCATGGGATATGCACGTCACCGCGGATCGGCTGGTTTCCGAGGGGCGGATGGAGGAAATTATCATCGTCGGCATCGCCACGGTTCCCCATCAAAGGCTGAATGAGTATTTCCATGACAACCCACGGATGCATCAGGTGTTCGATCCGCCGTTTGCCGGCGAACGGTACGAAACCTTTATCATTGAAGAAGTGATGCCTTATATCAACCAGAATTTTCGAACGTTGAGGGGCCCGGAGCATACGGCTATGATGGGCTCGTCCGCGGGCGGAATCGTCACCTACAACATCGGTTTCCGGAGGCCGGATGTGTTCGGCAGCATTGCGGTCATGTCGCCTTATTTTGTCAGAGCCCAATTCGATGAACGGGGCGAACTGAAGGAACATCCCTTTTATGAAAGATACGGTACGCACCCGAATCTTCGGGTTTGGCTGGATATGGGCGGTGCGGAAGGTGTTTTCATGGAAAAATACGCCCGGGAGGAAGCGGAACACTTGGTTCAGGACGGTTTTGTGCCGGGGGATGATCTCATGCTGTTCCTGGATCCGGGAGCAGCTCACAGCCAAAGCGACTGGGCTGGCAGAGCGCACGCACCGCTGCTGTATTTTTTCGGAATCATTGGTGAACCGATCTCGATCAAGCTGGATGGCGACGGCGTCGCAGGGGTAAACGGGCCCGTCAAGCAACTGAATCCGGTCATTACATACGACAGCGGATTTGTTCAAACGTTGATGAATGGAACATATCATGTTGAGTCTCCGGAATTGCTCACGATACTGCCGGACGGAACGCTGAAGCCTCGAACTCCCGGCAGCACCCGGATTACGCTGCAAATGGGAAGCTTAAGCGCGGATAAAGAGATTACGATCGTTGAAGAACTTCCGGAATTCGTGAAAGTCGCGATTGAGGTGAAGGTACCTCCTGCAACGCCCGTTTCTCCCATGATCTATGCCGGATTTGAGATTCCGTACAGCGGAGAGGGCGTTTACAGGGGAAGCGCGATGGTACCGCATGGTTTGTCTTTTACGTTCAAGGTATCGCGAGGGTTTGGATTGCATGAGAAGATCTGGGATCCCAAAGTGAAACGGCGTTCGTTTACGGCAACGTCCGACTTGGAGCTGTTTTACGAGGTTGAGGACTGGGATGTTTAAAAGATGGATTGGCAATTGGAGGTTGAATCAGCATGACCATCAGATCAGCAAGGCCACAGGATGCGGGCGCGGCAGCCAGGCTGCTGTATGACGCACTGCACGATGTAGCTCATCGGTTAACGGGGGAAGACAGCGAAGAGAAAGCGCTTGAAGTGCTGGAGCAATATTTTCGGGCGGACGAGGGCAGGCTCAGTTACCGTCAGTCTGCCGTGAAGGAGATCGACGGCGAGGTGGCCGGCATCATCGTTGCTTACGGCGGCGATCAAGCGGCCGAATTGGACCGTCCCATCTTGGATCGACTGCGGAAGCTGAAGAACGACCCTACCGTAACGCTGGATCAAGAAGCGGATGAAGATGAATACTATATCGATACGTTATCCGTTTCCCCGCAGTTTGGAGGCAAGGGGATCGGCTCGGCGCTCATACTTCATGCGGAGAACCGGGCAAAGGAGCTTAAGTACCATAAAATTGCCCTCGCCGTGGTGACGGACAATCATCGTGCCCATTCCTTGTACGACCGAAAAGGATATAAAACGGATAAGGACATCATGATTAACGGGCATGTTTATCATCATATGGTCAAGCCCGTGTAGAAAAAAATAAACAATTTATAAACCGCCTATTTACAAATGGTAATAGGTGGTTTATTATTGTGACATAATGATCTAGAAAATTAGATTGATAAACTAAATTAGATCAAACGAAAATAATAGTATGAATAACAAGTTTAGAATGAATAATTCAATTAGAATGGAGAGCTGCATGATGGATCAAGATCAAAATCAAAGCATTGAAATATCGGTGGAACAAGCGAAGCTGCTAGGAAGCGCCCAGCGGGTGAAAATTCTCGGAACCATGCTGGATACGGCCAAAACCTCCAAGCAAGTCGCGGATGAATTGGGAGATTCGCCGGGAAGCATCCACTATCATATCCAGAAGTTATATGACGGCGGGCTGATAGATTTGGTGGAGACCCGGACGGTCGGCGGCATCGTTGAGAAATATTATAAATCCAAAGCGAAGTGGTTTAACACCAAGGGAACGCAAACGATGGACCCGGTTCTTGCCGAAGATTACGACGCGGCGACCCGAACCCGAATTAGCTTGAGGCTGCAGCTGAACGCCGACCAATATGAAGAGATGACAACGGAGTTCAAGGAACTGCTCGAAAAATGGGTGAACAAGACCATCGCGACCAAAGGGGAAGACAGCAAGGAGTATGCCGTTGGGATCAATGTGGTTTCGACGGAAACGTCCAAATAGGAAGGGGCCTCACAGCCTCTTCTCCTAAACGATAAAATTTAAAAATAAGGGAGTGTTTCTCTGTGGAGATTTTAAAGAATCGCAATTTTCTGCTATTGTTCATTGGCCGAATCCTTACGAATATCGGTGACAGCCTGTATGCTGTAGCGGCCATGTGGCTGGTATACGATCTGGGAAGTTCGACGCTGTATACAGGGCTTGCCGGCCTTCTCTCGATTCTCCCCCGGATCATTCAATTGTTATCCGGCCCGATGATCGACCGCGTTCCCATACGGGGGCTTCTGGTGTACACCCAGTTCATTCAAGCGCTTCTTCTGTTGATCGTTCCGCTTGCATTTTATTTCGACTTTCTGACGGTCGGCCTTGTACTGGCGATTACACCGATTCTATCGACGTTGAATATGTGGGTATATCCGGCCCAAATGTCGGCCCTTCCTAAAATTCTCGAAAAGAAGCAGCTGACGCAAGGCAACTCGCTGTTCTCCCTGGCCTACCAAGGCATCGATGTCGCTTGCAATGCCATATCCGGCGTATTGATTGTCGTGCTGGGCGCAGTATCCCTTTACTTATGGAATTCCATTGGATTTTTCGTCGGAGCTTTGTTGTTTGCGCAATTGAAAATCAAGAAGTCCATCAAGACTTCCGATAACAACGAGAATAAAACAACGGCGAAAGCGTCCGTTACTTCAAAAACGATGCAAAAGGCTCTCAGCGATTATTGGACCGACATGAAAGAAGGTCTCCGTTACATCCTGGCAACTCCGCTCGCTCGGGTACAGATGGGGATTATCGTCATCAATGCCGCAGGCGGCGCTACCTTCACGGTTATGCCTGCGTTCGCCGACAGCCTCGGCGGAGCCGGCGTGTACGGGATCTTGCTCATGGCCCAGGCTTGCGGAAGTTTGCTGGGAGCGATCCTGGCTCCGTATTTGAAGCTGGAGCGCCTGCCGCTTGGATATCTTTTTGCCGGAGCGTTTTGTTTGTCGGGTGCTGCCTGGTGTCTCAGCGTGTTCACCCCTTGGACCTGGCTTGTCGTTCTGGTGTACGGCCTGGCATGGTTTCCGGGAGGCATTACGAACGTGATCATCAATTCGGTCATTCAGAAGGCGATACCCGAGAAAAGATTGGGCACGGTGTTCGCGGCAGCAAGCGGACTCAGCGGAATTGCCATGCCGCTTGGCAGCCTGATTGGAGGTGCCCTTGGCGTGGTTGCAGCAAGCTCCTCCGTTATCGCGGGATGCGGAATCGCCGTGTTCTGCGTAGGGATCTTCTGGGTCTTCGACTCGACCACCCGCAGCCTTCCGTCACCTGACCAAGTGGATGAGGAATGGTTCGCGCCTTACACGAATGCAACGCCTGAGAAGTCCGTCTCGCTGCATGCTGCCCATTAAGATGGCTGACTTGAATGAGGTTGATGCTTGTTGAAGAATAAGTCTCGGATAGGGAAACCCATGCCGCAATTTTAATAACGAGCCCCGGATGAATCGGCGATCGAATGGACTCATCCTGGCTCGTTTTTTACGCCGTGAGCGATCTTAAGCCCATGCCGCAGTCCGCTGTAATCATGCTTGTCAGGCTAGTCTGCATAATGTGACCAAGTCCCTCATAGACATGTATCAATCAAGTCAATACAAGTGTTGAAGGGGATGATGACATGCGCCGGATTTCATGGGTGCTGCTCGCGGTAGTATTATGCTTAACAACAATACTGGCGGGATGCGGGAAGAAAAATGCAGACAGCGTTGTGAAGGATCTGGGCAAGGTGGCTGATAAGCTGGAAAGTGCCAAGGGCGCTTACCAGGGAGCGGGCGTTATGACCATACATACCGGTTCGGCGCCGCAGGAGTATCAGGTTGAGGTATGGTACCAATCTCCATCTTACTATCGGATCAGCTTAACCAACGGGCAAAAGGATATTACGCAAATCGTGCTTCGCAACGATGACGGCGTGTTCGTACTGACGCCAAGCTTAAATAAGAGCTTCCGCTTCAAGAGCGACTGGCCGGATAATCAGGGGCAGGTATATCTGTATCAAACGCTGCTTAGCAGCATTCTGAGCGACAATACGCGCCAGTTTGCCGAGGACAAGGACAGCTACGTGTTTGATGTAGCCGCCAACTACCACAGTCATTCCTTGATTCGTCAAAAGATCTGGCTCGCCAAGGACAACTACACGCCGAAACAGGTACAAGTATCGGATTCGGAAGCCAATGTCGTCGTTGAAGTGAAGTTCAATACCTTTACATTCGATACGAACCTAACCAAGGATTCGTTTGATACCAACAAGAATCTGAGTGCCATGAACGATGCGAAGGGGACGATTGCGGAAGTGGACGAGAACGGGGTACCGGTGGCTTCCACTACGGAGGGGAACGGCGCTCAGGGAACCGAGGGCTTGACGGAAACGGCTGCCGGCGGCGACATGGGATCCTTCGGCATCATCTATCCGGAATATGTGCCTGCAGGGGTTACGAACAAGGACACCATGGAAGTTCCGGAGAGCAAGGACCATGCGGTTATTCTGAAGTACGACGGCGTATACCAATACACGATCATGGAATCCAGACCGTCGGATCGTGCGGTTTCACTAGTTCCGGGCGAAGCGGTGTATATTGATTTCACGACGGTCGGCCTGCTCACCGGCGATCAGCAAAGAACGCTGACTTGGAGTTCGGAAGGCGTGGAATACCGGATCACGAGCGCTAATCTGCCAGTCGAAGAAATGAAGAAAGTCGCTGCTTCCATGCAGGGAGAATCGGGTAAATAATACGAAGTAGGCGGATACCAAGCATTGAAGGAGGGCAATCTTCCGACAATGAGGCCATTCGCCTATTTTCTCCAAATAAAGGAATTTGGGCAGGGGACTTCATCGATATTTTGCAGATATTCCGACGTTTCACCAAGTTTCGCCGTCCGGATGGAACCACGAGCTCCATAAATAAGCAGTTTGTCTCAATTGACAGTTGCTCCCGGGAACATTACCATTAATCTATTGTAAAGCATAATGCTTTTTTCAAAATGGTAAGAAGGTGACTGGAATTGCAAGCGATATATCGACCTACCCTGGCGGAAATCAACCTGGACCATCTGCGCGCCAACTATAACGCTTTTCGTGAGGCACTGCCGGATCACATGAAATTGCTTGCTTGTGTGAAGGCGAACGCTTATGGTCACGGAGCCGTAGAAGTGGCACGCGAACTTCAGCAACTGGGTGCGGCATACTTAAGCGTGGCTTTCCTTGATGAAGCGCTTGAGCTTCGGCAAGGCGGCATCTCTGGCCCGATCCTGGTGCTCGGTTATACCCCACCGGAAGCTGTAGAGATCGCTTACGAGTATGATGTAACCATAACCCTGTTCAGTTCGGAAGTGCTCCAAGCGATAAAGGCACTGCCGGTCAAGCCGGAGAAGCCGCTTAAGGTACACATCAAGATTGACAGCGGAATGGGTCGTTTGGGCCTGCTTCCCGGCGAAGATGCGATTTCTTTTATAGAAGAAGCGTTATCGCTGCCGCAGGTTGTGGTCGAAGGAATGTTTACCCATTTTGCAAGAGCGGATGAAGAGAACAAAGACTATACGTTGGGACAGTATCGCCGTTTTCAGGGCGTTGCGGACGCTCTTCGGGATAAGGGTTACCATATCCCGATCATACATACGGGCAACAGCGCTGCTGCGATCGATACACCTGAGCTATCCTATAATATGGTTCGTGTCGGCATCGGCTTGTACGGACTATATCCTTCGGACGAGGTGAATCGAAAGACAGTGAGCCTCCGCCCTGTCATGACGCTAAAGACAAAGCTTGTCTACGTCAAAAATTTACCTCCGCATTCCGGCATCAGCTATGGGACGAAGTATGTAACGGAGCAGGAAGAACGAATTGGAACCCTTCCCATCGGTTATGCCGATGGCTTCTCTCGTATGCTGAGCGGTAAAGCGGAAGTGCTGATACGCGGCCGCCGCGTCCCTGTAGTCGGAAATATCTGTATGGACCAATGTATGGTATCGCTCAAATCTTTCGCCGAGGAGGCGGAACAAATCAAAGCTGGTGAAGAGGTTGTACTCATCGGCCAGCAATCTGGCGAATGCATTACGGCAGATGAGCTGGCAGCCAAGCTGGGGACGATCCACTATGAGGTCGTCTGCATGATTGCCCACCGGGTACCGCGTCTTTATATACGCGATGATATACCGGTAAAGACCGTAAACGCGCTCTGGAACAACCTTTAAAAAAAGCATGTCGCCATAAGTTATTTATTCAGGAAAGAAGGAATACGTACAGATCTTCCCGAATTAGGAATATGTCGTTTAAGTCTGTACGAAAGTGTCGATTGTAGTTTATAATGATATGCAGCATACTTGATATACCTTCGGCATATATATTCTTTTGTATAATTTTCCTTGAATAATGTAATACTGGTGCACAGGGCGAGAAGGTTGTGGGGGTGTAATAGAAGGTGGCCAATATGCAGAACACCAAACGAATCATGATCAGTTTACCGGATCATCTTTTGCAGGAAGTGGACGGGATCGCTCAGCTGGAAAATTCCAACCGCAGTGAGCTTATTAGGCAGGCCATGAAGTTGTACCTGAATGAACGGAAGAAACGTTACATTCGTGAATCCATGCAGCGTGGTTATATGGAAATGGCCAAAATTAACCTGACCATGGCTTCTGAGGCGTTTCACGCGGAGGAAGATGCAGACAACACTCTAGACCGCTTAGTAAGCGGGGTGTAAACAGTGATCGTTAAACGGGGCGACGTATTTTTTGCGGATTTATCACCTGTTGTCGGTTCTGAGCAAGGCGGCGTGAGACCGGTCCTTGTCATTCAGAACGATATCGGCAACCGGTTTAGTCCGACTGTGATTGTTGCAGCCATTACGGCACAGATTCAAAAAGCCAAGCTGCCGACTCACGTCGAAATCGACGCGGCGTCGCATGGATTTGACCGGGATTCCGTCATTTTGCTAGAGCAGATCCGGACGATTGATAAGCAGCGGCTAACCGACAAAATCACCCATCTTGATGATGAAATGATGAGCAAGGTGGATGATTCCCTGCAAATAAGTCTGGGCTTGATTGATTTTTGATTCAATCCAAGCGTTGCATGTTCCACATAGAACGGTTACGGCCAAAAAACCCTCAAGGAGTATTCCTTGAGGGTTTTTATGTGGCGGCGAGGCGCGTTTATCCCTTAGGGACGATCGATTACGCGTTTGTAGGTATGAGCACGTATGCCGTCGTGACCGCTGCTGCAATGAACAGTAGGCAGACAACAGACCAGGCAATCGCATGTTTGTCATTCATCGAAGGTGACCTCCCGATCGTTATGGAGTGTGGATATCCGGCAGCAGCATGTTCGTAGTAACAGAATATAAGCCGAAACTTAAAATCAGATGAAATTGACATTAAATGCAGCTTAAAGCCTTGCGAAGTGAGCGATGTAGTGGAAATGAGCGCTTAAGTTTGGGATAATAGCAAATATAGTTTCATTGAAGAAAGAGGGATATCATTGTCTGAATTAGAAGCTGTTGTGGAAGTAAATGAAGAACAGATTCGCAAGGAAGAATCGAAACGGATCGTGAAGCAGATCGCGAAGGAGCTTCAATTGTCCGAGAAACAGGTGCGCACGACCGTTGAACTTCTGGATGAGGGCAATACCATACCGTTTATTGCGCGTTACCGTAAAGAAATGACAGGCGAACTGGATGAGAACCAATTGCGTGATATCGAAGAGCGGACAGGCTATTTGCGCAATTTGGAGGTCCGTAAGCGGGAAGTCATCCGCATCATAGAAGAGCAAGGCAAGCTGACGGAAGAGCTGAAAGCATCGATTACGGCGGCTGTGAAGCTGCAGGAGGTGGAGGATCTCTACCGTCCGTATAAGCAAAAACGCAAGACGCGGGCGAGCGTCGCCAAGGAAAAGGGACTCGAGCCGCTGTCGGAGTGGATATGGTCGCAGCCGAAGCAGGCCGATGCGATGGTGGAGGCTGCGAAATATATCGATGAGGAGAAAGGCGTGGCTTCGGCGGAAGAGGCCCTCCAAGGCGCGATGGATATATTGGCGGAGAACATCGCCGATGATGCAGCCGTTCGTTCCTGGGTACGCCGGTTCAGCCTGGATCATGGCATTTTGACGTCGGAGGCAAAGGATACCGAAGCGGAATCCGTGTACGAGAACTATTACAATTACCGGGAATTGGCGAAGAAAATGCCGCCGCATCGGATACTGGCCATTAACCGGGGCGAGCGCGAGAACATATTGAAGGTGGGGCTGGAGGTTCCTTCCGAATCCATACACGGGTATATCGGAAAGCAGGTGCTTAAAGGGCCGTCGGCCGTTTCGGACATTCTGACGGCGGTGATCGAGGACTCCTACAAGCGTCTCATAGCCCCATCGATAGAGCGCGAGGTGCGCGGGGAGTTGACGGAAAAAGGGGAGAACCAGGCGATCTCCATCTTTGCGGGGAATCTGCGCAGCTTGCTGCTGCAGCCGCCGGTGAAGGGGCGCCGCGTGCTGGGCGTCGATCCGGCTTACCGTACCGGATGTAAGCTTGCTGTAGTCGATGACACGGGCAAGCTGCTGGAGGTAGCCGTCACGTATCCGACGCCGCCGGCCAACAAGAAGCGGGAGGCTGCCGCCAAGTTCAAGGAGCTGATTGCGAAATACGGAATCAAGCTCATTGTCATCGGGAACGGTACGGCATCCCGCGAAACGGAGCAGTTCGTAGCGGAAGAAGTCATTGCGGAGCTCGCCGACCCAGAGCTTGCTTACCTCATCGTAAACGAAGCCGGGGCAAGCGTGTATTCGGCTTCGAAGCTGGCGCAGGAAGAGTTCCCGGATCTGGATGTGGCCGAGCGCAGCGCAGCCTCGATTGCGCGCCGCGTGCAGGATCCGCTGGCCGAACTGGTGAAGATCGATCCGAAGTCGATCGGCGTGGGCCAATATCAGCATGACGTTACCCAGAAGCATCTGGAGGAAAGCTTGAAGGCCGTCGTGGAGTCCGCGGTGAACCATGTCGGGGTGGACGTGAATACGGCATCGCCATCGCTGCTCTCTTATGTGGCCGGCATCAATGCCACCATTGCGAAAAATATCGTGAAGTACCGGGAAGAGAACGGGAAGTTTGTCAGCCGGAAGCAGCTCCAGAAGGTTCCGCGTCTCGGTGCCAAGACCTATGAGCAGTGCGTGGGCTTCATGCGGATTTCGGAAGGCGAGAACATCCTGGATCGTACTCCGATTCACCCGGAATCCTATGCAGTGGTTGACCGTTTGTTCCAGGAGCTCCAGGTTGGCCTGGACAAGCTGGGAAGCAAGGAGCTGGCTGAGCTGCTGGATGCCCAGCAGCCGGAGAGCCTGGCCGTGAAGCTTGAGGTGGGCGTGCCGACGCTTCGCGATATTCTGGACAGCCTGCAGCGTCCGGGACGCGATCCGCGGGAGGAACTGCCGCTGCCGATTTTCCGCCAGGACGTGCTGAAGATCGAGGATCTTGTGCCGGGAATGGAGCTTCAGGGAACGGTACGCAATGTCATCGATTTCGGCGCCTTTGTCGATATCGGCATCAAGAGCGACGGCCTGGTGCATATCTCCCAGCTGAGCGATGGATTTGTTAAACATCCGATGGATGTCGTCTCCGTGGGGGATAACGTGACCGTTTGGGTGCTGAACGTAGATTTGAAGAAGGGGCGCGTCGGATTGACGATGCGCAAGCCGAAAGACCAAGGATAGAACTAAAATAAGCTAAAAAAGAGCCGTATTCTCCTTCTGGGAGAAACGGCTCTTTTTTTGGGTTCTTTTTTTCATCATGGGCCGGATCGACTGCGAATAGAGTTTATTCTGGAGGAAGGTTTAGTCATGACTCAGCTTTAGAAGCAGGACGTTTTTATCGCATGTATGTTGCGATATACTGCGCCAGCTTAAACGAGCGGCCTATTTCTCAGGCTCTGACTGCTGCTTTTTCTTCGCCCGAAAACGTCTGACCTTCATCAGATTTCCGCACATTTTATCGTCGCAATAACGTTTGGAGCGGTTCCGCGTGTCATCGTAATACACCCAGAGACAATCCGGATTGGTGCAGATGCGAAATCGAGTCAACTCGCCTTGCTCGATGGCTTGCGCAAAGGAGCCGGCGATCCCGGCAGCGGCTGCTTGAAGGCCTGGATTTTGCGGTATATAAGAAAGTACCCCTTTTTGGTCCTCTTCGATCTTGAGCTGCCGAATGACCGGCCCTGTCGCCATCCAGCGGTTCAATTCCTCTACTTGCTGGCGGGAAGGGAGGGCACCTGCAACGATGCGCTGAACGCATAATCGCAGGAAGGATCGGAGCTGCCGGAGAAGTTCCAGTTCATCCGAAGTCAGCGGAACGGCGACGTGGAGCTCATGCTCGCTAATAAATTCAGTGAGCCAATCCTCCCGGGCGAGCCGGTCCTCGGATCGGCCGCTGCCTCTCCAGTCATGCCATTCGCTGTTTATAAAATCATCCCATAACATGAAGCTCATCCTTTCTTGTCTCATCATTGTAACAAGTAAATATATATGTTGCTAGTTACTTGTTTTGGGATCTGAAGTGTGTTAGTTTTTATGTAACGCTCTATTTTATTTATGATAGTTACATTCAAAGCGGAGGCGATGGATATGAACATGAAGGAATTGCTGCTGCAAAACTGGGATTATGCGATGGATCAGGAGGATTGGTATCCTCCGGTTCTACCGGCGCTGAAGGAGGTTACGCTCGAGCAGGCATTGTGGAAGCCGGAAGGGGAGGCGGCGAATTCCATTTGGGAGAACGTGCAGCATTTGCTGTATTATAAGCAGCGTTTGCTCGGCAGATTGGAAGGGAGACCGCTTCATAATGAAGGGATAGGAAACGACGAGACGTTTCTGATCCATGACACCAGTGAGGAGGCCTGGAATACGGCCCGGAATCAGCTTCAGGAGGTTCATGCAACGTTAAGACAGAAGTTCGAGGCGATGACGGAAGCCGAGATCGAAGAATCGCCGCAGCGAATACTCAGCTTAATCATGCATGACGCCTATCATACGGGGCAAATCGTTTTTATTCGGAAGCTTCAGGGCTCCTGGCCAGCTAGACGAAGCGATTTATAGGAGCGGATTCGACGGATGCAGTCCACCTATTACAATGCAAAAATAAGCCGGACAGAGCGTCCGGCTTATTGTCAACCTTATGGATCGATTGCAGGCCCTAACGGGCATTCGAATTTTCTTCACCTGGGGAATTCCGGTAAAAGTACCAGCATTCGTTCAGCAGCTTGATCTGACGTCTGTCCTTCTTGCGGAAAGCGCGTGTCAACTGATTGCAGAGCCATTGCGGCAAGGGTATCTCCTCCTCTTGCTATTTCCATCTGTATGGATAGCATATGGGGAAAATGCCCAAAGCGTGCAGGTCTACCTCGATTATTGCGCTTCTTCCTCGTACCATTGCTCGAGCTGAGCTTGAAGGGCCCGAATTTCGGTAAGCAGCGAGATGAGCGGATATTCCTTTTCGTTCAGGGAAGCAAAGGCCTGCTCAAGCTCATTTATGTATTCAAGACCACCCTGAATGCTCAGCGATTCCTGCAGCAAATCCAAATGGTCGCATTCGGCTACGGCAAGAGGCAGCTGAGGTTTGCCTGCTGCGGTGAGTTTATCGATTTCCTTGTTCAGGCGTAAATTCAGGGCACTGAGCTGGTAAGCATAGTCACTGGGCATTTCGACAAAGAACAGCTCGTCCTGACCCTTTAAAATAACGTAGCGCATGTTCGGCATGATTGCAGGTTCTCCC
This sequence comes from Paenibacillus sp. MT86, assembly GCF_058792535.1. Lineage (NCBI taxonomy): Bacteria > Bacillati > Bacillota > Bacilli > Caryophanales > Paenibacillaceae > Paenibacillus > Paenibacillus sp. MT86. The sequence goes on along the minus strand of NZ_CM179499.1, from coordinate 5,801,165 downwards.
TCCATACTTTCTACTTGACAGTGTAGCCCAGAGAGAAGTTAAAATTCAAGTAGCATTTATCAGGGCAAAGGAAGGATCAGACATGGTGACAACGAACGAGATGAGTAATGAGGAGCTGCAGGCCTGGGTCGAGAAAATCTCGCTGGAGAGCTTTCGGGTTCCGTTCAGGCATCAGGCTACGTTTAACCGACGATTGTCCTCGACCGGCGGCCGCTATTTCATGAAAAGCCATCATATCGAGATCAATCCGCATCAGCTGGCCACGCACGGCAGGGAAGAGGTGGAGAAGATCATCAAGCATGAGCTGTGCCATTATCATCTCCACATTGCGGGCAGGGGATATCGCCATCGCGATGCCGATTTCAAGAAACTGCTGCAGGCCGTTGGTGGAAGCCGTTTCTGCAAATCGTTGCCGAAGGGCAAGGCAGCCGGCCGACGTCAACCGGAACCGTACCGATACATGCTTCGCTGCGGCGACTGCGGGACGGAATACCTGCGTAAACGGAAGATGGATCCGGCCCGGTATCGGTGCGGAAAGTGCGGCGGGCGTCTAACGCTTCTGAAGCTTGACTCCCCTAAGAAGTCATGATAAATTATTAGTATTCAACTTCACGTTCCCTGATAGCTCAGTTGGTAGAGCACTCGACTGTTAATCGAGTTGTCACAGGTTCGAGTCCTGTTCGGGGAGCCATATGGAGAGATACCCAAGTGGCTATAAGGGGACCCTCTGCTAAGGGGTTAGACTGCGTAAGCGGTGCGAGGGTTCGAATCCCTCTCTCTCCGTTGAGCATGACATCGAAGAAAGCTCCCATCACCAAGTGATCGGGAGCTTTTTTTGCAGTAGGGATGAGAACCCTGATAGGGTTCGTCGGAGCATAATCAGCGTTAAGGATACTTCGCAGTCTCGACCGAAGGGAGAGTATCCCTCTCTCTCTTTCGCTTTAGCATGAATGGGGGAATAGAGCTCAATGAAACAGATTATTGCAATGGGTGGCGGCGGTTTCTCGATGGAACCTGATAATTTGCTGCTTGATCGCTATGTTTTGGCACAAGTATCGAAAGAATTGCCTGACGTGTGTTTTGTTCCGACGGCAAGCGGGGATGCGGATGGGTATGTTGAACGTTTCTATCAGGCTTTCCGGACACTGCCGTGTATTCCCAGTCATCTGTCGCTGTTCCAGCCGAACTTTGCCGATCTTCGCTCTTTTGTACTCGAGAAGGATATCATTTATGTTGGCGGGGGCAATACCCGGAATATGCTGGTCTTGTGGAAGGAATGGGGCCTGGATCAGATACTCAAAGAGGCGTATGAACAGGGTGTCATTTTAACCGGGTTAAGCGCTGGCTCCATTTGCTGGTTTGAGCAAGGGGTGACGGACCCGTTGAACGGGCCTTTGTACGAACTTGAGGGTCTGGGTATATTACAAGGCAGTCATTGCCCGCACTATGATGGTGAGAGCAAAAGAAGGCCCGCCTATCACAAACTCGTGCTTCAAGGTGAAGCAAAAGCAGGATATGCTGCTGATGATGGGGTTGCATTGCATTTCATGGACGGACGGTTGCATCGAATCGTAAGCTCAAGGGAAAATGCACATGCATACCATGTGAAGCGTGAAGGAAATAGCGTTCAAGAAGGGAAGTTGACACCGGATTTTTTAGGCTGATTTATGGGCCGAATAAGCTCCGTAAATAAATTTAAAAATTTGCGAAAAAAAAGCTTGCCAGCATTTTTGAAATTGTGCTATACTCAATCTTGTCGTCACGGCGACGTGGTTAAAGTGGCCCGTTGGTCAAGGGGTTAAGACACCTCCCTTTCACGGAGGTAACAGGGGTTCGAATCCCCTACGGGTCACCACTTTCTATATAACTTCGGGATGAGAACCCCGTCGGTTCGTCGAAGCATAACCATCGTTAGGATAAACTTCGCAGTCTCGAATGAAGTGAGAGTATCCCCTACGGGTCACCACTTTCTATATAACTTCGGGATGAGAACCCCGTCGGTTCGTCGAAGCATAACCTTCGTTAGGATAAGTTTCGCAGTCTCGAACGAAGTGAGAGTATCCCCTACGGGTCACCACTTTCTATATGGCAGCCGCACGATTGTCATCGAGAGCCATTAGCTCAGTTGGTAGAGCACCTGACTTTTAATCAGGGTGTCGAAGGTTCGAGTCCTTCATGGCTCACCATTTTTACTTAGCACGAAAAGATGTATCCCTTATATTATGCGGTAGTGGTGGAATGGCAGACACGCTATCTTGAGGGGGTAGTGGGTGTATACCCGTGGAGGTTCGAGTCCTCTCTACCGCATACCATGTTGAAGAAGAAGCTTCACGCATAGCGTGGAGCTTTTTTATTTATATATCAGGATTTCCATAGAGATTATCCATATTTTAGATATTTTTCATTGCGCGTTTATGCAAAACCGGTGTTTCATCTCTGGTCAAGAGGTTAATATCATATCGTGGACGAGCAACAACTTCCATAAACCTATACGGAGTGATTCAGAATGGCTAATAACAATAATGGTAAGATGAGCCGTGAAGAAGCAGGACGTTTAGGTGGAGAAGCAACAGCGAACAACCATGATAAAGAGTTTTACCAAGAGATCGGACGGAAGGGCGGCGAAGCGACGTCCCGCTCCCATGACAAAGAATTTTATCAGGAAATCGGCAAAAAAGGCGGTGACTCCACGTCAAACTCCCATGATAAGGAGTTTTATCAAGAGATTGGCCAGAAGGGCGGCGAAGCGACTTCCGACTCCCATGGCAGGGAGTTCTATGAGGAAATCGGCCGCAAAGGCGGCGAGGCTACCTCGGATTCCCATGGTCGCGAGTTCTACCAAGAAATTGGACAGCAGGGCGGCGAAGCCAGAAACGGCAGCGGCAGCAACGGGGATGGCAAGATGAGCCGTGAAGAAGCGGGCCGCAAAGGCGGCGAGGCTAGAGCCCGGCAGCGCCAACGGGGAAATTAATGAAAATTCAGCGGATGTAAGAAAAGACTCCCGTTGGAGGGGGTTGAAACTCTTTCATTCAAAAGATCCGCCTTCAGACACACTTGTAAATAGCAGCAGCCATGACTCCTTTTAGGGAGACATGGCTGCTTTCTTTTTTAGCCTGACTATCATGGCGCATTTATGGAAAAGACGAAGAACGTACTGGACATTTGATACGGTGTATGATAATTATATGATAATGATAACCATTCTCATTTAAGGTTGGGGTCTGCAATGATGTTAAACCTATCGATGAATACCAGCAAGGGAGAGCCAAGAGAATACAGCGGGTTCATGGCCCGTTTATGGAATATGGATATTGTTCATGGGCAAGGGATGTCCTTGGAACAACAGTTGGCCGTGCAGCCGGCCTTGATCGTCCCGCTTAGCGGAGAGACCTGTTTGCAGCAGGCAGAGCAAGTGACACGCATGAATAAGGGGTGCGTTTATTTTTGCGCGGCTGGATCTACTTTTGGTATTACGAGCGGCGAGTACTGGAGTTCCGAGGAACAGGAACAGACAGCGGTGGCGATTCTTCATTTTGGCTTCTATGAAGGGATGTCGGGCTGCGGTCGGTTGCATGAAGTGGACGGCGCCGCATTCATGCCCTATGACGGCATCTTTGTCATCAGCTCCCCGGACCGCTTGAATCTCGTCTGCCGGGCGATGTATAAGGATTTTCACAGCATGGAGCCCATGAAGCAGTGGAGGGCTCAGCTGGATTTTCAGGAGCTGCTGTACACGATGATGGCCGAATGCAGCCCATATGCCAAGAATGATAAACGGCAAGCGCTGGACCGGGTGAAGGAGTATATCGAAGAGCATTACGATGAAGATTTAACGATCGAGCAGCTGGCGAATCTCTCCGAACTGAGCCCCAAGTATTTTGTAGAGGTATATAAGAAGACCTATGGGCACAGCGCGATGGATTATTTGGCGAGCGTCCGTTTGAACAAAGCCAAACAATTGATGCTGGGTTCGGATTCCTTGCTGCGTGAGGTTGCCCATATGGTGGGGTATAAGGATGAATTTTATTTCAGCCGCAAATTTAAGAAAGCTTTCGGGATCTCGCCCTCCGCCTATATGAAGACAAGGAAAAACAAACTGGCGATGTACGGCTCAACGAGCCTATTGGGTTACGCCATGCCGCTGGATTTCACGCCGTATGCGGCTCCGCTTCATCCGAAGTGGTCACAGCATTACTATAACCATCTCGGCCCCGATATTCCGGTTCATCTGGATGCATACCGCCAGAACCATAACAAATATGCGAATCTGGAAAAGCTGGCCACGGCACGTCCGGAGCTCATCGTGTGCGCGCAGGGGGTCGAGGAGTGGGAGAAGGAGCAGCTTCGGCAGATCGCCCCTCTCTATGAAATGCCGGGAGAGCAGGAAGGATGGCGGTTCAATCTGCTCAGTCTCGCCAAAATGCTGGACAGGCTGCCTGAAGCAGAGCAGTGGATTGAAGCGTTTCATCACAAGATATCGGCTTACCGGGAGAAGCTCCCCTCTAGCAATAGGGAAGCCCGCACGCTTTTGACCGCGCGCCTGCATCAGGATGAACTTCGGGCATACAGCCATCCGGGCATGAAGGAAATACTATTCGATGATTTCGGTTTTCAGCCGGCCCTGCCTATGGATCAGCAGAATGAGGGGTGTTTAACGATGGAGCAGATCAGGGAGAGCCGTGCAAACCATCTGCTTCTTCTGATCCGTCAAGATTCCGAAACGCTTGCCTATTGGAGGAGACTGCAGGCGACGCCGGAGTGGATGGCCATCTCCGCGGTGAGAGAGGGAACGTTCCATCAAATATCCTCTTATCCTTGGCGTGAGTATTCGCCCATTGCAATGGAGCAGATGGCGGAGGAGGCCATCCGGTTGTTTTCCGGAAAATGTCCATGAGGAATCCGGTTATTTGTCCATGGTGCAAAAAGAGCAAATCCGATAGTATGATCAATAATGATAATCATTATCAATTATTAAATGATCATGGATCATGGAAGGGGTAACTGAGAGAGATGAAACGGATGAAAATGGTCTTGGGGTTATTGCTGGTATTTGCTTTGGTACTATCTGCTTGTGGGGGAGGTAACGAGGCTAAAGATACAGACGGAGCAAGCACGAGTAATGCAGGAAGCACGAACACCGCTGAGGAGAATAAAGCTTCGAACGAAGAAACACCCGCTGCGGGCGAAACCAAAGTTGTGAAATATCTTGATCAGGAATACACGCTTCCTGCCAAAACGGAGCGGATCGTTATCACGGGTGCCGTCGAAGCCATGGAGGACTCTATTGTGCTGGAAGTGAATCCGGTCGGAGCGATCAGTTTCTCGGGCTCTTTCCCTCCATTGTTTGAGTCGATTACGAAGGATGCCCAGTCGGTAGGCGAGAAAACCGAGCCGAATTTCGAAACGATCCTCTCGCTTAAACCGGACGTGATTTTGGGATCTTCCAAGTTCAAGCCGGAGGTCGTGGAACAATTGAATAAAATTGCCCCGACGATACCTTATTCTCATGTATCCACCAACTGGGAGAGCAATTTGAGATTGCTGGGCGAGTTGAGCGGCAAGCAGGAACAGGCTGAACAAGAGATCGCTAAATATAAAGAGGATCTGGAAGCCGCAAAGGCAACCATCGGAGACAGCCTGAAGGACAAGAAGGTTTTGGCGCTAAGGGTTCGTGCGGGGGAGATGTACATTTACCCGGCTGGGGTATTCTTTAATCCGGTATTGTACGAGGATCTGGGAATCGCCGTACCGGCTGAGGTAGAAGCCGCGCAAGCGCAGGAGCTGGTCTCCAAAGAGAAAATGGCTGAGATGAATCCGGATTACGTGTTTGTCCAGTTCTCTCCGGACGAGAACAAGGATACGCCGAACGCTCTGGAAGAGCTGCAGAATGATCCTATCATGAAAAACCTGAATGCGTTCAAGAACGGAACGGCTTTTGTCAACGTGGTTGACCCGCTTGCTCAAGGCGGTACCGCGTACAGTAAAATCGAGTTTCTGAAAGCTGCCGTCGAAAATCTTACGAAATAATATCATTGATTCCAGTATAAACGTATAAGGCGTGTTGTTCATGGGGTTCAAAAAATCGCTGCCGGCTGTCATCCTTGTGATGGCCCCGGCAGTCTGCTTATTGCTCATAGCGGCCTCCATCCTGTATGGAGCCAAGAATATTTCGATGGATACCGTCTGGGACTCCATCTTCACTTTTGACCCGGAGAGTATCGACCATCAGATCATTATGAGTTCCCGGCTGCCCCGAGTCGTCGGGGCTATGCTGATCGGTGCTTTTCTGGCGGTTTCGGGCGCTCTTATGCAGGGGATGACAAGAAACTATCTAGCCTCCCCCTCCATTATGGGGGTATCGGACGGTTCGGTGTTCGCGGTGACCTTGTTCATGGTATTCATTCCGAATGCCAGCTCCAATATGTACATTGTCAGTTCATTGGTTGGTTCCGCGATCGGTGCAGCCGTCGTGTTCGGATTAGCATGGCTAATTCCAGGGGGGCTCAGTCCGGTTCGGCTGGCTATACTCGGAACCGTGATTGGGACGTTTCTTAGCGGAACGGCCGAAGCTTTGGCAGCTTATTTTCAGATTTCCCAAAGCATCAGTTTTTGGTACAATGCCCGGCTGCATGCCATGGATCCCGAGCTGATCAAGCTGAGCATTCCGTTTGCGATCGTCGGTTTGTGCCTCGCCGTGGTTTTGTCCAAATCGATCACGCTGCTCTCCCTCGGGGACGAGACGGCCAAGGGGCTTGGCGTCAAAACATGGCTGGTGAAAGGCCTTGCGATGCTGGCGGTCGTGATCTTGACGGGCGTATCGGTGGCGCTGGCAGGGAAGGTTGCCTTTGCAGGCTTGATTGTCCCTCATATTGCACGGTACTTATCGGGCTCCGATTACCGATGGATCGTACCGGTGTCGGGCGTGCTTGGCGGCATGTTCCTGGCGCTGTGCGACATTCTCGCCAGGTTCGTGAACAGCCCTTTCGAGACGCCGGTCGGTGTCATCACTTCGCTGATCGGCGTGCCGTTCTTCCTCTATCTGATCAAGACGAGGGGAGGGGCTCAGCGTGCGTAACACATCTTATCGGTTCCCGATGGTGCTGGCAGGCGGGATAGCGGTCGTATTGGCAGCCGTTTATTTCAGTCTGACCAACGGCACGTTTGACATGTCCATCAAGGAAGTAATCCAGACGCTCTTTCGGATGAAGCCCAATGCGGACTTTGATCTTGTCGTGTTTGAATTCAGGCTCCCCCGAATCGTGCTTGGCGCCCTTGTCGGGTTTGCGCTCGGTATGGCCGGTGCCGTCATCCAAGGGGTTACCCGCAACGGGCTTGCGGATCCGGGCATCCTCGGCATCAATGCAGGCGCCGGCATGGCGGTCGTACTGTTTATGTTCCTGCTGCAGGGGCAGATCACGATGACCGGCTGGCTCGGGGTGATGATGATGCCCATGTTCGGCATCGCGGGCGGTTTGGCAGCGACCACGGCCATATACATGTTTGCGAGAGAAAACGGAAAGCTGGATCCCCAGCGGCTCATACTTGTGGGCATTGCGATCGCATCCGGCTTTGGAGCCGTTACCATGTATGTTTCGCTAAAAATGAACCCGAAAGATTATGAGATGGCGGTTGCCTGGCTCGCCGGCAGCCTTCATAGCGCCAACTGGAAGTTTGTGGTGACCATGCTGCCGTGGCTCGTTATTTTGCCGCCTGTCATCTGGCTTCGCTCTCAAGTGCTCGACTTGTTCCAGCTGAGCGAGGAAAGCGTGAAGAGCGTCGGGGTATCCGTCGAGCGCGAGAAAAATAGATTGCTTCTCTGCAGCATCGGTCTGGTAAGTGCCAGCGTAGCTGTATCCGGCAGCATCGGGTTTGTCGGCCTGATTGCTCCGCATATGGCCAGGCAGCTTGTCGGACTGCGGCACAGGCATATCATCCCGATCAGCGGCATAGCGGGCATGGCGATTGTTGTCATAGGCGACTTCATCGGCAGAACGATATTCGCTCCGGCCGAGCTTGCTGCAGGCATTGTGGTATCCGTGATCGGGATTCCGTATTTTATCTACTTATTAATTCGCATGAGAAAATAAAAGCAGCTTTCGGGAGGATCACATGAATCGTTACAAGCAGCTGGTAGTTGAAGGCAGAGAGCTTACACTGTATCTGCCTCCTTCCTATCTGGAGTCTGACCGTTCCTATCCTGTTGCCTATGTTCAAGATGAAGGAGATATGTTCACGGACTGCCTGAACTATTTGAATCATTTGTTTGCGGCAGGCCGGCTGGAAGAGGTCATCCTGGTCGGAATCTCGACAACGAACCGGAATCGTGAGTATACGCCTTGGCCGGCTGAGCCTTTGCTGGAGAGCAACCCACCTTTCGGCGGGGAGGGGAGAGCTTATGTCGATGAGGTAGCGGATGTCATCAAAGCATACATAGACCATCAGTACCGAACGCTTCCAGCGCCTGAGCATACGGCCATCATCGGAGGTTCCTTTGGCGGTTTGATCTCGATGTTCGGGGGATATTGGCGTCCCGATACCTTCGGACGGATCGGCATGTTGTCGGCTTCGTTATGGTACGAGGGGGTGATGGACTACATCCGCCAGCAGGGAAAATGGCCGGCTGAGCAGCGGGTGTATATGTCCGTAGGGCAGCTTGAAGGGGCGTACAAGCAAAATGCGCAGAAAAACATGTTTGTGAACAACGTGGAGGCCCATCGGTACTGGCTTGAGCAAGGGGTGAGCCCTGAGAGACTGCAGCTGGCGGTAGATCCTGACGGAACCCATGATCCTATCTTTATGTCCAGAAGATTTCCGCATGCGCTGCGGTGGCTGTTCGTCGGGGAAGCAGAGGAGCAAGCATCGGCGAAGGGGCGGGCTCAACATGAGGATCCGGATTATCAGGAAAAGCAAGAAATGCATAATAACCAAGATAACCAAGATAACCAAGATAACCAAGTAAAGGCCACTTTGTTTTCCGTACCGGGAACGCTGACCTGGTCCATGCAGTCCGACGTGACGGGCCGCGAATACCGCATTTTCATCGCCGAGCCGATGGGACCGCCTCCTGAGGGAGGTTATCCCGTGTTATATTCGCTGGATGCCAATGCCACCTTCGGCACGCTGGCCGAAGCCATCCGCCTGCAATCCCGTACGCCTCGGGGCATTCCCTCTGCGCTCATTGTCGGCATCGGCTTTGACAGCGACAGCCCTATCGTAAGCAGCGAACGCTTCTATAACTTTACGGAATATGCCGATCCCGCTGAACTGCCAGTCCGGCCAAACGGCATGGATTGGCCGGAGACGGGCGGCGTGGAGGCGTTCTTTACCTTCATCGAGCAGCAGCTGAAGCCGGCCGTGGAGCGGCGGTATGCCGTGAACCGATCGAAGCAGGCGCTGTTCGGACACTCGCTCGGTGGATTTTTCACCTTGTATACCTTATTCACCAGACCGGATGCCTTTTCGCGGTATATTGCGGCATGTCCCTCGGTGTGGTGGAAGAACTACGCGCTGTACCAGCGATGGGAAGAGGGGAAGAACCGCTTACGACAGAGCGGGGAGCGCAAGTCGCTCCGCCTGTACGTGGGGGCCGAGGAGAAGCCGTCCATGGTGAAGGATGCCAGGGAACTCTATGCCTTTCTCAGAGGGCATGAAGAGGTGCTGGAGACGACGTTCGACGAAATTGAGGGTGAAGGGCATGTTTCGGTACTGCCGACCCTCATAAGCCCCCTGCTTCGTTTTGTGAACGCGTAATCCACCAAAGAATGCCTCAAGCATAAATAAGCAGCTTCGAATCCAGTGATCATCGGGATATCGAAGCTGCTTATTCTGTGTTGTATGCAGAGGGGTCGTTAATCGGGCAATTCCGGATCATCGAGAATGGAGGAATATTTCGGATATAATCTGCGAATGCAATCCGGACAAATATCATGGGTAAACTCAATGGGGAGGCGGCTCTCCAAATAGCTCTCCACAGGCTCCCATTCATCCGCTTGTCGAACATATTTGCATACGGCACAGATAGGAATATGTCCTGGAAGAGGGAAGCTGTGAGCCAGCGCTTGTTCCAGCAGCAGTTCCTTGTGCTTGAACTTCGTAATATCCGTGAACGATATCATGGCTCCGTGAACACGGCCGTCCTTGTTCATCATCAGCGGCAGCACCTCGCACAGAACCCAGTTCTGCCGGTCATTCCATTCCACGGCATATTCAAAAGAATAATCAGGCAGCTTGCCCAGCATCACTTCCTTTACGGAGGGCAAATCCATCTCATGGGAAAATGGATCGAATACAGAACCAAAGTGCCTGAAAGTCATATCGAAAAAAGATGCTCCATGCCACCTAAAGTCAGGAGGGACACCGTATTTTTCGGCCATGGCAATGAGCGGATCGTTGATTTTGTCTATGATGCCATCCGGGGTAATGACCATCAGCCCCTTATTCAAGGAGTGCACCGCATTATTCCAGGATGTGGTCATGGTATCGTAGGGCAATTTACTCGCTCCTCGTACGGAATAGACTCATGAGTAAAAGATACGACGATCCATGAGTACTATGGTATAATTTAGGCAATATATCTAGATTATACACGTAATTAAGTCATTATGCAAGAAAAAAATACGTACATAAGATATTTTTCTTTTAAAGAGAAATAGGAAGGCGGTTGTTTGATGCAGTCTATTTACCAACGAATCGAACATCTCATAGAAAGCCGGGGTATGACCAAGAAGGCGTTTTGTGAAACCCTCGGGATCAGCACAGGAAATTTTGGTGACTGGAAGAGGGGAAAAACAACGCCGAGCACGAATAAATTGATTGAGATTGCAGCATTTTTTTCCGTCAGCCTGGATTGGCTGATTATAGGAAGAGGCAGTCCGACCAGCCGTGTCAAGGAAGCCCGCGGGGAATATGAAGTAGATCCGGAATCTTTGGATCCTGCCTTAATGTCCGGTCTGGCAGAGCATGAGAAGGAATTTATACGCGAATACATCGAGTTTTCGGCCTATCGGAAGGACAAGCGCAGCGATAAGAGCTAGCTGATGCAAAAGCCCGGGCCTAAGGCCCAGATTTTGGCGCTTTACATTTGAGCAAGAGGGCAGTATAATAGGGAATGTTCGCTGCAGAACATCCCTTATACATGCGGTAGTGGTGGAATGGCAGACACGCTATCTTGAGGGGGTAGTGGGTGTATACCCGTGGAGGTTCGAGTCCTCTCTACCGCATATAGATTAGGATTTATTGGGTTTTACTAAGTAAATTTTAGATAGTGGGCATGTCTGCACACGATTCTAAAAACAAAAGCCACTTTCTTTTCAGAATATTAAAATTCTGATTAGGAGTGGTTTTTTTTGTTATTAAAATTTGCTATCCAAGAGTTTAAGGATGACCGAGAGTATAAGAATTTATCACCTAAAACGATTGAGTCGTATATGATGACCTTGAAAGAATTTCAATCGTATTGTGCTGAACAGGAAGTTGTTAGTGTCGAAGACGTTACACAGTCCATAATCAAATCGTATCTGATTTATTGTCAAAAGGAACGAGGTAACAATCCGACAACAAGAAATTCAAAACTCCATTCAATCAAAATTTTCTTAAATTTTCTTGAAGAAATTGAGGTTATCGAGTCAAAGAGGAATCCAATCAAGAAAATGCTCTATGTTAAAGAAGATATTCAAATTGAAGCATTCAACGATAATCACATCAATCAGATGCTTAATTATTGCCGCAGGATTAAACAACGTGAGCGAACATTTCATGCTTACAGAGATTACACGATTATTATCACATTGTTGGGGACAGGTGTCCGTTTAGGGGAACTAATCAATCTCAAATGGAACGATATAGATTTCAAATCAGGAACCGTTACTGTTTTCGGTAAAAAGAGGGAACAATCTTCGATTCCTCTAACAGATAAGTTGCTCAAGGAACTAGCAGAATATCAAGTATTCTGTAAACAGCATTTCAAAGAGTTATCGGAGTATGTCTTTGTAAGTGACCGAAAGAACGGCAAGTTGTCAGTAGATGCTGTTAAGTCAATTTTCAAGAGATTGAAAAAAGCAATGGCTTTCAAGGATGTTCGACTTTCTTGTCATACGTTCAGACACACATTCGCCCATAGAATGCTTATGAACGGTTGCGACATTTTTACACTTCAAAAGATGCTTCGTCATAGTCAATTGAACATTACCCAACGCTATCTTTCAATATGGGGTACTGCTCTGCGTGACCAGAACCAAAAGTTTAATCCACTCAATAACTTGGATATATAAGTGAGATGTTAGTCACTGCTGTCTTGTGATGGATAATTTATTTGTAGTTAGTAGTGTCATATCTAAAAGAAAAAGAGTTTAAATGACACTTTTGATGGTGTCATTTTGGAGATTTTTTTCTCTGATTTGACACAGTATAAACAAGAAGATAGAAGTTAAAGAAGTAGATATATGTATAATATGTAATTTCATCTGGCTCTGGCACTTTATACAGTGAGGGTGTGAATGCCGAGTCGCATATATAAATAGAAGCGATTTTTCTGGAACACGAATACATAATATTTTTATGTCTTATTTTGTTCTGGTTCAAAATCGTGAATTTCTGGTCGAGATAACACTATTAGTAATGAGGGCGAGTTAGCCAATTCTCGTTCTTAAATTGCTTCACCAGTAATTTTATCCAAGCGATTAACGCATCACGAACCAACACCTCCTAACAATTGTTGGTTCGTTTTCGTTGTATTCATGCAAGGTTTCCTCCTTGCTTTTTTCTTTTTATATAGTATTCACAAAAATGAAAAGACCACTCTAACAAACTACAAACTGTTAGGGTGTTTTTTTATATCCTTTTGAAAGGAGTGATAGCATGGCAGAAATTAATGCTAATGGTTATCAGTCGATTCGTGACTTCATCCAAGCAAACTGGAAGCACATTGAATTGCGTGACGATACAGGGACAGCAGTTCTTCGTATTAGCACATCTGATAGTCGAGTGACTTGGACACATTCCGAAGGGTCACAAATGCTTGAATTAACGATTGTTGTTAAAGGAGCAGATGCAGGAATCACATTACCGCAGACATTCGCTTCATCGGCAATTTACGATGTTGCAAGTGGTGGAAGTCCTTATTCAGTAGAACCTTTTTCATCTTTCACAATGGAAGGAACAGGTGACGAACTGACAGTGAAGCACCAGATTCAAGTTCCGAAAGTTATTTAAGGGGATGATGTAAATGTTGGGAACTGGAACACCATTAGACCCTTTTCAAATAACAAATAGAGCAGAGTTGGAGAGCATCGTTGATAACTACTCTGCACATTACAAGTTAATGAATGATATTGACTTAGCAGGAACGAACTGGACACCATTGCCGTATTCCAGTACAGCAAACTTTGTTGGCTTGCTAGATGGCAACTTCAAGAAGATTAGCAATATGAAGATTGTCGGTGCATTGAACGATGCTTACATTGGACTGTTCAAGCGACTTGGCAAGGGTGGAAGCGTCAAAAATCTTGGCTTAGTTAATGTGGACATTAGTTCGCAAGGTCATTACACAGGAGCATTGTCTGGTAATGACTATCAAGGGAACTTTGAGAACTGCTATGTCACAGGGACAGTTAAAGTAACTGGCTCTTACAATTACATTGGTGCATTCGTGGGTCAAGGTAATGAATCCAATTACAAAAACTGTTACACAACTGCGACTGTAATAGGTGGCAAGGGTGGTAACTATGGTGGATTCGTTGGTTACATGCAGAAGGGTAGTTTCATTCGGTGTCTTGCGCTCGGATACTACAATGGAACTGCAAACAACTGGACTTCCAGTGGTGCTTTTTGTGCAAATATCCAATGGGGAAACGCTACTTACCAAGCATATGTTGAAGATGCTCATTACGATTCAACAGTTAATCCAAAAGGGAATCCTGTTGGTGGCATCACAGCAAAGACAACAGCACAGTTGAAGGTGGCAACGCCATACAACGCTAACTGGTCAACGAGTGAATGGTCATTCGTTGCAGGACAATATCCTACATTGGTTGTTCCAGTTCAGTTTGTGACAAAGACAATGACAGTTACTTCTCATGCAGAAGAATTTCTTTCTTCACAAGTGCTAAAGAAAGTTGCGACAAAGATAAGAGTTTCAACAGTCGAAAAACTGGATGCTGATTTGCAAAGGCAGATTAGAGGTTCAAGACAAACTTCAACATTCATGCGTGACATTGTTTCTGGTTCAAGCAGAGCAATACAGGTTGTTAAGGTTGCTAATGAAGTGGTTACTTCTTACATCTTACCAATCACATCTGATGTTGAAACGCTAGTGAAGAAATTCAAAATCGGAAGTGCAACAGTCACTTCTCATATTGAAGGCATTGACAGCAGGACAGAAAGAGAAATTAGAACACTTAGACAAGCAGTATCCTTCATTGATGTGTTGTTTGGAAAGTCGCTCACTCCTTACATTAAACCACAAGTAATTGAAGCGATATTGGTTCACATAGAGAATGGAACATTGTCGCAGTACCTAATGAATCCTTCGACTATTGCAATGCTGAATGATGTGACAGCACAAGATGATTTGCAAAGTAGTTCAAGTACGAATGTTCTTGAAAACCAAACTCTTGGGGAGGTGAGATAGATGGCTCTGATAGGTGACACAGTTCGATTAAGGGTACGATTCAGAACCTTTAATGGCAACGCAGTAGAGCCAACAGATATTAAGTTGCGAATCCTAGATGGCAATGACTTAACAGTAGTTGAGAGTGTTGATGTTCTTGGTGATGCAAAGGTTGATGTTGGTGTTTATGAGTACGATTATGTTGTGCCACAAGGCGATTCAGAAACATTAGTGTATGAGTTTTCTGGTGTCTACAATAACAAACCAATCCTCTCTAGGGGTAGTTTTGACAGAACATTCATCTAAGGGGTGGGGTGATAGCATGTTCGAGATTCCTTTGGAGATGATTGTTTCACAAGGCATCTTTGCTGTTCTATTCGTTTGGTTGTTACTGACCACTAGGAAAGAAGGCAAGGAAAGAGAAGATAGATTGATGGCTCATGTTGAGAAAACAACCGAAACGCTTGATGTTCTAAGCACTCGGATGGAAAAGGTCAGTGTTAAGGTTGACCACATTGACACTCGACTTAATGTGTTTGAATCCAAAGATAAATAAAGGGAGTTGTTAAATCAATGGAAGATATTAAAGATGAAGTAATCGTTGATGAAGTGGTAGAGGATGTTGTCGATGACAAGCCAGTTGATGAAGTAGTTGAGGAAAAAACATCTTATACAGATGCCCAACTAAATGAGTTAATGAAGCCACTAAAAGATGAAGTTGATAGGTTGAACAAACTTATCGCTGATTCAACTGTTCCGAAAGAAGAAATCGAATATCAGAATCGCATGAAGGAACTCTGGAATAAGGAAGTCGCCGTCGAATTGAAGATGGAAGGACTTTCGGACTTCGCAGAGTTTTTTGTTGTCGAAGAAAATAATCGTGAAGTTCTGGAACAGAAGATTAAGAAGTTCAAAGAAGTGCTTGGTAAGCGTGAATTGAATGATGGCTTTGTTCCAGACAATCACAGAAGCACAGACAAGTATTCACTTGCAGAAAAGAGCAAGGACACTAAAGCCATGATTGGTTCTAAGTTGTCCAAACTTTTCAAATAAAAAATTAAATTATAAGGGGATTGATTGAATATGAATACAACTAATCTGACTACCCAAGAGAACATTTCTCTTGCGAAAGAAATTGCAGTAATTGCTCCTATTGACACACCTTTTGCTACACTGTTGCTTGCTAATGGTAAACAGAAGCCATCTACTGCTAAGATTCACACATGGAGAGAGAAGTCGCTGAACCTTACTGATGACATTTCTGTTGCAGAGGGTTCGGATGCAACAAACTTCGCTAAAGGTGTTCGTGCAGAACTGAACAACGTAATGGAAATCTTCATGAAATCTGCAAAGGTTTCTGGTACTGCACAAGCGTCTGGTGCTGTCGGAGATTTGTTCTCTAGTGAAATCAACGACCGCCTTGCAGAACTGAAAGTGAACATCGAGAAGCGTCTTATCGGTGGTACTAAGGACGATGGTTCTGTAAGCGGAATCCGCAAAATGGATGGTATCTTCTCCTTCGTTGATGCTTCCAACAAAATTGTTGGTACGACAGCAGGAGTTGTTACAGAAGCAGAAGTCAAAGGTCTTGCTCGTAAACTGTGGGAGCAAGGCGTAAGTTCTAGCGATGTTTATGTTCTTGTGAACGCAGACATTAAAGAGCAAATTGACGAAATCTACAAAGACCGCTACAACTACCAAGCAACGACTAACGAGTTTGGTCTGGTTGTTCAAACCATTATCACTAACTATGGCACTTTGCACTTCGTGCTTGACCGCCACATGCCAGTTGATAAGATGGTAGCGTTCGACTTGAATGCTGTATCCGTTGCCTTCCTTCGCCAACCTGCTTTCGAGTTGCTTGGTAAAACAGGCGATGCTGTTGCAGGACAAGTTGTTGCAGAAGCAACTCTCGAAGTTCTTTCCAAGAAAGCAATCGCAGAGTACACGCTGAAAGCATAATAAACAACAGAGAGTGGGTCACAAGCCCACTCTTTTTGTTTTAGATACAAATTCAAAATTGTGAATTTCTGGTCTGATAAACACTATTAACAATGAGAGGGTAAAATGCCCACTCATTTTTTTGTTGTATCTAAATTCACTTTTTGTAATGGGGAGCGAGGGATAAATAAAATGAACGACAAGGATTTGTACATCATCAAACGCAGAAACAGGAAGATACGATTGGTTCAAATTGCGAAGGTAATCAATTGTTCACCTTCATTACTGTCAAAGTATGAGAATGGGTCAGCAGAAATGTCCCAAGATAAATTAAGCAGATACAAGGAATATATAGATTCCACAGATTAAATTAAAACGAGGTGAAAGAAGTGAAAGAAAAGACATAGCAAAACTCCTTTACTACCAATGTGAGTAAAAGGAGAAACGACTAAATAAAACTTGTGTTCTATTTAGTTATTACGAGATGGAAAGTGTAGTAAATTATTGGTACTAGATGAGTGAAGTGACTTTCGCTTTCACGAATCTTATGAGAAAAGATATTAAATTGAAGTTTCCAAAATGGGTTGATGAAGATAATGGAAACGAGTACCAATTGTGCGCCAGTGACGACATTGATTCATGGTTGAGTGTTAAGGTTCTGGAACGTCAGAAAGGGTACAGGGTGAATTACTTCTACTCGTTCGATAAGTTCTATGTGATGGACACAGAGAGCCAGAAACAAGCCATAGGGGTCGATATAGCGTTGATGAAGGGTAAGTGTTGGGACAACCATATCACCATGCTATCAAGCAGAGATAGCATGAATGAACAGTCGGCTAATCTTAATGCAATATTCAAGATTAACAGAGCCAACTACACAGAGAAGTATGCAGGGTCAACCTTGTTACAAATCTGGTCTTATTATGGGATACCGTTACCAGATACAGATGAAGGTAAGATGATTCTGTTGGCGATTGATAGCACATACAAGGGACATTATATCAGCAAGTTCAGAGAAACACAGAATGCCTATCTAAAAATGTTGGGCATGGAAGCACTTATAGAAGTGCAGGAGAAGTACAGCCAGATGGATTTTCAGAAGATAACCAGTAAGTACAGGTTAAATCAAAAGATTCAAGTAAATGAAACAGGGCAACTGGAAACAGACATTGACTTAGATGCAATAGGAGAGATACTTGGCTACGATTTACGGTTGCCAAAGAAAGTATTGTACTTGAAAAAAACCTTCAAGAGTGGTAGAGTTAATATGATAGGCAAAAACTACCCTACGAGCAGAAGGATTCACAAGAACATATTCTCGCTTGCTGTAACTAGCCAGAACAATGTTAGTTATTCAACGCTCTAAGGGGAGAGATTAAGATATGTTTAATGAGAAGGATTACTTCTATTGTTACTCTACAAATCTGTTTAAGTTTCTGAAAGCAGAGAAGGGGATTGCATACATTTGTTGTGGTCTACATGAAAAGACCATGAGAAAATTCTGGCAGTTCGAGAGGAATGAAGCGTTAAGTAAAGCATTGGTTGAGTATAGGCAAGTTGGGGATAAATTGAAAATGGCTTAATAAGATTGCCCTCTTACTAAGCCACCACCCCTGTTAAATTAAACTAGATAAATTAAAGGAGTGTATTATATTGAATACCTACAATGATAATACCACAGAAGTGGTAGATGATGCAATTGGAGAAGTTGAAGTAATTAAAGGGAAAAGAGAAAAGTTTGTAAGAATGCCAATGAAGATGTTTGCTTATGGCACACCTTCATATGTTACTGATGATGAATACGCAGTATATTATGAAGTTGTTTTCCATTGTTGGGGCAGAGATGTTTTTGTTGCTCGATTGAATGTGGAACTGATTCACGCTCGTTTACAGTGGAACAATGGTAAGAATAGAATCATTCAGGCGTTGGCAGGATTACAATCCAAAGGATACATTAACATTGACAGTAATAGCGAGGAAATCAAGGCGACAACATACTTGACTATCCATACGCCAAGAGATAAATCGAAAGTGTTTGAAGAAGTGATTACAGTAGATGGAACACCTTACTCTGGATGGCAGGAAGCAACGGAATCTGTTATGAATATCTGTAAACTGGATGCCATCAAGACAGGTCAAAGGTTGAAAGTTCTTACTTATATCGCATGGAGATACAACATTGACTACAACATTTCTTTTAAGGAATGGGAGAATGTGTTGCAAGTATCTGAACGAACAGCGAAGCGAATCATACCATCACTGAAAGAAGAAGGTTTGATTGATGTTATAAGTGGTAGATACTACACAACCTTAGATGGTCAGGTGCGCCAAGAGATTAACAAATATGGCGTAGCCAAAGAGGTTAAGGAAGATGAGAATGCTTACAAGCCAACAGTAACAGGCAGACAACGTAAATTTATGAAGGTGCTTGAACTGTTGACGATGACAACTGATAAGAGGGTTGTTGAACGCAACAACCTATTGGACTATGGCTCTAAATTAGGCGTTGAAGATATGGTTATCTATCTTACTTCTGATTGCCCAATCGTTAAAGAGTATGGTAAGAAGCGATTTGATTCAATCAGCAGGACAGCAAAAGGTAAATCAATGATTGAAGCATGGGAAACGAAGGCAAGAAAAGAGATTGCCAATGAATCAGAATCTTCTGAACCTAAACCTTCCAAGCCAGTACAACCTAGTTATGAACCAGTTACAGAAGTTGAAGTGAAGGTAAATAAATCTATGGTAGAGATGGATACTTCTTTGTTTGATAGCGATGATGATGACCACACTAAGAGATTCAGACAAGCACAACAGTACAGAGAAGCAGAGGAAGCGAAACGCAAAGCAGATGAAGATGAGCGATTCCGTAGAGAGATGATGGAATTTGATGAATATGAAAGAGAATTTGAAGAAGCAATCTAAAACCAAATAAAGCAGTCATACAGAGGACAGCCATTCGTGGTTGTCCTTTTTGTGTGCCGTAAATTAAAGGAGATGGGATAAATGAATATACACGATGCACTCAAAAGCGTTGCATGGGACAGAGCAGAATACTTTAAGTACAAGTTCCCTGCTGTTCGCTTTGACCAGACCAAAGATGAAAAGACAGTAGAGGATTTCTTGAAAGTGGTTGGTAAAAAGACCATGAATCCTTATTTGCGTTGGGAAAAGACAGAGGAATATAAAGCGTTGGTTGCTCTGATGTTACAAGCCAGAACAGCAGATGACTTGCAGGAGATTTACAGCATTGTCACAGAGAATGCGAAGGCAGGAGATGACAAGGCAGTTAAGTTGTTCATGCAATTGACCAGAGAAATTGATACTTATGCGAAAGTTGCAATCAAGAGCATGACAGCAGAGGAAGAAGATGATGATGACGATGATAATTTGATTTTGAATTGAGGTGATGTTGAATGGCTAAGGTTAGCACAAAGGAAAAACTAAAGATGATTAACGACAGTCCTAAGTTGTGGTTACAGAACTTTGTAAAAATTATGGATAACAATGGGGAAGCAGTACCTTTCAAGGTGAATGAGCAACAGGAGATGTTCGTTAATGAAATGACCAAGTTCAACATCATCTCAAAGGCAAGACAGATTGGATTCTCAACCTTATCACTAGGTTTGTGTCTGTATTACGCTTCCACTAACAGTAATACAAATTACTTGTTGGTTTCATATAAAGCAGAATCTTCTAGTTCCCTGTTTGAGAAGTTGAAGATGATGTATGAATCACTACCACATGATAAGTATTCGTTCCCTAAGATTAAGCGTAGCAATCGTGATGAGTTTCTTCTGGACAATGGTTCAAGGATTCAATGCGCTGTTGCAGGATTGAAGGATATTGGTCGAGGTACAACATACCAATACATTCTCCTGTCAGAATTTGCATTCTACCAGAACCAAGAGAAGGTACTGTTATCAGCAGAGCAAGCACTAGCAAAGAATCAGACAAGCAGAGTAGTAATTGAAACAACTTCCAATGGCTTCAACCATTATCAAGAGGTGTTCATGAATGCTTATAAGAAGAAGTCAAAGTACAAATCATTCTTCTTTCCATTCTATTCAAGTGCATATGAGAAGCAGTTCAAACATGACTACGACCAAGCAGAGCAATGGTATAAGGAAATGAACAGTGGCAGAAGGTTAAGTCCTGCTGACCTAGAGCCAGATGAAAAGATTCTCCATGAGAAAGGTGCAAGTTTGAAGCAGTTGATGTGGCGTAGATGGAAGTTACTTGATATGAGTTTGAATGAGTTCTATCAAGAGTTTCCAAGCAATCCAATGGAGTCATTTATCAGTAGTGGATTCAGCGTCTTTGACCAGTCAAAGGTGTTGGAGCGAATCAATGCTGTTGGTGAGCCATTACCTAAAACTGAATTGAATCACCTTCCAGAACTCCTATTGAAATATGTCAATAGGGGTCTTTTTATATACAAATTACCTGTTAGGGGCGAACGCTATTTTGGTGGTGCGGATACTGCATCTGGTAGTGGTGGTGACAGTTCCACAATAACAATCCTTGATGCTGATGGGGAACAGGTATTGAGTTTCTATCACAACAAAGTGCCTGTATATCTGTTCGCTGAAATCATTGATGCAATTGGCAAGTTCTACAACTATGCCTTCTTTGTATGTGAGCGTAACAGTTATGGCTTGCCTTTGCTTGAACGATTGAGAAAGGAATATGACTATCTGAATCTGTACAAGCACAAGGTATTCAATCAGCAGACAGGCAGGAAGCAAGTGAAAATAGGATGGCAGACAACAGAAGTGACAAAGAACATTCTAATCTCTGACTTCAAAGAGCATTTTGAGGTTGGTAGAGTGCTTATTCACTGTAAAGAAACACTTGCACAGATGCAGATATTCGTTGAGAGCAATGGCAAGACAGGCAATAAGGGTGGCAATGGAAACCATGATGACTTGGTTTTATCGTTCGCCTTCGCAGTACAAGCAATCAAGGCAAATAAATGGTATGTATAAGGAGATGTTGACGAATGGATATTCAAGAATATATTACTCGCACTCATAATGGTGAGAAGTTCTGGTTCAAGGAAGAAGTAGGAATGCCCTTCCATCAAGAGCGAGTGAATGAAGTATTAAGCAAGAAAGATTATTTGTCTGGACAGCATAAGATTCTGACAAGAGGAATGGAGCAATACAATGGTAAGGACTTCGAGCCAAGAAAGATTGTGTTGCAGTATTCCAAGACCATTGTAAACTTCCAGACCAGTTACCTCATGAAGAATCCAGTGTCATTGACTGGTGATGAAGGAACTGTTGCAGAGTTCAAGAAGGTATATCGCAAAGGTAAGTTCAACAAAACTGACTTTGACATTCTTGATTCTTTGGTTAAGTATGGCAATGCCTATGAATATATCTATGTTCAAGATGGCGTGATTAAGAGCAATCTGATTAGACCAGAAGATGCCTATCCAGTATATAACTACAAAGATGAATTGATTGCATTCATTGAGTATTATATCGCTGATTTCTCGGACTACTACACTGTTTACTATACAGATAGAGTAGAAACATGGACTAATGCAGGTTCTGGTGGAGATGACTTCTATTTGCTTGAAGCAAAGAAGAATGTTAGTGGTCTACCAATCTGCTATAAGAATCACAATGAACTGGATACTCGCTTTGGTCGAAGTGACTTGGATGACTTTATTGGCATCCTAGACAGTATGGAAGATATTCTGTCTAAGTTCGCTGATTCGTTCTATAAGCATCACAATCCAATTCCTGTTGCTATTGGTCAACAGTTGAAGGGTGATGGCTTGCCTAATCATGTTGTTGGTGGTGGTCTGGTTCTGGATGATGGTGCTGACTTCAAGATGATTAGTAACTCTTTGGACTATCAGTCCTTTGAAGCCATCTATAAGACGTTGAAGCAAGCATTGCTTGATGTATCTTTTACTCCTGCTGTATCCCTGAATAACACTGACGTTAGTAATCTATCAGAAGTGTCTATGAAGTTACTGTTCCAGTTGGCAGATATTAAAGCAGGGATGAATGAGAAGTTCATTCGTGAAGGTATGGAACAACGGTTCGTTGTCATTGCTGAATTGCTCAGTCGTATGGGTGTTGGCGTTGATGAGGAAGCATTGGATACATTGGATGTAGTGTTCCAGTATAGCCGACCTACTAACGAGAAGGACATTATCGAGAACCTTAAAGCATTGCATGAGATGGGTGCTATCAGCATTGAGAGTATCTTGGAGAACAGTCCATATACCCAAGATGTTGGACAAGAGTTGGAGCGATTGAGAGCCAATGGAGAAAATCCAGTAAAACAAACGAATAACAATGGTGATGTGATTGAAACAAAAGTTGAAGAAACCGTTGTTGATGCTTAATGAGATGCTAATAATTTATAGGTGTTAGTGTATGAAAGGTACGAGTTACCAACGCACATATAAATTATATAGACGCATTTTTAGACCTGTTCTCGGCTCACCAGAGCGCAATACAGCCACTTTATAAACGGCTCTAAGCAGTATAGAGCGCCATGAGAGAATTGCCACAAACCAGTATAAACGGGTATGAATGAGCGCATTTTGTGCCTATGAATTACTGAATGCGCCTATAAATTGAGCGTAATGGGTGCATGTAAAAGGTTGTATAGCCATTATAGTGGGGATAATAGCAGTTTTGGCTCTTGTTCGTGCTTGTGGGCTGGTCTGTATGCAGGATTCCTTATAGAGCGAGGGTATAAAGGATTTTTTATGTTCAAAATGGGTTAAATCCGTTCCCATAATTTCGATTATGTGAAGAATGGACAGAAGGCAAGATAGAATGTCAATGCTATAGACGGTTTACTAGAGTATCCTAATTACTAGGAGGGGTTCAATGATTTAAAACAATAACAGTTTAACGCTTTAATGATAAATACATATGCACAAAATATAGATTTTGCACATATGTATTTATGGCAAGAATCCAGTAATATCAAGGGTTTTTGCTTAACGGCTATAGATGATTGAATATTATACACGCTTTTCATGTATAAACATTAATAGATTCGTAGTTTTGCGAATAATTATACACTGCTATGATATTGTATTTTATTTATATTATTTACAAATGGTTACATTAGATACCCCGAAAGCATTTTGAAGTGCGCTAACATATCTCTTTACACACATGTGAAAAATTTTGCGAAATCTGACCCTTACAATTTTCTCAGTCACCATCACTATTATAAATGAAGGAGTGTTGCCCAATGAACAACTTACAGCGACTAGAATTGGAGATTCAAGGCATTGAACTGTCACACACAGAAATAGAAGTATATCTTGCAGAAAATGGCTTAAAGCACTATGACGAATATAATCCTGAATCCAACAAGTCCAAACGTGCTATCTATTCCACAGCACTAGCCATTTTGGATTCTGTTGCAAATCAGCCAGAATTAATGAAGGACTATAAACAAGATGATATGACCATCACAGCGTTCCATGAGCATCTAATGGCTCGTATTGACCAGTTAGAGAAGAAAGTTCGTCAGATGCCTTCTGACGACACGAACAAGAACAGTAACTTCTTCATGCTGTTCCAATAATTATAACAGGGAACTCGGCTTAGAGCCAAGTTCCCTGTTAATTATATACGCAAATTAGAAAGGGATGTTTATATGAAGGTTAATTTGTTTCAGACAGAAGATAGAGATTTTAAGGTGTTGCTTCAACGCTTCGGCAAAGATGTACTTCTGAACAATGTCAAAACTAAGGTTATTATCACAAACACATCAATCAATGAATTGGATGATAAGTATATTTCTGCTATCACAGAATTGAAGCGTGGCGACCACATTCAATTTGAAGACAAGGACTACTATGTAATCAACCAAGTTAAGACAAGTCGTTATGAATCGTACAAAGCCATCATTCGATGTGCGGAGCATTACATTCGATTCAATCTCTCTGTAAAGAATGGTAGCACTTATTCTTTCTATGACGTTAAAGAAGTTCCTTGCATCATTTCAACATCAACTGATTTTGGTTTGGATGATGGTAGACAATTAATGCTTGCAGAGGGTGAACTGGCAATCTTCATTCAAGATAATCCAACTACTAGAGCAATCTATTCTTCGTTCACAGATAGCACTCGCAAGCATGACGTTGTGATTGACGATAGACAGTATGCCTATCAAGGGTTTGATTTCATCTCAAAAGGTCTGGTTCGTATCAACGTCAAAGTTACTTCCAAAGGTAATAATGAGGATGGTATCAATTGGGGTATCTCAACAACTCATGCTAATTGGAATGGAGTGATTGACAGTTCATTCTATAATTAACGGTTACAAATTGCGAATTGGCTTCAACCATAGATGTTCTACTTTTCAATGATGTTTTTTCACTTTACTTGTATTATGTGATGTTCTTAAAAAACCATTGCAAAAAGACGATAGTATATTTATAGTACATTAGATATAAACATCATAGGAAGGAAGAACTAAAATGAGATTTGTAAAATCATTATTGGTATTCTCACTCTTGGCTATCTTGATTGTTTTTCCAACAAACGTATTTGCGGAAGGTCAGATTACAGTATCGATTGATGACAGAAATCTGACCTTTAATAAGCCGCCAGTGATTGAAAATGGAACTACACTTGTCCCTTTTAGAGCAATATTTGAAGGTTTGGGTTTGAGCGTTGGTTGGAATCCTAAGACGAACACTGTTACAGGACAAAAAGATGGACTAAATATTCAGTTAAAGATTGGTGATAAAAAGTCAACTGTAAATGGAAAAACCATCACATTATCTGTTGCGCCTAAAATAGTTGAGGGAACTGTGTTTGTACCTCTACGATTTGTTACAGAAGCAGGTGGAGCGAAATTAAATGGAATTGACCCAAATATGCATATTGATATTCTTTCGAGTTTATCAGTTCAACTTTATGATGCTATAGGCAACGGGGATTTAGTGAAGTTGAGAGAAGTTCTTGATAAAGGTGCTAATCCAAATGTGAAATGGTTCTCAGGTGTAGTTCCTTTAAGTAGTGCAATTTTTGGTGAAAATATTGGGGCTGTAGAACTTCTGATTTCAAAAGGCGCAGATGTTAAGAATCATCAGGGACTGCTCTCTAGTGCAGTTTATGTGGGGAATCTTGACATAGTAAAGTTATTAGTTGATGCTGGTGCTAATCCTCATTGTAGTGTTGGTGGCTCAACTGCATTAAGTTATGCAAAATATGAAAATCAAACTGATATTGTAACTTACTTTGAATCAATTCCGATAGTTCAAACATGCAATAGTTCTAACTTTGTTCCGACCCAAGATAAAAATTTCAATCTATCATGGGGGATGAGTGAATCACAACTCAAAGCAACTAGGAGCGATAAACCTGCTTTAACAAATAAATTAGATAACGGTAATAATCAACTCATTTACACTCATAAATTTGATTTAGGTGAAAAAGGAAAAGTTCGTTATACTTTTGATTCAAATGGATTGAGTGAGGTTTTGTTTTTAACAGATAGTACTTCTGACTTCGATATACCATATGGCGTGTTTGCAGGTCAAATTATAGATTTAAGTGATGTATACAACAATGGTGAAATGCCGAGCAGTACTACTTGGAAGGTAGATAGCATCACAATTAACGCCTACAAACAGGTCTATGGTAATGATAAAAAGGGAATGAACGAAATGGCTATTAGGTCAAAGGAGTTGACTCTAAATGCCACATTTGAAAGTGCTGACAGCAACATCTTATTGTCCATGTATAACAGTGGTACGTTCGATAAACCAAGTTATGTTACAAGTGTAAGATATGTAAAGAAGTGATAAGTCAGTCCCTTTAATGTTAAGAACTATCCTAACTCATTAATTATGACTTAGGGTGGTTCTTTTTATGTATATAGTTCAGTAACACACTATCTTCATAATTTTCCGTGACCACTTTACATAGTATGAGAGCCACTATATAATTTAGACAAGTGTTCTGAAAAGTAAGTGGTCAACCTTAAATAAAACCTTATAAATCAATGCGGTAGTGGTGGAATGGCAGACACGCTATCTTGAGGGGGTAGTGGGTGTATACCCGTGGAGGTTCGAGTCCTCTCTACCGCATACTTCATAAAGAAGCTGTTTATCAAGTGGAATTCCCTTTGATAAGCGGCTTTTTTTGTTATGTTCTTCGCGTGCCGGGATCATGCTGCAGCTATGGTGAAATGCCTTATTTATCGTTTCAAATTGCCCTGAAAGTTTAAAGAGTACATGTAGAGACATAATAGGGCATGAAGGAGATGAACGAGCATGAAACCATTATACACAGCAGATGTTAAAGTCGTCGGAGGGCGGGAAGGCTCCGTTGAATCTACCGATGGCGTTCTCAACCACAAATTAAGCATGCCGAAAGAGCTCGGAGGTCCGGGCGGAGCCGGAACCAATCCGGAGCAGCTGTTCGCGGCCGGTTATGGCGCCTGCTATGAAAGCGCCCTGGCCAACATCGCCCGCAAGGAGGGCGTCGAGCTGAAGGATGTCGTGATCCACTCCCAGGTGTCGATCGGAAAAGACGAAGGCGCTGACGGCTTTAAGCTGGCCGTGAAGCTGAAGATCGAAATGCCCGGCATCGAACGAAGCCAGGCGGAGGATCTCGCGAAGAAAGCGCACGCGTTTTGCCCGTATTCCAAAGCAACCCGGGGCAACATCGACGTGGAGTTAAGCGTAAGCTGACGATGGAGGATTCGGATGGCTCTCTAAAATGGGGGTCATCCTTTTTTGTCGGCTAAAGTCGCTCGATATGAAACTTTTTACATGATACGCCGTACTTCAGTTAAAGCTATGCATTGAAAGGGGCGCTTGGAATGCGAATAGAACAAATGATAGAGGAACGGTTTGTATGCAGCAAATGCGGAGGGAACCACTGCCAGACGAAAGAGGTCTCGATGTCCGGGGCAGGCTTGAGCAAAATGTTTGATATTCAGCACAATCATTTCCTATTTGTTTCCTGCACGAACTGCGGATATGTGGAAGTCTTCAACCCGGATATATTGGAAGGTAAAAAGAGGGGGCAGCTGGGCTCGATCCTGGATGTGTTCTTCGGTTGACATCACCCCTAAAATTCTTTAATATGACTAAGTACCAGAAAGTACAAACCAGTCATAAGGAATTTAAATAAAATAAACGGGTGATGAACATGCCATACAGACCGCAGATTGCAAATGTGACCACAGCTGGAAGCAATGAAAAGGAAGGGCTTTACGAATTCATTATCCACACGGCTGACGGAACGGATATTCGCGTATTCTATAACCGCTTCCCGGAATGGAAACTGACTGCGCTTAGCCGACTTGGGAAAGTACCTTGCCCGGTTTGTCGTAAGGATTTCATATGCAAATGCATGGAGAAATTCTCGAACGAATTCGACCAGCAGATGAGAGACGGCGAGTGGCTGAACAAAGCTGCTGAGTAATAAACCAATAAGCGTACTTGATCAAGCGTAGGAGAGGGCTCCTGCGTTTTTTCTTTTTTTATGGCGTGAAGGGAGCGAAGAAAATATGAAGGATCGTGCAACCGAAAATCATGAGGAATATGCAATTGTGCTGATTGATGGCGTGTGCCATATGTGCCAGGGGCTGACCCAATTCATTATCAAGCGAGATCCCGCGGGTGCTTTCCGGTTCGCTTCGCTGCAATCCGAGATCGGTCAGGAGCTGTTGAGGCAGGTAGGGCTCGATGGAGATTCGCCGGAGACGATGGTGCTGATTGAACAGGGGAGATATTACACCAGATCGACGGGAGCTCTTCGGATTGCGCGGCGTCTTCGTTTTCCTTGGCCGCTGTCGTATGTCCTGATCCTGATACCCCCTTTCTTACGGAACCTGGTGTACCGCTGGGTGGCGAAGAACCGTTACCGGTGGTTCGGGCAATCCAGTGAGTGCATGGTGCCGACGCCGGACATTCGGCGCCGGTTTTTATCCTGATTCCGCTTGTTTTAATGATGATGCTCTGCCGTGCCTTCTTGGAATGTCGGAGTTCCCGCCTCCAGGTAGGCAAGCTCGGCCTCGGACAGTTTGCCGACGGCGAACGGTTTCTGGGGAATGATGATGGAGCCGTTGTTGCCGCTGTGCAGCTTGATGAAATACAGCCCCTCTTTATCGAAGGTTTTGGTCACCGTATACACGCCATCTCCCACCTCGACCGCATCCGTCATGGGATCCCGAAGGGAACCGTCATGACTCCACAGCTCGTAGTGGACAAAATCCGCACCGGGCACTCTTTTGCCGTCTTGGGTAAGGATAATCTCGATGGTCTCCGGCTGTTGGACGGATAATACATCCGGAATGTTCACCTCGGCCATCAGCGGAATTTCTTTTACATACCGGTCGGCTGCCTCGGGACTGGCCGAACAAGCGCTCAGCAGCAGAACCGATAGCAGTACGGTTATAATAATACGGCCTTTCACGATCATGAAACCGCCACCCCTTATTTTTGATTAAGTCCTAAGCGAATCAGGCGTTCAGGAAAGCCTTGATCGCCGGTATCTTCCGCACGATGACAGAATCGATGATCCACACGATGATGAGAGACAAGCCCACAAGCGGGAACAGAATCCCCAAAGAGATAAGCACCAGCAGGAACAGCCTCATGTTCTTGGCGCCCGTCTCGGGCGCTTTCGGAGCCCCCAGTCCGTGATCCGGTTTTCGTTTCCACCACAAGTACAAACCGCTTACCGCAATAAGAATGATGCCTAGGCATATCAGCAAACTGAAAATCTGGTTGACGATGCCGAATTGGGTTCCTTTATGCAGCGTAATGCCCAGGGCAACGGCTTTGCCGACGAATCCGTAATGATCATAGCGATAATCCGCCAACACCGCGCCGCTGTACTGGTCGATATGCAGGGTGGCTTCGTCCTGCGCTTTCGGCGGATAGGCCGACAACGTATACACGCCGTCCGCTTGCTGCGGGATGCTGATGGTGTAACTCGGATGCATCCCCTCGCTTCGGGCCACATACATGACATCTTCAATCGGAAGCGGCATAAAGTCGGAGATGGTGGAGTTGGGAACCTCCAGATTTTCGGCCGCCCAAGGGACCTCTGCGACTTCCTTCGTCCGTACCACATGGGAGGACGGCGCACTGCCCGACCAGATGGAAGGAGGATAGCCGGCACCGGTATTGGTTGCCATGGTTTGGAAATTGCTGCCCCACAGGCCTGACCAGGGTAATCCGGTCATGACGAGAAACAGCATGCCAGCCGCGATCCAGAATGCGGGAACGGCGTGCAGGTCCCGGCGAAGAATCTGCTTGCCCTTGCCAAGCCTCGGATACAGGATCCCTGCGAGGCTTCTTTTCCTTTTGCTTTTGTTTTTATTTTTCGGGAACCATAAAAACAAACCGGTGATGATGAGCACGATCGCCCAGCAGGCGGCAAGCTCCACGATCCGGTCCCCGATCGTCCCGACCATCAGCTCGCCGTGGAACTCCTCGATTTTGTCCATGATCCGGTCTTTGTCTTTCAGCTCGCCCATCTTTTCTCCCGTATAGGGGTCCATGAAGACGGTCATGGATTCGCTGCCCGAGGTCAGACTGATTTCCGTGGAGCGGGAGTCCGACTCGCCGGGGCGGTATTTCGTGATGGTAGCGTCAGGGTAGAGTTCCTTCACTTGTCCGACCAGCTTGCTGGGCGTTACCCGTTCGGCTTGTGGGGTTACCGTGTAGAAGTCCCGATATAACGCTTGTTCAATCTGGGGCTTAAATAAGTAAACGGAGCCGGTTACAGCCAGGATGATCAGAAAAGGAGCGAACATGATGCCGGCATAGAAATGCCATCTCCAGACGGTTTTGTATAATGCGGCAGAGCTTGGATTTGCTGATTGATTTTCATTGGGTTTGGCTGCCGGCGTTTTCTTTTTCCCCATGGCTTCGTGGCTCCTTTTCAAATACGGCTAAAATTTATATAAGATGAACAATGCGATCATTTCATATATGCAAACAGGTTTATAGCTACTTCAGCGGGGCCCGGAAACCGGCTTGCTCGGCTTCTTCCTCGCTGCAGAACCACTGCTCCTGCTTCGTGCGCTCATAGTACGGGGATTCGGGCGTATGATAGATTTTCTCGCCTTTGGAGTTGATGTTGCCTTTAATGTCGCAGGCTTGCTTGGACGGTTGGGGTTTCTCGGTAGGCGCTTGGGTTGCTGTGGTGTCATGGTTGTTGCTCTTATTCGTATCGTCCTGTTCCTCGGGATGGAATCCGTCTTCCTGGGCGTAGTTCTCTACGCTCCATATGCCGAGCCCCTTGTCCCGGCTGATCCGCTGCAAATCATCGAATTTGTCCACATAGCGCGTGTTGGGCGGATAGATGTAGGCGACGCGGGCCAGACCTTCTTCAAGCAGCGATTCCTGGACCATTTTCCCGTCGGCATACACGTAAGCGAGCAGCCTGGAATATTTATCCCGGTTCGGACCGATATCGAACTCCAATTCAAGCCGATCGGCTTGTTCCACGAGCTCCTTCGTAAAAGCCTTGGCCTCGGGCCCGAACGGCTGGACGCCCAGTTTCGGATGGCTTGTCTCGGGCGTGTCGACCAGCAGCATGCGAACATTCTCTTTTTTGCCCTCGAACATGACGCTGATGGTGTCGCCGTCAACGGCTTTGACCAATTCCACGGCAACCCGCGGCAGGTTCAGATCATCGGTGGGATAGGTCGTCTGCTTGGCATTCGTTTTGCCGGCGTCTGTCTTGGCTTCGGATGTACGGGTCGCTGGGGTTTCTTCGTTCGACGTCGCAGGGGACATCAGCGGCTGGCTGCAGCCGGATAATAACAGCAGGGCGGTTAGAAAAGCGGCTAGTATACGTTTGTTCATGGGTGTCACTCTCCAAGCTTGGAAGTATTGGTTTAGATGGTTTAGGAGTTTATATATGTTAATTCTATATAAGAAGTTTCTATATAGAGAACACTCGTTCTAAGCCTATATAGTAGGACATTTATCCTTGTTTTGACAATAGTGATTAAGGGCTATCTCTACATAAAAAATAAAATCTTGCCGTTATCCTGCAACTGTGATATTCTAATGTCAAATTATAACAGACAACGGAAGCACCGTTCATTGTCCGCGATTTTCGCGGCTTTGACGGTGCTTTTTTTGCGTTGTTACAGAAGAGAGGGATTGGCATGATGATACCGGCCCGACTAGTGCTGGCAGTGCAGGATTCCCGGTATGTCGAACCGCTGCTGAATTATGTGCATGGAAGCTCCTACGGATCGGCCCTGCAGGTGACCGCATTCACCCGCGTAGAATCATTCCTTCATTATATGGACTCGGGGGAGAAGCCGAATTTGGTCGTGGGGGATGCGGATATGCTGGAGAACTGGCTCAGCCAGAGGGAGGCATCGGTTCCATGGCTGCTCCTAAGCGAAGGCCATTCAGCGCTTTCTCTTATGGAGGGCTGCGACAGCACCCCCAAATACCAGCCGCTGCCTCAGCTGCTGGACATCATGGTAACCCGTTGCAGGCGAAGCGGGGGAACGCTGGAGAAATTGAATTCGGGATCAACACCGGTGATCGGCATCGTCTCTTCCCTGGGCGGGAGCGGGAAATCAACGATCGCCATGAACATGGCGAAGCAGCTTGGCGTGCTCGGTTTGAGAGTTTTCTATCTCAATTTGGAGAGCGTGAACAGCAGTGCGTTGTTTCCGTCCGGATCCGTCGGCATGGAGGGGAGCTTTTCGCGATTACTGTATGACGTTAAGGCCTCCCAAGAATCGGCTTCCGAGACGGAGCTGTCGATAGCTCCCTATATCATCAGGCATCATGGCTTGAAGTGCGATTCCTTTGAGCCCAGCTTCAACGTTAAGGAAATATCGGAAATGACCGTGGACGATACATCCCTGCTGTTGACCTCCCTGATATCTTGCCATCATTACGATGCCATTGTGGTGGATACCGAGGGGGACTCGGGGGAACGATTGCAGGCGGTTCTCGAACAGGCCGGACTGCTGATCTGGGTGCTGTTGGATGATTTGATCAGCATGCATAAGAGCGGCGTATGGCTGGATCAATTGGAGCTTAAGAGCCCCGCCCTGTTCGGAAGCGTGAGGAAACGGAGCCGCTTCATCGTCAACCGGTACACGGGTCAGCTTGTTAACGGGCTTCCCCGCAAGGATATGAGCATAGACGGCGTGCTGCCTTATATACCTTCATGGAAGCAGCTCCATCGGGAAGATCTGCTGTTGTCCTCGCCGATCTATCAAAGGGAGGTATTGAAGCTCTGCCAGCAGCTGCTGGAGGGCTCGGGTATCATGCCGGTTCATGCGGGCGGTGGGAAGTGATGATGGAGGATCCGTTTAAATCGGTTCGGGATCAGGTTCGGTCCGAGCTTGATATGAGTGCGAGCGTTAACAATTCGGAATTGATGGCCCGCATCGAGGAAATGGTGTGGAGAAGACGCGAGCTCATGGAGTTGACCGCAGCCGAGAAGCGGAGGCTGGTGCGGAGGGTATTCGATTCTTTTCGCGGGCTGGATGTGCTTCAGCCTCTGGTGGACGACCCCCGTATTACGGAAATTATGATAAACAGCCACCAGGATATATTCATCGAGCAGGACGGCGAGGTCAAGAAGCTGCCGCTCCAATTCGAGTCCCAGAGCCGGCTGGAGGATATCATTCAGAGCATTGTGGGTACGGTAAACCGGGTGGTGAATGAATCGACGCCCATCGTTGACGCGAGATTGAAGGACGGCTCCCGGGTGAATATCGTGCTCCCGCCCATCGCGCTGAAAGGGCCGACCATGACGATCCGCAAGTTTCCGGAATCGCCGATGACGATGGATGATTTGGTTGGAAGGGGAGCGCTGACGGAGGAGGCGGCAGAGCAGCTTCGGATATTGGTCAAGGGCAAGTATAACATTTTTATAGGCGGCGGGACGGGGTCGGGGAAGACGACTTTCCTGAATGCGCTGTCGCAATATATTCCGCCTGATGAACGTGTCATTACGATCGAGGACTCGGCGGAGCTGAAGATCGTGACGGTCCCGAACCTCGTGTCGCTGGAGACCCGGAATGCCAACACGGAAGGCCGGGGGGAGATCGCGATGCGTGATCTGATCCGTTCCTCGCTGCGGATGCGTCCCAATCGGATCGTGGTGGGCGAGGTGCGGGGCAGCGAGGCGCTGGATATGCTGCAGGCCATGAATACAGGGCATGACGGAAGTTTGTCGACGGGGCACGCCAACAGCACGCAGGACATGATCAGCCGTTTGGAGACGATGGTACTGAGCGGTGCGGATCTTCCGATCAGCGTAGTCCGCCAGCAGATTAGCTCGGCGATTGATATATTTGTGCATTTATCCCGGTTAAGGGATCGATCGCGACGCGTAACGGAGATTAGCGAAGTGATTGGAATGAGCGACGGCGAGGTGGGGCTGAACCCGCTGTACCGGTTCCGTGAAACGGGCGAATCGGGCGGCCGGGTGATTGGGCGCCTGGAGCCTTGCGGCAATCCGCTTCAATCGGCGGACAAGCTTCATATGGCCGGGATTACGGCTTGGCCGCTGCAGAAGATGATGGAGGTGACATAAATGAAACGCTCCGGCAGTTCTGCCTGGATGCCCAAAGAGGGCCAAGGCGGCCGAATGATCAAGAGGAGCAAAATCGCCGCTAAACCCGAGCATGCAGCCGCGGCTCGAACCCACGCCCTTCCGGATTACAGTGTCTATCATCTCTCGATGAGTCACAGAACGGCATGTGTGATCCTTGGCGGCCTTTTGTTTTGCTTCATCGGTTATCTGTTTTATCACAATCTGATATTGTCGCTGCTGCTGGGAGCGGGAGGGCTGATGATCCCTAAATTATGGCGGCGGTTTATGCTGGAACGCAGACGCAGGACGCTGAATCTTCACTTCAAGCAAGCTCTCTATTCCTTGTCCTCGTCCCTGTCGGCCGGCCGCTCCGTGGAGAACGGGTTCAGGGATGCCGTTCAGGACTTGCTGCTGCTGGATCCCGGAGGCAGCAGCGATCTGATCTTCGAACTCAAGGTCATTGTGTCCCGTTTGGAGTACGGCGAGCCTATCGAAGTGGCACTGCAGGATTTTGCAAGAAGGGCGGGGATGGAGGATCTAACGAATTTTGCCGATGTCTTCTCGACTTGCAAACGCACAGGCGGCGATTTGGTCGAAGTCGTGCGCAGAACCTCCTCCGTCATCGGGGAGAAGCTGGATATCCAGCAGGAGATATCCGTGATGATTGCACAGAAGCGGTTCGAATCCAAGGCGCTTCTTGCCGCCCCGTTCCTCCTGCTGCTGTTCATGAATATGACATCCCCCGATTATATGGAGCCCATGTACAGCGGATCGGGGATCATGATCTCTACTCTTGCACTTGCGGCTTTAGGAGGCTGTTTCTTATGGATCACCAAAATGATGGATATCAAGGTGTAAGGAGGTGAGGCGGGGATGCTGACATGGATGTCCGGCGCGCTGACGGTTCTGCTTGTGGGTGGTTGGGTGGTGCTGAATCGAACGTGCGGCGAACGATACCATCGTCTTGGCAGATTGTCCATGGATGGGCTCAGGCTGCAGCGGTTAGCGCCGCCTGTGTTGTTCCTGCTGGAGCGGGGGAAGGTTCCGATGCGCTTCCCGATTGTATTCTACCGGATGCAGGGCTCCGTTCAGAAGATCCATGGTCTGCGGCACAGCGCGGAAATGACGTTGTTATTTATGGCCGAGGCCCTTGCGTATACATGGCTTATTTTGATCGGCGGCTGCTTGTGGTCGTTGCTGTCTGGGGAAGTAACCGGACTTCTGGCTGGATTCGGATTGGGGGCATTGCTGCCCGTCGCTTTGGTGAAGGATCTCCATAAAAAGGTCACGCTGCGTGAGCAGGATATCGTGATGGAGCTGCCGGAGCTTCTGAACAAGATTGTGCTGCTTGTCGGCGCCGGCGAGACGGTGCAGCGGGCGATCATTCATTGCGTGGAACGGAACAAGGACGAGAGCCATCCCCTGTATGCTGAGCTGAAGAGAATGGTGCTTGAATGGGAGGGAGGCCATCCGTTCCAGCAAGCCTTCGAGCAGTTCAATAAACGGTGCGGCGTTCAGGAAGTATCGATATTTACAACAACCGTCCTGCTTAATTTTCGGCGCGGCGGGAACGACTTTATCCTGGCACTTCGGGATTTGTCCCGCGTGCTGTGGGAGAAGCGCAAGGCCATTGCAAGAACAAGGGGCGAGCAGGCCTCCTCGAAGCTGGTGCTGCCAATGGTGGTCATCTTCATGATCGTGATTGTTTTGCTCGGAGCGCCTGCATTTATGATGATGAACATGTAGAAGGGACCGGTGTACGAAATATGATGTTAAACATGGCGAAGAATGGTATGAAAGCTTTTTGGAAGGATGAGAAAGGGATCGGAACGCTTGAGATGATCCTGATCCTCGTCGTTATTTTGATTATCGCGCTTATATTTAAAGATCAGATTACGGCCTTGGTGAACAACTTGTTTAAAAACGTGAACAACAAGAGCAAAGAGTTCCTTGAATAATAGGCTCCAGAAAAGATGGAAGGACGATACGGGGAGCTTCACGGTTGAAGCCTCCCTGGTTCTTCCCATCTTGCTGATGGTGACGGTTTTGCTTCTGTTCCTATGCTTGTATATCTATCAGCAGTCCATGCTGGTTCAGGCATCGGCCGCGGCTTCCGAAAGGACCGCGTATATCTGGGATAACAGCCATAAGATCGCTGCCTCGGGATCCGTGGAACAGGGACGCCATGATGCGTTATATTGGCGGTTAACCGACGATAACGTTGTCGGGACCTTATTCGGTTTGGCGGGGGGAGACAGTACGAGGTCGATTACACTGCCGCAAGGGGAGGCTGAGAGCGCAGGGAAATTGCCCGAGCTTAAGATGTCCAAGGGCGGCACGGCCGTGCCTTCCAGCATCGCTGGAGAGATTCGTTATACGAATCAGCTGCTCATACGAAAAGTAACGACGTCGTTAAACGAGCAGGTCTCTCTGACGCCAATCAGCCGAATGCTGGACGATGGCGGCCAGATCGAGGTCAACTCACAATCGATTGTGGTTGATCCCGTTGAATTTATCCGCACGGTGGATTTGATGCGATATTACGGATCGAAGTTTCAAGGCGGGAGAAACGGAACGGATAAGGCAGCCGCAGGGGAAGTTCTACAAAAGTTCGGAGGTTCGCGATAGTCATGACGAAGCATGGGAAAGCGCGGTCTAGTTGGAGAAGGAGAGAGGTGGGCCGATCGTCCGATGGATCTGTATCTGTTTTTTTGATTATCGCCCTGGCAGCCGTATTTATGTTTGTAGCCATATTCATTGATTTCTCGCGTATCGCGGCCATGAAGGTGCAAAGCGAGAGGCTGACAAGAGCAGCCGTACGCTCCGTGATGTCATCCTACGATCCGCAGCTGCAGAAGGAATACGGACTGTATGCCCATGGGGGCACCAGCGGGGATCTCATTATGGGCAACGTGCTGAATGACAGCTTGAACCCGGGAGACCGCAGCGATGCGTTCCGGTTAATGGCGATGGAACTCGATAGCTCGGGGCTTGAATTGCAGCGTCCATTGGGCACTTATGAGATCTTCAACCGGCAGATCATCGAGGACATGAAGTATAAAGCGCCGATCGATTTCACTTTGGAATTAGTGGGCAAGTTCAAGCCTTTATCGCAGTCCATGAAGGAAGCTTCCAATACGGTCGATGTGCTTAAGAAGCTGCGCAGGCTGTATGACAAGCGGGAAGCTGCGCTGGATGAGATGCTGGCAAAGCAGCGCAAGGCAGGAGAGCATGCGATCCGGCTATCGAAGCTGGTCATGGATCCGCCTGGACAACCGATCAACGATACTTCGCTCGGGGGCAGCATCCAAACCGCCGCCGACGGGGCATCGCAGTATGAGGATTATAAAGATAAACAACAGGAGGACGCGGACAGGCCCCCCAAAGAGAAACAGTATACGCTTCTGCTCATGGCTTACCGGAGCGGAATGTCTTCCATCGGCTCGCAGATATCGAGAGAGGCCGGACGGTTTCAGCGCGAGAATGACAAGCTCCTAGCGGACGCGCAGCAATTATGGGAGGAAGCCAGGAGTTTGAACGAGGAGATGAAGCAGGTCATCAAGGAATCCGAGAACCGTTCATCTAATGCGGGGTATGACCAAGTGACGAATGACATAACGCCGGGGTCAGCCGATTCCTCCGGGTCGGAAGCGGAGATGATCCAATCCATTCGGAAGCAAGCGGACAAATTAATTCATGGCGATGACTTCTTAAACGGCTTTCGGCAAGAAATTGACAACCAGGAGCGTCGTTATCAACAGGTTGTCCGAGCTGTGGCCGCGCTACAGTCTTCATTGGGCGGGGAAGGGATGAAGGGAGCCGTGATCGGAGCTAGCCGCGAATTGCAGAATTACATTTCTAATTATGGGGTAGCAGGCAGCGGAAATATCATGGATCGGCAGCAGGCGGCTTTGGAGCAGTTTCGCACATCGGATAAGGAACGGAAGGCGATGGAGAAGCTGGCCAATCAGAAGCTGAAGCAGGCATCCAAAGCCATCGAGGCGATCAACGGGCTGAATGGGCAGAATCAAGCCATTATGGATGAGTTTCGTGAACTCCAGCAGTACTATGACGAAAGCCTTCAATTTAATGCGGAAGCGGACAGCATGAGTAAGGGAAAGCCGCTGGACGACGATCCGTATGATGCCGGCAAACAAGCAATGGATAATATGGACGGTATGTTTGGATTTATGGGGAACGTGCTTGGCGGTGTTAGGGATGAATTGTTTCAGAATGAGTACGCCGTTCATTATTATCAGCATTTCGATGTCGGGAACTTATCCGGAATCGTTGACGGGTCCAGCACGGGAGAGGAGATAGTGCAGGAGTTCGCTATCGGGAATCAGGAAGTGGAATATATTCTGTACGGATTCCACAACCCCGCCGGGAATATTTCGGCGGCTTATGCAGAAATCTTCGCTTCCAGGCTCGCGATTCGGACGATGGAAGGATTCGTCGTCAACAGCAAATTAGGAAATCCGTTGGCGGTTTTGGCGGCAGCCATCCTGTATGGGATCGAGAAGGCTATCGAGGATATGATCCAGCTGTGTCAGAAGGGAAGCGTTCAGCTTTCCAAGTATGTACCCGTTGAGCTTACCTACAGGGATCATTTACGAATATTTTTGTTTATTCACAGCAATAACGAGAAGAAGTTATCACGCATGCTGGCGCTGATACGATTAAACACCGGCATCAATCCTGCGGAGCGATTTACTTACGCTTCAGGGGAAGTTAGGACGGCCATGCGTTTATGGTTTCTTCCGGGAGTGACGAAGTCGATCGGCGTTGCATTCGGAAGCGACGGGGATGAAGTTCAAGGAAGTCGGTACTTGGTCAAGCGCAAGGCGGATTTTTCCTATTAGGATTAGGGGTTACTTGAATGAAATGTTTATCGGTATTACGAAAGCCTTTGCGTAAGAGCAAAGCGTCGGCGGAGCAAGGAAGCATGGTCGTGGAAGCTGCGCTTGTGCTGCCGATGTTTATGTTTTTTGTCATTTTTCTCATATATATTGTGCAGATGACGTTGATATCGACGGCGCTCCAAAGCACCGTTTCCGATACCGTCAAAACCGTAGCGGCCCATATGTATCCTGTTTCTCTAGCCGTGCAGGCGAATGCAGGGGGTAACGGAACAAGCGAAGGCACGCCCAGCACGTCCCATTGGGAAATACCCAAATTGTCGCTGTCCGATTGGGTATCGAATTATAGCGACTCGCTTCCTTCTCCTGCTAAGGAGTGGATCACGGAAGCCGTCGCTTCAGGTGAGGAGCCTCTGCAGCAGCTTAAGAACCAAACCGTGGAAGCCGTACTCGACCCCGTGGTTAAGCCGATGATGAAGCCGTTCATGCCTGACCGCCTTCTGGATTATGACCGAATCCATGTGTCGAATGTTCACATACCCAATTTGAAGAGCGGCACGAGTCCTTATTTTGGCATTGAGGTGAATTATGCCCTTCCAATCCGGGTTCCTTTCTTGAACAAACGCATCGTGCTGCAAGCGAAGGCCAAGGAGAGGCTGTGGATTGGAGACACCGGAGAAGGCGGGGGCGATTCGGGGAACGGGGACGGCTCAGAGAACGGAGCCATTGAGCTGTTGGAGAAGCCGAATCCGGCCGTCGCAAGCAAGCAGGCTAAAGTAAAGGTGAAAGTAGAGCCAGGGGCCAGCGCTCAATTATCAGTCTATTACAAGAGCGGTCAGAGCACGGCTAAATATTTGGGTTGGAAGACCGCGGATGATAACGGCTATATCGAATGGGAATGGAACGTGGGGTTTAATACAACGCCGGGGACTTGGCTGTTCGTGGTTGAGACGGCCGACGGGCAGCGGATCGAGGTGCCGTTTACGGTGGTAGCGCGGTCGGGCTCATGAGAGGTTCAAGAGCAAGGTTATGAAATATAGGGTTCTAAAGTAATATCCAATAAAAGTCTTTCCAATAAAAGCAATTCGTTGTGCGTCAATAGTTAAAGTTCTATTCAGACTATTCCTTTGAATAGTCGCGCAGGGGAGGTTGATGGGTGTGGCCGTTGCCTTTGGTATTTGTGCCGTTTATCTGATTGCGGCCTTTATTACAGACCTTCGTTCCATGAAGATACCGAATGCCCTAACCGTATCGGCTATGCTGTCCGGTCCGATCTTTCATGGCGCTCTGGACGGATGGGAAGGCCTGCTCTTTTCTTTGAAGGGTCTTGGAGCAGGGTTTCTCATCTTGTTGATCATGTATTTTATAGGGGCTGTAGGAGCGGGCGACGTTAAGCTGTTCGGTGGGATCGGCGCCTGGACCGGCTTGTGGTTTACCTTGCAGGGCATTATGTATTCTGTCCTTTTTGCCGGTGCCATCGGTTTGCTCATTCTGCTCTGGCGGCGGGAGACGATGAAGAGAGTTCGCCATGTCGTTGGCAGCATCGCCGGAGTTTTTGTCATGAAGAGCTGGTTGCCGTGGCGCAACAGCCAGGAGGAGCACTTGCGATTTCCCTTTATGATGGCTGTCCTTCCTGGCATGATCAGCACGTATCTAGTACTGCACATGTAGGAGGCGGCGCTTATGTTCGGATTAAAGGCGGATTTTATGCAGAACGGCGGAACGATCATGGTGCTGGACCGGAATGAAGGGATCCAGTCAGCAGAACTGAATCATGTGCAGCTGGGCATGATCCGTTCTTCGAGAATCCCGCACTTTTTGAAGCTGCATATGAAAGAAGTCGATTACAAAGTAACCTTGGAATATGATATCACCGGCAAAAAGATGCTGTCTCAGGCATTGAAGAGCGAGCGCATGACGTTGACCGAGTACTATGGGCTGCTGCTGCAGATCGCTACCGCATTGGAGGACAGCAGGCTGTATATGCTTCAACCCGAGAATTACATACTTCATGAGGATTTTCTGTTTGTTGAAGGCTCCCTGCATCTTGGCACATTATATTTAACCTATGTTCCCCTTGCCGTTAATGAGACAAGCAGTAACCGTCTCCCTGTAACGCTTAAGGAACTTATGACAAGGCTTCTCTTATCGGTCTCGGAGCTGAAAGGAGGAGGGATACAAGCATTGATGACCTTCTGCAGTGAACAGAGCTTCAGTTTGCCGGGACTTAAGCGGCTTGTCATTGAACTGCTTGCAGGAGAAGATGGTGAAAGCGATCAAGCAGGAACGCAAGCGAAGATGGCAGTGCCTGCACATGTGAATGAAAGATTGCCCTATACCGATAATCCCTCAAACAGCAGCGTCTCCAGGCCTGCCTTCTCATTTGCAGAGCCGGCTCACAGCCGGAGTGCGGCATTGCAGACGGAGAATGACGGCAACACGGATAAACAGAGTTTAATTCGAAGCCTGACGGAACGTACCAACGAGATGTTTGGGAAAAGCGGCCGAAACGAAGAAGGTAATTCTCACGCCGGTCGCACCCCATCAGGTCTTCCTGCGTGGTCATCTGGCACAGACGATTCAAGTCTTGATGAAGCGGAGCATGGCAGGTCTTCGCCGGTTCGGACTTATATTTTGCTAGGATGTTTGCTCGCCGCAGCGGGAGCTTGGAGAATGTTGTACATGAATCAACCGGGTCCGCTGATGTTGGGGCTATCGGTAGGGATTACGATTCTGCTTGCCGTGATCGCTTGGCTCGGCTACACGGGCAAACTCCGGCTGCTCTCACGGAGAGCGGAGGATTGGTCCGGTTCATTGCCCGTGTTTGAATCCACAGAGCTGAGTCCGCAAGAGCATGCCAAGTGGAAGTCCGTCCCGCGTTTTGAGGCAGATCCCTTATCAGGTCTTCTTACGGGAAGACAGGCAGCGGACTCAGGGAAAGCGGCAGAAGCAGAGCTTGGTGAGGGGAATGAGCATTGGAGATGGCAGGTTCCTAAATCTCCATTTAACCTTGAGCGGGATCAGCCTTCAGCGGGCTCTTCCGTACAGTCTTTGCGGGACCAGGCTCTTTCACGTTCGCCTAACGCAGGGGCAGGAGATTCTTATAGGGAAGAAGGGGATTATTATGCCCAGCTGTCCCAACGGACGGAGGTGCTTTCGTCCTCTGGTGGTGGGGGAGCTACCGTGCTGTTAAGTCCAGAGACCGCCGTTCGTCCGCCCGGACACCATTCGGCCAGGGACTATCTGGAGCTTACCGAACCGAATGCAGCCGTCCCGAAGCGAATCGAATTGCATCAGCCCCATTTCATCATCGGCCGCTCTCCCGACGTCGCCCAATTCGTAGCTGAAGGTGTGGGGACTTCACGGGCACATGTCGAGCTCTCTCGCGAAAGCGGTGGATACGTCCTGAAGGATCTGGGTTCCAGAAACGGAACGATGTTGAAGGGAGAATCCATGGTGCCTTATAAAGAATACCCTTTGACGGAAGGGGATGCCTTTATTATTGCCGGATGGACGTTTACCCTGCGCAGGGAGGTATATTAATACGGGATTATTATAGTAGAAGTAAGATTTGCGAAGCCATTATTCTATGAAGTTTAGAGGGAATTCGGATTATTGCAGAAAACCAAAGGTGTACCCTAATTTTTAGAGGGGCCTTTGGTTTTTTATTTTTACTAGATCTATAAAAAACATCTGGTATGATGATTATGGTAAAATGTACCGATTAACTATACATGACTAGCTTTGTATATGTTAACGATTAAATGAAAAACATCTTGTGTTTTTTGATTCATGTGTATAAGGAGGACTTTGAGGTGTCTGAAGATCTAAATAGAGAAATATTGAGAGAGCTAAAAGAAATCAATAATAAACTAGACATCTTGAACTCGTCAAAAGGAATATCAGGGACTCTGAAAGTTATTGCCCTGATATTCGGGTTTTTAGTGATAGGACCTTTGCTTGTAGGGATAATGGTGTATCTATTTAATTTAACTGGCTAGGATCTCCTCTATATTCAGGGCGTAGGGATTTCAGCGAGATAATAATACTTTAATGAGAGGACAAGAGGATTTTGCATAGGAAAATTAAAAGCAACTTTTTTTACCTGGCTGCAGGAATATATCTAGGTATTGCAATAGTAGCATTTATTCCATGGATTCAGATTGACGCAAAAATTACAGCATATACAAGTATCATCGCATTATTTATAACAATCTATGACTCTTCTAAGGTTGGCCTAAAAATAGCTGCTACAGAAGGGGATTCACGCAAGCAAAGAACCCAGTATGTTTTTATGTTAGTTATGAAAGCATTCATGATAATTTCGCCATTTGCCCTCTTGTACTGGATTAATTATGAGGACGATGAAGCAGTCATAACGAGAATAAGCAATTACGTGACTTTTGCTGCGATTGGGGTTGTATTTTTTACTAGAGGCATGGAATTAAAAAATCAAGTGAACGATAACTCAAATTAAATCCAGTATTGCAATTCTTTTATTAATCATTAAAAGGAGCAAACATGAAAAAGGACGACTTTGGAAACCGAATGAAGGGTTACGAAAACATTTTTAGACAAACGCTTCCTCAGAGACTTCCAGTGATTATTCGTATAGATGGTTCACATTTCCATACATTTACTCGTGGAATGATAAAACCGTTTGATGAGGTATTAATTCAGGCTTTTTGGGAGACGTGTAAATACTTAGCGCAAAATATTATGGGTTGTAAGTTGATCTACCATCAAAGTGATGAAATATCTATTCTGCTGACCAATTATGATAAGTTAACAACGCAGTCCTGGTTTGAAAATAATCTACAAAAAATGGTTTCAGTGTCTGCTTCAATGGCTACTGCAAAGTTCAATGAGGTTATACAAAAAGCCTTTCCCGACAAGCCGCTCGCCACATTTGATAGCAGAGCTTGGGTACTGCCTCATGATGAGGTAGCGAACTATTTTCTTTGGAGACAGCAGGACGCAACCAAAAACAGCATTTCGATGGTTGCTCAGGCAAGCTTTCCACATAAGGAGTTACAGGGATTAGATGGAAAGAAACTTCAGGACAAGTTATTTCTCGAAAAAGGTGTAAATTGGAATGATCTGCCTATTTGGCAAAAACGCGGAGCGTGCATTACAAAGCAGTACTATAAAAAAGGAGAGGCGCTTCGGAGCAAGTGGGATGTTGATTTTAATACACCGATTTTTAGTCAGAATAGAGAGTACATAAATCAGTACGTTTATTTATCAAAGGATGAAAAATAATGGAGTGTGTCATTTTCATTGGGATTCAAGCTTCTGGAAAATCAACATTTTATAAAGAAAAGTTTTTCAAAACTCATATGAGAATAAACCTTGATATGTTGCGGACAAGGCATCGTGAGAATGTTTTTCTTGAAGCATCAATCAGTACTAGTCTGCCGTTTGTAATTGATAATACGAATCCAACAATGGATGAACGAAAAAAATATATCGAATTAGGTAAAAAACATAGGTATAAGATCGTGGGTTATTACTTTGAACCGAATTATGATTTATCTTATGCACGTAACGAACAGAGACAAGGAAAAGATAAGATTCCTGAGGTTGGAATCAAAAGTACACTTAAGATGTTGCAAACTCCTTACCATGATGAGGGTTTTGATGAATTGTATTTGGTGCGGTCACTTAATGAAGGATTTGAAGAAATGAAAATGAAATGAGTCTTTCAACTTTTTGAATATATCCCCGATAGATAAAGGTTTATTACATAGGATTTAATTTCTGGAGATGAAGGAGAATGA
Organism: Paenibacillus sp. MT86; assembly: GCF_058792535.1. Classification (NCBI taxonomy): domain Bacteria; kingdom Bacillati; phylum Bacillota; class Bacilli; order Caryophanales; family Paenibacillaceae; genus Paenibacillus; species Paenibacillus sp. MT86. The sequence goes on along the minus strand of NZ_CM179499.1, from coordinate 5,756,437 downwards.
TCAATGTGATAAAAAAAGCCTTATTATGGTCACCCTTGTTTGTGGTGTTATGGTTACTGCTTCCGAGCCCATCCCATGCCGCCACTTCATTTGTAAAAGCAAACGTGGAATATGGGCCATTCAAATCGCCCTTCTCTTTGAAAGACCCGATAATGATGAAGGAGGGGAGAGTGTTGTTTCCTCTGCGGGAGGTCGGCGATATATTGGGTTTGAAGGTACATTGGAATCAAGGACAGCAAAGGGCGAGTCTGTATGGCGTAAAGCTTGAAATGACCCTGCAGCCAGGATCCGATGCTGCTTACGTGAACAATGAAAAGAAAAAACTCCAGACTTCTGCGGAAATCATCAACGGAAAGCTGTACATTCCTCTTCGGTTTGTTGCCGAGACCGCGAGTGAGGAAGTGAGGTGGAAATCCGATACGAAGACGTTGTCTGTTGGCAGCAGTTACGCTATGGGGACAGATAAGGGCATTACATTTTGGCTTAACCGGAAGAATGGTGAATTCTATCAAGCCATCGGAAACAGGACGCCGTCGCTCATTGGAAAATTGGACATCCTGGTAGAGGAGCTGAGACATCTCCAAGTGGAAAGACTGTCCGACAACAGTTCGTACGTGCGACTATATGAAGCAGTAGGGATGTCCGCATTAGGTAAGAGATCCGGCCAGGTTTTTGTGAAGGACGGACATATCATAAAGGAATCGCACTTTGGATTCATGGGATATTATCCGGATACCAACACGTATAGCCTGTACGATCTGCAAGGAAAAGTATTGTTCACGGATGGCAAGCATGCAGAGTTTCTGAATCATGAAGGAGAAGTGGTGGCTTCATTCGATCTAAGGGAGCTTACTGGAAAAAAAGACGAGGTCTATATGATCGAATACGTTACGGATTCGTACATGATCTTGCGGGAATATGGTACGCAGCATCTGATACTCTATCATCGAATGCGTGAAATCACCGCCTATGTTCATGAGATGCTATCGCTACCTCTATCAGAGAAAAAATTCCTCGAGGAAGTTGCCTTGGACAGAAATAATGAACCGGACCGTGAGCTTATCATTCGCTTCAATAAACAAGAGGAGAATACGCTTTTGTTCCTATATAAGAGCAAAACAACAGGCCAAGTTGATTTGTATTCCTTCAATTTAGCAGACTTAAAAAACGAATCCCCCTAATCCTCTATAAGAGGACTTGGGGGAAATGACCAAACGGCTTGGCCGTTCATTTATGACGAGTACCGTCATTCCGTATTAGGGTGTTCATTACTTATTGATCAAATGCTGATAAGGCTTGTAGTCGATTTCCTTCTTCTGGAGGAAGTTCATCAGGAATTTGTAATCCCGCTTCGGCGTAGCCACGATGTAACCTTTGATGCAGTGATCCCGGGTGACTTCGGTTGCGCCGGATTCGACGGCGATTTTGCCGATTTCGGCTGCAATGGAGTGTTTGGCGATATCCCGGAACGGTCCTGGAACAGGCTGCACCAGCTCGTCCAGAAATGCTTTGGATTCATCCGTCCAGAGCGGGCGGCTTCGCTCTACCCAGTAATTTTGCCAATCGAGCTTCGATTTGCCGTCGGCCTTGGGAAGCACTTTCAGAAACTTGCGGAACATGAAAAATCCGCCGATGCCCATCAGCCCGAGCATGACCCATCCCCAGAAGGCAATGGAGTTCATGAACCATGACGGCGGCGCACTGGACGACAAATAGCCCATGACGGCCCCTGTGCTCTTCATCTGTATATCACCTCAATGATTATTGTCACATGACACTTTCATGAGAATTATAACGCATTTCTAGATTTATTTCGATATACAAGCTAAAATAGGTGTAATTGTGTGTTAAAAAAGGGGGATGCAGCATGTTGAAAATTGGTTCCCACGTGTCGTTTTCGGACAAGGGATTGCTGACTGCGACGGCTGAAGCCACGTCTTACGGCTCAAGCTCGTTCATGATATATACCGGCGCGCCGCAAAATACGCGCCGCAAGCCGATCGACTCCATGTTTATCGAAGAAGGCAAAGCCGCCATGAAGGAAAGCGGGATTGAAGAAATCGTGGTCCACGCGCCGTACATTATCAACCTCGGATCGTACAAGCCGAATACGTTTGAGCTGGCGGTGAGCTTTCTGCAGGAGGAGATTCGCCGCACGCATGCGGTCGGCGTGAAGAACATCGTTCTCCATCCCGGCGCATATACCGACAAGGATGCGGAATACGGCATCGACCGAATTGCGGAAGGTCTTAATGAAGTGCTAGGCGGTACGGATGAGACCGAAGTGAAGATTGCGCTTGAGACGATGGCCGGCAAAGGTACTGAAATGGGACGCAGCTTTGAAGAAATTGCTTCCATTATTGATAAGGTGAAGTACAACGACCGATTAGCCATTTGCCTGGACACCTGCCATATTCATGACGCGGGATATGACATCGTGAATGATCTGGACGGCGTGCTGGAGCAGTTCGACAAGCTGATCGGGCTCGACCGTTTAACGGTCGTCCACGTGAACGACAGCAAGAACCCGCGCGGAGCGGGCAAAGACCGTCATACGCCGATTGGAACCGGATGGATCGGGTATGAAGCCATTCAGAGAGTGGTTCATCACGAGAAGCTCCAGGGCAGACCGTTCATTCTCGAAACGCCGTGGATCGGTAAAGATCCAAAAACCCAGCGTCCGATGTACGAGATCGAGATTGCGCTTCTGCGCGGGGATGTAGAAGGCCGTTTCGGTCCAGCCTTCACGCAGCAAGTGGAAGAGCTGGGTGCTTTCTTTGCCAAGGAAGGCATCGAGTCCCGTTCATTTGTACTGGATATCTGGACGCTGCTGAAGAATGATGCCAAAGCCAAAAAGGCCGATCCGCGCGAACCGATGGAGCGCCTGTACGATATGGTCATGGCGGCCGGCCTGCTGTCCGACCTGTCGGAGGAGCAGATCAATCAGCGCCTGATCGCTTGGTTGTCTGGTGTTTCCCTGACATCCTAAGCTTCATTAGAAATGGCACATTAGTAAGAAACTGAGGCATTCTCAAGAAAACGTCCGCATGCTGCGGATTGTTTTTCTTGAGAGGTGCCGTTCATGTTCATTGCAGATTTAAAAGGAGGATCACCGAGTCTCATGGAAATTCACATCAAGAAGGATCTGCCGTCTGCGGCAGGTCAGTACCCTAATCGTGCCCGCATGCTGATCTCCTGTCCGGATGGACCGGGAATCGTGGCAGCAGTATCCCAGTTCCTGTATCAGCATGGCGCGAATATCGTTCAGTCTGACCAATATACGATGGACCCGGTCGGCGGCATGTTTTTTATGCGGGTTGAGTTCGATCTGGAGGACTTGAACACGAAGCTTCCCCAGCTGGAGGAATCCTTCCGGGAAGTAGCCGATCAATTCCGCATGGAGTGGAATATCTACCATGCCGCCCGCAAGAAACGCCTGGCGATTTTTGTTTCGAAAGAGGATCACTGCCTTGTAGAGTTGTTGTGGCAATGGCAGGCTGGCGACCTGGATGCGGATATCGCATTGGTGGTCAGCAACCATCTGGATATGAAGGAATACGTGGAATCCTTCGGTATCCCGTATCACCACATTCCGGTTACGGCGGATACGAAGCCTCAAGCGGAGCAGCGTCAGTTGGACGTGATCGGCGATGATATCGACGTGATCATCCTTGCGCGTTACATGCAGATTATTTCGCCAACCTTTATCGATCATTACCGGAACCGGATTATCAATATCCACCATTCCTTCCTCCCGGCCTTCGTCGGCGGCAAGCCTTATGCGCAAGCATATAACCGCGGCGTCAAGATTATCGGGGCAACCGCCCACTACGTAACGGAAGAGCTGGATGGCGGACCGATTATCGAGCAGGACGTGCAGCGCGTAAGCCACCGTGACGACGTCAATGAGCTGAAGCGCATCGGACGTACCATTGAACGCGTGGTACTGGCAAGAGCCGTCAAATGGCATGTCGAGGATCGGATTCTGGTCCATAACAATAAAACGGTTGTATTCAGCTAGTCCCGGACATTCCGACGATTCATCATAGAGAGTATAATGGAGCAGCCTGACACTTTAACGCTGCAATGGATTACCCCTTGATCCCGCTCCTCTTCTTGGAGCGGGATTTTATTTTATATTTGACTTAAGCAATAACACGAATTTCTTGCCAAAAGCTGAAAAAATGGTTCCTTGGAGCTTTTTATGGAAGTAAACGTCAAACTTTTTATAAATTCGACTCGTCAATATAGTTGAGCTTGTGAAGAGAGTCTTTACATACATCTTCTAAAACCTATGCATCGTTTGTCTTTGAACAGCAATTTATATTTGGAGAGGGGAATCATCAGTTGTCGTTTTATACAAAGAAAACGTGGATGCTGCTGCCGATGGTGGCGCTGCTGATTGTGGCAACGTTATCTCTGTCGATTCCGGCAGGAAACGTCTACGCCGACGGAGCGAAGATTGGCATTCAATCCGAAATGGGCTACCAAGGCAAAATCAAACATGAGAAATGGAACCCGCTCAAACTCACCCTAACGAGCGACCGGGATATATCCGGCGATGTGGTCGTGCAGATTCAGAACTACAACGGCTTCGGGTATCAGACTTCTTATGTTCAGCAGGTGGACCTGCCGAAGGATACGCCGAAGGAAGTCGTGATCGGCATTCCGGGAGCCGTACTGAATAAAGACAATAACCAAATCCTTTTCTATGAAGGTTCTTATACGAAGGGGAAGCAGGTACCGTTTGCCACAGGCAAAAATTACGTGCAGGCTTCTCCGTATCAAGGCGCGCTCATGGCCGTCTTGTCCGATGATCCGGACACGATGAATTTCATGAACGTCCTGAACGGCAAAGGCAGCAGCGTGAACGTGTTCCCGCTTAAAGACGCTAACGTTCCTACGGATGCGATGCTGCTGAACGGGCTGGACGTCATCGTAATGAACAATTATGCATCCGATACGCTGTCTGAGCCTCAACAAAAGGCGATTACGGATTGGGTCAATGGCGGCGGCACCCTGGTTCTGGCCGGGGGCGCGGGGTATGCCAAAACGGCGGCGCCGTTTGCCGACATATCGCCGGTCGCTGCGAATGGCACCGCGACCGTGAACTCGCTGGATGAACTGGAGAAGCTTGGCGGGAAACCGCTGAAACTGGATGGGCCATTTACCATTTCTACGGCGAAAGCCGTGGAAGGCGCCCAAATCGGGATTGCCGCGGACGGACAACCTTTGTTTGCCTCGAAGGCTTACGGCCAGGGGAGCGTTCAATATGCCGCTTACGATCTGGCGATGGAGCCGGTGAGCTCTTGGGCAGGCCATCCGGACGCGTGGGCATCGGTACTGCGAAATAACCTGCCGATGATGAATTCGCAGAATGGCATGTATTACAATTCGCTCATGGACAATTTGAATTATGTTCTGGAGTATTTCCCGTCGCTGAAGATGCCTTCCTTCACGCTGCTGCTGTGGATGCTCATTATTTATGCGGTCGTCGTCGCACCGCTGCTCTACTATATATTGAAGAAGGCGGACAAGCGGGAATGGGCGTGGTTCTTGATTCCGATCATTGCCGTCATCGCGAGCGCTTCCGTCTATGCGGTCGGCTCGTCGGACAAGACGCGCGAGCTCGCGCATACCATCAATCTGATTGAACTAAATGGCCAGGGAGATGCGGTGAAATCGACCGCTTCCGCATTCTTCACGCCTCGAAGCGGGAACTATGCCTTGGAATTTGGGGAGAATACGTATTTGAAAACGGGGCAGTCCCGGAACTCGTTTGGAGGAACCGCCGAGAACAAAAGTTTTGTCCGGGTAGGGCAGGAGTCCACGACGCTGGAGCTTCGGGACATGTCCCAATGGTCGTTGGCCAAGGTATGGGTGGACCATCAGGGTACGGAGGAGATGGGACGTCTTGCCATGGATTTAAAGCTGGATGCCAAAGGGGGATTAAACGGCAAGATCACCAATGACACCATTAACGATTTAACCGAGGTGGTGCTGGTTGTCGGAGGCAGTGCCTATAAGCTGGGAGATATCAAGAAGGGCGAGGCGGCTGCCATTCCTCAGGATCCGAAACAAATCATCAAATTTACGGGCGGTGACTTGTCCGGGATGCTGTACCCATACTCGCAGAATGATCCGAAACAGCGGGAGCGCGACATTTTGTCCAACTACGGATACTCGAAGGGAATGGTCAACAAGGATGCTTACATTCTGGGATGGAGCAAAGACCATTTGACGAATTATACGCTGAAAGGCGCCGAGGTGGACAGTGATCAGCTCAATTTCTGGATACAGCCGGTGGAAATGGATTGGGGACTGAACGGGGAAATCAACATTCCTTACGGCTTCCTGTCTCCGGAGATATCGCAGGTGAATTCGCCGATGTTCGGGGTTTATCCGCACGGGGTTGAAATGGGACAAGGCAATCTGATCGCCGAATTCCCGCTCATATCCGAAGGCCAAGTGAAGTATTCCGAATTGTCCATCAAAGGCACCAAATTCAACAACAACGTCACGATGGAGATCTGGAACTCGAAGAAGAGCGAATGGGAGCCTGTTACAGACGCGAACAATGTGCATACCATTAACCAGAATCCGGAGCAGTATATCGTGGGGAATCGCATCCGATTCATGATCACCGCCAAGGATCAGACCAACTTTATGATGCCGGAGCTGTCTGTGAAAGGGGAGGCCACTCAATGATCGAGATTAGAAATCTGAGCAAAAGATACGGAGCGTTCCATGCGCTGAAAGATATCAGTCTTCATATCGAAAAAGGGACGGTATTCGGATTTGTCGGTCCGAACGGAGCAGGCAAATCCACGACGATGTCCATATTGGCTACCCTGATGCTTCCTACCTCGGGCGTTGCCAAAGTCGGCGGCTATGACGTGACCCAGCATCCCAAGGAGGTCCGCAAGCGGATCGGTTATATGCCCGATTTCTTCGGCGTGTACGATCAGCTGAAGTCTACAGAATATCTGCATTTCTACGGGGCAAGTTACGGCATCCCGCGCGCCGAGCGGGAGCAGCTTATTCCGCAGCTGCTGGAGCTTGTCAACCTGAGCGACAAGGCGGATACGTACGTTGACAGTCTCTCGCGGGGGATGAAGCAGCGTTTATGCCTGGCCCGGTGCCTGGTGCATGATCCGGAGGTATTGATCCTGGATGAGCCGGCCTCGGGGCTGGATCCGCGGGCGCGGATCGAGATGCGCGAAATATTGAAGGAACTGAAGCTCATGGGCAAGACCATCATCATTTCATCGCATATTTTGCCTGAGCTGGCCGAGATGGTGGATGAGATTGGGGTAATTGAGCACGGCGAGATGGTTGCCCAAGGCAAGGTGGCCGATATTCAGAGCCGTCTTCGCGTGAAAAAAGTCATTCATATCCGCACGCTGGAGCGTGAAGAGGAGCTGGCCGAGAAACTGCGTGACGAACCGTTCGTCACGTCGGTATTAACGGATAACACCGGCGTCCATGTTCATTACGGCGGGGATGACGCGCAGCAAAGCGCCCTGCTTCGGCAGGTGGTTTCCTGGGAAATTCCGATTGTCTCGTTTCAGGAAGCGCAGAGCAATCTGGAGGATGTATTCCTCGAAATTACCAAAGGAGGGCCCCGCGAATGAATTGGAGCAGAAAGCTGATCAATCCGGTCATCGACAAGGAATTCCGGCTGCGGATGCGTTCTACGCGTTCCATGCTGTCGGTGTTGTTTTATGTATTGGCGCTAGGCGCCATAGCCATGGGCTTCATTTATCTCTTCTTATATTTGGGACAGCAGGGGCCTCAGCGATTCGATCCGCAGATGAGCCAGATGATGTTCTATGTCCTGAGTTTTGCCCAGCTTGTCCTGATCGCGTTCATGGCCCCCGCGCTTACGGCGGGCGTCATCAGCAGCGAGCGGGAGAAGCAAACGCTGAGCATGCTGCTGACGACGCAGCAGAGCTCGGCTACGATCGTGCTGAGCAAACTGGTATCGGCACTCAGCTTCATGACGCTGATCGTGCTGGCTACGCTGCCGATCTACAGCATTGTGTTCCTGTACGGCGGGATTTCGCCGAAGCAGCTCGTTTCCGTGTTTGCCTTTTATTTATTCGTGATGCTGCTGCTCGGTTCGCTCGGCGTGATGTTCTCCACGTTATTCAAAAGAACCATCGTTGCAATAATCGTCACTTACGGGGCCGGACTGATCATATTCCTTGTTACCGGCCTGCTGTACCTGTTCTTCATGGGAATCGAACAGCGGAATATGTATCAAAGCGGGCAGCCGATCGTACCGGGCAGCTATTCTTGGGTCGGTTATGTGCTGGGCCTGAACCCGGCCGGGGCGATGATGAGTTTGTTCAACCCGTCTTTTTCGGAGGACGCGTTCTTGCTGCGCGGAGGAAGCCTGAACAGCAAAGCCCCGATCGAATTGTGGCTGGAATTTTTCATCGTCTATTCGGTGGTGATCGTTCTTGCCCTGTGGGTTGCCGTACGGAATATCCGTCCTGTCGCAAGGCGCAAACGCAAGGATAAGAACGAAACCCAGCTGCCGAAGGAGGCGGAAACGGCGGGGAACGAAGCGTAACATCATGCAAGGAGTACGGTAAGGAGGGAGAGCAATGGACAACATCATGCGTTTTATCGAAGCCGCAAGACGGCGGCTGCAGCGGTTCCGCGTCATCACGTATGCATTATACGGGCTTATGGCAGGATTGGCCGTGCTGCTGCTGCTCCTGGTCCTTGGGAGATTCGTGCCTATAGCCTGGCTTCCAGTCGCATCCGTGGCCGTTCCCGTGGGGGCGGGGTTCATAGGCTTGTTATGGGGATGGCTGCACCGGGTGCCGATCGAAGAAGCGGCTTCAGCGATGGACCATGTTCCGGACGGAGCGGAGCGAAGCGATATGATGGTGACGGCGCTGTCGTTCAAGGAGGAAGAATCGTTGGCCGCCAAGTGGCAGCGCGAGCAGGCGGAGCGTTACGGTGCGCGTTTTGCGGAACGGTTGCCGGAGCGCCTGCCTTCCCCTAACCGAAAAAAACAGCTTCTAATCTGCGGTGCCTCGCTTGCTGCCGTACTCATCCTGGTGTTCGTTCCGAACCCGATGGATAAGAAGGTGGAAGCTGCCAAAGAGGCGCAGAGCTGGATGAAGGAGCAGGCAGCCAAAACCGAACAGCTGGCGGAGGAGCTCCAGAAGGAAACGCTGGATCATGCCGATCGAAAAAAGCTCCAGGAAAAGCTGGATGCCCTGAAAAAAGCGCTGGAGCAGGAGAAGCATCCTGAGCAAGCGCTGGAGAAGCTGGAAGAAGCCATGAAAGAGCTGGAGAAACTGGCGAAACAGCAGGAGGAAAAAGCGAAGGCGCTGTCGGAGCTGGCTAAGCAAATGCAGCAGGAGAAGGCGCTGTCCCAGGTGGGGAAAAAGCTTGCCGAGGGCATGGCCGATGAGCTGAAGCAGGAAATGAAGAAACTCACCGAGCAGGTGAAGAAGATGTCCCAGGAAGAGAAGAACGAGCTGTCCGATGCTTTGAAAAAGCTGGCTGAGGAAGCTGCCAAGCAGATGGAAGACGGGAAGCTGGAGCAGGAACTCAAAAAAGCGGCCGATGCGCTGAAGGAGGGCAAGCTGCCGAAGGAGCTGGAAGAAGCGCTCCAGCAGCTGGCCGAGGAGCTGGCGAAAGCAGCGCAAGCCAAAGCCGCGTCGGACAGCCAGTCGCAGTCCGCGTCCTCGCTGGCGTCCTCCCTTGCTTCGCAAGGATTGAGCTTGGCCGATCAGATGGCGGCTGCAGGGATGTCGGTATCCGATGCCTGGAGTAACGGCGGCAGTGCCGAGGCCTTGGCTCAGGCCGGCTCCGGTGCAGGCTCGGGCGAACAAGGAGAGGGCTCGGAGGGAGCCCCAGGTGAAGGCGGCTCCGGTACAGGCCAAGGTCAAGGCTCCGGCACAGGCAGCGGTTCCGGATCGGGAAGCGGCTCGGGCTCAGGAGCAGGCTCCGGCTCGGGCGGCAGCGGCGGATCGGGAAGCGGCACAGGCAGCGGAGCCGGTCTTGGCTCAGGCGGCCGTGAGCTCGTGACCATCCCTAGGGACTATAAGGGCAGCGGCAATGTGCAGAACGATTCCGGCGAGATCAAGGGCAGCGGCGGAGATATACAGAAGGGCGGCGTATCGCCGACGGTTCCGGGCATGTCCAGGCCTTATGAGGAAGTGTACCGCGATTATGAGACCGAAGCGCGCAAAACGTTAGACCGCAATCAGCTGCCGGACCAGATGCAAGGGTTGGTTGAGGAATATTTCATACAGATCAATCCGAACCCGTAAGGGATCGAAGAGCCGAGCGCCGAAGCTAGAATGAGAACTTGAACTTTACCAAGAAGATGGAGGTTTCGTCCATGTCGGATATTGCAGTGAGACCACAGGAATGGATGGAGAAAATATCAGGCCTGCGCGAACATATCGGCAAGGTGATTGTCGGACAGCAGGATGTTGTGGAGCAGATGCTTTGGTGTATCTTTGCGGGGGGCCATGCCCTCCTGGAAGGGATTCCGGGTCTCGGCAAAACGATGCTCGTCCGCACCGTGTCGGAGGCGTTGGACCTGTCCTTTTCCCGCATACAGTTTACGCCGGATTTGATGCCGAGCGATATAACGGGCACCAATATCCTGTCGTTCGGGCAGCATGGGGACACCGGGATGACCTTTCAAAAGGGTCCGCTGTTCAGCAGCATCGTGCTGGCCGATGAGATTAACCGCGCCACGCCCAAAACCCAGAGCGCCTTGCTCGAGGCGATGCAGGAGAAGACCGTCACCGTGGGGGGCGTAACCCATCAGCTGCCAAAACCTTTTTTCGTTCTGGCCACGCAAAATCCCTTGGAGAACGAGGGGACGTATCCATTGCCGGAGGCCCAGCTTGACCGCTTTCTGCTGAAGATCGAAGTATCGTATCCCAGCGCGGACGAATTGAAGGAAATCGTAAAGCGGACGACGTCCTCACACGAATTCCAGGTGGAACGGCAAATGACCGGGGACGAGCTGCTGGAAATCCAGCGCGGGGCGAAGGAAGTGTTGGTTGCCGAAGAGATTCTGGATTATGCGGTTCGTCTGCTGATGATGACGCATCCGGAGGAGGCGGCCGCACCGGAGGCTGTACGTAAATACGTCCAGTTCGGTTCCGGACCGCGCGGCATTCAGTCCATCATTTCGGTAAGCAAAGTCCGGGCCTTGTGCAGCGGGCGGATGCATGTATCCACGGGCGATATTCGCGCCGTGGCTTTATCAGCGCTGCGACACCGCTTGTTCCTGAATTTCGAGGGGCAGGCGCTCGGCATTACCACGGACCATGTCATTCGGGAGGTTCTGCAAGCGCTGGAGGCATCCGCGTGAGCGGGGGTGCGCACCTGCTTCCTCCGGAATGGCTTCCCCGTCTGGAGCGCTTGAGCCTGGATGCCAAACGCCGGGTCGCCGGAACGCTGCAGGGAAAGAGGCGATCCCGCCGGCTCGGCTCGTCCCTCGAATTCGCCGATTACCGCGTGTATTCGCCCGGGGATGATGTCCGCAGGTTTGACTGGGGCGTCTATTCCCGTACGGGAAAAGCTTTCGTTCGTCAATTCATGGACGAGCAGGAGCTGACCGTGAGCCTATTCGTGGATTGCTCCGCATCGATGGGGGCCGTCATGTCACCGCCTACGGAACCAAGCACCGCCGATCCGGCGGGAACGAAGGGCAGCCCTAAATGGCTGCTAGCGCGTCAACTCGCCGCAAGCATCGGCTACATGGCGTTGTCGTCTTACGACAGGCTGCAGGTTGCCTGTTACAGCCGTTCGATTAACGCCCATCTTCCGATAATGAGAGGAAAGGGCTCGGCTCATCGCCTGTTTTCGTTCCTGCAAGGGGCAGAAACGGGAGGCGAGGGCAGCTTGGGCGCAGCGCTTGCGGTTCCTGGCGCACTACCCCGGCAGCCGGGAATGACCTGGGTGTTCTCCGATTTTTGGCTGGAGGGCGGCGAGGAGGAATTGTTCAGATCGCTTTCCCTGTTGTCCGGTACCGGACAGGAAGTGGTGCTGGTGCATGTATTGTCGCGGGAGGAGCTGGAGCCTAAATTATCCGGCGATCTGCGGCTGGTGGACAGCGAAACGATGAGCGGCAAGGAAGTGGCGCTGACGGGCAAAGTGCTGGATGCTTACAAAGAGGAGCTGGAGCGATACCGGACGATGCTGTCCCGCGTTTGCGCGGAACGGGGCATGTCTTACGTGCTCATTCCGGCGGATATGCCGCTCACGGACGCGATGTTCGGGGTGCTTGCGGGAGCTGGTCTGGTTACTGGATAGAGCGGGACCTCATATAGAGGTGCTGTCCATGCATCTGCAGCATTCCTCATGCTTTCGGAGGTTTGGCGACAGGAAACAGAGATGATACACAAGCGATTGCTTAACCGGCTTCACCAGGACCTGTCTGCGATCTCAAGAAACGAACAAGTTGAAATCTTGCTCGAAAAATAGGAAGAGATGGATAGGCCTTCATCCGATGCTCGGGGAAAGTACAGGCATGTCTCGTTAGTCAGGGTCCATGGGAGTAAGGAGGGGACACGTTGGGGATTCAATCTTGGCTGAGTCTATGGTTCGGTTTAACGCTGCCGGCCATCGTGCTCATGTATATGTTCAAGCGGAAATATGTGGATACAACCGTTCCCAGCCACTTGCTGTGGGAGCGGGTGCTCCGGAACCTGGAGGCCAACAGGCCGTGGCAGAAGCTGCAGAATCGGCTTCTGCTGTGGCTCCAGCTGCTTGCTGCGGCATTGATGGTCTTCGCACTGATGCAGCCCTTTATGCAGGTGTCCGGCGGAGGCAGCGCCCATGTGGTCATCGTTGCCGATACCTCGGGCAGCATGAGCGCGCAGATGCAGCCGTCCGCTGAAGGCGGAGCCGCAACCAGGCTGGAATGGATGCAGCAACGAATTAAGGAATATGTGAAGGACCGGGGGCGACGGAGCGAGATCACCCTGCTGTCCGTAGGAGCAAGTCCCATGACGCTTGTATCCCATGAAAGCGACCGCGCCGCCATCGATAAGGCCGTGGATGGTTTACATCCCTATTACGGACAGGCGTCCTACAGGGAAACCTTATCGCTCGCTTCGGCGCTGACGCGGGAAGAGCATGATGCAGAGGTCGTTATTTTTACGGACAGCTACTGGAAGCCGGACACTTCCCCCATAGCGTTTCAGGTTCCGGTTTCCGTTGAGAAGGTGCAGGGCGAGCTCCCGCATAACGTGTCCATTGATCAATTCGGCATTTCACCTAGAGATAATGCGGATTCATCTTATGCGGCAGTCGCCGTCCTCAGCACGAATGCCGAGGCATCTGTATCGGCCGAAGTGAATCTTTACGGAGATGAAGAGCTGCTGACCAGCAGAATGCTTGTATTGGAGCCGGGGAAGAGATTAACCGAATCCTTTACAAATCTGCCTTTTGCTGAAGTGTACCGACTTGAGTTATCTCAGGATGACGGGTATACGGCAGACAATCATTCCTTTGCGTTCGGTTTGGGGCACGGATCTTCGCGCGTCCTGCTGCTGACTTCAGGCAATCTGTTCTTGGAGAAGGCGCTTCAGCTGAGCGGTGCCGAAGTCACCCGGGTAGCTTTGGACGAGTCCAAAGCTAAGACCGCCGAGGACAACGGCAGTGCGGATAAGGAGGCGGGTAAGGGCAGCGCAGCTGCGGATGTGCCGCCCGCGCCCGAAGGCGAATTTGATCTGCTTGTCATCGACGGGAACGTGCCGGAAGGGTTCCGGCAAGGGAAGTGGGCGGATCTGATGGCCAAGACTCCGTTATGGACGATTGGCGGAGAAGGTGCCAAAGTCGGCAACCAAGGAGGACGCTCCGTACTTGCCAAGCATCCGGTGACTGCCTATGTCACCTTGTCCGGGGTCTATTTCGGTACGCTGGTGGATCAGGCCCCTGCTTGGGGGGAGCCCGTCATCAAGCTGGGGGATCAACCGATCGTCTATGCGGGGAGCGAAAACGGACGGCCTCGATTATCCTTCAATTTCCTGCTTCAGGATAGCGACCTTCCGTTATCGCCGGAATTTCCGGTCATGGTCAGCAATGCGCTGGAGTGGATGACCTCAAGCAAGGGAAGCGGGCTTGGCCGATATATGGCCGGCGCGCAAGCGGATATCCCGATTGCAGCGGATACGGTAGCGGCCAAATGGATCCCCAAGATCGGTCTTGCTCTGGCTGACGGCCTCCCTGCTGCGGATGTCCTGAGGAATGAGCAAGGGATATCGCCGGTACAGCTAGTGCCGGATTATCCGGGGCTGTACGCTTTTGAACAGCAGAATGAAGCGGGCGAGAAGCTTAATTATTGGCTTGCTGTAACTGCAGACCCGTACGAGGCGGATTGGAGCAGCGATCAAGGCCCGGCGGTAAGTCAAGCGGCAACGAACGCGGGTGAGTCTGAAGCGGGAGCTGATTCCGGCACATCCGGGAGTAACGAAACGACGAACCGTGCCGGCTCGTTAATGCCATGGCTGGCCGCTTTGGCACTGGCTGTGATCGCAGCGGAATGGGGGGTGTACCAGCGTGGGCGTTCAATTTAGCCAACCATGGCTGTTGCTGCTGCTGATTCCGGCAGGTTTATTTCTCTACTATGCCTACAAATCGGATTTCCGATTAAGCGGTTTTCGCAAAAAACTGGCGTTATTCTTTAGAACCTGCGTCATTCTGTTATTAATCCTTATGATTTCGGGTTTGCATGGCTTTACCGTTCTCAGGGATAAACAGGTCGTGTATCTGGCTGACCGTTCCGACAGCATGGGGGATTCGGCCCGGATTACGAGCTGGATCAACGATTCCCTTGCGGCAAAAGGCGAAAAGGATGGCACCGCCGTTGTTTCTACGGGTCTTGAAGGCGCCGTGGAACGGCGTCTATCCCCTGCGGAGCATGCGGGCGCTTCCTTGAACGCGCTCCTGGAACAGCGGTTTACCGGGCTGGAATCCGGTCTTCAGCTGGCCGGCAGCCTGTTCGAGGGCAGGAGCGATTCCCGAATCGTGTTGATCTCCGACGGGGAGGAGAATGTGGGCAGCATGGCGGCGGCGGGAAGGCTTCTGAAGGATCGGGGGATAGCCGTTGACGTGCTTCCGACTCCGAAGCAGGCCGTCCAGGATGCTGCCGTGGAGGAGCTGAAGGTTCCGGACAAGCTGTATCAGGCGGAGTCGTTCTATGTGGAGGTCATGGTTCGCAGCACGTTCAAGACCTCCGGCGAACTGCGCATTTACGAGGATAACCGCGAGATCGGCCGGGAACGCGTGGATGTAACACCAGGCGAGAACCGGTACGCCGTGAAGGGCCTGGCCAAGAACCCGGGACTCCACCGTTACCGTGCCGAAATCTTCATGGACGGGGATGAAGCCTCGGCCAATAATGCGGCATTCGATTTTACCCGGGTGGAAGGTCCGCCGAACGTGCTGATCGTGGAGGGAACTCCGGGCACGTCGGGCAATATCACGGCAGCGCTCGAGTCCGGCATGATCGGCACCGAAGTGATTCCGCCGGAGCTGCTCCCGCTGGAAGCGGCCAAGTATGCCGTGTACGACAGCATCATCTTTAATAACGTTTCCGGCAGCGACGTCGGCGGCAAACAGATGGAGCTGATCGAGCAGGCTGTCCGTAGCTTCGGCATCGGGTTCATGATGGCGGGCGGCGAGGACAGCTTCGGGATGGGCGGATATTTTAAAACCCCGATCGAAAAGGCGCTGCCGGTCTCGATGGAGCTGGAAGGCAAGCGGGAGATTCCATCGCTTGGCCTCATACTGGTCATCGACCGTTCGGGCAGCATGGACGGCAACAAGATCGAATTGGCCAAAGAATCGGCCATGCGCACGGTGGAGTTGATGAGAGCCAAGGACACGGTCGGCGTCGTCGCCTTTGACGATCAGCCGTGGTGGGTCGTACCGCCGCAGAAGCTCGGCGATAAGGAAGAGGTGCTCAGCAGCATCCAGTCGATTCCGAGTGCCGGAGGGACCAACATCTATCCTGCCGTTTCCTCGGCGCTGGAGGAAATGCTGAAGATTGACGCCCAGCGCAGGCATATCATTCTCATGACCGACGGTCAGTCCGCGATGAATTCCGGATATCAGGATCTGACCGATACGATGGTGGAGAACAAAATCACGATGTCTTCCGTGGCGGTCGGGATGGATGCGGACACCAACCTGCTTCAATCCTTGGCGGATGCGGCCAAGGGCCGTTATTATTTCGTTGAGGATGAAACCACGCTGCCGGCGGTATTCAGCCGGGAGGCCGTGATGCTGGCCAAATCCTATATCGTGGATAAACCCTTTGTCCCGGCCGTTCAGAACCCGGGCGATTGGGCGAGTTTGTTCCAGCAGGGCGTTCCGGGGCTGTATGGTTATGTCGCGGCAACGCCGAAGTCTTCCGCCCAGACGGTTCTGTCCAGTCCGGAGCCGGACCCGATCCTGTCGCGATGGCAGTACGGATCCGGCCGGACGGTGGCATGGACGAGCGATTTAAGCGGGAAGTGGTCCAAGGAGTGGGTGTCATGGTCCGGGTTCGCCGATACGTTGACCGAAATCGTGAAGTGGACGTTCCCGCAGTTTACGTCGTCGCCCTATGAAGTCACTACCGAGACGGCCGGCAACCAGGTAAAGCTGCAGGTCATCGCCAATGGGGAGAATCCGCCGGAGAAACTGAATGCGGTGATCGGGGATGACGAGGCCGGCGAGCAGACGGTGGAGCTCATTCAGGAGGCGCCCGGCCGTTATACCGGGCTCGTCAACGTCTCCAAGCCGGGAGCCTTCCTCATGTCCCTTGAGGACGCGAGCGGGGAAGAGCCGCTGCAAGCTGCGCCGGGCACCGGCTTCGTTGTGCCGTATTCGCCGGAATACCGGCTATCTTTCGGCAGCGGCGAGGAAGCGATGAAACGGCTGGCCGAAGCGACCGGGGGCCGCGTGTTATCCTGGGATGACCCGGCCGAAGTGTTCGACCGGGAGGCGACCTCGCGGATGCAGCTCCATGATTGGAGCTACCCGCTGCTGGTGGCGGCCCTGCTGCTGTGGGTCGCCGACATCGCCGTACGGCGCCTGGCTCTGCCATGGGGCGCCATCGGCGCTAGGCTGGTCGCCCTGCTCCGCAGGCGGCCGGTACCTGCCGGCGAGGCCGGGCGTGACGCCGGCCTCGAGCGGCTGGCGGCGCGCAAAGCCCGCGCCGCCCAGTTCTACGGCGGCAGCTCCGCGAAGCCGCCGCCGCAGGCCCCGCCCGCGCGCGAACGCAGCGGCGCGGGCCAGGGCGCCGGGGGCGGGAACCCCGCCCCGGCACCTAGCGCAGCTCCGGCAGGGGGCCGAAAGGCCCCGCCGGAGGCGCGCGATTCGCAGCGGGTGAATGCCCCGCTGCGGGAAGAGCGGCCGGCGCAGGCGAAGCCGGCCGCAAGCCAGGGCGCGCGCAAGGGAAGCGCGCCCACGCCACCCCCGCCCCCGCCGCCGAAGGCGCAGGGGGACGGCAGCGGCCGGCCCGGGGAGACCGGGCCGGCTCCGGAAGGAGGCTCCTCCATGGATCGCCTCCTCAAAGCCAAAAAACGCGGCACGCGCTGATGTGCCGCCTCACGCTTCGGCCTAAGCTGTATAATGTGCAGCTTCGGCCGAAGCTTTTTTAATTGTCGAATGAAGTAACTTTTTCCATGCCGCCGATGTCCGTAAAATCGTTTAACGGATGTCGAATCCGGTTATAACCGGACTATTAAGGGAAATAATGCAAGGGGGATGTCGTTCGCCCTGGCGGCTTTTACACAACTTTGACAATTACGTTATGGAAATGAAAGACGTGTGGTGATACAATAAGAGTCAAAATGATATTCTCAACATTCCTAACTGCTCTAATACCATGTGGATTGGGGCTGGAGGGACGTAAGAAGCCTTCATTTTCGAAGCTTACTATGGAAAAGATTTGAGGAGGACGAATCATGACAACTGAACATAACCAAACGATCGACAACCTGTCCATCGCAACGATCCGGACACTGGCGATCGACGCGATCGAAAAAGCCAACTCCGGTCATCCGGGCATGCCGATGGGGTCTGCACCTATGGGCTACCAACTGTTCGCGAAGACGATGAATC
Organism: Paenibacillus sp. MT86; assembly: GCF_058792535.1. Lineage (NCBI taxonomy): Bacteria > Bacillati > Bacillota > Bacilli > Caryophanales > Paenibacillaceae > Paenibacillus > Paenibacillus sp. MT86. Next base: position 5,738,332 of record NZ_CM179499.1, on the reverse strand, counting down.
ATAACCCGGACCAGCCGGCGTGGATTAACCGCGACCGTTTTGTCTTGTCTGCAGGCCATGGCTCCATGCTGCTCTACAGCCTGCTTCACCTGAGCGGGTATGACTTGTCCATTGAGGATCTCAAGCAGTTCCGTCAATGGGGAAGCAAAACCCCGGGTCACCCGGAATTCGGCCACACGGCCGGCGTAGATGCAACGACAGGTCCGCTTGGACAAGGCGTGGCTATGGCTGTAGGTATGGCAATGGCTGAAGCTCATTTGGGCGCGACTTACAATAAAGACGGCTTCAACGTAGTGGATCACTATACGTATGCGATTTGCGGCGACGGTGACATGATGGAGGGCGTGGCTTCCGAGGCAGCTTCCCTGGCAGGTCATTTGAAGCTTGGCAAATTGATCATGTTGTACGATTCCAACGATATCTCCCTTGACGGCGAGCTCAGCCTGGCATTCTCCGAGAACGTAGCGAAGCGCTTTGATGCTTATGGCTGGCAAGTGCTGCGCGTAGAAGACGGTAACGATTTGCCTGCGATCGAGAAAGCGATCGAGGAAGCGAAAGCCGATACGAACCGTCCGACGCTGATCGAAGTGAAGACCGTCATTGGTTACGGCAGCCCGAACAAACAAGGTAAAGGCGGCCATGGCGGTACGCACGGTTCTCCGCTTGGAGCTGATGAAGCGAAGCTGACCAAGGATTTCTATAATTGGGTATATGAAGAGGATTTCTATGTGCCTGAGGAAGTGCGCGAGCATTTCGGCAAAGTGAAAGAGCGCGGAATTGCAGCTTATCAAGCTTGGGTTGATCAATTTGCGAAATACAAAGAAGCTTATCCTGAGCTGGCGGCGCAATTCGAGCGCGGTGAATCCGGCGAATTGGCTGAAGGATGGGACAAAGACCTTCCGAAATACAGCACGGATGACAAAGCGGTTTCCACTCGCGTGGCTTCCGGTAAAGCGCTGAACGGGTTGACTGCAGGCGTACCGCAGCTGCTCGGCGGATCGGCTGACCTGGAAAGCTCCACTATGACACACTTGAACGACCTGGCCTCTTTCACAGCGAACAGCTACGAAGGCCGTAACGTGTATTATGGTGTTCGTGAATTCGCAATGGCCGGTGCCATGAACGGTATCGCTCTCCATGGCGGACTGAAGATTTTCGGCGGTACGTTCTTCGTATTTACGGATTATCTGCGTCCGGCTGTACGTCTGGCTGCGATCATGAAGCTGCCGGTTACGTATGTACTGACTCATGACAGCATCGCTGTCGGTGAAGACGGTCCTACGCATGAACCGATTGAACAATTGGCTTCCCTGCGCATCATTCCAGGCTTGACGGTGATCCGTCCTGCGGATGCCAACGAAACTTCCGCGGCATGGGCTTATGCGGTTGAGAACACAGACCGTCCGGTAGCGTTGGTGCTGACTCGTCAGAATCTTCCGATCCTTGCAGGCACGGCGGATCATGCACGTGAAGGCATCAAACGCGGCGCTTATGTTGTAGCCGACGCGAAGGATGGCAACGTGCAAGCTCAAATCATTGCAACGGGTTCCGAGGTTCAGCTTGCCGTTAAAGCGCAAGCAGCGTTGGCTGAAGAAGGAATCGCCGTACGCGTCATCAGCATGCCGAGCTGGGATCTGTTCGACAGCCAGGATCAGGCATACAAAGATTCCGTGCTGCTTCCTGACGTAAAAGCCCGTCTGGCTATTGAAATGGCACATCCGTTCGGATGGGAGCGTTATGTCGGAGACAAAGGCGACATTCTGGGCATCAACACATTTGGCGCTTCGGCTCCTGGCGACCGCGTCATTGCCGAGTACGGATTTACCGTTGAGAACGTGGTTAGCCGCGTAAAAGGCTTGCTGTAATGCAAGCGGATCTAACTCCATATTGATTTTCCGGCACCCGCATTATGCGGGTGCCGTCCATATATCAAGCCATAACTATGTTGGAGGAGGAGAGTTTGTCCATGTCACAATTTAAGAATGCTACCGTTACAAAGGCAGCCAACGTGTACTATGAGGGAAAGGTAACCAGCCGTACGGTGCTGCTGGAGAATGGCGAGAAGGTAACGCTCGGCATCATGCTTCCGGGAAGCTATGAATTCGGAACGGATGGCCCTGAGATTATGGAAATTTTGTCGGGCGATTTGCGTGTCCTGCTGCCTGGAGAGCAGGAGTGGTTAGAGATTCAAGGGGCTGCAACCTTTAACGTTCCGGGCAATTCAAGCTTTAAGCTGGAAATCCGCACCGTGACGGATTATTGCTGCTCTTATCCAACCATGTAATAGATGAAATGCCGCATGTGATGTCGTGTCCGTAAATACACAACAAAAAGGCTCAAAGCCGTTGGCTTTGAACCCTTATTGTCAATGTCGGATATCAACGCATGCCGTTAACGTTGGTTGCTATAATGGACTTATTCCTCCGGGATCGTCACGATCTCGCCTTTATATCCGGGAGCCCGGTTATCAAGCTCTACGTATCCTTCGCTCCATTCCTGATTACGGTCGAGCAGCCGGTAGCTGGTGACGCCGGAAGGATAACGGAATACGAATCGGGCTACAGTCCAGTTTCTGGCATCCGGCTGCTTACCGATCTCGGCTTGAATCGGGGGCAGGAAGAACAGGTTCTGATTCGCAGCCGCTTTGGCGGAGTAATCCAGCTTGCCCTGCCATTTCAAATATTTGACGCCGCCCTGGATTTCGTAATATTCGGCGATGTCGTTATCGACCAGGAAGAAGCGATTGGATTCGCCTTTTGGAAAATAATAATCCACGCCCTGCATTTCCACAGGGAGCATTTCCAGCTCAGGTTTCTGCAGTTGGGATGAATAAGGCAGCTTGGCAGCAGCATTCCTGGCGGTGGCCAGATCGGAGCTCTTTAAGTCAGCGAGCATAGCGGCATCTGCTTTATTGATATAAGCCGTCTTGAGAGAACCGTTCCAGTTGATGTCGGCATCAAAAGCTTGGGCTACGGCCCTCAGGGGAATCATGGTCTTGCCTTTATGGAGCAGCGGGGCTGCAGGCAGCGTCTTCTGAACTCCGTTCACTTCCATGCGGTTGCTTCCCGCCGTGAGAATCACCGTTCGGTGGTCACCCTGAATCGTCACCTGTTTCTTGCTGTTGTCGTACTTCATGACGTAGTTACCCAGAGGTTTGAGATCGGTTAGGGTAACAAAGGTGGAGCCCTGCTTGACCAGCACTTCGCCGCTCGCGGTAACATTGTTAATCGAAGCGGTAGGTTTGGCTGCGGCAGAAGCCGGTGATGCAGCTGTTACTGAAGATAGTACAGTGGTTAATAGCGCAGTGGCTGTCACTGCTTTTAAACCTGTGGTCCATTTCATGTTGTATATTCCTCCCTTTGCATAGTAGACGAAATGAAATGCAAAAAGTTTCTTCTGGAGGGGGAAATCATGAATTTGACCAAAAAAATGGCTCCTTCCTCCTGGTCCGGATGATCCGAAAACCAGTATGAAAGGAGCCAGTATAAGGCAAAGCATGGCTTAGCTGGTATTACTGCTGCTGTTCGCCGATTTTCTGGCCGATCCAGGCTTCATAACATTTCACGACAGCGGAAAGATCCTCTTCGCCATAACCTTCGCTGGCACCGGCTTGGAACAGGCTCTTGGCCAGATTCAGCATAGGGGAAGGCATTCCGATGCCATCGGTGAGTGAGGAGGCCAGCTTAAGGTCCTTGAGCATGAGCGCAAGCGAGAACTGGTTGCTGAAGTCGCCCTCGATAATTTTGCGTCCCTTCAGCTCTGCCGCTTTGCTGCCGGCTGATCCCAGCTGCACGAGCTCCAGGAAATTGTCAGCGGGAATGCCTGATTTCGCGGCGATGGCAAAGCCTTCGGCAAGCGCCAGATTGTTAATGCCCACGATGGTATTATGCGCAAGCTTCGCGACAGCGCCGCTTCCGTTAGGCCCCATGTGAATGACCTTTTTGCCCAAGGTGTCAAAAACGTCGGCTTGCGCTTCGATGACGGCGGCATCACCGCCAACCATGAAGACCAAGGTGCCATCAATCGCTGCAGGCTTGCTGCCGGTTACCGGGGCATCCAGGAAGGAAGCGCCGAGGCCGGAAACGGCGGAGGCAATTTCCTTAACCAGGCTTTCGGAGATCGTGCTGCAGTCAATGACGGTCATCCCGCTCGTCAGGGAGCCAAGCAGGCCGTTCTCTCCGTAGAATACATCCCGGATGGATTGGTCGTTGCTTACCATCGTAATGACAAGATCTTGCCCTTCGGCCGCTTCCCGAGGCGTCTCCGCGATGGAGGCTCCCTGTTCGGCGAGCGGACGGCATTTCTCGTGGGTGCGGTTATATACCGTCACATCGTAATCCTGCTTCAGCAGATTGGAGGCCATGGGAGCTCCCATGGTGCCCAGTCCGATAAACCCGATTTTTTTCATAGTCTATATCACCTTCGATTATGGATTCCTGATCCACTCTATCTTAGCACGGGTTCCCGAAACGAAGCCAGTCTTTGCAGGGAATGGAAGCGGGAAGGAGTCCCGCGCATGAAGAATAGATGACAGTTGGCCCGTGAAACTTGCGGTCTTTATTAAATTAAAGTATCCTATTTCTAAATTCACAGGAGGTTTAAGGCATGTCTAAAAAAATCAAGTTTGATTACAGTAAAGCACTGACCTTTGTCAATCAGCACGAAGTTGATTATTTCGCTGAGCCGATCCGCACAGCTCATGAACAGTTACATAACGGTACGGGAGCCGGCTCCGATTATTTGGGCTGGATCGACCTGCCGACTCAGTACGATAAAGAGGAATTCTCCCGCATCCAGAAAGCGGCCGCCAAAATCCAAAGCGACTCGGACGTTCTGATCGTAATCGGAATCGGAGGCTCCTACCTGGGAGCGCGCGCGGCCATCGAAATGCTGTCGCATTCGTTCTATAACGAGCTGTCGAAGGACCAGCGCAAGACGCCGGAAATTTACTTTGCGGGCAACAACATCAGCTCCACGTATGTCTCGCATCTGCTTCAATTGATCGAAGGCAAAGACTTCTCCGTCAACGTCATCTCCAAATCGGGCACAACGACGGAGCCGGCTATCGCTTTCCGTATTTTCCGTGCGGAGCTGGAGAAGAAATACGGCAAGGAAGAAGCGCGCAAACGCATTTACGCTACGACGGATCAAGCGAAGGGCGCCCTCAAGAAGCTGGCAACCGAGGAAGGCTACGAGTCCTTTATCATTCCTGACGACGTGGGCGGACGTTATTCCGTGCTGACCGCAGTAGGTCTGCTTCCGATCGCGACGGCAGGCATCAACATCGAAGAGATGATGCAGGGCGCGGCTGACGCCTCCAAAGAGTACAGCAGCCCGAACGTTGCCGAGAACGAAGCTTACCAATACGCAGCGGTTCGCAACGCGCTTTACCGTAAAGGCAAAGGCATCGAGATCCTGGTGAACTACGAGCCTTCCCTGCATTTTGTATCGGAGTGGTGGAAGCAGCTGTACGGAGAGAGCGAAGGGAAGGATTACAAGGGGATCTACCCGGCATCCGTCGATTTCTCTACCGATCTGCACTCCATGGGTCAGTTCATCCAGGAAGGCAGCCGAAACATCTTCGAAACCGTCATTCAGGTGGAGAACGTATCCGAGCATATTACGATCGAATCGGATCCGGACGATCTGGACGGATTGAACTTCCTGACCGGGAAAACATTGGATTTTGTCAACAAAAAGGCGTTCCAAGGCACGATGCTGGCCCATACAGACGGACAAGTTCCGAATTTGATTGTGACAATTCCAGATTTCACTCCCTATTCGTTCGGATATCTGGTATACTTTTTCGAAAAGGCCTGCGGTATCAGCGGCTATCTGTTGGGTGTCAACCCGTTTGACCAACCGGGCGTAGAGGCGTACAAGAAAAATATGTTCGCGCTGCTCGGCAAACCTGGGTACGAGAAAGAGAAGGCCGAATTGGAAGCTAGACTTTCCGAATAACCCGACACTTTCATTGGATTAGACGTAAGACGCTGAAGGAAGCAGTCCGCTGGCATATCATTGCCGTGGACTGCTTTCTTGGCAATATAGAGGTGGTTGTTGTTTCATGCTGGATCGTTACAAAACGGTACGTCAGGCGGGCTCCAAGGAGATCGTCATCAAGAAATCGCGTTTCATCGGGCATGTGATGCCGGTAGAGACCGAAGAGGAAGCCGTCGCTTTTATTGAAGAGATCAAGAAAAAACATTGGAATGCTACGCACAATTGTTCCGCTTACATGATTGGCGAGCGGGATGAGATTCAGAAGCAATCGGATGACGGGGAACCGAGCGGAACGGCCGGCAAGCCGATTCTCGAGGTGATCCGCAATCAGGGGCGGAAGAATGTAGCTATCGTGGTCACGCGTTATTTTGGCGGCATTATGCTGGGTGCGGGCGGATTAATCCGGGCGTACACCGACGGAGCCGTGGCTGCGATCGAGTCAGGCGAACCGATTACAAGGGTTCTTCACCGGGAGATTTTCGTGGAGCTGGATTATACCTGGCTGGGTAAGGTGGAGAACGAGCTTCGTAACCGGAACGTACGCATGGGAGAGACAAACTTTGCCGACACGGTGACTTTGACCTGCTTGCCGCTCGATGGTGATGCGGAGAGCTTTATGACTTGGATGGTGGATTTGACACAGGGGCAGTCCTTGATCACGGAGGGAGAGCGGCTTTATTTTATTGAAGGGGAATAAAATAATATGGCAAGAAGAGCAGTCGAACGCGAGTTGTCGAGAGAGCGGATACTGGAAGCAGCCAGGCATTTGTTCATAACCAAAGGATACAGGGCCATTTCGATGCGAAGCATCGGGCAGCATTTGGGTTATAGCCACGGCTCCTTGTATTATCACTTTAAGGAAAAGGCGGAGCTATTCTACGCCATTGTCATGAAGGACTTTAATGATCTAAATGATTTGCTGTTGGAGGTCTCGGTAAAGCCTCCCTGTGACGGGGTATCGAAGCTGGAGCAGCTGATGCTGGAATTCGTTCGTTTCGGTCTGGATAATCCTTACCAGTACGAAATCATGTTCATGATTCGGGACGAAGAGCTGCTATCCTACTGTCGCTCTGAGCAGGGACGCTGTTTTGAAATGTTTGCTATGCTGGTCCGTCAGTATTTGCTGGAGGAGAATTACAGCGAGGAAGAACGGCGAACCGTTCCGCTGACTTTGTTTTTGTCGCTGCATGGATTTATATCGTATTATATTCAGGACAGAATCGGTTTTGATGAGATTAAACCAGCCGCTCTTACCCATATCAAAGTGTTATGCCGGAGTCTGTACAGCAGGGTCTGATGTTTACATGCTGCCAAGACGCGCAGCTTGGCACTTCAATCCGTTACAACGGCCTAGCGTTGAAACGTCAATCACCTAATGAACCATAAAACAGACAGGTCCGCGCTCCCTTGCATGCACCTGTCTGCTTTTTGTGCTTTCATTTCATTCGCTTGACTGTCGGCATCCGTTGCCGGTTTTATCCTTCCATGATCTTCACATGATATTGTCGCTGCCTCGGTCCGTCGAATTCGCAGAAGTAAATCCCCTGCCAACGTCCAAGAAGCAGGTGCCCGTTCTGAATGATCACGGTCTGCGAAGGGCCGCAGGTGATCGATTTAAGGTGGGAGGCCGTGTTGCCCTCCGCATGGCGATACTTGGGATGATTCCATGGATAGACCTCATCCAAAGACATCAGCACGTCCCGTTTCACATCGGGATCGGCGTTTTCGTTGATGGCGATTCCCGCCGTCGTATGCGGACAATAAATCAGGACCGTTCCTTGCTGGACTCCGCTTTGTTTCACGAAAGAGTGGATCTCCCTTGTAATATCCCTCATCTCATCGCGTCCTTGCGTAGCCAATTCACCGGTATACAGCATCTCAATAACCTCCTCAACTTTTTCCATTTCTTTTATTTTACCCGATAAAGTGCAAAAGATGGATTGACGATCGGATTCAGCTTTTGGTAAAGTATGTGTAAAGTAAAACCAAGTATACAAATAGGAAATATAAAGATGGTTTGTGGAGGAGTCGACCGGAATGCCATCCGGAGGCGGGAGGGATACGAGATGACAACATGGATTCGTCATAAAGGTTGGACTTGGGGTTTTAGAAGCACCGTACTGCTTTATTTTCTTGCCTTGATCGTACTGCCGATCTTTGGGGTGTATGTGCAATCATTCTCTGCGGGATGGGGCCATTTTGCGGAAAGCGTAATGGATCCGATCGCCTGGAAGGCCGTGCTGCTTACCATTAAACTGGGCCTAATCTCTACTTTCATCAACGTGCTTATCGGAACGATGATTGCTTGGGTGTTCATACGGTATCGATTTCCGGGAAGGACGCTGCTGAACAGTCTGGTGGATCTGCCTTTTGCGCTGCCGACGGCCGTTGGCGGCTTGATGATTTTGCTGCTGCTTGGGCCGGGGAGCTTGCTTGGAGGCCTGGCGGAGAAGCTCGGCTTTGAAATCGTGTTCCATCAGCCGGCGATCGTGGTCGCCATGCTGTTTGTCACGTTCCCGTTTGTAATCCGGGCGGTTCAGCCGCTGCTGGAAGAGCTGGATCCGCTGGAGGAAGAGGCGGCATATACGATGGGCGCTTCCAGAACGAGAACCTTTTTTAAAGTCATCCTGCCGTCGATGCTGCCGGGAATCATCAGCGGAGGGATGCTGGCCTTCTCTAGGGCATTGGCTGAATTCGGCGCCGTCGTCCTGGTTGCCGGCAACATTCCGGGCAGGACGCTGATCGCATCGGTATTTATTTTTGGCGAGGTGGAGAGCGATAATCCGGCCGGAGCGGCTGCCGTATCGATTCTGCTTCTTACGCTCTCCTTCATGATCCTCTGGGTGATCAATGCCGTGCAGCAGAGGGGGAGACGAGCTTGAAACGATTATGGATCGGACTTACGTATGCCGTATTTATCATCCTGCTGATCATTCCCCTGTCCCGAATTGCGATCGGTGCGTTCGATAAGGGGCTGGACGGGTTTGCGGAGGGGCTGCTCAGGCCGGAAGCCCTGCATGCCCTGATGATGACGGGTCTGATTGTGGTATTCGTTACTTTTTTGAATGCGTTGTTTGGCATCATGATGGCGCTGTATCTGGTGCGGGCAAATTGGCTCAGCCGAAAGCTCAAGGGCATTCTGAACAGCATTGTCGACCTGCCTTACGCTGTTTCGCCGGTCATCGGCGGTTTGATGATTGTGCTGCTGCTGGGACCCGACAGCATCATCGGCGGTTTTTTTGAAGGGATCGGGTTTAAGGTGGTGTATGCGTTCCCCGGCATGGTGATTGCGACGCTCTTCGTCACGTTCCCGCTGATGGTTCGCGAGGTCATGCCCGTCCTGCAGGAGATCGGAAACGATCAGGAGCAGGCGGCCGCGACGCTTGGGGCTTACGGGTGGACCACGTTCGTGAAAGTAACGTGGCCTTCCATCCGGTGGGCCGTCGTATACGGCCTGGTGCTCACGGTAGCCCGTTCATTGGGCGAGTTCGGCGCCGTGCTGGTGGTCTCCGGCAACATCATGAACAAAACCCAGACGGCCACGACGCTTGTGTATCAGGACGTGGAGAATTTCAACGTGGCTGCGGCGAATGGAGTGGCGCTGGTACTGGCCGCCTTCTCCGTAGGTCTCTTGCTGCTGATGGAATGGGCCAAAAAAAGAAAGGATGTGCATTGATATGCATGTGGAAGTTCGCGATCTGAACAAGCATTTCGGTACGTTTCACGCCGTCAAGAATGTCAGCTTCGAGATTGAAAAGGGACATCTGATCGGGCTTCTGGGGCCCAGCGGAGGCGGTAAAACCTCCATCCTGCGCATGCTGGCCGGGCTTGAGAATCCGGATTCCGGACAAATCTCCTTTCATGGCCAAGTGGTCAATGACCTGCCGCCGCAGGAGCGCGGCATCGGCTTTGTGTTCCAGAACTATGCCTTGTTTAAGCATATGACCGTGTTTGACAACATCGCTTTCGGCTTGAAGGTGAAGAAGGCCGCCAAGGCCAAAATCAAAGACCGGGTGATGGAGCTGGTGGAACTGACGGGCTTGAAAGGCTTCGAGAGCCGTTATCCGCACCAGTTATCGGGCGGACAGCGCCAGCGCGTAGCCTTTGCCAGAGCGCTTGCGCCCGAGCCGCAGCTGCTCTTATTGGATGAACCGTTCGCCGCCATCGATGCGAAGATCCGCCAAGAGCTGCGCTCCTGGCTTCGCGAGCTGATCGAGCGGGTCGGCATCACGTCGATTTTTGTTACGCATGACCAGGATGAGGCGATTGAAGTCGCGGACGAAATCATGATCATTAATCAGGGGCGCGTCGAGCAGAAGGGAACGCCGTGGGATATTTACAAGGAGCCGAAGACGCCGTTTGTCGCTTCCTTCATAGGCGAGTCCACCGTGATTTCAAGCGCTGCCGAGCTGAAGGGATTTGAGGCAGCGGCTAACAAGAATGCGACGCGCGCATTAATTCGCCCGGAATATATCGAGATTGGAAGCGAGCATGATTTCAGCGTACTGTCCGCCACGGAGACGGGGATCGTCCGCCATCTGCATTTCCGCGGCAGCGAGTGGCTGGTGGAGGTGGAGGTCAAGGGCCATAAACTGATCACCTACCGGTCGCTGGAGAAGGAAACGCTGCAGCCGGGCCAAGAGGTCCGCGTCCTCGTTCACCGGGCATACCTCTTTAACGACGAGCACAGCTGGATCGAGGAAAATCGCCTGAAGGTCGATCCGATGCCGATTATGATCTGATGATTCTAAATAACGAAGGGAAGTGGATTCATGCGGATCTTGAATATGAAACGAACCTCATTCCTGCAAGTGGGCATGGCGCTTCTCTTCAGTTTGCTTATCGCAGGATGTGCCGATGATCAGCCCGTCAATGAAGATGCGATGTCGCAGCCGGGCGAGCGAACGATCGTGCTGGGCGCGTACAGCGTAGCCAGGGATGCCTTGTCCGAGATTATCCCCGCTTTTCAAGCCGAGTGGAAGGCACAGACGGGAGAAACCATTCGTTTTCAGGAATCCTACGAGGCCTCCGGAACACAGGCGCGCGCCATTACGGGCGGGTTTGAGGCTGACGTCACGCTGCTTGCCATGGAAGGGGATGTCGATAAACTCGTCAGGGCAGGGCTCGTCGACAAGGAGTGGAAATCCCAGCCTTATAACGGCATGGTGACACGCTCGATTGTCGTTCTCGGTACCCGCGCAGGTAATCCGAAAGGGATACGGGATTTCGACGATCTGACCCGTTCGGACGTCAAGGTGCTGTATCCGAATCCAAAGACTTCGGGCGGAGCGCAGTGGGACATCAACGCGATATACGGTGCCGGCCTGAAACAATCGGAAGAGAATGGAACGCGTGATCCTGCCGAAGCGAAAGCCTTCCTTGAAGCGGTTCACCGCAATGTGGAGTCGCTCGATAAAAGCGGGCGGGCTTCGATGGCGGCTTTTGAATATGGGGTCGGGGATGTGATCGTTACGTATGAGAACGAGCTGCTAGCCCGGATTGCCCAAGGCGTCCAGTATGACATTGTTGTACCGCAGCATACGATGCTGATCGAGAATCCAGCCGCAGTCGTGGAGCGGTTTGCGAAGAAACACGGCACTGAGGATGTATCGGCGGCTTTTGTGGAGTACTTGCGTACGCCGGAGGCGCAGAACATCTTCGTGAAGCATGGCTTCCGTCCCGTCGAGGAATCGGTGCATGAACAGACGAAGGAGCGGTTTGCCAACCCGCCGGGGCTGTTCGACATCGAGTATCTGGGCGGATGGGACCAGGTGCGCGAGACGCTGTATTCGAAGCGAGGGGTTTGGTATCAGGTGCTGGCAGGGCTGTGATGTTCGGTGGTATATGGAGCGATTGATAGGTTCATGAGGGTTCGTCGCGTGCTGAGTTGCGTTTCATACATGGCCCGTCGGCGACAAAAAAGAGATAAAGCGAGCCGTTCAGGATATCCTGAACGGCTCGCTTATTTGTACATACAGAACATTAGCATTCGTCTGAATGACGCCTCCTATTTTGCAAATATGCCACGTATACGGATTATTCCGTACCATCTTGCTCTATAAGGTTGCTTTGCGCGCTTCCCATTCTTCTCGCAGAATGCCCATGCGAATGGAGTCGTAATAGACGCCGTCGTAATACCGGCACTTTCGCATACGGCCTTCGAGCTTCATACCCACCTTTTCCGCACAGCGCATCATTCGCGGATTGCCGGACCAGGTCGTAATGCCGACACGGGCGATGGTGAGGTTTTGGAACAGGCAATCCACCCACAACGACAGTGCTTCCGTACCGTACCCGCCGCTCCAACGGCCCGGGTCATAAATCAGGATGCCGGCTTCCAGCCAGCGCGAGGCCTCATGCTCCCAATAGAACGTGACGATGCCAATCGTTGTGCCCTCGACTTCGATGAGCAGATCGCTCGGAAATTGATCGGTTTCGAAGTCGGCATTCCACTGCGTTTCAAAAATTTCGTAGGAAATCTGCTTGAGCGGGAAATAAGGGGCGTCGTATTTTTTCCATTCCGGGTTCTTCGTGCCATAGATCAGATTATATAGAACAGGGGTATCCTCGGGTTTCCTGGATCGCAGCGTCACTTTGCTGCCTTCAAGACGAATTTTTTGCATATGTAGAAATTCCTTTCGCTCTGCATGTCTTTTTAGGTAAGTTGCTGGAACTATCTATTCATTGTAGCGGTGATGAAGTGGATTGCCAACTGAATTTGGATAAATGATCCTTTATATGAAACATTAGGAGTGTCGATTCCGTCAATAGCAGATAGATCAAAAATCTGGCATTGAAGGGGGACAAGGTAATGCGGAAAAAAAAGATACTCACAGGCCTATGCTTGCTTGTTGGGCTTACCGCCTGTGCTCAGGACAGCGGGATCCAGCCAGGGGAATCGCAGGGCATTGCGCATAAGCAGACCCAAGTGAAGGAATTGTCGGCGCAGGAACGCAAAGAGGTATTAGGCAAGGTCGATGCCGGCATGGTGAAAGCACAGAATGATTTTGGTTTACGGTTGCACCAGGCGTTATCGGATAACCCTGAGTACACGAGCGATAACCTGATTATTTCTCCATACAGCATCACGCAGGCCTTGGCACTGGCTTATAACGGGACTGCGGGCGATACGGCTGCCGAGATGGCCGATATGCTGGGCTGGAGGGGCATGAATGATGCAGGCATCAATGAAGGCAACCGCCAGCTGCGCTCCTTGCTGGAGAATGGAGGCGGCGTCGTGCTGAACGTGGCCAATTCCGTTTGGCACCGGCCAGGCCTTAAACTGAAGGAGGCTTATGCAGAAGCCGTAAAGGACAGTTACGGCGCGGAGGTCAGGGAGACGGACCTTCAGCAGGAGGACGCGATGCATGCAATTAACCAATGGGTGAAAGACAAAACCAGCGGCATGATCCCTAAGATATATCATGAGCCGCCAGGCGGCGTTGCGGTCCTGATCAATGCCATATATTTCAACGGCGGGTGGACGGATGAATTTGATCCGGCAAATACCGTGGATGAAGAATTTACGCTATCTGACGGCACCATTCAACAAGTCCCTATGATGAAGAGGGAAGATAGATACAGCTATAAAGAAGGAGAGTCCTGGCAGGCCATCCGCATTCCATATGGAGATGGCCGCATGCACATGCTGGTCATCCTGCCGAAGGAATCCTCCACGATCGATAAGCTGCATCGGCAGCTGTGGAAGGATGCGTCCGTCTGGAAAGGCGATTACTCGTTCGAAACGGTTCAGCTCAGTCTGCCCAAGTTTAAGGCGGAGCAGAGCTTCGAGCTTCCGGATGCCCTTAAGAGCCTTGGCATGGTCAAGGCATTCGACGCCGCCGAGGCTGATTTTAGCAAAATGGCCGAACAAGGAGATGGATTTTGGATTGATCATGTCACACACCAGACGATTGTCGATGTCAGCGAAAAAGGGACAAAGGCCGCAGCTGTTACAGCGGTGGGAATAACGGAAAGCGCCGAACCTACCGAGCCGATCGCCATGAAGATCAACCGCCCTTTTTTCTTTGCCATTGAAGATCGGGACACGGGTGCATGGTTATTTATGGGGTCTGTTTTGAAACCGTAGCATATACTATACCAACATGCGCCTGCCATAATTTTCACCCAAAAATAGGCAGCTTTGTTATAATGGTCGAATAAGACTAAAATGTATAACAAAGGGAGAATAGGATGTGCCTATGACCATACCGAAGCCGAATTTATTCATAGGTTCTTCCAGAGAGGCCATCAAGTATGCAAGGGCGATCCACGAACAGCTCAAACGCTCCGCCCAAGTGACGCCTTGGTACGGGGGTACGTTCGGGGCGAATATGTATACGATGGAAGCTTTGGAGAAGCAGCTGGCGTCCAGTGATTTTGGTGTGTTCGTCTTTTCTCCGGATGATGTGGCGCTCATTCGAGGCAAACATGTATTTGTTACCCGCGACAACACGTTGTTTGAGATGGGGCTGTACTGGGGAAGGCTCGGGCGGCGAAGGGTATACTGCATCATTCCGGATCAGGTAGAGGCAGACAGCAGTTCCGTTCAAGACGTGATCGTTAAGGATTATCACCTACTCTCCGACCTGCAGGGCATTACGCTGCTCGAATACGAGCTTCGAAGCGACGATGATTACAAATCTGCCGTCGATGTCGCCTGCGGACATATTCTGAGCGCGATCGAAACCGAAGGATTCTATAACAACCCGAGCACATTGATTGAACAGAAGGATGCGGAGCTGAGACGCAAGCAAAGCGTGCTGCATTTTTTCTGGGAATATAACCGAAACGTGCATGTGAGCGATGAAGCGGAAAAATATCATGCACTGAGTGAAGCCGTCCGAAACTCCTTGCTCCCGCCGGCCGCAGGGGATTTCCGGGTGACCGGCGCAGCCTTTTGGGGACGAAGGGATGAAGGCATTGCCCAAATTGGGGGTAATGTAGGTAAAGGACGGTATTTCTCGTTCGATGGGAAAAAGGATCATTCGCCAAGCAACCAGTCGATTTACGTGATTGATGTCTATAATAGTGGAAAATGGGCATTTTATCACGAAGAGGAAGTTGCGCAGGTGTATGTGTTCTGCTATCCTTTAGGTGTAAATCATGTATTGTCCGTGCATTTTACGGGACATGAGATTCTTACGGATGAAGATCTCGCGGAGGTTGTGGAACAGAATCGTGAGCTGCTTCGTACCATCAGGCATTTAGTTGGAGGGGATTCGTCGTGAGCAGGAATGAGAAGAAGAGAACGTCAGGTCATCCGCAGGGGTCCGCCAATGGCAGCAGCTGGGTGGTTCGGGGGCCCGTACCGATGATGAGTACGCTGAAATCCCGGAAGCGCTCGGTCAGACGCTCAAGCAAGAGCAGTGTATATGTCGGTCCTTCCGTGGAAGGTGTGGATAAGAAGTACGTCAAGGTCATCAGCGGAGCCGTTGACGATAATAAGCCCTCGTTTGCTTAATGAATTGCTATCATAGCCATATCGATCGTATGACATAAATGACGAAAGACCGTCCGGGATGAGCCCGGCGGTCTTTGTTTTTTTCTTCGTGCGCTAATACAATAAAGGGACAAGGTTTGCTTAACCGTGAAGGAATCAATACATAAAAATGGGGGATACGTGTGAGCGGAGATACATTAACTTTTCTGGGAACCGGGGATGCGATGGGCGTCCCGCGGGTATATTGCGATTGCGGGGTATGCACGGAAGCGAGGAGTACGGGCGTGAACCGGCGATTGCGCTCCTCGGCGATGGTGGAGTGCGGCGAAACGTCCTTTATGATCGACTGCGGTCCGGATTGGCGCGGCATGATGGAGGGGCTCGGAATTCGGAAAATGAGCGATATGCTGATTACGCACGCCCACTTTGATCATATCGGAGGCCTTCCGGAATGGAGCGATGCCTGCAGATGGCAGAGGGAAAAAGGCCGGCTATACGCCCCAGCCGAGGTGCTGGACCAGATTGTCCGCCAGTATCCGTGGCTTCCGCGGCAGATGGAGATGACGCCAGTCGATGATGGATTTACATTGGCTGGCTGGGAGATTTCGTGCTGGAAAGTAAACCATGGCAAAAACGGGTACTCCTACGCCTACCGGTTCCAGAAGGACGGGTACACCTGGGTGTACAATTCGGATTCGATTGATCTCAGCCCGAAGGAAAAGGAGCCGCTGAAAGGCGTGGATCTCCTGGTTCTGGGAACCAGCTTTGTTCATGAAACCGCCCAATTCGAGACCCGCTCCGTCTATGACATGAAGGAAGCGGCAGAGCTGCTCGCCGAGGTGAAACCTCGCCAAACGGTGTATACCCATATGTCGCATGACGTCGACGTTCGGAAAGAGCTGCCTCTGCCGGAGGGAGTACGTGTGGCGGTGGCGGGGATGACGGTGAGATTAAATAAATGAAAATATGGAGTAGTTAGTCCAACCATGTGTGCGGACCAACGGCCCCCGTGCGGAGACTTATAACGTGAAGATGCGGCAGGATGGCCGCTTTAAGCCGCTTGCTGGGATATCTCTCACACAGATCCGGCCATACCGTATCGTTCAGGATACAGCAGCTTGAAGCCGGCGTGTTGATACAGCTTGATTCCGGGAACGTCCGTGATGACGGTGACCTCGGCTCCGCTTGGCGCTATTTTTTTCAGGCGGGCGAGCAGTTCGGACACGATCGTTTCTTCAAGCCCTTGATCCCGATAGGATGCCGCGGCCATAACATCTACCAGTTGAAAATACAAAGCGCCGTCGCCGATCACCCTTCCCATACCGATCAGCCGGTCATTGCCGTCCCGGACAAGGACGGAGAGCAGGCTGCGGTTGAGAGCCGTCTCTGCGATCGATTCCTCGACCTCAGGCAGCCCTGCATCGAATCGGAGATCGATATATTCCTTAAGCTGTGGAACTTCCTCGGTTATGTGCATATTCATCATTGATCAGCCTCCCGCTGTTAAGAATACGTTCAACTTGCCTCTACACCAACCAATATACTACATTGATGCAAGTGGGAAGCTGCCGGGCGGCGAATTCGCCAGCACTCTTGTTGATGCTGCACAAACCTTATCAGAGCACTTTAATGTTTTAATTTAAGGTTTGCCAATGGCCCGCGATTCTGGTAAAGTAGGTTCTCAATCGTGGTCGGGGAGGGGACGGCATGCATTACTACAAGCCGAAAGACATCGCCAAGGAGCTGCATATCAGTACGAGTGCTTTAAGGCATTACGAATCTTGGGGAGTGGTGCCCTCACCTGAGCGGAACGAGAAGGGGTACCGTCTATACACGAAGATGCATCTCGCCTACTTCCGGTGTCTGCGGGCCATGTTCCCCGGGTTCGGTTATGCCGTAACCTATGATGTGATTCGCCATATCCAGAAGAGGGAGATGGATGAAGCCCTCTGGCTCGTGAACGGGGAGCAGGTCAAACTGCAGCAGGAAAAGACCATTGCGGACGAAACGCTTGCCCTGCTTGAGAATCCCGGGCTTGACAGCATCAGGGATAAAAAGCTGAAGGCGCATATGACAATCGGCGAAGCTGCCGAATTGACCAACGTGGAGTCGTCCGCCATTCGTCACTGGGAGAAGGAAGGCTTGATCACTCCCGATCGCAACCCCGAGAATGGATATCGGCTGTACAGTCCTTCGCATGTCCGGCAGATTTTGCTGATTCGCTCGCTGAGGCGGACCGTATATTACCTGGAGAGCATCAAGGAGATTATTCAGGCCGTGGAGCATCAGAGCATTGAGCAGGCCAAAAAATTGGTCCGCGAAGCGTTGTCGGTCATTCATCAACGAAATCTGCAGCAATTCAACGGCATTCATAAGCTGATGGAGCTGTGCATGGAGGTAGGCTTGCTGGAGTTCGACGATGCGGTTCTTCTGAAGCCGATTCTAACATTTAACCCGGATCGGGAATGATCGACAGGCCGCGGCGGCCTTGCGCTTCCCAAGGAAACGGTTTGGGCGCCGCATTGGCCCGGTTTATGGACAGGAACAAGCCCCCATGGATATCATGGAGGCTTGTTTGCGCAGCTAGTTATTTTTCGTATTAACCTTGGTTGAGCACGAATTTATCAATGACATGCTTCACGCCGTCTTCGTTATTCCCCAGCGTAACGTAATCGGCAATCGCCTTAAGCGGCTCAATCGAATTGCCCATAGCGACGCCAAGTCCGGCTGCCTCCAGCATTTCGTGGTCGTTCCAGGAGTCGCCGACAGCGATGGTTTCCTTGAGGTCGCAGCCAAAATGATCGGCCAGGAAGGTCAGCGCATGTCCCTTCGTGCCTTCCTTATGCATGAACTCCAGAAAATGCGGCTTGGATTTGGTAATATGCACTTCATCGCCGAGCAGCTCGCGGAATATAGGGATCAGTTCATCGAGATAGTCGGGATCGTCAATAATGAGCATTTTCGGTGTCGGTTTCCGAACCATCGTCATAAAATCAGGCTCGATGTAATAAGGCGTCCGGTTCAGGGCGCAGTAATCGATCAGCTTCTGATTCTCTTCGCGGGCATACAGCTTGTCATCGATGTAGGTTTGCAGATGCAGATTGTGCTCCACGCAGTATTCAAACAGCTTTACGGCAGCGTCGACGGGAACGAAGCGTTCGTAGAGAACCTTTTCGTCGAGCAGGTTTTTGATCAAGGCACCTTGGTAGGTGATGATGGGAACGTTGAGTCCGGTTTGACGGGCAATCGCCTGGGCTGACGCATAGGCACGTCCGGTTGCCAGCGTCACGACGACGCCGTGGGCGACTGCTTGCTCAAGCGCCTGCTGGACGCCTGGGGTTACTTCCTTATCGTCATTGATCAGGGTGTCGTCAATGTCGATGGCCATCAATTTGTAAGTTGTCATGGGTATCTCTCCTTTTTGATTCTGTCTCTGTCTTTAACTCTATTGTACCTTCTGTGGCGCAGACTTCAATTCCGCAATCACCATTCCCGCCAAAATGCACAGGCAACCGATGCCGCCGAAAAGCGTAAGCCGTTCTCCGGCAAACAGAATTCCCGTCAGTGCCGCGAATACGGGCTCCGTTGCATAGATGATGGCTACCCTGGACGGCGTCGTGTATTTTTGGCAGACGGTTTGGATCCAGAAGGCGAATGCGCTGGTAGGGCCGATGGATACAGCGAGCGCCCACAGCACGTTCGGCTCGGTCAGCTTCTCCATCAGATCCGCTGCATGGCCCACATGTTCGGTTAAAGCGGAAGCTATCAGGCTGAATACCCCAACGACGGCCATCTGGAGCGCTGCCAGCAGCAGGGAGGGATATCGGCCGGCATAAACGCCCGTATAACCGATATGGAGCGCAAAACCGATGGCGCAAACGAATACGAGCACATCGCCCTTGTTCAGGCTCATGCCGGATCCGGCGAAGGTGAGCAGGTACAGGCCCGCTGCAGCAAGCAAGGCGCTGATCCAAGTGAATCTGGAGATGGAGTGTTTTAACAGCGCGTACGATATGAAAGGCACCAGCACGACGGACAAGCCGGTAATGAAACCTGCATTGGACGTGGTCGTGTACAGAAGGCCCGCCGTTTGAAAGGCATAGCCGATAAACAAAAAAAGACCGAGCAGGCAAGCATGCAGCAGCATCCTGCCGGATATTAGCTTCCACTGATTCCGGTAAAAGAGGGTGATGATCAATGCGAGGAGCAGGGCCGCTCCCAGAAAGCGGGCCGAATTAAAGGCCATAGGCGGGAGGACGCGCACCGCATACTGAACGATGAGGAACGTGGAGCCCCACATCATGGCCACCAGAAGCAGGCTGATGTCGGCGATACGTGAGCGATTCACTAGGTAGTCATCCTTTCCGATGATGCGAAACTCAAATTGCAGCTTCCCGTACTTTCGTCCCCGGGCGTAAGGCATGGGCAAGTGATCAAATTGTATCCCATATGAGCGGATCGGACAACCATTTTTAAGCCTGCAAAAGTGGAAGGGGTAGACAAAAAGAGGATGATTTTGCTATACTAATGAACCGAACGTATATTCTCATGACCCTGGGCTATCGGACGTGGAGATCGGCAAGATGATCCATCGATTCCATAGTCAGCATTGAGCTTAGAAAGGAAGAATGTCATCATGATGGGCAGAGCTCATTTGATTATCAGCACAGGGGTCACGTTATCCGTCATGGGCATGAGCGGAGTGCCTGTCACGCTGCCTGCCGCGGCAGTGGCTTTGGTCAGCTCGCTGCTTCCCGACATCGACGAGCCCAACTCCCTGCTGGTGCGCAAGGCGATTCCTTCCGGGCTGCTGCGAATTCTACAGCTGGCGATGATTGGCGCCGCCATATTCGTCGTATTCTACGGCAAGGAGTATGCGCCTTGGAATATCGCCCTGGCCGGGCTGATCGGGGTTGTTTCGTACCTGCCGAGCCGGACGCTGCGCCATGTCGTCATGTTCCTGATCGGCTTGGGACTGATTTCCTTCGGGCAGGGCTTCAGCCCATGGAATACGATCGCAGGCAGCGTGCTGATTGCAGGCTCCTTGGTGACCCATCGGGGGTTAACCCATACCGTCTATGCCGCAGCAGGATGGACGGGCCTGCTGTATTTTGCGTCACAGGGCAAGATCGGCGGGGAAAGCCTATGGTTTGCCGGCGGTTTATCCTACTCGATTCATTTGCTCGCAGATGCGCTGACCAACCGCGGAATCCGTCCGCTTCCTCCGTTCAAATGGAGAATCAAGCTGAAGATCATGAGCACCGGAAGCAAATGGGGACGCACGGTAGAGAATGCCTGCATTGTGCTGACGCTGGCCCTTGTTTGGTACGTGTTTATGGCTTCTTAAATCCGGGATATGCAGTTTTACAATGAAAAAGCCTCCCGCCCTTATGCAATGCATACGGGGCGAGAGGCTTATTTAGATTTCAGCCGGATCTATTCCTCAAGAAAGATGAGGCCGATCAGATCGTCGAGCTCGAGGTTGCCGAAGTAATGCTTGACGTCGATGCCGGATAGCGCGGTGCGCACCGCCGTTTCTTCGTACCGTTTGCCGCGAAGCAGATTCTCGATATCCGCAACATCGCCGACGCCGAAGAAATCGCCGTAAATTTTAATCTCTCCGATATGCCCTTCACGGATATCCATGCGGATATCGATGATGCCCACCGGGAACTTCCTCGCATGCTTTACGTTGCTCTCAGGGGACAGCCCGTAGTTCCAATCCCAATTCTGGTAGCGTTCCTTCGAAATCTGGTTGATGATCTCCCAATCCTTCTCCTGAAGCACGTATTGCGGTACTTGATCCGGTTCCATCCCGAAGATCGAGCGAAGCAGCTCCGCGCGGAACTGTTCAATGGTCATGCCGGTGCCAAGCAGCTCCTTGATGTTCGCTACGCGGCTGCGCACGGACTTGGTGCTCTTGGATTTGAACTTTTCCGGATTGGCATTCAGCGAGGCCTGCACGTCATCCAGATTCAGATCGAACATGAGCGTGCCGTGGCTGAACATGCGTCCCCGCGTCGAGAACTGAGCGTTCCCCGAAATTTTCTTCTCGCCGACCTGCAGGTCATTCCGGCCGCTGAGCTCGGCTGGCACGCCCATCTTTTGCAGGAAGTCGATGACCGGCTGCGTGAACTTCAGGAAGTTGTGGAACGACTGGCCGTCGTCCTTCGTAATGAAGCTGAAATTCAGATTGCCGAGATCGTGGTACACGGCTCCGCCGCCGGACAGCCGGCGCACAACCTGGATGTTGTTGTCGCGAACGTATTCCTGGTTGATCTCTTCGATCGTATTCTGATGCTTTCCGATGATGATGGAAGGCTTGTTAATATAAAAGAGAAGGTAGCTCTCGTCCATGGACAAGTGCTTAAGCGCATATTCTTCAATCGCTAGGTTGATGGATGGGTCGTGAATCCCCTGATTATCGATAAATAGCATAGCATCCTCCGTCGTCACAATTCAAAATGTGGTGCTTCCAGACTATTGTAAACCAATTTGAAGGCAGAGACAAAGCATTCCATGTTGACGAGTCAGGGACGGTAGCGACATAATGATGGCATTACATAACGGCAGGGCTTGCAAGAGCCATGGGCATGGAACGGGAGGAGCCCTTATGAGCGATAATAACCAACCTTTGATCGAGGTGTACGGACACGGCGGGGACGTGGAGACGGCGGCGGCTGCATATGGAAGGGCAGCCTCGGCTTTTCTGGATTACAGCGCGAATATTAACCCGCTAGGACCGCCCCAAGGGGTCATGGCAGCGTTAGAGGAAGGGATGAGCGCGGTGATTCGTTATCCGGATCCGGGGCACCGCGAATTCAAGAGGCTGCTTGCAGAGGAATTGGACACCGATGCCCGGTGCATTCTTGTCGGAAATGGAGCTGCAGAATGCATGGCATTGCTGCTGCTGGGCCTGCAGCCCCGAACGGTCGGCGTGGTCGATCCTTGTTTTTCCGAATACCGGGAGTTGTCCTTGAAATTTGGTTCGGACATCCGTTCCGTGTGCGGGGAGCCGGAGCGGGATTGGCGTGCGGACAAGGCGGATTTGATGGAGCTGATCGCCTGCACGGATCTTGTATTTGTGGGACAGCCGAACAATCCGAACGGGGTTCAGTACAGCCTGGAGGATATTCGCGAGCTGGCGGCATGCGCTGAGCAAGAAGGGACCTGGCTGGTGCTGGATGAGGCCTTCATCGATTTCATTCCGCCGGAGGACAGACAGACATTGATGCCGGAACTGCAGGACTATCCGCGGACGATCATTGTCCGGTCGATGACCAAGTTTTATGCGATACCGGGCCTGCGGCTCGGGTTTACGGTTGCCCACCCCGACGTGATACGCGCCATGGCAGGCAAGCAGGTGACGTGGAGCGTCAATGGACTGGCGCTGCTTGCGGGAGAGGCTTGTCTTGGCAGCGGCAGGGAATATGAACTGGACACGCTGCAATTGATTCGCGTGGAACGCGAGAAGCTGATACATGGTTTACGAGCGCTGGGGCTTGACGTTACGCCGGGGGAGGCCAATTTTCTGCTGATGGAGCTTCCGCGGCCTTGGAATGCAGGGACGTTCCAGCAGGAAATGGGCAGGCGGGGCGTGCTCGTCCGCAGCTGCGCCATGTACCCGGGCCTCGGTGAGCGCCACATCCGGTTAGCCGTTAAGGATGCCGGATCTAACGACAGACTGCTGGCGATAACCGCGGAGGTCCTTGGAAATCCTTCTGCTGACGCGACTTAGGGATTTCTAGCAGCAGATCCATATGAAGAACGCTACAGGTACAGTTGGTTCAGATATTTAAAGAGCAGGGAGAGAAAAAAACATGGCAGTACCTTTTCTGAAAGGCAGCAATCGTCCATATAACTCGGATGCATGGCCGGGAGCCATCGTGTCCTTGGATTCGGAGCAGCAGCATCCGCATATTCGGATCTCGCTTCCGAGTCCGGCTGCGTCCATAAGCAGCGCCATATACGGCGGCGGTTTTCTGCACTTGGACCATATCGTGAACCGTTATGTCGACAAGCATTACGATTGCAGCGATCCGATAAACGATATGGTTAACTTTATGGCTGGGCACGGCTATCCGGCCAATTCCACGGCAGGATTGATGACGGCTGTAAAACTGAAATATGCCTCCATTCGGGAGGCTCGGGGCGAGCAAGCTTCCGTTCTATGCTGTACTACCGCGGGCGTGGGCAATGCTGCCCGCGCCGGGTCGAGACGCACGACCTTCGCGGCTTACCAGCCGGGCACGATTAATGTCGTGCTGGTGGTGGACGGAAGGCTGACGCCGGCTTGCATGGTGAACGCCATGCTGACGGCAGCGGAAGCGAAAGCCGCGGCGCTGCATGACCTGGGGGTGAAGGATCATGAAACCGGAGCCGCCGCCACGGGGACGACGACGGATGCGATGGTCCTTGCGGTCAGCGGCAATACAGCCTATGGCGTGAACCATCATTATGCCGGAACCGCGACCGATCTGGGCGGCATGATCGGACGTCTTGTCTACGACAGCGTCACGGAGAGCATCGCCGCCGAAAGAGAGGATCGGATATGACCGTCGTATGGGTCATATGGGCGGCGGTCGCGCTGGACCTGCTGATCGGAGATCCAAGATGGCTGCCGCATCCTGTTATCGGCATGGGGAAGACGATCCGCCGGGTCGAAGGTTGGATTCGTCAGCGGACGACTTCCGCTCAGGGACTGAAGCGGGCGGGGATATTGCTGCCGGTGATCGTGGCCGGCGGCTCCTTCGTGCTGGCATGGCTGCTGCTGGAGCTGTGCCAAGCGATTCATCCTTGGCTTGCCTGGGGTGCGGAGATCGTTCTCATTGCGACTACGATTGCGATCAAGGGGCTGCGCGAGGCAGGATTGGAGGTCTACGGCCATCTTCGTTCCGGGAATATCGCCGAGGCCAGGCAAGCGCTCAGCATGGTGGTCGGGAGGGACACCGCTCATCTGGATGAGCGGGAAATTGTGCGGGGGACGGTGGAGACGGTTGCGGAAAATATCGTGGACGCGGTCATCGCTCCGCTGTTTTTTGCCCTGATCGGAGGGGCGCCGCTTGCGTTGGCCTACCGCGCCGTGAATACGCTGGATTCCATGGTCGGTTATAAAAACGAGAAGTACCTGCATTTAGGCTGGGCCTCCGCCCGGCTCGACGATCTCGCCAATTGGATACCGGCACGCCTGACCGCCGGGCTGTTGACCATCGCGGCGGCGATGTTCTCGCTGCAGTGGAAACAAGCGATCAAGATGGTTAAACGAGATGCGCGTAAGCATCCCAGTCCGAACAGCGGCTTCCCGGAATCGGCCGTTGCCGGTGCCCTGGGGATTCGCCTGGGAGGCGAAAATTCGTACCAAGGCGTGATCTCGTTCCGGGCTTACATGGGGGACCCCGACCGACCGCTCGAAGCGGAGGATATCCGGGTGACAAACCGTCTGCTTGTGGGCGTATCGGTTTTGTTTACGATGCTGGGTACCGCGGTGCTCGGACTTGCTGCCGCGGCAGGAGGAAGCCTATGGATATGAGGATCATCCTGCATCTGGTCCGCCACGGCCGCACGTTGTGGAACGAGGAGCGCCGTTATCTCGGCCATGAGGATCAGGGAATTCTGGCCGAGGGAAGGGAACAGCTCCTCCCGCTACGGGAGGAGCTTCGTTGCAGGCATTTTGTCCGGATCTATTGCAGCGATCTCCTTCGCTGCCGGCAGACGCTCGATGTGATCTTATCGGATTCAAAAAGGGGTGCTGTTCCTGATGATGACGCATTGGGCCGGTTTATACCGGGCGTACGATATGACCCGCGGCTGCGCGAGCTGGATTTCGGGGATTGGGAAGGAAAGACCTACGAGGATTTGAAGACGGATTCCCTCTACCGGCGCTGGATCGATAACCCTGCGGAAGTTACGCCGCCCAGCGGGGAGAGCTGGGAAGCTTTCGGTTCCCGCGTCCAGGCCTTTTTGTCGGGATTGCATTTGGATGTGAAGGAAATATTGCATATGGAGGAAGCTTCGGATACCCTTGCGCAGGCAGAGGCAGAGGCAGAGGCAGAGGCAGAGGCAGAGGCAGAGGCAGAGGCAGAGGCAGAGGCAGAGGCAGAGGCAGAGGCAGAGGCAGAGGCCAGGCGTGGTGATGATGGCCGAGGAACGCTCGCTGAAGGAGTTGACGTGCTTGTGGTCACCCACGGCGGCGTTATTCGGGAGATGGCAGCGGCTACCGTGCCGGATACGGAATTCTGGGCGACGTCGGTTATGCCGGGCGAGGTTCTCAAGCTGCAGCTGACATGGGACGGAGCGAGCTGGCAGGGCGTACGGTTAAGCGAATAAAACGAAAACGTATGATTTCGGTCGGAATAGGCGATAACGGGCTAAATCGGTGTCATGACGCAATCGAAACGCCCGAAACTTTCAGTTGTAAGGGGATGGTTTATCGCCTATAATCTTGTGCAGAGAAACCATGCTTGGCCTATCATCCATAAATTCATATGATTTGCGAGGGTCCCGGACAGAGGGCGTTATTGTTTTCTGCCGGGTTAATAGGGAAGCCGGTGCAAGTCCGGCACGGTCCCGCCACTGTGAAGCAGGGACTTTTCCATATGCCACTGAGCCTTTAGTGCTTGGGAAGGCGGAGAAGTCGTTACAACCTGCAAGTCAGGAGACCTGCCCTCAGCGAATGAAAGACGGTCCTTCGAGGAGAGGATTACGTTTACCGGACGCATGGAGCCATGCGGACGGAAGTTTAAGGCGCCATCGTTGAACGGTTATCCCGGCGTCCTTATGATACAAACGTAATCCCTGAGTCCTTGTCATCGAGGAGTCGGGGATTTTTGCTTCTTAGGGTATGAAGATTGAACGTTTCTTACCAGTTAAGGATCGGTCGAAGGAATTTAGACACGCCTGCGCCAGGTTCTCAATTATGTTTAGGGGGATTCCAAGAGATGAAAGCATTAAACAAAACATGGTCCGTACTTCTGGTAGCCATACTGATGGCCCTGGCCTTGATCGGCTGCGGCGGCGAAGAAGCAGCACCGAAGGATGCGACGCCGCCGGCACAGCAGCAAGAGCAGAATAACGAAGCGCCGGCGGATTCGGCGGAAGAGCTTAAGACCACGTATCCGCTGACCGTCAAGGATTCAACGGGCGTTGAAATGACGTTTGAGAAAGCGCCGACCAAGATTGCGTCCCTGACTCCGTCCGAGACGGAAAAACTGTTTGCATTGGGACTGGATGAGGAGATCGTTGGCGTATCCGATAACGACGATTACCCCGAAGCGGCCAAATCCAAGCCTAAACTGGGCGGGTTCCAGGTGAACGAAGAGGCGATCATCGCAGCCGACGCCGATGTGGTATTCGCCGCTTCGATGAATGCCCAGAATGCCGAGAAATTGCGCGAGCTTGGCGTTACCCTGTTCGTCAACGATCCGAAAACCATCGATGCGGTGATGGAGAACATCGAGCTGATCGGGCAAATTATGGACCGTCAAGCCGAGGCGAAAGCGGTCGTCGATCAGATGAAGCAGGAATTGGCTTCCGTTACGGAAGCCGTGAAATCCGTGAAGGATGAAGACAAGAAGAAAGTGTACGTGGAGTTCTCTCCGGGATGGACCGTCGGCAAAGGCGAGTTCATGGATGAGATCATTACCGCAGCTGGCGGCGTCAATGCAGCAGGCGATGCGGAAGGCTGGTTCGAAATCAGCGAGGAGAACATCATCGCCGCGAACCCGGACGTTATTCTGTACACGGACGATGTGGTGGACGAAGCCACCAAGAAAACATTGGATCAGCTGATCAAGGAGCGCGGCGGCTGGGATCAGATCGAGGCCATCAAGAACGATCAGGTCATTTCCGTGGATGCCAATCTGCTCAGCCGTCCGGGCCCGCGCGTGACGCAAGGACTGATGGAAGTGGCGAAGGCCGTTTATCCGGAATTGATGAATCCATGAGTAAAAAACTTGCAGGATTCGGTGCGGCCGGCCTGATCCTTTTACTGCTGACCTTGGTTGTCAGTCTCGGAATCGGCTCCGTTCACCTGCCTGTGAGAGAGATTGGAGCGATGCTGCTGCACCGGCTGCCGGGAATCGGCGATTCCATCGTTCCAAGCTGGGAAGCTTCCTCCGAGCAAATCCTGATGAAGGTGAGATTGCCGCGGATCCTGCTCGGGATGCTTGTTGGAGCCTCCCTGGCGGTGGCCGGAGCCGCCTTTCAAGGCGTGCTTCGCAATCCGCTGGCGGATCCGTTTACGCTCGGTGTGTCCTCGGGTGCTGCGCTTGGCGCGGCATCCCTGATTTTTTTCGGAATGGAATATTCCTTTGCCGGAGGTTATACACTGCCGGTTGTAGCGTTTCTGACCGGAGCAGGCACCCTATGGGCCGTTTTGCTGCTGGCAAGGGATCAAGGAAAACTGCCGATCCACGGGCTCATCCTGTCCGGGGTGGTGATGCAGTCGTTTCTGGGCGCCGTCGTTTCGTTTCTGACGGTGATGTCCAAAGATACGGTGAACCAAATCCTGTACTGGACGATGGGAAGCCTGAGCATGCGCGGATGGTCGTATACGGCCATCCTTTTCCCGTATTTTGCAGCGGGTTTCGTATATCTATGGAGCAGGTCGCGGGCGCTTAACATTTTGTCGCTCGGGGAACGGCAGGCCGCTCATATGGGATTGAATGTCGATCGTCTGAAGACCAGCGTGCTGATCGTCGCTACCCTGCTTGCCGCGGCAGCCGTATCGGTTTCCGGCGTGATCGGGTTCGTCGGGCTTGTAGTGCCGCATATGATTCGGCTGATCACCGGCTCCGATTACCGCGTGATTGTTCCCCTGTCGGCGCTGGGCGGCGCGATTTTCATGGTTTGGTGCGATACGGCAGCACGCTCCGTCTTGGCGCCGACGGAAATCCCGCTCGGGGTGGTCACGGCATTCATAGGCGCTCCGTTCTTTGCTTATCTGCTGTACCGGAACAAAAAACGGCGCAGGGAGGGGTTATCATGATTACGGCCCAAGGGCTTGGCAAAGCCTATGGCAAGGCGTCGATTCTATCCGGGGTGGACCTTCACATTGCCGAAGGGGAATGGTGGGGGATCATCGGACCGAACGGCAGCGGCAAGTCCACCCTCATGCAGCTGTTATCCGGCGTGGAGAGTCCTACGGAAGGAAGCGTGACGCTTCTGGGCAAGGAGCTTGGACGCTATAACCGGAAGGCACTGGCCCGAATCGTGGCGGTGCTGCAGCAGGAGGGACTCGACCCTACCGATTTTACCGTCCGGGACGTGCTGGAGATGGGACGATTCCCGTTCTTGAACTGGCTTGGCCGTGAGGATAAGGATGCGGCCCCGCTTATCGAGGCCGTTATTCGAAAGCTGGATCTGAACGGCCTGGAGGAGCGCCGGCTTACCGAGTTAAGCGGAGGACAGCGCCAGCGTGTCGCTTTGGGCAAGGTGATGGTCCAGGAGCCTTCGCTGCTGATGCTGGACGAACCGACGACCTATCTGGATATCCGCTATCAGCTTCAGTTCATGGATATGGTGGCGGAGTGGCGGAACTCGTCCGGCATAACGGTGATCAGCGTACTGCATGACCTCAATCTGGCGGCTCAATTCTGCGATAAACTGCTGGTTCTGGATCAGGGACGGATCGCAGGGGCGGGCAAGCCGGAGGACGTGCTGACGGCAGCGTATATCCGACGGATTTTCCGGGTGGAGCCCTCCATCGTGACCCATCCCGAGAATGGGGCTCCGCAGGTGCTGTTAACGGCGAACAGCACCTGGTCCTAAAGCGGTGTTGCCGCAGGTTCAGCCGCGTTGTAAGATTTAGGAGCAAGAGGAAGGAGGCCGTTTCATTGACGGATACACTCACAAGTCGATTGAAGGGAATTACCGCTAACATTAAACCGCTGGATGCCGAAGCGCAGGCGGAAACCGCCGCCTATTTGGATACGTTGACGAAACCTCCGGGCAGTTTGGGCAAGCTGGAGTCGCTGGCGATCCAATTAGCGGGAATCACGGGGAAAATGAAGCCCTCGTTTACCAAAACATCCGTGGTTGTCATGGCTGGTGATCATGGGGTGTGTGATGAAGGAATCAGCGCATTTCCGGCCGAGGTGACGCCCCAAATGGTGATGAACTTCCTGAATGGAGGGGCGGCCGTTAACGTGCTGGCCCGTCAAGCGGGGGCAGACGTTCATTGCGTGGATATCGGCGTAGCGACCGAGCTGACCCATGAGAGGCTCCTGTCCCGGAACATTGGCAGAGGAACCGCCAATATGGCCAAAGGACCCGCAATGACAAGGGAAGAAGCGCTGCAATCCGTAGTGACCGGAGCTGAGGTGGCGGCAGAGCTGGTTAAACAAGGCACGCAGATGTTCGTAACCGGAGAGATGGGCATCGGGAACACGACGCCAAGCGCGGCTATTTTCTCGGTTCTGTCCGGCAAGCAGCCATCCGAGGTTGTGGGACGAGGAACCGGCGTGACGGATGAACGGCTGAACCATAAGATTCGGGTTGTGGAACGGGCGATACAAGTCAATGCGCCTCATGCCGCCGACCCGCTCGACGTGCTGGCCAAAGTCGGGGGCTTCGAAATCGGCGGATTGGCCGGATTGATTCTGGGGGCGGCTGCTCATGGATGTCCTGTCATCATTGACGGATTCATATCCAGTGCCGCGGCGTTGGTTGCCAAATCGATCTGCCCGGATGCCCTTCCTTATATGATTGCTTCCCATGTTTCGCATGAACAGGCGCATGTTCTTCTGCTGAAAGAGCTGGGACTCCAGCCGATGCTTCAAATGGACATGCGTCTTGGCGAGGGGACGGGCGGTGTGCTGTGCCTTCATCTGGTCGAGGCGGCGTGCAGGATCGTGAACGAGATGGCGACGTTTGAGAGCGCCGGCATCAGCGGAGGAGCCGTATGAGTCATCGTGGAAGCGTGTTGGTTACGGGCGGAGCGAGGAGCGGGAAGAGCTCGTTCGCGGAGAAGTTGTGCATGAAGCGCGCCGATTCCGGTACATATATAGCGACTGCGCAAGCCTATGACGATGAGATGCGGGAACGGATCCGTATTCATCAAGACCGCAGGCAGGATACAGCCTATGGTTGGCAGACGGTGGAGGAGCCTGTCGCTCTGCCCGAATTGCTCGAAACGCTCGGCCAGTCTGCCTCGGACGCCCCTGCGGTGGTAGTGGATTGCCTGACGCTGTGGCTTACGAACGTGCTGCTGCAGGCCGAACCTGAAGGCACGGCCGTCATGGAAGAGCGGCTGGGGCTTCAAATCGGCAGGCTGGCAAGAGCGGTTCAGGTATACCCGGGCATGGTTATATTGGTAACAAACGAAGTGGGTTCAGGGATTGTGCCCGAATATCCGCTGGGCCGGATTTATCGCGACTGGGCAGGGATCATGAATCAACGACTGGCCCAGGTCTGTGACGAGGTATTTCTGGTGACCGCGGGAATTCCAATGGAAATCAAGAGCAGGGAGTATCGGATATGAGCAAGATGATCGAAGCGGCTGCGGCCGCTTTTCAATTTTTATCGAGGCTTCCCGTGCGGAGGGAAATTCCCTTTACACCCGAAGTTCAACAGCGGAGCGTCGTTTTTTATCCTTTCGTAGGGGCAGTCATAGGTGCTATCGTTGCCGTATTGGGACTGGGCTTAAGCTTTGTGCTGCCTTCCTTTCCTGCTGCCGTCATCCTGCTGGCTGCATGGGTAGCGTTAACCGGAGGGCTTCATCTCGATGGCTGGATGGACAGCGCGGATGCGCTGCTGAGCCATCGGTCGCGCGAACGAATGCTTGAAATTATGAAGGATAGCCGGGTAGGCGCGATGGGGGTCATGGCCTGCATGCTGCTGCTCCTTCTGAAAGCTTCCTTAATCATGTCCGTTTGGGATTTGTCTGAGGGGGTATGGAAGCAAGAAGCGTGGCTGCTGGTGCTCGCTCCGGTCTGGAGCCGCTGGTTTATGGTCCACGCCATGTATCGATGGCCGATGGCACGGGGAAGCGAGGGGCTGGCAGCTTTGTTTCACGGACTGTCCGTTAGAAGGAGGTCGCTGGCAGGCATAGTCGCGATCCTGTTAACGCTGGTCGTCATAGGCCTTCTCTGGTGCACGACAAGCACACTGGATCTTGCGGCGATCGGAATCGGAGGAATCCTCGTCATCCCGTTGGCAGCCTGGGCCGTTGGAAGTTTGACGGCCGAACGGATGAGTCGAAGACTCGGGGGATTGACGGGAGATACCTATGGGGCGTTGAATGAATGGATTGAAACGATTGTGTTAATTTTGGTAGTTCTCCTTTTGAAGTTTACATGATATGATAGTAGAGCAATGCGGTGGTATTCCGATCAACATAGTCGACATAATTCACGTCAACAGAAAAATAACGTTTTTGACAGGAATTTTCTCAAACGGGTAATGATATGTTTAGAGTGGGCTATGAAATGGATATGAATACATACTAGCGCACTTATGACATGAGGATGACGCAGTATATCCTTATTTATAGAATGGGAGGAATCATTAGGATGGAAACGCTTTGGGTTATCATCAATGTCCTTGTTCTGATTCTGCTGGTCGGTATTTTGTACTGGATGCAGAGAAAGCATTACTCGTTTACCAAACGCGTGTTTGCCGGACTTGGACTGGGTGTGTTGTTCGGAGTGGCACTGCAGCTCATCTACACTTCGACCTCCGATGTGGTGGTGAAATCCACCGATTGGTTTAATCTGGTTGGCTACGGTTATGTCAGACTGCTGCAGATGATGGTCATTCCGCTGATCATGGTGTCGATCATATCGGCCATCATGAAGCTGAAGGGCGGAAAGAACCTGGGCAAAATGAGCGGAATGATCATTACGGTGCTGCTTCTGACGACGGCGGTAGCCGCCGCTGTCGGAATTACGACAGCGCTGGCGTTCGATTTGTCCGCCGTCAATATTCAGGGCGGCGCTGCCGAGGAGCAGCAGGGCGCGCTGCTGCAAGAACGGCTCGGGGATGTCGAGGGCCGTACGCTGCCGCAGCAGATTCTGGATTTCATTCCGAGCAATCCGTTTGCCGACATGACGGGAGCACGAAGAACTTCGACGATTGCGGTCGTCATATTCTCGGCATTCATCGGGATCGCCGTGCTCGGGTTGGACCGTAAAAACAAGGAGCAGGCGGAGACCTTCCGCAACATGATCTCCGCCGTATACGGCGTGGTCATGCGTATCGTGACGCTGGTGCTTCGTCTGACGCCTTACGGGATTCTGGCGCTGATGGCCAAAACGATCGCCACGACCGATCTTGCGGTGATCATGAATCTGATCGATTTCGTTCTGGCTTCATACGTGGCCTTGATCGCCATGTTCATTATCCATCTGGTGCTGCTGGCGATATTCGGGTTCAATCCGTTCAAGTACGTCAAGAAGGTATTCCCGACGCTGACCTTTGCCTTTACATCGCGTTCCAGCGCGGCTACGATCCCGCTTAACGTGCAGACCCAGAACAAAAAGCTGGGCGTCTCGGAAGGCATCGCGAACCTTTCGGCATCGTTTGGCGCCACGATCGGGCAGAACGGCTGCGCGGGCATTTATCCTGCCATGCTGGCCGTCATGATTGCCCCGACGGCCGGCGTGGATCCGACGTCGTGGTCGTTCATCCTGACCTTGATCGTGGTCGTTATGATCAGTTCCTTCGGCGTGGCGGGTGTCGGAGGCGGAGCTACCTTCGCATCGCTCATCGTGCTCTCCACGATGAACCTGCCGGTTGCCTTAGCAGGCCTGTTGATTTCCGTCGAGCCGCTGATCGATATGGGACGGACGGCACTGAACGTGAATGACTCCATGACGGCCGGCGTGATTACCGGGAAAGTCATGAATGAAGTGGATAAAGACGTGTATAACGACGACAATATTGAACTGGATATGGTTCAGGCATAATGAACGCATCCAGGGGAGCCACCTTGCAGGAGTGTTTCTGCCTGCAAGATGGCTCTTCTGCCTGAATAGAGAAAGCCCGAATACCGTAAGCGAAACGGTGATTCGGGCTTTTTTTCATGCTGAACATGCTTTATCCGATGACGGTCAGTTCTTTCGGGAAGGAGGTCAGCACCTCGACGCCATCGCCGGTCACGATGACATCGTCCTCGATTCGAACGCCGCCGACGCCCTGCAGGTAAATGCCGGGCTCGATGGTGAAGACCGCCCCAGGCTGCAATATGTCCTGATTCAACCCGTGAACGGACGGATATTCGTGGACATCCATGCCAAGCCCGTGACCCAGGCGATGTACGAAGGCATGGCCGTAACCTGCGCCGTCAATCACATTGCGTGCCGCTTGGTCGATCGAGCCATAGGTCACGCCGGGTTTGACGGCCTGAATCCCGGCCAGATTCGCAGCAAGAACCGTCTCATAGATGTTAACGGCTTCCGGCTTCAGATCGCCTACCGCAAAGGTACGGGTAATATCCGACGCATAACCGCCGGCGTATACTCCCAAATCGAACATGAGCAGATCCCCGGCTTCGATTCGGCGCGCACCGGGAACGCCATGAGGCAGGGCGGTGTTGGGGCCGGATAATACCATCGTGGCGAAGGACGGAGCGTCCGCGCCAAGCTTTTTCATCAAGTATTCCAGTTCCGCGACAAGCTCCAGCTCGCTGACGCCAATTTTTACCCGGGCCAGGCCTTGCGTCAGAACATCTTCGACCAGCCTCACCGCATTTTTGATGATCTTCACTTCCTCGGCAGACTTTCGAATCCGAAGATCCCGGAGCGCAAGGCCGACATCTTCGATGCGGTCCGCGTTCACATGCTGCCGCAGCTGTTCATAGCGGGAAACGGTCAGTTGATCCTTCTCCAGCGCCAGCGTTCCGGCTGCTCCTTGAATCTGTTCCTTAAGCAAAAGGTAAGGGTTATCGGTATCCTGATGCGTGACAATGTTCTTCACGGTTGAAGCGGCCTCGGCCGCGTTCGCGTCCAATGCCGGCACGATCAGCACCGGATCATTGGCGGAGGAGAGGAGCAGGCCGAGAAAGCGCTCATGGGGATCGCTCGCAAAGCCGGTCAAATAATAAACATGCTTGGGGTCTGTCACCAGGACATGATCCCAGCCCTGATCCTTCATGGATAACAGCAAACTTTGCAGTCGTTCGTTCATCCTGTTCATTCCTTTCTTTACTCAAAACGTTCATCATGCCGTTAATGTAAGGGTATCGCGTTCCATCGCGTAAGTAAAGTTTTCCACGTGAATGAATCGCGGCTTGAGAAAATAGAAGCGTTTTTCCGTTACCTCTTGTACAATAGATCTCGTAATAAAGACATCTATTCGGAGGTAGAACATCGTGACGCATCCATACCGTATCGATTATGCCGTCAAAGAGGATTTGCCGGCCATTGTGGGCATTTACAATTCAACGATTTCAAGCAGAAAAGTAACGGCCGATCTGGAGCCGGTCACGGTGGAGAGCCGCATACGCTGGTTTGAAGAGCATAGCAACGATTTTCGCCCTCTTTGGGTCATGCGATCTGATGACGGGCTGGTTGCGTGGATGAGCTTTCAATCCTTCTATGGCCGTCCCGCCTATAACGGGACAGCTGAAATCAGTATCTACGTTAACGAGAAATATCGCGGCGTTGGTGCCGGCAGCCTATTGATCCAGAAGGCCATCGAGGAGTGCCCGCGTCTACGCGTCAGCAACCTCGTCGGATTCGTATTCGGTCATAATGAACCAAGCCTCAAGCTGTTGAAGAAGTTCGGCTTCGACCAGTGGGGGCTTCTCCCAGCGGTTGCGGAGCTTGACGGAGTCAAGCGGGATCTGGTTATTGTAGGACGTGCGATTTAAGTACCGATACGTGAAGGATAAATTTCAGGTCCATAAGAGAAGTTATCGCAGCGCGAAGATGAAGATACGTGCAAACCATTCATGGTATTCTGCATTCCAAACCCTAACGGATATCCAGTACACTTGGGGAAAACAAGGGACGAAAAGGGTGTGAAGGATGTGAAGGCAGAGATTCGCATATATCAAGCAGAGCTGAAGGATCTGGACAAAGCGGCTTCGATGTTGAATCAGTATCGGCAATTTTATGAGCGGGAAGATGATCTGGACGGGGCCCGGCAATATATCAGGGAAAGGCTGACCCATGGCGATTCCGTCATATATTTAGCGGACTGCACCCGAGGGGAAACCCTGGCCACGCCAGGCTTTCTACAGTTATATCCATCCTTCTCGTCGCTATCCATGTCCAGGTTGTGGATTCTGAATGATCTGTACGTGGATTCCGAATATCGCGGGCTTGGCATTGGAAGGGAACTGCTTCATCAAGCCCGTACGCACGCCGTTCAGACCAAGGCCGAAGGCTTGACACTCTCGACGCAGCTTCACAACACCGCCGCTCAACGCCTGTATGAATCCGCAGGATATAAGCGGGACGATGAATTTGTGCATTATCATTTGGGTTTATCCTGACGCAGAAGGGCATCCATAACAAACAAAGACGATACCCCTAAGGAGTTATCGTCTTTGTTCTTTATTGATAAATCGAGCGTATTTTTCGAAAAACCTCAACCCGGGCAATTTTCAGCTCCCACATTTGGTCCAGCAGCTTCCGCTGTATATCTTTATCGTCTGTTGCTTTCAATTCATGATACAGGGCAGACATCCGTTCATTGATTTGATCCACGCATTGCCACAGCTCCTGTTCCGTGCATTCCTCCGACTTCGCTTGTTCCTCGCCCAGCGATTCCTGCATGTGGTGAAGCGTACGAATGATGTCTGCTTGCCACTTCCGATCTTCCAAGCGAATCGCCAAATTGAGAAGATCCAGATAATCATCAAGGGACAGAGTTGTCGGTTCTTTATCGCCATGTTCCATGCTGAATGCCCCCTTAGCAAACGTATAAACCTGTTTATACCAAGTATTATACTTGGAATTGTGAGTTTTTCAAGTGAAAAAATAAGAGAATATTGTCATAAACATGCTTTCGATTGTTGCAACCATGCGCAGGAATCAATATAGTTTACATAGGACCGTATTTTTCCAATCCAAGGAGTTATATGAATGAAGGTAATTCTCGTAGATGACGAACCGTTGGCCTTGAAGTATTTAGAACGTCAGCTGTTAAAACTGGATACCATGCCTATAGATGTAATCGGTACGTATACGAATCCTTTTGAGGGGCGAAAGGAAATTCTTGCAAGGGACGTGGATATCGTGTTTTTGGATATCAGCTTGCCGGAATTGAACGGGATCGAGCTGGCGGAGCAGCTGCTGGAGCAGAAGCCCCATCTCTGCATTGTATTTGTGACGGGATATCACGAATATGCAGTTACCGCATTTGAATTGAATGCCGTCGATTATATCGTCAAACCGGTCCAGATCGATCGAGTAGCCAAAACGATGGAGCGGTTGCGAAGTCGCATTGCGTCCAGACCGGAAGAGGTCCTGAACCCCAATCATAAAATTCGGATGACGATGTTCCGCCAGGTTATGATCGAACAGCCGAACGAGCAGGGGCAATTCGCCATGCTTCATTGGCGGACAACCCGGGCCCAGGAAATATTCATTTACTTGCTGCAGCATCGGGGGCAGCTGGTGCGCAAGTCGGCACTGATCGATATGCTATGGCCCGAGTTCGACATGGATATGGCCTATCCCCAGCTGTATACCGCCATTTATCATATCCGAAAAACATTGGAGCCTTATGATACCCGATTTCAAATCACCAACACGACGGAAGGCTATGTGCTGAATGTGGAAGACGTCCAGCTGGACATCGAGGAGTGGGAGAACTGGTTCATGGCGAACCCCTCGGTGTCGGCCGATTCGATAGACGGCCATCTTGAAATGATGAAGCTGTATACGGGCGATTATCTGCAGGAATATGATTATTGGTGGGCGGAAGGCGAGCGTCAAAGACTGAAGGAGCTGTGGCTCAGCGTATCGTTATCCATGGCGGAATGGTATGTGGATCAGGAACGCTTCGAAGAGGCCGTACTGTGCTTCGCCTCGATCCAGAGGCTGCATCCCTTGGAAGAGAAGGCCTATTTTTCATTGATGAAAATATACGGCTTGCAGGGGAACCCGGCCCAGGTACACCGTCAATTCAGCCTGCTGCGTCAAGTGCTGGAGGATGAGATGGGTGAGGAGCCAAGCCCTTACATCAAGAAATGGTATGACGAGTGGAGCGATGGAATCCAAATCACCCATATACAATAAATGACCTAGTCAAGCAATCATAAGATAGGAATCACCGGCCGCTATGACCGGTGATTTTTTTGTATGCGTCAACCGAAGGTCTGTTCTTGTTGGTTCCTGTTCAGAAATTGTAGAGGACCGCCTCTTATACTGTAGAGTGTGAACCATAAGAATCGGGAGGTACAATATTCGGTTATGAAATTCATTCGGAAATTTAAGGAATCTTCGCTGCATAAAGCCATGGGGCTGGAGCTTGGTACGTTTCGGGAGATCGAGCTGGATGCAACTAAGGATGTCCAGCATTGCCGAGGCTTCTATGTTTACTTCAACGGCAAGCGGATTGGCATCGTTGCTACGGACGAGGGACCGGTATTTCTGTGTGATCAGGAGAAGTTTTTGCTGGATGAGCGTACCGTTCATTTTTTGCTGCAAAAAAATGCCGAGTTTAATACGTTTATCTTCATGTGGAATGGAGGCGTGAAGCTTCAGATTCCATATTTGCGGTCGTTAATCGAATATAACGGAAGATGGGTGGATGATTCGATATTCGACTTTTTTTCGTGGATTTATGAAGCTTCCGGGAGAAAAAGATTCTACTCCTACTATACGGTGAAGCATGTATCCGCTGACGAATTATGCCCGCATCAGCCTCTTCAGCGTTCGGGCAAAACGCTTTCGATTGTTTAGGCGGCCAGACGAACCCGTGGTTTCATGTGAACTTTAGGGAATGGGACAGACAATTGCATCGCAACGATGTAAAATAATGGACAGTTATGTAGTGTTATTGATTCTTACAATACGTTATATAAAGGACTGTTAATATTGTCGATCTATTCCAATATCAAATCGAAGCCCGTCTCCGGCAGAAGGTTGCTGGGGATTACTTTTCTGTTTATCGTGATTTTACTTTCCGTGCGCTTGGTCTGGTTCAACACCATTACGGTACCCGAGGAACGTCCGTTCCGGCAAGGCGTGCTGGATCTTCGGGCTTGGCCGGCGGATGACCGGAGCAGGGTCGCCCTGAACGGGGAGTGGGCCTTTTATCCGAATCAATGGAAGGGCCCGGATGGAGCGTCCCAAGGAGAGCCGGCTGCCGCCGACCCGCGCTGGATACAGGTTCCGGGGCCATGGGAGGGCGTGAACGAGAACGGAAACCAAATCGGCTACGGGACTTACCGCCTCAAGCTGCTCGTACCGGATCGGAACAAAACTTACAGCATCTGGATCAGCGATATCCGTACAGCCTATCGTTTGTATGTAAACGGGGAATTATTGCACGAATCAGGACATCCGTCCGATCTGCCAGAGACCCACGTGGCCAGAATCGTCCCCCATATGGAGCTCATCCCCCCGACTGGCGGTGATGAGCTGGATATCATCGTGGAAGTGAGCAACTATCAGTATGCCGATTCAGGCGGGATCCGGCTGCCGATCCAATTCGGAACGGCGGAAGCGGTGATGAGGGGAAAGGCCTTCTCCGAGAACATGCAGCTGCTGGTGTGCATCGTGCTATTGCTCCATGTCATCTATGTTTTTATTTTGTACTTGATCGGCTATCGAAGCAGAGGGCTTTTTTATTTTGCCGGGCTTATTCTGTTTACGCTGCTGGCTACGCTGAGCGACGATGATAAGCTTCTGTTGGTGTGGCTGCCCGGCATCCCTTTCGAATGGGCGGTGAAGCTTAAGGTTATTGCTTATGTCGCGATATCTTTATGCTTGATTCTGTGCACCAAGCATTTGCTAAAGCCGAGGATCAAGGAGGGCTTTTACCGAGCTTACACGTTGTTTGTGGTTTCGTATGCCGCAGTCTATTTGCTGCTTCCGTTTCATCTGATGGTCCATCTCTCTAAATATTTGTCGGTGGTATTGATAAGCGCCGTGCTGTTCGTGCCTTCGCTGGCCAGAAAGGCGGTCAGCGAGCGGAAGGAAGCTGCGATCTTCATCCTGCTGTCGGCGGTTGCGGTTTCCTGCAACATTATGATAAGCGGAATTTTAAGATTCCGGTATTTTAAGGAACTGCCTTTTTACCCGATCGACCTGATCGTTGCGTTTCTCGGGTTTGCTTCCTTCTGGTTTATCCGGTTTACCAGAAACAGCGTCATGCTTAGGGAACAGGCCGAGCAGCTGCAGCGAGCGGACAAGATGAAGGATGAGTTTCTGGCGAATACGTCCCATGAGCTGCGAAATCCGCTGCACGGCATCATCAACATGGCGCAGTCGCTGCTGGAACGCAAAGGGAGCGTATTGGAGCAAGAGGATCGCAATCAGCTGGAGCTGATCACCGGCATCGGCAGACGGATGTCACTGCTCCTGGACGACTTGTTGGATGTTTCGTTATTGAAGGACAACCGCGTTCGGTTGAATGTGCAGAGCGTTCACCTCGGTTCGGCTGTTCAAGGCGTGCTGGACATGCTCCGTCCGATGGCGGAAGGCAAGCGAATCGAGCTCGTATGCGAGATCGCGGAGGATGGCCCCAAGGTATGGGCAGATGAAAGCCGCTTGGTTCAAATCATGTTCAATCTGATTCACAACGCCATCAAATATACGGAGGCGGGGCGTATCACGGTGGCTGCCGAGGTCATTGAAGGAAGGGCTTATGTCCACGTTCGCGACACGGGGATCGGTATGGACGAAAAGACGTTAAGCCGAATATTCCTCCCCTACGAGCAGGGAGATTCCGGTTTTGCCGCTTCGGGAGGCGGTTTGGGGCTTGGACTGGGCATCAGCAAGCAGCTGGTTGAGCTCCATGGAGGGGATATTTCCGTAACATCCGCTCCGAGTCAGGGGAGCGACTTTACGTTCACGCTGAAAGTGGACGATATGATGAAGCAGGAGAACGCGGATAAACAGGAGTTTATCGCGGATTCCCCGGCTTCAAATCCAGAGAAAGAGAAGGAGACGCAATCGAATATGTCAGATATGCACGAACAGGATGACGCCGAATCGGAGGCTCTGGCGCTTGCCCGTCCAAGCGACGGCAGGCTGCTTATCGTTGACGACGATCCGGTTAACCTGAAGGTCATCCATCATTTGCTTGCAGACGAGGGGTATCGGATCGTGACCGTTACCCGCGCCGAGGAAGCTCTTCAGCTGTTGGAGCAGGGAGAATGGGATCTTATCATTTCCGACGTGATGATGCCCCAGATGTCGGGGTATGAACTGTCCAGGACGATTCGGCAGAGGTATATGCTATCGGAGCTTCCCATCCTGCTGCTGACCGCCAGAAACCGGCCGGAGGACATACATATGGGGTTCATCTCGGGAGCTAACGATTACTTGATAAAACCGGTGGATCACCTGGAATTAAAAACGAGGGTACGCGCCTTGCTGGAGCTGAAGCAGTCCATTAAGGAGAGGCTGCATATGGAAGCGGCTTGGCTCCAGGCCCAAATCCAGCCGCATTTCCTGCACAACACCTTAAATTCGATCGCTTCGCTAAGCGAGGTGGATCCTTCCCGGATGATTGCGCTCATCGCAGAATTCAGCCATTATCTGAGAGCCAGCTATGATATCAGCAACCTGGACCGTTTCATACCGTTGGAGCAGGAGCTTGGCTTGGTTCGCTCTTACCTGTATATCGAGGGGGAGCGGTTCGGGGAACGGCTGCGTGTCCGTTGGCATATCTCCAACGAGGTTGCCGTGCAGCAATGGAAGCTTCCTCCCTTGACGATGCAGACCATCGTGGAGAATGCGGTCGTTCACGGGGTATTGGCACGGACCCAGGGAGGGACCGTAACCATCCGCATCGTACGAGAGGCTGAATCTGCCAAGGTGATCATCGCGGATGACGGCGCGGGGATGGATCCCGAGAAGCTCCGGAGGATGCTGGGAAGCGGACATCGCGCCACCAAGGGAGTCGGGCTTATGAACACGGACCGCCGTTTGAAGCAGATTTATGGGCAGGGCCTCATGATCGACAGCTCAAGGGACAGAGGAACCACGGTGTCATTTGTCATCAAGAAGATGGCATAATCAAAGCCTGAGCCTATTAGACCTATAGTCTTTGAATCTTGGACGAATGCCGCAGGTTTAGGTTAGGATGTAGAGATGATGATATTTTACTTCGTATAAGGGTGGACTTCATGATCTCTTCTTTTTTGGCTACGATTTACAGCGTATTCCTTCCGATATCGCTGCCCGTCATCGGCGGAGCGCTGCTTAAGCGATTTAAAGGAATTGAAACCAAGGGGCTCTCGGCCCTGTCTTTATATGTGCTGAGCCCGGCACTGATCTTCGAGACGCTGGAAAAGGCTTCGATCACCTCGAACGAGGTGACGGTGACGGTTGCCTTTT
This sequence comes from Paenibacillus sp. MT86, assembly GCF_058792535.1. Classification (NCBI taxonomy): domain Bacteria; kingdom Bacillati; phylum Bacillota; class Bacilli; order Caryophanales; family Paenibacillaceae; genus Paenibacillus; species Paenibacillus sp. MT86. Next base: position 5,696,431 of record NZ_CM179499.1, on the reverse strand, counting down.
GCCTGTTGAACGTGATCATCCTCTGGGCGCTCAGCGCCTTTGCAGGTAAAATGCTGGGCTTGTCCCAGACGGAGAAATCGGGCCTCGCCTTGACCACCATTTTTACCAACAGCGTGAATTACGGGCTTCCCCTCGTGCTGCTTGCATTCGGGCAGGCAGGGCTGGATAAGGCTTCCGTGTATGTCATCGTGCAGATCATCATCATGAATACATTAGGCGTGTATTTGGCAGCGCGGTCTCATTTTTCGGCCGTAAAAGCGATCAAGACCGTATTTACACTTCCTTCGGTTTACGCCGCGGCGCTTGCCGTACTCTTCCGGTTGACGGATTTCCAGCTCCCCGAAGGGTTGAATACCGGCGTTTCCATGCTGTCCGCCGCCTATGCCCCGCTGGCTCTTGTCATACTGGGAGCCCAGATGGTTGGGGTTCGGGAGGGTGGAGCGTCGCTCGCCGTCTCAAAGCGCGGATTCTGGTCGGGCATGGCGATGCGAATGCTGGTGGGCCCGTTGGTGGCTTGGGGATTGCTCGCGATGTTATCCATTGAGGGTACCTTGTTTGCAGTCATTCTGATACTGTCGGCGATGCCTGCAGCCGTGAATGCGGTCATCCTTGCCGAAGAGTACGATGCCGCGCCCAAGCTTGTATCCAGGTGTATTCTGTGGACTACGCTGGCTTCTTTTATCGTTCTGCCTGCCATGATTGGCTTTCTTTAAGATTTCTCGCCTCCGGAAGATTGGTTCAACTCTTGGACTAGCGTGTAAAGAGTAGTAAGCGTCAAGAGATAACCATCATCTGCGAATCCGAATCGGATGGAGGTGGAAACTATGAGCAGACCGCGTGACCGAGACGTGGAGATCGAGACCCGCAATATCGAGGAGCGTAACGACTCCAGCAGGGTAGCTTCTACGTTGATCAAGTATGTTGCTTATCTGATCATCTTTTTTGGTTTCTTGTACTTCCTGATCAAATACGTATTCCCGATGTTCTAAGTTCAGGCCGGGTTACGTCGGTGAGAAAGCCTCTCCTTAGCCACAAGCGGGATGGAGGCTTTTTTTCATGAAGCTAGGGAAGGATCGCAATGTGCCGTAATGGATGAGCAAGTTTTTCCTATCATTCCATGGACACGGCGGGAGCGTTGACTTTGGAGTCTAATGTAACTATGATGGTTACATGCTAGTCATCTGAAGATTTGGACCGTCAGGAGGGATCGCATGAACATAAGCAGCCGATTTGCAGTGGCCATTCATATTCTTTCCGTGCTGGAGATGAATAAGGCTGGCGTCAGCACTTCAGATTATATTGCGGAGAGTGTGAACACGAATCCGGTGGTCATCCGGCGGATTGTCGGCATGCTCAGCAAAGCGGGCCTGGTCGAGGTGAAACCCGGCGTAGCGGGAGCGAAGCTGGCTAAGCCTCCGTCCGGGATTACGCTGCTGGATATTTATCATGCCGTTCATGTCGTGCAGGAGGGTTCCCTGTTCGGTATTCACGAGAATTCGGACGCGAAATGTCCTGTTGGCAAACATATTCAAACGGCGATCGTTCCGGTGTTCTCGGCCGCCCAGAAGGCCATGGAGGATACGCTGCATGAGGTGAATTTGGAGCAAATCGTCCGGAAAATCCATGCATCTGCTAACGGAACATCCAGCGAATAGATGATATATGATACATGATACGCTCAATCCTTGCAGGATGGGCGTTTTCTTTTGGGCCTGGTTGGTGTGCCTTTGTTCATATGTTAATTACTGGGTTTGACAACGGGATGGTCCTGTAACTATAATGATTACAAGTAAGATGTAACTGTTTCGATTACAAGTTAAGCCTGTCGCAGACCTGAATATATTTTTTGAAAAAATCAAACAACAACATTCAAGGAGTGAGAATATGACAGCCATTATACATCCATCCACAAAGCTCGGACCCGTCTCTCTTCGGATTAGCAATCTGGCACAATCGGTACGCTTTTACACGGAAGTCGTTGGATTAAAAATGCTGCGCCAGCATGGCCGGGTGGCCGAATTGACGGCGGACGGCAAGCAGCCGCTGCTGATCATTGAGGAGGTTTCGGACCTGACAAGGCCGCAGACCCGGACGGCAGGCCTGTACCACTTTGCGATCCTGGTACCGGATCGGGAATCGCTCGGGCTCGCGCTTGCCAATCTGATCGCCCATAACATGCCGGTCGGCCAAGGCGATCATCTGGTCAGCGAAGCGCTGTACATTAATGATCCGGACGGAAACGGCATCGAGATTTATGCCGACCGGCCACGGGATACCTGGAAGCGCGATGCCAAAGGGGAATATGTGATGGCCACCGACCCGGTCGATGTTGAAGGACTGCTGGCTCTCTCCAAAGAGAAGGAATGGCTTGGACTTCCGGAAGGGACCGTCATCGGGCACGTGCATTTCCATGTGTCCAACCTGCAGGATGCCCGCGCATTTTATTGCGATGTGCTGGGTTTTGAGCTGACCGCCCATTATGGGGGAGCAGCGTTGTTTATATCCGCAGGAGGGTACCATCACCATATCGGGCTCAATGTTTGGGCGGGACTCGGGGTACCGAATACGTCTCCGAACGCTGCGGGAATGGAGAATTATACGATCGAGCTTCCGAGCCATGAGGCGCTTGAGGCGGTAACCGGCCGCATTCGCGAAGCGGGGCTGCACCTGGAACAGCGGGACGGCGTCTGGGCCGTTCAAGATCCTTCGGACATCTGGATCCGGTTGGTTGTTGCTTAATATCATACGAACGAAGAAGCCTGTCCGCTATATTAGCGGCAGGCTTTTTTTAATGAAACATCACCGTTAGGATGATCAGCTAGACAGAAAGCAGGCAAGCTAGATCCGGTTTAATTCAACCAGCGTACGGAGCATGAACTCCGTGATATTCGGAATGTCTCCCATCTGATCTTCGTTGATTTTGCGGGGAAAGCGAAGCTCGATCGTGTTATGGATGGGGACCGCATCGTCGCCGTAGGTGTAGCGTATCGTCTGCACCGGCGGGAGCTCGGGATTCCATATCTCCTTAACAATCTTCGCGATAACCGGGCACGAGTAGGCAGGATCGGCAATGTTTTTATGAAAGCGGAGCTTCAGCACGCAGCCCGGCTGCTCTTCCGGAATTTCCAAAATCTCGGCCGCCAAATCCCGCAGCCCGGTCTCCAGGCAAATTTCGGCTGAAGCCGCGGATTGCTGAACCAGCTCGAACCGGAGGCTAAAACTTCTGGACAAGGTCGCCATATCCAGAAGGTCCTTCCGATCGGAAACGCGGATGATTTCATCGAGATTGTCGAGGTCATAAACCGCATTCTCGATGCCAACCTTTAGATTTTCGAATATAGTCGGGTCAAACATGGAGGCACATCCTTTGATGAACATAATGTCGTAATAGACGATCGTGGATACTATATCACAGCCGCCAGGCGAAGGGGAATGGCTCGTCTGATAAGCCGGAGACCTGCGTCAGGATTGACCGATAGATCAAAGTCATGGTAGGATGAAATCCAATCAACAGTAAAAATTAATTTACCGGTAAAATGTATGGAGGTGTTAAAATGAAAATGACTGGTGTCTATAAAATTCAAACCCATGAGCAGCTCAAAGCGATCGCGGATCCTCTCCGCACCAAAATGCTGATGAATCTGGTGAAGGATGCCTACACCGGACAGCAGCTGGCCGAGATGCTCGGCATCACGCGGAACAATATTTACTTTCATCTCAAGGAGCTGGAGAAGCATGGCATCATCCATGTGGTCAGGAAGGAAGAGAAGAACGGTATCGTGCAGAAATACTATCGCGCCGTTGCAAGCCGCTTCATCCCGGAGGATCATTTGCTGCCAAGCCTGGATTTGGTGGAAACCTCAAGACAGGTATTCATGGAGACGCTTGATGTAACGCGGGACAAAATCGAGACCGCCCCGGCTTCTTCTTTTGCACTGGACAGTACGAGTGAGCACCACAGGAAAAATCTTGCGGGAACCTACCGCTTTCGTGCAACGCAGGAAAGCTTCCATGCTTTTGTGGAAGAATTCAAGGGGCTTCTGGATAAACACTTCACGATGGAAGGTGCCGAATCCGGCAGAAGCTCGCTTTCCGAGGAGGAGAAGAGCTATTATATGTCGTTGATAGCATTCCAAGATGATCATGAGAATATCACCATTCGATAATCCTGGACGGGGGATACATACATATGGACAATAATCAATATACCATCGTGAACGATGATGCGTGGTTTACGGTATCGCAGCTGGATGAAGGCACGTTTGCCATCAGTGAGTACGGGCATTGGGAGAAGGTGCATTCGTTTCTGTTGATAGGGGACGAGCGTGCCGCATTGATCGATACGGGCCTTGGCATCGACGACATGAGGCGGATAACGGATCAGCTGACGGATTTGCCTATCATGGTACTGACCACGCATGTTCACGCAGATCATATCGGCAGTCACGGGCAGTACGGGGAGATTTATGTGCATGAGGCCGAAGAGGATTGGCTGGTCAGCGGCATTAAAAAGCTTTCGATTGAGCAAATCCGCAAGGATATATCACGCGATATTACGAGACCCGTACCGGATTCCTTCGATCCGGCAGCGTACACCCCTTATCGGGGGCAGCCGACCGGCCTGCTTCGGGATGGGGACGTCATCGAGCTTGGCGGGCGAAGCCTGGTCATCTACCATACGCCGGGCCATTCGCCCGGACATATTGCGGTATTTGAACCCAACCGCGGGTACTTGTTCACTGGCGATTTGCTGTATGATGAGACGCCGGTATATGCCTTCTACCCGACGACGAGTCCCGGGGATCTCGTTAACTCGCTGGAGCGGATCGCGAATATCGAAGGCGTAAATCGGATCTTCGGTTCTCATAATACGCTTGGATTGGACCCGGCATGGCTGGACTTAGTAAAAGAAGCCGTGCAGGAGCTCCGGGAAAAAGATCTTGTCCGATTTGGAACGGGCATTCACCGGTTCAACGGATTTTCGGTTCAATTCTAATATCGTCATGAAGCAAAGCCGCCTCCGGATCAGCAATCGGCATCCGGAAGGCGGCTTTTTAGGCTAGCGATTGTTTTTAGGGAATTAAGCTATTTCCACATGATGATGAGCGTCCATGCCTGATAGGACAAGTTCATCCGGGCTCTATCCGATATCGCACCGGGTTTCTTATGCTCCTCCAGCTGAGAAACGAATGTATTTAAAAATTGGAGCGCCTGTTCCCTGGAGCCCTTGCTTATGTGATGCTCTGCCTGCTTCAAGGCATTGCTCAACCGGGACAGCAGCGGGTTAGCCAGTTCCCCTGCGCGGGCATACTCGCTCACCAATTGATCCAGCACGTTCAGCATGCCCGGGGATTGATAAACGGGGATAGGAACCTCCGAGAAATCCGTATCGGATGCGAAATAAAAGCTGGTGTAAGAGGGCTGGTTATACGTTGTATTTTGTCTGGCAACCTCGACCCGATACTGCGGATCATGCATGAGCGTATAGAGCTTACGGTCGGTGACCTCGGTGCTCAGGTAAATCCGGAGGGCCGAGCTGTCCGTGGTCCGGACCACCAGTTCCTCTCTCCAATCCCCGAAGAGATCGGCGACGAGGGCAGGATTTCCCTTCGTCCCGTTATTGGTGCGCGTGCCTTCTGCAGTTAGCAGCGTCCCGCTGCGCCAGCTTTCGATGACCGGTGTCTGATCCAAGTTACCATTCACGATCTGGGTGGTCATATCCGCAGACCATTTGATGTTCATGTTCGTGCCCGGCATGGTCGAAGAGAGCTGTTCTCCATCTGCAGACCACGTGCCGACGGCCCATGTTTCGAGTCCCCGCTGATCGGGATCGATATCGCCGATCATGCCGCGTCCGGTGTCTTTTCCGGTATAGCCGCCGTAGAGGAGCCCGCCTGTTGCCGCATCACGGAGGGAATAGCCGTAAGGGGCGTCGGCACCGCCTTCATGAACCATGAAGATCTCAAGACCCGGCCGATCCGGATCGATGTCGGTGACGTGCATGGCGTCCCCATGACCAAGGCGTGCCATCGCTCCCGGATCCGCGCTTTGAGGAGGGAGCACATCCATGGAGCTGTACAGCAGCGTACCGTCATGGTCAATCGTTGCCGAACCGTAGACGATTTCCTGTTTGCCGTCGCCGTCGACGTCAGCCGCGCTTAACGAGTGGGCCCCTTGCGTCGTTAACGTACCGAATGCGGCATCGCTCCCGTCCCGGCCATGCGGACTGTCGTTAAACGGATTGGTCATCGGGGTCCAGCCGCTGTCCACAGCCCAATGCTCGCTTAAGTGCCGGCCATCCCACTTGTAGGATACGAGTGTGGATCGGGTGTAATAACCGCGGGCGAATACGGCATAGGGCTGTTCCCCGTCAAGGTAAGCAACGGCGGCAAGGAAGCGATCCACGCGATTGCCGGGTTCGATCCGGGCCAGGGCATAATCGCCCCACATGAGACCGTCGTCATGCCTGCCGGGTTTATACCGGATCGTCTCGAGCTCTTTGCCGGACGCGCCTTCAAATACGCTGAGATATTCCGGACCATCCAAGATGAACCCTTCGAATGCCCGGAGATTGTTGCGGGCGCTTCGCTGCGGCGCATAGGTGTCCATGAAGTGATCGACCAGGCTTTCGGCATCGGTACGGGATAACGGATAATGGTACTTCTTATCGATGCCGAAGCTTTCTTCGAGCGTGGCCGGCCAGCGGCCGCTTACGACCTCTTCATGCTGATGCCAGTTCATGAACAGGTTTACCATGTGCTCGTAGTAGCCGGTTTTGCTCAGCCGGTAATCGTCCTGATTGGAATATCCGGCCTTCCTATCCTCGGGCAGCAGCGTGATGTATCTCTGGGAGATCATGTTGCCGGCTGGATCATAGCGAAGAATCTTGGTGCCCGGTGCCGTTTTGAGCATCATTTCCGCTTTGCCGTCCCCGTCAAAGTCATACACCATGAACTGCGTATAGTGGGCGCCGGAACGGATGTTGACGCCGAGGTCGATCCGGTACAGCAGGATGCCCTCCAGTGTATAACAGTCAATGTACGTGTTGCCGGTATACCCGATTTGGGAAACGTCCTTGGAGTTGGAAGGGTCCCATTTGACAAAAAGCTCGTACTGCCCATCGCCGTCCACATCGCCGACGCTGGCGTCATTGGCAGAGTAAGTATAAGGCTCCCCAGCCGGGGTGACTCCGCCATCCGGCTTGTTTAGCTTCAGATCGTAATAGGGGGAGGACCAGGGAGTGGAGGTGAGGCTCTGGTCGACCTCTTTTCCATTCACGACGGCAGATACGTAATAGGAGGATGATGACGTGCCCGATCGGTCCAGGTAATTGGTGCTGTTCTCGACGACGGCAATCAGGTTGCCGTCCCGATAGACATGAAAGGTCGGACCGGTCGGACCGGTAAGCCCTTGGTCGTCATAACCGGTTACTTCTCCGGCAAGCAATCGCCAGCTCAGAAAGTTGCCCTCTGAAGTGGAGGCCGATACGATCCCCCTATCCAAATACTCCAGCTGAATCCGGCTGGTTTTTGTGGCACCTTGCTGCGTGCTGCTTGCCGCTTGATGCGAGGGCGCCGCTAACGACTCGATGCTCCCCGTGATGATCATGGGGAGGGTAAGAGCCGCTGCCAACAGCTTGCGATGCAAGCGGAGTTTACTTCCATGCTTCATGTTCAGCCACCTTTCTCCTTATGGTTCGGATGCTGGTGCGCAGCATTCCGTATGCGCTTTCACAAATGGTAGAGCGGCTCCTCCTTTCTGGTTGGAATGGGGTAATAAGTAAATCACTTTCATTGTATGGAACCTGGGAGAATGACAACATACAAAAAACAGGCCATTTGATTTAAAAAACAGAGTGAATTCTAATTCCGAAAGTCGATTTCTAGGGTGAAGCCATAGAAGCAGCAAACAGGCCGGGCTCCTGGGAGCCCGGCCTGTTTGCTTGCTCGCATGAAGGACATGCAAGAAAAGAATAGCCGCCGCAGGGTAGCAAGCCATTCAGTAACTCCGGTCCATGTTCTTGCCGTAATAAATCTCGTCCATCTCCAGTTTGATGCGTTCGGTGATTTCCTGCTGCTCGGCCTCGGACAGCTTATCCTTCGTGTAACCGAACAGATAGTTGTCCAGGTCGAACTGCTTCAGCTTGCACTTGGTATGAAAGATGTTCTCCTGGTATACGTTGACGTCGATCATATCGAACAGCTCCTTGGCTTCGTCCGGAATATAGTTCTGGATGGAGCTGATCTCATGGTCGATAAACAGCTTGTGTCCGTGAATATCCCTCGTGAATCCCCGGATTTTATAGTCTATCGTCATAATATCCGTATCGAAGGAGTGGATCAGGTAGTTCAGGGCTTTGAGCGGTGAGATTTCCCCGCAGGTCGACACGTCGATATCGGCCCGGAAGGTGCTGATGCCCTCGTCCGGATGGAATTCCGGATACGTATGGACGGTAATATGGCTCTTGTCGAGCTGGAGCACCACGTTATCCGGCAGCGGACCCGGCGATTCGTCATAGGATTCCTCCGGCACCTCCACGACGGGGCCCTCGGAGACTAGCACCGTCACGCTGGCTCCCTGCGGGATATAATCCTGCTTGGCAATGTTCAGGACATGCGCGCCGATGATTTCGGCCACATGGCTCAATATTTTTGTCAGCCGATCCGCGTTGTACTGCTCATCAATATATTCAAGGTACGCTTCCCGTTCCTCCCGGGTCTTCGTATAGCAGACGTCATACATATTAAAGCTGAGCGATTTCGTCAAGTTGTTGAACCCATGGAGGGTCACGCGTTGTTCTGGTGTCATATCCATATGAAATTTCCCCTTGTGTAGTTAATATATCAGTTCGAGTACCTATTATTTCCGAAACCGTCGATTCCTAATCTGCCCATGCTCCGCCTTTGAAGCAGCATTACTATGTTCTTACCCGGATCGGGTTCAACGTTAACAGAGGCGGAGGAATGCCAGAGGGAAGCAGCGGCGGCTCCCAAACTCCAAAAAGACCACACCGGATTTCTCCGGCTGGCCTTATCTATCAGAACGACACCTGCTGCATGCAGCTTTATCCCTCTGGCGTTTATATGGATTCACTTCATATGCTTTTAACTTTGATGCTGCCAAACGGATGGATTACTCCGTAAATTCCAGCAGCTCGATCACATTGCCAAACGGGTCGCGGATGGCGCTGTACAGCCCGGGAGGGCACGGCTTGGGCGTATCGAAGATGACGTCGACGCCCTTCGATTTGTAGTTCGCAATGGCTTCGTTTACATCCGGGGTCTCGATTCCGATGATCACCTGTGCCTCATGCGGGTATTCCGTATTCGTTGGACGGTCGCATTTCTGCAGAACGAGGGACATGCCCTCATGCTTCAAGCTGACGATCTGATCATCATAAACCCTGGAGACTTCGAATCCGAGAACATCGCAGTAAAACTGTTTGGCTTGCTGTATATCGCTTACATTGATCGATAGAACGCATAGGTTTGGCATATGCTCGCACTCCTCCGCTCATGGTTTGTTTTACTTGCAGCACAGAATCCCGTTCCCGGATTCGATATTGGATTTCAAGCTGGCCAGCATCCCCTTCCACGCATCGATATGCCACTCCCGGGCTTGCCGGGACGCTTCGGAATCCTTCCAGCCTGTATGCTCCAGGGTTATTCTCGTGCCGTCCGCCTCAGGGGAAAAGGCAACCTTAACCGCTGTCAGCTCGCCTTGATTCATCGTTTCCGCGAAGGGATCGGGTCCTTTCCACTCAAAGACAAGCACGCGTGGCTCGTCATACCGCAAAATGGTACACCCGGCGGTGCACATCGATTCGCGATCGGCGGGGTTAAAATACAGCTCGAATTTTCCGCCCGCTCTCGGCTCGATTTCCGCAGCCGGCGCAAACCACTCGGTTATCCTTGCGGACTCGGTCCATGCTCGCCACAGGAGCTGCACATCGGCCTGAATCACGGTTTCTTGAATAATGGTCATGTATATTCCTCCATCATATAGCGCTGATTGTTCCAGACAACTCTTCTTGCAGTTCCATTATAAATGGACAAGTACATCGAAAATTCTTCTACCTTGCGCTGTTATTCCGATCCTTCTCAAACAAGAGCAGCGGCAGGTTAACCACAATCGGCGGGTCATGGGGCAGAGGCTCCCGTAAGGCAATCTTCACGTCAAGATCGGTTCCCCTGTCGATATGGACAGGCTCCTCCAGTTTGCCGCGCAGGGATTTGCCCAGCAGAAAATAATCCTTTGGATTGAGGCTCCAGGGGATGCCCGCGGCCAGCACGTAATACGTGCCGGCCGGCATGCCGGTTAAGGTGCAGGTCCGATTCTTGAGGTTGACGGCCGTACCGGTTACGGGCTTCTGATCGGGCACGGGTCTTGGGAACAGACCGACATAAATCATGCCGCGGAACGCCTCGGGAGCTTCGATCCGGCAGCGAATCCGGGGCAAAGCCTGCGATTCTTCCCCTGCCCAGGCTAACGGCTTATGCTCATATTGATTCACATAACGATGAAGGGACTCGGTGGTGGAGCGGAACCTCTTCGGAGACAGGCCGACAAGCTGCTTAAAACGGGTGTTGAATGTGCCCGGACTTACCAAACCGATGTTCATTCCGATTTTCACAAGCAGGGAGGGGCTTTGAAGGAGCTCGGTTTTGCCCGATTCGACCCGGAGGGCGGACAGGTACTGCCTGACGGAAATGCCGGTTACCCGTTTGAATATCCTGGAGAAATGGTAGGGGCTGTACCCCGCGAGATCGGCGAGCAGCTCGGTTGTCATCGGCTCGTCCAGATGCTCCTTCATATATTGAATGGTTTGCCGCACGGCTTCGGCATGTTCATCGTTCATTAGGGATCACCAACTTCGTTTTAATGGCTCTGCATGATAGGAGACGTATTTCCACATTTATGAAATTCTGCTCGTCGAATGCAATTTCCTTCCCCGATTCGGTTGCCCATTCATGGAAAGGCCGTTAAACTTAAAGGATGAGGGCTTTCTAAAACGGAAAACCAAGGTGAAATAAGGAGTTTATATCCATGAATGTGGAAACAAATGATAGAGAATCGATGAATATGGACACAGCGCGGGAATACCTGCAAAAATATTACGGCTATTCCGATTTTCGGGACGGACAGAAGAAAATCGTCGCGAGCCTGCTAACCGGCCAGGATACGCTCGGGATTATGCCGACGGGCGGGGGCAAATCCATCTGTTATCAGATCCCGGCACTCCTCAGCCCGGGCCTGACGTTGGTCGTATCGCCTCTGATCTCCCTGATGAAGGATCAGGTGGATGCACTTACGACGGCGGGCGTGGCGGCGGCATATATCAACAGCACGCTCAGCGGCAAGGAAGTGAACGAGCGCATACGCGCGGCCAAGCGCGGTGACTTGAAGCTGTTATATGTCGCCCCGGAACGGCTTGAGCTGGACTGGTTCCGTGAGGAGATGGCAGGCCTCGACATTTCGATCGTTGCTGTCGACGAAGCGCACTGCGTATCCCAGTGGGGTCATGATTTTCGGACCAGCTATCTTTCCGTCGCTCCTTTCGTAAAAGGGCTGCCGAACCGCCCGATTGTCGCGGCCTTTACGGCGACGGCTACGCCGGAGGTTATGGAGGACATGCAGCGACTGCTTCGACTGGAGCAGCCGCAGGTGTTCGTGACGGGACTTGGGCGGGACAATCTGGAAATGTCGGTGCTTCGCGGGGAAAACAAGCGGGAGTTCGTGCTGGATTATGCGGCCTCGCATACCCACCAGCCGGGCATCATCTATGCTGCCACCCGGAAAGAGGTGGATGATTTATGCCAGCGCCTGCAGGCGAAGGGGCTACTTGCCGGACGTTATCATGCCGGCATGAGCGATGCGGAGCGAGCGGACAGCCAGGAGGCCTTCCTGTATGACGATATTCGCGTCATAGTTGCAACGAACGCGTTCGGCATGGGGATCGATAAATCCAACGTTCGGTACGTCATCCACTACAATATGCCGAAAAATATGGAGTCTTACGTCCAGGAAGCCGGCCGTGCCGGGCGGGACGGAGAGCCCAGCCAGTGCATCCTGCTGTTCAGCGCCCAGGATATCATGACGCAGAAATTTCTGATCGAACAGAACCCCCAGGAGGGCGAGCGGAAGCAGAACGACTACCGAAAGCTGCAGCAGATGATCGATTACTGCTACACCACAAGGTGTCTGCGCAGCGCGATGCTGGATTATTTCGGGGAAGAACACGAAGACAAGCCCTGCGGTACGTGCAGCTCCTGCACGGACGACCGGGAGCTGGTGGATATCACGGTGGATGCCCAGAAAATCTTCTCCTGCATTCACCGGATGCGCGAGCGCTTTGGCGTGTCGATGGTCGCCTCCGTGCTGAAGGGCTCGCGGGCGAAAAAGGTGCTGGAATACGGCTTTGACCGGCTTCCAACCTATGGCGTCATGTCGAACCGGACGGAGAAGGAAATATCCGAGACGATCAATGTGCTCATCTCGGAAGGGTTCCTGGCGCTGACCGAAGGCCAATATCCCGTTGTGAAACTTCAAAGCGAGGCGGCCGACGTGTTAAAGGGCCAGCGCGAAGTGATGCAGCGCGTTCCGCGGCCTTCCAAGGCTGCAGGCAGCCAACGCAGCGGCAGCCGCCGCGACTACTCGCCGTCTGCCGTTAACGAGACGGTGTTCGAGCAGCTGCGTTTGATTCGGCGCGAGCTGGCAAGCAAGGAGCATGTGCCGTCCTACATCATTTTTAACGATGCAACGCTGCGCGAGATGAGCGTGGTCTGCCCGCAGAGCGAGGATGAGATGCTGAACGTCAAAGGGGTCGGCGAAGTGAAATTCCGTAAATACGGACGTCCGTTCCTGGAATTCTTCCTGAATGGTCAGAGCGCGTCGAATGACGGGGACGATTTGTATGACTATGAAGAATAGTCTTGCATGACAGGCGGAAATCATGGCTTTTTCTCCGTTTCATCACTCAGGATAAACCGTTCGGTGAATAAATTAACATTATGTAGAAGGAAAGTGGACCCTACCATGAAAGTCATACTATCAACCTTGAATGCCAAGTACATTCACACCTCCTTGGCCATTCGCTGCCTGAAGGCATACAGCGAGAAGGATTTCGATATCGAATTGACGGAGTACACGATTAAGGACCCCGTGATGAATATCGTCTCCGACCTGTTCCAGCGCAAGCCGGATGTGATCGGATTCTCCTGTTATATATGGAATATTGAAGAAACGATTAAAGTGATCGATATCGTGAAGAAGATTATGCCGGAGGTCACGATCATACTGGGTGGACCTGAAGTATCCTACGATACGGAGTATTGGATGAAACGGCTGCACAATGTCGATTTTATCGTCATGGGCGAGGGCGAGGAGACCTTCCATCACTTGCTGCAAACGATCGAAGGGGACAGGAAATTCCATTTCGTGTATGGCGTGGCATACCGCAAGCAGGACGAAATTATCGTGAACCCGGGAAGACCGAAAAGTATCCTGGCCGAGCTGCCTTCCCCGCATCGTTTTCCGGAGGATATTCCGCATCTCGGGAAGCGGGTCGTCTATTTTGAGACCAGCCGGGGCTGTCCCTTCAGCTGCCAGTTCTGCCTGTCGAGCATTGAGGTGGGAGTTCGCTACTACGATATTGAACGGACCAAGGCGGATATCCTCTACCTGATCGAGAACGGAGCGAAATTGATCAAGTTCGTAGACCGCACCTTTAATATTAAGCGCGATTACGCGCTTGAGATGTTTGAGTTCCTGATTGAAAATCATGGCGGCTGCGTGTTCCAGTTTGAGATTACGGCGGATATCATGCGTCCCGAGGTGCTGGAATATTTGGCGAACCATGCGCCTCCCGGCATTTTCCGGTTTGAAATCGGCGTGCAGTCCACGAATGATCCGACCAACGAGCTGGTGAAGCGCCGCCAGAATTTCACCAAGCTGTCACGCACGGTGACGATGATCAAGGAGAGCCGCAAGATCGACCAGCATTTGGATTTGATCGCAGGGCTTCCGGAGGAGGATTACAATACGTTCCGCAAAACGTTCAACGACGTGTTTGCCCTTGGACCGGAGGAGCTGCAGTTAGGCTTCCTGAAGATGCTGCGGGGAACCGGGCTGCGGATCGATGCGGACAAGTATAACTACACCTACATGGACCATGCTCCGTATGAGATCCTTGGCAGCGACGTGCTTCCGTTCTCGGATATCGTCCGTTTGAAGAGACTGGAGGATGTGCTGGAGAAGTATTGGAATGCACACCGAATGGACCACACCCTCAATTATTTGATGAAGCATGAGTTTACGTCGCCGTTTGATTTCTTCCAAGAATTTGGCGACTACTGGGAAGGACAGGGCTGGCAAAAAATCGGCCATCAGCTCGAGGACCTGTTTACGCGGTTAACGGCCTTCCTGGAGTTTCGGAACACGCCGAACATGAACGTGGTCTCCGGTCTGATGAAGTTTGATTATTTCCTGGGCCATAAATACAAGCCGCGCAAAATATGGTGGGATCATGCCCAAGACAAAGCGCAGTGGAACGCCAATGTTCGTAAAATCGTGGAAGACCCCGCGGCACTATCCGCCGATTTCGCCGATCTTGGGATCACGGAGCGTGATCTTCAGAAGCATGCGATGATCGAGGTGCTGCCATTCAACCTCGACGATGCCATTCAAGGTGGTACGGGCTATCCGGACCATGCGGTACGCGCAACGATGCTGCTGGTATTGTACCAGCAGAACGAAACAGGGCAGCCCCAGTACTACACGATGCCTTTGGAGTTGGCGACGCAGGCATAATAGGGGAAACGAGGGACAAGCCTTTTCCCAGATTGGTTGTGACACGGACTGGTTGTTTTGGCGTAATTGCTTAATTTCCGCTGCCAGGAACCGGCGGCCCCGCTCTTTAGCGACCCTTTTGCGATCATAACGAGCCCTATCTAAAGGCGTTTCAGGAATAAAACAGCCCTGGCATCGGTATTCTAATTGGCATCAACCGATGAGGAGGGGATGTTATGAACGACAATCGGAAGGGGCAAGAACAGCTTTCGTCTGACGAGCCGACCATCGCACCGGGCATGGAAACCAATGACGATCTGCGCGAAGAGGCTACCGAGGACGAGGTAGCGCAAGGAGAGTACACCCAGGTCACGCAATTGATCATCGATCGCACGCCGAGCGATGATGAGTAAGGTGCTTCGATTGAGCCTTAACGCTGCCAATTTCAAAGGTTCTGTAGACACTAACGAACTGCTTAGCAGCATAATAAAAGGGATGCCCTGGATTTCAAAAACCCGGGGCATCCCTTTTATGTGTCTTGGCATCACGCTTTGTTACATCACTCGTATCGATTCTTGCGGTACGTTGTCCGAGCCGGATGTGTGCCGTTCGAGCCAGTCGAGCACATCGGCTGCCACTTCGGCACGGTTGGTCTCGTGCAGCATTTCGTGGCGGCCGCCCGGATACAAACGGTATTCGAGGTCCTGGACGCCATGCTTCCGATACAATTCGATCAACCGCCGAACGCCTTTGCCGCGGTGTCCGACCGGATCATCCTCGCCCGAGAAAATATAGACAGGCTTATCCTTCGGAAGACATTTCATCAATTGAGGCTGGTGGATCTGTGACAGCAGCTTGAAGAAATCGCGAAAGAAGCGGGCGGTGCACACCTTGCCGCAGTATGGGTCGTTGATATACTTATCCACTTCGGCTTCATCCCGGGATAGCCAATCGAACGGCGTGCGAATAGGACCGAATCCTTTGTTGTAAGGACCGAACACCAGGGCGTTCAGCATCAGGCTCCGGTGCGTGTTTCCTTGCAGGCGCATTTGCGCGGCCGCCAAGCTCATGCCGAACGTCAGTAGTCCCTGGGGACCGTTGGTGCCTGACAGGATGAATCCGTCGAATAATTCACCGTCCGAACAGATGATTTTTTGCGTCAAAAAGGATCCCATGCTGTGCCCCATCAAATAATGCGGAACGCTCGTATGGCGCTTCTTGAGCTCGGAAGCAAGAAGAAGCTGGTCTTCAATCATTCCTTCAAAGCCGTCTTCCCCGGCATCGCCGAGATGCGTAAGCCCGGCCGTTAGCCCATGGCCTCGATGGTCGTTGCAGTATACGGCATAGCCGTGCTCCGTGAGCAATTCGGCAAGCTCCCCGTAGCGCTTGCCGGTTTCGCACATGCCATGCGCGATTTGCACAATGGCACGAATGGGATCATCCGGGCCGGGCAGCCATTCATATACAAAAACATGCATACCCTGCGTATTCAGCATCGTAAACGTGTCGGTTTGCATCATTAGGGCTGGCACCTCCGCAAGAACGAATGGTTTATATCATTTATTTATACCCTGTTTAAGGCAAATATGAACGCAGAACCGTGGATTGCCCGTCCAATGTATAGGCCCCCAGATTCGCAGGCAGCAGGAAGCACTGTCCTGACGTGTAATCGATGGAGCCGTTATCCCAGCTGAGGGTTCCTTGGCCGTCGCATACAACGACGATCGTGAAGCTTTCCGCGGAAGTGGACAAGGACCATGCTCCGCTCACGACGCCTTTTTCCACGACGAAATACGGGGATTTGGCAAGCTCAAGCCATTCTCCCGGCACCGTTCCTTCCGTGCTCATGGTGGTTGCTCCCGATCCTTCATAGGCCGTCACATTCAAGGAGTCTTCGATATGGAGCTCGCGCGGCTTACCGTCAAGACCCGGTCGATTATAATCGAAAATCCGGTAGGTCGTATCCGAGTTTTGCTGGATTTCCGCCACCACAACGCCCGCGCAGAGCGCATGCACGGTTCCCGCAGGTATGTAGAACGTATCTCCGGCCTTTACGGACACTTCTTGAAGCTGGTCCATAACGGTGCCGTTTTCCATGGCTTCCTTCAAGGTTTCCCGGTTCACGCCTTCTTTCAGGCCGTATATGATTTTGGCGTCCGGCTTAGCATCCAGCACATACCACATTTCGGTCTTGCCAAGCTCTCCCTTCGGAAGCCCTTCGTAGTCATCGGTCGGATGGACCTGAACGGAGAGGTTGTCATTGCAGTCAAGCAGCTTGATCAGGAGCGGAAAACGTCCGTTAACCTCGGAGAATCCTTTGCTTCCGAACCATTCCCGCCCGAATTGCTCCCGGACCTCATCCAGGCCGCGTCCGGCAAGCTCGCCGTTCACGATGCTGGTCGTGCCGTTCGGATGGTCGGCGATCATCCAGCCTTCCCCGATATGTCCTTCAGGAATATCCAAGCCGAACTGCTCTAGTGCCCGGCCTCCCCACACGCGTTCTTTAAATTCAGGCTGGAACAACAATGGATATGGTTTTGTCATTGTAATCATCTACCTTTCATCATGTTTGGAATATTCTATGGATGTGAAGTGCGGTACCTCTCCTAGAACTTATATCATATCGGCTTCTTTCGTTCCAGTGCAATGAGATATGGCGCTTCGGAGCGCTGAAGGCCGCGATACAAAATCGTTTGCACTTTGTGCTGGGGCAATTCCCCCGCCCAAGCCTGGACCGCGTCCGCCTCGGCATCGCCGCCTTTGTGGCCTGGATACAGCACGATGGTGATAATGCCCCCGGGGCGGAGCAGCTCGATCGCAGCCTCCAGGGCCGTGAGCGTACTGGCGGTCTCCGTCATGATCCGTTTATCCGATGAATCCGCCGGAAGGTAGCCGAGATTGAACATGATCGCACCCATGCGGCCGTGCTCAATCTCAGGTACGCACTCCCTCATAAGCGAATGGCTCTGAAGAACAAGGCTAACCTCCGCAAGGGTGCCGGGCGGCTCCTTGTCCAGCCTTTCCCGAGTCAGCTGCAGCGCCTGCTCTTGAATATCGAAGGCATACACTTTGCCCTTTGAGCCTGTGCATTTGGCTAAATAGAGCGTATCGGCTCCGGTTCCGGCGGTTGCATCCAGCGCGATGTCTCCGGGACGGAGCCTTTCGGACACCAGTTTGTGGGCAAAACTTAAAACCGAGAGGAAGCCCATCAGGATACCCCCCACAATTTACCCTGCCACGTATCCCGGCGCTTGAGCTCGGCGTCGATGCCGTTAAGCACTTCCCATTTTTTGAGACTCCACGTCGGTCCGATCAAGAGATCCCGGGGAGCATCTCCGGTAAGGCGATGGACGATCATTTCCGGAGGTAAAAACTCCAGGCTATCCACGATAAGGCTGATGTATTCGTCCTGCTCCAGGAATCGCAACAGCCCGGCTTCGTATTGTTTCACCATCGGCGTCTTGCGCATAAGGTGCAGCAGATGGATTTTGATTCCCTGCACATCCATCTTGGAGACCGCCCGGCCGGTGGCAAGCATCATGTCATGATCCTCTTGCGGAAGCCCGTAAATAATATGTGTGCAGACCCGGATATTATGTTTGCGCAGCTTCTCGACGGCTTCCAAATAACATTCGGTATCATGGGCCCGGTTGATCAGCTCCGAAGTGGAATCATGGATCGTTTGCAGACCCATTTCCACCCACAGATAGGTTCGCTCGTTCAGCTCCGCCAAGTATTCCACGACATCGTCAGGCAGGCAATCGGGACGTGTGGCGATCGACAAACCGACAACCCCCGGCTGCTGCAGAATGACTTCATAATATTCGCGAAGTTCTTCGACCGGAGCATACGTGTTGGTATAGGCTTGGAAATAGCCGATATATTTGGCGTTCGGCCATTTCTGGTGCTGCCGGTCACGGATGGTGTTGAACTGGGTAACGAGATTATCCCGCCGCCTTCCCGCGAAATCGCCGGAGCCGCGGGCGCTGCAAAAGGTGCATCCGCCCTTGGCAATCGTGCCGTCACGGTTCGGACACGTAAAGCCGGCATCCAGCATAACCTTGAATACCTTCTCCTGGAACTGGCCGCGCATCTCGTAATTCCATGTATGAAAACGTTTGTCGCCCCATAAGGTCGGGGCGGGTATAAGTGGTGTGCTCATGTTTGCTCCTTTATAGACGCTTAAGTTGAATTGAGACAGGTTCAGCCAAGGCCCTGGCAACCCATAATTTACTGGCCTTTTACTTAAATGAAACAGCTACGTCCATTGTAACAAAAAATAAAGGATTGCGTTATATACAGGTCTTCAAGCCTAATTAAGACGTTGTTACTTGAATGGATTGCATATAATTGGTATATTTAAAATAGAAAAATAAAAAGATGATTCAAGCAATTTTGGCATGGGTATATAACGGATAGGATTCATATTTGTGTGACGTCATGGATACAATAATACCGTGAGGTGATTACGAATGAATTCATCGACAGTAAAGAATGACAGTAAAGACAAAATCGCTGTGGAGCTTACCCCGAATGAAGCCCTAGCCCTTACCGGCGTGGAGTTTAACTCCGACCAGGGAGTCAAGGCTTCGGCACGTCGCAAGATTCGGGCCGCCTTTGAGAAGACGTTTGATTTTACGTCGGAAGAAAGGTAGACTATTCACAGTTTAACTATCGCGGAACCCCAATTCCAAATATAAGAAAAAGGAACCTAAAGCCTCTGCGTTGAGCAGAGCGTAGGTTCCTTTTTCTATGGGGCTCTTTACTTTTGGGATCAACTTCGTCACAATAAATGCAGTATCGGGATATCATTCTAAATTTACTTGGAAAGTTTCGGAGGTATGACATGCGTTTACGCGGAAGAAAAGGTATACGGGAAAATCTGGAGCAGCAGGAAGACCTGGTCGTTTTGGACCCCGGTCAATATAGAGGGAAGTGGGCTTCGTTATTTGGCAACGACCTTCCGATCCATGTCGAATTCGGCATGGGCAAGGGCCAATTTATAAGCCAGATGAGTTACAAGCATCAGCAAGCGAATTTCATCGGCGTCGACATGTACGACGAGCTGATTCGCCGCGCAAGCGAGAAGGGGCGCAATGTCTGGGCCCAGGAGGGAGTCGATACCCCGCCGAATCTGAAGCTGGCGCTGTTTAATATCGAGAATGTCGAAGAGGTTTTTGAGCCCGGCGAGATTGAACGGTTATATTTGAACTTCAGCGATCCGTGGCCAAAAACAAAGCATGCACGCCGTCGTCTGACGCATCCGCGCTTTCTGGACAAGTATTCCCGGATCCTGAACGAGCGGGGGGAGATCCATTTTAAGACCGATTCGGTCACGCTCTTCGAATTCTCCCTGAATGCTTTTGCCGATTATGGTCTGCAAATGACGAACATTTCGCTGGATCTGCATCGCGACGGGCTGAACGAAGAGCATGTCATGACAGAATACGAAACGAAATTCGTCGGCCAAGGCATGCAAATTCATCGCTGCGAGGCGATCGTAGGCAAGGAAGCCCTTGCTTCATACCATCAGAATCGCCTTGAAAAATACGGAAAATAACATCTACACGTGATAGTTTCTCTCCGTGATAGCGTTTACAACTATTATAATAGAAGAAAATCTATCCATTCGGGTGATTTGCTCGCGATAAAACGCAGCAAAAAAGGTGTGCTCCTTATTCAGGAGTACACCTTTTCGTTTTCCAGCATGTCGATGATGCTGCGGGCGCTTTGCATGGGATGAAAGCGTTCGATGTCCTGCAAGTTTTGCGCCCGTTGTTCTTGGATCAGGTCGTATTGATGAAGCAGCTTGTTCATCCATTTGCCCAGAACCTCCAGGGAATGGATGGGCTCTCCCAATCCCTGCGCCGTGAAGTACTGGCAGTTTTCTTCTTCCTGTCCCGGAAGGGGCTGATGGAACAGCATCGGAATTCCTTTGGCCAGGCCTTCGGTGCATGTCATGCCGCCGGGCTTCGTAACGAGCAGATCCGACACCTCCATCAGCTTGTCGATCTCCCGCGTAAAGCCCAATATCCGGATG
The DNA here is from genome assembly GCF_058792535.1 of Paenibacillus sp. MT86. Lineage (NCBI taxonomy): Bacteria > Bacillati > Bacillota > Bacilli > Caryophanales > Paenibacillaceae > Paenibacillus > Paenibacillus sp. MT86. The sequence continues at coordinate 5,675,604 of NZ_CM179499.1, read as the reverse complement.
TTCGGATGCTGGAACCTGGAATTGCTCTCCATCTCCTCGCGGCCCTTGTCATTATTGCCGAGGCAAAATATGATCTGGACTTCTTCTCGCCATCGGGTCAGAAATTCATGCACAACTTCGTCATTCATGATGCCCCAGCCTCCGCCCATCACCAGCACGGTAGGCATATCGGACAGGTTAAACCGCGCCCGGATTTCCTCCTTGCTCGGATGCGTCCAGAAGTCGGGATGGATCGGAATGCCGGTGACCTGAATTTTGGCTTGGGAAACCCCGCGATTGAGCAGCTTTCGCTTCACTTCCGGCGTGGACACGAAATATCGGTCGACCTCAGGGCTGATCCATGTATCGTGAGCATCATAATCGGTTATAACGGTACACAGGGGCACGTTCGTGCCCAGCCGTTTCAAACGCGAGATGACCGCACTTGGTATGAAATGGGTGCACACAATGATGTCGGGTCGGAGCTGCCTGACCACGTTCTTGGTGCTTGTATAGAACATTCGGTGAAGCGCTAAAGCGGTAAAACGGTTAAAGGATTTTTGATGGCGGTACATGTACCCGACCAATCTTGGGCGAGTCGTAATGGTCTTTCTGTAGGCCGAAATGATCAGTGGAGCGATTTTAGGGTTCAAGAAGCTCCCGAGCTCGAGAACTTTGGTCTGTACGCTAGGGGACAACTGGCGCAGGCTGCTGGAGAGTGCATGAGCGGCCTGTGTATGGCCTGCGCCGAACCCTTCAGATAACAGCAAGACTCTTTTTTTAGCCACTACTTTTCACCCGTTCTGCAGCGTTATTCTTTAACTTTAACATATCGATTTTGGGAAGAGAAATCAACCACTTCCCCCTTGCAGGTAAGGGACTTTGGTCCCGGGAACGGCCAATTGGTTCGGCAAGCTTCTCGCTGGACCCTTGCTACTTAAGGAGTTAGCCAGCAGCGCGCATTTTGTAGAAAATCAAGGTCCGTGGTCTTTTGACTTGAGTAGGAGATGCCGCTACAATGATTCAAACGGACGTCAAAAAGTTTATTAGAGAAAGAGCACTGAAAAAACGAAAACTTTTTGGTTGTCTGTTGCGTTTATTTATTGGCGGACAAGTCGAAAAAGAAAAAATGGGCAGCCAAGAGAAATAAAAAGCAAGAAAACGGATGAAAATAAGAACTAAAGCCGTTTGAAACGAAGCTTGCTGGCAAACTGGAATGCAAGCTGAGCTCTTTTACGAAGTTTTTCCGTAAATTAGAGCATTCCACGGTTTTGACAAAAGATTCAAAAGTGTGGAAAATCGTGTATGACGTGCGAAGTTGCCCCGCGGCACCGAGGCTACTAGAAGGACAGACACAAGTCACAGGGTCATAGCAACAACAAAAATGCGAAGAACTTAGAGAGAAAAAAACAAACATTCTCGGGTTATAAAAAGGGGGTAACGGAGAATCATGACAGACGCCATCTTTATCGCGCTCCAACTATTCTTGGCCGCGGTGGGTGTGTACCAGTTCGTATTCTCTTTGTTTGGTCTGGTCAAAAGAAAAAAGAAACAACAGTTTGAACCCAATAAATCATTTGCAGTGTTAGTTGCTGCGCATAACGAAGAGCAGGTTGTCGGGGCATTAATGGAGAACCTGAAACAGCTAAATTATCCGAAACATCTGTACGACGTATTTGTCATTTGCGACAACTGTACAGACCGTACAGCAGAAATCGTCCGTGCCCACGGGATGAACGCCTGCGTGCGCACGAATCAGAATCTTCGAGGCAAAGGCTATGCCATCGAATGGATGCTGAAAGAGCTCTGGGCGATGCCGCGCCAGTATGACGCGGTCGTTATGTTTGATGCGGATAATCTGGCGGATCCGAATTTCTTGAATGAAATGAACAACGATCTTTGCTCTGGAGCAAGAGTTATCCAGGGATATATCGATACCAAGAACCCAGAGGATTCTTGGATCACCGCCTCTTACGGGGTTTCCTACTGGTATATCAACCGCTTGTGGCAGCTGTCCCGCAGCAATCTGAACATGGCCAACTTCCTCGGCGGAACGGGAATGTGCTTCGAGACCAATCTCTTGAAGGAGATCGGCTGGGGCGCTACCAGTCTGGTGGAGGACTTGGAGTTCACCATGCGCAGCGTCATGCGCGGCGTGTATCCGAAGTTCAATTACGACGCGAAGGTATTCGACGAAAAGCCGCTTACGTTTAAGGCTTCCGCCAGACAACGTCTGCGCTGGATGCAGGGTCACTTTACGGTTGCCCGCCGTTATTTCTTCCCGCTGTTGTGGCGTGCCATTAAGGAGCGCAGCCTTGTGAAGCTGGACTTGGCCCTTTACGGAGTCAACGTCTACATCGTGCTGCTGACTTTCTTGTTGACGGCCATCATCTGGGTTGACAGCTCGTTCTTCAATGGTCCGAACATCGCGAACCTGTACGGTTATTTACCGCTGTGGCTGAGCTTTACGGCGATTGCGGCGAATGTGTTCACGTTCATGATTGCGATGATTCTGGAGAAGGTGAAGTACAAGAAGGTATATATGTATCTGGTGCTGTTTCCGATTTATCTGCTGTCGTGGTATCCCATCACGGTATACGCGTTCTTCACGCAGAACAACAAGCAGTGGAGCCATACGGAGCATACCCGGGTTGTGCGCCTTGAAGAAGTTCAGAGCAAACAAGGCTAATCCAAAGTTTTTATGCCATTTGTGTTGACAGATGTTAGGATGGCCTGTTATACTATTCTAGTCTGTTAAACAGAATATCTGATTGCAAGCAGAAGCGCCGCTTCTCACCTGACCGACATGCGTTGGCTGGTTTGATCACGAAATCAATGAATGGATTCAACTTCATTTGTGAGATGAGTATCAAATAGGGATGTCGGTGGTTAACCCGTCATCCCTTTATTTTTTGCAAACAGGAACAACAAGTAATTTGGAGGTGGAGGACTATCAGTAAGGAACATATGATCAATGACGAGATTCGGGCCAAGGAAGTACGTTTGGTTGGTGCCGAAGGTGAGCAAATCGGGATCAAGCCGATTCGTGAAGCACTGCAAATGGCAATTGATCTCAATCTGGATCTGGTGAACGTGGCCCCTCAGGCGAAACCGCCGGTATGCCGCATCATGGACTACGGTAAATTCCGCTATGAGCAGCAGAAGAAAGAGAAGGAAGCACGGAAGAACCAGAAAATTGTGGACATCAAAGAAGTATGGTTCCGAGCCAACATTGAGGAGCATGATTATCAAACCAAGCTTCGCAATGTCGTTAAGTTTTTGAAAGACGGCGATAAAGTGAAATGCTCCGTGCGTTTCCGCGGCCGTGAAATCACCCATGCTAACATCGGTCAGAAGATTTTGGAGCGCGTGAAAACGGAAGTGGCGGATCTCTGCGTCATTGAGCGTCAGCCGAAATTGGAAGGCCGCAGCATGATTATGATTTTGGCTCCAAAAGCCTAAGAGAAATTAGAGGAGGAAGTACTACAATGCCTAAAATGAAAACACATAGCAGCCTGAAAGGCCGCTTCAAAATTACTGGTACTGGTAAAGTTAAACGTTATAAAGCTTACAAAAACCACTTGCTTTCCCACAAATCCAAGCGTGCGAAGCGCGTATTGTCCAATAGCCCTGTCATGGCGCCTGGAGATGTTAAACGTTTGAAGCAAGGTCTGGCTAACTTGAAATAGTAAACAACAATTATTGGGAGGTCTTTTGATATGGCACGAGTTAAAGGCGGATTTGTCGTTCGTCGTCGACATAAAAAAGTATTGAAGCTTGCGAAAGGTTATTTCGGTTCCAAACACCGCATTTTTAAAACAGCGAACGAGCAGGTTATGAAATCCCTCGTTTATGCATACCGCGATCGTCGCAATACGAAGCGTAACTTCCGCAAATTGTGGATCGTTCGTATCAACGCGGCTGCTCGTCAAAACGGTCTGTCCTACAGCAAATTGATGCATGGACTGAAGCTTGCTGGCGTGGACATCAACCGCAAAATGCTGGCTGATCTGGCTGTGAACGACCTGAACGCGTTCAATTCCTTGGCTACTGTAGCTAAAGAAAAAGTGAACGCTTAATTATACGTGTATGAAAAAACCGCCGTAATATTACGGCGGTTTTTTTTATTTTGCGTCCCCGCGCTATCATGCATCATTTCGGCGGCACGGGTGCTCGGCTCATGGAGAGAGTCGCCTATCTTTTGCTGTCGTAAGGGCCATGAAACAAGCAAGGGAACTCCTTCCGGAATAAATTGAAATGTATATTACCTGAGGAGGGATCTTATGCACAAGCCTGTCAGCAAGGCGAAGGTGAAATCATACGTGGGCAAAGAGATCGTGGCGTATAAGAAAAACGGAACTATGGTGACGGGCAAGCTGGTACGCGTCTCCGGCAACCGCCTTTATGTGGAACCGGCAACCAAGGGGAAAAAGGTGAAAACCAAGGCGATTATTCCGCTCGCATTGTTTGATCTTCTTGCCATTGGTACGGCACCTTATGCATATGGCGGCGGGTTTGGAGGCTACCCTGGCGGCTTTGGACCGGGTTACGGCGGTTTCGGGCCGGGCTTTGGACCAGGCTTTGGACCAGGATTCGGGCCAGGCTTCTTCTGGTAATTAGAGGAACCAAATCTTTTCCAACTCATAACATCGGCTGGGTTCGATCATTCTGGTCACCGTATAGCCAAGATTTCGGTAAAAATGAAGACCGGTGTGGTTGCCGATGTCCACCATGACTTTGGCACGTTTGCATCCGCGGGATACAGCGAAACGTTCGGCATGTTCCATCAAACGGACACCCCACCGTTTTCGCTGTGCGGTGGATGCGACGGCCAGCATATCGATATACAGCAGCTCGCCGTGCATCATGAAATGGATAAAAGCAACGATTTTTTCGTTATCCTGAGGCGAAGCGACAAGGGTCACGCCGCGCCGTAAACGAGAGGGAATATCCTTGCGGATGAGGTCCAGCTCTTTTTTGGTCATATGGGAAAGCGGGACGAGTTGGGACTCGATGAGCTGCAGAATCATCGGATCATCCTGGTCCGGTTTTCGGTAACGGATCATCGTGTTGTTTCCTCCCTTCACCGCGGTTAAGTCTGCTCCATTTATCATATGTAGCAGGGTTTCATAGGGTGTTTTGCTTCAAGGCGGCGGAGGAATTGCGCCCATTGTGAATGAAAACCTTTCATCGGAAGTAAAATAAATGTGTTGACTTCTGGATTGAATGAATCATATAATGTTTCTAAACATTTTAACGAATATATCCAATCGGCAATGATGAGGACGAAGTTTAAAGGGCTCTTTTGCTCAGAGAGTGGATGGATCAGCTGAAACCACCACCAAAACCCCTTTTATACGAGCTCACCTCGGAGCTGTTTCCCTGAAAGATGCTACGCTATGACTTTATCGCATTAAGTCGTAACAGCGTTTATTAGGGGGAATCGTCTTAGTCCGCGTTACGGACTGCAGATATTGAAGAGCTGTGTTCATGCGTTCTTCATACCTGCTGAGGCTCTGCACTGCGAGGTGTAGGGCAAATATGGGTGGTACCACGGAAGCTAAACCTTTCGTCCCTCACACGGAGATACTCCGGGTGTGGCGACGGAAGGTTTTTTTGTTGCTTGAATCATGGATGAAAGAGAAGAGTGCCAATATTTGAGAGGAGGATGACTGATGAGCGCGCAAACTCCAGAAGTGCGGTCTACAGAACAATTACGAGAGAAATGGTTGAAGCCTGAAGTGATTACCGGTTCGGAAATCTTGCTTCGGAGTCTTCTGCTCGAAGGTGTCGAGTGCGTCTTCGGATATCCGGGCGGAGCCGTCCTGTATATCTACGATGCGATGTATGGTTTTAAGGATTTCAACCATGTCTTGACCCGACACGAGCAAGGTGCCATTCATGCCGCTGACGGTTACGCCCGCGCAAGCGGCAAAGTCGGCGTATGCATAGCAACTTCAGGACCGGGGGCAACGAACCTTGTGACCGGTATCGCAACAGCTTACATGGATTCCGTTCCGCTCGTTGTTATTACCGGTAACGTTGCAACAACCCTGATCGGTACGGATGCTTTCCAGGAAGCGGATATTACAGGCATCACGATGCCGATTACGAAACACAGCTATCTGGTAAGGGACGTTAAGGATCTGCCAAGGGTGATTCATGAGGCCTTCCATATCGCCTCAACCGGTCGCAAAGGACCGGTGCTGATCGACATTCCGAAGGATGTATCCGCGGCAACCACGCTGTTCCAGCCGGAAGAGCGAATCCAGCTGAGAGGATATAATCCTCGGACGGTGCCGAACAAACTTCAGTTGGATAAACTGGCCCGCGCGATCGAGGAGGCCGAGCGTCCGATGATTCTTGCCGGCGGCGGCGTGATTTACTCCGGTGCTCACGAAGGACTGCACGAATTCGTGAACAAAACCGGGATTCCGATCACGACAACGCTTCTCGGCCTTGGCGCCTTCCCCACAGGCAACGATCTGTGGACAGGAATGCCGGGCATGCACGGAACCTACACATCGAACCATGGTATTCAGCAGTCGGATCTGCTGATCAACATCGGGGCAAGATTTGATGACAGGGTTACCGGCAAGCTTGACGGATTCGCGCCTCACGCGAAGATCGTTCATATCGACATTGACCCGGCCGAGATCGGCAAGAACGTGCCGACCGATATTCCGATTGTCGGTGACGTGAAGACGGTGCTTGAGATGCTGAACCCGATCGTTTCGTACGCTGCGAAAGCCGATGCGTGGAGAGACCAGATCCGCAAATGGAAAGCCGAGTATCCGTTCCGTTACGTCGATTCGGATACGGTGCTGAAGCCGCAATGGGTTATCGAAATGCTGAACGATACCACGAAGGGCGAAGCCATTGTAACGACTGACGTTGGTCAGCACCAAATGTGGGCCGCGCAGTATTACAAGTTCAACCAGCCGCGTTCCTGGATCACCTCCGGCGGACTCGGAACGATGGGCTTCGGATTCCCGTCCGCGATCGGGGCACAGATGGCGCATCCGGATCGCCTGGTCATTTCGATCAACGGAGACGGCGGCATGCAGATGTGTTCGCAAGAACTGGCCATCTGCGCCATCAACAACATTCCGGTGAAGATCGTTGTCATCAACAACCAAGTGCTCGGCATGGTTCGTCAATGGCAGGAGCTGATTTACGATAACCGTTACAGCCACATCGATCTGGCAGGCAGCCCTGATTTCGTCAAGCTGGCCGAAGCTTACGGTGTCAAAGGACTTCGCGCCACGACGAAAGAAGAAGCTCAGCGTGCTTGGGCCGAAGCGATGGAAACGCCGGGACCCGTCCTCGTTGAATTCGTTGTTGAGAAGGGCGAGAACGTGTATCCGATGGTGACGCAAGGGTCGACAATCGATCAAATGCTGATGGGGGATGCGTAAGATGAGTACAAAACATACCATTGCCGTACTAGTGAACGACCAGCCGGGTGTCCTGCAGCGCGTATCCGGATTATTCGGACGCCGGGGCTTTAACATCGAGAGCATTACCGTGGGGCAGTCGGAGGAAATCGGCTTGTCCCGGATGGTTATCGTAACCACTGGAGACGAAACGACGCTGGAGCAGGTAGAGAAGCAGCTTTACAAGCTGATCGATGTCATTAAAGTCATCAATCTGAGCTCGAAGCCGATGGTTGCCCGGGAGCTCGCCCTGATCAAAGTAAAAGCCGAGCCGTCGGCAAGACCGGAAATTATGGGCGTTGTCGAGACCTTCCGCGCATCCGTCGTGGATATCGGCACGACCAACCTGATGGTTCAGGTTGTCGGCGATACCGTCAAAATCGATGCGATGATCGAGCTGCTTAAGCCTTATGGCATCCAGGAGCTTTCCCGTACCGGGGTTACCGCGATGATTCGCGGTAACGCGTAATGATGTAACATTATTCTTTTTATCCGGATGACAAAGTTATTGCAATATAAGCGTTAGACACCTGCATGGCATGAGCGGGTGTCTCAGCAGATCGGGTAAGCAGCGGTCTATTGAGATACCCGCTCATCATGAAGGGTCTTTAAAATCAAAGGAGGACTTATACAAATGGCAATTACTACTTATTATGAACAAGATGCAGAACTCAGCGTGCTGAAAGACAAAACAATCGCGGTTATCGGCTACGGAAGCCAAGGTCATGCCCAAGCGCAAAACCTGCGCGACAGCGGACTTCAGGTTGTCATTGGTCTTCGTGAAGGCAAATCGTTCGACAAAGCGAAAAACGACGGTTTCGAAGTACTCCCTGTAGCGGAAGCCGTTAGCCGTGCGGATGTAGTACAAATCCTGATGCCGGACGAAACGCAAGCAGCGGTGTACAAAAACGATATCGAGCCAAACCTGAAAAAAGGCGCGGCACTGATGTTCTCCCACGGTTTCAACGTTCATTTCGGTCAAATCGTAGCTCCTAAGGACAACGACGTTCTTCTGGTTGCTCCTAAATCCCCGGGTCACATGGTTCGCCGTACGTACGTTGAAGGCTTTGGCGTACCTGGATTGATCGCAATCGAGAAAGACGCGACTGGACAAGCTAAGGCGATCGGTCTTGCTTATGCAAAAGGCATCGGCTGTACTCGCGCAGGCGTTATCGAGACTTCCTTCCGCGAAGAAACCGAAACAGACTTGTTCGGTGAGCAAGCGGTATTGTGCGGCGGTGTATCCGCATTGGTCAAAGCAGGTTTCGAAACGTTGACCGAGGCTGGATATGCGCCGGAAATGGCATACTTCGAGTGCCTGCATGAACTGAAGCTGATCGTGGACATGATCTATGAAGGCGGTCTTGCAAGCATGCGCGACTCCATCAGCAACACGGCGGAGTATGGCGACTATGTAACAGGCCCTCGCGTGGTAACCGAAGATACCAAGAAGGCAATGAAAGAAGTCCTGTCTGATATTCAACAAGGTAAATTCGCCCGCGACTTTATCCTTGAGAACCAATCGGGACGCGCTTTCCTGACAGCTACTCGCCGCAACGAGTCCGAGCATCCGATCGAAGTGGTGGGTGCAGAGCTTCGCGAAATGATGCATTGGATCAAAAAATAAGAATATATAGAATTCATAAGGAATTCTTCGGGGTTTGGGGCAGTCCGGCATGAGATGATGATGCTGCTGCCCGGACCCGTCAGATTAAGCAGCCGGCGGCAGGGGATTCTATCAACTGCCGCCGGATGTTTACGTCATGAGATAAACTTCAAGGAGGTGCCGACATGCGAAAGATTTATGTCTTTGATACAACGCTGAGAGATGGTGAGCAGTCTCCTGGCGTGAATTTGAACACTCGGGAAAAGGTGGAAATCGCCCTTCAGCTCGAAAAGTTGAAAATCGACCGCATGGAAGCAGGGTTTCCAGCGGCGTCACCCGGTGACCTTGCAGCTGTGAATGCAGTGGCACGCGCGGTTAAGGACGTTACGGTCATTGGATTGTCACGCTCCAGAGAAAATGACATCGATGCGGTTCGCGAAGCGCTTCAAGGCGCCCAGGACCCGTGCATTCACGTGTTCCTGGCCACTTCGCCGATTCACCGCAAGTTCAAGCTGCGGATGGAGAAGCAGCAGGTGCTGGAAACGGCGCAGGCTTCGATCCGTTACGCCAAGAAGTACTTTTCCAAAGTGGAATTTTCCCTGGAGGATGCGGGCCGGACCGAGCTTGATTTCATGGCCGAGGTCGTCGCCATGGCAGTGCGCGAAGGCGCCAATGTCGTGAACATTCCGGATACCGTGGGATATTTGAACCCTTCGGAATACGGGGCCATCTTCAAATACTTGAAGGAAAATGTTCCGGATATCGAGAAGGTTCAGCTGAGTGCGCACTGCCATAACGATCTGGGCATGGCCACGGCGAACACCCTTGCCGCCATTCTGAACGGGGCCGATCAGATCGAAGGTACGATCAACGGAATCGGTGAACGTGCAGGCAATACCGCGATCGAGGAAATTGCGATGGCGCTCGAGACGCGTTCCGAATTCTTTGGAGCGAAGACGGGGCTGGCCTTAACCGAAATCGCCCGCACGAGCCGCCTTGTGAGCAAGCTGACCGGCATGGTCGTGCCAGGCAACAAAGCGATTGTCGGCGCGAACGCGTTCGCCCATGAATCCGGCATTCACCAGGACGGTATGCTGAAGGAGAAGACAACCTACGAAATTATGACCCCCGAGTCCATCGGACTCAAAGAAAGTAAGCTGGTATTAGGCAAACATTCCGGCCGCCATGCTTTCCGGGAGAAGCTGCTGGATCTGGGTTATGAGCTGACCGAAGAACAGGTGAATGACGCATTCGCCAAATTCAAAGTGCTGGCCGACAAGAAGAAGGAAGTATCCGATGAGGATCTGCTGGCTCTGCTGGAGGAGAAACTGATCGATACGCCGGAGGTCTTCAAGCTGGAAACGATCTTTGTTGCTTACGGCAATGAATCAACGCCGACGGCGCGGGTGCGCATTGCAACAGAAGATCAGACGATTGAAGAAGAGGCCGAGGGCAACGGTTCCGTGGACGCGATCTATAACGCGATCGACAAGGTGACCGGAGAAGAGGTTACGCTTGCGGACTATTCCATCAAGTCGGTAACGCACGGCAAGGATGCCCAAGGTGAAGTGCATGTCGTGCTGTCCCAAAACGACGTGGCCGCGCAAGGCCGCGGCTTGAGCACCGACATTCTGGAAGCGAGCGCACGTGCCTACGTCGATGCGGTGAACGTCCTGATCGAGAAACGCAAAACGTTTAGCCGGCGCGAGCGCGCTACGCTGTAATCCATACTTGGCGTGGCGGGAGATCTGCTCTCCGCATGAGCGCTGAAGGTGAATGCCATAAAAAAAGAGGGGCCGCCATTGAAGCGGCTCCTCTTTTATTTGCTTTATTAAACAGTTGGCCAGACGTGGAATGCAGATATCAAGACACTAGCATCGAGCCTTAAACGGCCTCATAGCAGAGGGCCGATACCGGATTGATGCAGCTGATCAACGAGATAAGACAGGGTTTCGTTAAGGCGTCGATGCGGAGCCCGGATCTTACCAGGCGTAGGCCTGCGGGGCGGCGCCGCCCGGACCCGGGAATATTTCATCCAAGCGCTTCATCACGGAATCATCGAGTTCGATCTCAAGCGAGCGCAGGGAGCTTTCGAATTGCTCCAGCGTGCGCGGCCCAATAATCGGTCCGGTAACGGCCGGGTTCTTCAGCACCCAGGCAAGAGCGACGTTATCCTGCGGTTCGCCCAGCTCTTGGCAGAGAGCGGCAAACTGTTCCAGCTGCGCGCGGTGCTTCTCTACGCGCTCCGCATTGCCTCCGCTGCGCGAGCCTTCGATTTTTTTAAGGGCATTGCGTCCCAGCAGTCCCCCGTCCAGCGGACTCCATGGAATCACGCCGAGACCCAGCTGCTGCGAAGCGGGGAGCACTTCGAGTTCCGGCAATCGGCAGGTCAGGCTGTATTTGTGCTGCTCGGAAACGAGACCGAGGAAGTGACGGCTCTGGGCCGCGGCCTGCGCAACCGCAATCTGCCAGCCGGCAAAGTTGCTGGATCCGACATATCCGATTTTTCCTTGATTGACCGCAACCTCAAAAGCGCCCCACAGCTCGTCCCAAGTGACGGAAGGATCGACGTGATGCATTTGGTACAGCTCGATATGGTCGGTCTGCAGACGTTTCTGCGACCCTTCGAGATGACGGCGAAGTTTATAGCTCGACAGCCCGGCTTCATTGTTGGGGCCATCCAGAGGATCACTCATGGAACCGTAGAATTTAGTAGCCAAAACGACTTTTTCGCGGCGGCCCCCGCCTTGGTTAAACCAGCGTCCGATGATGGTTTCGGTCAGGCCCGAATTCTCGCCCCAGCCGTAGATGTTCGCCGTATCAAAGAAATTGACGCCGGCATCAAGCGCTGCATCCATGATGCGGAAGGCTTCCTTTTCATCCGTGGCAGGACCGAAATTCATCGTCCCCAAACACAGACGACTTACTTTCATGCCGGATTTACCTAGAGCTGCGTACTTCATAATCGATGATCACTCCTTGGTCGTTTAGGGTATAAGGCAAATTCACCCCTATTGTAGCGTATTGGCAGAAAAATGTAACTAACGGCGTTCGGAAACGTTGCACTGAAATCCGACTTGCGGCTCAGCTGTTCACGTCATTCGCCAAATTTAAAGAGCAAGAGCAGGGAGCAGAGAGTAGGGAGTAGTACCAAGTAGCAGAAGCAAGTAATAGGGATAACGGCGTAAGTAACTGAAGTATGAAGTTGAAGCAAGAAGCTAAGAAGCCGAAGCAAGAAGCAAGAGCAGAAGCAAGAAGCAGAAGCAAGAAGCAGAAGCAAGAAGCCGAAACAAGACAAGAAGCGGAAGCAAGAAGCAGAAGTAAGAAGCCGAAGCAAGAAGCAAGAAGCCGAAGCAGGAAGCCGAAGCAAGAAGCAGGAAGCGCAAGACCAGGAACAACCAAGAATCTCTTGAAGTCGTTACATTCAAGTGTTACCTACAAAAGCAAGAGCCGCCCTATTTTTATGCATAGGGTGGCTCTTCATCTCCCATCACCCTTGTGGTCAGGGAGATGTGCTCTCCTCCGGTGACATGGCAATTCATTAGCATCGAAGCAGTGGAGAGGACGAATCGATTCCGGAAAAGCGGAGCGGTCGCCTTTGGAGCCGAATTTCATCCCCTGACATACAATCCAGAAATTCGGCGACAACAGCGATTGGAGGAACGATACGTACTTGGAGCTTCCCACATTAACTCTTCGAAGCCCTCGCATAAACTGCTCTCGCATAAACTGCTCTCGCGAAATTAGCTCTTCGAGCTTCTGCACAACTTCTTTGACGCCGTCTCCCTGATCACATTCCCCCTACTTATAGGCAAAACGAATTAAGTTCATAGTTTCTATATCTTGGTCAATCGAGGGGGAAGTATGTTACAACAGTAACTAGATGATTAAATACGACCAGTGTATATATAAATAAGGAGTGACGAAGGATGGCAGAAACGAAAAAAATCGCGGTAATCGCGGGAGACGGCATCGGTCCTGAGGTAGTGGCGGAAGCGGAGAAAATCATTAAACGTACCGAAGAGGTATTCGGACTTTCATTCACGACGGAACATGCGTTGTTTGGCGGCATTGCGATCGACGAGAAAGGAACGCCGCTCCCGGAAGAAACGCTGAACGTATGCAAAAGCGCCGATGCGGTATTGCTTGGTGCGGTAGGCGGACCGAAATGGGACAACAACGCGAAGGAGCTTCGCCCGGAAACCGGATTACTCGGCATCCGCAAAGAGCTTGGCCTGTTCTCGAACCTGCGTCCGGCCGTCATTTTTGACTGCTTAAAGGATGCATCCACACTGAAGCCCGAGGTTCTGGAAGGAACTGACTTGATGGTTGTTCGTGAACTGACGGGAGGCATATACTTTGGCGAGAAGTTCAGACGCGAAGGTGCAGGCGGAGAAGAAGCGGTAGATACCTGCGTATACAATACCGCCGAGGTAGAGCGCATCGTGCATCAAGCCTTCGAGATTGCACAGAAGCGCCGGAAGAAGCTGGCTTCCGTCGATAAAGCGAACGTGCTGGAAACGTCCCGCTTGTGGCGCGAAACCGTAAACCGCATCGCCCCTGAATACCCGGACGTCGAGCTGGAGCACGTGCTGGTAGACAACTGCGCGATGCAGCTTCTGCGCCGCCCGTCCAGCTTTGATGTCATCGTAACCGAGAATATGTTCGGTGACATTCTGAGCGACGAAGCAGCCATGCTGACAGGATCCATCGGCATGCTGGCATCCGCATCCATGGGCGAAGGAGCTTTCGGTCTGTACGAGCCGGTACACGGTTCGGCTCCGGACATTGCCGGCCAAGGCTTGGCGAACCCGATCGCAACGATTCTTTCCGTAGCGCTTATGTATCGCCTCACGTTCGGATACGAGGATGCGGCTGACGCCATAGAACGCGCAGTTGCCGAGGTGCTTGATGCCGGACACCGGACGGCAGACATTGCCGTTGATAAGAGCAAGGCGCTCAGCACCACGGAGATGGGCGATTTGATTGCCGCGGCTATCCGTTAATAGAAGAAGCGTACGTTCAAGAAAACTTCTTATTTATAATAATTATAATAAAGTAACGTCTACAATCTTGACTTTGATTAGCCTCGATGATAACATTTCTATTAAATGTTCATAGAACATACCATGTAGAAAATACACGTATTTTCTTACATATGTTAAGGAGGAATTCAATCATGGCAGAACGTTTGGTTGGTAAAGCGGCTCCTGATTTCACGATGGAAACTGTATCAGGTGACGGTAAAGATTTTGGCAAAGTCAGCCTGTCCGACTACCGCGGCAAATGGCTCGTATTCTTCTTCTATCCGCTGGATTTCACTTTTGTATGCCCAACTGAAATCACGGCTCTCAGCGATGCTTACGATCAATTCAAAGCATTGGATACGGAAATCCTGGGTGTGAGCGTTGACTCGATTCACAGCCACAAAGCTTGGATCAACACAGCTAAAGAAGCTAACGGTCTGGGAGCATTGAACTTCCCGCTGGCTTCCGACATCACCAAGAACGTAGCTAGAGACTACGGCGTTCTGATCGAAGAAGAAGGCGTTGCTCTGCGCGGCCTGTACATCATCGATCCAGAAGGCGAATTGAAATATCAAGTTGTTAACCATAACGACGTTGGCCGCAGCGTAGAAGAAACGCTTCGCGTTCTTCAAGCACTGCAATCCGGCGGATTGTGCGCAATGAACTGGAAGCCAGGCGATAGCAACCTGTAATTCCATTTCATGAATAGCAACCCTCATTACCTGACGTTACGTCCAGGTAATGGGGGTTTTTTCACTCTTGGTTTTATTGGATGAAATAGGGGAAGACTTTTGTTTAGGAAACCGCGCTTGCGTTAATATATAATTAAATAAATAGGTTGGCCGGCTTATGATTAGGAAATCATGCCAAAATTTTAAATCAAGGTTTTTTTCATGAAGGAATTAGCCTGCCTGAAAGCGAATACAATATTGAAACGATTGAGAATCCACACAAGGAGGGTGAACGATATGAGTTTTTGCTGTGGGGCTAGTATGATGGGTACAAAGGGTACACTGAAGCATTATCGCACTCAAGTACATAATGTTCCCCTACTGTCTTGTCCGGTCTGCCATCGCGTCGAGGTTCATCATCGGGTTGAGAATGAGTATGAGATATTGGCTGAATATGCCCATGGTGACGGTGCATCCCAAGTGGATTTTCAGGATTACGTGATGGAAGATGAGGATGCCATTTTTGAGAATGTGGTCAATCGGGAGTCGGAGGATCCGCTCACGGTTGTTCAGAGTCAGATTGATATGTCGCTGGATCTCCTGGTGGTTGCCAAATGGATGGAGGACGAGAAGTGGCAGGGCGAACTGAAAAGACGGCTTGCCGTGATGAGCCAGCGCAGGCTCCGACTCCAGAAGCAGCCTTAATTAGGGATTAATAAAGCCTCGTGAATGCCCGGGGCTTTTTTAATGTTTCAAATCAAGCGGGTTTGGGTAATCATTTGCATTAGCTGTGCAATGACGGGTGTCATATCAATTACATAAACCCCAATACATAAGTAATGACAATGGTATTTTTATGCAATTATCCATTTTTCGACAGGATTTCTGATTGACGTTTCTTTGTTTCGATGACTATCATGGAAGGAAGCAGATTCGGGCTGCTTCTGATTCAGAGGCGGACAAGCTCATTTTTTTCGCATGTTTTTTGTCGGTTTGGTGAGTTCAACTTTTCAAGAAAAGGGGGAGCCATCTTGTTGAGTCAAATCCGTGAATCTGAGCTGCAGGCAATTCGTTCATTTCATTCCAGTCAGCTTATTAGAAACAAGTATGAGAACATACTGGAGAATCTCGACAGCGGGATTATCCTCTTTGATAGTGATGGAGTGTTGGCATTTGTTAACGTGCAGATGGCAAAACTGTTAGGCGTATCCCGTAAATCGCTGACAGGCTGTACGCTGACCCAGCTATTGCGTCATCCCCAGCTCTCCAGATTCAAGAAGAAAAAAATACTTCGCATTTTTCGGGAAACGGTATTCCATCGCCGAAGATTCCATGAATTGGTTGATGAATTCGGCAGATCGTGGCTGATCACGATGACGTATGGGGACCAAATGGAAGGCGACTTCCTGATCAGCGTGAAGGATGTATCGGATTTCAAACGAATTGAGCAAACCGCTTATCAGAACGATAAACTGGCCATGCTGGGAAAAATCTCGGCTTCCATTGCCCATGAAATCCGAAACCCGCTGACATCCATTCGAGGCTTTATCCAGCTGCTGCGTCCGCATCTCGTAAGTTTGGGAAAGGACGAGTATGCCAGAATCATACTAACGGAGATCGATCGCGCAAACGATATTATATACGAATTTCTCAATTCCTCCAAACCCTCGGCTCCAGAGACCAAGATTGTATCCGTATCCTCATTATTGAAGGAAGTTGTTCTATTAACAGAGAGCGAAGCCTTGATGAAGGGATGCCAGATCAATCTGCATACCGATAAGACCCCACCTGCGTTTATTTCCGTTGATGTCAAGCAGATCAAACAGGTGATTCTGAATATTATTAAAAATGCCCTCGACGCCATAAATGAGCATCATGACGAGAACATTACCGGGATGATTGATATTTCAGCCCGTGACACGGGGAAACATATTAACATTTGCATTTCGGATAACGGGGGCGGCATGGATCAGAATACGCTGAACCACCTATTTAATCCCTTTTTTACAACGAAAGAGAGCGGGACGGGACTTGGTTTGTCCGTGAGCTACAGCATCATCCGAAACCATGGCGGCACCATTGCCGTGGATAGCCAGATTGGGGCCGGGACCGAGTTTGTGATCACGTTTCCCAAGCTGGACGTGTCGGAAGTCTAAGAGGATATGCAACCGATTTGAATACAAGAGCAGCTGTTCCAATGGAATGGCTTTTTCTTTTTTAGGAGGAGAAGAGACATGAAATGGACATTTGAAAGCAATTTAACAGCCGGGCAAGTACAAGCGGATGCCATCATCGTTCCCGTTACTAAAAAACAAGCGAAGGAGGGCGGCATTTCCGCGGCCTGGGACCCGTTATTAAAGCAGTTAGCGGAGAACCGGCTGTTCGACGGCACCGCCAACCGGTCATTCGTATGGCCGGAGAGCATTTCGAGCGGATCGCGCCTGTTAATGTGGGTAGGCCGTCCCGAAGGTATCCTGACATCCGAGCAGCTGCGTTTGGTTGCAGCTCAAGCGGCGAAGGCGGCCGTAAAATCGGGAATACGCAGCGCGGCCATTCAAATTCCGCATACGATGGTCAGCTTCACCGCCGAACAGACGCCCCGCGACGCGGCTCAGGCTTTAACCGAAGGTTTTATCCTGGGAAGCTACCGGAAACCGCATTATAAACGAGATGCTTCCGAACATACGGATTTAGAAGAAATCCTCTATTATATAGAAGGAAATGCGGAAGCGGAATTTGAAGCCGCGTGGAAGGAAGGCATGTCGCTGGGCCAAGCGATTGGAGAAGCAACCTGCCTGGCACGAGATTTGACGAACCTTCCCGGCAATAAACTGTTACCGGAAGACTTGGCCCAGAAGGCGCTTCAGCTGGCGAAGCGGTACGGCTTCGAAGCACAGGTCCTGGATGAGGAAGCCATGGTCGAGAAAGGAATGGGCGGTCTCTTGGCCGTAGGGAAAGGCAGCATACATCCGCCGCGCATGATTACGATCCGTTATCAGGGACGGGAGACATGGGACGATGTGATCGGCCTGGTCGGCAAGGGAATCACGTTTGATACCGGCGGCGTTTCGCTGAAGAGGGCAGCCGGGATGGAGGATATGATCAGCGATATGGGCGGGGCGGCTACAGTGCTGGGCGTTATGGAGGCTCTCGGGCGTATTCGCCCCAAGGCGAATGTCGTGATGGTGATCCCGTCTGCGGAGAACGTGATGAGCGGCGGCGCCTTTAAACCAGGCGATATCGTGACGACGATGAGCGGCCGTACCGTCGAAGTGCTGAACACGGATGCCGAGGGCCGCATCGTGCTCGCGGATGGATTAACCCATGCCAAACAGCTCGGCGCTTCGCGCCTGATTGATGTGGCCACGTTGACCGGGGCCGTCGTTTCGGCGCTTGGGGATATCGCCACCGGGGCCGTAACCAATGACGAAACCTTTTTGCAGGAGCTTATCGCTTCTTCCCGTAGGGCCGGCGAAAAAATATGGCCGCTCCCATCCTATCCGGAGTTTTGGGATAAATTGAAGAGCGAGGTGGCGGATTTGCGAAATCAAACCGGGCGAGAAGGCGGGACGATCACGGGCGGTCTTTTTGTGGGCACGTTTGCTGACGGGCTGCCTTGGGTTCATTTCGACATTGCAGGTACGGCTTACTTGTCCAAGGAGCGGGGCGTGGATCCCAGAGGGGCAACCGGCGTGCTCGTCCGAACCATCAGCGACTGGATACTCCGAGAGGCCGAGGCCGTCAAGGATTGATGCACATGTTATGCTTTACTTTTCAACCGGCATTCAAGTATGATGAAGAGAAAATTGCCGAGAGGAGTTTAGCTTAGAATGATTAAGAGTAGTCAGACAAAGATTGTAGACTGTACCATTCGCGATGGCGGATTGGTGAACAACTGGGATTTTAGCGTAGAATTCGTGCAAAATTTATATGCAGGCCTGAATGAGGCTGGCGTGGACTATATGGAAATCGGTTATAAAAATTCGCCTAAGCTGCTAAAAGGCGCTGATCAAGCCGGCCCTTGGCGTTTTTTGGATGATGAATTCCTTCGAGAAGTTATTCCCCATAAAGGTAAAACCAAACTGTCCGCACTGGTCGATATCGGCCGGGTGGATGAGGATGATATTTTGCCGCGCGAGGAGAGCCTGCTGGATCTCATCCGGGTTGCATGTTACATCAAAGACGTGGATAAGGCGCTTGCGCTGGTTCAGACCTTCCATGATCGCGGTTACGAGACGACGCTGAACATTATGGCCCTCTCCAACGTGATGGAGAATGAGCTGCTGGAAGCCTTTGAGATGATCAGGGAGAGCGTCGTGGATGTGGTGTACATCGTCGATTCTTACGGAAGCCTGGATCATAAAGACATGGAATACCTGGTAAATAAGTTCAAGACGCATCTGCCGAACAAACGTCTTGGCGTTCATACCCATAACAATATGCAGCTGGCGTTCTCCAACACGCTGGTAGCCGCCGACCTCGGCGTTGAGCTTCTGGATGCGTCCGTGTACGGCATGGGCCGCGCGGCCGGCAACTGTCCGACCGAGCTTTTGGTTACCCACTTGAAAGGCACGAAGTACGAGCTGCGCCCGGTACTGGACATTATTGAGCGCTTCATGATCCCTCTTCGCGAAAAAGAGGAGTGGGGTTACATCATGCCCTACATGATTACAGGCACCCTGGACGAACATCCGCGCTCCGCAATGGCACTTCGCGCTTCGGACGATAAAGACAAAATAGTGGATTTTTACGATAAATTGACGACGCCGGAAGTGACGTTCGACAAAAAGAAGTAAGGATGGCTAGGGCGTCCTTGCATCTTATATCAGTGTATGAAAGAGCAGCATCTTTCCCCATTCGGAAGGGTGCTGCTTGCTTTCTAGTGCCTATGATACATTTTCCATAAAATACATGTTGAAATTGCGTGTCACGCATGGTATATTTATTTTTGTCTTCAAAAGACAATATGTTGATTATCGGGACGTAGCTCAGCTTGGTAGAGCACCTGGTTTGGGACCAGGGGGTCGCATGTTCAAATCGTGTCGTCCCGATTCGCTTATGATTTAGGACCTCGCAAATAGTAATCGGCATATGCTCCAAAGCATAGCGTCACTTTTGTAGGTGGATATGCGGGTGTAGTTCAATGGTAGAACTCCAGCCTTCCAAGCTGGTAGCGTGGGTTCGATTCCCATCACCCGCTTTTGCATTTGTAACACCTGAAACCCTTGCACCACAAGGGTTTTTCTTTTACCCTTTTTTCGACAAACGACTGACTCCATTGGTATCGTGGGGCAACTCATGGGGCAATTTGCTGCCTTTTGGGGCGCAACCCCTCTAAACGATCGGCTGCCTCTCTACTAATCGATTCTGATTCATGGGTATAGATATCTGCAGTCGTTCCGATCTTGGTATGTCTCAGTCTTTCCTGGATCGTTTTTAGATCGGCTCCACTTTCACGGAGCAGCATCCCTGCAGTATGCCGTAGACCATGAAGCTTTACGTGTGGCAACTTATGTTTGGCCAAAAAGCGCCTCCAGGTCAATGTCGGAGTAGACGGGTAATACATAATGCCTTGGCCACTGTGAAAGATATATTGTTTATTCTCGCCAAGCCATTTTTTGCAAGACAGCTTTTCTTTCTTCCATATCCGTTCGTAGCGCTTCAGGTCCTCCATGTACCACTGAGGCATGTAAACCCATCCTTCTGATTCCTCTGTTTTTACCTCGGTTTCGATCTTGTTCCCCTCTTCATCAAAAGTGATTTGGTCTTCAATCCATATAGCTCCACGCTCATAATCAACATCAGACCATTCCACGGCCAAAAATTCGCCTCTTCTGTAGCCTCCAAGCATAACGCCAGTGAAATAGAGCCTCCACCGGCTAGGAAGGGCGTACAGGGCTGTCAGGAGCGTCTCAACCTCTGTACGTGTGTAAACTTTCTTAACCGATCGCATTGCCTTCTTCTCTTTTTTTCCTGCAGAAGGTCGCTGGACACCTTCTATAGGATTCTCGGGTATTAGCTTCCAGTCAAAGGCAGCATCAAAAATGGACTTAGCGGCTTTATAAATGTTCAGTTTTGTATTGGTCGCCATAGGGCTTCCGTCTTTTTTTGCTAAGTCTGCAAAGAAAGTAACAAGGTGTAAAGGGCGGATTTGATCGAGCCGACTTTGGCCAAACTCAGGTATGAGATAAGAGTTAACATATCCCATTACATTTCGGATCGTATTTCCCCCCATGTTCTGATTTGCGTAACCCTGCTTCCATTTAGGCACGAAATCAATAAACCTCATTCTTTCCGGTTTTATAACATGTCCTGATTCAACCTGATCTGCCCATTTCGCCAGCTCCAAAGTGAGCCATTGCTCCGTTTTTCTAACTGACTTTGCAATGTCGAGAGGCACCTCGACTACATGCGATTTTTTAGGTCTTGAGATCTTTGAGGGATCACGGGCGACGAGCTTGTACTTATTGCCACCTAGATGTTCCTTCCAAGCCATTTTTTTCATCACTCCAAACATATGTTCTATTTTTATGTATAATGAACAGCCTTGCAGCTGGAAAGCGCAAAGATTACCTAGTAAAAACAATGAAATTCTTTAGGTATGTTGCAACGTAAAAGAAACTCTTCTTTGGTTTCGTATGGGAAAGGGCAGTTTTCACCTATTAACAGATGGACAGCGAAACGGTTAGCTTCCCGCTCATACCTGTTAATTGAGAATAAAGTGCCCCGCCTTAAAAACGGCATGTTTATCTTTGGGTGAAGCTCAGTATGTCCTAATTCATGACCGCATGTGAACCTGGCTAAAAACTCGTTAAGTCTGTTGTTTATGTGGATACTAGAAATTCTATTTGATTTATAAAAATAGCCATAGATATTACCCAAGTCTTCGTGAATGACAACGATGTTTTTGGCTCTAGATATCTCAAAAGGATCATTGCTCCCTAGACGTTGGATTAGCTTACTTGCATGCAATCGAGGCAAGTCCATGATATATCCTCCAAGGTTAGTTTCGGAATTTTTTAGGAGTGAATTTCTTCTTCGCCATCTCTTTAGACATTCTCAAGGTGTTTTCTAGCGAAATTCTAAGCAGCTCCCGATCTTCTTCATCCATTGGTTCACCCATGAAGGCAAGTGTGCTTTCACTTTCTAGGTCAGACATTAATCTATTTAATTCTTCAGCAATATCACGCTTATCTTTTTCGTTAAGAGAAAAATAGTTTTCTTGAACTTTATTCTCCGATCTACCTAATAGATAGTCTGTAGTTGTGTTAAGTATATCGGCTATCATTTGAAGATCTGCACTTGATGGAGTAACTCTATCATTTTCGATGTGTCCAAAATTCGAGCTCCCCATGCCCAATTGTTCAGCTACTTGTTTCTGAGTGAATTTTGCCTTCTTACGTAAGGTTCTTATTCTTTGTCCAAGAGACATTGGGACAATCCTCCTAAAAAAAATGTATTGTAAATACAATAAAACGGGTTGACTGTATTTAAAATACGATTTATACTAGGGTCATATCGGAGGTGATGCTTATGAAACGAGCGGCATTAAAAGAAGCAAGGGTATCATTAGGCCTTACCCAAATCAAAGCCGCTGAGTCTTTGGGTGTTCACGTAGAACACATTCGTAGTCTTGAATATGGCCGGGTCAATCCGAGCCTGAAATTAATGTTCAAGATATGCAATTTCTACAAAGACTCCCCCGAAAAATTGTTCCCTGATTTGAATAAATAGTATTATCAATACGACAATTGTATAATAACGTATTTTAATTAGGGTGTCAATTAAATCGGGCCATATTTTTTTACGATAAAACCGTATTTTAAATACGATTTTGTTAGGAGGACTTATATTGGAGACAACCGCATTTATTGAGGCTATCAGAAATGATATAGCAGCAGAGCTAAAGCAGGAGATATTGGCCGAGTTACAGCCAGAAATAGAGCGTAGGTTGTATGCAAATATCTTTGAATTCAAAGAAGCGATGCAATACTTAAAAGTATCTGACAGCACCTTGCGAAAAATGGTGAAGGAGGGACAAGTCCCATACTTCAGGCAAAGAGGAAACATTTATTTTAGACAGATTGAGCTTGATAAAAATATCGATTCTATTATGCATTCTAAAATAAGTTAGGAGGCATGGTATGTCACCTGAACGCTTAGAGCAACGCCGTATTGTAAATGCCCGTTTGAATGAGATCCACAAGGTATTGAGTAGAGCGCATTTCTTAGATGATGTTGGCTTTAACTTGATGAGTAATGAAGCCGCTCGGCTAGAAGCAGAACTTCGGAGAAAGGAGGGTGAGGACCTTATACAGATTGATCCAGGAGAAGAAATTCAGCTGTGTGATACAGAGGCTAAAAATGAACAAAGATCACGTCTGGGAAACGTGATCTAAGTCGGAACATTAAAAAATATTGTTTGCTCGATTATACCAAATTTGAGATGGCTCAACAAGTCATCATAGTTGGATTCAGGGTTTTTGGATCAACGTCACGCTTATGTCACGCGTGACGTTGCCGTGACAACAAGAGCATGTCACAGATACATGCAACATAAGCCGGGAGGAGGTCACGTTTTGGCGTGGATTGAAAGTCACCAGGCATTGGCCCAACATCCCAAAACTAAAAGGTGTGCACGTAAATTAGGTATCACTATACCAACAATGATTGGGCACCTTCACATGCTTTGGTGGTGGGCGTTGGAATACGCCCCAGATGGTGAATTATCAAAGTTTGAACACGACGATATTGCTGATGCAATGCAGTGGGACGGTGATCCAGACATGCTGATTCAAATGCTCATTGATGCAAGATTCGTTGATCAGGTGGGCAATGAGCTGAATATCCATGATTGGTTTGAATATGGCGGACGGCTCTTTGATAAAAGGGAGAAAAACAACGAGCGGAAGAAAAAGTCACGCGAAAAATTAAAGCAATTAAAAGAAAGTCACGATAATGTCACGCGTGACACATCTGTGACTGATGATAGTGTCACAGGGCTACAAGACAAACACAACATACACAACAATACAGAACATAACCAACATAACCATACAGAACAACAACCAACAGAACCAAACCCGATCAATCCAGTCGGTAGTAGTCGTCCTGAATTTGAGACGAATCCTTATAGGATGTTTGAAAATGAAGGATTCGGGACCATTAGTCCAGTGATCAAAGATCAGATCGATGACATGTTGATAACCTACGGTGGACGTTGGATTTGTGAGGCAATGAAGCGAGCTGTAGTAGCCGGTAAACGAAAGATATCCTACGTTGAAGGCATTTTGAAAAACTGGAAAGCCGAAGGCATTGACGAACCTTGGACAAAGGAGCAGCCAAAGAAACGGACAGGCTCTCAAAGTAGATCAGGGAAACCCTCAATCCCTATCACGACTAACGAGCCACCATCCGACACGAAAGTAACTGATGAACAAATGGCTGAGATGATGGAGTTTGCACGCCAGATGTCGGATAAACCAGATGCGTAAATATTGGCTTAATAAAATACAGGCAAAAGAATCCGGTATGCCTTGTCTGATCCCTCGACAGATCGAGATTAACGGTGAGTGGAAATGGGAAGGCAAATGGGCGGGTGCGCCTGAACCTGTCGCTGATATACTGCTGCCGTATAAGCGCTGCTCTCAACTTGGTTGCCCGGTAGGCGTGAAGGAAAGGCCTTCAGCATACGTATACTGTTCCGGTGAACTGAGCAGTTACCGTTATGTGCCGCTGTGGTCGAGGTTTATAGAGCAGATCGATGTGAGTAAAGTGAATGATTTGGAACTACGTGTATTGAACCGCCGGAGAGGCGATGGAGTAAGAGATAAATCGAAAGGGTGAAGTGAGATGGAACAAGCAGTGAAGAAGCTGCAAGACGAAATCACGAGCAGCCAAAGCAACCCCTATATCCAGGTTATCGGTAACTTTTTGATACAGCATGTACAAGCCAATCCAGACTGTGCACACAAGGTCATAGATAAAGACAAGAGTATTTCCAAGAGTCTGGAAGCGATGAAGAAAGAGGCCATGAAAAAGCAATCAAACGGTATGGCCATGTTAACGGATGCGGAAGGATATGCGATTGTCTTGAAATACTTCGGGATCGAGGGAAAGCCTGTCAAAACTGTACAAGTCATTCAACCAGAACCTGAAGTTTCAAGATTCGATGTAAAACTTGATGAGTTCTTGTGAGGTGAGCGTGATGAACTATGAAGAATTCAAAATGCATTTTCCTACTCAGGTCAGTAAGCGATTGGTTCGATATGTGACAGACACCGTTTTAAAAGATAGTCGGTATTTGTTTTACAAAACAGTAGTAGGCGTTCAATTTGCTTACTGCACTCATTGCAAAAAGCGGCATAGGTCTGAATCGAAGTTGAAGCATAAGCAATTGGTATTAGCAACCTGCCCACACTGCAAGTCCAAGTGTAAGGTAAGGTCATCAGGCATGGGGAGAAAAAAAGTGCACGATGAGGCCGTACTGGTTTGGTACGAAAAATCAAAGGTCAACCCACAAGCTATTACGGCAAGAATCATTTCAGTGGTCCGAGATTACAGTGGAGATTACAGAGAGGTTCAAACCCAGTACAACATCAGTTACATGTACTTGTTTGAACCAGGTAGAAGCATCATGTTTTCAGGCTATTCGAAACTTAAAGGTAAGAATGTCTATTCAGGATTTGATATTTCGTTTTCGTCTAGATTCTGGAGCAAGCATGTATCGAAGGACAACATTAAACAGGCAGTTAAAGGAACCCCATTTCAGTATTGTACTTGGGAAAAATATACGAGATATCCGAATTATCGATACATCTCGGACATGACAGAATTTTTTGACCTAGCATCCAGATATCCATGTATTGAATACCTGACCAAGACGGGATTTGAGAACTTGGTATTTGCGAAGCTAATGAGAGATCAGACTTATGGAGCGATTCACTGGAATGGTAAAAACATCTTTGAAGTTCTTCGGTTGAATAAGTCGGAACTGAATGAAATTAGAAAGTCAAAAATGAAGCTTAAGCCTATAGAGCTTAGATACTACCAAAAGTCAAAAAAGAAAAATCTTGAATTAAGTATTCAAGAGGCTGTGATGCTTTCAGAATTAGAGACACCAATATTCAAAGAATACATGGATGATATTCAAAAATTAACATCAGAAAAGAAAGCTGTGAAGTACATTCTAAAGCAGCTTCGGACCGATCAGTATAGGCATGGTTATAACGTAGTTGTGGATTGGAAGGATTATATGTCCCAATGCAGAGAGTTTAGGATTGATCTTTCAGAAGAGAAAAATCTATTTCCTAACAATCTCCATAGCGCCCATACCAAATTAACTGCTCGTATGAAAATGAAAAAAGACAAGGTTATAAACAAAAAAATCATGGATAGAACGGAAGCATTAAGAGGGTACTGTTTTGAGAAAAACGGTCTTTTGATAAGACCGGCAGAATCAACAGCAGAGTTATTCATTGAAGGTAGGTATTTACAGCATTGTGTTGGACAATACGCGGATCAGCACGCCTCTGGAAGAACCGCAATATTTTTTATACGAAGATGTGAAGAACCGGACAAACCATTCTACACATTGGAATTGCGGGGAAATCAAATTGTACAGTGCCAAGGATATAAACGTGTTGCAATGACACCAGAGGTTGAGAACTTTGTGAATCTATTCAAACAAGAAAAGCTTATGTCAAACAAGAAAAAAATGGAGGTTGCCGTATGACAACACAAATCATATTACGTTCACCCGAGGTTATCGCCGCTGAAATAAGATCCATCGACCAACAAGCAAGGCAGTATGTACTTCAATCTGCTATTGATATTGGCAAAAAGTTAAAGGAAGCAAAAGAACTTGTTACCCACGGAGAATGGGGCGGCTGGCTCCAAGACAATGTAAATTACAGCCAGTCAACGGCCAATAATTTCATGCGGGTGTCGGAAGAGTACGAGAATTCCCAAACGCTTGCGAATTTAAGTTATACGCAAGCTGTCGCGTTACTCTCCATTCCTGCCGAAGAACGGGAAACCTTTGCGGAAAAGAACAAGGTAGAAGATTTGTCAACGAGAGAATTGCAAACCCTCATAAAAGAAAAAAAGGCACTGGAAAAACAATTAAAGAAGGCAAATGAGCAGACTGAATATGAACGACTGGAACGCGAAAAGCTGGAAAGCAGCCTGACCGAAATGCAACAGCAGAACGGCATGAACTATGAGCTTGCTGAACGTTACAAGGCCGATCTGGAAGCAGCTCAAAAAAGTGGAGATGTCGAGCAGGTTAATGAGATTCAAGCCAAACTGAACGAAAAAGAATCTGAGCTTGTGGACACCAAGAAGAAAATAAAGGAACTTGAAAAACAGCTCAAGGCCAAGCCGATTGACATCCCGACAGCTGAAGTTATCGAAAAGGTTCCTGAAGATGTGGAGAAAGAGTTGGCCCAGCTGCGAGAGCAAGTGAAGCGAAACGAAAACAAAGCCATGGCCAAATTCGCTGTGATTTTCGAAACGGTAGTCAAGGACTTTGATAATCTACTTGGTGCACTATATGAGATCAAAACGACAGCTCCTGATGAACACACTAAATATCTGAATGCAGTCACTGGCCTGCTTGGACGAATGTCAGATAAAGCGAAATGAGTACCCTTATCCCAAAAGCAGCTCAAATGGTCGATGACGCACTAAGTCCATTGATTCGTAAAGGTTGCAGGATTGAGAATTTGAAGCTGGTGGTTTGCCCATCAGCTCCGATTTCTCAAAAAAAGACGATAGATACTAGGTTCGGAGTATTACGGGTAGAACCTGGCATGTATGTTCCAAAAGGGGTGGCTTACTTAATTGAAGATCCACTCCGGAAAGGATTTGGATTTGCTTGGGTTTCAAAGAGGAAAGAAATCAAGGAGGCGTGACATGAGAATCGAAAAATTAAAAACTGGCCGAACATACGTGTATCGTAATGGATTGTTGCGCCGGTTAGAAAAACTAGAAGAAAAAGACGGTACTTTCTCGGCTGGCTTTATACCGATAGATCGAAAAGGAAACGAAGGGCAGCTGCGATGGTCGAAAGCCGAAACGTTCGCTCATCGAGCGTTGGGCGAGGCGAAAGCATAATTATGAATGAAAGGAGCCAACTATGGGGGCAGCGGTGGTTCAAATGGAAATATACCCAAGCGTGACGGAATCCGAGCGAAAAACGGTGAAAAAACTATTGACCAATTATCCAAAGCTTTCCCGTCAGGTTAATGATGTGAGGCGGAGAGATCCAGAAACCCTAACGCCCCAGCAGCAAAAGGTACTAAATGAGGGCGGTCGGATATTAGATGAAATAAATGTTGCTGTTGGGCTGATTATAGATGAGGAAGTAAAGAAAATTTTTGAACATAGATACATCAAAGGTGTTAAATATTCTGGAACGATAGACGCATTCTGGTCAGAGCGTGGCCGTAGTGAAAAAACGATTGACCGCCGAATCGGGGTCGGGGTAGATACCATTGCGGAACATTTGAAGTTATGTGGAATCATTGGGAAAAGTGACGGTAAACTGACGCTGGAATGACGGCGGTTTGACGCCAAAGTGGCGGTGGATTAGTTATACAGTAGGCACATAGAGAGGAACTCAACCTCTCCGGTGTGCCTACTGCCCGTTATCGCGGTAGGAACTCGGCCGCGCTGTGGGATGGAACGATTCATCCTTAGACGTTCATCGTCAAGGGTTCGGTGTGAGGTGGGGTTTGATGCCCCGAATCCGCTCCATCCGGGCGGGATAGAAATACGGATTTTTTCATGGCCTTCAGGTTTAGGTAGGTTCGAATCCTATCAAGGCCAACTAACAAAGGTTTCATAACCTTCTCCTATAGCTGCCCTTTCGGGGGCAGCAATTTTATTTACAAATGATGAATAAAACATTTGCATAGTGATATCATATATGATATCATAAAGATATAGGAGGTGAGCAATGGCTAGGATTGATAAGTTAGTCGAAAAAATGAAAAACCGCCCTAACGGGATACGGTTTGAGGAATTAGTGAAGGTACTCGACCATTACGGATACATACTGATACGAACCAGAGGTTCACATCACATCTTCCGAAATGAGAGTGGCGACACGTTTCCCATACCAAGGCAAAGTCCCGTTAAAGCGGTGTACGTCATAGACGTACTGGAGAAAATAGGGGAGTGACAGCTCCCCTGCTTCTCCAATTCTCATTTTATCCTAGCCTAAATTGAATGGCAAACCAGTCCAATAGCAAAAAAGATTTAGCGTATTACTTGGCACTTCCTTACACCATGCAGATTAGACACACAGTTGATGAAAGTGGATCTTACTATGTGGCTTCTGTTCTGGAATTGGATGGATGTAAAAGCCATGGAAATACGCCGGAGGAAGCATTGGCCATGGTGAAAGATGCTATGGTGGGTTATTTGGAAGTAAAACTAGAATTCGGTGATAAGATTCCAGAGCCGGTTGAAGAACATGCATATAGTGGGAAGTGGCTACAACGGGCTCCAAAATCTTTACACAAGCAGCTGATGGATGAAGCTGCAGCGGAAGGGGTTTCCTTCAATCAATACTGCTTGTATAAATTAAGTCGCTGATAAGCGGCTTTTTTTATTTCATTTGAAAGGGGATGGAAGAGTCATAATGCTTGAGGATTTTCGATGTAGTAAATGTAATAAACTTCTTGGTAAGATAGAGGGCAAAGCGGAGATTGTATGCACACGATGCAAAGTGCTCAATGCTTTCGATACATCATCTCAACAATGTAAGGAATCAAGGGCTAGGTGGTATGATGAACGGTGGGCAATAACCAGAAAGAGAAAGGTAGATGCAGATAGCTGCTCACAATGCAATTCATTATCCAATGACGGCACTCATGATCGATGTAAGCTGTACGGTAATGCTATCATCCTTGATGTAAATGAAAAGAACTGTGAGCAAAGTGTTCGATGAACCAGAGACCCAAGAGGCCCAGTGTTCAGTTAGCCAATTCCATGGCTACTGAGCGCTGGGCTTTTTTTATTTCCACTATTATTCCCGAGGTATTGGGAAATCGAAATGAGGCGGTGATATGAAATTTGTTCAGCCGGTCCGAGACCAGGAGGTCTTAGAGGACATCAAGGATTTTCTAAGAGCAACCAACATGAGGAATTACATTATGTTTTCGATTGGCATAAACACAGGCTTTCGGATCAGTGACATCTTGCGATTACGTGTAAGGGATGTCATGGGTTCGCATATCTCCATTACAGAGAAGAAGACGGGCAAGGGAAAGCGTGCACTCATTCAGCCGGATTTGAAACGGGACTTGAATGACTACATTGCCGGGAAGGCTCCGAACGAATACCTGATTAAAAGCCGGGAAGGGTGGAACCGTCCGATTAGCCGATCCATGGCCTATAAGATCATGCGGACCATTGGCGATGAATTCGGCCTTTCGGAAATAGGTTGTCATACACTTCGAAAAACGTTCGGATACATCTTCTATTATGAGACGACCGACAAGGATATCGGAATGCTGATGAACTATTTCAACCACTCTTCTGAGAAGGTCACCTTACGTTATATCGGGGTCGAGCAGGACAGCATGGATGCAGCGTTAAAACGGCACAGGGCTTGATCAGTTCTCCATATTAAGGATAGGTGGAATTCATTTGACTGAACAGGTTCAAAGGCTTACAGGGCAAGGTAGAGCGGTTAGATAACGAGTTACACACAATGTACAGTATGAGTAATTCAAAAGGGACATTATGTAACCCTTGAGAGGGTGATTTCAGGTGGGGTTATCGCCTAAAAAACCATGCAAGAAACCTGGATGCGGTGAGCTGACCAGAACGGGTTTTTGTTCCAAACACAGTGCATTAGAAAGAAGATACGACCAAGAACGCGAGTCATCGGCAAAGCGTGGTTATGGTCATCAGTGGCGTATAGCTCGGGTGAACTTCTTAGCAAAGAATCCGCTGTGCGTGCTGTGCCATCAGGCTGGACATGTTACAGCTGCCACGGTAGTGGACCACATCACGGCCCACAAGGGAGACATGAAACTATTCTGGAATCCCGAGAACTGGCAGGCGCTGTGCAAGTTCTGTCATGACGCTAAGACTGTTAGAGAAGATGGAGGGTTTGGGAATGGACGAGTTTAATTTTCCGTTGATTCAGAAAATCAGTTACCTAGATCAGCTGACTAAGCTTCTGAATGCTGATTGTTTAAGTGCTTTAGGGCAAGCAAGTTTCCTTGGGAGAGTCGAAAAAGTGTGTGACTCAATTGAGGAAGAGCTAGGTCTGGCAGAGGCCCCCCAGGGGTCAGAAAAAAATAATTAAATCCCTATAGACCGCGGCCCCCTCAAATGCAAAAAAATGTCCCCGTAGTGAAATCGGGAAAAAAGGAGGGAGAACATTGGCGAATCCAATTGTGAATTTCAATCATATGCAAGTGGGGAAGAAAGGCGGCGGAAAAAACTGGACCAAAAAGGAAGTGGAGGCCAGAGAGGAAGCGGCGAAGAAATTCAATCGAAAGAAGAAGCTCAAGCTGCGTATTCCTGAATGGTTGGATGACTCTGCTCGAAAGGTATGGAGAAAAACGGTGAAGGACATGGAGGAATTCGGTGTCCTGGATAAAGTGGATGAGGATGTACTGGGCATTTACTGTGATGCCGTGTCCAAGGTCCAAGAAGCGAACCGGCTTATTGATGAGCATGGCTATACCGAAACCAATAAATCAGGCATCCAGGTTCCAAATGCGTATGTCCAAATGTCGCAACGTTATGCAGGCATCGCCCTATCCTATTCTAATAAACTGGGATTGAATGCAGAGTCTAGGGCGCGGCTTGCAAAACGCCAGGTGGATGGGGAGGATGATCAAAATGCAGAACTCTTCGATTGATTGGGAGGATCTGCATCCAACACATCAATACGCCGCCGAGGTTGTTTTAGGTAAACGTCTGAGCTGTGAGATGGAGCGCCTTGCTTGTCAGCGTCATTTAAACGATCTGCAGCGGCAAGCAACGCCTGACTTTCCTTACGTTTTTGATGAGAGCCGAGCCGACCGTATTTTTGATTGGTTCGAACGCTGCTGCCGTCATGTACGAGGGCCATTTAGCGGGGACCTTATTCAGTTGCTTCCTTTCCAGAAATTTGATTTGGGCAGTGTGTACGGCTGGGTACATATGGATTCAGGCAAACGCCGGTTTCGTAAAGCGTTCCACATGCGGGCAAGGGGGAATGTAAAGTCCACGGAAATGAGCGGACTGGCTCTGTATGGCATGATGGGCGATTGTATTTATCCGCCTGGCGATCCTACGAATAAGCGGTACGAAGATAGCCCGGAAGTTGAATGTGCGGCTGTCGATAAGCAGCAGGCGAAACGGGTTTGGTTGGATGCAGCAAAGATGGGGGAGAACAGCCCGGACATTGCCAAGCGCCTGAACATCAAAAAAACCTACGTGGAACACCGCTCCCGTGGCGGCTGGATGCGACCGTTATCCAAAGATACCAAGAACAAGGACTCCGGCGCTCCGTGCCTGGTCATCATCGATGAATATCACGCACACCCGACCTCTGAAATCGTGGATGTCTCCTATTCCGGGTTCGGGAAACGGCTTCAATCGCTCATGCAGATCATCAGCACAGCGGGAAAAGACGCTGAAAACAGTCCATGCAAAAAGGAATACGATTTTTTATGCATGATGATGCGCGGCAACCGACCCATGAATGAAACCTATTTTTGTATGATTCGGGAGCTGGACAAGGAAGATGACCCGCATAATGAGGCATTATGGCCCAAAGCGAACCCGATTTTGCAGGAAGAAAACGAATATTCAGAAGAATTACTGAAGCAAATCCGTGTAGAGCATGACGAGGCGTACCATTCCAATGATCCGACGAAAATTAGGGAGTGGTTAACCAAACGCGTGAACCGCTGGCAGTCTGACAGCGATCAGAAATACATGACCAGTGAGAATATGAACAAATGGAAGTCCCTTGCCGTGTCGCAAGCGGACTTTTTTAAGTTGGTGCGCGGCGTGGAGGTTTGGAGCGGTCTGGACTTATCGAAGACGACCGACTTAACCGCCGCTGGTTATGTGTTCCGCTTACCCGAAGGACGTTACGCCGTTACAGCTCATGGATTCATGCCAGAGCAACGGGCAACGCAGCATGAACACAGTGACCGGGTACCCTATCGCCAGTGGGCAGAAGAAGGGTGGTGTACCCTGACGCCTGGTGAGGTGGTGGACTATAGCTTCATTCAGTCCCATATGCAGAAAATGGAGCAGGATGAATTCTGGTTTGTGAAGGAAGTTTGTTACGACCCCTACAATGCCACGCACTTTACGCAGCAATTGGAGGCGGAAGGGTACGAGCGGGTCGAGATCCGCCAGGGCGTACAGACGCTTTCGGAGCCGACCAAGTTTTTCCGTGAATTGATCCTGCAGGGCAAGATTGTTCACGATGGAAGTCCACTCTTAACCTGGTGCCTGGCCAATGCTATTGAGGTTATCGACAACAACGGCAATATCAAGCTAAGTAAAAAGCATAAAGACGACAGTCAGCGTATTGATTTGGTCGCGGCGATCATCAACGCCATGGTTCGGGCGATGGTTGGCGGTGGCCGCATCGATTTGAACGCCCATATCATGGATGAAGACTTCTCGTTCTAGGGAAGGGGGTGAAAAACCAATGAAAAAAGGCGTCTTCCGCCGCTGGCGTGAACGGCGTTCAGATGATGATTCGCTGCTAAATCCAAAGCAATGGCTTTTGGATCTCTTTGGCGTGTCCAACACGACCAGCGGGGAGAGAATCACCAATGACAAGGCGCTGCTGAACAGCAACGTCTATACTTGCGCGTCCATTTTGGGCGGGGATATCGGAAAGCTGCCTTTCCAGGTTTTTAAAAAGAAAGGAAGCGGGATCGAAAAGGACACATCCCATCCGGCATCCCAGTTGCTTGGCGCACGCTCGAATCCATATATGAGCGCCTATATCTTTAAAGAGCTGATGCAAGTCCATGTGACGGTATGGGGCAATGGATATGCCAATATCGAATGGGAAACCAGCGGAAGCAATAACGGTCGGCCAAAAGCGCTATGGCCCCTTGACCCTTCCAAGACGGATGTTCATGTGGACAATGTGACCGGGGAAGTTTGGTATGTGACTACACTCCCGAGCGGTGAAATGCACAAGCTCCGGCATACCGATGTTTTACACTTCCGATCCATCAGCAAAAGCGGATTGAAGGGGATTACACCCATCTCGGTCATTCGGGAGGAATTGGGCGTACAGCAAGCACAGCGTAAGTTTCTAGGCTCCTTCTATGCAAATGGAACAGCCACACGCGGCATATTGCGGCTACCTCAAGGAACTTCCCTGGACAAGCCTGCCAAGGATAAGGCGCGGGATGAATGGCAAAAGGCGAATTCCGGACTGAATAACGCGCACCGCATCGCGATTTTGGATGCTGGGATGGAGTACCAAAATTTAGGCATGCCCCTCAACGATGCACAGTTTATTGAGACAAGCAAATTCGGCATTAGTGAAGTCGCTAAGATTTACAAGGTGCCAGGTTACAAGCTGGGCCTGACGGACGTCAAGTTTTCCAATATGGAAAACCAATCTTTGGAGTATGTGAAAAGCACCCTGCAGCCGATCATCACGAATTGGGAACAGGAGTGTGATTTTAAGCTGTTCACGGAACAAGAGCGCCGGAGGTATTACACGAAATTCAACGTTGCCGGGGAACTCCGAGGCGACAGCGCCAGCCGGGCCGCTTATTACAAAGAAATGATTGCCATGGGTGCCTACAGCATTAATGAAGTCCGTGAGTTGGAAGAGCGGGACAACATCGGGGAGATGGGCGACCGTCATTTTGTCAGCCTGAACTATGTCAGTCTGGAAAAGATGGACCAATATCAAGCGCTGAAAGCCGGTCTGAAAACCGAGAAAGGAGGTGAGTAGATGGATGAACAGGTAAAGCTGTTTATACCAGCGGATAAAATTGAAATTCGAAGCACCGAAAATGAGGGAGGCGCTACAACCCGAACCGTCGTCGGTTATGTCGTCAAGTTCAATCAGCGGAGTCAGCTGATTTGGGGCGAATTTTATGAACGGGTGGCGAAAGGAGCTTTTGCACGCAGCCTGCAAGAAAATACGATTAAATCATTTTGGAATCATCGGAGCGATTTTGTTCTCGGTTCTACCAAAAATGGAACGTTGCGGTTATGGGAGGACGAGGTAGGCCTAGCCTTTGAACTGGACTTGCCGAATAACAGTTGGGGAAATGATGCCTACGAGTCCATTCAGCGTGGGGATGTAGATGGGGTTAGCTTTGGATTCTATGTTCGAAGTGATTCATGGCAGTATCTGAAAGATGAAGATGTGTATGAGCGAACTTTGCTTGATGTGAACTTATTCGAAGTTTCTCCCACTCCTTTTGCCGCATATCCAGACAGCGAAGTCAATAAGCGAAGTGTTGAGCAGCTGGGCATTACAACCAAAGAACAGCGAAAGCATGAAAAAGAAAAATTGTTACTGGAACTTGACCTGTTAGCTATCGTCTAACGGGTCTTTTTTATATCCAAATCCAATATACGGAGGTACCACCATGGACGAAAAAGAACGCGAATTACGCCAGAAGCTGGCACAGAAATTGGAAGAAGCCCGCAGCCTGGCAGGCGAGGGGAAATTGGATGAGGCCAGAGCAGCGAAAGATGCGGCCCAGGAGCTTAGAAAGCAAATTGAATTGCTGGTTGAAATCCGTGAGAGCGACACGACAGCCGTAACAACTCCGATTGTCGAGCCGGAAACACGGACCGAAGGCCAGGACAAGTCCGCACAGTATCGAAACGCCTTCCTCAAAACCCTTCGAAACAAACAATTGACTTCGGAAGAACGAACATTGATTGAGGAAGGTTTGGAAGAAGTCCGCGCCGGCATGCAAGGGGGGACGGATGAGGATGGCGGTTTGCTTGTGCCAAAAGACATCAGTACCCTCATTAATGAAAAGAAAAGGGATTTAATTTCCTTGGAAACTTATATTACCGTGGAGCCGGTTTCCACGCGAAGCGGTTCCCGTGTGATTGAGAAAAACGCAGATATCACCGGATTTACCGAAATTACGGAACTGACGGATTTGGACGACATGGACAATCCGAAATTCGCACCGCTTTCTTACAACATCAAGGACCGCGGGGGGATTCTTCCACTCAGTAATAGCTTGCTGCAGGACACGGACCAAAACCTGATGTCCTATTTGGCACGCTGGATTGCCAAAAAATCGGTCGTGACCCGGAATCAACTGATTCTGACTCTACTGAACACTAAAACGAAGGTTCCGCTTGCGAGTCTGGATGATATCAAACATGTATTGAATGTGGATCTGGACCCAGCGATTAGCCAGGGAGCTATCATCCTGACGAATCAGGACGGGTTCCACTATCTTGATACACAAAAAGACAGTGACGGCCGCGATCTGCTGCAGCCAAATCCTTTGAATCCGACTCAAAAAATGTACAAGGGAAAACCAATCGTTGTCATGGCGAACCGTTTCTTGCCAAGCGCAGGCACGACCACCAAACTGGCGCCTATGATCATCGGGGATCTGAAAGAAGCTGTCGTCTTGTTTGATCGGCAGCAATATTCCATCGCATCCACGAACGTCGGCGGGAAGTCCTTTGCCCGTAATTCGACAGACGTCCGTGCCATTCAGCGTGAAGATGTAAAGGAGTTTGACTTAGACGCCGTGGTGTACGGTCAATTGACGATTAACTAAAGGATGAGGGGCCTAGCCCCTCGATTGGAGGGATAGCATGTACGCAACCAAAAACTATAAGGAGCCCGGCGGTCAACGCTGGGTGATTCAGGGTGAACTTGCTTTGGAAGGCGAGGGGAAAATCACAAGGGACGGAAAGGCACTTGTCCTCGGCGCTGACGGCTCGACAGGACCGAAAGGGGCGGAAGGACCCTCTGCCTACGATATCGCCGTAAAACAGGGATATAGCGGCTCTGAGAAGGAATGGCTTGCTTCTCTCATTGGACCTGCAGGGGAAACGGGTCCGCAAGGTGAGAAAGGCGAAAAAGGGGAGCCAGGAGCCAAAGGTCCGGCAGGCCCTAAAGGAGATCCGGGATTCCCGACAGAAGCCCAGTGGAATGAGTTAGTTGGTCGTGTGGCTGCACTTGAGGCATTGCAAGGGGGCAAGGGTTAATGTTGACCACATTACCCCGTCTGAAAGGAATGTTAGGCTCAGTGGCCGATACGTGGGGGGATGACATGCTGACGCTGCAAATTGCGTCAGCCTCTGCTTCCATTGAAAACCGCTGCAAACGACAATTCAAAAAACAGCGTTACACGGAACAGATTAGCGGGGATGGGAGATCCAAGTACATCAACCTTCGGAATTATCCGATTCATAGCGTCGAATTCCCAAGCGATTGGGATTATCGGTTGCTGGATGATGGCAGGGTGTACCGTGAAGCGGGGTGGCCGACAGGTGACCATAATATCCAAGTCAACTATATCGGTGGGTATGTGCTTCCAGGCGATGCTACGACCGAAGAGCCGCGCACGCTCCCGGAACCATTGGAGCTGGCTTGTTTGCTTTTCGCGCAGCTGCTGCTTCGAGATCCGGGTATCCGGTCGGAACGGGTGGGAAATATCAACGTCACCTATGCAGATACGGAAGCAGATGGGCGCTTGCCTTCGGCGGTCGAGTCGTTAATTTTGCCTTACGTGGGGCTCTGGGTATGAGCAGAAGGAGACGCACTCGCTATAGACGCGCGAATGTCGAGGTTACCCAGTTCATGAGTCCCCTTGATTTGATTGATCGGTTCATGCCCCTGGTGTCCAAGGAAGTCCATATAGGAATGCAGGGAGATGAAGAGCTTGCGCTCATCGCTGGCGTGCATGAATATGGGTCCGTCAAAATGAACATTCCTGCCCGTTCTTTTGTGGGAACTGGGAAAAAGAAAGGCCAGGTGCCCATAGGCAAGCTGGTCCGTAAATCGTTAACTGACATTGCCCTAGGCAAAATGAGAGCAGAAAGGTTACTGCAGGAAATAGGGGAGCTGGGTCTGGATCGGATGCAAAAGAATTTCGACCGGATCAAGCAGCCCGGCCTATCCCCTATTTACGCACGCCGTAAGAGCGGCAAGAAACTGCTGATTGAAGATCAGGACCTACGAAACGCCTTAACCTTTGAAGTGACAAGAAAAAGGAGGTAGACATGCGCTTTCGCTTTAGTCGCATCCTGCGAAAATACGAATTGCCATATACCCTCATCCGCCAGGTTGAGGGCCATTATGATTCCGTGGGGGTCTATGTGCCACCACAAGATATCAAGCTGCCCCTGAGAGGTTCGGTGCAGCCGATGGGGGATTCATTTCTGCAGGAAGATGGTGGGAAGTACAACGAGGACGACCGCATGTTGTTTTCCTCATACCACCACCAGAACGGGGATGTCATTGAGTTTGAAGGGCGACAGTACACCATCCACATGGATGATAACTGGTCCGCCTATGATGACGTATCCGAATACAAAATGAAACGGGTGAGTACGCATGATCCAGTTTGAGTTGATTCGCCAGGTTCTTATAGAGGGCTTGAACACTCATTTGGGTGTACCGGTCATTGAGTTGGATGGCAAGGGAAAGCCGCCCCCGTTTCCATTTATGACGTATAGCTTTACCGATGAGGGAAGCCCCATTGGTCATATGGCGGTAACAGCTGAAGGGGATAGGCTTATTCATTCCGGCACGGCCACGCTCAGTGTGGCCTTCCAAAGTTACGCCAAAAGCCGTCTGGAGAGTGTGAACCAGGCCAACCGCGCCCGTGATTGGCTCATGACGGACGGACATTGGCTCCTGAAGGATATGGCGGGCGCGGTTATCACCGAGGTGGGAGCCACCCAAAATAATGATCTGCAGATTGGGGAGGAATGGGAGCGCCGGAATGGATTTGAACTCAATTTACGCGCGCCAAACGTCATTGTCCAAGCTTTACAACCAATAGAAACAGCGAATTTGAAAGGAGTAGATACACATGGCTAAAGATGTAACGGTCATTATTGACATCGAGCGCCCAACGCCAAAGCTTGGATTTGGTAAGCCCCTCATCCTGGGTACAAGTATGACGGGTTCCGCATACAAAACCTATGCGGACCTGGAAGGGGTGAAAGTCGATTTTAACGAGTCTACCGAAGAGTACAAGGCCGCGAAGGCGTTACTGAGCCAGGGGGATGATTCCCCGGCCGAGATTGCGATTATGTGCCGGAAGACCGATCAGCCACTATCGGAAGTTTTACCGGGGGCGTTTGACCAAGATTGGTATTTCCTCATTGCCACCACAACAGATATCGACAATGTGGGCGACATTGCGGAAGCCATCGAGCAAAACAATTCACGACAATTCTTTATCCGGTCGTCCGATCTGATGGATGTGGGTGTGCTGGCCGGGACGGATCACAGCCGCAGCACGGTCCTTTATCACAAAGACATCACCAATTACCCGGAAGCCGCTTGGGTGGGCCGGGCCGGTTCTGCTGACGTGGGTTCCTTGACCTGGAAGTTTAAAGGACTGACGGGCATTGCACCCATGCAAGTATCAGACACAGAGCTGCTTGCGATTCATGCAGCCGGAGCGAACACCTATGTAACCAAGGCCGGGAAGAACCAGACGAGTGAAGGCAAGACACTCAGCGGGGAGTATATCGACATCATTCATGCGAAAGATTACGTCAAGTTCAGCATCGAGCATGGTGTTCAGACGCTATTAAACAATGCGCCGAAGATCAGTTTTGACGATACCGGTATTGCTCAAATTGAGGGTGTGGTACGGACGGTGCTGCAGCGTGCGTTTAACCAGGGCATTATTGCAGCGGATAAAGATGGCCAAGCGCTGTATGGAACCAATTTCAAAGGCCGGGCCGAAGTAGATCCAGCAGACCGCGCCGCACGGAAATACACGGGCGGGGAATTCTGGTTTGAGCTGGCCGGAGCGATCCACGAAACAACCATTCGCGGCCAAATCAGACTATAAGGGAGGATGAAATAAGATGCCACAAGCTACAACTTTTGATGCCAAGTCCGTCACGGTGACGGTTGGCGGTGTGTTTCTGACGGGGTTCGCTGAATCCATGGTCGAAATCGAAAAGGATGAAGACAACTACGAGGTCAAGGTAGGGGCGCAAGGCGATACCGTGCGGACAAAGGTAAATAATCCACTCGGTACCATCACGGTAACGCTGCTGCAGACAAGCCCGCAAGTGGCGTATCTGGACAAGCTGGCCAACACCGGTGAGCTGGTGCCGGTATCGGTCATCAATGCCGGACCGCCTAAAGAGACGGTGACGGTTTCGGAGGCGTTCATTAAAAAGCCTGCATCCCGCAGTTATGGCAGTGAAGCGGAGGACCGCGAGTTTGAATTCCAGTGCATGGACATGTTGTTCAACTAATCAAATACAAAATCTAAATTAGAAGAGGATGATTATCAATGGCAAACTTCAAACAAAAGAAATTCACAGCTAAAAACGGAACCGTATATACCTTCCAGCATCCGGGAGTACGGAACGTCACGAAGATTACGGACCGGGTGAAGAACAAACACGGCGTCCCGTTGGATGAAAGGCTGGCTGATGAAATGTTGACACATGTGGTGGTCGAACCGAAGGTGCGCATGGAAGACTTTGAATCCTACACCGATTTGACCGAAGTGGTAAGTGAGGCCTTTGCCTTTATTACCGGCAGAGAACAGGAAGCAGCCGATGACGATCAGCAAGCAGGAAGCTAAAGAACGGGCAAGCCGAAACTGGCTGCAGTGGCGTTTGCTGCTTAGTGATATGTCCATCACTTACAGTGATTTAGATCTGATGGACGATGACGATATCTTAGAAGCAAATGCAGCGCTGGATTTGTATATGGAACAGCAAAAGAAAATGGAAAAACGGAAATAGACGTCCATCATCGGGCGTCTTTTTTGCTGTTTCGGGAGGTGATACCACA
The DNA here is from genome assembly GCF_058792535.1 of Paenibacillus sp. MT86. Taxonomy (NCBI): domain Bacteria; kingdom Bacillati; phylum Bacillota; class Bacilli; order Caryophanales; family Paenibacillaceae; genus Paenibacillus; species Paenibacillus sp. MT86. The sequence continues at coordinate 5,634,895 of NZ_CM179499.1, read as the reverse complement.
TGGCTGGCGGAATCATCGGGAATTTGATGTATGCCGTAGGCTTTAAGGTCAATACGAATGGGCTAGGCGATGCAGAGAAAAAAACGTCCATGCTGACCAAAAGTGTGGTCGGACTTGGCCTGGCTGCATCGGTAGCAGCTGCAGGGATTGGGATTGCCGGTATAGCAGCCGCTAGTGATTTTGAAAAATCGATGTCTCACATCCAAATGGCCACGGGCGCTGCTGCAGAGCAGATGGAAGAGACGCGCGAAATCGCAAAAGACCTTTATGCGCAAAACTTCGGATCGGATTGGCAGGATCTAGGCAGCTCGATTGCAAGCGTGCAACAGATTACCGGAGAGACCGGGGATGAGCTGGAAAGCACAACCCGGAATGCATTGCTGCTCCGGGATGCTTTTGGCATTGAGGTGAACGAGTCCGCGCGTGCTGCCAAGACGATGATGGAGAACTTCGGCATCTCATCCGAAGAAGCGTTTAACCTGGTAGCTCAAGGGACACAGAAGGGTCTTGATTTCTCGGGTGAGCTTATCGATACCATCAATGAATATTCGTTGCAGTTCAAGGCGCTTGGTTTTGATGCTAACGAAATGTTTGATACGTTGGCAGCGGGATCAGCAGAGGGCGCATTTAATTTAGATAAAGTAGCGGATGCCGTCAAAGAATTCGGTATCCGGTCCAAGGATGCCGGAGACAAAGGCGCGATTGAAGCGTTCGAAATGCTCGGACTTAATGCGGATCAAATGATGCGCACCTTTGCTGCTGGCGGACCAGCTGCGAAAGATGCATTTACGCAGATTACCCAAATGATTGGGGATATTGAAGATCCCGTAGCACAAAACACCGTAGCGGTGGGTTTATTCGGGACCCAGTTCGAAGACCTGCAGAAAGATGTCATTACGGCTATGGGGTATGTGGATAGTCAGTTTGATATGACCAAAAACAGCATGGCCGAGCTGAATAAAATCAAGTTCAACAAGCCGGGTGAGGCTTTTGCTATGTTCGGCAGGCAATTAGAAACCGGTATCCTTATCCCGATTGGGGAAAAGATGCTGCCGTTTCTGAATCAGTTTGGCCAATGGATGTCCGATCACAAACCGCAAATTGAAGCGATCGGGAATGCGATCGGGGATACCATCGGGAATGCGATTACGTTTGTCGCGGATAAGGCGAAAGCGATATATGAATTTATCAGTGGCAATTGGGAAACGATCCGGGAAACGGTCATGGATTTGGGCATTGCCATGATTGCCCTAAAGGGAACCTTTGTGGCTATGAAGATTGTCAAAACGATTACGGTACTCATGAAGGCATTCCGCGCCGGTACGCTGGTGGCCACAGCGGCCCAGCTAGGTCTGAATGTGGCGATGCTGGCAAATCCCATGACCTGGATTGCTGTCGGGATTGCCGCCGTCATTGTCGGCATTGTGTTATTGATCCGGCATTGGGATAAGGTCAAAGCAGTCATGGGCCGGGTTTGGAACTGGACGAAATCGGTATTTGGTGTGATTGGTTCCTGGTTTAAAGCGCGTTTCAATGAAGCTTATACCGGCATTGTCGGTGCCTTTGGCAAGGTGGGTTCTTGGTTTAAAGGCATTTGGGAAGGGATTAAAGCTGTCTTTGCGAGTGTTGGTTCTTGGTTCGGTGGAATCTTTACTGGAGCCTACCAAGCCATAGTCAATGCATTTGGGGCTATTGGCGGCTGGTTTAGATCCAATTGGGAATCCACCAAAATGGTCTTTTCCACGGTCGGGACCTTTTTCGGCAATATCTTCACGGGTGCGTATGAATCTATCAAAACCGCATTCGGCGGTGTCAAAGATTGGTTCGGTAGTCTATGGGAAGGCATCAAAGGTGGTTTCACGGGCTTTATTAACACCATGATTAGTGGCATTAATAGACTCATCAATGGACTCAACAAGATCCAGATTTCCCTTCCGGACTGGGCAGGCGGTCAAGAGTTTGGTATTAACATTCCGAACATTCCGATGTTGGCCAAAGGCGGCATCGCCACCGGGCCGACACTGGCCATGATCGGGGAAGGAGCCGAGAGCGAGGCAGTATTACCACTCTCCAAATTGGAGGGCTTGCTGCAGCAGCCGCGAGCGCCAAAAGAAGCACGCCTGGAACCGGCCGCGCCAGCTCGTTATACGCCGACTACTGCCGCGATGCCACCGATTGAAATTACGATCAACGTTCCAGCAGGTTCCGGTAATGGCGGAACGGCAGCTGCAGAACATACGGCACAGGTGATTGCCGCCGAAGTGAAACGCCAGGTACAAGAAATCTTTGAAAGTGCCGGGCGCATCTTGAACGTACAGGGGGCGGCGATCCATGGCAACAATTAACGGGCAGTACATTTTGATTGAAACCGAGGACCCGGTGTATGCCAACGAGGTAACCGAGCAGCCGGTGGAAAAAGGGGTTGCTATCTCGGACCATGTGCAGCGGCTTGGCCGCTCGATGGCGCTTACTGGGTATGTGGTAGGTCCGAATGCATCGAAGATCCGCGCAGACCTCATTAACCTGTCAGACAAGGGCAAGCTGGTCAGTTATGTTGGCCGGAATGCGTTTGTTGGGGTAATCACGGATTTATCTACCAGTCACACCTACCAGGTAGCCAATGGGTACGCGATTTCCTTCACGTTAAAGGAGATTCGCGTGGCCGAAACATCTGCTGCAGGCAAACTGCCTGCCCCTGTTCGTTCCCAGGCTGCACCGATTATCAATTCAGGTACCAAAAAGAAAAAATCGAAGGCCAAGAGCAAATCCGGTAAAAAAAGCACGTCCAAGAGCAAGAAAGAGAAGGAAGTAACGCAGAAGGTCAAATTTAAACCGGGAAGCAAGTGGGGGTGATTGGGGATATGGAGTATGTGGACATTGAAAAGGAATTAATTCCGTACCGGTTTGACATCGACATTGCCGAAGAGACGTATACCTTTGAGGTCCAATACAATGCAGAGCATGACTTTTTCACGGTCGATCTTGAACAAGATGCCGAAGTGCTGGCGGTCGGGGTCAAGCTGGTCTATGGTGTGCCGTTATTTGGAGATATCCAGGATTCCCGATTCCCCGCCTATCCGCTGCTGCCGCTGGATTTGGCCGGAGAAAGCCAAGCGGTTACCTGGGAAACATTGTCCGAGCGCGTATTTCTGTATGTGATTGATGAGGGGGCGGTGAGTGATGGCTAATTTCGGTCGTGTGGTGGAAGTGATGGTAGCCGGGATGACCTTTTCCATGGACAAGTTCAACATAGAAGGCACCGTCCCTTTTGATGATGATACCTTGCCTAATGAGTCCGAGATTAAAATATGGAACCTCACAGCCGAGACCATTAATAAAATCAAGCGTGGCGACACGCTGATGATAAATGCCGGTTATGTTGGGGATGTGGGTGTCATTCTCCATGGATTTGTTTCAGCCGTGCGCAGTCGCCGGGAGGGCGTAGACAAGGTGACATCCATCTATGTCATAGATAGTGAGGATCTGAGCAAGCGCACCCTGAAAGACGTCAGTTACAAAGAGGGGACGTTGGCCAGCTACATTATCAAGGACATGGCTGGCCAGATTGGATTGCCGATTGCTCAATTTGAGCTGGTGAGGGATTACCGGTATATGGACGGTTACACTGCATCCGGTGAGGTAACCGGCATTATTGCCAAAGTGGCGGAAGACTGCAAAACTGCTGTGTATATCAATAAAGGTCGTTTATATATCCGTAACCTCAAGCGTGGTGCTGACAACCGTTTCAAACTCTCTGCAGACACGGGGTTAATTGGTGTGCCGGAATATCAGGAGGATGACGAAACCAAGGGCTATCAAATTACCTCACAGCTGCAGTACCGAATTACAACCGCATCCGTGGTAGACCTGACCAGTCAAACCTTCACAGGTCGTTTGTATGTTCGCAGCGGCGCCCATACGTTTTCAAGAACCGGAGACTTTACCACCGCTATGGAGACCATCTTATGAGCCGGAACGACCCAGCGGGGACGCTGGCCCGGCTCCTTAACGGTCATACAGGTAAACAGTCAGGCGGTATTCACGTTGCGGCCATCTGCCGCGTGCTGTCCTTTGATTCATCGACCTGCAGGGCAACGGTGCAGCCGCTGATTCGCAGCGGCAAGGATGATCCCGCCCCGATTACGAATGTGCCTGCAGTCGGTCACCGGTATTCGGTCAATGGCGGAACCGAGCAGGTATACAAGCCTGTTCTTCACACAGGAGATGTGGTACTGGTGGTGTATGCCGATCAAGAGATTAAAAACGGATTGGCCGGACAAGTGGCCAGCCCGGACAGCTTGCGCCAGCATGATAAAAATGATGCGGTGATAGTCGGGATTTTCCCTGGATCACTGTAGGGGGGAAAGCGATGCAATCATTACTGCTATCTGCAGGGGATTTGGTTCTGGACGGGGATGAATTTGTCTTGGTGGATGGAGCTGCAGAACAGGCCCAATGTGTTCGGATTACATTGAGTACGAATAAAGAGGAATGGTTTCTTGATCCTGACTTGGGGATTCGTTTTGAAACATTTTTAGGTAAGGGGCTAAGTCAGGAAGAAATGATTGAGGAACTTCGTCAAGGTATCCACCAATTGGATTTTATCGATACGGTGGATGAGATTTCAATAAACCAAGATCCGAAAACGCGCAAGCAGCTCATTACGTTCACGGCCACCACCACAGATGGCAAAACATTGAATCAGGAGGTGGAACTTGATGGCATTGGATCGAACAGGCTTTAAGCGTGAGCGCTTCGAAGATGTGTTTTCCAGTATGGAAGAAAAGGCCCGCGAAACCTTCGGGGAAACGATTAATACATCAGCACGGTCACCGCTGGGTATCATTTTGCGTATTGTGGCCTGGGTGATAGCCAGGCTTTGGCAGGATACGGAAGACGTTTATAACAGCGCCTACGTTAACACGGCGGAAGGGACCAGCCTGGACCGGCTTGGACCGTATGTGGGCGTAACCCGAATTATGAATCAATATGCCGTAGGGAAAGTGGAGCTAACCGGAACGCCGGGATATATCGTGCAGGCCGGGTTTCGGGTGGCTGCAGGCGAACGGTATTTTGAAACCGATGATTCCGTAACCATCGGCAGTAATGGAAAGGTCATGACCAACATCACAGCGATTGAACCAGGGCAAACAGGCAATGTTGCTGCAGGTATGATTACCGAAATCGTGAATCCGAATGCCGATGTCACAGCGGTTACGAATCCGGCTGCAACCGGGGGCGGACGTGAGAAGGAAACCGACCAGGAGTTCCGGGACCGCTTTTCCCTTTCCGTTGCTTCGGGGGGGTCAGGTACCGTGGATAGTATTCGCGGAGTTCTCTTATCGGTTCCGGGTGTGCGTGCTGCAGCAGTTATTGAGAATACGGCCAAAACACCGGATGCGGAGGGAAGGCCGGGGAAGTCATTTGAAGCATACGTTTTGGGCGGTCAACCGGAGGATGTCGGGGCCGCAATCTTTTCCAAAAAAGCAGCTGGCATTGAACCTTATGGAACAGAGAGTGTTACGGTGACGGACCTCGCGGGTTATCCGCATGAGGTCCGTTTTTCGTATGCCCGCGTGGAGCCGGTGAGGCTTCGGGTGACGGTGACCAAAAACAGCAGCTATCCCCTTGACGGTGCGGCCATGTTGAAGACGGCCATGATTAAATATATTGGCGGTGAAGACGCGGACGGCCAGCTGTATTCCGGCCTTTCTATGGGGGCACCGGTCATTCATGCACGACTGGTGGCCACCGCTTTAACCATTCCTGGTGTGTCTGATGCTACCGTAGAAGTTTCTACGGATGCCGGTGTGACATGGCAGGAGGACAACATACCTATTTTGCGCCAATCCGTGGCCCAGGTGGATGCAGAGTTCATAACGGTGGTGGAATCATGATTAAAGAATTATTATCCCGCCTGACGGACGTGTATCGCAAGGATACCCAAAGCAATATCGGAAAGCTGATGGCTATCTTTGCCCATGAACTGGAACGCCTGCAGGCCACGCAGCAGCGTGTCAAAGCATGGCGTGATATTGACTTGGCCGAAGGGACCACACTGGACCGGATCGGGGCCAATGTCGTGCAGTCGCGGGGCGTGGCCACCGATGAAATTTACCGGATCTTGATCAAGTCCAAAATCGCCCGGAATCTATCCCAAGGGGATATCAATACAATCATTCGGGTATTAGCAACGGCGTTAAATGTACCACCATCTGAAATCAAGATAGCCGAAAAGTACAATGACCCGAATGATCCAGAACCCGCCGCAATTAGCATTATTCAGCTACCACTTGCGCGAATCAATGCAGTGGGGATGAGCGCTTACCAATTTGCCCGGATCGTACAACGAACGGTGGCGGCTGGCGTGCGGGTGGGCATTATCGAGCTTACAGGAACCTTTGCGTTTTCATCGTTGCCGGATGAAATTGAAGTCGATGACAAGGCCGGGTTTAGTGACCTATCCGGGAGTATAGGCGGTTATTTGGGTGCCATGTATGATCCGGCAGACGATGTTGATTTGCCGATTTAAGGAGGGATACCATGAGTTTCAATGAAAAGTTACCCGAATGGGGTAATACCGGCACGGAGCCACCTGCCAATAAAAAGCAAGCCGGATTTTTACCCGGAGAGAAGCCACCAGCGGATTGGTTTAACTGGTTGTTCCATCGAGGATATAAAGTCCTGGAAGAAATCAGAAATAAAGTGGAGCTTATTGGCAATAAAGGGAAGCCAGGCGGGTATGCAAGTCTGGACGGCAGCGGCAAGGTGCCTGTCGATCAGATACCGGTAAATGAAGTGTTAGAAAACACGGTCGCACAACATACAGAAGAAATTAACCAATTAGAGGACCGCCTGGATACCGAGCAGCGCCAGGACGTCGTACTTAACGCTGGGCTGCAGATCCTTAACGCACAACGGCGCGCGGCCTTTTCGCTGAGCGGGATTAAAGGACGCACGTTGGTAAATATGTTGGGTCGAATGGGCGAATTAGATAGCGTTACAAATTTGGGTGAGTTTCAAGCAGACCTAGCTATTGAAACTACTGATAAAGTACAAGGAACTGGAAGCTTAAAAGTTACAATAGAAACAGGAAATCCAAACGGTGCTGGATTTATTGGACAAGTTAGTTTTTTATCAGGGAAATATTATATTATAGCCGCTGATATTAAAAATATAAGTGCAGCCAATGGATGTGCTATTACTCTTTCAGGCGGGGGAACTTCAAGCGGTTATATTACGGATAAAACAAAATGGACAACCGCATTTGTTAGATATACTAGTGCAGTAGATATCAAAATTAATTTAGATTTTGCAGTTTGGGGAGCTGGTGGAGAATCTGGATTATTTGATGCTGCTCGCGTTTATGAGATTTCAAAAGCAGCGTATGACGAAATTCCTAATATGACTCGTGAACAAGTCGCTGCGAAGTATCCATACGTCAATAGTGTTCAGCCTGTACGAAATCCGTACTCGATCCGTTACGGGCAGAATTTGGCTCCTACACTATTTGAGGGTACTACTACTAATTTGAGTATAGTGTCGGCTCATTCTGCCTTAGTTAAATCAACGGGATCAACGGTAGTGAACTATAGTTCCAGCCTCATACCTGTTATGCCTAATACTACCTATACACTCCAGGCGAAAATCTATCAAAATGGTGTAGAAAGATACGACCAAATTTACGTTGATGTATTAGGGCTCGACGAGACAGGCGTGTCTGTATTAGACACAATCGGAACTGCAATTGGTGGTGGTGGAACAAGTAATGGGATAGATACATTCTCTACTCCGGCTAATGTCAAAACTATGACAGTTCGTATTGTATCGCCCGATAGTGCCGCTGTCAGTGAGTATGTTGTCGAAAATATAATGCTCACACACAGCTCGACGCCTAAGCCGTTCAAACCGCGTGAAGACTCTATGCTAGCATTGCAAACGGACTTATATGCTAATCCGCTGACAGGCGCAAATGCTGACGAAGTGTTCGAGAAAGACGGTCAGTATTTCAAGCTGGCGAAGTGGAAGAAAGTCGTTTTGGATGGTTCGATAAATTGGGAATATACTAGTTTCTATTCTGGCTTTAAAGGAGTTAGGTATGTCCATAATTATTCGAATTTTTTAGAGCGACAGGCATTAGGCGTTAAATTTGACGGAAAAATAATTCCTGATTATCAAAGCGTTCAGGCCCCTGATAAACAAACTGTAGACGGATTGCACACATATGTATGGATTTCTAACACAGACAGCGGATGGGGCGATAACTACTCGCCGACAGCCGACGAGATCAAGGCGTATTTTATGGGCTGGGTCATGTATGACGGCTCACTTGCAAATGGGAACGCTGGGCCGGATAGTCCGCCAGGAAATGTATATAACGGTACTGGCTCGAAAGCTTGGTGTTATCGCTCTGATGGAGTGTCCCGAACCTTCACAGGACCAACAGCAACGTTGCCAACAACCCAAGCTCCAAACTGGACGCCTTACCAACTCGTATATCCGCTTGCAACGCCAACGGTCGAGCCTATCGTTTCCGAAGGTATGCTGACGTTTAACGAAGGCGACAACCAGATTGAGGTTGGAACGGGGATTGTGGTTCGGGAGGGTGCGAAGTTCGTTTGGAATGGGTCGGGTTCCTTCACTTTTAATTCCAACGTGCTGGGCGCGGCGTATGCAAGATTCAAAGTTAAGGATTTTATTGAGGTTTTTGAAAACAACAAGCGAAAATATGGAACCGTTAGCACAGTACGGACGATCAGTAATGGAACAACTCTTGATATACCTGATGCGATTTATGACAAAGCTGCCGCATACACCGTCACATACTTGATGCTGGACAAGTCACCTATCGTCCCATTCACCGGATCGTACGCCGCCAACGAAAAGGCCATACTCCAAGAGTTGACCGATACCGTGCAGCAGAATGCAACGGCTGTATCTGTGCTGATGAATAAGAAAGTGGATAAGGGCCAACCTGGATGGATTGCGCCGACGTTGTTGAACGGGTGGGTGAACTTTGGGTCAGGCTACAACCAGGCCGGATATCAAAAAAATTCAGAGGGGATTGTCCGATTCCGGGGAGTGATTAGGAACGGCACAGTCGGGCAAACACTATTTGTCTTACCTCCAGGATACCGCCCGTTAAACCCTATAATTCTTGATGCAATATCCCATAATAACTCAACATATATTGCATCGGGAATTAAGATTTACCCTGACGGAAGGGCTGTGCTAGAGGTCGGCTCATTTTATCACTTATCCCTCGAAAGCATAAATCCGTTTCCAGCTGAACTATAAAGGAGGTATCACATGAAAGCCGTACCTAAAGTAAATACAATCGGCCTCTATTTAGAGGACACGCTCATGGACGATGCCTTTTCCGGTGTCGTCCCTTTTTACGCGCAGATCGAGCCGCAGCCGCCCACCGATCCGGACGAAGCCGAGCAGGAGCCAGCGCCAGAAGTAGAGCAGCCAGCGGAAACGCCGGAACCTATCCTCGCCGGATATATTGTCGGAATCCCGGTAACTCCCGGCTTATATCGTCCGCGCTTCGATCTTGTGGCGTGGGAGGCGTATCAGGACGCAGAAAGCGCCGCGAAAGCGGCGTACAAGGCGGAGTATGATCGTTGGACAGCGTTACCCGAGGAAGAACGCGGGGAAGCGCCAGTCTATCAGGCTCCGGCGCAACCGACGTTATGGTTCGAAGGATTAACGCCAGAAGAGCTCGAGGAAATCACACGACCGCAGCCGCAGGAGACAACCGAGGTGGATCTTTTGAAAGAGCGATTAGCGGCCGCCGAAGCTCGAAATGAGCAGCTGGGCGAAGAAAGTACAATTAACCAACTGGCGTTAATGGAACTACACATGATGATTCTTGAGTTGAAGGAAGGGGGGAGCACCATATGATTAGTGTTTACGTGAACATGATTGTAAAGGGCGTCATTCAGTTGGAAGACGTTCCGGATGCTTGCCGGGAGGACGTGGGTCATGCGCTCAATCAGGAGTAGGCTGGCCAAGCTACTTATCCAGTGGTCGGCATATCTCTTGAAGGGAGGTGATACCATGTTGGCAGTATACGTAATGATGATTCACAAAGGCGTAATTACAATTGATGCAGTTCCAGTGGCAAGCCGCGAAAAGGTGCGTGAAGCCCTGGAAATCGGCGGTATGGACGTTAACGGAAATATCATTTAACTGGCACGCTAAACCGAGCGTGTCTTTTTTTATGCCCCTGGGTGGTCCGGGGGCTATTCTATTAGAGATACAGGGGGAAGGACGATGGAGAATGAAGTCGTTAAATACTTTCTAACACAAGGACCATTTGCCTTGCTGTTTGTATGGCTGCTAATTTATGTGATGCGAGCCAACAAGGAACGAGAGGGTAGATTACAGGATTTGTTGGACAAGTTTAGTGATAAATATGACGTGATTATCGGAGAACTTCGAGACATCAAAGATCGATTTCCAAGGCACTGATAAATAAAAATTTGAGAGGTTGTGTGAAATATGGAGTGGAACATGATTTTTGAATTGATCGATCCACGGCTGCTTATTGTTGTGGCCGCATGTTGGGTTATTGGTTGGGTTCTGAAGAAAACACCAAAGGTTGCGGATTGGAGCATCGTATACATTGTGATAATCGTTGCTGTCTGGTTGACGATCGGTCTGCTTGGATGGTCGGTTGAAGCGATCATTCAGGGAATCCTTGCAGGGTCCTTTGCTGTATTTGGACACCAGGCAATCAAGCAAACGAAAGAAGGGATTAAGTCATGAGGAAGGTATGGCTCGATGGCGGCCATGGTGGTAAAGATCCGGGAGCTGGCGGTAATGGTCTTCAAGAAAAGAACATTGTTCTAACACTTTCACTCGAAATCAAAAAGCAGCTGGAACGTGATTATGAGGGCGTTGAAGTGCTACTCTCTCGGTCAACGAATGTATTCCTTGAGTTGTCCGAGCGGACAAATGCAGCAAATAAAGCAGGCGCAGATATCCTGGTATCGCTCCATTGTAATGCAGGTGGTGGAGATGGAGGGTTTGAGTCTTTCCGTTATACTAGTGCTTCGACTGCTTCACGTTCTCTGCAAAACGTTCTTCATACCGAGATTGTGGCAGCTTTGAGGCCTTATAACATAATTGATCGTGGACAGAAAGCAGCGAACTTACACATGTGCCGTGAATCTAAGATGCCAGCAGTCTTAACCGAAAACCTGTTTATCGATGTTACAACCGATGCGGCAAAGCTTAAACGTCAGGATGTCATTGAGGCATTGATTAAAGGTCATATCGTTGGGATTGCAAAGTACTTAGGACTGAAGAAAAAGGAGGGCACGGCAGGGGTGAGTGATAAGGTGAATGTCGTAGTGGACGGAAAGCAGATCAAGGACGGAAAGCTAGTGGACGGTGTAACCTATGTACCACTCCGGGCGGTAAGCGAGGCGCTCGGTGCAAAAATAGATTGGGATAACAAGAGCAAAACGGCCACGATTACAACTATTTGAGTATTTACAAATTGTCCCAAATGAAATAAAATGATTCTAACATTAACGGTAGCACCGTGGTGTAAACCGATGGCATCGGTAAAAGAAACCTCGTTAGCGCTTAGGCTGACGAGGTTTCTTTTTTGTGTTATACTTTTGGGGCAACATGGGAACGCCTGATCTTATTGAATAATGAATACGAATTGGTCTTTAGTGGAGAGGTATTTTCTGCTTGTATTAATCTCGATAACTACTAAAATAAGGGTAGTTAAAACAATTGGCTTATATAAAAAAAGTAGGTGGCCAAGATGCAGATTATAGATGCTGTGAGACCTATTCAAGGTGTAAATAATGGGGTTACAAGACCTTTTGTAATTCAGTGTAATGACGGGAATTATTATTACACAAAATTCAAAGAGAACCCTGAAGGAACAAGAGTATTAGCAAATGAATATGTATGTGCTAAGATAGCTGAAAAATTTGAGCTTCCACTTGCTTCACCGACGTTAATTAGAGTAAGTGAAGAGTTCATCCATGATTTCGGTAATGTAGTTTCAGAACACATACTCGCTGAACAAATATCAGAGGGCATTCATTTTGGTACACAAAAGGTTAATAAAGCTTTTCCTATATTAAATTCGAAAATGCTTGAACCTGCTCGAAACATCCATATTGTCCCTGAACTTATCATATTTGATCAGTTGATTTGTAATACAGATCGTGACAGCAATGGGGGGAACCTAATTTTCGATCAAGTCAACATGGAAATTGTTGTGATTGATCACTCCCATGTTTTTGAAATCGGCGCTCTATGGAATGCGCAACAGTTATCCTTAAGATGTGGCGATAAGTTTATTCCATTTACCTCAAATGGATATATTTTCAGGAAACTAGTGCCTTTTGTTAGAGGGAATAATCCTTTTGATTCAATATTGAATAAAATGTCAAGAATGACAGATGAGGATTTATGGCATATTATTAGTACAATACCTGATGAGTGGTTGATCTCAGAAGAGGATAAGGCAGCATTACATACATACCTTTGCGATCGTCTGCATAGGATAAGTGAGTGCTTGCCTATATTAAGTCCGATATTACCTTATTGGAAAGGAGGGAACTAGCCGTGAATAACCTTTGCAAATATGCTGTACTTAGATATGTCCCGGATGAGAATAGAGAAGAATTTATAAATATTGGGATCGTTCTTCATTCGCCAGAAGAGAGGCATATAGATTGTTTAATCACAAATAATTTTTCTAGAGTTTCAACATTTGATGACGAAATCGATATCCCATTCTTGAAAATCATACTGAGTGGGGTTAAAGAAGATTTTTCGAAAAGTTCAACGGTTAGTGGTCCATCCTTTGAGGCATTAGCGGACTTGTATTATTTAGATAAGGCAACATCAATATACGCAAACCAATTACAATTTTCTAAGATACATCAAATCAGGTCTTCCGATTTTGAAACTGATTTACATGATTTATTTAAAGTATATGTTCATTATGAGGTGCATAAAAAATCAAGACTTACAGAGCAAGAAGTAAAATCAATAATGAACCGAGTTATAAGAAATAAAACAAATTATCTTGGAACGGCACTAGCTAGAAATATACAATTTGATATAGGTGCTGAATTAATCGAATTAGATTATGCTTATAAAGCAAAAAATGACAGGATAAAAGTTATTAAGACATTTTCCTTTGATTACACTGATCGTGGGAGTAAACAAGCACCTCAATTAGCAAAAGAATGGGCATATAATTTCAATAAGTTGAAATCAAAAGGGAAGAGAAATGATCTTGGTGAAATCGATCTAACAACACTCATTTATGTTAATAAATTAACTAAAAACATAAAAGTGGCACTGGATATTATTAAGGAAGAAGCTACCACCTACGAAGCTAATAATCAACACCAAATTGAGTTATTTGCTGATAGAATGATTCAAGATATTGATCAAGAGAACATTAAAATAAACTCATAAAACTAAGCCTTATAAGCCCTTCCAACTTGGAAGGGCTTATATTTTTCACAAATCCCCTCTATAATACAAACATACATTCGCATAAGGGGAGGGGTAAAAAATGCTCCCGGATTCTGAGCGTAAATTACTTCGAATATTGATCAATTACCCGAGTCCAGTACACAAAAGCCGTATGCCTGATTTTAAGCGGTTAGAGGCGATGACCGGACGGAGGCGTCAGGAAATACTGAGGGGGCTTCAGTACCTCGACGATAACGGATATATTGAGTGGCCGGATAAGAGCACGACAGAGGGGATCGAGGTCATCAAAAATGATGTTGAACATGCTCCGAAGCCGCGCCGGAACAACATTGCCTATTGGACACACTATTGAAATATTCCCAAGCGATTGAGAATATGAAAAGGACCCTGCCAATGATAGCAGGGTCTTCCTATTACTTAGCTTCTAACTCCCATATTGCTGGGTCCCCACCTAATGATGCAAGCGCCTCATAATGTAATTCCCATGTACCATCTTGTACCGGAACATCAAAGAATATTGCTCCCTTTGCTTTCTTCCCCCCTGGCAGATCGGAAGACAATTTTTCCTCTTCTCCTGGTAGAGCTGTGCCAAGCTCAAATCCATCAGTGTCATATAATTTGAATTCCATTGAATCAACGAAGACATTATCTGTATTTGTGTTTTCAACAATTACATTTATTTTTACGGCGTGATCTTCTTTTAGAGGTTCAAACTGATTCATTCTCCCCTCAAATTTTGCAATATCTACAACGGTAATCTTTACGCCGTCTACATTCAATGTCTCTCCGACTTTCGCTTTAGTTACTTCTTCCTTAACCGGTTCTTCTACTGGTTCTTCCTTAGTCTCTGGTACAGCCTCCGATTTATCGGTTGTTGATGCGCTGTCTAGTTTAGCTTGTACCTCGGGGCTTGCTTCTTCCTTTACTACGGTTTGTTCCGTACATGCTGTTAATAATAAACTGCCTAGAACCAATACAGATCCCCACTTGATAAAAAGTTTCAAAATTACTCCCCCTATAATATTACAAAATATAACAATGAGTATATCAAATGTAGGTAGTATTTACCATGACTAAATACCCCATGGTCATATGATTAGAATTATTTAGCTTAAGTACCGAGGCTACAGTGCTGACTTACGGACGAAGGTGAATTAAACAAAAAAGCCGAATAGTAGATACCATTCGGCTTTTTGCTATTTAACTAAAATGGGGCAAAAATGGGGCAAACTATTTATTTCTATTTAAATTATATAAACAACTAAAAACTACTTAAAAGTTCTGACATCCCTTTTATTGCTGGATATCTAACGCTATAAACTGTTATGAACTAAGCTTGAAACCAGCCTTCCAAGCTGGTAGCGTGGGTTCGATTCCCATCACCCGCTTATAGTTAGACGGGAACCCTTGGTACCAAGGGTTTTTTTGTTGCTTCATTGCATAACTGGCTGCAGAAGCTGCTTGTTATCTTAGACGGGGCAAAGTAGTAAATCCTTGAGATATCAAGGATCTCTGGCTGTTATAGGATGCAGGCTCCGCAGATAGTCCTTTTACATTTTAGAAATATCTGTTATAATGGCCATAATTTCATTCCAAGAATGCGAGGTAACCTAGTCCAATGAAGTAAGACACCCTTTTCTCTAAAACAACTGCATGTAGTTTTGCAGGCGTTTCTCTACGGCGGTAGAGGGAGAGATTTGGCGTGTCTGAACAATGTGACTGGGGTGCCTCTTTTTGTTATGTCTGAAACGGTACTCTGAACCAATACCAATCACATATACGGAACGGATAGCTGCTTTTGTTGACGGGCGAAGGTAAGGACCTTTCATCTCAATACCCGTCAGGGCTGGCCTGGAATGAACAGCCGAAGAATTGAGCAGTGGCGCGCATTCGTCCCGTTATTCAGATCCAAGCGAATCCTCTCTCATAACAACCGCCGCAGGCCATCGCCTGCGGTTTTTGATGTTTTTCACAGAGAGAGGATGAGGCGATATGACAATGATTCTAAAAGCGAAGGATATAAGCATGGAACTTCAAGGAAAGCCGCTGTTTGAAGGCATTCAGCTGGAAGTGGCCGAAGGAGAGCGAATCGCGCTGTATGGGCGTAACGGTACCGGCAAAACAACGCTCCTCTCCATCCTGGCCGGTGAGCTTGAGCCGACCTCCGGCGTTGTGGAGGCGATCCTTCCAAGAGAGCGCTGGGGTTGGTTGAGACAGCAGGATGAACCGGAGGAAGGCGATATGAGTGCGATCGATACGGTGCGCAGCCGCAGTCATCCAACGTTATGGGAGCTGAAGCTTCGGCTTGCGGGAGTCGAGCAGCGAATGAACGGCGGCAGCGCTGCGGAAATGGAGCAGCTGCTTGAGTTATATGGCAATCTGCTGGAGCGTTATGAATCCCGGAACGGTTTCCAGTGGGAGACCGAGGTGGAGAAAGCGATGACGATGCTGGGCATCGGGCCGGAGGTGTGGCCGGTGTCCTATCGCGAGCTGAGCGGAGGCCAGAAGACGAAGGTGATGCTGTCTGCGCTCCTGGTGTCGGCCCCGAAATTTCTGCTGCTTGACGAGCCGACGAACCATCTGGACAGTGAAAGCCTGGTCTGGCTGGAGCAGTGGCTGGTGTCGACCTATAAAGGAACGGTGCTGTTTGTATCTCATGATCGGGAATTCATTGATCGGGTGGCGACCGCCGTCTGTGAGCTGACGTCGGAGGAACTCCGGCGTTACCGGGGAGGATACACGGATTACCGGCGCGAAAAGGAACGCGAGCTGCGCGAGCAGGAGACGCTTTATCGCAAGCAGGAGCTGGCCCGCAAGGCGCTTGAGGAGTCGATCCGAAGATACGAGGAATGGTTCCATAAAGCGCATAACGCGGCCGGGGACGTGAATGAAGTCAAGATCACCGCCAGTTTCTACAAGGCCAAAGCGAAGAAGAACATCTCCAGATACCATGCCAAGGAAAAAGCGCTGGAACGGCTGGAAGCCGAGCGGGTGGATAAGCCGCGCAGCGGGCCCAAGCTGAACATGGAGCTGGAAGGGGAGGCATTCGGCGGCCGAACCCTGGTCCAAGTGAAGGACATCTGTTTTGGATACGGAGATCAACAGCTTTTTAATAAGCTCACCTTCTATTTGAACCGCGGCGACCGGCTGGCCGTAAGAGGCCCCAACGGAAGCGGAAAAACGACGCTGCTCAAGCTGCTGCTGGGGGAGATCGTTCCGCAGGAGGGCCGGATTACCCGGAATCCTTCCGTCAAGATCGGCTATTTTTCGCAGGAGCTTGAGGGGCTTGAACCGGAAACCACGCTGCTGGACAGCCTTCTTGTCATTCCCGGCATGACGGAGAGCCGTGCGCGTACCCTGCTGGGCTCGTTTCTCTTCAGGAGAGACGACGTGTTTAAGAAGATGGGACAGCTCAGCATGGGGGAGAAGTGCAGAACGGCTTTTCTCAAGCTGTATTTCAGCGGGGCGCATCTCCTTGTACTGGATGAACCCTCGAATTACCTGGACGTGGACACCCGAGAGGTGATTGAACAGGTGCTCGTAAGCTTTCCGGGCGCAATCGCGCTTGTATCGCATGACCGGTATCTGGTGCGCAAAATCGCGAACCGGCTGCTTACGCTGAAGCCCGGGGAAGCTCCCGCATGGTTCGAGGGAAGCGTTGGCGAGGAGGAGGAACAGGCTGCGCGAACCGGGGTGATCAAGGGAGATACCGAGAAGGACAATCGCCGAATGGCGCTCGAGTACCGGATTCAGGAATTGCTGGGGTTATCCGCTGATGGACTTGAGGCCGGGGACGAGGCGAGCTGGCTCGCCGAAATTAGGGAGCTGCGGGCCGAGCTTGCCGGGCTTTTGTCGGATTGAGCCCAAGGATCCCGATTAAAATCGGTCCGATGAGGTTAAAATGGGGAAATGAAACTTGCCATATGCCGAAAGGTTGCATATAATAAACCCTATATATTTGCATAAGTTCTAAATGCATGGATGGAGAAAAGTAGCCAGTGCCTCTTTACAGGGAAGGGATGCCGTGGATTGAGAGTGTCCCTCAAAGAATCAGGCTGGTGAAGTTCGCTCCGGAGCAGTTCCCTGAACACGGCAGCCCGCCGGTTGAGTAGGGGATAACGGGTCCGATTCGTTACGTCGGTCAAGTGAGCATGATGAGGCATACTCGTGCCCAAGGCTTTTACCGTCTTGGTTAGGGTATGATGCATGTTAACAAGGGTGGTACCACGGTCTCTTCGTCCCTTTTCGGGAGGAGAGGCCTTTTTTGTTTTCAGAACAATGATGGAGTTTACAAAGGGGTGTGCGAATAGCCATGAAGGAAAAATTGGAAGCTTTAAAGCAGGAAGCATTGGCGCAATTGCAGGATGTTACCGATCCGCAGCAGCTGAATGATTTGCGGGTGAAATACCTTGGCAAAAAAGGGGCCCTGACGGAAATCCTGCGCGGCATGGGAGCACTCAGCGCAGAGGAGCGTCCCGTTATCGGCCAGGTGGCCAATGACGTTCGCGGCGCGATCGAGGAAGTCATTTCCGGCAAGCAGGAAGCGTTCCTGCAGCAGGAAACCGAAGAGCGTCTGCGCGCAGAGAAAGTGGACGTGACCCTTCCGGGTCGCAAGCTCAGCCAAGGTGCGGTTCATCCGCTCAGCAAGGTGATCCAGGATATCGAGGATATTTTCATCGGGATGGGATACCGCGTAGCGGAAGGACCCGAGGTGGAGACGGACTATTTCAATTTCGAGGCGCTCAATCTGCCGAAGAACCACCCGGCACGCGACATGCAGGATTCCTTCTATTTGACGGAAGATCTGCTGATGCGGACCCAGACTTCCCCGGTGCAAGCCCGGACGATGCTGTCGATGCAAGGAAAAGCTCCGGTCAAAATCATCTGTCCCGGACGCGTATTCCGCCGGGACGACGACGACGCGACCCATTCGTTCCAGTTCCATCAAATCGAGGGCCTCGTGATCGGCGAGAACATTCGCATGAGCGATTTGAAAGGGACGCTGCTGCAATTCGTTCAGGAAATGTTCGGCGATAACACGCAGATCCGTCTGCGTCCAAGCTTCTTCCCATTCACGGAGCCCAGCGCGGAAGTGGACGTATCCTGCGTCAAATGCGGCGGCAGCGGCTGCCGCGTATGCAAGGAAACGGGCTGGCTGGAGATTTTAGGCTGCGGCATGGTTCATCCGAAGGTGCTCGAAATGGGCGGCTATGACCCTGAGAAGTACAGCGGATTTGCTTTCGGTATGGGGGTTGAGCGGATTGCCATGCTGAAATACGGCGTGGATGACATCCGCCACTTCTTCAACAACGATACGGCATTCTTGAATCAGTTCACGCGGATCTAATTTTAACGATAAAGGGAAGTGAATAGACAATGAGAGTTTCAACCGATTGGTTGTCCGATTATATTTCGCTCGAAGGCGTAACCTCAGAGGATTTGGCTAGCCGCATTACATCGGCCGGCATTGAAATCGATGTGATCGAGAAACGGAATCAAGGCATTAACAACGTGGTCGTAGGCTACGTCAAGAGCAAGGAGAAGCATCCCGATGCCGATAAGCTGAACGTGTGCGTCGTCGATGCGGGCCAGGAAGAAGATCTCCAGATCGTATGCGGAGCAAAAAACGTGGATGCTGGCCAGAAGGTGCCGGTAGCGCTTGTGGGCGCGAAGCTGCCGGGCGGGCTGGATATCAAGAAAGCCAAGCTGCGCGGCGTGCTGTCCCAAGGCATGATTTGCTCAGCCAAGGAACTGGGCATGAATGACAAACTGCTGCCCAAAGAGCTGCAGGAGGGGATTTTGGTGCTCCCGGCTGACACGGAGATCGGGAAACCGATTGTGGATGTGCTGGGCCTGAACGATGAAATTCTGGAGCTGGACCTGACGCCGAACCGTTCCGACTGCCTCAGCATGCTGGGCACGGCTTACGAAGTGAGCGCCATCCTCGGCCGCGAGCTGAGCCTGCCGAACCCGGAGAAGGAAATGCTGGAGGTTCATGATGCAGCAGCCGATCATATCTCGGTTACGATCGGCGCGGATGAGCAGTGCAGCCATTATGCTGCACGCTATATCACGGGGGTAACGATCGCTCCTTCCCCGCTGTGGATGCAGAACCGGTTGATGGCAGCCGGCGTGCGTCCGATCAATAACATTGTGGATATTACCAATTATGTGATGCTGGAATACGGCCAGCCGCTGCATGCTTTTGATGCGGATCAGCTGAAAGACGGGGCGGTTCACGTACGCTTGGCTGAGGCCGGCGAGACGATGGTGACGCTGGATGGCGCGGAGCGGCGTCTGGAGCCGCATATGCTGGTAATTACGGCAGGCGGCAAGCCGGTGGCCTTGGCTGGCGTTATGGGCGGTCTGGACTCCGAAGTAACGGACGGAACGGTGAATATTTTCCTGGAGTCGGCTAAATTCGATGGCGGCACCGTCCGCAAAACCTCCCGTCAGCTGGGACTTCGCTCAGAGGCAAGCTCCCGCTTCGAGAAGGAAGTGGATCCCGCCGCAGTGATCCCTGCTTTGAACCGAGCGGCTGCACTGATGGCGAAATATGCCGGCGGGTCCGTGCATCAAGGAATCGTCGAAGCAGGAAGTGCGCAAACCGAGCCGTCCGTGATTACGTTGTCGCTGGAGAAGCTCAATCGTTATCTGGGCACGGAGCTGTCTTTGCTTGAGGTCAAAACGATCTTCTCCCGACTGCATTTCCCTAGCGGGGATGCGGGCCAGGGATTGGTGGATATCCAAGTGCCTTCCCGCCGCGGCGATATTACGCTCGATGTAGACCTGATCGAAGAGGTTGCCCGCCTGTATGGCTATGACAACATTCCGACCACGGCGATTGAAGGACCGACGACGCCGGGGTCGTTGACGGAAGCGCAGGCCATCCGCCGCTCGCTTCGCCGTCTGCTGACGCACAGCGGATTCCAGGAGGTTCTGGGTTACTCCTTCATTCATCCGCAGCAAGCGGAAGTGTTCACTTCCCTATCGGAAGGCGGGAAGGCGGTTAAGCTGGCGATGCCGATGAGCGAGGACCGCAGCGTGCTGCGTACCAGCTTGCTGCCGCAGCTGCTGGATATCGCGGTGTATAACCATAACCGCAAGCAGCCGGACCTGGCCCTGTTTGAAATAGGGAACCTGTTCCACACGCAGGAGGAGACGTTGACAAAGCAGCCGCAGGAGCGTCCGGTTCTCGGTCTGCTGCTGTCAGGACGCAAAGGCAGCAAGCAGTGGAACGTCCAGCCGGCCAAAGTGGATTTCTTCGATTTGAAGGGTGCGCTTGAAACGGTGCTCGATTATCTCGGCATTCGCGCTGACGACATTTCTTATGAAGCGAACGGGCCGGCAGGCTTCCATCCGGGACGTTCCGCTTCCGTTTACGTAGGTCAGGCCGAGAACAAACATCTAATCGGCGTGCTCGGACAAATTCATCCAAAGACGCAGCAGGAGCTGGATTTGGAAGATACCTATGCCGCCGAGATCCTGCTTGAGCCGCTCTATGATCTGACCAATGCCCGCGTCGCTTACCGCGATCTGCCTAGATTCCCTGGCATGGAGCGTGATCTTGCCATCGTGGTGAATGAGGAAGTAGAAGCCGGTTCCCTGATGCAAGTCATCAGAGAGAACGCCGGAGAGCTTCTGCAGCAGATCCAGGTGTTTGACGTCTTCACGGGCAGCAAGCTGGGAGAAGGCAAGAAGAGTGTTGCGATCTCCTTGACGTACCGCCATCAGGAGCGGACGCTGACCGATGAAGAGGTTGCCGGGGTTACGGAAAAAGCAGTCGCCGCCCTTCAGCAAACTTTTGGCGCAGAATTAAGAAAATAGCAGGAATTGTGAACGTCCGCATCGAATCCATTACATCAGAGATTCGATGCGGGCTTTTTTGCTCTAAATTGAACTGGGATTTGCATCGGAAGGCCCGCAGGGTTCATAATTATAAGCACAAAACTGTGTTATCATATACCACACTTCGGTCTGTACTCTAGAGGTTCGTCTGTAGATGTTATCTCATATATAATGGATGCAGAGGATAGACCATTTCAGACATCATAGAATTTACACATAATAGAAGGAGGGCACAATTTTGACTACATCTGACCGTAAAAGCGTTACCGTAGACATCTACGGAACTTCCTATAAACTCGTTGGAAACAGCAGTGATTATACCAGACAGGTAGCCAATTACGTGGATGATCGCATGCGTACCATCTCCAAGGCGCACTCCCGATTGGATACCCCGCGCATTGCCGTCCTTGCCGCGGTACATATGGCTGAAGAAGCTTTGCAGAAGCTGGAGTATCAGAACGAGGCCAAGCAGATGACGGCCGAGCGGAATGAGCTGAGAACGGAACTGGCCAAGGTGCAGGGACTTCAAATCGAGCAGCAGGAGAGACATCGTCAGCAGCTGGAGCAGCTGGAACGCAAGCTGGCGGAGCAGACAACGCTGGCTGAAGAATACAGGAAATCCAAGGAGAACCTGACGGCGGAGTCGGAGCGTACGAAGGAGCTGCTCCAGAAGGAATCGGACCGCGTGGCGGAACTTCTGAAGGAGAAGCAGCAGCTTGAGGTGCGTCTTAAGGAGCAGCGCGAGAAGCTGGAGAGCGGCCACAAGCAGGCGATGGAAGATATGAAGCGCCGTTATGAAGGGCAAATTTCACAGTCGGCGCTCACGCATAAGCAGGCCGTCGAGAAGCTGGAACAGAGTTTGCGGACTTCAGCGAAGCAGGCTGAAGAGAAGCTGGCGGAGCAGTTGAAGAAACAGGAGAGCACTTATAAACAAGAGGCGCTTCTGAAAGAACAGCAGCACTCGAAGACCGTGCAGGATCTGAAGCAGCAGAATTCGAAGACGGTGCAGGATCTGAAGCTGGAGCACTCGAAAACCTTGCAGGATTTGGAGCAGCAGAACTCGAAGACCGTGCAGGATCTGGAGAAACAGCTCGCCGAGCAGCGCAATCGCGGCGGCCAGCTGCACTCGCGGTTAACGACCGCGGAGAAGGAACTGAACACGGTAAAAGCGGAATCGGACAAGCTGAAGGAAGAGCT
This sequence comes from Paenibacillus sp. MT86, assembly GCF_058792535.1. Taxonomy (NCBI): domain Bacteria; kingdom Bacillati; phylum Bacillota; class Bacilli; order Caryophanales; family Paenibacillaceae; genus Paenibacillus; species Paenibacillus sp. MT86. The sequence continues at coordinate 5,612,365 of NZ_CM179499.1, read as the reverse complement.
CCATTCGTCCAAGCAGCAAGCTGAAGCTTCCTCGCAGGAATTGCGTTCCTTCCGTACGAAGGCGGAAGGGCTGGCGAAGGAACTCGAGGCCCTGAAGCAGGAATCCGGCAAGTCGGAGGAAGAGCGCAGACGTCTGCAGAAGCTTGTGGTGGATGCGAATCAGACCTCCCGCAAGCAGCAGGAAGAGCTGCAGCGTCTAAGCAGCGAGCTGCAATCCTGGCGGACGCTGGCGGATCAGCGCAAGGAGGAGACCGGCGAGCTCGAGATGAGAATCGTCGAGCTGATGGAATTGAACGAAAGCCTGGAAGAGGGAATGAAGGGGCTTCAGGATGAAATCCATGTGATGAAGGACGAAGCGGACCGGATCCTTTCCGAGCGGCGAAGCGCCCAGGAGGAATTGAAGGAGCTCCAGCTCCGCAACGAAGAGCTGGAGAAACTCACCCAGGACGCGGGAATCCGCGAGGAAGAGACCGGCAAACTCTACGCCATGCTGGAAGAAGAATACGATACGGTGTCGAATCAGCTCGATGAGCTTCGCAAGAAGGCGACCGCCAGCGAAGAGCGTGCAAGCGAACTTGCCGAGCAGCTGAGGGAGTCCGAAGAGCGCGCCGTTCATTGGCAGGACCAATACCAGCAATGGATGGCGGAACGGGAACAGCTGGCTGCAGACAGCGAGAAGCTCGCCGCAGAGCGCGATGAGTGGAAACGAACCAAGCTTGCGCTGGAAGAAGAGCTTCAGTCCTGGCAGCAGGAGATTGCATCCGCGCGTCAGGTCTGCGACCGTCTGGAAGGCGAGAAAAGCCAAGCGGCACAGCAGTATTCCGAGCTTGGCGAACAGTACGAGCTGGTTATGCACCAGTATCGGCTGCTGCAGGCAGAACAGGAATTGAAGGCGGAGCAGGCCGCGCAGCTTGAAGAAGAACACCGCAAGCTGAAGGAAGAGTATGCGAAGCTCCAAGTTGAATATAATGAATGGATCGAGTTGATTGAGCAGGATCAGCGTTAGGCCATGACGAAGATGTGAACCTGAAAAAACCTCCGGATCAGAGAGAGGAAACTCTGGCGATCCGGAGGTTTTCATTTTGCATAGCAGGCCCTGCTATTCTTCGACGATCAGTTTGGATATCATTTTGCTGTGACCGGCTCCGCACATAATGGAACACGAAACCTCGAATTCTCCTGCCTTGTCAGGCGTAACGACGGTTGAGTTGTTCTTTCGGTCCAGCTGCAGGCCAAGCGCAGGAATCATAACGCCGTGGTTGCCGTCTTCGTTCTCGTAAGTAATCTTGACGGGCACCCCTTTTTTGAGGTGATATTCGGCTTGGTCAAATTGGAAGTTGGAGCCTTTAATCACGAGTTCTGCTTCCGGTGCCACGCCGGTATCCGTGATCCCCGAATTGCCCTCGGACTCTTGTTGGTTTCCGCCGCAGGCCGCCAATACAAAAAGGAGCATACATGAAACAAGTAGTGCTATGCCTTTTTTCACTATAATCTCTCCTGACTATGAAATAATTGTGAAAATTAATTTCCAATCTTTATGATAGCTCAGAACGGGAGTCGACGCACATGCCTGTTATGAAAAATTGGTGAACGTGAAGCGTTTGCAACGAATTTTATGGATTTACGTTATAATGAAGGGGAAACATAGTCAAAGAGGACGGGAACTTGCTCGAACACGGACAACCCCCTGTCATATAGCAACAGGGGGCAGTTGTGGGGAATGCATCGATGGATTTAACCGCGAACCGGGATCGTTCAGGAAGAGCTCCGTCAGGATCCTTTGACAGAAGCGGGCGGCCTTCTATCTTATTCTTTGCGGTTTTTGCCTGCTTCAAACGGGGTGGAGATCGGAATGAACAGATCGATGATCCCGATGACCAGTGCAGCAAGCAGAGCACCCAGAATGGAGACGCTAACGCCTCCGACGATGAACTGGGCCAGGTAAATGACAAGCGCGCTCACAATGAAGCCCACGATGCCGCGCCCAAACGGCGTGACTTTTTTGCCGAAGATGCCCTCGATAGCCCAGCCAAACAGGGCGATGACGAGTGCAAGCAGCAGGGCGCTTCCGAATCCGCCGACGGAGAATTGAGGGACGATCCATCCGACGACCATAAGGACGAGAGCCGCTACGATAAATCGAACGACATGCCCGAGAAATTGCATGGTACCTGCCTCCTTAGAATAAGACTGGAATGTTACGCAGAATTTATTTTGTTCAATCGGACGTTAGGTTATGTGTGGAAGGATTTTGGATTCCATGGCGATTTCGCATGGCGTTCGATATAATATAGGCATTGATTGAGAGGAGTTGTGAACTTCTTGAACGACAAGATTTTGCACACTTTAGAATACCGGAAAATTTTAAATACATTGACGCAATATACCCAAACCTCCATGGGAAGTTTGAGGGCTGAAAGGTTAATGCCAGAGACCGACCTCGAAGCCGTGAAGGATCTGCTCGCGGCCACCGACCAGGCTTACACCGTAGACAGGCTTAAGGGCAACCCGTCCTTCCGCGGCATTACCGACATCAACGATGCTTTGAAGCGGGCTCGAATCGGAGGCACGCTGAATCCGCATGAATTGCTTGCCACGTCGAACACGATTCACGGGTCGCGACGAATCAAACGGTTTATCGCTGCGATTCATGAGGATGAGAAGATTGATATTCTCTTTAATTTAAGCGATCTTATTTCGGAGCAGAAGCCGCTGGAGGATGCCATTCGGCTCTGCATCGATGAAACGGCCGAGGTGCTGGACTCCGCAAGCGCGGAGCTGTCGCAAATTCGGAGGGAGCTGCGAGGCGGAGAGGTACGCATCCGCGAGAAGCTGGAATCCATGATCCGTTCGCAATCGGTGGCGAAAATGCTGCAGGACCAGCTGATTACGATTCGCGGCGACCGATTCGTCATTCCCGTCAAAGCGGAGTATCGCTCCCACTTTGGCGGTATCGTACACGACCAGTCCGGCTCGGGCGCGACACTGTTCATCGAACCGGAGTCCATCGTGGCGATGAACAACAAGCTGCGCGAGACCCGGATGCGGGAAGAACGGGAGATTGAAGTGATTCTGCAGAAGCTGACCGCCCAGGTCGGCGAACAGGCTGAACTGCTGTCCATCGACGTCGATCTGATCGGGCAGCTCGATTTTATTTTTGCCAAAGCCCGTTTAGCTCATGTGATGAAGGCTTCGCTCCCGCGGATGAACGACAGAGGATATATTAAGCTGCGCAGAGGCAGACATCCGCTCATACCGACGGACCAGGTCGTGCCGCTGGACGTGGAATTGGGCAATTCCTATACCTCCATCATCGTCACGGGCCCGAATACCGGCGGTAAGACGGTTACGCTCAAAACGATCGGTTTATTAAACCTGATGGCGATGTCCGGACTGTTTATTCCGGCCGAAGAAGGCAGCCAGATGTGCGTGTTCGATGCGATCTACGCGGATATTGGCGATGAGCAAAGCATTGAGCAGAGCCTGAGTACCTTCTCCAGCCATATGACCAACATCATTCGCATTTTAAGCCAGATGACGCCGAAGAGCCTGGTCCTGCTCGATGAAGTGGGGGCGGGGACCGACCCGGCGGAAGGTTCGGCTCTGGCGATTTCCATTCTGGAGCATATCCACCGCATGGGCTGCCGCATGATCGCGACGACGCACTATTCCGAATTGAAGGCATACGCCTATGAACGCAAAGGCGTGATCAATGCCAGCATGGAGTTCGATATCAATACCCTAAGTCCGACTTATCGGCTGCTGGTGGGCGTTCCTGGACGAAGTAACGCGTTTGCTATTGCAGAACGTCTGGGATTGCCGGGATCCATTCTGGAATTCGCCCGCGGGGAAGTGAAGGAAGAGGATCAGCGGGTGGAGCATATGATTGCGTCCCTCGAGGAGAACCGGCATACCGCTGAAGTGGAGCGTGAGAAGGCGGAACAGGTCCGGAAGGAAATGGAGGAACTGCGTCAACGTCACCAGCAGGAGCTTCAGAAGCTCGAGGAGCAGAAAGACAAACTCGTTGATAAGGCTCGGGCGGAAGCAAGACAGATCGTGGACAAGGCGCGGAGCGAAGCCGAGGAGATCATTGCGGACCTGCGCAAGATTGCCCAGGAGGAAGGGGCTTCCGTTAAGGAGCACAAGCTGATCGCGGCCAGAAAGCGCCTGGATGACGCCGAGCCGCAGCAGGGCAAGAAAACGGGCGGCCAGCGTTCTGCGATGCAGCAGCGCAGCATCGAGCCCGGGGATGAGGTTCGGGTATACAGCCTGAATCAGAAGGGGCATGTCGTGGAGATGTCCGGCTCGAAGGAAGCCGTCGTTCAGCTTGGCATTATGAAGATGAAGGTCGCGCTGGACGATTTGGAGCTGCTGTCGAATCAAGCCGCCAATGCCAAGCAGGCACCGAAACAGCATGCCACCGTCCTGAAGCGGACCCGCGATGCCAACATCCGGAATGAGCTGGATTTAAGGGGAGCGAACCTGGAAGAAGCCTTGATCGAGGTGGACCGGTTCATTGATGAGGCGTTTTTGGGGAATCTGGGACAGATCTACATCATTCACGGCAAGGGAACCGGCATTTTGCGAACCGGCATTCAGGATTATTTGCGCAAGCACAAACATGTCAAGAGCCATCGTTTAGGCAATTACGGCGAAGGCGGCAATGGCGTTACGATTGCCGAGTTGAAATAAGAAATCAGGAACCGTTTTCTCCTTCAATCGTATAACATATCATCAATAGGGTTCAAAACGATGGGATGCGAAAGGTGCCGCATCCCGTTTATCAGGGAGGAAATAAGGGAATGACGGAAGCGATTGATCATTTGCTGACCCATCCGCTTGGGGTGCTCGTCGGCTATTTCTCGGTTGCGATACTTGCACTTATTGTTTACTTGTATTGCTTTGAATTGGTTACCAAGTACAATTGCTGGGATGAAATACGCAAAGGAAATGTTGCCGCGGCCATGGCGACCGGCGGCAAGGTCTTTGGCATTTGTAACGTGATGCGGTATAGCATCACGGCGAATACGTCCATTTACGGCATGATTAAATGGTCGTTCTTCGGGTTTATACTGCTTTTATTGGCTTATTGGCTGCTTGAATTCTTGACGCCTGTGTTTTCGGTCGATGAAGAGATTGGCAAGGATAATCGGGCAGTGGGCCTGATCGTGCTTCTTATCACCGTATCTTTGTCTTACATTATTGGAGCGAGCATTACTTAAGGGCTTCGGGAGGAAAAGAACGATGAAATATTTACCGCGGATATTGTTTGCGGCAGCCATGATTTTTTTCGTGGCAGGTATTGTATACTTAATGTCTCAATAAAAATAACGTAAACAGGGCCATTCATGGCCGTTTGAATAAAGAAAGGGATGAATGACCGATGGAACCGACGGTTTGCCCATGGTGCCAAAGTGAGATTGTATGGGATGAGGAGATAGGTCCCGAGGATACCTGTCCTCACTGCGCGAATGAGCTTAAAGGCTACCGCACACTGAATATCGCATTGCAAGATGAAGATGAAGAGGACGGCGGGGAGGAATATGAAGAGGCTTATGAGCCTTCCGACGAGGAGGCGCGCGATCTTCATCGCATCTGGGGCTCCGACCATGAATCGCTGTCATCGCTTCGCACCGTGGATAAGTACGGGGAAGATCACGATCTTTTTGCATTCGAGGAGACGGTGGAGGGGATCCTGGACCAACAAGAGGAAGTGCCCGAGTGTCTGCATTGCCGAGAGTATATGCTCCATGCAGGAACGCAGCGCGTGAGCGGAGAAGGCTTCCAGCCGGTTCACGCACCCTTGATCCAAGCTCCCATTCTGCAGCCTCCGTATGATCTGAACGTTTATGTATGTCCCGGATGCTTCCATGTGCAGTACAATTTGGCAGAGAACGACCGGCTTCGGATGATCAAGAGTTTTATCCATAAAAAGGAATAGAGTTGCGGAGCGGCGCTGTTGCCGATCCCGCGGATGACTTAAGGAAACTGCCGGCGGCGGTTTCCTTTTTTTTGTTCATGAAGTGGAGCGCGAAGGGGTAAAATACCTTGGACTTCAAGTGAAAGGGCAAGGGAGGAACTGTATATGAAGTTGACAAAGGACCCCCAGGCTATGCTTCTGTTATCGGTTCATGGGTTGTTTATTCTATCGAGCGCATTGTCGGGTACGTTCCTCAACGTATACTTATGGAAAAGCCGCCAAGATTACACCATGCTCGGCTGGTTCACGATTGCGCAGCAGGTGGCGCTTGGCCTGACGTTCTGGGCCGCCGGCAAATGGGTGAAGGAGCATAACAAAATGAATGCGCTTCGCCTGGGAATTGCCGTGTCCGGCTTGTTTTATCTATGCGTGCTGTGGGCAGGGAGGGACGCCGTCCATTACATTTGGCCGCTCGGCCTGCTGTTCGGTGTGTCTTTAGGATTGTTCTGGTTGGCCTTTAATGTGGTTTACTTCGAGGTGTCGAGTGCGGAGAACCGGGACTGGTTTAATGGCTGGATCGGGCTCTTGGGCTCCATAACGGGGATTATCGGTCCGTGGCTGGCAGGCTGGATCATCACGCTGATGCATGGCGATCAGGGCTATCGGTTTATTTTTACCGTGTCGATGGCCATCTTCGCCGTAACGGTGGTCATGAGCTTTTTTCTGCGCAAAAGGCCGGTTCAAAGCGATTATCACTGGCTGGAAGGGGTAAGCCGCCTCAAGGAGGGCGGTGTTTGGAAATACGCGGTATTAGGCTTGGCTGTTCAGGGAATCCGGGAGGGCGTGTTCTCCTTTCTCATCACGCTGCTTGTTTTCGTGGCGACGGATCAGGAGTCCAAGCTGGGGCAATTCGCGTTGATTACTTCGGCCGTTTCACTGGTCAGCTACTGGGCCTGCGGGAAATGGTTCAAGCCCAAATTCCGTAAAACCGGCATGCTGGTTGGTTCCGTATTGATGCTGCTTGTCATCATGCCGCTGCTATTTACGGTCAACTACACTACGCTGCTGGTGCTGGGAATCGGGACGTCGCTCTTCATTCCGCTGTACATGATGCCGGCTATATCGGCCAGCTTCGATCTCATGGGCGTGAATCAGGAAAACGTGGAGAAGCGGGTGGAGCTGGTCGTGCTCCGGGAACTCAGTCTGACGATAGGCCGAATCACGGGCTTGCTTGTTTTCATTCTTGTACTGTCATTCAGGCAGGATACGTTAACGATAACATTGCTGCTGCTGTTTCTGGGGGCATCCCCCATCGGATCTTGGCTGTTCATACGAAAGCTGTTTCCTAGCAAAGGACAAGCCGCCTGAGCCTGATGGCATCGATGTGAGACATGGAGATCATGCAATGAGCGAAAGTTGGATAACGCAGGTCAGCGACGTTCTTTTAAAATAGAAGGCCGCGACGCGGAGGCAAATCGTACAAACGCAAAGAAGGTATCTCCAAGGCCGCAGGGCCTGTTAGGGGATACCTTCTTAATTTATGTGAAGTTCAGGTCGATCGGACGCCTCAGCGAGAACCATTTCAGTTCTTCGGGCTCTCTGCCGGCAATCGTCTCGGCCAGGAGGTCGGCGGCGATCATGCTGTAAACCATACCGTTTCCGCCATAAACCTCGATGAAGTAGCTGTGCGGATACTGCGGATGTCTGCCGATCAGCGGGATGCCGTCTTTGGTGGAGGCAAACACGCCAGCCCAGCTGCACGCCATTTTCACGTCCGTCATCGTAGGGAACAGCTTATGAATTTCATTCAGCAGTCTCTGGCTTCTTGGCTCGGCGTATTCCTCCGGTTTGCCTGAAGGAGGCAGCGGCTCATCCAGTCCACCGGCCATGATCCGCCGGTCCGGCGTTGTCCGGAAATAGAGATATGGACGGTCGGTCTCCCATATAAGAGCCCGCTCATACCACGAAGACAGATCGTGAACAGGCTCGGTCATAATGGCATAGGTATTGAGGAGATCCACTTGATAATCCGGCTTCCATTCTTGGGTGCTGTACCCGGTAGCCCAGATCACGTGTTTGGCTGAAACGCTTCCCAGATCCGTCATGACGGTGACATCGTTGTGTGTATACCTGGTTTCTTTCACTTCGCTGTTTTCATAAATTCGCAGCCCCTGATCGCCGGCATCTTGAAGAAGATGATGTCCGAGACGGTAGGGATTGACTTCGGCATCGCCGCGGGTATAGATGGCGGCTTCCTTTGAGAACGGAAATTTAGCCTTCACATCATCGCGGTTCCAGTACTGCACGTCGAAGCCCTTGCGTTTGAGGAGGTCATACTCATGACGAATCAAGCCGATATCTTGAGGGTTGCTGGCATAGTAGAGGCTGCTTCGAGAGATCAACCCGGAATCCCTTGACAACGTATTCGCGATTTCAGTGATCCGACGTATGGCATTTCTGCACATCATGTAGAAAGCGGTACCCCGGTCCTCGCCAAAATGTTGAATCAAATTCGAAAGGGGACAGTCGTTGGAGATTTGCAGCAGTCCCGTATTGGCGGAAGTGCTGCCCTCGCATACTCGATTTTTCTCCAGGAGAATGGCGTCGACGCCTTGCACGCTCAGGACATAGGCCATCAGGGCACCGCTGATACCGCCTCCGACGACCAGCACGTCGCAGCTAAGCCGGTCCGAGAGCACGGGATATTTTTTTACCGGTTCGGTGTTTAAATATTTCCAGGGCGTTGTTCCGCCGGTCAGTAACATGATCCATCCCCTCCCATCGTCACATCGCAATTAGTTTGGTCGTTCCTTCCGCATTTCATGACATCTTGCGACATAGATTTGTACAACGGTGGCATACTAGGTCCTGTCAACCTAAATGGAAAGGGGAACAACGAACCGTATGACACCCAATCAGCAATTACAGCCTCTCACTTCAAAAGAGCTGGATTATATCGTGGACTGCATCTCCAACGAGACCATGCTGGCCAAGCATTGCGCCGCTACGGCTGCAGCCAGTCAGAACCCTGCCATTCAGCAGGCACTGCTCGGATTCGTCAAGCGACATGAGCAGCATCTTGATATGTTGGTGAACTCCCTTCAGACCCACAGCAGCGTTGCGCCCAACCAGCCGCAGTAAGCAGACAGTGCATAACCTACAACCCCAAGGAGGAACTACGATGGCAACCCCTAACGGATCTTCATTCCTGCCCGAAGAGGATTTGCTCAGCCCGATACTGGGAGAGCTGAAACGGGCCGTTCGAGAATATACGACAGCCACGACGGAAGCCACTTGCCCTGACGTGCGTCAAATGTTTACCCATTTGACCACGGATACGCTGAGTCTGCAAGGCGAATTCTTTAATATGATGAAGCAGCAGAACATGTACACCGCAGGCACGCATGCGCTGAAATACGACGTGGACAAGCAGCATAAACAAGCGCAGCAGTCCGTACAAAAAACTCGGGAAACGATAAATCAAAAAACTTCAAGCATGGGCGCGTATGCGCACAATCCGAACGTTGAGCCCCATGCAACCAATGTATCCCCTGCTTCTTATATGTAATGTAACCCAACCATCTATGGTTAACGCAACGATTTCGCCGATGACACCTCCAGCATTCGCTGCGGGCATGCATCGGTTTTTTTCTTTTGCACATCCCGTGTAAGTTATTGTAATATAAGTATTAATCTCTGTTCCGACAAAACCGTGTGTCACGAGCGGTTATTCGGAATAAGTGCTGGAGGATACGTACATGGAAGAGCTAAGCGAATTGAAACTGAAGGTGCTTGACCTGCTGAAAGAGGACGCGAGAAGATCGCCGGCTCTACTCTCTACTCTACTCGGTGTAGAAGAGGAAGAAGTAAAGACCTCCATTGCGGAGCTTGAACGAGATCACGTCATTGTCAAGTACGCCACCGTTGTCAATTGGGGCAAGGTGGAGGACGAGAAGGTTACGGCGCTGATCGAGGTTCAGATAACGCCTGAGCGCGGAAGAGGCTTTGAAGGAATCGCGGAACGGATTTATTTGTTCCCGCAGGTGAAGTCGGTTTATTTGATGTCAGGCGCCTACGACCTGCTGGTCGAAGTGGAAGGCGGTAACCTGCGTGAGGTGGCCAATTTTGTTTCCGAGAAACTGTCGCCTATTGATTCTGTATTATCGACCAAAACGAATTTCATTTTGAAAAAATATAAACAAGACGGGATTATTTTTGAAGAACGTCAAGAAGACAATCGTCTCCTGATCTCGCCGTAAAGGAAGCGTGTGCTATGATTTTGAACGAACAGCAGCTTGCAGAAAATAACAGGAAATCGATGAGCTCCTATTTGGCGCCTAGAGTCAGGGATATTCAACCCTCCGGAATCCGGAAATTTTTCGATCTCGTCAGCGGAAACAAGGATATTATCACGCTAGGCGTCGGGGAGCCTGATTTCGTTACGCCGTGGCATGTACGAGAAGCGTGCGTATATTCATTGGAACGCGGGTTTACGGGCTATACGTCCAATGCCGGCATGCCGGAGCTGAGGGAAGCGATCGCGGAATATTTGAACGACAGCTTCCATGTGACCTATAATCCTGCGAATGAAATCATCGTAACCGTGGGCGGCAGTGAAGCGATTGATCTGGCGCTGCGGGCCTTGATTGTTCCCGGAGATGAAATTCTGATTCCGGAACCGTGTTACATTTCGTACTCGCCGATCGCTTCAATCGGCGGCGGCGTGCCCGTCGGCATCGAAACGACGGCGGAGCATCATTTCAAACTGACGGCCGAGGCGCTGGAAGCGCAAATCACGCCCAAATCAAAGATTCTGATTCTCTGCTATCCGAGCAATCCGACAGGGGCGATCATGACCTACGAGGATTGGCTTCCGATTGCGGAAGTGGTGGAAAAGCACGATCTGATTGTGATATCCGATGAAATTTATGCCGAACTCACGTATGAAGGCAAGCATGTCAGCTTTGCCTCGATGCCCGGCATGATGGACCGCACCATACTGGTGAGCGGCTTTTCGAAGGCGTTTGCTATGACCGGCTGGCGTATGGGATATGTGTGCGCCCATACGGATCTCATTGCCGCCATGCTGAAAATTCATCAGTATACGGTCATGTGTGCACCGGCCATGGGGCAAGTCGCAGCGCTTGAAGCATTGCGTAACGGCATGGGGGAGAAGGACCGAATGGTTGAATCCTATAACCAACGGCGCAGACTCGTTGTGCAGGGGCTGCGGGAGATCGGTCTGGATTGCCACGAACCCCAGGGAGCGTTTTACGCCTTCCCAAGCATCAAGGGAACGGGACTCGGCTCGGAAGAATTCGCTCAGCGATTGCTGACCGAAGCCAAAGTGGCCGCAGTGCCGGGCACTGCCTTCGGGCTTGGCGGGGAAGGTTTCATTCGCTGTTCTTATGCTACATCCATTGCTCAACTGAATGAGGCATTGGAGCGAATGGGCAATTTTGTTGAAAAAATAAAGTAGGCAAGGAATTCGTTGAACTTTTTCCTTGAATTAACAAAAGATTCACTTTTCATTGACGAAAATTATGTTATAATTTTATTTTGGGGGCAGAATTTTACTTTCCAAGGAGGGATCACCAGTGTTTTGTGATTATGAATTGTCAAACTACCGTGGTGATTATACGGCTGAAGACAATAATCACGGTAAATGGTCAATTAAATCAGCCAAATCCACTCCTCAGGAAATTACCTTGGAAGACGAAATTCACATGCTCCGCCGGAAGATGGAGCAAATATTTCTGGAAGAGCAGTCCTTCACGTCGGAAATTGTGATCGAGATCAGCAGTTTGCTGGATCTGAAGATCAACGAATATATGAAGGCCCATCCCAAAAAGAAACTCTAAAATATTTCACCATTAAATAATACAAGGCTGTTCCTAGAGTGAGAATACTCGTGGTTCAGCCTTGTTTGTGTTTAAAACCAAACGCAACCTAAAGCACTTCCCTCTAGGCGTTATCGGCCTTGGGTTTATTCGGCCGCAGCGGGAACGTGATCCGAAATTATGCTATAGTGAGCATAATAAGATGTTATGGTGTTCGTTCTAGATATGAAATGGAGGAAGATGTGATGAAGGTATATACAAGAACGGGAGATGCGGGGGAGACTTCGATTATTGGCGGTCGCGTGCCCAAGGATGATCCGCGCATCGAAGCGTACGGCACGATCGATGAATTGAACAGCTTTGTCGGTCAGGCCGTGTGCTTGGCCAAGGAAGCCGATTTTGAGGAGCTGTATCTTCAGCTCGTTCAAATCCAGCATGAACTGTTCGATTGCGGCTCGGATCTGGCTTATGCGAGGCCGCGGGAGGATAAACTCAAGGTCGGTGCCGAGCTTGTGGATCGTCTGGAGGCGTGGCTGGATGCATTCGAAGAGAAGAACCCTCCGCTTGAGCGCTTTATTCTGCCGGGCGGAAGCGCCTTGTCTTCTTCGCTGCATGTATGCCGGACCGTATGCCGCCGCGCAGAAAGGTTGACCGTTACGCTGCAGCGAACCACCGAGATCAATCCGGAGGTCCGCCGGTACTTGAACCGGTTGTCCGATTATTTCTTTGTTGCCGCACGGGCAGCCAATGTGCATGCCGGGATACCTGATGTTGAATATGAGCGAAGCGGAAAGGTGTTCCGGTAATAGATGAGTCTGTACTATCCGCCAATCCGCTATGTCGTGCCTTCACACGAAGACGGCATGCTGCTTAAGACCATTTTGCAAAAAAGAATGGGGGTATCCCGCAAGCTGCTCTCCCGCCTCAAATTGACGGAGCAGGGCATTATGCTGAACGGGACCCGCGTATATATTAGCGTTAAAGTGCAAGCGGGCGATTTGGTCGAAATTCGGATGGAGCAGGAACGTTCCAACGATATGCTGCCCCAGCCCATGGAACTTCATATTCTGTACGAGGATGAGCATCTGCTTGTCTTGAACAAGCCGGCAGGGGTCATCGTGCATCCCACGCATGGGCATTACACCGACACGCTGGCCAACGGCGTCGTTCATTATTGGCAGGAGAAGGGCTGGAATTACCGGTTCAGAGCGGTTCACCGGCTCGATCAGGAGACTTCCGGCGTACTGGTAATCGCGAAGAATGCGTATATTCATCAGCATGTTTCCGAACAAATGATTGCCGGCACCGTCGATAAGAGGTATGTCGCTTTTGTGCATGGAAGACCTTCTTCGCAGACAGGCGATATTGACGGTCCGATTGATCGGGATCCGTTGGAGCCCCACCGGCGCATCGTAACTCCGGAAGGATATCCTTCGCTTACGCGGTATAGGGTATGCGAAACATACCCCTCCGCATCTTTGGTTGAATTGAAGCTCGAAACAGGCCGGACGCATCAAATTCGGGTGCATATGCTAAGCATCGGTTGTCCATTGATCGGAGATCAGATGTACAGGCATCCCGTATACAGCGATCAGGAATTGTTATCGAATGCGCCGGAGAGGGATGAGGATTCCCATGGGGCCGTCGGGTCATTGGATCCGTTAGCCGCAACGATCATGAGGCTGGACGGCTATATGGACAGGCAGGCGCTGCATGCGGCAAGCCTGACGCTGATGCATCCGATAGAGGGGAAGACGATGGTATTCACGGCCCCGCTACCTGAGGACATGAAATCATTGAGATTAGCGCTCGCGCAAGAAGCTGTCACTTCATTATGTAACACTACAACATTAGAGGGAGAACCTATTGAATGAGCAAACTGAAAGTATATCAATATCCGAAATGCGGGACTTGCCGCAACGCCGTGAAATGGCTGCAGAACGAAGGACATGAGCTGGAGCTTCAACATATTTTCGAACAACCGCCAAAGAAGGACGAGTTAGCCGACCTGATCGCCAAGAGCGGACTGGAGCTAAAGAAATTTTTCAATACGAGCGGCGAGGTATACAAGGAAATGAACCTGAAAGACAAGCTGCCCGGCCTTTCCGATGAGGAGAAGATCGAACTGTTGTCTTCCAACGGAAGATTGATCAAGCGTCCGATCGTGACCGACGGCGACAAAGTAACCGTTGGCTTCAAAGCGGAGCAATATCAGGAGGCATGGCAGAAGTAACGGTCGTTTTTGGGATATGACAGACACAAAAGACAACCTGCGACAGTGATTGATTACGAGAGTCACGGAATCGGTTTGCCGAAGGGCAGCCATTCGCCGGTAACGATGTCGTCCTGCTGATGAAGGCAGAGCATTCCATGGTCTTTCGACCATCGGAATGTTCTTTTTTTGTGAGCAGCCCGCGATAGGAAATTCAAAGAAATACCCTGTGACAAGCCCAAGTCCATATAAGGATATGGTATAATGACAAGGTATATTTTAAGGTTATACCAGAGAAGTTAAAGTTAGGAGCGATTATGACCGTGATACCCAATCCACAACCATCCTTAATGCTCGTCGACGGGATGGCTTTATTATTTCGTGCTTATTATGCAACCGCGTCCAGCGGTTATATCCGTCGTACCAAAGCGGGTGTGCCGACCAACGCGATTTACGGTTTCCTGCGGTATATGTGGGATGCCATCGATAAATTTCAGCCTACCCATGTGGCTTGCTGCTGGGATATGGGCTCAAAAACATTCCGCACGGAGCAATTCGCCTCGTATAAAGGCAATCGTCCGGAAGCGCCGGATGACTTGGTTCCGCAGTTCTCGCTGGTTCGCGACGTGACGGAATGCCTCGGGATCCCGAATCTGGGCGTTGTGGGTTATGAGGCCGATGACTGCATCGGTACGCTTGCCAGACGGTTCGGAGATAGCATGAACGTCATGATCCTGTCGGGCGACCACGATTTGCTTCAGCTCGTGAACGATTCGACTTCGGTCATCATTATGAAAAAGGGGCATGGCAATTATATGCACTATACACCGGAGACGCTTTATGCCGAAAAGGGTCTTTCTCCAAGACAGGTAATCGATGTAAAAGGCCTGATGGGAGATACGAGCGACAATTATCCGGGCGTACGCGGGATCGGCGAGAAGACGGCTGTCAAGCTGATCCAGGAATATGAATCCGTGGAAGGCATCCTTGCCAATCTTGATTCATTGACCAAAGGGGTTCGCACCAAGATCGAAGCGGATTTGGAGATGCTGCATCTGTCCCGGGCCCTGGCCGAAATTCATTGCGAGGTTCCAATGGAATGCGAGCTCGATTTGTGCCGCCTGAGCGTGGATCACGAACGTGCGTTAACCAAACTGGAGGAGCTGGAAATGAAGAGTCTTGGCCATCTTTTTGGGGTGGCGGTGGTTTCCTAGCCGCTTCAGTCGAAGGTGTCGTACCGGAGACATCCGCAGCAGGCCGAGGCACTTCTTCAATTCACCAGGAAGCCTGAAATCAGCGGCGTCTTCATGGTGGCTGGATCGTGTTTGTGGAGCCGTCGTCGTGACCATGACGAAAATGATCGGCTCGGGTTGCCGGAATGGCAGTCGATAAAAACATCACTGCGGTCCAGCATCAGTGCCTTTATACTGGAATCAGCGGCGGCACGCTGGATGTCCCGGCGCGCGTTTGTCGGCAGAACGGCCGGCGAAACGCCGCGGCTCGGAACGGGCAGAGGCAGAGAAAGAGGCAGGCAGACTTGACGGGAGCACAATGTTTACATATGCTTCGAATAGAGCTTGTTAGCAACCATATAGAGAACAAGGCACAGCACATCGTGGAGAGGATGGAAGAAGCATGAGTTTACTTGGAGCAATTGAAGCAGGAGGAACCAAGTTCGTTTGCGGCGTGGGTACGGAGGATGGAACGGTTGTGGAGCGAGTGAGCTTTCCGACGACAACCCCTGAAGAAACCATGGCAAACGTCTTTAACTTTTTTGCGGATAAGGATATAGAGGCGATCGGAGTCGGTTCGTTCGGACCGATTGACCCGGTGAAAGGCAGCCCGACCTACGGCTGCATTACAACGACGCCGAAGCCGCATTGGAGCAATTACAATATCGTCAAAGCATTGGAAGAGCGTTTTGACGTTCCGATCGGATTTGATACGGATGTAAACGGAGCTGCTCTTGGAGAATATACGTGGGGGGCGGCCCAGGGACTGGACAGCTGTCTTTATATCACCATCGGAACGGGAGTGGGAGCAGGCGCCGTGGTATCCGGCGAACTGATTCACGGCCTGTCCCATCCGGAGATGGGGCATATTTACGTCCGCCGTCATCCGGAAGACAAATATGAGGGGACCTGTCCTTATCATGCAGACTGTTTGGAGGGGCTTGCTGCGGGACCGTCTCTTGGCAAACGCTGGGGTGTTCCCGGCGTGGAATTGACGCCGGATCATCCGGCTTGGGAGATGGAAGCTTATTATCTCGCTCAAGCGCTGATGAATTATGTCCTCATCTTGTCCCCTCAGCGGATCGTGATGGGTGGAGGCGTGATGAAGCAGGAGCAGCTGTTCCCGCTGATCCGCACGAAGCTTCAAGAGCTGCTGGCAGGATATGTTCAGCATCCAAGCCTTCATGACGGGATCGATCAATTCATCGTTCCGCCGATGCTCGGCGATAATGCGGGTCTCTGCGGCGCATTGGCATTGGCCAAGCTGGCAGTGGATGAAGCCAAGAGCATTCAAGCTTAGCCTGATTTCTTATATAGGGCAAGTTCAAAATGGATTGGATTCTATTACAGATTATGGTATTATAGTTTCAACAGTATAATGTATGGAACGAAGGAAGCACCTTTCTTGCCGCTGCGCGGAGGAGAGGTGCTTTTTTGCGTTGTCCGCCTTTATGCTGATTGCGTAAACGGGAGGTTATCGAGGGATGCAAATTGTGTTCATGAATCGGATGAGCGGAGCGGATGAGTCAGGTCATCTCCGTTCGGCCCAAGTATGGATCGGCGAGGAAGAAGGAGGATGGCGACTCGGCTGGCGGAATATGGAACCGGACGGTGAAGTTTCCGATGACGAATGGTATGAAGGCAACTCATGGAATGAGCTGCTATGCGTGTATCGGCACCAGCTTGCGAAGAAGCTCGGAGAAGGCTTCCGCCCGCTAATCGAAGGGGTATTCCATGAACCTGGGGAGACCGGGAGCAAGAATCTCGGCACTCAGAAGCTGCAGTGTTACAGCGAGCTGTACGGATCGGAGGAGCTGTACACGGAGCTGTGCGCCTGGCGCAGGAGAAAGGCAGCATCCGGAAGAAAAGCGCCCTATTTCATTGCCAGCAACCGGGTGCTGCGTATGATCAGCGCTTTTGTTCCCCAGAGTGAGGAAGAGCTGCTGCAGCTTCCGGGAATCGGGGTTAGCAAGGCTTCGGAGCACGGGGTGGAATGGCTGGAGATTACGACGAAAACCGAGCGAACCACCACGTTTCCACTGGATTGGGTGTATACGCAGCTGCCGGAAGAGGAGTTCTTGTCCTGGCTGTATAAACAGAAGGAACAGAGATTTCAGCAGGAGCTTGAACGCTTCCGAACCCGCCGTGCGATGCTGATTGGCATAGCCGAGGGCGCTTCGCTGACCGAGCTTGAAGCGCGTACCTCGCTGTCGCGCCGGGATTTGGTCGAGGAATTGGAAGGGCTTGAGAAGGAAGGCTATGATACGGAGCAGCTGCTCCAGGTCGAATTGAACACGATGACGGCTGCGGAGCAGGAAAACGTATGGAAGGCGTTTGAAGAGTTGGGCGATACGTTTCTTAAACCTGTGTTACAGCGGGTATACGGACAGGGACAAGCGGAGAACGCAGAAGCAGAAGAGCTGGGCGGAACGGAGAGGCTGTATGAGCGGCTTCGTCTCATACGGATCCGCTTTCGGCGCGATCAGCCCGGCAAAGCGAATGCCGGTTAATCTGCCTTAAACGAAGTCAGGACGGATTCTCCCGGTTGCAGGGAGATCCGTCCTGATGCTAATTCGCCGTGCTTGTAGATTGAGTTTGAATTGCGGCCGTTCGTATGAACCGTTGTGATCCGGCCAGTACTCTCCCCTTTGACCAGGGTGCCTCATATCCAATCTTTTTTACGGAACAGGTAAAACATGAGCGCGCCGGCAAAAACCATGATGCCGATAACCACATAATAGGAATATCTCCAATGAAGTTCCGGCATATACTCAAAGTTCATACCGTAGATGCCCGTAATCAGCGTCAATGGAATAAAGATCGTTGTAATAGCGGTAAACACGCGCATGATTTCATTGGCCCGATTGGCGATACTGGATTGGTAAGCTTCCCGAAGGTTCCCCATGAGATCCCGATAGGTCTCGAACGTTTCGGAAATTTTAACGGCATTTTCATAGATATCGCTGAAGTATTTCTGCAGCTGGTCATCGATCAGCCGAAGATCTTTTTTGTTGAGCGTATTGATAACTTCCTTCTGAGGTCCAAGCACCTTCTTCAACCAAAGAATCTCGCTTCGCAGACCGATGATCTCGCTGAGATGGGATTTTTTGGTATGCATCAGAATGTCTTCCTCCAGCTTTTCAATCCGCGCTTCAATTCGGTCCCCTACGGAGAAGTAGTTGTCCGTGACGAGGTCGATCAAGAGATAGAGGAAGCGGTCAGGCGTGCTGACTTCATCCTCCCAGAGTAGCGGTTTGACGGTGCGGAGCTCATGGATCTTTTGCTTGGTCACCGTAATAATAAAATGCCTGCCCAGGAAAACATTCAATGCCCGAAGGAAAATCTCTTCGTCGTCAAACCGGATGCTGTTCACGACGATAAAATAGTGGTTCTCGTATATTTCAATTTTGGGACGCTGCTCCTCTTCGCTGAGGCAATCCTCAACGGCAAGATCATGCAGGGAGAAGAGGGGCTGCAGTTCGGCTAAATCATCCACGTCCGCATCCAGCCAGTAGAAGCCGCTGGCCGGAGCTGTCAGCGTCATTTCGATGTCATCAACAGGGGTAAATACGCCCGAATCGACCAACCGGATTTTCATCTGATATCACTCCTTTGTCTAATCCAAGCTGCTTAAGTCAAGCAGTTAAGGCACAGGATATCAGCCCACCGGTGTACGGGCATAAATCGAGGAAGGTTAGAATACGATAAAAAGCGCATGAAAAATAACGCTGCCCTCTGCCGGTAAGCTGATCTTGATCCTATGCGGTTGTGCGTCTTGTGCATCCAGTTTCTGGCTCGGGTCACCGTCCATCTTCCATGTCACCTCTTTCATACTCGGTTTTAAACAGCACTTGTCTAGTATAACGCCGGGTGTAGGACCTTTCAAGTGAAATCCGGAGCAGTCCAAGGGCCATGATATAGGGTATGGAAACCTTTGGTGAAGTGTGACAAACTCATGAAAAGGTTCTTGACGAAAAATTGAGGATGATTTAAAGTAGGTATCAATTACGAAACAATTCCAAACAACTGAATAAAGCGAAATCTTATCAAGAGCAGGTGGAGGGACTAGCCCTATGAAACCCGGCAACCGGCGGCAACATCGCACGGTGCTAATTCTTGCAGGAGATACGACGATTGTATAAGCCGTTGTATAGCCTGACAGATGAGAGAGGCGCATTGTGATACGTATATGATGACCTTTCTCTACTTCGAGAAAGGTCTTCTTGCGTTTATACAGTCTAACGCTCTTTCTCACAGCTTTATGGATGTATCATTTCATATTTCGAAGGAGTGAGCCGAGATGCCAATTAAAATTCCGGATGCCCTGCCGGCAAAGGAAGTTCTGGCTGGAGAAAACATTTTTGTCATGGATGAGAGTCACGCGTTTCATCAGGATATCCGCCCGCTGCGGATTGCGATCCTGAATTTGATGCCAACCAAGGAAACGACGGAGACCCAGCTGCTGCGATTGATCGGCAACTCCCCGCTCCAGGTGGATGTCGTCCTTCTTCACCCGAGTTCCCACGTATCGAAGAATACGTCGGCCGAGCATTTGAAATCATTTTACAAAACCTTTGAAGAAGTGAAGAACCGTCGTTTTGACGGCATGATCATTACAGGAGCTCCGGTCGAGCAGCTGGAGTTCGAAGAAGTGAATTACTGGGATGAGCTTACTGAAATTTTTGAATGGACCAAGACCCATGTAACCTCCACGCTCCATATCTGCTGGGCGTCGCAAGCCGGGCTTTATTATCATTACGGCGTGCCGAAATACAGCCTCGAGGAAAAGTGCTTTGGCGTATTTCCGCATACGATCAATGAAGCGTGTACCAAGCTGCTCCGCGGATTTGACGAAATGTTCTTTGTTCCGCATTCCCGTCATACGGAAGTTCGGCGCGAAGACATAACAGGCGTGGATGATTTGGTCATCCTGTCCGAGTCCGAGGAAGCAGGGATTTATTTGGTATCCAGCCGGGACGGCAAGCAGATTTTTGCCACAGGGCATTCCGAGTATGATGCGGACTCCCTGAAATGGGAGTATGACCGGGACGTTGCCAAAGGCATGGACATCGCGCTGCCGCGCAACTATTACCCGAACGACGATCCAACAAGAACCCCTCCGTCCATATGGCGCGCGCATGCAAACTTATTATTCACTAATTGGCTCAATTACTATGTATATCAGGAAACGCCATATGATATCGGTCCGCAAATTTAAAAGCGTACGGGAGGAGAGTTTGTGATGGAGAAGAAACCTTTGAATATAGAGAGCCGGCTGGCACAGATCGGATCGGTGCAGGAACCGGTAACGGGAGCAGTGAATTTTCCGATTTATCAGGCTACGGCATACCGCCATCCTAAATTAGGCCAGAGCACGGGGTTTGATTATGCCCGCACCAAGAATCCGACCCGTTCGGTACTCGAGGATGCTTGCGCCGAGCTGGAATCCGGTGACGCCGGCTTTGCCTGCAGCTCGGGCATGGCGGCCCTTCAGACGATTTTTGCGCTGTTCGGTCAAGGCGATCACCTGATTGTGTCGCTCGATCTGTACGGAGGGACGTATCGGCTGCTGGAGCGGATCATGTCCAAGTTCGGGGTAACGGCAACCTACGTGGATACGAACGACTTGGATGCGCTGGAAGGATCCAGACGACCGAACACGAAGGCCGTATTTATCGAAACGCCGACCAATCCGCTCATGATGGTTACGGATATCGAAGCCGTCTGTACGTGGGCAAGACGCCATCAATTGATCAGCATCGTGGATAATACGCTGCTAACCCCGTATTTCCAGAGACCCATCGAGCTTGGGGCGGATATCGTCATACATAGCGCCACCAAGTATCTGGGAGGGCATAACGATGTGCTGGCAGGCATCATCGTGACGAAGGGCAAGGAATTATCCGAGGAGATGGCCTTCCTTCATAACTCCATCGGGGCGGTGCTGAGTCCTTCCGATTCCTATCAGTTAATGAGGGGAATGAAGACACTCGCGCTTCGCATGGACCGGCACGAATCGAATGCAACCGCGGTGGCAACCTTTTTGACAACCCACCCGGCGATCGGCGAGGTGTATTACCCTGCTCTGCCGGATCATCCGGGGCATGAGATCCAGAATCGCCAATCCAGCGGCAACACGGGCATCTTCTCCTTCAAGGTGAAGGACGCCCGCTATGTCGAGCCGGTGCTGCGGCACATCAAACTGATTGCATTCGCAGAAAGCCTCGGAGGCGTCGAGTCCCTGATGACATACCCGGCGGTCCAGACCCATGCGGACATCCCGCTTGAGATTCGGGAAGCGATCGGCGTGGACGACCGCTTGCTTCGGTTCTCGGTCGGCATCGAGCATGCGGATGACCTGATCGCGGATTTGGATGCTGCGCTGGGCGCGGCTATGGCAGAAGTGGAAGGGAGCACGGGAGCATGAGCATCGATAAAGGTCTATCCGGCTTGGGAACGGAAACCAAGCAGGTATCAGTAAAACAGGGACACCAAGAAGAACTTCGTTTCGAGACGAAACTATTGCATTTCGGCGGGGAAATCGACCGGGCAACCGGCGCCTCAAGCGTTCCGATCTATCAAGCCTCGACGTTTCATCATGAAGACGTCTTTAACCCGCCGCTGCACGATTACAGCCGTTCCGGCAATCCGACGCGGCAAGCGCTGGAAGATTATATCGCCCTCTTGGAAGGAGGCGTGCGCGGCTTCGCTTATGCATCCGGCATGGCGGCGATCTCCAGCTCGTTCATGCTGCTGTCCGCGGGCGATCACATGATCGTGACGGAGGACGTATACGGCGGAACCTACCGCCTGCTGACCAGCATACTGAGCCGTATGGGCATCGAGAGCACCTTCGTCGACATGACCGATCTGGAGCAGGTGAAGGCGGCCCTCAAACCGAATACAAAAGCGGTTTATATGGAAACCCCTTCGAACCCGACCTTGAAAATTACCGACATCGGCGCCGTCACGGATTGGGCGAAGGAGCAAGGCCTGCTTACCCTGCTGGACAATACGTTCATGACGCCGTTCTATCAGCGCCCGATCGAGTTCGGCGTGGATATCGTCATCCACAGCGCAACCAAATTCCTTGGCGGACACAGCGATGTGCTGGCAGGTCTCGCCGTAGCCAGAACCCAGGAGCTGGGAGACCAGTTGAAACAGCTGCAAAATGGTTTGGGCACGGTGCTTGGAGTGCAGGATTCCTGGCTCCTTATGCGGGGCATGAAGACGCTCGGCACTCGGATGGCCCACTCCGAGCAAAGCGCGGCCAAGCTGGCGGCCTGGCTGCAAGGGAGAAGCGACATTGAGCAAGTGTATTACCCCGGCCTCTTGAATCATCCGGGACGGGAAGTCCATGAGAAGCAATCGAGCGGTTACGGCGCGGTCATCTCCTTTGACGTCGGCTCAGGCGAGCGTGCGAAGCAGGTGCTGAACCGCGTGAAGCTGCCGCTGGTAGCCGTCAGCCTGGGAGCAGTGGAAAGCATCCTGTCGTATCCGGCGATGATGTCCCATGCGGCCATGGGCGAGAAGGTTCGGCATGAGCGCGGCATTACCGACGGTTTGCTCCGCTTCTCGGTCGGACTGGAGGATGTGGATGACCTGATTGCCGATTTGGACCAGGCCTTTTCTGCCAGCAACTAAAGATTTTTATGAAGCAATGAACCTCATTTGAAGATTTGCCAAATCATAGAATTCGGCATCCTGTCACGGACGGGATGTCGTTTTTAATGGCGGAATGTGGTAGGATGGGATAGATGAAGTTTTACTGGCGATTTGTATTTTGTTTTAAGTAGGGAGGCTGCAAGAATGAGTGCGGTAAACCGTATATTGGATAAAGCTTTACGCGGTGAGCGTTTAAATTTGGAAGATACCGTGACCCTTTTTGAGAGTGATGAGATCGAGAAGATTGGCCATGCGGCGGATGTGATGACCAAGCGCCTGCATCCGGATCCCATCACGACGTTTGTTATCGGCCGGAATATCAACTACACCAACATATGTGATGTATTCTGCCGTTTCTGTGCTTTTTATCGCAGACCCGGCTCTTCCGAGGGCTATGTTCTGCCGGATGAGACGATCTTCCAGAAGATTCAGGAAACCGAGGACGTCAACGGTACTGAAATTTTGATGCAGGGCGGAGTCAATCCGGATTTGCCTTTCAATTATTATACGGATCTGCTTCGTAATATTAAGAAGCGGTTCCCTAACATTACGATGCATTCCTTCTCCCCGGCGGAAATCATGAAGATGGTGGAGATCTCCGGGCTCACACTCGAAGAGGTGATGCGCGAGCTTCACAGCGCCGGTCTGGATTCGCTGCCTGGCGGCGGCGCGGAGATTCTGGATGATCGCATCCGCAAAAAAGTCAGCCGTTTGAAAGGTACATGGCGGCAATGGATGGATGTCATGCAGACGGCCCATAAGGTCGGCATGAACACGACGGCTACCATGGTGATCGGTCTGGGCGAAACGATGGAAGAGCGTGCGCTACATATGCTTCGCGTGCGTGACGCACAGGATGAATGCATCCAGAACGGGTATGACTCCAAAGGCTTCCTTGCCTTCATTCCGTTTACCTTCCAGCCGGACAACACGAACCTCAAGCGCGAGCGCGAAACGCCGGAAGCGTACCTGAAGACGGTAGCCATCGGCCGGCTTGCGATCGACAACGTGCCGAACCTGCAATCGTCCTGGGTAACGATGGGGCCTGAGATCGGCAAGCTGTCGCTCAGTTACGGCTGCAACGACTTCGGCAGCACGATGATGGAGGAGAACGTGGTGTCTTCCGCAGGCGCCGTGTACAAGGTCAACATTGAATCGATTATTCAATTAATCCGCGAGACCGGCAACATTCCGGCTCAGCGCAACACCCGGTATGATATCCTTCGCGTGTTCGAGGATAACAGCACCGTGGAGCGCGACTTCGTAATGCAGAACTAATCGCATAATTTATAATCCGCAAGACGGGCCGACTCGGCCCGTTTTTTATTTAGATATCAGAAAGTATACACTCAAAAAGCATGAACCTTCCTGATATCGCAATAAAAAATTACAGAAAAGAGCGGCAGGCCCTTCATGGAACGTGCGTTGATAAACATTTTTAATATGCGCGCCGGGACTTGCTTGTTTTTCCAAGCAGGAGTTCCGTATATACCCGAGCGGGTCCCCATATACTGAAAAGGGAACTCGAAAGGAGTGATTCCATGGAACTGTTCAGCATTTCTGTCGGTACGCGGACGGAAGACGAGAAAAAGGCGTTCCACCGCATATTGTCAGACAAGCAGAAAGAGCTACATAAACAGTGCAAGCCGCTCAAATTCACATTCAGCGCTTCGAATGACCGCGTGATTTGGACGTGCTCCGGCAAGCTTCCGCTGTCTTCGTGGACCGCATCGGCCGACACGCTGCGCCGGCTTGCTGCCGAAGCGGTCACGGCTTACATTCTGGAGGAGAAGGAGCAGGAGATTGCTGCACGGTTAATGTTCTCGGAATTCGAGTTTGATGATGAGGAAGAAGCAGGGCGGATTTTGCAGTGGTTTTTGATGCTCCTGCAAAAAGAAGAAGGCCCGTCCGGGGATTTCTGGCAGAGCCGCAAGCGCAAGCTGTACGAAGGCATATATCAATGCCTTAACGAGGCGCCGGAGCTCAATCTGGACGGTTTCATGACCTTCAGGCTCCAGTCCTATGAACAGGAGCTTCGCGAGATGGCCGAGTACGCGGTGGATGAGTTCATGCTTGATCAGCAGTATGAGGAGTTCGTAAGCCTGCTGAAATATTTCGTTTATTTTCAGGAGCCGAAAATGCCGCTGGTTCACGTCATTCATAAAGGGGAAGAGGACTTTTTGCTGCTGGACGGCAATCTTCGCCCGATCGAACGCCCTCGTGACGACGGACTGGTTATGGAAAGGCTGGACCAGGAGATGGAGATTGAGGATATGGTCGTCAGCACGCTGATTTCGGTATCTCCGGCCCGCATGATTATCCACACGAGACAGCCGGAGCTTCCCGTCATCGCAACATTGGCCCATATCTTTGATAACCGAGCCGAAGTATGCTGCAGCTGTCCGGAATGCAGCGCGCTTCTGGGAAGCGGACGAATGATGACTTGACGCACCGAAGCGGTCAGGATTATAATTACTGATAAATTCACGTAAAAGCTCTGACAAAGACATGAATCAATCCGGATCCGACCGCTCAGAGAGAGGAAACCTCGGCTGCAATTTCCTCCGGTTCGCCATTGATTTACCCCTTTGTAGCTGTGTCGTCGAACCCGCAAGTCATCAAGAATGCGGATGAGTAGGCTTCACCGGTTCATGACCGTTACTCAATGCTGATGAAGGATCTTAATCGATTATGTACCGGGTACATAAGAGGATGGAGAGATCGAATTAGGGTGGAACCACGGGTATAACACTCGTCCCTTCGCGGGACGGGTGTTTTTTGCATGTTCCGGTATCCTTCGCTGAAGTCCAGGCGGGCTTGTGAACAGCCCAAGGCCTTGCTTCACGGGGAGACTAACGCGTCCTTCATATATGGAAGAAACGTGAAAACTTTTTTGGGGAGGAATACAAGGTGGCTATTAGCATTAAACTGCCTGACGGCTCCGTACGGGAGTATGAGGCCGGCAGCAATATCGAGGATGTGGCTGCGTCGATCAGCAGCGGACTGAGAAAGAATGCCGTTGCGGGAAAAATGGACGGGATCGTCGTGGATCTATCCACTCCGCTTCAGGACGGTGCGTTGATCGAGATCGTTACGCAGGATACGCCCGAAGGGCTTGAGGTGATGCGCCACAGTACAGCGCATTTGCTGGCTCAGGCAACCAAGCGTTTGTATGGACAGAAAGAAGTCAAGCTTGGCGTCGGGCCGGTCATCGAAGACGGCTTCTATTACGACATGGACCTGGAAGAGCCTTTGAATCCGGAGGATCTGCAGAAGATCGAGAAGGAAATGGAACGCATCATCGGCGAGAATCTGCCGATCGTCCGCAAGGAAGTGAGCCGTGCGGAAGCGCTGCGCATTTTCGGCGAGCTTGGCGATCCATACAAACTGGAGCTGATCAACGCCCTGCCGGAGGACAGCATCATCACGATTTACGAGCAGGGCGAATTCTTCGACCTTTGCCGAGGACCGCACGTCCCTTCAACCGGCAAGATCAAGGTGTTCAAGCTGATGAACGTGGCAGGCGCATACTGGCGCGGCGACAGCAAGAACAAAATGCTTCAGCGTGTTTACGGTACGGCGTTTGTGAAAAAAGCGCAGCTCGACGAGCATCTTCGCCTGCTGGAGGAAGCCAAAAAGCGCGACCATCGCAAACTGGGCAAGGAATTGCAAATGTTTACGTTCTCTCAGCTCGTTGGACAAGGCTTGCCGATCTGGCTGCCTAACGGCGCGAAGCTGCGCCGTACCCTGGAGCGTTATATCGTGGACATGGAGGAACGCCTGGGTTACCAGCACGTGTACACCCCTGTACTCGGAAACGTGGAACTGTACAAAACCTCCGGTCACTGGGAGCACTATCAGGAAGACATGTTCCCGAAAATGGAAATGGACAACGAGGAGCTTGTTCTGCGTCCGATGAACTGCCCTCACCATATGATGGTGTATAAGAGCGATATGCACAGCTACCGGGATCTGCCGATCCGCATTGCGGAGCTTGGCATGCAGCACCGCTACGAGATGTCCGGCGCGCTGACCGGCCTGCATCGCGTGCGCGCGATGACGCTGAACGACTCGCATATTTTCTGCCGTCCGGATCAGATCAAGGAAGAGTTTGCCCGGGTCATTCAGCTGATCATGACGGTCTACAAGGACTTCGGCATTCACGACTATCGCTTCCGTCTGTCTTACCGGGATCCGCAGGATACCGAGAAGTACTTCCAGAACGACGAAATGTGGGAAATGTCCCAGCGCATGCTGCGTGAAGTAGTGGAGAGCCTGGACATGCCGTTCTATGAAGCCGAAGGCGAAGCTGCCTTCTACGGACCGAAGCTTGACGTTCAGATCCGCACGGCACTGGGCAAGGAAGAAACGCTGTCCACGGTCCAGCTCGACTTCCTGCTGCCTGAGCGCTTTGAGCTGGAATATGTCGGCGACGATGGCCAGAAGCACCGTCCTGTCGTAATCCACCGCGGGATTCTGGGCACCATGGAACGCTTTACGGCATTCTTGCTTGAGAATTTTGCAGGGGCGCTGCCGTTGTGGCTTTCCCCGGTACAGGTCAAAGTCATTCCGGTATCCAACGCCTTTGAAGACTACGCGAAGGAAGTGGCCGAGAAGCTTCAATTCTCCGGTATTTCCGTAGAGCCGGATCTTCGCAACGAGAAGCTGGGCTACAAGATTCGCGAAGCACAGCTCGAGAAGATTCCATACATGTTCATCGTTGGCGAGAACGAGAAAAATGCCGGAGCGGTTTCCGTCCGCAAGCGCGGCGAAGGGGACATCGGGGCCCAGCCGCTGGACGAAATCATCCTCAAGCTGCGTGAAGAAATTAACACCCATGTGGTTTAGTTTAGCCGTAAAAGATAAGTAACCGAGGAAACAAACAGACCTCTGCCATGACGTATATTCTATTCGGGAAGTGGGAACCCTCGCTAGTAAGGGGGAGGTATTCACATGATCCAATGGAAAACATGGCAGAGGTTTTTTGCTGGTTTTATTTTATCAGCCATCTTGTTCAGCGCAGGCTCTACGGCAGTAGAGGCCCGCAATTTGATTCTAAGCGAATCCTACGAATCGACGGACACCCGAAATGTGTATGATCCATCAGAGGAAATACATGGCTCCGATTACGTTGAAATGTCTCGCTTCTATGCGCTGCGCGTGGTAGGTTTTAGTGATATGAATAGATATTTGGAGGTTCCAAGTACGGGGCCGAAGACCAGCGAGCCCGGCAAGAAACGCGAGTCCATGCCGGTGCTTGCCCCGAGGGAGGACCAGGTGCTGCATACGGTGAAGGTAACCGCTACGGGATACACGGCAGGTTACGAGTCGACCGGGAAGAAGCCGGGACATCCCCAGTATGGAATCACCTACTCCGGGGTGAAGGTCAAGCGGGATCGAAATACGCTGTCTACGATTGCCGCGGATCCTGATGTGTTTCCGCTCGGCAGCATTCTCTATATCCCCGGCTATGGTTATGGAATCGTAGCGGATATCGGGTCAGCCATCAAGGGCCAGAAGATTGACCTCTATTTCTCCACCACCAAGCAGGTGTTTAAGGAGTGGGGGAAAAAGGAAGTTGAGGTGCAGGTCATTAAAACCGGAAGCGG
Organism: Paenibacillus sp. MT86; assembly: GCF_058792535.1. Classification (NCBI taxonomy): domain Bacteria; kingdom Bacillati; phylum Bacillota; class Bacilli; order Caryophanales; family Paenibacillaceae; genus Paenibacillus; species Paenibacillus sp. MT86. The sequence goes on along the minus strand of NZ_CM179499.1, from coordinate 5,583,887 downwards.
CAAATGCACGGAAGCCATGCTGAGAACCTTGGAGGACGCGATTGAGACCTATCGTTTCCTGCCTTCATCCGTGCTGGAGGAAGCCATTTAGGGTAATTTTGCTGCGCGTCTTTGGCAGTAAACATTTAAGAATAATGACACCCTGTTCATCACATACTACTTTTCGGGGGCCAAACCCCTGAAGAGGATGATGGTATCGCAAATGAACAGGGAGGTGAATATTGTGGCTAAAAAGAACAAGGTGCAAGAGAACTTTAAAACACCTAACGAAAAGTTTAACGCTGAGTTTGCTGAAGAGACCAGCATCGCCAGCAACCCAAAAGGGAACTCCAAAGTACAGGAGAACTACAAAAAACCGAACGAGAAGTTTGACGCTGAGTTTGGCGATCTGAACACACCAGGGGACCATTCTGCAAACCGTTAAGGTGTAGATGTCAACGCCCGTTCGTGCAGCAATAAGACCTCCGCTTAAAGCGGAGGTCTTTTATTATGGAATCATATCCATTTATATCCAGTGACTCGGTCTCGAGACCGAGATCAACTTCATTCCACCGCCGCTAACCCGTTCATCGCAATATGTTGTACACTGTAATTAAGAAAAAATAGAACTGGAAGGCTAGGGGATGACCATGAGTAGAAAAGGATGGAGCCAGCTTAGCAACGGATTGCTGCTCATCGGCATTGGTGTGGTGTTTCTTCTCAATCAGCTCGATATTATACATGTGGACCTTGGTTATATATTCTCGACATTTTGGCCGGTGTTCATCATCTGGTTCGGGCTGCAAAGCTTGATTTATGCCCGTGGCGGAGCATTGTGGGGCTCGATCGTACCGATCGTGATCGGATCGTACTTTCTCGGAAGAAATCTGGACATGGTCCATTTCTCTTTCGGCGATTTGATCAAATACGCGATTCCGATCATCCTGATCGGGTACGGATTGCAGGTTATTTTCAAACCGAAGGATCATACGCCGCCGCCATCACCGCCAAGTCCGGATGATTTCGGCTCGCATCGTCGGGACGATTACGATATCCCGGAGCCGCCTGAAGCGCGTCCGCTGGAATCCTCCCTGGACGAAGAATTTGAGCGAAGATTCGGCAAGCCAGACAAGGCTGACAAGGCTTATGAAGAGCCGGAGTTCGAATCAAGAGACTCGCACGATTCAAGCAAAGGGTACCGCTGGCAGGGACAGCAGCATGAGCGCCCGCGCCAGGAACGTCCGGATCGCAGCAAGTTCAGAGTTCATGTGGATTTTGACGATAACGGCAAAAGCTACGGCGACGGATCGGAATATAAGGATGAACACCACCATCATCAACATCATCATCACCAATCTTGGCATAGCCATGATACGGTGAACAAGTCCTCTTTTATCGGGGACGTGCACATGGGGAAGGATTATTTCCAGCTGAAGCCGACGAATATTTCGCAGTTCATCGGTGATACGGTACTGGACCTGACCAAAGCTCAAATTCCTTACGGCGAAACGAAAATCAATATCTCGGCGTTTATCGGGGATGTCAAGGTGTTCGTTCCGAACGATTCGGACGTCGGCATTCATGTCACGACCAATTCCTTCATCGGCGATATGAAGGTGCTGGAGGAGTCCCGAAGCGGCTTTATGAGCAATGCCGGCCTGGAAAGCCCGCATTACAGGGAAGCGGGCAAGAAAATTCGAATTACCGTGAGCGTATTTATCGGTGACGTCAAAGTGAATAGGGTAGGTTAATCGTTATGATGGGGATATTGAAAAATACCAAATGGGTGATATTGTTTTATTTTCTGTTGATCGGAGCCGGAGTTGCTGTTTTCCTGTACACAGCAAACCAATCTGGCTACATACATATTGAAGATAACCGGCTGTGGGTGTATTACACGGTCGGTGTACTTCTGTTTACGGGGATTGCGGGATACATCGCGGGACAGCGCATCCAGCGGCCGCTGGATCTGCTTCATCTGAACATGCTGCAGGTTGCCAAAGGAAATCTGAACGTGCGGCTGCCTGCCATGGAAGACGGGTCTTTTGCCAGAGTATACGATGAGTTTAACGGGATGACGGAAGCGCTGGAGAAGAAAATGAAGCTGCTGCAGCGCCTCGGCGAGCAGGATGTCATTGAGAAGGAGATTGCCGCGGAAGCCGCGGTCCTCGAGGAACGGCGCCGGATGGCAAGGGATCTGCACGATACGGTCAGTCAGCAGCTGTTCGCGATCCACATGTCGGCTTCATCCCTCCCGGCGGTACTGAAGCGGAATCCGGAGCAGGGGGACAAAGTGCTCGGCCAGTTGATCGAAATGTCCCATGTGGCGCAGAAGCAGATGCGGGCGCTGATTGCGCAGCTTCGGCCCGTGGAGCTGGAAGGCAGAACCCTTGAAGAAGCACTGGAACGGTGGTTTCCGGATTACTGCCGCCAAAACGGCCTGAAGGGCATGAAGGATGTCGAGCTCTACGGCGGGGTGTCGGATGCCATTGAGCATCAGCTCTTCCTGATCATCCAGGAAGCGGTGGCTAATATCGTGAAGCATGCCGGTGCAGGCCTTGTCAGCATGTCGCTTCGCGAGGACCAGAAACGCGTGATTTTAAGCATCAGCGACGACGGTGTCGGCTTTGACGAGGTGGCAGGCAAGCAGGGATCGTACGGGCTGTCGACGATGCGCGAACGGGCCGAAAAGCTTGGCGGACAGGTCGATATTATAAGCAAGAAGGGCGCGGGAACGACGGTGCGAGTAAATATCCCGTTATTTGAGGCCGAGGGCAATACCGGAGCGGCGGAGGAAGAGAACAAGGATGAGGAAGTGCTGGCTGAGCCAGTGGAATAGAGAGGGGACAACAATCATTATGGGTACGATTCGGATATTGCTGGCTGATGATCATGATATGGTTCGCATGGGGTTAAAAACATATTTATCGTTGGATCCGGGGTTTGAAGTGATCGGAGAAGCAGCGAATGGCCAAGAGGTCGTCGATATGCTGAGAAACGGGGAGGAGGCCGACCGGCCGGATCTCATTCTAATGGACCTGATGATGCCGGTGATGAACGGGGCGGAGACCACGCGCGCGGTTATGTCCGAATTCCCGGATCAGAAGATCGTGATTCTGACCAGCTTTCTAGAAGATGAGCTTGTGGTCGAGTGTATTGAAGCGGGGGCAGTCAGCTACGTGCTTAAGACGGTTTCGGCTGACGAGCTCATTTACGCCCTTCAGGGAGCGTTCCGGGGCATGCCGGTCATGACCAAAGACGTCTCGGAAGCACTCACCAGGGGAATCCGCCGGCATATGGTGAACGGGGATGAATCCGGGCTTACCGAGCGGGAGAAGGAAGTGCTGCTCCTGATTGCCGAAGGCAAGAGCAACAAAGAGATCGGCGAAGAGCTGCATATCAGCATCAAGACGGTCAAAACCCATGTCAGCAATCTGCTGATGAAGTGCGAGTTGGAGGACCGTACGCAATTGGCGATTTATGCCCACCGGAAGGGCTGGGTCAAAATATAGCAATATGTTCTTTTGGTGAGGTATGACCGGGAAGCGTCCCGGTTTTCTTTTTATCTGCCTTTTAATTGTTTTTAAGGTACTATTAAGGTTTATAGTACACAATAAGAACAGTTAATCAATTAGACCACTTGGAAGCAAGTGATTTTAATAGGAGGTAGACCAATGGACGACCAAAGAAAGCGTTACGGGTATCCGGATGATGAGGGAATGAACAGCGAAGCGAATAACAATGAAGCAACGAGACGTGAGGAAGCATCCACGGAGAATTCTTCTTATTACTATTCTTACGGACCGTTCCAGTCCATATCGAATAACCGCGACGATGAGAAAACGGAACGGCCTTACCAGAGCCGGGAACCCCAGGAAGTGGAGGTTACCGCTCCGCAGCCCGTTAAACCGATTCCATCTTCCGGCTTCTCGCAGGCCCATTCCTCCGGAAGCCAGGGTGGCGGCGGGCCTGTGGATTCCATGAAAAGAAACAAAGAGTGGAACTACAGCCAGAAGCCCAAAAATTCCGTCAAGACCGTGCTATTGTCTTTCTTGGCAGGCGTCCTCGTCATTTCGAGCCTGATGTTTGCCGCTGACCGAACGAATCTGTTTACGCCGGATGCGGCGTACTCATCAGAGCCAGCCCAAGAAACTTCGGCTAACGTCCAGGATAACGGCGGAGCTACTACCGCATCAGCGATGATTCCATCGAATCCTGGCGACGTATCGGCAGTGGTGGATCAGGCGAGTCCGGCCGTCGTGCTGATCGAGACGCTTGTAAACAGCAGCAATAGACAAAGCACGAATCCGAACATGAACGATCCGTTCTGGTACTTCTTCGGCGGCGGTCAATCGAGCCAGGAAGGCAATGGCGGAAACAGCGGAAACGGTGGAAGCAGCAACAACGGAGGTCAGGAATCCCAGCTTCAGCCTTCAGGCATCGGCTCGGGTTTCATCTTTGAGAAGTCGGGATACATCTTGACGAATGAGCATGTAATCCATGGCGCAGATGTGATTCAAGTGACGGTACAGGGTACCAAAAAGCCTTATGAAGCGAAGCTGCTCGGTTCCAGCTATGAGCTCGATTTAGCCGTTTTGAAAATCGAAGGGGCGGATTTCCCATCAGTACAGCTAGGTGACTCCGACTCGCTGAAGGTTGGTGAATGGCTTGTTGCCATCGGCAACCCGCACGGTTTTGAACACACGGTAACCGCTGGTGTACTTAGCTCGAAGGAACGCGAGATCGATATTCAAGGCACGAACGGCGAACAAGACCGCAATTATGAGCACCTTCTCCAGACCGATGCTTCGATTAATCCTGGCAACTCCGGCGGACCGCTCCTCAATCTGAAGGGCGAGGTTATCGGAATGAACGTAGCCGTCAGCGCGGAAGCGCAAGGGATCGGATTTGCGATTCCGTCCAGCACGATCAAGGAAGTTGTGGAATACCTGAAGAACAATGAGGAAATTCCTAAAGAGCCTGTTCCGTTTATAGGGGCAACCTTGGGAACGGTCACTCCGCAAATTGCTCAGTCCCTGGGCACCGACGTAACGGAAGGTTCTTATGTTGACGGTGTCGTATTCCGATCGCCGGCTTATGAAGCGGACCTGCGTCAATATGACATCATTGTGGGCGTAGACGGGACGAAATATCCGACCTCAAAGGATCTGACCGAATTCATACAGTCGAAGAAGGTTGGAGATAAAATTACGCTGAATGTGGTTCGTAACGGCAAGAATATGGATTTGCCGTTGACGATTGGGGACCGTAATAAGTTTGATCTTACCCAACAGCAGCAACAACAGCAACCGTAACCCTGGATAGGCGTGACAACAAGCGGAAGGGACCGTTCCCTTCCGCTTGTCTTGTCCTTGAAGCGACCGATATAATGGGATTGTAACGTCGTACTAAATATAACGCTAAGAATATAGAGGAGATGCCGCTATGCGATCCCGGGTATTGATTGTAGATGATGATGAGAAGATTATTTCCATGCTGCGCAGAGGGCTTGCGTTTGAGGGCTATGACGTCCTGACCGCATCCAACGGAGCAGAAGGATTGAAAGTGATATTGAGCGAGGACCCGGATGTCGTCGTTCTGGACGTGATGATGCCTCAGGTCGATGGATTTGAAGCGCTGCGCAGACTCCGGGAGGGCGGAAGCACGATACCGGTGCTGATGCTGACGGCAAAGGATGAAGTGGAGAACCGGGTAAAGGGGCTGGATACCGGAGCGGATGATTATCTGGTCAAACCCTTTGCGCTGGAGGAACTGCTTGCCCGCGTCCGGGCTTTGCTGCGCCGTAAAACCGGAGATGATACTTCTAACCACCGACTGACCTTCGAGGATCTCGTGATGGATACCGATGCGAGGGAGGTCATTCGCGGCGGGCAGAGACTGGAGCTCACTGCCAAGGAATTCGAGCTGCTGCATCTGTTTATGCAAAACCCGAAGCGGGTGCTGTCCCGCGATTTGATTATGGATAAAATATGGGGCTATGACTACAGCGGGGAGTCGAACGTGCTGGAGGTTTATATCGCCATGCTCCGGCAGAAGACCGAGGAACATGGAGGTAAACGGCTGATCCAGACGATCCGCGGAGCCGGCTATATTTTAAGAGGAGATAACTAGCATGTCCATTCGGTTAAGATTGACAGCATGGTATACCGGCATTTTGTTCGTGACACTGCTGATATTCAGCTCGGCGGTGTATGGGTTTGTCCATTTGTATACGTATGAGGAGTTAAAGCAGCGGATTGTCCAAGAAGTCAATAAAATTGGTGTGACATCTGATGCAGTGTCATTACTACCTGACCGTTCTTCCACTATAAATATGGAAGCAGCTGACTTATACGTACAGCTGTATACGTTCTATAATGGAGCTGTTTGGAGATCGGGAAATATGGAGTTTAGCGGCTTGAGGTTTGAGAATCCAACCGTTGAAAGAGCCTTAAATACTACGAAAAACGAATTTAAGCGGTTTACGGTAAAGGGTAATTCATTCCTATTATTTGAGGCACCCGTATTTGAAGAAAGGACGGGTAAACTTTACGGTTGGCTACAGGTCGGGGCAAATACACGCACAATTGAGGAAACCCTGGACCGGCTTCAATCCATCCTCATCATGGGCTCGGCAGCGACACTCGTGATCGCTTCAACCCTAGGATTATTCTTAGCCCGGAAATCCATGAAACCGATCGGCAAGGTCACGGAGGCAGCGGAGCAGATCCAAAAAGGCACCGACCTTAGCGTACGGATCGAATACGACGGGCCTCAGGACGAGATCGGTCAGTTAATCGGCACGTTTAACGGGATGCTTGAGAGGACGGAGAGCTTCTATAAAGAGCTTGAGGATGCCTATGCGGCGCAGCGGCGCTTCGTATCGGACGCTTCCCATGAACTTCGGACCCCGCTGACCACCATTCGGGGGAATGTGGATCTTCTGCAGAAAATGTGGACGGTAGCTCCCGGCGAGAGAGCGGATATGGACGAGGAAATGATCAAACAGATCTCGGTCGAAGCGGTAGGCGATATATCCGATGAAGCGAAGCGGATGAGCCGGCTGGTGAACGATATGCTGTCCTTGGCTCGGGCCGATACCGGCCAGACGTTTGAGCTGGACCCGGTGCCGCTCCAGCCGTTGGTTGAAGAGGTTGCACGGCGCGCTCATTTCCTGGAGAAAACCGCAGAATGGCATGTCGGAGAGCTGTCTGTCCTGAACGGTGTTTATGTGGAAGGAAATAAGGATTATTTACAGCAGATGCTGTTCATTTTTATCGAGAATGCGTTCAAGTACACGCCTGAGGGTGAGGTTAGTCTGGATGTTGTTCTATACAAAGGTCAGGTAGGCTTGCGGATTTCGGATACGGGAATCGGTATGGATAAGGATGAGGTTCCGTTCATATTCGAACGATTCTACCGCGCGGATCAGTCGAGAGGCATCACGAGCGGAACCGGACTCGGGCTGTCCATCGCCAAATGGATCATCGATGAGCATAAGGGCTCTGTCGAGGTCGTTACCCGAAGAGGGGAAGGCAGCACCTTTATCGTCTGGCTCCCCGTCGTCTTTGCTCCTCCCCTGGAATAGGGTATAATAGACTAGATCGCTTATGTATTACTACGGAAAGCAGGTGGGGATCATCGAAGTCTTGAAAATATCACCGAGAGGTTATTGTTACGGTGTCGTCGACGCCATGGTCTTGGCGCGTCAGGCGGCGCAGAATCTGGACCTTCCTCGGCCTATTTATATATTGGGCATGATTGTGCATAACAGTCATGTCACGCAATCCTTTGAGGACGAAGGCATCATTACCCTGGACGGTCCGAATCGGATGGAAATCCTGAGCCAGGTGGAGAGCGGGACCGTTATTTTTACCGCACACGGGGTCTCTCCCGAAGTACGCAAGCTTGCGCGGGATAAAGGGCTGACCACGCTCGACGCCACTTGCCCGGATGTGACGAAAACCCATGATCTGATCCGAGATAAGGTAGCCGACGGATATGAGATCATTTACATCGGGAAGAAGGGGCATCCCGAGCCGGAAGGGGCGATCGGGATCGCACCGGAACACGTGCATCTGATCGAGAAGGAAGAAGAAATTGAACAGCTTCAGGTAAAAACATCCCGAATCATCATCACGAACCAGACCACGATGAGTCAATGGGACATCAAGCATATCATGAAGAGCCTGCTCGATAAATTCCCGGGAGCGGAGATTCATAATGAAATTTGTCTTGCAACGCAGGTGCGTCAGGAAGCGGTAGCCGAACAAGCCGGTCAGGCGGATTTAGTGATCGTGGTAGGAGATCCTCGCAGCAATAACTCGAACCGTCTTGCGCAGGTATCCGAAGAGATAGCAGGAGTACCGGCCCACCGTATTGGCGATGTGACGGAACTCAAACGCGAATGGCTTGAAGGAGTAGGCAAAGTGGCAGTTACATCAGGGGCATCAACACCGACTCCGATCACGAAGGAAGTCATCGCCTATTTGGAACAGTATGAACATGATCAGCCGGAAACTTGGGAGATCAAGCGTACGGTGAATATGAGTAAATTGCTTCCGCCTGTTCGGGTGAAGAGCAAATCATAGTTAATGCCATCACAAGCTTATTTTTCAGACCCATCGCAATGATGTTTGCGGTGGGTCTTTTTACGTTTATGGAAAAGAATCGCACCCAGCATTTCACCCTCGCAAATATTCCATGCCGTGTAAGCGTTTCAATTCTCGATTGAATACTATCATTTTTCGTTGAATAGGCAAATGTTTATATTCGATCGTTTATTCTACAATGTTAGACATCAGGTAAACTTCATGGCATAGAACACACGGGGGGTTGGACATGGCGCAAATATCCGTAGAACAGGAACCTGTTCCGAAACGGAAGAAGGAAAGCTTATTGCTTCGCTTTGCTAAACAATGGGATATACAGTTAATGGTGCTTCCTGCACTGGCACTCGTTTTTGTGTTTAGCTACATACCGATGTACGGTATTTTAATGGCTTTCCAAGACTTTAACATTTTCAAGGGGATGGGCGACAGCCCGTGGGCCGGATTCAAGCATTTCGAAATGTTTTTTGAATCGCCGGAATTCATGACGGTCATGAGAAACACGATTGTCATCAGTTTGCTAAAGTTTCTTATTGGTTTCCCGGCACCGATTCTGCTGGCTCTTATGCTAAATGAAGTTCGACATATGTTCTTCAAGAGACTGGTGCAAACGGTCAGTTATCTTCCACACTTTCTGTCCTGGGTTATCGTCTCAGGCTTTGCGATTTCGCTCTTATCAACGGATAACGGCAGCGTGAACATTTTGCTGCAGAAGCTGAATTTGATCGAAGAGCCGATCAACTTCCTGTCGCTACCGGAATATTTCTGGGGAATTCTCGTAACGACAGGGGTTTGGAAAGAGATTGGATTCTCCTCCATCGTATACTTGGCGGCGGTTGCCGGGGTTGACCCGCACATGTATGAAGCGGCTGACATGGATGGTGCAAGCAAATTCAGGCAGATCTTCACGATTACGCTTCCATCGATCATGCCGGTCGTCGTTATTTTCATGATTCTTGCCATTGGTAACTTACTGACTGCAGGCTTCGAAGACATCTTGCTCTTGGCTAAGAACCCGGTATTGCGAGAGGTATCCGACGTTATCGACACATATGTCTATCGAATAGGTATCGAAAACTCCCGATTCTCATATGCAACGGCCGTAGGCTTGTTTAAAGCGGTGATCAGCGTCATGCTTCTGACGATTGCCAACTTGATTGCACGCAAATCAGGAAACAGCTTATGGTAAGAGATCATTATGAGGAAGGGAGCGGGTAATAGTGGTACGTCTAGCATTTGGTGACAAAGTGATGATGGTCATCATTTATATCTTCTTGGCATTCTTGGCCTTTGTAACGTTTTATCCGTTTTGGAACGGACTAGTCATTTCATTTAACTCAGGTTCAGATACGGCAATGGGGGGCGTTACCTTCTGGCCCCGTGATTTTACGCTTGAGAATTACGGCATCGTGTTTCAGGATAACCGGTTGCTGAACGGTTTCAAGATTTCGGTGCTTCGTACCGTAATCGGAACGATTTCCTCCATTCTGGTAACCTCCATCTTCGCATACGGGATGACCAAGCGGGAGCTGATCGGCCGCAAATACTACATGATTATGTGTATCGTTACGATGTATTTCGGCGGCGGCTTGATCCCGACGTTCATGCTCGTTCGCGGTTTGGGGCTGATGGATTCCTTCTGGGTGTTCATTATCCCGAGTTTGGTAAGCGTGTGGAATATGATCATCTTTCGGACATTCTTCAACGGCCTCCCAAGCGGTCTTGAAGAGTCCGCCAAAATCGACGGCTGCGGCAACTGGGGCATTTTCTTTAAGATCATTCTGCCTCTGTCCGGTCCGGTCATCGCAACATTATCGTTGTTTACGGCGGTTTCCCATTGGAATGAATGGTTCTTGCCGAGTATCTACATCAATAACGAGAACTTGCTTCCGATTCAGACCATGCTTCGTCAAATATTGAACTCCAATATTATGTCTGAACAGATGAGCAACCTGGATTCCGCTTCGCAGGCGGTGCTCTCCCGGATGCAAAGCGTAACCTCCAAGTCGTTGTCCATGGCAACCATGATGGTGGCAACGCTTCCGATTATTATGGTGTATCCATTCGTACAGAAGCACTTCGTTAAAGGTGTTCTGGTAGGTTCCCTGAAAGAGTAGGGAAAACAAAGCGTGTTGTTTGAAGCCTTAAGCTTTAGACATAAATATCAAGTGTAAAAACGAAAGGGGAAATTAGAGAATGAGGTTGAGAAAGAAATCGCTGACCACGTCCATGACGGCTTTGCTTGCGGCAGCGCTGATGCTTTCTGCATGCGGCGGCGGCGGTGGAACCAAGACTGCTGATCCTTCGCCTGCAGGCGAAAACGGAACCAGCACGCCTCCAACGGAGGCATCCGACAAGTTTGTGCTTGGCGAAACACCGCTTGAGTTCAGTTTCTACGGCCATTATAACGAGTACACCATGCCGCCATGGGGACAAGACGAATCTTCGAAATGGATTAAAGAGAACAAGAAGGTAACCGTCAACGCGATCCATTCGCAAGGTAACGCCCAGCAAAAATTCAATACCATGATCGCATCCACGGAGCTTCCGGATGTGATGTGGATGGACCGTGGTCCGGACGTAGAGAAGCTGCGTCAAGCCGATATGCTCGTACCTTTCGATGAATATCTTGATAAATATCCTAACCTGAAAGAGTGGATGGGCGACGAAGGTCTGAACATGCTTCGCTCTCCGGACGGCAAGCTGTATCAGTTCCCGAACTGGTATACGAACCAACCGAACGGTAATGCAGGTTATGTTGTAAACAAGAAGATCTACAAAGAGCTTGGCGAGCCGAAGCTGGAAACGACGGATGATCTGTATGAATACCTGAAAGCCGTCAAAGCGAAATACGGCGATCAAGTGGTTCCTTATGAGCCGCACGTACAAGGTCAAGGTATCGAGGTGCTGTACTCTGCATTCGCAGAAAACGCTCTGACTCGTTGGATCAGCATCCGCGGTGTGCCTAACGGCGATAAGCTGACTTCGATCTTTACGGATCCGATTTTCCGCGAGTCGATGCAGTATTCCGCGAAGCTGTTCCGCGAGAAATTGATTTCTCAGGATGCCATGACCCAAACGGCTGACCAAGTAAAAGAAAAAGTGAACACGGGACGCGTTGCTGTGTATGCCGCTTCGAGCCCGACGGAAAATGCAATGAACGCCCACGCTGAATTGACGGCGAAGGATCCGGAAGCCGGTTACTTCATGATCTGGCCGATTCACAAGGAAGGCCTTGACAAGAACAAGATCTTCCCTGGTACTTATACGCAATTGGGTTGGAACGTAAGCGTCATTACGAAATCCGCTAAAGATCCCGAAGCGATTTTCGCATTCTTGGATTGGTACACTGGTCCTGAAGGCCAAAGCGTTCTCATGTGGGGGCCTCCAGGAGGATATTGGGACGGATTTGAAGAGGATGGCGTAACACCGAAGTTCACCGAGAAATATGTAACGGATGCTGCCGGTCTCGGCAAGCTGCAAGCCATCACAACGAATCTTCACTGGAATGGTAACACCGTGTTTGTTGATACAGCGAAAGCGAAATACGAGAGCACGTTGCCGGAAGAGCAGCGCAACTGGTCCACTCGCTGGCAATATGAAGTCACTTGGAAAACTCAAGCCAATGCTACGGAGTACATTAACCTCGATCCGGCTCCGGACAGCGAGGAAGGAATTATTCGTCAACGCGTAGAAGATATTTTTACGGAATCCAGAGCGAAAGCCCTGTACGCGAAGGATGATGCCGAAGTGTTGGCAATCCTCGACAAGGCTGAAGCCGATGCTCAAGCTGCAGGATACGATAAGCTGCTTGCATTCAAAACAACGAAATGGCAAGAGAACGTTGCTAAAATGAAAGGCCAATAATTAATTTTTGCTTAAACCAAGAAGGGTATGCTGCTTATGCAGTATACCCTTATCGGAATTTATGGGGGAGATGATACCCGTGTATAAAGTGCTGCTGGCAGACGACGAAATACTGGACCTAGAGGGCATGAAAAGCTTTATTCCATGGGAAGATCTCGGAATGAAAGTGATCGATTCGGTCAATAACGGCTTTGCTGCTTGTGAGGTGCTCGAAAGTGAGAAGGTCGACATCCTCGTTACCGATGTACGCATGCCGAACATGACCGGGCTTGAGCTAGCTCAGCGGGCACTGAAATTGCAGGAGGAGCTCCGGATTATCTTCGTAAGCGGTTACCAGGACTTTGGTTACGTGAAGCAGGCGATTGCTTTGAACGCATGCAGTTATGTGTTAAAGCCGATGGAGGACCAGGAGCTGATCGATGCATTAACGAAGGTTAGAATGGAGCTGGATCGTCTTCATGAACGCAAGGAGACGGAGGAAGCTTACCAGCAGATGATCCCCATCCTCAAAAATCAGTATCTCCTGCAAATCCTTCAGCGGCCCTATGACGGAGCCATCCTGGACATTATCAAGCGGGAGTACCGGCTGACAGAGCTTCATTGGCCGGTCTGCGTCATTCTGCTGGAGCTTGATAATGTGAGCACCTGGCGAACCGGCTCGCTCGATTCCGAGGAAAAGCTGAGTGCCATAGAGGAGTATTTCACGAGACTGCATAAACGGCTTGAACAGCGCGGCTTTGAATATATATGCAAGGTAACCGATCAGCGAACGGCCGTACTCCTTAACGGGGGCCGGGGCAAGGAAGAGATTCAAGCCCTGCTGGAGGAATTAAAACGGGAATATAACTATTCGATGACGGTCGGGGAAGGCAGGGCCGTCCATCAGCTGGAGCAGCTTCACACGTCGTACATGGAGGCTTTGGACGCGCTGGATTATAAGATGTTCCGGGGCAAGGGCAAATGGATCCTGTACAGCGAGGTGCCGACCGAGGACCGGGAAGACGTAAAAAGCCTCGACATCCGTCTGGATGCTTTATTTACAGCCATGACGGAGTATGATATCGTTCGTATCTATGACGAACTGGAAGCGATTCAACTGCTGGCATCCAGCATCCGATCCAAGTTCACCATACGCAATTTGGCCGTGTATATCATGGTGAAGCTGGAAGGACATCTGCAAGCGATGAACGAAGAGTTATATCGCATGGCAGGACTGGAGCTCAAAAACCTGGATATTCTGCTTCAATTCGAAACGATGGATGATATTTTCTCATGGCTCCGCATGAAGGCAATGGAAATTTCGGAAATGCTCAAGAACCGCAAATCAACCAAGAATGGCAGGCTGGTCGAAGAGATTATAGAGAATATCCAGGCTCGCATGCACGAGAATATTACGCTGCGGGATATGGCGAACCGGTTTTCTTTTTCACCGAATTATCTCGGGGTGCTCTTCAAGGAAGAAACCGGGCACAACTTTAGCGATTATGTAATCAAGCTCCGGATGGAGCGCGCCAGGGATCTCCTCAAGACGACCAAGCTCAAAATATATGAAATTGCATCACAGACAGGTTATCAGTATCTGCCTTATTTCAGCAGGCAGTTTAAGGAAATGTATGGAATGACGCCTCTGGAATACCGGCGCAAGCACTCGTAACTAGCAAAATTCAGATTAGATATGGGGTCAAACAGGCTATGGCGGGGAAATTCGAACGAATACGGGTCAAGATACCTTTCGGATACAAGTTAATGTTTTCGTACTGCGTATTTATCATTATACCGGTGCTGCTTGTCGGTCAGATTGCGAATCAGGTCTTCGTGAAGTCCACCCGAGAGCAGACGTATAACAACATTCAGGGCACGCTTCATCAGATGAGCGAGAACATATCATATAAGATGGAGGACATGATCCGGATATCGGATATGCTTTATTTTGATACGACCTTTAACAGCCGTCTGCGTTTTACCGAAAGCGCTTGGATAAGCTATGACACCACGATCAACGTGCTGATTCCGAAGCTGGAGACCGCGGTAAGCACGGCGAACCGAAGGATCTGGTTATCGATCTACCTGCGCAACGACGACCTTAGGGAGATCTATGACAGTTATACGTATACGGACCCGCTGGACTCCAACAAACGTCTGTTTGATATTTATCAATATGATAGGCTGGAGGAACGGTCCTGGTATAAATTATATCCGAAGGAAGAAAATTACGGCGTAACCCTGCAGTGGAAGCAGATTGAGGACGATGTGAGCAACGGACGCATATCCTTGCTGCGGCGGCTTGTGGATATCAGTTCGACCATCAAACCGCAGGAGATCGGGTTCATGCGGATGAACGTCAGTATGACGGACCTGTTTGAAAGCATGGATTACAAGAAGATCGGTGACGGGACCGCATTGTATTTATCGGATGCACAGGGCCGGGTCGTTCTTTCATCAGGGGGAAAATCCACAAACGTTTTCAAGGAGAAGGAACTTCGCAAGAACGGGGACCTTCTGATTCGGAAGCCCATTCCCCAGCTCGGCTGGGATTTGATTGCCGTCGTGCCTGCTCAAATCGTGGAAAAAGACACGGTCAAAATACGTAATCTAACCTATCTGATCTGTCTGATCTGCATCGGTATCTTCTTCGTGGTCAGCATCGTGGTCTCCAGATATTTCAGCCGCCGGGTGTCCAAAATCGTATCCGTGCTGGACTCGTTCCAGGAAGGCGAATTCCATAAACGGGTATCCTTTAAGGGGAATGATGAATTTACGCATATTTCCTCAGCCTTGAACGATATGGGCAGCAACATCGGCAAACTGATCAATGAGGTGTATCTGGCCGACCTGCAGAAAAAGGAAGCAGAGCTGGAGTCGCTGCACGCGCAGATTAATCCGCATTTCTTATACAATACCCTATCCTCCATCAGCCGCCTCGCGCGGTTCGGGATGCTGGATAAACTGCAGCGCATGGTAATGGACCTGGCGAAGTTTTATCGTTTGTCGCTCAACGACGGCCGGAACATCATATCCGTGAAGAATGAATTGGAACAGGCCCAAGCTTACGTGGACATTCAAAAGATTAAATACGACGACCGGATGCAGGTTACTTATGATTTTGAGCCCGAGGTGGTCCGGTATGAAACCGTGAAATTGATTTTGCAGCCGTTTATCGAGAATGTGCTCGAGCATGCGTGGACCGGAGACTATATTCATATCCGGATAACGGCCAGATTGCTGGAAGATGCTTTGGAATTCAAAATCATCGATAATGGCGTCGGTTTCCCGCCCGGCCGCGTGCTGGATAATACAGGGGGACAGGATCTGACCAATGCGGGTTACGGCATACGAAACGTAGATCAACGGATCAAGCTTCACTACGGCAGCGAGTATGGGGTCACATTATTCAGCCGCGCCGGTATCGGGACAACGGTAAGAATTGTCATACCGCTGGTGAAGCGAACCGTAGCGGAAGGACGCAACAAAACGCTGATGTAACAGGCGAGGAATATCTCCCGATCGTGATGGCCTGAAGAATGGGCTTGACGAGGGGAGATTTTTTCTGTATATTTACTTTATCGATTAAAAGCATAAAAGCTTAAAAGCGAACAAGTGCGAAAGTGATTATCCATGGATTGAAATCAACATCGAAATTGGAATTCATTCAGAAAGAAGGTTTATTTATGATCGTCATTACATCCAATCAAATATCAGAGGAACAAGTTCAGCATATCGTTACCGAAATTGAGAAGGAAGGGCTCCAGGCTCACGTATCGAAGGGGGCGGATCGCACGGTGATCGGCCTGATTGGCAGCGTGAACCCGAAGCTTGCGGAGCATCTTCGCCAAATGAAGGGCGTAGAGAATGTAGTTAAGATCTCCAAGTCCTACAAGCTTGCCAGCCGTGATTTCCATCCGGATGATACGGTGATCGATATTAAGGGAACCAAGATTGGCGGCGGCAATCTGGTTGTCATGGGCGGCCCATGTGCCGTCGAATCCGCGCAGCAGATTGATGAAATTGCGCAGCTGGTGAAAGCAGCAGGCGGACAAGTGCTAAGAGGGGGCGCATTTAAGCCTCGTACGGGTCCTTACAGCTTTCAGGGCGTTGGCGTCGAAGGTCTGATCATGATGGCGGAAGCCGGGCAAAAGCATGGCCTGTTGACCATTACAGAGGTGATGACGCCCGAATACGTCGATATCTGCGCGGAGTACGCCGATATTCTGCAAGTGGGCACCCGCAACATGCAAAATTTCGATCTGCTTCGGAAACTTGGCACCTGCGGCAAACCGGTTCTGCTGAAAAGAGGCTTCAGTGCAACTTATGACGAATTCCTGAATGCAGCGGAATACATCCTGGCCGGGGGCAATCCGAATGTCATGCTCTGCGAACGCGGAATCCGAACATTCGAAACTTATACCCGCAATACGCTGGATTTATCTGCCATTCCTGTTTTGCAAGGATTGAGCCACCTTCCGGTCATCTCAGACCCGAGTCACGGAACGGGCCGGCGCGAGCTGGTCGAACCGATGTCCAAGGCATCCGTCGCGGCCGGAGCCGACGGTCTTATCATTGAAATGCATACGGATCCGGACAACTCGATGACAGGCGACGGGGTCCAATCCCTGTTCCCGGACCAATTCGCCGCACTGCTTAAAGACTTGGAGAAGCTGGCTCCATTGGTGGGGAAGAGCTTTGCCACGGCCAAAGCGCCTGCTTCTGAATTCGCGCGCGTATAACACGTGTTACATGCTATAATGATATATTCGAGCATAGCGGTAAGAACACAATGAATGGCTTCGCCATCCCCTAATTTATAGTAGAAGGCACCTGCATTTTTACCGCAGGTGCCTTTTTGCTGCATTTACTTTAATTGGTTTTTCGTGTCAGATAACATGACACTGTTTTAAAAAATACCTTACATAGGTATTGACGTCAGGTTATCTCCCGGCATATAATGACGAAAAGAAATCGAAAGATTATGAACATTGTTAAGCTGTTTAAGTCTTAATGTTCGGAAATTGGGAGGAAGAGACATGTCGGTAGAGAAAGTATTGCAAACCATTAAAGAGAACAATATTGAGTGGGTCGATTTTCGTTTTGTAGACTTGTCGGGACGGGTGCATCACATTAGCTTGCCGGCTTCAGAAGTAGACGAAGAAACTTTCGTGAACGGGGTAGCGTTTGATGGATCTTCTATTCCAGGATTCCGCGGCATTGAAGAATCGGATATGGTCATGATGCCTGATCCGGAGTCTTGCTATATTGATCCGTTTACTGCACACCCTACACTTAACATTATGAGCAACATCTATACTCCGGAAGGCGATGCTTATGAGCGTGACCCGCGCGGAATCGCGGCTCGTGCCGAGCAATACCTTCAAGAAGCCGGCATCGGAACGGCAGCCTTCTTCGCACCGGAATCCGAGTTCTTTCTATTCGATGAAGTCCGCTATGAAAGCTCCATGAACAGCTCCAGCTACTTCGTAGACTCCGAGGAAGCACAGTGGAATACGAACCGCAAGGAAGAAGGCGGCAACCTGGGTTTCAAAGTAGGGGTTAAGGGCGGATATGTTCCTGTAGCGCCAGTGGATACTCAACAGGATATCCGCAGCGAAATGTGCCGTCTCCTCGACGAAGCAGGTCTTCGCGTTGAGCGTCACCACCATGAGGTGGCAACTGCCGGCCAGGCCGAAATCAATTTCCGTTTCGATACATTGAAGAAAACAGCTGACAATTTGTTGATCTATAAATATATCGTGCATAACACAGCCCGCCAATACGGCAAAACGGCTACGTTCATGCCGAAGCCATTGTTCGGGGATAACGGTAGCGGCATGCACGTTCACCAATCCATTTTCGACGGCGACACTCCGCTGTTCTACGAAAAAGGCGCTTATGCGAACCTGAGTGAAACGGCGCTGCACTACATCGGCGGTATTCTGTACCATGCGCCTGCCTTGATCGCTTTGACGAATCCGAGCACCAACTCCTTCAAACGTCTGGTACCAGGCTATGAAGCACCGGTTAACCTCGTATTCTCCAAGGGCAACCGTTCTGCCGCAGTACGGATTCCGGTTGCTGCCGTAACGCCTAAAGGCTGCCGCATCGAGTTCCGCACACCGGACTCCACTGCGAACCCTTATCTTGCGTTCTCTGCTATGCTGATGGCCGGTCTGGACGGGATCAAGCGCAAAATCGATCCTACCGCGCTCGGTTACGGACCATTCGATAAAAACATTTACGAACTATCCGACGCCGAGAAGAAGGAAATCCGCAGCGTACCGGGTTCCCTGGACGAGGCATTGGATGCACTTCAAGCAGACTATGAGTTCTTGACAGAGGGCGGCGTATTCACGCAAGAATTCCTCGAGAACTTCATCGACTTCAAGCGTGCCGAAGCCAAAGCGGTTAACATCCGCGTTCATCCGCACGAGTACTCCCTGTACTACGATATCTAATCAACAGGATTATAAAAGAGCCTGGGGCATCATGCCCCAGGCTCTTTTTGGCGGTATACACTCGTGATTGGAACCAATCCTAAGATGGCTCTGAAAGGCAAGGGGCTCATTAAGAGCCTAGTGCCCTGGCTGCCCCTTTGCCCGGATGTTTATCCGAAATACCCGTAGTGATGCGTGTTGCTCCCGCAAGATTCGCGGACGATGAGCTCGGGCTCGACGACAAAGGAACTGACGGGGGACTGTTTATGGATGAGGTCGTAGAGCATGAGTGCCGCCAAGCGGCCGATTTTCTCTTTGTTTTGCCGAATCGTCGTTAGTTTAGGCGTTGTGTACTTGCAAGCCTCGATATCGTCGCAGCCGATGATCGACATGTCGTCAGGGACATTCAGACCATGTTCTTGAAGCGCTTGGATGGCGCCGATGGCAATCTGATCCGAGGCCGCAAAAATGGCGCGGGGGAGGGATCCTGCCTTAATCAGCCGTGTCATCGCTTTATATCCGCTGGCCTCATAGAAATCATCCCCGTTCAGGAACCACTCCGCGCGGGCCGGAAGGCCGAAGCTTTCCATGGCGTTGCGATAACCCGCCTCTCGCATATTGGAGATTTCGGACTCCTTGCTGCCGCCAATGAAGCCCAAGTCTCGGAAGCCCTGGAGATAAAAATGCTCCACGACCTTCGAGGACATCTTGTAATTGTCGGACATGATATGACCCGACATTTCGCCGAACAGCTCAATATCCACCCCGATGCAGGGAATATCGCTCTCATCCAGCTCCTTAATCGAGGGCTCGATTTCCTCGCCGGATATAATGACGCAGCCGTCTACCTGATAATGGCGGCACCGTCCGAGATAGTCGGCATCCTCCCCTTGGAATTTCTCGTTCGAAAAAAACAGCAGATCATAGCCGAGAACGCCCATCTGCTTCTTAAAAGAATTCAGCACCTCAACAAAAAACGGGTGGGTAAAATCAACGTTCAGCTTTCCCGCAAAGATGACGCCGATTAGATTGGATTTTTTGGTTGCTAACGTTTTTGCGGAATTGGAAGGGGTATATCCCGTTTCTCTCATAATTTCCAACACGCGAGCTTTGGTCTCATCGGATACATCACTGTAGTTGTTGATAATTTTGGAGACGGTCGATACGGAGACCCCTGCCATTTTAGCGATTGTTTTGATGTTTAACGCCATGCGAAACGCCCCTTATTCTGTTTATAATGTCATTTCATTATTTTCGTTGATTTTCGATAATGTTTATCATGAATTTCCTTTATGCGTAATGTTTAGGGACAGAAAAGTTATGAGATACGTGTTTTCTGTCTAACTAAGGAGTGTGTTTTGAACGAATTTCCCATGATCCAATGAAATGATGACGGTTCACCTATGCATAAGGGCTTGTCCAAGCCAAGGTTTACCATCCGGATGCCATGTTATACCACACGGGTTCGAAACAGTTTCGTAACTCAGTGTATCTGCTTTAGCGAGGTAAGTCAATGAAAGAGAACAGGCATAAGGCTTGTCAGAGCAAGAAAAAAGGATTGTCTCTGTTCGGTGAGAGAAAAGTATCGGGAACGATAAAAAAAGCTTTGACAAACAAAATATTATGCGTAATAATAGGCCTTACGAAACCGCTTTCGGTATAATTCGCTCAATTACGAAAATTAATAATTATAGTTTCGTAGCATCAAGATTGTACAGGCCAAGAAAAAGCGGAAACATGAATCCGGTTTCATAATGAATTGCAATTTAATTTCAGGGGGTAACGAACAAATGATTAAGAAGTTATCAGCATTACTTTTGGCTGGCGCTCTAACCTTCTCGCTGGCAGCTTGCGGAAGCAGCGATTCAGCCGATCAAGGCGCACCTGCCAAAGGCGATAAAAAGGTCATCAAAATTTTACACTGGAAACAAGATAACATCAATAAAGCGATTGAAGAGATCAATAAGAAATTTGAAGAGAAGTATCCCGAGTATACGGTAGAGTATACCACTACGGGTCCGGATGACGAATACAAGCAGGCGCAGAGAGCAAGAATCACCGCCAATGACGTGGACGTCCTGGCCGATTTGTCGGGAATGAGACTCTCCCCGCAGGAATGGACGCCGGGCGCTAAAGTACCCGATTGGCAGCAATGGATCGATACCGGATTGATTGCGGATTTATCCGACCAAGCCTTCATTAAGAATTATAACGCAAACGATATCGAAAAAGCCGGAACTTATAACGATAAAGTATATGCCGTTCCTACAGGCAAGGTTGCGATGTCCGGTCTCTTCTACAATAAAGAAATCTTCGAGCAGAACGGCTTAAGCGTTCCGAAAACGTGGTCGGAGTTCATGAAGCTGAACGATGACTTGAAAGCCAAAGGCATCACACCGATTGTTGTAGCAGGTAAAGACGTATGGCCTTTGAAACTTCCGGTGTTCGCCCTGCAGGCCAAAATCCTGGGCGGCGGAGACCAGCAGAAATGGATCGAGGGCGTGTGGAAAGGCGAGACGGCTTATAACGATGAAGAAGCCATCGAGGTTTTGGAAAAAATGAAGACGCTTCAAGACAATTACATGATCGACGGCTTCATGGGGATCGATTATGCAACGGCGCCTTCCTATTTTGCAACAGGAAAAGCTGCGATGCTGGCTGACGGCTCTTGGGATGCCCCAACCGTTGCGGCAGCTAATCCAGAGTTGAAATTCGGTTACTTCCCGCTTCCGGCCACCGAGGATGCAGCGAAGAACGCCTCCTTTGTCGGCAAGTATGACGTAACATGGTACGCGGCCGAGAAAGGTCCGAACAAAGAAGGAGCCCTGAAGTGGCTTGAATTCTTCTCGGAGCCGGAAAATTACACGACATTCGTGAAGGCAGCCGGATTCATTCCGACGCAGGACAACATTCAGACGGAAAGCGACTTCATTGACAATGAACTGACTCCTTATCTCGGCGAGTTCGAATTGGCGTACGAAATCATGATGATCAACCGCCAGAATATCGGCGAGCATCTGGCTGCAGAAGGCGTTCACACGGAATTCCTGGCACCGGGCGGACCTTATAAAACGGCAAAAGAGCTGGCTGACATTCAGCAAAAAGAATGGGAAGCTGCCGCTCCGAAATAAAACTTCTTCTATTATAAAGAGACTTGTATAGAAAGAACCATACTGTAATCGGGGTCTGTGCAGCAGGCCCCGACATGCATTGAAATGGATTTGCGAGGTGAGAGAGATGTATCCATTTGGAAAAGGGTTTAACCGCTTCATACCGTTATTGCTGCTATTGATACCGATGGCGTTATACATCGTTTTTTATTTCGGGCCTTCGATCCTGACGGTCATCTATTCCTTTACCGATGTGAAGAACCTGCCGGGCAGCACCTATCAATTCGTCGGGCTTGATAATTACAGGGAGCTCTTCTTCTCAGGGAACTCGGGCGAGCGGTGGCGCTCGATCGTAAATACCCTGATCTTCATGTTCGTCGTGACGATTGTGCAAAACGGGGTCGCCCTGTTTATCGCCGTTATCATTAACCAGCGGCTGAAAGGCGATTACTTCTACCGCGCGGTATTCTTCCTGCCGGTCGTACTGGGCGTAGCCGTGGTTGCGCTGATCTGGGGCATGATGTTCGATCCGTTGAACGGACCGGTCAACCGCCTTTATGACGCTCTTTTCGGCTATCAGGACATGTTCTTCGGCAGCTTTACCCATGCGTTCGGTTATATTATTTTCGTTCAGATCTGGATGTACATGGGCTACTCCATGCTGATCTTTCTGGCTGGCCTCCAATCCGTTCCGAAGGATTTATACGAGGCGGGTCATATTGACGGCACCAACAAGTGGCAGTCTTTCCGCCATATCACCTTCCCCCTGATCGCTCCGTCCTTCACGGTGAATATGCTGTTATCCATTATCGGCGCCATGTCGACGTTCGATATCATATTGGCGACAACGGACGGTCGTTTCAATACTAGGACGATGGCTTACGACGTGTACAAGGAAACGTTCCGGGGTAGCTTGGAAATGGGCCTTCCTTCGGCACTGTCCGTGATCCAGTTCCTGATTATTCTCCTGTTTGTCGTCGTAGCCGTCAGGCAGACGCGTAAGAGAGAGGTGGAATATTGATGCGAAATTCCAAAACCACGCAAATTCTCTCTTATGCCGTCATAGGTTTGCTGCTGATTCTGTACGTCGTTCCGCTTCTGCTCGTCTTCAATGTATCGCTCAAATCCTTCAACGAATACTTGCTCAACCCGATCGGAATCGTGAAGAACATCGAATGGGGCAACTATTCCCAGGCATGGTCCGAAGGCAATTTCGCGGGTTATTTTGCGAACAGCCTGATCTATACGGTGACGGCGACGGTGCTGACCATCATCGTATCGTTGTTTGCGGCGTTTCCGGTCGCACGCGGTTACGTGATGTGGAGCGGCTTTATCTACATGTTCTTTTTGCTGTCCCAGTTCCTTCCGAACCCGATGGTTGCGCAGTATAAATTGATGCTGTCCTTCAAGGAAAGCGTTTCGTTCTTCGGGTATGATACCAAGCTCGGCTATATCCTGCTGAAAACGACGGGGACGGGCGTGGTGTTCATGATGTTCGTCGGTTACATCAAGTCGATCAGCCGCGATTTGGATGAGGCGGCAGGCATGGATGGCTCCGGCTATATCCGTTACTTGTTCCAGATCATTCTGCCGCTGATGAAGCCGGTGATCGCAACGGGCGTCATTCTGACCGCGATCGGAATCTGGAACGATTTTGTCGGGCCGATCATGTACCTGCCGAGTCCATCCAACTATCCCATTACGTTCGGCCTGAAAGAATTCAGAGGGCAGTACGGGAATAACTGGCCGCTGCTTGCATGCGGAATTACGATCGTGGCCGCACCATTGATCATTCTGTATACGTTCATACAGAAGTATCTGGTGGACGGTGCCCTGGCGGGAGCTGTCAAATCCTAAGGCATAGAGGGGAAGAAAAAGCGATATGAAATCAACGGGATGGAAGTTCGAGGGGGATCAGGGCGTCTTTACGCTGCGTCATCCTGAACTTCATAACTATTTATATTTTCCTTTGGTCAACGAGGCGGGCATGATGTCGGCCATCACGCCGAATCTTCACGGCGAAATGACCAGCAGCCACAATACGTTTTTGATGTCGCCGGTATCGGTGGAGGATCTTCATAATTCCAAGTCCGCGCGCAACTTTTGGGTGCACATCGACGGGCATGGCGCATGGTCCGTATCCGGAAACTCCGCCAAGCAGAATGCGAACCGGTTCATGCATCAGGAAGAAGAGGGCCAATTGGAAGCCGGGTTCCTATGGCACAAGCTGAAGCGGATGAACGGGGAGGCCGGGCTGCAAACGGAAGTTACCAGCTTCGTGCCGGTGACGGATGACCAGATCGAGTTAATGAAAGTAACGCTGACCAATGTAGGCCAGCAGACGCTTAAATTGACCCCTACCGCGGCTGTTCCGCTGTATGGCCGTTCGGCGGATGATCTGCGGGACCATCGTCATGTGACATCCCTGCTGCATCGGATTTATGTCCATCGGGAAGGGGTCGAAGTGCAGCCCGTGCTCTCGTTTGACGAACGGGGTCACCGTATCAATCGCGTATCCTACAGCGTGCTGGGTGCGGAGGGGGACGGCTCAGCCCCAATCGGTCATTTCCCGGTGCTCGAGGAATACATCGGGGAGGGCGGAGCTCTCGATTGGCCTGAGGCCGTCATTGCCAATAAGCCGGCATATGCGCAGGCCGGAGACTCCATGGAAGGGTACGAGGCCCTTGGCGGCCTGCGGTTCGCGGAGGCGGAGCTGCGGCCCGGTGAATCCAAAGCCTATGTTATGGCAATGGTCATAGCGAAGGATCGCGCAGACATCGAAAGGCTGTCCGAAACGTATTTATCGGAGAAGCGGTTTGATGAGCTGCTTGCGCAGAACGAAGCCTATTGGAATGAGAAACTGAATACGGTATTCTTCCAGACCGGTGATCCGCAGCAGGATCTATGGATGAAATGGGTTACCCTGCAGCCGATCCTGCGCCGTTTATACGGGAATTCCTTTCTTCCTTATCATGATTACGGCCGAGGTGGCCGCGGATGGCGCGACCTGTGGCAGGATTGCCTGGCCTTGATGATTATGGAGCCTGCCGAGGTTCGGTATCTGCTGCTCAATAACTATGCGGGCGTCCGGATTGACGGAAGCAATGCTACGATCATCGGCACGAAGCCGGGCGAATTCGTTGCTGATCGGAACAACATTCCGCGCGTATGGATGGATCACGGCGCTTGGCCTTTCATGACCACGCTGCTTTACATCGATCAGAGCGGGGATATGGATTTCCTGAAGCAGCCGCAGACCTATTTCCGCGACGTATTCGTAAAACGCTGCCAGGAGAAGGACGCCGGGTGGCTGCCTGAGCACGGGAATCGACTCTTGACCGTCAGCGGCGAGGTATACGAAGGTACGGTCCTGGAGCATATGCTGCTTCAAAATCTGGTGCCGTTCTTTAACGTCGGCGAACACAACAACATCAAACTCGAGGGAGCCGACTGGAACGACGGTCTGGACCTTGCTCCGGGCAGAGGGGAGAGCGTGGCCTTCACGGCGTTTTATGCCAGCAATTTGATGCAGCTTGGCGATCTGCTGCTGGCGTGGCAGGATACGGAAGGCGTCGAGCATGTGGAAATAGCGGAGGAAATGGCGGTGCTTCTCGATTCGGTGACGGCTCCCGTCTCGTACGAGGACGTACAGGGCAAGCTGAATTTGCTGGATAGCTATTATGAGGCCGTCAAGGCGTCCGTGACCGGGAACAAACGGAAATTCAGCATTGCGGACGTTGTGCAGGATTTGAAGCTGAAGGCGGATTGGCTCATTCAGCATTTGCGCTGCAACGAATGGATCACGAGCCAAGAAGGGTACTCCTGGTTTAACGGGTATTACAATAATGACGGCGCCCGCGTGGAAGGCGATCATCCCCTGGGCGTGCGCATGACGCTAACAGGCCAGGTCTTTGCCGTCATGGGCGGAATTGCGGACGATGAACAGGTAGGGCACATCACGAAATCGGTTGACCGTTACTTAAAAGACCCTAGCATCGGTTA
This sequence comes from Paenibacillus sp. MT86, assembly GCF_058792535.1. Classification (NCBI taxonomy): domain Bacteria; kingdom Bacillati; phylum Bacillota; class Bacilli; order Caryophanales; family Paenibacillaceae; genus Paenibacillus; species Paenibacillus sp. MT86. The sequence continues at coordinate 5,557,895 of NZ_CM179499.1, read as the reverse complement.
CCGCCTCAATTCGAACTTTGGCGAGATCCAACAAAACCTCGGGCGGGCATTCGGCTTCGCGTTCGGACATAAAGAGAATGGGGCCATGTTTAGCCATATGAGCGTCATGTACGCCAATGCGCTTTATAAGAGAGGTTTTGTCCAAGAGGGCTACGAGGTATTGCGTTCGATTTATGATCTGAGCCAGGATTTTGAACGCAGCCGCATGTATCCGGGCATTCCCGAGTACATTAACGAGAAGGGAAGGGGGATGTATCCCTACCTTACCGGGTCGGCAAGCTGGCTGCTGCTCACCATGCTGACCGAGGTGTTTGGAGTGAAAGGGAACCGTGGACATCTTCGCCTGGAACCGAAACTAAGGTCTGCTCAATTCGATGCCGACGGCCACGCCACGGTCACTACCGGGTTTGCCGGAAAACAGCTTCAAATCGTATACGGCAATCCAAACCGGTTGGATTACGGAAGCTATGCGATTCAATCGGTTACGCTGAACGGTGAAAAGATACAGCTGCGCAGTCAAGATCCCGGGGCAGTCGACCTGGATCGCAGCATGCTGTCCTCGTTATCCGGCAGCGAACGGGCTTTGATACACGTCGAGCTTGCCTGATCCGCACTTATAAAAATTTCGGAAGCCCTGGCAGACAAGTCGGCCGGGGCTTCTTCATCATGAATGGAGCGATGGTTTGTGGGACATCAACTAGCGAACGGACGATTGGAAGTCGAAATAGCGAAAGTCGGACGTTATCAAGGCACGCGTTTTGACCGCACGGGTTTCATCACCCAGGTGAAATTGACCGAGAGCGGCCATACCTTCTGTGTTCATGAGTTTGCGGAAGGGTTTAACCCGCAGGCCGGGTCCGGGTTATGCAACGAGTTCGGACTCCATGAAGGGATGGGGTACGCGGAGGCCGAAGTTGGAGATTGGTTTCCTAAATTAGGGGTGGGCCTTCTTAAACGGGTCAGCGAGGCCCCGTATAACTTTCAGTATGCGTATCCGGCGGAGCCTTTCGATGTGGATGTCATTTCGGGTGAGTCGAACATCTCCTATACGGTTCGTTCCAGGAGTATAAACGGCTATGCAGCAAGATTGGTGAAGAAGATCTCGATTGAAGATACCGTATTAACGATAGATTACGAGCTTATTAACGAAGGAAGCCGAAGGATCGATACGGAGGAGTATGTCCATAATTTCATAGGGATCAACGAGGAAGCGGTAGGACCCGAGTATAAGCTGAAGCTGCCGGTCCCTGTCCGGTTTACGGAGGTCGAATCTGACTATACCTCGGACTTGCTGTCTGTCCAGGATAACGAGATAGGCTGGACCGCCAGACCGCATAAGCCCTTCTATGGAAGAATGAAAGGCTTCAACGGCGGCGATTATCCATATTCATGGGAGCTGACGCACAGTGCCTGCAGGGCGGGGGTAAGGGAGATCAGCGATTTTCCGGTTGCGCATATGGCCCTGTGGGGGACCGGACACGTTATTTCGCCGGAAGTGTTTGTTCGATTAAGCCTGGCCCCCGGAGAAAAGAGATCTTGGAGCAGAAAGTACCAATTCTTCTGCTGGTAACCGGAACAATTTAATGTGAATAATTACACTTGAAGGTCTATGGGATTGTTGCTATGATTAGCGTTAATTAGCATTCATAGTAGAGAAAGGGTGGAGAGTCTTTTGAGCAAGAGAGCATACAATTTTAACGCAGGACCTGCTGCATTGCCGCTTGAAGTGTTGGAGCGCGCCCAGGCCGAATTCGTCAATTACGGAAATACCGGCATGTCGATTATGGAAATGTCTCATCGCGGCGCCGTTTATGAAGCCGTTCATAACGAAGCGCAGGAGCGCCTGCTGTCCCTGCTGGGGAATCCATCCGGTTACAAGGTATTGTTCATCCAGGGCGGCGCAAGCACGCAATTCGCCATGATTCCGATGAACTTCCTGGGTCAAGGCCAGGTTGCGAACTACGTGATGACGGGAAGCTGGGCGGACAAGGCTATCAAAGAAGCCAAGCTGATCGGCGATACCCATGTGGCGGCATCTTCCGAAGAGAGCAAATACATGACTCTGCCCCGCATTCAAGACATTAAGCTGTCGGACAATGCAGCTTATCTCCATCTGACTTCCAATGAAACCATTGAAGGCACCCAGTTTAAGGAATTCCCGGATACCGGTTCCGTTCCGCTCATCGGTGATATGTCAAGCGATATTCTCAGCCGTCCATTCGATATGAACCAGTTCGCGATGGTGTATGCGGGTGCGCAGAAGAACCTTGGACCATCCGGCGTGGCGGTCGTGATCGTCAGAGAGGACATGATTACAGATTCTCCTAAACATCTGCCGACTATGCTTCGCTACAATACGTATTTGAAAAATAACTCGCTGTACAACACGCCGCCTTCTTTCGGCATTTACATGATCAACGAAGTGCTGAAGTGGATTGAGGAGAAGGGCGGCCTCCAAGGTGTTCAAGCGTTGAATCGCAAGAAAGCGGGTCTGATCTATGATGCCATCGACAGCAGCGAAGGCTTCTACCGCGGTTGCGTGAACGCAGAGGTGCGTTCCGATATGAACATTACGTTCCGTCTTGCCTCCGAGGAGCTGGAGAAGGAATTCGTGAAGGCTTCGGAGCAAGCAGGCTTTGTAGGCCTCAAGGGCCACCGCAGCGTCGGCGGTTTGCGGGCTTCCGCGTATAATGCCGTTCCTTACGAGAGCGCTCAGGCCCTCGTGGAATTCATGCAGGAGTTCAAGAACAGCCACAGCTAATTTCATGAGATCAGACGACGATAACCTTCCGCCAAGCTGGCGGAAGGTTATTTCTGGATATCCCGGGAATTCGGAATGGAATCGGTTATAATAAGAATAAAATAAAACAGAAGAAAAGGTGGACTTATCAACATGGCATTACACATCGTACTAGTCGAACCGGAAATTCCAGCGAATACGGGCAATATCGCCAGAACCTGTGCCGCCACGGGCACGCAACTGCACCTGGTCCGTCCGCTCGGCTTTAATACAGACGACAAGACGTTGAAACGGGCCGGACTGGATTACTGGTACGCCGTACATATTGAATATCACGATTCCTTTGAGGAATTGCAGGCGCTCTATCCGGAAGGGCGTTATTTCTACGCTACGACGAAGGCTACCAAGCGTTACATGGACATCGAATATCAGGATGGGGATTTTTTGGTGTTCGGCAAAGAAACCAAGGGATTGCCTCCGGAACTGCTGGCCGCAAATGCCGAGCATTGCATCCGCATGCCGATGACGGATAAGGTCCGATCGTTGAATCTGTCCAACTCCGCGGCGATTATGGTATATGAGGCACTACGCCAGCTGGATTTCCCGGGTATGGAATAAGAACAGCTGAAAAATCGCGCATTTTTGGGGAAAATCATCCAGTATACCTAGTTGATGTTGAAAAAAACTAAGAAATTCTTAACATCCAGCAGGATTCGACAACTTTTTATCGAACTATTATACTAGGCCCTTGTTATCAGTTCTGGAACTGTGGTGTCAGAAATCACTTGTTGAAAATGAAAGAGGTGTACAATCGTTATGAAACCTGCTGGTGTTGTCCGTAAAGTTGATCAGCTGGGAAGAATCGTTCTGCCTAAGTCTCTGCGCAAGAGATATCAAATGAACGAGGGGGATCCCGTAGAAATCCTTGTACAGGGGGACCATATTATATTGGAGCGCTATCGCCCGAAATGCGTCTTCTGTGGCTCCATGGACGGCGTAAGCGAGTTTAAGGAGCGCTATATCTGTTCGCAATGCATGTCCGAAATGCAGCAGCTTCCTAAACATGCCTAATGTCCTTATATGTGAACGATGAAATTCCTTTTGAGCATCGCTGATGAGCGGTGCCTTTTTTGTCCGAAAAAAAATAAAACTCCCCCGATATACGAGGGAGTCGCCTTACAGGCCTTTGGTTTTGTCATCGTTGTATGCCGCGGTCCAAATGCCAACCATATAAAGGGCGAATACGAGCATGACGATCCAAAATGTTAATGAGAACGACATTCATGCCACCTCCTGCTAAGCTAACTTTATTATAACCACCTTGGGCCAAAAAATAAACGAGAATATGAGTGCCGACTCTATCATTTGAAAAACAAGAAGTGCGTGGGTACCGGCCGCAGACTGCCGTCCGACGGCTTGTTCACGACGCGTCCGTTCAGAACAAGGGATGCGGAACCGCCGCCATCCAGGTTATAGGCGTCGATCACGCCCATTTTTTTCAGTTTGGTTTGCAGCTCTTGCAGCGTGGCTCCCGATTTCCCCTTCTCATCATATCCTTCGGTAACGAGGATGAGCAGCTGATCGTCCTTGTAATTGCCGATGACCGTGCGTGGTGCCCGACCGGGAGTCGTTTTCCATTTGTCCGGGATCGTCGTTTTTCTGCCGTTTTGGAGCAGCACCGGCACAAAGGTGGCCCCGAACATCGGATCGAGCCGGTCAAGGTCGCTCTGGCTGTAGAACTTGCCGCCGATCAGCTTGCCGGATTTGCTTAGGCCGACAAAGGCCAGATCCTTAAAGCTCGGTTGAAATCCCGAGACGTATTTGCCGTCGTAAAAGGTCGTGCTCAGCGGATGTCTGCCCCCGTTCCCGTCAGCGTATCCGCCGGCATTAATCCCCGCAACGGCGCCATGCCGGCTTACGGCGCGCATCGTGGTTTCGACGGATCCGGGTCTGCCGCTTTCGCTGCCGAGCGACATCTTCATTGCGGAAGGGTCCTTCAGTTTGACCTTCATCGCATAGCCATGATAGGTGCCCGGATTGATCTTGTACAATTCGATTCGAATCCGGTCGCTGTTGACCGTCTCGATCGGGACACCCAGTTTGGCTGTAATCCGGCGATTATAGATTTGCTCCGGCCGCGCGGCCTGTGATTCCGCTGTTTGCAGAATGGTTCCTACCGTAGCGGTCGTCTGCCGATAGAGCTTGGCCGTTTTTTCAATGGAGGATATCGTCTGTTCTGCTGAGACTGCAGCTTGATCCAGATCCTGCTTGATCACGGCGGATTGTTCCGATATGCTGCCCGACGGTATGTACTCCGCGGTTTCGTGCGACAGGCGCGGCGGCTCGGTAATTAACCACATGCACAGCAGCATCCCGATAAATGGTGCAATGGCAAGCATAAACGTGCGGTTTAACTGTTTAGGACGGATATACTTCAGTTTTCTCACTTCAGCAGCTCCATCTTGCGTTCCAGCTCTTTCAGCTGTTTCTCGACTTGGCTTAATTGACTGTACAGTTTGTTGCTGTTGTCCGTCTTGCCGCTAGCCTGATCCTTGGTAAAGGTCAGAAGCTCATTAAACGACTGAACCTTGCTCTGCATCTCGTCCATTTCCTGAACCAGCTCGTTAAACCTTTGATCGTACTCCGCTTTGAATGCCGCCATCTCCTGGCGCGTATCCTGCTGCAGCTGCACCACGACTTGCTCTTTCAAATGATTGCTATATAGGTAGGCTGCGGTGGTACCCAGCCCGATCAGCACAATCCAAAATACCCAGAACCATTTGGCGGATGGCCCCTTTTGATGCACTTCCTCACGGGATTTATAGGGGGTATTGTTTTCCGGCTCCAACATTGGCATTTCATCACCCCTCAAAATCTATCATTTTTTCCAGGTATCATTCTATCATGTCAGGATTACTTTCGCAAAGACGAACCAATAGCACTTGTTTTTATGAAAAAGAGATTGCTTAGAAAGTTAGAGTGGGATACAATCTGTATAGATTTGATTATCAATTAGGATACATATAAGACATTCGCCATGCATGCCGTCATAATCCCTGCGCCTATAGGATTAATTAACCTTTTTTCTATGCGAATAACGGCTGGAATTTGCGTCTGTCCATATCTGCAAACAACGGGAATTCGCATGACGGTAACGCAAGGAATTGACGGCGCTTACTTAATAGAGATGCTAGAGAGCCAAGTTTGTTGATACAGGAGGTCTATTAGAAAATGAATCAGGTTTGGCGGGTAGTTATCGTCGGAAGTCAACCTACAAGCATGCTGGGAACGAAATTGATTTTGGAAGAGCAGCAGGATCTGCTCGTAGAGGGAATGACATCCTCGGGTTCGGAAGGGCTTCGAATGGTCGAGGATTTGCTTCCTGACTTGGTACTATTGGATTATCATTTGTCGGATCATACGTCCGAAGCGGTGTTGGAGCAGATGAAGCTGCTGTCACCGAAGACCCATGTCGTCATTATGACCGATAATGACGGGCTTCCCTTGCTCCAGTCTTTGATCAGTCGCGGCGCGAGCGGTCTGTTGTCCAAGCAGGCATCCACTTTCCAGCTCATACATATGATTACCGGACTACGGGAGGGCGTTGCCTCGCTGCCGCTCGACTGGGTAAGGCAAGGCATCTGGCCGCTGACGGCCTCTGCGATGAACGAAGGCGGGCTCCAGCTCTCCGAGACGGAGGCTTTTATAATGGAACGGATCGTCCAGGGCATTACGTACGACAAAATCGCCATGGAAATTCAGGTAAGCCGCCGCTCGATCGACAACTACCTTCGCAAAATATACGTGAAGCTCGGGGTTTCCACCCGTGCGCAGGCCATCGAGAAGTATGCCCTGTACACCCGCCAAGGCAGGCAAATTTATGCCTAATGCAGGATTAAGGTTATAATATATAAATATCAGGAATACCTTTTAGAGGTTATATAAGAGGCTCCTGAATACAAAACCGAGGTTTTGATAACGGTTAGAGGGGGGACTTCCATGCAGTATTCCTTTGCTTCCCGTGCACAGACCCTTTTGTCATCCCCGCTGCGCGATATCAGGGAACTTGCGAAGCGGGATTCTTTTATTTCCTTGGCGGAAGAGCTGCCGGCCGAAGAGTTATTCCCTTTGCATTCTCTGGCGGAGGCGGCGACATCGGTGCTGTCCGAGGACCCGCTGGCCCTGCAGTACGGTGAGGCGGAAGGCTATGGGCCGCTCCGCGAGTGGCTGAGCGAGGACTTCTCCCGGCGGAAAGGCCTGAGCGTCCAGCCCCAGCATATTTTGCTGACGACAGGCACCCAGCAGGCCATCGATTTGCTGGTCAGGGTGTACGTGGACCCTGGGGATCCGGTGCTGGTGGAGAACCCGACCTCCCCCGGACTGCTTCAGGTGCTGCGTCTTCAAGGTGCCGTCATCGTTCCTGTCGAGGGAGATCATGACGGGATGCTGCCCGAGCATCTGGAGGCCATGATCCGGCAGCATAAGCCGAAGCTGCTTATGGCCGCGCCTAATTTTACCAATCCGACCGGCGTCATGTGGAGTTTGGAACGGCGTCAGCAGGTGCTGAAGCTATGCGTCTCGCATGGGCTTCTTGTCGTGGAGGATGATTCGTACGGCGACCTTCATTTCGCGGATGCCAAGAATGCGAAGCCCCGCATTCCTTCCATCTTCTCGCTCGAAGAGCCGCAGGGAGGACATGTTCTGTATGTAGGCTCTTTCAGCAAAACCGTAGCCCCCGCGCTTCGAACGGGATGGGCCGCCGGGAGCCGGCGATTGATCGAGATGATGACGGCCGTGAAGCAGATGGCCGACTGGCAATCCAGCATGCTCAACCAGCGGATGCTGCACCATCTGCTGGAATCGAAGCATTTTAAGCTGGAGGATCATATCGGCATGCTTAATCGGGAATATGCAACGAGGCTCAAGCTGATGGTGGAGCTGCTGAAACGCAGCGCATGGAAGGATTCGAGGTACGCGGTACCGCCCGGCGGGATGTTTCTCTGGGTGCAGCTGCCCCCAGGATTGGACGGGGATGCGCTCCTAAGGGCGGCCTTGCTGAAGGGAGCGGCATTCCTTCCGGGCTCGATGTGCTCGGCGGCAGATCGAACGAGGGAGTGCATCCGGCTGAATTTTACGCATCCCGGGCGGGATGAGCTGCTGCTCGGCATGAATCTTATCAGCGAAGCCGTGATGGAATTTACGGCCCGGAATTAGACATGGAAGATTTCCTTTTACGAACGCATTGAACATAGCAAAGCTGCAGATCGAGCCAGGCTGATAGGCTCAATCCGCAGCTTTTTTTCATGGGCGGATTTGTATGGGTTTCAAGATCCGGTCTATATTCAGTCATTATGATTTCAATACGGTGGCATAGTCTGCCAAGGCCTGCACGCCTGCCGGCGTCAGCACGTAGCGTCCGCGGCTCACCCGGCGGAACCAGCCGTAGTAGTTGCGCTGCAGAATGTCTGCCGCCGAACCCACGCCGCTCCGATCCCGCACAGCCGCGGGAGAAATGCCGGGCGGCACTGCAGGGACAGCTTTTTCTTGGAGCTCACGCCCATCGGGAGCCGCTTCGTGCATGCTGCGCTGCTCCGCTTCCGCTGCATTCATGGCAGCAGCAACGCGCAGCGTTTTCTCGCGGTAAGCCGTCACCAGCTTGGCCCTCGTCACTCCGCCCGTGTTGTAATCACCGCTGCGCTCCCGAAACTCGTACAGCAGGCGTTCCTTGCGCCTAATGGCGGTGCGGCCCTTCTGCACGGCCATCTCCGGCTCGCAGAGCACCTCGACGAAGGGCGCCTTGGTTTTGTAGAAGGTGACCGTGATGAGCCCCAATCCCAGTCGTCCGCAAAGCCCCGTCAGCTCCGACCAGCGCTGGTTGACCGCTCCTTTCTTCGCCCGGCTCTTCTCGACGGCCAGGTATACGTACGGGGTCAGCTTCAGCCGCTCAATGCCCTGGAGCAGCAGGGCCAGATTGAACGTTTTTTTCAGCTCCACGATCAGCGGTTCATCGGCGCCGTCTTTCATGCCGACCAGATCGCAATTTCGTACCTCGCCTTTGACTTCATATCCGTTTAATTCAAAAAAGGCCTTCAGGGGAGCGTACAGCTCGGCTTCATGCTTTATCGCCATGATGACTCTCCTTTTAATCGAAAGTTGCTAATGTTACGTCAATGTAATTTCAGTATAGCATGGGGACTGCTTTCGCGGCGTACCCGAGTGTAGAATGAACCGGTGGTTAGATAAAAAAGCATCCGCGTGACTTCGAAAATAAGGTCAACTATTCCAAGCAAGCCGCATAGGTATGTAATACACTTTTTCGATAATGGAATGTTTTCTAATGACGCTGTGGAATGGAAGCCAATCCCCATAAACAGACTCATAGGAGGTAGCGATATGGATATTTTCGAACGCATAGCATCGTATCGGGCAGAAGGCGACCGTTTGGCGTGGAGCGGCACATTCAGGGAATACATTGAAATACTTAAGAAGGATCCCTCTCCAGCCATGACGGCCCATGCCCGTGTATATGACATGATCGAATCCTACGGTTTCGAAGAGAGCGGGGGCCAGAAAAAATATAAGTTTTTTGAACAGGAAATCTTCGGCCTCGACCGGGCTGTCGAGAAACTCGTGGAGGAGTACTTCCATTCTGCAGCCCGCAGGCTCGATGTGCGCAAACGCATACTGCTGCTTATGGGACCTGTCAGCGGCGGCAAATCCACGCTTGTCACGATGCTGAAGCGCGGCCTCGAGAAGCATTCCCGCACCGACCGGGGAGCGGTATACGCGATCGCCGGCTGCCCGATGCAGGAAGAGCCGCTGCATTTGATTCCGATGGAGCTAAGACCGGAGATCGAGAAGGAGCTCGGCGTCCGAATCGAGGGGAATTTGTGCCCGGCCTGCCAGCTTCGTCTTAAAACCGAGTACGGCGGCGATATCGAAAAGGTTGAAGTCGAGCGGATATTAATCTCCGAGGAGAACCGGGTCGGCATCGGCACGTTCAGTCCGTCGGATCCCAAGTCGCAGGATATTGCCGATTTGACCGGCAGCATCGATTTCTCCACCATCACGGAATACGGCTCCGAATCGGATCCGCGCGCCTACCGGTTCGACGGCGAGTTAAACAAAGCGAACCGCGGTTTGATGGAATTCCAGGAGATGCTGAAATGCGACGAAAAATTTCTATGGAACTTGCTCTCCCTGACCCAGGAAGGGAACTTTAAGGCGGGCCGGTTCGCGCTGATAAGCGCGGATGAGCTGATCGTGGCCCATACCAACGAATCCGAGTATAAGGCGTTCATTGCCAATAAGAAAAACGAGGCCCTGCAATCCCGGATGATCGTCATGCCGATCCCGTATAATCTGCGAGTCAGCGACGAGGAGAAGATTTACTCGAAGCTGATCGGCCAAAGCGACATGAAGCATATCCACATCGCGCCGCACGCGCTTCGATCTGCCGCGATATTCTCCGTCTTGACGCGTCTGAAGGAAACGAAGAAGCAGGGCATGGATCTGATCAAGAAGATGCGCATGTACGACGGGGTGGAGGTTGAAGGTTATAAGGAAGCGGACCTGAAGGAGATGCAGAACGAATATCTGGAGGAAGGCATGTCCGGCATCGATCCGCGTTATGTCATCAACCGGATATCCAGTGCTTTGATTAAGCAGGATCTTCAGTGCATTAACGCGCTGGATATGCTGCGGGCGATCAAGGATGGGCTGGATCAGCATGCGTCCATTGCCAAGGAGGAGCGGGAACGCTACCTGAATTTCATTGCCGCCGCTCGCAAGGAGTATGACGATCTGGCCAAGAAGGAAGTCCAGAAGGCTTTTGTGTATTCCTTCGAGGAGTCCGCCAAGACGCTGTTCGAGAATTATTTGGATAACATCGAAGCGTTCTGCAACTGGACGAAAATCCGCGATCCGTTGACCGACGAGGAGATGGATCCGGACGAAAGATTAATGCGCTCAATCGAGGAGCAGATCGGCGTCTCGGAGAACGCAAAGAAGGCGTTCCGGGAGGAAATCATGATTCGTATCTCGGCTTATTCCCGCAAGGGCAAAAAGTTCGAGTACCATAATCATGAGCGCCTTCGGGAAGCGATTGAGAAGAAGCTGTTCACGGACCTCAAGGACATCGTCAAAATTACGACCTCGACCAAAACGCCGGATGCCGTGCAGCTGAAACGGATCAACGAGGTAAGCTCCAGGCTGATCGAGGAGCACGGGTACTGCCCGGTATGCGCCAATGAGCTGCTGCGTTACGTGGGCAGCCTGTTAAACCGGTAAGACCGAATAAGGAATAGCATAAGCGGAATGTCTGGAGAAGCCGCCCGTGGAACCGGGTGGCTTCTCCTCGTTTGGAGGGGATTGCCCGATTGTATGTGCAAATCTACACACAATTAGGACTTTGGGATTATGCCGAGGTGGTAAATATAGGCTATAATGGACCCTAAGTACTTGAACCTGTGATATGGATCACCTATTTAGGAGTGGATTTTTCGAAATGATTGATGTTTCCCCGAAAAGACGCCAGCAGTTGGAGTATATCGGATTGGACGAGCAGGGATTGGAGCTTCTCGCAAATCATCGTGAGGTATTTGCGAAGGTGGTTGAAGAGGTCGTGGACCGGTTTTACGCGCAGATCGGAACGCAGCCGCAGCTGATGCAGATTATCGGACTTACCTCGACCGTGGAACGGCTTAAGGAGACCCAGCGGGTGTATTGGATGTCGCTTGCTTCAGGAAGAGTGGACGATGCTTATATTGCCGAACGGATTAAGATCGGACAAGTTCACTCCAGAATCGGCCTGACCACGGACTATTACCTTGGAAGCTACATGGTTTATTTGGATATTGCCGCCGATTTATTGAAGAAGCTCGTACCGGATCAATGGATTCAAGTGGTGCATGCCCTGAGCAAAATGTTTAACCTGGATTCCCAGCTCGTATTGGAAGCTTACGAAATGAAAGAGAAAGAGAAAATCAGCAACCTGGCTTCGGATCAGCAAAAAATGTTGGAAGCGATTACAACCGCGGTTCAAGAATTGACGGCCATGATCGTGGAACTGGATCAGAGTGCGGCGCTGATGGCCGACAACGCCATGAAAACGGCGGAGGCGCAGGATAAGGCGCATACGCTGACTTCCGAGCTGGGCGAAGAAATTTTGCATATCGAGCAGATGGGAAGTTTGATACGGGAAATTTCGGATCAGAGCCACCTGCTTGGCTTGAACGCGGCGATCGAGGCTGCCCATGCCGGGGAGTTAGGCAGAGGCTTCGAGGTGGTTGCCGGCGAAGTGCGGAAGCTGGCCACCAACTCCAAGAAGGCGATGGATGAGATTCAGGACAAGGTCAGCGGCATTATTCGCAAGCTGGGGCTCGTGGAGCAGGAATCGGAGAAAACGTCCATGAACGCGCGTAATCAGGCAGCAAGCTCGCAGGAATTGGCCGCCTTCGTGAAAATGATGGAGAAGCTGGCCGATGATTTGGAATCGCTTCAACACGAATATGATATTCGGAAGCACGATATCGAGATCGAAACCTCATCCGAGAAGGTCAGCGTATAACAGGGGTCAAGAAGCGAACGGTTGATGTGCCTATATGTAAACGAACAGCAGCACCCGCGAATGGAGCAATCCTACTCATCGCGGGTGCTGCTGTGATTATACCGTTGTTTTGCTGCTTCAACCGCCGTTAAATAAACCGTCGATGCAGCTTCTTGCCGTCATAGGAGAACAGAATCGGTTTGCCTTCGATGATGCTGTGCAGATGCACGGGTTTGCCCCAGAGCCGGTAAACATAAGGGATGGTGCGCTCCATATACTTCAGGTCGAGCTCAATGCCCTCGTACAGATGCTTGATCATCAGCTCGCCGGAACGGAGATGATCGCCGTCGGTCACGACGAGGAACGGCGAGCCGCCGTTTACGCGGGAGACGACCAGCTGATCGCGGATGTTCTCCCATGCCTTGTCGGTGATTTTCCACTCCGGGCCTTTTTTCTCGAAGACATAGAGGTCCAGGTCCTCCACGAGTTCCTTTGTTAAATAATTGCGCAGGAAGGAAATATCGGAATCGTATTCGCGTACATCAAACATCTTCTCCCGATCCCAGCGGCGCTCGATATCCTCGAAGATTTTCAGTCCGAGGTAGTAGGGATTCAGGCTGTGGCGCGACGGCTGCACGACCGAGGCGTTGAGCTTGGCGAACTCCACCGTTTCCTCGCTGGTCAGGTCCATTTCCCGCAGGATGCGCTGATGCCAATACGAAGCCCAGCCCTCGTTCATGATTTTGGTTTCCATCTGCGGCCAGAAGTACAGCATCTCCTCGCGCAGCATGCTCATAATGTCCCGCTGCCAATCCTCCAGAATGTCGGAGTGCTCCTGAATGAACCACATGATGTCTTTTTCCGGCTCGGGCGGGAAGCGCTTGGGCGCCGCCGGCGATTTATCGGTTTGTTTGTCGCCGTCTTCGTCCATTTCCCATAAATCGTCATACCGGCCGGGAGGCTTCTGCCGCTTGGCTTCCTCCTTCTGCTCCTGCATCCGCCGTGCCGTGTAGCGCTGTTTATCGAGTTTATCGGGCCTCACGATATGGGGATCCACATGCTCCTGAATCGCCAGCACGGCGTCGATGAACTGCTCAACCGCCTCCGTGCCGTGTTCGATCTCATAGCGGGAGATGCGCTCCGCCGTGGCGGACATGCTCTCGACCATATTGCGGTTGGAGACGGAGAAGCGGGCGTTGTTTTTGAAAAAATCGCAGTGTGCAAGGACGTGGGCGACAATGAGTTTATTCTGGATCAGGGAGTTGCCGTCCAGGAGAAACGCATAACACGGATTGGAGTTGATCACGAGCTCGTAGATTTTGCTTAGGCCGAAGTCGTACTGCATCTTCATTTTATTGAAGGTTTTACCGAAGCTCCAGTGGCTGAACCGGGTAGGCATGCCGTAGGCGCCGAAGGTGTATATGATGTCTGCCGGGCAGATCTCATATCGCATAGGGTAAAAATCAAGGCCGAAGCCTGTAGCGATCTCGGTAATCTCCGCAATGGAACGTTCCAGTTCCGCGATCTCGTCTTGGTGCACGAGAATCCCCCCTTCGTCATTAAAAACATGGTTCTTATCATTTATATGGAATCCTGCAGCAGATATGCGGGCAGAAGAGGGGGCGCCGGGAATATATACAGGCCTCTGTCAAAATTTGTGCATCATCTCGGTCTGCAGACTTAGTAACCTGCCCGACTATGTAACGGTGACCCCCAGAATGCTTTGCGTTATAATGGGAATAATCCAGCGGTTTGGAAGAGTTACCCATTTATTAACCGATGGATAATAAGATGAGGTCAGGGAGGCAAATGAATGATCGATTTTCCTAAGCCCGATGTGGAGCAATTTTTTCAAACGTATGGCATTCGTACCTTCGGAATCAGTGCAGACGAGTCACGGCTTGTATTCAGCAGCAGTCTAAACGGAAAGTTCAATTTATGGGCCATGGAGTTAGAAGGGGAGACGTCCTACCCTTATCCGCTTACATACAATGACCAGATCGCAAGCTTCATTAAGCTGGACCCGGAAGGGCGGCATATCTTGACGGCGTTTGACCGCGACGGGAATGAGAATTATCAGTTTCATGCGCTGCGCTGGAACGGCGGCGAGCCGATGCCTTTGTTCGAAGGGGCGGATGCGGAGGACAAACATTATTTCGTGCATCTGTCAGAGGACGGCAAGCGACTGTATTATGTCACGTCGAAGGGGAATCCGTCCTTCCTGAATTCGCGCGTGTATCATCTGGACACCAAGGAGGATCATTTGCTGCATGAGGGCGAGGCGACATCGACCGAAATGTGTGCCGTGAGCCCCGACGAGAAAACCATCGCGTATACGAAAATGTATGCCAACACCTACTATGTTAGTTACGTGAAGCGAGAGGGCGAAGAGCCGCTGTGCTTGACGCCTACGCCTGAACAGGTGCATATTTCGGGGGATGTGCTGTTTGTCAGCAATGACCAGGTCATTTTTGCAACAGACTATGAATCCGAATTTTCTTACGTGGCCCGTTACGACATCCCGCAGCGGAAGTTTGAACCCCTGTGCCGCATCGACCGGGAGAGCATCCAGCTCTTGCGCTTCCATAAGGATTCACGAACCCTGTACATCGTTACGGAAAAAGGGGTAGAGGATCGACTATATGCCTATTCCCTCGACGGCGGTGAGTTAACCCCCATTCCTCTTCCATCGGACATCGTGGAGCAGCTGAACGTCACGAAGTCCGGCAATCTGTACCTGCTCGCCCGGGGTGCGGTGAAGCCGCTTAACATTTACCGTTATGCAGGTGGCTCATGGAGCCCGATCACAAAGAACGTGCTGACAGGGTTGACCGATGAGGACTTAGTGACGCCGGATGTCGTGACGTATCCATCTTTTGACGGAATGGAGATCGAGGCCCTCCTGTTCCGCGCCAAAGACAACGTGGCCAACGGTTATACGGTGTTTTGGCCGCATGGCGGCCCGCAAGCCTCGGAGCGCAAGCAGTTCCGCTCCATGTTCCAGTATATCCTGGCCAAAGGGTATCACATCTTCTGCCCGAACTTCCGGGGAAGCACCGGTTACGGCAGCTCCTTCGTGAAATTGGTGGAGCAGGATTGGGGCGAGGGACCGCGCAAGGACTGCTTGGCAGGCATGGATTGGCTGTTCGAGCAAGGGATTTCGAGCCGCGAGAAGCTCTTCGTGATGGGCGGAAGCTACGGCGGTTATATGACCCTGCTGCTGGCGGGCCGGAATCCGGATTATTTCAAGGCGGCCATCGACATCGTCGGGGTCAGCAACCTGTTTACCTTCTACGATTCGGTGCCGGAACACTGGAAACCGATTATGGAGCGCTGGATAGGCGATCCGGAACGGGATAAAGAACGCTTCATCAAGGATTCGCCGATTACGTATCTGGATGATATGGTGAACCCGATGCTCATCATCCAGGGAGCCAACGATCCGCGCGTCGTTAAAGAGGAGTCCGACCAAATCGTCGAGGCCTTGAGAGCCAAGGGCCGTGACGTGGAGTATCTTGTGTTCGAAGACGAGGGGCATGGGATTACGAAGAAGGCCAACGAAAAGATCGCTTATGCACGGATGGTCGAATTCCTGAAGCGCAATCATTAAGCATCGCATAAAAAAAGAGGCATGCCCGAGGTCCAAACGGACCCTGAGGCATGCCTCTTCCTTATTGACCCGGATGATCCAGATCCTCTCTTGGATTCCAGAGCTTGATTCCGTCGTCCTCCAGTATGCCCAAGGTCACGTCCGAGATGTTCGGATCCTGGGTCAACAGGGCGTTGATTCTCATTTTGGATTGCCCGGCCTCGGCAAGGGTCATCCCTTTTTTCAGCTCAATGTAGGCTTCCACATGATAATTACGGCCTTCCTGCAGAATACGCAGACGATTGATGTCACGAACATCCGGATCGGCAAGAATGATTCCGGAGATTTTCTCTTCCACGTCCTTCGGAGCGGCCACCCCGATTAAACCGACCATGTTGTCATATCCGACCTTAAAGGCTACGCCCACCATCAGACAGCCGATCAGGATCGTGGCGATTCCGTCCAGGATGAGGAAATTGAAGAAATGCGCGAACACGATGGCGATCAGCGCGAAGAGGGCACCAAGCGTTGCAACAATATCTTCATAGAACACAAGCCGTGTCGGCGGGGCGGCGCGGCCGGCATTTTTGAAAGCGGCGGGCAGCAAGGAAAGTCCCGATGCTTCGGCGCGGGTTTCCTTCATAATTTCTTTCATGGCTTTAACCAGGATGGAACCGTCAATGATAACAGCAATGGCCAGCACAATGAAATTGAGCCAGAAATTCGTGGCTTCTTCCGGATGTTTTAACAGCTTGAAGCCCTTCAGTATCGTTTCATAGGCCATGATGGTGACCACGATCACCGCGACCATGCAGACCAGGTTAATGACCCTGCCAAAGCCCGTGGGGAACTTCTTGGTCGGCTTCCGCTCGGCCAGGACGCTGCCTACGAATACGAATCCTTGATTCACGGCATCGGCCACCGAATGCATGGCGGAGGCAAACATCGTCCCGCTGCCGCTGATGGAAGCGGCAATCCCCTTGATGATGGCCAATCCCGTATTGCCCAGTGCGGCAATGGCGGATGAGGTATTTCCTTTCTTAATGAGCTGCCATGTGTTATTCAATCCAAACCCTCCGTCTATAATGTCGATTTTTAGTGGAATCCGAAGTATATATTATCATATCATGCCAAATTAAGGATATCCCTCTCTTTTTTAGATGAGATAAGATTACACAAAAATTACTTAACATGTTTTTTGTTACATTAAACATGATTTACTCATATCTTTATTTCTTGCCCAATACATTAAGAATATAGTGGAAAATAAAGGATGGGTGAAGCGTAGGAGGTTGGTTAGCGGTCTTTGGCATGAAGTGGAGAATCGTTTGTAACCCCTTGATAATCAAGCGGGAACTGCCTTGCAGCAAAGTGAATAAACATGAGGAGGAAATGTTATGAAAGCGTTAACAAGTCCGGAGGCAGCCAAAGGCAAGGCGAACGAGGAATGGGGCCTGATCATATGCTCCAGATGCGATGAGATGGTGGACACGATTCCAACCGACGGAGTGAAAATCATTTATGGATTTTGCGGAAAAGGGGAATGCAAGGGCACGGACTTTCAGAACTGAGTGATCGTGGCGATTAGCGGAATGAATAACGAGCATGCTTAAGGGAGGAATTTTCCTGAAAGCATGCTTTTTTTTGGATTTATAACCTTTTTTGATGGGTATAACAAAAATTATTGATACTTTATTATGCATTTTTAGACGAAAATATGTTGCATATATATTATATATGACGTATTATATCGGCAAGTAGAGGAAATGCACGCAGGAGGGATCACTATCGAACTGACGACAAGGCAGCAGGATATCGTCGATATCGTAAAAAAACATGCACCCATTACAGGAGATCAGATTGCGGAGATGCTGAATGTCAGCCGTGCCACCCTTCGCACCGATTTATCCAAGCTTGTGGTTCTGGATTATATTGATGCCAAGCCCAAGGTCGGGTATTTTCTGGGAAAGCGGGGAACGCGCGACCGGGAGGAAAAGTTTCGCCTTCTCAAAATGAAGGTCGGCGATCTGCACGGCGTTCCGGTGATAGTGCGTGAGACCACGACGATTCACGAAGCCGTTGTATCCTTGTTTCTGGAGAACGTGGGAAATCTGATCGTTACCGATGCCGACGGCCATTTGGCCGGTATCGTGTCCCGTAAGGATCTGCTCAAGGTAACGCTTGGCAACCCGACGGCCTCCTCCATGCCGGTAAGCCTGATCATGACCCGCCGGGCCAACGTAACAACGGTCCAGCCGGAAGACACGGTGCTGGATGCCGCACGAAAAATCATTAATCATCAAATCGATAGCCTGCCGGTGGTCGTTCCATCCACCACGGGAAATCCGGGGGAGCACTGGAAGGTTGTCGGCCGGATCACAAAAACGAATATTATCAAAATGCTGCTCGACATGGTAGCCGAGGAATAATGGGAGGAATCGGATGAATCAGGCATTAACTCATTTCATAGCAATCTGTTCGGACTCCATCGGGGAGACGGCTGAAGCGGTTGTTCAAGCCACCCTGCGCCAATTCGAGCTTCCGAATACAGAGGTTAAACGTTATATGAACGTTCGCGACGAGGAAGAATTGACCGAATTGATGGAGGAGGTGGCAAGGCGCGGAGGATTTGTGGCTTATACGCTCGTTCAGCCGGAGCTTCGCGAGGTCATGCGGGAAGAAGCCGTCCGGCTCAACATTCGCACAGTGGATATCATGGGGCCGATGATGCAGGCCTTTGCCGACACGTTCAACGACTATCCCAAGCGGCTGCCGGGCCTGCTGCACCGCTTGGACGACAGCTATTTCCGGCGGGTGGACGCGATGGAATTCGCCGTCCAGTATGACGATGGCAAGGATGTCAGCGCCATTTTGAAGGCGGACATCATCCTGCTGGGCGTATCCAGGATCTCGAAGACGCCGCTGTCGATGTTTCTCGCACATAAAGGGTACAAAACGGTCAATTTCCCGATCGTGCCGGAGATGTCGCCGCCTTCCCAGCTCAGAGAGGTCACGAACGGCACGATCATCGGGCTTACGATCGAGCCGGAGCATCTTCTCAAAATCCGCAGCGAGCGCTTAAAGGTCATGGGACTGCCGCATCAGGTGCAGTATGCAGCCCTAGAGCGGATCCAGGAGGAGCTGGATTACGCCTTGTCGCTGTACGAGGAGCTCGGGTGTCCCGTCATCGACGTCACGGATAAGGCGATTGAGGAATCCGCAGGACTGATTATGAATTATCTGAAATAAGCAGCATCGGTTAGGAAAATAGCAAAAGGAGGGATTCAATCATGGAGAGTTCATTAGCATTGGAGCTTGTAAGAGTGACGGAGGAAGCAGCGCTGCAATCCGCCCGCTGGACAGGAAGAGGTGACAAGAACAGTGCTGATGAAGCCGCAACGGTAGCGATGCGCAAGCATTTTGATTCCGCAGCGATGGATGGGGTCGTGGTCATAGGGGAAGGCGAGATGGATGAAGCGCCGATGCTGTATATCGGAGAGCGCGTAGGGAATCGCAAAGGTCCGAAGATGGACGTGGCGGTGGATCCGCTCGAAGGAACGGAAACGGTGGCGAACGGGCTGAACAATGCGTTGTCCGTGATTGCCGCGGCTCCACGGGGAACCCTGCTGCACGCGCCCGATATTTATATGCATAAACTTGCGGTCGGCCCCGAGCTTGCGGGCAAGCTGAGTTTGAATGACCCGATTGAGGTTACTCTTCGAAAAGCATCGGAGATCTTATCCAAGCCGCTGTCGGAGATGACCGTGTCCATTCTCGACCGCGAGCGTCACAGCACGATGATCAGGGCTTTGCGAGAATCCGGGGTAAGGATCAAGCTGCTGAGCCACGGCGATGTCATGGGAGCGATCGAGACCTGCACGGACAGTGAGGTCGATCTCTACGTGGGCTCCGGAGGGGCACCGGAAGGCGTTCTGGCCGCAGCCGCCTTGAAATGCCTGGGCGGAGAAATCCAGGGACGGCTTATACCGGAGACGCCGGAGGATTTCGTCCGATGCCAGGGCATGGGATTGAAGCATCCCGAGCAGCTGCTGACGATGGAGGATATGGTGGGACGGGAAGGCGTGCTGTTCGTAGCCACCGGCGTGACGGCCGGAGATTTCCTGCGCGGGGTTAAATATATGCCGGGTCAGCGGGCCGAAACGCATTCGGTCATGATGTACTCCGGCACGAGAACCGTCCGTTATATCCGCAGCGTCCATCATCTGTTCCAAAGCAATGAAACCTTAGCCGCCGCTGCATCTTCTTGATGGATATGGGCGGCATCCGCTAAATAAAAGGCACTCCAAGGTTAGTCGACCTTCGGAGTGCCTTTATGCGTTGTTAACGGTTTGGCAAATCGTGCGCTCACCCGTGCCTCTTACGCCCGAGCATCAGCCAAGCTCCTCCAAGCACAAGCAGCACAGCGATGACAGGCTGAACGACCGAGAGGTAATTGAGTACGGGTCCGATCGAGAATACCACGAAGAACAGCAGCGACAGGACGGTCAGAATGTTAATCGGGATGAGCAGCCACTTGTTACGCGAACCGAACCAGTAGAACTCGAACAATCCGGCCGCAACGGCAAGAATAAAGCCGGGCCACATCGACCCCCAAGAGTCGAACAAGGAAGCGATTTGGCTGACAATACCGGCTGTGAGCAGAATGCCGCCCGGTATCAACAGCCCGATTCCCTGACGTCCGACCAGCGAGAAGTACATCCAATGAAAAAACAGGCCTAACGGGATCACGAACAGGGTAGGCCAGAACGTGGCAAAGATAGAACCGGCGCCTACGGTACCGCCTTGGTTCAAGAGCAAGTATGCGCCAAGCAGGATGAGCAGAGGTGCTAAGATTGTACGTTTCGTCATACAAACTTCGTTCCTTTCCTTATATAGATTGATTATTCCAAGAATACCATGCAAGGGATGGGGTGTCCTCGGTCCTTCGGGGAATGTTTCACCTAGACTTTAGTCTAGGATGGACATGTGTAACCTATTGGCAGCTCGTTTAATAAGTTCCTAAACGTTCTGCTTAGACGAAGGACAGAAAAGACAGTCCTGCAGAAGAGAACAACAAAGCAGAACTGTCGTCGGATATAAACAATTTTATGATGGCTTCTTGGTATACATCAGTCCGACGGTTTGAGGACCGCAGTGGCTGCAAATGACGCAGCCGGCCGTAGAAATGCTGACCTGTCGTGCGCCTGTCTTTTCCTGCAGTTCCTTCTGCAGGAAACGGGCTTCCTCCTCGGCCATGGTATGTACAACAACGATCAGATCATTGTCCATCTTATCCACTTGAGCCAGTGCATTCTGAATCATTTGATCCAGCGCCTTTTCTTTTTTGCCGCGTACCTTGTAAGCCGGGATCATGCCGCCGTCCACGACTTTGATCACCGGACGGATTTTGAGCAGGCTGCCAATGATGTTTTGCATGCCGGAACAGCGTCCGCCCTTATACAAATAATCCAGCGTATCGACAACGAATTCGCACTCCACTTCGTTTACGGTACGGCTTAATAGCTCCACAATTTGCGGTATGGACGAGCCTTCATTGGCCGCGTGAACAGCCTTCATCACAAGCAGTCCGATACCGGAGGAAAGATTGCGCGAATCAAACACGGTAACCCGCCCTTCGGGCAGCTCGCCTGCAGCTATCAACGCATTTTGGTAGGTGGAAGAAAGCTCTGACGAAATGCTGAGGAACAGGATATCCTCACCCTGCTCAATCGAAGGCGAGAAGGCCGCAATGAAGTCGGACGGAGAAGGTGCCGCTGTTTTGGGCAGGCTGCCGATCTGATCGACTTTGGCATACAGCTGTTCCGGTGTAATGTCGACTCCATCCCGTAAGGATTGTTCTCCGAATACGACGTAGAGCGGAACGATGCCGATATTATATTCGTCTATCCACGAAGGTGGTAAGTCGCAGGTGCTGTCAGCAAAAATTCTAATTTTACCAGGCATGAACATCTCCCTTTATCAACTATTTGAGTCTGTATTACTACTAGAATACCTTGTTTGATCAGAAAAGGAAATGCTCTTGTCGTTTTGAACGCGAATGCGAAGGAATCGCCCAAAAAGCGGGAATTGCGCAACATTAACCCCAGGATTCCCGTTAATCATAATGGAGGTGGTTATATGGCAAAGCAAAAGCGTTGGAGCAAAATAATCACAGCAGCTGCCGCAGCTATGCTGCTCATGGCAATGACGGCATGCAGCGGCGAAGGCCCGACTTCTCAGCCGCCGGCGGATCCGAATCCGGTCGAGGAGCCCAAGTATGAGATTAAGCAAGGAACCGGTACTTACGTAGGTCAAATCGACAACAATTCGATCGAAATCGAGACGGCCGATGGTCCGACCGCATTCCGGCTGGGCGAGGGGATGGATCAGATCATATCCAAACTTCAGGGAGAAGAGTCCGTCTCCTATGAGTATAGGGAACAGCCGGTTGAAGGCGAGGAAGATTTGAAGCAGTTGATCCTCATCAAATTGACGGTGGACGACGAAGGCGGCGGCTCGAGTTCCGAGAACGCGCAGCTTCCGGAAACCAAGGATTTCGAGCTGGAGCTGGAGGGCATGAAAGAAACCAAAACAGCCAAACTGGCCGAGGGTGACGGCTACGCGCTGTATATTTTCGATATTTTTTCCTTCGATGCAAAAACCAACAGGCTGACCATGAATGTGGACCAGGATTATTACGTCGAGCTTACGAGGCTGCCTTCGGATTACAATGCGGACATACTCAAGCTTGAGGCGGAGAAGGAGCTTGCGGAGGTTGGCAAAGTCCATGAAGCTGAGGGCAGTGAAAGGCACAAAGTCTTGAAGGATGCATCCGTGTATATGATAGGCGAAGGCGAGGGCCTCACGAAGATGTACATTGTGGATGAGTTTGACGGACAGGGTTATATTTTCCGCGTAAATAACCCTCACCGCGAACCTTCCGAAGGATTTGCTACACATGCTTTTACATCCTTGAGCTCGATTGTTAATCGATAATGTCATGCAAACAGCCCCTGTCGTTTGGCCATAAGGCCAAGCAGCAGGGGCTGTATCGATATTCGAGGGGGTCCGACGTTACTTGGACGTCTCTAAGTATTGCTTAATGAATCGCAGTGCATTCGCATCGCGTTCCGTGCCTTCGCGAATCCCCGCAAACATTTCTTTCTTCAGGACGGGCAGTTCTTCGCCAAGCGGGCTGCCCATAATATCCACGGCATACACATGCTCCGCGCCGTCTTCCTCATTTGTACCCTTCACCAGCATTTCCGGGGTAAGCAGTTCCTTCAGCTCGCCTTCGACTTCCGCTTCGAGCGGGCGTACCATGCCTTGATTGCCAATCCAATCAAAGGCGGTTTGATCCATGATATACAGGTCGGGACGTTCGGTGGACAGCACCAGCAGTGCCTTTTGCAGCATGGCGGCATCCTGCGGATTGTTGGAATCCAGGGGAGGCACGTAGTTAATGTTAACGGTTACGCGTTTCCAATCGGGAAATTGGGCCAAAATCGCGTCTTCGATCGGTTTAAGGTCCTGTCCGCCATCCTGGCTCATATAAGAACCGAGGAACATGACTTCCAGGTCAACCGGGGGCAGGCTGGCCAGCCGTTCCTTCTCTGCCTGATGGTTGAAAATGCTGATCACGATATAAATGAGAACGCCCACCAGGGCAATGCCGCCGAGCACGTGGAATTTATAATAACGGAAGAAATGGTCGGTTTTCTCCGCCGTCCCGGCAAACCTCTTGTATTTGCCGTACCGTTTCTGATTCATCTCTTCCAAAGCTTTGCGGTTCTCTTCTTCCAGGATGAATTTATAGGCTTTGGTGATTTCGGCAAACTCGGCTTCGATCTCTTCCGCCCGGTCCGGCTCCCGCCTTTGATGCGAACGGGTTTGGCGCATGAGCAGCGTATATCGGTCGTCAAGCTGTTCCTTGGTTGCATCCTCCGGCAGACCGAGCCGCTCATAGGCTTCTTTCAGTTGGTCCATTCATGTCACCTCTTCTATACTGTGAGAGTTTCCTAGTTACCAGTATATAGCGTAGAGGCAGCAGGTTACAAACGTTTATGAGATGTTTCGACGCTTCTCGGCTTGCTATGGGGCAAACTGTCATCCATAAGAGGAAACCATCCAATTTTGCAGCTTGCCAGGATGGTAAATCATTCATCGATTTTCTGAATGATTGTGAATGTTTTTGAAAGTTTTAGATTGTTTTTTGAGACGAATATGATACTATAAACTGTAGAGGGGGATTCATTATGCTGACGGAAGAAAGATACCGAATCATATTAGAGCGCTTACAACAGCGCGGTGTCGTGAAGCTGCAGGAATTGGTAGAACTCCTTGAAGCTTCGGAATCGACGGTAAGGCGAGATTTGATCGACCTTGAAGAACGTCAATTGCTAAAGCGTATTCATGGCGGAGCCGCTCTGCCGAGCCCAAAGATACATGAACCTGGAATTGAGGAAAAAACGTTCAAAAACATTCAACAGAAAAACGCGGTTGCCCGGTTGGCTGCTGCACAGGTTGAGGATGGAGAAAGCATTTACCTGGATGCGGGTACGACCACGCTAGCCATGATTCCGTTCATCGACGCCAAAGACGTCACGGTTGTCACGAACGGTTTATCCCATATCGAAGCGTTGGTCAGCAAGCGGATCAAAAGCTATCTGCTGGGCGGCATGATGAAGATTCATACCAAAGCCGTCATCGGAAGCATCGCGCTGCAAAATATGGACAACTTCCGTTTTGACCGGTGCTTTCTGGGCACGAACGGCGTGGATGCGGAGATGGGCTACACCACCCCCGATCCGGAAGAAGCCTTGATCAAGCGGCGGGCCCACCAGCTGTCCGCTTCCAGTTACGTCCTTGCGGATTCCAGCAAAATCGGAGAGGTTTCCTTCGCCAAATTGCTGGACCTGAGCGAAGCGACGCTGATTACGGAGTCCTTGCCGGAATCATGGAAGAAGGTCATTTCACAGAAAACCAAAATAATTGAGGGATCATGATGATATATACGGTTACACTGAATCCTTCCATTGATTACATCGTGGAAGTTGAGCATATCGAGCTTGGCGGATTGAACAGAATGACCCGGGACATGAAGTTTCCGGGCGGGAAAGGAATTAACGTATCGCGTGTGCTGAACCAGCTGGGAGCCGATAATACGGCAATCGGTTTTCTTGGCGGTTTCACCGGCCGTTATATCGACGAGATGCTCGGCAAGGAAGGAATCCGCACGGATTTCGTGAACATCTCGGACGATACCCGCATCAACGTTAAGCTGAAGCATGGCGGAGAGACCGAGATCAACGGCTTGGGACCCGATATCCGGGAAGAGGAAACGAAAGAGCTGCTCCGTAAGCTGTCACAGCTTGAAGCCGGCGATATCGTTGTGCTGTCAGGCAGCGTGCCGCCTTCGCTGGGTTCGGACTTTTATGGCCGTCTGATCGAAGCGTGCCGAAAGGGCGGCGCCGAATTCGTCATGGATACCACCGGTGAGGCTCTAATGAGGGCATTGGCCTATAAGCCGCTCCTTGTGAAACCGAACCACCACGAGTTGGCCGAGTTGTTCGGCGTCGTCATTGACTCAAGGGAGCAGCTTGTGGAGTACGGACGGAAACTGCTTGAGAAGGGTGCTCAGCATGTCCTGATTTCCATGGCCGGAGAAGGGGCGCTGTTCATCACGGCCGATCGGGTCTATCACGCCCATGTTCCGCCGGGTACCGTCCGCAATTCGGTCGGTGCCGGAGATTCGATGATTGCCGGATTCGTCGGCACGCTTGCGAAGGGCCAGGGCCCGATCGAGGCATTCCGGACGGGGGTCGCCTCTGGAAGCGCTACGGCGTTCTCGGACGACTTGGCGGCAAGGGAAGCGATTGATGAGCTGCTTCCTCTGGTTAGGATCACGGAGTGGTGAGCCGCTTCACATCGAATAACCGGTAATGGGCGGTTATGGCGCGGTTATCACCACGAAGATTTCAAGGGAGTGTGAGTCACATGAGAATTACGGATTTAATGATACAAGAAACGATGATCATGGATCTGAAGGCGGTCACGAAGGAGGCTGCCATCGATGAACTGATCGGGAGTCTGTCCGCCAGCGGGCAGATCAACGATCCGGTTTTGTTTAAAGAGATGATCCTGAAGCGTGAAGCCGAATCCAGTACGGGGATCGGCGGCGGCATTGCGATGCCCCACGCCAAGACGAAAGCGGTTAACGAGCCGACCGTCGTGTTTGCCAAGAGCAGCGGGGGCGTGGATTTCGAAGCGCTGGACGGTGAGGCGGCGCATGTTTTTTTCATGATCGCCGCCCCCGAGGGAGCGGGGAATACGCATCTTCGTACCCTTGCAGCGTTATCGAGGCTGTTGATCGATGCGGAATTCATCGCGCAGTTGATGAAGGCGGAGACGCCGGCGGAGGTAACGGCTTTATTCGACTCCAAGCAGGCGGTTGAAGAAGCCGCCAAGGCTGAGAGGGAAGCGGCCAAAAAAAGGGAAGCCGCACAAAAGGAAGCGGAGAACAAGCATCGGGAATCCGGCATTGCAGCCCAAGCTGACCAACGGGATGTTTCTGCCGTGGCCTCGACTCCGTTTGTGGTTGCCGTAACGGCTTGCCCGACCGGCATTGCCCATACGTTTATGGCCGAAGACGCCCTTAAGAAGAAAGCCCAGGAGATGGGCGTCGAAATCCGGGTGGAGACGAACGGCTCGGAGGGCGCGCAGAACGTATTGACGGAAGAGGAAATACGCAGGGCCTCAGGCGTCATCATTGCCGCCGACAAAAACGTGGAGATGGCCCGCTTTAACGGAAAACCCGTTCTCCAGCGTCCTGTCAGCGACGGCATCCGCAAATCGGAGGAGCTGATCCGCAAGGCGATGGGCGGCGAGGCGCCGATCTACCGCAGCGATGGCGGCGGTGAGCCGAAGGCGAAGGACGCGGAGAAGGGCAGCATAGGCACGAAAGTATACAAGGACCTGATGAATGGTATTTCGCACATGCTGCCGTTTGTCGTGGGCGGGGGCATTCTTCTGGCCATCTCCTTCCTGATCGAGCAGCTCGCCGGCGAGGATCATCCGCTCTTCCAGCTGCTGCAAACGATCGGCGGAGGAGACGGTGCCTTCCACTTCCTGATTCCGGTTCTGGCGGGCTTCATAGCGCTCAGCATAGGCGATCGTCCGGCGTTGATGCCCGGCATGGTCGGAGGCCTGATGGCCCTCAATTCCAATTCGGGGTTCCTTGGCGGTCTTGCGGCAGGTTTCTTGGCCGGTTACGTGGTTATCCTGCTGCGCAAAGCGTTTGCGGGGCTGCCCCGAGCGCTTGACGGCTTAAAGCCGATTCTGTTGTACCCGGTCGTCAGCCTGCTGATTACCGGAACGATCATGTTCTACTTGTTCGATCCGTTCTTTAGCTGGATCAATCTCGGCCTGATTGATATTCTTAACAATTTGGGCACCGGCAACGCGGTGATTCTCGGTCTGATTCTGGGCGGGATGATGTCGATTGATATGGGCGGTCCCTTCAATAAAGCGGCGTATGCATTTGCGATCGGCGTATTCACATCCAGCGGCAACACGAACGGAGCCATGATGGCTGCGGTCATGGCCGGCGGGATGGTGCCTCCGCTGGCCATTGCTCTGGCCACGACGTTCTTCAAGCATAAGTTCACGGAGCAGGAACGCAAATCGGGCGTGACCAACTATGTGATGGGCCTTTCCTTCATAACGGAGGGGGCGATCCCGTTCGCCGCGGCCGACCCGCTGCGCGTACTGACATCCTGTATTCTCGGTTCCGCGGTGGCAGGCGGGCTGACGCAGCTGTGGAGCATCAACGTTCCGGCCCCGCACGGGGGAATCTTTGTCGCTGCTCTTGCCAATCATGCGCTCCTGTTCCTGTTCTCGGTTCTCATTGGTTCGGCGATCTCGGGTGTGCTGCTTGGCGTTTGGAAGAAGCCGCTTGAACGAAAATAGACTCAATTACACGGGTTCAGGGTGAGCCATTAACTTACCTTCGACCCGTTTTTTCTTATGACGGCAGGCCCTGATTTTCTGATATGAGAACGCTTAGGAATGGTGTGCCGAGCGGGAATCAACGGAGGATCCGCGATTCTCTTGGGGAACAGAATCTATGAACATCCGGATTTCTACTGGGTACGTCATGGTATAATCGAGTCATGTTAGGAACAGGAAGGAGAGAGGACAGAGATGAGAGAACAGAACAGCAGCAGCCGGGGGCCGGAGCAGCTGATCGATGAAATCAACCGGACGTCTACAACCGATGGGATGGCGGCCGTTTGGTTTTTGGGTCAGGAGAGCGTTGTCCTGAAGGGCGGGGAGGTCGTCATCTATATCGACCCTTATATGTCAGCCGACCTGGAACGCAAAGCGGGATTTCAGCGCGCGTTTCCGGCTCCGCTGCAGCCGGAGCATATTACGAATGCAAACATGGTCCTGATCACCCATGAGCACGATGATCATATGGATCTCGGAACGATTGCGGTCATCGCCAAACAGAATCCGGAAACAGCGTTTGTTGCGCCGGCATGCTGCCATGAAGCGATGCGCGGTGCCGGCGTGGCGCCGGAGCGGCTGTTTGCGGCCGTATGCGATGAATGGCAACAGTTTGACGGCTTTCGTCTGATGGCGATTCCGGCTGCCCACGAGACCTTGGATGAGCATGAAGAGTTTGGACACCGATTTGTCGGTTACCTGGTGGACATCCAGGGCGTGTTGATCTACCATGCGGGAGATACCGTAGTCTATCCCGGATTGGTGGAAAGGCTGCAGGCGCACTCCATTGATATCGGGATGGTGCCGATCAATGGGGGAGATGCCTTCCGCCGGAAGGACGGCATCGTCGGGAACATGGGCTTCCGGGAAGCCGCAGAACTTGCCGCAGCGTCGGCATTCGATTTGACCATTCCGATGCATTACGATATTTTTCCATGGAATGGAGAGAAGCCGGGGTACTTCGTGGATTATTGCTATGAGAATCATCCGTATATGAAAACCAAAGTGATGGCGCGCACCGAGCGTTTGCTTTATGTAAAAGCCGAATAAGCGATAGACATTCCGATGGAATTTTTTTTCAAATGCGGGACAGCGAGTTCGCAATTTTTCGAAATGACAAGCATATGAATAAGACATGCCTTTATAAATGGAGATGTGGGATATGCTGTCATTTCGAAAACATGTCATTATCGTGATCGGAAGCTTTCTGATCGCGATGGGGACCAATTTTTTTCTTGTCCCGCATAAAGTTCTGGATGGCGGAGTTATCGGGATTGCTCTGATCGCCAACTACGTGTTTGACCTACATATCGGATTCGTAATCATTTTGTGCAGCATCCCCATGTTTATCGCCGCCTGGATGTTAAATCGCGAAATCTTTTACAATAGTCTGTCAGGCATGCTGATATCTTCGTTTGTCATCGATTTGCTCTCCCCGTTGCAAACGGATTTTTTGCGTTTTTTTGCTCCCCATGTGATTATCAGCGCGCCCATAGGCGGTGCGTTGATCGGGGCCGGGCTAGGATTGATGCTGAGGAATGATGCAAGCACGGGCGGAACGGATCTGTTGGCTCATTTTCTGGCAAGGTATTTGCCATTGAATGTAGGCGTCATTATTTTGCTGATGGATGCCGTCATCATCGGATTCGGAGGCGTTCTGCTCTCGGGAAGCACCTTGGTGTACTCCATTCTGACGATTGTTGCAGGCGGTTTTACAACGGGCATGATTACACAGAAACGATGGTTCGGAAAGAGAAGGATCTAATAACAGACAAGCCTATCAAGATCGACTTGATAGGCTTGTCTGTTATTTATGAAGATGAACATGCAGCGAACGCCATCTATGAACTACTACGGCATGTGCATAAAGATTATTTATGGGAGGTTTGAGCTTCCTTAAAGGCGTGGATATAAGCACGGGCCTTCTCCGTAATCAAATTGAAGTCTCCGCTCTTAAGCGCGTCTTTGGTCAGATCGGACCCGATTCCGACCGCGAATGCCCCGGCCTTGATCCATTCATGCAGATTGTCCAGATTCACGCCTCCGGTCGGCATGATATTGGCCTGCGGCAGCGGGCCCTTCAGAGACGGTATGACGGACGGAGAGTACAGATTACCCGGGAAGAGCTTAACGACATCGACGCCAAGCTCAAGCGAGGCCACGATATCATGGACGGTAACGGCACCCGGCATGACCGGAATGCGATATCGGTTGCAGAGCATAATCGTATCGCGGTCGAACCCTGGGGAGACCACGAACTCGGCACCGGCCAGGATCGTGATTCTGGCCGTTTCTGCATCCAGAACCGTACCGGCTCCGATGATGGCATAGTTGTCCGCTTGCGGGTCTTTGGAAGAGTACATTTTGGATAACGTCGTAATGGCTTCCGTAGCGAACGGTACGGTCATGGTCACCTCGATGACCTTGATCCCGCCTTCAATCGCGCGTTTGGCAATCTCTACAACCTCATCGGGAGAATCGCCGCGCAGGACCGCGACAACGCCAGCCTGATGGATCTGTTCGATCAGTTTCAATTTTTTCATGTTATACACTCCTTCTTAATCTATGCATTCTATTAGATGATGGCTTGATATCCAATCATAGCGGGTCAACGTTCGATATGGGCGGCATTTCCTCGCCGCTGTTGAACTTCCTCCCAGGTCGGAAGCGCTTCCCAGTCACCTGGGGCTTGGATGACCAGGGATCCGGTTAATCCGCCTAGGGACAAGGCCTCTTCCGGTGTCCAGCCTTTGGCGATGCCTGCCAGGAAGCCTGCGCAGAAGCCGTCTCCCGCGCCTACGGTATCCACTACGTTATCCACACGCTCAAAAGGAAGGGAGTAGGTCCCGTTTTCCAGAACAATAACGTTGTTTCCGTCGAAACTCTTGATCACGGACATGCCGGGGAGCTGACGCAGACGGTCCAGGATCACCTGCTCGTCCTCCGTTTCGAACAACAGCTTGCATTCATCATAGCCAGGGAGGAAATAATCACAGCTTTCGGCAAGCTCCAGCAATACGGGGCGAGCCTCCTCAATGTTCCACAGCTTCAGCCTGAGGTTCGGATCAAAGCTGATCTGGACGCCATGCGTTTTGCATACGGAAATGACATGCCGTATCGTCTCCAGGCAGCTGCTGCTTAAGGCGGCGGTGATGCCCGTGAAATGAAGGATGCGGGCCTTGGCTATGTATTCGGAGTCTACATGGTCCGGCGTCATTTGGCTGGCGGCAGAGCCTTTGCGGTAGTAATAGACGGAGGATTGACCGCGAACGTTCTGTCTCAGCATAAGACCGGTCGGTGCCGCATCCGTTTGTCTGGCGCTGGAAACATCGACCCCTTCACCTCGAAGCGTTTTCAAAATGCCGGTTCCGATCGGATCGTAGCCGAGCTGGCCGAACCATCCGCTGCTGCAGCCAAGCCTGGAAAGCCCGATGGCGAGGTTGCTTTCGGCGCCGCCGAAGGACTGGGCCATGGTTCCTCCCTGGCCAATGCCCCGTGTGCCTTCGGGATATAATAATCCCATCGATTCACCGAACGTGATGACATCGATAGGACGCATACCATTATTCATAGAATTACCCCCTTATATTCAGTCTCCGTTATTAACACTTTACCCTGATGGTGATGATAACTCAAATAAAAAATAACACAATGTAAATAACCTCCTATCCGGGAAAGATAGGAGGCATGCATGGGCTTTCAGCATAGGAGAAAGCAAAAAAACAATGCTTAGAAACCTTTATACTGCGGCTCTTCCTGTTCAAGCTGCTGAACCCGCTGGGCTACTTGGTCTACGACTTGCTGCGTTTGTTGTGCCGCGGTAGTGAACAGATCCTTGGCATTTTGATCTTGCGTAGACAGCGCAAATTGCTCAAGGCTGGCCTGAGCGCTTTTTAAGGATGAGAGGCATGTTTTCACATCGGAAGCTACGGTCATTGGTTTTTATCACTCCTTTCATGCGTATTAATGTACGCATTTTGGAGAAGAACATGCATGAAGCATGGAAGGAAAATAATGGTGTGATTTCAATTAGGATATTTGACAATAATCTATATAGTGATTGCTATGTCATTACATCGAAAGGAAGGTCGTTGTTGTGCCTCAATGGTTAGAAATCGTACTTAGAACCTTATGCGCTGTGGTTGTGTTGTTTCTGATGACGAAAGTGCTGGGCAAGCGGCAGGTTTCGCAACTTTCTTTTTTTGAATATTTAACGGGAATTACGATCGGTAGCTTGGCCGCCTATATCTCCTTGGATCATGAAGCGAACTGGTATTTGGGATTAATTGGGCTGGGCGTATGGGTAGGCTGTTCATTACTTATTGAATTCCTGCAACTCAAGAGCAAGAAGGCCAGGGACTTTATCGATTTTAAGGCGACCGTGCTCATTAAGGACGGCAAGATATTAGAAGACAATTTAAAGAAAGAAAGGCTGACTTCCGATGAGTTAATGGAGCAGCTGCGGAAAAAAGACGTGTTTCAGGTCGCCGACGTGGAATTTGCCATCATGGAGTCCAGCGGTGAGATCAATGTCCTGCAGAAGCGTGAAAGTTTGCCTTTGACTCCCAAGGATCTAGGTATACAGGTAGCGGCGGAAAAAGCCACACAGGTTGTGGTTATGGATGGTAAAGTTATGGATGAGCCGCTGCGCGTAATGGGGTTCAATCAGGGATGGCTGGTCGAAGAGCTTGACAAACAGGGCGCTAAGATCAAGGATGTATATCTTGCCCAGGTAGACACTTATGGACAGCTGACCGTCGATTTGTATGATGA
Organism: Paenibacillus sp. MT86; assembly: GCF_058792535.1. Classification (NCBI taxonomy): domain Bacteria; kingdom Bacillati; phylum Bacillota; class Bacilli; order Caryophanales; family Paenibacillaceae; genus Paenibacillus; species Paenibacillus sp. MT86. The sequence goes on along the minus strand of NZ_CM179499.1, from coordinate 5,525,240 downwards.
TCAGATCCAGGTACCCCAAAACGAGGAGCGGAAGCTCTTGTATGCAAACTTAAAGAAATGCCATGCGGATTTGGAATTGTTCAGTCTCAGCACGAAAAGTAAGAAAGCCAAGAAAATGTATGAGGAGAGCTCCAAACGGATGGAGAAAATTTTAGCGGATGTTCAGCCGATTCTGAAGACGTAATGGATGTCGCCGAGTCATAAATCCGCAAAAACCGGAATAGGATATTTTTGTGTATCACAAAAGGAGCCGGTTGCCGCCGACTCCTCGTACAGCAGATCTTCGCCCGCAAGGTGGATATTTGCTTGCAACCAGACGTAAGAAATAGATTCATCTGTTCCAGGACGGGTCTATTTCTTATTATGGAAGGCAAGGATCGAAACGACCAGAGTGGCGAACGAGATCATTAAAGCCAAAGCTTCATTCACGCCCATGCCGATCACCTCCTGCTGCCACCCTTGCTTAGCTGGTCTACTGTACTATATAATATGCCAATTGCTTACAATAAAAGAACCTTTTTGTAGGAAGCGCTTACATAAAATGTTGGTTTTTTGACGAGATCAGAAAGCATAAACATCGGTTAGGTATCATACTTTCTGAGAAAATTTCTCCTTAACCATGTTGATCCATAAGATGGGAGCGGCTGACGGCCGCTCTTTTTCATGTTGAATTTCAAAGACGAACAGGATGGAAGGGGGGGGATTACAAGTTCTAGACTCTCAAGCGGTTTTTTGGTCAGGCTTTGGTCTTGATTTTGGTTTACGCTTACGTTTACGGAACAGGGAGGCAATCCAATAGAAAATCGGGATTAACTCCATGAGAATGAAAAATACCGCCATCCCGAAGGAATTGAAGTCTTGCTGAAAAAGGATCGGATTTTGCGAATACTGGTACGCAATTACGATAGCGGTTCCCCCAATGATCGCGATCAGGGGACCATCCATTTGCTTCAGGTTAAGGAGTTTCGCCATACACCTTACGCTCACGTGGATAAGAAAGGCACTGTGGAAGAACATCGAGCTGCTCCATAACCCAATGATCAGCGGATCGGAATTGCCGAGGAACCCGCTGGCTGCACGCATTAATTCGACGAGCGGATACTGCATCTCGCGCCCTAGATAGGGGCCGAAATTCAGCAATGCCGATGCCCATTGGAGCATTACGCCTATGGTGACCAACAGTCCTGCCGCAGCAAGGTTGCGAAAGGATTTCTTGTTGAATTGGATATAAGGAGCGAGAAAGAGGAACACGATCCATTCCGCGAAGAATGAAAGACAGAACAAACTGTCCTTGATCGCCGACTCATAATTGTGATGCCTGACCATCGCGATCATCATATCCCAATGCGCTTCCTTGAAGAAAAACATATTCATGGCAACAATGGCAACAACGATGACAAGAAACAGCCCGTCGGAAATATAAATCATCGTCTCCATGCCCCACCTGGCGGTAACCATAACGACCAGGCCCACAATCAGGAGGATGAACCACTGGGGAGATTCCCGCATGTAATTGGTATCGAAGAATAACGTGAAACCTTCGATATCCATCCCTATGTAATTGATAGACCAGAAGAATACCAAAGCGACGATCGGGAAGTGAATCCATTTGCTGACCAGGGCACTGCCAAAATTGATCCAGGGTTTCCGAGGATCCCACAGCCCGAGTTTCAACATAAACCACAAGAAGACCAAACTCATCGCATAACCACCCAAAATCGCAGCCCATCCCAAATATGCCGAGTTCCACAAGAGAGGAGTGACTAGAAATCCCGTAGGTATGGCGTTTAGATAGACAAATCCGAAACGAAACAGCTGCCAGGGAGTATTTCGCATGTTGGGTTCGTACATCCTTTCCGATTTTAAGTTCTTATAACTTATCCAGCCAACCGAACAGCAGCATAATCAGATGGTTGGGGGTCAGCCACTCGCGAGAGAACAAGGCGAATATATTCCAAACGGTACATGCAAGGATCAGGATGAGCATCGTCCACTTTTCGCGGGATCCCTTTGCCTTTTTCTTCGCGACATACCATTCCGCCAAGGCGTATACGAGAAACAGAAGAGCGAGCATCGGTCTGCCTCCTTATTTCAGTTTCGATTTGAGTATGGCCCCGAAGTTCCGTACCTTGATGTCGGCATCCACCTGGATCTCCACTTCGTTTTTGTAATAGTCGGGCCAGTTGGAGCGAACCTGATGCCAATGATCCGGATAGTTCCAGTCCACCAGCATCCCGAGCTGCAGAATGTCTGCTCCTACTCGTTGCGAAGTATGAAGGGCCTTTCTTAGATGACTTGCTATTTGATCATTGAGCTCATGCTCTATGATCTCTTTCGCCTGGAGGGTATCCAACTGCTTTTGATTTTTTTTGTATACGACATCTCCCGTTCCTTTTAACTTTATTGTGAACACTGGATGGCCAGAAACCATGCGCACGGATTTGCTAGAACTGGTTGAAATCAGGAAAACGCTGGCCTTCCCTTTTTCATTCCATGAAACGGTATATAGGGGGGCTTTTAATTCGTTCACTCCCCAGCTGACGGCAAGCGACTCCTCCATAGGAAGGGTGGCAACCAGCTTATGATTACGGAACAGCGCCGTGCCTTGAATTCCCGTCCACGGCTTCAGCTTCTCTTGGTCAGCGACCATGGGTTTCATGCCTGCCGCCAAATAGGTCAGGGCATACCCTTGATTGCCCGACTCGGCATAGAGGCAATCCTTCAGGTTCGTGGTGATCATGTTGTGCTGGTCCGCAAACCGGATGAGCACCTCCGAAGGCATCTGTTCAAAAACCGGCGTCAGCTCGGCGACTTTTTTCGCGTCTCCGGGCGCAACCATGATGTAAATGCTCATATTCGTTGTGGGTTCCCGTTGGAGCCAATCCATCAGATCCTCTAATCCGGCTTCCGCGTAGCTCTTGCCAACGACAACAACCTTAGTGTGGCTGAAGTCGAAACGCCGTGAAAGATCCCGTTGGATCAGGTGGAGGGCATCCTGCACGGTGGTGGAGGATTTGGTTACCATGGCATACGGATCTCCGCCGCCCTTTCCGCCTGCTTGACGCCCGGATGTGAGCCGATTCGGCAAGGGAGCGCTGATCGTCACTTCCACGCTATCGTCTTGCGGACCCTTATTCACGTACATGGCAAAAACGAAGGTTTGTTCATTGATCTCAACCTTGGTCATATTGAAGCCGCAGCCTGTCAACAACGATAATGGCAGCAGAATTTTCAACCATTTGAGTAGAAGCATTATCGTTTTCGTCTCCTTAAATTGTTGGATGATGCATAGGTTTTAGGCCTGTTCTTCATCAGCATGGACGGCGCCCGCACGAAGGTGTCCTTCCATTCCGATAAGACAAGGGGGGCAACGGGCTGCAGATACGGCGTATTGAACGACTTCAGGGAAGCCATATGTCCATACACCAGGAAGGCGGCCGTAAACACGCCGATCAGACCGAGCGTTCCTCCAAGTATGAGGATAGGAAAGCGCAGCAAGCGGAACGCCAGCCCCAGCTCGAAGTGCGGAATGATGTAAGAAGCGATGCCCGTTATCGAAACCACGATGACCATGGGGTTCGATACGATCCCCGCTTCCACCGCGGCCTGTCCGATGACAATGGCGCCGATGATGGATATCGTCTGCCCGACGGGCTGCGGGATACGGGTCCCGGCTTCCCGCAGCGCTTCAAAGGTCAGTTCCATGATCAGCGCCTCCGCTAAGGCGGAGAATGGTATGTTTTCACGCGATGCGGCTAAGGTGATCAGCAAATCGGTTGGTATGATGGATGGCTGAAAAGTTGTGATAGCGACATACAGGGCAGGCATCAATAATGAAATTATCGCGAACATGAACCGGACGATCCGAATCCAGCTGGAGGAGAAGAAGCTGAGATAATAATCCTCGGACGACTGCAGCAGGGAAAATAGGGTGACGGGCACGATCAGCGCCGACGGCGTTCCGTCCTGCATGATGCCGACCCGGCCTTCGAGCAGGGACGCGGCAACGGAATCGGGTCGCTCCGTGTATTGAAACTGAGGAAAGGGGGATTTTACGCCTTCCTTCATTTGCTCGGACAAGGTGCTGATCCCAAACGTCCCGTCGATGGACATGCTGCTCAGCTGCCGGTCCACTTGAGCAACGATTTCAGGTTTGCACAAACCGTCGACATACACCATGTACACGGCGGTCTTGGAGTAGTCGCCGATCTGGTAGCGCACGGTTTTGAGATCCGTATGTTTGATTTTGTGCCGGAGCAGCGATAGATTTGTTCCGATGTCTTCGATAAACGCTTCCTGCGGTCCGTTCACGACCAGCTCGTTCTGAGATTCCGAAACCGCCCGCTTCTGATACAAGACGATGTCGAACAAATAAGCCTCCGCCAATTGTTCCACAATCACAACGGCTCTGCCTTCAACGATCATATCGGCAATATACTCGGCCGAGGAAGAACGCTCGAACGGAACCGACAGCATGTCTCCGCGATCCATGCGGTCAATGAAATTAAGAAAATCATGCTGAACCTTCGCAGCTTCTTTAATCAACGGTTTGACGATGTATTCATGCAGGGTGCTGATATCCACGATAGGTTCAATGTAGATGACGGTACACGTTGATCCATGGAGACGCAAGGATTGGTAGATGACATCTTCGCAATGTTCCAGCCGCATTTTAACAGGATCGAGCAGCGCGGGCCGTACCTTCGATTTCATTGACACTTCCCTCCTTTGCCGGTATATAGTAAGGCTCATCCTCTTTAGAATGCCGTACTTTTAGCAACTTATACCGAATTTTCCAGAGATAACAGCTCATAGCTGAAGGGGAAATCACGAATAGACCGAGACAATTGAGTTTGAACGGTATAAAAAAAAGCGCCCGGAATAGAATTCCGGGCGCTTTTACAGGGGGAGCTTCGGGCTAATGCTTCGATTTTCCTCTGCGAATGGATTCTTTGATCTTGTGGAGCAAGGGTTTGCGGTAGACGGAGAGCATGATTCGCAGCAGAATGTAAAGAATCAGCGTAGAAAGAACGCTGTTGATCAAGGCGCCGACGAGAAAGTTAACGCCCATGTCGCCCAACCTGCCGAAATGGTCCGTTTCAACGATATAATCCGTCTCCGGAACGGGAACCGTGAGCGCATCTTCGATTTCGAAGGTCGCCGGAAACGTAGTGAACAGGTGCACAAACACGCCGATTCTATAGTTTAGATAGAACAGGATCGGCCACAAGACGGAGCCTGCGGAGGCCGCAAGGAAGGCGGAGGGGATGTTCCCCCTTACCATGCGAGCCAGCAGCGGAGCCAGCAGCAGATCGATGCCAAAGGTGGGATACCAGCAAGGGAAGAAGCCGACGGCAAAGCCGAGAGCGATCCGATGGTCGCTATTTTGCATGCGAAGGGTCCGGAGAATATAGTATTTCAGACGTCGAATGTATTTATGAAGCAAAACCGTTTCCTCCTGCGGGTACTGATGGGATATAGATATACTGGGGTCTCTTGCGCAGCATTCTATGGGATCCTATTTATAATAGGAAGAACTTTCAAGAATTATATAGTAGACGCTCGCAAACCGTCAATCCAAAGAAGATCGCAAAGGAATATATGCGTGGAATATTACTTTGACATGCATAGTAATGTGCGTTATATTATACCCATTCCATCCGTTAGGAGGTTCGGGTATTTGATTGAACCCTTACATAACAGTGACTTGATACGCGGCAATATTGATACCTTTATTTTGCATGTGCTATCAGACGGAGACAATTACGGCTATCAGATCATTAAGGAGATCGCGATTCGAAGCGGGAATCGATTTGAACTGAAGGAGCCTACATTGTATTCAAGTCTGAGGAGGCTGGAGAAGCAGGGATTGATACGCTCCTATTGGGGAGAAGAAACCCAGGGCGGGAGACGTAAATATTACAATCTCAGCCAGGAGGGAATGAAGCGCTTGCTGCGCAACCAAGAAGAATGGAAGGCGGCACGCGAGATTATCGATGTTCTGATTGGAAACGGGAAGGAGCTGAAGTAGCAATGACCAACAGGCATGACCTCGAGATTTTTGTGGATCGCCTATTCGCGAATCAACGCAAAACCAAGGAAGTTGTCGATCTGAAGAACGAGGTTCTCAGCAATTTGGAGGCGCGGGTCACGGATTATATGGAGAACGGCATAGCATATCAGTCGGCGATCAGTCTGGCGATCGAAAATATGGAAGACATCGAATCTCTGATTGACGACAACCAGAAAATTTACAGCTACCGTTTCCGTCATGACCTCCTTCAGAGCGCCCTTATTTATTCCTTGCTGGCCTGGATCGCTACCATTCCGGCCCGGTTTTTGCCAAACGGGATATGGGTGAACACGCTCCTCCTCTGTTTGGCTGTATTAACCGGTGCGGCGTATCTTTCCATGTCACGGCATCTGAAACGGTATGAAAAGCAAACAGCCGTCATCAATGCACGCAAATTGAACCAATGGAGCAAGTGGGCATGGTGGCTGTGGTCGATATTTATCGTGGTTATCTCTATGTATACCTTCGTGATTCAATACGGCAGCGATTTATGGTTTGGGCGAGAACTGTCGGTCGATGGGCCTTATTCGTTCTACGTGACCGTCATGCGGTATGTTATCCCGATGACGTCGGTCATCATTCCGCTGCTGGTCCAAAAAGCTTATAAACTAACGTTTCAACTTGAGGTGAATGAACCATGAGCAGAAAGAATTGGCTGATCGTTGTCCTGCTGCTTATCGGCATCGGGGGCATGGTGGCGCTGGAGGGATACATTAAGCCCAAGGCAAATGAACAAGCGGTTCAGTATGAAGCGGAGCAAAATGATCCGTTGACGCACGATATACGGAATTCGCTGAACTTCGCCAGCCCATATATGGGCAATGCCGGGAACCTGATCAATTTGAATGCTTCGCTTCCCATGCGTGACATTGAGCGCACATTTCAGCTGTATCCGGAGGAATTGACGGCCGAGCTTCGGTTCAAGTCCAGGGTCGGCGATCTGAAAGAGGACATGCTGAAGCAGACGCTGGTCTATAATTCCACTGCGAATTTTGCCATGATTGATAATTTGGATACACTGATCTTCAAGTTTGAAGACCGGTCCTTCACCATCCGTCGGGATGAGGTGGAGGCATGGTATGGCATCGGGACGGGTCTTGCGTCCTTGCGGGAAGCCGTGACATGGGAGAAGGAAGTTCAAACCCGTCTTCACGATAACAAGTATGTCAGTGAATACGTAGATAATCTCATCGAGATCAAGAATCTATAGAGCTAGACCGGAGGGGAGTGAACGTGATGGGTTCAGATCAACGCCAATTCATCCTGGGCGCTTTTCTGATGAATTACGGCCATCATATCGCTGCATGGCGGCATGCCGATTCGGCAGGAGTCGGGGCGATGGACTACGATTTCTATAAACGCTGCGCCCAAGCAGCCGAACGCGGAAAATTCGATATGGTATTCCTTGCGGACAACAACTCGATCCCGTTGATCGAGGATTTACGGACGAATGTCAGTTTTCTGCAGCCTGAAGCGCTCACCATGTTGAGCGGCCTCGCCGGGGTGACGGAACGTATTGGATTAGCCGGAACGGCATCTACAACCTTCAACGAGCCGTACGGATTGGCCAGGCGTCTGTCTACGCTGGATCATATCAGCGGCGGCAGGGCCGCCTGGAATGTGGTGACCTCCACGAAGGATGCGGAGGCACGCAATTTTGGATCGGCGGAATTAATGGAGCACGAAAAACGGTATGAAAGGGCGGAGGAATTTCTACGAGTCGTGACCGGATTATGGGACGGCTGGGAGGACGATGCCCTTGTATTGGATCGGCAAAAGGCGGTCTTTGCCGATACGGCACGGATTCATCGGGCGCATCATGAAGGTGAGTACTTCAGGGTGGAAGGGCCCTTAAACATGCCGAGATCTCCGCAGGGGAGGCCTGTCATCATTGAAGCGGGAACCTCGGCTGCCGGAAGAAGGCTGGCGGCTCGAACGGCTGATGTCGTGTTCACGGCCTGCGAGAGTAAGGAGGATGCGATCAAGTATTACCGCGAGTTTAAGGACTTGCTCATGGAGTATGGACGGGAGAGGGAAGAGGTAAAGGTTCTGCCGGGACTGCAGATCTTCCTTGGGGACAGCGAAGCCGAAGCCATGGCATATCACCGGACATTCAGCGAGCTCATTCTGCCGGAGGCAGGGGTGAAGTATGTGTCCCAGCTGCTGAATGCGGATTTGACGGGATATCCGGTAGACGGCCCGCTGCCCGATTTGCCGCGGGAAGGAAACAGCAGCCGGGCGATCATGATTATGGATATGACCGCGAAGTCAGGGATGAGCATTCTGGAGCTCGGCCGGCATTACGCGGTGTCGAGGGGACACATGACGATGGTTGGCACTGCGCGGCAAGTTGCCGATATGATGGAGGATTGGTTCCGCAGCTTGGCTTGCGATGGATTCAACATAATGGCCCCTCTGCTCCCGAGCGGGCTCGAACAGTTTGTGGAGCGCGTAGTCCCGCTGCTTCAGCAGCGGGGGCTGTTTCGCGAGGAATATGCGGGCAGGACGTTACGAGATCACCTCGGGCTGATCCGGCCGCAAACCCAACATGAAAAATAATTGACGACAAAATTAGACGGTGTTATAATCCTACTTAACATATCGGAAATGATAGAATTAGATGCTTTGTTTATCTACCTAACCAACGGAGATGAACGAGACGTTCGATTCTAAGGGCTTCATGATATTTATAACGCTAATATGATTGATGCACATTCTACCGGACAACCGGAGATGCATCCTTGGATAAGTTGTGATCCGAGGGGTGTCTCCGGTTGTTTTTTTATGAATCTAGCAAAGTGAGGGGTTGTCATTATGCAGTATAGAACACTGGGCAGAACCGGGGTTCAAGTGTCGGAGGTAAGTCTCGGGACGATGTCTTTCGGGCGCTGGATCGATGAGAGGGCTTCGGCCGCCGTATTGGATCAAGCGCTTGGTTCCGGCATCAATCTGATCGATACGGCTGACGTGTACGGCACGGGCATGGATAACGGAAACGTCAATCAGCTCGGGGAATCGGAAGAAATTCTGGGCAGGCTGCTGAAGGAGCGAAGACAGGACATTCTCCTGGCAACCAAGCTGCATAATCGCATCGGACCCGGCATCAATGACCAGGGCCAAAGCCGCTATCATATTTACCGTGCGCTGGAGAACAGTCTTGCCCGGCTCCAAACGGATTATATCGATCTCTATCAAGTACATCGGTTTGATGAGTTAACCCCGCTGGACGAGACGCTTGAGGCGCTTACGGATCTTGTACGGCAGGGGAAAGTGCGTTACATTGGCTGCTCGAACTACGCGGCTTGGCAGCTAGCCAAAGCCCACGGCATCAGTGCGCTGCATGGCCTTCGCCGGTTCGAGAGCGTACAGCCGGAATACAGCCTCATTACTAGAGAGATTGAACGCGAGCTGATTCCCTTTGCCCAGTCCGAGCAGGTCGGGGTTATCGTGTACAGTCCGCTCGGACGGGGCATATTGTCCGGCAAATATCGGGCGGGCGAAGCTCCCCCAACGGACTCGCGCCTAGCTGCAGGCGAGCAGCGGTTACGATTGCTGCTGAACCAGCGGCATGCGCTTTCCATCGTGGAAGGGATCCGGCCGCTGGCCGAGCAGCGGGGATGGACGCTTCCGCAGTTCGCCCTGAATTGGGTGCTCAGCCGCCCTGGCATCACGTCAGCCATTGTCGGGGCATCGAAGCCTGAACACATCGCGGATACGCTGAAGCATTCGGATGAACGGCTGACAGAGGAAGAACTGCAGGAGATCGACCGCCTGACGGAGGAATTCCGCGGATAAAGCAGATATAACGCCAGTACCTATTCGGCATGATCATGATCAACCATAACCAATATGGATCAGGAAGGTGACACAACCATGAGTTCAAAACGTCGTCAATTGCATCTTGGATTGTTCTTATTCGGGACGGGCTATCATCCCGCGGGCTGGAGGCTGCCCGAAGGCAAAACGGACGGGGCTTACGATCCCCAGTTCCTGAAGGAGGTCGCCCAGAAGCTTGAAAAGGCCAAGTTCGATTTCTTTTTTCTGGGGGACCGATTGGCCACGAGCGCGGATATGCAGCATTTATTCCCTTCCCAAATGACGCGGCTGGAGCCGTTCACCATGCTGTCCTATCTCGCAGCGGCAACGGATAAAATCGGTTTGATCGGCACGGTGAACACCACCTATGCCGAGCCTTACAACATCGCACGCTTCACGGCATCGCTGGATCATCTCAGCCGGGGCCGGGCCTCATGGAATGTCGTGACAGGCTCCGATACGCGGGCTGCGCTGAATTTCAGCCGGGAGAAGCATTGGGATAACGCCAAACGATACGACTACGCCGAGGAATTCATTGAAATCGTCAGCGGGCTGTGGGACACCTGGGAGGATGACTCCCTTCCGCGGGACAAAGCAAGCGGCGTGTTCGCCGACGGCAGCAAGGTGCATGCCCTGGACCATGTCGGCGAGCACTTCTCCGTCGCCGGGCCGCTGAACATTCTGCGTCCGATACAGGGACAGCTTCCGCTGATCACGGCAGGAACCTCCCTGCGCAGCCAAATGCTGGCGGCCCAATATTCCGACATGGTCTTCACCGGAACGAACGTCAAAGAAGTCGCCGTGAAATTTTACAAGGAAGTGAAAGGGCGCCTGCCGGCGTATGGAAGGGAAGCTTCGGATTTGAAGGTCCTTCCGGGGCTGGTTCCGATCGTGGGCCGGACGGAGGAAGAAGCACGGGCCAAATATGCGGAGCTGAACGAACTGGTGGTGACCGATTTCGATCTGGGTCCCCTTTCGGATAAGATCGGAATCGACCTGAGGGGATATTCGCTGGAGGATCCGCTGCCTGACCTATCCGCTTCGGAAGCCGCGCTGCACTGGGCCGACTTGGCCAGAGGGGCGAACGGACGCGAGGATATTACGATCAGGGACCTGTTCTATTTCTTCACCGTCACGGTCCGCGGGCATCTGCTCGTGGTCGGCAGCGCGCAGCAGGTAGCGGATATCATCGAAGAGTGGTTCCGGGATGAAGCGGCCGACGGGTTCAATGTTTGCCCTCCCTATATGCCTGGCGGTTTGGATCTGTTCCTGGAGCTGGTTGTGCCGGAGCTTCAGCGCAGAGGCTTGTTCCGCACCGAGTATGAAGGCAGCACCTTCCGGGAGCATTTGGGACTGAGCCGCCCAAGGAACCGTTATGACCTGATTGCAAAGGGGTGAGCCGGATGGGAACGAGGAATGCCAAGAAATTCCCCGGCATCTGGGCAGGTCAGGGGGCATTGCTGCTGGTCATACTGGGGATCTGCGAGGTTCTGGTTCGCACGGAGACCGTCAGCAGCTTGTATCTGCCTGCGCCTTCCCAAGTATTCCGCGAACTGTTCAAGCTGTTCGGTGACGGGGAGATCTGGAAGCACCTGTACGTCACATTGGGCGAGTTCGTTGCGGGCTACGGCATTGCGGCCATTGGCGGGCTCGCCGTCGGCATGGCTCTGGTGCTGATCCCATGGGCGGAGCGGTTCTTCCGGCCGTACCTTTCGGCGCTGATGGCGATTCCGAAGGTGACGATCGTCCCGCTGCTGGCGCTCTGGCTCGGGATCGGGATCACGCATAAAATATCGATTGTTTTCCTGTTTTGTTTCTTTACGATCACGGTCAATACGATGACCGGAATCAAACAGACGGCGGACAACCATCTGAAGGTCGCCAAAGTATTCGAGGCGACGCGCTATCAGACCATCATGAAGGTGATATTGCCATCGGCTGCGCCCACCATTTTTGCCGCTCTCCGAATTTCGGCCGCTACCGGACTGGTCGGGGCGCTGTTCGGGGAGATGCTGGCGTCGAAGGATGGCCTTGGCAATATTCTCGTGAAGGCGACATCGCTGTACAATACCGCACAGGCTTTTGCCATTGTAGCGCTGGTTACCGTCGTATCCGTACTTATCATTTCATTGATCGATTTGTTGGAACGCAGCGTTTTTTTGAAATGGAAATCATCATAGACCATCGGGCAAAAGCACCACTACCAGGGGGAGAGAACCATATGAACAGAAGAGGAATACGTCCATACCTAATAGCACTTGCGGCGCTATGGCTGATCGCCATGACGGCCGGCTGCGCAAGCGGTCAAGATAACGGGAAGGAAGCGGCACCGTCCGCCGGGGACGGAGAGAGCGCGGCAGGCGCCAAGCTGGAGAAGATCCGGTATGCGCCGCTTAGCGGGGTCAGCGGACTGGCGGTGTCCTTCGGGGCGGAGAAGGGTTTCTTCGAGGAGGAAGGACTCGACGTCGAATTTATCACCACCAAGGACCCGATAGCCGGTCTGACCAGCAAGGACATTGACGTGGTCGACGTGGCCACGACGACGGCGATCGTGGCTGCGGGCAAGGGCGCTCCCGTCAAAATCGTCTCCTCCATGTTCCGGACCAAGGGGCCGTTCTACCTGATCGCTTCGCCGGAGATCCAGAAGGTGGAAGATCTGAAGGGCAAGAAGGTGGGCATCGCCGTGTTCGGCAGCGGCCTGGAGGTATATACGCAGGTCATCCTGAAGGAGCACGGATTGAGTCCGGACGATGTGACCTTCATTGCCAACAGCACGCATCAGGCGGCTTACGCGAGTCTGGAAACCGGACAGGTCGACGCCACCATCATTCATGAACCGTTCGCTTCTCTGGCTGAAAAGCAGGGAAAGGGCCATATCATCGCTACAGGCTGGGATTACCTGCCGACCTTCCACACCGGAGTGCTGGCGGCCCGCGACGGTATTCTGGAAGAGAAACCGGAATTGGTCGAGAAGCTGCTGCGGGCTTACTTCAAATCGCAGGAGTATGCGAAGAGCCATCCGGACGAATTTAAGGCTTACTATCTGAACAACATCGAGATCGATCCCGAGGTGCTGGATCTGGCGCTGAAGCGCGAAGAGGTGCTGTGGGAGAACAATCCGGACGTGGACATCAACGCGTTGAATGATACCCAGCAGATTCAGAAGGAGCTGGGCTTCCAGGATGAGATCTACAAGGTGGAGGATATTCTGGACCTCAGGTTTATTCCGAAAAAATAAAGTATGGCAGGAGGCGTTCCTATGTCCGGCTTTACGGTTGAAAATGTCTCGAAGGTCTATGGCGGCGATCTTCCAACAATCTCGCTTCAAAATATAAACCTGCAGGTGAGGGACGGCGAATTTCTGTGCATCCTCGGGCCGAGCGGCTGCGGAAAAAGCACGCTGCTGGAGCTGCTGGCGGGATTGCAGCTTCCGACGGAGGGCGACATTTTGCTGGATGGCAAGAAGGTTCAGGGGCCTACGCGGAGCTCTGGGGTCGTATTCCAGGATGCATCCCTGTACCCGTGGCGCACCATTTCGCAGAACGTCGGCCTTGGGCTGGAGCTTGCCGGCATGAAAAAAGCGGAGCGGCAAACGCTCGTGGACAAATATCTGAGCATGGTCGGCTTGGAGGGATTCGGCTCGAAATATCCACATCATTTATCGGGTGGCATGCGGCAGCGAGCAGGGATCGCAAGAGCGCTCGTGAGCAGTCCGAGCATCCTCCTGATGGACGAGCCGTTCGGCGCGGTGGACCATCTTACCCGGCTTCAGCTTCAGCAGGATCTGCTCCGCATATGGCAGGAGGAGCAGAAAACGGTGGTGTTTGTGACCCATGACGTATCCGAAGCCGTCTTTCTCGCAGACCGGGTCGTCCTGCTGTCCCCGCGCCCCGGGCGCATTCACCATATTTTCGATGTTCCCCATGAGCGTCCGCGCAAGCGGGAGGATGCCAGCCTCCTGAAGATTCAGAACGACATCTACGCTGCGATTTATGACGTCAAGACGGAAGAGGATTTGGAATTTACGATTTAAACGGCAGCTTGATATCAGAAGGGACGAGGAGCCTATGTCAAATATCGTAAGCAAGGAATGGGTGCTGGAACAGCTGCAGTCGAATCCGGGTCAGCTTGTCGTTGCGGACGTCCGATTCAGCCCGGGCGATGCGAATTACGGCTACGAGGTTTATCAGCGCGAGCATGTGCCCGGTGCCGTATTCGTTGATTTGAAGAAGGATTTGACGGATTCTCCAGGCGAGCACGGCGGCAGGAGCCCCTTGCCGCATACGGAGGAGCTGGCCCGGAGGCTCGGCAAGCACGGGATCGATGCGAGTACGCCCGTCGTTGTCTATGACGATGACCTTCGCCCGGAAGGTGCGCGGTTATGGTGGATTTTGAAATATCTGGGCCACGGTTCGGCATATATATTGGATGGAGGATTCGCCGGCTGGAAGTCGGCCGGATATCCGCTCACCTCGAAAAGAAGCGAGGCGGCTCCGCGCGTATTCCAGCCGAACGTGCGGGAGGAATGGCTGGCTGATGTGAATGAGGTGAGGGCAAAGATCGGCAAAACCGGCGTGACCCTGCTCGATTCAAGGGATTGGAAGCAGTTCACGGGAGAAACGGCACCACAGGATCCGGTGGCCGGACATATTTCGGGAGCGGCGCATGCCTATTGGAAGGACGGGATCGATGATGACGGGACGCTAAAGGGAGCCGAGCGGCAGCGGGAGCGTTTTGCCGGGTTGTCCTTCGATGACGAAGTGATTGTATATTGCGGATCTGGGTTGTCGGCTTGCCCGAACGTGCTGGCTTTGCGGGAAGCCGGGTACCGCAAGGTGAAGCTGTACGCAGGCAGCTGGAGCGATTGGATCAGCTACAAGGACCATGAGATTGCCGCAGGTGAAGATTGATCATGGATCATGCTGAGACTGCAGTTAAGGTGCTTCTCGCAGGTTATCCCGACTTGACGTAAGGTTTATCGACGGTATAGTTGAAATCATAACCGTTCGAAATCGACATGCGGCAAGGGGGATTAACAACCTTGATGGAATGTAAAAGTTTTATTGGCGCTCATGATGAACATTGGGAAGATGACGGCTTAAGAAGCCACCAGGAACTTGAGATTACGTTGATAATGGAAGGTAGCGGCCGCTTTTGCGCGCACGGCAGGGAAGCGAGAGTGGAATCCGGGAACGTGGTTCTCATTCCGTCCGAGGTTCCCCATTCGTTCCACGCGTTGTCTCCTATACGCTTCGGCGTGCTTTTGGCAGACCGCATTCCGTCTGAGGTGAAAGAGCTGTTCGACAGGCTTATTCAGGATGGCGGCACTCGTATCATCGCCCTGTCCCGTCTGGATCGGGAGCGTTATGAACGCTTGTTCCGCGAATGGCTGAGGATCCGTTCTGCTCCGTTGAAAGACCCGATACGGAATTATGCGGTCTGGGTGGAGCTGCTTTTATTGTTTCTTAACGAACACGCCCATTCCGGTCATCAGGCGCTGTCCATCTCGTTCATCGGCGACTACATCCGTCAGCATATCCGGGATCCAATGCATGTCTCTACCCTGGCGGAAATGGCGGGGCTGTCCGAGGATGGCTTCCGCAAGCAGTTCGCCAAAATATACGGCATGACCCCGAAGCAGTACCAGCAGCAATGCCGGCTTGCGGAAGCGAAGTGGCTCTTAAGCTCCTCCGATAAAGATCTCCAGTCGCTTGCCGAATCGGTTGGCTTCTCCCAGCTTCACTCGTTCTCGCTCTGGTTCAAAAAAATGGAGGGCTGCCCGCCATCGGAGTGGAGAAACCGGCAGCGCCTATATCATCACTAACGCGCTTACGATAGCCTACCGCGGATGCAGACGGGTTTTGCGTAAATTTGGTTCGGTTTTCGGTAACGACTTCCTCTTCCGGATCCACTAGGATAAGGATACTTGAAGCGTGAATGTTTCGCTTCAGGTTATCCTGACGGACAGAAAGGGAGGTTTGTTATGAAGGTGACCATCGGACAACGGGAACTGGAGTGGGGAGGTAAATACCTCACGGAATTAAGAGACTGCAATGACATGCTGGAGGATACGGTCGCGCTGCGAAACCGGCTGCGGGAGGATGGATATCTCCTGATTCGCGGTTTCCATAAGCGGGAACGGGTCTTGAACGCAAGAATGGAGTTCTTGAATAAACTCGGGGCCATGGGCAGATTGGATCCCCATGCCCTTGTCGAAGACGGGATCGTCGGACCGGAGAATAAGGGCGGAATGTGGGGCGGCAGTACCGAGGAATTGCAGCCGGATTTCCCCCAGTTTTTGGACGTTGTCAATTCGCCAGCGGTGCTGGACTTCTTTGGACGATTGCTGGGCGGAGCCGCGATGACATACGACTACAAGTGGCCGCGCGCCGTCGCTCGCGGAGGCAATACCGGCGCTCATTACGATGTTGTGTATATGGGTAGAGGCACGAAGGATTTGTACACTATGTGGACGCCGTTCGGGGATATCCCTCTTGAAATGGGAACGTTGGCGATGTGTCTCGGGTCCCAGCATTTTACGAAAATCAAGATGACCTACGGTGAAATGGACGTTGATCGTGACAATGTTGCCACGGGCTGGTTCTCCGAGGATCCCGTCGAGATTGTGGACCGTTACGGCGGGCAATGGGCGACGACCGCTTATGAAGCCGGAGACGCCATTATATTCGGAATGTACATGATGCACACCTCGCTGAACAACAGCACCAACCGTTACCGAATCAGCGCGGATACCCGTTATCAGCTTGCATCCGAACCGGTGGATGAGCGATGGATCGGCCGCAAACCCAAGGGTCATTATGCTTGGGGACGAACGCCGCAGAAGTCGGTAGCTGAAGCCCGAAAGGAATGGGGAGTATAAGCGATCCCATGGCTTAAGCTCGGATTGCGAGAGTAGAGTACATCTCAAAAAAAGAACGCAAAACTCGTCGACCAGATTACTGGAGGCATGGCCATGAAGCCGTGCCTCTTTGTTGTTTTTAAGCGGTGAAGGCAGGCGTATCATGCTCCGCATGTTGCATTTGGCAGGAAGCATTTTATTTGAGGCGGGAGGGATTTCATGTGAAGGAGATGGTCTTCGAGCATGCGAATATGAAGTACTGCATACCTTCGGACATGGAAAGAAAGGGCGGAATCTGGATTCTCCGTGCAGGCCGGAGTTTGGCCAGGCCCAACTACAGCGTCGGCCCCAAAATATCCGAGAACTATGCGCTGCATTTTGTCCTGAACGGGAAAATCTCGCTGGCATTCGGGGATAAGGTGGTTACGTTGTCGGCAGGGGATGCCTTTTGCCTGTTTCCTCAAACGAGGTACAGTTATTGGGAACCGAACGGCGATCCCGAACCCACGCTGCGCATGCAGTGGATCGTCTTGGACGGAGAAGCAGCGGAGAGCGCATTGACCCGAATCGGGCTGCACCCGTCCACGCCCTTTCTGCATAACGTGATGAAGGGCGGGCTGCAGGCGGTGCTGGATCAAATTTACGGGTGCGTGGATGACGATACCATCGGTCACGAGTTTGGACGGCAGAAATGGTTGTATCAGCTGTTTGAACTTTTGGCTGCCGCCCCGGCCAAAAGAGGAATTAAACCGAATTGGCTCGAACAAAGCGTGCATTACATGGATTCCCATTACATGGAAGGGATCACGGTGACGGATGTGGTCCATCAAGCCGGCGTGCACCGGACGCATCTGTACTGCGAATTCATTCGGGTGCATGGCATCAGTCCGAGCCATTATTTGATGAAGCTGCGGATGGAGCGGGCAGCGGTTCTGCTGACCGAAACCGACGTGTCCGTGACGGAGGTGGCGTTCTCGCTGGGATATTCCAATCTCCACACGTTTTCGAGAGCATTCGCTAAGTATTATCGCATATCGCCTACCTCGTATCGGCTGCAGCATGCGCTGGTTCCGAAATAGGTGAACGCAAAAAAGGCATGCCGCACAAGGCTGTGACAGGGAGTTACATGGAACCTGTTGCGGTCTTTTTTTGTTGGAACTAGAACCATAGGATGATTCACGCTTATTTGGCCGCATATATGCTAAAATGGGATTAGGTTAATTTCAGGAGGCGTTCGACATGAAAACAACAATCGTTCACGGGCAAACTTATATGGGGATTAGCGCATAATTGCCCTTAAACTGCGTGCTTCCCCGCCTATGAAAAGGGGAACAACGATTTGAAAACATGGATCTTACAGCAGTATGATTACCACGTATGGGCAAACCGGAAGGTTTGCGAATATTTGCAGGGGCTTTCGGAAGAGGTATACCGCAAGGAGATTGTCAGCGTCTTTCCATCCATTTATGACACGATGGTGCACATCTATGTCATTGATTTCGGCTGGCTGTCGTTCTTTAACGCGGGCGGAGTCACGGAGATGTCGCCTGCGTACTTGGAGAGTCTGAAGGATTCGATTGCTCGGCTGGTTGCGGAAACGGAAGGCAAACGAATCGAAGAATTGGGCCGGTTAATGGACGATCTGGCTGCACGCTTCCGGTTGTTTATCGAACAGCACGAGAATCTGCACACCATCTATCCGTCCGGAGCTTTTAGAGCCAGCTGCCTGGATTATATTCAGCATATGGTCAATCACGGGACCTATCATCGGGGGAACGTAACCGCCATGCTCCGGCAAATCGGACATCCCGGCACACCTACCGACTATGGCTATTATTTGTATACGATAAGCCATTAGGCGTTCATGATTCATAATGGGAAAGAGCCCGGAACATCGCGTTCCGGGCTCTTCTTTACGGGTCCGAATCACGCTTAGTCGATTGTTGCGGTTCGGATCACGGACACGCTCGATTCCCTGACAATAAGCCTCGGCTCGAATTGCACGCGCTCGAATTGCCCGGTCTTTTGCTCGCGAAGCCGCTTCAGCAGCAATTCCGTCGCAAGCCGGGCCACTTCATCGCCCATGATGGACACCGAACTGATCTGCGGCGTCGTGACGGTGGTCCATGCATTGTTATCGATGCCGACGACCGCCACATCGTCGGGAACCCGAACCTTCAGCTCCTTAAAACGGTTGACGATGCCGATGGCAACCATATCGTTAACCGCGTAGATGGCGTCCGGCATATGCCTCAGGCCATAGAAATAGTCCGCCGCGCGAACCCCTGTCTCAAACGAGAAGTCCTCCCCGAAATAGACAAGCGACGGATCGACTTTCTGCAGCGACTGTTCATAAGCCCAATAGCGCTCTTCGATTTTATCCTTGGGCGCACCGGCATAGGCGATTCGGCTTCGCCCGATTTTCAGCAGATGCTCCATGACAAGCCTGCCCTCCTGGCGCGCGAGGCCGACGATATCGGCTCTATACTCTTCACCCAGTTGTTTTCCGTAATTAATGATGGAGACGGGGAGGCTCGATTTGTTAATGAGGTCGCCAAGCGTTTTGGGATAGGCCAGCGGCATGATAATCAGGCCGTCCACGTGCAGTTTTTTGATATCCCTCACGATTTCCAGCTCGTTCCGTGCGTTCCCGGCCGTATTGATCTGAACGACCCGATAGCCGTGCTGTTTGGCGGTCTGTTCGACCGACCAGGCGATTTCCGGGATGATCGCATTCCGGATGTCGGGCACGGCGAGAGCGATTTGATTCGTCTGGCGGACCTTCAGGCTTTGAGCGGAGGTATCCGGACTGAAGCCGATTTCCTCGATCACCTGCATGATCCGCGCTTTCGTTTTCGGGCTGATGCCCTTGCTGTCGTTGATGGCTCGGGACACGGTTGCGATACCGACGCCCGCTTGTTTGGCGACATCTTCGATCGTTACTTTTCTGGGGTTCACCATATTCGATAAATTCCTCTCTATATCGGAAACGTTTCCTGTGTATGTGCGAATACAAGATGGGATTGAAGCCATTAACTATATTATAACATTAAGCTCGTCTCTCCATCACGGGATTCGCAGGTGGAACAAGCAAGCGATGCTGCATTTCCATGGCAAAGGCAGGGGAACGGCAGTCTGCAGTTGTCCATGACATTTCATACATTTTCGTGGAACGGGTTTGACAGATTGTCAAAACTGTGACATATTTGATTTCGGAAACGTTTCCTATTTCATTTTTATTTTTTCGAACCTATAAGGAGATGAAGACGATGCAAGCATTGCGCTGGCATGGAGTAAAGGACCTGCGTTTGGAGACGATCGCGGAGCCGCAAGCTACGAACGGAAAAGTGAAAATCAAGGTCGAGTGGTGCGGGATTTGTGGCAGTGATCTGCACGAATACGTGGCCGGGCCTATATTTATACCTGAGAATACGCCTCACGCCCTTACCGGAGAACAGGCTCCGGTGGTTATGGGCCATGAGTTTTCCGGCCAGGTTGTAGAGGTTGGCGAAGGCGTTACGAAATTCAAGGCTGGCGACCGCGTGGTTGTAGAGCCTGTCTTTGCATGCGGAACATGCGAAGCTTGCAGACAAGGGAAATACAATCTGTGCGACAAAATGGGCTTTCTCGGGCTCGCCGGCGGCGGCGGCGGTTTCTCCGAATATGTCGCTGCGGATGAGCACATGGTTCATAAAATCCCGGACAGCGTTTCTTATGAACAGGGAGCTCTGGTGGAACCTTCGGCAGTCGCGCTGTACGCCGTGCGCCAAAGCCAGCTGAAGGCTGGGGATCGGGCGGTCGTATTCGGTGCCGGGCCGATCGGCCTGCTTGTCATCGAAGCATTGAAGGCGGCGGGAGCATCCGAGATTTACGCCGTGGAGCTGTCCCCGGAACGCAAACAGAAAGCCGAGGAATTGGGGGCTATCGTCATTGATCCGAAGGCCTGCGATGTGGTAGAAGAGCTTCATCGCCGTACCGGTGCCGGAGTCGATGTGGCATTCGAGGTGACCGGGGTTCCGCCGGTTCTGACCCAAGCGATCAACTCGACGAAGATCGGCGGACAGATTATGATTGTCAGCATCTTCGAAACCTCCGCTCCGATCGTGCCGAATGACATCGTGATGAAGGAACGTAACATTACCGGAATCATCGGCTATCGCGACGTATTCCCGGCTGTGATCAGCCTGATGGAAAAAGGCTTCTTCCCGGCGGATAAGTTGGTCACCCAGCGGATCAAACTGGATGAGGTTATCGACCGGGGCTTTGAAGCCCTGCTTAAAGAGAAGAACCAAGTGAAGATCCTGGTGAGCGCTCACTAATATCGAAGCTGCATGGCTTATGAAAGACCGCGTAACGCGGTCTTTTTTTCTTTGGATGTTTATGCCAATAAGATATCAAACTAGTCAATGGCATTCCATGGATTCCATGAGATTACATATATAACCAAATCTGATATACTCATAGAGTATTTTATCCAGGTATAGACAAATAAATCGAGTGGAGGGATTGGATGAATCAGAAGAGTTTGTTATCGGTTCGCAATATCCACAAAACCTATGATGGAGACGGATTTAAAGTTCAAGCGCTAAAGAATGTTTCGTTTGGGCTGGCGGAGGGCGAATTGGTGGCGATTATGGGAACCAGCGGCTCCGGAAAAAGCACCCTGCTTAACATTATCAGCTCCTTGGACACCCCTAGCTCAGGCAGCATCGAGTTAAAGGGAGAGGTCATGGACCATATCTTCGTGGAACCTCATGCAACCCGCTACCGACGAGAAAATATCGGTTTTGTATTTCAATCTTTTCATTTATTGAATGATTTAAGCGTAGAAGAGAACATGGCGATTCCCTTGATCTTGCAAGGGGCATCGGAGGCGGAGATTCAGCACAAAGTCCAGGACATGCTCACTCTGCTTGGACTTGCGAGCTGGAGGAAGAAACGGCCTGTTCAGCTGTCAGGGGGACAGCAGCAGCGGGTAGCCATCGGCCGGGCGCTGATTACGAATCCGCCGCTGCTGCTGGCAGACGAGCCGACCGGCAATCTGGATTACAATACCTCAAAGGAAATTCTTGAAGCTTTGGTGGAGATGAGAAGCGCCTTCAATCAAAGCATGATTATAGTAACGCATGATCCGAATGTAGCGGTTTATGCCGATCGGGTGTTATTTTTCCATGACGGTCAAATCGTGGATCAGTATGAGAGCAGCGGAGAGCGAAAGATGGATCCGATATTGAACATATTCAAGAAGATGATGGAGTTATCCGCATGATTCATTCCCTACGAGGCATAGCTTTTCGTATACTGGCCCGTAACAAGTCGATTATGTCCTTTTCCGTGATTAGCATAAGTTTGGCCGTGTTTCTGATGATCACGATGTCTTCATTCATGGCGAATGCCGACCGTTCCATAGACCACGAAGTGAAGTTGCAGTATGGCGATGTCGATATGGTGGTGGGATACACTAACGAAGTGGATCATGAGACATCAAATCAACGCATTATGGATTTAATGCAGTCCACAGGCGGGGTACGACAGGCCTCTCCGGTCATGCTGTCCCGGATGTTCGTTAATGATCTAGCTGCACCTGTAGCCGTTGCCGGTATTGAGGATGACGCGTTGTCGATGAGCCGATATCATTTCACAGCATATCCGGGACGCGGGGAGTTGATTCTGAACGAGTCGCTTGCAGAGGAGTTACAACTGCGGGTGGGCAGTCGGATGAAGGTTGAAGGGAAAGCGTACACAGTCACGGAGATCATTGGCGATCCGGTTGCCGCTGCAGGTACCACATCGGATCTGCTGCTTATGAACCGGGAGGAAGTCAGGCAGATTAAGGCTGCAGGAGCCCAGCATGATGCGGTGTCAAGTTATGTGATGGTGCAGGCGGCGGATGATACCGACTTGCTGGTTCTGAGTGAGCAGTTACAAGAGCTGGAGCCCGGGCTAACGATCGAGATTGCCGCGTAGAATTCAACATTGAAGGCGGGCTTGTCTATCTTGGGCAATTACATCCTGGTCATCTCGGTCCTGATTGTTATGGTCATCTCCCTGTTGATCGTGTCCAATTTCGAAGGCATGCTGCATAAATACCGCTTCCAATTCGCCGTTCTCAGGTCTATGGGCGCGCAAACCGAACAGTTGTTTAAGATGGTGTTCATCCAATGCACGGTTACGAATGGGCTCGGTGTTCTGAGCGGCTTGCTGGTATCCCTACTAGGTTACACTTACATTATCCCATGGATATCCGGACTGTTTCTGGTTCCGCTGACGGATAGCCGTTTTGATGTTGGAGTTGCGATGATGGTAGCGGTGGCAAGCTTTATCATCCTGGAGTTATTTATGTTGATTCCTGCTTACAGAAGCACCAAGATACTGCCGCTTAAGATGCTGGAGATGAACCAGAATAACGATTTTAAAGGGCGAAAGGGACGAAAAACATTAGGGAAAGTGCTGATGGCGGCCTGCCTGTTTTTCATCCTCTTTGGGATCGCATTCTCGGGCACCCCGTCAGCTAACGCGGAGTTAAGCTTTTTAATGGGATTTCTATTGTTCGTATGGTCCGTGTTTACGATGGTTCCCGTATACCTTCCCGGTGTGTTGGCTAAGGTGTCGCCTGTGTTGAAGCTGCTAGGGGGGCGAGTTTCTTATGTTGCTGTCAAAAATCTTGTGCCGCAGGTCAAGAAAAACACCTTCGTTATTCTGACGATCAGCCTTGCCATGATGATTGCCGTCATCGGCTCGTCTCTTCTGAATACGATACAGCATAACGAACGGAATTATATCAAGACGCAGTATGCCACGGATATTCAGGTAGTCGACCGGCTGGAGAACTCGTCATCGATTGACCCTGAGCAATTAAAGCAGCGGATTTCTGAATTGGAGGGGATACAGGAAGTCAGCACCGTCAGCAGATTAAGCCCTGCCAAACAGGGACAAGACGGTAGGGTTATCGACTATGCGTTGGCTGATTTGGAAGCGTTGGCGGCTCAGCGGCTGCTGCCGAAAATTTCGGATGTAGGGAATGCCGTTATCGTATCCAACCGTTACGCTGATGAACATGGGTTAAGCATCGGCGACTCGATTGCTTTGTCGGTATACCAAGAAGAAGATCCAGAGAACTTCAAGAATGCGGGAACATTGACGGTAGCGGCCATTACGGAGCCATTCCAACAGGCGGATATGTATATCGATTGGTCGAATGCAGCCTTCCATACGAAGTTTACGATTTTTGGTACAGCTTATATAACACCAGTGAACGAGATTGCGGCATTAAATCAGCTGGAAGGCATCAAGGGGCAGTTCCCAACGGTGGATATCAGCAGTTATGCCCAAGCTCTGGAGAATTCAAGCAATATGTACACGCGGGTATGGTCTTTTTTCCTAAGTGCTATCATTGTGATTATGCTAAGCGTGACCATCGGCGTATTTAATTCCCTCATTAACAATATTTACAGCAAACGTAAGGAATATGCCGTATTACGGGCTATATCCGTGGACAAAAAGGGTCTCGTCGGGATCATTCTAACGCAGGTGCTGCTGTACCTCTGTATCGGCATGATTGTGGGGATTTCGCTCGGGATCGTTCTGCTGTATGCATTTAGGCTGATTGACCCGGCACCTGTCCATATTCATGCAACATTCGTAACTGCGATCATGGGAATCATGTTGACTCTGGTGTTAGCCGTATTCATTCCATATGCCAGGAGCCTTGCGAACAAAAAGGTTGCGTCCGAGCTGAATCATAGCCACGTATAGCGGTTGTACCAGCAATTGGCTGGGAGTAGGTCACACAGGCAATTTAATATTCAAGCTCAGACGCATGATACAAAACAACGGCGATTTCCTCCTGCATAGACCGGGAGGCGATCGCCGTCTTTTTTTGTTAAACCCATTCCACCTTAATCCTTGATCAACAAATAAATAAAGTAGGGTGCTCCGAGACAGGAAACGACCAAGCCGACCGGGATTTCGGAAGGGGCCATCAGGTTCTTGCCGATCATATCGGCCACAAGCAGCACCAGCGAGCCGAGAAGCGCGGAGACAGGCAGCATTCCTTGATGACGGGGACCCACCAGCTTGCGTGCCAAATGCGGAGCTACGAGTCCGAGGAACGCGATGCCGCCGCCAACGGCGACGCAGGCGCCCGCCAGGGCAACGGAGATGAACAGCAGCGTTCTTCGCTCGCGCTCGACCGTAACCCCAAGCCCCGCAGCCGTGTGGTCTCCCAGGTTAAGCACATTCAAATTTTGCGATTTATATACCGCCCAAGGAACCAGGAACAGGATCCACGGAAGGATCGCAACGACATACTCCCAGCTTGCCCCCCAGATGCTGCCGGACAGCCAGATGGTGGCCTGCATGAAATTGTTAGGGTCCATCATCAGCTGGAATACGATAATCAGCGCCCCGAAGGCCGCGTTGATGCCGATCCCCACAAGCACCAGCCGGATCGGCGTGACGCCTTGCTTCCAGGCCAGCGAATAGATGAGGAAGGCGGCAAGAAATGCACCGACTAGCGCGGCAAAAGGCATGATATAGACGGACCATATGCCGGAACTGAAAGAGCTTCCTTGAAAATAAAAAATATACAGTACGACGGCCAATCCTGCCCCGGAGTTGATGCCCAGAATGCCCGGGTCTGCCAGCGCGTTTCGCGAAACGCTTTGCAGTATGGCGCCGGAGACGGCGATTCCCGCGCCGATCAGGATGGCAATGACCATGCGGGGCAGGCGAAAGTGCATCAGGACGGTATAATTCTGTTCGGAACCTGTCCCGTTGAACGCTTTGACCACTTCGGCCAGCGGGATTTTCATCGTTCCCATATTCAGGCTGACCAGGAATACGGCAATGATAGCCAGCAGCAGGATCATGGATACGGAGATGATTTTTCTCGTTGTATTCATCGTTACAGCCCTCTCCCTTCGCGCCGTGCAAGATAGAGGAAGAAGGGAACGCCGATCATCGCCGTAATTGCGCCGACCGGCGTCTCGAACGGAGGATTGATCATCCGCGCACCCACATCGGCAAACACCAGCAGAAGTGCTCCCATGACGGCGGAGCAAGGGATGATCAGCCGATAGTCGGGTCCGACGATGAAGCGGACGATATGCGGGATGACGAGCCCCACGAATCCGATCGTTCCGCCTACAGCCACCGCTGCGCCTGTCAGCAGCAGCACAACGAGCGTGCCCAGGAACTTGACGGTTCCCGTTTTTTGGCCAAGCCCGGTAGCGACTTCCTCGCCCAGGCTCATGACGGTAATGGATCGGCTGAGCGCCAGCGCAATCAGCAGCCCGACGATGGCGACGGGGATCAGAAGTTTCACGTTCACCCATTGCACGCCCGACACGCCACCGGCATACCAGAAGCTGATATCCTTGGCAACGTTAAAGCGGATGGCAATGGCCGAGGATATCGAGCTCAGCAGAGCGGTAACGGCTGACCCGGCCAAGGCCAGCTTGACAGGCGTCAATCCCCGTTTGGATAACGAGCCGATCAGCAGCACAAGCCCGGCCCCCAGGCCGGCGCCTGCAAAAGATAACAGCATGAGCGCAGTAATGGATGGCGACTCCATAAAGGCAAACCCGATCGACATCATGAAGGAGGCACCGGCGGTGACGCCCATAATGGAAGGGGAGGCGAGCGCATTCCTTGTCATGCCCTGCATGATGGCTCCCGATACGGCCAAGGAACCGCCGATCAGCGCAGCTGCCAAGGCCCTTGGCATTCGAAGTCTCTGGATAATCTGATGCGGGGTGGAATCGGCATCGAAGCGGACAAACGCCTCCCATATGGTGGACAGTTTAATGTTCGACGCGCCATAGATAATCGAAGATGCCATTGCGGCAGCCAGCAGACCAAGCCCCAGGAGAATGACGGCCGCCGCTGTTTTGGGACGGTAAATGGATTTTGCGGTTGTTTTGTGATTGGGATGATTTGCCTGCATGTTCACCTAAACCTTTATGTTGATAAAAATATTGAAATAACGTATTGTAAATGAGAATGAATTTCATTATCATGGTTAGTGTTATTATATCACTTCATGCGTAGAATGCTAGTGATTGCGCCAAAAAAATATACATAGGGGGAAAGAAAAGATGAGTCTTTTCAAGAAAAAAATATGGATTATCGCAGGACTGCTGGCGGCTTTAACGCTGCTTGCAGCTTGCGGTAACAGCAAGGACGCAGCCGGTAACGAGCCGACGGGGACGCCAACGCCAAGCGAGCAGAACGAAGCCAAGCCGGAGGAAGGAAGCACGGAAGCGAAGACGGAACGAACGTTGACGGACGCCATGGGCCATGAAGTGAAAATTCCGGCTGAGCCGAAACGGGTGATCGCTTCTTACTTGGAGGATAACCTGGTGGCATTGGGCATTACCCCGATCGCGCAGTGGTCGGTCAAGGGCGGAAGCGTCCAGGATTACCTGCAGGATGCGTTAAAAGACGTGCCGACCATTGAGCATGATCTTCCTTTTGAAGCGGTAGCAAGCTTTCAGCCGGACCTGTTGATCATGGACTCCGCTTCTATGGTAGAAGGCAATAAATACAGCCAGTACAGCAAGATTGCTCCTACCTACGTCATCGGCAACGAAGTCAATAACGATTGGCGCGAAGAGCTGAAGAAAGTGGGCGAAATCTTTGGCATGGAGGAGGAAGCTCAAGCCGCGCTTGATCGTTACGAGCAGAAGGCCAAGGATGCCAGGGATCAAATCCAACAGGCGATCGGCGGTGAATCCGCTGCGGCTATATGGCTTGTCGGCGGCAAATTGTTCGTTGTCAGCGAGACGCTGTCCAGCGGCGCCGTTATGTACGGCGACTTGGGACTTACCGTACCGGGCGTGGTGAAGGAAATCTCGGCATCGGCTACCGGCAACTGGTCCTCCATTTCCCTCGAGAAATTGGCCGAGCTCGACGCGGATCATCTGTTCTTTATTAACAGCGACGGCGAAGGCGCCGAAGTGCTTCAGGATCCGCTCTGGGCGAATATTCCGGCCGTCAAGAACGGCAACATCTATGAATATGGAAAAGATACAAGCTGGCTCTATACCGGCACGATTGCCAACAGCCAGATCATTGATGACGTGCTGGAAAGTTTGGTGAAATAAACGCTGTCAGAGTGAACAAAGCAGCCGCCGCCCGATATTGTCGGGAGGCGGCTTTTTGGTATATGGATATGGATATGGGCTAAGATAACATGCAAACCTTGAGCAGGAAAACACGGGCACTCACAGAACTAGTTAGCGAGGTGGGAATCATGATGCCGAAGTATATGCCGGACTTATCCAACATCCAGACCAAGCTGCACCGATACTGCATGCGAATCTCGGGGGATCCATGGGAAGCGGAGGATCTGCTGCAGGATGTCATGATGAAGGTGATGCGGGCCGTTGAAACCGACCCTGGAAAACATCTGTCCAATGCCTATTTGTTTCGCATCGCAAGCAACGCGTGGAAGGACCGACTGAGGAAGGATAAGCCCGGGATGAGGGTTTCCGAGAATGTGTTAGGAGATAGGGCGGCCGTAGATGACGGCTTATCCACCAGGGAGCTTTTGGAGGTCTTAGCGGACCGGTTATCGCCACGTGCGATGGTGATTTTGCTGCTTATGGACGTATTGGATTTCACGGCCAGGGAGACGGCCGAATTTCTCTCCATGTCCGAAGGGACGGTTCAGGTGTCGCTCGGACGTGCGCGAGCCAGGCTGAAGAAGCTGCATCGCATGCAGCAAACAGGCGATGAACCTAAGCCGCAGGAGAGAGACCCAGCGGGTACATCCGCAGCACTGGATATGGATGCGCTTGTGATAGCTTTTCGAAGAAGAGATCCCCAAGCGATTTGTACTTCGTACCTTCAACTGACCAAGCTGCGCATCAGAATAAGCAAATTGAGCCGGGTTGGCGGAGTCCTTGCATTTTATATGGAAGATCCGGATGGAAACGTGTGGAAATTTACGGAATAAATTTGGACCCTGTTTGGTTTTAGCCCGAAATATCGTTTCTTATGTGTTGGAAGCTATTTAAGCTAATCAAAGAGGAGGAAGGTTTTTGAAAAAATCCCTATTGTACGGCGTTGGCATTTTCGTACCGGTGAGTGATCTAAAGCGTTCGACGGCCTGGTATACGGAAATGCTCGGATTTGAAGTGATTCACACGGATGAACCGAATGCGGTTGTCATGCGAATGAACGATGAGAAGGTATCCTTTTGCCTCGTGCGTTCCTATCAGGTGAAGCAGCCCGAATTTCCCAAGAATGATTATGGTGTGGGGCAATATTTCAACCTGCATACCACGAATGTGAGTGAAATCCATCAACGACTGGTTGCCAAGGGAGCCGACGTGACTGAAATTGAGGATTTTGGCGGGTTCAAAGGATTTTCCCTGACAGATCCGGACGGCAACCGCTTCGGGGTGACAGAGTAGCGACGGCGAGGAGCAGAATGGTTATAATCGACGAGCATTTTGTTCGTCCAGATGATCGTTTGGAAAAACACCCATCTCATTGCCTTGGCATGGATGGGTGTTTTTGCTGCGGTGATTATCGAATGGGCATCGACAGCCGTATCAATTCCATTATTCCTGATCCCGACAATGCTCTTCGGCCGCGGAGGTGAACTCCTCTTCGTTCTCGGAAGCCAGTTTGTCCCCGTATTGATCCAAACGTTCAGGGCTGCTGGAAGGGCCGTCGTTCTTAGGCTTGCTGTTTCTGCCAGTCATTTGCTGCACTCCTCCTTTCGTGGGATTCTCATCGATTGGGTGCGAAATGACCGCACTCCGTTTACGTTTATGTTGTTCCTGATTTGGGGCGGGATTATGCACGCAAGGCCTCATCTTATCGTTTCATGAAGTTATGATGAAAGGGGCGAAGCTTCTTGTTCGTTACACCCGTGACATGATACCATTATAGAATTTAGAAGATTCATAGATTCAACGCGCAAAACGATATGGATACCACGGAGGTTACGATATGAAGCTAGTATCATGGAACGTCAACGGATTGCGGGCCTGCGTTACGAAAGGCTTTATGGATTATTTTAATGAGGCGGATGCCGATATATTTTGCGTGCAGGAAACGAAACTGCAAGCGGGACAGATCGAGCTCGATCTGGGTCCGGAATATCAGCAGTATTGGAACTATGCGGAGAAGAAGGGATACTCGGGAACGGCGGTATTTACGAGAATCGCCCCATTGGCCGTTCGCTATGGCCTGGAGGAAGACAGCGAGCCCGAGGGCAGAGTGATCACGCTGGAGTTTGAGGACTTCTATCTCGTGAACGTATACACGCCGAACGCGAAGCGCGACCTGAGCCGGCTGGATTATCGGCTGGAGTGGGAGGAACGGTTCCGCACTTACCTGCTTCAGCTCGACGAACGCAAACCCGTGATCGTATGCGGGGACTTGAATGTGGCGCACCAGGAAATCGACCTGAAAAATGCCAAATCCAATCATGGGAATTCCGGCTTCACGCAGGAGGAGCGCGGTAAAATGACCGATCTGCTGGCAGCGGGCTTTATCGATTCCTTCCGCCACTTCTACCCCGACCGTACGGACGTATACAGCTGGTGGTCCTATATGGCCAAGGTGAGGGAGCGGAATATCGGCTGGCGCATCGATTATTTCCTGACGTCTGCCCGTTTAGCCGAGAAGCTGAAGGATGCCGAGATCGACTGCCATGTGCTCGGAAGCGATCATTGCCCGGTGAGTTTGACGCTTGAGTAATTCATTAACATAATTACGGAGCTTGTTAAAAAAGCCAACCGGCGAACGGGGAGACTGGTATAATGCCACGACCCTATTTGCCGGTTGGCTTTTCATTCGGCGAACCTAAGCCCCTTATCCAATCTGATGCTTCAGCTTGTCCAGAAAGATCGATGCCGGCTTCGACAGGTGGTGGGTTCCGGGCTGTACCCACCCGAAGGAGGAAGCGGCGAGGCCGGGGGGCATCTCCAGCTCCAGCGTCACGATGTTTCCCGAAGGAACGGAAGCGAAGCTGGTGAAGGACAAGTCGACCCCTACCGTAACCGCCACATTCTCTTCGACGAGCTTCTGTATGACCCTCGTCTGGTTGGTGGAGAATAACACATCCATGTCCCCGTACTGCTCCTGGAATACATCCATCAGCTTGAACAGATTGTCATCCTTATACAATACCAAGGGATATTCTCGGAGCTCATCGGGCGTGATCGATTGCCGCATGGCGAGAGGGGATTGGCGGCTGACCCCCACCACGAATTTGCTCTCGAGGAGCTTCCCGAAATGCAGGCCGCGATGCTGATGAATGATGGATTCATCAACGAAGATCAGACCGATATCCGCGTGATTCTGCTTAATATCCTCAATAATATCGAGCGTCGCTTTCTCCGTGATGTCGAGTTTGATTTGCGGAAAGTCTTTTTTGAACCGGATAATGGCATCGATGGACAGCGTTAAAGGCACCGGTACGGTAGCAATCCGCAATGACCCGCCAAGCAAATTAGAATAGCCTTCGGCCTCTGCCTTCAGCTCCTGAAATTGCTCCAAAATGGCATAAGCCTTCTGCAGGATCCGCTGACCTTCGGCCGTAGGTACGGCACCAAGCCGGGAACGGGTGAACAAAGAAAAACCGAACTCGGCTTCCAGGCTGGACACGGCTTGGCTCACCGCGGAAAGGGTGACGTTGCAATTCTGGGCTGCCTTGGTTAACGATCCTGTCTTGGCCGTCTCCACGATATATTCCAATTGTTCAAGATTCATATGGCTTTCATCCTTAAATAAAAGTTAAGTAACATTAATCATGTTTAAATTTACTTAAATATAACCCGGGATTACAATGAACACAAGGACATGGACACACAATGTTCAAATCATAACGCTATTTTACCCTAGGAGGTCATTGATAATGTCAGAACAACGTGTAGCGGTAATTACCGGTGGAGCGAGCGGAATCGGTCGCCAGGTCTCCCTTAAATTCGCAAGAAAAGGCGATCGTGTCGTCGTTGCCGATTTTAATGAAACTGCCGGGCAAGAGACCGTCGATATGATCAAAGCAGAAGGCGGCGAAGCTTCATTCGTTCAAGTCGACGTTTCCAAGCAAGAAAGCGTCGAGGCGCTTGTGGATAAAGCGGTTGAGCTCTACGGCCGCATCGACGTCATGCACAACAATGCCGGCATTGGCGGCGCCGGGCCGGTCCTTGAACAAAATATGGATCTTTACCATCGCACGATTAACGTGAATCAGCACGGGGTTGCCTACGGTATCATCGCGGCAGGCAGAAAAATGAAAGAACTGGGCATTAAAGGCGTTATCATCAACACGGCTTCCGTATTCGGCTTCTTGGCTTCGCCGGGAACATTTGCTTACCATGCGACAAAGGGTGCCGTCATCATGATGAGCAAATCCGCCGCGCTTGAACTGGCGCCATACGGCATTCGTGTCGTGGCTGTTGCTCCTGGAGCCGTCGATACACCGATCATCCAGGGCTATAAAGATTCCGGCATGCTGGATTCCATGAGAGCCAAAGTCATGGGCGGAGAATTGACGCAGCCCGAGGTGGTCGCCGATACCGTGTATCTCGTGTCGCTGGATGAAGCGGCTGCGATTACGGGCAGCGTGGTCATGGCCGACCAGGGCTATGCTTCATTCAAATAATCCGTTCAGTATTATATGGTAGCAGATATAGCGCATTAAACATAAAGAACCTCTCTTTGGAAGGAATGCAGGCTGAAGCCTCCGTCACACCAAAGGGAGGTTTTCTTGATTTTCCCGTCAAAACATTTCCTCTCTCCGCAAAAAACAGTTAAAATAGAGGGGAACTTGGCAGACCATACATAAGGTATGAAACGACGGATACGAAAAGAGAGGTATATAAATATGATCATTAAACCTAGAACACGCGGATTTATTTGCACGACATCCCATCCTGTAGGCTGCGAAGCCCAAGTGCAGGAGCAGATCCATTATGTACTGAAGCAGCCTGGAATCGAAGGGCCGCGCAATGTGCTGGTCATCGGCGCCTCCACGGGGTACGGCTTGTCGGCCAGAATAGCTGCCGCATTCGGCGCACGGGCGAATACCGTAGGCGTGTATCGTCCAAGTCAGGCCACCGAGAAACGGACCGCATCCGCGGGCTGGTACAATTCGGCCGCTTTCGAGAAGGCAGCGGATGCCGCCGGCTTGAAATCGTACAGCGTGACGGGAGATGCCTTCACGCAGGAGACCAAAGCCAAAACGGTTGAACTGATCCGCAAAGAGCTGGGCCGGGTCGATCTCGTGGTCTACAGCGTTGCGTCGGCTCGCCGCACGCTCCCTGAAACGGGCGAGACGGTCAGCTCGGTATTGAAGCCGATCGGACCGGCGTATACCAACAAAACGGTTAACTTCCACACCGGTGAAGTGACGGAGGTTACGATTGAACCGGCAACGGAAGAGGAAGTGATGAACACCGTTGAGGTCATGGGCGGCGACGATTGGGAATTGTGGATGAACGAGCTGGCGGAAGGCGGCGTATTGGCTCCTGACGTGACGACCATTGCGTTCTCTTATATCGGCTCCGAGATTACCAAGGCCATTTACCGGGACGGATCTATTGGACAAGCCAAGGATCACTTGGAGGCCACCGCGCTGAAACTGAACGAGAAGCTTGCCACCGGAGGCGGACGCGCATACGTTACGGTGAGCAAAGCGTTAGTGACTCAATCCAGCTCGGCGATTCCGGTCGTGCCGCTGTACGTATCGGCGCTGTACAAAGTCATGAAGGAAAAGGGGCTGCACGAGGGCTGCATTGAGCAGATTTACCGTCTGTTCTCCGATCGTCTCTATAACGGGCAAGAAACCCCGGTGGACGAGAAGGGCCGTATCCGTATCGACGATTGGGAGCTTCGCGAGGACGTTCAGGCCGAAGTAGCCGAATTGTGGAGCAAAGTGACCAGTGAAAATATCGAAGAATTGACCGACCTTGCCGGTTACCGCCGCGAGTTCTTCCAGCTGTTCGGCTTTGAAACCGACGGCGTGGATTATGATGCGGATGTAAATCCCGTGGTCGACAATCCGAAAGCCATTTAATCGAGCAAAGGCGAGCTCCGGAAAGGATCCGGGCTCGCTTTTTTATATCGCCAAGGGGTAAACCTGAATATGCGCATCCGCAGCGTACCATTTCCCGAAAGTGAAATTCCCTGATTCAGGTTATAGGGATGTAGATCTGGGTCTTCGAGGCATGCACCGAGGTTCTCAGCTCCAAGCTGTAGTGTTCGGGGTTCGGCATAAGTCCGCGTTGTTTCAGCAGCTGAAGAACATAGGAGTAGGACTGGTCGGTATCCTCCCGCTCGGAATGGCCCTCATGGGTGTACATCGCATACTCCTGCGTCGGCAGGGTTAAACTCACCATCCGCTCCGGCATATCCCGGATCGTGCTGACCTCGAACCCTGCTACATAATGATAGATCGGCTGCCGATTCAAAACAGCAGCAATAAACAAGGGGTTCGGCGTTTTATGGCGGATATAGGGAATCTCCTCCATCCGGTTTTGAAGCTCCTGCCACAGCCTGGGCTTGAGGGCCTGAGACATGTAATAGGCCGTGAAGGGGAGCTTCATCTCCAGGCCGACGATCAGCGTCCGCGGTTTGATGATCCGCTGAATGGTCTCGTTCGTCTGCTCGGATCGTTCCCGCTTCTGCCGAGAAGTCAGGATGGAATAGCCGCCATTCTTTCCTTCATTGGCGTATAAGGGAACGCCTAGCCGAGACAGTTCATGAAGATAGCGGAGCATCGTACGATACGAGACCGAGAATTCCTCGGCTAACTCGCCGACGGTGAAGTTCTGCCGTTCATACACTCGCTGCATGACGTTAAGGATCCGTTCGGTTTTGGGCATAAATCTGCTCCTTGAGTATTTTATATACTGTGACAGTTTCTGGCATAGTTCAAGTATATAATGAAACTAAAAAGAGGATAAAGGAGTATTTACCGATGAACATCGATCAACGAAATGAAGCAGCGGTTACGAGAAAGCCGGCATTTCAGGCGGTTGGATTGAAATGGGAGGGCACATTTACCGAGGCAGGCGCGGGCGGAATCCGGGCGGTGCAGCGGACGCTGCAAGAGCGGCTCGCGGAGATTCCTCACGCAATCCATGCGGACACCCTGCTGGGGTTATCTTACCACGCGGCTCCCGGGGGTGAAGGATTCATCCATTATGCCGTCGTCGAAGTGGAGCGGATTGAGGAAGTACCGGAAGGGATGGTTACGATATCCGTTCCCGCATTAACCTATGCCGCTTGTTCCCATCGCAAAGGGCAGAGCATCGACCAATCTTACAACAATATCTATGCCTGGATTGCGGAACAAGGCTACTCGGAATACAACCCGGATCATTTAACGCATTTCGAACAATATCCGATGAGTCAAGACCCGTATACGGATGACCCTGAGTTTATGATCATGATCCCCGTTCAAACGGAATAGCCGGATCTGACAGGAACACCGCAGGCATCAAAGGACGGACTTTCTAGCCTTATATACAAACTTATGCGAAAAGCCGCAAACCGCTCTGATGAAGAGCGGTTTTTTTTATATTTCCATCTTGATGCGCATGGAGGATATCTAGTTTATCCGCCTGCCGACGCGTTAATCAGTATAGAGTAAACGATTGATCATTTTGGGCCCTATCCGGCGCTCATCGGCACGGCGGCATTGTTAACGGCGGGATGGTTGGCGCTGGGGCTGTTTCATTTCGGCAGGAAAACATGATGGGGACTCACTGCACCATAGTCGGCCGTGATTTATGACTTTTGATGCGGTGAGCCCCTAAACATGTCTTCAGCAGCAATACTTATTGCGCCTTTCGAATGACAGGAATCCATAATTCGTTCTTATACTCGTCCGGGGGAAGATAGCATTCGATTGCAGGCAGCGGCGCTAGATCGTAGGCATGGGACGGGATCCACTCGGTATAAAGACGCTTCCACATCTCCGCAATACGGCTCGGATCTCCTTCCAGCTCGAATACCGCCCATGCAGCGGCAGGGAAATGCCGCAACACCATCGGTTCCGGAGGATTATGCGTCGATACGACGGACATGATGTAGTCGAAATACTCGTTCTTTCCGTAGTTGCCGTCTGCACAAACCCCGAGAATTCCCCGGATGGGATGGTCTTGCGCACGGTAGTTCCACAGCTTGTCGAAGATGCCTTCCGCATGGGCGTCTTTCCAGAGAAAAGGAACCTCTTCATAGGCGCGCTGCGTGCTTACTTGCTTCTTGAAACCGACAACGGAAAATGCCTTCATTTCTTCGATTCTGTAATTCATTTCGGCAGCCCCTCGCATGGAGAATTGAAAGGAGATGCGGGGATAGGCCTTCAGCTTGGTACCGGCTTGGCGGGCGGCCGTCGGCGTTGTGCCGTGCATGTTCTGGAATGCACGCGCGAACGCCTCCGGGGAATCATAGCCGTATTTAAGTGCAAGGTCGATGACCTTGATGTCGCTGTTTTGCAGCTCGTAAGCGGCCAGCGTCAATCTCCGTCTCCGTATGTATTCGGAGAGCGTGACATCCGTAATGAACGGAAACATGCGTTGAAAATGGTATGCGGAGCAGCAGGCGACCTTCGCCGCTTCAGCGTAATCGATCTCTTCGGTTATGTTCGCTTCTATATAGCCGATGGCTTCATTCATCCGCTGGACCCAATCCATCCGGTCATCATCCTTTCTAAGATCAATATATAAGAAGTCATAGCAGGTAGGCCTAGCCGTTTCTGCACGGATTTCGCTAGCCATGCTATGTCCCTGTATCCGCGAGCTGAGATTCCGTTGGAAACGCAAGCTGCAAATGCCGCTTAGCGGTCTGCGGCATTCGGATTCGGATGTCCATATTTTACGAGCACATGCCACAGCTGTTTGAGATGCTGAAAAGTTTCTTCATAGGTTCCCCAATCGCTCCAAGAGCTTGGATCATCCTCCAGGTGAGCAGCCGCTTTGCCGATGATGGCCGCATCCAGGACGCCTTTCGAGCCTGCGTAGCTCTGGTCGATCCGCTTGGCGAGCGGCGGCATGGCGGGTCCCCGGAAGTTATTGGGGACATCCTGCACGGCAAGAGAGAACCCCGGATGCCAGGACAGGGCAAGATGATATCGCTCACACAGCGCGTGGAGCAGGCGGCCGATCGGGGTATGCTTGTAGGACGGATCGGCAACCAGGGCCTCCGCATCGCTGGATAAGTCGATGGGACCATGGATCTGTGCTTCAATATAATCGTCCAAGGAGCGGCCGACCGGTCCGGTGGGACCGGTATGCGATGAAGGAAGATGAATCAGCCGCTCCAGCATAGCTGGAATATTTACATTCGGAGAACCCAGGGCCGAGCCGGTGGATTCCACTTGCTGCAAGAGCGCAGCGAGAATCGAATCCCACTGACGTATGGTGCCTACAAACTCGGGACCTGCGTGACTGTCACCGAATGTAAAGGTGCTGCGCTTCAATATGCCCGGGGACAGCACCAGAAAACAAGAACCGAAGCGGGGAGACCCCCCGTCAGCATAATTCATGAGATTGAGTGCGCCGTACTTCGGCCGCTCGTCATGGCGAACGCCGGGCTGCTGGTAGGCTCCGCCAAACAGGAGCCGTTCCCATTGGTCGCGGTCGCCGCCCGGGTAGGCCGTACGGCTTCCGTTGGTCACGCTCGTGATGAACTGGTTATGATATACGCCTTCCGTCAGGAGAGATTCGATAACGGAGCGGCCTGTAGGCAGTATCCGATCCGGATGGAAATTCAACGTGACCCGGGCATGCTTTTCGATGAGCTTTAACTGTCGGCGCATCGTCACGGATTCTTTTTCATGTTTTCGTAAAATATGCTCCGTCATGGCCGAGGTGCTCTTCCGTGCGTTCGCCGCTAACGATTCGACATGAAGAATCGCTTGTTGCTGCGCTTCGGTTAACCGTTCGCTCATTTTCGGCTCCTCCATACCTTCATACTAAAATACAACGATATGATATACCTCACTTCTATCCCTGATGAGTAGATTCCTCTATGGATGCGGATTTCGTGTTTCAGGAGTGTTGGACAGCCTTTGCTCTCAGAACATCCGAAATGATTGCCCGAGGCCAAGACGTCATGCTTTAATGTAACTACACAAACGAATCCAAGGTGATGGAGGTTACCATATGCAGCCCAATTTCAGCATTCAGGATAAAATCGCAATCGTGACGGGTGCCAGCAAAGGCATCGGTTACGGACTAGCCCAAGCGCTCGCAGCGGCAGGAGCCAAGGTTGCCGTTATGGCACGTAGCAAAGCGTCGCTGGATCGATTGGTTGAGGAAATCTCCAGGACGGGAGGCCAGGCCAAGGCCTATGAGCTGGATGTGCGCAATGTGGAGCAGATCCGATCCGTATTTGGACAGGTAGCCAAGGACTTTGGCCGGCTGGATATCGTGGTCAATAACGCGGGTTTGGGAGAGGGCATGCTCGCGGAAGACATCACGGAAGATTACTGGGACGAGATGATGGACGTTAATTTGAAGGGCGTATTTTTCTGC
Organism: Paenibacillus sp. MT86; assembly: GCF_058792535.1. Lineage (NCBI taxonomy): Bacteria > Bacillati > Bacillota > Bacilli > Caryophanales > Paenibacillaceae > Paenibacillus > Paenibacillus sp. MT86. Next base: position 5,486,989 of record NZ_CM179499.1, on the reverse strand, counting down.
TGTCAGGCTGCCGGCCGCCTCATGCTGGAGCAGGGCTATGGAAAAATCATCAACGTCAGCTCGCAGGTCAGCATCGTCGGGATTACCGAAGGCGCTGCCTATTGCGCCTCCAAGGGCGGCGTTAACCAGCTGACGAAGGTGCTGGCGCTGGAGTGGTCCAGCCGGGGCGTCAACATCAATGCGGTCGGTCCCACCTTCATCCATACGCCGGGAACGGCCGAAAGATTGGACTCCCCCGAGTTCCGGGACGGCGTATTGGCACGGATCCCGGCAGGCCGGATCGGCACCATAGGCGATGTGGCCGGCGCCGTTATCTATTTGGCATCGCCGGCATCCGACCTCGTTACGGGCACCTTGCTGCTTGTGGATGGCGGCTGGACGGCACAATAGGGATGACGGAATAAGCCTGAGTGAGCTGAATCCGGCGGCCCGACAATTTTTTGATCGTTTGCCTACAGCCAACCAGCGCCGCTTGGCGCTGTCGATTGAAGGGGCCAAGACGATGGAGACGCGTCAGCGGCGAATCGATAAATCGGTCACGCTTCTGAACGGGGGACGTGCGCAGAAAGACGGTGAATTCCTTCCGGTCAAATCAAAGAACCCGGTTCTGCCTTGGCAATACCGGGTTCTTTTTATGGCGGGTTATTTTAACGGAACCTGCTTGGACAAGGCTTCGAATTGCTGCAGATGCGGAGCCATTTTGGTTTGAATGCTCTTGAAGTATCGGAGCGCGGCGTCGTTCTGACGCTGCTCGGCCGCGGAATTGGCCGGGAAGATCGAGTAACGATGGTTGACGGAACCATTCTTGTATTGAGCGCTGAACATCGTTCCGCTCGCCCAGTTTTTTTTCATGTTCTGATTGGTGCCCATAATCACGAGCAGTTCCTTGCCCTTCTTGTAGGTAAAGCTGTAGTCGGGATCGGCCACGGCATGAATCACATCGTATCCGCTTTGGAAGACGCCTGCCTTGAATATCCCTTTCTGGATCTGGTTCCAGCGGACGGACCCGTCCGGCAATGTCACCTTATGGGTCAGGATGCCTTCACCATCCATTTTGTCATGGTTCCAGCGTCCGCTGTACACCACCTTATGCGCTTCGCCGTCCAATTGGTATTCGTTAATGTATTTACCGCTCCCGGCACGCTTTCCGTCCATGAAATCGCCGGAATATTGTTTGCCGTTGCCCCACTTGATGGTGCCGCGTCCGTTAGGCTGGCCGTTAGCCGCTTCGCCGTAATAGGACGTCCGTTCGGAGATTTGTATCCATTCCTTGGCGGAGGCCGCGTCGGCAGAGGCCGGCTGCAGGGCCAGCGAAGAGATTGTAAGCGAAGCGGTGAGCGTTATGGTTACTGATAATGCCGTTCGTTTTTTCATGAACATGTAGGCTCCTTTGTTGATATGGTACTATTATACACTTCTCTGGAAACTTCTTCATTCCCCAATATGTCCTATATAATGAAGTGAAGGAGGATGCTGGGCTATCGTCCTGAAGCTCCCTTGCTTGTATTATCGGTAATTGTTGAATGCGCCGCCTAATGGAAGGGGATATGATTTAACGGGGGCGGATAGGGTGAAGTTTAGGATGGAAACGATAACGGGAGGGAACAGGATATGACATATGAAGATAACGCACCCGGCTGGGACGCGATTGACGATGCACTGCTGAAGTTATATGGAGAGCAGGAGCCGAAGCATTACGGAGCGTTGATTCCGTATGCGCTTGGAGGACCCGATCCGCTGAATGGAATCAGCGCTTATGTCTCGAATACGCCAATGCCGCATTGGCATATGGTTACCTATGGTTTTAGCGAGCTGTATGATAAAGAATCGGATCATCTGGAGGAGAGCGGTTACGGCTTCGAATTGACGTTCAGGCTGGCTAAGCCGAAGGATGAGGAAGAGCCGCCGGCGTGGGCGCTAAATCTGCTTCAGAATATGGGGAGATACGTGTTTAACAGCGGGAATATTTTTCGCTCGGGCGATTATTTGGATGCCAATGGACCGATCTGCCTGGGTGCCGATACGCAGCTGACCGCGCTCGCCTTTATCGAGGATCCCGAGCTGCCGGCCATGGATACGCCGAATGGGCGGGTCGAATTCCTGCAGATGATCGGCATTACCCGGGAAGAGCTTGAGGCGATGCAGACCTGGAATACGCTTGGCGTGCTGCAAGCCTGTGTAGAACATATGCCGCTTTACATAACGGATTTGAATCGGGATTCGTTTCTTAAGATACCTTCGATCTCGGAAACTGTGGATAGAGGAATGAAGGAGGAAGGCTCGAACACCGGATTTCTCTATGTGAGCCAGCTGGCTTTTGAACCGGGAAAAAAAGGCTGGTTAAGCAAAACCCCGGCTGCGCTCCAAATCGGCGCCAAACAGGCGGGCATCATCGGCAAGCTGCTGCAGGGGAGAATTCTGAAGGAGAAGAGCTTGAGCCTTGTAGGTCCGGAGGTTCGGGTCGTATTTGAGCCGGGGAACGAGAGCCGCTGGACCGCGGAGGATGGAGATGTTACGTTGATCATGGACGATCGGACGGCGGGTGAATTCTCAAGCCGTTTGGTTCCGCAGGTCAGCACCTTCGAGCTTTCCGGTTTACCTGGAATCCGAATTGAAATCGTGAAGACGGAAATCAAGGATCAGGAAGGAAACGTTGTTCAAGTTATCGGGTAGCAGGTGAAAATATGAATGACGCAGCTAGAAACAATTTCCTCTTCATATAAAATAGTTTACAATTAGTGTGATGTCTATATACTTATACTTTAAAGCAGTACATAAACATCATGTCAAAGCAAATGGACTGACAAAGGGAGGATAACATTGAACGCAACTATTAAAGTAGGGATCGTAGGTTATGGAAACTTGGGCAAGGGCGTGCAGAAAGCCATCGGGCAAAATCCGGATTTGGAGCTGGTAGCCATCTTCACGCGCAGAGACCCGCAGCAAATGCCGGCCAATTCCGGTGCGCGTTTCGAGCATATTTCAGTGGCAGAGCAATATATCGGGAAGATTGACGTGATGATTCTGTGCGGCGGTTCGGCTACCGATTTGCCGGAGCAAACACCACAGCTTGCCAGCATGTTCAATACGGTAGACAGCTTTGACACGCACGCAAAAATTCCCGAGTTTTTCCAGGAGGTCAACAAAGCGGCGATGGGCGGCGGCCATATCAGCGTCATCTCGACAGGCTGGGATCCGGGCTTGTTCTCCATGAACCGTCTGCTTGCCGAAGCGATTCTGCCGGAAGGTAAAGATTATACGTTCTGGGGCAAAGGCGTGAGCCAAGGCCACTCCGATGCGATCCGTCGCGTACCCGGAGTGAAAGCAGGCGTTCAATACACGGTTCCTGTAGAAGAGGTTATTAACCAGATCCGTTCCGGCGAGACACCGGAGCTTGCCACTCGCGAGAAGCACCGGAGAGATTGTTTCGTCGTTGCAGAAGAAGGCGCGGACCAAGAGCAAATCCGTCAGACGATTGTGTCGATGCCGAACTATTTCTCCGATTACGATACAACCGTTACCTTCATTACGCAAGAAGAGCTTGAGGCTGAGCATGCCGGAATGCCACACGGCGGATTTGTCATACGCAGCGGGGTTACCGGAAACGGAAGCAAGCAAATTGTTGAATTTGGCCTGAAGCTGGACAGCAACCCTGAATTTACGGCAAGCGTGCTCGTGTCTTATGCAAGAGCTGCGCATCGCTTGAGCAGAGAGGGACAGCAGGGCGCCAAGACGGTGTTTGACATTCCGCTCGGGTACCTGTCGCCAAAATCGGCCGAACAGCTCCGCAGCGAGCTCCTATAAGCTGCAAAAAGCCCTGCCGCATATGCGGCAGGGCTTTTTTTGTGTGATTTATACGATTCCTTGCGCGATCATGGCATCGGCCACTTTGATAAACCCTGCGATGTTGGCACCGGCCACAAGATTGCCTGCTACGCCATACTCTTCGGCAGCATCTACCGCACTGTTGTAAATGTTCTTCATGATTTGATGGAGCTTCGCATCCACCTCTTCAAACGTCCATGACATTCTCATGCTGTTTTGGCTCATCTCGAGTGCCGATACGGCAACTCCGCCTGCATTGGCGGCTTTAGCCGGTCCAAACAGTACGCCCTTGCTGATGAACAGCTCAATCGCCTCCAACGTGGAAGGCATGTTCGCTCCTTCGCCGATGGCCTTCACTCCATTCGAGATGAGGGTTTTGGCAGCGTCGGCGTCGAGCTCATTCTGCGTGGCGCAAGGGAGTGCGATATCGCATGGAAGCGACCAGATTCCCGTGCAGCCTTCGGTGTATACGGCATGCGGATGAATTTTCACATATTCGCTGATCCGAAGACGATCCCGCTCCTTGAGCAGCTTGACGGTTTCAAGGTTAATTCCTTCCGGATCATACAGATATCCGTTAGAGTCGCTGCAAGCGATGACGTGAGCACCGAGCTGCTGTGCCTTTTCGATGGCGTAGATGGAAACGTTGCCCGAACCGGACACCACGACGCGGCTGTCCTGGAAGCTAAGGCCCTTCGCAGCCAGCATCTCCTGTACGAAGTAGACGCAGCCGTATCCGGTTGCTTCCGTACGTGCCAGGCTTCCGCCATAAATGACGCCTTTGCCTGTCAGCACGCCGGCCTCATGTCCTCCGCGGATGCGTTTGTATTGACCGAACATATAACCGATCTCGCGAGCGCCCACGCCGATATCGCCGGCAGGCACATCGGAATCAGGTCCGATATGACGGTACAGCTCGGTCATGAAGCTCTGGGTAAAACGCATGACTTCCTGATCGGATTTGCCTTTCGGATCGAAGTCCGAACCGCCTTTGCCGCCGCCGATGGGCTGGCCGGTGAGCGAGTTTTTGAAGATTTGCTCAAAACCGAGGAACTTGACGATGCCGGCATAAACCGACGGATGGAACCGGATGCCGCCTTTGTACGGCCCAAGTGCGCTGTTAAACTGAACGCGGAATCCGCGGTTGACTTGCGTTTTGCCTTGATCATCCACCCAAGGTACGCGGAAGGTGACCATGCGCTCCGGCTCGACAAGGCGCTCCAGAATGCCGTGTTCCCGATATTTCGGGTGCTGGGCTAACACAGGGACGAGGGAATCCACAAATTCCCGGACGGCTTGGTGAAACTCGGACTCATGCGGATCGCGGGCTACAACTTGGTTATAGATGGATTCCACATATTCTTGCGCGGCAGTAAAGGGTGAAGTTACAGAAATATTCGTAGTCACTTTTGTGATGCACTCCTTCAAATCGTTAAAGTAGAATTGCGAGAAAAATCGTTGGTGTTTCAGAAAAGGGACGCCCGTCTTGAACCATTTGTACAAAACCATTAAAAGTTTGCACTCAGCATTTTTAAGTTAAAAAGAATTTTATAGAATCTTGCCTCGTATTACCAATAAAATGTTTTTTGCAAACTCATTAAATATTTCTATGAACCTGTCATTAGGTGTAAGTTAATCAGCCATTATCCCGTGTTTTATGTAGCGAAAATGCAAAAAATCATCCGATTTTGTCATGGAAAAATACAAATAAAAGGAACTTTGACATCAACTTTTTCGGCCATTTATTCGTCTGAGGTTATGGAAGAGTTGGAATCTTATTACAGGAGCTGAAGGCATGAAAAAGATATGGGCAGCGCTGTTCATGACAGCCCTATGTACCTTGACCGCATGCGCCGATTCGGAGAATGGGAAGGTCGAACCCCCGCCCGTTTCGAGCGTGGAGCCGGCCCTTGATGTAAAGGAAGACCTACCCTTGGTGATCCGGAATGTGGCTGCCTTACAGGAAGGGACCTTTGCATTTTCCGACGAAACGGGGCATAGGCTGCTCGTTAATCCGGATGCCGCGATTCAGGATGAAGAAGCCTCGCTGATTGCCATCGGCCAGGGCGGCGAGCCGCTTCCGGTCCAATATGCGGGTGAGCAGCAAGCGACGGAAGAAGATAACGGCAGGCAAACTTCGCAGAATTTCAGCCATCAGGCCGGGCAGCTGTACGAGGTGACGGAGGGGACGGCCGCCCCGAATGCAACGTACTTCATCATTCCAAAGCACCATGTTCCGAAAGAGGCGCTGTTGACCATCCAGCCGGCCAAGCCGGAGAAGGCCGATGGACAAGTACTGCAGGAGATCAAGGACAGCAAGGGGAGAGCGGTAGAGCAGGCATGGCCGCTTATTCAGCTTCCGGAGGGAGAGTCCCTCTATCTGGTGCAGTTCGTCAGAGAAGGTGACGATATGCTGGCCAGCTTGGCGCTGAAACGCGAGAGCGGCTGGCTGTATTACGATTATCCGGCGAAGTACGATCCGAGCTCGACGTGGAGAGTGGATGACCAAGGAGAGGTGCGCCCGGACATGTTCGCGTTTCTGTTTGCGGCAGAATCGGAGCTTGGTCTTGTGTTGGGCGTGCAGTGGATGGGCGCGGAAGGTGAGAATGTTTCGCTTCTGTCCGTATCGGACGATGCGATTACGGATCTCGGGCTGGAATATGGAAGATATATGTCCCCCTGATCCTTCGATGGAGCTGAGTTATTACGAAAAAAGATCGAAGCCCGCCTCAGCGATGGTTTCGATCTTTTTTAATCTAACGATAAGTTCGGCTTTACTTCGAAATATCAATAAACCCTTCCCCGAACACGTCACGTACGTCGTGGATGGTAACAAAGGCGTTTTTATCCTCGGCACGGACGATTTTTTTGAGCATGGAAACTTCCTGTTTGCTGATGACGATGTAGAGCACGTCTTTGGTTTGACCGGTGTAATATCCGTATCCCCGGAGCACGGTCACCCCACGGTCCATAATCTCCGTCACCCGAATGGCAATGCGGTCATGATGTGTCGAGATGATGGTAACGGCTTTTTTGGGGTTCAAGCCTTCAATTATGAATTCCATTGCCTTGGTGCCGATGTAGAGGATGACCACGGTGAACATCACCTTCTCGATTCCGATCACGAAGACGGACAGTCCGGCCACGATCAGGTCAAAGAACAGCAGGGCATAACTGATATTCCAATCCCAATATTTATTGGCCAGACGAGCCAGTATCACCGTGCCTGCCGTCGTTCCGCCCACCCGGACGATGAGTCCGATCCCGACACCGGCAAACAGACCGGCGAAAATGGCGTTGATCACCGGCTCATCCGACGCAATGCGCCAGTTCTCCGTCAAGTGCAGGAACAGGGAATGAAAGGCAACGGCGATGATGGTATATACCGTCGTTTTTTTATCCAGCAGCTTGTAGCCAATCATCAGCAATATCCCGTTAATCACAATGCCGACCAACGCCGGCGACCATTGCAGTACATAAAACAGAATGATCGATATCCCGGTCACACCGCCTTCGCCAAAATCGTTCGGAATGACGAATAAATTGACCGCCAGCGCAAAAATAAATGCCCCGATGAGCAGCATGATCATATCAAACGCTCTTTTTTTCATACGATATACCTCCATGACTTTCAACAAGCTCACAAAAAAAGCGATTAAAGGAAAAACTCATCCTTTAATCGCTTTATGCAAACATAGGTTGCGCAGCTCTTTTGATATACTCATTATAATAATCTTCACATGGAATGTAAATGATTTTTAATTTTCATAAGCTTGCAGGTCGGCGCTAATGCCCTGCATTCCAGCCCCCCTATCCAGGAGGGGCTTTTTTATGATGTTTGAAATCGAGCGGAGAACGGGAATAGGAGCGCAACATTTCAAAATGGGGGCTGTGATAAAACTGAAAGGGAAAGAAGAAGAGGAGATGATGAGAACATGAAAACATGGAATGGAACAACGGCTTTGGTTACGGGCTCCAGCCGGGGCATCGGACGTGCCATCGCGAACCGATTGGCGAAGGAAGGAGCCATGGTCGCCGTTCACTACGGCAAGAATAGGGAGGCTGCGGAAGAGGTCGTCCGCGAGATTGCGCAGGCCGGAGGGGAGGCTTTTGCGGTTGGGGCGGACCTCCGCTCCTTGGAGGGGGTAAATGCCCTGTTCGAGTCGCTGGATGAGGCGTTGAACGACCGGACGGGCAGCACGCAAATGGACATCCTGGTTAACAACGCAGGGATCGGCTTGGTGGAGACCATCGAGGAAACCACGGAGCAGAGCTTTGACGAAGTGATGCATATTAACGTGAAAGCGCCGTTCTTCCTGATTCAGCAAGCTCTTCCCCGCCTTCGGGACAATGGGCGCATCATCAATTTATCGTCTGCGGTCACCCGGATTTCCCTGCCCAATATTCCGGCGTACACGATGACGAAGGGGGCCATTAATGCGCTGACGCTCTCCTTGACGAGCCAGCTGGCATCCCGCGGAATCACGATCAATGCGATACTGCCCGGATTCGTAGCTACCGACATGAATGCCGGAATGCTGCAGGATCCTGACTCGTATCGGGTCGGGGCCGGCTATTCGATGTTCGGAAGGTGGGGGGAGCCGGCGGATATTGCGGATATCGCGGCGTTTCTGGCTTCTCCGGACAGCCGCTGGATCACCGGTCAATGCATCGATGCCAGCGGAGGAACCCATCTGTGACCGCCGCCGTTGCCGCAAATCCATGAACATAGAAAGACCTGATTCCCGCGGCATGATTTCTTTTTCCAGTATTTCCTTTATAATGTTTGAAGAAGTTGCGAGGAAGGAAGTATTGGGACGGAGGCAGGCGAAGATGTGGAATATCGATTTTGAGCACGCGTACGACATACGCGCGGGTGCCACCGAAGAACAAATTGCCCGTTTTGTTATGGTGTGGAATGCAGGGCTTTCCGTGCAGGAGATGGATGAAATCAAGGGGAGGCAAGTGAATCCTTTTCACAAAAGCTCCCCCTTTTACGATCAATATGTTCCGCTGGATCCTGCAGGCTGGAAGCTGCCTCGGCGAAACTTTCCCGCCAGCTATTTGGATTTATTGAAGTATTCCAACGGCGGGGAATTTCAACAGGGAGCACGTCTTTTCCAGTTCTTTAACACGGATGACCTGAGGGAGATGAACCTGGCCTACGAGCTGCCGGAGTATATGCCTTGTGCGGTGTCGTTTGCGATGGATGGAAGCGGAAACCATTATATGTTCGATATGAGGGAAGCGCCGACAAACGGCGAATATGCGATTTTGTTCGCCCATTCCGGCAACCTGGGGTATGAAGACTGCGAGCGTGTTGCGGATTCTTTGCCTGCGCTATGCACGGAGACTTGGGAGCTGTATTGAGCGTATCATGAGAGCTGGCAGGGGATCGTATAGCCTTGGAGCAAGAGCCCACGCGTGACGCGTGGGCTCTTGCATTTAGCGTTCGGCCGACGACGTATCGGATCTCGTGCGGACGAGGGAGCAAAAGGCAAAAGCCTAGACAGTACAACGCCCCGTGCCTAAATGCAAATCTAAAACGGAAGAATTGGCGGAATGGCTCTCCAAGAGGAAATGATGCATAGCAGAGCGCATCCCCGGGAGGAGAGTCAGGAGCCCATTTGCCTGCGATTCTGTTATAATGCTCGTTAGATTGATTACTACCCCCCTATTTTCAAACAAAAGGTGAACTTTTAATGCTTTCATTTACTAGACTAACCAAATGCAAACCCCCGATCCCGTAATTCCTTTGCCGGCAAACTAGAGATTTTCTGAATCGATAAGGGGGAGTTTGGCTGTGCAAAGAAAAATCTCAAAACCGTCACTGCTGTTGTTTATTGTTCTTGTGGGTTTCCCGCAAATAAGCGAAACGATATATACGCCTTCATTACCGGATATCGCCCATCATTTAGGGGCGAGCAATAATGCGATCCAGCTTACGCTCAGCATTTACTTTCTGGGCTTTGCCTTTGGCGTGTATTGCTGGGGGAGGCTGTCCGATTCCATCGGACGGCGCCCCGCCATGCTGTGGGGCATCCTGGTTTATGGGTTGGGCAGCCTGGGCTGCTATCTGTCCGGGTCTGTCGAATGGTTATTGGTCAGCCGGTTCATACAGGCTTTTGGTGCCAGCACGGGCTCTGTCGTCACGCAAACGATTTTGCGCGAGACCGTAGACGGAGCCAAACGCCATGCGGTGTTTGCCCAGATTTCGGCGGCGCTGGCGTTTACTCCTGCGATAGGGCCGCTGATTGGCGGATGGGTAGATCAATCGCTCGGCTTCCGGGCGGTTTTCTTCACGCTGGTAATATTGAGCGCAGCCGTATTGACCTACACCTGGATTTCCCTGCCCGAGACCAGAGTGCAGGCCGCCTCGAGGATTAACACGTTCTCGGTGGTCAAGCGCCTGCTCTTCGATCGCAGAGTATGGGGATTCGGTTTGCTTATTGGAGCGACCAACGGCATTTTGTTCAGTTATTATGCGGAGGCGCCCTTTATTTTTATTGAATTTTTTCAGATGAGACCTGCTGCGTTCGGCTTCTTCGGAATCTTTGTGGCGATGTCCTCGATTTTCGGCGCGCTGCTGTCGAAAAGGCTGCTGACCCGGCTCAAGGCAGAGCGCATTATCTTGCTCGGCACGTTCATTACGTCGGTGGGGGCCCTTTGCTTCACGGGCTTTGCCCTTAGCGGGATCAAAGCCACCGTGACGGATTTGGTGTTGATGGTATCCTGTATTTTTATTATTCTGCTCGGCACCGGAATGGCCATTCCCAACTGCCTCAGCCTGGCGCTGATCCATTACGGAGACGTGCTCGGGACGGCAGGGGCCATCTTCGGATTGGGTTATTACGTTGTCGTCAGCCTGATAACGAGCGGCATGAGCTTTCTTCACGACGGTTCGTTAGTCGCCATGCCTTTGTATTTTCTTGGGCTGGCCGCGGTCATGGTCTTCGTGAGCGGGATGCTCGCCCGTCAAGCACGAAGCAGTTCATAGAAAAGCATTAAACTAAACAAGTCGCAGAGTGCCGGCGGTTATGCCGGTACCCTGCGACTGTTTGACGTTGTCCGATCGGGAAGTTTTAGTTCATTGCGCTGCCTCGTCGGCAGATGGACCGTAGATGCCCGGCACCGGAATATCGAGAAGCCGCAGATATACCCCTAACTGAGCCCGATGATGAACCATGTGGCTGAAGCCGAAGGTGCGGAGCGCAATCGCCCGCGGCGCGCGGAGGATGATATGGTCGCCGTGGCGCAGCGTCCATTCCTCGCCGAGCGTTTTCTCGTCGCATTCGGCGAGCAGCTGCTCCAACTTGCCCACGTTCGCGTCGAATTCCTCCAGAACATCGGCGCGTTTTTCCAAAGCCTCCCGTCGCAGCGGCACACTCGAAAGATCGAACTCCGGATACTGAAAAATCGCGATTTGCCAGTTGAGCAGGTTAATCAGGTGCGTGGCCAACCCGCCGAGCGCCATCGATTTCTCGTGCGGCTTCCACGACATATGCTCCTCGGGCAAGCGTTCCAGAACGCGGCGCGTATGAGCCAGCTCCTGCGCTGCATCGCCGATGATCAGTTGTTTTACCATAATAATCCTCTCCCCTCTTATGGCTTAGCATACTATATTTTCCGGTTGGGAGGAAAGCTCTCTTTGACGCTTATGATCTAGTAGAGTTTTTAGAATTGGATTGAAGCTGTCCTCTTCGTCAACACGAAGAAGGACGACTTCTTCTCTTCTGTTGAAGTGGAAGATTTCCCCATATTTTGGTACTATATTAACTAGATTTAAGGCGGAGTGGAGGCTCCCGGATCAGTTCAAAGAATGGAGGCGAACGAAATGAGCGAGCCGTGGGCTGCATCGATGAGCGGTGCTCCCTGGAGCACGGACAAAATGCATAGTGCCGTTAAGCAGCTGAGAAACCGTGCAACCATCGGTTTTGTTGTCGGGGCAGACGATCCGGAAGATCTGCTGAAGCTGGACGAGCAGGTGTTTTCCAAGCGTCCGGACTTGATTCTGCATATTTATCATGCAGAAGCGAACGGAAGATATACCGATGAATTTCTGAAGACGCTCGCGGGATTGAAGTTTGTTGCTGCTTTACATTTGGATCTGAAACAGCGGCAGGATTTAACTAGGCTGGGCGCGATGGATCGAATGGAGTTTCTTAAGCTGCGCTCGCCCAAAACGCAAAGCATCGATTTTATCCGCAATTATAAGTTTCTAAAATACCTGGAACTCAGCGGTAAATTCGATGATCTAGCGCCGATTGCCGACTGCATTCGCCTGGATACGCTGGTCCTGAACTGCTCCATCGATCAACTGGATTTTGTCGCGGATTTCCCCTTGATGAAGTATTTGGCCCTAGACAGCTGTACCGTGAACGGTTCGCTTAACGTGTTGGCGGAATCGAATGTAAGCATGCTGAGGTTGTCCTCCGTCCGCAACCTGGTGAATATTGATGACCTGGCGGCATTGGATCATCTGGCCTTTCTGCACTTGTCGCTGCCGAAAGTCGAGCGCTTGTGCGATTTCTCGCATATGCGTAATCTTCGGCAGCTTGAACTGGATTACATGAAATCCTTGCAGGAGATCGGGAACCTGTGGACTGCGGACCGGTTGGAGGTTCTAATGCTGAAGGAGATTTCTACAAGGATCAAGGCGGAAGCCTTGGGCGGCTTAACAACAATGGAGTGCCTGCGCCAGCTCGACTTCCGGTTTATCGATTCCGGCAAGGGCCGAATTGCTGCTCTCCGCAAGCGGATGGCGGAAGCGGGCAAAGAGTCTCTGCTCTACGAGAATATCCCTGAGGAGAACCGGATACGCTCGATGGCTCTTGAGCATCTGTCAGGAATTTTAATGTAGGAAAGAATGCAGATGTACAACAAAATAATGAGAAGCCCGCTACCCTAGCGGGCTTTTCCCGATTTCAACCTAGTGATTCCGTCCCGGTCGCCACCGGGTTCTCCTCATAACTGATCCAATCGCTCCAGCTTGCGATCATGGCAGAAAGTGCCTACACAACAGGCCATGCGAGTTACGTAGGGGCATTGGTCCCAGAGCCGTCTTGGACCCAAACAGCCACATTGCTACGAGTGGTCTCCCTTTTGTAACCTTGCCAGAATACACCGCAAAGAGAGAGGACCTTCATGCAGCATCAGTCACATTAGCTATCCAAACAAGATTATGTCGGGGAATACACCGTATAAGCTATACCTGACCCGACAGACGTATCGCGACCAACAGCATCAACCTCTTGATATACACAGCATCACATCCACAATGTCCACATCTGCCCATGTACCTCGGGGCACTCTTCAGTTCCTCGCCAGCAAGCACCTCAGAAGACCATAAATAAGGATAAAAGCGAGATCAGCACTGCCATGGGTGTGACACGGGTACACAGTACCACGCCACATCTAGCAGTGTATGTAGGTGAGCGCGCGTGATTAACGTCTAGACAAAACGTGTGTAGGTGAAACTGATGTATCCACTATCGTTACCTCTTGTTTATACGGTGTGCGCAGGAATCTATGCCTCAAGGTTAGTTTCATTGGGACATGCTGTCCACTTGAACCCACTGTACCGGTAATTGCTTCGGTAATTCGATCTTCCACTTTGTCTAAGAAGTTTGGCGCTATACGATCCGTGCACGCCTTACCATCATAAAGAAGTTTATTTTTGAATTTAATGTTTATCATTAAATAATTATTGTTTTTCGTAAATGAATCAAGTAGTATATATTGTAAGTTCACATGAAAAGGAGATTGCGCATGAACGGAATTGAATTCAAAGCCAAACCTGGCTTCAAAAGAATGCACACTGCGCTTAAGATCGGATACTGGGGAGGAATCGGGCTGTTCATTGCAATCGTCTGTTTCAATCTATGGATCGGATTAAAGCCCCAGGAGCTGTTCTCTGCAGAGAAGGGAATCGCGCACTGGTTCTTTTCAGTACCGTTATCGGATACGGTGACGAAGAGCGTCATGGTGCCTTTCACTTATTTTCAACCGATCAATCCCGACATGTTCGATGCCAAGAACGCTTATCTGGTCGTCAGCTTGACCCAGGCCATGCTTGTACTCTTTGCTTACATCTACTCGATTTGCCAGATTCGCTATATAATAGGTAGCATACTTAGCGGAAGCAGCCCGTTTAGCCTGGCGAATGCCACCCGTCTGAGAAGGCTGGGAATCGTCGTTATCCTGTATTCTTTGCTGGCGAAGCTCGTTCTCAACATTCTGATCTGCCTGTTCGTTACTCGTATCTTCTCAATCAATCTGGGCGGTATCTCTTTAATCGGAATTATCATCGGCATATTAGTGCTGTTCGTCTCCGAGATTTTCAAATACGGCGCTTTTCTGCAGGAAGAGCATGATTCGATTTTATGAGAATGGAGACTGATGATAGTGCCGATTATTATACGTCTGGACCGAGTTCTGGCCGACAAAAAAATGAAATTGAATGACCTGGCCGACAAGGTAGGGATCTCGAACGTCAATCTGTCCAATCTGAAAACGGGGAAAGTGAAGGCGATCCGGTTCTCTACCTTGGAAGCGATCTGCGAAATTCTAGACTGTCAGCCGGGAGACATTCTGGAATTTGTTCCGGCCGATAGCGACAGCTGTGAAATTGATTGAAGGTGCCTATTCTTTTTGGCAAGCTCTCATGGGACTTTTTGTTGATCGAAAGTTGATTACTTTTGTCTGTTGTTGGCTCAGTGGGAGCCTTCGGGCTCCCTTTCTGCTATGTAAAGCATGTCAAGGCGACTACTTCATGGGAGGTATGCTCAAACAAAGTACACATGGATCAACCCTTCTTGTTGACTCCACGTTGACTCGGAATATCTCAGAGCATTGTGTACCGAGGGTACACCACCCTAGCCCCAACAAAAAGAACCCGCGCAGAGCGCGGGTTCTTGCAGGTTATTCTTCTCCGGTCGCCACCGGGTTCTCCTCATAACTGATCCAATCGCTCCAGCTGCCCGCGTACAGCTTTACGTTGCCGTACCCGGCTTCCTCCAGGGCTAGCACGTTCGGACAAGCGGTGACGCCGGAGCCGCAGTATACAATGATCTCGGCATCTTGCGGGATGTCCGAGAAATGCTCGCGGATCGATTCCGCATCCTTCCAATGTCCGGAATCATCTAGGACGCCTTTCCAGAAATAGTTCACAGCACCCGGAATATGCCCGGCTTTGGTGTCCATAGGCTCCTCCAATCCGGCATATCTGCGCGGCTCGCGGGAATCGATGAGCGTTTTGCTTCCCTGCTGCGAAGCCTTGCGTACTTCATCGACGCGGACCAGTTTATCCGGCTTAAGGTTGATGCCATATGTAACCGGAATGACGACCGGCTGTTCGTCCGTTACCGGATACGAAGCGTTCTTCCAAGCCGTAAACCCTTCATCCAATACATAAGCCTGCTCGTGGCCGGTATATTTCAGCAGCCACCATAGTCGGCTGGCCATGGCTCCGCCCTGGTCGTCGTAGATCACGACGCGGCTGCTGCTTTGAATGCCGGACTGGCCAAGACGTTGTGCAAGGTGATCCAGGTCGGGCAGGGGATGGCGACCGCCATGCTCGGTAATGGGGGAGGAGAGGTCCTTCTCCAGGTCGAGGTAAACCGCCCGCGGAATATGCGATTCCTCGTATAAGGCTCGGCCGCTTTCCGGCTTGCCGAGGGCAAAACGGCAGTCAACGATGACCAGATCCGGTTCATAGAGTCTAGCCAGCAGCCATTTCATTGTCACGATATTGTTCATATGAGGACACCGCCTTCTATTAAGAAATGATGAGATTAAGTATCCGAATTATATCATATTGCTGCTTGCGAATACGTATATAACTAAAAAGTCGACCTGTCTCATAGAATGATGAGATCAGGCCGACGATATGAGAATGAATGATGGCAAGAATCAGGACAATCCGTTTATTTCTTGATGGCTTGAAGCAGCATGGATGTGTAGGCCTCGGCACCTTCCGGCTCCAGATGGACGCCGTCGGACCGGAAGTATTCCGGATGATCCTTACTGGCCGAATACCAATCCACCAGCGTAACTTTCGGGTTCCGTTCGGCTGCTTTGGCGAGCATGACGTTAACGTTCTGTTCCCAATCGCGCGGAACGCGCGTATTGATAAGCAGAATCTGTTTGGCCGAATTCAGAGGGCCCAGCAGGGAATCGAGATCCTTTTGCGAGAAGGCCCCGTTGGTTCCGAGCCCGATGATGACAATACCGCCGTCAATCCGATTTTGGGATTTCAGGGCCGGAATCAGCTCATCGGCCTGGCGCATTTGGCGGCCAATCACCGCATCAATGTGAATGCCGGGCAGCGATTTTTCGAGATAAGGGGAGACCCCGAGCATAACCGAATCCCCGATGGCCGTGATGGCGGACTTGGTTACCGGTGGCTGCTCCGGCTTCGTCGTCGGCTTGGCAGGATCGTTCTTGCCGCCGGGAGTTCCGCTAGCCGGGTCCTTGGATGGATCCGGCTTATCGACCTGATCCCCATTCGGCTCGCCAGTCTTATCGTCATCCGGTTGATCCGGAATCGGTTTCCCGGAGTCGGCTTTATCCATAGGATCGCTTTCTCCGCCGATTTGCTTGTCTTGGACGTCTTGGTTGTTCTCTGCCGCTGGGTCCGGCACTTCGTTCTCATCAGCACCGGCGTCGTTATTTCCAGAGTCCGTCGCTCCATCCGAAAGCGGAGCCTTAGCCCCTTCATCCCTAGAATTCGGCTCCTTCACCGTATCCGGTTGTTTCGATGGCTCTTCGGCAGGAGGCGCTGCGTTGTCTCCGTTCGTGCCGACCGGTTGCGGCGGTTCGGCCGTAGCAGACTCGGTGCTTGGAGTCTGAGCCGCTTCCTCCGGAGCAGGGTCATCGATGTTCAGCATGGCAGCGATATCGCCCACCGTTCTTGCAGAGGACACGCTGCTCATCATCCCCGAACAGAATATGCCGATCAGCATAAGAGAGCTCAGGGACACGATCCAGCCTCTTAACGAAATCGAAGCCGGGCGGCGGCGAAGCGAGCGGGCTTTAAGCCATAATTTTTTAAGCCCGCCATGCCGTATCGGTTCTTCGACATACTTCCAGGATAGCGCGGCCAGCAGAACGCTTGCGGTGATTTGCAGCGCAGTCTGAAGCAAACTGAGATCGCTAGCGCCGGAATCAGGCGAGGTCAGGATCATGACCGGGTAATGCCATAAGTAGATGCCATAGGAACGAACGCCGATCCACAGCAGCGGCTTCCAGCTTAACAAGCGGCTGATGGAAGCCGCAGGGTGGGCCAGCACCGCTATGAGCACGGCAGCAGCCAAGGAAAAGAGGAACATGCCTCCTTGATACAGGAATGCGTCGTAACGTTCCACCTGCCACATCATGTAGAGAATGATAAGCATTGCCGCGGCGCCCGTCATGTTGAGTTTATAGCGGATGCCTCTTGAAGCGCGGGAGGACAGCTTCCAGCTGGGCCATACGATGGCCAGCCCCGCTCCGATCAGCAGGCCGAACGCCCGGGTATCCGTACCGTAGTAAACCCGGCTCGGATCGTCGCCCGGCTGATAGATCACGGCCATGAGGAGCGCGGAAATCGCGGCACCGGCGGCAATGAACGCAAAGAGCTGCCCTCGGCGGGGAAACAGCTTGAGCGCCGCCAGCATGATAACCGGCCACAGCAGGTAGAACTGTTCTTCCACTGCTAGCGACCAGAAATGCCCCAGCGGAGAAGGCGGGCCAAATGATTCAAAATAGGATTGCTGCTGAAAAATAAACTGCCAGTTGCTTATGTACGTAACCGCTCCAAGCACTTCGCTTCGAAGCGTAGCCAATCTTGACCGGTCGAACAGCGTTACCCATACCACAAGGATGAACAGCATGAGCAGCATCGCCGGCAGGAGACGCCGGAATCTCCGTATCCAAAAATCCTTGAGATCAATCCGTCTATGATGATGCCATTGCGAAGCCAAAATATCCGTAATGAGGTAACCGGACAATACGAAGAATAAACTTACCCCCAGAAACCCGCCGCCTGCAAAGCCAAAATTCCAGTGGTATCCCATCACACCGATCAATGCGAGGGCCCGCAGTCCATCAAGACCGGGCATGTAACGTGAGTGGGGTTTATCGGATATCGGCACGGAAGATCACTCCTCTCGAGGGATCTGCGCTCATGCCGCCCTGTAACAGCCGCTGCGATAATATGTAGGACATATTCTCAAACGTCTGGGTGCTGGATAGTCGATGTGTCATTTGGAACATGGTAAACCTTCCCTTTCCTTTATAGGAGGATATTTCATATGCAGGAGACCTTATCGAATCCTGTAATATCCTGCAACAAGATGTCATAGCTAATACTACCATCCTTGGAAAAACAGAAGGTGACAAAAAAATGAACCTACGGCTACATTGTGATGTCAATAATAAGACAGATTTTTCATTTGAAATGACAAGCCGTTATGCTTGACATATCCATTATTCGGCAACGGGCTGTTAGCCGTATCGCAGGAGGCCATAAGAAAGAGGAGGTCCCTGCCTCCTCCAGTGTCCAGGTCATCCGATATTTATTTTTTTCTTTCACTTATCAACTTTAAAATCAGGTAGCGGCTCCTTGCCGTTTCCGAAAAAAGGTCTTGAGCGCCTCGTACACTTCCCCTTTGTCCTTTATGACATGGTACATGAATTGGTCCAGCTTGATATTTTTATACGCCGACATCAGCGTGCTGCTGCGATTGTATTGATTGACCTCGCCGTAACCGAACATGTTGCTCACCTTCAGCAGCTCCCCGATGAGTTTGACGCAGCGTTCATTATCGGATGTGAGATTATCGCCGTCCGAGAAATGGAAGGGATAGATGTTGTATTTGGAAGGAGGGTACCGGTGATGAATGATATCCAGCGCCTTCTGATACGCGGATGAACATATCGTACCCCCGCTTTCGCCGCGCGTGAAGAACTCCTCTTCGGTCACTTCCTTCGCTTCGGTATGGTGGGCGATAAACACGATTTCCACCTTCTCGTACTGCTTGCGGAGGAAACGGGTCATCCAGAAGAAAAAGCTGCGCGCGCAGTATTTCTCGAAGGAACCCATGGAACCGGAAGTGTCCATCATGGCGATGATGACCGCATTGGATTCCGGTATGACGGTGTCGTCCCAGGTTTTGTAGCGCAGGTCGTCCGGACTGATGCCGTGGATGCCGGGCTTGCCGTCCCTCGCATTGCGGCGCAGATTCTCCAGGATGGTGCGTTTCTTATCGATGTTGGACATGATGCCTTTTTTGCGGATGTCGTTGAACACGATGGACTCCGTCTCGATCTGCTCTTTATCCTTGGGCTGCAGCAGCGGGAGCTCCAGCTCCTCAAACAGCATATTCTCCAGCTCTTCCAGGCTGACCTCGGTTTCCACAATATCCTGTCCCGCCTGGTCACCGGCCGATTCTCCTTTTCCGGGCTGGGCCGCTGAAGGGTCGCGTCCAAGGACGTCCCCAACCTGACTGTCACCGTCGCCTTGACCGACATGCTTTTGCTTCTGGTAATTGTAGATGAAACGGTATTCGTCAAGGCTTCGGATCGGAACTTTAATGATCTGCTTTCCGTCGGACAAAATAATGTTTTCCTCAGTAATAAGGTCGGGCAGGTTGCGTTTGATCACTTCGCGGATTTTATGCTGGTGACGTACCTGATCCTGATAGCCTTTGCGGTGCAGCGACCAGTCTTCACGGGATACGACAAACGACAGAGCGTCTTCATTTTGCACGGACAGTCACCTCCCAAGTGTAGCCTTGACACGGTTGCCGTCTTTTCGGCTGTAGTATCTCATTATATTCGGGAGAAAGAGCGATATGTGAGTGTGAATCCGTGTTTGCCATGAAAAAGACACTTAACCTGAAATGGATCAGGCAAGTGTCCTGGTACGTAATCCTTATGCGCTTAATACGAATAGGAAAAGGGCGCCGATGGTGACGATGACTACGCCGTTCACGATGGTGGCAATGACGGCGACGGCACGCTTGCGCGTATTAGAGAAGCAGCCGACAATGCCAAGCGCCAGGCCGACGATATTGATGATCATCACGAGAATGAAAACGGCCGCCAGCGTGGTCATCGCTTCAAGCGTTTCCTGCGTCGGCTCCAGGATCGGCCCGTTTTCCGTCATGTAAGGTTCAATCATCGTGGTGCCGAGCGCGCCGAGCAGAATATAACCAAGCAGCGTCACGATCGACAGAATGAATGATGCAATGCCGAAGCGGGAGTTCTTTCTGTCCTCGGGAGGAATGAAGGTGGTTTTTGGTTGCTTGGGCGAATCTTGCCCCTCGGATGGGGAGGAAGGTGATTGTTGATCCATGTACATAATCGCTCCTAACTTGAGATTCATTCTTAATGGGTCCATGCGGTTTCGAAATAAAAGACATCCTTATTAATCTTTCACAAAATGGCCCTGAAATCAAGTCCAAAGCGCTTGCACGCCGGTGGAAAAGCGTACGCGAATCCGTTAAACTTAACATGATTACATATGGACACGGGTGTCCGCTGACAAAAAGGGGTTGAAAAAAACATGAGTCGTGCTTTCATCGCATGGGGCTCGATCCTGATGGCATTGTCCGTCGCCATTGGAGCATTCGGCGCCCATATGCTGGAGGATATCATTTCGCCGGACGAGCTTGCCACCTATGAAACGGGCGTCCACTATCATATGATTCACGGACTGGCGGTCCTGATTACGGGGATTGTGGCCAAGGTGCTGGGCGAATCCCGGAAGCTGTTTTGGGCGGGGGCTTTATTCATCGCGGGAACCGTTATTTTTTCCGGCAGTCTCTACGTGTTAAGTATATCCGGCATCAAATGGCTGGGGGCGATTACGCCGATCGGCGGCGTATCCTTTATCGCAGGCTGGCTGATCCTGATGTCCTCGGCGCTGTCCCGTAAAAACTAGCACTCAAAAAAAACGGCTTCACCGATCCCTGATAAAGGGCGGTGATGCCGTTTTTACATACCTATGGTATGCTGCCGACTCAGCTCACGCTGAACTCGTCGATTTCATTGAGTTTGAAGGTATATACCTGCTTCTCATCGACATGATAGACGTTGACCAGGAAATTGCTTTCGTCATAGTTGAGTATGCGGCAGGGGAGACTTGTCTGCTTACCATGGCGGTTGGTTGTCAGGCGAACAAGGCGATTGTCCTTACTGTATACTTTAATCCATTCAAAGGGATCATTTCCGGCGAGTGGAGTTTGGACAGGAGGTGCGCTTGCAGCGATCTTTTTTTCCGGCGAGGATATCGCAGGCGGAGCAGGTTTCTCATGCTGAGTCGTGGAAGAAGCCATCTTCCGGGAGGCATTGCTAATAACGGAATCTTTCTTGGCTTGGACCAAGGTGTTGATAATTTCTCCAAGTTCCATTCCGGACTTAATCCGGAAATCGACGACTTCGGCCTTGTCGTTCAGCATTTCCAGCAAATATTGCAAAGCCAGTGCGTTGGAGGGACTCTTGACCAGAATATCAACGTTGAATAAAAAGCCGTTATCATCGGTGACAGGAATTGTGTTCATAGCTTTTATCATTCACCAGCTTTCACAGGTTTTCTTCTGAATCAAATATACCATAATTTTCGAATTTTCATAGTCCTAATGTCACGGATATTTCATTTTTATTCTATTAAATCGAGAGACGTTCGCACCATAAACATAAGGCGCCCTTGCGCAATATCAGAGACATTCGCACCATGTCGGTTCAAAGAGAATAAACATAATTCTAAGCCGATGTGAGGGGAGGTTTGTTTATATTGGTGACTTTACTGCCGATCGAGATTGAAGGACATACCGTTATGGGCGTCGAGGTCAAACTTCCGAAAACAACGCTGCTGGCTGTATACACTTCCCGCGGTTATATTATGTGCGGTGCCCTCGATGTGGGCCTACTAAACGAACAGCTTGCAGACCGCAAGATTATTGCCGGGAGAGCCGTTGGGGTTCGCACATTGGAGCAGCTGCTGGAGGCACCGCTGGAATCGGTAACCTTGGAGGCGGAGAAGTGGGGCATTCATCCCGGCCTCGCCGGCAAGGATGCGATCCTGCGGATGATCTGAGCCCAGCAGGCTTAAGCGGTACAAGAGTGATTCCGGTGCGGATCGCTCTTTTTTTAATGAGATAAGCGATGCTTTTGCTCAGCTTCACAGGGAAAAAATGCGCCGAAATGCCATCAAAGAGAACAAACGGACAATCGGCGGGGGCCTTTTGTCCGTTTGTTCGTTGATGGCGTGAAATCTTGCAGCGACTTACTCGAACAAGCTTTTCAAGCTCTCTTCGTAAGGTGCTTGCACGACGCCTTTTTCCGTTATGATCGCCGTCACGTATTCGTTCGGCGTAATGTCGAAGGCAGGGTTGTACACTTTAACGCCTTGCGGCGCGGTGCGCTTGCCGAAACCTTCCGTGATTTCTTCCGCCGGCCGCTCCTCGATCGGAATATCGGCACCCGTCTTCGTATTCAGGTCGATCGTGGACAACGGGCACGCCACATAAAAAGGTATGCCATGGGCTTTCGCCAGAACCGCGACCCCATACGTACCGATTTTGTTGGCGACATCTCCGTTTGCGGCTACGCGATCCGTACCGACGATAACCGCTTGTATCCAACCTTTGGACATGACCATGGCGGCCATGTTGTCAGCCAGCAGCGTGACGTCGATGCCGGCCTGCTGGAGTTCAAAGGCGGTTAGGCGGGCACCTTGCAGAACGGGTCTCGTCTCATCCGCGAACACCTTGATGTTCAGGCCCTGCTCATGGGCCAGATACATTGGCGCCAGGGCGGTCCCGTATTTGGCGGTCGCCAATCCCCCCGCATTGCAGTGGGTGAGCACGCCCATGCCGTCCCGGAAGAACGGCAGCGCGTTCTCGCCGATGCGGCGGCATACATCCTCGTCCTCGGCCCGGATGGCCTCGGCTTCGGCGAGCAGCGCCGCGTTCAGACCGGCCGTGTCGAGATCCGAAGCCGCCAGCTTCTCGGCTGCAAGCTTGATGCGGTCCAGCGCCCAGAACAGATTGACGGCCGTCGGTCTGGACGTTGCGAGATAAGCGCAGGTTTTTGCGACTTGCTGAAGCCAATCCTCGCGACCATCGGCTTCCACCTGCATTCCCCCGAGAACGGCGCCGAATGCTGCCGCGATGCCGATCGCCGGTGCGCCGCGGACTTTCATGGAGTGAATCCCTTCCCAGACTTCCTCTGGTGTATAGAGCTTAAGATAGACGATCTCTTCCGGGAGCAAGCGCTGATCCAGAAGGACCAGATGGTCTCCTCCCCAGTAAACCGAGCTTAGCGGTTCATAGGTGCTGGTATTGCCGGTAGTCATACCGCTCATATCGATACCTCATTTCCTTTGGATGCTTGCGTGATCAAGTTCAGTATGTCCTCGAAGGACTTGATGCTGCGGTGATGGCGCACGAGATTTTTGCCGATGGCGAGCGCTTTGCGCTGTGCGGTCTCTCTGGCCTTATCGTCCGCTATGGTATCGATGTCCGCAACATGGGACAATCCGACGATGCGCCGAATCATTTTGCAGCCCGCGAATCCTGCGGCATCCTTCAAAATCTGCGACACATAATGGTCCTGATAGCCTGGCGTGCGGGACATCTCGTCCAAGAGATCAGCGTTCCACAGCGAGCGGAAGTTGTTCTCGAAGTGGTTCCAAACGCCGCTCGCCATCTCGAGGAGTCGGGCTTCCCGGGCGGCCAGCGTCTGCTCGTCCCCGCTCCAGCCCGGCTGTGCCGCGTAGTTGAGCAGGAGGTTGCCGATCACCGCGCCGATATCGAATCCCATCGGGCCGAAATAAGCGAATTCCGGATCGATCACCTTGGTGGATTCCGGCGTGACGAAGATGCTGCCTGTATGCAGATCCCCGTGGAGCAGAGCTTGCGCATGGGTCAGAAACTTATGGCGCAGCAGCGCGACTTCGAAGTGAAGCGGCAGGTCGGCGCGAAGGGCTTCCGCTTCACCGGCAATGCTCTGTTCATAGTTGTTGTTGGCGGATTCGCGGTATGGATCCTCAAAGATTAAGTCCTCGGTAATTTTGCATAGATCCGGATTAACGAAACGGCCGGCAAGTTCCTTCTTCTTCTGCTGGTTCATGCCCAGATCCGACGTATAGAACAGGGTTCTGGCCAAAAACCGGCCGATATGCTCCGCGAACTTCGGATAGGCGATGCCTTCGATAAGGCCTTTGCGCATGATGGTGTATTCGCTTAAGTCTTCCATCACGGTGTAGGCGAGCTCATCCGAATAGCCGTATACTTTTGGCACGAGGTCAGGGCACAGGGAGTACTCCGTCTCCAGGGCGAGACGCTCGATGCGCGCGCGGTCGAGAGACAGCGGCCAGGATTCGCCTACGACTTTTGCATAAGGAACAGCTTGCTTGATAATGATACTATCAGCCGTATTTTTGGCGGTGACATGAAACACCAGATTGAGATTGCCGTCGCCGATTTCGCGGCATTCGAGTTCGGCATGGTCCGGGAACCGGCCCGGTATACTTTTAGCTAATTGTATCGCTTCGTCCGCGTTCAGCGGATGATATGCAGACATGGATGGTCACCCCCAAATATAATAGAAGAAAAACAAAGCCAACTTTTTTGCTTGGTATTACCTAGTATAACGTTTTTTCGCGAATTTTGTATAATTTTTTGGCAAGTCTCAAGGTTAGCCGAACCTGATTCGCTTCGCAGTCCTGAGGGTAAACTACAAATAGACGCCCAAGCACAGGATGTACTCATATATTAATGAAGGAATAGCATTAGCAGATGGTTCCAGTTACAATGGGGATACACCGATCTGCCGAATATTCCTTTGACGCAGTACAGGGTGCATTTCATATAGAAAAGGAAGGGATAAACCATGGCAAAAACTACATCTGGCAAAGCTGCAGGAAAAACGAAAAACGCAAGTCTGGAGCAATTGCTCAATCAGCAGGTTGCGAACTTCAACGTGCTCTACGTCAAGCTTCACAACTATCACTGGTATGTAACCGGAGAGCAGTTCTACTCCCTTCATGTTAAATTCGAAGAGCTGTATGACGAAATCACGCTTAAAATGGATGAGGTTGCGGAACGCCTGCTTTCGATCAAAGGCAAGCCGGCTGCAACGATGAAAGAATATCTGGAGCTTGCGACCGTTCAGGAGGCCTCCGGCAACGAGGATACCCGCGGCATGGTACAGGCCTTGGTCGAGGACTTTGCTACCGTGTCCGAGGAATTGGCGGAAGGCATCGAAATGGCCGAGGAAGCCGGAGATGCGCCGACAGCGGACATGTTCACCGGGTTCAAGGCCGATCTCGAGAAGCATATGTGGATGCTGCGTTCTTACCTTGGATAAAGCGTGATTCCAATAGAATGATTCCCAATTCATTCCGTATATTCGCTGCAGCTGAGACTCGTTAACGAGTCCTTATAGCTCTTGGTGCCCCCGACACCGTCTGACGACGCGCGGTTGACGCCGTTGCCTAGATGCCGTGACCGACACGGGGAGCCTCAGCATATACGGCGGATGAAAAGGGCAGAATGAAACAGGCTTGGCCGGTTAATCGGCCAAGCCTGTTTTTAATGGTTACAGTTGTCCGAATGTTGTCTCCAAAAGGCTTGTCCGGTTGAAATACGTCATTTTTTATTATAAAATGGCTTGAGAATCATTGATAATCAGTTTAGAATGATTATAAATAAAGAATCACTTTTTATTTTATGAAATCAGGGCGTACAATCCTGTTATCATATGGGACAACAAATACACTACCTATTCAACGGAGGGAATCTAATATGTCAACCAAGTTTGTCATTGAAGGATTGAAAGCAACAATCGAAGGCAAGGAGATCCTGAAGGGGATCAACCTTGAGATGAAGGGCGGAGAAGTTCATGCCATCATGGGACCAAACGGAACGGGTAAAAGTACGTTGGCTTCCGCGTTGATGGGTCATCCTAAATATGAAGTAACCGAAGGTAAAGTATTCCTCGACGATGAAGACGTGCTGGAGATGGAAGTAGACGAGCGCGCACGCGCAGGTCTGTTCCTGGCCATGCAATATCCGAGCGAAATCGCCGGCGTGACGAACTCCGATTTCCTGCGCAGCTCCATCAATGCACGCCGCGGCGAAGGCAACGAGATTTCCCTGATCAAGTTCATTCGTCAAATGGAAGGCAAAATGAAAGAGCTCGAGATGAATCCCGAGTTTGCTCACCGTTACCTGAACGAAGGCTTCTCCGGCGGTGAGAAGAAGCGTAATGAAATTCTGCAAATGATGATGCTGGATCCGAAAATCGTCGTGCTTGACGAAATCGACTCCGGTCTGGATATCGATGCTTTGAGAATCGTGGCGAACGGTGTAAATGCCATGAAGTCCGAAGAGCGCGGTTTCTTGATCATTACCCACTACCAGCGTTTGCTTAACTATATCACGCCAGATTACGTTCACGTTATGATGCAAGGGCGCATCGTGAAATCCGGCGGCCCTGAGCTGGCTGAGCGTCTGGAAGCGGAAGGTTACGACTGGATCAAGGAAGAGCTGGGCATTACCGATGAAACTGTAGGTCAAGACGCGTAAATAGACGGGAGGAGGAAACGATATGACTACACAAACCATTCTTCCGGTCAACGCTGAGGCTCTGAAGGCATTGTCCGAAAGTAAACAGGAGCCGGCCTGGCTTACAGACAGCCGTCTGGCAGCCCTGGAACTGGCCGGCCAGTTGGAACTGCCCAAGCTGGAGAAACAACGCATCGAGCGTTGGAACATCCACAGCTACGGTGAATATAAAGAGAGCAATAAACTCGCTTCCCTTGACGAATTGCCTGAGCATGTGGCCAAACTTGTCGAAGGTTCAAGGGAAGGCGGACTGGTTATTCAACGCAACTCCGGAACGGTATATACAAGTCTGGCTTCGGAACTTGCTGCCAAAGGCGTGATTTTTACGGATTTGGAAACAGCCGTGAGAAAGCATGAGGATCTGGTTAAACCTTACCTGCACCAAGCGCTTAAGAATGACGAGCACGCACTGGCTGCTCTCCATGCTGCGGTTTGGAACGGCGGAGTCTTTCTTTATGTTCCTAAGAATGTTGAGGTTGATGTTCCGCTTCAAGCGGTTATGCTGACTGATGATGCCGAAGCGACCTTCGCTCCGCACGTGCTGATTGTAGCCGAAGCTAACAGCCAAATCACATATGTAGACAACTATGTATCGGATTCTCTGGCTGCGCCGGTAACACATAACGGAGCGGTAGAGATCTTTGCCGAAAATGGTGCGAAAGTTCGTTATGCTTCCGTTCACCAGTTGACTGTAGAAACAACGGATGTTACGTTCCGCCGTGCAGTACTCGACAATGATGCTTCGATTGAATGGATCGTTGGCGAGATGAACGATGGCGATACAGCCAGCGATACCATGAGTATTCTGAAGGGCAACGGTTCGACATCCGATGCGAAAGTCATTGCTGTAGGTTCCGGGTCCCAAAAGATCAACTACACAACGCAAGCGAAGCATTATGGTAAGAGCTCTGCTTCCCAGATGATTACGCGTGCAGTTATGCGTGAAGAAGCACAAGCCATCATCAACGGCATTACCAAGATCGAGAAGGGTGCCACGAAGGCGGACGGACAGCAGACCGAACGCGTTCTGATGCTCAGCCCGAAAGCCCGCGGCGACGCGAACCCGATTCTGTTGATCGATGAGGACGACGTAACGGCCGGTCACGCAGCGTCCGTAGGACAAGTGAACCGGGAGCAAATTTACTACCTGATGTCCCGCGGCATCTCCCGTTCCGTTGCAGAATCCCTGATAATTTACGGCTTCTTGGCTCCGGTTGTCAGCGAAATTCCGCTCGAGGGACTTCGCGACCAGCTGCAGGGGCTCGTTGAAAGGAAGCTGGGACAATGATCGCCTCCGTCCGTGAGCAATTTCCCATTCTTCACCAGGAGATCAACGGACATCCTCTGGTATATCTCGACAATGCCGCGACATCGCAAAAGCCGCAGGTGGTCATAGATGCCGTCAAGCGGTACTACGAATGGGAGAACTCCAATGTGCACCGCGGAGTTCATACGCTCGGGAGCCGTGCTACCGATGCTTATGAAGGAGCCAGGGAGAAGGTTGCCCGTTTCATAAATGCCGAGAGTTCGGAGCAGATTATATTCACCCGCGGAACGACGACGGCCCTGAATCTGGTGGCTTCATCCTACGCACGCTCCGTTTGCGGTCCTGGGGATGAAATCGTCCTGACGGAAATGGAGCATCACAGCAATCTCATTCCGTGGCAGCAGGCGGCCATCGCCGTCGGCGCTACGCTGAAATATATTCCTCTGCAGCCTGACGGCACGATCCGTGTCGAAGATGTAGAGGAACTGGTTACCGAACGGACCAAAGTCGTAGCCATCGCATACGTGTCCAACGTCATGGGCGTCGTGCATCCCGTTAAACAAATCGCGGAAATCGCGCATCGGCACGGTGCCGTTATCGTGGTGGACGGGGCGCAAAGCACGCCGCACATGAAAGTGGACGTTCAGGACCTGGACTGCGATTTCTACGCTTTGTCCGGACACAAGATGTGTGCTCCAACAGGTATCGGCGCATTATACGGCAAGAAGGCGCTGCTGGAATCAATGGAGCCGATCGAATTCGGCGGAGAGATGATCAATGACGTCGGGTTGTACGAATCGAACTGGAAGGAGCTCCCTTGGAAGTTTGAGGGCGGCACGCCCATCATTGCAGGAGCTGTCGGACTTGGCGCCGCGATCGATTTCCTGGAGGAAATCGGAATGGACGCCATCGAACGGCATGAGGCTCAGCTTGCGAACTACGCCATGGACCGGATCTCCGAGATCGAAGGCATCTCCATTTACGGTCCCCATAAGCGTAAAGTGGGCCTTATCACATTCAATCTTGGAGACGTTCATCCGCATGACGTGGCAACCGTTCTGGATGCCCAGGGGATTGCGATTCGTGCAGGACATCATTGCTGTCAACCGCTTATGCGTTGGTTAAAAGTATCTTCCACGGCACGCGCGAGCTTTTATCTGTATAATACAGAAGAGGACGTTGATCGATTAGTTAGCGCCTTAATCCAGACAAAGGAGTATTTTGGCGATGCAACTTGACGATTTGTACAGACGTGTCATCATGGATCATTATAAGAACCCCCGCAATCGCGGCAAGTTTGAAGAAGATGCGGTAACCATCGATTTGAACAATCCGACTTGCGGAGATCGCATTTCCTTGCAGCTTAAGGTAGAGAACGGCGTGGTCGCCGATGCCAAATATACGGGGGAAGGCTGCTCCATCAGCATGTCTTCCGCTTCGATGATGACGGACGCCGTAAAAGGAAGAACGCTGGACGAAGCCATCAGTTTGGCGGACCGCTTTTCTTCCCTTATGAAAGGCGATGAAGTGGATTTTGACGAGTACGAGGATATTGAAGCCCTATCCGGTGTTAACAAGTTTCCTGCACGCATTAAATGCGCAACACTTGCTTGGAACGCACTCCGAAAAGGAATTGACGCGAAGTAAGCGAATGAACAGATCGATAGGGAGGTAAGTTAAATGGCTAAAAAAGCGCCAGAAATGGAAGAGTATAAATATGGTTTCCGTGACGAGCACAAGGCTATTTTCCAAACCGGTAAAGGTTTGACGCGTGAAGTCGTTACGGAAATATCCAAAATCAAGAACGAGCCGGAATGGATGCTGGAATTCCGTTTGAAGGCTCTGGAGCAGTTCGAGAAAATGCCGATGCCTCGTTGGGGCGGCGATCTCGACGAGCTGGATTTCAACGATATCCAGTATTATGTAAGACCTTCCGAGAAGCAAGGCAAGACGTGGGAGGAAGTACCGGCCGAGATCAAGGAAACCTTCGATAAGTTGGGTATTCCTGAAGCAGAGCAGAAGTTCCTGGCGGGCGTATCCGCGCAGTACGAATCCGAAGTGGTCTACCACAATATGCAAAAGGATCTAGAGGATCAAGGCGTTATCTTCATGGATACCGACACGGCTCTTAGAGAGCATCCGGAGATTCTGAAAGAGTACTTTGCAACGGTCGTACCTCCGACGGATAACAAATTCGCGGCTTTGAACAGTGCGGTATGGTCCGGGGGAAGCTTCATCTATGTGCCGAAAGGCGTACAGTGCGAAATTCCGCTGCAAGCCTACTTCCGGATCAACTCCGAGAACATGGGTCAGTTCGAACGCACGCTGATCATTGCCGACGAGGACAGCTTCGTGCATTACGTTGAAGGCTGTACGGCTCCGATCTACAGCACGAACTCGCTTCACAGCGCCGTGGTTGAGATCATCTGCAAAAAGAACGCGCGTGTTCGCTACACGACGATTCAGAACTGGGCACCAAACATCTACAACCTCGTAACAAAGCGCGCGGTTGCGGAAGAGAACGCAACGATGGAATGGGTGGATGGTAACATCGGCTCCAAGCTGACGATGAAATACCCTGCTGTCGTCCTGAAAGGACGCGGTGCCAAAGGTATGGTGCTTTCCATCGCGGTTGCGGGCAAAGGTCAGCATCAGGACGCTGGGGCGAAAATGCTCCACCTGGCGCCGGATACGACGTCCACGATCGTATCGAAATCGATCAGTAAGCATGGCGGTAAAGTAACATACCGCGGTCTCGCCTCGTTCGGCCGCAATGCGGAAGGCGCGAAAGCGAACATTAAGTGCGATACACTCATTCTTGATAACGAGTCGACGTCCGATACGATTCCTTACAACGAAATCAAGAACGACAACATTACGCTGGAGCATGAGGCGACCGTCTCCAAGGTATCCGAGGATCAGTTGTTCTACCTCATGAGCCGCGGACTTACGGAAGACGAAGCTACGCAGATGATCGTTATGGGCTTCATCGAGCCGTTCACCAAAGAACTTCCGATGGAGTATGCCGTTGAAATGAACCGCCTGATCAAGTTCGAAATGGAAGGTTCCATCGGCTAAGTAGTTCATATGAAGACAGGAGCGAATCACTCAGGGATGGGTGATTCGCTCTTTTTTTGTGCTTGAACGTTTATGGGAATGGCACCGAGACGCGGACGAAGACATTTATAGATTGCACAGGCCGGTTGGATACGTCTTCGATTTTGCCAAAATTCAATAAGATTTGATGTGAAAACCGTCACAAGGCAGACGCTAAAAACGCCAGCCTCAAGGCTGACGGCAATACTGGTTATTCGAGCAGGGAAGCAAGCGATTTAGCAGCTTCCGGATTATCTTTAGGAACACAGGTCACAACAGAATCTCTTGAATCTCGGTATGATATTCCTTGGAGAGGTCGATGAAACGATCATCGGTCTTTACAAGCGGACGGAAGTAATCCGAAGGATGGTTCATGACGATGATGCCGGATTCGCCCGTCGTCAGCAGAACCTTTTTGCCGATGAAATTCGGCAGCATTTGCTGAATGAAAGCGTGCGTCGGCTTGCCGTTCAGCTTCCCGAAGCTGAGACTGTACAGCTCGCGCAGAACGGTTAGCAGCTGCTGCTTGGACTGATAGACCCGGTTCGTTGTCATGGCGCTGTAGACATCGGCTACCGCGCAAATATGAGAGTACGGATGAATCTGGTCTGCATGGAGCGCTCGCGGATAGCCCGAACGGTCATCCCGTTCATGGTGCTGAAGCGCGACCATGGCGGTCACCTTGTCATCCATGGATTCGGCGATCATCTCGTAACCATAGATGGTGTGCAGCTTCACTTCCTCGAATTCCTCGGGGGTCAGCTTGCCGGGCTTGTCCAGGATATCCCTTGAAATCTTACTCTTGCCGATATCATGGAGATAGCCTGCCTTGCCGATTTCATAGGCTTCCTTGCCGGAGTAACCCATCCAATCCGCGATGTAGTAGGATAGCATCCCTACTTGAATGGAATGCCTGTAGGTATAATCGTCTGTTCCATTAAACAGCAGAAGCAGGGATACCACATCCGTATGCTCGTTCAGCGAGCCGACCAGTGGCTGGAAAACATCGTCTACAAGGGATTCATTGAACTTTCCGGATTGGGATGCTTCCGTAAATAAGGCGGAGCATCCGTCAAACGCAAGGTTAAAGTGAGGTTTAACCTTGTTGAACGAGTCCGAAATTTCAGATAACGGATCGAGGGATACGGACAGCGCGCGCGGCTGTATTTCTATGTAATCGATGCCGTGCTGCAATAGCTTGGATATATCCTCTGAACGTAGCAAAGCTCCTTTTTGCAGAACATGAACGCCGTTAGTGTTGTAAGCATCCTGCTGTATTTGATCACCGGGTTTCAGGTCCGTGACATGTACTCTCAAATCATTGCACCTCTTGCCCTTATATAAGTAAAAAGATCAAAACTATCTTAGCAAGAAAATTATGGTTTTACAATGATATAATCGAGACTTATTG
The DNA here is from genome assembly GCF_058792535.1 of Paenibacillus sp. MT86. Taxonomy (NCBI): domain Bacteria; kingdom Bacillati; phylum Bacillota; class Bacilli; order Caryophanales; family Paenibacillaceae; genus Paenibacillus; species Paenibacillus sp. MT86. The sequence continues at coordinate 5,454,777 of NZ_CM179499.1, read as the reverse complement.
CCTAGCCATTGGGTCCCAGGGTCCGGTCTGCGCCCCTTTCCACTCGGATCCATCGTCCCATATCTCCTTTTTCCAGATCGGAACGGATCGCTTCAACTGCTCGATGGCATATCGGCTTGCTTCGTAACATGTTTCCCGATGCGGTGAAGATACGGCGATAACGACGCTGGTTTCCCCGATTCCGACCGTACCGATACGGTGGGAAATCGCGCATTTCGTGCCGGGCCATCGGCCGTGGATGTCCATGCAGATTTGCTGCATTTCTTTCAGGGCCATCGGAATGTAAGCTTCATACTCCAGCGTTACCGTTCGCATCTGACCGGTTATCTCCCGCGTCGTGCCTACAAAGGAAAGCGTTGCGCCATGGTTATCATCATGCACTTTGGCGATGGTTTCTTCCACGGACAGCCGGTGGCAGGTGATGGTGCACGTTCCGTCTGACGAGGAACTGGAGTCTGTGTCCTGCAAGTTGGTTCCGTCTCCGCCGGACACAGGCGGAATCAGAGCCACCTCGTCCCCGCTCTGAATAAGCTGATCCGGCTGCGCATATTCTTGATTGACCGCAACGAAGGCCGTGGCAATCTGGGATTGGGCATCAGGATAAGCTTCGCTAAGAAGCAGCTTCAAATCCCCGGTCGTAAGGGGAAGGGCGGGTACGCTGAATGCAAGTGAAGCCGTGCCGATGCGATCGGCTAATCCGGCGAATAGCAGTATGGAAATGGTTGTCGACATTTTGATCACCTCGTAATTCTTATGGGCTACAATATACCATATTCTTCGCTAAAATGTTATGCTTGTAAGACCGGAAATTATCGTAAAAGTAACTTGGGAGGGGGCCGCCAGATGGGGCTTAAAAGCAATAAACAAAAGCTGACCATATTATATACCAACGATATACACAGCCATTTCGAGATGATGAGCAATGTGGCGGCACTTATTTCCCGGGAAAAGACGGCTGCCGGCGATAAGTCGATCGTGCTGGATATCGGAGACCATATGGATCGCGCATCGGTGGAAACCGAAGGCTCAATGGGGCAAGCGAATGTGGATGTCATTAATTTGACAGGATACGACGCGATTACGATCGGCAATAACGAAGGCCTGACCATTTCGTATGATGTTCTGGAGCATGTATATGCCGGACTGCAGTGCCCCGTCGTTTGCTGCAACATCAGGGAGACGGAGAGTGGCGGTCCTCCTTCATGGATGAAAAGGCATGTGATCCTGGAGCGGGATGGCATTTCGATCGGGCTCACCGGCGCGACGGCAGCTTTTGCAGGATTTTATCAATTGTTAGGCTGGGAAGCAGGAGACCCGGTGGAGGCCATCGCCGAACAGGTTCGAGCGCTTCAGGGTCAGTGTGATATCGTTATCGTTTTATCCCATTTAGGACTAACGATTGATAAAAGATTAGCAGAACATGTAGAAGGCATTGATGTCATACTTGGCGGCCATACCCATCACATCCTTGAGGAGCCGCTAATGATCGGGAAGACAGCCGTATGCGGCGCGGGCAAATTCGGACAATACGTAGGTCGCCTCGTTATGGAGCGAAATGACGTTGGTGAACGGTTTACATGCGTAGAGGGAACCTTACTGCCTGTGGATAAAAGCTTGATGGAGCCCATCGTGGAGCAGGCCATCCTGAAACATCATGAGCTGGCCAAGGAGAAGTTAACCGAAGCCGTGGCCGTAATCGACCGCAGCCTGCCGATCCATTATGAGGAGGAATCGCCGTTTGCGAACCTGTTGGCTCAAGCCGTGCTGCAGCACACGGGTGCCGAAATTGCGATCGTCAATTCCGGGCAGCTGCTGGGACCGCTGCCGGAGGGCGAAATCAGCACCGGGATGCTGCATGGTTTGTGCCCGTCACCGATTAATCCCTGTGTCGTGAAATTGCGGGGAGAACACATCTATCAGGCGCTTGAAGAGAGTCTGCTTCCGGAGTTTAGCGGGAAGAAGATCATGGGCTTCGGCTTCCGCGGGTATCTGTTAGGGGGCCTGGCCGTCGATGGATTAAAGATCCGATATGACAAGGCTGGAGAGCCTTACCGGAAGATCACGCAAATCTCCTTCAAGGGACAACCGCTGGAATGGCAGCGGGAATATCATGTAGGAACGCTCGACATGTTTACTTTTAAAATCGGATACGAGACCCTGGCGCTTGGAACGGATACGGTTTATATGCTGCCCGAGTTTATTCGAGACCTGCTGCGGAGCGAGCTTTCGCGTCCCGGATCGCTTGAAGAGTCCATGATTTCACGCTGGATATCCTGACAACCCCCGACTAACTTCCTTTGGCCGAGCATACATATGAGGAGGACAAAGGTAAGGGGAGGGGTAGGACATGGATTTTATCACATCCATCATACTGGGGATCGTGGAAGGACTAACCGAATTCATTCCGGTGTCTTCCACGGGCCACATGATTTTGACGACCAAGGTGCTCGGTTACGATGACCAAACACCGATCATGAAGACGTTTGAGGTTGTCATTCAGCTGGGAGCCATTTTGGCGATCGCGATTGTTTATTGGAATCGGATTTTGAATCTGCTCGGGTGGAGCCGAAGCGAGCCGTTGACCCGGAAAGTGCCTCGGAGGCGATTGAATCTGATGCATATATTTTTGGGGATTGCTCCGGCCCTGCTGGTTGCGTTTTTTGCGAGGGATTTCATCAAAAGCCTGTTCCATGCGCAGACGGTGCTGTTTGCGCTCGTTGCCGGCGGCATTTTTATGATTTTTGCGGAATGGTACAATAAGCATAAAGTCCAAGTGACCACGCATGATATGGATGATTTGACATATAAGCAGGCCTTTCTGATTGGGATCTACCAGATCATATCCGTCTTATGGCCGGGCTTTTCCCGTTCGGGGTCCACGATCTCCGGGGGTATGCTTAGCGGTGTGAGTTATAAGGCATCGGCCGATTTTTCGTTTATTATCGCAATTCCCATCATGTGTGCCGCATCGGGATATGAATTGCTGGATTCTTACCGATATTTTACTTTAGATACGATCGGCGTATTTCTAGCCGGTTTTATCGTTTCGTTTGTTGTCGCTTATTTTGTCGTCTTGGCCTTCATGAAACTCATACAGAAGATAAGGCTTACTCATTTTGCGATCTACCGTTTTGGTCTCGCCGCCGTTTTTTGGCTGTTCATCATGCATTAAGCAGGAGTAGACACAAGAAGGAGATCCGGCTTCTTCGTATCGTGATCCACTGAAGACTAGACGCTATATCCCACACAAGTTTCAGAATAGCAGAGGAAGTGACGGATTTTGCGTCTTATACCTATCAACGCGTTGAGGCCGGGCATGGTTCTTGGTAAGAAAATATACAATAGTGACGGTTTAATCCTGCTTGCCGAGGGCGTGGAACTGACAGCCGGGCTGATCCGCCGTCTGGGCACGCTGGAACTCGGGTATGTATACATCGAGGATCCGATGACGGAGGATATCGTGGTTCCGGAGCTGTTGACCGAAGAGACGCGGCTGCAGGCGATCCAATCGATTCGGACCAGCTTCAAGAACCTGGAGAGCCAGGCTGCTCTGAAAGGCAGCTTCCTTCATTTGGGCAAAACGTTCTCCGGGATGATGGAGTCCGTTATGGATGAAATTTCGGAGCATGATGAGGGCATGGTGCTGCTGACCGATATGAATACGAACGATTACAACCTGTACCGTCATTCTCTGAACGTATGCGTCTACTCGACGGTTCTTGGCGTGTCTTACGGGTATAACCGGGAAGAGCTGAGGGTGCTCGGCCTGGGGGCCCTGCTGCACGATATCGGCAAAACGCGGATAAGCCAGAAGCTGCTGAACCATCCAGGACGGCTTAGCGAGGAGGAATTTCGCGAGGTCCAGAAGCACACCGAGATCGGCTTCAAAATATTGAAGGACGAGCCCAACATTCCGCTGTTATCGGCGCATTGCGCCCTGTCACATCATGAGCGCCTGGATGGCAGCGGTTATCCCCGGTCTTTGAAGGGACCTGACATCCATGAATACGCCAAATGGATCGCGATTACGGATTCTTACGACGCGATGACCACGCAGCGGGTGTACAAGCCTGCATTGCTGCCGCACGAAGCGGTGGAGGTCATGTACGCCGGATCGGGAACGCTGTATGAACAATCATTCCTGGCCATGTTTCGGGATCGGGTAGCGATATATCCTCCCGGGATCACCGTGAAATTGCATACGGGTGAGAATGGAGTGGTATCCAGGATCCACGCGCATGTGCCGCATCGCCCCGTTGTCCGCGTATTGACGGATGCCGAGGGCACCCCGTTATCCGCGCCTTACGAAGTGGATTTATCTGAGACGCTGGCCGTTATGATCGCCGGCATCGGACAGAGCACCATAGATCAAACTGGAGCATAAGGAGGTTGACTCGTGAGACGTAACGGCCATGCAACATTGCTGCATACATGGGGGCGACTGATTTACCGCTACCGTAAAGCCATTGTTGTAACCTGGCTTATTTTGTTTTGCGTGCTGCTTCCGTTTGCGTTCAAGCTGCCGTCCATATTGCAGCATAACGGGTTTACGCCGAAGGATAGCCCGGCCCAGATCGGAATCAAGAAGCTGGAGGAAGGTCTGGGATTGTCGGCAGCCTCGCTGGATATCGTCGTTGTCAGTCGACACGATGAGAACCTGACGGCAGGGACGGCGCAGAGGCGGATACTGACGGAGCTTGCGCCTTTGCGGGACCGCCCATATGTCAAGGATATGTATATGAATATGGCAGCTCATAAGGCAGGCCAGGATCATATCGTATCCGTGACGGTGCTGCTGGATCTGGATTCCTCGAAAGCCCTGCAGCAGTTTGAAGAGATCAGAGACTCGGTTCCCGACATCACGGGAGCGGATACGTACATAACGGGAAATACCGCCATCTTCGCCGATATGAATCAAGCCGTTAAGAGCGATATTATCCATGCGGAAATGATAGGCATTCCTGCAGCCTTGCTCATCCTGGCGGTCGTATTCGGCACATTGACTGCCGCGCTTCTTCCTTTAATCGCCGGAATTGTCAGCGTGGTGGTCACGATGGGCATTCTGTATTTTGTCGCTTTGGCCGACGGCTCGATCAGCAATTTTCTTCCGAATGTCGTCACGATGCTGGGTCTGGCCGTAGGCATTGATTATGCCTTGCTGATCGTTAGCCGCTTCAAAGAAGAATTGCGGACACGGAGCGGGGATGTGGGATCCGCCCTGGCTATCACTTGCGCAACCGCTGGCAAAGCAGTGATGTTCTCGGGTGCTGCCGTGTTGATCGGTTTTGTGGCGATGAGTTTCATCGACCTGCCGATCTTCCGCTCTTTCAGCATAGGCGGCATTACCGTCGTACTGTTCTCGGTACTGGCCGGCAACACGCTTCTTCCGGCTTTATTGGGGATGCTGGGCCCCCGCATCGATGCGCTCCCTCTCTTTCCGGCCAAACTCCGGTCGCTTCGGGGCCGGCAGACCTCGGGTATGTGGAGAAGGATCTCCGGTTTTGTTATGGCCCATCCCGTGACCATCTCTGTAGCAGCGATCGGTTTGCTGCTGGTAGCGATCTATCCGGTCCGAAACATGAGCATTGCCATCCCCGCTGCCGAAGTGCTGCCCCCCGCCTATGAATCCCGTTATGGCCACGACCTGCTTACGCAGGCTTATGACGAACGCGAATTGAATTCGATCGTTGTGGCGGTGGAGCTTCCGTCCTCCTATGCGGATCCGCACAGCATCGAGCTGATGAAGGCGTACACGGATGAAATCAGGCTCATGCCAGGCGTGAAGCGGGTAGAGAGTTATCTGAGCGTTGGCAGGGGTTCGGTGGAGGAAGTATCAAACGTTCTGTCCCGCCAAGAGATCCGCCAGCAGCTGGAGCAGCATCGTTTTGTCAGAGGAAATATGGCAGCCGTTGCCGTGACTCCGGAGCATGAGGAATCCCATGCACTCACGATGCAGCTTGTCCAAGCGCTGCGGACCATGGATACGAATGAACTGAAGACCTATGTCACCGGCAGCCCCGCGTATAAACTGGACATCATGGAAGCCATCCAGCAGAACATTTCCTACGTCCTGGTATTTGTATTTGCGGTGACTTATATCATCCTCCTCTTCGCATTCCGGTCGATCGTGCTCCCCTTAAAGGCCAGCGTCATGAACATGCTCAGCCTGGGCGCCGGACTCGGTATCGTGGTGTGGGTATTTCAGGAGGGCATTGGTGCGGAGTGGCTGGGCGTTTCCTCTACAGGGTCCATCTTCGCGCTTTTGCCGGTCCTGATATTCTGCGTGGTGTTCGGCATATCGATGGACTATGAAGTCATGATGCTCTCGCGGATCATGGAGAACTATGAACGGACGGGGGATAACGAATTCAGCACGGCCGAGGGCTTGGAGAGTACGGGCGGTTTGATTACCAGCGCGGCTCTGATTCTGGCCGTCGTTGTGGGTGCCTTCGTATTTACGGACAATGAAGTGATGAAAGCGATCGGTTTAGGCCTGACAGCAGCCATTCTGCTGGACGCGACCGTGATTCGGGTGCTGCTTGTGCCTGCATTCATGAAGATGCTGGGCAGAGCGAATTGGTGGAGTCCCGCATGGATGTTTCCGGCATCTAAGCTTGCTTCCAAGGAACGTTCAGACAAACGGGGGGAAGCCGGATGATTTCCAGCCGAACCAAGCAGAAGCCTTCTGTTTGGGTATGTTATAATCATATAATGGACATTATCAAAACCGTAGAGTACATCCAAGCAAGTTGTACTGACTGAATCGGTAATTCAAAGAAATAAGGTGAGTGAACCATGAGTAATACAGCACAGCCGTTTCCATCAGCCGTAAGGCCTATTTCGCCGAGTTATGATCCGTGGGATCCGATAACTTCCCTGCGAGAGCATGGCCGCCACGTGCTGACCAGCGTGGAAATGACAGTGACGCATCTGTGCAATATGCGCTGCGAGCATTGCGCTGTCGGTGATATGCTCGTCATGAAGGAAGCCCCGATGCTGCCCGTGGGTACGATGCTGAAGCGGCTGGATGAGGTAGAGCATCTGCAGACGATCAGCTTGACGGGCGGTGAACCGGCGTTTTTGGGCAAAACGGTGGATAACGTGATTGTTCCCCTGCTCAAGTACGCCAAGGAACGGGGAATCCGGACTCAGATCAACTCCAATCTGACGCTGGATATCGGCAGGTACGAGAAGATGCTGCCCTATCTGGACGTTATGCATATTTCGTTCAATTACTTGAACGGGGACGACTTTTATGAGGTCGGATTTGCGAATAGCGCTCGCCCTGTCTCCAAGGAAACGGCATACAAGATGTACGACACGATGCTGGTCAATTCCGAGAAGCTGAGCGCGGCCGGCATGTACATATCCGCCGAATCAATGATTAACTACAGAACGCATACGAAACTGGGCGGCATTCATAAGCTGATCAAGGACATGGGCTGCAAGCGGCACGAGGTTCACCCGATGTATGCTTCGAACTTTGCATCCGCGCTGCCCGTCTTGTCTTTGGCCGATACGAAAGCCGCCATCCATCATTTGCTGGATGTCCGAGACAGGGACATGTGGATGCTGTTCGGAACGCTGCCGTTCTATGCCTGCAGCTCGGACGATCATGACCAGGAGATCATTCGCCGCTTGCGGCAAGAACCGAACGTAACGGTGCGGAACGATCCGGATGGCCGTAACCGGGTGAATGTGAATTTATTCTCGGGCGACGTGTACGTAACGGATTTTGCTGATATCCCGGCTTTTGGTAATATTAAGGAACAGAAGCTGGACGATATTTTTGACGCATGGTCTACAGGGCATCCGTTGAATCAAACGGTCAACTGTCACTGCGATGCAGTGAGCTGCTGCGGCCCGAACCTGTTGGTAGCCGACATGTACTATCGGGGTGTGGATTTCAAGTCGAGAAAAGCAAAGACAAACTAGAACCCTAGAAAGAAGGCGTGTCATCATGGCAGAGGAATTTGAGGTCGGGAAACTGATTTTGAATTTACTCTTGGTTTTCCTGCTCGTTTTGTTGAACGGCGTGTTTGTAGCCGCCGAATTTTCACTCGTGAAAATGCGCCAATCCAGGCTGACCCAGCTCGTTAGCGAAGGGCACCGGCTTGCCGGCATTGCGCTGAAAGTAAACCAAAAGCTGGATGCTTATTTATCCGCCACCCAACTCGGGATTACCCTGACTTCCCTGGGACTCGGCTGGATCGGGGAGCCCGCCATTTCCGAATTGCTGGTAGCTCCCATCATGCACAGCATCGGCTTTGCGGATGAGCGATTGATCAGCACGATATCGGTCGCGGTGGGCTTCTGTATTATCACCTTTTTGCATATTGTGTTAGGGGAGCTTGCACCGAAATCTTTGGCTATTCAGCGGACGGAGGGCACGGCACTGCTTCTGTCAGCCCCGCTTCTCTGGTTTTACCGCATTTTTCTGCCGGTGATCTGGGTGCTCAATGCTTCCGCTAACCGTATTCTGAAGCTGGTCGGCATCGAGCCCGCAAGCGAGGCCGAGGCAGCCCACTCCGAGGAAGAGATTCGGATTCTGATGACCGAGAGCGCACGGAGCGGTGTCATCGACGAGAACGAGATGAAATTGATGGACAACCTGTTCGATTTTTCCGATTTGAGAGCCAGGGAAATTATGCTGCCGAGGACGGATATGGACGTATTGTTCACCAATTTTACCTTGGAGGAGAACCTTCGGATCGTCAACGAGACGAAGCATTCCCGTTACCCGGTTGCCACGGACAACAAGGACCGCATCATCGGATTTGTCCACATTACGGATCTCCTTCTGGCAGAGCCGGAGAAACAGCGTGATCTGACATCCTTGGTGAGACCGATTATGGACGTATCGGAATCTATGGAGATCAGCCAGGTGCTGCGGAAGATGCAGGCGAGACATGAGCAGCTTGCGCTCGTGGTGGACGAATACGGAGGGACCGCCGGCATTCTCACGGCTGAGAAGATTCTGGAAGAGATTGTCGGGGACCTGTACGATGAGTTCGAAGACGAGCGGCCGGAAATCGAAGTGTATGATGAGTCCTTTTCGGTAGACGGGCGAATGCTCATCGAAGAAGTGAATGATTTGACCGGCTTGATGATTGATGAGCATGACGTCGATTCCATTGGCGGTTGGTTGTTCAAGGAGCTGGAAGGGAACCCGGCAGTCGGGAAGAAAACCACCTTTGACGGGGTGGTCTTTGAAGTTGAGGAGTCTACCCGGTTACGCGTAACCCGCGTCATGATTCATCAGAAGCTGGAAAGCAGCCTCACCCAGAACTAGCAAGACTCTATTGGTTAGGAAGTGGATTATGTCGATTAAGCAGCTGATCTTTATCGGTTTGGGGCTCCTGTTGCTGTACGGAATGTTTACAGTCGGAGCTCCGTTCCTGTTGGCTATCGTGATTGCTATTGCACTGGAGCCGTTAAATCGGCTCTTGATGAAAAGGCTCCGGCTAAACCGCATTGCGGCCGCAACCGTGACCAGCACGCTATTTCTTCTCTTGATGCTGCTTCTGGCTTATCTGATCGGGCTTCAGGTGTTTAACCAGCTGGTGGAATACTGGAGCAGGGCTCCGCAATATTTTGCGGGGGCCAATGAATTCCTTCAGCATACGATTATTCAGGCTCAGGACATGCTGAACGGCGTTTCGCCGGGCCTTGCCGACAGTCTTACCGAATTTATGTCGAATATTTCTTCCTATGTGCAGTCGCTGGTCAATTCGGTATCTTCAACCTTCCTGTCCTTTGCCAAAACGCTGCCTAACCTGTTTGTCACGTTCATCGTATTCTGCGTGGCGGTATACTTGTTTGCGTTCAGCCTCGATACGATGCGCGAAAAGGTATTGTCGCTGTTCGACGAGTCTTCCCAATCGCAGGTGAATGAAGTGCTGCTCAGCCTGAAAAAATCGATATTCGGCTTTTTGCGGGCCCAGCTGATCCTTAGTTTGTTCACGTACGTGATCACGCTGCTCGGCTTGCTGGTATTAGGTATCAATTACCCGCTTGCCATCGCCCTGCTTGTCACGATTGTCGACATCCTGCCGATCCTTGGCGTAGGCTCCGTACTGATCCCATGGTCCATTTACCTGCTCGCGGTAGGCGATATTTTTACCGGGATCGGCTTGATTTTCCTGTTCATCCTGATTACGGTGATCCGCCGCGTGCTGGAGCCGAAGGTCATTGGGGATGCCGTCGGCATCGGCGCATTACCGGCCCTGGTCAGCATGTATGTCGGATTTAAGCTGGTTGGCGTGATCGGATTTTTTATCGGCCCCTTGGTCGTCATTATCTATTCCGCCATGCGTAAAGCGGGCTTGTTCCAAATCAAGATCAAATTCTGAGGACAACTTGATGCGAACCCTTTTCCCGGGAATATTCCAGGGAAGAGGGTTTTTTTGTCATTTTAGAGTTCATTTTTCTGGGCGGAAGACATATGTTAAATACGAAGAGCCCTTGATAATGACGGATAGTAACGATAAGGAGGAATACCCTTGAAGGAAAACCCTGAGGTGCGCGTATACTCGGTATTTCATTCGCCATTTGATCCTTGCCCGCCCAAGCTCTACAGAACGTATGTGGTGCCGGTTAACCAGTATGTCGTGTTTCAACCGCCCGGCCTGCCGCAGTTTAGCCCCGCCGAGGCATTGAGACACGGAACGTTATGGCCGTCCTTGTATAGTCCGTATACCTCGCGAAAATTTAAAGGAGAGTGATCGGCCGTGAACGAAGCCAGACCCCAGGTTGGAGATCGGAAGTATTACGAAATGCTGGAGCAGCTTCAGGCCCTGGATTTTGTCCTGGTGGAGCTGAACCTGTATTTGGACACCCATCCGGATGATCTCAAGAGCATCGAGCAATTCAACAAGTTGACGCAGGAAAGGACGGTGCTCGCGAAGCAATTCCAGGAGCTGTATGGACCGCTGCAAAATTTTGGCCGTGCTTATTCCAGATATCCGTTCGAATGGGCCCAAGGCCCATGGCCTTGGCAGGTTTGACGGCGTTGGCCAGCGGGCTGCTGCTTGCTTCACCACCTGCATGCAGCCCTCACGAAGAGGAAAAGCGAGAACAAGGAGGCGGAAGAGCCCATGTGGGTATATGAAAAAAAACTTCAGTATCCGGTGCGCGTAAGTAAATGTGATCCGAGAATGGCAAAATTTTTGATGGAGCAATATGGAGGCGCTGACGGCGAGCTGGCCGCCGCGCTGCGTTATCTGAACCAGCGGTATACGATTCCAGACAAAGTGATCGGATTGCTCAACGATATCGGAACCGAGGAATTCGCACATCTCGAGATGATTGCCGCGATGGTGTACAAATTGACGAAGGATGCAAGCGTGGCGGAGCTGGAGGCAGCCGGATTGGGCGCGCACTATGCCAATCACGATCATGCGCTGTATTACGAGAATGCCGCTGGGGTTCCGTTCACGGCAACTTACATTCAGGCAAAAGGCGATCCGATTGCGGATTTGTACGAGGACATTGCGGCAGAAGAGAAAGCGCGCGCTACATATCAATGGCTCATCGACATGACCGACGACGTGGATTTGCAGGACAGTCTCAAATTTTTGCGGGAACGGGAAATCATTCATTCCCTCCGCTTCCGGGAGGCCGTTGAGATTATCAAGGAAGATCGGGAAACGAAGAAAATATTCTAGGGTGCGTACATCGTTAGCCCCACCTGCAAGTGAATCGTTCATGACAGGCCCGGCCGATAGCGGCCGGGCCTGTTTATGGTTGAAGGAAGATATGGCGGCCGTTAGGTCCCGCGCAGCTCCTGGTCCGAATCATGATACGGCAGCCGGACCGTAAAGGTGGTACCCTCCCCCGGCTTGCTCTCTGCCTGAATCGTTCCTCCATGAGATACGATGAATTCCTTGGCAATCGCAAGACCTAGTCCCATGCCGCCTTGATGCCGCGCACGCGCTTCATCCGTGCGGTAGAAGCGGTCAAAGAGATAAGGAAGATGCTCTTCTTCAATCCCTGGGCCCGTATCCCGAATATCGATCCGAAGCATGCCGGATGGGGACTCCTCTAACAGCGAAACATGGACAAGCCCGCCATGGGGCGTATACCGGATCGCGTTGACGAACAGATTCAGGAATACTTGGGTGATTCGACTAGGATCAACGGGTACGGAGGTGCGTTCCGTAGCGCTCGTCAGTCGCAGGGCCAAGTTTTTGGCCTCCGCCTCAGGCTCTACCCGTTCCCGGATTTGACTCAGCAGAACCAGCATATCGGTTGGTTTTCGAACCAGCGGCAGCTGCTTCGCTTCGGCTAAAGATAATTGATGGAGGTCACCCACGAGCCGGGTTAAGCGAATCAATTCGTCCTGGATGGGAAGCAGCAGTTCGGGTTCGATCGGCTGCCGATTCTGTTGAAGCAGATCCAGCTTTCCCCTCACGATGGTCAGCGGTGTGCGAAGCTCATGGGCGACGTCAGCCACCAAATTGCGGCGGACCATTTCCGATTGTTCGAGCTTGGAAGACATTCCGTTAAAAGCGACGGCGACCCTCCCGTATTCGTCCTCCGAGGTGACGGGGGCCTTAATGCCGTACTCGCCTTGACCGAGGCGTTCGATGGCCGGGACGAGTTTGCGCAGGGGCGCCGTGAGCCTTCGCGATATCCAGTATGCCGCCCCGAGGGATAGCAGGACGAAGAGGATGGTGCCTCCGCACAGCAGAATGATGATGGATGTGGGCGTGCCGATCCGAAGCTTGGTCAGGTTTTGCCACGTCCGTATCATAATAATACAGCTCCGCGACCGCGTCGCCTTCAACATGCAACGTCCGCTTTACCCCCAGACGTTTGATCAGCTGCTCTACAGCCTCCCCCTCATGCAAGAGGGTCGTTTGTTCCCCTGATACCAGCAGGATGCTCTCCTGGCGGTCAGCCGAACGGGGACTGTCCGCTAACCATGCCTGATCCTGAACGGCACGAAAAGTATGCCCATTCTTTACGTAGTAGCCGACCAGCCGGTCCTGGAGCTGATCCAGCTCTTCTTCGCGCGAGGTTTGCAGCATGACATCCATGGAATCGCGGATCACGATATAAGTAAGAAGGACGAAGACGGTGCTGAAACCGATAATGAACGACGAGAGGACGATGAAGATTTTGCGGCCCACGCTCATGGCTGCTGCTCAAACCGGTAACCGAATCCATACACCGTTTTGATAAAAACGGGCTCGGCCGGGTCATCTTCGATTTTTTTGCGAATCCGGCTGACATGGGCGTCCGCGGTCCGTTCATCATTGTGGATATCATCCTCCATGGCCGCCTGAAGCAGCTGCAGACGGCTGTATACCACGCCAGGCCTGGATGCAAGGGTCAGGAGCAGCTTGAATTCGGTAGGCGTAAGCAAGATCTCCCGGTCGTGTTTCCATACCCGGCATTGGGTTTCCGAGATCGTTAAATCGCCGCGCTTAAGCATTTCTTCAGTAACCGATTCGCCTTCTATTCTGCGAAGGACCGACCGGATACGCGCAGCCAGCTCCCGCAGGGAGAAAGGCTTGGTCATGTAATCGTCTGCGCCTACCTCCAGCCCGATCAGCTTATCGGTTTCCTCAATCCGCGCGGTAACCATAATAATGCCGACACGGCTTGATTTTCTGAGCTCCCGGCATACTTCAATGCCGCTTAATTCCGGCAGCATCCAATCCAATACGACCAGCGACGGCTTGGCGTCTCTCGCTTTGGCCAAAGCCTCCGTGCCGGTCGAAGCGGTAATGATGTGAAATCCCTCCTGCCGAAGGAACGGTTCCATAAATTCAATGACTTTCCGTTCATCGTCCACAAGAAGCAAGGTATGTGCCATGCAAGCATCCTGCCTTTCCATTGATTCGTTAGGTTCAGCGGTAAATCCACCCCATTATATACGGTTTCCAGCCGCAATTGGAAAATTTCACGGAATCCGCAAGCCATCATCACAAGATCGCAACATTTCGATGATAGGATGATCGTATCTGCCGTTTGTTACCTCGGCATGGTACGCCGCTACGTTAATGATCTGGCGGCCGCGCCCGGAATTTGAACAATAACGCTTCGTTCCGGCGCTACCCTTCAACCGCCAGCGAGATCCAAACGAACAAGATATAGAACAGGATCGGTATCGCAAACCCCAGGGACAACAGGCACCATACGAGCGGTGTCCGAACCATCTCCTTCACCAGGGCGATCGGGCTTCGGACATATCGGCCCTTCTTAAGCCGGTTAACCATCCTCTTGAGAATGGCGGCTTGCTCTAGGGGATCATACCGTTCCAGCTCTTCCAGCAGTTCGGCTTCCAGCAGCCCGATGGCCGATGCTTCACCAGACTCCCTTGTTTCCGGCAAGTTCATCCTCTCCTTTCTTCGCACTTATTGTATATATAACAACGTTAAAGCCTCCTTGGTTACGCATGATGACATAGACAAAAAGCAGCAGTTATGGGGGAATGGGATTTGCAGATGTGATATGGTTCCTATATGATGAGGGGAGATTAGACTAGAATCAGATTATATGGAGCGAAGGGAAGGACAAAATTGGAAAAAACAGCTACGTTAATCAAGCCGGAAGCGATGATATTTGACATGGATGGAACGCTGTTTCAGACGGAGACCCTGCTGCTGCCCGCCTATCACAAATTGTTCGACATTTTGCGCGAAGAGGGGCACTACGAGGGAGAAACGCCGGATGAGGAGCTCATGCTTGGATGTCTGGGGATGCTGCTCGAGGACATTTGGAAGAAGGTCATACCGGATGCGACGCCGGCAGCCCATAACCGTGCAAACGAGCTGCTGCTGCAGCTGGAGCTCGAAGGTTTAAGCGATGAAGCAGCCGTTTTGTATCCTGAGGTGAAGGAGACGCTGGAGGAGCTTCATCGGCGCGGCGTCCGATTGTTTGTTGCCAGCAACGGACTGGAGGATTACGTGAAGGGCATCTCCCAAGCGAGGGGGCTTATGCCGCTTTTTGAAGGGGTCTACAGTGCCGGAGAGCACGGAACGGCTTCGAAGGTGGATTTGGTCAGATTGCTGCTGGATCAGCATGAAATCAAGGATGCCTGGATGGTAGGAGACCGGTCATCGGATGTGGAGGCAGGCAAAGAGAACGGACAAACCGTCATTGGCTGCCGCTATGCAGGTTTTGGCGAGGATCAGGAGCTGAAGGGATCGGACGTTGTCATCCATTCTTTTTCACAGCTGCTGAAGCTTCATGACCAAGCCGAGTAGATTGGATAGGAGTCACAAAGGCTGTTTCCAAGGGTAGCATGCAACCCTCTTGGAAACAGCCTTTGTGCGTTTTTTCGGATTCTAGTATTCGATTTTCCAGGGTTCGGCCTTAAGCATTCTTCGCGGATTTTTTTTGACTGTAGACCCACATGGCATATTCTAAGGGCTTCACCATGGATTCGCGGTAGGCAGCCATATCGCCGATCTGCGAGAATACTTCCCTTGATGGCTTAGGATTCACCTCCAGGAGAAGAACCCTTCCGGTTTTATCCACTGCCAGATCCAGCGCAAGCTCGCACAAGCCTCCATATTGACCGTCGAGAAATTGGGCTATGGCCACGCCGAGGGAATCGGCTTCCTCGCGGATGCTGGCGCGCTTTGCCGGATCTGCGATCCATTTGCTTAACAATTCTTCCATCATCGTCGCGCTTCCGCCGCCATGCAGGTTGGAGGTTACGCTCTTCGGCGCCCCGACGCGTCCCACGCAGCCGGTCACCTGCCATTGACCGGCTCCGTCTTTCTGCACGAGCATTCGGTAGTCATGCACTCTTCCGTCCGGCAGCTCCAGCTGTATTCCCTCTTGGACGAGATATCGGTCTTTATTGCCCCAGCCCGATAAATATTGCGCCAAATGGCCCGATGGCATCCGTTTCGGTTTAATGATGCTCCGATTGGAATTGCGTCCCCGGATTTCATACGTCCCCGTAACGCCCGGCACCTTCGCAATCCGCAGGATTCCGCGTCCGCCCGTTCCGTTGATCGGCTTAAAATAAACGACAGGGTGAACATGGAGCATCCGGTGAATGTCACTGGTGCTCGTAACGATCCGGGTGTCCGGCAGATGGGGACGGAAGCGTTTCTTGGTGGATAATACTTGATGAATCGTCCATTTGTTGCGTAAAGGTCTGTTCAGAAACAGTAAATGCCGATAGCGTGAACGAAAGCGCAGCAGCTGTTGAAAGCGGGGGCTCTTTTGAATGCGGCAGCGATCAAAGATCATATTGGGAAACGAGCGCCATCTGCGGCCCCATCTCCGGCGATCCGGATCGTATTCCATGGCGTTGATCAGGCCTTGCGCACTGTTAACGTCAGCGGGGGTGAAGACGTAAACGTCAAGGCCCATCGCTTTTCCTTCCCTGATCATATGCTCGTAGATATGCCGCTCCTCCAGCGTTTTCCGTTCATCCAAGTATAACGTCATAATACCTAAGACGGGTTTTGACACAGAAGTTCACCTTCTTGAACAGAGTCAGCACGAGATGCTGAAGAACTGTGGAATGGGTGCAGGGGAAGGGTTCCGCTCATAACGAGCGTAGGTTTGCCCGTCGGACCTTGCTCAAGCGCTATGGCCTGTAGCCCTGCATGAAAGCACATTTGCAAACTTGCCGAATGATCGGCGGCTACTTTGCATCGCAGCCGCCCGAATTTGGATAATTGTGAGCGGATCAGGGAAGAACCGATATGCCGGTTGCGGTATAGAGGGTGTACAGCAACCATGCAGGCACCTTCCCCATAATCCGCCGCAAAGCACACCCCCACAGGTATGCGGCCGACATCGCTTCGAACCGTAGCGGCCATGATCGAGGTACCGGGCTGCAGCAGCTCGTCATAGGATAGCAAGGCCAGGCGCTGGTAACCTTCGCGGGTTAGGCGTTTGTTGCTGTACCGCCGGAAGAATTCGCTGCACTGCTGTCTGGCATGCGGCCATTCTTCCGGGCTTGAGAGAGCTAGACATGAGATTTCCACACGATCCCCTCCTTTCATGTCTTTCTTAACCGTTGCTCTGGCTGATGCAGGGCCTACCTTTGATTGATCAGGTATTCGGAATATTGAAAAATCCGCTCCAGTGACTTTTTCCGGATCGCGGGTTCGTCAAATTTCATGGGTCTTGAATTGGCTTCGAAGAACCAGAGAACGCCTTCGCTATCAATTCCGAGGTCCATGGACATTTCGCCATGGATCTGACCAGAGCTCTTCTCAATCTGCCGTGCCATATGCACGGCTGCTTTTTTAACTTCGCTAAGGATGGCGTCAGACCGTTCCTGACCGAACACGATCGGCAGCAGCTTCTCCGGATCCTCAATCGTTCCTCCGCGAGGAACATGTGTGGTGATGCTTTTGGCGCCTGCCATTCGAGCTCCAATGCCTGTAACTGCCCAGGAGCCGTACTCGTTCTTTTGCACAAGTATGCGGAGGTCGAAGGCGCGACCGTGGACTTGGGCCAGCTCGATTCCTTGCTGGATCAGGTATGAGCTTCCTTTAGTCTCCTGATAAACACGGTTCCAAAGCCGCTCTAAGGAGGCTGCTTTGTAGGTGGTGCTGTTTTTGTTGTTCTGTATTTGTATGCGGTAGGGGAGCGATTTGTTTTTCTGATACCGCACCCTCATGATTCCTTGCCCGGCCTTGCCGTCCTCTGGTTTAAGATACAGGTAGGGCTTCCGCTTGATCATTTCATATAAAGTAGGGTAACCCTTCAATCGCTTTGTCAAGGGTGCCCACTTTTTGGTTAACCGTGATTTGTTCAGCCAAGCAAAGAGACGCCACTTATTGAAGAAGTGTGGGTTATAGATATCGATATGGGGATGTTTTTGGCATTCCTTGATTTTGCGTCGGACCCAGGGAAGGGCTTCATCCTCTCGGTAAGGGATCCGGTTATATATAACCTGGGGCAGAGGGCATAGCCTCTGCTCCCAGGAATGGTCGCTGTTCAGGATATAGCCTTTGACAGTACCCGTATCAAGCTTCAGATCACGTACGGTGACCACATAGACGATAAAGCCCATATCCTTTCCCGTTTTGATGATTTCCTGAAAGTTTTGCCGGTTGCCTCTGAACATCGTATGCGAGTCGTGCATGGTCAGGATGGCTACAACCGGTCTTCCATCACTCTCCACTCGGTTATTCACGAGTCATTCCCCCTGTGGAAGCCGCTGAGATACATACTGTGTTCAAATATATGCTCCACCGATGCTTTTCCTTCCCCTTTAAGAGAAGGGTGGTTGAATATCGATCGGCCCGGCTTCGAATTCGCTTCAAACATCCATATCCTCTCGTTATCATCTATTCCTATATCGAACCCGATTTCTCCTAACAGATGCGGATGATGATTCTCGATGGCCTCCGACATCGCGATGGCGGCGTCCTTGGCACGCTCCAGCACATCCCGAGCTTTGGAGCCGAAGGCCCGGCTGAGCGCCTGCTCCGGCGTCATCAAGGAGCCCCCGTTCTTGATATGCGTTGTGACGCTGCCCCGACCGGCTTTTTTGGCGCCGATACCAACCACGGACCACCGGTTTTTGCTGTTCTTATGCATATGAAATCTGAAGTCGATAGGGCAGCCATCGATTTCAATGAGGCGGATTCCTTGCTGGATAACATAGTTACGCAGCTTGGAGCCATGCTTGGCCTGTAGCATACGCATCAGACTGTTAAAGCTTGGGAACTTGAGAAGGGTGTTACCCCCGTTTCCGTGATATCGCGCAAAGTATCCTTTTTTGGGAAGATAGGTTAACCGGTAAATCCCGAGGCCTAAGCTTCCGGCTGAGGGCTTATAATATACAAAGTTATGGCGCTCCATCATATCCTTAATCCGCTCGGGACTAGGATTGTTATGCGTTTCCGGCAAATATTTGCCTGCCTGCACGTCGCCGTCCAGCTGGGAGTACACATCGGATTTATTGAAGAAGGCCCAGTTGAAAAATTTAATGTTGCGCTTCAGAAACCGATCTCTCAGTTGATTGGTAAAAGGGGAGAAGTCGGTTTTTCGGCTAGGCAGGCGATTATAGACGACATTAGGGAGCGGAACGGTTTTGCGGACAAAACCGCCGCCGGAACCGAGCATATAGGCATGCACCGTTTCGCGCTGCCAGTTGATATCCCGGGGGGCAAAGGCATATACAAACATTTTTTTGTTGCCCTCACGAAGAAGCTGACGAATATACGAGGTTCGGGCTCCAAAGGGGCTGGATGGATTATGCGGTCCGTCGGAGAGAACCCCAACCACGGGCCCCAGCTCGATTTCTCCTTCACGGGGGGAATGGATATAGACAGGGCCCTGTCTGGGAACGTGGATACCGTTGCGGACACCGTTGCTTAAATAGATGTGTTTCCCCGATCGATCGATCGGTTTTACAGCAGCGGACACCGTGTTGGTCCCGATGCGTAGCTTAATCGATTTCCTGCTTGATAGCCCCAGGCTCTTTAGAAGCGAACCGGATAAAAAGACGACTTTTTCGGGCTGCTGCGAGAAATGAATATTTCCGAAATTCAAACTCATGTATTTACCCTCCTAAGTTGTCGAAGCAATAAATAACGGGCGTATTGAATCGGATGTTCGACGGACAGCCGGGCTGCGTGACCATCTCCCGTTAGTGTAAATGCGCGGCGGCCCGGTTTGGAATTAACCTCCAGGATCCAGACCCGTCCCTTTGTATCCACGCCAAAATCGATTCCCAGCTCGCCAAGTCGGCCGAATCCTTCTTCGAGCAGAGATGGAAGCTGAGCGGACAGATCTCGGATGGTCTGAATGATCTTCATGGCCTTTTCTTCTCCGAAATCGGCCGTTAGATAGGGAAGGGCCGGAAATGCGGTGCCTCCCCCGTGAAGGTTCGAGGTCAGTCCTTGGCTTACGCCTTGCCGTGCAGCGATTCCTGTGATGGACCATCTGCCGCGGTCATTCTTTTGAACCAATGACCGAATATCAAACGGATCTCCGTTACGGTTATGAAGCTCCAGATAGGGTTGAATGATAAACCGGCGTCGACCGGTAAATCGACTCACCCATTCGTTCATCTCTTGTGCGGGAATAGTCTGCTGGAACATGCGATTGCTCCGGTTCCTTCCTTGCAGTCTGACACGCTGTTGATCTGTCAAAGCGAGGTACAAAGTATGACGACCCTGAGAGCCTCCGCTAGGCTTCATGAAAAGTCCGCTGCCAAAAGCCAGCAGGGCCCTGCTCAGTGATTCCGCTCCGGTATAACTTAAGGTTGCCGGCAGATATGGCCTTAAGGCGGAGGAGCGCTTTAATAGTTGATGCACTTTCTGCTTGCCGGGCAGACCGCGTGCCCACAGTCTTACGCCCTGCTGCAGCATTCGGTTCAGATACGCACCGGCGGCAGCCGTTTCCTCACCGTTTCGGTGCAGACATCGGTCATAGATGACGTCTGGAGGAGGAAAGGTGCCGAAACTCCAGCCTTTTCCAGGATTGAATTGATATCCTTGTATCCTGTCTATGGAGCTTTCAACACCAGAAGCAGGAGAGGCATCATCCGGACAAAAAACAAATACCTGCATGCCGAGTCCCTTGGCCTTCGAGCTAAGTTCACGGAGGAATTCCTTCTCTGCGAAGGGAGGGAAGCCCGGTTTGCGGCATACCATGACACCCAGGGTGCCTATCTTGTTTGACGACATAATGTTCTCCTTTTTTAGAACCCCGTCAAGTATTGACAGTACTGAACGAGCCGGACGGCTGACGGTCTTACTTTGGAGTCGGCATTCAGCGGTGCATTTTCACCTTTGGACGGCTTGGAGTTGACCTCCAGGAGCCAAATGCGGCCAGCCGTATCAATTGCCAAGTCAATGCCGAGCTCCCCGAAATGATAGGGAATGGCAGCCTCCAGTCCATGAGCAATATCGAGCGCCGCTTGATTCATTCGGGCGGGGGCTGTTTGTTTGGAGCTTAACGGAATACTGCTCATGGCAAGTGCGTCCTTGACGGAAGATAGCGTACCGCCTCTGGCAAGATTGGAAACAAAATGGTTTCCGCCGGCAATACGGGCCACGACCGAAGTCACTGCCCACTTGCCGTTTTTGTCTTTATGAACAAGCGCGCGAAAATCAACGTTTCGCCGGTTGATGCGGATCAAATCCAGCCCTTGCTGAATTTGATAACGCGTTTTTTTTATTTTCCCAGATAAGCTGCTGAACAGCTTTGGAAGTGAGGAGTAGGTATTCTTCTTGCTTCCTTCAAGAGAGGTGGTCATCGTTTGATATTTGCCGTTCTCTTGGCGGGATATCCGGATGATCCCTTTCCCCAGACTACCCCGCACCGGTTTCAGGAAGACCGTCCGATAAGTGGCGCACATTTTTTTGAGCGTCGGATAACCGCTGAGCAAATAGGATTCGGGCAAATATTTCTGCAGTTTCACATCAGGCCCGAGTGCCTCGAAGACATCCGATTTATCGAGAAATTTCTCGTTAAAGATTTGGGTGCCGAATCGCGATTTTACTTCTCTCATAAAATGCTGTACGCTAGGACTATTCTCCAGTTTGCGGGTAGACAGCCGGTTATTAATGACGTCCGGAGCTGGAACGCTGAGCTTTTTCCATCCCGCGTCATAAGCAATGGCTTCAAGTGTCGACGGGTTCGAACCGATCATGTCAGGTGTGAAAAAATATACATATGCGCCCTGTTTTTTGGCCGCGTTGACCATTTCCAGGCAGAAAGCTGAGATTGATCCGAAAGGTTTATCAGGTTCATCCGGTTGATATCGGCTGACCATGATCCCGATAAGCGGACCGAGCTTCAGCGTTCTTTCCGTTGGATAATATTTGACATTCATGACGGTACGAGGAAGAAGTCCCGAATGGCTGAATACCGAAGGGCTTAGGGCCAGCGAATTCGATTTTCCTCCTGAGATAACGCGGACTTCCTGCTTGAAGGAGCCAAAGGCAAGCTGTACCTTCGAATCTGTCGGGATACGGAGCTGTCTGATGAGCCGGTCACCAAGCTTGATATCGTTATCCGAAAGCTGGGCTGAGCGGATTAATTGAGTCGATATCTTGGATTTGGTGTTGGATTTGATCTTGGATTTGCGCATGATGGATCTCCTTCCGACAACAACTGGATACTTAAGTGAACAGACAAAAGACTTCATCTGATCATTGCATGTAATGCATCATATGAGGACATATATCCCTTGGTGATTGTACTGCTCGGGAAAAAGGAGTGCTGAAAATGCAGAACTGGCTGTTTATTTTGGTGAACGTGTGCGTTGCTGCTTTTGTTGGCGGCATCACGAACCACTTTGCAATAAAAATGCTGTTTCATCCCCGTGAAGAAAAAATCATCCTGGGCCGCCGCGTACCCTTCACGCCAGGGCTCATTCCAAAGCGCAAGGACGAAATAGCCGAGTCGTTGGGACGTGTGGTCTCGGATTACCTGGTGACAAGCGAGGGCTTGCAGGAGCTTATTCGAAAGCCGGTGTTTCGGGGTAAGATAGAGGACAGCCTCTATCGGAAGCTGGAGGAATGGAGCCAGTCGGAGCTGAGCTTCGGAGACTTGGCGCTTAAGGTATGGAGTTCCGAACAGTGGGAGCAATTGAAGGTCCGTGCCGAACAATCGGCCCGCCAGCTCACAGCCCGGGGTGCCGCAGCAGTATGGCACGGATACGGATTGGAGGCAAAGCCGCTGAAGGAGCTTGTTCCCGGTTGGTCCGAGGAAACGATCCAGGGCTGGAGCGGGGCTGCCGCCGATATTGTGCTGAAGGAGCTGAGGAGCACGCTGTTGTCCGCGAAGGGGCAGCTTATGCTATCGGATGTGGCTTCTTCACTCATCGATAAGGCAGGCGGATTTTTGGGGACGATGGCTTCGATCTTTGTGGATGAGGATAAACTGGTCCAGAAGCTGACGCCCATGCTGATTCAGCAGTTGGAGGGTGAGAAGATCCGCAAGACCATCACGGATATTATCTCAGGAAAGCTGTCGTATTACGGTGAGATGCCGCTGGGGAATATCATCGAACATGCCGCTGGTGAGCCGGGCCTCGCTTGGATCTCCCGCACATTGGATGACAAGCTTCCTTGGTCCAAGTGGATGAAGCAAATCGAGTCTCTTCGCGTAGGCGAGCTGATTGGACCGCGAATGCCTGCCATCGAAGCAGCTCTGCCTGGACTGCTCGATAAGGGACTGGGCTTCCTTGAGCGAAGCATCCCGGCGGCCATGAAGGCTGTAAACTTACCGCAGCTCGTTCAGGAGCAGGTGGAGAAGTTCCCGATTGAGCGGCTGGAAGAGATCATCCTGAGTGTGTCCGGCCGCGAATTCAGGGCCATCACCTGGCTTGGGGTGCTGCTGGGCGGAGTGATCGGATTGTTCCAATCCATGCTGACCATACTGTGGAGATAACAATTTTGATGGAGTAAGGATTAAGGCAAGAGGCGAATTCAAATACGGCGTTTAAGCCGAATATATTGGAGGAATTACGAATGAACATTTATGACAAGGCACATGATTTGGCAAAAGCGATGAAGGAAAGCAAGGAGGTAGAAGAAATTACCTCTGCTATGAAACTCGTGGATGCAGATCCGGAGAGCAGACGCATGCTGGATGACTTCCGACAGCGCCAGATGGAACTTCAACAGCGCATGATGTCCGGCGATATGCCGGCACAGGACGAAATGGAGAAGATGGAGAAGCAGTTTGAGGTGCTGAGCCTGAACCTGAACATCCGCCGCTTGTTCGACGCTGAGCGCCGTCTGAGTGTCATCATCGAAGACGTGAACAAGATTATATCGGATAGTCTTCAGCATCTGTATGGTCCAGCCCAACCCTAGACGTTCCCTTTTTTAAGGCTGCGGACAATAAACATCAACACAAATTCGGTACATTTTTAAAAACTTGTCTCATAAATTGCGCAAGCTCCTCATAGAGTAGAAATATAGATTTCAGAGAGTAGAGGAGCTGCGTTTACAATGAAAAAAAAGAAGAACAAGTTTAAACACACCGCTTACTTATTGGTTGCACTCGGCATGTTGATATACGCCCTTCCCAGCATTTCTTTCTCTGGCGGGTTCTCATGGGTTTCGCTGTTCGGTGCAGTCTGGGCAGGATTTGCCCTGCTTGTGATCGGTTCGCATCTCTATTACCTTATCGGTGTAGATGAAGCGAAACAGAAAGCGCTCGATGAGATCCGCAAGGAGAAATTGCGTCAATGGGAATTGAAATGGCCGGAGGAACAGAAGAGCCAAGAAGCCAATTAAGCGTTGGATCACAGCGAGAGCTGTGACGAACAAAAACCTCCCTTTAAGGGGTACGGTTGGATCGCCCATCCGTTAACCTTCAGGGGAGGTTTTTTTGTGTCTGACGGGTATGGGAGCTTCATAGGACGTGATATAATAGATACAGTATGGTACAGATAGTGTTCTGGGGGTGTAACAGTTGGACGTTCGAGATGATACGATTACCAAACACGAGCAATTGGTTCAGCATATTGAAAGTTTGAAGGTTGGAAGCAAAATCTCGGTACGACGGTTGGCCAAAGAGATGGGCGTCAGCGAGGGAACCGCTTATCGGGCGGTAAAGGAAGCGGAAAGCCTGGGCATCGTGGTCACGAAGGAACGGATCGGCACGGTTCGTGTGGAACGGAAGCCGCGTAACATATCCGAGCAGCTTACGTTTGCCGATGTCGTTGAAATTGTGGAAGGGCATGTGCTTGGCGGTGCGGAAGGGCTTAATAAAAGCCTGCATAAATACGTGATTGGCGCCATGAAAGTGGAGGCGATGATTCGATATATCGATGCCGGAAGCCTCATGATTGTCGGTAACCGCGAAGATGCCCATTCCCTGGCACTCGAGCAGGGGGCGGGCGTGTTGATTACGGGCGGTTTCGGAACCAGCCGGGAAGTGAAACAGCTGGCAGACCAGCTGCATCTGCCCATTATATCGTCCAGGCATGACACGTTTACCGTCGCCTCCATGATTAACCGCGCCATTTTTGACCGATTAATCAAGAAGAAAATTATGCTGGTGGAGGATATCGCTCATGATAAGCCGAAGAATCACCAGTTGAAAAACTCCGTCACCGTTCGGGAATTCAAACGGATTTCACAGGCGACCGGGCAAATCCGGTATCCGGTAACAGACGAATGGAACCGGGTCATCGGCATCGTCGGGGTTCGGGATGTGGAAGGGCTCGCCGAAACTCAGCCGATCGAGAAAGCGATGACCCGCAATCCGGTAACGGCAAGCATGAAAACGTCGCTCGCATCTGCGGCGCAGATTATGATGTGGGAAGGGATCGATTTTCTTCCGATTGTGGATCGGAACCGCAAGCTGCTTGCAACGGTTACTCGTAAAGAAGTGTTAGGAGCACTGCGGGATGCGCGAAACCAGCCTCAGCTTGGCGAGACGTTTGATCAGCTGATCTGGAATGGGATTGCAGAGGATCGGGATGAGGAAGGGCGTTTGTTCTTTCACGGTTTTATCACGCCCCAAATGGCTTCAGAACTTGGAACGATTTCGCAAGGGGTGCTCACGACCGTCATGAGCCAAGCTGCGGTTAAAGCGGCCAAGGATATTAGCGGCTGGGATCATGTGCTGGACCATCTGTCGACGTATTTCATCCGGCCCGTGCAGATCGAGGATCCGATCGTCATTATGCCAAAATTGCTGGAGATCAGCCGCCGTACCTGCAAGATGGAGATCGAGATCCAGCATCAGACAAACCTGATTGCAAAAGCGGTCATGACGATGCAGGCGATCGATCACGGCTAACGTTAAACTCCGGACAAAATAAAGGGGCATCCCGCAGGTCTTCATGGACCTTGCGGGATGCCCCTGTTCCGTTCAATTTATTTTAGCTGGCCGTTCTTGAATTCTTCAGTCTGCTGTAATAGGTGCGGCTTCTTATGCCGGCAAATATATTAAATGCGCCAAGCACCAAGAACACGGCTTCTACAATGACAGCCGGCGTGGAGCCGCTGAACAGAAACATGCAGACCAGCGAAAGGGAAACCAGCATAATGCCCATACAGAGGTTCATCATGGACATATAGATGCCGCGGTCCGCGGGATCCGCTACTCGGCGTGCGCGAATGCTATAGAGCGCGGCAGCTACGACGGACAGGACGAGGATAATGTACAGGATATAGTGGATGACGGTTATCATGGAATGGAAGGCTCCTTCATATTCGGTAACATGCTCGCAATGTGGTGTTCATGTGCTGCTTCGTGATCTAAAGATGACTTTTTGAACAAACTCTAAAAGCATGTTAGATTCGATCATTTACAATAGTATGTATTGTATCATGATCCGGTTGACTTTGCATCCACATGATCAACGCTAACCCAGATTTGCAGCACGCCTTCCATGACGAGCATGGTCTTGATTTGGACCTTGTAATCTTTCTCGCGGACGGTATAAATTTTGTCGCTGAGGAGTGAGCGCGTC
This sequence comes from Paenibacillus sp. MT86, assembly GCF_058792535.1. Taxonomy (NCBI): domain Bacteria; kingdom Bacillati; phylum Bacillota; class Bacilli; order Caryophanales; family Paenibacillaceae; genus Paenibacillus; species Paenibacillus sp. MT86. The sequence goes on along the minus strand of NZ_CM179499.1, from coordinate 5,428,397 downwards.
AGCTTGCTGTCTGCGTCGATATCAAACACGTTGCGGCCGCGAAGGGCAGCCAGATCTTCGCTCATAAGCCTGACGAGCTCTTTGATGATGACGGGATCCAGCGGAACCCTGTCGTTTTGTTCGCTGCGGATCTTGATTTCCTTGATGACCGTGGATTGTTTATTGTATTTTTTTAACGACTCGATATCTTCTTCGTATTGCGTTATTTTGAGCTGCTGCTCCTGATTCGTTAACCATAATTTATTGTAGGCTGCATGATAAACCGAATTGTAGACGATGCTGCCGACAACCATTCCCAGCACGAAGATGGATGCGATCTGATAGAAGGGGCGGAAGCGGTGGGCTGGAGGTACGCGCATCATTCAGCTCCGGCTGAAGCACACCCATTTGACCAGCTCGCTGCCCATATGTGCTCCAAGAAATGCAAAACCCAGATATAAAACCTGCTTGATGGCAGGGGATAAATTCCCGTCAAGCACGTTGCTTTCAATGACCCGCATCGGATCAATGGTGCCCCCGATCGCGGCCGCAAGAGCCCATATTTTAATCCGGTCGGCCACTTCAACCATGGTCAGGGTCGGGGGCTGCAGGGACAGCACGGCGCCCACGCCTCCCACCATGGCTCCCCCCAGCACGATGCCGAAGGCTATAAAAAAGTCCAGGATCGCTTTGGATAAAAAAACGCTCATGCCCTCATGTCTCCTTTCTACTCTCGGTGGATGTTATGGCAAACGCCTGTCCACGTACTCCCTAGTTTCATTCTATGGGCGGGCCTAGCGGGATTATGATAAAATGGTATAAAGACTTTTTCAGATATTTCTGGATGGATTTCAAATATACATGTACCGGCGAAAGGAAGGCGTTACGATGAGCTCTTTCGTGCATTTGCACGTGCATAGTGAATACAGTTTGCTCGATGGAGCGGCACGTATCGGTGACCTGGTGCGGGAAGCGGCGGCGCTTGGCATGAAATCGCTGGCCCTGACGGATCATGGCGTGATGTATGGTGCCATTCCGTTCTATAAAGCCTGCCTGGCGCAAGGCATCAAACCGATTATCGGCTGCGAGGCCTATATCACGGCAGGCTCCCGCAAGGAGCGGGGAAGCCGCAAGGATCAGCCGATCTATCATTTGATTCTGCTTGCCAAGAATGAGACCGGCTATCGCAATTTGATGAAGCTGTGCTCGATCGGGCATTTGGAGGGGTACCATTACAGACCCCGAATCGATATGGAGGCGCTGGCCGCCCATCATGAAGGCATCATATGTCTCAGCGCTTGCTTGGGCGGCGAGGTTCCCCAGCATCTGCTTCACGGACGCGAAGCGGAAGCGAAAGCTGCCGCGCTTCGTTATCAGGCGATTTTTGGAGAAGACTACTATCTGGAGCTGCAGGATCACGGAATTCCGGAGCAGAAACGCGTGAATCCCCAGCTGATTCAGCTTAGCCGTGAGACCGGCATTCCGCTGGTTGCGACCAACGATGTGCATTATCTGACCGAGAGCGATGCCGAGGTACAGGACGTCCTGATCTGCATCGGCACGGGAAAGACGGTCGAAGATGAGGATAGGCTGCAGATCCAGACGAATCAGCTCTATTTGAAGAGCGGCAGCGACATGGAGCGATTATACCCCCATGTGCCTGAAGCTATATTGAATACGGCTAAGATTGCGGACCAATGCAACCTGGAGCTGGAATTCGGCAAGTCGATTTTGCCGGAATACAGCTCGCTCCCGGAAGGGAAGAATGCAGCCGAATACCTGCGGGAGCTCTGTTTGAACGGTCTGCAAGAACGTTACGGGAATACGGAGCGGTGGCAGGATGAAGCAGAGCGCAGCGAGCTGGAGCAGCGACTGAACTATGAGCTCGGCGTCATCGAGAACATGGGCTTCAGCGATTATTTCCTGATCGTATGGGACTTTATCGCCTATGCCCACCGGCAAGGCATCGCGGTTGGACCGGGCCGGGGTTCATCGGCGGGCAGCCTGGTGGCCTACACCCTTCAGATTACGAATGTGGACCCGATGAAATATAAATTGTTGTTTGAACGCTTCCTGAATCCGGAGCGGATAACGATGCCGGATATTGATATCGACTTCAGTGACGAGCGCCGGGAAGAGGTCATTGATTATGTGGTGGATAAATACGGGAAAGAGCATGTCGCCCAGATTATTACGTTCGGTACGATGGCGGCAAGGGCGGCCGTCCGAGATGTTGGACGTGCGCTGAATGTGCCGTTCGGGGATGTGGACAAGGCGGCCAAGCTGATCCCTAACCATCTGGGCATCAGCATCGCGGGAGCGATGGAGCAAAGCCCGCAGCTGAAGGAGCAGTACGAGACGAAGCCGAAGGTGCGCGAGCTGATCGATATGGCGATGAAGGTTGAGGGCATGCCCCGTCATGCTTCGACGCATGCAGCAGGCATTGTCATTTCCCGCGATCCGCTGACGGATGCGGTTCCGCTGCAGGAAGGGAGCGAGAAGACGGCGCTGACGCAGTATTCCATGGAGAATCTGGAGAGCGTGGGCCTGCTCAAGATGGATTTTTTGGGTCTGCGGACGTTATCCATCATAGAGCGTACCCTGAGATGGATTCAAGAATTGACCGGCAGAACACTCGATTTCGAACAAGTGCCGGATGACGATCATCTGACGTATGAGATGCTGGGACGCGGCGATACCACGGGCGTATTTCAGCTTGAATCCGCGGGCATCCGGCGGGTGCTGAAGGATCTGAAACCTTCGGTGTTTGAGGATATCGTATCCGTGAATGCCTTGTACCGTCCGGGTCCCATGGAGTTTATTCCGAAGTTCATTCAAGCCAAGCACGGCCGGATTGAGCCGGAGTATCCCCATTCGGACCTGATCCCGATATTAGGCGATACGTACGGCATTATCGTCTATCAGGAGCAGATCATGCAGATCGCTTCGACGATGGCCGGCTTCTCGCTCGGGGAAGCGGATTTGCTGCGAAGAGCGGTGTCGAAGAAGAAGCGCGAAGTACTGGACCGGGAGCGGAGCCATTTCGTTTCAGGCAGTCTCAAGCTCGGTTATAGCGAGGATGAGGCCAACCGCGTGTACGATATGATCGTCCGGTTCGCGAACTACGGATTTCCCCGTGCGCATGCCGCCGCTTACGGCGTGCTGGCCTTCCAGACGGCTTATCTTAAGGCGCACTATCCGGTTCCGTTCATGGCTTCCATGCTGACGGCCGTTATGGGCAGCCACCGGAAGGTGGCCGAATACGTGCTGGAGGCACGGCGCCTCGACATCGAGGTCATGCCGCCGGACGTCAACGAAAGCGGAACGTATTTTACCCCGGTCATGAGCGGTTCTGCTGCCGAGGGCGGTGATGATGAAGGCCAACGTCCGGCCGGAGGCGGAATCCGATTCGGGCTAGCCGCGATCAAGAACGTAGGCACGCAGGCAGTGGAGAATATCGTCGAGATCAGGCGTGAAAAGCCGTTTGAAAGCCTGCTCGATTTTTGCCGCCGGGTAGACCTCCGCGTATGCAACAAGCGCGTGATCGAGTCGCTTATCCAGGCAGGGGCTTTTGATTCCTTGCAGGGACACCGTTCCCAGCTGGTTGCCATGCTGGACGAAACGGTCGAAGCGGCCGTGAAGTGGAGAAAGGAACGGGATGATCTCCAGATTCAGCTCTTCGACTTCGTGGAAACCACGAATTGGGACATCGAATATCCGGACATCCCGCCATATACCACAAGTCAGCAGCTCGAATTCGAACGCGAGCTGCTGGGCATGTATTTGTCCGGCCATCCGCTGGACGGCTTCGAAGATGCGCTGACGGAGTCCGGAGCTGATCGGTTAATGGATCTCCATGAATCGGAAGATGAATCGATGGCTACGGTTGCCGGTATGGTGGTTACACTGAAGACCATTACGACGAAACAGGGAAAGGCGATGGCCTTCATGGAGTGCGAGGATCAAATTGAGCGCTGTGAGGTCGTTCTCTTTCCTGAAGTGTGGAAGCGAAGCGCGCATCTGATTGAAAAAGGCGCGCTGCTGGCGATCCGCGCGAAGGTTCAGCTGCAGGACGAAGGCTTTAAGCTGCTGGCCGAAGAAATCGCGCCGCTTGAGCCGCAAACCTTGAGTCAACTGGTTCACCGGAGCAAGGTTCGGGGAGCAGCGGGCGGCAGAGGAAGATCCGGCGGAGAGAATACCGGCCGTAGTGGTAAATCGGGCGCCGGCATCCAGCCGGTTTCGGCCGGTAATCCATCGACAGTCCAGACTCCGGAGCGGCTTGCCGCCCGGAGTGGACAGGATTCGACCTCTATCCGAAACGAGGCGTCGGGTGGCAGCCTATCGCCCGAGAAGGAATCTCGTACCGTCGTATCGAATCATAAGGCTGAGCAGCGTGTGTTTGTGAAAATAACGGCCGATGCGGAGCAATCGGAGCTGCTGGTGAAGCTGAAAGAGCTCCTGCAGCAGCATCCGGGGCATGTGCAAACGGTGCTGTTTTATGAGCGAAGCCAGAAGGTGCTTGCGCTTAGCGAAGCCTATCGAATCAAGCCTTCCACAGAGCTTTTTGCCGAAATGGAAAGCATGCTGGGCAAGGACACCGTTAAAGTGAAGTAACATGAAAATTTAAGAACGTTTCGCATCCCTCCCGCATACAATTAGGACACTACAGGTAATGTTGGCCGAGTACTCGCATGAAGAAGGCTCTTTCATGATAGAGAAGGATTGAAAGAGCGCGGCCAAAGACGCGGGGGGGATTTGTGATGTCAATGGACTTGGCAGAGAGCATGCTCAGCCGCAGAGGAGTCAGCGTAAGCTCCATCGCGGATATTGTGTTGAAGCTTCAACAGCGTTATCATCCGAAGTTAACCATCGAGCAGTGTGAAGAAAGCGTCCGGGCCGTTCTCGGCAAGCGCGAAGTGCAGTATACGCTGTATACAGGCATTGCGCTGGATGAGTTGGCCGAGAAGAAGCTGCTGCCGGAGCCGCTGCAATCGATTATGGAGCAAGACGAACCGCTTTACGGAGTGGATGAGACCATGGCGCTTGGCGTCACGAGCATTTATGGCATGATAGGACTGACCAGTTTCGGTTACCTGGACAAGGAAAAAATGGGTGTAATCGAGATATTAAATGAAAAGTCGGACGGGATCCATGTGTTTCTGGATGATCTCGTTGCAGGCATCGCCGCTGCCGCTTCCTCGCGCATCGCGCATAACAATCCTGATGCGGCGCATTATACCGCGGGTTCTGACTGATTTGCGCGAGCGGTGTCGAATGGCTGCCTGAGGGTATAGATTTGGCTTTCAGCCCCCTGCTCTCTTTGTTGAGGTAAAAACTGAAGTATGTTATCATTATCCATTATATCGGCTCAGGATATGCCTGTGGGACGAGATTAGGGGGATCTGAAAGGCATGTGGACGGTAATCTATATTGCGCCAACTGCAAAGGTGGCGGAAATGATCAAGACCAGGCTAACGGAAGAAGGTTTTTTGGTTCAAAGCCGTCCTGTGAATCTTTCCAAACAGCAGTTTGAGATTTTGGTACCCTCCGGAGAGCTAGAGGAAGTACAGGAAGTGTTGAATTCGATATTGCACCCCTAGTTTCATCTGGGTTACATAGCGAAGCTTAGCGTACGGATCGGCGATGTGCTATTGCGGCGGCCATTCAAATTTACGGCTGGAGAGGTGTAGTTGTGTTTAAAGACTTGTTTCAGAAAAAAAGGAAATACGCAACGATCCCATCGGAACGACTTGGGACAGCAGGGCAGCCTCAGGAAGGCGAACGCCCGAAACGGGAAATTCCGGAAGGTCTGATGAATAAGTGTGCTAAGTGCGGCACCATTCAATACAGCAAAGAGCTTGAGAAGAATCTGAAAGTGTGTCAGGAATGCGGACATCATATGCGCCTGAACGCGGTAGAACGGATTGCCATGACGCTGGATGAGACAGGCTTTGAAGAGTTTGATGCGGATATGATCTCGGTGGATCCGCTCAAGTTTCCGGGATATGCGGCCAAGCTCGAGCAGCAGAAGATGAAATCCGGTCTTCATGATGCGGTTATTACCGGTCAAGGGTCGATTCTCGGCCAGCCTGTTGTAGTAGCTGTCATGAGTTTTGATTTCTTCACGGGAAGCATGGGCTCCGTCGTCGGGGAAAAAATTACCCGAGCGATCGAGTTTGCGACGGACAAGCGTTTACCGCTCATTATTTTCTCCACCTCCGGCGGCGCCCGGATGCAGGAGAGCATTCTCAGTTTGATGCAGATGGCCAAAACAAGCGCAGCCTTGTCCAGGTTTAACGAGCTCGGCGGCCTCTATATTTCAGTGATAACGGATCCGACGACCGGCGGTGTATCCGCCAGCTTTGCGACGCTTGGCGATATCAATATTGCCGAGCCGGGAGCCGTATTCGGTTTTGCGGGCCGTATCGTTATTGAACAGACCATTCGCCAGAAGCTGCCGGATGATTTCCAGACAGCGGAGTTCAACTTGGCGCATGGTCAGCTTGACATGGTTATTCATCGGAAAGATATGCGCTCCATGCTTGGTAAGCTGCTGGAGATGCATACCGTGAAAGGGGGATTCTGATGTCAGGCGAATTGCCTTTTGAAATGCCACTTGCCGAAATGCGCAAGAAGATCGATGAATTGAAACAATTCGGACAGGAAAAAGGGATCGATTTCACGGATGAAATCGCCCGCCTGGAAGAACGATATAGTCGCTTGGAGGAAGAAATCTATTCTTCGATTTCGCCTTCCCAGAAAATGCATCTGGCCCGTCATCAGCAGCGACCGACGTCGCTTGATTTGATCCAGCTGATCTTTACGGATTTTATCGAGCTGCATGGAGATCGTCTCTACGGGGACGATCTTGCCGTTGTCGGTGGCTTGGCCAAACTTGACGGTGTTCCCGTCACGGTGGTCGGTCAGCAGCGCGGTAAGGATACGAAAGACAATATTGCGCGTTTCTTCGGAAGTCCGCATCCGGAAGGCTTCCGTAAAGCCCTGCGGCTTATGCAGCAGGCGAACAAGTTCAAGCGTCCTATTATCACGTTTATTGATACAAAAGGCGCATATCCGGGTAATACAGCAGAAGAAAGAGGTCAGTCCGAGGCGATTGCTCGTAATCTACGGGAAATGTCGTCCCTTGGGGTGCCTATTGTTTGTGTGGTCATCGGCGAAGGTGGAAGCGGCGGTGCTCTTGCGATGGCTGTAGGCAATCGTGTCCTGATGCTTGAGCATGCTATCTACTCTGCCATTTCACCGAACGGCGCCGCATCCATTCTGTGGAAGGACGCATCCAAAGCGGATCAGGCTGCGGAAGCCATGAAGATCACTGCTAAGGACCTGCTCGAGATGGAAGTCATTGAGGAAATTATACCGGAGCCTAAGGGCGGTGCGCACCGAAACTATGAAGAGACGGCCGCCGCGATTCAAAGCGCACTGATCAGCCAGCTGAAAGAACTATCCGTTATGGATGCCTGCGAGCTGAAGGAAGACCGGTACCGCAAATTCCGCAAGATCGGCGAATTCGATTTTGCGAAAGCGGAACAGGAAGACGTGATTATGTAAAAGTTCTGATGAGTATGTGACGATATGACAAAGTTCCTATACAAATTAGACTTTTTGTAGTAGATTTAGTTGTTGGAAAAAGAGATATAGAGAACCCTTTAATAAACGGAGGAAACCCAAATGCGCAAAACAAAAATTGTATGTACCATCGGTCCTTCCAGTGAATCGTTGGAAAACACCAAGAAGCTCATTATGGCCGGCATGAACGTGGCTCGTCTGAACTTCTCTCACGGCGACTTCGAGGAGCATGGCAACCGGATCAAGAACATCCGCCAAGCTTGCGAAGAGTTGAACAAAACGGTAGCGATCCTGCTTGACACCAAAGGACCGGAAATCCGTACAGGTAAACTTGAAGTGGAACCGATTGAGCTTGTACAAGATGAATATATCACCCTTACTACCGAGGAAATCCTTGGTGATAAGAATCGTTTGTCCATTACTTATAAAGAGTTGCCGCAAGATGTTCAAGTCGGATCCACGATCTTGATCGATGACGGTCTGATCGGTCTGACCGTGGTGGAGATTCAAGGCACCGAAATCAGATGCCGCATCGTCAATGGCGGAACCATTAAGAGCAAAAAAGGTGTAAACGTACCGGGAGTCGCGATTTCTCTCCCAGGCATTACGGAAAAAGACGCCAACGATATCATTTTCGGGATCGAACAGGGCATCGATTTTATTGCCGCTTCCTTCGTTCGTAAAGCAAGTGACGTGCTTGAAATTCGCGAATTGCTGAAGAAGCATAATGGCGAGCACATCCAAATCATCTCCAAAATCGAGAACCAGCAGGGCGTTGACAACCTGGATGAAATCCTCGAAGTATCCGACGGCTTGATGGTAGCCCGTGGCGACCTCGGCGTAGAGATTCCAGCAGAGGAAGTTCCATTGGTTCAAAAACGCATGATCGAAAAATGTAACCTGGCTGGCAAACCGGTCATTACGGCTACGCAAATGCTGGATTCCATGCAGCGCAACCCACGTCCTACCCGTGCGGAAGCAAGTGACGTTGCCAATGCGATTTTTGACGGTACCGATGCCATCATGCTGTCCGGCGAAACGGCTGCAGGTAAATACCCTGTAGAATCCGTATTGACTATGTCCCGTATCGCAGAGAAAGCGGAATCCGCGCTGAACTACCGTGAAATGTTCTTGAAGCAGCGTATTGCTCAAGATACCAGCGTTACCGAAGCAATCAGCCAATCCGTTGCGATCTCGGCACTTGACCTGAATGCCAAAGCCATCATTTCGTCCACGGAATCCGGTCAAACGGCTCGCATGGTATCCAAATACCGTCCAGAGGCTCCTATCGTCGCCGTCACGACTCAAGACAGAACGTTGAGACGTTTGGCACTGACTTGGGGCGTAACGCCGGTTAAAGGCGAACAGGCTTCTTCTACGGACGAGATGTTTGATTATGCGCTGCAAGGCGGCGTGAAATCCGGACTCGTGAAAGAAGGCGACCTTGTTGTGATTACGGCTGGCGTGCCGCTGGGACGTTCCGGTTCCACAAACCTGCTGAAAGTGGACCAAATTCCACAGCAGAAGTAGATTCATCATCAAGAATCCGCTGGATTCTGAATATAGCTGCATATAAGCAATGGACGACGTTTCTTGTCGGCCATTGCTTTTTGCATACATGAGGGGGAAGAAGACGTTGGCTAGTCCATCCGTACCGACGCGAAGCCGCTGGTTCTGGACATCCTTTCGGGTGCGCTACCAGGAAAGCGATCAAATGGGTGTCGTGTATCATGCGAACTATTTAAACTGGTTTGAGATCGGGCGTACCGAAATGATCCGTGAAATGGGATTTACGTATCGGGGAATGGAAGAAGAAGGCGTCCTGCTCCCTGTAGTGGATCTTGACATCAAGTACCGCCGGCCGGCGCGATATGATGATCTCGTGACAATATTTACAAGAATGACTGCTTTCTCCCCGCTGCGAATACACTATGAATACGAGGTCCGTCTGCTGAGTGAGCAGGAGCAGGCGGATTTGGGAGCGAGGGGTTGGCATACCGAGTCCGAGCTCCCCGGTGCCTTGTTAACGGCAGGAGCGACCCGGCATGTATGGCTGAACCGGGAGTGGAAGCCGGCCCGACTGGATAAATGCGCGCCAAAGCTGTATGATGCATTGAAGGATACCCTTTTGGGGAGGAAGGAGTAGCTTCATGTTCAAATGGATGCTGGCAGCGATTATTTTTGTGCCTACTATTGAGATATTCGGCTTTCAGTTTGTTGCGGACCGCGTAGGCGGCATGAATACATTGCTTTTGACACTGCTGACCTCCGCCGTCGGCGTGGCCATGATGAGATTCGAAGGCCGCAAAGCGATGGAAGACGCCAAGCAGAGAATGAATACAGGCATGGTTCCGGGTGCTTCCATGGCGGACGGCCTATGTATATTTGCGGGTGGAGTACTTCTCATTCTGCCGGGCTTTGTAACTGACATTATCGGCTTTACGTTGATATTTCCGTTGACCCGCCCGCTGTATCGGATTTTGCTGTTGAAATGGATGAAGAAAAATATGAAAAACGGCAAGATTACGATCTTTCGCAGATAATACAAGCAGACATTACCATAAGACCGGTCCCGGAAAGGGGCCGGTCTATTTTATGCAAGGGAGCAGCCTACTTCAATCTTTCCAAATACGATGTTCACATTAGCCCAATGATAAAATAAATCAAGCCGTTTCTTGACGTGGGCTACCTGAACCTGCCCCCGATAATGTAATTCCTCAGGTCCTTGAACACATGGGCCCGATGAAAAGCGTCCAGGATGACAAGCGACACGGGACCGATGATCAGTCCCAAAATCCCGAACAGCTTAAGCCCGACGAACATGCCCAGCAGGGCGGCAAGCGGATCCAGCCCGACGCTGCTGGCCAGCACCTTGGGCTCCATGATCTGACGGACGACCAGAATGATGCTGTACAGGACCGTCAGCCCGATGCCGAGTGTCAGGTCGTCGGACATAAAAGCATACAGCGACCACGGAATCAGGACGATGCCCACACCCAGGTACGGGAGCAGATCCACCAAGCCGATCAGAAGCCCGATGGAGAAGGCGGAATCCACGCCGAGCGCATAGAGCGTGATCGTGACGATGACGGCCGTAATGGATATGAGAATCAGCTGGGCTCTGGCAAATCCGAACAGCGCTTTTTTCAGATCCGAGAAGATATAGTTCATCGGTTTACGAATGACGTCGGGCAGGAGACGGAGCAGCGCGCGGTTATGACGTTCCCAGCTGTTGCTGAGAAAGAACGTGGATAGCAGCACGACAATGAAAATCGTCCCCAAATTCGGCAAATAATAAATAATTTGCAGGATACCGTTAAAAATACCGGTAACGAGGTCGGTCACGGCCGTGCCAATCGTCTGCGTCGTACGGGTGATGTTTTGGTTGATGGTATCGTGATAATTCGGGTTGTTCTGATAGAAACGGCTGATCTCATTGACGATATTCTGGAAGCTCTCATTCTGCGTCCAGGCCGTCAGCCATTCCACCCAGGCGTCAATGTGGAGATTAAAGGACTGGGACAGGGCAATCAGTTCCTTGACCAGCCTGCTGACGGCCGCGGTGAGAATCAACAGGGCAGCGCCGAAATACAGGAGCAGGGACAACGTGACGGCGATCCAGCGCGGCATTCTCAGACTCCGCTGGAGCAGGTTAACGCAAGGGTTCATCGCATAGGCGATGATCCAGGCCAGAAGGAAGGGATAAAGCAGCGGCAGCAGTACATATATCAAATAGGCGATCACGAAGATGGAAGACAGCACCCACACTCCCCGGCCCAAACGTTTAAGCATCAATCGTTCCAATGAATCACACTCCTTTGCAGCTGACTTGGAGGGACGAGCAGAAAGGCTCATTCTATACGTATGCAGGGAGTTTCAATATAAGGATAAAGAGTTCAAAAATGGTCGTCTTCATGATTCGACAATGAGAATTATCACAGGTATAATGGAATTGTAAGTGATTTCAAAAAAATGTTTATGGTATCGATAAAACAATTTGATGCGGCGAATGTCGCTGCTCATGTTCACATATCAGACAAAATCCAGTATGATATGAGAAGGTTTGTGACTAGGACCATAGCAATTTTTTTGCGCGTTTTTCTTTTTCATCTGACTTCATGAAAATGTTTTCATGATTGTCAAAATAGTTCAGTTTATCCCGATCATAAAGGAGAGATGTTGCATGACAGCTACCAAGGGTTTGGAAGGCATTGTAGCTACCACCTCCGCGATTAGTTCGATCGTCGATGGCGTTCTGACTTACCGTGGATATGATATTGACGATCTCGCAGAACATGCAAGTTTTGAAGAAGTAGCCTACCTGCTCTGGTTCGGAAAGCTTCCGAATGTAGAAGAGTTAAAGGCGCTTCAACAAGATTTGAGCAACTATGCCGCCATTCCGGATGAGCTTATCCAGCAGATCAAACTGTATCCGAAGGACGGCAATACGATGGCTGCGCTTCGTTCGGCTGTATCCGCGCTCGCTCTGTACGACGCCGAAGGCGACGATATGAGCCGTGAAGCGAACGAGAAGAAAGCGGTTAAACTTCAAGCTCAGCTTCCGACGATCATCGCTGCCATTGCCCGCGTTCGTCAGGGCAAAGAGCCGGTGGCTCCGAAAGCAGGCGCCTCCATCGCGGAAAACTTCCTGTATATGCTCAGAGGCGAGGATCCTGACCAGACTTCCATTAAGGCACTGGATCAGGCTCTCGTATTGCATGCGGACCACGAGCTTAACGCATCCACGTTTGCGGCCCGCGTGACCGTAGCCACGCTGTCCGACATTTATTCCGGTGTTACTTCCGCCATTGGCGCGCTGAAAGGCCCTCTGCACGGCGGCGCGAACGAAGCCGTCATGAAGATGCTGAACGAAGTCGGTTCGATTGATCGGGCTCAGGCGTACATTCAAGAGAAGCTGGACAACCGTGAAAAAATTATGGGCTTTGGACACCGCGTATACAAAAACGGCGATCCGCGCGCGAAACATCTCCAAAAAATGTCCCGCGAGCTTGGCGAAATGAAAGGCGATACCACGCTGTACGATATGTCGGTGCTGATCGACGAAACGGTTACCAACCAAAAAGGCCTGAAGCCGAACGTCGATTTCTATTCCGCCTCCGTCTATACGCAGCTTGGCATTGAGCACGAATTGTTCACGCCGATTTTCGCGATCAGCCGCGTATCCGGATGGACCGCGCATATTCTTGAGCAGTATGAAGGCAACCGTATTATCCGCCCGCGCGCAGAGTATACGGGGATGACCGATCAAAAATATGTGCCGATAGAACTTCGCTAAGTGGCTAGCAATCATGTACAATAGGCTAGAGGACCGCTTAAACGCGAGTGAATCGCGGGTGGCGGATTTCTCTATGCCTATTGCACATAGTATCGCATTGAAATGGCTAGAGAAAAGAACCATATTCGAAGGAGGAACTCATACTCATGAAATTGGAAAAATTCGCATTGCCGACTGAAGGCGAGAAAATCACGATTGATAACGGAACCCTGCAGGTGCCTAACAACCCTGTTATTCCTTTTATTGAAGGCGACGGCACAGGCCGTGACATCTGGAAAGCTTCCAAGCGCGTCCTGGATGCAGCTGTAGAAAAAGCGTACAACGGTTCCAAGAAAATTGCCTGGTATGAAGTATTTGCCGGTGAGAAGGCATACAATACATACGGTGAGTGGCTCCCGAACGATACGCTTGAAGCGATTCGCGAGTACATCGTTGCAATTAAAGGACCTCTTACAACGCCAATCGGCGGCGGTATCCGTTCCCTGAACGTTGCCCTTCGCCAAGAGCTGGATCTGTATACCTGCTTGCGTCCTGTCCGTTATTTCAATGGCGTACCGTCTCCGGTAAAACGTCCTGAGCTGGTCGACATGGTTATTTTCCGCGAGAACACGGAAGACATCTATGCAGGCATCGAATACAAAGAAGGCTCCGACGAAGTGAAGAAAGTGATCAAGTTCCTTCAAGACGAAATGGGAGCAAACAAAATCCGCTTCCCGGAAACTTCCGGTATCGGCATCAAGCCGGTGTCCTCCGAAGGTTCCAAGCGTCTTGTACGCGCAGCGGTTGAATATGCGATCAAGCATGGCCGCAAATCCGTAACGCTCGTTCACAAAGGCAACATCATGAAATTTACGGAAGGTGCCTTCAAAAACTGGGGTTACGAAGTGGCTGAAGCTGAATTCGGCGATAAAGTGTTCACTTGGGCCCAGTACGATATCATCAAGGACAAGGACGGCGTAGATGCAGCTAACGCTGCTCAAAAAGCGGCTGAAGAAGCCGGCAAAATCATCGTTAAGGATGCGATTGCCGACATCGCGCTGCAGCAGGTTCTGACTCGCCCAACCGACTTTGACGTCATTGCGACATTGAACCTGAACGGCGACTACCTGTCTGACGCTCTGGCTGCGCAAGTTGGCGGTATCGGTATCGCTCCGGGCGCTAACATCAACTACGTAACAGGACATGCGATTTTCGAAGCGACTCATGGTACGGCTCCGAAATATGCAGACAAGGACGTAGTTAACCCTGGTTCCGTTATCCTCTCCGGCGTTATGCTGCTTGAGCACCTCGGATGGCAGGAAGCGGCTGACCTGATCTACAAAGGCATGGAAACATCCATCAACAACAAAACCGTGACTTACGACTTCGCCCGCCTGATGGAAGGCGCTACTGAAGTGAAATGCTCCGAGTTCGCAGACGAAATCATTAAAAACCTGTAAGGAGGAGATTCATCGTGGCAATTACTCGTAAAAAGATTACGGTAGTAGGTGCTGGCTTCACAGGTGCGACTACCGCCCTGATGCTGGCTCAAAAAGAACTGGGTGATGTGGTGCTGCTGGATATCCCGCAGCTCGAGAACCCTACCAAAGGTAAAGCGCTGGATATGCTCGAAGCAAGTCCCGTCCAGGGATTTGACAGCAACATAGTCGGTACATCCAACTATGAAGATGCAGCTGATTCCGATATCGTAATCATTACAGCAGGCGTAGCCCGCAAGCCGGGCATGAGCCGCGATGACCTCGTCAACACCAATGCAGGAATCGTGAAGTCCGTATGCGAGAACGTGAAGACTCATGCACCGAACTCCACGGTCATCATCCTGAGCAACCCGGTGGATGCCATGACCTATGTGGCGTACAACACGCTCGGATTTCCCAAGAACCGCGTCATCGGTCAATCCGGCGTATTGGATACGGCACGCTATTGCACCTTTATCGCGCAAGAGTTGAACGTATCCGTTGAGGATGTCCGCGGTTTCGTTCTGGGCGGCCATGGCGATGACATGGTTCCTCTCGTTCGTTACTCCAGCGTGGGCGGCATTCCGATCGAAACGCTGATTCCGGCTGAACGCATTGAAGCGATCGTGCAGCGCACCCGGGTCGGCGGCGGCGAAATCGTCAATTTGCTGGGGAACGGCAGCGCCTACTACGCGCCTGCTGCTTCCTTGGTCCAAATGACGGAAGCGATTCTGAAGGACAAGAAACGGATTATTCCGGTTATTGCCCTTCTGGAAGGCGAGTACGGTTATGACAACCTGTTCATGGGCGTGCCGGCCATTCTCGGCGGAGACGGCATCGAGCGCATTTTCGAGCTTGAGCTGACCGCCGAAGAGAAGGCGGCGCTGGATAAGTCGGCGGAATCCGTGCGCAACGTGACTTCGGTCGTGAACCTGTAATTTGAATCAGGATTCACAAAATCGTCTAATAATGCAATCCCGTCCCGTTATTCGGGGCGGGATTGCTTTTCTTTGGATGATCTGTCCAGTATAATAGGAGACGATGAATTCGATGTAACATAAATCACACTAACGACTTTGGAGGAATTGTTTATGTGGAACGTGACATTTTTTCTGCATATGGTCGGTACGGCCGCGCTAGGGTTTTACTTGATCCTGCCGTTTGTTGTCGGCGGTATTCAGAAGCTGTCTCTGGGCGCTCAAGAAGGAGCCGTGAATACGATTCGGGTTGCGAACCGTTTTGCGCAGTACGGCTTGGTCATTCAGCTGTTGACTGGCGGATACATGATGTCCCAGGGCGAGTATTCGGTTCCTTGGATGATCATTGTAACGGTGTTGCTGCTGGCGATGTTTGCGATTGGAGGCATTATGAGCAAGCCGCTCAAGAATGCGCTTGCAGGCATCCGCGAGAAGCGTGAAGTGAAGGAAGAAACAAGCAAGCTCGGCACGCTTAGCGCATTGCTCGCCTTGCTGCTTCTGGTTATGATCTTCTTCATGGTATTCAATCATATCATCTAAGAACAGCTACATACGAAGAGAAGCCGTCCGTTCATTCGGGCGGTTTTTTTTGATATTACAGCAATTAGATATTCTGGGGGTTCCCGCAAAACGGCGGACTGGACTTTGAGCGCAAGGCCCCGTCAAGAGGGGGATTTTGTTACGGGAAAAGCACCGTGCTTACGTTTGATCCCGTTCATTATGGGTAAAAACAATAGCGAAGGGCTTTTTATGAGAATAAGAAGCCGCGTCGAACGCATCCTATGAGAGGTAGTTTGAGATACTGACCTGAAAGGAGAAATGTTCATATGCCACAAGATCAACAGAAGCAGACATTGCCGCCCCAGCATCAGGATCACAGACCCGGAACCGAATCGGAGATGCACCCGAAGCCGGAGTTTGAAAGTAACGAGTACAAAGCAGCCGGTAAGCTAAAAGGAAAGGTAGCGCTGATTACCGGGGGTGACAGCGGGATCGGCCGTGCGGTTGCGGTCTACTATGCCAAGGAGGGCGCGGATGTATCCATTGTGTATCTGAACGAGCACAAGGATGCTGAAGAGACCAAGCGACAGGTAGAGCAGGAAGGGCGTAAATGCCTGCTGATCGCCGGCGACGTCGGCGACGATGCGTTTTGCCGCGATGCAGTCACCGAAACCGTAGAGAAGCTTGGGAAGCTCGATATTCTTGTCAACAACGCAGCCGAACAGCATCCGCAGAAGAAAATCGAGGACATTACAAAAGAACAATTGGAGCGGACATTCCGCACGAATATTTTCGGGATGTTCTATTTGACGCAGGCGGCGATGCCGCATCTGTCCAAGGGAAGCTCCATTATTAACACGACCTCCATCACGGCTTACCGGGGAAGCCCGCAGCTGCTGGATTATGCATCAACCAAGGGTGCCATCGTGGCCTTTACGCGTTCCTTGTCGATGAACGTGGTCGGTCAAGGAATCCGGGTAAATGCCGTTGCGCCGGGACCCATCTGGACGCCGCTGATTCCTTCGACGTTCCCGGCGGATCAGGTAGCCGAGTTTGGGGCGACCCAGCCGATGAAACGTCCGGGTCAACCGGAAGAATTGGCTCCTGCTTATGTATATCTGGCATCAACGGACTCCTCCTACGTGAGCGGTCAAGTGATTCATGTGAACGGCGGCGAAGTGATTAACGGTTAAAGCGTTGATTCCTTTTGCGCCTAGTAAACATACTCGATGACAGAATAGAGCGGACATCATGGGCTTCAGCCCGGATGTCCGCTCTTTTATCATGGGAGAGGGTTAGGTGAGATTACAGGCATACGGAGAATCAGATGGTTCTAAACCCGTTCGGAAGCCGTCCGGTATCGCGGATCGCCCGGATTTGAGCCAGCGTCAAACGGCGGTTCGAACTAATAATGGACTCTGGCTCTTCACCGCCGATGATATCGTCAAGATCGCCGATGTTGGTGCTGCCGCGGAATACTCTGAATCTGCCCCTGAAATTCGGCTCCGAGAACAGGACCAGGGTTGCGTTAGCGTTGGGGGAGAAGAATCTTAAGCTTTCAATGTCGCCAAAAGCTCTCTCGAGATTCCGGATCCCTACATTTCCACGCACCACAAATCGCCGTCCTCTGTAAAACTCATTTCTGAACAGGGCAAGTCTTGGAAAAACAACCTGGGAGACTGTAACTTTTCTCATCATAGCAATCACCTCCTTTCCTTAACCAATATATGAGAGATTCATAGATTGGTATGGTCATTATGACCGGCAATTCAACACATTTTCTCGTCTCTTTCATTTTTTCAAGTAAACCCTTTCATGTGCGGAATGATATGATATGATAACAATATTGGCAGTTTATAATGATTCTTTTTTGCTATGAGGATTGGGTCATGAAAGAGAGGAGTTTACTGACGCTATGAAGTTATTTGAAGAGAGCATGTATCGACTGATTGTAGAAACCTCCACGAATTTGCCCGGAGACGTGCGAAGAGCAGTCAACCGTGGACGAGCGTCCGAGGATGCGGCAACGCGAGCGGGGCTGGCACTGGCAACGATCGCTCAAAATATCGAGATGGCCGAGCAGGAAGTATCGCCGATCTGCCAGGATACGGGCATGCCGACGTTTATCGTGCATACACCCGTGGGTGCGAATCACATCGAAATGAAGAAGGCGATCTATGCGGCGGTAGTTCGCGCCACGAAGGATGGCAAGCTGCGTCCCAACTCGGTGGATTCGTTGACAGGCGCCAACAGCGGGGATAATCTCGGACCTGGTTCGCCCGTCATCCATTTCGAGCAATGGGAGCAGGATAAGGTGGACGTCCGTCTCATCCTGAAAGGGGGCGGCTGCGAGAACAAAAACATCCAGTACAGCCTTCCCGCAGAGCTTGAAGGATTGGGAAAAGCGGGACGTGACCTGGACGGAATCCGCAAGTGCATCATGCATGCCGTGTATCAAGCCCAGGGGCAGGGCTGCAGCGCCGGATTTATCGGCGTAGGTATCGGAGGCGACCGCACGACCGGATACGAGCTTGCGAAGCATCAGCTGTTCCGGCATGTGGAGGATGTGAATCCGAATGAGGATCTGGCGAAGCTCGAAGATTACATATTGGAAAATGCAAACAAGCTGGGGATCGGCACGATGGGCTTTGGCGGAGAAGTCACGCTGCTCGGCTGCAAGGTCGGTGCGATGAACCGCCTGCCGGCAAGCTTTTTTGTATCGGTGGCCTATAACTGCTGGGCGTTCCGCCGTCAGGGCGTACGGATTGAGCCGGAAACCGGGGAGATCGCGGATTGGCTGTATGAAGCAGGCAGCGAGGTGCAGATGAATGCAAACTCCGAAACGGCAGCGTCCCGAGTTGAAAAATCAGCGCCAAGTGATTCCCAAGGACGTGAAGTAGTGCTTCAGACGCCGATCAGCGAGGAGCAGATCCGTTCCCTGCGCGTCGGGGATGTGGTAGTGATCCGAGGCGAGATGCATACCGGACGGGATGCGCTTCATAAATACCTGATGGATCACGATGCCCCTATCGATCTGAACGGAGCCGTGATTTATCACTGCGGTCCGGTTATGATGCAGGATGAAGAGGGATGGCATGTCAAGGCGGCAGGCCCGACGACCAGCATTCGGGAAGAACCGTACCAAGGCGATATTTTGAAAAAATTCGGCATTCGCGCGGTTATCGGAAAAGGCGGCATGGGGCCGAAGACGCTTCAAGCCTTGCAGGAGCATGGCGGCGTGTATCTGAATGCCATCGGCGGGGCTGCCCAGTATTATGCGAGATGCATCAAAAAAGTAAACGGCGTGGATTTCATGGAGTTCGGCATTCCGGAAGCGATGTGGCATTTGGAGGTCGACGGCTTTGCCGCCATCGTTACCATGGATTCGCACGGAAACAGTCTGCATGCCGATGTGAGCAAGGATTCCGCACAGAAGCTGGCGATGTTTAAAGAGCCGGTGTTCTCCTGATTCAAATCACGATGAGTAAGCATCGATTGGCCATCACGTGCCGGTCGGTGCTTTTTTGTTGAGCGCAAGCCGGGAGCCTTATTTCGAATTTTCGTTGCGGTTCGGATCGCCCCGGTTTATGATGAAAGTCAAATACGTCAATTCAGTCATAGGAGGAAACTGTTGAGAAGTTTTGGACTGGCCTTTGCATCTTGGTTTGAAAAGTACACCTTTCTCTTGATTCCCGGGTCGCTGGTGCTAGGCTGGCTGCTCTCGGACGTGCTGCTGGACCTTGTTCACTGGATTCCTTATCTATTCGGTTATATTACGCTGGTCATGGCGCTTGGCTGCGGCATCCGCCATCTGCAAGGGGTGCTGAAACGCCCGTTTGCCGTCATGCTGACGCTGTTTCTCGCCCATGCGGCCGCACCGGTGCTCGCCTATGGATTGGGCTCGGCCGTATTCGGCGCGGACTCGGACTATACGATAGGCTTGCTGCTGTTCGCGATCATTCCGCTCGGGATATCCTCGGTGATGTGGGTCGGAAGCTCCGGCGGCAGCGTTCCGTTCATCTTGGCGGTGGTGGTGCTGGACACCATACTCAGTCCCTTGGTCGTGCCGGCTCTGATGGATATGTTTATCGGAGATGCACTGGTTGCATGGAATGCGTCCGAGCTGATACTTGATTTGCTGACTATGGTGGTATTGCCCACTCTGATCGGGGTGATGCTGTATGAGGTATCCAAAGGACGGATCAAGGAGTGGTCGGCTCCCGTGACGCAGCCGATATCGAAGCTGTTTTTCATGCTTGTGGTGATGCTGAACGCGGCTGCTATCGCTCCCCATGCCGCAGGCATGAAGGAGGAAATGCTGGTGGTCATCCCGGTTGTCGTTGCCCTGATCGTGATCTGTTATTTACTCGGCTACTTTGGCTCCTATGCGATGCCGGGACGGACACAGGACATGCAAATTACGTTTACCTACGCGTCCGGCATGAGGAATATATCCCTCGGGATGGTGCTGGCGACATCGTATTTTTCGCCCCAGGCGTCCATTCCGGTCGTGCTGGGCATTATGTTTCAACAGCCGGCCGCAACGGTCATTCACGCACTGTTCCACCGAAGACGGACACGGGCGATAAGTTATCCCAAATGATCATGAAGCAGAAAGAGGAGAGACCATGAAGCAGTATCGCAACCGTTTGACTCTGATTATGCTTACTTTAATCGGGTTATCCATGCTTGCGGCAGGCCTGGCTATGGTGACGGTGTTCAAACAGTCCCATATCCAGCTGCTGGAGGATAATATGGTCCGGGAGATTCGGCTCCTGCAGACCATGATGGAGTTCCCGGATACGGACGGCGCGGAAGCCGTTTCGTATTATACCGACAGGTCCTTGCAGCTGGAGGAGCTGTCCGATGCGAGAGTGACGTTCATACTGAAGGACGGCAGGGTGATCGGGGATTCGGAAAGCGACCCGTTGACCATGGATAATCATGCTTATCGCGAGGAGATGCTTCAAGCGGTCAAAGAAGGCCGCGGGAGTACCATTCGCCGCAGCGATACGCTTCAGCAGGATATGCTGTATGTCGCTCTCCCGGTCAAGGCCGGGGAGAATTTCGATGGATTCGTTCGGTTGTCCGTCAGCCTGAAGGAAGTCGATCAGGGAGTCAAGCAAGGCTGGACCGTCATGGGGATCGGCCTGCTGGTGTTATTTCTGATTGCTGCCTTGGTGAGCTACCGCGTCGCTCAAGGGTTGACGTCGCCGCTTGAGAAGATTACGCGCGTAGCTAGACGGATCTCGCGTCTGGAATACGATGCGAGAGTGAAGATTCACCGTAAGGACGAGATCGGTCAATTGGCGCAAGCCATCAATGGAATGGCAGACAGCCTTCAAACCCAGCTGCGGACGATACGGGATAACGAAGACTTGCTGCAAAGCGTCCTCAACAATATGACAGGGGGCATCGTCTTGGTTAGCGGAGCCGGCCAAATCATCCTTGTAAACCGGGCCGCTGAGAAAATGCTCGGCATTAACGCCGAGGTGATTACCGGGAAATCGTACCGCGAGCTGAAGCAGCATTATGAATTGACCAAACTGATGGAGGAAGGCCTTGGAAGCCAAGCGGACTTCCATGAGGAACGCAACGTGTATTATCCGGTGGAATCGATTATCCGCATTGACGGAGTGACGATGATGCAAGAGGAAGAGCAGGAGCCTTATCGGCGCGGCATGCTCTTCCTGCTGCAGGACGTTAGCGATATCCGCAGGCTCGAACGCATGCGAAGCGAATTCGTTGCCAATGTGTCTCATGAGCTGAAGACCCCGCTGGCTGCGGTGAAAGGGTTTGCCGAAACGCTGCTCGGCGGCGGAGTTACCGACGAGAAGACGTCACGTTCTTTCCTCCAGATCATCTATGACGAATCCGAACGGCTGAACCGTCTGATCGGTGACATTCTGGAGCTGTCCAAGATCGAATCGAAGCGGATTCAGATGGATTACTCGCCGATTCATCTGTCGGCGTTCTTCGATACGATATCCGAAATGATGCGCACGGTAGCGGAGAAGAAGCGGATCGGCCTGGAGCTCGACGTTCCGGAGGAGTTGTTTATGGAAGGCGATGAGGATAAGCTTCGCCAGATATTTATGAATCTTCTCTCGAATGCCATCAGTTACACGCAGGAGGGCGGACGAGTAAAATTAACGGCGCGTGAAAAGCATAATAACGGGAGTGCCGATGATTTCGTGGAATTCGTGGTCAAGGATTCCGGGATTGGCATTCCGAAGAAGGATCTACCCCGCATTTTTGAACGATTTTACCGGGTGGATAAAGCGCGTTCGCGCGGATCCGGCGGAACGGGGCTCGGCCTATCGATCGTTAAGCATCTGGTGGATCTTCACCACGGAACCATCAAGGTGGAAAGCGAGCTGGGCATCGGAAGCTCCTTCATCATCGAGCTTCCGATCCTGCAGGAAACCCACGATACAGGGAGTTAACACTCCGTTAACATTCTGTTGATATACTTGCATGAGCAGTCCAATTAACAAGATAAGGGCGGGGGTACCATTGACGCAACGCATGCTTGTCATCGAAGATGAGCCGACACTTTCGCGGCTGTTGTCTTACAATTTGACGCAGGAAGGCTTTCAAGTCGAAGTAGAGGAACACGGTACGGCAGGTTACGAGAAAGCGTCACAACATGAATACGATTTGATCCTGCTGGATGTTATGCTGCCTGGCATGAACGGCTTTCAGATCTTAGAGAAACTACGCAGTAACGGAATTACGACGCCGATCATCATTTTGACCGCGAAGAACGCCGAAGAGGAAGTTGTTCAAGGTTTGAAGATGGGGGCGGATGACTATATTACCAAGCCGTTTGGCGTGTCCGAGCTACTGGCTCGCGTATCGGCCGTCATGCGCCGGGTGTCCGGCCATGCTGACGAGGTAAAGACGACGGACAATCAAGGCAACGTCATTTCGCTAGGACAGCTGGAAATCTATCCTGAGAAATACGAGGTGCGGCTTGGCGGTCAGAGCATTAATCTCCGTCCGAAAGAATTCGAGGTGCTTCTCTATCTGGCCAAGAAACCGGGCGTGGTGTTAACAAGGGACGATCTGATGAACGTGGTCTGGGGCTTCGATTATATCGGCGGACAGCGAACCGTCGACGTTCACGTGAGCTCCCTGCGCAAGAAGCTTGAACTTGATCCTGAGTCCGTACACATCGACTCCATCCGCGGAGTTGGTTATAAACTTGTGGTAAATCCCATTAAAGGCTCCCATCATTCGATTTGAAATGATGCGGAGTATTTTTTTTGGGTCTTTGGGCAGGACCTAAGCATGTCCAATGCCTCATATTCTTGCCAACATCCCTCCTTCGTTTACACTCCCTTAATCATTCCGGAATATTCCCATAACACTTGTCCGTTAAGATGCGTCTAAAGGACCAGATCAATCAAGGGGTGAGGGCGCATGACACTGCTTCAATGCCAACCGAATCAGACAGAGAGAACCGAAGCGGAAGTAGAGGCGGCAATGGATGGCCAATCAGCAAGCAAACCTGAAGCAGGCGCATTATATCGGCAGTACATAAGAAAGGTCCCTATTATCCGAAAATCCGAAACCTGCCTCGACGTGCTGAATGTTTTTACGAAGGATCAGCATATCCCTTGCGTTATTTATTGCGATGAGGCAGACAGGCCGTCGGGGCTGATCATGCGGGATGTTTTTTACCGGCGAATGATGGGCCGGTTTGCCGTTGACCTGTATTATTCCAGGCCGGCCTTCCAGTTTGGGGACCATCAACCGATGAAGGTCGATGTGACCGAGAAGGTAGGAACACTGCTGCAATTGGCCCTGCAGCGCCCGGATTCGAAATTTTATGATTGCGTCCTGATGACGGAGGCTGACCGCCTGCTGGGCGTGCTTACCGTACGGGATTTAATGAGTCTGTCAAGCGGTCTCCAAACGGAAGCGGAAGAGAAGCGGGAGCTGATTCTTCAGGAAAGCTTCCGGCATACCGGGAACATCCAATCCTCGTTGACCGAGGTTCGAGCGGCGGCAGCCAGAACGAATGCGGAATGTATACGGATGAGGGAATGGTCCCAGACGGGTAAGAAGAAGCTTGACCATGTCCGAACCTCTTATCTTGGCCTTGTGGAGGATATGACGAAGCGTGAAGGGCAGGCCGCCGAGCTCGCTGCGGATGCCAGCCGCATTTCCTCGATAACCGGCATGATTACCGAGCTGGCCAATCAAAGCAGTTTGCTGGCAATGAATGCTTCGATTGAAGCTGCGCATGCCGGAGAGCATGGGCGGGGATTTCAAGTGGTCGCGGCAGAGGTGCAGTCGCTGGCCAAACAAACGCGTAAGCTGTCAGGGGATATCGCCCAGCTGCTGGAGCACATCCAGCGGCTGGCGGGAGATACAGCCGTTGGCGCCGTATCTTCGCTGAAGGAAATCCAGTCCTGTGAGGGGTATGTAACGGAAGGCGCCGATATGTTTAACGAAATGGAGACCGCCGTCGAGAAGGTTCAGAAGTCGGGGAATCAGGTTTATCAACTGGCGGAGGAAACCGTTAGGCGCGTGGAGCGGGTGAAGGATGAGCTCGCAGGATTAAACGGATCGTTAGAAGAAAAGCCGAGCCTATGAATCTAGTTTTATCAAAATATTTTACACTGCGTTTACATTTCTCAGAAACTGTTATTACATTACGGGATTATTATCAATATTGTAAGTAGGAAGTTAGAGACAACAACCATTTTGAAGGAGTGGATTCGTTTGTTTAAAAGAAGGGGTCGTAAACCAGCAGGTATTCTCGTACTGGTATTGATGCTGAGCACGCTTTTGGCGGCATGCGGCGGAGGAACAACTTCCGGCGGTGCTTCCGGAGAAAATACAGACAACGGTTCAGCACAGCAAAATGAAGGAAGTACAACAACAGCTTTGTCGGGAACGATTGAAATTGACGGTTCCAGTACATTGCATCCATTGACCGAAGCCATTGCCGAAGAGTTCGGCGCAGCTAACCCGGATGTCCGCATTCCGATCGGAACAGGCGGAACAGGTGGCGGTTTCAAACGCTTTAACAATGGAGAGATTCCAATCTCCAATGCATCCCGTCCAATTAAAGACAGTGAAGCTGAAGAAGCAAAATCCAAGGGCATTTCCTATCATGAGGTTCTGGTAGCTTATGACGGACTATCCGTTGTTGTTAACCCGAGCAATGAATTCGTAGATAAATTGACAGTAGATGAGCTGAAGAAAATTTACGAGCCGAACAGCACCGTAAAAACATGGGCTGACGTTCGCGAAGGATGGCCGGCTGAGGAAATCAAAATTTACTCTCCTGGTACAGACCACGGTACATTCGACTACTTCACAGAAGCGATTAACGGTGAAGCACAAGCAAGCAGAAACGACAGCCAAATCACGTTCAGTGCCGATACCAACGCAGTCGTACAAGGAGTTGCTGGCGACAAAAACTCCATCGGATACTTCGGATTCTCCTTCTATGAAGAGAACCAAGACAAGTTGAAGCTGGTTCCGATCGATAACGGTACAGCTACCGTAGCTCCAAGCATGGAAACGATCAAGGATAACAGTTATGCTCCATTGTCCCGTCCGCTGCTGCTCTACGTAAACGATAAAGAGCTTGAGCGCCCGGAAGTGAGTGCATTCATGACCTTCTACCTTGATAATGCCGCTAGTCTTGCTGGCGAAGTCGGTTTCGTACCGCTTCAAGACGAACAGTATCAAGAAGAAAAAGACAAGTTGGCAAAATAATAAAGATTTCATGCCCGAAGGGAATCCTTCGGGCAACCCATAGAAAGGGAAGAGGAGAATGAACAAAACTTCACCCGTGGCGGCAAACACTAAAAGCATGACATTCCGTCGAAGCAAAACGCGCATCTCAGACAAAATCATTCCAATCCTGCTCGGCTTGTGTGCCATGCTTTCGGTGTTTACCACCATCGGTATTGTATATACGCTTCTACAGGAATCCGTGATCTTCTTCAAGGAAGTGCCGGTATGGTCCTTCTTGACCGGAACGACATGGAGTCCGATTCTCCCTCCAAAAGAATTCGGCGTGCTGCCCCTGCTGGGCGGCACATTGCTGATTACAGGCATTGCGATCATTTTCGCAGTGCCTATCGGCTTGGCATGCGCTATTTATCTCAATGAATACGCTCCTGCCCGGGTTCGGGGGGTTGTAAAGCCAGTGCTTGAAGTGTTGGCTGGTGTACCAACGATTGTTTACGGATATTTTGCGCTTGAAACCGTAACGCCATTCCTTCAAAAGATTTTTCCCGATATGGGGATATTCAATGCGCTTAGCGCGGGGCTCGTGGTCGGCATCATGGTCCTGCCGATGATTTCGTCTTTAAGCGAAGACGCGATGCGTGCTGTTCCCAAGAGTCTTCGTCATGGGGCATACGCGCTGGGTGCTACCCGATTCGAGGTTGCGCTGAAGATCGTGCTTCCAGCCGCTCTGTCCGGGGTCGTGTCCTCATTCGTATTGGCATTCTCGCGCGCGATCGGCGAAACGATGATCGTGACGGTGGCTGCAGGCGCCACGCCGCAGCTGACGCTGAATCCGCTGGAAAGCATTCAGACGATGACTTCGTATATCGTTCAGGTAAGCATGGGAGACGTTCCGCGAGGAACGATTGAATACGGCACGATTTTTGCAGTAGGTTTGACCTTGTTTGTCATCACCTTCTTGCTTAATATATTGGCGCAGTGGGTCGCTCGCCGCTTCAGGGAGGAATACTAGATGGAACAATTGAATCTGGGGGACAGCAAAGGAATCAACCGGAGACGCCGTAGTGACCAGACGCTGCATATGATTTTCCTGGCTTGTACCAGCATCGGTATTCTTGTTTTGATGGCTTTGATCGTGACGATCGTGATGGATGGCGTTCATCGGCTCTCGCCTGATCTGTTCACCAACTTTCCGTCGCGCATCGCGGATAAAGCAGGACTGAAATCGCCGATTGTCGGCACGATTTATTTGCTTTTGCTCATGGCTCCACTGTCCTTCGTACTGGGCGTGGGCGCGGCCATCTTTCTCGAAGAGTATGCGGGCCGCAGCCGCTGGGTTCGGCTCATTCAGCTGAATATCAGTACGCTTGCAGGGGTTCCTTCTATTATATACGGTATCCTGGGGCTGGCGATTTTCGTGCGCGGAATGAATCTTGGCCGCAGCCTGTTGTCCGGGGTATTAACGATGACGCTGCTCGTGCTGCCGATTATCATCGTTGCGGCGCAGGAGGCGCTTCGCGCCGTGCCTAAGAACCGGCGTGACGCTTCATACGCGCTGGGCGCAACGAAGTGGCAAACGGTATCCAGCGCCGTGCTGCCGTCAGCGATTCCTGGAATTATGACCGGGGTTATCCTGGCCTTGTCTCGTGCGATCGGCGAAACCGCACCGCTTATCATGATTGGTGCTTTAACGTACGTGGCCTTCTTGCCGGAAAATCTGCTCGATTCGTTTACTGTCATGCCGATCCAGATCTTTAACTGGGTATCCAGACCAAGTGAGGCATTCCACGAACTGGCAGCTTCGGGTATCATCCTGCTGCTCATCATGCTGTTCATCATGAACATCGCAGCCGTGTGGATTCGGAACAAGTATTCGAAGAACATCTAAGAGACGCATAGCAGATCTAATCGTGAAAAAGGAGACATGAATAAGATATGGAATCCATCATACAGATAAAAAAATTGAATTTATACTACGATACGTACCATGCGCTTAAAAACGTCGATCTGGACATTCCGGAGAAAACGGTGACGGCATTCATCGGACCGTCGGGCTGCGGTAAGTCAACGCTGCTGCGTACGCTGAATCGGATGAACGACATGATCCCTTCCACCCGAATCGAAGGCAGCGTGCAAATCGGCGGGACGGAAATCTACAGCGAGGAGGTCCACGTCGAGGCCTTGCGCAAGCAGGTAGGGATGGTGTTCCAGCAGCCGAATCCGTTCCCTAAATCGATCTATGACAACATCGCTTACGGGCCGCGCCTGCACGGCATCCGCAATAAAGCGGAGCTTGACCAAATCGTGGAGCAAAGCTTGAAGCAGGCTGTGCTGTGGGACGAAGTCAAAGATTATCTTAAGCGTTCTGCGCTGAGCCTGTCCGGCGGTCAGCAGCAGCGCCTGTGCATTGCCCGGGCCCTTGCCGTACAGCCGGATATCCTGCTCATGGATGAAGCCACGTCCGCGCTGGACCCGATCTCGACGCTGAAGATCGAAGAGCTGGTGCAGGAGCTGAAGAGCAAATACACCATCGTCATGGTTACGCACAACATGCATCAGGCTGCACGCGTATCCGGGCAGACGGTATTTTTCCTGAATGGCGAAGTGGTTGAATCCGCAAACACGGATACGCTGTTCTCGACGCCGTCGGATGCACGTACCGAGGATTATATCTCAGGCCGTTTCGGTTAAGGCCGTTATTACGACAATGATCTTTCTTAAAAGTAGATAGGAGGAGCATCATACATGATCCGGAGAATTGAGTTTGATCAGCAGCTTGATGAGCTGAGAAGTTTGCTGCAGGATATGGGCAAGCATATGGAGGAGGCGCTGGCAAACAGCGTGGAGTCCCTCCAGACCTTGGATGCGGAGAAAGCGCAGGCGGTTATCAAGAACGATGTGCAGTTAAACAACATGGAAGAGCAAATCATGGACATCGGCTCCCGCCTGATCGTGACCCAGCAGCCTGTGGCAAAGGATTTGCGCCGAATATTGGTTGCTTTCCGGATTGCAAGCGATTTGGAGCGTATGGGAGACTTGGCGCGGGATGTCGCTAAAGTTACGATCCGTCTGCAAGGCCAGAAACTGATCAAGCCTTTGGTGGATCTTCCGCGGATGTCGGATATGGTGCGTGCGATGGTTTCGGAATCCATCGAATCCTATCTGACGGAAAATACGGATCTGGCTTATAAAATGGCACAGGATGATGATCAGGTCGATCACTTGTACAGCGTCATTCTGCAGGACCTGTATTCGCATCTGACATCCGATCCGGATTCGGCCAATCAAGCGATGCTGCTGATCATGGTGGGACGCTACATCGAACGGATCGCCGACCATGCAACCAACATCGGCGAGAGCACGGTGTACCTCGTAACGGGTCATCGTCCCGACCTCAATCAATAGCAAAATGTTAGTCAAACGCTGGCGAAAGCCGGCGTTTTTTTTTGCGAGCATTTAGAAAACTCCAGCGAAGCGAGGCCATTCTTTCATCGCATTTATATGTTTTGGGGCCCCCGCAAAGTATTTGGAATAAGCATCGAAGCACAGGCTCCACTTTGTGGGGCTATTTTGCGGGAAAACAGGAATTCACCGTTAATCGAACGGATTGTTCGGATTTGGCGTTAACCTATGTTATCATGTGGAAAGGAAGTAATATTGGTGCGAGGTGTTCTATGGACAAGCTGATTCTGATTGATGGAAATAATATCATTTACCGGGCATTCTTTGCGATGCCGCCGCTGACCAATGCCAGCGGACAACAGACGAATGCGGTTTACGGCTTTACGACGATGCTGCTTCGCTTGATCGAGGAGCATAAACCGACGCATATGATGGTGGCATTCGATGCCGGCAAGGAAACGTTCCGCCATGCGGATTTTCAGGAGTACAAGGGCGGCCGACAAAAGACCCCGCCGGAGCTCTCAGGACAATTCCCGCTGCTGAAGGAGCTGCTGAAAGGCCTGGGCGTCTCCCAATTCGAAATCGGCGGTTATGAGGCCGACGACATTATCGGTACGATTACCCGCCAGGCTGACGAAGCCGGCCGCAAGGTGATGGTCGTCTCCGGGGACAAGGACATGCTGCAGCTGGCTTCGGAGCATACCACGATCGCGATGGTCCGCAAAGGCGTCACCGAAATCGAGTATTACGGACCGGAACAGATTAAGGAGCGGTATAACCTGACGCCTGATCAGATTATCGACCTTAAGGGATTGATGGGCGATGCTTCCGATAACATTCCCGGCGTTCCGGGAGTAGGGGAGAAGACCGCGCTGAAGCTGCTTCATGAATTCGGATCCGTTGAAGCGGTGGTGTCCCGGACCGATGAGCTGAAGGGCAAGATGAAAGAGAAGATCGAGGAGCATGCGGATTCCGCCATACTCAGCAAGAAGCTGGCTACGATCTTCCGCGAAGTGCCGCTGGAACAGTCGCTGGATGAAATGGCATTTACGGGCCTGAATGAAGAGACGGCTGGTCCCGCACTGGCAAAGCTCGAGTTTAAATCGCTTATCGAACGGTTGAACCTGAGTACAAGCGGTGCCGCTGGTGATGCGGCGGAGTCGAAGCCTGAAGCGAAGATTGACGTGACCCTTGTGGACGAGAAGGGCATTGCCGAGGTTGCGGATCATCTGGCACAAGTGACCGTGCTCCATGTGGAAACGCATGGGGACAACCCCCATCATGCGGACGTGATCGGGCTGGCACTCGCGACGGAGGAGCGGCAGTACTTCATTCCGTTTGACGTGCTGAAGTCGGAAGAGGCGGAGCCTGTCCGTGCTTGGCTTGCCGATAGCGAGATCCAAAAACGCGGGTATGACCTGCACCGTATTGACCTGGCGCTGCATTGGCAGGGCATCGCTTTTGCCGGCGCGGCATTCGACGTTCACCTGGCAGCTTACCTGCTGGATCCTACGGAATCGAATCAAACTCTTAGCGGTCTGGCCTCCAAGTACGGTCTGGCCTATCTTCAAGCCGATGAGGACGTGTTCGGTAAAGGGGCCAAGTACAAGGTTCCCGATGTGGAGAAGCTCAGCGAGCACATGGCCAGAAAATGCCTGGCCGTATCCGAACTGGTTCCCATTCAGGAGAAGGAGCTGGCTGCGAATGAAATGCTCCCGCTGTTCCATGATCTGGAGATGCCTCTTTCCCGCATTCTGGCCGATATGGAGAAGCAGGGAATCGCCGTGAATGCGGAGGATTTGAAGGAGCTGGGACGCGAGTTCGAAGGGCAGATCGCGAAGCTCGTTCAGGAGATTTACGAGATCGCCGGAACGGAATTCAATCTCAATTCGCCTAAACAGCTCGGCGAAATTCTGTTTGTGAAGCTGGAGCTGCCGGTCATCAAGAAGACCAAAACCGGTTATTCCACCGATGCCGAGGTGCTCGAAAAGCTGGCGCCTTATCACGATATCGTCCGCTTGATTTTGCAGTACCGTACATTGGCCAAGCTGCAATCCACTTACGTGGAAGGACTGCTGAAGGAGATTTCATCCGTAACCGGCAAAGTGCATACCTACTATCGTCAGACCATTGCCGCTACCGGCCGTCTGAGCAGCCAATACCCGAATTTGCAGAACATTCCGATCCGTCTGGAGGAAGGGCGCAAGCTGCGCAAGGTTTTCGTTCCGTCGGAACCGGGCTGGAGCATTCTGGCAGCGGACTACTCCCAAATCGAGCTTCGCGTGCTTGCGCATATCTCGGACGACGAACGGCTGAAGGAAGCCTTCGTCCACGACATGGACATCCACACCAAGACGGCGATGGACGTGTTTGGAGTCGGCATGGATGAGGTGGACTCCAATATGCGCCGGTCCGCCAAGGCGGTTAACTTCGGCATCGTGTATGGGATCAGCGACTATGGCCTGTCCCAGAACCTGAACATTACGCGGAAGGAAGCGGCAGCGTTTATCGACCAGTATTTCGAGGTGTTCCAGGGCGTGCGGCGCTATATGGACGTGATCGTCAAGCAGGCGAAGCAAGACGGGTATGTGAAGACCTTGCTCGAACGCAGACGGTATCTGCCGGAGATTAACGCCAGCAACTTCAACCTGCGCTCTTTTGCGGAGCGGACGGCGATGAATACGCCGATTCAGGGAACGGCCGCGGACATCATCAAGCTGGCCATGGTCCATATGGACAAGGCGCTCCATGAGCGCCAATTGAAGAGCCGCATGCTGCTCCAGGTGCACGATGAATTGGTGTTCGAGGTACCGGAGGATGAGCTGGAGGTCATGAAGGAATTGGTGCCGGACGTGATGAGTCAGGCGCTGAAGCTGTCCGTGCCGCTGAAATCGGAAGTCAGCTATGGGGAGAACTGGTACGAGGCAAAGTAAAAGCTGCACGGCGTGCTGGCGGATAGGGTTCATTAAGGGGGATCATGGGGTGAAGAGGGAGGCGGTTATGCACCATACCTTTCCACAAAACCATGGTCCCGCTATGTCCCAACTTCCGGTATAATGGGGGATGAGGTGAAGTCATTATGCCGGAATTGCCGGAAGTAGAAACCGTGAAACGAACACTGAACCAATTGATTAAAGGTAAGCATATAGATCATGTATCCGTGAACCTGCCGCGGATTATCCAGCGTCCTGACGATATCGAGGCATTTGCTTTTATGTTAAAGGGCCATACCGTGGAAGGTGTGGAGCGACGCGGGAAGTTTTTGCGGATCTTGCTGGACGGGCTGGTGCTCGTTTCGCATCTTCGGATGGAGGGGCGTTACGGGGTGTACCGAGCCGAGGAGCCGGTGGAGAAGCATACCCATGTCATCTTCCATTTCTCGGACGGGACGGAGCTGCGGTACAAGGACGTGCGCCAATTCGGAACGATGCATCTATTTGCGCCTGGGGAAGAGTTCCAGCATGCTCCCCTTGCCAAGCTTGGTTATGAGCCGCTGGATGACACGTTTACGTTCGGAACCTTCAAGACAGTCATCGGCACCAAGAAAACGAAGATCAAGGCGGTGCTGCTGAATCAGGCATATGTGGTCGGCATCGGCAATATATATGTTGATGAGGCCTTGTTCCGGGCCAAGATTCATCCGGAGCGGAACGCGAACAGCCTGAAGGATGCCGAACTTAAGCGATTGTATCATGCGATCGTGGATACGTTGTCCGAAGCCGTCGACGCGGGCGGATCTTCCATCAAGTCCTATGTCAACGGGCAGGGCGAGATGGGGATGTTCCAGAACAGCCATCAGATTTACGGTCGGAAGGACAAGCCATGCCATGCGTGCGGCGGCCCGATTCATAAGATCGTGGTCGGCGGACGGGGGACCCATTACTGCCCGAAGTGTCAGCCGGTCAAGAAGTAATTGAATAGGCGTGCACCCATTCCTGCTCCCCCACATATAATGTGGAACATATGTGGAGCGCATCGGCAGCTCTTCTTCATGAATGAGCAGCTTGATGTGGAGCTTTGGAGGAGGGAAAAGGGTGCTCAGTCATATTTTCTCGTCTGCCCTGCTGGCCATGGCGTTAAGTCTGGACGGATTTGGGGCAGGGGTTACATACGGTCTGCGCAAAACAAGGATACCGCTGCTGTCTGTATTGATCATCTCGCTGTGTTCCGGTTTGGTGCTTGGCGTCTCCATGCAGGCAGGCGCGCTGCTGCAGCGGTTCTTATCCCCGTCTGCGGCATCCGTGATCGGAGCTGCCATTTTGATACTGCTGGGCCTATGGTCTTTATATCAGCAGGTTCGGAGAAGCAGCGAGCCTGAAGTGCAGCCGGCATCCGGGGTGGATTCTTCCGCATCGCTTACGGAAACGCCGGGAGCCATTCATCAAGGGACACCGCAACGTGAAGTTACCACGGCAGGCCAAGAGCAGCTTCAGCGAGCGGTATTCTCCCTTGAAATACCGAAGATCGGCGTCGTCATTCAAATTCTCCGCAGCCCGACGAAAGCGGATCTGGACGACTCCGGCAGCATCTCACCATGGGAGGCGATGTGGCTGGGGATCGCGCTATCGCTCGATGCGTTCGGAGCCGGGCTCGGCGCAGCGATGCTGGGTTTCTCGCCGCTAGGCACCGCAGCCGTGGTTTCCTTGTTCAGCGGGATATTTCTGGTGCTGGGCATGCGGGTCGGCCTCCGTTTTGCGGCCAAGGGAGGCATGCGTTTTATCTCGTATTTGCCTGCTTTTTTATTAGTTGTCATGGGTATAATGAAGCTGTTATGAGGTGAAGTCATGAATATCGGTTTAACCGGAGGAATTGCAACAGGCAAAAGCACCGTGTCCTCCATGTTGGCCATGAAGGGAGCGCTTCTCGTCGATGCGGATATCATCGCCCGGGAAGTGATGCTCCCGGGTCATCCGGTGCTGGGTAAAGTGACCGAACATTTTGGACAAGCGATCCTGTTTGAAGACGGTACGTTGAATCGAAAGAAGCTCGGGGAGATGATTTTCCATCATCCGGAGCAGAGAGCGGCATTGAATGAGATTACACATCCGGCAATCCGGCAGGAAATACGGGAACGGACGGAGGCGTATGAACGGCAGCATCCCGACCGGCTCGTGGTAGCGGATATTCCATTGCTTCTGGAGGCAAGGGAAGACTATCCTTATCTGAAGCAGATCGCTGTTGTCTATGTCCCGCGCGAGCTGCAGCTTGCGCGTTTGATGGAGCGGGACGCTCTTACCCGGGAAGCGGCAGAGGCGCGTCTTAGCAGCCAGATGGACATTGAGGAGAAGAAGCTCCGAGCGGATATCCTGATCGATAACAGCGGCACGTTGGCCGAAACGCAGCAGCAGGTGGACAACCTGTGGAACAGGTTGGTTCAGTTATGAAGTGGCTTCGTAAAAAAAGGGTGCTGCTCCTGCTGTTCGTTTCTTTTGTAGCGCTGCTGTTCCTAAGTTCCAATTGGATGACCCTGCTGTATCCGATCCATTATAAGGATGAGATCCGCAAACATGCCGCTTATTATGAGGTCGATCCGTTTCTGGTGGCCTCGATCATCCGGGTGGAAACGAATTTCAAGCCGGGCAAGGAATCCAAGAAGGGGGCGCTGGGCATTATGCAGCTGATGCCGGATACGGCGAACTGGGCGATGGAAATGGCCAAGCTCCCGTCGGTGAACCTGCTGAGCGTAAAGAATGAAGTGGATGCGAACATCCAGCTGGGCACCTGGTACATTCAGAATCTGCACAAGGAAATGGACGGCAATCCGATTGCCGCCATCGCCGCTTATAACGCGGGCCCGGGGAACGTCAAGAATTGGATCAACAAGGGCATGTGGGACGGAACCTATGAGAACGTGAAGAGTATACCCATCGGGGAAACCCGGCATTATGTACAGCGCGTGATTTATTATTATAATCAATATACGGATGTGTATAAGGGCGGCTTCTAAAGAAAAAAAGAGCGCTGGACAGGCTCTTACATCGAGCCGCCAACACTCCTTTTTTTAAGGAAGAATCAATTATTGACCGGAGAATTGACCAGCCAATTGTTGCTCGGCCAGGGTTACAAGACGCTTTGTGATGTATCCCCCGATCGAACCGTTCTCATAGGAAGTCATGTTACCTTGGTATCCGTCTTGTGGAATGGAGATACCAAGTTCTTGAGCTACCTCGTACTTCAGTTGCTCAAGAGCAGCGTTTGCGCGAGGAACAACCAGGTTGTTGGAGTTGTTGGAGTTGTTGGAGTTGTTGTTGCTTTGTGCCATGTTAAGTTCACCTCCTTGGGTTGGTAAAAGTATTATGTCTCGGGTCTCGCATTTTCATAACATAAAAGACAAAAGTTTTGCTGGTAAATTTTTCTGACGCCCATTAAGGGCGAATCACGCTGAATACAAAGGAAGTGAAGACAACTTATGAAGTGTCCATATTGCAGTTATGCCGGAACGAAAGTGCTGGATTCCAGGCCTGCCAACGAGAATAAATCCATCCGCCGCCGCAGGGAATGCGAGCAGTGCAGCAAGAGATTCACAACCTTTGAAATGGTGGAGGAAACGCCGCTGATCGTCGTGAAAAAGGACGGAAGCCGCGAAGAGTTCAGCCGGGAGAAGGTGCTCCGCGGTTTGATAAGGGCATGCGAGAAGCGTCCGGTATCCGTGGACCAGCTGGATATGATCGTATCGGATGTCGAGAAGGCGCTGCGCAATACCGCGGCGGCGGAAGTGGAGAGCCGCCAGATCGGGGAGCTTCTGATGGAACGGTTATATCCGGTCGACGAGGTGGCTTACGTTCGGTTTGCGTCCGTATACCGGCAGTTCAAGGATATCAATATGTTCATGAAGGAACTGAAAAGTCTGCTGTCCAAGGATACGGACGTGCAGGAGCTGTAAGAGCGCCACGGTTCTTAAACGACCCTGGTGCTCTTCCGGCGCTCTCATGGCGCCAAATTCTCAACATCGATAAGTGACATTATATAGAGAAGGAAAAAAGGCACTGCGCATTATCAAAAAAGTTCTGAAAAAGTGTTGACATGCCTGCTGATTTTTTATATGATATAGAAGTCGCTTACGGGGCCTTAGCTCAGCTGGGAGTACGTCGTTGTCGGAAACATTGCCCCAAGAATGATTGTAAATCGAATACCAGCGTTTCATGTAATTCGTTTCCTTGAAAGGAATTATATGGGCCTTTAGCTCAGCTGGGAGAGCGCTTGCATGGCATGCAAGAGGTCAGCGGTTCGATCCCGCTAAGGTCCACCAAACAACTACGACGAAACGGCAGAGATGCCGTTTTTTTGTATCTAGAATTAGTTGTTGGATGGCAGAGAGTGTATGTCTCCAGCGCCAGTAGTGTTTCTGCAACTATTCGTTGACCCTGTGGCTTCTAATTGGAGTCATCGTGCTGGTTTTAAATGCTAAATCAAAGCAATCCAATCATGTGGAGTGCCTAATATTGATGGTACGAAATGAGATATGACAGTACTGCTCAAATCTAAAGTAAAGGAGACCTTGCATATAGCGAGGTCTCCTTTTCTAACCCTTGTACAACGACGTCTGCCAAGTAAGCGTGAAACAACAAAGCATCCTAACAGTCCCAACTGAACAGCAAACTTTGGTAGATTAATAGAGCTTAAAGGGCGACTAACTCTGCGAGCTTGGCCGCGACGTCTGCCATGGGCTCTTCTGCAGTGTTCAATCCGCTTCGTGATCCGAGCAAGGGACTGACTTCGCGGAGAGCTTCATATGTTGTATCATGCACAATCGGAACGAGCCGATCACCTGCAAGGAGTGCCGAAAGTTCTTTGTCGGCGATGCCCTCTGTTGGGAGGCGGCGTAGCAATGCAGGAGTCACAAGCACAATTCCAACTCGCGAGTTGGCCAAGCCTTTGTCAATAGCGCGAAGCAGCGGCACACCAAGGCCAATGTCTTTCTCGCTAAACCAGACGGAGACACCGTGTGACTCTAGCAGATCGTGCAACTCCTTGGCGGCTCCCTTCCTGTTGTCCCACGCATGGCAAAGGAAGACGTCACGAAGGTCAGGTTGTTTTGCTAGGGTTTCGACGCTGTTGCGGATTGGTGTTAATGACCGAATTTCTTCGGACGTGTACAATAGAGCCGAACCTGCTCCTGACCAGCGCGGCTTTGAACTGCGGACGGAACCGCCGCCGCTGCTTCTGCCGCCCCCACTTGTCAGGGAAGTGGAGTAAGGCGAGGGCGAGTATGAGCTGTAGCCGCCACCACTACTATAGCGGCGATAACTCCCTCTGCATGCTGGGCAGTTGGCTGCGGCACTCGCCGAACGATGTCCTTCTACTGGGGCTGTACATCTAGCCATGTCTCTACTTCCTCTAAATAACTTGAATATTAAAACTATTGTATCATGTTTCCGTAGATGTATCCTACCTCCAGTCCCTCATTCCAGTTGCTTATTTCATTCCAGCAAATTCAACCAAAACGATGAGAATATCTTGAAACAACGCCCCAAGAAATCTACTACACACAAACTTCCAAGGAAGCGTTTTTCATGAACAAACCTATCCATGTATATCAACTCGAAAATCGACCCTGCGACCGAGCGGCATCTGCTCTCCCTCATGCAGCGGCATCTCAAATTGAACCTCGAATATGGCAACTGTCAAACTGATGTCAGCCGCCGCGCTGAGATCGGTATGAAGGTGGTACTAGTTGGTGGCTTCTAACCTTGGGGCAATCTTGTGCTCTGGTAGGCTTAGGCATCGTGCATCCGGTGCTGTTTGGGGAACCATTTCTCATATCCACACCCAAGCCAGTTGATAGTCAACGACTTTCACTTTTTCTCATCCCCACTCTCAATCTTGCATTATCGTAAGATTACCTCACTTCCCTGTGTACTAATGTGATATAATGGAAAGAGTAGTTTTGTCCGCCACTGTCAATAGGAGGACTTCATATGGTGATCAGCTACGATAAGTTGTGGAAACTGTTGATCGATAAGAAGATGAATAAGACCGATCTGAAAGATCAGGCAGGGCTTACCTTCAACATCTTGGCTCGACTTGGGAAGCGACAGCCTGTCAATTTGGAGAGTCTCTATAAAATCTGCAAGTGTCTCAATTGTAATATCGGCGACATTGTCGAATTTGAATTTGAGTAAACAGGCTTACCCACGACGAGGGGAGGAATGGGCGTATGGGAAAGGGATCGTTATCGGAGGAAGATATTAAAGCCCAGTATATTACGCCAGCGATTACGGATGCGGGCTGGGATCTGAAACGACAAGTTCGGATGGAATATGCATTTACGGCGGGTAGGATCATACTGCGTGGCAGCATGACGGCTCGCGGTCGGAAGAAGCGTGCCGATTACGTGCTCTTTTATAAAACGAACTTTCCGCTTGCTATCATTGAAGCCAAGGACAACCGACAACCGGTAGGTGCAGGCTTGCAGCAAGCCATTGAGTATGCCAAGGCACTGGACATCAGTTATGTCTACGCATCCAATGGCGATGCTTTCGTCGAGCAGAATCTCATTACAGGTGAAGTGCGCGAATTGCCCCTCCATGCCTTCCCCTCCCCGGATGAGTTGTATAGCCGTTATTTACGCGATAAGAACATTAGTGCGGCGGAAGAGCAAGTGATGCTGGAGCCGTATTACTATGTACCGCAATATAAAACGCCAAGGTACTACCAGCGCATTGCGATCAATCGGACGGTCGATGCAGTGGCACGGGGTCAACAGCGCATCTTACTCGTGAGCGCCACCGGAACGGGTAAGACGTACATGACGTTTCAAATGATTTATCGGCTCTGGAAATCGGGGTTAAAGAAGAAGATCCTATTTCTTGCCGACCGCAATGTATTGGTAGACCAGACCATGTCTGGGGACTTTAAGCCTTTTGGCGGCAAGATGACCAAGGTGCAGAATAAGAATCTGGATAGTTCCTACGAGATTTACCTCGCGCTGTACCAGCAATTGACTGGCGAAGATGGCGAGGAAACGTTCCGACAGTTCCAGCCGAGCTTTTTCGATCTCATCGTCATTGATGAGTGTCATCGGGGTAGCGCCAAGGAAGAGTCTGCATGGCGAAAGATTCTCGACTACTTTTCATCCGCTACCCATATCGGTTGTACCGCCACGCCTATCGAGACGCAGGATGCGTCAAGCTTCTCATACTTTGGCGAGCCGATCTATGAATACTCGCTCAAGCAAGGCATTGACGATGGCTTCCTCGCTCCTTATAAAGTAATTCGTATCGGATTGGATAAAGACTTGGAAGGCTATCGACCCGAAGCCGGGAAAATCGATACATATGGCAATGAAATTGAGGATCGCGAGTACAATGTGAAGGACTTTGACCGCACCTTGGTCATCGATGATCGCACCAGGGTCGTCGTAGCCAAAATCACCGAGTTTTTGCAGAAGACGGATCGCATGAGTAAGACGATTGTGTTCTGTATCGACATTGAGCATGCGGAGCGGATGAGACAAGCGCTGATCCAAGCGAATCAAGACTTGTATGCCCAGAATCATCGGTACATTATGCGAATTACGGGTGACAACGATGAAGGCAAAGCGCAGCTTGAAAACTTCATTGATGAGGAGAGCCCCTATCCTGTCATCGCGGTCACGAGCAAGCTCATGACTACTGGGGTAGACGCGAAAATGTGCAAGCTGATCGTGCTGGAAAATAACATTAACAGCATGACCGAGTTTAAGCAGATCATCGGTCGGGGTACCCGGCTCCTTGAAGAGTACGGCAAAACGTACTTTACCATCATGGACTTCCGGAACTCCAGTCGCCTGTTCGCCGATCCCGCCTTTGACGGTCGACCGGAGGTGGTCATTGATCTGGATCAGGATGATCCGGTTGATGATCCGGAAGCTGGCTACCCCGAACCAGAAGGTGGAGATGAAGGCACACGGGAAAACACGCCGGGATATGGCTCCGGGTCAGGGAATAGCACTGACGATGGCGAACAAGAGAAGCCCCGCAAATATTACATCGGAGACGTGGCGGTAACGGTGCTTTCCGAGCGCGTGCAATATGTGGGGCAAGATGGTAAGCTCATCACGGAGAGCCTGATCGACTACACGAAGAAGAACATCTTGCAGCATTATGCGCGGCTGGACGACTTCCTGCGCTCATGGAGCCAAGCCGATAAAAAACAAGCCATCATCGACGAACTTCAAGAGCGCGGCGTATGGCTTGATGCGGTCAGAGCAGAACTTGGCGATAACGAATTGGATGATTTCGACCTCATTTGCCACCTTGCCTACGACAAACCGCCGCTCACCAAGAAAGAGCGAGCCGAACAAGTGAAGAAGCGGCATTATCTGTACCAGTACTCCGATATCGCGCAGCAAGTTATTGAAGGACTCCTGAATAAGTACGCCAATGACGGAATTAAAGAAATCGAGGACACCAAGGTGCTCATGCTCAAGGAATTCGCCCAGATGGGTAGCCCGATGAAAATCGTCAAAGCGTTTGGGGGTAAAGAGGCTTACCTGAAAGCCGTTCAAGAATTGAAGAACGAAATTTACTATGCATAAACCACATCGAAGATAAGGCAGGTACGAACGATGACCATACGAAATATTGTGAAACGAATTCAAGATGTCATGAGGAATGACTCAGGGGTCAATGGCGATGCCCAAAGAATCGAGCAGATCGTTTGGATGCTGTTCTTAAAAATCTACGATGCCAAGGAAGAAACGTGGGAGCTTGTTGTCGATGATTATAAATCGATCATACCAGCAGGACTGCAGTGGCGAGATTGGGCAGTAGATCATAAAGACGGACAAGCGTTGACCGGGGACGCGCTATTGGAATTTGTCAACAACAGGTTATTTCCTGCACTTAAAAATATTGAGATCGATGAGGATACGCCGATGCGGCAACTCATCGTAAAATCTGCGTTTGAAGACGCGAACAACTATCAAAAGGACGGTGTACTCTTACGGCAAGTGATCAATATTATCGACGAAATTGACTTCACCGAGTATAAGGAGCGCCACGAATTTGGAGCGATCTACGAATCCTTCCTGAAGGATCTGCAAAGCGCTGGAAACGCCGGAGAATTCTATACGCCCCGAGCTGTTACCGACTTTATGGTAGAGGTGATTAAGCCTGTACTCGGTGAGAAAATTGGTGACTTTGCTTGCGGTACCGGGGGCTTCTTGACCTCGGCATTGAATGCGCTGGAGCCACAAGTCGGCAACTCGCTCGAAAATCGGGAAATGTATAACCAGTCGGTGTACGGTATCGAGAAGAAATCCTTGCCCCATCTACTGTGCGTCACCAATATGCTCATTCACGATCTGGATGACCCCGACATCCTCCACGGCAATGCGCTGGAGATGGATTACAAAGAGATGCGGAAGCTGGAACCTTTCAACGTCATCTTGATGAATCCTCCTTATGGCGGAAGCGAGAAGGAAAGCGTGAAAGCCAATTTCCCGACAGAGCTTCGTAGTTCGGAAACGGCCGACCTTTTTATGAATGTGATTATGTACCGCTTAAAGCGAGACGGTAGGGCAGCGGTCATTATTCCCGATGGCTTTTTGTTTGGGACGGACAATGCGAAGTTCAACATAAAGAAGAAATTGTTCAGCGAGTTTAACGTCCATACAGTGGTCAGAATGCCGCATAGCGTGTTTGCCCCGTATACGTCGATTCGAACGAACATCTTGTTCTTTGATCACACGAAACCGACTGAGGATACTTGGTTTTACCGACTCGATATGCCCGAGGGGGTAAAGAATTTCTCGAAGACGCGTCCGATGAAATTGGAGCATTTCGCCGATGCCCTAGCATGGTGGGATAACCGGGAAGAGATCGAAGTCGATGGTCATCCGAAAGCGAAACGGTACACCATCCAAGAGATCGTAGACCGAAGCTACAACATTGACCTTTGTGGCTTTCCT
Source organism: Paenibacillus sp. MT86 (assembly GCF_058792535.1). NCBI lineage: Bacteria > Bacillati > Bacillota > Bacilli > Caryophanales > Paenibacillaceae > Paenibacillus > Paenibacillus sp. MT86. Next base: position 5,386,589 of record NZ_CM179499.1, on the reverse strand, counting down.
CATGAGGAAGAAGTCATCCTTGAACCTATGGCGCTGATTCAGGAATACCAGGAGAAACGGGCATCTCTGAACGCAGAAATCGATCATGTACTCGAGCAAATCACATCCATGCTTGGGGGTAAATGAGATGAACGGACAAGACTTGAAGAACAGCATCCTACAGCTTGCGATCCAAGGCAAGCTCGTTGAACAGCGGCAAGAAGAAGGAACGGCAAAAGAACTTTTGGAACAAATTCGAGCAGAAAAGGAACGGTTTGTGAAGGAAGGCAAGATTAAACGAGAGAAGCCTTTGCCGGAGATATCAGAAGATGAGATGCCGTTCGACATTCCTGAAAGTTGGGAATGGACTAGGCTGGGGGACGTACTCGAGATTGCACGAGGGGGTTCCCCAAGACCAATTAAAGCATATATAACTAACTCCGCTGACGGTATCAATTGGATTAAGATTGGAGATACGGATAAGGGCGGGAAATATATTAACAGCACTAACGAAAAAATCATAAAAGAAGGAATGAACAAAAGCAGATATGTAAGAAAAGGGGATTTTCTCTTAAGCAATTCAATGAGTTTTGGCAGACCATATATATTGAATATTGATGGTTGCATCCATGACGGTTGGCTGGTTTTAAGCCAGATGGTAGAGATTTTTAACAGGGACTATTTGTATTATCTACTAAGTTCGACAATGGTATTTAATCAATTTCAATCCAGAGTAGCGGGTGCAGTTGTTAATAACTTAAACTCAGATAAAGTAAGAATTACGCTGGTTCCCCTCCCCCCACTCGAAGAACAAAAGCGCATCGTAGCCAAGATTGAGGAACTTCTACCATTCGTGGAACAATACGATGACGCCCATGCCAAGGTGGAGGAACTCAACAAGAAATTCCCGGAGGATATGCAAAAATCGCTATTGCAATATGCCATCCAAGGCAAACTCGTTGAACAGCGGAAGGAGGAAGGAACTGCCGAGGAACTGTATCAGCAGATTCAAGCAGAAAAAGCAAAGCTGGTTAAGGAAGGCAAGATTAAGCGAGAGAAGCCCCTGCCTGTCATATCGGAAGAGGAGATTCCCTTTGACATTCCCGAGAGTTGGAAATGGGTTAGGCTAGGTGATGTGATTGATTTATTGTCGGGTCAAGACTTCCCTCCTGAGAAGTATAACGATTCCAACAACGGAATTCCATATATAACTGGAGCAAGCAGTCTATCAAATACAGGTGTAACAGTAAGCAGGTGGACGGAAGAACCTAGATGTATTGCAAATGCAGGAGATGTCCTTTTGGTTTGTAAAGGTTCTGGATATGGAAAAACTGTAATCTGTGATGTTGATGAAGCACATATTGCAAGACAGATAATGTCTATTAAGAATTCAAGATATTTGAATATGATGTACGTAAAGTATTTTGTGGAAGCTAACCATGCTTTAATTAAACAATGGGGACAAGGTGTCATACCGGGCATAGACAGAAAGAGTATTCTGATTATGATGATCCCACTCCCCCCACTCGAAGAGCAAAAGCGAATCGTAGCCAAGATCGAGGAACTAATGCCTTTCACAAAGCAACTGGTAAAATAAATCCCTTTCTTAATTTTTAGCTCAACAAGTAAACCCTTTCAAGCCAGATCGTCCGAGTACCCCCCCCATCCGGGGTATTGCAGATGACCTGGCTATTTTATGTGACAAATAAATAAAACTAAAACAATGAGAATACCTTGTAATAATGCCAACAGGAAGCTAACATACAACAAACTTCCAAGGAGGCATCCCCATGAAACCCATCCGTTTTTATCAACTCGACATCGACCCCGCCACCGAGCAACACCTACTCTCCCTCACACAGCGTCACTTGAAGCTGGCCGTCCAACACGGTCGCCGCCAGACTTCTCCCGAGCGCCGCGCCGAAATTGGCAAGGAAATCGAAGCTATTCGAGCTGAGCGCGACTCCATAATCGCCAACCTAAGACATGCGGTAGAATTGCAGGTGGCAAGATGAAGAATCGGAATGAAGAGAAATATCACATAGTAGATTGGGCTAAGCCATCCTTCGAAACTCGATTTCATGAGCATATTCGAGCGATTAATCAATTGTCGGAAGTTAGTGTGGCTAGACTCCAGCAGATCAGCCTACAGGGTAAGTTGCAAGAAACAATACCGCCTGAATTGTATCCGCTGTTGCTGGAGTATGAAGGGGCAATCAATGCAAGGACTTCACTGGAGCATCAGTACTTATATTGGATCGGCATTAGAGATGGTCTGAAGCTATCGGAAGTTTACAGGGGAAGTATTGCTAATCAAGAGTAGCCATACTATTTGTCAGGGGGTAATTCATTCTTCAAATTCCGGACTTCTCTTTCAACGATCTGAAAAAAAGAAGCAACCGAGATTCCTAAGCCTTCACAAAGTTCGAAAATCTTTGTAACAGAGGGTTCATTCCTGCCGACTTCGATCATCGAAATATAAGAACGATCAACATTACATAAGCCAGCTAAATCTTCTTGAGTCAGTTTTTTCTGATTGCGAAGCCCCTGAACAGTTTTAGCAATAGCGCTTTTGATCAGTTGCTGGGGATTGAGAATAGAGTCAGAACGCATGCGAATAGCTCCTTTTATACTTTACATTCAGTATGAAAGGAGCTAACATTATGCACAGATATAGTATTCAACAAATAGGGAATATTTGTATGTAATTGAACAAAAATATTTTATACATACTCGAAAACTACCGAACAAAGAGGTGTTGTAAAATGATTAGGAATATGCGGTCAGTAAGCGCAGCACTAAGCCTAGCAATAGTAGTGAGTTCATTCACTGGGGCAACTGTATTAGCGGCGGAAAGTGTTTCGGCAGCGACTGTTCAGCAATCCGAATACCGCCAAGCAAAGGTCATAATCGACGGCAAACTCCAGAACTTCGACCAATCCGCAGTTGTCATGGACGGTTCGACGATGGTTCCTATGCGTGGGGTATTCGAAGCCCTCGGCGCAACGATCAAGTGGGACAACGCCACCCGCACCGTCACCGCAACCAAGGACAGCACCACCATCGTCCTTACCATCGGCAACAAATACGCCCACGTCAACGGTCAAAAGGTCGCCCTAGCCAAGGAAGCCTTAATCCTGAACGGCTCGACGATGGTACCACTACGCTTCGTAGCCGAGGCTCTTGGGTCGAAAGTCGAATGGGACGCCCCAACCTACACCGCTATCATCACAAGCGCCAAGGGCAGCGTCACCAATCCGGGAACCGGGGTAACCAACCCAACCAACCCGACCAACCCAACGGCTCCACCGACAGGCGGCTCGAGCCACATCGTCAACGGCATCGACGCATCCCAAACAGAGGGTCGTCTCTACGGGGTAAAGTCCCAGAAGGAGTACAACGAAGTGGTAAAACTCGCCAAGGAAGCTCTCGCTAAAGCCGAGAACTTAGAGATCCCGCAGGCTATGAAAGACTTCTTCGACGGGAAACGTGCCACTACTGTAAAAACCACTTACGACCTAGAGTTACGGGGGTATGAGAAGCAACTTTCCCCTTTACTCGACGCCGGAATCTCCAAGGAAACCATAGTTAAGGATTACAAGGCAAAGAAAGCCCTCGGACAGTTCTTCCAAACTGGATCAGACGGCTTGAAGGACACAAAAGGTGTCGACAGCGCCTACGATGCTATGGTTCTCGGCAAAGTCGACTGCGACTCCTTATCTCAAGCCGAATCATTGGTGTACGACCTAGCTGGCTTCAACACCGCAATCGTAGCCGCCAAGGATCACGCCTACACCATCCTAAAGATGGACAGTCAATGGACGAAGCTCGGCAAGCCAGTAGGAACCGACGCCCAATCCCATCTCAAAACCGTCACAGGCGGTTACTGGCTCGTAGCTCCAAACTAATCTAACCACCCCGAAAGAACTCTTGTGTCTCCACGCAAGAGTTCTTTTCCTTTCCCCATAAGAAGCGGGAAGTAATTTCTAACACGTACTGATGCTTATCTTTGCAGGGAGGACGCAACAAGATAAACCCAAACTCTTGTACCACCAACATTATTTGCTTTCAAATAGTTCAATAAGGAGATGAATTCCATGTCAAATCAACATTCACCTAAGTTCAGGGTCACCGAGAAGCCTAAAGCCAAAAGAATCGCTTCCTTGGCATTCCTTTTTCTTTCCTTGTGCGTCACAGGGACACTAATGTTTATAAACATCGTCTCCTAGCGGTGAAGTTAAATATTGCAGTCAGACGAAAGTAACCTCTCTGGGAGGAGAAACCCGAATGTCCAACCCAAGCCCCTGCCGTTCCTGCGAACGAGTAGACGAAAACGCCCTGTTCTGCCCTCACTGCGGTCAAGCTCTGCCGGACATCGAAGATCCGACACCCGCCCCGACTTCGGAGAGCAACTCCAAGTTCAACCCAACCCCTCTTATTATAGGCTTAGTTCTTGCCTTGTGTTTGTTAGGGGCATCACTATTCAAGAGCTCTTTGGGTTAGCGGAAAGGAGTCTCAAATGGCAATCTATACCGACGGTACTCACCTAATGGACGATGGAGACATCGAAGAACTACACGACTTTGCCATCAACAAGCTAGGTTTCAAGCGTGAATGGTTCCAAGACAACTCCCCACCGCAACACCCGCACTACGACTTAACCACCGCTTCAGCCCGAAGACGAGCCATTGCCGCAGGAGCAATCCTCGTCACCGACATCCGTCAATTCGTCCAAATCATGCAAAGCCGCCCCGCCTATAAGAAGTGGCTTGCGGAGTGTGTTTGCATCTATTAGTGGAGGTTGCGCCTTCCTCGTCCTGCCTTCTCTCGCGGCCACAATGGGCTGTGGGAGCCTGCATCTGGAGTAAGCCGGGGGTTTAGTCTCGGGGCAGGGTCTATATGTAAGGAAGGTAGTTTCGTCTGACAACTTCCGGTAAGTGGATGCTCCGTAATACTCCGTATATTCGTTGCGTTCGTTCCGGGGGAGGCGGCTTGCCCGGCGTTGCCTACTCTCGCCGCCACAAGGGGCTGTGGGAGCTTGCATCGGGGGGTGGCCGGGGGTTTGTGTGTCGGCGGTATGTTTTTAGTGTACGGCGGGCAAATTCGTCGGCAAAAGAGGAAGGAAATGTAAATGTTGCGGGAAGGTGCATATTGTTAGCGGGAGCCTGCACGTTGAAAGTGCCGCAAACCCTTGCTACTTCTGGGATTTCGGGAGTTTCGGGGCGGCTCAATAAACCTCAATATAAATGCTTAAGCAGGGTCTTGCCTTCGGCAGCCCCTTTAAATACCCATAAAACAACAATTACAAATCCCCATTTAATAAGGTTTTTAATTATAAGGTTTAAAGGCTTTAAAGATTACAAGTCTTTAAATCAAATTCTTTAATAACAATCAATACAACAACCAATATCCGAATACCTTATAACACCTAAACCACCGAAATTCTGCTCCCCGCCGCTTTTCCGCGCCGATTCCGGTATGTTCGCCGCGAATCGTCGTTCCCGCCGCGCTATCAGAGCGATCCTTTCCCGACTTGCCCCAAGCGGTACTGCCGAAAGCGAGGTTTCCCCGCCGTTTCGCCTTTTCGTTTGCCGGAGTAGCGCGGCGCGGTCGGTGATTGACGGTCGCCTTGCTCTTTATGCGGCTAGAGGGGTAGAGCGCGCCTTCGGGCTTCCCGGATGCAGCGCTAATTTCCCGACTATTTCCGTTCGTCCGCAATGGGTATCCTCGTCCCCGTTCCTTAACAGTCCTTTTTCCGTATACCGCCGCCCCGATAAACGCCGATTTCTGTGGGAAAAGCCAGGCTCCATCGGTATCCGTCATCCAGATTCCAAAGGGGTACCGCTCTCGGTTTTGGCTGGCCTTGGAGTATCAGGGCTAACGATGACTCCGAGTGTTTCGTTCCATATACTACCATTTCAGCCACCCTCCATACCTATTCTAGCCACCTCAAATTCACCTCCGATCCATCCCCATCCTGAGTTCCGATAGGAGCCACTTTTCCTTTTATTGTATTTGTGGAGCCCGTCTGTACAAAACAGCCCACCGTTTCTGCGCCTTTGCCCCATAAAAGAGGACTCCCTGAAATGATTTGCCGAATTGCCGCCATCGTTTGGGACAACGCCGCCCCTACAGAAGCGGCTTTTTTGCATATGGAACGGCCTTGCTCCGCATTAGACAGCCATTTCCCCGTTTGGAACAGGGTTTGCCGAATAAATCGGTTCGTTCTCGAACTGCCGCTCGCTACCTCGACTGTATATTAGGTTGGCTTAGTCGCTCGGCGGTGCTGCCCCGTTTCCCTAGCCGGTAACGTGCATTCAGCCTTGCTTTGAACGACTTACAAAAAGTTTTCGCAATATGTACCAACGTTTTCGAGTTGGCGAATGGTAGGGCAAAGGAGAGGTAGGTTGGGCTGTAATCATCACCGGGGGCGCTGGAACGTGTTGACGGTATTCGCAACAACAGTTTCCTTTCTCGAGATGATGACCGGACTGTGGTTACAAGGATAGTTAAACGGCTTCAGTCAGCAGTCCAAATTAATCAGAGGAGTTGAGGTACATGGATGTTCGAAACGAGCACCAAAATTACATGCCGCTCTTCATTCCTTCCTATCCCAAGTTCAGGGATATGTTGCGAATGGATAAGACGGAGATAGGTTGTCAGGCCATCCTCCTGCCGCCTCTAGGCGAGGGGTACGTCTGTCGAGATGGCGGTTTGTATAGGGATGGGGTTCCACTCAAAGACGAGTCCCTACGGGAGTTATTGATGCAAGGTGGTTCGATTCCTGATGCCATCCTCGTCTACGGAATGTTCTCTTTCTTCTATTATAGAGGCGACATTCGTAATCGAACATTTATGGATTGCCGCTGGAAGGAATTATGGGATTTCTTAGGTCGCAAGGAAGGCGGCAATGCCTATCGACTTCAAGAGGTTTTAAATAAGTACGAGTCAGTAGTCGGCTGGGTCTATGGCAGAGGGGTATTCCCGCTCTTAAAGGTCGAGCATCTTCCCGGCGACCGTTTGCGCTTGACGAGCGAATATTTCCATCACGCCTTGAACGCTTTGCTGTCCATTTGTAGCCCAGAGGATGTAGAAGAGCCGATGCGGTATCGAGTTACCACCATGCATCGAGCCGTCCTCCTGCACCGCAACAAGCTCGCCGCGCTCGTCTCGTTAGAGTTTGCGCGGTTGCTGGAATCGTCGGGGCAGATGAAAAGTCAAATTTCCATCCGTTCGTTGACGCAGTGTATTCCGGCGCTTGGCGCGGCGCTTGCCGACGAGTCGAAGACTATCTCTTTCCGTAACCGCAAACTGCGCGAGACGATCACGACAGCAGCTGAAATCATCGGGGATCACTCGGAATTGCCGCGTCGCTATCCCGACCTGCTCATTCAACTGCCCGAGCGCCCATCGGTCAAACATCTGGATGCGGTCGTGACGCTCTGGCGCAAACATCCCAAAAGTCTCGGGAAAGGAGGTGAGAAGAAATGAGTTTGAACGAAAAGGCCGAATGGTTCAACACCTTACTTTTGTTGTTAGAGTCCCAGGATGCCGGGGCAGAAGCGTTTCCCCGTATCCCTCGCGGAGATTATCAACCGCTAAGTTCCAAAGAGCGGAAAGACAAGCTTCGCAGCCATATTAAAGAGGTATTGAATCGATGCGGCTGTGACTATTCCAGAAAACTGCATTGTTTCGCCCATGATGATCACAATCCTTCGATGGTTTTCAACGAGTATGGGAACTTTTACTGCCACAGCTGCGGTAACGGGAAAGCATGGGATATCTTCAACATCGTTACGTTACTTTTCGACTTGCCGAAGTTCCCTCACGTGTTAAATAAAGTCGAGCGTCTGTTCGTTGAACAGGAAGGGAAGCCCCTTTCTGCCCAGCCGTACAAGGGGTATCGCCCCGTTCTGGCGGATCGGGCGGTCGTAGCCGCGCTGAACGAGCGAGGGGTGAACGAAGATAGTATGTTGCGATTTGGCTTGAAGGCATGGGATTTGGAGGCCAACGGAGCAACATCGAAGTATGTCATCGTTCCCTGCGCTGGCGAGTATGCGGTTCGCAAAAAGCTGATCTCCGGTTCAGAGGCGCATCCGGCTTCTTTGAACAAACGGGGTCAGCAAATTACCCTCTTTAATGAAGGTCGCCTATCGGCCAAAGGGGTAGTCGTCGTCGTTGAATCGGCGCTCGATGCCATCTTGTTGGAGCAGTACGGGTTCCCTGCCATTGCCTTGAATGGGGCGGCGGCAAATCCGTTGATGAACGTCTTGTATCGTCAGCGTCTCCCGGTGGGTCTTCATCTCGTTTTGTTGCTGGACAATGATCGGGCTGGCCAAGAGGCTTCGTTGCTTCTGGCCGAAAAGTTGCAAAAATGTGGAGTATCGTCCAGCCGATACGACTATCAGGCTCCGAAACATCTTCCGCAGTCCTTTTTAAATGGTTCAAAGGATGTAGGCGAGGCAATGGTCGAGAGTGTCGGTCGGACAATAGCGGCAATCACGGCTTTGGTGGAGAAGCCTTAAGGGGTTGCGAGGCAGGGGCATCGCTTTGCCCATGCCCCCACGAATAACAGGATACCGGGAGGATTTGCGATGAGCGAGATGAAGGAATTGCTTTTAAATGGAATCGTATTTGGTACATTGGTCAACGGCAAACCGGAGTTGTATCCGGCAGCGTATGAACTCCCGGTCGCAGACTTTCTTACGTTGTTGCACGATGCCGCCGTATTGCCCAGCGAGATCCCTGCAATTGCCGATAGTTTCTTATCCATGCGAGCGGAAGGGGCGACAATCCCTCATCGAACGCTGTTTGATCGGCTGTGGGGTAAGGGCAGCTATACGATCCCCACAGGTATTCCCAATCTGGATGTCTTTCTGGATGGAGGAATCAGTAGAGGCATGACGGTTATCGCGGCTCCTCCTAGAAGGGGCAAATCGACGCTGACGCTTCAATTGGCTCGGTCGCTCAGTAGTCAAGGTGCAGGAGTCATTTATTATTGCAATGATATGCCCGAAGAAGAATTAATCGCCAAAATGCTGAGTGGGGTATCGCATGAGGTCTCAAAAGGCAAAGGAGGCTGGACAGCTAAGGAGATCCTAAGGGGTCAGGAAGATCTCCAGCGGAATGATGAGTTTAAGAAAGCAGGGGCTTCTTATTTCTCACAGACCAGATCTCTAATCTTGGAGACGGGGTTAGAAGCGCGGAGCCTGTCTGCGCTAGAGAAGTCCATCGATTTCTACATCTCTTTATTTGAAGCCAGTTCGTTCCATGATCGTCCTCCTGTAATCATTATCGATTATTTGCAAAATGTGTTGCTGGACGGCAAGGGAAACGAGCGGGAGCAGGTCGATTCGGTGCTTCGTATGTTAAAGAGCCGGATCGATGGCGCAGGATTAACGGTTATTGCGATCTCCAGCGTATCGCGGGATAAATATCCGGGGGCGTTGCGCTTGAATTGTTTGAAGGAAAGTGGCTTAATCGAGTACACCTCAAATGTTATTCTGGTTCATCGGGATGATTATAATGAGGCAAAGGAAAGCCGCCAATCAGAACAGCATATGGAGTTGTATAACCTCAAAGAGCGAATGGGAGAATCGGAAACGTCGTTGCCGATCACCTTCATTCCGAAGTACAGTTTGTTCCGGTTTAACGGCAAGGTGCATAGCAGCAGTCGTACACCGATGAAGAAACCCGATCTGAAAGGAATCTAAGTCATGGAGAACGCCGCTCCCTACTGGGCGAGAGCGGCGTTCCATCCGGCTTATTGTGGATCGGGTTCAGTCCCACAAATCCTGTCAACCAGTTCATCCGGAATCTCAAAATTGATCCAGAGATACTCATCTGCTTCGTTGCCTGAATCCAAGGTAGAAACTGTTTTCAAATAGAGTTTCGACCAGCCGTTCTCGACCAGGCGCTCGTAAATGGGATTGTCGTACCCGCTCAGCGCGATCTTGGCTTGGCGTATGGCAAGCAATCGGTCAACCATCCGTACATGTTTGGCGTCCGGCATATTCACTTCATAGTGACCCTCACCAATAGTCACACAGGGCGGGTACGGGGGGTCTAGGTAGATAAAGCAACCCTTCCAATCTCGCGGCTCTTCCAGCACTTGAATTGCATCTCGGTTGGTCACAGTCAGTCCCTTTGTTGACATATAGAACTTGTGCAAATTGTCAACTCGTTTCCTATAATTTTTTGACCAAGAGGGGTAGCGAACCTTCTTATAGTCAAGATTCTTAAAAGCAGCCCCCCAACTGTGCGTAGCAACGATGAAGGCACACGCCGCAGCGGCGAACAAGTCATACCCATCATCATTAAACCCGTTTTCCCGCATGTCTATCGCCCAGTAAAACACGTCTTCTCCTGCTCCTAATTGTTTAAGTATCGTCATCAAGTCAAGTAATAAATCATATTCAGAGAGGCAGTGGAAGAGCGCCGCTATCCCGGAATCGATTTCGTTGAAGACCCGGTTGCTCAAGCCAGTAGGGGGTAGGCTAAGTAATATCTTGCCGCTACCCCCGAATAGTTCGTGATACTGATTTAACTGATATTCGCGAAGCGCAAACTTGATAATGGGGACAATGATCTTGATTAGTTTTTGCTTCCCACCTATACGAGGGATCACGGATTCGGCGTGTTTCCGACCGGGATACAATTTGCGTTTAATGGGCTTTTTCATTGCATGGTTTCTCCCGTAGCCGCCGACTTCTTCAACCTGTCAAACAAGCCATCAATCCGCAAGAGATAAAAGCGGTCGTACTTACTCCCCTTTTGGGGACTAAGACGAATGTATGGTTTCAATCGACCTTCAGATTCTTGATCGAGCCAAATCAAGTGTCCTAATTCTTTCCATGAGCGGGCAACGCCTTTCAGCTTTTTGTTTTGCGAATCTTGCTTCACACCGAGAATATCGATCAGCGTCTCTGGGGCGATGGCGACTACATCCCGTCCATATTGACGAGTGTGTTCTTCCGAATTCAAGATGATGCCGGGATTCGCTGTGGTATAGTCATCCGTCTCCGACAAGGCATAGAGATCTAGATTTGCCAATACACTCTTGCAAACCGACTCATACATTCTTTGGCGGTCGACGTATTCAGAATCCGGTTTGATGACTTCATATAAATGGGCAATATTGGTGACATCATCTTCTATTCGCTTCTGCTTGACCCGTTCAAGCGTCTGCAGCAGATCCTCCACTTCCATCACACCGATGACATTGAGTTCATTCCTGATACGATCCCAGTTTTTTTCATTGCTCAGTTCGTCGATAAGATACGTGCGGAAACATGTTCCGTCGTTGAGTTTGGACTGGAGCCGGACAGCGTAGCTCATACCGTGGGTGGGGTGCTTCCCCCAGAACACGATGATGTCCCAGAGTTCATTCCATTTGGCTTGACGTGAAGCACGGGTACTCAATGCGTGGCGAGCGGCAGCGGTGAAATTCTCTTCATTGTGATTCTCCATTTCATTTCTCCCTCTCATTAAAATGTAAAATAATTACATTCCCGCACTTACACTTCGTGCGAGGTTGAGGAGAGTAAGTTTTTCCCGCCACATATACGAAAAATGAAAAATCACAAACAGCGCGTAACGGTCATAAATCCAGAAAAAGTTACAAACTCAGCGTCAGAATGTTACAAAAACCAATGATGATCATGCCCAAACAAGCTGGCACTTCGCCATTCCCGAGTCAGAGCAATGCCACGGCAGCTTACTTTTGCCGTTTAAACAGGAGGAATCCAATTCGCTGCAGACTTCCGTTAGGCGAGTAAAGGGAACCTCGCTGGATGGCAAGGTTGATTATTTGGGAGAAAGCCAATTCAATCGTGAATAGAGAGGGTCAAGCAACCGGAACCTTTGGGAGTCGGTTCTCTCGGCAGCCGCTTGTAGCGTGTGGGGTAATCGGTCGTTTACTGGGGGCAAGCTTCTCCTGTCTTGGAATAAAGCGGCTTACCTGCAGCAATCCTTCAATAGTGTGACTGCATTGACCACATCGGTCGATTTCACAAGACAAATGCCTTTAGCCCCCGACTGGAATGTCGAGGGCTGATTTCTTTTATGGATAATTGGAGTCGGTTTGTTCACCCGGAAAAGGTAAGTTAGCCGCAATTAATTTATACCGTTTGCGAACTGTGATCGTTTTTTATAGAGGCAGAACTATATTAGATTGCAATCAAATTTAAAGCTGATAGACGAGGAGGAACTTATTCATGAAGAAGCCGAGCACGATTCTAGGATTCGCTCATCACCTGAATTTCGGTCTGTCACCGCGTACTCCCACACAGATCGAAGCGCTTATGTTAATGAAGGCTTATGTTCTCGGCAGCATCGATTGGTGGGAAAAGAGAGTTCATCCTGCAGTGCTAGCCGAAGTGCTGGACGGCAAGGAGATCGTCGAGATCGCCAATCTGCTGAATTTGGAGAAGCGGCAAGTGGAAGCAATGATTTTTCGGGTAGACAATACCCTGCGCGGCAATTTTTCCGATGCGCTATTCCACTACTTGAGCGGCGATGCGCAGAGTGCTTTACAGAGCATGAGGGCGCTAGGGTTTTCACCGAATCGGCAATTGCCCGTTGAACTGTACGCCTATTTTCAGCCGTGTAAAGGGTCGTATGCATTGGAGGAGTGCGCGGCTGAATTCAACTATGTGGCTTCGGTATCGCTGGCGCATATGAAGAATACGCCGATAGGGGTTGATCGTGAAAAGGTCAATCATATTCTCGGTATCCTTCATTCGGATGACCCGAGCGATATGCCGGATCGGTTCCGATTAACACAACGCTTAGGAGAAGCCAACAGACCGTATGGTTGGGGTCATCCGGGTGAACCGTCAGCGGAGGAACAAGACTGAATTCCCGGACGGTAGCTGGCGGGTCGGGATGGGTAATCGACTCGGCTCGTCATCCAGCGTTAATTCTTCCGTCACGGTAAGGACTTGCAGCCCCTGTGGGGTAGAGGCTGGCTCTATCGCAGCCCTCCCCGTCATGGGCGATCTGGAACTATTAATAATGAAGGAGATGAACATCATGGCAGTCGATTCCCGTTACGATTATAGGGCAAGTAAATCGGTAACTCCGCAAGGCCAGGTAGTAACCCCGTTTTCCAAGCATGTTTCATCGATTGCTCAAAACATTGAAATCTGGGGTAAAGTAAATGTGCTGTCTCCGTTACAATGCATTCCGACGGATGGGGCATCGAAAATGCAGTTGCACATCTTGAAGCAGGAAGACGGCATGTCAGGTCATAGCCTTGCATCCCCCAATACGTTGCTGAAACAATATTGGCTCTGCAGTTCCATCTGCGTAGCCGAGGTAGACGGCAAGTTGCACTGGGTAAGCAAATCCGGTCTAGCGCTTTCGAGAGTCTTCCCGGATTTAGAAAGTAAATCGGAGCAAATGGGTTTCACGCATCGCCTGCAGGACGTCTATCCCACCGTTGCGGAGATCGAAAGCCGCCGCTTCAACGTGTTGCAGCTCCAAACGGGCGAGGCAGGATATCGCTTGGACGAGAAAACCATCCCGGCAGCAAACAAGTTGTTCCCGTATGCATTCCTATATCTTTTCGGAGATAGATTGTTGCGTTGCCTGCAGGAGAATAAGGGAGTGGTCGTCTCTTACCGGAAGTCGAGGAAAATTGAGAAAGTCCTGACCAGCTTGAACCCGGCGGTTCTCCAAGCCAAGTTTGATAGAGGTCAAGTGATGCGGTCGATCTCCCCGGAAAACTGGCACCGAGGCAGAATGGATTTGGGGGTTATATACTTGCCCGATCTATATTCTGGACAACTGACTCCCCTCCCGTTGCACAAGGTTGTCCATATCGGTACCCCGCATTAAAGGGGTATCTGGCTTCCCTCCCTGCTTCAATCGAGGCAGGGCTTTCTGTTGCCGCAGGGGTACCAATAACCTTCCTTCGTTTTGGAGCGGGATTCGTCCCGGATCGAAAAGGATTGATAATAATCGGTGTTAATCTTCCGAAGTTAACTTTACGCTACAACAGCGATAACTTTCAGTATCCCGGCTCATATCCGGCTTGCGCGGCGGTATTTCGCTCTTGCCGAAGGGGTACAGCCGCATTTGTTAATGTTAGCCCCCGTCGCTGTGCATGACCTTTTCGGGACACTCTGCGGTCATCGCCATACTGTCTCAAAAACTATAAATTTGGTGGCTTGAAAGCACAGTTGCTTTTCGAGGCTGCCTGAGACGGGAAATCCTCGTTTTTCAGTCCCAATTGCTTTCCCAATTCGATACCCAGCCCTTCTTCCCAAAAACGATGATGTCGGCACGAATTAGCATCAACTTTCTGATCACAGCTTTCCGACTCCCGAGGCTGATCTATATTCAGCATCACGGTTAGGGAGGTTATTTAGAAATGGAGAACAGCGGCGGAAAGACATTCGGCTATGTCCGGGTAAGCACCACGGAGCAGAACCCAGATCGGCAATACGACATGTTGAAGGCAAGGTTTTTGCTTGCGGAAGAAGACATCTTCATGGACGTCATGACGGGCGACCGCAGCGCGTACCTCAAGCGCGAAAACTTCCAACAATTGCTCCGGCAGCTTCGACCCGGCGATACAGTGGTCGTGGAATCACTTAGCCGATTGTCTCGATCCTCGCATGATCTGTTGACTCTTTTGACGGATTTTCAGAATAGGAACATCAATTTTGTCAGCTGCAAAGAAAGCATCGACATGAGTACAGTAACGGGCAGACTGGTCGTGGCGATCCTCGCAGCGCTTGCCGAGTTCGAACGGGAGAACCTGCGGGAGCGAATTCGTGAAGGACTGCAGAGCGCTAAGCAGCGAGGCCGTGTAGGTGGACGACCGCAGACCGATAACCGGAAACTGGGGAAGGCGATTCGTCTGTACGAGGCGAAGTCTCATTCCATATCTGAAATATGCCAAATCTGCGAGGTCACTAAATCGGTGTTGTACCGGGAGCTTAAGAAGCGCCGCGAGACAACCGAAACAATTTCTGCTGAAACTTAATAGGGAAAATCGATCAACAGCCACCGTTTGGGAGCTTCGCTGTAACAGGCGGAGCTTCCTTTCTTTTTGGCGAAGTTTCTTGCCGCTCTCATTTCCACACATTACTCCAAGATCGCCCCTCACCGTTCGACAATCGCTCCACTTCTTCCGAGCAGATCATTTAGGTTTTGGCGAGTTCTATAATTTTGAAGGTTAAGGAACGCCACCTCGAGTGGTTAGCGGCGATTGGAGGCTTAGGTGCGAAATTTTTTCATCTGAAGTCCGGTTCTACGCAAACTTGGTAACGTTTATGGCTTAAATCGCTCGTTCTGCTGATTTATCTCCGCAAAACTTTTTTTATTTCCATACGAGTTGAGATGCTTTTTCGGATATTTCACTAGACGCTCTTTATATCGGCTACGCAGCACGCTTGGTGCGCGAATCCGATGAGAGGTGCGATGTACATGAGTTTGCATGTTGGTGATGAGGCGACGCTGGCGGTAGGTGGTCAAGTCTACGAGAAAGTTTTGGAAAACGGGCAGCTTGTCGGTCTAAGGCGGTTAAACAAGGAATACGAAAGGTGGATCGTCATTAAGTTCTCGGACGATGTCCATGCGGAAACAGAACTGCTGCGACTCCTGAAAATTGAGTATATCCACCAACAGTCCCCCAACGCTCTTTAGATCGTTGGGTGAGGGGTAAGTTATGACTTTTTACTTGCACAAGGCGCAGGAAGATGGTAAGAAACACAACACGCTATGAAGTTGACAAAAACTTACATCGAAAGGATGGCAGGTAAAAATGGTTATTCCAGCCCAAGGAAATGTAAAGCGTGTAGCTACGTTGTTGCGAGTATCCACCAAAAAACAGGTGGATCAAGCGTTTGGGGCGAATCTCGATGAATCGCAGGAAGATATTCCGAGTCAACGGAAGTCGTGTATGGAATATATTGAGAGACAGCCCTGCTGGGAGTTTGTAAAAGAGTACAAAGAAGCGGGTGTTTCAGGTTTCAAGCTTTCAGAGTCCAAACGAGATGTGCTCCAAGATGTGAAGCGAGATGCAGAAAAAGGTTTATTTGATGTCTTGCTGGTGTTCAAGTTTGATCGTCTAGGTCGGTTAGATGACGAGACCCCCTTTGTGCTTCAGTGGTTTGTAAAGCAAGGAGTTGAAATGTGGTCGGTGGTAGAAGGTCAACAAAAAATGGAAGGCCAGATGGATAAGTTGGTTACGTACCTCACGTTCTGGCAAGCCAATACAGAAAGTGTCAACACTTCTATCCGGGTCAATGAAAAACATTCGCAAATGGTAAAGGATGGAGAATATCGAGGCGGCTCGGTTCCGTTCGGATATCGGACGGAGAGATCTGGAATATTTAATAAAAAGGGCAAGGAAATGTTGAAAGTGGTCATTGATCCTGAAGAGGCTGCTGTAGTCAAACAGGTGTTTGAACTGGCCGATCAAGAAGGCTATGGTCAACTCCGATTAGCGAAGTTTTTAAATGGAATGCGTATAAAAACCAAGCGTGGGGGTACGTGGGCATCGGCTATGGTGAACAAAATGCTGAGCAATCCGATGTATAAAGGCTATTACGTCTATGCGCAGGGTACTGAAAAGGAGGTTCTGTCCAAGGAGCAAATCTCGGAACTGGTCATTGTGGACGAGGATCAGTGGGGACGGGTGAAAAAAATGCGGGAAGAGCGTAGTCCGAAAAAAACCAAGAAGAATGGTCGTAAGTTGATTATGAGATCGACTAAAGGTTCCTTGCTTTTTGTCGGCATGATCGAATGTGGGACTTGTGGTAGCCCGCTGACGGCAACACCCAATAAGAAGATTGTTGTTAGTAAGAAGACAGGAGAAGAAAAAGCATATAAATCATGGAAGTATCGTTGTTCCGGCAAGGCGCAGCAGAAGGTAGAATGTAGCGGACGAACCTTACATTCACAAAAGATTATCGAAGGCATTGTTTTGGATGAGGTGTACAGCTACTTGGATCAACTTCTCACAGTCGACTTGACCAGCGAAATTGAGAATTTGAAAAGTAGAAATTCGGCTGATGAAGTCAAGGCGCTGACCAAGACAAAGCAGCAGTTGTCGAGAGCCGAACTGGAACTCAATAAATACCAGGAAGAAGTCCTCAAGGTAATCATGGGAGAGAGCACCTTTGACCGGGATATGCTCAGTGGTCTTATCAAGAAAAAAGAACTGGAAATCGTAGACCTCCGAGCAATGCGCGATAATATGGAACAGGAACTTGCAGCGAAGAAGGTGGAAAGGATCGAAATGGAGACGCTCCAGCAGTATATCCCGAAGTGGCGGGAAGTATTCGAAGCAACGACCTTTGAAAAAAAGAAGATGATGCTTAGCACGATCATCGGCGGTATTCGTGTCTTCAGCGATCGGGTTGAGGTAACATTCAAACTCCGTATCAGCCAGTTCATTGATGCGATGGGTCGAGCCGAGGCTAAAGGGGTAAGCTTGCCGGATGCCGCGCAGTATGGCAAAGTGTTGACGCATAACGCTGTAGCTGATAAATGAGCTCAAACTATGACATTTACGAATATTGTGCTTTTTATGTGAAAGACCCATGCCTTGATTCGGGCGTGGGTCATTTAATTTAGTATTTACCAATCGATGTTGGTATTTTGAAGGGAGGAAAAATGTAGGAGGTTGTCGAAGTCATACATAGAGACCATTACATTTGCACTAAAGGAAGTAGGTGTCTATGATGGCAATGTTGTTACCAAGTGAACCAGAAAAACAAAGAATTATCGATTCTGTTCATCAAATGAAGCCTTCATATGATCAAATAGAAAAAGTCTGTCGAGCAGTTATTGGTGAGCAACCAAATGATGTATATTCTCGTCATGCAACCACCATACAAGCTATAAGTTCAGTTGTTGACAGAGCAGCACAACTAGGGCTAACAGATAAGTTATTACCTGTGTTTAGAACAGTAATACTTGATAGTCCTATTGAAAGGTATTCTTCCGCTGTAAAACCGTTAGACATTGATTTGGCAACTCAATTTGGAAATATGTTTACTGCACTACTAGATGCCCTAGGGAGTATGAGTGAGGAAGAATTAGATAAATTCACAGCGGATATTGACACTGCCGACATGACTGATTTTAAGGACAAGATTGAAAATAGGGCGAAGTTCTCAAAAGATAAGCAAGAACTTGCCATGAGGAGTAGGACAGAAATCTCTGTACTGCAACGCATTGCGAAAAAGTTAGGTTATTCGCAATACAATAAACTAAAAAAGAAGGTAATGTACCTATACTTCCGTATCTGTAGTGAGTATCCGGCACATCAATATAATGCAGATTATCGCCTTGAACGCTTATTAGAACATCTATATGAACAATTACCACCCACTATTAGAGAGAAATTTGATGAGAGTTTGGATCATCTTACAGGAGTTATCTTTGATACAGCATATGATTGTTATATTTTTAATGATTGAAGGTGCGGCATGACGACAAAAAGAAATGTTAATCAAGAACTTGCTTTCTATGATATCGAAGATAGCAGTTTGTATAATGCATTTGTAATTCTTATGTTGTTGAGGTATATGCCCAGAAGCACGCTGAATCAGTTAGCTAGAGCTTGTTATCTCATACGGTTTACAAAAGTTCTATCAAGGTTACTTACAGGTGAAATGAGAGATCGGTTTTTAGCTGAAATTCGTGAATGGGAGTTTGGTAACTTGGACATGTTCTTGTCTCCGTACATAAATAGAAAATATGATGAACGTTTCATCAGGGGTATTAAAGAATTGTACGCTAAAGATCTAATCTCATTTGAGGATGAACATGTGGTTCAAATCGAATATGTGGAAATCCCTGTACATAATGACTTGTTTAAGTATTTAGACCATAAAGCAACTTATGCCGGCATGATTGTGTTGAATTCTAATATCAATGAATTAGATGAGCAAATAAATGAAATTGTGGGTGAAGAACAATGGCGAATCCTTTTTACATCAACAGGATTGCAGTAAATCCACCAATAGGTAAAGCAGATGTTACGTTTCGAGCGGGCTTAAATATTATACGAGCAGTTCTGACAGACGATATTAGCACGACTGAGCAAACAGAAGAAAGAGAACGGCCTGGGATACGGAATAGTGTAGGGAAGACCACATTTGTACATCTATTAGATTATGGGCTTGGGAAAACTACTTTTTTACCAAAAGATAAGAAGTATGGTCGATCAGTATTAAAGTCTCATGATCTTTTGTTGGAATTGAGACTTAACGGTGAGGAATATACTATTGAGCGAAATTTAGTAGACGGCGACATCTTGCAGCTGTATAAAGGTTGGGTTACTGATCAACTATTAATGGGTGAACAATTATCAAGTAAACCCTGTCCTTTGGATGATTATAAGGTTTTTTTGGAAGGGAATTTGTTTAATGGGTTAAACATCTTTGAAGGTAGCAAGTTTGTTTCCTATAGAGATGTGATGCAAATAATAGTCAGAGAGCAAGTCGGTGGATTTGAGTCTATCGATAAGGCTGGAAACTATTATGTGAATGCCGGAGTAAAGAGGAAACTATTGCAATTCCTTACTGGACAAGCCACCTCCGAAACGTTAAGTGTGGATAATAAAGTTGTTCAAGCTGAGGAATTGGAGAAAGAAGCAAAGAAAGCCCTTGATATTATCAAAAAATACGTTGACTATAAAGTCAATCATACAGAAGAACTTATTCGTTCGGAGCTGACGTCAGTAGAACAGGAGATAAGTGAAAATGAACAGGAGTCAGAGATTTTAAAGAAAAAACTTATTACGTTACAGGAAAGATCAGATGAACGCATAGAACAAAAAGAACTCTTGCTGAGACAAAGACAAGCACTGACTAAAGAAGTACAAGCGGTTCAGTGGCGTATCAATAGCTTTCAAGCAACCCTGAATGAAATAGACACAGAAAAAGAGCAAATAAATATTGCTTATCATGCTCATGATATTCTGGGTTCTCTTAAGTATGAAAAGTGCCCTGTTTGTTTAAAGCCAGTCACTGATGAACTATCTGTGGACGACGAGAAGGATAACGACAATACCGATACTATTGAAATTATGAAAAAAATCCTTTCAAATGAGAAACAAGATTTGATCCGATCTATTGAGGATATGACAAGGAAATTAATTGATATTAGATCACAATTACGGAGGATAGATGAAGGGATCGAAGTAATCAATGCTGAACTCACCATTGATGTGTCGGATATATTAACTTCAATTAACGAGCTTGAAAATAAGCGACAAAATCTTCTCGGGAAACAAATTGGGCTTCAGCAGGATTTGGACTTTTATAAGGATCATGAGGAATACAAACGGAAGCATGGTGTTGCGAAAGATCATCTAAGGAGTATGAAGGCAGAGAAAATTCAAATTCAGCAAAAGATGAAAGACAGTCTGGAGGGCTTGAAAACTTATTATCACGAGGCAGTCTCATATTTGTATTTTGCGAATCGGGTTGGTTCTTTTAACTTGAGTGAACGTGCGGGGAATTTTCAAGCGGAAATTAGATACCTTTTGTCTAGCGAAGGAAAAGATACTGGCGCGGCCGCGATTACTTTAGCAGTTATTGCATTTGATCTTGCTTTGCTTAAACTTGCAATTAAGCAAAACACACCCCATCCTAGACTATTGGTACACGACTCACCGAACATAAGAGATGTTGATCCGATTGTCTACAATAGGATTTTTACTTATGTGACAGATATATTAGAGAAACCCTTTTACGAGAATGAAAGCGACCCAGAATTTCAGTATATAATTACTACCATATTAATGCCTGAAGAGCTTGAAAAAGATCCATATATTAGATTGGAGCTAAGCAACAATGGTGATGAAGGGAAACTCTTTGAATTTACTTTTTGAAAGTGATTTCGCAAACCAACAGCGCTTAATCAATTATTTAAAGCAGTCTTTCACAGAAGAGGAAATTTATTCGTTGGGGCGATTAGTGGATATTGATAAAGATGACTATGTTGGAAAAGGTATGACTAAGCAGCAATTAGCTTCCGCTTTTGTTGAGTCACTTGTCCATAGATCGTTATTCGATAAATTGTTTATATTTCTTCAGTCTCCTGCATATAGTCGTCCAAGATTATATAGTGTTTTTTCCGACTTTGGCTTTAAGGAGCCTTTAGAAACCGAGCAACTTGTTGCGATTTCAAAACATTGTTTTGATTCCAATGCTGGCAATATTGAACACAGTTCTTTTTCAGAATGGCTGGAATATTGTAAAAAAAGAATGGTTCTGGTACTGGGTAAGGATAATACTCCAGAGGCATGGTCTAGGCTACAGAAGATTTGTGAATACCTAAGTGCCCTTGATTATTCTCCAATACTTATCAAGCAGCAACCTGAGATCGGGGTCATTACAAATGAAGAGAAAATGCTTGCATACGCTTCTATATCAAGGTTTATAGTTATCGAAAAATCCGAACCAGCAGGTCAGATAGATGAAGCTCATATCTGTGCAATAAATAGATTTGTAAGTGTGTGGCTTCGCGAGGAGGGTAAGGGTGATACATGGATGCAGGGGGATTACGAGGTAAGCTATAGTCATGTTAAGGGCTTTGAATACAATAATAGTCAATTGGAAGAGGTTATACGTACTGGGGTTGAGTGGGCTGAACATTATTTAACTAAGAAAGAAGAAACATTAAATACCCTCTACCCTTTTCGTTGAATTTAGGAATACAATATATTCACTGGCCCTGTGTAATGAAGGTTTATGGGGCTGTGAAAGTAACCACGACGGGAGAGCGCATCGCTGGCAGCGATGAGGTCAGGGGTTCGATCCCCCTAGGCTCCATAATAAGAAAACCCTTGATATTCAAGGGTTTTTTTGTTTTTTATAATTTTTTAATACTTCCCAGAAAATTTAATTATTACATGAGCGTAAAAAAAGGAAGTACAACGCATCGTTGATTGTTCTTACTTTATTGTATCGCCTGTAACAGAAGTAGGAGCGGCATCTGTCGCTCGATTTGCCTTAAATCCGGAAGAGAGCAGCAAGACCAAAAATCCACCGGCGACGCCCCACAAAATCAAGGCGTTTGAGTGAGCGGCGTCCAGTCCGCCGAAGTACATGACTTCCCGTAGCCCTCCTGCCGCGAAGCGCAGTGGCGTCCACGAATAGATCCAATCTTGCGTCGTCTGCGACAAGAACTCCGGAGCCATGTTCAGGAGCGGCACCGAGAAGAACATCAGCAGTACGAGCAGCGGTATTGCACGGAATCCGATCCAATTCAGCAAGGAAGATTGCAACAAGAAGAACGCCGATCCAGCCAACCATAAGAACAACCACGTCTCCCCCGCGTTCGCCAGTTCCATGCCGTACCACGACGAAGCCATCCATATGGTGAAGCATGAGGCTATGCCGACGATCGCAAGCCCCCCGATAGCTTGCAGCGCGCTGACTGTCCATCTCCTTGAACCCGCGGCGACCGCCTTCTGGCTAGCCAGGAGCAAGACGACTCCGGTCACCATGCTGCCGATCCATATAATCTGGGTAAACAAGCCCGGCGCATTTCCCGCCGCATTATTCACTCCCGGTGGATGCACGACTTCCTCTTGAACGTTCACCGGTGTCATTAAAGCTTTAGCCGTCTCAATGGGAATTTGTCCCGTTTGCTGTCCGATCTGCCCAAGCAGCTGCTGCAACAGTTCCCCATTGATCATGTTCATCGCTTGCCCCATTGCCTGTCTTACGACCATCGAGGCTTGGGTGTTCATACCCTCGTTGGAGATGATTCTCACATTAGGGTGAATCGGCGAGTGAGTCGCTAACGAGAGTAAACCGCTGCTCAGATTCGCAGGAATCACCATCGCTCCGTAATATTCGCGTTTATCCAGTCCATCCCGAGCCTTTTCCTCGGAATCCACGACATGCCAGACAAACGGCATTGCCGGGCTCGACAGCAACTTTTCCCGGATCATTTCCCCTACCGCAAACGTTTCTCCAGTCGGCAGCTCCGTCGGCTGGTCAAGGATAACGAGGGCCGCCGGGACCTCCTTTGGCTTCGATCCAAGCACCGATCCCATCATCGCTAACCCGAATACGGTCAACACGATCAGGACGAGCACCATGCCCAGCCACATCATTTTTTGTGTCAGCATCTTCATGATCCACTACTCCTTGTTCTTTATAATGAACATATGGTTGATTATCAACAGCAATGTTCATTTGTGAAGGGCAACCATATAATATGGCTGCATCACACGGTCACTTCATGGCAATGAACAAAAATAGCGTTGCTGCAGCAACGCTACTGTATCTTTTTGATTACAATATTGATTGCTCAAGTACATTCGGAAGCGCAAGACATCACCGCACTTACATTTCGGCGATGCCTTGCGATTTTGCCACACAAATTTCAAAATCCAGTGGCTTCGAAATTCCAGTTCACTAAGCGTTTCTGACCCATACTCAGCCAATGTCCTTTTCTCAGCATTGATCTCTCTGGCCCAGCTTACCAATTGTTCTCCGATACGTACCGCTTGAGATCTAATCTCTATACCGGCATGATCTTCAAGTTCCAATGATTTTAAGGGCAAAGAAGACAAGCGTCCGGAAATCGCCAAATTGGCTAATAGGCTATCTAAGAGTACTGTCGGATCGCTATTCACTGGTTCGCCCAGCTGAACCAGCATGGCCTCAAGCATTTTATCGAGTTCGATAACAATCTCTTTGGCTCGATATATGCCTGCAGGCAAATTCCAATCCATGTTCGAGTTGTCGCCCTGCCTGATGGAGTTGACTGGTTTGTTGTCAATAAGCCGCTCGATATCTATGGTTTCTCCCCAAACGATTTTCTTCTCTTTCAAAATAAGTTGATATTCCTTCATTTCTTAGCACCTCACCTATGTTTGTTTAACGACCGTGTGTCGCTCAATCAATTATGGATCGATCGTTCTGTATGTAAGGTTATCACCCTTACTAATTGGTGAACAGTACGCACTTTTTTGTGTGAACGGAACATTTTTGTGGGGTAGGATACATTTTGATACTTAGAAATGGATTAGATACAAAGACCGTAATAAATCAAATCAAGGAACCATCATTGAACTAACGGGAGAGGATGGGTTATATAGCCTTTTGAAGGCAGCCGGCGAACGTGATCATGACCCTATTGCTCATTCTGCAGCGGTTTAACCCCATACTGTGTATGCCTATCGTAAAATTCGGCCTACATTTCCATCGCTGGCAGCGATGAGGTCAGGGGTTCGATCCCCTTAGGCTTCATACGAAGAAAAAACCTAGAGAACTCAAGGCTTTTAGTTTTTTATCGGAAATTTGGACCGGGCAGGATTTACCCGGCTATGTAAAGCAAAAGCGTCCCACAAGTCTTTTTTCAAGGCTTGCGGGACGCTTTTTTTAACCTGTGCCAGAATAAATCACTGATATGTAATATGGGGTTCAGGAGATCGGATTTACGATTTAACATAGAATTTACGAGACTTTTACATATATATCATTGAATATGTCAGTGACATAAATTAACTTCAAATTAGATCCCTTGCGGATACGAGTCGACTCAACGATTAGAGGGATAATTTGATGAAAGATGCACGTTTGATGAAACAGAATCAATTATATCACCGGGTGGCTGATCAGGTAATCGAGATTATTCAGAGTCGTCGGCTGCGGCCGCATGATCCTGTTCCATCCGAAGGAGAGCTTGCCAAGTTATTTGGCGTGAGTCGAATGACGAGCAAGCTGGCGCTTCAAAAGCTGGCAGAGCAGGGACTGGTGTACCGCCTCCCCCGCAGAGGGACCTTCCTTGCCCAGCCGCAAGATGGATTGATGGTCCATGGAGGAACTTCACCCCAGGTCACCGAGGCGGCACCGAACGTGGAGAGGCCGTTCGGACAGATCGCGCTCATTATGCCTCATCTATCCGATTACACTTCCAGAATCATCGCCGCCGCCGAGGCTGAAGTGCGAAAGCACGGGTGCGACCTCATTTTAAAAATGACGAAGGACCGCGACGATGAGGATCTTTGTCTGGAAAGGCTGGCCGAAGGAGGGATCACCGGCATCATTCTGTTTCCTCAGGGGCGGAAGACCTGCAGCGATCAGGTGCTGCGACTAAAGCTGTGCAAACTGCCGCTGGTGATCATCGATCGTATTTTCCATGAAGTGGAGATCGATTGCGTGTATCACGACCACTATATGGGCTCTTATCAAATGACCAAGTATTTGATCGAGAAGGGGCACCGGGAGGTCGGATACACTTCGAACCCGATCGACAATATCACCAGCCGGAAGGAACGGTATCAAGGCTATATCCAAGCGCTGCTCGATCATAAAATTCCGGTGAAGATCCAGAACATTCATTTTCGAAGCGTCACTTGCGATACCAGCCGCATTAATGAGCTCGATCCGGAACAGGAGCGGTTTATTCAGGACAACCCCCGGATGACGGCCATCATGTGCGGGGATGACCATGTCGCCATCTCGACAATTCATACCGCATTGCAAATGGGGATTCCGGTTCCTGAAAAGCTGTCCATCGTCGGGTTCTCCGATATCCAGTTAGCGGCATATATTCCGACACCGCTTACGACGGTTCGACAAGATACCGAGAAGCTTGCCCGATCGGCCGTTGATTTGCTGATGAAGCGCGTTGGCAACTCCAACGAGAATCCCATCACCATTAAAATTCAAACATCGATAGTTGAACGGCAATCCGTTCAGTCCTGTACGTAAAATGGATCACTATCGTTTGCATGGCAAGGAGACATGACTTTGAAAATTCACTTTCTAGGAACCGCAGCCGCAGAGGGCTTCCCCAATGCATTTTGCCGCTGCGAGCATTGCAACAAAGCGCGGGAGCTTGGGGGAAAAAATATCCGCACACGAACTTCCGCCATCCTGGACGATGTCATCAAGTTTGACTATTCCCCGGATTCCTATATGCAGGCGCTGCGGGACAATATCGATCTGGGAGCAATCGAGCACCTGTTGGTCACGCATTCGCATATGGACCATTTCAATGCCGCTGATCTGGAATGCCGCAGGGAAGGGATTGCACACGGCCTCCAGCATCCGATGCACATTTATGGGAATGGTACCGTGATGCACCACACGCGTGCCGCCATCGGTCGCTTTGAAGGACAAAGGTATCAATTTCATCTGTTGCGCCCGTATGAGACCTTCGCTATGGGCGATGCAAAGGTAACGCCATTGTTGGCCGATCATGACCGGATGGAAACCTGTCTATTATACGTGATTGAAAAGGAAGGAAAAAAACTGCTCTACGGGCATGATTCGGGCTGGTTCCCGGATGCGACATGGGCATGGTTAAAGGGCAAAAGCCTGGATTGCGCCATCCTCGACTGCACGCATGGATATACGGGGAACTCCCGCGACCGCAATCATATGTGCGTGGAAACGGTGCTGGAAGCCCAGCGCGAGTTCCAAAAAGAAAATATCCTGAAGCCTGAAGGCCAAATCGTCGTCACACATTTTAGCCATAATTCCAAGCTGCTACATGAGGATTTTGTCCGCATCTTCAGCCCCGTCGGTATTTTGCCGGCATATGACGGGTTGATCATCAACATTTAAACCAAACAAAATGACACGATCAAAGGAGAGTTAAGGAAATCATGAGAAAACTTTCAATGGCGCTACTTCTCATTATGTGTGTGATTGTTTCGGCTTGCGGAGGCGGCAACAATGCCGGCAATGCTAACACGGGCACTTCGGAGGGGACACCGGCTCCGTCGGAATCGTCATCAAATGAACCAGCCCAGAATGAAAAGCTGATCGTGTACACCAATGCGAACTCGGATGGCCGCGGCGAATGGCTGGTGGAGAAAGCGAAAGGTGCCGGCTTTGACATCGAAATTGTCGGAGCGGGGGGCGCCGATCTGACGAACCGGTTGATTGCCGAGAAGAACAACCCGATCGCGGACGTTGTATACGGCTTGAACAATATGCTCTATGAGAATTTGAAAAAGGAAGACGCTCTGGCTAAGTTTGTACCAAGCTGGGCCGGAGATGTTGAGCAGGGCTTGAACG
The DNA here is from genome assembly GCF_058792535.1 of Paenibacillus sp. MT86. NCBI lineage: Bacteria > Bacillati > Bacillota > Bacilli > Caryophanales > Paenibacillaceae > Paenibacillus > Paenibacillus sp. MT86. The sequence goes on along the minus strand of NZ_CM179499.1, from coordinate 5,359,596 downwards.
ATCCGGAAGGCTACTATCATGGGCTTGTGAAGCAAGCGATTCTGCTTGGTTATAACCCGAACGAATTCACGGCCGATACTGCGCCAAAGGACTGGACGGACCTTTATAAGAACGATGCATATAAAGGGAAGTACGAAGCTCCTACGCTCCTTGGACAAAATACGCCTCGCCTTGTTGTAGCGGGCATTCTGACCCGTTTCCAGGATCCGAACGGCGATCTCGGCGTATCCGAGGAGGGCTGGAATGAAATTCAGCAATTGTATGACAACGGTGTCAGCGCAGTCGAGGGCGAAGACTTCTATGCCAATTTGGCCAGCGGTAAAACGCCGCTGGGAGCGCTCGTCTCCGGAACCCTGCAGCAGAAGGAAGAGCAATATAACGTGAAAGCAGGCATTGTCAGTCCGGAAATCGGCGTACCGATGGTCGTGGAGCATGCGGCGATCGTGAACGGAACGAAGAAGCAGGCAACGGCGGAGCGGTTCGTGGAATGGCTCGGATCCAGCGAAGTCCAAGGGGAATTTGCGGCTGAGTTCAATGCCATGCCGGCAAATACGAAGGCGGTTGAGCAAGCCAATGAGTCCGTCAAGGAGCTGTTTACTTCGTTAAAACCACAAGATTTCGATTGGGCCTTTATTGCCGAAAACATGGATCTGTGGGCGGAGAAAATCGAGTTGGAGATTATGCAATAAATAACGGAATGGAGTCAAGCCGGCTGCATATTGGGAACGCCAATATGCAGCCGTTCATTCAAGTACAACAAAAAGGAAGAGAATAATATGATTACATTCCAGAACGTTGACATTAAATTCGGAGAATTTCATGCGGTCAAAAACCTTAATTTGCATATTCGGGAAGGGGAATTCTTCACGTTCCTCGGTCCCTCGGGTTGTGGGAAGACGACGACCCTCCGCAGTCTGGTCGGGTTTATTATGCCTACGAGCGGACAGATCCTGCTGAAAGACGCCGACATTACCCGTTTGCCGATCGAAAAAAGAGAGATCGGAATGGTATTTCAAAGCTATGCGCTGTTTCCAACGATGAATGTGTATGAGAATATTGCTTTCGGCTTGCGAGTCAAGAAGTTTTCCAAGGCGGAAGTGGACCAGAAGGTAAAGGACATTGCCCGAAAGGTTGATTTGAAAGATGATCAGCTGTTCAAGAAGGTATCGGAACTATCCGGAGGCCAGCAGCAGCGCGTCGCGATTGCCAGGGCGCTGGTTTTGAAGCCGAGCATCTTGGTACTGGACGAACCTTTATCCAACTTGGACGCCAAGCTGCGGGTGCAGCTGCGCAATGAGCTGAAACAACTGCAGAAGAAATTCGGGATCACCACGATTTATGTCACGCACGACCAGGAAGAAGCGTTAACGCTGTCCGACCGGATTGGAGTATTCAATCATGGGGTCCTGGAGCAAGTGGGAACGCCCTTGGAAGTTTACAATCAATCGCAAACGGAGTTTGTGTGCAATTTCATAGGAGATATTAATCGGATCGATCCGCGGATGGTGGAGAACAGCCGGTTGAACGATGTTGTTCAGCCAGGGAATATCGCCTATATCCGCAATGAGAAGGTAAGCCTGCTGCCCCTGCAGGGAATCGATACGGTCGAACTTGAAAGGCAAGATCGCGGACCGGGAATTTTACGGTTTATACAGCAAGTACGTATTGGAGATTGCCGGCGGCGGACGGCTAAAGACCATCGAAATCGAAAGCCGGCTCGTCCATCATGAGGTCGGAGACGATGTGGACATCTACCTCCCGGTCCGCGATATTTTGCAATACCCGATGAAGGAGGGGGAAGCATGAATGCCCGGAACCTGAGCGCCCGGCTGGCTTCCGTAAATCCTCTTTCGATCCTTTTATACGGGTTGATTGCCTGGTTTGTCATTGCCTTTCTGATTTATCCGAACTTGAATATTTACGGCGAAATTTTCTTTAAGGACGGCAAATTTACGCTCCAAGCGGCAGAGAAGCTGTTTTCTTCCGAGCGCGCGATGAGAAGTTTATATAACAGCTTCATTCTCGCCTTTTCCCTTGTCATTACGGTAAATGTGGTGGGTATAACGCTGGTTTTGATTTCGGAATATTTCCATATCAAAGGCGCGAAATTTTTGCGGTTGGGTTATTTTACGACCTTGATTTACAGCGGAGTCGTGCTGGTGTCCGGCTATAAATTCGTTTATGGCGAAGAAGGGTTTATGACCAAGCTCCTGGTTCAATGGTTCCCTTCTTTTAATACGACATGGTTTCATGGCTACTGGGCGGTTCTATTCGTCATGACGTTCGCCTGCACGTCCAACCACTTCCTGTTCCTGAGCAATGCGATTCGCAAAATCGACTTCCAAACGGTGGAAGCCGCGAGAAATATGGGGGCGTCTACTTGGTATATCCTAAGGCGGGTCGTACTTCCGGTCCTGAAGCCTACGATCTATGCGTTGACGATCCTGACTTTTCTTACCGGCCTGGCTGCGACGTCCGCGCCGCTTATTCTCGGGGGGAAGGAATTCCAGACGATTACGCCGATGATTCTGACGTTCTCGAAAAGCATGACGTCAAGAGATTTGGCTGCGCTGCTGGCGCTTATTCTCGGAGTAGCCACACTGGTGTTGTTGACCGTGATGATCCGGTTCGAACGTAAAGGCAACTTCATGTCGGTCTCCAAAGTCAAATCGGAGCTGGTCAAACAAAAAATCCGCAGCAAATCCGGTAACATAGCCGCTCATATTCTGGCTTACGGCCTGTTTGTCCTCTACATCGTTCCGGTTGTGCTGATCATCATCTTTTCGTTCACCGATGCGGCCAGTATCTCTACCGCCACGTTGAATTTGAACAGCTTCACGTTGGATAATTACATTCAAGTGTTTTCATCCATGTCGGCATTCAAGCCTTATCTTGTGAGTATTCTATACGCCGCGGCAGCCTCGGTCATTGTCGTCGCATTGGCGCTGGCCGCGTCAAGGATATTGCATAAATATAAGAATAAGTGGGCGCTTGCCCTGGAATACGCATTGCTGATTCCGTGGATTCTGCCGTCGACGCTGATTGCGATCGGACTGATCGTAACCTTTAACACGCCGAAGCTGATGATCGGGAATACGGTATTGGTTGGCACGATCTGGATGCTTCTAATTGCTTATGTCATCATCCATATTCCTTTCACCCTGCGAATGGTCAAGGCCTCCTTCTTCAGCTTGGACAGCAATCTGGAAGATGCTGCAAGGAATTTGGGTGCCAAGCCGTTCTATACGTTCAGAAAAGTATTGCTGCCGATCATTCTACCGTCGACGCTAGCTGTTCTTGCCTTGAATTTCAACGGGATTTTGGCCGATTATGACGTTACCGTGTTCCTCTATCATCCTTTGTACCAGCCGTTAGGAATCGTCATCAAGAACAGCACGGATGCGCAGGCCCTCGCGGATACCAAAGCGTTGACCTTGGTTTATTCGGTGATATTGATGATCATGTCCTCCGTTACGTTATATTTCGTTTACGGAAGAAACAGCAGATCCTGAAGGTTTTCATTCCCTGAACACCGGCTTAGGTGAAAAATTCAAATACAAAGAAAAACTTAAGGCGGATCGGGATGACTTTTGTCCCATCCGCCTTTTTGATTTGACTCCAAGCGATGCCTAATTGCTTATTCCTGGCCAAGTTCGAAGTATACCCGTATCGTAACGGGTTATGAACCTGGAGGGAATGCATAACTGCGTCCAAAATCAACATAATAAGGAAAAACATCCAGTGAGGAAGGGAGCCTGACATGATGAAGGAACATTCTGCCAACCATGAGCAAGAGGAACAAATTACTCCGTGTCTAAACGAGTCAATAAGCAGAATCCAAGACATGTTCACGGATACTCCCGACCTGATCGTACGAAAACTAACCATTAAACAAACCGGAGAAAAAGCGGCAATCGTGTATATGGAGGAATTGACCGATAAGACATGCCTCAACCACGATATTCTTGCTCCGCTTCAGCTTGAGTCCGGGAATCCGTCCGATGACTTTATTATAAATGTAGGGTATGTAAAGCCTGAATCCTTATGGACTAAACTCAGGCTGAACCTTATGCTCGGTAACAGCGTGTTGTTCATTGAAGGTCGCGGCACCGCGTATATACTGGACAGCAAAGGACTGCCTACACGCGCGATCGAAGATCCGCAGCAGGAGCCTTCACTCAAAGGGGCACATCAAGGATTCATTGAAATCGGCTCACAAAATATTGCCATGATCCGTCGTTATATCCCGGACAAGGAGTTGAAGCTTAGGCGCTACATCGTTGGAAGAAGGGGACAAACGGCGGTTTCGTTAATTTATTTGGAAGATGTCGCTCAACCGGACATTATTAAGGTGTTTGAGGAACGCATTCAATCCATCGATGTCGATGCCATTATTAATACCGGCGAGCTGGCCGAATTCATTGAAGACCAGCCTCTTGCGCTGCTTCCGCAGATCCTTACGACCGAAAGGCCGGATACGGCCGCTTCGCATATTTTGCAAGGGCGCTGCGTCGTTGTTGTGGACGGTTCGCCCAGTGTTTTGGTGGCGCCTGCAACCTTTATGTCTTTTTTTCAGACGGTGGATGATTACAGCTCTCGTTGGTCCATATCGTCGTTCCTTCGAATTTTGCGAATCTTTGCATTTTTTATCGCTATTTTTTTACCTGGTTTTTTCATTTCGGTCATCTCTTATCACTTTGAAATCATCCCCATGAAACTGCTGCTAACACTTGGCGAATCACGGGGGCAAGTTCCGTTTCCTCCATTCGTGGAAGCGATCATAATGGAAATCACGCTTGAGATGTTGAGGGAAGCGGGGGTTCGGCTTCCTGCACCTATTGGGCAGACGGTGGGGATCGTTGGCGGTATCGTGATCGGACAGGCTGTGGTGCAAGCAGGACTGATCAGCAATGTCATGGTGATCGTTGTTGCTTTCACGGCTATCTCCTCTTTCATTATTCCTAATCAAGATATGTTGGCTGCCGTCCGTCTCATGCGATTCATGATCATGGTTCTTGCGACTTGGTTCGGCTTCATTGGCCTGATTGTGGGCATGATGACCATCATGGGGAGACTCATCACGCTGAACTCGCTTAATACCTCCTACAGTACGCCGATTGCTCCGTTTAAAGCTGCGGACTGGAAGGATACCCTTCTGCGGGTTCCGCTATGGCTGATGAACAACCGGCCACTAAGCACAAGAGCAATACAAGCAAAACGGCAAGGAAGGAATCGGGGCTGGAAGGAGAAACAATAACAGATGAAGACCATTCGTCAGGTATCCATGCTTCAATTCACATTGATGGTTTCGGCTTTTCAAATCAGTGTTGCCTTTTTGTCCCTTCCAAGAGAACTGGCCAGGCAAGCTGGAACGGATGGATGGATCGCGATTTTTTTTGGCTGGGGAATGGCAACATTGGCATCCGCAGCACTCGTTAAAGTGATGAAAAACAATCCCGACGGTACGATACTAGATTTGATGCAGCGTTACATGGGGGTGTGGGCATCTAAAATCGCTGCTTTCATATTTATGGCCTATTATTTGTTACTGGCTTATGACGGTTTTATGATTGCTTCACTTGTTATCAAACTTTGGTTATTGCCCAGCACGTATATCTATGTTCTAGTCCTGTTGCTGCTCATTCCTACGTTTCAAATTGCGCAGCATGGGTTCCAGGCAATCGGAAGATACAGTGAAATCGTAACGCTCCTCTCCATATGGATTCCGTTCGTTTATTTAACAACATTGCGCCATGCCCACTGGCTCTATTTGCTGCCTGTCTTAAAAGAGGGCTGGCTTCCGGTACTTTCAACCGTAAAAATCATGTTCTATCCGATGTTGGGTATCGGGCTCGCGTTCTTTATTTACCCCCATCTCGTTAAAAAAGAAAAAGCTTTGACGGCCATGGTGATATCGAACACGCTCACTTGTCTGGTTTACCTTGGCATCACCCTTGTCTGTTATGTGTATTTTAGTCCTGATGAAATCGGCGAATTCAATGAACCGGTCATCAGCATCATGAAGTCGATCGAACTTCGCTTTATTGAGCGGATAGAAGTTCCGTTTATTGCCTTTTATCTGTTTATATTTTCTTGCATATGGATCCCTTCCATGCATCTTGTTTCCATGAATTCGGCATGGCTATTGGGGAAAGACAAAGAAAGGGGCCACCTAGCCGTGTGGTGTTTCGCAGTGGCGGTTAGTTTTTTCATCTATAGGCCAAGTTTTATCGATGTCGCTCGATTTAATAACTTCCTAAACCTCACTGGTTTTGTGATGGAATTTGCTTTGCCTGTATGCCTTCTTCTATATGTGGCAATCATCAACAAGGTAAGAGGGGGGAGGCGATCATGAGATGGGTTAAAACATTCTCTGCTGCGGTGATGGGCTGCATGCTGCTGCTTGCCCTGATAGGCTGCAGTAATGACAAAACCAATCTTGAAGATGCAACCGTACCTTTAGCCCTCGGTCTGGATGTCAAAGACGGAAGGCTTCGTTATTATTTGTCAGCGCCGGTATTTAGCAAAGATATTAAGAAGAAAAGCCGTGAAGGGGAAGGAATAGCAGAAGGTTTAAGACAGGCAAGAAATCAGGAAGACGCCCAGTTTCCAGGAGCGGTTGCCGGCCGTAATTTTCAGGTGATCGTTGTGGGGAAGAAGCTGCTTCAATATAAGGATTGGTTTAAAGTGCTCGATGTTACGTTCCGCGACCCTCGCAATACGACTACCAACCGCATCATAGCTTATGACGGTCCCGTTGCCGATATCATTAATTTTCAAGCAATGGATCAGCCAACAACCTCCGTGTTTTTAAGAGCGCTGATCGATTCGGGAAGCAGGAGGTCAACAACGGTAAAAACGACGGCTCAAGAGATGCATAGACAATTTCATGACCGTGCAATAACCCCTGCTATCTCGGAGATCATGATCGAGAATGGAAAGATTTTGCTCAAGGGCACGACGCTGCTATCTCAAGAAGGACAGTACCGGGATTCGCTTAGCTATCAAGAAACTACGCTTATGCAAATTTTAAAAAAAGAAGCTAAACCAGGAGTCAGCCTCACTTTTCCTGTTGAGGGAATGCGAGAACGATTGCCTTTTAACACCGATTTGGTGAGTTTTAGCATAGGGGACATTTCGGTGAAGATTAAAACTTCTCATGAAGATGGCAGGTTCCAATACAACATTAAGATAAACTCGTTTATCAGCATTACGGAAAAGTTTCTTGAATATGAGCTTCTGGAGAATTCCGAGGAAATGGCGAGTGATTTAAGCAAGGAAATGAAGAAAAGCATTGAGAAGCTCATCGACAAATTTCAGAAGCACAAAATAGATCCGGCAGGATTCGGCCTGTATGCAAGAGCATATCAGTATCCGGTATACAAGGCCGCCCAGGATAACTGGGGCGAAGAGCTTGCCAGAGCTCAATTTCACGTAGAGGTCGACCTTCGGATCGGCGCGACGGGGGCTGTGGAATAAACGACGAGCTGTTTTTTAGGACATCTTTTTGGATATGGGGTGTAATAGCAGCATTAGTGATCACCCGTTTACGAGGGATTTGGCTATCCAGTTGGTGCAGCGTTAGGGAGGGAATGAATGAGTATCGCAACTTATCTTTATGTAAGCAATAACAAGAAGGAGTAGGACGCAGTAGGAACACATGGTGTACCCTAACTCATATAAAAGAGACGAACTAAAAAAGGCTGGTATGATCAGAATCGCTGATCATGCTAGTCTTTTTCCCTTTTCCTATAGATTCGATCTGGCAGGTTCCTTGAATAAAAAGCCGCTCAACAATCGTTCTCACGGAGGACAAGAATGAGCTCGTGCTGGCCGTAATACCCCGGCCTTGATAAAATATTACTAACTATTCGGTTTTAAGGATGTGGGTATCATTCGTAAAAAAAATATCTCGATTATTCTTGGTGCCAGTTTCCTCATTCTGTTGTTGGTAAGTACAACTTACTTCATTGCTAAGATATTTCCTAGTGATGCAATTAGTTCTGTCACCGAACAATCGGGAACTGATTCAACAGGGATCATGACTGCGGGAGCGGCGGGTGAAGCATCGGCAAGGGATTATTATGTCTCGCCGCAAGGTAAAGACGCTAATCCGGGGACGATGAATGCGCCGCTAGACAGCATCCAGAAAGCAATCGAATTAGTCAAGCCGGGCGGTTCCGTCATCCTTCTTGAAGGAGTATATCGCCAAACGGTGAGCATCGAAAAATCAGGATCGTCAGACCAGGGCTACATATCATTGCGCAGTGCAAAGGGACATACGGCAGTCATGGACGGCAAAGGCGTTCAACCCGTTGAAAATGGCGTCATCCATATTGACAATGCCAGCTATGTACGCGTGGAAGGGCTGGAAATACGCCATTACGATACAAGTTCCGCTGATGTCACTCCCATCGGCATTCATGTGAGCGGCAGCGGCAGAAATATCGAAATCATAGGGAATCGCGTTCATGATATGGGGACCCATGCGGGTCAGAAGGCAGGCGGCGGTAATGCCCATGGCATTGCAGTTTACGGTAACTCGGAGGCTCCGCTCAAGCAGATTGCTATTACTCAAAATGAGCTGTACAACCTGAAGCTGGGAGCCAGCGAGGCCATGGCGATTAATGGAAACGTGGACGGGTTTCGTGTTACGAAGAACCTCGTGCATCATAACAACAATATCGGGGTCGACATCATCGGGTTTGAAGGTACCGGACCGAACCCCGTTCTAGATCGGGCGCGAAACGGCGTTATTCAGGAGAATCAGGTATACAGCAACTCCTCTTATGGCAATCCCGCATATGGAAACGACTATTCCGCCGCTGGTATCTATGTTGACGGTGGCAAAGATATCGCAATCATCGACAATGACATTCACGACAATGATTTTGGGATTGAATTGGCAAGTGAGCATGCCGGAGGTTCAACTTCAAATATAGAGGTGTCACTTAACCGCATATATAACAATAGCGCGGCAGGCATCACGCTTGGCGGCTATGACGAAGATCGCGGAAGGACGGAAAATTGTATCATTAAAGAGAATGAGTTCACTGATAACAACACCAAGCATCTTGGTTACGGTGAAATCAATTTGGCCTTCGATACAAGGAACAATGAAATGCGCTATAACTCCATCAAAGCGAATGAGGATGGGCTGATGATCACCAACGAGTTCACCCAAAATGAAGGGAACATAGTGGACTTTAATCACTACAGCAGCAAAAATCAATCACTTTGGATCTGGAAAGGCGAAGAATATGATGACTTCAGCGCTTATCGGACACAGACAGGGAATGATTTGCATTCGGATTTGAACTTAGAGTAGATTACTTCGTCGTTTTAGGGTACATGCAGAATGTTAAGGCAAGTAAACGGCGGTATCGTATCCGTCAGCGCGCCGAATAGTACAAGCAGATAGGCAGCATTATGAAAGGCAATGGATTCCAGAGTACAATCCGGAATCCATTGCCTTTTTGGCGTTGCTCTAACCTTGGAACGGCTTGATCGTGTCGCGTATGACCAAGCTTGTAGGCAACATGACTTTCTTATTGCCGTAAGATGAGCCCTCGGTAATTTCGAACAGCAGTTTGGCACTTTCATAGCCGAGGACGTCGAAATATTGCTTCACGGTGCTCAAGGCCACCTTGGCGAACTTGGAGCTCTCGAAATCGTCAAAGCCCATGAGGGATAATTGTTCGGGTATACGTATGTCAAGTGCGGTGAGCTGTTCGATTATCTCCAGGGCCCGCTTGTCGTTCGCGCAGAACAGCGCGGTCAACTCTCCGTTTTGGATAAGGCTCACAAGTGCAGCATAGTCCAGTTCCTTATCCAGGAACAAGAGCGAATCGGGTATCGGAATGGAAGCATTCGACATGGCGTTGCAATAACCGTTATATCGGTCGACCTCCGGGCTTAGATGATAGTCGTAAGCGGCGAATCCGATTCGCCGATGTCCTTGCTGGATCAAGTATTCTACTGCTTCATAAGCACCGTCATGATTGTTACAGGTGACAACGTTAACCGGATAGCCGGAAGGGGAGCGATCCAACATCACGAACGGAATCGATTTTTTTCGAATCTCTCCGAGATAGCCCTTTGCAGCTTCGGGATCGGAGGAATAGATGAGTAAGCCTCTTAGCTCCGTTTGAATGAGTCCCAGAATGAGCTCGCGCTCCTGTTCGAAGTCGTTCTCCACGAATTCGATGATGAGCTTGCAGCCATGCTGGCCTAGAAAGGACTGAATGCCTCTCATGATCTGCATATACGAACTGTCGTACAGGTCGACGCCGGAGATGACGAAGGCCACCAGATTGGAGGTGGAGGTCTTCTCCGAGGCGTCAGCTTGGCTGGCGACAAAGCTTCCTTTACCTCGGACGCGGTAGATCACGCCCTCGTTCACCAGCTCGGACAGCGCTTTACGTACCGTGATGGAGCTGACATCCAGCAGCTTGGAGAACTCCGACTCGCTAGGAATCCGATCGTCTTTCGTAAATTCCCGATTCTCGATCTGGGATAAGACATAGTCTTTTACCATCTGGTACTTTGGCAGAGCCAAGTCCTTCTTGTTCAAGTAAGTTCACCTCGTATAAACATTTCCTCAATTATAGCGCACATCAGTTTAAAAAGTATACGTAGTTGGAGTGTGAATCGGAAAAGATTTTGTCGAATAGATGAAGAATTTTCAGGAATCAAGCAAAAAAGAAGCGAAATGATATAAAAAGTTTGAATTATGTGAAGCTCTGTATTACGATAGGGTCAAATAAAGTATGTGTTTTGATTAACTTATAATAATAACTTTTTAAGGGACACCTTGCATAAAATGAATGGTTCTATACCAAACCGCAACCAGATACAAAAATGAGCCGCCGGGTAATCCAGCAGCTCGATCATGGTATTACAACTATAAGAGGTTGTTCAAAAAGTCGTCTTTCCAGGACGAAGCAGATCAGGAAGCGGGTTCGACATCGAATCTTGAATTCAGCCGAGCCTTCCGTTGCTCACGTACCCGCTATGTACGCTCCGCTACTCAGTCCCTAGCTTTATCCAACCTTCTCGGTCCTGTAAACCCGATTTTTTGAACATCCATTATAAGGTTACAATGGCACCTTCCTTCTCGAACGGGTAGTCGATGACGATGCGAGCCGCTTCGGTATCGCCGATGCCGCTGTAAAGATTGACCTTGCCGTCGGGACGCATTTCGATGCCGGCTGTGAACGCGCAGTCGGTCAGATGTGCCTTCTTGGCGGGGCCATCCGGATAACAAGGCCGGGTGCCGATGATTTTCAAATCCGAAAATTGATTCGTCCGCGGGTCCAGTACGAAAGCCATGTTCATGTAAGTCGACGTATCTCCCTGTGCATAGCAGATATGGCCGATGACGCCGATCTTCCCGCTTTCGAGCAAGTAAGCCTGGTTGCAGCCGCCCCACTCATCCTTGCTGAATAATCCTCGGATATAAGGGGCGTTCTCGATGATTTCCGGTGACAGATCGTCAAGGCTGTCGATGATGGTGAATCCCACCAAGGACTCGCTGCCGAATTCTTTGCGGATCCCTTCGCCGCGCGGCCTGGAGAAGACGCCGATTCTCCCGTCCCGGAGCTCTACGAGCCGAATGTCCTTCATATAATCCGGACCGGTCGTGAAGTAGAAGAGATCGTGAAGATCGCTGCCTTTGTAGAAATAACCGTAGAACGTATCAAGCCGTCCCTGCTTGTAACGGACATGCGTGCCGCCTAATACAAGCTGTTCGTCGATCACGCTAATATAAGGGTCTTCAAGCTGATAAATCATCGTATTCGGCACGGCAGTCCACTCGTCCGGACCGCTCTGCTCGAACAAGCGGACCCAGGACCTTGCCCACTCATGTCGTTTCTCCACGCGTCCGTAAATGTAGCGCTTGCCGTTCCATGCGAACGGAATGGAAGGATTGTAGACATCAAAACCTTCAACTCCGCGGAAGACAAGCTTGGTGCTTTCATAAATGCGTTTGTTTGCATCGAATTGCTGACGCTGTTCCAGTAAGTTCATTCGCGGCAAATCTCCTTTCAGGCTTTAATATCATCTCTATCCTAATCGAAAGTGCTGCTCTCGATCTTGCTCTATTTTGGAATGCTTTATGGTGTTTTGACATCGGAGGAATCTAGTCAATATACGAACTAGGAGGAATAACGCCCATGTTGAAGCTTTATGCGGCAGACGGCATTGATTCTGAAATTCAGGCGCACTATCGGCTGATCGCTTCGGTGCGCGACACGATCGGCATGCATACGCACGACTTCTTTGAATTGTTTCTTATCCTGAAAGGAAGCGTTGTACATGTCATTAACGGCACAAGGCAGCTGCTGCAGGAAAATACACTCGTATTCATACGGGACCGGGACGTTCATTATTATGAGCAAACGACGGACAGTGATTGCCAGTTCATCAATTTGTCTTTCCTTCGCGAGGTCCTGGAAGACCTCATGGCTTTCTTGGGGGAAGGGTTTCCAAGCGAAAGACTGCTTGGACCGGCCATGCCGCCGTCGACCTTGCTGTCCAAAATGGAAAAGGAATATGTGCGGTACCGGCTGGACCAGCTCAGTCTGATCCCGCAGGAGAAGAAGCTGGCCGTCAAAGCGGAGGTAAGAGCCGTCATGACCGACCTGTTCTCTAGGTATATCAAGGCTGACGCGGATCCGATTGAACTTACTGGACAACCGGAATGGTTTAAGTCCCTATGCAGAGAGGCAAAAAAGAAAGAGCACTTCACGCGGGGAACGGCTGCGCTTGTCCAGCTGTCGGGCAAATCGCATGCCTACGTATGCAGAATGTTCAGGAAGCACCTCGGAATGTCCCCGACCCAGTACATTAACGAATTGAGAATGTCCTACGCCGAGAATTTGCTGATGAACACGGATATGGATATCGTGGACATCAGCCTTGAAATCGGACTTGATAATGTCAGCTACTTCTATGACTTATTTAAGCGGAGGCATAATTTAACGCCCCATCGGTATCGTCAGTTCGGCACGATTCGAAGATAGTATGCCAATTAACGAGGGGATACATAAACATTTTTATCTGTTGACGCCTTAAATAGTATGTGTTATTTTCTACTTAGCATAACAAGTTGTGAGACAACATGATAATCATATCTATTGGGGACGGTAGACGAAAGCAAATGCGTTTTCGGCGAACGTTAGGATACAGTCTGGGGGTGAAAATGAATGCGCTTACATATAGAACGAACCAAATGGCCAGGCTCATACGACCTGGACCAATAACACCAGCTGTATCCGATTACAACGTGTTAACAGTCAGGAGGTGTTCCTTTGAAAACAACCAATAACAGGCTGGTGGCCAGGATCATCAAGCACCGCTATCTCTATCTTATGGTGCTTCCCGGCTTTCTGACGCTGTTAATCTTTCACTATTTTCCGATGTACGGAATATTAATCGCTTTCAAAGATTTCAATGCTTCCAAGGGGATTTGGGGAAGCGAGTGGGTAGGTATAAAATACTTCACTTCTTTTTTTAACGATCCGATGGCGTTCAGGGTATTAAAGAATACTTTGCTTCTTGGTTTGTATACTTTATTTTGGTCATTTCCGGCACCGATTATATTGGCTCTGTTGTTTAATGAATTGAAAAACAAGGGCTTCAAGAAGCTTGTGCAGACGGTTTCCTATTTTCCGCATTTTATTTCGGTCGTCATTGTTGCGGGGATGCTTAAGGAATTTACGGCAAGAGACGGTTTGTTTAACCATATTGTCGGATTCTTCGGCGGAGACCCGATCATGTTTCTTCTCGAACCTGACTATTTTCGGACCATCTTCATTTCTTCCGGCATATGGCAGGGCGTCGGGTTCGGCACCATCATCTACCTTGCTGCATTAAGCGGAATTGATCCTACGCTGTATGACGTAGCCGATGTAGACGGCGCAGGCCGGTGGAAAAAAGTCTTGCACATCACATGGCCGTCGCTCAAGCCGACCACCATTATTTTGCTGATTTTTGCCGTCGGAGGAATCCTCGGGAGCGATTTCCAGAAGATCATTCTGCTCTATTCGCCTGAGACTTACGAAGTAGCGGATGTCATCGGATCCTATGTTTATCGTCAAGGTATACTGGGCGCACAATACGAGTACACGACGGCCATCGGATTATTCATGTCGGTTATTTCCTTTACGATCCTTTACTTGACCAATTGGTTAAGCCGGAAAGTATCAGAGACGAGTTTGTTCTAGGTGGTGGGATGTTGAAAAAGGCTAGTTTGGGTTCCAGAGCTTTCGATGTATTCAATGTTGTTATCATGCTATTCATCCTGATTGTCGTGCTGTATCCGATTCTGAACATTATCGCGACATCGCTTAGCGGAACGCGTTACATCTCCTCGGGGAGCGTAACGATTTGGCCCAAGGGATTTAATCTGGAAGCGTACACGACGGTGTTTCAGGATCCTTACATTTTCAAAGGATATCTGAACTCGATCATTTATGCGGCCGGCTCTACGGGCATCATGCTGCTGTTTACGGCACTGATGGCGTATCCGCTCACGATTCCGGGATTTGCGGGCAAGAAATTTCTGACCATTTTTCTCATGATTACGATGTTTTTCGGAGGCGGATTAATTCCGACCTATCTGCTTATGCGCGGTTTGAACCTGTTGGATACGGTCTGGGTCATGATTCTCCCCGGTGCGATCAGTGCTTATAATGTGTTTCTGTTTCGGACCTTCTTTCTGAATATTCCTTCTGAGCTGAAGGACTCCGCCTATATCGATGGGGCGAGTGACTTGGTGGTTCTCTTCAGGATCATACTGCCGTTGTCCAAAGCGCTGTTTGCAACCTTTGCTCTATTTGGTCTTGTCGGAAGCTGGAATAGTTGGTTCGAGGCTTTGATTTATTTGCGAGATCAGGACAAGTATCCCTTGCAGATGGTGCTTCGAAACTACCTGTTTACCTTGGATACGACTGCGATTCAAGGGCGGGTAGGAGGCGGCGCGGTCGCCATCAATGCTCCGGGGGAAACGCTTGATCCCAAGGCGGTACGAATGAGCGTCATCATTATTACCATGTTTCCGATCATGTGTATTTATCCGATCTTTCAGAAGCATTTCACCAAAGGGATATTCGTCGGCTCCATCAAAGGCTAGAGAAGCGGATGCGGCGGTGCAAGTTAGCTAAGTGTGCAGTCATTCATGACCAGTAACGAATAGCGGATTTGAAGAAGAAGCGGTTCATTGTACAAATTAGGGGGAAATGGAATGAACAAATTGGCAAAAATGCTTGTCATTGGACTGGCCCTACTGATGGTTTTTTCCGGATGTTCGAATAATTCCAAAAAAACCGATACCCATGAAGAGAATCAAGAAGTCATGCGCTTTTCGGTCACGCTGCCTGCGAACGGTGTGGATAATCCGAATAGCCTGGTAGGCAAGGAATGGCATAAACGCATGGAAGCTTATATGGGCAAGAAGGTAGAGATTGAATATAACTATATTCCGTCTTCCGAATATGACGAGAAGGTCAAACTTATGATCGCAAGCGACGATCTGACGGATTTCTTCGTGACGCCTTTATTCTATGATACGACCGAAATGGCCGAACAAGGCCAGCTTCTCGAGTTAGGCCAGTATAAAGATCTAATGCCGAACTATATGAACTACATTGGCAAGGTAAAAAATGGGATGAAGCGGGTAACGGATGCCGAAGGCAACATGTTCACCTTTAAAGAAACTTCCACGCCCAGATTCCCCGAGGATCGCGGTATGCTCATCCAGAATACGTCTGCTTACCGCTATGACGTGTTCGAGGCCAATAACATCAAAATTCCGGAAACGCTCGATGAATTTTATGGGGCTGCCAAAAAACTTAAAGAGCTCTACCCCGACAAATATCCCGTTGCGACTAAATGGAACAGCTTGAGATCGCTGTTCTCCGCGAACCATATCCGGGATGAAATTTTCTGGGACGGCGAGAAATACGTATACGGAGTTCTGGATGAAGGATATAAAGATGCGCTCCAATTTGCGAATAAGCTGTATGCGGAGAAGCTGTTAGATCCGGAGTATACCATAGATACAGACGATACGCTGAAAAGAAAAGCGCTGAACGGCGACAACCTCATGTGGCTGACGCAGTGGTTTACGACGCCGGCCGAGTATACGAGAACGGCCGACGACGGGAAGATTTTCGCGGTTTCGTTGTATCCCGACAATCCGAAGTACGGAAAAGCCTGGCAGGAGGTTGTGAACGGCAATACCCCTGACTTGGGCTGGGGAGTCTACGGCGTAAGCTCGAAAGTCAAAAACCCTGAAGAATTGATCAAATTCATCGATTATCAATATTCGGATGAAATGATCCAGCTCATCACTTGGGGAATCGAGGGCACGACCTATACGATCGGAGAAGACGGCGTTCCGACCTTTGTCGACTCGCTGAAAACGGCCAAGGATCCCTGGTTGGAGGGGGATAAATACGGCATGCGCGCAAGCCGAAACCATAATCCCGGTCTGCAGATGGTAAGCGACGCAAGAGCGTTCGTGGATTTTGCCGCGACGGACTATACGGTATTCAACGGCAAATATGAAGAGGTTCCGATTGAGAAGGCGGAATTCCTGACGAGTCTGCCCATGCCCGAGAACGACTATGTTCCTTCCTGGTTGAGCGAGCCGTCGATTCAACTCACGGGCAGCGAAAGCCAGCGGGTTTCGGAGATTATGAACCCGATCAAGACGTTCGTTACGGAAGAACAAGCCAAATTCGTAGCAGGGAAGAACAGCTTCGACAATTGGCAGGCATTCATCGATAATGTCAAAAAAATGGGCAACATTGATGAAGCGCTGAAAATCTATAATGATGCTGCACAAAGAGCGCTAGGAAACGAATAGAGAGAGCGTCCCTCCGCTGCCTACCGCGGAGGGGCGGTTATGTTACAAAACGATAGGATCAAAACAAAGATAACGAAATCATAGGATGTGAGAAACCTTGAGTGAAAAAAAAGAGATTTTATTCCATGTGGAAAAGCTGCTAAACAAAAGAGATCCATTTATGATAACGAAGCTTACTTCTATAAATTTTTCCGGTTTTACGACAATGGAACAACTGTTCATTCATGAAATGGATGGACAACCGTTTGAGAGTTTCGCTCCGGGTCAGCGGTGGGGAGAAAAATGGGGGTACGGCTGGTTCCGCTCCAACATCATCGTTCCCAAAGAGGCCGATGGCAAACGGCTTGTGGCGATGCTTGATTTCGGATCCGAAGCGACCGTATACATTAACGGTAGCGTGAGCGGCGCAAAGGACCTTAACCATCATCACGTAACTTTAACCCGTTCGGCAAAAGCCGGCGAGTCATTTGAAATCGTCGCGGAAGCGTACGCCGGACATTCGGATTCCAGGCCGACGTTCGGAGAGTCGCAGCTCTGCGTTTTTGAAGAGGAAGTCTATCAGTTTTTCATCGACTTGGAATGCTTGTACGATCTTCGCAATCATCTGGATTCCAAATCCCTCCGCGTGGCGGAGATTGATCGTTGCCTGACTCAGGTGTTCGCGACGATCGACCTGACCCTCCGGCAGGAATCGCTCGGTGAGAACGCTAAGCAGTGTCGGAAGTTGATGGAGCCCCTCTTGGCCTGCGTGAACGGTTCGACGGCGCCGACCCTGTACCTGATGGGACAGTCCCACCTGGATGTCGCCTGGCTGTGGCCGATCGCGGAGACGAAGCGGAAGATTGCGCGGACCATGTCCAATCAGCTGGCGCTCATGGACGAATATCCGGAATACATGTACACCCAGAGCCAGCCGTATTTGTTCCAAGTGGTCAAGACGCTGTATCCGGAGCTTTATGCGCGCATCAAACAGGCGGTAAAGGAAGGGAGGATCATTCCCGAAGGCTCCATGTGGGTGGAGCCCGATACGAATCTGCCCAGCGGCGAGAGCCTGATCCGTCAGGCGCTGCACGGCAAGCGGTTCTTCAAGGACGAATTCGGCGTGGACAACGAGATGCTGTGGCTGCCTGACGTATTCGGCTATTCCGGGAACCTGCCGCAAATTATGAAGGGCTGCGGGATCCATTATTTCGCGTCTACAAAATTGTTCGGTACTTATGATAATGTAGCGGACCCGTTCCCGCATAATACGTTCCTGTGGGAAGGGATCGACGGTTCGCAAATTTTGACGCATCTGATGAACTACGGCGATTACTATCCAATTCGGATCAACCCGTCGTTCTTGATCCATCAGTGGAGCGATCGCGTCCAGCTTGAAGGAATTTCCACGCGGCTCACGCAGTTCGGACACGGCGACGGAGGCGGCGGCTCCAATCGGGATGATCTCGAATTTATGCGCAGGCTTAGCAATTTGGAAGGCGTCCCCAAGACGAAACATGGCTCGCCGATCGAATTTTTTGAGGATCAGATCGAAAGAGGTATTCCTGAAGCCAAATATGTAGGAGAGCTCTATTATCCCGCTCACCGCGGGACGTATACGACGCAAGCGATCATCAAAAAGCTGAACCGGAGGGCGGAAATCGGTTTCCGCGAGGCGGAGCTATGGGGGGCTGCGGCGGAGCTGCTTAATAACCGGGCTTACCCTTACGAGGACTTGGAACGGTTGTGGAAGACCCTGCTGCTGCATCAGTTCCACGATATCCTGCCTGGCTCCTCCATCCATCGCGTCCATGAAGAGGCACAGATGGAGCTGAAGAAATTGAATGAGAACGTGTACGACTTGGCTTCGGATACAAGGGATGCGCTCACGGACGGCGATGCCTCCCGGGTTACCGTCTTTAATTCGCTGTCCTGGCCGAGAAAGGAACTGGTCGCGTTGCCTGTCGGCATTCATGGCATTGCGGAGGAGAACGGAGCGATTCTGCCGGTGCAACTGCACGAAGGCGTTCGCTATGCCGAGGTAGAGGTGCCTTCCATGGGCTGGTCGACGTACAGGGCTGAAGAAGCGGAAACGACGGGTGCTCCAGCAGCGTCGGCGGTCCTTGCGACGGAATCGCGTCTGGAGAACGAATGGATTGCGCTCGAAATAAACGAACGGGGCGAGTTAACGACTATTTTTGACAAGGAGACCGGCACGGAATGGGCCGCGGATCGCTGTAACGTCATGCGGATGTATCGGGATCAAAATTCGGATTTCGATGCTTGGGAGATCGATCGACGCTACCGCTTGGCACCCGTCGAGCTGAATGCGAGCGCCAAAGTATCCGTTACCGCGAACGGCCCGCTCTTCGCGAATATTCGGGTCGAGCGCGAACTGAACCAATCGACCCTGATCCAGGATATCCGGCTAAGTGCCGGCAGCCGCCGCGTGGAATTCCATACGACGATTCACTGGCGCGAGAAGAATAAGCTGCTAAAAGTCGATTTCCCTGTTCGCGTTCACACAAACGAGTCGCTGCAGGAAATTCAGTTCGGTTACGTCAAGCGGCCGAATCATGCTTCGCGTCCGCATGATGCGGATCGTTACGAAGTGGTTCAGCATAAATGGTCGGCGCTTACGGAGGCGAACCGCGGCTTTGCGCTGCTGAACGATTGCAAATACGGGATTTCCGTCAACGACAACACGATGAGCCTAACGCTGCTTCGGGCTCCGACGTGGCCGGATGAGACGTCCGATCAAGGGAAGCACCATTTTACATATGGATTTACGTTCTGGAACGACGCGTTCCTGGATAGTCCTGTCGTGCGGGAAGCTTACGAGCTGAACTATCCTGTCAGCCTCGTGTCCGGAGGAGGCCGGGAGGCGCAATCGTTGCTCTCCATCGATCAAGCCAATGTGATCGCGGAGACGGTCAAGCTTGCCGAAGACGGATCGGGCGATTGGATCGTGCGTCTGTACGAGAGCAAGGGAGCTTCCGTAGCGTGCGGGCTTCACTTCGGGCTGTCCGTTGCGGCGGTTTATGAGACCGATATGCTGGAGGCGAAGTTGGCTGATTTGCCGCACGAGGGCGAAGAGGTATCGCTTCAGTTCCGTCCGTTCGAGGTGAAGACGATCAGGCTCCGGCCGTAGGGGAGGAATAGGGGATGAGGCTGAACGAAGGGCAGCCCCTGGTCATGATCGGCGACTCGATCACGGTCTGTGAGCGTAAGTATCCATACGGGAGGCGATCGGGTTCGATTGGTCGCGCATGCGAATGGGATCCTCACGTCAACTGTCCTTAGCTGGTAGAGTTTCTACTATAATATTGGGGGAAAAGGGAACCGGTGCTTCCTTCATCAGCATGGGGCAGGTTATCCGCAATATGCATTCCGAGATCTATGCAAAGTTCTGCGAAGTTCTTCGAGGCGGACCTGCCCTATTCGCCTGAGCCGCTTCGCGCGATATTCATAAGCAGATTTATGGGTTCAAAAGACGTTTCTTCACAGAGAACAGCCGCGCAGCTTGAGCGGCTGTTACACATAAAGAATTATGTATTCGCTTACATTATAGGCTTCGAGACGAGGCTTCCTCATACCGCAAGAAAAGTTCCGGTGCTATATAATCTGGCTTCATTGAATAAGCACGTCGATAGACGCTTTTTATTGCTCGATTCCCTACGTTTTTGTATTGCTCTCCTTACTGCGAAAGGAGGTGGTTAGTGAGGAGTCCAACAACGGAGAAGCGATGAGACTCAGCGTCGCTTCGATCGCTTGGCCGCGATAGATCAATCGCATCCAGAGGTATTTCGTAACCATGGCTGTAGAAATAGGGTTTGAACAGACGGTATCGGGACAGTGCAATGATTTTTTCTATTAAAACGACAAAGACCTGGAGGTAAGAGAAATGAAACTGAAACAGTGGAAACGTGCGGGGATATGGACTTGCATCCTGCTGATGGCCACGACGGCGCCGGGCGCCGCGATCGCAGCGCAGGCGGCCGGAAGCAGCGCCGAGCAGAATGTGAGCAGTGAGAAGATGAAAGTCCAGGTTCCATTCATGATCAAGGTCGTGGATGCCGAGACGGGCAGGGGCATTCCTCATGTCCAACTGAAGACGACGAACAGTGTGCTGTATTATACGGACAGTGCCGGAATTGTGGCATTCGACGAGCCGGGTCTGATGGATCAGACGGTCTTCTTCCATATGTCGAGCGACGGCTACGACATTCCTGCCGATATGTTTGGCAACCGGGGGCAGGCTGTAGAGGTTAAGCCCAACGGCAGTGTAACGCTCGAGATGAATCGGATCAACATTGCAGAGCGGCTGTACCGACTGACAGGCCAAGGCATTTATCGCGACAGCTTACTCGTTGGCCAGAAGCCGCCCATTAAGGAGCCGCTGATCAACGGTCTGGTCATGGGACAGGATTCCGTTCAGACGATTGAGTACAACAATAAGCTGTACTGGTTTTGGGGCGATACCGACAGACCGGCCTATCCACTGGGGAACTTCCGCGTGACGGGTGCGACTTCCAAGCTTCCGAGTAAAGGGGGGCTGGACCCGGATGTCGGCGTGAATCTGGACTATTTTACGAATCAAGACGGTTTCGTCAAAAGTTTGGTGCCGCCACTGCCTGACGGTGCAGGCATAGCCTGGGTATTCGGTCTGATGACTGCCAAAGATAGCACCGGACAGGAGCGTCTGCTCGCCGGCTACAGCACGCACAATCCTGAACCCACCGCCTTCGGTATTCTCGTCTTTAACGACACCACGAAGGAGTTTGAGCAGGTCGTCCAGTTCCCTTCCAAAGACGATTGGCGCCATCCGGGCGGACAGGCGACCTACTACGAGGAGGGTGGGGAGGGATATTGGCTCTTTACCGAACACCGAATTCCCAATTTGCGCGTTGCTGCCAGCTATGACGCCATCATCGACTATACCGAGTACGAATCGTTTACTTGCCTGACGCCGGGAACGACATACAACGGGGCTCAAACGTCGCTGGAACGCGACGCGGACGGCAAGCTCGTATGGGGCTGGAAAAAGGACACTCAGCCGCTCAACCAAGAACAAGAGAAAGAGCTGATCCAATTAGGCCTGATCAAAGCTGACGACCCGCGTTATTATCAATTGAAGGATATCGATACTGGTGAAGACGTTCAAATCGCCCAAAGCTCCATTGAATGGAATGAATATCGGCAGCGTTACGTGATGATCGCGCAGCAGGTGCTAGGCAAGACATCGGTACTTGGGGAAGTCTGGTACGCGGAAGCGCCATCGCCTCAAGGTCCTTGGACCAATGCCAAGCATATCGTTACGCATAACGACTATACTTTTTATAACGTAGCCCAGCATAAACAATTCAACAAGGACGGCGGCCGAATCATCTACTTTGAAGGAACCTACACGAATACATTCACGAATCATGTCCCAACGCCGCGGTATAACTACAATCAAGTCATGTATAAACTGGACTTGGCGAATCCGAAGCTAGGACTGGAGCCGGTTCAAGAAACGACCGGTAAATAGCGCCGGAGCTTTTTGGATAAACGAATAAGGACCTTTCCGTATGCGCCGTGGAGCTCTACCGGAGAGGTCCTTTTCGAATTGAGCTTGTTTCTGCGGAACAAGCGTACCTAGCTGCCGCTTCTCCATGATAAGCTGGGAGAAGCGACATCTTTACCGGCGGAGTCTCCGTGGATTTCCCGATACTGTTTCGGAGTGAGATTTGTGAACTTCTTGAATGCGGAGAAAAAATGCCCTTTGGATATGAAGCCGCATTGATCAGCGATCTCCAGCACCGAGAGCTGGCTGGATGTCAGTTTTTCCTTGACTCTCCCGATTCGTTCCTGAAGGATGTACTCGGACAATGATACGTTCATGATTTCCTTGAATAGCTGCCGGATATAGCTGACGGAGAAGGAAAAATTGTCGGCTACCTGTTCGATCGACAATTGCGCATCCTGCAAGTGGTTGTCCACATACTCTTTGATCTCCAAGACGATCTCTTCCTTGCGGCTCGAGGATTTCGGAACTTCGGTCTCGGATGCGAGCATCGTGACGATGCTCTCCAGCCATGCTTGAAACTCGGACAGCGTGCTGTACCGCTCCAGCAATTGTTGGATGCTGCTGATTTCGTGCAGGACGCTGGACTTGTTGAAGTTCTTGAGTAGATCGTAGGTAAAGTAGGTCAGGTTAAGCTTACAGTCGCGATAAGGCATCTCATGGACATGCTTCATCTGCTGACGCAGCAGAACGAGCGCGGTCTCCGGGCGGCCGCGGCGAATCGCCTTAATGATCTCGGCTGTCTCCAGCGCCTCAGATGCAGAAGGATACCCTGCCATGAACTCTTCATAATCGCTCTCCAGAAAAATTTGCTTCTCTCCGTTAAGAAATCGCAGCTTCGTCAATTCGTAGATATGGTCATAGATATTTCGGATATTGGCGCCAAAGTCATAGGCATTGCTGACTGCGGCGGTTGTATCAACGTTTAGGATGCATGCTACCTGATTCTGGGTCTCCTCCAGAAGACGTTGTAGTTGAAGCTCGCCGGATGCATGGCCCCCAATGACCAGAATGATATGGTCGCCGCCCATATCCAAGCCTTCGGCCGCATAAGAACCTGCTCCAATCACTTCTTCGCTAATATTGCGTATGGCGTACTTGATCAATTTCCGGGAGGGGAAATCGTAACGTTCGCAAAAGACGGTATAGGCTTCGATCCGAAGGACGGCCAAAAACAGAGATTCACAGGAGGCCAGTTTGGTCTTGGTCCGAATATATTCGTAGCTCTTGGTACCCGGCGTCCCGTGGAGCATCCACTGGGCGAGAAGCTCCGTTCGAACGAGCTCGGATTGGTTTCTCATGGATTCATGAAGCTGTTCCACATTGTTCAGCAGCATATCGATGCCGTCGTGGATCCATTGGATATCCGGCTTGGCATCGGACGTGGAGTTTGCGAACGCAACCGTTCCCTTCAGCTTTTCCGACAAGAAGGTGATGGAGCGCAAGGAACGGCGAGAACTCCAGAAGAACAACAAGGAGAGGAGTGCCAATAGCAGCAATGTATACGTTATCAATTTTTGTTGGAGTAAGGAGATATGGCGCGTCAAAATATGATACTCGTTCGAATAGTATACCGACCAATTTTCAGTAGTCAGCTTGGCTGTATTGACGAACCATCTCTGATGGGGGAGCCGAACTTGAAAATCGCTGTCCTGCTGCTCCCGGCTCGCTTGATAAAGCTGTCCGCTCAGCGCGGGATTGGACATGCCCAATAGAAGTTGCCCATGCTCGTCGAGAATCCGAATGTCTTGCTCCGAGGAGACCGTTTGGCCGAACAGAAGCTTCGACAGCAGCGATTTATCAACGAGCAGCACGAGATAATAGTCAGACGGCTTCTCGGGGGTTGCAGGCAGAATAAGAGCCAGGGAGTCCGAACCATCCAGCGAATGATTAAAGAAGCGCAAGTATTGGGGGTGGAATGACTCCACGCGCTCCAGCATGCTCTGGTCGGCAAAGGATTCATTGCGGACGATTCCGGCTTTGGAATCGACGACAAGATCGTGCTTCAAATTAATCAGATAAGATCGCTGGATGAGCGGTTCGGTGGACATGAAATTGGATTGGGCGACGAGTGCAGCATGGTTGATGAGCGGATCGTTGCCTGTATTGAAGAACCAGTTCTGAATATTTTGATCGGCGTACATGCTGAGCCCGTTGGCTTTCAAATTGCCGAGAATCATTTCGGCCTTCGAAGCCAGGTTGTTGACTTCGTTCTGCGAATTGCTGCGAACCTCCAGCATGGTATATTTTGCGAATTCCGCAGACAGTAAATAGACGAAAGGAATAATGGAACAGATCAGAACGGTGGTCAGTAAAAGAAAGGTTCGAAAATAGGTCTTCTGTAAAATGGGTTTGATCTTCATATAATGCCAGCACCCCTTGCTGATGGATTGACGGTTTAAGGGCATAACGTAACGGTTCCATAGAAGAAACGAACCGGGACCTCCTTACTCAATCATATCCTGACCCTTGTGTGAAGTCCTCATTTTGACAAAGTAGAAATTAAGATGATACCGGACGTCCGATTGCCGCACAATCCTTAGGTTGAGTACCCTTTGTGACACAATGAGGACTATTCCGAATGCCTCCTTCCGTACATAATAAACACTGTCAGGATATGGCCACATCGGACAGACCAGCTCGAATGGAGGGATACTATAATTTGGGAATGTTCAGGGATCTTGTAAAGAACCGGGGCTTGTATACGATGGCGATACCGGGAATCATCTTTCTCGTTGTCTTCTCCTATATTCCTCTGTCCGGACATCTGCTAGCGTTCAAGGACTTTCAGATCAGCAAAGGCATATGGGGCAGTGATTGGGTGGGTCTGGACAACTTTCGCTTCTTTTTCTCCAATCGGGATTGGATTCAAGTCACGGTCAATACGGTTTATTTAAATGCGCTGTTCATTATTTTTGAAATGGCCTTTGCGCTTCTCATTGCGCTGTTCTTGAATGAGATTCGCTTGAAATGGTTTAAACGTACGATCCAATCCGTCGTCTTCCTTCCTTATTTCATTTCCTGGGTCGTCGTTGGGTATATGACATTCATTCTATTCAACAATACGGACGGTCTGATTAACCGTGTGCTGAGCATGAGCGGGCTTCAATCCGTCGATTGGTACCAGACCCCGTGGGTGTGGCCGATTATTCTAACCTTAACGCGAATCTGGAAGAGTGCCGGTTACTACTCGATTATTCTGCTCGCTGCCATAACCGGTTTCTCCTCCGACTATTACGAGAGCGCCCGCCTGGACGGAGCCACGAGGCTGCAGCAGATGAAATACATTACGCTGCCTTTGCTGAAGCCGCAAATCATCATTCTCGTCCTCTTGGGAGTCGGACGGATTTTCTACGGGGATTTCGGCATGATCTACGGAATTATCGGGGACAACGGGATTCTATTTCCGACGACCGATGTCATCGATACATATTCCTATCGGGCGTTAAGGCAGCTTGGTAATTTCAGCATGTCATCGGCTATCGTGTTCTATCAGTCTATTATGGGGCTTATCGCCGTCGTTTCGTTTAATGCGCTGGTTCGGAAAATCGATAAAGACTCCAGATTATTTTAAGAGGTTGCTCAAAAGGTCATCCTTCCAAGACGATGCGAATCATGAAGTGGACTCGACCTCGAATCTTGAACTGATTTTTTGAACACGCACTTTAATTTGCGAAATCCAAGGGAGATGAATTCCATATGAATCGTCCGGTTACTCTGATCCCGCCCCCACGAGTCCGGCGGAAAAACGGGTTATCCGATAAAATGGCGGTGTGGTTGTTCGGACTGTTTTTGGTTCTGTTTGCGCTGGTTTGTTTGTTTCCTTTTTGGCTGATGGTCATCAATTCGTTCTCCAGCACCCGAAGCTTGGCGGTGAACGGATACTCCGTATGGCCGGATGAATTTACGCTGGAGTCGTATCGTTTCCTCCTCCAGGGCAAGCAAATGTTTACCAGCTATGGCGTCACCATTGCGGTAACAGCCATCGGAACCGTAATCGGCCTCGTTGTCACCGCGTTGTTTGCATACGTGCTGGCCCATCCGAAGAACCGGTACGGCGGCTTCCTCTCGTTCATGACCTACGTGCCGATGGTCTTCGGCTCGGGGCTCGTCGGCTTCTATCTTCTGGTCGTTCAATGGCTGCATCTGAAAGATACGTTGTGGGCGCTTGTGCTCCCTTACGTCATGAATCCGTTCTTTGCGTTTATCTTAGTCTCGTTCTATCGCTCGTTGCCTTATGAGCTGAACGAATCGGCTAACATGGACGGCGCCGGAGAGTGGACGATCTTCTTCAAAATTATCCGGCCGATCTCAACGCCGGTTATTGCAACGATCAGCTTGTTCTACGCGCTGCAATATTGGAACGATTGGTGGCTGTCGCTTCTGTTTATCGACAACAGCGATATGTACCCGCTGCAGCTGCTTCTTCGGCAGCTCATGTCGCAGATGCAGCTCACGTCGCTCAATCACGGGAATGTGCTGACGCTGCCGCCGGCGGAAGGGGTCAAGTTGGCAACGGTTTGCCTGACGATCGGCCCGATTATACTCGTCTATCCGATGGTTCAGAAATATTTCGTCAAGGGTCTGACCCTCGGCTCGGTGAAAGGTTAAGATTGGGGCTCTACGCAAATGGCTGAGCGCGTTATAGATTGGCCCAGCCGCTTATACATAAGTTGATTAGTTGAAGGGAGTCATTTACATGGCCAAATCAAAACGCAAATTCTTGGTGACGGCGCTGCTCGGACTAGCCATCGCTTTGTCCGGATGCTCCGGATCCGGCGGGGATGCCTCCGCGCCGGGCGATGCAGGGGAAACCGGCGATCCGTCCCTTGAACCGGTCACTTTGGAGGTTGTCATTCCGGGGGCAAAGGGAGCTAACTATGACGAGGTGCTGACCGAAGTCAACAAGCGATTAAAAGCCGAAATCAATACGCAGGTTAAATTTACATTTGTCGACTTTGCCGATCTAAATCAGAAGACCAACGTCATGCTGGCTTCGGGAGAGAGCGTGGATTTGATGTTTGATGCCCCGTGGCTGCACTTGGACACGATGGCTTCCCAGGGCTATTACGAAGAATTAAGCGAACTGCTGGA
Organism: Paenibacillus sp. MT86; assembly: GCF_058792535.1. Classification (NCBI taxonomy): domain Bacteria; kingdom Bacillati; phylum Bacillota; class Bacilli; order Caryophanales; family Paenibacillaceae; genus Paenibacillus; species Paenibacillus sp. MT86. Next base: position 5,332,084 of record NZ_CM179499.1, on the reverse strand, counting down.
CCAATACGGCCCTAATGTGAAAAAGACGAGGCCGCAACAAATGTGGGACGCGAACAAAATTAACGGTAACATCTACGGTGTTCCCTTGGGAAGCGCCTATACCCAACAGAGATCGATTTTCATCCGAAAGGACCTGAGGGAGCAGTTAAACTTGCCGCCCGTAAAGACGTATGAAGATCTAAAAGCTTATCTCTACGCCGTTCGTGACAGTAACTCCGGCATCACGCCGCTCCTCGCGGGCGCTGACGACGTCACCTACAGCTGGGTCAACTGGCTGATACGGGACGATACCGGCGTCAACATTCGTCCAACGAATTTTGCTGGCGCCAGCTTGATGCTGTATTACAAGGGCAACGATGGCAAGGTCTATAACTTCTTTGAAACCCAGGAACCAAAGATCTGGTCCGGCATCCAGGATGTCCGCCAGCTGTTCGTTGACAAAGTCATGTCGCAGGACGTTTTGACGAATAAAAGCAGCCCGGGAGACATGCAGCTCCAGAACAAAGTTGCGGCCACGCCCCAAATGGCCTTTGGCATTCCCAAAACGTACAACGACCAGTTGAAGCAGGTCGTGCCCGATGGAGAGCTTGAAGCCGTCCGTCTATTCGATCTGACGCCTGGAAAGAACCTATCCAATTACAAAATGGATAATTTCATCTGTATTGTGAAGACGAGCAAACATAAAGACCGTGCGATGATGTTCCTCGATTGGGCCAACCGGCAGGAGAATTATGATTTGTTGGAGCATGGCATCGAAGGCGTGAACTGGAAAGCGGTCGGCGAGCATCAATACGACACGCTGAACAACGATGGCGGCATTGTCTCGTTCCAGCTCATGTTGAATCCAACATTAGAGCGGGAGTGGGCCGGTATCGACGAAGAGACCCGAGAGTATAGTCAATTCATTACGCAAGCCGACAACTTCACGAAGGATATCATGACCGGCTTCACTTTCGATCCGACGCCGGTGAAGAACGAAGTGGCCCAGTTCGCGACCATTCAGGCCAAATATTATAGCGGATTGTTTAACGGCGCCCTTGATCCGGACGAATACTTCGCCAGATTCAAAACGGAAGGCGAAGCGGTGCTGAAGCAAATCCAGACTGAACTGCAGAATCAGGTAGACGCCTTCTTGGCAAAATAAAAGGGTTCCCTGTCCATTGAGAACGGCGACACGAAAAAAAGGACCGCTTCCTATACGGAGCGGTCCTTTTCGTTATGTTCTAGCAGCTGCCGGGGAAGGGGGGGACAGGGAACAAACCTGACGGATCGTCGCAGCCAAGTGTTCGGCCATTTGCCGATGCTTCTTGACGGAGGGGTGTCCGCAGCCTCCCATGCCGTCTTCCGGACGTTTAATGAGCGGGAATTCGACGAAATGAATATTGTCGTCGCCTTCTTCGTTAAGGCTTTTGACGAGAGCCTTCAAATGGGGGGCGGGGCCGAGGGTCATCGGACCGATTGCGCAGAACAATGGGACGGACGGATATCTATTGCGAATAAAACCCGTCATTTTGCGATATTGTTCAAGGTAATCCGCAGGCTCGATGGGCGCGGACCAATCATTGGTCCCGAGATTTACGACAACGAACTCAGGATGAAACGGGTCCATGGCTTCTTGATCGAGATCAGGACAGATGGTTTTCATGAAATAATCCGACATGCGGCCTTCCTTGCCACCGCCGAAATTCTGATAGCATCCCGTACCGGACGCGCCCACAATCAAAGTTTCGGCATTCAGAAGTTGACCTGTCAGCGAGCTGTAAGCAAGCGCGATATTTTCGCGAGAAGCATCGCAGTCGCAGGGAATCTGCGCTTCGTTGCCGAAGCCGCAGGTGATCGAATCGCCGATGACGAGCAGACGATGGGGAAGAGGGGCTGGCGGGCTCAGAAAAGCTCCGTTCTCCGTCGTCAAATCGGTAAATTTAATGCTGCCGAATGCCGCTTCCGTACGCTTCTGCAGCGTTAAGGTATGGGGCGCGTCTTCAAGGTCATCCGCAAGCTGGTACAGCCGGTTATCCGGATCGATTCTCATCACCCTTACCGGAAGATCGTCGATATAGACGTTAAGCCAGCTTTTCCCCTCTCCGTTGACATCCTCGATCTCGGCCGTTATTTCCCGTCCATGAAAGCGCACGGTTATCGCACTGCCGGGAAGAAAACAAGAGATGCCATCCGGCTCTTGATGAAAGAGCCCGTGTCTCAGACTGGAAATCGAAAAGTCGAATTTCATAACGCATTCCTTCCTTTCATTGATCTATTTGAGCTGACAACGTTAGGCGTAAGGGTTCTCGCAAGTAGACTCCCGGGTCACCAAAGAAACACCCGACAATATTTTCGTGTTGCGTCCATGAGTTTTGCCTAGAATAACCTGGTGAAGTAAATTCGCAGCGTTTCTGCCGATTTCCTCGAAATCTTGCCGGACGGTAGACAGTCCGATCGATAAGTTGCTGGAATGGTCCCAATCGTCGAATCCCATAATGGAAACATCCTGCGGAATTCTAACGCGGCGGTCGGTCAGCTTCTCGATCATTTCTATGGCAAGTTTGTCATTGCAGCAAAACAAAGCGGTAACATCCCGCTTCAAAATACTGTCGGCTAGTGCGTCATAGTCCACGCGGGTCAGCAAGTTATCGTCGGTTACCGGAAATCCTGCCTGACGCATGGCACTGCAGTAGCCGGCGAACCGCTCCTGCTCGGAGTGAAGAAAGAAGTGATAGCTTGCAAACTTTATTTTGGTGTGCTTCAGACGCATCAGCTCCCGGGTGGCCAGGATCGCCCCGTCGTAGTTGTTGCTTCCGGAAAAATAGCTGGGATGATCCACATTGTACCGGTCTACCAACAGATAGGGGATGTTGTTTTGTTCGATGATTAGGTAGTTATCCTTGCTCTGGATCGGATCGAACGGATAAATCAAGAAGCCGTCGACTTTCCGGTCCAGCATTTTCTGAATGGATGATTGTTCAACGGCCAAATTTTCATTGCTCCATTCCACGATTAAGGAGTAATTGAATTCGGCTGCCACTTGCTGCGCGCCTTTGATGATTTTCATATACGATACATCGTAATTATCCTCTGCCGATAAGATAAACGCGATCAAGTGACTCGAATGGTCCGCGGCTTGAGCTCCGTTTACAAAAGAGCCTTTTCTTTTGATTCGGGTGATTGCGCCTTCGTTTGCCAGCTCCGTCATCGCTTTTCGAATCGTTATTCCGCTTACATGAAATTGTTTCATCAGGTCTTCTTCATTCGGCAGTTTATCGCCGGGTCGAAGCTTGCCGACTTGAATCTGATGCAGCAGCGCTTGTTTAACCGTCATGTACTTCGGCTCGTTCACAATCATTCTCCTCTTTTTACAAACTGATGATAAGTTTGGCATGTTAAATGATTGTATAAAAGCATACTTTATTAATCTATTGAAATCAAGCTTATAAACTGGCGTTACCTTTAATATATATATTATAGTAGGGAAATTGCTTTTAATTGACTCTATGCCTATGGATTGATAATATAAATATAGATTTATTGATTAAATAAAGTATACTTTATTATTCGCTAGTTCATTTTTTGATAGTCAATACAAAAGCTGAAAGGAGGAATTATGTTGGAGTTTAGCTTTGCCGAATTTGCCAGGCTGATGGGGAGATTTGATCTGACCGAGAGAGAGAAGCCGAAATGCTCCTGGGTCAACAGCGCGGTTTTTCTTGCCTTCCGAGGTACGGCCGTCTCGATGACGGCTGAGGATTCCGACGGCCAGGATTACGTTGAAATCGTAGTGGACGGTGTCGCCCGTAATTGGATCAACTTGAAGAAGGGGGTTCATCAATACATAATCGAACAGGGACTGCCGGAGGGTGAACACACTTTAGAGATCCACAAGCGAACGGGAATCCTGACCGGAAGTATAGCATTTCATCAGTTTTCGCTGCCCGACGGCGGAAGCTTCCTTGCCCCGCCCGCGGCAAAACCACTCCGGCTTGAGTACTTCGGGGATTCCATCACGGATGGGGCAGGGATCGGCCATCCGCATGTGCTCGCTGAAGCTCCGCATCTTGACGACGGATACATGTCCTATGTCGGAATCAGCGGCAGAATGTTGAATGCGGAATATCATACGATGGCCATTTGCGGGATCGGCGTTTGGCAGGATGCGGTAGGGAACAAGCAAGGATTGCCGGAACATTTTTCGGGGACCCTCGGCAAAGGGACGGCGCCATGGGACTTTTCCCGGTATACTCCTGATGGAGTCGTCATTAATTTGGGCCAGAATGATTATTCGACGCCAATTGATGATGAGGCGTATATTGCCGCTTATATTGAATTCATCCAGGTTATCCTGGAAAAGTATAACGATCCCTACGTCTTTTGTTGTGTTGGAACCATGAATAACAACTATCTTGCCAGCGTGAATAAGGTCGTCTCCTATTTCAGTCAAAGCGGAAACGGGAAGGTATTCGTGGTTGATCTGGGGTTGATTCATCCGGAGGTGGAAGGATGGGGCGGCCGATATCATCCCGGCTATCAGACGCATTACCGAATGGGCTTGGAGCTTGCCTCTTTTATATCCGCCAAGACTGGTTGGGAATTGCTTAAGCGTCCGTCGATCGCCACGGAATGCGTGTTTTGAAATCGTCCTGCAGCGGATCGGATGCCAACCAAAAACATCGCAAAACGAATTGGTAGAAAAAGTCGGCCTGAATTGGCCGACTTTTTTGGTATGCCGTAGAGGGGGCTATGCACATGGTTTGTTCATGTTCCGTTCATATTGATGTCACTGGCAGTTCATCTTCCTTGATTAAACTTGGTTAAGCATCACTCGATAGCTTTCCCATTCAACGGAAAAGACTGGAGATGATGCGGCCGGTTCGAGGCTCGAGATTTCATTTGCTGGCTAAGAATAAGGGCTGAAGTCAAGGGATTGGACGAACAAAAAGCCGCGGAATGCGCGGCCTTTTTTAGCGTAGGCTAGAATGCAAATTAGACGCACAATTGCCGCACCATTTGAACCAATCCCCATAACCCTTGTATATAGAATAGTATATAGTTATTACACAATATGGGATGGAAATGAAAGAAAGAGGGGACCTATGCCTACTATACTGGTTGCTGACGACGACGCGAACATTCGCGAACTCGTCTGTTTATTTCTACGCAATGACGGATTCACCACGGTCGAGGCGGCTGACGGCAAGGAAGCGCTCAGCGTCTATGGCTCGACACCCGTCGATCTTGTCGTGCTTGATATTATGATGCCGATGATGGATGGCTGGACGTTATGCAAGGAGCTTCGAAGAGCCAATCCGGATTTGCCGCTGCTTATGCTGACGGCGAGAGGCGAAACCTGGGAAAAAGTAAAGGGTTTCGAGCTTGGGACGGACGATTATTTAACGAAACCATTCGATCCGTTAGAGTTGACGGCCCGAGTTAAGGCATTGCTGAAACGATATCGGATCGGCTCCACGCAGACGATCCAGTTCGGCAACGTCATTCTCGACAGGCAGACCTATAAGGTGAGCAGCGGGCCGGAGACGTTCACGCTGCCGCTCAAAGAGTTCGAATTGCTGTACAAGCTCGCTGGAACACCCGGACAAGTCTATACACGCGAGCAGCTGATCGATCAGATTTGGGGAATCGACTACGCAGGAGATGATCGAACGGTGGATGTGCATATTAAACGTCTTCGCGAAAGGTTCGCAACGACGACGGATTTCCGGATCGAAACGGTGCGCGGGCTGGGATACCGGCTCGAGGTCTATGAATGATCAGATCCTTATATATTCGAGTAGTCCTGACGTTTCTAGTGTCCGTCATCGGGGGCACGATCCTTTCGTTTTTTATGTCTACTTGGATGTTCAAGGAACAATTGAACGAGAACGCGCAAATCAACTTACGCAACTTCGGTCAAGATGTCGTCCGGATTTACAAGACACTTCCGTTACGTGAAGCCGACTTGTTCGTTAGTGAAATGAAGCAGCTCGATTCCTATTATATTCGCATCTACGAAGCGACGGGCCAGTACCAGGCTTACGGCAAGCTTAACGGACACAAACCTGCTGAAGTAACGATGGATCAACTAAAGGAAGTAATCGAAGGAGGCGTTGTTCAAGACACGCAGAAAGGCATTGCTACGGTTCTTTTAGGGCTGCCGTTGAAAACGGAAACGGGAACGAAAGCGATGTTCCTGGAAATGCTCGCCCCCCCTTCTGCCTCTTTTGTCGTCAAATGGGGATCGATCTTTGCTACCAGTTCGTTGATTACAGGGAGCTTATTGATCCTGATTGCCTCCATCTACTTGGTAAGGCCGATCAAAAAGCTGACAAAAGCGACCCGACGCATTGCAGCCGGAGATTTCAGCGTCAAGCTGAATATTAAGCAAACAAGCGAGCTGGGTACGCTGGCTCGCAGCTTTGAAGACATGATGCACGAGCTCCAGCAGCTGGAGCAGCTGCGCAGGGAATTCGTAACGAACGTGTCGCACGAGGTGCAATCGCCGCTCACCTCGATTTCCGGGTATGCTCAAGCGCTGAAGCAGGTAAATCTCTCGGATGGCGAGCGAAGACGTTATCTGGATATTATCATCGCTGAAGCGAAGCGGATGTCCAAAATGAGCGACAGCCTGCTCAAGCTGAGTTTGCTTGAATCCCAGTCACAGCAGCTGGGGCTCAGCACGCTCAGCCTGGATGAACAGATCAGACGGGTCATCGTGGCGCTCCAGCCGCAATGGGCTGCCCGCAGCATTCAGTTTGAGCTTGATTTGCAGCCCGTTAAAGTTACGGCCGATCATGATCAATTAAACCAGGTATGGACGAACATCATTGGCAACAGCATCAAATTCTCAAAGGATGGCGGCGTGATTAACGTCAGCATCAAACAAGACATGAATAACGTGACCGTCCGAATATCCGATACGGGCATAGGGATTTCCCCGGAGGATCAGAAGCGCATATTCGAACGTTTCTTTAAAACCGACCGTTCCCGCAGTCGTAAATATGAGGGCAGCGGCATGGGACTCGCCATTGTTAAGCAGATCGTATCGCTTCATCAAGGCGATATCCGAGTGGAAAGCGAACCTGGCCAAGGAACGACCTTCATCGTCACCTTGCCAATCATGACGCCGGCGAATTAGTTAGATTCTGTGGGGATCGATCCGCAAACACCGATGATGACCGGTTCGTGAAAACTGACCGTGCCGAATGAAAGGATGCGATTTTTGCCAAGACACGATGACCAGGGCAGTCGCAAAGTTGAACCATATCTTATACAGGCCATGGGGCCTGTTTTTTTGTCCATTTCACTAGAGTACATTTTTGCACAAATCGGGCTCCATGAATTGAACTGTCCTTGATCAATTGCCTATAGGTATAATCAAATTGCAAAAAGCACGAAACTAACGGCAAAGGAGTTGATGCCGTATTCTGGATGAACGCAGTACCAAGATGTTGACGCTGCTCCATGAGGCAGCCGATTATGTATCGCTGGAAGAACTGATGCAGAAGCTCGGCATCTCCAGACGAACCGTTTACTATGATATGGACAAAATAAACGACTGGTTGAAAGCGGTTCAACTTCCATCGGTCCAATATGTCAGGACAGCAGGCTACTATTTGCCTGAAGAAAGCCGGGCGGGGCTTCCGCAGTTGAATGAAAAGCCCCATGCACAGCAGTATTATTTGTCTCCGCGCGAAAGGCTGGCCTGGATGTCGCTCTACCTGCTGTCGGCGGAGAGTCCGCTCTTCGTTCACCATCTGACCGAACTTCTCCAGGTTAGCCGCGGCACCGTGCTCAAGGATTTGAACATGGTCCGCTCGGAGATGAGGTCCGTAAAACTCAAGGTAACCTACGACCGTAAGCGGGGGTACGGCGTACACGGGGAGGAGCGGGACAAGCGGAAGACGCTGAGCCATTACTTCGGGCAGATTTTCGGTCATGCGGGCTGGGAACAGGCATTCAACCTGAACCCGAAATCGGGAATTCCCGATCTCGCCCCACTCCTGTTTCCGCCTATGGAAGAGGGAGGTTTGGAGCAAGTCTATCGCCTGATCTCGGATAGCGAGATCACGCTGGGCGTAGATTTGACGGATGAGATGCTGTTTCATCTGACCGCCCGCTTCCTGTTGTATGTAAGACGGATTCAAACCGCGCAATGGGTCTCGATCGACGATGATGAACGAAGCGTTCTGCGGAGGACGCCGGAGTATGAAGCTGCCGCGCGTATTGCGGAAGGTCTCGGGCAAATGTTCGGCGTTTCCGTTCCGGATGATGAAGTCTGCTACTTCGCGATGCATCTGCTGGGGGCGAGAGTCAATCGGATGGAACAGATGACGGGTTCCGAAGAAGTGCTGAAGCAGCTTCGGAACGTGACGACGGAGATGACCGACCATTTTCAACGGTATGCCTGCGTATTTCTGCCGAACCGTGAAGCCATGGAGGAGAATCTGCTGGTCCACTTGAAACCGGCTTATTACCGGATCTTGTATGGTCTCAGCCTGGAAAATCCGCTGCTCGAAAATATCCGTTCCAAGTACGGGGAAGTATTCGAGCTTACCCGCCGTTCCGCCGCACCGTTCGAGCAGTTGGTTGGACGTAAACTTGACGATCACGAGATCGGATACCTCGCCATGCACTTCGGCGGTTGGCTGCGCAGAGAGAATACGAAGCCGGCCGTAAGGCGGCAGGCCGCCATCGTCTGCGTGAACGGCATTTCCGCATCGCGGATGCTGAAATCGCAGCTGGAGAACCTGTTCTCGGCAGTGGACATCACAGCCGTATTGTCGCTCCGCGATTATGAGTCGTTTCGCGAAGAAGATGTCGATTTTATATTCTCGACGGTACCGCTCCCGGACAGCAAAGTGCCCGTTCTCCTGGTGAATCCGATTCTAAGCGATAAGGATAAGGAGCATTTGCTGAACCAAATCAACATGGTTTCCGGACGCAAATCAAGAACCCAGGCCAACACGGTACAAGCGCTGCTGGACATCGTCCATAAATACGCGGCGGTAAGGGATGAAGCCGGACTTGCGGAGGAGCTTAACCGCTACATGTCCTTAGGGAAAACTTGGCTCAGCGAGGCTCGGAAGCCATCTCTGACGGATCTGCTCACCGGGCAAATGATTCGGATGAACAGAGAAGCGGCAGATTGGCGGAGCGCCATACGCGAAGCCTCCGAACCGCTGCTGAAGGATGGACGCATCGAAGAGGCTTACATTGATGCGATGATCTCCAAAGTGGAAGCGCTCGGCCCTTACATTGTCGTAGCACCTGGCATCGCCATCGCGCACGGCAAGCCGCAGGATGGAGTCCGGCGGCTTGGGATCAGTCTGTTCCGGCTGGAGCAGCCCGTCGCCTTCTCGGAGGAAGCGCGCCACCAGGTGCAGATCATTCTGGTCCTGGCGGCGATTGACGGCGAATCCCACCTGAAAGCACTGTCGGAGCTGACGCTCCTGCTGAGAGATAAGGAAAACCTGATCCGACTGAAAGAGGCCAGGACGAAAGAACAGATACTTCAACAATTACAAACCGGTCCTTAGCACCGAACAGAATACCGGATTTGGGAGAGATGAGAATGAAATTTTTGGAACCGTCACTAATTGCCTTGGATGTTGAGGCCGAGACGGCGGAAGAAGCGATCCGTTTGGCAGGGGCGCTGCTGGCGAATGCCGGAGCGGCGGAAGAACGTTATGCCGATGCCATGGTGGAATCGTATCGTGACAAAGGGCCGTACTTTGTTCTTGCGCCGCACATCGCCCTACCGCATGCCCGTGCGGAGGACGGGGTGAGGGAAGCCTCCGTCTCGCTGCTTCGATTGAAGACGCCCGTCGTTTTTGGCCATGCCGCCAATGACCCGGTCCAGCTTGTATTCGCGCTCGGCGGCTCCTCAAGCTCGGAGCACATCGCCATGCTGCGCAAGCTGACGACATTGCTCAGCAATCCGGACAACGTGGAGCTATTCAAGCAGGCATCTGATGTAGAGTCAATCCAACAACTAATTAGGGGGAACGAACAATGAAAATTTTATGCGTATGCGGTTTAGGACAAGGAACCAGCTTGATTCTGAGAATGAATGTGGAGAATGTGCTGAACGGCATGGGAGTAAACGCCGACGTGGAGCACACGGACGTTTCGACGGCATCGGGAACCGCAGCCGATTATATCATTACAAGCAACGAGCTGGCACAAAGCCTGCAAGGGCATGAAGCCAAGGTCGTTATCGTCAACAACTATTTTGACAACGACGAGATCAAACAGAAGCTGGAAGAAGTGCTGTAAACCATTAGAAAGGAAGAGGGCTTATGGACGTACTTTTTTGGATCGCTACCAACATTTTTGGAACGCCGGCCATTCTGCTCGGGTTTATCGTTCTGATCGGCCTGCTGCTGCAGAAGAAATCAACGAGTCAGCTCGTAAGCGGCACCTTTAAAGCGATCATCGGCTTCCTCATCATCGGCGCAGGCTCTGACGTTATCGTAAAAGCCTTGAACGTATTCGAGCCGATGTGGAAAGAAGTCTTCGGATTGGAAAGCGGATCCCTCGGTACCTTTATGGGGCAGGAGGCATTCAATTCCAAATTCGGCAGCGCCGTTACGCTTGCCATGCTCATCGGCTTTCTGATCAACGTTCTGCTGGCACGCTTTACCCGGTTTAAATTTATTTATCTGACCGGGCACATGATGTTCTGGACGTCGACCGTTTTTGCGGGCGTCATCGTCCATGCGTCCAGCGGAATTCCGATCTGGAAGCTGGTACTGATGATCGCCGTGGTTCTTGGGGTGTACTGGACGTTCCAGCCGGCGCTGGTTCAGCCGTTCCTGCGTAAAATCACGGGCAACGATAACATTGCGCTTGGACACACGTCGGCTTCGGTTGCGCTATTGGCTGCCTTGTTCGGCAAATTGCTCGGCAACAAAAACAACGATTCCGAGAAAATCAAAGTACCGAAAGGCTTCGAATTTCTTCGCGATTCCAACGTCATCACGGCGCTCAGCATGGGCGTGTTATTCCTGATCGGGTCCATTATTCTCTCGACGAAGGGCACGCCGGCTGCGGCAGAACTGATGAAGCAATCGGGTGACCAGAACTTTATCATCTATTCCATTATCCAATCGTTCACGTTCGCAGGCGGAATCGCCATCGTTCTTATGGGGGTCCGGATGTTTGTCGGCGAGCTGGTGCCGGCCTTCAACGGGATTGCTACCAAACTCGTGCCAGGCGCCAAACCGGCTCTGGATGCGCCAGTCGTATACCCTTACGCGCCGAATGCGGTGGTGCTTGGCTTCCTGGGAGCTTTCGGTGGCGCGATTATCTGGCTGCTCGTACTGGGCAACACCGTTTCTTACATCTTTGTGCCGACGATGATCGTTCTATTCTTCCACGGCGCTACGGCAGGGGTGTTCGGGAACTCGACAGGCGGTGTCCGCGGTGCCGTGATCGGCGGCTTCATCACGTCAACCGTAGTCGCTTGGGGTCAGTTCCTGATGGTCCGCTTCTTTATCGCCTCGACGGTGCCGGATACGGCCATGTGGGCTGCCGATTCCGACATGTTCATCATCGGACCGATTCTGCACTTCCTGGCGAAACTGTTCTTTTAGAGGTTAAACAAAAAAGTCGGCTTTGGATCACGAGATAGATCAGAAAGCGGTCTAAGGCGTTGAGAGAAGCCGGCTTTTTTGAACATGCACTTTTATGAAACGGTCAGGTTCTTATTCTATAGAGAGTGGAGGAGAAACGATATGGGCTTTATCCGTACCTTGCATGGAGATATCAGCAAAGAGGAATTGGGCTTTACGTATTCCCATGAACATATCGTATGCCGTCCGGCCTACTGGCAGGAACGGGGAGTGGACGATTTGCTGTTGGATGATAAAGAGAAGTCCAAGCGCGACGTTCTGGATTTCAAACAACACGGCGGATGCTCCATCGTGGATGCTACAGCCGTCGATTATGGACGGGATGTTCAAGCGGTGCAGGAAATCGCGCTTGAAACCGGCATTCGCATTGTAGGAACGGCGGGCTTCAATAAAAGCTTCCTGTGGGATGCCAAAATCAAAGAGGAGCTGAAGCCGCTGATCGGCGATTATGAGAGTTATGCGCAGTGGATCGAGGCCAAAAGCATCAACGAGCTGGCGGATTTCGTCATCCGGGAGGTGGAAGAAGGGCTGGAAGGCACGCCATTCAAAGCAGGCCAGGTTAAGTTCGGGACAGGCTATAACCGCATCACGCCGCTGGAGGAGAAGACGCTACGCGCTGTAGCCCGCGCTCATCACGAAACAAAAGCCCCTATCCACTCCCATACGGAAGTCGGCACCATGGCGCTGGAGCAAATCGAACTCCTAAAAAGCGAAGGCGTGGATCTATCCTACTTGAGTTTAGGGCATATGGACCGGAACCCCGACCCGTATTACCATGAGCAAATCGCCGCAACCGGAGCCTACATGAGCTTTGACGGTATCGGCAAAATCAAGTATGCGCCGGAAAGCACCCGCATCTCGCTGATTCTGGAGCTTGTCCGTAAAGGCTACGAGGATCAGATTCTCATCAGCGGAGATACCGCCCGTAAAACCTACTACAAGCATTACGATTACGGTCTCGGGCTGGAGTACATTATTTCCAAATGGGTGCCGCGCTTTGTAGACGAGGCGAATCGCAGCGGCTTTGACGGCCGGAAGCTGGTGGAGAAATTTTTCGTAAGCAATCCGGCCGACTGCTTCTCATTCAAAAAGTAAGGGGGCTTAGCGTCATGAAATTCGAACTCGAGAATTCGGTTGAGGTGGAGGAGAAAATCCGCAAACTCGGCGCGGCCATACTTCCAATCGGGGCCGTTGAAGCGCATGGTCCCCATCTGCCCCTGGGCACGGATAACCTGCTTGCGTCCAGGCTCGCGGACAAATTGGCGGAACGGACGGACAGCTTCGTTCTGCCGACCCTTCCTTATGGTCAAGTGTGGAGCCTGCGCAATTTTCCGGGAAGCATCAACGTGTCGAACGAAGCGCTCATCCGGCTGCTTGCCGATATCGGCGAGAGTATATATCATCAGGGATTCCGCATCTTCATCATGGTCAACGGCCATCTCGGCAATGCGGTTGCGCTGAAGGAAGCGGCGAGAATTTTATACGAACGGGTACCCGAATTGAAGGTGTTCTACTTCTTTTATCCAGGCACGAAGGAAATCACGGCGGAGGTACGCGAGGCTTCGGCCGCTCACGGCAGCTACATGCATGCCGATGAAATCGAGACCTCCTACATGCTGTATCTTGCGGGCGAATACGTGGACATGAGCAAGGCGATCGACGGCGTTCCGCAGATCCCGATTGAAGCGGACTTCACGCCTACACCCTGGGAGGAAATGACGGCTTCCGCGGTGCTTGGGGATGCAACGTTGGCAACGAGGGAGAAGGGAGAGCGGATTATCGAGCGAAGCCTGGAAGTCATGGCCGACATGGTACTCCGGGCGAAAAAAGCGATATGAACCCGTTCACTCGCGGAAGAATAACAGAAATCTATACAAATACAGGAACCACGAGGTGAAAGCGATGATGATGGACACCTATTTTGATGTGATTGGCGGGTTGTTTGACAAAGTACGAGCGGAGCAGGCCAAGTCGATACGTGAAGCGGCGGAAAAGGTGGCGGCCTGTATTCAGCAGGGCGGCATTATTCATCTGTTCGGCTGCGGGCATTCGCATATATTGACCGAGGAAGTCTTCTACCGGGCAGGCGGACTCGTACCGATCCGTCCGATTCTCATAGAGAAGCTGATGCTGCATGAAGGCGCGGTACGTTCGTCCGAGCTGGAAAGACAAAACGATCTTGCCGTCGAATTCATGAGCAAGCAGGACATCCGCAAGGGAGAGGTCGTATTCGTCCTGTCCACCTCGGGCCGCAATCCGGTTCCCGTGGATGTCGCTTTGATGGCGAAGGAGAAGGGGGCCTTCACCGTAGGCATTACCTCACTGGAATATTCCAAAAGCATGCCGTCCCGGCACAGCATCGGCAAGCATCTCGCGGATGCCGTGGATCTGGTGATCGACAATTTCTCGGTCAAGGGCGATGCGGTATTGAGCCATCCCGGCCTTCAGGTCCCCTTTACCCCGAGCTCGACAGTGATCGGAGCCTTGATTTTGAACGCCCTGTTCGCCGAATCCATTGAGATTATGATTGAGCAAGGCTTTAACCCCCCTGTATTTCTTAGCGGAAATATCGACGGCTCCGATGAGCATAACCAAGCGCTGGTCGAGGCGTATAAAGGCCGGATAACCTTACTGGCCTGACAAGAGTCGAACGGATGAACGGCAGGAAACAACAGAGAAACCGCAACTTTACGTTTCAGTAAGTAACAGCCCCGGGCTGGCGGTTACAGGATGAGGAGGAAAGACATGTTCGCACAAACGGTAACCATACAGAATGAGCAGGGCTTTCATGTACGTCCGGCTCAGCTATTTTCGGAAAAAGCAGGACAATTTGGAGCAGAGGTTCGTCTGAAGACAAACGAAGGACGCTCGGCGGATGGCAAGAGCATGCTGGAGCTGATGACGCTCGGCGTTGAACAAGGAGCCGTCGTGACTATCGAAGCCAACGGAGACGGTGAGCAAGAAGTCGTCGAAGCCCTGATACAGCTCGTCGAAAGCAAGTTTGGTGAAGCCTGATGAATAGGCTGGATATTCAAGGAATCGGCGTGTCGGAGGGTATCCGGATTGCAAAGGCCTATATCTACAAATCTTCGGCGGGGGCCAGCGGCCAAAGCAGTCCCGAAGGGAATTATATTCCCGATACCTCGGCTGCGGTCCAAGACGAGCTTCATAAGCTTCGCGAAGCCAAAGCGGGCTGCGCCGAGCAAATGGAGAAGCTGATTGAGAAAGCGAAGGAAGCGGTAGGCGAAGAGCAAGCCGGCATTCTTGCGGGACACCGAAAGCTGCTGGACGATCCGGCTTTCTACCCGAAGATGGAGGCGCGGATCCGGGAGAAATTGGAGACGGCCCCAAGGGCCGTTGCCGAGGTTGTCAACCAAGTCGCTTCCATGTTTGAATGCATGAGCAATGATTATATGAAAGAGCGCGCGACCGACATCCGCGATATCGGCGGCCGTCTTCTCGCCTGTCTGTCGCCTGGGCAATCGCAGGGACTTGCCGGAATCACCGAGCCGGTGATTCTCGTTGCCGACGATTTGACGCCTTCGGATACGGTGCAGCTGGACCCTGCCTTGGTGGTCGGCTTTATCACCCGTACCGGAGGAGCAACCTCGCATACTGCGATTCTCGCGCGGTCGCTCGGCATTGCCGCTGTCGTCGGCGCGGGAGACGGGATCGACGGCATCGAGGACGGCGATCTGCTCGTCCTCGATGGATCAGCCGGGCTGTGCCTCGCCCGGCCGGAAGCGGCGGAGGCGGAGCAGCATCGGCTCCGCATGCAGCAGGACCTCGAGCGCAGGCAATCGCTCGAGGAATACATTGACCGTCCGGCGGTGACCGCCGACGGTACGCGCGTGGAGCTCGCGGCGAACATCGGCAGCGCCGCGGAAGCCGAGGCCGCCGTCCGGCAGGGCGCGGACGGCGTGGGTCTGTTCCGCACGGAGTTCCTGTTCATGAACGCCGCGGCCATGCCGGGCGAGGAGGAGCAGTTCCGTGCGTACCAGGAAGCGGCCCGGCAGATGGAGGGCCGCCCCGTGATCATCCGCACGATGGACATCGGCGGAGATAAGGAGCTTCCGTACCTGCAGCTGCCAAAGGAAACGAATCCCTTCCTGGGTTACCGTGCAATACGGGTAGGGCTTGTCCGCCTGGAGCTGCTGCGCACGCAGCTGCGGGCCGTGCTGCGGGCCAGCGCCTTCGGTACCGTGAAGGTCATGTTCCCGATGATCTCCGGTTTGCAAGAATGGAGGCAGGCGAGATCCATCCTGGCGGAAGTGCAGGGTGAATTGAGGGAGGAGGGCGTACCGTTCGACGAGAAGATGGAAGTCGGCATTATGGTCGAGATTCCCTCCACGGCCGTGTTGGCAGGACTTTTCGCGGACGAAGTCGATTTCTTCAGCATCGGTACGAATGATCTCGTTCAGTACACGGTT
Organism: Paenibacillus sp. MT86; assembly: GCF_058792535.1. Lineage (NCBI taxonomy): Bacteria > Bacillati > Bacillota > Bacilli > Caryophanales > Paenibacillaceae > Paenibacillus > Paenibacillus sp. MT86. The sequence goes on along the minus strand of NZ_CM179499.1, from coordinate 5,316,033 downwards.
GCCGCGGATCGCATGAACGAACACGTAGCGCACCTGTACGATTATTTCCATCCCGCCGTGCTTCAGCTCATCCGAACGGTGATCGATGCTTCCCATAAGGCCGGTAAATGGACCGGCATGTGCGGCAGCATGGCGGGCGACCCGTTGGCCGCGCCGCTCTTGCTCGGTCTGGGACTTGACGAATGGAGCATGGAGGCTGGCAGACTCAGCCCGATCAAGGAAAGGCTCGAAGGATTGGAGCGAGCGGAATGCCGCGATCTGGCGGAACGCATTCTTCGCCTGGACACGCCCCAAGCCGTTCGTCAGGAGCTGGAGGCATTTTGCAGCGCTAAGATTCCCTGCTGATTCGTCTTCGAGAATTTCATAGCGAAGCGATTTCGTTCGCGGCTCCGCAAGAAGAAAACCCTTGATGAATCATCAAGGGTTTTTAGTCTTATTCATTTCAATGTTTCACACCAAGCCATGTCAGAACAACCAGGGTACCTCGATATTTATTGACCAGGTTCGGAGGACTTCATAGAATGAATAGAGAAGGACTGCCTATTAGAAGCCTCATAGAAAGAGGATGGAACATGGAAAACAGTGAAAAGAGCTTTGTGATCAGTATGGAGCGCTTTAAGCCCCACACCTTTCAGGCCGAGCAGGGAGAGGGCCTCTTCCAGTCACATGCCCATGAATACGATGAGCTGACGCTGGTATTGGATGGGGAAGGGTACTACAGCTCTTCTGAACAGAATATCAAGGTAGCTGCCGGCGATCTTATCCTGATACCTGCCCGGCTTCATCACGGCTTCGTTTGTACGAGGCCTTGGCAGGGGATATCCGTTCATTTCTTCCACGATAGGCTTCCGGTCCATTGCCAATACCTCTTTCATGAAATAGAGTCCAAACCACATCGGATCCGGAGCGCCCATCTTCACGAAGATGATATGCGGTGGGCGGAAATCAGTTTTTTTCAGCTGGAGAAAGAATGGAATTCCAAGAGGCAAGACATCGATGCCTACAACATGATGCGGATTGCCTTTGAGACAACCTTGCTGATATTCCAGCGTAACAGGGAAACGTCGATGCCGACGGCAGGTACCGATCAAGTCGTATTGGAAGCGATATTAAAAGAAATTCATAGCAGCTATCATACACAAATTACGGTTAACGAGCTCGCAGCTCGCCATTTTATTTCCGAAAGCAATCTCCGCAGGAAGTTCTCGGAATCCTTCGGCGTCTCGCCAAAGCAGTATATCATCAACCTTCGTTTGATGGAGGCTAAACGGCTGTTGCGACAAACCGATAAGGCGATCGAATCGATCTCCGCCGAGGTGGGCTTTACCTCTTCCAGTCGGTTTTATGAGTTCTTTACGAAATCGAATGGAGCCACACCGCTTGAATGGCGTAAGCAGAATCCATGAATCGAATCGTTTATGAGGACCGTCCGTCAGGGCGGCCCTTTTCTTTTTCGACCGTCGAAAACGATTCGGTATTGCTTTATTTTGCATATATACTAAAGCGTTTTCATAATTGTTTGCCCAGAATTCGTCCCTGATAATTAATGGAAGTAAGAAATAAACCGAAGGGGGGACTTCGCTGAAGGCTTTACCTTGACTGGAATGAAGGGATAAAAGGAGAGAGAGCATGTCAAATCGCACAACGACGTTTAGCAATCCAATCGTAGCAAACGCAGCCGATCCTTGGGTGCTGAAGCACACGGATGGCTATTATTACTTTATGTCCACGCAGCCGGGTCGCCTGGAACTTACCCGATCCTCCACCTTGACCGGACTTGCAGAGGGCCGAAGGAAGACCATATGGTCTCCGGAACCGGGAGGTCCCTACAGCTATAACTTGTGGGCACCGGAAATACACGATCTGAATGACAAATGGTACATCTACTATACGGCTAACGATGGCGGAGGAGACGAATCGCGGGGGCTATGCGTGCTGGAGAACGAACATAGCGATCCGCTCGAAGGCGAATGGGTTTGGAAAGGGGCGATGAAGACTCCCGTTCCGGGCTTGGACGGCACCGTGATGACGGTACGGAATCGGCTTTATTTTCTATATGCCGGATACGGACATTTTCCCGAATACGGATCTGCTATTTATATTGCGCAAATGGCTAATCCTTGGACATTGACCGGGGAACACCGCTTGCTAACGGCTCCAACGCTTACGTGGGAAAAACAAGGCGGAATGGCCATTAATGAAGGTCCCGTCACGCTGCATAGGAACGGCCGCATTTTTCTGGTTTATTCCGCCAGCACGACCTGGTCCGAGGATTATGCCCTGGGAATGTTGACGATGGATGAAGATGCCGATCCGATGGATCCGGCTTCATGGCAAAAGTCGATGGAGCCTGTATTTCGCAAAAGTATAGAGAACGGAGTCTATGCGACCGGCCACAACAGCTTTACGAGGTCTCCGGATGATCAAGAGGACTGGATCGTCTTCCATGCGCTTCCTTCAGCCGACGCCGATGCGAGCATCCGCTCGACGCGCATACAGAAATTCGGCTGGAAACTTGATGGTACGCCTGATTTCGGGGTTCCTTGGAGCGATGCGCATCATCAGCCCGTGCCATCGGGGGAGTAATCAATGAACGCCTTTAAACAGGTTTGCATATGAAATGATCCATTATCTATTATGGAGGGATCGAGATGAATACCAGGCTGAAACGTTTTGGGCTGCTTGCAGTCATCGTTATGCTGTTCATGTCAACCTTAGCCGCGCCAACGGCGCAGGCGGCTGCTATCGGAACGGTTGTTCATAGTAATCCGGCTGAACCGGAGCCTTATTATGTTAGGGCGGTCAAGCTTGATAATGGGGATATTCTGACCACCTTCACCCCGCGGTTTCCCGGCAACGCAGGATGGAGCGGCATGCAGCCCTTTCCCTTTTACAAGAGCACGGACAACGGGGCAACCTGGTCCTTATTCAGTGAAATTGATCCGAATGATTACGGACTGAACCGGAATCAGCAAGGCATGACAACGCTGTATGTACTGCCTCAGCAGGTTGGGGATTATCCGGCAGGAACCTTATTGTTTGCATCCACGGATTGGGACAACTCGGCACCGTATACGATTCATATCTGGAGAAGCACGGACAACGGCGCCACTTGGCAGTTTCACAGCAACCTGGCTGCAAGGGGAACCGAGGGGACAAAGCGTACATGGGAGCCGGAGTTTGCGATCACGGCCGATGGCCGGTTGATCTGCTATTACTCGGATGAGCGGGAACCGGGGTATAACCAGGCAATCGCGCAGGAGATTTCCAGTGACGGTGGACTGACCTGGGGAAATTACAGCATCATTGTGGGTAATCAGGCAGATTGGAATTGGCGTCCGGGGATGCCGCGGGTAATACAAGCGAAGAACGGAAGCTATTTCATGTTTTTCGAGATGCTGGGGGCAGCCCCTAACTTTGCGGTCCGGTTCAAAACCTCACCTGATGGCATCAATTGGGGAAGTCCGACGGATCTTGGCGAGGTTGTAGGAACAGGAATATATCGCGCATCCCAGACACCGGAGGTTGCTTACATCGATGATGGAACCGCGAATGGCCGCTTTTACGTTCGGGGCATGACGGATGTGGTTTCTTCCGCTAACAAAATGTTTACGAGCGCCGATTACGGAGCGACCTGGACGCAAATGGACGCGCCGCTGACCGTAAAAGGATCAAATCAGAGCACGCCGGCAGCCTGGAGCGGAACGCTGCTGCCGCTGGGCCCGTCATCGCTCCTGGAGGTCAACACCGTAAAAGTGGGGAGCCGAAATGAAATCCGTGCCAATGTAGCCCAGGTGGATAAGGAATTCTCCATTGTATCCGGGGGGACCTATAAGCTGGTCAATCAGAATAACCAGCTTCTGCTGGATAATGCCGGCGGCGGTTCGCCGGCCGGGACAAACGTCATCCAGTGGAACGATCTCGGGGCAGATACCCAGTGGTGGCGGTTGGATTACAGAAACGGCGGCTTCTTCCGGGCAATGAATGTAAACAACAGCCTGATCCTGGATAATCCCAACGGAGCCACGACACCGGGTACAAACGTGATCATGTGGACGAATAATGAATTGGATACTCAGAGGTGGAAATTTACGCACAAGGGCAACGGATACTACACCAGCATGAACGAGCGCAGCGGATTGATGCTGGACAATGCGGGTGCCGGTTCTCCGGCCGGTACCAAGGTCATTCAATGGACGGCCAATGGTTTGGATACGCAGAATTGGAAAGCGGTGCGAGTGGATGCGGAAATTCCGGTCAACCAGCTGGAAAGCTATAACATCGCCAACAGTTATGTTCGTTATCATGAGGGCCGAGGGAAGATTGACGGGGGGCAGTACAGCGCTGAATCGCAGTGGAGAATGGTTCCGGGATTGGCCGATCCATCCGCCGTCTCCATCGAATCGGTGTCCTTTCCAGGTCAATATCTCAGACATCGTGACGGCAAGATTTGGCTGGAGTCAAATAATGATACCGCTCTGTTTAAACAGGATGCGACATGGAAGTTGCGTACCGGATTTTCAAGTCCATGGGCGGCCTCCTTCGAGTCTTATAACATATCCGGAACATTTATCAGGCACCGGGACGGCGTGTTGGAGATCTCGCCGATCACGACTACATTGGATCAGAAGGATGCGACATTTTACGTGAAGTGAATCATTTGAGGGAATAAGCCTTCTGCAACATAATTAACAAGAGAAGACAGCTGATCAGGCGATCGGCTGCCTTCTTTTCTTGCAAAATATAACATTCCACTATCAGTTCTTTTATTGCGAATACGAAATACTTTTATATGTAAGGAGGGAGCATAAACTTCATGAATACCATGTCCAGCATTCTAGATAACAAAATAATAGCGATTATCCGCGGCGCCAATTCAAAAGACGTTTTGAACATGGCAAAGGCGCTGCACGAAGGCGGGGTGAACATTCTAGAAATCACCATGAATTCACCAAACGCATTGTCTGCCATTGAAGAGATAACCGTTGAACTTGGAGATCGAGTGGTGGTGGGGGCGGGTACCGTTCTGGACTCTGAAACTGCGCGAGCCGCTATCTTAGCAGGGGCCAAATTCATTCTGTCTCCTACGGTTGACATAGAAACGATACAAATGGCAAAGCGATACGGAGCAGTAAGCATCCCGGGTGCCTTTACTCCGACTGAAATTCTATCAGCCTATGAAAATGGCGGCGATATTATCAAAGTGTTTCCTGCGACGTTGGGACCAAGCTTCATTAAAGATATACGCGGACCGCTTCCGCAAATTCCGTTGCTGCCAACTGGCGGCATAGATTTAAACAATATTCAGGAATTTATGAAGTCGGGCGCTATTGGTTGTGGCATTGGAAGCGCACTCGTGAATACGCAGCTGGAGATAACAGATGAGTATTTCGTGCAATTAACAGAAAAAGCGAGACAATTTGCTTCAGCAGTACAATCTAACGAGGATTAAGGAGCGGATTCATAATGAAAATTACGGGTTACGAATTATTTCTGGTACCGCCCCGCTGGTTGTTTTTAAAGATGGAGACGGATGAAGGCATTATCGGCTGGGGCGAACCTGTCATAGAAGGAAAGGCGAGAACGGTAGGAACCGCAGTAGAAGAGTTAATGGAGAATTTAATAGGGAAAGACCCATTAAGAATAGAGGACCATTGGAATCTCATGTATCGATCAGGCTTTTATCGGGGCGGCCCCATCTTAATGAGTGCGATTTCGGGCATTGATCAAGCCTTATGGGACATCAAAGGGAAATATTATAACGCGCCCGTTCATCAATTGCTTGGGGGAAAAGCAAGGGAGTCCATCAAGGTCTATTCATGGATTGGGGGAGATCGTCCTTCAGATGTCGGGAAATCGGCGAAAGAAGTGGTCTCCCGAGGATTTACAGCCGTAAAAATGAACGGTACGGAAGAACTTCAATATGTCGATTCCTATGAGAAAATAGACCAGGTCATTGAACGCATTGCAGCTGTCAGGGACGCGGTGGGTCCGTATGTTGGAATCGGCATTGATTTTCACGGTCGCGTGCATAAGCCAATGGCCAAAATCTTAGCCAAAGAGCTGGAGCCTTTTCGCCCGATGTTTATTGAAGAACCGGTTTTGCCCGAAAATAATGAAGCGCTGCGCGACATCGCTAATCATGTAGCCATCCCTATTGCAACCGGTGAACGAATGTTCTCCAAATGGGAGTTTAAACGTATATTGATGGATGGATATGTTTTGTCAATCCAAATCATCGGTATTTGTATGTGTTTTGCATATAGCTTCCTAAGAGCGCCGGCAGCCCCTTCTATATCAAGTAGAAGGGGCTGTTTTTTTGGGATGTATCCTTTATGAGGGCGTTTTTATAAGTTATCCATGTCTATCGGGCAATCCTCAAGAAAAGATCCCGGAACACCTCGTCACGTCGAATGAAATGAACGGAGCGAATCATGTGCCGGAACGGATCATGCATCCATCGGAAATCCTCGGATATGCGCGGACTGTGAACCAGAGCGCTCGGACACCATTCCGGGTTGTTGAGCCAGGCAATGACGCCAATGTCCCAGATGACCCGGGAATAAGCAAAATGATCGTCGGAACAACTTAAATATGTTTCGAATAAATAATCCCCGATCTCGCCTTGGCCTTTGACGAAGTCCCGCAGTTCGGATAACGAGGTCTGCAAATGAGATGCCACGCCGAGGCAAGGAACGAGAATGAGCGGGACGCCGCAGTCCAAGACCAGCCTGGATGCGTGCAAATCCTGAAAAAGGTTAAACTCCTTCGTATCGCTCCAATGCAGGGCATGCCCGCCTAACCATACCAGCACGATCCGTTCGAGGATCCGGGGTTCCATGAGCAGGGCGGAAGCAACATTCGTGATGGCACCGATCGCAACGACATACAAAGGATCGGCAGGATGGCTTGCCATGGCCCGCTCAACGAGATTGCGCGCGGCTTCGCTTTCGACCGGCTGGTCGGAAGCAGGAAGGTAACCCGTGGAGCCGCGATAGACAGGGATGTCTTCACGTCCCAGAATGCGGCGGATGTTCCATATTTCCTGGTAGCCTTTTTCCATTCCGTCCGCAGGACCTGAAGATAGCTCATTGAAGAAAGGTGCTGCATATAATGCCTCTACGGTCATGTTGTCCGCGGATTTCAGCGCGTAAGCGATCGCAAACTGATCGTCGATTTCATTGAACGCGTCGGTATCCAGCACCAGGCGGATTTTACGTCCCGGATGCTCCAGACGCTGCACCAATTGGCTTGCCGGGATCGTTGGAAAAGTAGTCATCGCCATATCCTCCAATCATGTTTAGGCTAGGCCGCCAGGAGCCGCTCCAGCTGATTCATCTGGCATTAGGAAACGAACTTTATACGCTGACCGTGGGTTCGACCACCGTTATGGCATTACGGATGGAATCGAGATTAACGGTTGCGCCAATCGGCAGAGCTGCTTTATACACACCATGGCCCGTGGCAAGGTTCGTGATCAACGGCTTGCCGAGAGGCACGATGAACTCGTTGATGACATCCTCGTAGGCTTTGCCGTAAGCCGTCTGACAGCCTGTACATTCCCCCATGATGATGCCGATGCAGTCACGAAATTTTCCGGCGAGCTTCAAATCGTTGAAGTATCTGTAGACGGTATTGGTAGGTTCATGCGTTTCTTCAAGAAGGATGATTTTCCCCCGTGTATCGATTTCGAAGGGAGTCCCCAGCGTATCAACGAATGACGTTAAATTACCGCCTACAAGCGGCCCCGTAACGTTGCCCGGAACCCGGCCGATCAGGGGCATACCAGGCGGGTTCAGGATGGGGCGCGTTAATGAATACAGGGACGTTGCCGCAAAAAACTGATCGAAATTATAGGCTGGCGTTTCGGGTTTGAAGTCAATAAGCAACAGACTATGGAATGTAATTAAATCGACCAGTTGATGCAGGGCGTTTAATAAAACCGTGATATCGCTGTAGCCCGTCAAGATTTTCGGGTGATTCCGGATAACCTGATAATCCAGGTACGGGAGGATTCCGGCTACGCCTGTGCCGCCTCTGGTAGGCAGTATCATTTTAACCTGCTCGTTTTGGAACATCATCATTAAATCGGATGCCCGCTGTTCGTCCGTGCCGGCCAGAAACCCGTTTTGCGCATATACATATTGACCCAATACGATATTGAACCCCATTGCTCTCAAATATTCGATCCGTGCATCAATGATGCTGGCCGCGAGCGGGCTGCCCAAGGTAACGATTCCAACGGTATCGCCTCTCTGTAGTATTGGCGGACGTATCGGCATATTCCTGCCTCCTGCCTTGAAATAGAAGAAGCCTCGTATTCCCGTGTCTCTTTCTAGATTATATTGAATACGCCATCTGCACAGTACTGAAATGAAGCGGGAATAGTGAATCGTTATTTGGATCTGCTTGCTCCGATATAAGTTTGGAGGCTTTCTTTCAGCGCTGTTACCGGGCGGCATATTAAATTCTCCAGATCGCCAGAAGTGGAAGCCGTATCGATTTTTCTTAAAAAGCTAAATATCCAATGCTGCACCTCATTGGTAGGACATAGGGATATCGGTGTGCCCGTTAGCTCGGAAAGAGCGGAGACCAAATCATTGAAGGTCCAAACGGATGGCGCAACAAGCTCATATGTCTTGTTCCAATGGCCCTCACCGGATAATACCCCCGCTATGGCGGCCGCCAGATCGGTGCGCGTAACCGCGTTGAACTGCCACGATCCCGGATGGACGCGAAGATTGCCTGTCGACATGGCTGCTTGCAAATCCAGCGCTTCAATAAAGTCCATATACAATCCGCTGCGAAGAAAAGTATAAGGAATTCCGGTTGTGCGAATGGCATGCTCGGTAGCCAAATGCAAGTGGGTCATCGATATATCGCTATGTTCAGGAAAGGCGAAGCCGGTGTATAAAATATGGCTGACGTTCGCTTTTTTTGCAGCTTCAACCACATGGGCATGCTGCCGCAAACGAACGGTGTCATCGGGGTGGGGGCTAGAAATGAACAACAGGCGCGAAGCGCCGGCGAATGCCTCCTTCAGGGAGGCGGGGGCGTCGTAGTCGCAGAAGCGGACCGCAATTCCCTGCTCCTCCAATGCTGCCGCAGAGTCCATCTGGCGAACGCAAGCAACGATTTGATCAGGCTGAACATGGTGTAGAAGCTCTTGGATAATGAGCCGGCCGAGCCGGCCGCTGGCTCCAGTAATAATGGTAGACAACGAATGTCATCCTCTCCTTATTTGGTTAAGTGCTTAACTAAGTCGACGTAAGAACACCGTTACGCTTCCTTTAATTTTTGCAGAAGGCCCAGGAGCTGTTTTAATTCATGTTCAGTCAGCGCTTTCATTTTTTCGGATATCCGCTGCCTGTTCGCGGGCAGGTTGTGAATCAATAGACGCTGACCTTCGCTTGTAATGGTGATGACCGACTTTCGACCGTCCCCGGGATGGGAATCCCGGCGAATCAAGCCTTCATGCTCCAAGGGGGTAAGCAGCAGACTGATATTGGGTTTGGTTACACCGATTTTTTGTGCCAGCTTGGAAGGAAGCATCGTACCTCCTTCTTTCATAAGCTCAACTAGAATCCGTATTCTGGCTCCGTTCAGCCCTTGCGACTTCCAATAACTTTCGGATACGTCGACCAGCTTTGCCGTTGTCTCCACCAATGAGAAAAAAGCAAGGGCAGGCAGCGGCAAATCCAGCACGTATTGCTGAAGGTCATTCAAAGTGATCATGCCTCCTATATAGTTAAGTCCTTAACTATATTCAATGTAATCGTAGAGGGAGCCATTGTCAACGGTCGAAATTCTTGAATTCGTTCGTTTCAGGTAAAGCAGCAAGCGCTTGCCATGATCGCAAGTGCTTGTTGGCGTGTCTTAACGATGAGAAGCAGCCTGCTTCCTGTACGCTCCCGGGGTCATGCCCGTCAATTTTTTGAAATTGCGATGAAAGTGCGTCAGCGTGGCGTACCCGCAGATTTCAGCGATTTGCCCGACAGACTCCTCATGGTTTCGCAGGAGCTCTTTGGCACGGGCAATCCGTTTAGCATGCATGTAACCTGTCACATGCAACCCGGTGTATTTCTTGAACATGCGGGAGAAATGGGCGGGGTCCACCGCAGCTTTGGCCGACAGAGCAGCTAGTCCGATAGGCTGATCCAGGTGTTCGTGAATCCATTGGATGGAATCCATCAGCCAGGCTGGGCCAATCTGGGAGTGGGCCGTCTGTTCTGCGGACAAGGTGCTGATATAGCGATTGATATGCAGCAGCAAGGAGCGCAGCTGAAGCACGAGCGCCTCGCGGAATCCTAGCTGGGCAAGCCGGATCTCTTCCGAGATTCCTTTCAGCATGTCCTCGATATAGGCTTGGTTCGACTTGGGCAATTGATGACGGTAGGAGCCTGTTTTTTGAGCATATTCAAAACAGCTGAGGACGGAGTATTGCAAATCGCTTCCGTTCGCGCCGAGTACAAGCGAAGGCGCAAAGAATAAAGCACTCGAAACAATGGGCTGGTCCGGGTCAGGGAAAGAGCTGTGAATCGTGTTACCGGGTATGATGAAAAGGTCGCCTTCTTTTTTCTCCATCAGCTTGTTCTCAATAAAAAAAGTGCCTTTTCCCTGGTACACATAAACCAATTCGTAAAGATCATGCAAGTGATGAGGCAGCTCCAATTGGGGGCTTTTTATAGTCCGATAAACCATTTCCATCGGAAACAGGGGGTCCCCTTGAAAGGGTTTACGCAGGGGAGTCATGATTCACCACTCCTTATCCTCTATTAAGGACAACAATATCAAAATAGGTTATAAAAATGCAATCCTTGGCTATTTTTGTGCACAGATTATGAACGTACAATAAAGATAGCGAACATAACACCTAAAAGGCAGGGATGTATATGAGATTGGATGCCCACCAGCATTATTGGTTGATTGAGCGAGGGGACTATGAATGGATCACGCCGGAGGTTCCGGAGCTTCACCGAAATTTCCTGCCCTCCGATCTTAAGCCGCATTTGGATTCGCATCAATTGGACGGCAGCATAACGGTTCAGGCGGCACCGACCTTGGAAGAGACGGACTATCTGTTATCGTTGGCGGATCGCGATGCTTCCATTGTCGGAGTGGTAGGATGGATCGACCTGTTCGATCCGGAGCACCGCCGGCATTATGAGCGATTTCGGAAACATCCGAAATTTATCGGCTTTCGCATCATGATTCAGGATATGCCGGAAGCTAATGTGATCCTGGAGCCCTCTTTTATCCAAGCATTGAATGAATATGTCAAGGAAGACGTTCCGATCGATCTTCTTGTCCGGAGTCATCAGCTGGAGACGCTGTTGAAGCTGATTGAGATGGTCCCCAGCATCCGCGGCGTCATCGATCATCTGGGCAAGCCGCCAATCCGAAGCGGACAGATGGAACCTTGGGAGAGCATCATGAAGCGAATCGCCCGTTTTCCGCGCATCTACTGCAAGCTATCCGGTATGGTCACCGAGGCGGAGCATCGCCGGTGGAGCCAGGAAGACTTTAATGGGTATGTACATAAAGTGGTCGCGATGTTCGGTCCCGATCGGATCATGTTCGGCAGCGATTGGCCCGTGTGCCTGCTATCGGCAGAATATGACCAAGTGGTTGACGTATTGGCAGAAGCGCTGCCGAAGCATTGGGGAGAACGGGAACATGCGCGTTTGTTCGGTCTGAACGCCAAGGCGTTCTATAAGTTGGATAAGGATGGTGTTCATCATGAAATACCGTAAGTTAGGCCGAACCGGTCTGGATGTTTCGGTATTAGGCTTCGGAGCGTCTTCCCTAGGCTCCGTCTTTCGGGAAACCGACGACAGCGAGGGAATCCGTACCGTGCACGCAGCCATGGATGCGGGCATCAATTTGATCGATGTATCTCCTTATTACGGATTGACGAAGGCGGAAACCGTGCTGGGCGAAGCGATCCGACAATTACCCCGGGACCAATTCATCCTGTCTACGAAAGCAGGCCGCTATGGCGAGAATGATTTTGATTTCACGTCCAAGCGGATTATCGCCAGTATCGATGAGAGCTTGAAGCGACTCCAAACCGATTACGTGGACATTCTCTTTTTGCATGATATTGAGTTCGTTCCCGCATCCGTTGTAATGGAGGAGGCCCTTCCTGCACTCCAGCTTTTAAAGGAAAAAGGGAAAATCCGTTTTGGAGGGATTTGCGGTCTGCCTCTGCAGCTGTTCGAAAAATTGCTGCCTCAAATCGAAGTCGATGCTATCATTTCTTACTGCCATTATTCTTTGAACGATCAGACGCTTACCGGTTTGCTGCCGCTGCTTGACGATGAGGGAATTGGGCTTATTAACGCCTCTCCCTTATCCATGGGCCTTCTCGGTTCCCGAGGAGCGCCGTCTTGGCACCCGGCTACAACGGAAATCAGGGAAGCCTGCAGACGTGCGGCCGAGTATTGCGCTAAAGCCGGAACGGATATCGCGAAGCTAGCCGTGCAATTCTCGACTTCGAATGAACAGATCCCGACGACGCTGGTCAGTACGGCCAATCCCGACAATATACAACGTAATGCCGCTTGGAGCGAAGAGCCGCTGGATCAGACCCTCTTAGCGGAAGTATTGAAGATTTTGGAGCCCGTACAAGGGCGGACTTGGATAAGTGGACGCCCGGAATACAATGAAGGCATCCGATGATGAAGAGGAGGCAGCTGGGATGAAGGGTATCGTATGTCAAGAGATCGGAAAATTTCAATACCGGGAGGATTTGCCCGAGCCTCCATTGCTCGAAGGAGAAGCCATCGTCAACATCAAGCGGATCGGGATTTGCGGTACGGATCTGCATGCCTTTCGCGGAAATCAGCCCTTTTTTACGTACCCGCGTATTCTCGGCCATGAGCTATCCGGTATCATTGAAAAAGTCGGAGCTAACGAAGAGGGATTGAAGGCCGGAGACACCGTCTGCGTCATTCCTTACATTCACTGCGGGGAATGTATGCCTTGCCTTAGAGGCAAAACAAACTGTTGCAGATCGTTGAAGGTGATGGGTGTGCATATCGACGGCGGCATGCGCGAGCGCATCTCCGTCCCGACTCGCCATTTGATGCGGGCGGAAGGGCTGACCTTGGATCAGGCTGCCTTGGTAGAACCGCTTGCCATTGGCGCGCATGGCGTTAAACGAGCGAATGTGACCCCGAAGGATACGGTTTTAGTCATCGGAGCCGGTCCGATAGGACTCGGGATCATGGTTTTTGCCAAAGCGCTGGGGGCAACCGTTATCGCCATGGATATGAACGCCGATCGGTTGGCCTTCTGCAAAACCTGGGCGAAGGTGGATCATGCCATCCAGGTTGGTGATGAACTGTCCGATCTTTCGGCGCTAACGGATGGAGAATTTCCCTCCATCGTTTTGGACGCAACGGGAAACCAACCCTCCATGACCAACGCTTTTAACATGGTTGCACACGGGGGGACCTTGGTATATGTAGGCTTGATTCAAGGGGACATTTCATTTCGGGATCCCGAGTTCCATAAGCGGGAATTGACACTGATGGGCAGCCGTAACGCGACCAGGGATGATTTCCATGATGTGATGCAGCGGATCTCGGAAGGCGGCATTGATGTAGATCCGTACATCACCCATCGATGCCGGTTTGACGATTTGATCCAAGAATTTCAGGGCTGGCTCCGTCCTTCCGCCAAGGTCATTAAGGCGATGGTGGAACTTTGAACCATTCTCTTGAATTGGTTTGAACATCGTTCATGAAATAATTGAATGCCAAACAACGCTCGGCTCACCAATATGGTTGCGCCGAGCGTTGTTTCATGCCTTCGTTGTAAGCATGATCAGCACAACTGTATTATGAATCCGCCATATGCCGCGTCCCGCATCATCGAATTTGATACCGAAACCAACTGTTAAAACCATGTGATGTATGTTATATTTTGGATAATTTCGGTTGACGTTCGATGAAGAAGGACTTTGCGCTGCATATTAAGCAGGACGAGAACGGGAAGTACAAATTCATTGACATGTCATTTGAGAAACGGATTTATTTCCCTGATATGTAAAAATGGAGGTGTCCGATATGGATTTGAACAATGACGCTAAAGAAATGGCTTCTGCTGCTGAAGAAAACCAGCAAAAAGAAAAAGAACGACGCCCGATGTCGACCAGTAGCGGGCTCCTGGAATCGGCCATCGACAAGTTTGCCAGAGAAGGCGGGTTTGACGACTTGCCGTTGAAGGGAAAGCCGATCAAGATCGAGGACGGCGATGTGCTAACCAGTATCATGAAGAACGCGAATTACCAGCCGGCATGGGTGGAGCTGAGAAAAGAAATCGCCGCCGACATCAAGCGTCTTCTTGACCTTCAGGATCCGAGTGCGATTCCAGAGGCCGAGGTAGAGGCCATCAACCAGAAAATTATGAAGTATAACCGGATCGTTCCGAATCCGCAGCTGCAAAAAGGCCTCCTGTCCGGGACCCATTTGCACGCAGCCTATGAAAAGTGGGAGTAGAGAATATCTTAAATGTGCTCCCCGTTACGGGCCAAGTGAACAAGCGAAAGAGACTCTGAAGCTATCCGCTTTAGGGTCTCTTTTGAGTGGGGGTCATTTCTCGATTTGGGGCCAAGGCCGAACCAATCAGGGAAGCGGATTCCAGCAGTTACTTCCTGCCGCTGCGCCAAGCATCCAGCTGCTTCTGCACCTCTCGTATCACGTCATCCATGCCTGCTTGCTTCAGCTCCTCGTTAAACTTGGGGAGGATCGCATCGACATCCACGGAGCCCGTCATGAGGCTTGGATAATATTTATGCCAGACCATCTCGATGTTATCGGTTTGAGCGGTCAGCGCGGATAGATCCGGCGTAAATCCGAGCACGGTGGAATTGACGACTCCGGCGTTGTATTGACGGAATTGCTCCCATTTGTCGAGGGGGTCCGGGTTATCGCCGCCCATGGTTTTTAGGATAAACCAATTCCCCTGGGTGTACTGCACGCCTGAATAGCTGATTGCGGGCGCATCGGGGATCGGTTCGCCATGGCTGTCTTTGTCGGTTATCAACACGACCTGCTCCTGTTCGTCCAATGTGTAGTGAATGCCTTCGATCCCATAATTGAATAAATTCCGTACTTCGGGGTCCGTATTGAGCAAATTCAGAAACTTAATGCATTCTACGGGGTGCTTGGTATTGGCATTAACGGTCATGATGCCTCCCCGGACGGATTCCGTAGTAACGGTGCTGGGGGTTACGGGATTCGCTACAATCTTATAACCGCGATCCTTGCTCCAAGTCGTCTCCGAGAGCGGCCCCCCGCCGGAGGACTTCCAGAACACCTTGGCGCCTCGTTTAAGCCCTCCCGGCTCGCGCAGCGCCGCATCCTTATTGATGAAGCCTTGCTTATAATAATGCCGCAGCGTATCGAGAACCTGCCGGGCTTCCTTGGTTTCGAAGATATTCACCACCGGTGCGTCCGGGTCGAGCGATTTGATCATCAAGGGCAATTTATGGTTCATGATGTATTCGTATCCGTAGAGAGCGAAGAAATTATGGGAATCCCGATCCAACTCCATAGGGATGTAATCCGGCTCTTTCTGCTGAATCATCCGGAGGAGAGGCTCAAGCGATTCCAGCGTATTGTACTTGGTGATGTCGATATGGTGTTTGTCCACGATCGAGGCGGGGTACATCCACTGATCGCGTACGGCTAACTCCTTATTGGTAGGGACGCCGTAAATGCTGCCGTCGTTCATGCGGACCCCCTGCCAAAAGGTGGGATCGATGGCCTCGTACATATCCTTGCCCAGGCCGGCCAGGTGGTCATCAAGCCTCAGCCAGGCTCCGCGCATCGCGGTGGTTGCATAGTCGGGCGCAAAAGCAATGTCGAACGGGCTTCCGGCGGATATCAGCGTGTTCAGCCGATCTTCATATTCCTGCCAGCTTACCTTGATATAGGTGATCGTCACGCCGATCTTGCGAGCCATGATTTCATTGATTTTATCATTGACGAGGCGAAGATCCTTGTCGGGCTCACCGATCGTATAATAGATCAGGTTGACCGTGTCGCCGACATGCGGTTCGTCGTCAAAGCCAGGCTGTCCGAAGCAGCCGGTTGTATAGAATGTGAACAGCAGCAGCAGGCTGATCATCATTAAAGACCGTAAGCGTCTAGCGTATTTAACCATCGATGTCCTCCTTTCCGCCACGTATGCGTTACCCTTATCCCCGCAGTTCAGAAGGAGATTTTCCGAAAAATCCGTGAAAATGCGTATAAAAATAATTGAGATTGTTGTAGCCCACGGAAAACGCGATATAGGAAATTTTCTCATCCGTCGATTGAATTCTCTCCTGTGCCAGAAGCATGCGGTAAGCCATCAGGTATTCGGAAAACTTCATCGCGGTTTCTTTGAGAAACAATTGTCCGAGGTAGGTGCTGTTCATCTGGAAACGCTCCGCCACGGATTTCAAGGTGATGTTCTGAGCATACTCCTTCCTGATCATCAGCAGAATCCGGTTCACCAGCTTGGATAAGCTGTCATAGCTAACGCCAAGCACCGGATCCTGGTTCAAGCTTTCGCCGTTTCGGTCACCTATCGAACCGCCCAGATCCTCGACGATGATCTTCTCGATCACTTGCTGCAGCTTGGTACGTTCGACCGGCTTGAGCAGGTAGTCTTTGACGCCGCACCGAATGGCTTCCTGGGCATATTTGAATTCGCTGTAGCCGCTCATGATGATGTATTTCGTAGGGATTTGAAATTCGTTGAGTCTCTGGATCGCTTCATATCCAAGCTCCTTGCCGATGCAGACATCGAAAATCGCGACGTCCGGCAGCAGGTCCACCACCTTGGACATCGCTTCACCCGTGGATTCACAGGTTTCGATCCGTCCAAATCCGTATTGCTTCCAATCCAGGATTCGCTTCATTCCCTCCAAAATCTGAGGTTCGTCATCCACAATCATCAGTTTGTACATGTTCAATCACCTCTTTTGAAATCCGCACGGAAATCTTGACTCCGGCTTCCTCATTATTCTCAATCTCGATCGAAAGGCCGTTTCCATAAAAGAAATGAAGGCGCGTATATACGTTGCGCAGTCCGATACTATGGGAAGAAGTTTCATCATGGTTGGACAGCGTGCTGCGAACGATATCCAAACGCTCCGGCGGAATCCCGCTTCCGTTGTCCACGAATTCCAGCACATAACCATCATCCGCTTCAAAGCCGTTGACGACGTACAGATTAAACTCATGATTCGCGTTAAAGCCATGAATGAAAAAATTCTCAGCCAGGGGCTGCATCCAGAATTTCACGGTAGGGATCGAGTGCAGCGCCGGCTCGACATTGATTTGATAATAAAAACGCTCGGGATACTTGAACTCCATAATCTCCAAGTACTTCTGCAGCAATTCCAGCTCGCTAGCAATCGAGATGATATTTTCCTTTTTGACGATTTCACGATAGAGCGTGCCTAACGTAGCAATGGCGTCGGCGGTGTCTCGGTCCTGATTCACTAGCGCCGTGGAGCGGATAACCTCCAGCGTATTATATAAAAAATGAGGGTTGATTTGGTGTTGAAGCGCTTTCATTTCAGTTTCCTGCTGCTTGATCTTGAGCAGATACTCATTGCGGATATGCTTGTCCAGCTGCTGAATCATATCGTCCAATTCCCGGGCGATCATGCCGTATTCGTTGCGACGGTACCGGGCGGGGCGGTTCGGCGTAAAATTGGCCATTTTCACCCGGCCGATCGATTGAATGATGCGGCGGAGGAAGAGGGCATCGTCCCGCATATTGTATGCGATGAGAAGAAGCACGCTGACCATGGCCGTCAATACGATCAGAAAGATGGCGACCAGCATCCCGGCATGCTGACGAATCAGCATGGATAAATCAATGATGCTAATAAATTTGAAATTAAACTTGGTGGACGGAAAGGAAACGAATAAGATATGCTTCCGTACACCCCTCGATATAAAACCATGGCTGCGGCCGTCTGCCTCGGCCAGTCGGGACAGCTCCTCCAAGTCCTGGTCCTGCCCATTGCCGATGAGGTAGGTTTCGCCGGTAGCACTGACCGCGGCGGCATTGCCAAACCGGAAATTTCGAATGGATTTAAAGATTTGTTCGCTGCTGACCAAAAAGCGCATTTCCCCGAACTCCTGAGCGCCCGCCGTCGGATTCGACAGTTTCTTGCGATAGACGAAGCCCTTCATAATCGTATCGCGGAACGCCTCGTCCGTATTCGGCAGCCCGAAGGTAAAGCTTGTTATCCCATGCTCATTAAAACGTACGACATTGCCGTAATGATCGGTATGCAGGCTAATCTGCGTGATTTCGCCCTGCGCCCAGCTGTACAGATAGGTCTTCACATCCTCGGGAAACGAAACCAGCGGCTGGGAGAAATGGCTGTTCTGCAGCCTGCTGGTTAAATAGCCTTCCGCGCTGCTGCTTAGAAAGCTGCGAGCATCGTCCATCAGTCCGGGATTGGAGTAGATGCGCTGCATGTAAGCCTCGATTCGGTCAGCATCATACTGCAGCTCATTCTCCACGCGCGCAAAGGCATTAGCCGCCTCGATGCGGGCATTGCCCACCCATTGATTCAGCAGCATGGCACTGGTCAGCGTACCAAGCGTCAGACCGATGACCACGACGAAGATGACATAGGCAATAAACTTGTGGCGATAGATTTTGATTTGTAAAAATGAGCCCATACGACACCTCAATTGCAGCAGGTCGCTTTAAATATGCGCAGCTTAATCTCAATGTAACACGATTCACGCCAAGCTTCATAGATAGGATGGAAAAAGCATCCCTTAAAAGTGTCCTAATAAGGGATGCAGGAATTTACTTGAAGTAATTATTGATCTGCTCTTGGGCGGCTTGCATGATCGTATCCATGCCGGCCGACTTTAATTCAGCGGTGACCTTCGGTATCACTTTCTCCGGATCGGATGCTCCTGTAATGATTTCATATTTGTATTTATCCCACACGGCCTGGCAGTTGGCCACTTCGGTCTGAAGATCGGTGATGTCCAGCGCAAAGCCGAGGACGGTGGAGGAGGTCGCTGCATCGTTCAGCTTTTTAACCTGCTCCCATTGATCTTCAGGAGCGCCTTTCGTAACCGCCAGATTAAAGAACGTGCCTTGCGTGTAAGCCGCAAGCGGCCAAGTATCGGATGTACGCTCAATCACTTTTTCGCCATCGACGTTGTTGTAATCCACGCCCAACTCGCCGAATGCCAGCATATTGCGAAGTTTAGGATCCGTATTCACCAACTCGAGGTATTTCAAGGCTTCCTTCTTATACTTGGAATTCGCCGAAATCGCGTTCAGCGAGCCTTGAATCGTACTGGTGGTATAGATCGGCCCATAATGCTGAACCATATCGTACTTCTCGATGGCGTCATTGATCTGCCAGCTGATCTCGGCTCCCGGGAATGCCTGGGCTGCAAAGAACGGTCTGCCTTTGTCGTTCTCCGTCTTCGTCGGCGCATCCGGGTTGATGATGCCATCCTGGTACCATTGATGCAGCAGCTTCAGATTAGCCACAACATCAGGCTGCTCCAGCACGGAGACAACCGTGCGCGATGCGTCGTCCGCTTTGACGCCGATCGGAGGGAAGCCCAGGGTTAAATCGTCATAGTCGTTAAAGAAGCCGTTCAAGCCTTCGCCTTGCGTCATTGGCAGCGGATAGAAGCTTTTGCCTTCGCCGGCCTTCATGTCATGAAGCGGCTTATCCAGGTCCTGCAATGTTTTGATATTGTTGATGTCGATATTGTACTTTTGCACGTACTTATCATCGAATACCCAGTACTGCGTCAGCGCGGAATCCTTGTAAGTCGGAACGGAATAATATTTGCCGCCGATCTTTGTGCCTTCCCATACCTTCTCGGGAATCAATTTGTATAAGTCCGGCGTTTCGCTCTGAACCAGATCCGTAATATCGGCAAACGCGCCCATAGCCACTTGCTTGCTGTATTTACCGCTGTTCGTGAACATGATGTCGAATGGCTCGCCGGTATTCACGATGGTATTCATTTTGGTGTCCCATTCGCCCCAGCTGGCTACCTTGATGTCGACCTTCACGCCAATCTTCTCGGCCGTGTAGGCATTCATGGCATCCACCGCTTTGCTGAAATTGTTAGGCACTTGGCCGCCGATGGTCCACCAGGTCAACGTCGGTACATCCTTGCTTGCCGTTTCGGTGTCATTGGATGTGTCCGGCGTCGCTTGGGATCCGTCCGTCGCAGGTGCAGGCTTCGAGCCGCCGCAGGCTGCCAAAGCAGTCAACATAAGCGTCAGCACGCACAGCGTAGAGATGAACTTTAATGCTCTTTTCATTTCATTTCCCCCTTTTTGAAGTTGAATTACCTAAGTGTGTACAGCGGATATTTATCATAAACCAAGCTTGTCTTGGTTTATTTCGTCATTAGCCCTTCACGGCGCCGACCGTCAATCCGGAAATAAAATACTTCTGGAAGAAAGGGTAGGCGAATGCTACAGGCAGCACGATGAGAATGGCGACCGCCATGCGGGCGGATTCCTTCGGCATCGTTGCGACGAGCATGGCGTAGCTTACGCCCATACTCGCTGCATTCTTCGCGAGTGCGTCCACATTGCTCATTAGGCTGTTGAGCAGCGCTTGCAGGGAATACAGGTTCTGGTTGTCGATATACAGCATCGATTGGAACCAGTCGTTCCAGTAAGCAAAGCAGAGAAACAGTCCGATGGTGGCGATGACCGGCAGCGAGATCGGCATGATGATGGAGAAGAAGATTCGCAGCTGGCTCGCGCCGTCGATTTCGGCTGATTCGATCAGCCCGTCGGGAATCGTGCTTTTGAAAAAGGTTTTGCATATGATGACGTTGAACGATGAAACGGCGAGCGGGAGAATCAGCGCCCAGATGCTATCTTTCAGTCCCAGCAAATTCGTGTTGATGAAGTAGCTGGATACCAAGCCGCCGTTGAATACCATCGGAATGAATACCACCCAGGTCAGAAATCCCCGCAGCTTATAGTTGGGGCGAGAGAGAACGTAACCCATGGAGGCGGTCAGCAGCACCCCGAGCACGGTACCGACCACGGTCACGAGGGCGGATACGCCGAGGGCCCGCAGAATCATCGTTCCCTGCTTGATGATGTAGACGTAAGCCTCGGCCGACATGGCAACCGGCAGCAGATGATATCCGGTCTCACGGATGGACTCCTCGCTGGAGAAGGAGATGGACAGGACAACGATTACAGGTATGACGCAGAGCAGCGCCAACAGAATGAAGATCAGGTTGAACAAAAGATTGACGGCTTTGTTCGTGCGGTTAAACTTCTCAAGGCCTGTCTGATAAGTAGATTTCGATGTCATCTTCTTGCCTCCTTACATCATCGCGCTATCGGGATCGATTCGGCGAACGATCCAGTTAGCGGCCAGAATCGTAGCGCATCCCAGAACAGACTGTACGAAAGCGGCTGCGGATGCCATGCCCACGGTGGCCGTTTTCAGTTGTTTATACACCATGACATCGATCGTTGTCGCCACGTTGAACAGCGAATTGGAGTCTCGCGTGACCTGATAGAACAAACCGAAATCGGTGTAAAATATGCGCCCTACCGCCAGTATGAACATCATGACGATCACCAGCTTGAGCATGGGCAGCGTAATGAATCTTGTCTGCTGCCAAATGGACGCGCCATCGATGACGGCTGCTTCATAATAGGTGCTGTCTATGCTCGTGATGGTCGCCAGATAGATGACCATGCCATAGCCCAGGCCCTTCCAGACATTCAAGAGAATCAGAAAAAACGGCCAATACTTCGGCTCCATATACCAGTTAATGGGATCGCTGCCCATCGAGACGAGCATTTGATTGACGATCCCTTTATCGAAGCTCAGGAACGCCCAGCCTACGGCGGATACGACGACCCACGACAGGAAATAGGGGAGGAACATCATCGTCTGATAAACTTTGCTGGCTTTGCGGCTGTGGAGGAGGCCGATCATGATCGCGAACAGGACGGGCAGAACGATCCCCAGCACAATAAACACAATATTGTATCCTATCGTGTTTCGAATAATGATCCAGGCGTCATTCGACTTGAACAGAAATTCGAAGTTTTTGAGCCCGATCCAAGGGCTGTTGAACACGTTGCTCAAGAACCCGCCGCTAATCTTGAAATTTTTGAAGGCGATAATGATCCCGAACATCGGTAAGAAACTAAACAGGATGTACCAGATCGTGGTTGGCAGCGCCAAGAGGGTCAATTCCGTATCCTGCTTGTGCCAGCGCATTCGTAAGCGCTTTCGTTTTTTGGGTTCGGCTTGAGAGCTCATGTCTGTCACTCCTTACGGTGTAATCTCGCTTGTCGTGCACTTGTTGATTTCATTGTATAAGAGGAGGAAACGCTGCTTCCAGATAACAAACTTGATACTATAGTCAACAAACGTTAGGTTCGAAAGACTTGTTAGGACGGACATTTACAGAACATGGTTTTTTATTATAATATTTCAAGGCCGTTCTCCAAGAGTTCTTTCAATGTCTTCAAGCAAAACCAGGGGTATAATATAATTGAAATCTCATAGGAATAAGGAGGCTGCACATGAAGGTAGTAATCATTGGCGCAAGCGGCACGATCGGACGAGCAGTCGCTAAAGAATTAGAAAAAAATCACGAAATCGTACATGCTGGGCGAAACGGCTTCGATGCCCAAGTGGATATTACTTCCGTCAACAGCATTAAAGACATGTATAAAAAAATCGGAAAAGTGGATGCGGTCATCAGCGCAACAGGCGGTGCGCATTTTGGTCCCATTGCAGAATTGACGCCGGAGCTAAATGAGATTGGCATTGAAAGCAAACTTAAGGGCCAAATTAATCTAGTCCTTCTAGGACTGGATTATATGAATGACGGAGGAAGCTTTACCTTAACAACCGGAATTATGATGGATGATCCCATTCCTCAGGGCGCATCGGCGGCCATGGCAAACGGCGGTGTCAAGGCTTTCGTTAAATCCGCAGCCATTGAAATGCCAAGGGGAATTCGCATAAACAGCGTAAGCCCTAATGTTTTAGTGGAGTCCCTAGAAAAATACGGCGAGTTTTTCCCGGGCTTTGAAGCCGTGCCGGCCGCACGTGTAGCGCTTGCGTATAAAAAAAGTGTGGAAGGGGCTCAAACCGGGCAAAACTATGAAGTTTATTAATGAGAAAAGTGCACAAAACTAGAAAAAAGAATCCGGGCTTAATCCGGATTCTTTTTTCTTTCGTTCATCTGCAGCTATCAAACAAAGGGAAAACTAGAGCGTTATATGTAAATATAATCACTTCTATAGGAAAATAATATAACGTGATTTTTATTGACACAATTAAGAAAACTAAACTAACATTAGGATTATTTTCATCAAGAGGGAGGCAGCTATGAGTTTTAAAGAACAGTACGAAGAAATTGCAGGTGTAGGACAGACCATATTCGATAACCCTGAGCTTGGCTACAAGGAATTTAAAACCAATCAAACGGTAGTGGATTTTCTGAAAAAGGTTAATCCGGATACCGAGCTGCAATCATTCAGCACAACCGGCCTTCGGACAACGCTTGGCGGCGGCAAGCCGCTGAACATCGCTTTTATTGCGGAGCTTGATGCGGTATATGCTCCAACCCATTGGCGATCGGACGAGGCAACGGGTGCGGCACACAATTGCGGTCATTATACGCAGGTGGCGATTGCCCTGGCTTTATACAAGCATTATTTCGAGTCCAGGGCGTACGACGCTTTGGATTATAGTCTAACGTTTATTTTTATTCCCGCCGAGGAGTATTTGGATCTCGCTTACAGGGACGAGCTGCTCGGAAGCGGCAAGATCTCCTATTACGGAGGAAAACCCGAAGCGATGAAACTCGGCGTGTTCGACGATATCGACATCGGGCTGTGCGTACACGCCATGGGAGGAGAGTTTGCCGAGCGCACGATCGAAATCAACTGCGACCTGGCCGGATTCTTATATAAGCATTACACGTTTACCGGAAAAGCAACCCACGCCGGTTTCGATCCCTTCTCCGCCAAAAATGCCTACAGCATGTCGACCCTGTTCAATGTGGCGTTAGGCCTCAGCAGGCAGCAGATGAAGGACAGCGAGAAGGTCCGCATGAACCCGATCGTCCTGGAGTCCGACATGTCGACAAACGTCATTCCCAATCGGATTACGGTTGGCAGCGATCTGCGCACCCAGTCGGTGGACTACATGAAGGAAGCGGCCTCCAAGATGGACGATGCGGCCAGGGGCAGCGCGCTGGCCCTTCAAGGCGAGGTCGAGATTAAGACGCAGATGGGATATTTGCCGTTCGTTCAGGACCGGTATTTGTCCGAGTTCGTGCTGGAGGCGTTCCAGGATAACGAGGAGATCGCCCGTATTTGGAACAACAACGCCATCAGCGCTGCAGGAGACATTGGGGATTTAGCCTTCATGATGCCCTGCATTCAAATCGGTTACAGCGGCTTTACGGGAACGATCCACGGCGACGATTTCAAGGATATCGATCCGGAATTTATTTATGAGGTGTTCCCGAGATTTATAACGCAGGTGCTGGAGCGCATGAGCGGACGCATCGACCGTTCGAAGCTGTACCGCCGCACATTCGCCGAATACGAGCAGCTCCTTGCTTCGATCGTTGGCTCCCATTAAGAAACAGAAAAACAGAAAAGAGGACATCATGGCATGAAGTTAAAACTACAGTATCTCTATTTGCTTGCATTCGTGCTCATTGTTATAGCGGTTGCCGAATTTATCGGCATTCAGTCCATCCAGGTCGGCTCCGTGAAAATAAGCCTGCTTCCACTCGTATTCGCCATTTTGATCACGATGGTGCTCGGCTTGTCGATATTCCGGAAAGGCTTGATGAAGAAAATTTACAGCAAGGAAAACGTCGGTTTCTCCAGCAAGTATCTGATCTTTATTATGCTGCCGCTCATGGCGAGATACGGCGCCGACGTTGCTCCTAGATTAGAAGAAATCTTAAAAGTAGGCTGGGTATTCATCATACAGGAAATCGGCAACCTGGGGACGATTCTGCTCGGACTTCCCATCGCCATCCTGCTCGGCCTGAGAAGGGAAGCCATCGGCGCTACGCTTGGACTTGGAAGGGAAGGGGAACTCGCTTACATCTCCGAGAAGTATACGCTCGACTCCGACGAAGGCCGCGGAGTACTGTCCCTCTATATTATCGGTACCCTATTCGGCACACTGTTCTTCAGCATTCTGGCGCCGGTCATGGTTGCCGCCGGCTTCTCGATCGAAGCGCTGGCGATGTCCTCCGGGGTCGGTTCCGCCAGCATGATGACAGGCTCTTCTTCCGCGTTAATCGCCCATTCTCCTGAGATGACGGAGACCATTAACGGATACGCTGCTGCGAGCCAGCTGCTTACCAGCTTTCTCGGAACGTATACGATGGTATTTCTCGCGGTTCCGCTGCAGCGGTTTATGTACAAATTAATGGTTAGAGGTGAAAAGAAATGAGCACCGGATTGAATAAATACGCAAAATATGCCCTCGTCCTGCTGCTTAGCGTCGGTCTTATTTTATTTACGGAGCAAATGAAGTTCATCAAAAACGGCGAAGGCCATATTACGATAGGGACGATAGCCGGCTTATCCGTGCTTTGGCTTTTTTCCTTCATCGGCGTTCTGATCTCGACGCTGATGAAAAAGGTTCCGCTGAAATTCCTGCAGGAATTCCCGGTTCTCGGCTGGGTATCGATCGTTTCGCTGATCTGCTGCCTGATTTCGGATGTGTTCGTGGACGCCATTGCCAACGTCAACTTTTTGTCCATCACCACTCCGATTTTGGCGTTCGCCGGCATTTCCGTAGCCGACAGGCTGGTTGATCTTCGCAAAACCTCCTGGCGCGTCGCGATCGTTGCGGTGTTCGTGTTCACGGGCACGTACGTGGGAAGTGCGCTGTTGTCAGAGCTCGGCCTTTATTTGTCCGGTAAGTAAAATATGGAACAAAGCCAAGAAGGTAAAAAAGATGACCTCCGAAAAACGGAGGCCATCTTTTTCTCGTTCAACAGCGAAACAGATAGCTTTCGCCTCGTTTGGTAAATGGCTCATTAGTCTGCCGCAGCCCCGTTCTCGTTGACTTTCCTCAAGAATCCGTCACCAGCACTCGCAAGGAGGTGCGGTCAAGGGCTCGCGAAGCCAACCAGCAGCCGCTGACGGCAATGGCAAGAGCGATCAGCGTCAGGACTATCGCCAGCGGCCACTCCATGACCAGCGGCACCTTGACGATGCCGTAGGCAGACAGCAAGCCGCGCAGTACGGCTGGCAGCGCATAGACTCCGCATACCATGCCAACCAGCGTACCGAGGGCAGCCACTCCGGCAATGCCGCTTGTCAACGCGCGGCGAATGTCTGATGCCGTCAGGCCGAGCGAAGCGTAAATGCCGTAGGTTTTCGTTTCCTTGCGAATATGCAGGCGGCAAGTACTATAGACGATCAGGCAAGTGACGGTGAGGAACAGAAGGGCCAGCAAACTCATCGGAATGAGCAGCACGGCCGTGGCCTCCTTGAATACGGAATCCAGAAGCACTTCCTGCTTGAGGGCCTGGATCACCGGACCATAGCGTTGATTCAGCTGTCGCACGAACTCATCGCTATCCGCTTGGTTCCGAAGTTGAACAAACCCGGCGTCCGGATTGATGTGCCCGACAAGGTCCGATGTGATCCGAGCGATATTCGACAGGTTGGAAATGGACTGAAACGTGCCGGTGATCAGCAGCTGATGCGGTTTTCCTTCGATGTAGATCGTGACGGCATCGCCAATATCTTTATTCAATTTGCGGGCAATGTTGACTCCGATCGTGATTTCGTTAGGCAGCACGGGGTTCCGGCCAGTCAGCGAGGCCAATCCCATCTCGTCCATGCTGCCTTCCACCACGGTCAGCGGGAGGCTGAACGTCGGTTGAGTGCCATCTGCTTGCGCAACAACTCCAATAGCCGAGCCGGACCAGTTCAGGCTGAGGACCCGGGGATCCTTCTCGATATAAGATTGCAATTCTGTACGATCCATTCCGTCAGCGTTGATCACCATGATGGCGATATCCGCATCGTCGTAGCCCCACTGGGCCGAGGTTTCGCTGATGCGATAGACGCTCGTTACCAGCAGGGTGCCAAAGACGAGCACCGCCGCGGTAATGCTCATCAACAGAAAGACCAGCGCCGCCCCTTTTTTGTTGCCGGTCACATGCTTCCATCCGATGACGGCGGGTACGGACCATCGGTCCAGCAGCCTTGTGCCGGTTCCATGTCCATGGGCATGGGTATGCGAAGACTCCGACATGCCGTAGCGGATCGCCTGAATCGGCTCGATATGGCGCGTTTTGGCTGCATAGAGGACAACGCACAAGAGGATGATGATCAGCATGCCGATGCCGGTCCAGATTGCGACCCCCAGCGCCTGCACGGACACTGGCGCCGCCTCGGATTTGAGGAAGGATAAGGAATTCTTAATGATGATATCCGACAGCAGTCGACTGCCGATCAGGGCAGGGATCAAGGCGATAACGGTAATCAAGCCGTACTGCAGCATATAGGTGACGATGATGCGTTCGGAGGTCATGCCGATGGATTTGAGAATGCCGATCGTGCGGTAATTGGCCAGGATCGTGTCCGTGATCGTAAAGCCGATCGTAAGCAAGGCGACAGCAATCATGACCAGTCCGAGGAAACTCATGACGAAGCCGATCACTTTGTTCATGATAAAGTAAAAGGCGGACAGCTCGGCAAACGAAACGCGTTCTTCCAAAAACGGCGATCCGAGCGCCTCCTCAAAGCGCTGCCAGTACTCCCCGCTTTGTTCGGGATGCGCATAGCGAAGCGACACCAGGTACTGCTCCGGCGTGGACAAGCCGCCCATGGTCGAAAGGTAGTCCGCTTCGTTCATCCAGATGCGGGCAGTGGTGGTGAAGGGGCCGCCATGTGACAGGTCAATAACGATAGCGCCGATCGTGAATTGTACCGGGGCAGCCCCGGCGGTGAACACCAATTCATCGCCGACTTCCATGTCGTATTTGTAGGCGAGCGAGGTGGGCACCCAGACGGTTCCGGCTTCCGGAACGGTCAGTTGAGCCGGTCCGGCGCCGGGGAGCGGATGATTGACCCCATGCGGCATCGGAGGCGTATCGATCATATACAGATAAAGATTGGGCAGTTCTTCCCCGTTATAGACCAAGCCGGTCCAAGGCTTGTAAGGAATAAGGCTGGAGGCGGTCACGCCCTCCTGGGTTGACCACCAATCGGCAACCATGCGTTCATCATGCAGCCCGCGGGTCATATTTATGATTTCATGGGCACCTTGAGCAGCCGTATGGCGCTCTTCGAATACGTTTTCCGTATTCATCAAGACCGTGAAAGCGGTGCCGACTAATAGAGCAGATAGCGCAATGAGCAATGCGATCAGCGCGTTTTGCAATTTTCGTTTGCGAATGTTCCCCCAGCACAGCGTCAATATGGCACGCATCTTGGACTACCTCCTCCCGGTGACATAAGCAAAGATCATTGCTTCCCGCTCGGAGGCTAACTCCGGGACGTAGGGTCCCATATCCAGTGTGCCGCCGATCTTGCCATCGCGAATGTAGATCAGGCGATTGCCGCGGCAGGCCGCCTTCATATCGTGGGTGACCATGACAATCGATTGGCCCTCCGCATTCATCCGGCTCAGGATATCGAGCACCGTAACACCTTGTTCGTAGTTGAGGCTGCCGGTAGGTTCATCGGCAAAAATCATATCCGGATTGTTGATGAGCGCCCTGGCGATGGCGGCCCGCTGCTGCTGGCCTCCGGACACCTGGGAAGGCAGCCGGGTGCCTTGTTTTTCGAGATGCAGGCTTGTCATCAGGTCGTTGGCCCTTTGTTTTACGGCTTCTTTGTCCCGATTGGCGATATAACCAGGAAGAGCGACGTTATCGAACAGCGTCAAATCCGGCACGAGGTTGCTGTTTTGATAGATAAAACCGATCTGATCTGCTCGAAAACGCGCAAGCTCCTTAGCCGAAAGCTGATCGAGGCGCTGTCCCTGAAGGTGGACTTCACCGGCCGTCACGGCGTCGAGTCCGCTAAGCAAGTAAAGCAAGGTCGACTTTCCCGACCCGGAATCTCCCATGATCACAGTAAAGTCGCCGGCATATATCGACAGATCGACATTGCGCACGGCATGGTACTGCTCTTTGCCGGTGGTATAGGTTTTGCATAAATTGGAAGCTTGCAGCATGATGGTTTTGGTTGTAGGCATGACAGGGTCTCCTCTCTTCTCATGCTTCCAAATTATAGAGGACGATTCTTGCGCATTCCTTATCAAATTATTAATAAAGTATGACAGGGGTCAGCTTAGCGGCAGAGTCAAGCAGAAGGTCGTTCCCTGCTGCTGTTTGCTGTGAAACGTGATCGTGCCGCCATGCGCTTCCATAATATATTTGCAAATCGACAAACCGAGTCCAACCCCTTGCCGCTCGGCCAGTTTCTTGCGGTCCGGGACGCTGCCTTGGTAATACCGTTCAAAAATAAAGGGCATGTCCTGCGGGGAAATACCGCTGCCCGTATCGGAAATTATGATCCGCAAACTGGATGATTCGGCCAACTCCTCAACGGCGAGCGTAATCGTATCCCCGGGCTTCGTATGCTTCAGGGCATTCGTGACGAGATTGGCGATGACCTGCTCGAAACGCACAGCATCGATGATAACAAGCACGTTCGGAATGGAAGAAGGCTCCACGCAGCGTACTCCCATCGTACGTATGTAGTGCGCCATGGTTCGCAACACAGGTTCAATCGTAGAAGAACTGTATTGTTCCAGCGGACGCACCGCAATTTGGTCCAGATCACGCAGCGCGTGCAGCAGCAAATCGTCTACAAGCACAGCCATCTTGCTTGTATTGGCATGCACCACCTCCAGGTAAGCCATCACACTCGGCAGATCGGGGCAGATGCCTTCACGAATCGCATCGATGCAGGCTTTGATGGTCGCCAGCGGGGTTTTTAAATCATGGGACAGATTGGAAATGAGTTCCTTGTGCGACTGGCTGTGCGAGGCTTGCTGCATATGTAAATTGCGAATTTCTTCACGCATGAGATCAAATACGGCATAGAGTTCGCCGACCTCGTTATTGCTTGTCCATTCGGCGCGCTGCTCGTAATCGCCCTTCAGGATGGCTTCCGCATAGGGCTTGAGCCCGGCAACAGGCTCAACCAGATCCCGCTGCACCCGGCGTCCGGTGGAGAAGAGTACATAAAGCAGCGTCAGGAGTGCCAAGGAAAGCAAGGTCCATGGCACAACGAGAAGCAAGCCGGAAGAAGGGATGGCCGCGGTCGCTGCAGATGCAGGGACCGTAAACTGCGCATAGCCTGCGAAGGCGTTGGTTCCGGCATCCAGCAGCGGAAATGCCAGGTGGTAATCGGGCGGGTCGCCGTCGGACATACGCAGCGTATAGTCCAGTTCAAAGCGAGGATGAATACGGCGTACCGATGAATCATCGCTGTCATATATCATCGTTCCGTCAGGGAGCACGACCTTAAGGCCGATCCGTGTTTCTTGACTCCAGCCGGTTAATTTCT
Organism: Paenibacillus sp. MT86; assembly: GCF_058792535.1. Classification (NCBI taxonomy): domain Bacteria; kingdom Bacillati; phylum Bacillota; class Bacilli; order Caryophanales; family Paenibacillaceae; genus Paenibacillus; species Paenibacillus sp. MT86. The sequence continues at coordinate 5,285,454 of NZ_CM179499.1, read as the reverse complement.
CGCGAATCGGAGCATCGGAAGGGAGCAGTTCGACGAACTCGTTCTCCAACGTATGGACGATCGTATTGGTCAGCAAGCGAATGTGGTTGACGATGGAGGACGAAGCAGGCTGGTTCGAGGGCCAAGCGAGCCAAACGACGGACAGCAAAATTACAAGAAGAGACAGGCAAGCCGTCCAGAGCCTTCTTGCATACCATGGTTTCCAGTGCATAAAGGGCTACTCCGTTTCATCGGGGTCGAATTTATAACCGACGCCCCAAACCGTCGTAATATGAGCGGATTTGATTCCGCTGCGTTCCAGCTTCTCGCGGAGCCGCCGAACGTAGACCGTGATCGTATTATCCTCGACATAGGCGGAGTACCCCCACACCTGATCCAGCAGCTGCGTTTTGGTAAACACTTGGTTCGGGTTGGATGCGAGAAAATAGAGCAGGTCGAATTCCTTCGCGGATAAAGCAATTTCCCGCTGTCCGGCCATGACCTTGCGGGCGCTTTTATCAATCGATAACGTGCCGAATCGCAATAGCTGTTGTGTTGTTGCCTGGAGTTTCGGGTCGGCCATTCTGCGCAAATGCGCCTGAACCCGGGCGACCAGCTCACTGAGCGAGAAGGGCTTGGTCATATAATCATCGGCGCCGAAACCCAAGGCAAGCACTTTGTCCGTGTCACTGCTGCGAGCGCTTAAAATAAGTATGGGCGCAGAAGTCAATGTACGAAGCTCACGGCATACTTCAATTCCGTCAGCGTCTGGCAGCGTCAAATCAAGAATGATAAAATCCGGCTGCCGGTTACGGACTTCCTGCAATCCGTCCCTCGCATTTTCCGTGATGAACGAGCTGAATCCCTGGACACGCAAATAATCGTTCACGATGCGCGAGATATCCCGCTCATCTTCAATAATCAGTACCGTTTTAGGAGATTGCATGAAAAAGTCGCCCCTGTTCCATATGCTTTAAATAGTGAATCCATTATAGCACGGGTCATATCTAAGCATAGGGAAGATAAGGAAAATCCCCCTGGATAACCCTGTCGCTATTTTTAAGTTGGCTGAATGCATGCCTACATGTATCTGGAACAAGGAAAACCCCCGGTCTGGAATAAGACCGGGGGTTGAGCGGTTGGATGCTTCGATGATCGACAGCATCCTCCCTATGAGGGAGAGTATTATTACTTCACGTTATCCTTAAGCGTGGAAACCCAAACCTCAACGCCGTCTGAATTACGAGTGGACTGGTGAGAAACCGTTGCTTCCTGAACATCGCCGAAGCCCCAATGGGTTTCTGCTACATCAGGGAAGAGCGGCTCCAATCCCGTCAAAGGTCCACGGTATAACGCTTTGTTGATCAACGTAACGGCTTCAACACGCGTTATGCGGTTGTTCGGCCGGAACGTGTTTCCAGGATAACCGGACAGCAAATTGTTGCGATATAATGCCTCAATGGATTCGGCAGCCCAGCTTCCTTCGATGTCCGTAAAATGGCGATTTACGGAAGCCGATGTGTCCAAGTCCAGGAAACGGGCCAGCACCGCAGCCAGTTCTCCGCGAGTGACTGGTGCATCCGGACGGAACGTATGGTCTGCGTAACCGTTGAAGTATCCTTGGGATACCGCGATTCGAATGTAATCGGTCGCCCAATGTCCTTTTCGAATATCGTTAAAGCTTGAGTTCGCGTTGCCTGTGGTTTTCTCCGAAAGACGAGCAACGATTGCAGCGAGCTCGGCCCGGGTCAAGGTATTGGACGGTTGGAATTTACCGTTAGGGAACCCGAGAATATAACGCTGATGCTGGAGATCGCCGAACCGGTCAGAGAATACTTGAACATGGACGCTATTGGATTTTTTGCTGCTACCTGCCGTAAGCTGTCCGATGATTTCATATTGAATCTCTTTGGCTGCAATCAATCCCCACTTGATGTCCAGTTTGAAGCTGCCGGTGCTTCCGGCAGGGAGATGAGCCACATTCCAGGTTACGGTTCTGCCATCAACCTTTCCGCCGTGAGCATTCACGACTTCGGCGCCTTCAGGAAGGGTGACTTGAACCGATGCATCACGTAATGCCGCGTTGGTACGGTTAGCGTAATCGACGGTAATGGTCGACTGCGTGCCTTCTTGGACTTGCTTCTTGTCCGTGGACAGGTTCAATGTCACATCGCCCTGCGGCTGAGGTGATGGGGAAGAAGACCCAGAAGAATCCCCGCCATTACCTGATGACGGCACTGGCTGCATAGCAAAGTCAAATGCGATAATGCTCTGTCCCACATGGATGATCCCGTCTTTGATATAACTGTCGGAACCGTTAACGGCCGGGGCATTCGGTTTGGAAACCCGAGTGTCATAAGTGTAATAGCCGCTTCGTTTCGCGACGATGTAATAATCGCCTTCCGGATATACCATCCATGCATATTCGCCAGCCGCGTCGGAAATTTGCGGATTGGCATTTTGGTTAGGCGCAAACCCAGCCAGTGCAGGCAAGGATACGAGTGTATTCGGCACCCGTCCTTTCTGACGGTTCAGCTCAGTGTCAGCCCAATACAATTGAACGTCTGCGCCGCTAATCACTTTTCCTGTCGATGCATCCGTGATGATGCCGTAAGGATCTATCAGGGAATATACGATCGCGGTCTGTCCGTCTTGGGTCATATCCACGTCCAAGATGGAAGCGGGACCTGCCAATACCGTACCGTCCGCCAGTTCAAGCTGGTAGGATATTTGGTATTTCCCCGGCGGGACTTGATCCAGCGAGAACGTTCCGTCATTGGCGACGTTGAGCGGCTGCTTAAAGCTGCTGCCGTTCAAGCCTTGAAGCAGTGCAACGGCTTTTCCGCTGCCGAGGACATCCCCGATGGTATCAGGGTTGGATGCTCCGCTGGCGGAAGCAACGAATAATTGACCTCTCAGCAGGTTCGAAGGTTTGATCGTTTGGCCAGGTTGTACAGTGCCGATCGTAACCTCTTTGGTTTGCGTCAGCGTGACGTCACGCCCTCCGATTTGAACCGGAGTTTCGATATTCAGCTCGTAGGTATAGTTTCCGCGCGGAACCGGAATCTGGTATGAGCCGTCCTCGCCGGTCGTTACCTCAGCCGAGAAATCAGGAATTCCGTCGTTGTTGAAATCGGATTCCACGGTAATTTTTGCGCCTGCTACCGGTTTGCCGGTGATTTGATCCACAACGATGCCGTCAATGGCGGCAGGGAAGTAATGTACGCCCTTGCTTGCTTGAACGGTTGTGCCTGTGGCAGGATCTTGTATTTCTGCGACCACGATGTCGTATAACGGCGTCGTGTCCGTTAAAACCGCAGGTTCGTATGTCCATACGGCAATCCCTTCTTCATTGGTGGTCACCGTCTTGGTTTTACCGGAATCATATGTGATGACCACGGGTACTCCAGGAACCGGGTTGCCCTTGGAATCGGTTGCCTTAGCGGTAACCGTGACCGGAGACTTCCCGTCAGCCAATACGCCTTCAGGGGTCACCGTTACATCCAGGTTGTAAGATAATGCCTGATCATGAACATGGACGGTTTGCGTGACGGATTTTCCGTCATGCGTAGCCGTGATGATGGCCGTTCCTGGTGCTACGGCGGTAACGACGCCATTGGCATCGACCGTGGCCACCTTGTCATCGGAAGATGTATATGTGGCTTTGCCTGTTACATCCTGAATGCTTTCATCCAAGGAAACCGCCGTTACCTTAGGCGTGTGCTGATCACCGGTTTGCAGCGTGACGCTTGCCGGATCGATCAACAGATCGCGCAGGCCGGAGGCCGGCGTGGTTACATCCACGGGCTGCGAAGCAGGGGATTCAATGCCGTTGCTGACGGCTTTGATGACATAGCTTTGCTTCGTTTCCGGCTTCAGGCCGGACAACACATAGCTAGTGCCTGTCACTCCGTCGGCGATCAGCTGTCCGTTGGCATCATAGATATTGTACGTTTGAGCGCCCGAGACGGCGTTCCACAATAACTCGGCATTGGTCGCATTCACTTGCCCAGTCGTTAACGCCGGAGCATCGATGCTTACTTTAACAATGGATTGAGTGGTCTTACCGTTATATACGGCCTCGATTACGGTGGTGCCCGCACCTATTGCCGTCAGTAAACCGTCTTCACTTATCGTAGCTACGAGTGGATTTTTAACGGTAAACTCCGTTACCTCCAGGGTAACGTCTCTACTACCGGTCTCATAAACAGACGTAACCACCGTAGGATGCGTGTAGTTTTGTGCAAGAGGACTCGTATTGAGTTTGTATTCTGGCAGATCAAAGTAGAGCCCTAAAGTAACTGGATTAGATGGAAGGGTCTCGATCGTACCGGCCGGTCCAGATATAACTGCAGTTACAGTGTATTGTGAGATCTCATCCAGATCTGCCCCCGTTAAGGTATACGAGGGAACCCGAATATTCGTGTCGAGCAGGACACCATCCTTATAAAGACTATAATAAGTAGCTCCTGTTACAGTGTTCCACGACAGCTCATTAGCTGTTGCAGGTGTATTACCTGATGAAAGGACCGGTGCCTTCGGTACCGTAGCGTAAGCTCCACCTACCGTCACAACCTTTATCTCTCCCGATGGAGGATTATCGCCAAAATCCAGAATGGCCGTAGCTTGTCCCTGGCTATTAGTCGATTGGGATGGAGAAGTCCATACTCCTTCCTCGGAATAGAAGGTAATCGGGGCTCCCTCCACGGGATCGCCGTTTACATCAAGCGCGGTTCCTATCACTTCATACTTTCCAGGCTCAGAGGTTGGAACGACTTCAATTCTGACATCGGTTGGAGCTTGTTTGTAGACATAGCCTGTATTTGCCGTATCGATCGGCTCGAATTCGTTCGTGAAATACCATCCGAGAATATCGTGGGTTTCCATCGAGCCGCCGGTGGCGGAGGTGAATCCGGCATAAACGCCGGGATATCCATCAAAGATTTCGTCCAGGTCGATGTTGCCTGTCTCCAGAACGGGAGTTGTCGGACGCGTAGCATCTTTGCTCAGGTAAACCTTAACGGTATTGGTTTTCCCATCGTAATCGATCCAGGAGTATAGATCCTCTCCTCCTGACAAATTTATATTATTTAAATTAGTTGTATACCAATCGGGATTGGTATTATTAATACTACCGTTTTCTGCAAGACCAATATAGTTTGCGGAGGGATCGAATGGCTCGTTCCGAGCATCACCATTCTTGTATGTATCATACTTCACCGCAAAGCTGGGTTTGATCCCGCCGTAACCAATGCCCACACCGACTTCGCCCGCACTGTTGGATTGAGCCTGAATGGTGAAGGTAATGCCGTCGGCAGGAGAGTTGGTACGATTGTCTCCGTTCAAGCGGAATTTGAAAAAAGTGCTGAAGGAATAATTGTTGCCCGCAGCGATCAGCTTTTTGTTAAAAGCCGTACCGAACTGGTTTCCTTGTGCCTCGGTCAGACGCAGGATATCGCGTCCTTTACTGTCTTGCATCACTTTGGCTTGGCCGTTCAGCGAGAATAAATCGACTTGCTTGGAATTGCTGAAATTATCAAGTTTATAGGTGACCCATTTGTCCTCGGGTGCCGCCGCCGCAGAGGCCGGTGCCGTCAAAGGCTGAAACGTGGCAACGAGCATACAGATCACCATAAACAAGGATCCGAATTTTCCGGATTTTTTCATGAAAATGATCATCCTCCTTCTTTTTGTATTTTGTTGATGTCCTGTACCTTCATCTCAAGCGAACCTGCACCAAGGCTGCCTTCTTGACATGGAAGGACATATTTTGACAAGCGGATATCAGAATAACAAAGCATGCTCTACAAATTCTCTACAATAGCTATACAGGTTCTCTACAGATGCTCCTCTCTAAAAAGATGCGGGCGTGTCCGCCTCGTGCGTAATATCCTTCAACCAGAATGTTATTGCTTTGATTGATACAGCAGCTGGCGAGAGATCGTAGGAGAAGCTCAGGTTTTGCCCCATGCAGCCAGCTGCCAGCCAAATAAATGTTCATTGACAGCGTGAATCAACATTGTGTACACTTTTTTTATTCCGACTGTTCAGTATAAATAAAATCAAGATGTCAGGTGAGAAGCGATGCCCAAATTGGGAATGGAACAAAAGCGCAGGGCAGACGTCATTAACGCCACGTTAACCTGCATCAGCTTGCATGGAATTGAAGGGATGACGCTGGATAAGGTTGCCGAGTATGCGAACTGCTCCAAGGGAGTGGTCACTTATTATTTCAAGAATAAGGATCATTTGACGACCGAAGCCTTCAAGTCGTTCCTGGCCTACTATGGGCTAAAGATCGAATCAGGCATTGAGCCTGCCATGTCAGCGGAGGAAATGATGGAGGTTGTCCTGCAGCATATGCTCCCTCCGTACAGCGAGGACACGGATCAGAAGCTGAATGTTTCGCAGCTTGACGGAGTCGATAAGATGTTTATCCCCTATGAGGATCAAGGCAAGCTCTTTGTGCAGTTTTTTTCAAAGGCCATGCTGGACCGTCATTTGCAGGAAGTTGCATCCAAGAGCTACGAGCGCGATCTCCAAGGCATCGCCAAGATTATGGAATACGGTAACCGGACGGGGCAGATGTCGGTTGAAGATTCCAACAGTGCCGCCTATGGCCTGATGGCGATGGTTATTGGCCTGAGCTTCTTTAGAGTAGCGAAGGTTCCGCCCGACAAGGACGAGGATAACCGGTACATATGTGAGGATTATGTAAGAAGACTTATCAATAGAGGAGGAGTTTGATGAATATCGCAAAGGTTGAAACCGATGGAGGAACGATCGCCGTCGTAAGCGGCAGCGAGGTATTGATTAAGGATGTCCAGTCGGCCCTGGATCTCGTGGCCACCGTCCAATATGAAACGGGCAGCCGCCGCATTGTGATGGATCAATCGTTGATAAGCGAGTCTTTCTTCGATTTGAAGACGCGGCTTGCAGGCGACATTCTCCAGAAGTTTATCAATTATCAGGTGAAAATTGCGATCATTGGAGACTTTTCGGTTTATCCAAGCCAAAGCCTTCAAGATTTTATTTACGAATGCAATAAGGGCCATGATTTCTTTTTCTTGCCCAGTGAACAGCAGGGGATCGAACGTTTAAGCAAATGGAATAACTAAGTAGCGAATACGGGAGGAAGATCGTTGCCGGTATCTGGGTTTGATCCAAAAGGGGTTTCGATGGTGAACATTCCAGCAGGCGTAGTTCAATTAAGGGACGACCGTATAAAGTCCTCGTGGACGGTGGAAGTGCCTGCATTTCAGCTTGCATCGGTCCCTGTAACGAAGGCGTTGTATTTCTCAATCATGCCAAAGACATCCGGATGCGATGATTTGATGGAGTCCCCAGCCGTGAATATATCATGGCATGAAGCGATTCTCTTTTGTAATATGTTATCTCGGCGCGAAGGCCTGAACGAATGTTATTCGGGAACGGATGACGGTGAATCCGTCGTTTGTGACAAGGAGGCGGACGGATACCGCCTTCCCACGGAAGCGGAATGGCAATACGCTTGCAAAGCCGGGAGTCTCGGCTACCGTTACGGAGAGCTTGACGACATCGCTTGGTATGGAGGGAATTCCGGAGGCGTCCTGCATGAGGTGGGCAAAAAGCGGCCGAATGCGTGGGGGCTTTACGATATGCTCGGAAACGTATGGGAGTGGTGCTGGGATCTTTACGATCCGAACGTATACGGCTCCTACAGAGTATTCCGCGGAGGGAGCTGGGCCGAAGAAGCCAGAGGCTGCGGAGCGACATGCCGCCGCCGCAGCCACCCGACGTTTCGGATTGAGGATCTCGGGTTTCGTTTGGCGAGATCGATATCAAGAAAAAGATAAAGCTGATCCTTTAGGGTCAGCTTTTTTGATTGTGCAGCACCTCCCGAATTTCCATCAAACAGATCGAAATACCGCGGCTGTTTCCAAGATGGCTATAGATGCTTAGATGCTCCCCATTCATATTTCTCCCACTTCCCGATGTCACATAATCTAACGCGATAAACCTCGTAAATTTGCGTATAGACAAGGCTGAAAGACATCAGTAAGATTGGGTTTAACTTTTTGCGGGAGGTGTGGGGAGCTCAAGGAGTCAAGGGTTGAATTGCCGTAGTGTTGATCAAAACCAGGAATGTCTAGGGATAAGGGGGATTCGAAGATGGTGAATGGACGAACATTCAACAATCCGATCGTAGAGCAGGCAGCCGATCCTTGGGTATGGAAGCATACGGACGGCTATTATTACTTTATGTCGACGAAACGCGATCATCTGGAACTGACGCAATCCGCAACCTTAACCGGCCTTGCGGAAGGACGGAAGAAAACGATCTGGACTCCGGAACCCGGGGGAAGGTACAGCCATAACCTATGGGCGCCGGAAATTCATCGTTTGGACAACAAATGGTACATCTATTTCACGGCGAATGACGGAGGAGGGGATGAGTCCCGCCAAATATGCGTGCTGGAGAACGCCGAGGCTGATCCGATGGAGGGACAATGGGCTTGGAAAGGCGCGCTGCCGACCCCCGTCCCCGGCTTGGACGGCACGGTCATGACCGCAGGCAACCAGCATTATTTCCTGTATGCCGGATATGGCCATTTCCCGGATTACGGGTCCGCGATCTACATCATGCGCATGTCGAACCCTTGGACATTGACGGGGGACCATGTATTGCTCACGGCTCCGACCCTGTCCTGGGAAAAACAAGGCGGAATGGCGATTAACGAAGGACCGGTCATTCTTCGGCGGAACGGCCGCATCTTTATGGTGTACTCGGCCAGCACCACTTGGTCGGAGGATTATTCGCTGGGCATGCTCACGATGGAAGAAAACGGGGATCCGATGGATCCGGAATCCTGGACCAAATCGATGCAGCCCGTATTTTGCAAAAGCGTGGAAAACGGAGTGTACGCGACCGGTCACAATAGCTTCACGCAATCGCCGGATGGCAAGGAGGATTGGATCGTTTACCATGCGCTGCCCGCGCCTGGAGTCGAGACGGCCTTGCGGTCGACCCGCATCCAGAAATTCGGCTGGAAGCCGGATGGAACTCCGGATTTCGGCGTGCCGGCCGGCGAGTCGGATGCCTTGGCCAAACCGTCCGGAGAATAATGTATGCGGATTCACAACCTCCCGAACGTGCAAGGGATCGCAGTGTAAACATGGTTGAGAGCGAGTGGTAACCAGGCTGGTGTAAGCGAATAACCATAGTATTTGATCTATATAAACCCCTATTTATTACAATATATCTGTAATGAATGGGGGTTTATTACGAAGAGTTGAACATGTATGACGAGAACCGCGAAAATTTATGAAAATAACGGAATTTCATGAAAACTCCTTAATTCAAAAGGAGTTTTTGTGCATCTCATTATTCCCGTTATTCTCATTATCAAAATATTTCTTTGGATAATTCACAATTTTAGTTACGAAGATTGTGTATGAAAGCGTTGACAGAATGGGGTTGTATGCTTATACTTCGGTTAAAGATACAGAATAATTGTATTAAACGGATGTGCAACAGCTGTCAGTTTCATCAATTTCACATGTGAAAGGGGAGCCATATCCAATGGCCATGATGAAGAGGATCGTGTCAGGGCGGAGGTGCTTAGACCGCGAATGACCCTTGTCATGCATCAGCCTGAAAAGACATGAAGCGTTGAACATGAAGCGAAGCTGATGGAGCAGAAACGGGATTTTGCCAATTAGAAGAGACAAAGGCTTTCAAAGACATGAAGATGCCTTGACACAAGGAGACACTAGCTTCGAAGGATTAAAAAAGACAGATAAAAGCCTTAAAAACGGACGCCCCCTGAATAACGACGGCATATGGATCCTCTAGAGCGCAGCGGCGGGGTGCTCGCAATTATTCATATCATGGGAGGTTAAGCATGAACGGAACGATGAAGCGTTTTTTCACTTTGTTATTCATATCCATCCTGATTATTTCGACGGTAACCGCTTGCAGCGGCAAGGCAAATGACAAGCCTGACAACACCGTAACCCAAGAGGAAGAAGTAGAGAAGAATGAGGTGACGTTCGAGGATATCAGCGGCGATATACGCGGAAATAAAGCACCGACGCAGGAGCAAATCGATGAGGTCAACGGCACGCTGAATGATACATACCTCGGAGATGTATTTGACGAAGTCATTCCAAGCGATTATTCCGCATATCCGGTCAAGGGCGATGTGGTGCTGGATGTTTGGATGCCTGCCAACTCCAACATCCCGGATATGAATAATCACTTGGTTCAGAAGCAGGTGGAAAAGCTCACCGGCATCAAAGTAAACTTCATTACGCCGCCGGTCGGACAGGAAGCCGATGCCTTTACCTTGATGATCTCCTCCGGCGAGCTGCCGGACATCATTATTGACCCGGGCCGTTATCCGGGAGGCTTCGAAGCAGGGGTCAACGATGGCGCTTACCTCGATCTCACCGACCTGATGGAAAAGCACGCTCCGAATTATACGGCATGGCGCAACTCGGACGAAACGAGAAGAAAAACGACCGTGACCGACGACGGCAGGCTGCTGGGCTTCTACGGCATCGCGCCGTATTCCGAATGGACCTGGTTCGGCATGCTGATCAAGCAGGAGGCGCTGGATAAGACGGGACTTCCAGTCCCGAACACGATAGACGAATGGTATGAGTTCCTGAAAAAAAGCAAAGAAGTCGGATATAAGGCGCCGCTGAATTACGGCTCGACGTACGGCCAAATTTTTACCGGCATTATTAATGGCGCATATGGCGTCTGGGATTGGACCTTCGTGGACGAGAACGGCAAGGCTGCTTGGGGGCCTGCACAGCCGAAAGCCAAGGAATATCTCGCAACGATGCAGAAGTGGAACAAGGAAGGCCTGCTGAATCGGGACTGGGCTACCGCCGATTTCAATCAACGGATGGCCAGCGCGATTTCCGATGATACGGCCGTGATGATGGATTCCCCGGATACAATGTGGAGTTATTGGAAAGTGCAGAACGACATTGATTTCGTGGGGGCACTGAATCCGGTTCTGAATGAAGGAGACAAATCCGCGACCACCTACAAAAACTTCAAAAGAACCGGAACCAGTGCAGCCATTACTACCCAGAGCAAAAATGTCGAAGCCGCTATGGCATGGCTGGATTTCAACTATTCCAAGAAAGGCTGGGAGCTGATCAACTTCGGGGAGTACGGCACCGTGCACTTGGTGGATGAGCAAGGAATGCCTTATTATCCGGAAAACAGTTATATGTACAATGATCCGGACGGTCAGCCGGTAGACGTCACGCTTTGGAAATACCGCTGGCATAGTTGGCCGAATATCCGCGACGAGCACAATGCCAATCCGTTGATCACGGCGAAAGGCAGCTATTCCGGAGATATTCGCCAGGACTGGACGGAGAACATGGACACCAGCATGGCGATGCCGCCGATCACGTTTACGAAGGAAGAGGCCTCGCGCGAAGCCGAGCTTGGGAACCAGTTGTCCACGCTGCGTGGAGAATATTTCGCGAAGATCATCATGGGCGAATTGCCGGTCGATGCTTACGATAAATTTTTGAAGGAAGCGCAGAGCATGGGGCTGGACGAATTTTTGAGTCTCCATCAGGCAGCCTTGGATCGGTATAACCAACGATAGTTTTCATAATAAGAACAGGTGGTTGATTCATGGAGATTTTACGAAAAAACAGGGGAATAGACCATGTCCGGACACCCTCGGAGCCTAAGAACACCAAGCGCTTGATTCAGAAGGACCTGAAAAAGAACTGGTTCGTTTATCTGATGGCCCTTCCCGTCGTGGCGTGGTTCTTGATCTTCTGCTACGGGCCGATGTGGGGCGTCATGATCGCATTCAAGGATTTCAAGCCTTTGCTGGGCTTCGCGGACAGCGATTGGGTGGGCTTCAAGCATTTCATCGATTTTTTCTCAGGACCCTATTTTTGGAGGGTCGTCAAGAATACGCTCCTGCTGAATGTATGGGGAATCGTCTTTGGATTTACGGCACCGATCATCCTGGCCTTGCTGCTGAATGAAGTCCGTTCTTCCAAGTTCAAGCGGACCGTGCAAACCATCACGTACATGCCGCATTTTATTTCACTGGTGGTCGTGTGCGGGATCATTCACATCTTTACGTCCAATGAGGGAGTCGTTACGCAGCTGCTTTCCTTCATAACGGGAAAAGACTATTCGTCCCTTCTCGGGTACTCCAATTTGTTCCGGCCGATTTATACCTTTTCCGGAATCTGGCAGAGCATCGGCTGGGACAGCATCATTTACCTGGCTGCGATGAGCTCCATTGATCCTTCGTTATATGAAGCGGCCGATATCGACGGGGTCGGCAGGGTGAAAAAAATGTGGTACATTACGCTGCCTCAGATCAGCCCGGTCATCATCATTCTGTTTATCTTTGCGATCGGCGGATTGATGGCTTCCGGCTACGAGAAAATCATCCTGCTCTACAATCCTTTGATCTACGATACGGCGGATGTCATCGCTTCCTATGTTTACCGAAGGGGCTTGAGGGAAGCGAGCCTGAGTTATTCCACTGCCGTCGGCTTAGTAAGCTCCATCGTCAATTTCGGGCTGTTATGGATGACGAATACTATCGTGAAGCGCAGATCTGAATCCAGCTTATGGTAAGAGAGAGGGAAGGTTATGGAGGAAATCAAGCAACTCAAAGTGAAACGAAGCAGGAAGCATAAAAGCATCGGGGACCGCGTATTCGACTTTACGAACTATACGCTGTTAACCGCTTTAACGCTGGTGTGCTTTTATCCCATATTGCATATCTTGTTCGCTTCCGTCAGCGATCCGGGCGCTTTGGTGGCTCATCGAGGGGTATTGTTCAAACCGCTGGGATTCACGCTAGACGGTTACAAGCTGGTGTTTAAGGACAACAGTCTGCTCAGGGGATACCTGAATACGATCATTTACGTTGGACTGGGCACCTTGGTCAATATGGTCATGACGATATTGGGCGCTTACGTGCTGTCCAGGCGGGACTTGTATTTCAAGAATTACATCATGGTCATGATTACGATCACGATGTTCTTTGGCGGAGGGCTGATTCCCTGGTTCCTGTTAATGAAGGACATCGGCTTGTACAACAATTTGTGGGCCATGATTCTGCCGACCGCTTTAAGCACATGGAACATCATCATTCTAAGGACCGGATTCCAATCGATTCCGAGAGAGCTGGAAGAAGCGGCACTGATCGACGGCGCAAGCCAGGCCAACATCCTGATCACGGTGATCCTGCCGCTGTCAAAGGCGACGCTGGCCGTAATCTTCCTGTACTATTTGGTCGGCAATTGGAACTCCTGGTTTAACGCGATGGTCCTGCTGAAGGATAGGGAATTGTTCCCGTTACAGCTGTTAATGAAGGAAATCCTGGTCGCCAACGATTCAACGGCCACCACGATCGGCAGCGCGGGCGGTGTCGTCATTAACAGCGCCCAGAGTTCGACCGCGTTCCGGGAGCTGGTTAAATATTGCGCGATCGTGGTTTCGACGGTGCCTATATTATTGGTGTATCCGTTCCTGCAAAAGTATTTCGTGAAAGGCGTTTATGTCGGTTCGATCAAAGGCTAGGCGTTCAAACAAGCAGATAGAGAGACTGAATAATTAGGAGTGAGCAGCATCTTGACGACAGAAGTTAGCAAGGCACAAACGGTTCGCAGCGAATATCCGAGACCCCAGTTTCAGCGCAAAGAGTGGTTAACCCTCAATGGTGAATGGGATTTCAGTTTTGACGATGAAGCCATCGGCGAGGATGCAGGGTGGTATCATGCGGAAGCGCAGGCTTCCTTTACGAGGAAGATCAACGTTCCCTTTACGTTCCAAAGCAAGCTGAGCGGCATCGACGACCCTTCCTTTCATGATGTCGTGTGGTACCGCAGAACGTTCGAAATTCCACAGGACTGGAACGGAAAGAGGATCGTGCTTCATTTCGGTGCCGTGGATTATTTGGCCAAAGTGTGGGTAAACGGGCACTTGGTAGCCATGCATGAAGGCGGGCATACGCCATTCCAGGCCGACATTACGGCTTCGCTCGTGAAAGGAAGCAACACGCTCGTGCTGCGGGCGGAAGATTTCAGCCGCGACGTCACCCTGCCGCGAGGTAAACAATACTGGCTTGAGCATTCGGCAAGCATCTTCTACACCCGTACGACCGGCATCTGGCAAAGCGTGTGGTTGGAGCCGGTATCCCCGGTACACTTGGGCAAAACGATGATGACGCCCGATATCGACCGCAACGAAATTCGCATCCGGACCTTCCTTGAAGGCTACAAGGCGATGGAGGACGAGGACCTCAAGCTGCAGATCACCGTATCCTATCAGGGCGAGTGTGTTGCCGAAGATCAATATGCCATTCGAAGCGCGGAGCAGCAGCGGACCATCGGCCTCAGCGATTTTACGGACCATGGCCTGGGACGCCTGTGGAGCCCGGAGCATCCGAATTTGTATACCATCGAATTCCGCCTTGTTCAGGATGGAGACGTCGTTGACCAGGTAACCAGCTATTTCGGGATGCGGAAGGTATCGATCGAGAACGGCAAACTGTGCCTGAACAATCGCCCGTATTTCCAGCGGCTGGTGCTGGATCAAGGTTATTTTCCCGAGGGAATCCTGACGGCGCCGTCGGATGAGGCTTTGAAGCGCGACGTGGAGCTGGCGAAGGAAATGGGATTCAACGGCGTGAGAAAGCATCAGAAAACGGAGGACCCCAGATTCCTGTACTGGTGCGACAAGCTCGGCCTGCTGTTATGGAGCGAGGCGGCCAACGCGTACGAATATTCCGAATCGTATGTTCGCCGTTTCACGGCGGAATGGCAGGAGATCATCGAGCGGGATTATAACCATCCCTGCATCATAACCTGGGTCCCGCTGAATGAAAGTTGGGGTGTTCCCAATGTGCAGATGGATAAGCGCCAGCAGCAGCATGGGCTCGCCATGTACCATCTAACGAAGTCGTTAGACGATAGCAGACCGGTTGTATATAACGACGGATGGGAGCATATGACCACGGACTTGGTCACCATTCACGATTATGAGAGCCGCCAGGAAGTGCTGGAAGAACGGTATGCAACAGCCGCGTCCGCCGTGGAAGCCATGCCGGCGAACCGAAGAATATTCGTCGGCGGCGCTTCCTATGACGGCCAACCCATTCTCGTATCGGAGTTTGGCGGCATTGCCTTCAAGAAGAGCGAATGGGAGGGCTGGGGGTATTCCGGAGCCGAGAACGAGGAGGATTATCTGATCCGGCTCAAAGCCGTGGTGGATCCGATGTTCTCTTCCCCGGTGATCCAGGGATACTGCTACACGCAGCTGACGGACGTCGAGCAGGAAATCAACGGCCTGCTTACGTATGACCGTAAGCCGAAGGCGCCGCTCGAAACCATTCGCAAAATCATGACGGGACAATAGGAGGCACATAAAATGGGCGGGACGAATGCCTATGAAGGCGTATACCATAACGAGAAAGCCGTGTTTCTGCGGGCAGGAGCTTATGAAGCGGTCATGCTCCCGGATATCGGCGGTAATTTGATAGCGTTTCGGGACATCGAAAAGGGCTACCGGTTTCTGCATGAGCCGACGCCGGAGGAAATGCCGGCATTCAAAGCAAGGCCGATGATTCACGGCATTCCGGTATTGTTTCCCCCGAACCGGTATCAAGATGGCCGGTTCCGGTGGAACGGCAAAATTCTTCAGCTTCCGGTCAATGAAGAGGCGACGGGACATCACCTGCATGGATTTCTGTACAACATTCCATGGGAGGTGGATGAATACGGGCATACCGGGCAGGAAGCTTATGTGACCGTGTCCGTCCGCGTGGACGAACAGCATCCGATATTCGAACACTTTCCGTTCCGGTTCCGCATTCAGCTTCGCTACGGCTTAAGCGATCAGGGATTGTCTCAGCGGTTATTGATCACCAATATGGGCACGGAAGCCATGCCGTGTTTGCTGGCGTTTCATACATCCGTTAACGCGCCGTTTGCCGAGGGGGGCGACGCCCGGGATTACCGCTTAAAGCTGACCGTCGGGAAGCGATGGGAGCTGGATGGGCGAATGCTCCCCACTGGCTCCCATCAGGAACTGTCCGCGAATGAACGGGCCATGCAAGGCGCAGGCGTTTATCCGTTCTTCGAAAGCATGGACAATCACTATACCGCCGTGCCCCAGAACGGAAGGAACCGGATGGAGCTTACCGATGAGGCCGTGAAGGTCACTCTGGTTTATGACGTGGGCACTTCCTACAAGCAATGGATGATCTGGAACAACCAAGCGACCGAGGGATTCTTTTGCCCTGAGCCGCAGATCAACCTGGTCAATGCCCCCAATATGGATATGCCTTCCGAAGAAATCGGGTGCTTCAGTCTCGGGCCGGACGAAATCTGGGAAGAGACCAGCCGGCTGTACGTAAAGGAAAGCCGGGGCTAAAGCCCAATTAAACATAATAAAAAGGAGTTCGACATGACTCAATTAACACTACCGCGTCCCGAATACCCTCGCCCGCAATGGGTAAGGCCGCAATGGATCAATCTGAACGGTTCATGGCAATTCGAAATCGACCATGGCCGGAGCGGGAAGGAGCGCGGACTCCATGAACCGGGACATGAGCTGTCCGGAACGATCACCGTTCCATTCTGTCCCGAAAGCAAGCTGTCCGGCGTTGAGTATAAGGATTTCATGGCAGCGGTCTGGTATAAGCGGGAGTTCGAGGTCCCCAAGGATTGGAATGGCAGAATTCTGCTTCACTTCGGGGCGGTGGATTATGAAACCGAAGTCTGGGTAAACGGAGTATCCGTAGGAACGCATCGCGGGGGATATACGCCTTTCGGTTTTGATATCACATCGCATGTGAAGCCGGGCGGGAATATCGTTACCGTCTGCGCGGAAGACGATGTCCGTTCCGGACGCCAGCCGCGCGGAAAGCAAAGCGGACGCTTCTATTCGCATGGCTGCGATTACACCCGTACGACAGGGATTTGGCAAACGGTATGGCTGGAGCAAGTGCCGCAGGCTTATATGTCCGACATGAAGCTGGTGGGTGACCCGGATAATGGCTGTGCCCACCTCGAGATTAAAATCGACGGGAACGCAGCAGGCCATAAACTGACCGCATCCGCCTTGTATGAGGGAAATGCGGTAGGGAATGCAAGTGCTGTCGTATCCGGGCCGTCCGTCAAACTCACCATTCCACTGTCGGAGGTCCATTTGTGGGAAACGGGTCAGGCCAGGCTGTACGATCTGGAATTATCACTGCAAGGAGATGGCCAGGCGAGCGATACTGTCCAATCGTATTTCGGCCTCCGAACCGTCATGCTGGACGGCATGGCTTTCCGCATCAACGGCAAATCCGTATTTCAGCGCCTTGTGCTGGACCAAGGCTTCTATCCGGATGGAGTCTATACGGCTCCAAGCGATGAGGATCTCCGCAAAGACATCGAAATTTCGATGGGACTGGGCTTTAACGGCGCCAGGCTTCACGAGAAGATATTCGAACCGCGCTTTCTGTATTGGGCGGACCGATTAGGGTATCTGGTATGGGGGGAGCATGCGAATTGGGGGCTGGACATTACCACTTCCGAGGGATTGTCCCATTTCCTGCCGGAATGGCTCGAAGGCATGGAACGCGATTTCAATCATCCGGCCCTCATCGGCTGGTGCCCGTTCAACGAGACGTGGGACCGGGACGGCGCCAAGCAAAATAACGATGTGCTGCGCATTGTATACGAGGTCACGAAGAAAATGGACCCGACGCGCCCCGTGATTGATACGAGCGGCAACTTCCATGTGGTGACCGATATTTTCGATATCCACGATTATGACCAAAATCCCGAAACGTTCAAGCAGCGATATGAGCCGATGAAGAACGGTGGAGAGGTATACAACAGCTTCCCGAATCGGCAGCAGTATGGCGGCCAGCCTTATTTTATCAGCGAATACGGCGGCATTTGGTGGAATCCGGATCAGAAAGACGAGAAGTCTTGGGGTTACGGCGACAGGCCGACATCCGAGGAAGCGTTTCTGGAGCGTTATGCGGGCTTAACGAACGTGCTGCTGGACCATCCCATGATGTTCGGGTTCTGTTATACCCAATTGTACGACGTGGAGCAGGAAGTGAACGGATTGTACACCTATGACAGACGATCGAAATTCGATCCTGAAGTGATCCGCCGCATTAACGCCCGCAAAGCCGCGATAGAGGATTAAGCGCCCATTATGACCGGTATCTTGAAGTAGGCTTGTACCATGTTTGGTGTATGATTGCACATTATCCGAAAGGAACGTGACGAAAGGATGAAGGTGAATTACCGGAATAAATTGTTGCTCACGATATGCGCATTTCTTATTCTTCCGATGGGTCAGGCGACGCATGCGGCCACGCTTCAGAACAACTTTTACAACGTGGTCATGCAGGATGGAGCGGATCCTTGGGTGTATAAACACACGGATGGCTTTTACTACTTCACGAAAACGACCGGCGGCAACGTGACGATATGGAAGTCCGCCCAGCTTACCACGGTGGACGCGGCTCCGACGAGGGTCGTGGAAACGGGCTGCTGCGGGATCTGGGCTCCCGAATTGCATTACATCAATGGCGCCTGGTACATCTACTATGCCAAGGATGACGGGGATAACGTCAACCACCGCATGTATGTCATGGAGAACACGTCGGCGGACCCGACGCAGGGAACCTGGCAGTACAAAGGCCAGATAACGGACCCGACAAACAAATGGGCGATTGACGGCACGGTGCTGCAGGTTAACGGTCAGCTGTATTTTATCTGGTCTGGCTGGGAAGGGGACACCAATGTGCGGCAGAATCTGTACATCGCCCATATGAGCAACCCTTGGACGATTGATTCAAGCCGCGTCGAAATTGCGAGGCCTACGCACAGCTGGGAAACGAATCATTCCCCGCATGTAAACGAAGGACCCCAGGTGATTGTACGCGGCGGCGTCATCAGCCTGGTGTACTCGGCAAGCGGAAGCTGGACCAATGATTATTGCCTCGGCCTGATCACGGCAAGCACAACCAGCGATTTGCTGGATCCGGCTTCCTGGACCAAACGCAGCCAGCCTATCTTCAAGTCCGGCAACGGGCTGTACGGCCCGGGCCACCATTCGTTTACCAAGTCACCCGACGGAACGGAAGACTGGATGCTTTACCATGTCGCCAAATATAACAACGCGGGATGGAACCGTGAGGTCCGAGCGCAGAAATTCACATGGCACGGCGACCATACGCCAAACCTCGGCGTGCCGGCGAATCCGAATGCTCCGATAGCGCTGCCTTCCGGCGAAGCGGCCCACACCCGTTATGAAGGTGAGGAGGGAACGTTCGGCGGCGTCGCCTATGCATCCCAAAGCCCTAACGGCTCGGGAGGCATGAAAGCGGGGCATATCGATACGCCGGAGAGCTACGTGGAATTTTCGGTGCATGCCCCGTCCGCAGGCGACTACATTTTGCTGGCCCGCACGGCGAACGGAACGGCCGGAGGGAATTGGTCCCATCTTATGCTCAGCGTGAATGCCGGAACGGCCGACAAATTCCATATTACGAATAAAGGGTGGGAGAACTGGGGCTTGTCCACGGCGCGGGTTCAGTTAAAGGCCGGCGTGAACACGATACGTTTTTCAAAAGGCGAAGGATACGGAGAAATCGACTTCTTCGACATCAAGCCGGCGAATTAGGACCAGCGGATGGCTTAGTCAACCGAAAAATGAAGTGCTGAGCAAGCTCAATCATGGATGGCTTCCGGTTCTCCCGGAAGCCATTTCTGGCTAGGAAGGGACTGTTTTTCTTCGCTGCTTCCAGGCTCATGCACTATGGCAAAATGCGGGGAGATCATGGATGTAAGCCCTTGCAAGCATGATTGTTTTTCAATTCATTAAGAGATAAGATGAAAGGTAATGAATATGTTTAAAGGAGAGCGGATTTGTGCTGGAACTTGGTTTTAACGACCCGGAAAGACTGGTCACGGTAGCTCATGCCTTGTCAACGCGTTCTCGGGTGGATATCCTGAGGCTCTTGAATTCCAAGAACCTGAATATCATCGAAATCGCCGAGAAACTCAAACTTCCCGTTTCGACGGTGGCGAGCAACATCAAAGTGCTGGAAGCGGCCGAGTTAATCAATACGGAATTGCTTCCGGCTTCGCGCGGGGCCATGAAGGTGTGCAGCCGGAACTATGATGATATCCATATTGCGTTGAATTTGAAGAATTCGGTTCCTAAGGGAGTCACGCATGTCTATGAAGTCGATATGCCGATCGGCCATTACAGCGATTGCGAAGTGGCGCCTACCTGCGGAATGGCCAATGCGGACGGGTACATCATCAAGGAAGACGAGCCGGCGAGCTTTTACCATCCCAAGCACGTGAATGCCCAGATCATCTGGCTTCGCAAGGGATACCTGGAATACTTGATGCCGATGGATATTCCGGCAGGAGCACGAATCGAATCGCTGGAACTGTCCATGGAGATGTGCTCAGAGGCCCCCAATTATGATCATAACTGGCCTTCGAATATTTCGGTGTGGGTCAATGGCGTGGAGATCGGCATGTGGACAAGCCCCGGCGATTTCGGGGATCGCCGCGGCAAGCTGAACCCGAACTGGTGGTACGATTGGGCAACGCAATACGGGTTTCTGAAAATATGGCGCGTGGATGATGAGAAAACGACGCTGGATATGGAGAAGATATCGAGCGTTACTTTGGATCAGCTGAATATTGCTGCAAGCCCCAAACTGCGGCTGCGCATCGGCATCAAGCCCGATGCCGTGAATCAGGGAGGGCTGAATCTGTTCGGCCGCCAGTTTGGCGATCACGAACAGAATATCATCATGCAGGTGAAATATACGATGGATCAGGATGAGGAAGAGCTTTAAAAGGTTTTACGTTCACTAGTGGCTGAAGAAGGCTTTGCAGTGGATGCACAAGAACCGTCCGTAACGCATTTCGGCAACGGGGGTATTCGTTTTCTGATAAGACATACCGTGGTGGCAGTGCAGTGATTTTTTCTGCGCTGTCACTTTTTTTGTTGAGGGATAGCAGGGGCGTTGTGTACTGCCGATCCCCGACTCTGATGGTAGAGGGTTATTTTTCGAGCCTATTCTTCTCCCGGTTTACATTCCGTTTAAGTAGGGGTGTTACGATCCAAACATCATCTGTTAAGCGAATAGGAGGAGTCATAATGGAGCATGCAAACAGAAGGAACATGGAATACAGCCCTGGCGACTTGGCTGTCGAGGCTTACGGGCTGGTCAAAACGTTCGGCGATAACCGCGCCGTGGACGGCGTGGATTTGAACGTGCGCGCCGGTACGATTTATGGCGTGTTGGGACCGAACGGCGCAGGCAAGACGACGACCATCCGAATGCTGGCCACCTTGCTAAAGCCGGATGCGGGTTCGGCCCGAATCTTCGGGCACGATGTGCAGACGGAATCGCAGATTGTCCGTCAGTTGATCGGGGTCACCGGCCAATACGCCTCGGTGGATGAATCGCTCAGCGCTACGGAGAATCTGATCATTTTCTCCCGCTTGTTGGGGCTGGGACGCACGGAGGCACGGCAAAAGGCGGGTGAGCTGCTTGAGGAATTCGGGTTGTCGGAAGCCGCCAAACGGCCGCTCAAACATTTCTCCGGCGGCATGCGGAGAAGGTTGGATCTGGCGGCAAGCCTCATTGCCCAGCCGCCGCTCATCTTCCTGGATGAACCGACGACGGGGCTGGATCCAAGGACGCGTTCCCAGATGTGGGATACGATCCGCCGATTGGTGAAGACCGGCTCAACGGTGCTGCTGACCACGCAGTATCTGGAGGAGGCGGACCAACTGGCAGACCGGATCGCCGTTATTGATTACGGGCGGGTCGTGGCCGAGGGGACGGCGGATGAACTGAAGATGTCGGTAGGGACTTCCTCGCTGCACTTGACCGTCCAGGATGCAGTGGATATGGGCCGCGCCCGCCACACCGTGGAACAGGTGCTGGGCGTTCATGCCAACATATCGCCGGAAGCCGGAAAGATAACGGCGCCGATGGCTAATGCGGGTCTTGTTACAGACCTGTTGATCGAGCTGCGCACGGCAGGCATCGGCTTGTCCGAGATGAGCGTGCAGAAGCCGACCCTGGATGAGGTGTTCCTGACGATCACCGGCCACGGCGTGAAGGAAGACGATGTCCCATCGTCTAATGAACCCAACGATAGAGAGGTGACAAGAGTATGAGCAGCACGATCATGAAATCGGGGACGGAACGCCGGCTTAAAAACCGCACGAGTTTCGGTCAGACGGTACGAAACTCGTTGACGATGGCCTACCGGGGTCTGCTGAAGCTCCGGCGCACGCCCGAGCAGCTGTTTGACGTTACGTTCCAGCCCATTATTTTCACGCTGATGTTCACCTATATTTTTGGCGGCGCCATCTCCGGCGACGTGGCCAGTTATTTGCCTGTCATCATTCCCGGCATCCTCGTTCAAACCGTGATTACGACCTCCGTCGTCACGGGCGTTCAGCTGCGCGAGGATATGGATAAAGGCGTATTCGATCGATTCAAGTCGCTGCCGATAGCGCGAATTGCTCCGCTTGCAGGGGCCCTGCTGGCAGATACCGTTCGTTATACCATTGCAACGGTGCTTACCTTTTCGATGGGATACGTCATGGGTTACCGCCCGGGCGGGGGCCTGGGTTACGTTGCTCTTGCCGCGCTGATCGTCATTGTATGCTCATGGGCGATCAGCTGGATATTCGCGTTCTTCGGCGTGATTGCAAGATCCGCCTCCGGCGTGCAGGGGATATCGATGATCGTGCTGTTTCCGCTCACGTTTCTCTCCAACGCCTTCGTGCCGGTAGATACGATGCCGGGCTGGCTGCAGTGGTTCGTGAACATCAACCCGATATCGCATCTGGTGACGGCTGTCCGGGATCTGACGAACTCCGGAACCGTGGGCTGGGATCTGACGATATCCTTGGTCGGCGCCGCGATCATCGTGGCGATCTTTGCTCCGATCACGGTTCGTGCATATATGCGCCGCACCTAATATTCTGGGGACACCTCCGGCGGTATTCACCCATGCTGCCGGGGTAAGCGGGACGTCCGTCCAAAACGGAGTTGACATCGATTTATTAATTCACTATACTGTCTGTAATCTTATAAGCGACATACGTTGAAAGAGCCCAGTAGCAGCTTGGTCCCTGTTCTAGAAAGCCGGGGGGCGATGGAACCCGGTACATACCAACGCAGCGAATTACACTCTGGAGTATCTCGGGTAATGCCGAGCGGAAACGGCGAACGATACCTCGTCTAATGAGCGGCATGAATGGCGCGCGGCAAGCGCTGCAGACCATTCGTGCAATCTGGGTGGTAACACGGTTAATAATCGTCCCTATGTCTGTAACAGACAAGGGGCGATTTTTTGTTTTTCAACGGATGGGCGCTTCGTTATAAGGAAAAATCATGTATTGAAGGAGTGTTAACGCTGTGAATATTATCGACGAACTGGAATGGCGCGATGCGATCAACCAACAGACGGATGCCGAAGGCCTCCGGGAGCTTACGAATGAAAAGTCGATTTCGCTGTACTGCGGCGTGGATCCTACGGGCGACAGCATGCATATCGGTCACCTGATTCCCTTCATCATGCTCAAACGCTTCCAGCTTGCCGGCCATCGTCCGGTCATTCTGATCGGGGGCGCGACCGGCACCATCGGGGATCCAAGCGGACGTCAAACCGAGCGCTCCCTCCAGACGCTGGAGCAGGTTCAAGCTAACGTGGACGCGCTCACCGGACAAATGAAAAAGCTCTTCGTGACGGAGGGCGACAATCAAATCCGCATGGTCAACAACTACGACTGGACGCATAAGATCAACATTATCGAATTCCTGCGCGATTACGGGAAGAACTTCAGCATCAACTCGATGCTGGCGAAGGACGTGGTTGCGAGCCGGCTTGACAGCGGGATTTCGTTTACGGAATTCTCATACCAAATCCTGCAGTCGGTCGATTACCTGCATCTGTACCAGCATGAGGACGTGCAGCTGCAAATCGGCGGATCGGACCAATGGGGCAACATTACAAGCGGCCTGGATTTGATCCGGAAGAAGGAAGGACCCGAAGCCAAAGCCTTCGGCCTGACCATACCGCTCATGCTGAAGGCCGACGGCACGAAGTTCGGCAAAACGGCCGGCGGCTCGATCTGGCTTGACCCGAACAAAACGACGCCGTTCGAGTTCTACCAGTTCTGGGCGAACACCGACGACCGAGACGTCGTCAAATACTTGAAATACTTCACCTTCCTGACCAAGGAGCAAATTGACGAGCTGGCCGAAAAGGTGCAGAGCGAGCCGCATAAACGCGAAGCGCAAAAAACGCTGGCCGAGGAAATGACGAGATTCGTGCACGGCGAGGAGATGCTGGAGCAGGCCAAGCGCATCACGGCGGCTCTGTTCAGCGGCGATATTAAATCGCTCACGGCCGATGAGATCGAGCAGGGCTTCAAGGAGATGCCGACGTTCGAAGCGACGCCGGAAACGAAGAATATCGTGGACTGGCTCGTGGATCTGGGCATCGAGCCTTCCAAGCGGCAAGCGCGCGAGGATATCACCAAAGGCGCGATCTCGATGAACGGCGAGCGCGTCAGCGATTTGGGCCACGAGGTGACAGCCGACCAGGCGATTGGCGGCCGGTTTATCATCATTCGCAAGGGCAAGAAAAACTACAGTTTGGTGAAAATGTCCTAGAAGGGTAACCATCAGGGAAATAGGTCTCCCCGGACGAATGCACCCGCAAAAGCCGCTAAGCACTTTTCATGTGCTTAGCGGCTTTCGTATGATTCAGGTTAGCCAGAATCTTCTGGTTGGCCTTTATATTAGAGATGAGAAAAAACTTCGAAGGCTTACTCTCCTGATCTCGCCAAAAAAAATGCTGTATGCGGTCTGTCTTCGAGAGGGTACGTCGATTGGCGTTTTTCTTTTATTTGAAAGTTTCTCTCTTTTAATAGGATAATATCTGTAGCGTTAAAGGAGGTAGATGATATCATGAACATTCAACTGCAGACCGAGCTGTGCGATCGGTTTGGCATCCGTTATCCGCTTATATTGGCTGGAATGGCCGGAGGGCCGACAACCGTTGAGCTGGTCGCCGCCGTATCCAACGCAGGCGGGCTCGGTACGCTGGGTGCGGCTTATATGGAGCCGGCCGCCATTCGCCATAGCATCCAGGAAATCCGCAAGCGGACGGATCAACCTTTTGCCGTCAACCTTTTTGCGTCCCGGGCCTCGGATCGCCAGGAGCGAATCGAAGATGTTCAACAGGAGTTAAACCGGATGCGCGGCGACCTTGGCATTCCCCATGCGGGGTCGGAACACGTAACAACGCCCGATTGGTTTGAGCAGCAATTCGCGGTTCTGCTCGAAGAGAAGGTGCCCGTTATCAGCACGGCATTCGGTATTCCGGATGAGCCCCTTATGCGGCAAGCGAAAGAAGCTAAACTGCTTGTGGTTGCGATGGCAACCACGGTGCGCGAAGCTATCCTGGCCGAGCAAGCAGGCTGCGACGCCGTCGTTGCCCAAGGCAGCGAAGCAGGGGGGCATCGGGGCACGTTTGATATTTCGGAGCACCCGATGGGGGCCCAAATCGGAACGTTTGCTTTGGTGCCGCAGATCGTGGACCGGGTCAAGATTCCCGTCATTGCCGCCGGGGGCGTCATGGATGGACGCGGACTTGTGGCCTCGCTTGTTCTTGGCGCCCAAGCCGTTCAGATGGGGACGCGGTTTCTGACGGCGGCCGAATCGGGTGCGCATGAGGTTTACCAGCAAGCGCTGCTTCGCAGCACGGAAGAGAGCACGGTCATTACCAAAGCGTTCTCGGGGCGGCCGGCGAGAGGCATCCGCAATGCCTTCATTAAGCAATGGGATGCAAGCGGCATAGAGCCGCTGCCTTTCCCTACGCAGAATACGGTGACCCGCGACATACGAAATGCCGCCAATCGCCAAAGCAATCCGGAATATATGTCCTTATGGGCAGGGCAAGACACAAGAGGGCTCACTTCGGGCCAATCCGCAGCAGATATCGTAGCCGAGACGATCCAAGAAGCGCTGTTGATTTGTCCATATCGCAACTCCGACGATGAGAGCTGAGAGAGGTTATGCGTCTAAACTTAGGAAATTCATTTATGCAGCAGGCCGCCTAAGGAAGAACCTTTGGGTGGCCTGCCAGCCTTTTATCAGAAATCGTAAGTATTTCCGCCAAACTTGAAGGATGGCTTGATCATCATATAAAACCTTCTCACTAATTTCGACATTCAACCGTTCAGTCGGAATCGCTGCATTGCGTTGTTCTCTCTTACGCCTATAACCTCGCCTTTGAATCGGACTCCTGTTAAAGCGCTCTAATTATAAAATCTTTCATCGTATGCCCAACCCTTCCAATCATGCTTCCTGTCCGACTGCAGCGAGCGGAGGTAGCGCACAAGAGGGAAAACCCTGCATCCGTCGAACACTTAAACATAGCAAACAATAAGTTGAAAACTGCTGCAATGACGGCATAACGGGGGTTATGATGTCCACGACGATTTTGTCCACGAAATTATATATTCCTTCTTCACGGTCCCAGGCTGTCCTTCGTCCCAGGCTGATCGAACGTTTGAACGAGGGGCTGCGTCTGCACCGGAAGCTGACCACGATTTCCGCCTCTGCCGGGAGCGGCAAAACCACGCTGCTCAGCCAATGGATCGGGGGTTGTCCGCAGCCCGTTGCCTGGCTGTCCTTGGAAAAGGAGGACCGTGAGCCATCCAGATTTTTCGCTTACCTCTTGGCTGCCCTGCAAACCATCGGGGTTGATATCGGAGAGAGGGTGGTGAGCACACTCCACGCCCCGTCACCGCATCCTCTGCCAATCGAAGCCATCGTTATGGCCATGCTGAATCAAATCACGGCCAAACCGGACCGTGTCATCCTTGTGCTTGATGATTACCACGTGCTTGATTCCAAACCGATAGACCGCGCTCTTGGCTTTCTCATTGAGCACATGCCGCCGCAGATGCATGTGGTTATTGCCAGCCGCAAGGATCCCGATCTGCCCGTGGCCCGGCTCCGTGCAAGAAACCAGCTGACGGAAGTGCGGACACCGGATTTGCGGTTCACCTCCATTGAAACCTCCGAATTCATGCGGCATGTGATGGGGCTGGACCTGTCAGGGGAGGATGCAGCGCTTATTGCATCCCGTACGGAAGGCTGGATCGCCGGCCTGCAGTTAGCGGCGCTGTCCTTGCAGGGCCATCGAGACGCTGCGGGCTTTATTCGATCCTTCAGCGGCAGCCACCGCTACGTGCTGGACTATTTGATTGAAGAAGTGCTGCAGCAGCAGCCTGAGAGCGAGCAGGATTTTTTGCTGCGCACTTCCATTCTCGACCGGCTCAGCGGTTCCTTGTGCGAATACGTTTTGCAGAGGGAAGACGGTGATTCCCCGATGGCGGCCGTTTCCGGACAAGAAACCCTGGAGTACCTGGAGCGTGCCAATCTGTTCATCGTTCCGTTAGATAACGAGAGGCGCTGGTACCGGTATCATCACTTGTTCTCGGATGCATTGCGGCAACGCCTATCCCGAAAAAGCAAGGATGCCGAAGACGGGAAGAGGATCGTGGCGGAACTGCATCGGCGTGCCAGCGACTGGCATGATCGTCATGATTTTTGGCTGGAGGCTTTCCAGCATGCGGCTGCTGCCCAGGACATGGATCGCGCCGCGCGTCTGATTGAAGGGGAGAGGATGCCCCTGGTCTTCCGTGGAGCGATCCACCCCGTGCTCGATTGGCTGGATTCCCTGCCGAAGGCAGAATTGGACGCAAGGCCGGCGCTTAATGTCATGCATGCCTCCGCTCTCCTGATGGTCGGCCAAATGAACGGCGTCGAACGCAAACTTCAAGCTGCCGAGGTTCATTTGCCAGCCGAGGAGAACGGCAATACCCGGGACCTCATAGGACATATTGCCTCCATACGTGCGACGCTTGCCGTCAGCAAGCATCAGCCGGAAGTCATCATGACGGAATCGCGACGGGCCTTGGAATATTTAAGTCCGCATAATCTGCCTGTCCGCACGGCCGCGATGTGGACGCTGGGATACGCTTACCAGCTCCAGGGCGATCGTGCCGCAGCAGGCCGGGCCTATGAGGAGGCCGTTGCCATCAGTCAGAAGATCGGACATTTTATGATCGCCATGATGGCAACGCTCGGACTCGGACTTCTTCAGGAAGCGGATAATCAATTATATGCAGCAGCCGTGACCTATCGACGCGTTCTGGAATTGGCGGGTGACCCTCCGCCGCCGGCAGCATGCGAAGCGCATTTGGGCCTGGCCCGAATCTGCCGTGAGTGGAACGATCTCGATGCCGCTGAACGGCATGGGCTGAAGGCCCTTCAATTAGCCGGGCAGTTTGATCAAACCGACAGAGCCGTGGCTTGCGAGGTGTTTCTCGCGAGGCTGAAGCTATCGCGAGGAGAAGTGAGGGAAGCAGCCGCCATGTTAGCTAAAGCGGATCGCCTCGGGCGTCAGCAGCAGTACATGAGTCAGCTACCCTTCATTGCCGAAGCGCAGGTGCTTGTCCTGCTTCAACAAGGAGATTTCAGTGAAGCTTCCCAGCTGGCGCAGGAGCATGGAATTCCTCTCAGCCAGGCCAGAGTTTTGTTGGCTAAAGGGCAGGCGGGGGCTGCTCTGGCGATCATGGAACCCTTGCTGGCGCAGATGGAAGCTAAGGAATGGGCCGACGAGCAGCTTAAGGTCATGGTCGTGCTGGCCCTGGCTCTGCATGCCCAGGGTGATAGGCTGAAAGCTGCCCGGATCGCCGCAAAGGCTGTGGCGAAGGCCGAGCCCGGCGGTTTTATCCGGTTATTCATCGATGAAGGGCCGCCGATGCAGGAGCTGCTCAGAGCAGCATCTGCCAGCCAACCGATACGAGATGCAACCGGAACCCAACCGATGCATGATTATCTGGAGAAGCTGCTGCATGCTTTTGAGATGGAAGGACTGGAAAGCGCGGGCAAGTCCTCTCCAAGCCAGCTTCAGCTTGCAGAGTCTCTGATCGAGCCCCTGAGCCGGCGGGAATTGGAGGTGCTGCGTCTCATTGCCCAAGGACTTTCCAATCGCCAGATCAGCGAAAAGCTTTTTGTTGCGCTTAGTACCGTCAAAGGGCATAACCGGATCATATTCGATAAACTCCAGGCTACCCGCCGTACCGAAGCTGTTGCGCGTGCGCGCGAGCTGGGCTTGCTGTAGGTGACAGCCCGGTTTGAATACCGTATTTCATTCGAAAACCATACTAAAGTATCTATATCCCGGTGCGTCTCGGCAGATATACTGATTGCAAAAGCAGGTTTGGAGGAAACCCATGAAAGCAATGGTATGCACCGCATACGGACCACCGGAGGTGTTACAGCTCCAAGAGGTAGCGAAGCCTATTCCTAAGGATCACGAAGTTCGGATCAAAATTTATGCCACTACCGTCAATTCGGGGGATTGCCGCGTGCGGGGATTTCGCAGTCCCCTATTGTATAAAATTCCCATGCGATTGGTGCTGGGTCTGAGGAAGCCGAGACAACCGATTCTCGGGGTGGAGCTGGCGGGGGAAGTGGAAGCGATAGGCCAGGATGTTACAAGGTTCAAGATCGGCGATCAGGTTCTGGCATTCAGGGGAATGCGATTTGGCACGTATGCGCAGTACATCTGCATGCACGAAGACGGGATGATCGTAATGAAGCCGGAGCACGTGACTTATGACGATGCGGCCGCGATCTTTTTCGGAGGGACGACGGCCCTGCATTTTTTTAGAAAAGCGAACATCCGGCAGGGGCACAAGGTTCTGATCTATGGTGCATCCGGCGCGGTGGGGAATTTAGCCGTACAGCTTGCCAAACATGCGGGAACCGTGGTTACCGGCGTTTGCAGCACCGTGAATGTAGAGCTGGTGAAGTCGCTCGGAGCCGATCAAGTCGTGGATTATACCCAAGAGGATATTTCGAAAAGCGGGGATCGGTACGACATCATTCTGGACGCGGTCGGCAAACTGCCGAAATCCCGTTGCAAGCATTTGCTTGCCGCGGGCGGGAGTTATGTAACGGTAGAAGGGCAGGGAGTAGCCAAGGTGCTGATGGAGGATTTGCGACGGCTTACGGATCTGCTTGGGGAAGGGAAGATCAAACCGGTCATCGATAGAAGGTATGCATTGGAGCAAATCGCCGAGGCACACCGATACGCGGATACAGGGCGTAAGAGGGGCAGTGTTGTCATCACGGTGGGGCATGATCATTGAGGAAAGAAAAGTTGACTTCGCGATGCGCATGAAGTATGACAGCAGAAGAAGCAGGAACCGTCGTCGTTCACGGTGCGTATGAGTGTGACAGCAGATGAATGAGGAACAGTCGCCACTGTGCTGAATGTGACAGCAGATGAATGAGGAACAGTCGTCACTGTGCTGAGTGTGACAGCAGATGAAGCAGGGACAGTTGTCGTTCACGGTGCGTATGAGAGTGACAGCAGATGAAGCAGGGCATCATCTTTCCGTTACATCTAGTCGACAGCCATCCAAGCATGCCACTGACCACGTACCGTGCGCGTGGGAGTAGTGTGCACGATGTACAAAATCAGGCCGATCCTGCAGCGGGTCGGCTTTTCTCATTGGGAGCGCTGGACAACGTCAGAGCGCAGCAGCAGGAAGAATATCTCCAAACCTTCTAAGGAAGTGAGATATAATAGAACAAACGGCAAACGAAGGAATTCCAAGGGAAGGACGGCTGCACACGATGTCCAAAGCGGATAATATGCTGGAAATTCTTTGGCTGCTGAAATCGCGCAAAAGAATTTCGGCAAAACAGCTATCGGAGGAACTGGGCGTTCACATCCGAACGATTTACCGGAATATCGATGCCCTATGCATTTCGGGAGTGCCTGTCATTTCGGAGATGGGACGCGACGGAGGGTACTCCATTCCGGATCATATCAAGCTGGAGCCCTTGTTTTTTGATGCCGATGAGCAAAAAGCGCTTCTTCATGCAGCAGCATTCGCACGGGAAGCGGGGTATCCATCCGAAGAGCCGCTGAATCGGGCCATATCCAAAATCAAACGATATACGAATCCGGAGCAGTTGAAGCGTTTGGAGCAACAGGAGAACAGCATCGAGGCCATCCATCCGCCTGCAGCTTCCGGGCTTACCTCCATACTGCATGAGATCGAAGCCGGGATCGACCGGCAAACCAGTCTCGAGATCGATTACACAACAGGCTATGATGGCGTTAAGCAGACACGGACCTTAGATCCTTATGGGCTCGTTCACTGGAAGAGCAAATGGTATGCGGTTGGCTATTGCCATCTGCGCGGTGAAATTCGCTCCTTCCGTGTCGACCGCATGGGCCAGATTCGGCCTACCGACGTCGTGTTTAACCGCCCGGCGACATTTTCCCCGCGTGAATTTTTATTGGACAGCCTGTTGACGGAGCAAGGCTCCGAATCCAATCCCCATTTGGTTTCCGTGCATATCCAAGGCATCCCCCAAGCTTTGGACGATTTATGCGGGCATTGGCTGCTCGGCCACGCGCTCGTCGAACGTACGGCGGAGGAGGCGGTGTTTAGACTGGATGAGTCTACGTTGTATACGCAAGTTGCCTACTATCTTCTATCCTTCGGCGGTAAGATTCGCATCGTCGGGCCCGAGGAGCTGAAATCAGGTTTGGCCGATATTGCCGAGTCGTTATTCAAATATTATCAAAGCTGATGATAAACACTGACCTTCTTTGTCAGTGTTTGTGTTATATAATGAACTCCATCAGATCGTATCAGGAGGAGAGCGCGCGATGGTTGGCTCCATTTTTAAACAAGAAGTGATAAAGGCAACGGAACGTTCGTGGGAAGCATGGGTCGTAGCCCTTGGGCAGGAAGTGGACCCACTCTGGTCCCATGAGCAGATCAGAAACCACATTGTCGAGCAGCATCAGGTATCCGGGGAGTGGGGCGAATGGATCGCCACGATGTACGAACAGCTGATGGGCCGGGTGCCTGTCGGCGTTACGAAAGATGCCGGGGTTCAGATCGGGGTCAGGAAAACGATGGCCGTGACAAAGGAGAGCCTGTGGGATTTCCTCACGTCTCCAGAGGGCCTGTCATTATGGATCGGAGCTGTTCCTTCTCTGGAGCTGCGGGTCGGGCAGGAATATGAGTCGAAGGAAGGCGTGTCCGGCAAAATTACGGTGGTCGTCCCTTACCATAAGCTGCGCCTGACCTGGAAACGTAAGGAGTGGGACAACCCGTCCCGGCTGCAAATTTATGTGCTGTCCACGAAAACGGGAAACACGACCATCGCGATCCATCAGGAGATGTTGGATGACGTTTATGTGCGAGAGATCATGAGGCGTTTTTGGGATGAGACGCTGATTGAGATCCAGCGTCAGGTGGAGGGCAGAAGTAGTGAGGTTTGAGGACTGAGGTTCCGCTATTTTTGTAGGTACGGGCTCGCGTTTGTGACCGTTGCAACTTGATGAGGACCGAGGTTCCGCTATTTGGTCTTAAATGGCGAGTTTTGGGTTATATGAGGACACCAGATCCGCTATTGCTTAGAAAATGGCTGATAATCATGGTGTTTAGAGTAAATAGCGGATCCTGTGTCCATAAATTAGGATAAAGTGGCGGTTTATTTCGAAATAACGGATCTGGTGTCCACTTAGTGCAACTAATATTCATTTCTCTGGTCTGTAATATCTGCAAGAACTACATGAACTTCAAGAACTGCAAGAACTTCAAGAACTTCAAGAACTTCAAGAACTTCAAGAACTTCAAGAACTTCAAGAACTTCAAGAACTTCAAGAACTTCAAGAACTTCAAGAACTTCAAGAACTTCAAGAACTTCAAGAACTTCAAGAACTGCAAGAACTGCAGAACTTCAAGAATTGCAAGAACTGCAAGAACTGAAGAACTGCAATATCCGCAAGAACTCCAAAACTGTTGCATTCCCCCATCATCACTACCATTTACTAGCGGAGTTTGTAGGTACGGGCTCGCGTTTGTGACCGTTGCAACTGATGAGGACCGAGGTTCCGCTATTTGGTCTTAAATGGCGAGTTATGGGTTATATGAGGACACCAGATCCGCTATTGCTTAGAAAATAGCTGATAATCATGGTGTTTAGAGTAAATAGCGGATCCTGTGTCCGGAAGTTCGGATAAAGTGGCGGTTTATTTCGAAATAACGGATCTGGTGTCCACATAGTGTAACTAATATTCATTTCTCTGGTCTGCAATATCGCCGGTACCCATCACAAGCCCCCCCTCCTTGCTGTCCTCATATTCTCACTTGGAAGAACGCATGTCTCCCTTCTTCTTCCAAGAACTGTTGTATCCCCCCGTCATTACTACCATTTACAAGCGGAGTTTGTAGGTCCGGGCTCGTTGTTCTCCGCTTGCGATGTCCAGAATCCGGAGCTCCACCAGTTTGTGCAATATTCGTCGGGTATGCCGGTCGCTTATCCTAAGATGGGCGGCAAGCTCCAAAGGGGTTATCGGGCGCAGAAGTCGCCGGGCAAATCGCACAGCTTCAGCCTCCAGCCAGCTTAATGATGCAGGTACATCGGTTGCAACGAATCTGCCGACGAAGGATAGGATGAGCTGCTGGCACTGCTTTGGCTCTTCGACGATGGAGGGATAGGCTATGGGAAGGAATGTCCAGCCATCCAATGCCAATAAACAATGGCGGCGGCATAAATCCTTAAACCTTCTGACGTCCAGATCGCGGGCATGCGGCCCGTACCCTTGTATTTCGATGCCTCCTCTAGCATCACCTGGCATATAGGCGAGGTCCAAATAACGATAACCATTGCTGAAATCGCGTACTTCCCATTCCGGATGCAAGTCATTGAAATGACCGATCGCTGGAAACCATACGGAACGCAGAAACTCGAAGGTGCCATGGCCTAGGCCTTTATTAAGGATTTCGAGCCTGCGGGGATTCTTTTCATTGAGGATATTCGTGTGTATCCAGAGCTCATATTGTTGATCGAACCGTGACATGATCAGTTACCCTCCTCAGTATAAGACGGAATGCGATTTTGCTAGAAAATAAAAAAGCCGCCCCATACAATGCAACCCCAATCCTTCATTGGGGCACTTTGCATAGAAGCGGCGTGTTCTTCACGTCCTTATGTTGGCTAGTATAACTTGTGTTTTGCGGGTTTAGCAATAGGTATTGTTCTCATGATTGAATGGATACCGATATTCGGATCCTAATTACATCAGTCTATATCGACCATGAAAAAATGCCCCTGATGAGAAGCCGATGCAATGCTGCCTAAATCATGGGGCTTTTTTATTGGTTTCACTATAAGCCTCCAAGCAGACATCAGATGAAACTCGTTTCTTTCGGTACCTCTGGTACGAGCTCATTGGTATAAGAGGGGAGGTGAAGTATCCAACCAGCACTAGCAATTGAAAACCCAAATAACTTTGAGATATTCACCGAATTAGGCTCTGAGCCAATTATCTTTCGTCACCGATTATCTGATCTTGTCTGGGAAGCTTCATGAAGTATCCCAACCAGCACAAGCGATTAAAAACTCAATGACTGCGACATATCTCCTCCACAAGGCATGATGGACATTGAGGAGACACGGAACGATAGTTTGTTTAATATGACGTCATATATAATGAAAATAACTATTTTTTGAATATATATTGTGTATTATATATTTATGGTGTACATTAATTACAACCGATTCATATTTAACATACTTAATTGGAGGTGAATCGAACCCAAAGAGAAGTAGCGGAAATGGAGGTTCGGTCTGTAGGTAAGCAGGAAGCACATGGCTGGAAGTTCTGAACACAAATCTGATACCAAGAGAGGATGAGTGAAGCATGAACGATTCCGTTAAAAAGGTGAATATGGGTGTCATCCTATGCAGACATTGCAACGCTCTAATCGATACGGTGGATACGAATCGAATCGCGACCTTTTATGGCGTATGCAATCAACCGGAATGCCGGCAGCAGCGCAGCGCTACGAATGCGTCGATACGTGATGTAACAGAAGAAGAGTAAATGGACAGGAACCGGCTATTATTCTCAAATGAACGCGCCACTTTTATGTGGTGCGTTTTTGTGTTATGCGAATACGGCGAGGATCCACCCGGCTTGGCAAAAAAGAGCTTGTAGTGCGCTTGACTTGATTTGGCTGCTTCCGGGTTAACCGTGTTGATCATCTGCGCCGGGGATGAATTGGCACGGTCTGCCCGATGAAAAGTGGCCCTTAAGGATGCTTATCCATCATGCTAAGATGGAACTGCAATTCCAATTTACGACAGGACCAGGGCCCCTTAATGTCTTTCACTCTCGAAGGGTTCCATTCATTTTATATCTAACGAACAGGAGGTTGTCAGTTTATATGAACATATTTGTTGCAGGCTCTACGGGAGTCATCGGCCAGCAGCTGCTTCCCAAGCTGGTGCAAGCCGGTCATGAAGTTACAGGCATGACCCGCAATAATCAGGGTAAAGGGTTGATCGAATCCTGGGGAGCAAGAGGGATCGTTGCGGATGCTTTTGACCGCGAAGGAATGATCGCCGCAATCGGGGAGATCCGGCCGGATGTCATTATCCATCAGCTTACTTCGTTAAGCCAATGGAATCTGGAGGATAATGCCAGGATTCGGATAGAGGGAACGCGTCATTTGGTGGAAGCCGCCCAAATCCATGGCGTTAAGCGAATGATTGCCCAGAGCATTGCTTGGGCGTACGAGCCGGGAGAGCATCCCGCCACCGAAGACGCCCCCCTGGATGTCCAAGCGCTTGCACCTCGCAAGTCGACGATAGACGGTATCGTATCGCTGGAGCATGCCGTTGCCCAAATGCCGAGCCACGTCATTCTAAGGTACGGAATGTTCTACGGACCCGGCACGTGGTACGACGCCAACGGAATCATGGCGGAAAAAGTACGAAGTCGAGCTCTGCCGGCAACGGATGGCGTTCAGTCCTTTCTCCATGTCGAGGATGCGGCGCTTGCCGCTCTGCTGGCATTGGACTGGCCGTCAGGCCCGGTCAACATCGTTGACGATGAGCCTGCCGCGGGAACGGCATGGCTGCCGGTGTATGCCGATGCGCTGCAAGCACCAGCTCCAGCCTATCAAGCAGGGAGCAAGCGCGGCGAGCGCGGCGCATCCAACGCCAAAGCCCGGAAGGAGTATGGCTGGCAGCCGCTCTATCCCACGTGGCGAACCGGGCTAGCGCAATCGCTGAGGTGAAAGAGCTTAACTGTCCGTCGCCAGGCTAGGGTTTAAGAGTCGATACGCTCGGAGTATGATATTCCCCTTTCTCGCGTTCATTTTTCTGCATGAACAACTCCCTGATGTAACAGGTTTTTGTACATCGTGCGCACTGCTCCCTGCGCGCACGATGCGTGGTTCGGGGCATGCTTGGATGGCTGGTTGCCATATGCCTTTCATGAAGGATCGCTATTTTCGGTAATATGCGTTTCCGTCGAATATTGCGTATTCATAGACGTTAACCGATCTCGCCTTTCTTGTGGTGATAGATCCCGAAGATAAGAGAGCTCCTTGTTGATATGGGAATGAAAAGAAAGCTATAGTTAATAGAGGAAATTCATGGCCATGAGAAAACAGGCCGGGCTCCAGCTGAGGTGGACTTACCATAGAGTAGGAGCCGGGCTCCAGCTGAGTGGACTTACTAGAATAAGGAGGGGACCGCATGACAGAACGGCTGCCATGCCGAAGCGAAGGATGTTCGGCAACGATATTGCCGGCAACCGCGGCCAAAACCGGCGGTTATTGCATGCCGTGCAAGCAGGAGATGGAGCGCGCAGAACGGCAGCGTTACATAGAACAGCACCGGAGAGATATCGACTTGTACGAGGGGATAACGGACCCGGTAGAGATCCTTAAGATCATGCATGCCCCGGTGAAGCGGGATCCATTAATCCGATATATTCCCTATCATCTGAAAAGAGAAGAGGTATATTCCGCTTTATCTGCGGGTGATGCCTACCGCATGCTGAATGCAGCCCTTGAACTGCTCGAATCGGGCGATGAGGACACCTGCCAGGAGATTCTTGTGTCCCTGATCTGCTATCGGGACTACTCGCTTGAATCCTGCATACCGATACTGCTGGAGCGGGGGATCTATTACCCCGGCATTTTGTTCAAAGATGCCCCTACCCGAGGCCGGGACCGGATGCTTCAATTCGTTGAGCAGGACAGGGAGAACCGCAACCATCTGCTGTTGGCCTTGGCTTGGATCGGCGATGATCAGGTTGTGCGCCAATTTCAAGAATGGAGGTCCAATCCTCCATCTTGGGCTAAGGAGCTGTATGTTCCGCCTGAAGCTTATGCGCATGAGGGGGGCTGGGAGCTCACGGAGAATGGGAGCAAGCGCCGACTATTCTACCATGACAGCTACGCCATAGCGAAAAAAGTGCCAACAGAAAGCACCTATGCAGTTGAACCCGAGCCCGGACAATTTTTGAAGGAGGATTCCGCTTCCTGTCCATGGTGCGGAAGCAGCCTGACCATTTTGGCGGATCTGGACATCAGCCATCCGAAGCTTCGATTCCTGGGGTTGTCCGGAGAGAGGCTTCGTGTGAGCACCTGCGTGAACTGCAGTTGTTACGAAACGATATACATGGATGTGGATTTTCACGGAAAATCCGAATGGAGCCAGACTAATATTAAACCGGAATATGTGCCTGGGCCTGATTCCGGGGAGGATGAGCGAAGCTTTACGTCCGCGGGACGCTCCTTGCGGATTGCGGACAAGCCTCGCAGCAGCTATTATGCCGCCTATTGGGCGCTCGGTCCGGCGGTCTCGCAAATCGGCGGTTATCCGGCTTGGATCCAGGACGCCGTCTATCCTTCCTGCCCTTGCTGTTCCCGGAGCATGACATTCATCGGGCAGCTGGATTGGGAACAGATCGAGGAGTACGGGGAAGGCATCTATTATATGTTCCTGTGCGCGGACTGCAAGGTCACGGCAACTCTATTCCAACAAACATAGGCTGAATCCTGCCATGTTTGAATAACGGCTTCCAGCTATCAGAAAGCGAGTATACTATTTTTTCCCTACCATCTTTTGATATGGTATTATATACCATTATAGATTGAGAATGGAGGCCTCATTCATGAAGAAAATGAATGGCAGAGTAGCATTTATGTTAGTGACGATACTATTAGCAGTCAATTGTACGGTGCTTGGCGCTGCGGGAGCGGCGGAAGCAACGAATGTAGATTCCCGCTCCATACCGGTAAGCGTGGCTGGGGGCAGCGGACATGGTGTTGCGGCATGGAGCGACGGCTCCGTGACCGCCTGGGGTTATAACAAGTCAGGTCAAGTAGGTGACGGGACCAGCATTCATCAATTGGTGCCCAAGCAAGTCGCGGGTCTGACTGATATTGTTCAGGTGGCGGCAGGCGACAATTCTTCATTTGCCTTGGACAAGAACGGGGACGTGTGGGCTTGGGGCGATTATTACTCGCCTTATATTAACGGGGATCCGTTGTTGCCTTTCCAAAAAAGGGGAGGGCTGATCAAGCTGGAAGGACTTAAGGATGTAGCCAGCCTGGCCATTTCAAACCATGGTTCTGTCGCATTGCATAAGGATGGGTCTGCAACGATATGGAGTCCGACGTTTGATCCGAATGATCATTTAAAGATGACGGTGAAATACTTTCCTATCAAGGGAGTCACGAATGCAAAAACAATAGTGGTCGCCGGACATGAGGCCCTGATTCTCGCTAAAGACGGCAGCGTCGATATGTTAACGGTATATAATAGTTTCTACGACCGGTTCCGCCTGGAACGCGAGTTTCGCGAAGTTAAACCGCTGGTTGCTTCCTCCATTACCGGAATCGCCGCGCATTGGTATGACGTGTTTCTGCTGCATGAGAACGGAACGGTGCTGCGGTGGAATGTGAACACGAAGCAGCAAGCGCCGGCTGCGGTGAAGGGATTAAACGATATCCAAGAGATAAGAACGGGGAACAACCGTTTATTTATGCTTAAAAACGACGGCACGGTCTGGCAGTGGAATTACAACGATCCGACGGCAAAGCCTTTCCGAGTGAAAGGTCTGACAGGTATAACGGCACTTTGGGGAAGCAAGGGATATACCGGTTATGCAACCAATCAGGACGGCAAGGTCCTGGCTTGGGGAGAAGAGAAATATCAAGGCAGCGGCTCGCCTAACGAGAACGATGGGAATCCGGTCATGGTGCAGCCTCCTTTATCTTGGACGGTAAACGGACAAACGGTTAGCTTCTACGGTTCTTCCGCCATGGTGGAAGGCAAGCTGTATGTACCGTATAATAGCGTATTTGAAGCCCTGGGGATCAAAGTGAAGCGCGGGCAGTCCAATCCGGATCCGAAACAGGGAAAACAGCGGTTTCCGATATGGTCTTTCTCTTATGGCGGAAATACCGTATCCATTAAATCCAGTGATCCCGCCGTTGTATTGGTGAACGGGAAGGTGACGCGAGAAGATGCAAGCGTTCCATTCCTGGCGAATTCGACCATGTTTCCATTGGAGTTGATCACATCAAAGCTTGGCATTCCGATGTCCTGGAATAAGACGACAGGCGAAGTGATCCTGGGGAAAACGCCATAAGAATAGGATGAAGGCACGCCCAAACGGCGTGTCTTTCGTTATTTTGAGGAACTGCATCCATAGGAACTGTATCCATAACGATAAATAGAGAGCTTCCAAAATAATTGGCGTATGGGCTGGAAGCGCGCCACTGTTCGTGGATATTCTAAAAGATCGCCACCCCGTTTCCGAGGGAAGCGATCTTTTGTAGTTTGAATTACTATCAGTGGGCACCTTTAGCGCCTTTGGTCACGGCCCAAAAAATAAGAGCAACAGCGCTGACGGAGGCCCCGAGCACGCATACCCCATGCCAGCCGAAGTGTGCGTAAACATGGGTCGAAGTTACGGAACCGGCAGCACTTCCGATGGAGTAGAACATCATGTAGCCGCCAACGATCCGACTGCGCGCCTTCGGCCGCAATGCAAAAATCATGCTCTGATTCGTGACATGCACGGCCTGTACAGCCAAGTCCAACAGAATAATGCCAATGACCAAGGCGAACAGCGACCGTTCCGTGTAGCCGATGGGCAGCCATGACAGCAATAGCAGGAACAATGCAATTCCCGTCGTTCGCTGTCCATAACCTCGATCGGCCAGCTTACCGGCCTTTGCTGCAGCCATTGCCCCGACGACGCCCACGAGGCCGAACGCCCCGATAGCCGAGTGCGAAAGGGATAGCGGCGGCGAGCTCAGAGGCAGTACCAATGGGGTCCACAACATGCTGAAAGCCGTAAAAATCAGCATAGCCAACACAGCGCGGATACGTAATAGCCGTTCTTGCAGGAACAACATCCATACCGACTTAAGCAGTTGAGCATAAGAAAGAGTCTTTACCTTGCGCGCAGCATTTGGCAGCACCTTATATAATGCGTAAACCATGAGCAGCATCAACGCAGCCGAAACCAAATAAACGAAGCGCCATCCTGCAAGATCCTTCAGGATTCCCGAAACGGTTCGCGCAAGAAGGATCCCCATCACGATTCCGCTGGTTACCATGCCGACGACACGCCCTCTTTCGGCAGGGGCAGCCATAGTTGCCGCGAATGCCACGATGGTCTGCGTCACAACGGCAAGCAGTCCTACCAAAGCCAACCCTGCGAAGAGCATCGCACCGGAGGAAGCAGTACCAACGATAACCAGAGCTGCTGCGGAGATCGTCATCTGACCGATAATCAATCGGCGCTGGTTCAGCAAATCTCCCAGAGGTACGAGCAGCAGCAGTCCCATTGCATAGAAGACCTGCGTGACGGTAATCACAATGCCGATGATGGAATAATCCATGTTGAACTCGATTGACAGCTGATCGAGCAGCGGCTGTGCAAAGTAGATGTTAGCAACCGACATGCCGCAGGCAATCGCAAACAATAACGTCACGTAACGAGTCATTGGAGCAGCATAAATGCCTTCAGACGAACTTGGCGCCCCCTGTGACGTATCAGCCCCCGTTTCGTTACGGGCTGCTTTTTTATCCAGCATTCCCTCCATTTTCATATCCAATCCTTTCGTTTTTTTGTGTACCGATCAGTATAATAAAATCATCGATAAATATATCCCACAATGACAATTCATGTCAATACGTTTATTGAAATGATTAGAATTATACTTGCGGGTGTTGATATAGATGTAAAAATCGGATGTTCGGTGTTTGACAAAAGCATTCGTAGATCTTAAAATTAATTTACTGATTGGTAATGAAATTAAACTATTTGCTTACCGCCTGTGATCATCGAGCTTCCTTTAAATCTAAAGTAACGAGAGGTAATTAACGATGGGACGAGTCCGCGAATTTGATGAAGAGAAGGTATTGGATGCCGCGATGCAGCTGTTTTGGGAGAAGGGATATGAGGCTACTTCATTAAGCGATTTGACCTCCAGAATGGGCATTCAGCGGCCCAGTATTTACTCTGCGTTCGGAGACAAAAAAGAGCTGTTCGAAACCGCGCTGCGCAAATACACGAGAGGGCATGCTTCCGAGGTGCGAACCAGGCTGCAAAATCATCGATCGGTCAGGGATGCGTTTCGAGCCTATTTTGAGAATGTGGTGGATGAGGAATACGCCGAAAGCCGCAGCCGCGGATGTTTTTGCATTAACACGATGGTCGAGCTTGCGCCTCATGATGAGAAATTTGAAATTCTGACAAGGGAGCATCAGATGTATCTGGCGGTCATATTCCAAGAAACCATTGAGCGGGGCATACAATCGGGCGAGCTTGCGAAGGGCACAGACGCCAAAGCTTTATCGCAAGCGCTGATCGTATCCTTGATTGGGCTGACCGTGATGTTGAAATCCCGTCCGGAGCGCTCTTTCGTAAACAATACGATAGAGGTGACTCTTACATTGCTTAAATAGGATGCTTTCGAGGGTCATGCGTTACGAGTTGTTGCAGCCGTCCAACCATAGTAAACTGTTCTAAAAAAACAATAGTAGGTGTTTCGATGAATATGAACATACGGACGGGACGGACAGAGGACCTTCAGGAAATCATGGCTTTGGTTGCACGCTGCGTTACGTTTATGCAGGCTGGAGGCAGCGATCAATGGGATGATCAATATCCGAACCGGGAGGTAATCGGTGAGGATTTACAGCGCGGAACGTTGTTTGCGGCTGAAGGCGAAGGCCGTATTTTAGGGATCGTTGTTCTCGACGAATCGCAGGCAGAACAGTACCAAACCATTAGCTGGAAGCAGGACGAGGGACCGCATCTTATGATGCATCGCCTTGCCGTCGATCCGGAAGCACACGGGCAGGGCATCGCGCGAACATTGGTAGCTTTCTCCGAAGAGTACGGCGCGCGCCAGGGTTACCGAAGCTTACGACTGGACACCTATGCCAAGAATACGGCTGCGCTTAAGCTGTATCAAGGCTTAGGTTATGACCTGCGGGGAGAAGTGAATTTCCCGGATAGAGCAGCAAGCTTTCCGGTATTCGAGAAGGTGCTTGGATAAACAGGCCGTGGAGCAAGCCTGCTATGGATCAGCGTGTAACGCGGGTCCGTGGCGGGCTTTCGTCGTTTATAGGCAAACAATAATTACGACCATGGCGATGGGGATTGACGGGATGCCCATTTTGCATTCTATTTAGATTTTTTTCAAAATAGGTATTGCAATTGAATGCAGATGTAAGCGATAATGTATTTAGATGAAATTCTAAATAGAAATATGGGTGATGCACATTGGGGTTTCCGGAAACATTCAAGGCGTTATCTGATCCGGTGAGACGGGACATCCTGGTTATGCTCAAACGCGGCAAAATGTCTGCCGGAGAGATCGGTCAGCATTTCGATATGACCGGGGCGACCATTTCGTATCATCTGTCGCAGCTGAAGAAGGCCGGACTGATATTTGAAACAAAATATAAAAATTATATTTATTATGAGATCAACGTGTCCGTCTTCGAAGAAATCATGCTGTGGTTTTCACAATTTAACGGGGGGAAACAAGATGAGGAAAAAAAATAGCTCGATGCTGGTTTTAACAACGCTGATATGCTTATTGCCGATTATTTTATCGATGACGCTGTACAGCCAATTGCCTGAGCAAGTGGCTGTTCACTGGAATGCGGCGGGCAATCCGGATAATTATGTGCCGAAGGCGGTTGCGGCGTTTGTGCTTCCGTTGATTACGGCGGTTATTAACGTCATTGTCAATGTGGGGCTTAACAACGATCCTAAGAAAATGAACGCTGCCCCGGTTTTAAGAACGATGGGTCTATGGCTCATCCCCGCACTGTCTCTCATTCTCATGCCAATCACGCTGTTTAAGGCTATGGGGGCCGAGCTGCCGATCCAGACGATTGCACCGGCTCTAGTGGGCATGCTGCTCGTGATCACCGGCAATTATTTGCCGAAGAGCAAACAGAACTATACGGTGGGCATCAAGCTGCCTTGGACGCTGAACAGCCAGGATAATTGGAATAAAACGCATCGTTTTGCCGGGTACCTGTGGATGGCAGGCGGAGCGTTCATGATACTGACGGCGTTTCTGAAGGTGAACCTTGCCATCGCCATCGTCCCTGTCATTATTCTGATCGCGGCGGCTCCGGCGATTTACTCTTTTTCTTTGTTTAAAAAGGGCGTGTAACGGACAGGGCTGCAACAGATGAACAATATTGCGAACGGCAACAAGCTGAATCCATAATGTGGGTCAGCTTGTTTATTTTACGGCATAGCTTGTGACGGCTTATTTGCCGTATGGGTTAATCGTCTCGATGGTGCCGTCCTCGTTGTAGGTCAGCTCGGTAAATTTGACGCTGCGTTTGTTGTCTGCTCCGCCGGACAGGGAACTGTCATGGTAGAAGAGATACCATTTGTCCTGGAACTGAACGATGGAGTGATGGGTCGTCCAGCCGATAACGGGTGTCAGAATCGTGCCCTTGAACTCAAAGGGGCCCGTCGGACTTTCACTCGTGGCATAGACGATTTTGTGCGTTGATCCGGTGGAGTACGATAGATAGTAGATGCCTTTGTATTTATGAACCCAAGGCCCTTCAAAATATCTTCGCTCTTCATCCCCCGCAACGATCGGGTTGCCCTTCTCATCCACGATGGATATTTCTTGGGGCGACTCCTTAAAAGTAAGCATGTCGTCGCTCAGCTCAGCGACCCGCGGTCCGATGGCAGGCGCATCTGCTGCAGGTCCCTCCGCATCCGGAATGTGTGAACCGGTCTGCCATTGTTCCAGCTGTCCGCCCCAGAGACCGCCGAAATAAATATAGGCCCGGTTATCGTCGTCCACGAATACGGCAGGATCGATGCTGTAGCTGCCCGGAATGTAATGGGGCTCCGGCTTGAATGGACCGGAAGGCGAAGAGCTTGTAGCTACGCCAAGACGAAAAATATCGTCATGGTCCCTGGCAGGAAAATATAAATAGTAAGTGTCGTTCTTGAAGGCAGCATCCGGTGCCCACATTTGCTTCTTCGCCCATGGAACATCCTTCACATGAAGGGCTTCGCCATGGTCCACGCATGGAGCATTCACATCCTCCATCGAGAGAACGTGGTAGTCCTCCATGTCATATTGGTCGCCGTTATCATTGGACGTGTTCTCGTGATCCAGGTCGTGGGATGGATAAATATAAATTTTACCCTCGAATACGTGGGCGGAAGGGTCTGCGGTATAGATATGGGTTACGATCGGTTCGTTAGGCTTTACGG
This sequence comes from Paenibacillus sp. MT86, assembly GCF_058792535.1. Taxonomy (NCBI): domain Bacteria; kingdom Bacillati; phylum Bacillota; class Bacilli; order Caryophanales; family Paenibacillaceae; genus Paenibacillus; species Paenibacillus sp. MT86. The sequence goes on along the minus strand of NZ_CM179499.1, from coordinate 5,240,715 downwards.
GCTTGGTCATCACATGTCCTCCTCGATTCTTGCATTGTAAGCGCTTGTATATATTTTATCAGACGCTTTCCACTCAAAAAACCTAATAAAATTAGGTTTTTCACCTAAAAATATTAGATCTTTTGGGATAAAGGGGAGTCGGATATAATCAAGCATAGAAAAGACAGGAGGTGCATGATGCAAAAATACTTGTCCATTCTCTCGGAGCTGGAAACCAAAATTTCGGAAGGACAGTATCGTCCGGGGCAGAAGCTGCCTTCCGTGCGGCGTGCGGCAGCCATGTACGGATGCAGCATCAGCACCGTACTGCGGGCATACGCCGAGCTGGAGAAACGGCATGCGATTTATTCCGTATCCCAAAGCGGGTATTATGTGGTTGACCGTCCGAAATCGGAGGAGGACGGGAGCGTTCATGCGATGATCGATTTTTCTTCGGCCTCCCCGGACGTGAATGTATTCCCGTATTTGGATTTTCAACATTGCCTGAACAAGGCGATTGATACCTATAAATATGAGCTGTTTACGTATGGCGATACGCAAGGGATGGAGAAGCTTCGCCATACCCTGGTCTCTCACCTGGCCGGAAATCAGGTGTTCACTACCGCCGAGAGAACCGTGGTCACGGCAGGCGCTCAGCAGGCGCTCGAGATCTTGGCGAAAATGCCGTTCCCTGGCGGAAAGTCCATCATTCTGGTGGAACAGCCCAGCTACAATAACTACCTGAAGTTTCTGGAGAGCGAGGGGTTCCCCGTTATCGGAATCGCGCGCACGGCAGCTGGCATCGACCTGCAGGCTTTGGAGGAGCAATTCCGAACCGGACGCATTAAATTTTTCTATACGATGCCGAGATATCATAATCCGCTGGGTACTTCCTACGGCGCCGAGCAGAGGAAGGCCATTGCAAACCTGGCAACCCGATATCGCGTTTATATTGTGGAAGACGACTATATGGCCGATTTAGGCGAAGAACGGGGATACGATCCAATCTATGCGTACAACAGATCCTCTCACGTGGTGTATCTGAAGAGCTTTTCGAAGATCATTTTTCCCGGACTGCGATTAGGGGCCGTCGTCCTGCCGGAACGATTGCTCGAAACGTTCCATGCCTACAAAAGTTACGGGGATACGTCGCTGCTTTCCCAAGCGGCACTCGAAATTTATATCAGCAACGGGATGTACGAGCGGCATAAACAGAAAATTTACAGCCAGTACGAAACCCGAATGCAAGTTTTGAACGCTGCGGTGCAGCGGATCGAGGGGACCGGGTTCATTGAAGCCGTGCCCGGCGACGGCGGTATATATCAGTTGTTTAAGCTGCCCCAGACCGTGAACCTGGAGCGGTTGATCAGGCGGCTGAAGGAACGGAACGTTCATGTGGTGTCCGGCAAGCTGTTTTATCTGTCCGACTACCTGATGCGCGAGAAGTTTATACGTATCAGCATTTCCAGAGCGCGATTGGATCAGATCGAGGAAGGTGTTCGTGTTATAGTGGAAGAAGTAAAGCGGGAGATCGGAAATCTGTGGTAATGCCATATGTGTAACGAAGGAGCGAGGCTTGCATGGAGTCTAAAGAAAAAGTGTACAACACGGCGGTCGAAGCTACGCTGGAGGTCATTGGCGGAAAGTGGAAACCGGTCATTCTCTTTCATCTTACTTTCGGCAAAAGGCGAAATAGCGAATTTTTAAGCCTGATTCCCCAGATCACCCAGAAAATGCTGACACAGCATCTGCGGGAGCTGGAAGAGGAAGGCATTATAGTACGCAAAACGTACAATCAGGTTCCACCCAAGGTGGAGTATGAACTGAGCGAGTATGGCTGGAGCCTGAAGGAGATTCTTCATCTGATGTGCCGATGGGGAGATGCGCATATCGAGCGAAAATACGGCGAGTCCGCAACCGTGCTGGAAAAGCCTGCGCTTGAAGGAACGCATTAACCTGCAGGAGAAGAGCGGCTATTCCTCTTATAGTCGGCTCTTCGTCATGCAGGTTGCGCGTTCGCTTATGGAATGACTTTACGCCGCCGGAGCTCGTCAAAGATGTTCATGAACATGGCCTCCGTATCGACATACTCATGAAACCCGAAGCGGCGGGCCTTCGAGCCGTCTGCAAAGAAATCATAATCCCAGGAGAACACGAAATCACCGAACTTCCAGGATGAAAGCTCTTCATAATCGTGCTTCGCAAGCCCATGCTTCTCAATCATGCGATTCCAAACCGGCTCTTTATCCGCCATGACCGTTTCCAGATTCATCTGAAGGGGCGGTGCGGTTTCCATCTCAAAATACGATGCGATCTTCGGCCACAATTCGTTCCAGCGGAACAGGTCCCCGTTCGTAATATTGAAGGCTTGATTGGCGCAGCGTTGATCGGTCGCCGCCCAAACGGTCGCCTTCGAGAGCAGATCGGCATCGGTCATCTCCAGCAGGCTGTGATAGGCTCCCGGCTTACCTGGAAAACGCAGAGGAATGCCGAGCTCTTTCGAGATCGAGGCATAGACGGCAATGACCATCGCCAGATTCATCGGGTTTCCAAGGGCGAATCCGCTGACAACGGAGGGGCGCAGCGCGGACCAGGTCCAGGCTTTGCCTTGCTGCCGTACCTCCAGGAAGTTCTGCTGATCCACATTGAACTCCGGCGGCATATGATTCGCATCCGTTTCCCGGGCCGGCGTCTTGAACGGACCGAGATGCGCGCCGTATACCTTATAGCCCTGCATCAGGCTGACATGCTGCAGATTGTTGGCAATGGGCTCGATCGCCTCCACGACATGAACGAGCATGGCCAGATTCGGCGCGACAAGTTCGGCCCATGTTGGCCGGTCCTGATAGGCTGCGTAGAAGATATGCGTCACTTCGGTCAAGGAGCTTAATTTGGCGATCGTATCCTCCCGATCAAGCAGGTCCGCGGAGATATAACGTACGCGGTTCGTAGATTCCCCGCCTCGGCGCGATACGCCGATGATATCCCAGCCTTGAAGCGTCGCAAGGTACTCGATGAGGTTGCGGCCGATCACCCCGTTGGCCCCTACAACCAAAGCCGTTTTTTGCGAATGATGTGAACGTTGATCTGTATTCATATAAGTTCATCTCCTAACGTCATGTTCTTGATTAATGTCATTTTGCACGTTAGGGTTCGGCTTGAGAAGTACGCACTTTGAAGTGATGTAATTACTTTTTGGTAACGTTTAAGCAGTACCAGCCCTTTTAACCAAGGAAATATTTGAACTGCATTTATTGAGGACAAGAACTTGCAACGTGTATCCTTATCAATATCCGTGTAATGCTGCTAAGTGTAGGGCACGATTTGCGTCCGTAAACCAAAAAAAGAAGCAGCTCATGAGCTAACTTCTAAAACCTGCTTTCCTCATCGGATTCTGATAATAGCAAAGACAGAAATTGGACTCGACAGCCTGCTCCCATCGGTGATTGAGCGACCACACCCGCAGTAAAAGGAACCGGGGCATCCATTCCGAAGTATCGAATCAATTTCCAAACCTCACCATCGGATGAGTAGTAAAAGGAAATCGTTTTGTCTTTCTTCGTCATTTTCAAATAAGGATTGCTGACGAATACACGCTCAGAATTACAGTCATCCGAAACACCGTTCCGAGTAACAACGGAAACGATGGTAGCATGCTCGCCATTGAATTCATAACATAGCTTGGCCCAATTGTTCTCGTCTGCCATCAACATCAAGCACCCGGAATCATATAAATGGTGCATGTCTACCTGAAGCTGCGTTATTAGCTGGAATGTTGAATCAACCTGAAGATGAAGATAGGGTGCAGAATGAGCAAAATGTTTTCCTGCAGGGTCTTTGAAAAAATCAGCTTTCGATGGAGCATCCATGATGAGCCCGTCATCTGTCGTAAACTCCCAATGTCCAGGTTCATTAAGCCACATTAGTTTCTCTCTTGCTTCAGGATGAAATAAATTGTTACTCATCGCCATTTCTCCTCTTTTACGTATATGATAACGCGGATAGCATCAATTGCAAACTTTTTCCTCATTATCCCATAAGACCCAGACGATATGAGATCAAGATATCCTTAAACTGGCGGATCCCAAAAAAGACTTCCGGTAATTTCCCGGAAGCCTTTTTATCGAGAGGGATGGTTAATCCCAAGTGCTCGGTTAGATATAGGTAAGAAACAGGGTAGCGATGCCAAAGTAGATAACAAGCGAGAGAATATCGTTAATGGTTGTAATGAGTGGACCGGAAGCCACAGCCGGATCGATCTTGAATTTGAACAGAATGAGGGGGATGACGGTGCCGGCCATCGTGCCCACGATCAGCGTGGCAATCAACGAGCTTCCGACCACAAACCCCAAGTAGAGGTTGCCCTGCCAAAAGTATGCGATCAGGGAAATCAGAATGCCGCACGTCACCCCGATCATCAGCCCGACCTTCAGTTCCCTGGCTAACAGCCGAAACACCAGCGATTTGGTCATTTCTTTGGTGGTCAAGCCTCTTACGATGACAGCAAGCGACTGCGTTCCGGTATTTCCGGTCATTCCTGCAATCATGGGCATGAAGAAGGCCAGCGCCACAACCTGCGCCAGCGTCTCTTCAAATCTGGAAATGATCGTTCCCGAGATCAGCCCGATGAATAAGAGCAGGATCAACCACGGCAATCTTCGATAGGCGGCAACGGTTGCTTTGGTGTTGAAGTCGATGGTTTTGCCTCCGGTGGCGTTCATTTTCCGAATGTCCTCATCGGCTTCCTTAATGACGACGTCCAGGATATCGTCAACCGTAATGATCCCAACAAGACGGTTGTCCTGCTCAACGACGGGGATGGCAACCAAATCGTATTTTTGGATTATGTGCGCAACTTCCTCCTGATCGGCATCCACGGGCACGGACAGCACCCGGCTGTGCATGATGTCCACGATATATTCCTCCGGCTCGGCCAAGATGAGTCCCCGGTAAGACACCACGCCCATCAGCTTCTTGTCATGATCAATGACGTACAGATAGTTGATGGTTTCCGAAATGGAGACGTAGGTTTTCAGCTTCTGGACCACCTCCGAAACGGTGTAATGCTGGGGGATCCACACATAACGGTTCGTCATGATTCGGCCGGCGGTTTCCGGCGGGTATTTCATCAGGTTCAGGACAAATTGGGATTCCTCGTCCCGCATTCCCTTGAGAAATTCGTCCTTCTGCTCGGGTGACAGCTCGTCCAGCAGAATGGCGAGGTCGTCGTTATCCATCAAGTCCAGGATGATGGCCGTTCTCTCTTTGCCCAGCCTGCCCAGAACTTCGATTTGCTGGTCATGCTCCATTTCCTGAATCATGTCGGCAAGTTGTTCCTCGTTCAGAAACTGCAGAAAGCGGGTTTGTTCCGTGTCGCTCAGGTGGCTATGTATTTTTGCCAGGTCATAAGGGAGAAATTCGTCGATGATGCGCTGAAAATCATTTGACGTCTTTGCCTTTAGACTCTCTGTAATGTCCGGCATCCATTGCTCAAGTGTCCGGGAATTCACGCCATGACTCCTCCTTTCTTGTTCCGTCCCATGATAACGAAATGTACGTATTATAGGGTTCACCATAACGACTTGTTGTTAAACAGCATGGATACGGCGAGTGCATGAAAAAAGGATCGGCGAACGAAAAAAGAATCCTCGGCAAGAGTTGCAAACGCTTGCATTTTACAATAAGATATAGGCGCACAAATTCATGAGTAGGGGTGAGTATATGAAATACAGACGTCTCGGGAAAACCAATTTGAAAGTATCGGTAGTCGGTGTGGGAACCTGGCAGTTTGGCGGTGATTGGGGGAAGGATTTCAACCAAAAGGAAGTCGATGCCATCTTGACGCATGCCAAGGAGCTGGGCATTAATTTGCTGGATACAGCCGAATGTTACGGGCCCCATCATATGTCCGAGAATTTCATCGGTGATTTCTTGGCGCGCGACCGCCGCGAGGATTGGGTCATTGCCTCCAAGTTTGGCCATCGATGGCATGAGCAATGGGAGAATGCTTGGGATGCGAAGCAGATCCGAATTCAGCTGGAGGAATCACTTAAAGCGCTTCGTACCGATTATATCGACCTGTATCAATTCCATTCCGGCTCGGATGAAGTGTTCAACAATGATGAGATGTGGACGATGCTGGACAAGCAGGTCCAAGCGGGAACCATCCGCAATCTGGGCATATCCATCGGAAGCAACAGAAATATCTATCAAACCGACAAGGCGGCGGAGGTGAATGCCAAAGCCATCCAGGTCGTGTATAACCGTCTCGATCAGGCGCCGGAGGAAGAGGTTCTCCCTTCATGTTTGAAGCAGGATCTTGGCGTATTGGCGCGAGTTCCGCTTGCGAGCGGCTACTTAAGCGGAAAATACAAGCCTGGAACGGTGTTCAGCGACAATGTGCGCAAGAACCGTGACCAGGATGAGATCGACGCCAAGCTGAAGCTTGTGGAGGAGATCAAGCAGAATGAAGTGCCGGAGGGCGTGAATATGGCCGAGTGGGCCTTGGCCTGGTGCTTGAAGCATCCGGCCGTCAGCTGCGTCATTCCCGGCTGCAAGAGCGTGGAACAGGTGGAGATGAACGCGAAGGCCGTGGAGCTGGATTTGGTGCAGGACGACCATCCGGGAGCCTGGAAATCTTAATACCCGCCCCGAATCGATAGCGAAGAGGGCGATAGCAGAAAAAGCACCCGCGGGTGCTTTTTCTTGTGTCATCCCTATCCTGCCTGCGAACCGGCAACCGTCCGCTTCGCAGGCAGGAATCTGCGATTTTACAGAGCTGGTATAGGGTAATAGACTCACTGTACGGGACTTTGTTATAGTAAACCTAACGGGATTTTTTGGGGAGGAACAGATGAAACCTATTAATAAACTCAGCATACAAGATGATTTTGTCGGTTTTTATTTGTTAAAAGAATTGAATATGAGACAGACCAACGGCACGCCGCCGAAAGACTATTTCGATATTGTTCTCGCGGATGCCAGCGGTCAAATATCGGCCAAGTACTGGGATGTGACCATACAGGATAAAGAAACGTTCCTGCCGATGCAATTGGTCAAAATCCAGGGAACCGTACTGAGCTACAGGGACCAGCCTCAAGTCAAGATCAGCCGTATCCGCAAGGCCACCGATGCGGATGGCGTCTCGTTAACGGATTTTGTGAGGGCGGCGCCCATTCGCCCCGTGGATCTGTTACATACGATCAAACTTACGATGAACGAGATTACGGAGCCGCAGGTGCGAAGCATCGTACAGTATTGCGTGTCGAAGGTGGAAGAGAAGCTGATGCATTATCCGGCTGCCAAAACCTATCATCATGCCTATTACGCCGGGCTGGCTTACCATATCGTCCGCATGCTGGAGATTGGCGATTTCATCTGCAAGCAGCGGCCGTTTCTGAATCCGGATTTGATCAGGGCGGGCATTATCCTGCATGATATCGCGAAGCCGGAAGAGATGATCGCGCAGATGGGCATCGTAACGGATTACAGCAACCAGGGAAAGCTGATAGGGCATATCGCCCTGGCGTCCAACTGGATCGTGGAGGCGGCGATCGAGAACGGCATCGCGCTTGAATCCGAAGTAGTTTTGGGCTTGCAGCATTTGGTGCTTTCCCATCATAACCTCGGAGAGTGGGGCAGCCCGGTTCAGCCGCAAACGGCCGAGGCCGTCGCGCTGCATCATATCGATCTGCTGGATGCCAAGATGCAGATGGTAGAGGACGCCCTGGATACGACGATTGAAACGGAGCCGTGGACACCAATGATCCGCGGCCTGGATAATAAAGCGATTTATCGGTTGAAGGTATGACGATAAAGGCATTCCCCGATCCATTGGATTGTGGGCATGCCTTTTCATTATGGTGTAGGACGGCTCATGTTCCCTGGATCGGCAGCGTAAACCGCACCGTTGCCCCGCGAATCGGGTTGTTCTCGGCAACAATATGTCCTCCATGGTGCTGAACGAGAAGTTTGGCGATATACAGTCCCAGACCGGAATGCCCTTTTTGCCTGGAAGAATGAACCTGCCCCTGATAAAAAGGCTTAAACACCTGCTGCAGATGCCGCTGCTGCCCAAAGCCTGTTCCGTTATCCGTGACGGCCATCACTACCTGCTGCTCGGTGATCTCGATGTGCCATAGAATCCGCCCGGCTTCAGGGGTGTAGCGAAGGCTGTTGGATACGAGATTGTCCAGAACCTGGATGATGCGATAGGGATCGAGCATGATCGGAGTCTTGGCCGTTCGGTTATCGTAAACCTTCGATTGGAAGGCGATGTTCTTCCCCCTGCATAAAGCGGCATATTCCCCGGTTTTTTCGTCCGCCAATTCTTCGATATCCACGGGAAGCGGCTGGAGCCGAAAAGACACCTTCTCGATCTCCGCCATGGTGTTCATGTCTTGAAGAAGCTTCGAAGCGCGGGTTGTGTTCCGTTTGATGACCTGCAGGTACTGCAGCCGTTTGCCTTCATCAGGCTCCCCGTTCATCTGCTCCAGCCCCTCGACATGGCCTTGAACAATCGTTAGCGGCGTCCGAAGGTCGTGAGCGAGCGCCGCAAACATGGTGCTTCGTTCTTGCTCCATTCTCCACTCCCGCTCGATGGAATGCTCCAGCTCCTGACGCATGTCTTCAAAAGCCTTCGTTAGCCGGTTTACCTCCGTAATGGACGAAGCCCCGGACATGCTAAAGCCTAAATTACGCTCTTTAATCATTTCGGCTCCTTGCAGAAGCTGCTGCAGCGGAGCGCTGATTTTTCGGCTGAACCGCCTGCCGAATACCAAGGTGAACAAAACGATATACAAAAATGGCGTCAGGAAGAACGCAAGGAACCCAAAGGTCACCAAGGGATTCAGCGCAGGATTGGCCGCCGTTACCTTCAGGCTGTATCCAACCAACAGAGCCCCGATCAGATTGCCGTCCCGGGAGACAACCGGCTTGTATACTACGATTTCATTCATGCCGCTGCGCGTCTGGTTTAATCGCGCCAGGATCTTCTGCCGGTTAAGCGATTCATGGATATGAAGATCCCCGTACAAGGGTTTGCCGGTAAGGGACACGACCAGGTAGGACATGCCCTGTGAGGGAATCACCTTTTCCAGCTCGGCTTGCCCCTCCGTGCTCATGATGGAGTCGCCCCGGCTCTGGGCGTATTCCGTAATCACGGGGATTTGCGCCTCGTAATGATTTGCCGGGAGCGCGATGTCATGGTTGAACAAGTAACCCAGCAGCATCACGAGCAGTCCCCAGGTCACAAGCGTAGCCAGCAAACTGCAGAGCAGAATCGAGACGAAATGGCGGGCGAACGTATTTTTGATGGAACGATGTTTCGTCATTGGGGATCCCACTTGTAGCCGATGCCCCAGACGGTTTGAATAAAGCTGCGGTTCTGTGCGTGGGCGGCCAGCTTGGCCCGGATTTTCTTGATATGCTCGGTGATGGTAGAGTCGTCCCCATCGGCGTCCAAACCCCATAACTTCTCGTAAATCTGCTCCCTGGAAAAGACCTGTCCCTGATGCATCGCCAGCAGTTCTACGATCTGAAATTCCTTATTTGTTAGCGTGAGGTCGTGCCCGTTGCAGCTAACGGCATGCCCCCTGCAATCGATCGTCAGGGCTTGGAACCGCAGGATGCCCTGTTCTTTTTGCGTGTGGATTCGCTGTTCCCGCCGCAGATGGGCATGGATTCGGGCTTTTAATTCCGCGAGGCTGAATGGCTTGAGCAGATAATCATCCCCGCCTGCCGCCAGACCTTTAATTCGGTCCATTTCACTCTGGCAGGCGCTCAGGAACACAATGGGGCACAACGTCGTTTCCCTTAGCTGCTTGCAGACCTCAATGCCGTCCATCTCGGGCATCATCACATCGAGTATGATCAGGGACGGATGCTGCTTGCTCTGGATTAACGCCTCCTGTCCGCTTCCGGCCGTGAGTACGCGGTAGCCTTCAAGCTCCAATGAATCTTGTATAAAAGAGATGATTTCTTCTTCATCATCCACCAATAGGATCGTTTCGTTTGCCATATCCATTACATCCTCCAAGAAATAGCTATTCAAAAGGTCTATCTGGTAAGTGTACACGTCATTTCTAAAGAAAGAATAAAGAAATGGCCTGTTACTTGAAGTTTATATATGCCCCTACTTCAACGGAGCAGGCGGAATCGTTCTGGAGAAGCGGCAGCGGTCGCCTGAAAGCTTTCCAAAGGAGCTGGCATCGGAAGCAAACACTGCCCCCGAATTTCAACCATTCTTAAATGGATAGATAGAAATCTGGGGGCAACAGCGATCGGAAGAATGATCCGCATGCGCAGTGATGCTTAAGCTGCTGTATACTTACAGGCCAATTTGAGTTTCTTTATCCTTTCTTTATGATTGTACCTTAACCTGTAGGCACAATGATAAGGAGGTACGATGATGGCAACGAATTCACAGCCCAGAATACAGCTCATCGATAGCTTGAGGGGATTTGCACTATTAGGCATCTTTTTGGTGAACATTACGTTTTTTACGACATCGCTGCAAACCATTTCGATCGGGGTCGAATTATGGTCGGGCTGGTACAATGAAGTCCTGATGATGCTGCGCGGGATTGTCATTGACGGCAAATTCATTTTGATTTTTTCCTTCCTGTTCGGCTACGGCATGGTGCTGTTACGGGAAAGCAGTCAGGCGAAAGGCCGCAGTTTTAACCGCATCTATGCCCGAAGATTAACGGCTCTGCTTCTGATCGGCCTGATCCACGGAATCTTGATATGGTACGGGGACGTTCTAACGCACTACGCGCTTATGGGATTCCTCCTGATGCTGTTTCAGCGCTGCAAGCCGAAAACGCTGCTGATCTGGTCGGTATCCCTGCTGCTGCTCGTTCCCGTTCTGCTAACGGGGGCAAGCCTGCTGAACCCGGCATCCGGCCAGGTATTCGAGCCGTTTAGCCCGGCGGATGCACAACAGATGGGGATCTATTTCCAGGAGCGGGATGCCGCTATTTACGGGGAAGGGTCGATGGCCCAGATCATGGCTCAGCGGCTGAACGATTATATCAGCTCGATATTCAACATGGTGATTTTTTACCCGCAAATTTTAGGCATGTTCCTGATGGGCGCCTACTTCTGCAAGCGCCGGATATTGCACGAGGTCCCGAAGCACCGGCAAGGGATTATCCGATTGGCCCTTCTGGGCGGAATCGCAGGTCTTGCGCTTCAGGTCGTGATGACGCTGGCGGTTGGACTTCCGTCCTGGGTCGAGGCCGCAGCCTTGTTCGTGGGGGCACCGCTCTTGGCGCTGGCCTACATCGGAGTGTTTGCACTTTTATACCAGAATAATTTCTGGAAGAAGGTGCTTCAGTGGTTTTCCTATCCCGGCAAAATGGCCTTCACCAACTATTTGATTCAATCGATCCTGTGCGGATTGATTTTTTACAGCTACGGTCTGGGGTGGTACGGAACCATTGAGCCGGTCTGGCAGATGCTGATGGCCGTGATTATTTTTATTGTGCAGGCAGCCTGCAGCAAAGTCTGGCTCAAACGGCTCCCGATCGGCCCGTTCGAATATGTTTGGCGCCTGTTTACGTATTGGGGAAATCCCGTGAAACAAAGAGAAAGGGTGCATGCACGTTCCTGAAGAATCAGGCCGCCCATTTAAATCATCGCTGCATCAAAGCACCCAAGCTTTAAATAAAACTCTTGCAATTTCAATCCGGGGTGTAATACAATGCTTCTTAATTAACCAACACGATATGTTATAACAAGCGATGATGGAAAGAGTAAGCGAAAGAACGTTCCTGACAGGAAAGGGCTGCCACCGACTGAGAGCGCCCAGGTGAAGGTTCTCCGCCGAAGTTCATTCCGGAGCTGGTATTCTGATCGTTTGCATGTTTCGTGCAAGCCGTAGGTTTACCCGTAACCCTTGCGTTAAGAGGTTCAAGTGAGATGTGCTTGCTATATTTTTCGCATATCTAATAAGGGTGGTACCACGACTCCTCGTCCCTTTCCGGGCGGGGGGTCTTTTTGTTTATATATACCAGAAAAAAATGCGAGGGAGAGATTCTAGATGAGTCAAGGACGTTTGGAGCAATTGAGATCGGAGCTTGATACCGTCAATCTTCAGCTGTTGGAACTGCTGTCGGAGCGGGCGCGGATCGCCAAGGAAATCGGTCAGGAGAAAGTGAAGCAGGGAGTGCCAGATTTCGATCCGGTACGCGAGAAGAAAATGCTGGACACCTTGGTGGAACATAACCAAGGCCCTTTCGATAATGAGACGGTGCGTCATTTGTTTAAACAGATTTTTCAGGCATCCTTAAAGCTGCAGCAGGTCGATCATAAGAAGCATCTGCTGGTGAGCCGGAAGAAGAAGCAGGAGGATACGCTGATTCAGCTGGGCAGCACGGTGATCGGCGGCGGCACGCCGGTGATGATTGCAGGACCTTGTTCGGTTGAGAGTTATGAGCAGGTGCGCCAGGTTGCGGCAGCCCTCAAGGAAGCCGGCATTACCGTCATGCGCGGAGGAGCGTTCAAGCCGAGAACATCGCCTTACGATTTTCAGGGCTTGGGCGTGGAAGGCCTGAAAATTCTGAAGGAAGTGGCGTCCGAGTTCGGGCTGAAGACGATCAGCGAAATCGTGGATCCTGCCCATATCGAGCTTGCGTGCGAATACATTGACGTCATTCAGATCGGCGCGCGGAACATGCAGAACTTCGAGCTGTTGAAAGCGGCGGGGGATGTCCAAACGCCGGTGCTGCTGAAACGCGGGCTTGCGGCTACGATCGATGAGTTCGTGCACGCTGCGGAATACATCGTGTCCCGCGGCAATACCCAAGTTATGCTGATTGAACGCGGCATTCGGACGTACGAGAAGGCAACGAGAAACACCTTGGACATCTCGGCGGTGCCGATCCTGAAACAAGAAACGCATCTGCCGGTGCTGGTGGACGTGACGCATTCCACGGGGCGCAAAGACATTCTGGCCCCATGTGCCAGAGCGGCGCTGGCTGCGGGTGCAGACGGCGTGATGGTCGAGGTTCATCCCGATCCGGCCACGGCGTTGTCCGATGCGGCGCAGCAGCTGAATATTCCGGAGTTCCATGATTTCCTGGCTAACGTTAGGAAGTCTGGATTGTTGTAAGAAGCGTCGTTTTTAACTTCTGGAAAATGAAGGGTTGACAAATCGCCGTTCATTCCCTAAGATAGTTATCAAAATTCATATCGAAATGTTTTGATTAGAAATAGTAAAAGCGAAATGACTTTTCAGAGAGCCGTTGGCAGGTGCGAAACGGTAACGTCGTTCCCTTTGAACTCGTCTATGAACAGCTGCCTGAACATGTAGGGTTAGCCGGAGTTCCACCGTTACAGGGATAGATGGTGATGGCCATCGAAGAAGATCATTTTGCATAAAATGAATTAGAGTGGTACCGCGGGTTCAACCCCGCCTCTATACGTAGAGGCGGGGTTTTTTGTTGGTTAAATTCCGGGTTTAACCAACCCTGCTTGATATAGATAAACCAAGATCAGCGACCAAGGAGGAATTCCGAATGGAACGAAATATTATCGTATTGGACACAACCTTGCGCGACGGAGAACAGGTTCCCGGCGCCAAATTGAACGTACAGCAAAAAATCGAGTTTGCGCAGCAGCTGAAGCGGTTGAACGTCGATATTATCGAGGCGGGCTTTCCCGCGTCTTCGGCAGGAGACTTTCAGGCGGTTCAGGAAATCGCCCGCACCGTGGGCGACAGCGTATCGATCACTGCGCTTGCGCGCGCGGTGAAGGGCGATATCGATGCCGTATATGAAAGCATTAAGCTTGCGCAAAACCCGCTGATTCATATCGTGCTCGGTACCTCGAACATCCATGTGGAGAAGAAATTCAACCGCTCCAAGGATGCAGTGCTTCAGATGGGCGTAGATGCCGTGAAGTATGCCAAAACGCTGCTGCCTCAAGTTCAGTATTCGACGGAGGACGCATCCAGGTCCGATTTTGAATATCTGTGGAAAACGATCGAGGCCGTGGTAAAGGCCGGGGCAACGATGATCAACGTGCCGGACACGGTCGGTTATGCCGTGCCGGACGAATTCGGCGAATTGATCCGCAAAATCAACGAACGCTTGAAAAACCTGAACGATCAGGTGATCCTCAGCGTTCACTGTCATAACGACCTGGGGCTTGCTACGGCGAACACGCTCAGCGCCGTGCGGAACGGCGCCGAGAAAGTGGAATGCACCATCAATGGTTTAGGGGAGCGCGCAGGCAATACTTCGCTGGAAGAAGTGGTCATGGGACTGAAGGTCCGGGAGAATCATTTCAAAGCTTCCACCAATATCCGGCTCAAGGAGCTGATCCGAACCTCCAGGCTGCTGACGCATTTGACGGGCCTGGATGTGCAGGTGAACAAAGCGATAACGGGCGAGAACGCATTCGCGCACTCTTCCGGTATTCATCAGGACGGTCTGCTGAAGGATAAGCAGGTCTATGAAATTATGTCGCCGGAGGAAGTCGGCGCCGACAGCATGGAGCTGATCCTGACGGCGCGTTCGGGAAGGCATGCGTTCAAGAACGCGGTGGAGAAGCTGGGCTTCGAGACGGGCGAAGGCGAAGATTTTGAAGCGCTGTTTGAGAAATTCCTGCTGCTGGCCGATGCCAAGAAGGAAGTATATGACCATGACGTCTTTTATCTGGTGACCCAGCACCGCACCCATGAAGAAGTCAGCAGCCATCTGTACGAGCTGGACTCCTTCCAGGTCGTCACCAATGATCTGTATCCGACGGCAACCGTGAAGCTGAAGAAAGGCAGCGAGACATTCAGGGACAGTATGGTGGGGGATGGTCCGATCGATGCGCTGTACAGTGCCATTAAAGCGTTGGTCGGTTTGGACGTGCAGCTGAAGGATTACAAAATCAACAGTCTGTCGAGGGGAAAAGAAGCCATCGGCCGGGTAAACATTCGTATCGAATACCAGGGCAAAATCTATTCCGGACGCGCGATGGATACGGATATTATCAAGGCCAGCGCGCTGGCATTTCTTAACGGAATCAACGCGGTATTGCTTGATGCCGGCCACGATTCGCAGGCTCAGGCGCAAGCGCCGGTGAGTGCACGATAATAATGCCGATGAAACGGTTTGGGCAGCGGCAGGACATCCGAAATCCGTGTTTGCCTGTACGCCCCATGAGTTGGCTGCGTTCACCGAAGGGCAAGTAATAACAGTAAGTAATATAAATGAAAGAACCGACTTCGCGTAGCCCCGGAGTCGGTTTTTTTGTGCGTTGCGTAAAGTAGCGTTGATGACAGCGTTCCGATCCGGGCATATAACGGGCCAGCATAGGAAAACACAGGCGGGCTGAAAAAAGTACATGTCAACCGACGGGATTTGAATGATATTATGAAAGCGTTTTATAACCTAGGGTGATACTCTTCGGGGGGAGCGGGCTATCCGGCTTCATCCAAAGCCGGGGAGACTCGAAATCCGGGCAGTCATGTAGAAGCAACTGGATAGGCAATCTGCAAGAATAGGGAAGGAAGCGATGTGGATGAGAAGAAAATGGAGTTTTATTGTGATGAGTGCGCTAATCGCCTTAACGGCAGTCGGCTGTAACGGTGCCAAGGAATCGGATGGAGGGAAAGCCGGTTCGTCCGGGGCCGCGGCCGATGGCAGGCTGTCCTTTACGATGTCCATGGCAACCAGCGGGAACAAACACGCCGAGCGTTCGAAGGATGTGAACGAGGAGAGATGGGTGAAGGAGCTTGAAAAGCGGACCAATACGGACATTCATCTGACGATGCTTCCGCTGAAGGATTTCGATAGCAAAATGACGCTGATGTTCGCTTCCAACGATATTCCTGACGTTGTCCAGAACGTGGGAGGGGCCACGAGCAAGGGGATGTCCGGCTCCGTAGAGGCCGGCGTATTCATGCCGCTTGACGATTTGCTGAAGGAGCATGCGCCGAACTTGATGAAGAGCGTGCCGAAGGAAGCGTGGCAGGAGACCAGCTATGACGGCAAAATATACGGAATCCCGGCCTGGCTGTCCAATCCGTCCCGGCGGGCGTTGTTCATCCGTACCGATCTGCTGGAGAAAACCGGCCTTCCGGCGCCCAAGACGGTGGACGAGTTTCTGGACGTGATGCGTGCGATGAAGAAGGAAGGCGTGGAATTCCCGTATCAGATGCGGGAGAATTTTAAATATGCCGATACGATATTAGGCGCTTTTGATGTGCTGCCGTCCCAGTTTGAGCTGCAGAACGGGGAGGTCGTACCCAAGTTCTTCGACGTGGAGAATATGACGAAGGCGCTGGAGACCTATAAGACCATGTACGACGAAGGCTTGATTCCGAAGGATTTTGCAACCTTGACATCCAGTGACTACGGCAAAAACAACGAGAGCGGCAAGTCGGGCATGTGGTCGGCCAACGCGCAGCTGCTCGCGGAATACCGCGGCAAGCTGAAGAACGCCGTGCCGGAGGCTAAACTGGACATCATTCCTGCGCCGAAAGGACCCGAGAACGTCGGAGGCCATCTGCTATACTCCAGCATTAATACGTCTTACTACATTAACAGCAAGGTGTCGGAGGAAAAGGCGATCGGCATCATCAAGTTTTTCGATTGGATGCTGACACCGGAGGCGGAAACGTACTTCTCGTTCGGAATTGAAGGCGAAACCTATACGAATGAGAATGGAACGGTAAAGTTCACGGCGCCGACTACGCCGGAGGCCATGGATGAGGACCGCTTCCGCGCCATGTTCTGGTTTGTGCACGATATGGTTTATAACAAGGCAAGAGAAGAGCTGACGGAAGACGGGCGGGACATGATCAAGTATATGGATACCGTGGTCTTCAAGGAAGGGCTCGGATCGATACGCTTCTCGCCTGCACTGGACGCGTATGCCAAATATCCGGATGCTGCCCCGCAGGGCGATGACGTGGGCCCGAAGCTGGTTCTTGATCATATGATCAAAATGATCTATGGCAGGGAACCGATCTCGGACTGGCCGAACGTAATCGAGGAATATAAGAAAAAAGGCGGCCTTGAAATCATCAAGGAAGCGACCGACCGTTACAACGAAGGGAAGGGCGTCGTCGTTTCGGAAAATCGAAAGTAGGCGATTTTTGAAGCGAAGGAGATGTTGGCATGAGCCTGCATGATAACGGCGGCAAACAAGCCGTGTTTTTTGAGCGAATTATGGGACTGCCGGTCTTTGATACCCATACCCACCTTGTCGGCGATCGGCTTGGCGCAAGGGATTTCTGGGAAATCGCGCACTACTTCTGGTTCTATCGGGAGCTCCAAGCCGGAGGCTATCCGGATGGAGCGGAGAAGCTGCCTGAGGAGGAACGCATAGCTGTATTTCTGAATGCCTACCGCTCGACGAGAAGCACGCTGATGAACTGGACATTCACTTCCATTATGCGCGAGTTATACGGGATCGGGATCAAGGATGAAGATTCGATCAGGGAAGCCATAACCGCAGTGCGGCATTCGGCCGCCGAAGAGGGATGGGCACAGCAAACGGCAGACCGGATGAATATCCGCCGGTTTGTCGTGAACCATCCGGAGCACGCTGCATTTCAAGGCATGCGGGATCCTGCGGTATGGATTCCCCGGATTGACGGAGCGCTGGGCCGATGGGTCGATCAGATCGTGCAATCCGACGAACCGGCCTGGACGTTTCACGCGATACGGGACGAGATAAACCGGCAGCTTGACGGTTATAAAGATGCGGGCTGCCCGGGCATTATGACCACGCTGCCGCGGTATGAATCGAGCGCGAACCTCCGCCAGGAGATCGGCTCGGCAAGCGGACGTGACGACATCTTGATGGAGCTGCTGCACTTTATCTGTGCGGCAGCCGATCGAAACGGCTTGCTAGTCCAGCTGTTTCTGGGCGTCGAGAGGTCATGGTGCGGCACGGCGTTCCCTGCGAACGATACGGAGCGGATCCTGAAGCTCGCCGCTTTATTCGAGACATACCGTTGTCCTTTTGAGCTTGTGCTTGCGTCGGAGATGAACAATCTGGATGCGGTGCAGGATGCCTGGAATTTTCCGAACGTTCATGTCGGGGGGATGTGGTGGTTCAACTTCCGGGCAAGCACGTACCGGGACAGCATGCAGTACCGTCTGGAAGCACTCCCGGCCAGTAAAAGCTCGGTGATCGTTTCGGATGCCCGATGCATGGAATGGAGCTACGGCAAGATCCTGCTTGTGAAGAAGCTGGCTGCCGAGTTTCTGTGGGAGCGGGTCACGTCAGGCTGGATCGATGAAGAAACGGCGCTGCAGACGGCAGAAGAATGGTTCTACGCGAGTGCCGTGAAACGCTACGGTATATCCGCCGGAGGAGCTTGACGGACAACGAAAGTTTTTATGCAATAGTCGATCCTAACGGGATCGGCTATTGCTGGTTCAACAAGAAACCGTAGGAATCAGGATTGACATATCGATAAATCTCGATATAATGATACGTATGAAACCAATCGAAGTGTTTAAAGCGTTGTCCAATGAATCAAGACTGGAAATATTGCAGTGGCTCAAGGAACCGGAACAGCATTTTACGCCCCACGAAGGGATTGATATGAGGGAAATCGGGGTATGCGTAAGCCAGGTGACCGAGAAATTGAACATGACGCAGTCCACAGCATCGCAGTATTTATCGATTCTGCATCGGGCAGGCCTGATCAAGACGGAACGCTTGGGGAAATTTACGTATTATAAGCGGGATGAAGAAGTGATCCGGGAAATCGGAGAGTATTTGAAGCAGGAGATATAGAACAGGAACTGAATGTTTCCTTAGAGTAAGGAATATTCAGTTTTGTTCCGCATTACGTATCTATATATTGCGATATGTCTTTTCATTGGTTTAACATATCGACAATTCACGATATGTAAATATAAAATAAAGGAGTGGAATCATGACAGGTTCATGGAAAATTTATGTTTTGGCAATCGTCAGTTTTTTAGTAGGGACGTCGGAGTATATCATATCGGGGGTGTTGGATAAAATCGCGGATTCGTTAGGGATTACCATCACCGCTGCCGGCCAGCTAATCACGATTTTCTCGTTGGTATACGCAATCTTGACTCCCGTGCTTATGGCATTGACGGCTAAGGTGGAGAGACGGAAGCTGCTGGTCTATTCGTTAGGCGTGTTTGTGGTTGCCAATCTTTTGTCATTCGCTCTGCCGGGATATATCCCGTTTGTCATCGCCCGCGTACTTATGGCGATGGGCGCTGGCATGGTGGTTGTCACGGCGCTTGGAATCGCCGCCAAAATCGCGCCGCCAGGCAAGCAGGCGAGCTCGATCGCCACGGTGGTCATGGGCTTCACGGCTTCGCTCATCATAGGCGTTCCGCTCGGACGAGTCGCAGCCGCTGCTTTTGGATGGAAGTCGGTGTTCGGGTTGATTGCCGTCCTGGGGATTCTTTCGATGTTTGTCCTGCATAAGGCCATTCCCAAAACAACAGGCGATGCCCCTGTCCCGCTGCTCCAGCAGTTCGCCTTGCTCAAGAAACCCAAAGTGGCACTTGGTTTGGCGATTACGTTCTTCTGGCTGGGCGGGTATTCCGTCGCCTATACGTACCTGTCCCCTTATCTTCTGAACGTGAGCGGTTTGAACGAACAATGGATCAGTTCAGCCCTGTTTGCCTTCGGCATTGCCAGTCTCATCGGCTCCAAGTTCGGAGGGTTCAGCACGGACAGATGGGGAGTACCGCTTACCTTAATCGGCGGCATGCTTCTGCATATTATTGCTTTAATCGTCCTGACTTTTACCGATGCGGGCGCATCCGTCATGCTCGTGTTTGCCGTACTCGTGATTTGGTCGCTGGCCGCTTGGTCATCCGGGCCCACGCAGCAGTATAATCTCGTCCAGCTGGAGCCGAATTCCTCGGGGGTCATGCTTGGCCTGAACCAGTCCATGATGCAGCTGTCCATGGCGGCAGGCGCGGGTATCGGAGGAATCGCGATCGAACGAATTTCGTTGTCGTCCATTGCCTGGATCGGCGCTGCGGGCGTTGCAATAGCCGCGGTTGTGTCGCTTGTACTGTTTCAATCCAACAAGCAGGAGAGCACGGATCACGCGGCACTCGATGCTTGAAGGCATGACCGATTGTAACAGCCTGCTGCTCCGGGACCTGCGATGCTCCGGCAGCATCGCTGCTGAGACCGGCTTTGTTACTAAAATTCGATAAGGGAAGAAAGCAGTAGCTACGGCTGAGGCCGAGACTCCTCGTACAGCCAAATGGACATCCATTTGACGCCCTCCAACCGGAACGTTTATGCTATGATCAATGATAGCGGAAAATTTGGTTCCAAATTTTGCAGGAGGAGGAGATCGATTGGCTAAGCTTAAAGACATCGCCGAAAGGGTCGGCGTATCCATATCCACGGTTTCTCGGGCCATCAGCAACGATGCTAACCGTCCGGTCAATGAAGAAACCAAGCAGAAAATTCGGGAAGCGGCGCTTGAACTCGGTTATAAACTACATGAACCACCCCGAAGCGTACATGCTTACAATACGGCCGACAAACGGGTTGTCTGTGTCGTCCCCCAACATCTGATGGACGATCACCCGTATTTTTCAACGGTTCTAGCCGGTTTTCATAAAAAAATGGAGGAGCTGGGCCAGCCCCCGGCTATCGTCCGCACATGCGAAGAGGTCGGGGATGCGGACCGGATACGGCTCATGCTGAGGGAGACGGGAGCGCAGGGTATTGTAGCCATCAGCTGGTACGACAAGGAGCTGTTTGAGTTGATGCAGCAGGCCGGAGTTGCCATCATGGGCGTGAGTTTGAATGATGACCGGCTGAACGTCCCGGTAGTAGACTGTGACCGGATCCTATCGGCGAGGGCAGCCGTACGCCACCTGATCGACCAAGGGCATTCGCGGATCGCTTATATCGGAGGCCCCGCATATTCCAAGCAGATGGAAAGCGAGGAACGGTATGTCGGATACAAATTCGCTATGCTCGAGGCCAACTTGGAGGTGCGCGAGGAGTGGCAGATGAACACCGGATGGAACGTGGATCGAAGCTTCAGTAAGTTGTCCGAGCTATTGGGAGGGCTTCCCAAAGGGCAATGGCCGACGGCAGTTTTTTGTGCAAGCGACATGCTTGCCATTCCAGCCATGCGGGCCGTCGTCGAGAACGGCGGCCGCATACCGGAGGATATCGCGATCGTAGGAATGGATAACATCGATGTGGCCCAGTATACAACGCCGCCGCTGTCCTCCGTATCCGTTCCCAAATACGAAATCGGCAGGGTAGCGGCCAAATCGATTGTGGATTATTTGGATGGCCATTTCCCGATGGCAACCAAGATATTGCTGCCATGCTCATTGATTGTGCGGGAATCCTCCAGATTTACCCGAAACGAGTAAAATATAACTTATCATGTTTAATTAACTGACATATGAAGAAGAGAGAAAATGATCAAACAGCCGTCGGCTTGAAAACCGGCGGCTGTTTTTTGCTGTTGCTCACCAAAAAATAAATCATTTCACGCCAAAAATATCCAAAAAAGTGTTTGACTTTGCCAAATGCCTATATTATTATGATTGAAAATCAATGAGGCGTTTGGCGCTGAATCTTCCTTTTTTGGAGTTAGGTAATCAACGCCTGTATCATGCCATTCATATATTTGATTTCGTTTTCATTTCTTTGATATAAAGGTAATCTAGTGATACAAAATATTCCCCGTAGAGAAGTTGAAGCCCCTTCGATTTGCAAGTTCAAACTCATGCAAGTATCGATAGCTATCCAAAATAAATCCAATTATAACATGGTATTGTCCAAAAATAATTCCAAATCACTAGAATAACGTCCGACTCCATCGGATTTATTTATAAACTCAGAAGGTGTCATTATTGATGACATGGAATTCCTGGAATGCCGCATTGAATAACTGAGCCTTAATGCGGTTGTCGTTTTGTCAGATGACGATAACGGAGCAAAGGAGGGAAATCGTAAACCGAGTGCTTTACCCGCTGGATCCATAGGAAGAGAACACGATCCCCAGAAGGAATCCGGTTGAGCAGGGGGACCATGGAATGTAATTGTTTGTTTTGTTGGCGTTTCTAGATTAACCAATACATACCGAGGTGATGCTCATTGGCAAATACGACCCTGCAGCCCGCAGCAAAAGCGGTTTCCGATACGAAGCGTAAGCGCTTCATGTGGAATCGCATCCTACGTAATTGGCAGCTTTATGCTCTGATTTCACCGGTCATCGCCTATTACGTCCTGTTCCAGTACGTTCCGATGTACGGCATCCAGATCGCCTTTAAGGACTTTATTGCAACGCAAGGGATATGGGGCAGTCCGTGGGTCGGCTTTGAGCACTTTGACCGATTTTTCAACAGCTATTATTTCTGGCGCTTGATCAAGAACACGCTGGGCATCGGTTTATACAGCCTGGCCGTCGGTTTTCCGATCCCGATTATTCTGGCATTGCTCATGAATGAGATACGGGCCGAACGTTTCAAGAAATTCGTGCAGACCATCACCTATGCTCCTCACTTTCTTTCTACCGTGGTCGTTGTCGGGATGATGATGATCTTCCTGTCCCCCCGTTACGGCATCATCAACCATTTCATTGAAATGTTTGGAGGCCAGCCGATCAATTTCATGACGGAGCCCTCCTGGTTCAAGTCCCTGTACGTGCTGTCGGATGTATGGCAGACCATGGGCTGGAGCTCCATTATTTATTTGGCTGCCCTTGCCGGCATTGACAACCAGCTGCACGAAGCCGCGCGTGTCGATGGTGCGACCAGGCTTCAGCGCATATGGCATATTAACATCCCGGGCATCATGCCAACGATCATCATCCTCTTGATCCTGAACATGGGCAGCATTATGGGCATCGGGTTCGAGAAGGTGCTCCTGATGCAAAACAACCTGAATATGGAGAGCTCCGACATTATAGCCACCTATGTCTACCGAATGGGGATCCAGAATGCCGAGTACAGCTTCTCCGCGGCGATCGGATTGTTCAATTCCGTCATCAATTTCATTCTGCTGGTTGCGGTGAACTTTATTTCGAAGCGGGTTAGCGAAACAAGTCTTTGGTAAAGAGGGGAGCATCGAACCATGCAAATTGAATCCAGAGGGGACCGTATTTTTAATGTCATCAACTATGCGATTCTGATCCTGGTCACCATCATCGTCATGTACCCGCTGCTTTTTGTGCTCAGCGCATCGTTTAGCGACCCGCAGGCGGTTCTGCGGGGCGAGATGCTGTTGTGGCCAAAGGGAGTCAACCTGAATTCCTACGCGAAAATATTCCAGAACCAGGATATCATCAGCGGCTTTACCAACACGCTGGTGTACACATCGCTGGGCACGTTCATCAACCTCACGATGACCATTCTTGCGGCCTATCCGCTGTCGCGGAAGGATTTTGTCGGGCGAAATGCCATCATGGCACTATTGGTTTTCACGATGTTTTTCAGCGGAGGGCTTATTCCGACGTATTTGCTGATCAAGAACCTCGGCATGCTGAACACGCTCTGGGTCATGATTATCCCGAATGCCGTATCCATCTGGAACATCATCATCATGCGCACCTTCTTTCAGCAGTCCATTCCCGGCGAGCTGCAGGAGGCCGCGACCATCGACGGCTGCTCGAACATCAAAATATTGACCCGGATCATATTGCCGTTGTCCATGCCGATTATCGCGGTGACCATTCTCTTCTATGCGGTCGGTCATTGGAATGCGTTCTTCAATGCACTGTTGTATCTATCGGACAAAGATAAATTTCCGCTGCAGCTCATCCTGCGCGAAATCCTGATTCAGGGACAAACGAACGACATGGTCAAAATGTCACCGAATCGGCGATCAAGCAGCAAAGGGAAGTGGAGGGCATCAAGTACGCGGTGTTGGTCGTGGCCAATATTCCGGTGCTGGCGCTCTATCCGTTCCTGCAGCGATATTTTGTCAAAGGCGTGATGATCGGGGCCATCAAAGGATAAATTCCTTGCATGGATAAATGGATGGAACACGATAAAGGGGAGGATTACGGATGAAGCTGAAGCAATGGGGAAGTTTTCTGTTGACCTGCATGTTGTCGGTATCGCTGGCGGCGGGCTGCAGCCCGAAGGGTTCGGGCGGAACGGACTCGGCCGATGAAGGGAAAGCCGCGATAAATGAAACGGGATTTCCGATTGTCGACGACAAGATGACGGTGACCGGCTTTGCCGGAAAGTTCTTTGCCAATGCCGACTGGAACAACATCAAACTGTGGCAGGAATATGAGAAAATGACCAATATCAAGGTGCAGTGGGACACGGTGCATAAAGACAATTTGGCCGAAAAACGCAACCTGCTGCTTGCCGGCGGCGATTATCCGGAGATGTTCTATGCTTCCGCATTCCCGAGGGCGGATTTGCTGAAGTACGGCAAGCAGGGCGCTTTTATCCCGTTGAATGACCTGATAAATCAATACGCGCCGAATTTTAAAGCGTTGATGGAGAAATATCCGGTCATCGAGAAGGGGATTACGATGCCGGACGGCAACATTTACGGGCTGCCGACGCTGTATGACCCGGAATTCCGGTCCGTGCTGTACGGAACGCCGTGGGTGAAGACGGAGTGGTTGACCAAGCTTGGGCTTCAAGAGCCGCAGACGCTGGATGAATTCTACGATATGTTGAAGGCGTTCAAGGAGAAGGATCCGAACGGCAACGGCCAGAAGGATGAATATGCTTGGGGTGGCGTAGGAACCGCCGGCATCGTCAACTATTTGCGGGGTTCGTTCGGCCTTAATTATCACGGAACCTCGAACATTAACGTGGATACCGACCCGGCGAGCGGGAAGGTCCGGTTCATTCCGACGGATCCAAGATACAAGGAACTGCTTCAATTCGTGAACAAACTGTATAAGGACGGCCTGCTGGAGCAGGATATCATGTCCGTGAAGAGCACGGAGGTGGACGCTAAAGGCGTGGAAGGCCTTCTCGGCGTTGTCGATAACGTGGACCCGGTCGCCATCTACAACCAGGAGGGTTATGTGGGGCTTCCGGTATTGAAGGGGCCGCACGGCGATCAGATGTTCAGCGCTACAGGCTCCCCGCTGGGGAACATCGGGATGTTTGTCCTGACCGATAAAGCGAAGAATCCGGCCGCGCTGATCCGCTGGATGGATTATTTCTACAGCGACGAAGGCATCCGCATGTTCTTCATGGGCTGGAAAGACGAAACGTATAAGGAAGATGCGGCCGGCAATGTGGATTACGTGGACGAAATCAAGAACAATCCGGAGGGTCTCAACCTGGACCAAGCGGTCGGGCAATATCTGATATGGCCCGGCGGATATTATCCGGGCTTCGTGACGCAGAAATATTTCAAGGGAGCGGAAGGCCTGCCGACGTCCGTAGAAAACGCAAAGAAAGCCGAGCCGTACGTCATCCCTCAAGACAAGGTCTGGCCGCCGTTTAACTTTACGGCCGATGAGCAGTCCGAGCTTACCGGAATCCAGACCGACATTCACACGTACGTGGATGAGATGCGGGACAAATTCATAGCCGGCAACGAGTCTTTTGATAACTGGGACCAGTATGTCGCTAACCTGCAAAAGATGGGGTCGGAGCGCTATCTGTCCATTTATCAATCCGCGGCCGACCGATATACCGAATAAGACAAGTACCAGAACATTAAAGGAGCGACATGAGATGACACAATTGAAAGCCATATTGATCGGGGCAGGCGCGCGCGGCGCCGGGGGGTATGCCCCCTATGCCCTGGACTACCCGCATGAACTGGCCTTCGTGGCCGTAGCCGAGGCCGATCTGGCGCGGCGTACCCGATTTGCCGAGGAGCATGGCATCCCGCCGGAGCGGTGTTACGATACCTGGGAACCGCTGCTGGCCGAGGCCCGGCTTGCCGATATCGCCGTCATTTGTACGCAGGACCGTATGCACTATGGCCCAACCATGCAGGCATTGGAGAAACAGTATCACGTGCTTTTGGAGAAGCCGATGTCCCCGGAGCCGAAGGAATGCCTGGAGATGGAGCAGGCCGCCATCCGTAACAACAGGCTTTTGACCATATGCCATGTGCTGAGGTATACCCCCTTTTGGAGTGCCATTAAACGCGTGCTTCAGGAAGGGACCATCGGCGAGGTGGCTTCGATCCAGCTGAACGAGAACGTGGGATATTGGCATATGGCGCACAGCTTTGTGCGGGGGAATTGGAATAACTCCGACAAGGCAAGCCCGATGATTCTGGCCAAATCGTGCCATGACATGGATGTGCTGTCTTGGTTGATGGACCGTCCCTGCACGCAGGTCACTTCGTTTGGCTCGCTGATGCATTTTCGTGAGGACCAGGCGCCCGAAGGCTCGGGGGACCGATGCCTGGATTGCAAAGTGGAACCCGTCTGTCCCTATTCCGCTCCCCGGTTTTACTTGAGCGATGAGTACAAGGGCTGGGCAAGGCATTTTACCCAGGAGCTGACCAAGCCGAACATTATTCAGGGGCTTCGCGAGACGGACTATGGCCGCTGCGTATATCGGAGCGATAACAACGTCGTTGATCATCAGGTCGTCAATATGGAGTTTGAGGGCGGGGCCACCGCGATGTTCAGCATGTGCGGATTTACGCATGAACAGGAGCGCAGAATCCAAATTATGGGTACCCTCGGCGAGCTTCGGGGAGAGGAAGGCAAGATCACGGTATACGATTTCCTGACCGGTCAGAAGACGGAGATTACGATTCCTTCGCAATCCAGCGGACATGGCGGGGGCGACAGCGGGATCGTGGCCAGCTTCCTGAGAGAGGTTCGGAGCTATAATGGACAGGAGAGCCTGACGTCGGCAAGCGCCTCCGTGCGGAGCCATCTTATCGCGTTCGCAGCGGAGAAATCGAGGCTGAATCAAGGCCGGTCCATCAATCTGAACGAATATGCGCGGGAATTGATGGCTGAAGAAAACGCGGTAAAATAAACGGAAGTATATTTAAATTTCATCATATGAAAAATTCAGAATAGATTTAAAAGAAGAAGCGGGCTGATCCTGGGGACAGCCCGCTTCTTCTTTTTATTTGACCTGGTCAATGGACAGGCTGACTTTATAATTCCCGTACTTCAGAAGCTCTTCCAGAAAATCGTTCAAATCCTTGGGCGAACCCGCCCGTACCCTGAGCCAATAACAGCCCTCACCGCTGACGCGGTGGGTTTCGGCGACCATGTCGTGCGACTGAATAAAGGACAGGAAAGGAGAGTGAGCCGTATGTAACGCCAAGAACACGGTGACAAAAGCGTGTACGGTCAGACCGATTTTGTCCGGATTCCAACGAAGCGTAAAGCCTTCAATGACACCCAGATCCTGCAGCTTGCGAACGCGGGCCCCGACGGCTTGTCCCGTCAAATGCACCCGCTGTCCGATCGCTTTGTGAGACAGGCTTGCATCCTCGAGCAGGTGCTGCAATATGCGAAGATCGACTTCGTCGAATTCATGAGCGCTTGGCATGCGAATGTTCCTTTCACGATGAAAGTGAGTTCCCCTAATTCCTTTCACGAAGCCGTAGGCAGGAATTATAGCGATCTCTATAATGGGTTTAAGAACCATATTAATTGAAACAAAGGGGAAATGAAAGTGAAACTTCAGCTTATACGTAATGCTACGTTAAGAATACAGTACGCCCATCTTGAACTGCTGGTCGATCCGATGTTTAGCGATGCCAAGGCGAACCCGCCCGTCTTCAACTCCGCGAATGACAGACGGAATCCGCTTGTCCCGCTGCCGTTCTCCATGGCTGACAAGCTCCGTCCGAACGCGGTGCTGGTCACGCACCTGCACCCGGATCACTGGGATCAAGACGCGATCGACGCACTGCCGAAGTCAACGCCGATCCTGTGCCAACCGGGAGATGAGGATACCATATCATCACAGGGTTTTGCGTCCGTGACGGCAGTATCGGAATCCTTGGAATATGAAGGAATCTCGATCATCCGAACCGGCGGCCGGCATGGAACCGGTGAGATCGGCCAGATGATGGGGCAGGTATCCGGCTTTATTCTGAAAGCAGAAGGACACCCGACGCTTTATATAGCGGGCGATACCATCTGGTGCGATGAAGTGGAAGAAGCGCTCGATGCACATAAGCCCGATATGACGGTTGTCAATGCCGGCGGAGCCCGGTTTCTCGCGGGGGACCCGATCATCATGGATGAGGACGATGTGATCGAACTGCTGCGGTATGCTCCATATACGAAGGCCGTTGCGGTCCATATGGAAGCCATCAACCACTGCCTAGTGACAAGAGAAGCGCTGTCCGGTCGTCTGGCAGCTGAAGGCCTTGGCTCGCGAATCGAAATTCCGCAGGATGGCCAATGGGTCGAGTGGAAAGCGTAAAACCGCAACATGTTGCCGTTCGTTATAGCAGCGGGAAAAGCTTGCTGCCATCCGATGGCTTCAGCAGCAGTGAGACCGTCTGAATATGATATAATCTATGCAGGAAGCTCCGTGATACGGAGCTTTTTTGTTGTCCCGCCTCATCTACTGCTTTTCATAAAAATAATCCCTATTTCAACGGGAACGTAATTCAATCCTGACATGCTAGATGTCAGGATTTATGGTTTAACATTCGATTCAGAAGTCAAAAAGGACGAAACGCAAGGAGTGTAAACGATGAAGCTGGACCGGCTGCTTGGCATTACGATGGAATTGTTGACCAAAAGAAGAGTGACCGCCACGGCGCTGGCTGCTAGGTACGAGGTTTCGGTTCGCACGATTTACCGCGATGTGGACCTCATCAATCAGGCCGGCATTCCAATCGCTTCCTATCCCGGTGCGGATGGCGGGTTTGAACTGATGAGCGGGTTCTACCTGACGAGGCAGCACTTCTCCGTGGATGACTTTTTGGCTATCTATAATCTCTTAAAGGGCATCGAAGGGACTGTGAAAGGGAGATATACAGCGATCATGAATAAGCTCGGAACCCTGCAGCCTGCCCTGTTGAACGGAGGATGTCATGAACAAATCATAGTCGAGATGAGCACGTCGGAACATGAGCGGACATGGGTCCGGCAAATGTTGAAAGCCATTGAAGGCTCGAACCTGATAACCCTTCATTATACCAGCGCATCCGGCAGCCGCTCAGAGCGGCAAGTGGAGCCGCTGCAGCTGTACTGGGAACAAGGCGTCTGGTATTTGGAGGCTTACTGCTTGCTCCAGGAGTCGAAGCGAATTTTCAGGGTATCTCGCATAACCGGTCTTGAAATATCCGAGAACACGTCCGAAGAGAGGGCCTGGAGCGGGAGGAGCAAGAGGAAGTGCAGGGAATTGAGGCGCATCTTCGTTTCGATCCGTCCGCCGGTCCGCGGGTGATCGAGCAGTTTCCGGATGCATGCGCCTCCAGCGAGGGATGCTTGGATGTCCAAACCATCTTCTACACCAAAGCGTATGCTGTCTCGGTGATCCTAAGCTACGGTGCCAAGGTGGAGATCCTCTCGCCGCCGGAGCTTAAGGAAGATTTGCTGAAAGAGCTGGAGGACATCCGTAAACGTTACGAACCATGACGCAACAAATATACGCGTACCTTTAATCAACGCACAAGGAGGATTTCCATATGACCATTTTAATAACAGGCGCTACCGGAACCGTTGGAAAACACATCGTGCAGCAGCTTGTGCTGCAAGGAAACGAAGTGAGAGCGATCTCACGCCATCCGCGGCAGGCGAAAGTGCCCGAGGGCGTTCAGATGTATGCCGGCAATCTCAATGACCCGGATAGTCTGATCCCCGCCCTGCAAGGCGTAACCGCGATGCATCTGATCATTTCCAGCGATGAGGCTTACGGAACCCTTCAGACGGATCCGCGGATTATCGAGCTGGCCGAGAAGGCGGGCGTAAAGCGGGTAACGGTATTGGTGGGCTATGAAGAAGGTCCCGTAGAAGCAGCTCTGCGAAACAGCGGAATGGAATGGACCCTGCTCAAGCCCGGTGAGTTTATGGCGAATATACGGACCGATTGGCAGGAATCGATCCGTGACGAAGGCGTTGTCCGCGAGCCGTTCGGCCATGCGTTGAGTGCGAGAATCCATGAAGCCGATATCGCTCGCGTGGCCGTTGCCGCACTTCTGGAGGAAGGTCACCATGGCCAAGAATATTTCCTTACGGGACCGGAGGCCCTCTCGCGAACGGAAGCGGTTCGGATCATAAGCGAGGTAACAGGCAAGGAGATCCGTTTTGTCGAACTGACCGAGGAACAGGCGAGAGAGCAATGGAGAGAGCAGGGCTACGACGAAGAGTCGATTGAGTTTTTTGTGCAAATGGGAAAAAATCCGCCCGAGATCGGTTATACGGTACTGCCGACGGTGGAGGAGGTCACCGGGCGGCCGGCAGCAACGCTTGCCGATTGGGTCCGTGATCATCTGGACGATTTTTAAGAGCGGGCCTTCTTAAGATGATGGAGACCGCGATGATAAAGGAAGAGAAGGGAATGTGATACTTGTCTTACGCCATTGAAACGAAAGGGCTTCGTAAATCCTATAACGGAACGGAGGTCGTTCGAGGAATCGATCTGCGAGTCGAACAAGGAGAGCTCTTTGCCTTGTTAGGTCCGAACGGCGCCGGAAAAACAACCACCATCCATATGTTATCCACCCTGATAAAGCCGGATGGCGGGTGCGCCAGCGTAGCCGGATTTGATATCGTGGGCTATGCCCGAAACGTTCGGAGAAGGATTAGCTTGACGGGCCAGTTTGCGGCACTGGATGAAGGACTCTCCGGTCTTCAGAATTTAAAGCTGATCTCCAGGCTATACGGTCATTCGGCAAAAGCGGCCCGGTCCGTAAGCGAGGAGCTGATCGAAGCCTTCGGACTCAGCGAAGCGAAGGATCGCGCGGTGCAGCATTACTCCGGCGGGATGCGGAGGCGGCTGGATATTGCCGCCAGTATCGTTACCGAGCCCGATGTTATTATTCTGGATGAGCCGACGACGGGACTGGACCCGCAAAGCCGTGTTCAAGTGTGGGATGTTGTAAGGTCGCTCTTGAAACGGGGGACAACGGTGCTGCTCACAACCCAATACTTGGAGGAAGCTGATCAACTGGCGGACCGGATTGCCGTGATGGATAAAGGGAACCTGATAGCCGAAGGGACGCCCCGGCAATTGAAGGCTTCGATTGGCGACAGGACGTTAACCGTCCAATTCAACGAGCAGGCCGATCGGGATAAATTGGGTACGTGGTTATACGAGGCGCACGCCCTGACCGTATTGCAGGACGATCATCCGTTGGTACATAAGATCCCGGTGAAGGATGCGATTTCTGCCCATCGGGCCATCCATACGCTGATGGAGAACGGGTTCGCCATTGACTATTTTGCCTTAAGCGAGCCGAGTCTGGATGAGGTCTTTCTGTCCCTGACCGACGCAAAGTCGAAAGGAGGCGCTCCATGAGTGCAAACCAGCATACAGCGACAGCGAATAAGGACGGCTTGCCGACGGTTCGGCGAGCGGTCATCGATCCTCCCTCTATCCTGACGTCGATCCGAATCTTTATGTGGAGAACCTGGCAGCATACCAAGCATAACGGGTTTGGTCTGGTGATGGATGCGGTTCTGTCGCCGGTTCTGCTGCTGCTCATCTTCAGTTACCTGTTCGGCGGTGCCATGGCCGGGTCAACCGGGGCTTATATTCAATTCCTCTTGCCCGGCATCCTGATCCTGACGGTCGTTCCCATGACAGTGTACAGCGGAACCACGATATGCTCGGATATTACCAAAGGGGTGTACAATCGTTTCCGAACGCTGCCCTTCTGGCAGCCCGCATCCGTGATTGGCTCCATCCTTACGGATGGGCTGCGTTATGCGGCCGGCGTTACTGCTGCCCTCGGTACGGGCGTGGCGCTGGGTTTCCGCCCCGAAGGCAGCGCCGTTCAGGTGTTGTGCGCCATAGCCTTCATCCTGTTGTTTGCCTTCAGCGTCAGCTGGATATTTGCGCTGGTCGGCGTCGTGGCCAAGCGGCCGGAGACGGTGTCGGGGTCCAGCATGATCGCGATATATCCGCTGCTGTTCGCCAGCAGCATTCTGGTGGATTCGTCGACGATGCCGAAATGGACAGCGACCCTCATTGATCTGAATCCCGTCAGTATGGCGGCAACCACCGTCAGGGCGCTGATGAGCGGTACGCCAGGCCCGGCCGTGATTATGACCGGAATCGGAGTCTGCGTGCTGTTTATGGGGATATTTGCCCCGCTTACGCTTTATCTGTACCAGACGAAAAACGAGCGGTAACAAGCACAAAAAAACCAGGCCTGCATGAACATGCAGCCTGGTTTTTATCTATGGTACGTCATTTGCAGTCTATGTCCATCGTATCGCTATTTTTGGACCCACGATAAATACACAATACTACAACGGAAAGTATAAGTCTATATTTTTTTCGGGAAACCCCTATACTTAGAGCTATTCTTTAGCGAAGAGGGGGAAATCGGAGTGCTGAATCCAAACGAAAACGCAGAGCGGGAATATCTTGCATTGGTATTAAAGGAGCTTCAACGGGCATCGGAGGAATTAGAGGGGAAGGTGTCCGATTCGTATAAGGATATCATTGAAGCCAAGAAATACCTGTGGGTCAACATGGCCCAATTGGATGCGGCGGAGCGTGCGGCCAACCGGGTTGATATTTCTTTGTCGATCGATACCGGAGAGAAACAGGCGGCCAGGCTGCAGAGGATGCGCAAGCTGCTTGCCTCGCCTTATTTTGGGAGGGTGGATTTTCGTACGAATGAACCGAAGGAAGAAGAAGGCGCCTACTATATCGGCACCCATTCGTTCACGAACCCGGAGAGTCAGGAGCATCTCATCTATGATTGGCGCTCGCCGGTGGCCAGCCTGTTTTATGATTACAATGCCGGCCCTGCGTCGTATGAAGCGCCCATGGGGAGGCTGCAGGGCGAAATTACCGTCAAAAGGCAGTATAAAATCAAAGACGGCCACATGGAATATATGATCGAGAGCTCCATGAACATCAATGACGACGTGCTGCAGAAGGAGCTCAGCAGCAACTCGGACGAGAAGATGAAGAATATCGTGGCTACCATCCAGCAGGAGCAAAATGCCATCATCCGAAACGAAACCGCGCTTGAGCTGATCATTCAGGGAGCGGCAGGCTCGGGCAAAACCTCGGTGGCCCTGCACAGGGTGGCCTTTCTCCTGTATCGCCATAAGGAAACCTTGACTTCCAGCAACGTGCTAATCATATCCCCGCATAAAGTGTTCTCGGATTATATATCGAGCGTGCTGCCGGAGCTTGGCGAAGAGAAAATCATGGAGGTCACGATGGAGGAGCTTGCTGCCAAAGAGCTCCGAGGATTATGTCAGTTCCAGACCTTCTCCGAACAGGTGGACGAAATCGTACACGCCCATGACGAGCAGGCCATCGAACGGATCCGGTACAAGGCCGGTTTGGATTTTGTGCATGAGCTGGATGCTTATCTGGAATATGGTGATCAGCAATTTTTCCAGCCAACGGATATTCAGATGAAGGGGGTGCTCATACCGGCCTCGGAGGTTATGGATAAATACCTTGGCAGCATGAGTTTGCCGGTCAGGCAGCGATTGGAGAAGACCGCCTCGGTCCTGTCGGGGCAGGCCCGTACGGAGGACGGTGAGAGGCTGACTTCGGCGGAAGCCAATAAAGTCAAAGCCGCGATCCGAAAAATGTTCAAATATCAAAATGCTTTAAGCCTGTACAAGGCATTCTTCTCATATCGGAACATACCGGATCTGTTCATCATGAAGGGGAGGAGAACGATCGAATACGCTGACGTTTTTCCGCTGATTTACCTCAAGATGCATCTGGAAGGGAGTACCTCCTACGATATGGTAAAGCATCTGCTGGTCGATGAAATGCAGGATTATACTCCGATTCAGTATGCCGTCATCTCCAAATGGTTTGCTTGCAAAAAGACGATTCTCGGCGACAGCAACCAATCGGTCAACGTGTATACTTCAACCTCGCTGCCCGATATCCAGCGCGTGTTTCCTCAAGCCGATACTATCGAACTGGTAAAAAGCTACCGCTCCACGCTGGAAATCATGAAGCTTGCAAAGCGGATCCATCCGCGCAGCACCATGATTCCCGTGGAGCGGCATGGTGAAGAACCGCTGCTGATCCGGTGTCATGATGCGGCGCAGGAGCTGGCGTTCATTCAAGAGCTCACCCGAAACTTTCCGAATGCCGGGATGCAGACGATGGGGATCATATGCAAAACGTCATCGCAAGCCCGGCAGGTGTACGAGTCGGTCAAGGGGTTAACGGACAACGTGAGCCTGCTCGATTTTAGCAGCGACCGCTTTCCGGAGGGAATCACGATTACCTCCGCCCATATGGCCAAAGGGCTGGAATTCGACCAGGTTATCGTTCCTTTTGCGGGCGCCGCAAACTATCGTACCGAGATGGATCGAAGCTTGCTCTATATTGCCTGTACCCGGGCCATGCATAAGCTGCTGCTGACCTATTCCGGCGAGCCCGCGGTATGGTTGGCCGGCTCGGCGTAAACCGGATCAGGATTTTGCCATGCATAAGAATATATCGTTATCCGGAGTCGCGCCCCATGGGCGCGGCTCTATCTTTAGATTATTGGACTCGAATGACCTTGATTGACGTTATGTCTAAATTTAAATAAAACATCAGGCGGTTTAGGAAGGAGGACTCCTTTATATCTAGAACCTATTAATATGGGAGCATCACAGCAAACGTATGGAAGGGGGAACGTAACGGACTGAATAATCCAATAACAGGACAGGAAGTGATATGGGACATTGGACTCTCATCGAATACTTGGAGACTTTTTCAGGAAGACGTGGCCATTTTATGTGTTGTCGATTTGCTGTCACTTGGTAGCCAATATCATCCACGTGAATTTCCCGAGGGTGCTGGGCAATTTCACGGATGAATTGAAGGATGGTTTATTGTCGGTCGGCGGCGTTGTGCAGTACAGCTGGACGCTGCTGGGTATCGGCGTCGGCTTTGCCGTCATCGGCGGGATCGGCCAGTTTCTGGTCATGTACACGGGACGTTATTTCGAATTTATGAACCGGCGCCGCCTGTTTGTCCATTTTACGGGGCTCAGCGAGCGGTTTTATTCCAAGAACGGCGTCGGCAAGCTGCTAAGTTATTTCATGAACG
This sequence comes from Paenibacillus sp. MT86, assembly GCF_058792535.1. Lineage (NCBI taxonomy): Bacteria > Bacillati > Bacillota > Bacilli > Caryophanales > Paenibacillaceae > Paenibacillus > Paenibacillus sp. MT86. Next base: position 5,205,622 of record NZ_CM179499.1, on the reverse strand, counting down.
ACGTGACGACGGTAAGGGAAGCGATCTCGATGGGGATCAATCAGACGGCAAACGCCTCGATCCTGCTGGTCTCCACGATAGTCATGCTGCTGATAACGAATGTTCCGCTGTATCTGGTGGCCGCAAGCATCGTTCCTTTGCTGCTGATACCGATCATCGTTGTCTGGCTCGGGCCGATCATCAGGAGAAGATCGCTTCAGGTTCAGGAAGCGCTGGGCGTGATGACGGAATCGGCGGAGGAGCAGTTTGGCGGGATCCGCGTCACGAAGAAGTTTGCGGTGGAAGAGACGATGAAACGGCGCTTCGGGACGACGGTGGACAGCATCCGGGACAAGCAGCTGCGGCTGGTGCGCGTGTCGTCGCTCTTTCAATCGATCATTCCGTTTCTAGGCGCATCCTCCCTTATTATCGCCCTCTCATTCGGCGGTTACTTAACGATCATGGGACGCATCTCGGTCGGTAACTTTGTCGCATTGACGCTTTACATTCGCATGCTGATGAACCCGCTGCAGCAGATCGGGAATGTCATTAATGTCGTCCAGAGAGCGAGGGCCTCGCTTGACCGCTTGAACGATCTGCTTGATAAGCAGGCCGACATTAAGGAACTGCCTGGCGCCAAGGAGCTGAATCTGGAGTATCCAGGGATTGAGGTGCGGGATTTATCTTTTTCCTACGATGCTTTGGACGGCCATGAAGGAGGTTCCAGGCAGGTGCTGCGCGGCATTCGGCTGAGCGTTCCGCCCGGCGCGACGCTGGGCATCATCGGCCGTACGGGAAGCGGAAAAACCACGCTGATGAAGCTGCTGCTGCGCACCTACGACCCGCCTCCGGGGAAGGTGCTGATCGGCGGCGAGGACATTCGGAAGCTTACATTAAAAAGCCTGCGCGAAGGAATCGCTTACGTTCCCCAGGACGGCTTCCTGTTCAGCTCGACCATCCGCGAGAATATTGCTTTCTATAGAAGGGACACGGAACCGGCCGTCGTCGAGGAAGCGGCGCGAAAGGCACGGGTGCATGACAACATAGCGGAGTTTCCGGACAAGTTCGAGACCCGCTTAGGGGAGCGCGGCATTACCCTTTCCGGCGGACAGCGGCAGCGGACAAGCCTGGCGAGGGGAATCATCAAGGATGCGCCCATCCTCATTCTGGACGACAGCGTAAGTGCCGTCGATGCGGTGACGGAGACGGAAATCATGGAGACGATTCGCGATATCCGCCAGGGGAAGACCACGATCATCATTGCCCACCGGATTAGTGCATTGAAGCATGCCGATGAGATCAACGTCCTGGATCAGGGAGTGATCGTCCAGCGGGGTACGCATGAAGAACTGCTGTCTACGGACGGACTGTACCGGACGCTGCATGACATTCAGGAAGAGGGGATGAAGCAACATGGCACAGGCCATTAACAATTGGCAGCTGGATCAGAAGGCGGATTTGAACGCCCCTCAGTCCAAGCCAAAGTATATTTCCACGTTCCGGGCTTTGTCGGGTTATATGAAGGAACACCGGCTGACCTTTGCCGGGTTTATCGGCTGCACCTTGATTGCCATCTCGGCAGAGCTGCTGCAGCCGTACCTGATGAAAATCGCGATCGACGATAATCTGATGGTCGGCAAGAACGATTACAAGAGCCTGATGATCATCTGCGGCATCTATTTTTCGTTATCGCTGCTCAGCATGATGTTTACCTATCTGCAAAATAATTTGCTGCAAAAAGCGGGGCAGAGCATTGTAGCGAGCATTCGCAAACGGCTGTTTGCCCATATCTCGAGGCTGTCGATGTCGTATTTCGACAAGGTGCCGAGCGGCAGCTTGATTACGCATGTATCCAGCGATACCGAAGCGATCAACCAGTTTTTTAACCAGGTGCTGCTCAGCCTGTTTCGTGACGGCTTCACGCTGATCTTCATCCTGGTGATGATGTTCCAGCTGGACGTCACGCTGACCTTATACTGCCTCATCCTGCTGCCGATCATTGCAGGGATCGCGATTGCGTTCCGGCGGTATATGCGCCACACCTACCAGATGGCGAGAACGCGGTTATCCCGGCTGGTGGCTTTCGTGGCGGAGAATCTCTCAGGCATGAACCTGATCCAAGTGTTCCATCAGCAGAAGGAGCAGGAGAAGCAGTTCGAGGAGCGGAACGACTCTTATTTCAAAGCCAACATCCGGGAGATCCGGACCAATGTGCTGTTTAACCGCTCCTACGAGATATTGAACAACCTGGCGATTGCGTTCGTGACGTGGCTCGGCGGGCAAGCCGTTCTGGGGACGACGCTGGAGTTCGGCGTGCTGTATGCTTTTATTACGTATATCCGTTTGTTCTTCCAGCCGATCAATACGATCACCCAGCAGTGGAATACGCTGCAATCGGCGACGGTGGCGATTAACCGGATATGGAGCCTGCTCGCGATTCAGCCTGAGGTTACGGATCGACGCATGCCGGAGGCCTTGGAGAAGTCGAAGGTTCAGGGCCGCGTCGACTTCGACCGGGTCACGTTCGGTTACGAAGGCGGGGCTCCGGTCATTCGGGATTTGGATCTTCATATCCAACCCGGGGAAATGATCGGGATCGTCGGAACCACCGGCGCGGGAAAAAGCTCGCTCATTAGCCTGCTGTGCCGTTTTTACGACGTGAACGAAGGGAGCATTCGGATTGATGGAATCGACATCCGGGAGCTGGCGCAGTCCGATCTGCATCGGATCGTGGGCCTTGTGCAGCAGGAGCCCTATCTCTACTCCGGAACGGTGCTGGACAATGTACGGCTGTTCGATGAGGACATATCCAGGGAACGGGTGATCGAGGCTTGCCGCTTTATCGGCGCGGATTCAATCATCAGGAGGATGAAGGAGGGATATGACACCCGGCTGTCGGAGCGGGGCAGCGGCTTGTCCGCCGGCGAGCGGCAGCTGATCTCCTTCGCGCGAATCATCGTGTTCCAGCCCAAAATTCTCATTCTGGACGAAGCGACCGCCAACCTGGATTCGCACACGGAGCAGCTCATCCAGAATGCGCTGCAGCTCGTTGCCGAGGGGCGGACGACCCTTGTCATTGCCCACCGCTTATCCACCATCATGGGGGCGGACCGCATCTTGGTCATGAGCAGAGGCCGAATCGTGGAGCAAGGAACCCATGAGGAACTGTTGGATTCCCATGGGTATTACGAAGAGCTGTATCTTCACTCCCAAGGACAGAAGCAGGAGCGGGAGGGGGTCGCAGGCTCGTTGTATCGCACGAAATAAACGGCACCCTGTTGGAGGACGGAGCTTCATTAGCTCTGTCCTCTTTTTGCTGCTGGACATCCGATGAGGTTCGCAAATCTATAAGGTGCTAGCCAACAGGTCAATGAAGTTCAGCGCCGTTCTGGAGACATGGTGATCCTTCAGCCAGATTAAGGCCGAGGAGGCCGCAGCCGGGGTGTCCTTGATTTTGAAGGCATGCACCGCTGCGGGCAGCCGCTGTTTGATCAGGGTCTCGGGAACGATCGCCACGCCGAACCCCGAAGAGACCAAGCGCAGCAGCAACGAAATGTCGGAGCATTCGGCTACGATGTTGGGCTGCAGCTTCTGCTCCGAGAAAGCCATCTGGATCGTATAATACACGCCCAGCCCTTCCGTGCTTGGCAGAATAAGCGGATGCTGCGCGATATGGGGGAGGGTCGTCTCCTGTTCGATGGATGGCTCCGAGGTGAGCATGTAAAAAGGCTCCGTCTGCAGATGAAGGATCGAGAAATCGTCCAATTCAAGCGGCAGGCGAACGATCGCTACTTCGAGCGACCGGTTTCGCACGAGCTCACAGAGCTGATACGACTCGTTTTGCTGAATTTTATACGAGACTTGGGGATATCTTGCCCTGAACTCATGGAGCCATGACGGCAGCTCTACCGAAGACAGGGTATTGATACCAAGGCTCAGCGTTCCTTTATCGCCGTTCCCGACCTCTTTCACTTCGGCTTTAGCCTCTTCCATGAGCTGGGTCATTTGGAGCGCGTATTTGTACAGCGCTTTCCCCGATTCGGTGATTTCCAGCCGCTTCCCTCTTCGATATACCAAGACCGATCCGAGTTCTTCCTCCATGGCTTTCAGCTGCTGACTGAGCGGCGGCTGGGATATATGAAGCCGGTTGGCGGCGAGCGAGATGGTGCCTTCCTCCACGATGGCAATAAAATAGCGGAGCTGCCTGATATCCATATGCTTATGCAAACCTCCTTGTATATGAAAAACCTTCATAAATTCAATTTTTTAAGTATTTTTCATATGGTTCTGTCTCATGGTAGCATACCCATATATACGATAGAAAGAGGGGGAGTATCGGGTGCTGCGTATAACAGCTATGCTATTGATCCTTTTCCTGTCGGCCTGTCAACCAAATTCGGAGAAACACGAGGTGAAGAAGAATATGGATCGTCAACTCATTGAATCCGCCGAGCAAGGGAATACGGAGCAAGTACGACAGCTTCTTCAATCCGGCGCTAACATCGATGCGACGGATGAACAGGGAAGAACGGCGGTGATGGCGGCAACCTACCGCAATCATGTCGATACGGTAGACGCCTTGATTCAGGCTGGCGCCGATATCAATATTCGGGATCATCAACTGAATAATGTGTTTTTGTATGCCGGTGCTGAAGGAATGCTGGACATCCTGAGGTTGGCCATTAATGCCGATGCGGATGTGACGCTCACGAACCGTTTTGGCGGTACGGCTCTCATTCCGGCCTCCGACCGCGGTCATGTGGAGATTGTGCAGGAGCTGCTGACCCGGACCAGCGTCGATGTGAACCATATTAATAATTTGAACTGACCGCGCTGCTGGAGGCTGTCATTCTCGGTGACGGCAGCGAGAACTATCAGCGTATCGTGAAGCTGCTGCTGGATCATGGGGCAGACCCTGAGCTTCCGGACGGGAACGGCGTAACTCCCCTGCAGCACGCCCAGGAGCGGGGATATCAAGAAATCGAACGCATCTTAATGGAGGCTGCGAACTAAGGGATATCGAAAAGAGGGCAGATATTAGCGAGAAGGGGATGAAGGTTATATGAACAAACACAGCAAGGCATACTGGCTGCTGCATGTCCGACTGGAAACGGGTTACCGCTACGAGGATGACGTGGTGACCGGAACCGAAACGGGACTTTTTCATGTGAAGATAGAGAATGGGGCTTTTTCTGAGATTCGTCCCGCGGAGGCTTTGCCGGATTCGCTGCTGCCGTCATGGGATATGAAGGGGAATCTGATGCTGCCCTCTTTTAGAGATATGCATATCCACCTGGACAAAACCTATTATGGAGGACCATGGAAGGCACCGCTTCGTCCGGCTCACGGAATCTTCAGCCGGATCGAGGAGGAAGAGAGGCTGCTTCCCGAGCTTCTTCCCACCGCCAAGGAGCGAGCGGAGGGACTGCTGGATCTGCTGCTGGTTTACGGTTCTACCCATGTCCGCTCCCACTGCAATGTGGATCCCGTCGTCGGTCTGAAAAATTCGGAAGCCACCTTGCAGGCGGTTGAAGGATATAAGGAAAAAGCTTTTGTGGAGATCGTTGCTTTTCCTCAGCACGGCTTGCTTCGCAGCCAGTCCGTATCCCTGGTCAGGGAAGCGCTCCGGAACGGAGCCGCGCTGGTAGGCGGGCTGGATCCCACGACGGTGGACGAGGATATGGAGAAATCGCTGAACACCGTGATGGAGCTGGCGGTGGAAGCCAACGCCGGCATTGATCTGCACCTGCATGAGTCGTCCCAGATCGGACTGAATGCCTTTAAACGGGTAGCTGATCTTACGGAAGAGGCGGGTTGGAACGGAAGAGTCACGCTCAGCCATGCCCTCGCTTTCGCGGACGTCTCACCAAGCGAGGTGGATGAAGTGGCGATTCGGTTAGCGGACTTGGGTATTTCCGTCACCTCCTCCGTACCGCTTGGCCGAACCATCCCGATCCCGCAGCTGCACCGCCGCGGCGTGAACATCTCGCTTGGGCAAGACAGCATTATGGACCATTGGTCCCCGTTCGGCAAAGGGGATAATCTGGACAAGGCGGGCACGCTGGCCGAACGCTTCCATATGAGCGATGAGCGTTCGCTCGGACAGGCCCTCGGGTTTATTACGGGAGGCGTGACGCCGCTAGACCAGGACGGCCGCTATGCGTGGCCAAACGTCGGGGATGCGGCGGATGCGGTGATTGTGGAAGCCAGCTGCTCCGCAGAAGCCGTTGCCAGGCGGTCCCGCCGCCATGCTGTGCTGTTTAAGGGAAACCCGGTTTACGGAATATGATAAAGGGGCAGCCGCTGCATGCCGGACTTTTCCGGCCTGCAGCGGCTGTTGTTGGTTGATGGGCATTAAGGCGCCAGGCCCCTTATTGATGAACGCCTTTGACAACGAAACCGTCTCCCGCCCGGTTCGGATTGGAGGGAATGGAGGTAACGGTTGAATTCTGAAGCATAATGCCCCCATCATCCGCCGTGAGTTTGGGGCGTTTCCCATTGACGCGGCAGCAGGAGAAGACAACGGGGGACAATCGTGCCATCGTGGCAAGCGCCCCATTGATTTGCGGCGCTTCGACGATCCATTCCGCCGAGGTCTGGGGACCGCCGTACCGCTGCAATGTTCGAAAGGTCCAGTTCCGGGATACGTTGCGAAGGCAGATCAGCCAGTTCGACCCGCTGCACTTGATGATGCTGGCATGCATGCGGTCACCCGGCTGAATGGGCAGCGGAATGATCGTAACCGAGGCGGGGAGAATCTCCCACCAAGCATAATAATAAGCCTTGCCGTCTATCCAATCATGACCCGTTCCGGTCTGTATCAAATTGCTGTTGCTGAATCCGTCAATGCCGATCCAGGCCGAGGAGTAGGACGCCCCGCGGCTTGGCCGAACAAACGGCACGTTCCATTTGGCGGAGACCCGTTTGAAAGCCCCTTTTTTTCCAGTGATAGAGTATCCGCTCCAATTGCTTGATATCCATCCGATGTTACGACGCGGCTTGGCTGAAGTGTCAAGTTGGCATGTGTGATTCCACTGACCTGTCGTGGAAATCTCCATAATCTCCACCGCCTTTACTAGATTGATAGTATATCTAATGAAGGATCGGTAGAGTTGGTATGGGTTATGTGTTAGAAAGTTTGAACGGCGGCTCTTAAATCTAGTTTTCAGGTTTATCCAGTCTTAAGGGATATGCCGTAAGGCAAAAACAAACAGGATCATGGCCCCTATGGAGGTGACCGTCCGGACATGGTTCCAGGCCGTCCATTTACTTAGGTAGGCATTCCAGACCTCGCTTCCTGCGCTGCTCGCAGGATCAACGGCAGCCAGCGCGTCATTGAGCGGGACATTGAAGGCCATCGTTACGATGAATCCCGTCAGATACAGCAGACCGGCCGTCAGCAAGTAGACGGATCCCGGTTCTCCCCAGCGGAGGACGGATAGGACCGCAAGAACGATACTGGTTAGGGCGGTACCTGTAAACAGTGCACCGAACGTGGGGTTGAGTATCGTTGCATTGATGGACTGCATGGCGTTAATTCCCTGTTCGTTCGGAATCCGCGATAAAGCGGTCATCATGAAGGATGAGAAGGCGAAGAACAGGCCGGCTATGAGGCCTGAGCCAGTCACTGAAAATAGAGCCAGCAAAAAAATCAAGCGATCACTCATGGGCAGGTTACCTCCAGTTTTAGCTGTGATTCTGACATTTGATTCCATGTATATCCACTTAATAATTGTTTGTACATACAAATATATTAGCGTTTTCGGCAAAAGTAAAGACCTAAAATTGAAGGAATGAAGATATAGAGGGATCTGTATACTTGTTTTTACTATATATGGTAATGAGCATATCTACGCTATTTACTAAATAGAGTTGAATATACGCTTTCGTAAGCGTATCCAAAATTTGGATCATATATTCAATGTGTTCAGCCAAAAGGAGGGATCCGTATGAAGTCAGGCAAGAGGGGGATTTGGCTAGTAACGACGGCTTTATTAAGCGTTTCTTTGTTGTTCGGTTGTACCGGTGGCAAGGGAACGCCGGCCGATACCGGCGATCCGGAGCCGGGAAAGGACGGAGAGACGGCCAAGAAAATCATTACCGTTACGTTTCGGGATGACGGGATCGGCGAGAACGGAGCGTTCTATAAATGGCTTAAGGAAGTGTCGGCCAGTTACCCTGACAAAAGCGTAGAGATTAAGCCGACACCGATTCAGGCATCGGAAGGCGATTATTTTGCCAAGGTGGCCCTGGCGCTGAAATCCAAAGATACGGCGCCCGATATCGTGACGGAAGATACCTTCATCTTGAACTCGGATGCCAGCGCCGGCTATCTGGAGCCGCTCGACGATAAATTGGCGGGATGGGAAGACTGGGGCAACGGCTCCTTCATCGAAGCGATGAAGAAGGGCGTCACTGCCAGCGATGGCAAGGTATACGGCGTGCCGTATAACACGGATTCCAGGGGCCTTTGGTATAACAAGGATATTTTCAAACAAGCGGGTCTTCCGGAGGATTGGCAGCCTAAGAATTGGGAGGAGGTCTTAAACGCTGCGCGAACGATCAAGGAGAAGGCGCCCGACGTTGTACCGATCTGGATGAACATGGGCAAGGCTACAGGCGAAGCTACCTCCATGCAAACCTACGAGATGCTGCTCTACGGAACGGGCGAAAGGCTGTATGACGATGCCAGCGGCAAATGGATTACGAAAAGCCAGGGCATTCTGGACGCGCTGACTTTTGTGGAAACGGTCAACAAAGAGAAGCTGGGACCGCCGCTCTCCAAAGTATTGAACGGCCAGGCAGGCAACACGGCTTCCCGCGAATACCTGCCGCAGGGCAAGCTGGCGATTTCGCTGGACGGCTCCTGGATCACAGGCAACTACATGGAAACAGGCGCGGCGCCATGGCCAGAATACAAAGACGTGCTCGGCTTTGCGCCGATGCCGACCAGCCAAGGACAGGAGCCCGGCTCGATTACGCTGGCCGGAGGCTGGGCGCTGTCGATTCCAAGCAATTCCAAGAACAAAGACGAGGCATGGGAATTTATCAAGTATGCGCTGGGCAAGGAAAATACCCAGAAGCTCGTCATGTCCTCCGGCAATATTACGGTGCGTGCCGATGTTGCCAAGGATCCGGAATATACGAAAATGCCGTTTAACGAAATCGCGACCGAATACCTGCAGAACGCAGAGTTTAGACCGGCTCAGGAGAAGTATCCGGAAGTGTCGACGCAGATCCAGACGATGGTGGAATCCGTAGCAACCGGAACATCGCCTGCGGATGCCATGAATAAATACGCGCAGGATGTTACCCGCATCGTTGGTGCGGATCATATCGTGGAGAAATAACCTGCTATAAGCAAAACCGGCTTGCTCAAGCGCTCCCGTCATCGCGGAGACTTGGGCAAGCGGTTTTTCAGATCATCCGTATGGAAGGAGAACCACACATGAGCAGTCTGTCCGTGGACGTTTACCCGAAACGAAGAAAAACGTATACCTGGCTCTTTTTTTTGCTGCCTTCAATCGCGATTATGCTCGTGTTTTTTATATATCCCATCCTGTTAACGTTCTTCTATTCCTTCACCAATCTGGCCTTGACCGGGGAAGCGGCGAGGGAGCTCAAATTTATCGGCCTCGACAACTATACTCGGATGTTCCAGGATCCCACGGTTCGGATCAGTATTTGGAACACGCTGGTTTTTCTTATCGGTTCGGCGGTGATCGGGCAGCAGGTGCTGGGATTTCTGATTGCGCTGCTGATGAAGCAGAGGAACAAGACCTTTCGGCGCGTGATTGGAACGATTGTGCTTGCGGGCTGGGTAACGCCCGAGATCGTGTGCGCCCTTTGTCTGTACAGCTTCTTCGGGGATGAAGGCACGCTGAATGCGATTATCACATTTTTCGGATTTTCGGAAGTGACCTGGCTGTTTACCGTACCGATGCTGACGATCATTCTTGCGAATATTTGGCACGGCACGGCCTTCTCGATGCTGGTATTTCAAGCCGCGCTGGATGACGTGCCGAACGAAATCGAGGAAGCGGCGGTAGTGGATGGAGCCTCCAAGTGGAAAATCTTCACGCGCATCATCATCCCTTACATCAAAAGCACCATTACCACGAACATGATGCTGGTTACTTTGCAGACGCTCGGGGTGTTCGGGCTCATCTATGCGATGACCGGAGGCGGTCCGGGCAACTCCACGACGACCCTGCCGATCTTTATGTACAATCAGGCGTTTGTGAACTATCAATTAGGCTATGGAACCGCTATTTCGCTGCTGCTGCTGTTGATCGGGATTGTGTTAAGCCTCCTGTATATCAGGTCGATGAAAGAGTAACCAGGGGTGAAATCATATGAATGCCAAACAACGTAAATTAGTCTATCGAATTCTGCCGTATGCGATTCTTGCGGGGATCGGCATTTGCTTCGTGCTGCCGCTGCTCTGGGTGCTTGTGGCTTCCGTCGATCCGAATGCAATGCAATCCCTGAAAGTGCCCAGCAAGATTACCGGCGCCAATTACGTAGAGGTGATTACCAGCAGCGAGAACCAGCGCGCTTATCTGATCGGCCTGGTGATGTCGCTTGGCCAAGCCGTATTGGTTGTCCTGCTGGCGCTGCTAGCGGCTTACCCGTTATCCCGTTATCAGATGAAATATAAGAAGCCCTTCATGCTCACCATTCTGTTCATGACCTCGCTGCCGATTACGGCCGTTATGGTCCCTGTCTACCAGCTGTTCCTGGGGTTAAAGCTGTATGACAACATTTTTGGCGTCATCTTGTTCTATGTAGCGTCGTCCATGCCGTACGGGATATGGATGATGAAGAATTTCATGGATTCCGTGCCGAGCGATCTGGAGGAAGCCGCATGGGTGGACGGGGCCTCGGTGTTTACGGGGATCCGCAAGGTGGTGGCGCCGCTGATGGTTCCGGGGATATGCACGGTGTCAATCTTTACGTTCTCGGGCAGCTGGGGCAATTTCTTCGTTCCGTATATCTTGCTGCAATCGCCCGAGAAGTTCCCGGCATCCCTGAAGCTGTACCAGTTCTTCGGGCAGTACGGCATGGTCGACTACGGCAGCCTCGCGGCCTTCTCGGTGCTGTACGCCATCCCGGCGATCATCATGTATATTCTATCCCAGCAGTTCATGTCCAAGGGCTTCGGGCTGCAGGGCGGAACGAAAGGATAGCATGCGAATAAAAGGCAGGGCCGCTTGGTGCCCGACATAAAAAAACGGCAGAAATGCCGTTTTTTTATGTTTGACTGACGAATCCCTTCCGTTTTGCTGTTCGTATCCGATCGGGTTTACGTTTCGTGCGTGCCGAAGTCCAATGAGTCGCGAAGACGTTTGATATCCCGGATCGGAGGCAATCCGAACATGCGGGCATATTCCCTGTTGAACTGGGTGGGGCTCTCATAACCGACCTGAAATCCGGCGTCGGCGGCCGCGAAGGTTTCCGAGAGAAGGAGCCGCCTGGCCTCTTGCAATCGGATTTGCTTTTGATATTGAAGCGGGCTCATGGCGGTGATTTCCTTGAAGTGATGATGAAGCGAAGAAGGGCTCATATTGACGGCTGCGGACAGCTTGGCGATGTGCAAGGGCTGATTATAATCACGCTCGATCAACTGGGCAGCCGCCGCGATGCGCTGCGCATGACTGCCGCTGACGGCAAACTGCTTCAGGGATTGCCCTTGGTCGGCTTGAAGGATTCGATAAAGAATTTCCTTCGTGAACAGGGGGGCCAGGACGGGAATATCCTCCGGCGTATCCAGAAGGCGCACCAGACGGACGACGGCATCCAGCAGCGCTTGATTCATCGGGCTGACAAACAGGGCTTTTTGGGAGTCGGATTTCTTGGGAGGGGTCTCTTGGCCGGGTTTGATTAGCTCGAAAATCTGATGCTTGTCAAAGTCCAGCCGAAGGCACAGATAAGGCCGCTCGGGTGCCGCCTGGATTACTTGGCCGGATATGGGCAGCTGCAGCGAGACGACAAGATAGCTGGACGGGTCGTAAACATAGCATTCTTGTGCCAGCATGATTAATTTTCGGCCTTGGACCACGATGCATAGCGCGGGTTCATGAATCGTGTGGACCAATTCCGTCTCGCTGGATGCCCGTATAAAATGCAGAGCGGGTATCGACGTACTATATGTACCGTCCATGCCCGTGTATTTTTCAATGTATCCTGCAAGTTCGTTGTGCGGATGGCTTCCTTCATGGTTGAACATTCAGGGTCGGTATCCTCCTCCGATGGTATATGGTTCAATCTTAATCAATCATGCAGGAATAGGCAAGAATCATGGTGGATTCGGCTACCGGATGAATGCGGTGTGAACGCATAATAGAACTATCCTCAATGGTTAAAGGCAGACAGCTATAAATGAAACTCAAGAGGATTAGATAAGAGCGAAGAGGAGGGAATGGAATGAATCCAGCTCTTGATGCGAATGGGGCGAAGCATCCCTATGCAGGCATGTGGGTTACGAAGGACGGATATATCCGCCACGAGCTCCTCCCGAACGGGCGTTATGATGAAGCAAGAGGACCGCGGCAAAGCGCCTATCAAGGCCGCTATTTCATGGAAGGCGATCACATCGAATATGTGGATGATACCGGGTTCACGGCCGACGGCGATTTTCGGGACGGCGTTCTCTATCATGCCGGAATGGTATTGTATCGGGAAATCTAAGTTATGTCATGGCAAAAATGCGGAATGGATTTCGAAATACAGAACAGGAACGGGAGGAGCGTTGTTGCATGTCTAGCGTAAAAGGAAAAGTCGTGGCCATTACAGGCGCGAGCAGCGGGATCGGCGAAGCGGCGGCCCGGCTGCTTGCTCAGCATGGCGCACATGTGGTGCTCGGGGCGAGAAGAACGGACAGGCTGGAGACGCTGGCTGCCGCATTGAACGGGGAAGGCGGCTCAGCCGTTTACCAATCGCTGAATGTCGTTCATCTCGATCAGATGGAATCCTTCATCGACTTGGCGGTGAGCCGATTCGGGCGGGTGGATGTCATCCTCAACAATGCAGGCGTCATGCCTCTATCGCCCTTGGAAGCCTTGAAGGTGGACGAATGGAACCGGATGATCGACGTGAACGTCCGCGGCGTCCTGCATGGCATTGCGGCAGGGCTGCCGTTGATGCAGAAGCAGGGCTTAGGTCAATTTATCAATATCGCTTCCATCGGTGCGTATGAGGTATCGCCTACCGCGGCCGTTTATTGTGCCACCAAGCATGCGGTTCGCGCAATCTCGGAGGGGCTGCGACAGGAGGTCGGGAGCAAAGGTATCCGGGTTACGCAAATATCGCCGGGCGTGACGGAGTCGGAGCTGGCCGACAGCATTTCCGATGATACGGCCAGACAAGTCATGAAGGAGTATCGAAGAATATCGATCCCGGCGATATCGATTGCGCAAGCGATTGTGTATGCCATCGAGCAGCCGCCGGAAGTCGATGTGAATGAAATCATCATTAGGTCAACTGCATCAGGGAGCTAACGAATCAGCTGTTGAGTTCAATCTCAACAGCTTTTTTTGTTGGAAGGATTTGTTATGCTTTTTATCAAGATGTGTTGGGACTGGATAGGATCATGGATCACGGCTGGATCACCACTTATGGCTCGCAGGAGAAGATGAGCGTTCAGATCAGCTTTGCTTCCGAGGGGGGCGGCGGCACGCCGGCAGCTCTCTGCTAAGACCCTGATTCGCCCTCTTTACCTATGGATGATGAGATGTGTTATACTGTTTATAATATAAACAATTATTTAATATCAGATGCAAGGATGCAGAAAGGAAACATGATCATGTCTAACGATGAGACGATAGATCCGGATATTGGATCCAAGCTGCCCAGAGGGGCGGCTCTCAGCTGGGGATTGGTTAAGCCGCCGCAGCGGGGACCGAAACGGGAGATGAGCCTTTCCCAGATTGTAGATACGGCCATCGACATTGCCGATAAAGAAGGGCTTTCAGCTGTCTCCATGAATCGAATTGCGTCCACTTTGGGTTTTACCGCCATGTCGCTGTACCGGTACATATCCAGCAAGGACGACCTTTTGGTGCTGATGCAGAACGCCGCGTGCGATATTCCCATTCCGGCGGAAGATTCTGCTGACTGGCGCGAGAATATGCGGGTCTACGTCAAATCGACGATGCAGGTATTCCGGGATCACCCCTGGTTCGGAGACATTCCGATTACGGGTATTCCCATTACGCCGAACAATCTGCGATTTATCGATTGGGGTCTGCGGTTCATGAAGGATCTTCCGCTGAATGATTATGAGCGGATGTCCTTGATTCTCTTGTTAAGCAATTATGCCAGAACGAGCGGCATGATGCAGCGGGATATGGACCGCGCCATACAGGCAGGCTCCACCCCGGAACAGTTCAGTGGACTCGATTATACGGAAGCGCTGAAACAGCTTATGAAGCCGGATCGGTTTCCGTTCCTGTACCCGGTTGTGATGTCGGGGGTCTATACGGAAGACAGCGAGGAAGTGAATCCGATAGGCAATGACATTGATTTCGGGTTAGAACGCATTTTGGATGGCATCGAGCAATATTTTCAAGCCAAGAAACAACAGGAACCCTCGGACAAGCCATGATGTCGGCCAAGTTACGGGGCTTGGTCGATCCAAAAAGTGCAGCAACAGCCGAGCAAAAAAAACGATCCTCTCATGAGGATCGTTTTTTTTTGCTGATTGAGTCGGCCCAAGCCCGACTTGTTCAGCGCCCGGTTGGTTGGTATCGTTCCGGCCGGACTTTCATTAACGTTAGTTACGGGGGTACTGGTGGAATGACCGACTATGAGATAGGAAGGACACGGCAGCCTTTTGGAAGCGGATGGAGTATCCTTCGCGCGCCCTTAGTAAAGCAGCCACCCGTATTTAGCGTCGTCCGGCTTTCCTCTTAAACGTCCACATGCTCCATACCATCGAGCCGATCAGGATGAACAGGCACCATCCGATCGCCCAGCCGATCTGATCCTGGATGGAGCCTCCCGTCAGTAATCCGCGAATGGATTCGATGACCGGCGTAATCGGCTGGTTGCTTGCGATCCCTTGCAGCCAAGCCGGCATCGTCTCGGTGGGAACGAAAGCACTGGAGAGGTAAGGGAGAAAGAGCAGGATGAATCCATAACTGCTGGCCGCTGCCGGACTGCCTGCAACGAGACCGATAGCGGCGTAGAGCCAGGTGAAGGCAAAGATGAAGAGCGCGATCAAGCCGATGGCGAGTATCCAATCCATAAGCCCTGCTGATGGCCTGAATCCAACGAGCAGAGCCACTGCGATAACAACGCCTGTCGCAAGCATGTTCCGGGCAAGGCTGGCGACCACATGCCCCGTGATGACACTCAAGCTTTGAATGGGCATCGTGCGGAAGCGGTCAATGATGCCATTGGTCATATCCTGGGAGACGTCGACGGCCGTGCTGGACGATCCGAAGCCGGCGCATAGCAGGATGATCCCCGGAACCACGTAGTTAACATACTGTCCGCTGGGATCGAGGGCACCGCCAAATACATAGGTGAACAGCAGCATCAGCATGATCGGCAGCACCATTGCCGTTATCATCGCCTCCGCGTTGCGGATGCTGTGACGCAGGCTGCGGCCGATAAAGACAGACTGGGTAACTGCTAAGGACGTTGTTTTTGTTTTCGTAGCCGTTGCCGTTGCTCTTATCATACAATTCCCTCCATTTTCTTGTCGGTAAGCGACAGGAATACATCATCCATATTGGGTCTGTGAAGACTTACGCGCGTCTCATTCGGGAGCAAGCGTATGAACTCCTGAAGCGTATGTGCGACGTCGCCGATGCTGCCGCTTGTCGGAATCCTGTGGATCACTTCGTCACGTGCGTCGCGAAGCTCCAGCATTTCACCACCGACCCGGGTCTTCAGCTCGGCCGGACTACCTTCAGCCACGATTCGTCCCCCATCCAGAACCGCAATCCGGTCCGCGAGCTGGTCGGCTTCCTCCAAATACTGCGTGGTCAGCAGGATGGTGATGCCTTGACTTTTCAATTGAAGGATGATATCCCACAGCGCACGGCGGCTGCGCGTATCAAGTCCTGTGGTCGGTTCATCGAGGAACAACACGGGCCGCGGTACGACAAGGCTGATCGCCAGATCAAGCCGTCTCTTCATCCCGCCGGAATACGTCTTCACGCGCTTGGCCGCCGCGGCCGCCAGATCGAAGTGCTCCAACAGCTCGGCGGTTCTCCGCCCGGCTTCCGCCGCGGATAGACCCGACAGCCTGCATATCATCCTGAGGTTTTCTTCGGCGGTCAGCACTTCGTCAACGGCCGCGAACTGGCCGGTCAGACTGATGGACTGCTGAACCTCCTGCTTGTGATCGCGGAGATCGAACCCGTTGATCCTCACGCTCCCGGCATCGGGCGTCACCAACGTGGACAGGATGTGAATCAAGGTTGTTTTGCCGGCCCCATTAGGACCGAGAAGAGCAAATACGTTTCCTTGCGGCACGCTCAGGTCGATCCCGTCCAGAACGGTCTGGTGCCCAAAGCTTTTGCGAAGCTGACGAATTTCAACAGCATAGGTAATCATGAACCGAACATCTCCTTTAAATAATTGTGTATTATATAAACAGTTTAATTGATAATTAGTATATTGCATAAACAGTTATTGTGCAATACGATTTTTTTGCGTTTTGAAAACGGCATGATGATCTTGGGAGGACGAGGCGTCCGGACATAAAAAAGCCTGACGCGATGTAACGAAACATCGAGTCAGGCTCTTATAGGGATTAGTTCATGTATAAGCGATCTTATCGTTACGAACGATCCGATTCGTCATAAAGCTCCAGTTCAATGACGGTATTGCGTTTGTCGGGGAGCGGATAGGTAAAGTGTTCGGGACGCGCGAAGTTCACGAATGCGTCCTCGACGAATTCGGCGGCGCTCCATGGGCGGCTGAGGAACAATTCGTATCCGTCCGCGAGCAGCCGGGCCTTCTTCACCTTGTCGGCCATGCCGATGAGATTGATCGGTCCGATGGACTCCTCAAAGACGTGGGCATACAGTGTATTGCCTTTTTGGGTATAACGACCCCACTCCGGTTTCGGATAATCGGCAGCCGCGCAGCCATAGATGCTGTCTCCGTTCTTGCTCATCCAGTCGCCGATCTCCTCCAGCACGTCGAGGCTCTCCTTCGGAATGGAACCTTTCGCGTCAGGACCGACGTTCAACAGCATGTTGCCGTTCTTGCTGACGCATTCCACCAGCTTGCGGATGATGGTGGTTGCCGATTTGTAATTGCGGTCAGCTGCGGCATAACCCCAGTTGTTGTTCAGCGTGATACAGGCTTCCCATGGAATCGGGGCACCTGTCTGGTCCACAACCCCGTGCGGCGGAATGATCTGTTCCGGCGACGCGAAGTCGCCGCTGTATACGGACGGATCGGTGGTATAGATGCTGCCGCCGCTCTCGCCGCTTCCCTCCAGCCGATTGTCGATAAGAATGTGCGGCTGAAGCTCGCGGATCATTTTCATCAGCTCGGTGGCGCGCCACACCTCGCCGCGCATGTTATCATAAGAGAAGTCAAACCACATGATATCGAGTTTGCCATAGCCTGTGAGCAGCTCACGCACCTGCCCATGCATGTAATCCAGGTATCGGTCGAAGTTTTTCGGATCGCGCTTGAAGGCTTCGTTCGCCCGCATCGGGTGAATCCGGTCTCCATAAGCCGGGTAGTCCTCATGATACCAGTCGATCAGCGAGAAATAGAGGCCGACTTTAAGGCCTTCTTCACGGAAAGCTTCCAGAAATTCCTGCACGAGATCCCGGCCGGCTTTGGTATTCGTTGACTTATATTCCGTCAGCTTGCTGTCGAACAAACAGAATCCGTCATGATGCTTGGCCGTCAGCACCGCATATTTCATGCCTGCTTTCTTGGCCGCTTTGGCCCACTCCCGAGGATTATAGTCAACGGGATCAAATTCATCGAAATAGGCCTGATAGTCCTCGATGCTCATCTGTTCCGTGCTTCGGAGCCATTCGCCTCGGGCCGGGATGGAGTAAAGCCCCCAGTGAATGAACATGCCGAAACGGTCGTTCTGGAACCATTGCACGCGCTGGTTTCGATCATGGATGACTTGATTGGTTGGAGTGGTAGTCGTTGTCATGGATTCAAACCTCCGATTCTTGGAATTGTCGAGTTTGATTTTAACAAGAATGTGTTAGTATGAATAGATAATTACTTAACTCCGACGGGTATTATAATAACTTTAGAGGATAATTGAAGATGAAGAATGAACGAAATGAACATGAAGCCATTCAGCAGATGCTCCTGAACATGCAGGTTCAGATCTGGGAGGCCGAAAGAACGCAGTGCTGGCCGGAATGGAAGGAATTCGACTACACCGTGTCGTACAACAAGCTCTATTTTATCCTGGATGGGGAAGGGTGGGTGAAGATCGGCGATGAGGAGCTGTATCCCGTACCGGGTCAATTGGTTCTGATGCCGGCACGGACGCGGCAATCCTACTCTGTCATCAGCGGCCGTCCCTATCTTAAATACTGGTCTCACTTCTCGGCGACCGTGGGCGATTCCGATGTGTTTTCCTGGCTGAACGTGCCCCATTGCTACGATTTGTCGGGAAACGCGGAGATGCCGGCATTATTCCAGCAGCTCGTCGATGCGCATCGTTCCGATACCCTCGCCGCGCGATTGAGGGAAAAGTCCGTGATGCTGGACATTCTCTCCCGCGTGTTCGAACACCAGCAGCCGCAGATTCATGCGGACAAAATGGAGGATATGGGCAGGCTCCACAAAGTGCAGCAGTACATCAAAAATCATCTGCATGAGGAAATTACGCTGGAGCAGATGGCGGGAACGCTGCATTTGCACCCGAATTATTTTATTAAGTATTTCAAACGGCATTTCGGAATCACGCCGCAAAAATATTTAAGCCTCAAACGGATGGAGCAGGCCAAACTCATGCTGAGGACGACGTCTCTAAGCATCAAGGAAATTGCGGATGCCACCGGCTTTGAATCGGCGAACTATTTCTCGAAAACCTTTCGGAAAGAGGTAGGCTACAGCCCCTCGGAATATCGTAACAATATATAGCAAAAAAGAGGCTGCTCCTGAATTTCGATTCGGGAACGGCCTCTTTTATTCCTAACCGGAATTGAATTGCCTAAAACCCTTTGCCTCCAAGCGGCTTAAGCCTGAGCGGCTCTGCGCCGGCAATCAGCGCCCGCCCGCGCTGCAGCAGCTCGGACGTATCCGCTCCCTGCAAGGAAGCGGCATGCGCGTCTTGGCTGCTCCACAATTCCGTGACCCATACGGCATTCGGATCGCTGTCCGAGACGTTGACGATATAAAGCTCACAGTCTTCGTTATCGCGAAGCATCGCGGCTGCTTCAAGCAGGATCTCCGCAAGTTCATCCCGTTTGCCGGGATGGGCGATCAATTTCCCGTACATTGCAAATTTCTCCATGGGTATCATCCTTCCTTTTTGGTCATGCCGATTAACATGTGTTCGTAATGGAGTGCTAGGCTTGTCGTGATCTCGGACAGTTTCAGGACGAGCGAAGCTGGCTCCAGAATGGTTAAAGCTTTGCCGTAGGGGAGAAGGAAGTAGGGCACATAGGACGTCAGCGAAGACGTGTCCAGCCCGAAACGAGCCTCGCCATCATGACGCGATACGAGGGTATGCCCAAACAACCAATGCTGGCTCAATTCATTCAGAACATGCTCGTGGGCTTGGATGACAACATCGACCAGGGGTTCCGTGCTGCGTGGATCCGGGAGAAGACTGCCAAGCAAGACATCCTTGGCAGAAAAATCAACGGGCCGCTCAAAGACCAGGTCTGTCGTCTCCAGACCGAGGATCCGGTCCACGCGAAAATTGCGAATCTCTTGGCGCAGACGGCAGTAGCCCGCAGCATACCATTGGCCTTTCCAATGGATAATGCCGTAGGGATCGAAGTCTCGGACGGTTCCGGCGCCTTCCCGGCCCTTCGAATACGTCATCTTCAGGGTTTGTCCCTGTGCCGCGGCATTCTCCAGCGTCTGCAGCAGCGGGCGAAGCCCGTCATGGACAGGAGGCTGCAAAACCGCGATGCCGCTGCTGTGCCGTTCGATCTGATGAAGCTGCTCCTCGTTCGTATAAAGCTTCAGCTTGCCGATCGCCCGCTCCAGCGCGTCCGTGAACGGATAGCCGGTTTCTTTGGCAAAAATCGAGGCATGCACCAAAGCCTTCTGCTCTTCCGCATCAAACATCAGCGGGGACTCGGCGAACGGTCCGAGAATCCGAAAGCCGCCGTTCGGCCCGGAATCGGCGATGATGGGCGCGCCGCTGGCGCATAACGAATCGATGCAGCGGTACACCGTTCGAACATGGATTTCCAGCTCATCGGCGATTTGCTGCGCGGTCATCTTTTTGCCCGAGCGAAGCATCCACAGGATCGACAGCATATTATCCGCTTTGGACATCAAAACGTGCTCCTTCCTTAGGGACGATCCCAACCGTTTACTTTTAAGTAGATTGTATCTTTTTTATACGAGCGGGTCCATGCCCTTGTCGATCCAGGAATCGTAGGTCGGACCGTAGAGCTCGGGAATCCGCAGGCCGGCTTGTCTCATCAGCACCGTCATTTGTCCGCGGTGATGCGCTTGATGAACCAGGGTAAAATGCAGGAATGCCGCATTGGTCCAAGGCTCTCCGTCGAATTCACGGGTAGCGCGAAGATCCTCCTCGCTCCACTGCGACTGAACCGCATCCAGAAGGGCATGCCGGATCCGGCGGTAGCTGTCGGTAATTTCGGCAGCCGAATCGGGAATTTTCTGCTCGCGGGACGGGCCCTCAAATTGCAAACCGAGCATGGTCATGTATTGAATCGACATGACCAAATGCCACGCCAGCTGACCGAGCGTGCGATGCTGCTCCGTCATGGCGGTTTTAAGCGAATCGTCGGTTAAAGCGTTCATGACTTGTTCCGTTATTTGAGCCTCTTTTAACCATTCTGTCGTAAAATCCGCTTTGCTCATGTTCATGTGTTAACCCTCGCTTTGGTTTAGGATGTGTGCTGCAAATCGAGTATATTACATCATTCCTGACAGTTACGGTCAGTGATTATAGGCCAAAATAAAAAAAAATGGGATTGTATGCTCAACTATTTCGCAGCAGGATGTCTGGCTTGAGGTCAACACGGGTGACCCGAAAGGAGGCTGATATTGTCATCTGAATGGTCTAAGTTTCCTTCTTCATTTATAATGAATGAGGCTCAAGGATCGTGAAGAATTTGGATACAGGAGGTGCAGGGCATGCAGGAAGCGATTCGTGATATCCCGGGGGCTGACGGATGGATTGTCATTCAAGCGGTTGACAAGGGCTGGTCGGCAGATCGTAAATATTATATTCAGGATATGCAAGGCAAGGAGCGGCTCCTCCGGCTATCCGATATCTCTCAGTTCGAGAGGAAGAAATGGGAGTTTGAAACGGTTAAAAAGCTGGATCCCATCGAAATGCGAACGTCTCGCCCGATTGATTTTGGAGTCTGTCATGGTGCCCGGCAAGTGTATTCCCTGTTCACCTGGGTTCCGGGAGAAGATGCAAGGGAGGCGATTCCTTTGCTGGATTCAGAGGAGCAGTACCGGCTTGGCGTTCAGGCAGGCGCATATTTGAACAGGATGCATGGCATTCCGGCCGACAGCGGATTGGATACGTGGGCGTCATATTATAATTCAAAAATGGATAGGTACATAAACAATTATGAGAGCTGCGGCATCCGGCTTGCAGGCGCTGAGAACTTCATCCGTTTTATGGAGGCGCACCGGTATTTGCTAGAAGAGCGTCCCGTTGCTTTTCAACATGGGGATTATCATGTCGGCAACATGGTGGTTACGCCTGAAGGGGAACTCGGCATCATTGATTTCAACCGGGCGGACCACGGTGATCCTTGGGAGGAGTTTAACCGGATTACGTGGGATGCCGCGGTTAGCCCGTGGTTCGCTTCGGGTCGTATTCACGGATATTTCCAAGGACGAGAGGTGCCGGATTCATTTTTCAGATTAATGGCGCTTTATATCGCGAGCAATCAGATTTCCTCCATTCATTGGGCCATCCCGTTCGGAGAGCAGGAAGTGGAGATTATGATGAACCAGGCTCAAACCGTGCTGAATTGGTATGATGGATTCCGGACGCATGTGCCCAATTGGTATATAACGAAAGCCGAGGTTATGGCAAATCGCCGCGAATAACAGCAATCCAGAAGAATTTAACCCAGCTGCTGCATGATAAAATGGCAAAAAACCACAATGGAGGTTTGCACTCATGACATCAGCGGACATTCAGTTTATCGGCGGAAATAATATTGCCATTAAAATTCCGAAGCACAAGTATGAGGAGACCGTGCATTTTTACAAAGAGGTTTTAAGGCTGCCATATTTGGGCTTCAGGGACGGGTCGCATGCTTTTCAGCACGGCCCGAATACCTTATGGCTGGATTGCATGCTCAACTATTCGCAGCAGGATGTTTGGCTCGAGGTCAACACGGAGGTTCCGGAGGAGGCTGCCCGATATTTGAGAGAGCACCGGGTGGACCGCAGGGATGAGGTGGAGGTCTACGAGAACTCGCGGGGCTACTGGATATCGGATCCGTGCGGGACGATCATCCGGGTGAATCCCAGAAAAACGAGTGAATAGACAGCCTCCCCGGTAAATGTGGTTGCCGTTGACTACGCACCCCTTAGACGTGCGAAGTTATGTCGAAGCGCTTAACTCGCA
The DNA here is from genome assembly GCF_058792535.1 of Paenibacillus sp. MT86. NCBI lineage: Bacteria > Bacillati > Bacillota > Bacilli > Caryophanales > Paenibacillaceae > Paenibacillus > Paenibacillus sp. MT86. The sequence goes on along the minus strand of NZ_CM179499.1, from coordinate 5,182,890 downwards.
CCCGGCGAACTTTTAGGCTCACAACCTAAATTCCATGAACCGGGACACAAAAAACCAAGCATCTCCTATCCAAGATAAAGGATGTGACAGGGAATGCTTGGTTTATCTTTTTTCTGTGGAATTACGCTACGGCTTCAGAACGACCTTGGTGCATTCGTCCTCGTGATCGCTGAATATTCGATAGGCATCGCTTGCCTGTTCCAGGGGAAGCCGGTGGGAGACAATCTCCGTCGGATCAAATTCGCCGGCGGTGATCTTCTTGAACAGCTCCGGCATGTAATGAATAACGGGAGCCTGCCCCATGGTAAGGGTAATGTTCCGTTCAAATATATGGCCGAGCGGGAACATATTGTACAGCGAACCGTATACGCCGGTCAGCTGGACGGTGCCGAATTTGCGCACGGCCTGGATGGCGATATCAATCGCGCTCAACGTTCCGCCTTGGAGCTTCAGCTTTTGGCCGATGGCTTCCATCGTCGACTTCTTCCCGTCCATGCCGACGCAGTCGATCACGATATCCGTGCCGCCTTTAGTGATCTCTCGAATGTATTCGCCCATATCGTCATAGTCTTCAGGCAACCTGCACCCTGTTCGCACGGTACGTGGTCCGTGACATGTAAAGGCTGTCTACCATATTGTATACTTCGGGCTTTAGCGGACACAGGATACGTTATTTGCTCTGATAAGAGCTAAACTTTGATACTTGCGGACATGAGGTCCGTTAATTGCATAAAAAGTCCGTTTTTTAGCGGCGAAAGGGTTAAATAACGGAATTGGTATCCGTTACACTTATAGAATGGCCTGATTTGTGGTAAATAACGGATCTGTAGTCCGATGGGTATGGGGATAACGGCGCTTGTTTGGCGTGGGAACCGCATGTGATGGGAAGAAGCTACCTGTTTAGAATGGAAACCACAAGTGTGTTGAAAAAACTGCCTGTTGGTGTGGAACCGCATGTTGTGGTGAAGGGCTGTCTGTTGGTAGGGAAACCACCGCATACATAGGACCAGCAACCATTTAATATGGCACCGTCTGATTGGGGACCTGCAGGTGTTTAGTCGTGCAGACACGTCCATGGCCGCTTTTCGTCGGTAAATCGAGGCTCCCGCGAGGCTTAAGAATGGCAAGTTGCTCTCACGCCAATGGCCGGCTTAAGAATGGCAAGGGACTCTCACTAAAACAAAAGAACGCGTATTGGAAGGGATTCAATTTATCCCGCCATACGCGTTCTTATTTAGGATGTTACTATGTTACTTTCGGACTGTCGGCGTCACCGTTATACCAGCTTCAAATATTCTACGATCGTCAGCAAGCCCTTATCGAAATTCTCCAAATTAAAATGCTCGTTCGGCGCATGCAGATTCTCGTCCGGCAAGCCGAAGCCCATCATGACGGCAGGGGCGTTCAGCGTGCTGGACAGCTTCTCCACGATCGGAATCGATCCTCCGTCTTTCGTGAACAGTGCACGCGTGCCGTACACGTTCTCGAAGGCGTCTGCGGCTTTTTGCAGCATCGGATGGGACGGATCGATATTGAAGGCGAATGCCTTTTCCTTCGGCTGGAAGGTGATCTTGGCTCCGACCGGGGTGTGCGCATGCAGATGCTTCTCGATCGCGTCAAGTACAGCCTGCGGATCCTGATCGGCGACCAAGCGGCAGGTGATTTTCGCATGGGCTTCCTTCGGAATGACCGTTTTGCTGCCTTCTCCCTGGAACCCGCCGTATACGCCGTTCAGCTCAAGGGTCGGCCGCGCTCCCACGCGTTCAACGAAGGAGAAGCCCTCTTCGCCGTACAAGGAATCAAGGCCGAGGTCCCGCTTCAGTTTATCCTCGTCGAACTCCTGCTTGGCAAATTCCTCGCGCATTTCGGGCGACAGTTCGAGTACGCCGTCATAAAAGCCATCAACCGCGACGCGGCCCTGCTCGTCATGGAGCGAGGAGAGCAAGGACACCATTGCGTGCAGGGCGTTCGGCACGCCGCCGCCGTATGTACCGGAATGAAGATCGGTGTTGGCTGTTTCCAGGGACAATTCCAGCGAGCACAGCCCGCGAAGACCCGTGGAAATGGCCGGTTTGCCAGGCGCGAGCAGGGATGTATCCGAGATCACGATGGCATCTGCCGCCAGCTTGTCCTTGTTGTTGTCAAGGTAGAGCGGCAGGTTGGGGCTGGATACCTCTTCTTCGCCTTCAATGCAGAATTTGATGTTGACCGGAAGCTCCTTCTCTTGCTTCAAAATGGCTTCGACGGCTTTGACATGCAGGAAGAGCTGGCCTTTGTCGTCCGTTGCTCCGCGCGCGTACAATTTGCCGTTGCGGACAGCCGGCTCGAACGGCGGCGTCTCCCATAGATGAAGCGGATCTACGGGCTGAACGTCATAGTGGCCGTAGACGAGCACGGTCGGCTTGCCTTCGGCATGCAGGTAGTCTGCCGTAATAATCGGGTGCCCGGCCGTCTGGTGAACCTCCACATGCTCAAGTCCGGCTTCGGTCAGCTTTCCTGCGAGCCACTCGGCAGCCTTTGCGACATCGCCTTTGTGCTCGGACAAGGCGGAAATGCTCGGAATGGACAACCATTCCTTCAATTCATTCAGATGGGTTTCGCGGTGTTCAGCGAAATACGCTTTATAATCAACGCTCATGAATATGGATCCTCCTTCGATTTACATTGGCATTCGAAAAGATGCCGTATCTTACTATTCTAACCGTTTTTCGGAGAATACGAAATACAGCCGGATCAAATCGGAAACCTGTCTTGAATCTAATCGGGCAGCTGTCATGCAAAATTGTCCAAAAGGTTCTCCAGAACATGCGCAGTGCCGGACTGATCAGCTTTTGCGGTGTCGAACCGCATAAATCCGGCGTTCAGGCATCCAGGACGGAATAGGTCGTGTATGCAGCTTCCCCTCTGCAACACTCCTCTTGTATCGCGGCTTCCGCAATCATGCCGTATCCCAGCCGGAAGCTGAGAATAACCGGAGCATCCGGTCTTCCTAAAATATTATAATTCCATATTAAAAAGAAATAAGCAGCATCATGACGAATCATGATGCTGCTTATTTCAATGGATGACCCTCCATCACCGAAGGGTTAATCAGAATTTATCCCAGCCGTTTCCAATTAGCTGGCGCTGCAGGAATGGCAACTGCTGCTGTTGTTGGATGAACTGCTGACGCTGTTGTTCATGTAATTGCTGTTGCGAACGGAACTGCTCTTGTGCTTGAGTTGGGATTCGCTGCGGTTCAGCAGCATACGTTCCATGCTGCGTTTGATCCTGCGCATTGAAATGCTGCTGGAACAACTGCTGCTGTTGCTGGAACTGCTGTTGCTGCTGCTGCTGCTGAAGAAGCTCATAATCTCGATGGCCAGGGGCTCCTTGATGATAATAGTGCTGATTAAGATGAGATGCGTGAGGCTGATGTTTCATCTGTCCTTGCACTTGCCCTTGCTGCGGGCAGTTTTTTGGCGGCCCGATGACAACCGTGTCGGTGATCGGCGCCAAGGTCTCTTTGACTTTGGCTTCATCCAGGCAGTAGGTATGAGCGAACACGCTGGCCGGCGTCAATCTCAAGAGATCCGAACCTCCAATGAATTCAGGCACCGGCGCGTCAAAGACCGCGATCAGATGCGTATTGTCGACCGTCGCCATTTCATAATGCCACCAGCCTTGGGGCACGAGCGCAACTTGACCGGGCGTTACCGTGAAGTTCAGCAGTTCTTTCGTAAACGGATTGACAAGGGAGACGATGGCCGAGCCGGAAACGACATATACCAGCTCCGATGCATTTTGATGGATATGCGGCTCCACTACGTTTCCGGTACTGAGATATATATCCAGCAGGGAAGCGTTGCCGAGCGTGTTCAATTCTTTTACGGATAGAGAATTAATGTAATTTTGGCTATCTTTTTTGAAAAACGGGTTATTGCTCATATCGTAAGTATACCGAACGGACGGTGAGGTGAAATCCATATAAGAGACTGCCACTGTGACTCCTGCCCTTCATCATGTAGTAGGCGTTGACCCATAACATACGTTATGCCCATGGGCAAACATCCGTGAGCCCATTTTTAAGAATCAGCAGGATGCAAGCCGCTCGTTGACAGGGCGGCTTGCGCTAAACGCTCATAGGGTGGAGCAGGCGAGGTCAGGCCGATTTCGGAATGGAAACCGGCGACTTCCGTCCGGCCGAGAAGCTGACCAGTCCTGCCGCCAAGCCAAGCGCGAGCACGAATCCCCCGAGCCATGGATGGTATTGAAGCGTGGATGACGTATTGACCATGAAGCCTCCTGCACCCGCTCCTGCGGCTAACCCCAGATGGACAATGGAGGTGTTTATGCTGAGAACCAGATTGGAAGAACCCGGTGCCCGCTGGATAAAATAGCTCTGGACAGCCGGGCCCGCCGCAAACATGGACATCACCATGACTCCCATCAGCGAAAGTCCAATGACCGATTGACCGGCGAGCAGCGGAAGCAGCGCAAATACCGCAATATGAACGAGCGTGCTGAGGACAATCACCTTGGCCGCCCCAAAACGGTCGACGCCATAACCGCCGAGCCTGGAGCCGATGGCTCCCAATAGGCCAAAGCCGAGCATAATGATGCTGATGCCGGATGGCGCGATGTGAAAAATATCCTGGATAAACGCCGTCACATACGTGAACAGTACCGAGTTGCCCGATTCCCGGAAGAACGTAAGCAGCAGGGCGCTGACGATCACGAGACTTCCCAGCACTTTGAATTGCTGGCGGAAGGGAACGGGGGCATCCCCTTGAACATCCGGCAGGAGCCTGATAAGGACAAAGGCGACCAACAGACTGAGCAGAGCCAGCAGCAGGAAAATGGACTGCCAGTTCAGCAGATTCGTGATCCATATGCCGATCGGAACGCCCAGCACCATGGCGCTGCTGAAACCCAGCACGATGGTGCCGATCGCACGGCCTAACGTTGCCGGTGGCACCATTTTGGCTGCGGTACCCATTGCGGCAACGAGATAGACGCCTGAGCTTACGCCCAGAATGACACGGGAAGCCATGAACATCCATACCCCGGTGCTGAAAAAAGAAACAAGACTGCCGGCAATGAATAGCAGAAGCGAGCCGAGCAGCACCTTTTTTCGATTGATTCGAGCGGTAAGCGAGACCAGAAATGGTGTTCCGATCGCAAAAGCAAGCGAATAGGCGGTAATCAGCTGGCCGGCAAAAGCCAAGGAAATATGAAGATCGTCAGCAATCGCGTACAGAATACCCGAGACGACCAGTTCCGAAGTAGCGGTAAGAAAAACCCCGAGCGCCAATAAATATATCGTATATCGATTCATATCCATTATCCTTTCCGTTGGGAGATCGATATCCTCAATCGGATCATGGCTAGCACATGCCGTTTCGGATAGTAAAGCATGAAATTTCTTTGTGTTTGTATTATAAGCAGCGCGCATATATGATGTAAGAAGGCAAAGTATTTGGATATTATCCAGTCATTTTGACTAACTTACGATTAGTTAGTGATGGGGTGAGGCAATGGAGCCGGTTAAAGAAGACTTTCAGGAAAAGCCAGGGTTCAATCATATCTGCTCAGTGCTGCAAATTCTTGGAGCCAAATGGGCGTTCCTTGTCATCGCGCAATTAGCCCAAGGACCGAAACGGTTTAATCAGCTTCACCGGGATGCAGCCATCATCAAGACGCAATCCTTGACGGATGTCCTGCGCCATTTGGAAAGCAGCGGTATCGTGAGACGCGAGGTATTCCCTACCGTTCCGGTCTCCGTGGAGTATTCATTGACCGAGAAGGGGATGGACTTCCTGGCTTCTTTGAAGGAGATGGAGAAGTGGGCCGAAAAATGGGGAGTGGAACAATCCTCCTGACGTTGCCGCTGCCGCCAAAATGGTATGATATCAGAAAACTCATTTCCGACGCGTATACAGCGGAAATGAGTTTTCTTTTTTTTGAAAATTTCGTATTCTTATAGATAACATTTTCGAAAATGGGAATGAAGTGATAGGGAGGTGGTTGCCGTTTGCGAATCCATAAGATTAACCTGCTGACCAAGTTGTTGATTTCCTATTTGCTCGTGCTGATGTTTCCCGTGATCGTCATCCTGTGTTATTACTATCCCTATTCGGCAGACGTTGTGAAAGAGAAGGAAATGGACTGGAATGCGCATATTACGGAGCAGTTCATGACATCGATGGATACGTTTACCCGGTATGTATACAATTTGCCGTTCGAGATGGTGCAGAATCGGGAATTCAAGATGTACAAGGCCGAGGAAAGCGACTACCAGCGTGTCCTCATTGCCAATGAGATGAAAAAATACAATGCAACCGATGCATTTATTTACAACACCTTGCTGTATGTAAAGAACATCGGTTATTTGTTTTCCAAAACTGGAAGCGCATACAGTTTGGACGACCTGTCCATTCCGGGCGTCGGTTACTACTATGAAAACTGGGCCGGCGAAGATATGATCCAGACCTTGAATGATCTCGAGTCTCCCATCGTCAGGCCTGTTGAGAACGTGATTGTGCCCGGCAATAACCGGGTTCGAATGCTGACCTTCGTGCAGCCGCTGCCGGTAGGAGGCACGAATTCCCCCGGAGCCGTCATGATCATGGTAAGGGAAGATACGATCGTCCGGATGATGAAGTCCGTCTCGGAAACCTATAGCGGCGATTTTTTTGTGTTTGACGGCCAGGGAAGGCGATTGGTATCTTCCCATGATACGTCATACCAATCCTCCGATGACTTCCGGAAGCTTGTGCAGGGCATAGGGGATGAGACATCTTCCTCTTCGGGCATTTATGCGATCAGCGGATCGGATTATCTGGTATCGTCCTCGGTTTCGGACAAGAATGGATGGAAATACGTGAGCCTGCTGCCGGTATCCTCAACCCTTCAGGGCATTCGGACGATTCAGTTGAATACGGCCATCCTGGTCGGCCTGATCCTGCTGCTTGAAGTGTTTATCATCTATATATCGATCCGGAACAACTATCAGCCGATCCGCCGTCTGGTTGATCTTGCCGTTCAAGTCTTCGAACCGCGGGACCGCAAGCCCATGAACGAGATCGATACGATCAAATATACGCTGGAGGAGCTTTCGCTGGCCAACAGCAAGCTTGACGAGCATGTGAAGGGATCGCTGCCGATTATGCGGGATAACCTGCTGTTTGAACTGGTGAGCGGACATCTTGCAGGCTGGGATGATTTCGAACGGGAAGCAAGAAAGGTCGGCCTCCGGTTTCAGCATGATTGCTTCTCGGTTGCCGTACTATGCTGCGAAGCGGATGGAGCAGAGATGGAGAAGATATTGGATTACTGCCGGCGCTATGAAGGACGGCTGCCGGAGGATATCCAAGGTTATTTCTTTAAAAGCATCTATCCGCAGGAATTGATTCTGGTGTGCTCCCATGCGGAGAATGTCCCGCTCACATCCTGCCTGGAACGGATGCAGGATGAAATATTGGAGCACACGGGCCGGCGAACGGTGATCGGCATCGGCAAGCCTGGCGAAGCCCCGTCTCCGCAGGACCTCCATCTCTCATATCTGCAGGCACTCCGAACGGCGGAGTTTCTGCGCATCCGAAAGACCGACGCCGTGCTGGTCTTTGATAACATCGGGATTCCCCAGACCGGAGCCGTCTCCTATTATGCCGAAATCCTGCAATCCCTCGAGCTTGCGATCCTCAAGAATGATGCAGCCATGCTGGCCTCTCTAGCAGAGAGAATGATCGGTTACCTAAGCAATGACAGCCTGCCGCCACATATGATTCAGAGCGTGTATCTCAATACCGTTACCGTCATCTTCAACGGCCTCCAGCGGTTCCGTCATGACGATCAGAGCCTGCTGCGGCTTACGGATGCGGCATTTAACCATCGTTATACGCTGGAACAGATGATCGGGATCATAAGGGAAAGCTATGCCAAGCTGTGCGATATGATCAAGGAAACCCTCCCCGTTTCCCGGGCGGCAACCCAGGATGAGATCCTGTCCCTGATTGCGGAGAAAGGGATGGATCCGAACTGTTCGCTGCAGATGATGGCCGATTATTTTGATATGTCGGTCTCCAACTTCAGCCATCACTTCAAAAAAACGATGGGGCAAAATTTCAAAGAGCATATCGATCAGCTTCGGATCCAGAAATCCATTCAGCTTCTGCGGGACAGCGAGGAGACGCTCGAAGCCATCTCCCAACAGGTCGGGTACACCAATACCTCGAGTTTTATCCGATCCTTCAAAAAAATGGTGGGCACGACGCCGGGGCAATATCGAAATACGCATAAAGCTTAAAACGAAAGACCGCTGATGCCGATGACAAGGCCGATTACAGCGGTCTTTTATAAACCTGCTTGCTTAGAAGCTATTTCTAGGCAGCTGTTTCACAGGCTAAGATGTTTCAATTTTTGAACATATACAAAATTTGAATTCCAAGCGCCGGTTTGTAATGGATGCGTTTACATTTATGGGATGATAGGCGCCTTCAAAAAATGAGGATGCCTGAAAAACTGTCCGTTTACGGTGCCCGCCGCCTTCATTTAGAGTGAAAACTGTCCCAAGGCAAGGCCGACTCAAGGCCGTATACCCCCATGGACCAGACCAACAAACGAAACCAGGAGGTAATGGAATGAAGAAAAGGGTAAACGTTTTCATCTCGCTTGTCGCCATGACGGCCATGTTGTTAACAGGCTGCAGCGGGGCCGGAGGCGGCCAGAACGACTCGGCGGAGACTCCCGGAGACCAAACCGGCAGCAAAGTAAAGCTTACCGCCATCATTACCAAGCACCCGCTCACGAAGCCGCTGGCCGAAATGGAGTGGCTGCAAAAGGTTGAGGAGACGGCGGGCGTGGACATCGAATGGCAGGAGATTACCGCGGATTGGGGACAGAAGAAAGGGACGATGCTGGCCAGCGGCGATATTCCGGATCTGTTCATCGGGCCGAACGTCATTACGGATGCGGACTTTGCGCAATTCCAGGGTTTGTTCCAGGATCTATCCGGCATGCTGGAGCAGGCGCCCAACGTACAGAACATGTTTAATGAAAAACCGGATACGAAAATAATCGCCACGCAGTCGGACGGCAAAATCTACGGTCTCCCGAAATATCAGCGGTTCTGGCCCGCTACCGCCAGCAGGCAGTTCATTAACCAGCAGTGGCTGGATCACCTCGGTCTGAGCATGCCGACCACATGGGATGAGCTGTATGAAGTCCTGGTGGCTTTCAAAGAGAAGGATGCCAACGGCAACGGCGATCCGAATGACGAGATTCCGATGGATTGGCCGGGAGGCATCGGCGGATATTTTAACCCTGCGGTGCTCCTGGGCAGCATGGGCATTACGCTGACGGACGGCAGCGGACAGGGTTATTTCGTTGAAGACGGTCAGGTGAAGAACTTCCTGACGGATGAACGGTACAAAACGATGGTCGCGTTTCTGAATAAATTGTACAAGGCGGGTCTGATTAACCCGGAAGTGTTCACGCATGATTATACGAAATTTCAATCCATCGCGCGCGGGGAAGGGGATACGGCCAAGGTCGGCTTTACCTGGGGATGGGTGGCGTCCGACCGGTTCGGCGAGCAGTTGGCACCGCAGTATGCTTCCATGCCGCCGATGAAGGTGTCGGCAGATTATGCAGGGGAGCTGTCCTGGAGCTACGATCATTACTCCCTGAATTATGGCACCAACCATATCGTCATGTCCGCCAAGACCAAGAACAAGGAAGCGGCCATGAAATTCATCAACGAGCTTTATGCGCCCGAGGTGGGCATGCAGGTGCTGTTCGGATCCCTCGGACCGAACATTAAAGATAACGGAGACGGTACATATGCCGTTCTGCCTCCGGCCGATGCCAAGATGGATCCGGGCACGTGGAAATGGACCTCGACGATGGCGGACAACGGCGCATTTTATATTCCCGATACCTTAAAGCTGACGCTTGGCACCGATATGCAGGAGGTGCTGGGTCAATCGGAGCCGCTGAAGGCGGCCTTGGGCGTGGATCCCGATAAAGACGTGTTCCCCGGCATGTTCATCAAGTATTCCACCATGGACAATAACGCCATGAGCCTGAACAATACCAACGTGATGAATCTGGCGGAATCCAGCTTTGCGAAATGGGTCACCAAGGGCGGCGTGGAAGCCGAATGGGACGCGTATATCAAGGAAAGCGAGAAGGCAGGCCTGAAGCAGAATCTTGAGATTATGCAAAAATATTACGACGATTACATGAATCAAAACTAGGAGGGAGGATATGGGGCCTCGCAAAAGATTGGACACCTTCAGACGTGATTACCAGCTGTGGATCATGATTTTTCCGGCGATTGCCGTCATTCTGTTGTTTAACTACGTGCCGATGTACGGCATCCAGCTTGCGTTTAGGGATTACGATTTCAGCCAAGGCTTGACCGGCGGAGAGTGGCGCGGACTCGCCTACTTTCAGCAATTCATCGACAGTTACCTGTTCACCGATTTGATGCGAAACACGTTTCTGATCAGTCTGGCCACGATCGTGCTCGGCTTTCCGGCCCCGATCATCTTAGCGCTCATTCTAAACCAGATTCGCCGAAAAAGAATGAAGCAGGTGATGCAGACCACCGTATACCTGCCCCATTTCATATCCATCATCGTGCTGGTCGGGATGCTGAACGTGCTGCTGTCCTCCGAAACCGGGGTTGTCGGTCACTTTATGAAGGCCGTGGGGCTGGGGCATATCAATTTGCTAGCCTCCACCTCGACCTTTATTCCGGTGTACGTGCTCTCCGACATATGGCAGCACTGCGGCTGGAACAGCATTATCTATCTTGCGGCCTTATCCACCGTGGATCCCCAGCTGTACGATGCCGCCAAGATCGATGGGGCCAGCCGCTGGCAGACGATCCGGTACGTCGACATTCCCGCTCTCGTTCCAACCATTATCATCCTGTTCATTCTTAGCATGGGGAATATTCTCGGGACCGGCTTCGAGAAAATATTCCTGATGCAGAATTCGCTGAACCTTCCCGTCTCGGAGGTCATAGCCACCTATGTTTACAAAATCGGGATCATCTCCAACCAGTTCAGCTTGGCTTCGGCCATCGGTTTGTTTAACACGCTCATCAATTTCGTATTTCTGTATGCGATGAACACGATATCGAAGAGAATGTCGGAAACGAGCTTATTCTAATGATCGGGGAAGGAGAAACGGTTGTGGAACATGAAACTGCCAGAATGCGCATCAACGGCAAGGAGCTGGGATTTAAGATCATCTTGGGTTTTCTGTGCGTTTTGATTTTTCTGCTGATTGCGTATCCGCTGTATTTTATCATCATTGCTTCGTTCAGCGACTCAACGCTCGTCTCTACGGGGAAGGTCATGTTTATCCCCAAAAATGTTAGTTTTTTCGGTTACCAGGAAATTTTCAAGGATATGCGGATTTGGACCGGGTACCGAAATACGTTGTTTTACACGGTGTTCGGCACCCTGGTGAACATGCTGTTCACGCTCCCGGCAGCTTATGTGCTGTCCAGAAAGGAATTTCGCGCCAGACGCATCATCATGTTTATTTTCGTGATCACGATGTTCTTCAACGGCGGGCTGATTCCGACCTATTTATTGATGAAGGGTCTTGGCTTGACCAACACGATCTGGGTGTTTATTCTCCCGTTCTCCGTGAATGTGTTTTATTTGATCATTGCGAGGACGTTCTTTGAAAACTCGCTGCCGCAGGAGCTGCATGAAGCCGCCGTCATGGACGGCTGCTCTCACTTTACCTTCTTCTTCAAAGTGGCTTTGCCGCTGTCCAAAGCGCTGGTCTCCGTCATCGGGCTCTATTATTTGGTGGGGCATTGGAACGATTTTTTTACGGCGCTGATCTATATCCGGGATACGAAGCTCCAGCCGCTGCAGATCGTTCTGCGGGATATCCTGCTGTCGAACCAGGTATTCTCGAGCGGTGCGGGAACGGGCGGGGATGCCGGAGGGTACGCGCAGCGATATGCCGACCAGATCAAGTACGGCGTCATTATCGTCTCGACGCTTCCGATTCTGCTCATTTATCCGTTTATGCAAAAATATTTCGAGAAAGGCGTCATGATCGGCTCCATTAAAGGGTGACGCGCCGCGATTTACATTTGGATGATAGACAATAAAAGGGGGCTGTCCCGCTTGATCCTGGATCTGGCGGGAAGCCCTTATGTTATGTCAAATAGCGGGAAAAGGCACCTCCGGCATTTAAGACCGGAGGTGCCTCATGTATAAATGAAAATCAGGATTCGTGCTTGCTTTCATCCGTAAAGTAGATTCCGTTGCCGGAATCATCTTTGGCACTCAACCAGAGGCCGTCGGGAGTTTCGCCCGGTTCGCCGATCAATTGCAGCTTGCCGGGGTTGTTCTCGTATATATCCCGGACAGAGGGCACGAGAAAAACAGGTCCGGCAGCATCCTGGCTTCCTTCCGAGACTTGTTCCACCATCAATTCCACTTTGGTTCCCGGGAGCTTAAAAGCAACCGTGTAATCCCCTTCGCGCCATGATTCTTCCAAACCGAGCGTGTCGCGATACAGGGATTTGGCTGCCTTGATATCTTTGACCGGAACAAAATAAAAAATAACGTTTCCTTCCATGTTCTCACCTCGAAATAGAATATGGTTTCGTGATGTAAGATAATTAGGTTATATTAAACATAACCCAGTTATGTAATTTGATCAAGCTATTTTTGGAAAATGGTTCATTTGCAGCTATGAAAGATTTATATATCTTAAAGAGCAGCTATGTTAGAATTTAAATATCTATGCATGAACGTTTTCGGAGGGAGTTACATGAGTCATATACCAATACCGGGCACCACGCAGCACAAACTCATACAGGCAGGATTAAAGCGTTTTGCCGAGATGGGCTACAACCAAGCGGAAGTTGACGACATTGCTGCCGATGCCGGAGTGACCGTGGGAGCTCTTTATCATCATTACAAATCCAAGAAGAAATTTTACGGCTTGCTTCGGGATGACATAACGCTTCGAATATTGGACCGCATGGAAGCTGTTGCCGATGCGGCTCCTCCCGAGTTGCGCCTGAAATTGGTTCTATTGACCGCCTACGACAGCATGATCCGCCTTAAAGTGGGCCGACTGTTGTCTGAGCCCGATCCCCGCAAAGGAGACAATCCCGTTGCGCGTTATCTCGGTGAACTGGCCGCAGCATCAGGAGAAGAGGCTGGCGAAGAATTGGGCATCATTCTGGCGGAGGCATTGCGTGCCGCATTTGCGCAAGTCGTGGAACACGGAGGCGATGAGGCTGCGATGAGGTCGGTATTAAACAGATTATTATCGTCATAAATGAATGTTATGGTCATCCTTCACATGAATAGAGTAATGATGCTTATTGCTTGATGGCAGCTTTGGTGCTGACGTTAACAGGGGAGACATCGGGGTTATGCCAGTTTCGGCACGCCAGAAAAGAGAAGCCAGGCAGGCAATAATATGTATTAGGGAAATGTAACGGTTCAATGATCGTATGAAAACGATAGGGTAGATACAAGTGAAAATAACGCAAAAAAACAACCCGTATGCCGGAGCAGCATACGGGTTGTTTTCACAGATAAGGCCCAAAGGAACTAATGCAGGCAAGCTCCAAAATGCGCAGCTCCATCTTCCCAAACGACATACGATTAACTTATGGCCGTTCTCGGATCAGCTCCACGAAATTCATGGCGGCAGCGGATAATGCTTCATGCTTGCGGGTGCAAACCGCAATGATATTTTGCAGCTCGATGCCATCGACGTATACCTGGCTGAGCTCACCGCGCTCCACGTATTCCCGCACCACGAGCGAAGACACGAAGTTGGCTCCGTATCCGGCAACGACGGCCGTGATCGCTTCGTGCAGGCCGTTGAATTGCAGCGTGATGCGGGGCGAAGGCGCGCTGTGGGTGCGGCATAAGGCAAATAACCGTTCCCGCGTCGAGCTTCCTTCCTCCCGCATGACAAAGGGCTCTCTCATCATCTCGTCCAGGGAGATATGCTGATTGGCATAACGGTGGTCGGGGGAGACGACAAACCACAGCTCATCCCGGAACAGCTCCTCGGTCTGTATCGTATCCGGCGATTCCTCAGGGAGGCCGCCGTATATCGCAAGATCCACGTCCATGTTCAGCAGCTGCTTAAGCGCATCGCTGGAATTCGTGGTGGTAATGCTCATTTCCACGTCTTCGTACCGCTGCTTGTATTTTGCGAGCCAGGCCGGCAGAAGAAAATGGGAAGGGAGGTAGGTTGCGGCCAGTCGGATATGTCCCCTCGAACCGCTGCGGTAATCCCGGCAGAATTGTTCGATCTGCTGCTCAACCGAGAAGAGCCTTTTGGCAAGCGGGAGCAGCTCGGCGCCAGCCTGCGTCAATCCGATGCCTCTGCCCTGCGGCTTGAACAGGGTAAGGGAAAGCTCCTTCTCGAATTTCTTAACCTGTGCCGTTATGGCCGGCTGGCTTATATTTAATAATTCGGCAGCCCGGGTGACGCTGCCGGTTGTGGCAATGACGTGAAACAGCCGTAAGGCATGTAAATTCATATGGAGCCGCACTCCTGTCTAATTTATATATTATATTTATATAACCCATTTAATTATATATTATTTTTATAATACTAAATCACATACAATGAATGTGTAAAATCCAATTTGAAGTTTAAGGGAGGAAACAGGCATGAAAGCGAATGCGAATGATGCTGCGACTTGGGGCAAAGTCGACGATTATGTGACGGAACATTTGATTCCTTATGACGAGGTGCTGGAGAAGGTGTTGGCCGCAAACCGGGAGGCAGGGTTGCCTGAGATCGATGTATCTCCCGCTCAGGGCAAGCTGCTGAACGTGATCGCTCAGATCAAGGGAGCGAAACGAATCTTGGAGATCGGTACGCTTGGCGGTTACAGCACGATCTGGATGGCTAGGGCGATCGGGGCAGAAGGGCGGCTGATTTCATTGGAGCTCGATCCGCATCATGCGAAGGTTGCCAAATCCAACGTAGCGTTGGCTGGACTGGAGGATAGGGTCAGCATCCGCGTAGGCGATGCATTGGCGCAGCTGGAGCAGCTGGCTGAGGAAAAGGCGGAGCCGTTCGATCTGATCTTCATCGATGCCGATAAACCGAACAATCCGAATTATTTGAAGTGGGCGCTGCAGTTCTCCAAGGCCGGCACCGTCATCATTAGCGATAATGTCATCCGGAACGGAGAAGTCATCGATTATCACAGCACAGACCCTCGGGTGCATGGCATCCGAAAATTCATGGATATGCTGTCGGCAGACTCCTCGATTGCCGGCACGGCCATTCAAACGGTTGGAAGCAAGGGATATGACGGGTTTTATATCGGAATTGTGCAGTAGAGGACATAACGGCCCGTACCATGCTCTGAATGCGATAGCCCTACCCTTACGGGAGAGTGGCATGAAGATTCCGATATTTGGGAGGAAACGACAAAAGGGCTGCATCCCCCGTATGCCTAACGAGGGTGCAGCCCTTTTTATCGTATTCAAATTGTTAATTACAT
This sequence comes from Paenibacillus sp. MT86, assembly GCF_058792535.1. Lineage (NCBI taxonomy): Bacteria > Bacillati > Bacillota > Bacilli > Caryophanales > Paenibacillaceae > Paenibacillus > Paenibacillus sp. MT86. The sequence continues at coordinate 5,167,379 of NZ_CM179499.1, read as the reverse complement.
CTTCAGGTCATATCCCGTTCTGGATGCGTCGCCCTGTTCCTTAGGGCTGAACGGCCACCAGTTGGCCCGGCCGAAGATGCGAACCATCACGGGCACGAAGAATGGCAGGAACAGGAGAGCATAAAGCACAAGTCCAACCAAGACGACCGTGGCGATCTGCATCATGGACAATACGCCGGATGGATACATGGCCGCAAAAGTACCGCCAAGAATGACCACCGCGGACAGTATGACCGTGCCCATGTTGCGCATGGCATGGAGAATGGCATCCTGAACGTTCCAGGCTTTGTTCTCGTTGAAGCGTGCCATCAGGAAGATGCTGTAATCCACCCCTAGCGCGATCAGCATGACAAAGCTGAAGAACGGCGTGGCCCAAGTAATGCCGGAATACCCGAAGCCGTGGACGAAGATCATCTCCGTAACGCCGACGGCGGTAAAGTACGTGATGACAAGCGAAATAATCAGGTAGATCGGCATCACGATGGATCGCAGCAGCACGACCAGGATAATGAAGATTCCGCTCAGCATGAGAATCACGGTACGCGTGTAATCTTCATTCGAGATGCTCTGCAAATCGTTGTTGGTGCTGGTAATGCCGCTGATGGCAACCTCGGCGTTCTCCAGCTTCGTGTCTTTAACTGCACGGTCGACGGCTGCCTGAATCTGTTCGACGCTGCCCAGCGCTTCTTCGCTGTACGGATTGGTTGACAGCACCACATCCAGCGTCATCACTTTGCGGTCATCGGACAAGTAGGTATCGAATACCGTCTGGAATTCTTCGTTCTCCAGGGCTTCCTGCGGGATGAAGAATCCGCTGAGGTCCTCATCCTGAACGTCCTGAATTTGCTGCAGGTAATCCTGAGCGGAATGCAGTCCGTCCGAAATTTGTTTCAGCCCGTCGGCGCTGGAATTCAGTCCTTCCGTCAGCTCTCCGATCTGTCCGGTAAGATCGCCGAACCCGTCGGCAAGCTGCTTCTGGCCGCCTTGCAGCTGGTCCAGTCCGCCCGTAATGGAAGGGATCTGGCTTACGATTTGGCCCTGCCCGTTAGCGGCTTGCGAGAGGCCGGATTGAAGCTCTGCGATTCCGGACACAAGCTGCTGAAGACCGTCGGCAAGCGCCGTTTGACCTGCGGCTGCCTTGGCGTAGCCGGCGTTGGCTTCCGATAAGCCTGCCGATGCGCCCTTAAGCTGCTCGGAGATCTGTCCCAACCCCGCGGCCAGCTCTGCCGTGCCTGCTGCCGTTTGGGTAACGGTGCCTTTAATCGTTTGATAATCGGTATCCTGAACGAGTTCCGGATGGCTGCTCTCCAATCCCGTGAAGGAGCCTTCAAGTCCTTTCAGAGCAGCGGCAACGCCGCCCAGCTGTTCCTGGATTCCGGCAACGCCGCCGTTTAGGGCCGCTAATCCGGTGTCGAGCTGCTTGTAGCCTTGAAGCAGCTGGTCGTGGGCAGCAGCCAACTCTTTCGCGCTTTGCGCTGCCTTGGCAAGTCCGGCTTTCAGCTCGCCGGCACCGGCGCTTCCGCTTTGAATCCCTTTTTGAATGGCGCTGAGACCCTGACCAAGCTCGGTGATGCCGTCCTTCAGGTCGGCCGTTCCCTTCGTCAGCTCTTGCGCTCCCGCAGCAGCCTCATTCAGCTTCGGCGCATTCTCGCTGAGCTGCTTGCCTGCTTCGGAAAGTCCGTTCTGAATTTGGGTCAGCCCGTCTTTGGACTCTCCCAATCCTTCATTTAACGTTTTGACTTGAGTCGGAATGAGGAAATCGTTGATTTGCTCGCCGGTTGGTCGCGAAAGTCCGCGAACGCTCGCAACGCCTTCAACCTTTTCCACTTCCCGGCTGATTTTTTCCGCAAGTCCCATGTACTCCGCCGTATCCATCCGGTCATCGTTCTTGATCACGATGGTGGAAGGCAGCGACTGCCCGGGACCGAAGCTGTCCGAAATGATATTAAACCCCTTGACCGAATCATAACTCGGACCGATTTCCTCCAGGCTGTTAAACGACAGCTTACCGCTGTACGTAGCGAGGAATGGCCCGACGATGACGGCCACGACGAGCATGGCGGCCCAAGGACGCTTGAGGGAGAAGGAACCGGCCGCTCCCCATAGTTTATTTTCGCTGTGTTCCAGCTTGCCGCGTGACGGCCAGAAGAGTTTCTTCCCGAGGACCGCCATGAAGAACGGCACGACCGTGACTAACGCAAGAAGCATAACCGCGATGCCGATCGCAACCGCAACCGCGGATTTATACAGAATGAACTTGGATAAACCGATCGCTGCAAAGCCGACGAATACGGCAAGACCGGAATAAAGCACGGTGCCGCCGGCTTTCCGATAAGTTTCGATAATGGCCGATTGGGTATCTTCGGACGTGGTGAGTTCTTCCTTAAACCGGCTGATCAGCAGGATGCAGTAGTCGGTTCCGATCCCGAACATGACGGCCACCATAAAGATCTGGGTAAAGGTGGATATCGGGAAGTTGAACTGGTCCACGAGAAATGATACGACCGACTGGGACACGAGATAACTGAGCCCTACGGTCAACAGCGGCACGAACGGTGCCACGAAGGAACGGAATACAACGAACAGGATCAACAGAATAAAGATGACCGTAATATATTCCGTTTTCTTCAGGCCTTCCTCGGAGCTGACGATGGTATCTTCGTTGATGAGACCTTCGCTGGTCAGATAATGATCGGCTTGAACGCCTTCGAGCACCTGATCGACCTTCCCGGGCAGCTCTTTCACGGCCTCCTCGCCTCCGCTGACCTGAAGCGCGACCATGATGGTCTTGCCGTCTTTAGCGATGAGCGTGTCTTCCAGCTCCGTCTGCGTGAACGGTTCATTTATGGAATCGATATGTAGGCTGTCTTTATTGTCGTTTAAAGCTTGAACGCCCTGCCGGATGCTTTCCTTATCCGCTTCGCTTAACCCGTCGGGTTTGTTGAAGACAAGCGCAACCTGGTTCAGGGTTTCCCCGCCCTCGCCCCCGGAGGCTTCCTTCAGGATTTCAGCCGCGCGCGAAGAGGTATATCCATCCGGCACGGATAGCTGGCCCTTCTCCCGCACCAGGTCCGCCATGGATGGCGCGAACATAAACAGCGCGACGGCGGCCACCAGCCACAGCACGATGATGGCCCATCTTGCTTTCAGTATAGCTCTCAATTCTTTCTCCCCCCTGATTCAAACATCAATTGCCCCAGTTTCTCAAACATGGAGATAAACATTTCGATATCTTTTTCTTCAAAATGCTGCAGGTAAGGGGAGATGATCTCCCTCATCTGCTCCTGGGCCGATTCAAAAATCGTATGTCCATACTCCGTTAAAGTCAGATACACCAGCCTGCGATCCGCTTCGTCCCGGGTTCTGTCGATAATGCCGGCATCCACGAGACGGTTTACGATGGCCGTGACCGAGCTTTTGCCGACCGCGAGCGCTTCCGCCAGATAGGATGAGGTACAGCGATCCATGCCGTTGATCAAGCGTACCACCTGAAACTGGTCGCTGGTCAGGTCTTCGCCGAGCTGCTCTCGAATCTGGGCATTGATCCGCCGCGATACCAGCAGGTAGACATCGACATACCGGTCGATCCACTGCCTTGCTTTGTCGTTCAATGATAGTTCTCCTCTCAAATAGTTCACGTATGAAATAGTTTCATTAATGAACTATATGGCAGAAGGAAGGAAAAGTCAATCTCAGCATGAGAACACATGCAGGCCGCCTCGGAATCAAGCCCTTTGGCATGTCCGCAAGGCCTTTTGATAAAACGAGAAATGTACGAGACAAAGAAGGGGAGAGGAGCGTTATCGCGGATAATACGAAAATCCCGGATACTTTACGACGGGCCACTTCTCCTTGCGCAAAGCGTCGGTGACTTCGTTTCCGACGTTCAGGTTATCCCGGACCAGGTCCCGAGGGGTCAAGGCCATCCATTGATTCAAGGATATATCCTCGAACCGGTCGCTTCTGAACATTTCCAGAAACCATAAGGATTCCGTCCCCGTGTTCTGTATGTAGTGACCGAAGGCAAAAGGCACGTAACCGACGTCGCCGGCTCTGTAATCGAAGGTCCGAGCCGCTCCATTGCCGGCAAATACGGTCATTCGTCCCTGCCCGGTCAAGTAATACTGCCATTCGTCCTGATTCGGATGCCAATGGAGCTCTCTCATGGCGCCAGGTTTGATCTCGACTAACGCGGCCGCAACGGTTTTAGAGATCGGAAAATTGCGGGAATCCACGATTCTTACGCTTCCGCCAGGGGTTATGATCGGTTCTTGCGCTAACAGCCGGTGCTTGAAGCTGAGCGGCACCGTTCCGTAGGGAGACTGCACCTCCTGGCTGGCAAGCGAACCCGGTACCTGGTCTTGAAATATATAAACCTGCTCCTTCGGAATATGGGCAAACGCATCCTCCGGGACGCCGAAGTTGGCGGACAACACGTCCTTAGGCGTGTGGGCAAACCAGTCGGAGATCGATAAGGTGTTCAGGTCCGAGAAGTGGCCGTCGTCAAAGACCAGCAGAAATTCACAGCCTTCCTCGAGTCCTTGGATCGAGTGGGGGAGGCCGGCCGGAAAATACCAAAGGTCGCCCGGTCCCACATCCGCGATAAAATTCCTGCCGCTTGCATCCATGGCCGTAATCCTGGCGCTGCCCCATATCATATAGGACCACTCCGCCTGCTGATGCCAATGCAGCTCCCGAACTCCGCCGGGCGTCAGGCTCATGTTCACGCCGGCCAGCGTGGTCGCAATCGGCAGGTCCCGTACCGTAATTTCCCGCGACCAGCCGCCATGATTCAGCTGCATATGCGTGTCGGAGAACGACATTTTCAGATTCGGCATCAAGCCTGCATCCGTGACCGGAGGTACAAGCATGTCGGGATTCTCGATATCCCTCATCACATCCCGCGGACCATAGTCCGGCCCGCCTGCACCGTCGCTGCGAATCGGCTGGGGTATACGGCCAGCATGTTCTCGTTTCTGGTTCTGATCCTCCATCATCGGTATCTCCCTCCATATGGTGTTTACGTAACGTATCCGGTTTAACTGCCATCCATTAAGCTTATGAGCCGGCGCTTGGCTAATATGTTGAGGAAAACGAAGTCGTCCAGGGGGAGATTCGCAATGACATATCTCACATTTAATCGAAAAGAGTGTTGACTTTTGAAAGCGCTGCACATACAATAGGTCTCAAATAGATCTATGATAGATCTATCATAGATTCAGGAGGGACGAGCATGAACGATAATGAGCTGCTGCTTGCTTTCTATGGCGATGATTTTACGGGTTCGACGGATGCGATGGAGGCGCTGGCCCGAAGCGGTTACCGCACGGTGCTGTTTTTGGAAGCTCCTTCACTCGATCGGCTCAAAAAGTTTGAAGGCCTGCGCTGCATAGGGGTAGCGGGCACCAGCAGAGCCAAATCCCCGGAGGATATGGAGGCCGAGCTCCGGCCGGTATTTGAGAAGCTGTCCATGAGCGGCGCGCCGCTCGTTCACTATAAGACGTGCTCTACCTTCGATTCGTCACCGGAGGTTGGCAGTATAGGCCGCGCGATCGGGGTGGCCAGAGACTATTTTTCCTATCAGGTTACGGTTCCGCTGCTGGTCGGAGCGCCACGCCTCGGACGCTATACGCTGTTCGGACAGCATTTTGCGAAAATGCATGATACGGTGTACCGCTTGGACCGGCATCCCGTCATGTCGCAGCATCCATCCACGCCCATGCATGAGGCGGATTTGCGTCTTCATCTCGCGGAGCAGACGGCCGATACGATTGCATTGATGGATATTATCGAACTGGATGGAGACGCGGATGCGGTTCTTGGCCGATATCGTGATAAACTGGGAGAGAAGCCGGGAATTCTGCTGTTCGATGCCTTGGATGAGGACAGGCTCAAGCGGTGCGGCCGGCTGATTCAGGACAAACCCGAAGGGGCGGGGGCATTCGTTGTCGGTTCGTCCGGCGTCGAATACGCTTTGGCTGCCCATTGGGATGAGCTCGGACTCGCTGCCCCTTCGTCTGAGAAAATCGCGCCCGCAGCGCCCGTCCGGCCTACCGATACGATTCTGGCAGTGTCCGGGAGTGCTTCGCCGGTCAGTCGGCTTCAGATTGAGCGGGCGATAGCCGCAGGTTTCCGCGGCATTCGCATTACGCCGGACGCCATTGAAGATACCCTGGGAACGGCCCGGTCGGAACTTGTTCGACAAGCTGTAGACGTTCTCGCAGAAGGACAAAGTGTTGTGCTCTATACGGCGCTTGGCCCGGAGGATGAAGCGATCGGCGAGACCCGAACGCGATTGAAGGCTATGGGTTTCACCGGAGCGGAAGCGGGCGAGTTTATCGGCAGAAGCCTCGGGAAGTTAACCAAGCAGATCATGGGGCAAGCCAAGCTCGGCCGGATTGTCGTCGCTGGAGGGGACACCTCCGGTTTTGTCACCAGCGAAATGGGCGCCTACGGGCTGGAGATGATATGGGACGTATCCCCGGGAGCTCCGCTCTGCAGGGTATATTCGGACGACGCCAGCCTTGACGGCCTTGAATTGGCTCTCAAGGGCGGGCAGCTGGGATCACCGGATTATTTTATCAGCGTACGGGATGCCGGGTTCCCTGAACCGGATCAATAGCACGGATCAATTGCCAAGATAGGAGAATCAACGAATGACGATGGATAAAAGCAAAGGGACCGCTTCTTCACTTCTGTTAAAAGACGTGGCCTACAATGAAATCAAGGAAAGCATCCTGAACGAGAAGTTCGAGCCGGGGCGTTTCTTGTCCGAGCGGGAATTGATTGAGCTGCTGGGAATGAGCAAGACGCCGATTAAAGCGGCGTTGACGCGGCTGGAAGCCGAGGGCTTTGTCACGGTTTCATCAAAACAGGGCATTATCATCAACGATCTGTCCGTGAACCGGATCGTGGATATCTACGATCTTCGGATCGCGCTGGAGACGTTCAACTGCCAGCAGGTCGAATCTAGGCTTACGCCTGAGCAGATGCAGGAGCTGGAGAGCAATTTAGCCGAAACCGCCGATATCGTCAGCCGGCTTGACGTCAAGAATTTCGCACAGGCCGACCATGATTTCCACCTGATCATTTGCGAGTGTACGGGCAATCAGGAAATCCACAGGGTGCTCCTGAACTACCACGATCATCTTCAGCGAATCACCCGCCGGCATCTGCGGAAGGATCCGCACAGGATGGAGAAGTTCCTTGAGGATCATTGGAAGATCTATGAGGCCTTGAAAACCGGCAAGGAGAGCAGCGCCGACGTGATGCGCAAGCATCTGCAGGAATCGAAGCAAGCGCTTTTTATATAACAGAGAGATACGGGATCAGACCGCCATCTTGAATTACTACGAGGGGGAGAGACAGTGAAGGCTGTATATGTGGAGGATGCGTACAAAGTTGTCGTTAAAGACGTAGACGTACCGGAGATCGGGGCAGGGGAAGTTCTGATCCGGGTCAAAGCCGCCGGTATTTGCGGATCGGATATTCATACCTACAAAGGACTGCACTTGTTCCGGAAGCCGCCCGTCATTATCGGCCACGAAGTGTCCGGCGAAATCGTGAAGGTGGGCAAGGACGTCACATCTTTCAGAATCGGCGATCGGGTGACAGTGGAGCCCCAGGTCGGCTGCGGCAAATGCGATTACTGCCTGACGGGAAGGACGAATTACTGCGCCGAACGGGGAGCGCCGGGCCTCAAGGGATGGTACGGTTCGATGGCCGAGTATTTCGCGGCGCCGGAGGCATGCGTATTCAAACTGCCGGATCAGCTGGACCATGAGCTGGGCGTGCTGGTTGAGCCCTTCGCGGTAGGGGTCCATGCGGTACGCAAGGCCGGGATCGAAGTCGGAGACAAGGTCGCCATCCTCGGTGCCGGACCGATCGGGCTGCTCGCCATGACGGCTGCCAAGGCTGCCGGCGCTACCACGCTTATGGTGACGGACGTCATGGATTATGCGCTGGCATCCGCGAAAGATATGGGGGCGACCCATACCCTGAACATTCGCGGCAAAGAACATTGGACCGAGGAAGCCAAGAAGGAGATTGCCGGCGAGTTCGATAAGGTGCTGATTGCTGCCGGGGTACCCGGGATCGTGGATGATGCCCTTGCCTTGCTTCGTAAAGGCGGCCGCTGCGTAACGATCGCCATGTTCCATGGCACGCAAACCTTCGATATCGTGAATCTGCAGCAAACCGAGAAGGAGATTGTGGGCTGCATGACATACACACGCGAGGATACCATTTCCGCCATCGATTTGTTGGCAAGCGGTGCGGTGGACGTCAGAGCCGTCATATCCCACCGGCTGCCTTATGAAGATGCCGCGGAAGGGTTCCGCCTGGTCGACAAGAAAGAGGACTCATCCCTGAAGGTCATCGTCACCTTTTAATTACCAACATGTCCCCGCAGCTTCTGCTTTCAGTGGCGGAGGCTGCAGGAACTTCATATCAGATTGGGGGAACGACAAATGTGGAAAAGACTCGCAGTTGTCATGGTGGCTGCATTGCTCGTTGTAAGCGCTTTATTTATGACGAAGCCGAATACGGATGATGGCCCGCTCAAGCTAAGGCTCGGTCACATTACGGGTGAATCCGATCCGTGGCATCTGGGCGCGCTCAAGTTTGCGGAACTGGTCAAGGAGAAAACGGGCGGCGAGATTGAGGTAGAGGTGTACGCCAGCTCGATGCTCGGGAATGACCGTGACCTGATCGAGGGGATGCAGATCGGGTCCGTGGATTTTGCCCTGCCGGCGGGCGTGTTATCGAATTTCTACAGTCCTTACGCCATCTTGGAGCTGCCGTATTTGTTCCGGGACAAGCAGCATTTGGAGAACGTGCTCTATGGAGACGTCGGCGATGAACTGAAGCAGAGCCTGCTTGACAATGCCGAGGTCCGCGGCCTGGAGTTCTGGATGAGAACCCCGCGCGAGCTGACGGCCAACAAGAAGATCGAAACGCCCGGCGATCTGCGCGGCTTAAAAATCCGCGTACCGGAAATTCCGGCTTCCATTGCGGCTTGGGAGGCGATGGGCGCGACGCCGACGCCTATGGCTTTTGGCGAAGTGTATTCATCGCTTCAAACCGGGGTTATTGACGCGCAGGAAAATCCGGTTGCTTTTACCGCCAGCTCCAAGATTCAGGAAGTCCAGAAGTATATGATGATGACCGATCATGTATACGGTTACGTGATGCTCGCGATGAGTGAAGTGACGTATCAACGCTTGAATGAGTCTCAGCGTCAGGCTATTGAAGAAGCGGCCAAAGAAGCGACGGAATACGAGAATCAACTGGTCTTTGAACAGGAAGAGCAGATCATCAATGAGCTTAAGGATTTCGGCACGGAGTTCGTGGAAGTGGATAAGGGACCGTTCGAAGCGGCGGCCAAATCGGTGCATGAACGCTTTGCCAACCTGTACGGAAGAGAGCTGTACGACAAAATCATCAACACGCCATAACCATTTTTTCTTCAAGAGGGGGGATAAGCCATGCGGCAGACATTAAAAGCGATCGATACGCTCAACAAACTCGTGGGCATCGCAGTGGCCATGATCCTGGGTGTCATGTCCATCCTGATTATCATGCAGATTATTTACCGGATTGTCGGGTATCCGCTTCACTGGTCCGAGGAGCTGGCCAGATACTTGATGGTATACCTTGTTTTCCTGGGTTCCTCACTGGCGCTGCGCCATCATCGGCTGGTAGCGATCGAGCTGCTGCCGGAACTCGTGAGTGAAGTCAACCGAAAGGTGATTCGCATCACCGTCATGGCGATATGCATCGTGTTTTTCGTTCTTTTGCTGGTCCAGGGCATCGATATTTTGAACCGGGTCTCCGTGCAATCGTCGGCAGCGATGGGGCTTAGCATGTCGGTTCCATATGCAGCTATTCCGATTGGCGCGGTGCTGCTCATCATCAATGCGGTAGCGGTCATTTTGGAAACGATCGTTTCCGATACAATTCCGCCAGCGAAGGAGGAAGGTCTATAATGCCTATCGTATTATTCGGATGTTTGATCCTATTCTTCGCCATCAGCGTTCCGATTGCCGTCTCGATGGGAATGGCGTCTGCGGTAGCGATCTGGTGGGAAGGCGGCACGCCGCTGCTTGTACTCGTCCAGCGTTCGTTCACGTCAACGGATTCATTCCCGCTCATGGCGATTCCGTTCTTCGTATTCGCCGGCACCTTGATGGAATTCGGCGGAATTTCAAGACGGCTGGTGAATCTGGCGAATGCACTTACAGGCCATTTGCCAGGCGGACTTGGACTCGTAACGATTGTAACCTCGATGTTCTTTGCCGCCATATCCGGTTCCTCCGCCGCGGCAACCGCTGCGCTTGGCAGCATCCTGATCCCGGCTATGATCTCCCGGGGCTATCATAAGAACTTTACGGGTGCCCTTCAAGCGACGTCCGGTGAGCTGGGGGTTATCATTCCGCCAAGCATCCCGTTGATTCTATACGGGGTCGCTGCCGAAACCTCGATCGGTGATCTGTTTATGGCGGGGCTTATTCCAGGAATTATGATTGGTTTATCGCTGATGATTGCCGTTTATATCATTGCGAAACGAAAAGGCTATGCACGCGAGAAGAGAAAGACCCCAGCTGAAGTATGGCAGGCTTTCAAGGAATCCTTTTGGGCGGTCCTTATGCCGATCATCATTCTCGGCGGAATATACGGCGGCATCTTCACGCCGACCGAAGCTGCGGGCGTAGCCGTAGCGTATGCGTTCATCGTTGGCGTATTTGTGTATAAGGAGATTAAATTCTCCAAGCTGATCAACATTCTGACGCAATCCACGATTACGACTTCCGTCATCATGTTCATTATTGCAAGCGCAGGATTGTTCAGCTGGATCATGACGCGGGAAGGAATACCGCAGGCGGTTGCAGGCTTCTTCGTGAACATATCCGACAACCCGATCGTGTTCCTGCTGCTGGTCAACGTGTTCCTGCTCATCGTGGGCATGTTCATGGAGTCCAATGCATCCATCATCATTCTGGCACCTCTGCTGGCGCCGGTAGCGGCCGAATTCGGCATCGACCCGACGCATTTCGGCATCATCATGATCGTGAACCTGGCGATCGGGATGTGCACGCCGCCGCTCGGCATCAATTTGTTCATATCGGCCCAAATCGCGAAGATCCGGCTGGATCAAATCACAAGGGGCATGGTGCCGTTCTATATCGTGTTGATCATTGACCTGATGCTGATTACGTATCTTCCGCAATTGTCGATGTTCCTGCCAAACCTGTTAGGCGGCAAATAGCAGCATGCGGGTACTCGTCTTATAAGTAGTTATTGGTTGTAAATTAGGTATTGAAATACAGGAGGTATTGATCATGGCTAGCGCGGAAACGATTAGAAAAGAACTGCAGCACACCGGCAAATATATGATGCAATATGACCTTGCTTGGGGCAATGCGGGGAATATCTCCGCCAGAACGGAAGGGGACCGTTACATCGTTACGGCGAGCGGGACGTTCCTTGGCGAATTGGAGGAAGCGGACTTGATCGAATGCGATTTGTCCGGAAACGTATATGGCGCAAAGGGGCGCAAACCTTCCAAGGAAACGCCCATGCATCGGGCGATTTACGAGAGCCGTCCGGAGATCGGGGCGGTGCTTCATGCTTCTCCGTTCTACACAACGCTGATTGCCTGCTCCGACCTGGAGCTCCCCTCCAATATGTTCGTCGAGACGATGTATTATCTCGAGCGGATCGAACGCGTGCCTTACTATCATCCGGGGAGCGACGCGCTGGGCGAGGGCGTTCGGGAAAAGGCCAAGCTTGCCAACGTGCTGCTGTTAGAAAACCATGGCGTGGTGGTGTACGATACGACCATTCGCGAAGCGCGGATGGCCCTGCAGACCTTGGAAGTGGCCAGCCGGATGCTGATTACTTCGATGAGCGCCAAGGTTGGAATTCAGGGTCTTGGCCCAGAGACGGAGCGGGATTTCCTGGAGAAGGCAGGTTATAAGCCAAGGCGCAACTGGAGCTTGTAGGATAACGCCAATTAGTAACGAATCGAAATGCCGTCGGATGATCGGATCCGGCGGCATTTTTTCTTGTAATGCAGTTTTTGGCGAGGCTATCCAACTCTATTGTTTTAAGAAAAATACCGCTAAATGCGGCCTGACTGCCGAGAAAGTACGTCGATAGACGTTTCTTGTATAGTTCTGCAAGCTGCAGCTTGAAATGTCGAGCAGTCGCTGTTTTTTTTCTGCAATGCACGTATCGGAGCCTACGTATTTATGCGGTGCGGCGCGATTCGTTTACCAAGCGTTAAACCAAACCAGACCAGAAACAGAATGAGAGGCAGGGAGATCAGGGTTCCCATCGCGAATGCCGTGGCATCCACGATTCCAGTGGACAGCAGGCGGTTGAGCGCATAAATTCCGTATGGAATTTCAAGGACCGCAGTTGTAATGACGCCAGGGGTGTATGCCTTCAGCGCGATTGAGGCCCCCACATGTTTCACGCCGTCCAGCAGGAACACCGTAACGAACCCCGCGAACAGGCCGTTGAACGGGCTGCCGATATCGAAGGCGCGCGCCGTTAGAAACGTTACGCAGGTGAGGATGAACCCGATCAGCAGTACGGCAAAGGAGAATTGCAGGGTGATGTTCTTATCCCACGGAATGGAGACGGGCGAAAATTTCGTGATCCAGGGGCTGTTCTTGTTCTTCCTGAGCCACCATTCCATCGTGGCAATCTCTTCTCCGTCGTGAATGAAAAATACAACCGGCAGCAGCCACAACAACATGACGAAATTCCAATCTGGCATGAATGACAGCATAATCCTCATTTCTCCCTTCAATCTAACCATATTAGCGATGCCTAAAGAAAAGAAACTGAGTAAACACTCAAATTGAGAGGATAAAAGAAGCTGATGCAGCATGTTCTATACGGCCATCAGCTATTTGTACACATCGTTCTTCACGGAGAGAAGACGTCATGATCCGGTTCTTCGTTCATCCCATGCAGCAGCAGCCGGACGAGCTCGCGAATATAGGATTCGTCCCCGAGCGGGAGCGCCTCCTCTCCGAAACGGAAATGGAGCATGCTATAGACCAGGATGGACGAGGTCATCATCATCATGGCAACCTGAACCGTGTGTTCCGGTTGACGACTCGATCCCGCCGCCTGTTTGAGCATGCTGCTGCCTGCTGTCCCAAGACCACCGATCAGCCGCAAAACCTCTTTTGATACCTCGGCATCCTTCATGAGTTCAGGTGACCAGATGAGCATCAGATAATCCATGTTCGTCCTGAGGAACTGGAGATATGCGATGCCGTATTGAAACAGGGCCTCGTCCGCAGGAAGCTTAGACAATTCACCTGCATCCTCTTGAAGCTGCGCAGCAAAGGAAAAATTGTTCACAAGAAAGAGCAGCAGTTTCCGTTTATCTCCAAAGTGGTAGAAGATCAGCCCTTCGGCCACGCCGCTTTCGGCCGCAATCTCTTTGGTTGTCGTTGCATGGAATCCCTGCTGGGAGAACAGCTTCAGAGCGGCGTTCAATATCCGTTCCTTCTTGGCATTTCGACGGGTTGTTGTAGGCATAGGCAGATGTCTTTCTCCTTTGGAATGAAATAGGAAAAACTTCCTTGTGGAGCTTCCGGTTTCCATGGATGCTAAATAGTCATGAGGGATGAATTCAAAATACTGAGTGTTTACTCAAAAGTATAATCGTTCCCCAAATATTGTCAACCCTCGAAGTATCACCGCAGGGACTGTTCATTGTGGTCATGTTCTACCAAGGTGCACGGACAGACAACGTGCCCAAATGGAATAGCCAGGGAGTGAAACGGCGCTGCAGGGTTTGAAATTTCGATATCATAAAAAACCACGTCGTTTACGACGTGGTTATGTCTCTCTTACCGTGATCCGCGTAATATTCGACGAGGTAATCGCGGAAGGAAATCGCGGCCTTGGACAAGTATCTGGATTCCAGCCATGCGATTTGGAATACCCGGCGTGCGAGAGGCTCTTGAATGCTGAGCTTCGTCAGCTTTAATTCCTCGCTGCTTCTGCATTCCCCAATTAAAGCCACGCCAAACCCCGAACGGACCAGATCGGCGATGGTCCCGGGGTCTTCCACCTCGCAGACGACCTTCGGTTGAAAACCGGCTTGTTTGCAAAACTCGTTATTCATCTTCTGATACGGATGGCCCTCTTTATAACCCACAAAGGATTCTCCGGCAGCCTCGCTTAAGCGGATGCGATTGTTTCCGGCTAAGCGGTGGGTGGGGGGAACTGCCAAGAACACCTCTTCCACGTGCAATGGCAAGCTGCGTATATCCGGATGCCGAACGGGCATGGAGGTCAGAAAGAAGTCCACTTCATTATGTTCAATCGTCTGAACCATATCCTCCATCGAGGACTGGATAATATGAAAGTTGACCTTCGGATGTTTGCGCAGAAACAAGCGTAAAGGCTCGCGGAGCTGCTCCATGTTGGACAAGGCCAAATGAATGCGCCCATGCTCCAGCCCCGCAAGATCTTCCACTTCCCGCCGTCCCTCTTCCAGCAGCTGCAGGGCAGCTTTGGCTTTCGCCAAAAATGCTCTGCCGTACGGATTGAGGCGGATTTGCCTGCCTTGGCGTTCAAATAACGGAACCCCGAGATTCTCTTCGAGTCTGGAGATCGTCTTGCTGAGCGCCGGCTGAGCAATATGGAGCTCCTCTGCGGCTTTGGTCATATGTTCAAGCCTTGCTACGGTAACAAAATACTTCAGCTGCAACATTTCCATTACGGTTCACCGTCCCTGCTTATATACTCCAGTATATATATACATAGATTATTTTGTATTTTTTATTATCTATCGATGATTATAGAATGGTCTCAGAAACAAGATCAAGGGATGCATGAAAGGATGATCGTTATGAGAGCCGCTGCGTTCAGTACGATTGGACCGCCGGAAGTTTTGCGCGTTATGGACTTCGAAGATCCTCAGGCCGGCAACGGCCAGATAAGAGTTAACGTCAAGGCGGCTGGCGTGCAGCCGGCCGACTGCGGAATCAGGGGAAGCGGCTGGGCGCCGCCCGGGGTGACATTGCGGATGCCGCAAATCCTCGGCAACGAATTCGCCGGAACGGTTGATCAGGTCGGAGAGGGAGTGACGAACTTTGAAATTGGGGATGGCGTCATTGGCTGGTCATTACTCGCCTGCTACGCTGAATATGTCGTGGTCAGCGCAGACCAAGTTGTACGGAAACCCGATTCGATGCCATGGGAGGAAGCGGGTGCCTTGACCGCATCGGGGCAAACCGCCCATACGGCACTTGGGATGCTAGGGGTTGGCCATAAGGATACGGTTTTGATTCATGCGGCAGCGGGGGGAGTCGGCTCTTTTGCCGTCCAGATCGCACGAGCCTGGGGAGCGCGGGTCATCGGTACCGCAAGCGAGCGAAATCATGATTATCTTCGTTCGCTGGGCGCCGTTCCCGTTGTTTATGGACCAGGCCTTGTAGACCGGGTCAAGGCTTGCGCCCCCGAGGGAGTGACAGCCGCGCTTGATGCCGCCGGCGAAGAAGCGCTGCGGGCCTCGGTGGCGCTTGTCGGCGACCGGAGCCGCATCGGAACGATCGTGGCTTTCGATCTGGTAGAAGAATTGGGGGTGCGTCCGATCCGCAGCCAGCGATCCAAGGATCGATTAGCGGAACTGGTCCAAATGTATGAACAAGGGAAGGTGAAAATCCATGTGTCGCAGACGTTCTCGCTGAGCGAAGCTGCTGAGGCGCATCGTGCCGTGGAATCCGGTCATGTCCGGGGAAAGGTCGTGCTGCGGATAGACCAGCCATGAGATCCGCGCATGATTTCAGAGAAAAGGGTTGTTCCAAGAGTAGATCTTTTACTGCCGGAACTCCCTTTTCTTTTTTTTAGCTTGGTCCCCGAATTTCTACCGTTACAAAACCATGATTGAAATTTGGGGGCAACAGCGATTGGAAGAATGATCCGTACGTGCAGCGTCATACAAAAGACGGAGGGGGCGTCCCAGACTAAGGTCCAGGAAGAAACTGGTCCGCGGCAGAGTGTGAACTTTTTCCTCCACGATATAATGGACATATACATAAACAGGAATGGACGTGGAGGATTTGAAGAGAAAACAGAGCATGATGGCCGTGAAAATTTCGTCGCTGTTGATATTTGCCGTGCTGGTCGGATGCGATGCTGCCCAAAATGCCGATGAAGCCGTAAACCGGGAGCTTGATAAATTAGCGCAAATCGGGAACCTAGCCGGCGAATCGGCGATAGCCATCAGCGATCAAGTAAAACGGGAAGGGAAGGAGTTCGAATGGACGACGGCTCAGGAAGCCGGCACGGCCGAGGGACTGGTCATCGACCATGCCGTAGGCAATATCGAGCTTATCGCGGTACCCGGTAGCGAGGTCAACGTGAAAACAACCGTGTGGTTCAACGAAAGTTTTTTCAAGAACGATAACATTCGCACCCGGGTGACGGAGCAGGCCGCTACCTCCTTGGCGCTCCAGGATGGCATGCTGGAATTAAGGACGCATCCTAGAGACGACTCCGGCATTAGCCTGTGGGACTGGTCGCAGAAGCAGTTCGGCGATTCCGGATTCATGATCGATTATGTGATCGAGGTACCGGAAGCCCTGCAGAATATCCGTATCAAGAATGATGTCGGGAAGGTAAGGGTGAACGAGCTGAAGGGGGCTTTCGAGCTGCAGCTGGGAGCCGGGGAAGTTCAACTCAACCAAACGGAAATCACGGGCAGCTCCAGGATCGTATCCGAAGCGGGCAGCATCAAGCTGGATATTGGGCAGATCGACCCTGACGGCTCGCTGACGGCCAACACATCGGCAGGCAGCATCACCGCTGCGTTCGCGCCGTCCATGAAATATACGCTGAATACCGAAACCGAGCTTGGACAGATTACAGGAGCAAGCCGGGGACAGAGCGACGTCAACGGCGGCGGAGCGAAAATATCCCTGACGACCTCGGTCGGTTCCATCAAGGTTAATCCATAAGCGGCACATACACACAAACAAACCCGGATGAGGCTCCGGGTTTGTTTTTTTGTTACAGCAATAACCAATGTGCGAATGGATAGCGGATTACATTAACTTCAATACTTGGCACAATTGATATAAGTAGTGCACGCCACGTATCTGGTTATGATTGAGGTGATTGAGGTACACCAGCGTGTCCTTGAGCACCCGTCTGGCGTTATGAACCTGATGATGCTCGAGCTCATGCAGGACGTCCTTGATGACTTCAAGCGGGTAATTGGCTGAGCGGAGAATCCGAATGATCATAATCTGCCGGATTTGGGCACCATCGAATTTCCGGTAGCCGTTATCCTGATCCCGCGGCAGAATAAGGACGCCTTCCTTCTCCCAATGGCGGATGGCCGAGGAGGGAACGCCGATCTCGGCCGCAACCTCCCCGATGGTCAGCTCTTTCTTGCGGCCTCGGGCATCGACTGCGTCAAGCTGCTCCGTTTCCAGAATGCGGATGGTCCGCTCCGCAAGGATTTTATCCTGCTGGAGGCGGGCTTGCACCTCGCTTACGATCCAGAGCGCATCATCCAGCTCCCTTTCCTGCAGCTTCTTCATGACTTGCTTCGTCACGTCTACGCCGAAACCGGGAAACATGGCGCGGATGCACTCGAAATAAGCGGCATGCTCCTCGGTATATAACCGGTAGCCGTTCGGCGCACGCTCGGCAGGAGGGACAATTCCCCATTTCTCATAGTGCTTGAGCGCACTTGTGGTAATCCCGAGTTTCTTGGCGATATCAATCGGTCGGATGCCCATGATGTCCCCCCTACTTCATCCGGATCTGCCTGAATCCTTACTTATTGGGGGATTGTATCATGAAGTGCGTTTCCGAGAAAAGACGGATGAAAAAATAACCTATCACCTTGGGTGTGAATCATGCTCAGAATCATTGCCGTTCCAAAAATGCCCGAATGTATTGAACGATTTCCGGTCCATGGGATTCCAATGCAAAATGACCGGCACCCTTTAGAAGATGCAGCTCGGCATGAGGCAAATCACGCAGATACGGATGGGCTCCGTTCTCAGGGAAGATGTGGTCGCCTTGCCCCCACACAATCAGGGTTGGCGGCTGAGCATTGCGGAAATATTGCTGCCAAGCCGGATACAAGGGAGGATTCGATCCGTAATCCAGGAACAAATCCAGTTGAATTTCCTGATTGCCGGGACGGTCGAGCAGCGCTTGATCCAAGGTATAGGTGTCCGGGCTGATGAGGGAGGCGTCATCGACACCATGCGTATACTGCCACTTCGTTGCCTCGATGCTGGTAAGCCAGCGCAGAGCCTCGCGTTTATCCGGGTTTGCCGGATCTTCCCAATAAGCTTTAATGGGATTCCAGAATTCTTCGAGTCCCTCATCGTAGGCGTTCCCGTTCTGAATGATCAGGCCTCGGATCCGCTCGGGATGTCGCGCCGCGATCCGGAACCCGACGGGTGCACCATAGTCCATCAAGTACATATAGAAGGTCTGGATATTTAATTGTGCCAGCAATTCTTCGATGAGCTGACTGAAATGGTCAAAGCTGTAACGGAACTGATCATGGTCTGGCGCGCTGCTGTAACCAAATCCCGGATAATCAGGTGCGATCACATGATACTGATCGGCAAGGGACGGAATCAATTGACGATACATATGGCTGGAAGTCGGGAAACCATGCAGCAGTAATACGACAGGCGAGCCGGGAGCTCCTGCTTCACGGTAAAAAATGTCCAAACCGTTGATTTGAGCCGGATGATACTGGATTTTATGTTCCATTGGATAAACGCCTCCTTGAATACCTGCGATTTTTTTATGAAGCGATTGCTATGTAGATCCTTTGGACTGGTCGTCATTTATTTGTAGAACACTTCCTTCCTTTTTATTAACCATCATAACTAATTTAAGGGTATTATATATCCCGAATATTAACCTGTAAAGCTTTATTTTGGGTATTAAAAAAGGAATCTTAGACGATTTATCTAAGATTCCTTCGTTTGTTGTTTCTGACGCTCCAGATAGGCAGCGACCTTCATGCGGTTTCCGCATGTTTTGGGGCTGCACCAGCGCCTTGTGCCGTTTTTGCTATTGTCGTAAAAGCGAAGCACGCACGCCGGATTTTCGCATTTTTTCACCAGCTTCAAGTCATGGGTCGTTAAAAAATCAACGGCAGATGCGGCGATCGGGCTCAGCAGGTCCAGCGGCTTCCGAAAAAGCATCCGGCTTTTGCGGCTGTACGCGCTGCCTTCGGCCACGAGCACGGTGCGCATGATTTGCTCCTTCAGCAGCCCGTTAATGAACTGCAGGCTTGCTTCCGTTGAACTCTCGTTCGCAGTGCCCGGCTGAATCAGATGAAAGAGGTGGTCGCGGAGCAATCTGGCGGACTCCACGATCCGGGCTTCCTCCTCGTTGCCGTTATATACCGCCTTGCGCAGGTTGCGTTCCGCCTCCGACAGCAGGTTCGCCTTCACCATCCAATCCATTAAAGAATCGAAAGTATCCAGCAAATCCAGCGGCTGAGCGTTGACAGCGATCTTGGTATTCACGAAATCCAGCACGGGATGGTTGCCAATAAAATAAAATTCGGGTGCGATTTTTTTCGGCATGGGTACCTCTCCTCTGAAAACACGATACGTAGCGTAGATATTCATAGCCTATTATAAAGTCAATTGCGGTGCACAGACAACCAACAGGGCTTCAAACATTGTACATAAACCTTAAAGCTCCGTGACGGCTTTCGCCGTTGAAAACAGTGGTGGAGCAACCTTCGCAGGTTTGAAATTTTGTACTTGCATCAATGTTGTAAGATGGGTTTGTAAAATGAAGGAGGTAGGGAAGATGGAAGGAACGATTAAGATTCGCGGTGCCAGGGAGAACAATCTGAAAAATGTTTCGCTTGAGATTCCCAAATACAAACTGGTCGTCATGACAGGTCCGTCCGGCTCGGGCAAGTCCACGCTTGCCATGGATACGCTGCAGCGGGAATGTCAGCGGCAGTACATGGAATCCATGGGCATGGTGTCGGACACGGTCAGCAAGCCGAAGGTGGATTCGATTGAAGGGCTCTCCCCGTCGATCAGCGTGGGTCAGCACATTACGAACCGGAACCCGAGATCCACCATCGGAACGGTGACGGATATCTATACGCTGCTCCGGATTCTGTTTGCCAAGCTGGGGGAACGAAGCTGTCCTTCCTGCGGCGACAAGGTGATACCGAGTGTGGACGGAGAAGCCTATCACGGTCCTTCTGACGAGGAAGAAATCAGCGATTCCCACGAGACGGTTCATTGTAGGCGATGCGGTCATGGTCTCGACAAATTGACGATGTCGCATTTTTCCTTTAACAAGCCGGAAGGCGCATGCGAAACGTGCAGCGGACTCGGTCAAACGGTCAGCCTGAACATGGAAGCCGTGTTCCAGCTTGATTTGAGCCTAAGAGACGGCGGGGTGGCAATATGGTACAGCGCTCTTACCGATTATAACATCAGCATTCTGAAAGCAGCAGCCAAGTATTACGGGTTTGTGTTCGATGAGTTTATGCCGCTTCGGGATTATGGCGACGTTCAGCGCGATCTCCTGTATTATGGCGTGGAGAGTGAGCCGTTCAGCCGGCATTTTCCTGACGTGAAGCCGCCGAAGTCCGTAGGACAAGGCAAGTACGAGGGCGTAGTCACCGGAATATGGAGAAGGTACCGGGAGAAGGGGAGCGAGTCCGGGGAAGCGTCCCTGTTTCATGAGCATGTCTGCCCGGATTGCCACGGAACGAAGCTGAAGGAGGACAGCCGACGCGTCCGGATTGACGGCGTCTCCATTAACGAAGTTAACGCATGGTCGATCGGGGAAGCGCTGAATTGGATGGAGGCGCTGCTGAAGAAGCTGACGGCGGACCAATTAACGATCGTGGAACCGCTCATTTATGATTCCGTCGTGAGACTAAAGCGCATCATGGATGTCGGGCTAGGTTACATGTCCATGGAGAGGCAGGTCGTCACGATGTCGGGCGGGGAAGCTCAGAGGCTTCGGCTCGCATCGATTCTGGGCTCCGGCCTCACGGGCGTGCTGTACATTTTGGACGAACCGACGACGGGTCTGCATCCCAAAGATACCAGGGGACTTATCCAGGTTCTGAAGCAACTGAGGGATCTCGGCAACACGGTGCTTGTCATCGAGCATGACGAAGAAGTGATGCGGGCCGCCGATCATATCATTGATATCGGACCGGGTGCGGGAACGATGGGCGGCACGGTCGTCGGTCAAGGAACGCTGGAGGAATTGATAGGGAATCCCGAGTCCGTGACCGGATCGTATTTCCGGGATCCCACGATGTTGGCGGCTCCGAGTCGGCGGAGGACCGGAAACGGCAGCCTGCTGACGATCGAGAATGCACATCTGAGAAATCTGAAACATATTACGACCTCTTTCCCGCTAGGCTGTCTCATATCGGTGACAGGCGTATCGGGATCTGGTAAATCCACGCTTTTATTTGATCTTCTGGCGGAATCCGGAAGCGATCAATCAACTCCAATCCGCTGCAAAGCCATCACGGGCTGGGAATCGGTGGGACAGCTGATCAAGGTTGACCAATCGCCGGTATCCCGAATGCAGCGCTCTAACATTGCTACCTATACGGATGTTTACACTCATATCAGAAACTGGTACGCCAGCTTGCCGGAAGCTAAACAGAATCAACTGACGGCCAAGCACTTCTCTTTTAATACGCAAGGCGGACGCTGTGAGACATGCCAAGGCCTTGGCGTCGTGTCCGTGCATATGCACTTTCTGCCGGAGCTGGAAGTACGCTGCCCGGACTGCAAGGGCAAGCGCTTCAAGGAAGAGGTTCTCCGGGTGACTTTTAACGGTTACACCATTTCCGATATTCTGGATATGACGATTGAGGAAAGTCTTGCCCTGCTGGAAGTGAAGCCAAAGATCATGGAATTGACCCGGCTGCTCTGCGATGTCGGACTTGGATATTTGAAGTGGGGACAATCGGTGAGCACCCTGTCGGGCGGCGAGGGACAGCGGATCAAATTAGCAAAGGAACTGAGTAAAAAAACGAAAAACCACACGCTCTATTTGCTGGACGAACCCTCGACCGGACTTCACCCGGGCGATGTCCGGCAGCTTCTCGTTCTGTTAAACCGTTTGGTGGATGCGGGGAACACCGTGATTTTGGTTGAGCACAATCTGGACCTGATCTGGAATTCCGATTGGATCATCGATATCGGGCCTGGCGGGGGAGCAGCCGGCGGCTCGCTGGTGGCGTCAGGAACACCCGAAGAAGTGGCTGCAGTGGAAGCCTCGTTTACCGGCCGCTTTATCAAAGAAATCTATATGTGACGGGTTGAACGAGAAGGGAGGAAGTCGGAATGGAGCAAACCGTAGATGAGAGAGGCAAGGTAACAAAAACCACGGTTCGATATTTTATCAAGCTGCTGCGTTCTTCGGGCATTCCGAAGCTGGTGCTCTTTCTGGCGATCGTATTAAGTTTGGTCGGGGCGGTGACGGGACTTATCGTCCCGCTCATCACCGGCCAGCTCATCGATAATTTCGCCGCAGATGCGTTTAATATTCGCATGGTCGGCTTTCTGGCCGTCCTCTTCCTGCTGGAAGCCGTGGCCAGTGGTCTTTCGTATTATATGCTTGCCTATGTCGGGAACCAGACGGTGAACAAAATTCGGAAACGGCTCTGGACGAAGGTGCTGGCCCTGCCGGTTCCGTTCTTCGACAAGCATCGCTCGGCCGAGACGATGAGCCGTGTAACCAACGATACGAATGAAGTAAAGACGCTGATCACGGATCATCTGATCGCTTTTTGCTCGAATCTGCTGACCGTTTTGGGGGCTGTTGCGATCCTGTTTTACCTGGATTGGCGGATGACCCTCATCATCCTGATTGCCGTTCCGGTCGGGTTCGGCATTTTGATGCCCATCGGCGGAAAAATGTACAAAATCTCCATCAGCATGTATGGACAGCTGGCCCAGCTGTCCGCCATGCTGACCCAGGTGATCGGCGAGATCAGGCTGGTGAAAGCCTCCAATGCAGAGCGGAGGGAGGAGAAAAGCGGGTATGAGGATATGGACAGCCTGTACCGTTTCGGCATGAAGGAAGCCAAGATTAACTCGGTTCTGATTCCGTTGATGTCGATGGTCATGGTCGTTCTGCTGGTGGTCATCATCGGATACGGCGGCGTTCGCGTTTCTTCCGGTGCGCTCAGCGCCGGCGAGCTGGTATCGTTTATCCTGCTGCTCTTCCAAATTATGTTTCCTTTCAGCCAGTTCGCCACGTTTTACTCCCAGCTCCAGAAGGTGATGGCGGCAACCGAGAGATTGCGGCTTATTCTTGAATTCGAACCGGAGAGCGATCATCGTGCGGTGCGGCTGGCACCGGAAGGTCATCGGGACGTTGAATTCAAAAAGGTTACGTTTGCTTACCATGAAGGTGAAACCATTCTGTCCGACGTAACCTTTTCCATTCCAGCCAAGAAGGTCACTGCCCTGGTCGGGCCCAGCGGCAGCGGCAAAACCACGGTTTTTTCCTTGATCGAGCGTTTCTATGCGCCATCCGGCGGGGAGATTTGCTTCGGTTCGGAAGCAATCCGCGATTATACGCTGGAGTCCTGGCGCCGAAAGCTCGGATATGTGTCCCAGGACAGCCCGCTCATGACCGGAACGATCCGGGACAATATCGTTTATGGACGGGAGGAGCCGGTCTCCGACGAGGAGATTGCGGAAGCAGCGCGGCTCGCGTACGCGGAAGGGTTTATCGAGGCCTTGCCGAGAGGGTACGACACGGAGGTTGGGGAGCGGGGCATCCAGTTATCCGGAGGTCAGCGCCAACGGGTGGCGATTGCAAGGGCTTTGCTGCGGAAGCCGGACATCCTGCTGCTGGATGAAGCGACGGCAAGCCTGGACAGCGACTCCGAGCACGAAGTGCAGAAGGCGCTGAACAATCTGATGGTGGAACGAACGACCGTGGTCATTGCCCATCGGTTATCGACCGTCGTCGAGGCGGACCAGATTATTGTGCTTGAGAAGGGTCATATTACGGGAAGCGGCACGCATGAAGAATTGATCCGAAGCCATCCGTCCTATGTCGAGTGGGCAAAGAAGCAGTTCCAGACGGGGGAATAGGGACGGGGCAGGAAGGATTATTTACAGCCTGAAACGAATATAACGACAAGGTGACATAGCCTTTAGTTTAGATGAGATTAGAGGAGATGAGCAGAGCATGGCACAGATCAAAATTTACGGCTTCCGGGAGCGGCTGAACCCGGTGAAGGAGCAGCTGTCGGAAGTGATACATTCGTGCGTGGTAGACGCATTTGAACTTCCGGCGGATAAGAAATTTCATCGTTTTTTTCCCATGAGTCGGGAGGATTTCTACTTCCCTGACGGGAGAACGGATCGTTACACGGTGATCGAGATCAGCATATTTGAAGGCCGGACGGTGGAGGCTAAGAAACAGCTGATTCGATTGTTGTTCGAGCGGATTCAGCATACGCTGCATGTTTCTTCCCAGGACGTGGAGATTACGATTTTCGAAACACCGCAGCACAACTGGGGAATCCGTGGGCTTCCCGGGGATGAACTGGCTTTAGGGTATAAGGTGAATATTTAGAGGCTTAGCTAGTATTAACAATTGCAAACAAGCGCTCGATTACCGCTGGCTCCGGAAGCCTGGTGATCGGCGCTTGTTTTTTGTTCATTCGTGTTTATTTACGGTGGCACTCCCGATTTCGTAAGGCGTGTAAACCCCCTCATACATGAGATGCATCGACATCCCGGCCGCGGCATGGTCCAAATTGTGGCAGTGATCCATCCAAAGTCCCGGGTTGTCGGCTTCAAACGCTGCTTCATACGTCTCGCCTGGCGCTACATTCAGCGTATCCGTCCACCAGGGACTTCCTACGACGGGTTCTCCATTACGCTTCAAGACGAGAATATGGTGACCATGCAGATGCATCGGATGATCCATGAAACCCCGATTCACAAACTTCATTTTTACGATATCCCCTTCACGTACCATGAGAGACGGCGTATTCGGAAAGACATAACCGTTGATGGTCTGCACATTGGTCATCGTGCCGTTATAGAAGCCCACGCGGTTGTCGAGCACAAGCGTAAAGTTACGGTCATAGACGGTATCGGCGTCAAAAGGAACCGAGGACGGCGTGCCGTACTTGGCCGGATTGAATACCGGGCCCTCCCGGCCAGGAAGCGGCAGGTCCCGATCATTGCCGGCCATAACAATCGCTTCGCTCCGTTCGTTGATCGCATCGGCAGCATGCGTCAATGATACCGCATGATCCGGCATGGCAAAGGAAATATCGTAGCGTCCGCCGGCAGCCAGCAGCAGCTTTTGATTTTGTATCCACTGGGGACCGTTGAGATCCACGCCGTCAATGGAGGTTACTTTAAAGGATGCTCCCGATAAATAAAACATTTTAGGCATGTTATGTGCATTGATTAATCTTAACCTCACGGTTTTGCCCGGCATTACGGTCTGCCGCTGGAGCTTTCCCGTGGCTCCTAAGGTGAGCGTTGTTCCATTGCTCGTTCCTTTCGGATGAGCCATCACGGTTAAATCGACGTCTTCCAAAACGGTAGCGTCATCCGGTTCGATGACAAGCGTGCCATACAGCCCTTTGGCAACCTGCACCGAGGATTGCTGATGGGAATGATACCAGTATGTGCCCGTCTGTTCCGCGATGAACCGGTAGATAAACCGTTCTCCTGGCATGACGGCATTCTGCGTTAATCCTGCCACGCCATCTTCTCCGTTCGGAACATTTAGTCCATGCCAATGGATCGTAACGCCATCCTCCACATCGATATTGACCAGGTTAACCTCGACCAGCTCGCCTTCCTGAATACGGAGTTCCGGACCGGGAACGAGGCCGTTAAAAGCCCATACCTCTTCGGTTTCGCCTGAGGGCATGGTGAGCAGCTTTTTCTGTGCGCTTAATTCGAATGTGCGGTCAGGCGTTGAGGTCTGCGGTCCGCGCAAGCTGGCTACACTGATCGATTCTATATTCTCTGCAGATATGCTCGATGCTTCCGCATGACTTCCATGATGGCTATGGTTCTCGGGGCTTCCGCTGCTGTCATGACGGCCATGGTCCATCATGCTCATTCGGTCAGGCAGCCGGGACGAGATCAAGCCCGCGGAAACCATTATGGAGGTGATGGCAATGACGAGCAGGCACTTCCATGAGAATCGGATAAGTCTCTGCTTGTAGGTTACACGGTGATCCATGTTCAATGAATGCTGCAATTCCTTGAATTGTCATCTGCAGGAAACCCACGCCATGCCCATCAGGATACCGAATGCAATCCAGACGGTTATAAAACTGCTGAATCGGAGTGGAGATTGCGAGAGAAACAACATGTATAAGCAGGAGCATGCTGCTGCGTAGAACGCTGCCGAAAAAGGCGCCGCAAGGATGCGGTTGTTCAGGTATCCGCTTGAACCGTCGTTTAACTTTGCATGAAGCTCCGATAATTTGCGACTCGTTAATAAAGGCAGCGAGAAGAAAAAGACGGCGGAAATCGAGAGCGCATAGAGCGGCCACTGGATGAACACCTTGTCTTCGACAAACGCCCAATCGGCATTCCACAGCACCGCACCCGCAGCGAATTTAAGCCCTGTCATGATTTTGGCGGGCCACAACCAGAAGCGAAGTTTGTTTAGATGCTTAAGCAGGTCTTCCTTCGGTTGCGGCAGGCATGTCTTTTTTGCTCTGTAATAGACGATCCACCATATAAAAAAAATTAGAAACGTTAATACGTAGTCAAACATTAGCCAGCTTCTCACCATTGTGTACGCCCCTTTACATTTGTTTTGCATTCAGTGTACAGATCAAATGTGTAGAACTGTTGGAGATGATCTTTTCATTCTGTGTAGGATCACTTCTTATGCTGGAAACGGGTTATAATGGTTCTAAAAAGTGAGAGGTTATCGCAATGGAAACGACGCTGTTGCTTGTGGAAGACGAAGTGGCGATGCTGAAAACGATGAAGCTTTATTTAGAGGGCGAAGGGTTCCGGATTCTTGCCGTAACCAATGGTCAAGATGCGCTTGAGTGCGCCCGAAGAGAGCAACCCGCGCTTGTGGTGCTGGATTGGATGCTGCCTGGAAAGAGCGGAATCGAAGTGTGCAAGGAGCTGAGGCAATCCAGTGCTTGTGGAATCATCATGGTGACGGCGAAATCAGAGGAAACGGACAAAATTATTGGCCTGGAGCTTGGTGCGGATGACTACATAACCAAGCCCTTCAGTTTGCGGGAGCTGACCTCCCGCATTCGTTCGGTTCTCAGACGAACGGCTCCAATCCAGGTTGAGGCGTCGCCCTTGCAGCGCGGAGATCTGTTGATATCGGAAACCAAATGCCAGGTTACGCGAAACGGGGAGCTCATCCCGCTGACTCCGACCGAGTTCAAGATCTTGCTGACGCTGGCCAACAGGCCGGGGGTTGTGTTCAGTCGATTGCAGCTTATGAAGGCAGCTATGGATGATGATTTCATGAATTATGAACGCACCTTGGACTCTCATGTCAGTAAACTGCGCAAGAAGCTTGAGCCTGATCCTGACCATATGAAATACATTCAAACGGTGTATGGGTTTGGATATCGATTCGGTGAGCCGAGATGACGGTGCGCGGCAAGATATTCATGGCGATGGGCGTCCTGGTTATGCTTGTAACGGCCGCGTATATCGGCACAACGCAAGGCTACTTGGGAAGCCTGTTTGCCCGGTATGCTCCCGAGGGAAGCGGGGGTGGCCTCGGAGGGGAGCATCTCGAGGGATTAAGTAAATATGTGCTTGGCGAAATGAAGATGAAAGCTCTTATGGTGACGTTGTTTGTTGCATGCGCTGTGGTCGTTTTGGGTTACTGGCTTTCAGGTCTAATCATTCATCCGCTCCATAAACTGATCGCGGTCATGCGAAAAGTGGCCGATGGAGACTTGACAACGGAAGTGCCGATCATGCAAAAGGACGAGTATGGTCAGGTTGGGGAGGCGTTCAATTCCATGACGCACCAATTACGAGAGGCCATGGACCTTCGAAAAAGACTTGTCGAAGATATAGCGCATGAATTAAGGACGCCGCTATCCATCGTTCAATCCAAGCTGGAGTTGATTCAGCAGTCCCCAACCGATGTGAAGCCGGAAGTTTTGCTTCCCCTTCACGACGAAGTGCTGCGTCTGGTGTATTTGGTGGATGAGCTTCATCTTCTGAATACGGCGGAAGCGGGGGAGTTAGTCTTATATAAAGAGAAGACCGATCTGAACTTGCTATTGGGCAATCTCATGGAGCTCCTACAGCCGGAGGCGGATGCTTGCTGGGTTACGTTAAAGGGGCCTGAATATCGGGATTCGGCATGGGTTCTGGTCGATCCGAAACGGCTGAAGCAGGTATTACTTAACTTGTTAACCAATGCGCTGCGGCATACGCCGGAAGGTGGAAACATTTCGGTTCGAATCGATGCGAGGGACCTGTCCGGGCAGATTGCGATAAGCATAACGGACACGGGCACGGGCATACCTGCTGATGCGCTTCCTCATGTGTTCGACCGATTCTACCGGGTGGATAGCGGAAGAGGCAGGTCGACAGGAGGCTCCGGTCTGGGGCTTTCGATTGCTAAACAGATTGCAGCGGCTCACGGTGGATACATCCAAGTACAAAGCGAGCTTGGCAAGGGGACGGAATTTACGGTAATCCTTCCCTGGAGCCATGATAGCAGTAAAATTTAACGTGCGAATGTTATCCTTGAAAGTATAAAAAGGGGGAATCACTTTGACCTTACAACAATTAAAGTATGCCATCGAAGTTGCCAACCGTGGTTCCATGAACGAGGCGGCCAAACGATTATTCATTTCCCAGCCCAGCCTTTCCAACGCGATCAAGGATCTGGAGGAAGAGCTTCGCATTACGATATTCGAGCGGACGAACAAAGGAATATCCTTGTCCAAAGAAGGCGCGGAGTTTCTCGGCTATGCGCGGCAGGTGGTGGAGCAGGCAGAGCTTCTGGAAGGGCGTTATCTGAACGCAAAGCCTTCCCCGCAGCATTTTTCGGTATCCACGCAGCACTACGCCTTTGCGGTCAATGCCTTCGTGAAGCTGGTCCAGGAATACGGGCAGGATGAGTACGAATTGGCGCTGAGAGAAACGAAGACCTACGAAATCATCCAGGACGTCAAAACCCTGCGCAGCGAGATCGGCATTCTCTACCTGAACGAATTCAATGCCAAGGTGATCAACAAGCTGCTGAAGGATGCAGGGCTTCAATTTACCAGCTTGTTTACGGCGAGGCCGCATATTTTTATCAGCATCAAAAATCCGCTGGCCAAGCAGTCGATCGTGACCATTGACGAGCTTCAGAATTATCCGTATTTATCCTTCGAGCAGGGGGAATACAATTCGTTCCACTTCTCGGAGGAAATCCTCAGCACGCTGTCTCACAAAAAAAGCATCCGGGTCAATGACCGTGCAACCCTGTTCAATCTGCTGATCGGTCTGAACGGGTATACCATTTCGACCGGGGTGCTGAGCGCCGACCTGAACGGGAACGAGATTATTCCGGTTCCGCTCGCCTGCGATGAGACGATCAACGTCGGATGGATCAGCCATAAAAACGCGACCCTGTCCAAGCTTGCCGCAGCTTATGTCGAGGCGCTGCATGAAGCGATTGCCACCTGATTTTGATGGGATAGCTTCATACTATAGCTGGCTATAGTTAATTAGAGTTACTTATAACAGCAGCATGATGGATACCCTTTCTTACTCGCCCAAACGGAAGAACAGCAGTTGGAGAAACTGAGATTCATTAAAGATTTCGTGTACGAAATTTGGGCCTCGTAATTAATCTATCACCCTTTAGTACTCATAACGGCAGGCTGGTTGGCAGCCTACCATGAATGCTGAGGGGATTTTTTTGTCAGAAAATCTAATATAACATATTTATGTACAGGATATTGCATGAGTGTGACTTTTTGCATACAATGGAATGGTAAATGATATGTACGTTAAGATACTTCGGATCCACGGGAGGAATTTCATATGTCCAGTCAATCGTTAAGCGCTTTCTTACAGGATAATCTAACGGAACTCAAGCAGCAAGGGCTCTATAATACCATCCAGCCTCTTGAAAGTCCGAACGGTCCGCTCATTACCATTCAGGGTCGTGAATTCGTGAATTTATCTTCCAACAACTATCTCGGACTGGCAAATGATGAGCGACTGAAAGAAGCAGCCATCCGGGCTACGACCGATTTCGGAACAGGAAGCGGCGCCGTTCGCTCCATTAACGGAACGCTTTCACTTCATGTAGAGCTTGAGGAGAAGCTTGCGCAGTTCAAGGGAACTGAAGCGGTGCTGACGTATCAGTCCGGTTTCAATTGCAATATGGCGGCGATCTCGGCGGTGATGGGTGCCGGGGATGCCATTTTGTCGGATGAGCTGAACCATGCGTCCATTATTGACGGCTGCCGGTTGACCAAGGCGAAGGTTATTCGGTTTAACCATTCGGACATGGACGATTTGCGTTCGAAAGCAAAAGAAGCGAGAGAATCCGGTTTATACGGCAAGATCATGGTGATTACCGATGGCGTGTTCTCGATGGATGGCGACATTGCAAAACTCCCCGAAATCGTGGAGATCGCCGAGACCTATGATCTGATCACTTACGTGGATGACGCGCATGGATCGGGCGTGCTTGGCGGCGGTGCAGGCACCGTGAAGCATTTCGGGTTGTCGGATCGGGTGGATATCCAGATCGGAACCCTGTCCAAGGCGGTTGGCGTTGTCGGCGGTTATGTTGCCGGATCGCGCGACCTGGTGGATTGGCTCAAGGTTCGCAGCCGTCCGTTCTTGTTCTCGACTGCGCTGCCTCCAGGTACCGTAGCCGCTTGCATTACCGCTATCGACATCCTGCAGAACAGCAAAGACCTGCAAACGAAGCTGTGGGAGAACACCCGTTATCTGCAGGAAGGCCTTAAGCGCCTTGGTTATTCCGTCGGCCGCACGGAAACTCCGATTACGCCTTGCATCATCGGAGATGAAGCAACGACCCAGACATTCAGTACGAGATTGTACGAAGAAGGCGTGTATGCCAAATCGATCGTATTCCCGACGGTACCAAAAGGTACGGGAAGAGTTCGGAATATGCCAACCGCCATGCATACGAAGGAGATGCTGGATCGCGCACTTTCCGCATATGAAACCATCGGACGCGAGCTGGGTCTGATCTAATAAGGGGGCACGAGTTTATGAAACGAATTATGGTAACCGGCGCACTCGGTCAGATCGGCTCAGACCTGGTGGCGAAATTGCGCCAGATTTACGGCGAAGAAGCCGTTCTTGCAACGGACATTCGCCAAATCCATCATGAAACAGTCCTATCGGGACCGTTCAAAACACTGGACGTAACCGATCACCATGCATTTCACGAAGCGGCTAAAGAGTTTCGGGCAGATACGATCATTCATCTAGCGGCTCTTCTGTCGGCCAAGGCAGAATCCAATCCGGCACTGGCCTGGAACCTGAACATGGGCGGTCTGTTAAGTGCGCTGGAGACGGCGCGGGCCTTGTCCTGCCAGTTCTTTACGCCGAGCTCCATCGCGGCATTCGGGGCGGACACCCCCAAAAACGCAACGCCGCAAGACACGCTGCAGCGTCCACTAACCATGTATGGAGTCAGCAAGGTCTCCGGGGAGCTGTTGTGCGACTACTATTACCATAAATACGGAGTGGATACCCGGGGATTGCGCTTTCCGGGACTGATCTCCCATTCCGCGCCTCCGGGAGGGGGAACGACGGATTATGCGGTTGAGATGTATGTGGCCGCGATCCGCAGCGGAAGCTACACTTCTTTTATTGATAAAGGGACCTACCTTGATATGATGTACATGCCAGATGCGATCTCCGCCATCATTGCATTGATGGAGGCGGATCCGGCTAAGCTGAAGCATCGCAATGCTTTCAATGTTACGGCAATGAGCGTCGATCCTGAAGGAATTGCGGCCAGTATTCGCCGGCATATTCCGGATTTCAGCCTCGACTATGACGTGGATCCGATCCGTCAAGCGATTGCAAGCGAATGGCCGGACTCGCTTGACGCAACTGCGGCACGCGAAGAATGGGGATTTGATGTACAATATGATTTGAACCATATGACCGATGATATGGTGTCAAAGCTTATGGAGAAGCGGCGGACTGATCAGAGCAAGATCAGTTAACGGCTTAGTTTCAGAAGGAGGATATGGTTACACTTGGAACCCATTCATAAAAAGGTAGGGAGAAATCTGCAAGCCATCCGTAAATCACGAGGCCTCAGCCTCGATAACGTAGCCGAGTTGACCGGTGTCAGCAAAGCCATGCTGGGACAGATCGAGCGTGGGGATTCCAACCCGACGATCTCGGTATTGTGGCGCATCGTCAGCGGCCTCGGCATTTCATTCACCACACTCATCGAGGAGGCGGAAACCGAAGTGACCGTGGTCTCTCCGGATGAAGTGGAGCCTTTTCACGAGGCAGAAGGCGCGTACCGGGTGCACCCTTTGTTCTCCTACAACCTGCGTACCAAATTCGAGTCTTATATGGTCATCATGGATCCGGGCTGCGATCACGGGTCCGAAGCTCATAATGACGGCGTGGAGGAGTATATTTTTGTGCATCAGGGAGAGCTTGAGCTTTGGCGCGAAGATGAAAGCTATACCGTGCCTGCCGGAAGCTCCGTCCATTTCTCGGCTAACCGGCCTCATCGGTACGTCAACCCTGGTAACGAAACGACGAAATTTTACACGATTATTTTCTACGCGGATGCCGCAGCCAGGGGATGAATACCTTCGTGTTGGCGGGCCAGTGATCGTGGTACTCTAGCGACCGTTTACGAGTTAAACGTGCTGTGAGTTGAGTTGTATGGCGGTGTGACGGGGATGCTTATACAGGTGTATCCGGCATTGCGATGGAGCGATACCTTCAGGGTGCTTGCCAGCGTGGAGCGTCCAAAGCCCTGGCAATGCGGCTTGGGAGTGTGGTCAAAGCCTGGCAAAGCCGCTCGGCCGTGTGGCGCGGCTAAAGTCCGTCAATGCGGCTTGGGCGTGTTGAGCGTCCAAAGCCTGGCAATGCAGCTGGTCTTGTAGTGCGGCGAAAGCCTGGCAAAGCCGCTTGGCCGTGTGGCGGCTAAGCCTGGCCTTGCGGAACAATGGTAATTGCCGTCCTGCCATGCCTTGGTATTCTGCCCAGTGTACACGCGGTGTTTAGCGGACACAGGAGACCTTATTTCGTAGAAAATAGAGGTTTGAGCGAAATTATCGGACAGGGAATCCGTTATTCTCTGAAAAGAGCGGTATTATGGCTGCTTTCGGAGTAAATAACGGATCTGGTGTCCGTTAGAACGTTTAATGGACCTCATATCTGGAAAATAACGGATCTGCTGTCCGTTAGCGCGATACGAGGGCCTCTTATACGGGAAAAAACGTATTTGATGTCCGTTAGCTACGGCGTGGGCGTTCGGCGGGTGTTCTTGTCCCCCGTCGCCGCAGCTTCAATCTAGGCAGAATCACCAAAGCCGAGTGTGGACCGACAAACGCTAGTTTCCTTTGCCGCCTATGCTCCTTTAAGTAGTTAGTTATCGATTTGTCTGACAGTGCATCACCGTTTTTTTGCATACCCATTATGAACAGAGGCGAGATCAGGAATGTAACCTGAAACTTGCCTTTTTGTTTTACCCTCCTGAAAAGCAAAACTCCCGGCAGTATGGGTCATCCTCGTTCCTGTTCCCAGCTATTCTCTCTGTACCTTATTTCGCACATTTCTCAAAGTACCGTTACCAGTTACCGCATTTACGCATTTTCCCCCATGTCTCTATTCATAAAAAAGAGGGGCATTTCTGAGCTTTCTTTCCCTTCCAAGTCATTCCCCCGTGTATCCAATCTCAATAAACACATTATGATCGACAGCCAACCAAGCAAGCCCGGACCACGCACCGGAGGCACGATGCACTTTACTTTGACAAAATAAATTAACTTGTGTTAATTTATTTACAAGAGTTAATCAAAGGTGGTGTATTCCCTTGCAACATCCGGATATCCCATTAAGGGAGTTAAAAAAAGCCAAGAACAAAATCGCGCTGTACGAAGCGGGATTATCTTTGATGAAGGATCGGATGTTCAGCCAGGTCATGCTGGAGGACATCTGCAGGAGCGCCGAAATATCCAAGGTCACTTTTTTCAAGTTCTATCAACGCAAAGAGGATTTGCTGATTTATTTTATGCGGGTTTGGCTGACCGAGCGGATGATCGAGATCGACCAGGAAGGGAAAAAAGGGTTTCAGGCATTCCGCCATCTGCTGTCCGAGGTCGCTAAGGAGCATCAAGTAAGGCCGGGCATGATGCCGAGTTTGATCTCTTTTCTCGCGGAGCAGAACATGCAGCCCTGCATGCCGGAGCTGAGCCGGGCGGAAGTATCGCTGCTCTTTCCCGGTCACGAGGAAGCGGGAAGCGAATCGCCCAACATGCATGCTCTATTCGAGCGGTTCATGAAGGAGGAAGCTCAAGCCGGCAGGCTGAATAAAGCCTTAACCTTGGAGCAAGCCGTACAGATTTGTTTCACCGTTTTTTACGGGGCGTTTCTGACGGCTCAGTTGTACAATTCCACGGAAATCGGCTGCTTTTACGAAACGCACCTAGGTCTGCTCGAAATCAAGGAAGGGGAGTGAGCAAGCATGAGCAAAGTGATTCCAGGTCGATATACCGCACATATGGACGGATCTTTCGTTGTATTCGTGATCGGGTTTCGGATTAACAAGTGGTGGGCGGTCCATAAGTGGCTGCCTGTCATGAATGCCATGACCCCGATGCTTCAGGAGCTGTACCGGAACAAGGAGGAGCTCGGCTTCATGGACGGTACCTATCATTTTTCAGGGTGGGGACTTACCCTCATCCAATATTGGAGAAGCTTCGAACACCTGGAGCATTATGCACGCCACGGAGCCAATCACCTGAAGGCATGGCGGGATTTCAACCGCAAGGTCGGAACGGGAGGGGACGTAGGGATATTTCACGAAACCTATCTTGTTCAGGAAGGGCAGCATGAATGCCTGTACAACAACATGCCGAGATTCGGTTTGGCCAAAACAGGAGCTCATGTTCCTGCGACGGGCCGCAGGGAAACGGCAAGCCGGCGGCTTGGACGTGAGGGAGAACCGGCGGTGCCCACTCCTCCGAATCCATAGTTCCGGTCTGTCGGCGGCTGACCGCTCTTTGCCGAGCAATGGATAATTACCATAGGTTAAGGGCGGTGTAAATGCTATGGAAGTCGTGATGCTTTAGACTTGTTTTTCTTCCGAGGTTCAAAAAAGTGTTGGTAAACCCCGTCCGTTCTTCTATGATGAAATTACTTTCAATCGATGACGAGATAAGGAATTAATCGCTCAGGGGGATGCCTATGGGAAGGAAAGCGTGGTTTTACCGTCAGCTTTTATCGTATATGCCGGTCTTCTTTATCGTGATTTCCTTTGTGTTTTTTGTCTTTTTCCAAATGCTCGGGGAACAGTCGCGGCAGGGCGCGATCCAGGCTAATGAGACGATGATTCAGCAGGCGATGCGTTCGGTCGACAATTCGCTGAAGGCCATCGATCAGATGCTGGTGCAGGAATTGCTGTTCAACCCTGATATGTCGGGATTTTTCAATCAAGAGGATCAGGACAACGTCTATTTGAACATGCAGGCCGTGAAGGCCATGAAGCAGTTCAAGGTTTCCAACCCGCTTGTGGATTCCATGGTCCTCGTTCGAACCCAGGATGAATTCGTCCTAAGCTCTTCGTCCACTTTCCGTTTGCAGGATTATGCGGATTATGACTTTCTCCAGCCTTATCTGAGCCAGGTCAATAGCGAAGCAAAGTGGAGTGCCCTGCGGAGTTTCCGGGAATTCAGCTTTAACAGCACGCAGCAGGTGGTCACCCTGGTACGGGATGCCCCCTTCGTTACCCATGGCAAAGGCGTGATTGCCGTCAATATCAAGGTGGACGCCATACATAACATGATTCAGGGCATGGTTAATCCCGAAGTTAGTTTCATTCATGTGATGGACACGGGGGGCCGTTCCTTGATCGCCGGCACCTCAGGCGCCGAGCACGGGGAACTTGTGTCCCAAGCGGTATCCCCTTACACCGGATGGGTTTACGAAGGGGGGCTTACCCAAGGCAGGGTGGTGGGTATCGTCAGCCAATTGTACAATGTCTGGTTTATCGTCGGCCTTCTGATGTGCATGGCCGGCGTGGTCTGGATCGTATTCGTCACGCGCCGGAACTATAAGCCGATCGAAGCCATCGTGTCCCGGATTTCGAAATATTCGCAGACCAAAACGAGCGTTCTGCTCCATGGCGGCAAACAGGATGAGTTTGCTTTTATCGAATCGGCGCTGGAGAGCCTGCTGGAACAGGCGAGCAGCTTTCAGCAGCAGCACCGGGAAGATTTGCTCCTGCGCAAAGCGTACCTGTTTCAGCAGCTGATGGAGGGACAGTATCCTTCTCATCTGGAGCAGTGGAACGAGCAGCGCGAAGCCATGGGGCTGCCGGACCTGTCCCAACCACAGATCGTCAATGTCATCGAAATCGATAAATACCCGCTGTTTTGCGAACAGTATCCCCAGCAGGACCAGTATCTGATCAAGTTTGCCTTAAAAAGCGTCGTTCAAGAAATTGCAGCCGGGCGGGAAACGATGCTTTGGACGGAATGGATTTCAGCCTCGAAGCTGGGAGTTCTCGCGGCAGCGGAAGATCAGGATCAGAATCGGCATGTGGCCACGCTGCTGGAGCAAGCCCGCCAGTGGGTGGAGGAGCACCTGAAGCTGACCATAACCGTTGGCATCGGGGAGAAAGCGGAGCGGTATACGGATATCCCGGAATCCTATTGGCAGGCACGCGCCGCATTGAAATACAAAATGATCCTCGGCGACAACCGAATCATTCATTACGCCGAAGTATCCGGTGAGGACCGGGGGAATGCATTCGATTTTCTGAACCTGATCCGCTCGATGGCGCAGTCCTTCCGGCTCGTCAACAAGGATTGGCAGGAGAAATACAGCACCCTTATCCATAACATCGAGCAGAACATGCTGGACCGGGACGGCGTGGTGAACCTGGCGGATTACATGATGTACTCGCTGGGACGCGAAATGTCCTGCATGGCGAAGGAATTTCAGGAATTATGGCTTACGGAGGGGCAGCCTGCTTTACGGAACGCGCTTCAGTCGTCCGATACGCTGGAGGAGCTGGAACAGGAACTCGGGGAGGCTTTATCCGCTCTGTACGACAGCATCCTCGCTCTCATGGAGGGCCGAAATCATGCGGACACGATTCAAAAGGTGCGCTTGTTTATGGAGCAGAACTCGAGCAACCCGGACCTGTCCCTCAATTTTTTAAGCGAACGCTTCGGCATGAACTGGAAAACGCTGAGCAAGCTGTTCCGGGAGGAGACCGGCCAGAAATTCGTGGATTATTTGATCGAGCTGCGGATGACCCATGCCCGAAGACTGCTGGAAGAAACCCTGCTGCCCGTACAGGATATCGCCACCGAAGTCGGGTATTCCAACGCCATC
This sequence comes from Paenibacillus sp. MT86, assembly GCF_058792535.1. Taxonomy (NCBI): domain Bacteria; kingdom Bacillati; phylum Bacillota; class Bacilli; order Caryophanales; family Paenibacillaceae; genus Paenibacillus; species Paenibacillus sp. MT86. The sequence goes on along the minus strand of NZ_CM179499.1, from coordinate 5,129,778 downwards.
TCGTTTGGCCGGATGTTTAAAAAGCTGATGGGAATGTCGCCGGGGGATTATCGTGAGCAAGCTGCTATCAAGCAGCAGAAATTCGGGAATTAACGAGTCCCTCGGAGTCCCTTCCATGCATACCCGAACTAAGTATAGAGCCCTGCGGACGATGCTGTCCTGCGGGCTTTTTTGCCGTCAACGGAGAGAGGTTTAGCGGCGGAAAAAGGTTTATCGCTCTCACGGCCTGCCGGCTCTGAAATTTTCCCCTGCTCGCGGAAATACGTTGATTCGGAGAATCTTGTTTATTGATCGGATGGAACCGTCCGCTCTAAACTTGGGACCAACACAAAGCGAAGGAGGGTGACCCCATTGGCTCGTATGAGCAGCGCAATCCCAGTACCTGCAGATGCACAGGCACCAACGAATCTACCATCGAACAAGCCCATGAACCGAACGAGGAAGAAGCTGATGAAGCACTGGCAGTTCTACCTGCTCGTTTTCTTCCCGTTAGTCTACATCATCCTCTTCAAATACGTTCCGATGTTCGGCGTACTGATTGCATTCAAGGAATACAACGTCGTACAGGGGATCTTCGGCAGTCCCTGGGTAGGGTTCGATTATTTCCGGCAATTGTTCGACGCGCCGTTCTTCTGGCAGTATGTCCGCAACACGCTCGAGATTTCCCTGTACGGCCTGCTGGTCGGATTCCCTGCACCCATTCTGTTGGCGCTGGCACTGAATGAGATCAGGAACGGCCGATTCAAGAAAACCGTCCAGATGGTGACCTACGCGCCGTACTTTATTTCAACGGTTGTTATCGTCTCGATTCTGATCGTGAACCTCTCGCCCAACACCGGGCTGATGAGCAACCTGTTCCGGGCGCTGGGACTGGAAACCGTTGATTTTCTCGGCGTGCCGGAGCTGTTCAAATCGATCTATGTCTGGTCCGATGTATGGCAGTTCACCGGTTATGGCGCCATCATCTATATTGCGGCCTTGGCGGGAGTCAATCCCGATTTGTACGAGGCGGCCCGAGTGGACGGGGCGACCCGGTTTCAAAAAATCATCAATATCGATATTCCCAGCTTGTTTCCGGTCATCGTCATTTTGCTCATATTGAATCTGGGCAATCTGATGAGCCTGGGCTTCGAGAAAATCTATCTCATGCAAAACCCGCTGAATCAGAACACGTCCGAGGTCATCTCCACCTACGTGTACAAGGTCGGCCTGCTCGGAGCGAACTTCAGCTTCTCCGCCGCCATCGGCCTGTTCAATTCCGTAATTAATTTCATTCTCTTGGTCATCGTCAATTACGTATCCAGAAAAGTCTCATCCACAAGTCTATGGTAGGAGGAATCGCATGAGCAGATCAACCGTACGGGAGTCCGCTGCAGACCGGATTTTCCTTGGTATCGTGTATTTGTTTCTATCCGTCGTCCTGATTGTCATCCTGTTTCCGCTGCTGCATATTGTAAGCGCATCCTTCAGCTCCCCGGGCGCAGTGTCGTCGGGCAAGGTGTGGCTGTGGCCGGTGGACGTGACCCTGATCGGCTACAAAGCGGTATTCCAGAATTCCAATATTCTGATCGGGTTTGGCAACTCGCTGTTCTATGCCGTTGTCGGCACGCTTGTCAACGTCGCATTCACGGTGATGCTTGCATATCCGTTAGCCCGAAAGACGTTTTACGTTCGCAACCTCATCATGATGCTGCTGGTGTTCACGATGTTTTTTGACGGCGGGCTCATTCCGAACTATCTTCTCGTGAAGTCGCTCGGCATGCTCGACACGCGCTGGGCCATGATCATACCGGGTGCGTTAGCCGTGTTTCAGGTCATCATCGCCAGAACCTTTTTTCAAACCACGATCCCGGAGGAGCTCGCCGAAGCGGCCGAAATGGACGGCAGCAGCGACATTACCTTTTTTCTGAAAATCGTCCTTCCGTTATCCAAGCCGATCCTGGCCGTGCTCGCGCTGATGTACGCCGTCGGCCATTGGAACTCCTATTTCAACGCCCTGATTTATTTAAAGGACAGCAGCCTGTTTCCGCTGCAAATCTTCCTGAGGGATATTCTGATCCTGAATTCCGTCAGCGCCGAGATGGTGACCAACGTGAATGAGCTGCTGGTCCGCGAAGGGCTTAAGGATCTGCTGAAGTATTCGCTGATCGTGGTGGCAAGTGCCCCGGTACTGGTCATTTACCCGTTCGTGCAGAAGTATTTTGTCAAAGGCGTGATGATCGGGTCCTTGAAAGGGTGATTCCTGCTTATTGTGAAGGAGGTGAGGCCGGCAGTATAGAATGGGTAATTCCGATGATCGGACACATAGGGGGTATATGCAAAATTAGGTTTCGTTTATGAAGTACGGGCAAGCATTTCATATTAGGGAGGAATTGATTTGAAAAGGTTCACTGGATTAGGTTTAAGTCTGATTCTCGCGGCAGTGCTGGTTTTATCCGCTTGCGGCAAATCGAGCGAAACAGGAACTGGAAATCCGGCAAGCCCTCCGGAGTCGGGGGCACCCGTTGAACTATCGGTATTCGCTCCTCAGTCCGCCGGCATCGAGAGCCTCGAGGTCAATCCATTCTCCAAGCATATCGAAGAGAAGCTGGGGATTACGTTCAAATGGAATACGACGCCCGACGCGGTATTCAACGACAAGAAACTGCTGATGCTGGCCAGCGGGGATTATCCGGCGCTTATTATGAATGCCGGCATATCCAAGGCGGATCAGATCAAGTACGGAATGCAGGGGGCCTTTATCCCTTTGAATGATTTAATCGACCAGCATGCGCCGAACATCAAGAAGGCATTGGAGGAAGTTTCCTATTTGAAATCCGCCATGACGGCCCCGGACGGCAATATATACGCGCTTCCGAAGGTGAACGAGTGCCTGCACTGCACGTATGGCCAGCGGATGTGGATCAATACGACCTGGCTCGAGAAGTTAGGGCTTGAAATGCCAACGACCACCGACGAGTTCTATGAAGTGCTGAAAGCCTTTAAGGAGCAGGACCCGAACGGCAACGGAAAGGCTGACGAAATTCCGATGACCACTTCGCTCGATGTATGGGGAGGAGGAGTTGACGCCTTTTTGATGAATGCTTTTATATACAACAATGGCACGACTTATCTAAGCGTGAAGGATGGCAAGGTGATTTTGTCGGCGGCTGAGCCCGAATGGAGGGAAGGGCTGAAATATCTGCGTAAGCTTTACAGCGAAGGACTGATCGATAAAGGAGCCTTTACGCAGAACGGCGATGCCGTCAAGCAGCTTGGCAACAAAGCGGAGAATGTGGTCGGCACCGTCGGTTATGCGCTGATCAGCAGCGTGCTGGAGCCGACCGACGCCAAGCCCCGCCATAAGGAATACGATGTCGTTCCCCCGCTGAAAGGACCGAATGGCGTGCAGCTAGCAGGTTATAGCGTCGGAGCAGGGGACGGGTCGTTTGTCATTACGAACAAAGCGACGGAGGAGCAGCGGATCGCAGCGATCAAGCTGGCGGATTACTTGTTCTCCGAAGAAGGCACCGTCATGACTTCCTGGGGGTTCGAGGGAGACGGATGGCGAAAGGCGGAGTCCGGTGCGCTTGATTACAACGGCGAGCCGGCCGCATACGAAGCGTTGAAGCGGGATGTGCCCGAGGGATCCCTTGACGTAACCTGGTGGCAGCTCGGCACGATGCTGATGGTGAATTCCCTCCGCGAATCCTTTGTTGCTCCTGAAGATTCGCTCGGCAACGGAGCATACGAGTATCGTTTATGGCTGGCTGCCAAGAAATATGAGCCTTTTGCCAAACCGGAGTTAGTGTACCCGACCGATGTGTTCATCGATCCGAAAGACGCAACCTTTATCGCGCAGATTCAGAAGACGATTCAGGATTACGTGAAATCGAACCTGGCCCAGTTCGTAACCGGCAGCAAAGACATCGAGAAGGATTGGGATGCCTATGTCAGCGGATTTAAGGGGCTTCAGTTGGATAAGTATCTGGAGATTCATCAGAAAGCATTAGACAATCAAGGATGAGGTATGGGAGGTTTATCGCTTGCACAATTTCATTGAATACGCTGCCAACATCGAGCCCTCGGAACGTCAATTAGCCGTACAGGAGATGGAGTTCTACGCCTTCTTTCATTTTACCATCAATACGTTCACGGATATGGAATGGGGCACGGGAAAGGAAGACCCGGCGCTGTTCAATCCGGCGAAGCTGGATGCGGATCAATGGGTCAGCGCTTGTGTCAGCGCCGGGATGCGCGGCCTGATCCTGACCTGCAAGCATCATGACGGCTTCTGTTTATGGCCGAGTCAGTATACGGAGCATTCCGTGAAGAGCAGCCCTTGGCGAAACGGACATGGGGATGTGGTGAAGGAGGTTGCCGATGCCTGTAGGAGAAAGGGGATCAAATTCGGCATCTACTTGTCCCCCTGGGACCGGCATGAACCGTCGTATGGGGATTCGCCGCGGTACAATCAATTTTTCCTGAATCAGCTAAGAGAGCTCCTGACCGGCTACGGCGAGATTTTCAGCGTCTGGTTTGACGGAGCCTGCGGCGAAGGGCCGAACGGCAAGCGCCAGGAATACGATTGGGATGCGTATTACGCCCTGATTCGGGAACTGCAGCCGAATGCCGCCATCTCGGTATGCGGGCCGGATATTCGCTGGTGCGGGAATGAAGCGGGGCATTGCAGGGAGTCGGAGTGGAGCGTCGTTCCGGCGTCGCTGCGCCAAAATGAAGCGATCCAGGAAAAGTCGCAGCAAACGGATGACCGGGAGTTCGCGCGCCGCTATGAATCCAGCGAAGAGGATCTCGGCAGCAGGAGCGTCATTCAAGGCGAGAAGGAGCTGGTATGGTATCCGGCCGAAGTGAATACCTCGATCCGTCCCGGCTGGTTCTACCATGCGTCCGAAGACGATAAGGTTCGATCGCTGGAAGAATTGCTGCATATTTATTACGGCTCGGTTGGCGGTAATGCCACCTTTCTGCTCAATATTCCGCCGGATACCCGCGGACTCGTTCATGAGAACGATCTGCGGCGTCTGCAGGAACTCGGGGACGCCATCCGAACAACGTTTGATACCGATTTGGCAGCCGGCGCGGATATTACGGCTTCCGAAACGAAAGCCGGATCGGATGCTCGAAATATGGTCGATGGTAACAAGGATACGTATTGGAGCCCCGAGGAGGGTACGGAATACGCCATGATTGAGCTGGACCTCGGGCGGGCGATCGATTTCGATCATATCGTATTGGCCGAATACCGGTACGGGCAGCGGATCGAGCGCTTCGAGCTTGAATATATGGAAAACGGGAACTGGCACACGATCCAATCCGGGACGGTAATCGGGCGCAAGCGCATCTGCCGCTTTCCCGCCGTACGCAGTCAATATATCCGCCTTACCATTTTGGAATCGAGATGGTGTCCGCGCCTGTCCGGCATGGAAGTTTACCGGAGCTCGAGGGATTGATGGGAGGACTGCAGATCTGCAGCCTCCCCTAAGGATTGGCAGTAATAAGGCGGCCATCGCAAAAGAGCGGTGGCTCCTTTTTTTCGAAAACGCAAAATTTACCTTCCGTTCCATCCAGATTAGTGTAAGATGTACGTGAAAGTACCTCATTCCATTGTAGAGAGGATGCAATCTGCATGAGTCATTCCATAACGTTTGAAACCCGGCTGTTAAGCTCTCTGTCCAAAGTATTCGCCGATGAAGAACTGTCCCCGGCCTCGTACGACGCAGGGGCAGCGTTTAGCAATGAGACATTCTCGTTTCAAGTTGCCTACCGTTCCAATCGCTTGTTGAAAAACATCCGGGTTATTCTGCAATCCGAGTTAAGCGAACGGGTTACCGTCCGCTCCGTAGGCCTGGTTCCGTCGGAGCTGCCTACGTATCATGACCATGACGAGTTTATCTTAAGAGCTACGCCCGGGCTATATCCGGACCCGCTGCTGCCTCTGGCATCAGATCCTGTTATAACCGGATGCCCGGGCCAGTGGAGAAGCCTCTGGATCACGGTACAGCCTGAGGAAGCGATCCAGGGAGGTACATATGAAATCCGGATCCGTTTTGAAGCGGAATCGGGAGATACGCTTGGAGAAGAGGTATTTACGCTGGAAGTGATTCCGGCAGCCTTACCTGCGCAGAAGCTCATTCATACGGAATGGTTCCATGCCGATTGCCTGGCAAACTACTATGAGGTGGGGATTTTTAGCGAGCGGCACTGGATGTTGATCAATCAATTTATGCAGACCGCGGCACAGCATGGGATCAATATGATCCTGACTCCGGTGTTTACGCCTCCGCTGGATACGGAAGTGGGCGGAGAGCGGCCGACGGTACAGCTGGTCGATGTCGATGTGAGCGAAGATGGAAAATATGCGTTTGGGTTTGACAAACTCGACCGCTGGGCTGACCTGTGTGATTCCAATGGCATTCAGTATCTGGAATTCTCGCACCTCTTCACGCAGTGGGGAGCCCGGCATGCGCCGAAGATTATGGCTAACGTGAACGGACAGCCGGAGAAGCTGTTCGGTTGGGAGACGGATGCGACTGGAGAAGCGTATCATTCCTTCATCAGACAATTCATTCATGCTTTGACCGGTTGGATCGAAAGCCGGGGACTTGAGCAGCGCTGTTATTTCCATGTATCCGATGAGCCGTCCGAGTCCCATCTGGAGGCTTACGGGCATGCAAGCCGGTTGATGAACGAGCTGCTGCCGGATTACCCGATCATCGACGCACTCTCCGATATTTCGTTCTATGAGCAGGGGCTGGTGAAGCGTCCGATTCCGGGCAGCAACCACATCGAGCCTTTCCTGGATCAGCAGGTAACGCCGCTGTGGACCTATTATTGCTGTGCCCAGTACAAGGAAGTGTCCAACCGATTTTTTAATATGCCTTCGGCGAGAAACCGGATCATCGGGATTCAGCTGTATAAGTTTAACATTGAGGGATTTCTCCATTGGGGATATAACTTTTGGAATTCGCAATACTCGAAACGCGCCATTGATCCGTTCAAGGTGACGGATGCGGATTGCGGTTTTCCTTCCGGAGATGCATTTGTGGTATATCCCGGCGAAGAAGGGCCGATCGAATCCATTCGGCTGAAGGTATTCCAGGAAGCTCTTCAGGATTTGAGAGCGCTTCAACTGCTGGAAACCCAGATCGGCAGGGAGGCAGTTCTGCAGGCGCTGGAAGAAGGGCTTGAAGAGCCGATCACCTTCAAGACGTACCCAAGGGATCCGGAATGGCTGCTGTCGAAGCGGCAGTGGATCAATGATAAGATCAGGGAAAGCTTGGCTGTGAAGTAAGCGGGCCGGGAGTACGGCTTATTTAGACGAATCAGGGCCGTATAGGCCGAACGAATACGGCGTAATACTGCCCCATCTTCCTTTGAGAAGGTGGGGCAGTTTTTGATTTTCCGATCTGTTTTTTCACCAGATGGGTACCAAGAATGTTTCATTCTTGCTTGTGCATGATCCCGTATGGTTCCATGATATAGAGAACGTGCATGTCATCAAGGTATACCGGCGCAAAGGGCAGTCCAATCCTAGGGATGAGATGGCCGGGATTCTGCCAACGATATCGGCAAACCACGCCCGTGGCGAAAGAGGCCTGCTGTGGTTCTAGTGGTGCCGCCGAAATTATGCCATCATAAGAGCAAGGGGGAAATGAACGATGTATTTGGATTTCAAGCTGGCGAATGACCGCCCGGCGTATATTCAAGTCAAGGATTACATGAAGCGCTTGATGACAACCGGGGCGCTGCAAGCCGATCAGAAGCTTCCCTCCACGCGTGAGCTAAGCGCGCTGTTTCGAGTGGGCCGCAATACGGTGCTGAACGCATACTCCGATTTGGAGGATGAAGGCTATATCTACGCGGTTAAAGGGCAAGGACACTTTGTTTCCCCTTCGATCAGCGGGGCATCCGCACAGCCGGAAGGCAAGCGGCTGGACTGGGGTCCTCGCCTGAACGAGTATGCCAGGCTTGCGGAAGCGAACGATTTGATGAAGCACGGGATCCGTGCTGAGAAGGGCTCCATATCGTTTACAAGCATCGCTCCCGACGAGAAGCTGTTCGACCTGCCCAATGTCAAACGTGCATTCCTGGACCGGATGTCGCTTGAAGGCGATATCCTACTAAATTACGGTTACGCCAAAGGCTATAAACCGCTTATTGATTATCTTCTCCGTTACATGGAGAACAAAGGGGTGAATATTCAGGGCAAAGATATGCTGATCACCAGCGGTTTTACGGAAGGCTTAAGTCTGGTGCTATCCGCCTTGAACAAAGGACATGGCCGCATTCTATGCGAGAATCCCACCCATCATACCGCCATTAAAAATTTTAAAATGCACGGGTACGCCATTACCGGCGTCGAGATGGAGCAAGACGGCATCAGCCTGACAGGGCTCGCACGCGAGCTGTCGGAGCGGTCGTACGACATGGCGTACCTTGTGCCTTCCTATCATAATCCTACCGGAATCGTGATGTCCCACCAGAAGCGGCTGGAAGCGCTGCGGCTGCTGAACGAGCACGAGATTCCCGTGATCGAAGACGGCTTCAACGAGGAGCTGCGTTATTCGGGCTCCCACATCGCGCCTCTCGTTGCATGTGCAGGGGGGGAGAACAACAGCGTGATTTACCTGGGCAGCTTCTCCAAGATTCTGTTTCCCGGCCTGCGAGTCGGATGGGTGCTGGCCGACAAGACCCTGATTCATTATCTGGAAAGCGTGAAGCGGGCCCGCAGCATTCATACGTCGACTCTGGATCAGTCCCTGCTCTTTCAATATCTGTACAATGGCAACTTCGAGAAGTATTTAAAGAGAGCGAAGGCCGAGTACAAGCGAAAATATGAACTTGCGATCCGCTGCTGCGAGGAGTGGATTCCGATGGAACGGCTGTCCGGCGATGGCGGGCTTCACCTGTTCGTTGAATTCGGTCCGGACTTCCGGACGCGGGAGCTGCTGGAGGCTTGTTCCGCCCAGGGCGTGGTGTTTACGCCGGGCGATATTTTCTATACCGATGGCGGCGGCCAGCACACCATGCGTCTTGGATTCTCCCGCGTTTCCGACGAGAACATCGAGAAGGGGATTCGCATCATTGGCGAGGCGGCGAGGAAGCTGGTGTAATGTGACTTCAACGGAGAAGGCGGAATTATTGTGGAGAAGCGGAGCGTTCTCCTTTGCCGTCGGATTTCAACAACGAAAATTCAAATCAGTGGAAATCTGAGGGCAACAGAGATCGGAGGAATAATCCGCATGCGGAGTGATGATTAACATACAAAAGAATGCTTCTCCGAGAAATCATGGGCTGCAACGGAGAAGGCGGAATTATTGTGGAGAAGCGGAGCGCTCTCCTTTGCCGTCGGATTTCAACAACGAAAATTCAAATCAGTGGAAATCTGAGGGCAACAGAGATCGGAGGAATAATCCGCATGCGGAGTGATGATTAACATACAAAAGAATGCTTCTCCGAGCAATCATGGGCTGCAACGGAGAAGGCGGAATTATTGTGGAGAAGCGGAGCGTTCTCCTTTGCCGTCGGATTTCAACAACGAAAATTCAAAATCAGTGGAAATCTGCGGGCAACAGAGATCGGAAAAATAATCCGCATGCGGAGTGTTGTACAGGCAATCAGCTTGAAGAAATTATTGAGGAGGTCTACATCATGAAGGTTGGCGTCATCATGGGAGGCGTATCATCCGAGAGGGAAGTTTCGCTCATGACCGGCAAAGAGATGATCGCTCATTTGGATAAAAGCCGCTACGAGGTCTATCCGATCGAGATTCACGATAAACGCGAGCTGATCAGCAAAACCGAAGGCATCGATATGGCGCTGCTCGCCCTGCACGGCGCGTTCGGGGAAGACGGAACGGTGCAGGGTACCCTCGATACGCTGGGGATTCCGTATACCGGCAGCGGCGTTCTGGCCAGCAGTCTCTGCATGGATAAAGATTTGAGCAAGAAGCTGCTGCGTTACGAAGGATTGCATACGGCTGACTGGATCATGGTCGGCTGCTTGGAGGAGCTGGCGGCCGCCGACGTGGAGGGGCTCGGTTTTCCCGTTGTGGTGAAGCCGAATGCGGGCGGGTCCAGCATCGGTACCCGGATCGTGCGCGACTCGGCTGACCTAACATCCGCCGTCGAAGAGGCGCTGCGGTGGGACCGCTCCGTCATGATCGAGCAATGGATAGAGGGAGAAGAGATCACCTGCCCGGTCTTGAACGGTGACATGCTGCCGATTGTGTCGATCAAGCCGAACTTCGAATTCTTCGATTATGCATCCAAATACGAAGAAGGCGAAGCGGATGAGCAGGTGATCGAGCTTCCCGCAGAACTTCAGGAGCAGGTGCGCACAGCCGCGCTTCAATGCTATAAGGCGATGAAGTGCAGTGTATATGCCCGGATCGATATCATCCTGAAGGGAAAGATTCCTTATATTTTGGAGGTCAACACGCTTCCGGGTTTAACGAAGACCAGTCTGCTGCCAAGAAGCGCGGAAGCGGCGGGATATTCGTTCAGCGGACTTTTGGATGCCTTGATTGAAACCTCATTATCGGAACGAAAAAGCGAAGGCAAGGAGTAGAAGGATATGAAGACAACGAGCAGCTTTCTAACATCGACGGTGCAAGTCATGCCGCCATCCGGCATCCGGCAATTTTTTAATGCTGCGGAAGCGGATGACGAGGTCATTTCGCTCGGCGTGGGCGAACCGGATTTCGTGACGCCCCAGTGTGCGATCGATGCATGCAAACAGGCGCTGGAGCATGGGCGCACGATGTACACGCCGAATGAAGGGCTGATGGAGCTGAGGGAAGGAATTGCAGACTATCTGCATGCCGGCTTCCAGCTGCAATACGAGCCGTCGAGGGAGGTCCTGGTTACGGTCGGCGGCAGCGAAGCGATTGATCTTGCGCTGCGGGCGCTCATCTCCCCGGGCGATGAAATTATCATTCCCGTACCGGGATATGTCGCCTATGCTCCTCTTGTGCAATTGAACGGCGGCACCGTCGTTGAGCTGGAGCTATCCGCCGAGCATGGCTTCAAGTTGACGGCAGATGCACTGCAGCAGGCGATCACGCCCCGGACGAAAGCGATCGTTGTTAACTTTCCGAGCAATCCGACAGGAGCCGTCATGACCCATGAGGATTGGCTTCCGATCGCGCGCCTTGCGGTCGAGCACAATTTGGTGGTGATTTCAGACGAGATGTATGCCGAGCTTACTTATAGCGGCACGCATACGAGCGTCGCTTCCCTGCCGGGGATGCGGGAGCGGACCGTCATCATCGGCGGATTCTCCAAAGCCTTCGCCATGACGGGCTGGCGGGTCGGCTACCTCTGCGGCGATGCCGGGCTGGTGAGCGCAATGGTCAAGATCCATCAGTATACCGCGCTCTGCGCGCCTATCATGGGACAGATTGCGGCCATCGAATGTTTAAGGAACGGGCTCGGGGATCGGGACGAGATGAGGCAGGCTTACGATGAGCGCCGACAAATGTTTGTGCAGGGACTGAGCGATATCGGCCTGAGCTGCCGCGATCCTCAGGGAGCCTTCTATGCATTCCCCAGCATAACCGGAACCGGCCTCGGCTCGCAGCAGTTCGCGGAGCGATTGCTTCGGGAGGCCAAAGTAGCCGTTGTGCCGGGCCATGTGTTCGGTACCGGGGGCGAAGGCTTCATTCGCTGCTCGTATGCCGCTTCGTCCGCTCGACTCTGCGAAGCGCTCGAACGAATGGAACGCTGGCTTCAAACGCATGTACGTGCCGAAGGTCTTCATGCCTTACAGAATTCTTGACAGCTTCCGGTAATCGGTAGCGGTAATCCCCTCCAGCCTCCGGAAGATGCGGCTGAAATAATGAATGTCCGGGTATCCGACGCCTTCGCCAACCATCTCGATCGAGATGTCGGATTCCCTGAGCAGCCGGCGCGCTTCCCGGTGACGAACGGATTGCACGAATTCGCTCGGCGGCATCCCGGCAAGGCGCTTAAACAATTTGGCGGTATGATCCGCGCTTAACATCAAATGCTCCGCGATGACTTTGTTGCTCCAGTCTTTGGCTGGAGCTTTTTCGATTTGAGCCATCAGCTCGATCAGCTTGGCCTCGTGCGGCGACGTTTCCGTCAATGCCCGGGAGGGGTGCGTCCGAAACAGTTGAACCAGCACATCCAGCATCAGTCCCTTGCAGGCAAGCTCGTAGCCGGCGGGACGCAGGGTGAATTCCTCTACGATGCGTTCCATCATCTGTATGCATGGCAGGGGAGGCGTATAGATAATCCGGGAAGAAAGGGGAGGGAAGGCGGATGACACGGCTTCATGAGCGAACTTATCCGTATCCACCACGGCTTCGTTCACGATCATATCGGCTTCCGTCTGGATGTCCAACTCATCGAAAAAATCAAAATGGATACCCAGAAAACGCGCGTCGGGATGGGAAACCACCTCATTTTGGTGGTAAACGCCGGACGGCAGAAAGATCAGCTGGCCTGCTTCGACGACATGCCGGTTCCCGTACATCGTGGTAACGGCTTCCCCATGGCATACATAGAGCAGCTCGAAATCATATAACCTGCGCTGCGGGAGAGCTCCCGTCGCCATGCGTTGAAACTGCGCATAATGAATGCTGGGCGACCATTCGCGGAAAGGCGCTTCGCGTTTTACCGGATAATCGGGGTCCATATCGGCCATCGTAGATTCACTCCCAAATGTTATTAAGAGAATAGAACGGAATTGTCCAAATAATCGCTTTTCTTTCTAAATCATTTCTTGGAATGTTTATTTATTATATAAGTATTATTACATCCAATTGGTTTATTTACAACTTGACGGAAAAAGTCAAATGATGCGTTTCAGAAAACATTTGTAACATCATCAACCTATGAATTTTTGGAGGGGTTTGCGATGAAAAAAGGGATTAATATCTGGTCGTTCCCGGGAGAGGCTTCCATCTCCGACTGTATCCGATTGGCAAAAGAAGCGGGCTTTGACGGAATCGAATTGTCGCTGAACCAAACGGGGGAGCTCGGGCTCCAGGCAGGCGATAAGGAAGTGCAGAGCATAACGGCACAGCTGAAGGACGCAGACCTCGATATTGCAGGATTGGCGACAGGCTTGTATTGGGACTATCCGATGACCAGCGACGACCCGGCCATCCGTGAAAAGGCCATGGACGTTTGCAAAAAGCAGCTGGAACTCGCGGCTGCATTCGGTGTGGATGCCATTCTTGTGATACCAGGGGCGGTCGGCGTCGATTTTGTTCCCGGTTCCGCAGTCATCGACTACGAATATGCTTACGAGCGGGCTCAAGAATCCATTCGCAAGCTGGTTCCGTACGCGGAAAGCGCCGGCGTTTCGATCGCGCTCGAGAATGTATGGAACAAATTCCTGTTGTCCCCGCTGGAATTGCGGACCTTCATTGACGAGATCGGTTCCGACTATGTAGGCTCTTATTTCGATGTAGGCAACGTCGTGCACAACGGTTATCCGGAGCATTGGATTCGGATTTTGGGCGAGCGGATCAAGAAAGTTCATTTCAAGGATTACCGCAGGCAGGCAGGCGGATTGCACGGCTTTGTCGACCTGCTGGCAGGAGACGTCAATTATCCCGCAGTGGTGGAAGCTCTGCGCCTGATCGGCTACGACAACTATGTCACGGCAGAGATGATCCCGGCCTACACCCATTATTCGGAGCAGATCATATTTAACACGTCCAATGCGATGGATGCGATTCTCGGACGGACGCCGTCTTTGCGCAAGCCGGACGCGCGGCAGCATCAAGGACAATCATAATCATAAGGGATACGGAGGGAATGAGAATGCTTAAGATCGGAATATTGGGTTTTGGTTTCATGGGCCGCATGCATTTCGACAATTATCTTCGTTTGGCTCAAGAAGGCGCAGACATCGAGCTGGTGGCGATTTGCGATCTCCTCATCGATGAGCTTAAAGACAGCAAAGCCAACGGGAATATGGCGACCGAGCGGGATGTCTACGACCTGGAGCCCTATCGTCTTTACGATCATGTGGACAAAATGCTCGAGCATGAAGAGCTGGATATCGTGGATGTGTGCCTGCCAACGTATTTGCATGCGGATATGTCCTGCATGCTGCTGGAGCGCGGCATTCACGTCCTGTGCGAGAAACCTGTTGCGGGCAGCTCGGAAGAAGCCTGGCGCATGGTGAAAACAGCGGAACGCACGGGCAAAACGCTGATGATCGGACAATGCCTGCGTTTCTGGCCGGCTTATGAATATTTGAAAGAATGCGTGGAGGACGGCCGCTACGGCAGCATCGTTGCAGGCGAATTCTTCCGGGGATCGGAGCCTCCTAAGGGCTGGTTCCTGGAAGGGGAGAAAAGCGGAGGCTGCATCACGGACATGCATGTGCATGACGCGGACATGATCCACTGGCTGATGGGCAAACCGGAGCGGGTGTCCACATTCGCCAAAACGATCATTGATGGAAGCTCGTACGATATCGTATCCACCCATTACACTTACCCTGACGGGAAAGTGATTAACGCCCATGCGGATTGGACGCTGCACGGCGAACATGGCTTCCATATGGGATACCGGGTAAATTTCGAGGAGGCTACCCTGGTGTTCGAGAATAATGAATTGAAGGTGTATCCTGAAGACGCACCGGGCTTTACAGCCGAACTGTCCGGAGATTCCGGCTACTACCGCGAGCTTCAGTATTTTATCGAGCATGTTGCGCAAGGAAAGCCGGTAACGGTATGTACGCCAGACAGCGCGGCAGGATCGCTGGAAATTATCGAAGCCGAGATCCGTTCAGCGAGAGCGAACGGGGCTTTGGAGACCGTGACGGGGAAACAAGCGGTATCTTAAGGTATACAAGTTTCAAGTTCCAACATACATCATGGTGCGACAATGAACAGGCCGATCAGGAAATTTCCTGATCGGCCTGTTGTTTGTGTTTATCAAGTCCGTTCCAAGCGAACGTTGCGGTTTGCTTGGAACGGTCTCAAAGCTTGCGTCGGTTTATGCTCTGAACGTCTTCAAGAAGTCCACGGCAAGCTTGATGTCCGCTTCCGGATTGGTCTTCACTTCGCGTTCGATTGTCAAATAACCGGTATAGCCGATATCTTTAAGGGCTTGCAGGTAAGCATTCCAGTTAACGCCGCCTTCGCCAAGCGGAACCTCACGGAACTTCTCGCCGGATTCCGCCATATCGGCAATTTTGTCATGGTCAAGCGCGGGTGCTTCATATCCGAAATCGCCGTATACGTCACGAGGATCGATGTAGTCTGCCAGCTTGATTCCGTCCTTCGCGTGCGTATGGACGATATAATCCTTCAGGTTGTATACGCCCTGTACTGGATCGTCGCCCGTAACCATGACCATATTGGCCGGGTCAAAGTTAACGGATACGCCGTTGGAACCCAGGCCGTCCAGGAATGATTTCAAGTGAGCCGAAGGCTCCGGCCCCGTCTCGATGGCAAAAAACGCGTTCATCGAGTTCGCGAAGGTGCTGAGCTCTACGCAGGCCTTATGCATCGTTTCGTATACGCGGCCGGTGTGATCCTGCGGCACGATACCGATATGGGTCGTAATGATATTGGTTCCAAGCTCCAAACCGAGCTCCATGATCCGCTTGGATTTTTCGATTTTGGCCGCATTTTCGGCAGGATCCTGAAAGCCGTGTCCGCCAAGGTCACCGACGAGGGCGGAAATTTCAAGTCCCAGGGAATCGATATAATCCTTCAATTCTTTTCGAGCGGAAGCGGAGAGGTTGGCTGGATCCATTTCGCCGTGAACGGCATAAATCTGTACGCCGTCCGCCCCGACCTCCCGTGCTTTGACAAGACCTTCTCTTACGCCAACCCGAAAGCTGTCAACGATAACGCCAATTTTGTTAGGCATGATAGGCTTCGACATCCTAATATCCCCCTTATATCATCCTTGTGTGATCCATAAGCCTTCTGCCTTAAGCTTCGTTCCAGGCTTTACGGACATATTCCAAACCAAATTTAGCACCCGTGCGGCAATCTTCCATCCCTTCGAATTCGATCGAGATATAGCCGTCGTAACCGGATTCCTTCACGATGCGAACGACTTCCGGCATATCGATATCGCCTTGGCCGACAATCGCGCCGCGCAGCCAGTTGCCGCTGGAGGTGTTAAACCAGCCGGATCCGGGCGCGCGGTTAGCCGGACGATAGTAGAAGTCCTTGAAGTGAACCATGGACGCGAGGCCGATGTTGTTCGCGACAGCCACGGTGGATACCTCGTCTGCACAGAGGAAGTTTCCGATGTCCAGGGTAGTTTTGAAATTAGGGTGGTTCACGGTCTGAACCAGAGCTTTGACGCGGTCGCTATGCTGAATGAAGTAACCATGGTTCTCCACGCTGGTGGTAATGCCGCGTTCTGCCGCGTAATCGGCAATGATGCGGCATGCATTGGCCAGCCGCGGAAGTTCCTCCAGGAAATGCGTGATGGACAAGTCCTTGGAAGAGCCTACGTCATGGCGCATCAGCTTGACGCCAAGCGCAGCCGCAATGTCCACTTCGCCTTTAACTCGTTCAATCTCCGCTTCATAAGCAGCGTCATCCAATTCCGCAAAATTGGCGCCGATGGCGTAGTTGGAGATTTCAAGTCCTTTGGAGGCGGCACGGGATTTGATCGTATCGATCAGCTCCGGCGTTTCCTTGAGGTTAAAGCCGAGCGGAACGATCTCGATATGCTCTCCGCCGATCTCCGCAACGTAGTCGATGACGTCGGTAATGGTCATTTCGCCTTTGTTCATGGCCTGGTACAGGCTGTACGAGCTTATTCCGAGTTTCATAGGAGAACTTCAGCCCCTTTCTCGGCGGATTCATAGATGCCGCACAGAATCTTCATGATCTCAACGCCGTCTTCAACCGGGCTGAGCGGTGTTGTGCCGTTCTCGATACAGGAAATGAAGTGATTGACCTCGCTTTGGAAAGCAGCATCGAAGTCGAATCCCTTGTTGTCGGTTTGCGGCTGGATGTTGATGATGGTATCGTGCTTCTCGGTTACGATGGAAACCTCAGGGTCGATCTCGAATCCGCCCTTGTCTCCATACAATTTAACGGATTGCAGATTTTCCTTCGAGTGCAGCGTGAAGCTTACGTCCACCAACAAAGAGGCGCCGTTTTCAAAACGGATCATTGCATTCGCCATATCCTCGACGGTGTTCTTCTCAGCATCATAATCAGCTGCTTTATAGAAGGACAGGTTGCGCACGTTAGAGCGATTGCCCAACTTCCGGTATGTATTGGCGCTGACGGCAACCGGCTTCGGACGGCCCATCATGTACCAGCACAGATCGATGACGTGCACGCCGATATCGATGAGCGGTCCGCCGCCGGAACGTTCGATGTCGGAGAACCAGCCGCCCGGATTGCCAAGGCGGCGAATGGAGGAAGCCTTCGCGAAGTAGATCTCCCCGAATTCACCCTTGTCTGCAAACTCGCGGAGCATCTGGGCGTTAGGGTCATAACGTCTTACGAAACCGACCTGGAGCATCTTGCCTGAGGATTTCACGGCCTCCTGTACTTGAAGCGCTTCCTCAACGGTGCGGCAAAGCGGTTTCTCAACCAGAACGTGTTTGCCGGCATTCAGTGCCGCAATGCTGATTTCGGCATGCGTATTGTTCCAGGTACAGATGCTTACCGCATCGATTTCCGGATCGGCCAGAAGTTCTTTATAGTCCGTGTAGACTTTGGTAGCGCCGTATTTTTCAGCTGCGCGCTGTGCTCTTTCTTCGTTTAAATCGCACACGGCGAGCAAATTCGCGTTCGCATGTTTTTGATAGGATTGCAAATGCATAGCAGAGATTGATCCAGTGCCAATGACGCCAACATTAATAGATTTCATGAGTTCACTCCTCTGAATTTACTGCATTACACTTTCGTATTATAATGCTTTTAGAGGAAGACGCCATGATAAACCGTGCTGTTTGTTTGTACAATTGTGCTGTCTTACTGGAAGGAGATCAGAGCATTGGACAAAACACTGCGAGAACCGATGACGATGCCGGATCCTCAGTTTCCGATCAAGGTTCATCGTTGCGAGTTTGATGGCCGGGGACAGGTATTATTTAATCATCACTGGCATGAGCATCTTGAAATATTATATTTTGTTTCGGGGGAAGCGACGCTGGAATGCGGCTCGACCACCTTTACCGCCAAGGAAGGCGATATGATCGTCATTAACCGGAATGAACTGCATTATGGCCTCAGCCAGTCGGACCATTTGTTTTATTATGCGTTAATCGCGGATTTTTCGCTGCTGCAGAGCCATTCCCTGGATGCGCCCGAGATGAAATTCATCACGCCGATCACCCAGAACCGGCTGATCTTCGAGAACCGAATCAGCGGGGCTGATGCGCTGGCGCCCATGCTATCCATTATCAAGGAGCTGGAACGGCAGGAATTCGGTTATGAGCTGGCTATCAAATCGGAGCTGTACCGATTGCTTACGCTCCTGCTTCGAGGTTATGTCGCAACGGTTCTGACGCAGGATGAATACGTCGAGCGGATGAAGAACGTCGAGCGGTTTGCACCGATATTCAAGTATATCGAGGAGCATTACCGGGAGGATCTGTCGGTGGAGCAGTTATCCGGCATGGCCGGCCTCAGCCGTTTTCATTTCAGCCGGTTGTTCAAGGAAATCAGCGGCCGAACCGTAACGGAGTACGTGAATGAAACCAGGCTCAACCGGGCGGATTACCTGCTCCGCGAAAGCCCGCTTACGGTATCGGAAATCGCGGCTGCTACCGGATTCAACGATATTTATTATTTCAGCCGGACCTTCAAGAAATATAAGCGGATGGCTCCATCGGCTTTACGGAAAAAGTGATCCCGGGGTTTTGCGGTTCTATCAGGTTCCATATAGACATAAATATAAAAGCGACATATAATGAGTAATCATATTGATTGCATAAAGCGGCGGAGACGACGGAGAACCCTTTTGCTTACATGCATACCGTATTTGGTATGCATTCCGAGCAGAAGCGGTTCTTTTTTTTTAGATTATTGAATGTAAAAGTTATCAGCGAAGCTGAACCCATTCGATAATCGCAAGAAAAACGTCCACTAAATGCGGTCTGTCTTCTGTGAAGGTACGTCGATAGATGTTTTTCTTATTATATGTTGAGAGAGGAGAATGTCAGGTGGACACAAGCTTATCCGCCAAGATGCGGACCCGTTATTTACAGGACATGTCGGCAAATAAGCTGGATGTGCTGGTGATTGGCGGCGGTATCACGGGGGCGGGCATTGCTTGGGACGCCAGCTGCAGAGGGATGAGCGTGGGCTTGGTGGAGATGAATGATTTTGCTTCAGGAACGAGCGGCAGATCAACGAAGCTGATTCACGGGGGACTCCGTTATTTGAAGCAAGGGGAGATCGGCCTGATACGGGAGGTGGGCTCCGAACGGGCACTGCTTCACCGCAGCGCTCCGCACCTGGTGGAGCCGATCCCCATGCTGCTCCCTATTTATAAAAAAGGCACCTATGGTTATTTTGCCAGTTCCGTCGGACTGTATCTGTATGATTGGCTGGCGGGTGTCAAGCGCAGCGAACGGCGGAAGATGTTTCGAAGGGAGAGCACCCTGGCCCTTGAACCGCTCTTTCGGAAGGAGGGATTGAAAGGTTCCGGTTATTATTACGAATACCGCACCGATGATGCGCGTTTGACGGTCGAAGTGGTAAAGTCTGCAAGGGCTAAGGGAGCGCACATCGCGAATTACGCCAAGGTGCAGGAATTTATATATCGAGGAGGAAAAGTAGCAGGAGCACAGGTGGAAGACCAATTGAGCGGGGAGACCTATGCGATATACGCCAAAAAAATCATAAACGCCGCCGGTCCATGGGTGGATCAGGTCAGGCTGAAGGATCATTCGCTCAAGGGCAAGCAGCTCCTCTTAACAAAGGGCGTTCACCTGGTGGTGGATCATGCCAAGCTTCCCGTACGACAGGCCGCTTATTTTGATGTGCCGGGCGGCCGAATGATTTTTGCCATTCCACGGGAGGGCAAGACATATATCGGAACGACCGATACTCTCTATAAAGGGGCGATTGAGACGCCCGGCATTACCGAGGAGGACCGCCGCTATCTCATCGATGCGGTCAATCATGCGTTTCCGGATGCAGGGCTGAAGCCAAGCGATATCGAATCCGGATGGGCGGGGCTGCGGCCGCTCGTTCGCGAGGAAGGAAAAGGTCCTTCGGAAATATCGCGAAAAGATGAGTTGTTTATATCCGATTCCGGGTTGATCACGATTGCGGGCGGAAAGCTGACCGGATTCCGGAGAATGGCCGAAAAGGTTGTCAACCTTGCTGCCAGACAGCTTCAGGACGCCGATGGCACCATCTATCCTCCCTGTACGACGGATCGGGTTCCGATAAGCGGAGGAGACCTGAACGGACTCACCTATGCGGAAGCTCAGGAGAAGCTTATTAAACAGGGCGAATCCCTCGGCATCAGGCACGATGACGTGAGGAGCCTTATGACCAGGTATGGTACCGATACCCTTGAACTGTTTAAACGGATCAAGGCTGCTTCCGACAAAACAGAAGCTGTCGGATTTAGATTGCTGCGTGCCGAAATCGAGTATTCCATCGAATGCGAAATGACGATGAGTGCCGTGGATTTTCTGTTAAGAAGAACAGGCTGGATGATATTCGACCGGCCCAAAACCGAGCGAGTCATTGCTTCCGTCATGAGCTTGATGGGAGAATACTTAGAGTGGGATCATGAGGAAGTCGACAGGCAATGGGAACTGCTGCAGGACCAATTGCAAGCGGCATGGGGAGTGGCGGAAGGCAGCAGAATAGAGCTGGCTGCAGCTCCGACGGATCGGGAACACGGCAATGAAACGGTCTCCGAAGAAGAAGCCGGGCATCCATCGGCCGTGTCGGCGATGAACCGATAAGGTTTATCATCATGATGATCTTGTCAAATGTAAAATGTGGATGTAGTATAACCATATAAAGTTATAGAGCGGGCAGAGATGATGAGAAGCCCTTTGCATAACGAGAATCTTTCATTTGTCATGAATGAAGGTTTCTTCCATGCAAAGCGCTTCTCATTTTTTTGTATCCGCAAGGAACCGCCGGTCCAGGGACTAAAGGACATGGCGCTGTCATATGTATACCTTACGGACAGGGGCTGGAGATATAACAGAGATATTTGACCAGACCTGTCCCATGACGTTTGCAGGCGAAATTACAGATTGAACATGCAGAGGAGAACGAGGTATGGATCATTTTGCAGGGTATATTTTTGATTTGGACGGAACGATTTATCTTGGGGCCGAGGCCATCGACGGTGCCGTGGAGACCATTCATTACTTGCAGGGACTGGATAAGAGGCTGTTGTTTTTGACCAACAAAACGATAGACTCTAGGGAGAATTATTTAAAGAAATTAGCGAAGCTTGGCATTCAGGTTGAATTGAATCATATTCTGAATCCCGCGCTTGTTACGATTCATTATCTTCAGAAGCATCATCCGGACGCAAAAGTGTACGTCATTGGCGAGGATATATTGAAGGATGAGCTCCTGGACAATGGGATACGATTCGCCTCATCCCCGGAGGAAACCGACGTCGTGGTCGTATCGTGGGATCGGGATTTTCACTACCGTCATCTGGATTTTGCATATCAGGCGATCAAGGGGGGCGCTGAGGTTATTGCTACCCACCCGGATCGAACATGTCCGATGCCTGGCGGTGATGTTCCGGATTGCGGCGGCATGATTGGTGCCATCGAAGGCACTGCCGGCATTACCATTACGACGGTCATGGGCAAACCCTCCGTCTTGACGGCATTGACGGCTCTTGATATTTTGGGAGTGAAGGCCGAAGATTGCCTGATGTCGGGGGATCGGCTGGAGACGGATATCAAGATGGGCAATCAGGCGGGAATGAGCACGGCTTTGGTGCTGACCGGGGTGTCGACCAAGGAGGATCTGATGGACAGCAGCGTGAAGCCCACCTATGTGCTGAATTCGGTTCACGATATTTATCTCAGCGGTACTGCCTTGCAGCAGGCAAACGAAGCACAATGACGAGTATCTACAAAAATATGCCGGGGCAACGGGAGAATTGGAGAGGTTGCGGCGGCAACGAGGTGAAGACATGAAAACCAGTGTTGAAGGTGCACAACGAATTTCGTATTGCTTGAAGCGTAAACCCATTATTACTTCATTAATGAATGCGGATGAACTTCCTGCCGTGTTATCGACCGAATCGAACATCGTATTTATTCTCAAGACCGATATTTTTATCATTGAATCGATCGTCGAGGAGATTCGCGAGGCAGGCAAGCTTTCGTTTGTGCATTTTGATCTGATTGAAGGGATCGGCAAAGATAAGACGGGAGTTAAGTACTTGGCTGAGAAGGTTGGCATCGACGGGATTGTCACGACAAAAAACACGGCGATTGTGGAAGCAAAGAAGCTGGGCTTGTTAACGGTTCAGCGTCTGTTCGTATTTGACTCCGTCTCCCTGGACAACGGGATCAAGATGATTAAGGCCTCCAATCCCGATGCCATTGAAGTGCTCCCGGGCATGGTGTGCCAGCGGATTATGGAACGTATTCGCGCAGAGGTGGACGTGCCTGTCATTGCAGGGGGGCTCATGATCGATTTGGAGGATTTTGATACGGCTCTAAAGAGCGGTGTAATCGGCATATCCACCTCCAGCAAAGAGTTATGGCGCTGGCAGGATGAACATATGGCATAACGAAGAGCCGCCTTACAAGATGAAGATGGGTGGAGATTAGGAATGGATGTGTTTCAACTGGATACGGAGACCATGCTGATGCGGCTGCTGTTCGCTGCATTGCTCGGCGGTTTGATCGGTTGGGAGCGGGAACGCCGGAATAAGCAGGCCGGGTTAAAAACCCATCTCTTGGTGGCCGTCGGATCGACGCTGATTATGCTGACTTCCATCTACGGGTTTGATTCTGCACTGATCAATCATCCCAATGCGAGGTTTGATCCTGCCCGGCTGGCGGCACAAGTTGTAAGCGGTATCGGTTTTCTTGGTGCCGGAGCCATATTGCGGCGTTCCAATCATATCATTTCAGGTCTGACCACGGCCGCCACTTTATGGGTGGCAGCGGCTATCGGTTTAAGCGTGGGCTCCGGTTTTTACTGGCCTGCGATCATCACGACAGCGATCGTTCTGGTCAGCACGCTGGTGCTGAATAAATTGGAATCGAGGTTTCTCTTTATCAAAAAGTCCGGCAGCTTAAAGATTATCATCGAGGCGGGTGACCGTCCGGTACATGTGAGCACGATTACGGAATTGCTGCAAAAGGCCAATATGACGGTGGAAGGCATGATCGTGAACAATGACACGACGGAAGACGATTCGACCAAGGTCACAATGGAATTCCGGGTATACTCGTTCAACAGCAAGGGAATTAACGGATTGTTCGAGCAGTTGTGGCAGGTAGAGGGGATTAAGCAGGTTCGCATGAACTGGCGTGATTGAGGACTCGGCGTTGCTTCGTTGCTTGATAGGGGAGTTATGGACCGACATATCATGGAACATGAAGCGGTGAAATGTCCTGTAAAAGCTGAGCCCGGGGGGAACCCGGACTCGGCTTTTTTTGGTTTTCTAATGGATGGCGGAAGCATTGAGCGACGAGTCGCCCCTGCTCCGCGCTTTCGTCCAGTTAAAAGCCGAGATGCTTCTGGCTATCAGAAACTGGGCTGCATAATACGTGGTCATGATCCATACGTTCGAATAAAGGATATCGGAAACAAACATGTTCCAGGACAGGATCGAGTCCGAGATGACAAAGAGCAGACTTCCAAGCATGGCTAACCGGTTTCCGGTCATGACGGAGGTCCAGAGCATGGTCGAAATGACCGCAATATAAGCGATGACGGGAAATATCAAAGCCTGCTCCCCATTTGAGTTGAGAGAGGTTACCAATTGAATGCCCATCCAGACGGAATAGGCCGCAATCGGAACGATGCTGAGGAGGCGGGGAAGCGAATATCGCCATTGTCCCAGAAAGCCGGCCGTATAGAACAGGTGACCGATCAGAAAAAAGGTAAGGCCGACGACAAACCAGATCAGCGTACCGTCACCGATCATGCAGAAGAACAGTCCCGATAACAGAAGATAGTGAACTTTCGTGGCACGGGGCGGGAATTGCCGATATGCAAACAGGATGATGAGCCACATGGGGATGAGCTTGAACAGCAGTTTGACGAGCATGGGCTCGGAAGGAATGAAGAAAATGTAAAGCAGACTCATGATCAGGATGAATAATGGCAGCAGATATCGTTTCAATAAGAATCCCCCCGGTAGAAATATAATCTCATGCTTAGACAAGTTCTTCCTCAGCGTCTCAATTCCTCTTTCCTGATCCTTGACTGTATAAAAGGTATGTTGAGTAAATATAAATGGGGGGTTAGGCATAGCGAACCTGGGGCGTGAGGGGAGTGCATATCCAGTGGCTGCACGGAGTAATCGGCAATTGCTTTATGGATGGGTCTATGGGTTATAGACATTTTATAATGGAAATGGAAAAAGAGATAGTGAACTGAGCAGAAGGAGGGGATAGTCTGTGATGAAGAAACGTCAAGGAGTGAAAAAGCTGCTGGCCGGTATGATGGCGGCAGCGATAGGGATCGCCGGTTTCCTGTTTGGAGGAGAAGAAGTTTGGGCTTCGGGCACATCTTCAGACAAACCTATTGAAATTAGGGTGAATGGCGGCAAATTGCTGCTGGATTCGCCTGCTTTTATTCATCAAGGGAGGGTGATGGTGCCATTCCGCGGCATTTCGGAAGCTATGGGTGCCGAGGTGCGTTGGAATCAAGCCGATCGGTCGGCGATCGTGAGCAATGGCAAACATACGACGAGTTATACCGTTGGGCATACCCGTGCCGTGAAGGACGGCAAGGTCGTGACCCTGGATGCTCCGCCTCTTCTCAGGGAGGGACGGGTTTACATCCCGCTCCGTTTCTCGGCTGAAGGGCTAGGAGGCAAGGTATCCTGGGATAACAAGGCTAAAGAAGCTATGATTTATCCGCTGCTCACGCCGAAAGAAGCAGAAGCCGCCCTGTCCAAAATCAGTGCTGAAGCGATCGCATTTTTGAAAAACAAGGATTTTGAGAAGCTGGCCGAACTCGCTCATCCAGACGGAATCACCTTCTCTCCGTATGCTTACGTCGACCGGCAGAAGGACGTAACGCTCAGCAAGCAGCAGCTGCGGCAGGGATTGAACAACGACGCCGTTTACCGATGGGGTGAGTTTGACGGCAGCGGAGAACCGATTTCGATGACTCTTGATGGCTATTACAAGAAATTCATTTATTCGCTGGACTTTGCGAAGGCGCCGTGGATCGGATATAACCAATCGAAGAGCGAAGGAAATACGGTGAACAATGCCAGCAGCCAGTACAGTGAGGCCGGCATCGTGGAGTATTATTATGATGGAGTTGATCCTGATTATGCGGGCATGGACTGGGAAAGCCTGCGGCTAGTGTTTGAGCGGTATGAGGATCGTTGGGTATTGTCCGGCATCATACATGATCAATGGACGATCTGAGACTGGCCTGATTAGTCGAAACCATGATGAAATGATGGTTTCGACATTTTTTTTGAAAAAATGCTTGCTTTTTAGATTGGGGCGTAATATACTCTTAATTACGGTGATCAACACGATCACGACTTACATAATATGCGGTCGTGGCGGAATTGGCAGACGCGCACGGTTCAGGTCCGTGTGGGCTTACCCCCGTGGAGGTTCGAGTCCTCTCGACCGCATCTATGAAGCAAAGCTGTTTTTCAAGTGGAATTCGACTTGAAAAACAGCTTTTTTCGTTCCTCTTCATGTGGAAATCGCGTTATACTGAATAGGAGTACCGTTCCGTATGAGGGTGATGGAATGGGACGAATAGCGTAAATAGCCGTTTTGGTATTTAGAACATAAGGGGTGTGATCGCATGATAAAACCTCGAAACAGGATGGGCTTTATGCTGATGATGTTGATCGCAGTCAGCGTAGCTGTCGGATGTCAGCCATCGGATAAAGGGAATGGGGCCGGGTCTTTGCCGACTGAGGCATTGGGAAACTCCCTCAAGGGAGATATTCCTGAGACAAAGCCGCCTTCCGGCACGGATGAAACCTCAGGCCATACGGATGGCAGCGCAGGAAACGGTTCCGCAGCAGACACGCAAGAAGATCCAGCGGCCGAACCCGATGTGGATTTATCGGATGTGACGGCAGTCCGGCTCGTTAATCATAACTCAGGCTGGATCGGCGGAGAAGGCTGGATTGCTTTTAGTGATGACGGAGGCACCGAATGGGAGGTTCAAGCTCAACTGAAGGGCACAGTACGCCAAATCTTTGCGCTGAACGGAAAGCAGGCCTGGACCGTGATGGAGAATAACGATCTGTACCGTACAACGGATGGCGGAGAAACATGGAACCGGATAGGAAGCACGCCGAATGCCGGCTTTCTCCATTTTATCTCGCCCGAAACGGGATTCAGCGGTCAAGCCAAAACCGAGGACGGAGGCAAGACCTGGAGCATTCAGGATATGCCGGATACGACCACCCGAGGCCATGACCAAAGAGCCGCCATTGACGGAGTCGTTCAACATTTCAAAAACGATGGCGTTAAGCCTGGGAAATGGTACGTTATAAACGAGACGAAGACCCATAACTAATCATATCAAAGCAGACCGGAAAATTACCGGCCTGCTTTTTTTGAGCTTATGCCTGAACGTTCAGCAAGAATCAGGCAGAACGACGAGCCTCACATGGTTTTTAAGGGAGCTCTTTGAATATTCTTCGGGAGCCTGCCCAAAGACCGGCTGCAATACCGAAAAAACCGAAGAGGGAAACCAGGACCATCAGATTGTAGGAGTGCCATCCGAGCAGGAATCCGATGCCGCTTCCCATGGTCGTTCCTGCCAGCAATCCCAGTGAAGCGCCAATTTCCTTCTGACGCAGCTTCATTGGTCAGTCACCTCATTCCTGGATGCTTTCGTATGCCCGATGTTACTTGTATTCCCTGAAAACCTCAAACTATGCCATGACACAAAATAAGCCCGGCTTGGCCGAATGGAGTCCGGCAAGCAGAGCATTTGTGTCAGATCATAAGTATGGTTATTGGTTTAACGGCTAGTTTTATCGGGACTCTTGCTTCAGTGCGCAATCTGCGAATAACACAGACTTAGGGATTCGAAAGAACTGTTCCGCTTTCTCCTGAAATGCTGCTGAAGGTA
This sequence comes from Paenibacillus sp. MT86, assembly GCF_058792535.1. Classification (NCBI taxonomy): domain Bacteria; kingdom Bacillati; phylum Bacillota; class Bacilli; order Caryophanales; family Paenibacillaceae; genus Paenibacillus; species Paenibacillus sp. MT86. Next base: position 5,102,555 of record NZ_CM179499.1, on the reverse strand, counting down.
CGGTGCCTTGGTGCAGCCATTTGCGGAACGTGCCGGGATGCACGCCGATCCAGCGGCTGACATCGCTCACCGACAAATCATGAACCATGCACAGGCCTGTCAGAATCCGATTGCTGACCGGAGAGCGTGTCAGGGTGCGTTTCATGAATCGGGAAGGCGCTGGCTGACAGATCAAGGGCGACTTGTCCAGCAATTCTTCTCTGAAGAGAATGTGGCGGGGATAACCCAAGTAGTCGCAGGCTTTCTCCAGGTTGTTTTTTCCGGGAACGCGTCCCTCATATACCCAGGCGCTGACGCTACGGGAGGATACTCCCAGTTCCTCGGCCAATTGCGACAATTTGATATCGTTGGCCATAAGTACGGCTAGCAGGACGCGGTTACGAATTTGGCAGCGGGTCGGCCGACGAAAGCGCTTGACTCGCACGCCTTTCCCCAAATATTTACGGTTGATCAGGGACCACGCCTCAATGGAGTGTTTTTCTTGCTGCAGTTGTGTAGGCATAATTCCTCCGATTTTTTTTAACACAATACTACAATATTCGACACTAGCTTTTCAATAGCCAATCACTAAACATTTGTTTCCATTTCGTTGTTACATGATTTATGGAGCCGGTGCGGTGGTTCGATAGACCTACAATGTGTATTTGGTCTTGTTGGAACATTGTTCGTATTTATATAAAAATTAACGATCATTCCCCTGTATAAATCGAAATTTATCGCAAAAGACGAACAATTTCAAATATTCGTATTGACTCATTCGTAATTCCGATTTATATTAACTATGGTTGTTGAAGAGAAAAATAGGCTTATTCGTATATCCCTGAAAATAAGGTTCAGGGGTTTCTACAAGGGACCTTAAATTCCTGACTACGAATAGGGTGCGCAAGCATACCTATTCGGAGCAGGGTTTTTTTGTGCCTGAAATCGGTGTGCGCAAACGACATCAAACACACAGGGGGATATGATGAGCAAATATGATGTTATCGTTGTTGGTGCCGGTCCTGCGGGAATTTTTGCATGTTATGAGCTGACATTGAAATCACCGGGCAGCAGGGTGCTGCTGGTTGACAAGGGACATGATATTTACCGGAGAAGCTGTCCGATTCTGGAGGAGAAGATTAAGCTGTGTCCTCCGGCGGTAGGCCGGAAGGAATTCGCCGGTTGCCTGCCGGCCTGCTCGATTACGGCCGGATTTGGTGGAGCCGGGGCATACAGTGACGGCAAATTCAACATAACCACAGAGTTTGGCGGCTGGATGACCGATTATTTGCCCGGATCCAAAGTCATGGAGCTCATTCAATATGTGGACGCCATCAACCTGGAGCATGGGGCGACGCCTGCCATTACAGATCCGACGACCCATGCGATCCGCGATATTGAACAGCGAGGATACGCAGCAGGCCTTAAGCTGCTTCGCGCACAGGTAAGGCATCTTGGAACCGAGCAGAATTTGGAAATCCTGAAGTCGATTTATGAATATTTAAAGACAAGGATTGATATGGCATTCCGGGCGGAGGTCGAGGACATCGTCACCGTCAAGGAGGACGGCACCCACCGCGTCACCGGTATCGTGATGAAGGGCGGAGAGGTCCATGAGGCGAATCTGGTGATGGTTGCCCCCGGCCGCGACGGGTCTGCCTGGTTGACCGGCATTCTTAAAAAACGCAGATTGAAAATGCATAATAACCAAGTGGATGTCGGCGTGCGCGTCGAAACCTCGGATGTGGTCATGCGTGAAATCAACGAGCATTTGTATGAAGGCAAATTCATCTTCAACACTTCGGTCGGGACCCGCGTGCGGACATTCTGCAGTAATCCTTCCGGCCATGTCGTGGTGGAAAACCACAGCGGCGTCATGGCTGCCAACGGCCATTCCTACAAGGATCCGGCATTGGGCTCGGCCAATACGAACTTTGCGCTGCTGGTATCCCATAAGTTTACGGAGCCGTTTGATAAGCCTAACGAATACGCGCGCGAAATATGCAAGCGGGCGAATGATCTGTCTAGCGGCGGGGTCATCGTGCAGAAATTCGGCGACGTGCTTCGCGGCCGGAGATCCACCGAGGGCAGAATCCGCGAAGGGTTTCTTGAGCCGACGCTGAAGGAAGCCGTTCCAGGCGATCTTGGCTTGGTGCTGCCATACAATACGATGAAAAGTCTGATCGAGATGGTTGAAGCGCTTGATAAAGTCACGCCGGGGATTGCGTCTGAACACACGTTGTTCTACGGCGTCGAGGCCAAGTTTTACTCCGCAAGGCCGAAGCTGTCGGATTCCTTCGAGACGGAGATCAAGGGGCTGTATTGCGGCGGGGATGGCGCCGGAATTACCCGAGGGCTTGCTCAGGCAGGAGCCGCCGGGGTCTGGATTGCCCGGAACATGCTGAACCATATTTAGCGCATAAATCCAAATGACCGGCTTTTTTAATAGGATGTTCATTCAGGAGCACGTTCTGGCGCCGTCCAGTAGGTGCTCCTGTTTGGTTATATCTGGCGAGCCTTGTATGTTCCTCATGTTCGTGGGAGCGATTTCTTTTTCCGGTCGAACGGGGTATGATAGATACGAGAGATTTACATATATGCTAGAGATGGAGGAACGGACGATGATTAAACATATTGTTTTTTTTAAATTGAAGGATCCAACCGCAGAGAATATTGAGAAAACCGTGCAGGTGCTGCGCGACATGGACGGGAAAATTCCGATGCTGAGATCCCTTGAAGCGGGTGCCGATGTGATCCGCTCCGAGCGCTCTTATGATTTGGCTTTGATCGTTGAAGTAGACAATCTTGAAGATTTGCAGGCTTATGCCGTTCACCCCGTACACCAGGAAGTGATCCAATACATCAATACGGTGAAAGATCATACGCTTAGCGTTGATTTTGAAGTGTAGGCGTAGATAGACTTACAACAACAGGCTGGAGGAGATTTGCGGTGTATTATGTGAATCAAGAGCAAATTGAACGGCGGCTGAACGCAATTCCGGACATTGCGGAAGGTTTGCGGGCCGCGGCGCAATCGTGGGACGGAGGCCTGGTGCTGGGCCTGGTTCAGGAGCGTGCGCTTCATCTGGCGATCGAGGTCGTCACCGATGTGGGCAGCTACCTGATCGACGGATTTATTATGCGGGATGCCAGCAGTTACGAAGATATCATGGATATCAATCATGAGGAAAAGGTGTTTCCGCAAGAGGTTCATAAGGTTCTGATGGAGCTGGTTCGTTTACGTAAGCCGCTCGTACAGGATTACTATGATTGGGACCGGCAGGCGTTGCATTCTTTAACGCCCGTACTTCCCGATGTGCTGGAGCAGTTTGCGGGAAACGTTCGCGAATATTTAAAGAACGAACTGTACTGATGGCTGCTTAGCTTTGCTTGAATGATATCTCCCATGCCCGCATGGGCTCGCTCATCCATATGACTCATGGAAGAACAGACCTTCAGGGAAGTCCTCTGAACGGTCTGTTTTTTGTTGAATTCGTACCGTTGCCGGCATGTTCCTTGAGCGTGCGGGGATATTCGTTGTTCTCTGTCCGCAATAAAAAGATCGCCGATGTTGTGTCAAGACAAGCCCATCCTGCTTATAATGCATCAAGCGACTAGGCATTCGCCCGGTCGGACGAAAGGAGGAGTTCCCGATGACAGAATGGAGTGCGCTGGCCGCTGCCGCCGGCATCGTGCTGATCGCGGTTGCCGCGGTGGTCATGATGCTGTCGATTAGAAAGCTGATGCGGCGGGCTGAGACCATGCTGGGCCGGCTTGAAGAAGACAGCGCCCGATTGGCACAGGAGGCTTCGCAAGTGCTTGAGCAGGCTTCCGTCTCTTTGGAGATGATACAGCGTCAGCTGGCAGCCGGCGAAGCTTTTGCCGCTTCCATGTCCAGTGCAGCGACAGCCGTAGCCAAGACGGCCGATGCGGTTCATGCTGTTGGGAAAAAAGCTTCCATAACGGCCATTGAGCATCTGGAACGTGCTCGCCTCGATAATGAACGGCAGATCGGGGAGATGTTCCGTTGGGTGGATGCCGGGATGACGCTCTGGCATTCCTGGAACAAATATGCCTCCAAGTCCGGCGAAGGGCAAGCCAAATAGAAGGAGAGATGGGATATGAAAGAGAAGAGCAAAGGACTCCTCTGGGGAGTATTGATCGGCAGTGTTGCAGGTTCTGTTACCGCACTTCTTCTGGCTCCGAAATCCGGCAAAGAGCTTCGGGATGACATTGCTGACGGCGCACGCGGAATCGGTGCCAAGGTGCAGGAGGCAGCGGAGAAGGTAGGCGAGCAGGGCGTTAATCTGATCGGCATCATGACGGATCGTGCCGAGCATGTCATCTCCGACATTCAGTCCTGGCGGAACCGGCAGGAGAGCTGGCTGGCAGAAGAGGAAATCGCACAGGTGTCCTCGTTTGATGAGGATTTTGAAGAAGAGGCGTATGTGCCCTCTGTTTCGGAAGAGAAGATCAACGATTAAAACCAGGATCATCAGTCTTCAGCACATCGATTACGGGAATAAGATCACGCCAAAATACATGAAAAGCCGGGGCGGCGCCAAACGCCCCGGCTTTGCTGCGTTTAGTGTTGAGCACGGTCAGGCGGGATTATTGTCCCTTGTTCCTATAATGGAAATTCGGCGAACGCATGTCATTATGATAGGAGGCATGGAAAATATGCGTGGTGGCCGGCGAAACGGGAGGAATCAGCCAGCTCCAATCTCCGGTTAGCTCGCGCCCGGCCTCCGCTTCACGCCGTTCGAACAGACCGAACTGGGCTGCAGCCGAGTGATGGTCCACGATGCTGACGCCCGCCTTTTTGTAGGAATAAAGCACGGCCACATTGAGTTCGACCAGTGCACGATCCCTCCACAAGGTGGCTTCGCTTGAAGTCTCCAGTCCCATCAGCTTGGCGATGAGCGGAAGCTTGTTGTAACGGGCCACATCTGCGAGGTTGCGGGCACCGATTTCGGTTCCCATATACCATCCGTTGAACGGAGCGGCCGTATACGTAACGCCCCCGATCTCAAGCAGCATGTCCGAGATGAGAGGCACCCCGTACCATTTTAACCCTTCCTCTTTAAGCTCCGGAAGATCAGGATGCTCCAGGCAGACCTCCAGCACGGAGGATTTCGGTATCGGCAGCCACTCGGGCGGCTCATTCCCCTGCTGCACCACCAGCGGCAGCACATCATGGGCGGTCAAGTCACCCTGCCAACCCATCTCCATGCATTCCTTCGTGAAGGCGATCGAAGCCGGGTCGCCAATCGTTCCGTCCGGCGTTTCGTAACCCGCATACCGAATCAATTGATGGTTTTTGATCATTAGGGGAGCTTCCCCGGGACGCGCAGCTCTGAAAATGGTAATCGTAGGTATGATCTTTCCGCCATTGGTGGCACTCTCGATATGGTGGAGAAGCGCCGAAAAGATGTCGGAGGTCTCCGTTAAGTGTCTGGCATCAATGACCTTCAGGCGATCCCAAAAGAGTCTCCCGATACAGCGGTTGCTGTTTCGCCAGGCCATTTTGGCCCCGTGCGTCAGTTCCTCTAGCGTATGTTCATATGTACCTGTCCGCTCGATCTGTGAGCGGATGTCGCGGATCCGGGACTGCACTTCTTCCCCGGTCCGGTTTAACTCTGCATAACAGAGCCCGATAAACTGCTCCGCAGCCTGAAAAAGGCCCGTGCGATGTATGCTGTCATTCACGTGAGATTCTCCTTTTCTATACGCGCGCTTACTATAGTATAAACTACCTAAGCTCCGCATCTGGAGCAAGAGTCCTACAATTGCTTGAACATCGTATCCAAGGTTTTTCACAACGGCGCCCTTGTTGAAGATAGGGGGGAATTGGGGTAAGATTTAAGGTACATTTCGATCCGAAATGACATATGGTATCACTGTAAACCATGAATTTGACAAGAAGGAAGCGGTGGGTTCGTGCAGCAAGCAATCGCAATACTAGACTCGGGTGTGGGCGGGCTGACTGTCGCCAAAGAAGTGATGAGACAGCTCCCGAGAGAGAAGATTATTTATTTCGGAGATACAGCCCGCGCACCCTACGGACCCCGTACACCGGAAGAAGTCCGTTTATTTACGGAGCAAATCGTAGATTATTTAATTCAATATGATCCCAAAATGATCGTTATCGCCTGTAATACGGCAACGGCGGCGGCGCTTGATTATATTTCGTCCAAAGTGCCCGTGCCGGTCATCGGTGTCATTCATCCAGGGGCACGAGCCGCCATAAGCGCTACGAAGACCGGACACGTCGGCGTGATCGGTACGGTCGGAACCATTGGCAGCGGAGCGTATACAGCGGCTCTGAAACAGCTGTCACCATATATCGGGGTAGAGAGTCAAGCCTGCCCCGAATTGGTACCGCTCGTCGAACACGGATTGTTCCGGTCCAAGGATTCCCTGCAGGTGGTGGAGCGATCGCTACGAGGCATCAAGGATACCTCCATTGATTGCCTGATCCTGGGTTGTACCCACTATCCGTTTCTCATGAATACGATTCAAACCGTCATGGGGCCGAATGTGAAGCTGATCAGCTCCGCCGATGAAACGGCACGCGAAGTCAGCACGATTCTGTACGATAAAGGCCAGCTCGCGAGCAGCATGGAAGGGCCGGTGCATCAATTTTTCTGTACAGGAGATCCGGAAATTTTTCAGAGCATTGCAACCGAATGGCTTGGTGAGCATATCAAGCGGACGCCGGTGGTATGGCAGATTACGAAGCTATAATTCACGGTTCATACTTTAAAGCTTATTAGAATGATTGCGAATACGAGAATGCGAGGCAGGCAGGACAAGGGATGGGGCCCTTTCCTGCCTTTCTTTTGTTTCACGATCGCCTTCATACGATAGGAAGGGGCTTGGCGCCGTTTCGATCGGCTGCATCACTCATGTCGGACAAGCGGCTGCTCATATACATGGATTGGACACTAATTGAAGCGGCTTAGCCGCGGAAAGGAATCCATTATGCAGCAATATGTCGTACAGAAAGGCGATACACTAAGACGCGTGGCTGCCAGACATGGTCTGGCGTATGAACAGCTGATTACGGCAAATCCATGGGCCGCGCAGCAGCCGTATCTCCAGCAGGGACAAATGCTCTATCTTCCTTCATCGCTGCGCCGGCGGTATGTCATTCAGGAGCATGATACGTTTGATCGTATTGCCAGTGCGTTCCGGTTTCGCAAGGAAGCCTTGGAAGAATTGAATCCCGGTTTATCGGCTAATCAGCTGCCCCAGGGAAAAACGATCGTTCTGCCGGGCCCAACGCATAAGCATTTGATACGGTTAACCGGCGAATATGGGCCGGGGGATCTGGAGCGCGATATCCAAGAGATGCAGCTGCTTTACCCTGCCATCGAGTGGAGCGTCATCGGACGGAGCGTGCTCGGCAAACCCATATATGCGGCCAAAATCGGCAAAGGCCCGAAGAACCTTCACATGAATGCGGCGCTGCATGCCAATGAATGGATCACCACTCCTTGTCTGATGCGATTCATGGAGGAGTACGGCAGGGCGTTGGTCCAAGATTCAACGGTTTATCATCAGGAACCGACGGCCTGGTACCAGGACTATACGCTGTGGGTTGTCCCGATGGCAAACCCGGACGGAGTAGAACTCGTACAAGAAGGAATCACGCCTTCTCATCCCTATTATGAACGTCTGCTGGAATGGAATGGCGGTCGTGAGGACTTTCGCCGCTGGAAGGCGAATATCAACGGCGTGGATTTGGGGGACCAATTCCCGGCGCATTGGAACGAGGAAGTTGCTCGCAGGGGCAAAACGCGTCCTTCTCCGCAGGATTATGCGGGGGCTAAGCCGCTGAGCGAGCCGGAAGCCGAGACCGTCTATCAGCATACCCTGTCGATCTCTCCGGAACGAGCCGTTTCCCTTCACAGCCAAGGCAGGGAAATTTATTGGAATTACAGGGACTACGAACCTCCGGAAAGCGAGAACATGGCCAGAATAATGGGTCAGGCGGGCGGTTACAGGCCGGTGAAGCTTCAGGGGAGCGATGCGGGCTACAAGGATTGGTTCATTCAGCATTTCAGGAGACCGGGCTTTACGGTGGAGATCGGTTATGGGATTAATCCGCTGCCGCTCGAGGATTTCGAGGACCTGTGCGTCGAGGTGGGATCGATCCTATCGGCGTTCATGTCTTTGGAATAACCTGATAATGAAACGAGAAGCATTCCTAAACGTATACAAAGATAGAAGAATCGGCCGCTGCTTGTCATGGATCAAGGCAGTGGCCTCTTTTCGCCCTCTGATTGATTGCGGGCCGCATAGGAATGGCCGGGATTTCTTAGAGCTTCAGAAATTGGGTAATATATATTCATGCAATTGGAATGGAGGTATGCACCATGAAGTGGAGAAGATTATGGTCGCTTCGGCGCTGGTCGCACGTATTCCAGCGGATATTCGGGTACTTGGCCTCTTCCCGGGTTGCTTTAGGGGACAAGCTGTTATTCCTGGTTCCGGTTGCGCTGTACTGGGTACTGCCGGATTTCATGCCTTTCCTGCCGATCGATGATATCGGAGTCACGATGCTGCTGATGAACTGGTTCGTATCCCGCGTCGAACGGAAATATCCGGGTTTGCTCGATGAGAACCAAGGCACGGTCAAGCGCGCAAGGTAAGCGGCCTTCAGTCAGCAGCAATACGGACAGAACCCTTGCGAAAAAGTCGGCAGGGGTCTACAATAACATATTGAATGAAACATCCGTGAGGAGATGAATATACGTGAAATGTAAAATTACCCGCAATGCGGCCAAAGTGATAAAGCGAGAGCTGGACAAGGAAGAAAACAAGGACAAGAAACTTCGCGTGCTGGTTACCCATGCGCATGGCGATCATGCCCACTATGGACTGGATCTGGACACACCTAAGGAAAGCGATGTCGTCGTATCGACGGATAAAGAGATCGACGTCATTTTGGAGGCTGGACAACCTTTTCTGGACGGCGTCAAAATCGACTATCTTTATTTTCCCGAGGAAGGCTTTGTCATTACGAATCCATCCCAAGGGAATCACGGCGACCACTAGGATACTTCAGAACAAAGAAGGTAATGAATAATGGCTAATGATATTCGCGTCTGCGAGAAATGCAGGCATACGAAATTGAAGACAATCATCCCGAAGATTCAGAAAATGGTGCCGGATGCCGACATTAAGATCGGCTGCAAATCCTATTGCGGTCCTTGCGGCAAACGCGCATTCATTTATATCAACGGCCGGTATGTCAGCGCACCTACAGAGGATGAGGTGCTGGCAAAGGCGCTGCCGTTTGTGAAGTAACCAACGGGCTGTTTGGGCCCCCAATCGAAGATTCATGGATTTCCCATTTCTACGGGTATAGTTCCTGGCTCAGCCATCCATGCTAAGAGGGCAACAGGAACAACGACTTTAGAAGGGAGCATCCGTCATGAACAGTCACGATTCCAGTCTTCACTCCAACAGTCCAAGTAACAGCGCGTTAGATTCCGTGGAGAAACTGCACCGTGCCGTATCCTCGGCCATGTCTCATCCGACGGAACAGTTAATTCAGCAAGCGGAGAATTCGTTATCCCATACAGAGCAAGCGGTCGCTCAGGTGATCGAGCAGGGGAACCGAAACGCCGTGGAATTGGCGGAAGAGTTGTTAGGTGAAGAGAAGGAACGCCTGTCCAAGCTTCGTTCGGCTAAAAAGTAAATCATCCTGTGCAAGCCCGTTCCAGAGCTTTCAAGCTTTGAACGGGCTTTTTGGCCAACTTATATGAAGCTGGGGCGGCCATCCTAGAAGAAGCTCAGGTGATATGTGGTGAAGCGTTTGCCAAGATGGGAAACCGACTCGAGTCAGTGTTCTATTGGGCAGGGTGGAAGAAGCAGGCGGCAAGAATAAGGGTCTTCTTGTAAGGGGACATGGTCTTATCGGAAATCGCATTAAAAAACAGGCTGATCATCATGATCAACCTGTTTTTTTGGTTAAGCGGGGCGCCTGGGTCTTGGGTTGAACCTAAATCGAAGCTGTTCTGTTACTCCATTTCACCCTTGCCCTGTGCTTTAAATAACTTCAACAGATCGTACGTGATGACTTGGTCCGAGATTTGCAGCTGCTTCCGGGTTTCGTCGTACCCGTCACGGCAGGCCTGGATATCGGTTGGCTGACGCTTTGTCAGATCATAACAGGTTCCACCTTCCAGCCCGGCCGTTTCAGAAGGCAGGTAGAACACCTTCTCTTCGGAAAAAGCGCCGCTGCGCAGCGGAATCAGACGCGGCTTATCATCAAACAGATGGCCCCCGATCCAGTAATACGGCGCTTCCGATACGCCGAGAAGATGAAGGATGCTCGGCGTCACGTTCATCATGCCGGCGGCCTCGGGATATACTCCGGCATTCCCGCCGTCAGGCAGGCGAATGAGCAGGGGGACCTGGTTCATGATCTGTTCCATGTCGAGTGCGTTCAGATCCCGTCCAAGAAACTTCTCATAGTCCGATATTTCCTTGATCGAATTATCGTGATCGCCATAGATGAGCAGTATGGTATTATCCCACAGCCCTTGCTGCTTCATCTGCTCCTCGAACTGGCCGAAGGCTTCGTCCACATAATGGATCGACTGCAGATAATCCCCGAACATCGTGCCTTCAAACTCTCCAGTATCCAGCTTGCGGGCATCCTTCGGGACATAATACGGATGATGGCTCGTTAACGTAATCAGGAAGGAATAGAAGGGCTGCTCGATGCCTTTCATACGATCCAGCGATTGCGCGAAGAATGCTTTGTCGCTCAGCGACCATCCGAGCACATCGTTCATTTCATAATCCTTCTTGCTGTAAAAACGGTCATAGTTCATTTCCCGATACATCGTCGTCCGGTTCCAGAAGCTGCTGTCATAGGCATGGAACACGTTTGCTGCATAACCCTGCTCCTTCAGAATCTCCGGAAGAGTATCGTACTCGCGGTCGGCATATCGCGTAAACACGGAACCCGTGGGCAGGGGAAGCAGGGAGCTGTGCGTGACAAAGTCCGCATCGGACGTTCGTCCTTGCCCAGTTTGATGGTAGAAATTGCTGAAATACATGCTGTCCTTCATCAAAAGGTTGAAGTTGGGGGTAATTTCCTGCCCCCCAATCGACTGGCCAATGACAAAATTCATGAAGGCCTCCGTCTGGATCATGATGACGTTGCTGCCTTTATACTTGCCGAACAAAGCCCCGGTTCCGGATGCTTTACCATGCTTGGCATCAAACCATGCCTTGACCTGGTTGACCTCTTCATCTGCCAGCTTCGGCTGGCCGATGAGATGATCCCGGCCGTAACGGTACAGATCATATCCGTGAAAACCGATCAGTCCCGTCACGTTATATAGCGTAATATTCCACCAATTGCCTTCAAAGAGGCCGACAGCCCAAGTATCGGACGCTTTCTTGATGGGAACGAAAGTCATCACCATGCCAAGGATGAAGACGAGCGTACCAGCTGCCAACCGGCCAAACACCCGTTTCCGCCGATGCCGCTGAAATTCACCCGGGAACCCGTACGTTTCGGAGGTCGATGTTCGTTTGCGGAACACCATCACGGCCGTAAACGGGACGATGACAACCCAATCGATAAAAAAGAACAGGTCGGCGCCGTGTATAAGGGAACGGATGCTGTCTCCGAGCGAGCCGACTTGCCCGGCCTGCATGAGCACCGGCACCGTTATGAAATCATCGAAGTACCGGTAATAGATTAAATCGGCGTACAGGATCCCCGTCCATACCAGATTCAGTAGGGTTAATGAAGCAAGCCGGCCTCTTGCCGGGAGCCATAAGGTCCAGAAGGAGATCAGCAGGAGCGAGCCGACGGCGATCACATAGTCGGCCCGGTCCAGCTTCATGTTGGCAATATGAAGCTGATGATCCAGCATGATCAGCTTGTACATCATGAGGATAAGGAATAACAGATAGGCGGTGTACCGGTAATGCAGTCCTTTGGAGACCCGGCTGCGGATATCGATCCATGACGGCGATGAGAGCACAAGGGTATCCTCCTTTATATAAAAACTAAAACATTCTCGAATCGTTGTCTGGCTTCTAAGTATGAATGTCGATAGGCGCTTTTCTAATTATAGCTTGGCCCGGCATGAATTCAAACGGCGATGCAGACAAAAAAGCCGCCCGAAGGCGGCGGTTCAAGCGGCGTCATGACGTTATTCCACCGATTTGTTACGCGGTGGCAAGGGCCCCAGATATTGATAATACTGGCACTCGATCCGGCCGTTGAACAGCTTGCGGCGCTTGTCCGCCTTGCGGCCGAAGTAATGCTCGAATTGCTTGGTCGGGCTGATCGCGAAGAAGGACCAGGTCGGAAGCGAATGCATGACGGAGCCGAATTGGCGGATCAAACGTTCAACTTCCTCTTTCTCGCTTAACCGTTCGCCGTAAGGCGGATTAGTGATAATACAGCCGAATTCGCCATCAGGGATGGCTTTGGCCGCTGGAAGGACCTTAAAGTCGATTTCGCCGGCAAGGCCCGCGCTTTTGGCAGCGGCTTTGGCTACTTCGATGGCTTTCGGGTCGATATCGCTTCCTGCGATATGGAGCGGAATATCGTCCTTCACCGCATCAAACGCCTCCTCGCGCGCATCCTCCCACAGGCTGTCTCCGATGATATCCCAGTGCTCGGACGGGAACGACCGGCGCAGGCCAGGCGCAATGTTCCAGGCCATCATGGCGGCTTCAATCAGGATCGTGCCCGAACCGCAGCACGGGTCATACAGCGGGCGATGCGGGCCCCAGCGGCTTAACTGCAGCAGGGCGGAAGCCATCGTTTCTTTCAGCGGAGCTTCCGTCACCAGCTTGCGGTAACCTCGTTTATGCAGGGCTGGCCCTGTCGTATCCAGCGTCAGGATGGCTCGATCCTTCAAGAGAGATATCTCGACTACATAACGGGGACCGTCCTCGGGGAACCATTCCGTGCGGTGCGAGAGCTTCAGCTTCTCCACGATTGCTTTTTTAACGATGCCCTGACAGGCGGGAACGCTGCTAAGCTGCGATTTATGGGAACGTCCTTCCACGGGGAATTCGCCATCCGCCGGAATCCATTCCTCCCACGGCAGCGCTTTGGTTCCTTCAAAGAGCTCGTCGAAGGTCAGGGCCGTAAATTCCCCCATCTTGACGAGGATTCGGTCCGACGTCCGGAGCCATAGATTGCAGCGGCAAATATCGATCAGGTCACCCGAAAAGGTAACTCTTCCATTCTCTACTTCCATGTCGGCATACCCGAGCTCTTTCAACTCGCGGGCAACGACGGCTTCCAGCCCCATCGGGGCCGTCGCGATCAATTGTAATCGAGGCATTAACGATGTCAACTCCATTTAACATGTGTACGGCGAGAGTCGCCGCCGGTTCAATCTATATAGTATAGGCGATTGCATTGACTAAGACAATTATCATATGATAGTTCTCGTTAGGTTTAACGGAGTCAAGGCATGTTATGAGAAAAAGGAGGCAGCTTCATTGCTTACGACCCCTGATGATTATGTTAACCAATTATACCCTGAAGATGAAGAGCTTCAGCTTGTAATAGAAGCCATCCGCGAGCACGGGATGCCGGAGGTTTCGGTGGCACCGGCATACGGCCGGCTGCTGACCATGCTGGTACAGGCTGCCGGCGCAAGGAATATTCTCGAAATCGGCGCCCTTGGCGGCTATAGCGGCATCTGTCTGTGTCGCGGACTTGCAGCCGACGGCAAGCTCACGTCCTTAGAGCTGAAGGAAGAATACGCGGCACTCGCAGGACGTCATCTGGAGAAGGCCGGATTCAAGAATCAGGTGGAGTACCGCATTGGTCCGGCGGCGGATAGCCTGGAGGCGTTGAAGCAGGAAGGGCGGACATTCGATTTTTTCTTTATTGATGCGGATAAGGAGAACTATCCTCTGTACTTGGAATATGCCATGGAGCTTGCCAATCCCGGTGCCCTCATTGCCGGAGACAATTGCTTTTTGCGGGGCCGGACGCTGAACTCGGAGAAGAACGGTCCTTCGGTTCAGGCCGTCCGCCGCTTTAATGAAATCATCGCGACGGACGAGAGGCTGATCAGCACGCTGCTGCCCGCCTATGACGGGCTGATCCTTGCGCGCGTGAAGGGATGAAACAGATAACACAAAGGGGCTGTCCTCGGGTCGGTTAGACCACGGGACAGCCCCTTTTTGGATAAGACGGTTGCTGTTATTCTGCTGGCAGGCTCAACGGTATTTGGGCGAAGGCTTATGCGAGAACAGTTTCCGTCTCACCCATAACATATTGATGATCAGCAGGCAGCCGGATGTAATGAACAATCCTTCGATTCCGATGAATCCGGATAAGAATCCGCCGATTACCGCGCCCAGCATGTTGCCAAGCGCAAGCGAGCTTGTGTTGAAGCCGAAGGAGCGGCTTTCCATGCCGTCCGGCGTGTAGGAGCGAATCAGCGCGTTGACGCTTGGCAGCAGCCCGCCCATGAACACGCCCATCATGAACCGCACGATGATCAGCTGCCACACGGATTGCACGAAGGCTTGCGGGATCAACGTAAGTCCCGTACCGATCAAGGCGTACGTCAGTATGCGGTGCGCGCCGACCTTGTCGCTGAGCTTGCCGAGAATCGGGGAGGCGATCATGTTCGACAGCCCCGTGACCGCCACGACGAATCCGGCCCATATCGCGATATCCACCGCGGATCCATGAAGCTTCTGAACATACAGCGGGAGCAGCGCCATAGGGCTGATCATCGCGAATTGAAGCAGGAACGTGACGGCGAATAACGCCGGCAGCTGCGGAATGTGGCTCAGCTCCTTGAGCCCGGCGATAACCGATGGCTGCGGCGCCTTGGCCGCCCGCTCGCGGTTGAAGTTTTCCTTGACGAGGAACAAGGCGAGCAGCGAGGCCGTAAAGATTAACCCGCCTGTAATATAGAAAATCGGCCGGAAGCCGACCCAGCTGGCCATGAGTCCGCCGATCAACGGACCGAGTATGGTGCCGGCGACTTGTCCGGATTGCATGATGCCCATCGCAAACCCCATCCGATTCTTGGGCGTCGTGCCCGATACGAGCGATATCGCCGCAGGGTTAAATCCCGATATGGTACCGTTCAGCAGCCGAAGAGCCAGCAGATGCCACGGATGGGTGGCAAAGCCCATGCATGCGATGACAAGCGCCATGCCGAAGCCGGAGCGCAGCAGCATGATTTTGCGTCCGTACTTATCGGCGACTTTTCCCCAGATCGGCTGAAAAATAAACGAGGTCAGGAAGTTGGCCGCAAAGATCAATCCGGCCCATACGCCTATCTCCCGGTCTCCTACGACATTCAGGTCCTGCGCCAAATACAATGTCAGGAACGGGGTGATCATGGTCATCCCGGAGTTGACCAAGAACTGCCCGAACCAAAGCACAATGAGATTGATTTTCCAATTGGTCAATGTGCCTTTCACTTCCTTTCTAAGCTGTCGAGTCCGGCGCGAACCGGACGTATGTGGAATTACCCTAAAAAAGCCGTTCTTCCAGTATAACATATTTAAAAAGTGCCAAATGCTAACAATGTCATAAGATTGTCATGCGATTTTCATAGGATGTCCATGTAAGACGGTTGTTACTTACTTTTAAAAAGGGCATAATGTTCTTTAGGAAACTTTATACACATTGATGGGGGCCTAATCATGACCTATAACGATCAATTCATCCGCGCTTGCCGCAAGCAGGAAGTGGACCACGTTCCTGTATGGTACATGCGACAAGCGGGACGCTACGACCCGGAGTATCGAAAGATTAAAGAAAAGTACTCCCTGCTGGAAATATGCAGTCAACCCGAGCTGGCGGCAGAAGTGACCCTGATGCCGGTACGGAAGCTCGGCGTGGACGCGGCTATTTTATATTCCGATATCATGAATCCCGTTGCCTCGATCGGGGTAGACTTCGATATTGTGAAAAATATCGGTCCCGTAATCGACAATCCGATCCGATCGGCAGCGGATGTAGAGAAGCTTCGCCCGATCGACGTGGAAGGTGATCTCGGCCATGTATTGGAGACGATCCGCATTCTGGACAAGGAGCTCGACGTTCCGCTCATTACGTTTGCCGGTGCTCCGTTCACGATTGCCAGTTATCTCATCGAAGGCAGACCTTCCAAAAATTATCTTCGCACGAAAGAGCTTATGTACAGCGAGCCGAAGGTATGGTTTTCGCTGATGGACAAGCTCGGCGACATGGTGATCGCTTATTTGCGCGCCCACGTGGCAAACGGCGGGAAAGCGTTTCAATTGTTCGACAGCTGGGTTGGAGCTTTGTCTCCAAAGGATTTCCAAACGTTTGTCCTTCCAACCATTCAGCGTATCTTTGCCGAGCTTCAGGACCTAAGCGTTCCGAAGATCTATTTCCCGGGGGTAAGCTCAGGAGAGCTGCTGCCTACGCTTACGGATCTCAGCACGGATGTCATCGGTCTCGACTGGCGAGTGTCCATTACGGAAGGACGCCGCCGTTTGGAGCATAAATATGCCGTTCAGGGCAATTTGGATCCGACGGTTCTGACCGGGCCGATGCCGGTCATTCAGCAGTATGCCAAAGAAATTATCGATCAGGGGATTCAGGAGCCGGGCTTTGTGTTTAATCTAGGACACGGTTTATTCCCGGAGGCTTCCCTGGAGAAGCTGCGTGAGCTGACCTCGTATATTCACGAATACTCCGCTCAAGCATTGCAGGCAGGAGCACAACGCTCTTAAACGTTGAATATTTTATTAGCCAGAGGTGAGATGGTATGAAGAATAAGATTGGCGTATTGGTCATGTCCTACGGCACGCCGGAGAGCATGGAAGGAATCGAAAGTTATTATACGCATATCCGCCGCGGAAATAAGCCGTCGGAAGAGCAGCTCAAGGAGCTGACGGACCGCTATGAGGCGATTGTGGGAGGCGTGTTTCCGCTCCGCGAGAACACGGACCGGCAGGTCCGCACGCTGCAGGATACATTAAATGCGGATCCCCGGGCCATCGATCTTGAGTTCGTGTGTTATCAAGGCTTGAAGCACGCGGCTCCGTATATCGAAGACGGCGTGGAGCAAATGGTCCGGGACGGCATCAAGGAAGCCGTCGGCATCGTGCTGGCTCCCCACTACTCCACCATGAGCATCGGATCCTACGTGAAGCGTGCCCAGGCGAAGGCCGATGAGCTGGGACTTCAGATTTCGTTCGTGGAGAGCTATCACATGCATCCGAAACTGATCGAGGCTTTTGCAGACCGGGTGTCGGCGAAGCTGAACCAGTTCGAGCAAGCGGGGGCTGTCCGGGACAGCGTGAGGGTGCTGTTCAGTGCCCACAGCCTTCCGGAACGCATTTTGTCCGTCGGAGATCCTTATCAGGATCAGCTGCTTGAGACATCCAAGGCCGTAGCCGAGAAGGCAGGCGTGAAGCAGTGGCAGTTTACGTGGCAAAGCGCCGGCCGGACGGCGGAGCCTTGGCTGGGCCCGGACATTCTGGATACGCTGCAGGCGCTGAACAAAGAAGAACAGGTGGAGGACGTGCTGGTCGCGCCGGTCGGTTTCGTATCGGACCATCTTGAGGTGCTGTACGATTTGGATATCGAAGCCAAAAGCATTGCCAAGGAGATGGATATGCGGCTTGAGCGCATCGACTCCTTGAACAGCGACCCGCTCTATATGGAGGCGCTGAGCGACTCCGTGATCACCTTGATTGGACTGTAAGCCGTATTACCCGAATTTCGAATTTCTCAACAGAATGCTTTGATATGGAACTCCCCGGCGACGGGGGGTTCTATTCTTTATGGGGAAGCTGGTATAATGGGGGAAGCGACTTATTGCGCGAGCTCATGAGTGAATAAAGGAGTGACCTATGCAGCATCTGTCACGATCAGAGAAAAGCAAGGCCGAGAAGAAGGCCCGTAAGCAGCGAACCGGACAGGTTTGGCTCATTCTGAACCTATGCCTGATTTTTATGATCGCTGCTTTGCTTGTTTATCATTTTAAATTCAAGGAAGATCCGGTTCCGCAAACGGCTTATCCCCCTGGTATGCCGGACTTTGGCATGGAAGGGGAGCAGGCGGGAAGCACCGGCTCCGGGCAGCAGGATGTAGGCGCGGGAACGGATTCGGATCCTTCGACGACGACGGAGCCCGGCGAACCTCCCGATTCCGCTATAACGGGGCCTGATGGCAGCGCAGCGGATGAACCTGCCGATGACGAGATGGCAGCGCGGGTGGTCATGCATTTTGCAGGGGACACGTTGTTCTCGGGCAAGGTGGAGGCTGAGCTGAAGAAGCATGGATATGATTATCCCTACAAGCACCTGGGTACCGCATTTCTGGAGGACGACCTAACCGTGCTTAATCTGGAAACCCCGGTTACGACCGGAGGCGTTGGCGCCGCCAACAAGAAATTCGTATTCAAGTCCTCTCCGGACGTATTGCCCGCCCTCCGGGATGCCGGGGTGGAAGCCGTTAATCTGGCTAACAATCACATTCTGGATCAGGGGCAGGAGGGGCTATTGGATACCTTGAAGCACCTGAAGGACCATGATATCCGTTATATGGGAGCAGGAAGGAATGAGGAAGAAGCCTTTGCGGCCGAATATTTCGAGCTTCAGGGCATGACGGTTGCCTTGCTTGGGTTCAGCCGCGTCCTGCCGGAGACGACCTGGTATGCGCTGGAGAACAGGCCGGGGGTCGCCGGGGCTTATGACCATGTGCTGCCCAGAGCGGTTGAAGCGATCCAGGAGGCAAGGAACAAGGCCGATCTGGTGGTTGTCATCGCCCATTGGGGGGAGGAGCTTCACAAGACGCCGAATGTCCATCAGATCAATCTGTCACGCGCATTCATTGACAGCGGCGCCGATCTGATTATCGGCGGCCACCCGCATGTGCTGCAGGGATTGGAGCAGTACAAGGGCAAGTGGATTGCGTACAGCACCGGCAATTTCATCTTTACCAAATCGTCGAATGCGGATACGTGGAAAACAGCCGTGTTCCGGGCTTCATGCAGCAAGCAAGGAGACTGCGACCTGAAGCTGACGCCTTACCGTACGGAGATCGGACAGGTCATTCCGCTTGAAGGCAAAGAAGCTGAAGCCCTGCTGAAAGAGGTCCAGGAGCGATCCGTCGGCGGCGTCAAAATAGCGCTTGATGGTGAAGTTATAGCAGGCAAGGCCGCAGACTAATTCGTTAAACGTTACATCAAGGAGGTCCCACCATGAACAATTTATGCGTGGCTCACCGGGGGTTTTCCGGTAAAGCGCCTGAAAATACGCGCGCAGCCATTCAGATGGCGATGGATGAGCCCTTCGTGCATTGGATGGAGATTGATGTGCAGCTGACTCAGGACGGGGTCCCTGTCGTGATCCATGACTTCAGCGTGGATCGTACGACGACCGGGAAGGGCAAGGTGAAGGATCTGACCTGGCAGCAAATCCGGAGGATGGACGCCGGAGAATGGAAGGGACGCCAGTTCAGGGGTGAGCAGGTTCCATCGCTGGATGAGGTCCTGCAGCTGGTCAAAGGCCGATTGAAACTTAACATCGAACTCAAAACGAGCGGGGACATGTATCCAGGCCTGGAAGCCGCTGTCCTGGAGCGGATTCAAGCCCACCGGATGCTGCCGGACGTGGTGCTTACTTCGTTTGAACCGAAAGCTTTGATGAAGGCAAAGGAATTGGAGCCCGACGTGAAAACCGGACTTATCATCGATGCGCACCCTCGCAATTTGCTGGCACGCTTGAAGCAAATGAAATGTTCCTTTTTATCCATCGGCTATTCCCACCTGGATGCGGCTTTTGCGTCGGATCTGGTGAAGAACGGCATTACGCCCATGGCTTGGACGGTGGATGATGCGAAGAGCATGAGATCGCTCGCCCGAATGAATCCCGCCATCATGATCTGTACGAACCGGCCCGATACATGGGGCCAAATCTTTATTCATAAAATTGCACCAAAAGTTCCGTTCTGGCGAAGAAAATGGAGGTTTTAATTGATGTGTGCCCTAGTGAATAACGTTTATTGTGTAGGACGTAATTACCAACTGCATGCGGCGGAGCTCGGCAATGCCGTACCGGAAGAGCCGATGATTTTTCTTAAACCCTCGCATGCCGTCGTTCCGCTGGACGGCAGCGTGCTGAAGCTGCCGATGGACAGGGGCAGCCTTCATTTTGAAGGCGAGCTTGTTATTCAGCTTGCGGAGGATTACGCGCCAGGCAAGACCGTGGACGAGCTTGTAAAATCGATGGCCCTTGGCATCGATTTCACGCTGCGTGACGTACAGACGGTCATTAAGGAGAAAGGACACCCGTGGACGGCGGCAAAGGCGTTTAAATCTTCCGCGCCGCTTACGCCATCCATTGCTTTCCCGGGAACCGCCAAGCTTGAGGATAAGGATTTTACCGTCTGGAAGAACGGCGACCAGGTCCAGCGGGGGAATGTGAAGGATATGATCTTCTCTCTTCAGCGCATCATCGATTACATCGGCGAGCATTACGGTCTTGGTCAAGGGGATTTGATCTTCACAGGCACGCCGGCCGGCGTGGGACCCACGGAATCCGGCGACGTGTTCGAACTGTTCTGGGGAGACGTCCGTCTGGGCCGCTGCGAAATCGGGTAATCTGACAAGCTTTATTATGGGAGGGATCGCGGATGGATTGGCTGATCGGGGCAGCGGGTGCCGTCATCGTGGCAGGAGCCGCTTACAGGAAACGATCGTTATCGGAATCCGGAGCCTTAGCCGCTATTCTGATGGGTACCATATATTACGGAGCAGGGAACGCGTTTTGGTTCGGAACCCTGCTTCTTTTTTTCATAACGTCCACGCTGCTCTCGCGGCATGGGAAGCAGCGGAAGGCGGACCTGGAGAAATCCTATGCCAAGACCGGCCGGCGGGATGCTGGTCAGGTCTTCGCCAATGGCGGCATCGGCATGGTGCTGTGTCTGTTGAACGTATGGATTCCGTCCCATCTGTGGGTGTACCTGTTTATAGGCGTCATGGCTACGGTGACGGCGGATACCTGGGCCACGGAGGTAGGCAGCCTTAGCCGGAAGCCCCCGCGTTCCGTGCTGAACGGAAGGGTGCTGACAGCCGGGGAATCCGGCGGCGTATCCTGGGTCGGCTCCGCGGCGGCGGCAGCAGGGAGCATGCTGATTGGGGCAGGCGGATGGCTGCTGGCCGAGTGGAGCGGCATGAATGCGGATCTGTTGCCGTATGTCCTGGCTGCCCTTGGGGGCGGCATGGTCGGAGCTTTTGCCGATTCGTACCTCGGTGCGACCATGCAGGTAATGTATCGCTGCCCGGCGTGCGGCAAATCGGTGGAAGTGTCTCGACATTGCGGCCAGGATACGGTGCGCATGCGCGGACATGCCTGGATGTCCAACGATGCGGTCAATCTGGTCAGCTCATTGCTTGGCGGCGCGGCAGCTTATGGGATTGCGGCGTGGATTGCGTTATAATGTATCCGTCTTACCGATGAACGAACGATCAACGAAATCTATAGATGTAAGTAGGGATCATAACTATGAATATATTGACCGTGGAACAGGTAACGAAAAGCTATGGAGACAAAATTCTGTTTCAGGATGCTTCCTTCGGGATGGAGGACCAGGATAAAATCGGGATCATCGGCGTAAACGGCACGGGGAAATCCACGTTTATGCGCGTTATCGCGGGGATTGAGCCGCCGGATGCCGGTAAAATATCGATGGGCAATCGCATCCGGGTGCGTTATCTGGCCCAGAACCCCGAGTTTGATCCGGACAATACCGTCCTGCAGCAGGTATTTGAGGGCGATCTTCCAGAGATGAAGGCGGTCCGGGAGTACACCGAAACGATGGAACTGCTGGAGCTGCATCCGAATCGCGAAGACCTGCAGCAGAAGCTGCTGAAGCTCAATCAGACGCTGGATACGCTGCAGGCGTGGCAGCTGGAAAGCGATGCGAAAACCATCCTGTCCAAGCTGGGCATCCGGAATTATGACGCGAAGATGGGGACGCTCTCAGGCGGTCAGCGTAAGCGGGTCGCATTGGCTGCGGCCTTGATTCAGCCTTCCGATTTGCTTATCCTGGATGAGCCGACGAACCATATCGACAATGAATCCGTGGCCTGGCTGGAACAGTATCTGCAGAAGCGCCGGGGTGCGCTGCTCATGATTACGCATGATCGGTATTTTCTGGACCGGGTGGCCAATGTCATGCTGGAGCTGGATCACGGGCGGCTGTTCCGATATGAGGCGAATTACAGCCGCTTTCTGGAACTGAAGGCGGAGCGCGAGGAGCGTGAGGCTGCTTCCGAGCAGAAGCGCCAGAATTTGCTGCGGAACGAACTGGCCTGGATTCGCCGAGGAGCCAAGGCGCGTACGACCAAGCAGAAGGCGAGGATCGAACGATTCGAGAAGCTCAAGGATCAGGAGATGGTACACAGCTCCGGCGAACTGGACGTCTCGGTCGCTTCTACCCGGCTGGGACGGAAAATTCTGGAGATTGAAGGTCTGCGGAAGAAGAGCGACGACAAAGTTCTCATTCAGGATCTTTCCTACATTGCCGTTCTAGAGGATCGGATCGGCATCGTTGGCCCGAACGGCAGCGGCAAATCCACGCTGCTCAATCTGATTGCCGGGCGGCTTCAGCCGGATGCCGGGGAAGTCGTGCTTGGCCCCACGGTCAAGCTCGGTTATTTCACCCAGGAGCATCAGGAGATGGACGGCAGTCAGCGAGTGATTGAGTATATCAAGGATGAAGCGGAGGTTGTCCGCACGGCGGACGGCTCGGCCATTACCGCGGCCCAGATGCTGGAACGCTTCCTGTTCCCGCCGGCGCTGCAGTGGACGCCGATCGCCAAGCTGTCCGGGGGCGAAAAGCGCAGGCTGTACCTGCTGCGGGTGCTGATGAGCGCGCCGAACGTGCTGCTTCTCGATGAACCGACCAATGATCTGGACATTCAGACGCTGTCCGTCCTGGAGCAGTACCTGGATGAATTCCCGGGCGTCTGCATCGTGGTATCCCATGATCGCTTTTTCCTGGATCGAACGGTGGACAAGATCATGGCGTTTGAGGGCAGCGGACAGATCCGTGTCCATGTCGGCTCTTACAGCGAATATGCCGAATGGATGCAGCGCCATGGCGGCGAAGCCGCCGGGGGCAAGGCGGAAGCATCCAGTGCCAAGCCTGCTTCGGGAGGCTCAGGCAGCGGTTCCGCTCAGGAAGCGCCGCGGGAGCGCTTGAAATTCAGTTATAAAGAACAGCGGGAGTACGAGCAGATTGACGGTCTTATCGAAGCCGCCGAGAACAAGCTCGCTTCGATTCAATCGGAGATGGAGACCGCCGGCAGCGATGCGGCCAGGCTTCAGGAGCTGATGAAGTCCCAAGAGGAGACGGAAGGCGAGCTGGAGCATTTGATGGAGCGCTGGACCTATCTGAACGAGCTTGCGGAGAAGATTGAGCAGAGCAAGAAATCTTGAATATGCAAAAGGGGCGTCCCCAGGCTTATGGCCTTGGCGGGACGCCCCTTTTTCTGTATGGAGATGACTTATTTCACGTAGGCAGCCAGCAGCTTAACGGTGTTAAGAACAGCCTGTTTATGCGTTCTTTCCATCGCATGGGATGCATGAACGCCGGGACCGATCAGCGCAGCCTTGATGTTGCTGCCGGCGGAGAGCGCCGCGGATGCATCGGAGCCGTAATGCGGGTACACGTCCACCGCATAAGCAATGCCTTCGCTTTCAGCCAGCTGGATCAGACGGCTGGTCATGCCGTAGTCGTAGGGACCGGAAGAATCCTTTGCGCAGATGGATACATCGGTTTCCTTGCAGCTCAGGTCATCGCCGATGCAGCCCATATCGACCGCAATCAGTTCATGGATGTCGGCAGGAATGTAGGCGGCGCCATGTCCGACCTCTTCATAGTTCGAGATGAGAAGCTTCACATTGTAGGCAGGCTTCCAGTTATCCCGTTTCATGCTTTCGAGCAAGCCGAAGAGGGCGGCGACGCTGGCTTTGTCATCCAGATGGCGCGATTTGATGTAACCGCTCGGCGTAATGACCGCACGCGCATCAAAGGACACAAAATCACCAACGCCGATTCCGAGTTTCTTCACATCTTCGGCAGACTCCACCCATTCGTCGATCCGGACCTCCATATGGGCTTCCTGGCGCTTGAAATCACGGGCATCGCTGTACACGTGAACGGAAGGATGCGTGGACAGGATCGTGCCCGTATATTTCTTGCCGCTGCGCGTATGGATGATGCAGTATTCATTCTCGATGCTGTTCATCATGTATCCGCCGACGGAGGTAAGCCGGAGCGTACCTTCCGATTTCACGGCACGAACCATGGCGCCGAGCGTGTCCACATGGGCGCTCAGGCCGACGGTTCGGCTGCCGTCTTGTCCGGGAACGGACAGGATGGCTCCGCCTTTCTCATTCCATTCCAGGGAAACTCCAAGCGAAGCGGCTTCCTGCTCGATCCGCTTCATGATGTCGTGGGTATATCCGGTAGGGCTCGGCGTATCCAGCAGTTCTTTTAGCAGGTCCAGCACGTAAGTTTCATTCGGTTGTATCGACACGGGTTGTTATGCCTCCTTGGTTCGATGGGACAGCCTTCCCTATTCAATGGGAGCGTCCTTCTGATCTTTCTTGTTTTCCTCTTCCGCAGCTTGTATTTCAGGGGTGTATCCCGTTACTTCACGGATATGTATGAGCTGCTCCGCTAACGAACGGATTTCCTTCTGCATTTGATATTGACGGTAAATCCCGAACGTGCCGACGATCAGTCCCCCGATCAGCGAGCATCCGATAATCAGCAGAATCAGCGGTACGTTGACGGTGCCGAATAACAGGTTCACGGCAACCGGATTGACATTGATGACGGCGAACACAGCCGTAATCAGGGCAAACAATAAGGCTGCGATTAACGACCATTGAATTTTCATGGGGAACACCTCCTTCCTCCAAACAGTATAAAATCCCTCGCCCGTAAAGGGCAAGGGATTTTATTCCACCGGTCAATTGAGATTCGCTTAAGCCCGCGAATGCAGGGCTGTTTATTTCGTCAACAGCTCCATCTGGTTGATGACGTCTTCAAACACGCTCATCGCCTCACGGATCGGCTCCGGAGAAGACATATCCACGCCGGCCTTCTTGAGGATGTTGATGGAGTAGTCGCTGCCTCCGCTCTTCAGGAAGCCGAGATAACGGTCAACGGCAGGCTGGCCTTCCTCCAGGATTTGCTTGGAGAAACTGGTCGCAGCCGAGAAGCCGGTCGCGTATTTGTACACATAAAAGCTGTTGTAGAAATGAGGAATCCGTGCCCATTCCATGCCGATCTCTTTATCCACCTGCATGCCTTTGCCGTGATATTTCACGTTCAGCTCGTAGTAGATGTCGGAAAGATCCTGTGGCGTCAGGGATTCGCCGCTTTCCACGCGTTCATGCACGATCTTCTCGAACTCGGCAAACATCGTTTGACGGAATACCGTCGTCCGGAATTGATCGGCATAGTAGGTAAGCAGATACATCTTCTGCTTCGGATCCTTGGCGTTCTTCAGCAGGTAATCCATCAGCAGCGCTTCGTTTGTGGTGGACGCCACTTCCGCCAGGAAGATGGTGTACTGCGCATCACGGTATTTCAAGGCATTGTCGGAGTAGTAGGAGTGAAGCGCATGGCCCATCTCGTGGGCAAGGGTAAACATGCTGTTCAGATTATCTTTATGGTTCAGCAGAACATATGGATGGGTGCCGTATGCGCCCCAGCTGTATGCGCCGGTCCGTTTGTTCTCATTCTCGTACACGTCGATCCAGCCGTTGTCATAGCCTTCCTGCAGGCTGCTGAGATAATCGTCACCAAGCGGCGTAAGGCCTTCCTTGGTCATTTGTTTCGCTTCCTCGTATGTGATATCCCATTTGTACTCTTCTACGAGCGGAGCGAACAAATCGTACATATGAAGCTCATCCACGCCCAGCAGCTTCTTGCGGAGCTCCATGTAACGGTGAAGGAGCGGCAGGCTCTCGTGAATGGTGTCGATCAGGTTCGTATAGACTTCCTTCGGAATGTTATCCCCATAGAGAGCCATTTCCAGAACGGAAGGGTACTTGCGGACGCGGGAGTAGAACATATTTTTGTTAACGTTGGCGTTCAGCGTAGCCGCAATCGTGTTTTTCTGCTTGCCGTAGGTTTCGTAGACGGCTTTGAAGGCACGCTCGCGAACCTCGCGGTTCGGGCTCTCCAGGAATTGAATATAATTGCCGTGCGTAAGCTCGACGTCCTTGCCGTCCTCGTTTTTGATTTTCGGGAATTTCATGTCCGCATTGTTGAGCATGCCGAAAATGGTCTGCGGTGCAGAGGAGAGGTTGCCGACTTGAGCCAGCAGCGCTTCTTCCGTCTTGGACAGCACGTGCGCTTTCTCCCGTTTCATCTCCGTCAGCGTGAATTTGAATTCCTTCAGGGTAGGGTCCTCGATCAGTTTATCCAGTTCCGCCTCGGACAGGGACAGAATTTCAGGCGTGATGAAAGAGAGGGCTTCTCCGGCTTCGACGTTCAGTTTTTTGGCTTTGGCGGTTAGTGCCTGATATGTAGGGTTTGCCGTATCTTCGTCATGGTGCATATGAGCGTATACGTATAAGCGTTCGGCATGGTATGAGATTTCGTCTTCGAGCTCGAAGCATTCCTTGATGGAAGCTGCGTTGTTTAACTTGCCCTGGTAATCGGCGGTCCGTTTCAGCAGATTCTTCAGCTCCGCAAAGCTTGCATCCCAAGCCTTTTGATCAGCAAATAAATCCTCGAGTTTCCATTGATGCTCTTTAGGGACATCAGCGCGTTTCAACAATTGTTCCATGGAAATCCTCCTTGAATGATATGGATTAGTTGGAGTCCGGGTTCCTTCAGACAAGACTTCGGAGCGGGCAGCGGATAGAGCTAGCAGGCAGATGGCAAGCGTAATGCAGAGCACCTTGGCGCCTCTCATGGCATAATACCTCCTCGAATTGAAGCATCCGAGCGATAGTATGCCGCGTACCCGCCACTTTCATCCTATAAATTTACGAGGAACCCAGATTCAAGAAACTGTATACAATAAGGTAAAAGGCAAACAAGATAAAGGCGACGGCAATCAGGGCCATCCCCCTTCTCAGTCTTTGGGGTATCCGATCCCGGTACATGATCATGATGGCACCCAGACTGAAGGCCAGAATAATGAAGATGACGATATTCGTATAATCCATCCATTACACCTGCTTAAAGGCAGCCATCATTTCTCTCCACTCATCTTCCCGGCCTTCGAAATCTTCTTTGGGAAAGCGGTTTTGAGCCCAGTGCATCAAGGCTGGCCGACTCATGAAGGTATGGGTCTCTTCACCCCACTGGTCGGAAATTTCGCGAAGAACGATGTATCGGCCCTGAACTTCGACCGTCATCATGTTCCACTTGTCTTTTTTGTATATTTCATGTTTTTTGATCATATGCATCTCCGTTTGCTACTTAGGCTTTTGGGTAAATGATAACGCACTCGCGGGCTTAAAAGCAAATCATCTTCTGATTAAAATAGTGTGCCGAAAAAAAGCCCCTTAGGGTGAATTGACGGATTGCATTGTCAGAAAACATGGGATATAATATGGATATTCGCCATAGATGGCGGTATTTTTAGGAGGTTGTTCATTTGAAAGGTACAGTTAAATGGTTTAACGCAGAAAAAGGTTACGGCTTCATTTCCGTTGAAGGTGGCGAGGATGTATTCGTACACTTCTCCGCAATTCAAGAAGAAGGCTTCAAGAGTTTGGAAGAAGGTCAAGCGGTTGAGTTCGACATCACAGAAGGTAACCGTGGTCCTCAAGCAGCCAACGTAACAAAACTGTAAGCTAACTCCCGATACGGAGATCTTATAGAATTACCAAGGCATGAAGCACAGTTCTCTACCGAGAACTGTGCTTTTTTGTATTCTTTTGGGTCAAGCAGGTCTAGTCAGGATCAATCAAAGGCAGGTTCGGATCGATACCCGGTCCGTACTTGCCTTTATTGATCTTATACTCAGGAGCGTTTCGCGCTGTATTCTAGGCGCCGAATCCAGAGGTATGCATCTCCTCCGGCTTGGCGAAGAGGTGCCGGTAGATAAAGCCGAGGCAGGTAGCGAAGGACAGGAGAGCTGCAAGCAGGTAGAAGGACGATCTCCCCGCGGCTTCGAACAGCAAACCGCCGAAAGCTCCACTGAGAAGCCCTGAGACGCTGGACCAGAAAATAATGAAGAGCGCCATCCCGGTCGCCCGGTACTGCCACGGAATGATCCTGGTAATATAACGGACCGCGGTTACATAGAACACGCCGAAGGTAATGCTGTGAAGCGACTGGACGGCGAGCACCGACAACGGATCGGACGCCAGCGCCATGAGCAGGAATCGGAGCGCAAACATCAGGCTTGCAAAGCCGAGCAGCGGCAGCTCCTTCATCTTGTCTCCATACTTGCTCAGCAGGAAAAAAATCGGGATCTCGCTGGCAGCCGAGATCATCAAGGACCACCCGATAAGACCCTCGCCCGCACCAAGCCCCGATAAGGTGAGCGTCAGAAAGGCTTCATTCATGCGGTGGGCGATGGCAAGACAGAAGGTGCAGCCGAAGAACCACAATATTTCTTTCGAACGCAATATTTTGAGCAGGGCTGCCAGTTCCACAGGCTCTGATTTGGCCGCGACGCCATCGCGGATAAGAAAGGAGCATATGAGCGTAAATACGCCGATCCCGATGCCGATCGACAGCGCAGCCGAAGCGCCCGCTGCACCGATGGCATATCCAATGCCAAGGGCGAAGAACGCGTAGCCGAGCGAGCCGAATACGCGGATGACGGTAAAGCTGCGACCGTACCGCTGCGCCGTCTGGATGGCCATCGTATCCGCCAACGGATAGACCGGGTAGTAGAAGAAATAAAACAAGCTGATCGTAATCAATACAACGCCGAAGCTTGTAACCTGCCATAGGATGAGCATCGTGACAAGCTGCCCGATAATCAGAATGTTCATGATGCGCTTGATGGTCCGGTATTTGTCGCTCGTGTAGCTCCAAATCATGTTGGAGAACATGGATATCAACGGGCCGATGGCATACAGATAGCCGATCTGCGCGCTGCTGAAGCCGATTTCTTTGTAATAAAGCGGAAAATAAGAAATGACAAGGGCTGTCGTGCCGAATATCGTAAACATAAAGGCGCGGAGCCAATTCTGATCCGGTCTGGACGAAGCGGGAAGTTTCATGCTGGGGATCTCCGTTCTTTCATGAACCCGTGGACCGGTGGATGAAACGGCATTCGCGAAGTTCATGGTCTGTTGTTCAACTCCGACTAGTATATAACATATCGCTGATTGGAGATAGATGGATAATAGAATGCGTTAACGGCCCACCCCCGTCAATGATCTGTGTTATTTGTGCAAAATGGGCGATCATATTATAATAGGTTTGATTTGGATAGGTATAAAAAGACAACCATGTGGAGGCAGAGTTCATTGAATAATCAAGAGCTAAGCCGTAAGGTTCCGCGCAGTCCGGTCGGGCTGATGAGCCGGGTGTACAAATTCATACTCCCGGAAGTGCGGAGCGAATTGGAGAAGTGGCGCCGGGAGGCTGAGCAAATTCCGGATGAGGAGCTACGAAAGCAGGCACTGGCCAGTATAGATACCAAAAGATTTCACTGCCAGGGCGGTGCGGTGTATGCCGCAGCCAATCTGCCGGAAAAGCACATTCTCATTCCATTGATTGTAGCTTACCAGACAATTAGCGATTATCTCGATAATTTATGTGACCGCAGTACTTCGCTGGATCCAGCGGATTTCAGACAGCTCCATCAGTCGATGCTGGATGCCGTTACACCTGAAATGGAGCCGGCTGATTATTACGCGCTCCGGTCCGAAAGGGAGGACGGAGGTTATCTTCTCCGCCTTGTGCAGAAATGCCGGGATTGCATCGGGCAATTATCAGGATATGAAGCGGCAAAGCCCTACATAAGGGATTTGGCTGGGCTTTATGCCGATTTGCAGGTATACAAGCACATCCATCCGGATAAGAGAGAAGCGGCATTGCTTGAATGGTGGTCCCGGCATGCACACCGGACACCGCATCTGCGGTGGAACGAGTTTGCGGCTGCAACGGGATCAACCTTGGGTGTGTTCATGCTGTTCTTGGCTGCAACCGATCCGTTTCTGGATGACGAGGATGCATCGTCCATTCATGCGTCTTATTTTCCGAATGTATGCAGTCTCCACATTATGCTGGATTATCTTATTGATCAAGACGAAGACAGGCTGGGCGGCGATCTGAACTTTTGTAATTATTACGAAGATGCCGATACGATGCTGAACCGTATAGCTTCCATTGTTGAGTGGGCCCGGAAGGATGTCAGAACGATTCCCTCGACCCCTTTTCATCGTATGATCATTGAGGGGTTACTGGCGTTATATTTATCCGATCCAAAAGTCAGCGAGCAGCAACTGGTTCGCACCGTATCCAAACGTTTGATGAAGAAGAGCCCGATGACCCGGATTTTTTTCTACGTCAACAGCCGATGGATTCGTAAGCATAAGCATGAGTGACATTGAAGGAGGAAAAGAGACATGGCAGAGGTTAAAAAAATTGCAGTTCTTACAAGTGGTGGCGATTCCCAAGGGATGAACGCGGCGCTGCGCGCCGTTGTACGGAGCGGTTTGTATTATGGACTAGAGGTATACGGGATTCAACGCGGTTACCAAGGTCTTCTCGAAAACGACATTATCAAAATGGACCTTCGCAGCGTAGGGGATATCATCCAGCGCGGAGGCACGATTCTTCGTTCCGCCCGTTGTGAGGAGTTCAAGACGGCGGAAGGGCAGCAGAAAGGCGCCGACATTCTGAATCAGCACGGCATCGACGGTTTGGTCGTCATCGGCGGAGACGGCTCGTACCAAGGTGCGAACAAGCTGAGCAAGCTCGGAATCAAAACGATGGGTCTTCCGGGCACGATTGATAATGATATTTCCTTTACCGACTATACGATCGGTTTTGATACAGCGGTCAGCGTCGTTGTAGACGCTGTAAACAAATTGCGCGATACGATGTCTTCCCATGCCCGCTCGTCGGTTGTAGAAGTTATGGGACGCCACTGCGGCGACATCGCCCTTCACGCGGGCCTGGCTTCCGGGGCGGAGACCATCCTGGTGCCGGAAGTGGAGTACAATCTTGATGAAGTGGCGACGCGTCTTCGCGAGAATTTTGCCAAAGGCAAGCGCCACAGCATCATTATCGTAGCGGAAGGCGTCGGACGCGGCGAGGACGTTGTCCACGATCTGAAAGAGTGCCATGCGTCAATCGATGCCCGCGTAACCGTGCTTGGTCATATCCAGCGCGGCGGAGCTCCGACTCCGTTTGACCGCAATTTGGCAAGCCGTCTCGGCGATTTTGCGGTTCGCAGCCTGATTGATGGCCAATCCGACAAAGGATGCGGCATCATCAAAGGCGAACTGGTCCTTACGGACATTGACAAGGTCGTTAACACCAAGAAGGAATTTGACCGGGATCTGTACGATCTGGCATTGCGATTGTCCCAATAAGTCCGTTTTGGCGATAACGATAAAAGACCGTCTCCATGGCAGAATCCATTCTGCTTGGAGACGGTCTTTTTTAGTATAAATGTTAGACCATCCTGATGTCGCGATAACAACTTCCGCGATATGCGGTCCGTTGTCTTATGATGCGGATAAGGACGTTGCCTTTGCCTGGCCAGCGAACTTGCGCTGGACTTTGACCAGGCGCATAAGCATCAGGGCCGCGCCTACCCCAAGTCCCGTGATCAACCCGATCCAGTAGCCGAAGGCTTGCCAATCGGTATAGTTGGCGAGCACGTATCCCACAGGCAGGCCAATGACCCAGAACGATAGAAATGCGAGCATAAAAGCGACGTTAACGTCTTTGTAGCCTCGCAGCGCTCCTTGGGTCGGCGTGGCGATCGCGTCCGAGATCTGGAAGAAAATCGCGAATAGCAGGAAATGCTGGATCAACGCCACGACCTCAGGCTCGTTGGAATATAAACCGGCAACCTGGCGGCCGGCCATAAACAGGACGACAGCGGTGATCAGCGACAGGATGACGGCCGTGCCGATGCCGAGCTTGGCGTACTTCCAGGCATCCTTCATCCGGCCCGAGCCGGCTTCAAAGCCTACAAGAATGGTTAAGCTCATGCATATGCTTAACGGCAGCATGTACAGTGTCGTAGCGAAATTCAAGGCGGCCTGATGCGCGGCAATGGTAGCTGTGTCAAAGCTGCTCATGAGCAAAGTCACCGCGGCGAAGACTGCGGTCTCGAGAAAAATCGAGAACCCGATCGGCAAGCCGATTTTTAACAGGCCCTTCCAAGCGCTCAGGGATACTCCCCGAAGCTGCCTGAAGATACCAAATGGAGAGAATGGGTGATTTCTATGGATGATGACGATGGCGATCGCCAGAACCGTCCAATAGGTAATGGCGGACGCCAGGCCGGCACCTACGCCTCCCAATCGCGGAAAGCCCCAGTAACCATAGATCAACAGGGCATTCAAGCCTACGTTCACCGGGAGGGTAATCAGCGTGATGACCATCGAAATTTTTGTTTGCCCGAGCGCATCGATGAAGCTGCGAAGCACGGTGTAGGCAAACAACGGAATGATGCCGATCGAGATGGCGGCAAGAAAATGGGAAGCAATCCGACGAACCTCAGGCTCCAGGTTCATGGCACCAAGAATGCTCGGTACGACGGCATACCCGATGGCAAGGACGACGATGGCCAGTAAGACGGACAGCCAGAGCGCCTGGTTGACCTGATAGGCGACTTTTTGTTCCTGTCGTCCGCCGACGAGCTGCGAAACGATGGGGGTGATCCCCATGAGAATTCCGCTGAGTCCGGTTTGGACCGGAATCCAAATGCTTGTAGCGATGGCTACGCCTGCCAAGTCGACCGAGCTGAATTTTCCCGACATATTGGTGTCAAAAAAAGTAATGGCCGATAAAGCAAGCTGCGTTACGAGAATGGGGATGAGAATGATCGCGAATTGTTTCAGCTTTCCCCGTGTTGTAGTGGTCGGTTGCATTGTGATTTGCCTTTCTTTCGTTGGAGTTTTATGACGCTGTTCCTATATTGTAGGACCCTGCCCTGAGCGGGTACAATAACGGGCTTATTGAGCGGCAAGCCGTAACTCAACCAGCGTTTGAATCGGGGGGCGTCAGCTTGCTTGTTCAGGGTCGGTAGTCCGACCCTAATCTTCATCATAGCATTGGCTGTCAAGAGAGGGGTTCACCATCGATCAAACGGAAGAAAGGGCCGGCCATAAAAGATGGCCGACCCTTTCGAAACGAATGAGTGATTATTTATGAGTGACGCCTTCCGTATAACGGTTGGAAGCATTCCAGAGTAAGTATTCATCGACGTTCGTGTCTTTGAGGGCGCGAATCTGCTCCTCGATTTCCTTTTTGCCGTATTTGGCATAGTTTCCGCTTCCGAGCCAGCTGGCGGTAAAGTCCTGAATCCAAGGCCGGATGATCGGCTTCTGCTCTCCCAGCTCATCGAGCTTCTTGTGGGTGTCTTCCATGGATCCCTTGATGGTCTGGTAAGGAGCCTTGTCCGGAACGGGGGAGCCGAACCATCCCGCCGTGTAATGGCTCGGATATACCATCGGGCTGATGATATCGACGTTTTTGGAGATTTTCACGAAGTCCTGTCCGATGCCTTCTGCCGCAGGCACGGAGGCCGCATAGCCGAAGATGTCAACGGATACGCGGATGCCGAGCGGTGCAAGCTCTTCCCGGGCATACTGCACGAAATCGGAGACCACGTCCACGCGCGATTGATCCGTCTTGGTATATTTCAGGGAATCGGCCCGTTTCTCGAAACCTTCCGGAAAACGAACATAATCGAACTGGATTTCCTTGAATCCGAGTTTGGCGGCTTCTTTGGCGATCTCGATGTTGTAATCCCAGACCTCTTTGCTGTACGGGTTGACGAAGCTGTCGCCGCCGCCGTTGGTCCATACGGTGCCATCGCTTTTACGGAAGGAAAGCTCCGGGTTTTTCTTGGCGAGAATGGTATCCTTGAACACAACCACCCTGGCGATCGGATAGATATCGTGTTTCTCCAGCCGCTTCATCAGCTGCTTGATGTCTTTGATAAACGGCTGGGATTTGCCGAGCTCCTTCAGTTTAGGATTATCGGTCTTGTACGTTATGTATCCTTCATCATCCTTGATGTCAATGACCATGGCATTGAGATCGGTGTTGTCCAAAAGATCCACCAGCTGATTCATTCTGGAGCCGCCTGCGCTATAAGCCGTTACATAAATGCCCTTGACTTTAGGCGCGTCGACCTGCGGATCGATTGCCGTCGTATTCGGCTTGATGCCGCTTTGCCCCTGGCCTTTGCCCTCGGTTTGGCCGTGGCCTTGGCTGTTGTTTTGGTGCATGCCCTGGATCATGGCGGTGTTTAATGAGGCCTGAAGTTTGGCGGTAAGATTGCCTTCCTGCGGACTGGAACTGCCTAAACCCGCGGATGCCAAGATGAATAAAGCCAAGATGATATTCATAATTACTCTCTCCCTTGTGTACATTCACATCATGATTATAAAGGAACGGTTGCCTTCAAAAAGAACAGGATTGTTACAAACGACAATAAATTGGAAACGGTGGGCGAGCGTACCTAGTTCATTAAACGGGTGAAGGGCGTTTTAAACGCTAAAGTTCGACATTAGCGGCAAGTTTACCGTGAACAACGTGTGAACATGGGGAGTGACAAGTCGGATTAGAAACACAAAGAAGATGGATGCGGTTACATGCGGCCTTTTGCTGCTTAACGGGAAATGACGTGCCTATAGAATTCACATTTTCTCATAAAAAAATGCCGTTTTTCACCGGTGGATTTTACCTGGACCGGAGAAGAACGGCATTTGTCGTGCAATGATCGCGTGTTGCTTTAAAATTAATGAAGCGGAGTTTGATTCTGATGCTCGCAAATGCTGAACTGAATGATCTCAAGAGCGTCCTCCTGCTCCAGAATACTCAGCCCGTCCCTAAGAACGATCATGGAATTCAATTCGTTCTGTCTGAAGAACGGTATCATTTCCGGGAACCACTTCATGACGATTTGTGACAATTTTACCGTTTCCATTTCCATAAAAATCACCCTTTCCTTCCGAATTGGTTAGGCAGGACGTTCTTTTGTAAAACGGAAAAACAATTAAAATTGGGCCTGAGCGTACGCCCGGGAATCAGATCTCATGAATATTGTAGGAACCGCGCACAAATATTATACCACATATTTACCGTACTCTCACACCTGGTAAATATTTAGTTCTTGCGGAATTGCCCCATGACGGCCGTCGTTTCCACGATATTGACGAAAGCCTCGGGATCGGTTTCCGTAATGATTTGCTTCAGCTCAGCCAGCTCATATCGTGTCGTGACGGTCATGAGCATATCCTTCTCTTTATGGCTGAAAGCTCCCTGGGTTTTGATCTTGGTTATGCCGCGGGGGCGCTTGAGCAGCTTCTCCAGCAAGGCCTCCGTCCGGTTCGTGACGATAAAGACGGTCACCTTGATGTGGCTGATGTGAAGCATATCCACCATTTTACCGGCAACATAGATGGAGGCCATGGAAGCGAGCGCCAAGTTCCAATCCTGCTCCAGATATGCTACCGCCATGATGACGATGGCGTTCAGCGTCACCAGTACGCTGCCGACGGGGAAGTCCCGATATTTCGTGACCAGGGAGCCGATGATATCGAAGCCCCCGGTTGAACCGCCGACCCGAAAGGAGAGACCGGTGCCGAACCCGACAAGCACGCCGCCGAAAACCGAGGACAGAAGCATGTCGGTTGCAACGTGATTCACCGGGATAAGCTCCAGAAACAAGGTTGTGACGATAACCGAGAGGATGCTGAGACCGACGAACCTTTTGCCCAGCTTGAACCAGCCGGTGATCAGGATCGGAATGTTGAGCACAAAATACATGATGCTGATATTAAGCGGCGTGAAATAACCGATCACGAGAGCCACGCCGGATACGCCGCCGCTGAGCAGATGGTGGGGAATCAGAAACAAATTGAATCCGGCGGCGATAATCATGCCCCCGAATACGATCGAGAAATAGGTCCATAGACGCTTCAACATAGGAATCACCTCCCGGTTATTATGACTTCTTTAAGCTTGCTGGTATTCCAGAAATGTTTTGTGATATAATGTATTGGATATTCTTGAGTAGTCCGTTACATTGATAACTTTGCAAGCTTATCAGGATGATTATACATTAACCAGTCACCATACTGGTGATAAGAGAAATATACCGGTTCACCTCGTGCAGAAAATCCTGCTGGCCGGGAAAGCCTATAAACGTTACCACTACTTAAGAATACAGAGAAGAAAGTGGAAGTCCACAGATAGAAGGAGTATGAACCTATTGAAAAATTTCGCAGATTTTGGCTTGGAGCCGCGCGTGCTGCAAGCAATCACTGAGCTTGGCTTTGAGGAAGCCACACCGATTCAATCCCAATCGATTCCGATTGCTCTAACCGGCAAGGATATGATTGGACAAGCACAGACTGGTACAGGTAAGACAGCAGCATTCGGCCTACCTCTTATCCACAAAATCGCCAAGGAAGAGGAGCGTATCGTCGCTCTCATTATGACACCGACCCGTGAACTTGCCATTCAGGTTGCTGAAGAAATCGGCAAGCTGTCCCGTTTTAAAGGAATCCGTTCCTTGGCTATTTACGGCGGACAGGATATCGGGCGTCAAATCCGCGCTTTGAAAAGAAAGCCTCAGATTATTATCGGTACACCGGGTCGATTACTTGACCACATCAACAGAAAAACCATCCGTCTTGATGACGTACAAACCGTTGTATTGGACGAAGCGGATGAAATGCTGGACATGGGCTTCATGGAAGACATCCAGTCGATCCTAAAGCTTGTTCCTGAAGAACGTCAAACCTTGCTGTTCTCCGCAACTATGCCCGCTAACATTCAGAAGTTGGCATCCCAGTTCCTAAAGGAACCTGAGCATGTATCCGTTATTCCTAAGCACGTTAGTGCTCCACTGATCGACCAAGCATATATCGAAGTTCCTGAACGTCAAAAATTCGAAGCCTTGAGCCGCCTTCTGGATATGGAGTCGCCTGAGCTTGCGATTGTCTTCGGACGTACCAAGCGCCGCGTCGACGAATTGGCAGAAGCCCTGCAAAAACGCGGATATTCGGCAGATGGCCTCCATGGCGACCTGTCCCAGCACCAACGTGATACCGTCATGCGTAAATTCCGCGACGGCAGCATCGATGTTCTCGTGGCGACAGACGTGGCAGCGCGCGGTCTCGACGTATCCGGCGTTACCCATGTCGTAAACTTCGACTTGCCGCAAGATCCGGAAAGCTATGTACACCGTATTGGACGTACGGGCCGTGCGGGCAAGGAAGGTACAGCCTGGTCCTTCGTGACGCCGCGTGAAATGGATCATCTGTATTTCATCGAGCGTGTGACGCGCCACCGTATTCCGCGCAAGCCGCTGCCAACGATTGCCGAAGCGATCGAAGGTAAACAGCGCATCATCGCTGAGCGCGTGCTTGAAATCATTGAGCAAGGGGAATTGACCGAGTACAAAGGTCTTGCCATTCAATTACTGGAGCAGTACGATTCCGTACAATTGCTTGCAGCTGCAATGAAAATCCTGACAGGCGACAAGAAGGAAGCATCCGATATTCACCTTACCCCTGAGGATCCGATCCGCGCCAAACGCCGGAAGCCGGATATCCGTAATGGCCGCAAGCCTAGCGGCGGTTATGGCGGACGCGGCAACAGCGGCGGATATCGCCGTGACGGCGGAAGCGGCGGCGGCGGTAACCGTGGCGGCTACTCCAAAGGCGGATACAACCGTGACGGCGGTGGTGGTTACAACCGTGATCGCGATGGCGGTGGTTACAACCGTGACCGCAACAACAGCGGTGACCGCAAACCGCGTTCCTACAGCGGCGGCGAGCGTCGCCCTAACCGGAGCGGAGACGAATAATAACGGCTAACTTCCTTTACCGGGAGTAACCTGCCGAAACACCAAAAGACGAAGCAGCAGCCCACGCCAAGTGGAGCCGCGCTTCGTCTTTTGGTGCATGGTTAAAGAGGATGCACCCTGAGTGCATCCCCATTAACCGCGCAGTTTAAACCCACGATCAGCCCATCTGTTTCACGATAATGACTAAGGAGACATTAGATATAGAATGTGCTAAGAATAATTACAAGCAGGATGAACAGAACCAGGACAATACCAACGTTATTTCCGTAGCCGTAACCTCCGCCTTCACAAGACATACATAATCCCTCCTCTTTAAATTTGGAAATTCAAGCTTGTTGAATGGATTACGTGATATCGTATGGAGAAACAGGGCCACTGGATTGGATATACACCCAGGTTCGTATAAATTAGGCTCTGGCAATGCATGTACAAAATAAGGTATATTAATAGATACATGCATGATTTGAGTGAGGAGGAAACGGATTTGGAAATGAAAGGAGCCATGGGTGGCTTATATAAGCTCACCGAGTGGATTACCCGTATTGCTTTTTCGAACATCTTGTGGGTTATTTGTACATCGCCTTTCCTGTTTATCGTTCTAACCAAATTCCTAATGGCCGTTCAGACACCGGAAGCGCATAACGAGCAGCTGCTGTCGAACTGGATCCTGGGAATATTATCACCGTTTGTTTTATTTCCGGCTACGGCGGCTTTATTTACCGTTGTGCGGAAATGGGTAATGGGCAATCCGGACGTGTCCGTGTTCAAAACGTTCTTTAAGGGTTATAAGGAAAATTACAAGCAGAGCATGATCGGCGGTATTTTTTATACGCTGCTGTTCGTGATTATGTACGTGGATTACACGGTTTATATGACGCAGCTCGATGGCTTCCAGCTTGTCGGCATCGTGATGCTGGTGCTTCTCATCGTACTGTTTGTCTCCCTGTTTAATTTCTTCTCCATGACCGTTCATTATGAGATGAAAACGACTCAGCTCCTAAAAAATGCGGTGCTGCTGACTCTGATTCGTCCGTTCCGCGTATTTTCGACTTTGATCGGAAGCGCTGTCTTGGCGTATATCGGCACGCAAATGCCGGTGCTCTTCGTGTTCTTCCTGTTCTGCCTGATGGCCTTGTTCGCGTTCTTTAACTTCTATGCGACCTTTACCAAAATGCAGGAGCAGCAGGAAAAAATGAAGAAGGCCGAGGAAGAGGAGTCGGAAACTGAGCAAGCTCTTCTGGAAAGCATGGATTCTGCCAAAAAGGGAGAGAACGGATCGAAACCTTAAATAACGAGAGGTTTACTTTTCCGGCAAAACCCCCTATAATAAGACTACATCCTGCGATGTTCGTTTCGGTTTTCCGTTGTTTTGAACCAATGACGATGTCTAGGGAGATCTATACGTAATCGTGGCTGAAATGCCCTGTCTATATGACAAGGGGAATTCATAAGCGGTTCTGCGGTCACCCACCTGCTATAGCAGGTTCGAAGACAATGTTTACCGGACGGCATAGGCGGGTTTCGTCAAGCCAATGAATGGGCACCTCTTTTATTTCGAATTCGAAGTGAAAGAGGTGCCTTTTTGCTGTATATAAAGGTTTGCTGAAAGCATAAACAATGTTAAACTAGAGTATGGAAAGGAACGGTCATTTATAAAGGAGGAACGGTCTTTGTCATTAAAACGAGTTCTAATCGGTATCGTGCGCAGCTATGACGGCACAAGCGACCGTGCTAAAGATCCCAAGCTGAAGACGCGTTATTACAATCTTTCAAAAGAAAAGTGTTTTGAAGAGGTTTCCTCGACACTGAAAAAAATTCCGGGTTACAAAGTTCTGCATGAGGTAAAATCCGTGGGAGAAATCACGTTAGAGAAAAGAACCTCCTTTGGACGTACGCTGGACATTACCGTATCCGTGCTCGGCATCAGTCCGGTTCGCAGCGCAGTTGACATGTATTCGGCATCCCGCGGTTCCCTTGGGGATCTGGGGGCGAACTACCGGGTCATCTTGAACCTGTACGCTGTACTGGACAAAAAACTGAGCAAGTATAAAGTGGATGCTTAGTAGAATAAGAAAAAGCGGGAGAGCTGCTCTCCCGCTTTTTAAAGGTGTGCCGCATATGTAGCCTTCGGCGTGTTAACGCAGAGATTTCACGGCATCGATGGCAGCTTCGTAATTCGGGTGCTCCGTCATTTCGCCAAGGTATTCTACGTAGGTGATGGTATCGTTAGCATCCACGACGAAGATCGAACGCATGTCGAGCTGAAACTCCTTGATGAGCACGCCATACGCTTCACCGAAAGAACGCGATTTATAGTCGGACAGCGTAATGACCCGGTCAACGCCTGCAGCTCCGCACCAGCGGGCCTGGGCGAACGGAAGGTCGGCACTGATCGTAAGGATCACGACATCGTCGCCAAGTCCGGCCGCCTCTTCGTTGAAACGGCGCGTCTGTGCGTCGCATACCCCGGTGTCGAGGGAAGGAACGACGCTGATCAGCTTGATTTTACCTGCATAATCTTTAAGAGATACGTCTTCGAGCAGGTTCTTGCTCACGGTAAAATCCGGCGCGGCATCACCAGCCTTGAGCTGTGGTCCGATGAGTGTAATAGGATTGCCCTTGAAAGTGGCAGCTCCTGAACGTTCTTGAGCCATGAGAAATCTCCTCCTTGGATATCAAAGTTTGGTGATCAGGTTCATGGTACATTATAATCTTTTTAAAAAGG
Source organism: Paenibacillus sp. MT86 (assembly GCF_058792535.1). Taxonomy (NCBI): domain Bacteria; kingdom Bacillati; phylum Bacillota; class Bacilli; order Caryophanales; family Paenibacillaceae; genus Paenibacillus; species Paenibacillus sp. MT86. Next base: position 5,061,833 of record NZ_CM179499.1, on the reverse strand, counting down.
GAATGTCCACTAAAGGGCACCCCTGGCCTGGTTTAGGATGAGGAGGATGCTATGATATTCGTACGTTATGAGAATTGGAAAAGTTATTTGCGTTATTATCCCGTTACATCGCTGCTGCTTGTGATCAACCTGGTGATGTTTGTGATCACATCCTTTGACGGCGGTTCGAGGAATCCGATGACGCTGCTGAAATATGGGGCTTTGTCGGATTTGCCGCAGTTCGTCGACCAGGCATGGAGATACTTTACGGCGATGTTCCTCCATAACGGATTTGACCATTTGTTGTTCAACAGCTTCGCACTGCTGGTATTCGTTCCCCCGCTGGAGAGAATCATGGGGAGCTGGAAATTTGCCATTCTGTATCTGCTCAGCGGTGTTCTCGGTAATGTAATCGGATTGGCTTATTATGAGCGCATGGATAGCTATACCTTCCTTGTAGGCGCCTCAGGAGCCATATACGGAGCTTATGGCGCTTATCTGTACATCGCCTTGTTCCAGCAGCATGTCATTGATGAGTCGTCCCGCAAGACGCTGTTCACCCTGCTTATATTGGGGATCTTGTTCTCGTTTACCCCAGGGGTCAGCCTTGTAGCCCATGTCGGCGGATTGGTAGGCGGATTTTTCCTCTACGGTCTCATGATTCGATTATTCAAACGTCGAACATAATCGGACCTAAGAGGGTCTGTTATAATAGAATTGGATGATTTGGATAAAGTCTTCAAGTCTTCTAGGGAATAAGAATGGAGCGATAAAAGGCGTGGAATTACGACAGTTGCAATACTTTGTAAAGGTTGCGCAAAAGGAACACGTTACCCAAGCGGCAGAAGAGCTTCATGTGGCTCAGTCGGCCGTCAGCCGTCAAATACATCAGTTGGAAGAAGAACTGGGTGTTAATTTGTTCATGCAGAAAGGCCGGAATCTGCAGTTAACCCCGGTAGGCCAGCTTTTTTGCAAACGGGTGGAGAGCATTATGAAGGATTTGGACCGTGCGGTCGTCGAGATACATGAATTCCTGGACCCGGAGCAGGGGGAGATCCGTATCGGTTTCCCTCACAGCCTGGGCATACATTTGATTCCGTCCATCGTGGCTGAATTTCGGAAGAAGTACCCGAACGTGAAGTTCCGGTTTAAGCAGGGCATGTTCCCGACTTTGATCCGGGACGTCGTCGGGGCTGAAGTGGATTTGGCGTTTGTGTCTCCGTTTCCGGATCGCCACGATCAAGTGGACGGAGATATCGTGTTGACAGAGGAGCTGTTTGCGATCCTGCCGCCGAATCACCCGCTTGCGGGGGAGCAGTCCATCAAGCTGGAGCAATTGAAAGAGGAGCGCTTTGTGCTGTTCAGCAAGGGCTACTCCTTGCGCCCGATTGTATGGCATGCCTGCCTGGAGGCCGGGTTCACGCCGAAAATTGCTTTTGAAGGCGAGGAGACGGATACGATCCGCGGGCTGGTTGCTGCCGGCATGGGGGTCAGCCTGCTACCTGAAATGGCGCTGTTCCAGACGAATCCGCTTCAACCGGCACGCGTCCGAATCTCGGAGCCGAAGGTAACGCGTTCCATCGGTCTGATTCACCGCGCGGACGAGAAGCTGCCACCGGTTGCGCAAGCCTTCCGTGCGTTTCTGCTTCAATATTTTGGCATTGATCCGTCGCCGAAAAAGGAAGAGAAAGCGGAATGAAGCTTCTCTTCCCCTAAGAGTCTAGAATTCAAGATGGACATCATCAAGTGATTATAAAAAAGAGGGCTTTCCGTCTCCGCCAATCAAGGTAGAGAGGAAAGCCCTTTATCGTTGTCCTTCATGTCAAACGTGTTTATTCGCGGTTGCTCGTAAAGATCATGATGTAACGGATCAGCTCGAGCAGCGAGATCAAAGCTGCAGCGACGTAGGTCAGGGCCGCAGCGTTCAATACCTTAGCGACTCCGCGTTCTTCGTCATTGGCAATATAGCCTTCTTGAACCATCAGCTGACGGGCACGGTTGCTTGCGTTAAACTCGACCGGCAGCGTGACAAGCTGGAAGGCAACGGCGCAAGAGAAGAAGATAATGCCGAGACCGACCAGGTTCATGGCTTGGAACAGGAATCCGGCAATCAAGAGAAACGGAGCGATACCGGATGCAAAGTTAACGACCGGGAACATCTTGTGACGGGCTACGAGCATCGGATAGTGCTCCGCATGCTGGATCGCATGGCCTACCTCGTGACAAGCGACGGAGACGGCCGAGATGGTACGTTCGTAATAAACAGGCTCCGACAACCGGACTACGCGTTTGGTCGGGTCATAGTGGTCAGAGAGCGTGCCTGGCACCGGTTCAATCGGAACGTCATGGAGTCCGTTGGCATCCAGCATATGACGCGCTGCATCGTATCCGGTCATGCCGGTGCTGTTTTCAACCTTGGCCCATTTGTTGAACGTGCCTTTGACCCGGAACTGAGCCCAGAGAGAGAATATAAACGCAATAATAATGAGTATAAACATCCAGTCAGAATACATTTATCATACCCCCATACAAAGTTGTCAATTTGGTGTTGCATCATTACATCGAAGTGAACTGGTTCAGCAAAATTTGCAGCGACTCGATACAGGCAGCTCCCTTGGGAAGAATGTTAGCGAGCACCTCCCGTGCTTGACTGGGTTTTAATTCGCTAAGAAGCGGGTTGAGCTCCTTGACATCCCGTTCCAGCTGTTTCATCTGTATTTCGAGTTTGGTTAGCTTCTCCGTCATTTCGGAATCATCGGCAACCGACTTCCAGCGATCCAGTCTCTCCTTAATCTCATCGAGAGTATATTTCTCTTGCTTCAACTGATTAATACGTTCGAGAGTGCTTAAGGTTTCAGAACTGTACAGCCGGTAGTTTTTTAACGTCCGTTTTTCAGGGGAGATCAAACCCAGCTTCGTATAGTAGTCAATGGTTCTTTCGCTGATTCCGGCAGCCTTGGCCAGCTCACCGATCCGGAAAAGGTTTCCGCTCGTGATCCCCATCATTCATCACCTCGCAAGCCTTCATTGAATTGGACATTAATGAATGCATTTATATTTTCATTTTAATAGAAATATGATACATGATCTTCAACCATACAGTCAAACGTCATAGTTGTGACAAAAAACCTTGAAGCCTAGTTTATTCTTCACTGAGCATGATGTTAAACGATTTGCACTGTATGCACTTAATGTTAGATTATATTACATAAAGTAAGTTTTTTTTGAAAAAAACCGTTGCGGATTTTTAATCTCCCCCCTATAATGACAATAAGAATTCAAGGCGATGTTATATTAGTTAACACAAAGGGGAGTGTAAAACATGAAAAAAAGATGGCTAGGTTTAATGGCGGGAGTAATCGCTCTACTCGCATTCCCGGCGAGCGCGTTCGCCGCTGATGGGGGAGCCACGAACGTTGAATTGACGGCTGGTCTGAACTCCGTATTCGTATTCTTGGCAGCGCTGCTCGTATTTTTCATGCAAGCAGGGTTCGCTCTGCTGGAGGCCGGTTCGGTTCGCATGAAAAATGCGGGACACGTCGCAGGCAAGACCTTTCTGACCTTCGGCATTTCGATCGTAGCCTTCTGGGCGCTAGGGTTTGGTCTAGCCTTCGGTAACGGCAACAGCTTTTTCGGATTTGAAGGCTTTTTCTTAAGCGGAGACAATGCAGCAGGCTCATTTGATTCCTTGTCCGCATACGATGTGCCGACGACCATCATGTTCCTGTTCCATCTGTCCTTTGCGGCCGTATCCTTGGCGATCGCTTGCGGCGGTATGGCAGAACGGGCAAAGCTCAGCGTTTATATCGTGTTTGGATTGCTGTTCACCATCGTGATTTACCCGATCGTTGCTCACTGGGTATGGGGCGGTGGCTGGCTCGGCGCTCTGGGCATGCAGGACTTTGCCGGATCGACGGTCGTTCACTTGACAGGCGCAACGGCAGCACTGGTGGCTACCATTCTTCTGAAGCCTCGACTTGGCAAATATAATAAAGACGGGAAGCCTAACAGCATACCGGGTCATAACCAAGTTTTATCCGTACTCGGCGTATTCATCATCTGGATCGGCTGGTTCGGGTTTAACCCGGGCAGCACCATCTCGGCACTCACAGACGGTTTCTTCGGTTTCGTGGCATTGAATACGAATATCGCGGCGGCGGCAGGCGCACTGGCCGCATTGCTGATCTCTTGGGCGGTTCTTGGCAAAGCGGATATTCCTAGCATGCTAAACGGTATTCTCGCTGCATTCGTTGCCATCACAGGCGCTTGTGCTTTCGTGGAGCCTTGGGCGGCCGTTGTGATCGGCGCCGTAGCGGGTACGGTTACGTTCTTTACGGCGCAATGGTTTGACCGCAAAGGTATCGATGATCCTGTATATGCATTCTCCGTACACGGCATTGCCGGTATGTGGGGTGCCGTGTCCACCGGATTGTTCGCGGCCCCTAGGCTTGTTGAAATCACGGGCGTAGGCAAGGAGGGTTTATTCTACGGCGGGGGCTTCGGCCAGCTCGGCGTTCAGCTTCTGGGTCTGATCGGCACGTTTGCATTCGTTCTGGTGATCTCGTTCATCATTCTGTATATCATGAAAGTTACGATGGGCATCCGCGTAACGGAGGAAGAGGAATTGATGGGTCTTGATATCAGTGAACATGGAACCTACGGATATCCGGAACAAATGAAACTTTTGGTGGAATCGGAAGGGAAATCCCCAGAGTTTCGTTCCGGAAGCAAGGCGGTTCCCGGTAGTGACACGGCTTTATAAGAAGCTCACCATTATCATTGTTCATGAAACAAGTCAGAAGGAGGCCGCGGCATGAAACCTCTGAAATCCGTAAATCTGTTTCCGGCATTGTCGGAAATTCGGAAAGCAGCAACAGCCCAGCAATTACGAGATGAACGGATCGCTTGTCAGAACCATCTCATCGAGATGCGCAGTAACATGGAGCTGAGAGAGTGGATCGCATCCGTGAATACGATGCACGATCTGATTGGACAGCGTGCCGCGGCAATCTGTGAGCAGGACATGTGGGAGGCTGGCTTTGGCCGGCCTCCTGCGCGTTATGCTTTCGTAGCTTTTGGCAGCTGCGGAAGGCAGGAAGCTACGCTGTGGAGCGATCAGGACAACGGTTTGATCATTGGCGATGAGCTGGAAGAGGAGGCGCTCCCCTTCTTTCGGGAATTTGGGCTTCGGCTGGCGAATCTGCTGGAATATCTCGGGTACCCGAAATGCTCCGGAAAAGTGATGTGTTCCGAGCCATTATGGAGCAAGCGGCTTGGCGATTGGAAGAATCAGATCAGCGAATGGTGCGGAGACCGGCAGTGGGAACCGATACGAAACTTCATTATTGCTTCGGACCTGCGCCATATATCGGGCGATACCGAGCTTTCGGAGGCGTGGGTGGACCATTTCCGCAGCTCCGTCGAGCAGCATCCGGACATCGGCCATGCCGTGCTGCGGAACACGGTCAAGCATAAGGCAACGCTGAATGTCATGGGGCGAATCGTGACGGAGCGGTTTGGAAAGCATGCCGGCGAGTTTGACGTGAAGTATGGCGTTTATATTCCGCTGGTGAACAGCATACGCACCATGGCGCTGCAGCGGGGCATCATCGAAACCTCGACGCAAAAACGCATGGAAAAGGTGATGCTGCTTGGAGGAGGGAATCTGCTGCTGGAAAGCGTGCAGCGCGCTTTTTTGACGGCGCTTCGGTTGAGAAACGATACGCCCATTCGAGTGGAGGACGGGCTGATTACGAGCAGCGGGTATATCCCGCAGGAGCAGCTCAAGAAAAAAACCATGCAGTACGAGCTTCGCGATACGCTTGGAGTGGTGAGACGGGTGCACCGATCATTGCAGCGCGAGCATCGTTTTGCGGAGAGGAGAAGCCCATGACTGAACCGGTACAATCGAACGGCGGTTTCTGGAGATCGCTTCGTTCGGGTAACATCAATTCCGCCATCGCCTCCATGCGCGGGGCGCAGACAGCCCAGCAGTTGGCATTCATCCGATCCCAGATGAAGGATAACCGGAGGCCGGAGGTTCTGGGCACCCCGCTGGACGAGCTGGAGGTTGTCGTATTCGATCTGGAGACGACGGGGTTCAATCATCAGCACGGCGATGAAATATTGTCTTTCGGTGCGATCCGGGTCATCGGGGAGCAGGTGATCGAGAATGAAACCTTTCATATGATCGTGAACAGCGGTGCCCCGGTGTCTCCATTCATTGCCGAGCTTACGGGTATCACGCAGCAAATGGTTGATGCAGCCCCGCCTTTAATGGAGGGGCTGCATGATTTCATGGCCTTTATAGGGGGGCGGGTGCTTGTTGCCCATGCCGCCGCGCATGACCGGGGTTTCTTGAACGCCGCCTTGTGGAAGACCTCCAAGGTTCGATTAACGCATCGGCTGCTCGATACGATGATGCTCGCGCAGAGGTTATATCCCGAACAGAAGGATTACAGTCTGGATGAGCTGCTGCGAAGCAGCGGCATTCCGGTGGAGGGAAGGCACCATGCTCTGTCCGATGCGCGCATGACCGCCCGGCTGTGGGCGGATTACATGAAAGACATTCAGGCGCGCGGCCAGGCTACCACGCTAGGAGACTTATACGTCTATCTAAGCGAGGGGTAGCATTGGGATAGGAGATTGGAGATTGGAGGTGTCCGCCAGTTCGTCATTCCTTTAGAATTGCAAAAGGGACCGGGGCAAGGGAATAAAATGCCCTTCCCGGAAGCGACTTGGAGCTTGGCGGCAGCTGGCTGAAGGATTCGCGTTCTTCCTCACTCCGGATAATTTTGTAGGCATGGAGCTGCAATGCGTTTAAGCCGGAGGCGCCGGGAACTGCAGGAGAAGCAATAGCATACACCCGGAGCAACCCGCCGAAGGATTGGAGCTGAAGCAGATCCTCGCCCGAGGGGTTAGGCGTGGTATGCGGGTGACTGTGAAACAAACCGACGATGCCTTTTTCAGCCAATACCAAGCGAGTCCACTGAACGGGGTCCAGATGAAAAGAATGCAGCGGAAATTCCGCTGTATTTTTTACGGGAATAAATTGCGTAACGGTTATGGACCGGCTTGCTTCATCGGCATGTCCGATAAGGACGCCGCAAGCTTCTTCCGGCAAACGATGATGCATATGGTCCGACATATGCTCTTTGACGGCCTCGCGCAGCAGAAGCCGCTCCAGGGACGTGTGAGACGGGTTCATGTATAATCCTCCTGGATCATATAATTGGTCCGATCTTATGATGGCGTCGATCGCGTGTTTGAAAGATCGGGGTTTCAGGGTACAATAGGGACTATAAGTGCGTGTTCAAAAGCGGACTTTTTGAACAACCTCTATAACTAAGTTTAGCAAAGGAACCTATACCTATGAAACGTAACATCATCATTATCGTCCTGCTTCTTATCGCAGCAGGCGCTGTTGTCTATAATCAAGCCGGCGACGATATCCAGGCCGTCTTCATGCAGGAGAAGCCGCTTCCGACGGAGACGGGGGCCAAAGCCGGCCTGCTTGCCCCGACCTTTACCTTGAAGGGGATGGACGATAAGTCCTATTCCGGCGGCGGAGCGCGCGATAAAGCAATGCTAGTCAATTTCTGGGCATCCTGGTGCGAGCCGTGCAAGCAGGAGGCGCCGGAGCTCGACAAGTTGGCTGCAGAGTATGCAAGTGAGCTCGAAATCTACGGCGTGAACGTGTCCAAGTATGACAATGCGAAGAAAGCGCGTCAATTTGTTCAGGATTTTAACCTTCAATACCCGATCCTTCTCGATACAAAAGGAGAAGTGTTCGAGGAGCTGTATAAAGGGCAGGTTTTCCCGACCAACGTGCTGATCGATCGTAACGGCGTGATTCAGGAAATCATTCTGGGCGCACCCGATCCCAAGGATCTTCGTAAAAAGGTGGCCAAGCTGATAAATTAATCGTTTGCTTAGCCAGCTGACGAAACCAAAAAAAGCGCGGCCGCCATGTCCTGAACATGGTGGATACGCGCTTTTTATATTGGACATAACCTAATGATTTACCAAGCCTTGCCTTGCCGCAGACTCATGCACCTGCTCCGGGGAAATCTGGCCGAGCAGCGCATAACGCATACTGTCCACCAGCGCTTCCCAGCTGGCCTCGATGACGTTGCTGGATACCCCGACGGTGTTCCAGGCATTCTCGAAGTTCTTGGATTCGATCAGAACCCGGACCTTGGCTGCCGTTGCATCCTTGTCATCCAGCACCCGCACCTTATAGTCGGCAAGATGCATTTCCTTGAGCGTCGGGAAGTATTGGACCAGCGCTTTACGCAGCGCATTATCGAGGGCATTGACCGGACCGTTGCCTTCCGCAGCGGTATAAATGCTCTCGCCGGCGACGTTGACTTTGACGAAGGCTTCGGAGACGACCGGCTGTCCGGCCGACTTCTCGACCAGCATCTTGAAGGATTCGAAGGTAAACAGCTCCTTGAGCTCTCCGTTCGCTTCCCGAAGAAGCAGCTCCAGGGAAGCGTCTGCGCCTTCGAATTGATACCCTTCATGCTCGAGATCCTTGATCTTTCCGATAATATGCTTGGATTGCTCGCTTGCCGGATCAAAGTCAAGCCCCATGTCCTGCGCCTTCGATACGATATTGCTCTGCCCCGCGAGCTCGGAGACCAGCACGCGCTGTTTGTTTCCGACCTTCTCCGGTTCGATATGCTCGTACGTTCTGGAATCGCGCAGGATCGCCGAAACGTGGATGCCTCCCTTATGGGCGAAGGCGGCGTTGCCGACATACGGCTGGTTAACCGGCATGTTAACGTTGGCGATTTCGCTGATATACCGTGCGGTATTCGTCAGCGTGCGGAGGTTGTCGTCACCGATGCACTCATACCCGAGCTTCAGCTGCAGATTCGGAATGATGGAGCACAGGTTGGCGTTCCCGCATCGTTCACCGTATCCGTTCATCGTTCCCTGCACATGCCGGACACCGGCCTGCACGGCGCTTAGGGTGTTGGCAACGGCAAGCTCGCAGTCGTTGTGCGTATGAATGCCGAGCGGAGCGCCAGGCAATGGACCCGTCAGCGATGTGACAATGTCCGAAATCTCGTGCGGGAGACTGCCGCCGTTCGTATCGCACATGACAAGCCAGTCGGCGCCTGCTTCCCGTGCCTTGGACAATACGGCAACAGCATATTCCGGATTGTTCTTGAAACCGTCAAAAAAGTGCTCGGCATCAAAAATGACCTCGAGGCCTTTCCGCTTCAGGAAAGCGATGGAATCATAAATCATGGCCAAATTCTCTTCGAGTGTCGTTTGAAGCGCCGTATGGACGTGGAAGTCCCAAGACTTCCCGACCAAGGTAGCGGCAGAAACGCCGGATTCCAGAATGCGAAGCAGATTGGCATCCTGGTCGGCAATGGAACCTTTGCGCCGGGTGCTGCCAAAAGCGGTTACTTTTGAGGTTAAGCCGAGATCCTGGACTCTTTTGAAAAATTCGATGTCCTTGCTGTTGCTTCCCGGGATACCGCCTTCAATATAATGAACACCAAGAGCATCGAGCTTCTTGGCGATTTTGACCTTGTCGTCCGCTGACAAGCTGATTCCTTCGCCCTGGGTTCCGTCGCGAAGTGTCGTATCAAAGATGGAAATGGACTTAGACATGATGTCCTCCTTTGGGTGTCCGGGATTGGACCGCATTGTTTATAATTTTGTATTATAGCATTTCTTTGCGGGAAAGTAACAGAGTAAAACAAACTTTTCCCGCAAGGGGCCCATCCTTGACCCTTGCGAAGGGGGACGGTATGCTGGAGGCGTTAAATCGGGGCCAGCCGTGCGTACATGATTTGCTTAGCGGACAAGATCATACAGGCATCGATCTCTAAAAACGGTATAATGGAAGAGGCACCATTTGCCTCAAGTACCGTAACCATCATTCAGACCGAACCTTAAATAATGGGGCTACCCTATTCCCTATAGATTATGAAGAACCGTACCGAAGAAAGAAGGAATGCTGCGTGGGACCTATCGACGATTATTATCCGGCCAGCGGCCGCGTTATCCTGCATGTGGATATGAATGCTTTTTACTGCTCCGTGCATGAGGCGGAGGAGCCGGAGCTCTATCGTGGCAAAGCCACGGCCGTCGCAGGCAGCATCGAGCTGCGAAAAGGCGTCATCGTCACCTGCTCCTATGCAGCGAGGTCGCTGGGGATCCGCACCGGCATGAACGTGAGGCAGGCGCTGCGAATCTACCCTGACCTGATGATCATCCAGCCGGATTTCCATCTGTACCGCAAGTATTCCAATGCATTCATGAACATAGCTTATGCCTATACACCGCAGCTGGAAGCGACTTCGATCGATGAATGTTACCTGGATATTACCGGCTCGAAGCAGTTCGGCACCCCTCTGGATATCGCTCGGGAAATCCAGGAGCGCATCCGCGAGGAGCTGTCGCTTCCGTGCTCGGTCGGCATTGCGCCCAATAAATTGCTGGCCAAGATGGCCTCGGACATGAAAAAGCCCAACGGGCTGTCCGTGCTGCGAATTCGGGATGTCCCGCAGGTGCTTTGGAACAAACCCTGCGCGGAACTGTTCGGCATCGGGAGCAAGACGGCCGACAAGCTGCGCAAGCTGAACATCCAGACCATTGGGCAGCTGGCTGCCGCCGACGAAAGCCTGCTGACCTCGACCTTTGGCGTGATGGGGTCATGGATGAAACGAGCGGCCAGCGGCATCGATCACGCCCCGGTCGTCGCGGAGCGGGAACAGAGCAAGTCCATCGGACACACGACCACGCTCCCGCAGGATGTTACCTCGGCTGAGGAGGCCAGAAGGGTGCTGCTGAACTTAAGCGATCAGGTAGCGCGCCGGCTCCGCAGGCAAGGCTTGGTGACCAGCGGCATTCAAATTACGCTGCGCACGCCGGACATGAAGACGATCACCAGGTCGAGGCATCTTGGCATTCCGACGGAAAATACCGAGGACATCTACCGGGAAGCGTGCGAGCTGTATAACCGGCATTGGAAGCAGGACAAGCCGCTCCGTCTGCTCGGCGTCACGCTGCAGCAGCTCACGGCGAAGGAGGAATCCGCCATTCAGCTGGACCTGTTCGACTACGAGAAGCAGCCCAAGAAAGAGTCGCTGACCCGGGTGATGGACGAGCTGCGCAATAAATTCGGCGAGAGCGCGGTACTGACCGCCGGCATGCTGGGCGATGACCCATCGTCCTTAATCCGCAATCATAAGCGGAGAGGTACTTCTTTACAGATGGATTTTGTAAGGGAACTGGGGAACGATAATAAAAATACCGATCGTCAGGACCGAGATCGCGATTAGCCGTTTTTGTTCGTCACAGAACAGCTCATTGGCCTGCAAGTACAGCCGATTTTTGTCGGAAAATGTTAGGAAATTTATTTGTATTCCTAAAACAATTGTATTAATATATGTAGATGGTGGCGGCAGAACCGTCAGCTTATACTATGTTTATAAAGATGTTTATAGATATACAGGAGGAAGAGAGACTATGGCGAAGTTTACTTGGGTAGATAAAGATACCTGCATCGCATGCGGCGCATGCGGCGCAACGGCACCCGACATTTACGATTACGACGACGAAGGCCTGGCAGAAGTTATTTTCGACGGGGACAACAACCGCGGGGTAACGGAAATTCCGGAAGATATGCATGACGACATGCTGGATGCTTGCGACGGCTGCCCAACAGATTCAATTCGGATTGCAGACGAGCCGTTTAACGCAGAATAACAAATTCCGCTCGATCCCTGATATTCCATCTTGAACTCATACCGACGTCCTCTGCCCGACTAAGGCAGGGGGCGTTTTTTCATATCCGGGGACTCATACATAATCGGAGCGTTTATTCCGATATACAGGATAATAGAGGTAAAAATGTCATTATAGGAGGCTCTCGAATGAACAATTCGCTGTACCTCAAAAGATATGTGGAGACGCATCCTGATAATAAAATGGCCTGGTACCTGCTGGGCAAGGAGTATGAGCAGGCCGGCGAGCAGGGCAAGGCGAACTACTGCTACAACAAAGCCGAAGGGGTCTACGAAGCCTTTGAGCTGAGTCAGGTCCCTTCCGACATATGGAAAAATTACGAGCAGCGCTTATTGGAGATGGAGAAGGACAAAGAGCGCAAGCGAAAGAGGACCCGGCGTTTGCTAGCGGCGCTGGTGCTGCTCCTGCTGGTTTTCCTTCCGCCCGCCCAGGCGCCGGGCTCCGCTACAGGGAATGTTGCGGAAGTTTTGTTCCCGCCGCATGAGCCGGCGTCCGCCAATGCGCTCAACAAAGAGAAGCCGGATTCGCGCAAGGAACCGCTGTACACAGCCGTTGCTTCCGGCCAAGGCAAGGACTCCGCGGGTCCGCTGTCCTCATTGCTTCAGCATCCGCAGCAGCTGCCGAATTGGTCGGTTGCGCTGGGGATGAAGCGTTCGGGCAAATGGCTGCTGTGGAGCCGGGACATGGAACGGTTATACGGTCTGCATCGGAATGATCAAGGCGCGATCGCTATTCAGCCTTACGAGGGAGCAGCCGAAGAGTGCGATTGCGAGCCTGCGGACAGTTCGAGGCTTAAGCGGAGCGCGGGGCAGTGGGCCGATCTGCAGGTAGAGACGGCCGTTCTGCAGGAAGCGGCCAAACAGTATAAGGCTCGGCACGGCCGCCTGCCCAAAAGCTTGGATGAATTGACGCAACCGTTCCCGAGCAATTGGCTGTCCGGCCGCTCGAAAGCGATGGAGCAGATGTTCGAAACGTTAATGCGGCAGCAATCCCAAGGAACTGGCGGTCAGGGGCAACCGGGGCAGCCGGGGAACAGCTTGGAGGAACCTGGATATTGGGGGACTTCGCCGGACGGTGATCCCTTTTTCGAACAGCCGCTTCAGGTCATCATTGACCGGAAACGGCATCGGCTGGCCGTCGTAAGCGGCGGCATCCTGCTGCGTAATTATGCGGTCGGGCTCGGCGGAGCGAAAACGCCGCTGGGTGATTTTCATATCAACGATAAGGTAGTCAATCCGAACGGAACCACGAAGGGTCCCTACGGCACGCGGGGAATGCAGCTTTCCGATACGCTGTACGCGATACATGGGACGCTGGACGTGGACAGCATCGGCGCGAACGAATCCGAGGGCTGTATCCGTATGCTGACTGAGGATGTGGAGGAGCTGTTTGACCTGGTTCCGATGGGAACCGTCGTGAAAATAAGGGAAGGGGTCCTGCCCGAGGACCTGTGGACGCCGAAAGAGCGTTTTAAGCTCAAGCATACCCAGGGTCAGACCAACCCGGGCAAGGTGTATCACTGGCTGGATTAAGGCTGGGCGATCACAATCAGAACGATAATCAGGATAATCAGAAGAGCGATGCCGGAGCTGATCCATAGTATGGCCTTCTTATTAACCTCTTCTTTTTTCTGCTGCAAGGTCGGAGGCTTACGTTTGGCTGACATGTCTTTCCCCTCTTTCTCTCATGATCGTGAAATGATTTGTGCAATCTTCCTTTATTGTAAGGGGTTTGTCCTAAAATTGCCATATCGCTTTCAAGCCGGGACGATCGCTCAGTTTATGCCGAAGAACTTTCTTTTTGAGGAAGAAACGGATAAACTGAAGGATAGAGAAATAACTGGATGAGAGGAAGAGTGGATGTGCTGTACCGCAACATAGGCAAACCTATATTTTTTAGACTGGACCCCGAAAAAGCCCACCACCTTGTGGTTGGCGGCCTTGGACGTGCCTCCGGCGTGGTCGGCGCAGACGCTGTCATGCGGGGGATGTACGGTGTAAACGAAACGCCGGATTTGGCAGTGGACCTGTTCGGGCTTCATTTCCCGACGCCGGTCGGACTTGCCGCCGGATTGGACAAAAACGCTCACGCCGTCAAAGGCTTCTCCTCCATCGGCTTCGGATTTATGGAAGTAGGCACGGTAACCCCGAAGGGACAACCGGGCAATGAACAGCCGCGATTGTTCCGGCTTCCTCCGGATGAGGCGCTCATCAACCGGATGGGCTTCAATAACGAAGGGGCCGAGGCCATGGCCAAAAGGCTGTCCGCACTCAAGGAACGCCGCATTCCGGTTGCCGTCAACATCGGGAAGAACAAGGCGACGCCAAACGAGAAAGCCAACGATGATTATGAAGCTTGCATTCAAGCTTTATTTCCGTATGGCGACTTTTTTGTTGTCAACATCAGCTCGCCGAACACGCCGGATTTGCGCAGCCTTCAGCATGGAAGCGAATTGTCATCCCTGCTGGAAGCCGTCATGAACGAAATGTCGCGGCAGGCGAAGATCCATGGGGGCGAGAAGGCCGTTCTGGTGAAGATTGCGCCGGACGTGAGCGATGAGGAGCTGGAATTCATGGTGGATACGATCAGCGCCAGCGGCGTTTCCGGCATTATCGCCACGAATACGACGCTTTCGCGGGACGGCCTGACGCACAGCAACGCCAAGGAAACCGGAGGCCTGAGCGGCAAGCCGCTGCGGAACCGCTCGACGGAGATCGTGTCGCGGATCTACAAGCAAACCGGCGGTTCGCTTCCGATTATCGGATCCGGGGGGATTTTTACGGCAACGGACGCTTATGACAAAATACGCGCAGGCGCAAGCCTGGTGGAAATTTATACAGCACTTATCTATGAAGGGCCTGAGGTGAACCGCAAGCTTCATTCCGGTCTCCGGGAGCTGCTTGCACGGGATGGCTTCAGCCATATTTCCGAAGCCGTCGGCGCTAATCATCGGTAAAGGGGTAAAGACAGGAGGCAAGGCGATGGACGTTAGAGACTGGGGGACATTTTTGCTTCCGTATGAGCAGACCGTTGAGGAATTGAAGGTCAAATTCAAGACGATGCGTGCCGAACTGAAAAAAAGGGAGGAATACGCACCCATCGAATTCGTAACGGGTCGGGTCAAACGGATTTCGAGCATACTGGACAAGGCGAAACGCCTCAATGTGCCGATGGACCAGTTGGAAACCGGGATTGAGGATATCGCAGGCATTCGCATTATGTGTCAATTCGTGGAGGATATTCGGCGGGTGGCCGAATATATCCGGGCGCGGAAAGACCTGACTGTGCTATACGAGAAGGATTACATTACCAATTTCAAAGAGAGCGGCTATCGGAGCTTTCATATGATCATTGAATATCCGGTGCAAACGGCTTTGGGGCAAAAGAAGGTGCTTGCCGAAATTCAGATCCGCACGCTGGCCATGAACTTCTGGGCTACAATTGAGCATTCCCTTAGCTACAAGTACCGTGAAAGCCTGCCGGATGACATTCGGGCGCGGCTGAAGAAGGCCGGAGAAGCGGCCAATACGCTGGATACGGAAATGTCGAGCATCCGTGAGGATATTTTGGAGGCGCAGCGGCAGTTCGAGGACGATTCCAATATTACGACGCAGGTGCTGAACGCGATACACAAGCTGTACTTTTTCCATCTGGTCAATGAAGCGATCGCATTCCAGAGCCGCTTTAATGCGATATGGCAGGATCATGACATGGATGAGATGAAGGTGCTTCTGGACGAAGTGAAGGAGCTGTTGGCGGCAGCCAAGAAGAAAGTAAATGAAGATGAGCTATGAGCCGCTATATGTCGCTTACCTCGTCTATTTCAACCGGGACCGGGATTACTTCGAATGCCATGAGGTGTTAGAGGAGTTGTGGCTGGAGCGGGATCGCGATCCCAGGTACAAGGGGCTGCTGCAAGTGGCCGTCGGGCTCTTTCACTTCCGGAACAACAACGTACGAGGAGCATACAAGATGTTCACAAGCGCCGCCTCCCGGCTCGAAAGCTATCCCCGGGATGAACTCGGGATCTCGATGGGGAAGCTGGTAGGCGAGGTGCGGGACTACGCCAAGCAGCTGTTATCGTATGACGTTCATCCGTTCCCCTATAGGGATCTGACGATCGAAATTGGGGATACGGAGCTGAAGCGGGCGGTTTTGTTGGCATCGGAGCGGATCAAGCCGAACATTCCGCAGCGGCGCAAGCCGGAGCGGGCACATGCCAAGTAGCGCCGAGAGAATAAGTAAAAAAAGAGCTGCCCGTCTGTAGAAGGATCTACTGTGGGCAGCTCTTTGTTTGTATGATCATGCGATGGATCAGGACTCGGTGCCTTTATATTTGTCATCGATGAACTGTTTGATTTCCTCGACGGATTTTCCTTCGTCATGGAGCCGTTTTGCATCCTGCAGCTCGGTCAGGCAGATGCCGCACTGGGCACCATGGTCCGTCCATTTGACTTCGCCGTCCTTGCTCTCGGCGATGAAGCAGCGGTGAAGGGAATCATGATAGCCGGTCTCCTCGTCCATGCAGCCGCAGTAGCACTTGATTTCCTTGATAATGTCCTCAAGTTCTCCGACCGTGGCATAGGTTGCTTGCGTATTGTCGGTGTAATTGGTCAGAAACTCCGGCATCACCGTCAGGCTGGCCGTGGTCTCGTATCGTTCGGAAGCGGCGCCGTGCTGATGGCTTGCAGCGGATTCTTTGCCGCCGCATGCGGTCAGCAGCATGCCCGATATGACGAAGGTAAAGAGAATGGCGCGGGTGCGGTTCATTTCGTCACGCTCCCTTTGTATTTATCCAGGAATTGCTTGAAGTCGTCGATGGAGTAGCCTTCGCTGGAACCTTCCGGTTTCAATCCGCCGACCATGCGTTCCTTCTCTATGCCGTTCTCGAAGTATACGAGCGTCGGGGTGAACTCGATGTTGTATTCTCTCCAGCCCTCCTGATACTCGCGGAGATTGTACTGGTGCATCGTAATGCCGGCGTCATCGGCCAATGGCATCAATTCCGGGGTCGTCGCCCGGCAGTGCGGACAATCGGAAGCAAAGAAATACACGAAAAAGTTCTCTTTGTTGTCGACCTTGCTCTTCAGCTGATCCGGCAAAATGATTTGCTGGTAATTCGGATCATTAAGGAGCTCCTGTGTAGCCGGGTTCAGGCTGGAGACCTTCTTGCCGCCGTATAAATCGCTTGCTTCTCCTTGACCGTTCAAGAAAACGAGTGCGGCAACCAACAGTACGAAGACTCCCCCGAAGGCGTATAACGCGGTGTATTTATTCTTTTTTTTGCGGTTCATGGATCCACCCCCTAATGAGTAATATAAACAAGGACTTGTCCTTTTTAATGTAGTTTATTATACAATATTAAAAGTCGCAGCGGAACATGCGAAAGTTCGCTTCGGCTGTGCGAACATACACTTCAAACCGATACGATACAGAACAGGTAGGTACTTAGTATGGCATTACGTCTGCCTTCGCCGTTTCTGGCGAAGATGAAATCGCTGCTCGGCGAAAACTATGACAATTTTATGAAGTCTTATGAACAACCCCCGTTTGCCGGCATTCGGGTGAACACGCTGAAGATCGGCAAGTCCGATTTCTTGGAAATATCCCCCTTTGCCCTTGCGCCCATCCCCTGGTGTCCAACCGGTTACTATATTCAGGAGGGGGAGCGCCCGGGGCGGCACCCTTACTATCATGCAGGGCTTTATTATATCCAGGAGCCGAGCGCCATGGCTCCCGTCGAGCTGCTTGATGTTACGCCGGGCGACCGGGTACTGGATTTGTGCGCCGCTCCGGGGGGCAAATCCACGCAGATTGCGGCGAAGCTGAAGGGGCAGGGGGTGCTGATCAGCAATGATCTGCATCCGGACCGCACCAAAGCGCTGGCCAAGAATTTGGAGATGTACGGCGTGCGGAATGCCGTGGTGCTGAATGAGGAGCCGGAGCGGATTGCCGGGGCTTTTCCCGAATTTTTCACGAAAATATTGATAGATGCTCCATGCTCCGGCGAAGGGATGTTTCGCAAAGACGAGTCCATGCTGAAGTACTGGGAGGAATCGTCTCCGCTCAAGTTTGCGGAGATGCAGCGGGACATCCTGAAATCGGCGGCAGCCATGCTCTGCCCGGGAGGTCGGCTCGTGTATTCTACCTGCACCTTCTCTCCGGAAGAGAATGAAGGGATGATTGCGGAGTTTCTGAGCGAACATCCGGATTTTCGCGTGGTTCCGGTGGATCATTCGGAATTCTTTTCCCCGGGAGAAACGGACTGGATGGCGGGCCAAGGGAACGTGAAGGACGATGTGCTGGGACAGCTAGCCGGCACCGCTCGATTGTGGCCGCATAAGGTCAGAGGCGAAGGGCATTTCATGGCCGTGCTTCAGCGGGAAGGCGAGCTGGACCTCCGGGAGGCCGAGAAAGACCAAGCTCCTTGGATCCAGACAGGCAGCCTGAACCACGGTTCGCTTGCTGTCTCCCCGCGGGCCGACTCATCCCGAGAGCGTAAATGGAAACCTGCTCTCCGGGAAGAGCGGCCGGGAAAACCCGGGAGGGGCAGCAACGGCGCTTCGCGTCAGCAGGCATCCCGCCCAAACGGAGGAGATCGTCAGTCCAATCCGATTTCGCTCGACCCGTTCCAGGCCTTTATCCATGAGCAGCTGTACGTAAAGCTGCAGGGATATCCCGTTGTCTACGGCAGCCATGTGTACGTATCGCCACTGCCGGAGGAGCGTCTGAAGCAGCTGAAGGCCATCCGTCCCGGATGGTACATGGGACAGCTGAAGAATGAACGGTTCGTGCCGGGGCATCCTTTGGCCACGGCGCTGCAAGCGGATGAGGCCGCCCGGCATGTGAGCCTGTCTTCCCAGGACGGCGAAGCGGTCCGGTATTTGAAAGGGGAAACCTTGTCGATTCCGGAGGAACGCGTGACGTGCCGACCGGGTGCTGAAGCGAAGGGTTATGTGTTAGTGTGTATAGACGGATACTCGGCCGGCTGGGGCAAATGGCAGTCAAGCATGTTGAAGAACGAGTATCCGGCAGGGTGGAGGTGGACATCGGTATGAGTGGCAAAGGCAGGACTACGCAAAGACTGGACAAGGTGCTGTCCAATCTGGGATTCGGCTCGCGGGCCGAATTAAAGAAAAAAGCGAAGCAGGGGAGCATCGTCGTCAACGGAACGGTAACGAAGGATCCGGGAAAACATGTGGATCCCTACGCGGATATCATTGAGTTTGAAGGGGAAACCATTCAATACCGGGAGTACGTGTATCTCATGCTGCACAAACCTCCGGGCGTCGTCTCGGCAACCGAGGATCTGCGCGATCGTACGGTGCTGGATCTGCTGGATGCGGAATATCGGGTCTTTGAGCCGTTTCCGGTGGGCAGGCTGGATAAAGACACGGAAGGACTGCTGCTGCTTACGAATGACGGCAAATTGGCCCATGAGCTGCTGTCGCCCCGGAAGCATATTCCCAAGACTTATGAAGCGACCGTAGAGGGCCGCGTGGACGAAGAGGATGTGCGTCGGTTTGCCGCAGGAGTCACATTGGATGACGGATACGTAACCTTGCCCGGAGAGCTGGCGATCCATTCCCATGAGGAACGGGACGACGGAGTCTCGCTGTCGCGCATCTCGCTGACCATCCATGAAGGCAAATTTCATCAGGTCAAGCGGATGTTTGAGGCGGTAGGCAAAAAAGTCGTGTATCTCAAAAGAATCAGCATGGGCGAACTTCGATTGGATGAAAATCTCGAGATCGGAACTTACCGGGAGCTGACCGAGCAAGAACTGGCTTTGATCGGAAGAGCCGGATCAGAATAGAGAAATAGAGACTTAAAGGATGGATGGAGAATGGGATACAAATTGGTCGCGCTTGACGTAGACGGAACGCTGCTGAATGATCATCACGAAATTACGGAGAAGACCAGGAACACCGTGATGGAAGCCGCAAAACAAGGGGTAGAGATCGTACTGTGCACGGGCAGAGGGCCGCTGAATTCGATTCCTTTCATGAAAAGCATGGGTCTCGGCGGTTATGTCATCAGTCATAACGGCGCGGCAACGGTCGAAGTGGAGACCCATCACATCGTGCATCAGTTCGGCATGGACCCGGGTCAGCTGGAACCCTTCATGAAATATTGCCGTGAGCACGGGGTGCATTTTGACGTGAATACCGCCTTCGAGATGTACGTGGACCAGGTGGATGAGCTTGCCGGACCGGTACGTTCGATGTACGAAAACTATTTGATGCTGCCAAGCAATCTGCCGTCATGGGAGGAGCTGTCGGACCCGGTCGTGAAATTTACGGTATTCGGCGAATCCGCCGATATCGACCGCGTCTATGCGGATTGGAGCAAGTGGACCCTGCCCTTCAACATGCTGCGAAGCGGCGAGTTCTTTATCGACCTGATGCACAGCCAAGCATCCAAGGGAAATGCGCTGAAGCAGCTGGCAGCCAAAAGAGGCTATCGGCCGGACGAAGTGCTGGCCATCGGCAATTACTTCAACGATATTACGATGCTCACTTACGCGGGCATGGGCATTGCGATGGATAATTCGCCGGTAGAGGTCAAGGCCGCCGCCAATGCGGTAACGGCTTCGAATAACGAGGACGGCGTACACGAAGCGCTGGTGAAATACTGCTTGTCGTAAAAATTGAATACTGCAGAAGCGAGAACCCGCCATGGGACACTTGAAAAAGTGCCCGAAGGCGGGTTTTTTGCGTGAATGGGAGCCGGTTAACCGCATTCTCTAAGAAGATGAAGACAAGCATATCCTTCCAGATTTGGATTGACACGATAGAAGCGTCATGCTATTTTTATCAATGAAAATGATAATCATTATCAGTTATAAAATCTGAAACCCCAAGCCTGCATATCGTTTTATCGAAAAAAGGAGGCAGCTCATGCATACGGAAGAAGAGCAGATCATAGATAACGCATGCGATTCGGATCGCAGCGGAAAAACCAGCCTGGTGGAGATCAAGGAGTACATCGACAGCCATTATCACGAGGCGTTAACCATTGGCAGACTGGCCGGAATGGCTAATATATGTCCCAAGTATTTCGTAGACCTGTTCAAGAAGACATTCGGCCAGACCACGATTGATTACCTGACGCATGTTCGCATGAATCACGCCAAGCGTTACTTGGCCGAATCGGACGATCGGCTTCGGGATATCGCACAGAAGGTTGGTTATAAGGACGAGTTCTATTTCAGCCGGATATTCAAGAAGAAGGTGGGCATGTCGCCGTCGGAATATGCCCGAAATTCGAGGCAGCTGATCGCGGCCTGTTCTTCTGCGATCATCGGGCAGCTGGTGGCGCTGAACGTCATTCCAGCCGCCGCGCCGCTTGATGCGAAGTGGACCCCGTTTTATTACAATGCCTACAATTCGGAGATCAAGTCCCGCTTGAAATTGACGAACCCTTATCCGGACAGCCGCTTTGAGGAGAATATCGAGCAGCTGTTCCGCGCCAAACCCGACGTCATTATCGGCATGGATCACCTGGGTGAAGAGGAAATAGCCAAGCTGGAGCCTATCGCCCCCACCTTCATTGTTCCGTCCCATGCAGGGTGGAAGAAGCAGCTGGAGCTGATCGCGGCATTCCTGAACAAGGAAGAACAAGCACAGTTCTGGATCGGACAGTATGAGCGGAAAGTGGCGCGGGCACGCTCGCGAATGCAGGAAGTGGTGGGGAATGATCGTGTTGCCGCGCTGCGGATATATGGGCAAAATCTCTATTCCTACGGTAACCGGGGGCTTGAGGAAGTGCTGTTTCAGGATTTGCAGCTCAAGGGAGCTTGCCGATCTGATGCCAGCCGGAATCAGCAGATAACGATGGATGATTTGCTGCGGTGCGATCCGGACCGGATTCTGATCGCGGTATGCCCGGAAGCCGCATCGCGGCGCTATTGGCTCGCGCTCCAGCATTCCGCCGAGTGGCATAGGCTTCGAGCCGTCGCTCAAGGAAGGGTCTATACGATCTCGTCCGATCCTTGGTTCGAATACTCCGCGCTTGCCGTGACGAGAATGCTGGACGAGGCGATGCTGCTGTTTACAGGAGATAGTCCAAACGGAGTTCTGGATAAAAGCCATGGTGAATCGTTTGCTACGTAATATATACTCGTCTTAATTGAGAATCATTATCACAGGAGGAGATACATTGTGGCAAAACGTTTCAATCGTGGAAAGAGAATTTGGAGGATCAATATAGCGGCACTTGCGTGTTGTGCCGTCATCATAGGCTTGCTGTCAGGCTGTGGGGATAAGGCGGAGACCGAGGCGCCTGGTGGCGATCAGGAGGCAGCGAAGACCGCAGCGGTGGAGACGTCCGGCAAAGCAGGGAGCAGCCAAGCGTCGACGGAGGAACCAGGGACGAACCGTGAGGAGACGTCCACGAAGGAGGAACGTACGGTAACGGATGAGCTTGGACACGAAGTGAGGATTCCGGCTGAGGTGAACAAGGTGTTTGCGCCGAACATGGAAGATTCCTTGCTGAAGCTCGGCGTGAAGCCCGTTGCCCAATGGGCCAACGGCAAGCAAGGACACTCTTATTTGCAGGAGGAGCTGGACGGCATTCCCCTGATCGATTTTTCGGGTGGCTTGCCTTCGCCGGAGGCCCTGATGTCCTACGAACCGGATCTTATCGTGCTTCACACGGAGACTTACGCGGCGGACGGCACCTATGAGAAATACGCCAAAATCGCGCCGACGTACGTATTCAAAAATGCTTCCGGGAATGTCGAGAAATCGCTGACCACCCTGGGCGATCTGCTCGGGAAGGCGCCGGAGGCCGAGACCACCTTGAAAAATTATCAGCAAAAAGCAAGCGAAGCGAAGGCGAAGCTGAGTTCCGTGGTGGGGGACAAGAACGTGGTCATTATCCGTTTCGCACCCAGAGGAGTCAGTTTGATGGGCGGAAATTACCTGTGCGGATATGTCATCCATCAGGACCTGGGACTGGGCAAGTCCAAGCTGGTCGAGAACGAGAATGCAGCTAACCTATCCCTGGAAATACTCCCGCAGCTCGATGCGGACTATATATTCGTCATCAACGCCTATGATCAAGGAACGGAACGCATGAAGGAAATGACGGAAAGCCCGATCTGGAAAGGCATGCCCGCGGTCAAGAACGGTCAGGTCTATGAAGCCGATAACGAATACTGGCTGGGAAGCGGCCTGATCGCTTACGAGAAAATCGTGGATGACGTCGTTCGCTCCATTACGGGTCAATAGGAGGAACATATGAGCCATCATACGACTTCCGTAGACATGATGAGGCGCAGCGTGGTGTTGACCCGTGCGGAGCATTGGGGGATGCGCTCGAGGGGCGGGCGCCACTATCGAATCATAACGGCACAGCCGACGGGACCGGCCCCGCCGTCCGGATATCCGGTCATCTATTTACTGGACGGCAACAGCGTGTTTCACACGATGGTCGAGACGCTGCGCCTGCAGTGCCACAGGCCGGACAAAACCGGGATATTGCCGGCTGTCGTTGTAGGCATCGGTTACGAGACGGAGGGGCAGTATGCTTCGGACCGGTTCTATGATTACACGCCCTATCCAAACACGAAGTTCAGGAACAAGCTGGACGGGGATTCCGTGCCGGAGCAGGGGGGAGCGGCTGAGTTTCTGCAATTCATCGAGGAGGAGCTGAAACCGCAGATCGAGGGCGAGTTCAACATTGACCGGCATCGCCAGACGATATTCGGCCATTCCCTCGGCGGGCTGTTCACGCTCTATGCCATGTTCAGCAAACCGCAGGCGTTCTCGTGTTACATCGCCGGCAGCCCTTCTATTCACTGGAATTCGGAGTATTTACGCGAGCTGGAGCAGCGCTATGCCGATCAGGTCAAGGAACAACCTTATCCTGTCCGGCTGCTGCTTGGCGCAGGAGAACTCGAAAGGCCCCATGTCACCGGCAATTGCATCCGCGCATCTGAGCTCGCCGAACGTCTGGCTGTTCTGTCCGAGTATGGCATGCATACCGAATTCAAGGAGTTTGAGGGGGAAGGGCATCTATCCGTGCTGCCAGTCCTCATCAGCAGAGCATTACGGTTTGCCCTTCACCCTGAACATGAAGGAGATGATCACCATGGAGAGCGCAGGCATTAGAGGGAAAGTAGCGCTCGTGACCGGTGCCGCCCAAGGAATAGGCGAAGCGGTGGCACGGGCCCTTGCCCGGCAAGGAGCCGTTGTAGCGGCCTGCGACCGAAAGGAGGCCGAGCTGCTCCGCCTTGCGGCCGACCTATCCGGATCAGGCGTTCATGCCGCGGCTTACAAGACGGATGTGAGCCGCAGTGCCGAGGTTGAAGCGATGGTCGAACGTGTTGAGGATGAGCTCGGACCGATCGAGATTCTCGTCAACGTTGCGGGAGTGCTGCGGGTCGGCGGGGTCGAGTCGCTTACCGACGAGGATTGGCAGGCCCACTTCAACGTCAATACCCACGGCGTATTCTACACCTCGCGCTCCGTCGTGAGACGCATGGCGAGCCGTCATTCCGGAGCTATCGTGACGGTAGGCTCGAATGCGTCCAAGTTTCCGCGGTCCCAAATGTCGGCCTACGCCGCCTCCAAGGCGGCGTCCACGATGTTTACGAAATGCCTGGGGCTCGAATATGCCCGCCACCATATCCGCTGTAACGTGGTTTCCCCGGGCTCTACGGATACCGAAATGCAGCGTTTGTTATGGAAGGATGAACATGGTGCAAGGCCCATTATCGAGGGGGCGCCGGACTCCTTCCGCCTCGGCATACCGCTTGGCAAAATCGCAATCCCTTCGGACATTGCGGATGCGGTCATTTTCCTTGTATCCGATCGGGCCGGGCACATGACGATGCAGGACGTATGCGTGGATGGCGGCGCGACGTTGGGATGCTGAGCATTTACGGGTTTTCATGCTTGATGATTTTCTAAATTCAATATACTAGGTAGGCTCATAAGCAGAGAGGAGACTGAAATGTTACGCTATGATGCTCCAACCGCAGCGGAGGCTGCACAACTTATGGAACAATACCAGGTCGGTTCGTCTTTCTTCTTCTCATCCCCTCGCAAGACGCTGTTAACGCATGGAGAGTATTCAAGATTGCAGGTTTCCTCGGGTACCGGGCACAGAACGCTGCCGGAACGCGTCCGTGAATTGCTGGAATTCGCGAAGCAAGCGGGACGGCGGGATGCCGTTGTTGTTGGCGCCATACCTTTTGACATTCAAAAACCGGCCAGTCTGTTTATTCCGCTTTCGGCCCAGTGGCACGATTCCCTTCTATTCTCTGAAGGCGAGGATCCGGAAATGCCCCGAATTTCCAGTTACAAGGTGCTTTCCGTTCCGGAGCCGACGGCGTTCAAGGAAGGCGTGAACCGGCTGCTGGACCTCATTTCTCAAAAGAAACTCCATAAAGCGGTGCTTTCCCGAACGCTGGATATCACGCTTCCTCATGCCCTGTCCATTCCACAGATATTGACTCATTTAGCTTATCACCACTCCCATGGCTACACGTTTGCCGTACCGTTGGCACCCGAATTGTCCCACACTTCAAGCCCGGATGCCGTTGCATCCACCCGGACGCTGTTTGGCGCAAGCCCCGAGCTCTTAATTACGAAGAAGGGTTCGCGAATCAAAGGAAATCCATTGGCGGGCTCTGCGGCACGAAGCGCCGATCCCGCTGAAGATCAGCGGCGGGCGGCAGCCCTGCTGTCATCCGCCAAAGACCGATATGAGCATGCCATCGTAATCGATGCCGTGGCATCGGCCTTGCAGCCTTATTGCAGCAAGCTGGAGGTTCCCGCCGAACCTTCGCTCGTACAGACCAAAGCCATGTGGCATCTATCCACCGAAATCAATGGCGTCCTGAAGGAGGAATCGGTAACGTCATTGGAGCTTGCCTTGGCGATGCATCCGACGCCGGCAATCTGCGGCACGCCGACCGATGCGGCCCGGGATGCCATACAAGAGATCGAGCCGTTCGATCGCGGCTTCTACTCGGGAGCCGTCGGTTGGTCGGATGCCAACGGGGATGGCGAGTGGGCGGTGACGATTCGCTGCGCAGAAACGGAAGGAAACTTATTGCGGGTGTTCGCAGGCGCAGGAATCGTGACCGGTTCCATAGCGGAGGCGGAGCTGGCCGAGACTTCGGCCAAATTCCGCACGATTCTGGCCGCGATGGGTTTGAATGAGCAACAAACAACGATGTTGGAGGAGGAATGAGGAATGTTGGCAGGTTGTAAGGCTTGGCCGGAGGAATTTGCCGCCCGCTACCGGGAGGCAGGCTGCTGGCAGGGCGAAACCTTTGGAGAGCTCTTGCGTAAACGGGCTGCAGCGCATGGGGAACGGGTTGCGGTCGTGTGCGGCGACCGGCACATAAGCTACGCCGAGCTGGACAACCGGGTGGATCGATTGGCCGCGGGATTTCTTAAGCTCGGCATTAAGGCACAGGAGCGGGTTATCGTTCAGTTGCCGAATATCGCTTCATTTTTCGATACGATATTCGCGCTGTTCCGGATCGGAGCGCTTCCCGTCTTCGCTCTGCCCGTTCATCGCCGGAACGAAATCGTATATCTGTGCGGCTTTAGCGAAGCCGCCGCGTATATCATTCCCGATATGGAAACGGGCTTTGATTATCGCGACCTGGCGGCTCAGGTTCAGGCATCGGTGCCTTCCCTCCGCCATGTCATCGTAGCCGGCGACCCGGGTCCGGGGGCGTTCGTATCCCTGGACGATTTGTACCTCGATGATTCGGAGCGCTCTTTGTACGGATCAGACACGGAAGGCCCTGATCCCGGCGATGTCGCGTTTCTCCAGCTGTCGGGCGGGACGACCGGACTGCCGAAGCTCATACCGCGCACGCATGACGACTATATTTACAGCTTGCGCATGAGCGCCGAAATCTGCTCGCTGGATAAGGATAGCGTTTATTTGGCGGTACTTCCCGTCGCGCATAATTTCCCGCTCAGCTCGCCGGGCGTGCTCGGGACGCTGTATGCCGGAGGCAGGGTTGTTCTTGCCCGGTCGGCGAGTCCGGATACGGCATTTCCGCTGATCGCTTCCGAGGGCGTCACGATAGCGGCGGTCGTTCCGCCCCTGGCCATGATTTGGCTTGAAGCGGCACCATCCCGTTCCGAAGACCTCTCCAATCTGCAGGTGCTGCAGGTAGGCGGGGCCAAATTCAGTGCGGAGGCGGCCAAACGCGTGCAAACGGTGCTGGGATGCAAGCTGCAGCAAGTGTACGGGATGGCGGAAGGCTTGGTGAACTATACCCGGCTGGATGACCCCGAAGACATAACGGTGCATACGCAGGGGCGGCCCATGTCCCCTTACGATGAAGTGAAGCTGGTCGATGAGGATGATGTCGAGGTAGCCCCCGGCGAAGTCGGGGAATTGCTGACACGGGGGCCTTATACGATTCGCGGCTACTATAAAGCGGACAAGCATAACGAAAAGGCTTTTACCACGGACGGCTTCTATCGCACGGGTGACCTTGCCAGCATGACGCCTTCAGGTTACCTGGTGATCCAAGGCCGTTCCAAGGATCAAATTAACCGAGGGGGGGACAAGGTTGCAGCCGAAGAGGTGGAGAACCATCTGCTTGCCCATCCCAGCGTGCACGATGCTGCCGTGGTCGCGATGCCGGACGAGTATCTGGGCGAGCGGACCTGCGCCTTCGTTATCGTTCATCATGGCGCGGTTAGCGGCAATGAGCTGAAGGCGTTTCTCAGGAATAGAGGGCTCGCTGCGTACAAAATCCCGGATCGGGTGGAGTTTATGGACTCCTTCCCCCACACGGGTGTCGGCAAAGTAAGCAAAAAGCAGCTGCGGGAGCTCGCGGCTCAGAATCAGGACGCACGGCTGAAACTTTCCAAATAATATCGAAATGAGGAGATATGGATGGCACTTCCTAAGATTTTACCTTATCCCATGCCAGGGGAGACCGACCTGCCCAAGAACAAGGTAGCATGGACGGCGGATCCGAACCGTGCCGTGCTGCTCATCCACGATATGCAGCAATATTTCATCGACGCGTTCACGCCTGATCAATCGCCGGTCGTGGAACTGATCGCCCATATTCAGAAGCTGCGTTCCTGCTGCGCGGAGCTTGGCATTCCCGTGATCTATTCGGCCCAGCCCGGGGGCCAGGCACCGGAGCAGCGCGGCCTGCTGCAGGATTTCTGGGGATCCGGCATCAACGACGGTCCCTACCAGAAAAAGTTCGTGGATGCGGTGGCGCCGTCGGAACGGGATATGCTGTTGACCAAATGGAGGTACAGCGCCTTCCAGAAGACCGATCTGCATGAAATCATGCGCGAGTTCGGCCGCGACCAGCTGATGATCTGCGGGATCTATGCTCACATCGGCTGTCTGTTGACCGCCGGCGAAGCTTTCATGAAAGACATACAGCCGTTCTTCATTGCGGATGCCCTTGCGGATTTCTCGTTAGAGAAGCACCGTCTGGCACTTGTTTATGCAGCGGAACGCTGCGCCGTTACGCTGACCACGGAACGACTGATCGCTTCGCTGACTTCAGCGCGTCACCCCGTCTCGGGTCGTTCCGAAGCTCGAACCGGAGAGGGAAGACCCGCAGATGCTGTGGAGGAGCTATCGCCGCTCACGCTGCAGACGCTGCGAGAGAACGTAGCGGAATTGCTGCAGGAACGGCCGTCGAGCATCGGCGAGGATGACCATTTGATTGAATACTGGGGACTGGATTCCATTCGCATCATGAGTTTGGCCGAGCGCTTCCGGCGCGAGGGCTTGGATATCAGCTTTGTGGAGTTGGCCGAGCAGCCGACACTGGCGGGCTGGTGGGGATTGCTGTCGGACAAGCAGAACGTGCGCGTGTCACCGCCCAATTATGATTACTATACGGTGTAAAAGGAGGGAATTCGTATGCTTGAGCAAAAGAGGGAGCGCTGGTCCCTGTCCGGAGCGCAGCTGGGGATATGGTATGCCCAGCAGCTGGACCCCGACAATCCGATATTCAACACGGCGGAATGCATTGAGATTCGAGGACCTGTAGATCCGGTTCTCTTCGAGAAGGCCTTGCGCCAGGTGGTGGGGGAGGCCGATGCCCTGTTTGCCCGCTTCGGCGAAGATGCGGACGGTCCTTGGCAGTCGATCGATCCGTCTCCTGACTGGCCTCTGCACGTGATGGATGTCAGCGGGAAGGTGGATCCTCATCTTGCTGCCCGAAGCTGGATGGAGCATGACCTTGCCCAAGCTATCGATCTAAGCCAAGGACCGCTGTTTACGGAGGCGCTGTTCAAGCTCGCCGCCGATCGCTACTATTGGTACCAACGCATCCATCATATCGCGATCGACGGGTTCGGCGTATCGCTTCTGCTGCAAAAAGTTTCCGAGGTCTACACGGACTTAACGGGCGGGGACACATCCGGCATAGGCCCGTTCGGCAGGTTCCGGACGATCCTGGAAGAAGATGCGTCATACCGCATGTCGCAACAGCTCGACTCGGATCGCCAATTCTGGCTGCAGCGCTTTGCCGATGAGCCGGAGGTGGTCAGCTTAGGGGGACAGGCGCAGCGTTCGGCGCGGAGCTTCCTGCGCCGTTCGGCGCAGCTCCCGGCCTCTTCAATGCAACGTTTGCAGGCGGCAGCGCAAGCTGCAGGGACAAGCTGGCCGGATGCGATTGCGGCTGCTGCGGCTCTATATGTCCATCGTATAACAGGCGCCGAGGAGGTTGTGCTTGGATTGACGGTGATGTGCCGCTTAGGCTCGTCATCCATCCGCATTCCGGGCATGGTCATGAATTTGCTCCCGCTCCGGGTGCGCGTCAGGCCCGATATGACCCTGATCGATCTGCTGCGGCAGCTCGCACGGGAGAATCGCGAAATCAAGCGGCATCAGCGCTACAGGCATCAAGACATCCGGCGTGATCTCAAGCTGCTTGCGGACAACCGCAGGTTATTCGGACCGCTCGTGAATGTGATGCCTTTTGCGGAAGAATTGAATGTTGGCGGTTTCCGAGGCAGCGTCCGCAATCTTGCGTCCGGTCCCGTGGATGATTTGACGATGAACGTGTACGGCGGATTGGGCGGGCACGGGCTGAGAATCGACATGGATGCCAATCCGCAGATTTACGGCGCAGATGAGTTAGAGTCCCATTTACAACGCTATTTGTATCTGCTGGACAGCCTTGCCGAAGCGGAGGCGAATGATCCCGTCGGGAGCTTGGACTATATTTTGCCGGACGAACGCGAGAAGGTGCTCGTTCAGTGGAACGATACGACCCGCGCCTTGCCGCAGATCAGCGTGCCGCAATTATTCGAGGAGCAGGCTGCGCGTACGCCGCAGGCGGAAGCCGTCATATGCGAAGGGCTATCCGTTCGTTACGAGGACCTGAACAGACAGGCGAATCGCCTGGCCCGCTTGCTGATTGCCCGGGAAATAGGGCCTGAGCGAATCGTTGCCCTGTCGCTGCCACGGTCGGTGGATATGCTTGTTGCCATCCTCGCCGTGCATAAGGCCGGGGCGGCATACTTGCCATTGGATCCGGACTATCCGGATGATCGGATCGCTTATATGCTTGCCGATGCCAGCCCGGCATGCTTGATAACGACCCGGCAGCTGTCTGAACATTTCGCGGCTGTCATGGAAGATAAGGACGTAATCCTGTTGGATGCCGCGGCTACCCTTCAGCGATTGGAGCAGCAGGCCTTTCATAATCCTGTCGATGCTGATCGCGTACGTCCACTGCTGCCGCTTCACCCGTCTTACGTTATTTATACTTCCGGATCAACCGGCCGACCCAAGGGGGTCATGCTCACGTTCGAAGGCCTAGCCAATCTGCTGTCGGATATGCGCGAGCGTTTGGGCATCGGGGAGCGGGACCGCTGGCTGTCGGTCACCACGATGTCATTCGACATCTCGGTCATGGAGATGCTGCTGCCTCTGGCATGCGGTTCGACGCTCGACATCGTGATGCGGGATACCATTCTCGACGCAGCGGCGCTCATACGCCGAATTCGGGAGACGGGGACCACCATCATGCAGGCGACCCCGACGTTATGGCAGTCGATTGTCGCTTGCCGTCCAGGAAAATTTGAGCGGCTCAAAGTCATTACCGGGGGCGAGGCGCTGCCGGTCGGTCTTAAGCTTGCGCTTCAAGACCTGAACTGCGAAGTGAACAATCAATATGGTCCGACGGAGACAACGATTTATTCGACGGCGGCAAAACTCGATCAAACACCAGATAAGCCATCCATCGGAGGACCGGTGTGGAATACGAGACTGTATGTGCTCGATTCTTCGCTCTCCCCGGTTCCGCCAGGCGTAACGGGCGAGCTGTACATTGCGGGCTTGGGGCTTGGCCGGGGGTACTTGGGAAGACCCGACTTGACGGCGGATCGGTTTGTCGCGGATCCTTACGGCCCCCCGGGATCCCGGATGTATCGAACTGGCGACCTTGCCCGCTGGCAGGAGAACGGCTGGATCGATTATTTGGGACGCGCCGACCATCAGATCAAGCTGCGCGGCTTCCGGATCGAGACCGGCGAGATTGAGTCCGTGCTTGCGGCTCATCCAGCAGTGGAGCAGGCCTTTGTCATGGTTCGCGAGGATCGGGTCGGAGATCGCCGGCTTGTGGCTTATATCGTTCCGTCGTCAGACTGGCCACATCCCATCGATTCGGCAGATTTACGGAGTTATGCCGCAGAGAAACTGGCGGAGTATATGGTGCCGTCTGTCATCGCAGCCCTTGAAGCGCTGCCGCTCACGCCGAACAAGAAGGTGGATCGCAAAGCGCTTCCCGTGCCTGATGTCCGGCTGGCGGCCGGGCGTATGCCGCGAACGCCGCAAGAGGAGATGCTTTGCACGATTTTTGGCGAGGTGCTGGGCTTGCCAAGGGTTACCATCGACGATGATTTCTTCGAGCTTGGCGGTCATTCTCTGTTAGCCGGCCGGGTCATGGTCCGTATCCGGGAAGCATTCGGCGCAGAGCTAAGCATTGGCAGCCTGTTCGAAGCGTCAACGGCCGCGAGTCTCGTCAAGCGGCTCGATCATGCGCAAGCAGCCAGACAGGCCGTGCGTCCCGCGGCAAGATGCGAGCGCTTGCCGTTGTCGTTTGCGCAGCAGCGGTTATGGTTTTTATATCGGTTGGAGGGTCCGAGCCCAACCTATAATATTCCTCTTGTGGCCCGCTTGTCGGGTGACCTCGATCTGGCATCGCTGCGTATGGCACTGAGGGATGTAGTGGCTCGGCATGAGTCGCTGCGCACGGTGTATCCTGAACACGACGGGGCTTCGTATCAGCGCATTTTGGATGCCGAGAGGGCCCGGCCGGAGCTAATAGTAACCGAGATCCGCGAAGCGGAGATTGCGGATCGATTGGCCGATGCCGTCAGGTACCGTTTCGAGCTTGCAGCAGAAACTTCCCTTCGGGCAGAGCTGTTTAAGCTGGGCGATCGAGAGTTTGTCCTGCTGTTGCTGCTGCATCATATCGCCGGAGACGGCTGGTCGCTTACCCCGTTGACGCGGGATCTAGCGGATGCCTACGCGGCAAGGTGCCTGGGGAGCGAGCCGACATGGATTCCGTTACCGGTACAATATGCCGATTATGCCATGTGGCAGCAGAAGCTGTTTGGCCGCTCGGGCGACGAGAACAGCCTGATTGACCGCCAGCTGGAATATTGGACCGAAGCGCTTTCGGGCTTGCCGGAGCAATTGGAGCTGCCTACCGACTTTCCACGGCCCGCCGTGGCCAGCTATCAGGGCGGCAGCGTGCCGTTTTCGATATCCCGTGAGCTGCATCAGCAGTTGAATGGGCTCGCGCAGAGCAACAGGGCGACTTTATTCATGGTATTTCAGTCCGCGATGGCTGCGCTGTTTACGAAGCTGGGTGCAGGTACGGACATTCCGATCGGTAGCCCCGTATCGGGTCGGAATGACGACAATCTGGATCATTTAATCGGTTTCTTCATCAATACCCTTGTGTTTCGCGTGGACACGTCGAACGACCCGACGTTCGATGAGCTGCTGCGACGGGTGCGGGAAAAGAGCTTGGCAGCCTTCGAGCATCAGGACGTGCCGTTCGAGCGGCTTGTCGAGACGCTGAATCCTCCGCGTTCCCGGGCGAGACATCCACTCTTCCAAGTGATGCTGGTGCTGCAGAACACGCCGGAAACTTCGCTTGAGCTTCCGGGAATCAGCTCGAAGCTGCAGCTGCAAAACGTGGGCACTTCGAAGTTCGACTTAACCTTCGAACTGACCGAGCGGCGGGATCAAACCGGCGAGCCGGACGGAGTGGACGGCTTCATTGAATTCAGCTCGGATTTGTTTGAGCGCGGGACGGCGGAAGCGATGGCGGAAAGATACGTGCGCGTATTGGAAAGTGCTGTCGTTGAACCAAGTAAAACCATCAGTAAACTGGATATTCTAACCGTTGATGAACAGGAGGAGATTCGTCGACAATGGAGTGCGCCGCTGCCAGTCACCGAGCAAGCAACTTTGTCCGAGCGGTTTGAAGCGCAGGTCAGCCGCTCGCCTCAATCGGTCGCGATTGTCCATGACGGCCAGTCTATGAGTTATGAGGAGCTGAACGAGCGAGCCAACCGGCTTGCCCATTTCTTGATTGCCTCCGGCGTCGGTACGGAGCAGATCGTAGCTCTCGCGCTGCCGCGTTCGGTGGATATGGTCGTCTGCATTCTGGCCGTGCTTAAAGCGGGGGCCGCTTACCTGCCTCTGGATCCGGAGTATCCGGAGGATCGATTGGCTTACATGTTGGAGAATGCTTGTCCGGTATGCATCATGACGAGCGTTCACGTGATGGATCAGCTGCCGAGTTTCGGACAATGGCTGCGCGTTGTCATCGATGGACCTGAAGAGGCTATGCAATGGCAGGGTTATTCCAAGGAGAATCCAAGCGACCGTGAGCGTCTTGGACGGCTTATGCCGCAGAATGCCGCTTATATCATTTATACCTCCGGTTCCACAGGCAAACCGAAGGGCGTGCTGGTGCCGCATCGGAATGTCGTCCGGCTATTCGATTCCACCCGGCATTGGTTCCAGTTTAATGAAACCGATGTATGGACCTTGTTCCATTCGTATGCCTTCGATTTCTCGGTGTGGGAAATATGGGGGCCGCTCTTGTACGGCGGCCGGCTGGTCGTGGTTCCGCATACGGTCAGCCGTTCGCCTGAAGAGATGATAGGCTTGCTGGTCCGGGAAGGCGTGACCGTGCTGAATCAGACGCCGTCGGCGTTCTATCCTTTGATTCAGGCGGATCGGGAGCAGCCGGAGACGGGTCGGCAGTTGTCGCTAAGGTACGTTGTGTTCGGAGGCGAAGCCTTGGAGCTTGGCCGGCTTACGGATTGGTATCGGCGCCATGCCGACGATGCCCCGCGTCTGATCAACATGTACGGCATAACGGAAACGACCGTGCATGTCAGCTACATGGAGCTGAACCGAAACCTGGCGCTCCCGGGAGCCGGCAGCCTGATCGGCGAAGCGATCCCGGATCTGCGGGTGTACGTGCTCGATGACAGGCTTCAACCCGTTCCGTATGGCGTCATCGGGGAAATGTATGTCGCCGGCGCAGGATTGGCGCGCGGGTACTGGGGACGTCCCGACCTTACCGCCGACCGGTTCGTGGCGGACCCATACGGCCCGCCGGGGACAAGAATGTACCGAACCGGCGATTTGGCGAGACGTTTTGCCGACGGCACGCTGGATTATTTGGGACGGTCCGACCATCAGGTGAAGATACGCGGCTTCCGGATCGAGCTTGGCGAAATCGAATCGGTCCTCGTGCGTCATGAGGCACTCTCGCAGGCGGCTGTCATCGTGCGTGAGGATCAGCCCGGAGACCAGCGGCTTGCGGCTTATGTCGTCGGCAATACAGGTGAATCGCCTTCGGGTACGGAGCTGCGCCGCTATGCCGCTTCGCTGCTTCCTGATTACATGGTTCCGTGGGCCTTCGTCATGATGGACAAGCTGCCGCTTACGCCTAACGGAAAGCTGGATCGCAAAGCGCTGCCCGCCCCCGAGATGTCGCCGGATGCGGATGGGCGCAATCCGCGAACTCCGCAGGAGGAAGTGTTATGCGAGCTGTTTGCCGAAATCCTCGGCGCCAAGCGGGTCGGCATCGATGACAGCTTTTTCGAGCTCGGCGGTCACTCTTTATTGGCGGTCCGGCTCATCAGCCGGGTTCGCGAAGCGCTCGGCAAAGAATTGAGCATTGCAGCATTGTTCGAAGCACCGACGGTAGCGGGGCTAGTCGACAAGCTTGAGATGGGCGGCGGGAACAGCGCGCTGCAGGTCGTGCTTCCGCTTCGGTCGCATGGAGATCAAACCCCGCTGTTCTGCGTGCATCCGGCAGGAGGATTAAGCTGGTGCTACGCCGGTTTGATGAAGCATCTCGGCATGAATTATCCGATTTACGGCTTGCAGGCAAGGGGCATTGCCCATGCGGAGGAGCTGCCGGGATCACTGGAAGAGATGACGGCAGACTACATCGGCCATATCCGCTCCCTACAGCCAGCGGGTCCATATCGGCTGCTCGGCTGGTCCTTGGGCGGCAATGTCGCTCAGTCGATTGCGGTACAGCTGCAGGAAGCGGGTGAGGACATTGAATTGCTCGCCATATTGGATGCTTATCCGAGCCATTATTTGCCGATCAAGGAAAAACCCGACGAAGACGAGGCTTTGACCGCGCTGCTGGCGCTTGGAGGCTTCGACAGGGAGAGCATTGAAGCGGGGCTTGGAGACGCGCCGTTAACCATAACGGCTGCCCTTGAACTGCTGCGTAACGAGAGCAGCGCGCTCTCGTCCCTTGAGGAAGAAACGATCATGAATCTGAAGACGACCTATGAAAATTCGGTTCAACTGCTAAAGGCTTACGTTCCGAAGCGGTTTGAGGGAGATATGTTATTCTTTCACTCCACGATCATCCCGGATTGGTTTGACCCCATCGACCCGGAGATGTGGGAGCCTTACGTAGGCGGCAAAATCGAGCGGCACGATATCGAATGCCGTCATAAGGATTTATGCCAGCCGGGACCTCTGGATGAGATCGGCAAGACGATTCTAAACAAGCTTGAAGAAATGGCATCTAAAACAGAGACAACGAGGGACAGGAGGGAACTGATCTATGACCAATCCTTTTGAGCAAGCCGGCGGCAAGTTTCTTGTACTGATGAACCATGAGGGCCAATATTCGCTCTGGCCGGCGTTCGCGGCTATTCCGGCCGGCTGGAACCAGGTTCTCGGACTTAGCTCGCGGGAGGAATGCGTCGCCTATATCAACGAGAACTGGGTCGATTTACGGCCGCGGAGCTTGTATGCCGATGCGGGAGCAATTCCGGAACCCGGACCATGAGCCATGGGCTGAATCCAAAAAAAGTAGTATGCATCGTCTATGTGGCCGC
Organism: Paenibacillus sp. MT86; assembly: GCF_058792535.1. Taxonomy (NCBI): domain Bacteria; kingdom Bacillati; phylum Bacillota; class Bacilli; order Caryophanales; family Paenibacillaceae; genus Paenibacillus; species Paenibacillus sp. MT86. The sequence goes on along the minus strand of NZ_CM179499.1, from coordinate 5,025,711 downwards.
GATGTTTGTGGTTGCCATGGACGCCACCGTGCTGAACGTGGCGCTTCAGACGATCAGCAGGGAGCTTGAAGTGCCCCCTGCGGCTTCAGGCGTGCTGAATGTCGGTTATTTGGTCAGCTTGGCCATCGTTCTGCCGATGGCGGGCTGGCTTGGCGATACATGGGGAACGAAGCGTACGTTTCTCCTGGCACTGGGCCTTTTTACTGGAGCATCCGTATTGTGCAGCTCTGCAGACAGCTTGGCTGCGTTGACGCTTTTTCGCGTGATCCAAGGCATCGGCGGCGGCTTGCTGACCCCGGTCGGCATGGCGATGCTGTTCCGCATGTTCCCGCCGCAGGAGCGCGCGAAAATCTCCCGGGCGCTCATCCTGCCTATCGCGATTGCGCCTGCAATCGGCCCGGTTGTGAGCGGGCTGCTTCTTGAATATTTGACGTGGCGGTGGATCTTCTTCGTGAGCTTGCCGATCGGCATTCCCGCTCTCGTTTTCGGATTATTCTGGCTGAAGGAGCATCGGGAGCCGGATGCCGGCAAGCTGGACGTGCCGGGCCTGCTGCTGTCCGCGCCGGGGCTTGCCCTGCTGATGTTCGCCTTGAGCCAGGGGCCGCTGCACGGGTGGGACGCCCCGCGGGTATGGGACGCCGGCCTAGCTGGCATCCTGCTGTTGTCTGCTCTGGTGAAGGTGGAGCTAAGGGCTGCGAAACCGCTGCTGGATTTGCGGCTGCTGGGCAATCGCTTGTTCCGAACGTCGGGTATCATCGCAATGTGTGCATCTGCAGGTCTGCTGGGCATGCTCTACGTATTTCCCTTGATGTATCAGAACGCCCTGCACGTCTCCGCCTTGGATACGGGGCTGACGACGTTTCCCGAAGCCATCGGGCTGATGGTTGCCTCGCAGCTCGTACCCTGGACGTATCCAAGGATGGGCCCTAGGCGAGTGATCATCATGGGATTTGCGGTTACCGCGCTGATTTTTATTATGCTCAGCATAGTGGACGCCGGGACGAATCCGTGGTTTATACGGGCCCTGCTATTTGGCGTCGGCATTTTCCTTGGTCAAACCGTGGGATCCGTTCAGATCGCTGCCTTCGCCACCATCCCGCCTGCTTCGATGGGGCGCGCTTCCACCTGGTTTACGGTGCAGAACAGGCTTGGTCCCGCCATCGGGCTGGCTGTTCTATCAGGCATCTTGGCTGCCGTTGGAACGGAGACCGTAAACGCGGCGGGGGAGTTGGGGCCGAATCTGACGGCATATCGAGCAGCATTGCTTGGGGCCGCTGGCTTCCTGCTCATCGGTGCAGGCGCGGCGTTATGGATACGGGTTGCCGATGCGGCGTCCACGATTCGCAAACCCGCTACAATACCGGCCAAGGAACAGGCGGCTCCAGCCGAGAAATAACCGTGCTAAACATCCGGATGCCATAGACGAGATCCCCTTGGATTTAGTGGAAATACGCTTAGTTTTCGGCGATGGCCGGAAAGCCGTAAAAGCATTTCAAGTGAAAAAGGGGCTGTACTCCTGCATGCTGGTGCAGAAGAGTACAGTCCCTTTTTACGAAATGAATCAGCAAGCACGCAATGTCTGCTAATTTGATCCATTGGCCTTATCGTAGGCTGAATGTTATTTAAAATCGTATCCGCTGTAACGACAGTCTTTCTCTGTTCGCCACTTTTTGGGGAATTAGAAAGGGGCTACTTGGGATTGCGCAGCCCCTTGGGCAGGTGATTCTTGAGCTGGCCGCCGCTGGCTTTGCCCCAGCCGAGGGGGAGTCCGTCCGTAGTCACCAAAGTCCAGCCCCGATATTCGGAAGGAATGGAGATCACCTCTCCCCGCAAATAAGCAGCCGTTTCGGCAGAATCTGAAGGCAGGTCCCAGCTTCTGGCGGCTTGGCCTGGATTCAAGGACATGGCGAGGGCGTGAGCCGGCTCGATCCGATTCTTCTTCAGGTGGGCCAGATGAAGGCCGGCGCGCGGCATCTTCAGCCCCTTCAGCTGCTTATCGTGCCAAGGGACGCTCTCGCTGACCGGCAGCCAATATAATTCTTCGCCGAACAATATCGGCGTGCCGCCGCCAAGCTCAAAGCCGGGGAGGTCCTGCTTCGCCCAGTCTTGAAAGTCGGCCAGGGCGGAAAGCGCAGGAGCCTGTTTGCCGCCCCGGTTTGATTTGGCCTGAGCCTTACCGCTGTTGGTAAAGGTCTCTTGATCGTCGCTGTAAGCCTCGGCAGCCGGCGTTTTGACCAAGATGGCAACAAAATGCCCCTCGCCCCGCTCCAAATGTGGCCATAAGCGCTTCATTTGCTGCAGTTCCAAATCGGGATACTGCGAGAGAATGCGCTCGATCATCTCCTCATTTTCCGCCGTGTTGAACGTACAGGTGGAATACGCCAACGTTCCGCCTGGCTTGAGCATCCGGTAAGCCTCCTGGACAATGTCCCACTGCCGCGCAACGCACAGATCCACGTGTTCAGGCGACCATTCTGCAATTGCAGCGGCATCCTTTCGAAACATGCCTTCACCGGAGCATGGCGCATCTAGCATGATCCGGTCAAAGCAGGCAACGAAACGGCTGGATAGCTGATCCGGTGCCGCACTCGTAACGACGGTATTCGTTATTCCCATACGTTCCACGTTCTCGGCCAGAATGCGCGCCCGTTCGGGGTGGATCTCGTTGGAGACGAGCAGTCCCCGGCCCATCATTTTCGAGGCGATATGGCTTGTCTTGCCGCCGGGAGCGGCCGCAAGATCCAGGATGGTCTCCCCGGGCTGAGGATTCAGCAGTTCCACCGCGGACATTGCCGAGGGCTCCTGAATATAATATAGTCCGGCGGCATGATAAGGGTGCTTTCCTGGACGAACGCTTTCATCATAATAGTATCCGGTATCACACCAGGACACCGGCGTCAGTTGGAAGTCCCGGATGAGTTTCTTGACGCTGTCTGCGGCATGAACCGCTTTCAGCCGGTTAAGACGCAGCCCATGGGTGCGGGGCGAATCGTAGCTGTCCCAAAAGTCACATGAGGCATCCCCAAGGATTTCGTTCACGCTGGTGACGAAACCGACAGGCAATAGTTCCTTTCCCATTCGTTAATAGCTCCTTCTTTAGAATAAGGTTCATGTTGCTGCGTTAAGGCAGTTAATCCCTGTTCAGAGCCCATTTCTTCTCTGCCTCTAAGGAATCGGTCATTAGTTTATCACGTTGCCGCAGGGGGAGTAAAGAAATGTCAGGCAAAAAAAAGACCGCCCCCTTCATATCGTGGGCAGTCTGCGCCAGTGTTATCCGGCGGATTCCGTTGGTTCGGTGGATGCGGTTTTGAGGGACCGGTAATCGGACACCTTGTTTTTGCCGGTCGTCTTGGAATGATACATGGCTTTGTCCGCCTGTTTCATCAGCTCATCGCCGCGAACGCCTTTGCGCAGCACGCTGTATCCGATACTGATGGTTACGATGCTCTCGCTCGCCACTCGGGCTCGGATCTTCTCGGCGACCTGCGCGGGTTTGGCTTTGCGGTCAACGACCAAGGCGACCAATTCCTCGCCGCCATACCGGCCCGTAATCCCGATGCCTTCAAGCTCTTCCTCCATGATGGCGGCGACCTGCTTCAGCACTTCATCGGCTCTGGCGTGTCCCTGGGTATCATTCAGCTTCTTGAAATTGTCGATGTCGCAGAAGATGGCGGATATCTTCAGCTCCTGCGCCGCGTAATGGTCCAAATGCTTCATAAAGTGCCTGCGGTTGTAAAGCCCGGTTAATCCGTCCGTAATGGCGGACCGGTAAATGGACTGCATCAGCTCCACGATGCGCCTGAACAGAATGAAGAACACGATGCTGTAAAAGAGCACAGGCAGCGCGAGCGCCAGTCCCTGAAGCGCAGGCGACAGGCTGCCGGAATAGGTATGTACCGCTTGCAGAATCGTCCAGATGACGTAAACGGCAAGCCCGAGCGCGTATTTGATCGGCTGTCCGATCCGCGGGGTTACTTGCGTGTAGGCCAGGTAGAGCGCAGCGAGCTGCAGCACGTCAAAATATATGCTTTGCCATATCGGGTCAAGGGTGTATGGAAGGAATGAGGGAAGCATGAATGGAAGCATAAGCAGTGCGGCCGACAACAAGGGAAGCCAATAATGCATGGTTTTGATTTTGCGGTACAGCATGACAACCGAGATGTTCAGCAGAACGAACGAAAAAAGCTGGATGAAACGCAGAACGTCCGACTCTGGTGAGAAAACAGGTTTTCCCGTCCATGCCGAATGGATGTTCAGGCCCTCGTATGTCATAATGAAGAAGAAAGCTGCCGCCATATATATGTAAGCATTCTTGCGTTGCTTGCTGTACATAAAGAGACACATGATCAGCATCATGAGAGCGATATAAGCTCCGCACACGGCAAATATGGTGGGTAGTGGAGAAGTGGACCAGTAGTTCAATTCATAGGACAAATCGATTCACTCCTGAATAGGGATAGGTTTCCTTTGCATGAAACATATGTTCTAATATATCATATCGAAAAAGAATCTGAAAAGAGATTTAGAGAAAGGGGGATCCCCATGAAACTTCTTCAGGCATTATTCTTCCCTCCTGAACAGCCGGGCGGCGTCTCGTCCATGATTCCATATTTGCAGGAGCGCTTTCATTCCTCCCGTTGGGAGATGGAAATGTTCTGGCTGCCTAAGCGGATCCGCAATAAAGGCCAGGAGGATCCGATATTCCACACGTTTGATTGGAGAGAGTTCGAAGGGAGCCCGATCGTGGCCAAATACCTTCAAACCTACCGGGATTATCTGTGGTGGACCCGTCTGCGCATTCAAAAGCCTTATGATCTTATCCATAGTCATCATCCGATCGCAGGCATGTCGATGAAAGCCGTATTTCCCGAGGTGCCGCTCATCCAAACCGTGCACTCCAGTTACGAGCGCGAGCTGATCCTCAACGGAAGAATCAAGGAGGGAGGGCTGGAACACCGGTTCCTGGTGTCTTTGTACAAGGAGCTGGAGCATATCAGCGACCGGCTGCTGACCGTGTCGAACTCCTTCAAGGCGTATATGTCTCCCTACGTGAACACGCCCGAATCGATCGGCGTCATCCATAACGGATTCGATGATAAGAGATTCAAGCCCGTTCCCCATGAAAATGCGGTGCCTCAGCTGATTACGGTATGCCGTTTGGTGCCTGCAAAAGGATTGGATATTCTGCTCCAGGCCTGCGCGGAACTAAAACGGAAGGGATATGATTACGTCCTTCATATTATCGGCGACGGACCTTCCCGCCAGGAGCTCGAGGAGATGGCCAAAACGCTGGGCATCTACCAGGAGACGATTTTTTACGGCTATACGCTGCATCCGGAGGAGTTCATGCCGTTCTTTGACATCTTTGTCCTGCCTTCGAGAGCAGAGGCGTTCGGATCGGTGTTCGCGGAAGCGGCGCTCAGCTGTCTCGCCTTGGTAGGGACCGACGTCGGCGGCATCGCCGAGCAGATTGAGGACGGGGTCAACGGTTTGCTTGTACCGCCTGAAGATCCGATGGCGCTCAGCGTGGCGCTCGAGAAGGTCATCAGTGATCCGCTCTATCGTTACGAGCTGGCCCGGACCGCTTCGGATAAGGCAAAGAACCAATACTCCTTGTCCAGATCCGTGAACGAACTGAAAAAAATGTATTTGAAATTTCAACCCCAGATAGAGAGTTAGGGATCGGTTATGGCTTCTTTTCGATTTATTCACGCTGCGGATTTGCATCTGGACAGTCCGTTTATCGGAATCAGCGGACTCGATGACGATCTGCGGTCTTTCGTTCAGGAATCAACCTTCCGTGCGCTGGAGCGGCTTGTGGAGCTCGCCATCGGGGAGCAGGTTGATTTTATCGTCATCAGCGGAGACGTCTACGACAGCTCCAACATTTCGCTGCGGGCCCAGCTTCGCTTCCTGGATTCCCTCAACCGCTTGGGGCGGGAAGGGATCGCGGTTTATGTGATCCACGGCAATCATGATCCGCTCGACAGCACGAAGCTGTCCATGACGCTTCCCTCCCATGTCCGTGTGTTTGGAGCGGAGCCTGCAGCCGTAACGGCTGTTCGCCGTTCGGACCAACAAGAAGTGGCGGTCATCGCCGGCATGTCGTATCCGACCTCGAAGGTCACGGATAATATTGCGATCCGTTATCCCGCTCCATCACCGGGGCTCTATCATATCGGGCTTCTCCATGCGAACGTGGACGGAGATCCCCAGCACGAAACCTATGCTCCCTGTACGAAAAGGGAGCTGGTTCAGGCCGGATTCCACTACTGGGCGCTCGGGCATATCCACTCCCGCCGCACCCTGCAGGAATCTCCTTATATCGTGTACCCGGGCAATATCCAGGGACGCCATGTCCGGGAGACGGGCCCGAAGGGGTGTTACGTCGTCGATGTGGACGGCAGCTTCAACACGAAGCTCAGCTTCCATGAGCTCGATTCGATGCGATGGAACGTCGTTGAAGCGCCTATCGATGCTTGCCGGGACGTCGACGACTGGCGACGCTCCCTGGAGTCCATCCTCACCGATACAGCCAGAGCCAACGCGGATCGGCTAAGCATGATCCGCGTTCGGGTTACGGGACGAAGTCCGGTTCACCGTCAGCTAGAGGGCGGATACGTGCTGGACGAGCTGCTGACCGATCTGCGGAGAAGAGAGGCCGCAAAGGGCAAGACATGCGGCTATCGGGGCTGCGTCTGGATCGAGAGCTTCTCGCTTCAATCCGGTGATGCGATCGATACGGAGAGGCTGTTGGCGGAAGACAGCTTTACGGGGGACTTGCTTCGCCTTGTCCGGAAGGAGCAGGAACGAATTCATGATCCGGACGGGGTTGTTGCCAAGGGTTTGGAGCCTCTTATGGAACATGCGGAGATCCGCTCGTTGCTTGACGAGACGAGCCCGGAGGAAATGCTGGACTGGGTTCGCAGGGCGGAGGAGCTGACTTTAGGGTTATTGCTGCGCGACCGTTCGCGGGAGGAAGGTGCCGGAAGATGAGGCTGGAACGGATGAACATACAAGGATTCGGAGCCGTCCGGGACATGAGCATTTCCATCGATGCCCCCGTAACCGTGCTGTATGGGCCGAATGAAGCGGGGAAGAGCACGGTCCTGCATTTTATCAGCGCCATGCTCTACGGGTTTCCGGGCAAGGGCTCGCCGGCGGAACGCGGAGAGCCCTCCGGGGAAGGCGTTCACGGAGGCGAGCTGCGTTTTCTTGATAAGGAGGGGATACCTTGGGTGGTCCGGCGCTATAACCGGTCCAGGGAAGGGAATGCCGCCTCCGGCAAGGGCGAACGTGTACATATTCATAAACAAGCGGATAATGGGGTCGTGATCGAGCTCGGGCAGCAGGAGCTGGAACAATACGCTTTGGGCGGCGTGTCCAGGGACATGTTTCGCCAGCTGTTTGCCATCTCGTTAAGCGAACTGCAGGAAATCCGCGGTCTGCACTCCGCCGAGATGAGCGGCTACCTGTTCCATGCCGGGATCGGCGGCGGAGCCAACATCCTGGAGGCCGAACGCAAGCTGTCCCAAGAAATGGACAAGCTGTATAAGCCTCGCGGGAAGGTACAGCAGACAGCCAAGCTGCTGCATTCCATCGAGGATTTAAGAACCCGGGTTGCAGACAGCCGGGCTTACGTATCCCGTTATAACGAGGTCGTAAGCTCCATTCTGGAAATAGAGCGCCGTTTAAACTTGCTGGAGCAGGAACGTGCCAGGACCGGCGAGGATTTATCGCTGCTTCGCAAAGCGCTGGACATCCGTCCGGCTTGGCTGGAATGGCAAGAGGCCGGGGTTGAATTGAAGGATCTGATGGACAGCAGCCATTTCCCCCCGGATGGAATGCCCCGTTATGAGAAGATACTGGAGGAAGAGCGGGTCCTTCATGCCCAGTCCATCCGCGTAGAGCAGGCGATCGAGGATGCGGAGGATAAACTGGGGGCTCTACCCGTGAACGATTTCTTGGAACAATACGGCGAGCGGATTGAGGAGCTGTGGGCAAAACGAAGTCTACATGAAGCCGGGAACCGCGAGCTTGCCGAGCTTACGGCCGAATATAAAGCTCAGGAAAACCGGCTGGAGCAGCTGCTCCGGGATATCGACCCGGCATGGACCCGGCAAGAGCTGCTGTCGTTGCCGGTGTCCGCCTCAGACCGTGAGGAGGTACGGCGGATCGGTGCTGCCTTTGCCGGGTACGATCGCCGGATGGAGGCGCTGTTCATTGAACAGCGCGGGGCCCAGCGCTCGGCGGCTGCAGCCGAATCGACGCTGCGGGAAGCAAGGCGGCAGCTGCGCGAGGAGTCGGAGCGGGGCCAGGAGGCCTTTGCGATGATTAAGCCTGCTGCGCCGCAGGAGACGGCTGCGCTGTGGAATCAGCTGCAGCTGGAAATCGAGCGTTGGCGCGAGCGCAGACTGTCCGGTGCCGAGCCCGGGCCTGTTTCGACACGCCGGCCGGGGAGAGGGCGACTCCCCCGGATGTATGCGGGGCTGCTATCGGGCATGGCGGTCATGACGCTGCTGCTTGCAGCCGTGTTGTTATGGACGGGAGCCGCGGAAGCCGCCGTGGTCTCGGGCATTGTGATGCTGCTTGGTATGGGATATATATACTGGAGCGCTCAACGCGGGCGCGAGATTCAGGAAGAAGCTTCGGAAGGCACTTCCATGCTGGACGGTCAGGGAACGGAACATGTGGACCATCTATACTCCAGTCTGGTCTCAGCTCCCTATGCCGCGGCAACAGGGAGCACGATTCCGGGCAGCCGAAGGGATCGAAACGCTGTTTTGACTCGTGACCCCCTCATGGTGGAGGCGAGAATGCGCGAGCTTCGGTCCGTGATGGAGGGCTGGCAAGCCTGGCGGCAACGGCTCGATCGATTGACGTCTGATTGTGCGGCGGCTGAGGAGAAGTCTGCCCTGCAGGCGGCTGAATTAAAAACGATCCATAGCGCCATCGAGCAGGAAGAGAAGCGGTATTTGGAGCTGGAACGGCAGTGGGAGTCCTGGCTGATGTCCCGGTCACTCCCGCAGAGTCTGTCGCCTGACGTGATGCTGGATGTATTCGTGAAGGTTGAGCAGGGACAGGAGCTGATCCGCCAGCAAAAATCGATTGGTCTGAAGATGGATGTCCTGTTAAGAGAGGCCGAGGATTATATCGTCCAATGCCATGAGATCATTGCGGCGGATCCCGAAGCCGACCCTGACGGCAACCGAAATCCGGGCGTTGCTGAGCTTAGCGGCATCCATTCCCGTTGGAAGGCGTACCAAGAGGATTCAAGGCAGCGTAAAGTCCTATCCGAGCGCATCCAGGAGCTGCGCAAAGAGGCGGCTGCGATGGAAGAGGAGCGGGAAGGGCTGCAGCAGCGCAAAGCGGCATTACTCGCCACGTCCCGATCGGCGGACGAGGAAACCTTTCTTCGCATGGGAGCAGCAGCCAAGCGCAGGGAGGAGCTTGTCCGCACGATCCGCCATCATGAAATTACCATGTTCAGCGGATGGGACGAAACGGGCCGCAGGCGGCTGGTGCAGCTGCTTGAGCTCACCGACGCTGCCGAGCTCGAAGCTCAGTGCGTCGAGAAGGAGGAGGCCGCATCGGCCGCGCACAGCCTAAGGGACGAGCTGCAGGAACGGCGCGGGCGGCTGCTTCAGGAGAGGGAGTCGCTGGAATCGGCGGGCAATCAGGATTCCGCCCTGCAGCAGCTGGAGGAGCACCGATCCGCCCTGCGGGAAATCGTGTCCCAATATGCGGTGCGTTCGATGGCCTCCGAGTTTATCAAACGCACGAGGCGTTTGTACGAGGAAGAGAAGCAGCCGCAGGTGCTGCAGCTGGCTTCCCGGTTCTTCTCGATGCTGACCGGCGGTGCGTATAGCCGGGTTGTGATGCGCTTGGGAGACCAGAGCCTGCTGGCTGAGCGCCCGACGGGTGAGCTGGTGGAGAGCAGCCGATTGAGCCGGGGAACGGCGGAGCAGCTATATTTGGCCATGCGGCTCGGGTTGATCCAATCGATGCCGCATGCGGCGGGCCTGCCGCTGCTGCTTGATGATCTGTTCGTTAATTTTGACGGTGATCGGCTGCGGCATGCGCTCGGGGCTATCCTGGAGCTGTCCCGTAACCGGCAGGTTGTCATGATGACGTGTCATCGACATGTCGCCGAGCAGACGATGGAACTCATGCCGGATGCACGGCTCATCCCGATGCAGCCATAAGATTGGGCTCCCCAAAGGCAGGCGTTACGCACCTTTGGGAGAGCCCTTTTATTTACCCCTGATTTCAGGTGTTCCGAATAAAGTCAGCCGGAGCACCCAGAGCAGGCACAATCCCCCGAACATCGGATAGAGCAGAGAAAGCAGGGAGCTGAAGCCGAACTGGCTGAAGAAATAACAGAACACCATGATGCCAAGGGTGATCACTCTCGGGGAGAGCGAGGTTCGCTGCTGAACCTGCAGGGTGATGCCGTAAATATTGGCAACGAAGGTGCTGAAAATTTCTAGGAAGATGAGGATGAGATAGATGATCTGTACAAACCAGCCCAGCTGGTTGGCGATGCTGCCCATCGGAATCTCGTATTGGCTAATGCCGGGCATATGGGCGGACATCGCAAAATGCGCCGCCATCAGCATAAACCCTACGCCCGTCCCTCCAATGATGCCTCCCCAGGTTACGGTTCGCACGCTTTCGGTCTGGCTGCCGAGCGGGACCAGCACCGGCATCGCCATCACCAGGTTAAAGGCGGTGTAGAGCAGCGGCGCAAGCCAAACCGAAGGCAGGCTGTGGTCGGTGGTCAAGGTTAAAAAACGGGTAGCGCCCGGGGACTGAAGCGTTTGAGAGATCACCGCCACCGATAAGGTCAGCATCATGGGTACGACGAGACTGTTCATCGTCATGATGGACTGGATGCCTTTTCTGAGAATAAAATAAGTCCCGATCATCGTGACAAACAATCCGGTTTGATAACTCAAATTCAGATGCTCCACAAACACGGAACCGGCACCGGCAAGCATGATGCTGTTCACCCCGAGCAGAATGACAAACATGAAGAGGCTGATCCAGACGCCGGCTTTCTCGCCAAACAGGAATTTGTTCAAATCCTCAAAGGATTTGGCTCCGATCCGCCTCGATATCGTCATGATTTTCGTGCCGAGCCAGATGAATAATCCCGTCGTAAGCACAATGGTCAGTGTAGCCCAGTGGCCGTACTGGGTAAAGAATTGAAGGATTTCTCGGCCGGTAGCAAAGCCAGCGCCAACGACGGTTCCGATATATGTAAAGGCGATCTGTAAAACACGTATAAAATTACGCAAGCCTCGCGTCCCCCTTGAAAGTTAATCGTCTGCATAGTACAAGGTATGCTTGGCTGAGCCGGGACATGACTTCTACCTGTCCAAGGCCTTCGACTGGAGGGGATTTGGACGCATAGCGCCAAGCAAGCGGAAAGCTATGTCAGGAATTATGACGGGAACTAGCAAGTTAAATGACGGAGCATCCGTTTGTACTTGCCGTACAGGGAGGAATATGTTACTTTTACGACAAAGGAATCATGGGAGGTCTTTGGGATGGATTGGTTAAAGGAGCGGATTGTTAAAGAAGGCGTCGTGTTGTCGGATCAGGTGCTGAAGCTGGATGCCCTGCTGACGCATCAGGTTGATCCGGCATTGATTATGGACATGGGCCGGGAATTTGCGGCGAGATTTAAAGAGAGCGGCGTGACCAAGGTCGTTACGCTGGAATCCTCCGGCATATCGGTTGCCTTTGCCGCAGCGCTTGAATTGGGAGTCCCCATGGTATTCGCCCGGCGCAAAAAAACGCTGCTCGCCGATCCAGACGCCTTGTGCGAGCGGGTGCCGTCTTTCACCAAAGGCATTGTCACGGATATCATGGTGTCGCGCCAGTTTATCGGCGAGGGCGATAAAGTGCTCTTCATCGATGACATTATTGCAAACGGAGACGCCGCGAGAGGGCTGATCAAAATCATTGATCGGGCCGGGGCGGAATTAATCGGGCTTGGCGTTGTGATCGAAAAGAGTTTCCAAGCCGGGGCGAGAACGCTGCGCGAACAGCATGTTCACGTGGAATCGCTTGTCACCATATCGTCGCTTGAGGGTGGGAAGATTTCGTTCAGCTAAAACTTAAGGTCTCCTTAGGCTTGTCTTGGACCGATTGTCACGGGCCGGGTCTTAGGTCATGAACGGTTGTACCCTAGTCTAAACGAAGAGAAAAAATGGTAATTTGAAGTGAATGATAATGGGATTTCCGCCTAAAATCTCAACTAAATCTTTTCGCCTCCGTGATTTTCGCTTATAATAAAGAGGTAGGCAAGAGAGAGGAGGCAGCAACATGGGGAAACAACCTGTAACCGAGCCGTTTTTGATTGAGAAGCTGAATGAAGCGAAGGTACATTTTGAACGTGCTTTGGATTGTAAACATACGGAGTTTGATGATCTATATCCCTATATGATTGAACATCCTCAGTTCTTCTGGTACAAACGCTATGTTGCCTGGTCAGAACTGCTGACGATTGCCGGATTGTGCGAGGAGGTTTCCTTCGAATGGAAGGAACAGTTTACGCCTCAGCAGGTCGAATATATCGAGAAGCGCGTCATGTCTTCCACCGTGCTGGATTATTGGTACGAGAAGAATGACAGCATCGAGCCGGCTCAGCGTTAATGGGTATATAGAACATCTCTTAATCGGGATGTTTGTCGATATCGCAACGCATTCAAAAGACCTAAATGATTTCATTTAGGTCTTTTTTTGCACAGTAAGTGATGAAGGAGGCATGGCGATGATCAGCGATGAAAGACTCGATGAGCTGCGGATCTCCGGCGAACTGGTCCGGGTTGTGCGGGATGGGCTGGAGACCAATGATATTATAGGGTTCGTCGTAGCCTGGGACCCGGAGCAGGTTATCATCCGCCGCAGAAACCGGCGGGTCGTTAAACTGGATCGGCGCTACAGCTACCAGCTCAAAAAAGAGCCAAGAGTCAGCCCGGTCGAAGAATAAGCATAGATCTCGAATTCGTCGGACAACTTAACCTCGGAACTATTTTTTCGGGAAGAGGTGCTTTTGGTTATGGAAATGTCCAATGACAAGGTCTCGGCATACAAGAATGAAATTCAGAATTTGAAGCAGAGCATGCCGGACATGGCAGAAGCGTATCATCAGTTCACCGGCGTTTGCTTTCAGGATGGCGAGCTGGATGCGAGAACGAAGCAGCTGATCGCGCTTGGGATCGGATTGTTTGCCAACAATGAGCTGTGTACCTTCTACCATATGGAGGAAGCCCGTGCCAAGGGAGCCTCGGATGCTCAGATCATGGAGGCCGTAGCCGTGGCGTCTGCCGCCAGCGCGGGACATGCTCTCTCGCAGGGACTGACCCGCGTGCAGCATAACCTTCATTGATCTGTGATAGAAAATAACCGCCCCCCACAGCGCTTGTACAGCCGGGGAGGCGGTTATTCTTTCGTTTAAGGAACGGCGATGTTAGCGCGCGAAAGCAGCGGCAGGAGGATGGGCTTGCTCGGAGGAATCGCTCTCAGGCGGAACCAGTCCGAGATACGCTCGCATGCGATCCATCATCTCCTCACGGAAGGATGGCCATAGAATGTTCATCGACCCAATGTACCCCCGGCAAGCATATCGTGCCTGAATCCCGTCCTTGCTTTGCCCGATGTCATATACCTTGATCGCCCGCTTGGTGAATTCCTGCTTCACCTCGCGAAGAAGCACTGCAGCACGTTTGGCGCCGTTTCCTACAACCTCTACGTACAATTGAGGGGTTTTGAATACCCCGCTCTCCTGAATGATCCGGCAATCCCGTTCAAACACCTTATGAATGAACATCAGCAGCAGGTAACTCTTGATCAACGCCCGTTCTTCCGTTGTAACAGCCTGAATGGCCATCAACATCACCGCCTTTATATAGAAAATGGATATTGAATGAGAACTTATGTTCTTATTTTAACCGAAAACAAGGTTTTTAATCAAGTTCAAAAAAAGTGTTGACTCGATTTATTTAGCGTGATATTATATATCTTGTCGCCGCTGATAAGAGCTTGGCTCGAAGGTGGACAACATACATGCGGTCGTGGCGGAATTGGCAGACGCGCACGGTTCAGGTCCGTGTGGGCTTACCCCCGTGGAGGTTCGAGTCCTCTCGACCGCATCTTAATGAGAAAGCTCGTAAACTGTTCTTGCAGTTTACGAGCTTTTTTGCTTTGGAATTCTATGGGACTGTTCGATGCAATCGATAGCCAATGCGGCACAGCCCGAAATTACCGCTGACCTCCGCGGCACGAAACGAATAGGAGAGCCAACGATCTTACGGTGGCCGGCAATCTTCTGCAATCCGTCGGAAATGCGCTGCAGGTGATTGCGGAAGCGGAGGATTCCTGATTAACATTTATGCCTGTAATTACATATTTGAATAGCTTTTCTCAAACAATACGGTTAGGTAAGGCTATCATGATGATGAGTGGAAAGGGGCGTAACAATGCGGAAAAGATATAGACAATCGATTATCTTGCTGTGTTTGGTATGGGGGATCTCGAACGGAGCACAGATCGGGTACGGGGCGGGGGTGGTCAATGCTCCTGATTCGTTCAACCATGATACTCGAAAAATGCACGAAGAATCCGATCACAGCAGATCCGGCCAGGAAAAGAAGCCGAATAAGCTGGCCGTCATTATCGATGATTTTGGCAATGATCAGAAAGGGACCGAGGAAATGCTCAATCTGCCTGTCAAAATCACGGTGGCCGTGATGCCGTTTTTGCCGACGAGCAAGAAAGATGCCGAGGCCGCGCACCAGCAAGGGCATGACGTCATTATTCATATGCCCATGGAGCCTAAGCAGGGCCGGTCTTCCTGGCTTGGACCGGGTGCTATCTTAAGTTCGCTCACCGATGAGGAAATTCGTAAACGCATGGAGGAGGCAATCGATTCGGTTCCTTATGCCGTTGGGATTAATAATCACATGGGCTCCAAGGTTACCGGGGATGAACGGGTCATGTCCATCGTGCTCGACGTTTGTAGGGAGAGGGGGCTGTTCTTCGTCGACAGCAAAACGAATTACTACAGCGTGGTCGGCAAACTGGCAGCGAAGAAGGGAATGCCGTCCATCGCCAACGATATCTTCCTGGATGACGTTCATACCGTTCAGCATGTGAGCAAGCAGCTGCAGACCGCGGCGCAGCATGCGGAAGAGAGAACTTCCTGCATTGCAATCGGCCATGTTGGCGTATATGGAATCCGGACGGCAGAGGCGCTGAAAGGCACGATCCCGGAACTGCAAAAAAAGGTGGAGTTCGTCGGGATCAGCGATCTCGTCAGGGAGCACTCAAGCTGGCGGCCTGATCCGCTGCGCTCGTATTAGATCTTCCTTGAGCACAGAAACAGGTCCGGCATCGAGTGACGATACCGGTGGAAGGTCCAAACGTTAAGATCAGCCGAGACCGGGTATGAATATAAAACGAACGGCCTTCAGCGCAAGAGTCCCGGTGATTCCGAGTCTCATGCTTGGAAGGCTGTTTATATGTTGCGCTATATTATCGGATGCGGGCATCGGTGAGTTTGAATTGACCTACCAGCTGCTGCATCGATTTCGCTATGGCTTCGACATTGCCTGAGGTGTACCTTACGCTTTCGATTTCCTGCGACAGCTCCTGCACTTTGCTCTCCACATCCTTGGAAATCTTTCGGTTCTCCTTGCTGACCGAAGCGATTTTCTCCATCAGCTGAACCACTTCATCTACGGCCTGGTGCTTGCGCAGATCGTCTTCGGCTGCGGCGGCAAGCAGCTCGGAAGCCGCGGAAACCAGCAGGTTTCCTTCTTCCACGACCCGGGTCCCTTCCTTCATCGAGAGCACGGCGTGCTGGGCGTCCTGATAGATATGGCCGATAATCCGGTGGACCTCTTCCGTGGACTGTCTGGTCAGTTCGGACAGCTTGCGGATTTCGGTTGCAACGACGGCAAAACCTTGTCCGTGTTCTCCGACCCGTGCCGCTTCAATGGAAGCATTCAGGGCCAGCAAATGGGTTTGGGAGGATATTTGTTCGATCGCGTGCAGTACGCCTGTAACTTCCTGAACGGTTCCCATGAACGTGCGGATGGTCTGATTGGTTTCCTCGACTTTCGCAGAAATATGAGACATCTTGTCTCCGATCCGGACGACTTCATTCTTGGCCACATCAATCTGCTCATTTGCTTGCCGTTCCAGCTGGCGGAGCGTCTCCCGCATCCGTTCCGCGCTGTCCTTCACGGCATCGATATCCTGCAGCTGGCTGCGCATGCTGCGGATCATCTCGCTAATGTTGCTGCTGACACGCTGTGCGGAAGTAACGGTGACGGCGGTGGTGTCGTTCATTACCTGTTGGCTGGAAGAAACATCGCCTGCCGTCAACTTCACCTGCATCATGATGCTTTCCAGCGAATCGATCATATTGTTGATCCATTTGGCTAATTCGCGCGTTTCATCCTGATCGAATTGGCGGGGGTCCAGCCGCTGCGTCAGATCTCCGCTGCCCTCGGCATTCAAGCGGATGAAGCGGTTGAGGCTGCGTAGACGATCCGCGATTCGTCCAATTTCTTTATGGCCGACCAGGGAAGAGGTGAGAAGGCCGGTGACCAAGCAGGCTAACCCTCCCGCCATGGCTGCGAATGCCGGAGATAAATAAACAGCCGTAATAAAAACAATGACAGCCGTCAGGAGGCTCGAGATAAGGGTAGACAAGCCATGGAGCTTAGCATGTCTGAAGCGAATGCCGCGAATACGGTAAACCTCTTCGAGATCCCCTTCGCACATCATCCCCCAAACATCCGGACAATGGGGCAGGCGGAACGTCACACCTTTTCCGATCACCGGAATGTGGCGGTAATCGGAATAACCGGGGAAGTCCACGAACAGATTGCTTCCGTTCGCGATGGTGTTGGCTACGCCTGGATGAAGCTGACCCGTTGCCGGGTCGGTGAACATCAGCTCCAGCTCCGTATGTTCCTGAACCGACACGGTCCCCCAGTCGGTCGTTACGCCGTCCTTCAGGTTCTCCCCGTGTGTGAAGGTCCGGTCTTCAAAGCGGCTTCTGGAAAGGGCCGTGCCCGGAGCAATATGGCGATTCATCTCGGGCTTGGCCATGAATATATAGTTGTCGCCGGAATCGGGATAGACGTGGCCGGATTCCCGCTGAATTAAATCCCCGATCACGTCGTTTGGCACCCGGCCGCAGAGGGTGCCGGCGAACGTATCGTCGACGTAAATGGCATTCATGAACAGCAGCGTCATTTTGTCGTGAAAAGCAGAGGAGCGGGGACCGATAGTGAACGTGACGGAATCCGCATACGGCCCGAAGAGCAATTTGCCGGTATCCGAGCCGGCGAGATGAATGATTGCCTGTCCCAATGGACTGCTCTTGCTGTAGCTGGTTCCAACGTGCGAAGCGTATGTAGAGTACGTGACCTCACCCGAAGGGTTCAGCAAGAATAATTCCGTGAAATCGGCAGCGCGCGAGTACAAAGCGGAGAAGAGCTGCTCCTGGCTCAATGGGGCACTAGTAGAGAAGAGATGAGAATGCTCGCCGCCGACTGATGAACCATGGGGCTTGTCCTTGTCCAGTTGCTCCTTCAGTCGATCCAGATGTCCCCAATATTCATGGCTCCAGGAGAACAGCAGCTCTTTGCGCGTCTCGGCAATGCCTTCGAATATGTCTTCGATGTCTTCCTTCAATTTACGATTCAGACGCCATGAAATCCAAAGCGGAAGTCCTTGGCGATACCCAAGCCAGTCAAACATAACGATCTCCCCCAATTCCCATTTGATTCATCCATCTTTATGTATGTTAGATATACTACCATAATTTTCGGGAAAATTGACTAAAAATTTTGAAAAAAATGATGCTTTTTTCATATTGATGTTAGTTTTTATGACGTAAAAATGGGTTCGAAGGCCTGGAATCAGGATTCTATAGGCCAGGCGCCCAACAAAAAACAGCTCCTATTTAAAGAGCTGTTAAATAACTGATAATCCCGTCAGCAATGGCTTCGGCAATCATCATTTGGCCGTTACGGCTAGTCAATAATTCCCGGTCCTCGATATTGCTGAGGAAGCCGGTTTCCACGATGACGGCAGGTACTTGGGTTTGATTAAGCAGATAATAAGGCTTGCCTACCATGATGCCATTGTTGCTGCGATATACCAAATTCAACTGTTCCTGAATGGTTTCCGCTAGCAAGGTGCTTCGGCCCTCGGATTGATGCAGTACGATGCCGCCGCGCTTGGACGCATTTTTTCCCCAATTCACGTGAACGCTGACTACCAGCTTGGTCGGGATTTCGCTGCTGAGCTGCTTGCGCTGCGACAGATCGCGGCGATGCCTGGAGGAGCTTCGATGCCAGCGGTTATCGTCGCTTAGCGTGTAATCGGCGTCGCGATTCAGCACGGCATGATAGCCTTCCTTGCGTAGCAGCATGAACAGTCTGCGTGAAATGGCCAGATTGATATCTTTTTCGAGAATGTCTCCATGCGACGTTCCGCCGTCGATTCCGCCATGGCCCACATCGATCAGCACGACATCATGTGCAAATGGGTGGAGGTGTCTAAGATATGATTGGTCGATTTCCCGTCCTGAGGAATGGGTTGATTCCGGCGTTTCGGACATAAGCTGGGCTGCCGGCATCACTTTCGGATGAACGGCATGTGCTGGAAGCATCAGGGCCTGCTTCTTTACTGGGCTTGCTTCCGTGACAGAACCGGGGAGTACCAGCGTCAAGAGAAGCAAACATACTCCTGCTGACTTAATCATGATGGATTCCTTCTTTCACGTAAAATTTCGGCTTTATTAGAATGTGCATTAGGCAGAAAAATCATGCCGTTAAACAGGAGTCTAGAATCGGTCGGAATGGAGCACACTGATACTGGGAAGCGGATAAACCATAAGGAGTTGATTCGTATGGCAAGCGGAGATGAATTGATCAAATATATTACCGAACGCGTGGTTAACTATATAGATACGCCTAAGGAAGTTCGGCGCAGGGCGAAGGTGAAGGAATCCTGGACCACAAGGTGGTTCGGCATGATTCCGTTCTCCATGTCGCTGTGGAAAGACGACGTATCCTCCAAGCGCAAAAAAAGGCAAAAGTAAAGCTGCTGCTGTTCGTTTGCTGTATGTTCCTTAACGAAGTCAGCTATTGTACAGCGTGCGCACGGCACCCTGTGCAGCCAGATGCCAGACTTGGGGCATGTTATTGCATTGTATTGGCTGGCAGCCTACGCTTGGAAGTACGGAAGTACGCACTGAAAAAAACAGGTGAAACGATGAAGGACGCGAGCCCTGACCAGGGCCGCGTCCTTTGTCCGTCTGGGATGCTGAAGGCATGAGGGCTTATGGTTGGTTCGCATGAATGACGGACTTGTTAGCCCGCTTACTTGTACTTTCGCGTCATTTGGGTTGAGCATAGAACTGGCCTTGTCCGATCAAGCGGGATGCCGGCAGGAAGCGGAAGGTATCTGTGTTCCGCAATGGAACCGACACATAGAGCGCTGCCGAATGCTTCTGAATCCCTGTCGACCAGCGGTGCCACCCGTTTAAGGTAAAAGGGGCTCCGAAAGCGGCGTTGCTATTTTTGGACTTGAATATCAGGCTGGAGTGCTCCTGCAGCAATTTACGCAGATCGGCACTGCTTCGGGCCGTCAGATTGCTTGAGGTCAGCCACAGCAGATTATCGTAAGGATCCCGGGAATCGCCGGCTGCAATGGTTGGCGCTCCGGCAATCCAGCGAGCGGATGAAGTTACCAATCCCTTGCTTGCCGCCGGCTTGACCGCCGTCGTTGTCTGCTTGAGTTCTTCCGGAAGGACTTCGCTATTCAGTGCACTGATATAAACCGGCTTCTTGCCGGGAAGCTGAACCTGCCAGACAGGGGATACGTCATACAGCTTGCGCACGCTGCTTCCCTTCGGCAAAGATCCGCCGACCTTCAGAAATCCCTCGGCCGCAAGCCGTTCATTCAGCGGTGCTTGACTGTAGGGAAGGGTGGAGCCGATCCCGTATTCGCTCAAGATATATCCACCGTCTTCTCCTGCGCTGATAATCATGTAGCCCTGAGGCAGTCCCTGATCGGAAATCGTGACCAGCCAGCCGTGGGTGCCCGGACCAAGTGGGGTGAAATCCAGCTCTGCTCCGTCCCAGGCAGTAAATGGCGCATGCACCGATAGTTGATCCACGGTCTGTTCTGCAAAGTCTACCAAACTTTCCGGTACTTGAGCCCGGGCGCTGCTGTAGGCGAGGCTGGATGCAGACTGGACAGCAAGCAGAGCGTCTGCCGCACGGACGGCGCTCGCAGGATTGGGGGTGTCTGCTTCACGAGCCGCAGCCATACCTGCCTGCGGGTGGGTCGTGCTGAACCACAGGAGTGCCGTTACGATGACGGAGGCAGACCACCTTCGATATTGGATAAAGCGTTTGTTGTCGATTGATTTAGGTTTGCGCTTGTTGTCCTTGTCATCCTGGTAATGGGGTTCCATGTTCCACAGCTTCAAATCGCTAACCGCCTTTCCTTGGCCCTTACGCGCCATGGATGTGATGGAATCATCATATCGGACAAGCTCTGCAAAGGCTGTTGCAAGCTGTCGCGGCAGGGGAAGGGAGAATGGTTCTTTTTTTGCCTGCTTTTGTAGAGAGGCGTCATGAAGACGCGCCCACGGGCGAACACAGATGAAACAGACCGCAGGTTATGGCGGACAGGCTCACTTTCGGCTCGTACTGCCACTGCATTTCCGACCGGCGGTTCTTGTACTGCTCCTCGATTTGCGCCTTTTTCTCTTCGTCCTGCTCTTTGAGCAAATCCTCGTAGTAGCCGTCGATGACCATCAGCTCGTCTTCGAGGCGTTCCTTAGCTTTTGCCGCCCAATCGTAATCCAGCTTGCTCAGTTTGTTGATCAGATGATTCTCCAGGGCAGCTACGGCCTGCTCAAGGGTGAGAGCCGCCGGTCTGACGTGAACGCTCTCGGGCAGGCGTGGAGTCAATTCGCGCCCATGCAGAATGGCGGGGAAGTCTTCGGTAATCGCGCGGCTGGACAGCGAGATTCCGAGAAAAAACAATTCCTCCCGCTTCAGATCGCAGCTGAACTCCACCTTGAAGCAGACGCCCAGCCACTGCTCATAAGGCGTGGAACGGCCCCTGGGACGCGGTTCGGCATCCCGCTGCTGGAACAGATACACGCATTTGCCCTCTTCGCGGGAGGCATTCCAAATCTGGGCGAGCCGGCTGCTGCCGTAGCCGATATTCTCCCGCTGAATCCGGCCTGACCCCAAGATCGGCAGCACCGGGGCGTTCCCGTAATAGCGCGCCAGCAGCGGATCCTGCGCAGGTGCGTTAAGCTGGGTTTTGGCTTTGGTTTCTTCGGCCTTGGCAAGCCGTTCGTCGTATTTTTCCGGATCAAACACGAAGTTGAACGACAGCGTTTCGGCGGGAGCCCCGGTCCGTTCCACGAACCCCCAGTAATAGGGGCGGTTGGTGAGCATTTTGTCGGCCTGCGGCGACAGTTTCACGGTGACATGCTCGGGCGATTTTTCGATGACGGTGCATTCGGTGGCTTCCAAATAGGCCATGAAGTGCTGCTGCACCTCCTGCGGCGTCATGGTCATATTAGGCTTCTTCCTCTCTGAGAGTTTCTTCGGCCGCGCTTTCCAGCTCGACGTCCTGCTTGATATGGTGAATGGAGTCGCCCAATGTGCTGATGCGCTGGCGGATTTCATCATCATTGCCGGACTCCAGCATGATTTTGTACAGGCTCTTCTCGATCGTTTCCTTCTTCTCGAAGCGCTCCAGGATAACGTCAAGCCCGCCGATGACCATCTCGAACATGTTGATCTTCTCGTGCAGCAGGTTCAGGATATGCTCCTCGATGGTTCCCGAAGTCGACAGGTTGTAGATCTTCACGTCATTGGTCTGGCCTAGACGGTGCACGCGTCCGATCCGCTGCTCGACCCGCATCGGATTCCAGGGCAGATCAAAGTTGATCATATGGTGACAGAATTGCAGGTTGATGCCTTCGCCGCCGGCTTCCGTCGCGATCATGACCTGCGCCTTGCCGCGGAAAAGGTCCATCATCCAGTCCTTCTTGCCGCGGTTCATGCCGCCCCGGTACGGGACGGAGACCAGCCCGTGATCGCGGAAATAATTGAGCAAGTATTCCTGCGTGGCCCGATATTCCGTGAACACGATGACCTTCTCGTTCATTTGCTGAATGAGCTCGATGGCTTTTTCCGCCTTGGTGTTTGCTTTGATGGCCTTGATGAGATAGACGAGCTCCCAAATTTTATCGCGCAGCGGAGAGTCCTCCGGCAGCTTCTTGGACAGATTAACAAGGGTCACGAAGACGGCATCCCGGCTGCTGCATACTTCCCGCTGCAGGGTGACGAGCGACAGCATACTGCTTAAATTTCCCCCAGCTGCCTGATACTGATCTTTGACGAAGGACGTAACGCCGTCGTATAATGACTGTTCTTCAGGCGAAAGGCTGAGTCCCACGTTGCGGACGGACCGCTTCGTGAACTTCACTTCGCCTTCGCCCCGACGGTTTCGGATCATGACCTTGGACAGCTCATCCTTGAGCTGGTCCTGGTTCTTCGGTCTTCGTTTATCCACGACAAAATTTGCGGCAAACTGTCCCTGGCCGCCAAGCTGGCCCGGTTTCAGCAGCGTGATGAGATTGAAGAGCTCGCTGAGGTCGTTCTGCACCGGCGTGGCGGTGAGCAGGAGACAGTATTTTTTGCGCAGCTTTTGGATGAATTGATAATTGGATGTTTTCTTGTTCTTGAGCTTGTGCGCTTCATCGATGATGAGCATGTCGTATTCCTGGTTCAGCAGAATCTCCTGATGCGGATCGCGCTTGGCCGTGTCCATGGAGGCGACAACGATGTCATTGCCCCAGGAGTATGCTTTTTTCTGCGCGACCGCGGGAATGCCGAACTTGGAGTTCAGCTCGCGGACCCATTGCAGAACCAGGGAAGCAGGTACGAGAATCAGCACTTTGGATACCAGTCCGCGCACGATGTATTCTTTTAAAATAAGACCGGCTTCAATCGTCTTGCCAAGTCCCACCTCATCCGCCAAAATGGCTCTGCCCGACATCTCGAACAAAACGCGTCTTGCGGTATCGGTCTGATGGGGGAGCGGGGATAAACCGCCAAGGTGCTTGAGGCACTGCAGTTCTTCAAAGCTTGTAACGAGGCGCGATTTCTCGCCCTCAACGGCAAGCTGGGCCAGACGATAGTCACCCCAAGGGCCTCCTTTGTCCAGTCGGCCAGAGAGATCGTCAAACCAAGAACGGTCGATCTGCAATGGAACGGGAAGGCGCGGGTCGAAAATCATGCCTGAGTCGGCAGATGGCTGTTGGTTCATGTCGATCTCCTCCTGTGATGAAAGATTCCGGGCCAGCGGTGTATATGTAGTATGGACGAAAAAAGAAGTCTTCATAACCTTGCACGGATTCGGCAGCCGCGGAATACCTTATAGAGCGCACGGCTGCTGGAATTGGATATTTTCATCCTTTTTTTTCATAGGGATCAGCGAAAAAGAGAGCGAGAGGAAGAAAGCGGAAGCTTGCGCGCGGGAGCTTGGAACTGTCGGCTTAATTTTCACATTATCGGCATAGTTAACCTATATATAGTGTAGTATAATGAATGAATAGCACTATATGTGGTGTGTATAGTGGTTTTGGATGTTTGACCGGCTACATAACAGGTTATGTTGTTGGTGAGCACATACTTGGGAATCTTTTAAATTTTATATCTTATATAGGAGGTAGTTGCACTTGAGTACGATGCAGAATCAGCGGCTGGAAGGTTTAAGCGAGAAGATCTTTTTGGACCGGTATGCCTGGAAGGATGCGGACACCAACAACGCCAAGGTCGGCGACGTGGTGCTCGTGCTGACAAAGGATGATCCTAAATTTCCGACCAAGGAAGTTGGCGAAATCGTGAAACGCGAAGGCCGCAAGGTCACCGTGAAGACACGGAAGGGCGAGCTTGTGGAGTCGGATGTGGAGAAGCTGACGTTAACCATCGAGAAAACGCCGGAAGAAATGTGGGATCGACTCGCGGCCGCCATGTCATCGGTTGAGGCAACGCCGGAACTGCAGGAAGAGTGGCGCGGGAAATTCCGCGAGATTCTGGATGATTGGAAGCTGGTCCCGGGCGGACGGATTGCTGCCGGAGCGGGTGCAAGCGATGAATTGACGCTGTTCAACTGTTACGTCATTCCTTCCCCGAAGGACAGCCGGGGCGGCATCATGGAAACCCTGAGCGAGATGACCGAGATCATGGCGCGCGGCGGCGGTGTCGGCATCAACTTGTCTTCCCTTCGTCCTCGGCGCGCGATCGTGAGAGGCGTGAACGGATCCTCCAGCGGTGCGGTATCGTGGGGCGGATTGTTCAGTTATACGACAGGCCTGATCGAGCAGGGCGGAAGCCGCCGCGGCGCGCTCATGCTGATGATGAACGATTGGCACCCGGACGTGGAGGATTTCATTACGGTGAAGCAGACGATGGGACAAGTCACGAACGCGAACCTGTCGGTATGCGTCAGCAACGATTTCATGAAAGCCGTGAAGGAAGATCTGGACTGGGAGCTCGTGTTCCCGGATACCACCGATCCCGATTACGATGAGCTGTGGGACGGCGATTTGGATAAATGGAAGAAAGCCGGACGCAGCATCATTCCATATAAAACGGTTAAAGCACGCGAGGTATGGCACACCATTATCGAATCCGCATGGAAATCGGCAGAGCCGGGCGTGGTCTTCATGGAATACTACAACCAGATGTCCAACAGCTGGTATTTCAACCCGATCATCTGTACCAACCCTTGCGGCGAGCAGGGACTTCCGGGCTGGGGCGTATGCAACCTGTCCGCGATGAACCTGTCGAAGTTCTACGATGAAGCGAATCATGACGTCGCATGGGATGAGCTGGCTACGACGACGCGTTACTCCGTGCGTTTCCTGGATAATGTCATCGACCGGACGCCTTACCATTTCGAAGAAAACGAATTGAACCAGAAAAAAGAGCGCCGCGTAGGCCTCGGAACGATGGGTCTGGCCGAGCTGATGATCAAGCTGAACATCCGTTACGGCAGCCCGGAATCGCTGGAGTTCCTGGATAAGCTGTATGGCTTCATCGCGCGCGAAGCGTATCTTGCATCCGCGGATATTGCCGAGGAGAAGGGCTCGTTCCAGGCATTCGATGCCGAACTGTATCTGCAAAGCGGCTTCATGAAAAATATGGCCGAGGTGTATCCGGAAGTTGCCGAAGCGGTCCGCAAAAAAGGCGCCCGCAACGTTACCGTCATTACCCAAGCGCCGACGGGAAGCACGGGTACGATGGTTGGAACTTCGACGGGCATCGAGCCGTACTTTGCCTTCAAATACTTCCGTCAAAGCCGTCTCGGCTTCGACGAGCAGTTCGTGCCGATTGCTCAGGATTGGCTGGACAGCCATCCGGGCGAAGAGCTTCCGGACTATTACGTCACCGCGATGAGTCTCTCCGCCGAGGATCACATCCGCGTGCAGGCGGCGATTCAGCGCTGGGTGGACAGCTCCATCTCGAAGACGGCGAACTGTCCGTCCGACTTCACGGTTGAAGATACGAAACGCCTGTATGAGCTGGCATTCGATCTGGGATGCAAAGGCGTTACAATCTACCGCGACGGCAGCCGCGACGTGCAGGTCTTGCAGACGGAGAAAAAAGAAGACAAAGCCGCCGAAGCGACAACAGCTTCTACCGCGGAAGCGGCGCTGGAGCAAAGCGCGGCAGGCCAAGCCGCTGAGGAAACGGCGAGCGTGGAGCCGGCTGCTGCAAGCGTGGCCGTGACAGCCTCGCCGAGCAAGAGCGGACTGGATAAACAATACAAGAAGCGTCCGCAAGTGCTGCGCGGCGCAACCTATAAAATGAACACGCCGTTCGGCATGGCCTACATCACAATCAATGATCTGGACGGCATTCCAAGCGAAATCTTCCTGAACGTCGGCAAAGCCGGATCGGATGTGTTCGCGATGGCGGAAGCCCTGGGCCGCGTATGCTCCCTGTTCCTCCGTTACGGGGACCACGGCAACAAGGTGGAGCTGCTGATCAAGCACCTCAAGGGCATCGGCGGCACCGGCGCGATCGGCTTCGGCGCGAACCGCGTCGAGTCCATCGCCGACGCCGTGGCGAAGGCGCTCGAGACGCACGTGGCCAACAACGCCGAGGCGGATCATGACCATGATCCGGCACCGGTCGCAGCCACGATGGCGCCTGCCGATGCAGGCGAAGGCGGGGCAACGGCAGCTGCGGGCCACGGCGGACATGGCGCGCACGCAGGCGGCAGCATGTCGCTGGATTTGTGCCCGTCCTGCGGCGGGGCGTCCTTGATTAACATCGAGGGATGCAAGACGTGCGGGAACTGCGGGTATAGTAAGTGCTCTTAAGGAAGTCGTAGGGAAGAGCTCCCTCCGAAATTTGATTTTCCCGCGTAAGCTAACGAATATGATAGATCAATAAAAAAACAGCGGCAGTCAGGACTTTATTTTCTCGTCCATGGCTGCCGCTGTTTCCATAATTAGAGTATGGAATAAAACGCTTGCACCATTCGTAACGTATATATTAAACATATTGAATGAAATGTGGTGATTCAATTGAGCTCTACGGAAAGAATGCCATTGTATCAAAGGGTTCAAGAGTATATACGCGACTTGATATCGTCGCAGGTCCTGAAGGTTGGAGACCGTATACCTACGGAAAAGGAACTCATGGAGCGTTTTGGAGTAAGCAAGATTACGGTCGTTAATGCCCTGGCCGGCTTGGTTAACGAAAAAATCATAACCAGGGTGCCCGGAAAGGGGACTTTTGTAAGCGAGCCCGAATCTCAAATGCCGGCCACTCCTCCTATAAGTACCGCAAAACCTGTCCATAAGACTAGCGGAGAAATGGGGACGCGGTTGATAGGGCTCATTATGCCCAGCATTTATGATTATTTTACGATTCGGCTTATACAAGGTATTCAGCAAGCACTGAATGAGAACGATTACCGCTGCGTTATCTATTTATCAGAGGGCGATATTGATAAGGAAAAAGAGGCGATCCAGACATGCAGTAACATCGGAGTGGAAGGGTTATTGATTTTCCCGGTGGACGAGGAATTATTCAACGAGGAAATATTAAGCATGAAATTTGCGGGGTTTCCGTTTGTTCTCATCGACCGTTACCTTCCCGGGGTGGAAACGCATTATATCGCATCGGACGGCAGGCTTGGCGCTAACATGGCGGTCAATTACCTGTGGGAGCTGGGGCATCGTGATATCGCCATCTGCTCCGATTCGCCCATACAAACCGTAACCGTTCAAGAACGGATCGATGGATATATGAATGCCTTCAAGGAAAAGGGGGCACTCATTAACCCTGCCCATATCGTAACCGGTTTTGAAATCGGAAGCCTTGAGCAAGCTGAAACCCATCCATTGTACCGCTATATCAAAAATCGAATGGCAACGGCTTATATTACGCTTAATGGAATTCTTGGAGTAAAAATCTATCAGATTGCGCGTCAAGCCGGATTGAAGGTGCCTGAGGACATTTCCATTATCAGTTTTGACGATCCGACTTCCATCATCGAAGGATATAGCACGTTCACGCACGTTAAACAGTTTGAACGAGACATGGGCTACCGTGCAGCTTACACGCTGCTTGAGGTGATTAACAGTGAAGACGGGCAACACGGAAAATTCGTTAAAACCCTAGTGGAGCCGGAATTGGTCATTGGCGAGACGACGGGAAAAAACCTTTCATCCACTTCATGATACCAACATCTGCTTCTTCCTATATATGCAACCTAATAACGAGTCCGATGCGCTTTCTATTCGAGCCTGACAATGGAAGCGATGGCTGCGCGGACTCTTTTACTAGGTCAGCTATAACTTCCTCTCATGAAATCCCACCCCATAATAGTTTCCCAAAATCAAATCAATAAAGAAATCCAACAGAAGCTCTTCCATCCATTCGCAGGTCGCTACATCTCAATATCATACTTTTGATCAGACCCTTTTTTATAAGGATATATTGAATATAATGTAACCTTGCCTAGGAATAAGAACGCCTCAAAAGAAGGAAGGGAAAAGGGCTCTTCCCCTGTTTATCTATACCCTAAGGTTACTTTTTACCCAAATGAAGAAATTGTGGAATGTTTCCTACATCATATTGAATATATTTAAACTATAAAATTGAAACCGCTTGCAGTGAAGGAGGGGGAGACAGTCGCTATATACCGTACGACGAAGATGTAGGAGGTGTTCGGAGAATGGTACCAAAGGGTGCTCTTATCCCTGGATTTGAGCAATTAAAAAAGAATAAGAAATTAACTAGAATATGGTATTTCAGGCATATATATTTATTTTTGCTTCCTGCGATCATCTGGTTCCTGGTGTTTGCTTACTATCCGATGTACGGCATTATCATCGCATTCAAAGACTACAAATTCAATTTGGGGATATTGGGGAGTCCGTGGGCGGGCTTTAAATATTTCGAGCAGTTTTTAAACGATTCCAGTTTTTATGATGTGCTCCGAAATACGTTATCCATTAGTGCCCTTAAACTTATTTTCGGATTTCCAGCTCCCTTGATCCTAGCCTTAATGCTCAATGCCGTCATGCACAAAAAAATCAAACGAGTGTTTCAAACGATTTCCTATCTTCCGCACTTCGTTTCGTGGGTCGTTGTCGTTACCTTGCTTCAAAAAATCCTGTCTCCGAACGTAGGGCTTATCAATGACATTCGGTACCAAATGGGTTTGGATCCCATCTTTTTTATGGGAAAGCCGGAATTATTCTATCCATTGGTCCTCATATCCGACATCTGGAAAGGTGTAGGCTGGGGTTCGATCATTTATTTAGCCGCGTTAACGAATATCGATCCACACTTGTATGAAGCAGCGGAAATCGACGGGGCTGGAAGGTGGAGCAAACTATTTAAGATCACGCTTCCATGTCTTACGCCAACGATCGCCATATTGCTTATTTTCTCACTCAGCGGAATACTGAACGCGGGATTTGACCAAATCTGGCTGATGCAGTCCCCGGCAACCTTAAGCGTCTCGGAGATCTTGGACACTTATGTCTTAAAAACAGGCCTCCAACAGGGGCAATTAGCATATTCCACGGCCATCGGTTTATTCAAATCTGCGATCTCGCTGCTGCTCATTGTTGCTGTCAATAATATATCCAGACGCGTGAGTAACGTATCGTTATGGTAATCAGCTAGCACTGAAGATGAGGAGGTGTGTGTTATGGGTGCAAGTAGGCTGTCGCCGGCAGACAAAATGTATATGACGCTTAACTATGCGGCGCTGCTTTTATTCTGCGCTACGGCGCTATATCCATTTATCTATTTTCTAGCCCTGTCTTTCAATGACGGTTACGATGCGATGAAGGGGGGAATCTATTTTTTCCCCAGAGTGTTTACATTAGAAAACTATGCAAAAGCTTTTAGCAACACTTTGATCCTAAATTCCTTCTATATTTCCATTACCCGAACCCTTGTGGTTACGGTTGCCTCCGTGTTTTTGACGGCCTTATTAGCCTACGCCCTTTCGCGGAAAGGTTTGCCGGGAAGAAAATACATCGTATTCTTCTTTTTCTTTACCACGTTGTTCAGCGGCGGACTGATTCCGACGTTCATCCTGTTCAGGCAAATCCACATCCTGGATACGTTTTGGGTGCTGGTGCTGCCGTCCCTATATAACTTTTTCAATGCGATTATCATGAAAACCTTCTTCGACGGGATCCCTGAAGGTCTGTCGGAATCCGCCCGAATCGACGGCGCAAGCGAGTTGTCGGTATTTGCCAGAATCATTCTGCCTCTATCGATGCCGGTGCTTGCTACCATTGCTTTGTTTGTCGGGGTGGGCGTGTGGAATGACTGGTTTACCGGTCAGTTTTTCATACAGAATGAAAAGCTGCAGCCTGCCGCTACGTTCCTGAACAAGATGATCAGCGAAGCGTCTTTCCAGTCGATGACGTCGTCGTCGGGAAATAGCGGATCCGCCATACAAAACATGACCGAGACGCAGATGGAACTGCGAGGCGTAACGCCGGAAGCCTTGCGGATGACGTTCGTCATCATTATAACGACGCCGATCATCTGTGTGTATCCGTTTCTTCAGAAATATTTTGTGAAAGGCGTACTGGTAGGTTCTCTTAAGGAGTAGTCGGTATAAAAGGCTATGCCTTTTATATAAAAAAACTTCCAATGGAAGGGGATTGTAGGATGAGGAAGAACAAGCGCAGGAGTGTTCTTGGCATGACACTAATCGCTTTACTGCTTCTAGCAACCATGACGGCATGTACGGGAAAAGGCGGAGGGGAGGATGCAGGTACGGTTGACACAGGTCCGAAGGAGCAAGGTACTGAAGAAATAAAACCGGTGACCTTGTCTTTCCTCAGTGCTTGGAACGGTGGCGGAGCCGGTTTCCCGCAGGACCAGGAGAATAATCCCGTAGCCCAACAAATTAGAGAAAAAACCGGGGTCACATTGAAACTGGAATCCATCACAACAAGCGAAGTAGAAAAGCTAAACACCATTTTTGCTTCCGGTACGGTTCCGGATATCGTTAACGCACCTTTCTGGTCTACGACAGGAGGAGAAGGACAAGTCATCAAGAAGGCGGCCATGGAAGGGCAGCTTCTGGATTTAACCCCTTATCTCGATAAATACCCGAATATTAAAAGACTTGTGACTACCGGGATCGCGAAGGATTTTGCCGAGTTCGATCTCAATAGTCCCGAATTTGAAGGCAAGACGTATCTCATTCCTACGGAGACCCCGGACGGTACCCCTGAGAGCATTCATAATTGGAATTACGGCCTTTTTGCCAGGGGAGATATCCTGAAAGCTTTAAATGTAAAAGCGGAGGATATTGATACGCAAGAAGAACTAGTTGATCTATTGATCAAGATCCGAGATGGCGGTTTCAAGGATATTGGCGGGAAGCCGGTCATCCCTGCCGGAACCATGTGGAACGGATGGGATTACGGCCAATTCCTTGCCGGGTGGACGGATTACACGATTTCGGACTACCGTGAAGTAGATGGAAAACTGATTCACTGGACGCAGTCCAAGGATCATGAAGCTAGATTGTTATACATGAGAAAGTTATTAACGGAAGGTTTGTTTGATCTTGAAGCCTTCAACAATACGAGTACAACAGCGAATGAAAAGCTGACGACGGGCAAGCTTGCCGTATTCGGAGCCCAGCCTATGTTAGCGGATTTACAAAAAACGCTGTATAAAACGAATCCGGAAATGCAATATGAACTACTCGGACCGATGAAGAATAAGAGCGGAGAGATTCGAACGCAAGTGGAAAAGCCCGGCCGTTCTGGTTTTCCTGCCCTTTTCTTAAGCGCTAACATCAA
This sequence comes from Paenibacillus sp. MT86, assembly GCF_058792535.1. Taxonomy (NCBI): domain Bacteria; kingdom Bacillati; phylum Bacillota; class Bacilli; order Caryophanales; family Paenibacillaceae; genus Paenibacillus; species Paenibacillus sp. MT86. The sequence goes on along the minus strand of NZ_CM179499.1, from coordinate 4,994,276 downwards.
AGATCCCGATGCCGCATTGCGGTACATTGATTATGTCAACAGCGAAGAAGGCCGATTGCTTGCATATTTCGGAATCGAAGGAACGCACTACACGATGGAAAACGGGGTACCCCAATGGATCTCTGATGTGAAAAAACAATTCGATGAAAACCCGGATCTGAAAAGAGACGCAGGGCTTAATTATCTTCCAGGAAGGTTCATCGGAGCATTCTCCTCTGAAGTCACTTGGCCTACGCCGGAAGATCAAAAAACGGAGTGGCAAAAGCTGGAGGAGAGCTTCTCGGCAAGATTGCCGATCAAAATCATAGACAAGGTAAGCGCCAGCTACCTTGCAAGAGAGTGGCCTAAATATCAGGAATATATCGATAAAACCAGCAGTTTGAATTTCGATGAGGAATTTAAGAAAGCGTTTTTTGCAGGGTCAGATGAAGAAGCTCTCAATATGCTTCATAGCGTTCAAGAAAAATTCAGAGCGGCCGGCGTGGAAGAAATGGCGGAGTTCGTGGCTCAAAAAGCTGCAGAACGTGATGATGTCGGGTTCTAGTGAAGAGGTTTGCGGGATGGTGTTACTGCCATCCCGAATATTTCATGAATATTAGGTCAGTCGCAAGAGAGGGGACAACTCATGTTAAACCCGGTCGTTTCAGCAGGCGCATTCACTGAACTCGATAAGTTTATGTTCGAATCGTGGGGTTATTTTGTCATTCCGAATGTGCTGTCGAAAGAGGAGGTCAAAGAATGCCTGCAGGCATCCATTCGGCTTCATGAAGCGGCAGGTACAGTCGGTTGGGGTCAAGTCGGCAGAGGGTATGAGTCTGAACACGCTCTTGAAAACTTAATGGATCATCCATCGGTTTTACCGAAGATAAGGGGCTTACTTGGCGATCGATTCATTATGCAGTCCGGGTGGAATACGATGCAGCCGGCAAGGGGGAGGATGGGAGGCTGGCATCAAGACGGATCCAGCGCTTTCGATTTTAAGAATCTGGGGTACCCAGTCCCCCTTATTCAGCTCCGTGCTTCATTTTTATTGACCGATCAGGAAGAACCCGGCATGGGGAATATGGAGCTCATTCCAGGCAGCCACCGCAGTCTCGTTCCACTACCGGATTCGATCCGGACAGCAAATTCGGGTACGCCGATCAGCCATGTGATATGTGCATCTGCAGGATCAGTCCTGGTGTTTCACAACGCCGTGTGGCATCGGGCGCACGAACATAATTGGGATTACGACCGCTATACCATGCATTACATCTATAGCCCTCCGTGGGTAAAGCCCTCGGACCGTTTTCATAACGATGTCAACTTTATGCAAAGAACTACGCCTGTGCGAAGAGCTTTAATGGGGGATTTTTCAAGGCCTGATGCGCCATTTGGAGCAAGTTATATGCCACCTCCCTTTGAAGAAAACTAAAATCTTGTAAAAAATATAAACGATGACGGAGGGGAAACGCATGTTGAACGTTGCGATGTTAAGTAAGTGGCATGTGCATGCAGATGATTATGCAAGAAGGTTGCTATCTCACGGTAACGTCAAACTCACGGCAGTCTGGGACGAACAGCCTGAACGGGGAAGCGAATGGGCTGCCCAATTGGGAACGGATTTTGAAGCGGATTTGGATACGCTGCTAGAGCGGGAAGACATCGATGGGGTCGTGGTGGATGCTCCTACAAGCATGCACGCTGACGTCATGGTAGCTGCGGCTGAGGCCGGCAAACACATCTTTACCGAGAAAGCCATGGCTCTTACCGTAGAAGAATGTAATCGAATTTCTGCAGCGGTACGCAAAGCAGGCGTCAAGTTCTGCATTTCATTTCCGGCTCGCACAAGGCCTCACCAATTGTTTGCGAAGCAGCTGATCGATGACCATGTATTGGGGGACGTGACGCTTTTGCGCATTCGGAACGGCCACGACGGCGCATTGAACAATTGGCTCCCGGAATACTGGTACGATGAGAAGCAAACCGGCGGCGGAGCGATGATGGATTTGGGATGTCATCCGATGTACTTAGCCAGCTGGATATTGGGTCAGCCCAAACGAATCACCTCCATGTTTCATTATTTCACCCATCGTGCAGTGGAAGATAATGCGCAGTGCTCCATTGAGTTCGTCAACAATGCGGTCGCACTGGTCGAAACAAGCCTTGTGACGTACAGAACCCCTTCTGCACTTGAGATTTACGGTACGGAGGGCACCTTGATGATCTCGGATGATACCGTTAGAGTCATCTCGAAGAAGCTCGATTCCCCCTTTTCCGGATGGATCTCACCCACTCAACTCCCTAAAGAGCAGCCGCTTCCGATCATCCAATGGGCGGATGCCTTAATTCATGACAAGCCGATGCCCTTCGGTTTGGAAGAGGGAACGAAATTGACGGAGCTATTGGAAGCGGCATACATCGCTCATAAGGAAAACCGAACGGTAGAGTTCAAATAACGCGAGGGAGGGAATTCCATGAGAACCGTAAAAATAGGGATCATCGGTTGCGGAATGATTGCGAACGGGAAACATATGCCGTGTTTATCCAAGGTAGACAACGTACAGATGGTGGCCTTCTGCGACTTGAAGCCGGAAAGAGCCGAGGAAGCCGCGAAAAAATACGGCACGCCTGACGCAAAGGTGTTTACGAATTACAACGATCTGCTTGCCATGGAAGAGATTGAGGTCGTGCATGTGCTAACACCGAACAGCTCGCACGCGACGATTTCCATTGATGCGCTCGAAAGCGGCAAACATGTCATGTGCGAAAAACCAATGGCCGTCACAGGTGCGGAGGCCAAAGCGATGTACGAAGCCCACTTGCGAACAGGCAAGAAGCTTACCGTCGGGTACCAGAATCGTTCCAACGCCAAAAGCCAGCTGTTAAAAAAGATGATTGCCGATGGGGAGCTTGGAGATATCTATTTTGCAAAAGCGGTCGCTACCCGAAGAAGAGGCGTTCCGACATGGGGCGTGTTTCTGGATAAAGAGAAGCAGGGTGGCGGTCCCATGATCGATATTGGAACCCACTCCCTGGATCTGATCCTATGGTTGATGGATAACTATGAACCGGAGAGCGTCGTCGGCAGTGTCTTCCATAAACTGAAGTATACCGAAAATGCCGCGAACGAATGGGGGGCCTGGGATCCAAACGAATTCGAGGTAGAGGATTCGGCCTTCGGGTATGTGAAATTTAAAAACGGAGCGACGGTCATCATTGAAACCAGCTGGGCCCTTAACATTGCGGAAGGTGGCGGCAACCTGCTGTGCGGAACGAAGGGAGGAGCGGATTTTGCTAAAAATGAACTGCGGATCAATGGCGAGCGGGACGGAAGCTTGTTCCTGAATAAAATCGAGGTGAATCCGAATGCGCGAGAACAATTCAGGGGAGAAGAGTTGACCGATTTCGAGTATGAAGCCAAACAATGGATTCACAGTATCGTGAACGATACCGAACCCTTGGTTAAACCGAGGGAAGCGATGATTGTTTCACAAATATTAGAGGCCGTGTATATATCCGCAGAAACAGGAACAACCGTTTATTTTGATAAAGAATAAGGACCAGGAGATTTCCGCGAAGGCGGGGATCTCCTTTTTTATTTGCGTCCTACTCTATGCGAATGAGTTTAACCTCTTTCTTTTGCTTTGTTTTCTCTGAGGTAGCCGTAGCGGCGATATCTAAGATAGCTTCCATTTTCTCAATATGCTGCTCAGGGATTTCATCCAGCAGGGAAAAGATTTTTTTGAAGGATTTTTCATAAGCGTATTGCACGTATTGATCATAAACTTCCTTGCCTGTTTGGGTAGCTTTAATAATAATGTTTTTCTTATTATCAGAGGTATGGTATTTTTCGAGAAATCCTTTCTCCACCATTTTTGTAACATTCTTAGAGAATGCGCTTTTAGATATTCCCAGTCGATTCGAAATTTCAAGCATGTTCTGGTTCTTATCCTCATTCTCCAATATATATTCAAGTACTTGAATTTGGGCAGCCGAAAATAAAAAAGGAGTATTATAGCGATACTCTTTTTTGTATGAGTGCGCATAGGCATTACCAAATTTCACAAGCTTTTCAACAAATAATCTATTTTTCCCCATCCAATCCAGTGACATCATCATCACTCTTTTCCTGTTCATTTAACTCTTAAAATTATATCAAAAAAAATAAATTCCACAAAGGATATATTCTATGTTGCTTTCATTCATAATGTGTAGTATAAAAACAATATAGTTTACAATGGAAACTATATTGTTTTTATACTTCGAGGAGGCATTTTATGGAGAAGAAGAGCATACGAAGGTTATTCGTCGTATCGGTTGTCATGATTATTGTAAGCGTTTGTATATCTAGTTTTTTGCAAACTTCCTTTGGAAAGACGGAAATCATTAATTTTAAGATTCCCACTGAACATGGACAGTGGTTGTCTGGACAAATATATAAACCGAAGCAATCGAGCGCAGAGAACAAGGTTCCGTTGGTTATTACCGAGCATGGTTATCTAAACAATAAACATATGCAGAATGTAAATGCCATTGAATTATCGCGAAGAGGAATTGCCGTCATGACATTCGATGCATACTATCATGGAAAATCAAGCTCGGCGAGTGAACCGGTCATGGAGGCCGTTGTTGCAAATGGGGAGGGAATGATACCTCTAGTGGAATTTGCCTACCATAATCTGGATTACATCGATAACCATCGGATCGGTGTTATGGGACATTCTATGGGAGGGATGTCAACATGGATGACGTTAATGCATTATGGTTCACAATATTATGCTGCAATAGAAAAAGCGAAAGCTCCGGATTCGGAAGGCGGAGAAGACATTACGGATCGTGAAACGGAATATGCAAATTCACTGAATAAAGTATCAGCAGGACTGCCCATAGGAAATATCCGTTTATCAAGCGAAGAAGCTTTTAGCCAAATTCACGCTAACTTAGGAATTATTTATGGTCAATTGGATGAGGGGAATTATGATTTATCCCAAGGAAATGGCGATCTAACCAATAATGCCTTTGAGGGTTTAGTCGCAATTAACTCGATTTTTCCAAAAGATGAACAGCAGACAAGCTTTGAGGTAGGTCAATATTATGGGGATGCAGAACGCCAAACGCTGAGAGTCGTTCATAATCCAAAGCAAACGCATGAATGGGCACATTTTTCCCAAAAGACAGTTGCCGAGACGGTCGATTTTTTCAACCATTCGTTTGGGCTCTCGCCAAAAATAAAAAATACCGATCAGCTTTGGATCTGGAAAGAGCTTTTTAGTTTTATCGGATTATTGGGCATCTTTCTATTGATTTACCCGGTATCCTATTACTTAATAAAAATTCCGTACTTTCAGCAGTTAACATTAACAAACGAACAAAAGAATTCGTTAACGGGTACGAAACAAACGGAAAAGAGCACAAAGAAAACCAGACTTTTTTGGATAAGCTGGCTGCTTAGTTGGCTGTTTTCCGCAGTTGGAGTCATTGTAGCCTTAACACTAGACCGGTTTATCTTTAAAAGCACGTCCAGTTTCATGTCTGTAAAATGGTTTCCGCAGCCGATTACAAACTATATTATGATATGGGCGATTTTTAATAGCCTTGTTGGATTAGCCCTGTTTATGTGGAAATACAGACTGGAGAAAAGAAATAGCGCTGAGCTTTCTATTCAACATCTAGGATTAAAAATCGGTCTGAATCCCTTGATGAAGACCTTTATTCTTGCTCTATGTATCTTTGGAATCTTTTTTACGGTTGTATTTTTGGCAGAATACTTCTTAAATGCTAATTTTAAATTATGGATACTGGGGGTATTTACATTCCATTCAGATAAGTTCTTGGTATGGATGAACTATCTGCCCTTCTTCTTCATTTTCTATATGACGAACGCGTTGTTTATCAACATACTGAGTTTCAGCAATATCAAGTCTGAAAAAGCAAACATGATGGTTGCTGGATTCGGAAATGTGCTTGGCATCCTGTTGATCAATGGAATCCAGTATGCTGTTTTATTTACGACGGGCAATTCATTCTGGCAGGAGACGAGACTTTATCCCATGGTTTTGCTTCCCTTTATTTTCTTATTATTTGCAGCGGCCATGATTAGTCGGAGCTTATACAAATTGACAGGAAACATTTGGCTCGGTGCAATGGTGAATACCTTGATCATCACGATGATTGGAGTTGCGAACACGGCTACCTTAGCTTCTTTTCAGAACTAAGTGTAGCTGAAGTGGCCCTTAGGACATTGGAGTGAATCTTAATTTATTCGATGACATTAGGCTACTCGAATTTTGAAGGAGGCACGTTGTAATATTTCTTGAATGCTTTCGAAAATGTGAACGGATCAGGATAACCGAGGAAGCCTGCGATTTGCTGGATCGTATATTTTTTTTCGTATAGATAATCTCTTGCTCGATTCATTTTGATTTGGGTAATGTATTGTCCCGGCGTGATGCCCACGCTTTTCTTGAAATAGGAGATAAAATACTTCTCGGAGACGCCGGCAATCGCGGCGAGCTCGTTCATCCGAATGGTACGCTGCAAGTTCGCATCCACGTATTGGAATACGTCCAGCAGGACATCCAGGCTTCCTTCTGTTTTTCTAGGCTTCCTGCCATTCAGGAACTTACCGGCGTAGGCACCTTGCCCGTGAAGCTCGAGAATTTTAGCCATCACGACGAGAAGAGAAGCCTTTAAGTAGAGCTGGTTTCCCGGCGGCCCGCTGCCTTGCTTCAACCGATGATAGGCTTTGGTGAAGAGCGTCGCCTCCTCCCGGATCAGGTCGCCTGCCACGATACCCGGGAGTTGAAACTCGCCCAAAATTCGCTGCTGTTCTCCGATGCCGAAATCGAAATGTATGTATAAGAATCGGCAAACATCCCCGGTCGTCGAAGCGATATAGGGCATATCGGGGTAAAAAAACACCACGTCTCCCGGGACAGCCGTATGTTCCAACCCGTCGATGGTGATCTTCACCGAGCCTGATTGAATGAACCAGAGATCGTAATCGGGATGCGACTTGTGTTCGATCCAGCCCTTATCATGAGCTTGTTCAGAAAAAGAGCTCATTCTGAGACTTATATACTCTGAGAGTTCGTTGATTATACTCATGTTCATTTTCTTGGCGCACATCGAATATCCCTCATTTCCTCTACCACATGACATCCATCATTTTAAGTGAGTATTTTGCAGTAATCTAAGCCCTTGCTACGCAAGGATTTTCAGGCATAAAAAAGGGACTTTACCCCAACTTGCAGAAGTTTTCAAGAGACCAATCCAGAAAACTCAAGAAGGGGTAAAGTCTCTTGTATATTCTCCAAGAAAGTCTGTTTTCCTTTGAGGAACTGCTAAAAATCGAGTCAAAAGATCGTTTGCCGATCTTTTTCAGTGTGCTGGACCTCCGTCCTTACGCGAAAGAACTGAGAAGTCGTTCACCCCGAGGAGCCGACGGGCATTGCAGAGAAGGCATTTTGCGCGCCCTTCTTGCTGCTCCTCTAGAACGTATCCAGACATTTACTGGTTTACATCATCGACTGAGTACCGATCTTAGGTTTCGCTATCAATGCGGACTTCCACTCGACCGCGAGGCTCCATCCATCGCTACATTAAGCAGAGTCTTTGCCGAGCTGACGAAGAAAGAGCTGGCCAAACAGTTGTTCGAAGACTTGGTCAATCGCTGCAAGCAAGACGGCATCATCGACGGAAATCATGTTGCGATCGACAGTGCCTCGATTCACGCTTACGAAAAGAAGCAGCCTAAGCGAAAAAGCGAGCAAACGGGCAATGCGAACTGGGGAGCGAAGTTCGACTCCTTCGGTAATAAAGTGACTTGGTTCGGCTATAAGCTCCACTTGGCGGTGGATACGAAAAGCGAACTTCCACTTGCGCTCGAAGTCACGCCAGCGCATGTGAATGATGGAGAAATGGCGCCGAGCCTGATTGAGAAGGTTGCTGTCGATAAACGCACGAGATTCTTCATGCTTGATGCGGGCTATGACCAAATGAAAGTGTACGAAGCGGCTCGAAAGGTGAACGCTCAAGCCATTATTCCTCTCAATCCTCGGGGAGAAAAAGAACCGCCCGCTGGCATGACGACAAACGGAACACCCTGCTGTACGATGGGGTTCGCGATGACTTACTGGGGCGCCGACGGCGATTACTTGAAGTTTCGTTGTCCGCATGCCACAGGCAAAGTAGATTGCCCGTTAGGCATGGCCACTTGCTCAGCGTCCAACTATGGCATGGTCGTCAAAGTCGATACGAAGGACGATCTAAGGCGATATAGTAATCCGCATCGCGATACCAAGCGCTGGAAAGAGCTTTACAATGAACGAACCAGCGTGGAACGGTGCAATTCTCGAATGAAAACGTATTTGTCCGCGGATAGCCTGCATGTCTGGGGCGTTCAAAAAGTCACTACGCAGCAGTATTTGAACGCCATCGTCCTACTCGTATCTGCGCTCTCAACTGCTTCGAGAAGAAAGCAAGCCGCCGCTTAAAAAGTTCAAACTTCAAAAATTCTGGAGGTCTGTCCTTTTTCAGAAAACGCGTGATTTAGAGACGAGACAATGTCTGTTCTTCCTATGATTTATCCAAATTCGGAATTATGCAAAATGCTCAAGTAAGTATACTAAAGAATTCATGAGATATGAATTTTCATACTATATGACATGTTTTGAAAACTATCGTACATTCCGCTTTTCGGCCACTCTCCTATAATGGACTTATATCCTATGAGGAGGGTTAATCATGAATGGTTCCAACATGCAGCAGCCGAAGGTGGTCGTCATCGGAGCAGGGAGCCTGTTTTTCGGTCGTCAGTCCATATGGCAGATGGTCCATTCCCCATACTTGAATCGGGGAACGCTTGCTTTGGTGGATACGGATGAGGAAAGGCTGTCGAAAATGGTGAGACTTGCCGAGATGGTGGCCCGGGAGAACAACGTCTCCTTGAAGGTGGAGGGCTCGACGGACCGAAGACAGGTGCTTCTCGGGGCCGACTTCGTTGTACTTAGCTTCGCCGAACAATCGGTGAAATATCGGGGCATCGATTGCCAAGTGTCTTTGAAATACGGCATCCGCATGTGCTCCGGGGATACGATCGGACCTGGCGGGATATTCCGAGCGATGCGGGAGCTGCCGGTCATTATGGAATGCGTCAAAGACATCGAGGAGTTGTGCCCTGACGCTTGGGTGATCAACTATATTAACCCATCTACCGTCCATGGTATCGCATTACACCGATATGCGCCGAAGCTAAAATCGTTCGCGCTGTGCGACAGCCATCATATGCCGCATAAGAAGGCCTATTATGCCATGCGGGCCGGCATTATCGGAGACAGAAGCGAGTTCACCGAGGAGATTGACCGGAAGTTCGACTTCCGCGTCGCCGGCGTCAATCATTTCACTTGGCTGCTGAAAGCGGAGTTCGAAGGAAAGAATGTCATGCCTGCGATTGCGGAGGCCATGCGCAAGGCGGCCGGCGAAGAGAACAACGGCGGCGACCACGGCGCAAAAGCGCTTCATAACGACGCCATCACGTATGAACTGTACGATATTTTCGGGTGCATTCCTACCTGCACGGCCCATACCAAGGAGTATGTCCGGTACTGGCAAGCTCTCGGCAAGACGCAGGACTCCATTCCGCCGTTATCAATTTGGGAGACGGAGGACCGATATCAGCGACACGACGAGATGTGGCGCCAGGTGGACGACTTCCTCTCGGGGAACATTCCGATTGCCGATTACATGAGCACCTTCGGCCCCGATCATGCGACAGACATTATTGAAAATATGGTGGGAAATCTGGGGAAGCGGTTCTTCATCAATACACTCAACCGCGGGGCGGTAACGAACATGAGCGACGACTCGTTCCTGGAGCTCCTGTGCGACGTAAGCATGGAAGGGGCAAAGCCGATCCACGTAGGCGAGATGCCGCGGGGAATCCGAGGCATGCAGGAGCTAGTGCTGGATACGCATGAGCTTACGGCTGAGGCCGTCGTGGAACAGAGCTACGAGAAGCTGAGGAGAGCGATGCTGACGGATCCGCTCGTGAATTCCATCAGCGACGCGGACCAGATCATCCAAGAACTGCTGGTACTGGAGCGTGAGATGATCCCGGATGCTTGGTACGAAGATTGACCTGAACTTAAAGTTTTTGCGGAGTACATCAAGACCCAGGTTAAAAGGGAGCCACTCGTTTCAAGTGAAGCATTTGCTCTCAGGTTACCGCTGAAACTAAGAAAAGCAGAGCGATAAGACCACAAGATTCCCTAATCAGGGATCATGTGGTCTTTGGTTTAATACGGCCGAATTGCGTGGAGCCGGCATGCTTCAAGTGGCAGTTGTATTTACTTGGTAGTGTTAAGTATGGTTGAAACAGTATTTAGACAGCCGCAAAGACTCGTGTAAAACCTTATTTGTAACAGATACCAATCCAATGACAATGAAACAACGCTCAGATGGGTAAAAACGGCCATTAGTGATCTTAAGAACTTGTAAATGTTTAACATAACTAATAGTATATGATTTAGAGGTGATTTTTTGTTGAGAAAAATCTGTATCATTTTCGTGTTCATTTTAAGCACCCTGACTCTCGGGTGTTCGCAACAGGAATCAAAACCATTAGTTGTACCAAGCGAATATCAACATGCTAAGGATCTGCTCGATCTTTTAAACAATGAGGGGATCAAAATTCAAGAAATTCATAATTCTAAGTACACTGCATTCTTCAATACAAATCCTAATTACTCGATGTACATTAAATCTGATATGGGCATATTCGAACTTGTACATCTTGAACATAAGAACGGCAAGGAAATAGATATTGTAGTAGAGGAAGCAACTGATAGTGGGGAATATAAATATGTCGTTTCAGAGAATGGTGTAGAACAACTATTAATCCTAGGCTCAGAGAATTATTTTAATAAATCGGACGAATACATTACTATATCGAGAGATAAAGATTTAAATGATAAAATTAAAAAAGCACTAGAAGTTCAATAGACCTCATATGAACAACAGAAACGGACTAGTCACGCTAGTCCGTTTCATTTTACTCCAAAATTCCACAATCATACTTTGCAGTGTAGGCTACCTTAATCAAGTATCAAGGATTATTAGACTATTTAGTCACTAAGAGGGGGAGACTGGCGAATGAAAAAGTCACTACTTCAATGGGTTATCATGCTATCGGCAGTATACTGTATAGGACATATCTTATTTGATTTTAAAGAAACGCGATGGATGAGGATTCTTACCGGGGCAGTTGAAATATCATTCTTTGGAAGCATACTTCTCTATATTTATTTGAAAAAGCGAGAAGATAAGACGGCTCATTCAACAAAACCCAAAAAATAACCCTGCTGTTTAACTGCAGTCAGGGTAGACTTTGGTTGGCAGTCGGCGTTCGAGAGGGGATTATTGCTGATCAAATTAATTGAAGCCGAGGGAAATGAAAGGAATTAAGTATGAAGAGATATATTGAGTTTTCTTTTTATCTACCGTTTTTTGATTTGATAGATGATACGGACGAGGTATTCAATTTAGAAGAAATAATGAGACAACTAGATATTAGTTTTAATAAGATGGAATTGTATAACCAGTATTTATCTTATGGTGAAGGACCATATAGGGCGGGAAAGGGAGACATTTTTGTGTTTTTCAAGAAAAATGATAAGGATAGTTTTCTATTAATAGATTTGTTTAACGATTTTACCGATCAGCATAACATGGTGAAATTAGGAGTGCGTTGTGAAATTAAATATGATAAGCAGATAAGGAATATACTATATAATATTCATTCTGGGGCAGAGATTAAAAGTAAAACAAAAGAGAGTCATGATGATTTACTGAAGTTGGAGATCAGCAGCGAAGATTATCCAAAAGAAATCCGTTATGGGGATCAAAAATACATAAAAAACATTTATTATGACGCTTTCTAAACATCATGTTAGCAGTTCAAGAAGGCAGGAGATACATCTATAACATAATATTCGCGTTGCGGGGGCTTACACCCCTCGATCGTCCGATGTATAATCATGGAAGATAACTCGGATGACATCGAGCCGACCTAAGATAGGAGCTATCTAAGGCCGGCTCTCGTCGTAAATAAAGGAACGTTATCAGAAATTAGTGCAAATTATTAAACCAACAAATCATTTAAGTTTTTCATGGGGGTTATTAATATTGCAAAGACCAATTGCAAGCAGGGTAGATACAATCTTTATTCATGTAAGAGACTTAGAGAAGTCTGTAGACTGGTACAGCAAACTCCTTGGAATCGAAGTGAAAGATATACTCCAAGGACCAATTTATAGGCACTAGCATCTGATAACAACATATTGACGCATTGGGCTATTCGCCTCTCGGTCCGAGTGAAAAATGGTAAAATATAGGGTCTTTATCGAAATGAAGAAGATATATAAATTCTGACGTCAGGAGAGAAAGCACATATGGGCAAGAAGAAAAAAACCTTACCGAAAAATTTTGATGAACTCATTGAAGCAGGCGATTTATCCGCATTACAAGAGGTATTTACCCGATGCGAAGTGGATGCCCGTGGCGGTTACAGTAAATCAACTGCCTTGAGCTTTTACCAAGTACCGAATGAATGGGTTCGCTGGCTCGTGGAACAGGGTGCTGATATCAATGCTAGAGACAATTACGGAGCAACGCCTCTGCACAAGCATGCAATGAGTTGGTGTGGTCATACGGAGCTGCTGCTTGATTTGGGTGCAGATCTGGAAGCCGTTGATGATCAGAACGAGACACCGTTATTTGCCGCCGCAGGTTCATTTAAACCAAAAGCGGTTCACACGTTGGTTGCTAAAGGCGCTAATATCAGCGCAATAAATAAAATGAGACAGACTCCATTAGAAAAAGCTTTGGCCATGTGCAGGAACGCGGATATTGTCAATATGGCGGAAGTTGCCGATATTTTGCTAAACGCTGGAACAACTGTAACGCCGGAGATGCAAGACTCTATTAAGCGAATCGGAAACGACTTTGAATTTCACAGAGAAGGTTTTAATAAAGAATATTTGAATCAAACCGATGAGGCACTTTTACGTCTATATGAGCTATTTGATGTTCCTCCAGTAGAGAAGCGAAAGACGCACGACGGCGCCTCTTCGATAACAGTATCAACAAAGGGATGGCAGGCACAACATCATGAACTCTGGAATTTACTCATTCCTTCAAAAGGACATGCAAAAACCGTACAGGGTGAGGTTATCCGGATTACTGGTAAAGTGTCATACGAAATCTTAGATAATGGCGGTATGAATTGGGATCATCAATATCGTAAAATGCTCAATCGTTTGATACATTACTTTAGCTTGGGTACACCATTAAATCCCGCTTCACTTCAGGAGGCAGGAATATTAGCGAAAGAACTTCACAACGGAAATGGCAGCGATGAGCCTGCGAGACTGTGCGAGCTGGCAGTGCATTGGGTTCTCAGCAATCCGAATCCTATTACTCTGGAGCAGCCTGACTATAAGCGATAACATATATTCGACTTATCAATGTATATAATAAGCATTTTTAAGCAGAATACATTCCCTTTTTCTAAGCACTTCGTAGCTAAGAAAAAGGGGATATTATTTAAATTTAATACATAAGAAATGTAAAGAACGAAGTGAAATGAAGGAACTAATGAAGTGCGTTGTAGAATTACTCGAAGAAGATATTGACATCTGATAACACCATATTCACGCAGCGTGGTCTACACCCCTTGGTCTGCCAGAGACATGGAAGAAGTCATTTCAGGCAGACAACCCTGCACCACCAGAATGCATGGTAGCCAGTCGCTCTGCTCTTTTAAGGGGTTAGGATTCGTGAATACAAGAACGTTATAGAAAATATCCGCAAAATATTAAAGAAAGGGAGTTTTTTATGGAGCTTCAAGAAATCAAACAAAAATTAAAAGAGACCAGAGACGAATTATTTGGAATTCTTACTGGGTTGAGCGGAGATCAATTAAACCAACAGAAAGACTTAAACAGTTGGAGTATTAGTCAGGTCTGTCAACACCTTTTTAAAACAGAGGAATTATATGTCGTAGCTATAAAAAAAGGGTTAAAGAGCAAAGAAGATTCGTTTATAGAAAATAAATCAGTCGAATTTCTGCTTGATAGAAGTCAAAAGCTAGAAGCTCCTGACATTGCTAAACCAACGGATGAATTTTTAGAATATGAAGAGATCATTGAGAAACTAAACAATTCAAGACAGAAGTTACTTGAGCTATTAAATACAGTAGAAGACGAGTCAGTGCTGAGTAGAAGACATTTTATACACCCAGTCTTTAAAGAGATGTTATTAATTGAATGGGTTAAATCACTGTACTTACATGAACAAAGGCATATTAATCAAATAAATGAAATTATTGATAGACTTAAGTAAATAAGCTGCATATTCGAAAAAAAGGTGGATACAACCTTATAGTTGGACGTCGTGAATACATTAACGTTAGCCGAAATAACAAAAACCTAAAAGACAGGAGTTACCTTTAATGTTATATACATTAGGACAAAAAATCGGAGAAGGTGGATGCTCTGAGGTTTTCGAAGTAGGGAATAATAGAATCATAAAACTAGCCAAAGAGAATACAAGTTTCGAAGCTTTAAGAAGAGAGTATTTGAATAATTGCATCGCTTGGGAATGTGGACTCCCTATTCCTCAGCCTTTTGAGTTAACGAAAATGAGTGGAAGACCGGGGATTGTATTCGAACATATTGCAGGTAAAACTATGATGGAGCGTTTTTTTAATCAGGTTATCGTTAGCCATAACAACGAAGTTAAACAAGCGGACGTCCAGCTTACAGCTCAACTACTATTTCGCGTTCACCAAGCATTAGCTGAAGGTAAGGAATTGCCCTGCCAGAAAAGCATAATAAAATCAAACATTTTGAGTGTTAATTACCTGAGTGCCAGTGAAAAAGAGAGCGCAATTTCCTTGTTAGAATCGCTAGAAACGAAACAATGCCTTTGTCATGGTGATCCAAATCCACGCAACGTAATCGTCAAGGATGACGGAGAAGCAATCTTGTTAGACTGGATGAATGCAACCATAGGAAATCCTGAAGCAGATATTGCTGAGTATATTGTAATGATTCGATATGCCGTATTGCCGTCCTCCTTTCCCGAGGAAACTAGAGATATGTTTGATTCGATTCGTGAGGATCTAATTGATATATTTATAGACGAATACTATAGACTCTCGGGGATTTCTTATGATGATGTAGTGCCTTGGATAATACCGATTTTAGCAAGGAAATTGTCTGCTGATGCCATATCTGATGTTGAGAAGAAGAAGCTAGTTGCAGAGATAAGAAGAGACTTAGGGAAACAGAAAAATCGAGTGTAGGCAATTCTTTCACGCTGGGGGCCATCCGGCCCTCTGTCCGGCAGAGGGTTTTCGAGGAGGAATGGCCATACAAAGCTGCGCAAAGCGTACCGATCCTAACGAGTGGGGCGTCATTGCAATGTGTTGGGCTATGAATTGGCAGATTGCCCCGTCTTATTCAAGTAATCTCTTACTTACGTTGATTTTCCGGAACCGTTACCACCCACGATCGTAAGCCATTCTCCTTCATCAAGGGTTAGATTGATTTCCCGAAGTGTCCAATCCTGGTGCGAATCGTACCGGAACCATACGTTATTGAACGAAATAACGTTTTCCATCATTCTGGCCGGATTTGGTTCGTTATGAATCATGGAATAATTTCAAAAACGGTACCTTGGTTAGCATCAGCCACTTTCATCGAGCCATAAACCCCTAAATAGAGTCTGGTTTGATTCAGATTCGTACCCAGACTAACATAATACGCGGATTGAGACCCAAACGGATCATCGGTTTCAATAACATGAAAATCATTTAGCTTACCATCCGTTCTTACCTTGGTGTAGGCTAAGACCCCTCTACCGGGAAGTTGAGATTCAGGCCCTCGAGCCAGGTCGGTAAACACAACGTTTCCTGATAGAGAGGGGATTTCACATCCCATATAGGGCTGTACTCCTGTAAGTGCGGTTGCTCTAAACTTATCGGTTCGGGAATCTTCATGAAAATAACTTGTCAGAGGCTGAAGACGCCGTACGGAAGTTCTTACGGCTTCCTCGTAATAAGCAATGGTTTTCTCGTTCAAAGCCGGACTTGCAGAGCAGCCGGTGATGATCGAGGTCGGAAAAGCACCTTCCCACCCACGCCAGCCCAAGTTAATAAATCCTTCATGGTTAGGTTCCGTTTTCATTAAAGAAGCTTGTATAAGCTGAGTAACCGGTATCGGTTTATAATGAACGAACGAAAAAATCGACTCTACGAGATCCTGTCCGACATTCCCTACGTATTTGATATACTGATTGTAATACCTTTGAAATGAAATGCCGGGTATATTGCGAACACCTTTGGCGATTACCGTAAGCGTCTCCTGAATGGGTACGGGCAGTTCATGAAAACGCGTAACGACGGGCGGATTATCGATATACGTGTTCTTAACGACATCAATTTCGATGATTTTACCTGCGATTTCCATATCGTCTTGGCTTAAATTGAACGGATCATAGCCTGATCCGCCATCACCGGTTGTCAAAACAAGCTTTCCTGTTTCAGGGGAAAAGTTTAGGCTATTGACACCGTTATGATTTAAAAATGGCCTTCTGATATTAAGTAACGTCCGCCTTTTGCGAGGTTGGCCATTCGATTGCAGAATCCATTCTTCGACTGTATCGATATGATCGTATTGATGTTCTCTATTTGCCCACTTTAGGTTTAAGGTGCTAGCATCGCACGGGTTAGGCTTAAAAGATTCAGGAGGAGCACCTGGAAGGGCCCCTGGACCTTGGGTTCCAGCTGCTGAATAATGGAGATAAAACAGACGATTATAATAAAATTGGGGATGAAATGCCAGCCCTAGCAGTCCCCGTTCATCATATCCGCCGCTAGAACCACCTAGTTTCAGGATTCGCGGACGAATATCCAAGAAAGTCTCTATAACTCCGTTTCCTATGTAAAAGATCTCGCCTACCTGAGTCGCAATGAATAATCTTTCGACGGAGTCGCCCGGAAGAATCGTTGTTTTCAACACAGTGGGTAAATTCAGCTTGCTAACGATGGGCCGCAAACTAACTTTAACTTTCGTCAATTCACTTAACCTCTCCTTTTATGGCTTTCTTGTATAAGCTTATGATTAGAACCGGTTATTATTCCGGAGGAGCGGCTGGTAGCGTCCATATCATGGTGCACTACGGTCCATGGATGAAAAGACGAGCAATGATAAAAATCCTCGGAGAAATATGAGCGCAAAACGACAGCAGCACATCCTTTCTTTTAATGAGAGATATGCTCCTAATGTAAAATAATGTAGTAAATATTCCTATTGATTTAATCCAGCACATTTCGTAATACTCTCTCTATATTTACCGGGAGTAATGCCTTCGACCTTCTTAAAAACCCGAATGAAAACCGTATCGCTTGTATAACCGACCATCTTGGCAATCTGTGCGTTGGTCAGTCCAGGATCCGACATCAGTTTCTTAGCGTGATCCATGCGTACGACAGTCAGGTAGTCGTTGAAGTTCTGTCCACTCACTCTTTTAAAAAATTGTGAAATATATTGCGGCGTGATCTGCAAATGCTCAGACACTAAATTCAAGCTCATATTGGGATCGGCGTAATTTGCTTGAATGCAGGTTTGAATCTGCAGCAGGAGCTGTTCATTGTGATCGCTTCGTTCCAGTTTGAACGATTCGGCGGCCGATACATACAGGTCCTTCGCTTTTTCAAACATTTCGTCGGTTGTTTTACAGGAAAGCAGGAAACGCACAGGGTGGATGTCACCTTCTGTAAGCTTCCGGTAGGCCAGCGTATCCGAATCCGATGCCATGATACGCAGCAGGGTCCCGGCAAGACTGAATAATAAGCATCTCCCGAGCTCCGGAGTGATGGATTCATCCCGAAAATTTCGATCGAACAGCCGTGTAAGCAGTTTGACCACTTGCTCTGTATCGCCGCTTCGAATGCAGTTGATTAACTGCAGCTCGGTTTCGACAGGGTAATAATACTGCAGCTTTTTCTGGCGAATATCATGATAGTAAAAGGTCGACAGCTGCCCATTGACCATCCTGTACTCCAAGGCGGCAGCCGCTTCCAAATAGGCTTCTCCAATCTGATGCTGGCCCTTATGAACGCCGCTTATGGCTATGCTGATCTCCAGCTTGAACCTAGTCTCCAGCATGCGATGCAATCCGGATACGATGTCCTTCACCCGGCAAGCCGGATGATCCATCTGATCCGGCAATAGATTAACGAGCAGGGCCAGCCGGTCTTTCTCCAAGTCGATCGTATGTATCGTATGCCCTTCATAGACTGTATCTTCAGCCAAATTGGAGATGATAAATCGCACCAATGCCCATTGTTTTTCACTTTGGTTCGGTGCGAACCGGGTCATGTCGTCCACTTGAACGAGAATGACGATAAAATGAGGAAACGGAAAATGGATGCCCATAAATTCCAGCGATTGTTTCATTTGCTCTGGAGGCTCAAAGTAGCCTTGAAGCACACGATGTAAATAGTTAGAACGCAGAATGGGCAGTTGTTGAGTCAGTTTGTTTTTAATATGCCTTTCCTCGTCCCAGGAAATTTTCATCATTTCCAGGATGTAATCAAATTCATTCACAGCAGGTTTACGTGGATGAGACTTTCCGGCCTGAATCGCCTCTATCATTCTTTTGATTGGAAAATAGTTTCGATACGCGATTCCATATGCAGCCGCGCTCCCCGCAAGGATACATAGCAAGAGAAGCCACAGCGCAAGATGCTCCATTTGTTTCACTTTCTGCAAATATACATTCAAAGGCATCACAGAAATATAGTACCATCCGACTTGTCCCGAGGTTGTGAATGATACCGTTACATCTTGACCGTTCAGATTGTAATTGCGTAAACCGGAGTTCGACTTCAGTTCATTCAATATCGAGTTTGATAACGGACTTGCACCTGGGGTACTGCTGATGAGTTCATGATTTTGGTTCACGATATAAACGGAACTCCCGTTTGCGGACTCGATTTGTCGTGTCATTTCGTGAATCTTGGTTTCATCAATCAGAACCGTAAGATTCCCTTTCATATTGGATGTTTCTTCGACCGGCAACGATTGCATAAAGGTAATCACTTGCATGGGGTCATCCTTCAGGTAGCCGTTTCGTTGTAAGGTGGAGGACGGCAGGTAGGTTTGACTATGATAGCTAGTCATCTGCTTACGCCATTCTTCATAGGTCAGATGTTCAAAGCGATAATATTTATCATAAAAGTTGTGAGAATCGGTTACGAGATTCGGTTTGATAACAGAATCGCTTCGGTCCAAAAAAATATAGAAATCGTACACAAAATCCTTGGTCATTCTCGAGTGCATTTTTAAATAATCCCTTGTAAACTGGACCAAATGATACCGTTCTGACAAGTCTTTGTTTTCCGTATCCAATAAATAACGGAGCTTCGGATTGAGTATAATTTGATGGGATAATTGTTCAATTTCTTTAAAATGGCTGTCTATATTGAGACGCATCTGCTCCAGCATGCCGAGATTGGACCGTTCCGCATTGGATTTCATGATATGTTCAATATTGGTATAGAACACAAACCAAATCAGAATGGGAACCAGGAGCAGAAGACAATTGGATACGAGCATCCTGATGAATAGGCTCCTTCTTTTGCTTCCGGCATTCTTTCTTCGAATGATTGAAAACATGGCGATCCTCCTAGTATAGAAAAGCTTGCTCAATCCCTATAATTCGGGAAGAGCAAGCTTGCTCCCTTCGTTGGATGACCGATTCGTGTGGTGATCATTCTTTTAACGCACCAATCAGGACACCGTGCACAAAATACTTTTGCAGAAACGGGTACAGGCATAATATTGGAAGCGTAGATATGATAATCGTCGCATATTTGATCGTGATCCCGATGTCCAACCGATCTGTGGCTGCTGCATCGGTCGTCATACTGTCCGTACTGTTCGAGATCAGAATTTCACGGAGCACAAGCTGTAGAGGAAATAACTCCCGATCACGCAAATAAATCAATGCGCTAAAGTATGAATTCCAATGCCCCACTGCATACCACAAAACCATGACGGCAATAACGGGCATCGAAAGAGGAACAATGATCCTGCTCATAATGATCCAATCATTGGCCCCGTCGATCCGCGCGGATTCCTCCAAACTAACGGGTACCGCTTGAAAGGCGGTTCGCATAATGATCAAGTTAAATGAACTGATAGCCCCTGGCAAGAGAAGAGCCCAAGGCGTATCCAGCATGCCGAGACTGTTCACCAGCAGAAACGTTGGAATGAGCCCCCCATTGAACACCATCGTGATCACGATGATGAACATGATGAAATTGTTGAAATAGACGTTGCGGCGAGAAAGGGCATAGGCACCGAGCGTTGTCATGAATAGGTTGATGATTGTGCCGCCAGCCACATAGAAGAGGGTGTTCCGGTAACCGGTCAGAATCATGGGATTATCCATGACGGCTTTATACGCATCCAGATTAAACCCGGTAGGGAAAAACAGCATGCCGCGAAATTGGGCGATTTCTGCAGGATCGCTTAAAGATGCGAATAAAACGTAAAGGAACGGATAAAGCGTGACGAAGCAAAGCAAGAGCATGAAGCATGTATTGACGACGGAAAATATCGATTCACCAAGGCTGCGTTTGTGAAACATCCCGTTCCTCCCTTACCACAATTTATGTTCGCTCACTCTTTTGCTAATGGAATTGGCGAGTACGATCAGAATGAAGCTGATGACCGAATTGAATAACCCAACGGCAGCGGTGTAACCGAAATCGGCTCCCAGGATACCTTTCCTGAATACATAGGTGGAGATGACATCGGCCGTCTCATAGGTCATCGGATTGTACATCAAAATAATTTTCTCGCTCCCGACGGAAAGCATGGATCCCATGTTGAGTATAAACAATATTACAATGGTCGGCATGATCCCGGGCAGGGTAATATGCAAGGTCTGTTTCCATCGTCCCGCTCCGTCAATCCGGGCCGCATCATAGAGTGTTGGATCGATGTTGGCTATGGCGGCGAGATAGATAATAGAGCCCCATCCGATTCCCTGCCAGACGCCGGAGGATACGTACATGAACCGAAACCACCCCGGCTCCTGCATGAAGGCAATCGGTTCAAGTCCGATCATGCCAAGAAGTTGATTCACCAGACCGTCGCGGGCAAAGAAATCGATCATCATCCCGACCACAACGACGATGGAGATAAAGTGCGGGAGATAGCTTATCGTCTGTACGATCCGTTTAAAAAAACTCCTGCGAATCTCATTAAGCAATAAGGCAAGTATGATCGAAGCGGGGAACGCAAACAGCAATTCATAGATATTGATCAGCAAGGTGTTCCGAATCAGTCTCCAAAAGTAGTAGTTTCCAAAAAAACTTTCAAAATGATCGAAACCCATCCATGGACTTCCCCAAATTCCGTCTGCAAGTCCGTAATCTTTAAAAGCGATTTGCAGACCATACATGGGTCCGTAATGAAAAACGATGTAGTAGGCAACGACGGGCAGCAGGATAAGATAAATGTAGCGGTTCCGAATAATGTCCTTTTTTATCATGCTCCATTTCTTCTCTGCCCGGTTTCCCGTTGCCGTCTTCACAATGTTTCTCTGTACATTAGGCATGGTTTACTCCTTCTTTGAATACCGGAGAACGGCAAGCCGCAAGCTTTCCGTCTTCAGTGTAGTAGGCATTTTATCGGTTGTTGTAGCGTTCCAATCCGGATTGCTGCATTTGAATTGCCTCGTCGATACCCATGCTTTTCATGGTAGCGACATACTCATCGAACTTATCCAGCGATTCTGCGCCCATAATGAATTTTACGATCATTTCATTTTTATACGTATCGATATCGTTCATGATCGAGGCATATCGGCTATTGTTTTCCCTGGCGATGGTGATCGGAGGCATTCTTTTTTCATTCGAAGGTTCTGCCCAGACTGTCAAAGCCTCTTGCTGCTCCGGTCTGGCCGCATATTGCTCTATATAGCGTACATCCTGCAAGAAAGGACCCGCATCAGCGGACAAGACATGCATTTTAAGGGATTGGGCAAGCGGCAATCCTTCCGGATTGTTCAGGACGGAATCCATATACTTCGGATAACCGTCATCCATCGTATAGGATGTGCCTTCTTTACCGAAGTTCATGATCATTCGTCCTTCTTCACTATAGAAATAATCGAAGAATTTTACGGTTTCAGCGATGTGCTTGTTGCTTTCAGTTATAGCAGTGAATATGCCGACGATCTGATTGTCCATTTGACCGAATATCGGTTTACCGCCGGATTGTAATGTCGGATAGGGTGTGGCAACAAGCTTGAATTGCGGTTCCTTAGACTCCATTAAATCCATAAACCTGCCCATGCCTCCGCCTACAGCCATAACAGCCGCACCGACCTGATTGCCGGTTATTTTGGCATCGTACATTTTGCTGTCATTGGCTGCAAAGTCTTTGTCCAGCAAGCCCTCATTGTACCAACGGTTCATAGTTGTAAGGTATTGCTTATATTCAGGTTGAACAGGGCCATATTTGACCGTATTTCCTTCGTGATAGAAACCGTTCGGGATCCCAAAAGCGCCAGTAAAAGCAAGTTCGCCTGCTCCCATCATGATCGGAATTTCATCCGCCTTTCCGTTACCGTTGGGATCTTGTTCCTTAAACGCTTTCAAAACGGTGTACCATTCATCGATGGTTCTAGGAATAGGCAAATCCAACTTGTCCAACCAATCTTTACGTACAACCGGGCCGGAGTGGGTTTGCAGTTTTCTCACGGGGCGGATGAACGGAAAACCGATAATATCGCCATCGTCCGTCGACGCCTGTCTTCTCCATTCCGGGTTTTCGTCCAGCAGCTTTTTGAAGTTAGGCGCATGGTCCAAATAGTCATTTAATGGAATGATTTTACCATCCTTAATCGCTTTTTGTGCGCCTCCCGGATAATTATTCCACGAATACTCAACGACATCGGGCAGCGATTTCGAGGCCATCATCAAGTTGAATTGTTCGCCAGCTTGGCCTTGGGCCGGGTGTTGGTAATCGATTTTGACACCGGTTTTATTTTCGATTTCTTGAATAGCGGTAATCTCACCATAGCTTTTCATAATGGCGGCTGCGTCGGAATGCATCTGTTTCCAATACGATAAGTTGCTCAAAGGTTGGGTTGACTCTGTGGATTCCGTACTCCCCTTTGGCATTTCCTCACTGCTGCAGCCGACAATCGCTGTGGCAGCCAGTCCCAGACATGTTATAACCGGTATAAGCTTTTTGATGATGTTCCTGCTCATCTGCATAAACCGTAGTTCCTCCTCCATATTTGATGTGCTTTTGACATATTCAGCATAAAGGATGGTTGTTTTTTCCGGAATCATATAAAATCAGGAAAGGGTTGCCATTATTAAGATCAAGCACTGGCGAATATAAAACTGAATCGACCATATTAAAGATTGTCCCTTCTACAGTGGGGAGAATGTGTGAGGAGGGGAAGAAGATGACATTTGTTTATTTAATGAACAATCAAAAACCGTTAAATCATGAAATCATTAAGGGTCATGTGGAGTATTTAAGAGGCTTAGAATCGCAAGGCAAACTTATGCTTTGTGGCCCTTTTGCGGATTATCCTGGAGGAATCGTCATCATTCAAGCAGAGGATTTAATGGAAGCAACGGACATTGCCAATTCTGACCCATTTATTGCATCGGGGTGCAAATCATATGAAATCAGAACGCTAATGCTGGCTAATGAAGAAAATAATTATTTACTTTAAGATATGATACATCTTGCAATTCAACTGTTAGGGAATTCCCGAAAAACAGAAAGGACAAAAAATGATCTATAGAAGAAAAACTTATATAGTTGAACCATCTTTGATCGAGAGGAATTTGTGATAAGCACAGTACCTAGAGAAAAAACAATATTAGATTAGTTGAAATAAGAGTAAAGCGAGGTGCTGAAGTGTATTTTCTCCAAATGTCGGGTTTTCCGGGATCGGGAAAATCAACGCTTGCTAGACGAATTGCCAATATAACTGGGGCTGTCATTGTTGACCATGATATATCTAAAACGGCAATATTAAAGTCAGCAGAAGGACTTGATATTGAAATGAAACATCTTGGCAAAATTTCATACACGGTTGATTGGGATTTGGTCGAGTTTTATTTATCGCAAGGTCATGATGTTATATTTGATGCTCCTTGTTTATATTCGGAGATGCTTGATCAAGGATTGCGATTAGCAAAGAAATATCACGCCAAGTACAAATATATAGAATGTTACCTTAACGATTACAAGGAAATTAGTAACAGGCTTCAAAATCGAAAACGAATGATAAGCCAAATATCGGAGACGACTGAAGAATCATTTATATCTGGTTTAAATGAAAGTAAACGACCATTAGATATAAAGTGTCTGACTATTGATTCTTCGCAATCCATTGAAAGTTACTTAAACAATGTCTTGGATTATCTAAAGGAAAAATAATACTAACAACTAAAAGAAAAGAGCACTCCGCAAGATCGAAGATCTCTTGGAATGCCCCTTAGAATGTACCCTCTATAAACCTCAGTTTATATTTTGCATTTTCGCAGGCGATGGAGCCGCACCGGCTGACTTCCGTTTGGCCAGATCCAGCTTACGCTGCAGCATGCCGAGCACGATATCCGCAACGATTGCCAGCACCGCGGCAGGAATGGCGCCTGCAAAAATCCGCAGGGAGTTGTTGCTGTTTAGTCCAGCGTAAATTTCTCGTCCCAGACCGCCTCCTCCCACGAGGGGAGCGATCGTTACCACGCCGATGGCAATAACGGCCGCGATACGCAGGCCCGACATGATGTACGTCAGCGCCAGCGGAAAACGTACTTTCACGAGCATTTGGAAGGGGCTCATCCCGATACCTTTTCCCGATTCCAGGTAGCTGGGATCCACCTGTTTTAACCCCACGTACGTATTCCGCGCGATTGGATTCAGGGAATACAGGAAGAGTCCCACCATGACCGTTGTCGTTCCGAGCCCCATCCATAACATGAGAACCACGAGCATGGCCAAGCTTGGTACCACCTGTAGAATGTTGGTGATAAACAAAATGACCTTGGCCGCCCATTTACTCTTAGAGCAGAGGATGCCAAGCGGCACCCCGACGATGAATGCCAGCCCCAGCCCGATAACCACCATCGTAATATGCTGGATGAAATACTCCCAGAGCAATTCTTGATTTCGTGATACATACGACAAAAAGTCGGCAAATGTTAAATGTTCACTTTCCATGCTTACCCTCCTTTAGCTTTTCAAGAAGCCCTGCTCTTTCAAGTACGCGATCGCGACCTCACGCTCGCTTTTCTTCTCAATATCCACCTGATAATTAAGCGATATCATCGTATCTGCATCCAGATGACCGATTAAAGGCGCTATCGTCTCCTCAATTTCAGGATGCTTCTTCAAAAGGTCCGAACGCAATACCGGACTTGCATCATAGGGAGGGAAGAATTGCTGGTCATCCTGAAGCGTCTGCAATTGGTAGGCTTTCAGCCGGGAATCCGTGGAATAGGCCAACACGATATCCACCTGCTCATTGGCTACCGCGCTGTAGACCAGGCTGATTTCCATGGGGAAGACCTGACCGAATTTGATGTCGTATGCTTTGGAGAATGCCGGATATCCATCCGTACTTCTCTCCAGCCACGTCGTATCTACCCCAAGCTTCATGGAGGCCATGTCTTTTTTGACGTCGGAAATTTTGGC
The DNA here is from genome assembly GCF_058792535.1 of Paenibacillus sp. MT86. Lineage (NCBI taxonomy): Bacteria > Bacillati > Bacillota > Bacilli > Caryophanales > Paenibacillaceae > Paenibacillus > Paenibacillus sp. MT86. The sequence goes on along the minus strand of NZ_CM179499.1, from coordinate 4,968,492 downwards.
GTACCCGTTGGCTTCGGCAAGATCCTTTCTTACCGTGAACGCGTAGGTGTTCTCAAAACCCAGCGGATTCATCCAGGTGAACCCGAAGTGTTCCTGGAATCCCTCCTGTGCCTCCTTCAAGACTTTATCGCGGTCTTTGGTGCCGCTGATCGGGAAATGGTTGTTGAATATCTCGCCGGTATATAGCGTCGCCATCTGAACGTCGTTTCGCTTCATCGCATTGATGACCAATGAACTTGATGCCAGATCCGGGATAACATCCACCTTCAGATTGGTTTGGTCTTCAATCAGCGCTTTATACATTTCAGCAATAATCTTGGTTTCGGTATAGGTTTGCGTCCCGATGGTGATGTCACTTTGAATTCCGCATGCGGAGGTAAAAGCGGCAAGGGCCATCAGGCAGACTAACATCGGTATCCTTTTCAGCTTGTTCAGTTTCATCACGCCTTCCTTGTTCCGTCCCGTCCGCTGTTTACGGTTGAAGTTAATCATATCGCAGCGTCCCGGGTTTGATTCTGATGGTAGTGCTTGCTCAGCCAGCCCTCCAGCAGACCAAGCAGTCCGTCAGCTACAAGCGCCAACAGAATTGCACCGATGCCACCGATGAATATCATCTCGGGTTTATTGACCCCAAGTCCAGATACGATGAGCTGGCCTAAACCACCAGCACCGATCAGGGAAGCCAGTGTTGCCCAACTGATGATATACACGGTCGTAATGCGGACACCGGACATGATGTAAGGAAGGGATAGGGGAAGCTGAATTTTCAAAATCGTTTGTGCGGTGCTGTATCCCATTCCCCTGGCCGAATTGAGCACGCCTTTATCCACGGAGTGAAAACCGTCATAGGTATTCCGCAGAATAGGCATCAGGGAATACAGAAACAATGCGAGTATGGCCGGCTTCATGCCGATTCCGAGCAGCGGAATCAGAATCGCCAGGAGTGCCAGGCTGGGAACCGTCTGAAACAGATTCGCAACGAAAAAAACGATGCTGTTCAACCAGCCGACCCGGTTGTAGACCAGCAGGATTCCGATCGGTACGGCAATCACAGTCCCGAGCAGCACGGCAGAGAACGAGAGGACCAGATGCTCCTGCAAAGCCTTCAGAATATCCGGATAACGATCCGTGATGAAGCTCCAAAATGCATTCATATCACTCACCCTCTCCGTTCAGCACCGGAGGAACCATCGTTGGATAGACTTCGGCCAGATGTTTAACCACACTGCCTCTTGTGATTAATCCGAGGAACCGGTTATTGCTGTCTACGACAGGGAGGTTGCTGAGCTGGTGGCTGTCCATAATCTCGATGGCCTGCGGAAGCGTGCTTCCCGAAGCCACGGAAAAACGGACCGGATGCATCACATCAGCGACGGTTTTGCCTTCTTCGCCGTATTGGTCGAGAACCCGGTAGATCGAAACCGCGCCTTGTAGCTGACGGTTACGGTCCACGATCAGCAGCGAATCGACCCGCTTCATTTCCATCATCTTGATGGCTTCAGCCAATCCCCGGCTCGGGAATGCCGTGACCGGATTCGTAATCATCACTTCATCCACAAGCGGAATTTCATATGCGCTTTCATTCTCATTTTGCAGACGTTTCGAACCGATAAAGTCACGCACAAAATCATTTGCGGGATGCCTTAAAATGCTGTCCGGTTTACCCGTTTGAACCACTTCGCCATCTTTCATCAGAACGATGGTATCCGCGATTTTAATAGCTTCGTCCATATCATGCGTTACGAAGATAATGGTTTTATTGAGCTCCTGCTGAAGCCGGATCAGCTCATCCTGAAGCTGCTCGCGGCTGATGGGATCCAGTGCGGAGAACGGCTCGTCCATCAGGATGATATCGGGTTCCGCCGCAAGCGCCCGCACGACGCCTACGCGCTGCTGTTGTCCGCCGCTTAGCTCGGATGGATAGCGTGTACCATAAATGGTGTGATCCAGTCCGACCATGTCCAACAATTCATTTACTTTTTGATCTGTTTTGTCTTTATCCCACTTCTTCAGACGCGGAACCACGCCCGCGTTCCTGGAGATATTCATATGCGGAAATAAACCGACGCTTTGAATGACATAGCCGATATTGCGCCGCAGTTCAACCGGATTCAATCTGGAGATATCCTGACCGTCAATCAGAACTTTGCCCGAGGATGGCGTATTGAGCGCGTTGATCAGCTTCATGGTTGTTGATTTGCCGCAGCCGCTCGGACCGATGAGGACGGTAATTTCCCCTTTTTTAAATTCGAGATTAATGTCCTTCAGCGCGTGAAAGCCATTATCATAAACCTTGTTCACATGCTCCAGTACTATCATTCAATCGCCCCTTTGCAAGCAGTATCCATATTATGCGGAGCATTTGGCATATCATCCATCGGGGACCCAAAAAAGAGTTGAGGAAAAGTATATTGCTGAGTAGGGAAGGCGGCAGCCTCGTTATGTAGAAACAGAAATGAAGCTAAGCAAGTTAGCTCTAAAAGAAATCAAAATGGAATAGGATTAAGCGCATCATCAAGGGGTGGAGAAAACCAAGAGGAAACCCTGAGGGTATTAACAATTTAAGCCGGCAATCTTTGTTATGGCATAGACTTACATGCCCCAAATTCCACCTTTATATGCATATTAGCTTTCTAAGCGGTGTGCAATCCCTTATTACATCCATCCGAAGGAAGTATTCCAAGCCTTTTAGCCCCTATTCGTATATAAGGATCATTTGTGTCTTCATCCATGAATCCTGATATACCTGTGAGAATCAAGCAGCTACGCCACTGCTTCTCTCAGCCCAAATGGATATATGCAAAATGCGTTTGCAGGCAACGAGTCCTTGTTGAGTAGGACCGTATAACTGCAACGGTGCAATAATATGTTTTATACATTTACCCACTTTGTCAAGGGATGAAACATGTACATCGAACGATTTTGAAGATTTGGTCCCTAGGGGCCAGAAGCGTCCTCGGAGGTGGGAGATATCCTGCCAATGGCTGAGAGTATTTACGAAGAGCGCGAATACACGTAATATGGAGGTACTGATGAAGTGCGGAGATAAGATGTTAGCTGAAAAATCACCTGAAGCCGGAGAGGATGGAGACCATGAAATTAGAGATTTTAACGGTGCCCTCGTTTTGGAAAACGGAAATGAAACAAAAATATTATCAACTTCAAGAGGACAATAGTAAATTGGTTGTTCTGTTTCCTGGAAAAAACTATCCCTGTGATAAGCCCGTTCTACATTTTGCTGGAACTTCCGCGATTCAAAGTGGTTATGACTTAATGGTACTTGAATATGGATATCAAGCCGCGAGAACGGATTTGGATATTCATGATCTGCAAAGAGTAATAGAAGAGTGGCACGAATCGGTTCAACGAATCATAAGCAAGTATAAAGAGGTTGTTTTTATTAGTAAGAGCATAGGCACAATCGTCGCTGGAGAAGTTCATGAAAAACTTGAAATGCCAATAAAACATCTATTTTTGACGCCGATTAAAGACACCATTCACTATATCAACAGGTTTAAGGGACTTGTGGTTTATGGTTCGAAGGATGAAGTGTTTAATCATGAACTTGCCAACCAAGTTATACTAGACAAGGCCACAGAGGTCATCGAAATTCCTAATGCCAACCATTCTTTAGAGACCAATCATGCTTCGGAAAGCGTTGAGGTTCTAAGCAAACTGGTAGGGATATATAGGAACTTTCTAAATGAAGGTAGAGGGTGATCCTCATGAAGATCTCGCAATCTTTTAATTCAGAAGAAATCGCAATGCTGAATAAGGAAGTTCATGAAATTCATGTCTCGCTCTATCCGGAGTATTTTAAGGAATATGATTTTGAAGAAGTGAATGAATTTTTTAAGAAGATAGTATCAACACCTAATTATTATTTTTATATCGTTACAGATGAAGGTCAATCTCTTGGTTATGCTTGGCTAGAAATTCGGGAATATCCGGAGAACGTATTTATGAAATCATATCGATCCGTGTACATTCATCAATTAGGAATAATAAAAGTGCATCGAAATAAAGGGATTGGACGACTCTTAATGAACTTTATTAATAACTTTGCCAAAGAGAATGGAATAAACAAAATACAATTAGATTATTGGTCGGACAATGAAAGTGCTAGTCATTTCTATATAAAAAATGGTTTTAAGAGCTATCGAAATTATCTGTATAAGGGAGTAGATTCCCTGTAATGACCCAAACCAAGTAAGGAGAACAACATGCCTCAATTCCCCCTATTAGAAACGGAAAGATTGGTATTAAGACAAATTAAACCAGAGGATTCTAGAGACATCTTTCATTATTTCTCTATGGACACCGTTACGAAATTTTATGATGTGGAGAGTTTTACGCATATTGAACAAGCAGAAGAACTGATTCGTAGATGGAATCACAGGTTTGAAAACAATCAGGCCATCCGTTGGGGAATCACTTTACGGTCGGAAAGCAGAGTTATTGGAACATGCGGATATCATGGTTGGATGAAACATCACTATAAAGCTGAGATTGGATATGAGCTGGCACCAGAATATTGGCGGCAAGGTTACATGACGGAGGCGATTCAGAAGATCATGGAGTTCGGATTTAACCATCTTGAATTAAACCGGATTGAAGCATTCGTAGAGCCAGAGAATACGGCATCAAGAAAGTTGCTGGAGAAGATGGGATTAAATGAAGAAGGGACATTGAAGCAGCACTTTTATTGGAGGAATCAATTTGTTGATACGGTCATCTATGCATTACTTAAAAGAGATTTTCAGGCGCGTTAAGTAGTGGTTTAATGCATCAGTGATTTATGTTGTTTACACACGATGTTGAAGTGAAGGAATCCCAATTTATATAAGGAGGCTGCGGGGAAATGAGCGTACTTAAGAAATTAAGAAATGACTATGTCATTTGGCATGCCAACCGGGTTAAGTTACCTGAATGCACACCGGGCAACATCGTCAGAAAAAAAGTTGTTTTTTCCGGTAAGGTGCAGAAGGTAGGATTTCGCTTAGAAATATATTGCATCGCTCGAAGAATGAATATAACGGGATGGGTGAGAAATTTACAGGATGGAAGTGTGGAAGCGGAATTTCAAGGGGAAGCGTCACAAATTGATTTTCTGGTCCATTGCATGCGTTCATTGAAACGGGCGTCCGTACAGAAGGTGACGGTAGCTGATCTGCCTATTGAAGAGGAAGAAGAAAGCTTTATGATCGCAGAATAAAATACATACAGTAGCCCCGGATTCATCATGGGAAGGACTTGTACACATTGCGGAAGAGGATGGAATCTATGAGGTAATGCCCGAACCTCTTGTTCAAGGACCGTGCTGTTGGCATCGCCGGCAGGCGGTCTTTTTTTATTGAATGGAATTTGGCGCTGCGGGACCGTTTTATAGTAAGCTGATATCAGTATGAATTTATAACTTGGGAACTGTGAGGACATGAAGATGACAAAGAAGCTGTATTACGAATCCGCTTATACCCGGGAGTGGGAGACACGAATCACGCAGAAGCTGGAACGGGAGGACGGGACCTACCTGGTACTGGAAGAGACGGCCTTTTATCCGCATGGCGGAGGACAACCCTGTGATCTCGGGTGGATCGATAAAATCCCGGTTCTTGATGTCGTTCAGGAGGACGGAGAGATACTGCATAAAATTGAACGTTTACCGGAGAGGGAAGAGGTAACCTGCCGGCTGGATTGGGACAGAAGGTTCGACCATATGCAGCATCATAGCGGTCAGCACCTGCTGTCGGCCATGTGTCTGCAGGTATGCGAGGCGGAGACGCTCAGCTTCCACCTGGGTCAGGATTATGCCACCATCGATATCGCCCGATCGGATCTGCCTCAGCATCAGCTGATGATGCTGGAGCTGGAAGTCAACGACCAGATTTACCTTAATCGACAGGTAACGAATTATGTTGTGAGCCGGGAGCAGGCTGCCGCCCTGCCGCTGGTGAAGCAGCCGAAGGTAACCGACGATATTCGGATCGTTGAAATCGAAGGTATCGAATATAACGCATGCGGCGGCACCCATGTCTCGGCAACGGGTGAGATCGGCATGATCAAGCTGCTGAGAGCAGAGAAACAGAAGGGACATATGCGTCTTTATTTTAAGTGCGGGTATCGGGCGTTGAAAGAATTTAATGCCGGAATAGAGATCCTCGGAAGCCTGTCAGCCAGGTTCAATACGGCAAAGGAAGAGATTCTGGACCGGATTGCCAAATGGGATCAGGAGCAGAAGCAGCTCCAAGCTGAACTAAACGCAGTGAAGGCCGAGAATGACGCTTACCTGGCCGGGAAGCTGTTGGCTGAGCGCCAAGGCAGACTGGTCAAACATGTTTTTGCGGACAAGCCGATGAAGGATATGCAGAACTTGGCAGCCAAGCTAACCGAACAAGCCGAGGTTATCGTGCTTTTTACGTCCAACTCGGACCATAAGGTGGTTCTCGCCCGAGGAGGGGAGAGCGGACCTGCTTGCGGTGCTTTTTTCAAACAGCATCTGGCGGATTATCGAGGAAAAGGCGGAGGCAGCGATAAGATAGCCCAGGCTGGTTTTAACACCGTGGAGGATGCCATGGCATTTTACCGGTTTACGGCGCAGTCATTAGGTCAGCCAGAAGAGGAATAAGCGATCCGATTAGCAGAAGCCGTTCCTCAGCAGTATGCTTGATGCTAATGCCGAGCATGAACGAAGAATACACACATGAGGTGAACAGGGGATTCAGTTTCGGCTAGTGTACAGAAGGTACCCTCGGGGCTCGGCTTTCATTGATAAAGGTCGGGCCCCGTCCTGTTTCGAGTTCTCTATGCCTCAGTCAGAAAGCACAATGCAATTAAGGACTTCTGTCTCTTTTGTCGGGTACTAGTGGATACCAATATCATGATCTGTATCTTAAGTCGTCATCTTTTTTTGAGTCCGGGTTAAGAATACGATGCACGTGAGCAAAACAACGGCTAATGCGATCCACTGCGAAGTAGCGAGAGCACCGAACTGGCCTCGGATGATATCGCCTCTGAAAAATTCGATAATAAATCTACCTAAACTATAAAGTATGAGATAAAGACCTGCTATTAGGCCGTTAGGTCTTTTTCTTCTAGCCATATAAATCAGCAAGAAAAAAATAGAAAAGCTGAATACGCTCTCTAATATTTGCGTAGGAATGAGTTTGACGTCATTCGGGGCAAGCTCGGAATCGTGAAACGTAATTCCAAACCAACCCTCCGTTTCTTCACCATAACAGCAACCGGCGAGAAGGCAGCCGATTCTTCCAAAGCCCTGCGCTAATGCAAGGGAGGGCACAAAAAGATCAAGGTATTTTAGAAAGTTTATCTTTTTCTTCTTGCAATAGGCATAACCGACCCCAATCCCCCCGATAATTCCACCGTACACCACGAATCCTTCCGAAAAATTCAGAACCATCGAGGGATCCCGGATGATATGGTTCATTTGAGTGATCCAAAACAAAAGCTTAGCGCCGACCAACCCGCCTAATAAGCTCCAAAAAGTCAGAGAGGAAACATGGGATAGTTCTACTTGTCTAGAAGCTGCTCTATAAGCAACAACCTTGTAAGCTATCAGGATACCGATTGCAATCATCAATCCATAGCCGTAAATGGTCAGAGGTCCGATATGAATGAGTTCATTGTGCATATGTTCATCTCCTATTTGATAAATTCTTCCGTCTAAACGCAATGCGATTGAACTACACATCGTAGTGTAATCATTCAAAAAAAAGGGATTATGAATCCCCGCCCAACATGAGGAGCAGCAAAATGGAACAGGATCTCAGAAAAGGCTTCAGCAGGGCTAACGGAACATTGACCCCTCGATCAGGCTCAAGAACCTGCAGTACCCGGTACTCCAATGTCGTATTCGCAAAATGCACGGCTGTCTCATACCGCTGAAGCTTACCGAGTTTCGCTAATTGTAATAAGACGCTGCCTAAATACAGCTCCGTACCCATCTGCCGGATGGCGTAGCGGTCAGCAAACAGCTCTTGCCACGTCTGATAGTAACGAAGAATCGGTTTAACGATCGGCAAATATCCAAAGGCGTCTGCCAGCAAGGCCGAAAAAAACATTTTTAATCCATCGTAATTGCGGCAGTGATATCGTTCATGCAGTAAAATGGCCTTTATTTCCTTGTCAGTAAACATCGCTAAAACGGTAGTGGAAACGACAATTTTCGGTTGCAGAAGACCCATCGTCAGAGCCACAAAGGCATCGTCCTGTACCACGATGATTTCCGTGCCCCAGTCGCGGTATTTGTAGTTGAGCCGCTTGGTTAATTTGTCGTGCCTGTTGGCACGGAAGTGCCTTAACCATTTGTGCGATAAAACCAACTGCCGGGTGCTTCGCCAAATGATCTGAACAAGGGTATACGCAATGACAATGTCGATTAAGGCGTAATTCAGTACGGGGCCTTGAACCACTCCGTTTCGAATCTGGTATGTAATGAGCATTCCCATATGTACCATGACAACAGCTACGAATGCGATCATCAGCGCGTAGGCACATCTTAGCCGTATGGTAGGATTCATTGCTTTTTCCCGCGTTTGATATCGTTTAATTTACGCTCCAGCTTTGCGATCACCTCGGGATCGACATCATCCAGCGCATCGATCATGTGGTTCACGACCAAGCTCCCATATTCTTGAATGAGTCCCTGCGACACTTCTTTCGTCTGTTCGGTGAGAAATTGCTCCCTTGACTGCAGCGGACTGAACTTGGCTGCCCGTGTCCGGCCGGTTCCCGTCATCGCCTTTGTCAGCAGGCCTTTATCCAGAAGACGATTCATGACGGTCATCACCGTATTGATCGAGATCGGGCTCTCCTGATTCAGGATCGACTGCACTTCCTTGATACTCAGTGCCTCCGAAGACCAGAGAATATCCATAATTTTTGACTCCAGTGGTCCAAAAAATCGATTCAGGCCCTCGCCCTCGATATTCATTTTCTTAATCTTCATTCCTAACTCACCCCATACTACACATCGTAGTATGGTTATGGATAAAAGTCAACTTCCCTTCGTTCACCGCATACCTGAGCGATCAATAGCTTTTTCCTCTGTTCGTTCTGTAGTGTATCCTTCATTTGTCGGGCGCTGCATTGGTGACTGGAAACGTCCGTGACAAAAGGTTTTTTGCCGTGCAGTCGAGAATAGAAGAGTATAGGAGAAGTCAATCAAGAATAGACGGATGATTCAGGAGGAGAAAGAGTGACCGAAAGATTTCAATTGAAAAACGTTGGAGTTGAGGATCCTTCAGATGAAAGCGGCATGTCGGGGTTTGGGTATCTTGCGTTGTTCCAATGTAATGTTGAATATCGTTTTAGCACGGAAGATATGAGTGCGAAGGAAGCGGAAATTTACATACAAGACGTGTTGAATCAGCTGCCGGCTGAAACCGTACATGAAATATGCAAGAAAGCATGCGAGTGGAAAGACCTCAAAATGTCCAGCGATACGGCTGATTATCCTCCAGGGTTAGGTGAGGTATCTGGAGCGGATATTTTGGAGTTTATGTCCGTAGGGGAAGTTGACCTTTATCGAAATCCTTATGATCGAAACGATCATACTTTCGGAGCCATCCTGGGTGGAGGAGCAGAGTGGGACTCTGAAAATGGCCTGGAAATTGTGATACGGGGCAGTGAGGTTCTAGAGGTGCGTGAGTATTTAGGGTATGGCGCAGACGCCATTTGGAGCGAAACCGACGAAAGTGAATAAGAAAGAGCGGTGCATCGGCAGCCAGCGATTTTTAAATCGTTTAGGGCTCTGACATCCTATAACAAGGTGTCTGAGCTGTGTGATGCTTGTAAAATGGGGGTGGTGTTTTGGTCAGGCAAGCGGTTTTTATAGATAGGGACGGAACTCTTGGAGGAACTGACCGGGTTGTTTTGCCCGGTGAATTTGAGCTTTATCCGAAGGTACAGGATTCGATTCAATCTCTCAGAGCCGCTGGGATGCTTATTTGTTCGTTTACGAATCAACCTGGAATTGCTCGTGGCGAAGCAACGATGGGAGAATTCGAGTCGGAATTGTCAGCCTTTGGTTTTGACAAGATCTATCTTTGTGCGCATGAGCATGGAGCAGGTTGTGAATGTAGAAAGCCATCCGCAGGGATGCTGTTGAAAGCCGCAGAAGACAATCATCTGGACTTAGCCAAGTGTTATGTCATTGGGGACAGGTGGACGGATATGGTGGCTGCCAAAGAAGCCGGCTGCAAGAAAGCGTTAGTGATGACGGGGGCCGGAGCCAAGGAACTGGAAAAATATAATAACCACGAGTACTTCGGCAAATGGAAAGATGCGTATCCTGATTTTATCGCGACAGACTTGAATGAAGCCGTGACCTGGATATTAGAAGGGGGAGTAAATAAATGAATCCAGCCAAGCATTTTGTGTCTGCCGCTGCCATCGTAATCAATGAAAAGGACGAGATTTTGCTCATTAAAGGACCGCAGCGAGGATGGGAAATGCCTGGGGGCGTCGTGGAGATCGGAGAATCTCCCGCACAAGCTGCGATTAGGGAAACAAAGGAAGAATCGGGGATCGATATAGAAATCATGCAGTTTTGCGGTATCTTCCATAATGTGAAAGACAGTATATGCAATACATTGTTTCTGGCTAAGCCCGTTGGAGGAGTTCCGATCATAACCGAAGAGAGTTTGGAGACAGGTTTTTTTTCAGTCGAAGAAGCACTGCAGATGGTTAACTTTATGAACTTCCGGGAGCGAATTGAAATGTGTTTAAACCCGGCGACTCATCCGATCTATGTCGAGTTCTAGAATCGTGAGGGTATAGGAATGCTGCTTATTTTTACAAGAAAGGCTGTGTTAGGATGCTATATGATTTGCAAGGTGAAGGGAATATGTCAACGATCGTGGGCATGTTATATGGCGCTGTCAGAGAGAACAGTGAGCGGCTAAAGTCCGTATCCGAGGGCATGTCGCAAGAGGAAGTTGACTATAAGGGACCTGGTGGCCATTATAATAGCGCCGCTCAATTAATAAAACATATCACGTACGTCGATCTGAATTGGGTTTATCGGATCAAAGGAGAGGCGCTCCCCCCGTCGTTAAAGGACGAATACGGCCCGATGATCGATGAACATAACAAGCTGCCGATGGTCAGAGGGATCTCTTTGGACACGCTCCTATCTAAATATGAAGTTGTATTCAGTTTGCTGAAAGATGCATGTTCGCAGTTAACGGATGCGGATCTTGAACACATCGTCACATTTGGACACGAGAATGAAAAGCAAGCCACCCTTCGCTGGGGCTTGTGGCATATGGCCGACCATAACCGTTATCATCAGGCCCATATTAATCAGCTTAGAAAGTGGTATTCGGGGCAAAGGAGGGGAATGGAAAGTGAGTAGAAGGATAATCTCCATGCTTGTATTTTCCTTGAGTTTGCTGTCGCTGCTTATTTCGATGAAATTATTTTGGAATATGGGTATTTTTGTGGATGAATACGGTTTGAGCCCAGACATTGTGAATGGCGGAGACTTCTGGCTTCTGATGGATTGGTTAAGATTAGGATTACTATTCTTAGTATGCGTTATATCCGGCGTGAGCGTTTTTAAAAGCTATAATGAATAAACTGGGTTGGCTTCCCCCTAAGAAAGGACATAAAACCATGATGACGCATAAAGAAATGATACATATCGTGCAGACCCAGCTGGCGATTGATCTGAATTGTACGGTGGATGACTTAAACGGGGAAAAAGACCGCGTGATTTATGTAGACGCCAGAGAGAATCCAGGGCGGAGACCGTATCCGAGAAACGAACGTTATTTCGAAATGTTGTCGATGGGCAAATCGATTGTGGTGTCGGCTACGCCGGAACGGCTGGCGATTGCCAAAACGTTTATGCAAGGGAAAGACAGGGATACGATTTTTTCGCTGCCGTTTATTAGGGGGCTTTATTTGCATTTTCTCCCGGATCTAGAGAGAATCCAGCCGATGCCGCCACCGGCCGGGTTTTCGTATGAAGTGGTGGAGGAGAATGAGATTTCAAGGCTTAGGGGGCTTGAGGGATTGGAGGATGCCATTGTAACCGACCCGGGGCGTCCTTATCAGACGGTATTGGCCGTAATCGCCAAGCACAATGGCAAGATTGTTGGCATGGCAGGGGCTTGTAACGTGTGTGCCGCGATGTGGCAAATCGGAATCGAGGTACTCCCTGGCTTTCGCCAAATGGGATTGGCGTCTTATCTTGTAAACCGTTTAACGTTTGAGGTATTACATCGCGGACGCGTGCCGACTTATGATGTGATCTCTAGCAATATCGCCTCCCAAAGAGTGGCTTACCGAGTGGGATACTACCCGGCGTTCGTGACGGATTGGCGAGTTGATTTTAGGGATTTCGAGTCTAACTAAACCAATATTCAAAAAATAAATTTACCGAAGGGGGCGTATGCCAAAAATGAAGATTGTCGAACTCAATGGAATGAATTTAGTAGGAATAAGAGTAGTATGCCCTGGCGACCAGTATGTCCATGAGATTCCAAAGGCTTCTGTCGTACTTAAGGAAAGGCTGAATGAGATATCTGGGGTTGTACAACCAGCAAGATTGATTGGGGCATTCTTCGTTGAGGATGTAACGGAAGAGGAGGATGGTTACTGGGTATGTGTTGAAGTGAATGACATAAGGGAAGTTCCAGAAGGTATGGTATCTGTAGTAGTTCCGAAACAAAAATATGCAGTCCAACGACATAAGGGACCTAATTATGAAATTAGAAATACATATGACGAGCTCCACAACTGGATAAAAGAAAATAAACATGAAAGATTGCTAAGATCCTGGCATCTGGAGATTTCAGATGAATGGGGACATGGGGATGTCAATCATATCGAAGTAGACTTGTATGACACCATTAAATAGATGCAGCAGCTAATTGCGCCTTCCATAACTTGCTGATATAATTTTGCGTATGAAATGGGATTGGGGGTTACACCGATGGCAATGCTGAATTGCTCATTAGCTAGGAAGTCCTCATGCAAAGCCTGATCTGGGGCGATACTTTGCGTGGGGTGCGATAGGATGAATTCGATCGCCCAAACTTAACTTTATCGTTTCTAATAACAGGCTTTGCACCTTATTGAACTTTGAATAAGAATAAGGGGCTGAAAGCTATGAGTACGACATTTATTAGAAACCACCAGTTTAACGTGATTAAAAAACAATCGGAATTCCTTCTGAAGACGCTGCGAACCGTTGCGGATCGACGCGTTCTGGAAACCGTCAGGTTCAGTTCTGTTGCCAACATCATGGATGCCTTTCCATCGCTGACCGAGGATCAGAAGCGGATGCTGGGCCAAGTCTCCACATTCGAGAAGGCCGAGGATTTCGAGCGATATCTGAACGACTTGGAACCTTACCTGGAGTCTTTTCCGACGATTACGCCAAAACAGATTCAGAAGTTATTTCCTAAAAATAAGAAATTGAAATTACCGGATCTGACCTCGATCGATTTTCGATACGTAACCTATTTGGGCTGGGTCGATATTGCCAGCAACAGGTTATTTATCGTATATCCGTTCGAAGGACGCTTCATCGGGATCGAGGGGAGAATCACCCCGACCAACAAGAAAGGGTACTGCCTCTTCTGCAATCGGCATCAAGAGCTCGCCTTGTTCTCGGTCAAGACCAAGCCGTCCGGTGCTTCGGCGGATAATCTGTCTGCCATAAGCCATTATGTTTGTCTGGAGAGCCAAGGCTGCAATCACAGCATTACCGACACGGCAGCTCTGGAGAAGTTCATTCTCTCCGCCAGCAAATAACAAATTAGAAATAGGCTGCCCTAGAGGCAGCCTATTTAGGTCTCGTCCGCTTTGTTCACATACTCCACCGAGTAAATATGCGTCCTCGTTAGATCAATGACCTCTTTTATGAAATCCTCCTGCGATTCCCTGAAATCGTTTCGAATCCAGTTCAGAATCAACCCATGAAAGCCGTAGGCGGTGTATCGCTTGAAGTAGTCCATGTTCACCGGGATCTGGTTAATCGTTTCGAATATAAATCGTTCCTGATAGATTTTTACGATCGTTTGAGGAAATTCCGTATGCAATCCCGGCAAGGTATCCTCGTATTTGATCAGCTCAAAAAAATCGCGGTGCTCGTAGATGTAGGCCACGATATTAAAGGACGGGGCACTGAGGTTCGCCGTATACACTTTGTGTCCCGGTATGTAGGGCTTGCCCACCGATTCTTCCAAGCCCTGGAGTTTGGAAGCCAGCACATCGTCGGCTAATTCGATTTTGTCCTGGTAATGGACGTAGAAGGTGCTGCGGTTATAAGCAGCCTTATCCACGATGTCTTTCACCGTTACAGCATGATAACCCTTCTCTTTTACAAGTTGAATAAAGGCGGATTTCAAATGTTCTTTCGTCCGATTTCTTCGTGCCGATGTCACGATTTGTTCATGATTCACGAAAAGAGCGCCCCCCAAAAAGACAGTTTGGTTCCAAGTGTTGACTAGATCGACACTTCATCACAGGTTAATGATTGTTAAATGTGAACAGAATAGTACAATTGAATTGTAAGCAAAATAGTACTAAATTTAATATCTTAATTTAATTGTAATCAATATAGTACTATTTTAATCCATTATACGGGGGTATCCAAGATGGGAAAATTACAAAACAAGGTTGCTGTAATTACCGGTGGTGCATCCGGCATCGGTGCGGCGACCGCGCGTCTTTTCGTTGAAGAAGGAGCCAAAGTGGTGCTTGTCGATCTCAATGAGGACAAAGGCAAGGCGTTTGAAGCCGAATTGAAGGCGCTTCATCACGAGGCGTTGTTCGTTAAAGCGAATATTACCAGCGAGGAAGAAGTAGCCAATATCTTTAAGCAAGCGACGGAAGCTTTTGGCAAAGTGGATGTTGTATTTAACAACGCTGGCATCGGGCGCGTTCATTCTTCGCATGATCTAGAGTACTCCGAGTGGCGAAACACCGTAAACGTGGACTTGGACGGCGTATTCCTGGTCGCCCGGGAAGCTATCCGTGAAATGTTAAAAGCAGGCGGAGGCACGATCGTTAATACCGCATCCATGTACGGTTGGGTCGGCTCGCCCGGTTCCGCGGCTTATAACGCCGCTAAAGGAGGAGTCATTAACTTGACGCGTTCCCTGGCACTGGAGTATGCCGAGCACAATATTCGGATCAATGCGCTGTGCCCGGGCTTTATCGACACACCGATCATTCCGGAGGAGAGCAAGCAAGCGCTGGCAGCGGCCACTCCGATGAAGCGTTTGGGACAAGCCGATGAAATGGCAAAGGCTGTTCTGTTCATGGCTTCGGATGACTCCTCGTTCATGACGGGGAATACCTTGACGGTTGACGGTGGATATACAGCCCAATAATGGGTGAACTTAGACATACAGAGAATCATGACATCTTACTAGGAGGCATACACCATGAGCAAATTTGATGGAAAAGTGATTGTGATTACTGGCGCAGCAGGCGGGATCGGAACGGCAGCCGCCAAAAAACTGGCAGAACAGGGGGCCAAGCTTGCGCTGGTCGATTTGAACCTGGAAGCCGTCCAACAAGTGATTTCCGATTTGGGCCTGGACGATTCCAGAGCAATTGCGCTGCAGGCCAATGTCGCCAAAGAAGAGGAAGTCAAAGCGTATGTGGATGCAACGGTCGAGAAGTTTGGTAAAATCGACGGCTTTTTCAATAATGCGGGGAACGAAGGGATCACTGCCAATGTAGAGGACTATCCGACCGAAACCTTTGAAATGGTCTTCAATGTCAACGTCAAGGGTGCTTTCCTTGGACTGAAATACGTGGTTCCTGTCATGAAAAAGCAAGGTTACGGCAGCATCGTGAATACCTCCTCCGGCGCAGGCCTTATCGGTTCGCCCGGATTTGTCGGATACAATAGCTCCAAGCATGCCGTGATCGGCATGACGAAAGTGGTTGCATTAGAAGCTGCTCCGTTCGGCGTGAGAGTGAATGCCGTAGCGCCTGGTGTGATCAATACCCGCATGATGCGCCAAATCGAGAAAAATACGGTGCCTGAGGATGCCGAAGGTGCAAGAAAAGCATTCGGCGCCGCCGTTCCGCTCGGACGATACGGGGAAGCGGAAGAGGTAGCCAACGTAGCTGTTTTCTTGCTGTCCGATGATGCGTCCTATGTAACGCAATCCATTTATACCGTGGATGGCGGCCAAATCAACCAATAAGTTTACAAATTGCTTAGTTAAAGGGTCTTGTCCGGTGTTTATACCGGTCAAGGCCTTTTTTATATTCGTTAGGAGTGGTGGTGCAGCGGCCTGTTCTCCCCGGTTATTAGCGGGCCATTTTTCATGTTGGGATCATGCGGATTTTGGAATATAATGGTGTGTAGTAAGGGAGTGCAGGTGCTGATTTGGGTTTGTGCCGCTTCATGCGAAAGATCCGGAAACTGTAATGCACAGTTACTAAAAATTGAAAGGGGATATGAAATGACGGAGATCAGCCAAGTCCATATGGAAGATCTGTGGTCGGTTCGAAGAGAACGCTTAGGCAATCGATGGTTAATCGGCGTTCAGAATGAGCTTCCGCAATCCTATGAGGACGAACAGCGCTTGTTTTCAACCCTTAGATCCGGAAGAGACGAAATACAGCATCAAACTGCCGATCCGAATACGTACATGGTAATCCATGATGACGGATCGAAGATGACGGTAGCCTTGATGGTAAGTCGTATCGGGGAGATCCCGGAGGGCATGGTATCCTTGAATCTTCCGGAAGAGGAATACGAGGTTTTCCGGTTCGAGGAGAAACATATTTGTTCATTCTGGCAGTATTTCTGCGAAACCGATCATCGGAGCAAATATGGCGTCAATGCTGCCAAGGCAAGATTTGAAACCTTTAACGACACCTTGCAGCCGAATGGCGTAACGGAAATTTATTATCCGAAAGAATAGGAAGGATGCCCGAACATGTATCATAGATGACAGAAGCCGTAAAGGGAGGAAGGAATATGCGAGCGACTGAAGATATCATGCAGGTATGGAGGAAGTTCAACGATTTTCCGATGGAAACCTTAACGAAAGCCTGGCACAGCTTAATAGACCCGGAATGCAAACAACGAACAACGGATGTCATGAAAGAGCATCGCGCATTGTATGGAACGTCGGGCAATTGTTTTGATTTGGCGATTTGGTTAATCGATGAATTCAGACAGAACAAACGCCCCTGTTATGGAGTGCTGACGGAGCATTTGCATGTCGCCGTGGTCGCCGTCAACGAAGAGGGCAATAAATATTTCTGCGATCTTGGAGATCAATGGATTGAGCCCATTTTGTTGGAACCGGGTCATGAAGCGTATACGGAAGAATTTGTCGACGGTTTCTTTCCAGGTTCACGCATTAAACTGAACACCCGAGCGAATCGTCTCCTGATAACCTACGGAAGGCCAAACGGAAAGGAAAGCAGCCAAGCATTCGACTTGACGCCTGTATCCGATGAGGCATTGATCATCGCAGGGCAAAAAACGCAGCGCCTGTTCAGCGATCCGCTTGTAGAAAAGAGGATTTTTACGGATCAGGAGGTTCTCCATTGGGAATTCGATCATTACGAAAGCTACCTAAGTTCCAAGGAAGGCAGAATAGCGGAGCCTCTGCTGAAGGATATCGGGGAATGGGCAGAACGAATACATATGATGAGCGGGATCCATGAAGAAGTCGTCATACGGGCATTGGAAGTTTACTCGAAGAAGTCTTCGCATCCTTAACGCTAGGCTTTTAACACCTTAGTCTGGGGAGAACGTTACATCCAAAAGGAAAAAACAGCTATTGCCGTGCGGCTCCAAGGGATTTTCCCTGGCTAGGGCTTGCCGGCAATAGTCCTACCGACGATCGTATTAGAAAGGCTGATTTTACGCCGGTTCAGTTTAGAAGATGCAAAAGTCGTACAGGAACTGGCAAGCGATAAATATATTGCAGAAACAACACTATATATTCCGCACCCGGGTGAATATGAAGACCTTGCGCATTATGGTCTGTTGAGGGAAGAGTATGTATCAGAGAATAGCTAAGGACTCTGGTTGATATCAAAAACTGGATCGCGGGTACATCCGAAAAACAAACGATTAAACGGTGGTTTCTGTCTTTTACCATTCTATGACTCTGGTAATATACTATATCATTCCCAGCTAAGGAGTGATATAGATGGCAAATCGTGATGTGCGTCTTGCGCTTTGGTCAGGTACTAATTTCTCCGTTCGTCGGATTCTCTTCAGACGAGGAGGCGTTGCGGTTCGTGACCTCGGAGCATTTCGGTTTAACAACGTTCTTTCGAGTTTTCGGCTTCGGAATGTGGTGCAGCGTTCTGAAGTAACGCTTGTATTGTTCTCGGGAATTAACTTTCAGGGATCGTTCCGTGTGTTCAGAGGAAGCCAAAATGTAGCGAACTTGGAAAACTTTAATTTCAACAACGTGACATCTTCGTTCATTGTGGTAGGACGCAACCTTACGGACGCAGAAATAACCCAAATTCAAAGAACTGCCAGACCGCCTCAAGACATCCTCGTCATAAGACAGTAAGATAAGCAGTTTTGCAAAAAACCAGAAGCACAAACAAAAAACGGCTCATCCCTTAATACGGGATGGGTCGCTTTTTGTTTTTTCAGATAACAACGGCCTTGACAACGGAAAGCGGCATGATATGATATTACCGACAGACAGTCGGTCTAGTAAAGGAGGGGGAAGCATGCGAATCGTAAAAAAAGCGGAGGAACGCAAGAATGAAATCCTTGACGCAGTGGATACGCTTTTCGGTCAGAAGGGCTTTGACGGCACAAGTACCAACGATATTCTCGAAAAGGTCGGCATT
Organism: Paenibacillus sp. MT86; assembly: GCF_058792535.1. Lineage (NCBI taxonomy): Bacteria > Bacillati > Bacillota > Bacilli > Caryophanales > Paenibacillaceae > Paenibacillus > Paenibacillus sp. MT86. Next base: position 4,949,664 of record NZ_CM179499.1, on the reverse strand, counting down.
GCGCGCGGAACTTTGTATCATCACTTCAAGTCGAAGGAGGATATCATGGATGCGCTGATTGACCGTTATACCGTCCGATTGTTGGATCGGGCACAGGCCATTGCCTTGGACAAGAGCATACCGGTAATCGAGCGCATCATCCGCGTTGTGATGGCGCTGAACATAAGCGGCGATGGAGAGAGCAGCAAGGAAATCATGGAGCATATTCACAAGCCTCAGAATGCGCTCATGCATCAAAAGATACATAAGGTCATTATTAACGGTGTTCCGCCGATCCTGACGGACATCATCCGCGAAGGCATCGAGCAGGGGCTGTTCAGCACGCCGTTCCCGTATGAATGCATGGAAATGGTAGTGATCTACGCGAATACCGTTTTTGATGAAGATCTGGTAACGATGACGGACGAGGAGCGAGGGCAGCGAGTTCTGGCCTTTGTTTGCAACGTCGAGAGGCTCCTCGGCGCGGAAAGCGGAAGCCTGATGGACGTTATGGGGATGTTTGGTGGAGGAGATGAAAACGGCCATGCATGAATCAGCGCGGGAAAGTTCATCAGCAGGGGCGACGGCAGAGATGCAGTCTTTTCTCCTCTTCATCTTAGGAAAGCTGTTATGGTAGACATCGGTTAAAATGCTTGAACACAGGGGGGCCTTATGTATTTCAGAATCATCCGAAGGGATATATCCAAAAGCAAATGGATCACGTTGATGACCATGATCTTCGTTGCGGCAGCAGCGATGCTGGTTTCGCTCGCGGCCGTGCTCATTTTAAATTTATCCGGAGCGGTACATACACTCATGACGCAAGCCAAAACCCCGCATTTTATGCAAATGCATTCGGGTGACATCGATACTGAACGGCTAGCAGCTTTTGCGGAGCAGCACGCCAATGTCGAAGATTTTCAAGTGACAGAATTTCTCAACATGGACGGTGCGCGGATTCGGTTAGGGGAGCATTCGCTTGCCCATAGCGTTCAGGATAACGGATTTAGCATACAGAGCAAGAAATTCGATTATCTGCTTGATTTGGACGGGAACATCATTCACGCGGACGACGGCGAGTTATATGTTCCCATAAATTATATGAGAGACAATATGGCAAGGGTTGGCGATGCTGCGGTGATCAGCGGGAAGGCATTTACCGTTGCCGGATTCCTCCGCGATTCGCAGATGAATTCCACGCTCTCCGCCTCCAAGCGTTTTCTGGTCAGTGACAAGGATTACGCGGAGATCAAAAACTCGGGCAGTACGGAATATTTGATTGAGTTCAGACTAAGGGATTTGTCGGAGCTAGGCGCATTTGAAGCAGACTACGCTTCCGCGGGTCTTGAAGCGAATGGACCTACGGTTACCTATAAGCTGTTCCAAATGATGAACGCCCTTTCCGACGGGATGATGATCGGCGTCATCCTTCTCGTTAGCATTCTTGTCGTAGCGGTATCTCTGATGTGCATACGCTTTACCCTCTTAGCCAAAATCGAAGACGATTACCGTGAAATCGGCGTCATGAAGGCGATAGGGCTGCGTGTTTCCGACATGAAAAAGATCTATCTCGCGAAATATGCTGCGATTACCGCGGCAGGCAGTATTCTCGGCTTTGCGCTTTCGGTGCCTTTCAAAGGATTGCTTCTTGAGAACATACGTCTCTATATGGGAGAAAGCAGCCATTCTTCTTATGCCTTGCCGTTCGGACTCATCGGCATACTGCTTGTCTTTCTGACGATCATCGCCTATGTAAGCAGAGTTCTGAATCGCTTTCGGACCATATCGGCTTCAGAAGCGATACGCTTTGGCACTTCGCCCGAGAAAAACACGGGCGCCGGAAGCTTTAATCTGAGCGGAAACAGGCTGTTTAGCACCAATGTTTTTCTCGGGATGAAAGACGTACTCGCCAGGAAAAGACTTTACGCTACAAGCCTGACGGTAATCGTGATCTCGGCATTTATCATGATCGTACCGCAGAACCTGCACAACACGATCTCGTCCAAAAGCTTTATTCAATATATGGGCATCGGAAGCTACGACATGCGGGTTGACATTCAGCAGACCGAGCAAATGTCGGAAAAAACGGCCGAGATTCTATATACGATGAACAACGACCCTGCCATTACAAAGACAGCCGTCCTTACAACCAAAACATTCAAAATCAAAACGGGAGACGGGACGGAGGAAAATATCAAAATCGAGCTTGGGGACCATACGGTGTTTCCTATAGCATATGCCAAGGGCAAAGCACCCGCAGAAGACGAGATTGCGCTTTCGGCGATAAACGCCGATGAGATGGGCAAAAAGGTCGGCGATATCATCACGGTGGTGATCGAAGGGAAGGCGAAAGCCCTCACGGTAAGCGGAATCTACTCCGACATTACCAACGGCGGCAAAACCGCAAAGGCTGTATTCACCGACGATACGGCGGACACGATGTGGAGCATTGTCTGCGCTGAGCTATCCGATCAAACGCTTGTCCATGAGAAGGTCTCCGCCTATGCGGAGAGGTTCGATTATGCAAAGATCTCGGACGTTGACGACTTTGTATCGCAAACGTTCGGCTCGACGATTAGCTCCGTCAAAACGGCCTCCAACGCTGCCGTTACGGTTGCGCTGATGATAGCGGTTCTCGTTACCTTGCTGTTTATGAAAATGCTGGTTGCCAAGGACCGGCATGCGATTGCCGTCATGAAAGCCTTTGGCTTTACGAACTCGGATATGAAGGTGCAGTATGTCTCGCGTTCGGTATTGGTCCTGATTGTCGGCATCATGGTTGGAACGCTTCTGGCCAACACGGTCGGTGAGATGCTTGCAGGTGCCGCAATTTCCTCGTTTGGAGCGTCGACATTTCATTTTGCGATCGATCCGCTTTCGGCGTATCTGTTCAGCCCCATGTTGATGATCGGCGCGGTGCTTTTCGCAACCGTGATCGGCGTTTCTGGCGCGGGACGAATCAAAATATCCGAACATATGAAGGAGTAACTTATGAAAAAGTTGATTATCTGTGATGATATCGTAAAATCTTTCGGCAAAGGTGATGAGCAGCGCCGTGTTCTAGACGGCGTGTCCGCCTACATTCACGAGGGCGAGTTCGTTTCGGTTATGGGGCCTTCGGGTTCGGGAAAATCAACGTTCATGTTTGCATTGAGCGGGACGGATGGCGTGAATGGCGGAACGGTCTTTTTTGACGGCAAGGATTTATCGGCAGCCTCGGAGAATGAGCTTTCAGATATACGGAGGACCCATATGGGGTTTGTCTTCCAGCAGCCAACGATGCTGAAAAACCTCAATATCCTCGATAATATCATTCTTCCATCCATGCGGGACCAACGAAAAAACGTTGCATCCATAACAAAAAAAGCAAGAACTCTTATGAACAGGGTGGGAATCGCAGAGCTTGAAAAGCGAGACATCACTCAGGTTTCGGGAGGACAGCTTCAGCGTGCGGGAATCTGCCGGGCGCTGTTGAACAGCCCGAGAATCATTTTTGGCGATGAGCCTACGGGCGCGCTCAACTCCAAATCCGCGCAGGAAATCATGGACATTTTCTCCGAAATCAACGCGGCAGGCACGGCGGTCATGCTTGTAACACATGACGCTAACGTGGCGGCCCGGACGGAGCGCATTATGTTTATGCGCGACGGGAACATGGTCAGTGAACTCAAGCTTCCCAAGTACGACGGAACGGATATGGATCGCAGGCTTGAGAATGTGAGGGAGAGAATGCTGGAGATCGGAATATAATGTATAATGATGGAAAAATAAAAAACGCTTCAAACGAATTCTTCACTTGATCAGTCATTGAAATGATAGATAAAACATGGAAATGGCGGTGTTAATCGATGTTTGAGCAGTCAAAGCATTTGGTTGCTGTTTCAGCTTTAGTGAAGAATAGAGACGGACATGTGTTGATGGTTCGGACGCATTTGCGTTCGGATACGTGGGAACTGCCCGGAGGCTTCGTTGATGCCGGGGAGCCGCTGGATCAAGCCGTGTGCCGGGAGTTTCTGGAGGAGACGGGCGTGGTTATACGCCCTTTAGGCATTTCAGGAGTCTACTACAATGAGAGGCTGCACGTGTTGTCCGTCGTTTTTCATGCGGAATACGTCAGCGGAGAAATAACCGTTCAACCGGAAGAAATTGTGGAAGCGAAATTCGTAGACTTGGTAGATTCCAACCTGCATGAATACATAAAAAGGCCCCACATTCAATCGCGCACGTTGGACGCCATCCGTGCAGAGCGTTCGGTCCCTTATGAGACTTGGGATTTGAACCCGCCTCAGTATAAGCTGCTGTCCAGATTGGACGGGAAACCGCTGAATGCCAAAACGGCATTTTTACTCACGGGGAAGCCGAGGATGGGCAAAACGACCCTGATCAAGAAACTCATACATCTCGTCGGCCCTGATCTTTGCGGCGGTTTTTATACGGAGGAAATAACGAATGCAGGCGATCGAATCGGTTTCAGATGCGTGGCTGTCGATGGAGAAAGCGTAGAGATTGCAAATGTGGAAAGTCCCAGCCATATTCGAATTGGCAGGTACGGCGTAGATGTTGAGAAATTCGAGGATTTTGCTATTCATAAACTACGGGAAGCCTTGTCCTCCAAGAAAATCATCGTCATTGACGAAATGGGGTTTATGCAGATGCTGTCTGCCTCTTTTCAAAGCATGGTACATGAGATTATTAGTGATCGCCGGATTGTACTAGGAACGATACCCGTCGAGAGTCACCCTGAAATAGATGCAATTAAATATCGGAAGGAAGTCGGCATCATCAGCTTGAACGAATTCAATCGTGATAGGATGCCGGAATTATTGATAAAGGATATTTTGAAGGCATTGGAGGGATGAGGGACATGCGGATAGAGGATATCTTCTCAGATCTGCCAACATTAGAAACAGGCCGAACGATTTTAAGAAAATTAAGAAGCGAGGACGAGCCAGATATCTTTCGTTACGGATCGGATGATGAGGTATCGAGATATACCTCCTGGCCGACGCATCAAACGATGGAAGATACCCGCCATTATCTAAACAAGGTGCTGCAAAAATATGACCATCATGCCGTGGCCCCGTGGGGAATCGTGGACAAAGAAACCGGAAGGGTCATCGGAACTTCAGGATTTATGGCTTGGAACGTTCATCATGACAAAGCAGAACTGGGATATGCCTTGTCCAAGGATTATTGGAATCGCGGTTACATGACCGAAGTGATCAGGACCATCATCTCTTATGGATTTGAACGAATGAAGCTGGTTAGAATCGAAGCCAGCTGTCTTCCGTCAAACCTAGGATCAGCCAGAGTGATGGAAAAGGCCGGCATGACCTTTGAGGGAATCATAAGACAGTCGATATTCGTGAAAGGCAAACATGAAGATCTGAAATTATATTCCATTGTCGTGGATGACTACCGGAATCAGAACAAGCCCCGTTAACGGGGCTTGCCGGATAACGGCCATCGCAAAAATCCCTTCGTGCATGCACGAAGGGATTTTTACATGAATGGTCGACAGCCTGGAACGATCACTTCGCGGATATCCCGGCATACATGTTCCGGTACACGGCCGGGGTGAGGTTCTCGAACTTTTTGAACGTTTTGATGAAATAGCCCGTGTCGCAAAAGCCTAGATCATCGCTCACTTGATGGATCGGCGAATCGGTGGATTCCAGCAGCCGCTTGGCCCATTCAATCTTAAGCCGGGCGATGAAGACGGAGAAATTCTCCCCGGTCTCTTTCGTAAATATACGGCTGAAATAGCTGGGGCTGATGTGGCACAGCTTGGCCATCTCCTTCAGGCTGAAGTTTTCATGCTTGTGCGTAAAAATGTAATCAAACGCGGGCTGAAGCACCGGATTCGAAGAAGCAAACCGCCCGGCGCCATTCTTCAATTTGGTGTCGATCAGCGCCCCTGACAGCTCCTGCTGGATGGATTGAATGCTGCGGACCGCGCGATCGGACTCGCTCAGCGTTTCAACCGACACTGGCGCGTCCATGTTAGACGTGAGCACTTTTTTGTACATATCCACCGTGGTATGCTTTTGAATGGCTTCCTCCACGATATACGTGCTCAATTGCAGCAGCAGATCCACGCACCTTGTTACTTCCTCGTATGACAGGACTGGCAGGGCGTTGTAATCCCCTTCGAGCTCCTTGAACTTCCGGTTTGACTCCACATTGGGCGGCCGGGACACGATCTGCTCCAGCATCGGCGCGTCAGGCTCCCGGAGCTTGAGCTGTCCGGCCATGATCGCGCCAAGATATTGGTTATCGATGATGATCGGAATGGCGATATCGATAATGTTAAAATGGCACAGATAGATGTATGGCTTGTTCTGGCGAACCGCTTCAATGCCGGCTCGCGCATCGCATTTTTGGCAATACTGCGAGAGATGGCCGTCTTGGCGCACGCCTTGGCAGAAAGGCTGGCAGTAGCTGTGCTTGGTCACGGGAACGCCCTTGTAATCGACCGTAAGGATCGCCATTTTGGTCACAAGCGATAAGGAATCCTGCAGCTTCTCCCATTTCTCCAAATCGATGATTTCTTCTAAATCGAACCGGGATTTGGACATGACGATATTCTCCTATGAACGTAATAGAAATTCTATTCATCATTATAGCGAATAACTCTACTTAAGGACAAGATAATACAATTTGCCATCGAGATGACAAAAAAATACGATAAGAAAACGCTTTATTCCGATCTCATTGTTTCATGCTTCCCGAATGAGCACAACCTATAATAATACATATAGTCAAATTAGGAGGAATGAAAAATGAGAAGGGCATTTATCAGTCCGACAAAATATGTGCAAGGTGAGAACGAACTGTTGAATCTGGGGTATTTCGTTAAGACATTCGGAGATTCCGCGCTGCTGATCGCCCATTCGGATGACGTTGCCCGCGTGAAAGACAAGCTGGACGCAACGAAACAGACATTTAATATAACGCTCGTTGAAAGCGGCTTCCGTGGAGAATGCTCCCGGGAGGAGGTTGCCAGATTGCAGGCTTTGGCCAAGGAGCATCAATGCGCCTGCACGATTGGCCTCGGCGGAGGCAAAGCGATCGATACGGCAAAATGCGTAGCCGAAGGCGAGGCGCTGATTATCGTTCCGACGATTGCGGCAACGGATGCACCGACAAGCCATTCGGCGGTTCTCTATACCCCCGAAGGCGAATTCGACGATTACGCTTATTTTAAGCAAAGCCCAAGCGTCGTCATGATCGATACAACGGTTATTGCGAAAGCGCCAACTCGATTCCTTGTTGCTGGAATGGGGGATGCGCTCTCGACTTATTTCGAAGCAAGAGCGACGGCTCAATCGTACTCCAATGTCAATGCCGGATTGCCTTGCGGCGGCGAGGCCAAGGGAACGATCACCGCGTTGGGACTTGCCAAGCTATGTTACGACACCCTGCTCGAGAACGGATATCGGGCGAAACTGGCCTGCGATCAGAACATCGTGACGCCTGCGCTGGAGAATATCATCGAGACGAATATTCTGTTATCGGGTTTGGGCTTCGAGAGCGGCGGTTTGGCAGCGATTCATGCGATTCATAACGGCTTGACGGCTTTGGAAGGAACGCACCATTATTATCACGGCGAGAAGGTAGCCTTCAGCACGATTGCCCAATTGGTGCTTGAGAATGCGGAACAGGATGAAATGAAGGAAGTGCTGGATTTCTGTCTGTCGATCGGTCTTCCCGTATGCCTGGCGGACATCGGCGTAGAGCATGTCACTTACGAGGAATTGCTTGAGGTTGCCAAGAAGGCATGCATTGCCGAGGAATCCATTCATTCGATGCCGTTCCCGATTTCGGAGGAAGCGGTAGCATCGGCCATTATGGCGGCTGACCAGTTGGGCCGTCAATATAAATCAAGCAAGGAGATCTAAGATGAAGAAAATCATGAACAAACCGGAAACCTTGGTTCGGGAAATGTGCAATGGGCTGGTACTGGCGCATCCCGAGTTGGCGTTCGACCCTAAATACAAAGTAATTTCCAAAAAAGAGATCAATCAAGGTAAAGTCACCCTGATCAGCGGCGGCGGAAGCGGGCACGAACCGGCCCATGCCGGATTTGTGGGAACCGGGATGCTGGATGCGGCGGTGTGCGGGGACGTATTTGCTTCCCCATCCCAAATCCAGGTGTACCAAGCGATCCGCAGCTCCGCCAGCGATAAGGGGACGCTGCTTATTATCAAGAACTACAGCGGCGACATCATGAACTTCAAGAATGCAGCCCATCTCGCAGGCGAAGACGGCATTGAAGTGGATTACGTCAAGGTGGACGATGACATCGCCGTGGAAGACAGTCTCTACACGGTTGGGAGAAGAGGAGTTGCCGGAACGGTGCTCGTTCATAAGGTGGCCGGAGCCGCCGCGGAAGCGGGGCTGTCCCTGCCGGAAGTGAAAGAAGCTGCGCAGCATGCGATCAACCATGTCCGCAGCATCGGCTTCGCGTTTAGCTCCTGCACCGTTCCCGCGAAAGGTACCCCGACGTTTCAGATCGAGGATGGCGAGATGGAATATGGCGTCGGCATTCACGGCGAACCGGGAATCCGCAGGGAGAAAGCCGTTCCAGCGGGTGAGCTGGCGCAGCGGATGGTTACGTCTTTGCTGGACAACCTGGAGCTGGATGATGCTTCGGAATCCGAAGTTGCCGTATTGATCAACGGGTTTGGCGGCACGCCGCTGCAGGAGCTGTATTTGCTGAACAATTCCGTGACGCGTGAATTGACGGCTCGAAACAAGCGGGTGTTCAAAGGATTTGTCGGCAACTATATGACCAGCATCGATATGGCCGGTGCCTCGGTAACGATCATGAAGCTGGACGAGACGCTCAAGAAGTGGCTGTCTGCGCCATGCGATACGCCGGTACTATCGGTTAAGGGCGCGTTCGAGCCCGTGAATTATACCGAGGTGATTCCACAAGAGAAGTCAGAAGGCACGGTATCGTATAAAAACAATACGGATGCCGCGGCAGCGGTGATTAAGAACAACCGGTTATCCTTGCAAAATATCGTGTACCTGATCGATCAGATGAGCGAGGTCATCATCGAGAACGAGGTGCCGTTCTGCGAGCTCGACGCCCATGCGGGAGACGGCGATTTCGGGATGAGCGTCGCCAAGGGCTTCAAGCAGCTAAAATCGGAGTGGAACGATCTGCTTACCCATCACCTTCGCGATATCGGCGATTTCCTCGACGCCTGCTCGATGATCATTATGGAGCACTGCGGCGGGGCTTCGGGACCGATCTGGGGATCGGCGTTCCGAGCCGCAAGCAAATATGCAGGGCAGAAACAGGAGCTGTCCGTTCATGAGGTTGCGGAGATGATGCAGGCCGTGGTCAAAGGAATCCAGGATACCGGCGAAAGATCCTTCGGAAGAGGAGCCGTCGTCGGCGATAAGACGCTGATCGATGCGCTCGTGCCGTTCGCGGATGCCTGGACGCAGAGTGGAGAGCAAGGCGAAGACATGAAGCCGGCAGCGATCAAAGCGGCCGAAGCGGCGGTGCTCGGCGCGCAGAAGACGGCGGATATCGTTGCCCGAATGGGTAGAGCGGGCACGGTAGGGGAACGCAGCATCGGATACCCGGATGCGGGCGCGTATGCGCTCGGGGTTATTTTCACCGAGCTGGCTAAAGTGATGAAGTAATTCCGAAGCAAGAAAGAGAACAATAAGCTACTACTACTAACTAAAAGAATTCATAAAAAAACCACCAATTAAAGTTGGTGGTTTTTTTTATTTGGATAGGTGAATGGTCAAAGGGAATGAAATGGACAGAGACATTTTCATTCTGCCCTTCCTTGTTCTCGTGCGAATTAACGCATATTCGGTGTTCGTAGGCCATGTTCGCACAACGCTTGATGGAGCACAATGTGTAACATATGAATCCTGATAACAGGTTCATATGTTACACATACTCCGTATTAACTATGATCAAAAATCGCGGAGATTCGGATGAAAAATAAAGGACAGCAGCGGGATTTCGCCGGACAGACGGGTGACAATGCACATCTTACACATTTACGATGTCATGCTGTCTTCTCTACACTTTGGAATGTAAGCGTTACCTGTTAATCACTGAAACGTGATGTACGTGAGTGAACCAGATAACCTGACATGAATCGATATGTAAGAAAGGAGGGGAAACATGAAGGGAAAAAGACTGCTTGCTGTGATATCCGAAAGACGTTCCATCCATCGCGAAACGAAGCCGCCTAATCCAGGTGTAAACCAAACGTCTCTTGGTAAACGAATCAGGGTGAACTGGGAGCTCTATCTGTTCTTGGTGCCGGCCTTATTGTATTTCCTTGTATTTCACTATGCACCCATGTACGGCATCCAGATTGCCTTCAAGAACTTTATCCCTAGCAAAGGAATCATGGACAGCCCATGGGTGGGCTTCGATCATTTCGAGCGTTTCTTCAATTCCTACTATTTCTGGGATCTGCTCTGGAATACGTTCAGCCTCAGCTTCTACGAGCTGATCATCGGGTTTCCGCTGCCGATCATCCTGGCGCTCGCTTTCAACGAAATCCGGACGGGTCCCTTCAAGAAAATCGTCCAGACCGTTACGTATGCGCCTCATTTTATATCCGTTGTTGTCATGGCGGGTATGATTATTACCTTCTTATCGCCGTCCACAGGCATCCTGATCCAGTTGATCAAATGGATGGGCATCGATGCGCCGAACTTTCTGTCGGATCCGGCGTGGTTCAAGACCGTGTACGTTCTGTCGGGGGTCTGGCAAAGCACCGGATGGGGGACCATTATCTATCTGGCCGCGCTGTCCGGGGTCGATCCCCAGCAGCATGAAGCCGCGATTGTGGATGGAGCCAGTCGTTTCAAACGATTGTTGCACATCAACCTCCCGGCCATTCTCCCAACGATCACCATTTTGTTGATTTTGAACATGGGCAACATCCTTACGATTGGCTTCGAAAAAATACTGCTGCTGCAGAACTCGCTGAATATGGAATCTTCCGATGTCATTTCAACTTATGTTTACCGGACCGGTCTGGTCGACGCGCAGTACAGCTTCTCGACAGCCGTTGGCCTGTTCAACTCCGTGATCAACGTCATTCTATTGGTAACGGTCAACCGGATTGCCAGACGCACCAGCGAGAACAGCCTATGGTAGAAAGGAGGAAAGTGCATTGGTTACCGCGATGAAGGAATCGAAGTGGGACAAGATTTTTCTCGGCAGCGTTTATATCTATTTATGCATCGCCCTGATTGTTGTTCTGTATCCGCTCGTTTATATTCTCAGCGCATCGATCAGCAGCCCGCAGCAGGTGAATTCCGGTGCGATGTGGCTGTTTCCCAAGGAGATTACCTGGGCCGGATACCAGCTGGTCTTCGAAAATCCGAAGATTTGGAACGGATATCTGAACACGATCGTCTATACTGGAATAGGAACGCTGTTGAACCTGGCCGTGACACTGCCTGCAGCTTATGCCCTCAGCAGGTCGGATTTGGTCGGCCGTCAACTGTTCTTGGGATTTATTCTGTTCACGATGTTCTTTACCGGAGGGCTTGTGCCCACGTATCTCGTCGTCCGGAATTTGGGGCTGATCAACACGATGGGGGCGCTCATTCTTCCCGTAGCAGCATCGGTATGGAATATCATCGTTGCCCGGACGTTCTTCCAGACGACGATTCCCAAGGAACTGCAGGAAGCGGCATATATGGACGGCTGTACCAACCTGAAGCTGTTCGTCCGCATTATTCTGCCGCTGTCCGCGCCGATTATTGCAGTCATGGCATTATTTTACGGGGTCAGTCACTGGAACAGCTATTTTCCGGCTCTGATCTATCTCAACGATGAGAGCAAGTATCCTCTGCAGATGGTGCTGCGGCAGATTCTGGTTCTCCAGGAAATGACGGCGGAGACGACCGGCGCCGGAATCAGCGGGGATGCCGCCAGGGCAATGAATTCCAAAGCCGAAACCGCATCATTGATCAAATACGGGGTTATCGTTGTATCTACGCTGCCGATTGTGGCTCTCTATCCTTTTTTACAGCGATACTTTGTCCAAGGGGTTATGATCGGCTCTGTAAAAGGATGATGAATGAAAGCGTTTTATAAGATATGAGCTTGAGTATGCAAAGGGAGGAAACATGGATGAAGATGACAAGCAAACCTTGGAAGCTGGTGTTGACGGGGATGACAGCCCTGTCCCTGCTCGCCGGATGCGGTTCGGCCGGCGATACGAATTCTGCCGGAACAAAGTCAACGGAAGCAGCCGCCGTGAATAAGGAAGGCTTCCCGATTATGAATGAACCGATTACGCTGACCATGATGGCACCTGATGTCGGTGTTCAGAACTGGAAGGATATGGTCGTGCTGCAGCAGATGGAGGAAAAGACGGGCATTTCGTTCCGATACTTGAACGCACCGAAGGATAGCTTTGATACGAAGAAGAATCTCGTATTTGCCAGCGGCGATTACCCGGATGTCTTCTATGCTGCAGGGTTGACCGCGGCCGAACAGATGAACTATGGCGAGCAGGGTATTCTGATTCCGCTGGAGGAGCTCATCGAGGAATATGCTCCCAACTTTAAGGCGCTGATGGACGAAATTCCGGAGATCCGTAAATCCATTACGGCTCCGGATGGACATATTTACTCTTTGCCTGCGGTCGATTTAAGCCAGCACTGGTATCGCAACCCGCTGTGGTACAACGGTGATTTCCTGGAGGCCCTGAATATCGACAAGCTTCCGGAGACGACCGAGGAGCTCTACACCTTCCTGAAGCGGGTAAAAGAAGAGGATCCGAACGGCAATGGAGTCGCCGATGAAATCCCGATCTCTTCCGTATCGACGGCTACGACCAATGCTCGTGATTTGCGTACTTGGCTTCTTGGCGCTTTCGGCGTTTATGAAGACGAAATTTATGTAGACGATGCGGATGTTGTTCATTATACCCCGATAGAAGAAGGCTTCCGAGAGTATCTGGCCTATATGAACCGTCTTTGGAAAGAGGATCTGCTTGACCATGAAAGCTTCTCGCAAACCGCAGAACAGAAAAAGGCCAAGGCACAGAACAATCAGGTGGCCCTGTTCTCCGACTGGCATGCTTACATGACCAAAGGCGGAGAACCGTCCACCAAGGATCCGATGTTCGCTCCGGTGAAAAGCGGTTTGGTAGACAAGCCGGCCATCGCCAAGAACAGAGGGATTACGACAGGGGCTTTTGCCATATCGGCTACCAATCCTGCTCCTGAAGCATCGATCCGTTGGGTGGACTACCTTTACTCTTATGAAGGGTCGCTTTTTTTCAACAAAGGACCGGAAGGGATGCTGTGGGAGTACACGGATGAAGCCAATCGCGTGAAACGCTATTTGTCTGTGCCGGAGGGCATGGAGATGGAGGATTACCGCGCGACTTTGACGCCAAACTACGGCATTCCGGCTCCTACCATCAACACGGACGATATCAATAAAGGATTGAAGACCGACTTTGATCTGTGGGTTGAAAAGGAAACGAAGGAGAAACTGCTCGATCGGGGAGCAAGACCTCCGTTCCCTGCCTTGTTCCTTACCGTGGAAGAGCAAACCGAGATCAACAGCCTGAACTCGGATCTGAGCACGTATGTACAACAGATGGAGGCGAAATTCATAACCGGCGCAGAACCGTTGTCCAATTGGGATAACTATCTGAACACGATGAAGAAAATGGGTGCCGACCGAGTTGTTGAAATCTATCAAGGCGCATATGACCGCTGGAAGTCGAGCTAAACATAGAATGATAGAGGGCCTGATAAATCTCCTGAATATTATACAAATGTGGAGGCATAGCCTATGAAAATGACGAGACATCCGAACAATCCGATCGTCGTTCCAGGAACGTACGAATGGCGTAAAGTCACCGTATTCAATCCTGCGGTTATTATAGACAACGGGAAGTTTTACATGATTGAGCGAACCGCAGGCTCGCTAACGCCTTGCAAGAATGTTTTGGGACTGCTGGAGAGCGAAGACGGGGTGAATTTTACGCACGTGAAAGACGAGCCGATCGTGACGCCTGACATGCTGGGCTTTCCATATGGAAGCGTCCAGGACCCGCGGATTGTCAAAATTGACGGGACGTACTATCTAAACTATGCCCTTAGGCCATGCGCCATGAGTTACTATCCGACGGGAGCGGGGATACCGGAGCGGTCGATACCCAAATATCCGGACGGCTGGGGGGAGGAGGAGGGCCACTGGCTCACTCGCTCTTCGATCGTGAAGTCGGACAATCTGATCGACTGGGAGTTCGTTGCCGATACGACACCGCTCGATATCAATGACCGCGACAACATTTTGTTCCCTGAGAAGATTAACGGAAAGTATGTATTGCTGCGCCGTCCGGAGGAATACGTGGGTGCAGCTTACGGAACGGACAGCGCGGCGATATGGATTACGTACTCCGAGGATCTGGTTCATTGGGAAGAGCCGAAACTTCTGGCCAAAGCCGAGAATCCGGCGTGGGAATCCAGGAAAATCGGCGGAGCCACGCCGCCTGTGCGAACCGATAAAGGCTGGCTGGTCCTTTACCACGGCGTTGATGATCAGGTCGTTTACCGTGTTGGGGCGATGCTTCTTGACCTGAACAACCCTGAGAAGGTCATAGCAAGAACGAAGAATTACATTATGGAACCGGAAACCTATTACGAGAAATTCGGTTATCAAATTCCGAATGTGGTGTTCCCGACAGGAAACGTGGTCAAAGACGGTCTGCTCTATATCTATTATGGTGTGACCGACACAGCAATTGCACTGGCTACCGTGCCGGTCGATGAGCTGGTTGAGCATATCTTGAACGAACCGCAGTGAGTGAAGTAGAAGCATCCGGGCCCTTTCGAGACAAGTTCTCCTAAAGGGCCCTTCTGTTATATATCCAGCCTATTCGAACGATGTTGTTTGCGGTACTGACCGGGCGTAAGCCCGGTTTCTTTCTTGAATTTGCGGATGAAATTGGGTGCATCCAGGTAGCCCACCTGTTCGATGATTTCCTTCAGGGGAGCGCTTGTCGTCACAAGCAGCCGAATGACTTCCTCCGTACGCCTCTTCCAGATATACTGCGAGAAACTGATCCCGGTCTTCTCTTTGAAGCTGCGGCTTAAGTAAGAGGTAGAGACGGAAAATTTAAGGGCAACATGCTCCAGGCTGAGCGTATAGTCCGCAAACTGCTGATTTACATAATGTACGATATCATCGATCAGTTTTGGCGCTGCTTGCTCATGGTTCCGTTCAACCTTCTCGCAAACCTCTGTCGTGAGCGACAACAGCTTGTCCTCAAATTCTTCCAGCGTCTCAAACGACGTATAGTCCGAGATGCTGCTGAATGCTTCGTTCATTCCAACCTCAGAGGCGGACCGAAGCAGCGCGTTCAGCAGATCGAAGCAAATGCAGCGCAGCAGATGAATTTGCAGCGGTTCGCTGCGGATGGTCTCCATCATCTCGGCGATCATCTGCACAGCCACCGACTCGTTGCCTTGCTTTAGGCTTTGCTCCAGCTTGAGCAGCGACTTTCTTGGAAGCCATACGCCTTTGGCGACAGGATGATTCTGCTCTGCCAACTGGTCGAAATAGGTGATCCGGCTGCTGCCGACCATTCGGTGCTCGAGTGCGGTTGCGGCTTCGATGAAGGATTGGTTCAGCTGCCCCAAATCCCGGTAGGGCGTACCTACGCCCATGCTCGGATCGAGCCGAGTGTTCTCGGAGATCAATCCCTGGACCGCGCGAATGATCTGCTCCATCCGGAGCTTCAGCGAATCTTGACCAGGGTCAGGAAGCGATACGATCAGCGCAAATTGATTATCGGCTGAGAATTCAACGCCATAGATATTCGCTTGAAGCCCTGATGGTTCAACATGGCTGAAAATTTCATGCACCTGCTGACGATCCTTCTGGACGACTTCCTCGGCCGCATCGTTTTCTTCCCAGGACAGAATCACACAGAAATAAATGACTTGTTCTTGGGGAGATTCCAGTCCGACTCCGGCGATCATTCGCTCGATTTCGGGATCATCCGGCTTTCCGTGCTTCAGCAGAAGCAGCATGCATTGGTTGCGCACGAAGGGCTCCTGCATATCGATCCGGGTGCTGTAATCGTGAAGGGTCTGACGAATCCATTCCCATTCATTGCGCGTTTTGGGCTCTGGGGAATCGCTAACTCTGAGCTTGGCGAATTCCATCAAATCCTTAATCGGGTGATATTGGCGTCTAGCCAGCACAAAAGCGGCAAGCACTCCGGTTATGACGGCGATGCCAAACACCAGCAGAATGAGCGTCTGTACATGAGCGACCCGGCTGAAGAACTGGTAGCTTGGCATGATGGTCATATAGTTCCATCCATTCTCCCCGGATTTGACGGATACGACGGAATACTTGTCATTATTCAGGGAGAGATTGTGTATGCCGGCATCAAGCGCAGCCAATGTCCCGAGATGCTCTTGAGACAGGGTTACGCCGTGATTGCTCGCTGTAAGCACTTCATCATTTTGATTGAGAATGTAGCTGCTCCCGGTGAAATCGCTAAGAATGGAATCCATGACCCCGGTAAGATTGGACTCTTTTACCATATAAACAACGCTCCCGTACGGATAGGGGGCATTGGGCTTGATCGGTACGATGATGGTCAGCATCGTCTCCTGCCTGGAGCTGTTGATCGTTACATTCTCGGCCGGCCGTATTACCATCTGATTCGTTTCGTTCAGCGCAAGTGTGACATCTTCCAGACTCCAATTCTCATAACGGTAGAAGGAATCAAACGCAACGTTAACATTCGTCAGGCCGCGGTAAGAGTAGATAATCGGGTCGTTATGATAGTATAAGAAGATGTCTTCAATGATGCTGCTGTTTGCCTTATAGTTGGCCAAAGCTTGTATGGCTTCCACTCTGTAATAATCATCACGGACCATATAAGGGGTTAAGCGTCTGTCGTAAGCGATTCGGCCTGAAAGCTCCCGAAGCTCCGCGATACGGGAGTCGATGGTCATTGACACCTGGTTCAATTGATTGATGTTGGATTGTTCAATCTCGGTACGAAGCCCGCTGACAGCGCTATCATAAACAAACAACGTTACCCCCGTCAGGGGAATCAGGAATATCAGAATATAAGACAGAACGTATTTTAAGAGCAGCTTCGACTTAAAATGATTCCAGTTTATTCGGAAAGTGAAAGTGGATACGATGAATGATTTGAGGTTGTGAATGGTCATTTTGGGTGAGTCCTCCATTGCATTCTTTTCATGTCGTGTGAAAATCCGATTTCATCAACAAGGATAGGGTTATTTGAAACATTATATCATTATAATGATTGTTCGGAGAAATATTAAGTAAATTCATCATCATTATTCATTACATGACATGACATAACTCGTAGTTTTCATAGTTTCACGGCTTCAATCCAACTCAGTCAGATTTCGATCATCTTCGCTTTATAGGAAGATTTTGTTATGATAGGGACAAGAAAAAAATGGGAGTGGGAAGCTGTGGACAAAAAGGCGAAAAAGGTTTTACTTCAAACGTTCTGGTCATCCAGCGGCTGGAAAAGCAGTCCTTTGCCGTTCGTTGGCGAGGACTTTGATTACGCAAAGAGCATGAGGCTGATGTTCGACCCCATCACCATCGGACATGATGAGCTGATCCAGCGGCTTCATAGCTTACATAAGACGGTTACTAAAGAAAGGGCTGCTGCCGCATTTCTGCACAGTCTGTCCACGAGACAAGTGCATCTGCGAAGCGCGCTTTCCAGTTGGGCGCTTACATCGCGCCTGCCTCTGCATCAGTACGAAGAACGACGCTCGGCCATGCCGAATTACAGCAGCTGCAGAGATTGTAACCATGCCGGGCTCCAGTCCGACCGGAATTACGTGAATGCCGACCTGAACGTGCTGAATTTCGAACGGGTCAAATGGGGAGGCATCCGCTTGAATCAGCTTCTCTACTGCTGGCTCGATCTGGAGCTGTTGAGCCATGAGGAGGGCCTGACGGTGGACGAGGAGGATATCGCCATTCTGAGGAAGCTGATGACAGCCGTCGACGGATGCGCCGAATCAGAAAGCCCGCGTCATCTTGAGAAGCGCTTGAAGGATGTTCTGCCTTCAAGCAAGCATGAACGAGACGTGCTGATGGAAATTCTGGGATATGCCGGCGTGCTGGTTCCGAAGGATACGCCCCGCACGCGTCCGAGAAGGGACGACGATTTCTTCTCGATGTCGGAGTGGCAGGGAAGCGACGGATATTCCACTGAAGCGCTGCAGTTTTATTTCGGCGAATATCTGTAGACCGCGCTGCATCATTATAGGTTACAGAATACGTACCGGTTTAGGAGTTTAAGGGAGGGTTAGAATGGAGCCGCAATATCATACGCTGTATGATCACGGAGTGCTGCCTTATACGAGGGAAAGCTTGGACGTCCTGGGAATGCACGATAAGACGGTGGAAACGCTTGTGCATCGGGGAATGCCGGTCTTTGATCCGCAGGAGCCACCGTTGGGTCTTCTGTTTCATGAAGCGTTACCGCTACAGGATATTCATGGAGCCTATATCGCGATCGGAAGGGAGATCTGGAGCGAAGGGCTGCATGTCGCGATCCAAAAGGATACAGGGGGAGTGTGGGCAGTAACGGAGGGCGGTACACAGAAACCGACCTACATAAACGCCTCCATCGACAGCCTGCTCGCCTTTATGGACCGTGTGCTTCGATTCAAACAGCAAACGGAGCGCTTGCAGCCTGATCCACCTCCCATGATTTTGACGGCAGAACAATTTCGCGAGAAACTTGAGAAGTTCAGAAGAGGAGAGATCAAGCCGGGAACCCGTCCGGACGCCTCGCAGGCTCAGCACGAGTGGAAGTCAGCCTTCGAACAAATGAAGCGGGAGCTGAAAGAGATGGATCTCCCTGCTGTACGTTCCTCTTCATGGTGGGGAAATGTGCTGGAGGAAATGAAGGATCGTTTGAGGTAGCCGATGAGCATTTATTGACGGGATGGGAGGATGAACGTTGGGCTTTCATGACACGTACAGATTTGGTGTGCATGCCATCATATTGAACGCTGACGGCAAGCTGCTCTTATTAAAACGGACCTATGGGAATAAGGGATGGAGTTTGCCCGGGGGCGGGGTGGATTCCGGCGAAACGATCCATGAAGCGATTTTTCGCGAATGCCGCGAAGAACTGGGCCTTACCCTGCAAGATGCGGTCTTGACCGGATTTTATTATCACAGTCATATCAACGCGCAGGTCGGCATATTCCGCTGTTCGATCCCGCTTCACGAGGAAATCGTGCTCAGCTCCGAGCATTCGGAATACAAATGGGCCGAGTTGTCGGAGCTGAGCGAGGTTCAGCGGTTAAGGGCCCAGGATGCATTGGCTTATCAAGGAGAAGTCAAAAGCCGGGCGTTTTAGCATTCATCCTGTTCTTTTAAAAACCGGATTACCGTTACTGTCCGATGCACAACATCAGGGTTACGCTTACGAACTCTGTTGACGATGTTCCATCCGAAGCGGCAGAGGTTGCATCCACAAAGACATCCAGCATATAAAAAAAGAGGCTAACCGTGAGAGCGGTTAGCCTCTTTGATTTCAGTAAAACCGGGTTACCTGCTTATGTCCTGAGATCATGGCATGTGGATAAAACCCTTACTCCTTCAAAGAGCCAATCAGCAGCCCTTTTATGAAATACCGCTGCAGGAACGGATAGAACAGCACCACCGGACCGATCGTCAGAATGGCGGTGGCCATCTTCACCGATTCTTGCGGCAGCGTCTGGCTGCCGAGGATGGCACCGCTGCTCTGCATCTGCTGAATCATGCTGATCTCGGAGTTCAGCTTAAACAGCAGGTATTGAAGGGGATACAACTTCTCGTTGTCCACCAGCATGATGGCGTTGAACCAGTTGTTCCAGTAGGCAATGCCGTAGAACAGCGTAATCGTGGCCAGAACGGGCATGCAGAGCGGAAAGTAGATCCGGAACGCGATATAGAAGTCGCTCGCGCCGTCGATCTTGGCCGCCTCCGTCAGGGAAGGCGGAATTTGGGACATGTAGTTGCGCACAAGAAACAGGTTGAACGGATTGAACACCAGGGACGGTATGATCAGGGCCCAGATGGTGTTGTTCATGCCGAGATTCAGGTTGATCAGATACCAGGGCACCAGGCCCGTGTTAAACACCATCGTAATGAAAAAGAACAATCCGAGCCCGTTGCGGTAACGGATATGCTTGGCGGCCAGCGTATATCCGGCCATGGACGTGATGGTGACCGCAAGGATCGTGCCGACGACCGTCACGATGATCGAGATCATGTAACTCCGGTACAGCGGCGTGCTGCCGAACAGGAGCAGCTTGTAGGCATCCAGCGACAGCTCGCTCGGAAACAGCTGGTAGCCGAATTGTTTAATGCTGGCTTCGTCGGTAAAGGACACCATGAGTACAAGTAGCATCGGCAGGATGCAGAGGATGGAGATGATGCCGATCAGGACGGTGTTTACGGCATCGAAAAATTTGGGTCTGGACGTCATCTAAGTTTCGCTCCTTTCCGAGTGGTTCCGGCACGCTTTAGAACAAGGCATGGTCCGGATTCACCTTTTTCACGATTTTGTTGCTGCCCCATACAAGAATAAAGCCGACCACGGATTGATACAGTCCGACGGCCATCGCCTGAGCCGGATTCCCGATGGTGCGAAGGGAACGGAACACATACGTGTCAATAACGTCGACGGTCGGATACAGCAGTCCGTTGTCCTTCACGATGGCGTAGATCATGTCGAAGCTACCGTACATGATTTTGCCCAAGGCCAGCAGGGTCAGGATGGATATGGTCGGCAGCATGAGTGGAATCGTAATGTGACGAATGAGCTGCCAGCGGGTTGCACCGTCGATCCGGCCGGCTTCGTAATAACTGTCATCGATTCCCGTAATGGCAGCCAGGTAGATGACGAGGTTCATCCCGAGGTCCTTCCACACCGCCGCGGTCGTAAGAATCCACGTCCAGTACTGTGGCGAGGCGTACCAGTTGACGGGATCAATATGGAAGAACGCCAGGATCCGGTTCAGGATGCCGTAATCGGTCGACAGCAAGCTATAGATGATGTAGCTGACGATGACCCAGGACAAGAAATGCGGGAAAAGAATGGTGGATTGCGTCACCCTCGAGAACCAGCGGCTGCGCAGTTCATTGAACAGAATGGCCAACGCCATGGCTCCGAGCGTGCCGACAATGATGAATAGAAAATTGAGCTTCAAGGTGTTGAAGGTGACCTCCCATGCCCGGGGCGACGAGAAGAAGAACTTGAAATTGTCAAAGCCGACCCAGGCGGAATTGAAGAGTCCTGTCTTGAAGTTGAATTTCTGAAACGCAATGAGCATGTACGGAAGCGTGAAATAACCGAAGACCAGCGTATAGATGGCAGCCGGTACGACGAGCAGATAGGCGGATCCGTTCGAACGGATTTCGCTCAGGAAGCCGGAGCGGCTTTTTTTCATGAGTAGGCACGTCCTTTCGTAAGTGATGTGGGCTGCAAGCGTAGCAGTTCTGATTCGAGTGTAAAGAGAGTTGCCGCGTGCAGTAAACTATGAAAATGGAGTTTGAGCGGATTGAAAGGGGGAACGCCTGCTTTAAAAAACGGCAAAAACTTCGAATTTGAGTATTTCGCACAGTGTCGCCAGGATTGAATAATAACCGAAAAAGCTTGGTATTATAAGGGGTTTAGCCGATGAAGTCTATGAAGAGGAGTTTGGGGAGGAAAATAAAGAATGCGTTTTCATATTGATGTATGCCCTGAGCAAATGTAAGATGAGAATAAAATATCGATCCGTTCCAAGCGATCGGATGGCTAGGCAACCCTATTAAATTAACATGTATATTACATATAATGTTAGTAATTTTCATGAATGATAAGATCTCAGTTGACTATACAGACCGAATGATAAGGAGGGAGAATATGATCCGGCAGCGATTATTCCGTTATGCGGTGTACCGAAATATGTTTCTCAGCTTTGTTTTGCTCACGGCAGCCATGATTGCCCTTGTAACCGTCGTCCTGTACATGATGTTCTCCTGGAGCACCGCGAAGGAGGTAGGGAAAATATCCGAGTCGATGCTGAAGCAGAACAGCGCCGTATCCAGCGTCATCCGCGACCAAGTGTATAACGTGGGCAACCTTTTGCTCAGCGATAAGGAGATCGTGAACGCCCTATTGGACAAAGAGGCCGATCCGGTGAAACAGTATGGCGTGTTCGGCACCCTTAACCGGGTCCAGTCCACCTATCCGTTCATCCATTCGATCGGGATCTATAACGGCTCGAATAACACGTATCTGAATACGAAGGGGATTACCAAGGAGCAGGAGAAGGCGCTGCTGGAGGAGATCAACAGCAAGAATACATCTTATTTTCACCTGTTTCCGCGCAAGATTTCTTCCGCCACTTCGGCGAACCGGAGCGAAGATGTTCTGACTTTCGTCCTCCTTCCGAGCTATTATTCGCCGTTAAGCTCCAAGGGCGCGATCGTGATCAATATGAGTACCGACACCATCCAGGATCTGATCGGAGGCTACCGCAACGAAGCGGTGGATTCGCTGCACGTCATTGACGACAAGGGAACCATCATCACCCATTCGGATCGGTCCCGGTTCATGGAGGATGTATCGCAGGAATCCTATGTCCAGTCCATTCTGGGAACGGGCGCGGAAAGCGGTTACTTCACCCGCTCCATCGACGGCCGCAAAAGCCTCGTTACCTACGTCAAATCCAGGGATATGAACTGGACGTTTATCAGCGTAAGCCAATATCAAAATCTGTTGTTCAACATGCAGGCCCTCCGAACGTCGGCGCTGGTTCTCGCTTTGGCATGCTTCGTCGTCAGCATGTTCTTGTCGATCTGGCTGACGCATCATGCGTACAACCCGATCCGCCACCTGCTGGAGAAAATGAGCGCCATACCGAAAATGAAGGAAAACCGGCGGCAAATCAACGAATTTGCCATATTGGATACAACCTATGCCGAAATGACGGAGAAAATGAAGTCGATGGAGTCCGAGGCTTCCGTCGCCAGGCAGGCGCATGTGCTGCAGCTGCTGAAAGGCGGCGACGAGACGGCATTCCGCCGTTTGGCCCGGGAAGGCAAGGGGCCTTATTTCTTGGCGGCTGTCCTTCTGCTCGACAGCTTAGACGGCTCGCCCGGGGGCGAGGACGAGGAGCTGCAGTCCTATACCTGCGCAGCCGTCGCCCAGGCGGCCCAGCAGATGCTGGAACCGGAGGGAGCGAGCGTGGCAATGGTGGGGGACGGGACCATTGCGATCATTCTCCCCATGAAGCAGAGCCGGCTTCCGCTCCATGTATTGGGCATGCTGGAGGAGCTGCAGGGCGAGATGCTCCGCACGCTCCGCGTGTCCGTCACCGTCGGCATCGGAACTGCCGCGCAGACGTACGAGGAGCTGCGCGAATCGTTCGATTGCGCGCAGTCCTGCTTCCAGCAGCGCTTCTTCGCAGGCAAGGGCAGGATGTTCCATGGCGATCCGGTCATCGCCGCGGAGTCGGAGCATACCGAGGCGCAGTATCCGGACAAGCGGGAGAAGCGCATCATCGAGGCCATCAAGCTGCAGCAGCAGGATAAATTGGAGAAGGAAATCGATCAGTGGATTAAGGAAATTCGCGATTACAACTATCATGAAGTCATGTTTTTCATCAACCAGTTCATCGTGGGTCTGTACAAGCAGCTCAATGTCCATACGGTGAAAAATCGGGAAAGCGCGGATCTCTTCCTTGACTTTACCCGGCGGATTACCCGTTTTCAGACGCTGCAGGAAACCGCGGATGCCCTGAAGGATCTTGCCCTTAGGCTCTGCAGCCTGTCCGAGGAATCGGGAGCGGTCCGGCATGCGGAGGTAGTTGATTTTATCCAGATGTACGTACGCAAGCATTATGCAAGGCCGGATATGTCGCTCGAGCAGGTCGCGGGCGAGGTGAAGCTGTCCCGCAGCTATGTCGGCAAGCTCTTCAAGGCGCATTGCGAGCTGTCGTTCAACGATTACCTGAATGCCGTTCGACTGGAAAAGGCCCGAGAGCTCCTCGCAAGCACCGAGGAGTCGGTTCAATCGATCAGCGAGCAGGTGGGCATTCTGAATACGACCTATTTCTATACGCTGTTTAAAAAGCACTACCAGATCTCCCCGGCCCAGTTCCGAAGCCAGCATGCGATCGAGACGAAAAAAGCGCAATGACGGGCATTTTCAATGTTTTAAAATGGCGAAAATCATCATTTTGAAGTATACGCCATCCCTAATGTCTCCTTAAGATAGGAATCGTATCGCATAACGAAACCAAATGAAGACAGGGGGAGACACACATGAAAAAAAGGAAAGCGCTAGCACTATGGCTAGCCGCGATATTTATGGTATCCGTAATCGCAGGCTGCTCCGGCGGGGGTGATGCCGGCGGCGAGAACGGATCGGCGAGCGGCGAGAACGGCGGAGGGGACAAGCTGCCGGTCCGGTATCTGCTTCCGGGCTCCGCGCCGCAGGATTTGGAAACGGCGGTTAAAGCGATCAACGAGAAGCTGGAGGCCGACGGTCTGAACCTCACGTATGAACCGACTTACATCGCGTGGGACGTATGGGATCAGAAGACCAACCTCATGATGTCGACGGGCGAGGAGTTCGAGCTGATTGCCATCATGCACGATACAAAAGGACCGACGGTGCTTGCCGGCAGCGGCGGAATCATTCCGATCGACGATCTGCTGGATCAGTATGGCAGCGAGCTGAAAGCTTCCATGCCGGACTGGATCTGGGAGTCGTCGAAAATCAACGGCAAGATCACGTACGTGCCGAATTTCTGGGCGGATACCGCTTATAACGATGGCATGTTCACGATCCGCACCGATCTGCTCGAGAAAAACGGTCTGAAGCCACCGACATCGCCTGGGGAGCTGCTGGATGCGGCGGAGACGCTGCAGAAGAACTGGCCGCAGGACAACAAGAACGTGTATATCAAGATGCTGGAAGAGCCTGCCTACTTCCTGCATACGACGTACGACACCTATCCGTTTACCGTGGCGGACAACATGATATACATCGATCAGCAGGGGAACGTGAAGTCCTGGTTTGAAACCGAGGAGTTCAAAAAAGACGTGTTGTACATGAACGAGGCATACAAGCGCGGGCTGATCATGAGTGATCTGCTTACGACACCGACGGAGGTCATCAATCAGGAGGAGCTGGCCGGGCGTTATCTGTATCGACCGGGCGACGTCGGTTTGAGCGACGCCATTCTTCAAACATTCCCGGACGCGAAGCTGGATATTTACTATTTGGCGGACCAGCCGAAATTCAGATCCTACGCGATCCGGAATTCCAACGGGATCTCGGCTACGTCTCCGCATCCGGAGGCCGGCATTCAATTTTTGAATTGGGTGTACAGCAGCCAGGAGAACATGGATCTCGTACAGAGTGGCGTGAAGGACGTCCATTGGAAGGATACCGGCAAGAATACGAAGGATTATCTGGCCAAGAACGAGAACGGTTCTCCGGCTTATGAGCTTCCGTACTGGCTGCTAGGCCACGTCGAGATGAACCGTTACCCGACGAATACAGATCCTGCGCGGCTGGAGCGCCGTACGACGGTTGCGGACGATGCCGTGAACAGCATCACGATCGGCTTCACCTTCGATCCGGCAAACGTCGCTTCCCAGTACGCGAATTGCATCGCAGAGCTGAAGACCAGCGTCTATCCGGTCATGCATGGGGTCGTTAAATACGAGGACGCCTACGATAAAATGCTGGCCGCGATGAAGTCCGCCGGTCTCGATGAAGTCGTGGAGGAATATAAACGGCAATTCGATGAGTGGAGAGCCGGTCAGTCGTAAGTGCAGGCACACTAACGGCTAAGAAACATTGGAACAGGGCAATCCTTTACCCGGTTTGATAACCGGGGAGGGGTTGCTTTTTTTCTTGCGTCACCATGGAGCGTTCTGTGAGGAGTACAGAGGGAATTCCAAGGAGACTCCAAGGGGATTCGAAAGTGATCAACGTTACCGTTTAGGACTTCAATTCTCCGATATTGGCCAAAATCAAAGTTTTCTCTTAAAAGTAAAGTGTTCAAGACAGGGATTCCCGGGCTAGAGTAAAGGTCATATGAAGCCTTGAGACTGCTCAAAGAGTTAGAAGCGAAAGTCTTTATTAAGGCTGGCCGCACGGCAAAAGCCGTGCAGAATAAGGAGGACGTAGTTCATGACCAAGCAAACACAAGCCATCTGGGAAGGCTGGCAATGGTTTACGGAAAGCCGGTACGGCATGTTTATTCATTTCGGGCCTTATGCCCAATACGGGCGCGGCGAGCAGGTTCTGTTCCGGGAGCATTTGGACCAGGCCGAATACGCGCGGAAGGCCTGCGAGTGGAATCCGGAGTTCTTTGACGCCGAGCTTTGGGCGTACACTGCGCGCAAGGCGGGGATGAGATATGCCTGCTTAACAACGCGGCATCATGACGGATATTGCTTGTGGGATACGGCCACGACGGATTATTCCAGCGCGAAGCAGGCGCCCGGCAGGGATCTGGTGCGCGAGTTTACCGATGCGTTCCGGGCCCAAGGACTTCGGGTTGGCTTATATTATTCCTGGATCGATTGGCGGATTCCGGCTTACTTCGACGGACCGGAGAAGGATCCCGAGGGCTGGGAGACGATGAAGCAGTATTTGCATGCCCAAGTGGAAGAGCTGGTCACGAAATACGGGCGCATCGATCATTTCTTTTTTGACGGGGTCTGGCCGCGAACCGCGGAGGACCTGGACAGCATCAAGCTGGTGGAGCGGATGAAGTCGTTTCAGCCGGACATCCTGGTGAACAACCGTCTTGGGCTGTCCGAGGAGGAGAAGCTGCATGCGGACGGCGGCGGCGGCTCGGGCGATTCCGAGGTGCTGGGCGATTTCGGCTCGCCGGAGCATGTCATCGTCCCGGATCAGAAGCGGCTGTGGGAATCCAGCCAGGTCACCACGTGGAGGCTGTGGGGGTACACGAACGGCGAACGATGGCGTCCGGCCGACGTTCTGCTCGACATGCTGTGCGAGTGCGCGGAAAAAGGGGGGACCGTGGGCGGCAATCTGCTGCTTAACGTCGGACCGCAGCCCGACGGACAGCTTCCGCCGGCGTTCGTGGAGCGGGCGCTGAAGATCGGGGAGTGGCTGGACGTTCACGGCGAGGCCATCTACGGCTCCGACGGCGGGAACCTCACGGAATTCATCACCTACGGGCGGCAGACGATGAAAGACAACAAGCTGTATCTCATCATCCGCTTCTGGGATGGGAGGCCGGTGCTGAGGCTGGCGGATCTGGTGACGCCGGTATCACGGGTGACGCTGCTGACAACGGGGCAGGAGCTGTCGTTCCGACAGGAAGGCGACGTGCTGTGGATCGAAGGGCTGCCGCGGGAACGTCCGACCGAGCTCTTCCCGGTCATCCGCATCGAATGCGAGGAGCGGCCGCAGACCAATCCATGGGGAGTGAACCGCCTTTGGACCGGCGACCCTTCCCGGATCGCCGACTGGGCGCGAACGCGCGGTACATCCGTATACGTCGACGGCCAGCCGCGGACAAGAAAGGAGTAGGCGATGAGAACGCTGGTATTTTACGACGAGCATTTTCCTTACGAAGGCGAACGTCCGTCTGCTGAAGCACTGGAGCGATTGCGGGAATGGGCGGTGGTCTCAGGTGCTGCGGACGTGGCTGATCGTCTGACGGAAGGCGGCTGGGACGCGCTGGTTCATCTGCACGGGCCATACTTTCCGAAAGCGGCTTGGGCCGCCATCGAAGCCCACCTGAAGGCCGGCGGCGGTCTGGTTCATGCCGGAGGCGTGCCTTTCCGCAGGCCGGTTCGAGAGCTGAACGGAAGCTGGCATGCCGAACGCGAGCAGCTGGCTTACCATCAGCGAATGGATATCCATGATGCGCTGGCGGTTGACGTATCGCGCGTCCGGGAGCTGAAGGCCTCCGCCGAATGCCCGATCCTGCTGGGGCGCGAGGAGCTGTTCGGCATGGAGCCGACCTGGGGCTTGACGCTGCATCCGACCAAAGCGAGCGACATCCCGGCCGAGATGGGGGCATGCGGTCCGATGGACGCCGTCATCTCGCCGCTGTTGATCGGCATGGACCGTGATCGACGCGAGCGGTCCGCTCCGGTCGTCATGCTGGAGCAGCATAAGGGCGATTACGCCGGGGGCCGCTGGATTCTGATCAACCAGCAGCTGAGGGCATCGTTCTGGGAGACGAAAGGGATGGACGTCCTGAAGGATCTGGCCGAATACGCGGGAACAGGCGTGACGGAGCTGTGGCTGAAGCCGAACTACGCCTCCTACGAGCCGGGCGAGCAGATGCGGCTGACGATCCAGCTGCAGACGCTGTCCCGGACGTCTGCCCCGGCGCAGACCTGGTATTTTGCAGTGAGTCTTATCAAGGAAGCCGACGGCGAGACCGTCTGGACCGGACAAGAGAAGTCGGAAGCCGGCATGGAAAAGCGGGATCTGCAGCAGCTTCGCTTGTCCGTACCCGTACGGCTGGAAGCGGGCTTGTACCGGATCGTTTGCGAAGCCGAGTCCGATTCCGGGGAGCGCCGCACCCTGACCCAAGCGGTATGGGGCGTCGATCGTCCGCTGCTGCAGGCGGGAGAGCGGCTGGAATGCGGGCGCGATTACTTCCGCCGCGGCGGGCGGACGGTTCCGATCGTTGGCATGACGTACATGACCTCCGACGTCGCGCGCAAATTCCTCCATCTGCCGAACGTGCAGCGTTGGGATGCGGATATGGCGGAGATGAAGCGGGCAGGAATCAACCTGATCCGGACGGGCATATGGACGGGGTACCGGATGATCATGTTTGCCGACGGCCATGCGGCCGAGGACGTCATGCGGGCGATCGATGCCTTTATCCTGACGGCCAAGCGGCATGAGCTTGAAGTGACGTTTACGTTCTTCTCGTTTGCGCCCGAAGCGTGGGAAGGCGTGAACCCCTACCTGGATCCGCGATCGGTGGAGGCGCAAAAGCGCTTCGTCGCCTCCATCGTCGGACGTCACAGGGGCACGACCAACGTGCATTGGGACCTGATCAACGAGCCTTCGCTGTTCGATCCGAAGCGAATCTTCGAGGGGCCGGTATCGATGGGGGACCGGTTCGAGCGGCAGGCCTGGTCCGAGTGGCTGCGGCAGCGCCACGGGGATGATCTGGCGCTGTTTCAGGAGCGCTGGAACATGACGCCGGGCGAGCTGCCTTCATTCGAGTCGGCGCCTGCGCCGAGTCCGGACGACAAGCTGTTCAACAGCGTGCTGCAGCCGAAGAAGTGGGGACCGTGGATCGATTTCACGCTGTTCACCATGGACATGCATAATCGGTGGGCGTCCGAGCTCATCGGCACCATTCGCCGCTCCGATCCCCGCCAGCTGGTAACGGTCGGGCAGGATGAGGGCATCTGCTCCCAGCGTCCGTCGCCTTCGTTCTATGGCCCCGCGGTCGATTACACGACGGTCCACTCCTGGTGGCAGAACGATCACCTGGCCTGGGACGGCATATTTACGAAAACGCCGGACAAGCCGAATCTGATCCAGGAGACCGGCATCATGCACGTGCAGCGTCCGGACGGCATCGCCAAGCGGACGGAGGAAGAGCTTCGCAGCATCCTGGAGCGGAAGTACGCGTATTCGTTTTCGACCGGGGGCGCGGGTGCCGTGCAGTGGATTTGGAATATTAACTACTTCATGGATAATGCCAACGAATCCAACATCGGGGCGCTTCGGGCGGACGGAACGCAGAAGCCGGAGGCCGATGTGTCCTATGACTTCGGCCGTTTCATGAAGGAAGCAGCCGGCCTGTTCGACGATGAACGGCAGCTGGAGGATATCGCCGTCGTTTACCCGTATTCGAATGATTTTTCCAGCCGCAAGCTGGCGTACGAAGCGACGACGAGAGCCATGCGCGCATTGACGTTCGGCATGAACGTCCATCCGCGGGGCATCGGCGAATATCAGCTGGAGGACCTGAAGCGCTATCCGGCCAAGCTGATTATCGTGCCGTGCGCGCATAATTTCGACGATGGCGCGTTTGCCCAGCTCCTCGACTTGGCAAGGGAAGGGAGCACGGTCTTGTGGACCGGCCCGCTTCGCACCGATGCGTATTGGGGACCGGCACCGCATCGTCTGCAGCAGGAGATCGGCGAAACCGTCCATGCCAACGTTCTTCGGGAAGAAACGCTGGAGCTGGCGGGAGAGCATTTCGCCGTTTCGTTCGGCGAGCGGAAGATTAACGCGCTGGCGGTGGATCGTCCGGCGGGCCGGTTGGATGGGACGCTGGCACCCGTCACGGTGACCTTGGGCTCGGGACGGTTCATCTGGTGCCCGCTCCCGGTCGAGATGAACGAGCGCTGGGAGCCGATCCAGGCGCTGTACGCGGAAGCTATCCGCTCCGCAGCCGTTTCGCCTGAGCTGGAATGGCCGAAGGGAGGCGAGCTTCCGGGTATTTACGGCCGCAAGCTGACGTTCGGGCAAGGAAGCTTGTACGTCTTCGTCTCCGAGCATGGGGCAAGCGCAGAGGTCGAGGTAAAGGACCCGGCAACCGGAAAGGTCTACGCTTTCGAATTGGAACGGGAGCGGACCGTGATGTTTACGACCGATGCCGGGGGACAAGTGCAGACGGTTTACCGGCCGGAGGAGGTTCGCATCCGGCAGATCCAACCATCTTGAGGCGTGCTCGCCCATGAAAAGGTTGGAAGACG
This sequence comes from Paenibacillus sp. MT86, assembly GCF_058792535.1. Taxonomy (NCBI): domain Bacteria; kingdom Bacillati; phylum Bacillota; class Bacilli; order Caryophanales; family Paenibacillaceae; genus Paenibacillus; species Paenibacillus sp. MT86. Next base: position 4,918,922 of record NZ_CM179499.1, on the reverse strand, counting down.
GTTCTAGCCGTTGATCTGGTTTGTCCAGGTGCGGTGCAGCCATTCTGCAGGATACGCATAGTGGGAGGTTCTTCGGCCGAGCGGATCGTGCCGGAGAGCCTTTTTCTTCCATCGGGAATTTCGGCAGGGCTGCTGCTTAGGCGGTGTGGCATTGAATCCGATGGGGAAGAGCATAAAACCGAAACCCCATAGGATGCGGGAACATTCAACGAACGGTTGCATGAGATCAATAAGAACGAATCTAACAGGAATAGGAAATGGTGTGCGCCATGGACTACAAGGACGCTGCATGGCCGGTCTCACGGCGGGTCGAGGACTTGCTGAAGCGGATGACGGTCGAGGAGAAAATCGGGCAGCTGATCCAGCCGTTCGGCTGGAAAGCTTACATAAGAAGCGACGACGGTACGATCAAGCTAACCGAGGAGTTCAAGTCGCAGCTTGCGGAGGGAGGAATCGGTTCCTTGTACGGAACGCTGCGGGCCGATCCCTGGACCGGGGTGACGCTGGCGAACGGTCTGTCCCCGCGGGAAGGGGCGGATGCGGTTAATGCGATTCAGCGTTATGCGATGGAGCACTCGCGGCTGGGGATTCCGATTCTGTTCGGGGAAGAATGCTCCCACGGGCATATGGCGATCGGGGCGACGGTGTTTCCCGTACCGCTTACGATCGGCAGCACCTGGAACACGGAGCTGTTCCGCAGCATAAGCCGCGCCGTTGCCGCCGAGACAAGAGCTCAGGGGGGATCGGCCACCTATTCGCCGGTGCTGGACGTGGTACGGGATCCCCGCTGGGGCCGTACCGAAGAAACCTTCGGCGAGGACCCCCATTTGGTAACCGAATTCGCGGTTGCCGCCGTGCAGGGACTGCAAGGCGAGCGCCTGGATTCGCATACCAGCCTGCTGGCTACGCTGAAGCATTTCGCAGGCTACGGCGCTTCCGAAGGGGGACGCAATGGGGCCCCTGTTCACATGGGCCTTCGGGAGCTTCACGAGGTCGATTTGCTGCCGTTCCGCAAGGCCGTTGAAGCGGGTGCCTTGTCGGTCATGACGGCCTATAATGAAATCGACGGAGTCCCTTGCACATCCAGCGGGTACCTGCTGCAAGACGTTCTTCGGGAGGCGTGGGGCTTTGACGGCTTCGTCATTACCGATTGCGGCGCTATCCATATGTTGGCATGCGGTCACAATACGGCCGGATCGGGCGTGGAGGCGGCGGCCCAGTCGCTGAAGGCCGGTGTCGACATGGAGATGTCCGGGACCATGTTTCGGGCACATCTTCACCAAGCGCTGGAGCAAGGGCTGATCACTGAAGACGATCTGAATAGGGCAGCCGGACGCGTGTTGGAGCTGAAGTTTCGCCTGGGACTCTTTGATCGGCCTTATGTGGATCCAGCCTGGGCAGAGCAGGTCATAGGCTGCAAGGAGCATATCGCTCTGGCCTACCAGGCGGCGGCTGAAGGCATCGTGCTCCTGAAAAACGAGGGGGACCTCTTGCCTCTGGATTCAAGCAGCAGAACCATTGCCGTCATTGGCCCCAACGCCCATGCGCCGTACCATCAGCTTGGCGATTATACCTCCCCCCAGCCGCCGGGGCAGATCGTAACGGTGCTGGACGGCATCCGCCGACGGCTGGGAGACAGCCGCGTGCTGTATGCGCCGGGCTGCCGCATACAAGGCGATTCAAGGGAAGGGTTTCCTCGGGCGCTGGCATGCGCCGAGCAAGCCGACGTCATCGTGATGGTGCTCGGCGGCTCCAGCGCACGGGATTTCGGGGAGGGCACCATCGATCTGAGAACCGGTGCTTCGGTCGTGACCGGGCATGCCGAGAGCGATATGGAATGCGGGGAAGGGATTGACCGCTCGACCCTTACGCTGATGGGCGTGCAGTTGGAGCTGCTGCAGGAGCTCCATAAGCTCGGCAAGCCGGTGATTGTTGTCTATATCAACGGACGGCCGATTACGGAGCCGTGGATCGACGAGCACATCCCTTCCATCGTGGAAGCCTGGTATCCCGGCCAAGAGGGAGGCAGCGCGATTGCGGACATGCTGTTTGGCGATATCAACCCGTCCGGTCGTCTGCCGCTGTCCATTCCGAAGGAGGTTGGCCAGCTGCCGAACTCTTACAATGCCAGACGGACCCGGGGCAAGCGTTACCTGGAGACGGATCTTGCGCCGCGGTATCCGTTCGGCTTCGGCTTAAGCTATACGGAATTCCGTTACGGCCGTCTGACGGTCGAGCCGGCCGTTGTTCCCATAGGCGGCGAAGCCACGGTCCGGATCGACGTGACCAACGCGGGAGCACGGGACGGCGCGGAAGTCGTTCAGCTGTACGTCTCGGATCTGGCCGCCTCCGTTACCCGCCCCGAGAAGGCCTTGAAAGGGTTCCGAAAGGTGTTCCTGAAGGCCGGGGAAACGCAGGAAGTAACGTTCACCATCGGCAGCGAGCAGCTGGAATTGATCGGCCTTGACCTGAAGCCGGTGGTGGAGCCGGGCGAGTTCCGCATTCAGGTCGGTCCCGACTCGACGAGAGGAGAGGTCGCAAGCTTGATGGTGGAAGGCTAACCGGTCCGTCCCTCCCAAACATAAAGAATCTTAACGATACAGGTTCAACCCGGCGAAAGCGGATATCCCGAAGTTGTCGGATGTCCTTGCTTTAGCCGGGATAACCGGTCGTGAACAATCGTGTAACCGTTATGGTCCGTTTTTATTCTGTTCATCGGTTAGGCGAAGCGATCATGGTAACGAAGTGGAGGCAAGCGATGAAGCTGCTGTGGTTCAAATCGATTTACCCAAAAATCGTGGCCGGCTTTTTGTTGGCCATTATGCCGGTTTACGCCGCTGCCCTGTACATGAACGAGTCCGGGCTTGCGAGCGTGGAGCAGGAAATTACCCAATCCTTGAATGCGAGGACTAATTTTTTCATGCGTACGCTGGAACAGGAGCTGCGATCGACGGTGCTGCTGATGAACGATTTGTCGCAGGACTCCGACCTGCAAAAGCTTAGCACCATAGCACCCGCCATGAGCCGTTCCGAATATTTTCAGGCGATCAACCGCCTCCAGGGCAAAATGCGGCTGCTGCAAAGCTCCAATCAATACGTTCAGGAAGCCAAAACGTATATTCCGTTGATTGAGAAAACGATTGAGCAGGTGTCGTACGAAGGAGCCATGCCGCCAGAGCAGATGAAGGCGCTTGAGGAGCATCCCGATCGGGTCATTTTCGAATGGAAGAACAAACTTCTGCTGGGTATGGTATACCCGGAACGATTGCGAAACGGCCATCCGCCTAATTTTGCGATTGCGGCGGAGCTCTCCGTTCCGAAAATGCAAACGGCGCTCCTGCAGCTGGCCACGGGGGACGGGGGCGCCGTTCTCATCGGCGTGGACAATAGCTGGGTCCTGACTCAGGAGGACGGAGGCGGCATCGGTCCGCGATTGGCCAAGCGCATTGACTTGGAAGCGCTAACAAGCACCGAGTTTTCAAAGCTTCCCTACAACACGAAGATCAAGGCGGATGGGGCCAACTATTGGGTTAGCGTGGAGCGCTCCGCCTTTTTGAATGCCGACCTGGTGGTGTATGTCCCCGAAGCCGAATTCTTAGGCCCGCTCGGGAAATACCGCATGATCTTTTTCGGGCTGTCGGGCTTCTCCCTGCTGGTGGTTATTCTGTTCTCGGGCTGGATCTACAGCCGAATTCATCAGCCGCTTCAGCGGATGGTGAGGGCATTCCGCAACATCGATTTCGACAGTCCCCGGGTGGAGCTGCGCCATAAGCATCATGACGAGTTCCACTATCTGTACGAGCAGTTTAACCATATGGTGAAGCGCCTGCAGGTACTGATCCACGAAGTGTTTGAGCAGAAAATCCGCTCGCAGCGTTCCGAGCTGAAGCAGCTCCAATCCCAGATCAACCCCCATTTTTTATATAACAGCTTCTTTACGCTTCATCAGATGGGAGAGATGGAGGATTACGAGAATATCGTTCGTTTTACGAGGCATTTGGGGGAATATTTCAGGTTCATCACCCGCAACGCTGCCGACGAAGTTTCGTTGAAGGCGGAAGTGGGGCATGCCAAGGCTTACGTGGACATTCAGTCCATCCGTTTCCATAACCGGATATCGGCTTATTGGGATGACATCCCCGGTGATTGGGAGCAACTGGACGTTCCGCTGCTCATTCTTCAGCCCTTAATCGAAAATGCATACGAGCACGGACTTGAGGAGAAGGAGGCGGACGGGCAAATCTGGGTTACCATGGCCGCTGAGCGGCATGTCCTGCATATCATCGTGGAGGATAACGGGGAGACGTTGACGGACGAAAGGCTGCAGAACCTGCAATCCATGATCGCGAATTCGGACGTGAAGGGAGAGATCACCGGTTTATCCAACGTGCACCGACGCCTTCGATTGAAATTCGGGCCTGCTGGCGGATTGACCTTTTCGAGAAGCCGGTTGGGCGGTTTGAGAATCGATATGACACTGCCAAAGCAAGAAAGGAGCGAGATGGATGAAGAGCAGGTACAGAATACTGATCGTGGATGACGAACCTTTTATCGTGAACGGGCTTGCGGAATTGTGCCTTGGCGCGGAATTTCTCGAGCTTGAGGTGTACAAGGCTTATTCCTCTTCGGAAGCCTTGGGCTGGCTTAAACGGGCGAAAATGGACATCGTTTTGTCGGATATCAAAATGCCGGGATTAAACGGCCTTGCCCTGCAAAAGGAAATATCCAGGCAGTGGCCCCATTGCAAAGTGATTTTTTTGACCGGATACGACGACTTTTCTTATATCCAGGAGGCCACCCGGCAAGGAAGCGTCGATTACGTTCTCAAGGCCGAGGGAAACGATGCCGTGCTGAGCGCGATCGAGAAGACCGTGGAGCTGCTTGACCAGGAGATTGAAGCGGACATTCTGCTTGCCAAAGCGAGGGACAATATGCGCATGGCGCTGCCTTTTTTACAGCAACAGTACGTTCTGGAGCTGATGCAAAAAGCACCTGGTCACATTCGGCGGGAGGAACTGGAGCAGCGCTTTGCGGAGCTGGAGATGAAGCTGGATCCCCGCAAGCCATGCCTGCTGCTGTTATGCAGGCTGGACGGCTGGCAAAGGCAAGAAAGTCCATCGGCCCAGTCGCTGATGCTGTACGCAGTCCAGAATATCATCGGCGAGCTGCTCGGCCCGATGACCGACGGCATGGCCGTGGAGTTCGGCAGGGCCAAGATGATCTGGATTTTGCAGCGCAAAGAGGAGGGGGAGGAGCATCCGGAGGAGATTCAAAGTCCGGCGGCGGAACGGGTCCAGCGTTTTGTCCACGGGATGCTGGAACAAATTCAGGACGTTTGCAAAACGCTTCTGAAATTGAAGACGTCGTTTGCCATGGCTGGCGAGTGGGTCGATTGGGAACGGCTGCCGGACAAATTCGAAGGACTGAAGCAGCTGCTGGACAGCGGCCTCGGGATCGGCCACGAATCTTTGTTGACCGAAGCCGGTGAGCGCAACCGCCCGGATCGCATGGGGCATTTTCTGGGGCGCTCTCGCACGCATCTGAAGCGGATGGAGCTGCTGCGCGGCTGTCTGGACAATGGGGACCGGGAGGAATTCATGCAGCTGCTCCATGAGGTGACCGATACCTCTTCCTTCCCGCCGGAGGTTGAATATTTGCTGAAGATGGAGGTGTATTACGGCCTGGTGTCCGTGATGATGCCGTCCCTGGTGGATATGGAAGCTCTCTGCCGGAACGTGGAAGGGGAAGGGGCGGTGGATTATATCACATTGACTCATCTGGAGGAGCATGATTCCTGGACGGAGGCGGCCGAATATTTCGAAAGGCTGGCGGACATCATCTTCAACCGGAAAGAGCAGGGGAAGCAGGATCAGCAGCATGAGGTGATTGCCAAAGTTCAGCGGTATATCGAGGATCACTTGAGCGGCGACCTGTCCTTGACGCAAATCGGGGAGGCCGTGGGACACAACCCTTCGTATTTGTCCAGATTGTACAAACAAGTGACCGGTGAGGGCCTGTCCGAGTCGATTAATGCGGCACGGCTGGCCAAAGCGAAGCAGCTGCTGAAGGAGACGACGGACAAAATCCATGTCATTGCCGCTGCGGTGGGTTTCAGTTCTCCGCCGTATTTTTACCGCTTTTTCAAAAAAACGACCCATTTGACGCCGCAGGAATACAGAGAACTGCACAACATGTAAAGAGAAGATATCAAAGTAAAGAGCTTGAAGTAGATAGCTCTTTTTTTGTTCCCTTATACTCTAAACAAACAACGAATTCAAGGAGGTCGCAAACATGAAGAGAAATAAGATCTTGTCCGTATTGTGGATCAGTATGCTGGCTTTCGTGTTTATTTTAAGCGCTTGCAGCAAAGGGGAAGGAGGCGGAGGCAGCGCGGCTGGTTCATCCACCGATAGCGAAGCCTCAGCCATGGAGCCGGGTGACCCGTTCGGCAAGTATGATCCTCCCATTCAGCTGGATGCCGTCCGGTTTGTGGGAGAAGAAGTGAAGTTCCCGTCCGGACAGGATATTAAAAACAACGTGTGGACCGACCTATATAAGGAAATGGGCATCAACCTCAACTATAAATGGGTGGTAACGGGCCAGGAGCAATATGAATCCAAAATGAATATCGCGATTGCTTCGAATGACCTCCCGGATATCATGCAGGTGACGCCGGAGCAGCTGCGCCAGCTTGCGGACGCCGGGCAATTGGCGGACTTGGCGCCCGCTTTCGAGAATTACGCCAGCGATGACCTGAAGAAGGTCATGGAGATCGAGAAAAACGCGCTCCCTTCCGCGACGTTTGACGGCAAGCTGTTGGCGATCCCGTCCACCCAGCCGGTAATCGGCGGCTCGGCTCCCCTGCTGTGGGTCAGGGAGGATTGGATGGAGAAGCTGAATCTTCCTGAACCGAACACGATGGATGACCTTGTGGCCATTGCGGAGGCGTTTGCCCAGCAGGATCCGGACGGTAACGGCAAGGCGGATACCTACGGACTTGCGCTGACCAAGGATATCGGATTAAACAGCTCTTCGGTAGGTTTCTTTAACGGCTTCGGCGGTTTCCCGCAAATTTGGATCGAAGACGCGGAGGGGCAACTGCAGTTCGGCAGCATTCAGCCGGAGATGAAGGAAGCGCTGGCCAAGCTGCAGGACATGTTCAAGAACAAGCTGATCGACCCCGAGTTCGGCGTAAAGGATACCGTCAAGGTCTTTGAATCCGTGACCACCCACAAAATCGGCATGCTGATCGGACCAAGCTGGTATCCGGCATGGCCTTTCTGGGACATGGTGAAAGAAGATGAATCGGTGAATTGGAAGTCCTACCCTATCCCGTCTTTGGAGGGCGGTCCGGCGACGGTGCAGATGCCTTTTGCCGTATCCCAATATTACGTGGTCAAAAAGGGGTACGAGCATCCCGAGGTCATCGTCAAGCTGGCTAACCAGTACTACGAGAAGCTGTACAGCGACAATGCGGAATTTGACAAGTACGGCCAAATCATCGAAGACGGCGTATCCATCGGAGTCAACAAATATTCGCTGGTCGAGGTCGTCAATCCGAACAAAGACCTGATCCGGCAGGAGGAGCTGGCCAAAGCGCTGGAATCCGAAAGCGACGCGGACATCACCAGCGCCGAAACGAAGATCATGTTCAAGGAATTTCAGGAATATCTCGCAGGCAACAACCCGATGGGCTGGTCCGGCTATGCCGCCAACGGGCCGGAAGGCTCCATGAAGCAGCTTCGCGATTTGAACGATGCGGGCAAAGTCATCTCGAACGGTTATGTCGGCGCTCCGACCGAGACCATGGCCGACAAAAAAGCGACGCTCGACCGGCTGGAACAGGAAACGTTCATCAAAATCATTTTGGGCGAGGCGAGCATCGACGCCTTTGATGAGTTCGTAGCCAATTGGAAGAAGCTCGGCGGCGACAAGATTACGGAAGAAGTTAATGCATGGAAGGCCGCCAGATAAAGGAGTTCGGCTAACGGGAACAGGGGAGGGAGGTTTCTGACACCCGCCCCTGTTCTCATTTCACCACCTGCTGAAGGCGAATGGGATACACATTGACAGACAGGAGGATCGCCATGTTAAGCAAAAAATTTCGGCGGCAGTGGCCGCTTCATTTGATGATCTTGCCCGGCATCGTCATCGTACTGATCTACAGCTATTGGCCGATGATCGGCATCGCCATGGCCTTTCAGAAATTCGTTCCGTTCAAAGGCCTATTCGGCTCGGACTGGATCGGGCTGGACAATTTCCGCTATGTGTTCGATCTGCCGGAAACCGGCCAAATCATTTGGAATACGGTGTTTATCGCCTTCATGAAAATCATCGGGGGATTGGTCGTGCCGATCCTGGTTTCGCTGCTGCTGAATGAGCTGAGGAACGAGCTCATCAAACGGGGCGTGCAGACGCTCGTCTATTTGCCGCATTTTTTGTCGTGGGTCATCCTCGGCGGAATCTTTATCGACATTTTGTCGCCGACGAACGGGATCGCGAACCAAATATTGGGCTGGTTCGGCATCGAGCCGATTTTTTTCCTGGGCAGCAACCAATGGTTTCCTTATACCCTTGTCATAACGGACATCTGGAAGGAATTCGGCTTTAGCACCATCGTCTATTTGGCCGCGTTAACCTCCATCAATCCTTCCCTGTATGAGGCGGCTACGGTCGATGGCGCAAACCGCTGGAAACAGACCTGGCACATCACGCTTCCCGGCATGATGCCGATCATCATTTTGCTGGCAACCCTCTCGCTCGGGAACGTGCTGAATGCCGGTTTTGACCAGGTGTTCAACTTGTACAGCCCGCAGGTGTATGAGAGCGGGGACATTCTGGATACGTTTATATACCGGATCGGCATGCAGGGTGCCCAGTATGGGGTAGCCACGGCGATCGGCCTGTTCAAATCCTTGATCTCGTTCGTCTTTATCGTGACGTCCTACGCCCTGGCATCCAAGTTCGCCAATTACAGAATATTTTAGGAAGGAAGGTGTCCCGTATGCATAAACCGTCACTCAGCCGCAAATTTTTTCTTGGCTTCAACTACGCTTTTCTGATCGGTCTGGGGCTGCTCTGCTTTCTTCCCATCGTTCATATCCTAGCGGTTTCTCTCAGCTCCAAAGGCGCGGCGACGGCAGGGATCGTGAAGCTGTGGCCCGTCGATTTTACGCTCAGCTCCTATCAGTACGTATTGAACAAGCCGCAATTTATGGTAGCGATGTGGGTCACCGTGCAGCGCGTCGTTCTTGGGACCGGGATCAGCATGCTGCTGACCCTGCTCATCGCTTATCCGCTGTCGAAGGAACCGCGGGATTTTAAATTCCGCACGCAATATGCCTGGTTCTTCGTGTTCACGACCCTGTTCTCCGGAGGCCTTATTCCAAGGTATATGACGATAAGGGATACCGGACTGATCGATACGATTTGGGCATTGGTCATCCCGGGTGCGGTAGCTGTGTTCAACGTGATTTTGCTGCTCAATTTTTTTCGCGGCCTGCCCAAGGAGCTGGAGGAATCCTGCTTCATTGACGGCGGGAGCTACATCACCAGCCTGTGGAAAATATACGCGCCGCTGTCGCTGCCGGCCATGGCTACCGTAACGCTGTTTACGATCGTCGGCCAATGGAACGAATGGTTTGACGGACTGTTGCTGATGAATTCTCCGGAAAAATACCCGTTGTCGAGTTATCTTCAGACCGTTATCGTGCAGACCAACCTGACGTCGATCAATGCAGACGATGCCGCGGCACTCTCCGAAGTGTCCAACCGAACGTTTAAAGCCGCGCAAATATTCATCGGCTCGCTGCCGATTCTGCTGCTGTATCCCTTCCTCCAGCGTTTTTTCGTCAAAGGCATCGTGCTTGGCAGCGTCAAAGAGTAATCCGAAAATATGCGTTGTGTTTCGTTTGATCTCCGTGCTTTTTCGTTATATATGGTATAATTTTCTAGTGGACTGCTAGGGGCTAGGTGCTATGGCTAGCATCGTAAATTCAGGCTTACCGATCAAGCGATCAAGAGAGGAGAGTGCACCATGAACGAAGCGTATCTTCAATTGTACGATTATCACATTTGGGCGAACGAAAGATTATTGGACCATTTGCAATCCTTGCCGGAAGGCGTGTTTCTCCAGGAAGTGAACCTGGGCTTTACATCCATCGCCGAAGTCTTCGGTCACCTTGCAGCTGCGGAGGAAGTTTGGTTTGCCCGGATCAAGGAGGAAAGTCCTCCGTCGCTTGCCGCGAGACCGTTCGGGAATATGGCAGCAGCTCGTCAATACCTGAGCCGGCTCCAAACCGAACACCATGAATATTTGGCGTCGGTTGGCGATATGGGGAAGGTTGTGACTTATCACAACACTGCGGGTGAGGCGTTTCAGAATTCGATTTCGGAAATTCTCCAGCAGGTCGTAAATCATGGAACCTACCATAGAGGCAATATCACGACCATGCTTCGGCATTTGGGACACAAAGGAATCATAACGGATTATATTGCTTTTTTAAGAGTGTAGTTTAAACGCACCACACATAAGGGACTTCCTGCTGCCATGATCACATGAGCCAGGGAGTTCTTTTGCTATTTTTACCAAACGGAAAAGAGGATGTAAAATAGAATAAGAATGCCAGGTTTACAAGAGGGATGATGAGGAGTCGGTTTTGGTAGAGAATGTTTATAAATATCGTTGGTATAGAGCTTCCTGCGGCTCTCTTATATGATGTAAGGAATGCCCTCATAGCTATAGAAATTCATAGGATCAATAGAGCGACGCGGGTGAATCGCTGACACATTCGAGGAATACCAAAACACGAAGCCATATACTGCCTATAATCGGAAGGTGATTCATATGAAAAAGATTCGGAGATCCAAAATCGTTGAAGGTACTTCCATACCGGGAATAATCTGCAACGGAGGTCAGTACTTTTATATTGGCGTAGATATCTATGAAGACGGCATGATCAATTGCTGGGAGCTGGTTGACCTCAAAGGCCTAAAAAACAAGATCGATTCGAACTGGCTGACGCCTGTCGTTCCGCTTGGCGAAAATCTGTCGATCCATGGACTGGGTGCGTTCCGAGTCAAGGAAACGAACTGGAGATTCCATCCAGACAGCTATTATGAACATATTAAGCAGACCATTCGCGTGATGAATCCGGAATTCGTGAATATCTATGAAGTTTCGGAGCGTGAGCAGAAGCAATGGGAGACCAGAAGAGTGGCCCACTCCCCTCGTCCCACTGATTTTTATGTGAAGGATGAAATGTTCTATCAAACGGTGGAGGGCGACGGTTTCCACATTTTTATGAAATATGAGGGTGCGAATTATTTAGTTTATTTGAATGTGTACCAGGACGGTCAAGTCTTGGTACACGACCTGCCCCTTGACGTCCGCAGCCATCTCGATGAGCTAAACGAATGGTTTCAGGACGGGACGCTGTTCACGACATTCGATGGAGCGCTGCCTCTTAGCATAGCGGGACTTGGCGAGGTTACGCTGTCTGAACCGTTGTATGCGGCAGACAAGGAGGAGAAGTTCAAGGAACTTATCGACATCCACAGGAAATTGAACGGGGAGAAATCAGCGCATGAAGAATGCAGGGACGCTTATTATTTATATCTAGAAAATCCCACCGAGTTTTACAGGGAACATTTAAGAGAGAAATATGAACGGGTGCCCGAGCATGAGCGGATGTACTTGGGTGATATGGATTCTAAAGATTGGGACTACCAAAGAATCCTCTATCGGCCGGATGAGAAGCGGGAAGTGTAGCGGGTTATCATATCAGCCGGGTGGATGGGAAACAAAAAACATTTTAAAGAAAGTGAGGCCATTTCAATGTATAGTTCGTACGGAGCGCTGTGTACGGAAGTGTATGATCTGAGCAAACCGTTAGGTTTCTCGTTTGGCGACGTGGAATATTATACAGAGCGCCTAAAAGACGTTAAAGGCAAGGTGCTGGAAGTTGGATGCGGATCGGGCCGGGTATTAATCCCGTTGCTCCAAGCAGGCATCAACATCGAAGGCGTGGATAATTCGGCTGCGATGCTGGACTCCTGCAGAAGAAGATTAGCGGAATTGAGCCTTGAGGCGAAGCTGTTTGAAGACGAGATGCATAACTTTTCGTTGGCGGATGCCTATGAAGCCATTATCATTCCAGCAGGATCTTTTCAGTTAGTGGAAGGACGCGATCGGGCTGAATCGGCTCTGAAGCACTATGCTTCCAATTTGACCCCTGGGGGCAGGTTGATCGTGGATTTGTATATTCCTACGGATTTCGACGCGAATCACACCTCGACTAGAAGCTGGGAAACTTCCGATAACGAAGTCATCGTTTTGGAGGAAAGACGTACGGAATGCAATCTGCTTGACCAGCGCATCGTATCGATCCTGAAATATGAAAAATGGAAGGAAGGCCATCTGGTTCAGACCGAGCTGCAGCGGTTTCCTCTAAGCTGGTATGGGATGCATGAGTTTGAACTCATGTTAGAGAAGCAGGGATACGATGAGATTACGAAGTCGGCTGACTATCGCTGGATGAATCAACCTGTAAATGCGGGTCAGATGATTACATACGAGGCTAGGAAGGCTTCAAGGGGGCGTTAACAGGCATCAGGGCGTTTGTATGAAGTGCCATGGGTACCTTGCGCGGTGACGAATAAAAATCAATGAGGTGACGGTATGCCGTATGACTCAGACTTAACTGCTTCAGATGTGGAGCGGTTGCTCCCATACCTCGAATATTTCCAAAATCCCGGGTCCGTTTTTTGCCATGACGTTAATGGATATCGATGTGAAAGCAAAGAAATCGGAAGTTTTCGTAAAGCGTTGGATGACGTCGGCTTCCTCATGGTATTTAACTGGAGCGAATGGTTAGCGGAGAATGAGGCTTATCGAGATTTAGATAACCCTGTGGGGAGCAGCATTCGCAGCGCCGATCTGGTAACCCTTAGAAAATTGATGACCAGTTATGTTCGCGGTGACCGATTCAATGAAGGGTTATACCTCAGCGTATGCATGAAAGGATATGTTGCTGAAATTTTAATGCGACTGAGAGAGTTGAAGAGCTCGCTATAATATTTGGAAGGTTGAGCGGGGAAATATCGCATTTTTGAATATATTGATACTCTGAAACTTATAAGAAAGGTGCCTTTATGGAGATCTTTGGAGAGAACGTCATTTTATCAAAAATCACTATACATGATCTGGATTTTATCTGCGGAATGGAATGCGATCGGGATCTATGGCATTTTGAAGAATCGGTTGAGTCAGATCAACAAGTTGTTCGCAGCAAATATATGGCCAGAATCAATGAGGGAGGCGAAGCAACAGCCTATGATTTTATAGTCAGATTAGCTGATGATGAGATGCGGGCACCGATCGGACTGGCTCAAGTATGGAGTTATATTGGCTTTAGGAAGAGTTGGGAATTGGGCTTCGCTATTCTCCCGGAACAAAGCGGTCAAGGGTACGGGAGTGAGGCGGCCAAGCTATTGTTGAAGTTTGCTTTCGAACAGTTGAGCGCTCATAAAGTGGTAGGCATGTGCAACTCGCTAAATAATCGTTCAGCAGCGCTAATGGAGCATATCGGGATGACCAAAGAAGCTGTTTTTAAAGAAGAACTATGTTGGAATGGGAACTGGACGGACCAGTTTTATTACTCCATTCTTGAAAAAGAGTTTTTTGGTGACGAGGAAGACGGGATTAGGTAAGCTGTGAATTATGAAACGGAACTATATCTATAAGATGGAGGGATTTAATAATGACTCATACCCCAATGCCCATTCAGAAAAGGATAGCGTCTGTATTTATTCATGTTAACGATATGGAAAAAGCTGTAGAATGGTATGCAAGGCTTCTGGGTGTGCCTTTCAGATCCGGTCCCTATGAGGAGATGTACAGCATCCAGCTGGACAATCTGTTGATCCTGCTGGACAGCCACCGATCCGGTCGGTTTACGCCTGCAGAGCAGGCTTTATTCGCACTGCCGACGGATGACATTGACCAAACCTACGAATATCTAAAATCCATTGATGTGACGATCATCGGAGAGATTGAGCGGTTTCCGGATATTTCGTTTGTTTCGATTCAAGATCCCGACGGGAATCTCATGATGATCGTGCAGGAGGATAACTAGAAACAAATATTGAAGACTAGCTGCATACTCAACCTTAAGGAGCTGGAAGGACATGATACAATCCATTGTTCATATCGCGTTAGTCGTGAAGGACTATGACGAGGCCATTGCATTTTATACCGAGAAGCTGAATTTTACTTTGATCGAAGATACATATCAGCCCGAACAAGACAAACGCTGGGTGGTTGTTGCTCCTCCCGGGTCGGTCGGCACGACGATATTGCTTGCCAAAGCATCCAAGCCGGAACAAGAGCCGTTTATAGGCAACCAGTCGGGCGGCCGAGTGTTTCTGTTCCTGAATACCGATGACTTCTGGAGAGATTATCGCGAAATGGTGTCGCGGGGAATCGAGTTTGTAAGAGAGCCGAAAGAGCAGGATTACGGCATGGTAGCGGTATTCAAGGATTTGTACGGGAACCTGTGGGATTTGCTGGAGCTGAAAGAAGATCATTCATTGATGAAACGTTTGAAGTAATCGATACATCGATCGTTTATTGAAGAAACGATAAGGAGGAAGCAATAGATGTCCACTATTCTCAATGTGATTGTCATTGCAGCGCATCCCGATGAACCCGAAATCTATGCAGGAGCGATCTCCGCAGCCTACGCAGAGATGGGCCATCGGGTGAAGTTCGTTACGTTAACCGATGGATGCTGCGGTCATCATGAAATGAGCGGGCAGGACCTGATCGACCGTCGTATACGGGAAGCCCATGAGGCTGCCCGGCATCTTGGGGTTCTGGAATATGTCGTTCTGCCCATACCCGATGGCGAATTGATGCCGACACCGGACGTACGCAAGGAAGTGATCCGTCAAATCCGCGGCTGGGAGGCGGATATCGTCATCACGTTCCATCCGGACGGTCCCGGCCATGTGGATAACCGAAATGCCGGGAAGGTCGTGCGGGATGCCGCAGATTTTGTGGCGAATGTACCTAATGCCGTGCCCGAAGTACCGTCATTAAAAAAATCCCCGATCTATCTGCTGATGCCGGATTACGCGGCACGGGCGTCATATCAACCGGATATGGTCATCGATGCCGGAGGCGTCATCGAGAAGAAATTGCTGGCCTGCGATGCCCATGCTTCCCAGTTTTACGAGTTTGCCCCTTGGCAGGGCGGTTTCTTGCATGCCGTACCGGATACGTGGGAAGAGAAGCGGGATTTTATTCTGAAGTTTTGGAATCGGTTTCTGCGCGTGTCGGACGAAATGCTGCCTACGCTTGCCAAGCTGTATGGTCAAGAGTATGCAGCCGGCGTACAATATGCCGAGCCTTTCGAAATTGCGGATTATGGCCGAAGACCGAATGACGCTGAGATGAAGGTATTGTTCCCGATGCTAACGGGTACTCGCGTGTAATCGATTCTCGGTTAAGCCATAAAAGAGCGGATTTCCTCTTCAGGGAAATCCGCTTTCTTTATATGACCCTCCAGATAAGCTTACACCTTCTCTATTGGTAATTCTGTGACGGGACAGAATCCGGGATTCGCCGAATTTAAAAGCTCGGCAAATGGCGGCTGGAGCTTGGCAAGCTCCGCATAATAACTGCTGATTACATGATTGCCGCTAACCGACCCATTCTGGAAGTTCAATGGCCAATGAGTATGGACGTGACTGTAATAGTATTTCTTTTCCCGTTTCGGCAGTTTGTAGATACTGGGCGGTGCATGAGTGACGACATCGAACAGGTTGGCTATACGAAAGCTGCTTCGAACATATTTGGCAAAGGCCTTGGCAAAATCGGGATCCCCTACGCGCGGTGATCCGTAAGTGAAAACATGGGGGGATTGGTGATCCGTGTTCGCGGCAACATCCACGGCGCACAAGGTAGCAAGTGCCCCTCCGAGACTGTGGCCTGTAATGAACAAGGTCTTATCGACAGGCAATCTTGCAAGCGCCGACATGATCTGCCCGCGGGCGGAAGCGTAGATGCTGGTGAAGCCGCGGTGCGTGAGCGCGGGATCTTTGATGTATTTGAAGTTCTTTTGGGAGGCTATGGCATCCGTGATCCAATCCGTGGAGGACATGGTACCCCGAAAGGCGATTATAATCTCCTCCGGCGATTCAAGGATAAACCCGAAGCGTTCCGACACGCGGATCAAGGAATTCGCTTCAATGGTGTCGAACAGCGAGAAGTTTAGCGGAAGGACAAATGAGCCGTCCGTGCTGGTGAATTGTGTATAGGTTTGTCCGCAGATCGCCGCCAGGAAAATGGCCCATTGTTCTTGCTCCGTGCTCGCAACCATGTACATCCCGCCCTTCTGTTCTCCTACACTATATTAGGGAGAGGAAGGAAAGGTGCCTATTGCCCGTTGGTTTGTCAAACGGTTATCAAGCGAAGAGAGTCCGCGGGATTTCCTGACTTCGAAGGTTTGGGAAGAACCAAGTTATATGGTACCATTCTATAGACAATGGATTGGTCTTTGGTCTAACCGTGTAAAGGCATTCGAGGTTTCAGATTGTACTAATAAGATACATAGAGGGCAGGGTTAAATAGAAATGACGGATAATAATCAACAACGCTTCCGTTTCAGTGAAGCACCCATCTGGGAACTACAGCGGACATATTATGAAGAACTGGGGATGAAGGCGTGGAATAATGATCAGGTCCCGCAGTATATTACGAGCAACCCCATGATTGCTACGGCTTACGCAGAAATGATATTCGGATTCCTTCGAGATCGCGCGGATCGGGGCGATATCATCGAACCCGTGACGATTCTGGAATTGGGCGCCGGAGCCGGACGCCTCGGTTACCATGTGCTGCACAAGCTGTGCGAGCTGAGAGATGATACGGGGATAGCGCTGCCTCCTTTCCGCTATGTCATGACGGATTTGCCGATGAAAAATGTGACGGCATGGCAGCAGCATCCTGCCATGCAATCGTATATTGAGCAGGGACTGCTGGATTTCGGGAGGTTCGATGCCGTGCATGATACGGAATTGAACTTGGTAGTGTCGAAGACCACGATTCGTCCCGGAGACTTGAAGCAGCCGCTGCTGATCGTCGCCAATTATTTTTTTGACGGCATTCCGCAAGAATTGATCTACGTCGGGGAAGGCCAGATTTATGAGAGCGATGTGGTCATCGAATTTCCGGAGCAGCACCATAAGCTCAAGCCCGCTGAAGCGCTGGAACGCATGAAGCTGGCCTACGAGCACCGCCGGGAACCAAGATACGAAGAAGATACTTATCCTTATCGCGATGTGATTGCTCATTACCAGCAAGAACTGGAGGATTCGCATATCCTGTTTCCGGAGGTGGGCTTGACCTGCTTGGAACGTCTGAATCGGTTATCCACGTCAGGTTTCATGCTCCTCACGGCGGATAAAGGAGATCATCGCATCGATAATTGGAAATTCGCCGAGCCGCCGCAATTAATTTACCATGGCAGCTTTTCGCTAACGGCTAATTATCACGCGCTGCAGCATGTGTTCGAACAGCGAGGCGCACTGGCCATGTTCCCTACGCAGCATTATAAGAATATTAACGTCGGCTGCATTCTCATGCTGGAAGCACCGGCTAGTTATGCCAATACCCGGCTTGCTTACCGTCAATTCATCGAACGCTTCGGACCGGATGAATTCTTCAGTATGAAGGAATGGGTCGACCGGAATATTGAAAGCATGGGCTTGCAGCAAATTTTGTCCTTCTGGAGATTAGGCGGGTATGACGCCGAGTTCTTCATTCAGAGCGCGAAGCGCATCTCGAATCTGCTGCCGGAGGCCAATGACGAAGAAATGCTGGATATCCGTGCAGGCATCTTCAAGATGTGGTCATCGTATTATGTGATGGAACAGCGTTATGATCTGGCTCTGGACGCGGGACTGGTGCTGTTTGAGATGGATATGTACGAGGAGGCCAAGTTCTTCCTGAAGGAATCCGTGGACACGGATGAAGACGAGCCGGTGCCAACGGTATTATACTGTTTGGCGATCTGTTGTTACGAGCTTGGCCTGGACGAGGAGGCTCTGGAATATACGCGCGAGGCGCTCGTTCTGGAGCCCGATCATGAAGAGGCTTTGGCTTTGCTGAAATGCTTTGAGTAAATGGATTGCGTTTTTTTCATGATCATGAAGGAAGTTAATCATTCTTCCCTATGCAAAAGAACAACACGTCAGACCCGGCCTCCCGAGATCCTTACTTGGCCGGGTCTGTTTATTTTGAAACGCTTAATGCTCAGATGGCTCTGCGCGTTTCCGGGAAGTGGAGTATAATGTATAAGGACATCGATTGCAATGATACGGACAGACCAACATATAACGACAGGTGAAAAACAATGAGAATAGCTTTTTTTGATTCAGGTTTAGGCGGTTTAACCGTGTTAAGGGCGGCTATGAAAAAGCTGCCCCATGAAGACTTTTTATTTTTTGCGGACACCCTCCATGTGCCATATGGCACCAAAGCTAAGGAAGACGTGAAAGCTTACATACATCAAGCGATGGAAACCATCATGCAGGAAGAGGTCAAAGCCATCGTCGTTGCGTGCAACACGGCTACAAGCATGGCGATCTCCGATTTAAGGAAGGCCTATCCGATTCCGGTTATCGGGATGGAGCCTGCCGTAAAGCCGGCTGTTGAGATTAACCGTGCCAGCGGGAAGCGGATCCTGGTGCTTGCCACGCCGCTGACCCTGAAGGAGTCGAAGTATAAGGACCTGGTCCGGCGAGTCGATAGCATGCATATCGTGGATTCCCTGCCTTTACCGGAGCTGGTCGAGCACTGTGAGGCTTTGAATTTCGACCCCGAGATCATGAACGCATACTTCACGAAGAAGTTTGAAGCCTTTGATCTGAATGAGTATGGAACGATCGTTTTGGGCTGTACGCACTATCCTTTTTACAAAAGGATTTTGTCGGATCTGCTGCCGGATCATATCCGAATTATCGATGGCAGCGAAGGTACCGTGAACAGACTCATCCAAGTATTGAGCAGCCAGGATCTGCTCAGCTCCAGCGGGAGTCAGGATGTTAAGCTGCTAAATTCAAGCCAATCCGCGGAGTATACTCAGAAGATGGAGAAAGCGCTCAGCATATACAGGGAGATTGAGAGATAGGGAAACTGGAGGCCGACCGTTGAGTATAAGAAAAGATAAGCAGCGGAGGTGTTATAGTGACGACGATACCGGAAGATTTCACCTACTTAGAGCCCTGGGAAGACGAGACTTCGGATCGATTCGCGGATGAGTTATCTAAGGAAATTTCGAGCGAGCATATATTGTTTGGAGTACAAGTGAAGACATTAGCAAGAAGATGCGATCGGGATGATTTTTTGTTTTCTCTAATAGAACAACCGGGTATGTATGCGCAGGTGCATTTAACCTGGAAGCATGAAGAGTCGGCTGATTGGCCGAAGACCTTGTTGTTCAGCAGCTTCGAAGACTGGGTGAATACATCGATGTTACCCGATAACAGGGATTATTAGTTCAATCATAAAATGGAAAGGATGCACGCTATCTATGATCGGTTTCATTGTGATTATCTTGATTGTCGGCTTGGCCGGGATTATCAGCAATCAATATTCTGCCCTGAGAAGAATGGAGCGCATGCAGCGTTCTCTGGATGAGCTTAATATGAGAATACATGAAATGAATAATGATGAATCCAAGCGATAACCTATCAAACGGCAGGTGTATGATATGAACCCTTTTAATCAATCAAAAAAAGAAATCAGAACAACGTTTGAGATCGACTTGCTGCGCTTTGCCCAAGCGAAAGAACCTACAAAACCGCCTCGCCCCTGGACGGCTGAGGTCATCATTCCGGCTTCCGGATGCATCGCTTGCGGTTGGGATGCCGATGAGAATCTGGTTCTGATCAGCAGCTCCGGTTACAGTTTGACGCAGGCCATAACCGGAACCGTCATTCACAGAGACCGGGATTCCGACCTAACGGAAGATCATATGAGCGGAGACCACTTAAGTTTTCGTATTCCGCTCAGCGGACAGGACATTTCGATTTTTGGATTTGAGTCGGGGGATGGGATTCACGCAACAAACGATGGCTGGATGCTGGAAGTCATTCATCCTTGGTGGCCAAGGGCTTCCGTTATTTTGGACCAGGTGTTCGTCTCTAATTATGAGTATCTGAAGCAAGCCACGATGATTGATTTGAACCGGCTGGACGGAAAAATAAAATGTGGTTTTTCACCGTCGGGCAAACATTTCGTTATTTTGGGGTCTGGCGGTGCGCTTTTGTATTCGAGGGAATAAATGAGATCCATTACCTGACGTTCTTGTATCCAATTTACATAGTGACGGATTGCTGATCCGCTCAAGGAGAAATGAAATGACAAAGCCGCAAATAACCTATGGCATGTATACAATGTGCATGATTCGGAATGACGACAAGGTTTTGCTTATTAATCGTCCGGACCAGCTCGGTTTTCCCGGTTACCTTGGGCCTGGAGGAAAAGTGGAGTTCCCGGAGAGCCTATCGGAAGGTGCAATTCGTGAGGTTTATGAAGAAACCGGGCTGATTATTAACAACCTGGAGTATAAAGGCATAGATGAGTATGTGGTTCCCCAGACGAATTATCGTTACATGGTATTTAACTATTTGACAGATTCTTACGAAGGTGAACTCTTAGCGAATCCGCCAGAAGGGGAGCTCGTTTGGGTACCGATTCAAGAAGCGATGGATTTACCTATGCAGCCCTGGTTCAAACGAAGATTCCCCCTTTACTTTGAAGAGGGGACTTTTGAAATCTCCATTGTCTGGGATGAAGATGGACAGAAGCCGATCGAAGAGAAAATCAGAAATTTACGATGATATGATGGATTGCGGTGTAACCAGAATGGGAGAAAACAATCGATGATGAAATACAATATTTGTTTCGTTCGACGCGGTGATGAGATTTTATTATTAAACCGTGATAGAGCACCATGGATGGGATGTTGGAATGGAGTGGGGGGCAAGCTTGAATATAACGAGGCGCCCAGAGACTCCATGATACGTGAGCTGTATGAGGAGACGAACATTCGGGATAAGGATTGCCGATTAACCTTCAAAGGCCTTGTCACTTGGACATCGGAAGGCAAGAGCTTGGGAGGAATGTACCTTTATCTTGCCGAAGTACCTGAGGACTACATTTATGAGACCCCAATAAAGACGGACGAGGGCATTTTGGATTGGAAATCCACGCAATGGATTCTGACTGCAGGAAATGCCGGAATCGCAGCCAATATCCCTAAGTCGCTCGAGCTGATATTGAATGATCCGAATTGTTACGAACATCATTGTACGTATAAGGATGGTAAACTACTGCAGCACACATCGGTTGAGATAAGTTCTATGGTTGAAACGAACGAGGAGATAAGAGCCGAATTATTTAAGAAATATCTAGAAGAACAGGTTAGGTATTAACCTGGCATAAAATCTATCACACCAGATGACCCGACTCAGATTGGAATGATCTTAGGCGGGTTTTGTTGTTATATGCGGGAGGAATCATGCGAATTAAAAATATGTGTTTACTCGCTTTACTGCTTCTGGTTGCATGCTCTCCGGTCGAAGAATCCGTCTCGGCTAAAGCTTCGACACCCACAAACGAACAAGCGGACGCTGTAGACCTTCAGGCTAAGATATTAAAAGTATCTACAGATTTGCCATATGATTCGAATTGGTGGGTTGTATCTAGGGATACCCATAGGATGACCATCCATGTTGAGGCAGAACATATAGAGTCGGTTCTGTTCTGGGTAGCGCCAACGGGTACAGAAACTTGGAAGGAAAGGGAGCTTATCGGTTATGACATCGACGGATCGGATGGGTGGTCGTTATCCTGGGAGTTTGGCAACCGGAAATTCCACGATCATATCGCTGTTCAAGCTTTAGGCATGGACGGCCGTACGCTGGCTAACGAGAGCATCAATGTACATACACTCGAAGAATGAAAAAATTTTGAAGGTGCTGAATGGTTTGAAAAAATGGATTGTTCCAACCATCATGGTTTTCTCGATTTTTTTGATTTTGTCTTATAAGTGGTATACACATCCGAGACAAATTGTTCAGAACATAGAAGCAGTAGAGTTTCAATTAGGAAAGAATGCGGACCAGGCGATCATGCCGGTTCGTATCGAAATCGATGGTTATCTGGCACGGTCCATCACTGGAGAGAAGCGTTTTGACGGCTCAATCCAATTATTTAGCGATGACAAACGATTTACAAACGAGAAAAGTTATACCCAAATCGTATTTAATCTAAGTGGGGGAGGAGGAGTCCTGGTCTATGATGAAACAGCCAATGGAGTTCCAAAACTGAATTCATATGGATTGATTTTTATCGATAAGGATTTTAGCAGCGTAGCTATAGCCAAACATGTAACCGAGAATGGAGAAACAAATACAAAGTCGTGGGAGGCCACACGTGGGATGATGATTGCCGGACCGTCTAGCAGCAGAGAGGAGGGGCTGCGTGTATCCAATACTTTGATGGCTGACTTTTTAAAGGTGGTAACATTAGTTTGAGGTTTACCAGGTGGATCCAGCTTACCGAGGGAGGAGTAAAGATGGATACGATACAATTCAAATCCTATATCCATGAGCTTTTCGGCACGTTATTGAATGATTTTGAGGAAGACGACGAGTATGGCTACCATCTTTTTTCATCGAACCACTATCTACGGATAGGCTACGCCACCAATCTGACACCGGAGGTTGTCCAACAAGCGGCAGTCGAAAAGGTCGATCTGATTATCACGCATCATGATGCATGGAGCTTCGTGTACGGGATGAAGGAACGGTGTTTAGAGTTGCTGCAGGAGCATGACATCGCTCATTTCTATATCCATCTTCCCTTGGATTATGCCGAGTTCGGAACCTGCAATTCGTTGCTGCGTGAATTGGGGGTGGAACATATTGTCCAATCATCCCGGCATATGGAGGGGAATAGCTCGATAGGTATCGGAGAACTGGAGTCTCCGGTCTCGATGGAAGAGCTTGTTGAAACCATGTCCTCCGCTTTGGGCGAACACGTGTTTTATCAGCAGAATAGCAATAAACCTGTTCAAAGGATCGGCATGATAACCGGAGCAGGTAACGGCACGAATCAATTGAAAGAGGCCTTGGACCACGGCTGCGATGTTTACATTACCGGGGAAAAAACGCTCTATACGGTTCAATATGCCAGGTTCGTCGGATTGAATCTCATCGTGGGCAGTCATACGTTTACCGAAATTTTCGGCGTACGATCGCTCGCCCAGAAGCTGCAGGAAAGGTATCCAGATGTGGAAGTTATCCAGTTGTACGAGGAGCATATGGAAGTAGTGAACTAAAAAGCGCATCGGAGGGATAACGGTTGAAGGACTCCAGCTTTGATTTTTACGAAGAACTTGCGGATACGTATCATTTGATTTTTGAGGATTGGCATGAAGCGGTAAGATGGCAGGGTGAATTCTTCAATCGGTTTATTCGTTCGTTACATGACGAGAACCCTGAGGCTCGGTTCCATCTCCTGGACGCATCATGCGGAATAGGGACGCAGGCTTTGGGATTGGCATGTCATGATTTTGTCGTAACGGCTACGGATTTGAGTCCCAAGTCGGTGGAGCGGGCCAGAAAGGAAGCCGAGAAGCTGGGGATTCCCATTGATTTTGGAATCGCCGATTTTCGGTCTCTAGAGCAAGATATTGCTGGGCAATTCGATGTCGTATTGTCTGCCGACAATGCAATCCCTCATTTATTGTCAGATGAGGAGCTAAGACAGGCATGCCGCAACCTGTATGCCAAACTTCGTAGCGAGGGTCTGCTTGTCGTGTCCATTCGGGACTACGACGCTATTATTCAGAACCGCCAGCATGCAACGGTTCCAAGAGTCATGGATGAAGGGAAACGTATGGTTTTTCAAGTTTGGGACTGGGCGGAAGGTGGATTTCACTATGAGACGAACCAATTTATTATGCAAGAAATCGATGGAGCATGGCATACCCAAGTCAACAGCACATCCTATAGAGCATTAATGCGATCAGAATTAAGCAGTTTGCTGGCGGAAGCGGGATTCATCGATATCCAGTGGCACGTGCCTTCAGATTCTGGCTTTTATCAGCCGATCGTTACGGCAAGGAAGCCAGGAGCATAGACATAGGCCAATAAGGCGGGATGAGTTAATCCAGTATAAAAGGAGGAGTTAAGAATGGCACAATTGCGGGGTCAAGAACAAGTCGAGGAGTATCTTCATCAACTTGAGCATCCCTTGAAAAAAGAAATCGAGGAGGTCCGAAATTTCATCCTGAGTGTTGATGATCGAATCACGGAGCATATCAAATGGAATGCACCCAGCTTTTGCGTTCAGGGCGAAGACCGGATCACCATGAATTTGCAGGGGAAGGGTTTTATTCGGTTGATTTTTCATTGTGGAGCCAAGGTAAAGGACCATGATATAAAGGGAACACTGACTGAGGATGCGGCGGGGTTATTGAAATGGGCGTCGCATGATCGGGCCATCGTGAAAATCGTTGATACAGACGATTTGGAGCAAAAGAAGGAACAGTTAAAAGCCGTTATTGCTAGATGGATTGAAGTGACGAGTTGATGACTAGTAGAGTGTCGAAGTTTACTCTGGAAATCGAGTTCCAATCTAAAGCGAAGAGGCCATTTATAACAGATGGTTGCCAAAGGAACATGGAATTACGTGCGTAAATACTGGAATTGAACATACAGTCGAAAGGCTCAAGAGGGAGATTAAACAACATGATCATTCATGAAATTACCGATCTCGGTGCCGTAGATCTTACCGAACTCTTGACTGAAAGCCAGGAAGAAGGATTCAGGAATATCCATCGATTAGTGCATGAGTATCATAAGGGTATCAATACCTTTCATCATGAAAATGAAGCCTTGTTTGAATGTCGAGTTGGCCATAGAGTCATCGGCATCTGCGGGTTAAATCGGGATCCGTATGCAAACGGAAGCATAGGCAGGATCCGCAGATTATATGTACTAAAGGAATTCCGGAGTCAAGGAGTCGGGAGAAGGCTGGTTGAAGCTGTGGTTCGTATGGCGAGCAGCCATTATACGAAACTCGTATTAAAAACAGACAATCCCAAGGCGTCTGCATTTTATAAGAATCTAGGTTTTCGGGAAATTGCCGACGGTGGATTGGTCACGCATGAACTTGTGCTATGATGTAATCATGGTTGCCCCGTCTTAAATGGATAGAACTTTCAAGCATAAAAAAGGCTGCCATGAAGGCAGCCTTCCCTATCCTTCATAGGCTTGCTGTAGCGTTTGCATATCGATTTTGGATTTCGTCTGGAGTAAGGCCTTCATCACGCGTTCCGATTTAGCCGGATCGGGATCGGTTATCATTTTGTTTAAGTTAGCCGGAACGATCTGCCACGATACGCCGAACTTGTCCTTCAGCCAACCGCATACTTGCGCTTTTTCGTCACCGCCTTCGGCCAGTTTCTCCCAATAGTAGTCAATTTCTTCTTGCGAATCGCAATGCACAATAAACGAAATAGCTTCGTTGAATTTAAAATGCGGACCGCCGTTGAGCGCAACAAAATGTTGTCCCTCTAATTGAAATTCCACCGTCATTATAGCTCCTTCGGCGAATGGCGAGTGATCGTTGCGTTCTGCGCCGTATCGCGTAAATCGTTCGATCCCCGAGTTTTTGAAAATCGAAACGTAATGCTGAGCTGCCTCCTCGGCTTGGTGATCAAACCACAAGTTAGGGGATATCTTCTGGACTCTATTCTTCATCATCCCAACTCCTTCATCACAGTTACTAGAATGTAATGTCATTGTATCAAATCACTCGGATCATGATTTCTTACCGATTGCGATCTATTCCTGCCGATCATGAATTTCGGATAACAACGGGCAGATTTGCGTTCAGAGAAAAATAGTCCTTTTCCATTTGGAGGAAGATAAAGGTAAAGCTCATGCCCGCGGTGAAGAAGTAGCAGTATAAATTAATGAAGCTATCTTTCTAGGATACGCTAACGAATTCTAACGGGTCTTGTCATAGTTTGTGGGATATCTTATCTATCGGAGGCTGTTGTCATGATGATGCCAACGCATATTGTTGCCATAGGCGGCGTGGTTGAGAATGAACGCGGTGAAATTCTATTGGTGAAGGATCGTAACGGATGGGTGTTTCCGGGGGGACAGGTGGAGGCCGGAGAGAATCTCATGGATGCGCTGATTAGGGAGATCAAAGAAGAGAGCGGGATCGAGACCATCGTCTCTCATCTGATCGGCGTCTATTCCAATACATCAACCTATCCGGGACACAGCGGAGTTGCCGTGGTTTCAACGAAAGTGATGATGGATTTCGTGTGTAAGCCTACGGGCGGCGAGCTGAGGACTTCGGAAGAAACGACGGACTGTCGTTGGATCCATAAGGATGAAGTGCTTCAATACATTACGGCCCCGGCCATTCGTACGCGTTTCCAGGCTTATTTGGATTTTAACCGAGCCCTCGTCTATATGGAATATATCACGAAACCGGAGTTTGAAATTAAGCTGAGACGGAATATATAGGCATTCGAGGTTTGCTATCTGCTATCGAAAGGAAATGACCCATGGAAGAAGTGATTGTCACACCATACAACCCGGACTGGAAAGATGAGTACAACCGGGAAAAAGCGAAAATTGAGTCGGCACTGAAAGGCCTCGACGTTCACATGGAACATATCGGGAGCACGTCCGTTTCGGGTTTAGGGTCCAAACCGACCATCGATATGATGGCTGGCGTTCTTAGCCTAGAGGAAGTCGATGAGCATTACATTGAGAATCTGGCTGGGATCGGCTACGAATATGTTGTTAAACCGGAGTTCCCGGAGCGGCTGTTCTTTCGAAGAGGGCAATGGCGGGCAGGAACGCATCATCTGCATATTTACAAGTACCAGGGCCAACAGTGGATTGACCAGATTTTATTCAGGGAGTATTTAAAGAAACATCCGGAAATAAAGGATCGATATTATGCTTTGAAAAAAGCACTCGAAAATCAATATAAACACGACCGCGTAGCCTATACGAACGGCAAGGCTGATTTCATTCGTGAAGTGATCCGTAAGGCAAGGCTGGAACAGAGTTAGACTCCTGATGCAGAGAGGACGTAAAGAGGATGTCCGAATATTACTGGGATTCCAAAATCGAATACCTGAGGAATACCAGATGGTTATATTACAATGACGACTACCTGGAGTTTTTGGTTAAGAACGTCTGGAAAATGAATACGCCCATTAACATGGTGGATTACGGTTGTGGTTATGGGTATCTAGCACTAAAGCTTCTCCCGCTTTTACCCGATGGGTCAACCTACACAGGTATAGACAAAGGTGAAGATTTGATCAAGGAAGCAAGGGGAATCTTTGACAAGCTGCCATATTCCGTTGAATTGATTCAAGGGGATATCGAAGAAATCCAGGTGCATCGGCAGTACGACATTGCGCTCTGTCACGCGTTTCTATTACATATGAAGAATCCCCGAGATATCCTTCAAAAAATGATCGGCAGTGTGCGGAACGGCGGCCGGGTCATTTGTTTTGAGCCCCATTGGATCGCCAATGCGGCGAATTTTGGCTTCGATGATGGATTGTTGCATTCCGAAGTGGTCCGTCTGGGCGTATTACAGAAGCTGTATGAGGTGGACGCCAGCCGCAGCGGCAAAGACGGGAACATCGGCATAAAGCTCCCTATTCTTCTAAGTCAGCTGGGGTTACGGAATGTTGAATGTCGAGTAAGCGATAAAGTGAATTTTTTGGATCGGCATATGGACGATGCCAGCAAAGAACGGCTGTATCAATCCCTAAGAGAAGAGGGGATTGGGCAAGAGCCCGATGAACCTTCAATGACAATGGAGCAGCTGGTACGGAGAGGTTTAACAGCGGAGGAAGCACAAGCCCAATATGCCGCTGAACTCAAGCTGTTCCAGAAGTTTGATAGCGATTCGTGGTTGACTTACGCGCCGAATATGAAGATTTCTTTTGGCACGGTTAGCCGAGAATAAACGTAAGTAAGGAGCCCTATGAAAAGGGGATGGGTAAGACATCACAACGACTGCCTCCAATAATAGATCGCCAATTGGGTTCTGTCCCGGAGCTCCAGCTTATCCAGAATGATCGAGAGGGTATTGCGCACGGTTCCTTCGCTGATAAACAATTGCTCGGCAATTTCCCGATTCGAGCAGCCTAAGGCAACCAGCTCGAGAATATCGTTTTCCCGCGGGGTAAGGTCGGAACGATTCTCTTTTTCGGGCAGCATCAAGGTCTTCAGCACATTGGCATCCACAACGGAACTGCCGGAGGCCAAAGCACGAAGCTGTTGTGCCATACTGGAGACCTGCGTCGACTTCAGCATATACCCTTCGGCTCCGGCTAGCAGCGCCAGGCGGATACTATGCTCATCTTGAAACGTGGTCAGCATCATAATCTGCACTTGGGGCCATTTTTGCTTGATTTGCCTTGCCGCTTGGATTCCGTCCATACCAGGCATCCGAATATCCATGAGGACGATGTCCGGCAGGACCTCTTCACAGCATCGAATGGCTGCAGCGCCGTCATTCGCAGTGGCCGTTACTTCCATATCCGGTTCTCTGGATAGAAGCAGCCGGAGACTCTGACATATCAATGGATCATCATCCACAATGAGAATGTTCATCGAATGCCCTCCTTTTCCATAGGTAATACGCAGACCAATTGAAAGCCGCTGGATGTATTGGTGGAGATGCTCCCGCCTGCCGCCTGGGCTCTTTGCCTTAGGTTGCGGAGTCCGGTTCCAGGCAGCGAGGAGGAATCCAAAACGCCGTCATTTTGGACGCTTAACCGCACGATATGTTCATTGACGTCCAACGATACTTCAACGTGTTTGGCTTTGGAATGACGCACCGCATTGGTCAAGGCTTCCTTGAGGCAAGCATTCAGGATGACCCACAGATGGGCAGCTATACGGGATGTATCTCCATAAATTTGCAGCTGTACAGGCATCGCTTTGAAATTGCGGCAGATCTCCTCCAGGCTCCGAATGCCGATCGCTTGGACAGGTAGCATATTATGGACCGTTTCCCGCAGCTCCAGGGCACTGCTCGACAAACGCATCTGGGCTTGAGCAAACATGTCTTCCGCTTGCGGGTCATTCTCCCTCCATAATGTTTCAAAAGCTTGTAAGGCTAACAACGCGGCTGTTAATTCATGGCCGACCTCATCGTGCAGCTTCTGGGAGATTCGATGCCGCTCTCTCAGCTCTGCAAGCTGAGCCGTTTGGACATTGGCCATGAGCAGCTCACCTTTCAATATTTCCAATTCGTAGCGATCGCGACGCTCCTGATCTGCCTCCAATCGATACTGATGAATTTGCTTGGACCAACATAAAACGATCCATCCTGCAAATGAAGCTTGAACGAGCATGAGAAGAAGCGAGAGGTCCGGATCGACATAACCGATGACAAACGCTGCGAGGATGGGCAGGGAAAACAGCGGTTTACCGGCAAGCATGGTTTCAAATAGCGGCAGAGCCAGTCCGAAGCCGGCCTCCGGCCAGTATGGAATGATGGACATGCATAGAATCTGGTCGACCAGTGTTGTCCATGAAGGAAGGGAAAACCGCCATCGGGCTATTGCCAGGATCGCTAAGGCGAAGACCAGGACGAACCCTTCGGTCCCGGCATCTCCCATAAACCACAGAGCGGCCAGAAGCAGCAGGGCAAACATTCTCCAAATCACGACCGCTATGCTTGGGGACCACGAATCGGTATAGCTTCTCATGAAAACCTCCCATGGCATACGTACTCTTTTCCCCATATCGTAACATATTTTTCAAGCCAGTTTCCTTCGGCTGCCAACCAGCATAAAAGCGATCGCAAACAACAGCAGGATCCCGAGCGGAGTGAGTTGTTCCGCGAACAAGCCTCCGTTCTTAGCAAGCATGATTCCCTCATGGAACCAATAGGTAGGGGATAACATGGCGATTTTCTGCAGGGATGCAGGCATAGCCTGAATGGGAAATAAGGTTCCTCCGAGCACCGCCATGATCAAGATGATTCCCAGCATAACGGCTGTAGAAGATTCAGGCTGGCGGAACATGGAGCACCACGCGAGAGAGAAGCTAATCGCGGTGACCGAGAACACGCTGAACATGCTGAAGAGTTGAATCAGACTGCCAAAAACATCGGCATGCAGCAACCAGGCGCTGAATGTGACCACGGCGCTTTGTCCTACGAGCAGCAGAGCGAAAGCAAGCAGATTCTGCGATAAATACTTGAAGTGGGTCACAGGTGCAACGCCGATCCGGGTCATCATTTTATTCTTCCGATCCTCCATGATCATATGAACGAGTTTGGAGGCACAGAATAACAGCAGGATTCCATAGAAGTGATACCCCAGCGGTAAGCCATGCCAACCGCCCACCGGGAGGACAACGACGGCTGCGGGAAGGCCTAACAGCAAAATAAGGTTGGGCAAGCTGCGTACGCTCCGGATGAGCGCGAAGTTAAATATCGTCAAGCGAGCTTCCTCCTCCCAAGCCATGCGCTGATCATCATGCATATCACGGTTAAGGCTAACAGCAATAGTATGCTTAGGTACGCTGTCCCTTGCCCGCCATCGACAAGCATCTCCAGGACGGCCATCTTTCCGAGGGATACCGGATTCCCATAGGACGACATGAACTCAAAGAAACGATGATCCGGGAGAGGAAACATTAATCCGGTTAAGATGATGAAGCCGATTCCAAGGACTTCAGATACCCTTTCAGCCAATTTTATGTTATGGATGGATAATGTCAGCAGCAGATGTACGGACTGCGCGAAGAAGGAATAGATAATAAATACCAGCAAGACCCAGCCGAGCGATCCCCACGCGATCCCGAACACCCAGGTTGTGAATAGCACCAAGACCAATCCTTGCAAAGTGCTGAAGAGCGTGCAGGCAAGAATAAGAGAGCTTGAATAAACCGCTACGTTAATAGGGAGCGAATAGATTCTCCATTTCCGGGTTTTAAGTAAATCGATATCCAAATAACTCATCAAATACGTGCCGCCAAAAAACTGAACGCCCATAATGGTCGTAACGGCCATCAAGTCCAGCGGGGGAACCCCCTTCATGCCTTCATAGGGTCCAATAACGACACCCAGCACGGTAATGACGACCAGTGGCAGGCCCACCAGAAGCAGCTGCCCGATGGGTTCACGTATCAGGCGCAGCAAGGAGAAGTACGTCATTCTGAATACAAGCATGTTAAGTTCCCTCCGCGTCACGTAGTTGCTTGCCGGTAAGCGTAAGGAATACGTCTTCAAGCGTAGGTTTCTCCGCATGGATGGATAGGACGCCCCCCGCGCTTTTG
Organism: Paenibacillus sp. MT86; assembly: GCF_058792535.1. NCBI lineage: Bacteria > Bacillati > Bacillota > Bacilli > Caryophanales > Paenibacillaceae > Paenibacillus > Paenibacillus sp. MT86. Next base: position 4,887,500 of record NZ_CM179499.1, on the reverse strand, counting down.
GCCAACGACAGGATGCGATCCAGATTTCCTGCACCTACCCGTGATATGATCTGAATTTGCGTTCCATTCAAAACCACGTGCTTGACTCCATCCAGCTGTTTGATGTTATCGATCAGATCCTTCGTCAGCTCCACGACTTCCAGCTTGATCTTCTCTTCATGGTGGATGTTCTTTACCAACTCATCGATCGTCCCCTGCGCGATGACGTGGCCTTGATCCATAATCACGACGCGGGATGCGAGGGACTGCACTTCTTCCATGTAATGGGTAGTATAGAGAATGGTCGTCCCCCTTTTTTGCAGCTCGCGGACCGATTCCAGGATGTGATTTCTGGATTGGGGGTCGATTCCAACCGTAGGTTCGTCCATGATCAGGAGCCTGGGTCTGTGAATAATAGAGCAGGCGATATTCAGTCTCCGCTTCATTCCTCCGGAAAATTTGGAAGGACGTTTATGGGCTTGATCCGTTAGTCCGACGAACTGGAGCGTTTCCGTGATTTGTCTTCTCAATTCCGTGCCCCTTAACCCATAGATTCCGCCAAAAAAGGCTAGATTCTCGTGAGCGGTTAAATCCTCAAACACGGTGATATCCTGCGTAACCAGTCCGATCTTTCGTTTAACCTCCAACATAGGGCCGCTTGGCCGTTCCCCAAACAGCTCGATGCTTCCGGAATCGATGCCAATTAAGCCGGATAACGCATGGATCAATGTGGTTTTACCTGCACCATTCGGCCCAAGAAGGCCGAGTATTTCTCCCTGCCTGATTTCTAGATGGATATGGTCCAGGACAAGCTGGTGCCCATAGCGCTTAATGATATGGTTCATGGTAGCGATTGTCATCCGAATCCTCCTTTGCTTGAGTGCTTAGCTTTTATTATGGCCACCGGACGAAAGCGTTCATAGTTACAATTGTAATGAAATCGGCAGGGGAGCGCTGTTGAAATATGATGCCGGATACGTTACCATCATGGAATTAGCAAATGTGTAATCGGCCAGTAAAGGAGTCGTATCTGCGATGACCAAGGTACTTGTTGTAGATGATGAGATCAGTATCTCAAGCGCAGTTGCTTATGCGCTGCGAAGGGAAGGATATACGGTAGAGACCGCAGGGGACGGGCAGGAAGCGCTGGAGCGCGTGGAATCGTTTGATCCTGACGTGATGGTGCTCGATGTCATGATGCCGAAGCTTAGCGGGTACGATGTTTGTCGCAAGCTCGGGGATCGGCAGCGTCCTGCCATTCTGCTGTTGACGGTGAAGGACGATATTGTGGATAAGGTGCTCGGGCTGGAGCTTGGTGCCGATGATTATATGACAAAGCCCTTTGACATGCGGGAGATCATCGCCAGGGTAAAGGCATTGTCCCGAAGAAGCCGTACTCCCGAGGCAGCCGGGAAGCAAGCCCCCGAAACGCATGTGATCCGGATAGCCGGACTTACCATTAACCTGTTAAATCGAACCATTCATGCCGATGGCAAGCCTCTTGAACTGACGCCGAAAGAGTTTGACCTCATGGCTCTCCTGGCCCGGAATCCGGAGCGGGTATATTCGCGAGAGGCCTTGCTTGAACAGGTATGGGACATGGATTTTGCCGGCGGCACGCGTACGGTAGATATTCACGTCCAGCGATTGCGCAAAAAGCTGGGAAACCAGCATGAAGTGATCCAGACCGTGTATGGCATCGGGTATAAAAGCACGGAGATTCCATCATGAACAAAGGAAAAGTGCGTTTCGGCTTAAAGTGGAAAGTCGCACTGCTTCTCGCTCTGCTGCTGACCGCCGTTGTGGTTGTTCTAAGCACGTTGGTTCTGGCCGGGATACGGGAGGACCAGCGGGTGCGCCTGGAGCAAACCTTCGCCCAGGAAGCAGAAGCAGCCAATCTCAGGATTCATCAGGAATTACTGACGAATCCTCAAACGCAGCCGGATGATTTTATGGAAAATGTCGGCCAACGGCTGGCCGTCGATCTCGGAACCCAGAGCGGTATGCCGGTGACCCTGTATAAGATAGATGGTACATTCACGGGGACTTCCCTTCCGTTCCAGCCGAAAATGGATGTACAGGACGCGCTTGCTCACACGGCGCAAGGGCGTTCCGCCTATATTACCGAGGGCGACCAGCTGTTATATCTTGCCCCGCTTCGGAATATGGAGCAGCCGATCGGAACGATTCAATTCCACGCCTCCCTGGCCGAGCAGCATGCGTTCTATGACCGGATCCAGACAATGTTTATCGTGACGGGTCTTGCGGTGCTGGCCGCCGGCTTCCTGATCGGTTTTCTGTACGTATGGCGGCAGGTGCATGTCATCAGCAGATTGAACCAGGCAGCGCAGAGGATCGGCGAAGGCGTCTATCTTCGTGAGCCGACGGTGAAGCGAAACGATGAGCTCGGCGAGCTGGCGCAAGGGATATTTGAAATGAGCGGGCGGATTTCCTTGTCGGTGAACCAGCTCACGGAAGAGAAACAGAAGCTGCTGGATGCCATTGATCGGCTGCGGGAGCTGGAACAGCAGCAGAAGCAGTTTATCGGAAATATCAGCCATGAGTTGAAAACGCCGCTGACCTCCATACTGGCCTACGCGGACCTGCTTGAGATGTATCGCGACGATCCCGCGCTGCTCGAGGAAGCCCGAGGACAGATCAGCCAGGAAGCACAGCGGCTATATCGCCTGGTAGAAAAGGCGCTTCAGTTATCGTCCATGGATATATATGAATTCGAAACCCACGCGGAACACGTAAACCTCATGCCGATTCTGCAAGAGGCGGCAGCCCGGCTGGAGGCCAAAGCAGAGCAATCGGGCATAACGCTGCGATCCTCATTATCCGAAGGCAAGGTATGGGCCGATCCGGAGAATCTGATGCATATGATTTTGAATCTGCTGGATAACGCCATTAAATATAACAGGCCCGGTGGGACCGTTACGCTATCGAATGAAGTGGACCGGGATCCACAAGGCAATGATCGCATGGTCATTAAGGTAAGCGATACCGGAATCGGAATTCCGGACGAAGCCCGGGAACGGATCTTTGATCCGTTTTATACGGTGAGCAGCGACCGCTCCCGGGTACATGGCGGTACCGGCTTAGGGTTATCCCTGGTTCGCAATTTGGCGGAGAAGCAGCGCGGTTATGTGGAGGTTGCGGAATCCAGCCCAAACGGTTCTACGTTTGTGGTCACCTTGCCGATGGAACGGCCGCAATCCCAGGAGGTTCATTCGGTGGAAGAAAGCTCAGACTTGGAATAGGTCTGGGCTCTTTTTAAAATGTACATCTTTGTTTACAAGTTCGTTACAAGCTCGATATCGTATCGAGATATTCGCATTCTATACTGAGTTCAACAGGGAAAGAGGCGGCATGACAAGTCACATGAGTTGCAGCTGCCGAAGCTCCTTGGGGGAGAAGCATTGGAGGAAACCTGTTATGAAACATAGATTTGGGAAGCATGGGATCAAGTTGCTGTCTATCGTTGCTGTGGCTGCAGCCCTTGCGGCCTGCCAGTCTCAGGATCGGTTGACGATCGTGGAACCGGGCAGTCAAACCAGCCAGCCGCCTGTATCGAATGCCGGAGGAGGTAAGACACCGGGAGAGCGCAAGCTCAAGGTAGTTGACGGGGAGAGCGGGCAGGCCGGTCGGGAAGTGGTCGTGAATCAGACGCACCGGATTGCCTCGTCCAACATCGAGACGTGGATATCGGAGGATATGGTCAGGGTCACTACCACCAAAATGGTCAAGGAAGCAACCGCAACGGAAGAACCGAAATATGCGTACGCCACCGAAGAGGTGAACGTAAGCACGGGCGAGCGGCGTGAGCTCACGAATCATGAAGCGTCGCATCCAGGCCAATATCTGGTCAAGGAAGAAGTCTCGCCGGACGGTAGATATAGCTTTGTACAGAAATGGAGGGATAAGTACACGGCAGACAATTTCATGAAGGATCTTAATACCGGCAAGAGCATTCCGGTAAAAGGGGACAACTACATGGAAATTGGCGGTTGGCTCGATGCGGATACCTATGTTCTTGCGGCAGGCTCCATGAGCGGCAAGGGAGAGATTCGTCTCATTTCCACGGACGGTACTTACACCACCACCGCCATTGAGGATGAGGACGTTGAAGTTTACAACCAATTCGGAGCGAGTAAAGGCCGGATCTATTATACCGATGTGAATCAGGTGCTTAAGGTGGTTGAACCGGGGCAGTCGAAGCCGGTACAGCTCATCGAAAATGTATGGAGTTTCACCATCTCCCCGGATGGAGAGTACATTGCCGTCTCCACAGCAACCAACACGGAAGGGAACTCAGGCAGCAATTTACTGATCTATGACGCAGCCGGCAGCTTGCAAGGATCGCTAATCGGAAAAGGCAATCTGATTTCTTACCCGTCCTGGTCGCCGGATTCTGCCAGATTAGCCTTTGATGTGTACTCGGAGAATGAAAGCGGAATGAACGGCGTGTATGTGTTTGATACGGCTTCCGGGAAAGTAAGCTGGATGGCGCCCTATTATTCAGCGGTGCATCCTGCGGCCCATCCGGTCTACCCGCTGACTTGGAGCCCATCTGGAAAAAGACTGGGAATTACGATTGACGATAAAGAAGCTTTAATTGCGACGCATGTCATTGATTTTCAATAAAGTTATTGCGCTTCATACTATGACTCATCGACTTGGAAGGTTGGTGAGACAAACGAGAGGGATGAATGAAATGAAACAGTTGAAAAAATCAATCGCGGCGGTTGCCGTGCTGGGAATGACCTTAACGGGAGCGGCAGGTGTTTATGCGGGAGCCAACCTGGAGAAAATCTCGGCTTACCTGAATCACAGCATCGGCATCAAAGTGGACGGTACCGTCTATAACACGGGCAAGAAATTGACTCCGATCACGTATCAGAATACAACGTACTTGCCGGTACGCGCGATTGCCGATGTGCTGGAAGTTCCTGTGCGATACGATGCGAAGAATAACCAGGTGTTAATCGGAAGTAATCCTGGAAACGGTCAGACGATCGAGCTGACCAACGTGAAATACAGCGATACCCAACTAAAAGAGATCAAAAGCGCATTCGCCAAATTTGATGGTTTCCAAACACCGTACGCTCCAAGTCAGATGGTAAAAGGCGATGTGTATCAAAAGACGGGCGCATCGGCAGATGGCGTGAACATGGTCTTCAAACATATGACGGTGTACATCTCTCCAAGAGACTACTCTCATGGATATGACAGCAAACCGGTTACATTGTCCAATGGGGTTAAAGCGAAATGGTATACACCGGATGACACGGATTTGCTGGGATTTCAGATCAATGACCGCTTCGTGACGATCAGCTCTCCGGATCATTCCTTAAGCAAAGCGCAGCTGGAGAAGGTTGCAGTAAGCGTTGCCCAATTGAAATAAAGATAGAGATAATTCTAAGGTGATAGAGATATATTTCAGATATGAAAAAGGAAATAGAGGTTCTTACGAGGAAGCTTGCAGGGTGAACGGAATAGCCTGCGAGCTTTTTCATATTAGAAACTCGTAGATAAAAAAGAAGCAGCAAGACGCTGCTCCTCCCATCGTTTCATTAGTTGCGCTGCAATAACAGGTAACCGCTAATGTTGGATGTTCTTTGACGAAATACGATTTTGAAACCTACATCATGATCCTGCAAGCAGGCCAAGGCGGTTCTAAGCAATGCATTCGGCGTCAAATCAGCCCGGCAAGGTGAAGCATTGCCGATGACGCGGGCAGCAACAATTCTGCGAGGAGAACCCGCAACCAGAGGATTTCTGGACCAGCTGATTAATACTAAATCTGGTTGAGGAACAGCAGTGATACGACCCATTCAAATCACCTCTTATACTATAGTAGAGTCAGTATAATAAATGATCATCTGATATGAAGTGTGCGCAGCAAAAGGCGGAGTTTTTCTAAAACAGGGTTGACGCCGATGATAGCTCTTCTGCATGAGGAGATCGAATTCAGAAATAGTTCTAGCGGATCGGTGGACGTGGAGACAAAAGGCATTGAGGAATTTCGGGAAATAGCCGAACGGTCCAAGTCGTTATTCTCCCACCGTTGTCAGACTATCGTTGGTTCTTCGTTTGAAGATGGCAAGGTTCAGATTGAGATTGACTACGAGGGTATCCTCGCTAAGGATCTACCTAACGGTATGAAGGCCGGGGAGAAGATTCATATGAAGGGAAAGTCCGTATTCGCGTTTAAAAACGGTAGGATCGCCGTGATAGAAGATTATAGTTGATAAGGTTAGAAGTATTTAGGAAAAGTTTATCTAAAGTCATTTAATCCCGGAAATAGGGTTTCTTTATATGGTATTATTTGGGTTAATGCATGCTCGCTTGGGGGGGCCATGATATGGACATGGAGTTGAAGCCGGTTGACCGAAAGAACTGGGAAGAAGCATTGGCAATGCAGGTTTCGGTCCAACAGCAGGGGTTTGTACCGGCGGTAGCCGTATCTCTCGCCAAGATCTACATCAAACCGGACGGTGATGAAGTCGAATACCTTCCCTTTGCGATATACGTGGGGAACCGAATGGTTGGATTTATCATGCATGCCTATGTGATGAATTCATCCGATATGTATTGGATTAACGGCTTTTTAATAGATGCGGGGGAACAGGGTAAGGGATATGGCAAAGCAGCTTTACTCCAGATGATTACATGGATCCAAAGCCAATTTACGCAATGCGAGGAAATACGCCTGACCGTGCATAAGGATAACCGGACAGCGAAAAATTTGTACAGCAATCTAGGTTTTGTTGAAACGGGTAACTGGTTCGGCGATGAGGAAGTTATGAAGCTGAATGTTCAATCCAAGCAAGAGGTTAAGAGAAGGGGGAGTGACCCATTGTCGCAAATCAACATCAATCGAAGCAGCCCGGAAGAAGCGCTTGCGGTACGGACAAACCTGATTCAATTTAATGCACGGTTTATCGCAGAAGATTTGCAGCAGAATTACGAGGAGATCAACTTACATATAAAAGATGAGCAAGGAGAGATCGCAGGCGGCATCAACAGTGTATTTTGCTGGAATTGGATTGAGGTCGATATTCTGTGGATCGATGATCGATATCGAGGGCGGGGATATGGCTCAAGATTACTACAAGAGATTGAGACGATCGCAAAAGAAAAGCAATGCACCTTCATCAAGCTCAATACCTTCAGCTTTCAGGCGCCGGCATTCTACCGTAAACATGGATTTCAAGAGATAACTCGCATTGACGATGCCCCAAGGGGTCATCAGCACTATTATTTTGTTAAACATTTGGCGTAAACTAGTGTGATATCATCAACGATTCGAAGGAGCTTGACATGATTAGACTGCAGCCTGTAGATAAGGATAATTGGACCGAATGCATTAAACTGAAAGCGAAACCGGAGCAAGAAGGCTTCATTGCCTCCAATCTGTATTCGATTGCCCAGTATCAATTTCTCGAACAATTTGAAGCGATGGCCATTTATGATGATCAGACGATGGTCGGGTTCGCGTTATATGGCTTGGACGCCGATGACGGCAACTATTGGATTTACCGTTTCATGATCGACGGGAATTTCCAAGGAAAGGGCTACGGGAAAGAGGCTTTGCGATACATCGTTGAAGAAATCCGAAACAAGCATGACCGGACAGATGTCCTTATGCTAAGTTTTGATCCGAAGAACGAACGGGCCAGACAGTTGTACATCAGAGCGGGTTTTGAGGAAATCGGCGTTATGCCGTGGTCGGGTGGTGAATCCGTAGCGAAGCTGGGGCTCTGAGACATCAACTTAGTGGTGTTCGAAAAAAGCGTGATGGGACGACAAGCATTGTATGACAAAAAAGGGAGTGCATACTGTATGCAACAGTTATGCACTCCCTTGTGTCATTTTAATTGGAGATTGGGTTCATACCATACGGCTTGGGTAAAGTCCTGGAACGTATCAGCGTAATAATACATAACTTCAATGTTGTTATTTTCGCCGGTTGCTTTTTGACCCTTGCTTCGGATAATGGGGATGAATTCCGCATAGTATGCGCCATTCAAGGGGATTCGAACAGGCTGCTTAGGGTTGCTCAACTGCTCGTAAGTATAATAGGATGGCTCCCCGTTCACGTTGATCTGCAGGTCGATTTTCTCCGAAGCCTTCAAGGCCAGATAGAATTCCGGCAGGGCATCGGAATTCACCAAAGCAAAGTCATAAACCGGACTTTGTCCGTGTCCTGATGGGGAACCCGCATAGATAAAGTTTCTTGTGCCATTCGGAATGAGATCATCCGGCGATGGTTCCCGAACATAGCTGCCGCCATCAAAATAGTCGTAAATTCGATGCAGGACGACCGCCGTTTCGGCTAACGTTACCTTTTGATTCGGGCGAAAATAGCCTTTGGCGTCGGGTTTCATGATGCCGGCCTCGGCAAAGCCGAGCAGTGCATAGGCTTTGACGTAATCCAGATCGGAGGCTAAGGAAGGCCCGTATTTTTTGTCTTGCATCAATCCGATTTCGGGTGCCAGTGGCTGATAGGCATACTTCCATTTGTCATAATGCTTGTAGGAATTGAAATATCTTTTGGGCAGGTCTTTAATCGCCCGCAATCTCGCGATATCCTCACCGTCCGATAACTCCAAGGAATAACCAATATCATCGAACAGCGCATTCAGCGTAATCAACAAGTCCCAGCGTGTTAACACTTTCTCCGGTATATACTTGAAGGTTTCATCGTCGTAATTGATTCTGTCTGCGGCTCCGATTAATCCGTTCGGCGCCGAAGGTATGCTGCCGTAAACATCCTTAAAAATCTGGTAGGATGGGTGCCCGTTAGGGACGCCGGGAATGTTGAACTTCTTATCGGCATCGACTCGGAAATCGGTAAACAGCCGGTGAACCATAAGGGTAAGATCGGCTTTGGTCACCATCCTGCCTAACGTTTTTGTCCGATACTCCATGTTCTCAAAAACCCCATGGGATCTAAGGAAGTCAATGGACTCATTGGCCCATGCATACTTGGCTTGACCAGATTCCGCCGCACTTGCCACGGATGTCATGCAAAACGATAAAATAAGGGTTAAAGATAATAATTGACGCCACCTTTTTAAAAACATGAAATCCTCCTGTATGTATCGATAGATTGGATGAATATTCCTCCATTGTAGACGACAAATTATGACAATAGCAATGCTTTTTTAGTCCTCCTTACCTATTGAAAAAAAGAGTCGGTTTGCATTGTTTTTGATCCGAAGCGTATTGGACGCGAAGACGAATGCCGGGGAAATCGATTAAAAGTGGATGATTTTCGACGGGTAATTTCAATGTAACCGTTGACATTGCGGAACAAAATGGTAATATTTTAAGACATTAGCAATAAGCGGTTGATTCGTTGATTCGGTACCTGTTGGCATGCACAAGATCATGTAACGACAGGGTTGTGCCATCTTGGATTGTGAATGCAGTACAGCCTATCACGGAGGGGGGAACGCATGGGAATCGACTGGTATGACATGATCGCGCGCAGGAATGGCGGCTATAGAGGAAGAGCGGTGTGTACCGTAGTCGGAAGATCGGCGGAAGAAGTGTTTGAGGAGCGGCTGGTGGAGATGCTGCCGCAGTATCATTCCGTGCTGGACGCAGGCTGCGGGCATGGCGAGTTCACGCTTCGGATGTCCAGACATGCTGAGAAAATCGTTGGCTTTGACAATTCCGCGGAGATGATTCGAATCTCCCAATCATTGCTCGACAGCAGCGGAACCCGGAATGTGGAATTCGTGTTTGCCACGACGAAGACACAGATGCCTTTTCAAGACGGGCAATTCGACCTTATCTATGACCGCAGAGGACCTACCTCCATCCTGGAACATCCCAGGATATTAGCTTCAGGCGGCACCATCTTCGGGATACATACCGATGTGACTCACGTTCGAAGGCGATTGTCGGAGAATGGCTACATGAATGTCGAGATTGAGGAGTATAATGAAGCGATTATGTACTTCCCGAATGCCCACGAATTTGCATTAAACCTGTCGGATACGCCAGGCAATCCCGATTATACTTTACCGGAAATGAAGGGTGAGCTCGAGGCCAGGATACGGGAGAACCAGATCGACGGCCAGCTTGGAGTTCGCGAGCACAAATATATCTGGAAAGCGATGAAGGCGTGAATCAAGGATCTTTTATCATACCGAATAAGGAGTGTGCGATATGGATCATGAGTTCAACCGGAAGTGGCTGGAGGACAAATTTGAAAACATCCGCAGCCGTATCTTGAAAGCGTTGGTGCAGTTAAACGATGAGCAAGTGAATTGGCGGCCCAATCATTCCAGTCTGAGCATATCTACGTTGATCAGGCACATCGAAGGCAACATTCAAGAACGGGTCATGAAAGGGATATTGCAACAAGACGTTGCCCCGCGAAACCGGGAGCAGGAGTTGACCCAGGTATTTGTCAGCCGGGATGATCTGATCCAGATTGTGAAGAATCGGTTCCAGTTCCTGATCGATACGGTAAAATCCATGTCGAGTCAGGACTTTGAAGGGGTTCAATCGGTCCGGGGAAAAGAACGGAGCAATCTCGACATCCTGCATCAGTGCGCTACGCATTATTCGGAGCATATGGGTCAAATTTTTTATATCGCCAAGCAGTGTTTGACGGTTCAATATAAAACCACATCGATCTAATGAACGAGCCCCCCTTAGATGGCGTTTCCAGCTAAAGGGGCCTTTTTTCGGTACAATTATATAGACAAGTGCACAAGATTAATTCAGGGAAGGCGTTACGCTGGCTTTCAGCACATTCCCGCTGGTGGTCCAGTTCACATGGGCTCCGAGCAGGGATTGTTTTGATGGGAATCATGGTTATGCCATTCTTCATGATGGCCGCTTCGCTGTTGTACACCGCCTTGCCATCCATTTCATAGATTGACTGTCCGATCGGGACGGTTAAGTTTTTGCCCGGGGCGGTTGCTAAGGCCGCATGCCGTTTAGGGTCCCACTCCACTTCATATCCCAAACCTTCAGCGAGCGGACGGAGGGGAACATAGAACTCATCCCCGATGATGGAGGAGCCTAGTGCCGAGCCGTTGATGGCGATCGACAGCTTAAGATTGTTGATAAAATGCCGCTTATGAATCAGCGCATGTATACCTTTGGTTTTGTCCACTACTTGGGAGACCTCGTAGTCCGTAGCCGCACTCATGTAGGCGTAGGCCGTTGCGCGATCCATGCCCAGCTTCTCATTCAAGAAGCCAAGGGCTTCGCGCACCGCTTCCTTCATGGCCTCATCCAGATCGGGGTCGAGACCGACGGGAATCCAGTAATCCTCCGTTTCGGCAAAAGGCTGCTTGAGCTCTGCACGCGGCAAGGATGGATCGCCAGCTTTCAGCACCGTCAACCGGAAGGTACCGCGAAGGGAGGCCTCCATTGCGGTCAAGGCAACCTCGCCGTCTCCCTGTGCAAAATGAGGATCGCCGGTATAGAAGAGCCCGCCTTTTACCTGAATCGGAAGATACAGTGTAGATCCGACGCCAAGCTCATTGATATCGATATTGCCTCCGGTTTCGATCGGCGGGACGCTGCTAACTTTTTCACTGGTATCCGGTGCGACGCCCATAAGTCCCATAAAAGGCTTGAGCGGGAAGCGGACATGCCCGCCCTGTTCAACGGGAAGCACGCCATAGAGTTTACCGTTGATTTCTTCTACCGGCGTGAATTTGGAAATATTTTGGTATAACTCCGGATTTGCTGCGCTTGCTCCTTCCTTGCGCCCTTCATTCTCGGGATATTCGCCGGGAAGGGCACCCTTATAATGCCGGTTGGATATGACGCCGTAGGGAACCCGGGGGGTGAGAGAAAGAACCTCGACCTTCAACACGTCTCCAGGTTCTGCTCCCTGGATTCCGATCGGTCCCGTTACGACATGCGGTCCATCGTTGTCAAAATCATGCTGCAGCTCAGAGGCAGCAACCGCTTTAGCGTCATCTAGCACTTGATCCGGCCGGATGCCGAAGGAAGCAAAGTACTTCTCCGGATCCCTTCCCTGGTCTTCAAGGATGCCTTCATGGGATATCGTATCAAACGTGACGGTGCTGCCGGAGGTAACGGTCATGATGGATTTGCTGTCCCGATTCGGTAGATGCCCCCAACTGATATTCTCTACGGTGCTGGGGACATAATAATCGGCTCCGAGTTGCTCATTGCTGGTGGATTGCAGGATGGGAAACGAATCGAGGGCAGCGGCTTGCGCGGGTACAGCGGCGAACAAGGAAATCGTACATAAAGCTGCGGTGATGGAATGAAAGCGAGTATTCCTTTTCCTTGATGACATATTATCTCCCCCATATCCTGTGCATATTATCAATCTAGCAGCATTATACATGGAGAAGGATAAGTTTAACAATATTTATGTTATGTTATATGACATGAAAAGATGAAATTAATTACATAGAACTAGATTTCTGAGGGTGAATACCTAAAAAACCTTCCACGCACCATGAGCCTGAGTCATGGCATGTGGAAGGTTTATCTGTTTTTTTGGAGTATGAAGCTTACGGCTGACCAGGGGAAGGGCGCTGAAATGTGTCTTTTTTCTTCATAATGCTCATCAGCGGCGCAGGCTCCTGATAGGTGATCGATTCGTTCACTCCGGCATCCAGCTGTCCGTTATTAAACTGGACCCCTACGAGATGCGTGCCGGATGGCGATGAAATACCCAAGGAACGTCCGCTGGTGGAGGTTCCGTTCAGGCCCTGATTGTTGCCCGGCGTGAAGACGGCAAGCACCTGAGACGGTAAGAGCTCATCCCCTTCGGCATGATAGTTGGCAAGGAACTGCTCCAAGCTCAGGTCATAACAGCAAGGCTGCTTCTTGATCCAGACCACCTTGGTTTCATTCGGGCCGATAAGGGTGTTGGTGCTGTAGCGATCCTTCGTAATGGTCCAGCGGTTGGACTTGGATTTGTCGAACGGAAGGGCAGGGTCGTAATAGTAGTAGATTTGATACCCTTCCAGGTCGATTTCCCGGTTCGTGGGGTTATAGATCTCCACATAATTGTAATTCCCTTGCTCGTTCGAGTTGGCGACCACTTCGGTGATATGCAGAGCCGTGGTCAAGGGCTGCTTGGGCACCGTTTCTCCGGTGGTTTTGTTGGATTGTTGCAGGGTGCCCTCCATCATGACGGGATAATGATCGCTAGGGTATTGGTCGTCTTCCTTGTAGTTGATAATCTCGCTGTGCAGGACATTCCAACCTTGGCCGTGCAAAATCCAGTCGATCCGGTTTCCGCTGCCGCCGCCCGTAGGGTCCTTGTAGTTATGGAAGGTTCCCAGATCATCGTTGGTTCGCTTCTTGGCCGTGACATGCGCATCCGACAACCCGTTGCTTGTAAAAATCGAATACGTATCGCTCCCCGGAAGCGTGTTGAAATCGCCGGTGATTACAACGGGGATATCCGGGTCAAATGCCTTCATCTTATCAACGATAAGTGCCGCACTCTTCTGCCGGGAAACCTCGGATTGATGATCCAGATGCGTGTTCACCATATAGAAGGTTTTGCCGTTTCGAAGATCCTGAAAGCGAACCCAGGTTGCCATCCGCGGAATTTGGTTGCCCCAGCTGGCCGAGCTGATCGTCTGGGGCGTATCGGACAGCCAAAAGTGAGACTGCTCCAGTGGCCTCAGCCGTTCCGTATTATAAAAAATCGCCATATATTCCCCTAGGCTTCCGCCTTCACGTCCGACTCCGATCCGATCATATCCCGGCAGATCATTCTCCAGATCCACGATTTGCCGGTGAAGTCCTTCCTGCGTTCCAATGACGTCCGGCTGATGCTCCAGGATGAGGTTTCTGGTGACTGGGCGGCGGTTCTCCCAGGGCTGACTGTCATTGGCGGCATACCGCAAGTTGAAGCTCATAACCTTTAAAGGACCCGACGAGGCTTCCGCGGTGCTTCCCATTTCGCCGGAAGCGGATAGCGATGCCGTCGTCAGAAATGTAAGCATCATGAACAGGCTGGTGATTTTGGGGATTCTCATTAAAATTCCTCCTTTGTCATGTGCAAGAATATGTTCCTAATGGATGCTAAGCAGGTCACTTGTCCTCCCTTCCTGATTTGCCCATATCATATCGTATTTTTAGCGGGCTGCGTATTTACATTTTTTTAGGTTTTTGCTGTTGTTTTGGTTATTCGTGGAGGAAAGCCACCTGTGATCCCTCGCGGGTTGATCCATGAAAAGTCCATCAGGCTGTTCGTAATATGTAAACCTAGCTCCGCCTCTCCGGTTGTTTCCGGCTCCGCAGTGGTAGGGAACAAGAATGAGGCCAAGAAGACCATTGTCCTGCAGGCCCCTTTGACCTCAATACCGTCATGAACGTAAATAACGCCTCAAGAAGCACAGGCTTCCGAGTTTTTTGTAACCACCCATTTCAGGTTTTTAAGAATACGCCGAGTTCCCTTACTTTCCCTGTGCCCGATGTGGCCGCCAGCTTTACATACCGGGTGAAATGCGTATTTTGCAGCAGCAACGCTTTTTCCGTTTCCGGCTCGCCGCCTGATTCCCAGAAGAGCATATCAGTAATGCATTGATTGATTTTCCGCATAAAAGCGTTACGGATATCTTGGTCTCCCATATGATGATAAAAAACGGTTAACAGGAGGCCGATCTCATACCGCTGAAGTCTTGATGAAGATTCGAAGCGGTCCGGAAGCAGGTCAAAGTTCACCCTTTCCAGCCGATTCAGCCGCAAAGCCAGATCATAATGCTCAGCCAGCGGCTCCAATCCGGTTACGTGCGCACCTTGGCGGGCGAAATGCCGCGCGTAATATCCGATATTGCAGCCGATATCGATCACTTTCGTGCCGAGAAGAGAACGTGTACCCAAGAAATCCATAATGACATCAAGTCTTGTCGGATAGGCTTGATCGCGCTCGCTCTTCAAATGAAGATAGGAAGGGTGCAGTATGGGGGTATAAATAAGGCTCCGTTGATATCTCTGAAAAGAATCGGCAACCTCTGACAGCCCTTCGATATTCATCCAGTCCATATAATCTTCGCTGGACATTTTGACTTTCATGCTCCGTTTACCTTGGCAATACAAAAAAGTCGACCTGTGATGTCCGTCCCTCAGGTTAAAATAACCTCCTGCGCGATTAAATTTCACCAAAGGCGGGTCTTGGTGAAAAAAAGCGCTATTGGACGACAGATCCACCTTCATCATGTGATACTGGTTTTTCCTAAAGGAGAGGACTTCTTCATCCTGTAAAGGCGGGTCGATTCCCCTGGCGAGAAAGATCTTCTTATACCAATCCAGGTACGCGGACGGGCTGGCTTGTTCGTTCATGAAATATCGGTACAGGCTCTTGTGCGAATCAAAACGCATGATCGGCATATCAGCGGAAAGCTTATGATGTTCGTACCAGCCATCGGTGTAGTTGGGAATATCCTTTTTTCTTTCCTCCGTAATCAGATCCGTGAACAGCAGTTCGATCGGGACATCAACATTTACATACCCGGACATCGCTCAACCTCCAATTTATCGTAGTTTCCTTATTTCGAAGAAAATAAATAGGTAGAAAAATCTCCGATGGGAGTGTTCAGTAGAACATGCTTGCTTCTTGCAATACTGGCATTCAGAAGGGTGACCGGAGAGTTTGACATCATGATCATGGGGCGATGTTCTGGAGCATTCAGTCTTCAATAATATACTCTCTGCCTTATTAGCTTGACCCGACGCGTGACTCTATCTTTAAAAAAGACTTCTAGCAGCGGTGGGCCAAATGCTTGGGAAGGAGAGGCATTCGAGTTGAAGGCTCAACAACGTCGTGCGATTGCGTGTTATGTGCGTTAACGGTAGAATAAGGGGAGTTACCAGATATTTCATCCAAGAACCCTCCTCGTGGTTAACGCCAAAGG
This sequence comes from Paenibacillus sp. MT86, assembly GCF_058792535.1. NCBI lineage: Bacteria > Bacillati > Bacillota > Bacilli > Caryophanales > Paenibacillaceae > Paenibacillus > Paenibacillus sp. MT86. Next base: position 4,871,631 of record NZ_CM179499.1, on the reverse strand, counting down.
CGGGTTCTGTTTATGTAGATCATGTGCAAAGGATTGTGGATATGACGGAAAATGGGATCGTGCTTGTGGTCAGCGTTACCCTCGTACAGGGAGATCAAGTGTTTATTATCCAAGAAAATAAACCTTCGGTTCGGGATACCTGGAACTTCCCGGGAGGGCGCATCGAGCCTGGGGAAACGATGTTTGAGGCGGCTATTAGAGAAGTGAAGGAAGAAACAGGGTATGAAGTACAACTGACGGGCACAACAGGGGTTTATCAGTTCATCAGCAGTTTGAATTACCATGTCGTCATGTTTCATTTTACCGGAATCGTGACGGGGGGCTCGCTTGAGTTGGGTGCTGACGAGATCAAGGATTGCCGCTGGGTCACGCTGCCTGATATCTTCGCGGATGACAGCATGATATTCCGGGATGCCGAAGTTATGAGGCGGATTGTGGAGAGCCTCGAAAAAGGCGTACAGCACCCGCTTGCGCTGTTTCATCCGTCTTAACGCTTCTAACTTCGGGGGCATCGCATAATCATAATTCTTAGCGGTGTTATGGAAACCGGAAATACACATGCTGCTTTCCGTATTATCCGGTGTATTGTTTATTCGATCTATCTGCGACTAGAAACATATGAAGGGTACGATGATGTATTGAGGAGGTAAGGAAGTGGTGGTCAGCATCCGTTATCCCCTGGGCTCCTTTGAGCCATTGGTGGAGCCAACTTTGGAGGACAGACAGAAGTTTATGCAGCAGATCCCTTCAATCGTACCGACGCTTCGGCAAATCATCATGAAGTGTCCTCTTTCCCAGCTGCACATGCCATACCGTGAAGGTGGCTGGAGCATTCAGCAAATCGTGCACCACCTCGCCGATAACGACATGAACGCTTACTTGCGATTCAAACGGGCATTGACCGAGGATGAGCCGCTGGCAAGCTCGTACCGGGAGGATTTATGGGCTGAGCTGAGCGATTACACGGAAGTTCCCGTGGAGAACTCGCTCTCGCTTCTGGAAACACTCCATTTTCGTTTTCTTATCCTGCTTAAGGATCTACATCCCGAGGATTTCAAAAGAACCATGAGAACCCAAGTGCTCGGCAGCTTTACCCTGGACATTGCCCTGCAGCGATTCGTATGGCACAACCAGCATCATATCGCACAGATTAGATCCATAGCGAACCTCGAAACTGTGAAGTTACATAAGGAGTGAGCCCATATGAGCTGGAGATCCAGGCAGAAGAAGGTAGATTCTAAGCCTTCCATGTCAGCATGAAGAACAAAACCAAAGGAGCGTAAAGCCATGGGAATGTCGGATTACTATAAAGATTTGAGAGACAAGATCGGAGATCAGCTGATATTCATGCCGTCCGTTGCAGGCATTATCCGAAATGATCAGGATGATATTTTGTTCGGAAGAAAGCATCAGGAAGAATTATGGGGCCTTGTAGCAGGTGCCATCGAGCTGGGTGAGTCGCCGGCGGAGGCGATGATTCGCGAGGCGAAGGAAGAGACGGGGCTTGATATCAATCCTGAGCGAATCATTGGGGTGTATGGCGGAAAAGAACGCCGATATACATACAGCAATGGGCACCAAGTGGAGTACCTGACCATTGTGTTCGAGTGCAGCGTTGTGAGCGGTGAGCTGGACCCGGAGAATGACGAGTTTGCGGAGCTGGCGTTCTATCCGGAGGATCAGCGGCCACAGACGGCTTTGAAATATCCGGAACCTATCTTCATCAAGGGAAATGGAGAGAGAGCCCATTTTTAATAGAAAGCAGGCGCCTATGACAGTAAAAGCGATCATCTTCGATCTGGATGAGACATTAACGGACAGAAGGGCAGCGATTAACACGTTCATCAAGCGGTTGATTGCCAGGTACTTTCCCGATTCCGATGAAGCTGCCCAAATGATGATAGCCAAGCGATTCAAGGAAGCGGATCATAACGGCTATCGGGATAAGCGCGAAGTGTATGAGATGCTGGTCGAGCAGCTTCCGTGGGTGAATCCCCCGAAGGCGGATGAATACCTGTCATTTTTCAGAGGGGAAATCGCCAGTTGTATCCAGCCGATGGATCAGCTGGTTTCCATCCTGCGCGAGTTTAAGACTTGGGGACTTAAGCTTGGCATTATCACCAATGGAACCGTTCAAGTCCAAGAGGGCAAGATCCATCAGCTGGGGATTCGCGAATACTTCGATTCTATCGTGATCTCCGAAGAGGCTGGCGTCAAAAAGCCGGAGCCGGCAATCTTTACGAGAGCTCTGAACCAACTTCACGTGACGCCATCAGAAACATGGTACGTCGGAGACCATCCGCATAACGATATAATCGGGGCCGCACAATGCGGTATCAAAGCCATCTGGTATACAAGAGACGGGAGATGGGACGACTCTTTGGACGTGAAGCCATACAGGACCATACATAAGCTGGAACAATTGATCCCTATATATGCCGAACACCATGAAGGCAAGTGCATAAGATAAATTTTATGTCATTGGAGGTGCAGGCATTGAAGCGATTCAAAAGCAATCATGGACAAAAGCTCGTCTATGCATCCTACGACCGCCTGCTGTCAGCGTGGACGGTACCGTATGAGCAGCATAATATTTCTACTTCCTACGGTATGACCCACGTTATAACAGTAGGTTCTTCGGATCTTCCTCCGCTGCTGCTACTGCATGGAACGGGCGATAACGTCGCCATGATGTGGATATATAACGTGGAGGAGCTATCCCGTAACTTTCATATCATCGCGGTGGACAACATCGGAGGGTCCGGGAAGAGCGAGCCGAACGACAAGTATGCTCGCGAATTCAATCAGGCAACATGGTTGGACGAGGTCCTTGAGGCAATGAACGTGGACGCTGTCTATATCGCGGGCGTATCCTACGGAGCTTATCTGGCCTATCATTACGCCATCGTCAGACCGGATCGTGTGAACAAGATTGTATGTTTGGCTGGAAGCATTGCCGGAAGCCAGTTAGAAGTGATGAGCAAAATGATGCGGGCTTTTCTGCCGGAAGCCTTATTCCCTTCGGAACGGAATGTGCGTTCATTGCTTCGTAAGCTGTGCGGTACCCATGCAGATGCATTTGAGAACAACCCGGAGCTTATGCAGCACTGGTTCTACTTGCTGAAGTACTTCAACAATCGCTCCATGATGAAGCATGCGATTACGATCCATTCGCCTGCCGACATTCAGGCTATTCGCAGCAAGTCCATGTTCGTTATTGGCGAGCGGGATTTGCTTAGTCATTATCCGAAAGCGGTTGCCAGATTGGAGACGAACGGGATGCGCTACCGCATCGTTAACGGGGCGGGTCACGCCATTAACCATGAGATGCCGGAGCTCGTTCATGAAGAGATTATAGGCTTTTGCAAGGAAGCTTGAGCGAGGTGTGCCGATATGAAAATGAGACGTTTTGCCGCTTTAATCATCATTGCGCTTGCCTTGCTAGGCGTGGTTCTATTCGGCAATATGATGACGCCTCGACCTGGCAGCAGCTCCGGAAACGGCAATCCTGCCATCCTGCTGCTCATCCCTTTAAGCATTCTTTTTCTTATGTTGGTCTATCAATGGATTCGTATTTTTAAAGATCTGAAGATGCCTCTCAGCTGGTTAAGCCTCGTGATCTTAGCTCTGGCTGGCTATATCACAGCGGGTTATGCATATCAGCTTCATCGACTCGAAATCTATAGAGAAATCCTAGCCGAGGCTTTCCAATTGAGGTGGGGCCAAACGGACTGGGATCACATCGAATCGATAACGTCCGGCGGACTCCTTTCGATACATATGAACAATCAATTTTTCAATTGGAACACGTATTTTATGATGATTGCCTTCTCGCTGCTGCTGTGCTTCATGTACAAACTGATACAGCACATCATGAACAGAAGACAAGGAACATCCGCGGAGAATTAATTCCGTAAGCGGGCTGGATAGGGGGACAAATTGTGTCTATTGATGAAATTTACGACAAGCAGGCTCAAGCCTATGAGGCCATGGTTAGCAGACAGCCTGATTTATCTGGACTTATCCACAGGGTCAAACCGTACGAAGGACTGGATGTCCTTGATTTGGGGGCAGGATCAGGCCGATTATCCATGCTGCTTGCCGCCGACGCTAGATCATTGATCTGTACCGACATATCGCAACCCATGCTTGATATTTTGGACGATAAATGCTCTGAAGCTTTAGATGCTCGCAATTGGACCTCCATGGTTGCTGATCATCGCAATCTCCCGGTTGCTTCATCGAGTGTAGATCTGATTGTATCGGGCTGGAGCATTAGTTATCTGGCCGATTCCAGCCACGAGGAATGGCGTGAGAATCTTGAACTTGTGATGTCGGAGCTGCATCGAGTTTTGAGACCCGGGGGGACGATCTTGATACTGGAAACGATGGGAACCGGAACGGAGACGCCGAATCCTCCCGACTTCCTAACCGGTTATTACGCTCAATTGGAGCAGCAATACGGATTCAGCCATCAGTGGATTCGGACCGATTATGTTTTTGATACGGTAGAGGAGGCATTGCTAAACACAGGCTTCTTTTTCGGTGAAGAGTTAACGGACAAGATCATAGCGAACCAATGGTCAACGGTGCCGGAGTGCGCGGGGGTCTGGTGGAAGCATGTTTAACTAGGAGGTGACGCGGCCACGTGGAGCTTCTAATCTATGTCGCGTTGTTCATCCTGAATATTCCGATCTATAAGTGGATCTTTAGACGGATATTCGATGACGTGGATGATCTGAAGCAGTCGGTGAAGTATTCGTTAACGCCGGATATTATCTCCTTGTTCCGCAGACGTTTTTGGAAGGATCAGTTCGGGGAGCTCAAGCTGTCCGTTTTCTATTTTTGTTGTTTACTGATCTTCGTCATGGAGTGCGTGGTCGTGGCGAAGGTGATTGGCGTGATCTTTCGATGAGTTAGCAATGCTTTAGATCAGTGGCTATCGTGGGTCATTCCGCAAGGTTGGTCTTCTTATGTCAAGAATAACGGCTAGGTAACTTTAGGTATGAATAGGTCTGACGAAGGGCGCCTATAGCAGGTGTCCTTTTTTAATCTGCAATCATGCACATAAAACCACACGATTCGACGGCAATCCAAAATTTCCATTTGGTTCAAATGGCTGATGGTGGGAATTACGCTATGTATGGCACAGTATTACCAAGTCACATATGAAACCGCATTCATGAACCAGTATCCAAGTCGGGAGGGAAATGAATGAAACGAAACAGAAGGCAAGGGATTGCCGCAGTTATTGCAGTATGGATAGTACTGTTATGGCTGCCGACAGCCGAGGCGGCCAAAGACCAGCCTGAATTGCGAAACCTCGCTGCAGGTATCGGGTACACATGGTCGGAGCAGCCGGAACCAAGCTATGGGGATGCGGGGAATAAGTTAACGGACGGGAAGTACGGTTCGACGCTCTTCACGGATCCGGCATGGACAGGACATCTCCGCAAGTCCACGCGCAGCGTCATCTTCGACCTAGGGGAGAAGAAATCGATCGCTCGGATTCAAGCGCATTTCCTCCAAGATTCTTCGGTCGGAATTGCCTATCCGAACACGGTGTCCGTGTATGCGTCCAACGATGACTCGCAGTGGGGAACCCTCGCGCACATCCCTAGCCGTGAAGTGAGATGGGCAGAAGTTCCGGCAGGCGCTCAAAACTATATCTGGGACGGCAGCGAGGATGGGTTGGTTCAGCATCACCCCAATGCGACAATGGCCTATGCCCAATATGTCAAAGTTACATTTACCACCGATGTGTTCGTGTTTTTGGATGAGATCGAGATCTGGGGGACGGATGGCAAATTGAACAAAGCCAAGCAGGTATCTGCGGATCGGCTTGCATATCACGAACCTGGGAAAGCAACAGGCGGAATGCGTAATCTCGTGCTATTGAATAACGAGAATGGTCCGAGTGGGGCTGATAGGTGGACGAAAGATAACCTAATCCCTTACGTCAGTTACGTGAATGAACAAGGTGAACCGGAGGATTGGTTGTTCGAGGGGGTGCTGTTCCACAGCGTGTTGTCACCGAGTGGACAGGATTTCACGAAAGGAACTGCTACCTTCGGCGATTGGAAGGGTTATTTAGACCAGATGTTCGCGGATCAGGGCGATCTGCAGCAGTTGAACGAAGCGGTGACCGAAGCGGGCAGGAAACTGGGAGAACGGGGTCATAAGGTGAACGTCGTGTTGATGATGCCGAACCCGGGTGATACCGTGACGGATTTCGGCGATGTGGATGGCGATGGTGCGACTGAGAATTTTAATTCCACCGCCATTGGCGCCGAAGCGGCTTCCGCCAATAAGCAAAAGGCGGTTACCTGGTGGATTCAGCAGCTCAAGCAGCGTTGGAAGGAAGAGAAGTACTCAAATCTGAAGCTGAACGGCATCTATTGGGGCGGCAAAGGCATTAGCATGACCGATCTGAACGAAACGAATGTAATCCAGGCAACGAGTAAGCAAGTGCATAAGCAGGATATGAACTTCTACTGGATTCCAAGCTTCCAAGGCAACCGGAATTATGATTGGAGGTATTTGGGGTTTGACGCCGCGCTGCTAGAGTCGGGCGCTTACGCTTCCGCTATTCCGCAGCGAGTAGAGGATGCCGCGGTCTTAGCGAAGCAATATCAGATGGGAATCGAGCTGGAGTTCGATGAACAGATCAATACCGACACTGATAAGCAGGCACGATACGTCGATTTGCTGAACGGAGGCATTGACTATGGCTATATGAGTCAAGCATTGTTGGCATTCGATCAAGGCCGTACGGCTTCATTACTCCGCAGTGCCAAGAGTACGGACCCGATGGTTCGTCAGAATTACGACCTCATGGTTCAGTTCGTGAAAGGGACGTATGCGAAGCCAAAACCTTGCTCTAAACAGCCGGAAGGTCCCGTGGCTTCGGATGCGACGCAATACGTCGTGAAATGCGGCACCGAAATTACGATTGCTCACAAATACAAAGACCAAAGCGATATGTGGATCGTATTCGACCGTTTTGGTGCGAATAAGCTGGAAGGTCTTAAGGAGTGGCGACTGGCCGAGAATACGGGAACGACTGTGAATCCGGATATGTCTCGTCCATCGACGCTTCTTCAGGCGGATGTATCGGACTGGATTGGGCCCTACGTGGTTAGAGCGAATGCGAACGGAAACGGAAATGCTTGGGATTTCACGGGAGGCAACCACAACTATGATGGCGGCAGCACCAGTTCGCCTACGGGAACGACGGATTCGTTCCGCGTTTGGGCGGACGGTGTGGAAGTAGCTGACGGCACCGTGACGGCGAGCGTTTATACGAAGATCGAAGTGGTCAATCTGATCCAAGCCTATAACACGAAAGAGGCGGATGGTTCCGGAAGACCTGTGCTTAAGGAGACCGTTACGTACGAGATCTCGAACGGCCATATACAGGTCCATAATGAAATCGAGGCGCTGGAAGACATCACGTTCGATACGTATTACGGACTTCAGTCGGTGAATGGCGCATGGAACGAAACGGTTCGCTACTTCGCAGGCGATCAGGAAGTTGCTTCAAGCCCTGCGAATATATATAGCGATTCGGGCGCGAAAGCCGTGAAACCGAATGTCGACAGCTATCTACTTAGCTCTAGCGATCAGGGTGGGTTCCAGCACAAACTGCGTGTAAGACTGGATCGACAATATGGGCTAGGAGCTTTGGCAAATCTCGCTGACCATATGCCTGTCATCTTCACGCAGGAATACGGCAAGACCTATTTCTTGCAGATCAAAGGGACGACACCGGAACTAAAGCAAGGAGAGAAGTTCGCATGGCAGGGCAGTTATGATTTTTATGCAGAGAATCCATAACTGTTCTCTGCTTCGGCGCGTGATTGGAATGCAATTTGATGTTCTCTCTATCAAAATCCATACGGAAACAGGTTATCCGGGGTGCTAAGTCGCCCTGCGATAACCTTTTTTTTCTGAACGGGTTATTGTCAGCAATCGGCGGAAAGTGGCCATATTGCATTTTAACAAATCGGTCGCTCCAGATGCGTTATATCCCGATATGGATCGGAAGATCGTTGTATAGTAAGCGCTTTACCCTCGCTTCTATAATGGTAGCAAGCTGTAAAAGGCGCTTGATGCGATAACGGCCTGAATGCAGCATAGATGCACGCAGAAGGAGGCAATCCACAGATGTTAGGAAGCAGCGATACGGCGGTGAACGTGGGGGTGAATGCAGAAACTCACATTCGCTTGGCGAATGGCCTGGTGGCCATTGAGGTGGATTTGGAAAAAGGCGGTTACGCCTACGCAGGCAGCAGGGGATTCGCTCTGCAAGAAGTACGAAGCGGCTTTCGATGGCAGGGCCGGGAATACCATACGGGACATTACGACCGCCACTATATGATGGGACAGCCGGAGAAGATCCAAGATCCGTTCGGTACGGGAATCCATGCCGTGATTAAGCATGAATCCGATCTGCTCCCAGGCCTGGAACAGCATTTTTACGTCTATGAGGGAACTTCATCTTTCATCACACGGGTCGTCATTGTCGGCCAAGAGGAATTAAAGGTAAACCGCATCGCGGTGGTGAAAACCGATAGCGTATCGAACGGGACCGAGACGGTTCCGGGAGAATCGCTGCATGTGCTGCGCGTGCCGTATGACAATGACAAATGGGTGCGCTACCTGACGGAGACGGCCCCGCTGGAGACGGAAAGCTACGAAGTGACGGCCTTGTTCCAGCCGGATAGCCGCAATGGATTGATCCTGGGATCGATCAGTCATGACGTGTGGAAGACCGGCATTCGCGTGAAAGGGGAAACCGCTGGCAAGCTGGATGATCTGGAACTGTACGCTGGCGCGGCCGACATCATGACCCGAGATTCCCAGCCGCATGGCTACGTAAGAGGAACTCGCGTTGCATCGCCGCTGGTTATGGTAGGGGATTACGACGATTACCGGACAGGACTCGAAGCGTATGGGGAAGCGAATGCGAAGGTAGCGCCTGCTCTGAGCTGGGACGGCGGCGTCCCGATCGGCTGGAACAGCTGGTCGGCCGCCATGAGCACGCTGGATTACGATCTCTATGTGGCGACGAGCGATTTTCTGAAGCGGGAGGTTCAGCCGCAGGGCTTTCACAACGAGGATACCCTGTACATGAATTTCGATGCGTTCTGGGATCGCCTGACGCCTGCCGAGATGGAGGATGCCTTGAAAAGGGTCCGCGAGAACGGGCACAAACCCGGTACATACTGGACACCGTTTGCGTTTTGGGGAAGTCCGGCTGGGTTCGGCAGCCCCGTGGAGGGCACCGATGGGAAGTACACCTATGGCGATATCCTGCTTCGCGACCAGGATGGCGAGATTTTGCCGGATGTTGACGGCGGACTTGCGATTGATCCTACGCATCCCGGGAACCTGGCGCGAATCGATTGGTTCATGGATAAATTCGTCTACGAGGGATTTGAGTATATCAAGCTGGATTTCATGGCTCACGGGGCTCTGGAAGGCAAGCATTACGACCCGGATATTACGACGGGGATCGCTGCATACAATTACGGATTGTCGTATCTGACGGATAAACTCTCCCCGGAGCGGATCGGCAGACCGTTTTTCATCAACCTGTCGATTGCCCCGCTGTTCCCTTATTCCTATGCGCACAGCCGCAGAATTTCCTGCGATGTGTTCGGAACGATCAAGGATACGGAATATTTGCTGAACTCGCTGACGCACGGGTGGTGGATGAACGATACGCTGTACCGTTTTAACGATCCGGACCATGCCGTGATCTATAAAAGCTTCAACCAGGATTCGACGACCCGCCATGAAGGGCGAAGCCGTCTGACCGCGTCCGTGATCTCGGGAACGGTGCTGCTGCTGGGCGATGACTTCCGGCATGAGGAAGCGGCATGGCGCGCCAAGAACTGGCTGGGAAATGAGGCGATCATCGAGATTGCGAGACTGGGCAGAACCTTTGTGCCCGTAGAGGGGAATCTCGGGAAACAGGCTGCGGATACGTTTGTGCTGACCCATCCGAGCGAAGCGGGAACTACGTATATTGCCGTGTTTAACTTTGACGGGGCCGAGTCCGTGCTGAAGACGGTTTCCTTGGGACGCTGCGGCCTCGAGGCGCACGCATCTTATACGGTTCTGGATGTGTGGGAAGGAACGGCAGGTCAATCGGAAGGCACGCTTGTGGTCGAGCTGGCGCCAGCCGAATCGAAAATCCTGAAATTAATTCGAAATCAATAAAAGGAGGAGAGGTTCAGTGCGTATTCATCCGTTCAAATTCTTCCAAAAGCCATTCATGCTCTTCTTATCGATTCTGTTAGCGGTGTCTGGGCTAGGCAGCTCCTTGGCTTCGGCAGAACCGCAGCGGCCGAGTCAAACGGCCGGAGGCATCTTTTCCTACGAGGCCGAGGCATCTCAGAACACGTTTACCGGCAATGCAGGAGCGGTCGATTGCGGCTTCTGTTCAGGCGGGCAAAAAGCCGGCAATCTATACGGCGGCTCCACGCTGACGTTCAACGGGATTCAGGTCGATAAGGCCGGTATCTACAATATGAACATGTTCTACATCTCCGGGGATTCCCGCGCGGCTTCGATCTCCGTGAACGGAGCGGAGAAGGAGAATTTCAGTTTTCCGAAAACGGCGGATTGGAACACGATCGGCACCTATCAGATTCAAATTTACTTGAATCAGGGCAGCAACACGATTCTGTTTGATGACGCAGGCGGATACTCGCCCGATTTTGACAAAATTGAGCTGACCTTTGATTCAGCCGGCGAAAACGGATCAGGCCCGGATGGCAGCATTGGCGATTTAGGCAAGCAAAAGAAAGCCACGAGCTATGGCTCCATCACCTTAACCGAATATGCCAACGGCTTCAAGGTATCCAATCCGACGTATGAGCTGCTGTACAACACCTCGACCGGATTGTCGCAATACAATTGGAACGGCAAACCGGTTGCCAAGGGGTTATACAGCGAGATCCAGCTCGACCGGATGGTTGCAAGTACAGATTATAAACATCATAAATTCTATAAAAATCAAGTGGTCCCATTCCAGGATGCCACCGGCAAGGGCATCAAAGTGACGGTCGTGAATGAGGATGGGGGAATGCCATCGCTCAGCCAAATCTATTACGTCTATGAAGACGGGCCGTATCTGCTTACGGAAACGGTCGCTTCCCATCATTCCGCAATTTCTACGGGGAACATAGCACCCATCGCGATGGAAGCGAGAGGCGGCATCGACATCGGCAGCTATGACGATAACCGGGTCCTCGTCGTTCCGTTCGACAATGATGCTTGGTCCAGATACCAAGCGAAGTCGATGAATACCGGCCTCAACAACGGGCTGTATGTCAGCTCGGAGCTGACGGCCATCTATGACAATACGAGCCGGAACGGCCTCGTCATCGGATCGGTGACGCATGACACGTGGAAGACCGGCATCTATTGGAGCGGCTCGAATGACAAATTGAACAAACTGCGCGTATATGGCGGATTTACGTCATCCACCTCTACGTGGGACACGATCCCGCATGGAAAGGTAACGGGCAAGCAGATTGCTTCGCCGAAAATCATGGTCGGATTTTTCGAGGACTACCGGACCGGGCTGGAGGCGTTTGGCCAGGTGAATGCAGCGATCCAGCCTCCGTTAGCCTTTGGCGAGGATATTCCTGAAGGCGTTCCGGTCGGCTGGAACAGCTGGGGAGCGTATGCCAGCGATTTAAGCTTTGACAAGGCGGTTTCGGTCTCGAATTATGTTAAAGACCATATTCAGAACCATTCCTTCAACAATGAAGGCCATATCTACATCAATCTCGATTCCTATTGGGATAACATGACGGTTCAGCAGCTGACGGATCTGGTTCAGCTCATTCACAGCAATGGACAGAAGGCCGGCATCTATTATTCGCCGTTCGTGTACTGGGGCAACAATATGGAGCAGGAAGTCGAAGGGACGAACGGCAAATATAAATACGGCGATATCGTGCTGCGCGATATGGACGGCAACGTGCTGCCGACGCTGGATGGCGCTTATGCCGTGGATCCGACGCATCCGGGCGTGAAGCAGCGGATCGATTATTACATGAATAAGTTCAAGAGCAAGGGCTTTGAATATATCAAAATCGATTTTCTGAGCCATGGGGCAATGGAAGGCAAGCATTATGATGCCAACGTTCAAACCGGCATCCAGGCCTATAACCAAGGGATGGCTTACGTGAATGAAGTGCTGGACGGCTCCATGTTCATCAGCGCTTCCATCGCGCCGCTGTTCCCTAGCCAATATGCGCACAGCCGCCGCATCTCCTGCGATATCGACGGCAGCATCGGCAGCACGGAATACCAGCTGAACAATCTCACGTACGGCTGGTGGCAGAACGGAACGATCTACCATTATACCGATCCGGACTATATGCACTTAACCAAAGGCGGATCGATGGAAGGCGCGCAGTCGCGCGTCAATGCGGCCGCGATCTCCGGTACGGTCTTCCTGAATTCGGATGACGTCACGGATGCGACGGCACGGCAGTACATGGAAACGCTGCTGACCAACCCGGAAGTGAACGGGCTGGCGATGAAGGGCAAGGCGTTTCGGCCGGTAGAAGGCAACACGGGCACCCAGGCAGCAAACGTATTCGTGCTGGACGATCAGGGAACCCACTACGTAGCTGTGTTTAACTATACACAAAATGCGGCACAGCACACCGTGGATCTCGTTCGTGCCGGTATCGCTTCGGAAGGGGTGGCGTCCTATACGGTGACGGATGTTTGGAGCGGCCAATCTCAGACGGCGTCTGGCTCTTCGCTGGATGTGACGCTAAAAGCGGCCGAATCCAAGCTTTATAAAATCGTCCCTAATCCATAACAAGAAGTCATCGATTCATCATGTACATCTGCAAGTTCATCGCGGTTCCCGGCTTCATCCGGGGATCGCGATTTCTTGCTTTTGCTGTAAGGGTAGTGCTTGTCGCGATATTGGAAAATCATATGAAGAGGAGAAAACAACATGACAGATATGAAGCTTTGGTATACGAAACCGGCCCAGGGCTGGTCGCAAGGGCTGCCGATCGGCAATGGCCGAATGGGGAACGTGGTGGTATCCACTCCTGACAAAGAAATATGGAATATCACCGAAACCACCTATTGGTCCGGCCAGCCGGAGCCGGCTCAAGGGCGAAGCAACAGCAAAGCGGATTTGGAGCAGATGCGGAAGCACTTCTTCCAGGGCGATTTTCGCGAAGGCGATCGACTGGCTAAGAAGCTCCTGGAGCCGGAAAAATTGAATTTTGGCACCAATCTGGGACTATGCCAAGTCGTTCTGGAGTTTGATCACAACATGAAGTCACCCGAAGGCGGGAGACAAGATGCAGCAGCTGAGCCGCTGTTCCATCGGGAACTAGATCTGGAGGAGGCGGTGGCACGTTCTTTTTGCGAGATCGATGGAGCCGAGATGACGCGAGAGGTATTTGCTTCCCATGCCGATCAGGTCATCGTTTCGCGGAATCGCAGCAGCCATGGCTCGTTAGGCGTGTCATTCCGCATTTCGATTCGAGGGGAAAATGGTCCTTTTCATGCTGTCGCTACTAGTAAGGATACGATCGAATTCCAGGGACAGGCGTTGGAAGGCATACATAGCAATGGGGAGTGCGGGGTGTCCTGCCAAGGCCAGCTGCGCGTCGTAGCGGAAGGCGGGCAGTTGAGCTGCACGGATGACACCATAAGCGTATCCGGGGCGGATGAGGCGGCGATTTATTTTGCGGTGAATACGGATTACCGTCAAGAAGGTGAGAGCTGGCGTGAGAAAAGCGCGTTGCAGCTGGAGCAGGCTGTGCTGCTGGGATATGACGCGCTGAGAGCCAAGCATCTGGCGGATTATCAGCCGCTGTATGCCCGTGTACGATTGGAGCTGGGAAGCTCCGAGCATGCCAGTCTGCCTACGGACGAGCGGATCGGCAGGTTTAAGCAGGGCAAGGGGATGATCCGGCGTTGTTTGCGTTGTTTTATCAATACGGCCGGTACTTGACCATTAGCGGGTCACGACAAGACTCCATCCTGCCCATGCATTTGCAAGGCATATGGAATGACGGCGAAGCCAACAAAATGGCCTGGAGCTGTGACTATCACCTGGATGTGAACACCCAGATGAACTATTTTCCGACGGAGGCCGCGAACCTGAGCGAGAGCCATGAGCCGCTCATGCGGTATATCCAGCAGCTATCGGTGGCCGGTCGCTCGGCGGCGCGCCATTATTACGATGCCGAGGGCTGGGTGGCCCATGTATTCTCCAATGCTTGGGGATTTGCGTCACCGGGGTGGGGGACTTCCTGGGGGCTGAACGTGACGGGCGGATTATGGATCGCGACGCATATGATGGAGCACTACGCGTACAACCGCGATCAGGCTTTTCTGGAGGAGCTGGCTTATCCCGTCCTGAAGGAGGCCGCAGCCTTTTTCATGGATTATATGACGGTACATCCGAAATATGGCTGGCTGGTTACAGGTCCGTCGAATTCGCCGGAGAATAGCTTTTATACCGGCCATCCGGAGGATGGGCATCAGCAGCTGTCCATGGGCGCAACCATGGATCAGGTCCTGGTCCGGGATCTGCTGAAGTTCTGCGTGAAGGCGGCACAGACGCTGGGCGTGGATGAGGCGCTTCGGCAGCAGTGGCAGACGGCGCTGGATCAACTGCCTCAGCTGATGATCGGCAAGAAAGGGCAGCTGCAGGAATGGCTGGAAGACTATGAGGAGGCGCAGCCGGAGCATCGTCATCTGTCGCATCTGTTTGCCCTGTATCCCGGCAGCCAAATCACGCCGCATCGTACGCCGGAATTAGCTGCGGCAGCCCGAGTGACACTGGAGAACCGGAACAGCCGGGCGGACCTGGAAGATATCGAATTTACCGCGGCGCTGTTCGGACTCTTCTACGCCCGATTGCATGACGGAGACCAAGCCGTCCAGCATATTGCTCACCTCATCGGGGAGCTGTGCTTCGACAACATGCTCACCTACTCCAAACCCGGCGTAGCCGGAGCCGAGGCCAACATCTTTGTCATCGACGGCAACTTCGGCGGCACCGCCGCCATTGCGGAAATGCTGCTGCAGAGCCACGAAGGCGAGATTCATCTTCTGCCTGCACTGCCGGCCATGTGGCCGACAGGCAGCGTGAAAGGGCTGAAGGCGAAAGGGAATATCGAGGTGGATATGAGCTGGGAGAATGGGAAGCTGATTGAGGCAAGGGTGAAGGGGAATGAGAGTGGGAGTGTGCGGGTGTTTTATGGGGGGGAGGAGATGGAGGTAGGTCTTGAGAATAGGGGATGTGCAATGTGGGAGGAATGTGAGTAAAATTATGAATTAAATAGAAATCAATTGATATGAAAGTAGCGATAGACGAGTTGTAATTGGTATTTCAAGAGATGATAAATGATTTGTATTCTATGTATTATATTGAATCTATTAATCAGTTTGTGTGAATCTCAACGACCATGCAGATTCATCACACTCGCAAGGTATAGCCAGTTTTCATCGGTAGGGATATACGTAATATCTGTGAGCCATTCCTCACTTGGTTTACTGGTTTTCAAAGTTTTGATAAGTACGTTATCTACGACATGCAGATTGTGAGTGGAGTTCGTTGCCGCTTTAGATTTCTTGACTACTTTAGACCCGTATATCATTTGCCTTCCATGAGACGAGCTACTCGGGCCCAACTCCCTTTCTGGTCGATCGATAGATTCTTGTTATTTGCGGTGATCCATAGATCTTACGGTTATGATTAAGAAAGTGCGAATCGTTTCAAGGATTTTCAATACTCTATTTCTCTCTGTTCACTTGACAAGCATAGTAGCCCCTCTTGATCCAGAAGAGCCTAACACATCTTTGCAATCAACCATGTTTCTTCAGCCAAGGACTACCTGTTCCTTAAATGCGTTGTCGTATGTTTTCCTTTGCCCAATTGTAAATCTAATCGGGGAAGGTCAGATGACCGAAAATTGCAGTAGCATTTGGCTAAACGCGGCCGGTCCATTTTCGTGTCACATCCATCGTAGCCTGATAGAGCATTTTAAGCAGGACTTCGTCCGTTGGGGAAATGCTCTTTCTCTTCGTTATGTCGAGTTCCGAAATTTATGAATGATACACTGATACACTTCTGGATTTCTGTCGTAGGCTAGGCCGTAAACCGCTTGAGAGAACCCCATTAGATTGTCCACATAGATAATGTAGATGTCCTGAACTCCTCGGTTTAACAGGTAATTCAGCACACTGAATCAGAATTTAAAGGACTCGATCTCCCCAATCCGCATCCCTATGCGGAATAAATTAACTGTAAAAACCGTGACTTTTTACCAAAAAAAAGCGTTTTAATAATTGAGTATTTTGCAGTAATCTAAGCCCTTGCTACGCAAGGATTTTCAGGCATAAAAAAGGGACTTTACCCCAACTTGCAGAAGTTTTCAAGAGACCAATCCAGAAAACTCAAGAAGGGGTAAAGTCTCTTGTATATTCTCCAAGAAAGTCTGTTTTCCTTTGAGGAACTGCTAAAAATCGAGTCAAAAGATCGTTTGCCGATCTTTTTCAGTGTGCTGGACCTCCGTCCTTACGCGAAAGAACTGAGAAGTCGTTCACCCCGAGGAGCCGACGGGCATTGCAGAGAAGGCATTTTGCGCGCCCTTCTTGCTGCTCCTCTAGAACGTATCCAGACATTTACTGGTTTACATCATCGACTGAGTACCGATCTTAGGTTTCGCTATCAATGCGGACTTCCACTCGACCGCGAGGCTCCATCCATCGCTACATTAAGCAGAGTCTTTGCCGAGCTGACGAAGAAAGAGCTGGCCAAACAGTTGTTCGAAGACTTGGTCAATCGCTGCAAGCAAGACGGCATCATCGACGGAAATCATGTTGCGATCGACAGTGCCTCGATTCACGCTTACGAAAAGAAGCAGCCTAAGCGAAAAAGCGAGCAAACGGGCAATGCGAACTGGGGAGCGAAGTTCGACTCCTTCGGTAATAAAGTGACTTGGTTCGGCTATAAGCTCCACTTGGCGGTGGATACGAAAAGCGAACTTCCACTTGCGCTCGAAGTCACGCCAGCGCATGTGAATGATGGAGAAATGGCGCCGAGCCTGATTGAGAAGGTTGCTGTCGATAAACGCACGAGATTCTTCATGCTTGATGCGGGCTATGACCAAATGAAAGTGTACGAAGCGGCTCGAAAGGTGAACGCTCAAGCCATTATTCCTCTCAATCCTCGGGGAGAAAAAGAACCGCCCGCTGGCATGACGACAAACGGAACACCCTGCTGTACGATGGGGTTCGCGATGACTTACTGGGGCGCCGACGGCGATTACTTGAAGTTTCGTTGTCCGCATGCCACAGGCAAAGTAGATTGCCCGTTAGGCATGGCCACTTGCTCAGCGTCCAACTATGGCATGGTCGTCAAAGTCGATACGAAGGACGATCTAAGGCGATATAGTAATCCGCATCGCGATACCAAGCGCTGGAAAGAGCTTTACAATGAACGAACCAGCGTGGAACGGTGCAATTCTCGAATGAAAACGTATTTGTCCGCGGATAGCCTGCATGTCTGGGGCGTTCAAAAAGTCACTACGCAGCAGTATTTGAACGCCATCGTCCTACTCGTATCTGCGCTCTCAACTGCTTCGAGAAGAAAGCAAGCCGCCGCTTAAAAAGTTCAAACTTCAAAAATTCTGGAGGTCTGTCCTTTTTCAGAAAACGCGTGATTTAGAGACGAGACAATGTCTGTTCTTCCTATGATTTATCCAAATTCGGAATTATGCAAAATGCTCAATTAAGAAAGCATAATTTTAGTAATTCATTTATTCTGAATTAGGAATAGGATCCAAGAAATTTGATGACTGATTTTATGGTTAACTTGGAGGTGGTTTTATAACAACAAGATTCTCAGCAATAGCACATGGTTAGAGTTTTGCGTACGTGTTGCCTAGCGGTGAACATCCGAATATTTGGTATTACCTCCAACATACACTATTCAGATTATTCTTTTAAATGCGTACCATTCTTCTCCGCTAACTTTCGAACTATTAGCAGAGTCATCAATCTGTTGAGAATTGATGTTTTGAAGGTATTATGTGGGTGTTTATTTTGCAGATCCAACAGAGGTAATTGGTTTATGTTTGGTATAGAGGTAACATATATGTAATAAAAATGAATTTTATTACATTAATTTCATTTTTATTGCATAATATATTCTAAAACTAGTTAGGAGGGATACAATGAAGTATCCAAAATTAATCATGTTAGTTATTGCTCTAATCATCTTAGCAACAGGTTGTAGTTCAAACTCTAATAAAACTGGGAGCAGCGACTGGACATATAATTTTGTTGTGTGGGAAGGTAATATGTATACATTCGACGACAAAATGATCATTGAAGATATAGAAGAACAAATAGGGGAAGTAGAAGAATATTCTGATAATGAAGCAAATATCTTTTCTTCTAACACCTTCTCTAATATATATGTCACAGGAACAAAGCTTTATAAAATCAAGAATATTTCTACCGATGAAGCAATTGCAGTTCAAATTAATAATAAATATTTAAAAGGTAAAAACATCGGAGAATACGGATCATAATGTATCCCTAATATATGAATATATTTAAATTTGAAATAATATACAAAAAAGAATTTACTTACCATATTATTTGCTATATTATGTAAGTTGATTACACAAATATATTTTGGAGGTAGTATTAATGATCAGAAAAAGTTTAGTTTTATTATCTTCACTCTTTTTTTTGTCGGTATTATTTGTTGCTCCTTCCCCCACACAGGCATGGAATCCATTAGGAGGGAAATATGGTGTCAATACAATAGGTTATACATACCAAGGAACTTCTTCTACCTATAGTTTGGCCACTGCCACTGGGATTAGTGCATGGAATAACGCAGGAGTAGATGTTAGTTTTGTTACACGTACTCCAGGGGAAAAAAACACTATTATTTTTTATAATGCTAGCTATGGTAAGAACATAGGATGGAATGCTCGTTGCGCTAACAAACCTGTTCACACATCTGGTATCTACACTCAATCTATAATTGATTTTAATAGTAGTACCATGGATGATATGACTAACTCTCAAAGGCAAGGAGTTTCTGCACACGAAATTGGACATGCTCTTGGGTTAGATCATGTCTCAGATATTTACCAAGTTATGTGTACGTGGGGTGGAGGAAGAGTGGCCACTGCTCCAGGTAGCGATGATAGAGCAGGTGTCAACTCACTTTATTAATTTTCGAAAGGATGATTTTCATGAATAATTTAATAAGGAAAAAAGCATTTATTGTAACGTTAGTGTCATCCATTGTTATTATTGTAGGACTGAGCCTGACATTTTTAAATACAAGTGCCTCAAATAGTAACGACAAGGTGATTATGCATTTTGACCTTACCGAAAGTTTTGATTCTCCTGAAAGCTTAAAAGAAAGTGCATCGTTAATAGCTAGTATCAAAGTGAATTCAGTAAATAGTTTTGAATACGAGAATGTGGTGTTCACACAATCAGATGCTTTAATACTAAACACGTTCAAAGGTGATTTACCGAGTGATTCAAAAATTAAAATTCTTGAAACAGGTGGGGTTGGAAATGATGGATTATATTACTCTGTAGAGGGTAATAATGTATTTTCTGAAAATGAGGAAGCAATTGTCTACTTAGAAAAGTATGATGGGCCCATAGCAGAAAATGCGTATGTTATAAAAGGTGTATATGAAGGTAAGTTCTTAATAAAGGACAATAAACTGATTCCACCTTTTGAATCTTCTGAAGAACTTCAACAAGTAAGATCAATTGATGATTTAAAAATAACTGAATGATTTAAAATAAGCCCTGTTACCTTTTATTTGGTAATAGGGCTTATTTTAAATCTTCAAGGGTTTAATAGTTCGTGATGAAGTTAAAATATTGGAGAGCAATTTATTCAACTACGAGATAATTGGAAAAATTAGCGTGTTTGGAGTTCTGCAAAAAGTACCGAATCCTATTTTTCATGGTACAATATACCAATGATGCTTAAGGCTCCTTTTGTCAGATATTCATTTCTTCAGTATGACGCTTTAATCTTAAATAAATCTAGACGCTAAAACTTGATGATTTGCAGGAAATGAGCATTATTCGCATACGGTTGTTGCACATATTTCTAGAGATGGACACCATTAGATTCATCCAGATATATTACAAAATCGTTCTATTACTGTTAGAGAAGCCGCTAGAATTCAGTCGTTTCCAGATAATTATTTCTTTGAAGGGCCAAGGACTTCAAATTATATCCAAATTGGCAATGCGGTTCCTCCATTGATGGCTGAGAAATTAGCAACTAGGTTTAAAGGGAGGATCGAAATAATTGATTGAATTGTGAAAAGGCAACCATTTATGAGTTGCCTTTTCACATTTTCTGATCTTGTTAAAATTTCAATAATTTTCGTACTATCCAAGAACAATCACTAGATTATACAAGTTTTATTGTTGGAATGAATGCATATTAACATAATAATATGTTGATCATCATAAACAAGTTTACTTGAAGTTTCGAAATTATTGAATAGTACTCTTCTTATAAGAATTTTTGCGCATTTATTTTGAGTATTTTGCAGTAATCTAAGCCCTTGCTACGCAAGGATTTTCAGGCATAAAAAAGGGACTTTACCCCAACTTGCAGAAGTTTTCAAGAGACCAATCCAGAAAACTCAAGAAGGGGTAAAGTCTCTTGTATATTCTCCAAGAAAGTCTGTTTTCCTTTGAGGAACTGCTAAAAATCGAGTCAAAAGATCGTTTGCCGATCTTTTTCAGTGTGCTGGACCTCCGTCCTTACGCGAAAGAACTGAGAAGTCGTTCACCCCGAGGAGCCGACGGGCATTGCAGAGAAGGCATTTTGCGCGCCCTTCTTGCTGCTCCTCTAGAACGTATCCAGACATTTACTGGTTTACATCATCGACTGAGTACCGATCTTAGGTTTCGCTATCAATGCGGACTTCCACTCGACCGCGAGGCTCCATCCATCGCTACATTAAGCAGAGTCTTTGCCGAGCTGACGAAGAAAGAGCTGGCCAAACAGTTGTTCGAAGACTTGGTCAATCGCTGCAAGCAAGACGGCATCATCGACGGAAATCATGTTGCGATCGACAGTGCCTCGATTCACGCTTACGAAAAGAAGCAGCCTAAGCGAAAAAGCGAGCAAACGGGCAATGCGAACTGGGGAGCGAAGTTCGACTCCTTCGGTAATAAAGTGACTTGGTTCGGCTATAAGCTCCACTTGGCGGTGGATACGAAAAGCGAACTTCCACTTGCGCTCGAAGTCACGCCAGCGCATGTGAATGATGGAGAAATGGCGCCGAGCCTGATTGAGAAGGTTGCTGTCGATAAACGCACGAGATTCTTCATGCTTGATGCGGGCTATGACCAAATGAAAGTGTACGAAGCGGCTCGAAAGGTGAACGCTCAAGCCATTATTCCTCTCAATCCTCGGGGAGAAAAAGAACCGCCCGCTGGCATGACGACAAACGGAACACCCTGCTGTACGATGGGGTTCGCGATGACTTACTGGGGCGCCGACGGCGATTACTTGAAGTTTCGTTGTCCGCATGCCACAGGCAAAGTAGATTGCCCGTTAGGCATGGCCACTTGCTCAGCGTCCAACTATGGCATGGTCGTCAAAGTCGATACGAAGGACGATCTAAGGCGATATAGTAATCCGCATCGCGATACCAAGCGCTGGAAAGAGCTTTACAATGAACGAACCAGCGTGGAACGGTGCAATTCTCGAATGAAAACGTATTTGTCCGCGGATAGCCTGCATGTCTGGGGCGTTCAAAAAGTCACTACGCAGCAGTATTTGAACGCCATCGTCCTACTCGTATCTGCGCTCTCAACTGCTTCGAGAAGAAAGCAAGCCGCCGCTTAAAAAGTTCAAACTTCAAAAATTCTGGAGGTCTGTCCTTTTTCAGAAAACGCGTGATTTAGAGACGAGACAATGTCTGTTCTTCCTATGATTTATCCAAATTCGGAATTATGCAAAATGCTCATTTTATATAATGTTTTTTATATACTCACTTGTAACAACGAGAATAAGTAACAGTTCCTCCGGACGCCTAAGCAAAACAGCCCTTACCGCAGAGGCGGTGAGGGCTTTACATTTCCCCACAAATCTCTAACTCTTTATAGCCCCCATCATAATCCCCTTCACAAAATACCTTTGCACAAAAGGATACACCATAATGATCGGCAGCGTGGCAACCATGGTCACCGCCATCCGGATGCTCTCGCTGGAGACCGGGATCCGCTTGGAGCCCTGCGCCAGCTGCTGGGCATCGGACATCATGCCGGCGGTCTGGAACTGGTTGAGGATTTTGACCAGAACCGCCTGCAGGGTCTTGAGCTCCGGCTTGTAGGTATACACATAGGAGTCATACCAGGAGTTCCAGTGACCGATGGCCAGGAACAGGCCGATCGTGGCGAGCACCGGCACGCACAGCGGCATGATGATGCGGAAGAACGTCTGCAGGTCGTTGGCGCCGTCGATTTTGGAGGATTCCTCGATCTCGCCGGGGATCTGCTCCATGAAGGTGCGCACCAGAATCATCAGGAACACGCCGATTAAGCCAGGGAAGATGTAGACCCAGAAGGAGTCGATTAGCCCCAGGGATTTGATGATCATATACGTTGGGATGAGCCCGCCGCCGAAATACATCGTGAACACAAAGAAGAAGGAGAAGTATTTCCACCCGAGCAGATTGCGCTTGCTGAGCGGATAGGCGAGCAGCGTGATGAAGAAGATGGATACTGCCGTCCCGACGACGGTCCGCAGCACGGTGATCTTGATGGCGCTCCAGATCTCCGGATTCCGGAAGATGGTCAAGTAGCTCTCGATGGTTGGCACGCGCGGCCAGAAGTACAGGTTGCCCCGCATCGTATCGGTTGCATCGTTCAAGGAGATGACCAGAATGTTCCAGAACGGATAGAAGGTCACGAGAAAGATGCCGGTCAGGAACAGGTATAAAGAGGCATCGAAGATACGCTCGGGCACGGTTTTTTTGCTTAACATGGATGAACCTCCTTATGGATTAGAATAGGGACTGCCCGTTCAGCTTCTTCGCCGTATAGTTGACGATAACCACGATGATGAACGCGACCACGGAGCTGAACATGCCGACGGCTGCCGCATAGGAGAACATGCCGTTTTGGATACCATAGCGGAACGAATAGGTGGACAGGACGTCGGAGTAATCCCGCGTCAGGTCATTGCCGAGCAGGAAGTGCTGGTCGAAGCCCGCGTTCAGGATGCCGCCAAGCGCCAGAATCAGCAAAATGACAATCGTTGGCTTCAGGTGGGGCAGGGTGATGTACCGGATCTGCTTAAAACGGTTGGCGCCGTCGACCTTGGCCGCTTCATAGAGCTCCTGGTTGATGGACGAGATGGCCGCCAAATACATGATCGAGCTGTAGCCCATATCCTTCCACGTATTGCCAAGCGCAACGATCCACCAGAAATACTTGCCGTTCTGCAGGAATAAAACGCTTTCATCGGTGATGTGTAGGAATTTCAATATGCCGTTAATCGCGCCGTCCGAGGAGAGCAGGGTCACGATGATGTTGGCCGCGATCACCCAGGATATGAAATAGGGAAGATAGGAGGCGGTTTGCACCGTCTTTTTGAACTTCACGTTCTTGATCTCATTAATCGCGATGGCGATCAGGATCGGCATCGGGAAGGAGAAGAGCAGCGTGATCAGCGTGGAAGCCAGCGTATTTCGCATGACGATCCAGAAGTCGCCGTTGTTGAAGAAGTAACGGAACCATTCCAGGCCGACGAACTCGCTCGTGAACAGGGTCGACCAGAAGCCGCCGAGCGTCGGCTGGTAATTGACGAAGGACATGTATAGGCCAACCATGGGCGTATACGCAAACACAATGGCCCAGATCAATCCGGGCAGCATCATCAGGAATAGATACTTCTGCTGCTTCAGCATGGCCCAGCGGCTTTTTCGATGAGGACTCAAGTTCAAGTCACTCCGCGTCTGTAAGGTTGTAGCAGGTTTCATATGGGGCACCTCGCATCTCAAGTTAACTCAAATTATAAGACTCGGAAAAAATGAGTGTCGATATGACAATGTAACGAAAGATGCTTGAAAATGACTTACATCGCGAATTCCCATAGTTAAAATAACGAAATCGCTATAATATTAAGGGATAAAGCCGACACAGGGGGTATGAGCATGTATAGCATTTTTCTCGTAGATGACGAAGAGCTGGAGCTTGAGATGATCCGAGATTATATTCGTTGGGAAGAGATGGGGATATATGTAGCCGGAACAGCCCTGAACGGCAGGGATGCCCTGGAGAAGATCGAGGTGATTCAGCCCGATATCGTACTGACGGACGTCCAGATGCCCGTCATGAACGGGCTTGATATGGCGAAACGGGTGAGTGAGTTATTCGACTGGATTCAGTTCGTCTTCCTGACCGGACACGATGAATTCAATTATGTGAAGTCGGCCTTAAACGTGGGAGCCGTCGGCTATTTATTGAAGCCGCTGGATCTGAGCGAAATTGTAAGCGTTATCGATAAAGTCAAGCGGCGCTGCGAGGAAGTGCGGATGAAGAACCGCTCCATTCGCGTGACCAAATCCAATATTGTACGAGAGATGATATTCGAGCAGAACGAGGAGCGACTCCGAAACCTCGCTGCCAGCTACCATAAGCTGTCCCGCCATACGGAGCCGAGAACGTATACCCTTACGCTGCTCGGCATCGATGCTCCGCACGCTGCACAGCCGGGACCGTCCCTCGAGGATGGCATGGCGCGCCTGCAGACGTTTATGGAGGAGTGGCTTGCGGACAAGAAACTCGAGGCGGATCTGGTCGTCTGCCGGGAAGGCGAACTGGGCATCTTCATGGATGCCGCCAGCCATCTGAGCCGCTTTACGTGGGAGGATCTGCTGAAGCAGATGCAGAATACGCTGGGCTTTACGATGACTGCAGCCGTGAACGAGGAGCCGGAGGAGCTGTCCCGCATCCAGGATATATACCGGGAGACGCGGCAGATGCTGGAGGAGATGTTTTACGTCGGCAACGGGAGAGTCATCTATGCGAAGGACGTGCTGCGGCAGCTGGAGAGCCGGCAAATTCCTCCTTTCCAAGAAACGGTCTATTTCGAGGATATTCATCAGCTGGCGTCCGAGCAGGCCGCGCAGAAGCTGCGGGATTACTTCAACCGGCTGGTCATGCTGCGAATCCGAAAAACCGAAGTGTGCGACTTTGCCATCGGACTGGTGGAGTCTCTGCTGGAGGGGATCCACGAACCGATCACGGAGAGCCACAAACGGGCGGAACTTTACCATGCCATCTATCAGTGCCGAACCATTATCGAAATCGAAGCAATCATCATGGATTTTGCCGGGCATGCGATTCGGACGCTGGAACACCGGTTCATGGACAAAAATGCAAGGCTGGTGCATCAGGTGCGCACGACGATCGACCAGACCTATCACCAGGCCATCACGATCAACAGCTTGTCCGATCAGGTGTATCTGTCTCCCAACTACCTGCGTTCCATCTTTAAGGAGAAAACCGGCATGACGATCCATGATTACCTAACGAGAATCCGGCTGAACAAAGCCAAGGAGCTGCTGGCCGACGATTCGCTCAAAGTGCAGGACATCGCCCAAAGGGTCGGTTATGAGAGCACATCCTACTTCATTTCCTTATTCTTAAAAAGCCAAGGAGTTACGCCGAATGAATACCGCAAAAACATCTAGCCCGTCCGGCCCGTGGAGCCGGCTGGCAGGGGCTTTCCCGTTCGCGCACTTACGCGCATACACCAATTGGCGGCTCCGGCACAAGTTCTTTTTCATCTTTCTGATCGTGATCATCCTTCCGTTCTCGCTGCTGATCTATTATTCGTATTCTTCGACCCGCAGCACGATTACGGAGCATACCTATACGGCCTTGGGCGGATCGCTGGCACAGATTAACACCAACGTGGAGAAGCGGCTGGAGTATTACAATCAGCTGTCGAACATCCTCTACATGGATGCGCAGCTCCGCAATTATCTGTCTACCGATTATGAGCAGGCGTACTATTATCTGGACGCCTTCCAATATATCAACCGGACGCTGCCGTCCCTGATGACCCTGAATGCCAACATTCTGGGCATCACGATTTATACGGGGAACCATACCCTCTATTCCGACGGCCAATACGTCAAATATACGGAAGAGCTGCCCGGGGCGATGGAGGAGCAGGTGCTGGATGCCGCCGGCAATACGGTGTACTTCCATTCCGGGAATTTCAAGGCCGATGATGCACATATCACCATTGCCCGTTCGTTAAGTTATTTCAGCCTGCAGCATCCGTACGGGATATTGACCATGGACATTAACGCGAACGAATTCTACTCCCTGATCAAAATGGAGAACGACAACAAAAGCGTCTATATTATCGACGAGTTTGGCGGCGTGATCAGCACGGGGGATCAGAACCTCCAATCGAACCAACTGTTCGACGTGTTTCCGATTCAGGAGCGGATGACCCAAGATGCGGGCTCATTCGATATGAAGATTAACGGCCAGGAGCGCTTTTTCACGTATAAAAAGCTCAGCAACGGCTGGTCCACGGTCATCACCGTGCCCTACGACGAGCTGCTGGCCAATGCGAATCAGGCGACCAGGAACGTCATCTGGTTCTCCGTGCTGGCGATTGGCATTGCCATCCTGCTGCTTTATTTTACGACGAAGGTCATGACCAAGCGCATCGAGGTGCTGCTCCAGCAGATCCGGAAGGTGGAGCGCGGGGATTTTCGGCTGTCGATTAAGCCGATGGGGCATGACGAGATCGGCCAGGTGTCCTTTGCGTTCAATAAGATGGCCTCGACGATACAGTCCCTGATCCATGACGTATACGTGAAGGAAATCGCAAGGAAGGAGTCGGAGCTGAATACGCTCCAGGCCCAGATCAACCCCCATTTTCTATACAACACCTTGTCCTCGATCTCTTCCCTGGCGATCAAAGAAGGGGCTATGCAGGTGTACCAGATGGTCAATTATTTGGCCAAGTATTACCGAGTTTCGCTGAATAAAGGAAAGCGCATCATTCTGCTGGAGCAGGAAATCAATCTGGTGAAGAATTATGTCGCGATCCAGAAGATCCGGTTCCGGGACAAGCTTCATATGCATTACGACCTGGATGAGCAGCTGTTCGGGAACACAACGATCAAGCTGATTCTGCAGCCGTTCATCGAGAACTGCATCAATCATGCCATTGGGGACGAATCGGGAATCAACATTAACGTGAAGCTCAGACAGGAGGGAGACGACATCTTGCTCCAGGTCATCGACGACGGCATCGGAATGACCCCCGAACAGCTCGATCGCGCGCTGAGCAAATCGGATAATCTGTCTGGATATGGCGTGAAAAACGTGAATGACCGGATCAAACTGACCTACGGAGAGGAATATGGCGTCAGCATCTTCAGCCGGCTCGGCATCGGAACCGCGGTGACCATTCGGATACCTGTAATCTCCGATAGGCATCCTGCAAACGAACGGGACCCGCAGCAGGCGTTACCCTGAATGAAAGACATTTTGCATCATGGATTGTAAGATTGCGTTATAGATCAATGAACTCCCGATTTTTACAATGATAGATATATTCGAGCACATGAATATGACGACCTTAGAAAGGGGTTCAGGGAATGAAGAAATTAAAATTGATGCTGGCAGCAGCGCTCGTTATGACAACGCTTTCGGCTTGCGGCGGCAACCAGAAGACGGCATCGGGCGGAGACAGCGGTACGAATGCGGACAGCAGCGCGCCGATCACGTTAACCTGGTTTGACCAAAACACGGGGGATGCCTTTACCAATCCGGTCGCTAAAGTGATTACGGAAAAAACAGGCGTGACCGTCGAGATCCAGCAGCCTACGGGCAATCCGGTCGAGAAGCTGAATCTGATGTTGGCCAGCGGCGATCTTCCGGACGTTATTTTGATGAGTCGTGGAAGCGATATCATGAACAAGTATATTACCTCGGGCGCGGTGATCCCGCTGAATGACCTGATTGAAGAGCACGGACCGAATATCCAAAAAATGTACGGCGACACGCTCGCCAAAACGCGAAGCGAGGACGGCAACAATTATTATTTCTCCAACTGGTACGGCTTGGAGCAGTACCCGGTATTCGGCTTCATGATGCGCATGGACATCATGAAGGAGCTGGGCGTCGGCGATAAGGTGAACAACGGCGAGCCGTTTACCGCGGAGGAATTCGAAGAGCTGCTGGTTAAGTTCAAGGAGAAATATCCAACCATCGACGGAAAAGAAAGCATTCCGATGACGCTCAACGGCGAGAATGTCGGAGCGGTGACCGGCAGCTTCAAGGGCATGTACGGCATGATGCCGTATTATGAAACGAACGGAGAGCTGAAGAAGGACGTCCGCGATCCGCGCTATCTCGAAATGGTCAAATTTCTGAATTCCCTTTACCGCAAAGGCCTGCTCGATAAAGAATGGGCAACGATGAAGACCAAGCAGTTCGAGCAGAAGCTCGGCAACGGCAACGTGTTTGCCACGGCGGAAGCGCTCTGGAATGTAGGCAATGCGAATGCGCTGCTCAAAACCGAAGCAGCCGATAAGGCCACGGAGGAAGAGCGTCAGTTCTACCAATATAAAGTGCTGGCTCCGGGCGTGAAGCCGGAAGAGGCCACTTACGGTCCGAAGAGCTCCCTGGGCTGGGACGGCGTCGCCATCAGCCGCTCCAACAAGGATCCGGTCCGGACGATGAAGCTGCTGGATTTCCTGGCCAGCGAGGAAGGCCAGTATCTGCTGATGTGGGGAGTAGAGGGTGAGCATTGGGACATGAAGGACGGCAAGCATGTGCCAAGACAAGAAGTGCTGGACGCTTTCAAGAAGAATTGGGACGAAGCTTCCCGTACGACGGGCATTCGCAAGTGGACCTGGATGATCAAGAATGGTCCCGGCGAGGACGGAACCCCGTATGACCTGATGGGCCGTTACCAGACCGATCCGGTCACGGATCTGGCGATCAAGAACCTGGCCGATACGTCGTTTGATACGGCGCCGTACGATAACCTGGGTCCGGCTGGCGGAACGCCGGAAGCCATTATGGAAACGAAGGTGAACGACACCATCAATAAATATTTCCTGAAGATGGCCCTGTCGCCGTCCGAGGACCAAGTGGTGGAATCCTATAACCAGATGATGGCCGAGATCGAGGCGGCCGGCCTGGCCAAGCTGGAAAAGATTTATACGGACAACTTCAACAAACGTCAAGAGCTGTGGGGCAAATAATCTGGCTAAAGGGAGTCAAAAGATGCTTCGTCTTTTGGCTCCCCTTTTTTTCTTGAACAGGCAAAAACCATATCAACACGAATCGGAAGGATGATATTCTGTGACCATTCAATACCAAGAACAGTTTCGCGTGTTTGCGATACAAACCGATAACAGCTCCTATCTGTTCGGCATCAACGACAGCGGCAACCTGCAGCATCTATACTGGGGAGAGTCCATCGCGATCGAAGACGCGGCGCCGCTGCTGCGGCCGAGATCGCACAGCTCGTTTGACGCGGAAGTCCATTCGGAGGTGGAGGAATACAGCTTCTGGGGCGGAGTCAAATACAGCGAGCCCAGCCTGAAGGTCCGCATGCCGGATGGCGTCCGCGATTTGGCGGTTCGTTATGCCGGGCACCGCACGCTGCAGACGGAAGGCAGGGAGACGCTGATCATCGTTATGAAGGACGAAGCGTACCCGCTTGAAGTGGAGCTGTCCTACCGGGCGATTCCCGAGTGCGACCTGATCGAACGTTCGGCCCGGATCGTCAACCGCGGCGAGGCGGATATCGTGCTGGAGAACGCGCAATCCGCGGCATGGGTCATCCCCTATCTGGCGGATTACCGCCTCACGCACGTGACGGGAAAATGGTCCGGCGAATTTCAGCTGCGCAGCACCTTCCTCACCGAAGGAAAGAAGGTGCTGGAATCCCGCAGGGGCTTTACGGACAGCCATGCCAACCCGTGGTTTGCGATGGATGACGGACATGCCACGGAGTCGGCGGGGCAGGTCTGGTTCGGGGCGCTGGCCTGGAGCGGGAACTGGAAGATTACGGCCGAGCGGACGGTGTTCGATCATGTTCGGGTGACCGGAGGCATCAATGATTTCGACAGCGAGTGGGTGCTGGGAGCGGGAGAAGCCTTCGATACGCCCGGCTTCGTCGGGGGATACAGCAGCGGCGGCTTTGGCGGGATGAGCCGGCGGCTGCACCGCTATCAGTATTCGGATGTCCTGCCGGGCCGCGAAACGAGACCGGTCTTGTATAACTCCTGGGAAGCAACGTACTTCGATGTCAATGCCAAGGATCAAATGGCTTTGGCCGAAAGAGCAGCGCGTTTGGGCGTGGAATTGTTCGTCGTGGACGACGGGTGGTTCGGCGGGCGCAACCATGATCGCGCCGGGCTTGGCGATTGGTTCGTGAACCGGAAGAAGTTCCCGAACGGTCTCGGCGAGCTGATTGACAAGGTGCATGAGCTCGGCATGGATTTCGGCATCTGGGTGGAGCCGGAGGCCGTCAATCCGGACAGCGACCTGTACCGGGAGCACCCGGATTGGGTGTACCATTTCGAGACGCGGGAGCGCTCGGAGCTTCGCAATCAGCTGCTGCTGAACATTTCGAAGCCGGAGGTTAAGGCTTACATTTTGCAGTTTATGACGGACCTGCTGGAGAAGCATGACATCAAGTTCATTAAATGGGACATGAATCGAACCGTGACCGAACCCGGCATGAAGGACCATCCGCTTCACTGCCAGAAGGAGATCTGGATTCGCCATGTTCAGAGCCTGTACGAGATTTGGGCGGAGCTGCGGCGCAAATTTCCGCATGTGGCGTTTGAAACCTGCGCCGGCGGCGGAGCGCGCATCGACCTTGGCATCTTCCGGTATGCCGACCAATCCTGGCCGAGCGATAACACCGATGCCTTTGACCGCCTCAGCATTCAGGAGGGCTTCTCGTACGCATATGCTCCGCGGATGATGACCTGCTGGGTGACGGAGTCGCCGACAGGGATGAATCGCAGACAGGTATCCCTGAAATACCGCTTCCACAGCGCCATGATGGGAACGCTCGGCATCGGCTCCAACCTGAATGAGTGGAGCGATGAGCGGATTGCGGAATCGGCCGAATATGTGGCGCAGTATAAATCCATTCGCCATCTGGTTCAGTTCGGCAGCCAGCATCGCCTGGACTCGCTTCGGCATAAAGGCGTAACGGCCGTGCAGTACGGCAGCGAAGACGGCAGCGACAACGTGCTGTTTGCGTTCCTGCACAGCCAGAAGCTGGGCGAGCCGCTCCCGAGACTGCGGCTGACCGGGCTGCAAGCCGATCAGTCGTATGCCATTGAGGGGGTGGCCGGTACATGGAGCGGCAGGGCGCTCATGAACATCGGGATCGAGCTGCCGCTGCGCGGGGATTTCGACAGCTTGGCGTACCGGATTCAGAGACAGGGATGAGATGAAATAGAAGAGCGTCGTATTGCCTTTCGCGATACGACGCTTTTTGCGGTTGAACTATACAATGTATAAGTATTACCCATATTGGATTCTCTGTTTTAGGAAATGGGTCCATATTCTATTGTTGTCATGCTAGCCCTCTATCGTAAATCCCATTTCCTTTTTGGAATCCGATATGCCGTCAAGAATGACGACAGTCCAAACGTTGTTTACATCGGAGTAGCGTATAGACTTAATGAAAGGTACTTCAATTTGATCAAAATGCTCCAATGTCATAACGATTACTTCTTGTTGACCGAATTTGGAAGATTTAGGACGTTCGATTGTCAGGATATCTATGTCTTTAGCTGAAGCTTGAGCTGGATAGGAGGTTTCGATACCTCCGTCAATTTCGATCGAAACTTGTTGCCCTAACTCTATTTTTCTTTTGGTTCTGATCCATATTGCGTCGTTCAAATCTGATTTTTCATCATAACGGGTTACCAAAATCCTACCCTCTTCTTTTTGAACGACGTACCCTACATATTTATTCACAGGCTCGTCTTTTTCTTTGCTGTTATTGCTGCATCCACAAATAATAATGGCAAACATGACTAGACAGGGTATGAATTTGTTAATCATGATTTCCTCCCAATCGAAAAATAGTGTGGTCAATCGAACGAAAGGTTGGGTTCAGTATAAGGAAATAACCAGGAAATCCTACCCCTTCCGGGTATCTCGGTATTCGGAAGGGGATTTCCCCATGATTTTTTTGAACAGCCGCGAGAAGTAGTAGGGATCCTGGAAGCCGAGACGGTGGCTGATCTCCTTGACGCTCTCGCCGGTCAGGTCCAGATGCTGGCAGGCCCGCTGGATTTTGAGCCGCAGATAGTAATCGATGGGGGAGTAGCCCGTCGCTTCCTTGAACCGGAAGGTGAAGTGCGGTATGGACAGATTGGCGTAGGCCGCCAGCTCCTTCAGGCTCACATGGCCCTCCAGATGCTCGGTCATGAACCGAAGCGTCTGTTCCATGTCATGTTTGTTGTGCTGGTGTTGCCCTCGCTGCGGTTGGAGCCGGGAGAGCCGGATGACGGCCGCCAAGTGGCCGGCGAGCTGCGAGACATGGATGATATGGTTCAGCGTATACCCTTTTTGCAGCAGCTCGTAACTCTCCTGAAACAGCTCCGCGATGCTCCTTGACTGGTCGACCGGAACGATGGCGGGTTCGGCTGCGCCGGTAAAGCCCTCGAACAATAAACCTGCATGCGTACCCTTCATGTGCCACCAGTAAATGCTCCAGGGCTGAAACTCCGATGAAGCATATTCATGCGGCGTATCCGGCGGAATGACAACCGCCTGCCCCTTGAGCAGAGAATAGGTTTTGCCGCCGTTCAACCGGTACCAGCCTTCCCCCTCCACGCAGTAGATTAAGATGTACGCGCCGCTGCCCTCCGGGCGTTCCCGGTAGTGATGCAGCGCACGCGGAAAGTACCCGACGTCGGTTACGTGCAGTGGTTCCACAAGCGGATGACGGGCAGCCTCTTTCATAATATGATCCGGGAGGACAATGATTTTCTGGGACTCGAATCCGTCTGGTTTTCGTATGGTATCCATAGCTTTACTATGAATCGTAACGGAATTGTTGTCAACCGGATGGAGCGCCCAACAATCAGAATATAATCCATCATCAACATGATATCGTCAATGGCTCTTCGGCAGGCCGGCTTATAAGATAGAGACATAACGCAGCCAACGCGGATGCTAATGGAGGGATGACGACTCATGACAAAACAACGGCAAGTGAGCGTACGGGAAGAGGCCGTGGAGATTCCCACGTATGAAGTGGGGAAGCCGGACCTGAACCCGATGTTTTTGGAGAAACGGGTGTATCAGGGGAGCTCGGGGCGTGTCTATCCGCTGCCGGTCATCGATAAAATTTACGATGAGAAAGTATTAAAGCCCTACCGGATCATTTTCCTTGAAAATGAGTACGTGCAGATTCAGATCATGCCGCAGATTGGCGGCCGGATCTACCGGGCCATCGATAAAACCAACGACTATGATTTTGTATACCACAATCAAGTGATCAAGCCGGCTTTGGTTGGCCTTGCGGGTCCATGGATATCCGGGGGAATCGAGTTCAACTGGCCGCAGCATCACCGTCCGAACACCTATGGCGAGGTGGAGTGGAGTCTAACGGATCACCCGGACGGCAGCAAGACGGTATGGGTCGGCGAGATCGACCGGATGTACGGCACGAAGGTGTCTACCGGCTTCACGCTGTATCCGGGCAAGGCGTATCTTGAAATTCACGCGCAAATGTACAATCGGACTTCGGAGCCGCAGACCTTTCTGTGGTGGGCGAATCCGGCCGTAGCGGTCAACGATCATACCCAATCCGTATTTCCGCCGGACGTTCATGCGGTGTTCGATCATGGGAAGCGGGACGTGTCCAAATTCCCGATCGCAACCGGCACGTACTATAAGCAGGACTATTCGGCGGGCGTCGATATTTCCATGTACCGCAACATTCCCGTTCCGACCTCCTATATGGCTTATCATTCGGATTACGATTTCGTAGGCGGATATGACCATGGCTTGAAAGCGGGGATTCTGCATGTCGCCAATAAACATATATCTCCCGGCAAAAAACAGTGGACGTGGGGGCACGGCGAATTCGGCCAGGCCTGGGATCGCAACCTGACCGACGAAGACGGTCCGTATATCGAGCTCATGACCGGCGTGTATACCGATAACCAGCCCGATTTCACCTGGCTGGCGCCGTATGAGGAGAAAAGCTTCAAGCAGTACTTCATGCCATATAAAGACATTGGGCTCGTGAAGAATGCGTCCATTGACGCCGCCGTAAATCTCGAAGTCCACGGTCTTAAGGCCGTCGTACATGCTTATGCAACCTCGGTTATCGAAGAGGCTCGCATTCTGGTGACGGGAGCGGGAAGCATCTGCTTGGATCGAAAGGTCAAGCTGTCGCCGGCCGACACCTTCCAGGCCGAGATCGAACTCGCCTCAGGTATGAGGGAGGAAGATGTACGGGTCGCGGTACTCGCTGCGGACGGCAGAGAGCTGGTCGCTTACCAGCCCAAGCCGCGTACCTTGGAGCGAACGCCGGACCCGGCTACGGCGATTGGCAAGCCGGAGGAACTGAAGAATACCGAAGCGTTGTTCTTGGCTGGGCAGCATCTGGAGCAGTACCGGCACGCAACCTATGAACCGGAAGCCTATTATGTGGAAGGTCTAAGGCGCGATGCGGGAGATGCAAGGCTGAACAATGCCTATGGTTTGCTCCTGCTGCGCAGAGGGTGCTTTACGCAGAGTGAGGTTTATTTTAAAAAAGCGATCGAAACCTTGACCCGACATAACGCCCGGCCCTATGACAGCGAACCGTTCTATCATTTGGGCAAAGCCTTGAAGTGGCAGGGCCGTTTGGATGAAGCGTACGCTTATCTGTACAAATCAGTCTGGTCGGGGGCATGGCAAGGGGCTGGATATCTGGCTTTGGCCCAGATTGCCTGCGGGAAGGGGGAATATGAGGAAGCGTTCGAGCTGATCGAACGATCCCTGGCTGCCCAGTACCGTAATTATAAGGCGCGGCATCTCAAGAGTATCGTCTTAAGAAAGCTGGGACGCTTGGCGGATGCGGCATCATGGCTTGAGGAAACGCTCAAGCTGGATCCCATGGATGCGGGCGCGATGAACGAGCAGGCAGCCGTATATCAAGAACTGAAGCAAGAGGAAAAGAGCCGGCATGTCTACGAATCGCTTGTCCAGCGCCTGCGAGATAATCCGCACCATTATATTGCCATAGCTCAGGACTATGCGGATGCAGGCCAATATGGCGACGCTTTGGATGTGCTGCAGCGCATCGAACGCCTTACGGCATCAGCCGTCTATCCGATGGTTTATTACTACCAAGGCAGTGCGCTCATGAAGATGAACCGGGCGGAAGAGGCATCCGCTTGCTACCGATTGGCTTCGGAGGCCGATCCCTCGTACTGCTTCCCGAATTCCCTGCATGACTACGTGACGTTAAAGCAGGCGCTCAGCGTACAGCCGCAGGATGCGAAGGCGTTGTACTACTTAGGGAATCTGCTGTACGACAAGAAGCGCTGCGAGGAGGCCATAAGCAGCTGGGAAGCTTCGGTTGCTTTGGATGGCAGCTTCGCTACGCCGCATCGGAATCTGGCGCTCGCTTACTATAACAAGAGGCAGGACCACGATAAAGCATTGTCATCCCTGCAAACCGCCTTCTCGCTGAATCCGGCGGATGCCAGGATCTTCTACGAACTGGACCAATTGTATAAAAAGCTCGGTCATGCTCCGGCTGATCGCTTGAAAGCGATGGAGGAGCACTTGGAGCTGGTCGAGCAGCGGGATGATGTATATCTGGAATATTTGACGCTGCACAATACGCTGAATCGTTATGAGGAGGCGCTCGGATTGATTCTGAAACGCAACTTTCACCCTTGGGAAGGCGGCGAGGGCAAGGTGCCGGCCCAGTATGTATTGGCCCGCGTGGAGCTAGCGAAGCAGCTGCTTCAGGATCGCCGCTATGAGAAAGCCTTAGAGCAGCTGCTTGCTGCCAAGCAATATCCGCTCAACATCAATGAAGGGAAGCTGACGGGAGCGCAGGAGAATAACATCGATTATTACTTGGGCTGCGCATACGAGGGGATGAGCTTGTCCGAAGAGGCGGAGGCGTGCTTCCTGAAAGCTTCGGAGGGGCTGGATGAGCCGACCAGCGCGATGTATTACAACGATCAGCCGCCGCACATGATTTTTTATCAAGGGGCCGCGCTGCATAGGCTGGGCCGGGAGAATGAAGCCCGCAGCCGGTTTAACAAGCTGATCGATTACGGGGAGAAGCATATATTCGAGCCTCAGAGCATTGATTACTTTGCCGTATCGCTTCCGGACTTCCTGGTGTTTGATGAAGATCTGGACCGAAGGAACGAAATTCATTGCCGCTATATGATGGGGCTCGGTCATCTTGGACTTGGTGACCGGCAGTCCGCGGAAACCCTGTTCCGCGAGGTGCTGCAGCTGGAGTCTCACCATCAAGGAGCTGCGCTGCATTTGGCGCTTTGCAAGACGTTGGTGTAAGAGATTTACACTTCATTCTCAAGGGCCGTTACGAACGGTCCTTGAGAATTTGTACATTCCGGGTGATGCGTTGACTAAACGGAGGGGATGACGATGATGATCTGGAGCAAAGGGATGCTAGATGGATATGAGGTTTGGACAGGGCGCACGGAGGTGATGGAGATGGTCGTGGTACCTGAACTCGGAAGCAGGGTCATCTCGCTTCGCAATCGAATGACAGGCCGGGAATGGCTGGTGCAGCCTGCTGGAGTTCTGGAAAAGAACGGGTATGCAAGCTCCTTCGGAAAGCGGGACGGCAGCGGCTGGGACGAAATGTTTCCAACGATCAATGTCTGCCGGTATCCCGCGCATCCATGGGAAGGAACGGAGCTTCCGGATCATGGCGAGGTATGGTCCATTCCATGGAAGGCGCACAGCGAGGAAGAACAGCTTCACTGCAGCGTGCAGGGAATCCGAATTCCTTATCGGCTGCGCAAAACCTACTCCTTCCCCCGTGAAGATACCTTACGGATCGATTATGCCGTTCATAATGCGAGTCCGTTCCCATTCTCTTTCCTATGGGCTGCGCATCCGTTGTTTCAAATCGATGAAGGCGCAGAGATTATCGTTCCACACGAGCTGAGGGAGATCATCGTATCGTACTCGGCGAACGGTCGATTGGGAGAATCCGGCGATATTCGGAAATGGCCGCAGCCATGGGAGGAACACCCTCATGTCCGCTTGAATCGTACCGCCAGCAGGCTTGAAGCATCGGCGGAGAAGTTTTATTTTGCTGGTGAGCTGCCGGAGGGGACAGCCTCCATTTACGATCCGGTTGCAGGTGAAGGACTACGCATGATGTTTCCTAAAGAGCAGGTGCCTTATCTAGCGATATGGGCGAACTATGGCGGCTATCAGGGACAGTATCATCTTGCGCTTGAGCCTACGACGGGGCTGCTCGATGATCTCTCGCATGCGATGCATCGTCAGGCAGCGGCCGAAGTGCCGGCCGGCGGCACGTATACGTGGTACCTTGAGATTAGCTGGATTAACGGCAGAAGAACGAAGTGAAGTCTTCTTGATCGACAGTGGACCGGCAATCGCTTAAGGATAAGCCAATTCACGAATGCGCTGGTTGGGATTGTCCGTAAATAATCCGCCGTGGTAACAGATCACGTTGCGGATATCATAGTGAGTGAGCTTCTGCAAGGAGAGCCGGGCGAACGCCAAATCAAAAGTAGTTGCCGGATCCGGCCCGATCAGTTGCCCCTCTCTGACGTTCAGCGCATCCGCTGCAATCAGGGTTTTGCTTGGTATATGATATAAACTGGTGTGGCCGGGGGTATGGCCCGGCGTATGGATCGCGATGATACCGCCGCCAAACGGCAGCTCTTCGCCGTCGCGCAACATGCGGTTCACGGGTGCTGAGGGCGGGTTCTCCAGCGTGTGTTTAAACGCGTTCCTCCACTCCGGCGGCACGTTATCCGGCAACGAAGCCAGCGCTTGCGCGATAGCCTCGGGCGATAATTTGACAAGCCTTGTATCTCCTTCGATATAAGGCTTTTCGATTTCGCTGGCGAACACTTCCGGGGCTTGCTTGCAGTGCTGGATAATAGCTGGCAAACTGCCGATATGATCCAAATCCTGGTGTGTTATAATAATTTTGCTTACATCCTGAACGGAAAAGCCGCAGTCCGATATCTGCTCCTGAATCAGCGGGAGCTGACCGGGATAGCCAGTATCGATAAGCACCCGATTCTGATGATCCCAGAGGAATGTCGGGTGGATCGTTTCGGTACGTCCCATCATGGCTGCGGAAATTTCCAGCATGGCAACGCCTTGATCGATTAGTAGCATGTTTACATACCTCCACTATATTGGAATGTCTTCTCCAAAATTCAATGTCCAGAGAAGAACGAGCAGAAGTAGATTATCAAATCAACAAACCTTTGTAAACAGAAAAATATTTTATTGTAACATAAAAGTAATTATTTGTCAATATTTAATTTATGGAACTAAAATCCTCGTTTAGGCATGAAATGTCCTGCCTGGCATACTTCGCATGATTCCAAGTCGTAGGCGGATCACAAGGCGGGGTTTCATCTCCCTATTGAGGAATATGTAATTGCTGGTATAATCCTTGAAAAGAGAAACGAAATGGCGCAGCAGATTGAAGAAGGAGAGGGAGCGGCAATGAGCACGATGATTGAACTGAATGACGTAACCTGGAGACGGGAGCAAAAGACCGTTCTTACAGGCGTGGATTGGACCGTGCAGCAAGGGGAGCATTGGGCGGTGCTCGGACTGAACGGCTCCGGGAAGACAACCATTTTGAATATGATTAACGGTTACATCTGGCCGACCAGCGGCACGGTTTCGGTGCTCGGGCATCGCTTTGGCAGGGTGGATTTAAGAGAACTGCGTAAATCGATAGGCTGGGTCAGCTCCTCGCTGCAGGAAAGAATCCGCCCGAGCGAATCCACGCTGGACGTCGTGATTAGCGGCAAACACGCCTCGATCGGACTGTATCAGAAGGTGGATGAAGCAGACCGGGAACGGGCCGAGCAGCTGATGAAGGATTTTAATTGTATTCATCTGCTGGGGCGTACATATGAAACTTGTTCGCAAGGGGAGAAGCAGAAGCTGCTGATC
The DNA here is from genome assembly GCF_058792535.1 of Paenibacillus sp. MT86. Taxonomy (NCBI): domain Bacteria; kingdom Bacillati; phylum Bacillota; class Bacilli; order Caryophanales; family Paenibacillaceae; genus Paenibacillus; species Paenibacillus sp. MT86. The sequence continues at coordinate 4,832,355 of NZ_CM179499.1, read as the reverse complement.
GCCCGGGCCCTCATGGCTTCGCCAAGGCTGTTGATACTGGACGAGGCCTGCAACGGACTGGATTTTCTATCGAGGGAAGCGCTGCTGTCCAGCATTACGGCACTGGCTTCAAAGCCCGATGCGCCGACCTTGCTGTTCGTTACGCATCATATCGAAGAAATTCTGCCGATTTTCTCGCACTCCTTGCTCATCCGCCGGGGCACCGTCTTCGGAAAGGGACGTTCCCGGGACATGCTGACCAGCGACAATTTGACCTCGTTCTTTGAGACGCCGGTCGAGGTGAGCTGGCAGAATGATCGGGCATGGATGTCCATTCCGGACTTGAAATAGAAGCTTTGCGTCCGACAATATTCATGGCCTGGGAGAGTGGATAGATGTGCTAAGCCAAACCATAGCGAATCAACGGCTCTACAATCAGCGCATAACAGGGATGAAGCATGTGAGCCCGGTAGAAGCAGTAAGAGAATTAGGCGCTGTTCAGGCACAGGATTACCACCAAGCGGTATGGGGAATCGGTCTCCGTACGCAGTCCGCCAAGATATCCGATGTGGAGCAGGCCGTGATCGATCGCAAAATCGTGCTGACTTGGCCGATGCGTGGAACGATTTTCTTCGTGCCTGCGGAGGATGCCAAGTGGATGCTGAAGCTGACGGCATCGCGGTTGCACACGAATGATAAGAAGAAGCAGGCCGAACTTGAGCTTGACGAAGGTACGCTCCATCAATGCCGTACGATCATTGGCAACGCGCTGAGAGGCTGTTCACCCGTATCCCGTCCCAAACTGATGGAGCTGCTGGAGGAAGCGGGGATCAGCACCAAGAATGGGCGCGGCTATTACATTCTCGGATATTTGGGGCGGACCGGCATGATCTGTTTCGGCCCGCATGAAGGCAAACAGCAAAGCTTCGTGCTGCTCGACGAGTGGGTCCCGAATTCAAGGGAGCTATCGCTAGAAGAATCGCTGGCGGAGCTTGCGCTCCGCTATTTTACAGGTCATGGGCCTGCAACGGTCCAGGATTTTGCATGGTGGGTCGGATTAACGCTGACAGAAGCTAAACGAGGCTTTGAGGCCGTCCGATCCAATCTTCGTTTAGATGTTGTCAACGGCACGGAATACTGGAGCTCTGTTGCTGGGCCATCCGCGTCCGCTGATACGGATTCGGCGGTTCTGCTTCCGGGTTTTGATGAATATTACTTGGGGTACAAGGATCGCAGCGCAATTATTGAGTCAGAGCATGATGCCAAAATCGCTCCCTTTCGCAACGGGGTTTTCCAACCCATCATGGTCGCAGGGGGAGAAGTGGTCGGTATCTGGAAGCGGGAGATCAAGCGCAGCGGCATCGAAATCACGTTAAGCCCGTTCTCGCCGCTTGGCGATCGAAAAGAGGCGTTTTGGGAGGCGGCTAAGCATTACAGTGATTTCATGGGCCTGCCGATTACACGAATAGAATCATGAACGAGAAGGAGGAATAACGCATGGAATCCATTATGAAGCTGGAATCCTTGATCTCTGAAGTAACGGAGATTGTAACGGCAATCGACGAGGTGGAATTCAATCTGAAGCTTACGCCTGATAAATGGTCCAAGAAGGAGATCCTGGGCCATCTGTGCGATTCGGCGGTCAATAACCATATCCGGTTTGTAAAAATATTGGTGTCGGATTACCCTATCGCGATTCAAGGTTACGCGCAGAACGATTGGGTCCGGGTGAACGATTACCAGAATCGATATGATCAATCGGATGTCCTGGCACTGTGGCAGCAGGTTAACCGGATGATTCTGCGGGTCATGCAAAGAGCCGATTCATCCGACTTCCAGAAGAAATGCGTGCTGCCCGATAAAACGGAGGTCACGCTGGAGTGGTTGTTTAACGATTATGTTGATCACCTGATCCATCATTTGGAGCAAATCGAGCTTTGATGCCTGCGGTAAAAATAAGCGCATGACTGAAACGGAAGGTGTCCCTCCATGTTCAAAGTACTGAATCTCGCCCTCCGATTTATGTTGGAATTGATTCTGTTATTTTCGATAGGTTACTGGGGCTTCCATTATGGCACTGGGCTCTTGGCACAGGCAGTTCTCGGGATCGGATTGCCGCTGCTGGCAGCCGTCATCTGGGGCATGACCATATCGCCGAAGGCAAGGGTCAAGCTGCCGCTTGCCGTCGTGCTGCTTATTGAATTCTTCATTTTTGCGACCGCGGTTGCTTGCCTGATCGACTCTGGTTTAATAACCTTTGCCATCGTGTTCGCTATCGTGGCTATGGCCAACCGCTTCTTCGTGATCAAGTGGAGGATGCAGCCATAGTATATTGAAAGTGCGCATTATGCAATTGCATAACACATTTATAAGCTCATGCGAAAGACGGCCCCTCATCTGGTTGACAGATGGAGGCGGTCTTTTTGTATTGGATCCAGGTGCAGGATAAAAGACGATTTAAAGTCACGTCCTTTAGTCGAACAGGATGATATGATGGTTGAAAGAAAAGCCTATGTCCGGCAGCTGGATATCCTCAGTAATGTAGTGAGTGGAAAATCAGCGTGATCATCTAAAATGCTGAAGGTAAAGGAGAATGAACTTATGAATATGAAGATCGGTATGATTGGTTTGGATACATCCCATGTTTCCATTTTCGCGAAAATGCTCCATGACAAGGCGCATGCATATCACGTTCCGGGTGCACGGGTGACGGCGGCATTTCCCGGAGGGTCGCCGGACTTTGAGCTGAGCATAAACCGAGTGGACGGATATACAAAGGAACTCGCGGCATGGGGAACGGAGATATTGGAGAGTCCGGAAGACGTGGCCAAACAGGTCGATGCCGTCATGCTGGAAGCGGTGGACGGAAGGTCGCATCTGTCTTTATTTCGCGCGATTGCTCCTTATTGCAAACAGGTATTTATTGATAAGCCGTTTGCGGTGAGCAGTAAGGACGCAAGGGAAATTGCCGAATTGGCGGAGCAATATCAGGTGACCGTTATGAGTTGCTCGTCTCTCCGGTATGCGCAAGGATTACAGGATGAATTGGCTCGGGGCGGGGCGGATAATATCATTGGCGTGGATTGCGCAGGACCGCTTCCCCTTCAACCTACGCAGCCGGGATTTTTCTGGTACGGCATACATGCGGCTGAAATGCTGTACCGTGTTCTCGGACCCGGATGCGTAAGCGTCCATGTAGCCGCAACGGAGCTGCACGAGGTGTTAACGGCGGTTTGGAATGACGGGAGGATCGGAACGATACGGGGCAATCGGGCAGGCAACGACCGCTTCGGGTTGACCGTTCATCGCGCGGAGGCCAGCAGCTTCGTGGACATCATGGAGCACCCCAAGCCCTATTATGCCAGTCTGCTGGATCAAATCATGAAGATGTTCACGACGGGGGTTTCCGATGTTCCCTTATCCGAAACGCTGGAGATCGTTCGTTTTTTGGAGGCGGCGAATGTTTCCCGCGCAACGGGAGAAAACGTGAGACTGGATGATAGCGATCGAAGTGAATGATAGCAGAACAAACACGGGATATACTGACTAGCGATATACTGAGGAAAGGATGCATCATATTTCCATATCGGCCGCGTTGATTGTATGATAGACAGATCAAGTACGTTCGGCCGTTTTTTGTAAGCCGGGAGAGGTGGTTATGATGACGTATCACATTCGGGTGAGACCCACAGCCTTGGTTCTGAGGGATGAGTCTGTGTTATTAGTCGAGTATGTAGATGAGAACGGATTGCATTATAATTTACCAGGGGGCGGGGCCGAGCCAGGGGAGTCGATCGTGGAGGGAGCCTTGAGGGAATTGCGTGAGGAAACCACGCTGGAGGCGCAGGTGGGGCCTGTTGCATTCGTGTACGAGTATGCTCCGCATAAACAGTCCAGAGATAACATATCGGGCATCCATACGTTATACATCGTGTTCGAATGTTATCCGCTTGAAGGGTCATTTCCGAAGCTTCCGGCCGTGCCAGATCCGAATCAAACCGATGTGAAATGGATACCGCTCGAGCAGCTGGACGACATTATTTTGTATCCGAATATTAAGAAACACATCAGACAGTACGCTATGGATCGCAGAAATATTGAAATGATCGAGGATTTTGTCTTGGACAAATATTCGTAAATTGCTGGAGAGACCTGAAATGAAATCCCATATAAGATTAACTGCCCGCATTCTCCTTCTCGGCTATACGATGTTGTTGTCTTACTGGATGTTCTGGGGATTCGGAAGGATAAAGAAACCGGAATACAGTTACAACCTGGTGCCATTCTCGACGATGGCCAGTTATTTTCCCATTCGCGGGATGGACTCCTTGATCAATATAGTTGGAAATATCACTGTGTTTATACCCTTTGGAGTGCTGATTCCGCTTGCATTTCGGGTGGGCTTCCGTAAAATACTGGGTTTCTTTTTGGCCGGGTTATTCTTGCTCGAAATGATACAGTTGATCTCAAGGCGGGGCAGTCTGGATGTAGATGATTTTATGTTGAACTCGATCGGCGTTACCCTTGGTTATGGTTTGCTGGGGGTCGTCAGGAAATGGAGGAGCGGATAGCTGCATAATCCGGCCAACGGCACAATATTGTATATCAAGCAGAAAGGAATGGCTTCACTACAACGTAGGAAGTCATTCCTTTCTTTTATGTGGCGAATGTTGTTGCGTGTAAAGGTTATTTACTCCTTGATATGACGACAACGGAATGGGGAAAAGTGGAAAAACTATTGTTCGATCGGGAACCGAAGCTTACAATGATATCAGGGATTTGGAAAATGTTGTGTGGAAAGAGGCGTTCTATGAACCATAAAGTGATGGGTATGATATTTATCTGCATTTCGGTGTTCTTGTATGCTGTCCGGTATCTGGCAGCTGCCATATTCGGATCCAACTTGACGTCGTGGAGCAAAGAGATGTTTGATTCGATGTTGACCTATGTAGGCAAAGGCCCGCTGGTATTAAGCTGGATCAGTCTGATTGTCGGCATCTTGTGTTTCTTAGGTCCGAGCATCGGCAAATGGAATTCGGAAGATTTGAATAAGATCAAGAAGAACTGGAAGGAATTCGATCCGCCTAATAACAAATGAAGTGTCGGCAGGAAGTCTTTTTTGAGTATGGAGTGAATTCAAGGGGGAGTCGTGATGACCGATAACCAAGTGGCCGGCTTTTGGATCAGGCTAGGGGCCAACATTCTGGATGGACTTATTGTGTCGCTTCCGCTAACGATCATAGCTGGACTTATCACGGGGAATTATGAGAATGAGCCGATCAGTAACTTGATATTCGGTTTATACGGTATCCTGGTGCCGGTGTATTGGAATGGGTATACGATCGGTAAGCGCATGTGCGGCATTCGTATCCGCAAATTCGATTTTCTTGAGCCGCCGGGCCTCGGGACGATGCTGCTTCGCAATCTCGTGGCCGGTATCGTATACGCGTTAACGTTAGGAATCGGGCTTATTGTGAGCATTTTTATGGTTGCGCTGCGCGAGGATAAGCGTTCGCTGCACGATTTTATCGCCGGTACGGAAGTTGTATATGATTAGGGAATGAAGGGGTTAACAAGGATATGCGAGTAAGTATTAGCAGAAGGCTAATGCTCACCATGATTGCTACCATGTTATTGATGGTTGGGTGCCATGGACAGAGAAGTAATGATTTCAATGAAGCACAAACTTTGACGGAGGAAGCCCGCAAAGCCGCTGAGATCAAATACATGCAAGTTCCGTACACGCAGCTCCTATATACCAAAACGGCTCCGGAATTCACCTGGGAGCACCGTTCGGTTGAGCACCTTGATCCGGATATTCAACAGCTTTATGATGACGGCATAAATAGGGCTCCGGGAGGATGGGTGCTTAAGGAAACGGATCAGGAAATTTATCTGTTGGTCAGCGGGGGGCAGCTTCCTTCAGCAAAAGGTTTTCGGATTGCATCCTTGAAGATGACCGACCAAAAGATAGGGGATCAAAAGAATCATCTATACATCACTTTATCTTCTTATGAGGATGATGGGACAGAGGGTTACCCCGGCCAGGCAAGCGTCACATCCTTGGTCGCCATACGCAAATCAGGATTACCTAGCGGAGCAGCCATTCATGGCGTTACCATGACGGGAGTTGATTAGATATCGAGTTTAAAATAAAAGGGATTGTCTTTGATATGGATAATACGCTGCTGCATTCCAGCATTGATTTTGGAGCGATGAAAAGAGACATCTATGCCTTTTTGTGCAGTCATAGCATTCTGCCCCCCGGCCTATCCATGGACACCCATACCACCTCGACCGTCATCGCTGAAGCCATGAATACGGGGGCAGCTGTCGGAAGAGCTGAGCTGCATGATGTGGGATATCGCCAAGGAACTTGAGATCCAAGGGATGATGGGAGCAAAACTTGAAGATGGAGCTATGGAGCTCGTCCAGCAATTACATGGACAGCTGCATCTTGCTATCGTGACGAATAACGCGGTGGAAGCAGCGATGACTGCACTCGAAGAGAACCGGATTGCTCATTACTTCGATCTCATTGTCGGCAGGGAAGCCATGGGCTTATTAAAGCCTGCACCGGATGGATATATGGCGGTGCTGAGGCATTTTCACCATACATCGCCGGAGGAATGGCTGTCTGTCGGAGATGCCTGGGTGGACGGCAAGGCCTCCGAGAGTGCCGGAATTCCGTTTATCGCATATCGTGGGGACATCGCCAAAATGAACCGCATGGGAGTTTTTCCGTTTGCCGAGATTCAGGACATACAAGAAGTTTTGGGGTATCTTCAGCCGCATATCACTAAATAATTTTCGGAGGTGCCAACCCTATGCTGAGTTTTATAAGGGAAATTCCTCAAAAGAATGAGGTCGTTCGCAGAGCCGGCATTCTGTCGGGCATGCTGGCCGAGGTTACGTGATGAGATGGTATTTGTCCCATGTGTCTCTGACATTATTTATCTGCATCACCTTGTTCACGCTGTACAGCTTCATGTTTCCGCCGGAGGCAGGCAGTCCCTTACAGGGACTGTCGTATGCGTCGATTCTTCTGTTGTCGCCCGTGGGGATTCTGTTGGCACTCATTAGCATGACTCGTGGTGAACTATCACGAACCGGTATCACAGCCGTTGTAGGGCATTCCGTACTGCTATTATTTCTTTTTCTATACATGACACTGGGATACCTGATTCTCGGTGTGTAAGGTTACCAAAGAAAGGGCAAGTCATGCCTGCTCTCCGTTCATTCGTTCCCAATGCCTGCAAACAATGTATCCAACACCCGATGTACATACTCATTCTGCTCTTCATCGGACAAGGGGAGGCCTAGGAAGTTTAATTGAAAAGCATATTGATAGCAGCTTCCCAGCAGCTTGTCCGCAGCGGATCTCGGGTTAACAAACTCCGATACTCTCCCGATTCGCTGCTCCTCGAGCAAATAGGATTCAACGGCTTCATTTGCCCGGTGGGGGCCTTCATTCCGAGCGGTGAAGCCTTCCCGATGCTGCGCTAACAGACCTGGCTCAGAAATAAACGCGTATTGAAGCGAAATAAGCAATTAAGCTTTACCATCTTCATCCCGGAAGTTGTATAATCATGGAAGACGTCTAACTCACACGTATGGCCCAGTCTTGGCATGAGCTATTCTAAGGCTGGGTTTTGTCACATACCGGACGGCGAAGGAGGACTGCTTCACTATGAAAAAAAGAGCATATATTACGGATCTCGACGGGACGCTTCTGCGATCGGATCAAACCTTATCACCCTATACGATGAACGTTGTCACGGATGCATTGGAGCGGGACTTGATCGTCACGTATGCGACTGCCCGCGGTTATATTAGCGCTCAAAGCGTCGTTTCGGATATCCCGTGGAAATACCCCGTGATTCTATATAACGGCGCTTTGATATATGACGGGTCGAATCAAACCGTTGTGGATGGATACTGGCTGGAGCGCGACATTTCGAATGAGATTATCGGCGTTGGGAAAAAGCACGGCATTACACCCTTTTATTTCTCGCTCGATAAGGACCAGCGGGAGCGTGTTCTGCATGAGACGCTGCGCAGAGAGGGAGAGATGTCTTTCTACGCCGGTCGCCCCCATGATCCGAGGTTCCTGGAAGTGAATAATTTGAACTGTCCGCCGGATTATCGCACTTTAGCCCTTACCTACATCGGATTACATGAAGAATTGGAGCCGATTCGTCAAGAGGTGACGACGTTATACGGCGACGTGATTCATGCTCATATGATGCCGGATTATTACATTCGCAACCACTATTTCCTCGAATTCAGCCATGCCAAAGCAAACAAAAGAGACGGCCTCCAGTTATGGTCCGCCCACATGGGGATTGATCTGGAGAACACGGTGGTGTTCGGCGACCACATCAATGATGTCGGCTTGTTCGAGGCCGGAGGCACCCGGATCGCGGTCCGGAATGCGCACGAGACAATCCAGCAGCTGGCTGATCATATTATCGACTCGAATGAGCTGGATGGCGTGGCGCATTATATCGAGCAGCAGATGGAACTGGCGGGAGAGCATACGATTATATCCACACTGGGAGGACCATGAGGAGCTTTTAGCTGCAGGGAATATTGATTAGGCTTGAGAAGAACATTACGAAACATTTCAACGGCCGGACGGTTTGTTCAAGAGGAACTATCGCCTGCATCTCACGGCTGGTTAAATCTCAGCGTGATGTTCAGACCTCCGTCGTTATTTATAACTCATGATCTTCCCTTCATCTCAAAATTGACCTTAACCAGCTCGGCAAAAGCGGATAACGCCTTGTTCCTGAACCGGTCGTTGCGCCGGACCAGGCTTATCGAGGTGTGCCGGAAGGCTTCCGGGATCGAGTAGCTGCCCAGATTGGCATATTCTCCGCTTAAGACGGAGCTGGGGAGCAGCGCAGCCGCAAGTCCTGACCGCACGATGCTGAGCTGGGTTTCCAACGAGGAGACCTCGATCATATTGGTTAGCGGAATGCCTTCGCTCAGCAACCATGCTTCAAGAGCGCTTCGAAACGGGCATCCCGCGGGGGCTACGGCCCATTTGGTTACCGCAAGATCGGGAAAGGGCTGCTCTTTGGATTTGGTCAACAGCATGACTTCATCCTCTTCTATATAATCGGCTACCAGCTTCGGCGGAATGGTTCCTGTCACAAAAGCCCCGTCCAGCTGATAGTTCAGAACTTGAGTAATCAGCTCCGAGGAGCTGCCGGTCAACAGGGACAGCGTGACGTCAGGGTACTTGGTTTGATAGTCGGACAAGGATTGAATGAAGTGCCCGCAATGAACCGTGTCCACGACGCCAATGGCTAATGAACCGCTTGGATACGGCTGTTCCTGCACGGTTCTCACTGCTTCTTCGGTCAGGTTGATGATGGTACACGCATAGTCCAGGAACATACGCCCTTTCTCCGTCAAGGTGACTCCATTGGAGTGCCTGTTAAACAAGGGAACCCCCAATTCATTCTCCAGTTTTTTGACCCGTGCCGTTACATTCGACTGCACATACCCAAGCTGCTCCGCGGCGCGGGTGATGTTACCTTCCTCCGCAATCCTGAGAAAAACCCTTAGATCAGTAAGCTCCATGCCAACACTCCTCTCCTTCAGACATCACTAAAAATGATGGCATCATTATTAATGATCATTATACAGCATGCCAAATTTGGATTACAATCACAACGACATTATAAACCGATTTAAACAAATACAGAGTGGAAGGGATGTTGGAGGATGAAGAAGGCATGGTGGCTCTTATTATTGGCGGGAGCGCTGGAGGTTGTCTGGGTATCCGGTTTAAAACATTCTGATGTATGGTGGCAGTGGGTCATCACCATCGCATCGATCGTATTCAGTTTTAAAGTTTTTTTGGACTCCGCGGCGAAGCTTCCCATCGGCACGGTCTATGTGATCTTCACGGGACTCGGCACAGCCGGCACGGTGCTGGTGGAGATTCTCGTGTTTGGCGAGGAAGCGAATCCCGTCAAGCTCCTACTGATTGCAATGCTGGCCGCAGGCGTGCTGGGGCTTAAGCTGGTCACGAAGGATACGGATCGTCAAGCGAAGGAGCGTGGCGTCTAATGGAATGGATCGCTCTGACTGCAGCCGGGTTGTGCGAGGTACTGGGTGTCATTGCCTTAAGACGGGTAACCCTGCATCGCAGCTTGGGTTCCTACGTTTTTTTAGCCTGTTCGCTTGGCTCCAGTTTCCTGCTGCTGACGTATGCGATGAATTTCATTTCCATGGGAACCGCCTACGCGATTTGGACGGGAATGGGGACGGCAGGCAGCACGCTGCTGGGGATGTTTGCGTTCGGAGAACCGAAGGAATGGCGTCGTATGTTCTTCATCGCTTTGATTCTTGCTTCAGCCATCGGACTTAAGATTATGACGTAACCAGTCGGGGCGTACAGAATTTCATAGACTGTGAAGGATATTCGGATTTGTATATAGAATTTACATATAGTTTGGTGATTTGAAGCCATGTGATCAAACGCCAGGATGCATTTTTTATTTTGGAAAGGACAGGTGTATCTTATGAAATTCAGCGAGTATCGCTATGAACGCCCCGACGTAAAAGCTTTTGAGCAAAAGTTCAAGGAACAACTGAACGCCTTCACCTCCGCCGGCACGTACGAGGAACAGGATGAGGCGATGACCCGTATTAACAAACTTCGCAGCGAGATGGATACCCTGAGCCAACTGGTGTACATCCGTCACTCGATTGATACGAACGACGAGTTCTATAAGGCAGAGCAGGATTTCTTCGACGAGAACGGACCGGTCATCCAGGAATACATAACGGATTATTACCGCGCCCTCGTGGATTCGAAATTCAGAGCCCAGCTGGAGGACAAATGGGGACGGCAGCTGTTCCAGCTGGCAGAGTTATCGCTCAAAACCTTCAGCCCTGAGATCATCGAGGATTTGCAGCAGGAGAACAAGCTGACCACGGAATATGCGAAGCTGATCGCTTCTGCAAAAATCCAGTTCGAAGGCGAAGAACGCACCCTGTCGCAGCTGATTCCGTTCCAGCAATCGACGGATCGCGATATGCGCAAACGCGCAATGGAGGCTTCCAGCGGTTTCATGGCCGAGAACGAAGCCACCTTCGACCGCATCTATGATGATCTGGTCAAGGTGAGAACCAAGATTGCCAAGAAGCTTGGCTTCAACAATTACGTGGAGCTGGGTTATGCCCGCATGGCCCGCACGGATTACAATGCGGAGATGGTGGCTAATTTCCGTAACCAGGTGCTCGAGCATATCGTTCCGGTTGCGTCCAAGCTGAAAGAACGTCAGCAGAAGCGGATCGATGTGGACCAACTGCTGTACTACGACGAGAATTTTTCCTTCAAATCGGGGAATGCCACGCCGAAGGGCGACCCGGATTGGATCGTGAACAACGGCGCGAAGATGTACGAGGAATTGTCTCCGGAAACTCACGAGTTCTTCACCTTCATGCAGGAGAACGGCCTTATGGACCTGGTTGCCAAAAAAGGCAAGCAGAGCGGCGGATACTGTACCTATATCAGCGAGTACGGCGCACCGTTTATCTTCTCCAACTTCAACGGGACTTCCGGCGATATTGACGTGCTGACGCACGAAGCCGGTCATGCGTTCCAAGTGTACGAGAGCAGAGGTTTCGAGGTGCCGGAGTATGGATTCCCGACTTATGAGGCATGCGAAATCCATTCCATGAGCATGGAATTCTTCACTTGGCCGTGGATGGACCGCTTCTTCGAGGACGAGGCGGATAAATACCGCTTCGACCATCTGGCGAGCGGACTCATCTTCATTCCTTACGGGGTAACGGTTGATGAATTCCAGCACTTCGTTTACGAGAATCCGGATGCTACGCCGGCGGAACGGAAACAGGCATGGCGCGAGATCGAGCGGAAATATCTGCCGCACCGGAACTATGATGATAATGCGTATCTGGAGCAAGGCGGCTTCTGGCATAAACAAGGACATATCTTCAATTCGCCGTTCTATTATATCGACTATACGCTGGCTCAAATCTGTGCATTCCAATTCTGGAAGAAGATGCACGAGGACCAATCCGCGGCATGGGCGGATTATCTGCACCTGTGCCGTCAAGGCGGAAGCAAATCCTTCACTGAATTGGTGAAGGTCGCAGGACTGATCTCTCCATTCGAGGATGGCTGCGTCACTTCCGTCATCGGCAGCATCGAAGCTTGGCTGGACAGCGTGGACGATACAGCTCTTTAAATCGTAAATAAGTTATGCAAAGACATGCAGGAGCACACGAGTGGGTACATACTCAGGTGTTTCCTGCATGTTTTTCATAGTGAGCATCTCAAAACGCGACTCACTTTTTAATGCCCATAAACCAGGAGGAATAAAGACCATGATTACGTACAAACCGTTAAGCGAGCTTCCGATCCGGGAAGTATCCGAGCTTTGGAATCTCTCGTTTGAAGGCTACATGGTGAACGCTTCCATGCCGCTGGACCGCTTCATTGCCCGGATCGGGAATGACGCTTTATGTCTGGAGCGCTCACTCGCTTGTTACGTGGATGGCGTACCCGCCGGCATCGTCATGAACAGCTTTCGATTGGATCGCGGCGAATCCATTGCGCGTAACGGAGGGACGGCAATAGCTCCGGATTTCCGGGGCAAAGGGATCGGCAAATCCATGATGGAGAAAAACGACGACCTCTATAAGGAGCAAGGCGTGCGTCGTGCCTATTTAGAGGCGATCAGCACGAATGCGGCCGCGATTGGCCTTTATGAAAGCGTTGGATATGAAATTATCGACCGGCTGCTCATCATGACAAATGATCAATCGTTAGAGACGCAGGATCATCATAATGCATCGACTCCGTTTACGTTGGTCAGAGGCCTAGCCGCGGAGGCTGCCTCCGCAGACTTCTATCGATCCGGCGAAGTCTGGCAGACAGACGCTGCCAGTATCAAGGATGGCGAGTGCGTGCTTGTTTATGAAGGGGAAGAACTTGTGGGCTACGGTTTGTTTAAGCGGGCGTTCGATGCTGCGGGCCGTTTGCAGGCGATCACGCTGTTCCGCTGCGAAGCCGCTCCTGGTTACCGGGATGCCCAAGCCGTGTTGAAGGCAACCGCGCTCGAGATGATGCAGCCTGGTTCCACTTGCAAGCGATCCGCATTCAATATCCGGGCTTCGCATAAGGAATTGGTGGATGTGCTGGAGGCGCTTGGGTTCGCCAGCTCGATAGAGCAGGTGCTCATGGTCCGCGAATACAACGCTACATAGGTTGTATGAATATCTGCAAGGCTGGAGGAATTACGCTTATGAGAAAAAGCACGGATCTAACGCTGTATCCGGCCCTATCGAACGATATCCATTGGGGCGTGGTGCGAGCCCGGTTTGCACTTGGTGAAGATTTCGAAGAATCGATGGTCAGCAATGTCACGATTATTCCATTCGCCGGGGAACGCTGCGTTATTTTTCAGATAGCGGACGGCAGCTGGGAGCTTCCTGGCGGAACCCTGGAGCCTGGCGAGTCTTATATCGAGGGACTCCGGCGGGAAGTAAGGGAGGAGCTTGGCGCAGAACTCGAGTCATACCGGGTCTTTGGCCAGTTTCGCTGCGAGTCCAGCAACAAGACGCCTTATCGGCCGCATATTCCCCATCCTCAATTTGTCCGATTGGTTGGGTACGGGGATGTACGCATCGTTGGGGAGCCGCTGAATCCCGAGGATGGGGAGCAGGTCATCGCAGTGGAGGCGGTTGATCTGGAGGTAGCCGTAAGACGATTGGAGGAGACGGGCAGGCAGGATATCGCGGATCTTTACAAGCTGGCATATACCATACGACAAGGTGACCGCTTAGAGTAATTGACGATGACTCACTAGGTAGGGAGGATCGGTTGTGGGATCTGCCTTACATCCATCCGACATGCATGAGCAAGATCGAGCTGACCGATGACGTCCCTTCCATCCTCCTGCATGGGGATGTCACCATTATAGGGAGAAGCAAGGCCCATAGATCGGTTGGTAGCTGCCGGAGATTCATTATTCTGGCTGATTACCAGCTTGACTCCATAGCACATGGTCTCAAACTCCCCGAAATCCAAACAACTTCTAGGATGTGATGGATGCTGTGAGATTACCTTATAAAATAGGTTATGCCGTTACGTTGGTTTGGCTGGTCTGGATTGTATACGGTTATATGAATTATGACGATATCGCTGAGCGCGGCCAACTGTCCATCGTTCTGTTAAGCGCCGTGATTGGCATCATCCTGCTGCCGATCTATTTTATATCCGTACTGCTGTACTCTGTTTACAAACGGGATTCGGGAAAGAAAAAGTAAGGGGGGATATCTTGAAGGATCGATATCTATTTTTGCTTGGCGGTCATTCATTTCAAGCCGAAGCGAATCGACGGTTTCTAGAGCAAGCGGGCGGTTCTCATGCCAGGATTGCGTTATGCATCATGAACCGGCCGGGCTGGGAGGAGTATGTTCCGTTGTTTCAGCAGATGTGGACTGAAGCGGGAATGACCCAGAACGTGAGCGTGATCGTTCCCGATGAAGACGGGAATCTGGACATGGAACAAGCTGAACAGGTACTGTCATGGGCCACGGGAATATTTATTGGCGGGGGCAACACGGAGAAATACCATCACTATTACGCGACGGGGCCTTTTAAAGAGCTGTTAATCGACCGCTACGAGAACGGCGTTCCGATTGCTGGCAATTCGGCAGGTGCCCTAATTCTTCCGGAGACATGCCTGATATCCCCGCTTGATAATGAACAAGGCATCATGATGTTTAAGCAAGGCGTAGGGCTGTTCTCGAATGTCTTGATCAGCGTTCATTATACGGAGTGGGACGACCAGTCCAACCTGCTGCAAGGAATGAAAACAAGGAAAGTGCGTTACGGCATCGGCATTGATGAGCAGGCATGCGCCGTTTTTATCAATGGACAGCTGGCGTCCTCGTTGGGGGAATCCGTCTACACCGTAACCTACGAGGATTTTGACGAGGACCGATATTCGATTGTGAAGAGGACATCTTGAAGGATGTCTTCTTTTATAGTTCATCCGAAAAGAAGGTCACCTTGAAATAACGTATCGGGGATCTGGTTTTTCTATCGCAAGTGTGTCAAGATAAACGGAAAATAGACGGAGGAGATTGGACGGAATGATCTATCATATTATTTCGAAGCAAGCATGGATGGAAGCGCAAGGCAAGGACATGTACGAGCCGCCAAGCCTGCAGACTGACCGATTTATTCACTGCTCGACCGAGGCGCAAGTCAGCGGCGTAGCTAACACAATGTACACTGGCAGAACCGATCTGATCGTTCTGGGGATTCAAGAAGATCAGGTGGACGCGGAGATCATATTTGAGGATTTATATGAGCTGAATCAGCTGTATCCGCATATTTATGGCGGGTTAAACCTGAATGCGGTCCGGAAGGTTTATCGTTTGGAGGCGGATAAGGACGGCGCTTTTGCGTTCCAGGCTTCTCCTGAGCTTGAGTATAAAGGATAGAAAGGCCGTCATACCTTAACATAATCCACAGGAGGAGGCATGTATGATACTCGAAGTCGCCATGCTGCAGGTAAAGCAAGGACAAACGTCGGATTTTGAACGGAATTTCCAAGTCGCGTCAGGAATTATCTCGAAGATGAAGGGCTACATCCATCATGAGCTGAAGCGTTGTTTGGAAGATGATCATAAGTACATTCTGCTCGTGAAATGGGAGACCCTGGAGGATCACACGATAGGTTTTCGGGAATCCGCGGAATATCAGGACTGGAAACAACGGCTGCATCACTTTTACGATCCGTTCCCTGTTGTAGAACATTATGAAGAGGTGTGAATCGAAGCATTATTTTTAAAGCCCCTGAACAAGCCATGCCCACCGGTATATTATCTTATGATGAAACGATGGATAAGCTGAATCGAGTACGGGAAACAACGAAGCAGATCATAACGAAGCTGGCTGAGCGAAATACGAATGATCTGCACGATCCTCACCCGTATGGATTCGAGCTGAATGCTGAACAATGGGCCCATTTTATAGCGATACACGAGACCCGGCATATCAGACAGCTGGGACGTATCCGGGAGGCGAATCAATAACCGTTAAGGCAGGTGTTCATGTTGAACGTCGAAGAGTTGATGACAGAGGTATACGGCATTCTGCCGTTTAAGGTCGAGCCCATGTCATTCGGCCATACCAATCAGGTGTACAGCGTAACATTTCCGGACCGGCAAATCATTCTCCGAACCAATCGCAAGCCCGACGTCCTGAAGCATACTGCAAACAACATAGCGATCCTAACATCGCTGGGCTTGCCGGTACCGAGCGTGATTCGAACGGATGTGTCCCTTCAGAAGGTCCCCTATGCATACATGATGCTGGAGCATGTTCCGGGCCGTGATCTGCGATATGAGCTTGAGGGCATGACGGATGAACAATTGGACGATCTCGCCGGACAGATCATCGTTTTCCAGCGCAAGGTGTCCGAGCTTCCCTTGGGCACCGGATTCGGATGGGTTCCGATCGGAGAGCAGGGGCCTTTTACATCCTGGTCGGAGATCATCGATCGTGATATCCGCGATCATATCGGCAACATAACCGGTGAGGTTGCCCCGGACATCATCGTTCATTTGCAGTACATCAAGCGGCGATACGAGCCTGATTTCGACCGGATAGAGCCTGTCTGTTTCCTGGATGATCTCACGATCAAGAACGTGATTGTGTCCGATGGCACGCTGCAAGGTATCGTGGATTTCGATTGGGTCTGTTATGGAGACCCGCTGTACATGATCGCCCTCACCCAAACGGCGGTGGTCTCTGATATCGGAGACCGGGGAATGGCCTACGTGGAGGCGTTATTCAGGCATTGGGGAGCGGACCGGGAACAGCGGGCACTGATTGATTTTTATTCCGTCGTACATGCGCTGGCTTTTATCGGCTATCATCAGAGGGAGCGGAACGAGGCCTGCAAACAGCGTATGGTTTCATTCATAGTAGACAAAATAAAGCATGATGCAAACAGAACCGCATGAGCTTAAGAGCCCATGCGGTTCTTGTTGTCTTATCAAGAAGTTGGCGCAAATCCCACTCTCGGTTTGTCCCGTTCCTTGGTATTCACCGAAACGTAGCGGATCGCGGTTAACGGTACATACAGCATCTCGTATTCATCTTTGTATCGGATGAATTGTTCGCCTACTTCCTCCAGCGTGCCGTTCCGCACATAACTTCCATCCGTAAAATAGATGCTCACTTCCTGATTCAGCAAATTTTTCAGCATATACGGTTCACTCCTTGTGAATAAAATAGAGTATCGGGGCTAAACGGATCATGGGCATTCATCGGATAGCGTCACAGTTTGGTGACGATGTCGTCAATGATCCCATATTCCTTCGCTTCTTCCGCCGACATAAAATAATCCCGCTCCATATCCTTTTCGACGCGTTCGACGGACTGACCTGTGCGCTCGGATATAATATGCGCCAGCTTCTCACGGGTTTTCAGGATGCGTTTCGCCGTAATGGCGATATCGGTGGCCTGCCCCTGTACACCGCCCAGCGGCTGATGGATCATAATTTCGCTGTTCGGCAGAGCGAGGCGCTTGCCTTTGGCGCCGGCCAGCAGCAGGATCGCACCGTATGACGCGGCGAATCCCGTGCAGATGGTGTTGACTTGAGGTTTGATAATCTGCATGGTATCGTAAATGCCAAAGCCCGCGGATACCGAGCCGCCCGGACTGTTGATGTACATGTGGATATCCTTCTCAGGGTCCTCGGCCGCAAGAAACAACAGCTGCGCGATAATGCTGTTTGCGATGGCGTCATCGATGGCTGCGCCCACAAAGACGATCCGATCCTTCAGCAGTCGGGAATAAATATCGTATGATCGTTCGCCACGGTTGGTTTGCTCAACAACATAAGGAACAATATTCATGGTTTCATCCTCCATCTTCATAAGGTTTTCGTGATTCAGCAAGTAAACGAAGATACAACTGCAAAAGATACGAAAGAAACCATGAAATATATTTTTGATGACCGAGTAACGAAAAGCACGCTTCATTCGTTTACCTATAAGATATCCTACCGAGATGTGGAAAGGAGTTGGATTCCGATGACGATCTATCGACTGAGCGCCACCACGGCGGCCGACCAGGGCCTGGCGGAGCTGAATGCTGCCCTGCACAGGTATTGTCTGTCCCTTACAAACTCCTCATGGGATTCCGATGATCTGGTGCAGGACACATGGATCAAGGCGCTGGAGCATTTGCGGCAGCGGAGCCATGCCAATCCCGAAGCTCTCCTGCTTCGGATCGCCAAGAACACATGGATTGACCGGGTCCGCCGGGATCAGACCTACCGACGAATTCTGGATGAGAAGCTGGAACACGTATTGCCTAAAGAAGAAGCCTCGAACGAGGACAGCAAGCTGAACATCGAGTTCGCCTTTCAATGGCTGATGGAACATTTGTCGCCTCTGCAGCGAACGGTGCTGCTGCTCCGTGAGGTGTACGAATATTCCATTTCGGAAACCGCGAATATGCTGCAAACGACAGACGGAGCGGTAAAAGCGGCCCTTCATCGAGCTCAAAAGGTGCTGCAATCGTTGAACCCGGAGGAAGAGGAGCTTGGATTGGCTATGCCCGAAGAGGCAGAGATGACCCTGAATCTTCAGGCATTGGCAGAGGCATACCAATCCGGGGATGTCGAAGCTGTCGTTAGGCTGATTCAATGGAACAGCAGCGGGGCATCGGCCATTGGAAGCATGGCTCCGATGGAGGTTCAATCGCCGACCGCGAGTTATATGATGTATGGCGGGTATTCGGCCGACATGCGAATGGCCGCGTAAAGCGAAGATTCGACCAGGTGGATCATACATGGCCGTTAAGGCCGGAGCAGAAGCTGCTCCGGCCTTTTTTGACGAGGATTAACAACCGGTGAATAGGGACAACCGATATACATGAATCTCCGTCCATCGTATCGTCTTCCAGCCCTTGGGGATGTATACTATAACCAAGCAGATCGGACAGGAATGAGGGATGAGGTTGCAGACCGAAGTGAAGCTGTACACCATGTGCATGATCCAAGACGGAAGCAGAATTTTGCTGATGAACAGACCGGATGACAAAGGATTCCCCGGATATATTGCCCCCGGCGGCAAGGTGGATTTTCCGGAAAGCATTGTAAACGGAGCCATTCGGGAGGTTCGGGAGGAAACCGGCTTGATTGTGAAGGACATCATCTATAAAGGCCTTGAAGAATCCTGTGAACCGAATACGGGGCTTCGGTACATGGTATTTAATTATTTGGCCACTTCCTTTGAAGGGGAGCTGCTGGAGCATCCTCCCGAAGGGGAGCTGTTATGGGTGGATCGCGAAGAGGCGTTGAAACTGCCCATGCAGGATTGGTTTAAACGAAGGTTTCCTTTGTTTTTCGAAGAGGGGACATTTGAATTAAGCGAGATATGGGATGAGCAGACAGGACACGTTCTGGAGGAAATGGTCAGGCGGTATCCTGCAAGAATACCACAGGCGGCAGGTCTCGCCGATTAACGAAGGGAGCGTTGCGGCATGGCGGTCAAGGCGGTGTTCTTCGATTTATATGAGACGTTAATCACGGAGTTCGCAGACGGCAAGCGGGTATCCAAGAGATCCTATGACTACATGGATAGACTCGGGCTTTCGGACGCGGAGTTTAAACAGGAGTGGAGCACTTGTTCGGAGCGAAGAATGAATGGGCATTTTCCCGACTATCATTCGGTGATCCGTGACATTCTGGATTCTCGCAGTTTGCCCTATCCTCAGGAACACGTGGAATTCCTATATCAGTCGAGAGTCGGCGAGAAGAAAATTCCTTTCCAAACAATCTCGAAGGAGATCTGCAGGCTGCTGGAACTTCTGCGTGAACGGGGACTGAGGCTGGGCTTGATCAGCAATTGCTCGGAAGAAGAGGTGGTTTCTTTTGGCCAGAGCGGATTGGCCCCCTACTTCGATGACGTTATCTTCTCTTATCAGGTAGGGGTAGCCAAGCCGAATGCAGAAATCTATCGCTTGGCTTGTGAGCGCTTATCCGTAAGACCGGAGGATGCCCTGTTTATCGGGGACGGCGGTTCAGATGAGCTGAGAGGCGCGGGGAGTGCCGGATTAAGGCCATATCACGCCTATTGGTACAATACGTTTATGGAGAGCGGGTATGAGAAGATCCGTCAACCGCTGCATGTGCTGGACATCATTGAATCTATATAGAAAGGGAGCCGCCGAACAATGAATCTGCAGGCCATTAACCATCTCTGCTTTTCAGTTTCGCACTTGGGACGGTCCATTGATTTTTACAGGGACGTGTTTGGAGCCAAGCTTCTGGTCAGAGGGCGAAAGCTGGCTTATTTCGATTTGAACGGGCTGTGGATTGCTCTAAACGAAGAAGACGTGGACCGAAGCACGGCAAACAGAACCTATACGCATATTGCATTTACCATCGATGAGCAGGATGTGGAACCGACGCTGCTTCGCCTTCAATCGCTCCAAGTGGAGATTTTGCCAGGTAGGGCAAGGGACGAGAAGGATAAGAAGTCGATTTACTTCCTGGATCCGGACGGCCACATGTTCGAGTTTCATACGGGCGGATTGCAGGACAGACTGGACTATTACCGAACGGACAAAGAGCATATGATCTTTTACAATACCGAGTAGTTGGGAGAGGAACGATTCCAATTCCAGGGGAGATGAGACGATGAACCTTGCCAACCGCATAACGATAGCCAGGATGTTATTGATTCCCGTATTTATTTTGTTTTTTGCCGAGTATCCACTATGGTTGACCGAGAACAGCCCCTTCTTCGGATTCATTCATGCTTATGGAACCTACATCGCGCTGGGCGTGTTCATTCTTGCATCGGCTACGGACAAGCTGGACGGTTACATAGCACGGAAATTGAACCAAATCACGAACCTTGGAAAATTGCTGGACCCGCTCGCAGATAAACTGCTCATATCGGTCGCCTTAATCATGATGGTTCAATCCGGCATGGTTGCGACTTGGATCGCCGTTGCCATCATCGCCCGGGAGTTCGTCATTACGGGACTTCGGATGGTCGCCTCCGAGCAGGGAATCGCTTTGTCCGCTGATAGACTCGGCAAACTGAAAATGGTGCTTCAAGTCACAGCCATAGCGGCCGTGTTGCTGGATAACGCTCCTTTTACGTTCATCAGAATGGTCCAAGTGGACGAAATGCTCATGGTTGCGGCAGTAGCCTTAACGATTTACTCAGGCATCCATTATTTGGTGAACAACGTTAAACTCATTAAACTTAGCTGAAGAGTAGATTTTTTTGAACAGCCGAAGATGGGAAAATATCCTACTTTGTGCCCATTTTGGGCTCGGAAGGTAACGATTTGAGCCGGGACTGTCGATATACAGATAGACTGGAATAAAAGCCTGCGAGACAGAAGGTACAAAGGAGAGAAATAAATGAGCTTAAACAGAAAGACAACGAAGATTTTTCTTGTCGTTGTGATGATGTTGGCGATGGTTTTTCCAACCAGCGTATTCGCCGCCTCCGGGGACGTAACATCGATTGAATTTGATACGAACGAGAGCAAAATTTACTTAACCGTTAATGAAACAACGGAACAACTTCGCGTATTGGCTAACATTGAAGGATCTTCCACGAAGAAGGACGTAACCAATGAGACGACGTGGACTTCTTCCAACACGAGGATCGTAAAGGTTGACGGCGGTCTCATTATTCCGCTGGAGAAGGGGACGGCCCGTATTACGGCAAAATACAAAGGCGCAATCAAAACGATTGATGTCGACGTCAAATTTGCCATCGACGAGTTCAAGCTGGATCAGCCGGATAAAGTGGAGCATAAGCTTGGAACGGAAGGTTTAACTGTTAAAGCACTGGCTGACGGAACGAACGACGTGACAACGGAAGCGAAGTGGACCACTTCCGATGACAGCGTAGTGAAAGTAAGCAAAGGGGAACTGACCCTCGTAGGTCTGGGCAGCGCAACCGTGACTGCGGATTACAAAGGGCTCAAGGCTTCCTTTACAGTCAAAGTCGTCGCTCCTTACCAAAAGCTTGCGATCGTTCCGGGCGAGGATCAGGAGCTGCTAGTCGGTGATGCGCCTGTGGATCTTAAAGTATTCGCCAAGCAGTCGGAGACCGATGCAGGTACGGACGTAACGGACAAGATAGAGTTGAAATCGTCCAACACTTCCGTAGCAACGGTTGAAGATGGCAAGCTGAAGCCGGTGGCATTGGGTAAATCCACGATCAGCGTGAGCTATCTGGGTTCGACTGCCAAGCTGGATGTGTATGTGCGCAATCCATATGAAGCTTTGATACTGGATCAGACGGATTTCGTCAAGAATCCGGTTATGTTTATGAATGATTCGATTACGGTAAAAGCCAAGGTTCGTAATGCGGCTTCCCAATCCGTCGACGTGGCCGGGGAATGGACCTCATCCAATCCGCTGGCGGTATCCGTCAACGGTGGCGTGATCACAGCAAGAGCTAAGGGAACCTCCACCATCAAGGTGAGTTACCTCGGAATCAGCAAAGAATTTACCGTTAAGGTTTATCCGACGGTAACCAAGTTTGAAACAGAGGACACAAAGGTGGATGTGCTGAAAGACGAATCCAAATCCTTCCCTAAAGTGACGGGAACGCTTCTGGACGACGAGGAAGAGGATTTCAGCAGCGCGGTAACCTGGACTTCGAGCGATGAGAACGTGGTAACGACCGAAGACGGCAAAATCAAAGGTATCGATGCCGGCACAGCAACAATCACCGGTAAGATCGGTTCCAGAGAAGTAGCGACGCTGCCGGTTACGGTTAACGAAAAAGTGCTGGTGCTGCTGCCGGATGTAGAGGAGTATCAGCTGGTTATAGGCAGAAGCAACGCGCTGCCGAAAGTAAATGCCGTATTCGAGGATGGCGAAGAGAGCGATGTGACCTCTTCCATCGAATGGTCGCTGACAGGATCTGCGGCTGTCATTAAAGACGGTACGATCAAAGGCTTAACGAAAGGCTCGACAACGCTGAAAGGCACTTACTTGAATAAAGAAGTCAAGATTCCGGTCGTGGTTGAACAGGAAGTCGTTAAGTTTGTCGTAGACCCGGAGAATATTGACCTCAACATCAAGAAATCCAAATCGATTAAAGTTACAGGCTACTACAGCAACGGCAAAACGGTTTCGCTCTCATCCAAGATGAATTGGAGTTCTTCGGACACCGCGATTGCAACGGTATCCAGAACCTCCGTTAAAGCGGTTGCCGAGGGTAAAGCAACGATTACGGGTTCATACCAAGGGAAAGAAGTCACCGTTAAGGTTAACGTGGTTCCGAAGATGACGAAATTGATCGCCAGCGAGAAGAAACTGAACTTGAAGCCCGGTGACGTCAAAACCGTAACGGTTACGGCCGAATATGATACCGGCGCAAAAACGAGTGTTGGGGACACCGCCGTGTGGACAACCAGCAACTCCAGCGTGGCCAAAGTAACGAACGGACGCATTGAAGCGATCGCGAAGGGAACCGCCCGCATTAAGGGGCAGTACAATTCGAAGACCGTAACCATTACCGTCTCTGTTAAATAGTTAGAACAGCATGCTGCAACAGCCCGGCTCTAAAGATGAGCCGGGCTGTTGTCTGTTCATAAGAATCTTTCTGGGTAAAGCGGGATGAGGTCAAATTCCAGGCTGCTGCGTTCTCAGAAACCAGGCAAGCAGATGGCCGTTATAGATCTCCAGCGATTTCACCTGAAAATTCGTCGCTTCGGCGAGTACATACATTTCATCGATCGAATAATATTTCATCTCGGCATCAACAAAACCGTCTCCTATCCGGTAGTAAGGCATATCGAGGAGATCAGGATCGTGACGAGCAGGTGCAAAATGCCGTTTCCAAGGCGTTGAAATAAGCAGGCTTCCGCCAGGCATCAGTTTATCATGGATTTTGCGGAGAACCGGTATCGGATTGTAGTTCATATGCTCGAGCACTTCCGTAAAGAGAACGATATCGTACCGTTCGTTTCCCGGAATATCCTCGGCTTCCACATTGCACTGGCTCCACCGGATCCCGTAGTCCTGTTCCAGCTCCGCGGACCAGTAATCCGCCATGTGATCCAAGCCGTGTGCTTGAGCTCCGGACAATACGCTGTACATTAGCAGCGTACCGTAAGCAGCGCCGATATCTAGCACCTTGGCGCCCCGGTTCACAAGCAACGAGTCCAGGATCGGAAGCAGCGGGTACCAGTAGCTGGCTTCTTCATCCTTGTAAACAGACAGATAGTGGCTCCCATTCCGCTTGGCATGATAGGAAGAGATGATCGTTTGGGCACGGGACAGTTTCTCGTCAGGCGATAGATCATCATCAAAAGGCTGCCTGCATTGCCGCTCGGCAGCCTCGGGTAACGGTCCGACCGTTCCAACGCTGACGAGCAGGTATCCGGGCACATTCCGCTTCTCGTATTCAGGGAGTCTATGGTACCACATTGTCAGCCAATGCTTGACGGTCTGGGAATCCCGGATGAAATCAAGAAAATCCAAACTGTCCAAAAAGCCGATGCTGCTCTCCTCGATCAACGTTATACCGCATCGCTCAAATTGATTTCTGAGCGTGGAGGCTGGATGCTCCGTGCCATACATCCAGGTGCCCAGCTGTTCGGCGGCTTCTTTTCCCGCACGATACGGCAAACATTCCGCAAAAGGGGTGAGGATCAGCATCGTTCCTCCCGGCTTGGTAACCCGTTTCATTTCCCTTAATATCGCGATCCGCTCTTCTTCCTCAAAATGCTCCAGCACCCCCGCATTCCAGGTTAGATCAAAGTGCTGGTCAGGAAGCCGCATCTCCCTAATATCGGAGAGAACAAAGGTGCCCGGAACCTTGGCGCTGTAAAAGGCGCTCCGGCTGTTGTACAGCGCATTCTCGGAATAATCGACCAGCGTCACTTCCGCATGCTCAGCAGCCAGGCGCAGCGAAATCTTGCCCGTTCCGGAACCGGCCTCGAGTATTCGCTTCCCTTCGATGCCTCCTGTAACCTCCATGATCTTATCGTAGATGGTTTGGCTTAGTGAATCCCAGTGATAGGATATCTCCCGGGACCATAGCTGATCCCAAATCTTCTTCTGGCGTTCATCCGGCAGCATATCATTCGGTCACCCCTTTGTGTTCTGGCGTGTACTTGCGAAACAGCCGGTGGAACTCACCGGAGCCGTTGTGAATCTCAGCCAGTTCTCTCAATCCGTACGCCCCGTATTGATGAAACAGGCCAGCCTCGTTCATGGAAAATTCGGTGTATTTGTCCGGCATCGACATGCGTTGGGCCATGGTTGCGTGGTATACCCAGGAGGCCAGGCAGCATTTCGGCTTCCATGCCGTGCGCGTTCCCATATAATACCGCATGCCCAGAAGCAGACTGTCATCCTCATAGCCCTGCTTGCCGGATAAGAATCGAGTATCATAACCTCCAATATGGCGAAGGGCTTCCGCACGGTGAACGACCGGATGCACGAATCCATCCGCAATCCCTTCTCTTGACAGCCGCTGGAGCGTTTCGCTGAGCTCACCCGGTGTTTTCGGAAGAACAATGAACTCACCCAAGGGCTGCAGTTCTCCGGTTGAAGTAACGATGCCGGGCGATACCATAGGCTCGTCGTTACATTCCAGATAACGAAGAAGAGGTTCGTGCCAATCCGGAGGAAAGAGCATGTCGACATGAATTTCGGAGATGTACCCCGCTTCTGGGAAGTGCCCCCATATGAATTCAAAACACGCTTGCCTGGCGGCAGCGATGCCGATATTCGCTCCGTTCCCGAGAATAACACCGGACAGGCCTAACGTTTGCAGCCATTCTTGCAGCTCTTCATTCGTAAGGCATCCTTGATTAAACAGAACCGTCCTATGCTCCCGGGAGCGCCGCAGACTGCTTAACGCCAGGCTGGCCATGTGTAAATCATTCTCGCGCGAGCTCTCCCGAATGAATAAGGGCAAGGTATGAATGATCTTCAATTCCATCGCTTCCTCTTATGGTTATTCGTTATTCCATCCATTCAACAAGCGTAGGCGATTCCTCCAGAATGGAGTCGTATTGTTCTTTCGAGCCGAACTCTGCTTCAGGATCAAGCTGACGATAACGCCTGAGCTTCTCCAGCCTGTATTCCGGTTTGGCCCACCCGTAATGCTTAAGGCGAATGGCTGAAAGATGGTGGGGAAGATCGAATACATTCGCCGGGAACCGTCCACAGTGCTGAGGCGTCTCTTTCCAGCAATACTTCATTTCGGGACGGTAACGCAGAAGAAAAGGGCGATAGGTTCTATGCGAGCTCCAGAATTCATCGTCCCGGTAATGGGTTTCGTTCCAAAAATCATAGAGCCGAAAGCAGTACAAATCGAACTCGTTTTGCTTCAGCATGGAAGGAAGCTCAGCCGTAAAGGAAGACTCAAACCATTCGTCCGCATCCAAATTCAGAATCCATTCGGGATGAACATTCAAGGTTTCGCGCCATTGTTGCTTTCTCAGCTCAACCTCGTTGTGAAACAGGGATGCCTCGTTGCTGATCAGACGCAGCGGAATTCCCTTCAAAACTTCCATACATACATCCAGCGTGTTATCCGTACTTGCATCATCGATAATAACGGCTTGGTCAATGTAGTCCCGATGCCGTTCAAGCGCTTGCCGCAGATAGCGTTGGCCTTCATTCTTCAGAACCATCGTCAGGGTGAGCGATGGGCGGGCCGTGCGGCGATTCGCATCAATGGGGCTGAGACAGCCCTCTTCTCGTTCCTCGAGGCAGCTTCGAGTAACCTCGGGGATGGATGTAGTCTTATCCGTTGCCTTCAGGAACAGTCCGGCATGGTGAAGATCGCTTTCACGGTAGATATGGTAAGCCGGGTAGTGCGTATCTACATACAAGGTGAACCCCAGCGCAGCCGCCCGAATGCTGAAATGCCGATCCTCTCCCCAGAAGGACAAATTGTAGATGGGTTTATAGTTAACCCCGCGCACAAGAGCCCGGCGGCTGATTAAAGTGCAAGCTCCGAGTCCGCCGACTTCATACACGCCGGCCTCCGCTAACCGGCTCACGAATTGTTGATAGCGATGTTCCTTTTGGGCTTCGTCCAACGTTTCGCCCGCCTGTTGTTCGTATTGGGTATATTCATCCTTGAGCCACACCTGGGGATGGGGGCGTGAGTCCGGCTGCCAACGGGTCCAGAAGATTTCCGAAATGATCTCTTTGTCGGTGGCGATGAGGTGAATCAGGGTCTGCGGTGCCAGCAGCAAATCCGAATCGACCAGAAACAGATAGTCAAACCGTAAGTCAAGCGCATATTGAATGATCTTGTTCTTATAATCGGCTACCTTCCAAATCAATCGATCGTTCCAATAATGGGTTGTCTCGTCGCGGATATATTCGTGATCATCAGGCGTATGGGCGCTGTGGATAACCACCCGGTTAACTTCTTTCATAAATCGGCTCAATCTGGCGCTGGATAATTCATCGTTGTTGTCATCGATAAAGAAGTAGCAAAGCTCCAAGGAATTTTGCTCCAGCCGCAGCAATGAGGTTAGGAAATGGTCCAGAATCTCCGGTTTCTGCCGTACAGGACTGCCGATCAAAACGCGTCTGCGCCCCTGGGTCGTCATGAGCTCTGCCTCTCATCGTCACGCTGAAGCTCCTGCAGCTTGTTTCGAAAATATTCTTGGTTCGCCAGCATGGTCTCATCGCCCGGTCGGTAGGCAAGCGCCTTCTCATTATGCTGATTGGCAATCGCATAAGCTCCGATTCGGTCGTAACAAACGGCCAATTGCAGATGGGGAAGCCATGTGGAGAAGGAGGGGTTATGAAATCCCATGTAATCCGGAGGCAGCTCAAGCTCGGTAGCCAGCTTATACC
Organism: Paenibacillus sp. MT86; assembly: GCF_058792535.1. Taxonomy (NCBI): domain Bacteria; kingdom Bacillati; phylum Bacillota; class Bacilli; order Caryophanales; family Paenibacillaceae; genus Paenibacillus; species Paenibacillus sp. MT86. The sequence goes on along the minus strand of NZ_CM179499.1, from coordinate 4,804,485 downwards.
AGTAGATGGCCGTATCATATTGGTTTTTCTCGAGAAAATGGTAACCGATGCGGCAGCAGAATTCGGACCGCGGCGGCGCATACTGCAGGGATCGGAGAGAGGATTCAAATGCGGCTTGCCCGTTTCCGAGCTCGTGATGGCAATCGGACAGCCTGCTGCAGGCCGAGAGAACATCCTCGATCCAGCCTTTTTCCGTATGTAAGAATCGTTCGTAATAATCGATCGCTTTCTCGAAAAGACGGTGATCCTTTAGTTCATTCGCATAATAGAACAGATCCCGCGGGGTGAACGATTCGCCGGCTGCCTCGCGCTGCACATAGATTCTGAGATTCCGGCCGGTGTCCGGATCATGATTCGAGCTGAGATGGGTAATGGCAATATCGCTATTCATAACATGACCGTAGACTTCCAAATATTCGTGGACGGGCCCGATCCATCGAAAGGCCCTGCTCCGTTTGACAAGACGGTTGCGCCGCAGACGGAAGGTGACATTGCCGAATTCGTCCGAGCTCAAATGATAGAGCATGGTCACGGAATCGATGTCGGGCGCAAGGTTTTCTTTAAGCGCTATTAGTTTCAGCCGGTCTTCTTCAAGCAGCACGTCGTCGGCATCGAGCCACAGGATATAGTCCTGGGTGGCCTTGCTAAAAGCAAAGTTTCGCGCAGCCGAAAAATCGTCGATCCATTCAAAATCATAAACGGCCGCCTGAAAGGATCGGGCGATTTCTTTCGTGCGATCGGTGGAGCCTGTATCCACAACGACGATCTCATCCACGATGTCTGCAATCCGGGACAGACAGCGGTTCAAATGATGTTCCTCATTTTTTACGATCATGCATAGGCTGATAGCGATCAATACATCACCCCCGCGTATAATCCATTCCAAAGAATATGCCAGATATATATTCAGGTCGGCGTACGAAATGAACCGTCGAGCGCCAAATTGAACCCGTGCGTATCAAAAAATGACGAATATCGCTTCTTTAAGCTCGTTTTTTAAAGCGGCTGACAAAAAAACGGTCACATAGACCGTTTTTTGGCTTGCACCTCGTCGAACAGCAGGGACTGGCGAAACGAAGTTTGGCGGGTGAAGGCTGCTGATTGTAAATTTGGTCTGGATTTAATCCATGTCCAATGGTAAAATCTTCTCAAATTTTGTTCTCCGTTTAAGTCATTATTGGAAAGAAGGAATCTAAGGACATGAAATCCATAAACGTACTTCATTATGATGCATTCTCCTTACAGCCTAATATGGGTAATCCTGCCGGCGTGGTCTTGAACGCAGACGAGCTGACAGACAAGGAGATGCAGGCCATCGCCCATAGCGTAGGGTTCAATGAAACGACCTTCATAGTAAAATCGGAGCGAGCAGATGTCCGATTAAGATATTTTACGCCCGGACATGAGATGAATTTGTGCGGCCATGCCACCATGGCTTCGATGTATGCCTTGAAGACCAAGGGGCTGCTCCCTGACAAAGAAACCGTGTGGATTGAGACAAGAGTGGGCAATTTGCCGATCGGATTTCAGAATGCTCAGGGAAAGCTAATCATGAAGATGAAGCAGGATCATCCTCAATTCCTGCCCTTTGAGGGAGATGTTGAACGCCTGGCAGCATCCATGGGTCTGCAACGCGAGGATTTGGATTTCGCAATGCCGATCGTATATGGAAGCACGGGAATATGGACATTGCTGGTACCGATTAAGGGGCTGGAGCCGTTTGGGCGGATGGTGCCTCATAATGCCATGTTCCCGGATATATTAACGGACAATCCGAAAGCTTCTCTGCACCCTTTTTGCCTAGAAACGATCGACGAGTCTTCGTTTATGCATGCCAGACATTTCTCTTCACCGTACTCAGGCACCGTCGAGGATCCGGTAACAGGAACCGCGTCAGGCGTAATGGGAGCTTACTATTTAACCTATTTGAATCCCGAGGCGCCCTCCGCACGATTTATCGTTGAACAAGGCAAGGAAATGGGGAAAGACGGTAGAGTCGATGTTCAAGTGAATCGCTTTGAAGAGACCATGGACGTCTATATTTCCGGTACGGCTGTATTCGTCAAAGAATTCGAGGTTAGCTATGATTCATAACGATCGGATAATATCATCAAGATATTGTGAATAGAAACAGGGAGTGCAAGTAATGCAGGAACAAGAAGAAATCAAGATTTATCCCAAGGTAACCAAAATGCTGGTGGGTTCTCTGGCATTTGTGTTGGTAGGCAGCGGGTTAGTGTACGGAGGGTTAACCTCGGACAACGTCTTTATCGTAATAATTGGAATCATTTGCGCGTTGTTTTTTGGCATGGGACTGGTGTTTTCCATCGTCAACTTGTTCAATCGGAGCCGGCGCTCTTGATCCATCGGGAGGGAATCGTTGATAAATCCTCCTATGCGAGCGCCGGAGCCGTCGCGTGGAGCGAAATCAAGAACATTCACATCTATCAGATTAAGAATGAGAAGTTTATAGGGATCGATGTATATGATCCTGAACTTTTGATGTCCAGGCATCCCGCCTGGAAAAGGAAGCTCATGAGTTTGAATAAAGGCATGACGGGTTCTGCCATCCATATATCCGCATCAAGTATCTCATGTAATCTGTATGAGTTGTTTCCTCTGTTATATCAAAGATGGAATGCGTCCAAAAACCTGAATACGGAGATGAAGGAGGGGCAAGGGTTATGAAGACATTCAAGCCGGAGATGACTTTGGATAAGGCGGTAAGCCATCTCCGGCAGATTGAAGGAGAAGCGGTGCTGAATGTCACCCCCATCGAGATGGGAGAATTAAGCAAGGTATTCAGTTATCGTAAAGGCGATGCCGATTATGTCATTCATTTTAAAGATAACGGGGACAGCCTTCATAAAGTAAACAAAATCTACAGTATGTACGGTGATCAATCCTTGCCCATTCCTCGAATCCATAAGATCGGAAGCGTGGGGAATATCCATTACTCGATATCGGATAAAGTACCCGGTACGCCGATAAGCGCTCTTGAGCCGGCACAGATTAGAGGGCTGGTTCCCGACATCGTCCAGCAATTCATGCGGATCCTTCAGATCCCGATCGGGGAGTCCCATGAGGGGTTCGGGTGGATTACTCCCGAAGGCAAGGCTGCTCATCATTCATGGCTGGACTACCTGACGTCTGTATTCGATGCGGAGCAAGAAGGTTTCTACCATGGATGGCAGAGCCTGTATGAGCACAGTTTTCTGGAAAAAGCATTTTTCGAAGAGATCTACCAAACGATGATCGAACTTGTTCGCTATTCGCCATCGGAGCGCTATCTTGTCCATGGTGATTTCCATTTGGGCAACATGCTTGGAGAGAACGAACACGTAACCGGTATCGTGGATTGGGAGATGGCCATGTTCGGCGATTTCATGATGGACGTCTCCGTTATTCATATGTGGTATCCGATGCTGGGATTTCCCAAGCGGCTGCAGGAAGCGATGGAGCAGCAGGGCGAGAGGATTCCTTATTTTGAAGAAAGGCTGCTGTGCTATCAGCTATTTCGTGCGCTGGACGGGCTTCGTTTCTATGCGAAAAAGGATGATCAGGGCAGCTATCAGTTCATGAAGAATCATATCACCTCATTATTAAAAGGATAGATCCCTTCGGGGCAATGTCATTTAGTTAAGGCTCAGGACCAAACATCAAGAAAAGAGCAGGTTATCGAAAAGATAGCCACGCTCTTTTTTTTGTATATGGCATAAAAAGACTTGACAAGTCGTTAGAAATGTGTGGCGAAGCCCCTTGAAAAACGAGGAGGTTTTGCCAATGAATGAGTACGCGAACGCGCTAAAACAAACACTGACATCCCTCATACGAGAGATGTCAGCCGATCCAGCACCTTATGTCAAAAACCCTGAAAAGGATTTTACCCGAAAGAAAAAGCTGCCCTTTGAAACGGTCATGCAGCTCCTGATCTCCATGGGCGGCAATAGCATTTATAAGGAACTCTTGGAATCTCAGGGCTATAACGTACACACCGTGACCACGTCTGCCTTTGTCCAGCAGAGGAATAAAATCCTGCCAACTGCTGTGGAATCCTTATTTCACAAATTTACGCAATCGTATACGGATATCAAGTACTACCGAGGATATCGATTGCTTGCCATTGACGGTTCGGATTTGCATATCGCAACGAACCCTGCCGACACGGATACATATTTTCAAAGTCAACCGAACACGAAAGGCTTTAACCTTCTGCATTTGAACGCAGCCTATGACTTGTGCAACAGACTTTACGTGGATGCCATTGTTCAGCCCCGTAGGTTGTGGAATGAGGGCAGGGCACTGGCCGATATGGTGGACCGCTCCCCCATCCAAGGAAAAGTCATTGTTATTGCCGATCGCGGCTATGAGAGCTACAACAATTTTGCGCATATTGAACGTAAAGGGTGGAACTACGTCATACGCGTAAAGGATTTGAACTCCAATGGTATTCTTTCAGGCTTGCGTTTGCCCACTAGCGGAGAATTTGATCTTGACGCTCAAGTGATACTCACCAAAAAACAAACCAAAGAGGTCAAGGCTCATCCTGAAATGTACAAGTTCGTCCCTTCCCATTCCTCATTTGAATTTGTGGATTTGCAGAAGAACTTGTTTTACCCGATTTCCTTTCGGGTTGTTCGTTTCCTCCTGCCTACTGGCGCTTATGAAACCGTCATTACCAATCTATCTGCAGACGAGTTCTCACCCGTCGAAATCAAGTCCATTTACAGCATGCGATGGGGTATTGAAACCTCATTCCGGGCATTAAAATACACCGTAGGTCTTACGAGTTTTCACGCAAAAAGACAAGAGTCCATCGCTCAGGAGATTTTCGCAAGATTAATCATGTACAATTTCGCCGAAATGATTACCTCGCACGTAATCATTTCCCGAAAAGATAAACAGCACCAATACCAAGTCAACTTCACGGTTGCCGTTCACGTTTGTAGACATTTCCTGCGCTCGCGGGACGATGAACCCCCGCCTAATGTAGAAGCGCTGATAGGTAAGAATATTTTGCCGATTCGACCCATCCGCCCAGGACAGCAGAATACGCGCAAAATCCGCTACAAATCAGCTGTTAGCTTCGTTTATAGAGTAGCATAAACCGGCCCCAATGAACATTTTTAAAGCGGGTATATCGTCCGCTTAGTTTGCTGTACGCATTTTCACTTGTCTCCATGAGAAAACAAACGGCACAGGGCGCTTCCCCATGCCGTTTCAGAATCCATCGTATTTCCAATCTTGCCTTTGAGCTTATCTTAATGACATTGCCCTCGCGGGCAGCTTTTTCTATAGATCCAGCTCCATTTTGACCACTAATCGTTGATCGTCGCTTGCGACCTCCGTCGCTTTCAAGAAAGAAACCAGCTGCTTGGGATAAAAGTTCATGTCGAATTCTTCCTGCAGCGCTCTGCGCGTTGTGTCGGGCAATTCCAGCCGGTTGAACACAAGTTTGTCGACTTCAAACATAATGGCATTCTCCGGTTCGTTAATGACGGTGTATTTCCCTTCAATCAGCAGCGACAAATTTCCGCTTTCGCCGGAAGCTATTACTTTTCCATCGTCAAAATGAAACGCAAAGCTATTAAAGATTTCGTCTTCGGATCTTAAAAACGTGTTGAGATCATCTTCATGGATGTCGATGGTGTATACCTTGCCGTTGGTCTTCAGTATGTTCTTGCTGCCTTGGACGAACGACGGCAGATTTTCCATGGCGCTAGCCAGGGCCTGGAAATGACGCTTCACCTCGTACAGCCCTACATTCTCCCAATAGAGGGTAAACTCCTCGATCAGCCTCTTCATGGCATCCGGATTGCCGCTGGCTGTGAGTGCTCCATCTACCTGCTGCTCAAGCGCAAGCACCCGTTCGCGCTGCTTCACCAGGCTGTCCTTTACTTCGGCGAGCTGGGACGCATTCCGTGCTGCTTCAGCCTGAGCGGAAGCAAGGGAGCGGTACTGATTGTTATACACGGTAAGCGTATCCCGGTCGTTCTGAATAATAATATCGTAAAAGTCCATGACGCGGAAAAAGCCGGCTAAGTCTTTTGCAGACAGCAGCATGAAAAATAAGTTATCCCGCTCACCCATGTAATATGACCGAAGGACGGCGGCCGCCCGAGCTCGCCGGTCTTCAATGCGCAAGCCCATATCCTGGATTTGGGTTTGCAGCTCATTCTGAAGAGTCTGCAATTCCTCCATGCGTTTGGTTATCCGTTCGATTTCATGATCGATTTCCACGATGGAGAGGCTGTCCTCCAGAAGCTTGCGCGCCTCTTCCGAGTCAGGCATGACGGGGCTGACATCCTGCTGGGAATAAACCGCAGCGGGAGCGCCGATGAAGCAGAAGAACAGGGTTAAACACAGCAAGACCGGGAGGAGTGGGTATTTTACTCGTACTTTCAAACGGGAGTCCTCCTTGCATGGTTGTTAGTCGAAAGGATACCAACCATGGTCTGTCCCTTCATTTTAACCAATATATGACGCGTACGACTCAATTATCAACCTTTAGGCACTAAAAAAGCGATCCGGCAGCTAAAGCACCTGATCGCTCTTTTAAGTACTTGTTCTCTAATCGCAAGGAAAATCCACAAGCGCAGCCTCAGGTTGTCCAGGTTGACCGCCGGCGGATCTCGTTTATCGCTTGCATGGTTTACATATTAGAGTGGTTTGCCCATAATGAAGACCGTCCAGTAGCTAAAGCCTGTGAAGGTCACGATCATATAAGCCCAGAAGAGAAGAATATAGGTTCTCTCCGTGAATTTCAAATATCCCAGGATCACGAAAAATGCGGTCTGCAGGAAGAAAAGCAGTGCCATTTCAATATGATCTCCGGCAAAGGCCATCAACCCGATGGTCAGGGTGAAAAAGCCAAGGACTCGAAACATCCGTGCCACGATTATATCCTCCTCTCGTATGTACGCACATAATGCTGCTATGAACATTATAGCGTTATGGGAAAAACGTGTAAACGCCTAACTCAAGAAAACCCTTTATTTTTTATTATTAACCAGAAGCAGGACATTGAATTCGGGAACAATTTGGGTGAAACGCCCCTTTTCCCTCCGTAAGAGTATGATCTGTAATCAAAATGGAAATACATTTTAGTATCAAATAGATTCTATGAACTCTATGAGAGGCATAGAAATGAACTAAGCAGTTTTTATACCCTATTCAGCAGCCGATTTACGGTATTGAAGACGGTTATTTTAGGATGTCGTTAGGAGGGTTTTATGGTATGTCAGCAGTGAGACAGGATGCATGGAGCGCAGAGGACGACCTAATACTGGCGGAGGTAACCCTGCGTCATATTCGTGAGGGCAGCACCCAATTGGCTGCCTTTGAGGAAGTCGGAGAAAGAATAGGCCGGACATCGGCGGCTTGCGGATTTCGTTGGAACAGCTGTGTTCGCAAGAAATATGAGGATGCTATCAGCTTGGCGAAATCTCAGCGTCAAAAGAGAAGTTATTATAAAAAACAGCCTTCCGCCAGCGGACCACAAGTTGCAGGATTGGCAGCTCCGGAAATGGAGCACGATGTTTATAAACATGATGGCGCAAGCGAAGAGACGCTGTCCATCGATGCGGTGATCCGTTTCCTTCGTCAGTGGAAGGGCGGGCTGCAGGAAAGTTCACGCCAGTACAAACTGCTTGAGAAGAATTTGCGTGAAAAAGAGGATGAGCTTGCAAGGCTCCGCAGCGAGAATCAACGGTTGTTGAAGGAAGTAAGCGAAGTGAAAACCGATTACCATGTGGTCAATGACGATTATAAGGCACTGATTCAGATTATGGATCGGGCACGGAGGCTGGCTTTTTTGAATGAAGAGGACGAGGAACTGAAGACCCGCTTCAAAATGGATGCCAACGGTAATCTGGAACGAATCGAATAGGTAAAGGTTATCCTGATCCGCCGTAACCCGCACTAGTGCATTTCATGCGCTTTGGCGGGTTATTTGTGCGTATTGAAGATTATTCTGATATATACTAAGACTAGCACATCATGTTTAAAGACAGTAATGGGGGATGATCATGAATATACATATCATCGGGGCCGGCTCTTTGGGCCTGTTGTATGCCGGCAAACTTGCGGCTTCAGGCTGCGGCGTCACGGTATGGTGCCGCAGCGAGGAGCAGGCGAGCAAACTCCGGGCATCCGGCATCACGATCGAGGAGATGGAGGGGAAGCCTCAGACCGTTGCCCCCAATGCTTTTTCGGTCCGTGCATGGGATGCCTTTGCCGAGTCGGGAGCGGCAGCGGATGCGGATTATCTCTTTCTCATGTTGAAGCAGCAAGGGATCGAAGAGATGGCTAGGGAAGTGCTGGCACCATTCGGACACCATCGCCGCAATCTCATATGTTTTCAGAACGGTACAGGCCATTTGGAACGGCTTCGGGAGCTGCTGCCTATGTGGAAGCTCTATGCGGCGATTACCACGGAAGGGGCCAAGCGTACAAGCAGTTCCTCGGTTCTGCACGCCGGCCACGGAACGACAACAATCGGCAAAATGATGCTTGCTGCAAGCTTTATAGGGGCAACATCCCGCGAAGATCATGAAATTGAGCTGGTTAAAGAGCTGAATAGAGCAGGATTTGAAGCTTTATTGTCGAATGAGATGGATGAGATGATCTATCGTAAACTGCTGATGAACGCGGTCATTAACCCTTTGACTGCATTGTGGCGGATTCCTAACGGAGCGCTGTTATCCTCCCCTGAACGGGTCGGGCTTATGAAGCAGCTGTATCATGAAGGAATCCTTGTATATGAAGCTGCAGGAATTCCGTATGGAAACAAGCTGTGGGAATGGATTGTAAGCGTCTGCCAATCCACTTCGGGTAACACGTCCTCCATGCTAAAGGACGTGATGGACGGCCGAACGACGGAAGTTGCCTGGATTAACGGAAGTATTGTCGAGCTTGGTCACAAATATGGCGTTTCAGTGCCAAAACACGAGCTGATCACGCAGCTCATCGAGGGGATGAATCTATAGGGGGGCATAGTATGGGATTTTTACAGGGGCTGTTTAACACATTGAGTCTTTTTCCGTTCATTCCGTTTCTGATCGTGTATATCATAGTGCTCCAAAGAAATAAGAATCGAAAACAAGCGCTGGAGCTGGCCATGGATATCACCACCTTTTTTATGCTGTTCTCGGTTTCCGCCTTGTTTAATAATACGTTCCAGTCCAAATTCGGATTTTATCTGATACTTCTGATGCTGCTTATCGCGGCGGGGCTGATCGGGAGTGCGCAAAACCGCTGGAAGGGCAAGGTAAACGGAAAAAGGCTGATGCGGGCCGTGTGGAGGCTCGGCTTTGTGACAATGAGTTTTGGTTACATAGTTTTTACATTTTTTGGTCTACTCTCCTACATAATTAAGATGATGTAAGTACAATCTAATAACTAGTATTATATGAAAAATCTGTTTGATCATTGGATCAGGCAGATTTTTCAATTTATTGATTTCTGGATTTTTTTGACCACTGGTTGTATAATCGATAAGCATATACCTAAAATCTATGAGGGGGATACCGCAAGATGAAGAAACAAAAGAAACTACTGCTTCTCATGACGCTGATTCTTGCCTTCAGTTCAGTGCTGGCAGCATGTGGAGCTAACAAGAATGATCAAAGTGCCAACAATGGGGAAGCGGGTAACAAACCGAAAGAGCAAGTCTTTCGCATGAACCTTGCTTCCGACCCTCCAACATTGGATCCGGGATTGTCTCAAGACAATACATCGAATACGGTAATCAATGCTGTGTTCGAAGGTCTGGTTCGTAAAGGTGCAGAAGGCACTGAAGAGCCGGGCGTGGCTGAAAAATGGGATATTTCGGAAGATGGACTGAAATATGTCTTCACCCTTCGTCAAGATGCCAAATGGAGCAACGGCGATCCTGTAACGGCCAAGGACTTTGAATACGCATGGAAACGCGTACTTGATCCAAACTTTACTCCTGCATCACCGTACGCGTATCAGCTGTACTATATCAAGAACGCTGAAGCTTACAATCTTGGAGAGATCAAAGACGCCAATGAAGTGGGCGTAAAAGCTACCGATGATTACACGCTGGAAGTTACGCTGGAGAACCCAACGCCATACTTCCTCAGCTTGATGTCTTTCCAAACGTACTTCCCGGTTCACAGCTCCGTGGAAGGTAATGCTTCTTGGGCGACCAAACCGGATACTTTGATCGGCAATGGTCCGTTCAAAGTTTCACAAATGACAAAAGGTCAAAAGATCGAGCTTGTTAAGAATGACCAATATTGGGACAAGGACTCCATCAAACTTGAAAAAGTCCAAATGAGCATCGTCAACAGCTCTGCAACTGAACTTTCAAGCTACCGTAATGATGAATTGGATTATGCAGGTCATCCAACAGGCAACATCCCGACGGATCAACTGACGGCGATCAAAAAGGAACTGGGCGATGAACTGATGATCAAAGGGATTTCATCGACGTATTTCTATATCTTTAACACAACGGAAGAACCATTCGACAATGTGAACATCCGTAAAGCATTTTCTATGGCGATTGACCGTAAAGCGATCGTAGAGAAAATTACGCAAGGCGGACAATTGCCTGCTTACGGCTTTGTTCCTCCAGGCATCAAGGGTGAGTCCGATGAGTACCGTAACGAGGTGCCGGATACTTACTTCCAAGAAAATCTTGAAGAAGCCAAGAAACTGCTCGAGCAAGGTATGAAGGAAAAAGGCTATACCACAATGCCTGAGGTTACTCTGATCCACAACTCCGATGACAACCACAAGAAAATTGCGCTTGCCATTGCCGATATGTGGAAGAACAACCTTGGCGTTACTGTGAAGGTTCAAAACCAAGAGTGGGGCGTATTCCTTAAGAATCGTGATGACTTGAACTATCAAGTGGCACGTTCCGGCTGGGGGGCGGACTACAACGACCCGATGACTTATATCGATATGTGGACATCCAACGGCGGTAACAATGACACTGGTTTCAAAAACGAAGAATACGACAAACTTGTGAAGGATGCCTATGCGACAAGCGATAATGCCAAGCGCATGGAGCTGATGTCCCAAGCTGAGAAAATTCTCGTTGAAGACAACCAAGTGGTCATGCCGATTTACTACTACTCCAGTGTGTCCCTGGTTAAACCATGGGTGAAGAACTTGCATCTGGATTATAAAGGTGACATTGATTTCACACGCGCATATATCGAGTAGTCTTTTGTAAACCATTATCAAAGGTTACGTTTCGGGATATATATGTGGGGCATTCTAAACCTCATATATATCCCGATTTTTTATATGAGCGCAAGGTTTCCAAATCTTGTGTCCGTTGGGGAAAGTTAAGGGATGCCCAATCCGTCCTGGAATTATACAATTATAGAGACGGCTTGGTTTAGAAGAACAGATCAGGAGGCTAGCGAAATGCTGAGGTATGTGGCGAGTAAGTTTTTTTATATGCTTGTATCGTTGTTCATACTGATCTCAGCCACTTTTTTTCTTATGAAAGCCATACCGGGCGATCCGTTTATGGGAGAGAAAAAGCCATCGCCTGAAATTCTGGCGAGGCTGATGGAGCAGTATGATTTGGATAAACCGGTATTTCAGCAGTATACGAAATACTTGGGCAATATCATCCAGGGTGACTTTGGCTTGTCCATGAAGAAACAGGGACAATCCGTAACAGATATTATTGTAGACACGTTTGGCCCGTCACTACGTTTGGGTCTTATCGCGATTGTGGTATCCGTCATTGTGGGCGTTCTGTTGGGGATGCTTGCAGCCTTGTATCACCGCAAGCTGATTGACAACATCGCCATGATTATCTCGGTTCTGGGCATCGCGGTACCGAGTTTTGTGCTCGCGTCCTTGTTGCAATTCGTTCTCGCGGAGAAAGCAGGCATATTCAACGTCATGGGCTTTGAGGGACCGCTGGACTACGTGCTTCCGGTCATGGCGCTGTCTGCACAACCGATTGCATTTATCGCTCGTTTGACAAGATCCAGCATGCTGGAAGTTTTGCATTCGGATTATATCAAGACGGCGAAGGCCAAGGGCCTTAACTGGTTTGCGATTATGTTCCGTCATGTTATCCGTAACGGTATTTTGCCGGTCGTGACTTATGTCGGTCCAATGACAGCGAACATTATCACGGGTTCGGTCGTCATTGAACAGATTTTCGGTATCGGCGGCATAGGCAAGCAGTTTGTTGAAAGTATCACGAACCGTGATTATACAGTTATCATGGGAATTACGATTTTCTACGGCATCCTGCTGATGCTGGCTCGTTTTGTCACGGACATCGTGTATGTATTTGTGGATCCACGCATTAAATTGACCGGCGGGAAGGAGAGGTAGACATGGAGAAAGAACAGCGTATGCCTCATCCTGCGGCACTAAACTTGAAGCCTGAAGATTTTCAGAAGATTGGTCCTGATGAGAAGCAATCCGAGGTAATACAGCGTGAAAGCTTGTCTTCCTGGAGAGATTCCTGGGAGAGATTGCGCAAGAACAAGCTGGCAATGACAGGCTTGATTATTATGATCCTGATTGTCATCATGGCCATCATCGGCCCGATGATCTCTAAATATGATTATGAAACGAATGATTTGATGAATACGAATATGCCGCCTTCATCAGAACATTGGTTTGGAACCGACGATCTGGGCCGCGACGTTTTTGTTCGTACCTGGATGGGAGCTCGGATATCCTTGACCGTTGGTCTTGCAGCAGCTGCGATTGACTTGATGATTGGCGTAATATATGGCGGCATCATGGGTTATTTCGGTGGGCGCGTCGATGAGTTCATGAATAAGTTTGCGGAAATTTTGTATTCCATTCCGTACCTGCTCGTTACGATCTTGCTATTGGTTGTATTCGAGCCAAGTTTAGGCACGATCATACTCGCCTTAACCATCACGGGGTGGATTAACATGTCCTGGATCGTGCGGGGCGAGATCATGCAGCTGAAGAGCAGAGAGTATGTGCTCGCTTCACGCTCGATGGGTGCGGGGACTGCGCGCCTGCTGTTCCGGCATTTGATTCCGAATGCAATGGGTCCGATCATCGTTACCTTGACCTTGTCGGTTCCAAGCGCAATCTTTGCCGAGGCTTTCCTGAGTTTCCTTGGTCTTGGCGTTCAAGCACCGGTTGCATCATGGGGCTCCATGATTAATGATGCCTTGTCCGGATGGATGTATTATCCATGGCGGATGTTGTTCCCTGCTCTATTTATCAGCTTGACGATGTTGGCATTTAACATTTTCGGTGATGGATTGCGTGACGCGCTGGATCCGAAATTGAAAAAATAGGAGGTGGGAAGGTATGGAACCGATCTTGCAGGTGAAGGACCTCAACGTATCGTTTCGTGTTCGCGGCGGTGAAGTAAAGGCAGTCCGCGGCATGAATTTTGAAGTCGGCAAGGGGGAGACGGTTGCCATCGTCGGTGAGTCCGGAAGCGGTAAAAGTGTTACCGCCCAGACCATTATGCGATTGATTCCGTCCCCGCCCTCGGAAATAAAAAAAGGAGAGGTCATTTTCCAAGGACAAGACCTTCTCAAAAAAACGAACAAACAGATGGAAGCGATTCGCGGCAAGGATATCGGGATGATCTTCCAGGATCCGATGACTTCGCTCAATCCAACGATTAAAATAGGAAAACAAATCACGGAAGTGCTGGTCAAGCACCAAGGGATGTCATTCTCGGAAGCCAAGAAACATGCCATCGAAATGCTGAAGCTGGTGGGCATCAAAAACGCGGAAGAGCGCTTCAACCAGTATCCGCATGAATTCTCCGGCGGTATGCGCCAGCGCGCGATGATCGCGATCGCCCTTGCGTGTAAGCCGACCCTGCTGATCGCGGATGAGCCGACGACTGCCCTTGACGTTACCATTCAGGCGCAGATTATGGACGTGATGAAGGAGATGCAGGAGCGTTTGGGCACATCCATCATTCTGATCACCCATGATCTCGGCGTTGTTGCCGGCATGTGCGACCGCGTGATCGTCATGTATGCGGGCGAAGTGGTGGAAACGGGAACGAAATGGGAGATTTTCAAAAATCCGCAGCATCCTTATACCAAAGGCTTGCTTCGTTCCATGCCGCGCCTGGATCAGAAGAAGGACGAGCCGCTGATTCCGATCATCGGTACGCCTCCCGATCTCATTAAGCCGCCGGTGGGCTGCCCGTTTGCCGCTCGCTGTGATGAGGCTATGCGAATTTGCGAACGGGTCGACCCGGGCGCAACGGAATTCAGCGATACGCACATCGCGCGCTGCTGGAATCTGCACCCGATGGCGAAGGAGGCGCAGGGCTCATGAAGGATAACCATTTGATTGAGGTAAAAGGCCTGAAGAAGTATTTCAACGTTGGCAAAGGTCAAGTGCTTAAGGCGGTTGACGACCTGAATTTCTTCATTCGCGAAGGCGAAACGCTTGGTATGGTGGGTGAGTCCGGCTGCGGCAAGTCAACCGCAGGACGGACGATTCTTCGCCTCTATGAACCTACGGCCGGGAGCGTTAATTTTAACGGAACGGACATTTACAAGCTGTCCCTTGGCAAGATGAAAGCGATGCGCCGTGATATGCAGATGATTTTCCAGGATCCGTATGCCTCGCTGAATCCAAGATTCACGGTGTCGGACATTATCGGCGAAGCCTTGGATATTCACGGAATGGCAGGCAGCCGCGCCGAACGCAAGAAGCGGATTGAGGAGCTGCTGGATATGGTCGGCTTGAACAGCGACCACGCGACGCGTTACCCTCACGAATTCTCGGGCGGTCAGCGTCAACGGATCGGGATTGCCCGCGCCCTTGCGGTAAACCCTAAATTCATCATTTGTGACGAGCCGATCTCCGCGCTTGACGTTTCGATTCAGGCGCAGGTTGTCAATTTGTTGAAAGATCTGCAGGATCGGCTTGGTTTGACTTATCTCTTCATTGCGCATGACCTGTCCATGGTTAAGCATATCAGCGACCGGGTAGCGGTGATGTATTTGGGCAAAATGGTGGAGTTGGCAGACAGCGAGGAACTGTATGCGAACCCGATCCATCCGTACACGAAAACCCTGCTGTCCGCGATTCCGATTCCGGATCCTGAAATTGAGGCAAACAAAAAGCGCCTCAAGCTGGAAGACGATTCGCAGGGGCCGATTTCGGCAGCCAAAGGCGAAGACGGAACGGTTCAGCTGGACGTAAAGGATTCGGAGCTGGTCGAAGTGTCCAAAGGACACTGGGTTGCCAAAGCCTACGCTTAAGTCATCCATACCTGCTAATAGGAAGCTGCATCAAGAATAGCCGCTGGCATCGTGCCGGCGGCTATTCTTTTCCTTTGACGCACAATGCCAACATTCGGTACAATCAAGAAAGGCAAAAAATAAAGAAACAAATTTACCTGCATGCACAATCTAGATTTGGTTGCGACGTAGAATAGGAGGCATACCTCATGAATATCGTTCCGGAACCATTATCCCTCGCTTCGCGTCTCGCCCATGATTATATTCACCATTTCGACCGGGTAAGCGGGTTCTACGGTGAAGATCACCGCGGCGAGCACGGCTATGCCGAGCGGGTACAATGGCTGGATCTTTCGGAAGACAAACGAATTCAGCGCAAGTCGCTGGCAGCATGTCTTCGGACGTATAACCAGAAACACAATGATCACCCCGCCGTACATAAATCACTTCAACTGCTGGAACAGCCCGGAACTGTTACCATGGTTGGTGGACAGCAAAGCGGTTTGTTTACCGGCCCCCTGCTTGTCATATATAAAGCCATTACCGTGATTCAGGCTGCCCGCGAAGCGGAGGAACGCTTGAATCGTCCCGTTGTTCCTGTATTTTGGATCGCCGGAGAGGACCATGACTGGGATGAAGTCAATCACACGTATTTCCTGACTCCGGATCAGCAGCTGTCCAAAATCAAGCTGGATGCCAAGGACGGGCTCAGGACATCGGTGAGTTATACCGATGTTCCTGAAGAGGACTGGTCGATGATGCTGGTAGAGCTTCAGACGCAGCTGGCGGACAGCGAATACAAGGCAGACCTGCTGAAGCTTGCGTCTCAATCGTTTGACGGATCGGCCGGATTAAGCGAGGCATTCGCTAAACTCATCGGCTGCATGTTCGGCAAATATGGACTGATCCTCCTGGATTCCGCAGACCCGGGACTTCGAGCGCTGGAAGTGCCCATATTCGAATCGCTGATTACCCGCAACGAGACACTAGGACTTTCGTACCAGCAGGCTGCAAGGGATATCGCCGGACTGGGCTACGAGGTCCAGGCCGACGTATCCGAGAACGGTGCCAATCTGTTCTACTTGCATGAAGGCAGACGCCTGCTGCTGTACCGGGAAGGAGGCGTGTTCTCCGACCGCAAGGGCATCGTTTCTCTCACGGAGGAAGAATTGCTTCGGGATTTGCATCAGTTTCCTGAGCGCTTCAGCAATAACGTGCTGACCCGGCCGATCATGCAGGACTCGCTGCTCCCCGTGCTTGGGACGATACTCGGTCCTGGCGAAATCTCTTACTGGGCGATTACGCGCTATGCATTTGCCGATATGGGCTTGCAGATGCCGCTAATCATACCGAGAATGTCTTTCTCCATTGTGGACGGCGCCGTCCACAAGCTGATGGAGAAATACGGATTGTCCTTCGAGGATGTTCAGCTTCGCTTGTCCGAGAAGCGCGAGGCTTGGCTGGCAAGCAAGGACGAACTGAATCTGGAGGAACGCTTCAGCGAAACCCGGAAACAATTCGAAGCATTATATCAACCTTTAATAGAAGATCTTGGCAAAATGCAGAGCGGACTGTTAAAATTAGGTCTAACCAATAAGGATAAAATATTGGAGCAAATGGATTACCTGTTAAGTAAATCCCGGAATGCCCTGGAACAGCAGCATGAGGCCGCCTTGGCGCAGTGGAAGCGCATCGAGCAGACGCTGCTCCCGGAAGGGAAGCCTCAGGAGCGGGTATACAACATACTGGAATACATGAATCGTTACGGATTGAATCTGGTGGATCGCCTGATGGAAATCCCATACGATGCTTCGGGCATGCACCGCGTCGTTTACGTATAATGATCAGGAATTCAAACATCAGATCCTAGGAGGCTGTTAAATGAGCTCATCATCAATACAAACCAGCAATATTGCCGACCTGAAACTGGCGCCGGAAGGTCATCTCAAAATTGATTGGGTGCAGGCGCACATGCCGGTATTGAACCGGGTACGCGAACAATTCGAGAAAGAACAACCGTTCAAAGGCTTGAAAGTGGCCATCTCGCTGCATCTGGAAGCGAAGACCGCGTATCTGGCGAAGGTCATCCAAGCCGGCGGAGCCGAAGTGACGATTACCGGCAGCAATCCGCTGTCTACGCAGGATGATGTATGCGCGGCGTTGGTGGAAGACGGAATCACGGTGTTTGCCAAGTACAACCCGGATCCGGAGGAATACAAGCAGCACCTCATCTCGACGCTGGAAACGAGACCGGATCTGATCATCGACGATGGCGGAGATCTCGTAACGATCCTTCACTCCGAGCGCACGGATCTGCTAGAAGGAGTGCGAGGCGGCGCCGAAGAGACAACGACGGGCATTCTGCGCCTGAAATCGCTGGAGAAAGAGGGCGCTCTGAATTTCCCGATGGTTGCCGTGAATGACGCGTACTGCAAATACTTATTCGATAACCGTTACGGTACGGGGCAATCGGTCTGGGACGGAATTAACCGAACGACCAACCTGGTGGTTGCAGGCAAAACGGTCGTTGTCGTCGGCTACGGCTGGTGCGGCAAAGGCGTGGCGATGCGCGCCAAGGGTCTCGGCGCCAACGTCATCGTGACCGAGATTGATCCGATCAAGGCGGTCGAGGCTTACATGGACGGCTTCCACGTTATGCCGATGCGCGAAGCGGCTAAACGGGGAGACTTTTTCGTAACCGTCACGGGCAACCGCGACGTCATTAGCGGAGAAGACTTTGATGTCATGAAGGATGGCGCCATTTTGTCCAATGCCGGGCACTTCGATGTGGAAGTCAACAAACCGGATCTGTCGGAGCGATCCCAATCGGTTCGGACGGTTCGCCGCAATATCGAAGAATACCATTTGAAGGACGGCCGTAAGATCTATTTGCTTGCAGAAGGCCGTTTGGTGAATCTGGCGGCAGGAGACGGACATCCGGCAGAAATCATGGATATGACGTTTGCGCTTCAGGCCTTGTCGCTCAAACACGTGAATGATCAGTACCAGAGCATCGGCAACCGCGTCGTGAATGTTCCGTACGAGCTGGATCAACAGGTTGCATTATATAAACTGGAAAGTCTAGGTATCCATATCGACAGCCTGAGCGCTGAGCAGAAATCCTACTTGGACAGCTGGGCCCAGCATTAAACCGCAGCAGCTTCAGATCATTTGCAGACCTCCTTTCCATCCCCCGACGGGATGAAAGGAGGTTTTTTGCGCGGTTGTTCTGAGAGAAAGTTCCAAAAAAACAAATGCAGCTCAGAAGGGATTTGATTCTTGACGCCGAATCTATTATCCTAAAGTGGTGGAAAGTGGTGCAAAGTGGGGAATCGGGGTTAAGGAGTGGAATGCCTGATGTTTATGGGGGAGTTTCAGCATAGCATCGACGATAAGGGGAGAATCATCATCCCCGCTAAATTTCGCGACCTCCTGGGCACCTCGTTTATCGTAACCCGCGGATTGGACAATTGCCTCTTTGTATACCCCAAAGATGAATGGGCCATCATGGAGCAGAAGCTCAAATCCCTACCGCTCATGAAGTCGGATGCACGCGCATTCACCCGGTTTTTTTTCTCCGGAGCGACGGAATGTGAATGGGATAAACAGGGAAGGGTAAATTTGCCGGGCAATTTGCGCGAGTTCGCCAAGCTCGAGAAGGAATGCGTCGTCATCGGCGTATCGAGCCGCGTGGAGATCTGGAGCAAGGAGCAATGGCAGAATTACTATCAGCAGTCGGAGGAAGCGTTCAACGACATTGCTGAGAAGCTGGTAGACTTTGATTTTGACTTATGACCAGCTAGGAAAATCCCGTAATCGAAATGAAGTTACACTAAAAATCATGTAAGAGACACAATGGAGGGCTGCAGCTTTGTTCCATCACATCACAGTGCTTAAGCAAGAAGCGACAGAAGGGCTGCGCATCAAACCAGACGGTATATATGTTGACTGTACGCTCGGGGGGGCGGGGCACAGCTCGCTCATTGCTTCCCAACTAAGTTCGGAAGGCCGGTTGATCGCTTTGGATCAGGACGACTGGGCATTGAATAACGCCCGGGAGGCCATGAAGCCTTATGCGGACCGGATCACCCTCGTTAAGACCAATTTTCGCGATTTGGAGGAGGTGCTCCGACGCGAAGTGGGGGCTGGCGAGAACGGGCAGCCGCAAGTTGACGGTATACTGTTCGATTTGGGCGTATCTTCTCCGCAATTTGATGAAGGGGAGAGAGGGTTTAGCTACAATCATGATGCCCCGCTGGATATGCGGATGGATCAATCCGCCGAGCTTACAGCAGCCAAGATTGTAAACGAATGGCCGGAACAGGAAATCGCGCGGATATTGTACCAATACGGCGAAGAGAAGTTTTCAAGGCGGATTGCCAAGGTCATCGTTGAAAGAAGGGCACAGAGTCCTATTCAGACAACCGGAGAGCTTGTCGAAATGATTAAGGAAGGGATACCGGCCGCGGCTCGAAGAACGGGCGGCCACCCGGCGAAGCGAAGCTTTCAAGCATTTCGCATCGCGGTAAACGATGAGCTGGGCGCTTTCGAGGATGCGCTTCATCAAGCCGTAAGATGTCTTGCGCCGGGAGGAAGGGTCTCGGTGATTACCTTCCACTCGCTCGAAGACCGGATATGCAAGCAGATTTTTAACAGTTACATTCCGAAGTGCACGTGCCCTCCAGACTTTCCGATGTGCGTATGCGGAGGCGGCCAAGGCGATCTGAAGCTGGTAAACCGTAAACCGCTTATCCCGTCGGCGGAAGAAATTGAGAGTAATCCAAGGGCGCGTTCGGCGAAGCTGCGGATTGCGGAGAAACTGTAGAAACATTAAATCCCTGAAGAAGGAGAATCAGCCATGGCTTACACGCGCGGCAATTTAGCCGTACAGGAGAGACAGAAGGAAACGCAGCAGTCCGCTTATCTCGAGAAGACCAAAGTCGTTAAACGTCGTTCCCAGCTTCCGCAAAAAGAAAAGCTGCTGTATTTGTTGTCCGTGGTGTTCGTGGTTGCCGTCATGGGCGTCATCGGCATGAGTCATGTTCATTCCTATGACTTGAACCGGCAGATCCAGGCGACGGAGAATGAGATACTTAAAGCTAAACGAAACATCAGTCAACTTCAGGTAGAGAAGCAGACGCTGGAGATGCAGGTATTGGACAAGGCGAAAGAGCTCGGTTATGTGCCGATTGAGGACGATAACATGATCCATCTATCACCTGTCTCGGGAGCAACCGGGACACAGGATTCAGACTCGGGACAAAATGATTGAAGTGTGAGGTTTTGACCGATGATTAAAAAAATCAAACTGCGTACCGTGCTAATAGGGGGATGTATAACCCTCTTTTTTGCTTTATTGATTGGTCGGGTATTTTGGCTGCAGGTGATCGATAACGACTTCTGGAAGGAACAAGCCTTAGCGAAATGGTCCAGAACCCAGGACTTGCCGGCATCCCGCGGTACGATCATGGACCGGGACGGCGACATCCTGGCCATGGACGCCCCCGCCTTCACGGTCATAGTAAACCCTGCGGTCATCCAGGCTAACGGCCTGGAGGATGAGGTCGTTAAAGGGCTGCACGAAACCCTCGGCAAGGATGAGGATAAGCTTCGCGAAATGGTTCAAGCCAAAGGCAAGGACGGGGAATACCTCAAGGGCGTGGAAGTCCGCAACGAAGGATGGAAGATCAGCCAAGAGAAGATGGAAGAGGTTAAAGCGTTCAGCCAAAGCTTGAATGATAAATTGAAGGCCGCAGGCAAAGTCCCCGATTCGGGCATCGGCTTTCAACGCGAGCAGAAACGCTTCTATCCCAAAGAGACATTGGCAGCGCATATGCTGGGTTATACCGATCGTCAAGGACAGGGGATCGGAGGCATTGAGCAGTTTTATGACGAGATGCTGAAGGGGACCGACGGATTCGCTTCTTACAAGAGCGACAAGAAGGGAGTCAAGCTGCCTAGCGAGGATGATTTATACCAGCCTGCAATAAATGGGAAAAATTTAGTACTGACGACCGACGATACAATCCAGTATTATATCGAGGAAGCGATGCGCGACACGTATAACCAATATAAACCAATCAGCATGACGGTGATCGCGGCGGATCCGAACACGATGGAAATACTGGGGATGGCCAACATGCCGACTTTTGATCCCAATACATATTCGAAGTGGAATCAAAAGAATTTTATCAACCATGCCGTGCGGTCCATCTATGAGCCGGGATCGACCTTCAAAATTGTAACCCTGGCCAGCGCAGTGCAGGAAAAGCTGTTTAACCCGGGTGATATCTATCAATCCGGATCCATCAGAGCGGGGGGAAGAACCCACCGGGACATTAACAGCGTAGGGTGGGGCCCGATCACCTACCTGGACGGCGTGAAAAAGTCGAGTAACGTTGCTTTTGTTAAACTCGGATACGAGATGCTCGGCAAGGAGCGGTTTACCAATTATATTCGGGAATTCGGTTTTACCGAGAAAACGAATATTGACCTGCCGGGGGAAATTCTCGGTACCTTGAACATGACCTATGATTCCGATATTTCAACCATGACCTACGGTTACGCCGTATCCGTAACGCCTATACAACAGATTGCGGCCATTTCCGCCGTTGCCAACGGCGGCAAGCTCATGGAGCCGCATATGGTGAAGGAGATCGAGGACCCCAACACGGGCGAGGTTCAGAAAATCGAGCCGAAAGTCGTGCGCCAGGTCATATCTCCCGAAGCCGCAAGAGAAACGGGCACTTACCTTGAGCAAGTCGTAGCCGACCAATTAAACGGCACAGGCAAGCTTGCGTATATCGACGGCTACCGCGTTGCGGGCAAAACCGGTACCGCCATTAAATCCGGCGGCGGATATAAAGACCGTTCGAAACAGGTGGTTTCGTTCATCGGGTACGCACCCGTCGAAAACCCGAAGATTGCCGTGCTGGTTATCATCGACGAACCGAACGTCGAGAAGGGCGGCGGTGCGCTGGCGGCACCGATTTTCAAAGAAATCGTCTCCAAGTCATTGAATTATTGGGGCGTTCCCAAATCGACTGAAACTCAGGACAAAGAAAAATCGAATACGGGAACGGCGCCGAAGGATTCCCTTAAAGCACCGGACTTTACGGGAATGAAGCTCAGCGATGTAAAGGCCAAGCTGCTGAAGGACGGAGTTGCGTTTGAGACATTGGGCAATGGAAGCACCGTGAAGGAGCAGTATCCGCCCGCAAATGCGACCATCAGCGTTGGACAGCGCATCTATCTTCTTACAGAGGACAGCCCATCGATGAAAATCCCGAATTTAGAGGGAGAATCGCTTAGGGACGCCATGGAGGTGCTCACCTTGATGAAAGTAAAGGTGAACGTTCAGGGCGAGGGTTTCGTTGCATCGCAATTGGAAGCCAAAGAGAATGGCCAGCGGATCGTGCAATTAACGCTGAAATCGGCTCAAGAGCTGATAACGGGGAGCAGCAGTACCGATGAAACCTCCTCCGCTGGCAACGAAAATGCGAACGGGGAAGAAACCGGCGACAAAGAGACGGAAGGAACCGCCGATAACGAAGCCGAAGCAAACGACCCAGGACAAGGCGATACAGAAGGGGAATAGCTTGTTCTAACCCGGGTTTGTCCCGAATACTCATGTGAAGAACGCATATCATGAGCTTTCGGGTTCAAACAGGGAGGGAAGCTTAGGTGAAAGTATCCAAGGTATCGCAGCGGAGAAGGCTGCTCTGGAGCCTGCTGCTGCTGCTCCTGCTGTTCTCTGCGCTGATCATCAGACTGGCCTATGTGCAGATCGGGAAAGGCGCGGAGCTGTCGGCGAAGGCGGAGGACCTCTGGCGCCGCGACATTCCGTTTGCGGCACAGCGGGGCGAAATTCTGGACCGTAACGGAACCGCATTGGTTACGAATATAACGACACCGACCATTTGGGCGATTCCTGTACAAATCAAAGATCCGGACCATACAGCCGAGACGTTGGCCGGGCTGATCAGCATGGACAAGGCCGATATCAAGAAGATCATTACGAAACGTTCGAGGTTGGAACGGATAAATCCCGGTGGACGAAAAATTACGATGGAGCTGGCTCAGGAAATTCGTGATTTGAAGCTGCCGGGTATCGTTGTTGCTGAGGATAACAAACGGTATTATCCCTACGGCGATCTCGCGGCCCATATTTTGGGGTTTACGGGAGCCTACAGCCAGGGACTCACCGGCCTGGAAGCCATGCATGACGACAAGCTGAAGGGCTTCGAAGGCGGAATATCCTATTTGTCCGATGCGGGCGGAAGAATCATGCCGGGCTCCTCGGAGAAATACGTAGAGCCCCGCGACGGTCTGAATCTGGAGCTGACGATCGATAAATCGATCCAGTCCATCATGGAGCGGGAGCTTGACCAGGCCATGGTGAAGTACCAGGCGAATGGAGCATGGTCGATTGCCATGAATCCGAAGACGGGCGAGATTTTGGCGATGGCCAGCAGGCCGGGGTACTCTCCTGCCAACTATCAGGAATTTTCAGCGGAGACATACAATCGCAACTTGCCGATCTGGATGACCTATGAGCCGGGCTCGACGTTCAAGATTATTACGCTTGCCGCTGCCCTCGAAGAGGACAAGGTCGATCTGAAGAACGACCATTTCTTCGACAGCGGGGCGGTAGAGGTCGGCGGAGCCAGGCTGCGCTGCTGGAAGAAAGGCGGCCATGGCAGTCAAACCTTCATGGAGGTTGTGCAGAACTCCTGCAACCCGGGCTTTGTGGCATTGGGCCAGAAGCTGGGCAAGGAAAGCCTGTTCCAGTATATCCGGGATTTCGGCTTTGGAGCGAAGACGGGCATCGATTTGAACGGGGAAGAGAACGGCATTCTGTTCAAGCTCGATAACGTTGGCCCTGTGGAGCTGGCCACAACGGCGTTTGGCCAAGGCGTATCGGTTACGCCGATCCAGCAGGTTGCGGCCGTGTCCGCCGCCATTAACGGCGGTAAGCTGTTCAAGCCGCACGTCGCCAAGGCTTGGGTCAATCCGGAGACGGGCGAGACGGTTGAGGAGATCAAACCGGAGCTCGTCAGACAAGTAATCTCGGAGGAAACCTCCAAGCAAGTGCGCGAGGCACTCGAAAGCGTCGTCGCCAAAGGAACCGGACGTCCGGCCTTCATCGACGGTTATCGTGTGGGAGGGAAGACCGGTACCGCCCAGAAGGTGATTAACGGCCGTTACTCTTCAACCGAGCATATCGTCTCCTTCATCGGATTCGCGCCAGCCGATGATCCGGAAATCGTGGTGTACACGGCGGTGGATAACCCGAAAGGCATACAGTTCGGCGGCGTCGTGGCAGCCCCGATCGTGCAGAATATCCTGGAGGATGCGCTGCACTATATGAACGTTCCGCCGCGCAAAGACCAGCTTGCCCGCGAATACAAGTACGGCGAGACGCCGACCGTGACCGTACCGAACCTGGTCGGTGCAACCGTTCAGGATCTGTATGAGGACTTGAATATGAACTTCATGCTGGCCAAGTCCGGAACCGGCAATACGGTAATTTCCCAGGCGCCGAAGCCGGGAAGCCGGGTGGAGCGAGGGTCCACCATTCGGATTTACATGGGTGAAGACCCGGGGGAATCCAAGCACGAACACTAAGGCATCATCCGGTCGGCAAGCGAAGGGCGGATGATGCAGATATATAGAGAGAGGGATAACAATGAACTTAAAGCAATTATCATCCGTATTGGCCGCTGCTGTTATCGAGGGATCCGGAGATGTTGAAATTACGGGGATAGAAACAGACTCCAGACAAGTAAAACCGGGGGATTTGTTCATTTGCCTGCCGGGCCATACGGTGGATGGACACCAGTTTGCAGCCCAGGCCGCCGGCAAAGGCGCCGCGGCGCTGGTCGTTGAACGCAAGCTGGAGGTTGACCTCCCGCAGGTCATCGTGAAAGACAGCCGCTTCGCGATGGCGGGTTTGGCAAATGCCTTTTATCATCAGCCGAGCTCCCGCATGAAGATGATCGGCGTAACCGGTACGAACGGAAAGACAACGACAACGTATTTGATCGAGACGATCATGAACGATTTCGGGTTGAAAACCGGATTGATCGGCACGATTCAGATGAAATACGACGGCCAGTCCTTCCCGATGCCGAGAACGACGCCCGAGGCGCTGGAGCTTCAGCGTTACTTGAACGATATGGCCAATGCAGGCACCGAGTGCTGTGTGATGGAGGTATCCTCGCATGCGCTCGAACAGGGGCGCGTGAAGGGAACGGATTTCCGGACGGCCATCTTCACGAACCTGACCCAGGACCATCTGGACTATCATCACACGATGGAAGAATACCGCGGCGCAAAAGGGTTATTTTTCTCCCGGCTGGGCAACGCTTTTGCCAAGGATGAATCCGCGCGCAAATATGCCGTCCTGAATGCGGATGACGATGCTTCGGCATATTTCGCCAAGCAGACCGCGGCGGAAGTGATTACCTACGGTTTGGGTGAAGATGCGGATGTGCGGGCGAGCAATATATCGATCACCGCGCAAGGCACCTCGTTCCATGTGGATACGTTCCGCGGCAGTGCGGACATTTCGATTCGAATGGTAGGGAAATTCAACGTGTATAACGCCATGGCTGCGATCGCGGCAGCGCTCCTGGAAGGTGTGCCGCTCGAAGATATCAAGAACAGCCTGGAGTCCGTGCCCGGAGTCGATGGCCGCGTAGAGGTCGTGGATGAAGGCCAGCCGTATGCCGTGATCGTGGATTATGCCCATACGCCGGACGGACTTGAAAATGTGCTCCGCACCGTCAATGAATTCGCGGAAGGCCGGGTGCTCACCGTTTTCGGCTGCGGGGGCGACCGGGACCGGACCAAACGGCCGATCATGGGTAAAATCGCTGCGAAATACAGCGATGTTGTATTGGTAACTTCCGATAATCCCCGTACCGAGGATCCGGAGTTGATATTGAAGGATATCGAGGCCGGATTGGTTGAGGACGGTGTGGCAACCGAAAGCTACAAGCTCATCGTCGATCGCCGGAAAGCGATCGAAAAGGCTATTGAAATGGCAAGCCCGGGCGATGTAGTATTGATTGCGGGGAAAGGTCATGAGACCTATCAGCTGATTGCGGGCGAAGTGCTTGATTTTGACGACCGCATCGTAGCCAAAGACGCGATAAGGGGCAGACAATAGTGATCCATAAATCATTAAAGAGCATCGCCGACATGTGCGGCGGAACGCTCTCACGTAACCAAGATGACAACATCATCATTCAAGGAGTCGGTACCGACTCCCGAACCATACAGCCGGGCAACCTGTTTGTTCCGATTGTCGGCGAGAAGTTTGACGGGCATGAATTCGTGGAGAGCGTGCTCGCCGGCGGAGCCGGCGCGGCATTCTGGCAGAGGGATCATCAGCCGGTTCCCGCCGACCTTCCGCTCATTTTCGTGGAGGATACATTAAAGGCGCTCCAGTCGCTTGCGGCGGCCTATTTGTCCGAGAGCAGAGCCAAGGTGGTGGGCATAACCGGCAGCAACGGCAAAACCACCGTGAAGGACATGGTGTCGGCACTGCTTGAAACCACGTATAACGTTCACAAAACGCAAGGCAATTATAATAATCATATCGGGCTTCCGTTAACCGTACTGGCAATGAAGGAAGGCACCGACATTATCGTGCTTGAGATGGGTATGAGCGGACGACATGAGATCGAGCTGCTCTCGAATATAGCCCGCCCGGATTTAACCGTGATCACCAATGTCGGGGAAGCGCATTTGCTGCAGCTCGGTTCCCGGGAAGAAATCGCACGGGCCAAGCTTGAAATTATCAGCGGCATGAAGCCCGGCGGTTTGCTGATCTATCATGGGGACGAACCGCTGATCCGTCAGGTGCTTGCTGAAGAGGGAACGGTGAAGCCGGAGGGGCTGCGTACGTTTACGTTCGGAAATCAAGATACCAATGACGATTATCCGACGGGACTCATGTTCCATGCCAGAGGAATCATTTTTACTTCGAGCCGGCATGCAGGCGAAGGCTTCAGCCTGCCGCTCCTCGGCCGCCACAATGTGGTAAACGCCCTGGCAGCCATGGCCGTGGCGACCCATCTGGGCATCGGCGATGAAGCCATTCGCAGCGGGTTCGCCCATCTGAAGCTGTCGAGCATGCGGATCGAAGCCGTAGAGACCGCGTTCGGGGTAACCGTGCTGAACGATGCCTACAATTCCAGCCCGACGGCGGTGAAGGCGGCTGTAGACGTGCTTGGCGATATGAAGGGCTACCGCCGCCGGATCGCCGTGCTCGGGGACATGCTGGAACTTGGTCAGCGGGAAGAGTCATTCCATGCCGAAATCGGAGAGTATTTATCTCCGGACAATGCGGATCTGGTATTCACCTACGGTCCATTGTCTCTTCATACGGCGAATAAAGCGAAAGCCCGCTTCCCGGAAGGGGCCGTGCTTTCTTTTACGGATAAAGAAAAGCTGATCGAAGCCCTGCTGGAGCAGGTTACGGAGAAGGATATCGTATTGGTGAAAGCCTCGCGCGGCATGAGGCTGGAGCACGTGGTTGATGCCTTGAAGGCACTGCCGGGCAGCAACAACGGAGTGAGGGGGTGAGCTGATGGACTTTCAATTGCTGTTATTGACAATCGGTGTAGCGTTTGTGCTTGCGGTGATATCGGCTCCGCTGCTCATTCCGCTGCTGCGGCGTATGAAGTTCGGCCAGCAGGTCAGGAACGACGGTCCGCAGAGCCACTTGAAAAAAGCCGGGACGCCAACGATGGGCGGCGTCGTCATTCTTCTAGCTTTTACGCTGACTTATATTAAATTTTCGCCTGTCGATACCGATTTCTACGTGCTGATCGTAGCCACGCTCGGTTTCGGTTTGATCGGCTTTCTTGACGATTACATCAAGATCGTGTTTCGCAGATCATTAGGACTTACGGCCCGGCAGAAGCTGTTTGGACAGCTTCTGTTTTCCGGTATTATGTGCTGGCTGTTGATTTCCAACGGCCACAGCACGGCAATCAGCGTACCCGGCATGGATTGGTCCTTTGATTGGGGCCCATGGTTCTATTATCCGTTCATCGTGGTCATGATGCTTGCAATCAGCAACGCGGTCAATTTCACCGACGGATTGGACGGCCTGCTGTCCGGCGTCAGCGCGATTGCCTTTGGCGCCTATGCCATCGTCGCGATCCAGTCCACCTCGTTCGCGGCGGCGTTCTGCGCGGCTGCCATGATCGGCGCGGTGCTCGGGTTTCTGGTATTTAACGCTCATCCCGCGAAGGTGTTCATGGGTGATACGGGTTCTTTAGGCATCGGCGGTGCCATCGGCGCCATTGCCATCGTAACCAAGAGCGAGCTGCTGTTCCTGATCATTGGAGGGGTCTTCGTCATCGAGATGCTATCTGTTGTGCTTCAGGTGATCTCCTTCAAAACCCGGGGCAAACGAATATTCAAAATGAGCCCGATCCACCACCATTACGAATTGTCCGGGTGGTCGGAGTGGCGCGTTGTTTTTACATTTTGGGCCGTGGGACTGGTACTTGCGGGACTCGGACTCTATATCAACAAGGGGTTGTAACATATGAAGCAGCTAGATGTTTATCGGGATAAGCATATCGTCGTGTTGGGTCTTGCCAAAAGCGGAGTGCAGGTGGCCAAGGTGCTGCATCAAGCCGGCGCCTCCGTCATCGTGAATGATCGAAAGGAAAGAGAACAGTGTCCTGAAGCCTCGGAGCTCGAGGCTTTGGGTATTTCTGTTATTTGCGGCGGGCATCCCGATGACCTCATTCATCCCGGCGTGGCGCTCCTTGTCAAAAACCCGGGAATTCCGTATTCGGTCCCGCCTGTCCAAAAGGCGATCGAGCTTGAAATTCCTATCGTGACCGAAGTCGAAATCGCCTATCACCTCTGTGAAGCTCCCATAATCGGCATCACGGGCTCGAACGGCAAAACAACCACGACGACTTGGGTGGGCAAGCTGCTGGAAAACGCCGGCCTTTCTCCGATCGTTGCCGGCAATATCGGCACGCCCCTATCCGAGGCTGCAGCGACAGCCACCGAACATGACTGGATGGTCGTGGAGCTGAGCAGTTTTCAGCTAAAAGGAACGGAGGCGTTCCGGCCGCGCATTGCCTGTCTCCTCAACGTGACGGAAACGCATCTGGATTACCATGGCGGAATGGATGATTATGTGGCATCCAAAGCCAAGCTGTTTGCCAACCAGACTTCGGAGGATACCGCTGTGCTCAATTGGGATGATCCCGTGTGCAGAAACCTTGTCCCGTATATCAAGGCGCACATCGTGCCTTTTTCGATGAGCGAGAGCCTTCGTGAAGGGGTTCACATCACGCCGCCATATGCTCCCGGTACCCAGGATTCGGACGACGACGATCAGGGGCGCAGAATCATTTATACAGACGGCGAAGGGTTTAACCATGAGATCATCCGTGTGGAGAACATCGGACTGCCGGGAAGATTCAATGTGGGGAACGCAATGGCGGCTTGTGCCATCGCCATAGCGGCGGGCGTTGCCCCCGATAAGCTGGAGGAAGCTTTGTCCAGCTTTCGCGGCGTTGAGCACCGCCTGGAATTTGTGGCGGAGCTTCAAGGCGTATCCTATTACAACAATTCCAAGGCAACCAACTCCAAGGCGACGCACATGGCTTTGACCTCGTTCAAGGAACCTGTCGTTTTGATCGCGGGGGGGCTTGACCGGGGATCGGATTACGAGGAGCTGATCCCATCCATGCAAGGGCGGGTGAAAGCGGTCGTGCTTCTTGGCGAAACCAGGGAGAAAATCGCGAACGCTGCCGCCAAGGCCGGATTAAAGGACATCATCCTCGTCGATAATGGGGAGGACGCCGCTTCGACATTGACCTCGGCTGTCCGGAAGGCTGCCGGGCTGGCGGAGAGCGGAGACATCGTTCTCTTGTCCCCCGCGTGCGCGAGCTGGGACATGTTTCCTTCCTATGAGACGCGAGGACGCATTTTTAAAGAGGCGGTGCATAACCTTTAAGTAGGGGGGTGGAAAAGCCCCTACTAAGGATGTACGAGGTGGCCTTTCCATGAACAAGAACCGCCAGGCGCCCGATCTGTGGCTGCTTATCTGTATTTTGGCCCTGCTGGCCATCGGAATCGTCATGGTATACAGTGCAGGCTCCGTCCTCGCTTTTCATGACTATGGCGATAAGTTTTATTTTGTGAAGCGTCAGCTGTTTTTTGCTTGTCTGGGGCTTGCTGCCATGTACTTCACATCGAGGATCGATTTTCGGGTTTGGAAGAAATACAGCAAGATTGCGCTGCTGGTCTGCTTTTTTTTGCTGATTATCGTACTAATTCCAGGAATCGGCGTTGTTCGCGGCGGAGCCAGAAGCTGGCTCGGCATCAGCTCGTTCGGCATTCAGCCCTCCGAGTTCATGAAGCTGGGCATGATTCTGTTTCTATCGCGCTGGCTTAGCAAGCAAGACTATGATATTACATCATTTACCAGGGGGCTGATGCCGCCGCTAGGTTTGATCGGACTGGCATTCGGGCTGATCATGCTCCAGCCTGATTTGGGTACTGGGGCCGTTATGCTGGGTGCTGCGATGATGATCGTATTTACGGCAGGAGCACGGATGAAGCATCTGGGCTTTCTCGCTTTAGGCGGGATAGCCGGATTCATAGGCTTGATTCTGACAGCGCCCTACCGGCTGAAGCGGATAACCGGCTTTCTCGATCCATGGTCCGATCCGCTCGGCGCAGGCTACCAGATCATCCAATCCCTCTATGCGATAGGGCCGGGCGGACTCGGCGGACTCGGACTAGGCATGAGCCGTCAGAAGTACGCTTATGTGCCCGAACCGCAGACTGATTTTATTTTTTCGATCCTGGCCGAAGAGCTGGGGTTCATCGGCGGCTTGATTGTACTGCTCTTGTTCGCCGCCTTGGTGTGGCGGGGCATGAGGGTGGCCATGACGGTCACCGACGGCTTTGGCAGTCTGCTGGCCGTAGGGATCGTAGGCATGGTCGCCATCCAGGTCGTCATCAATATCGGCGTCGTTATCGGTTTGATGCCGGTGACAGGGATTACGCTGCCGCTCATCAGTTACGGAGGCAGCTCGCTGACGCTGATGCTGACGGCGCTCGGCATTCTATTAAATATTTCCCGTTATGCGAGGTGAAGGGTATGCGTGTCGTTTTGACCGGCGGCGGAACGGGGGGGCATATTTACCCCGCCGTTGCCATAGCAAGACAATGTGAGAAGGAAGATCCGAAGACGGAGTTTTTATATATCGGAGGCGAGCGAGGCCTCGAAAGCAAGCTGGTGCCCCAAGAGAAGCTGCCGTTCGAGAGCATCGATATCACGGGGTTCCGGCGCAAGCTGTCGATGGACAACGTGAAAACGATCATGCGTTTTTTCAAAGGCGTGAAGCGATCGAAGGCCCTTCTGAAGGAGTTTAAGCCCGATGTCGTGATCGGGACGGGCGGATATGTGTGCGGCCCTGTCGTTTACGCCGCCGCCAAGCTGGGAATACCGACCATGATTCATGAGCAGAACGCGATTCCGGGCCTGACCAACCAATTCCTCAGCCGATATGCGGATACGGTTGCCGTCAGTTTTGAAGGAACGGAGTCTTCTTTTCCTAAAGCCAAAAGAACGGTATATACAGGAAATCCACGTGCGACAACGGTTTTATCCGCCAATCGTGAACGTGGATTTGCTACGCTCGGCATTCCGGTGGACAGCCAGGTCGTTCTGATCGTCGGCGGAAGCCGGGGAGCCAAGGCGATCAATAACGCGATGATCGGGATGGCGCCGTTCATTCACAAGCTGCCGAACGTCCATTTTGTATTTGTTACGGGCGATACGTATTTCGAGAATACGCGGGAATCCATTCGGTCCCAGCTCGGCACCATGCCGAATCATCTTCATATTTTGCCCTATATTCATAATATGCCGGAAGTGCTTGCGGCTACTTCGCTGATCGTAAACCGTGCGGGAGCCTCATTCCTGGCGGAAATTACATCGCTTGGCATCCCATCCGTCCTTATACCATCACCTAACGTCACCAATAACCACCAGGAGGCGAATGCGAGGCAGTTGGAGGAAGCGGGGGCATCCAGCATGATTTTGGAAAAGGACTTGACGGCTGAATCGCTGTTCCGAAAGCTTGAGGAGATCATGACCAACCGCTCTGCAAGAGAGTTGATGTCTGCGGCTTCGAAAGAGCTCGGCAAACCGGACTCGGCGGCCGTCATAACCCAAGAAATCCGCCGGTTAACCGGCAAACGCTAAAACGGCTGGGCGATTGTCACACACCTATGGAGCCTGACATAAGATACTCTATAATCGTGACACACCCATGAGGCCGGCATTACTGACAGCGGCCATCTCTTCATCCAGTTGAAGGAATGGCCTTTTGGTTTTGAAAGTCAAGGGAGGTTTATTTAAAATGCAGCAGTGGAAATCGCTACTATCAGAGGCCAATGTCGGAGCAGTGTTATGGAATGAACCGCTGGCAAAATATACGACATGGAAAATAGGCGGACCAGCCGATTGCCTGATTGTTCCTGAGAACAAGGAACAGCTCAAGGAACTGGTCACTCTTCTCCATGCCCATCACATACCTTGGACACAGCTGGGCCGCGGTTCAAACATGCTGGTTGCCGATAAAGGAATTCGGGGAGCGGTCATCAAGCTGGGCCAGGGTTTTGAGGAGCTTCGTTTTGACGGAGAGACGGTAACTGCAGGCGGCAGTCTGTCTTTTGTCAAACTTAGTGTTCTGGCCGGAAAACAAGGATTATCCGGGCTCGAATTTGCCGGAGGCATTCCTGGATCGGTCGGAGGGGCCGTCTACATGAATGCGGGTGCCCATGGGTCTGATGTGTCACGCATATTCAAGTCCGCTGACATTGTACTGGAAACAGGGGAATTGGTTACGTATGCTGCGAAAGATATGGCGTTTGATTACCGACACTCCATTCTGCATGAACGAAAAGGGATTGTGACTGAAGCGGTATTTGAGCTCCGTCAAGGAGACCGCAAGGAGATTACAGCCGTTATGGCCTCCTATAAGGACCGTCGCCGGCGTACGCAGCCACTCCAATCCGCAACGGCAGGCAGCGTATTTCGCAACCCGCCCGGCGACCATGCGGCGAGGTTGATCGAGGCTGCCGGTCTCAAGGGCCTGCGGATCGGAGGCGCGGAAGTTTCTTTACAGCATGCCAATTTCATCGAGAACACCGGTCAAGCGACAGCAGAGGACGTGCTCGCTTTGATGGAACGCATCAAGGAAACCATATCGGAGAAGAACGGAATTCAAATGGTGCCTGAGGTGTACGTTCTGGGCGAGCGGTAAACTCGGAGGTGATACATTGGACAAATTGGTGATTGAGGGCGGAAGGCCCCTATCAGGAACCATACGTATCCATGGAGCAAAAAATGCAGCTTTACCTATTCTAGCAGCAAGTCTTCTTGCAGAAGGGACTGTAAGATTAAGCAATGTCCCGCATCTGCTGGATATTGAAGTGATGCTCAGCATTCTCGGCCGTCTCGGCTCCAAATGCAAGCATGAGCTGGAGACGGTGACCGTGGATACCTCGTCGGCCAATTCGTTTCATGTCCCGGAAGATTTAATGAAGCAGATGCGATCCTCCATCTTTTTGATGGGACCTCTGCTGGCCCGTTTTGGCGAAGTGACGATCTACCAGCCCGGAGGCTGCGCGATCGGAGAACGCAAGATCGACCTCCATCTTAAAGGATTGCAGGCGCTTGGTGCGGAAATCGAGGAGAGCAACGATAAGATCCATTGCAGGGCCAGCCGTTTGATCGGAACCGATATTCATCTGGATTTTGCCAGCGTGGGGGCGACGGAGAATATCATGATGGCAGCTGCAACGGCGCTCGGCACGACGGTGCTCACCAATGCCGCGAGAGAGCCTGAAATTCAGGACCTTCAGCATTTCCTGAACAAAATGGGAGCGAACATTATCGGGGCAGGAACGGATACCATAACGATCCATGGCGTGGAGCGCCTGGAGCCTTGCGAGTATGAGATCATTCCGGACCGGATCGTAGCCGGAACTGTCATGATCGCAGCAGCGGTTACCCGCGGCAGCGTAACGCTTACAAAGACCAATCCGTCCCATTTAACTTCCCTTATACATGTGCTGAAGCGCGCCGGTGTTCAAACCAGTATATGCAATGATATAATAAATATAAGCTGCATGAGCCGTCCTAAAGCTGTGGAACGAATCGTGACTTCGCCGTATCCTTCTTTCCCGACTGATTTGCAATCCCAGGTCATGGTCTTGCTGTCCTTGGCGGACGGGTTTAGCGTGATGAAAGAGACGGTATTCGAAGGACGGTTCAAGCATGTGGAGGAACTCTCCCGCATGGGGGCGGACATTTCCACGGATCTGAACTATGCGTTCATACGCGGCGTTCAGAGAATTTACGGAGCCACCGTGGAAGCAACCGATCTTCGGGCTGGAGCGGCGCTCGTCATTGCCGGTTTGGCTGCGCAGGGAACGACCGTGGTGGAACAAGTTCACCATATTGATCGCGGTTATGATCGTATTGAAAACATGTTCCAAGGTTTAGGCGCACGGATCTATCGTCAGTCCCCGGTGCCAAAGCCGCTTGATTTAGCCAATTGAGGTCCTGAGCATCCCCTCCAGGAGGAGGGGATAACAGGTCTTTATGGAGAGAGTGGATATGTCCAAGACACATATGCCTGTCCTGAAGCAGGACAAGCCCAAACCGAAAACGGCCAAAAAAATCATATGGATTCTTTTGCTGCTGTTTGCAGCTCTGCTGACGATCCTGTTTTTCCGGTCGTCGGTCAGCCAAGTTACCGAGATTCATTTTACAGGTAATACGTTTAATACAAATGAGCAGCTTACCAAGCAAAGCGGACTCCACATCGGAGACCAGTACTTTGGCGTCGACCCCGCACTCGTGCAGGAGCGCCTGATGAAGCTGGGCACGATTAAGACGGCCGAAGTGGTCAAGAGCTTTCCCGGCGAAGTCAGTATCGCGGTGACGGAACATCCTACGGTTGCCTATGAGCTGTCCGACAGCGGCGAGCTCCAAGCGATTCTGTCGAGCGGTACCTCGGTTCCCGTCACGGCAAGCGGCATTGCCGTGGAGAAGCCGATTCTGACCAATTGGGATGCAAACGACCCCAACAAGGCCAAGCTCAGCAAAGTACTTGCCGAGATTCCGGGCAGCTTGACTTCGGACATTTCGGAGATCATGCCATCGCCAACGTTATCTTTTCCGGATCGGATCAAGATGTATACGCGTTCCAAATTCGAGGTCATTACTTCGGTTTCCTTGCTCCGTGACAAGGTAGAGTACTTGAATCAGGTTACCGAAATAGAGCGGCCGGGCGTGATTACGATGCTGGAAGCCGATTCTTACGTGCCGTTTGAAGAAGAAGTTGGAGAAGACGCCGAGGAAGGGCAATAACCCCCTACTCAGGCATAGGAATAAATGGTACAATTGAAAGTATTGACAACTTGTTTCGGCTCTTCTTTTTTGAATGACTTTTACGGCCTGCTATAGCAAATGTTGGCAGTAAAAAAAATGTTGAAAAAAGAGGGAAAGACCCGCGAGTGTTGAATAAGTAGAAATGTATTCTTTATAATCAAAATTAATTTGCTAAAAACAGGAGGTGCCAGGGCTTGAGCAACAATGACATCATTGTTAGTTTGGACATCGGTACATCCAAAGTTCGTGCTATTATTGGGGAAGTTAATAATGGAACCTTTAATATTATTGGAGTTGGATCTGCCGACTCGGAGGGAATTCGCAAAGGTGCAATTGTAGATATCGACCAGACCGTACAATCCATTCGCAGCGCTGTTGATCATGCGGAGCGTATGGTCGGTATTCAAATATCCGAAGTTTATGTCGGCATATCTGGAAATCATATCGGACTTCAATCCAGCCACGGCGTTGTGGCAGTATCGAACGAGGATCGCGAAATTGGTGAAGAGGACATTGACCGCGTGCTGAAGGCAGCGGAAGTCGTTGCGCTTCCTCCCGATCGTGAAATTATCGATGTGGTTGCTAAACAGTTTGTAGTTGACGGTTTGGAAGGAATCTCTGATCCGCGAGGAATGATCGGCGTAAGGCTGGAAGTGGAAGCGACGATTATAACTGGCGCCAAAACGGCAATACATAACCTGTTACGCTGCGTGGAGAAATCAGGTCTGAAAGTGAAGGATCTGGTGCTGATTCCGCTTGGTGCGGGACAGCTGGCCTTGTCCAAGGACGAGAAAACGATGGGGTCCGTGCTGGTCGACGTCGGAGCGGGCTCAACCACGCTGGCTGTGTTCGAGGGAGGCAGCATTGCCGCAACCTCCACGCTTCCGGTAGGCGGGGATTTCGTGACGAATGATATCGCATACGGCCTGCGAACGCTGACGGATCAAGCAGAGAAGGTTAAACTGAAGTACGGGTGCGCGCTGATCGAGAGTGCCGCACACGAAGTAACGTTCAAGGTAACGAGAATTGGAAGCAATGTGGACAAGGAGTTCACTCAAGAGGATCTGGCAGCTATCATAGAACCTCGCGTTCAGGAAATATTCCAATTAGTGCGCCAAGAAATCAAGCGCTTGGGTTACAGTGAGCTTCCTGGTGGTTATATACTTACTGGGGGCACTATGTCCATGCCTGGTGTGCTGCAGGTGGCACAAAATGAGCTGGCGACTTCCGTACGGATTGCGGTTCCCGATTTTATCGGTGTTCGTGATCCGGGATACTGCAGCGGAGTCGGCATCCTCCATAATGCAATCCGGAACGTACGCGTACGGAATACAGGAGGAAGCAACAACAGCAGCGGAAATAGCAAGAAACCGGTGAACCGCGCTAAGCAGCAAAATCCTGTCGCAGCAACTCAGGAGACCAGCCAGAAGCCGGGATTTATTGAACGCCTGAAAAAGATGTTCAGCGAGTTTATATAGCGGATTCATTCGACTGTGGACGTGCCATCCACGCACATTGAGGGGGAGATGGATTAGATGTTGGAATTTGATTTTGAAATGGAGAGCTTAGCTCAAATAAAAGTAATCGGAGTAGGCGGCGGCGGAAGCAACGCCGTTAACCGAATGATTGAAAATGGTGTGCAGGGCGTTGAATTCATTACGGTCAATACGGATGCTCAGGCACTCCACCTTGCAAAATCCGAACATAAACTGCAAATCGGGGACAAGCTCACTCGCGGTCTTGGTGCCGGCGCCAATCCTGACGTAGGCAAGAAGGCTGCGGAAGAATCCCGTGATTTGATCATGAACACCCTGAAGGGTGCCGATATGGTATTCGTTACAGCCGGTATGGGTGGCGGTACAGGTACTGGAGCTGCGCCTGTCATCGCTGAAATTGCTAAGGAGTGCGGGGCATTAACGGTTGGGGTTGTCACTCGTCCGTTTACGTTCGAAGGACGCAAGCGTGCTTCCCAAGCGGAGCTTGGCATCGAAGCATTGAAAGAGAAAGTGGACACACTCATCGTCATTCCGAATGATCGCTTGCTGGAGATCGTGGATAAGAAGACACCGATGCTGGAAGCGTTCCGAGAAGCAGATAACGTATTGCGTCAAGCCGTTCAGGGCATTTCTGATCTGATCCAAGTGCCGGGTCTGATCAACCTTGACTTTGCCGACGTGAAAACGATCATGACAGAACGCGGCTCGGCTTTGATGGGTATTGGACTGGCTACTGGTGAAAACCGTGCCTCCGAGGCTGCCCGCAAGGCGATCATGAGCCCGTTGCTTGAAACCTCAATCGAAGGTGCCCGCGGTGTGATCATGAATATTACGGGAGGAACCAATCTTTCCTTGTATGAAGTGAATGAAGCGGCCGAGATTGTAACATCTGCTTCCGATCCGGAAGTGAACATGATCTTCGGTGCGATCATTGAGGAAAGCATGAAGGATGAAATCAAGGTCACGGTTATCGCTACCGGCTTTGAGAGCAAGCCTTCTCCAATCCCGCCGGGACGTCGTCCTGCAATGCCGCAAGGGGAACAACAGCAACAACAGCAGCCGGAAACGGACAAGAGTAATGTGAATCTGAAGCCGTTTGGCAATCAGAGCAATGATCAGCTTGATATTCCTACTTTTCTTCGCAATCGTACCCGTAATAATGATTAATAACGGTAAGCCTGTGCTTCGTCATCATGATGAAGACAGGCTTATTTTTATATCCAAGCCTCGTCATCTTCCTTTTATTTCATTTACAAGGCCAACAGCTGATGCTGTCACACTTTCACGAATGAAAGCCCAATCAGCAATTACTGGGGAAATTACGGATATTCCCCGAGCCTTCCCGCCAAGATAGAGATCGCCGATAACGCTAAGAGGCTGCTCTTGGTACAGGTCTCTAAAAACTGCCCTTCATCGACAAAAAAAGTCCGAAATCCGCCCACAGGTTTAGACAGACTTTGAATTCTATTCTTCTTATACTAGTAACATCTCCCATAGCCCAGAATTCAACAGAAGGATAACGGTAGAGGATTCTTCGACTAGGCAGGTGAACAACCTGGTTGTTTATATTGATCTCATATTTTTGGCAAACCTCGTCATTGACGCCGTTTTGCTGGCTTTGACCGCCTGGATGCGGAGAGTGAAGCCAACATGGTGGAGGCTTGCATTATCCTCTGTGATCGGCGCTCTGTATGTCGTCATGATGTTTGTCCCGCAATTGTCGTTTTTGTTTACCTTTCTCATCAAGTTTGGACTATCGTTGATCATGCTGTGGGTGGCTTTCGGCTTTGTGAGCTTGCAGAGTTATCTTCGGAATTTGGGAGCTTTTTACATGGTGAATTTTGCAGCTGCCGGAGGCATTATCGGTTTTCATTACTTGGTCCAAAATTCGGGAGAGTTGTTCAGCGGGATATGGTATACGACATCGGGCGGGCTATCCTTTGAATTGAAGGTGGGATTCTGGTTTGCGTGCATTACCTTTTTTGTAGTTGTATTCGCGTTTAAAGCCGTTCAGACCACGAAACGAAAAACCGAGAACCGGGAAGCCTTGTTGGGAGAAGTGTCCGTATGGATCGGCAGCGCCAAAATAGGCTGCGTGGGTCTGCTTGATACTGGTAACCAATTGAGCGATCCCTTGACACGCACGCCGGTTATGGTGATGGAAGCAGAACTATGGGAAGCCTACCTGCCCCAGGGATGGAGCAAACAGCTGATGGAGGGGGAACCGGACAAATTAATCATGGGGCTGGCGGCAGAGGAATTCGAATGGCAGGACCGCCTGCGGCTTGTTCCGTATCGCGGCGTCAACCGGGGGGCTGCATTTATGCTTGCGCTGAAGCCTGACATGGTGCATGTCGAGCTGGGGGGATTTGAATACGCGGCATCCAAGGTGCTGATTGGTCTTGACGGCGGGACGCTTTCGGGAGACAGGGCATACAGGGCCATCATCCATCCGGCGTTGACGGAAGGTGAGGGGACGCCGAAGAATGCACAACCTGCCATAACGGGCGATTCTCAGAATCATGAGGCGACCGGTCTGAAATCAGGCGAAGCCAAGACTGCAGGATAATGACAGGTGAAGCCATTTTCATAGTGTTCGAGTCTGTGACCCAACGTTCGAGCGATGGATAAGTCTTTGAAAATCTTCATGAAAATCCATCCTTTCCGGATTAGGAGCCTAAAGATGATCTTTATGAAGTCAGTTAAACCTTCGGGAAAACGCATTAGGAGGATAAGAGATGCCCGTTAAATGGAGATTAGCATTGCAGCTGCAGTATTACCGCGTACTTTTTATGCTGGGTTTGAAGAGTCAGGAAATCTACTATATCGGAGGAAGCGAGGCGCTTCCGCCTCCGCTAACGAAAGAGGAAGAGGAGTTCTTGCTCAAAAAGCTGCCTACCGGCGATGCGGCCACCCGGGCCATGCTGATCGAACGTAATCTGCGTCTGGTCGTTTATATCGCCCGCAAATTCGAGAACACCGGCATTAACATCGAAGATTTGGTATCGATCGGTGCCATCGGTTTGATTAAGGCGGTGAATACGTTTGACCCCGAGAAAAAAATCAAGCTGGCCACGTATGCCTCGCGCTGCATTGAAAACGAAATTTTGATGTACCTGCGCCGGAATAACAAAACGCGAAGCGAGGTCTCGTTCGACGAGCCGCTGAATATCGATTGGGACGGCAATGAATTGCTCCTGTCCGACGTATTGGGCACCGAGAACGACACCATCTACCGCAACATCGAGGAGCAGGTCGACCGGAAGCTGCTGCAAAAAGCACTCGATAAATTGAGCGACAGGGAACGCATGATTATGGAGCTTCGTTTCGGCCTGCAGGACGGGGAAGAAAAGACGCAAAAAGACGTGGCAGACCTGCTTGGAATCTCGCAATCCTACATTTCCCGATTGGAGAAGAGAATCATTAAACGGCTCCGCAAAGAATTCAACAAGATGGTGTAACTGGAAATCGCAAGGAATAAAATAACCCCCCTCGGAGATAATGTACAGTAATGTTTCTCCTTGGGAGGTTAGTCATCATGACGCGAAACAAAGTTGAAATTTGTGGTGTGGATACGTCAAAACTGCCTGTTCTGACGAACGTGGAAATGAGGGAGCTGTTTCATAATCTGCAGCAGAACAATGAACGGTCGGCCCGAGAAAAATTGGTGAACGGCAACCTGAGACTGGTGCTCAGCGTCATCCAAAGGTTTAACAATCGGGGAGAGTTCGTTGATGATCTGTTTCAGGTAGGCTGCATCGGATTGATGAAGGCCATCGACAATTTTGATTTATCGCAAAATGTTAAATTTTCCACTTATGCCGTACCGATGATTATCGGAGAAATACGTCGATACTTAAGGGACAATAACCCGATTCGCGTCTCCCGATCACTGCGCGATATTGCCTACAAGGCACTTCAGGTCCGGGATCAGCTGACCAATGCGAATTCGCGCGAACCAACGATTTTTGAAATTTCCGAAGCGCTGAATGTGCCCAAGGAAGACGTAGTTTTTGCACTCGATGCCATTCAAGATCCCGTTTCGCTGTTTGAGCCGATTTATCATGACGGTGGCGATCCGATATATGTGATGGATCAAATCAGTGATGACAAGAACAAGGATGTGTCCTGGATTGAGGAAATCGCTCTCCGGGAAGCGATGCACAAGCTCGGGCAGCGCGAAAAAATGATTCTGTCCATGCGGTTTTACGAAGGCAAAACCCAGATGGAAGTTGCCGATGAAATCGGTATCTCCCAAGCCCAAGTGTCGCGCCTGGAGAAGTCGGCGATCAAGCAGATGCAAAAGCACGTCAAAACTTAAGAAGCCCAGCAATCAAACGAATAGACAACGATCCCGTTTATGGGGTCGTTTTTTTCGTTTTAAATAAGCTATTTTACCCAAGCGGATCATATATTGAACAGAGGGATGCGGATTGAACAGGGATGGACGGATAACCTTCAAATACATCTAAGGTGTGATGCTCATGATACCTGATAATCAAATGGTGGGGAAAAAGATGAAAATTTCCGATTTTCAAACAAAGGATGTTATTAATATCATCGACGGCAAGCGGCTTGGGCAAATCAGCGATTTGGAGCTGGATTTGCGGCAGGGCCGGATTGAAGCGATCGTGGTGCCGAGCTACGGCAAATTCATGGGGCTGTTCGGCGGCGGAAGCGATCTGATCATACCGTGGCGGAATATCGTCAAGATCGGCTCGGACGTGGTCCTTGTCAAAATGGAGGAACTTCGGAGAACGCCGGATGATCAGGAACCGGTGGAGTATCTGGATCGTCCTGACCGTCGATCCTTCTAACCAAACGGCGGGTTCATATGTCTCCGGCGTATGTTTTCTGTTACACTGGTCATAGAGGTGAATGTTCATGGAACCGTTTGTTAGTCAAGATCGGCAGACACCGAGTCTGTTTGTGCTCGAAAAATGGGAAGGGAAGTCAGCGGCCGCACTCACGGTCGGGTTCACGGGCCGGCATGGCGGCGTGAGCCGGATACCCTATGACAGTTTGAATTTGGCCTTTCATGTCGGAGACGAGCCGGGCGACATTGTCGAGAACCGGAAGCGGGTCGCCGCGGCGCTTGGCTTTTCTCTCGAAGACTGGACGTGCGGCGAGCAGGTGCACGGCATCCGGATTGGCGTCGTTCATGATAAGGACAGGGGCAGAGGGAGCTTGGACCGGGCCTCGGCCTATCAAGATACGGACGGGCTTGTAACCGATGTTCCCGGCGTGCTGCTGACTTCCTTCTACGCGGACTGCGTGCCGCTGTATTTCTGGGACCCGGTCACGGGCGCCGTCGGTCTGGCCCACGCGGGCTGGAAAGGAACCGTTGGCGGCATAGCCGAACAAATGGTGGTCAGGATGTCTGCGGAATACGGAAGCTTGCCTCGGAACCTCCATGCAGCCATCGGTCCGTCGATCGGCGAATGCTGTTACGAGGTGGACGATCGGGTCATGGAGCGTGTCCGCGAACTCGGAATCGAAGGATTCTCAGGCGATAAAGTTACAAATTCAGCTTTTT
The DNA here is from genome assembly GCF_058792535.1 of Paenibacillus sp. MT86. Lineage (NCBI taxonomy): Bacteria > Bacillati > Bacillota > Bacilli > Caryophanales > Paenibacillaceae > Paenibacillus > Paenibacillus sp. MT86. Next base: position 4,761,777 of record NZ_CM179499.1, on the reverse strand, counting down.
ATATCGACAAGGGACACGGGAAATACATGCTGAACTTGAAAGAAATAAACAGACACATTATGATTAAAGCAGGAATATTGGCGGAACATATCGAATGTACATCATGGTGTACAAGCTGCAATCACGATCGGTTCTTCTCCTATCGCAAAGATGGAGGGATTACGGGTCGGATGGCGAGTTGGATCGGGATGAGAAAGAGGTGAGTCGTCCCTTGAGTTTGAAGGAACGTATCGATCAAGTGGAACAGCGAATAACGGAGGCTTGCGCAAGAAGCGGCAGGGACCGGAATGATGTGAATATGATTGCGGTCACGAAATATGTCTCCTTGGATATGACGGCTTCGGTACTGGATCACGGACTTTTGCATATCGGCGAGAACCGCTGGCAGGATGCCCAGGCGAAGTGGAATGCACTCGGCAACCGCGGCACATGGCATTTCATCGGCCATCTTCAGACCAATAAGGTCCGGGATGTCATTGATAAATTTCAATATATTCATTCGCTCGACCGCTTGTCCTTGGCCCATGAGCTGGAGAAGCGGGCGGCTGCGCTGAATCTGCAGGTATCCGCCTTGATGCAGGTCAATATCTCGGGTGAGGAATCCAAGTACGGCTTGCCTCCCGAGCAAGCAGCCGAGTTTTTGAAGGAAATCAACAGTCTTTCGCACGTAAAGGTAACCGGACTCATGACCATGGCTCCATACGAATCGTCGGCGGAGCAGACGCGTCCTGTATTTCGTGGTTTAAGACAACTAAGAGATGAGCTGAACGAGCAGGCGCTTACGGCGGAGCCATTGACCGAATTGTCCATGGGCATGTCCAATGACTTTGAAGTTGCCATAGAGGAAGGGGCGACCTGGGTGCGTCTCGGCTCAATTTTAGTAGGGAAAGAGGAGGATTGACGATGGGCGTGATGAACCGGTTTATGAATTTCTTGGGACTGCAAGAGGAAGAAGAAGTTGTGGAACGCGAGGTTCTGGCCTCGCAGGAAGAGCCGGTGGAGGCAACGCCGTTTGATCATCGGAAAAACCAAAAGAGCGGCAACATCGTTAGCATTCATTCGCAGAAGAACGTTAAGGTTGTATTAGTCGAGCCTCGTTCATATGATGAAGCACAGGAGATTGCAGATCATCTGCGGTCATTCCGAACGGTTGTGGTCAACCTTCAGCGCGTGAGGAATGATCAAGCCCTGCGCATTATCGATTTTCTTAGCGGAACCGTTTATGCGCTTAGCGGCGGAATCTCGAAGGTGGGCGGGAACATCTTCCTATGCACGCCGGATACCGTTGAGATCCAAGGTTCGATCTCGGAGATTCTAGCAGACGAGCATGAATATAACAGAATGAGGTGATTTAGGCTTTGACCTACGAAATTTACAGTATCGTTGGAACGCTGTTCCAAATTTATTTTTACATGATCTTGGTCTACGTCTTAATGTCATGGCTTCCGAATGTGAGGGAAAGCTTTGTCGGAGAGCTGCTTGGCAAGCTGGTAGAGCCATACTTGGCGCCTTTCCGCCGGTTCATTCCGCCGATTATGGGCATGATCGATATTTCCCCGATTATCGCGCTGTTCGTGCTGCAGCTGGCACAGCGCGGCGTATACGCCATTCTCGGATATTTCCTCTAGCAGGTGAATGAATGATGAAACTGGACATCTACGATCATTTTCACAAGGACGAACGGGAATTTGTGGACCGGGCTTGGGAATGGGTGGTCAATGCCGGACAATATCATGAAACCAAGCTGACGGATTTCCTGGATCCCAGGCAGCGGTTCATTCTGGAATCGCTCGTGAATCGTCATCCGGACGTGCATGCCGTGTTTGATGGCGGACATGCTGATGCCGAACGCGTGCGGGCGATGATTGCTCCGGATTACCGGGCGCTTGAAGGCGAGGATCTGAAGATGAAGGTGCTCAGCATCTCTTCCGGAGATCAGAAGTTTCTGGAGCTGGAGCATGGCGATTATATGGGGTCGATACTGGGTCTGGGCATTAAGAGATCCAAGATCGGTGATATCCATGTGCTTGCGGACGGCTGCCATGCGGTCGTTGCCGACGATATCAGCGCCTTCCTGCATCTGAATCTCAGTCAGGTCCACCGGGTGCATGTCATGACGGATCTGCTGCCGCTGGACAAGCTTCAGGTGGCCCGCACGAATTTCGAGGCGATGGACATTACGGTATCTTCCATGAGACTGGACGGAATCGCCAGCGATGCCTACCGAATCAGCCGCACAAAAATCGTCGTGCCGATCAAGGCCGGCCGGTGCCGCGTCAACTGGAAAGTGGAAGAGGATCCCTCCACGAATTTAAAAGAAGGCGATGTCGTCTCCATCCAAGGATTTGGACGTTTTAAAGTACTGGAGACGGGCGGCCTGACGAAAAAAGGGCGGTACCGTATCAAGGTTGGGAAATATGCTTGACCTTTGAAGGAATTGCCGTTTTTTTGTCGAAACCATACAGGGAACATTCAAAATGACAATGGATTTGCCGATAAATCGTAAATGACCGCTATTGTCTTCACGGACGGGTGGTTTGGCTAACACAGCGGACGGACCGTCCTGTAAGGCCCATATATTTAGGAGGTGCACACCATGCCATTGACACCGCTTGATATACATAACAAGGAATTCGCCCGTCGAATTCGCGGTTATGATGAGGACGAGGTCAACGAGTTTTTGGATCAGATTATTAAGGATTATGAAAGTGTGATCCGGGAGAATAAAGAATTAGGCAACCAGCTGATGGCGATGCAAGAAAGACTGGATCATTTTTCGAATATTGAGGAAACCTTATCGAAGACCATCATTGTCGCCCAGGAGGCGGCGGATGAGCTGAAGAACAACGCGAAGAAGGAAGCTCAGCTGATCATTAAGGAATCCGAGAAGAATGCGGACCGGATCATTAACGATGCGCTCGGGAAATCCCGCAAAATCGCGCTGGAGGTTGAAGAGCTGAAGAAGCAGGCCTCCATCTACCGCACCCGTTTCCGCTCCTTGGTAGAGGCTCAGCTGGAGCTTCTGAAGCAGGAAGGCTGGGAGACGCTGGAGAACCGCGAACCGAGTCTGGAGCCGAAAGAGGTATACTAGGCGGGTATCCGGTTGACTTTTTCCGCGAAGTCGTCTATAACTAATAACATATTGTTGATTCATACCGTAATTCGTTGATGGGAATAGTACGCGAAGGATCTGTCCCCCAGAGAGCCGGCAGTTGCTGAAAGCCCGGCGTTCAGGCCTAGCAGAAGATCATCCCGGAGAAGTGAAGCTGAAGCGCTGTGACCGCGTGCGTAAGCTAAGCCGTCTGCCGAACGTTATATCGGACCTTGCCTTACGAACAGGCATGGACATTGAGGTGTCGTTTGAGCAGGCTTCCATTAGAAGTCGGCCGGGCGAAATTAGGGTGGTAACGCGAGAACAGGTTCTCGTCCCTTGGGGGACGGGGCCTTTTTTATGTTCACAGAACATTTACGAAAAAGGGCGAGTTCAAAAAGATCGGTTTTCAGCACCGAAGCCTATGCTTCCGCTGTGCGTTTTTTCAAAACGCTTCAGTTGGAGGAAGCTAGGGAGTGAGGAGCGGAGCGTACGTAGTTTGTACGTGAGCACCTGAAATGTTTCCGCAGGAAACATACTTCGAAAGCATCTGCTTAGGCCCGGCTGAATTCAAGATTCGATGCCGAATTGCTTCTTGATTCACTTCGTGTTAGATATAGAATTTATGAGTTATCAGTGGAACTGATGAAATTCTATATCGCAAGAAAACCTACCTATGCATCGCGGTCGCTCATCTTTGAAGTGGCCTCGATAGAGGTTTTCTTATCAAAATCGGACTTTTTGAACAACCTCGAAAAAGGGCGAAAGGAAGATCTGCATGAACAGAGTAGACGTCAAGGAGAAGGCGCGGGCAAGAGAGCTGCGCATCTTGAACAAATGGAACGAGGAGAACACGTTCAAGAAATCAATCGAGCTGCGGGCCGGCAAGCCGAATTATGTATTTTACGAAGGTCCGCCGACCGCGAACGGCGCGCCTCATATCGGTCACGTGCTCGGCCGCGTCATCAAGGATTTTGTAGGCCGCTACCAGACGATGAAGGGCTATCATGTCGTTCGTAAAGCGGGCTGGGATACGCACGGGCTTCCGGTTGAGCTGGGCGTAGAGAAGCAGCTGGGCATCTCCGGCAAGCAGGAAATCGAGAATTATGGCGTGGAGGCTTTTATCAAAAAGTGTAAAGCCAGCGTATTTGAATATGAGCATAAATGGCGCGAGCTGACCGAAGCGATTGCGTATTGGACCGATCTGGATCATCCGTACATCACGCTTGAGAACAACTACATCGAGAGCGTATGGAACATTTTGGCGACGATTCATGACAAGGGCCTTCTGTACCGCGGCCACCGCGTAAGCCCGTACTGCCCTTGCTGTCAGACGACACTGAGCTCCCACGAAGTGGCACAGGGGTATGAGGATGTTAAAGACCTGAGCGCAACGGCGAAGTTTAAGCTGCATGACAGCGGAGAGTATGTGCTGGCATGGACGACGACGCCTTGGACGCTGCCATCCCACGTGGCACTGGCTGTTAATCCGGATATGGATTACGCCCGCGTCGAGCAGGAGGACGGCATCTATATCGTGGCTAAGAATCTGGTAGAGGATGTCATGAAGGGCGACTTCACCGTTCTATCGACGCTGAAAGGCTCCGAGCTGGTCGGCAAGACTTACGACCCTCCGTTCCCGTATGTAAAAGCGGAAAAAGCGAACCTCATCGTCGGCGCATCCTTTGTTACCGATGCAAGCGGTACGGGGATTGTGCACATGGCTCCTGCGCACGGCGAAGACGACTACCGCGTATGCCGCGAGAATGGCATCAGCTTCGTGAGCGTCGTGAACGGCCACGGCCGTTATACCGATGAAGTGACGGATTTTGCCGGACGCTTCGTCAAGGATTGCGATCTGGACATCGTGAAGGCATTGTCCGAAAAAGGACTTCTGTACAGCAAGGAGAAATACGAGCACAGTTACCCATTCTGCTGGCGCTGTAAATCCCCGCTGCTCTATTATGCGATGGAGAGCTGGTTTATCGAAACGACGGCGGTTAAGGATCAGCTGATCGCCAACAACAACGAGGTGACCTGGTATCCGGGCCATGTACGCGAGGGACGCTTCGGCAAATTCCTTGAAGACCTGGTCGACTGGAATATCAGCCGGAACCGTTACTGGGGAACGCCGCTTAACGTATGGGTCTGCGATTCTTGCGAAGGGCAGTTCTCGCCGCACAGCATTGCGGAGCTTCGGACCAACGCCGTAGGCGAGGTAGCGGAGGATCTGGAGCTGCACAAGCCTTATGTGGATGAAGTGAAAGTGAAATGCCCGCATTGTGAAGGCGGCGTAATGGAGCGAACCTCGGAAGTTATCGACGTATGGTTTGACAGCGGATCGATGCCGTATGCGCAATACCATTATCCATTCGAGGACAAGGAGAAGTTCGAACAGCAGTATCCTGCCGATATGATCTGCGAAGGGATCGACCAGACGCGCGGATGGTTCTACAGCTTGCTGGCCGTATCGACCCTCTTCACCGGTAAAGCGCCTTATAAAGCGGTCATGGCCACGGGCCATATTCTCGATGAGAACGGACAGAAGATGTCCAAATCCAAGGGCAACGTCATCGATCCTTGGGAAATCATCGAGGAGTACGGCACGGATGCGTTCCGTTGGGCCCTGCTCGCCGACAGTGCGCCATGGAACAGCAAACGTTTCTCGAAAGGAATCGTCGGCGAAGCCAAATCCAAGGTTGTGGACACGCTGGTGAACACCCATGCGTTCCTGACATTGTATGCCGGCATCGACGGCTATGATCCGAAGGAGCATGACTTCAAGGGATCGGACCACAAGCTGGACCGCTGGATTCTCTCCCGCCTGAACAGCTTGATTCAAGTGGTTGACAAGGGATTGGCCGTCAATGATTTCCTTAACGCGGCCAAAGCGATCGAAGCTTATGTGGATGAGCTGAGCAACTGGTATATCCGTCGTTCGCGCGATCGTTTCTGGGGCAGCGGACTCGGTGAAGATAAGCTGGCCGCTTACGGGACGCTTACGCACGTGCTGTTGACGCTATCCAAGCTGATGGCTCCGTTCACGCCGATGCTGTCCGAAGATATCTTCGTCAACCTGGGCGGCGGCGAGAGCGTGCATCTGGCCGACTTCCCGCAAGCCGACGAAGCGTTGATCGACAAAGCGCTCGAGCAGGACATGGAGACGGCAAGACAGATCGTAGAGCTTGCGCGGAACGTCCGCAACGAGACAGGAATCAAGACGCGTCAGCCGCTGTCCAACCTCATCGTATCCATGGATCGCGAGTTCGATCTCGCGGGGTATGAAGACATCATCAAGGACGAGATCAACGTCAAAGCGATTGAGGTGGAGACCAGCGACAGCGGATTCGTTGATTTCGCGCTGAAAATGAACCTGAAGGTCGCAGGCAAGAAATACGGTAAAAATATCGGCTTCCTGCAAGGTTTCCTAAAGGGAATGAGCAGTGACGAGACCCGCAAGGTGGTCCAATCGGGCGGCGTGAACGTAACTTCACCGGAAGGCGAAGAATTGCAGATCACGTCCGAAGAGCTGCTGGTAGAGAAGAAGGCGAAGGAAGGCTTTGCATCCGCTTCGGGTTACGGGTTAACCGTTGCGCTCAATACGGATATCACGCCGGAGCTGGAGCAGGAAGGCTGGGTTCGCGAAGTGGTGCGTGCCGTGCAGGATACGCGCAAGAAGCTGGACCTCCCGATCGAGAAGCGGGTGAACTTGACTCTCGATACGGATGATGAGCTTCAAGCTGCGATCACCGCATTTGAAGATGTGCTGCGCGAAAACGTTCTGGTTAACGATTTGCAATACGGACAAAGCGAAGGCATGGAGCGGGTTGAGCTTGGCGGCAAAACCATTGGCATCCATATCGTCTGAGAATCGTTGATATTATTAAACCACCGCCATGAAATGGCGGTGGTTTTTTGCTGTCCCCAATAAGCACTGGCTTTGTTCGGAGGATTCCGTGCGAATGAGATGCTTCCAACAGATGCATAATAATCAGCGAATTCTCATGCATGTTATGTATGGTTTCAAGCAGGAAGAAAGCGGATCCTGATCTGTTTTTTCCAGAGTCTGCCTAGTATAGTGGCAAGGGGGCGGTGAATATGGCAGAGAAGCCGGAAAATGCGTTATCAACCGAAAAGAATAAATCGCTTGTGGAAGCAGAGCGGGACCAATTGGGCGCCATACACCGCATGACCACGGACATCGCGCAGCAGCTGGAGAAGGCCCGGATCGCGGAATACACCCAGCTGTTGAACCGCCCCTGGAAATTGATATGGACCAATCTGCTGGCTGGGTCGGCACGCGGCGTGGGAATCGCGATCGGCTTTACTTTTTTTGCGGCAACCATCATATATGCCCTTCAGGCGCTTGGCGCGCTGAATTTGCCTATTATCGGCGATTACATCGCGGATATTGTCCGGATTGTCCAGCGGCAGCTTGAACTGACGTAATGGATTATGTAATGCCCGGCAGCCGCTGCAAGTCATATGCTGCCGGGTAAGACGCTTAATCAGCTGAATGATTCATCATCCGGGTCGCCATTGGGGTCAAGGAGATAGCTTCCTTCGCCCCGGTTCAGGTAATCGACATATTGGGGACTGCGTACGATAAACACTTCCGAGCCATCGATATTGGTGGCAACGAAGTTTTCGTACACCTCCACGAACCCGCCTTGATCGTCGCCATTCTCGATATCCATTTCGTTATAGCTGTCCATTTCGTTACCTTCCGCCAAAGCCGGGGAATTGGAGTTCCCCCAGCTCTCAACGATCTGCCAGGCGTCCTCGCCGTCAAATGCAGCATATTCGTGCTCATCCATACTGGATTTTCCGAAAGCGGGAGCTAGAACGTCCTCCTCGACCGGACGGTCGCGGGACACGCGCTCCCGAGGCGTATGTTCTACGCAATATTGCGTATCCGGGATAACCTCCAACCGCTCGTACGGAATGGGCTGGCCGCAGGTAAGGCACACGCCGTAACGGCCATGATGAATGGCTTCCAGCGAAAAAATAACCCGCTGCAGCTCCTGATCCACCCTGTCCTGAAGCGCGAGGTCTTTTCCTCTTTCAAACACTTCGGTTCCCACATCGCCAGGGTGATTATCAATATGGGACAGCTCGCCGGTCATATCTCGCTCCGATTCTCCCAGCCCGTGTTGGTCGTTATTGACCATGCGCCGTTCAAGTTCAACCTTTCGATCCATCAGCTTTTGTTGCAAATTATGAAGTTGCTCCTGAGTGAGATGCGACATGTCAGGCTCCTTTCATGATCCCGAAGTTGACCTTCTTGGTTCATAGGTATAGAGTGCACCCATCGATAAGGTTTTACTGACGGAAAATGTTCTCGCCGCTGGACAGGAATGGACGGTTTCTGAGCCGCTGTGCTACAATAAGACGAGTTACGGACCGATCAGCGAAGATGTTCGCCTGATTGGAGAAGACAAGAACGGAGTGACATAAACAAGTGGTATATTATTTGATTGCATTTGTTTTATTTCTTATCGATCAGGGAACCAAGTACTTGATTGCTACCAAGCTCGAGCTTTATGAACAGATACCGGTCATCGGGGATTTCTTCCTGATCACGTCCAGCCGGAACCGGGGAGCCGCGTTCGGCATACTCCAGGACCAGTTATGGTTCTTCATCATTGTGACAATAATCGTTGTGGGCGGAATCGTCTGGTACCTGCGGAAGGTATCAAAAGAAGGACGCAAGCTGCTGCCGACCGCGCTTGCGCTTGTACTTGGAGGGGCACTCGGAAACTTCATCGATCGATTGATAATGGGAGAGGTCGTCGATTTCCTGCAGTTTAATTTTGGCAGCTACACCTTCCCGATCTTCAATATTGCCGATTCTTGCATCGTGATCGGCGTGGGATTGATCATATTGGACACGCTTCTGGAAGGAAGACGCGAGAAGATGCAGACAACAAGTGAAGTTTCAGGCACAGAAGGGACTGAATGATGGTGCAAGACGGTAAGGATACAGATACGGATTGGACAGATGAGAACGGTCAGGAAACGGAAGCCATCGAATGGACGGTGGATGCCGACGCTGCCAAAACCCGTATCGATAAATACATAACGGAAAATCTTGGGGAAGATGTGTCGCGTTCCCAAGTGCAGTTATGGATTGCGGACGGACATGTGAGCGTGAACGATGGCCCAATCAAGTCGAATTACAAAGTGAGTCAGGGTGACCGCATCGTGCTGAAGGTTCCCGAGCCATCGGCCGTCGAGATCATTCCCGAGGACATCCCGCTTGAGATCGCGTTTGAAGACGGGGACGTGATTGTCGTAAACAAGCCGAGGGGAATGGTTGTCCATCCGGCTCCGGGACATTCGTCCGGCACGCTAGTGAATGCATTGATGTTTCACTGCAAGGATTTATCGGGAATCAATGGAGAGCTTCGCCCCGGCATCGTCCATCGGATCGATAAGGATACTACGGGCCTGATCATGGCCGCGAAGAATGATAAAGCCCATGCTTCGCTGGCCGCCCAGTTGAAGGAGCACAGCGTGAACCGCCGTTATTTGGCGTTGGTGCACGGCAATATCAGCCATGATCAGGGAACCATTTACGCACCGATCGGCCGGGACGCCCAGGATCGCAAACTGTATACCGTCACGGACCGGAACAGCAAACATGCGGTTACGCATTTTACCGTGGTGGAACGGTTCGGAGATTACAGTCTCCTCGAGCTGAAGCTGGAGACGGGTCGTACCCATCAAATTCGCGTGCACATGAAATATATCGGGCATCCTCTCGTAGGGGATCCCGTTTACGGCAAGAGCAAGGGGATCAAATTGAACGGACAAGCGCTTCATGCGGCCGTATTGGGTTTTGTCCATCCTTCGACCGGGGATTATAAGGAGTTTTCGGCACCGATGCCGAGCGATATGAATGAGCTGTTGACGATTTTAAGGGGCCGCTAGCGGTCCCTTTTCGCATGTATAAGCACTGGGTCCCACAAAGGTTTAGAGTAAGCATCAAAGCATGGGCTCCACTTTGCTGGGCTATTTGTCTTGCCTTCCAAACCATGGATATGGTATAGTGACGATAACTTTGATGAAGGAGGTGAGCAGGATGAATATCGAGATGGTCAACAACCGTATTAGCCAGCTGCCTATCGCTATGGCTGGCATTGTTCATGCATTTCTCAACAACGGGAGAGGTCTGTCCAATTTTAATGATACGAGTTGTACCATCGCGAGAAGTCACCTGCCTGCCTGCACGGATTAAGCCGATTTAAGGCTTACGATTCTTAAGGGTCCGCGGAGCTTGCTCTGTGGACCCTTTTTGCGTTGCAGTCCGGTTCTTCTCCCTAATTCATGCGCTCGAACAGAGTTTTGGTATTGTTCGCAGCATACAGGAGGAACCAAGAATGAATATGATCAATGTACAGAAACTGACGCAATACCACGGGGCCCAGCTGGTATTGGACGGGATATCGTTTGAAATACAGGAAGGCGAGAGAGTAGCGCTTATCGGCAGAAACGGAAGCGGCAAGTCCACGCTGATGCGCCTGCTTGCCGGATTGGATCAGCCGAACGAAGGGCAGCTTGCCATCAAGAAGGATACAGTAATCGGGTATGTGGAGCAGATACCGAGCCATATGGATTCCTGGACGGTGCTGGATGTACTGTCCCATGGGTTGATTCACTTGAAGGAATACCGCACGGAAATGACGGAACTGGAGAAGAGAATGAGTGATCCGGACATCGCCGGAAATGCAGAGCTGCTCGATCGAGTGCTGCGGAAATATGCAGCGCTTCAGGAACGGTTTGAAACAGAGGGCGGCTATGAGCTGGAAGCGAGCATCGATAAAATCGCTACCGGGCTGCAAATACCCAAAAGTGAATACGGACTGGCTTTTGGTTCGTTGTCGGGCGGAGAAAAGACCCGTGTCGTGCTGGCATCGCAGCTGATCGTACAGCCGGATCTGCTCCTGCTTGATGAACCGACCAACCATCTGGATTTGGCACGCACGGAATGGTTGGAGGAATTCTTACACGAGTATCCGGGTACCTGCGTCATTATCTCCCACGACCGATATTTTCTGGACCGGGTCGTGTCCAAAACGATTGAGCTTGAAGATGGCGAAGCTTTCACTGCCTATGGTGGCTACACTGCGTTCATGAAAGATAAGGAAGAGCGTTTGCTGCAGCAGTTCGCCGATTACCAGGAGCAGCAGAAAGTGATCAAGAAGATGAAGGAATCCATCAAGCAGCTTGAAGAGTTCGGCCGGATTGGCGGCAATGAGAAGTTCTTCAAACGCGCAGCTTCCATGAGGCGGGCACTGGAGCGGATGGAGCGGGTCAAGAGACCTGTGCTGGATCGAAGACAGGCCGATTTCGAGCTTTATCCTCAGGATCGTTCCGGCCGCCGCGTGGCATACTTTGAACAAGTTGAGGTTCGCTTTGGGAATCAGGCGGTGCTGGGAGGGGCTTCCGGTCTTATCGAATTCGGCGAAAAAATTGCGCTGATGGGTCCGAACGGCAGCGGAAAAACGACGCTGTTCAAAGTGCTGGTGGGCGAGCTTATGCCCGACTCCGGATCCCTTGAATGGGGCGCGCGAGTCGACGTGGGATATCTGGCCCAGCAGGAGGAGCCGAAAAATCCGAAGGAAACGGTGCTCCAATATTTTCGGGAGAACGCCGGGGTTGAAGAGGGAGAGGCCCGGGGGATTTTGGCAAGATATCTGTTCTATGGCGCGGCCGTGTTCCGATCGGTGGGCCAACTGTCAGGCGGTGAATGGACACGATTGAGGCTGGCGCTCCTAATCCATCAAAAGCCGAACCTGCTGCTCCTGGATGAACCTACGAACCATCTGGATATTGCTTCCCGGGAGGCCTTGGAGGATGCGCTGCAGGGGTATCAGGGGACCGTTCTTGCCATTTCCCACGACCGTTATTTCGTAAACCAAGTGTCAGGCAAGGTGTGGGATTTGAACCAAGGGACGCTGACCGTCTTTCATGGAAATTATGATGATTTCCGGGCCAAGAAAGACCAGCTTGAAGCCGCATTGCAGTTAAGAGAACTCTCAGCTGGTACGAATGTCGTTTCTTTACCAAGGGGGACGCCGCCGTCCAAAGCCAACGAAAAGCCCGGCCAGAAATTCGAACGCAACCATCCTGATCGCTCTGCCGCGGAAAGATCCAAATGGCTGGAAGAGGAGATCGCCCGTTTGGAGACCCGCATCCGGCAGCTGGACGGCTGGCTTGAAACGGAAGGCTCGATAAGCGGCAATTCGGACATGTCGCTGCTCGAAGAGCGTTGGAACGAGCGGGAGTCCCTGGCAGCAAGCCGCGACGAGCTCCTAGCAGAATGGCTGGAGCTGTCTTAACCGACTTCGTGCAGGGAGGCCATGGTGTGTATCAGCTCCGACTCAACCTAAAAAGTACAAATCATCTGATATATAATGCATGGCTCCAGTCGTGATTTTCCTGCATATTTAGGATGTGTAACAAAGCTAGAGTAGGAGATGAATACAAATCATGAGCATGGATAAATATCAGGAAACGTACATTCAACAGAGCTTTGCCGATCGGATTGGCGGTGCTAATTACGGTAAAGATACGGCCATTTATAAATTCGAGAAGATCAAGAGAGCAAAGGCGGCTGCGAAGCAGGAGCATCCTGATACCGAATTGATCGATATGGGAGTTGGCGAGCCGGATGAGATGGCGGATGCAGGCATCGTGGCAAAGCTGGCGGATGAGGCGGCGAAGCGGGAAAACCGCGGATATGCGGATAACGGGATTCCGGAGTTCAAGGAAGCGGCTGTTCGCTATTTGAGCAATGTATTCGGCGTCGAAGGCATCGATGCGTCCACGGAAGTGCTGCACTCCATCGGCTCCAAGCCGGCGCTGGCCATGCTGCCGTCCTGCTTCATCAACCCGGGCGACATCGCGATCATGACGGTTCCCGGATATCCTGTGCTCGGAACGCATACCAAGTATTTGGGCGGCGAAGTCTACAATGTGGAGCTGAAAAAAGAGAATGCATTTCTGCCGGATCTCGGCTCGATCCCCGAGGACATTGCCCGCCGTGCCAAACTGCTCTACCTGAACTATCCGAACAACCCGACGGGGGCCAGCGCAACGGCCGAATTTTTCGCGGAGGTTGTCGAGTGGGCCCGCAAATATGGCGTGGTGGTTGTTCATGACGCACCTTATGCTGCGCTCACTTATGATGGTTTGAAGCCGCTGAGCTTCCTGTCCGTTCCTGGAGCGAAGGATGTCGGCGTGGAGCTTCACTCCCTGTCCAAATCCTACAACATGACGGGGTGGCGCATTGGCTTCATCGCCGGCAACCCGCTGGTGGTTAAAGCGTTTGGCGACGTGAAGGACAACAACGATTCCGGACAATTCATCGCCATCCAAAAGGCTGCCGCTTACGGTCTGGATCATCCGGAAATTACGGAGAAGATCGCCGAGAAGTATTCCCGCCGCCACAACATGCTGGTCGACGTGCTGAACGGACTCGGTTTTACGGCGGAGAAGCCCAAAGGTTCCTTCTTCCTGTATGTGGAGGCTCCGAAAGGCGTCAAAGGCGGACGCCGTTTTGAATCCGGGGAAGACTTCTCCCAGTACCTGATTCGCGAGAAATTGATCTCCACCGTTCCTTGGGATGATGCAGGACACTTCGTTCGTTTCTCCGTTACCTTCATTGCCGACGGCGAGGAGGAAGAGAAACGCGTCATTTCCGAAATTCGCAGAAGACTCAGCGATGTGGAATTCGAGTTTTAATTCAAGGCTATGAACATGCTTGGAACGCGACAACGTTCGACATGATTGCTGTTGACATCTCTTGTAGGGTCTGTCATAATGGGATCAATCGAATAGCACCTTTAAATCAGTCCCGTGAGGCTGGCAAGGTAACGTGAACCGAGGTTCATTAACAGGAGGCATGGCTCTGTCTGCGGATAGATGCTGCGCTTTCCACACCATCTCTATGAGATCAACTCCTTGTCCAGCCGGGCAAGGAGTTTTTTTGTGTGGAATGAATCCACGGATCGTCAGGAACGATAAAGGGCTAATCAAACGTTTAGAAGGAGGACAAGAGGATGAGCAACGAACAGCATGTGATTATGGACGAGACGGCCATCCGCCGCGCGCTAACGAGAATTGCCCATGAAATATTGGAAAAAAATAAAGGGATCGAGGATTGCGTATTGGTCGGGATTCGCACGCGCGGGGTGTTTCTGGCCCAGAGAATCGCGGAGCGAATGAACGAGATCGAAGGTACTCCGATTCCTTGGGGAGAGATCGACGTGACCTCTTACCGCGATGACCGGGACAGCAATGGAGCCGCTGCGGAACGGGGTGAGGGAGCGAAGCACAGCCTAGCGCACCTGAACATCCATGACAAGAAGGTTATTTTGTTTGATGACGTGCTGTACACCGGCCGGACGATTCGGGCAGCAATGGACGCCCTGATGGACTGCGGACGGCCTAGAATGATACAGCTTGCGGTTTTGGCAGACCGGGGGCATCGCGAGCTGCCGATCCGGCCGGATTATATCGGAAAGAACGTTCCTACCTCCAAACAAGAGGAAATTACGGTGGCATTAACCGAAATCGACGGCAAGGACGAAGTGACCATTAGCCAAAGAGAGGAACGATAATCATGACAACAGCCATTTCATTGAAAGAACGCAGCCTCTTAGGTTTGAAGGATATTAGCAGAGACGAAATCGGATCCATCCTGAATCGGGCAGCATATTGGGAAGCGCAGTCCGAGAAAGTGGTGCCGGTACTTCAATCGAAATTTGCGGTTAATATGTTCTTCGAGAACAGTACCAGAACGAGATTCTCGTTTGAAATGGCTGAGAAAAGACTCGGTGCCGAGGTCATGAACTTTGCGGCGGCAGCATCCAGCGTCGAGAAGGGCGAGTCGATCTACGATACCGTCAGAACGCTGGAATCCATGGGAATCGACGCGGGCGTCATCCGGCTGAAGCCAGCCGGCGTGCTGCAGGAGCTGGCGGAGCGGATCTCGATTCCGCTGGTCAATGCGGGCGACGGCAACAATGAGCATCCCACGCAGGCGCTGCTTGATCTATACACGATGAAGAAAAGCTTCGGCGAGCTTAAGGGATTAACGGTGTCCATCATCGGGGACATCAAGCACAGCCGGGTTGCTCGTTCGGATCTGTGGGCCCTGCAGAAGTTCGGAGCCCATGTGCAGTTCTGCGCGCCGGAAACGATGCAGGCTCCGGAGCTGGCTCAGTATGCGCCTTACGTATCGATGGAAAAGGCGCTCAAGGCCGATGTGGTGATGATGCTGAGAGTACAGCTGGAACGCCATAACGAAGGGGTGTTCAAATCCAGCGCGGAGTACCGGGAGCAGTACGGCTTGACGGAAGAGCGGGCGGCCAAGCTGTCGGGGCACACCATGATTATGCATCCGGCACCGGTGAACCGCAACGTTGAAATCGACGACGCGGTCGTGGAAAGCCCGAGATCGATGATATTCAAGCAGATGGCGAACGGAGTGCCCATTCGCATGGCGGTCATGGAACGGGCGATGGTCTGATTCGAACATGCGGAATACGGTTTACAGAATGAATAAATATTAATAATTATACACAAACATGAATTTTTATTATACAATATACAAAGAAGCGAACGGTGCTTCTGCTGCGGAGGGGAACCAAGATGCAAATGCAAGTGATAAAGAATGCCAAAGTGATCAATGAACAAGGACAGCTCGAAGATAAACATATCGTCATTGCAGACGGATTGATTCAGTCGGTTGCGAGCGATATCGCAGCCTTGCCGGAACCGGGCGATCACGTTCAGATCATCGATGCCGAGGGCAAGCTGGTCACGCCGGGATTCATCGATATGCATGTGCACTTGAGAGAGCCGGGTTATGAGCACAAGGAAACCATCGAGAGCGGCAGCCGCTCGGCAGTCAAAGGCGGTTTCACCACCATCGCCTGCATGCCGAACACAAGACCGGTGACCGATACGCCGGAAACGGTGAAGCTCGTGCTGGATAAGGCCAGCGAGGCGAATCTTGCGAAGGTGCTGCCATATGCAGCCATTACGAAGAACGAGCTGGGCCGCGAACTGACGGACTTTGAGGCCTTGAAGGCCGCGGGTGCGATCGGATTTACGGACGACGGCGTCGGTGTGCAGAACGCACAGATGATGAAAGATGCCATGAATAAAGCGAAAGCGCTGGGCATGCCGGTCATTGCGCACTGCGAGGATGACTCGCTGGTAAAAGGAGCTTGCGTGACCGAGGGCAAATTCGCTCAGCAGCACGGCCTGAAAGGAATACCGAACGAGTCGGAAGCGATCCATGTCGGGCGCGACATTCTGCTGACCGAAGCCACCGGCGTGCATTACCATGTATGCCATGTGAGCACGGAGCAGTCCGTAAGATTGATCCGCCAGGCAAAAGCGATCGGCATCTCGGTAACGGCCGAGGTATGCCCGCATCATCTGGTTCTCTCCGACGAAGACATTCCCGGCCTTGATGCAAACTGGAAGATGAACCCGCCGCTGCGCACACCGCGTGATGTGGAGGCTTGTATAGAAGGTCTGCTGGATGGAACGCTTGATATGATCGTAACGGATCATGCGCCGCATAGCGGGGAAGAGAAAGCAAAAGGCATGGAGCTGGCTCCCTTCGGCATCGTGGGATTCGAAACGGCGTTCCCGCTGCTCTACACCAAGTTTGTCGCCACGGGAAAATGGGATCTCGCCCTGCTCGTAAAACGGATGACAAGCGATCCGGCAAGAGTATTCGGTCTTGCAACGGGTGTGCTGGAAGCCGGTAAAGCAGCGGACCTGACCATGATCGATCTCGAAGCGGAGAAAGAAGTGAACCCGGAAGAGTTCGCAACAAAAGGCCGGAACACGCCATTTACAGGCTGGAAGCTGAAAGGCTGGCCCGTCATGACTTGGGTGGACGGCGAAGTGAAATGGTCCGAACAAAACGGATTCTAAGTAACAAATAGGCAAAAGACTTATAAAATAAATTACACATAGATGACAGGAGTGATCGGGATGCAGGCAAGATTGTTACTGGAGGACGGAACGCTGTTCAGCGGAAAATCCTTCGGCGCGGATGCTGAAATGACCGGAGAGGTTGTTTTCAATACAGGGATTACAGGATATCAAGAGGTGCTGAGCGACCCGTCCTACTGCGGACAGATCGTAACCATGACGTACCCTTTGATCGGCAACTACGGCATCACGCGGGATGACTTTGAATCCATTCGGCCGTTCGTTCACGGATTCGTCGTTCGTCGTCATGAGCCTGTTCCCAGCAACTGGCGCGCAGAATACAGCGTTGACAGCCTGTTGAAGGAATACGGAATTCCGGGGATCAGCGAGATCGATACGCGGATGTTAACCCGTATCATCCGTCATTACGGTACGATGAAGGGCATTCTGACCACTTCCAACAAACCGGTGGAAGATCTTAAGGAGATGCTCGGGGATACGACGATCGCTGAACTCCGCAACCAGGTGGCAAAAACCTCGACGCCGCAAATGTTTACGAGTCCAGGGCCAAAGGAACGGATCGTACTGGTCGACTTCGGTGCAAAAAGCGGGATTCTGCGCGAATTGACGTCCCGCGGGTGTGACGTCATGGTCGTTCCGCATGACACGACGGCCGACGAAATCCGCAGACTTCACCCGGACGGCATTCAGTTGTCCAACGGCCCTGGGGACCCGAAAGACGTGCCTTACGCCGTCAACATGGTCAAAGAACTGCTCGGCGAATATCCGATCTTCGGCATCTGCCTTGGCCACCAATTGTTTGCGCTGGCTGCCGGCGCGGACACCGAGAAGCTGAAATTCGGACACCGCGGCGGAAACCATCCGGTAAAAGAGCTTGCCAGCGGACGCTGCTACATCACTTCCCAAAACCACGGATACACCGTAAACGAAGAATCCGTCAAAGGGACGGATCTGGAAGTTACGCATATCAACAACAACGATAAAACGATCGAAGGCTTGAAGCACTCGAAATTCCCGGCCTTCTCGGTGCAATACCATCCTGAAGCTGCGCCTGGTCCGCACGACAGCAGCTATCTGTTCGATCAATTCCTTGAAATGATAAGAGACCATAAACAGAATGAAATCCGGAAACCGCGCCAGGCGGTTCTGGCCGCAGCCGTGAAAGGAGCTCAATAATATGCCTAAACATGATACATTGAAAAAAATTCTCGTCATCGGCTCCGGTCCGATCGTCATCGGGCAAGCAGCGGAATTCGACTACGCTGGAACCCAAGCCTGCCAGGCACTGAAAGAAGAAGGCATGGAGGTCGTGCTGATCAACAGTAACCCGGCGACCATCATGACCGACACCAACATGGCGGATAAAGTATATATCGAGCCGATCACGCTGGACTTCGTTACCCAGATCATCCGTCAAGAGCGTCCGGACGGACTGCTCCCGACGCTTGGAGGACAAACGGGACTGAACATGGCGGTTGAGCTTGCCCGCGCCGGAATTCTGGAGCAGGAGAATGTGAAGCTGCTCGGAACGCAGCTGGAATCGATCGAAAAAGCCGAAGACCGCGACTTGTTCCGCGAGCTGATGCGCGAATTGGATCAGCCCGTGCCGGAGAGCACGATCGTAACGACCCTGGAAGAGGCGCTTGAGTTCGCGAATGAGATCGGTTATCCGGTGATCGTGCGTCCGGCCTACACGCTTGGCGGCACCGGCGGCGGCATTTGCGCAACCGAAGAGGAGCTGCGCGAAACGGTCAGCTCTGGACTTCGCTACAGCCCGATCACGCAGTGCCTGATCGAGAAGAGCATTGCGGGAATGAAAGAAGTCGAGTACGAGGTTATGCGCGACGCCAACGATAACTGCATCGTGGTATGTAACATGGAGAACTTCGATCCGGTCGGCGTTCATACCGGCGACAGCATCGTCGTGGCGCCAAGCCAAACGCTGTCTGACCGCGAATATCAAATGCTCAGATCCGCATCGCTGAAAATCATTCGCGCCCTGAACATCGAAGGCGGATGCAACGTGCAGTTCGCGCTGGATCCGAACAGCTATCAATATTACGTCATCGAGGTAAACCCACGGGTCAGCCGCTCATCCGCGCTGGCTTCCAAAGCAACGGGCTACCCGATCGCGAAGATGGCAGCAAAAATCGCGATGGGTTACACCCTGGACGAGATCGTTAACCCGGTAACGGGCCAGACGTATGCTTGCTTCGAGCCTACGCTGGATTACATCGTCAGCAAAATTCCGCGCTGGCCGTTCGACAAGTTCATCCATGCCAACCGGAAGCTGGGCACCCAGATGAAGGCAACCGGCGAAGTGATGGCAATCGGCCGCACCTTCGAAGAATCGATCCATAAAGCGGTCCGCTCCCTGGAAATCGGCGTGCACCGTCTATACCTGAAAGGCGCGAACGAGCTGAGCGATGAAGTGCTCCAGCAGCGCCTGATCAAAGCGGACGATGAGCGGATGTTCCTGATCGCGGAAGCGTTCCGCCGGGGCTATGATCTGCAGCAGATTCAGGACCTGACGAAGATCGACTGGTGGTTCCTGGACAAAATCGAACGCCTGATCAAGTATGAAGACCATATTCGCAGCGAAGCGTCGCTGACTTACGAAACGCTGTACGAAGCGAAGCGTCTCGGCTTTACGGATCGTGCCATCGCCGAGCTCCGCGCAGAAGGCAAGGCCAGCACGCACACGACCGAGGAGTCGATCGGATTCCTCCGCCGCGAGCACGGATTGCGTCCGGTTTACAAAATGGTGGATACCTGCGCAGCGGAGTTTGAAGCAACGACGCCGTACTACTACTCCACCTACGAAACGGAGAATGAAGTCATCGAATCCGCGAAGGAGAAAGTCATCGTGCTCGGCTCCGGTCCGATCCGGATCGGTCAAGGGATCGAATTCGACTACTCCACGGTGCATGCCGTATGGGCCATCCAGAAGGCGGGATATGAAGCGGTTATCATCAACAACAACCCGGAGACCGTATCCACCGACTTTAATACGTCGGACCGTCTCTACTTCGAACCTCTGTTCTTCGAAGATGTCATGAATGTCATCGAGCAGGAGAAGCCGATCGGCGTCATCGTACAGTTCGGCGGGCAGACGGCGATCAACCTCGCGGAGCCGCTCAGCAAAGCGGGCGTGAAGATTCTGGGCACAAGCCTGGAGAGCATTGACGAAGCCGAGGACCGCAAGAAATTCGAAGCGCTTCTGTTCCGATTGGAGATCGCCCAGCCGAAAGGTAAAACCGTAACGTCGGTCGATGATGCCGTAGAAACGGCACAATCGCTGGGCTACCCCGTGCTCGTAAGACCTTCGTATGTACTGGGTGGACGCGCCATGGAGATTGTATACTCCGACAGCGAGCTTCTGAGCTACATGAAAGAGGCGGTTAAGATCAACCCGGATCACCCGGTTCTGATCGACCGTTACATGCTGGGCAAAGAAGTGGAGGTTGACGCGATCTGCGATGGCGAGACCGTGCTGATTCCGGGCATTATGGAGCATGTAGAGCGCGCAGGGGTTCACTCCGGCGACTCGATTGCGGTATATCCGCCACAATACTTGTCCCAGGACCTGAAGGACAAGATTGTCGAAATTACGATCAAGATTGCCAAAGAGCTCAATACACGCGGACTTGTCAACATCCAGTTCGTCATCTATAAAAACGAAGTGTACGTAATCGAAGTGAATCCGCGTTCTTCCCGGACGGTGCCGTTCCTGAGCAAGGTGACGGGCATTCCGATGGCGAACCTGGCTACGCAGGCCATTATGGGCGGCAAGCTGAAGGATCTCGGATACGAGGAAGGCATGTGGCCGGAAAGCGAGCATGTATCGGTTAAAGTGCCGGTCTTCTCCTTCGCGAAGCTTCGCCGCGTGGAGCCGACCCTCGGACCTGAAATGAAATCGACCGGCGAGGTTATGGGCCGCGACGTGAAGTATGCCAAGGCACTGTACAAAGGCCTCATCGGTGCAGGCATGAAGATTCCTTCAACGGGCGCGATCATCGCCACCATAGCGGATAAAGACAAAGCCGAAGCGGCTGCGCTGCTGAAGGGCTTCCATAAGCTGGGGTATAAAATCATCGCAACCGGCGGTACGGCGGCAGCGCTCAAAGAAGCGGGTCTTGACGTGACGACCATCAACAAGCTGTCCGAAGGCACGCCGAACATTCTCGATATGATCCGCACAGGCGAAGCGAACTTTGTCTTCAACACATTGACCAAAGGCAAAACGCCGCAGCGCGACGGATTCCGAATCCGCCGGGAAGCGGTAGAGAATGGCGTTGTATGCATGACCTCGCTCGATACGGTTCGCGAGCTTCTGACGATGCTGGAGACCATCAACTTCTCCTCTGAAGCGATGCCGGTTTAAAATCGAGAAGGAGGGGTACAGATGAACGCCAGCTACAATGAAATGGCGGGCCGCCTGATGGTGGCCCTGGATTACCCGGATGCCGAGCGTGCACAAGCATTGGTACGTCAGCTGGAGGGCATCCCGTGTTATATGAAGGTCGGCATGCAGCTGTTCTATGCGGCCGGTCCTGACTTTGTGAAAGAATTGAAAGCGAAAGGCTATTCCGTGTTCCTGGATGTAAAGATGCATGATATTCCGAATACGGTCAAAGGCGGCTCGCACAGCGTAACGCGGCTGGGCGTGGACATGTTTAATGTCCATGCCGGCGGCGGCGCGCTCATGATGCAGGCGGCAAAAGCCGGGGCGGAAGCCGCAGTGGCGGACACCCCGGGTCTTGCCATGCCTACGATCATTGCGGTAACGCAGTTGACCAGCACGAATCAGGATGTCATGAATAACGAAATCGGCATTCCCGGCCAGGTGGAGGATACCGTCGTGCGTTATGCTGAGTTGGCCCGGCAGTCGGGACTTCACGGCGTCGTGGCATCCTCCCTGGAAGTGGAAGCCATTCGATCCGCCTGCGGCAAGGATTTCAAAACCGTCATTCCGGGTATCCGCCCTGCCGGTGCGGATATCGGTGACCAAGCGCGGGTGCTTACACCTGGGGAAGCGATCCGCAAGGGAAGTCATTACCTGGTTGTCGGCCGCCCGATCACCGAGTCCCATAACCCGAGACAAGCTGCAGAACAGATTATTGAGGAGATGATTCAAGCATGAGTACCATCGCGAATATTCCGCATCAGATCGCATCTTATTTGCTTAAGATCGAGGCCGTTTCCCTAAGACCTCATCAGCCGTTTACATGGACGTCGGGCATCAAGTCACCGATCTACTGCGACAATCGCCTGACCATGTCCTATCCCGACATTCGCGATTACATTGCTGAATCGTTCGCGGCCGTCATTCGGGAGCAGTATCCGGAAGCCGAGGCCATTGCCGGAACGGCCACCGCAGGGATCCCGCACGCGGCCTTCGTATCCCAGAAGATGAACCTGCCGATGTCCTATATTCGGGACAAAGCCAAAGGCCACGGCAAGGAAAACCTGATCGAAGGTTTGATCAAGCCCGGCCAGAAGGTCGTTGTCATCGAGGATCTGATCTCCACGGGCGGCAGCTCCCTGAAGGCGGCGCAAGCGGTCAAGGACGCAGGAGCAGAGCCGCTCGCGGTGCTCGCCATATTCAGCTATCAGTTGGATAAAGCGGTACAAGCCTTCGCCGAAGCGGGAATTCCGCTGCAGAGCCTGTCCAATTACGGTGCACTCATTGATGTAGCGTTATCGGAGAACCGGATTCAAGCAGAGGACGTGGAGCTCCTACAATCCTGGAGATCGAATCCAACCTCCTTTGGCGTATAGATATTCTTCATCCTCAGGCCGCCGTCTCTGTGAACTGACACAGAGGCGGCTTTTTTTGGTTTCCTGAAACAAGATAACGTAATATCGGCCGCGGGTTGACAGTCGAAGGACGGATCGTTACATTAGGACTGTAAGCGGCTGATTTAGCCATAAACATCCTGAAGCCGAATAGAAGGGATCTAATCTACCGATGAACGCAAAAAAAGAAGCGGTGCTTGAGGCCGGAAAGCGGTTGTTTCTGGAGCATGGGATTGTGAAAACCAGCATGGAGCAGATTGCCGAAGCTGTCCCCGTTTCCAAGATGACGATTTATAACTATTATCAGAGCAAAGAGGGCTTACTGGATCATGTGGTGGATCGCATGGTCGAGGAGATGATGGCGATCTATCGCGGGATCATGGAGCAGGCCAAAGATCCGCTGGAGGCCTTAACCGTGTTCTACAGGGATCAGGAGAAGTTTTCGGGGCTCGTCTCGCAGCAATTTGTGTCGGATCTGGCCAAGTTTCCGGAACAGATGGACAAGCTGCTTCAGTTCAATCAGAAATACGTTGTCCCGGAATTCGAAATGCTGATTTTTAAAGGCCAGCAGCTGGGACAGATCCGCAAAGACATATCCCCGCAGGTACTGGTCGCGTTTTTGACTTTTATCAATGAATTTACGGCGCGAACGGAATGGTACCATGGTCTGGGCAGCCTGAATGCGGTCAGCGAACAACTGATGACGATTCTATATCACGGCATTATCCGGAAGGATGAGCCGCTTAATCCAACATAACCGCTCAAACATTCCAGAGGTGATTGCCTAAGCCCGGGAATGTTTTTTTATATTTTGCCGCTTGGTGGTTTGGGAGCCGTCTGATTTGGGTATATGTTCCTATAAATTTAGGGCCAGGATTTGGTAGAGGGGAAGGATACGTCTCACCTATAATAGTAATGATAACTTCGAAAACAAACACAAAATAGGCGGGACTGACCGTAAGGAGGAGAGATCTTTGGAAATTCCGTCCAGGATCCAACTGACCGGCAAGCAATTCTTTGTATTAACCGGCATTGTCGGTGCGCGGGCTGTCATCGGGTTGGAGGACCCTTTTCGCGGAACGCTCACGGAAGAGATGCCTGTCGAAGTAGCCAAGATTGAGCAGGAACTGCTGGAGAAGGGTTTGATTCAAACGGCCGATAACGAGCCGGTTCTTGTGCAGGAGCTCCTGGAATACATAGAAGTATGCAGCCGGACCTTGTTAACGATTCATATGAGGGTGGCCGGTTCGGAGGAAACGTCGAAGGAGTGCTTCATTTATTACAGTTCCGGCCTTGTCGTGAAGGCAGATATCGAAATCGGGCCAAGCGGTGAAAGGCTTTATGTGCTGGAAGAGCTCGGAACCCCTTCGGAGGCTTGGCTGAAGATCATCGGTTACCTGCAGCTGGAGGACCGAAAAAATCGCGATACAGGCTCACTGGCCTTGCCTAAGGGCTGGTTCCAGCAATGGATGAACGCCGAGCAAGGGGAGCAGGAGCCTCGGAAGCACCTGCTTGCTCAAGGCTATCCGGAATCGGTCGTTAATGACTTGGCTGATTGCGTCAGCCATCCGGAGAGATATGCCACCTTCACGGCGTATTATTGTCCGGATCTCAACTGCCGGATTCAGGGAATCGAGCTGTTACGGGGAGCGCAATCCAATTGGCTGATTCGCAACGAAGGCGAACAGGACCAAATATGGGGCGCTACGGTAACCGAGATCATCCGGGAACTCGGCGCGGTCATCGAGCGTATTAAGTGAGAGATGTTGCATCCTGATCCCGCATACTGTAATTTTTGCCTTCTCGATCAATGACATGGAGGATTGTTAGCTATGACCAAAATACGTGTGGTACCTGAAATGCTGAACCAGCAGGGCGCAG
Source organism: Paenibacillus sp. MT86 (assembly GCF_058792535.1). Classification (NCBI taxonomy): domain Bacteria; kingdom Bacillati; phylum Bacillota; class Bacilli; order Caryophanales; family Paenibacillaceae; genus Paenibacillus; species Paenibacillus sp. MT86. The sequence goes on along the minus strand of NZ_CM179499.1, from coordinate 4,737,023 downwards.
CGGTATCTGATATTGCACGGGAAGTCCAAGCGCTTCAGGAGCGGATGCAGCAGCGCATCCAGAGCATGTCCTGGGAATCGCGCCATCGCGCCCAGGTAGAGCAGCGTCTTGCGCAATGCCGGGCTGCGTGCCAGTCTGTCGTAGGCCGTCTGGAGCAGAATCGCGGCCAGCTCGTGAAGAAAGCGGGGGATTTTTCGCAGACCGACCAATCGCTCGGGAACAATCTGAATTTCGGCAAACAATCGGTCGCCCAGGTGAGTCCGCATCTGCTGCTTCAGGCGAGTATGGCACAGAACGGAAATAAGAAGACGGATCCGCCCGTGACGGCGGCGGGCGTCGAATTCAATGCGCTCGCGCCATTCGGCGGCACGGCGGATCAATGGAAGGGCAATCCGCTTGCGGCCGCAGGGGTATTGTTCGGAACGGCAACCGCATCGGGCACGATGTACAAATACTGGGATATGTACCGGAACGGCTTCGGCGTATGGCTTGAAAAAGACAAGCGCGGCAACATGCGTGCCAATGTGACGAACGGCATGCTTGCCAATATCCGCAAGAAATCCTATGCCGAGTACAATTGGCGGAATCACCCCCGAATTCCGAAATACGTCCTGCCCGGCGCAGCCGTGAAGGACTCGCTCAGCTGGAAGGGCGGCAAGCTTGGTTATGCCGGCATCGCCATGCAAACGGTGGGAAATCTGGTCACGAATATCAATGAAAACAAGAGCGGGGCGAAAATAGCCGGAGACGCCGTCGTCGACGTGGGTGTCGGCGTGGGAACCGTGGTCGCTTCCGCGGCGGCTGGCGCTAAAGCCGGCGCGCTGATCGGGACGGCGGTGGGCGGTCCGATCGGCACCCTGGCGGGTGCGGCCATCGGCTTCGGCGTGTCGGTCGGCGCTTCCTACGTCATGGACGGCATCAAGTTCGCGGATTTTGACGGGGACGGGAAGAAAGATACCGTAACCGAAGGATTGAAAATGGGGGCGGAGAAGATAGGTTCTACGATAGCCGGATGGTTCAAATAAAGGGAGTGTTATAGATGAGCACGAAGATTTCAGAGGAAGAACAGTTTCATTTCCGGTTAATCCCCGCCGAGCAAATTCGGGGCGGCATCGTATGTTTTTTATTCATTATGCTCATCCCCGCGCTGGTCACGCTGGCGGCGCCGATGATGTCGGTATATTTTTATGCGGCTGCGGCAGTGTGGGCGGCCATGCTGCTGTGGGGAATTGGCCTGAGCGTAAATCCGTACCGGTCTGAGGTCGGTTTTGTGCTGTACTTGGGGATTTACGGATTGGCGTTGGCGGTCACTTGCCAGCTGGCTATCTTGAAAATGATGTATGACATGGCCGGTGTCGAATCGATCGGATATGGACTTAGCTCGATCGCGTTGATGCTCCTGCTGCTCGTTGCGTTTTATGTTCTGCACGCAAGAGCGCTGCGGCAAGGGACGTACCAGTCCATGGAACGCAAAGGCGGCATCGGCAAAGCAGGCAAAGCGGCCTTGCTGTTGGCAGGCATCGGTTACACAGGGTATTACGTCGTGGTTGCCGTTACCGGGGACCTTGGCGGATTCGTCATGGGCATGGCGGCTTTTTCCGTTCTGTTGATTCTCGGCCTGTACCTGGCCGTTGTGTTCATCCCTCGATATCGGTTCATCCAGAACAATATGGAAAAGCTGAGGGCTCATTATCCCGTATTGGGATTGCCGAAGGAGCAGCGGAATGCCGCGTTTCTGAACAAAATGAATCAGGGCCGCACGCCGGCGGCACCGCATCGTCAGAGTAAGAAAAGGAGAGGATCGTAATGACGCAACAACAGCAGCTGCTGCCCAACGGATCGATCGTCATTTTGAAGGAAGGCGAGAAAAAGCTGGTGATCTATGGACGCAAGCAAATTTTGGCGCTTGAGCAGCCGCAATTGTTCGACTATCTGGCTTGTCCGTATCCGGAAGGGTATGTCAGCCCGGAGTTTGCTTACGTGTTTAACCATGAGGATATCCAAGAGATTATTTTTACGGGTTACCAGGACGAAGAGGAAGAACAATTTCAGGCCGTACTGGCTGAGACGAAGGCTACTTATCTTGCCAGGGATTAAGGGAGGAGCGTGAGGCGGATCTATGTCAGGACGTATAGAGGTATCGCCCGAGGAGCTGCGCCGCGCGGCGGCAGACATTCGCAGCGGGAGTGACTACGGCGGGGAATTGGTCGCGAGGTTGTCCCAGGTCATTGAAACGCTGAATGCCGAATGGGAAGGCGTTTCCCAGCAGCGTTTTCGCACAGAGGCCGAGGAGACGAAGGCGCAGCTGATGAATTTCATCCAGATGATGCATTCGATGGAGCAGGAGCTGATGAGCATCGCTGCCCGGTTTGCAGAGGCCGACGGCCAATAAGCGAATGGGTTATAACCCAAGACAACAATCAGCATATACGTATCCGGCACGGTATACGGCATGGCTGATTGTTTTTATTATGGGGAGGGACGGAGAACTTCGGAGGACGGCGTTTTTTTTGTGGAAGTTTGGACATAATATGACAGCATTACATTATCATTTCGGTAAGGAGCCGCATAGGATGAACTGGGTATATTACGGAAAGCTCTATACAACCAAATTTCAGGCTGGGTGCTTCGCTAAACGTCTGGAGCAGGATGGCTGGCTGTTCGGGTATCATGATCCGCGGATGGTAGAGGTTTATCGTTCCAAGAAGGGGCGTTATGGCGTGCGATTCCTGCCTTGAGGAATTCCATTAAAACAGCACTTGACTTGATGCAGGGGAATGGTGTATATTTATTCTTGTCGCTGTTTGATACAGCATTGACGCGGGGTGGAGCAGTTCGGTAGCTCGTCGGGCTCATAACCCGAAGGCCGCAGGTTCAAATCCTGCCCCCGCAACCAATTTTTAAACGATGTATGTATGACGTCCTTATGTTTATGTGTACATGTATGTTCAGGGCCCTTAGCTCAGTTGGTTAGAGCGGTCGGCTCATAACCGACTGGTCGGGGGTTCGAGTCCCTCAGGGCCCACTTTATGAAAACCCTTGCGATGCAAGGGTTTTTTGCTGTTTATAGGACGGTTTAGACCGAACGATATGAGATTTTACGATAAGGTGAGATTGCTGCTGAAGGCATCTAAGCTTATCGGTTTATTTTTAGAAAAATTGCCCATACATAAGATATACGGTAGAAAGGAGTGTATGGGTCTTCATGCTAGAGCACATGATTATTTTACTTCGTAGTATATCAGCATTCGTTATTTTGTTGATTATTACGCGGTTTTTGGGCAAACAAACGTTGTCTAACATGAATTTTCATGAATTTGTTACGGCCGTGATATTAGGTGCAATTGCTGCGAACTTTGCTTTCAATGAAAAAATGGAAGTCATACACCTGCTAATCTCGCTTGCCGTATTTACATTTACATCATATTTTTTATCAAAGATCGTGGTGAAGAATCGTAAATTCCGCATGTGGGCTGAAGGGACGCCGAGCGTAGTTATAGAAGGTGGCAAGATCCTGGAAGAGAATCTAAGGAAAAATAAGTTAACCTTAGATACGATCAATCAAATGTTGCGGCAAAAGGATATATTTGACATCTCAGAAGTGGAGTACGGCGTATTAGAGATCAATGGAAAGATATCTGTAATGAAGAAAAAGGAATACCAGAATGTAACTTTAAAAGATATGAAAAAGGGCTTGAAAGGGAATCAGCAGTTTCCGATTGAGCTTATCATGGATGGACAACTATTAGAAAATAATCTAAAAATCAATGATTTGTCCCCAGAGTGGATTATAGAAAAATTAAAAGTCCGGAACAAAGAAATTGCAGATGTTTTTTATGCAGTGAAAGGAACCGACGGTCAGCTGTACATCGATCTTTATCGGGATAAAATACAGCATCCCGTTGATGTAGAGTAACGACGCATCACATACAGCCGGAATCTATATAATAGGAGAAGCTAAAACCCTTGCGATGCATGGGTTTTTTGCTGTTTACAGGACGGTTTGGCAGACGCCTGAAGACACTGAAAGTATGGGGAATACCCTTAACATTAGCACAATCTGATCATGATTGCCGAAATGTCCAGACTAAGACCGTCTATGTACATAAACTGTACCATTCCACAAAGCAAGGAGGTTAAATCGGTGAGCTGCGAAAAAGGTGGTTACAACGGATACGGTAATCCAGTAGGAACTGTCCTGGTTTTATTTATTCTCTTGGTTATTATCTTGGGAACGTTTTGGATTTAATGAAGCTCCTTAATGAAGCATTCATTCATTGATTTAATTTAATTCATCAAATTACGATACTGCACCCATGTGGTATCCCCAATTACGATAAACGGGGACGGCAACTTTCCGTCCCCGTTTTTAGCATTTTCATTGTACTAAAACTGAACATTAAACAACGACACCGCAGGAATCAGTGTGGTCGTCTTAGGAACTGAAAAAAATGTGACAAAGGCCAACAGGTCATCAAACGGTATAAGATCATGGTTCATACGCTGGGTGCTATAAGCCGGAGGATATTTTCATTTGAGAAAATTGAGTGATTTTGACTAATCTATTGTCCATATCCATTAATTCAATGGACTCATATATATGTTAAGGATTTCGTTGATAAAAAGGAGGAAGCACAAATGTACAAAAGAACAGTATCTGGAAAGGCAAAAAATACGGTCAAACAACTGCAAACGCCTAGAAGACATAGCGGAATATGGGCGGGTAGCGTTGCAAAGGCAATGAGAACGGTGATTGCCGCACAGAGATCATTGAGTGCACAAAATCCGGTTGTTATTAGTCAACGAACCAGAAGAATAAGTACGAATCGAAATTGGGTAAATGCACTAGAAATCGAGCGAAATCCGGCGTGGGTGGCGCCGCAAGCCGGTGAATCGTACGTTTGGGGAAGAAATGATCCTAACGGTCCTGCTGCTGTGGTCGCCAGAAGATTTACGATTAGAGACGATATTGAGAGAGCTAGCTTATTCCTGTCCGTGGATAACTTTGCCATCGTTTTAATCAATGGACGGTCGGTCGTTATCGACAACCCGCAGGGCAACGTTTCATTCTTTAATCCGGGAAGAACTTTTAATATCAGACGCTTCCTTCGGAGAGGTACAAACGATATCGTGATCGCCGCTTTTAACTTCCCGTCAAATGCAAACAGAAGCGGAGATAATCCAGCTGGTGTCCTTGCCCGTATCGAGATTGAACTAGAAGATTAGTCCGGTAGTAGCTCAAAGTATCCACCGGCTGAGTAGCGGCCCGTCGAGCGCGGCATTGAGCTGCTTTCGCGATATTAGCATTCCATCATAACGGAAGCGAGGGGAAGTTATCATTCTTCCCCCGATTCCGGATGTGGTCGTTGCTTTTTTTTGCGTTTACTTAATTGCTTTGCGATGGTGTAGCCGATAAGATATGCAGCAGAAGAGGTGTTTCCGTCGACTGTATATGGAACTAAGGACGCATCGGCAACGATCAAATCTTGAACCCCGTGTACCTTTCCTTTACGGTTAACGACTCCTCCTGCGGATAAAGGAGCCATCCGCAGAAATCCTTGCTGATGGTGATTGTGATCGAAATTTTCCTTAATAAATTCTTCAAGCCTGTCATCGTCATCGATAATATCAAATGTAGGGGATAAGAGACGATATGAAGAATCAATCTGTTCCAACTCTATGGCAATATCTTTGATATACGTTCTATAAATTCTTTTTACCGCCTCCATGTCGTCTGGATTTGAAAGAAATCCCTCATCTGCCAATACGATATTCAGCGGATCTTTGCTTTGTATGCGGATCGTCCCATTGCTCTTGGGTCGCAAGTACAGAATCGCTATCGTCAATTCTCCATCGGATCCAATGCCAACGAGTTGAACAGCCCGCTCATCCGGATCGATGCCAGATGGATCTGGCAAGAAAGCTCCTCCCGTATACAGTGCGTTGGGGTCTAAGGGAGGGAGGGGACGATCTTGTGAATTGGTAGCAAATACTGCGAAATTTAACGTATGGTTTTTTAACCTTTGCCCTACGTTTGGATTGTCGAAGATGACAGGGATTCCAGCCTTTTTCAGCATTTTGGCGGGTCCGATTCCTGACAACATCAACAACTGAGGGCTGTTGATCCCCGCCGAAATAATAACCTTTTTGCGGGAATACGCATAGCAGCACTTGCCATCCTTCAAATATTCAACGCCAATGGCCCGCTTACCGGAGAAAAGAATACGGAGAACCGTTGTTCGAAACTTCACAGTTAGTTTTCTGTTATTCACTCCCCGACCAGTTCCCGTCATAATATCGCGAGACAGGAAGGCTGTGGAGGAGCTCTCCCTACGGCCATCAGGCTGTTGGTATAATTGCCAACGGGTGAACGGTCCCATGGGAGTATTCGGATCATTATAGTCAAGAATGGTCGGATAACCTGTTGCCCGCTCGATCGCAGTTGTCAGCTTGTGAGCCATCGGCGTTGGAGTTTCGGGTGCTTGCCGGATGTTAATTCTTCCTCGATACCCGTGTGCATTGATATCTGTGGTTTCTCCGTTATAATTCTCCAATGATTTGAAACGTCGAATCGCTTTCTCGGGTGACCAGAGAGGTCCAAGCAGCCGTTCCACTTTCGGAGCACGGCGGATGTCGGTCTAACATATTGTTCTCCGTTGATTGAAGAACCGCCTCCCGAGAGTCGACCTGTTGTCCATTCGAATGCGCGTTCATCAAGTTCCTCTTGGGGGATGCCTTCTCCCTGCCAAAAGTAATTCGGAAAGAAACTTTCTTCCAATTCAAGGGCAAAGGCTGAATCCTTAATCGGTTTGTCTTTGTCATGGTTTCCGCCCGATTCTAAAACAAGCACGGAGGTTCGCATGTCGTCAGTAAGTGTCTTCGCAATCACGGCCCCAGCCGGACCTGTGCCTACAACGATGTAATCATAAGTTGATTTTTTCTCCATTAAAGCACTCCTTTTGGAAATGAACTAATTCAGAATATTAATTTGCTCTGACAACTGTGCTTAACTCTGCAATATGATCATGATTCAAGTGAGGCTCAAATCCAGAGAAGCCTAAAAGATCCATCAGAAGACCCGATCAGCGAGATTTGTAATCGGGAACAACTTACGGTACATTTTAATGGAGTCGTTAGGGACATGTACTTCCAAACGCCGAGGCTGGTGGGATGCAGCTCATTTTCGTACATAGGATGGGGGATCAAGGTGTCAGAGTGGGTATTGAATCAGTCCTGGGGATTGCCCGTGTTGCTTGCCTTCTTAGTGATCGTATTCGTATTCGAGTCAAGGAAGGCTTTTAAGGCATATCAGGAAAAAAGACGTTTTGAACTGGGATGGGCCCTATTGTTTGCGCTTGTGGCTTTATTGGCGATTATTGTCCTGGTGGCTTATTAATACATAACAACGAAACCTAAAGACCCTGCCGGAAGTTTCCGGCAGGGTCTTGTTCTGTCATTGTCTAAGACGAGAGAGTATGTTGTTTCAGCGTATGATTACCGCTCATTCGTGACAGCTTCCGTAGCAGCCCAGGCTCTGCCGGCACGCATGGCCAAGAAAAAGCAGAGGATGAGGACGATCGATGCAGAGATGTATGGGAAGTTGATGTCCAAATCAAACAGATAACCTGCGACAAGGGGCCCCGCGATGTTCCCCAGACTGGTATAAGCCGAGTTCAGGCCGGCGACGTAGCCTTGCTGATCCTTTGCCAGCTTGGACATTTGCGTGCCGATGGCAGGACGCAGGATGTCGATCGACAGGAAGACAAGGAACGTCACAAGGAAGATTAGCCAATATTTATGCACAAACAGCGTTAACAGAATGCAGATTCCCGCTGTGAGCAAGCTGAGCGTAATGACCCTTTTCTCGCCGAACCGGTTCAGGATCCAGCCGAATATCGTTGCCTGCACGACAGCGCCCGCAATGGAGCCAAACGTAATGATCATGGCGATATCTTTAGGGGTGAATCCGAATTTATGATCCACGAACAGGCCGAACACCGTTTCATAATTGGCAAGACCGAACGACAGAACAAATACGATGATCAGACTAAGGAAATACGGCTCCCTGAACGAACGGGCCAGCTGGACCGCCAGGCTCTCCTGTTTCCGTCCCAGCACGGTAGGTGCTTCTTGCTTGGCGGATGATTCCGGAAGCAGCAGCAGCGTCACCAGAGCGGCAATGCCCCCGGCTATGGCTGCAGCGTAGAAAGGAACGCGAATGCCAAACTCGGCGATGAAACCCCCGATGCCGGGTCCGATAATGAAGCCTGTCGTAATCGCTGCATTAATGAATCCCATGCCCCGGGCACGTTCCTCATTGGAAGTGACGTCAGCTGTATAGGCCATGACGGCGGGCATGATGAGGGCGGCGCCGATGCCGCCCAGCATTCTTGCCGCGAACAACAGCGTCGGCGTGCTGGCCGCTCCGAATAACCATTCCGATATGGCGAATACAATCATGCCGGAGATGATGATTTTTTTGCGGCCCATGATATCGGACAATCTCCCCGCAAGCGGCGAGAATAGCAGCTGCGTTAATGAAAAGGCGGCAACGAGCATGCCCACCGTGCTTCCGCTGATATGCAGCTCCGTCATATAGGTAGGCATAATGGGAATGACAAGCCCGATGCCGGTGAAAACTAAAAATATATTGAACATGAGGAGCAGAATGGCTCCATTGTTTCGCAAAAGTAATGACATGATGATTCCTCCAAAGATAAACAACGATTTAATGATGGTGTACGGTTTTCTTTCTATACTGAACGTTCGGTTTATAATAGAGCATAAAAAAGAGAAGGTGTCATTTACGATTTCTTTTCGATGCCGTGCAGGAATACTTGAATGGCCGTATGATAAAGGGCAAGCGGATTTTTTACCTTCGTAATGCGGGACATCTGGCTTAAGCCCACGATGAGGCTTTCAAAAATGAGGGAGAGCTGCTCCACGTTATGATTCTCAAACTCCCCTTGATCAATCCCTTGCTGCAGCAACTTCTGATTGAATTCCAGGTGGCTTCGGATAATCCGGACGATTCGCTGCTCTACTTCCTCGGACACGTCTCCATTGTTGTTCATGAATTCGTCCAGAGCTTTGGAGAAGGGGTGGTTCAGATCATCAAACACCAGTTGGTCGGCAATTCCGTACAATTTATCAACGGTTGTGGTGTATTGCTGCTCCTTACTGCTCCATTTCTGTTCCCACTCGAGGTCCCATTCCTCGATCAAATACAGAAACAGCCCTTCCTTGCTTTTAAAGTGATAATAGATATTCCCTTTGCTGCTGCCGGTGGCTTCGACGATTTCCTCGATCGACGTTGATTTGTATCCCTTCTGCATAAATAGCGCCTTGGCGGCTTCGGCAATGCGTCGCTTGGTATCTTCGGTTTGTTGTTGTTTTTTGTTCACGCATGCACCCCCTTATCCCCTAGGCTATCGTCAAAATTGTATATACTGAACGTTCGTTCTGTATCTTAACAAATGGGTTTAAAATATTCAAGAAAAAAATCTATCCGGCGCTCCGGGATCGAAGCCTGTCCAAAAAAATAACCGTTACCTCCAATAGGCAGCGGTCATTGTCTTACATGCAAACGGCTTATTAATGGTTGACTTCAATGAACTTGCGTGATTTCTCATGGTAGGACATCAGCTCGGATACGGTAACAAATGAATAACCTCTTTTTTGTAGCTCCGGCAAAATCACCTTGAGGGCTTCAACCGTCTGCGTACTGCTGGGTACAAAATCGTGCATGAGTACGATGTCGCCGTTACGGGCGTTATCCAGAACCTTTTGGACGATGCGGCTGACGCCGGGCTTTCGCCAGTCGAGGGTATCCTGGTGCCATGACCATAATACGGTCAGCATGCCCAAATCCTTGCTTGTACTCACAATCGCTTCATTATAGCTGCCCCCGGGCGGGCGGAACAGTACGGTTTTCATGCCGGTGGCTTGATAGATCGCATCCTGCGTTTGATTCAGCTCACTTGATAACTTCGTGACGTTAATATTGTGAAAGGGAGGATGCGTATAGGAGTGGTTGCCGATTTCATGTCCTTCCTGCAGCTCCCGCGCGACGATGTCGGGATGTTTCTCCACCCGGCTGCCTACAACGAAGAAGGTCGCTTTAGCGTCATACCGCTTTAACAGATCCAGAATTTGAACGGTATTATGCTCGTCCGGGCCGTCGTCAAAAGTGAGGGCGATCACCTTGTTCTGCGTGGGGACTTCCCACACGATCTCGCCGCGCTCCTCATAATAATCTCTGCCTTTGGAGGCGGAAGGCACGTGCTCCGCATGCACATGGCCTGGATAACCAAGAATCAGCGCAAGGGCAAGCAATGAGAAGGCTGAGCATGTTCGTTTTTTCATGGCGATGGGTTTCCTTTTCTACTGTTGTTCTAGTCTCCGCATGAAGCACGCGAGCTTCATTTAGGATGCGCGGTAACCGAAAAATTATTCCATAGGAAGCTCCAGCGGGAAGAGCATGGTACCGATTGCAAAGGAGCCCCTTGATTTGCTTTCAGTACCTAAAGCTAAAGCAGAGCGATGGCGAGGGTCATCGAGAAGAATCGTGCTTGGCCCGGGGTGATGCGAAAAATTATGAGTTTCATATATTGACATCATATGGTTGCACATGGTATTATCGATTTTGTCGCTAAGACGAAATGTGCACACCTAGATTTCGGGATGATCTCGCAAAATATTGCGAATTCCACGCGTACCTTCGGGCTTTCCAAGTGAACGTGAACGACGCTAGGAACATGCGCGGATACAATATGCCGGGGTGGCGGAATTGGCAGACGCACAGGACTTAAAATCCTGCGGTAGGTGACTACCGTACGGGTTCGACCCCCGTCCTCGGCATTATAACGAAATGGGCGCGGTAACATCACGTTAAATTAGCGAAATTAACGTTGAGGTCCTGCGTATCTGATACGGAGTTATCCGCAGGTACACAGGACTCGCGCAAGGTATACGAAGACGCCACCGAAAGGGAGGCGTTTTTGTTTTGGCTAGAGTACGTAGTATTAAACCGTCGGATGGAGGGCGGTCGCATTGGCGCGATGTCCTAGCGGATTTCCAGCAGCGTAAGAAATTAGACAATATCAGCGACCAGACAGCGGATGATTACGATCGCACCGTTAATCTACTGTTCAAACGGTATCCGGACGCCTGGGAGTCGGACAGTGCGCTTGAGACAGCTGTTCTGACGCATATGTCCGATGATATCGCGCCGGCAACGTTTAACAGCCGTTTAGTTTATCTCCGCGCTTTCTTTAAGTACTGCGTTAAGGAGAAGCATATCGCGACCAATCCGCTCGAAGGTATACGGAAACGTAAGACGGAGAACCGTGCGGTAGCAATCGAGGAGCAAGTCTTAAAGGCGTTGCTTGCTGCGCCGGACCAGACGACGTTTACAGGGCTCCGCGACTATACCTTGATACTTTTGACCTTGGACACCGGAATCCGTCCCTCAGAGGCTCTCAGGCTGATACCGCAGGATTTTAACGCTTCGGCGCGCGAGATATATGTACCGTCAAAGGTTGCAAAAAGTCGCGTAGCCCGTACGCTGCCTATCTTGGACATAACGATTAAATCATTGCGGAAGCTTATCTCGGTACGTGCGGAGGAGTGGGCGGACGAAGTGCCGATATTCTGCTCATACGAAGGAAAGCCCCTTAATCGGCATACGTGGGGCGATCGGCTCGAAGTTTACGGAAAACGAATCGGAAAGCACATTCGGCCGTATGACTTGCGCCATGTGTTTGCGCTTGAGTTCTTACGTAACGGTGCCAACGCGTTTGATACGCAGCGAGCACTCGGTCACAGTACAATGGAGATGACTAAACGTTATGTCGCGCTAGTTAATGCGGATCTAAAATCGAAACATGCGGTAGCTAGTCCGCTTCATAAGTTGACCGCGAAAACTCAACGTAATACGAAAATATGATATGAAAAAAGCCGCGCCATCTCTGAAGAAATTCCAGAGGTGGCTTTTTTGCGTTAACCATTTTGTTCCTGTTCGGTAACTTGGGCATATGGTACAATTTAGGAAATGAATGTTCGGGAGGTTGAGCGGTGGGAGTGTCTTATCAACACCAATCAGTAACAGAAGAGAAGCTAAAAGACTTCGCTTCAAATGACTATTTTGTAGAAAGTTGGGGGAAATCAACAAGCTTTAATATAGGGGCATTCCTATTCACACTCTTCTGGTTGGCTTATCGAAAAATATACCTCTACACGTTTTTGTACGTTGTAATTCATTCGGTGTTGTTTTATGTTCTAACCGCGACAGTAGACTCAAATATCTATGCTTGGATCGTCAATCTTGTGTTATGTATTGTATTCGGATTCCTCGGTAACCGGCTGTATTTACATTTTGCGGAGTCTAAGGTCGCCAGGATAGCGAGGATGTACGCAGATCCTGACGAACAACAGAAACGTATATCTCAGGCCGGTGGAACTAGCCTCGGAGCCGTTTATGTGGTCGGAATTTATTACGCGGTCATGTTCGTAATATACATGAACATATAGGATTAGGCGCACGATCAACGGCGGTCGGGTGTTTTTTTTTGCTAATGCCTACAATCTAGACTATCAGTCGGATTAACGTTTACGTAGATGTTTGAAATATGGTAAAATATTCTCCTATTACATAAGGGAGTTGGATACTAAATGCAAGTCAGCGAGATAAGGCAAAAAGTACTTAAGAACAGCATACGTACAAGTGAAATGGGAAAGAGAATTGGGCCAGTTAAAGAAAAAAGACAGAAGTTCGAAGAAACTCACCGCCGAAAAACTTTTTGGCTCCAAAATGATATTGCGGATCAAGTTGACCAAGAAATCCGCGACGACCACGGATCTATGACTAAAATCATAAATACTCTACTAAGGGAGTATTTTGATAAAAGAGATTAAATGAAATAAAAAGGACCGCGCCCATTTACGGGTTAGCGGTCTTCTTTTTGTTGAGGTATGTACTCAAGGACATCGGTTAATGTGTATCGGCGTGCAGTCATCGAGTTCAATGTATCCAGAATATTACTCAACGTCTCCAAATCAATCCTCTTCGTTTTGCCCTCGCACATATCATAAATAAGATTCGGTCTTACTTTAGCCTCACGAGCAAGTGCGTTCTTGGTAACGCCCGCACCGTTTAATGCGTCATCGAGTTTGATTAATATTGCCACGGACATTCACCTCTCACCTCCTATTATATCCTCTCGATAAACTTTTTAAAATAATCTATTGACGTTTAACGATAGGCGATATATACTTCGTTTATAGATTAACGACAGACGTTAAACGTAATACGTTAAAACATATTAGGAGGTTTCAAATATGATTGAAAAAAAATCTATCGTCGTATTCGAACGCACCGGTCGCCGCGGCTTCTACAGCGTCACACTTAACGGTCAACGCAGCTATATCCCATTCCGCTTGTTTTACGCAATCTTCCCACGTATGAACCGCAAGGTAATCAAAGGTACTGTCGAAGCCAACGAACGCCAGCTTGAAGCACTTGTCGCCGTCGCGGAGATTATGGACAAGGACCGCCACCAAATCCGTTACACAGTCGAAATCGGCTATGACATTTACGGTCGCCCTTGCGCCACCAACTACATAGTCAACGCGCTTGGCATCGGTCAGACTATCGCAATAGTGCCGGCCGCATTCCGACGCATCACAGGCGCCCATGAACGCGCGACTGATGGCTGCATGGATATTACTAGCGATCAGCTCGACGAACTCGGCTTTATCCGGAAGGAGGTCGCCAGCAATGCCGCAAACAACGCAGTATTATCCGCCTAGAACTCGCAGGACAAGGGTCCGGACGCTATTCCGGAGATCCGCGCCAGGCTCGAGAGTACCAGCGCGTTACAGTTCCTTTGTCGCGAGGTTCTGGATACCGGCGTGGACGTTGAATTTTCGCTTTGATACCGAGAAGGGTGTCGGTTAAAACTACACCCTAACGGAAAGTCCCCGATGAGGCCAGTCGCGCGAACGGCTGATGATTCACATGCGGAGGGGAGATCGGATATGTGACCTGGACAGGTTAAACGTAGGCTACGTACCTACCGGCGGCAACCGGTTAGGAACTCCATGCGTGGTTAAATCGCTTGGATGGCGCCAAACATTCAGGTGATCAGTTAATTTCGCGATATTTGAGGGGCGCCAAACTCTCACCGGAAGATATCGCATGATTCTCGCTAACAGGCTGAGCGGGAAGGCAATTGCGGATGGAGGCGGCAACCTTCGTCCGCTTTTGTTATGTAGTACGGTCGAACATATGTTTGGTTTCAAAAAGTTTTAAGTTGTTTTCCGGAAAATGTAGGTATGTGAACGGGGAAAAATTTGGCACGGAAAATTTATCGCCAGGACGTACGGAATCGCAATCGAGACTGTCTACGTTTATGTATACGGTATAACGCGAAAAGGAGGCGATAACATTGAGCGAAGTGATCACGCAAACGACGCAACTATCAGCGGATCTCCCAACGATAACGGCCGAGATCAACGCGTATAAACGCGTGGCTGGCGAAGCTATCTTCGAAATTGGTCGGCGCTTGAAACACGTTAAGGAGAACGACTTGGCGCACGGTCAATGGGAACGGTGGTGTCGCGATGAGCTTGAGATGGCGCCGTCACAGGCGAGAATGTTCATCAAAGTTGCAGACGAGTTCGGTTCAAATCGTTGCACGTTCAACGATATGGGACTGCGCGCACTATACGAAATCGCAACGCTCCCACCCGAAGAACGAGACCGCGAACATACGCTCAAATCTGGCGAAGTTAAAACGCCTGACGAGATGACGGTGCGTGAGTTGCGCGAAGTTAAAGCGGCGTTGAAGGAAGCGCGCGAACGATGTGAGCAGGAGCGTGAGGCGCGTGAGAAAGCGGAAGCGGACTACGAGACGGTGCGCGACACGTTGGAATCGATGCAGGCTACCACTCATACCGAGTATATTTACGTTGAGCCTGTTCTAAGACTCTACGACCAAGTTACGGAGGCTAATCACCGAAAGGCGGCAAGGTTAATCGATAAGAAAATCCCGCGCAGTGTCATAAAGGCATACGGAGTGATGTCTAAAATTGAAGAAGCAATCCAGCTAGAAAAGGAAAAGGTTTTAACATCATAAGGTGCGCGTGTTGCTACTCCATTCCGTTATCACTTTTTACTACGTTCCTTATAGGATAGCGCGAGAAAACCCAGCAATGACGCGGCTTTTCAGACACGTTTAGCACTTTTTTGTGATAACCGTTTCCGACGCGATTGCCCTTTATCGCGGAAGGTGAGGAACGAAGTGACGAAAGCCCTTAACTCCGGGAAAGATCGCCCGTCGTTCCGAGTCCGCTAAAGCGTCCACGGGTCATATCAAATTCTATCGCGAACAAATGTGTTATCGGATATACGAATCACTGCGGGTAAGCCATGGAGCGATCCCAAGACGTATCTCATGTAGGCAATATTATAGAAGGCACGCTAGTCTTTAACGAAGTCACACGAAAAGAAGTCGCTTGGAGTAGTAGCACCAAATTTAAGGAGGCGGTCATATGACACAAGTAACGGTAATTGACTCGATAATGGGAAGCGGAAAAACATCGTGGGCGATCCAGCATATCAATGAAGCGCCGGCGCAGGAACGTTTCATCTATATTACGCCGTACCTGGACGAGATATCGCGTATTAAAGGGGCGGTAACATCGCGGCGAATTATCGAACCAAATAACCGGAATCATGCGCGGAAAAAGATGCACAGTCTCAAGGCGTGCATTGCGGCGGGCGACGATATTGCGGCCACTCACTCGCTATTTCAGACGGCTGACGAGGAGCTGACTGAACTACTTACCGGGGCTGGTTACACTCTTATACTTGATGAAGTCATGGACGTGATCGAGGCGGTGAACATAAGCCGCGCTGACATTCAGACGCTTCTGAAATCTGAACGAATAAAAGTAGAGGACAACCGCGTCATATGGGCCGACGAAGGGATCACTGAGACGCGCTTCAACGATATTAAGTATCTCGCCAAGGCCGGCAATCTCTTTTGTCATCGGGACAATTTCTTTATATGGACGTTCCCGCCCGCGATATTTAACGCCTTCGATCGTGTCATCGTCATGACATATCTTTTTGACGGACAACTACAGCGTTACTATTACGATCTGCACGGAATTAGTTACGAATACAAGTCCGTTAGAAATGCGGAGGGCGGTCGTTATGCGTTGGCGGATTATTGCCGCGAAAACGAAAGACGAGAAGATGTTATCCGCTTGATCGATATACACAAGGGGCCGATGAACTCAGTTGGCGATATGCATAATGCGTTTAGTAGCAGTCGATTCAGCTTTTACAGTGCAGATGTTTTCGCGCAAGTCAAACGGAATCTCAACAACTTTTTTCGTAATATATGCGGTGCCGCAAGTCACGAGATTTTATGGACGACTAAAAAGGATTATCGGTCGCGGCTAAGCGGAAAGGGGTATACGAAGTCGTTCCTTCATTGTAACGCGAGAGCAACGAATGAGTATGCGGATCGATGGGCGCTTGCATATGTGTTTAACCGGTACATGCATCCGTACGAGAGTGTGTTCTTTCAGGATAGGGGGATACCGATTAATCAAGACCTATTAGCGGTGTCCGACTTGCTTCAATGGATATGGCGGTCGCGTATCCGCAAAGGGGAACCGATAAAGTTGTACATTCCATCGAGCCGAATGCGTTCGCTGTTGATTGCGTGGAGTAAATACGAAATTTAAGGGGAGGAATTAAACATGGCCACAATCGCACCTGTTGCACGACCAATAACTCGCAAAGAAGTATTTCGCCGCCACAGCGAACATTTCTCGTCACTCCACGCGTCTAAGATGCCGGCGGAAGTCCGCGCTGCACTGCCGAACACAAAGCGGAAGCACTACCGTCTTTATGCGGGAACCTCGCAAACGGACCGGACAGCTATTGTCGCGGATATGGCCGATATCTCCGATCGGTACTTTCGGGAGACACAGCCGGACGGTTACGTTACGGAATACAGAAAGCCAGCTCGCCGTCCTAAGCTGCGTACACTTAACGCCTGCCAATCGCTCGAACTGCTTACGGATTATTTGTTGGCGGAAGATCATTCTAAGGGGCTGTCACTGCGCGATAAGGCCAAGATAGAAGCTGATGAGGATGAAGAGTATCCACCACTAGGAGCCGGAGCTCGTGCTTACTTAGACTACGTTTACTTTCTTGAATGCATCAGGGAAGGGTTGTCTGAAAAGGAGAGACGTCGGCTTAAGGTATGCGAGACCTGTCGCTGTGAATTTATCGACACATCGCCAGCCATTAACGCATTAGTATGCGGAGATAAATGCCGTCTCAAAAAGGATGCCATTCGTAAGCGAGTCGAACGCAACGATGACGATAGACTCAAGCGGTATCGCGAACGGCAGGCGCAGGAATACCCGTTCTACTCTCCGGTAGAATTGTACGAAATAACAACGCGGGGAGAGTCCGTTCGCGCGGATGTAATAGAAGCTGCAGATCGCGCTAGGATTAAGCAAGAACGAGGTAAACGTAAACCTACGAATGTGACGATGGACTCAGACCGCCAGTATTATCCAAACAATCATAAACGTTGGCGTTCGCAGAAGGAAGGGAAGGAGCTGGCCGGGGAGGTAGTAACGTATAATCTTCGAGATCAGCCTCTAACAGAAGAGTGGAAGAGCTGTCGACACCTCGGACATTTATCCTTATAGTTGGGAACGGATGTTCCTTATTTCTTATGCCTATAGTGTGTTATTTCTATAAAATTAAGGGGGTTTGTGATAATGAATGGGTTTGCAGTCCGTGCTATTAGAATTAAGGAGAACCTGACGCAGTCAGAGTTTGCGGAAAAATTACGCGTTAGTCCGTCGCTTATTTCCGGTATCGAAAGCGGCCAACGACGGGTTACAAGAGATATGCGGATTAAGATTGCGCAGGTTTTTGGTACTGGCGATGAGATAGACGAAGCGATTGCTCGAGCACGTGAGTCGGAGAAATGGGCGCATTAATTGGCGTCCTTCATATTTTTTTTGAAATCATCATATGAAAAAGATTATATTTACCCATTATTATAGTACACAAAAATCAAACGGAGGTCAAGACTTGGGGGACCAAATTTTAAAAAGAATCCAAACACTCGCCCGCAATCAATGCGCAGCCTTCACCGGTACTGACGGATGCCGATACGAGCCAAACGGCCAGGCACGCTGCCAATGGTTCCGGACTGATCCGCAGGCGCTGCCGTTCATTGAGGCCGGCGATATGCGGTGCCTGGAATTTGAACGCGCTGTGTTGCCGACTGATCATGAATTAGAATCGCGCTACTTTAACCGCGAAGAGAACACGGCCACATGCGAGCGCTGTTCAACTCCGATCGTTAAGACGTCGAACCGTACGAAATATTGCGGAGAGTGCCGCGAGATAAAACGTAAGCAAGGTGCGGCTGATCGGGCTAGGAAACGGTATTGGGCAGCCAAAATCTAACGTTTTAGGGCGTGAAAAACCGCGTAGTGGTGCGGGTTCTCAGGTGCTATTTTGCGGTGGTAGGGTAACGATGGCTTAAAGCTAGGTAGATGATTAGAACGAGGAGTTGAACGAAATGATTAGCGTAGATTACGGCGCGCGTTGGCCGATTAAATTCGAGCCGTTTGCAACGGATGAGGTGCCGGAGCTGTACGAGGAATTGATTAGATTTGTCGGCAGCCGGATCAATATCGAAACCTGGCGCGGCATGGATGACGTTAAGAAATGTCGGCTAATTGAAAAAATCACGATCGAATTTTGCAAGGAAACATCGCCTAAGAAGACATACGGAGTCGGACAGGCTATGGTGCGCGGCGGCATTATTGAAGCGCTGGACATTTTCGGAGGAGGCGGCAGTCAGTGGCTAAGCAAATACGGGTCGTATCAATCGAACCCATTGAGTATTACCGAAGACTCGTCACCTTGCGAGACGAAGACGGAACCGAGTATACGATTCATTACGGCGAGGCGGTCTCCGAAGAGTTCATACGTAGGTTCGCGCCGATGATGGTTACCGCAAAACATAAAAAACGGAGGTAATGAGGAATGAAATCATTTATCGAAGAATTTAAGTCGTTTATCAACACAAAAACATGGAGTGGCGGGGCAGGAACAGGGGAAGAGATCGAAATCATAGGACCAAGCCTTGGAAAAAGCACTCGCAAAAATAGTTTACAGCAAGCCGCAAGTTACCTCGGCAAAGACATCGGAAAAGCTCTCGCTACTGTAACAGTGGGGGTAGAAACAAGTTCGAATCGATTAACCGGTACCGTAATCAAGTACAACGACCCAGCGGGCTACGGTTTTGTTGAAGTACGTAGTACAGGGGAGCGCCTATTCTTCCATATTAAAGAGTCGATCGACCCCGGCCTCGGGTGGCTCTCATATGGGGAGAAAATTTCGTTTGAAATCGGGGAAGACGCAAAGGGCCGCAAACAGGCCGTAAAAATCACATTAATCGGAGGTAGAAACTAATGAGCAAGAAATTAAACGAGTTGCGGAAGCAGCGGTCACAGTTAGCCGCAAAATTACTGAAACTGAGCCAAGTTAAGAAGGAGGTAAAAACCAATGACTAAACCAGCAGATTACTACGTGTTACATCGGGTTTATGAGATCGGATTCTGCGAGTACGCAACGGACACCGTCGTCTTCATTGACGAACAGCCTACGCAATTTGAACAAGTATACGCGAATGTAAAACCGGAAGAGGCCGTCAATTATTCGCTGTCTGAGGCGGTAGAGTTTGCGCATAATGCGATCGGGCCGGAAGCGACATGCATCATCAATACCAACGGTTCGCCGTTCGTAGACTGGGCTTTATTCAACGCAACACAATACGAGGAGGAAACAGTATATGCATAACGTTTACATGCTTCAAGATCACGTAGACCACGACCAGACAAGACGCTTAGAAGGCAAGGCATACGCGGTCGATGCGGACAAGGCTCAGGACTTAGTGGCGCGAGGGCTCGCTGTTAAGGCGGACTTCCCAACGTTGGACAACATAAAGCGCAATATTGACCGCGCGGTCGAAATGTACAAGGAACACGCCGACCGTATCGATAAAAACGCCGTCATGAGTGCGCATGAGCGGCAATACTCCGTACTTAAAGCACGCGAAGCGCTTGACGAGAAGGTCGAGCAGCTAAAAAAGGACTACGAAACGGAGATCAAAGCGCTGACAGTCGTTGCGGCGCAAAATGCATTTAAGGCGGAAGCGCCCACCCCGGAAGCACAGGCGTTTGTTGACGGCGTACTCCTGCAACTTAGAACGGGCAAGGCGGAGGATGTCGCGGAGATGATCCGTACCCAATTGCCGACAATGCCAGCGGCTACAAAGGCTGAGTTAGTGCGCAGGTTTGATGAAATCGAAAAGTATGCGCCGGCAACCGTCAACTCGTCCGGATCTGTTAGCGGTAAGTCTGCGGGGGTATTCCGTTCCCTGTTGCCGGCACTTCGCGATAACAGTTCCGCACTTGAATACAAGATGCTGACTACGATTCAAAGAGACGGATCACCGGATATACCATACCGTCTCCTTAAGATGGAACACCGTACGTACAAGCCGGGTTATCTTGCGTCAGAGGTATTCGGTCAGTACAGATCGGACCGCGAATATGAGGCGGCTATGGCTGCGCTAAAGGCGGGTGAATAACCGATGGGTAAACGATTGAGATTGCCGCTTAACCTGCAGCTATTCGCGGAGGAAATAGAAGGCGAGGAACAACCGCCAGTCGAGAAGACATACACGCAGGAGGAGGTTGACGCCTTAACCGGTAAGATAGGCGAGTTAACAACGGCAATTAAGCGTCAGACGCTCGCCAAACTCGGATTGAAACCGGAGGAAATCGACTATGCAATCGAGCACATCGATGCGGACAACGAACGAGACATCCTGACCGCGATATCCCAATTTGGCGATGACTTGCCGGTTTTAGTCCGCGTTAAGCAATTGCAGCAATCGAGTTTTCACGGGGCTGACCCAAACCTTAATAACGGATTTAGACAAATGCCGAAGCAGATTGACTACGCCACCAGGGCTAGGCAAACAATCGATCGATTAACCGCAAGTGGAAAAATAAGAAGATAACGAGGGACCTTGGGGTCTCTCTTTTTACTTTATACGGAGGTGTGACAGGTGATTGATTTACAAAAAGCCGATCAACTAACGATCGAATCCGCAGAGTTGTACGACATGCTGATAAACGGCAAGCCGGCGGAGGAAGAATACGCCAGGCTTCGCAAAAAGTATGAAGACGTTGATATTTTCGGACTGCTGCCGGCGGTCTATGGGCTACGCAGTTACAGATACGAGAGTCGCGGATGGAGGCGCCAAAGAGAACGCATTTTTAAGAAGTCTCGGCGCTATTTAGCTTATTGCGAGGAGGCGCGTTATATTGTCGTTTGAATTAGTTGGTAAAATAAAGATTCGCGATGACGGTGCAAGTAAGGCTTTTAATGACGTCAATAGAGCCGCAGAACGTGCGCGTCGAGCAACGATGGGCTACAAAGATGCGAATGATGCTCTTAACAGAGCACAGGCGCATGTAACGTCAGAATCGCGGAGCCTCACTCGCATGTTAGATCGCGCTAAGTCGGCCGCAGTGGGCACCGGAAGGGCCGTAAGATCGAGCGCCGGCATGATGAGCGGTGCTGCGCGTTCAACGGCGGGCTTAACTCGGCAAGTGGCTGCGCTCGGGGCGGCCTATTTGACGGCGAGGGGCGCGAAATCGCTATTCGACAAAACTATCAGCGCAGCGGCGCAGTACGAGATGAGAGAAGTAACGGTCAAGGCGATGTTCGGCAAGGAAAGCGAGAAGAACGCCAGGCAGTACCTCGATTTCGTACAGAGCCGCGCAGATATCTCTATGTTCACGATGGACGACTTCCTAGACGCAGGTAAATCGTTCATTCCGACCACGAAAGATAATAAGCAGCTCGAGCGGATGATTAACCTGGCCGAACGTCTCGGCGCGATCGATCCTGAGCAAGGTCTGACCGGCGGTGCCTATGCATTGCGGGAATATTTCTCGGGCGACGCCGTATCTTTGGTGGAACGATTCGAGATGCCTCGTAGTGTATTGAATGCGTGGAAGGAGCTGCCGCTAGAAGAACAGTTAAAGAATCTTGATTCCTACTTCAATAAAATTGGAGCTACAAATGAACTCCTTAACGCTCAGTCGAAAACTTCGCTCGGCCAGTACCGCAAATCAATCGGCCAGATTAACCGCGCATTCCGCGAGATGGGCACGGAGGGCTTGCGCAAGATTAATCCGTTGCTCGAGGATTTTAACAAGTATCTGAGCGGTGAGAAGTTCAAAAAGCTCAAGGTATGGGCTACAGACGCGTTTAGCGGTTTGGTAAATGGTGCCGTGAACATGGTACGTAAGGCGACGGACTATATTAACCGTAATTTCATCGATAACCCGGAGTTTCAAAGTCTCGCACCGGAGATGAAGGTCCGCTATATCTTTAATAAGCTGTCTGATGATTTCACCGCATGGTATAACGAGTCCGGTAGGGCCAAGGTTGCGGGGATAGCGAGGAGCCTAACAGACACGTTGGCAGGCGCGCTTAAGGCATCCCAGCCGTTAATTGATGCGGCGATTAAGCTAGGCACTGCGCTCGGCAGCGGTATCATCCAGGGCGTGCTGTCCGATCCGTTACTCGCAACGTTACTTGGCGGTGGAGCTGCGGCTAAACTGTTCGGCGGTGGCGGAGATAAAGGCGGAGGTAAGGGCGGCGGCAAAGGTGGCGGAGGTAAAGGCGGTAAAGTCGCAGCATTAGCGATTAATCCGTATGTGCTCGGCGGTGGTGCTGCGCTGGCCGCGATGGGCTACAGTTCAAGCGTATGGGAAAGCGTGAAGAGTAATCCGGACTCGATCTATAGCTCGAAGGTCATCGGCGGAGGAAGCAACGCGCCAGTAGTACCAAACACAACGAAGATAACGGATTCGCAGGTTGACGCCCTGGTCGGACATTTGAAGGGTCATAACGGCGGATTGCAGAATGTTCCGTACAATGGATACGTTGCAAAATTACACGCTGGTGAGTCCGTTTTGACTCGCGAAGAATCTAAACGGTACCGTGGTGAGAGTGGCGCTAATTACGGTGACGGCGGTTCTGGTAACGTTGTTATAACCGGCAATACGTTCCATGTACGTGAGGAAGCCGATATACAAAAGATTGCGCGGCAACTGGCGTATGCGATGGCGAGATAATTAACACTTGCGGAATCATTGGCGTTTAACACTGCGCTAGTGGTTCCGCCTTTTTAGGAGGAGAGTTCTTGGTAGATATCGATCGTTTAAAGCAGAGAATAGAAGAGCATAAGGAGAGGACGCGAGATAAACGGATTGCTACAGGCTTGCCGGCTGAACGTCCATATATTGACGGATCGGAGGAGCTTAAACTCGGGTTGTACTCGCGACTACTACCGTTTAAACGTATAGCCGTTAAGTATCTGCAGATTAAACTTGCTGGCGGAACACCGAATATTGACACGAGCAAGCTGGTCCAATACCGAGAAATGACGGAGGTTCTTAAAAGCATAAAGCTGCGCGAACCGAAATCGTCAGACAATACGCTCCTGCATTTCAACATAGGGCGATTTGCTGCCGCATGTGTGACCGTCTTGGATATGATGGACGACCCGGAAGACAACCGACGTAGTTTAACCTTCGTTGTCAATTCCTTTAAATGCAACGTATCCGTCGGTAGGTATGATGACTCTGCGTTCGAAGAGGAATACGCCAAGGCTCGCGCTGCTTATTACGAAATAAAACACTTAATTTAGGGGGAAACAATATGAGTAAGATGCGTGTTATGTTAGAATCAAGACTATCGGAAGAACAACGGATCGCTGCGCAACGGATCATTGAGAATGAGTGGTCCGAGTTAACGGAAGGCGTTAAGAAAAAGACGTCGCAGGAATTGGCGAAGGATATCGGTATCGCCAGGTCTACGCTGTATAAATGGCGCCAAGACGAGGACTTCATCGCATACATGGCGCACCTGTCTGATTCGCGGCGAAATGAACGCCATGACGAGTTTAACCGCAGCTTAATCAAGGCAATTCGCGGAGGCAATAACGGAATCCCGTCCGTGAAGGCACTGGAACTGTACGCAAAACTGAACGGACTTGTGAAGAACGTGGATATCATCGAAGATAGACGGAGTATGGACGCAAGTGCGTATAAAACTAACGATGAACTCCGCCAGGAATTGGACGAATTAGATGCGTTACTTGCGGACACAGGCGGACAAAAATAGCGTTTCACCCGCCGCATGCCTGCGACAGGGACGCGCCTGCCAACTCGGGGGTCAACCGGTCATTTCGCTGTATAAACGGTGCATATTCGGTGAATAATGCGGAATATTACGTTTTGAATCCGGACGGAAAACGGAGAATGGCGTAACCACGCGGTTTATCGGATTCAGACATAGGAGCAAAATCCGAATTTTGTGTAAGTGCCAGCGCGTTAATGCGTTAAAGTATGACCGGGGGGCATGACCGAAATCGAGTCGCTCACCAGGCGTACGAGAAATCCGCGCAAAATTTTTATCTCGGGAGTCCGATTTTTATTTCGCAATAATTTTAACGATATAGGCGCAGTCTTAGCGGATTAATCTCCGTTCGGGGCTGCGCCTTTTTGCGTTATAATAACTGCTTGTACCAACGCGATATTTACCGTATAATAGAAAAACGTGAAACGCACAGTAGCGATGGGGCACGCTATAACATCACGGATAAATTAACGGTGAGGTCCTCGTGTACCTATCGCCGATTTAACGTATAAAACCGCTGTAAATCCGCAATGGGACTGCGTTAAGTGGTGCAAACCACTTAAAATCCTGCGGTAGGTGACTACCGTACGGGTTCGACCCCCGTCCTCGGCATTATAACAGCGTCTGGTATGATGCAAAATAAGTCGGCCCCTGTATGGGTGCCGGCTTATTTTTTAAATCGACGCAAATTCATCAGCGGGCGTTGTTCCTGCAGACCTAAGCGGAAGATGCCGCGTCCCGATTAAAGTGATCGCATTTCTTTTATGATTCCATGCTGACCTGCGTGAGGAGAAGGGAGAGGAGACATGCGGATGTTTAACAATGATTGGGACCTTATCCTGCAGGGAGAAGTGGATAAGCCTTATTTTCAAGCTTTGATGGAACGGGTGGAAGAAGAGTACCGGCGCAGTACGGTGTATCCTCCTAAGGAAGATATATTTCGGGCTCTGCAGCAAACATCGTACCAATCGACGAAGGTCGTTATTTTGGGACAAGACCCTTATCACGGTCGCCGGCAGGCGCAGGGACTGAGTTTCTCCGTCTCGCCCGGGGTTACGATTCCTCCGTCTTTACGCAATATACATAAGGAGCTTTCATCGGATCTGGGGATTTCGGCCCCGAATCATGGATCCTTGCAATCATGGGCGGACCAGGGAGTTCTGCTGCTCAATGCCGTGCTGACGGTTCGCGAGGGCGAGCCGAACTCGCATAAAGGCATCGGGTGGGAGACCTTCACCGATAAGGTCATCGCGAAACTGAATGAACGTGAAAGGCCCATAGTGTTTATATTATGGGGCAGTTATGCACAGAAGAAAGGTTCCTTCATAGACCGAAGCCGTCACAAGGTGCTTGAGTCCAGTCATCCGAGCCCGTTTGCAGCGCACAAAGGATTCTTCGGCAGCCGTCCATTTTCAGCATCGAATGCTTTTTTAATGCAAGAGGGTATGGATCCGGTGAATTGGGACATCCCGAACACGCCGGACGATGGAGATGAATAATCCGCGAGAGGTGACCTTCATGAAGCATTGGATTGGTCGTCATGTTGTCATTCAGCGTCTAGACGGGGCGAAAAGCACGGTTGAAGGTGTGCTGAAAGGGTGGGATCCCGTTCAGGAAAAAGTGGTTCTAGGCCCGGGCGAGCTTATCATTCCGTTTCGAGCCATTCATAGAATTATGCCGAGGAACTCCTATCCGGCCCTGAACTCCATCGGTTATATCGTGAGTCATACCATTCAATTCGATAATGCCGTTTATTTTGGATCCTGCGTCATGGTATGGAGGGGCAACCAGTTGGTGTCTTCCCAGGCCATCCTGACATCTCACGATGAGGATACCGTCACACTGTCGAATGGCACGATATTGCGTAAGGACGAGCATGATTTCGTGGTTCGATCCCTGCGCGGCAATGCGTGATTCTTTTAAAATAAAGGATGTCCCACTAGCCATCGCAAAGTTGGCGGGGACATCCTTTTTTGCTGTGAGGCGCCATCATGCGTCCTCTACTTTTTCGGCGAGGAACAGCTCATAAATTCGCACCGCGACAATTTTGATGATCATGTAGGCCGGAATGGCCAGCAGGATGCCGAGAAGTCCGAAGAAGTCGCCGCCTACAAGAATGAGGACAACCGTAGTCAGCGGGTGAATATCCAGCTGTTTCCCGTAGATGACGGGCGTCAGGATATTATCTTGAATCTGCTGGGCGATGACAATGACCACGACGGACCATATCGCGATGGAGGGTGATTCGATAAATCCGATGATGACGACTGGAATGGTCGCCAGCAGTGCACCGATGTATGGAATGAAATTCAAGAAGAAGGAAATCACCGTCAAGAGCAGGGAATAGGGCAGTCCGATAATCAAAAATCCGATATAGATCATGACGCTAAGTATAAGATTCAGGATCACTTTGCCGATAATAAAATTGCTGAGTGCCGTATCGATCTCGCCCAGCACCTCCTGGCCGTCGCGGCGGTATCGTCTGGGCAGGACGCTGAGCAGTCTTGGCGGAAGTTTGCTGCCTTCCTTCAGCATGTAGTACAAAATGATCGGAATCGTAGCGATAATGACAACGACGCCGGATACAACGGAAATCAGATTATTGATGGAATTGCTGATCCAGGTGATGATGCGGTTCATGTATTCCGTCAGGGAGGTCGACAATTCGGATTCCGTTGGTATATAGCGGGACCAGAATTGATTTTGTTGAAGCTGGTCGATCTGCTCCTCCACGCCCTCAACCAGGAAGGGGGCGTTGCTGATGAAGTTTTCGATCTGTTCACGGAGCGTCGGCCATACAACGATGCCAAAGATCGCGCAGAGACCGGCAAACACGAAATACAGCATCAGGACGCCGATGGATCGTTTGATTTTGCGTCGCTCCAGGTAGTCCACGATCGGCCTGAGCAGATAATAGAAGAAGCCGGCCATGGCCACCGGAACGATCAGCATGTTGAACATGGAGACGATGGGGCGAAACAAAAAGCTGATTTCGGCTCCGAGGTAGATGATTAAGAGCAGCGCGATTATGCCAAAGCATGTCCTGAAATATTTGCTCTGCATCATGGGCAATCCCTCCATAACAACGAGTAGGTAAAATACACGGGTACCATGTAACATTTGTATTTAACCAATTTGGAGGGATTTGAAATCACCAGTTTATGTTATTAGTTTCGTATGGTGACCCTGGTATGGATGGGCACGAGGGAAGCGAGCTCCACCACGTCCTCGTTATACATCCGAATGCAGCCATGGGAAACGGAGCGTCCGATGGATGAAGGGTCATTCGTTCCATGGATGCCGTAGTGGGGTTTGGACAAACCTAACCAGTAAGCCCCGAAAGGACCGCCGGGATTCGGTTGTTTGTTGACAATGGTGTAATTGCCGGGCGGCGATTGCGTAGCCATTTTGCCGATGGCGACCGGGAACGTGCGTACCACGATGTTGCCGTCGAGCAGGTGCAGCTGAAAATCGGACAAATCGACAATAATGCGGTATTGAGGCATGATCATCCATCTCCTTCAAGATTCATGCTATGAAACAGGGGGGAGAACGGCCCCAAAATGCTCTAAAATAGGCAAATTACACCTTCATGACTTGGTAGAAATTTCATCCGTTAAGGACGGTCGGCCGATGTTATATTTAATATGTTAAGCAGTTACAACGTTTACACCAGGAAGGGGAAGCCGATGTCTCCCGCAAGGCTATATCTAAAATATATTAAAAATAATATGTTTACCAAGATGCTGCTGTTAATCGCCCTGATTGCAGTAGTTACCATCGTCACCTTATCGTTTCTTATGTATTACTTCTTGTTTCAATCGGCCGTCCGCAGCGAGCTGGACATCCAGCGAAGTGCGGTGGAGCGGGTGGAACGACACCTGAATCAAAAATACGAGAATGCCCAGTCCTATGTGAACGACTTATACCGCAACAGCTCTTTGGGCATTGATACTTCCTATTTTCTCATGAACTCGTTCAACGAGTATATGGCCAAGCGAATGAATCGGATCGCGGGCGGGGGGCAGTCCAATTCGGACAGCGTAGTCGCTTATTTCAAGCAGAGGCTTGACGATGATCCGGATATAGAGAACATCATGCTGTACAGCGCGGAGAAGCAGTATGTCTACGTGTACAAGCAGGGCAGCATGACAAGGCTGTATCAGGCGAATGCCACGCATTCCTACATTCCCGACGTGATGGCGCTCGAAAGCCAGAGCGTCACATTGCCGAATCTATGGATACGCAAGCTGGCCGGAGACGTGACATTGCCGTTGTTCTCGATCCGAAGCCCGATTAATGATATGACCACTTACAAAAATTTGGGACAGCTGCTTATTTTGTATCGAACGGATGCGCTGGATGCCGTGCTGAACAACAGCGACGATTCCCTGAAGGGCTCCGTTCTGGTGTTGTCGGGCGACGGCCGCGTGATGTTTGACTCCTCCGGCAAATATTACGGCGAGAAGTATCCGTATGCCGACCAGCTGCTGAATTCCAAGGAAACCGTGACCCTCGATGAGGAATCCTATATTACAACGGCAGCCCATAATCAGGCAGGCTATACGGTGGTGGGCATCACGCCCAAGCGCGAAATCGCGGAATCGTTCCATGGCTTGCAGAGCACCATTATCATTGCGGCCCTGCTATGCATCGTGATTGCGGTGTCCATCCCTTCCCTGATGATCGTCAATTACTCCAGAAGAACCGATAACATTATCCGTTTTATGCGCAAGGTCGAGAAGGGAGAGTTCGTGGCCCGGATGCAGGATACCAAGGACGATCAGCTGGGGCAAATCGCAGGCAGCTTCAATGAAATGCTGGATGAGCTTTCCCGTTACATCGATAAGGTGTATAAAGCGGAGATTAACCAGAAGAACGCGGAGCTGTCCGCGCTGCAGGCGAGAATCAACCCGCATTTTTTATACAACACGCTTGAAGTGATTCGAATGAGGGCTCTCTCGCAAGGTGCGCAGGACGTCGGCGATATGATCTACAGCTTGTCGATGCTGTTCAAGAATATCGTTCAGCATAAGTCCCACTATACGCTGAAGGATGAGCTGGAAGCGTGCAGGCTTTATCTGGAGCTGTTTCGCATTCGCTATAAGGACAAGTATATTTACAAAATGCACTGCGACGATCAAATCAAGCATGTGCCGATGATCAAAATGTCGCTGCAGCCGCTGATTGAGAATTATATCGTTCACGGCCTGCGCAGCGATCAGGACGATAACTGGCTGACCATCAACGCGACGCAGGAGGATGATGAGGTCCATATCGAGATCAAGGACAACGGGAAAGGGATCCCACCGCAGCGGCTCGAGGAAATCAAATCCCGGCTGGATGTGGCCGAGTCGAGCGGAGAATCGTTTGGTCTGCGGAGCGTGAATGAGCGATTAAAGCTGACATATGGAAGTTCGTACGGAATGGACATCCAGAGTGAGCCGGGTAACGGAACGACGGTGACAGTGAAATTTCCGGTGACAGAGAGGAAGCTGAATAACGATGTATAAGGTATTTATCGTGGACGATGAGCCGTTCATTATAGAGGGATTGGTTGATGTCGTGGATTGGTCGAAGTATGGCATCGAGGTGGTCGGTCATGCGGAGAACGGCCGTCAGGCACTGGAGAAGATGGCGGTCGTTCCGGTCGACATTCTTATAACGGATATATCGATGCCCGTGATGACGGGGCTTGAATTGATCGAGGGCGCACGCAAATTAAACCGTAATCTGAAGGTGATTATCCTGAGCGGTTTCGACGACTTTGCCTATTTGAAGGAAGGCATGCGGCTCGGGATCGAGAATTATCTGCTCAAGCCGATTAACCTCAAGGAGCTGGAAGAAACGATTGCAAGCACAACGGATAAAATGAACAAATCCAGAAGGGAAATGAGACTGGACGAGTATGACATCAATATTTTGCGGAGCAACATCCTGTATCGCTGGATCACCGACCGGATTGAGCCGGAGGAGCTGGAGGAGCGGGCGACCCTTCTGGGGTTGAATCTCAATTTGCCCTATGTTATGGCATCTATCCTGAGAGCGGACTTCACGCCGCTGGAGAACTGCCTGTATCAATTAATGGACCAGGAGCCGGGCGTTCTGTATTTCCGGGACAACGACGGCGACCATGTGGTCATCTTCATGATGAAAGACCCGGATACGGAAAAAGCGAGGGCAATCCGCCTGCTGCAGCAGGTGCGGGAGCAGTGCTATGAAGAAGAGCTGAGCATCTCGCTCGGCAGCGTGGAGAGCCTCGGCGGAAATTACAAGGACAGTTATCTCCATGCCAAGGAAGCCCAGGAATACTATCTTGTTCTGGAGCAGCCCTCCTACGTGGATTATGTTGATGTTCAGGCCAAAAAGGGAGAAGCGGCGGAATCCTATTCGGTACAGTGGCCCGAGTATGCCAAAGGCATCGCCGGAAGGGATAAGCAGGTGCTGTTCGATCTGATCGACAGCGATTTTGACCGGCTTCGCCACACCCAGGGAATGAACCCGACAACCTTGAAGAGCATCGCGGTCGAAATGGTCATTCGCCTGAAACTGGAGCTGAACGATATCCAGTATACGGCCGCCCCTGATTTCGTGAAAAATACGATTACCGATATTATGGATTCCGTATCGATCGACGATCTGATCACTGCGGTAAAGGATGGGGTCGGCGGGCTGGTCGATTCGCTCAACAATGACGTGAAGAGTCCTGTCATCCAGCAGATTCTGAATCATATCCAGCACCATTACAACGAGGATTTGTCGTTGAAGGTGCTGGGAGCTAACTATCATATCCATCCGGTCTATCTGGGTCATCTGTTCCATAAAGAGACGGGAGAAAACTTCACGGAGTACATTAACCGGTACCGGATTGAGCGGGCCAAGGAGCTGCTTCGGAACTCTTCGACAAAAGTACAGGATATCGCAAAAAATGTCGGTTATTGGGAAACCGGTTATTTCTATAAACAGTTCAAAAAATTCGTTGGCGTATCGCCGAGGGATTTTAGAGGAATGCTCTGATTGATAGAATCAGAGTTTTTTTCTTTATTTTCACCATAATACCTTTAATTTTTCGCCTATGTGAAACTGCTTTCATGGGATAACCTTATATGTGTAGAGACACAAGGATTCAAAAGGGAGGATAAACATGAGTAAATCGAAAAAGAAATGGCTCCTGCCGCTAACGCTTTTATTGTCCGCGTCCATGCTGTTGTCTGCATGCGGAGGCAATAAAGAAGAGAGTGCAGGAAACGGCGGGGGAACTGCCGAGAAACCGGTTGAGCTGATCTGGTACACCATCGGAACACCTCAAAAGGATGTTGACAAGGTTGAGGCAGAAATCAATAAATACACTGCTGAGAAGATTGGTGTAACCGTTGACATGAAAATGATCGACTTCGGGGATTACAACCAGAAGATGCAGGTTATGGCAGCTTCCGGCGAACCGATGGATATCCTGTTCACAAGCTCATGGGCGTTCGATTATGTGCAGAACGCACGTAAAGGCGCATTCATGGAATTGGACGAGCTGATCGAAAGCCACGGAAAAGGCATTAAAGAAGCAATTGATCCGGCGTTCCTGGAAGGTTCCAAGGTTGACGGACACAACTATGCGATTCCGGCCAACAAAGAACTTCCTGCTCAAGAAGCATGGCGCTTTAACAAAACATTGCTCGATAAATACAATCTCGATATTTCGAACGTAAAATCGATGGAAAGCTTGGAGCCGCTGCTCAAAACGATCAAGGAAAACGAACCGAACGTCGTGCCTTTGGCCATCAGCAAAGACTTCGGACCATTGCTTCCATTTGACTACATCATCGAAAAAATGCCAATGGCCGTATACCTGGACGACAAGGAAGAACTGAAAGTCGTGAACTTCCTCGAAATGCCGGAAACGTTGGATATGCTTAAGTTGATGAACAAGTACTACAAAGCGGGATACATCTCCCCAGAAGCTGCAACAACAACTTCGACGCAAGATCTGATGACATCCGGCAACTGGTTCACGGACCGTGCGGCTACACAGCCATTCGCGGACAACCTGTGGAGCCAAAGCTACGGCTATCCGGTCGTATCTACTCCTGCCGGCGATGCAAACATCTTTAACTGGTCGGTTATGGGTTCGATGCAAGCGATTTCCGCAAACTCGAAATACCCTGAGAAAGCAATGGAGTTCCTGAACCTGCTGAACACCGACGTATATCTTCGTAACCTGGTTGACTCCGGTATCGAAGGCGTGCACTACAAGAAGCTTAGCGAGAACGTAATGGAAAACTTGCCAGAATCGAAAAACTACGACATGCCTACTTTTGCGCTTGGCAATGTCATGCTGACTTACTTGAATCCTGAAGATCCTGAGAACAAATGGGAAGAGTTCAAGAAGTTTAACGAGTCCGGCCAGCCTGCTCCGCTTCTCGGCTTCAACTTCGATCCAACCAAAGTATCCACAGAACTCGCTGCTGTCAACAACGTAAAAGAAGAGTTCTGGGCGCCGCTGATGACAGGTACCGTCAATCCTGAAGAGTTCCTGCCAAAAGCGAATGAAAAGCTGAAAGCTGCTGGTCTGGATAAGATCATCGCTGAAGCACAAAGCCAAATTGATGCTTGGAAAGCAAGCAAGTAATAACAATGCATGAAGCGGCCTGCCTGCCCTAAGGGGCAGCAGATGCCGCTGCAGCATGAACAAGGACGGGGCGGCGGATGTTCACCGCCCTTCTTTTGTTCATTTCATGCACATCACGAGGAGGGGTAAGCGTGAGAGCAATCGGACAGTTTTTCAAAAATATTATGACGAATAAGGCCATGCTGTTCATGGTTTTGCCGGGGACCCTGTGGTTTCTCTTATTCTCATATTTGCCCATGTTCGGGACCATTATTGCATTTAAGGAATACCGCTTTAGCCGAGACGGGTTCTGGGCAAGTATCGTTAATAGTGAATGGGTAGGATTCCAAAACTTTAAATTCCTGTTCAGTACCAACGATGCTTACATCATTACGCGCAACACCGTTCTTTATAATTTCGTGTTCATCATATTAGGTCTCATTCTATCCGTAGCGCTGGCTATCGTATTGTCTGAAATCGTGAACAAGAAATTGGCGAAAGTCTATCAAACCGGCATGTTTCTGCCGTACTTCCTGTCCTGGGTTATCGTAGGTTATTTCGCATTCAGTTTCCTGAGCATGGATAAAGGGATGCTGAATCAGATTCTGGGCTGGTTCGGCATGGAGCCGGTTCAGTGGTATTCCGAAGCCAAGTATTGGCCGATATTCCTGACGTTGATCAGTTTGTGGAAATCCGTAGGTTATAACAGCGTCGTCTACCTGGCGGCGATCATGGGGATCGACAAATCCTTGTACGAGGCGGCGATGATTGACGGAGCGAACAAATGGCAGCAGATTAAAGCCATCACGCTTCCGATGCTGAAACCGCTGATGACCATTTTGACTCTTCTTGCGATCGGTAAAATCTTCTACGCTGACTTTGGTCTCTTCTATCAAGTGCCAAGGGATTCGGGAACCTTGTATTCCGTAACGAACGTCATTGATACCTATGTATATCGCGGTCTGAAAACAACGGGCGAGATCGGCATGAGTACGGCTGCGGGTCTGTACCAGTCGGTAGTCGGATTTATTCTGGTTATGGTATCGAACTATGTCGTTCGTAAATATGACAAGGATAACGCATTGTTCTAATCGATCAATCTACCAAGAAGGGGGTATGTGATGTGTTCAAATCTAAAAGCAAGATGAAGGATTTCCATCAGCTTTCATCCGGGTGGAATGTCGTATTCAACCTGATTGCCGGTATTTTCGCGTTCCTGTGTGTATTTCCGTTCCTATTCGTTATGATCATTTCATTTACAGATGAAGGCTCACTGGCCCGCAACGGATACCAAATCTGGCCGGAGAAATGGAGTCTTGAAGCTTACAAATATGTATTCCAGACAGGCGATACGCTTCTTCGTTCCTACGGCGTTACGATTTTTGTCACGGTAGTGGGTACGCTGATCAGTTTGTTTATTATTTCGCTGTATGCCTATGCTGTCTCCCGTAAAGGGTTCAGATACCGGAACTTCTTCTCGTTCTTTGCATTTTTCACGATGCTGTTTAACGGGGGTCTGGTACCGACTTATATCGTTGCAACGCAATTGCTCGGCCTAAAAGATTCGATCTGGGCTTTGATCCTGCCATTGGCGGTCAATGCTTTCTATATTATGATTCTTCGAACCTTCTACAGCACCAGCGTTCCGGAT
Organism: Paenibacillus sp. MT86; assembly: GCF_058792535.1. Lineage (NCBI taxonomy): Bacteria > Bacillati > Bacillota > Bacilli > Caryophanales > Paenibacillaceae > Paenibacillus > Paenibacillus sp. MT86. The sequence continues at coordinate 4,702,433 of NZ_CM179499.1, read as the reverse complement.
GCCATCATTGAATCCGGTAAAATCGACGGTGCGAGCGAGTTTAAAATTTTCTACAAGCTGGTATTGCCGCTATCCCTGCCGGGTCTGGCAACCATCGGGTTGTTCAGCACCTTGGGGTATTGGAACGACTGGTTCAACGCATTGCTCTACATTGATGATCCGAACCTGGTTCCGCTGCAATCCATGCTCATGCGGATTGAGACCAGCATGCAGTTCATCCTGCAGAACTCTCAGAATTCATCCCTTAGCATGGCCGCTCTGCAGAGCATGCCGCAGGATACTTCGCGGATGGCGATGGTCGTTCTGGCAACCGGACCGATTATTCTGGCCTATCCGTTCTTCCAGCGCTATTTCATTCAAGGTCTGACCATCGGCGCGGTTAAAGAATAAATTCTTCATGTACCGGAGGGTATGAGATGACATATAAAGATTCCAGTAAAACCATTACGGAAAGAGTGGAACATCTTCTTGGCCTGATGAACCTGGAGGAAAAGGTTGGGCAGCTGATCCAGCCGTTCGGCTGGAAGACCTATGAAGTGAATGAAGGCCGGATTACCTTAACGGATTCATTTAAAGAGCAAGTGAAAAATGGCGGCGTCGGATCCCTTTACGGGACCCTACGCGCCGATCCATGGACCGGTGTAACACTTGAGACCGGTCTTTCTCCGCGTGAAGGAGCGGAAGCCGTCAATCACATCCAGCGCTACGCAATTGAGCAATCGCGTCTGGGTATTCCGATCCTGATCGGGGAGGAATGCTCGCATGGGCATATGGCCATCGGCGGCACGGTCTTCCCGGTGCCGCTGTCTATCGGGAGCACATGGAACGTGGATTTATACCGCGATATGTGCCGTGCCGTCGCGCTGGAAACACGCAGCCAGGGCGGAGCGGTCACCTATTCGCCGGTCCTCGACGTCGTGCGCGATCCAAGATGGGGACGTACCGAGGAGTGTTTCGGTGAAGATCCATACCTGATCAGCGAATATGCGGTCGCATCGGTCGAAGGCCTTCAAGGCGAGTCCCTGGACAGCCCGAGCAGCGTTGCGGCGACGTTGAAGCATTTTGTGGGCTATGGCAGCTCCGAAGGCGGAAGAAATGCCGGACCCGTGCATATGGGCACGCGCGAGCTGATGGAAGTGGATATGCTGCCGTTCAAGAAAGCCGTGGAAGCGGGAGCTGCATCCATTATGCCGGCCTATAACGAGATTGACGGCGTGCCGTGCACCGTCAATACCGAGCTCCTTGACGGTATTCTCCGCAAGGAGTGGGGCTTTGACGGCATGGTAATCACCGACTGCGGTGCCATCGATATGCTGGCGAGCGGCCATGATACCGCTGAAGACGGAATGGATGCCGCCGTACAGGCCATTCGTGCCGGCATCGATATGGAGATGTCGGGCGAGATGTTTGGCAAGCACCTTCTGAAGGCCGTCGAGTCAAATAAGCTGGAAGTCTCCGTATTGGACGAGGCTGTACGCCGTGTATTGACGTTAAAATTCAAACTTGGATTGTTCGAGAATCCTTATGTGGATCCGCAGGTAGCCGAGGAAGTAATCGGCACCGAGCAGCATGTCGGACTTGCCAGGCAGCTTGCGGCAGAAGGCATCGTTCTCCTTAAGAACGAAGCAAAGGCCCTGCCGTTATCCAAGGAAGGCGGCGTGATTGCCGTCATTGGACCTAATGCCGATCAAGGATACAATCAGCTTGGGGACTATACTTCTCCTCAGCCACCGGCAAGCGTGACCACCGTACTGGACGGAATTCGTGCGAAACTGGGGGATGAAGCGAAGCGTGTATTATATGCTCCGGGCTGCCGCATTAAGGACGATTCCAGGGAGGGCTTTGAATTGGCATTAGCTTGTGCGGATCAGGCCGATACCGTGGTCATGGTACTGGGCGGTTCCAGCGCACGCGACTTTGGCGAAGGCACGATCGATTTGCGCACAGGGGCATCAAAGGTTACGGATGACGCTTTAAGTGACATGGATTGCGGCGAAGGCATCGACCGGATGACGCTCCAGTTATCTGGCGTTCAATTGGAATTGGCCCAAGAGATTCATAAGCTTGGCAAGCGGATGATCGTTGTGTATATCAACGGCCGGCCAATTGCGGAGCCGTGGATCGACGAGCATGCCGATGCCATCCTTGAAGCGTGGTATCCGGGTCAGGAGGGCGGCCATGCGGTAGCGGACATTTTGTTCGGCGATGTGAATCCGTCCGGCAAACTGACGATGTCGATACCGAAGCATGTCGGACAGCTTCCGGTTTATTATAACGGCAAGCGGTCGCGTGGCAAGCGTTACCTCGAAGAGGATTCTCAGCCGCGTTATCCGTTCGGATACGGGCTTAGCTATACCGATTTCAGTTATTCGGATATTCAGATTACTCCTGAAGTGATCGGAACAGACGGTACGGCCGTTGTTTCTGTGAACGTTGCAAATAGCGGTGACCGCGAAGGCTCCGAAGTTGTACAATTATACGTAAGCGATGCTGCCAGCAAATTTACGAGACCGGCGCGTGAGCTGAAGGGCTTCCAGAAAATTTTCCTGCAGCCCGGAGAGCGGCGCAAGGTGGAATTCACTATCGGTCCGGAACAGCTTCAATATATCGGTCAAGATTTCCGGCAGGTGGTTGAACCCGGGCTGTTCCGTGTTATGCTAGGCAGGCATGTGAACGATACGCTGAGTACAGATCTGACCGTACAGGAGGGTTAAATGAATGGAACGGATTCGACGCTTTATACGCGAACTGTCGGAGCGGCAGTGGCTCGAGTCGACGGAACTTCGAGATTGGAACATTACCCGGACCACTTACATGGTTCCGGGCGTGTACGAAGATACGGCCCCTTATGCTGAAGGACAAGATTTCAACAGGTTCCCGAGTACGCAAGGGACAACCTACTTTTTTCGGAGGAACCTTGAATTGCCCACGGACTGGGTGGACGGTGCGATGGGACTTGTGTTCTACTCGGGGGGCGAGGGCTTACTGCGCATAAACGGAGTATCTTATCAGGGCTTGGACCGAAATCATACCTTCGTCAAGCTCGATCCAAAACGCACCGGCATGAATATGGAGCTTGAGATCGAGTTGTACGATCCGATTCCGGAGCCGGTGGATCCGCTGAATCAGCAGGCTGTCATACAGCCTCCGATTACTAGGGTGCAAAGCTTGCTTGTTAACGTGAACGTACCGGTTCAGAGCCTGATGTACACCGCAACCGTGATTCGGGATTCGCTTGTCCTGCTGCCGGATAGCGATATGCGGCGCATCCGCTTATTGGAGGCGCTGTATCAGGCGATGGACCGCTTTGTCAGCCTGGATGACGCCGCCATCCGGGATGGCGCTCAGGTAACCGGGATTGAGCAAGATCTGAAACAGGCGGTTACTGCCATTGGCGGCCATGCCGAAGGCACCGAGCATATGGTGGGTCAGTCGCATATCGACATCGCCTGGCTGTGGCCCGTCCGGGAAACCGTGCGGAAAACCAGCCGGACCTTCTCCAGCATGGATGCGCTGATGAACGAATATCCCGAATTCAAGTACGCGCAGAGCCAGCCTTTGCTGTACCAATTTCTGAAGGATCACGATCCCGAGCTGTACGAGAGAGTGAAGGCCAGAATCAAGGAAGGGCGCTGGGAGCTTGTCGGCGGGATGTGGGTCGAACCGGACCTGAACATTCCGAGCGGGGAGTCCCTCATGCGTCAAATGCTGTATGGGCAACGCTTCTATCAAGAAGAGTTTGGCTTGACATCTCATATTGAATGGCTGCCGGATACGTTCGGATACTGTGCATCCCTGCCTCAGATCTTGAAGCATGGGGGCATTCGTTATTTCATGACAACCAAGCTTGGCTGGAACGATACGAATGTGTTTCCTTACGACCTGTTCCATTGGGTTGGGATCGATGGAACACCGATGTTATCCTATCTCAATCACGGCGTGAACGAAAACACGCTGCCAAAAGATGTTCACGAGCATTGGCAGTCCTACCGCCAAAGAGCCGTTCATCCGGAGCAGATGCTGCTTTATGGACATGGTGACGGCGGAGGCGGCGTAACCCGCGAAATGTTGGAATATATCGACCGGGCCGAGCTTATGGTGGGTCAACCGGCCAGCAAGTACAGCACGGCTGCCGAGTTTTTCGGCGGGATCGAGGAAACACAGCCGAAGCTGCCGAAATGGCGCGGGGACTTATACCTTGAGCTTCATCGCGGTACCTATACGACGCATGCACGAAACAAGCGCCATAACCGGAAAGCGGAAATCCTGTTCCGCGAGGCGGAGCTATGGAACTCGGTGGCTTTCCCGTCGATGGACAACGAGAAGAAGCAGGGCATCGTCAGCGAGCTGCATGACGGCTGGAAGTTGATTTTGCTGAATCAATTTCATGATATTATTCCGGGCTCTGCCATTACGGAGTCTTACGTCACCTCTGAGAAGGAATACGCAGAGGTGTTCCAAAAAGGAAACCACAGCCTCCATGTTGGACTTCAGGTATTGGCGGACCAGGTCGATACAGAAGGGGAAGGCATTCCGTATGTCATCTTCAACGGACTTGGATGGAGCAGAGATGCCGTCATTTCGATTGAAGGAGAGCAGGGACTCGCTCCGTATGATTCAGATGGAGCGCTGCTGCAGTACGATGCCCAAACCGAAGAGAACGGTAAAGTCTCTCACCGCTTGAATGTTTATGTTCAAGGCATCCCGGCTTTGGGATACAAGACCATTTGGTTAAAGCAGCCGGCAGGAAACAAAGCGGTGGCGGAGAATTCTACTACAGTGTTCGCAGATTCCTGGGAAACGGATTTTTATAAGGTCAGCTTCAATGAGCGCGGCGAAATCACGAGCCTGTGGGATAAAGAGGCTCATCGGGAAGTGGTCAAGCCGGGCGAAGCCGCGAACCGCTTCCACTTCTTCCATGACCGTCCGACGCTGTGGGACGCATGGGATATCGATACCCGTTACGAGGAGCAATTAGCCGGAGAGGCGGAGCTGATCGAGAAGAAGCTGGTGTCTGCGGGCGAAGTCCAGGATGTGCTGCGTTTCCGCTGGCGCATTCATCAGTCGGAGATCACGCAGGATATGATTTTTTATCATCATGACCGACGGATCGACTTCAAGACGTTTGTCAGCTGGAACGAATCGCATAAATTGCTGAAAGTCGGTTTCCCGATCGGCGTCGTTGCCGAGAAGGCCACCTACGAGATTCCGTTCGGAACCATTGAGAGACCGACTCATCGCAATACGAGCTGGGAGCAGGCGCAATATGAAGTCTGCGGACACCGCTTCGCGGATGTGTCGGAGCATGGATACGGCGTCAGCCTGATCAACGACTGCAAATACGGATATGATGTTCAGGACAGCACGATCCGGCTGTCGCTGCTGCGCGCGCCGAAATGGCCTGATGTCACGGCGGATTTGGGAGAGCATGAGTTCACGTATTCCCTCTATCCGCATAACGGAGACTGGAGAAGCGCCGGAATCGTCCGCAAAGCAGCCGAGCTTAATCATGATCTGCCATGGGTGAGAACAAGTTCGAAGAAGGGTTCGCAGCCTGCCGTGCATTCGTTTATTCCTTTCGAGAGCGATCACGTTATCCTGGATACCGTTAAGCCGGCAGAAGACGGCACGGGGTACGTCCTTCGGATGTATGAGTCCGCGGGCGGCCGGGATGCGGCAACAGTGAGCTGGCCTTATCCTTGCGAAAGGGTCCATCGATCCAACGCCTTGGAAGAAGAACTCGAACAACTGGATATCGCGGAAGGAAGGTTAACCCTTCAATTCCTGCCGTACGAGATCAAAACCATCAAATTGACCACACAACATACTTAGTCAAAGGAGCCAGAACAAATCATGGAACAATTCAGACTCCCCAAAATACCAATGCCGGAGCTAGAGCTGCCGCAATCCATTCAGGCGGTTTTGCAAGAGGCCGAAGAAAAGCTGGCGCACCGTCCCAAGCTGCTTCAGCTGTTCAAGAACACGTTCCCGAACACGCTGGAAACGACCACCAAATTGATGGAGGATGGCACGACGTTTGTGATCACCGGCGATATTCCGGCCATGTGGCTGCGCGATTCGGTAGAGCAAGTGATCCATTACATTCCGTTTGCCAAGAACGATCCGCAGCTTCAGCGGATTTTAAGCGGATTGATCAAACGCCATTTTCAATATATTCATATCGATCCTTATGCCAATGCCTTTAATGAATCGGCCAACGACTGGCACTGGAACACGACCGACGAAACGGACATGTCGCCATGGGTATGGGAGCGCAAATTCGAAATCGATTCGCTGTGCTTCTCCGTTCGCCTGGCCTACCTGTACTGGAAGGAAACCGGCCTGACGGATGTGTTCGACGCCAACTTTAAGTCGGCTATGATCAAAATCATCGAGCTGTTTAAAACCGAACAGCACCATTTCGAGAAATCGCCTTACCGTTTCACGCGGGATAACGGAATTCCAACCGACTCCTTGCGCAACAACGGTCTCGGCATGCCTGTGAATTATACGGGCATGATCTGGTCGGGCTTCCGTTCAAGCGACGATGCCTGTGATTTCCACTACAACATTCCGGGGAACATGTTTGCCGTTGTAGCCCTTCGTCAAATGCAGGAATTCGCGGAATGGGTGTTCCGTGACATGAAACTGCTGGATGATTTGAAACGACTTGAAGCCGACGTGGATCACGGAATTCAGCTGTACGGCATCTATCGTCATCCGGAGTTCGGTCCGATCTACGCCTATGAAACGGACGGTTACGGAAATTACTGCCTGATGGATGATGCGGGCACTCCAGGATTGATGTCCATTCCTTATCTGGGATATTGCTCTGCAGATGATCCTATCTACCAGAACACCAGACGGTTCGCGCTCAGCAAAGAAAATCCTTTCTACTACGAGGGGACCGTTGCCAAAGGCATCGGCAGTCCGCACACGCCGCCGGATTATATCTGGCATATGGCCTTGTCGATGCAGGGGATTACGGCGCAGACGGCAGAAGAGAAGCTGGAGATGATTGCGCTGCTGGAAGCGACCGATGCCGATACCGGCTTCATGCATGAAGGGTTCCATGCCGACGATCCGAAAGTCTTCACCAGATCGTGGTTTGCCTGGTCCAACAGCCTGTTCTCGCAATTGGTGTATCAGGCGATGAAAGCAGGGATTCTATGAGCGGGCGCTTGATTGTATTCTACGATCCGTCCTTTCCGGCAGCAGAAGCTGCCGGTTTGCCGGCTAGCGCCGCGGCTCTGAATGCATTCGATGCGGTGTGCGGCGCCGAGGACCTCGCTGAAGCGCTGGCATCGTCAGGCGGACAAGGTGCAAGCTTTGTCAATTTGCACGCGCCTTATTTTCCGAAATCCGCCTGGAGAGCGATTCTGGACTTTCTGAGAAACGGCGGCGGCTTGGTCAGCGTTGGCGGCGCACCCTTCAAGCGTCCTGTCCGCAAAGAGGACGGCGCTTGGGTGGTGGAGCACGAACAGACGGCGTATCACCAGCAGCTTCATATTCATGAGGTGCTGCCTGTGGACAGCGGGCGTGTCGATCATTTGATTGCAAGCGACGTTATACCGCTGATGGAGGGCAGCCGGGAACGGTTAACCGTCAGCGATACGTGGAATTTGGTTCCGCATGTCACCAAGAGCAGTGATCTGCCTCATCAAATGGGATCGGCCGGGCCGATGGATACCCGGATTTACCCGCTCCTTAAGGGAAGCACGGCGAACGGGAGAGAGGTCGCCGCTCCGGTTGTTTTATGGGAAAATGTCGGCGGACCTTTCTTGGGCGGACGCTGGCTGTTTGTGAATCAGCCACTCACCGCTTCCTTCTGGGAACAGGATGGAGGAGCAGAGGTGCGCCGCTGGGCGGCATTCTGCGCGAAGGGGATTACCGAGCTGTGGATCAAGCCGAATTATGCGACCTACGAGTCCGGCGAGCGCGCGATTCTGACCCTGCAGGCCCAAAGGCTTGGCCGGAGCCTGCCGGTTCATGAGCCGCAGCACTGGACGTTCCGCATCTCTGTCAAGCGAGACGGGGATGAATCTTCCGAATGGAATCATACCGTTACCGTCGACGTGACCGGGCAATTTCATGTACAGCGCATCCCGGTTGCGCTCGATATCAAGCCGGGAGCTTATCGCGTGGTGTGCGAAGCCGAAGGGCCGGACGGAGAAATCCGCAGGCTGAGACAAGGCTTCTGGGGAGCTGATCCGCAGCTGCTGCAAGCAGGCTCGCCCGTAACCTGCAACCGGGATTACTTCATCAAGGACGGCCGTCCGCTGCCGGTTGTCGGCATGACGTACATGACGTCCGATGTCGCGCGTAAATTCCTGTTCCTTCCGAATACGGATGTATGGGATCGTGATATGGCGCAAATGCGGGGTGCCGGCATCAACTGGATCCGTACCGGCATTTGGACCGCTTATCGCAATATTATGCAGGTGGACGGGCATGCATCCGAGGAGGTTATGCGTTCGATTGACGCCTTCCTGTTAACGGCGAAGAAGCATGATCTGCAGGTAACGTTTACCTTCTTCTCCTTCACGCCGGAGACATGGGAAGGCCAGAATCCTTACCTCGATCCGCGAAGCGTGGAAGCGCAGAAGCGTTTCATACGTTCCATCGTGACAAGGCACAAAGACACAAAGAATGTGGACTGGGACCTGATCAACGAGCCTTCTATGTTCGATCCGCCGCAAATTTTCTCGGACGGTCCGCGTTCGGCGAAGGATCCGTTCGAGCGGCAGGCTTATGTCGATTGGCTGAAAAAGCGTCACGGCTCGATTGAGCGTTTACAGGAACGCTGGAACATGACGGCCGATCAGCTGCCGGGTTTTGACTCCGTGGTACCTCCGGAGCCTCAAGCCATAAATTTTGACGTTCAAGACATGCACCAGGGGAAAAAGGGCGGGCAATGGCTCGATTATGTATTGTTCTCCATGGATATGCATAACCGCTGGGCCAAGGAATTATATGAAGATATCAAAGCGGTGTGCCCGGATCATATGGTGACCGTCGGACAAGACGAGGCGCTTGGCGCACAGCGTCCATCCCCGTTCTTCTATGCCGAAGCGGTGGACTATACGACGGTTCACTCCTGGTGGTTCAACGACTATTTGATCTGGGACGGCATCTTTGCCAAAACCCCGGATAAACCGAACCTGATTCAGGAAACGGGCATTATGTACGTGGAAACACCGGACGGCCGGGCGAAGCGGAGCGAAGCCGAGCTTCGGAACCTGCTGGAGCGCAAGTATGCTTACGCTTTCTCTACCGGTGGCGCAGGAGCCATTCATTGGATCTGGAACACGAACTTCTACATGGATAATGCCAATGAATCGCATATCGGAGCTGTCCGCGCCGATGGCACGGAGAAACCGGAAGCGGACGTATCCTATGATTTCGGCGCCTTCATGGAAGGCATCCGGGATTTGTTTGCAGGCCGGAAGCTTGAAGAGACCGCGGTCATCTTCCCTTATTCCAACGATTTCTCCAACCGGAAGCTTGCGTTTGAAGCGACGACGAAGGCGACGCGCGCGCTTGCTTACGAGCTGAACGTGCCGTTCCGTGCCGTTGGGGAGTATGATTTAAGCTCGCTGCGCAGCAATCCGGCGAAATTCATCATTCTGCCGAGCGCCCACAATGTGGATGACCAGGCGTTTGCCGAATTGATAACGATCGTGGAGGAAACGGGAGCCACGCTGCTCCTGACCGGTCCGATCGGTCTGGATGCTTACTGGCATCCGGTTGATCGCATGACCGCAGAGCTGGGCGAGCGCAAGCTGGCAAATGTGCGCCGGGAAGAAAGCTTGCGCCTAGGGGATCGTGCATGGCCCGTTTCATATGGGCACCGCAAGATTGCCGAGCTGAGCAAGGAAATTCCGGCAGGCAGCGTGGCTAAACCGGCAGACGCAGCCGGCGACTCGATCGTGGACGTGAAGCTTGGGGCAGGACGTCTGCTCTGGAGCCCGCTTCCGGTAGAACTGAACGACCGGATCGACGCCATTTCGGCTTTGTACCGGCATGCATTGGAGCTTTCCGCAGCCGACACGGGGCTGATCTGGAATCAAGGCGGAGAACATTCGGGCGTATACGGACGCAAAGTAACGTTTGAAGAAGGAGCGCTCTTCGTCTTCGGCTCAGAGCAATCGTGGGATGCGAACGTCGAGGTGAAGGATCCTTCAACCGGCCTTACCTATTCATTCGTGCTTGAGGCGGATCGCTCGGTCTTGTTCGCAGTGGATGCGAGCGGCGACCTGTTATCGGTGTACCGTCCGGATGAAGTCGAAATCACCGTATCGAAAGGCTAACATAAGGGGGACTAAGTAGAGATGGACCAATCCAGAAAGGCACATATCATTTCTCATACTCACTGGGACCGCGAGTGGTATTTGCCGTACGAAAAGCACCATGTGCGGTTAATCGAGCTGATGGACAGCTTGCTTGAGACGATGGAAAAGGACTCGGAATACCGCAGCTTTTTCCTTGATGGCCAGACGATTATTATCGAAGATTATTTACAGGTAAGACCTGAGAAAAAAGAACAGCTGGAGAAGCTGATCACGGACGGCCGCATCATCATCGGTCCTTGGTACATCCTGCAGGATGCTTACCTGACGAGCAGCGAAGCCAACGTGAGAAATATGCAGATCGGGCACCAGGATGCGAAGCGGTACGGCACGGTTGCCAAAATCGGGTATTTCCCGGATACGTTTGGACTTACGGGCCAAATCCCGCAGCTGATGCTCCAGTCCGGCATCGATAACGCCTTCTTCGGGCGGGGCGTGAAGCCGACGGGCTTTAACAATACCGTCTCCGACAGCGGCTATGAATCTTCGTTCTCCGAGCTGATGTGGGAAGGTCCGGACGGCTCCAAGGTGCTGGGCATCCTGTTTGCCAACTGGTACAGCAACGGCAACGAAGTTCCCGTGGATGAAGCCGAGGCGAAGGCGTTCTGGGACCGCAAGCTTGCGGATGCCGAGAAGTACGCTTCCACGCCTGAGCTGCTGTACATGAACGGTTGCGACCATCAGCCGATTCAGACTGATCTTCCGGAAGGCATTCGTACAGCGACGAAGCTGTATCCGGATACGGAGTTTATCCACTCCAATTTCGACGATTACTTGAAAGCGGTCCGCGAGAAGCTGCCGCAGGATCTTTCCTCCGTCAAAGGAGAGCTCCGCAGCCAGCGCACCGATGGATGGGGAACGCTCGTGAACACCGCTTCTGCGCGCGTATACCTGAAGCAGATGAACCAGCGCGGCCAGACTCTGCTGGAAAAAGTGGCCGAGCCGCTGGCATCCTACGCCAGCCTGCTTGGCAAGGAGTATCCGCATCATCTGTTCACCTATGCGTGGAAGACGCTGATGCAGAATCATCCGCATGACAGCATCTGCGGCTGCAGCGTGGACGAAGTTCACCGCGAGATGGTCACCCGCTTCGAGAAAAGCGCCCACGTGGCGGAAAATATCGTGGACGACAGCGTGCGCGTCATCGCGGATGCGGTGGACACGACCGGATTCGAGCAATGGGGCACCGACCCGCTGCCGCTGGTCGTATTCAATACGACAGGATGGGAACGCAGCGGTACGGTCAGCATCGAGCTGGACGCGAAACGCCTCTATTTCCGGGAAGGCTATTCGCTTGAGGAAACCAGCCGCCGGATGAAGGAAGTCGACTTGTCCGGCCGCGTGCTGGTTAACGCTGAAGGTCAGGCCGTGCCTTGCACCGTAGAGGACCTCGGACTTCAGTTCGGGTACGATCTGCCGGACGACCGTTTCCGCCAGCCGTACATGTGCCGCCGCGTGAGGCTGACTTTCGAGGCAAGCGACATTCCTGCCATGGGCTTGACTGCCTATGCTTGGGTGAAGAGCGAAGTGAAGCCTGCCGAGACGGGATCCCTGATCAGCCAGTCGAACGTGTTGGAAAACGACCTGATCAAGGTCGAAATCCAAGCGGACGGTTCCTTCTCCCTGACGGATAAAAAGAACGGACAAGTATACCGCGATCTGGGCGTTTATGAAAATACCGGAGACATCGGTAACGAATATATGTACAAACAGCCGGACGGCGAAGTTCCATTGACAACCAAAGGACTGACCGCCGAAATTACGGTTCTGGAAGACACGCCTTACCGGGCATCCGTTGAAATCGTTCATAACTGGTCCATACCGGCTATGGCGGACAGCAAGCTGGATGAAGAGCAGCATGAGCTTGTGTATTATCCGAACCGCAAAGCGCAAAGATCAAGCGAGATGGTGCCGATGCGCATACGTACCGTGGTCAGCTTGAACCGCAGCGGCAAAGGCGTGGAGATCGAAGCCACGTTGGATAATCAGGCGAAGGATCATCGGGTGCGTGCTTTGTTCCCGACCGATTTGGAGGCATCTTCCCATAACGTGGATTCCATGTTCGAAGTGGCGAAACGGGATAATAACCCGGCTGCCGAATGGGAGAACCCGAGCTACACGGCTCATCAACAGGCCTTCGTGGACGTTACGGCGGCTGCGGCAGGACTGACGGTGGCCAACCAGGGCTTAAACGAGTACGAAGTCCTGCGGGACGGTCGGAATACGATTGCCGTTACGCTGCTTCGCTCCGTAGGCGAGCTCGGCGATTGGGGTTACTTCCCGACGCCTGAAGCCCAGTGCATCGGCGTTCATACGGTACGTATGGAGGTCATTCCGCATCAGGGCGACGGCATCGCTTCAGGCGCTTATGCCGAGGCTTACCAGTTCCAGATTCCATGGACGGCTGCCCAGACCGGCGTTCATAACGGGCAGGTGGCTTCCACCTCTGCGCCGCTGGCATGGAGCCGCGAAGAGCTTGCATTCTCTTCCCTGAAAGTGAATCCGAACACAGGGGACTTGATGCTGCGCTGGTTCAATATGGCAGGCACAGATGCTGAGCTTGCGCTGACATCTTCCCTTCCGTCCCAGGGCGTGTATAAGAGCAATATTCTGGAGGAAGAGGGAGCGGTTCAAAGCTTTGACAATCACGGAAGCTTTACGCTGCCGGTGAAACCTTATGAGATCTTGACGCTGGGCGTAAAAGTTTCAGCCGAGTAAGTTTCGATCAAATATACGCCGGGCATGGTGATCCATCCCGGCTAGCAAAAGCCCGATTCCGAAATGACAGGGATCGGGCTTTGCTGTCTTGCAAGGTGATAGGCAGCATCTCAAAAACGAAAACGGAATGGAGGTATGGACATGAAGATCTATTTTGATAACCTGCCGGAGAAGCTGCTTGAAGGGGTTGGCGAGCTCTCGGACATATTGGATATCCGCATTACGGAGGGAGAGGGCCTAAAGATTCGGGTCATTCAGGCTCCAGGACCGATCCAGGCGTCATTAAAGGATGGGCAGGGGACGATCCGATACCAGGAGAAGATTCATTTTTTTCGTGCTTTAGGGGTGTTTCTGGAGCAGGCGAGGGAGCGTGACCGGTTCGAGCTAACCGAGGAGCCCAGGTTTGACTTCAACGGCACGATGCTTGACGTTTCGCGCAATGGCGTGCTTAAGGTTCCGGTGATCAAGCAGTTTATCCGCTATATGGCTTTGATGGGGCTGAACGGGCTGATGATGTATACCGAGGATACGTACGAGGTGAAAGAGCAGCCGTATTTCGGTTATATGCGCGGCCGGTACACGGCTTCGGAAATGAAGGAATGCGACGATTACGCGGACCTGTTCGGCATCGAGATGATCCCCTGCATCCAGACTTTGGGGCATCTGCAGCAAGCGCTGAAATGGGGCTATGCCGCGGATTTGAAGGATCATGCGGATATTTTGCTTGCAGGCGAGCCGAAGACGTATGCTTTCATCGAACAGATGATCACCGCCGCATCCGGGATGTTCCGTTCCAAGCGGATTCACATCGGGATGGACGAGGCGTTTCAGGTCGGCCTTGGCAAGTATTTAAAATTGAACGGCGTCCAGGACCGGTTTCAGATTATGAATGACCATGTCAGCCGGGTGCTTGCCATTACCGAGCGTCTCGGACTCCGGCCGATGATCTGGAGCGACATGTATTTTAATTTGCTGGCCAACGATTATCAAGGTTCGCTGTACAATCTGGATGCGGATTTTTCCGACGATAATATGAGCCGCATTCCCCAAGGCGTCCAATTCGTGTATTGGGATTACGGACGTAGGGATGAACAGGGGTATGAGCGGCTGTATGAGAAGCATATGAAGCTGGGCTCCAAGCCGATTTTTGCCGGCGGCATTCATATGTGGAACAGCATCAGCCCGAACAACGGCAAGACCTGGATGACCAGCCATCCTGCCCTGCGCGCCGCCAAAACGAAAGGGATCCGCGAAGTCATCGCAACTGCCTGGGGGGATAACGGAAACGAAACCAACCACCTGGTCATCCTGGCGGGCCTCCAGCTGTTTGCCGAGCATGGGTACGGAGACGATATCAGCGACGAGCTTCTGGCAAGAAGGCTTGCGGCCTGCACGGGCATCGATTTGTTCGGACCGCTGAACGCGCTGAAATATATGGATGAGGTTCCCGGCGTGTCGGAGGGAAATCACTGGATGGCCAATCCCTCGAAGTATTTGTTGTGGCAGGATCCTTTGCTGGGGCTGCTGGACAAGCATGTGGAGGGGGAAGCGGATTCCGTTCTGCCTGGACATTACGCCGGTCTGGAGCAGAGATGGCGGGAATGCAAGGAACAGTACCCGGCACCGTTTAACCGCCTGTTTGATTTTTATGAAAAATTGGCCTCGGTCCTCGTTATCAAGAGCACCCTGGGCGTTACGTTGAAAAGGCTCTACGACACAGGCAACAAAGACCGGCTTGCTGAGCTTGCTTCCGCGGCGGATTCCCCGTTAAACGACCTGAAGCGGCGCATCGAGGCATTGCGTTTATCGCACAGGGGACTGTGGATGAGCACGTATAAGCCATTTGGCTGGGAGGTGCTGGATCTCCGCTACGGCGGGCTGCTCGCGCGAATCTCCTCTACGCGGGACCGCCTTGCGGATTATGTGGAAGGCGTAGTCGACGAAATCGAGGAGTTGGAAGCCGACCGGATGCTCTTCGATCAGAATGGTCTAACCGACAGACCGCTGGAGGTTAATGTAACCTATCAGGCGGCCGTGACGGCGGCCTGCTTCATCTAATGAAAAAGCTGCTCTTCCAAGGTCACTGTAGACGCTTGGAGGGCAGCCTTTTTTCTAAGGGGCTTGGGTTATGGCTTCTCCCCTTGTGTTTGTTCTTTCTCGTAGGCAATCAGCGTAATCTCTTTGCCCGTCAGCTCGGCAATTTTGGTTTCGGCGTCTTCAATTGCCTTCAAAGTGCCTTCATTTCCGTTGAGCGCAGCGATTTTGTATTCATTCGAATGGATATCCATGGTGAACTCCCCCCCTTGGCTGGTTAATTCATGTTATATAATGATAAGGTATCCTTTACAATAAAGTTACATACCTGGGGGTGGGATTCATGATTCAATTTGAAGGACTGCACCATGTGAGCTTGGCGGTGCGCGACTTGGAGAAGGCGAAGTTTTTTTACTCGGACGTTCTCAAGTTTCGGGAGCTGCCGCGCCCGCCGTTTGATTCGAAAGGGGTATGGTATGCCGTCGGGGACCAGCAGCTCCATCTGTTGGAGCATCCCGTCAGCGATACGCTGCGGGAGCGGGGCATCGATACAACGGACGGACATTTCTCGGTATGGGTGAAGAGCTACCGCGAAACCAAGGAATGGCTGGACCGGATGAACGTCGAGTATGTAGCCAAACCCGACAGCGTTGCAGGCTTCGCCCAGATATTCGTGCTCGATCCGGACCGCAACATTATTGAATTCGGAGCCGAGTACGGCTCGTAAAACGTTAAACCTAAAAAGCCAAACACTTGTGCAGTGTTTGGCTTTTTCATGGTCGCGCCTTATTTTTGGATGAGGACGGGGGTGTTCATTTTCACCTTGTCGTAGAGCCATCGCACGTCCTTGTTGTGCATCCGGATACAACCCGCGGATACGTACTTTCCGATCGAATTCGCGTTGTTGTTGCCGTGGATGGCATAAGCGTAACTGGTTCGGCCGTTCACTTTCACATTAATGCCGAGCCAGCGGTCCCCAAGCGGGTTGCGGGGGTCTCCTCCCTTGATGCCTTCCTTGTAGTACGGTCTGTTCTTCACTTTCTCGTGGATTTTGAACAGTCCTTCCGGCGTATAGGAGGGTTTTTTGCCGGTGGCCACGGGGAATGTTTTTATGACCTTGCCCTTTTCGTAATACGTCAGCTTGTTGGTGGATTTGTCAATGACGATAAACTGTGCGTACTTGGTGTACTTACTGTCCAGCTTCTGTCCTGCTGCCGCACCTTGGGTAACGGAGGGGAGAAAGAATACGAGCAGTAAGGCGAAGACCAGTATGCGGCCGATGCCCTTAATGATGTCCGATCACCTCTTTTCGTTCTCCCCCATATATATGCGGGGATTCGCGAATGTTGACGGAAATGTGCAGCTGCCGGAAATAGAACAAGTTGTTTTCAAAGATCAAGCGACAGGGGCATTATGGGACATTCCATCTAAAAAACGATAGTGTCATGGCTGCGCTCAATTTGTGCTTTTAAGGGACTTTGCTGTAAGGGGTAGCGTAAATTACTGATGGTATTTGAAAACGACATGAGTGTCGTTTATAATATGACATAAAAAACGATACCAGTGTCAGTTTAAGGTCGAAGGTGGGGAGGATTATGTGTCCAAGGGTCAGCGACGAATACAAGCAGCAGAAAAAGCTTGAAATCTTGAGAGCAGCCAGGCGCGTCTTTATTAGGAAGGGCTATACCCGCACCGTGATGCAGGACATCATGGAGGAAGCCGGCATGTCCCGCGGCGCCGTGTACGCGTATTTTGGCAATGTGCAGCATGTTTTTCTGGAGGTTCTGCGTTATGACGATCAGGAGGCGATCCGTTTTTTTGAACCGGATTCGCCATATTCGATATGGAAGCAATTGTTGGACTGGATCAAGAAACAGCAGGAGGACATCTCGCTGATCCATCACTCGCTTGTACTCGCCAGGGCGGAATACTTCCTGTCTTCCTCTTATGATCATGCGAAGCAAGAAGATCCCTATATTACCGAACGCTATCAGATTACGGTAGAGGCTCTATGCGGGGTCATCCGGAAGGGGCAGGAGCAGGGGGAGATTCGGCCGCGTCTGGAACCGGAAGCCATCGCACGGTACATGATCTCGTTTCTCAACGGACTCATGCTGGATACCTTCCAGCTTGGGACTGGGGTGACTTGCGTGCCGGAGCAGCTGGAATCTTTCCTCTTCTCTCTCGGCGAAATGCTAAATCCGATAACCATAGAATCATGATGACAGAAAGGGGCTTATAGCAATGCTGTTTGATTCCGCTAGATTGTCTTGTCGAAAAATGACCATGGATGACGCGGAGCTGTATCATACCTGGCGCAATGACCTAGAAGTGATGCAATCCACCAGTCCTAGCTTGGATACTTACCAAATGGACGAGACCAGGGACTTCGTTCAGCATGTGATCCTCGGCACTCCGTCCTCGAAGAGCTATCTGATCCAGGCGAAGGAAACAGGCCAACGTATCGGCATCATGTCGTTGGTCGGCATCGATTTCAAGAATCGCAATGCGGAGTGCATCATCGACATCGGCGATAAGAATTATTGGGGCAGGGGATACGGCTCGGAAGCGATGAAGCTGCTGCTGGATTATGCCTTTTTGGAGCTGAATCTGCACCGGGTAAGCCTGCGGGTGTTCTCCTTTAACCATAAAGCGATCAAGATGTACGAAAAAATCGGCTTCGTCCACGAAGGCAGCTCCAGACAGAGCTTGTACCGGAACGGTGCCTGGCATGACATTGTGCACATGGGGCTTTTGCAGAGCGAGTATACCGCCAACGGTTGATTTTCCCGCACTTCCATAATAAGGTAGGTATGAGATGACAAAAGAGGGAATGGGAGAATCAATCATGTCCGAAAATGAAGTGTTATCGATTGAAGACCTGCGCATGAAATATGATAACCGTTATGTATTGAACGGGATCGATCTGAAGGTCAACCGCGGCGAGATGATAGGATATATCGGTCCGAACGGGGCGGGAAAGAGCACGACGGTTAAAATTATGCTTGGGCTGGTTGAAGGGTATACGGGAACGGTCCGCATATTCGGCCAGGATATTTCCGACGGGAATATCGATTATAAACGGAGAATCGGGTATGTGCCCGAGGTGGCGGAATTATACGATCAGTTAACGGCCGCGGAATATCTGACTTTTATCGGCGAATTGTACGGACTTACATACGATGCTGCGGATTATAAGGCAAAACATTTGATGGACTGCTTTGACATGCAAAAGGCTTACCATGCTCGGATCGCCACGTTTTCAAAAGGAATGCGGCAAAAGGTGCTGCTGATCTCGAGTCTCCTGCATGACCCGGATCTCTTGTTCCTTGATGAGCCCTTAAGCGGGCTGGATGCAAACAGCGTGATGGTGGTCAAGGAGGTACTGGCGCAGTTGTCGGCACAGGGCAAGACGATTTTTTATTCCTCGCATATCATGGACGTCGTCGAGAAAATCAGCAGCCGGATCGTTCTGCTCGCAGACAGCCGGGTGGTGGCGGACGGAACGTTTAAAGAGCTGCAGCAGCATTCCCATGAAGGGTCGCTGGAAGAGGTGTTCAATCAGCTGACGGGCTTCAATGACCATGCCAGCATCGCAGAGCGGTTCGTATCGATCGTTCGGGAGGGAAGCTGATATGGCGGGCCCGGAAGTTTCATTTCGAATGCTGAAGCTGCTGGATCGGTTTCAAGGGGTTATCTCGAGACTGGGCGTCGACTATGAAACGCTGCGGCGGATCCTGCATGTCAAGCTGCTGATGGACTCGAGGCGGGCACCCGTCATATTATCTTCAAACAGCCGGAAGGCTGAAGAGCAGGACAAAAACCTGTTTGTCAGTTCCCTCTGGTTGTATGGCTTAATCGGGCTTGTCCTGACGCCGTTTGTGTTCTGGAGCGATCCGGAATATCTGATGCCGATGAGCATCTTGTCCGCCATCCTCATGTTCCTGATCATGACCTCCATGATTTCGGATTTCTCATCCGTGCTTTTGGATGTGCGCGACCGCAGCATTCTGATGACGAAACCGATCGACGGCCGCACGGTCGGCGTGGCCAGATCGATTCATGCCGGTATTTATTTGCTGCTGCTGACCGGAGCGCTATCGGCCGCTTCACTTGCCGTGGGGCTGTTTAAGCATGGCGTGCTGTTCTTCCTGATCTGCATCCTTGAGCTTATTCTCATGAATATGCTCATACTGGTGAGCACCTCCATGATTTATCTGGTGCTGCTGAAATATTGGGACGGAGAGAAACTGAAGGATCTGATCAATTATGTACAGATTGGGCTTTCCGCTACGCTGGCCATCGGCTATCAGTTCGTGATCCGTTCATTTGATTTGATTGATTTCAATTTGGTATTTACGCCGGCCTGGTGGCAGGTCCTGCTTCCGCCCGTATGGTTTGCGGCCCCATTTGAATGGATGTTCGGCGAGGGGAGCGGGTGGCTGATTGTCCTATCCTTACTGGCCGTGTTCGTTCCGGTTCTGCTCATGGTGGCGTACCTTCGTTATATTCCATCCTTCGAGCAGTATCTGGAAAAGCTGGCGCACAGCGAAGCGGGAAAAGGGCGGGAGCGCGGTCGGTTTGACAGGTTTTTGGCCAAAATCGTATGCCGGTCCCTCACGGAACAGGCATGTTTCCGGTTATCTGCCAGCATGTTGAAGAACGAGAGAGAATTCAAGCTGAAGGTGTATCCTACGCTCGGGTTGTCCGTTCTGCTGCCCTACTTGTTCTTTTTCTCCACGATCCGTAATTCCTCCCTGGCGGAAATCGGCAGGGGATCGTCGTACTATGTGCTGCACGTCATGCTTATCATGATTGTAACCGTCGTGATGATGTTGAAATTCTCCGGCAAACCCAAGGCCTTCTGGCTGTTTGGGGCGGCCCCGCTGCCAAGCATGAGTCCCTTATATCAAGGAGCTTTAAAGGCCTTTGCCATAAAAATGTTCCTGCCGTTGTTCACTGTGAATGCGATCGTATTCCTGATCATATTCGGTATTCGGATCCTACCGGACGTTCTCATCATTCTTCTTACCGGCTTGGTGTTGATTCCTGTGTCGGCCAAGACGATGCTTCGCCATCCGCCGTTCTCCCAAGCGTTTAATATGGCTCAGCAAAAAGACGGCTGGTGGGTGCTGGTGTTCATTATCGTTGTCGGCGGGTTATGCGGCTTGCACTATTTTAGTAGCACGGTTACCTACGGTATATCGGCCTATATCGTCGTGCTGCTGGCTGCCAATGGTTTGGCTTGGACCAGACTGTATAAGTGACTGCTTTACTCATACACAAAAACATTCCGGCTAACAAGGCGCATCCCTTTGAAAGGTTGGGGACGAGAACGGAATAAAAGGGGAGGGGCATCCGGCGGATGCCTCTTCTTGGAATGCAGATTAGTTGATCCCTAACTTAATATCTAATTGTGTAAGGTTTATGTCAGAATAAAATAAATTCTGTCGTTCCTTAATGGTTGAACAGGAACGTAGGTTCGTATATAATAGAGTTATATCTAGTTATCTCCTTTTATAAACTCTACACTTCATAGATCCATGATGGATTCCCCCACATATGTATTTAATTACCTGTTGTTATGCCTACATGGCCTTATATAATCGACTTAGATGATGATGTCAGGATGTTACGCATCGTGCGACACGAGTTTATTCTGGCTTAGTCATGTTCATAAGGTCGTGGATTCTTGATCATTGATGCTCGTTTTTTGTTTTGCGGATTGAACGTTGCAGTGGTTTGCTTCGTCTTGGCGTTATAAGTTCCGGGCCGTTGTGCTTGGTAATTGTATACCAGCCGGAGCTATTGACGCCGTTCGATGTTATTGCATTTTTCATCAGAGCCTCCAGACATATAAGAAATGGCAGGCGCCATCGGAATTGACCTCAAGAACATGCATCATTCAGGGACGACTCGATAGAATCTGAAGGCTGAAGATATACGTTTCTTAGAGACGTTATAACCATTCAGCTCAGCCAGGATGAATCGGGAAGTGGCGTTGTACACATTAAACCATTTCTTTACGGTGTAGGGAGGAAATCTTTGAATGGAAGCTATTTGGTTTATGGTGTTTTCGACTTTTGAAACACTGGCGATTTATTCACTGATCATGACATTGCTTAGATTTAAAACAACGGAGTACATATGGCAAGCCCTGCTGGTTATGATCCTTGCCAATCTACAGAGTTACATCATGCGGAATGAACTCTCGCTCGATTTTCTTGCCCCGCTTATTACGGTAATGATCTTTGTGTTCTTGTTCTCGGCCATCATTAAAATTCCAGTCATTTGGTCGGCGATTTGCACCATTATAGGCTACATGTTCTACGCGTTGATTCAAACCGCCTATTTGACTACGGTGTTCGGATCGATCAATGCCATTCAGACCGATCCTGCCAAAGGTTACATCCTTCAAGTTCTGTCAGGAGCGACGGGACTGCTGATATCCTGGTTGATGTACAGGTTCGGTATCGGGTTTAAGTACGACCTGGAGAAGCTGCGCATTAAATTTGAACATATTCTGTTGATCGCTTTAATTATCGTAGTGCTGATATTAATTGCCATTCTGTTTTACCTCAACCGCCTGTGGCTGCATCTTCTCTTCTTTGGAATCACATTTGGAATCTTCTTGTATTATGCCATCAATACAGAGGAGCGGGAGTCTTATGATCATAGAAGGGCTGTCAGAGCGGATAGCGGAGAGGATCAAACGTCAGGTTCCTGATCATCCGTCCTCCGTTCCTGTTTTGAAGCACGCGCTCGCCATTCTATTCAACGTGATGTTCATTGTCGTATTCACGCTGCTGATTTCGATCTTCTCGGGTAACGTGAGAGAGGCGGTCATAGCCTTGACGGGCTTCGCAATACTGAGGCAATTCTCGGGAGGGTATCACCTTAAGACGGGGGCCGGCTGTATTGCGTTCACGACAGCACTGTTTACCTTGGTGACTTTCGTTGATATGGGGATTGCAGCTGTGCTCGTTATGAATGCGCTTAGTCTGTTGCTGGTTATGCTGTTTGCTCCCAGCCGAATCGAGAGACAATCCCGGATACCGAGCAAGCATTACTCTAAGCTCCGCTTGATTAGCTGCTTCATCGTGATGTTCAATTTTGTCCTTCAGTCCCCAACATTGGCTGTCATATTTTTAATCCAGGCTATTAGTTTATTACGCTGGAAAGGAGGACAAGCTCATGTTATGGATCCATAAGATTCGTCATCGTTTTTTTTCGTTCATCGCATCTGCACTGACGTTGGTGGCCGTATTTGTCGTTAATACTGCAAGTCCCGTATTTGTGTATAGCGGAGAGACGCCGGAAGAACTTTTGAAATAAATCTTGATCCAATTGATACGGGGACTGGGGTACACCAAATTTGTGGTAAGTTCATGGTTGTTGAATGAGATATGGGTCGTAGTAGCCGGTGCCGGTTGGCGCCGGTTTTTATTATGACTTAGGAAGCTACAGCTGAGTCCTTAACGGTCGGTTCCATCGATGCTCCAATGATTGCGAGTTTGTTAGTAATGGATGCCAAGCCGATTAGGGTAAAATTAACATTGATAAAAGAACGAGTGTTCGCATATAATACAAACAAATGTTCTTATCAGAGGTGAGTGCATCATGTTTGAGAAATACCTGGAGCAAATCGTAGAAATCATATACGAAGACCGTAAGGGCAACATTACCCAGCGCAAAATACAGATACACAGCATTAAGGATCAGCGGATTCGGGCAACGTGCCTGGAGACGGGAAAGCCCCGGGTATTCAATGAAAACAACATCCTGTCCTGGAGGCCCCAGAAAGGAAGAGGTTCGCATGCTTCCTGATCTGGAACGAAAACTGCTCCGAATTTTGATCAACTATCCGGCGCATCGCAGCCGTGTCCCGACCTTACGGTTACTTAAGTACCTAACGGGACGTAAACCGAACGAAATTATGGAGGGCATAGCTTCATTGGAGGAACAAGGCTATATTATGTTTAAGAACAAGCGGGAATTGCAGAGCCTGATTGTGCTGAAAGAAGAGGCACAGCCCATTCAAAGAGTGGAAAGAGCTGCGGATTACTGGACGACACATTGAGTCGGCAGGAGGTATAGAGATGCCTGTGCTTAGAGATTGCACGGATGAGGGGACACGAGCCGAATTTCATTTTATATCTCGTATCCCTGGAAAGTACGAAGGATGCCAAATCAACTTTAAATTTTATGATTCCAACCGATTCATCTATGATTTGAATTTCGGTTGGACGAATCTAACGATTCGTAATTATATTACAGTAACTACGGAATTTCCGTTGGACACACTGAATGGATTCAAATTAGATGGATTATATATGTCATTCGAAAAACATCTCTATCAATTAAGCTGGAGAAGAAGCCAATCAGAAGGTATTTATGAGTTGGGCTTTTTTGGGGCTGATCAAGATTTCACGCTTACGGATGATATAGACTCTGTCAGAAAGTTTGGTTCTCAATTTAAGTTGGAATGGGATCAAGCACCGATATTCGATTGATTTTTTTGCGTCTTAGGTAAGGACAAAAGACGGGGACTTGGCCCTCTTTAGTTTCCCCCATCGTCCCCCGAGACTCGCTGAATGGTTTTTTTTTATGAAATGGGCTGTCCCGCAGCCATTTCATGGCTTTTTGGAACAGCTTCTGTTTTCATTATTTTTTAGATCCAAAAACCTGCTGCCAAAATGATAACGAGAAGAATGTACAGAACCAAGACAAAAGCAGCACTACGGCCATAGCCATACCCGGCATCAGCGCTCATGGTTATTCCTCCTTTGTTTAGAGTCATATTATTAATATGTGGTCACTTATGTATAAGCTTGGGTAATTAACTAAGTGTTTAGCCTAATTTTCAAGCCTATCTCGATTGCTGCTTGGGTGAAGTTTTTAACGTGAGGGAGTTGTTGCAGCCCCTATGTATTTTTGGATGATGTACATATGAAAATGATTAGCAAAGTGGCATTTCTGTGAATATACATGAGAGTGTAGCCCGCCAACTACAACTCAGGTTTCCTTCTTTAAAAAAAAGAAGCTGTCCCGCAGTCATTTTTATGGCTTTTGTGACAGCTTCCTCTTTTTGTACGGCGTCATATGCTCCATTTTCCGTCCCCATTGACGGGAAGGAGAAAAAACTCGGGTAACACACAACCCGTGATATCCATGTGGTCAGCGCCGCATCGGTAAAAAGAACCTCGCTGGCTTAGGCTGGCGTTTTTTTTTGTTAATAAGAATATTGGCCCTAGCATTGCTTGAGTTTTTGAATACTTTGTATCGAGATCGTTGAAAGGAGGAGTCCTCATGGGTGAAGTTGGTTACGAAGGTGGATACGGCGGTAAAAACTCAGTCGGAGCAGTTCTTGTTCTCTTTATCTTGTTGGTCATCATTTTAGGTTCTTTTTGGGTATAATACTCCCCCGGATGACAAAGCCCCTACGTGATTTGAACAGTTGTATTTATGTGAGAGGATCCCTACCGGCTTAGGCTATCGGGGGTCCTTTTTCTTTGTCTTCTATCGGTTATACTGCGATGCTCGATCAGATGCCAATCGTTGTGTTCATTGCGGATGAGCTCATTGGCAGCGGGAAGATAGATTATTGATAAATACTTACAAAAAGCTGAACAAATACATTTAGATCTTGATCATCATCAGGAAGTACTTATGGGTAAATATTATGAAATGCAAGATAGAGAATTCTTTAAGTCTAGAAAATAAAGTCCGTAAACACCGGACTCCGTAGCATTCCGGATCTCGTCCAGTTCCGCCTTCTCACATGTGCTCTAATCCGCAGATCAACGTAGACGAAATTGCGGTCCTCTCCGATACTAACGACTTTATAACGTTATAAAACGCCTTTTTATGCGTAGGATTTGCGCCTAGCTCGATAATACGGGCTGGGCGCATTTTTGCGTTATCAAGTGCAGTACGGCCGCCAGCCATCGAACAACGCCATTCTGCTGCGAAAAAATCAAGCGGTTGCCATCGATTTTAGGTTCAAATATGAAGCGCGAGTCTGAGAATGGAGCGGGCGCTGTTGCGAGTAACATCGGTTCAATAAACATAGAAACACCTCTTTACCTGAATTATAGCGCTTGGCTATGTAATAAAGAGGCGAGAAGTAATGGTAGGATTAATGTCATGTCATCTATTCTAAAAATAGCCCGGACAAATGCGAACAATTGACAAAGATAAATCTGGAATGAAAAATACATAATTATACCATTTAATGGTTCTAACATACTATATACTCCAATGATATCCAGATGATACAATTGATATGGGTTATGTAAATTAACTTTTATAAATATCTGGAGGTGTTAGCGTGGTTAGAATGGGGAAAAAATTTGTAATATTCTTTTCGATCATTGCTGCTTTTATGACTGTAGCAGCGCCAGTATCTGCAAGTCCTATCTCACAGACAGAATCTGAGATAACGCCTCAATATTGTAACCCATGTAAAGTAAAAGCGGGTTATATGTACCCAAAAAGTCAGTACAGCAGAGACTATTTCACGCCATTACATTACATTACAGTTGATGGAGTGGAGTACTTTTTTTGGTACATAGATGATGATAAATCTACAGCAACACATTGGTATACTGTTTGGAAAGAAGAATAACGAAAAATCCTTGGGGTTTAAATAACCTCAAGGTTTTTTTGTATACATAATAAGGCTGGGATGTAACGAAATTGCGTAAATGTTTTAACATCACGTTTCGGTTAAGATCGGAGGACACTATAAATGACAACGACACGTAAAAAGCTTGAAGGTAACGGTCTTTGGGATATAGCCGGATGATGCTTCCGGAACATAAAGAAACGATCATCCGCCGGCAGCTGGAAGAGGGTAGGAAGAACTAAACCGGTTCTTGATCCGCAGGAAATGGAATTGATTGAGCAGGCGCTCGCAGAGTCATTTCATACGCACCGTACAATCAAATTGCGTTTGTTCGATGAATATGAGGACCAGGAACTGACCGGCACGGTATCCGTAATTCACACCTACCGACGTGAAATCAAGCTGGCTACCGGAATAGGCGAATGGGAATGGATAAAGATTAATGACATAGTTTCGGCAAATTGAAAATACTCGGCAAATGTAATCCCGTTGGCGTAGACTGAGGGGGTTCTTTTTATCTTTCTTTATATAAAGAAGGCGTTACCCTTGAACAAATGATTATAATAGTAGAAATGAGGTCAAATAAGACCAAAAAGCGGGCTTAAAAGTAGTGTCTAACTGACTCTGTCCCCCAATTCGTCCCCAAAAAGTGAAATTCAGATAGACAACCATTAGAAGAAAAGAGAAAAACCCTTGCTGCGCAAGGGCTCCTCGTGATGATCTGTAGTGGGCTCGAACCACTGACCCCTACCCTGTCAAGATAGTGCTCTCCCAGCTGAGCTAACAGATCATGAAATATTTAAAAAGGTAATTCATATATTACCAGCAGACAAGGCGGCTGTCAATGGTTTTCTCGTTATAAAATACCACGTTCCGGTTCAGACTAAATACAACATGATTTTGCCAATGAAGGAGCGTGAATGGCATGACAGGTGGGAAATCCCATCGTATCAAGCGAGTAGGACTGGTGTTCTCGTTATTGGCGGTATCTATTGCGGGCGGCGGCTGCAGTGTCCCGGAAAGAACATCGGTGCAATTGGAGCCGCTGCATGCCCCTGCAGCGCCCGTGATGCTGGATGTGTACGGGCGCTCTGTTGATCAGGACGTATATTCCAAGCAGGGAAGCGGGGCGCTGGAGCCGGTATCCCCGATGGATGCGGCGGACACGTTAAGGGATCTCCATCCATAAAGAGCTCCAGGAACGGCATTATGCTTAACGCGGGCCAACCATCATGATGATCTCTGATCGAACCGTGAGCAGAACAAACCGCCGGCTGGCAGGCTGGCGGCTTGTTGTAAGACGGCCGATGCTATTCCTCATCCCATTTGCGGGAATAACCTTTTTTGATCGTCCAGAAAGTGGGATAGATGATCAGGGCAGCAATGACCACAGCCCAAAATATCGTGGCTCCCATGCTCATAAAGGCAATGCTCCTTTCGTGAAGACCTTAGCTTCTACTACTATACAGGAAAACGAATATTTTGTATAATATCTCGACCTGCGATATCACGAGGAAATGATTCTACATAAAGAGGTGTTGAAATGGCAGCAGAAATCATCAATGTATCAACGGAAGAGCAGTTGCAGCAGGCGCTGGATATCCGAAAGGATGTGTTTGTCCTAGAACAGAAGGTGCCGATCGATTTGGAGATCGATGATTACGACCGCCTGGAATCGGATGCACACCATGTCTTGATCAAGTCGGAGGGGCAGTACGCCGCAACCGGGCGTATTACCTATTACAATAAGGATTCCGCCAAAATGCAGCGGATCGCGGTGCGGAAGCCGTTCCGTTCCAAAGGGATTGGCCGTGTGCTGATGATGGCGCTGGAAGCGCAGGCTCGCGAACTAAAGCTGCAATATTCCGTGCTCGATGCACAGGTGCAGGCAGAGGCTTTTTACCGCAAGCTCGGGTATGAGACGATTTCGGACGAGCCGTTTGATGATGCAGGCATTCCCCATGTTCGCATGAAAAAGGAATTGTAGGCCTCTAACCAAACCAAATAAGATGCCGGTCATTCCGCATCGTCCCCAAAAAAAGAAAAGACCTCGAGCATCGCCTCGAGGTCTTTTGCGCATGAATTAGAACGTCGGCAAATTGTCCAGGTTGTTGCTTGGATCGCCATCCGCATTGGAACGAAGATGTTCGTCTCCATCACGTCCACGGAATACGTTCAGGTTCTTGATTTCCTTATTCTTGGCCATCTGTTGGGCCGTCTTGTAGTCCACGACGCTGCCGTTATCCAGCTTTAGTTCGATGATGTCGCCATCACCATTTTTACGTACGCCTACTACTTCTTGTTGTTGATCCATATGAATCGCCTCCCGGCCTTATTATTCCCGGGAACCCTCGTAAACTATGCATTGACGCATATTGAACTACAATTCGTATACCCGCTGCTGCTCCACGAATTCCATGTTTCCGGTCTTGCCGATGAAAGCTTCGACCTCATCGCTGTAATGCATCAGATAGGTGCGCTCCTGAATTTCTTGAGGCAGGCTGAGCAGTTCATCGAGTGTCGTGTGCACCTCCCCCGGGCCCTGCAGCTGGCATTCATGCAGAATCACTTCGCAATCCCGTTCATTTACCAATTGCTTCAGGAGGATGGGGTCGAATACCATGTCCGCGCTGTAAAAAATCCGATCGTTCAAATAAAGCGAATAGCTGTCTTTGCCCGGAATATGCTGCGTATGAATCAGCTCCACCGAGATTCCGGATGAAATAGCGGCCTTCACGCCCGGTTTCAAAGGATGCACGTCAAATACATCCTGTAGGGAAGAGATATGTCCCTGCTGGTATAAGCCGCCCTTGAGTGTATGTTCCCATATCGGTTCCACCAGCGCTTCAGCAATATAGAGCGGGAGTTTGCGATTGTATTTCATCTTCATAATAAACGCAAGCTCCTCCAAACCGCCAACATGGTCGGCATGAATATGCGTGATGAGCACGGCGTCCACATCGTTAAAAGTCTTGTTCATCTGATGCAGCGCCAACGGAGCGGTGATTCCGCAGTCGATGAGCAGCGTGAAATTTCCGTCATGTATCAGTGCGTTATTGTTATAGTAGTTCTTGGCAAACGCACTGCCGGTGCCAAGCATTTGCAATGTCAGTGTCAATGGATGAAACCTCCTGATGAAATGATGTATAGTCCAAGTATGCTTATGTGTATTTTAACGAATTTCTTATGTATTTACACGGAGTATATGCTCGAAACGGAGCCGTAATGCTGCAAAAATCGTGATAAGATCAAGCCTTGAACCACGAGAAAAAAATTTTACCACAAAGTGCAAAATTGTCCGCAACTTGTTTTTTGACATGTAGTATACACATATAACAACAAGAAGAGCCAATGGAGGGAACGTATGAAATGAAGTGGAAAAAAGTGATGGCATGTATGCTAGTGCTCTCTTTAATGGGTGGCAGCACCCTTTTGTTTGCGGATTCCGTCAATGAGCGTGTTCGGGTTTGGCTGAACGGACGCGAATTGAAGGATGGCGGATATTTGATTGATGGCAAAACCTATGTGCCGGTCCGGGAATTTGACGGGGCTGTGGACTGGAATTCGGCGAATGGACAAGTCCAGGTCGTCAA
Organism: Paenibacillus sp. MT86; assembly: GCF_058792535.1. NCBI lineage: Bacteria > Bacillati > Bacillota > Bacilli > Caryophanales > Paenibacillaceae > Paenibacillus > Paenibacillus sp. MT86. Next base: position 4,673,112 of record NZ_CM179499.1, on the reverse strand, counting down.
GCCGAATGTGCATATTTTTCTCTTTAAAGGAGATACTGTATTCGGCAACGTAAACAAAGGCAAACTGAAATTCAATGTATTTAGCCAGGTAGACAGCTTAAACAACAATATTCATGCCGTGAAAGTAGCGATTGAGGATCCTTCGGGCAATATCAAGGACATCCAGTCCCAGGAAGTGAAGGACCGCAAGGATAACTTCTGGTTCCGAACCTATGATTTCACATACGATTTCAAAACGGCCGGAAAATACTCGGTAGGCTTTTATGTAAAAGTCAAATCGGATGACGGGTTTGTGAAAGTTGCGGAGAAAGTGATTACCGCCCTAAATTGATGGGTCCATCGCCGCTTGGCAAAAATTGACCTGAAGAAGCTATCCGTGATACGATACGAAAGTATGATAATTTAACCGAAGTGAGGTTTTTTCAATGAGCGAACACAAACATGAACACGGAGATGCTTGCGGCTGCGGTCACGATCATGACCACGACCACGAGCATGAAGAGTTTGTGCTGACATTGACGGATGAAGAAGGAAAAGAAGTAGAGATGGTTCTCGTGGAGACATTTGATGTCGGCGAGAAGCTTTACGCGCTTTTGCTTGAACGCGAGAATCCGGAAGCGGACGGCGTCATTCTACGTATGGAAGAAGAGAACGAGGAAATGGTTCTTTACAATATTGAGGACGAAGACGAATGGAATGAAGTAGAGGCGGTTTACAACGAACTGGTCGCTGCTGCAAACCAGGAGTAACACTCCCTAACGAAAAACCCGATGCGAACCACTCGCACCGGGTTTTTTGTATTTTGCCTTAGAATATAGGATCCGTTTCCACGATGACTTTCACGTTCTGAATGCTGCGGTCCTCAGGACCTTTGACAGGCAGGCCGACCTCGACATGGTCGGTAATGTAATCGATGTTTTCCTGGGAAATCACTTCGCCCGGAAGCAAAATCGGAATCCCCGGCGGGTAGACATAGATGAATTCGGCAATAATGCGTCCGGCCGATTCCTTGAACGGCACGACCTCCGTATCCCCATAAAACGCATCGCGGGGAATAAGCGACAGCTGCGGAATTTCCGGCGTTTTCACGACCAGCTCATTAATTTCGTTCACGTGCATGTACTGGTCCGAAAGCTCTCGGAGCGCCGTCAGCAGAATATCGATCGTCTCCCGGTTGTCCCCCGGTGTAATGAGGCACAAAATGTTGTACATATCGCTGAGCTCCACTTCAATATTGTAGTGGTCCCGCAGCCAGTTTTCGGTTTCATATCCCGTAATGCCAAGATGGCGTACATGAACGGTCAACTTGGTCGGATCATAGGAGTACGTTGCTTCTCCGCCCAGTATTTCCTTCCCGAAGCAGTACAGGCCTTCGATTTTGTTGACTTCGTTTCGTGCATATTGCGCCAATTCAATCGTCCTTGCAGCCATTTCCCGTCCATGCAGCGCCAGGCTCCGGCGAGAAGTATCCAGCGATGCCAGCAGGATGTAGGAGGTCGACGTTGTGGTCAGCATACTGATGATGGTCTGCACGCGGTAAGGATTGATGTATCCGTTCTTGGTGTTCACGTTCAGCACGGAGCTTTGGGTCATCGATCCGCCGAGTTTATGAACGCTGGTCGCAGCCATATCGGCACCGGCTTCCATTGCCGACATCGGAAGTTCTTCATGAAAATGGATCAGAACCCCGTGCGCTTCGTCCACAAGCACGGGAACATTGTAACTGTGGGCCAAATCGACGATTTCCTTCAGGTTAGCGCTCACCCCGAAGTACGTCGGATTGATGACCAGTACGGCTTTGACGTCAGGGTGACGCTTTAGCGCTTTCCGTACAGAGCTGATTGTGATCCCGTGATCGATCCCCACATTGGAATCCTGGGCAGGCGATACGAACACAGGCTTGGCACCGGTAAAGATGATGGCGGAAAGCACGGATTTATGAACGTTGCGCGGTACGATGATTTTATCACCGGGGGAGCATACCGACATGATCATGGTCATGATCGCTCCGCTTGTCCCTTGGACACTGAAGTAAGTGTGGTCGGCACCGAATGCGTCGGCGGCCAGCTTCTGGGCTTCTTCAATGACGCCTGTAGGCTGATGCAAATCATCCAGCGGCGCAATATTGATCAAATCTATAGAAAAGGCGTTATCCCCTATAAATTCCCTGAATTCGGCATCGGTGCCGAGGCCCTTCTTATGTCCCGGAATGTGAAATTGCACGGGGTTTTTGGCCGCGTGTTCTTTAAGCGCGGTGAAGAGCGGTGTACGACTGTGGTCCATGGACGTTGTCACAACCTTTCCTTATGTTTATTTTCTTATGATTTGTCGATTTCTGTTTTTATATAAACAAAATTGAGTATAGCAAAATAGGGGGGGAATGCAAGAAGAATGACCGGCTTTTTTTGCACGGACCGGCAGCGCTTCATACTTTGGACATATTAAGGGGGAGGGATGCGTTCTTCATCGTTCCTTCATTAAAATATCATCCATAAGATAAACGTCAATCGACGTACTTTCTCAGAAGGCAGACCGCTGGTTAAAGAAAGTTTTTCTTGCGATTATAGAATTGTTCAGCTTCGCTGAAAATTTATAAATTCTATAATCTTAAAAAAAGAGCTGCATCCGCAGCCCATTTTCGTAAATATCTCACGCCAGTTTAAAACGCCATTTTATAAAGCGGCAGCAGCGTCTCAAACGTCTCCTGCACTTTTTGCACCAGCTCGTCCCCTTCAAGCTTGACGGCTTCCTCGCGCGGAATGCGCAGTCCGCACATGACCTCGGCTTTTTTTACCTGTTTCAGCTTCTCAATGAGGCGAACGAAATCCTCCTCGCTCATATCCTGGTGAGGGGTGCCTGCCGGATTCATATGATCCATGGACCAATAGAAATGTTTAGGCAGCGCCTTCGCTGTTTTCTTGAGCTTGGCTTCCAGGTTGCCGGCAAATACGGTTTTGTTGGGGCTTTCGTAAATAATCGCGAAGATAACAAATAGATGGGTTCCGAACATGCCCACCTCAAAATGAGGCAGCGCTTTGTAGCCCCGTTTGCTGGCAGCCCATGCGACCCAGGTGTCAATCGGGGGATTAACGGTTCGTCTTGCATGCTTGGCCACATGCACAAACATCTCTTCCCCGACCAGCGCGGACACATAGGGGGCAAGCTCGGCCCCCAGCGTCTCAAGCTTGGGTCTTACCCGTTCAATGAGAACCTCCATACGGGCTTCGAGCCCTGGAACGGAGAATACGTCGAAATCCTGATCTTTAAATCCGGTAACCGTCATGAATGTGATGGCCTCCCTGTTGTTTATGATGAACACTTACTAAACTCCGCTTTTGGATAACCCATTATACCATAAGCCGAGTGGACGTCAGGCATGGCCCAGGAAAGTTTCACCGTATTTTCATGCGGGTTAAAAATAGTCAATAAACCAAGTTACCGTTACATAAGATGGAGTATAAGATATAGATAAGACAACATCAAAAGCAGCCATGGGGGAAATCTTCACCGTCGTTTTTCAGATCGGTAGTAAACCGGAGGAGGGAGTGCCGTGAATAAGAGCGAGGAAGTGGAGTATTGCAACCTGGAGCTCCGGTTTGATCGCCGGCATATCCAGGACCTAATCAAGGAATTGATCCAGGAAGGATATTCGCTTTACTGGAGCGAGAATGAAACGCAGTTTGTCATTTCGATCCGAACCGGACGCAAGCTGGTAAAGCTGCGGTTTCAACGGACAGGAAGCGGTTTTAAGCTGGTAGGCGATTATATGATCCGCGATCCCAAGCTTGCGGAATGGATGGAGAAATTGATCGAGAATACCCGTGGCCACGCTGTCGTCAAACGTTTCAAGGACCGGCAGATATTGATCGAGAATATTTTGTTTGGCGAGGTTATAAGGCTGGTGGAAATATCCGGTTACCGGCAGCGTGTGCTGTTTCAGAAGGGGACGCCGATGACGGAGCAGGAAATGGTGCGGTTGTTCGAATCGGATGAGGGGGAACAGCGGCTCCTTCTGTCCAGGCTGGAAACCGATGATGAGCTTGAGAAGCTCCATGCCGCCCTTCAAGAGGGGAATCAGGACAAAATCGCGGCCTGCAAGCAAAGACTCCGCGAGCTTTCCTTAGAGCTGATGAGGCTGGAGTGGTAATTCACTTCATCGAACGATACAAGAGTAAAGCACGAACAACACTCCGAAACCGAAGGGGTGTTTTCGCGCGTGTTCTCATTTTGTGACAGGGGTTCACTTGTCAAATGAAAAACGTTAATATAAGATTATTGCAAATCATCTCGTAGGGATGGGTTGTTTAAAAATATATTGGAGCAAAGGATGGAGAACCAGATGTCAAAACAACAAATCGGTGTGATTGGCCTTGCTGTAATGGGAAAAAACCTGGCCCTGAACATCGAAAGCAAAGGCTTCACCGTTTCCGTATATAACCGCTCTCCGCAAAAAACGGAAGATATGCTGAAGGAAACCGAAGGCAAGCAAGTGAAGGGAACGTTCTCGATCGAAGAATTCGTGGATTCCCTTGAAACTCCTCGCAAAATCCTGATCATGGTACAGGCAGGACAAGCTACGGACGCTACGATTGAACAGCTGATTCCTCATTTGGACCAAGGCGATATCATCATCGACGGCGGTAACGCTTATTTCCCTGATACGCAGCGCCGCAGCAAAGAGTTGGCTGAAAAAGGCTTTAACTTTATCGGTGCAGGCGTTTCCGGCGGCGAAGAAGGCGCATTGAAAGGCCCATCGATCATGCCAGGCGGACAGGAAAGTGCCTATAAGCTGGTTGAGCCTATTCTGACAGCCATTTCCGCGAAGGTTAACGAAGAGCCTTGCTGTACATATATCGGACCGGACGGTGCCGGCCATTATGTAAAAATGGTTCACAACGGTATCGAATATGGCGATATGCAGCTCATTTGCGAAGCGTATCAATTGCTGAAAGACGTACTCGGCCTCGATGCGAAGGATCTTCACGGAATCTTCACGGAGTGGAACCAAGGCGAACTCGACAGCTACCTGATCGAGATCACGGCTGACATTTTCTCCAAATACGACGAAGAAACCGGCAAGCCGATGGTTGACGTCATCCTGGATACGGCGGGTCAAAAAGGAACGGGCAAATGGACAAGCCAAAGCTCCCTGGATCTGGGCGTGCCGCTTTCCATGATCACCGAATCCGTATTCTCCCGTTTCCTCTCCGCGATGAAAGAAGAGCGCGTTGCGGCAAGCAAAATCCTGAATGGTCCAAAAACGGCTGCATTTGACGGCGACAAAGCCGAGTTCATCGAAAATGTGCGCAAAGCGCTGTTTGCGAGCAAGATCGTATCCTACGCTCAAGGCTTCGCACAGCTTCGCGTAGCGTCTGATGAATACGGCTGGAACCTGCAATACGGCAATCTCGCTAAAATCTGGCGCGGCGGCTGCATTATCCGTTCCCGCTTCCTGCAGAACATCACCGATGCGTATGAGAACAATCCGGAGCTTAAGAACCTGCTGCTGGATCCGTTCTTTACCGATATAATCGAATCCTATCAAGATGCATGGCGTAAAGTCGTAGCTTCCGCGGTTTCTTTGGGCATTCCGGTGCCTGGATTCTCCAGCGCGCTTGCATACTACGACAGCTACCGTACGGCGAACCTGCCAGCGAACCTGCTGCAGGCTCAGCGCGACTACTTCGGAGCGCACACCTTTAAACGCGTTGACAAAGAAGGAACCTTCCACTACAACTGGATGGAGTAATCCTGCTCTTTTATCGGCAGCGTGAATTCGACTCTTCCCGGATGGACTAATTCTGCTCTCTTGCAGCAGTATGGATATCGTCCTCAGGGATCGAGGGCATCGATTCAAACGTGCGGGCTTTAGTAGGGGAGATAGCCTCCGCCAGCTCGGGAAGCCCGTGCATGGCTTCTAAGAGACAGGTGCGGATGTCGCCGTTCTTTGTCTGAAAGTGGTTTCCGCTTCCGAGCAAGAGCAGCGCGGCTTCGCAATAACTGTTGAAATTTTGCAGCAACCGTGGCTTTGAAAGATCTTGCAGCGCAGGATCCTTCAGAGCCACTTTTTTTTGGACAAAATGAAGCACCCACATCACGTCCTCGCGGCACAGCGGGTAGGATGGATCGAGCATCCGGCGGATCCGCTTGGCCGAGGAAGAGAGTCCGGTTGGATGAAATGGCACCATGGGTTCATTCCTTTCTTCTAATCTTGCATTCTTGTAACAGTGTATGATGCTTGGGAACAAGATAGACTCCATAAATAGAGGCTTGGCTTGAGGCATTTGGATTACAATTTAGAGAGTCGGGTCCATTGTCGAAAGATTTGGGGCTGTGGTATGATATGAACAACCTTTACAGTGAAGCAGCGAATGGGGTGTGAAATTGGATAAGCTGGGTAGAAACATCATTCTGATCGGGATGATGGGGACGGGCAAGTCAACCGTGGGGCGCCTCGTGGCAGACTCGCTCGGCTACAACTTGATAGATCTGGATGCGGAAATTGAGAGAATGGAAGGCAGAACGATTTCCGAGATGTTTGAAACGGAGGGAGAGCCGTATTTCCGCGAGGCTGAATCCGCTGCATTGCGCAGCGTTTTGCTCCGGGATGGAATCGTCCTGGCATCCGGCGGCGGAGCCGTCCTTCGTTCCGACAATTGCGACGTAATGAAACGCGGGGGCTGGGTCGTTGCCCTCACAGCGGATGCGGCCAGCATCGTGGAACGCGTACGGGGCGATGCCAACCGGCCGCTGCTTGCGGGCGATGTGGAAGAGAGGGTTCGGCGCATCCTCGATGAGCGAAAGGACAAATACCGGTTTGCGGACGTGATGGTGGATACGGTTGGCCGATCCGCGGATGAAGTGGCGGCTGACATTTTAACGCATTACCGCGGCTAAGATGATAAGCGGACCCGGCTTGGCATGGAGATGGATAAGACCTGAGGGTTTAAACAAGGGAGCTTGCGAGCAGGATTCAAGCACAAGCAAAAAAAGGCGGGGATCATGTTCATCCCGCACCTTCTTTACGGCTTGCCTATACTTCATCGTCATGCCACTGCAGCATGCCGCCCTTCATGTTGATCACGTTGTTCAAGCCCTGGTGATTGAGAAATTCGCATACGTGTTGACTGCGTCCGCCGCTCCGGCAGATAAAGACAACCTCTTGGTCGCGCGGAATTTCGTCCAGGCGGTTCGGAATCTCGCCCATCGGGATATGCTTGGCACCGCTGATCATCCCGGCGGCAACCTCTTCATCCTCGCGGACATCAATCATGTACACCTGTTCGCCGTTTTGAAGCCGGCTTCTAAGCTCCGAAGTTTCCATTTGAGGGATCGGTTTCATCATATAGACCTCTTTTCTTAGCATAAATGAGTAAGATCGCAAACGATCTGATTTTCCGGTTCACATGAACTATGATAACCAAGCGGTTCTTTCCCTGTCAATTTATCCTAGGGAGATTGTAATGCTGGTAATCGCAACACTATATACAAGGGAGAGATACATACGATGGATGTTATCGTCAGGCCTACGCCTATATTAAAAGGGGAGATCGGAGCGCTGTCCTCCAAAAACTATACCACCCGTTACCTGCTTGTGGCTGCCCTAGCGGAAGGAACGAGCACGATTTATTATCCTGCCCACAGCGAGGATAGCGACGCGATGAGACGCTGTATCCGGGATCTCGGAGCCGTGATCGAGGAGGACGAGGAAAAAGCCGTGATTACGGGCTTTGGCAAATCGCCGCGGGATGTGAAGGAGCTGAACGTTGGCAACGCCGGTGCCGTCCTGCGCTTCTTGATGGGCGTAACGGCATTGTCTAAAGAGGTTACCTTCGTCAATGCGTACCCGGAATCACTGGGCAAGCGTCCTCATGACGATCTCATTGAGACCCTTGGCCAATTGGGCGTGGAAGTGGAGCATAACGATGGCAGGCTGCCCATCACCATTCGCGGCGGCCAACCGAAGGGCGGCAAGCTCACCGTTTCTGGCGAAGTAAGCTCGCAGTATTTAAGCGCCCTGTTGTTCTTGACTCCATTGCTTGCCGAAGACAGCGAGATCACCGTTACCGGAGATCTGAAATCCAAGGTCGTGATCGGTCAGACCCTGGAAGTGCTGGAGCAGGCCGGCATTACGATTCACGCAGCGGACGACTATACGTTCTTCCGGGTTCCCGGAGGGCAATCCTACGAAGCCAAGACCTATACGGTTCAAGGCGATTATCCGGGGTCTGCTGCCGTGCTGGCGGCTGCCGCGGTTACGCAGTCCGATGTAACGATCCGCAATCTGTCGGAGGACAGCAAGCAGGGCGAGCGCGCCATTATCGACGTTCTTCGAATGATGGAGGTTCCGCTCACCCATGAGAACGGAAATGTCCATGTGCAGGGCAACCGCACCCTGAAGGCGCTCCAATTCGACGGAGACGCGGCGACGGACGCGGTGCTCGCGATGGTGGCGGCAGCCGTGTTTGCCGAAGGAACCTCCCGGTTCTACAACGTGGAGAATCTCCGTTACAAGGAATGCGACCGGATTACGGATTATTTGACCGAACTGCGTAAAGCAGGAGCCAACGTGGAGGAGCGCCAGGCCGAGATTATCGTTCATGGCCGTCCGGACGGCGTCGAAGGCGGGGTTGAGATCAATGCCCATTACGATCACCGGGTGATCATGGCCCTCACGGTGGTCGGGCTGCGCGCAGGACAGCCGATCCGGATCAAGGACGCCCACCATGTAGCCAAGTCGTACCCGCAATATTTTGATCACATGAAGGCGCTTGGCGCCGATGTAGAATGGGTAAAATAGAGGAATAGGACAAGATTCTCATCGATAAGGAACGGAAAGGTGGTCATGAACCATGGCATTTGAAAATCCTACGCGCGAAGAAATCGCGGATATTTTACGAAATGCGGGCAATATCGCTGTCGTTGGCCTGTCCGATCGGCCGGACCGCACATCCCATATGGTTTCTGCCGCGATGCAGCAACGCGGATACCGGATCATCCCGGTAAACCCTGGTGCAACCGAAATCCTCGGCGAGAAAAGTTATCCTTCCCTGAAGGACATTCCCGAGCCGATCCATATCGTCAATGTGTTCCGGCGCAGCGAATACTGCGCCGATGTAGCACGGGAAGCCGCCGAGATCGGTGCGAAGGTGCTCTGGCTGCAGCAGGGAATCATCAGTGAGGAGGCGGCGGCCATCGCCGAAAGCAGCGGCATGATCGCGATTATGGACCGCTGCATCAAGGTCGAGGATTCCATCGCATTGGGCGGCCGTTAAACTTCAAAGCGTATTTCGGAAGAATAGGCAAGTCTTGCGTAGAAAACAGCCGGTGGCAGACTGGACATGGTCCGGTTCTGTCGCCGTTCTGTTTGCAGGGCTTGCTTTTGCTGTGGGCATTTGCCCTTAATTCTTTTTGACAAAAACAGGCGCAGCGCTTACCATCAAGGATAGAAAGGAGGGCTCGCCTTGAATTGGTTGGGATCGTTGCAACAGCTGGGCAGAGCAGTCATGCTCCCTACTATGGCGCTTCCGGCGGCAGCTCTCCTGCTTAGCGTGGGGAGTTTGCCATGGTCGGCTTGGGGCTTCGGAACCTTGGGCGAAATCGCTCAGGCAGCGGGGCATGGGGTGTTTTATTACATGCCGTATTTATTTGCCATTGGCGTCGCATGGGGACTCTCGAATCAGGGGGGTCCCGCCGGACTCGCCGCCCTTGCCGGCATGTTCATCTATGATCAGGTCATATCCCGTCTGGGAGACGGGAGCGTACAGCCCTCGACCTTGATCGGCATTATATTTGGGGTAATGTCCGGTTACGTGTATAACCGGTTCAAACATATTAAGCTTCCCGAAGCCATACAGTTTTTTGGAGGCTCCAGATTTGTACTGCTGTTCATGGGATTGTTCTCAACGATATTCGCTTGGATCATGCTGGGGACAGCACCCCTTGTGCAGCGCGGGTTAGATGCTTTTTATGATCTGACCGTACATATGGGAGCTTTCGGTTTGTTTCTATACGGAATTTTGTACCGCGTACTCACGGCCTTCGGTCTGCATCATTTGTTAAACAATGTGTATTGGTTTCAGTTGGGCTCCTACGAGACGGAGGATGGTACCGTCGTGCAGGGGGATCTGCCTCGGTTCTTCGCGGGGGATCCCACGGCCGGCGACTTCATGGCCGGTTTGTTCCCGATCATGATGTTTGCCCTGCCGGCGATCGCGTTTGCCATTATCCAGGAAGCGCGTGAAGATCTGAAGCCGAAAGTGAAAAAGACGTTTATGCGGTCCGCGCTTGTCTGTTTTTTGACCGGGGTTTCGGAGCAGATCGAGTTCGCGTTTTTATTTGCGTCTCCATATCTGTATGTGCTCCACGCCTTGATGGCCGGTTTCGCGATGGTCCTTACCTATGCATTTGACATCCATCACGGTTTTTCGTACTCGGCCGGATTCATCGATTACGTGCTCAACTTCCATTTATCGCAGAACGCCTGGATCATCATACCGATCGGGGCCGTGTACGGCATCGTCTACTATTTTCTGTTCCGCTGGGCGATACGCACCTTCGAAATCCCCACGCCGGGGCGCGAGGAGGGCTCGGCGCTGGAAGGCCGGGCAGGCGATATTCCCTATCAGGCGCCGCTCATTCTGGAGGCGCTTGGAGGCAAAGACAACATCGTTCAGGTGCAGTCCTGCATGACGCGTCTGCGATTGACCGTGTACAATGATCGTCAGATTGATTCTGACGCACTGAAATTGCTCGGTTCAGCCGGCATTATCAAGCTGGGCGGAGGGAACGTGCAAGTGGTGTTCGGGACGTATTCCGAGCTCATCCGTGAAGAGATAAACAAGCTGATGCAGCAGGATTTGCCGCGCGTTCTGTTCAGCGCGCCCGTACAGGGACGCATGCTTCCGATTGACGAAGTGCCGGATGATATTTTTGCCGCGAAGCTGGTCGGCAACGGCGTCGCCTTCATACCGGAAAAAGGAGAGCTTGTATCACCGGTATACGGCACGGTCATGCACGTGTATCCGACGATGCATGCCATCGGGATTTCAACGCCGGAAGGGCTTGAGGTATTGATTCATATCGGGATCGACACTTCCCAGTTGAAGGGACCGTTTACGGCTGTGGTCAGCGAAGGGGATACCGTTGAACCGGGGCAACTGCTGGTCAAGTTCGATTTGGCGTATTTAAAGACGCATGCCGCATCGCTGGCCACGCCAATGGTAATCACCAATCCCGATAAAGTAAGATCCTGGAGCTATGCTCCGTTCAAGACCGTGAAGAGAGGACAGTCATCTGTCATGTCCGTCGTATTAAATGAGAGTAATGCTGGGGGTAGAGAATCATGATACAAGGCATTGGCGCAGCAACAGGCGTAGCTATCGGTAAGGCTTTCGTACTGCCGCATTGGGAGCTGGATCTTCCGGATTCCGAAATGGACGCTGTCGATTTAGCCAAAGAGTTCGAGCGCTTATATGAAGGCATACGAACCTCCAAGAATGAAATTGAATATATCAAGAACGAATTCAAGGAAATGGTGGGGCACGAGGAGTCGCAGATTTTTGACGCGCATCTGGCCATATTGGAGGATCCCGTGTTCATGAACGAAATTCAAGGGATCATTGAGCGCCAGTACAAGGCTGCCGAGGTGGCGGTAAAAGAGGCGATCGATCATTTCGTATCCATGTTCGATCTGCTGGACGACGAGTACATGAAGGAGCGGGCGCTTGATATTAAGGATGTCGGCAATCGGCTGCTGAAGCATCTTCTTGGTGCACCCGAAGTGAAGCTCCCGGCCGATACGCAGCCTTATATTTTGGTTGCGAAGGAGCTCTCCCCGTCGCAGCTCGTTCACCTGAACCCTTCCCACGTTCTTGGTATCGTGACGATGACCGGCGGCAAGACCTCTCATTCGGCGATCATGGCCCGCGCGCTGGGCATACCGCTCGTTTCGGGGATCGAGAACAAGCTGGATAAACCGATCCAGACCGGACAGCAGTTGGTGGTGGACGGAGATGAGGGGTTGCTCTATTTGGAGCCTGACACGCTCATCGTGGAGCGGTATGAAGGCATCCGGGACCAACAGCGGAAAAAGAAAGAGCAGCTGCAGCTCCTGGCAGCCGTTGATGCGGTAACGAAGGACGGAGCATACTTTAACCTGGCCGCGAACATGAACTCCGTTAAGGAAATGGAGATTGCGCTGAAGAACGGCGCGCAGGGAGTCGGATTGTTCCGAACGGAGTTTTTGTATATGGACCGGCACAACTTCCCGACGGAGGAAGAGCAGTTCGAAGTGTATAAACTGGTTGCGGAGAGCGCAGGCCAGGCGTCCGTCGTGATTCGTACGCTGGATATTGGCGGCGATAAGCAGCTGGATTATTTCGCGCTTCCGGAAGAAGAGAACCCCTTCCTCGGGTACCGCGCCATCCGCATCAGCTTGGACCGAACCGAACCGTTCCAGACCCAGCTTACCGCGATTCTGAGAGCGAGCGCTTACGGCAGCGTCAAAATCATGTATCCGATGATTTCATCGGTAGAAGAAGTCAAGCAGGCCAATGCCGTGCTGCGGCGTGCCATGGCTGATTTGGACCGGCGCGGCATCGCCTATGATCCGAACATCAAGGTCGGCATCATGATCGAGGTGCCTGCTGCGGTCACGATCTCGGATTTGCTGGCGGAAGAGGCCGATTTCTTCAGCATCGGGACCAATGACCTGGTTCAGTATGTTCTGGCTGTGGACCGGATGAATGAGCAGATCGCGCATATGTATCATCCGTTTCATCCTGCCATTTTGCGCATGCTCCGGACGACCGTGGAGGCTGCCCACGGGGCAGGGATTCCAGTCAGCGTATGCGGAGAACTGGCAGGAGACGAAAGAGCGATTCCGCTTTGGCTTGAGCTCGGCGTTAAGGATTTGAGCATGTCTCCGCAATCCCTGCTCCGCGTGAAGCATCGCATTTTGAATACGAATGCGGCAGAAGCGAAAGGAGAGGCGGCGGCTTGCTTCAAGCTGCGTACCAGCTCCGCTGTCGAAGAACGTCTTAGCGCTTTTGCCGAACGGAGCAGTTATCTGAACGGAACCAACGGGACGGACAGCACGGCGTCTTAACCGTTAAGATAGGGATCATCGACTTTTTTCAGTCTTCTTTTTTTAATGGACAAGCTATATGAGCATAAAAAAACAGCCGCCTATCTCACCAGGGAGCCCTGGTGACAAAGGCGGCTGTTTCTGTATATGGGGGCAAGGAGCAATTATTTGCCTTGCTGTGCCAGCGCATCGCAGAAGGCTTTGCCGTATGGCGGAAGATCCGGAGGCCGGCGTGCGGAAATAATATGTCCGTCGGTCACGACCGCCTCATCCTTCCAGATCGCACCGGCATTTTCCATATCGTCGCGGATTCCCGGCGTGGAAGTAACGGTAACTCCGTCCAGGATTTTGGCGGAGATCAGCACCCATCCTGCATGGCAGATCTGTCCGATCGGCTTCTGGTCCTCATTCATTTCTTTCACCAGTTGCAGCACTTTATCATATCGGCGCAGCTTGTCCGGCGCCCAGCCGCCCGGTACGAGTATTCCGTCATAATCCTTGCTGTTCAGCTCTTCAAACGAATACTCGGCCTGAGCCGGTACGCCATATTTGCCGGTGTAAGTTTTACCCTTTTCCAGCCCGGCGAGATGGACTTCCGCCCCTTCCTCGCGGACCCGGTAAACGGGATACCATAGCTCCAAATCCTCGAATTCTTCATCTACAAGCGCTATAACCTTTTTTCCAGTCAATCGCATAATTGGCCTAGCTCCTTTCTCAAAAATCTTGATAAAACCGTAACGCTGCGCATTCGGTCCTTTAAGACTGTATTCATTGTAACAAATATGGAGAGGAGTTTCATGGAAGCGTCCGAAGAAGGAACATTTGAAAACAGTTCTGGTAAATAAAGCATTATCACAAATTTGCAGGATTCTCTGGTATGATAGTCGAATAGAACTAATTCAGGTGACAGATTTGTGACATAGGACTGTTGGTTTTAGATTACGTGATAGGATTTGGGGTGGGCATTTTGTTCAAAACCTGCAACTGCGGACAAAGTATGAAATTGGAATTAAGAAAGCTGATTCATGAAAGAAAAACTCGGATATGTGATGTTCCTGTTTATGCCTGTCAGGCCTGCAGGAAGTATGAGCTTCTGCCTCTTATTAAACCGGATTTGCTGCGCTATCTCGCATCGATTAACAATGAGACCGAGCGAATACGCGTTTCGTTCGCAGATGTCAATGAAGCCGCATATGTTCTTCGTGAAGTGTTCCGTACATACGATGATGATTCGTCACCAGAATGGCAGGCGCGCTGCATGGAAGTGTTTGACGAGCGCATTAATATGCTGTTGGATCTATTTCGTTATGCCCAGAGCCTGGCCGACGGCGACTGGATGAGACAAATTGAGGGGCGTCTCGAGCAATTAAGCACCATAAAATCTCTCATTCCTGAAAATTCGAGCAATTATGCAAGATAATTTTCAGAAAATTTTCGTGGTTGTTGGATTTTTCACGCACTTTTTGTTAGGATAGAGGATAGGAACTTCAATACAATGAAGGGAATGTATATCCTATGGCGACGTTGACGAAAATGACTACTATAGAAGAGCTGCGCAGCACGCTGGAATCTTCCGATCGGAAGCACTTGCTTTTGTTCAAACATAGTAGTACCAGATGCCCAATTAGTGCCGGAGCCTACAGGGAAGTGCAAGCTTACCTTGAGGACCAGCCGAACGAGCGGATCGACTATGTGTGGATCGATGTCATTGCGGACCGACCGGTGTCGAGCCAGGCTGCCGAAACTCTGAACATCCAACACGAATCGCCGCAAGTTATACTTGTGAAAGAAGGAGCGCCAGTCTGGCATACATCCCATTCCCATATTACGGCTGAAGCGCTGAAAGCTCAATTGGACGGCATATGATGCCGTGTCGTTGCACAAAGCAGTAATTTGTCGTATCATAAATTCAATTGGTATTGAACGAATGAAAATCTATTGGCAATGGAGAGAAGGAATTTGACGGTAACCATTTACGATGTTGCGCGCGAAGCAGGCGTTTCCATGGCGACGGTATCCCGGGTTGTAAACAATAACCCGAACGTTAAGCCTCAGACCCGGAAAAAAGTATACGAAGCGATTGAACGTTTAGGGTATCGTCCGAATGCGGTAGCCAGAGGCCTGGCCAGCAAGAAGACCACAACCGTCGGCGTTGTGATCCCTGACATTTCAAACTCGATCTTTGCGGAGATTGCCCGTGGTATTGAGGATATTGCTAACATGTATCACTATAATATAATTTTGTGTAATGCCGACAAACGTAAGGAAAAGGAAATCCGCGTAATCAACACCTTGCTCGAGAAGCAAGTGGACGGGCTGTTGTTTATGGGTGGAACGGTGACGGACGAGCATATCCAGGCGTTCCAGACATCGGCTGTGCCGATTGTTCTCTGTGCGACCAGCGATGAGAGAGGTTCTTATCCTTCGGTCGACATCGATCATGAACAGGCTGCGTTTGATGCGGTCAACACGCTGATTCGGCACGGACACCGTGAGATCGCTATGATCAGCGGCACGCTGCAGGATCCGGCAAACGGCTATGCTCGTTTCCAAGGCTACAAAAAAGCGCTGGAAGCGGCAGGCATCGAGTATCAAGAGGATTTGGTGCGGATCGGTAACTATCGTTATGAGTCCGGCGTGGAAGCGATGAAGTACTTCCTGGGCCTCAAGAAGAAACCAACCGCTATATTTGCCGCTACCGACGAGATGGCGATTGGCGCTATTCATAGCATTCAGGATGAAGGCTATAAAGTGCCGGATGACTTCTCGATCATCAGCGTAGACAATATCCGGATGGCTTCGATGGTACGCCCACAGCTGACAACGGTGGCCCAACCGATGTATGATCTGGGAGCCGTAGCGATGCGTTTGCTTACCAAGCTGATGAAGAAGGAAAATGTGGAGAATCCTCGCGTGATTCTGCCGCATGAAACGATTCTTCGCCTCTCGGTCAGCCATGTGAACGAATAGGCTGCTTGAAACCAAGCGTTTAGATGAACAAGATGGATTCGAGAAAAGCTCCTGGTTTTAAGGGGCTTTTTTCTGGTGGGATTTTTTATGCGCTCTTATAATCAGGAGGGATATCGACATGACAACACAGGTGATCGGCCTTATCGGGGCGATGGACGAAGAAGTGGAGCTGCTGCTCGGTCAACTGGAGAATAAAGAAACAACCGTTAAGGCAGGAGTTACCTATGCATCGGGAACGATCCATGGCAAGCAGGTCGTCGTATGCAAGAGCGGGGTGGGCAAGGTCAATGCAGCGGTCACCACGCAGATCTTGATCGACTTCTTCGACGTTTCCAAAATATTGTTTACCGGCGTAGCGGGCGCGCTGCATCCGGAGCTCAACATTGGCGATATCGTGATCTCCTCCTCATGCATGCAGCATGATATGGACGTGACGCCGTTAGGCTATGCACGCGGGGTGATCCCGTATCAGGAGCTGTCCGATTTTCCCGCCGACGCCTCTTTGATCCAGCTGGCGGAGGAGGCCTGCAAAGAGCAGGCGGTGAATCATTACATCGTAGGGAAGGTTCTGTCCGGGGACCAGTTCATTGCCAGCCGCGATACGGTGCAGACGCTCTACGAGGAATTGAACGGGGCTTGCGCGGAAATGGAAGGCTCTGCCGTTGCCCAGGTATGTTACATGAACGGCGTGCCTTATGTGGTGATCCGATCCATGTCGGATAAGGCCGACGGTTCTGCGCATGTCAACTTCCCCGAATTTACTGTAAAAGCTTCCAAGCGTTCTCATGAAATCGTGAACTATATGCTGGGCAAACTCTAGCAGCAAATGATAGGAAGCGCTCGTTATGCTTAATCCGGCATGAGCGAAAGATACACAAACTCCCCTGAGCAAAGCCCAGGGGAGTTTGTTTTATTGAGAATCGAATTAATACATAAACCGCTGTCTGAAACGGATCCGGTCGAATTGTTCTTGCGATGAAAGCGGCACGTGCCGTCCGATTTTGACCATGAGGCAGTTGGCGGGATGGGAGCAGATTTCCGGATCGTCGGTTGCGTACCATTCCATATCCACGACTTTCATTAAGCGCTCCATCATTTTGCGATAATCCCACACGTTAAGTCCGCTGCCTTTTAGGTCCCAATGCCAGTAGTATTCGGTTGTAAACACGATGTAGCGCTCCATCTGGCCTTCCTCGAATGCGGTTTTGATCATCCGCTGCCCAAGGCCTAGGGAACGGTAGTCTTTCGCAACCTCGATGGCACCAAGCTCGATCAAATCTTCCATATTGCCCTCAGACCAGCGTTCCTGCTCATCCGGGTGATGAAACGTTACGTATCCTACGATCATATCTCGGTCTCTCGTGATGATGATTCTGCCTTCGGGCAGGCCTGCAATTTCCACCAAAGCCTCATGCTGCTCCGCAGGACGACGAAAAGCCTTGAGATCAGGGTGCATGGTCAGTTCGGATAGCTGCTCGGGAGGTACAGGTCCTTCGATGATCAGGCGGCGGTCTTCAGGGAACAAAACATGAGACTGGTATACCTTGCAGTGTTCCATCCGTTACGCTCCTTTCAATTCCATACCCTACTTATAGCAAAAAAATAAAAAAATGAAAAGCAATGACAGGCAAACAAAAGCTATGATATAATCTTTTCGACATAAAACCTTCACAATTGTATCGTACTTAACGATATGTTTCCTTGCGAATTCCAAGGGTTAATGACTCGATGACTGTGACAACGTGATAACCCGCCGCAATGTGTAAAATGTATGTTTCATTCAATCATTTTGTAAGCGCTGTCCACTATGAGGAGACCGATTTGAGAATGAGGAGGATGTTATCATGAATCAAACGCATAGCGAAATATTGCCAAGTGAAGTATCACATTCCAATATGAAGAGTTACGAGCAGGCACGCTCCGAATTTTCATGGGACGAAATCGAGAGACATTTTACTTGGTATGAGACGGGTAAAGTAAACATGGCGTACGAGGCAATCGACCGTCATGTAGCGGAGGGACGAGGAGACAAGGTAGCACTCTTGTACAGTGACGCCGCCCGCGAGGAGACTCTTACTTTTGCGCAATTGAAAGAGAAATCCGACAAGTTCGGCAATGTGCTGCGCAAATATGGCGTGAACAAAGGCGATCGGGTATTTATCTTTATGCCGCGCGGCCCAGAGCTCTATGCCGGTTTGCTTGGTATTTTGAAGGTTGGTGCCGTGGTAGGCCCATTGTTCGAGGCGTTCATGGAGACGGCGGTAAAGGATCGCTTGGAGGATAGCGGAGCGGTTGCGCTGATTACGACGCCTGCGCTGTTGTCACGGGTGAAACGGGATGAGCTGCCCGAACTGAAGCATATTTTTGTCGTTGGCGAAGTGGAAGAAGAGGATCCGCGCCTAGTAAACTACCACAAGGAAGTTGAAGCCGCATCCAGCGAGCTGGAGATTGAATGGCTCGAGCGGGAAGACGGATTGATCATGCACTATACATCAGGCTCAACCGGGAAACCGAAGGGCGTGTATCACGTGCAGAACGCGATGGTGCAGCATTATTATACAGGCAAGGTTGTTTTGGATTTAAGGGAAGACGATATATATTGGTGTACGGCGGACCCGGGTTGGGTAACCGGTACGTCATACGGTATTTTTGCGCCATGGTTGAACGGCGTGACCAATGTCATTCGCGGAGGCCGCTTTAGCCCGCAGGACTGGTACAGCACATTGGTAAACAACAAAGTAACGGTATGGTACAGCGCTCCGACTGCCTTCCGGATGTTGATGGGGGCAGGTTCCGATCTCATCGACCAATATGATTTGAGCCATGTACGGCACGTGCTGTCCGTTGGCGAGCCGCTCAACCCCGAGGTGGTGCGTTGGGGACACAAGGCTTACAAGCAGCGTATCCACGATACATGGTGGATGACGGAGACCGGAGGACAGCTGATCTGTAACTATCCGGGGATGGCGATCAAGCCGGGATCCATGGGGCGCCCGTTGCCGGGCATTACGGCGGCGATCCTGGACGATCACGGGAAAGAAGTTGCTCCATACACGATGGGGAACCTGGCCATCAAGACACCTTGGCCGTCCATGATGAGAACCATCTGGAATAACGAAGCGAAGTATCAAGAGTATTTCCGTATTCCGGGCTGGTACATTTCCGGCGACTCGGCCTATATGGACGAGGATGGATACTTCTGGTTCCAGGGCAGAATCGACGATGTGATCAATTCGTCCGGGGAGCGAATCGGGCCATTCGAGGTGGAGAGCAAGCTCGTTGAGCATCCGGCCGTAGCCGAAGCCGGCGTTATCGGTAAGCCTGATGTAACACGCGGCGAGATCATTAAGGCCTTTATCTCCCTGCGTGAGGGCTATACGCCTTCTCAGGAGCTCAAGGATGAAATCTATCGTTTCGTGAAGGAAGGCCTTTCCGCCCATGCCGCCCCGCGTGAAATCGAGTTTAAGGATAAACTTCCGAAGACGCGCTCCGGTAAGATCATGCGGCGCGTATTGAAAGCCTGGGAACTGGATCTGCCGACTGGCGATCTATCCACGATCGAAGATTAATAAGCAGATCATAACAGAGCTGGCATGAAGATGGCTAACCGCCATGTTCATGGCCGGCTCTTTTTTTATTTCAGAGCGTTGTCTCCAGTTAAAAATAAAACCAGCCCATCCACAGAGTAATGTCTGTAGAAGGGCTGGTTTTTACGTAAACGATCTATTTCTTCTCAAAATATACGGCTGGCGAAGCTGCAGATTCACCAATCGGATTGACGGCAGTAATTCTAAAGGTGCCGCCAATCGGGTTGCCCGAGGTATAGTAGAACTCCGTGCTCTTGCTGGAGCCGAGAATCTGGTAGTTCCCGTCACTGTTCGGACTGATATAGATATTGTAGACCATGACCTCTTCTTCCGGAGCGTTTCCGCTCCAATTGGCCTGGAAACCCTCCGGTGTAGCTGTGAGTGTCGGCTGGCCAGGTGCAGACGGTACGGTCGTCGCGCCTTCATTCCCAAGTCCGGGATCGATACCGGGCTCTTCCTCGGCGATGCCGTCATCAGGCTGGTCGATGGTGTCATCCGGGTTCGTTTCGGTGTCGCCCGGTAATGGGAATCCAGATGCTGTGCCGCCCACAATAGCGCTTGGCTCAGACGTCTTGCCGGCTACGTCAACGGCGACGACGTAATAGGTCGTAAATACACCGTCAGCTCCAAGACCTGAAAAGACAAGGCTCTCGTCGCCAAGAATGACCTGACCTTGATGTGTGTACGGGCTGCCGTTCACGGACTTAAAGAGCCGGTATCCGACAACATCAGGCGATCCGCTGGCATTAAAGCTGATGGAACCGCTGCCCACCGAATAGTGTACGTTTTTCGGTGGAGTAGGGGCCTTGCCGTCGTCCGTTCTCGGGTCGACCTTGCTTGGCATTCCTTTTTTCGCGTCTTGCGGAAGATAGGATTCCAGCGATTTCTTTTCACCTTTCATAACCTTCAAGGCGTTCTGGAGTTCTACAATCAGCTCGTCAATCGGCTTTTCGCGCTTGATTACGATTTGTTCTCTCAACATATCCAAAGGCGTTGCTTCCTGTGGAATATAATTTACGCCCCGATAGGTAATGTATTTTGCTTTGGCGATGCCGTCATCGCTTTCGGTAGGCACGAACTTCGCGTTGAACAGATCCGTTACGAATTTGTCCGTTAAGGAAGTCGGCAGCTTGCCGCTGTAAGCGGAGACCGTCTTGGACGTTATGCCTTCAGGCTTCTCGAACGATTTGGTTGGGAACAGCTCCGGCTTCACGTCCGTCGCTTCGTTCATGATTCTGGCCCAGATGGCCTGGGCGTGTTTGCGCTGGTCGCCGACAAGCGTATTTTTTTGCTCCTTGTATCCGACCCATACGCCAAGCGTAACATCGGGCGAGTACCCCATGAACCAAACATCCCCGTAGTTCTGGGTGGAGCCGGTTTTACCCACGACGGGAACCTCATTGAATTTCTTGTACGTATCCCGGACCTTGCTGGCGGTTCCGTTCGTAATGACGGTACGCAGCATATCCGTCATGAGGTACGCTGTCTGCTCGGAGAATACCTGCTCCGGCTTTACTTCGTGTTTATAAACAATATTGCCTTTGGAGTCCACGATTTTCTCGATCATGAATGCATCCGTGAATTTGCCTTGATTGCCGATGGAACTGTAGGCGTTCGTCAGCTCTTCCACGGTCACGCCGTAATGCAATCCGCCCAGTACGCCGGTTGAGGCATTATAATCGTCTTCCTCCAAGGTAGTGATGCCCAGCTTCTTGGAAAACTCCCAGGCCTTCTCAATGCCGACCGTGTTGTTAAACAGCTTGAGTGCCACCGTATTGGTCGAATCGTTCAGCGCCTGTCTTGCCGTCATCAATCCTCTGTACCCGGTGTACGAGTTTTTAGGGATATGGAATACTTTGCTGTAGTCCTTTAAGATGATCGGTGAATCGTCCACCACGCTGGCAGGCTGAATCGCCCCCGTATCAAGTGCCGGTAAGTAGGCGGCAATAGGTTTCATGGCAGATCCGGGCTGCCGTTTCATTTGCGTAGCATAATTCATTTGTTCCGTGTTGAAGTCCCTGCCCTCAATCATACCGAGAATGGCGCCGGTTTTGTTGTCGATCATCATCGCGGCGGTTTGCTCCATTCCTTTTTCGGCGCTGTCAGGCAAGTAGTTGCTGTCATCCTCAGCAATGGAACGCATGGTCTTGTAGAGCGTCCGGTCGATGGTGGTGTACACACGGTATCCGCCGGTGCTCAGCTGAGCACGGGAAGCGTCCATCAGATCGGAGTTCGCTTGCGTGCCTTTTGCGTTCTCTTCAGCTTCCTGGCTTAGCTGCATCAGAATGTTCGATGCTTGACGTTCGACTTCCATCATGAGATAAGGATAAGTCACATAGGCTTTCTGCGTGCGAGGAGCCAGCGATTTTTTGATATCGAATGCTTTGGCCTCATCGTATTCGGCTTGCGTTATTTTACCTTCTTCCAGCATGCTTGCCAGCACGCGGTGCTGGCGGTTTATGGCCCGGTTGAACGATTTCTCATCAAATTCTCCTTTGCCGTTGAAGGCCGAGTAGGAGGATGGCAGCTGCGGAAGACCTGCCAAGTATGCAGCTTGGGCCACATTCAGATCATTCAGATTGTTGATGTTGAATATTCCTCTTGCCGCTGCCTTGATCCCGAACAGCTGATATCCGCTCGAGCCGTTGCCGTATGGAACCTTGTTCAAGTAGGCCGTCAAAATCTGGTCTTTACTTAAGAAGCGCTCCATCCGCATGGCCAGCAGCATTTCTTTTACCTTACGGTTATCCGTTTTGTCACGACTTAAAAAAGTAAGCCTGGCCAGCTGCTGCGTCAATGTGCTGCCGCCGGTTTGAACCGGCTCATTCAACACGCGTTCCTTCACGGCGCGAGCGGTACCTTTTATGTCAACACCCTTATGTGTATAAAAACGGTTGTCTTCTATGGATACGACGGCATCTTTAACAAGCTGGGGAATCTCCTTGAACTCCACAGGTCGTCTGTCTTCTTCGGTTCTAAGCTGTCCGATCGGTGAGCCATCCGCGAAGTAGGCAAAGCCCGTTATGGCATTATCGTTCACCGTGTTCTCAATGAGCGCACGCGATCGTACCGGCTCATTCTCGACAATAGAGGTTACATAACCGGCTACGGCTCCTCCGGCGAACAAAACGCCCATCAGACCTACCACAAAGAGCCATCCGATGACGGATCCCAGCACCCGCAGAAAGGACCGTTTTCGCGGTTTTTTCTGTTGTTCAGGCTCTTGTTTTTTCTCCTCAACCATGAATGTATACTCCTCCTTTTAACGCACCTATTATAGCATAAATCGAAGGTTTTGAATCATGTGTACCTATATAGGGTGTCCTTTTTTGAGGAAGAATGACTTTTTTGGGAAGGGTGCAATACATATGCCGCCAAGTTCATACGGGAAAAAAGCTTTGAAGGCCCCTGGTTTAAGGCGGAGCCTTTTGATTCGAAGAGATCCGCGCCCAACAAAAAAACCTGAAGGCCAGGGCCTTCAGGTTTTTTGGGTTCCGAATGAATCTTAACGGTTGTAGAATTCGACGATTTGTTTCTCGTCGATGTCTTGGGAAAGCTCGGAACGTTCTGGAAGACGGATGTATTTCCCTTCCATTGCTGCTTCATCAAACTCGAGGTAAGCTGGAAGATGCACGCGGTTAGCCAAAGCTTCCTTGATGGAAGAGAGGCTGCGGCTTCTTTCACGAAGGCCGATTACATCGCCAGTGCTTACAGCGTAAGAAGCGATATCGACTTTCTTGCCGTTCACAGTCACGTGACCGTGAGCTACCAATTGACGAGCACCCGCACGGGAGTTGCTGAAGCCAAGACGGTAAACCAGGTTGTCCAGTCGGCTCTCAAGCAGGAACATAAAGTTCTCACCAGCGATACCTTTCATGCCAGTTGCTTTGTTAAACAGGGTTTTAAATTGCTTCTCGCCCAAGCCGTACATGTGACGCAGCTTTTGCTTTTCTTGAAGCTGCATACCGTAGTTGCTTACTTTTCTCCGTTGGTTAGGACCATGCTGACCTGGAGGGAAAGGGCGTTTTGCCAATTCTTTACCTGTACCGCTCAGGGAGATTCCCAGACGACGGCTTAATTTAAATTTAGGACCGGTGTAACGTGCCATGTTATATAGACTCCTTTTTAATTAAAGTTTCATTAGGGCTCTATTTGCGCCGTATTTGTTTGCTCTATCCGTCATCTTCCGGAAGATCTGCCAGGAAAGTTCAGCCGCTGTCCTGTCAGTAACAAATAACGTGAGGGTGACACAACCCGCCCAAATTCATCGAATGCATTGCATTCTTACTCAACAATAAATATTATATGAAGTAATGATATAAAGTCAAGTTCAACCTGCAACTTACTATAACTTGGTTTTTGTCTAATTTTGTCGATAGGACCATGGACCTAAAATTATTGTGAAAAACGCATAAATTCTGATGCAAAAATGGGTAGAAAAGAGTAATATGATATTGGAATAAGTAGTAGCAATTATCTAGTTACATATCGTAGTATTTTTTGGTGATTATCATTCCCCAACATGTTGAACAGCCGGGTTGCCGCCATGCGGCAGCCGAATGGATCCTTACATTATGAATCGGAACGCCAGTCTTGGATAGGCCTTTTATAATGGTGCAAAGGAGCGCCCAATATGTCAGAAGAACAACGGAAAGTGTATGAAAGCTCTCCCGGTTCTGCGGTCATGTTCAATGATGCCGGGCCAATTCCTGGAAACGAGCCTCGTCTATGGCTTCAGGGCTTGGATATTACACCTCATGATTTCCCTTATATTCAGCCTCTCATATCAGACAGCTATCTGGAGTGGCTAAGAGAAAGCGCTGGCACGCAGGCGATGCGGAAATTAAGCTGGGCCCTTCTTTCTCATGAGGGAGCTTGGCTGACAGGGGCACCCGAAATAACGGAATACGTTCATGCAAGCGAGGATGAGACGCTGACGCATACGCTCCGTTCGAAAGAAGCCGCCCAAGGCATGGGCAAGGGTTCGCTTGAGGGAAGGGTGCTGTGCGCTGTCCCGCTGTTCACGCGCGTCCATGGCGATTTTTTTGCGGTGATGGTCAGCGTTGCCTCGGGGAGGATGGAGCCGGAGCAGTCGCTCATGCTGACGGAAACTTACGCATTGCTGTTCCGTTCCTGCTTCTACCGCCAGATGGAGTACATCTTTGCGGATGACCTGGAGAAGGTCCACCGCCAAGCCGAACGTGAAGTGCAGAGGCGTTCCATCTTGTTTCAGTACGTGAAGCGGATGCATGTGCAGATCAATGTGGACAGCGTGCTGGTGGAGGCTATTGATAGCGTCCTGGCTCTGTATCCCAAGGCGAAAGTCGAATTGTTTATGTCACAGGACCATGAAAGCGTTCATCCGCTCGTGCGTCCGCTGCTGCTCCATCATTGGCAGGAAGAGGTTTATGTTCGCACCTTTATGGAAGGTTCCCTGACGATTCATGAGCATGAAGAACCTGACACGCTGGTGGAGATCGGGATTCCCATGGGAGGCAAGCAGGGCGTCTATGGGGTGCTTCACGTTGAAGTGGACAAGTCGGAACTGCCCGATATGGATCTGGAGCTGCTGGGGATGATGGCCGATGCCGCAGGCACCGCCTTCGAGAACGCCAAACTGTACGAGCAATCCAACCTGATGATTCATGAGCTCCGCATGATTAATGAGCTGACCCAGCGGCTGAACAAAAGCTTGCATTTGGCGGAGATATTTCAATTCGCCAATCATGAGCTGCTCAAGATCCTTGAGGCGGATTACTGCTGCATTCTGATCCATAATGAGGAGCTTGGCGGTCTAGAGGTGGTATCCTGCAACGCCGAGTGGCTGGCCAAGGAGGTCTTCGAGAAGGACTACGGCCTGGGGGGCCTCGTCTATCATTCGAAGGAGCCGCTCATTCTGTCAGACTATCAGGAAGAGCGTCCGGCAGAATCCAGGCTGATGGAGAGCACGCGGTCCAGCTCGATGATTGCTACTCCGCTAATGGTTAACGGCGAGGTGAGGGGCGTCGTCCTGCTCACCCATGCGAAGCGGCATTATTTCTCGTACGACAGCTATCGGCTGCTTCAAGCCTTGACAAGTCATATCGGCTTGGCGATCGGGAATGCCTTCCTGCATGCGGAAGTGAGAAGAATGGCTAACCGGGATATGCTGACCGAACTGTACGCCAGACATTATCTGGATGAAATAATCCATGAATGCCAGAATCGTGATTTTTGCGGCTCGCTCATCGTGGTGGACATCGACGAATTCAAGTTGGTCAACGACACGTTCGGGCACCAGCGGGGGGACAAGATTCTGAAGCAGGTCAGCAGCATCGTAAAAACAACCATTCGTCACAGCGATATCCCAGCCCGTTGGGGCGGTGAGGAGCTTGCGGTGTATTTGCCGGGACTCGGCATTCAGCAGGCGGTGCAGGTGGCCGAACGGATTCGCTTACGGGTGGCCGAAGAGACCGATCCGCGCGTAACGGTGTCCTGCGGGATTTCCGAGTGGAACTGGACCAATGACAAGATCAGCGTGGAGTCGCTCTTCTATCGGGCGGATATGGCGCTCTACGAAGCCAAAAATGGCGGCCGCAACCGGATCGTCGTGGAGAGGGCCGAAGCCGAGATCGGAATGGATTAGATACCCTGCAGCTAAGAGAGGCTGCAGGGTTTTTTCTGTAATCTGCATAATGTAAGGGGCCGCGGATAGCCTAATAGCAAGATCAACGAGAGGCTGATGATTATGCGAAACAGAAGGTTACGAAGCGTCATCGCAATGATGGTATTCATTTTTGGCTTAACCGGATGCGCCTGGCAGGATCAGCTGACTGCCGAAGAAGCGTTTAACCGTGCTTTGTCGGGGCTGTCCGGCATCGATAATTTCTCTTTTCGAGGAGAAACGGCGATTCGGAGCGGAGAAACAGGACCGTTTGAGGAAAGCCTGGCGTTTGAAGGGAATCTGCGGCATCATTCCGACCTGACCTTATCTTCAAAAGAGAGAAGCACCGTTATAAAGAATGACAAGATGTCTGCCGAGTCGGCATATAAATCGAATGAACTTACCGTGACGCTCAAGCGAAAGGATGGCAAGTGGAGCACGCTCTCGTCGGAGCATGCCGGGGGAATGTGGATGAACCGGTTAAATCCGCTGGAATTGCTGGAGTACATGGGCAAGTCGGAGAAGACCGTAACCCGGGAACTGGGGGCCGCAAGAGGAACGAAGGTGCTGCGTGTCGAGTTGTCGCCCGAGGCGGCTGCCCATATGGTGCGGGAGTCGCTGGATGATCAGATGAAGGCGTTGGCTGAGCGGATTGAACGCAAAGACGACCCGTTATACAGCGACGATCCGAAGGTTCGCAAGCGGCTGAAGGAAATCTGGGAAAGGGACTACCATGAAATGAAAAACATGCTGAATGAGGCGGATGCCGTTTCGGTCTGTCATGTAACCATTAACAGAAAAAGCCAGCTGCCTACCAAGATGACCATGGAGCGCAGGTTATCCTTTGTGGACGAACAAGGCAAAACACGTACCGAAACACTGCTGTCGGATGTTACGTTTACCGGTTATTGAGCCATTAAAAAATTTTTCACGATGAGCGCTGACGCGAGGCTGCCCGGCGTGCTACAATAATATAAATTTACCGCTGTTCAATTTATACAATAGGGAACAGTCATCATAAGGAGGATAAGACATATGCGTGATCCCAGAATTCAAAAATTGGCTCAGAATCTCGTGAACTACTCCGTGGATATGCAGCCAGGGGAAAATGTGCTCATCGAAATGATCGGATCCGAGCGCGATCTGCTGAATGCCATTATCGAGGAGGTCTCGAAGGGAGGCGGCCGCCCGTTCGTGCAATTGACGGATCGTACGGTCCAGCGAGCGATGTTGAAGAACGCAAATAAGGAGCAGCTTGAGCTGTGGGCAGAGCTGGATCTTGAACGCATGAAAAAAATGGATTGTTACATCGGCATCCGCGCAGGCGAGAACGTCAACGATATGGCTGACGTGCCCGAAGAGAACATGAAGCTGTACAATGCCCTTTACTCGCATCCCGTACATAGCGAAGAGCGCGTGAAGCGCACCAAATGGGTGGTTCTCCGTTACCCGAACGCCAGCATGGCGCAGCTTGCCAACACCAGCACGGAGGCCTTTGAGGATTTCTACTTCGATGTGTGCAATCTGGATTACTCCAAAATGGACCGCGCCCAGGATCCTTTGGCCGAGCTGATGAGGAATACCGACAAGGTTCGCATCGTGGGACCGGGAACGGACCTCAGCTTCTCGATCAAAAACATCGGCGCGGAAAAGTGCTCCGGCCAGAAGAACATTCCGGATGGCGAGGTGTACACCGCGCCCGTTCGTGACTCGGTTAACGGGACGATCGCTTACAACACACCGACTCTTTACAATGGAGTCACCTTCGAAAATATTAAATTCCGCTTTGAAAACGGGAAAATCGTCGAAGCAACAGGGAGCGACACGAAGCGGCTGAACGAGATCCTGGATTCGGATGAGGGTGCGCGGTACATCGGCGAATTTGCCATCGGCTTCAACCCGTACATTTTGACACCGATGAAGGATATTCTCTTCGATGAGAAAATTGCAGGAAGCCTGCATTTTACGCCAGGCCAAGCATATGATGTAACAGACAACGGCAACCGATCCTCCATTCACTGGGATCTCGTTTTGATCCAGCGTCCGGAGTACGGCGGCGGGGAAATCTACTTTGATGATCGCCTGATCCGCAAGGATGGCCTATTCGTTATTCCAGAACTGGAAGCATTAAATCCGGAAAATCTTAAATAGATTGGAAAAAATGTTGCATAAGAAAACGGATTCAATGTATCATGAAGGTGCAGTGATGAGCTTTATTCAGATCCTAAAGTTACGGAGGGATTCGTATGTCCAATAACAATCAATCTATCGTAGAAATTTCGCAAACAGCCAGCCAGTTCACATCCTCCATCGTTTTGCAGGCGGAGAACAAGTACATTGATGTTAAGAGCATCCTGGGTCTGTTCACAACGCTTGTCAACAGCCAAAGCTATGAACTGCATGTACATGGTCCTGATGCCGATGAAGCTAAAAAAGCAATGATCGACGTATTCACCAAGCATGGCTTGAACGTATCCGTCGTGGCTGAATAACATTCGCCAAAAACACCCTTTCAATCCATGGAAGGGTGTTTTTTCGTAGAGAAGGGGTCTATTTTGTTCAGGTCCTTGTATTGAGAAACGATTTCGACTAATATTAAAGATAGTAACTGTGCTGTGATTTTTGACATAGGGGGGAAGATCATGACTTCATCTGATTTACAGGAACAGCTGAATCTCAAAGCGATCAGTCTTCTTCATGAAGATGCAGATAAAATCCTAAAGCTTATTGAAGTACAGATGGAGAATCTGGCGACCCGTTATTGCCCTCTCTATGAGGAAGTGCTGGATACCCAAATGTACGGTTTTTCAAAAGAGGTTGATTTCGCGGTGCGGGCCGGGCTTCTTCCGGAAAGTACGGGAAAGCAGCTGATCAGCAAGCTTGAACGCAATCTGGCGGTCCTGTACGAAGCCATGAATCAATCCAAATAGCCTGTACTCGTACAGGCGCATACATAGAGAAACGCATGTCGCGCTCCCGCGACATGCGTTTTTTTCTAGCTTTTCGATTAGATTTGAATCCGTGGCAATCACCGCCTCCAAGGTTTATACGAGGAAGAAGGAGACGCCCAGTATGACGTATACGGCGAGCAGCAGCAGGCCTTCATACCAGTTGGAGGCGCCGTCCTGCGTAATGGACCTGGCTATGAATACGGCGACGCCGATGGCGACCAGCTCCAGCGTGGTGAAGACGAGATCCATCGTATCCCCAAGGAAGAAGCTGATGAACACAAGCACGGGAGCAACGAACAGGGCGATCTGCAGGCTGCTGCCGACGGCAATTTCTACGGCCGCGCCGATTTTGTTCTTCATCGCAAGCATGATGGCAGCACTATGCTCTGCGGCGTTCCCGATAATCGCTACCAGGAAGGCCCCGATGAACAGCTCGCTGAGGCCATATTCGTGACTGATGGGCTCAAGCACCCCGACAAGCCATTCGCTGACAAACGCAACCATCACGGTGGCGATGACAAGGTACAGAATCGAGCGCTTCTTGGACCAAGTGGGACCGTGTTCGTGCGGGAGCGCATCCTGGTCGTGGTCGTCGCTGACATCCGCCAAATAATTTTTATGGGTGATCATCGAGAATCCAAGCCATGCGATGTAGGCCACGATCAGAATTCCCGCCACAATGAGGCTGAGCGTCTTGGTTTCACCCTCCGTAATGGAGTGGGTATTCAGAAAGACCGCAGGGATGAACAGGGCGATAATGGCCAGCGTCATCAAGGATCCGTTCAGACCAGCCAGCGTCACATTGTATTTCTGGATTTTAAATTTGAGGCCCCCGGCAAACAGGCTGAGCCCGAGGACGAGCAGCAGGTTGCCGATAATGGAGCCGGTGATGCTGGCTTTCACCATGTCGTACAAACCTTCCTTAATCAGCAGGATGGCGATGATCAGCTCTGCCGCGTTGCCGAAGGTAGCGTTCAGGAATCCCCCGAGCCGTTGGCCGGCGTAATGCGCGACGCTTTCCGTTGCTTTGCCGAGAAAACCGGCGACAAAAATAACCGCGATGGCAGACAGAATGAATTGGAGCGTGAAGTTCCAATTCGCAAAATGTCCCAGCGCACTAAGCAAAAAGGTAAAGATCAGAAGCGCGGGATTGAGCCATTTCTTCATAACCGACACCTACCTTATGGTTTATGTACTGATGAGTACTTGCGAGCGAAAACGACGATTCTCGTATCGCTTTTTACAATATACCCAAATTTTTCGAAAAATTATCGTTCTTTTCAGAAGCGAGCATTTGCTTTTTAGGCCCGTTACCATTTACAATAACGGATAATGAGGTGAAGGAGGAAATGGCATGACGGAACAACTTCAACTGGATAACGGTTTGATTCGAATATCGGATGATGTCGTCTCGAAAATTGCCGGATTGGCTGCCTTGGAAACCCCAGGTATTGCAGCCATGTCCGGTGGATTGTCCGAGGGCTGGGCGAAGCGGCTGAGCGGCAAAAATGTGCAAAAGGGTGTTACGGTAGAAGTAGGGCAGCTGGAGGCAGCGATCGACCTGCGGATTATCGTGCTTTACGAGACGCCTATACATGAAGTGTGCCGCATGCTTCAACAGAATGTCCGCGAAGCTGTCGAGAGCATGACAGGGCTTCGCGTGGTTGAGGTCAACGTGAAGGTCGAAGGTGTAGCTTTCAAAGACGACGAAATCGACGATATTCAGCTTCGAGCCAAATAAGACGAACCTTGGGGGATCAGCCCCCGCTAATAATGAAAAAAATGAACAAAAAAGACTACACGGTTGCCCGGTAGTCTTTTTTAATTACGGATTTAACCTGCTCCTCTTTCATCGGACGGTTGCTGTCCCTGGATATGCTAAGCACGATGCCCATGCTGAGCATCATGACCAGCAGCGAGGAACCGCCGTAACTGATGAACGGGAGGGTAACGCCCGTAATCGGAATGGTATTGGTCACCCCGCCGATGTTGATGAAGGCCTGAATGGCGATAAGTCCCATGATGCCGACGCCGGTCAAGGTTCCGAACGGATCCGAGCAGCGAAGCGACACGATGATCCCCCGCAGGATGAAGTATAAATAGAGCAGCAGGAATATCGCGGTTCCGATAAAACCGAATTCTTCGCCGATGACCGAGAAGATGAAATCGTTGTAAGGATTCGGCAGATAATGCAGCTTCTGCACGCTCTCCCCGTAACCCGCTCCGGTAACGCCGCCCTGGCCGATGGCAATCAGCGATTGGACCAGATTGTAGCCCGTGTCCGATTCGTCATGGAACGGGTCCATGAATGCCTCGATTCGTCCCATCTTGTAGTTCTTGGAGGCCTGCTCCTGGTCTCCGCCGGAGTTGAAGAGCGATCCGACGCCGAGCGTGAGCACCAGGCCAAGCGCAACAAGCGAGATACAGCCGAGAATATGCTTAAGGCTGGCGCCCCCCGCATAGATCAACAGCCCGCTGGTAGCCACGAGGATGAAGCAGGAGCCCAGGTCGGGCTGAAGCATGATCAGGCCCGCTACGATCCCTACAATAATGAGTACGGGGAAGAAACCGCCCTTCCATTGACGGATTCGTTCCCCTTTTTTGGTGATCAGCGCTGCCAGATAGACGATGGTCGCGATTTTGGCCAGTTCGGTCGGCTGGATGCCGAATTTCCCCAAATTAAACCAGCTTGTGGCGCCGTTGGTTGCGGAACCGATAATCACCACAAGAATCAGCAGCATCAAGGTTAGAAAAAACACCGGTATGAATAGCTTCTTGTATTTCTTATAGTTGATGTTCATGGCCACAAACATGACAAACGTGCCCAGAACCGCAAACGCGGCTTGCCGCTTCGTGAAGTGCAGCGGATCGTTATTGAATTTTTCATTGAAAACGGCCAAGCTGGAGCTGGAACTGAACACCATGATCAGTCCGAATCCCACCAACAGCAAGGTAAGGATCAGCAGTTGGAAATCAGGCGTCCCTCTCTTCGGCTGAGGTTTGGTCGTATTCATCGTGTTCGACCTTACGCTTCCAGAAGAGCTTTGAGCTCTTGAAGCTTCTTGGTGGCCACATTCATGACAGGCTGCGGAGCCATGGATTCATACTCGAGACCGTGCGGGAACGTGGCTTTGCCAAGGTATACCGCTTCGATTTTGAGGATGGTGTCGGGTTTCTCCAGCTTGCCTTCAACAGCGCGGGTGTTAATGCGCAGGAAGTATTCAGCCTGATTTTTTTTATCTTCGATTTTCAAGTCGTATGTAGCGCGGTAGTATTCCCACTGCCAACGAATGAAGCCTACTTTCTCGGCACATTCATCGAGGTAAGCTAAATCGCTGTGCAATCCGTCCAAGCCTGTATTTTCGAAAATCATGTGGTCGTAACCCCCTTAATAGTCCTTGCAAAGTTCTTTAATATGATAGTATGTTTCAAGAACTTGTGCAAGCCTGTACCGCCCGTCACGCTTCAATTGAGACCATTTATCCAGATAAGATTTTGATAACGGCAAGCATTCTTCTTTTCTGTTAAAATAAATGCAAGTGAAAACGCTGTGAAATGTACGCTTTCCATCCTGGTGGTTATATATTCATAGGACTTCAATTCAAGCGAAGGGTGGATACGGCCTATGAACCGCGTCGTTTACCGCACGGAGTATTA
Organism: Paenibacillus sp. MT86; assembly: GCF_058792535.1. NCBI lineage: Bacteria > Bacillati > Bacillota > Bacilli > Caryophanales > Paenibacillaceae > Paenibacillus > Paenibacillus sp. MT86. The sequence goes on along the minus strand of NZ_CM179499.1, from coordinate 4,640,217 downwards.
TGCAGTGGAAGAAAACGGGCAGAAGGAAATCGTCGTGATCGACCGGATTCCGGATTCGGCAGCGGTTGTGGCCGTCCATCAAGGGTGCCTGCTACTGGTATGCCAGCATCGGGAAGCGGTGAATGAGATCACCTGGGAGCTTCCCGGCGGAACGGTGAAGCCCGGCGAGGAACGCGCGCTTGCCGTTAAGCGGGAGCTTGAGGAAGAGGCAGGCGTGCAGTGCAAGGACCTGTCCTACATGGGCAGTGCTTATCCGATGGCTTCTCTGGCCAACCGGAACGTTTATTTTTATTTCACCGACGATTTGAAGGTGTCCGGGAGCCGGGAGTCGAATCAAGAGGAAGACGAAGACGTTAGAGCGGTGTGGGTCCCGCTCAGGGATGTATATCGCAAGATCAAGGAGGGCGGCCGGATGGATGCCATGGTTGGGCACGGACTGCTGCTGAGCAAACTCCACGGCTTACTTGCGATCGATTGAGCCGCCAATAGCGGGGGAAGGATGATGAACTTGATGAAGGAAGCATTTTGGGATCAATGGTATCCACGGATGGTGGAGTGGCGGCGTCATTTACATATGCACCCGGAGCTTTCGTTCCAGGAGAAGGAAACTTCGGCATTTATAGCAGCCCGGCTGCAGGAGCTCGGTCTTGCGGTCAAGACCGGTGTTGGCGGGCATGGAGTTATAGGGACATTAAAAGGGGATAAACCCGGCAGGACGGTTGTGCTGCGGTCCGACATGGATGCGCTGCCGATCGAGGACGGCAAGAGCTGCGAATACAAATCCAGGGTGCAGGGAGTGATGCACGCTTGCGGGCATGACGGGCATGCCTCCATGCTGCTTGGAGCCGCCGCATATTACAGCACGTTCCCGGAAGAAATTCAGGGGGAGATTCGTTTTATGTTCCAGCCGGCGGAGGAAGTATGCCCCGGCGGCGCGGTGGAGATGATCAAGGACGGGGCGCTCGATGGGGCCGACGTCGTCTACGGCCTGCATCTGTGGACGCCGTTACCTGTAGGCACCGCAGCGAGCGCGCCGGGTCCGCTGATGGCGGCGGCGGATGAGTTTTTCATTGACATTACGGGGCGCGGGGGGCATGGCGGCATGCCGCATGTGACGGCCGATGCCCTGGTTGCGGGGGCTGCGCTTGTCATGCAGCTTCAAACCATCGTAAGCCGCACCGTGGATCCGCTGCAGCCTGCCGTCGTTACGGTAGGGACAATGCAGGCCGGAACGGCGCAAAACGTCATAGCCTCCTCCTGCCGGATCACGGGGACGGTTCGCACGTTTGACGAACCTACCCGGGCGTTGATCCGGGAGCGGATCGAGCATATGACCCGGACGGTTTCCGAAACCTACGGCACAAAGGCGGCGGTTCGATATCTCGTCGGCTACCCACCCGTGGTGAACGATGAAGCCGAAACCGCACGATTTTTCCGTACGGCACCCCGAGTGTTCGATGCGGATCAGGTCACCGTCTCGCCCAAACTGATGCCGGCGGAGGATTTCGCTTATTACTTGAAGGAAATTCCGGGCTGCTTCATTTTCGTTGGAGCCGGCAACCCCGACAAAGGGGCGATTTATCCGCATCATCATCCAATGTTCGACTTTGATGAAGATGCGATGCGCTACGGGGCGAAGCTGCTGGTCGAGATGGTGTCAAGCTATCAGAACGGGGAATAGACTTTCACAAAATCGCAATCTTCGCGCATGAACGCTCGTTATTTGGAAATCCTATTGATCATAGGGGAAGTTCAGATCCAGGACATGGATGTGGACTTCTTTTTTTTAAGATGACCGAATGTCACGAGGAGGAATAAGGGTGCACAACAAGCCTTGCATCGTCCAGCGCGATCGGACCATACTTCTTGAAACCGCCCATGCGGATGCGGAGGCTGCGCGCGAGCAGCTAGCCCAATATGCCGATTTGATCAAAAGTCCCACGTCTTTTCATACATATCGCTTGACCCCTTTATCTTTATGGAACGCCGCTGCAGGGGGCATGTCGGCTGAAGCCATTTGCTCGAGCCTTCAGTTGTTGTCGCGTTGGGACGTGCCGGCCGCCCTGCTGGAAGAGGTTCGCCAGCTCGTTGGGCGTTATGGGCAGCTGTCGCTGCTCCCGCATCCAACGCTTGAACGTGCATTGCTGTTATCCGGCAATGAGGAAGCCCTGATGCAGGAGCTGACGTCCCATCGCTCCCTGAGGGAAATCGGCGTCCGGTTGATTTCGCCGAAGGAAGCAGAGGTGCCTTCGGACCGCCGCGGCGTGTTAAAGCAGGAGATGACCCGGCTCGGCTATCCTGTGCTGGACCACGCGGGATATATGGACGGGCAATACCTGAACATTCTTTGGCGGGGAGAAAAATCGGGCAGCGAGCGCCTTCAAGATTCGAACGGCGAATCCAACGATCAGCGGTTCGAGCTTCGCGACTATCAACAGAAGGCTGCCGAATCCTTCAGGGATATTGGCGGCGAAGGCGGCAACGGTGTGCTGGTCCTGCCATGCGGGGCCGGGAAAACGGTCATTGGCATCGCCGCCATGCGCGAGCTTCAATGCGAGACGCTGATCCTCACTTCCAATACCACATCGGTAAGGCAGTGGATCGCCGAGCTGATGCAGAAAACGACGCTGTCCGTGGATGAAATCGGCGAATACTCCGGTCAGCGCAAACAGGTCAGGCCGGTGACGGTCGCTACCTACCACATCTTGACCCACCGGCAGGGCAAGGGGGAGGAGCAGCAGCATATGAAGCTGTTTAATGAACGGCGCTGGGGCTTGATCATTTATGACGAGGTTCATCTTCTTCCCGCACCGGTATTCCGCGCGACGGCCGACATCCAGGCGACCCGCAGGCTTGGTCTGACCGCCACTTTGGTTCGCGAGGATGGAAGGGAGAGCGACGTGTTCTCCCTGATCGGTCCCAAACGATATGAAATGCCGTGGAAAAGGCTGGAGGCACAAGGGTGGATTGCTTCGGTGACCTGCACGGAGATTAAGGTGCCGCTGCCGGACGAGATCAGAGAAGCCTGCGAGGCGGCTGGCAAAAGGGAGCAATATCGGCTGGCTGCCGAGAATCCCTCCAAACTTGATGTGATTCGGCAGCTCGTGGATGTCCACAAGGATGCGCAGACGCTCATCATTGGACAATACCTGGATCAGCTCCATGCCATTTCCAGGGAGCTGCAGGCCCCGCTCATCACGGGACAAATGACCCAGGATCAGCGCAACGAATGGTATAACGCCTTCAGGGAAGGAAACGTACGCGTGCTTGTCGTATCGAAAGTGGCAAACTTCGCGGTCGATTTGCCCGATGCTTCCGTAGCGATCGAGGTTTCGGGCAGCTACGGCTCGCGGCAGGAGGAAGCGCAGCGGCTTGGACGTTTGCTGCGGCCGAAGTCAGGGGAGAATCGGGCTTATTTTTATGCATTGGTAACGGAGGACAGCCGGGAGGAGATCTTTGCGATCCGGCGACAGCTGTTTCTGATTGAGCAGGGGTACGAATATCACGCGATACATGCAAAGCAGCCTGCGGCTTCCCTGGATCTGATCGCGATGCGAAATACCCGCTCTTATCAGCATCCCGACGGGAAGGAGGTCTCGTGGAGATGACGAGGCAGCAGGACATGGCGGACACGATGAGCCTGGAACGGCTTCTTCCGAAGGAGCGATCGGTCCTCCACCATATCTGGCGCCGCTTTGCCGGGCAGGGTTTCGATGACGACAAGCTGCGCTCATTGCGATTTCCCCGCTTGAGCGGCGTGGAGGCGCAGCTTGCCTTCATCTCCTTGAGACAACAGGGATGGGTGCGAGCGGTCAAGCGGGGTTGGGGCGAGAGGCTGTATTTCATTCCTTTTGACAAGCTGCAGATCCTCCAAGAAGACTGTGGTCCTGTGAAGGCTCTTGAAACAGGCTCCATCCCTCCTGCATCCGTGAGGCTTCAGCAGGAAGCAAGAAACGGCATAGCGATCGATATGTTCAATGTTCTCGTATATATGGCCAAAAACCGCGTATCGTTGACGGCTAAAGGGATTTTGCATAAGAAATGTATTCAGAAACTGGGGGGCGAGATCGCCTTAACGCCATACGATGTCGAAGGGCTCGCCCTTCACTATGATCATGCGGATGCCTACCCTCCACATGTCGCGATGGTTTTGGATCTGCTGTTTACGTTTGAGCTGGTCGTTGCCGAGCAGGGGGAACTCAAGCTGAACCGAAGCGCATTGCGGCGTTGGCTTATGCTCTCCCGGGAAGCGATGGACAGGTCCGTCCTTCTTCACATGATGGAACTCTACATTCCGAGCTCGGCCGAGTTTCAGCATTGGACTTGGAGGATATGTCACTCGTCGCTGTCCGGCGGGGTGTGGTACCGCGCTCGGCAGATGCCCGCTGCAGTCTCAGAGCCTTTGGAAGGAGGGGCATCCACCGGAAAAGAATTATTGCCGGAGGAAGCCGCTTCATGGCTCCGGTTATTAACCGGCTGCGGATACACCGATTTGGGCATCGATGACGATGGTCAATTCCTGTTCCGCTGGCGTGTGGCTCCCTCCTCCTTGCTGGATGGAAGCGAAGGGGCTGATTCCGAATCCTCGGGTCTGTTCATTCAGCCGGATTTTGAAATTTTGATACCGCCCGATGTGCCGAATTCCGTTAAGTTTCAAGCTGCTTGCTGCACGGAGCGGATTTTGGATGATGTGATGACGGTCTATCGCCTGACAAGGGATTCGGTGATGCAGGCGGCAAAAGCCGGAATGGAGCCGGAGGGAATCGCGGCCTTTTTCACGAAACATGCAGCCGCGGGAATGCCGGAGAACGTGCAAGCTGCCTTATGCCAATGGGGCAAGGAGGTGGACAGGGCGGGCCTGAACGAGTCGCTGCGCTATGCAGAGACTCCTCCGGAAGAGGATGCGGAACTTGCGGGTACTGATGGAAATGACCGTTACCCTATGCAGGGGGGGACTCGCAGCCTTCCCTCCTGCGGATTGATCCGCCCGGCGCGAAGCGAGCTTGCACTTGAACCTGATGACACGCTGCCGGATCCATCGTCGATCATTCCCGATTTGAACCGGATTCCTGTCATGTGGACACGGGATTGGCGCTCTTACCACGGCTCGACGGCCAAACAAATGATGGAGCAGGCGCTGGAGCTGTCGGCCAAATTGGAGATTGCCGTCGATGGCAGCCGCATGGAATTCATTCCATTTCAAATCCTGCGTCAGCCGTGGAAAATTTCGGGGGCGTTATACGATCCGGATTCGGATAAGACTGGAGCCATCGTGGAGTTAGGCGAAGGGGAATGGAGGGAAATGCGGCTTGTGATTCCGTAAAAGCGTTTGAATTCCCCCTTCTTAAGATACGAGCGTTATGCTATGATGAAAGAGTCCACGATCAACACGCGGGCCAAATTCAATAGAAAAGCGGGATGAGTTCATGAGCGTATCGGAAATAAACACGGTCGATATGGCCGAGGTGCTCACCTATGCCTACGAAATAGGCGACATGATTAATGCTTCCGTCGAAGTGGCGGATTATCTATATTGGAAGCAGGCAGTTGAGAATGACCCCATGATTCAGGCTTTGGTCAGAAAGCTTGAATCGAAGAAGGAGTTGTTCGAAGAGACGCAGCGGTTCGGCCACTTTCACCCGAATTATCATTCGGCCAAGGATGAAGTAGCCGCGGTGGAAGCGGAACTGGAAGCTTTTGAGCCCGTAGCCCGGTTCAAACAGGCCGAGAAGAATCTGGACGATCTGCTGCATTCCATGTCGGAGAGGATTGCTTTTTCGGTTTCGGAGAGCATCAAGGTTCCCGGCAATGACCCTCTTCCGAAGAAGGGGTGTGGCAGCGGCGGAGCCTGCTCGTGCGGATAACAGGCATATACTCGTGCGGATAACAGGCATATACTCGTGCGGATAACAGGGATATATTAGAGATAGAGACGAAAGTGAGGCGAGGAGCTTAGGATGTTGGCTGAACGGACCGGTTTTATTATATGGGTCAGCGATGTGAAGGCAGCAAGGAATTTGGAGAAATACGGCAGCGTCCATTATATATCGCGCCGCATGCATTACGTTGTCATGTACGTCAACGCTGACCGTGCCGAAGAGACAATGAAGAACATCCGGAGATTGTCCTACGTTCGTAAGATCGAGCGCTCCTACCGGAACGAGATTAAGACAGAGTACAGCAGCAAGGGGCCGGATAAAGCCAAATTTTACGGTCCCTAGCAGGATGTGCCTGCTCGTGAATCTGTGCAAATCGCATATCGCGTATCTTGTAAGAATGCGAGAAAAGCGTGAAGCGGCCCCTTTGGGGCCGCTTTTTTTAAGGCCTTGGAAAGTATTGGCCTCGCATGTCGCGCATGAACTTCCAAAGATTATTTCGATTTGCGGCGATAGATTGGCATAAATCGGAAGGCGATTTGATAAAATAGTATAAGTAAGGTACAATTTACATTTTAATGGGACCCATCATTCCATCCGGCTTTGCACCTACCGCACCAGGATGCAATTAGAGCTATTTCTAAATTTTCGGTGATTGTTCACAAGAAGCGAGGTTTCAATCTTGTGAATGACAGTGGAATGATGTAATATGTTGGGTATATATACATAGATACAAAGACCCATTTGGTGGAGAGTGATATTCCATGCGCGACAAAGGGACTGAGCGGTGGAGCACCTATGAGCCGTTTTATATTACGTTAAATGATAAAAAGGTAGCCGATATCGTGATTACCAACCATGCAAAGAGCCGTTATACGGACCGGGTGGAAGGGCATGACACCTCCCACGAGGAAATCGGGACTTGGATGTGGGAGTGCTTGAAGCAGGACCGGATCGTGCCGTATTACCGCAACGAACAGGATGTCTATCTGATCGACGACGACCTGGTGGTTGTGGCGGAGTTCTCGGAGCTGGAGCATGAACGCGATCTGATTGGCAACCCACTGCATCGGATGATCATTGTAACATTTTTGGGGCGTATGTCCGAAACCATTGAGCTTCGGGACCTGAAGTCTTATTACTCCTGGCTTCGTCATTCGCGCCGCATGACGCTGATCAAGAACAGCCGCAAGCGTAAATAAAGAAATAAAGTCATGAAATGGCATGCGAGCGTAAGCGCGGATGTCTTTTTTTGTATGCGCTGCCGCGATCCGCTACAATATAAAACAAGAGCGGCAGCGAGAGGGGAACCGAAACGATGAATTTTCACCAGCTACATATCTTTTACACGGTGGCCGAGCGGGGAAGTTTTTCCGCTGCTGCCCAAGCGCTTCATATGAGCCAGCCGGCCGTGACGATGCAGGTGCAGGCGCTGGAGGAGTACTTTGGGACAAAGCTGCTTATCCGTTCCACCAAGCGCATGGAGTTATCCGAGGCCGGGAGGACGCTGCTCCCCTTTGCCCGCAGGAGCCTGGAGCTGTCGCAGGATACGGACGCGGCCATGGCGGCTTTCTCGAACAAACTTCAGGGAAGACTGCAGCTCGGGGCAAGCCTGACGATCGGGGAGTATGTGCTGCCGCGATTGCTGGGGCCCTTCGGCCGGGAGTACCCGGACATATCGATAATGCTCAAAGTGATGAACACTACGCAGATTCTCGAGGAAATCGCAAGCCATCAACTGAACTTCGGACTGATCGAGGCTCCGGTGGAACATCCGGACATGGTGCTGGATGCGGTCATGGAGGATGAGCTGAAACTGATCGTTCCTTCCAGCCATCCTTTAGCGCAAAGGGATGATGCGATATATTTGAAGGATGTGCTGACGTATCCGTTTGTGCTGCGCGAGAAAGGTTCCGGCACCCGGAAGGTCATGGAGGACGTGCTGCTGGAGCGGGGGCACGATCCCGAGAGCATCCAGACGGTGATGGAGCTGGGGAGCACGGGAGCTGTCAAGTCGGCGGTAGAGGAAGGACTCGGCATCACGATGCTGTCAACCTCTACGGTTAAGCACGAGACGGCGCTCGGGTTAGTCAAAATGATCGATATCGCGGATGCGTCATTTAAACGGAATTTCTATTCCATTCATTTGCGGTCGGCGCTCTTGCCGATGTCGGCGATGACGTTTTTGGCCTATTTAAGAGAGCGTCGGCGTTAATGCAAGCATACCCGAATATACAACGAAAGGAGATTGAACGCCATGGATAAACTCGCGTCTCGAAAGGGCTGCGATCTCCATTCGCACACCCAGGCTTCGGATGGAATGAATACGCCTTCGGAGAACGTGCAGCTTGCCTATGAGCGGGGGCTGGGGGCTTTGGCCATTACGGATCATGATACCGTAGCCGGCATCGAGGAAGCGCTGCAAGCGGGAGAGCGCTTGAACATCATCGTGGTCCCCGGCGTAGAAATCAGCACCATGGCAGGCGGGACGGATATTCACGTCCTGGGCTATTACGTCGAACACCGGGACCCCGTGTTTCTGGATCGGCTGGCAGCGCTCCGCCGCACGAGGGATAAGCGCAATGAGAAGATCTTGGCAAAGCTTCGCGAGCTTGGCATCGAGCTTACGATGGAGGAAGTCATTGCGGTATTGGGGAGGCCGCTGGAACCCGATGAGAGCATCGGACGCCCGCATATTGCGGATGCGCTGGTCCATAAAGGACATGCCCTGGATCTGCGGGATGCCTTCGACCGGTATCTCGCCCAAGGCGCGGCAGTCTATGTACCGCAGCCGCGGATCCATCCCAAGGAGGCCTGCGAATGGATCCGTGATGCCGGCGGCGTGCCGGTGCTTGCGCACCCCGGACTCTACGGCGATGATGCGTTGGTCAGAACGGTGATTGAAGAGTCAGGGTTCAAGGGGATCGAAGTCTATCATTCGGACCATGGGGTATCGGAGGAGGAACGTTACTTGGCGATGGCCGAGGAGTACGGCTTCATCGTGACCGCCGGATCGGATTACCATGGCGAGAGGCAGGGCCAGGTATTCCATGGGGATATCGGCAGCCGCCAGGTATCCACCCAGGTGCTGGACCAGCTTCAACAGGCGCGGGCAAGGAGCTAGCTAAATTCGCCAATACTGTCCGGTTTCGAAGGGATTCAGTTTGTGCAGCTCCGGCGGATTCGGATAGGGAAATTCCGGCATGACAGTAAGAAAAAAACGGGTACTCCGGCTGGTCATACGACCTTTGGGATACCCGTTTTTTGATTAAACTAACGATATATCGATGTCTTTGCTCATCTTAATTGCGATTATTTTTTACCGAATTGGGCATCGCCTTGATCCGCTGCTCGTCCGGCGTGACGAACAGTGTTTTCTGATTGTCATAAATGACAAATCCGGGCTTGGCACCATTCGGCTTGCGTACATGGCGAATGAGCGTATAGTCGACGGGCACGCTGCTGGATTCTTTGGCCTGGCTGTAATAAGCCGCCAGCTGTGCCGCTTCCTGCAGCGTTGCATCCCCGTACTCGCTGCTGCGGATGACCACGTGGGAACCCGGGATATCCTTGGTGTGCAGCCATGTGTCGTTTGAGGAAGCGAGACGGTTGGTCACGTATTCGTTTTGAAGGTTGTTTTTGCCCACATAGAGCTCGACGCCTTCGGATGAAGTATAGACATGCAGCGTCGGCTTGTCGTTTTTCTTCTTTTTCTTCGTTTTGCGGCTGCGGTCTCTTAAATATCCCTGCTGGACCAGTTCGTCCCTGATTTCATCGATGTCGTTCAGGGAAGCATGCGACAGCTGCTGCAGAAGATTCTCGATATAGTTGATCTCTTCGCGGGTTTTGATTAACTGTTCGTTGATGACCGCGAGGCTGTTCTTATACTTGTTGTACTTTTTGAAATAACGCTGGGCATTATCCGATGGGGTCAGGAGCGGATCCAGCGGTATGGTAACGGTCGCCTGCTCTTCATCGTAGAAATTGATCAGTTGGACTTCGCGGTCGCCCTTCTGAATCTGATGGAGCGAGGCGAAGAGAAGCTCGCCAAAAATCCGGTACCGATCGGCATCGCCGGCTTCCTCCAAATCTTTGTTCAGATTATCCAGCTTCTTGATGTTTTTGGTCCGTTCATTCTGCAGGAATCGGAGGAGATCGCTGACCTTCTGTTTAACCGTGTCCCGCTGTGCCTTATCCCCGTAATAATCCTCCATGCATTGGCTGACCGATTCGTAGGTTCTGGTCTCGTCCGCAAGCAATGTCAGCGGTATGACGGAGAACACCGATTTGCCCTTGGGATTGACACCTGTAACAGGCGTATATTGATGGCTGCGGACTTGTCCCATCACCTCATCGAATGCACGCCACAGACTGCCGCAATCTTTTTCTTTTTCCCCTTCGTTTCCCCCCGGATGGCCTTCTCCTGCACGGTGGGCTATTTCCTGCGCTGCCAGCGGGCTTAGGCCGCTGAATTCGCCGACCAGCCATGAGACCGCCGACTCCTCGTTCACCAGACAGGACTCCCGGAAAGCTTCCTGCCCGGTTTCGAGCGGATTCCGCTTATGCTGCTCCGGCGGATTCGTGTAGGAAAATCCCGGCATGACCACGCGGTAGCTGCTGATGGCGGGCGTCACATGGTTGATGCCGTCCAGTATGGTATCACTCGCGGGATCAAGCAGAATGATGTTGCTGTGTCTGCCCATCAGCTCCACGATGATTTTCTTGGAGGAAACATCCCCGAGCTCGTCGCGCTGGCGAATCGTCATATGGATGATCCGCTCCATGCCCACCTGCTGGATGTCCTCGATGATGCCGCTCTCGCAATGCTTGCGCAGAATCATGCAAAACATCGGCGCTTCGGCCGGATTGAGAAACGTTTCCTGCGTCAGATGCACCCTGGGATACGTGGGGTTTGCGGACAACAGCAGCTTGGCGTTTCCTTGCTGGGTGCGTATGTGAAACACGATGTCCCGATCGTTCGGTTGATATATTTTATTGATTCGTGCGCCCCGGCAGGCTTGAAGCTCATGCACGATCGCGCGCGTGACAATGCCGTCTAGTGCCATCCTTCATTCTCCTATCTGTCTGTTACCCTTCCTAATCGTACTTCTCTATGATGCCATATTTCCCTTAAAAACTTAAGGCCCCTTCTGTGATAATTCAGGACCTGTCCGAATACATTTACGTAGAAAGGGTGGAAAAGCTGTCATCCGTCGGAACTTGCAAAACCAACCGGGAGGGAAAGGAAGCATGGAACAAAAGCAATGGCACCAGATGGACACGGATGAATTGCAGCAAGTACTGCAGATGCATCCGGAGCAGGGCCTCACGGAAGAGGAAGCCGGGGAGAGACGAAAAAAAAGTGGCTACAACGAGCTCTCCGAGGGCGTTAAAATTTCTTCATTTGTTCTGTTCTTGAATCAATTTAAGGATTTCATGATGCTGGTGCTTCTTGGGGCCACCCTGGTATCCGGCCTGCTGGGCGAGTATCTGGATGCCGTCACGATCGTGGCCATCATCCTGATCAACGGGATCCTTGGTTTCATCCAGGAATTCAAGGCGGAGCGGTCGCTTCGGGCCTTGAAGCAGCTGTCCGCGCCGACCTCCAAGGTCATCCGGGACGGCAAGGTGGTGCAGCTAACGGCCAGAGAGCTCGTACCTGGCGATGTCATTCTCGTCGAGAGCGGAGACCGTATCCCGGCCGACGTTCGCTGGCTCGAGATCAACAGCTGCAGCGTCGAGGAGTCCGCCTTGACCGGCGAGTCCCTGCCGGTAAATAAGCATGCCGAGCCGATCCACGATGCGGAAGTTCCGCTGGGCGACCGGAAGAACATCGGGTTCATGGGAACGATGGTGGCCCGCGGCACGGGTAAAGGCGTTGTCATCCGGACCGGAATGGATACGGAGATGGGCAAAATCGCCGATTTGATCCAAAACACGGAATCCCAGGAGACGCCGCTGCAGCATCGCCTGGAGCAGCTGGGCAAAATTCTGATCGCCGTGTCGTTGGGGCTGACGGTCTTGGTCGTAGTCGCAGGCATTCTGCATGGACAGCCTGCAGCAGGGATGTTCTTCGCAGGGGTCAGCCTTGCCGTAGCGGCCATTCCCGAAGGGCTGCCGGCGATCGTCACGATTGCGCTATCCCTCGGCGTGCAGCGCATGATCAAGCGCAAAGCGATCGTGCGCAAGCTGCCATCCGTGGAGACGCTGGGCTGCGCATCGGTGATCTGTTCGGATAAAACGGGGACGCTCACGCAGAATAAAATGACCGTGACCCAGGTTTGGCTGGGAGGACGTACGCTGGAAGTGACCGGGCACGGGTATGACCCGACGGGTCAGATCCTCCACAGAGGCAAGCCTGTCGAGCTGAGATCCGATCAGGGGCTTCGCAGACTGCTGCAAATCAGCGGGCTGTGCAACAATGCGGAGATCTATGAGAATGTGCAGGAGGAAGCCCGGAGCAAGCGCAAGGGCAAGGAGGAGCCGGCGGCAGCTGCTTGGGAGTTAAAAGGGGACCCGACAGAAGGAGCGCTGCTGACGCTGTCGTCCAAAATGGGATTGACGAAGGGCAGCCTGAACTCTATCTACCAAAGAGACAAAGAGTTTCCTTTCGATTCGGAGCGGAAGCTGATGTCCGTCATCGTCAGTCATCAGGGCGGACGCTTGCTCTGCACGAAGGGCGCACCGGACGTCCTGCTGGACGCCTGTGCTTATATCATGTGGGACGGGAACGTCGTGCCGCTGACCTCCACGCTCCGTCAGAAGGTGCTGGCCGCCAATGAAGGCATGGCTTCCAACGCGCTGCGCGTGCTTGGTTTGGCTTACCGGGATTTGCGTTCCTATGATAAGCCGGAAACGGAGAAAGAGGCCGAGAGCCAGCTTATCTTTGTGGGGCTGGCCGGAATGATCGATCCGCCGCGCCGTGAAGTGCGCGACGCGATTGCGACGTGCCGCCGCGCCGGAATCAAGACCGTGATGATCACGGGCGACCATCGGACAACGGCGGAAGCGATCGCGGCCCAGCTCGGGATCCTGCCAAGGAACGGTCTGTCGCTATCGGGACAGGAGTTATCCCGAATGGACGACAAGGAGCTGGATGCGAGGGTGGATCAAACCTTCGTTTATGCCCGCGTCTCTCCCGAGCACAAGCTTCGCATCGTGAAATCGCTCCAGCGGAAGGGGCATGTGGTTGCCATGACGGGGGATGGCGTGAACGATGCACCGGCCATCAAAGCCTCGGATATCGGGATTGCCATGGGCATTACCGGCACGGACGTAACGAAGGAAGCGTCGTCGCTGGTGCTCAGTGACGATAATTTCTCCACGATTGTTTCGGCGATTGAGGAGGGGCGGAGCATTTATGAAAATATCCGCAAATTCATCCGCTATTTGCTGGCCTCCAATGTCGGCGAGATCCTGACGATGTTTTTTGCGATGATGATGGGGCTTCCGCTTCCGCTCGTTCCGATCCAGATTCTGTGGGTAAACCTGGTCACCGACGGGCTCCCGGCCATGGCGCTCGGGGTGGACCAGCCGGAGAAGGATCTGATGGAGCACAAGCCGCGGGGGGCCAAGGAAAATATTTTCGCCAGACGCCTAGGCTGGAAAATCATCAGCCGCGGCATCTTGATCGGCCTGTGCACGCTCGGCGCATTTTGGGTCACGCTGCGCATCGCGCCGAATGATCCGGCGCAGCTGGCCAAGGCGCAGTCCGTTGCTTTTGCTACCCTCGTCATGGCCCAGCTGATCCATGTGTTCGACTGCCGCAGCTCGCGCTCGATTTTCCATCGGAACCCGCTTCAGAACAAAGCATTGGTTCTGGCCGTGCTGTCCTCGGTATTGCTGATGCTCGGCGTCATGTACATCGAGGCGTTCCAGCCGATCTTCAAGACGGTTCCGCTTGGCCTGAAAGAGTGGGCATTGACACTCGTCGCCGCCGGCATTCCTACCTTTCTGATGGGGGCCGGAAGCGTGTGGGGCGGCAGACGGAACCGCAACCGGAACCGCCGCGGCATGATGACGAAGAGTGCAAATATTTCGGCGTAAAATGAATGGATAGCCCATCACCTTTGCGATATGCTAAGCACGAGCGTAGCAATTGCAGAGGAGATGGGTTTTTATGATGGAATTTACGAAAATGCATGGATTGGGCAACGACTTCGTTGTCGTATACGGCGAACGGGAACTTCCATCCGCTGCATCCGAATTGGCCGTGAAGCTGTGCAATCGCTTCTTCGGCATCGGTGCTGACGGACTTGTATATATTTTGCCTTCCGCGAAGGCTGATTTCATGATGCGGATTATGAATTCGGACGGTTCCGAAGCGGAGCAGTGCGGCAACGCCATCCGCTGCGTCGCGAAGTATGTGTACGATCACGGCCATATCGACCGCGAGGAGATTACCATAGAAACCATCGGAGCCGGCGTGCAGCAGGTGCGTCTTACGGTGCAGGACGGTCAAGTAAGCAGCGTAAGGGTCGATATGGGCGAACCGGTCCTGAACGGACTTAGCGTGCCAACCTTGGTCGATCTCAATCCGGTGGTGAATCATCCCGTTGAAGTGGACGGCCGGGAATTCCGATTCACTGCCGTTTCCATGGGCAATCCGCACTGCGTCATTTATGTGGACGATGCGGTGAACTTTGATCTCGGCGTATGGGGGCCTAAGCTTGAGGTGCACCCGCTCTTTCCGAGAAAGATCAACGTGGAGTTTGCAACGGTGAATTCACGCGGTCAAGTGGACATGCGGGTATGGGAGCGCGGCGCGGGACCGACCCTGGCCTGCGGCACTGGCGCCTGCGCGACGCTGGTATCCTCCGTGCTGAACGGTGCCACAGACCGCAACGCGACGATCTCGCTTAAGGGCGGGGATCTGTTCATCGAGTGGGATGAGCTTGACAACCATGTGTACATGACGGGACCGGCCGAGGTTGTATATAAAGGAAAGTTGGCAATTTAGGGCATGCGCTGGCCGCTTCTCTTCCTCCGGCAGTTGAAAAAAACAGTATGTTCATAAGTTTGTCCTGCAGGGACGGACACGGTAGGGAGGCCTTCGAACGGCCTCCCTTTTGTCTCTTTATCTTTGCAGAGGTTTTATGATACATTAGTTGAAAATAAACGTCGGGTGGAGGAGAAAACGCGATGAAACCGAATCTTCGGCAGGCATGGGAGAATCAGGTACTGGTCGGTGACGGCGCGATGGGTACTTATTTATATCAAAAAGGATTTCCTGTAGGCATTTCATATGAAGAACTGAATTTAACCTCTCCGGAGGTCATCGGGAACGTTCATCGCCAGTATGTTGAGGCTGGTGCACAGGTCATCGAGACCAACACGTTCTCTGCCAATTATGACAAGCTGTCCAAATACGGCTTGGAGGCGAGGGTAGGAGAGATTAACCGCGCAGGCGTGAGAATTGCGCGTGAAGCCGCCGGCGATCAAGGATATGTGGTGGGAGCGGTCGGCTCCATTCGGGCAGGCAAAAGAAGCAATGTTTCCACGAGCGAGCTCAAGCGTTACTTCGAAGAGCAGCTGTCCGTACTCATCTCCGAAGGCGTTGACGGCATCCTGCTCGAGACGTTCTACGACGTGGATGAAATGCAATTGGCTTTGGCGCAGGCACGGATGCTGAGCGACCTGCCGGTCATCTGCCAGTTCGCGGTGGAGGATATTGCCCGCACACTGGACGGCTTCACGATGCCGGATGCATACCGCATATTGAGTCAAGAAGGCGCGGACGTGATCGGGTTTAACTGCCGGACGGGGCCCAACGGCATCATGCGCGCGCTGGAAACCCTGAACGGCATCATGAATCTTCCGGCTTCGGTCTATCCGAATGCGGGAATCGCCGATTATGTGGACGGGGAATACCGGTATGGCGCGAGTCCCGAGTATTTCGGGAAAACGGCCCTGGAGTTTGCGGATCGCGGCGCACGCATTATCGGCGGCTGCTGCGGGACGACGCCGGAGCATATCGCGGAAATTTCCTCGGCGCTATCCGGCTACGTTCCTTCGCCGCTCCCTGCAATCGAAGAGGCGGAGATCAACCGGATCGTGATTCACGAAACGGCCCAGGAGCAATTCTACGAGCGCAGCGGGGAGCCGACGATTGTCGATATCGTAAAGGAGCGGCATACGGTTATCGTGGAGCTGGACCCTCCGAGGGATTTGGATATCACCAAGTTCATGAAAGGCGCGGAAGCTTTGAAAAAAGCGGGAGCCGATGCACTGACCCTTGCGGATAACTCGCTGGCTGTAACCCGCATGAGCAACATGGCCCTCGGACATCTGGTACAAGCACGCACGGGACTGCGGCCGCTGATCCACATTGCTTGCCGCGACCGGAACCTGATCGGCACGCAGTCGCACATGATGGGCTTCGACGCGCTCGGCATCGACCATGTGCTTGCGGTGACGGGGGATCCGGCCCGCTTTGGGGATTTGCCAGATTCCAGCTCGGTTTACGACATGACCTCGTTTGAAATCATTCGGATGATCAAGCAGCTGAACGACGGCATTGCTTTCTCCGGAAAGCCGCTGAAGCAAAAGGCCAAATTCGTTGTCGGGGCAGCGTTCAATCCGAATGTAAGGCATCTGGACAAAGCTGTTGCCCGCTTGGAGAAGAAGATTGCTTCGGGTGCGGATTACGTCATGACGCAGCCCGTTTACGATCCCGAGTTAATGGTTAGGCTTCGGGAAGCGACGGCGCATCTGGATATTCCGATCTTCATCGGCATCATGCCGCTGGCAAGCGGGCGCAATGCCGAGTATTTGCACAATGAGGTGCCGGGCATTCAGCTGTCGGACGAAGTCCGCAGCCGCATGGCGGGACTTGAAGGCGAAGCGGGCCGGGCGATGGGCGTCAAGATCGGCAAGGAGCTGCTGGATGTTGCGACAGAGCATTTTAACGGCATCTATTTGATGACGCCGTTTATGTTCTATGAAATGAGCGTACAATTAATGGAGTACGTCTGGGAGAAATCGGGCCGCCGATTGACCCCCTTGTTTCATTAATAATTATCAATTACAATAGTGTAATGGATGTGATTCCGATGTCATTGAGCATGACCGGATATGGGCAATCCGTTGTCGATTTTCAAGGCTACAGTATCTCTTTCGAAGTGAAGTCAGTCAATCACCGGTACTGCGAGATCGTCTTTCGCATGCCCCGTGAATGGGCACTCTTCGAGGATTCGCTTCGACGGGCGGTACAGAGCCGGATCGGACGCGGACGGATTGATGTTTATATTAACAAGGAAAACAACGGCGAGTCTCAGGGTGCCGTGCTGAACCATGCCATGGTTCAAGCGTATTTACAGGCAGCCGAGGATTTGAAGTCATACGGAATCACGGGAGATCTGGCGGTGCGGGATATTTTGACGCTGCCAGATGTTCTTGTTACTCCGAGCGGACTTTCCATGGATGAAGCGCAGCAGAAGTTATGGAACGATGCGCTTCTTCAAGGTCTGGAACAAGCGCTTGAGGGACTGGTCCAGATGCGCAGCAGGGAAGGCGCTTTTCTCGCGAAGGATATCGGGCAGAGGCTTGACCGCTTGCAGCAGCTGCACCGGGAGATGACCGAGCTTGCTCCGGAGGTTCCGGCCGAATACCGGAAGCGCCTGCGGCAGCGCATTGAATCCCTTGATGACGGATCGCTTGCTGTTGATGAACATATATTCGGAATGGAAGTCGCTCTGTTTGCTGAACGTTCCAATGTGGACGAGGAGTTGATTCGACTTCACAGCCATTTGGAACAATGCAGGGAGCTGCTTCTTCAGAAGAGCCCTGTAGGCCGTAAACTGGATTTTCTGATTCAGGAAATGAACAGAGAAGTCAATACGATTGGATCGAAAGCCAATCATCTGACTCTGGTAAACCGTGTTGTCGAAATGAAAGCGGAACTGGAGAAGATTCGTGAACAAGCCGCCAATGTGGAATAACCGCAGTTTCATCGGCAAGTAAGAGTCAAATGTATAGGGGGAGCAACCGCACTATGGCAATCAAACTTATTAATATTGGCTTCGGAAACATCGTATCGGCCAATCGGATCATTTCAATCGTGAGTCCTGAGTCGGCTCCGATCAAGAGGATCATTCAAGAAGCACGGGACCGTCATATGCTGATTGATGCTACATATGGCCGAAGGACACGGGCTGTTATCATTACCGATAGCGACCACGTGATTTTATCGGCCGTACAGCCGGAAACGGTGGCTCACCGTCTGTCCAGCAAAGATGACGACAACGACGAATAAGATGAGGAGTACTATGTCTAAAGGATTATTGATTGTATTGTCCGGTCCTTCCGGGGTTGGAAAGGGAACCGTCTGTACGGCACTTCGCAGCCGGGTTCCGGAACTGGTGTATTCGGTGTCGGCTACGACGCGTTCGCCGCGGCTCGGCGAGGTAAACGGCGTAAACTATTTTTTCAAAAGCCGGGAACAATTCATGGATATGATTGAGAACGACCAGCTTCTCGAATATGCGGAATACGTCGGGAACTATTATGGAACCCCGCGTGATTTTGTGGAAGAAACATTAGCCACCGGCAAGGATATTATACTGGAGATCGAAGTGCAGGGCGCGCTGAAGGTCAAGGAGAAGTTTCCGGACGGTATCTTTGTGTTTCTGATGCCGCCTTCGCTGGACGAACTGAAAGATCGGATCCAGGGCCGGGGGACAGAGAGTCAGGCCACGATCGACCACCGTATGTCCGTAGCTGTTGACGAAATCAATCTGCTGCAGCATTATGATTATGCCGTAGTGAACGATGAAATCAATCTTGCTTGCGAGAGAATACAATCTATCATTATAGCCGAACATTGTAAGGTGAGAAAGTAAGCTGTCTTTTCATAGACGGCGTAAAACTTTCAAGTAAATAAAGAAGAGGTGCTTCGACTGTGTTATATCCATCCATTGATGAAATGATGAATAAAGTGGACAGTAAATATTCTCTTGTGGTTGCGGCTTCCCGCCGTGCACGCCAATTGCGTGAAGGAGAAGTCAGCGAGTTGAAACATCCGAAATCCCATAAGTTCGTCGGTGTCGCTCTGGAAGAAATCTATGGCGATTACGTGAAGATTGAGCGTGGAGAGGACTAAGGCTTTTTTTCAACATTCGAATACCATGCGTTAGCGCGCGAAAATGTGACAACCGAAAGGTTGTTATTTTTTTGAGAAGATATGAAAGTACAGCCTTCATACAAATGGAAAGCGGGGGATTGTCATGTTGAACGGAAAAGTCGTCGTACTTGGCGTTACAGGTGGCATTGCCGCGTATAAAGCAGCGACTTTATGCAGCAGGCTTGTCCAGAGGGGAGCGGATGTGCATGTTATCATGACGGAATCCGCTAAGCAGTTCATTCCGGAATTAACGCTGCAGACGCTGACCAAAAACCCGGTTTATAGCGATACTTTTGACGAAAGGGACCCCTCGGTCGTCTCGCATATCCACTTGGCCGACCTGGCCGATCTGGTGCTGATTGCTCCGGCGACGGCCAATATCATCGGCAAGATGGCACATGGCCTGGCGGATGACATGCTGACCACGACGCTGCTTGCGACCACGGCTCCTGTCATGATCTCGCCGGCGATGAACGTGCATATGTACACGCATCCGGCCGTCATGGCCAACATGGAGACGCTGGTTTCCCGCGGGGTGTCCATGATTGAACCCGGAGAGGGACTTCTGGCATGCGGATACGTCGGAAAGGGACGGATGGAAGAGCCCGATACGATCGTGGATGTGGTTGAACGGTTTTTCCAAGGGCGCGCAGCCGAGTCCGCGGCGTCGAATCAGGACATGGAAAGCGGCTCGACAGGCATATTGCACGGCAAAAAAGTGGTTGTCACGGCCGGCGGTACGATCGAGCGCATAGATCCGGTCCGTTATATCACGAATGATTCCTCCGGAAAAATGGGGTTTGCGATTGCTAAAGCTGCCAAGCAGCTGGGAGCAGACGTCCACCTCATTGCGGCTCATACCGATGAAGCCCCACCAGAGGGGATTCCTGCCGAGAGAGTGGAGTCGGCCCAGGATATGTACGAAGCGGTGCAGCGCGTGTTTGAAACGAGCGATATCGTAGTTAAGGCGGCAGCGGTCGCCGATTATCGTCCTGTGGAGGCTGCGACGTCAAAGATCAAGAAGAGTGGGGAAACGATGACGCTGGATCTTGTCAAGACCACGGATATCCTGGAAAGCCTGGGACGCCAAAAGACCTCCCAGTTCTTGATCGGATTTGCCGCCGAGACGGATACGGTGGAGCAGTTCGCCAGGGAAAAGCTGAAACGCAAAAATTGCGACCTGATCGTTGCCAATGATGTTACGCAGGAAGGCGCCGGCTTTGGCACGGACACGAACAGCGTTCATATATTCGATGCAGAAGGGCTCGTCCTGCAGCTGCCCGTGATGTCCAAGGAGGAAGTGGCCATGAGGCTGTTAACGCTGGCGGCCGAACGGTTGACCGGGAGGTTATCCTGATGGAAATGGCCCGTGTGATTGTGGACGTGCCGTCCAAGGATACGGACCGTCCATTTGACTATCTGATTCCGGAGGAGCTCCGGCCATGGGTCGAGGTAGGCAGCCGGGTCGGCGTGCCGTTCGGTCACCGTACGCTTCAGGGATTCGTGGTTTCGCTGCATCCCCGGCCCGAGATGGATACGGCCAAAATGAAGCCGATTCAGGAAGTCCTTGATGTGATGCCTCCGCTCTCGCCTGAGCTGATTGAGCTTGGAGAATGGATGAAAGAGCGGTATGCATGCCGTTATATATCCGCTCTTCAATCGATGCTGCCAACGGCGCTGAAGGGAAAAGCCGAGCGGTATATTTCCCTTGGCGAGCCGGATGCGGGCTTGTCGGATGAAAGCGGCGGATTATTCGCGCTCCTCCCGGAAAGCGAATTGGAGCAGGAGATCATCCGGTTTGTCAGTCAGCGAGGCGAGGTGTCGCTCCAACAGTTAACGCGAGCGTTTCCGGATGCGGCAGCCACCGTAAAAGCGCTGATCGGCCGGGGGCGGTTAAGCGAATTCCAGCAAATCAAGGACAAACTGCAGAAAAAAACGATGAAAGCGGTAGAGCTTGCCGTTTCGAGCGAGGAAGCGCATGTGGCGCTGGCTTCGTTTCCGGCTAAGGCTCAGCGGCAGAAGGAAGTGCTCCAATATATCGTAGAGATGGAGGACTTCCTGCCGATATCGCAGAAGGATCTGCTGCAGACGCTAGGTGTCACCGCAGGCACCGTGAAGGCGCTGGCCGACAAGGGACTGATTACCCTTGAGGATGTCGAAGTGTTCCGCGACCCGTACCGGGGACGGCACTTTACGCCCAGCGCCCCGCTGGCGCTCACGCCGGAGCAGCAGGCGGTGTACCGGAGCATCGTGCGCAAGCTGGATGAACGCAAGCATGGCGCGTTTCTCCTACACGGGGTAACGGGCAGCGGCAAGACCGAGATCTACCTGCAGACCATTCAGCGCTGTATGGATCAGGAGCGTCAGGCGATTGTCCTGGTGCCTGAAATATCGCTCACACCCCAAATGGTGGAGCGGTTCAAAGCCCGGTTCGGCGACCGCGTGGCCGTCATGCACAGCCGGCTTTCGGATGGTGAGCGCTACGATGAATGGCGCAAAATTAGGGAAGGCCGGGCTTCGGTTGTCGTGGGAGCACGATCGGCGGTGTTTGCGCCGTTTGACCGACTTGGCCTTATTATTATGGATGAAGAGCATGAAAGTTCATATAAGCAGGAAGAAACGCCGAAGTACCATGCCAGGGACGTGGCGATTCACCGTGCCTCGCTGACAGGCGCAGCCGTCATTCTGGGCTCGGCAACGCCTTCGCTTGAAAGCTACCATGCGGCGAGATCGCAGGCTCAGGATGATTTTGCTCCGCATCTGCTGGAGATGCCGAGCCGTGCGCTGGGCAACCAGCTGCCGGCTGTTCAGGTCGTGGATATGCGGGAGGAGCTCCGGGAAGGGAATCGCTCTATGTTCAGCCGCTCCCTGCATGCCGCGATTTCGGCGCGGCTGGAACGCGGAGAACAGACGGTGCTGCTGCTGAATCGGCGGGGGTATTCCACTTTCGTGATGTGCCGGAGCTGCGGATATGTGGCAGGCTGTCCGGAATGTGATATTTCGCTGACCTACCATCAGAAATCGAACAATCTGCGCTGCCATTATTGCGGTTACGCCGCACAGGCGCCGGAGGTTTGCCCGGATTGCGGGAGCGAGCATATACGCTATTTCGGAACGGGCACGCAGCGTGTCGAGGAAGAATTGGCCAAGCTGTTCCCCGGGATTCGCGTCATTCGGATGGACGTGGACACGACGACCGAGAAGGGGTCCCACGAGAAGCTGCTGAAGCAGTTTCGGGATAAAAAGGGCGACGTGCTGCTTGGAACCCAAATGGTCGCCAAAGGCCTGGATTTCCCGGATGTCACCCTGGTCGGCGTCATTACGGCCGATTCGGCGCTGAACCTGCCCGACTTCCGGGCGGCCGAGAAGACGTTTCAGCTGCTGACCCAGGTGGCCGGAAGAGCGGGACGCCATCAGCTGCCGGGTGAAGTGGTCATCCAATCCTACACGCCCGAGCATTATTCGATTATTCATGCAAGCAGCCATGATTATTTATCCTTCGTCAAGGATGAGCTGAAGCACCGCAAAGCGCTCCATTATCCGCCGTACTGCAGGCTGATTCTGGTGACGCTGTCGCATGAACAGCTGCCGCTGCTCGTACGACTGGCAGAGAATTTTGCCGCCGCCATCAAAAGCGAATCCGACCGCCGGGGATGGTTCGGCAGCCTGGACCGGTTCGACGCAAGCGCGCTCGATATCCTGGGTCCGGTGGCTTCCCCCATTCCGCGGTTAAAAAATAGATACAGATTTCAATGTATGATAAAATGGCGGGGAACGATGGATGCTGTCTCGCTGGTGCGTTCGGTTGCCGAGAAGCTTCAGGATTCGGCGCGGGACGGCAAGCTCCAAATCAGTATTGACGTTGATCCGCAAATGTTAATGTAATAGCGCATATAATGATGAAAAGCACAAGGATGGTGTCGTAGACATGGCGATTCGTATTATCGTTAAAGAACCGGATGAGGTTCTTCATAAAAAGGCAAAGGAAGTTACCAAAATTACGCCGAACGTTCAAAAGCTCCTGGACGATATGGCCGATACCATGTACGATGCGGAAGGCGTCGGGCTGGCCGCGCCGCAGGTCGGCATACTGAAGCGCCTGATTGTTATCGATGCGGGCGATGAGCACGGCTTGATCAAGATGATCAATCCGGAGATCGTGGAGAGCGAGGGCGAGCAATTCGGGCCGGAAGGCTGCCTGAGTATTCCAGGCTGGAACGGGGATGTTCGACGTGCGGAGAAAGTAACGGTTAAGGGGCTTGACCGCGAAGGCAATGAGCTTGTCATTACGGGTACAGGGCTGCTTGCGCGAGCATTTCAGCATGAAATCGATCATTTGAACGGGGTGCTGTTTACGGAAATCGCCGACCGGGTGTATGAGTATGTTCCAGAACAGCCGAGAAGTGAGTTGGAGAACCGATGAATATCGTATTTATGGGCACCCCCGCCTTTGCAGTACCCAGTCTGGAAATGCTGATTGCCGAAGGATACACGATAGCGGCCGTCGTTACGCAGCCGGACCGTCCGCAGGGGCGCAAAAAAGTGCTGACCCCGACGCCGGTCAAGGAAGCCGCCCTTCGTCACGGCATCCCTGTCCTGCAGCCGCAGCGACTGCGGAATCCGGAAGCCGTGGCCGAATTGGCCCAATATAAACCCGATCTGATCGTCACGGCCGCGTACGGCCAAATCCTGCCGAAATCGGTGCTGGATATGCCGGCGCTTGGCTGCCTGAACGTCCACGGCTCGCTGCTCCCCGCTTATCGGGGAGGAGCGCCGATTCAGCGGAGCATCATCAATGGAGAGTCCGTCACAGGTATCACGCTGATGTATATGGCGGAGGGACTCGACACTGGGGACATGATCGCCCGCACCGAGGTCCCTATTGAAGACGATGATACTGCTGGAACTATGTTCGAGAAGCTGAGCCAAGCCGGCGCGGAGCTGCTTCGGCGGGAGCTGCCGCGGCTCGTGAAGGGCAAAGTGGAGGCCGAGCCTCAGGATGATTCGAAGGCAACGTATGCTCCGAATCTGACCCGGGATGACGAGAAGATCGACTGGAGCCGCACTTCCCGCGAAATCTACGATCAGATTCGCGGTCTGGTTCCTTATTCCGGCGGGTTCACGCTGTGGAACGGCGAAGTGTTTAAAGTATGGGCAGCGGCTAAGCCGGACAGCGCCCAGAAGCCATCTGGCGATGCGCAGCCCGGGACCGTGCTTGAGCTGCATGAGACAGGGGTCGTCGTGAAAACAGGCGACGGTACGCTGACGCTGCTAACGGTTCAGCCCAGCGGCAAGAAGGCAATGGATGCGGCGCAATTCGTCCGCGGGACGAGCCTGACGGCCGGGACGGTGCTGTCGTGAGCGGAAACCGCAGCCCGAAGGGACGCCTGGACTCTCCCCGGGAGCTGGCGATGAATGTATTGACTCAGGTTGAGCAGGAGGGGGCGTACAGCAATCTCCTGCTCAACTCCGCTCTGCAGAAGTCCTCGCTTGCCAAGAGCGACGCGGGACTAGCCACGGAGCTGATCTACGGCACGATCTCGCGACTGAACACGCTTGATTATTTTTTGGACAAGTTTGTCAACAAAGGGGTGCGGAAGCTTCAGCCTTGGGTAAGGGCGCTGCTTCGCATCAGCCTTTATCAGATCGTGTACCTGGATCGGATCCCGGACCATGCGGTTGTCAGCGAGGCCGTTAATCTGGCGAAGCGCCGCGGGCATCAAGGGATCTCCGGCATGGTGAACGGGGTACTTCGGAATATTCTGCGTCAGAAGGAAACCCTGGCCATTCCGGAGGATATGACGGACGCCCAGCGCATTTCCCTTCTGCATTCCCATCCGCAGTGGCTGGTGGAGCGCTGGATTTCCCAGTACGGTACGGAGGCAGCAGAGGCGATCTGTGCCGCAAACAATGAACCGCCGGCTGTCAGCGTGAGGGTGAACACCACGATGATCAGCCGCGATGACATGCTGAAATTAATGGGCAGTCATGGACTGGATGCTTCCCCATCGTCGGTTAGTCCCTACGGGATTGTCGTGAAGGGCGCGGGCAATATGGCCTTGACCGATTGGTATCGTGACGGGATGATCTCGATCCAGGACGAAAGCTCGATGCTCGTGGCCGAGGCCGTTCAGCCCGAGCCGGGCATGCGCGTGCTCGATTGCTGCGCGGCCCCGGGCGGAAAGAGCGCCCATATGGGCGAGCTGATGAAGGACGAGGGCAGCATCGTCGCCAACGATATTCATGTCCATAAAGGGAAGCTGATATCGGATCAAGCCAGTCGTTTGGGGCTGGACAGCATTTCGATCGTGACGGGGGATGCGCTGGATTTGGCAGACCGATTCGAGCCTGCGTCTTTTGACCGAATTTTGCTGGATGCTCCCTGCTCGGGCCTTGGCGTGATCCGGCGCAAGCCGGATCTGAAGTGGGGCAAGTCCCAGGAGGACATCCATGAGATTGCGGCGCTGCAGCTCAGGCTGCTGGAGTCGGTCTCGACCTTGCTGCGTCCCGGAGGGATCTTGGTATACAGCACGTGTACGATTGAACCGATGGAGAATGAAGGCGTGGTATCTGCTTTTCTGGAAGGCCACTCCGAATTTGCCATTGCTGAAGACGGCCTTGGAGCCTTAAACCGGCTGGGCGTGAATTCGCTTGCGCGAGGCGGCGGCATTCAAATCCTGCCCCAGCACTATCACAGCGACGGCTTTTACATTGCCAGACTCGGCAGACGTTCCTCTTAAGGGCGCTTGCCGCCATGACTATAGTCGTATCCCGCCTATGCCGGCGGGTTTTCCTCTTTTACCGTCTCTTTTATTTATGTTAGAATAGGAAGAATGAAAAAAGAGATGCATATGAATGAAATAGGGAGCGTTCGGAAGAATGCTGGCCGGACATCCTTTAAACTAGACAGGTGTGGTGAGAATGAAACCTTTTATATATGATTATTCACTGGAAGAGCTTCAAGCATGGGCTCAAGAGAACGGGGAGCCCGCGTTTCGGGGAACCCAGATTTATGACTGGCTGTACGTGAAGCGGGTGAACGACTTCGCGGAAATGACGAATCTGTCCAAAGAGCTTCGGGCCAAGCTGGAGCAGGAATTCAGCTTCGTGACCCTGACGGAGATCACCAAGCTGGAATCCAAGGACGGAACGGTCAAGTTTCTGTTCGGCCTTCATGATGACCATGCCATCGAGACCGTCATCATGCGGCATAACTACGGCAACAGCATCTGCGTTACGACGCAGGTCGGCTGCCGTATCGGATGTACGTTCTGCGCATCCACGCTGGGAGGCTTGAAGCGAAACCTGACCTCCGGCGAAATCGTTGCCCAGGTGGTTCAGGCACAGAAGATTCTCGATAAAACGGGAGAACGCGTCAGCAGCATCGTGATCATGGGTTCAGGCGAACCGTTTGAGAACTATGAGGCGACCATGAAATTCCTGCGCACGATGATCCATGAAAAAGGATTGAATATCGGCCAACGCCACATTACCGTATCCACGAGCGGCATTGTGCCTAACATCTATAAATTCACCGAAGAGGATACCCAGATTAATCTGGCCATCTCCATTCATGCGCCGAACGATAAGCTGCGCTCCAAGCTGATGCCCGTGAACCGCCGGTTCCCGTTTGACGACGTGATTGAATCGCTTCGTTATTACCAGGCTAAAACCGGACGCCGCATTACGTTTGAATACGCCTTGATCGGCGGAGTGAATGATCAGGTGGAGCATGCCGAAGAGCTTGCGGACGTCATCAAGGATATGAACTGCTTCGTCAATCTGATTCCGGTTAACCATGTGCCGGAACGGAAATATGTTCGCACATCGCGTAACGATATTTTCAAATTTCAACGTGCGTTAGCAGACAAGGGGGTCAATGTGACCATCCGTCGTGAACAAGGCCATGATATCGCTGCCGCTTGCGGCCAGCTGCGGGCCAAGCATATGGAGTTGAGGTGAGAAGATTTGATCAAGACGGTTCATGTAAGCCATGTGGGACGCGTTCGTCCTGTTAATGAAGATTCGGTATTTGTTAGCACATTGGAGCATGGCTATACCTTGGGTGTGGTTGCCGACGGCATGGGAGGCCACCTTGCGGGCGACACCGCCAGCAGGCTTGCGGTAGATACCGTGGCCGCGGATTTGTCCTCTTTGGAGCAGGACATGTCCATGGACGGCGTTCGGGCTGCGCTTGGCGATGCCATATTGCACGCAAATGCAGTTATCTATCAGGAAGCCTCGGCAGATGAGCGGCTTCACAATATGGGCACGACGATCGTAGCGGTGCTGCTGCGAGGCTCCGAAGGTTATATCGGTCATATCGGGGACAGCCGGGCTTACAAAGTCGTTCCCGGGCAAGTCATTCGGCTCACGGATGATCACACATTGGTTAATGAGCTTTTTAAGAGTGGTCAGATTACGGAAGATCAACTGGAAACCCATCCCCGGAAAAACGTATTAAGCCGGGCACTTGGAACGGATGTGGACGTGACGGTTGAGCTTACGCCGGTTACGCTCGGGGATGGCGAAGTGCTGCTGCTATGCAGTGACGGACTCAGCAACCGGGTCAGCCGCGAGCTGATCGGACAAATTTCCGGTTCACTTGACCTTCCTCTGGAAGAAAGAGCGGATCGCCTGCTTCAACTGGCACTTCTCGCTGGCGGTGAGGACAACATCACAGTCGCAATGTTTGAACATCAAGAAGAGGTTGTCGGGCAACGTATAAAGGGGTGGGATTCATGATCGGACATGAATTGGCTGGTCGTTATAAGATTATTGAACGCATCGGCGGCGGCGGCATGGCGCTGGTCTACAAGGCTCAGGATATTTTGCTGAACCGGAACGTAGCGATCAAAGTGCTGCGCCAGCAGTTTGTGCACGACGAGGAATTTATTCGCCGTTTCCGGCGTGAGGCACAATCGGCGGCTTCATTGTCGCATTCCAACGTGGTCAGCATCTACGATGTGGGCCAAGAGGAAGATGTGCATTACATCGTCATGGAATATATCGAAGGTCAGAATTTAAATGAAATCATTAAAGAACGGGCGCCGCTGCAGGTCGAAGAAGCCGTGCGGATTGCGACCCAGATCTGCGATGCATTGGGGCATGCCCATCATAACCAGATTATTCACCGCGATATTAAACCGCATAACATTCTGATTGGCCGTAACGGGAGGGTCAAAGTAACCGACTTTGGCATTGCCAGGGCGGTCACGTCGACAACCATTACGCAGACAGGCTCCGTTGTGGGATCTGTGCATTATTTCTCGCCGGAGCACGCCAAGGGCGTCGTGACGGGCGAGAAATCGGATTTATATTCACTTGGTATCGTATTATATCAAATGCTCACGGCCCGTCTTCCTTTTCTGGGCGAGAGCCCGATCAGTGTTGCACTGAAGCATCTGCAGGAGGAATTTGACGAGCCTAGGGAAGTGAACCCGCTCATTCCTCAAAGCGTGGAGAACATCATCCTGAAGTCCATGCGCAAAAATCCGGAGGAGCGTTACCAGTCCGCGGAAGAAATGATGGACGACCTCGAAACGTGCTTGATGCCGATGCGCCTCAATGAGCCGAAGATGGAGTTCGAGGATGATGCCGATTCTACCCTGGTCATGCCGGCGCTCAAAACGATGCAGCGCAGCAGCCAGCATCATCATGACCAAGATGACGACTTGGATGACGATGAGTTTGAGGAAAAGCCAACCGGCAAGCCGAAGAAAAAGTGGGTCAAGCCGACCATCATTATCGGCTCGGTTCTCCTGTTCCTCGGCCTTATGTTAGGCGTCGTCATGTATGTGAACAATATGCTGGAGGTGCCGGAGGTTAAGGTGCCGCCAGTGGTAGGCATGACGGAGGAGGAAGCGATCCGTGAGCTAGAGGCCCAAGGTTTGACGGTGAATGAGGAAGTCATTCGCGAATATAAACCGAATGTGGATGAAGGCGTCGTGTTTGCACAGGACAAGGAACCAGAGACCATGCTGAAGAAGGGCTCGCCGGTTCAATTGTCGGTCGGGGATGCGAAGCCGCTCCCGGAAATGCCGGACCTCTCGGGTAAGACATTTGATCAGGCAGTTGCTGCATTAAAAGAGATTGGAGTCAAGGAAACCTCCATCAAGCGATCGTCTGAAAAAAATGATGAAGTACCTCAGGGCAAGATCTTTAAACAAAGCCCGGAAGCCAGTACAAAAATCGATCCAGAAACTGAAGTAATCAGCGTAACGGTGAGCGAGGGCAAGAATTTGGTCCCTATGCCGGGCGTGGTTGGCTTAGAGCAGGAGAATGCCGTCAATATTTTGGAGTCAAATGGCTTTAAGATTGCAGCAATCAAAGAGAGATCTAGTTTTGAAGTGAAAAAGGGCATCGTAATAGAGCAATGGCCGCATGAGGCCAATCAACAAGTTGCACCAGGCTCCGAAATCACGCTGTTCGTCAGCTCCGGCTATCCTTCGGACGCGCTCGAGTATAATTACAGCGTACCGGTGTCGCCGAGCGCCGAAGGACAAGAAAGCAAAATCCGGGTGGTCTTCAGCGACGCGCTGGGAGACAACCAGGAAGCCGTAAACAAGACCATTACGACTTCCGAGATGGTACCCGTTAAGCTGCTGCTTGCTCCCGACAAACACGCGACGGTCATGATATTCCGTGACGGCCGCCAGGTGGATACGTACAGCGTAAGCTACACCGACGTCAAGAACGGAACCGTGCCGCAGCCGACCTTTGAGCAGCCGCCTGAGCAACCTGATGTACCGGTGGACACCAACCCGGATGAAGGAAATGGCGAGGACGGTTCGAATGAGGAAGATGATGCTGCTTATCACTGGGATAACGGCAGCGAAGGAAACGGCAAGGGTAAGGGCAAAGGCAAAGGCAACGATTAGAAACAAGTCATGAGAACACTAATTTCAACAAGAAAGGTGAGGCCTATTATATGCTAGAGGGACTGATCGTGAAGGCACTAAGCGGATATTACTATGTCAAACCACTGCAGGATGGCAAGATTATATCCGGGGAGGACCCAGCGGTTCAATGCAGAGCCCGCGGCATTTTCAAAAAGAAAGGCATCTCTCCGCTCGTTGGAGATCGCGTGAAGTATTCATTGACTGAGAATGGGGAGGGGACCGTGGATGAAATACTTCCACGGTCTTCCCAATTAATTCGCCCGCCGGTCGCGAACGTCGACTTGGCGGTGCTGTTGTTTTCGGTCAAGGAACCGGACTTGAGCCTGCATCTGCTGGACAAGTTCCTGGTACATATTGAGCATTCGGGCCTTGAGGCGTTGATCTGCCTGACGAAGCAGGACCTTGCAGACGACTCGGACGATGTATTGGAGCAGGTCAAGCGCCAGTACGAAGAAATCGGGTATGAAGTGCTTATAACCAGCTCCTTGCAAGGCATCGGTACCGAAGAGGTGAAGGACCGCCTGGCCGGTCGAATCAGCGTATTCTCCGGTCAATCCGGCGTCGGCAAGTCGTCCCTGCTCAATGCGTTGATGCCGGGCCTCTCGCTGGAGACCAGCGAAATCAGCCTGCGCCTTGGCCGCGGCCGGCATACGACGCGCCACGTGGAGCTGATTGAGCTTGATAACGGAGGCTATGTTGCCGATACGCCCGGCTTTAGCCAGCTGGATTTTCTGGAGCTGGGTGTCGAGGAGCTGTCGACCTGCTTCAAGGAGTTTGCTCCTTACGCGGCTGAATGCAAATTCAGAGGCTGCAGTCACATGCAGGAGCCTGGCTGCCGGGTGATTCAAGCCAAAGAGGATGGAATCATCCTGGCAAGCCGTTATGAGCATTACGTGGAGTTTTATACCGAGATGAAAGACAAGAAGCGGAGGTACTGAATCATGATAAAAATTGCGCCATCCATATTGTCAGCGGACTTTGCAAAGCTGGGGCAGGAAATTAAGGAAGCCGAAGCGAGCGGAGCCGACTGGATTCATGTGGACGTCATGGACGGGCATTTCGTGCCGAATATTACTCTGGGGCCGCCGATCGTCCAAGCGATCAGACCGCATACGGGCCTGACGCTCGACGTGCATCTGATGATCGAACAGCCGGAGTTGTATATTGCCGACTTCGTCAAGGCAGGAGCAGACTTGATCACGGTTCATGCCGAGACCTGCCCGCATCTTCACCGCGTCATCCATCTCATTAAAGAGCATGGCGTGAAGGCTGGCGTCGCGATTAATCCGGCCACGCCGGCCCATGTCCTTCAGGAAGTGCTTCCTGACGTGGATTTGGTGCTGGTGATGACCGTGAATCCCGGCTTCGGCGGACAGGCATTTATCGAGCGGACCGTAAGCAAGATTGCGCAGCTGCGTGAATGGATTTCAAACTCCGACAATCCGAATATCCATATCGAAGTGGATGGCGGCATTACGGCGGAGACGGCGCCGCTCGTGGTGGAAGCGGGAGCGGATGTCCTGGTTGCGGGCAGCGCGGTCTTCGGCAAGCCGGATCGGGCGGCGGCCATTGCCCAAATCCGAGACAGCGTAACATCTTGACCTCAGAACGTGAGCACGGGATGCATAGGGCGGGGGATTCCCGCATAAATATGGTTACATGAGCTGGGTTCTCATGTAGCCTTTTTTGTCTGTGTTCACATCTAAGGGCTTGGTGCATAACATAATCTAGGAAGGCATGAGAATGATTGGGGAGGGTGAGACATGAAATTCTATACGTTCAAGCTGCCGAAGTTTTTGGGAGGTTTTGTGAAGGCCATCTTAAATACGTTTCACAAGAGCTGACAGCTTGTCCCGGCGTAACAAAACCTCCGCCTGGGACCGACGCCGCCAGCCGGTTTACGGGGGATGAGGCAAGAGAAGAGCACTCCGATAGATCGCATGGAGGACATACCGCATCTTGTATGCGGAGGTTTTTCTTGCGGTATAAGAAAGCCAATGCGCGCATGGCCTCTGCCGCTTTCTTGTATCATAAGAAGAGTGTCTAGCGACGTACTTATCGAAGACAGACCGCGTTCGACCGGAAGTTTTTCTTGCGATATAAGAAAGCGGGAGTTCGGCTCTTTCATTTTTCTTATATCTAAATAAAAAAAGCACCTGTTATCTGCTCAGGGTGCTTTTTGTTTAGGTGAAGAATATGTATCTAAACGCAAGAAAAACTTCCTTGTCCCGGATCGCCCACAAATGGTGCCTGGAGATTTAGAAGTTTTTCTTCATATAACGAGATGATTATACGCGAGTCACTTTACCGGATTTCAAAGCGCGAGTGCTGACGTATACACGTTTTGGCTTGCCATCCACCAAAATGCGAACCTTTTGAACGTTGACACCCCAAGAACGCTTGTTGTGGTTGTTAGCGTGAGAAACATGGTTACCACTGCTTGGTTTCTTGCCTGTTACATAACATTTGCGAGCCATTCATTACACCTCCTTGTTCCTAACCCTGCATGAAACAATACTTAAATATAATATCACAGTAAAAATTGCTCCGTCAACTGTCCTAAAAACATTTATTTCTCTTACTCATTATAGTACAATGTTGATTAGTCCATAATATTTCCGAAGATCTGTATATTGTGGGCTGGTCGGCATGTTTCGAGGAGGTTTGGAGCTGCCGAATGACGTAGAGGACGAGAGGGCAGCCCATCAAGATGGTATGATCCATTTAATCATGCAAGTCTATTATTTACTGGTTGGGCATTTCGTCAGCTATAAGCTATGAAATAGATATGAAGTTTACGACAAGAAGTGTTATGGGTATCAAGCCAGGAAGGGGAATTCTCATTGAGTAAGCGTTCTTTGAATGGAACAGAATTTACCGCTATGGTCCTTGCCGGAGCGGAGCAGCTGCAGCAGCATGCAGAACACGTCAATTCCCTGAATGTGTTCCCGGTGCCGGACGGCGACACGGGGACCAACATGAATTTGACGATGACGGCAGGCGTAGCAGAACTGAAGAGTAAGTACTCGGAGTCCGTCGGGCATAGTGCTGGTGTGCTGTCCAAGGGGCTTCTGATGGGAGCCAGAGGGAACTCGGGGGTGATCCTGTCCCAGCTGTTCCGTGGTTTCAGCCGGTATGCGGCACCTTATACAGAACTTAATTCTCATCAATTTGCCGCAGCGCTGCAGACAGGCGTGGAAGCTGCGTATAAAGCTGTTGTAAAGCCTGTGGAAGGCACCATCCTGACCGTAGCTAAAGAAGCGGCCAAACATGCCGTTTATTTCTCGCGCCGCAGCAACGATATCGTGGAGCTGATGGAGCAGGTGCTGGCCAAAGCCAAAGAAACGCTGTCCCAGACGCCGGATATGCTTCCCGTGCTGAAGCAGGTTGGCGTTGTGGACTCGGGCGGGCAAGGCCTGGTGTACATCTACGAAGGGTTCTTGCAAGCGTTGAAAAAAGACGGCGCGTCCGGATCCTTCGCTTCTGCGGAAGGACAAGCAGAACAGAGCAGCGCGGCACCAGCCTATCATGCGGTTCCTGATTTCTCGGCGGTTCAAGCTCCGGCTTCGGCCCAATCCCGACTGTCCACGGAGGACATTGAATTTTTATACGACATGGAATTCTTTATTAATAGGCAGCTTGGAGAGGGAACGAGTGCGGACTTTGATGAAGATAAGTTCCGGAAAGCGCTTGCAGTGAACGGTGATTCCATCATTGTCATTGCCGATGACGAGACGATCAAAGTGCATGTCCATTCCAAGGCGCCGGGCGAAGTGTTGAATTTGGCCCTCATGTATGGAGAGATCACCCAGATTCACATTTTGAATATGCGCGAGCAGCACCGCGACTTGCTGACAACCGGAATGGATATCGCGCCGATGCCCGAGCTGTTTGCGGATATTCCGGCAGAGACCGTGACGCCGGAAGCACCGGCTGTTCCTCCTGCAGACGAGATCGCGCCGTACGGGTTCATTGCGGTTTCGTCAGGGGAAGGCATTTCCGATATATTCAAGAGCCTGGGCGTCGACGTCGTTCTCTCCGGAGGACAGACGATGAACCCGAGCACCGAGGATTTCGTCAATGCGATTTCTTCGATCTCGGCCCAGCAGATTTATATTCTGCCAAACAACTCCAACATCGTGCTTGCTGCCCAGCAGGCCAGAGAGCTTCTCGAAGGCGAGCGCAGCGTAACGGTCATCCCGAGCAAGACGATCCCGCAGGGAATCGCGGCAGCATTTGCTTTCCAGGAAGACGAGAATGCGGATATGAATACCGACAACATGCTGGATGCCATCACTCGCGTGCAATCGGGGCAGGTCACCTATGCCGTGCGGGACACAACAATTGATGATCTCGAGATCAAGGCTGGCCAGTTCATCGGTATCCGCAATTCCAACATCGTGGCAGCAAACGAGGATCTGATTACGACATCCCAGGATTTGCTGGGTAAAATGCTGGAATCCGGCGATGAAATCGTAACGCTGCTTACCGGCGCTGACGCAACCGAGGAATCGACCAGCGCACTCACGGAGTGGCTGGGCGAGCAGTACCCTAACGCGGAGGTTGAAGTACACTACGGCGGACAGCCGATCTATTCCTATCTGTTCTCCGTGGAGTCTTGATATAAGAGATAGGCAGGTACCTCAAGAGGCTTTCCTTCCCTATCTCGGTAGAAAAACTTACGCTGCATGCGGCCTGTCTTCGGAGAAAGTACGTCGATAGAGTTTTTTTTCATAACGCTTTGATATTATGCATGGTACATTTTTAGGAGGGGTTCCGGTGAATAAGACCGTTATTGTGACAGACAGCACAGCGGATATTCCGGCAGACCTGGCGAAGCAACACAACATTCATATTGTGCCGCTGAGACTTATGTTCGGGGAAGATACGTTTTTGGACGGAGTGGAAATCACGCCGGGAGAGTTCTACCAAAAGCTGGTGCAATCGCCTCAGCTTCCGACGACCTCCCAGCCTTCGCCCGCAGATTTTGTGGCTGTGTATGAGTCCATTCTGGAACAGCACCCAGGCTGCTCCATTGTGTCCATTCACATCTCATCCGGCCTGAGCGGAACGTATCAGTCCGCACTGCTTGCAACCTCTCTTATTGAAGGAGAAGCGGATATTACCGTATGGGATTCCAAATCGGCCTCTTACGGTTTCGGGTTATTCGTGGTTCATGCAGCGAAGCTCGCGCAAGAAGGGGCCGCTGTTTCGGATATTCTTTCATCGCTTGAGGACCTTCGTTCCAAGCGCCGCCTCTACTTCTTGGTAGACACGCTGGAATATTTGCAGAAGGGCGGACGAATCGGCAAGGCGTCGGCCGTGCTCGGTACGCTGCTTAACATTAAGCCGATTTTGTCCATTGACGGCGAAGGGATTATCTTTCCGGTAGACAAGGTCCGGGGTCGGAAGAAAGCGACAGCCAAAATCATTGAGCTGTTTCAACAGGATCTATCCGGCGTGAAAAATATTAAAGTGGCTGTGGGTCATACAGCTGACCCTGCTCTGGTTGAGGATTTTCTGCAGCAGCTGTCCGCTGTGTTCACGATCGAGGAAACCGTGTTCTCCGAGATCGGTCCGGTTATCGGTACGCACGTCGGACCGGGAACCATTGCAGCATATATATGGCCTGCTTAAGTGAGGTAGATGATATGAGTCTCAAACTCGATCAAATATCCGTCAGACAGCTCAACGGCGTGAGCGCCCTGAAAGAGGGGGAGCTTCACGCCTTTGGCGTCTCTACGGTCAAGGATCTTTTGGAGTATTACCCTTTCCGGTACGAGGATTACCGGCTTCGGTCCTTAAGCGAAGTTAAGGACGGGGACAAAATCACCATTCAAGCCAAGATTGCGAGCGTGCCGGTTCTGCAGCGTTACGGGCGCAAATCCCGATTAACCTGCAAAATGCTGGCCGAAAACTGGATGTTCACCGCGACTTGGTTTAACCGGCATTTTCTGAAGGACCAGCTTACGGCTGGGCGGGAGATCGTGCTGACGGGCAAGTGGGACCAGCGCAGAATGCAGCTTACGGTGTCTGAATCCGAATTCCCGGATAAAGGAGCCTTCCGCAGCGGAACGCTGCAGCCGGTGTATTCCATCGGCGGAAAGATTACGCAATCCTGGATCCGAAAAACGATGGGACAGGCATTGGAGCAATACGGGGAGATGATTCCCGAGATTTTGCCGCAATCCCTGCTCCGAAAATATGATCTGATGCCCCGTAAAGCGGCGATTATGACGATCCATCAGCCTGTCGACTCCAGGGAAGGTCAGGAAGGGCGGCGCCGCATGGTGTACGAGGAGCTCTTCCTGTTCCAGTTAAAAATGCAGGCATTCCGGGCACTGAACCGGGGACGGATGGACGGGGTGGTACATACGGCCGACAATGCAACCATCCGGGAGTTCGTGCGCAGCTTCCCGTTTGAGCTTACCGACGCGCAGAAGAAGGTGGAGCTGGAGATTTTGCATGATATGCGATCCCCTTACTGCATGAACCGTTTGCTGCAAGGGGATGTCGGCTCGGGTAAAACGATTGTTGCCGCCATCGCGTTGTTTACGACGGTCCGCTCGGGCTTCCAAGGCGCATTGATGGTGCCGACGGAGATTCTTGCCGAACAGCATATGCGCTCCCTGCAGAAGCTGTTTGAACCCTTCGGCATTACGGTCGGTCTGCTGACAGGCAGCGTAACTGGGAAGAAGCGGAAGGACCTGCTGGCTTCCTTGCAGATGGGGCTGACGGACATCGTCGTGGGTACCCATGCCCTTATCCAGGATGACGTCTACTTCCGGGAGCTGGGGCTCGTCGTGACGGACGAGCAGCACCGCTTCGGCGTGAATCAGCGAAGCGTTCTAAGGCGTAAAGGGTATAATCCGGACGTGCTCACGATGACGGCGACGCCGATCCCGCGGACGCTGGCCATTACCGCCTTCGGAGACATGGACGTATCCACGCTGTCGGAGCGTCCGAAAGGGCGTATTCCCATTACGACCTATTGGGTCAAACATGAACTGATGGACCGCGTGCTCGGATTTATTTCCCGGGAAGTAAATCAGGGACGCCAGGCATATCTGATCGCCCCGTTGATCGAGGAATCGGACAAGCTGGACGTCCAGAATGCGATTGACCTGCATGTTCAAATGCAGCAGGCGTTCCCCGCATATTCCGTCGGACTTCTGCACGGCCGCATGACGCCGGCCGAGAAGGATGAGGTCATGCGCCAATTCTACAGCAATGAGGTTCAGCTGCTGATATCCACGACGGTTGTTGAGGTTGGCGTTGACGTGCCGAACGCAACCCTGATGATCATTATGGACGCCGATCGCTTCGGCCTGTCCCAGCTGCACCAGCTTCGGGGCCGGGTAGGCCGAGGGCAGCATGCATCCTACTGTGTCCTGGTGGCTGGTCCGAAGTCGGAAGTGGGTCAGGAGCGGATGCAGGTCATGACGGAAACCGAAGACGGCTTCGAGGTATCCCGGCGGGATCTGGAGCTTCGGGGACCGGGCGACTTTTTCGGTACGAAGCAGAGCGGGCTGCCGGAGTTCCGGCTGGCCGACATGGTCGCCGATTTCAAGGTAGTCGAGGAGGCCCGGGGCGACGCGGCGGCTCTCGTTAGCGACAGCTCCTTCTGGACGTCGCCGGAATATGAGCCGCTGCGCGACTTTTTGCAGCAGGAGAAGATCTTCCAGGGCGATATCATGGATTAATGGCATGAATCTGTTGGCACAATGGACAGACCTTCGTCATATACTCAAAAAGGGTAGCAGCATTTATGACTGGAGGTGCTTCAACATTGGGTTATCAGCAGTATGGCATTAGTCCGCAACTGGTGGAGCGTATCAAGCTAAAAATGAAAAACCCGGCCATCAAGGAAAGAATCAAGGGACTGACTCAGGGCTTGACCAAAGCGGATCTTCAAAATAGCGCAAAAGTACATCAACTGATCCGGACGGCCAGCGGCATCTTGAATGAAAAGCTGAGCTCCGCCCAGGAGCAGCAAATGGTTCAATTCGTGCTTGCACAGCGCATCGATCCAAACAACACCTTCCATTTGATCAAGCTGTGGGGAATGTTTCGTTAACAACTGGATGACATCAAGGAATAACAAGCATAGAAGAAGCCCCTCTCGGGAGTGTTTTCTCCTAATGAGCAGGGGCTTTTGATATGGCTTGAGCAGGGATGAGGCGATCTTATGCGGATTCCCGTTTAGAGGAGTCCCTCGCTAATGTGGTCTAACCGGCAGCGGCGAAGCCGGTATGCTGTGAAAAAGCGCGGCAGTTGAAGAGAGATCCCAACCTTTTCGGAATATCTAGCTGCCCGTAATGGAGCGGATGCAATCTTCCGTGTCGTTCTTGACGGAGTTTACGGTTGTGCTTACCGGCACTGTCTGCATTTCCTCCGCGGGATAGGGTCTCAACAGCTCCTTGAGCGATTGCAGGTGGGAAGGGTGGTTCCCATGGGTATGGAAGGACGGCTGCCGTTCAAGCCATAGCGCTTCGTCAGCGGGTCTTAGAATGACCGGCATCCGGTTATGGATCGGCTCCATGAGCCTGTTGGGCTCGGTCGTAATGACGGTACAGGTGCTCAGCTTCTCGCCCCCTGGGGTGATCCAGGTGTCGTACAGGCCGGCCATGCTGAATATTTCGCCATTCTTCAATCCAATGCGAAAGGGCTGCTTGCCATTGCCGTTTTTCTGCCATTCGTAAAAACCGTCTGCAGGAATCAGGCATCTTTTCCGATAAAAGGGCATCCTATAGGCAGGCTTGTCTTCCAGCGTTTCACTGCGGGCATTGATCATTTTGGCTCCGCCCGAGGAATCCTTGGCCCAGGAAGGGACAAGCCCCCACTGCAGCTGCCCGATCCGGTTGGTGCTCCCGTCATGGATAATGGCCGTGACCATCTGCGTAGGCGCGATGTTGTACCTGGGAACGTGAAAGGGAGAGACCGATTCGGGATCAATGAGATACCTGGTCATCAGCTCTTCCCAAGTAACGGTGAGCGTAAAACGTCCGCACATCGTTTCAAGGCCTCCTCTCATTCGAGCCGCTTTAGATCTGAACATCGACTTATGCTGGCATTCCCGACGGAATGGCCATATAAGGATGACGGCTCGTTTGTGTTTGAGTATATCAAATATTGCACAACTTACCAAAAGGGTCCGGCGCTCAGCCGGGCCGAGCATCATGAATGGAGGATTTTTCGTGTTTGATTTAAAAGCTAACGGCACCTCGGTCAAGACCGAGGTTGTTGCCGGGACCACGACATTTTTTACGATGGCTTATGTGACCGTGGTGAATCCGCTGATACTGTCGCAAGCGGGCGTGCCGTTTGAACAAAGCTTCACGGCTACGATTATTGCCGCCGTCATCGGTACGCTGCTCATGGGGCTCGTAGCCCGCTACCCGATTGCCGTGGCGCCGGGGATGGGGCTGAATGCTTATTTTACGTATTCCGTTGTCCAAGGGCATGCCGGACTTGGTTATATTGAAGCCTTTTCCGCCGTTTTTATCGCCGGTATTCTGTTTCTGCTGTTATCGATGACTTCCCTGCGGCGCAGGTTAATTGAGATGATCCCGGCGAACCTGAAGCATGCGATCACGGTCGGGATCGGCCTGTTCATTGCTTTTATCGGTCTGCGGATGAGCGGCATTATCACCGCGCATCCGGATAATCTGGTAGCGCTCGGCGATTTGCACCAGCCATCGGTCGTGCTCGCCTTGGTGGGCTTGGCGGTTACGCTACTGCTGCTGTCCCGCGATGTGAAGGGCGCCTTGTTCATCGGCATGATCATCACCGGAATTATCGCTTATTTTGCCGATATGCTGTCCTTTACCGGCGGGATTATGTCCGTTCCCACGCTGCCGGAAGGCATTCTGGTATGGAACCCCATTACGGCGGCCTCGGATGTGATCAGGCACGGGCTCTATGCCGTGGTGTTCTCGTTCCTGCTTGTAACGCTGTTCGATACCACGGGCACGGTCGTTGGCGTGGCAGAGCAGGCGGGGCTGATGAAGGATAACAAGCTGCCCCGCGCGGAACGTGCCATGTTCTCCGATTCGGTGGCAACCGTGGCCGGTTCCATGGTCGGCACAAGCCCGACCACGGCGTATATCGAATCCGCAGCCGGTGTCGGCGCAGGCGGCCGCACAGGCTTAACCTCGGTGGTCGTTGCCGGGCTGTTCGTGGTTGCGGCCTTCTTTAGCCCGCTGATCGGGGCGGTGGCCGGATTGTCCGCCATCACGGCACCTTCGCTTATCGTGGTGGGCTGTCTGATGCTGAGCAACGTTCAGCACATCCGGTGGAATGATTTTGATGAAGCGTTCCCTGCGTTTCTCGTGATTTTGACCATGCCGCTTACGTCCAGCATCGCAACTGGGATTGCGCTCGGTTTTATTTCATACCCGCTCATGAAAATCGTGAAGGGCAAGTGGAAGGCGGTTCACCCGCTGATGTATATTTTTGCCGTGCTGTTCGTGCTGCAGCTCGTTTTTGTTCCGCATTGATAAGGAGCGCGGAAATCCCCTGCAAGGTCTTTAGAGCAGACCCGGCAGGGGATTTTTTGGCATGGCGGACGACCGTATGGCGGGTAGATCCCTTGTTGCGGATCAGGCGACGTTATAACGGTTTCCCGGCTGACGCTGCCGCAGCAAGGGGGAACACTGACAGCCGGGGATGGACGGGGCTCAGCGAGTCCGGCTCCATACGTCCGCGTACGTTGTGACAAGGCCGTGGTCGTCAACCCCCAAATCCGCTTGATACGCTCCGTGGTTGCTCTCGTAACGGTAGGCGCATTCGCCCGTCCGCGTGTATCGTTGGGGGAGGGGAGCGACGGTTAGACTCGGGAATTGAATCCATACGGCCGTCATGGTTGCGCTCTCCCCGGGCTCCAGCTGCAGGCGGCGGATCGGGAGCGTGTTGGTGGACGGGGTGATCCCGAGATCG
This sequence comes from Paenibacillus sp. MT86, assembly GCF_058792535.1. Classification (NCBI taxonomy): domain Bacteria; kingdom Bacillati; phylum Bacillota; class Bacilli; order Caryophanales; family Paenibacillaceae; genus Paenibacillus; species Paenibacillus sp. MT86. The sequence goes on along the minus strand of NZ_CM179499.1, from coordinate 4,599,382 downwards.
ATGTCGGTCATGCCGGCAAAGGCCGTGAGCTCGGTATCGCCGTTCCACCAGCGGCCCTCATCATCCCGTTCCAGGTGAAGGGACTGTTCTTCCGTGCCGCTTGAGAGCGTAATCCGGACTTTCCGGGTCTCCCAGCAGCTTGTGGTTTCGACCTCGTAGGAACAGTGGAGAGTCCGGCCTTCCAGGCTGGCTACGACCGTTCCGGTGAGCGTAAATCCATCGTGATGCCGATAGAGCCGGCCATGCTCCAGCGAAGGAAGATCGTGCCGGTTCCATAGCAGCGATTGCAGAAGCTGGCCGGAGCTTGCGTTTTTTTGTCCGATGGACTGCAGGTCTTGTTCAGCGTGCATATTGTCGTTCAACGTGATCCCATCCTTGATCCGTAATGTAACGAATTGGCCGTATCCCCTGGCTCCGATGATCCGAGAGGGCAGCAGGCAGGGGATACGGCATGGGCAAGACGGCGGCGCGGCCACGGCGCGGATATGGATGCGCGCGGCAGTCAATCACACGTCTCGGCCGTTTCAACCTCCAGTATATCTACCAAATTAATCCATGTATCCCCGACAAGCAACCGCTCGTTCAGGGTATTGATTCGGGAGATCCTTCCGTTCACCGCGTAATTTCCGTACTCCCCGTATACTTGCAGCTGTATGGGTTCCTTGTTCCGGTAAGCTGTGCTGATCTTTTCTATAATCCACTGCATCTGCTGCTCATCCAGAAGAGGGTGGGTCTGCTTATGCTTCTCGCCCTGCTTTTCCAAAATGGCGTCGCGATGCTCAAACAGCATCATGCGGCTGGATTCCCATAGACCGTTTCCCGTTAGTTTTTTCATTTGTAGTGTCCTCCGATCTTGGCGTTCAGAAATTTCAGCTGGCTGGTTTTGGTTAGCGATGAGCCGAAGTAAACGGAGGAGGGACCGTATTGGTTGTTGATATCGTCCATCGTATGTTCCAAATACATGAGCCGCTCCCGGTCGCCGAAGAGAGACAGCTGGTAAACGGCGTCACTCTGCAGTTCTCCGAGGGAGACCCAGATTTTGCGGACAGGGCCGCCGTCCCAGTGCTTGCGGAACAGCTCCTTGGCAGCCGCATACACTTCGCGGGACAGATGCGTGGGCTCGGCAATCTTCATTTGGCGGGAGAACCCCACCGGCCGGTCAAAATCGGCGCCCTGGGCGCCGGCGTGGACCACGTTGCCCATGTAGCCTTTGGCCCGCGCCCGCTGGCAGATGAGCATGGAAAGCTCGTTCAGCACGACATCGATGTCCTGCTGGTCGTGATAATCGACGGGAAGCGTGGTCTGGCGGCCGATTCCTTTTTGCCCGTCGAATGCATCGGGCGTCACTGGGGAATCATCATAACCATTGGCGGTTCGCCACAGCACTTCGCTCCAGATGTCGCAGTTTTTTTTCATGTAGCGCTTCATTTTGAATTTGAGATCGGGAAGCGGCGTATGGGCCAGCTCCCCGATGGTCTGGATGCCCAGCCGTGCCAGATGCTTCGTGGTCCGCGAGCCCACGCCGAACATTTTATGGGTGGGGCAGGCCCAGAGAGCGTCCATGGTGGCCTCGTTCAGCTCAAAGATGCCGTCCTCATTCTTCTTGGCAAAATTGTCGCAGGCCAGCTTGGCAAGAATCTTGTTGCGCCCGATGCCGACTCGGGTATAGATGCCGGTCTCGCGCCGCACCCGCATCTGAATATGCCGGGCAAGCTCCTTCGGCGTGCAGCCAAAGTGCGCCAAGCTTGCCGTCACATCGATGAATTGCTCATCGATGCTGAACGGCTCCACGAGATCGGAATAGGATTCGAGAATGCTCATGATCTGCAGGGATACCCGGATATAGGCGCTCATGCGCGGTTTCATCACGACCAGATCGGGGCATTTCTGCTGGGCCTGCCACAGGGGCTCCGCCGTGGTGACCCCGTGATCCTTCGCAAGCGGGCATGCCGCGAGGATGATGCCGCTTCGCCGGGAAGGGTCGCCGGAGACGACCAAGGGTCTGTTTTGGTATGCGGGATTCGCCGCTTTTTCAACAGAGGCATAAAAGGACTGGCAGTCCGCCAGAAAAACGACGCGCTGCTTGCGTTTATGCATGATGATTCCTCCTATTCGAGACGAATGTGAAATGTTTCAGCCAGACGCATTTGAATATCGGCCCTCACAAAATCCCACATCAGCTCCATGTCATGCTGGTAGCCGCGACATCGGTAGCGGATGGTGACGGAGTGCTTCTGGCGCCGGGTTTCCAGAATGGCGATGCCGCGTGAACGGCAGCTTCTCTTGAGCTCGGCGAGCTTCGCGAACGTAATCTTCTGAATGGTCTGCAGGTGGAACACGTAATAGTCGCTTATGCCGTTATGCTTCATGCTGCGGATATCCCGTTCCAGCACGTCCAGCAAAATCGGCAGAATGACGCAGTCCTTGACGGACAGCAGCTCTTCCTCGGTTTGCAGCGGAGACGCCGACATACCTGATGCCTCCTCATCGTTCTTCATATGCTCCTCACTATTATATAACGAACATACGTTCGTTATGCAACTGGTAAATACAGAGCATGATGCGGCATTCCATATATGGACTCCAAAACGTTTGTGAAGTAATATGAAAAGATCGTGTATTCATCCGGAAAAAATTTCATAAGAGTAGGGGTACAGCCTCCATGAACATACCCAAACGACGCCTCAAAATCAGTCTTGCGATGGTCATGCCCGCATTGGTTTCATTATCCATCCTGATGACGATGTCGATCATGGTCTACATCCAGTATAAAAACGAGAAACGATCCCTGTACGACACGACCATGTCGCTGAATTTATCATCCGCGCAAAAAATGGCGGTTACCATTGAAGCGCTTTTCTCGGGGATGCGCCAAAGTCTGCGCGCTGCCGCAAGCAACCCGGCCATTGAGGCAAGAGCGGCATCCGACGAGAAGGAGCTGCAGGTCATTTTTGATCTTTTGCTCCAGAGCAGCCCTTATTTCAATTCCGTATTTTGGGCCGACGAAAGGGGAAGCATTCGGGTCGTCTCTCCTGCGGGGAATCAGGTAAACCATGCCCGATTAATAACGGAGGGGGCCATTCAAGCATTAAACGAGAGAACATCCTATCTTTCGGTACCGTATAGGAGTCCGACCGGCCGCTGGATCGTGTTTGCGAGCGAGCCGATTTTTGACGGATCCGGCAAGTACTGCGGCATGATAGCAGGCACGATTTATCTGGAAGAAAACAATATATTGCATCGGATCCTCGGATCCGGTGCTGGAAATGAAGAGGACTCCTATTCCTATATCGTGGATTCCGGCGGGAAGGTGCTCTACCATCTGGAGGAAAGCCGGGTCGGGGAGGACGTGAGTTCTAACGTGGTCGTGAGACGGCTCATGGATGGCGAGAGCGGCGTGCAACGCGTGACGAATACGCAGGGCGCCGATTACTTGACGGGTTATGCCAGCGTGGCGATGAATGGCTGGGGGATCGTTATGCAGACGTCGGTAAGCTCCATCCTGGCCGATGTCAATCGAAATTTGCAGGACCAGCTGAGAAGCATGCTCTTTCCCATCGCGCTCATGCTGTTCATTGCCGTATATACGGCCGCAAGAATTGCCGCCCCGTTTACCCGGCTCTATAAATTAACGAAATCGGTAGCAGCCGGCCAAACGGTGTCTTCCGAGGAATTCCGGCCGCATTGGAACCGGGAAGCCGACCAGTTGAACCGGATCATGGGAGCCGCTGCGGAAACGATGGCCAAGCAGACCCAGTCGCTGCAGCAGGAAGCGATCACGGATCCATTGACGGGGCTGTCCAATCGCCGGGAGCTGGAACGCTGCCTTGAGTCTTGGGATGCGCTCGGGGAGCCGTATGCCATTATTCTCCTGGACATCGACCGTTTCAAAGCGATAAACGATACATATGGCCATCAAACGGGCGACCAGATCCTGAAGCTCGTGGCGGCCGTCATGGTGGATTGCGCTCCCGCGGATGCGGTATGCTCCCGCTTTGGCGGGGAAGAGTTTGTCATTCTTCTTCGCGAACACAGCCTGGATACGGCATACCGTATGGCTGAACAGATACGCAGGGCGATCCTGATTTCCCCGACCCCTTATTCCGGAACGCTCACCGTATCGATCGGCGTATCGCTGTATCCGGAGCACGGGGGAAACCGGGAGGATGTATTTCAAGCGGCGGATATGGCGTTGTACCGGGCGAAGGGGGAAGGACGCAACCGCACGGTGGCGGCGGGATTATCGGCATGAGAGACATCCTGTCCGCTTTGGTGAACCGGATATCTTTTTTTGTATATCGGGGTGTGATTCCGAGCACACTCCTATACAAATCAAAAAAAATGGATGCTTGACGTGCTGCGGATCGGTTGTTACAATCATCCCATCAAAATAATTTGATGGGAAAATGAGGTGACAACATGAAGGTCTCTACCATACATAACGACGTATTAAGTTTGTACGAACAGAAATTCAAAGCATTATCCGATAAGAATCGTTTGAGAATCATATATGAGTTAAATCAACGAGGTAAAGTATGTGTATGTGACCTAACGGACATGCTGGATCTCCCTCAATCGAAACTGTCTTACCATCTGAAAATGCTGCTGGATGCAAATATTATTTTGATGGAACGCATCGGAAAATGGAATTACTATGAGCTTAACGATGAGGAAGTCAAAGCGCTGTTATCCGAAAAGCTTTGTTGCGTTTTTTATCCAAATTCAAAAGCATAATTTTTTTAACTAATATATCAAAAAAAATTGATGGGTTTAAAAAAGGAGGATTTCCGTATGAAAAACATTGAGTTTAAGGTAACCTCATCTTCTTGTTGCACACCCCGAGTACCCTCATACACCAAGGAAACCGTCAAGGAGGAGCATGCTTCCTATAACGATAACCTGCCCGTGGCGATAATCGGAGCCGGACCGATCGGGTTGGCAGCAGCAGCGCACTTAGCGGAGAGAGGACAAAATTTCATCCTTTTTGAAGCCGGATCCAGCATTGGCCACAACATCCTCCAATGGGGACATGTACGACTATTCTCGCCGTGGCAGTACAACATCGATAAAGCCGCCGAGCGTCTTTTGCGCAAACAAGGATGGAAGCCTCCTGTATTAACGGAACTGCCATTCGGTCAAGAGATTGTCCATCAATATTTAAAACCTTTAGCACAGTTGCCTGAACTGGAGCCCAACATCATATTAAATTCCAGAGTGGTCTCCATATCGAAAAAGAATATGGATAAAATGAAATCGGCTCATCGCGAAGCTGCACCCTTCGTGCTTTATGTCAATACAAATAACGCCGCGGAACGTTTTGAAGCTAGGGCCGTGATCGATGCATCCGGAACCTGGGGACATCCGAATCCGCTGCATGCTGACGGAATATGGACACGGGAAGAGCGTGATTTGAAAGATCATATTTATTATGGAATTCCAGATTTATCAGCAGAACAAAGGCAGAAATACGCAGGGAAACGCATTGCCGTCGTAGGAGGCGGACACTCGGCGATCAACACTTTATTGGATCTGGCCCAGCTCAAAGAAACGGATTCGAATACGGAAGTGATTTGGGTGATGAGAAAGAAAGCGGTGGAAGAAGCCTATGGCGGGGAAGAGAATGATCAACTCGAGGCTCGTGGGGCGCTTGGAAGCCGCATCCACCAGTTGATTGATGCAGGCCAAATCCAAGTGGTTACTCCGCTGATGATCGAGGGGCTTTCCCAAAAAGATGGGAGGATCGGCATCAAGGGGACTGCCAATGGCGAAGGCAAGGAAATACAAGGAATCGATGAAGTGATCGTAAATACGGGGAGCCGACCTGATTTTACATTTCTGAGCGAGATCAGGCTTAGCATGGATCCTGCCACGGAGAGCGTTGAGGCGCTGGCTCCGTTAATTGATCCGAATGTACACAGCTGTGGCACCGTAAGACCTCATGGCGAGAAAGAACTTCGTCATTTCGATAAAAACTTTTATCTTGTCGGGATGAAGAGTTATGGCCGGGCTCCGACTTTCCTCATGGCTACAGGGTATGAGCAGGTCAGATCCATTGCAGCCTATTTGGACGGCGATCTGGAGGCAGCGTTAAAGGTTGAGCTGGAGCTGCCGGAGACCGGCGTATGTGGCATTAGCAGTGGACCAAATGCCAACGATTGCTGTTTGCCAACCTCATCTGCTTCGGGCTGCAAATAAATCGCTTATACGATTGAAATCAGGCACACTTTCCATTAACATATAAGCATTGACTTATATGGGACAGAATCGTCATTTTATTTTGCCGGAGGAAAGGGATGAATCTTAATGGAGCCCATGAACGAAATAGCCGAGAAACTCAAATTGCTTGGGGATAAAACAAGGCTTACGATGTTGACGCTCCTTAAGGAAAGAGAATGGTGCGTTTGCGAGTTCGTGGATATTTTCGATATGTCGCAGCCGGCGATCAGTCAGCATCTGAGAAAGCTGAAGTCTCAGGGAATCGTCAATGAAGCCAGGCGAGGGCAATGGGTTTATTATTCATTGAATGTGGATGACAAGCCGTATATCCAAGCCGTATTAAATGAGATGCCAGGCTCGCAAGAAGTATTGTCATCCATGAATAAGGAGGTTAACTGTACTTGTAACTAACCGAGAGTCAGCCGGCATTCGCATAAAGTAGATTTGTCGTTCATTATATAAGGATATAGTTATATATTGATTCACCGAGAAACATAATTGTATTCCGGCTCAACACGTCATTGGAGGTTTGTACATTGGTTTCTGTTGTCCTGGCCAGCATCATTTTTATTGTCACTTTAATTTTTGTCATTTGGCAGCCTAAAAATCTATCCATTGGATGGTCGGCTTGCGGAGGCGCTTTGCTGGCGCTTCTCGTTGGAGTCGTGGACTTCCAGGATGTGTGGGACGTCACCCGGATCGTATGGAACGCAACGCTCGCCTTTGTTGCAATCATCATTATTTCGTTGATATTGGATAAAATCGGGTTATTCGAATGGGCTGCGCTGCATATGGCCAATGCCGCCCGGGGAAACGGCATCCGGATGTTTGTGTACGTCTCCTTGCTTGGAGCGGTTGTTTCCGCATTCTTCGCGAATGACGGAGCGGCTCTCATCTTGACACCGATCGTACTTGCCATGGTACGAGCACTGAATTTCGATGAACGAAAGGTATTTCCGTTTATTATCGCAAGCGGCTTTATTGCGGACACCACCTCGCTTCCGCTTGTCGTCAGCAATCTGGTGAACATCGTATCTGCCGATTTCTTCGGCATCACGTTCATCGAATACGCTAGTCGCATGCTGGTTCCGAATCTGTTTTCTTTGGCAGCAAGCGTTCTGGTGCTTTACTTGTTTTTCCGCAAAAGCATCCCGCGAAAGTTTGACGGTACCCAGCTGAAGCAGCCATCCACGGCAATTCAGGATCCTGTCATGTTCCGTTTATCATGGATCGTATTGAGCATGCTGCTGATCGGTTACTTTGTGTGTGAATTTGCAGGTATCCCCGTATCGATCGTCGCTGGCGTTATCGCAATATTGTTCCTGCTGATGGCGAGAAAAAGTCCGGCTGTGCAAACCAAGGAAGTGCTTAAAGGGGCGCCATGGGCGATCGTGTTTTTCTCGATTGGCATGTATGTCGTCGTATATGGCTTGCGCAATGCAGGCCTTACGGATCTGCTGGCCGGCGTCATACAGAGCGCAGCGGATCAAGGGTTGTTTGCCGCTACCATGGCCATGGGTTTTATTGCCGCCATGATTTCGTCCATTATGAACAATTTGCCGACGGTGATGATCGATGCACTCGCAATCGATGCAACCCATACGTCGGCAGCCATTAAAGAGGCCTTAATTTATGCGAACGTGATCGGTTCCGATTTAGGTCCCAAAATTACGCCGATCGGCTCGCTGGCAACCTTGCTTTGGCTGCATGTCCTTTCCGCCAAGGGCGTCAAGATCAGCTGGGGAACCTATTTCAAAACAGGGATCATATTGACCATCCCGACGTTATTCGTAACCCTCTTGGGTTTATATATCTGGTTGACCCTATTGTAAAAGATCAGGATAAGAGGAGAGGGCAAAAGAAAACATGAAAAAAGGTTAGCTTTCGGAAAGCTAACCTTTTTTGCTGCTTAAGGGCAGGGGAGCTTCTCTCCCGGCTTCTCTCCCGGTGCTGCCCTAATGAATGGCGGCATGCAGGGCTTGGGCGAACTTGGAGATTCCGGAAGGGATATCCTCGGCCCTGGCACGGGCATAAGTGAATCGCACATATCCGGAAGCCGATCCGTACACGCTTCCCGGCGCGAAAATAACGCCTTTTTGAATAGCGGCCTCCAACAGCTTGCTGTCGTTCACTTCCGGCACGATCTTGCACCAGAGATGCAGGCCGCCCTTCGGCACATGGAAATGAACCAGGCCTTGCAGCTCTTTCTGCAGGGCCTCGATCAGTAAATCCCGCTTGTACAGCAAGCTCGCTCGCAGCCTGTCCAGGTGGGGAGCAAAATAGGAAGAGTCGATAAACTGGACGGCAAGGCTTTGGGGCACCACACTCAGCCCGAAATCCATCTGCTGCCTGGCGTCTGCGAGCCGCTCCACAATGGAATTCGGGGCGACCATCCAGCCTACGCGAAGGCCGGACGCGGCTATTTTCGAGAGTGACCCGATGTAAAGCACCGACCCGATGGAATCCACGGATTTCAAAGGAGCCGGCGGCGGGCACTGGTAGGCGGTCAAACTGAAGGGATCGTCCTCCACGATGGGAAGTCCAAGTTCACTGGCTGCATCCAGCAGCTGCGACCTTCGCTCCTGAGCCATGACAGTGCCGGTCGGATTCTGAAAATTCGGATTAATGAAGATCATCTTGATCCGGTGTTTCTTGTACAGCGAGCGGATGTCCTCCGGCCGCACCCCTCGTTCATCGACAGGGAGTCTGAACAGGCGAAGGCCGGCCGATTGAAACATCGGCAGCGAATAGCAGTACGACGGATCTTCAATGGCCACCGCATCGCCAGGCGACAACAAGCACTGCGTAATGAGATACAGCGACTGCTGAGACCCCGACGTGATCAATATGGAGGATTCGGTGGTCTGGATCCCCCGATATTTTTTCAGATACGTAACCAAAGCCTGCCGGAGCGGACCATATCCCTGCGGGTTGTCATATCCGAAATAGGACGTGTTCGATTTTTGACTCATTAACGTATTCATTTCTTGGATCGGCGCCAAATCGCCGGCAAGCTCTCCGCTGGCAAAATCGATCAATGAGGGATCATGCGCCAGCGCTTCCCGAATCCGGCGAAGAAAAGGGAGATTCGGCAGGAAATTCCCTCCCTCTGCATAGCGGCGCCAGTTCGGCGTATGCTTGGGCGTGGCTCCCCATTTGGAGTTGCTGACCCGCGTTCCGCTTCCGGAACGGCTCTCTATGATTCCAAGCGCCCGAAGCTCCGAGTAAGCCAGAACCACGGTGCTTCGATTAACCCCTAACTGCTCCGCAAGCTTTCGTTCGGATGGGAGTAAGCTGCCCGGTGGAAACTCACCATAAGATATTCTTTGCTCCAGATCATCGGCAATTTGCTGATATAGAGGTCGTGTGCTGTTACGATCCGGCTTCCACACCTTCCTCATCCTTTCGTGACATATTCAGGCGGTTTCTGTCTGTAACCTTAATCATATCATTTAGCCTAAATAAAGGCTTTTCATAATTTCATCATTACGATGACAAATCTTGAGCCATCCCTTCAATATGGACGGGATATCGGACTGCGAGTTGGACGGGCAACATGACCGACTTCCCGAAATGCGGCTGTAAGTTGCTCCGATTTCTTGACAAAACATAAAAACGGGAATAAAGTATATTTTAATTAATCGTAATTATTACTATTTAAACAAAAGGCAGGAGGTGCTGAATATGCGAGTGACCATAACATTGGCATGCACGGAAACGGGGGACCGTAACTATACAACGACCAAAAATAAACGAAATCACCCGGAGCGGATGGAATTGCGCAAATATTGTCCGCGTTTGAAGCGGGTGACGCTGCATCGGGAAACCCGTTAGCGCATGCTTTAACGCAAGCCGGACCAGCCGTCCGGCTTATTTGACTTCAAACGAAATGGGACTACACTAAAAGTAACAGCAAGAGACCATGTCAATGAGGGGGATGGACGGGATGAACCAGGAACGACAGGATTCCGGCGGAGAGATGCTCCTGAGCGCACATACCCCGGAACAGTGGAGACGGAGAAGGCAGGAGCTAAACGAGTGGATCAACAGACCCAAGGTACGCAAACAGCCCAAACGCACGCGGTTGTTCGGCAATGCCCCTGTCGACGAGCAATTGTATCCGATATTGATGTCGCTGCAGCAGGCGGGCTTGGAGACCGAGTTTTCCTGCGCGGGCGTAAGCCCTCTCGATGAGCCCGTGGATCATTCCCTGTACGCCTACCTAACCTTTTTCGCAAAGGGTCCAGCGGAGCGGTTCGCTGACATACTTATCGAAAATATGAAGCATCGCGCTCTGATTACTTATGAGCCAGCCCGTCATCGCTATGACGTATCGTCGTTTTTTATCGGACATAACCGGTCCTTCTGCCTTCTTCTGCAGCGCAGCGCGGATCAATTACTGAGCGATTCAGCCCGGTAGAATGCGGGGCTTTTACATAGGGTATCATCATTTAGCCGGCTCAGAGCCTTGAGCAGCTTAGTCTCGGACAACCCCATTGGTTAACGCTTCTGTATCAATTGCCACAGCGGCCGTGCCGCGTGCGGTGATATATTGAAGCAGGACACGCACCAGCCTGCCCTATATCGATAACGTCCAGCAAAGGGGAGAAAACCATATGCCGAGTAAAGAGAGTACGGCTGTAAAAGAGCAGCTGACCGCCGAGGGATTTCATCATAAATGGGAACATGCCGGAACGATTCGGCAGTATATCGAAACATTGCCTCCATATCCTGCGTTGTCCGAGGAACAGGAAGGATTTGAGACCCGCCGTTTCCATAGCGGATCGGGCGCAAGCATGAATTATTATGTATCGCATGGCACGAAGGAACGGGGGACCGTCGTTTATTTGCACGGCGGAGCCTATATCGAAGAGATTCTGCCGCCCCACTTCGCGTTTGCCAGGCAGTGGACGAAACGAACCGGTTTCACCGTCATCCTACCCAATTACCCCACCGTTCCGGCTGCCGATGCGAAAAAGCTGACGGGGCTGATGCGCGAGTTTTACGTGCACGTATGCGCCCAAGCCGGGAGCCCGGTACTTCTTATGGGCGATTCGGCCGGCGGCGCGCTGGCTCTCGACATGGCCCAGTCGGTCAAGGAGACGCCGCTGCAGGCACAGGGGCTGATTCTGATCTCGCCATGGGTGGATGCAGCCACGGACAATCCGCAGATATCCGCGCTCGGCATCCCGCAGCGCGACGTCTTTCTCCAGCCGGCCGGGCTCGGAGCGGTAGGAAGGATGTATGCAGGAGGCCTTCCGATGGACCATCCTGCGGTCAGTCCTCTGTTTGGCGAGATGGGAAGCCTTCCCCGCACGGTCATTCTCGCAGGAACCGACGATTCCCTGCTGCCGGACGCTCGCCTGCTGCGCGATAAGATGGCCCGGGAAGGCGTCGATACCGAGTACTGGGAATACGAGAACATGATGCATGTGTGGCCCCTGTTTCCGATGCCTGAAGCCGATGAGGCACTGGAACGGCTGCATCAATGGACGGCCCGCGAAGGTTGAAAGCCGTAATGGAGGGTGACCCGCCATCCAATTGGATGGTCACAACTGTCGCGCAATTGGATGGTGTGCATCGGCCGATTGTTCATTATAATGAGGCAGAAACGACCATTTCATGATGATATAGGTTGATCCTGAAGCCTCAGGTTCTATAATAGATTGTATATAATGAATAATCGAATGGGGTTGTTTGTGGTTGGTTATGTATATTATCGTCATCGCGCTGGCATTAATTGGAGGAATATCAACGCTTCTAGTAGGATTATCTCAGGAGAATAAGAAGGCAAACCCGAACTATGAGCGGAAAACGAGAACCAATCTCACGAAGCTGCTCATCATTTATCTTGTTTCGTTAATAGCGTTTATTGTGATATGGATGATTTTCAGATAGGCTGAGTTCGCTCCCGGTCCATGACCGAAGAGCGGGCTTTTTTTATTCAAATAAAGGAATTGAGGACAAGGCCGACGAAACATGATGCTTGCCGGGCTTTTCCGGTACTATGATAATGAAGAAGAGCAGGGCATCGTCTCTAATGGAAGGGGAGGTTTTAGGATCAGATGGCATTCAACATAGGAATGATCGGTACAGGCTGGTTCAGCAGAGTGCATGCAGATATTTTGTCCAACATGGACGGAGTGAACGTTGCCGCCTTTGTCGGGACGAGTCAGGAGAAAGCGGAACAAGCGGTGCGGGGCTATGCTGGCGCCAAGGCGTACAGCAACGTTGAGCAGATGCTGGATGCAACCAAGCCCGATGCGGTTTATATCTGCGTTCCGCCGTTTGCGCACGGAGAGATCGAAGCCCAGGTGGCGGAGCGGGGCATTCCTTTTCTGGTCGAGAAGCCGCTGGGCACGAACCTGGATGCGCCACGGCAGATTCTGCATGAGGTGAAGAAGGCCGGTTTAATTACGTCTGCAGGGTATCATTTCCGTTATACGGATGCGGCCATCAAGGCCGCCGAGCTGCTGGAAGGCCGGAAGATCGGGATGGCGCTTGGCTACTGGTTGGGAGACATGCCGCAGGTGTACTGGTGGAGACAGCAGGAAGGCTCGGGAGGGCAATTCATTGAGCAAACCACCCATATGGTTGACCTCCTTCGCTGTCTGCTGGGCGAAGCGGATGAAGTGTATGCGGCTTTTGCCCATCGAGCGATGAAGGATGTTCATGAGGGGGTAACGGTACACGACGTGGGCACTGCGACGCTGAAATTAAAATCCGGCGCCGTGGCAACGATCTCCAATACCTGCATGCTGCCGGAGTCGGATCGGGCTGGCTTGGATATTTATACGGAGCAGGGGGTCATCGGCATTCAATCCGATAAACTCATCGTCAAGGAAAAAGGAAGAACGACGGAATACCGCAATGCGGCTAATCCGTATCTTCGGGAGAACGAAGCGTTCATCCATGCGGTTCGCACCGGCGATGCCTCCGGAATCTTATCCTCCTACGAGGATGCGTTTAAAACCATGGAAATTACCTTTGCTGCTTTGCAGTCGGCCGAAACGGGGGTCCCGGTGAAGATCGGGGAATGATCCTAAACATCCAGCGGTCGCAACAGAATCCCAAGGTGTCCCGCAAGATCATCAGATCTTGCGGGACATCTTTTTTTCGTTTCGCAAGACGATCCGTGCTCGGATCGCCGCCTGACGTTAACCAAGGGAATTCTCGAAGGAATATAGGAGTTTCCCTAATAGGAACCGAGGGTGAGGCCGCTCATAATGAAGCTATACGAAGAACGGCACATTGATTCCCCAATCATTGTCATTCAAGCAGAAGGAGTTGAAGTGTCCTATGAGACGAAAGTCGGGGCTGAAGTTCTTCAAGAGAATGGAAAGCTACTCTGGCAATTGGTCCGTTCTGGAGGAAAAAAGCAGGGAATGGGAGGATATGTACCGCAAGCGCTGGTCGCACGACAAAGTGGTACGGACCACTCACGGCGTGAACTGTACAGGCTCCTGCAGCTGGAAAGTGTTCGTAAAGAACGGGATCATCACCTGGGAAAACCAGCAGATCGATTATCCTTCCTGCGGGCCGGATATGCCGGAATTCGAACCGCGGGGATGTCCGCGCGGGGCGTCTTTCTCCTGGTATGAATACAGTCCGCTGCGGGTGAAATACCCTTACATGCGCGGCCGGCTGTGGCATATGTGGAAAGAGGCATTGAACGAGCACGGCGATCCGATTGCCGCTTGGGCCAGCATCGTCGAAGATCCGGCGAAATCCAAATCCTATAAACAAGCACGGGGAAAGGGCGGTCACGTTCGTGTATCTTGGCAGGAAGCCACGAAGCTGATCGCCGCCCAGTTAATCTATACGATCCGCAAGTACGGCCCGGACCGCATCGCCGGCTTCACGCCGATTCCAGCGATGTCCATGATCAGCTACGCTTCGGGGGCAAGGTTCATCTCCCTGCTGGGCGGCGAAATGCTCAGTTTTTACGACTGGTATGCCGACCTGCCGCCGGCTTCCCCGCAAATTTGGGGAGAGCAGACCGACGTGCCGGAATCGAGCGACTGGTACAATGCGGGCTACCTGATCATGTGGGGCTCGAACGTGCCGTTAACGCGTACGCCGGACGCCCATTTCATGACGGAAGTGCGATACAAAGGGACCAAGGTCGTGTCGGTCGCGCCGGACTATGCCGAGAATGTCAAATTCGCCGACAACTGGCTGGCCCCGAACCCCGGGACCGATGCGGCGATTGCACAGGCCATGACGCATGTCATTTTGAAGGAGTTCTATCATGAGCGTCAGGAGCCGATGTTCCTGAATTATGCGAAACAATATACCGATATGCCTTTCCTGATTCTCCTGGATGAGTTTGAGGGGGGGTACAAGGCCGGCCGCTTCCTGCGGGCAAGCGATTTGGGCGATGCCTCGCAGCATGCCGAGTGGAAGCCGGTGATTATCGACGAGAACACGAATGATATCATCGTTCCGAACGGTACGATGGGCCAGCGCTGGGAGCAGGACAAGAAATGGAACCTGATTCTGGAACGCGAAGACGGGTCGGTCATTACACCGGCGCTTTCCGTGGAGTCCCAGGGAGCGGAGCGGCAGACGATCCTTTTCCCGTTCTTTGATAACCGGGCCAACGGCACCTTCAAACGCCAAATTCCGGCGAAGAAAATTCAGCTGGCCGACGGAACCGAGCGTCTCGCCGCCACGGTATACGATCTGATGCTGAGCCAATATGGGATAGGGCAAGCGGAGAGCGGACTTGCGGCTTCGGGATATGAAGATGCCGAATTCGACTACACCCCGGCCTGGCAGGAGAACATTACCGGCGTGAAGGCTTCGGTCGTCGTTCAAATCGCCCGAGAATTCGCGCAGAATTCGCTGGATACCGGCGGCCGCTCCATGATCATCATGGGTGCGGGCATTAACCACTGGTTCAACAGCGACACGATCTACCGCTCCATTCTGAACCTGGTCATTCTGACGGCTTCCCAGGGCGTGAACGGCGGCGGCTGGGCACATTATGTGGGGCAGGAGAAATGCCGTCCGATCGAGGGCTGGTCCACGGTTGCCTTCGCCAAAGACTGGCAGGGACCGCCGCGGCAGCAAAATGCCACTTCGTTCTTCTATTTTGCGACCGACCAGTGGAAATACGAAGAAATGGGGGCCGATTCCCTGAAATCGCCGACGGGCGGGGAGATCCGGTACCGGCATCCGGCAGATTACAACGTTCTTGCCGCTAGGCTCGGCTGGCTTCCGTCCTATCCGCAGTTCAACAAGAACAGCCTGACGTTTGCCCAGGAAGCGGCGCTGCAGGGGAAAACGAGCAATGAAGACATCGTGAAGCACACGCTTGAACAAATCGTGTCAGGAGATACCAAATTTGCGGCCGAAGATCCGGGTGCGCCGGAAAACTTCCCGCGATCGCTGTTCGTATGGCGCTCGAACCTGATCTCAAGCTCGGCCAAAGGGCAGGAATACTTCATGAAGCATTTGCTTGGCGCTTCGGACAGCCTGCTCTCGACGCCGAACGAAGAGGATAAGCCGGAGGAAATGGTGTGGCGCGAGGACGTGGAAGGCAAGCTGGATCTGCTGGTCGCGCTCGATTTCCGGATGACCTCGACGCCGATGTATGCCGATGTGGTGCTGCCGGCAGCGACCTGGTACGAGAAAACCGACTTATCCTCCACCGACATGCATCCCTTCGTCCATCCGTTCAACCCGGCGGTGGATCCGCTCTGGGAATCGCGTTCGGACTGGGATATTTACAGAACGATCGCTGAAGTCTTCTCGGACATGGCCAAAACGCATCTGCCTGGCGTATACAAGGATCTTGTGACAAGCCCGCTGGCCCATGACTCGGCAAGCGAGATCGCCCAGCCGTACGGTGAGGTGAAGGATTGGCGCAAGGGCGAGATCGAAGCGGTTCCGGGCAAAACGATGCCGAACCTGACGGTGGTCGAACGCGATTATACGAAAATTTACGATAAATATGTGACGCTCGGGCCGAATCTGGCCACAGGCAAAGTCGGGGCGCACGGCGTCAGCTTCTCGGTCGCCGAGGAGTATGAAGAGCTGAAGCGCTTGAACGGAACTTATTATGACGACTCCATCAAAAATGGCCTGCCGAAGCTTCATACCGCAAGACATGCGGCGGATGCCATTCTGAATCTGTCTTCGGCTACGAATGGAAGAGTAGCGCAGCGGGCATGGGAATCGGCGGAGCAGGATACCGGCGTGCAGCTGAAGGATATTTCCGCGGACCGCGCGGCGGAGCGCATCACGTTCCAGAGCATCACGGCCCAGCCGCGGGAAGTCATTCCGACGCCGGTGTTCAGCGGCTCGAACAAAATGGGAAGAAGATACTCGCCGTTCACGACGAACATCGAGCGGCTCGTGCCGTTCCGCACGCTGACCGGCAGGCAGCATTTTTATATCGACCACGAAATCTTCCTGCAGTTCGGCGAAGCGCTGCCGGTGTATAAACCGACGCTTCCGCCGATGGTGTTCGGCCCGCGCGACAAGCAGATTACCGGGGGCAAGGATACGCTGGTGCTCCGCTATTTGACGCCGCACGGCAAATGGAACATTCACAGCACGTATCAGGATAACCTGCACATGCTGACGCTGTTCCGCGGCGGCCCGACGGTATGGATCAACAATGACGACGCGGCGGCAAACGACATCCAGGACAACGACTGGCTGGAAGTATACAACCGCAACGGGGTCGTCACCGCCCGCGCCGTCGTCAGCCACCGGATGCCGAAAGGCACGATGTACATGTATCACGCGCAGGACAAACACATCAACGTGCCGGGCTCGGAAATCACGAAGGATCGCGGCGGCAGCCACAACGCGCCGACGAGAATCCATGTGAAGCCGACCCAGATGGTCGGGGGCTACGCCCAGCTCAGCTATGGATTCAACTACTACGGACCGATCGGCAACCAGCGGGATGTGTACGTGGCTGTCCGCAAAATGAAAGAGGTGGATTGGCTTGAAGATTAAAGCGCAGGTCGCCATGGTCATGAATCTGGATAAATGCATCGGCTGCCATACGTGCAGCGTCACCTGCAAGAGCACCTGGACGAACCGTCCGGGCGCGGAGTACATGTGGTTCAACAACGTGGAAACGAAGCCGGGCGTCGGCTACCCGATCCGCTGGGAAGACCAGGAGAAATACAAGGGAGGCTGGACGCTGAAAAAGGGCAAGCTGCAGCTGAAATCCGGCAGCAAGCTGTCCAAAATCGCGCTCGGCAAAATTTTCTACAATCCGGATATGCCGGAAATGAAAGATTACTATGAGCCCTGGACGTATAACTATGAACATCTGACGAATGCCGGGGAGAAGAAACATCAGCCGGTGGCCCGTCCGAAATCGGCGGTGACCGGCGAAACGATGAATCTGGAATGGGGCCCGAACTGGGAAGACGATCTGGCGGGCGCCCACGTGACCGGTCCGAAGGATCCGAATATCGAAAAGATCGAGGAAGAGATCAAATTCAACTTTGAGCAGGCGTTCATGATGTATTTGCCCCGCCTGTGCGAGCACTGCCTGAATCCAAGCTGCGTGGCGTCCTGTCCGTCGGGTGCGATGTACAAGCGGGACGAGGACGGCATCGTGCTGGTGGACCAGGAGGCCTGCCGCGGCTGGCGGTACTGCATGACCGGCTGTCCTTACAAAAAGGTGTACTTCAACTGGAAAACGAACAAGGCCGAGAAATGCACCTTCTGTTTCCCGAGAATCGAAGCAGGGCTGCCAACGGTATGCTCCGAAACCTGCACAGGCCGTATCCGTTACTTGGGCGTGCTGCTCTATGACGCAGACCGCGTACAGGAAGCAGCCTCCACGCCGGATGAGAAGGATCTGTATCAGGCGCAATGCAGCCTGTTCCTTGATCCGCATGATCCGGCGGTGATCGAGCAGGCGCGCAAAGACGGACTGTCCGAGGAATGGATCGAGGCGGCCCAAAACTCCCCGGTCTATAAGCTCGCGATCGAATACAAGCTGGCCTTCCCGCTTCATCCGGAGTACCGGACGCTGCCGATGGTATGGTACGTGCCGCCGCTCAGCCCGATCATGAACTATTTTGAAGGCAGGGATTCCATCGAGAATCCGGACATGATTTTCCCGGCGATCGAGGAGATGCGCACGCCGATCCAGTACCTCGCGAATCTGCTCACGGCAGGCGACACGGTCACGGTGAAGGAAGCCCTGCAAAGAATGGCGATGATGCGTTCTTATATGCGCGCACAATCGTCGGGGGCCGAGTTTGATGAGACTCGTCTGGCACGGGTCGGCCTGACTGCCCATCAAATGAAGCAGATGTACCGGCTTCTTGCCATCGCGAAATACGATGACCGGTTCGTTGTTCCGACTTCACATAAAGAAAGCCATATGGATGTCTACCGTTCCCAGGGCTCTGAAGGATTCGGCGCGAGCTGCGGCGGCTGCGGTCCGGAAGGTCTGCAGGGCAAAACCGGCAAGGAGCTGTACGAAGAAAATTTCTATGGAGGGATCTGGCGTGATTAATCTCGGAAAGCTGCATGATTGTAAACATGTTTTCGGTTTTTTTGCTCAGCAGCTCACGTATCCGGAAAAGCTGGATTTCCATCCGTCCGTCATGGAGGAGCTGCTTGACTCCGCCGATCCGGCCTATGAATCCGTCAGAACGTATTGGACGATCATGCATGAATACAGCATGGAGGAGATTGAAGAGCTGTATGTCCAGACCTTCGACTTTCAGGCGAAATCCACATTGTATATGACCTATTACAAATTCGAGGACGGCCGGGAACGCGGGCAGATGCTCGCCAGGCTTAAGGAGACGTATGAGATGTTTGGCCTTGGCATCGAAGGCTCGGAATTGTCGGATTATCTTCCGCTGATGTGCGAGTTTTTGTACGCGGCGCCCTGGCAGGGCCGCGAGAAGGAAGCCGCGGAGAGCCTGAATTTGATGATGGCCGTCATGGAAGACGGCACCTATCATCTGCTGAAAGCCTTGGAGAAGTATAACAGCCCGTATGCTTATCTCGTTCAAGGGCTTCGCGGCACGTTCAAGGCGTGTCTCAGTCAGGAGGCTGCCGCTCATGAACATGATTGATCAATTTTTGTGGGTCATTTTCCCCTATGTATGCATCGTTGTATTTATCGTCGGTCATATTTACCGTTATCGTACGGACCAGTTTAACTGGACGGCAAAATCCAGCGAGTTTATCGAGAAAAAACATCTCAAGCTGGGCAGCCTCATGTTCCATCTTGGCATCATTCCGGTTATCGGGGGACACGTGGCCGGCCTGGCCATCCCCCAATCCTGGATGGAGTCGCTCGGCGTCAGCGACCATATGTACCATATCGGCGCGGTGTATATCGGAAGCGCGTTCGGCTTTTTAACGCTGGGGGGCATGATCTTGTTGACCGCCAGACGGTTTGCCATCCGAAATGTCCGAAAACTCAGCACCGCTTCCGATATGGTGGTCAATGTCCTCCTGCTGTTTATCGTCTTCATGGGGATGTACAGCACGCTGGTCACAAACGCGGTGCAGCCGGAATTCAATTATCGGGAAACGGTCTCGGTCTGGTTCCGCGGACTGTTTATGTTCCGACCGGAGGCTTCGCTGATGGAGGATGTGCCGCTGTCGTTCAAAATTCACATTCTTTCGGGATTTGGTATTTTCGGTTTGTGGCCGTTTACCCGTCTGGTCCATGTGTGGAGTGTTCCGTTGAATTATGTGGGCAGAAGATATATCCTGTATAGAAAGCACCGCAAATTTGAGTCGTAGGACGAGAGAAGGCTTCTTTAGCCTTCTTTTCTACGTCAGAGGAGTAATGGGGATGAAGAATCAGCCGATCTATGATTACCAACGTGAAATGGATAAGCTTCGGACCCGGTTTCATTTCGATTTCGTGTCCATGGCATTGGTGCAGCCGGCTGAAGACCGATTTGTATTGACCTGGCAGTATGCCTCGGGAAACATCAACGAGAGGTACAAGCGCATCGTGCTGCATTCCGGCAAGGGCATCGCCGGCATGGTGTTTAAGACCGGGAAACCGATGCTGATCCCGAATGTGAATGCGGATATTGAATCAAGGGACTTGTATAATTATCCGATTATCGTTGCAGAGCAGCTGAAGAGCCTCGGTGCCATACCGCTGTGGGAAGGCACGCGCGTCATGGGGGTTTTGCTTGTGGGATACCGTAAGGAGAACATGCTGGATCACAAGGCCTTTGCGTCTTTTCAGGAAGGTATAGGGATGGAATTTGGCGCTTTTTATGCCAAGGAGGTATCACGGCCGTGATTCAAATGACGGATGAGCATCTGAGCGAATTGCTGAGAAACATGTATCAGAACAGCATGGAAGCCATTTTTTTTATGGACGAGGACGGCAGCGTGGTCGCGATGAATCCGGCTGCGGAGAATATCCTTGACATTGAAGTGATCGAGAGGATGCACTCCGGACAGGACGGGTCCTTCTGCCAGACCTGCGAAGGGTACACCGACGAACAGGATCTCATCTCCTGCTCCAAATGCTATCTGGATTATCCGGATGGAGAATTCTCGTCGTTCCAAGTCTATCTGAAGACGCGGTCCGAAGGAATTGTTCCTTATGCGGCCAGTTACCATACCATCGATGAAGCCCGCGGCATCCGGGTGATGATGCTCCTCGATCTGACGAAGCAGCAGAAAACGCAGGAAATGCTGCAGCGGACGAATATGCTGAAATACGTCATCAAGGCACAGGAGGACGAGCGCAAGCGGATCTCGCGCGAGCTGCACGATAGCGTGGCTCAGGAGCTCTTAAGCTCGCTGGTCGACCTGCGCGTCGTTAAATATATGAATGTGGGCGAGGATGTGCTCAAGAAGCTGCACCAGACCGAGGTGTCTTTAACGAGGCTGCTGGATGATATCCGGCATTTGTCGGTCGAGCTCCGGCCCGCTTCCCTCGATGATTTGGGGCTGGAGGCTGCCTTCCGCTCCCATTTCAAATGGATCGGGAAGAATTACGGCATGCTGGTTGAGTTCTCTGCCGAGTTGGCGGCGGCCCGCTATGGCAGCGAGATTGAAACGGTGGTGTACCGGGTTTGCCAGGAAGCGGTGTTAAATGCCTTGAAATATTCGGGAACGGACGAGGTTCATGTCCGATTATGCGAGGAGAACGGCTGCCTTCAGTTAACCGTCCGGGACGATGGCGCCGGATTTAACATGATCATTGACGAAGCCAAGGGAACCGGACTCGGGCTGTACGGAATGCGCGAACGCGCTGAGCTCGTCGGTGGCCAGTTTACTTTGGTTTCCGCTCCCGGCGAGGGGACGACGGTTCAGCTGAAGATCCCGCTTACGAGCAGCGGCAAGGCGGAGGTGAGGGGAACATGAAAATTGTGATCGCGGATGATCATGCCGTGGTCCGCAGCGGATTTTCCATGATTCTGAATTACCAAGAGGATATGGAGGTCGTCGCGACGGCGGCAGACGGCATCGAGGCATACGCCATGGTGGCCAAGCACCGGCCGCATGTGCTGTTGATGGATTTAAGCATGCCTCCCGGCGAGAGCGGATTGATTGCCACAGGCAAGATCAGCAGCGAATTTCCGGAAACGAAAATTTTGATCCTGACCATGTATGACGATGACGATTACCTGTTCCATGTTTTGAAGAACGGGGCTTCGGGTTACGTGCTCAAAAATGCGCCGGATGATGAATTGATTTCGGCCATCCGCATGGTCCATAAGGGAGGAACCTACATCCACCCCCAGATGGCCACGTCCCTGGTCCGGGAATTTATCAAGAAAGACAGCGAGAGCGCGGAGCAGGATCCGTTCAACAGTCTGTCCCAACGGGAGATTGAAATCCTGCCGCTGATCGCGAAGGGCTATGGCAACAAGGAAATCGCGGAAAAACTATTTGTATCGGTCAAAACGGTGGAAGCGCACAAGGCCAAAATCATGGAAAAGCTGAAATTGAAGAGCCGCCCGGAGTTAGTGGAATATGCGCTGAAGAAAAAACTGCTGGATTTTTAATTATGGCGCATAAGCAGGGTGATTGCGGTAAGGAATAGGGAAGTTCCCCGGAGAGATTCAGGGAACTTCCCTATTCGCATTGTGAATAGGTGCACGTACAATAGGAGCTGGGGATCAATATGCCATTCATTACGCTTTGGAAAAGGTGATGGGAATGATCAAAAAGCTGCAGCTTCCGCTGCAAACAATGAATCTGGTGCTTGGTTTTATGGTATGGGTCATCATCTCCGCGCTCCTGCCGTTCATAAGAGAAGATATCGCCATTCCGGCAGACCGGATCGCCATTCTGACGGCCATTCCGGTGGTCCTGGGCTCGGTTCTGCGGATACCGCTCGGCTATTACGCCAACGTGGTCGGAGCACGAATTGTTTTTATATCCAGCTTCATCCTGCTGCTGTTTCCGGTCTATTTTATCAGCGTGGCTTCATCCTTTACGCATCTGGTCATCGGCGGCTTGTTCCTTGGGATCGGTGGGGCCGTGTTCTCGGTGGGCGTGACCTCATTGCCGAAATACTATGCAAAAGAGAAGCTGGGACTGGTCAATGGGATCTACGGGATGGGCAACATCGGTACAGCCATTACGACGTTTGCCGCACCGGTCATCGCGACGGGGATCGGATGGTCCAAAACCGTCCAGCTGTATTTGATCCTGCTGCTGATATTTGCATTATTCAATGTTTTTTTAGGCGACCGCAAAGAAATCAAGGTGAAAACACCGGTCATGGAACAGATCAAGGGTGTATATAAGAATGAAAAACTGTGGTTTTTCTCGCTTTTTTATTTCATTACCTTCGGTTCGTTCGTAGCCTTTACGGTGTACTTGCCGAACTTCCTGGTTTCTCATTTTGAGCTGGCCAAGGTGGATGCCGGGATGCGGACGGCCGGGTTCATCATGATCGCGACTTTTTTGCGTCCCGTCGGCGGCTGGCTTGCAGATCGATTTAAACCGCTGTTCTTATTAATGGGCGTATTCCTGGGGCTGACGGCTGCGGCTATCCTGTTGGCATTCTCCCCGCCCATCGGCTTGTATACGGCCGGCTGCTTAACCATAGCCGTTGGTGCGGGTCTCGGCAACGGGGTCATTTTCAAACTCGTGCCCCTTTATTTCAACAAGCAGGCCGGCATCGTGAATGGCATCGTGTCCATGATGGGCGGTCTTGGCGGTTTCTTTCCGCCGCTGATGCTTTCCTTTATCCATTCGGTTACGGGGCAGTATTCCATCGGCTTCATGGCTTTGTCGCAGGTTGCGCTTGCGAGCTTCGTCGTTGTGGTATGGATGTACTACCAGGACAAACTTGCCGTGCAATCCGAGGTGTTTAACTCCACCGGCCAAGGAATTCTGGTAACGGATCCAAGCGGAAGGATCAGTGCCGTCAATCCGGCATTCACGAAGTTAACGGGATACTCGGAGGAGGAAGTGCTCGGCAAAAATCCGAGCGTGCTGAAGTCCGGGAGGCAGTCGCCGGCGTTTTATCGCGCGATGTGGTCTGAGATCATGGAACGCGGAAGCTGGCAGGGGGAGATTTGGAACCGCAGAAAAAACGGGGAGGAATATTTGGAGCTGTTGACCATTAATGCCGTAAGGGACGAATCCGGCGACATCATTCATTATGTAGGTACCTTTAGCGATATTACATACCATTCGTCCGGCAATGCTTCGAGCGGCTGACAAGAGATGAATCGTTGTCGGTGCGAGTTGATGGATGGAGAGGGAGAGAGGCATGAAAAAGACGAGGATTGTGATTCCGCGGGAGCATGGAGGCTGGGCCATGGTCTCTGTACCTTATTTCATCGGGATGGTGGCTGCCAAGCCGGCCCTTCTGCACCTTCCGCTGTTTTTGGCGTGGTTGTTTCTATATATGGCGTCCTATCCGTTTCTGCAATCCTTAAAGACCCCGGCCAAACGCAAAACCTGGATATCCTGGGGGACCGTTTATGCTCTTGTTGCCGCCGTGTTTCTGGTTCCGGTACTTGTTCTCAAGCCGTCGATGCTCTGGTTTGCGCCGGTCCTCCTCGTGCTGATCATGGTTAATGTCTGGCATGTCCTCCGCAAAGCGGAGCGTGCGCTGCTGAACCATATTTGTGCGATCCTGCTGTTCTGTACCGGAGGCGCCGCTGCATACATGCTGGGAGGAGGAGGCTTCGATCAGCTTCTAGCTGCTGTTGTTGCTCTGAATTTCCTATATTTCACGGGAACCGTATTCTTTGTCAAATCCGTATTTCGGGAGCGGAAAAACAGGCGCTGGACGGCATATGCCATCATGTATCATTCGGTGATGCTGATTCTGCCGATATTCCTCGGGCATCCGTGGATGTGCCTGCCGTTCTTGTTTCCGTTTGTGAAGACACTGCGGTATGCCGGAAAAATAATGAAACCGATGAAGGTCGGCATGATCGAGATTGCGGGTTCCATCCAGTTTTTATTGCTGTCATGGATCTTGATGTAATCTGCTTTTGCTATCGCGATGGCGAAATATGCACAGCTGCCTTCGGTCGGCTTCCATGCGAATCGACTCTGTCGTCCATTCTGTTATAATAAGGGAATGGATACAGAAGGGAAGAATGCAAATATGGCATATACAGCACAGCAGGTGGCCGAATGGATGGTGGAGGAAATCCGGTTTACGGGCAATTTGTATCAGACGGAAGCCATCCGTTATGTACGCGAGAACTTCGGAGAAGAATTTGTCTTCGTGAACGAGAATGGAAATGCTTCGCTGTCCAAGGACGTGAAGAAGGCCTTCCGCAAACTGCATGGCGGCCGGATTGCCTGGGATCGCGACGGATTCATGTGGGCCTGGACGTAATCCCGCTATAACCGAATAATCAAAAGACAGGAGAGGCCGGATCGACAGGCCACATCCTTATATTAATGAGAACGAGGGTGCCCCAAAAGATCTTAGATCTGGCGGGATGCTCTCTTTTTCTGTTAGGAGGCGCTCCGAGTACGAATCGTTCCTCCCATCGCTGTTGCCCCCAAATTTCTTGGGACGGTTCTAAGCAAGGATGAAATTCGGGGACAAAGGCGACCGCTCTCGCTTGTCCGGAATCGTTTCGTCCTCTCCGCTACGTTGTGCAGATCCCTCACTTTAATTAGCATACGAAAAAAACCGTCTCTTGGTAAAATGAAAGTGTTACCTATCATTTACGAAAGAAACGGTTGGAACACTATTTTGTCGACGGTACCAAGATCGAAGCCAATGCCAACCGCTATACGTTCGTCTGTGGTAAAGCGGTTGTCAAGCACAAGGCGAAATAACAGAAGAAAGTCCAGGCGCTGTTTTCAACCATCGAAGATGCCGGGATGGCTTACACTTGCCGATAATCTGCTCAAGGCGGCAACGAACCGAAAAGCAAGAAATGGCGGTGCAAGGATAATATCCTGAGCACCGTCATTACTTCATTTGACACATTTTTTAATCTGACGAACCGTCCGTCAAGTGAACAACCCTACTTATTTATGGGGCAGCTGTTCTTCATCATGAATCAATGGATCCGATGGACCGTGAATTGTCCGGTCGAGGCGTGCAGCGTCTTCGCCGTTTGCTGGGGGTCCAGCTGGCGATGGCGTTCTACCGCATAGCGGAACTCGTAGAAGCCGCCGAGCGTAGCCTTGAAATTGGTCTCCCAGTAGTTCGTCAATATCCAGGCATACGTGGAAGGACGGCTGTCCGCCGGCTGCATGGTGTGAAGCTGGCGCGGCCCGTGCTCCAGCGTTCCGAGCTGTACGAGCGGCGTGTCTGTCATGGACAGGGTCAGCGCTTCCCGGTCTTTAGCCGAGTGCCAGAATATTCCCTCCTGCACGCTGGTGTAATCGAGGCAGCTTCCAGGAATTTGATCCTTCCAAGGCCGGATATGGCATCCGGCTTTTTCGGCGTATAACTCGGCTTCCGTCCCCAGCGAGAACGGCAGTGCCACATAGACATTTTCCGGCAGCCAAACGCTGTCCTTGTGGAAGCGGACGGACACCTCGACACGAGGCTGGTTGGCAAACATTTTGATGTGGAGGGCATAGTAGCTGAGTCCCTTCACGTCGAACACCAGCTCGACCAGGGCAAACAGCGGTCCGTTGTCCAGCACGGTCGCCCGGGTTAAGCGCCCGGCATCCCGCTGGACGTTGGTGCCCTTCCGGTTGCGTCCCATGCGGCGGCGGGTCGAGCATATTTCGGATGGATTAAACTCATCCTGTGCCGGCGTAACCTCGTAGACAGGAGTGAATGCCCCGTGCTCGCGTTCGCCGTCCAGCAGGTCCGCCGAGCGTGTCTTATCGATCCAGGCCGTAATGCCATTGTTCATTTCCCATTCGATCCGGAAGAAGTCGGATTCGAGCGAACTCTTGCCCGCCACGATCGGATAGGGAGTCAAGGGCTGGGTCCAGATGTCGGCGATGCCTTCGCATGCGATCGGTTCGGTATTCCGCGCGGTCGCCATATTCCCGGAAGCAGCGGGAACATCTGACGATTCGTGCGCATGAATAAACAATATCCGGGACTCTCCCGCTTCAAGCGTGAGCTCCGTAACGAGTGCCCCCGTATGTGTCAATTGGTACGGTAGAGGCTTCCCGGTCGTTTCGTCGATGAGCTCGAACCTTTTCTTCAGAATTACGTGTTCCCAGCCATCCAGCGGTATGGCAACCTGCAGCGTAGCTGCGGCCGGTTCCGTGTTGATCACCTCGTAGCGTAAGGAACGATGGGGGGCAAGCAGTGCGCCCTGACGGGCAACGAGCGTTTTATCCAGCGCCCGGTAAGCCAGCTTGCTGGCTTCCGCCGCATAGGCTTGCTTTCGCACCTCCAGCATCTGCACCTGCGGATGCCAAGGCTCATACACGGAGGAATGGTAGCCCCAGGTATGCTCGGCGTACATGGTCAGCGCCTGCGAGGCCTCCTCGATCTCGGCGAGGCTCGCCGCTGCATGGCCCGGATCGAGACGCTTGACTTTGCGAAGCGTGCGCTGGGCATCCCGGTAAATCTGGGTATGCATCGCCGTGGAGGCGACCCCATCGGTCCACCAGTCCGGCCAATCCCCGCGGTGCACCGGAAGCGCGGACAGATCCTCCTGCTTCAAGACGGCAAAAAATTCGGAGAGCGTGGCCATTTTAATGGTGATTTGGTCGCCGTATTGTTCATTCCATGCGCTTATCCATTCCGCAATGTCAGCATTCGGGGACGCATTGTCCGTACCCAGGCCGGAGACCATGACGGGAACGAAGGAATACGGGTAGGACTCCTGCTCAAGATTCCATAAATACCGGTTAATCCGCAGGGCAGCAATGTCGTTGTGCCGCTCCTCGGGCTCCATCAGATTATGCTGAAGCTCATCCTTGATGATGTATTTGCCGAGTGCGTCAGGGCAGAACCCGAGCTCGTTGCCGAACATGTAATGCTCGCCGTTCCATACGAGCAGCCTGCCGCCGCTGTGGCTTTCCCACCAGAACGGGGTTTGTTTGCGGCCCAGCGGATACATGCCGTGGTGCGTATGGATGCAGGAAAACAGATGCTCGATGTTATTTTGCAGCAGGCTATCCGCATAACCCCAGCTGTACCCGTTGATGTCGGCGGTCATGGCACTGTCGATCCGATGTCCGAAAGTGTTTGCATACCTTTGCGCCTTGCCGTGATTGCGCAGAAGGAGGTCGAAGTCCGGAAGCTCCGTCATGTTGAGATAGGTTCCGGACAGTTCGATATCACCGCGGATTACCGCTTGCTGAAAAGCCTCCTTTTCTTCCGTTGTGGCCGATTCGAGGAATTTCTCAACCGCCCAGAATGTTTCGCAAGTCCAGCGGAACGATTTCCATTCCGGACGTTCTCCGCGGTGTGCGGCATCCGTGATGCCCAGAGCCTGGCGGATAAAATCGACATGGTACTGCTCGATCCGTTCCTGACGCTCGGTGTAACCGATATCCGTGTGAGAATGATGGATGGCATAGATCGTCCAGGGACGGGCGGGTTTATGGCTTCCTTGGCGTGATATGTTCTTGTTCATATGATAGGACCTCCTAATGATAATATGGAGCGGATCGTTCGCCCGCCGTATCGTCAAACAGCTTATCAATGCCGTAAAACACCGCGGACGTACCGTCCTCGAGACAGTCGATTGGAACGCTGTGCGTACTACCCAAGGCCAGCTGCATATCCCTTTCCCATAAGGGCAGGCTGCCCGAGATCTGTCCGCCCAGCACCAAGCGGTCCGGCCGGAATCCGGATAGGTAGGGCCGCAGCATGCCTCCCAGATTGCTGCCGTATTCCCGGAATAATTCGCGGGCCTGCCCATTACCTCGCGTTGCCGCTTCCGCCAGATCGGCTACGTCGATTCCGTCCGTCAGGAGTCCACGCTCCGAGGCCATCCTCAGAATGCCTCTTCTCCCGAAATAGCTGTCCACGATGTGGTCCCGGTAAGGCTCCGCATACAGCATGCCGCTGCCAGGGATACCGTCCTTGCCGGCTACGATCCGGCCATTCTCCACGAAGGCCGAACCGAGGCCCGTACCGAGCGTCAGGCATACGAGACGTTCCGCCCTGAACCGGATGGAGGCGCCCAGCCCGAACATGAAGGCGTCGTTCCCGAACCGGATATCGGCAGCGGTCAAACGATTCATCATGGCACCCGGAAAGGATGGTTTGAGGCTCTGGAACTTCGAACGGAGCAGATCCCGAACCGACAGTTTGTACAGCCCATCATATTTGCCGATGCCTTGAAGAAGGGCAACGCCTTTTGCGTAATCGAAGGGCCCCGGAAAGGCAAAGCCGATCCGGATCGAATCGCGATAGTCCACCGGCCGGAAGGCCGAGGCGTAAAAGCGTAACAAATCATGGCAGGCGCCGGCGAAGCTGGCGATCGCTTCCTCCGCCGTTCCTTGCGATGCCGAAGGCCGGATGAGGAACGAGCCGGGGACAAGCTGCCCGTTCACGAGCAGCGCCCCCTTCAAAGCGGTTCCCCCGGCATCAAGCGTTATGGTGATGGGGGCAGGGGGAGACGGGCTTCCCGGATCGTCCCAATCAGGGCGGTTCATGAAAACTCTCCGCTTGCCGCTCTCCGGGAAGGCGGAAGCAGCGGGAGATTCCATTCCGGATTGACCCTGGCCGCAATCAAGGTGCATGGGGATCCGGACAGGTTCTCCAAACGGTATTCGCCTATACATGCCGGAACGATGTAGGATTCCGCGTAGCCCCATTCAACGGCCCCACCCTCGTTCGCTGCCGGTACAAGGCGGACGCGGTCGCCTTCCACGAGATTGTACATAACGAACTCTCCTTGGGTATCCGCTTTCCAGGTATCCTGCAAATTCAGCCTGCTGACCTGGAACAGAAGATCTTCCCGTTGTCCCAGCAGTTCCTCCGTGCTGCCGCCTTGACGGCTTACGACGGAAGGCCTAGCGATAAGCCCGTCCTCAACTGCCGGCGTATTCATGGCGTCATTGATATTGTGGCGCGCATGCTCAGGGTTCATCGGGCGTGGCTTGCCATCGGCGTCCAGCCGCAGATAATCATAAATCTTGAACGTAAACCACCAGGTGGTCGAGGAGATTTCCAGCACGAGATTATCCCTGCCGGAGCAGTGGACCGTACCCGGTGGAATAAGGTAGAGATCCCCTGTTTGCGAGCGGTACTCGTTAACGTAGTCTGAGAGCTCCAGCGGCTCTTCATGAAGATGGGCATTATCGACGGCTTCAAGGAGCCGTCCGCCGGTGATCCCTTCCTTCAGTCCCAAATACACCTTGGCTCCCGGGACATTACGCATGATGTAGTACGACTCTTGCTGTGTCATATGTTCATTGAACTGCGCCTCTGCATATTCCTGCAGCGGATGCACCTGAAGCGACAGCTCGCCGCCCTGCATCGTATCCAGATAGTCAAACCGGATCGGAAAATAATCGCCGAACAGCTCGAAATTACGCGTTCCCATAATTTCCTGGGGGGCTGCCTCCATCAACAAAGTGAACGGAACCTCGAAGGTGACTTTCTGCACGCGCAGCAGCAGCGTGTTCTCGGGAGCGATGGGTTCAAAGCTCCAGGCGCAGTTCGGCCATTCTTCGGGAAGGCCGCACAATTCCTTAAGGTATTGCCCTCCCCATATCCCCGGGGCAAAAAACGGCTTGACCCGAAACGGCTGCCGGGCCGCTTGATGCAGCACGCTTGCCAATTTCGCTGCAGGCAGCCAGACAGGAGCTTCCGAACGATTCAAATCCATATAGTACGCTTGGTTGACCGAATGCTGGACATGATGGTCCAGCCAGTCCCAGCGGTAAGTCTCCCAGACGGGCCATTCGAGAAACAGGCAGTTCTTGTAGGTCTCAACCTTATCGCTCGAGATGCCGAGGCCGAAGCTGCCCATACGCTCCGCATGGCGCCGCTGCTGGTTTTCGCGGGAGTAATCGGCGTAGAAGCGAAGATCGGGAGTTCTGCCTTCCAGCAGCGAGGCACCCGGGCCGTGCAGCACGTGAATGCCGCACATCGCGTCAAATTGCAGCGCGCTTTTTTGCAAGGCAGCCTTAGCGCCCGGTTGAAAATATTGAATAGGACGGACATCCGAGGCTTTATAGCCGAATGCCCGGTTATCGGTCAGATAAGGAGCCATCTCGGCCCGGAGCTCGGCTTCGGGTTTTACGTAATGGGACGTCGAATCGCTCGAGAAGGCGATGCCCTCTTGTTCGCAGGTTTGCTGAAGGTGGATCAGCAGTTTATCGAAATCGGCACCGTGCGTTCCGTCAAGCGTAATGTAGACGCCGCGCTTTTCGGGGGGATGAAGCTGCGATTTTTGTTTGTGGGTCGACATGATGAACGAGCACCAGGAGTCGATCCCCTGATTCATGAACAAGGGCTCGTGGCGAAAATCCACAGGATTGATCGGATGTGATTGAAAGGCAGTTGCAGGTTTCATGGATTGGATGTATCCTCCCTTCCGGAATGTCTGTTACGACTTCATTGTAGAAGGCAAGGGAGGATACGTCTTTATAAAAAGAGGAAGTGTTTTTGTACGATCAGGACATCGGCGGGCCTTGGGCGCTAAACCTCGGAGTCGTAGCGTCCTTCCGAAAACTGCGAGCGCCGGAAGCGGGCCGGGGTTACGCCAAGTTTGGACGTAAATACCCTGGTGAAGTAATGCACGGACTCGAATCCGCAGCAGACGGCAATCTCCTTGATCTGGCGATCCGTATGGAGGAGCATATGCTTTGCCTGCTGCACGCGCTGCTCCTGTACATAATGGACAAAGGATTGATGGCCGTATTTGCGAAACAGCCGGGTTAAATGACGGGTCGTGATGTGGAGATGGCCCGCCACGCGCTCCAGCGAGAGCGGTTCGTTGAGGTTGTCCTTGATAAACAGTTCGGCCTGATGAAACATGGAGGTTCCTTCATCGTTTGCTTCGGCTCCGGAAGGCTCATGATGGAAGCCCGGGCCATGGACGGTCAGAAAGGATACTATCAGTGATGCGGCCAAACTGTTCAGCATTTGCGGCGGGTGCTGTTTGCCGGAACCCGTATGAAACAGCGATAACAGCGAAAGCCACAATAATCCGGACGCCTGCCGGGCACCTTCTGCAACCACCGGATTGCCTTGTTTGGCCAACAACCGGAACGCGGCCGCATAAAACTCGCCGGTTGCCCTTTCTTCCGGTTCAAAGGCGACATAGCATAAGGCCAAGCCGTCCTTGCTTCTTATTTGATGCTGGACGCCCGGCCGTGAGAGAAACAGCGTGCCCGAATGGAGATGAAACTCTCTCTCGCCTTCGATATAGGTTCCGTTGCCTGTTAACACGTAACAAGCTTCAAAAAAAGAATGCTTGTGCTCCGTATTGTCGTAGTGGCGCGGCATGAACCCCCAGTAATGGATCCGGATGCTCAGCTCCTGTTGTTCAATACGGCTCAAGGTACGATTTAATATGGAATTGGCCCGTTTGAATAACGGGATGAAAGCATCGTCATCGATTTGCATGGGAGATGGTTCTCCTTCGTTCATAAGGCAATGTCATCTGCCTTTAATATAGGTTGGATGTATCTTGGGTTGTCTCTCTATTATATATCACAAGATAAGATATAAAGAAAAAATGGGTATAGTGATGTAATGCATAGACAGCTACATAAGTTCTTCACAAGTCGCTGTTATGCTATGAATATTCACTATAAGAGAGGAGTTCGTCATATGTCAGCAAAAAAACGATTAAAGCCGCTTATTCTGGTTGCCTTCGCATCCCTCGTCCTCGTGCTGGGCGCCTGCGGAAATACGGATGGCGCGAATCCGGATCAAGCGGAGAGCGTGGATACTACCGGCGGCATGGAAGGCATGGATCACGGCAGCATGAACCATTCCGGATCGGGCGAGGTTCCGGAAGGGTTGAAGACGGCGGACAATCCTGCCTATGCGGCCGGGACCCAAGCGATCATCGAATCCGACCACATGCCCGGGATGAAGGGGGCCCAAGCAACGATAGTCGGAGCTTACGATACGACGGTGTACACGATATCGTATACGCCGACGAACGGCGGGCCCGAAGTGAAGGATCATAAATGGGTCATTCATGAAGAGCTCAAGGATGCGGGCAAGGAGCCCCTGGAGCCGGGAGCGAAAGCCGTCGTGAATGCGGATCATATGGAGGGGATGAACGGTGCGACGGCCGTTATCGATTCCGCCGAGCGTACGACGGTCTATATGGTGGACTTCACGTCAACATCCGGAGAGGAAGTCAAGAACCACAAATGGGTCACGGAGAGTGAGTTATCTCCGGTCCAATAGCGTTCATCGAATAAAACAATCGCTCCCTTGAGATCAAGAGAGCGATTGTTTTTTATGCGCAAGGAGGGTGATTCAGCTTCCTTTGATCTGCTGCAAGGCGGCCGTCAATTCCGGATATTGGAACTTGAAGCCGTGGCGCTGGGCTTTGGCCGGAAGGATCCGCTGGCCCTTTAACAGAATAAGCGACATTTCGCCCAGGATGCCTTGGAGCATGAATGCAGGCAGGGGCAGCCAATGCGGACGGCGATAGACCTTGGAGACGCTACGGCCAAATTCCTCGTTCGTGACCGCATGCGGGGAAGCGGCGTTCACGGCTCCGGAAATGTCTTCGTGCCGGATGCAATAATCGATTAATTCCACGATGTCGTCGATATGGATCCAGGAGAGCCATTGCTTGCCGCTGCCGATGTTGCCGCCGACCCCTAATTTATACGGCAGCAGCATTTTGGGGAGGGCACCGCCTTGATCGCCCAGAACGACGCTGATGCGCAGCTTGATTAACCGGTCGACCGGGATGCAATCGGCTGCCTGCTCCCATTGCTGCACAACCTCGGACGGGAAATCCATGATCGTGGCCGGACTGTCCTCATCAAACGCTTCAAACTCGGATGTACCGTATATGGCCATTGCCGATGCTTGAAGAATGACCGGAGGTTTGTGCTCCAGGCGCTGCATCAGGTCCGCTACGGCAGTTACGGTTCGTTGCCGGGACTGAAGAATTCTCTTCTTGCCTGCTTGCGTCCAGCGTTGGCTCAGGGAGGAGCCGGCAAGGTTAACGAGTGCGTCCAAGCGCTCGAACCGCTCCGGATGGGATTTCATCTCATCCCAGGTTAAGTAGGATAATGACCCGTTCTGCTGCACAGCGGGGATCTCCGGCTTCGACCTGGTGACGATGATCATGTCATGTCCGTCGCGCAGCCAGCGCTTGCACAATGCTTGGCCAATGAAGCCGGTACCCCCGCAGATGGCTATTTTCATGAGTGAACCTCCTTGTTAAGTTATCATTAACCCCGATAAAACATGGCTGGGAATCATTACCCTTCATAGGCTGAAGTGAGCCGAGAGGGGAATAACGATACGTTACTTGTCAGAATCGTACATCCAATATTATACAACCCATTATACAGGAAATGCGGCATGGCACCGCTATATGATATTTCAGTCAACGCTTCAGCTTCTGCCTGGCTAGGAGCGGAAAGAAACCGCAAAAAACAGTTTGCCGCACCCCATGCCTTGGAGCCAGGGGGTGAACAAACTGTTTTTTGCGCAAGTGCAAGCCGGTATCGATTTATCACGCAAACGCCTGCCTTACGATCGCCGCCGCCTGGTCCAGTTCTGCTTTGGTGATGATGAGCGGAGGGGCGAAGCGGATAATGGCTTCATGGGTTTCTTTGCAGAGCAGGCCGAGATCTTTCAGTTTCTCGCAATAGGATCTGGCCGGGACCTTGAGCTCCATGCCGATGAATAGACCTCTGCCGCGCACCTCCTGGATATCGGGATGCGGGATGGAACGAAGCAGCCGGAGAAAATATTCGCCGAGCTCCAGGGAGCGAACCTCCAGCGCTTCCTCAATGAACACGTCCATGGAGGCGATGGCCACCGCGCACCCGAGCGGATTTCCGCCGAAGGTGGAGCCGTGGGAACCCGGCTCGAATACATCCAGAATATCCGCGTCCGCCGCCACGGCGGAGACGGGAAAGACGCCGCCGCCCAGCGCTTTTCCAAGAATGTACATATCCGGCTCGACGTCCTCCCAGTCGCAGGCAAAGCGTTTGCCCGTCCTGCCGAAGCCGGTCTGGATTTCGTCCGCTAGCATAAGGACGCTGTGCTGCCTGCACAGCTCCAGTGCCCCGCTCAGGTATCCGTCAGGCGGAATCACGATGCCGGATTCGCCTTGGATCGGCTCCACGAGAAAAGCAGCCGTATTCGGCGAAATCGCCTGCTCCAGCGCCTCAAGGTCGCCATAGGGAATGACTTTGAATCCCGGCGTAAACGGACCGAAGTCCTCGCGGTATTCGCGGGATGAGGAGAAGGAGGTAACCGTGATCGTACGGCCGTGGAAATTGCCCTCGCAGACGATGATTTCAGCCTGATCTGCCGGAATACCTTTCTTCCGGTAAGCATAGCGACGCGCTGCCTTAAGCGCGGTTTCAACCGCCTCGGCTCCCGTATTCATGGGAAGAATCATCCCTTTGCCGGTTAAAGCGGACAGCTTCTCGTAAAAGTCGCCTAGTTGATCATGATGAAATGCGCGCGAGGTCAGGGTCACCCGATCCGCCTGTTCCTTTAAGGCCCGGATGATGCGGGGATGACAATGACCTGCGTTAAGTGCCGAGTAGGCGCTTAACATATCGATATACCGTTTGCCGTCCGAATCCGTCACATGAATGCCTTCAGCTGAAGCGATGACGATGGGAAGAGGGTGGTAGTTTCTCGCGCCGTACCTTTCGGCTTTCTCGATATAAGGGTCGGGAGCGTCCATGGCGTAACCTCCTTGGGAGTCTAAAGAAACCGCAACGCGGAAAATAGAGCATGCCCGCGGAAGAGGCTCTCATAATCAAGCGTGATGCCATGTCATGAAAATGTCATAAGATGCTTTCGCCCAGCATGGAGGCGATTAAACCGACAAGCAGCCGGGACGTCTTCTGCCCGCGGTCCAGCAGCGGGTTGTTCTCCACGAATTCGGCTGACGTCAGAATGCCGGATTCCGACAGCATCTCCATGGCCAGGTGCGCTTCCCGGTAGCTGAGCCCGCCTTGAACCGGCGTTCCTGTTCCCGGTGCGATCTTCGGATCGACACTGTCAATATCAAAGGAAAGATGAACGCCATCCGTTCCCGTTGACGATATGCGGATGGCTTCCTCCATGACCCGGAACATGCCCATGCGGTCGATATCCTGCATCGTGAAGCAGGCGATGCCTTCCCGGCGGATGAAGTCCCGCTCGCCCTGATCAAGTGAGCGCGCGCCGATGAGCACGACATGCTCCGGCTTAATGGTTGATTTAACGCCGCCGATCGAGGTTAGCCGCCGATCGCCTTTTCCCAAGCTGACAGCCAGGGACATGCCATGGATATTGCCGGTCGGGGTAGTATCCGGCGTATTGAGATCGGAATGGGCATCGATCCAGATGACGCCCAAGTTGCGGTAATGCCGGGTAAGTCCGGCGAGCGTGCCGATGGCTATGCTATGGTCGCCGCCGAGCACAAGTGGGAAGGTGCCCGCTACTGCCAGGGCGGATACGCGTGCTGCCAGCTGCTCGTTCATCGTCACGACTTCTGTCAAATGTTTTAATCGGGGATGATGCGCTTCATCCTTGCGCTCGGGGAGCGCAGCAGGGTCATCGACCTGGTAAGTTACACCGAGCGCGTTAAGCTTGCGTTTCAGACCGGCTTCGAATATGGCGTCCGGTCCCTGTCCGGCGCCGCGGCGGGTAGCTCCCCGGTCGAAGGGCACCGGGATGATCGATACGGTGGACGGAAGATTGTTCATCACTTTGCTCACCTCCACTTTGTAACAGTGTATTCCGGAGCCGGGCTGAGTGACTTGGGCAAAGCCCTATACAAGCTGATCAAATATGGAAAGTTTTGGATCGAACAAAAAATACCCTTTATGCATGATTCACGGGGTGACCGCAGAGGGCCCCATGAGGCAGCATAAAGGGTGTTAATGAAATGACTGCAATTCGAATTAGGTTTTATCGCATGCTTACGCGGCATGCCCGACGTTTATTTTACCGTTTTATTATAGGTCTCGATCTTGGAGCTGATCTCCTGGGCAGCTTTATCCAATGCTTCCTGCGGTGTTTTCTGACCGTTCAGCACTTCCTCGATGGCCGTTTCCGTCAGCTGGCGGGCCTCAGGGAACACGCCCATGACAGCGCCCTGCGTTGCCAGGTTGGCGGTCGTTTGATGCAGTTGATCCACCGCCGTCTGGAATTGAGGATAT
Organism: Paenibacillus sp. MT86; assembly: GCF_058792535.1. Taxonomy (NCBI): domain Bacteria; kingdom Bacillati; phylum Bacillota; class Bacilli; order Caryophanales; family Paenibacillaceae; genus Paenibacillus; species Paenibacillus sp. MT86. The sequence goes on along the minus strand of NZ_CM179499.1, from coordinate 4,562,503 downwards.
TTCTCCAGGTTTTCTTTTACCAGGGATTCTTCGTAAGCTTTGGTCGTGACCGGGAAGTAACCCGTGTTGACATGCCAGTAGGCTTGGGTTTGCGGCTCGGCCAAATACTTCATGAATTCCCAGGCGGCCTGCTGCTCTTCTTCCGATTTGTTGTTCATCAGCCACAGGCTTGCACCGCCGATGATAACGCCGCCTTCGCCGCCGTCAGCCGGTTTGGGCAGGAAAGCCGTGCCGACTTCGAATTTGCCTTCCGCTGCGCTGACGATTCCCCGGAGCGAAGCCGTGGAGTCCAGCGTCATGGCGACTTGGCCGGCTGCAAAGGCTTTTTTGGTGTCATCCGTTTTACGTCCCAGGTTCAGCAGGACTTTATCGTCCAGCATTTGCTTCCACCATTCCAGCGTTTTCACGGCAGCGGCGTTGTTGACTTGCGAAGCGGTTGCCGGAGAAGTGCGGCCGTTGCCGTTGTTCAGCAGCTCAACGCCTTGGTTCGCAAGGAATTGCTCCATGAACCAGCCGTATATTGCGAAGGATGCGCCGGTTTGGCCGCCTTTCGTTAGCGCTTTAGCCGCTTTCGCTACCTCTTCGTAGGTTTTTGGAGGATTTTCCGGATCCAGACCTGCCGCTTTAAAGGCATCTTTGTTGTAGTAAAGGATCGGGTTGGAGGAGTTGAACGGCATCGAATACAATTTGTCGTCGAATGTATAATAATTTTTGATATTCGGTTCCAAGGAGGAAATGTCGTATGCTTCAGCATCCATGAAGTCTTGAACCGGACGGATCGCCTTGGTGTCCATCATGAAACGGCTGCCGATTTCGTACACCTGAATCATGGTCGGTCCGCTGTTCGATCCCAACGAAGCCTTCAGCTTGTTCAAGCTTTCATCGTACGTGCCTTGAAACACGCCCTCTACCTGAATATCCTGGTGGGCTGCGTTAAAATCGGAAATCAGCTTGTCCGCAACGGTTCCGAGCTCGCCGCTCATGGAATGCCACCAAACGACCTTAACAGGTTCCTTGGCAGGTTCGCTGCCGGCGGCAACGGTCGTTTCTCCGGCGGCTGGCGTATTGCTGCAAGCGGCGCTGATCAGCATGAAGCAGGAAAGCAGGAGCATCGCGAAGGACCTTTTACCATAACGTTTCATGATCGGTTAATCTCTCCCTTTTTGAAAATAAAGTATGGTTTGATCTATCAGAAATTGCGTGAGCCCGTTTGATATCGATAACCGGCACGCAAGGCTGATCCAATATGGTCTACTGGGTCGGCATCGTGGCCATTAGCCCTTCAAAGCACCTGCGGTGATGCCGCGCACAAGGGGTTTCAGCCCGAGCGCAAGCAGCAGCAGGGAAGGCAGCAGCAGCAGGAGCACGCCGGAGAGTATCAGATTCCATGAGTTCATCTCTTCGAACTGCAGCATGCCGATCCCGATTTGGACGGTTCGCATCTCGACCCGGTTGGTTGTCAGAAGCGGCCACAGGTACATGTTCCAATTATTCAAGAACGAGTAGACGCCCAGCGTGGCGATTCCGGGGATGGATAACGGCAACACCATGCTCAGGAAAACGCGGACATGTCCGCAGCCGTCCACGCGGGCCGCTTCAAACAGCTCCTTCGGCAGCTGCAGGAAGGTCTGCCTGAGCAGGAAGGTTCCGAAGGCCGTGGCCAGAAATGGAATGATGAGCCCTTGATAGGTGTCCAGCCAGTTCAGGCTTTTGACCGTCAAGTAATTCGGAATCATGATCACCTCCCACGGGATCATCATCGTCGCGAGATAGAGGCTGAACAGCAGCGTTTTTCCCGGAAATCGCAGGAAGGCGAAAGCGTATGCTGCCAGACTTGCGGTCACGATCTGTCCGAGCATGATGGCAATGGAGACAACCAGGCTGTTTCCGATAAAGGTAAGGACAGGAATCGTATCGATCACCTTGGCGAAGTTGGACAGATTGACGGCTTCGGGAAGCAGAGGCGGCGGATAGACGGCCGCTTCGGCCTCGCTCATCAGCGATGTCGACAAGGTATATAGGAGCGGGAAAAGAACGGCCAACGAACCGAGAAGCAGCGCGATGTAGATGAAGCTTTTGGGCATGAGACGCATGTTCATTGGTAATGCACCTTCTTCTCGACGAATTTAAATTGAAAGACGGTCAGCAGCAGAATGATGGCAAACAGGATGAGGGCCTGCGCGCTGCCGATGCCGAAGCGAAAATTGACGAAGGCATCCTGGTAGATGTTGAATACCATGACGTTGGTGCTGTTCATCGGACCGCCTTTGGTGAGGATGTTGATTTGCCCGAATGCTTGGAAGGCACCGATAACCGATACGACGGACGTGAAGAATAACGTAGGGGAGATTAGCGGCATCGTAATCCGGAAGAACGTTCTCAGCGGACCGGAGCCGTCAATCTTGGTGCTGTCATAGATATCCTCGGACACGCCCTGCATGCCGCTCAGCATCAGGATATAGTTGAATCCAAGATTCATCCAGACGGTCATAAGCGCGACGGAGATCATGGCCCATTTCGGATCGGTAAGCCATTGGACGGGCTGCGTGCCGAGCAGCGTCAGAAAATAATTCAGTATGCCTAAGGTCGGATGGTATAGAATCATCCAGATCATCGAGCCGGTACCGACGGACACGGCCATCGGAAGCGAGAAGATAAAGCGGAATATTTTCATGCCCTTGAGTTTGTTGTGCGTCAGGGCAGCCAGCAGAATCGCAGCCGCCATGCCGGTCGGAACCGTCAGCACGATGAACAGCAGGGTATTGCCAAAGCTTGTATAGAACATGTCGGAGGCCAGTATTTCCCTGAAGTTGTCGAATCCTACGAATTCCGCTACCCGGCCTTGCGGATCGGTCAGGAACAGGCTAAGATAAACCGACTTGAGCAGCGGGTAGAATAAGAACAGGCCGAATATGAGCAGCGAAGGCGCTAAACATGCATAAGCGAGCAGAATTTCTCTGCGCCTTGTTCTCTTGATCGAGACGGGTTTCGCCGCGGTTGATACCTCCGGCTCGTTGACGTTCGGCGATAGAGAGTGCCCCGGAGAAGGAAGCGTGAATTCTTTTTCCATCATCATGTTTTACCTCACTTTCCAGCTTGGCCTTACAGCCTTGAGTATAGGAGCCGGATGTAAAATCCAGTAAGGGGTTTTGTAAGAAAACCGTAATTTATTGCAGGACATGGCAGTTGCTGAAGGCGAGCTTGCCAGTGCCGGTACAAGAATATTCCATTCCCTAAAAGCTTGCACGTTGAAAAGAGATGTGATATCTTATACCTGTAACCGGTTACACATGAATGAGGTGATGACGGTATGGCAACGATCAAGGATGTGGCGAATCAGGCGGGCGTATCCGTAGCCACGGTTTCGCGGGTTTTAAATGGAAACGGTTACGTGCATGAGGACACCAGGTCCAAGGTGGAACAGAGCATTCGAGAGCTGAATTACACGCCGAATGAAGTGGCGCGTTCTTTATACAAGAGGAAATCCAAATTGATAGGACTTTTGCTTCCCGACATCATGAACCCTTATTTCCCGCAGCTTGCCCGCGGGGTAGAGGACGAGATGCAGGAGAATGATTACCGATTGATCTTCGGAAACAGCGACGAGAGCAAGAAGAAGGAAATGGAGTACATTCAGACGTTTGTCCAGAATAATGTGGTTGGCGTCATATCATCGACCAACGATCCGGATGCCGACATGTATACGGGACTGAACATTCCCGTCGTGTTTCTCGACCGCACCTCGTCGGACCGCCCTTCCGTGTACGCGGATGGCCGTCAGGGAGGAAGAATAGCGGCTGAGGAAATCGTACGGCGAGGGAGTAAAGCCATAACGGTAATTCAAGGTCCGGCGGATGTGCGGCCTGCACAGGAACGTTTTGAAGGAGCTGTCGAGGTTCTGGAGCAACAGGCGGCTGCGTACCAAGTGCTGAAGACGACATCGTTTTCTTTAACCGATGCCGAAGAATTCGCCCAGAAAGTGTTCAGCGAATATCCGGACACGGATGGCATAATCGCGAGTAACGATATTATGGCATCCGCCGTGGTGAAGGAAGCGTTTCGGCTGGGGAAAAGGGTGCCGGAAGACGTACAAATTATCGGATTTGACGATATTCTGCTCAGCAGGCTGCTGGCCCCGCCGCTGTCAACGATTCATCAGCCGGCGTACGAAATGGGCCGGGAAGCGGCCAGATTGCTTATCGGACTTATCGAAGGGCAGCGCATAGAGAAAAGCAATATCGAATTCTCGGTAGAATTCATAGAGCGGCAGACAACGAGAAAGGTGGAATCGTGATGGCAAAAATCGTGGTAATCGGAAGCGCGTCGATGGACTTGGTGGTGACCTCCGCCAAGCGCCCCGGCGCGGGAGAGACGGTGCTGGGCGACAGCTTTAAGACGGTGCCCGGAGGGAAGGGAGCCAACCAGGCCGTCGCGGCGGCAAGGCTGGGTGCAGAGGTGACGATGGTTGGCTGCGTCGGTGACGATTCCTTCGGCGAAACGATTTTGAGCAATTTGCAGTCGAATGGTGTTCTTACGGATTATGTGGAACCGGTTACAGGTATGGAAAGCGGCACGGCGCACATCATTTTGGCAGAGGGAGACAACAGCATCGTGGTGGTGAAGGCTGCCAATGATCGGATCACTCCGGAATACGTAGATCAGGCGGAAAAGGCAATCCAGGCGGCGGATATCGTGTTGATTCAGCAGGAGATTCCGGAAGAAACGGTGGTGCACGTGAGTGCGATATGCGCCAAGTATCAGGTGCCATTGATGCTGAACCCCGCTCCTGCCCGTCCGGTGCCGAGCGTCGTTATAGAACGGGCGGCATACATTACGCCAAACGAACATGAAGCCGCTATCCTGTTTCATGACGAGCCGCTCGGCGACGTGCTGCGCCGGTATCCGAATAAACTCATCGTAACGGAAGGGAAAAAGGGCGTTCGTTATTTTGACGGTATGCAAGAGGTCGTGGTTCCGGGCTACAAGGTTGAAGCCGTAGATACGACGGGTGCCGGCGATACATTCAACGGCGCATTCGCCGTGGCGCTGGCCGAGGGCATGAGCCTGACCGACAGCCTCAGATTCGCGAACCGCGCCGCTTCCTTGTCGGTCATGAAGTTCGGAGCGCAGGGCGGAATGCCGTCGCGTCTCGAAGTGGAAGGGAGCCTTTGACCATGAAGAAGAACGGCATGCTGAACAGCCACATCGCGAAAGTGCTGGCGGATCTGGGGCACACCGATACCATCGTGGTCGGGGACGTTGGCCTTCCGGTTCCTCCAGACGTTCCGAAGATCGACCTGGCGCTAACGCTGGGGACGCCGAGCTTTATGGAGGTGGTGGAGGCGATCGCCGACGATATGGTCGTTGAAAAAATCGTCATTGCTGAAGAAATGAAGCGGGAGAATAAGGAAACACTGCATTATATAGAGGAACAATTTCAGGATTGCGAGATCGAGGCTTGCACGCACGAGCAGTTCAAGGAACGGACTCGAAACGCCAAGGCGGTTATCCGTACAGGCGAAGCCAAGCCCTATGCGAACTGCATTTTGCAGGCCGGCGTTCATTTCGGTTAAAGAGGAGGAAGCATCATGAACATTCAGATGACGAATATCCATAAATCCTTTGGCACGAACCGGGTGCTGGCGGGCGTGGACTTTGATCTCCGGGAAGGAGAGGTTCATGCCCTGATGGGAGAGAACGGCGCGGGCAAATCGACGCTGATGAATATTTTAACCGGGCTTCACAGCCGGGATGAGGGCAAGATCTTGATCGACGGTCAGGAAACCTATTTTGCGAACCCGAAGGAAGCCGAAGAGAGAGGCGTCGCCTTCATCCACCAGGAGCTCAACATCTGGCCGGAGATGACGGTTCTGGATAACTTGTTTATCGGCAAGGAGATGACATCCGGCCTGGGATTCCTCAACATGAAACAAATGAAGGCGCTTGCGAAGGAACAGTTCGGCAAATTGGCGGTGACGATACCGTTGACGCAGGAGGCAGGGGAATGCTCCGTCGGCCAGCAGCAGATGATTGAGATCGCCAAAGCGCTCATGACCAAAGCGAAAGTCATCATTATGGACGAGCCCACGGCGGCACTGACCGAAAGGGAAATCGAGAAGCTGTTCGGCGTCATCCGCTCATTGAAAAAACAAGGGGTATCCATCGTCTACATCTCCCACCGCATGGAGGAAATCTTTACGATCTGCGACCGGATTACGGTCATGCGGGACGGTAAATCCGTTGACACCAAAGCCATTCCGGACACGGATTTTGACGAAGTCGTCAAAAAGATGGTCGGCCGGGAGCTGACCGAGCGATATCCCGCGCGGCATCCGTCTCCGGGCGAACCGGTGCTGGAAGTGAAGAATATTACCGGCAAGGGCCGGTTCGAGAATGTGAGCTTCTCGGTTCGAGCCGGCGAGATCGTAGGCGTATCCGGTTTGATGGGCGCGGGGCGCACCGAGATGATGCGAGCGATCTTCGGGCTGGACCCGCTGGACAGCGGGGAAATCTGGGTGCGCGGCAAGAAGGTTCATATCAAGAAGCCGGATGATGCCGTGAAACACGGCATTGGATTCATAACGGAGGACCGCAAGGATGAAGGACTGGTGCTGGATTTCTCGGTCCGTGAAAATATGGCGCTGCCCAACCTGTTCAGCTTCTCTTCCAGAGGATTCATCTCCGGGAAGAAGGAGCAGGATTTCGTGGATACCTTGACGAAGCGGCTGCAGATCAAGACCCATTCATCCGAAACGCATGCACGCAATCTGTCGGGGGGGAACCAGCAGAAGGTGGTTATCGCCAAATGGATCGGCATTGGGCCGAGCGTGCTCATCCTGGACGAGCCGACCCGCGGCGTGGACGTAGGAGCGAAGCGCGAAATTTACCAGCTGATGAATGAGCTGACCGAACGCGGCGTGGCGATTCTGATGGTTTCGTCGGAGCTGCCGGAGGTGCTCGGGATGAGCGACCGGATTCTCGTCGTTCACGAGGGCAGGATATCCGGTGAACTGGATCGCGAACAAGCCACGCAGGAACACATCATGACTCTAGCTACAGGGGGACAGTAATATGACAACTATTAACGATGCCAAGGCGGGAAAAGGGTTCAAGGTCTCAGGTTTGACGCAAAAGCTCGGTCCGCTGCTCGGACTGATCATTCTGATCGTCATCGTTTCCGTCCTGAATCCAAGCTTCTTGGAACCGCTTAACATTCTGAACCTGCTGCGTCAGGTATCGATTAACGCACTGATTGCTTTCGGTATGACGTTTGTTATCTTGACGGGCGGCATTGACCTGTCGGTCGGTTCGATTCTCGCGCTCTCCAGCGCATTTGTCGCCAATATGATGGTGGCCGGGTTTGACCCGATTCTCTCGATCATTATCGGCGTTGCGCTTGGCGGCGTGATGGGCATGATCAACGGTCTCATGATCACCAAGGGGAAAATGGCGCCGTTTATCGCCACCTTGGCTACCATGACGATATTCCGGGGACTTACGCTGGTTTATACGAACGGTAATCCGATTACCGGGCTTGGCGACAGCCTTGTATTCCAATTGTTCGGCCGCGGATACCTGCTGGGCATTCCCGTGCCGGCCATTACGATGATCATCACGTTTGCCGTGCTGTGGGTCATCCTGCATAAAACGTCGTTTGGCCGCAAAACGTATGCCATCGGCGGTAACGAAAAGGCATCGCTTGTATCCGGCATTAAGGTACCGCGCGTAAAGATTATGATTTATTCCCTGGCAGGGATGCTGTCCGCGCTGGCGGGCGCGATTCTGACCTCCCGTTTGAATTCCGCGCAGCCGACTGCGGGTACCTCCTATGAATTGGATGCCATCGCAGCCGTTGTGCTGGGCGGTACAAGCCTGACCGGCGGACGCGGCCGGATTGTCGGCACGCTGATCGGGGTGCTGATCATCGGAATTCTGAACAACGGGCTCAACCTGCTCGGCGTGAACTCATTCTATCAAATGGTTGTCAAAGGTGTCGTGATTGCGATTGCCGTACTGCTCGACCGCAAGAAATCGGCTTAAGGGGGAGAATGAACGATGAAAAAAACAACTTTGCTGCTCGTATCACTCATGCTGATCTTCATCACGGGCTGTTCCCTGGAGCCGCCGGAATGGGCGAAGCCCAAAGCCGGCGGGGACGTCAAAGACATCAAGATCGGTCTTTCCATCTCCACCTTGAATAATCCGTTCTTCGTCTCCTTGAAGGATGGCGTCGTCGCCGAAGCGGCGAAGCAGGGAATGGAGGTCGTTGTCGTTGACGCGCAGAACGACTCAGCCAAGCAGAGCAATGACGTCGACGACCTGATTCAGCAGGGCGTCAATGCACTGCTGATTAACCCGACGGATTCGTCCGCGATCTCGACCGTGGTCCAAACGGCGAACAGCCTGGGCATTCCGGTCATCACGCTGGACCGTTCGGCGGATCAAGGCGAGGTCGCTGCGCTGGTCGCCTCGGATAACGTGAAGGGCGGCCAAATGGCAGCCGAATATATCGTGGAGCAGTTAGGCAAAGATACGAAGGTTATCGAGCTCGAAGGGGTGCCGGGCGCTTCCGCGACCCGCGAACGCGGCAAGGGCTTCCATGATATCGCGGATGAGCAGCTGAACGTGGTTGCGAAGCAGGCAGCGGATTTTGACCGGACGAAGGGTCTTACCGTCACGGAAAATCTGCTGCAAGGTAATCCGGACGCCAAAGCGATTTTTGCCCACAATGACGAAATGGCCCTGGGCGCAATCGAAGCGATTCAAAGCTCGGGCAAAGACATCATGGTCATCGGCTTTGACGGCAACGACGATGCGCTGAAGTCCATCGAAGCCGGCAATCTGACGGCAACGGTAGCCCAGCAGCCCGAACTGATCGGTCAGCTCGCCGTCGGCGCAGCCAAGGACGTGCTGCAGGGCAAAGAGGTGGAAGCGAATATCGCGGCACCACTGAAGCTGGTCGTGAAGGAATAACTCGCGAAAATCAAGAAGCGTTGCCCTGCGATAGAAGCAGGGTAACGCTTTTTTTTTGCCATCCTGCTCATTCCATTCCGGACTGCGATGTAACTCACAGCCTTGCGATGGCAGCAGGAATACAATATCGTAAAAGAGAACAGTTATTTCGCATATGATATTATAATGGTTGTGTATGCGTTTACTGCTTAGATGTAAAAAAGGAGCTATGTATCTATGACGACGGAAAAAAGAAAACAAGCGATCGTGATCGTGGGCTACGGCGGAATGGGCAGCTACCATGCCAAGCTGATTAAGGACAACGCGTTTCTTGAGGTGACCGGAACCTACGATATTCTGGAAGAGCGCAGGAAGGCGTCCCGGGAGGACGGGTATGCTGCCTACGAGAGTTATGAGCAGGTGTTGAACGATGCCGCGGTTGACGTGGTGCTCATTGCAACGCCGAACGACGTGCATAAGGAGCTGGCCCTTCAGGCGTTTGCGGCCGGCAAGCACGTCATCTGCGAGAAGCCGGTAACATTGTCCGTAAGCGACTTTAAGGACATGGTCTCCGCTGCCGATGCGGCCGGACGGGTGCTGATGGTCCACCAGAACCGCCGCTGGGACGAGGACTTCCTGACGATTAAGCAAATGTACAACGAAAAGACGATTGGCGATTTGTTCCGTATCGAATCCAGGGTGCACGGGGCGAACGGCATTCCGGGCGACTGGCGCCATCTGGAAGCCCACGGCGGCGGCATGCTGCTGGACTGGGGCGTGCATTTGCTGGACCAGATCCTGTTCATGGTGGACAGCCGGATGACCAGCCTGAGCAGCCGCTTGAGCTTTATTCTCGGCGATGAGGTGGATGACGGCTTTGAATCGGTCATCGAATTCGAGAACGGCGTATCGGTTCTGATCGAAGTGGGAACGACGAATTTCATTACGCTTCCACGCTGGTATGTCAAAGGAACCGAGGGAACCGGCATTATTGAGGACTGGTCGTTAAACGGAAGAGTCGTTACCCGGAATCAGGATGCCGCGAAAGTGGAGCCGAAGCCGATTCAAGCCGGGGTAGGCTTGACCAAAACGATGGCCCCTCCTTCCGAAGAAGCTACCATTACGGGTGCCCTGCCGGAGCCGTACCGTCAATCCAGCAGCTTCTTCGATAACTTTGCGGCCGTGACCCGGGGCGAGGCAGAACCGATCGTGAAGAACGAGGAAGTGCTGCGCGTCCTGAACCTGATCGAAGCGGTGTTTGAATCCGCCAGAACGGGCGAAACGCTGAAGGATTTCGACATTTACCCTGCGTAACCTGACGAAGGACAGCACTTATTGAAAGAATATCTTAAAAAAGTACCGCGGCCGCTAAGCGATTGTGCTTGAGGCTGCGGTACTTTTTATGTTGACTTCGTCTACCTGCCAATTCTTCATGGATTGCCAGTGCATGCTGCGGTTATTTTGCGTGATCCACCTTCCCGCTGCCTCCGCCTTGCAGCACCCGCCTGTAGTCGCTGGGCGCCCAGCCCGTATCCTGCTTGAACAGCTTCGAGAAGTAGGAATAGTTGGCGTATCCGACCTTCGCCGCAATCTGATACACGGACAACGGAGTCGATTCCAGCAGATGTTTGGCCGCCCGGATGCGGGCCTGAATGATATAAGTGCCTAAAGATACGCCCGTTTCTTTCTTAAAGACGCGGGCCAAATAATCCGGGTTCAGAAAGACGATTTCCGCCAGGGTCGTTCGCGTCAGCTCCTCTCCGTAATGGCACCCGATATAATGCTTGATTTCCTCCACCACGGTATGGGAATGGCCGGCGTAGGCTTGATATTCGGCTGCCGTGCGGACGAGATACGCCATGTATTTTTCCATGTCTTCAATCGAGTTTAACGACTGCAGAAATAACTGATCATTGGTTTTGCCGGTATACAGCTTATGAGCCTGGATCTCTTTGCCCTTCAGGTAGGAGTACACGAGCTGCACCATATCCAAGCGGAATAAACGCAGCACCGAAGCGCTGTGGACGCCGCTCTTGGCCAAATTCTGCAGGTACCGGCGAGTTTCTTCGAGAAAGGCGGCCGGGTTGTTTTCGGCAAGCAGCGCCTCCCAGTCTTGGAGCGGGGGAGGGGTATACGCGGCTTCTTGCAGCGAATGCCGTTCCAGAAACATGATCTGGTTGCGCTTCTTGATCATGTCCTCGTTCATTTGCAGCAGGTCCCGTATGGATTTGTTGATCCCCTCCAAAGCCGCCGAGACCGAGACGTTGCAGCACGCATCGCTCCGAAGGAACCGGTTGGCTTTCTCAATGAAGGACGTGCAGATGGATTCAATGACCGCGGTATCCGGAGGATGATTCCATTTCAGCATGACCATCCATTCGTAATCCCTATACTCCATGACGGTCTCGACCGTAAAGAGCGGATCCTGGAACAATTCGGACAGCACGTTGAGAAACGCGTAATCAAACAGGTCCTTGTCTTCTTTGCCCAAGCTTTGATCATACGGAAAAATCGTGATCAGCAGGGGGAGAAACAAATCCGACATCGCATAGGACAGATTCTGCTCCGCGATATACCCGGCGATGGCCGCCCGGTCCGACGAAGCTTTTTTTTCCTTGATCAGCTTGCTCCAGAAGTGCTCTTGCAGCTTTCTTTGGTTTTTCTTCCACAGCTGCCCGTCCTGTATCGCTTCCTGGTCGCTTTGCTGTTCCTTAGCTTTGTACACGGCCTTGGAGATGATGAGGCTGAGCTTATCGAATTCAATCGGCTTCAGGAAATAGTCGAAGCTTTGCAGCTCAATCGCTTTCTGCGCATAGTTGAAATCGGCGTAATTGGTCAGGAAAATCGTCTGTATGCCGTATTGTTCCTCGCGTATCCAGGCGAGAAGCTCCAGTCCGCTGCCCTGCGGCATTTCGATGTCGCAAATGAGGACCTGAACGGAATGACTCTGCAGAATCTCCCTTGCCTGCGCCACGCTGTATGCGGTATGGACTTGTTCGATCGAGAGTGCCTTCCAATCAATCTTCTTTTCCAGCGCGGCCACGACAAAATAATCGTCATCAACCAGCAATACATTCATCGAATGTCTCCTCTCCTTTCCTGCAATGGCTGGGGCAGCGTTAGTGCGACGCTGGCACCGCCGCCTTCCGGGTTCGAAAATTCCACCTGCGCCCGATGATGGTAGAGCAGCTCCAGCCGCTGAAGGGTGTTCATGATCCCGATGTGTTTCCCTTCGCTTTGATCCAGCGGCTTGCCGTTTGCCAGCTTATCCAATACGTCTTCCGGAAAGCCGGGACCGGTATCGGAGATCCGGATGACCGCATAAGTCTTATCGTCCTCCACCCGCAAACTGACGGTCAGGCGAATTTGGAGCACCCGATCTCTGGATACGGCGTATTTCACCGCGTTTTCAATAAAGGTCTGGAGCACCAGGGGGGGAATCGTGAGGCCGGCAAGCTCTTGTTCATGCCCGATATGATAAGAAAAGGCATCGCGGTAGCGGTGCTTCTGAATCTCCAGATAAATCCGGACGTGCTCGATTTCGTCCTCAAGCCGCACGAGGTTATCGCCGCTCTGAAAGATGTAACGAAAATATTTGGACGTGGACAGCGACATATATTCGATTTCCTTAAACATTTGCATTTGCGCCATGCTGTAGATGTTCGTCAGGCAGTTCAGGAAAAAATGAGGGTTGATCTGCAGCTTCATATAATCGAGCTGGATTCTTTGCTTCTCGAGCTCCTGCTCGTAAATATCGATTTTAAACTTCTTGATCTGTTCGATCAGGTGTTTGAATTGGGAGTTCACCTGCTCGAGCTCGATGATCTCGCTGCTCATGAAATCCAGATTTTCGCTATCCTCGTGGATGCGCCTTACGTTTTCCGAGAAATTCTGGATCGGCTTCAACACCTTCTTCTTGAAATACAGCATGACCACGCTGAGCGTGCAAGTGAGCAGCACGAACAGCAGCATAATAAGCAGCTGGGCGATCATGATGGTCTCGAACACGCCGAACTGGATGACCAGCTGCACGTTGAAGGAGGCATTCGAGAATCCCTCAGTGACCGTAGTCCGCGGCTGTGACAGGCTGAACAAGGAAGCCTTGGCTCCTTCGAGCGGCTTGGCCCCCGCCTCTCCGGCACCTGGGCTCGTAAGGGCGGCTCCTTGGGCATCCACCAGAGAGACGAACCCGTCCTCTCCCAAATCCAGTTCCTGGAGCGGCCGGACCAGATCGTCTGCGGAGATGAGGCAGATCAAGTACCGGTTGTGATAGGGCACGATGTTGATGACGTAGTGCGTGTCCTGCACAAGGATCGGGTTCCAGTTCGAGTAGAACGTTTCGTATACGTTTTTGGAATCCGTGAGGGAGACGATCTGTTCCTTTAGCTCCTGGAACTCCGTATACGATAGGGACATGGGGGCATAGTTCTGGAAGAAATCCTGATCTTTTAAATAGAAGAAGAAGTTGTATTCCTGGCCATAGTTTTTTTGAAGCTCATTAAACCGTTTATGCACTCTTTCGCTCGACTTAATGTAATCCACGTAATCGGTGCCGGGGGTATCCATGATCTTGACGCTTTCGTCGTTCGCGAGCGTCCAGCCCATATAGTGGTTGATATACGAGAAGTCATGATTGATCTGCCGGATGTACAGATTCGCCGTATCCTGCAAATAGCGGGTGGATTGCTGCTTCACGATGAAGATGGAGGCGAAGCTGATCACCAGATCCACCACCAGGGCAAAGATCGAGATGAAGAGCATGATTTTCACATAGTGACGGATGGGATAAGGCTTGTTATTCAGTGCTTTAACCATAGGGATGCCGTGATTCCTTTCAGTTCGCCTATATTATGAAAGCGTTTTTATATCGGTAAGGATATTATAAATGGAAACGTCGAAAAAAACAGGAGCGAACGCTCGGGCATTATCCATAAAGTCCGGATAACACATCGTAAAGTCCGAATACCGGCATGTTTGAGCGGAGGACGCGGGGACGGCGGTGAAATGGACAAGGCAAAGGTCCGGATAGCGCATCATGAGGTCCAAATCATGCCGCCGGATCGCAGTATACTGAAATTGCTTACGTGACATACCGGATTCACGACGACGCGAACAGAAAGGGGAATCGATTTGAAAGCAGGCCAACTGAATAGAACCACACACCCAACCCTCGGGCGGATCGGAAAAAATTGGGGCCTGTATTTGCTGCTGCTGCCTGCGGTAGTGCTGGTTTTATTGTTTTCTTACGTGCCGATGTACGGCATTTTGATCGCATTCAAGGACTACAGTCCCGCTCTCGGGATTATGGACAGCCCCTGGGCCGGCCTGAAGTATTTCGAGAAGTTTTTTAACTCCTATCAATTCTCGACCACCATAACGAATACGCTGGTCATCAGCTTATACAGCGTTGCGACGTTCCCGATTCCGATCATGCTGGCCTTGATGGTCAATCAAATGCGCCAGAATTGGTTCAAGCGCTTCTTCCAGACCGTAACCTACATGCCGCATTTTATATCGACGGTCGTGATGGTGGGACTCATGCTGATTCTGTTCTCGCCGGGCTCGGGATTGATCGGGAATATCTTCCGGCTCTTCGGTGCGGAAGCGCCGAATCTGATGGGATCGGCCGGCCTGTTCAGCAGCGTGTACGTATGGTCGGACGTGTGGCAGCATACGGGCTGGGACAGCATTATCTATATCGCGGCGTTGTCTGCGGTGAGCCCCAGCTTGTACGAGGCGGCCACCATGGACGGGGCAAGCAGATGGCAAAAAATCCGTTTCATCGACATCCCGATGCTGATGCCAACGGTCGTAACGCTGCTCATTTTGCGGATCGGGAGCTTGCTTGGCGTCGGCTTCGAGAAGGTTTATCTCATGCAAAACAGTCTCAATATTACCTCCAGCGAGGTCATCTCCACGTATGTGTACAAAATCGGGATGCTGAGCAGCCAATACAGCTTCTCGTCGGCCATCAATTTGTTTAATACGGTCATCAATTTTGTTCTGCTGATTCTGGTCAACCAGATTTCGAAAAAATACAGCGAAAACAGTTTGTGGTAACGCAAGAGAGGAAGGGTTCTATGGGCGTAGTGGAAGTAAGAGAGAAGACGGGGCCGCGGCAGAGGAATACCCGATCTTCCGACAGGGTGCTGGAAATCGGCCTGTATGTATTCGCCGTCTTGATGCTGATCGTGCTGATTTATCCGCTGTACTTCATCATCATCGCTTCGTTCAGCGAGCCGGCAGCGGTCGCGAATGGACAGGTATGGCTGTGGCCTAAGGATTTTACGCTGGCAGGCTATCAAGAATTGCTGAAGCACTCTAATATATGGATTGGGTACCGAAATACGATTGTGTATACGATCGTGGGTACAGC
Source organism: Paenibacillus sp. MT86 (assembly GCF_058792535.1). Lineage (NCBI taxonomy): Bacteria > Bacillati > Bacillota > Bacilli > Caryophanales > Paenibacillaceae > Paenibacillus > Paenibacillus sp. MT86. Next base: position 4,547,175 of record NZ_CM179499.1, on the reverse strand, counting down.
CATCGGCCTGGTGGTTAACATATCCGCGGCTTACGCGCTGTCCCGCAAAGACCTCGTGGGCCGCAAGTATATATCGCTGCTCTTTATATTTACGATGTTCTTTAACGGCGGCTTGATTCCGACCTTCATGACGATCCGCGATTTCCAGCTGTACGATACGTTTCTTGTCATGGTGCTGCCGTTCTCGGTTGCCGCCTTCAACATCATCGTGGCGCGGACCTTTTTCCAGAGCAGCATCCCGGAGGATTTATGGGAGGCGGCACAGCTGGATGGCTGCGGAAATCTCAGGTATTTCGTGACCATCGTGATTCCGCTTTCGAAAGCGGTCATCTCGGTCATCGCCTTATGGACGGCCGTGGGTCATTGGAATTCTTATTTCAACGCCCTGATCTATTTAAAAGATTCGAATCTGTACCCGCTGCAGCTCATACTGCGCAATATTCTGGTCACCAACCAGATGCAGTCCGCCATGGGTACCGGGGAAGCCGCGGCCATTGCGCTGCGTCTGGCCAATATTATGCGTTATGCGGTCATTATCGTCGCCACGGTGCCGATCATGTGCATCTACCCGTTTGTGCAAAAGTATTTCAATCAGGGGGTGATGATCGGAGCCGTCAAGTCGTAACACCGCGATGGATTGATGAAAAATAAGTATTGGGGGAATGGTGGAATGGGAACAAACAATGCAAAGAGGAGACATCGCCTCAAGCTGGCTGCCGTCATCATATTGACCGCAATCCTGCTGTTGAACCTGGCGGGCTGCAGCGGCGGCAAGAAGGAGGACGCCAAGTCGGATGCCGAAGCCGCTTTTAACAAAGAAGGCCTGCCGATCGTGAATGAACCGATTACGCTGGACGTGCTGACCGTTCGCTGGGGCAACATGGGGGATACGTTCCTCCAGAACCAGTGGCTCAAGGATTTGGAGAAGGAGACCAACGTCAAAATCAATTGGCAGATCATGTCCTCCAATGATTGGGGCGAGCAAAAATCGATCATGCTGGCGAGCGGTACGCTGCCGGATATCATTTTCGGGGATATCGTATTCAGCGATTCCGATATCGTCAACAACCTGTCGTATTTCCGTCCGCTCGACGACTACATCGATCAATACATGCCGAACCTGAAGGCGGCGCTGGAAGAAACGCCCGAGATGAAAAAGATGAGCACCTTCCCGGACGGGAAAATCTATTCCTTGCCGGCGCGGCTGCCGTCAAGGCCGAAAGCATCGATCCAGCCGATCATCAACAAAGCCTGGCTGGATCAGCTCGGACTGGACGTTCCGGACAACACGGACGAATTGTATAACGTATTCAAAGCGTTCAAAGAAGGGGATCCGAACGGCAACGGCAAGGCCGACGAAATTCCGGTCAGCGGATCGGGGAACATCAGCATCGATTTGCTGAATCCGTTCGGCATCACCGACATCAACGGAAACAGCATGATGGTCATCGATAACGAGCCCGTGTTCTATCCGGTGACGGAGAACTACAAAGAAGCGATCAAGTGGGCCCATAAGCTGTACGCCGAAGGCCTCATAGACCAAGAGATCTTCACGCAGGACAGCACCATGTCCACGGCAAAACATCAGAACCCGGATGCGGCGCTGATCGGGTTCTCCAACCAATGGGTACCGGACGCGGTATTCGGAAAATGGAAGGATCAATACATCGCGATTCCATCCATTGCCGGTCCTGACGGAAAACGGTACCAGGGCGGCGAGCCTGAGGGCATGAGCCTGCGCAGAAACGAGTTCCTCATCACCACGTCGAACAAGCATCCGGAAATTTCGGCCCGCTGGGCGGATCAGTTCTACACCAATGAAGCGAGCATCCAGAATTTCTGGGGAGCCATCGGCACGGTGATTCAGAAGAACGACGACGGCACGTTTACGCTCATGAGTCCGCCGGAGGGAACGAGTGCGGATGCCTGGTACTGGGAGCAATCCGTAAGGGATTTCGGTCCCAAGTACGTAAGCCCGAGCTTCGAGAAAAACATCATATTGGATGAGACCACGGGCGATGGCTTGAAGCTGGTCATCGACAAGCTGGGCAGCGATTACGTGACGACGCCGTTCCCGAACGTCATGTACAGCGCCGAAGAATTCCAGGAGCTGCCTACGCTGACTACGGATATCGATGGCTTTGTCGGCACGACCCGCGCAAAATGGATATCCGAAGGCAATATCGATGCGGAATGGGACGCGTACGTCAAGAAGCTGAACGATATGGGACTGGAGCGGCTGGTACAGATCCGCAAGGAAGCCTATCAGCGGTATATCAGCGTCAAATAAGGATTGACGGCAAGCGTCATGAGCTGCCCCGCAGATCGAAATGCTGCGGGGCAGCGTGATTTTGACATGGGATGAAAAAGGATTGTGATCAGTATTCATGTATCAGACTTCAACGGAGAAGGCGGAATCATATTGGAGAAGCGAAGCGGTCCCCTTTGTCCCCGGATTTTTACCATATAACAAAGCGCAAAAAAATCTGGGGGCAACAGGGATCGTAAGTATGATCCGCATTCGAAGTGATGATTAAGCTTTTATTGAATCGACTTCTAGGGAACTCAGGAGGCAGCAATCATGGGAAACATCAAAGTCACGGTATGGAATGAATACCGGCATGAGAGACATAATGAACAGGTAGCCGGCATATATCCGAATGGGATTCATCGTGCGATAGCGGATCATCTCGAACAGGTGGAAGGTTTGGAAGTAGCCACCGCCGTACTGGATGAGCCGGATCACGGATTGACCGATGAGCGATTGGCGAACACGGATGTACTGCTGTGGTGGGGCCATCTGGCACATGACGAGGTCCGCGACGACATCGTCGAGAAGGTTCGGCAGCGGGTGCTGGACGGCATGGGATTGATCGTTCTGCATTCCGGTCACGGATCCAAAATCTTCTCCAGGCTCCTTGGCACGAACACCGGGATGCTGAAGTGGCGCGACGACGGCGAGATCGAGCGTTTATGGATCGTTGAACCGAGCCATCCGATTGCACGAGGGCTGAGTGAATATATCGAGATTCCGCGGGAAGAAATGTATGGAGAGCGGTTCGAAATTCCGGCGCCGGATGAGCTTGTGTTCGTCTCCTGGTTTGAAGGCGGCGAAGTGTTTCGAAGCGGGTGTTGTTACAGGCGCGGCAGAGGGAAGCTGTTTTATTTCCGTCCGGGCCACGAAATGTTTCCGGTCTACCACCAGCCCGAAATTCTGCAGGTGATTACCAATGGCGTGTTCTGGGCCGCTCCAGTTGAAGGAGCTAAAACGGCTTACGGGCGGGTGGCGCCCATCGCTCCTGTCGCACAATCCTAATGAGAGACCTAATATGAGGAGTGTTCTAACGATGAATAAATTTCGAATCGGCTTAATCGGTTTGGGCGGGATGGCGCAGGAGCACATCCGCTGGATGAATGCAGAGAAAGTCTATCAGTTTGTGGCCGTGAGCGACGTCAACGGGGAAGCGGTGGCCAGAGTAGGCGATCAGCTGGGGATCGAGGACGGGAAACGCTATGCGGATTTCAAGGATTTAATTGATGATCCTGACGTCGATGCCGTCATTTCGGTCACGCCCAACAACGTGCACGCTGATATCATCAGCGCATGCTTGCAAGCCGGCAAGCCTTTTTTGGCGGAAAAACCATTCACGCGAGTCTTCGAAGAAGCCATCTTCTTGCTGGAGCTGTATGAGAAACAGCCCGTTCCCGCCATGATCGGATTTACGTACCGATATACGCCCGCTTTTCGTTATGCCAGGGAACTTATCCGTACGGGCAAGCTGGGTACGATCCGTCATTTCTCCATTCAGTATTTGCAGGGGTTTGGCGTGCCGAACCAGCAGGTTCCCTACATGTGGAGATACAACAAAGCCATCACGGGGACGGGAACGCTGGGAGATCTCGGTTCGCATATGATTGATATGGCCCGTTTTCTGTTTGGAGAGTTCGAAGAAATCACGGCCCAGCTACATACCATCATCCCGGAACGCCGGGACCCGGTGACGGGAGCCATGGCCAAGATCGAGGTCGATGATTTTGCCAGCTTCCAGGCCCGGATGGAGGGTGATATTATGGGCGTATTCCAGACGTCACGCAATGCATTCGGTTCAGGCAATCAGCATGAAGTGTCCATTTATGGCGACCACGGCACGGTCCACGCGAGCACATTGGATCCGGAGCGGGTGGTGTGGATTCGCGAAGAAGAGCCCGGGCAGCTCGCCAGAACGGCAATGGAAGTGCCGCAGCATTGCAAAGTCAAGCAGTATGCCGATTTTGCCGCGATATTGCGGGGAGCGCCTGCCGACGGAGTGCCCGGGTTTATGGACGGCTACCGGAATCAAGAAGTGCTGGATGCGGTCGTCAGGTCAAGCGAGACCAAAACGGTGGTTGAGCTGGGCAAATCCATCGGCCAACGGATTCAGAGTTTGTCATAACGTTTTGCCCATCCAAATATAGAGCGCCATCAAACTGAACAGAAACAGGCAGAAGTTAACGCCCACAAACAATCCGCGTTTAACGGGCGAGCGATGGAACTGAAAAGGGGTACGCAGTTCCCCCGTGCCTTCGATCAGAAACAGGATCAACACCGTGTGAATGATCATATGGCCGATCACTTCTTTGTAACCGAATACAAGGCTTGTCATAATAAAAATGCCGGATACCAGCAGTGCCGTGAACCGGTTCATGATGCCTACGATGAATGCCCATGCCAGTCCGATTTCAACAAAAGCGCTAATCATGACAAAATGCTCAATGGTAAAACCGAAGGTAGGAAGTCCATAGCTGCCCAGAACCGTGCAAGCGAGCTCGGGAATGGTCAGCTTTTCCATGGCAAGCCAAGCGAGGGACATGCCTGTGCATATATACAAGACCGGGGCTGCCGATCTTTTGATGGGAGTGCCGCACACAAACAGGTAATAAACAATGCCGAGATAAAGCAAATAATCGATGGAATGAAAAAGACCGTAGGATAAGGACGCCTGAATATAGAGCAGGAATAGGATGGCGCCGCTCACCGGCAAGGTGCGTTTATAGAGAAGGCACGCTGCGGCTGCGGACAGGCCGAGGATGATCCACATGGAATTGGTTCGGAATTCGGGGGCGAGGTAAGAGCCGCTCAGAAGCTGCAGCACAAGCCCGATGGCCAGCCCAATACGCAGAATCACCTCGGTGTGGGGCCCAAGCCTGTGCAGCCATCCGTGGATTCGCACGACGGGCCGCATCTTTCCCAAGGGATCGTGTAATGCGCATGTGAGCAACAAGATCAGCAATGTAAACGCTAACCAAAATAGGAACGTCAGCGTAACGATACGGGGAAAGGGCAGAGGGACCCATTCGAAATTGTCCGTGAACCATTTGACATGAATATAGATGTTGCTAATCTTGGAGAAATGCATTACCATTCAATAAGTTCCTCCCTTAACCAACTCTAGTCACCTAACCAAGATAATACATATTTAACTAAAAAAGTATATTGGTGGATGAATATATCCCTGATAATGATAATATTATCCCTTAGCGAGCATACCTGGGCAGCGTCTGATTTTACAGGCATAACAAACAAGCCGATCCTACCGGATCGGCTTGTTTGTTATGCAACTATTCAATATACAGCTAGCATTTTCAGGCTGATAAAGTTCAAGGGGGTTTATCTGATTTCATGAGGTCGGACTCCTTCATCAAACGGTTTGCTATAATGATGGGAGTAAACGGCTTAAGTAAGGGAAAAGGGTGAAGAAGATGAATGAAACGGAATACATAAGGGAAACACCCGCGAAGATCGGGAAAGGACAAGGAGCGGTGCTCATGCTGCAGGGCACGGCTTCGGATGTAGGCAAGAGCATCGTAACGACCGCGCTGTGCCGTATTTTTCTGCAGGATGGTTATCGCACGGCTCCATATAAGTCGCAAAATATGGCGCTTAACTCCTACGTGACGCTCGATGGCAAGGAGATCGGCAGAGCGCAGGGCGTGCAGGCCGAAGCCTGCGGCATAGCCGCAACAACGGACATGAATCCGATCCTGATCAAGCCGATTAAAGATATGCATTCCCAAATCGTGATCCACGGCGTGCCCGAAATGCAGATGAGCGCAATGGATTACCGGACGAAGTTTCTGCCGAAGGCCAAGGGGATCGTATTGGATGCGCTGGACCGGCTCCGGGAGAAGTACGATATCGTGGTCATGGAAGGCGCGGGAAGTCCGGCAGAGATCAATCTCAAGGATCGGGATATCGTGAACATGAATTTGGCAGGATGGGCGGATTCTCCGGTCATTTTGGTTGCGGATATCGACCGCGGTGGCGTGTTCGCCTCGATTGTAGGAACGCTCGAACTCCTGGAGCCCCATGAGGCGGCCAGGGTCAGAGGGTTCATCATCAACAAATTCCGCGGGGATTTGGCGCTGTTGAAGCCGGGACTGGACTGGCTTGAAGAACGGACAGGCATACCGGTGCTTGGCGTCCTTCCTTACATTCAGGACATGCGAATCGAGGCCGAGGATTCCGTAGTGCTGGATGAGCTTCAATATCAAAGACAGGAAAAACGCGACCTTGATATTGTCGTTATCCGGTATCCGCGCATTTCGAATTTTACGGATTTTGATGCGCTTCGCTGGGAGCGGGATGTCGTCGTTCGCTTCGTCCAATCGGTGGATGAGCTCGGCACGCCGGACGTCATCATTTTGCCCGGTACGAAGGATACGATCAGCGATTTGGGGTTCATCCGGGATCGGGGCCTGGCGGATGCGATATTAAGGTTGACGCAGACGCGGGATGTGCAGCTGGTTGGCATCTGCGGAGGATATCAAATGCTGGGCGAGCGGTTGTCGGATCCGCATGCGGTGGAAGGCAGCGCCCGGGAAGCGGCGGGACTTGGACTGCTGCCGATGCGGACGGCTTTTTCTAAGAAAAAAAAGACCGTTCGCGTAAGAGGGGAATTGTCACAGGAACATCCTCTGAAGCTCGTTTTATCGGATACGAAGGCTATTTCGGCAATAGGGGCCTACGAAATCCATATGGGCGTCACCGAAAGGAGCACGGAGCCTGGCGGATCAGAACACCGAACGTTGTTTTCGATTGAAGCAGATTCGGCGGATTCTTTGGAAGCCGGAGAAGATATTCAAGCACATCCTGAAGGTTTAGCCACCGCCGATGGACGCATCTGGGGGTGTTATCTGCACGGCTTGTTTGACAACGATGCCTTTCGCAGGTCCTGGCTGAACGGCATTCGGGTAAATAAGGGACTGGATGCCATTTGTGAAACGTTCCAAGCGGAAGAACGCAAACTCGCAGAATACGACCGTGTGGCGGACATCGTGCGGAATCATGTGGATATGGAGAAGATTTATGAAATCATCGGCTGTACGCACCGAAAGCCATAAGGAATAGATCCTTTAGTTTGGGCGATAGTGAAGAATAGGAGGATAACACCATGCGGCGGCATGGTGTTATTAGCGTGGAGAGCGCAAATGGATCAGGTGCTATTTTAGAAAAAAGTTGATTAATTATAGGATAGGGGGGTATACTAATTACAGAAACGGATGATAAGTCATCTTACAGCATATCCAATGAATGGAGTGATAGCGCATGTTGAATAAGAAGGGTACTGTGCTAACCTTAACGAGCATACTTGCAATTGGATTAATGACATCATGCGGTAATGCGAAGCAGGCCCCGGATACAGGCAGCCACGGCCACGGCGGGAACCATAATCAGGAAACCGTAAATCCGGAAGAGAACGGGCACAGTGGGCACGGAGGCGGGCATGAGACGGCCTCGAACAACTACCAGGCTGAATTTACATGGAATGAACCGGCAAGCGCAGGCACCGAAACAGAGTTAACGATACAGATTACGGACAACAACGGTGGACCCGTCCAGGAATTTGATGTCAATCATGAGAAGCTGCTGCATCTGATCATCGTGAATCGCGATTTGTCATTTTTCAACCATATCCATCCCGATTACAAGGAGAACGGCGAGTTTACCGTGAACACCACGTTTCCCGCCGGCGGCGAATATAAATTGATTGCGGATTTCGTGCCGAAGGGCGCTGGAGGGAGCACGCTCAGCGAATGGGTTCAGGTGGAGGGAGAAGAAGGAGAACCTTCGGCCATTGAGCCTGACTCCAGCCTGATCAAACAAGTCAACGGCAAGGAAATCGAACTGAGCCTGAGCAATGCCTTATCGAATGAAGAGGTCGTGCTCACCTATCATATTCAGGATGCGCAGACGAAGCAGGGAATCAGCAATCTGGAGCCTTACCTAGGCGCGGTCGGTCATGTTGTCATTCTGTCCGCAGACGCCGAGAAGTACATCCATGTGCATCCTCTTGACGAATCGAGCACCGGTCCCAAAGCGGAGTTTGCGACTACCTTTCCGCATAGCGGCATCTACAAAATCTGGGGACAATTTCAGCATCAAGGTGAAGTGATGACCGTGCCTTTTGTTGTTGAAATCAAATAATTTTTGTCTAAGGAGTGATCGACATGACAGAGCCATTGAAAATCTACACCATACCCACTTGCAGCGATTGCCATCATGCCAAGCGTTACTTCAAGGAGCAGCAGGTTCCGTACACGGAATATGATTGCACGCAGAATCCGGAATATCCGGAAGAAGTGAGACGTCTGACGGGAAAACAGATCGTGCCTACGATCGTTATCGGCGACAACGTATTTATCGGATTTGCCGATAACTTTCAGGAAATCAGGGAATTGATTAAATAAGCTAGGTTCATGGATATAAAAAAAAAAAGAAGCATGGATCGGTCCTCGGCGGATGATCCATGCTTCTTTTGTATGGAGGATAAAGAATCGCTGCGCATGAGTTACCAAAGTTCGACGCAGGTCAGGTCGTACGTCGTCGCCAGTTCCTGCCGATGCCGATAATAGCTCTCTTCTTCCTGTTAAGACGATGGACGCTTACGGATCAGCTCAATCACGCTGACGAAGTCGTCCCCGCCATAACCTTCCTCCACCCGTCGTTTCATCAGTTCGAAGATCGGCGCGAATGTTTCGGCGCTGACGCCTTGTACCCTGCTGACCTCCCCGATGGTGTCATGAGCGGCTTGCATCGCCAGACTCGCATCCTTGGCGGAATAATCTCCGGTATCGATCTGCTTCGCCATTTCCGGCATGGTGGAGATCATGGCTTGCAGAAACGGAATCAGCAGCGTTGTCGTGAAATCCGCTGCCTTCGTGCCTTCGGAACCCGCAAGCGCCACGGCATGGATGAAGCCGCCGAACATGCCGTACATGCCGCTTAGCAGTGCCAGGTCATTCAGTGGAGCGAGAGCAGGGTCGGAGCCTAAATAGTGACTAGTCCCTAAGCTTTCTAAGACCTGTTTATATGTTTCGTAAGCAGTTTGAGAACCGCTGTAGAGTATGACGGCATGAGGCGTGGCGATCAGGGAAGGCACGGCCATGATGCCGCCATCCAGATATTCGGCGCCGTGGGTCCTCATCCAGGTCCCCATCGTGCGGGCTTCTTCGGGAGTGCCGGTTGTCAGATTTACGACAACCTTGCCGGAAAGCTTCTCCCTCATGGGTTCAAGAATATGGCGGGCGGCATCATAATCAAGTACGCATACAATCAAGAGGGGACTGGCGGCGATGGCATCCGCGATGTCCGTAGTGCCGGAGGCACCCAAGCCTACAAGTTCAGCGGCTTTTTCAGGCGTGCGGTTCCAGACGGTGGTGACATATCCGTTGTTCACGAAGGTGCGGGACAGTTTGGAGCCCATGGCGCCTAATCCGATCACGGTTACCGGACCAAGGATAGAGCCGTCCGCCTGCGCATCGTAAGGATGATTACCATTAGAAAATTTCTTTGGATTTGTATTCATCGGTATAACCCCTTTCTGGGTTTGGGATGATACCCATCCTAAAGTATGACACTAGTGATAATGTCAAGAGAGACGATGGTCATGAAAATGGATGCTACACCTTATAAAACGTAAATAATCAGGCATTGCGCGTCTAGAATGTTCGTTTTCAAGAGTTTTTTAATGGTAATTCGAAGGTGTAAATAATCAGTAGCGATGTTATTATATGGATTGTGTCTTTTTGCAGCAAATTTTTCGTCCAAGCGCCGATAGCCCATCATAGATTTTTGAAACGATTCCCAATATAATGCGTAACAATACTCACTGCTTTAAATGGAAGGGGTTGTCATCATGGATTATGGAATGAACGTTATTTTGTTTGAAAAAAGACCGGACGGTGAGCTGGTGCAGATTGAAGAGCGGGCATGGACGATGAACATGGTCGCTGCGCTGGAGCACGTGAATTATATCGTCGCGGGCGGCAGGGAATATGAAACGATCGAAGGCAGATTAAACGTGGACACGGGCAAACTGGAGCTTCTGCTCGTTCCGATGCGGAACGATTAATTCTGTCCGAAAGGAGACATCATCTTGAGTAATGAAAAAGACAAAAAAGACCAGCCCGCTTCCAAATGGCTGACGCCGGAAGGCAAACCGATTCGAGTCTTGTCAAGCTCGCTCGGCATCGCCTTGTTGGCGAATGCGTTTCTGGTGTCGGGCGCGGCAGCGAAGGATCTCGCTTCGGAAGCGGTTACCTCATCCGAAGAGCCGCAGCTGGTATCCTGGTCGACGGAAGAAGTAAAGAAGTATTTTGACAAGAACGTGGACTGGAACATCCCGTTCCCTAGCTCAGAAGAATTCGAGGAAGAGCCGGCGGAAGGAGCATCCGCAGGATCAGGCGGGGGAACGACGGTAATCAATAACTATGGCGGCTACAATTCCGGTTTCGGCTGGGATGATCTGCTGCTCTACCACATGCTGTTCAACAACGGCTCCTACTATTCCTCCAGCGGATGGTACAACAATCATCGCGGATATTACGCGAATAACGGCAAGCCTTACAAACCCCGCACGTATTCGAGCGGTACGTTCCAGAACAAACCGGTGGTGAACTCCAATGTCCGTCCCAAGACCTCAACGTCCTCTTCGGGAACGATAACGCGCCGCTCCACATCGTCCAAGTCCGGCGGCATTGGCGGCAATTCCAGCGGCTTCAGCTCCTCGGGTTCGAAATCCAGCTCCAGATCCGGCGGTTTTGGCGGATGAGCCGCGAAAGCGTGTTTACCGTTTCGGGACAGCCTGACCCCAATCGGGATGAGCGGGTATCGAAGCTCGCCGAGCTTGGCTTTACCTGGGCGAATCTGGAAGGGGAAGCCTACTGGATAGACCAAATCGTCACCATACGTCAAGAGACCTATCGCGAGCTGGAAGAAGCCGCTGCGGTACTGTGGGCGACGCTGGACAAAACCGTACGTTACGTCCATCGCAACCATCATATTTACAGCTTGATCGGCATTCCGCCGATTCTGTGGCAGATGCTGGACGAATGTCCGCTGCCGGAGGAAGGGGTGATCAGCCGGTATGCCAGATTTGACTTTGCGATTGCCCATGACGGCAGCATCAAGCTTCTGGAGCTGAATGCGGACACACCCACAGGGTATGTTGAGGCTTCCATTGCAACGCCGTGGATGTGCGCTCAGGCCGGCATCTATTCTCCCAATGAGCGGATGGAAGAGCTGGTGGCACAAGCGTGGGCGGCAGAGCGTCCGGATACGGCCGCATGCATTGCTTACGGCGAGCATCTGGAGGACTCCGGCACGATCGAAGCATTGGTCCGGCACAGCGGGCTGGATATCAAGCTGGTGGATTGTCTGGATCTATGGGTGGACGAAGGCATGCTGAAGGACGGCGAAGGCCGGGAGATTCACCGGATGTTTGCTCTTTATCCGAAGGAATGGATGTCCGTCGATGATGGCGGAGATGCGCTTGCTTATGCCATCGAGACGGGGCGACTCCAGCTGTTCAACTCGCCGCACAGCATTCTGCTGCAGTCCAAAGGCTTGCTGGCCGCCATGTGGGGCATGTATGAGCTGGGCCTATTGTTCGATGAGCAAGAACGTGAAGCGATCGTTAAATATATGTTGCCGACATACAACAAACCGGTGTTCTCCGGCAATTTCGTATCAAAGTCGATGTTCGGCCGAGAGGGTGGTTCTGTCAAACTGTACGACCAGACAGGACAACTCGAGGTAGAGGATCAGGACGGATATGATACTAGCGTCATGTTTCCGACGGTCTATCAGAGGAGGGCCGAGCTGGCTCGCGTCGAGACGGCGGAAGGGGAATTTCATTTGCTGACGGGGTTGTTCGTCCTTAATGGTATCCCATGCGGTTTGCTGGGACGGGCGGGCGGTTTGATTACGGGCAATTCGAGCCATTTTATCGCAATGGGAGTGAAATAAATGCAGTTGAAACAAGAGAAAAGGCAGCAAAGCGGTGCTCCGAAGGGAAAGAGGAAACCTCCGGTCGTCCTGTCGGTGCTTATCTTATCCCTTTTGGTTTTAGCGCTGAGCGCATGCTCCAGCGGCAGCTCCACCGTGTTCCATACCGGATCGGAGGAAGTATCTTCAACCTCTAGCCGCGTGCCTTGGGACTATCGCATCATTGAAGGGACCGTCGGCGATTTGATTGGCGGCGACATGACCGTCCTGCCGGATAACGAGCTCCTGCCTAACGATAACAACTATGCTACAGGGGACAAAATTTGGACGCTGCAATTCATGGACGCCGAGCTGACCACGGATGCGAATCAGCGCAACGATATCCGGTTATCGTCCTGGCAGACCATTAAGTCGTTCAAGGATAAAAAGACGGCGGAATCGGATTTGGCCAACCTGAAAGTGACCGTCAAAACCGACGTGAAGCTGGTTGGGGTATATAAAACAACATACAAAAAAGACACCAGGCATTTTGCCGTCGTTGAGCTGCCGACGGGCAACCGGATCAAGCAGCCGATCGACGAGAAGCGTTATGCCGCATTGGAGAAGAAGGACACGGTTGATGTTGTATTGGAGGAAGTGCATGATTTCGCCGATTACGACTTGGCCTATGCAAAATTTCGGGGGTGGGCGGATTGACGGTCGTCATTAATATTGTTATAAGTGTGATCTGTATTATCGTGCTTCAATTGCTGGGCATGCTGATTTTCAGCTGGATGACCCGGTTTAACGACATGGAAGAGCTGAAGAAAGGCAATGTCGCGGTTGGTCTGGCATTCGGCGGCAAATTTTTGGCAACGGCCATTATTTTGGGCATATCGGCATATACGAATTCATCGATATGGCATATGATACTGTGGTTTGCCGTTGGATATGTATGCTTGATCGTTGCCTACTGGGTATTCGAGCTGGCGACGCCGGGTCTTCGAATTTCCGAGCACCTGCAAAAGGGCAACGTAGCGATCGGCATCCTGCTGGCCATGGTGTTCATCGGAACAGCCTTTGCGATCAGCAGCCTGATCATTTAGGCCGATTTGCACCCATGGGGAGAGGAGCAGGAGCGTGCACTTTTTTCTGAGATTATCTTTGAAAATGATGCGTCTGCGTAAAACAACGATCAGCGTGATCGTGGTGCTGTTTGTGGTGCTTTGCTCGACCCTGGCATTCCTGCTGGAGCCGGAAACGTTTCACCATTGGTTTAACGCCCTTTACTGGGTGCTTACCACGATGGCCACCGTAGGTTATGGCGATTATTATGCAGCTACCGTACCGGGCAAGATATTAACGATTTTCATCTATATCTTCGGTATCGGGCTGCTCAGTTTAGTGATCGGTAAAGTGATCGAATCGTTTGGAAGCATGCAGCGGCAGAGAGGAGCGGGCAGGTTGAACTTTAAGGGCAGCGGCCATGTCATCATTATCAATTGGAGCAAAAAAGCGATGTCCGCGATCGACGAGATTCTGTCGTATTCGCCGCAGTCCGAGATCGTGGTCATCGACGATTCCAGCCGGCATCCCGTGGAGCATCTCGAACAGGTGCATTTTGTAAGCGGCGATCCTGCATCGGATGACGTGCTGATGAGAGCCAACATTCTGGAGGCCAAATCGGCCATTGTCTTCGCGGACGCCCGGATCGACGAATCGGCGCTGGTGGACGGCAAGTCGCTCCTGATTGTTTCCAGCATCGAGCGGATAGCGCCGGACGTACATACCACGGTGGAGATCATGCAGGAGAAGCATGTGCAGAATTTCCGCCACAATCAAGTAAACGAGTTTGTCCTCTCGCACGATGCCGTGTCCCGATTGGCGGTGCGGGCAGCGCTGCAGGAAGGAAACTCGGATGTGCTGATGCAGCTGCTCAGCCGCCAGCACGGCGACGATATTTACGAAGTGGCATTAAACCCCGCATGGAAGACCTACGGGGATGCATTTCAGGATCTGCTGCGGCAAGGAGCGACGCTGATCTCCGATCGCAGTGACCTCAGCATCAACCGCAAGCTCGATTTGTCGATTCCGCGGGATGCGAGGCTGTATGTGGTTTCGGACGAAGCGACCATGAACCGGATTGCCGGTAAGCTTGCTTGAGGGGCTGCGAACATTTCAATAAAAGACGATGCTGTCTCACGTGAACGGGTGAGGCAGCATTTTTTATTGCGAAGCTGCCAATTACGAATTGACGTTTCGAAATCATATGCGTTAATCTGCTTGTTCCAGGTGGTCGGTGTAAATCGACTGCTTGAACTGCTGGATTCTCGAAAATGACACTTGGGTCAGCGGTCGGATGTCATGGGTAACGGCAGCTGACTCCTCGTTTGAGGGCTGTCCGCAGCCAATGTATGGGACATCCGTCGCGGATGCATGGACATACTCCAAAGTGAAAACGCCCCTGTTTAAACAGTGGGCGTTTTTTCCTATGGGCTTCAGATCATGTCTCTTAGCATGTTCACGCTGCTCTTCTCCAGTGCCATGGGAAACAGCTTCACCTTGCCGGGAGCTAACGATCGAACCTCTTCATATACGGCATTAGAGGCATACACCTGATCGGATTCCGCGATCCGCTGCAGCAGGTCTTCCCGATGATCCAGACCAGCCAGGCTGGAACGGACCCCATCGATACCGGCTTCTTGAACACGGCTGGCCATCCACTGCGCACCTGCCTTCCCCAGGCAGACAAAACTGAGATGGCTGCCAGGTGTCAGCCGGGCAATATCAAGCAGGACCGACGTTTCCGCATTCGCGCCAATAACGAAAGCTTTTTTGTCGTATTTGCTGCACAGGGCTTTGACTTCGGAATCATGATTAAGCGTCGTGACAATGTGGTTCGAATAGTCGAACGCTTCGAGCAGCGATTGTTCTCCGGCCAACAAATCCTCCAGAAACACCGTTTTGACTTCCGCGCCCGTAATTTCCTCAATCGCTTTCTGATAGAAGGGGAAATCATGCCCTTTACATTCGATGAACAGAATTCGCCGCTCTGCGTTCAAGACAGGCTCCTGCAGCAGCGTATAGGCAAGGGATGCGGCAAAGAACTCGCTCGCCGGGATATGAAGGGAGCCCAGCTCCTCCGTCGTTCGCTCTGCGAGCTCATGCATCAGCTTTCTGCGATTTCGAAGCTCTTCTACCTGAGGGTTGTTCAGAACCTGCGTTCCTTTGCCTTTATGCATGGAGACGATCCCCTCGTCCTTCAGCTGGTTGTACACCAGGTTTACGGTGTTGCGGTTCAGCCCGAGGTTGTCCGCGAGCGCGCCCGCCGGGGGCAGCATATCGAATGGTTCGATCTGTCCAATACCAATCAGCCACTTTAGCTGTTCCTTGACTTGCGTGCTTACATTCATGGGAGCGTGCGGGTCGACTCGAAGCATGAGCTTGTGCGCCATATCGAGACCTTCTTTCCTAGTCAACTAGTAATTCAACTTTACACAATAAACTGAAAATGTACAACAAAGGTATTGACATATATGGTTGTAAATCGTTATTTTATATATAACTAAATAACTAGTTAAATATGAATATGGAGGATTTGTTATGAAGGATCAAGCTGATTCTTATTTGCAGAAAATGAAAGGGGGGGCTAGAAGTCCGTTGACCGTTCGTCCCATGAATATCGCCGTTGGCTTTATCGGGGGCGCCGTTTCGATCGGCTTACTGGCCCTTCTCTCCGCGCTCGCAGGAAGTCCATGGATCATGGCGCCCTTTGGGGCAAGCTGCGTGCTGGCGTTTGCAGTCTGGGATGCGCCGTTATCACAACCAAGAAACCTGGTCGGAGGGCATCTTGTTTCCACGCTTACGGGACTTGTAACGCTGGAGGTCCTGGGTGACGGAATATGGGCCATGGCGATCGGGGTGGGAGCCGCGATCAGCCTGATGGGAATGACCAAGACGACCCATCCTCCGGCCGGCGCAGACCCCTTGGTCGTTATTATGGCTGGCAGCGGCTGGTCATTCCTGTTCACGCCTGTGCTCGTCGGATCGGTCATGATCGTGGTGGTGGCTCTACTTGTCAATAATGCGGTAAAGGAACGAAGATATCCGACTTTTTGGTGGTGAAGGCAGTTTTTTCTTTGATGAATAAACGGTAATCATGGCAAGTTCTTCAATCTCATATCGTCAACAACAGACCCGGACCGACAATGGACCGGGTCTGATTTATGTTGTCGCACCGCAGATTTGAACATTAACCAAACTAATTTATATAACGCAATGAGGGGAAATCCAAACCGAAATCCCGAAAAATAGGCGATACTTACCACTTGATCCTGGTTATCAAATCTATAGAATATTACACAATCCCGGTACAGGACTCTATTCTCATTTTGGATAAAAGGTTAATATTGCCAAACCTTTACAGAATGCGGTTCTCAGCCGTTTTTTTATACGACTTTGGTATCAAATTTGTCATAACTATGGATAATGATGTAAAAATGACCGGAACTTTAGCAATTTTTTTGCGTTTAACATTACGATTCGCGAAAATTTTCTGAAAATATTCGTAAATCTCGCTGTATCTCACGGATGGGATGAAGTCGTTCGGTTCCAGCCTTGTCAGGGCAAACGCACATTGGTTTCACACAACTAACATCAGGCTGTGAAGTTGTCAATGAACAGGCAGGAAGGAGCAGCGATTTGATTTATCGGGGGAAAATTATGGAAGAAGTTTGTTTTACTTCTTTTTGACTACTATCGAGATCGGAAAAGTTGGTAAAGAAGGAATATGGTATCGGGAGCGCATCGGCTATAGAATGACGAGTATGGCTCAGTCGTCATATGTCGGTGCAGCAACAAGCATGTCAAAGAAAGGGCAGGTGAGCAACGAAGACGATGAGCAGGCGAAAATGGTGGGTGGTCGCAGCATTTTGCACTATAGTGCTTCTCTGCGGTGCCGCTGTAATCTTAGGATATCTACGGCCGTCATTAAAAACGTATGCGGATGCGGACGGCGTGAAAATGAAATTCAAAACAGAGGGAACCTCCTTACTGGTATATGAGGATGAAGAGGTTTGGAAAGAGGTTTTTGCCAAGGGCGTGAACCTGGGCGCAACCGTACCCGGGCATTTTCCCGGCGAGCTGCCGGCCACCGAGGAAGATTATCTGCGCTGGTTCAAACAGATCGATGATATGGGAGCAAACGTCATTAGGGTCTACACGGTGCATAATCCGGTCTTTTATTCCGCGCTGGTGAAATACAACCGGGATAAAGGCGATGATCCCCTGTACTTCATGCAGGGCATCTGGTCGCCGGAGGAGCAGCTAATCGAGCGTCGGGATGCGTATGACGAAGAAATCGTCCAAACGTTTAAAGCGGAGATCTCGAAGGCTGTCGCTGCAGTTTACGGGGATATCAACGTTGAGCCCAAGCATGGGCAGTCGAGCGGCAAGTATAAGGTCAATGCGGGCAAGTACCTCATGGCCTGGCATGTGGGTACGGAATGGGACCCAGCCATGGTTGATAACACCAACAAGGTACATAAGGGTGTCCCTCAGTATAAGGGGTCCTATTTCTCGGGGACGAAGGACGCAAGTCCCTTCGAGAATTGGCTGGCATCTTTATTGGACTACACGGCTGCCGAGGAGCAGAAGTACGGATGGCAGCATCCGATGACATTTACCAATTGGGTCACGACGGATGTGCTTGAGCATCCGGGGGAACCGCTGTTTGAAGAAGACCTGGTGTCCGTCGATGCAAGGCATGTCGAACCGGTGAACTGGGATGCGGGATATTTTGCGGCATACCATGTGTACCCGTACTATCCGGATTTTTTCCGGACGGACAAAACATTGCAGACCCTTCCCGACGGGGACGGTGGCTACAACACGTACAAAGCCTATTTGCGAAAATTGAAAGCAGAGTTCGAGGATATGCCGATCATGGTTACCGAGTACGGCGTGCCTTCCTCCATCGGTATTTCCCACCACGGTCCTGGAGGGAAGGATCAAGGAGGACATGACGAGGCGGAGCAAGGCGAAGTAAATGTCTCGCTGACCCAGGATATTTACGACGAAGGCTATTCCGGAGCGATCTTGTTCATGTGGCAGGACGAATGGTTCAAGAAAACATGGAACACGATGCCTTTTGAAATACCGGCAGACCGCCGGGCATTCTGGTTGAATGTGCTGACCAACGAAAAGATGTTCGGCGTTCTGGCGATGCAGCCGGGTAAAGCGGAACAAATTACGATCGACGGGGATTTGACCGACTGGGATCAGGTTCCTGAAGGGGAAGTCAAAACCTGGTCCGGTACGGCTCCGGGCGTAAAGAACATGAAGTTGACGCATGACGAGGCTTATCTGTATATCGGCATGGAGCTGGACGAAGCATTTGATCCGAAACGTTCCAAACTCTTCATCGGAGCGGACACCATCCCTGGCGGCGATATACCGAAGAAAGAGCTGGCGGGACGAACGCTCACCGGCGGGGCTTTGGAAACGTTGATTCAGGTAGGTCAAGAGGACGAATCCCAGGTAACCATAGCGCCATCTTACGATTTCCACAGCCGGCTGTACGGCAAGGAAGGCTATTGGATGCTGCCGGGAGAGGAAGTCAAGGGAACGAAGGACGATCCCGTCGTACCGGGCGGCTCGTTCCATTCCTGGAAGCTGGCCATCAGCCTGCTGATGAATCCGCCGGACACCCGATTCTCCCATCCCTTTGTGGATGAGACGGTGGGGACGCTGAAACGGGGAACCAGCGATCCGGAATCTCCGGATTTCAACTCCCTTACGGCATGGCAGTACCAAGACCGCTTCGTCGAGATGAGGATTCCCTGGATGCTTCTAGGATTCGGAGATCCGAGCTCGCTGCAGGTGCTGGACTACGGTCCGCTTCAAGACAAGCGCACGTTCAGCACGACCACGGCGGACGGTATCCGGCTGGTTCCATGGATCACGGAAAGATCCGAGAACACCAGCAAACCAGCTTCAGGATCGGGGCAGTCCATTAATCTGCAGGACATCGAGCCTTATACATGGGAGCTGTGGGAAGCAACCCAATACAGCGAACGCTTGAAGCAAAGCTATTACGATATGCAGGAAATATTCACGCGTCTCCCTGAAACGGGGCGGCAGCCAGATGCTAAATAAAAGGAGGAGCCATCGGAGATGTTTTCAAATTTAGAAATGGCATACGTCTTTGTCTATGTATGCCTCGGCCTGATTGCAGCCGGCATTATCCTGTTGTTCCAAATGAAGATCAAGCATAATGCCATACAAAGAGAAACGGAACGATTTACGGAAAAAAACCATGATTACTTTGTGTATGTGCAGAGTCATCTGCATGATGATACTACGCTGGAGCTGCCGCCAGGCAAATTGACGTCGGCCGAACGCCGGGTCATTCAAGCCAAGTTTATGGAGTGGATCGAGCAATTCAAAGGCGACGCCAGAGAGAAGCTCCTGCGTTTGTGCCGGGACGCCGGGTTTGTGGAACAGGAAATTCGGGCATTATCCAGCATGAGGAAAGACCGCCGCATTGAAGCGGTCTACCGCCTCGGCGGGATGCGGGCGGAAGAGGCCGTTCCCCAGCTCCAGCAGCTGATGAACCGGACGAAATACGGTCCGATGACCATCATCATTGCGCGGGCAATTGCCAAAAGCGCGGTTTCGTCCCAGCAGATTCGGGAAATGTTGTCCAAGCTGCTGTCTTACGATAAAGCCATTCACCATATGGCTGCCGATATTTTGCTGGAGACCCGGCTGGATTCGGCCAGCCTCATGCGCAAGCTTCTGGACGATCCCGATCCCGGGCTGGTCAAGGTTTCGCTTGTTGCCATGTGGGGACAGGCCATTCCGGCAGTCGTGCCGGCACTCGACCGATTGGTCGGATCCGAGGAGAAGGACGTGCGTGCCGAGGCCGTCAAGCTGTATCTTGGCTCGAACCCGGCCCTGAAGGATGACACTATTGTGGCACTCATGAATGATCATGAGTGGGAAGTGCGGGCGGCAGCGGCGAAAGCGCTCGGACGGCTTCATGCCGCAGGCAGCATTCCGCTCCTGGCTTCAGCCCTGAAGGACGAGAATTGGCATGTGCGGAACAACAGCGCGGAGAGTCTTGCCATGTTGGGAGAACAAGGCTTCGAGACCTTGTGCCAAGCCGCGCTTACAGGAGAAGGTCCAGCCAGGGAAACGGCCCTGTACCGGATCGAACGGATCATGTCCAACGAAGGCGAATACGAGCAAGTGGAGCAAATGGTGGCATTTAATAAAAGAAAACTGGTGTACGATCGTTATTTCGGCGTTCAAACGAACAAACGGATCGGCACGGTTGCAGGAGTAGGAGGAGATTACACTGCTTAGAGATATCCTGCTCACTTACGGGATGGTGGCGATTTATTACGTCATGATCGTTAGCGCGCTTTATTTTGTAATTCTGATGTTTTCTTTCAGAAATATTAAGGATATTTTCAGACGCGCGACGTATTCGAAATACAATACGCTTTCGGGATCGGAACTGGTACCATCGGTATCCTTGCTGGTCCCGGCCTATAACGAAGAGCTGACGATCGCGGAGAATGTCCGCTGCCTCATGACGCTGAACTATCCAACCTACGAGGTCATCGTCATCAATGACGGATCCTCCGACGAAACGCTGAAGGTGCTGATTGAGGAGTATGGTTTGACACTGCTGCCCAATCCGGAGATCCGAGGCAACATCAGCACGAACAAGGTGCGGGGCATTTATTATAATCCGCAGTACCCGCAGCTATACCTCATCGACAAGGAGAACGGCGGTAAGGCGGATTCCTTGAACGCGGGCATCAACCTGTCCCGTTATCCGCTGATTTCTTCCATCGATGCGGATTCATTGCTGGAGAAGGATGCGCTGATCCGGATGGCCCGGATGTACATGGAGAATCCCGAGGAGACGGTGGCGATCGGCGGCGACGTCCGGATTGCCAATGGCTGCGTGATCGAGAACGGTGAGGTTAAGGACGTATCCTTGCCGCGCCGGATGTGGCCGATGTTTCAATCGATCGAATATTTGAAAGCTTTTCTGGGGGGCCGAATCGGGTGGAGCCATTTCAACGGGCTCATCATCGTCTCCGGGGCCTTCGGTTTGTTCCGGAAAGACTATGTCATTGCGGTTGGCGGCTATCGCGGCGGTTACCCCGGCGAAGATATGAACATCATTATCAAGCTGCACCGCTATATGCTGGAAAATAAAATCAAATACCGCGTTTCCTTTTGTCCGGAAGCGGTGTGCTGGACGCAGGCGCCGGACAGCTACAACATTTTGTCCAATCAGCGCAAGCGCTGGGGACGCGGAAACTTGAAGAACATGATCGAGAACCGGGATATGGTGTTCAATCCGAAATATAAAGTCATGGGCTTGTTGACAATGCCCTACAACGTTATTTTCGAAGCGCTAAACCCTTACTTCAGAATTACGGGCCTTCTGGCTCTGCTTGGATATGTTTTGCTGGATATGACAAATTGGCATGTGCTGGTCGTGTTCGGGCTCGTCAATTTTTTAAGCGGGTACCTGCTCAGTGTGGGAGCCCTCATCCTGGAGGAGATGGCCTTCCGCCGGTATACCAAATTGTCCGACCTGGTGAAAATGCTCCTCTTCTCGGCGCTCAAGTTTGTGGGTTACCATCAGCTTGGCGTGCTGTGGAGAGTACAGGGACATATTCAATATTTGCAAAACAACAATTCATGGGGCACCATGACCCGGCAGAGCTGGAAAGATAAGAACGAGGCGGCTTGACTTCAAGGCCCGGTTCAAATGCAGCATCAAAATATAAAGAGAGGTGGGACTTACTGTTATGTCTCAATCGGCAACATTGCAACGCGTGCAGGCCGTTGATTTTTACGGCCGCGTGGAGGAGGAAGTGAGAGAACATCCCAATGGAACAGCATTGCTGTTTCTGTACTGTGCTGGCAATCCGTCCGGGACGGAGGCTGAGCTGGCGGAGGTTCAGAGCTTTATGGACCAGCTGACCGGCGTAAACGGCGAGGTTCTGCACGACGCCAATACCGGCGTATCGGCTGTTACCCTGCCTGGCTACACGCTGGATGCCGCCCATTATCAGGCACTGCTCCTGAAGCAGCATCTGCAGGGCCGTTTCGAGCAAGCGGACCCGCGTATTACGCTTGCAGCGCTTACGGAAGCGCCGCCTCGGCAGACGTTGAAGCAGATGGCGGAAACCGCCAGGCTCAGCACCTCTTCGGATATTCATATATTTACGCAGGAGGAAGCGGACAGCGGCCAAAACCGCATTCTCATTGTGGACCAAGATGCCACGGTGAGGGAATTTTTACAGATTCGCTTGGCCATGCAGGGTTACGAAACGCTGGAAGCGGTGGATGGTTTGGAGGCACTGGAGCTCATCCCGAAATGGGAGCCGGATCTTGTCCTGACCGAGCTGAACCTGCATGGCATCGACGGCCTGCCGTTCATTCATCATATCCAGCAGCTGGACGTGAAGGAGCCGCCGAAAATTGTCGTGTTAACCGAGAAGCGGGTAGAGCAAACCATCAGCCAATGTTTCCAAAACGGGGTCGATGACTACGTAACCAAACCGTTCTCGCCGGTGGAGCTGGATGCCCGCATCCGACGCTGCCTTCATTAAACACATGGTTATTAAAGCTTTTAGTTAGATGAGATTCAGGATTGATACGTGATTAGTTGAGCTGAAGAGGTTCTTTAATCGCAAGGAAAGAGTTCAACAAACAAGTCTGTCTTTTGGCCGACGAACAAAAGAAATAGACGAATAGACTATACATCCGATGGAGGTTGAATACTTGTGAATGAGGAATATGAAACTTTATTGAGTGCCATTGAAAATAAGAAAGCTGTACTGGGTGTTGTGGGACTAGGTTATGTAGGTTTGCCGCTGGCTGTGGAAATGGTGAAACAAGGATTTACGGTCATCGGCATCGATCTGGATTCCGACAAAATCGACCGCATTTACCGCGGCGAGTCCTACATTACGGACATCTCGTCCGAAGAGCTTGCGGCATGCATGGAGACCGGACGCTTTAAGCCGACAACGGATTACAGCATGATCGCCGTCATTGACGCGGTCAGCATCTGCGTGCCGACGCCGCTCAGCGAGAATCAGGACCCGGATACTTCCTACATTACAATGGTAGTCGATCAGCTCAAACGCTTCATGAAGCCTAATCTGTTAATTACGCTGGAGAGCACGACGTATCCGGGAACCACGGAGGAACTGATTCAACAACCGATCGAGAAGCTCGGTTACAAGGTCGGCCAGAACTTCTATCTGTGCTTCTCGCCGGAGCGCGTCGATCCGTCCAACAGCCGCTTTAATACGCGGAACACGCCGAAGGTGATCGGCGGAACGACGGATGCCTGCCTGAAGCTGGGCGAAGCGCTGTACAAACAGTACGTGGAGACGGTTGTACCTGTCAGCAATCCGAAAGTTGCGGAAATGTCGAAGCTGCTGGAAAATACGTTCCGCAGCGTGAATATCGCCTTCGTCAACGAGATGGCGATGATGTGCGACCGTATGGGCATCGATGTATGGGAAGTGATCAATGCGGCGGCCACCAAGCCGTTCGGTTTCATGCCGTTCTATCCGGGGCCAGGCATCGGCGGCCACTGCATCCCGCTGGACCCCATGTACTTATCGTGGAAGGCCAAGGGCTTCCGCTTTTACAGCAAATTCATTGAGCTGGCACAATCCACCAATGACAACATGCCTTACTACGTGATCAACAAAACGGCGACGATTCTGAATGAATATGCCAAATCGATCAAACGCTCCAATATCCTGTTGTTAGGCATGGCCTACAAACCGGACATCAGCGATTTGCGCGAATCCCCGGGCCTCGAAGTTTACGAACAGTTCAAGGAGAACGGCGCTTATGTGGATTACTACGATCCGTATGCCAACAGTTTCGTGGATAAGCAAGGCGAAACGATTCGCAGCGTGGAGTATGATCTCGCGAAATTCAGCCGGTACGATTGCATCGTCCTCATTACGAACCACAGCAATCTGGATTATCATTCGATCGCTTCGGCCGGCGTGCCGATCTTGGACACGCGGAATGCATTTAAAGCGTATGCCGAGCCTCATATTTACAAGATCGGTCATTCCGTTCAGCATGTGCCTGAGCCGGGCGAGGCTGTCTTGATCTGATGAAATGGACGAGAAGACTGAGGCATATCGATGCAAAAGCGAAGTGGATCATCTTGGCTGCCGGCATCTGTCTTTTGCTGCTGATCCTTTTTCTTCTTCCGTCAGGCAAGGTGAATCAAAACAAGGCTACCTGGCTGTGGGATGCAAGTCTGATCCGAAGTGAAACGGAGGAGATTGTAGCCTTTAGCGGCAGGGAAGGCATTACAACGATCTTTTTGCAAATTCAACAAGAGGTTACGGACGAGGAGTACCGCCATTTCGTGGCTGCGGCACATCGGCAGGGCATCAGCGTCCATGCTTTGAACGGCCACCCCGACTGGGCTTATGAGGAAGGCCGGCAAAAAGGGATGGACCTGCTGGCCTGGCTGGAAGAGTACAACCAGGCTTCCGCCCCCGAGGAGAAATTCGAGGGCGTGCAGTTCGATGTGGAGCCTTACGTGCTTCGCAGGTGGGATCGCGAACAGGAACGGGTAGTGGAAGAATGGAGCGCCAACACGGAAGTCTGGGTCCAGGAGGCCAAGCGTCAGGGTCTCCCGTTCAGTGCCGCGGTTCCGTTCTGGCTTGATTCGATACCTGGACCGAGCCGAGCGGATACCGATTCGTTCAGCCGCTGGATGATCCAAAATACGGATGCGATTGCCGTTATGGCATACCGCGACAGCGGGGAGCAGATGTATGAATTGTCCAAGGAGGAGCTGGAGCAGGCCGACGAACTTGGCAAATCCGTGTGGATCGGCATGGAGCTCGGGGATACGGACGAAGGCGAGCATTTGACCTTTTATTCCAAGAGCGAGCAGGAGATGGAGGACGAAGCCCTGCGTGCCGCCAAGCTTGGCAGCGACCATTCCTCCTTCGCGGGATTGGCCGTCCATCACTATCAGGCCTGGGTCCACAAACGAACCGCGATGGGCGGGGAAGAGCGGTGATATTGCCATGATGGCCTGCCGCCTCTGCTCCGTGTTACAAGGAAACAACTTCATATCATTCACTCATTCAACGTACCTCCGAAGGTCTCCAAGAGACTTTCGGGGGTATTTTTTTGTCCAAGGAAGGGAAGAGAAATCGGGTCTGCGCGGTATTGTCTAGAAATTGTAGAGAACCGAATTCTATAATGGGAATCATTGAGCGGCAGGCAGAGGAACATGCTTTGAATCAAAAGGCAAACATTGACATAAGGTGGAAGACGATTCCTAAGCTCTTAAATTATTGATTTTTGAAAAAGGTGGAATTTTATGAATTTTTTCAAAAAAGCATAGCAATTACGTCAGGTTGGTGTTAAATTCTAATGGTTTGTTCAGGAGGGGCTCCACAATAAGCCCTGTTTGAAATGTTAAAGGAGTATTCAAATGAAGAGAGTTTCTAGTAGTAACCGAGTGTTTTGCATGCTTTCCCGAATGACCGCTTTGCTGGCGATCCTGGCGTTTTTGGGCGGCTGCGGTTTTTTTGGCGGTAAGGCAGCCTCCAGCGATGAAGCGGGAGGTCCAATAGCGCCTGCTCAAAAGGTGGAGCGGTATACGGGGGAGAAGAGCAGGGAAATTCCGTACGTGTATACGGCCAGGAAGGAATTGGCGCTTACCTTTAACGGCATGGGGGATAAAGCCACCATGACGGCACTGATCGATGAACTCGAACGTACGGAATCAAGGCGACCTTCTTTCTTCCGGGCATCCGAGTGGCGGAGGAGCCGGACATTGCGGGGGCAATCTTGGCCGGAGGCCATGAAATCGAGAACAATACGCTCAATCAGCTGGATATGAACAAGCTGGATTACGATCAGATCTATAAGGAGATCAAGCTGGCAAACGACGTTATTGAACGGGAGACCGGCGCCCAGCCCCGCTATGTCCGGACGCGTTCGGGCGATTACCCGGAAGATGTGCCGCTGGCGGCAGCGCATCTTGGAATGAAGGCGGTTGTCAGCTATAACATCAATCCGAAGGACCGCGATATGCAGAGTGCCGAAGCCATCGGAGAATACGTGGCGAGGTTCGTCTCCAGAGGCGGCATCATCTCCATGAACACCGACGTCAATCCGGAAGTGGTCTCTTCTATAAAATACATTGCCAAGGCCGTGGACGATATCGGATATCGGCTGGTTACGCTGGATGAGCTGGTGCAGAACGGGGGCGAGCGTAAGCCGCTCGAGCAAATTCCGGGATATGACGCTGCCCGCATCAATCCGGATTATCAACGGGCGAAGTATGAGCTGGTTTATCAAGTCGATACCGACAAAAAAGAAGTCGCCCTGACGTTTGACGATTTCGGAAGCGATAAAACGGTGACCCGCATACTCGATATTTTGGCCGAGCATGATGTCAAAGCGACCTTCTTCCTGAGGGCCAAAGGCGTGGAAAGCAATCCGAATTTGGCGCGGGCGATGGTGGAAGGCGGGCATGACGTGGCCAACCATTCCTACAGCCATCCCGTCGTTACATCGCTGACGCCCGAAGAGCTTCAGCAGGATGTCGTCAAGGCGCATCAGGTCATTACCGAAGCCATCCAGCAGCAGCCTGTCATGCTGTTTCGTCCGCCGACCGGCGTGGTCGACGATAAACGGGCCAAAGCGTTGGCGGCAGTCGGTTACCCGGTGATTGCCATGTACGACGTGACGACGCTGGATTGGGATATTTCCAATAGTGCAGACGATATTGTGAACGGGGTTATGACCAAGACGCAGCCGGGAAGCGTCATCTTGCTGCATATGCTGGATGACATTCATACCATTGAGGCGCTGCCGCGCGTGCTGGAAGGCCTCAAGGATAAAGGGTACACGTTTGTAAAAATGGCGGACATGATGCAGTTGCAGGACCAGGCCGCAATGGAGATGGAGTAAAATGGAATTATATGAAAACATGCTGGACCGCGTGGATAAATTGGCGGTCGTCGGACTGGGTTATGTCGGACTGCCGCTGGCGGTCGCGTTCTCGAAAAGGCTGGATGTCATCGGCTTTGATCTGAGCGAGGCGAAGGTGTCTCAGTATCGCAGCGGATTCGATGCTACCGGTGAGATCGGAGATGCCCTGCTTGCGGGCAGTGCGGCCGATTTCACCTCGGATCCGGACAAGCTGAAGGAGGCTCGCTGCTTTATCGTGGCCGTTCCGACACCCGTAAAAAGCGGCAATGTGCCGGACCTGAAATTCGTGCGGAATGCCAGCCTTTTGGTCGGCCGCGCCTTGAAGCGGGGAGCGGTGGTTGTCTATGAGTCAACGGTCTATCCGGGCGTTACGGAGGAAGTCTGCATTCCGATTCTCGAAGAGGAGTCGGGCCTGCGGCTGGGCGAGGATTTCAAGGTGGGGTATTCCCCGGAACGGATTAACCCCGGAGACCAGGTCCACCGGCTGGAGTCCATCGTGAAAATCGTGTCCGGCAATGATCCGGAGGCGCTGGAGACGGTTGCCAGACTGTATGAGCTGATTATCGAGGCAGGCGTTCACCGGGCGGAAACCATCCGGGTGGCGGAAGCGGCAAAGGTCATCGAGAATGCGCAGCGCGACATCAACATTGCCTTTATGAACGAGCTTTCGATGCTGTTCAACCAGATGGACATCGATACGAATGCCGTGCTGCGCGCAGCGGAAACGAAATGGAATTTCCTCCCGTTCCGCCCTGGCCTCGTCGGCGGGCATTGCATCGGAATCGACCCGTATTATCTGACGTATAAGGCCGAGGATACGGGGTATCATTCCAAGATTATTTTGGCAGGACGGCATATCAATGACGGAATGGGAAAATACGTCGCCCAGCACGTCATTAAACTTGCGATTCGCCAAGGGATAGATCTGATGAAGGCGAAGGTGGCCGTCATGGGCCTTTCGTTCAAGGAGGACTGCCGGGATATCCGCAATTCCAAGGTCATCGATATTATTCGGGAGCTGCAGGATTACGGAATCCGGCCGATGGTGGCGGACCCGCACGTAGACCCGAAGCAGGCTTATGAGGAATACGGCATCGAGCTGTCGGACATGAGCGAGCTGAGCGGAATCCAGATTGCGGTTGTGGCGGTCGCTCACCGGGAGTTCAAGCAGCTCGGGATTGCGGCATTCAAGGAGATGTTCAGCTCGGAACAGGCGAAGCTTCTGATCGACGTGAAGGGAGCTTATCCAAAAACCGAATGCGAAGCCCATGGCTTTCATTATTGGAGTTTGTAAGATAACGATGGGAGAAGGCAATGAGGATTATAAAAAGAAAGCAACCGAAGAGCACCAAGGAAGTGCTAACGCTTCCGCGCACGGACAGGCGGACTCTTTCCTATGTGCCCGATCCGGAGCAGATCCGGATGAATGCGGACCGAAGAGGCAACCGGGCGCAGAAGCCCGGGGAGGATTTGTCCAGCTCTGACTACGTCAACAAGCTGCGGATGCTCAGCCTGCGTTACGAGGCGGATTTTGAAGTTTTGCTTGTCCCGAACGGGAAAAAGAAAAAAGCCGGGATTAAGGGCGTGGCTACCGATATTTCGGCCACGGGCCTTCTGCTCAGGCTGCCGGATGCCTCTTCAAGCCTCGAAGTCGGCGACAAAGTGAAGGCGCGATTCCGCATCCCGCCGGGGGCTATGCCCGAGGGCTTCGAATCGGCCGTCAGAATCGATGCAGCCGTTGTCCGCAGGGCCTCGAATTCGACGGAAGCCGGCGAAGAGCATCTGCTTGCCTTGGAGTTCGAGAAACCGCTCACGGATTATTTTCAGCCAAACGGTGGGGGTATTCCGTATATTCCGCCAGCGCATTGCTGTTCATGGCGGTGCTCTTCATCATGCTGATGCGGGCGGAGAGCATCATTTATTTCAAATACAACATGGTGCTGTATTTATACAGCCTGATCGCGGCCCTGTTTCTGCTGACGCGCTACCTGTTCGGAGCGTTGTACCGCGATGTGCCGATCAATCCGGATTATACGCCGGGAGTTTCCATTATCATCCCCTGCTTCAATGAAGCGGAATGGATCAAACGCACGATACTTAGCTGCATGAATCAGGACTATCCCGTAGACAAGCTGGAGGTCATTGTGGTGGATGACCGATCGACGGACCAGTCGGTACAGCAGATCCAAGACATGATCGAGTTGATTCATTCCGAGGCGGAGCGTTACGCTACCCGGGAGCGCTTGTCCTATATGGTGCTGCCCGAGAATGCGGGCAAACGGGCCGCTCTGGTCACAGGCGTCGAGATGGCCAAGCATGACCTGGTGGTCTTCGTGGATTCGGACAGCTTCTTGGATCCGACGGCGATTCGCCACCTCGTCCAGCCCTTTCAGGATCCTAAGATGGGCGGCGTTGCCGGACGGACGGACGTCGAGAACAAATATACCAATAACATGACGAAGCTGCAGACCGTCCGTTATTATATCGCCTTTCGGATCATGAAAGCGGCAGAGTCCTGGTTTGACAGCGTGACCTGCCTGTCGGGTCCGTTATCCTGCTATCGGAAAGAGCTGATCGTGCAGCATGCGGACGCTTGGCTGAACCAGAAGTTTCTGGGCAGGCCCGCCACCTTCGGAGACGACCGGAGCATGACGAACTTTATTTTGAAAACGCACCGGACCGCTTACCAGGATTCTGCCATTTGCTCGACGATCGTGCCTTCGCAGATGAAGGTGTTTCTGAAGCAGCAGATGCGGTGGAAGCGCTCCTGGCTGCGCGAATCGCTGCGGGCCGGAAGTTTCATATGGCGCAAAGAGCCGTTTATGGCGTTGTTTTTTTACATAGGCCTGATCGTGCCGATTGCCGCGCCTGTCGTGGTTGCCTACAACCTCATGTACGTGCCGATCGTTCACGGCATTTTCCCGGGGACCTTCCTGATGGGATTGCTGCTGATGGCGCTGCTGATGAGCCTGGCCCACCTGCTGTTCCGGAAGAGCAGACTTTGGGTGTTCGGCTTCGTATTCTGTCTCTTCTATGAATTCGTCCTGTTATGGCAGATGCCGGTGGCTTGGTTTACCTTCTGGAAATCGACGTGGGGTACCCGGGAAACGCCGCAGGATATCGAAGCCAGGGAGAAGAAGGAAGCCCGCAAGCGCAAAGGCAAAAAATTCGGATTACCGTTCTAATCGTGTCAAAACGGTTGAAGTGAGGATTGAAGTGAGGATTGAAGTGAGGATGACATATGGCTAAAAAACAAAAAACAGCCCTCAATGTTCGGCGAAAAAATCGCAGGAAAATCATCAAAGTAACGGCACAGGTCATTGTATTGGCCGTTGCAGCCGTCCTGTTGGCCAATGCGATTTTCGATTTTCGAACATATAAGGAGCCGGACAGATCCGCCTGGCGTCAGGATCAGGGCTTTATTGCCCTGTCCTATTTCGGGGTCGGCCGCACCGGGACGTCCAAGCACGTATCCAAGGCCCAGCTGGATGCCCAGCTGAAGGCCTTATACGAACAGGGCTATACGACGATTTCGCAGCAGGATATCATCGATTATTACAGCCATGGCAAGAAGCTGCCCGACAAGGCGCTGTACCTGTCCTTTGAAGACGGGCGGAATGATTCCGCGCTGTTTGCGCAGCCGCTGCTTGAAAAATATAATTATAAGGCTACCTTTTTGTCCTATGCCAACAAAATGGGCAACAGCGAACGGAAATTTCTGCAGCCGAAGGACATGCTGAAGATGACCCGCACCGGGTATTGGGAGCTTGGGACTAACGGCAACCGGCTGACCTATATCAATATTTTCGATGATGAGGGCCGTTATGTCGGCGTTAAAGACGAGCGCGAGCTGACGGTCAAATCCAACGTGGAATATTACAACCACTATTTGATGGATTTCATCCGCGACGAGAACATGATTCCGCTCGAGAACCGCGCCGAGATGGAAGAGCGGATCCGGGCCGACTATGCGGCAATGGACAAGGTTTACACGGAATCGCTCGGTTACGTTCCGCTCACGTATATGATCATGCATGCCAATGCGCTCGGCGGAGGAATGAATCAGCTTGTGGCGAATGCCAATTCGGATCAGATTCAGAAGCTGTTCGGGATGAATTTCAACCGGGAAGGCGTTGCCTTCAATTCGAAGGATAGCGATCTGTATAATCTGACCCGGGTCAAGCCCGCGCCGTATTGGTCTACCAATCACCTGTTAATGAAGCTGCATAAGGACCAAGGGCAGCCTATGCAGTTTGTACGGGGCGACACGGAGCAGGCTGACAAGTGGGAGCTGCTTGGCGGAGCGGCAGAATTTACGGATAACCGGATGGTGGTCACATCGCCCCCGTCCCAGGCAGGAACCGTGTATTTGAAGGGCAGCGGGGAGCAAGACGTCACCGTCTCGGCCAAAGCGCTCGGCAATGTGGTAGGACGGCAGTCGGTTTATGTCCGTTACGACCGAACGAAGGGTTCGTATCTCAGGCTTCTGCTGGAGAACAACTACGTGGTGGTGGAACAGAAGATAGCGGGCCAAGCTCCCGAGGAGCTGTTCACGTTTGCCTTGCCGAAGGTGGCATGGGGCGAAGAGGATCTGCAATTCGATAAGGCTTCGGTCTATACAAAGGAGCAGACGCTGTCCGGAGACCGGGATGATGAGAATGAGTACCCTGTCAACATACTCGGAAATCGGTGGCTGGAGATTTCGGTGAAAGGCGATGCCCTGTCCGTGAGCGTTGATCGGCAGGTGCTTTTGGACCGGCAGCCTGTGGATGCATCGATTGGCGCAGGAGGCGTGGCGCTTGAATCGGAGTATCATGAGCAGAACGAAAAGGATGATATTTACGACGCCGTCTTTGAAGATGTCACGATTGTGTCGGAGCAACCGGGTGCCGAACGTAAGCTGCTGTTTACGAACAAGCCGTCCGGACTTGCCGGTGTCCTGACCGGCGTGCAGCGAAGCATGAATCGCGCGGTCGACTGGGCTGTCGAGACTTTCTAAAAATTGGGCGTAGGACGTGAACAACGAATGAAGAATCGCAGGAAGAAATGGGCGGCAGCTGCGGGGTTTGCCGTATTGTGCGCTGCCGTCTCCTTCTGGTGGTTGGAGGATCAAAAGAAGGAGCCATCGATGCTGCCCCAGCCGCTGCAGGCGCAAGTCAAGCTGTCTGCCTGGATTACGGATTGGCAGTGGGAGACGGGCATGACAGATTGGAAGCAGCTCGGTGATGGGCTTGAAGAAATCAAGCTGTTTGCAGCCTATTTCAATCATAAAGACGAGCTTTACTTGACGTCGGATTTTCGGGAGGCGCTGCCTGCGTTCCTGGAGGCGTCCAAGGAAGGGGGGCCGGCTCGCGGCGTCCTGACGATCGTCAACGATCGTTTCCATCCCGATGGAACGGCCAAACAGAAGGATCCGGAGCTGATATCCCGGCTCGTCGCTACTCCCGAAAGCCGCAGCCAACATATCAGGCAGATTCTGGACATGGCATCCCAGCACGGCTTTGACGGCGTGGAATTGGATTACGAGAAGGTCCGCAAGGAGGATGGGGCCAACCTCTCCGCGCTGTACGAGGAGCTGTATGATCGTCTCCTGGCGGAAGGCCTCTCGCTTCGAATCGTGCTGGAGCCTGGCGTATCCCTGTCATCGCTTAAGCTGCCGGAGGGGCCGGATTATGTCCTGATGGCATACAACCTGTACGGGGGGCATAGCGGACCCGGACCGAAGGCGGATTATGCCATGATCAAGGAGCTGGGGGGCAAACTGCGGCAGCTGCCGGGAGACCATGCCATCGCGCTGTCGGTTGGCGGGTTTGACTGGGCGGAGAATGGCAAGGCGGTTTCTTTAACGGAGAAGCGTGCGGTAGAGCTGGCGCGTGCCAGCCCGGACGAACCGAAGCGGGATCCGGACAGCGGGGCCCTATACTTCGAGTACACGGACGACCAAGGCATCGGGCATACCGTATGGTATGCGGACGGAACGACCCTTGCCGGATGGATGGATGCGGCGGGGGAGGCGGGCATTTTGAAGATTGCGATCTGGCGGCTCGGCGAAATGGATGCCAATACGCTGCAGAAGTTGAGCGAATTTCGACAGCAATCCCATCATGAATGATTTCGCATAACCACCCAAAAGGACACCCCGCGGCTTCAATAAGAAGCCGCTCGGGGTGTCCTTTCGCGCATGGGCACATTCGGGGGGAGTCCGCTCGTCATTCTGTCCGTCCCCATCGAAAGGGGAGTCAATGGATGAGCTTCGAAGCTTTCGCTTTGCGGATCAGCCCGCTGCTGGCCCGGTTGATCGGCTTCTTGAGCACGATCCCGATCACAAGCGCGATCGCCGCGAAGACCAGCATGAGCAGCATATCGCGGATGACGATATCCCACAGGATGCCGCCGACGGCTTCCCGCATCATGCTGATGGCATAGGTGAACGGCAAATACGGATGCAATGCCTGGAAGAACGGCGGCGTCATCTGGATCGGAAAGGTCCCGCCAGCGCCCGCCAGCTGCAGCACGAGCAGAACGATCGCCATCGCTTTTCCGACATTGCCGAACACGGACACCAGCGTATAGACGATCAGCATGAAAACGCAGCTGATCAGCAGCGCAAACAGAATGAACCAGCCGGGGTTCACCACGTAGGTTCCCAGCAAATAAATATCGCCTAGGGTAACGAACAGCGCCTGGAACAGGGCAATGGTCAGAAAGGTGAGATAGCGTCCGAAGTAAACCTCGATGCTGCGGAAGCTTCTCTCCTCATCATGTACGTCAACGGAGAGCAGGGAAACGAGCAGCAGGGCGCCAACCCACAAGGACAAGGTCGTGAAGAAGGGCGACATCGCGGAGCCGTAGTTCGGGATGGGGTACAGGCGATTCTCTTCCAGCGTAACCGGCTCGGCAAAAAACTGGCTCTCGAGCTCGAAATTGTTTTGGAGAAGATCGATGATCTCTTGAATATCCCCTTCCGCTTCCATCTCGCGCAGCCGGTTGGCCAGCTGCGTAATCCGAAGCTCCGCCTCCGGCAGACGATTTTGGGCGAGCTGTACTTCTTGGCCTCCCACTTTGAGCCCTTTCCGTGCATCTTGAAGCAAACGCTGGATGTCGGGGACGCTGGCAAGCGCCTGGGTCAATTCCTGCTGAACGCGCTTGGCCGTATCGGAGCCCTTGGTGAAGGCCTTGCTTATCGCCGGGCCGATTTCGCTGTCGTACCGGCTTAGCAGCGCGTCGGTCAGCCCCGTAATGTCATCGGTCAGCTTCTTCAGCTTATCGATGGAATCCGCAGGTGCTTCCTCCCCCCGTTCCACGGCTTGGGCAATGGTTTGGAGCGCGGCTTGAGCCGAGGTCCATCGTGCCGCAATGTCCTCGAGTTTGGCCGCCGCGGAAGCCGCCGCCGGGGAGATCGAGCCCAGCCGCTTGAACAATTGCCCCAGCCTGGCCGCGGCTTGCGCTGCAGTCTGAGCGCGCTCCTTCGCAGCGGTCAGGCGGCTGGCCAGCTCTTTCGGGTCGATGCCTTTTTGCCCTAGCGCGTCCAGCACTTGCGAAAGCGCTCCGGTGGCTGCACCCAGCACCTCCAAGTCCTGTCGCAGCGCAGGCTCCAGCGATTTCGAGGCCCCTGCGGCCTGATTCGCGAACTCCGCCAGCGCACCGGCCATTTCCTTGCCGTCCGTGGCAATCCCTTCAAGGCGGGGCAGAGCGGCATCGGCCTGCTGAACCAACCGGTTGGCCAGCTTGATATCCTGCTGGGCCGTGCTCACCGCCTCGTTGAGCTCGGGAAAGCTTTTTTCGAGCCGGAACAGCAAGCTTCGTACTTTGTTGATCGCAGGGAGCTGGTTCTCGATCTCGATCCCGAGCGTGTTGAAAATCTCGAAGATGGTGCCGTTGGCGGTTTTGATGAAATTTTTGCTGACTTCCTCCACGACGGCAGATGCCCCCTGGGCCGTCACCTTGGGCGAAATGGCGTTGATTTTTTCGTTCGTGTAATAGAGGATCTGTGCCTTGACGGGCTCATTGGTCAGTACGGTGCCGATCCGGGCGGAGAAGTTCTCCGGAATGACGATAGCGGCATAATCGGTGCCGCGCCGCACCCCCTGTATCGCATTCTCGCTGTCCTCCGTAAACCGCCACCCCAGCTTCTCATTGTGATGCAGGGACTCCACGATTTCTTTGCCCAGGTTAATGGGCTGGTCGCGAAGGGTGGTGCCTTTATCCAGGTTGGCAACGGCAATGGATACACCTGAGGTTTGGCCGTAGGGATCCCAGGAAGCTTCGATGTTAAACCAGGCATATAGAGAAGGAAGGAGGGCAAGACCCCCGATGATAACGGCTGCAGCCCAATTGCGGACGATTCTACGGATATCGGCAGAATATATATGGATAATATTCTTCATGAGCGCTCCTGTCTTGTACGTAGTTGGAGCTAGTATGCCGCCAAATCCGTGCCAAGATACGAAACGAGCCGCTCCTTTATCTCTTCCTTGAGAGAGGGCCGATCGCAGAGCAGGCTGCCTTCATACCCGCGGCACAGATAATGCACCTGCAGCCCTTCCTCGGGGGTACGGTCCTGGCTTTGAATCCGGATGCCGCGCCGCTTCATCTGCTGTTGAATGGACCAGGCGCGTGCCGAAATCCCTTTTTGGATATGCTGCAGATTTAAAATATAGATTTCGGCCATTTTGAGCTTGAGGGTCTTGAGGATTCCAATATCCCGTTCGAGAACAGATTGAAGCAGGTCATGCAGCAGATAATCTTTGATCAGGGCTTCGTCTTCGACCGAAGGCGGAGGAGGAGTGGAAGGTTTCATCATAAGAGACACATCCCCGGACATGAAAAAAATATAAGAACGCACGTTCTATTATATACATGGTATGCCATCCTTATTCGGCCTGCAACCATTAATTTCTGGCATTTGTGATCACCTCAGTGGATTCATGGCGGCATATCGTTTACACTCCTGATAACTGCATTTTTTCTGGAGGAGATTAACCATGATACTGCATAAAGGCGAAATATTGTTCCGGCAAGGGGATAGCGGGGATCATTTATATCACATTCGGAGCGGATTGTTTAAGGTGACCCGTCTGCATGCCAACGGCAATATGGTGCTTTTCAATATTTTATATCCCGGCGAAACGGTACCCCATCACTCGCTGATCAGCCCGAAGGAAACGCATGGAACCGCGATCGCGCTGATTCAGAGCGAAGTGGAGGTAATATCGGCTGAAACTTGGTATCGACAGCTGGAGGAGGATCCGCGAAAACCGCTCGAGGTTGCCAGATTGCTGCAGGAAAAGGTGAGGTTCATGCAGATGAGGCTGGATCACTTAACCGTGGGCGGGCCGGCGGAGCGGCTGGAGCTGCTGATTCAATGGCTGGATGAGTATTCCCAAGGGATACATTTGACCGAATATTTGACTCAGGAAGAGATCGGACAACTGATCGGGGTAAGGAGAGAAACGGTAAACCGGCTGCTGCGGGAGCACGGCAAGCACGTTTAGCCCATATCCCTTTGCCGACGCCTGAACCGGCTTTATACATCGGTTTATAAAACCCTGTACGAGCATGCGCCGGACAAAGCAATGAGTCGATGCACCCTTCGCGGCTGATCGATGCCGCCGGAAGGCGCCAAACCAAAAAAGATGCCCCTTTTGCAGAAGAGGGGCATCTTTTTTGGTTTTGAGATACGGTTAACCTAATATTAACTTTCCAGCGTACCGGCAGGACCAAAGAATTCATAGTGGATCCGGTCAGCAGGTACCTCCATCGCTTTCAAATGGCCGTTCACGGCACGCATGAACGGAACCGGCCCGCAGAAATAGAAGTCGGCTTTCGGATCGACCGTTTTGCGAAGGAACTCCAGATCGATGTAGCCGGTTTGGTGGTGGCAAGTGTCTTCCGTTTCCGGCTGTTCATAAATGACGTACGTGCTTAGCTGCGGATGCTTCGAGGCGAGCTCATCGATATGCAGCTTCATTGCATGCTGACTGCCGCATTTGGCCGCATGGATAAAGCTTACTTTCCGTTCCGGCTGTTCCAGCAGCACGGTTTCGAGCATGGCTACCATCGGGGTCAAACCGACGCCGCCACTGATCAAGACAAGCGGAAGATCGATTTCCGTATCCAGCGTAAAGGTTCCGGCCGGAGCCGTGACCTCTAGAACGGTTCCAACCTCTGCATGACGGTGCAGCCAGTTGGAGACGATGCCGGCAGGCTTTCCATCCAGCTCGTCTTCTCGTTTCACCGTAATTCTGTAGTAAGGATGTCCGGGTGCGGACGAGAGGCTGTAATGACGATTATGATAATAGGCTTCGCCCTCAGGTTTTACCCGAAGCGTGATGTATTGGCCGGGCAGATAATCGGAAATTTCCCCGCCGTCCTGCGGTACCAGATAAAAGGAAGTAATGACGGAGCTTTCCTCCACCTTCCGGTCAATGACGAAATTACGGTATCCGCTCCAGCCGCCGGCTTTGTTTGCGGCTTGCTGGTACATATCCGCCTCGATCCCGATAAAGACATCAGCAATGACGCCATAAGCTTCGGCCCAAGCCTCGATAATTTCGGGCGTTGCGGCATCGCCAAGCACATCCTTCATGGCGCCGAGCAGCGTTTCGCCGACGATCGGATAGTGTTCCGGCAAAATGTTTAATGCCCGGTGCTTGTGTCCGATTTGTTTAACAACCGGGACGATGGCTTCAAGACGGTCGATATGGGCCGCGGCTGCGTATACGGCATTGGCCAGGGCAAAGGGCTGTTTGCCTTCTCTTTGATTCGCATGGTTGAATATGTTAAGAAGTTCCGGGTGATGATGAAACAACTTTTGGTAAAATGCGCTTGTGATTGCCGTGCCGTGGGTTTCCAGAACCGGCACGGTCGATTTAACGACCTCGATCGTACGTTGGCTTAACATGCAGACTCCCCCTTGATTCATATGATACTTAGTCGAGTTGGTGTTCCCTTTAAGTATAGACAGGCGATGGAGGGGCTCTTGTGATTAAGATCACATCGGATTCAGCGAATATGTGAACAATATTTTTACGCGCAGGAGGTTCTTAAAGCTGGATTTTTTACATATTCCATATAGAGATTCCAATTCATTCTAGCCAGCTGTTTAGCTTGTATGCCAACTGTGTTATAATAATGTTAGCACTCTAACTAAAACGAGAAAGGATCAGGATACCATGTGTCCCCGAAGGACGAATCCCCAAAGGACGATTTGGAAACGTTATGATCTCTCATACACATAGCTTCCTTTGTAGAGCGAAGTCGGACGTCTGAAGACAAGGACGGTCTCTACGAAAGGATGGGAACTATGGTTCGAAGGATGAACTCCTCCAGGTTGCCTCAAGGTAGAGATTGGCCTATGTCTGACCAATCTACTACGACAAGAGGGATCCTGTATGAGGAAAAGACAAAACACATTTATCACCATGTCGGCGATGTTGTTCGGAACGTTTTTAATGGCTTTTACGTATTATCACATTAATTTTCACAATCATTTGACCGAAGGCGGCTTTGTCGGCCTTGCGCTGCTTGGCAAATATGCGCTTGATATTCCGCCAGCATTGAGTATGGTCCTTATGGACATACCGGTACTGCTGATTGCCTTGTTCATCAAGGGCCGGAAATTCATATTCAATACCGTTGTTGCGGCGAGCATGTTTACCTTGTTCTACGCATTGATCGAGCGGTATTCCACGCTGGTTATCGATCTGAATCATAACCTGCTGGCAGCCGCGCTGCTGTCCGGATTATTGACGGGCTTTGGAGCCGGCATCGTGCTCCGCTATGGCGGGGCGACAGGCGGTGACGACGTAATCTCCGTGCTGTTCAGCGAGTGGAGCGGGCTTAAGGTAGGGACGGTGTTTTTCCTGATGGATGCCGTAGTACTGCTATTATCGCTATTCTATATGCCATTGGTTGAAACCTTATATACTATATTAGCCGTATCGATTGCCGGGCAAGTGATCACCATCACAGTGACGTACGGTACCGAGAAAGCGGAAAAGAAACCGGTTCGGAAGGCGGTCCGTGCCCCAAGCACTCCGGTTACTCCGAAAACAGCGCAGCATACCGTTAGCGGCCGTTCGTAATGCGGTCCCAATAAGAGAAGCTCACCCGCATGCAGGGTGAGCTTCTTTCATGTGCTTTAAATCGATTACTTCTCGTCCTTGGGGTGGTTCTCGTCCCACTCCTGTGCCTTGGCGGTGGCGATGGCGATGGCACGTCCCTCATCGTAGTTCTCCTCCAGCAAGGCATTGGCAATTTCCACGGCTTTATTCCTCACCCGGGGCTCCAGATTTTTCATGGATGGTGGATAATCATTTTTGCTCCAAGGCATGGTACGATCCCTCCAATTCAACTGTTCATTGCATGTACTGTATATTACCCCGTGCAACCAAATTGAATAAACGGGTTCAACCGCACAAAAAAATGCATTACCCCTGAGGGGCAATGCATTTGGAAATTTGGATTTATTCGAACAGCTGCAAATACTCGCCGTAGCCTTCCCTCTGCATTTCTTCCTTCGGCACAAACCGGAGCGCAGCGGAATTGATGCAGTAACGTAGCCCGTTCGGTCCGGGCCCGTCGTCGAACACATGGCCGAGGTGAGAGTCGCCTTTTTTGCTTCGTACCTCGGTGCGGACCATCATGTGGGTAAGATCCATTTTTTCCTTGATGTTGTATTCGCGAATCGGACGGGTGAAGCTCGGCCATCCGCAGCCGGCGTCGTATTTGTCCGTAGAACTGAAGAGCGGCTCGCCGGACACGATATCGACGTAAATGCCTTCCCCATGATGGTCCCAATACTCATTGTGGAACGGGGGTTCGGTGGCGTTGTTCTGCGTCACTTCATATTGTATCGGCGTCAGGCGCTGCTTAAGCTCGGCGGTATCCACAGGCTCCGACCAGTGCTGCTCAATGAAATCCTCCCGTCCGGAGCCTTTGCGATAGCGTTTGTAATGGCTCGGATTTTTCTTGTGGTAATCCTGATGGTATTCCTCGGCTTCATAGAAGGTGCTCGCCGGGATGATCGGCGTCACGATCGGTCCGTCGAAACGTCCGCTGGCCGCCACGGCCTGCTTGGATTGCTCCGCAAGCTCGCGCTGCTCCTCCGTATGGTAAAAAATAGCGGTGCGGTAGGATGTCCCGCGGTCATGGAATTGTCCGCCCTCATCCGTAGGATCGATTTGCTGCCAGAAAAGCTCGAGCAGCTTCTCATATGGGAAAACTTCAGGGTTATAGGTGATTTGAACGGCCTCATAATGGCCTGTGGTATCGGAGCATACCTCTTCATAGGTTGGATTTTCCTTGTGGCCGCCAGTATAACCGGAAACGACCTTCAGAATGCCCGGCAGCTCGTCAAAGGGAGAGACCATACACCAGAAGCAGCCTCCCGCAAAGGTAGCCAATTCGCTTGGGGTTGAACGATTATTCATATATTATCCCTCCATCGTTTTATAACAATATAAAATGTAAGTCTTATTGTTATTATAATCATTTTGGTCAAGGAAACCAAAAAATTGCTCCGATTATGTCGTTCTCCCCTTATACCACCACCGGAAAGCGGCCATGAACAAAGCGGTTAGCAGCATAAGTCCAGCCGCTACAGCCGCGAAGATGACCGGATGATCGGCCAATCCGCTGCCAAGCCAGGCGTACAGGAGGATGGCTGGAATTTTGCCGATGGCGGAAGCGGCGGTGTACGTCCAGAATGGGATCGAGGCGACGCCGGCATATAGATTGACGGCCATTTGGGGTATCACGGGCAGCAGGCGAGCGAGCAGGATCGACTGAAAGGGGCGCCGTTCAACCGCGGTCGTAAACCTGTGTATGGCCGTGTATTTCCCAAGCAGCCGTCTGCCGGACTCCTGATATAAAGACCGCACAGCCGCATACAGGATGACGGCGGCGATCGTCGTTCCGAACCACGATATGGCTGCCGCCCAGACGGTGCCGTATGCATACCCGAGAATAGCGATAACCACTTTGTAGGGGGCTATGGGAAATAAGGCAAGCAGGGCTGCCAGCAGGATCATGAGGAAGAGCGGGGGATCGCTCTCCAGCCACTCCGTGATATCATGCCTGTATGAAAAAGCAAGTGCCAGTACTGCCGCATATAGGATGGGGATGATCCATCTCTTCATGTAGAATCCTCACTTTGCATCATTGACCTGAATAGCACCATGATAGCAAAAAAACAGGCATGCTGCCCGTCTTTGGAAGACTCTCGCAATCGATACTATGGAAAAATTTGAATATACAAGCGATTTTTCGTATGTTATAATATGTCCAACCGAATAGTTCCCAAAGGGGAGTAGCTTCATAAGAAAACCTCGGTCGTGGCCTTATCAAGGATGAACAACCGCGACTTCAACGGTAGGTTTTCTTGCGATATAGAATTTCATGGGCTCTGCCGATGACTTATAAATTCTATATCGTAAGTAAAGTCGTCATTACGGGACTAACCCTCCCCGGCTTTATTGGCAACGATGAGTTGTTTAGCGAGACCTTTGCCTGATTGTTTCATGATGAGGTGGAGGTCTATTTTTGCGTCCAAAAAACGCTGTAGACCCTACCGATGAAGGGAACAGCGTTTTTTTGGGTGGAGGACATCGGTAGGTGAAAACCTAATCAGAACATGAAAGAAAGGGTGGGGAATCATGGATTTGCTGTCGATGGAATTTTGGACCGCGCTGCTGTCGATTGTCCTCATTGACCTCGTGCTGGCAGGCGATAATGCTATCGTTATCGGTCTCGCCGCTCGCAATGTCCAGAAAGAGGACCAGAAGAAGGTCATCCTGTGGGGAACCGTCGGTGCGATCATCATACGGATCGTAGCCACGCTGCTCGTTGTCCAGCTCTTGATGATCCCCGGCTTGCGCTTGATCGGCGGCATTGCGCTGCTGTGGATTGCCTACAAGCTGCTGGTCGATGAGAAGCAGCATGAAATTTCCGCGGGCAACCAAATGTGGGCGGCTATCCGTACGATCATCATCGCGGATGCCATGATGGGACTGGATAACGTTCTTGCCGTAGCAGGCGCTGCCGGTGAAAGCTTCATGCTCGTTATTGTCGGACTTGCGATTTCCGTTCCGATCATGGTGTGGGGCAGTACCATTATCCTGAAGCTGACGGATCGCTTCCCGATTATCATCACGATCGGCGCTGCGGTGTTAGCCTGGACCGCATCGAAGATGGTGGTGGAAGAGCCGATGATTCACGGCTGGTTCGCAAATGGCGTCGTGAAGTACGGGTTTGAGGTTATCGTCATTGCCATCGTCATCGGCATCGGAACCTGGATGAAGAAGAAGAATGAGCACAAAGCGAAGAGCAACCCGGTACAGGTAAAGATGGTCGACTAGTTTAAGACTTTGTCTGAACCGGAACCAAGCGGTATAATGTCTTCATGAACGAACAGAGCTCATAACGCCCTGTTCGCATGAGGAGGAGTAAATGCATGGAATCTGCGGGGAAGTCCGTAGAAGAACGGATAGCGGAATCGTACCGTCAGGATG
This sequence comes from Paenibacillus sp. MT86, assembly GCF_058792535.1. Taxonomy (NCBI): domain Bacteria; kingdom Bacillati; phylum Bacillota; class Bacilli; order Caryophanales; family Paenibacillaceae; genus Paenibacillus; species Paenibacillus sp. MT86. The sequence continues at coordinate 4,504,386 of NZ_CM179499.1, read as the reverse complement.
AGGATATGATGATCCTCGTGTTTGCCCAGTGGTGTGTGAATCACAGTCTGGATCCGGCTGAGCTGTACCGTAAAGCCTATCCGGATCAGCCGGACAATGAGCGGTTGACGCGCGTGCTTGAACTGACGGTGCCCAAAGAAGAGGCTGGGGAAATACCGGATCAGACCTTGCTTGGCGTCCTGTCGATGTTCGGTAATGAAGACTTGGCTATCGTTGTTGCCGAGGCAGCGGCCACCCTTGGTCCTGACAAGAAGTAACGGAATCATGGAATATCTTACATCCGATTCAAAGAAGAAGCGGGTCGATCAAGGAAAAACCTTGGTCGGCCCGCTTTTTTACAGTGGAGGTATGACCATTAATTGGAGGTTCGGCTGGACATGCGGAATTGCTTAGGCGAAACGCCGAATCGGGAACGGAAAACGCGGTGAAAATAAGTGTAGTTCGCAAAGCCGGAGGTTTCGGCGACATCCTCCAGGGAGAGGGGGCTGAAAACGATCCGTTCCTTTGCCATGCTCAGTCGCACGTCCATGGTGTACTGCATGATGGTGGTGCCGAATGCTTCCTTGAACAGATGGACTGCCCGGGAAACGCTGATGCCGACATGGGCGGCGACATCCTCCAGCTTGAACATGGAGGAGGCATTCTCTTCAATGTAGTTCTTCATGCGGTAGGCGAGATACGTCTTGGGGGTTGTTGACGGCTGCTCCGATAACAGGCGGTCCACCTCCAGGCACAGAATCCGCACGGTGTAATCCGAAATCTCGGGATAAGGATCCGATACGCGCCGCTGCTCGAGCAGAATTTGCCGAAACAGACTCAGGTATCGCTCCTCCAGCGGCACCCTGATTTTGGTCGGGCGTTTCTTGGAATTCCACCACGCGTCCGCCCAAGGCCCTTTGAAAAAAATATGATAATCGCCGCTTTCGATGGTCAATTCACCCAATGCGTTGTATTCGTCATCGATTCGAAGTTCATAAGGCTGTCCGGGCGTGAAGATCAACAGATCCCCTGCCTCGACGAGCGACAGCTTGCCGTCGATTTTGGCGCGGCATTTGCCGTCGGTCTGCCAACGCATCAAATAGGTGTCGAAACCGTCCGCCAGGGACATCTTGAAAGGTTTGCGATGAAATGAGAAATCCGCTGCTACGACTTGGTTGGAAAGATTTGAATCCATTGCTAAAGTCCCCTTTGAAGAATAAGAAAATAATGACCAGATTGTTCATGTTTTAATCATATTCTTCATTTTAAACGAAAGCATAAAAGAATACCATTGTACTAGTCCGAGCACATCTATTGGTTCAAGGAGTGACATCGATGAAAAAAATGAGAGCAGGTATAATTGGCTGCGGAACCATCAGCGGCGTATACTTCACGAACTTGAAAAACAGCCCTTGGGTTGAAATCGTGGCATGTGCCGATCTCATTCCGGACAACGCCAAAGCGAAAGCGGAAGAGTTCAACATCCCGAACGTATACACGGTTGAGGAGATGCTCGCACAGACAGATATTGAGTTTATTATTAATTTGACCATTCCGGCCAGCCACGCTAATGTCGATATCGCCTCCCTGGAAGCAGGAAAGCATGTCTACAGTGAAAAACCGCTGGCCATAACCCTTGACGAAGCCCGCCGCGTTCTGAATATCGCGGATCAGAAGGGGCTTCGCGTCGGCTGCGCACCGGATACGTTCCTAGGCTCCGGCGTACAGACGGCCAAAGCGGCCATTGAATCCGGGCTGATCGGCAGACCTGTTGCAGCAACGGCGTTTATGATGGGGGCAGGACCGGAAGCATGGCATCCCAATCCCGAATTTTTTTACGCGTCGGGCGGAGGTCCAATGATGGACATGGGACCTTATTATGTGTCGGCCCTGGTAGAGCTGCTGGGTCCCGCAAGCCGGATCAGCGCATCCACAGGCATCCAGATCCCGGACCGTTCCGTCGGCTCCGGCCCGCTTCAAGGAAAGCCGATCACGGTTCAGACGCCGACGCATTTGGCAGGGACGCTGGATTTTGAGAACGGTGCCATTGCAACCATGATTACCAGTTTCGATATCTTTGGCGGATCCAATCTGCCCTGGATCGAAATCTACGGCACGCAGGGCAGCCTGAGTCTCGGCGATCCGAACTACTTCAACGGGGAAGTGAAGCTGCGCAAGCACGGCTCCGAGGAGTGGGAATTGCTTGAGCCCGCCTTCGAATGCGGGAAGAACGAGCGGGGTCTGGGCATCCATGATATGATCCAATCGATTCATGAGCAGAAGGACCACCGCGTAAGCGGGCGCCTGGCTTATCACGTGCTGGAGATCATGCAGTCCTTTCAGCAGTCTTCGCTGGAGGGAAGACATATCGTTCTGCAAAGCACGTACCGTTATGGCAAACTTCCGGCACCTCAGCAGGCAGAATCGGCAGAATAGGGAACTGGAAGCCTGGTCCATATTCTTGTAAACTGGTTATGAACAACAGGCAAACCAGCTTCTGACGGATCTGGCAGGATGATGAGCTCTTGCCCGGCGATCCGCATGAAAGCGTTGCACTAATATTGGGACAGCTCCAATAAGATCAACAGTATGGGGAGGAAATGGACATGTCGAACACGTTGAAAATCGGAATTATCGGCTGCGGGGGAATCGCCAACGGCAAGCATATGCCGAGCTTGAAGAAGCAGGCACAAGCCGAATTGGTCGCTTTTTGCGACATCGTGGAAGAGCGTGCGCAGAAGGCAGCTGCCGAATACGGGGTTGAAGGCGCAAAAGTGTACACGGATTTCAGGGAATTGCTGAATGACGGCAGCATTGACGTCATCCATGTATGTACGCCGAACGACTCGCACTCCGAAATCACGGTAGCATCCCTGGAAGCCGGCAAGCACGTGATGTGCGAGAAGCCGATGGCAAAAACGGTTTCCGAAGCACAGGCAATGCTGGATGCCGCAAAGCGCACAGGCAAAAAACTGACCATCGGTTATAACAACCGTTTCCGGGACGACAGCATGTATTTGAAGGGGATCTGCGAGGAAGGCGAGCTGGGCGAGATCTACTACGGTAAAGCCTTGGCCGTCCGCCGCCGCGCCGTTCCGACCTGGGGCGTATTCCTTGACGAGGAGAAGCAAGGCGGAGGTCCGTTGATCGATATCGGAACCCATGCGCTGGATTTGACCTTGTGGCTGATGGACAATTACAAGCCGAAAAGCGTGCTGGGATCCACGTTCCATAAATTGGGTCAACGCGAGAATGCGGCGAATGCGTTCGGTCCGTGGGATCCGAAGGAATTCACGGTAGAGGATTCGGCATTCGGATTTATTACGATGGAGAACGGAGCCACAATCGTTCTGGAATCCAGCTGGGCGCTTAACGTCCTCGAGATCGGCGAAGCGAAAGCCGTATTGGCGGGAACCGAAGGCGGAGCCGACATGAAAGACGGCTTGCGCATCAACGGCGAGAAAATGAGCAGGCTGTATGAAACCAAAGTGGATCTGAACGCCGGCGGCGTAGCTTTCTATTCGGGCTCCAAGGAAAACGACTCGGACCGTGAAGCAAGAATGTGGCTCGAAGCGATTATAGAGGATAAAGATCCGGTCGTTAAGCCGGAGCAGGCGTTTGTGGTGACGCAAATCCTGGAAGCGATCTATGAATCTGCGAAGACGGGTAAAGCGGTTTATTTCGACAACTAAATTTTGCAATCAATATGATGACTAAGCTAAACCAGGAGGTTATACAATGAAATTAGGCGTATTTATGGTATTGCTGAGTGGACGTAAACTGGAGGATGCTTTGGACTACGTGGCATCCAAGGGCCTTAAAGCAGTTGAAATCGGAACAGGCGGTTATCCCGGAAATGCACATTGCAACCCGGTCGAGCTGCTTGAGAATGAAACCGCGTTGAAAAACTTCAAAAACGCGGTGGAATCCCGCGGGCTGATCATTAGCGCACTGAGCTGCCACGGCAATCCGCTTCATCCGCAAAAGGCAATCGCTAAAGAATTCCATGACACATACGTAAAAACGGTGGAGCTTGCCGAAAAGCTTGAAGTACCTGTTGTCAACACATTCTCCGGCTGCCCAGGCGACCACGAGGATGCCAAATACCCGAACTGGCCGGTAGCGCCTTGGCCTAACGACTATCAAGAGATCCTGACTTGGCAGTGGGATAACAAGGTCATTCCTTATTGGACCGAGTGGGGTAAATTTGCGGCAGACCGCAATGTCAAAATCGGTTTGGAACTGCACGGCGGCTTCTCCGTTCACACGCCGGGCACGCTGCTCCGTTTGCGCGAAGCCGCAGGCGAAGTGATCGGTGCCAACCTGGATCCGAGCCACATGTGGTGGCAAGGGATTGACCCTGTTCAAGCGATTCAAATTTTGGGCCGCGAAGGAGCGATCCACCACTTCCATGCGAAGGATACTAGCATTGATCCGATTAACGTGAACAAACACGGTCTCACGGATATGCAGTCGTATGCGAACATGCTGGATCGCGCTTGGCAGTTCCGCAGCGTAGGTTACGGACACGATGTGAAGGAATGGGCGGATATGATGAGTGCTCTTCGCCTGGTTGGATATGACTATGTCGTGAGCATTGAACATGAAGACGGACTGATGTCCGTTGAAGAAGGCTTCTCCAAAGCGGTGCAAAACCTTCAGCAAGTGCTGATCGAAGAGCCGCTCGGAGAAATGTGGTGGGTCTAACAGCGTAGAGAATAACGAATAAGCAATTAGGGGGAACAGCAACATGCTTAACGTAACCATATGGAATGAATTCGTGCACGAGAAAATCCATGATGAGGTTCGGAGCGTTTATCCGACGGGCATTCACACAGCTTTGGCGGAGGGTCTGCAAAATCCGGATTTCATCATTAGAACGGCAACGCTCGACCAGCCGGAGCATGGATTGACGGACGATGTACTGGATTCAACCGATGTGCTGTTGTGGTGGGGGCATATGGCTCATGACCAGGTTAGTGACGAAATCGTAAGCAAGGTCGTAAAACGCGTGCAGGATGGTATGGGACTGATCGTTCTCCATTCCGGACATTTTTCCAAACCGTTCAAAGCTTTGATGGGCACGAGCTGCGATTTGAAGTGGCGCGAAGCAGGAGAACAGGAAATTATTTGGAGCGTGAATCCGACGCATCCGATTGCGGCGGGAATTACGGGACCGATGATCATCGAGCACGAGGAAATGTACGGGGAGTTCTTTGACATTCCGGCCCCCGATGAGCTGGTATTCGTCAGCAATTTCGAGGGCGGGGAAGTGTTCCGCAGCGGATGCACATTCAAACGCGGGCATGGGAACATTTTTTACTTCCGTCCAGGGCATGAGACCTATCCAACCTACTACAACCCCGAAGTGCTGAAAGTGATCTCCAATGCGATTAACTGGGCTCATTCCACGGCAGGCAAGCAAACGTTCGGCAACAGTCAGCCGGTTCGCGCGCTTCCCGTTTTAGTCTAAGCAATAAACAGCGCATTATCTTAATCATCAACGAACGAGCCGTTCAAGGTACAGTCCTTGTTCGGCTCGTTTTTTTGGTATGTTGGGGCTGCTTTTTCGAAATGTTTTTTGCCGGCTGGGGATAGAATATACGTGAATATGGGGTATTGTATGATATAGGAGAGGGGGGCTGTACACATGAACGAAGTACAAAGCGCACCTGTAGATCCCGCAATCATCGCCATATGCCGGGCCAGGCTCGTCCATCAACCCGTTGAGGGCTTCCTGCTCGGAAGGGGAGTCCGCTTTGCGAAAATCATGTTCATCGGGGAAGCGCCCGGAGCTCATGAAGTATTGGAAGGCAAACCTTTCGTAGGGCAGGCCGGACAAGAGATGAACGCGTACCTGGAACGTCTGAAACTGACGCGGGACCAGGTATATATTACCAGTGCCATGCGAAGCAGGCCCTACAAGGATAAAGTGCTCGTGAGGCCTTCGGGCGAGAATGTCATCAGCCGATCGAATCGCACGCCGACCAAGGCGGAAATTTTGGCGCATGCGCCTTTGCTTGATGAAGAGATCCGATGGGTCCGCCCGGACATCCTGGCACCGATGGGAAATACCGCGCTGCACCGGTTAATCGGAAGCCATGAAACGGTGACGTCGCTGCACGGCAAGCTGATGGAGGGCCCGGTTCAGCAAGCGGCAGATCCGAAAAATCCCGGAGCAGGCTATGTTTTTTCACCGGAGACCTATAAGATATTCCCTCTGTTCCATCCAGCGGCGGTGCTGTATAATAGGAAATTATCCACTTTGATTGAGGACGATTTGGATATTTTGGCTCGGATATTAGGGGGATAAGCGCTGATTTTCTGGGAAAAAGGGGCTAGGAGGTTTTCAGCTTCTCGAAAATATGCTAAAATGAAACATACTTACAATTCGTAAGTTTTCTAGATTTTTGGGTAAGCTTATGAGTTTCTATAAACAAGGTGACTTCGTAAAGAGGTGAAGGGATATGGAAGTTACAAATGTTACGATGTGTCCCCGTTTCGAATCGGCCTTTTCTTTTCTGGGCAAACGGTGGAATGGCTTGATTATTCAAACGCTGATGAGCGGGCCTAAGCGCTTTAAGGATATTTCGAATTTGATTCCGTCCATGAGCGATAAAATGCTCTCCGAGCGGATGAAGGATTTGGAATGCGAAGGCATACTGATTCGTCATGTCTATCCGGAAACTCCGGTACGTATTGAATATGAACTGACTGAAAAAGGCAAAGCACTGCGTCCGGTGATGGAGCAAATTTCATCCTGGGCAGAACAATGGGTCGACAGATGAGTCATCTTAAGACTCCCGTTGACGATTAAACCCTGGCATGAGATATCCTCATTTCAGGGTTTTTTTTCTAACCAGCATGGCTGATTTTTCGTTTCGTCCTGCAAAAATATCCGGACATGCACCAAGCTGACGCACCTTCTATATGATGTAATAATCCAGGCGGCATATCAAGGAGGCGAGCCCATGATCAAGCGAACGAATATCTCCCGGTTCCATTATGGACAAGAGGACATCTCAGAGCTTGAAAACGCTTCATTACAAGTGCTTCATATATTTGAGAAAACCAAGCGGGTGCTGAGCCAGTATGTACCGGAATCACTGTGGTCGGCCGTGTGTGGAACAAGCCCAGACGCTGTAGCATCCCTTAGCCAAGACGGCACAGCTCGGGTCGACATGTTCCAGAAGTGGGTCAAAGCTCCCGGCGGATGGAAGTTCATTGGTTATGAAACCGAAACATTGAATTCGTCTTCCGAGCAAAATAAGGGACGGATGGGAAGATTCCTGCATATGATCATCTGGTCGCTCTACGAGAAAATCGTGATGCTGCATCCCTTCCTCGGCAGCGAAGCGTTCTTCGACGGGGAGGAGCTGGACGTGATCGCCCATTATTTTGTGCCTACGTATATTAGTGCCTTACCTTTGGTGCAGCAAGGAAAAGCCTATAAGACCATTCAGGCCGGCATCGTACTGTACCAGGAGCATATCGAGGCACCTGCCGTCATCATGCAGTCGGAAGGAGGCCTTTTGGAGGGGAATTGGATGACCGGGGTGAACCTGGATGCGGGGGGATTTGCCGGAATTCGTCCCTATTTAAAAGTGCCCGGCGGCGAACGAGCCTATATGGAAGCCGAAATCATATAGCATGCGGCTGTTTAGGATAACCTTGTTCCAATCGAACAGGGTTATTTGGTATTTTTATTTAAATTTTAAAGATCAATGTGAAATTAATCACAAAAATATATGCCTTTACACGATATAATTTACTTGTAAGCAGTGGAGTACACGAGAACAAGATCACGTGTTGGGGAGGAATCAAACGATGTCCAATATAAAGAGAGATAAGTTGGTTGTCATTGGCAACGGTATTGCAGGCATAAGCACGGTCGAGCAAATCATTAAATTGGGTGGGAAATTTGACATCACCGTCATTGGACAGGAGCCTCACCCGAACTACAATCGCATTATGCTGTCCTATGTGCTGGAAGGCAGCAAAACCTTGGACGACATTGTATTGAATGACTGGAAATGGTACGAGGACAATCAGATCACCCTGCATACGGGTGTGACCGTCACCGCCATCGACGGGGAGCGCAAGGTAGTGACGGCCGATAACGGATTGACGGTTCCTTATGACAAAGTGATTATAGCTACAGGTTCGAAACCTTTTATATTGCCTGTACCGGGCAGTGATAAAGAGGGAGTTATCGGATTTCGAAACATCGCCGACTGCACGCAGATGCTTCAAGCCGCCAAGGCATACAAGAAAGCGGCCGTCATCGGCGGAGGGCTGCTGGGTCTGGAAGCCGCTAAGGGATTGGTCAGCCTGGGCATGGAGGTGACGGTGGTTCATCTCATGCAGGATTTGATGGAGAGCCAGCTGGATTCCATGGCATCGGGGATGCTGCAAAGGGAGCTGGAGCGGCAGGGCATCCGGTTCTTATTAGGCAAACAAACCACGGAAATCATGGGCGATGAGAGGGTCACGGGGCTGCGGTTCAAAGATGGGGATGAGCTTGAAGCGGAACTCGTGGTCATGGCCGTGGGGATCAGAGCGAACGTTGCTGCCGCCCAAGCGAGCGGTATCGAAGTGAACCGGGGAATCGTAGTCAACGATTATCTTCAGACCTCCTGGCCGGATGTGTATGCGGTCGGCGAATGCTGCGAGCATCGGGGGGCATGCTACGGCTTGGTTGCGCCGTTGTTCGAGCAGGGACAGGTTCTTGCCAAGCATCTCTGCGGCGTGGACGGCCAGCCTTACGAGGGCAGCATCGTATCGACGAAACTGAAAATCAGCGGCGTTGATGTATTCTCCGCAGGAGAATTCATGGAGCAGGCTGAGCACTCGGTGATCGTGGCAAAGGACGATTGGCGCAAGACTTATAAGAAAATCCTGCTGCGCGACAATATCATCGCCGGTGCGATATTGTTCGGGGATGTCAGCGATTCGGCCAGCCTTCAATCCATGATACGAAAAAAGACGGCCATGACCGAGGAGATCTATCATTCGATCATGGGCACCGAATGTGCAGGGAAAGGAACCGGCAAGGCCTTCTCGCTGGATAAGATGCCCGACGATGAAATCGTCTGCGGCTGCAACGGCGTAACCAAAAAGGCCATTGTGGATGCCGTGACGCTTCAAGGCCTCACGACGGTGGACGAAATCAAAGCTTGCACGGGAGCGACCCGTTCTTGCGGAGGCTGCAAGCCAGTCGTGGAGCAAATCCTTCAGAGCGTACTGGGCGATGGCTTTAAGACGGCAGGCAAACAAGGCATATGTCCGTGCACCACGCTCGACCGGGACGAAATCGTCGCCGAAATCAGCGCCAAGGGGCTGACTACGACGAAGGAAGTCATGCATGTTCTGAACTTCAGCAACCCTGAGGGCTGCTCGAAATGCCGTCCCGCCATCCATTATTATCTGGCGATGCTGAATCCGGTGACCCATCAGGAGGAGAGGGAGTCCCGCTTCGTCAACGAGCGGATGAACGCCAACATTCAGAAAGACGGCACTTACACGGTAGTGCCAAGAATGTACGGCGGCGTTACCACGCCGGAGGATTTGAAGAAAATTGCGGACGTATCGCTTAAGTACAATGTTAAGGTCGTTAAGGTAACCGGCGGACAGCGACTGGATCTGATCGGCGTGAAGAAGGAAGATCTGCCAAGCGTATGGGAAGAGCTGGATATGCCGTCCGGTTATGCTTATGCCAAATCGCTGCGGACCGTCAAGACCTGCGTAGGCTCCCAATTCTGCCGCTTCGGCACGCAGGATTCGATGGGCATGGGTGCATTCCTCGAGGAGAAATTCGAGCGGCTGGATTTTCCGGCGAAGTTTAAAATGGCGGTCAACGGATGTCCGCGAAATTGTGCCGAATCGTGCACGAAGGACATCGGGATCGTCGGCAATGACGGCGGATGGGAGATATTCGTCGGAGGCAACGGCGGAACGAAGGCGCGCCTGGCCGATTCGTTCTGTAAGGTGAAGACGGACGAGGAATTGATCGAGATCTGCGGCGCCTTGATGCAGTACTACCGTGAAACCGGCAAGTACCTCGAGAGAACGTCGGAATGGGTAGAGCGTCTGGGACTGGAACAAATCCGTGCGGCGGTCCTTGATGATGCTAAACAGCGTAAGGAGCTGGTGGAAAGAATTGAGCTGGCCCTGCAGCAAGTGGAAGATCCGTGGAAGAAAGTGCTGAACGACGATAAGCTGCGCAATACGCTGTTCCAGGACGCAAGACCGGTCGGCAGCAAGTAATCGAGGGGGAGAACGGTTCCCCCTCGGCTGCCGGATTATAGAGAGCTTATTGCTTGGATAGGAATCGAACAAGAGAAGTGGAGGCTGCGCATTATGGAAACCGGAACTTATATCACGGTAGGGAATGAACATGAATTTCTGTCGCAACTCGGAAGGGTGGTCCAAATCGGTGACCGGGAGATTGCCGTCTTCCGGACCTCGGATCATCAATGGTTTGCTTTGGAGAATAAAAGCCCGCATCCCAAAGGAGGTCCGTTAGCCGAAGCCATCGTATCCGGGCATTACATTTACGATCCGTTATACGATTGGAAGATCGAGCTTTCGACAGGGCTTGTGCAGGCTCCGGATAAGGGCCAAGTTCGGATATATCCGGTTCGCGCCGTGGACGGAAAGGTTGAGGTAGGTGTATAAGGCCGTAATAAGCAGCTTCAACAGACGAAACCAAGAGGTGGTAACCCATGTTTAACAATGATGTGGAAGCCGTCGTCAATGCCGCGGTTGCGAAAAAAGAGCAGATGAACAACAACTTGCTGCGTTACATGGTATCGGCCATGCTAGCCGGCGCTTATGTCGGCATTGGGATCGTATTAATCTTTAAGCTGGGCGCGCCGCTGGCAGCCGCCGGTTCGCCTTTCCAGTCCCTCGTCATGGGAGCCGCATTCGGGATTGCGCTCACGTTGGTTGTGTTTGCCGGTTCAGAGCTGTTCACCGGAAATCATATGTTTTTTACGATAAGCACGTTATCCAAACGAACGACGATGGGGGACACGCTGAAAAACTGGGGCCTTGTGTTTATCGGCAATTTGGCGGGAGCGATCCTGCTCAGCTATCTGGTTTACGCTTCCGGCCTGTTCAAAGGGCTGCCGCCCGATCATCTCATCTTCACGGCTGCGGCCAAGAAAATGAACGATCCGTTCATGGAGCTGTTTTTTAGAGGCATATTATGTAACTGGCTTGTATGTCTGGCCCTGTGGATGGGGATTCGGGCCAAAGGAGAAACCACGAAACTGATTTTAATATGGTGGTGCCTGTTTGCCTTCATTGCGACAGGGTATGAGCATAGCGTAGCGAACATGTCGCTTCTGACGCTGGCGACGATATTGCCGGGACATCCCGAGACGGTATCCATCGGCGGCTGGATAAGCAACATGGTGCCGGTCACGCTGGGGAATATCATTGGCGGCGGGTTGTTTGTAGGCATGGCTTACTGGTTTATCTCTTCGGGAAAAGGGAACAAGCAAAAGTAAGCTGTGATAGGCGGTGAAACGGAGGAATTCCATCCTCCTAGTTCATTGTCAGAAAAAGTCCAACCTGGTGAATAAACAAAGAAACCGTTCTTGGTTAATGGTCTGTCATTCGTCCATTCGCCAAGCAACGGTTTCTTTTTTTGTAAAGACACAACCATTCCAAGAAATTTGGGACAAAGGCAATGGGAGGAACGATGCGCACACGGAACGTCCCCAAACAGAAATAGTGGGCTCCCCGTCAGATGTAATGTTCTTTTGGGAAATCCGCTTTTTTTGGATATGTCATCGCTGAAGGGAGCAGGAGGGCAACAGCATAAATAAGCTGTCCTCCTCAGTCATTGAACTGAAAGGACAGCCGTGAGAATCTTGCCTTCCAAATCGTTTACCGATGTTCCACCAGGTCGATCGCACCAAGCACCATATGAGCCAGTCCGAAGCCTAGAATACCGGTTGCAGCGAATTTATACCTGCTGCAAAGCAGAGCGGCACCCGAAGCAGAAACCACGGTTCCAAGAACTGCAGGAATCAAACCTTCACGCATGCTGAGCACTCCCTTTGATTTGGATTGGAAAGACAAGGCTTATTGTAAGCAGATGCCCATATATTATGCACCGAAGGGGCTTTAGGCGGATCAAATCCGGCAGATTTCGTTCGGACACAGCTCGCAGTGGCATATTTCCTGCAGCATCGGCAGATCTTTGATAACAATCATGCCGCCGGCATATTCGATGGCGTCCTTTTTGCGAAGATCGCTCAGCATCCGGTTCACGCTTTCGCGGGTGGCCCCGATCATGTTCGAAAGATCGGTGTGGGTGATCTTTTTGTTGATGAGAATGGTGCCATCCTCTTGATGCTGCCCGTAGGTATTGCCCAGACGAATCAGCGTCGACGTTAATGCGCCGGGCTTGCCGTACATCATGAGATCACGGAATTTGGTCTGCGTGATGCGGTGGTGTATACCCATCCACTTCATGAAATCAATCGCGAAGTCGCAATGCTGGCAGATCAATAGCTCAAGGTCCTTGTGCTCGATGACCCCGACTACGCTGTCCTCAAGCACCTCTGCCGAAAAACTGTGGTTGTTGCTGAAGAATGGATCGGCTTGCCCGACCATGTCTCCTGGATGGTACATATATAGAATAAGCTCTTTGCCTTCATCCGTCGATTTGGTTAATTTAATTCTTCCTTGTTTAACGAAGTACAGCTTGTCGGCGAAGTCGCCTTCCCAGAACAAATGCGATCCTTCAGGGAGTACCCTTTCCTTCATGGTGACCAGCAGACGGTTGCGGTTTTGTTCCGAGAAGCACTGCGTGTTCCCTAAGTTTTCGATTTCCATTACATGGTCTACAGTTTTCATGGTGGTATCCCCTAACATCCTAAAATTTGATCTGTTTAATCTTTAAATACATTATAACGTGAAAACATTCACTTGTGGGGCGGAACAAGAGGGAAATCATGGCGAATTTTCAAACATTGTGATCTCTTTCACTTGAAAGAGGGAAAAGACAGGTATAAATCACACAGAAAAGATAAATTTTAATATTGTGAAATATTTCACATGATTTAAGGAGCGTCTGTGTTACGATCGAAGCGTAGACAAAAAAGAACATGAACCATGGGAGGATGAGAGATATGGCTGTGAGCAAAGGAACAACGGTTGAAGTGAAGGGACAAACGGCAGCAGAGTACATTCAAGGTCTGATCGACAAGGCGAATCGGGCAAAAGAAAAGTTTATGAAACTCGATCAGGAGCAAGTCGACGGAATTGTGCAGGCCATGGCCATGGCCGGACTTGAGAAGCACATGCAGCTGGCGAAAATGGCGGTTGAAGAAACGGGCCGCGGCGTGTATGAAGACAAAATCATCAAAAACCTGTTTGCCACGGAGTATATCCACAACAGCATCAAGTACGACAAAACGGTAGGTATCATCGAAGACAATGCCTATGACAGCTTCCAAAAAATTGCGGAGCCGATCGGGATCATCATGGGGATCACACCGGTAACCAATCCGACCTCGACCACCATATTCAAGGCGCTGATCTCCATCAAAACAAGAAACCCGATCATCTTCGGTTTCCATCCATCCGCGCAGGCATGCAGCAGGGAGGCCGCGCTCATCCTGCGGGACGCCGCCGTGAAACAAGGCGCTCCGGCCGACTGCATCCAGTGGATCGAGGCTCCTTCCATGGATAAAACCAATACGCTCATGAACCATCCTGACGTTGCCTGCATTCTGGCTACGGGCGGATCGGCGATGGTCAAAGCAGCATACAGCTGCGGCAAGCCTGCCCTCGGCGTAGGTCCCGGCAACGTGCCGTGCTTCATCGAGAAAAGCGCGGACCTCGATCAAGCGGTGAACGACTTGATTCTATCCAAGACGTTTGATAACGGCATGATCTGCGCATCCGAGCAAGCCGTCATTATAGAGGAGCCGATCTATCATACCGTGAAGAAAAAAATGATCGCCAGCGGCTGTTATTTCGTGAACAAGGAAGAGCTGGCGAAGCTGACTGCGCATGCCATGGTAGCGGATAAATGCGCCGTCAATCCTACCATCGTCGGACAGCCGGCAGCCAAGATTGCCGAGGCTTGCGGCTTTGAGGTACCGGAAAGCACCAAGATCCTGGTCGCCGAGCTGGAGGGAGTCGGTCCTGCTTATCCGTTGTCCGCCGAGAAGCTGAGCCCGGTGCTGGCCTGCTATAAAGTGAAAGATGCGGAAGAGGGCATCGCGCGCGCCGAAGAGATGGTAGCTTTTGGCGGCATGGGCCACTCGTCGGTCATCCACTCGAACAATGAAGACGTCATCCTGAAATTCTCGGATCGCATGAAGACCTGCCGCATCCTGGTCAACCAGCCTTCCTCGCAAGGCGGGATCGGGGATATCTACAACACGAACCTGCCATCGCTGACGCTCGGCTGCGGTTCGTATGGCCGGAATTCCACGTCGTCTAACGTGACGGCCGTCAATCTCATCAACGTGAAAAGGGTGAACCGCAGAACCGTGAATATGCAGTGGTTTAAAGTGCCGGACAAAATTTACTTTGAAAAAGGCTCGACGCAGTATCTCGCCAAAATGCCTGACATCACCCGCGTCGCGATCGTAACCGACCCGATGATGGTGAAGCTGGGATATGTGGAGCGGGTAGAGCATTACCTGCGTCAGCGCAGAGTGCCGGTAGCCATCGAGGTGTTCTCGGAAGTCGAGCCGGATCCTTCGACAACGACCGTGGAACGGGGGACGGAGATGCTGGAACGGTTCCAGCCGGACTGCATCATCGCCCTCGGAGGCGGATCGCCTATGGATGCCGCAAAAGCGATGTGGCTGTTCTATGAATATCCGGATACGGATTTCAACAACCTGAAGCAAAAATTCATGGATATCCGCAAACGGGTCTATAAATATCCGAAGCTGGGACGAAAGGCGAAATTCGTAGCCATTCCGACAACGTCGGGAACGGGCTCGGAAGTAACTTCGTTTGCCGTCATCACGGACAAAGTGCAGGGAAATACCAAATACCCGCTGGCAGACTATGAGCTGACGCCGGACGTGGCGATCATCGATCCGGAATTCGTATACACCTTGCCTAAAACGGCGGTGGCCGATACCGGCATGGACGTCCTGACGCATGCGATTGAAGCCTACGTATCGGTGATGGCCAGCGATTACACGGATGGGCTTGCCATCAAAGCCATACAGCTGGTGTTCCAGTATCTTGAGCAATCGGCGCTGACCGGCGACAAACTCGCCCGCGAGAAAATGCATAATGCTTCGACGCTTGCAGGCATGGCCTTTGCGAACGCGTTCCTGGGCATCAACCACAGTCTGGCGCATAAATGGGGCGGACAGTACCATACGGCGCACGGACGGACCAATGCCATACTGATGCCGCACGTCATTCGCTACAATGCCAAGAAGCCGACGAAATTCGCGGCATGGCCGAAATACACCCACTTTGTGGCCGATGAAAGATATGCCGAGATCGCACGGATTCTTGGACTGCCGGCAAGAACGACGGAGGAGGGCGTAAACAGCCTGATCGCCGCCATCCGCGAGCTGAACAGCAAGCTCGGCATCGAGGAATCGTTCCAGCAGCTTGGCATCGATCCTCAGGACTTCGAGAGAAACGTCGAGCATTTGGCGGACCGGGCTTTCGAAGATCAGTGCACGACCAGCAATCCGAAGCTGCCGCTGGTGACGGAGCTGGCAGAAGTATATCGCAACGCCTTCTATGGACGTTTCTAAACAGGAATGGGACAGAAGGATGATCCTAAATTCCATTATAAATGGTGGTAGAAGCCAGGGGAGCCCGGAATCAGAGTGATAAAAATCACGGATAACCACAACTTTGTGATTTTTATCACAGATGCTGCGGATCAACAGGACTACAATAAAGGTGTAGCAGAAAGCTGAATCTCAGATCTTTGATATAGAAGCTTGAAGGCACATGGCGGGGCAGAGATGCCATTGATCTTGAAAATAATCACATTTAAGATCTGAGATAGATCAATGTGTGTCCCCGCCAGTCCCTGCAGGCTGCAGCATAATCTAGGAGGGATTCAATATGTCGGTGATTGAAAAAGAAGTTGGCTGGAAAGGTTTTAAATCAGGTAAATGGACCAAGCGCGTTGACGTTAATGATTTTATTGCAGAGAATATTACCCCTTATTATGGCTCTGATGATTTCTTGGCGGGACCTACGGACAACACCAAGGCACTGTGGGATATCGTATCGGATTTAACCAAGAAGGAGCGGGATAACGGCGGGGTTTTGGACGTGGATGTCCATACGCCTTCCACCATCACCTCCCACCGGCCCGGCTACTTGGATAAGGATAAAGAACAGATCGTCGGCGTGCAGACCGACGAGCCGTTCAAACGCTCGATTCAGCCTTTCGGGGGCATCCGGATGATGATTGATGCGTGCAACGCATACGGCTTCGAAATGCCGCAGGCGGTTGTGGATATCTTCAACGGCATCCGCAAAACGCATAACCAGGGCGTATTCGATGCCTATACTCCGGAGATGAGAGCAGCGCGCAAAGCCGGGATTATTACGGGTCTTCCCGATGCATACGGCCGCGGCCGCATCATCGGCGACTACCGCAGAGTATCGTTATACGGCGTGGACGCGCTGATCCAGGACAAACTGAGAGAACTCGGCGAGCTTGAAGTGGACGCCATGGACGAGCCGGTGATTCGTCTGCGTGAAGAGCTGTCCGAACAAATGCGCGCCCTAAAGGAACTGAAAGAAATGGCCGGCATGCACGGCTTTGACATTTCCAAACCTGCGAATACGGCGAAGGAAGCATTCCAATGGCTGTATTTCGGTTATTTGGCCGCGATCAAGGAGCAAAACGGCGCTGCCATGTCGCTTGGCCGGGTATCTTCTTTCCTCGATATTTATATCCAGCGGGATTTGGCTGAAGGCATCCTGACGGAAGAGAAAGCCCAGGAGCTGGTGGACCATTTTGTCATGAAGCTGCGGATCGTGAAGTTCCTGCGTACGCCGGATTACAACGATCTGTTCAGCGGCGATCCGACGTGGGTGACCGAATCCATCGGCGGCATGTCGTTGAACGGTGAAACGAGAGTAACCAAGAACAGCTTCCGTTTCCTGCACACCTTGTACAATCTGGGACCTGCGCCGGAACCGAACTTGACGGTGCTGTGGTCGGAGAAGCTTCCGGAGGCCTTCAAAAAATACTGTTCGAAGGTATCGATCGAAACGAGCTCGATCCAATATGAGAATGACGATCTCATGCGTCCGATCTATGGGGACGATTACGGCATCGCCTGCTGCGTATCCGCCATGCGCATCGGGAAGCAGATGCAGTTCTTCGGAGCCAGAGCGAACCTGGCCAAAGCGCTGCTGTATGCAATCAACGGCGGGAAGGATGAGAAATCCGGCGCCCAGGTCGGACCGGAATATCCGGCGATCACCGCTGAGGTTCTGAGTTATGACGAGGTCATGAAGCGCTTCAAGCCGATGATGGAATGGCTCGCGAAGCTCTACATGAATACCCTCAACGTGATTCACTACATGCATGACAAATACAGCTACGAGCGGATTGAAATGGCACTTCACGACCGCGATATCCTGCGGACGATGGCATGCGGCATAGCGGGCTTGTCCGTAGCAGCGGATTCGCTGAGCGCGATTAAATATGCGAAGGTGAAGCCGGTACGCAATGAGCAAGGGATTGCGGTGGATTTTGAAATCGAAGGCGATTTCCCGTGCTACGGCAACAACGACGACCGCGTGGACGGCATCGCCGTTGAACTGGTCGAGGCCTTCATGAGCATGATCCGCAAGCACAAAGCCTACCGCGATGCCATGCCGACCCAATCGGTGCTCACGATTACGTCGAACGTGGTATACGGCAAGAAGACAGGAACCACGCCGGATGGACGCAAAGCAGGCGAGCCGTTTGCGCCGGGCGCAAACCCGATGCACGGACGCGATAAGAAGGGAGCCCTCGCTTCGCTGACTTCCGTGGCCAAGCTGCCTTATGAGGATAGTCTGGACGGCATCTCGAATACGTTCTCGATCGTGCCGAAAGCCCTGGGCAAAGAAAGCGACATTCGGGTAAACAATCTGGTTGCCATGCTGGACGGCTACTTTGGCAGCAAGGCCCATCATTTGAACGTGAACGTGTTTGACCGTGAGCAGCTGATCGATGCGATGGAGCATCCGGAGAATTATCCGCAGTTAACCATCCGGGTATCCGGCTATGCGGTCAACTTCGTCAAACTGACGCGCGAACAGCAGCTCGATGTCATTAACCGTACCTTCCACGGATCGATGTAAGGATGGAAGACAACCATAGCGGATACAGAAAGGATGACGCACCATGCTAAAAGGTCATGTACACTCCATAGAAACGTTCGGAACGGTGGACGGTCCGGGTATCCGCTTTGTGCTCTTCATGCAGGGCTGCCTCCTGAAGTGTCAATACTGCCACAACCCGGATACCTGGGGACTTCATGAAGGACATGAAATGACGGTGGATGACGTCCTCCGAGAGATTGAGCCTTATCTGAGCTACTACCGGTCATCGGGTGGAGGACTCACCGTTTCGGGCGGTGAGCCGACGCTGCAGTATCCTTTTGTCACGGAGCTGTTCAAGGAAGTGAAGCGCCGCTGGAATTTGCATACGACCCTGGACAGCAACGGGTATAATGAGCCGGATAAAATATCGGAATTGCTGGAGCATACCGACTTGGTCCTCCTTGATCTGAAGCATATCAACGACGAGAAGCACATCAAGCTGACAGGCAAGTCCAATGAAAGGACGCTGAAGACCGCCCGCTGGCTGTCCGACCATGGTCGGAACATGTGGATCCGGCACGTCTACGTGCCGGGCATCCATGACAGCGAGGACGATTTGGTGGCGCTCGGTCAATTCATCCGCACGCTGCGCGGCGTGGAGAAGTTCGAGATCCTGCCATACCATCAGATGGGCGTGTACAAATGGAAGGAGCTCGGTATGGCCTATCCGTTGGAGGGCGTACCTTCACCGTCCGAGGAAGAAGTCGCACGCGCCTACCGATTGATTGGCGAAATTTCCGAGAAATAGCCGTCGGTTCTGAACTCATTTTAGTTGTATAATATTAAACACAATATGTTATCATTAATAACAATAACCTTTCCTCTTAATGGAAGGGTTATTGTTTTTTGTAGAGGATATTATCCCTTGGATAGAAAAATATCGACCTATCGTAAAGTGGAATCGCTTTCTATAATGAAGATGTAAGGAAAGCGCCTATCAATATACAAACACTTCGGGAGGGTCAAAGACAATGAAGAAAAAGGGTCTGGCATTATTCATGTCGCTTTTGTTCGTCTCATCCACGCTTTTGTCTGCATGCGGCGGCGGTGACAAGGCGGCAGAAAAGCCGTCAGGCGGCTCGGAAGGAACGGTGAGCAATGAGCCGTTTGAAATCACCATTCGCCATACGCAAGTTGGCGAATCCAAGAAGTTCCGTCTCGCATTGCTGAACGATGTGGTCAGCAAAACCGAAGAAGCGGTGCCCGGGCTTAAAATCAAGCTGGACGCTGTAGACTCTGAAGTGAATCGTAAAGAGAAGCTGAGAGGCGAGATGGCTGCCGGCAAGCCGCCGGAAGTATTCGACGTATTCGGAAGCCCCGATGCAGGCGTATATTCCAAAGAAGGCTTGATGCTCGATTTGACCCCAATCTTGGATGAGCTCGGCATAAAGGACAAATTTACGACACTGGACCCGTTCACGCATGACGGCAAGATCTATGGTTTGCCGATCGGCGGTTCCATCGAAGGTATTTTCTATAACAAGGATTACTTCACCCAGAAAGGTCTGAGCGTACCGAAAACGTTGGCGGAACTTGAGCAGATCGCCGAAGCCATCAAGGCCGACGGCAAAATTCCGTTCGCGCAATCTTCCAAGGATGCATGGATTCCGCTCATGACCACGAATAACCTGTGGAGTTATTATGCAGGAGCGGAGGTGACTTACGGCTTCAAGACCGGGGAAACCAAATGGACCGATCCGAAAGTCGTGGAAGGCGTGAAGAAACATCAGGAATGGGTGGAGAAAGGGTACTTCAAAAAAGGCGAGCTCGGCTTTGAATACGCGGACATGAGAAATCAAATCATCACCGGGGAAGCCGTCATGATGATGGACGGATCGTGGGCGAACTCCGTATTTAGAGATCCGGCGCAAGCGGGCGACATGGTCGGCAAGATCGGCTATTTCAATTTGCCTCCGGTGAATGAAGGCGACCCTGTCATCGTCATGCAGGACGCTAACAACGGATATGGCTTCTCGGCGGCAGTAGCAGAGGATCCTCGCAAGCTTCAAGCGGTTAAAGAATTCATCAAAAATATGTGGACGGATGAAATGCAGCTGCGCGGGCTCAAGGAAGACGGAGTACTGCCGGCGATGAAGATGGATCTGGAAACGATGAATTCCACGTCGGATGATCCGCTGATGCAGGACATTTTCAAAGGCGTCAGCGAAATCAACAAATCCTTCCCTGCCTTCGATGCGCTTGTCCAAGCCGACGTAAACACGGCGCTGAGCATGGGAATCCAGCAGG
The DNA here is from genome assembly GCF_058792535.1 of Paenibacillus sp. MT86. Lineage (NCBI taxonomy): Bacteria > Bacillati > Bacillota > Bacilli > Caryophanales > Paenibacillaceae > Paenibacillus > Paenibacillus sp. MT86. The sequence goes on along the minus strand of NZ_CM179499.1, from coordinate 4,483,815 downwards.
TGATCGGCGGCGAGCTCGATGCCGAGAAGATGCTGGAGAATGTTCAAGCAGCACAGGAAGCGGCTAATGCTTCAGAGGAATAACTAAAATTCCAGACGAAAGGGCACCACCCGCTAAAGGCATATGGGGGTGCCCTTTCGCCTAAACAACATCAGACATCAATACGGAGGTTACCATGAACAGAGCGCTGAGAAATCCTCTGATTTACATCGTTTTTGTGCTGCCGGCATTCTTGCTGTTTCTGGCTTTTTTCATATATCCCATCTTCACTGCGTTTGACAACAGCTTTACGAGCTGGAACGGCATCTCCAAAGACGTGAAGTACATCGGGCTCGATAACTATGTGACCGCCCTGAATGACGATGCCTTCTGGAAGGCGGTCCGAAACAATGTCTATTTCATACTTTTTTCCTGCTTGATCCAGGTTCCGATCATCGTGGTTTTCTCCCTGCTTATCGCGAGCGTCAAACGTTTGAAGGGGCTGTATAAAACAGCGGTTTTCGCACCTTCCATCATGTCGACGGCTGTCATCGGCATTTTGTGGGGATTCATCTACAATCCGGACTTTGGCCTGATGAATGAGATGTTGGGCTTGGTTGGCATCGAGCCGATCTACTGGCTGTCGGATCGCAAATGGGCCATGATCGCCATCTTGATTACGAACGCTTGGCAATGGACCGGCTTTTACATTGTGATGGTCCTTGCCGCAATTCTGTCCATTCCCAAGGAGCTTGACGAAGCTGCGGCGATTGACGGAGCGACAGGCGTCCAAAGGGCTACCAAAATCACGCTTCCACTAATAATGCCTATTATCTCCGTTGTGATCATGCTTTCGATTGCGGGAGCCATGAAAGCCGCGGACATTATCCTGGTTATGACCAAGGGCGGGCCGGCCGGCTCCACCGACGTTATGGCAACATATATGATTCGATACGCGATTACGAGTTTCAAGCATGGCTTCGGCAATTCGATCGCCGTGTTGATTTTCCTCTTCACGATTATCGTAACGGTGCTCTACCAGGTGCTGATCGCCAGACGCAACGAAAGGATTGAATACTGATGAGGGCACTAAAGAAACTGATTCCGCACATTTTCCTGATGGCTTATTTGCTCGTCATCCTGTATCCGTTCCTGTTCGTCCTGTTCTCATCCGTTAAGGTGGATAACCAGTCCATTGCAACGAACCCGTTTGGATTGCCAAGCACGTTGGTGTTTGATAACTACGTGAACGCTTGGGTGAGCGCCAAGATCAGCACGTATTTCTGGAACAGCTTATACATCGGCGTGCTGTCGGCCTGCTTATCGATCCTGTTTGCGGCAATGCTGGCTTTTGCCGTGACGCGGATGAGATACAACCGGATCAGCGCGATCATCTTTCAATGTATTTTGATCGGGATGCTGATCCCGAATAACTCCCTCTTGCTGCCGATTTATGGCATCATGAGGCAGCTGGATATTCTGAATACGCATATGGCCCTGATTCTGCCCTATGTTGCCAATGCCATCCCGTTTTCTGTGATTATTCTGGCCGCCTTCATGCGGTCGCTGCCCGGTGAAATCGAGGAAGCCGCGGTCATAGACGGATTGAGGTCCGGAGGCTTGTTTGCTAGAATTATCTTACCTCTGACCGTTCCGGCTATCGTTACCGTGTTCATCATCAATTTCCTGGGTAACTGGAACGAATTCTTGCTTGCTAACTACTTCCTATCGAATGATGAACTGAGAACGCTGCCTGTCGGAATGGTCGGTTTCAGGGACGCTTACAATATGAACTACGCCCAGATGTCGGCGGGGATCGTATTCAGCGTGCTGCCGGTCCTTATCATCTATGCCGTTCTGCAAGAGAAAATCATTGAAGGCGTCACCGCAGGAAGCGTCAAGGGGTAATACAAGGAGCAGGAGCATGCGTATGAATTTGCGGAACAAACTATTCACGGCCTTTTTGGGGCTCATTATTATTCCGTTATTTGTGCTGGGCCTATTTACATTCTTTATTACCTACAACTCGATTGAGGAAAAGTACAGCCAGCAAGCCGAATATTCGCTAAAAGCGATCAGCTACAGCATTTTGAACGTGTTTAAGGAGATGGAGTACGTCACGGATAACGGGATTGCCACCTCCGTCTTCGCAATGGCGCTGAATGCCAAGGATCCTGATGCGCAGAACCTGATTAAGGAATCCAATGCGGACCAGCTGAAATTGAACGACAGGCAGCGAAGCTTTCGCAATCTCCTCTATAATCACCCTGCCATCAGTTATGCGTTTCTATATCATTTCAACAAAGAATCAGCACCCATTCCGATATTCAGTAAAGAGGATTTCAGGACGCTTCCTTATGAGCAGTTTAAGAACAGTCCCTTGTATGAAGAGGTTGTGAAGCTGAACGGGATTCCCAAATGGCTGGCTCCGCACGAATTTCCGGAACTGACGGGGGCGGATCCGGTGTTTACCCAGATCAGGCTGATAAAAGACGTCACGACGCTCCGCAAGCTGGGAATTCTCGTCGTCCAGATCAAGAGATGGGAGTTCGAGGAAATTTTCCGCAATCTGACGCTCCCTAACAACCTGCAGAACACCTCATTCATGCTGGTCAACAATGAAGGCTTCATTCTGTTTGACCCGCAGAACGGCATGGATGGTCAAAATATCAGTCAATACATGAAGCGTGACGTTGAGTTTAAGCAAGGCTATCAAAGCTTTAAAGCCAAGTTTAACGGCAAAGAAAATATTGTTTCCATTTATCATCTGAACGATTATGGCTGGAATATCGTCTCGGTGACCGATTGGAACTCGCTGTCGCAAGAGGTAACTTCCTTTGCCAAATGGTTTTTTGTCATCATGGGGATCTGTCTGGTTACCGCGATTGTGTTCAACCGCCTGTTCATGAACCGGATTACCGGCACGATTGCCGTCATCGTGCGGTTTATGCGCCGCGTGGAGGATGGGGATTTGAATGCAAGAGTGGAAGAGAAGGGCGAGGATGAGCTTCTGCTGCTGTCGAAAGGGTTCAACAATTTGATGAACCGGATCAACAATCTGTTCGCGCAGATCAAGAAGGAGCAAAGGCAGAAGACCGATGCGGAAATGCGTGTGCTGCAAGCACAGATCAAGCCGCACTTCCTGTTTAACACGTTGGAGTCGATCAATGTCCTTGCGGTCCAGAATGAAGGGCGCAAGGTCAGCGAGATGGTGTACCGGCTTGCCAGCATATTGCGGATCAGCATACAGGACAAGGAAGAAATTACGCTGGATGAAGAAATCAAGCATCTTCAAAGTTATCTTGAAATTCAAAAGTTTCGGTTCGAGGATCTGTTCGAATACGAAATCGACGTGCCGAAAGAGCTTATGCACAGCCGCATTCTGAAGCTGACGCTGCAGCCCCTGGTGGAGAACAGCATCCAGCATGGCTTTGAGGGAATTTCCTATACGGGATGGATACGCATCTCTGCTTGGAAGGAGCTCGGCAATGTCGTAATCCGGGTGGAGGACAACGGACTCGGCATGACCTCTGAGCAGTTGTCCATGTTCGAGTATATGGTGTCCGAGGATGGCGTATCCGAGCAGACGACGATGCAGAACCTGAAAGTAAACCAGGAACGGCGGGGACTTGGACTGCGAAGCGTGGCCGATCGGCTTAGAATTCAGTACGGTCCTTATTATGGGCTGTTCATATGCTCCAGCCGCCCCGGCGGCACCGTTATACAATGCGTCATACCCAATTATGACAGGGGGGAAGGGCAGCATGCTGAAGGCATTATTGGTTGATGATGAGGCTCCCATCCTGAACAATCTCAGCAAGGTTCTGCCTTGGGAAGAGATGGGCATGAAGGTGGTCGGACTTGCCCGCAGCGGGATGGAAGCACTTGAAGTAGCGGATCAGTATAACCCGGATTTGATTCTGTGCGATATCCGGATGCCCGTCATGGACGGGCTGACTTTCATTACGAAGATCCGGGAGAAAGGAAGCCGGGCGGAAATCTTTTTGCTGACGGGTTATCAGGAATTTGAATATGCCCGTGAAGCGATCAAGCTGGGGGTTAAGGATTATATCAGCAAGCCGATTCATTACGGGGAGCTTGAGATGAAGATTCGGGAGATCGGGGAGGAAATTCGCAAGAAGAGGGCGAAAGAAAAGTATTACAATACCGTTTCGCTGATCGACGAGGCTCCGAACCCCGAAGCCGTTAAGAAAACGCCCGAACAATTGGTATCGTCCGCCCTGGAGTACATCAACACCCACATGGGACAGGATTTGGGGATCGAGGAGCTTTCGGAGCATCTGGGCATCAGCTCCAGTTATTTCTGCTTGCTGTTCAAGAATCATGTCGGACTTACCTTCGTGGAGTATTTGACGAGACAGCGGATGGAGGCGGCCAAATTCCTGCTAGTGAACAGCGACAAGAACATTGCACAGATCGGTTCCTTTGTCGGTTATCATGAACGGCGGTATTTTACCAAGGTATTTCAAAAGGCTACCGGCATGACGCCATCCGAATTCCGGGAAATGTCCGGAGAGCCGAGTCTCTGAGTCTTTGATGGGACGAAAGCAGGCAGATAATCATCAGGACTTCTACTTCCGACTTGCGGGCGTCCTCTAAATTGATAGAAAGTAGGTTTGGAATCAATGAAATGGACGGCAGCAGATTTAACGCTAGAGCAAAAGGTAGGACAAATGTTTATATGCGGCTTCAACGCATTGACGCCGAATGAGCATGCCAACATACTGATCGAACAATTTCAGGTGGGGGGCATCTGCTACTTCCGCCGGAACGTGAAGACTCTGCCTCAACTTGCCGAACTGTCGGCATCTCTGCAGCAGCTCGCTTCGGGCAGCCAACCGTTTCCGCTTCTGATCTCGATTGATCAGGAGGGCGGCATGGTCGCGCGAATCGATCATGAAGGCATCAGCCGAATTCCGGGCAATATGGCGCTTGGAGCAGCGGGCAGCGCAGAGGATGCCTACAGGGTGGCGCAAATCGGGGCGCGCGAATTGCGTTCACTCGGCGTGAACATGAACTTCGCGCCTTGCCTCGACGTCAACAACAATCCGCGCAACCCGGTTATCGGCGTGCGCTCCTTCGGCGAAGATCCCCATGCCGTTGCCGAGCTCGGGACTGCGGCGATTAAGGGTTATCAGGAAGAAGGGGTGTCCGCTACAGCCAAGCACTTCCCGGGTCATGGCGACACCAGCGTAGATTCCCACCTGGGGCGGGCATCCGTACCGCATGATTTGGAACGGCTCCGCAGCGTTGAACTGTTCCCTTTCGCACAAGCGATCAAGGACGGCGTCGATGCCATCATGACGGCTCACGTCAGTTTCCCGGCCATTGAGCCGAGTGATCTGCCTGCAACGCTTTCTCATGCTGTATTAACGGGGCTGCTGAGGGAGGAAATGGGCTTCGAAGGTTTGATCGTGACGGATTGCCTCGAGATGCATGCGATCTCCAAGGAGTACGGCATTCCGGAAGGTGCGATCCGCGCGATCGAAGCAGGTGCGGACTGCGTGCTGGTCAGCCATACGCTGTCGGAGCAGACGGCAGCGATTACGGCGGTCATCGAGGCTGTCCGCGGCGGGAGACTCCCGGTAGAACTGATCGACAAAGCCGTTGATCGGATTTTGGCGCTCAAACAACGTAATGCGAAACTCGCTGAAGAGCTTCCCGTCCACCCGATTGGCGAGGTTGCCGAAGAGACCAAACAGCTGCTCGCTCAAATCGCAGGCAGGGGAATCACGCTGGTAAAAGACGAAGGGCAGCTGCCTCTTAAGCCGGAGCAGGCGGTTACCGTAATCTGGCCGGAGCTGCTTCAGGCGACCCAGGTCGACGAAGCATGGAGCAAGAGCTACACGCTAGGGGATGCCCTGAGAAGTTACGGCGTGCAGGCGGACGATCTGCGCGTCGGGACGGATATGTCCGACGAAGAGGTAGAGCAGGCCGTTAAAGCCGCGGAAGGATATAAGCAGATCGTGGTGGCTACGTACACCTCCGAGAGCCGTCTTCCGCAAGGTCAGCAGAAGCTTGTAAGCAGGCTGAGCGAGCTTGAGGATGTGACGCTCGTTATCGTCGCAACCCGCAATCCGTACGATATCAATGATCTTCCGCCAGTTCCCGCATATTTGTGCAGCTACGAGAATACGCCTTACTACATGAATGCCGCCGCGGGTGTATTGGTTGGCAAAGTTAGGCCTGAGGGTAAGCTTCCGGTAGGGATCAGCAAGACCTATCCTCTCGGCTGGACCGGTAATCAGGACTATGTCAATAATTAAATAATGGTTGCCCAAACCGGAGTCTTCCTGCCTAGGAATGCTCCGGTTTTCCTATTTTCCAGCCATTTCTGAGCAACTTTTCGGGAAAGTCGGCGTCTAATAGTATGTCCAATAGAGGCAGACAGACTATACTGAGAGTTTTAAAGGAGTAGAGAATGAATTTCAAACGAATCTCGATGATTACAGTCCTTGCCGCGGCCCAAGTATCCATGGCATTTCCCGTGGCAGCTGAATCACCGGATGTTACAGCTCCGGCGCTAAACGGGCAACCGGCGCTGCAGTCCCCGGTGGAAGGACAAGGCCAGGCAAACAGAGAACAACAGACGGACTTGCAGCAAGCGGAGGAAACGCCGGCAACGCCAACAGAAACACCTTCCGATTCAATCGAAGGCACGACCAGCGATCCGAATGCCACACCTTCTGAACCCAATGAACAGCAGGAGGACTCGGCAAGCGATCCTTCCGATAATGAAGTATCTGAGAACGAAGAGGGAAGCCCGGCCGAAAGCAAGCCCGAAGCCGGCATTACCAATGCAGCCGCTAACGAACTGGTGCTGCTGATGAACAGCAATGTGATGTACCATAACGGCAAGCAGTACAAAGCGGGACAGCCGATGGCCGTGAAGCAAGGGGTATCCTATGTCGCCATTCGCGCCATGGTGGAGCGCGCAGGACTTAAGCTGTCTTACGATAATAAGACGAAGGAAACCATTATCATTAAGGATGGCAATGAGCTCCGATTCACGACAGGAAGCAGCAATTATAAAGTCAACGGACAGGTGCGTCCGATGAAAGGCCCTGCCTACCAGAGCAACAACGTGTTTATGGTACCGCTGACCGCGATCACGCAAGCGCTTGATATTCCATACACGGTGAACCAGCCGGAGAAGAAAGTGATTCTCGATCTGTCCGGAATGGGCAGCGGCAGCAACAGCGGCGAACAGCCGGGGGGCAGCAGCGGCGGCGGATCCGGCAGCGAGGTTCCGAACATACCGAACCTCGGTCCGAATGACCTGATCCTGATGATGAACAGCAACAAGATGTATCAGAACGGAAAAGCGTATACCGCCGGACAGCCTATGGCAGTCAAGAATGGCGTATCCTATGTCGCGATTCGATCCCTCGTCGACCGTGTCGGCCTGAGACTGACCTATGACGGCAAGACAAAGGAAACGATTATTATCCGAGGTAACGATGAGCTGCGCTTTAAGACGAACAGCAGCGTATACACGGTGAACGGCGTTCGAAAATCGATGAAGGGACCGGCTTACCAGTCCAATAATACGTTTATGGTGCCGCTGACCAGCATCACGCAAGCGCTGGACATCACCTACCGGGTCGACCAGCCGAACAAGCGGATCATCCTGAGCCTGAGCTCCAAGCCGGTGGCATCCTTTACGGTGCAGCCTGGTGAAATCTTTGCAGGACAAACCAAGGTAACGTACAAGACGAATGCCTATTCGCCGACAGGCCTGGCTATCGTAGACGAGCATTGGGAAGGCCGGGAAGATGTGTTTGACGAGCCTGGCGTGCATACGGTTTCCTATTCGGTACAGGACGCCAGCGGGGAGTGGAGCGATCCGTATATTTTGAGCATTCATGTATCCGCACCGAATACGCCGCCTGTGGCCATGTTCGACACGGATAAACAGCAATACAAGATCGGCGAGAAAATTACGTACATTAACATGAGTTATGACAGCGATCCCGGCGATGAAATTACGTTTAAGTGGGAAAACAACGACCAGGCTTTCTTTACGGCAGGGCCGCATAAAGTGCTGTTGATCGTGACCGATAAGCATGGAGCGACCAGCTCATACGAAAAAATCATCAACGTAACAAGCGAAGTGTTGTATACACGCGATCAATTCAATCAATTATTTACGGGCATCGGCGACAAATACACGTTTGACGGATCGGCCGTGCCGACATGGAATCTGATGCCGATTACGAGAAGCTCCGAGCCGTACCTGTTGATTCGCAGCAACTCTCCGGAAACCGTCTATCAGGAAGGTATCGTATATCGCGAGATCGGCAATGCCAGCACGCGCTTCATGATTCACCACTTGAATGCAACCGGGAAGAACATGAAGATGTATGTCGTAGCGACCAACATCAACACGATGACGGCGCGTCTGACCACCGAGTATACCGGTTTGGGCGGTCCGATCAACATTCCGACTGCTACGGGGAAAGCGGCTGTGCAGCGCTATCTCGAGTCCATGCAGTCAGCGGATGCATTCAAGACGATTTCGCTCGCCCCTGGCGAAAGCCGGATCATCCTGCAAGATTTGAGCGCGCAAACAATGAAGAATCAGCAGGTGCTGTCCATGTTTGCCGACCTGTATTCGGATTCGCCGATTCGATATGATGTCATCATGATCGATGAAGCCAAGGATCCGATCCAGAAGCTGCCATACCTGAAGCTTCACCCGGCCGATGGCATTCATAACCGGGGAACCTACCCGGACTCGACCCGAATCATTGAATCCTATGATTTGGTAGGCAACACGCCTACGCGTCTTGCGATTGGTGATAAGACAAACGATCCGAACCTGGAAGGGTATGACGGCATTAACGGTTCATATCAATCCAACGCCGGTAACTTCGGCGTTCTGTACAAAATCAAGCTGCACCGCGTAGCACCCAATACGCTGATCACGCTGAATCCGCGCGGAGGCAAATACATGGGCGCGATGATGGTGAACGGAAACATCATTCAGACGCCGAACACCAGCGGTGGTGCGGTATCTGCACCGAATGAAGCCGCCGTTCTCTATCGTACGGGAAATTACGAGCAGACGGTGGAAATTCTGTTTACGGCAGCACCGGGAAGCAGCCTGCCGATCAACATTCTGCTCCAGCCGCTGCCGCAAGTGAAGAACTAATCCTATTTATTCATAACAACAAGCGGACAGCCCATCAGCCGAAACACGGCCCGGGCTGTCCTTTTTGTTGGTTTATGCCGAGGGAGGGGCAGGTTTATGCCGTCCGTTAGCCTTTCAAGCTCCTGGCTGCTTGGCAGGCGGTTTACCTGTTCACAACCGCTTTCATTGACGCTGTCATTTTTTTCAGGCATTATAAGGAGAGAGTATCTTCAAGTAGAGGAGGTTATTGCGTATGCTTACGACGGAACAGATCATCGACGCCATGTCGGAACATGGGCTGCGCATTACCGATCAGCGCAAGACGCTTGCCAAATTGTTTGGGGAACATCCTGGATATTTGACGGCCAAGGATGTATACGAATATATGGGCCGGAAGTACAGCGGTTTGAGCTTTGATACGGTATACCGGAATCTTCGGGTATTGTACGAGCTTGGCGTATTGGAGCAAGTCGTGTTCGAGGAAGGCGTCAAGTTCCGGGGACGCTGCAGCGAAGAACACCATCATCATCACATGATCTGCCTGCAGTGCCAGAAGACCTATCCGATTACCTTCTGCCCGATGCAGCTGACCGATGCACCGGACGATTTCCAGGTGGTCCAGCATAAATTCGAAGTGTTCGGATACTGCCGGGACTGCGGCAAGGACAATAACGATAAGGAAACTTCGCAGGCGGGTGGAGGAAATCGGGACAGCCGGGCATGAGCACGGCGCGCAGGGTAGTGAAGGTGCCGATACACTTCTATCGGAAATTCATTTCTCCTCTGAAACCGGCGACTTGCCGCTTCTATCCAACCTGCTCGGCATATGCCCTGGAAGCGATTGAGGTGCATGGTGCGCTGAAGGGCTCCTGGCTGGCTGCTAAGCGGATCGCGAGATGTCATCCGTTTCATCCTGGAGGCATCGATTTGGTCCCGCCGCGCAAGGATAAGATGTCGTCTTCATTGACAGAGGAATAGCGATTTTTTTTGGGTATCATATGGATGATAACCGAAAGCATGCCGCCCGCAGCCAGGGGATGCCTTGGATCGATGCACACCTTGACACGCTGCGGCTCGTTTGATTAAAATGTAAGAAATTATAGGTATATCCGAGGAAGAGATAAGTACGAAAAGCTTGCCTTGAACAGAGAGCCGGAGGAGCTGGAAACCGGTCTTGGCGAATTTCGGAAAATGGTCTTGGAGGATCCGTTTTTGAGCGCTGCAGCCAGTGGCTGCCGTAAAGAAGCGGCGTGAGCCAGCGTTAATGGACGCCGTATGACGGCAGATGAGCCTGTTGCCCGCAAGGGTACGGGGAATTTGGGTGGTAACACGTGAGAATAACTCTCGTCCCATAGGGGCGGGGGTTTTTTGCTGTTTACTGCTGGTTTTCCTAAGGAATCGCTTGATTTGACAATCAATTTCACGGTAAAGGAAGGTTACAATGGCAGACAAAAAGACGTTTTATATTACGACGCCGATCTATTATCCGAGCGACAAGCTGCATATCGGACATGCTTACACAACGGTGGCCGGCGACGCCATGGCCCGCTACAAACGGCTTCGCGGATACGATGTCCGTTATTTGACGGGGACCGATGAGCACGGGCAGAAGATCGAACGCAAAGCGGCAGAGGCCGGAAAAACCCCGCAGCAGTTCGTTGACGACATCGTGGCAGGCATCAAGGATCTGTGGAAAAAACTGGACATATCGAACGAAGACTTCATTCGTACCACGGAGAAGCGCCACACCACGGTGGTGCAGGAAGTATTCGAACGTCTGCTGAAGCAGGACGACATCTACAAGGGCGAATACGAAGGGTGGTACTGTACGCCTTGCGAGTCGTTCTTCCTGGAACGTCAGCTGGTCAACGGCAATTGTCCGGACTGCGGCCGGCCGGTGGAGCTCGTGAAGGAGGAGAGCTACTTCTTCCGCATGAGCAAGTATGTGGACCGCCTGCTTCAGTATTACGAGGAGAATCCGGATTTCATTCAGCCGGTATCCCGCAAGAACGAGATGATCAACAACTTCATTAAACCAGGTCTTGAGGATCTGGCTGTGTCCCGTACAACCTATGAGTGGGGGGTTAAGGTCAAGAGCGATCCGAAACATGTCATCTACGTGTGGATCGATGCACTCCTGAACTACATCACGGCACTCGGTTACGGTACGGAGGACACCAGCCTGTATGACAAATACTGGCCGGCGGACGTTCACCTGATGAGCAAGGAAATCGTGCGTTTCCATACGATCTATTGGCCGATCATCTTGATGGCACTCGATGTGCCGCTTCCGAAAAAAGTGTTTGCCCACGGCTGGCTGCTCATGAAGGACGGCAAAATGTCCAAATCCAAAGGGAATGTGGTCGACCCGGTCACGATGATCGACCGGTATGGTCTCGACGCGCTTCGTTATTACTTGCTGCGCGAAGTTCCGTTCGGGGCGGACGGCACGTTTACGCCGGAAAGCTTCGTAGAGCGGGTGAACTCCGACCTCGCCAATGATTTGGGCAACCTGCTGAACCGCACCGTGGCCATGGTCGATAAATACTTCGGCGGGGAGGTTCCGGCTTTCTCGGCAGGCGTAACGCCTTTTGATGCCGCGATCGAGGAAGCGGCCAAGTCCGTTTATGACAAAGTCGAAACCGCCATGGAGAATATGGAGTTCTCGGTTGCGCTGACCGCGATCAGCCAGTTTGTCAGCCGCAGCAACAAATACATCGATGAGACCCAGCCGTGGACGCTGGCCAAAGACGAGAGCAAACGGCATGAGCTTGCTTCCGTTATGAGCCATTTGGTCGAGACGCTGCGGATTGCATCGATCCTGCTGCAGCCGTTCCTGACCCGCACGCCGAAGAAAATGTGGGAACAGCTCGGCTTGGCGGAAGGGGAATTGACAACTTGGGAAAGCGGACGCCAGCTCGGAGCGATACCGGCTGGTACGAAGCTTCAAAAGGGCGAGCCGATCTTCCCTCGCTTGGATGCGGAGCTGGAAGTGGCCTACATCGCTGAAGCGATGACTGGCGGCAAGAAGGCAGCCGAGGAAGAGCCTACGGGTTCGGCGGCAGCTTCGTCCGCCGATAGCGGAGCGGAGCCTGTGGAGCTCAAAGAGGAAATCGGCATCGAGGATTTCGCCAAGGTTGAGCTGCGCGTAGCACAGGTCATCGCCGCCGAGCCGGTCAAGAAAGCGGACAAGCTGCTGAAGCTGCTGCTGGATCTCGGGTTTGAGCAGCGGCAGGTGGTGTCCGGCATTGCGAAGTTCTATACGCCGGAGGAATTGGTGGGACGCAAAGTGATTTGCGTGACAAACCTGAAGCCGGTGAAGCTTAGAGGCGAAATGTCGCAAGGCATGATTTTGGCCGCTTCCTACGGGGATCAGCTCACGCTGGCAACCGTGCCGGAGGGCATGCCAAACGGCGCCATCGTGAAATAAATGACGCCTGCGTTGAATTAAGTTGGATCAGACGGTGTACCCTGTTAAGGGTACGCCGTTATTTTTTTCCTCTAATACGCGGGGTACCTGAGTTCTATATGAAAAACTAATAGTAACTTTTACGATTTGGTTGACAATCACGTCGAACTGCTCTTATAATCTTTTTAGTAAAGTTTACGATTAGTTGAGCGGAGCGAATGTGGGGGAGATGAACATGAACAAGAGAAAGAGCAAGAACAAACTGAACGGCTGGACCTGGAGCGTTACTTCGATGTTGCTGGCGGTGCTCATCCTGTCGGGCTGCGGAAGCAAATCCGGCGGAAGCATTGTTGAAGGCAAGGTTAACGTCATTACGACCTTCTATCCAATATATGAATTTACGAAGGAAATCGGCGGAGACGAGGTCAATGTCGTGAATCTTCTGCCAACTGGCGTGGAACCTCATGATTGGACGCCGCGGAGTCAGGATATCGTCAATACATCCAAGGCTCAGCTGTTTCTTTATAATGGTGCAGGGCTGGAAGGCTGGGCGCCTGGATTCTTAAAGGGTCTCGATAAAGATACGCAAGTGAAACCAGTCATCGTTTCCCAAGGGATCCAACTGATCGACGCCGTGGGGGATGATGGCCACGGGCATGGTGAAGCAGCCCATGAAGAGGAACACGACCACAGTCATGGAGAAGGCGCTGAAGCGCACGACCACAGCCATGAGGAAGGCACCGAAGAAGATCATGCTGGCCATGATCACGAGGAAGAGGCAGCCGAGACGAATACGGATACCCATCATACGGATCCGCATACTTGGGTAAGCCCGAAATCCGGGCTGGTCATGGCAGAAAATATCAAGAACAGCCTGGTCGAGGTCGATCCGGAACATAAGGACGGCTATGAACAGCGCTATGAAGCGTTAAAAGAGAAACTGGTCAAACTGGATAACGACTTTGCGAGCGAGCTGTCCAAACTGCCGAAAAAAGATATCGTCGTATCCCACCAGGCATTCGGTTATCTATGCCGGGACTACGGTTTGACGCAGCATGCGATTATGGGACTGTCGCCAGACGCCGAGCCGAGAGCGCAGGATATCGTGAACCTGACCAAGACGGTGAAAGAGAAGGAAGTGAAATATATCTTCTTCGAAGAACTCGTATCGGATAAACTGGCCAAAACGCTGGCCAATGAAGCGGGCGTGGAAACCTTGGTGCTGAATCCGGTGGAGGGGCTGACCAAGGAGCAGGCAAGCAGCGGCGAGAATTATTTCACGCTGATGGAGAAAAATTTGCAAAATCTAACGAAGGCTTTACAATAAGGAAGAAGGGGGATCATATCCCCCTCTTCTTTCGTGTTATGAACGTATACGGACTCGTATATTTATTATAGAGAGACTACAGAGAGAAAGGCGGCCTGTTTATGGAGCCGGCAGCGCAGGATTGCCACCAACCTATCGTACAAATCAAGGATGTATCCTTTCATTACCGGGATCAACAGGTGATCAAGGATCTTAATTTCACCATAAAAGAGCGGGACTTCGTTGGCATCGTCGGATCTAACGGCGCGGGTAAAACCACCCTGCTCCGCATGATCGTCGGCTTGCTTCCCGCCGCGGAAGGGACCATTGAACTGTTCGGCCAGCCGATCCGTAAATTCCAGGACTGGGAGCGAATAGGCTATGTTCCGCAAAAAAATGCGTTCAACCCGCTGTTCCCTGCCACCGTGCGCGAAGTCGTCATGTCCGGTCTATATAATCGAAAAAAAATGTTTCGCCGTTTGAGCCGCCTGGACCATCAGAAATGCGAGGACGCGCTGGAAGTGATGCGCATTCAGGATATTGCCGATAAACGGATCGGCGCCTTGTCCGGAGGCCAGCAGCAGCGCGTATTCCTTGCTCGCGCGCTGATTAATCGTCCGGATCTGCTTATACTGGACGAGCCGACAATCGGCATTGATGCGGAGACCCAAGCCGGATTCTTTGAATTGATCACCCATATGCATGCCCATCACCATATGACGTTCCTGATGGTCACCCATGATTTGGACATGGTCAAAGACTACCTGGGCGAATCGCCGGTATCGCAAAACGGAAAGATTCAGTTTTTCGTCCGGCATTCCCATGAAATCGAAAACTGCGCGGAAGTGGACTTGCAGCATTCGCTCGTATAATCATAGAAACAAACTTATGGATGCAGGAGAAGGAGACGTTGTCATTGCTTGATATTTTGCTTAGCGATTTTTTCCAGCGGGCGCTGATCGGTGGGGTTCTGATCGGGATTACGGCCCCGCTTATCGGAATATTCCTCGTGCTGCGCAGGCTGTCGATGATCGGCGATACGTTGTCGCACGTCACGATAGCGGGCGTGGCACTCGGATTTTTGATCGAAGTCTACCCGCTTGCCGCAGGATTGGTATTTGCGGTGCTGGCCTCTTTTGCGATTGAGAAGCTGAGAAAGGCCTACAAAAGTTATGCCGAGCTGTCCATCGCCATTATTATGTCGGGCGGCGTTGCGCTGGCCTCGCTGTTTTTCACGCTGGGAATGGGCTATAATACGGATGTCATGAGTTATTTGTTCGGAAGCATCTATACGCTGGATTCCACGGATATTTATATGGTAGGCGGCGTTACCGTCGTTGTCATTGCGGTAGTGGTAATGTTCTTCAAGGAATTTTTCCTGCTCAGCTTCGAGGAGGATGCGGCCAGCGTCAGCGGCCTGCCCGTCAAATGGATGAACATGATCATTACGGTGCTGACGGCGCTTGTCGTAAGCACCGCCATCAAGATTGTGGGCGCGCTTCTGGTCTCCGCATTGCTGACCATTCCGGTAGCGATCAGTTTATTGCTGGCGAAAAGCTTCCGAAGCTCCATCGTATTATCGGTGATCATCTCCGAAATTGCCGTAATCGGGGGACTGATGCTTGCCGGCGTATTTAATTTGGCACCCGGCGCCACCATCGTGCTGCTGCTGATCAGCCTGCTCATCATTACGCTTGTCGGCAAAAAGGGCTTTACGACATAAGGGGGTTCTAAAATCAAATGGCTGATATTAATATCGGCATCGCGTTTGCGGCCGGTTTCGCTTCATTTATATCTCCATGCTGCCTGCCGCTGTACCCGTCCTATTTATCCATTATTACAGGCATGTCGGTCAATGACTTAAAGAACGAACAGAACCGCAAGGAGGTCCGTTTCCGGACCATGACGCACACACTCGCGTTCATCCTTGGGTTTTCTGCTGTTTATTACACTCTCGGTTGGGGGGCAGGCCTGTTCGGGGAGTTTTTCACGGAATACCAGGATCTGATTCGACAGTTATCCGCGCTGCTGATCATCGTGATGGGACTTATGCTTATCGGCATTTTCCAGCCTAAGTTTCTCATGAAGGACCGGAAATTCAATTTTAAATCCAAACCGACCGGATACATAGGAACATTTCTATTTGGTATCGGCTTCGCCGCAGGCTGGTCGCCTTGCGTAGGACCGATTTTGACAGCGATCATCGCGCTTGCAGCTTCCGATCCGGGAACGTGGTTCCCGCTGATCACTTCATATTCGCTCGGGTTTGCGGTGCCGTTTTTCATCCTGGCCTTTTTCATCGGCTCCACCCGCTGGATTCTTAAATATTCAAGCACGCTGATGAAGGTCGGCGGCGTCTTGATGATTCTGATGGGGGTTCTGCTCTTCACGGATCAAATGTACAAGATTACGATTTGGCTGCAAGGCATTACGCCGGAATGGCTTAAATTCTAATGGCGTTGGGTAAGGCTGGTTCAATTCATAGGTCCATATTGACATAGGCCCATATTGACATGAGGATTGGACCAGGACTTGCCAAGGGGTCTCAAAAACATGTATCATTACTAATGCAGGTAAAACAGTTTTATGGCACGGGTTATGTAATTATAGAAAAGAGGGAATAAGATGCCGACACCTAGCATGGAGGATTATTTGGAGCGCATCTACAAGTTGATCGACGAAAAAGGATATGCGCGCGTTTCGGATATTGCCGAAGGCTTGGAGGTTCACCCCTCATCCGTCACGAAAATGATTCAAAAGCTGGACAAAGACGAATATTTGATCTATGAAAAATATCGTGGTTTGGTTCTGACCAGCAAAGGCAAAAAAATGGGCAAGCGGCTCATGGAACGTCATCATTTGCTTGAGGAATTCCTTGAGATGATCGGTGTACAGGATGAAAACATTTACAGGGACGTTGAAGGAATCGAGCATCACTTGAGCTGGGATTCCATTACGAGAATTGAGACGCTTGTGGAATATTTCAAGCGTGATGAGAATCGACTTCAGGATTTGCGTGACGTTCATAACGAATTAGTCAACGAATCGTAATGTGGCATCTGTCCGCTTGTGACAGATGCTTTTTTAAACTGAACCGTCATATTTACATGGTTATAGTAATAGGTTAGATTACCTGCAAATTTCATATTTTCGGAGGATTAATAGAAATGAAGCTTCGTAGATGGTTGTTGGTGCTGATCATGCTGTTATTGTGTCTCCCGTCGGTGGTCCCAACCGCGCAAGCGAAGGCGGCTCGTATCAGCATTCAGCTGGACGGTGTAAACCTGAACAGTGACGTATCTCCTTACATATTGCCGAAGGTTAACGTAACCATGGTTCCTACGCGGATCATCAGTGAAGGACTTGGCGCTTCGGTCGCTTGGAATCAGAAGTCGAAGATGGTAACAATCGGAAAGGACGGTTCGAGCCTGCAATTGACATCCGGCAAAAAAACCGCCCTCGTGAATGGATCATCGGTAGCACTGGATGCTTCCGTTGAAATCAAGAACGGCCGGGTCATGGTTCCGCTGCGTTTCATCAGCGAGAATCTGGGCGTTCAAGTGGAGTGGAATCAGGCGGCACAGCGCATCTCGCTGTCCACGGGCTCGGTCGTCGTTCCTCCGCCGGTATCAACCGGGGATGAAGTCAGAGGGGCCTGGATATCCACCGTGTTCAATCTGGACTGGCCGAAAACGAAGACCAGCGCGGAACAGCAGCAAGCCTCTTACATCGCCTTGCTGGATTCGCTCCAGGATGTCGGCATCAATACCGTGTACGTGCAGGTACGTCCGGCCGGTGATGCATTGTATCCTTCCACCATGGTACCGTGGTCGAAGGTGTTGACGGGCATTCAAGGTGCCGATCCGGGTTACGACCCGGTTGCTTTCATGGTAGAGGAAACGCACAAACGGAATATGGAATTTCACGCTTGGTTTAATCCTTTCCGGGCGAACACCGATATTTTGACGGCATCGCTCCATCCGTCCCATGTTGCGCTAAGCCATCCGGATTGGATCGTGAATACAGGCAAGCAGCTGTACATCAACCCTGGGATTCCGGAAGCCAGGCAGCATATCATCGATACGATCATGGAGGTCGTTAACGGATACGATATTGACGGCATCCATCTGGACGACTACTTCTATCCGTCCAATACGGTCTTTAACGATGACGCGGCATACCGCGAGTTCAATAATGGGGCCTACGCCAATCTGGCGGATTGGCGCCGCGGAAATATCAATGCCTTTGTCCAATCGCTCGGAGAGAGCATTCATCGCGTGAAACCGGACGTCGAATACGGAATCAGCCCTTTCGGCGTATGGCGTAACCAGTCCGTGGATAAGACGGGTTCGGATACGAAAGCAGGTGTAACGGCGTATGACAGCATGTATGCCGATGTGCGGACCTGGATCCAGAACGGCTGGATCGATTACGTTGCACCGCAGATCTACTGGAGCATGAGTAACCCGGCAGCCGACTATGATAAGCTGGTGGACTGGTGGGCCGGCGAAGTACAAGGAACCGGCGTAGATCTTCTGATCGGCCATGCCCCCTACAAACTGGGAACCAGCGAAATCGGCTGGCAGAGCGCATCGGAAATCATCAATCAATTGAAGTACAATCAAAACCATGCCGAAGTGAAAGGCAGCATTTTCTTTAGAGCAGAGAATATTTTAAGCAATCCGTTAGGCATTAAAGATCAATTGCAATCATATTATAGATAAATCTGCACGTCCTATAGGTATGAAACATCCCCCGCGCTCATACATAGTCATTAGACCATGTGAGGCGGGGGATTTTTATATGCAGATCAATGCGGTTTTTGAAGGCGGGGGGGTCAAGGGCATCTCGCTTGCCGGGGCTGTCAAGGCGGCGGAGAATGCCGGCATGGTATTCAGCCGCGTTGCCGGAACGTCCTCGGGCTCCATCGTGGCATCCGTGCTGGCAGCTGGTTACCGTGCTGACGAAATCAAGCGCATTATCGAGGAAACGCCCTTTCATTCGTTTCTCCAGAGGGCACCCATTTTTAATACAAAGTTTATCGGTCCTGCCTTGCGGGTCTTGATTAAGAAAGGGCTCTATTCCGGAGAAGCCCTGGAGAATTGGATAAGGGAAATCCTGCTGGCCAAAGGGATATTTACCTTCTCGGACATCCCGGCAGGGAAGCTTTATATCGTGGCATCGGACATCACCAATGGCAGGCTGCTGGTGCTTCCGGATGATCTCCGCCAATACGGGATCAATCCTGCCACCTTTCCGGTAGCCAAGGCTGTGCGCATGAGCTGCAGCATCCCCTATTTTTTTGACCCCGTCATCCTGCGTTTGTTGGGCAGGGCCGCAAAAGGCAAATCGTTCGGCGAGCAATTTGTTTATATCGTGGATGGGGGACTGCTCAGCAACTTACCCTTATGGCTCTTTGATCGCGAATCGAAGGGTGGGCCTAAGCCCCTGCCGGTGCTGGGCTTTCAGATGGTCGGGAAGAACAGCAACCTGCCTCATCTGATCGAAGGCCCGATCGGGATGTTAACCGCCATGTTCGAGACGATGCTCTCCGCACACGATGAACGTTATATCGAGCAGCAAAACCGAAATCGCACGATCAAAATTCCGACGCTCGGCATCGGCACCACCCATTTTAATCTGACCAAAGAGGAAAGCGAGAATTTATACAATTCCGGTCTGACGGCCGGCACGATGTTTTTCACCCGCTGGAATGCCGAACATTAAAAAAACCGTCCACCCGGCATATGCATGCGCGGGCGGGCGGTTTTTCCGGTTAATGGTATTTAGGAACATCATCGGATGGGTCGGATTTTCCTTTGTGCCCATCGATCACTTGAAACGGATACTGTTTACGTTTAGCCGTTGGGTTGCTTTTGCGTACGGTGCTGTTCTTAGCCGCCGCCAGTTTCGCGGCCGTCCGCTTGGAAGGCTTCACCTTGGGACGTTTGTTAAAACGGCGTGGCGGGAACTTGTAAAGCACATACACGACAGCAACAATAATTAGAGGAATCAATATTCTCATTCTTGATCCAGGGTCTAACAGGAATACCAGTAGCCCTATGGCGGCCAACGTAATCGCCGTCCAAAAAATGATCGCATGCCTTCTCATGGATTATCACCCTTTCGCGGGATCCAGCACACTTCCTGTCACAGATTGGTGAACTGTAACATTCTCGTATTGAGCATCTAACTCACGCATTCTGTTAAAGGATGCGATGGATACTTCAACTTGATCATCAGTAGGTTCCTTCGTCGTCAGAAGCTGCAGCCACAGACCGGGATATCCGAGGAAACGGAGTACCGGCAGGTCCCGCATGGCATTGGTCAATTTCAGGAATTCAAAGGAAACGCCAAGCACGACCGGAAGAAGCGCAATTCTTTGAATGACCCGCTGCGTCATGGTATCCCATGGCACCACCGAGTAGACAACAACGCCGAGCACAATGGTCAGCATCATGAAGCTGCTGCCGCAGCGATAATGCAGCCGCGTATATTTCTGAACGTTCTTCACCGTCAACTCTTCGCCGGCTTCGAATGCGCTGATGACTTTGTGTTCGGCGCCGTGGTACTGAAAGAGCCTTTTTATGACCGGAGTTTGGGAGATCGCCCATAAATACACGAGAAGCAGTATTAATTTAATAACGCCTTCAATCAGGTTATGCACGATATAGTGATCAAATGTATCGCCAAAAAAGAGATCCTCTACAAAAACAGGAACGAGTGTAAACAGCAGCTTGCCGAAAACAAAGGAAAGCACGCTGACGGCGGCCACACCGATAATCATGCTTAAACTCCAGCCGGAGTCTTCTTTCTCTTTCTGCTTCTCGCGTTCTTCGGGCTCCAGCGTATCGTCAGCATAAGCATCGGCAGAGTAATTCAAATGTTTGGAGCCTTTGATAGTAGAATCTATGAGACTGACGATGCCGCGAAGAAGCGGGATCTTCCGCAGCTTCCGAACCCATGCCTTGTCTTCGCGAGGCACCTCGAGAAACTTGATTTCATTATTTTTACGCCGCACGGCCGTCACATTCACATGCTTGCCGCCGAACATAACGCCTTCGATTACAGCTTGGCCTCCATAGCTGATCGGGGTTGACTTATCGGACAACCAGTTCACCCTCCCTGACATGTTATTCGTTCTATGAACTATTGTATCGAATTTTGAAAGTAATTTCTAGTTGGATTAGGGCAGGGGAAGCGGTGCATACTACTTTCAGAGATGAAATGGAGAAACAGCGGGGCTTTTCGATAACCGAAGAAGAGGAGAATCAATCCATGCATGAACATCAATTTCGTAAGCAGAACCAGATAACCAATCCGTTTACGTTTGCCCTGGAGCTGGGCTATTATGCCGGCCTGATCTGGGGGGGCGTGCTTTGGATCTTTTACTGGTTGAGATTCACGAAGGTCGTGCCCGGTTTTTTGCTGGAGCCATTCTTCAAACATGAATTCCTCAAGACCACAGCCGGGCAAATCGCCGGGTGGCTGTCCTTCATCGCCTTTTCCGTCATCGCTTCCCTCATTTATGTAACCCTGTTCAGGAAGCTGAAGGGCCCATGGCCCGGGATTGCTTACGGAATCGTGTGGTGGGCGGTGCTGTTTGTTGCGCTCAATCCCTGGCTACGGCTGACGGACCCAGTGAAGAAGCTGTCCTGGGATACAAACATTTCGGAGGTTTGTATTTTTATATTATGGGGCCTCTTTATCGGTTATACGATTGCGCAGGAATTCACCGACGAGAAACTGCGTGAACCGAAGAAGCTGACGGGTTAGCCAAGAAAAACTTCTCAACCCGATGCCGCCTATGGTAAAATAGCTTTTGGTTATTTGACGAAAAGGTGGGAAGCCCTATGAAATCCATATGGGTGATAAACGGACCGAACTTAAACCTGCTCGGCTTCCGGGAACCGGGCATTTATGGTTCGCTCAGCCTGCAGGCGATCGAAGATAATTTGCGTAAACAGGCGGATCTCGCCGGTATCGGTATTACCTTCTTTCAGTCTAATCATGAGGGTGCTATCATTGACCGTATTCATGAAGCGATCGGACAGGCTGACGGCATACTTCTTAATCCGGGAGCACTGACTCACTACAGCTACGCTGTGCGTGATGCCATCAGTTCTGCCCGCATTCCGACAGTGGAGGTTCATCTCTCGAACATTCACGCCAGAGAGGAATTTCGTCATACCTCCGTCATAGCGCCTGTGGCTGTCGGACAAATCGCGGGTTTTGGCGCGGCGAGTTACACATTGGGCTTGTCGGCTCTACTGCAAGTCCTGGTCGAGCAAGAAGGGTAGCTCCTATTTCGGGATAAGGGTGAGAGGAGAGTGGTTAGAATGAGTAACAAACGAGTGGTTAAACTGCGCGAACAGCTTCAAGCCAAAGGTTTGACGGCTATGCTGGTTGCAAGCCCGATCAACCGCAGATATTTAACGGGCTTTACCGGTTCAGCCGGATATGTGCTGATCACACGCGATGCGGCCTATCTGTTGACGGATTTCCGCTATATGACGCAAGCACCGCAGCAAGCCGTCGGTTTTAAAGTGGTCGAGCACGGGCCGAAGGTGATGGAGACGGTCAAGGATCTGTTGTCTTCCGAAGGCATCGCATCGCTCGGATTCGAACAGGACCATGTTACATACGGCGTGTTTTCCGCATATTCGGAACAGCTCGCGCCCATCAGCCTGGTGCCGGTTTCGGGCCTTGTAGAAGATTTGCGTATATTCAAGGATGCCGAAGAGTTGAGCATTATGCAGCGGGCAGCGGATTTGGCTGATCAGACGTTCAGCCATGTCCTGACGATTCTGGCTGCCGGCAAAACGGAACGGGAAATCGATCTCGAGATGGAAATGTTCATGCGCAAGCATGGCGCAACCGCGTCTTCCTTCGACACGATCGTTGCTTCCGGCGAGCGTTCGGCGCTTCCTCACGGCGTAGCCAGCGAGCGGGTCATTCAAGGGAACGAATTCGTTACGTTTGATTTCGGCGCGCTGCTGGACGGGTACTGCTCCGATCTCACGAGAACCGTGGCGCTCGGCAGTCCTGATCCGAAGCTGAAGGAGATCTATGATATCGTGCTCGAAGCGCAGCTTCACGCACTGGATCATATTAAACCAGGCATGACGGGACGCGAAGCAGACGCTTTGGCTCGCGATATTATTTCGCGTTACGGATACGGGGAATATTTTGGCCACAGCACGGGGCACGGATTGGGCATGGAAGTTCATGAATCGCCGCGGCTGTCCAAGCTGAGCAATGACGTGCTGCAGCCCGGCATGGTCGTAACGGTGGAGCCGGGCATTTACCTGCCTGGTCTTGGCGGTGTCCGCATCGAAGATGATATCGTCATCACGGAAACGGGCATTCGCATACTGACAAGCTCGTCCAAAGATTACACCGTACTGTAAAAAGGGTTCAAAAAGCAGCCTTGTTGAGCTTATGCTTTAAGAAAATTGTGTACTATATTAAATAGACCGCATCCATAGGAGGGAATCTTAGTGATTTCAGTTAACGATTTTAAAACAGGTTTGACCGTAGAAGTAGATGGCGATATTTTCACCGTATTGGATTTCCAGCATGTTAAGCCGGGTAAAGGCGCCGCTTTCGTACGTTCCAAATTGAAAAACCTTCGCAACGGCAACACCGTGGAGAAGACGTTCCGTGCAGGCGAAACGATCGGCCGCGCCATCATCGACAACCGTGGCGTTCAGTATCTCTATGCCAGCGGTCAAGAGCATGTTTTCATGGACAACGAAACTTACGACCAGTTCAGCTTGACCAGCGAGCAGCTGGAATGGGAGCTTAACTTTCTGAGAGAGAACATGAACGTTAACATTATCAGCTACCAAGGCGAGATCCTCGGGATCAACCTGCCTAACAGCGTCGAGCTGAAGGTCGTTGAGACCGAGCCGGGTATCAAAGGCAACACGGCTACCGGCGCTACGAAGAACGCCAAAGTGGAAACCGGCCTCAATGTACAAGTACCGCTGTTCATTAACGAAGACGATGTGCTTCTGATCGATACACGCGAAGGTAAATACATTTCCCGTGCATAACATGCAATAAGCGGGACCCTTCAACGATGGACGGGGTGCCAATATCTTCTAAACCAACGCGACTCCTGTACGAATGTACGGGAGTTTTTTGCAATAAGCGGGCTCGGCGTCCTAAGTCTGTTTTCTTTTTGCCTTGAAAAGCCTTGACGGGGTGACTCACTTTCGTATTATACTGTTTTAAAGTGAGAAACCACCTGAGCACTGTTACATACCGATATTAGTGGGGAGTGAAAGAAGCATTGTCACTGTACGTCATGAAATTCGGAGGCAGCTCTGTAGGGGATACAGAACGCATGAAGCGCGTTGCCAGAAGAATTGTAGAGAAACAAGATGAAGGTCATCAATGTGTGGTCGTGGTGTCTGCCATGGGGGATACGACGGACGATTTGATTGACCAGGCAAAGCTGTTAAACGAGAATCCACCGGCACGGGAAATGGATATGCTGATGACCACGGGGGAGCAGATATCCATCTCGCTGCTATCCATGGCGATTCACGGTCTTGGACGCAAGGCAGTGTCCTTGACCGGCTGGCAGGCGGGATTCCGCACGGAAGCCGTCCATGGTAAAGCCCGCATTACAGATATAAAGCCGGAGCGCGTGCACAAAGCGCTTGGCGAAGGAAATGTCGTCATTGTCGCGGGATTCCAGGGCATGTCCGAAGACGGAGAGATTACAACGCTTGGACGCGGGGGCTCAGATACCACCGCGGTAGCTCTTGCGGCTGCCATTCAAGCGGATGTATGTGAAATATATACGGATGTGGACGGGATATACTCCACGGATCCGCGGGTAGTCAAATGCGCGCGGAAACTGAAGGAGATTTCCTATGACGAGATGCTCGAGCTTGCCAATCTTGGCGCGGCTGTTCTTCACCCGCGTGCGGTCGAGTATGCGAAGCATAATCAAGTCAAGCTTGTCGTCAGATCCAGCTTTAATCATAACGAGGGTACGGTTGTTAAGGAGGAAACAAGCATGGAACAAGGTGTGGTTGTCAGCGGAATTGCATTCGACAAGAATGTAGCGAGAATCAGTATTCTGGGCGTAGCCGATACGCCGGGCGTTCTGGCCCAAGTGTTCGGAGAGCTTGCAAAAGAATCGATTGACGTTGATATCATCGTGCAGAGCGGCGTTCAGAACGGCGAAGCGGACTTTTCCTTTACGGTGTCCCTGGCGGATCGGGAGCGTGCGTTGTCCGTGATCGAACACATTCGCGGCAAGCTGCCGTATCGCGACGTTACCTCGGAAGATCATCTTGTGAAAGTATCGATTGTCGGCGCGGGCATGGTCAGCCATCCCGGCGTGGCGGCACAAATGTTTGACGTGATCTCCCGGCAGGGGGTCAGCATCAAAATGGTCAGCACGTCCGAGATCAAAGTATCCTGCGTCATCGAGGGAAGCAATCTCGAAGGGGTCGTGCAGGCGCTTCATACCGCGTACGGACTGGATACGGATCAACAGGCTTCCGTAGGCGGACCGCAGGTTCGCCGATAACAGGATTCAACCGTCATCATCGATATTAATAGAGTTCATCCCGGTCATTTATGACCGGGATTTTTTGTGCTGTCCGAAAGATTCGAAGTTCCTTTCTATGAAATTGAAAAAATAGAGATAAAACGAGAGGGCCCCGCATATTTTTAATCATCACACATGTGAAGAAGGAAGAAGGAAGAGGGAGGATATATCGCATGCTGGACAAGTTTGTCGCAAGTATGGCAACGCTTCGGATTTTCTCGGGCAGCCTTGAGATCGTCGCGGCCATCATCATGCTGCGCCTGAACCAAGTCGATAAAGCGCTTGCCGTGAATTCGGCATTGGCGTTTACGGGTCCGCTCATTTTGATTTTGACCACAACGATCGGTCTGGTGGGAATGGCAGATAAATTGTCATGGGGGAAGATCGGCTGGATATTGTGCGGCGTCTCCTGTCTCTTATACGGGGTTTTAAAAAAATGATAGATTCGCTGCATATTTTTCAGGTACAAGCATACACATGGGATATGAAGTTCTCTTATTAGAAGATGATCACAAAGGACAACCTGGGGGAAATTGATATGACATTGAATTGGTTAGACCTGTTTCCCGAAACCGTAAAACGCATGCTGCTGAACCTATCGAAAGAGCTTCTCGAACATGTGGAGGAGGTACGGATCCGGGAAGAGCGTCCGCTGGAGATCAATTCGGCGGGCAAGCATCATTTCCTGGACAGGCGAGGCGGACTCACCTTGCGGCCTGAAGAGGCATATAAGCCGACGCGTGAAGATGCCCATAGGCTGCTGGACCTTATCAGCAATCATTCCCTCTACACCATGGAAGAAGAGCTGCGAAAGGGGTTTATCACCATACCAGGGGGCCATCGGGTCGGGCTTACGGGCCGGACGGTGCTGAGCGGCGGCAGGGTGGAGCACATTCGGGATATCAGCGGATTTAATGTCCGGATTGCCAAGGAAATACAGGGAGCGGCGGACGACATCCTTCCTCATCTGCTTGACCGGAAACGGAAAAGGGTGATGCACTCGCTGATCTTATCTCCGCCCCAGCAAGGCAAAACGACGCTGCTCAGAGACCTCGCTAGACAGATCAGCTACGGCAAGTGGGGAAACTCGTCCGTGCATTGGCCGGGAATGAAGGTGGGCATCATCGACGAGCGTTCCGAGATCGCGGGTTGTTTGCGCGGCGTACCCGGATTCGATGTCGGCCCTCGCACGGACGTAATGGATGGCTGTCCGAAAGCCGAAGGGATGATGATGATGATCCGTTCGATGTCTCCGGACGTGCTCATTGTGGACGAGATCGGCCGGCCGGAGGATGCGGAAGCGGTGATTGAGGCTTTGCATGCCGGCATCAGCGTGATTGCAACGGCGCATGGCTCATCCGTTCAGGACATGCGGGGCCGGCCCGCCCTCTCGGGACTTCTGGAGAACCGGATGTTTGAAATGTACGCGGTTCTTAGCCGAGCGGGCGACCACCGATCATACAAGCTGTATGACGGAGGCCAGCGAACGCTTCAGACGGCTATCAGCGGCCAGCCGGGAGGTGATGCCTATGCTTAAACTGGTCGGGGCCGTGCTCGTGCTGGGTGCAGGAACCTTAGCCGGATTCTACCAAGCCCAGCAATTCGCAGCAAGACCCAGACAGCTGCGAGAACTTATTCTCGCGCTTCAACGGCTGGAGACGGAAATCAGCTACGGCTTTACGCCGCTGCCCGACGCGCTGGAGCGAATCGGCGTTTCCCTTCGTGAACCGCTCAAATCTTTGTTGGCCTCCGCAGCGCTTTACATGAGACCCGATTACGGGTTATCCGCACAAGACAGCATCCGCAAGGCGCTTGGCGAATATTGGAGACGAACATCGATGAAAAGTGCCGAGCGTGAGGTGTTGGAACAGCTAAGCGGCGTACTTGGCACCAGTGACAGACAGGACCAGATCAAACATATCGCTCTGGCCGTGGGACAGCTCAAGCATGAAGAAGCAGCGGCAAGGGATGACCAGGTCAAATATGAAAAAATGAGCAAAAGTCTGGGACTGCTCATTGGAGCATTGATCGTCATATTGATCTTTTAGCGAGGTGCCAAGGGAAATGAACATTGAAGTGAACGCGATCTTCCAGATTGCCGGTATTGGCATCATCATTGCCATGATTCATACCGTCCTGAAACAGATGGGGAAAGAGGATATGGCGCATTGGGTGACCCTCATCGGGTTCGTGGTTGTATTGTTTATGGTCGTAAGGCTGCTAGACGATTTGCTGAAGGAAATCAAAAGTATTTTTCTATTCCAGTAGGTGGACATTTATGGAAATTATCCAGGTGGTAGGACTCGGCATCATCGCTACCGTGCTGATCTTGATTGTCAAGGAACAGAAACCGCTCTTTGCCTTTCTTCTCGCCGTGGCGACATCGCTCCTCATCTTCCTGTTCCTGATCGGAAAGATCGGTAATGTCATATCCATGCTGGAAGATCTGGCCGAGAATTCCGGCGTTCAGATCATCTATCTGAAGACGGTTCTGAAAATCATCGGAATCGCCTATATCGCGGAGATGGGGGCACAGATCGTTCGAGATGCCGGACAGGAATCGATCGCATCCAAAATAGAACTGGCGGGAAAAGTGCTCATATTGGTGCTCGCTGTACCGATTATCGGGATCATCATCGAGACGGTCCTGAAGCTCCTCCCGGCTTGAAAAAAGGTGGGGGGACATGGTGACAGGAGCAACACTTCGAAGAGGCTTGGCCGTGTTTTGCCTACTGATCCCAATGCTGTTGTTGCTGTCCGGATGGTTCTGCGGGACGATCGATGCGACTGCAGCCGCCAATCCGGCCGATGAGTGGGTCGAGCAGCAGACGCAGCAGCTGCCAACGGATCAGGTCGAGAAATACTGGGACCGGCTCATGAAGGATTACGGCGGGTTTTTCCCGGATGGCAAGACGCCCTCCCTGATGGATATGCTGCTGCCGGGCGGCGACGGGCTGAGCTTCAAAGGGGTTATGTCCGGTATCGGAAAATATCTGTGGCACGAGGTGCTCTATAACGGCAAGCTGCTGGCGACCATCGTCATGCTGAGCATTATGAGCTTGATTCTAGAGAACCTGCAGACGGCCTTCGAAAAAAGCACCGTGAGCAGGGTAGCCTATACGATCTGTTACATGGTTGTCCTGGTCATCGCGGTCAACAGCTTCAGCATCGCGATCGGATATGCGCGGGACGCCATCACCCAAATGATCGATTTCATGATGGCCATGCTTCCTTTGCTCTTTGCGCTGATGGCCTCGATGGGCAATGTCGTCACCGTCTCGGTGGCCCATCCGCTGGTCATATTCATGGTACATACGGTAGGCACGCTGATCAGCACGATTGTGTTTCCGCTTCTGTTCTTCTCGGCTCTGCTGCATCTGGTTAGTTCCTTATCCGAAAAGTACAAGCTGACCCAGCTTGGGAATCTGCTGCGAGGGATCTCGATGGGCGTCCTGGGTGTGCTGCTTACCGTGTTCCTGGGAGTTATCTCCGTTCAAGGGCTGACCAGCTCGGTTACGGACGGCGTAACCATCCGGGCAGCCAAATACGTAACCGGCAATTTCGTTCCGGTAGTCGGCAAGATGTTCGCAGATGCGACGGATACCGTAATCTCGGCTTCGCTGCTAGTTAAGAATTCCATCGGGCTGGCGGGAGTCATCATCATTTTGTTCCTTTGCGCATTTCCTGCGATCAAGATCTTGACGCTTGCCTTGATATATAACGTCGCGGCGGCCGTCATGCAGCCGCTCGGCGATTCCCCGATCGGCACCTGCCTCCAGACGATCGGTAAGACGATGCTGTACGTTTTCGCAGCCTTGGCCGCGGTGAGCTTGATGTTCTTTCTCGCCATTACGATACTGCTCACGGCTGCCAACATCACCGTCATGATGAGGTGAGGCAGATGATACGCGGCGCCAAAGCTTAGGAGGTATGACGAATGGACTGGCTTGGAGATTGGCTGAAAAGCGTCATCATGGTGGTTCTCTTTGCGGCCTTCGTTGATTTGATCCTGCCCGGGAAGGCGCTTGAACGCTACGCCAGGCTAGTCCTGAGCTTGTTGATTCTGCTCACGCTGCTCAGTCCCATCATTACATTAATTGCGGATCCCCCGGAGAACCAGCTGGCGATGGAACTGGAGCGGCAGGAGAAGGGGCTGCCGGAGGAAATTCAGCTGGAGCATATCATGGCCCAGGCCGAAAAGCTCAAGGATACGCAGCAGAGTCAAAGCCTGCAATGGGCTGGCAATGAATTAGCCAAGGTGATGAAAGAAGAGATCGCGGCTGAAACGGGGGAAGCCGTTCAAGAGGTCAAGGTGGTGCTGGCCGCGGTTGCCGGGCAGGGCAAGG
This sequence comes from Paenibacillus sp. MT86, assembly GCF_058792535.1. Classification (NCBI taxonomy): domain Bacteria; kingdom Bacillati; phylum Bacillota; class Bacilli; order Caryophanales; family Paenibacillaceae; genus Paenibacillus; species Paenibacillus sp. MT86. The sequence goes on along the minus strand of NZ_CM179499.1, from coordinate 4,454,049 downwards.
AATATGCCGGCGCTGCGATACGCTCCGTTGACGTAAGGCTGGCTGGGGATGAGCCGGCGGATGCAGAAGTAGGGGAAGACGATAGACGTCCCATCGGTGTAACGCCAGTGAATCCTGTTCAGGTGAACGTGGATTCCATGGCAGAGGAGAAGGATGGGAAGGCGGCAGTAAAAGAAAACGCAGAGGCAGTCAGCAAAGCCGAGGAAGCCAGAGCAGAACCGGTTCGGGACTACATTAGCCGCCGGTGGGATTTGGAGCCGGAGCTGATCACGATCTATGCACCGGGGCAGGATCAGGATAACAAGCTGTAGCGGAGGTGAGGATGATGGGAAATTGGTTGAAGCGGTTGGAGCAGTGGCTTGGCGGAGGAGCCGGCGGTGCTAGGAAGATGCAGACCTTCAGGTGGCTGATCATTCTTGGCCTGATCGGCGTCGCGATCATGCTGTTCAACTCCTTCGTCAATGTCAAGAAGCTGGATCATGAGAATATCGGCCGCGAACCGCCGCCGGACACCGCCGCGGTCTCAACAACCCAGGGGGCTGCGAGCAGCAGCGGCGGCGGTGAATTCGAAAGCATCGAGCAGGATTTCGAAATGCGCACCAAGACCATGCTGGAACAGATCGTTGGCGTCGGGTCCGTGGATGTCATGGTGACCGTGGAGTCTACGGAAGAACTGGTGGTGCAGCGAAATATGAAGGATACGCAGGAACTCACGGAAGAAACCGATGCCAGCGGAGGGAAACGCCATGTCACGAGTTACCAGCGCGACGGCCAGATCGTCACCTATGATTCTTCGGGCGAAGAGACGCCGATCGTCACCAAGAAGATCAAACCTCAGGTCCGCGGCGTGCTCGTCGTAGCCAAGGGGGCCGAGAATGAAGTCGTAAAGAGCTTGATCGTGGATGCGATCCAGCGGGGTCTGAACGTTCCATCTTATCGTATATCCGTTGTCCCTCGCAAACAGGAATAACGTAAAGTCCTGCGGATGATCCGATCATTCGTGCCACAGGTTTTCAATTAAAGGAGGAAAAGTTCAAATGAATAACAAAAGACAAACCATATGGTTAGTATCCATGCTTAGTTTAATGGTCATCCTGTCCGCTTACTACTTGTTCACGGACGATTCGGGAACGAAAGCGCCGCCGGTTGCCGAGAGCACGCAGGTAGACGGTCAGAAGCCCGGCGCAGGACAGGAAGCCAATGGAACCGCAGTCGACGAGCTGGTTGTGAACGAAGTTCTCGAAGAAGGCACGGACGGAGATTCCGGAGCCAACGAGCAAGGGACCGGAACGACGGATACGGGCGTAACCGGCACGGAGGATCCTGCAGAGGCAACGCAAGGTGAGCAGGATGACCAAGGGAAAGCGGCTGGAGAAGCGGATAAGCCGCAAGAACCGGAAGTGAAGGAATCCACGGATGGAGCCGATAAATCCAAAGACGCCAGCAGCACCGGCAAGGACGAAGCAGAGACTTCCAAGGACACCAGCAGCACGAGCGGCGAAAAATCGGATAAAGAAGTGCTGGAGGAAGTGGCAGCCAACGCAACGTCTGCAATCGCACAGCTGGATTCCTATAAACTGGACCGCGCACAAAAAAATAATAAATTATACGATGAATTAATGACAAAAATCGACAACCATGAAAATAAACCGGAGGAAACAGCACAAGCTACCCAGCAGCTGAAAGCGGCGGAAGCGAAAGAGGAAGTCATTCTCAGCATCGAGGAAACCCTGCAGCAGCAATTCGGCAACGCCGTAGTAAAGGAAGAGAGCGAGAAATATAATGTGGTCGTTCTGAGCGAGAAACTCGATGCCAAAGGCGCGGCGGACATCGTCAGTCTTGTGATGAAGGAATTGAAGGTTTCGCCGGATAAAGTAACCGTCCAATATGTTGCGCCATAAGCTTGTCCGCAGATTTCAACATAAACCACGGATATACGATAAACCCGAAAGAGTCTAAGGATTGCCTTGGGCTCTTTCTATTTCGCTCGATTGTGATATAATACTCTAAGCTATTGACTGACTGTCCTAAGCAAGGGCTTCCAAGAAAGTGAAGGAGTGAACGTCGATCATGTTTAAATTAAACGAAATTAAGGAACTTATTAAGCTGGTGGATCAAACTTCCGTGCATGAACTGGAGATTGAGAGCGAAGGTACACGCTTATCCATTAAGAAACCCAATGCAGCCGAGGTCGTTAACAACTATCAGGCCGCGCCGCAAGCGTACATACCGGCTCAGCAAGTGATGGCACCGCAGATCGTACAGCCGAATACGGGGAATCAAGCACCTGCAGCGGCACCTCAGCAGGATTCAGCGGAGGATAGCAACAGCTCATTACATAAAATCGTATCACCGATGGTAGGAACCTTCTACCGTTCCCCATCGCCTGAGGCTGGGCCGTTTGTAAGCCCGGGGGACAAGGTGACGGAGAAATCGACGGTCTGCATCATCGAGGCCATGAAGCTGATGAATGAACTGGAAGCAGAGATCAAGGGCGAAATCGTTGAGGTTCTCGCGCAGAACGGTCAGCTTGTAGAATTCGGGCAGCCTCTGTTCCTGGTGAAGCCGGAGTAATATGGAGGGACTCGCCAAGAACGAGAGTCGTATGAGTCCGAAGGAGGTTACTGCATGACATTTCAAAAAGTGCTTATCGCGAACCGCGGAGAGATAGCCGTCCGTATCATCCGGGCTTGCCGGGAGCTTGGCATCGCAACCGTTGCCGTTTACTCGGAGCCGGACCGGGAATCTCTGCATGTTCGCTTGGCGGACGAGGCCTATTGCATCGGCCCTACATTATCGAAAGACAGCTATTTGAATTTCACGAATATCATGAGCGTGGCTACGCTGACCGAGTGTGACGCGATTCACCCCGGTTACGGCTTTTTGGCCGAGAACGCGGATTTCGCGGAGATCTGTGAATCCTGCAACATTACCTTTATCGGCCCTTCCGCCGACGCGATCAACCGCATGGGCGACAAGGCGGTGGCGAAGCAAACGATGAAGGATGCGGGGGTTCCGGTTATTCCCGGGTCCGACGGATTGGTCGAGGATCTGGACGAGGCCGTCATGCTCGCACGCGACATCGGTTATCCGGTCATTATCAAAGCGACCGCAGGCGGCGGAGGTAAGGGGATTCGAATCGCCGAGGATGAGGAATCGCTGATCAAACAGATTACAAACGCGCAGCAGGAAGCCCAGAAGGCTTTCGGCAATGCTGGCGTGTATCTTGAAAAATATCTCACCGGCATGAAGCACGTGGAGATTCAGATTATCGCCGATAAACACGGCAACGCCGTGCATCTCGGGGAGCGTGACTGTTCCGTGCAGCGCCGGAGACAGAAGCTGGTTGAAGAAGCTCCTTGTCCGGTGCTAAGTGAAGAGGTACGCAGCCGAATGGGTGAAGCCGCCGTTCGCGCGGCAAAAGCGGTAAACTACTCAGGTGCCGGCACGCTTGAATTTTTGCTGGGCCAGGACGGACAGTTCTACTTCATGGAGATGAACACGCGGATTCAGGTGGAGCATCCGGTAACGGAGATGGTAACCGGCGTGGACCTGATTCAGGAAATGATCTCCGTTGCTGAAGGCAACACGCTTTCCTTCAGTCAAGAGGATGTCGTCATTAACGGATGGTCTATCGAGTGCCGGATCAATGCCGAGAATCCGGACAAGGGCTTCATGCCTGCACCGGGAACCATTCAATTCTATTTGCCACCGGGGGGGCCTGGCGTGCGGGTGGACAGCGCGGCATATCCCGGGTACACGATTTCGCCTTATTACGATTCGATGATTGCCAAGCTCATTGTATGGGCGCCGACCCGCGATGAAGCGATCGCGAAGATGAAACGCGCTTTGGCTGAATTCGAGATTGAAGGGATCTATTCGACCATCCCGTTCCATCAGAAACTGCTGAAGCATCCTACCTTCTTGAAGGGCGACTTCGATATTAAGTTTTTGGAAGAAAATGAGATTTAAAACCTTTGGCCAAGTTTGTCATAAACTTGGCCAAATGGTATAGTATGAGTAATAAGAGCGCATGCGTTATGCAGTTCGGGTGCATCCGCTAACTTATTCTGAAAGGTGTGTTGAGACAATGGCGGAAACTTTGCCTACAGAATTTGAACGTACAGATATCGGTGAGATTCAGATTGCACCGGAAGTAATTGAAGTCATCGCCGGACTCGCTACGGTCGAGGTACGCGGTGTTGCGGGGATGAGCGGAGGCTTTGCAGGCGGCATTGCGGAGCTGCTCGGACGCAAGAATTTATCCAAGGGCGTTAAAGTTGAAGTCGGACAACGGGAAGCTGCCGTTGACGTATCCGTCATCGTGGAATATGGCCATCGACTTCCGGAAGTTGCCGGGGAAATCCAGCGCAACGTGAAACGTTCGATTGAGAATATGACAGGGCTTACGGTGATTGAAGTCAATGTACATATTCATGACGTCCATTTCATGAAATCCGTGGAGAAGACGGAAGAACTGGATTTGGCTCAACGCGTCAAATAGAATAGTTTCAGGCTAGCCCTGGGCAGCGATGTCGAGGGTTTAATCTAATTTAAGGAGGCTGTGCTGAATCGTGGCCAAAATCATGGACAGACTTTTGCTGTTTATCTACAGCTTAAGTATCGGTGTTATATCCGTAGTTGCCATCCTCCTGTTGAGTGGCGCTGTTCCTTACGAATTAACGAATGTTCAGGAACAACGCCTTTTCTGGGCTGGAATTATCGTAGCTGCGGTTTTGTTTTTGCTGAGCATCCGTTTTTTCTACATCTCCGTCAGGCGCGATCGCTCGAACCTGAACTCCATCGATCAGCGAACGGAATTCGGCGATATCCAAATCTCCGTGGAGACGATCGAGAATCTCTGCTTGAAGGCGGCTTCGCGCGTCCGCGGAGTGAAGGATCTGAAATCGCGGATCAAGGTATCCCAGTCGGGTCTTGATATTGCGATTCGCGCCGTGGTTGATGGCGAGGAATCCATTCCTACGCTGACTACCGAAGTGCAGAAGCAGGTGCACGACTTCGTTGAAGATACAACAGGAATACCCGTATCATCCGTATCCGTATATATTGCTAACGTGGTTCAGGCACCAAGCTTCAAGAGCCGCGTGGAATAGAGGTGAGCTTCCCAAATGCCTTGGAAAGAAATATGGGAGAGTCACAGAGGAAGAATTGCCGGGGTGGCCGGCGGGCTTGTGTGCGGACTGATTTATTTATTATCCGGTTTTTGGGATATGCTGTTCTTTGCATTAGTGGTATTTATCGGCTATATATTTGGCAAGCGCAAGGATCTGAACCAGGGCTCCATCTTCCACTTTCAGGAATGGGGACGCTGGCTTTCCGAGCGCTGGCGGCCGTTTAAATGAACCCTGTGATATGCTTTCTCCGGAAAAAATGCTGAGGACAGGTGTAGTGCGCCTTTTTTGCGGAGAGAGATATTCACAGGTTTTTTTTTGGCGTTTAATTGTTGTCAAGTCTTGACGGCAAATGGATCATACTAATTAGAAAAATGGATTCGGCAGGGTCCACAGGAGGAACATAATGAAAAGACGTGTAGCTAGAGAGATTGTCGTTCAGAGCCTTTACCAGATGGAGATGAACGAAGTCGACAGCATGGAAGCCGTGTCGATGCTGCTCTCCGAAGCGGCCGAAGAGAATGAGACCGAGCGGGTCATTGGCGATGAGGTTCAAATGAAGGAATATGTGCTGCAGCTGGTCAACGGAACATGGGAATCCAAGGATTCGATTGATGAACTCCTCGCTCATTATTTGAAAGGCTGGCAGGTAAGCCGTCTTTCCCGCGTGGATCGTCAAATCCTGCGACTGGCCGTGTACGAGCTGACTTATCGCGATGACGTGCCCGGGAAAGTGGCGGTTAACGAAGCGATCGAACTGTCCAAGCATTTCGGAACCGAGGAATCGGGCAAGTTCGTCAACGGCGTACTGGGCCGGATGATTCAAGAGCTGGATCAAGTCAAGGTGAAGCTGCGTCAGTCCTAAATCTGCACGCATGTTCATGCCCAGCTTGAAACGTAATGATTCAATCATAATGGAGGAGAGATCAGGATGACGGAAGCAACGATTATTAGCGGAAAACAGATTTCGGAAGAAATTCGCAAGGGGATTGCGTTAGAAGTAGAACAATTGTCCAAGCAGAATGTACGTCCTGGTTTGGCTGTTGTACTTGTAGGAGATGATCCGGCTTCGCATGTCTACGTTCGCAACAAGGAGAAAGCGTGCCACGATCTGGGCTTTTATTCCGAGGTGCATCGTCTGCCCGCGGATTCCAGCCAGAACGAAGTGCTCGCGCTTGTGGACAAGCTCAATGCCCAGGAATCCATCCATGGGATCCTGGTCCAGCTACCTTTGCCTAAACACATCGAGGAAAAGGCCGTCATCGATGCGATTGCGGTGGAGAAGGACGTGGACGGTTTCCACCCGGTTAATGTGGGTAACCTCGTAATAGGCGATGACAGTCTCCTGCCATGCACGCCGGCCGGCGTGATTGAAATGATCAAGCGGACAGGCATTGAGATTGCAGGCAAACATGCGGTCGTGATCGGGAGATCCAATATCGTCGGAAAACCGGTATCTCTTCTTCTTCAGCGCGAGAACGCGACCGTTACGATGTGCCACTCCAAAACGGGGAATATGGCGGAAATCGCGCGTCAAGCGGACATCCTGGTCGTGGCGATCGGCCGAGCGAACATGATTGATGCCAGCTACGTGAAACCCGGTGCCGTCGTTATCGATGTCGGCATGAACCGCCTGGAGAACGGAAAGCTTGCCGGGGACGTTGACTTTGAGAGCGTGAAGGCAGTGTCCGGCCCGATTACTCCGGTTCCCGGAGGTGTGGGACCGATGACCATCACGATGCTCATGCAGAATACACTGATAGCCGCCAAAAGGCTGAATGGGCTGGCTTGACATGAAGACGGCCGATCCAGGACGAGTATTATCCGTTAAGGATTTAAACCGATATATTCGCATGAAGATGGAAGGCGACTCCAGGCTATCCGACGTATGGATCCGTGGCGAGATATCGAATTTTACCCATCATTCCAGCGGACATATGTATTTTACCTTAAAGGATGAAGGCAGCCGGATCCGTGCGATCATGTTTGCGACTCATAACCAGAGGCTGCCTTTTATCCCCAAGGAAGGGTCGCGAGTCATAGCGCGGGGCAATGTGTCGGTGTATGAACGGGATGGTCAGTACCAATTCTACGCCGTCCAAATGCAGCCGGACGGCATCGGCAGCTTGTACCTCGCTTATGAACAGCTGAAGTCGAAGCTGGAGGAAGAGGGCTTGTTTGCTGCCGATCGCAAGCGGCCGCTGCCGCGCTATCCCAAGACGATCGGCGTGATCACGTCGCCAACGGGGGCTGCCGTGCGGGATATCATGATTACGATCCGGAGGCGCTATCCTCAGGCGAACGCCATTTTGTATCCGGTGCTGGTTCAAGGCAAAGGGGCTGCGCCTTCGATCGTCAAGGCCATTCGGACGATGAACGACATGGCAGAGGCTGATGTGCTAATCGTTGGGCGCGGAGGCGGATCACTGGAAGAACTCTGGGCGTTTAATGAAGAGATCGTTGCAAGGGCCATTTATCAATCCCATATTCCAATCGTTTCAGCCGTCGGGCACGAAACGGATTTTACGATCGCCGATTTTGTCGCGGATCTTCGAGCCGCCACGCCAACGGCCGCAGCGGAACTTGCGGTTCCGAGCAGCGCAGAACTGAGAGGGCAGCTTGCCCAAAGACAGCGCCAGCTGAATCAGGGGCTGCAGCAGCGCCTTCAGCGGAGCCGGGAACGTTTGATATCGCTTCAGCGATCCCCGGTCCTGGTACATCCCCGTCGGTATATGCTTCAGCATGCCGAACGGCTGGACATGCTGTCCCAGCGGCTGCAGGGCCACCTGAAATCCAGGCTTTCCCTGGTCCGCCAGCATCAAAAATCGCTGCACCAGGGCCTGATCCGATATAATCCGCGGACTCAAGCAGAGTTCGCCGCCAAAAGGAAAGAGCAGGCCAACCGGCAGTTAATGAATGCGATGCAGTCGATCATGAAGTCCAAGATGTCGCAGCTGCAAACCGAGATGCGTCATCTCGATGCGCTCAGCCCGTTGAAGATCATGTCGAGAGGATACAGTCTCGTGTATGACGAGAAAGAGCAAAAGCTTGTCAAATCGATAGAAGACGTGCAATTAGGTGATTTGGTGAACGTAAGGGTCAACGATGGACAGCTGCAATGTCAAGTGTGGGGAATGAAGGAGGATGAAGAGATTGGCGAATGAAACACTGGAGATCAGCTTCGAAGAAGCGATGGCTCAGCTGGAGACGATCGTTGAGCAGCTGGAAGACGGAGATGTGCCGCTTGAAAAAGCCATCGATTTATTTCAACAAGGCATGAAGCTGTCGCAGATATGCAGCAAAAAGCTGGAGCAGGTCGAGCAGAAAATCGAAATGATCGTGGAAGAAGGCGGAGAATTGAAGCGGAAGCCATTCGGCGGGACGCTGGATGAGACAGGTGAACTGGGTGAATAACAGACTTACGATCCATCAATATATGAATGAAATTTGTGACAGGCTGGACAGCGAGTTCACGAATCTTTTTCCGTCAGGCTGGAAAGTTCCTGAAACCCTTTCGCGGTCCATGTCGTATTCTTTAATGGCAGGCGGCAAGCGAATGCGTCCGCTGCTTGTCATTGCGGCATGCGAGGCGGGCGGCGGCAACCGTGAAGCAGCCGTTCCGGTAGCCTGCGCGGTGGAAATGGTCCATACATATTCCCTTATCCACGATGATCTGCCGGCGATGGACGATGATGATTACCGCCGCGGCAAGCCGACGAATCATAAGGTGTTTGGCGAGGCCAGCGCCATTTTGGCGGGGGATGCCTTGCTCACGCATGCTTTTTACAGCGTCATCCAGGCTGCCAGAAAGCATGGGGTTCCAGCAGAGCGCGTGCTGTCGATCGTGGAGGATCTTGCGGTGTATGCAGGTCCGCGGGGGATGGTAGGCGGTCAGGTGGCCGACATGGAGGGGGAGCAAGGGATCACGACGTTAGAGCAGCTTGAGTATATTCACCTGCACAAGACCAGTGATCTAATCATGTTCTCGCTGATGGCTGGCGGCCATGTTGCCGGGTGCTCCGACTCCCAGATCGAATCCTTGCGTACCTTCGGGCATCATATCGGCCTTGCTTTTCAGATTCAAGATGATATCCTGGATCTCGTCGGGGATGAGTCCAAGCTCGGGAAGCCGGTACAAAGCGATGTGAAGCAGGAAAAGGTGACCTATCCGTACTTCATCGGTTTGGACGCATCGAGGCATGAAGTCGAGCGACTGACAGCAGAAGCCAAGCGGGTCATTTCCGAAGGGAACTTCGCCGACCCTACAAGGCTGCTGGAGATCGCAGATTTCTTGATGGCCCGGGACCACTAAGCGCGCGCTACATGCAAACGGTTTTTTTGTGATATAATGTCTGTTAATGGCTGAATTACTATCGGCTTAGTAACGTAAACTTAATCAAGGAAAGCGGGGAGATTCTTCGTGCTTCTTCCAAATATCAAACAACCAGAACAACTTAAAAATCTATCGGTGGACGAACTCGAGGATTTAGCGGGACAAATCCGTCATTTTCTAATCGAAAAGCTGTCCGTTACCGGTGGCCATCTTGCACCGAATCTGGGAGTGGTTGAACTCACGCTGGCCTTGCACTATTGCTTTGACAGCCCTCGTGACAAGATGATTTTCGATGTGGGCCATCAAGCCTATGTACACAAGATCTTGACCGGACGGATGGATAAATTCGATACGCTCCGCAAATACAAAGGCTTGTGCGGCTTCGTCAAGCGGTCCGAGAGCGAGCATGATGTCTGGGAAGCCGGTCACAGCAGCACCTCGCTGTCTGCCGCAATGGGCATGGCCATGGCCCGGGATCTGAAAGGCGAAGACAATCGGGTTATCGCCATGATCGGAGACGGAGCCCTTACAGGCGGCATGGCGTTTGAAGCGCTAAACCATATCGGCCACGAGCAGAAGAAGCTCATGGTCATCCTGAATGACAATGAAATGTCGATCGCACCGAATGTCGGTGCTATGCATAACTACTTAAGCAAGATCCGTTCGGACCGTTTTTATCTTCGTGCCAAAGACGAAGTGGAGATGGTCTTGAAGAAAATCCCTGCCATCGGCGGCAAACTCGCGAAGACGGCAGAGAAGATGAAGGACAGCCTTAAATATATGATGGTTCCGGGTGTTTTATTCGAGGAACTTGGTTTTACGTATCTCGGGCCTGTGGACGGACATGATCTGAACAAACTGATCGATACATTGAAGCAGGCGGACAATGTGGATGGTCCCGTGCTGATCCATGCCGTAACAACCAAGGGCAAGGGATATCGTCCAGCCGAATCGGATTCGCATAAATGGCACGGAATCACCCCTTATAAGATTGAATCCGGCCAAGTGCTTAAGGCAGTAGGCAATCCGATGTACACGGAAGTGTTCGGACAGACTTTGGTCGAGCTGGGGGAACAGGATAAACGCATCGTCGCCGTTACGCCGGCGATGCCGGGCGGCTCGGGCCTGATCCCGTTCAGCAAGAAATTTCCGGACCGCATGATCGATGTCGGGATTGCCGAGCAGCACGCGGCAACGCTGTGCGCGGCTCTGGCCATGGAAGGCATGAAACCCGTGTTCGCGGTCTATTCCACGTTCATGCAGCGTGCGTATGACCAAATCGTGCATGATATTTGCCGCCATAACGCCAACGTGATGTTTGCGATTGACCGTGCTGGCTTTGTGGGTGCAGACGGCGAAACGCATCAAGGGGTATACGATGTGGCCTTCATGCGTCATATCCCGAATATCGTCATCATGATGCCAAAAGACGAGAATGAGCTTCGACACATGATGAAGACGGCGCTTGATTATAATGAAGGACCGATTGCTTACCGTTACCCTCGGAACAATGTGCGCGGCGTTCCGATGGACACTGAGCTGGTGCCCATTCCAATCGGAACCTGGGAAGTCGTCCGTCCCGGAGAAGGGTATGCCATCCTGGCTTCTGGTCCGATGGTTCAGCTGGCCGAAGAAGCAGCGGAGCAGCTCAAACGGGAAGGCATTGCGGTAGAAGTCGTGAATGCCCGTTTCCTTAAACCGCTTGACGGAGATATGCTGGCGAATTTGGCGAAGACGGGAACGTCGATGCTGGTCCTGGAGGAAACCTCGCAAGCAGGCAGTTTGGGGAGCGCGGTTCTGGAATATTTTGCAGAGCAGGGAATACATGATGCGGTCGTATCCTTGATGGGGATCGAAGACCGGTTCATCGAGCATGGAAGCATTCCGCAGCAGCGGGAGGAAGTAGGTCTCACGCTGGAAGGGGTTTGCCAGGAAATCCGGAGCCTGAAGAATGCCCGGACCGCCGTACTCGGCAAAAGAAGTTTTATGTCTTAGTAACGATCGGGAGTATAATATGGATTCATCTCAGAAGGAACGAATTGATGTCCTGCTCGTGGAGCAGGGTTATTATGAGAGTCGCGAAAAAGCAAAAGCCGCGATTATGGCGGGTCTGGTCTATGCCGGAACCGAACGGATCGAGAAAGCCGGCATGAAAATTCCGAGGACGTCCGAATTGAAGGTCAAGGGCTCGGTTCATCCTTATGTCAGCCGAGGCGGACTAAAGCTGGAGAAAGCGATTCGTACGTTCGGCCTCGACATGAAGGGACGCACGATGCTGGATATCGGATCATCGACAGGCGGTTTTACGGATTGCGCGCTTCAGCATGGGGCCAGTTATGTGTACGCGATCGACGTTGGTTATAACCAGCTGGATTGGTCGCTGCGTAACGATGAACGCGTATGCGTCATGGAGCGAACGAATTTTCGCTATATGACGCCGGAGGACCTGAACGGTCCTCTGCCTGATTTTGCGAGCATCGATGTTTCGTTTATATCGCTTCGCATTATACTGCCGCCTCTCAAGTTGCTGCTGGGTAAACCGGGAGATGTAGCCGCCCTGATCAAACCTCAATTTGAGGCGGGGCGGGAGAAGGTCGGTAAATCCGGGGTGGTTCGGGATCCGAAGGTCCATAAGGACGTTTTAACGCAGGTGCTGACTTTTGCGGACGGCCTTGGATTCAAGCTGAAAAACCTTACGTTCTCTCCGATAACGGGAGGGGAAGGAAATATTGAATTCCTGGCCCACTGGCGATTAGAGCCGGAGGCATCTGAAAGCTCGGAAGAACCGACTCAGGAAGATGGACAAACTTCTGTCCCATTGAGTCAATGGATTGACACCGTCGTCACGCAAGCGGCTCATACATTCACAGGAAACTCATCGAAATGATGGGTTTCTTTTGCTGAAAAAGAGGAATTTATGTTCTCATCCGCGAATACAAAATTCGAGGTGAGAGGATGAATGAGCGTTATGATTGGTTATTAATGATATTGCTTGGTGTCGTCATTGCCTTGCTTATCGGCTATAGGCTGAATCGTTGGCTGATGTCACCATCACCGGACCGGCTGCCGGGCATCCCGATCAATGAGCACATTCCAGATCACCCAGTCATTGGGATGCTTGAACAAGAAGGATATGATGTGGTTGGGGGTAAAGTAAAAATAAACTTGTCGTTTGAAACGGGACATAAGCCCATCATAAGTCGGTTGTTTATAGATTACGTTGCATCCGACGACAGCGGCGAACTGTACATGGTGAAGCTGGCGAGGGAACGAATGCCGGTGGATTGGACAGGCTCCGGCATTCGCGATCGGTTGATGCCGTTTTTGCTGCTGTATCCCGAGTGTGCGGGCCTCCTCTACATCGACGTGAATGAGGGGACTATTAACCGTTTAAGCATGGATTGGACGGACGAAGAATGGATTGGTCATGATGAATACAACAGTTAATACTCAGGAGGCTCTTTATGAAGGGACAACGCCATATTAAAATCAGGGATATCATTACCCACCAGGATATTGAAACGCAGGATGAGCTTGTGGACGCATTGCGCGCGGAAGGCTTTCAGGTTACTCAGGCTACGATATCACGGGATATCAAAGAATTGCTGCTCATAAAAGTGCCTACAGATGACGGGCGATATAAATACTCCATGCCGACAGATCAGCGGTACAACCCTGTTCAGAAGCTCAAAAGAGCGCTCGTCGACAATTTTGTTTACATTGACCGAACCGGCAATCTTGTGGTCATGAAATGCTTGCCCGGAACAGCCAACTCGGTTGCCGTGCTGCTCGATAACATGGAATGGTCACAGATCATGGGGACCATCTGCGGGGATGACACGATCTTGCTGATTTGCCGTACGGAAGCAGACGGCGAACATGTGGTGTCCCAAATCAAAAATTTCATTTCCTGATCAGGTGTAGAGACATATCGATCATTTTTTTAGCAGTAGCGGAGGTGGTAAACATGTTAAACACGCTATCCATTCGGAACCTGGCTGTTGTAGAAAGCGTGGATGTGCACTTTTATCCCGGATTTCACGTCCTGACAGGGGAAACCGGGGCCGGTAAGTCCATCATCATTGATGCGCTGGGTTTAATTGCCGGCGGCCGCGGCTCGGCTGAGCTGATTCGGTACGGGTGCGACAAAGCGGAGATCGAGGCGCTGTTTGAGCTGCCTGCGGAGCATCCGGTATGGAGTACGCTCAAGAAGCTGGGGGTTGAAGCGGATCCGGAAGAGCACTTGCTAATTCGAAGAGAGCTGACGTCTCAAGGTAAAAGCACGTCGCGTATTAACGGACAGCTGCTGAACCTCAGCATGCTGCGTGAAGTCGGGGAAAAGCTGATTAATATCCATGGACAGCATGAGCATCAAAGCCTGCTGCGTTCAGAGCAGCATATGAGCCTGCTGGACACTTACGGAGATAAGACCATAGGGCCTGCCAAGCGCAAATACCAGGAGCTGTACGGCGAATTCAGCAAAGTTGAGAAAGAGCTTAAGGACCTGCAGGAAACCAGCCAGAAAGCATATCAAATGCTGGATATGTACCGTTTCCAGCTGGAGGAAATCGCGGCTGCCGGGCTGAAAACCGGCGAAGACGAGGCATTGTCCGAAGAAAGAACCAAACTCTCCCACAGCGAGAAGATGATGGATTCCGTAGCGGGAGCCTATGACCTGTTGTACGGATCATCGGGCCTTGAGTCCGTCAGCAGGGCTTTGTCCAGACTTGAGGATGTATCCGGATACGATGAGAAGGGATTAAAGCCGCTTGTCGAGCAGCTTCAATCCGCTTATTATCAGCTTGAGGATGCGGTCTTCCAGTTAAGGGATTATCGTGACGGCATCGAATTCAATCCCGAACGGCTCAATGAAATTGAGCTCCGTCTAGATATGATCTCCGGTTTGCGCCGAAAATATGGGGATAATGTGGAGCAAATTCTGGAATACTACGTGAGAATTCAGCAGGAAACCGATATGCTGGAGAATAAGGACGAATTTATTCAAGCGTTGGAACAGCGCCGTGACGAGTTGTTAAGCGTGCTGCTCGTAAGCGCGAAAGAGCTGAGTCATGCCCGCAAGCAATGCGCGCAAGACTTGGCTAGGCAAGTCGAGGGGGAACTGAAGGATCTTCAAATGGAACGCACCTCGCTGGAAGTCCGCCTGGAATTGCAGCTGGATCCGAACGGCTACGAGTATGAAGGCCAAAAAGTCCGGTTGACGAGACAAGGCATGGATACGGCGGAATTTCTCATCTCCGCGAATCCGGGCGAGCCACTCCGTCCGCTTGCCAAAATTGCTTCGGGTGGGGAAATGTCCAGAATTATGCTGGCGATGAAGAGTATATTTGCCCGTCATGATCAAATACCGGTCTTAATCTTTGATGAAGTCGACACGGGTGTCAGCGGAAGGGCTGCCCAATCGATTGCTGAGAAGCTGTTTTTGCTGGCCAAAACCTGTCAGGTATTCTCCATTACGCATTTGCCGCAGGTGGCTTGCATGGCGGATCATCAATATTTAATCGAGAAGAAGCTTGAAGCCTCCAGAACGATGACGCAAGTAGAAAACCTGAATGAAGAAGGGCGTGTAAAAGAGCTTGCCCGGATGCTTGGCGGAGTCGAAATTACCGAAAAGACGCTTCATCATGCCCAAGAAATGCTCAATCTGGCGGCAGCGCAAAAGGCTTCCAGAAAGGCTTTGGGTCAATGATTGACAGTTATAAAACCATAAGGGCAGGGTAACTTAAAGGTACGCAATTGGCGACCACCTTTTCGTCAAGCGAAAGAAGAAAAAGGGAGCGTGACAGCCATTGAAGCCCAACCTCAGGAGAAAACTGCTCGGTTTCGTTCTTGCTTTCCTTCTTTGTTTCATTGGAACTGCTGATCCTGTCCAATCTTTTGCCTCATTGCCCGATGAACTGAGATTGATTACCGGTCAGCAGTCCCGACTTGATGTTGCCATGCCTGTGCAAGCCCTCGCTTCAGTTGATCGACCGGATGTCCTGCAGCTAAACGGCTCCCGGGAATCGAAACTTCAAGTATCGTTGAAACAGCCGCTGCAGCTCAATCCCCAGCAAAGCGGAAACGCAGAAGTGACCCTGAAATTATTCGGTACAATTCCTCTGAAGACTGTCCATGTCAAAGTGATGCCGGAACTTAAAGTCATACCGGGAGGCCAAACCATAGGCGTCAAAGTGAAATCCTCCGGTATACTGGTGGTTGGACATCATCTGGTACGGGTTCAAAACGGGGCCAAAGTGTCTCCCGGCGAAGCTGCCGGCCTAAAGCTTGGCGATCTGCTTACAACGATGGATGGAAAGCCGCTTAACGATGTCACGAAGGTTGCCGAGATCGTCGAGAAGGCCGGTAAAGGGAATCGGCCGCTGGACATATCCTTTAAACGGGACGGCAAGGTAATGAAAACAAAGCTGAGTCCCGCTTATGACCAAGAGGATCAAAGCTGGCGCCTTGGCCTGTATATCCGTGATTCCGCAGCAGGCGTAGGGACGCTTACCTTTTATGCGCCTCACCAGAAGGTCTACGGAGCGCTCGGTCATGTCATCACCGACATGAATACTCAGACCCCCATTGATGTTGGAAGCGGCCAAATCGTTCAATCCAACGTCACCTCGATTAGCCGTAGCGAAGAAGGCGAGCCCGGAGAGAAAAGGGCAACCTTCACCAAAGACGGCAAGATTTTAGGCAATGTCGAGCGCAATACCCATTTCGGCATTTTCGGTAAAATGAATCAGCTTCCGGATCACGGACTGTATCAGGAGCCGATTCCCGTTGCTTTTTCCCATGAGGTGAAGGAAGGTCCCGCTGAAATATTAACCGTCGTTGAAGGCCAGGAAGTCGAACGCTTTACGGTGGAGATCGTTCACGTCTCCAAACAGGACGCTCCAGCGACCAAAGGAATGGTGCTGCGCATTACCGATCCAAGACTGCTTAAGAAAACCGGCGGGATCGTGCAGGGCATGAGCGGCAGTCCCATCGTTCAGGACGGTAAGCTGATTGGAGCGGTAACCCATGTGTTTGTAAACGACCCTAAGTCGGGATATGGGTGCTTTATCGAGTGGATGCTTCAAGATTCCGGCGTACTACAATCTACAGAATCAACACCTCAAAATCTTAAGGCAGGTTAATGCCTTGAGATTTTTTGTCGTAAAAGAACGAAATAGAGATTAATTTGAAACAAAATATTTAATTATAAATCAACTTCAAAAAAAAATAAAGAAAAATAATTTTCGACAGAAGGAATTTAAATAAGCATGTCGAAAACTTTATAAACAGAAAATTGTTCTAAAATAACAACTGATCTGATAAAGGAGGAGCACGAATTGCAAAAGATTGAGGTATTATTGGCAGACGACAACCGTGAATTTACAAACCTGCTCGGCGAATACATTTCGGATCAACAAGATATGGTGGTATCCGGAATCGCTTATAATGGCGAAGAAGTACTGAGCATGATTGAGGAATCCGGAAAAGTACCGGACGTACTGATCCTTGATATTATTATGCCTCATTTGGACGGGCTTGGGGTACTCGAGCGTTTACGCGACATGAATCTGTCTCCGCAGCCGAAAGTCATTATGCTCACGGCGTTCGGCCAAGAGAATATTACGCAGCGCGCGGTGCAGTTGGGTGCTTCCTATTATATTTTAAAGCCGTTTGACATGGAGGTGCTCGCCAGCCGCATTCGACAGCTTGTGGGTTCGCCAAGCAGCATTTCCTCCGGCACTCCGTTTACAAGCATGAAATCCAATGTGGTTCCTATGGGCAAGGGCAAGAACTTGGACGCGAATATCACTTCCATTATCCATGAAATCGGCGTTCCGGCTCATATCAAGGGATATCAATATCTGCGCGAAGCCATTACCATGGTGTACAACAATATCGAAATTCTTGGCGCGATTACCAAAACGCTGTATCCGGCCATCGCTGAGAAGTTCAAAACAACGCCATCCCGAGTGGAGCGGGCGATCCGGCATGCCATTGAAGTGGCTTGGACGCGCGGTAACATCGATTCCATCAGCCACTTGTTCGGCTACACCATTAACATCAGCAAATCCAAGCCGACCAACAGCGAGTTCATTGCCATGGTGGCAGACAAGCTTCGGATCGAGCATAAGGTCTCTTGAAAGGGTAAGGACTAAGAGGAAGGGATTTAGGGACATGGACGATGCACACCTAAATGTCTACTTGAGCGATTTATTGAAATCACTCCTTTATTGGTTGCGGCTATCGTAACCTGTGAAGGAGTGATTTTATGTTTCAGGACGGAATTCATCAGCACAAACAACCAGCCGGATCAGCGGCTGGTTTGTTTTGTTTTACTAAGGTTACATCACCACCCGGTAATCTCCTTCCGGTGCTGCGTACCATCGATTTCCTCACAGATAATACATTTTGAACTGGATATCCTGGGCATGGTTTCCGAATTTCTTGCCGAATAACGTAGCGCCTCCAACATGCTTCGCGTCTTCCTTGACTTCGATACGAAAGGTCCAGCGATCACATGCCGAATTCAGGTCGTCCACGGAGACGGTTGAGAGAGGATCGCCATCGATATACGTGCCGTGGCTGGTAATCCGAATCGTTTTCAGCAGACCGTATTGGTTGATGTTGTGCGGCCACCATTCAGGCGTATATTTCCCCCGCGTATCCGCAAAATCCCCTGGGCTCGTCCACGTGCCGAGCTCCATTCCGTTCAAGGAAAACGTAATGTCCGATGGCCACACATCATTGGAAAAAGGAAACTCGGACGATATCTCCAAACTGATTTCGAATTGCTGCAGCTTCTCATCCTTTTGCAGAAAGTTGGCGATGTTGTATTGGATGAACCCCTCGGTAAACCACAGGATTTCCGCATCCACGCGCTTGGGATCCATAAAGTACTTGGGTTCGTCAACCCGTCCGATGAACTCCTTCTCGGTAGCAAGGCCGCACGTAGGCTTCAGGTCATAGTCGGTGTAATGCCCGATCGGCACCGAGGCTTCATAAGAAGCAAAGGAATGGAAGATCTTTTTGGGGAAGTTGATTTCAATGTGATCCACCTTCAGGATCGAAATTTTCTGCTGCCCCGATTTTCCCGGCACCTTCTCTGTCCGGATAATGCCGGCATCTTCAAGTTTTTTAATATGCTTTGTCACGATCGGACTGCTGATTCGAAGCTCCTGCGCCAAATCTTTGATGTTCATTTTGTTTCTGGAGAGCAGCTGAATAATCTTGATGCGAACTTCGCTGGCCAAAGCCTCGTAAACCACAAGCGATGACTTGTCTATTTCCAATTGCATATGACCACTTCTTTCAACAAGTTTTTCAATTATTAACTAATATGTATCATAACACAGGCATTATTAACCTGTACATAAATCTTGGTAATTAAACACACATTTTTTCAACAATATAATTAACAAAAAAGTTAATCAAATATAAAAATTATAATTAAGATTTATATATAAGTTATTGACACCGCTTTCAGTGCGAGTGTATACTGAACCAAAGTTAATCGTTTTCATGATTCTGGCCGGTGAATGATTAACCAAATGATTAGTAATAGGAGGAGAGTTTGTTGAAGAAAAAAATGGGGGTTTCACTGATACTTGCATTGTTAGCGGTAGCGGTACTGGGAGGTTGCGGCAACGGCGACAAGAACACCATTACCTTCTGGACGCCATTGACGGGTGATGACGGGGCTTACATGGATCAGCTCGTTAAGGATTACAATGCCACCAATCCCGAGTATAAAGTGAAGCATGTCATCACTTCGGACATGTATACCAAGATATCCACCGTTCTTAATTCCGGCAAAGGCGTTCCCGATCTTTCCATCATCCACGCGGACCGCGTTTCAAGCTTCGTTAAGCAGGGCGTGTTGGAGCCGATGACGGCGGTCATGCAAGCGCAGCCGGAATTGAAAGAGGACAATTATCTGCCGCAGGCCTGGGCAACCGGAAACGTGGAAGGCACCCAATATACGGTACCGCTTGATATCCACAGCAACGCGATGTACTACAACAAAAATCTGCTCAAGAAATACAATGTTGAAAGTTTCCTGGATGACGATGTCGTGACCATCGATGAAATGTTGTCGCTGCAAGGCAAGCTGGATGAAGGCGATTACGTGGTCAATGACGCGCTGTTGGGCTGGGTTGTGTTGGCTCAAATACAGAATCTGGGCGGAGACATCCAGCAAGACGGCAAACCTGCAGTCAATACGGAAGCCATGAAGCAGGCATTTACGGAGATTAAGAAAATAGCCGATGCGGGTTTAATGACTCCTTTTGGCGAAGACGGATACCTGATGTTCCAAGCTGGAAACGTTTTATTCTCGACAGACGGCACATGGAGCTCGACGGCCCATGCCACGGTTGACGGCCTGGACTTTGGCGTAACCAACATTTATTCGACGAGTGCGGATACATATACAAACCGAGCATCCTCCCACCTGTTCTCCATGCTGAAGAACGAGAAGAGAACGGATGAAAAAGAGCAGGCCATCGGCCAGTTCCTGGAGTTCATTCGCCAACACTCGATCGAGTGGGCAAAAGCGGGTCAGATCGTAGCGAGTAAACAAGTCATTGAGAGTCCGGACTACAACAACTATATTCAATCATTCTTCACGTCCAATGAAAAAGAAATTGAATCCTTGTACATTTACACTTACGAGTACTATCCATATGTTGCCGAGGCTGTAGATACATATGCAGCGGATATTGTGCGGGGCAACGTCGATATCGACGAAACCCTGGCGACGATGCAGAAGTTCGTAGAGGATAAAATCGCAGAAGGCAACAGTGCCACAAAGTAAATGAAGGCAGAGCCGATTGAAAAAAAGAAAAGCGTCCAAACCTCATGACGCTTTTCTTTTCCAAAGGAGAAATGAAAGGGTATGAAAAAGAAGTCGCTGACACCTTATTTCTTTGTAGGTCCTCATCTGATTCTATTCATCGTGTTTATTCTATTACCGACCCTATACGGGATCTATGCTTCGTTTACGCAATGGAATCTGATCAATGACCCGGTATGGGTCGGCCTGGCCAACTATAAAACGATTCTGTTTGATGCGGAGTCCACCTTCTATACCCAATTTATGAACGGATTAAAAAATACGTTGATCTTCGTAGTTTTGAGCGTACCGATATTAATCGTTATCCCGTTAATGATCGCGGTGTCGCTCGAACACAAAAAAGTGAAAATGAAAAACGTCATTCAATCCATTCTCTATATTCCCGGATTAATTTCGATCTCCGCAGCGGCACTGATCTGGTCATTGATTTTTAACAAGCAGCTTGGGATCACGAACAACGTCTTCGGCTCCGAAACGGTCTGGGCCGCCAACCAGCCTTATGCCTGGCTGATCATTATTGTCATTACGGTTTGGGGCGGAGTCGGTGGAAACATGATCATCTACCGGGCTTCCATCAGCGGAGTATCCAAGGATTTGTACGAGTCGGCCGAGATGGACGGAGCGGGGCCCGTCCGCAGATTTTCGAGCATTACGCTGCCCTCCATTCGTTTCCCGCTGATTTATACCTTTGTCATGACGACCGCCGGAGCTTTCAACGTATTCGGTCAGCCATTAATGATGACGGACGGAGGACCCAGACAGAGCACGACGGTATTGATGATGTATATTCGCCAGCTGGCCTTCGGCCACGGGGAATCCATTGCCGGCATGGCATCCGCGATGGCGGTGCTGCTCGGACTGGTCATTCTGGTCATTTCAGCCCTTCAATATTATGTGATGAACCGAAACGCGTCCTAGCGGCATGTTCTGCCTGCAAACGACGGAAACGATAAAAGGTAGGTGTACTGTGCAATGTCGAACCCGGTAGTACATGAAGCGAACGCGGATACTAAGCTTACCCGCTCCGGTCCGAAGAAGGCTTCAACCAACATTAGCGTGTCCAAATATATGGCTTATACATTTCTCATCCTGTTGTGCGTGATATGGGCGATTCCGGTCATCTTTGGCATTACCACATCGTTCCGGTCCCAGGCGGAGGTCGTATCCAGCGGTTTCAGTCTGCTGCCCGACAACTGGATATTCGATAATTATGTCACGATCCTGCAAAATACGTCGACGGCCCCGATCCTGCGCTGGTTGATGAACTCCGTCTTTATCGCAACGATGCATACGCTGCTGGTGATCGTGGTCATTTCCATCACCGGCTACGGGTACTCCCGCATGAACTTTAAAGGAAGAGACACCTTGTTCTTTACTTTGCTGGGGATTTCCTTCTTTCCCGGAGTCGTGAACCTGATTCCGTCCTACAAAATCATAGATGCGCTGGGGTGGGTAAACACCTCATGGGCGATGATTATTCCAGGTTTGGCAGGCATGGGGAACATTTTCTTGGTCAGACAATTCATGATGGGCGTTCCCAAGGATCTGGACGAATCGGCACGCGTGGACGGCGCGGGTGACTTTAGAATCTATTATTCTATCATTTTGCCGCTGATGAAGCCTGTGTTGATTGTATGCGGCCTGTTTTCATTCACGGGTTCCTGGAATGATTTCCTCTGGCCGGTCATCGTGTATACCGACGTGGAGAAGATGCCGGTTACGGCAGGATTGCTGCTGCTGCAGGACATCTACGGCAATTATCGCATGATCGGACAATTGATGGGTTCCGCGATCCTGGCCATCATTCCGACGCTGCTGTTGTTCCTGTTTGCCCAGAAATATTTTGTGCAGTCGATCAACTTAAACGCGGGTATCAAAGGATAGTTTTTTGAAGAACGGAAATGAAGAGCAAGTAAACCGAAAGCTAACGAAGTCAAACTACAAGGTATAGGAGTCGTCACCATGACTGAATTATATATAAAAAATCCCCTGATCGAGCAGAGGGCAGATCCCTGGATCTATAAACATAGCGATGGTTTTTATTACTTTACCGGTTCCGTGCCGGAATATGACCGGATCGAGCTTAGACGCTCGGAAACGATCCAAGGGCTTGCGGATGCGGAAGGCCTAACGATTTGGCGCAAGCATGATTCGGGTTTGATGAGTGCCAATATATGGGCGCCCGAGCTTCATCACATTGAGGGCAAATGGTACGTGTATTACGCAGCGGCCCATACGTCCGAAACGAGGGACGGGTTGTTTGATCACCGCATGTTCGTGCTGGAGAACGCTTCGGCGAACCCGCTGGAAGGGGAATGGGTGGAGAAGGGACAAGTGATCACGAAGTGGGAGTCTTTTGCACTGGACGCAACCACGTTTGAGCATAAGGGAAGGCGGTATTATGTATGGGCCCAGAAAGATCCAGCCATTCCGGGCAACTCGAATCTCTATATCTCCTTGATGGAAAATCCCTGGACCCTGACAGGGGAACAGGTTTGCATATCGGTTCCCCAATATGATTGGGAGAAGATCGGCTATCTGGTGAATGAAGGAGCCGCCGTCCTGAAGCGAAACGGCCGTATATTCATGACCTATTCGGCAAGCGCCACGGACCATAACTATGCGATGGGCCTGCTGACGGCCGATGAGGACAGCGATTTGCTGGATCCGGGCTCCTGGGTGAAATCACCCTTGCCCGTATTTACGACATCGGAAGCCAATGGCCAATACGGGCCGGGACACAACAGCTTCACGGTCTCCGAGGATGGCCAGCTGGACATCCTGGTCTACCATGCCCGTAGTTACAAGGAGATCGTGGGTGATCCGCTGTATGATCCGAACCGCCATGCGCGCGTACAGATCATCCGGTGGAATGAAGACGGTACGCCGAATTTCGGTGTGCCGAGAGCGGATCATGCAATGATATCCAAGTCATGACCTTGAAACCGACCCAGCTTAAATGCTGGGTCGGTTTTTTAAATTCCGAGGCAGGCGGCTGCATAATATTAAATAGGAGAAAAGAAGGAGTCTGCGATACGGATGGAGAAAAAAGGACAGGAAACCTGTTTGAATGGTTAAGGGTGTAGTAAGAATCGTTTTTATTAACGATATACTTATTTCCTGGTAGGGAGGAATTATAAATGGCAAAGATATTAGTATTGGGCGGAACCCGCTTTTTTGGCAAAAGGCTGGTTAACCGGCTGGTGGCTAACGGCGATGCCGTTACGATTTTGACGCGCGGACAACACCAGGATCCATTCGGGGGGGCCGTTTCGCGGCTTGCCGCGGATCGGAAAGATCCGGAGAGCTTAAAGCAGGCAGTGGGGAGCCAGGATTTTGATATCGTATATGATAATATATGTTATACGCCGGAAGAAGCGGGACAAGCAGCGGATTTATTTGCCGGACGTGTAGGACAATATGTGCTGACCTCCACGTTGTCGGTATATGATTTTGCGGATCATCCGGTGAGGGAAGAAGACTTTGATCCTTACAGATACCCGGTCATGATGAATGAAAGCAGGGACTACAGCTACAAGGAAGGCAAGCGCCAGGCGGAGGCGGTTTTGTTCGGTCGCCATAACCTCAATGTAACCGCCGTCCGGCTGCCGATTGTGCTTGGACCGGATGATTACACGCGAAGGCTGCTTTTCCATATTGAACATGCTGCGAGCGGGGAAGCCATTGGTTTGCCGGATCCCGACGCGCAAATCTCGTTTGTGCATGCCGAGGAAGCGGCAGAATTTCTGGAGTGGGCAGGCCAAGTCCAATTGGAAGGCCCGGTTAATGCATGTTCGAGCGGCACGATTTCGGTACGGGAAATGATGGGCTTGATCCAGCAGGAAATCGGAAGGACGGCTCCGCTCCAGTCATCGGCGGCACCGGATCACATGTCTCCGTTCGGCATTCCGGGAGATTGGACGATGGATCATGCCAAAGCGGCAGCCGCAGGCTTTAAATTTTGGGATCTGCACGACTGGATGCCGAAATTGATTGCCGAATTGTCCGCCGATTTGAAGGTTCGTTAATGATACGGGCGTAGGAAGCATGGGGTTGAAGACGGAGAATAGGGAATTGCCCTGAAAGGAAGATCAGCATGAGCGACAAGATGGAAGCATGGAAAGAGCGTATACAGGAGGCGGAATCCAAGGGAGGTTTACCTCCGGATGCCCTGACGTTAATCCATGCGATGTATGAAGAAATCGAAGCTTTAACGAGACAGAATGTCAATCTGCGGAGAACCGCCCTAAAAGCGGCCTCCAAAGAAAATAGAATGTCGAGTAAATTGAAGGATGCCCTCATGGAATAACAACTTGGGCCAAAGCAAACAAACACCGGGGAGCGCTCCCCGGTGTTTGTTTTGTATGGGTGAATCAGCTTTTGGACGGGGTTCCTGATTTCGGTGCCGGGGGCTTCTTTTTGAATCTCGGACCGACGTAATTCCGTTTGCGGTCGCGGAACAGAATCCAGCCGCCCAGGAAACCGATGCCGATGACGAACAGGGCCAGTCCGCCAAGAAAAGAAAGCCAACCGAAAGCGGGGTTCGCCACGTTGTCGTCCCCATGCACGGCAATATATAGAAAAACCGCATCCTTCATCATCAAGAAACCCTTCATTGCCATAAAACCCGGAATAACCAAAATCAAGATGGCAATAAAGCGGGAAATTAACATTTTCATAGAAGATTCCTTCCTGCGACTGATGTATTAAACTACCGTTTATCATACCTTTTTCATAAGGGGATGTCTATTTCGATTATGGATGACGATTTTGTAATCCGAAAAAAAGAGAGTACAATGAAAGTGTATAACTGGACTTATGATGGAGGTGCCGTTTGTGGCTATAACATGTGATGTAGCAATTCTTGGCGGAGGTACCGGTGGATATGTTGCAGCCATCCGTGCAGCCCAGCTCGGTAAAAATGTGGTTATTATCGAGCAGGACAAATTGGGAGGGACCTGCTTGCACCGCGGGTGCATTCCGAGCAAAGCTTTGCTTCGAAGCGCCGAGCTTTATGCGGAAATGAAGGATAGCGAGAGCTATGGAATCGAAACGGACGGAGTCCGGCTATCGTTTAACAAAGTGCAGAAACGGAAGGACGGCATTGTGGAGAAGCTGCACCAGGGCGTCCAATATTTGATGCGAAAAAATAAAATCACCGTCGTGCAGGGCAAAGGGAGAGTTATCGGCCCGTCTATTTTCTCTCCGCGCAGCGGGGCCGTAGCGGTTGAGCTTCCGGATGGCGAGATGGAAACCGTGGTTCCCACCCACCTGATCATTGCGACCGGATCGCGTCCGCGTCACTTACCGGGATTAGAGCCTGACGGCATACATATATTGACTAGCGACCATGCGCTTCAGCTGGATGAGCTTCCCTCATCCATCATTATCGTGGGGGGCGGCGTAATCGGCGTGGAATGGGCCTCGATGCTGAATGATTTCGGAGTTCAGGTCACGATTGTGGAAGCTTCATCCCATTTGCTGCCTACGGAGGATGAGGAGATCGGACGCGAGCTGTCGAAGATGCTCAGCGCCAGGGGCGTAGAGGTTATCACGAACATAAAGCTATTAACCGACAGCTGTGAGATCCGGAATCAAAGCGTGTCCATCGCGATCGAGCATAAGGATGACACAAGAACTTTGTCAGCGGACAAGCTGCTGCTCTCTGTCGGAAGAGTTGGCAATACCGAGAATATCGGACTTGAGAATACCGATGTTCGCGTGGAGAACGGCTTCATTGCCGTGAACGGGAATATGCAGACAACGGAGCCCCATATTTACGCGATCGGCGATTGCATCGGGGGTCTTCAGCTTGCGCATGCGGCCAGCCATGAAGGGATTGCTGCCGTGAACCATCTGGCAGGCGAGAAGACGGAGGCCTTCCTTAGCGAATGGATCCCGCGCTGTATTTACACCCGTCATGAGGTAGCCAGCGTCGGGCTGACGGAGAAGCAGGCGAAAGAACGCGGACATGAGATCAAGATCGGCAGATTCCCGTTTTCGGCGATCGGCAAATCTTTGATCCACGGAACAAAGGAAGGGTTCGTAAAAGTCATTGCCGATCAGAAGACGCAGGATATTCTGGGAGTGCATATGATGGGTCCGCATGTAACCGAGCTCATTGGCGAAGCGGCTCTTGCACAAGTGCTGGATGCGACCCCATGGGAAGTCGGCACGGCGGTCCACGCCCATCCGTCATTATCCGAAATCATCGGCGAAGCGATGCTTGCCGTGGATGGACGAGCGATCGGTTTGTAGGAATGAGGATATTCTTTTGTGGAATCCCTCATTTCTTTTTGCCGAGAAAGGGATTATAATATCATTAAGCCAAGTCTTAGTACCAGGTTTTAATACTTGATCTAATATGCCTCAAACTCAGGTTGCGAGGCGGATCAAGCCTGAAGTCATGGCTCACATAAAGGAGGGATCTCCATGAAAGAACATGAAACGGTTACGGCAAACAACAATAGGCATGAGCAGCTTGGACTGACCGACGGACAAGTGCTGGACATGTACAAATATATGGTGCTGGCGCGAAAATTCGATGAGCGCAATCTGCTGCTGCAGCGTGCGGGCAAAATTAATTTTCACGTTTCCGGAATCGGGCAGGAGGCATGTCAGGTTGCTGCTGCCTTTGCCCTCGACCGGGAGAAAGATTATTTTCTACCTTACTACCGCGACTACGGATTCGTATTGGCGGTTGGCATGACGCCTCGGGAATTAATGCTGTCGGCTTTTGCCAAGGCCGAGGATCCGAACAGCGGCGGACGGCAGATGCCGGGCCACTTCGGCAGTAAACGCCTGCGGATCGTGACCGGCTCCAGCCCTGTAACGACCCAGGTTCCGCATGCCGTAGGCATCGCGCTTGCCGCGAAGATGCAGAAGAAGGATTTTGTATCGTTTGTTACGTTTGGCGAAGGCTCGAGCAATCAGGGCGATTTCCATGAAGGCTGCAACTTTGCCGGCGTTCACAAGCTCCCCGTCATTATCATGTGCGAGAATAACCAATACGCCATTTCGGTTCCGCTTCATAAACAGATTAGCGGAAAGGTCAGCGACCGCGCGCTCGGGTACGGTTTTCCGGGTGTTCGAGTGGACGGCAACGACGCTCTGGAAGTTTACGCGGCCGTGAAGGAAGCGCGGGAACGCGCGATCCGAGGGGAAGGACCCACGTTGATCGAATCCATGATGTACCGTTTGTCTCCGCATTCCACATCGGATAACGATTTGGCGTACCGGACCAAAGAAGAGGTTGAAGAGAACTGGAAGAAAGACGGCGTTGCCCGTTTTAAGAACTATTTGATCGACTGCGGGCTCTGGGACGAAGCACGCGATCAGGATCTGATCGCGCAGTTAAACCTGGAGATCAAAGAAGCGACGGAATCTGCAGACTTGGCTCCATTTCCGAAGCCTGAAGATACGCTTCTTCACGTATATGCCGATGCTGAAGGAGGCGCGTAAGAGATGGCGGTAATGGAATATATCGATGCAATACGCCTGGCCATGAAGGAAGAGATGGAGCGTGACGAGTCCGTATTCGTGTTAGGCGAGGACGTGGGCGTCAAAGGCGGCGTGTTTACTACCACCAAGGGCTTGATGGATCAATTCGGCGAAATGAGGGTGCTCGATACCCCGCTGGCGGAGTCCGCGATTGCCGGTGTGGCTATTGGTGCAGCCATGTACGGCATGAAGCCGATTGCCGAGATGCAATATTCGGACTTCATGTTCCCGGCAACCAACCAGATCATTAGCGAAGCGGCGAAAATCCGCTATCGTTCCAATAACGATTGGAGCTGCCCCGTCGTGATCCGCGCGCCGATCGGCGGCGGCATATTCGGAGGTTTGTATCATTCCCAGTGCCCGGAATCGGTGTTCTTCGGAACGCCAGGTTTGAAAATCGTTGCGCCTTACTCGGCCTATGATGCAAAAGGGCTGCTGAAAGCGGCGATCCGCGACCCGGATCCGGTTCTGTTCTTCGAGAACAAGAAATGCTATAAGCTGATTACCGGCGATGTGCCGGACGACGATTACGTTGTCCCGATCGGCAAAGCGAACCTGCTGCGCGAAGGCTCGGATATTACGGTGATCAGCTACAGCCTGCCGCTGCATTTCGCCATGCAGGCTGCCGAAGAGCTTGAGAAGGAAGAAGGCATCAGCGCGCATGTGCTGGACCTGCGTACCATACAGCCGCTGGACCGGGACGCGATCATCGCCGCAGCCCGGGCAACGGGGAAAGTGCTGATCGTTCACGAGGATAACAAGACCGGCGGCGTTGGCGGGGAAGTATCCGCGATCATAGCGGAGCACTGCTTGTACGATTTGGATGCTCCGATCATGCGCCTATGCGGTCCGGACGTGCCGGCTATGCCTATCAGTCCGCCGATGGAGAAATTCTTTATGCTTAACAAGGACAAAGTCAAAGAATCCATGCGTCAATTGGCGCTTTATTAAGAACAGGGAGTTGTGAGCATGTCCGAAAATCAGAAATTGACCGATGTTACGATGCCTCAGCTGGCAGAATCCCTTGTTTCGGCGACCATTGCCAAGTGGCTGAAGAAGCCCGGGGATTCCATTGAGCAATACGAACCAATCTGTGAAGTGATCACCGATAAAGTCAATGCCGAGATTCCATCCACCCTGGACGGCGTCATGGGCGATATTCTTGCCCAAGAAGGCCAAACCGTCAATGTTGGCGATATTATTTGCCGGATCGCGGTCGCTTCCGGAGAAGGGATAGCATCTTCGCCCCAGCCGGCAGCAGCAGCTTCAGCGAGTCCGCAGCAGGGAGCAGGCAGCGAGGAAGGCTCGATGCGTTTCCGTTACTCGCCTGCCGTACAGACGCTGGCCGCGGAACATGGGATCGATCTTTCGAAGGTCCAGGGATCTGGCATGGGCGGAAGAATAACCCGTAAGGACGTATTGGCTTATATCGAAAAAGGGGGAGCAGCCCAAGGCCAAGGCCAAGGCGCTCCTGCCGGAGCGCCGTCTTTCCCTAGCGCGCAAGCGCAAAGCGAAGCAGTGCAGCCGAGCGGGACTTCGCCGTTTCAAGGGCTCCAGCATCAGACGCCTGCGGAACCGTCGCCTCCTCTGGGCACAGCCATTCCGGATGTGCGCCATTCGGGGCTGCATTTGACGGAATCGCCGAAAATTCCGACCATTGAAGTGGAGGGCATGGAAGGCGGAAGATCCGAATACTTCATTGATGTAACGCCGATGCGGAATGCCATTGCCCGAAACATGCGTCAAAGCGTTACGGAAATACCGCATGCCTGGACGATGATCGAAGTCGACGTGACCAACATCGTGCTGCTGCGCAATCAATTGAAGGATGAGTTCAAGCGCAAGGAAGGGGTTAATTTAACCTACCTGGCCTTTTTGCTGAAAGCCGTAGTGAACGCCATTAAAGATTATCCGATCATGAATTCGTTCTGGGCCGTGGATAAAATCGTGGTGAAGCGCGATATCAATCTGTCCTTGGCCGTCGGTACGGAGGATTCCGTGCTGACGCCGGTCATCCACCGTGCCGATCAGAAGAATATCGCGGGCCTTGCGAGAGAGATCGAGGATCTAGCGCGCAAGACACGTGAAGGCAAGCTGAAGCTGGACGATATGCAGGGCGGTACCTTTACGGTTAACAATACGGGGTCCTTCGGCTCGATTCTGTCCTATCCGATCATCAATTATCCGCAGGCTGCGATTCTGACATTTGAATCCATCGTGAAAAAGCCGGTGGTTATCAATGACATGATCGCGGTTCGTTCCATGGCAAACCTGTGTTTGTCCCTGGATCATCGGATTTTGGACGGGGTGATCTGCGGGAGATTCCTCCAACGCGTCAAAGACAATCTGGAAGGCTACACCCTGGATACGAAGCTCTATTAATCAACGTCTGCTAGCATGATCTGCGGACTGATTCTTTTCGAAGAGGTTCGCAGACGTTATTCATTTCAAGTCAATCGAAGGGGGATCCATCGGTTGGCTTTGAACCCTATGAAAGAAGGCGTTAGCACATGAACAAACCGTTAGATGTATCGTATACGCCGATTGTCGATTACGGCATGGCTTGGGAGCTTCAAAAAAACCATGTTTCCGCCATCGATCAGGGAGAGCGTCACGAGAGTCTGATGCTCCTCCAACATCCTCCGACCTATACGATGGGGTCGCAGCGGCATCCGGAGCACCTGCTGCTAAGCAAAGAGGAGTTGGAGAAACAGGGTATCGGCCTGTTTGAAATCGATCGCGGCGGAGATATTACATATCATGGTCCCGGACAGCTTGTCGGGTATCCGCTGTTGCTGCTGGATGGCGGCAAGAATTTGAACCTCCACGGGTTTCTGCGCGACGTGGAGCAGGTCATCATCGATTACTTGGCATCATACGACATCGAAGCAGGCCGAAAACCCGAGTACACCGGTGTATGGGTCGGGGATTCGAAGATTTGCGCCATCGGCGTGAAATTCAACAAATGCCGCCGACATCGCGGGTTTGTGACGAGCCATGGGTTTGCGTTTAACATCAAATCCGGAATCGCGGACGCGGGATTCTCGGGCATTATTCCTTGCGGCATACAGGAATACGGCGTAACTTCACTGGAGGATTGCACGGGGCAGATGTTCGAGGTAGAGGAAGTAGCCCGGGAGATCGTGCCTTTCTTCACCCGGGTATTTCCATATGAGGCTCACTGGCTGTCATAACTTCGCTGCCTAGGGTAGCGTTACGGGCGTTAGCGAAGGAACAAAGGCTCCAGGATAACCAGAAGCGTTGAACCGACCATGGCAATCAGCATGAGATAGATTACAATTCGAAACCACTTTTTACGTTGCATTGTGTAACTCCTTTAGAATAAGTTTAATGATGAACATACATGCAGCAGCATCATTTAGTTGAGATATGGATATACAGACATTGTATCGTATCTGCGAAAGAGAGGGAAGTCCAGTGATCTCAGAAGAGCGTATCATTCAAGAGTTTATGGAACTGGTTCAAGTGGATAGCGAAACCAAACATGAAGAAGAGATCTCGAAAGTTCTCCAACAGAAATTTTCCGGTCTCGGCTTCGAAATC
The DNA here is from genome assembly GCF_058792535.1 of Paenibacillus sp. MT86. Taxonomy (NCBI): domain Bacteria; kingdom Bacillati; phylum Bacillota; class Bacilli; order Caryophanales; family Paenibacillaceae; genus Paenibacillus; species Paenibacillus sp. MT86. Next base: position 4,422,668 of record NZ_CM179499.1, on the reverse strand, counting down.
ATAGAAGACGATGCCAAGGAAAAGACGGGGCACGGAGCAGGCAATCTGATTATTACCTGGAAAGCGGACGAGGCGGCCCAGCATGCGCCTAAGCTGCTTTTTACCTGCCATATGGATACCGTAACACCCGGGAAAGGCATCAAACCGACTCTGGGCGATGACGGTTGGATCCGAAGCGACGGAACGACCATCCTCGGGGCGGACGACAAAGCCGGCATCGCTGCTTTGCTTGAAGGCATTCGGGTCATTCAGGAAAATAACATTCCGCACGGGCAAGTCCAGTTTGTCATTACGGTAGGAGAGGAATCGGGGCTGGTCGGAGCGCGGGCGCTAAATCCCGATGTTTTGGATGCGGATATCGGCTTTGCGCTGGATTCCAACGGGGAGCTGGGTTCGATCGCAGTTGCCGCCCCGACCCAGGCGAAAATCAAAATGATTATCAAAGGCAAGTCTGCCCATGCCGGCGTAAATCCGGAGGACGGCATCAGTGCCATTCAAGTCGCGTCCAAAGCCATTGCCAAAATGAAGCTCGGACGCATCGATAAGGAGACCACGGCTAACATCGGCAAATTCCAGGGCGGAAGCGCTACGAATATCGTGTGCGACTTTGTTCAGATCGATGCCGAAGCACGCAGCATCGTTCAGGAAAAGGTCGATAAGCAAGTGAACGATATGCGTGAAGCGCTCGAAACCACGGTTCGTGAATACAATGCCAATTGCGAGTTCATTAGCGAGATCGTTTATCCGGCCTTCAGCTTCAATGAGCATGACGAGGTCGTTCAGCTTGCGCAGCGGGCCATCGGCGGATTGGGTTTGCCGACCCGCACGTTCCGGTCCGGCGGCGGCAGTGACGCCAATATTTTTAACGGCCTCGGCATTCCAACCGTCAATCTGGCAATTGGATATCAAGACATTCATACTACGCAGGAGCGCATTCAAGCTTCTGATTTAGTGAAGGCGGCGCAGATTGTGGTTGGAATTATCCAGGAAACGGCCAAAGCGTAGTCGATGATGATGAAATAAAGCCCGCTGCGGATGCTGGATGTCCGCAGCGGGCTTTTTAAATGCAACTAATTCAGGAAAGACATCGTCGGGGAGGTCTCTACCCTTTTTTGGGCAGGCGTCCAGGTGGTGTGCCAGTTCGTACTCTCGACAACATGCAATGCGGCATTAATGTTGTCGAGGTATAGCTCGATTTCCTTCCTTGCCGCTGCAGAGGAATAACTCTCCTCAAGACGGGCGGAAAGGGAAATCAACGCGGACTGCAAATAACAAGCGGCTTCGCCGAAGCGAGCCTCCGTATGCCCGGGAGAAGCGAGCCTTAGCTGCTCGAGCATGGATGCGGCCTCGTCATATTTACCCAGGTCATACAAATGTTCAGCCGCTATGAAACATACCTTCTTGCTGTAGCTGTCTTGGTCCTGGAGAGGTAACGCTTCCAATTGATGCAACCTGGAAATTGCTTGTCCCCTGTAGCCTTCATCATAAAGAAAACAGATAAGAGCATAATAAGCACGTTCGCCGCTATCGGCAAGCAGATGTTCCGCGATGGAGATCATGTTGAGCGATATGGCAGTGCGAGCTAATTGTAAAGCCTCCGACATGACGATGAATCGGTCAGGCAGCGAATGCTGAAGGCTCCACTCGCAGAGCTGCCGGATTCGGGTCAGCTGAGCCATTTCGGATCCTTGCGGACGCGGCAGTTCCCGCGGCTGACGGGTGGAATCCCGAAGGTAGCTGTCAATGAACTGCATGGCTTCTGCGGTTTGACCCGCCATGATGAGGCAAGTCACGTACATGATACAGGTATCGGAATATAAACTTCCCTGCTCAGCAAAGCAGCGGGAGGCAAACGGATAAGCCCCGATGTAATATAAAGACCTGCCAACCATGATATGGGATGCCGGAAAGCCGCTTGTTTCGTCCAAGAGCCGTTCGCATATGGCTTGGTCCGGGGTTCCTTGCAGAAGCAGGAGTGCGGCCCATTGATTCAGCGCCTCTTGGGCGTGGGCACCGGAATGAAGCACGACGGTTCTGAAGGCCTCCTCGGCTTTGCCGTAGGAACGCATTCGCATGCTTAATAGCCCGTACTCAAGCCAGCTTAAATCGACTTCCTTCCATCCCGAGCTCGTTGTATCGGTTGTTGCGGATTGTGCAGCATCCTTGAAGCTCTTCAAAGCCTTCTCAAGATACCCCCGTTTTTTGTACCATTTTCCGCGCTCATATTCAGTTGAAGGTGGATTTGTAATCGGATCGGTTTCAATAATAGGTAGTTGTCGCATGTCGAAGCCTCCCAATGATATAAACACCCTTATAGGTGAAAAGGTCATGGTCCGTATTCGAAAAAAATAGAAAAAAGTCGAAAAACAGGTCTACAGAACTAATTTCCCGATCTATTTTCATAAATATTTTTAGAAGATTTAGAAATAATATCCACAATCATCGTTTCGGAGCCCCATTGCTGCTGCCATTGCTTCAGCATAATCCGAATCTGCCAGGCCTGTCCTACCAAATGTATCGAATGGTCACCTTTGTAGCTTTTCATGGGCGGCTTCCTTCTTTCTTGGAAATTTTGATATAATACATCTTATGCACTAGCATGGTCCGCCATGCCGTTTTTAAACAAAGGAGGTCATTTTGTGAGCGATATCGGCAGTAAGACCCGTGAAGCATCGGATAAATTGCTGGAAGAAACCACCTTGTCCACCCAATCTATTTTTGAAGGGAAAATCATATCGCTGCAGGTCGATACGGTGACACTGCCCGATGGGCAGACGGCAACCCGTGAGGTTGTCAGGCATCCCGGCGCCGTAGCGGTGCTTGCGTTAAAAGACGATAAAATGCTGGCCGTCAATCAATTTCGTCAGCCTCTTGGGCGCTGTGAGGTTGAAATCCCTGCCGGCAAGCTGGAGCGGGGGGAAGATCCGCTTGAAGCGGCCAAACGTGAACTGCAGGAGGAAACCGGTTATACGTGCGGCTCGATCCGAAAACTGCATTCCTTCTATACATCTCCGGGGTTTGCCGATGAGATCATTCACTTGTACCTGGCAGAGGATCTGGTCGGAGGCGACATGAACCCCGATGAGGACGAGTTCATAGAGATGATGGAAATCTCGCTGGAAGAGGCGTACTCCCTCATCCAAGAGGAGAGAATCAGCGATGCCAAAACCATTCTCGCCGTCTATGCTTGGAATATGTACAGCTTGACGGGTAAGATCTGATATGCAGCATCCTGATGAGAACGTCTCGGCCGGGAAGCTTCAGTCCTATTACTGCGACATGCATATTCATATCGGTCGCACAAGCAGCGGACAAGCTGTGAAAATAAGCGCAAGCAACAACCTGACCTTTGAAAATATAGCCGTCGAAGCTTCGGAGCGGAAAGGCATTCAGATGATCGGCATCATCGATTGCCATTCTCCTTCGGTGCAGGAAGACATTCTGCAGTGTTTGGACAGCGGCGTCATGCAGGAGATCGACGGGGGCGGAATTGCGTATCGGGATACGGTAATCCTGCTTGGCAGCGAGATTGAAATACGTGAAAGCGGCCGAGGCGCGGCCCATGTGCTGGCTTATTTTCCCGACCTGGGCACGATGCAGGAGTTCACCGGCTGGATGGCCGGATATATGAAAAACGTCCAGCTGAGTTCCCAGCGCATCTATGTCAGTCCGCTGGAGCTGCAGCAAGAGATTACGGCACGCGGCGGGCTGCTGATACCCGCTCATGTCTTTACGCCTCATAAGGGGCTTTACGGCAGCATGGCTGACCGTATGAGCGAGGTGTTCGATCTGAACGGGATCGCGGGCATCGAACTTGGGCTCAGCGCCGATTCCTCGATGGCAGGACGGATTAGCGAGCTGGATGCCTATTCCTTTTTGACCAATTCGGATGCGCATTCCCTCGGGAAAATCGGCAGGGAATACAACCGGATCGACATGGCCAAGCCTTCATTCGCAGAATTTCGCCAGGCGCTTCAGGCTAGCAACCGGAGAAGAATCAGTGCGAACTATGGGCTGAATCCCAGACTGGGAAAATACCATCGTACCTATTGCGTGGGATGCGACAGCATTCTGGATGAAGGGAGCGACGTTCATGATTTGGTCCGCTGCCCGTACTGCGGCAGTACCAAGCTGGTCCAAGGCGTGTTTGACCGAATTCTGAACATCGCTGACCGCACGGAGCCTGTGGTGCCGGAGAGTCGGCCGGCGTATCACTACCAGGTTCCGCTAGAGTTCATCCCGGGTCTAGGGAAGTCCTCCATGTCGAAGCTGCTTGACGCCTTCGGCACCGAAATGAATATCCTTCATCAGGCTACGGAAGCGGAGCTGGCGGCCGTTGCCGGCGAGGGACTCGCGGCAAGCATCGTGATGGCCCGGAATGGGACGCTGCCCTTATCGGCTGGCGGCGGAGGCTCTTACGGGAAGGTGCTCCGGTAAATCGGGTCAACTCTTTCAACCAAGCAGGTCATACAAGGCTGACGATTGTCATAGAGTAGAGTAGAGACACAGAAAGGAGACTCTATTCTATGCAATCATTCCGCCAAGCCTTTAAGGATCAGACGATGCTCTATGTGTTTGTAGGCGTCTTGTTTTTAGTGGGCGTGCTGTTCGGAGCGTTGATGGTCAATGCACTTTCATTGGAGCAACAGCAGGAAATGGCCCGCTATTTAAACCACTTTTTTGTTAACGTGCAGGACGGTGGAGAATCCATGAGTCAGTCTTCTTACTGGAGCATCGCAGCCCTGCATCTGAAATGGATCGGATTGATATGGATTCTGGGATTGTCCGTCATCGGGCTTCCGGGAATATTGATATTGGATTTTCTAAAAGGGGTTCTCATTGGGTTTACGGTCGGTTATCTGGTGGGGCAGTATTCATGGAAAGGTCTGCTGTTCGCCTTGGTCTCGATTGCGCCGCAAAATTTGCTTATCATACCGGTGCTCATGATGTGCAGCGTAGCCGCAATTACCTTCTCGCTCTACATCATCAGGGACCGATTTATCATGAATCGCGGAGGCAGCATGATGAAGCCCTTTGCTTCGTATGCCATGCTGACATTTTTCATGGTCATGCTGACGCTCGGGGTCGCTTTTTTTGAAACCTGGGTAACCCCCGCCATGATGCGCTGGGTTACGCCCATGTTGCTATAATCCGCGAATTTTTCCATAAAGCAAAACCGTTTGACTTTGTTTGTCAAATCCCCCTATAATGAAGGAAGTGAACAATAACGTGCAGTGATTTCCAAGGGGGAGGGAAACGATGGAAGCGCGGATCGACAAAATTAAGCAGCAGCTACAATCCCAAGGATACAAATTAACGCCCCAACGGGAAGCCACGGTAAGCGTATTGTTGGAAAATGAAGACGACCACCTTAGCGCAGAGGATGTATTTATGCTCGTGAAAGAGAAGGCTCCGGAGATCGGTCTGGCAACCGTGTACCGTACCCTAGAGCTGCTCAGTGAGCTTCATGTTGTAGAGAAGATAAATTTTGGCGATGGTGTCGCCCGTTACGACTTGCGGACGGATACTTCGAAGCATCACCATCATCATTTGATATGTACTCAATGTGGAAGCATGGATGAAATACGCGAGGATTGGCTCGGTCCGTTGGAAGAGCGGTTAGAGCGAGAATTCAACTTTACCGTTCATGACCATCGGCTTGATTTCCATGGCATATGCTACCGTTGCAAAGAGAAGGGCAAGAATGACCAGGACAAATCCTAATTTTATATCTTTCAACAAACCGCAGTGATGATCATCACGGCAGCCCTCTACGGCGGTAAGCCGGGAGGGCTTTTTAGATAATTAACTATATTAGGCGGTTCATGCACGCTTATCGTATCGTTCACTTTTCAGCACAAATTATACTTTTACATCATCCAAGTACGTCGATTAGACGTTTTTTTTATTCTTCAGAATAACCGCCGGACCCAATGGCTGATCGGAGATAAGAGGGATGCGGTCATAATCCTGCAGCTTGTATCATAGGCTTTACGTGAAATGATACCTGCAATACCCGCTTTCAATTGAGCGATCGATGCCATGTGAAAGAGAGGCGCTGCCAGTGATTATATCTATTCGAAAAATAGGCTCACTGATCCGTTTTATTTCGATGTTTGCCGTGTTGACCATGTTTTTTTACTTCGTGCTGGGATGGGTAGGCGATTGGCTAACACCAGTGGATCCTTACCGTGCGCCTTCGGGACAAGCGGTAAAGGCTTTTCAGCCGGAGAGCACCATGGACTCCCGTTATTCGCCGGCCGAGCGTCTCCGATTGTATTACTGGTACGGAGAGTGATCGTGCTTGCAAAGGGCCGCGGGAATAGGAGCAAAAGATCATGAAACCATATCTGGACGAATATGTACAATACCTGGAGGACGAGAAGGGACTGTCCCGAAGCACGATAGCATCGTATCGGGCCGACCTTCAAGGATTCCTTGCATTTGCAGCTGAAAGGGAGGTCACCCATCCGCGAGAGGTGAATCGAACGCTGCTCGGGCTGTATGTGGGAAGATTGAGGCAGCAGGGGAAGGCGGCATCGAGCCTGCTTCGATGCACGGCTTCCCTGCGTTCCTTTTTTCAGTATTTGGTGCGTCAAGCCGTTATTGTACAGGATCCGACTCAGCTGCTGGATAATCCGAAGCCGGAACGGAAGCCGCCGAAGTCGCTAACCGTGGAGCAGGTGGACAAGCTGCTGTCGGCTCCCGATTCCGGTACCCCGCAGGGCGCCAGGGACAAAGCGATGCTTGAGCTGCTGTACGCTTCGGGCATCAAGGTCTCGGAATTGGTGAATCTGTCCATCCATGACATCCATTTGGAGATGCGCTTTTTACGCTGCGCGGTTTCCGGTGGGAAGGAGCGTATTCTGCCGATCACCCCGATTGCAGCCGAGAGCGTTGCATTTTATGTGCGAGATATGCGGGACAAGCTGATGCGGGATGCCGGGGAAGACGCGTTATTCCTGAATTCGCTGGGAACGCGCTTGACACGGCAGGGTTTTTGGAAAATTATTAAAAAGTATGGCAAGCTTGCCGATATTGACGAGGACATCACGCCGCATACCCTTCGGCATTCGTTTGCCATGCATTTGCTGGGGAACGGCGCGGACTTGCGTTCGGTTCAGGAGATGCTGGGACACTCGGCATTGTCCACAACCGGGATGTATCAATCTGCCAAGAAAAGCATGAAGGAAGTATACGATCATTATCACCCGAGATCATAGGGCGGAACTACCGGCACTAGGATCTACAATTTATCATCAGAATAGGAGCGGTATGAATATGAGTTCAGTCCATCAGCAAAGCATTAAGGAAGCAGCAGCATACATACGAGGGCAGAATGGCGTCCAGCCCGAGGTCGGCCTGATATTGGGTTCGGGGCTCGGCGTGTTGGCGGAATTGATTGAGAATCCGGTTTCGATCGCTTACACGGACATTCCTCATTTTCCCGTATCGACGGTGGAAGGACATGAAGGCGAACTGCTGCTGGGCACGATCCACGACCGGCCTGTCGTCCTGATGAAGGGCCGTTTCCACATGTACGAAGGCTACGGCCCGGAAGTGACGGCTTTTCCGGTACGCGTCATGAAGGAGCTTGGCGTAAAGAGCCTGCTTGTTACCAATGCGGCCGGAGGCATCAACACGTCCTTCGAGCCGGGCGACCTCATGCTGATCTCCGATCATCTGAACATGACAGGAACCAACCCGTTAATCGGGCCTAACGATCCGGCGCTTGGCGTGCGCTTTCCGGACATGTCTCAGGCTTACAGCCGTCAACTTCGCCAATTGGCAAAAGAAGTCGCCGTGGGTCAGGGCATCGTACTGAGAGAAGGGGTTTACGCAGGTTTGCTGGGACCGACTTATGAAACGCCGGCCGAGATTGTCATGCTGCGCACGCTCGGTGCGGACGCGGTAGGCATGTCCACCGTGTCCGAGGTCATTGTAGCAAGGCATGCGGGGCTCGAGGTGCTGGGCATCTCCTGCATCAGCAACATGGCTGCGGGCATACTGGATCAGCCGCTATCCCATGACGAAGTTATGGAAACAGCGGAGAAGGTCCGTGAGAAATTCCTGGCGCTCGTTATGGCCATCATTCCCAAAATGTAATGGTTGTTAGCATGAGGCTGGGCTTTTCGCAGATTTACATCTGCAAGAAGCCCAGCCTCTTTGTTATGTCCTTTTAGATGAATGGCAACAATTTTCCGTAAAATACTGGAATAATTTGTTTTCAACCTGACGACAATGAATAGCAGACCCGCGTACAGCGGGATGCCATTACGAATGTCAGGAGGGGACGGAAGTGAAAAAAGCGTTAATCGCTGGATTTCTGGTTCTAGCCGTGGGATTATCCAGTGCAGCTGTACCAAGTTATGCGGAAGAAAATAGCAAACCCGGCGGAGGATCATCTCAAGAGGAGCTGGCGCCAAGTGCCCGTTCCGCTATATTGCTGGATGCGGATACCGGAACCATTATTTACGAGAAAAACAGCCATGATAAGCTGCCTCCGGCCAGCATCACCAAGGTAATGACGATGCTGCTTACGATGGAAGCCATCGATGAAGGACAATTGAAGTGGACCGATAAGGTGCGCACCAGCGAATATGCGGCATCCATGGGCGGATCCCAGATTTTTCTTGAGCCCGGCGAGGAAATGACCGTGGACGAGATGCTCAAAGGCATTGCCATGGCATCGGGCAATGATGCTTCCGTTGCGATGGCGGAGAAGATTGCCGGCTCGGAAGAAGGCTTCGTGAAAATGATGAACGAGAAAGCGGCGGAGCTCGGAATGAAAGATACGCATTTCGTGAACTGCAACGGACTTCCTGCAGAGAATCATTATACATCGGCCCATGACATAGCGGTCATGAGCAGGGAATTGCTGAAATACGACCAGATCACCAAATATACCGGCGCTTATCAGGATTACTTGCGCAAAGATTCGGAGAAACCGTTCTGGCTGGTCAATACGAACAAGCTGGTGCGGTTCTACACGGGCGCGGACGGATTGAAAACCGGGTATACGTCCGAAGCCAAGTTCTGTTTATCGGCAACGGCCAAACGGGACGGGCTGCGTGCTGTAGCGGTTGTCATGGGGGCTCCGGACACCAAGACGCGGAACAATGAAGTGTCGCGCATGTTTGATTATGCCTTTTCCCAATACACGATGCACTCCATCTATAAGCCTGGCGAAGTGCTCGGTATCGTAAAGGTGCAAAAGGGCAACGTGCCCGAGATCTCGATTCAAGCGGAAAAAGACTACAGCGTGCTTGTCAAGAAAGGCGTAAAGAATCCGGACATCCGTCATGAGATTCAGTTGGATCCGAACCTGAAGGCACCGGTAGCCGCCGGACAAGTCATCGGCAAGCTGTCTGTCTATCAGGGGGAACAGCTCGTGAAGGAGTTCGAGCTGACGTCGCCTGTTAAGGTGGAAAAGGCCGGATTCTGGAAGCTGTTCAAACGGACAACCGGCAAGTTGTTTCATGTAGATTAATGGGAGTTTTCTTCTAGTTTTGTCGTGATGCAGGAATGTCTTTTTCGAATGTAGAAATCCTTGTTCATGTCAGGGAGGAGAGTGAACAAACATGAATCTGCATGTTGATATGGAGCATCACAGGCATGTTCTGATCGTCCGTCTGTCCGGCGAGCTGGATCATCATACGGCCGATCATGTCCGGATGCAGCTGGATGAAGCCATTCAGAGACGTCAAACAGAGCACTTGGTGCTGAGCTTAAAAGACTTGGATTTTATGGACAGCTCAGGGCTGGGAGTCATTCTGGGACGCTATAAATTCATCAAGCAAAAGGGCGGAAAGATGGCGGTGTGCGATGTCAAGCCGCAGGTTTACCGCTTGCTTGACATGTCGGGGCTGTTCAAAATCATGCCGATATACGAGAACGAGGGCACGGCACTCTCGGGTCTGGAGGTAGTGTCATGAGTGAAGGAAGAGCACAGCATAATTTTATGTCGCTGCAGTTTGCCGCTAAGTCGGAAAACGAATCCTTTGCCCGTGTCGCCGTGGCTGCATTCATCTCCCAGATGGATCCCAACATGGATGAGCTGAATGATCTGAAAACGGTGGTTTCCGAGGCCGTCACGAACAGCATCATCCATGGTTACGATAGCGACCCGGAAGGGGTCGTCAAGATTGAAGCCTCGATAGACGGGGATATGATCACGCTGCGCATCGAAGATTCCGGCCACGGGATCGAAGATCTGGAGATGGCGAAGCAGCCGCTGTATACCTCGAAGCCGGAGCTGGAACGATCCGGCATGGGATTCACCATCATGGAAAATTTCATGGACGAATTTGAAGTGGTCAGCGAACCAGGCAACGGTACGTCGATCAAAATGAAAAAGAGGATCGAATCTAAGAAAGCTTTATATAATTAGGGGTTGGACAAATGGATGCCGATGTGAAGAAAACTTCGCAGACTTATTTGGACGACGCGGAGGTCAAACGACTCATTGCACTTAGCCAAAGCGGGGATAATGTCGCCCGGGACACGCTCGTCAACTGTAATATTCGTCTTGTCTGGTCTGTCGTTCAACGGTTTATGAACCGGGGGTATGAGCCGGATGATCTGTTTCAGATCGGCTGTATCGGTCTCCTCAAATCCGTGGACAAGTTCGATCTCAGTTATGACGTAAAGTTCTCTACCTATGCCGTACCGATGATTATCGGTGAAATTCAGCGTTTCTTAAGGGACGACGGGACTCTGAAGGTCAGCCGTTCGCTTAAGGAGATGGCCAACAAAGTCAGGAAGAAGCGGGACGAGCTGTCCAAGCAGCTCGATCGTCTTCCCACGGTGAAAGAGGTTGCCGAAGAGCTGGGGGTAACGCCCGAGGAAGTGGTGTTTGCCCAGGAGGCGAACAAACCGCCAACCTCGATTCATGAGACCGTATTTGAAAATGACGGGGATCCCATCACGCTAATGGATCAGATTGCCGATGATTCGCAGGAACGATGGTTTGACAAGCTGGCCTTGAACGAAGCGATAGGGGGCTTGACCGAACGGGAGCGACTCATTGTATATCTAAGGTACTATCGGGATCAGACGCAGTCGGAAGTTGCCACCCGGCTGGGCATATCCCAGGTGCAGGTATCGCGGCTCGAGAAAAAAATATTGCAGAGCATTCGAAACGAGATCGCGCAGTAGCGGGATCTATACCGTATCCTAAAGCCTGCACAAAGAAAGCGCCGTCCTTCTGGGACGGCGCTTTCTTGCGGAAATAAGACCGTAACCACTTCAGCGTCTTCCCCCTTTATCTCACTTGACGAACTTTCCCTAAAGGGGGCCTGTCTTCTAAGTGAGATGTCGATGGTTGATTAGCTTGTTTTTTTTGTATAACGATCCTGGCCGATCCGGCGATTAAAGAAAGTATGGTAAATCCGAGTAGAAACGATGGCAATTTCCCATACTAACGGTAATTTAGCAGTAAAGGAGTGTTTCGGATGAAGGTTAATCCCACTCCGACGGTGTTTCTGCAGCTGCGGAGCCGAATACGGCTGCCGAGAGACCAGACCGTCAAACTAGGTGATGTCGCCTTCATAGTCTGTGAGCCCGAATGGGAGAAACGGCTCAGAGCCCTGCCGTTGACTCAGCCGAAGGATATCGACGGCAACCGTCTTGTCATGGATCTGATTCAAATCATTCCGAAGATACAAGGGTTGATTCCGAGCGCCCATATTGAACCGATGGGTAACCATCATACCCTGGTGGAGCTTGTCGGTCCGGACAGCAAACGATCCAGACTGTGGTTCCCGCTCATTTGGCTGCTCTTGTTTTTCGGTTCTGCGCTCACCATCATGAACTTTCATGCAGACGTCAACATGCTTGAGGTCCAGATCCGGATTGTCGAAATGGTGACGGGAAAACGAGATGAGCATCCCTATTTGTTCCAGATCGCATACTCTCTGGGGCTCGGATTCGGCATGACGGTGTTCTTCAATCATTTGTTCAAGAAAAAATGGAATGAAGAACCGACCCCGCTGGAGGTGGAAATGTACCTCTATCAGGAAAATCTGGATCAGTTCGTGGTCGCCGAAGAATACCGGAAAATGAATGCCAGTGCCGATACGACGGGGGAAAAACCATGATGTTGTCCATTCTGCAAGGGGTATTTACCTGTGTTCTCGGCGTTGCCGGAGGCATCGCCGTCGGCGGCGGCGTGATTGCGCTCATCATTGTGCTGGACATCATACCGAGATTGTCCCAGTTGACGGCGACCTACAACCGGGTGCATTGGTACGAAGGAGCATTGATAACGGGATCCTTCATTGGCACGGTGGCCGATTTCTGGAGATGGTCCGTTCCTTTGGGACCGGTCGTGAGTACCGTAATCGGACTGATGTGCGGAATATTTATCGGCATGCTGGCAGCCGCACTGACGGAAGTATTGAATGTCCTGCCGATTCTGGCCAAGCGGCTCCGGCTGAAGGGGTATTTGTTTGGTCTTCTGATGGCGATGGTGGCAGGCAAGGTAGCGGGTTCCCTGTTCGACTGGTTTGTTTACAGCAAGTGACAGTTATGGCTAGGAGGTAGGTTATGGACGAGAAAACAACGCATGGCGGCGAACTGGAGGCCGGGATTCCGATCATTCCTCCATCGGAGATCAAAGCGCTGGAGGAAGAAGCGCTGAAGGAAAAGAGGGAGGCGGAAACCTCCGACAGCACCAAGGAATCCGTCATTTATTGGCAGCAAACGGACGATGTTCCCGCGAAGCTGAGCGTACTGAAAGAAACGCTTAAGGAAGTGATCGGCCTTGGTGTTTCGTTTGACGTGGTATTCCGCGAGATGAACTTTGCCGGCAGAAATGCGGGGCTTCTCTTTCTAAACGGGTTCACCAACGATGTCGTGGTGACGGAAATTTTGACAAGGCTGACGTACCTGACGCCAGACGACGTTAACAACCATGCGCTTTCCGAAATCATGAACCGCTATATTCCCCATGTTCAGGTGGAGCGGGATACCAGGCTCAGCAAGGTGATTGACGAGGTCCTGTCAGGCCTATGCGCGCTGTTCATCGAGGATGCGCATTCCGCCATCATCCTGGACACCCGGAAATATCCCGTACGGGGACTCGAAGAGCCGGCTGTCGAACGCGTTGTTCGAGGCGCCAGGGACGGGTTTACGGAGACGCTGGTGACAAACGTTAACCTCGTGCGGAGACGGGTTCGTGATCCGGGACTGCATGTGGAGATCATCAAAGTGGGAAGGCGTACGAGAACGGACGTCAGTTTGGTCTTCATCGATGACGTAGCCGACCGTACCCAGGTAGAAGCCATCCGGAAGAAAATCCAGGAAATCGATTTGGAGGGGCTCCCTCTAGGCGACAAGCAGCTGGAGGAAGCGATTGTAAACAAGGGCTGGCACCCCTATCCGCTGGTCCGTTATTCGGAGCGGCCGGACGTGGTATCTTCCCACCTGCTGGAAGGCCGGATCGTCATTATGGTGGATACATCGCCGAGTGTGATGATCATGCCGACCACCTTCCTGGATCTCTGCCAGCATGCGGAAGAGAACCGGCAGACCCCGTTTATGGGGACTTATCTTCGCTGGATACGATTTATAGGCATTTTTGCTTCCATGTTCCTGCTCCCGTTGTGGATGCTGCTGGTTGTCCATCCTGAATTGAAGCCGCCGGGACTCGATATCATCGGTCCGCAGGAGAATGCGAAAATTCCCATTATTTTGCAGTTTCTGATCGTGGAATTCGGGGTGGATTTACTCCGTTTGGCCGCGGTTCATACACCGACGCCGCTCGCATCGGCAATGGGCTTGATCGCTGCGATTTTGATCGGCGATATTGCCGTTAAAACCGGATTGTTTGTCAACGAGGTTGTCTTGTATATGGCGGTTGCCTCCATCGGGATGTATGCAACTCCGAGTTACGAGCTGGGACTTGCCAATCGGATGGTCAGGCTGATCCTTCTGCTGGCCACAGCCTTGTTTGGGGTGAAGGGCTTTGTCATCGGCACAACGCTCCTGATTCTGCTCCTGACGACCCACCGTTCCTATAACTCGTCTTATTTATGGCCGTTTATACCATTTAGTGCAAAAGCGATGGGCGAAATTTTATTCCGCAAACCGCTGCTTCTGTCAAGAAGACGCCCGGCTCTCAACAAAACGCGTGACAACACGAAAATGGGCCCGGAAATGAATCCGAGGGGCGAGCACTAACAATAACACAAATGTTGTGTTGAAAAATCCATTTTGATTACCTTCCGTTGTCTGCTATACTGTGAACAATTATTCGATTACCCTATTTTTGAAACAATGGATCGGAGGAATTGTAAGCATGTTTTTACACGGTACAAGCAAGATTAACGATCAGGGGCATTTGGAAATCGGCGGGTGTGACACATCCGATTTGAAAGCTCAATATGGAACACCACTATATATCGTAGACGAGCAGTCGGTTCGCAACCGCTGCCGGGAATACATCGAGGCCTTTAAGGCTTCCGGTTTGAAGTTCCAAGTCGCGTATGCAAGCAAGGCGTTCTGCGTTATGGCCATGTGCCGATTGGCCGACGAGGAAGGCATGTCGCTCGACGTTGTTTCCGACGGAGAGCTGTACACGGCGCTTCAAGCCGGATTCCCGGCGGATCGGATTCATTTCCACGGAAATAATAAGACGCCGGAAGAGATCGAGATGGCGCTGGATGCCGAAATCGGCTGTTTCGTTGTCGATAACGTGATCGAACTGCATATGCTGCAGGCCATCGCTGCCGAGAAGAACCGCAAGGTCAACATTTTGCTTCGCGTGACACCGGGCGTCGAGGCGCATACGCATGAATATATCTCGACAGGACAAACCGATTCGAAGTTCGGCTTTGATATCGGCAACGGCTCTGCGTACGAAGCGGTGCAGCTTGCGGAAGCACAGGCGAATATTCATCTCATGGGCATCCATTCCCACATCGGTTCCCAGATTTTTGAGGTGGAAGGCTTCCAGATGGCTGTTCAGCGCGTAGCTGAATTTGCAGCTTCCGTAAAAGAAGGCCTGGGCGTCGTGTTCAAGGTCGTGAACCTGGGCGGCGGATTCGGTATCCGCTACGTGGATGGAGATACGCCGCTTCAAGTATCCCAGTATGTAAAAGCGATTACGGATGCGGTAAAGAACCATTTTGCGGGCCTTGGTTCCGAGCTTCCTGAAATTTGGGTGGAACCGGGTCGGAGCATCGTCGGTGACGCAGGTACCACGCTCTACACGGTGGGAACCAGCAAGGATATTCCCGGGGTGCGCAAATATGTTGCCGTCGACGGCGGCATGACGGACAATCCGCGTCCGGCGCTCTACGAGTCGAAATACGAAGCGCTGCTTGCAAACCGGGCTAAAGAAGAGCCGGAAGAAACGGTATCCATTGCCGGCAAGTGCTGCGAGAGCGGAGACATGCTGATTTGGGACCTGGAGCTTCCGAAGGTTGAAACGGGCGATCTGCTGGCGGTGTCCTGCACGGGCGCATACAACTATTCCATGGCCAGCAATTACAACCGGATCCGCAAACCTGCGGTCGTATTCGTGAAGGATGGGCAAAGCAATCTGGTCGTTCGCCGCGAATCGCTTGCCGATATCATCAGCAACGATGTCGTGCCGGCGGGTGTAACAAAAGAAACCGTTACGAGTTTATAAGACGTCAATGTCTCTGGATAGGAAGGGCCCGCCAAAGCCTCCGGCTGCGGTCAGGGCTCTTCGTCCTGCCTTCCGTCGGATATGGTCGCGAGGACGGGGACAAGTTCGTTTTGCTTCGAGGCTCAATTCATAGTAAACTATAACTTGCATTGTAAAAAAATCGATAAAAGCGTTTGAGATAACGGAAGGAGATACACACATATGGCAAAAAAAGCGAAGATCACCTTGGAAAACGGCAAAGAGGTTGTGCTTGACCTGTTCGAGAACGATGCACCGAACACGGTGGCTAATTTTGAGAAATTGGCCAACTCCGGCTTCTATAACGGTCTGGTATTTCACCGCGTAATTCCTGGATTCGTCGCTCAAGGCGGATGTCCGCAAGGAACGGGAACCGGCGGACCGGGTTATACCATTAATTGCGAGATCAATCCTAACAAGCACGAGCGCGGAAGCTTGGCCATGGCGCATGCCGGCCGGAACACCGGCGGAAGTCAGTTCTACGTGTGCTACGAGCCGCAGCCTCATTTGGACGGACAACATACCGTATTTGGCAAAGTCGTTGAAGGCATGGAGTATGTGGATGCATTCAAAGGCCGCGACAAAATGGAAAAAGTAGAAGTGTACGAAGCATAATAAATTCAGCATCATGCAAAAACAGGCTCACCCTCAGAGGTGAGCCTGTTTTTTATGGCCGCCGCAAAGGGGCGGATTACGCAGGGGCTGGGAACAATCGGCGGAGTTCTTCGGGGACGGGCCGGCTTTTACGTGAGTTTACATCCATCGCCACGCTGGTAACGATGGCATCCGCGCAAAGCTCATGCTGTTCGTTGTATATCCGCTGGGCCATGACGTAACTCCTGCGGCCCATGGACTCGGGTTCCGTCACGACGGTCAGCCGTTCGCCTTGGCCGCACTCCTTGCGGTAATTGATATTAATATTGACGGTGACGGTCTGGACCCCGAGCCGTTTCAGCACATCATACCGCAGATCTCCCGCTTCGTACCATTTCTCCCTGCCCCACTCCAGGTATTCGAGGTATTTTGCATTGTTTACATGTCCGTTGACGTCGATCTCCGTGGGACGGACGATAATGTCCAGCGAAGTTTTCATCGTGGCTCGCTCCTTTTCAACTACTTCTTACCTCCTTGCTTACCCTACTTAACTGTTCTCCTTTCGGGAAGCGTTCTCCTTCAAAAGTCCATGCTAATGACAGCATTAAAGTTATGCGCTTTAAAAAAGTTAGTTGTTTTTTCTTGCAATTTTCAAAAGGGGGTGATAAGATTCTTCATAAGATCAAACAATTTCATAGGTTTAATCCTTCGGGGCAGGGTGAAATTCCCTACCGGCGGTGATGAACGCAGTGATTGAGCTTATCGAAGCAGAGTGCTGCGTCTTAGTCCGTGACCCGGATATGAATGTGACGTTTCACATCGTATGCGGTGGACCTGGTGCAAATCCGGGACCGACAGTATAGTCTGGATGGGAGAAGGAGTGAGGGACACATAAGCAGCACATGTTATTGTGTCTTTGCGCACAGCGTGACATGCGTTATGTGCAGGTTTTCACATGCAATTCAAAGCTGTGACGGCGTTTTTTTGGTTTCGCCTGTGACGGATTTGGGTCGCTTGTTATACGCGAAATCTGCATTCATGACGGTTATTTATCGTGTCAATGATTAACTTCCATCAAGCCCTGTTTAAGGATTCTTCGGAATCTTTGGCAGGGCTTTTTTGTATGAACGTTGGGAAAGGGGCATGTTTAGCATGGATATCGTCAACGATGAATTCTATATGTCACTTGCGCTGGATCTGGCTGAACGTGCACAGGGCCAAACCGGGATCAACCCGGTAGTCGGCTGCGTCGTCGTTAAGGATGGCGCTCTCGCTGGGGTGGGCACGCATTTGGAACGCGGAACGCCGCATGCCGAGGTTCATGCCCTGAATATGGCCGGGCCGAAAGCGGCAGGCAGTACCGTGTACGTGACATTGGAGCCCTGCAGTCACTACGGCGCTACGCCGCCTTGCAGCGAGAGGCTTATCGCCGAGGGCGTTCGGCGGGTGGTTGTGGCCTGCGAGGACCCGAATCCCCTCGTGGCGGGCAGAGGGATTCAGATGCTGCGCGCAGCGGGAATCGAGGTTGAAACGGGTATCCTTAAAGATCGCGCTCTTCGCCTGAACGAAGCTTTTATTAAATTCATTACGACGGGCCGGCCCTTCGTGACGTTAAAGACGGCGAGCACGCTGGACGGCAAGATCGCATCGAAAACCGGGGACAGCAAGTGGATCTCCAATGAAAAATCCCGGGAGCTTGTGCATACGCTGCGCCATCGCCATCAAGGCATCATGGTCGGCGTGTCTACGGTTATCGCGGATAACCCGAGCCTGACGACCCGGCTTGGCGTTGAGGGGCTCCACCCGGTCAGGATCATCGTGGATTCGAGCCTGAGGATACCGCTCGACAGCCATGTCGTGTCAGACGGATTGGCGCCCACCTGGATCTTGACGACGGAGCAGGCGGATGTTACGAAGCGGTCCGAGTTGGAAGAGCTTGGTGCTCAGGTCATCCCCTGTGGACCTGGACCGCGGGTGGATCTAAAGGGAGCGCTGCTGCAACTGGGACAAAAGGGGGTCGCCTCGATATTGCTGGAAGGCGGCGGTACGCTTAATGGCTCGATGCTGGAGCAGAAGTTGGTGGACCGGCTCATCCAGTTTATCGCCCCCAAAATCATCGGCGGGTATGATGCGCCGGGAAATTACATGTTCAGCGGTTATGAACAGATGAACCAAGCGATTTCGCTGACAGGACTTGAGACCGAAAGACTGGGCGACAATATCTACGTCACCGGCATTCCGGTCTGGAAATAAGGAGCGAGAAAGGAGGGAAGCCTGTGTTTACTGGATTGGTCGAGGAGATCGGCGAGATGCGGCGTATCGGGCGCCAAGGGGAGGCCATGCTGCTGAGCATTTCCGCTAACCGGATTATGGACGATCTGAAGCTGGGCGACAGCGTATCCGTAAATGGCGTCTGCTTGACGGCTACAGCGATCGACAAGGGCGTATTTACGGTTGACGTTATGCCGGAAACCTATAGAAACACGAATCTCAAGGAGCTGCAGCCGGGCGGGAAGGTTAATTTGGAACGGGCGATGGCAGCCGGAGGGAGATTCGGAGGCCATATCGTTCAGGGACACGTGGATGGCATCGGCGTCATTCGGAGCGTAAAGTCCGATCAGAACGCAGTGGTATACGAGATTTCGCCCGCGAATGGGGACGTATTCAAATATATCATACCGAAAGGCTCGGTCACGCTGGATGGAATCAGCTTGACCGTTGTCAAAACGACGGATTCCTCCTTTACGGTGTCCATCATTCCCCATACGCTGGCGGAGACGGTGCTCGCTTATAAAAAAGCGGGCGACACGATTAATATCGAATGCGACATTTTGGGGAAATATGTAGATCACCTGCTGCATTACGGTTCGGAAGGCGCAGGAAGCAGAAGCGGTACGAAATCGGGGATCAGCAGGGATTACCTGGCAGAGCATGGCTTTGCCTAAGCCGTTTCTTGCATATAGAGATATCTCCATGAGAAGAAGGAGGAATAGGGATGGATGAGCGCTTTTCATTTCATACGATCGAAGAGGCGTTATCAGATTTGAAGGAAGGCAAGGTCGTCATCGTTGTTGACGACGAGGACCGCGAGAATGAAGGAGATTTTATCGCATTAGCGGATAAAGCTACCCCCGAGGTCATCAATTTCATGATCACCGAAGGCCGCGGGCTGGTCTGTTTGCCAATGACGCAGACTAGGGCTCAGGAACTCGATCTCAAACCGATGGTGACGCAAAACACGGACTATCATGGAACGGCCTTTACGGTCTCCATTGACCATAAGGACACCACGACGGGCATATCCGCCTATGAACGTTCCATAACCGTCAACGGCATCTTGGATCCAAATGCATCGGCCGCCGATTTTCGAAGACCGGGCCATATGTTTCCGCTGATTGCCAAAGACGGCGGCGTTCTTCGCCGGGCAGGACATACGGAGGCTGCTGTCGATCTAGCCCGCCTGAGCGGCTCCTATCCGGCAGGCGTCATCTGCGAGGTGATCAAGGAAGACGGCACGATGGCAAGGCTTCCAGACCTGGTGGAGATCGCGAAAAAGCATGATCTGAAGCTGATCAGCATCAAGGATCTGATCCATTACCGCAACGAAAAAGAAAAGCTCGTACAGCGCGAAGTGGCCGTGCGGATGCCCACCGACTACGGCGTGTTCCAGGCCGTAGCTTATACCAATGACGTGGACAACAAAGAGCATGTCGCATTGGTAAAAGGGGAGATCGACCCGAGCGAGCCGGTTCTCGTCCGCGTGCATTCCGAGTGCCTGACAGGGGATGTGTTCCACTCCCATCGCTGCGACTGCGGTCCGCAATTCGAAGCGGCCCTCCGCCAGATCGATGAAGCAGGCAGAGGCGTGCTTCTCTATATGCGCCAGGAGGGGCGGGGCATCGGCTTGATCAACAAGCTGAAAGCCTATAAGCTGCAGGAAGAAGGGCTCGATACCGTCGATGCGAACCTGAAGCTAGGTTTTGCGGCGGATCTGCGCGATTACGGCATCGGAGCCCAGATCCTGAAGGATTTGGGCGTAAGGAAGATCCGCCTGCTGACAAACAATCCGCGTAAAATAAAGGGTCTCGAAGGTTACGGCCTGGAGGTCGTGGAACGGGTCCCGATTCAAATGCCGGAGAACGAGGATAATACGGGCTACCTGCACACCAAGCAAGCGAAGCTCGGTCATATGCTGAAGTTCAATGATATCGAGCAGAACGAGAGTGCTAACTAATCACCAACCAATAAAAGGTCCATCATGGAGGAGGTTTGCCTCATGGAATGACCCAGCGAAGAGGGCGGAATGCTGCTGGAGAAGCGCCAGCGGTCGCCTTTAACTCCTGATTTCCACCTTGAATAGATAGTTCATGAAATCGGGAGTTAACAGCGATCGGAAGCAGCAGCCGTCAGCGCAGCGGGCAATAACATCGATGTCATCCCAAATCCATGTTTGACCTTATATTAACTCCAACCCGAAAGGAAGTCATCCAACATGGCAACAATATTTGAAGGTCATTTAGTATCCGAAGGTTTGAAATACGGCATCGTAGTAGGTCGTTTCAACGAATTCATCACCAGCAAGCTGCTTGGCGGCGCACTGGACGCCTTGAAGCGTCACGGCGCGCAGGACAACGAAATCGACGTCGCTTGGGTGCCGGGGGCGTTTGAAATTCCGCTCATCGCCCAAAAGATGGCAGAAAGCGGCAAATACGATGCGATCATCACCCTGGGAACCGTCATTCGCGGCTCCACCACGCACTATGATTATGTGTGCAACGAAGTGGCCAAGGGGGTGTCCGCCATTAACCTGAAGACCGGCGTACCAACGATTTTCGGCGTCGTTACGACGGAGAACATTGAACAGGCCGTCGAACGCGCGGGAACGAAGGCAGGCAATAAAGGCTGGGATTCCGCCATGGCGGCCATTGAAATGGCGAACTTGACGAAAAGCCTAAAATAGTGCTTATTTAATGTAGTGCTCTTTTTATAGGGCACTGCATTTTATTTTTGGCGGGAGGATTCACCGTGACCGTATTATACAAGCTGGAAACGTTTGAAGGACCGCTCGATCTGCTGCTGCACTTGATTGATAAAGCGGAAATCGACATCCAGGATATTCCCGTCAGCGAGATTACCGAACAATACATGGCCTATTTGCACAACATGCAGGAGCTGGAGCTGGAAATTACGAGCGAATTTCTGGTGATGGCTGCAACGCTGCTGTCTATAAAGAGCAAGCTATTGCTTCCGAAGCCTCCGGTTATCGAAATGGACGAGTTCGATTTTTTTGAAGAGGATGACATGGATCCGAGAGCGGAACTCATCGCGAAGCTGATCGAATACCGCAAGTACAAAGGAATCGCCCGACATCTGCATGAGAAAGAATGGGAACGCAGCATGATTTACTCCAAGGAAGCGGAGGACCTGACTCCTTACATGCCGGAAGTGGAAGAGAACCCGGTGCAGGGATTACATATCTCGGATTTGATCGCAGCTTTTCAAAAAGCGTTAAGAAAAGCCGTCAAACGGACTTCGTATGCCCGCATCCAGCGGGATGAAATATCGGTTAAGGACCGGATCCGGCAGGTGATGGACGCTCTGGAGCAGGTCGGGCCGGGAGGCCGGATTCTGTTCTCCAAGCTGCTGCACGAGGAGATGGAGCGCCATGAAATCGTGGTGACCTTTCTGGCTATCTTGGAGCTGATGAAGATGAAGCAAATCCTGTGCTACCAAGAGAAATTGTTTGAAGATATCGTCATGGAGTGGAGAGGGGAAGAACGCATTGATGGATTATCCGAAGCTGAAATCGATTATTGAGGGGCTTCTGTTCTTGGCGGGAGAAGAGGGCTTGTCGGTAAAGCAAATTGCTGAAATCACCGAGCAATCGGATGGCCTCGTTGGCGAAGCGCTGGAGGATATGAAGGAAGAATGGGAACGATATGAACGGGGAATTCAGATCGTGCAGATTGCAGGGAGCTACAAAATCGCGACGCTGGCCGAGCACGCCCCGTATTTCGAACGTCTGGCGTATTCGCCTTCCCGCTCCTCATTGTCGCAAGCCGCGCTCGAGACGCTTTCCATCGTGGCCTATCGGCAGCCGATTACGCGGGTGGAGATTGAAGACATTCGCGGCGTCAAGTCCGAAAGAGCCATCCATACGCTGGTAAGCAAAGGGTTGATCGAAGAAGTCGGACGCGCGGAGGCGATTGGCAGACCGATTCTGTATGGAACGACCAAATCGTTTCTGGATTATTTCGGACTTGCGAACATCAAGGATTTGCCGGAGCCGTCGCAATTCGAGGATAACGATCAGCTGGAAGAGGAAACCCAGCTGCTGTTCGACAAGCTTGACGGACAACAGCTTACGTTTGATGATGTGGGGGAAAGCTAGCCATCATATATTGTATAATGCTTCATTTGAGAAATGGGTCCTGAGCGTGGATAATCCGCGTCCGGGACCTTTTTTGTCGTTCCGGCATATATGAAAGCAGAGGATCGGAGCAGTTTCGCATCTTTTGAAGACCCTTTTGCCATACTAAGCCAAGCGGATTACATTTTACTAAGTTCGTTTTGGGGGTTACTTCGTGAGGATATGGATCTTTCTTGCGGTCGGTCTGGTCGTTCTCCTTATCGTATTGCTGATCGTTGTGCTGAGCTCGAAGGTCACGATAAAGCTGGATGTGGTTCTAAGAAAAAATGAATATAAAGTATTGGCGGAAATGAAAATGCTCTTTGGATGGATCACGCGCAAATACGAAGTTCCCTTTCATTTGGCCAACGGTGGCATTGAGTATAAAAAAGAGACCGTTCCCGTGGACGAGGGGACTGGGCTCGGTTCCAAAGAAGACAAAGAAACTTCAAGACGAACCATACGATACAGGGACTATGTGCGGGTCTTGCTGACTACGAAGGGATTTAAAAAGTGGGCAAGGCAAACGATGGCGGCCGTTCATCTCATGGATGTGCGCTGGTCAACCCGGATTGCCTTGGAGCATGCGGCCGATACCGCGGTTGCAACCGGATTGCTTCATGCTGTTAAGCATACCATTATGGGTTGGATGTCGTACCGGCTGATTATGGATGAGCTGCCGGAAATCCAGGTGGTACCGGTCTTTAACGGTCCGCCGCAAATTTCCACAGAGCTTTGCTGCATAGCGAAAATCTCCTGCGGAAAAGCTATGTATGCTGGACTGGTACTTATAGTTCGCGTGTTAAAGGTGAAAGGAGGAGTAAGATCATGGCAGAACACCCTATTCAAGGCTTGATGCAAACGGCTATGGAGAACATCAAGGGAATGGTGGACGTGAATACGATCGTAGGCGACCCCGTGAATACACCTGACGGCAGCGTCATTTTGCCAATCAGTAAGGTGGCGTTTGGTTTCGCAGCGGGCGGGAGCGACTACAACGTTGAAGCAGGCGGCACACACCATAATACCGCTAACGGGACGCATACCGACCATAGTGCCCTACCTTTTGGCGGCGGCAGCGGCGGCGGCGTGTCCATCCGGCCCATAGCTTTCCTGGTCGTGGGTAAAGAAGGCGTGCACATCGTTCCGCTGGACAACCAGACACATCTGTTTGAACGGATTATCGATGCGACCCCGTATTTACTTGATCAAATCCAGTCGATGTTTCAATCGGGAAGCAATGCCGCAGGCAGCACGACGCCTCCCCCGGCATACTGATTGAAGCGGGCAAATCCCTTTCGTTCATAACGGAAGGGATTTTTGCTGCAATGAAATGGACATACCTTCAGCGAGGACGACATATACTTGTACAAGATTTCTGAACACCGGAGGATAAAATGATGAAAATGAAATGGACGAACCGCAAGTCTATGTTATCCATGTTGATCGCCATATGCTGCTTGCTGGTTACGGTTGTCCCTGTACACGCAGATCACGAGCAAGGCCCGTCTAATCATGCACAGGCAGCTGCGCTGATTGACGTGACGTCCGGGAGAATGCTGTACAGCAAGAACGGGGACGAGCGTTTAAGAATCGCCAGCTTGACCAAGATAATGACCGCCATCGTGGCCATTGAACACGGTAAGCTGGATGATCGCGTCAAAGTCTCCAAGAATGCTTTTGCCAAAGAGGGCTCCTCGATCTTCCTGAGGCTTGGAGAGGAGATGACCCTTGAGAATCTGCTGTACGGCTTGATGCTGCGCTCCGGCAACGATGCTGCCACGGCCATTGCGGAGCATGTCGGCGGTACGGAAGAAGGCTTTGTGTTATTGATGAACGAGAAGGCCGCCTCGCTCGGCATGACGAATTCGCATTTTATGAATCCGCATGGACTGGATCACGACGAGCATTACTCGTCAGCGCATGACGTAGCCAAACTGACGGCATATGCCCTCAAGAATCCGGTCTTTAGCGAGATCGTCAAAACCCCTACCAAGAAAGCGCCCAACCCGAATGAAGCATGGGACTACAAATGGGACAACAAAAACAAAATGCTGCGCTTCTACGAAGGGGCGGACGGCGTCAAAACGGGTTACACCAAAAAAGCATTCCGCTGCCTGGTGAGCTCGGCTACTCGTAACGGCCAGCAAATCGCAGCGGTAACGCTGAATGACGGCAACGATTGGAACGACCATTCCAACATGCTGGATTACGGCTTTGCTCATTTTCCACTGAAAAAGGTCACGGAAAAGGGACAGAAAATCCAGGGCTATCCGCTCGTCACGGGCAGTTCCTTCACTTATGCGTTCGCGCATGATGAGGAAGCGCGCCTGGTGAAGAGACTGGTCCTGCATAAAGCAAGCACGCCCGACTTGTCTTTTGGGCTGCGGGGGTATATTGAGCTGCTGCTCGATAATGTCAGCATCGGCAAGGTTCCGGTCTACGCGGAAGGAAGCAAACTTCCTGAAGTCCCTGAGGCCTTGCAAAAGTCCAGGAGCGCTCTGGGACCTGTCGGTTCCTTGTCGCTTTGGCAGTCTGCAGGAGAAGTGCTTCGGCATCTGTTCAGGGGCGCACATAACTAGCCTTCGCTAAAGAATCGTGTATTCTCTTAACAGCGGGGCAGCAAAACGGGGGCGAAGAGATGATCAATTTGATTTGGATGGGGATGCTTGTGATCGGGTTTGGTTTTGCGGCCGTCAACGGGAACATCGACAGCGTCACGAAAGCCGCATTCGACGGAGCCCAAACGGGCGTGACCGTCTCCTTCGGTCTTATCAGCATACTGGTATTCTGGCTTGGCATGATGCGGCTCGCAGAGGACGCGGGTCTGCTGAAAAAAGTGGCCAGGCTGCTGGGGCCGGTTGTCCGCTTCCTGTTCCCGGATGTACCGAAAAACCATCCCGCAATGGGATACATATTGTCCAATATGAGCGCGAATTTGTTCGGTCTGGGCAATGCGGCGACTCCGATGGGAA
Source organism: Paenibacillus sp. MT86 (assembly GCF_058792535.1). Lineage (NCBI taxonomy): Bacteria > Bacillati > Bacillota > Bacilli > Caryophanales > Paenibacillaceae > Paenibacillus > Paenibacillus sp. MT86. The sequence continues at coordinate 4,397,038 of NZ_CM179499.1, read as the reverse complement.
TCAAAGCGATGCAGGAGCTTCAGAAATTGAATCCGGATAAGGAAACGGCGTCTGCCGCGATGTGCACGCTCCTGGCGTTAAACACGGCCAGCATTACGCTGATACCGACAACGCTGATCGCGATCCGGCTTAATTATGAATCTGCCAATCCTTCGGAAATCGTCGGAACCACGCTATTGGCCACTGCGATTGCGACGGCCGCAGCTATTATCGCCGACCGTTGGTATCGCAGACGAACGATGCGCCGCCAGAAGCCGCCCGGAATCGGTACAGGCCTGAACCCGGACGTGAAGGGGTGATGAGTCTTGCTGTCTTGGATTAATATCGTTTCCGCCTGGTCAATACCCATTATTATCGCATTTATTCCTCTTTATGCTTATACACGCAAAGTGCCCGTATACGAATCGTTTGTGGACGGAGCCAAGGACGGCTTCTCCACGGCGATCGGAATCATTCCGCATTTGGTCGGCATGATGGTAGCCATAAGCGTATTCCGCTCTTCCGGCGCCCTGGAGTTTTTTGTCGGTTGGACGGGCCCTTTTCTGCAATCGCTCGGCGTACCGAGCGAGATACTGCCTTTGGGAATATTACGGCCGCTGACAGGTACGGGCTCCCTCGCTTACACAACGGAGCTGATCCGCGCATACGGACCGGATTCGATGATCGGCCGAATCGCTTCGACCATACAGGGAAGCACGGACACAACCTTGTACGTGTTGACCGTCTATTTTGGCGCCGTGGGTATCCGCAATGGCCGCTATGCGTTGAAGGTCGGACTGTTCTCCGATTTGGTCGGGTTTATTGCGGCGATTGCCGTCTGCTTGCTGGTGTTCGGTTAATTGATTTCATCGACAACTGTCAGAAAGCCAAAAGCAAGGCATATAGTAAGAAGGTGCGTTTTTTCAATGTAACAGGACGTATGCCTATACCCTTGATTCCGCCATGTCATATACTGCTGCAATCACAATTTGTAGTAGGGGTGATGAAATGGAAATCGAGGGTTTTGTTATTCATCATACCGTGTGCGCGCAGGAACCGCGAAACTGGGATTTTAAGATCCATCCGGACGGCTCCGTGTCCGCTTCTTCCGTGCTGGTCCAACCGGGACAGATCCACATCTGTCTGGAAGGCGACTTCAATGCCAGCTACGAGTCGATGACGCTGGACCAGAAAACGCAGCTGTTTACCGCCAGCAAAATCATTTTGGAGCTGTCCAGACTCCATGATATTTCCCCGCTATACTTATTTCCCCACTCCGACTCCTGCCCAGGGGTACATTTTCCATGGAACGCGCTTGTGATTTATCCTGTCGATGGTTATCATTAGGAATGAGGTGACCTAACGAACATGGAGAGATTACAGAAAATTATGGCACAGGCCGGAGTCGCTTCCCGCCGCAAGTGCGAGGAATTGATTCTTGAAGGCAAGGTGCAGGTAAACGGGGAGACCGTTACAGAGCTCGGCACGAAGGCCGATCCAGCCCAGGATATCATTACGGTTTCAGGCAAACCGATTAAGAATGAGAAAAAGGTATATGTCATGCTGAATAAGCCGAAGGGAGTCATTACAAGCGCTTCTGATCCCGAAGGCCGTAAAATTGTATCGGATTATCTCAAAGGCATTAAAGAGCGGGTATACCCGATTGGACGTTTGGACTACGATACGGAGGGGCTTTTGCTCCTGACCAACGACGGGGAGTTTGCCAATCTGCTCAGCCACCCCAAATACCATGTGCCCAAGACTTATTTGGCTACCGTGAAAGGGGTGCCCCACGGCACCGAGCTGGACAAGCTTCGACAAGGGATTATGCTGGAGGACGGAATGACGTCTCCTGCGGAAGTGGAATATAAGGACGTGGATCCGGACAATAAACAATCCGTTATTTCGATCACGATTCATGAAGGTCGCAACCGTCAAGTGAGAAGGATGTTCGAAGCGATTTCCCATCCGGTATTGAGATTGAAGCGGATATCTTACGGGGATCTGCTGCTGCAAAATTTAAAGCGGGGCCTGTACCGCCATTTGACGGCGGACGAAATCAACCAGCTCCTGCAAATGGCGAAAGCCGCAAAGCCGGGCGGGAAACCGAAGAAAAAACGTTAAACCCGACACATAATATTCAAAATGGCGAGCGGCGTTTATGACAAATTTCGTTATAATTGTTCATAGGATGTTCACACCCGTAGTATGCGATATGATGAATGTCATAGAAAGGAAGCTGCTGCTTTATGGGCAAATCTAAGAAAAGCGTACAGATTGTTATTCTGCTTGCCATCATCCTGATCGGAGTGTACGCCGTTGCAACCGTTGTATTCGGCACTGATGAGGTTCCCAAAGTAGGGCAAAAGGCAGCGGATTTCGAACTTCTAGGCATGGATGGCAACGTACATACCATGAGTGAATACGAAGGCAAGGCCAGGGTTATTAATTTCTGGGGCACCTACTGTCCGCCGTGCGTGCGGGAAATGCCGGCACTTCAAGCCCAGTGGGAAAAATGGAGCAGCCAGGGCGTTGAGATCATCGGAATCAATGTGGGCGAAAACAAAATGACCGTGGAGAATTTTGTTGCTCAAACCGGCGTGAAATTCCCCATTCTGATGGATCCCAAGCGGAACGCTGTTGCCAGCTTCGGAGTTGGGCCGATGCCAACCACCTTTTTTGTTACGGCCTCCGGCAAGATTGACCATATTCGCATAGGCGAACTGGATTTGAACACCCTTGACAAACAAATTGAACAGTTGGTGAATGCGAAATGAGTCAAGGTTCCAAGCCTTTGATCCAGAATACGAAGTGTGATTGTGGACACCAGAATCCAACGGGGACGGTCCTCTGCGAAGCTTGCGGCAAGCCGCTGACCGAGGAAGCGGAGGCCCAGCCGATTCTGGAAATGCGGTATGACGGCGTTGCCCGTCGATCGCAGAAAGAAAATCCCGGAATTATCGATCGGGTATGGAATTTCTTCTCTTCGGTAAAAGTAGCAATATATCTCATATTGCTAACCTTGATCGGCTCCTCGCTGGGGACCATCTTTCCGCAGGAGAGCACATTCCTTAACATTGACCCCTCTGTCTACTACAAAGAGGAGTACGGACAGCTGGGGCATATTTATTACTTGCTCGGGCTGTCACATACATATACGTCTTGGTGGTTCGTTCTGCTGCTCGTCATGATCGGCGCATCGCTTGTCATTTGCAGTCTTGACCGTGTCCTGCCGCTCTACAAAGCGCTCAGCAGACAACGGATTCCGAAGCATATGTCCTTCCTTACCCGGCAGAAGGTGGTATACCAAGGACAAGTCCAAGAGGACGGGGCCGACTGGGTTGAGCGGATTAAACCGGTCATTAAGAAAAAGGGCTATCGCGTTCGAACGGACGGCGGGACGCTTCTGGCTGAGAAGCAGCGGTTCAGCCGCTGGGGCCCCTATGTTCTTCACATCGGCCTGATTATCTTCCTTCTTGCTGTTTTGGGACGGAACCTGCCGGGACTGCATATGGACGAGCATATGGCCTTTCCTCAGGATGAGCCGGTGCACATCAAGAACACCAGCTACTATTTATTGAACGACGGCTTTAAGGTTGAATTCTATACCGAAGACGATATGCCTGAAGAATTCAAAGGCAAGAACAAAGTGCTGCCGAAGGAATTCCAAACCCAGGCCATCCTGTATATGTGCGAGGCCAATTGCGACGATCTGGATAAAGAGCCCCAGCTCGTGGAATTGACGCGCCATAACATCGAGGTGAACCATCCGCTCAATTACAAAGGGTTAAAGGCTTATCAATTCGATTATGATCTGACCCCGATTCTCCGTACGGTTTCGCCGGTGCTGATTGACAGCAAGAGCGGTAAGGAATACGGCAAAATCACGCTGTCCATCAACGATCCCCAAAGAGAGTATCAGGCAGGGGAATATACGTTAACGCTTACACAGTCCTTCACCGATTTTGGGCTGGGCGATAACGGCAAGCCGGTCAACCTGTCACCTAACCCGAATGCGCCTGCATTCTTATTTCTGATTAAGGGACCTGATCTGCCGAAGGAAGGCCTTCAGTACTTCTACTTCCCTAAACAGATCGATAAGGAACGCTTCAATCAGGAAGCGATCAATGCGCAGCTGGCGGGTGGCGAGGCACTCGTAAAACTGGATGTGCTCAGTATGGACGATGTGGACTTTTCGGAATCGACGACTTATCTGAATATTCGTGTGGATAAAGCCATGCCGTTCATTTGGGTTGGTTGTTTCATTGGTATGATCGGCCTGGTCATGGGCTTTTATTTCACCCATCGCCGGATCTGGCTGCGTATTGATAACGGAACGCTGACGCTGGGCGCGCATACGAACAAGAACTGGTTTGGACTTCGCAAGGAGATCTCCGGAATCCTCAAGCAAATGAATATCGAAGTCGATGAAAAGTCATTGGAGAATAACAGGGGGACTAAGCATGAATCTAATTGATTTCAGCGGCGACGCATTTATCGTTGCCTTTACCTTATACTGCGTGGCATTTATCATGTACGCACTTGCCGTCATGGGACGCCGGTTCCGCAAACGCGACCCGGAAGCCCATTTGGCGAAGTGGGGCAAGATCGCATTTGTTACGACAACGATCGGTTTGATCGGACACTTGCTGTACTTCTTTACTAGATGGGCGGGCTCGGGGCATGTGCCGGTCAGCAATATGTATGAGTTCATGTCCTTCTTGTCGATGGCAATCATGATTGCCTTCCTCGTACTTTATTTTATCTACAAAAAATCGCTGCTCGGATTGTTTGCACTGCCGCTGGCAATCCTGATCATGGCCTATGCCGCCGTGTTCCCGCAGCAGGTGCAGCCGCTCATTCCTTCGCTTCAGTCCTATTGGCTGGGTATCCACGTTACATTGGCGGCACTGGGGGATGCGTTTTTTGCGGTCGGCTTTATTGCCGGCTTGATGCATCTGCTCCGGACCGTTAACTTTGGCGGAACGGACAAGGGCTCTCGCAGGGAACAGCGCTGGCTTGAGCTCGTCATGTTTGCCATCGTGGTGCTGCTCGGATTTATTTTGTCGGTGTACAGCTTCCGTGCAGGCGGTTACCAGGCGGAGTTTAACCAGACACTGGTTGACCCGAAGACAGAAAATAGTACAATAGTAAAAGTGGAATATAACATGCCTCCGCTAATCGCGCCTTACCAGAGCGAGACCGAGAGCATGCAGTCCTTCTTGGGCATGAAATCCCCGCTCATGGAAGCTCCGTCCTGGATGCACGGCGTGAATGCAGGACGTAAGCTGAACACGGTGGTATGGTCGCTGGTCACCGGATTGATCCTTTACGGATTGCTCCGCCTGATCCTGCGCAAACCGCTGGCTAAATTCATTCAGCCCGCACTCCATCGACTGGATCCCGATGATCTGGACGAAATCAGTTATCGAGCCATCGCGATCGGCTTCCCTGTATTTACGCTTGGCGGTCTCATCTTCGCCATGATCTGGGCAGAGATCGCATGGGGCCGGTTCTGGGGCTGGGATCCGAAGGAAGTATGGGCGCTTATTACTTGGTTGTTCTACAGCGTGTACCTTCATCTCCGGCTATCGCGCGGCTGGCAGGGCAAATATTCGTCCTGGCTGTCCGTTATCGGCTTTATCGTGGTCATGTTCACGCTGGTCGGCGTCAACTTGATTATCGCGGGTCTGCATTCCTATGCAGGCACCGACTAATGGCAATTGAATAGATGTGAATTAACAATCAGAAGGGCCCTTTCTTAATCAAGAGGGCCACTTCTGATTTTCCCTATAAAAACGAAGGAGTTGGCTGCCAATGTCTGAGCACGGAAATCGCATTCTTGTTGTTGATGATGAGGAACGGATTCGCCGTTTGTTGAAAATGTATCTGGAGAAGGAAGGATATGAAATCGAGGAGGCGGAGGATGGGGAGACCGCTCTTCGCAAAGCAAGCTCGGAGGATTACGGGCTCGTTATTCTGGATGTCATGCTGCCCGGCATGGACGGCGTTGAAGTATGCACTCGCCTTCGTCAGGTAAAGTCTACGCCGATCCTGATGCTGACCGCCAAAGGCGAGGAGATTAACCGTGTCCAGGGATTCGAGGTGGGCGCCGACGATTATGTGGTGAAACCGTTCAGTCCTCGCGAGGTGATCTATCGCGTTAAAGCCATATTGCGCCGTTCGTCCGCCACGGCTTATCTGAGCAAGGAACCGAATCCAAGCAACAGCATCGTATTCCCTCACTTGATCATTGAACACGATGCCCACCGCGTGACGGCCGGCGGGCATGAAATCAGCCTGACGCCGAAGGAGTACGAACTTCTGCACTATTTGGCCTCATCCCCGGACAAAGTGTTCTCGCGGGAAGAGCTGCTGAAGGATGTTTGGAATTACGAGTTTTTTGGCGATCTTCGCACGGTCGATACCCATGTGAAGCGTCTGCGCGAAAAATTGAATAAGGTATCCGCGGAGTCCGCAGCGATGATTACGACCGTATGGGGAGTAGGCTACAAGCTGGAGGTACCGAAGTAACGTGAGTTTTTGGAGATCACTTGTCGGCAAGCTGTGGATTACGATAACCTGTTTGGTCGCGTGCGTACTGCTGACGCTCGGTTTATTCTTGCTCCCTTATATCGATACCACCTTCGCGAATTCGGATGCCATCAAGCGTTTATTTACTTATGTGGCCATTATCGGCTTTTCGATGACCACCTTTTTCGGGTTGTTCCTGCTGACGAAAATTACGCAGCCCATGCAGCAGCTCATTGAGGCAGCCAACGATATCCGTAAAGGGAAATACGGCACGCGGTTGAACCTTGTGACCAGTGATGAGATCGGCGAGCTGGCCAATACGTTTAACCATATGGCAGCGGAGCTGGAAACGAACATCCGCAATTTGAACCACGAGAAGGAGCACCTGTCCAGCGTGCTGAGAAGCATGAGCGACGCCGTGATTACGTTTGACAATCACGGGCAGGTCATCCTGGTGAACCCGCCGGGATTGGAAATCATGAAGACCTGGAAAGGGCTGCAGTGGGACGATGAGCTTCAGGGCGGAGGCTGGGCGGCCGATGTCATGCCAAAACCGCTCAGCGAGTTATATTACGCCACCGTCAACGAAGGCAAGGACCAAAGCGCCGATCTGCATGTGAAGCAGGGAATCTGGTCAGCCCATATGGCCCCCTTGTATTCGGATGACGTGATCCGCGGAGCCGTCGTGGTGTTAAGGGACATAACCGAACAGGTTACATTAGAAAAAATGCGGACGGACTTCATTGCCAACGTGTCGCACGAAATACGGACGCCGCTGTCCATGATGCAGGGTTACAGCGAAGCGCTCCTGGACGGCATGGCAGCTTCACCCGAAGAGAGCAGGGAGCTTATACAGGTCATTCATGAGGAATCCCTGCGGATGGGGCGTCTGGTGAAGGATCTGCTTGATTTGACGCGCATGGAGGCAGGGCATGCCGAGTTATCCCTGCGGGAGATGGATGCAGGCGAATTGTGCGAGCGGGTATTCCGTAAATTTGCGGTTCGTGCCAAAGAGCGGGATATCGATCTTCAGCTGAACAAGCTCCATTCGAATCTTCAGCTCGAAGCGGCGGATGAAGACAAGCTTGAACAGGTGCTGACCAATTTGCTGGATAACGCTTTCCGTCATACGCCTTCAGGCAAGAAAATTCAAATTACGGCAGACCGGATCGCCTTATCGAACACGGAGGCGCTCCAGGTGAAGGTTTGCGACCAGGGAGTCGGCATTCCGCCGGAAGACCTGCCTTTTGTATTCGAACGATTCTACAAGGCCGATAAGGCGCGTGTGCGGGGGGAGACGGTGGGAACCGGCATTGGCCTTGCCATCGTGAAAAATATCGTGACCGCGCACCACGGAACGATCAACGCGACAAGCGAAGTGGGGAAAGGCACCGTGTTTACGATGACGATCCCGACAAAAGCGGCAGAATCCTAGGGAATGCCCGCGCAAAAGACAAAACACGCTCGCAAGGAGCGTGTTTTTTTGTTGAAATAAAGGGGTTAATCTTGTTCTACGTGGAACAATGATTAACCCCTTGGATTAAAGCTTAGCCTAGCGCGATTTGCTGCGCCGTGTTGAGTTCCGACAAGCCGGTAAGCTTGATCAGAACGTCCTTAGGAACGTCTTTATCTACCGTCAGCAGCATGATGGCCTCGCCGCCGATCACTTTACGTCCCACCTGCATGGAGGCGATGTTGACATCGTTCTCGCCGAGCAGGGTTCCGACACGTCCGATAATGCCCGGTTTATCGTTGTGGGAGATCAGAATCAGATGGCCTTCCGGTGAGATATCGACAGGGAATTTATCCAGACGTACGATTCGTTCGCCGTATCCCAGAAGAAGCGTACCCGCAACGATTCGTTCCAGGCCGTTTTGCGTTTTCAGCGTAACGGTAACGAGATTGGTGAAGTCTTTGGTTTTTGGCGTCTGCGACACAACGACATGCAAATCGCGGCTCTTCGCCAAATGCATGGAGTTGACAATGTTCACTTCGCTTCCGAGGTGGCGTTCCAGCACGCCCTTAACGATGTAGCGGGTCAGGGCCTGCGTATCGACTTCAGCCAGCTCGCCTGCATAGTCGACGTGAATCTCCTTTACCGCGTGTGCGGTGATCTGGGCCGCTACACTGCCCAATTTCTCGCCGAGCGAGAAGTAAGGCTGCAGCTTGTTCATGACGCTTGCGGCTACAAGCGGGAAGTTGACCGCATTCTTAAAAGGTTCGTTGCGCAGGATATGCAGCACTTGCTCGGAAACGTCGATCGCAACGTTCTCCTGGGCTTCAATAGTGGATGCACCCAGATGCGGAGTGACGATAACCTTCGGATGGTTAAGGAACGGATGATCGCTTTCAGGCGGCTCATGTTCGAATACGTCAAATGCGGCTCCGGCTACAATGCCTTCATCGATGGCTTCCACGAGCGCGCGCTCGTCAATGATGCCGCCACGGGCACAGTTTACGATGCGCATGCCGCGTTTCATGACCTCGAATTGCGGTCTGGCGATCATGTGGCGCGTCTCCGGCGTAAGCGGAGTATGAACCGTGATGAAGTCTGCGTTCCGGATAATGTTATCCACGGAGGAAAGCTTCACGCCCAGTTTATCCGCACGTTCTTCCGTCAGGAACGGATCGAAGGCCAGAATGTTCATGCCGAAAGCCTTGGCGCGTTTAGCTACCTCGCTGCCGATCCGTCCCATGCCCATAACGCCCAGCGTTTTGTTGCGAAGCTCTACGCCGAGGAAGGATTTGCGATCCCAGGTTCCGCCTACCGTTTTGGCATAAGCTTGAGGGATGTGGCGGGCGAGGGCAATCATCATAGCAAACGTATGCTCTGCCGTCGTAATCGTGTTGCCGTCAGGTGCATTGATGACAACGATCCCGCGCTTTGTTGCCGCTTCAAGATCAATGTTGTCCACGCCTACGCCGGCACGGCCAACCACCTTGAGATTGGTTCCTGCATTCATGATGCGTTCTGTAACGCGCGTCTGACTCCGAACGAGGAGTCCGTCGTATTCACCGATAATGGCAGTGAGCTCGTCTTCGTTAAGCCCGGTTTTTTTGTCTACCTGCACATCGGCGGCGTCCATTAACTGCTGGATCCCCAAATCGCTGATCGGATCCGATACCAATACTTTAAACATGGTTTCTCTTCCTCCTTAAAATCCACTATAAAATGCGGTACTGCAATATTGAATAAGGATTACGCTTAGCGCGCGCTCCGTTATACACCAGAGATTCCGATAAAGCTGCAAGAGGTCTATACAGGTTTGACGCGGTGTCGTGGCAAAGAGACAGGAACATAAAAAACTCTCAATCCGCATACTACCTCCGTAGTAAGGGACGAGAGTTATTCGTGGTGCCACCCTTATTCGCTGCCAAGATGCGGCAGCCTCAAGCGGTCTGTTCAGACCATGATTGGTAACGGATATCATCCGATTTGCGCCTACTCCAAGTTTCAGCGAAATATCTCAGGAACGCTCAAGAATACTTTACGCCACCGATTTGCACCAACCATCGGCTCTCTGAGGACGTTACGGTTTCTTTTTTCCGTCATCGGTTTTCACAGATTAATTTTTTCATAATGTATCATGGCTCTAACATTGTGTCAATAGGTGTTTATTTAGGCCAACCGCCTTGGAGCAGGGGAAGAAACAAGGGATAGCCTTGAATGTCATGCCGTTAATTTGCTATGATGCATATGCCCGCCTATGATTAAATTATACTAATATTACTGTGGTTGTACACGAAGATATCTTAAAAATCAAGATGAAAGACAGGCCCATCTTCTATGAAAAAATTTAAAATACGTGTTAAAAGAATCGAAGCCCACCAGTTGAACGATCGGCTGCTGCTCATCAATCTGTATCTTACGCAAGCGTTGACGCTTATCGTCGGTTTGATCTGGATTTTGTTTCAGAACCGGAATCCGTTCGGATTATTTGTTTTTCCGAAGGAAATCGAGTTTGTTTATTGGGGTCTGGGACTTGCTGCAGCGATGCTGGCAGTCGACTTTGTATTGTCCCGGTTTGTGTCGGAGGATAGCATGGACGACGGCGGGATCAATGAAATGCTGTTCAGGAAAAGGCCGGTTTGGCATATATTCGTTATCGCCCTGATCGTTTCCATCTGCGAGGAATTATTGTTTCGCGGAGCGATACAGCATGCGTTCGGACCGTATTGGACAAGCATCTTGTTCGCGCTGATCCATGTCCGATATTTAAAGCATTGGCTGCCGACTGGATGGGTTTTCTTGAGCAGTTACGGTCTGGGCTACGTCTATATACAAACGGGTACCATTTGGGCGCCAATTCTGTGCCATTTTCTGATAGATTTCATATCGGGAATGTTGATACGGTTTCGGAGGAAAGAGGAACATGAACGAGCTTAGCAGAATGCAACGGCATCAGGGCCGAAATAAAGGCCGGAAGAACAAGTCATCGGCTCAATCCGAAAAAAGAGCGGCGGAAAAGCCGCTGCAGGCAGGAGGGAATCGGAGTCGATCTAAATCCCAAGCTCCCGCAAGCACTGCGGTACCGAAGCCGCGGGGCGGCAGCGCGGCGGATGGATTAAGCCGGTCCAGATCGACAAGGTCAAACCAGAATCCGATAGAGGAAGAGGTTTCGGCGCCTAAACGAACGAATACATATTCCTCCTATCGCGTAAGAATGAGCAAGTGGTTTGTGAACTCATTAATTGTCATCTTCATATTGTTAATGGTAGGTCTTCTGTGGTGGGGACTTATCGGAGCGCCTCCATTAAGGGAATTGTTAAAGGAGATATTATGAGTGTGTTGATGTGGATAGCGGGTGCTGCGGCACTCGGTGCAGGCGCAATCGGCTGGATGAGGGCTGAAGCCCAGGGCTATCGGCTGCGTGAAGAGGAAGTGGTATCCGAGCGTATTCCGCGGTCGTTTGACGGGTTTCGGATGCTGTTCATCACCGACATACATCGCAGACAACTGTCTGAAGAGAAGCTATTATCCAATATATCATCGGTGGATTGCGTGCTCCTGGGCGGAGATATTACCGAAAAAGGGGTGCCCTTTGAGCGGTTGAGACATAACATGTCGGTTTTGGCCCGCCTCGCCCCCGTGTATGCCGTACTGGGAAATCACGACCTGTATGCAGGCAAGGACGCCGTTCGCAAGGTATTGCGGGATAGCGGGGTCATTCTGCTGAATGACAAGACCGTCAAGTTGAAGCGGGATGACGAGTGCCTTGTCCTTAGCGGAGTTAGGCAGCCGGCAAGCAGGAAACATCCGTATACGAAATTCCGGGGAAATGCTGCCGAGGACCAGTATCACATCATTCTGGTGCACGATCCGATATGGCTCAAAGGCAAGGAAGAAACGCACGGGGATCTCCTGCTGGCAGGACATACCCATGGAGGACAGATTGTGCTGCCGATTGCCGGAGCGGTTCGTCTGGAGCGATTTTACAAGAATTTTAAATCCGGATGGTATACGCTGCCGAGGAAGGCAGGAGAGCCTATCCTCTCCTCAAGGCTGCTGATCAGCCGGGGGTTCGGCACTTCCCATATTCCGCTGCGCTTGAAATGTCCGGCGGAATATCATGTGATTACATTACGCAAAAAACCTTAATTCGATCGTCGGATGTTTGACGGCAGAATTAAGGTTTTTCCGGTTTTTCGGGTTATCTTATTTTAGGCTCGATCCATTGCGGATCCACGAATTCGTACCCTTTGGCCTCGAGCTTGGTCAGCAAAGTGTCCAGGGCTTCGGCAGTCCACGGAAGCTCATGCATCAGAATATTGCTGCCGGGATGAAGCTGCTCGAGCACGTTGCTCACAACGGCATCGGGTTTGTTTTTGTTTTTGCTTTCCCAATCCAGGGAACCGTTGGACCAAGTCATAAACAGCAGGTCATGCTCCAGTGCGACTTCCTTGACGGTATCTCCGCCGGAGCCGAACGGAGGCCGGAAAAACTTCGGTTCCGCTCCCGTCGCTTCCTTAACGATCTTCTGGACGTCCCCGATCTGTTTCTCGACCTTCTGTTTGCTTTCCTTTTTCAGGTCGATATGATCCCAGGAATGATTGCCGATGACTTGACCGCGGTCATGGATCAGCTTCAGCAGTTCGGGATGCTCCTTCGCGCGGTATCCATTCACGAAGAAAATGGCTTTGGCTTCATGCTTGTCGAGCGTATCGATCATGCGGTTGATCATTTTTTCATCCTTGGGACCGTCGTCAAATGTGAGCAGCACCACCTTTTCGGGTACGGATTCATCGTTTGGTACGATTCGGTACACCTTATTCATGTGGTATTTCGGTTCGGACGGAGCCTCGACTTCCGGATCCTTGACGGCCTCTTCGGACGGGTCCGGGGAATCCGGGGATTTACTCGAGCTCGTGCTGGACGGGTCTTCAGGCTTGTCCTGTTCGGCCGAAGGATCGGTGCTTTCTTTCGGAGGGGACACCTGCCCGGTGGATTCGTTTTGCTGCTTCGTCTGGGTATTACTGCCTTCCATAGCCGCGCCTTGCTTCTGAGCGGCGCCGTTGCTGCCGCATGCACTGAGCATCAGGCAGCAGGCCAACAGAAGGACTGTTCGTGTTCTAACCATGATTCCATCTCACTTTCCTGTATTTATGTAGCATGAGTTCCTGGCGGTGCGAGAACAATAAACTCGAGTTTATCATAGAAGGAGGTATCATTTGTGAAGACTTCGTCATTTCTATATGGTGTCATTATCGGTGCCGTTGCATCCCGGATGATTTCCCGGAAAAACGGCACGTTCTTCTCCTCGATGATGAAAGACGCGAATCTTGGCCGGTTTGCGAATACCGCGATGAGTAAAATTCAAGGCAACAAGAGCCAGTTTAGCGGCTCCAGCCGAGAAAGCGTGTCTCCCAGTCCAGGCCGACATGATTCCACTCATTCCAATGGAACTGCAGGGGTACAGGCATCGACTCATTCGAAGGCTGCCAACCTGAAGCAGGTCAAGGATTTCATCCGAAACAACCCTGATGTGAAGACCGAAGTCGAACAGATTTTGAAAGAGACCCACACCGTCATACCGGGTTTGTAAACGGCATCAACCTTTTTGAATCATTCTCGGGGAACGGCCTCACGAATCCCTGTGAATGATTCTTTTTTCTTCAGCTACATATTTACGTGCATTTGTGGGTATTAAATGATAAAATCAATTATATAAAACCATTTTTATCACGTCATAATCCAGACATCATAATTTGTTATAAACTTTTGTTTACGTAAGGAGGATCCTGTCATGAAAATAGAGCGTTTGAGTCAAGATAAGATACGGATTTTCCTCACGTTTGACGATCTGAGTGAGCGTGGGATCCAGAAGGAAGAGATGTGGCAGGAAATACCGAAAGTTTATGACCTGTTTACGGAGATGATGGATCAGGCATACAGTGAACTCGGATTTGATGCCACCGGACCTCTTGCCGTTGAGGTGTTTGCACTGCCTGCCCAAGGCATGGTGGTTATTGTGACGAGAGGGAAATACGATCATCATTTCGGCGGCTTGTCCGAAGAAGATATGCCGGACGAGATTTATGAAATGGAAGTAACGCTGGATCAAAGTGATACCATCGTCTATGTTTTTCAGGATTTTGAAGTGCTCATTGAAGCATCGCATATGTTGAAGGACCTTGTAGGCGGAGCGGGCAAGCTCTATCACTATATGGATAAATGGTTTTTGTACTTCGAGCCCGAGGAATTGGATAGCGAGAAGCTGCCGGCTATAATTGCCATGCTGGCCGAGTTTGGCGAATCCTCTTCGGTAACGGAGGCTGTGCTGGAGGAATACGGGAAGAAAGTGATGCCTCAGCAGGCGGTTGAGGTTATCTGTACACACTTCCAGCGTCAGCATTAATCAATGTGGGCGTGCGTGCCGGACTTCAGGCCCGCAACTAACGGAAGGGGAATTTCAGTGCTGGTGTTCTCGATCATTGCGTCAGCTTTGGCGCCGGGACTCGCATTGCTCACGTATTTTTACCTGAAGGACAGGTATGATCAAGAACCCCTGCACATGGTGATCAAAGTGTTCATGCTAGGGGTTCTGATCGTTTTCCCGGTCATGATTTTGCAGCGGGGAATGATACTATGGCTTGGCGACAATCCGGTAGTCAACTCACTGTTCGTTTCGGCGGGCGTTGAGGAATTTTTAAAATGGTTCGTGATGTATCATATTATTTTTAACCATACGGAATTTGACGAGCCTTATGACGGCATACTATATGCAGTGGCGATATCGCTGGGATTTGCTACGGTAGAGAATTTACTTTACGCTTGGTACAGCCAGGCAGCCTTCGGCCCGATGTTCATGCGGGCGTTGCTGCCCGTTTCGGGTCACGCAATGTTTGGCGTTATCATGGGATACTACATGGGACATGCGAGGTTCACGGAAGGGAAACGAAGAAGATTCTTCCTCGTGCTGTCCATGGTTCTGCCTTGGATGTGGCATGGTCTTTATGACCTGATTCTGAATTTGCTGACCCACACATGGGTATGGTTTATCGTTCCGCTAATGGTTCTGCTGTGGTATGGCGGCATGGGCAAAATCTCCAGAGCGAACAACCGCTCTCCTTTCCGCTTCATTAACCGGGAGGAAGAGGTTAATACGTAACAAATCAGGGCACACTTCATTCTATAGACCTTGGCTGACAGCCAGGGAATCATAGAAAGGGAGGTGCCTTTTTTGCGTGTAAAAGTGAAAATTCTTTGCAAGGATTGCGGTGAGCGATTCGTATTGCGCGGAAAGAAGGAGCAGGGCCGGATCGAAACCGGATTTAAGCAGTGCCTGTGCAACAACCGGGATCACTTCGATATTGAGGAAGATTTCTAATTGATGAAGGAATGATCCAGGGATGCATAAGACTTCTTTCTTCTAGTCAAACTAACGGCAGTGAGTAGAAGAAAGGAGACTATCGCATCATGTACAAACGATTAAGCGCTATTCTGTTTCCTGTAGCCACCATATTATTGATCGGGGCTCTGGTTTGGGGATATCAAGAAAATAAAGAAAAGAACGCCATATTGATTAACGCCGAGAACCAGTACCAACGGGCTTTCCATGACTTGTCGTACAATATGGACAGGATTCATGCCGAGCTCGGCAATACGCTTGCGGTCAGCTCGACTTCGCAAGGGATGCACCGGAAGGGTCTGATGAATGTATGGCGCCTGACCAGCCAGGCGCAGAACGAAATCAGCCAACTGCCGCTAACGCTGCTTCCGTTCAACAAAACCGAAGAGTTCCTGTCCCGGATATCGAATTTTGCCTACAAAACGGGCGTGCGCGATTTAACGAAGGAACCGCTTAGCGAGAATGAGGTCAAAACGTTGAAATCGTTATACGCCAACTCCGGCGAAATCACGAAGGATTTGCAGCATGTGCAGAACAAGGTCATCGCTAACAGTCTGCGCTGGATGGACGTAGAAACGGCCTTGGCTACGAATAAAGTCGAAGATAACTCGATTATTGACGGATTCAAAACGGTGGATAAAAAAGTAGAGGCTTATCCTGAGCTTGATTGGGGACCATCGGTAAGCAGCATTTACGACAGACGTTCCGTGAAGCAGCTGGCAGGCATGCCGGTCTCGGAGGAGGATGTGAAGCGCAAAGCGCTGAAATTCTCCGACACGGGCAATCAAGCCAACGTACAAGTGACGAAGAACGGTAGCGGTACCGAGTGGGTATCCTACACGGCCAAAGTCAAACACCCGAAAGGCCATATGCTCAGCATGGATTTCACCGAAAAAGGCGGCCAGCTGATCTCCTACACGGATGAACGGAATGTCGGCGCCAAGAGAGCATCCGTTCAGGATGCCATCGACAAAGCCCAGCAATTCCTGACGAAAAAAGGCTATTCCGACATGACGGTCGTATCGGCCGACCAATACGATAACCTGGCCAACTTCTCTTTTGTGCGCGAAGAAGACGGCGTGCTGATATATCCTGAGAAAATCACCGTGCGCTCGGCCATGGATAACGGTGAGGTCATCGGATTTCAGGCGAGCGACTTTGTTTACGAGCACCAGGTGAAGCGCGATATCCCGCAGCCGAAGCTCAGCCTCGCCGAAGCGGAGAAGGTTTTGAACCCTGAATTCAAGGTGCTCTACCACCGCAAGGCCTTAATCAAAAACGACCGTTCCGAAGATGTGCTGTGTTATGAGTTCGGCGGACGCATCAACGGCTCCCAGTATCGGATTTACATTAATGCGGATACGGGCCTGGAGGAAACGGTCGAGGTCGTTAAGGATGCGCAGGCAGGAATTAAATAGCCGTTTCTTGATGCCATATAAGCCGGTTCAGGCGATTTCCTGAATCGGCTTTTTTGCTTGCGGAGAACTGCTGCAGAGCAGCCAGTATAGTGTCTAAGGAATACATCTGTATCCCGGGGAAAGACATGAATCGACCGGATTCGAAGATTTTATCCCATGGTCCCGCTCATCCCGTGATATAATGGAAAATAATGATTATGATGAATTAGTGGGTGAGCGCATTGTATCCAAAGATCAACGACGTCCTCTATATCCAGTTGGATACGGGGGATGAGAAGGAAGCCAGCATTGTTTACAAATCCCGCATTTCCGACATGGATGACGAATCGATGTATATGGAGGTTCCGCTTCAGGAAGGAACGGGGAGGCTGAAGAAGCTGTATATTGGGGACGAGCTTTCCGCTTATTTTTTGACGGAGGGCGGAGTCAAGAACTTCTTCAATTCCTATGTCCTGAGTCACCATGAAGACGTTATACGCCTGGTTCGCATCAAAAAGCCGGAGCCGGATCAGATCACGAAGGTGCAGAGAAGGAGCTTTCTGCGGGTACAAGCCGAGCTCGAGTTAGCGGTGATGGCCAAAGACGGCACGCGGTTGCTGACCAAAACCGATGATGTCGGCGGAGGAGGGGTATCCTTTTACCTGGAACCCGACAAATCGTTTGCGGAAGGGAGCTTATTAAGCTGCTGGATCCTTATTCCGTTCAAGAACGGATCGGTGGAGCATGTCCCTTTTGAAGGCGAAGTTGTCAGGGTCAAGCAGCTGCCAGGCAATCGAAGCATCGTCATGCTGAAGTTTAATCAGATCGTAGATATGGAGCGTCAGAAACTGATCCGTTATTGCTTTGAGCGCCAGTTTGATTTTCGCAACCGTTGATGCATAAAATGGACAAGCCGGTGGCACACTAGCGGAAAATTTTGTGTCGGAAGGACCGTGTGCTTATGTCCCAGTCATCTAACGATCAAAATCAGCTGCGGCGAAAAACTAGGCAGGATCCCATGCCCGACGATAAAGGACAAGCTCTTCATGACCGATACGGTCAAGTACTGCTTAAGCTGCTGATAGGGCTCGCATTCGCTTTGGTGATCGTCCAGCTGCTATTGCATTATGAACCAAGCCGGCCCTACCTTTCGCCGATTCAGCAGATGGAGGGCGTTCCCGTTAATGAGCCAAATGTAAACGATTGGATGGGAGAAAACACCCCTTCTCTTTTGCATCGCTCTAGCTAGTGTGGTATAATTTTCACGTCGCAGGCGGGCGCCTGCTTTTTTCTTGAAATATAAGATCGTGCCTTGTTTATCTCGGACTTTCTTGTATATTTTCACTAGAGGAACGGTGATCCCGTCCCTGATCGGATGGTAAGCCCTTTCGATTTCGAGGTATATGTTTGAGGAGGAATGCCCCGTTGGTTATGCAGGGGACAGGTTATCGCGACAGAATTAATATTGCCATCGACGGTCCGGCAGGCGCGGGCAAAAGCACGGTAGCGCGTATGGTAGCCAGCAGGCTGCAGTACATCTACGTGGATACCGGCGCCATGTACAGGGCAGTCACCTGGTTCATGCTGAACCAAGAGATTTCTCCGGAAAATCCCGAAAAAGTGCTTCAACATGCACAAAACATGGTGATTGAATTAAAACCGCATGAAAATGGTCAAATGGTTTGGCTGAACGGGGAAGACGTCACGCCATATATTCGTTCACATCAGGTTAGTGCAGTGGTATCCCAATATGCACGAATCGAAGGTTTGCGAATAAAGCTTGTCCGTTTACAGCAGCAAATGGCACTGGATAAGGGCGTTGTCATGGATGGACGCGACATCGGCACGACGGTTTTGCCGGATGCCGAAGTGAAGATTTTCATGACGGCCAGTGTCAAGGAACGTGCGCTCCGCCGCTTCCATGAGTTAAGTGATGAAGGCATAACGCTGGAACAATTGGAAAGAGATATCGCAGAACGCGACAGGCTGGACCAGGAACGTGAAGTGTCCCCGCTCCGATGCGCAGAGGATGCCATCATACTGGATACGACGCATATGGATATCAATCAGGTTGTCGAAGCGATTCTTTCATATTGCGAAACTTAATGGGGATGGGGAGAAATAGGCATGATTTACGTTTTTTGCAGAGCGGTGGTCCGCGGTTTGTTCGCTATTCTCTACAGATTCGAATCTGTCGGCGTACATAACATACCTTCGGAAGGCGGCGTGCTAATCTGCAGCAATCACATTAGCGTACGAGATCCGATTTCTGTCGGAATTCACGTCAAGCGCCAGGTGAAGTTCATGGCCAAAGCCGAGCTGTTCAACATTCCGGTGTTCGGATGGCTGGTTCGTCAGCTTGGGGCCTTTCCGGTTAAGCGCGGGGGCGTAAGTAAAGATTCCATCAAAACCGCTCTTACGATCTTGCGTTCGGGCGAGATTATGGGAATCTTCCCTGAAGGCACGCGCAATTCGGATGCAACCGCGGCGAAACGTGGCGCGGCAAGCTTCGCTCTCCGCAGTGGGGCAACGGTCGTACCGGCTGCCATCATTGGAAACTACAAGCCGTTCCGAAAGGTAAAAATCATCTACGGCGCACCCGTGGATCTGTCCCGATTCGAAGGTGACAAGTCACCGGAGGCACTGGATGGGGCAACCGAATTGATCATGGCCAAGATTCACGAAATGCGAGCCAGCGGCAAACCAACCGAGAACTGATTTATTCGCTCCATGCATAAAAAGCATGGGAAGGTTGGAAAGATACTACAGCAATTATGTTTTGAACTTCGCGAATGCGAGTTTAAATAAATGGGGTTTGAATTGAGGAGGTTATTTGACATGTCGGAAGAAACAAGAAATCAAGAGGCTGCTGAAAACCAAGAGCAGCTGGACCAAATCGTATCCTTGAAAAAAGGGGACACCGTGAAAGGGACGATCGTCAAACTGGAGGACAACCAAGCTTACGTAAGCATTGGATATAAATATGACGGCGTAATTCCTGTTCGCGAACTGTCTTCTGTACAGCTTGATAATGCATCGGATGCGGTTCAGGTTGGCCAAGAGGTAGAGTGCAAGGTCGTTAGCATCAACGACGACAAGGAAAGCCTGGTTCTTTCCAAGCGCGCGATCGACACCGAGAATTCTTGGGAGGAGCTTGAGAAGCATTTTGCGGATCAGGACGTGTTCGAAGTAACGGTGGCCGACGTGGTTAAAGGCGGACTTGTAGCCGATGTCGGCGCACGCGGCTTTATTCCTGCTTCCATGGTCGAGCGTCATTTCGTTGAAGACTTCAGCGACTACAAAGGCCGCACGCTTCGCGTAAAAGTGAAAGAGCTGGACCGCGAGAACAACAAAGTGATTCTTTCCCAGAAGGACGTTCTGGAAGAAGAGTTCGAAGCGAACAAACAAAAAGTGATGTCCGAGCTTCAAGACGGACAAGTGCTGGAAGGCACCGTGCAACGCCTCACGCAATTCGGCGCATTCGTTGACGTTGGCGGCGTGGACGGTTTGGTTCACGTATCCGAGATCGCTTGGAGCCATGTTGACAAACCATCCGATGTATTGTCCGAAGGCGATCAAGTGCGCGTGAAAGTGCTGAAAGTGGATCCTGAAAAAGGCAAAATCAGCCTCAGCATCAAAGCGGCTGCTCCGGGTCCTTGGGAAACAGCTGGCGAGCAATTCAACACGGGCGACATCGTAACGGGCGTCGTAAAACGTCTGGTTACTTTCGGAGCTTTCGTTGAATTGGCACCAGGCGTAGAAGGTTTGGTTCATATCTCCCAAATCTCCCACAAGCATATCGGTACTCCGCAAGAAGTACTGAAGGAAGGCCAAGAAGTTCAGGTTAAAGTACTTGACATCAACACTTCCGAGCAGCGTATCAGCCTGAGCATCAAAGAAACCGAAGAAGCGCCAGCTCAAGCTCCGCGAGCTGAAAAACCGTCCAAAGGTCCTAAAATCGACCTGAAAGACAACCCGAACGTTTCTTTGAACAACCAAGGCATGAGCGTTACGCTTGGCGAGCGTTTCGGCGATAAGCTGAGCAAATTCAAGTAAGCCCGGGAACAGTTTTGTTCGGTCTATTGACCTATCATAACGAAGTCGGCGAACCCAGAAATCTGGGTTCGCCATTTGTTTTTTTAGGGGACGAACGTTTACGGATGTTGTAACATGGGGTAGAGCATAATAGAAATGCAGATGAAAGGTTAGCCAATTGTAACGTTTTTTGCTATGATGATAATCGTAAGAATTGACAGGAGGAGTGACTATGGCAAGACCCGTAGTGGCTATCGTCGGAAGGCCTAACGTCGGTAAATCCACCATATTTAACCGATTGATCGGCGACAGATTAGCCATCGTTGAAGATAAACCGGGGATTACCCGTGACCGGATTTACGGCAGTGCTGAATGGAACGGTAAAGCGTTCAGTGTCATCGATACAGGCGGTATCGAAATCGACGGCGATGACATGATTTTGAAATCCATACGCATGCAAGCCGAGCTTGCGATTGAAGAAGCGGATGTCATCGTATTTATGTGCGATGCGAAGACGGGGGTTACCCAATCGGACGAGGAAGTTGCACAGATTCTGTTCCGTTCCGGTAAACCTGTCATACTCAGCGTAAACAAAGTGGATAATTTGAAGCGTGCTGATGATATCTATGAGTTCTATTCCCTCGGATTTGGCGATCCTGTCGGGATATCAGGCAGCCACGGCACAGGGATCGGCGACCTCTTGGACGTTGTCGTCGAGAACCTGCCGGAACTGGAAGACGACGAATATGACGAGGATGTTATTCGTGTCGCCTTGATCGGCAGACCGAATGTAGGCAAATCTTCTCTCGTCAATGCCATTCTGGGAGAAGAGCGCGTCATTGTCAGTGACGTTGCGGGCACGACCCGCGATGCGATCGATACGCCATTCGAGAAAGACGGGCAGCGGTATGTCCTCATCGATACGGCAGGCATGCGCAAACGCGGAAAAGTGTATGAAACCACCGAGAAATACAGCGTCATGCGTGCCATGCGGGCCATCGAGCGGGCGGATGTCGTTCTCGTGCTCATCAACGGGGAAGAAGGCATTATCGAGCAGGACAAGCATATCGCCGGTTATGCTTATGAGGCCGGTAAAGCGTCTTTATTTGTCGTCAACAAATGGGATATGGTCGAGAAAGACGACAAGACGATGCAGCAGTTCGAGAAAAAGATCCGGGACCATTTCCTGTTCATGACCTATGCGCCGGTCGTATTCTTGTCGGCCAAGACGAAGCAGCGCCTGCAGAAGCTGCTCCCTGTCGTTAAACATGTGGCCGATCAGCATTCCCTTCGCGTGCAGACGCATTTGCTTAACGATGTTATATCCGATGCGATTGCGATCAACCCGCCTCCAACGGATAAGGGAAGAAGATTGCGCATTAACTATTCAACACAGGTGGCGGTCAAGCCGCCGACCATGGTCGTATTCGTCAACGATCCGGAATTGATGCACTTCTCATATGAGCGTTACCTTGAGAACAAGATTCGGGCCGCTTTTGACTTTGAAGGTACACCCATCAGGATATTTACTCGAAGAAAGTCTGATGAGAGTTAGGGGAGAATAGCTTGATTCTGGAGATCGTAGCGATTGTAGTTTGTTATTTACTTGGTTCGGTAAGCTTTAGCGTACTGCTTGCCAAAATCCTGAAAGGGATCGACATTCGTCAGCATGGCAGCGGGAACGCCGGGGCAACCAATACCCTTCGCGTCCTGGGAAAAGGACCTGCCATTCTGGTATTGGCTTTGGATGTAATTAAGGGCATCGCTGCGGTTTGGATCGGACGATGGCTCGGAGGAGACAATGCGTGGCTGCCGGGGTTATGCGGCATTGCCGCCATCATCGGTCATAATTGGCCTCTTTACTTCCGCTTTCGAGGCGGCAAAGGAATTGCAACCGCCATTGGGGTGCTTGCTACGCTCTGCTTCATTCCAGCGCTTATAGCCGGCGTTATCGCCATTCTATCCATTGTTTTTACCCGTTATGTATCTTTGGGTTCCCTTATTTTTGTAGTGCTTACCCCTGTTTTCCTCTTGATCGCGGATTATTCCTGGCCGATCTTTTGGACAAGCTTGATCATATGCGTATTCGCCTTCTGGCGTCATCGCTCGAACATCGTGAAGCTTGTACAGGGACGTGAAAACAAGCTTGGTTCCGGAAAAGGAAAGGACAAAGGAGGGAAGCGCGTTGTCTGACAAAGTCGCTGTTCTGGTGGCAGGCAGTTGGGGAACCGCTTTGGCAAGTGTTCTCGCTTCGAATGATCTGGATGTTGTCGTCTGGACGAGAACGGAGGAACAGACCCGTGAAATTAACGAACTGCATACCAACAACCGTTATTTGCCCGGGGTGGAGTTATCTTCGAACATTCGCGCCACGACCGATATGGAAGAGGCGGTCTCTTCGGCTGCTGCCGTGGTTATCGTTGCACCATCGTCCGCGATGCGGGAGGTTTCGGGCCAGCTGAAGCAGTATTGGAGCGAAGATATGCTGGTGATTCACGCAACTAAAGGATTCGAGATTGAATCCCTGAAGCGGATGTCGACCGTCATATCCGAAGAGCTGGGCTGCGAGGAAGGCCGCGTAGTCGTACTATCAGGACCCAGCCATGCGGAGGAAGTGGTGAGACGCTGCCCTACAACGGTCGTTGTGGCATCCTTGGACGCCAAGGCCGCCGCCGCCGCCCAGGATCTGTTTATGAACACGTATTTCAGAGTGTACACGAACCGGGATATGATCGGCGTGGAATTGGCCGGAGCGCTGAAGAATATTATCGCTTTGGGCGCCGGCATGTCCGACGGATTGGGCTTCGGCGACAACGCCAAGGCGGCGCTTATTACGAGGGGATTGGCAGAAATTTTGCGAATCGGCATGGAGATGGGCGCGAATCCGCTGACGTTTGCCGGGCTTGCCGGGATCGGCGACCTCGTGGTTACCGCTACGAGCCAGCACAGCCGGAACTGGCGTGCAGGCTCGATGCTTGGGCAGGGCAAGAAGCTTGATGAGGTTCTCGCATCCATGGGGATGGTGGTGGAAGGAATACGCACGACCAAAGCCGCGCATGCCATTTCCGAGAAATACGGGGTGCAGATGCCGATTGCCGACCAACTGTACCATGTGTTGTTTAAAGACCGGAATCCCCGCGTCGCCGTGGAAGCCTTAATGGGCCGGGACCCCAAGACCGAGATGGAAATGATGCCGCTCGAGACTTGGGAACAATGGCACACCTAGCTTATTCACCATTCCGAGGATTGACTCATATATTGATGTGAGGATGTCGGAGGAGGGGTGGAAATGAGCAAAAGCTTTCACAAGGATGTACTGAATGCGATTAACAAGAAAAGCGGTAAGAAAATTTCTTCAGGGGCTGTCAATAAGCTGGCTAGCACGGTTAAGCCGTCTACTATGCAAAATGAAGCCCAGCTCCGCCAGCTGATCAAGCAGGTATCTGCTATGGCGAACATACCTGTCAGCGAGGACACGATTCAGGAAATTGTCGGAGCGGTGAAGAAGAGCGGCATGAATCCGAGCAATATGGAAGCCTTGATGAAAATGATGATGAACAAATAAGATATGCTGATCATGAACAAAAGACGCATCCTTTGCGGGAATGCGGCTTTTGTTCTTTTTTTCGCCATACTCAGGGTGAGGCACTATCATTTTCGTGATATAATAGGTTGAATAATTTGAAGAGAGATTGGAGAGTTTCGTGACATGGATCCGATGCAAAAGATGTGGCTGTCCCTTGTCGCATTATTGATTATGGCGCTGTCCGTCATCGTGGTTACGCTTGCGCGAAGCAAGACCAAAGGTTTTCTGCGCGGCACGCTATCGTTTGTGGCCTTTATGATGATGATTTTCGGTTTTATTATCGGACTGGCTTCCATCATTTAATATGGGAAGCCGCTTCCGGGATGATACGGTAAAGGGGTGCAGCATGACGCTGAATGATCTGCCGGAATTGGAGAAGGCGTTAGCTACCGCCATTCGCAAACTGAATCAGGCGCCTGTCGCTTGGCTGCTGGGTGGAAGCTGCTGCTTGCTCCTTCAGGGCGTAGAATTAGGCAAGCCGCCGAGGGATATCGATATTTACGCCGATGCAGGGGGGATTCAGCCGCTGCATGAGACGCTGGCCCTTCTGGCAGCAGACGCTCCCCGGCTGGATCAGGAAGGAATATATTCTTCCATTCTGAGCCACTATGAATTAGAGAAAGTCCCGATTGAACTTGTAGGCGGATTTGAAGTGAATTCGGAGGGTTCCTCCTATCGCGTTGAAATCGATCAATTGCTCTATCCTGCAGCGCAAGCGCGCCACATACGGGACGTCACGGTACGGCTGATGCCGTTATCCCACGAACTGGTGTTTAATGTGCTTCGAGACAGACCGGATCGTTACGATGCCATTGCGGAGACGATGTTGAGGGATATGAACCAACATTTGCCGCTGCTTCAGCGGTTGTTAAGCCGAAATCGGTTGAGCGAGGAACATCGGATGGTATTGAAGCGATTAATCGGACTACAGCCATAGCACGGTAATCGAACCGGCAGCATGGAAGAGCGGGTACATAAGAAAAGGAGCGGTTTGCCGTTGGAGTACGAGGTATTATTTCTGCCGGATCAGAAGAAGGTCAAGGTTCGTCCGAACACGAATGTGCTGGATGCCTCGCGTCGTGCCGGTGTACGCATTCCGACCCGTTGCGGAGGCAAAGCAGGCTGTCTGATGTGCAAGATCCTGGTACCGGATGAGGAACGCGGACATTGCTCTGCTCCTGAGACCAAGGAAATCAGGAAGCTGGGAACGTCGATGATGGAACAAGGCTACCGGTTATCCTGCCAGACGAGGATTACGAGCCATTTGAAGGTGATAATCCCCGAGGATCCCCTTAAGGCCGCGATACGCAAGCAGCTGGAGGCAGCGAGGAACCGGGAGTCCGATGACTTTATTTAAAGCGCGAGTTCAAAAAGATCGGTTTTCAGCACCGAGGCCTATGCTTCCGATGTGCGTTTTTTCAAAACGCTTCAGTTGAGTGAAGCTACTTCTGAATCGCGGTCGCTCAGCCTTGAATTTGCCTCGATTGGTTTTCTTATCAAAATCGGACTTTTTGAACAACCTCTTAAAGCGAAGGATGATGTTAGTTGAGTATGAACACTTGGATGACCCAAGCGGCTGGCCGTACGAAGCGAATGTCTGCCGTCTTAGTCCTGGTGCTGTTTCCAATGTTGCTGACAGGTTGTCTATATCCTGACGAGAAGCTGCAGGAGAACAAGGTTTCCTATAGGGAAAGTGTCAAACGGATTCAGTCGGCCGTGGACGATTTTTATCAAGAGCAAGGAATTCTGCCGATCATTACGGCAGGCGCGGAAATTCCGAAGTATGAGAAATACCGGGTCGATTTGGATCAGCTGAAGGGCCGAGGATATATCGACCAAATTCCGGATACGGCTTTCGAGAAAGGCGGCAGCGGTTATTTTCTCATTATTAATGAGGAAACCGAACCGACCGTGAAGGTCATGGACTTAACAACGGCTCAGAAGGTGAATG
Source organism: Paenibacillus sp. MT86 (assembly GCF_058792535.1). Taxonomy (NCBI): domain Bacteria; kingdom Bacillati; phylum Bacillota; class Bacilli; order Caryophanales; family Paenibacillaceae; genus Paenibacillus; species Paenibacillus sp. MT86. The sequence goes on along the minus strand of NZ_CM179499.1, from coordinate 4,370,707 downwards.
ACGTTCAGCGAGCCGTGAATCTGTACAAAATGGCGAATGACAACGCCCTTCCGGCAGGGGAAGCCCTCTACCCGGGTTATACGGCGGTGGATTTGTTGAAAACCGAGGCCAAATCCCTTAAGTTGATGAGTGTATACTCGGGCCAGGAAATGCCTTTTATGATGGATGAAGAGGGCACGGTGTACGCCGATTATGCCTTTGATATTATGCAGGCTATCCAGAAAAACGGCTCCGAGCCCAAAGAAGGAGAGGATTTACGGGTGTTTCTGGAGAAGGAATCCTATTATGTACCCGTAAAATCCGTACCCTATGCATGGAAGGACGGGCAGCCTGTGGCTCAGCCCCTATCCTAAACCCGTACCCGCCGATATCGGCGGGTATTTTTTTTGGTCCCGCCTGGTTGCCGGTTTCTGCCTGAAGAATGAGGTACGGCAGCCATAAGGCGGGTCTACTTTTTTACCCTCGAGTCTCTTCTTCGATCGTTTTTTCGAATAAGGCTGAATCTCTTTGGAATATCTAGTAAAGTCCGCGCATATTCATAATCTGAAAGAGTAGTGCGGGCAAGAGCCGGTTGCCCACATCATGAGGCACTAGAAAGCGTCTGAAAGGCGTGACAGCGCGAAGACAGACCGTGCCCCGAGCGGTGGTTTTTCTTACGGTATTCGATTGCGTGTCTGGCAGTTGCAGGCATATTCGATATCTTAAAAAAAACTGGACGGACTTTAAGGGGCAACCGTCATATTTTTGAACCCGGTACATATGATGTTACTAGTCCAAATGCATGTACGAGTTACGCCGCTTTGCCGTTTCCATCCAAACTCATGGAATACCGGCGGCGGGATGCTGGCGACATTGTAAAGGCTGCTCATCTGTTGCAATGGCTTTGGCTATGAGTGGAACACGAAGCGGATGCTCTTAAAGCATTTTTCCTTCGGAGTAATTTGAGGAGGGGATCTCTTTTGGAAAAAGTGGACATTTTTAAGGACATTGCCGAACGGACCGGAGGGGACATTTACTTAGGTGTTGTCGGTGCCGTCCGTACGGGAAAATCAACTTTCATCAAGCGGTTTATGGAGACGGTTGTTCTCCCGAACATTACGAACGAGGCGGATCGAGTAAGAGCTGTCGATGAGCTGCCTCAAAGTGCTGCAGGGAAAACGATCATGACGACCGAGCCGAAATTCGTGCCGAACAACGCGGTACAAATCAAGGTTACGGATGGCCTTGAGGTCAACGTAAGATTGGTCGATTGTGTTGGTTATGCCGTTGAAGGCGCCAAGGGTTACGAGGACGAGAATGGCCCGAGAATGATCTCGACGCCATGGTTCGAAGAGCCGATTCCGTTCCAGGAAGCGGCCGAAATCGGAACCCGCAAAGTCATTCAGGAGCACTCCACGCTTGGCGTCGTTGTCACGACGGACGGAAGCATTGCGGAGATCCCGCGAAGCTCTTATGTTGAGGCCGAGGAGCGCGTCATCGAGGAACTGAAGGAAGTCGGCAAGCCGTTTGTTGTTGTCATTAACTCGACGCGTCCCCGCAGCGAAGAAGCCCTTCAGCTGCGCAATGAGCTGGCAGAGAAATACGACATTCCGGTCATGACGCTGAGTGCGGCTACCATGACCGATGATGACGTGACCGGTGTGCTTCGTGAGGTATTGTATGAGTTCCCGGTGCATGAAGTGAATGTCAATCTGCCTAGCTGGGTTATGGTGCTTAACGAGAACCACTGGCTCCGCAGCAACTATGAAAACTCGGTGAGAGATACCGTGAAAGATATCCGCCGTCTGCGTGACGTGGATCGTGTGGTTAGCCAGTTCATGGAATATGATTTCATCAACCACGCCGGACTCAGCGGCATGAATATGGGTCAGGGCGTTGCCGAGATCGACCTCTTCGCGCCTGACGAACTGTATGACCGGATCTTGATGGAGGTCGTGGGTGTCGAGATCCGAGGCAAGGATCATCTGCTGCAGCTGATGCAGGAGTTCTCCCATGCCAAACGGGAATACGACCGCTTCGCCGAAGCGCTTGAGATGGTCAAAACGACGGGGTACGGCATCGCCGCTCCTTCCCTGGCCGAGATGGCGCTTGATGAGCCTGAGCTCATCCGTCAAGGCACCCGCTTCGGGGTAAGATTGAAAGCGACCGCTCCATCCATTCATATGATTCGGGTGGACGTGGAATCCGAGTTCTCGCCGATCATCGGCACGGAGAAGCAGAGCGAGGAGCTTGTGCGCTACCTGATGCAGGACTTCGAGAACGATCCGATCAAAATTTGGGAATCCGACATATTCGGACGCTCGCTGCACTCGATCGTCCGTGAAGGAATCCAAGGAAAAATCGCGATGATGCCCGATAATGCCAGATACAAATTGCAGGAAACCTTGGGTCGCATCATTAACGAAGGCTCCGGCGGTTTGATCGCAATCATTCTTTAAGTGGGCGCCGAAAAGGTGTTGAAAATGCAGTCGCTAACGGGTCAAAAGTCCCGATTAGCGGCTGTTTTTCATGTTTTCTTTGACCCAGCAAAGCAAAACGCTTGAAATTATGAGATGGCTGTATTACTATAAATTTGTTCCGCGTCATGCATTCTAAACGCGAGATAGGGGTAAAATACCCGATTGCACGTATAATTTGCGGTAAAACGGAAACAGTGAATAGCAAGTGGAGCACATTCCTTGTTAGGGAGGTGAAAGAATGAATAAATCGGATCTGATTACACAAGTAGCTGAATCTACTGAGCTTTCCAAGAAAGATGCAACTAAAGCGGTTGATGCCGTTTTCGATGCAATCTCCGAAGCATTGCAAAGTGGAGACAAGGTACAACTGGTCGGTTTTGGCAACTTCGAGGTTCGCGAGCGTTCCGCACGGAAAGGCCGCAACCCGCAAACAGGTGAAGAAATCGAAATCCCTGCGAGCAAAATTCCTGCATTTAAACCTGGTAAAGCGCTCAAAGACGGAATCAAATAAAGATTTCTACATATTACCTAAGAGCACAGGTCGTGAATTCGTTCACGGCCTTTTCTTTTAGGCTTACGGCGAGGAGGCCTGGAAAATGGAGAACGTTCAGAACGGCGATTATTTTATTGTCAAAGCACTGGACCATGGCGTGCAGGTAATCGGTCTTACCCGCGGTCAGGATACCCGCTTTCATCATACCGAGAAGCTGGACAAAGGCGAAGTCATCATCGCCCAGTTCACGGATCATACGTCCGCGGTGAAAATACGCGGCAAAGCCGAGATCATGACCAAGCACGGGAAGATCGAATCCGGCAACTGAGGAAAATCATCATATAGAAAAAGCCCCACCATTTCGGTGGGGCTTTTTTGTATTTCGAGTTTATTCGCGCAGAATGTGTGTTAACAAATTGTTAAAGGCACTTGCCGCTTTGTCGAACAATGGATATACTAGCGGGAATGGAATGAATAAAAATGCGAAAGGATGATTGCAGAAATCATGGCGAAACAATACAGAGACGGACAGTATATTGTGGTCCCTGAAAATCCGATATCCATGTTTTTGTTCAACAGTACGCGCTCGGCGTGGATATGGCTGCTGGTCAGGCTGTATCTCGGTTACGCGTGGTTAACGTCGGGCTTGAAAAAACTGACGGCCGAAGCCTGGACGGGAAGCGAAGCCGGAGCGGCCATTAAGGGCTTTGTCGGCGGCGCGCTGGCAAAAGCGGAAGAAGGAAAGGACGTAACCGGATGGTATGCTTCTTTCCTAGAGGGGTTTGTTCTTCCCAATGCCAAGCTGTTTGCCTATATGGTGGCCTTCGGCGAGGTACTGGTAGGACTCGGGCTGATTTTGGGCCTGCTGACCGGTATTGCCGCATTTTTCGGCGGATTAATGAATGCCAGCTTTTTATTCGCGGGCACGGTAAGCTCCAATCCGTTGTTGTTTATTTTGGCGACATGGCTGGTGCTGGCTTGGAAAGTCGCAGGCTGGTACGGCTTGGACCGCTGGGCCCTGCCGCTGCTGGGTACGCCTTGGAGCCGCAAGCGCAAGGATAGGGATATTCCGGAACAAGTTTGATCCTGCCCAAAAGTAACATTCGTCACTTTCATCACGCGTTTGTCAAGTACAATTCGAACAGACCGCGGCCATGAAATCCTTTAATCTGAAATCAGATCAATATGGATAAAGGATGATGGTCATGGGAATCCGTGCTTTTTTTAAACTGGTGGAAATTCAGACGAAGGTTGCCAGCATGATCCCGTTCCTGTTCGGAACCTTGTATGCGCTGTTTCGTTTTCAGCAGTTCAATGGGTATCATTTTGCCCTGATGCTCGCATCATTGCTGTCGTTTGATATGGCAACAACGGCGATCAATAATTATTACGATTACAAAAAAGCGATTAAAAAGAACGGCTTCGGTTACGAGCAGCATAATGCCATCGTACGTTATAACCTGAAAGAGCCGGCGGTTGTGTCCGTCATCGCTCTGCTGCTGCTGACGGCCGTCGGATCCGGCATAGCGCTGTTCCTGTCCACGGGCTGGTTAATTCTGCTGCTTGGCGGAATGTCCTTCGCGGTAGGGATATTATATTCGTTCGGACCGATTCCGATTTCGCGGATGCCGCTAGGCGAGCTGTTCTCCGGATTGTTCATGGGGTTTGTCATCATCTTCATCTCGGCTTGGATCCATGCTGAGGGCAGCCATCTGGCGGTTATGGATATTCAAGGGAGCGTCCTCTCCCTTCAGGTGAACCTGCCCGAGGTGCTGCTGCTGCTGGTCGTGTCATTGCCGGCCATTCTCGGGATTGCCAACATCATGCTGGCCAATAACATCTGCGACATGGATGAGGATTTGGAGAACAGACGGTATACGCTGCCGGTATATATCGGCTTCAAGCATTCGCTGAGACTGTTCCGGGTTCTGTACTGCCTTGCTTATCTGGACTTGGCGGCTCTTCTTCTGATGAAGGTGCACCCTGTGCTGGTTCTGCTGGTGTTCGTCACCATTGTCCCGGTATATAAAAAAGGAGCCGCATTCACCGCACATCCATCCAAAGAGAAAACCTTCGTGATCGCGGTGCAAAATTTCGTGGTCATGAATTTGGCCAGGATCGCGGCGCTGGCTGTGGCCGTGACATTGACCTCGCTTTCGCTTTTCTAACCGAATCCCGTTCGTTTTACCAGAAGCAGGCATAGCCTGCTTTTTTTCTTTATACAATGAGGTATGGACTTCAGAGGAGCGGAAGAAACTAGGAACAGAGGAGGTTTCGGTCATGAAGCATTGGCAATCCGTACAAGCGGTACTCTTGCCTGCGGCGATTGCATTCATCCTGCTTGGCCTGTTGATGGGGCTCCAATCGCAAGCTCGTTATAAGGTCGGCGCTGTACCCGCGGCGGTGCCTTATCACAGCCGCGAATTAAGCGATGCCGGCTTGGTGGATTCCCTGATGAGTCTACCTCTGAATCTGCAGATAAGCCGGGCGGACTATGAAGAAGGCGCTTTGACGCTGGATATCAAATTGAGCGATGCCACAAAGACGGCCTCCGAGGTTTACGAGGACATCGCCAGCATTATGTCCTATTCGTTCGATGGCACGGATAATGTGAGGCAGCTGTATCTCAGGGTGGTTGCCATCGATCGCTGGGGAGGAAAACGGTATATGCTGCTGGCCTCGAATATGAACAGGGAAGCATGGGATTCACGCTATGCGGAAGTCCTAACCCAGCTGGAGAACGAGGATGTGCCGCCTTCCGTCGCTGCTGCCCTGAACCTGACCTTTACGAATCTTTGGCCAAAGCAGTTCAGCGGCCCTGGAAAGGGGTAAAATAGTAGATGACAGGGCATGTACGTGCCCTGAACATGTGTTATAATAGATTGGATTGTGGGCTCAATTGGACAAAAGAACATCAAGTGCACGGAGGCTGAGAATGAAACCGTATCGCGTACCAGAACTGGCAGAGAAATATATAAACTATGATATGATTCAGAACCACACGGAACTTCCGGGTTTTCCGGATGCCCGTGTTCATTTGTTATACATATTTTTAATGGATTCGGGACGGAATATTGCCGGACACGAAGAATTGTACGCGCTGGTTACCTCACTGGTTCAGGTGGGACTCGATACGCATGAAAGCATCGACGTTACGGAAGGCAATCAAGGAGAGGCAATGATGCGATCCCGGCAGCTGAAAGTGCTCGCAGGGGATTACTTCAGCAGCCGTTTTTATCAGCTCCTGGCCCTGAAGGGCGAAATTGCCGTCATCTCGCTTCTGAGCAAAGCGGTTAGCGAAGTGAACGTGATGAAGATGAGATTATACGGCAAAATGAAAAAAAACCTGCTGCCTTCTGAAGAATATCTACAGCTAACGGTACAGCTGAATATGCAGCTGTTTCTTTCTTTTACTCCGCTGCTTGAGGTGTCCGTGCAAGAAACATGGGAGAAGCTGCTCAAGGAAATTACGGAATGTGAAACGCTTGTGCAGGAGATGGAACGCTGTGCGACGCCTGACATCGGCAGATGCGGCTACGCGTACTGGCATCTGATCGAGTCGGGAAGCGACGAGGAACGGAAAATGCTGGTGGGCAGAAAAACGGATATGAAGGATTGGCGGAAGCTGATTCTGAAGCATAAGGCTTCGGAGAAGCTGCTGGACAAGCTCCGGGAATCCGTCAGCGCCGTACAGCAGCTGCTGGGAGGCCGCGTGGGCGAGAGCCCGTACGCCGGTGTGCTGGACCCGTTTCTGAAACGGCTCAGCACATATCGGTCCGTCGTAAGTGAAGGGTAGGGGGATGCAGTGGATAATCAAACAACCAAGTTAGACGCAATCAAGCATGACGGCAAAAATCCGAAAGAGCAGTACGTCCATTCCGTCTTCGAAAGCATATCGGGCAAATACGACCTGATGAACGACATTCTCAGCTTTCGAAGACATAAAGCCTGGCGCAAGTATACGATGAAAAAGATGAACATGCGCCATGGCGATACGGCCATCGACCTATGCTGCGGAACTTGCGACTGGACGATTAGCATGGCCCAGGCAAGTGAATCCGGACACATAGTCGGACTCGACTTCAGTGAGGGGATGCTGAACGTCGGCCGGGAGAAGGTTGCCAAGCATGGACTCGAACCACAGATCGAGCTGGTTCAGGGAAACGCCATGAGCCTGCCGTTCGAAGATAATCAATTCGATTACGCGACGATCGGTTTCGGTCTTCGCAATGTGCCGGATTACATGCAGGTTCTGCATGAGATGAAACGCGTGGTTAAGCCCGGCGGGATGGTGGTATGTCTCGAACTGTCCAAGCCGACTTGGCAGCCGTTCAAAGGCATTTATTATTTTTATTTCCAACAAGTGCTGCCTCGGATGGGGAAACTGGTAGCCAAGCGTTATGAGCAGTATAAATGGCTGCCCGAATCGCTAGCTTTGTTCCCGGGACGAGAGGAGTTAGCCGAAGCTTTCCGTCAGACCGGACTTCAACAGGTTCAGGCCTTTCCCTTGACTGGTGGCATAGCAGCCTTACATATTGGGATCAAGGAGAATCTGGATGTTTAAGAAAATAGGAACTTATCTTGAAATGATTAAAGTGGAGCATACGCTGTTTGCTCTGCCTTTCGCTTTTATGGGGGCGATTCTAGGATCGGCCGTCGTGTTTGACCGATTACCGTCCTGGGGAGATATCGGCTGGATCTTTCTTGCCATGTTCGGTGCGCGAAGCGCAGCTTTCGGACTCAACCGGCTCACCGACCAACATATCGATGCCAAGAACCCCCGCACGGCTAATCGCGCCATTCCGGCAGGCCTGCTGAAGCCGCTGGAGGTCATCATATTTATTATTCTGTCTTTCGCCGTGTTTTTCTGGGCTACTTACATGCTGGACCCGTTTGCTTTCCGTTTGCTGCCTATCGCTATTTTCATGCTTATCATTTATTCCTTTACCAAACGGTTCACATGGCTATGCCATCTGGTGCTCGGGCTTACAACGGCGCTTGCACCGCTGGGCGGATGGGTTGCGGTAACCGGTCAAATCGACTGGAAGGCGATGGTGTTTTATATCGCGCTTGCGTTTTGGACGGGCGGATTTGATATCGTTTATGCATGCCAAGACGAGAAGTTTGATGCAAAAGAAAGGCTGTACTCGATTCCTTCCCGGTTCGGCCTGCACAAAGCGCTCTGGTTCGCTCGCGGGTTCCACGTCGTTACGGCTGTCGGTTTTATCGTTCTTTTCTTTGTAACGCCGGTGGGCTGGTGGTATTTGGCGGGCATGGTGATCGCTTGCGGAATTTTGTTCTATCAGCACTACATCTTGTCGCCAAATGATATGAGCCGCCTGCAAACCGCGTTCTTTACCATGAACAGTACGCTGAGCATCATTCTGTTCGTATTCACTCTCATTGATTTGGTGGTGCGTTATATCTGATGAAATCCATGCGCAGAAAGAGCTGGGTTGTCGGCATTACGGGGGCTAGCGGCAGCATATACGGGGTTCGTCTAACGGAGACCCTGCTCTCGCTGGGCTACGATGTGCAATTGATTATCTCTAATGCGGGCTGGCGCGTGCTGAAGGAGGAAATGGGCTTTCAGGCGGGCAACCGCGAGGAAGTGCTGGCCGAGAAATTCGGCGGTTTCGAGGGGAACGTGATATACCATCCGATCTCCGACATCGGAGCTACGATTGCCAGCGGCTCTTACCTGGTGGAAGGCATGATTATCATGCCATGCTCGATGGGCACGTTATCCTCAGTGGCGCACGGATCTTCCGATAACCTGATGGGCCGCGCCGCCGACGTCATGATGAAGGAGGGCCGTCCCCTGGTGCTTGTCCCGAGAGAAACGCCGCTGCATGCCATTCACCTGGAGAACATGCTGACGCTGGCCAAGCTTGGGGTCAAAATCATTCCGGCGATGCCAGCCTTCTATCACGGACCGAAAACGATTGATGATATCGTCCATTTTCTGGTCGGCAAGGTATTGGACAGCTTGCGCATCGAACATGAATTGTACACCAGATGGGGTGACTAGCAACAACAATGGTTCAGGCATTAACCTGTGCTGCGATTTGATGAACGACAACAGGAAGGGTTACGCTTAAATTTCAAGTTCGCATCAGAGCTTGGCCTGCTGAAATCGCAAGGTAGCGCCGGAGTTATGGAATGAGAATCTAAGCATACGGGTGAAGAGATGAAACGATTTGACATATTCGGAACATTAAAAAAAGATATGGACGTTATCGAAAGGGAGCTCTACCTCAGCGTCGAAGGCGACAGTCCCGAGCTGACAGAGACTTCCCTGCATCTGCTTAGAGCAGGCGGCAAGCGCCTCCGTCCCGTTTTTGTCCTGATGGGCGGCAAATTCGGCGACTATGACATTGATAAGCTGAAGCATGTGGCCGTGCCGCTGGAGCTGATCCACAGCGCTTCCCTCGTTCATGACGACGTGATTGACGATGCGGACACGCGGCGCGGCAAACCCACGGTGAAGGCCAAGTGGGACAACCGGATCGCCATGTATACCGGCGATTATATTTATGGCAAGGCGCTCCAGTTGACGACTCACCTGAAACAGCCTGAAATTCATCAGATTCTGGCCAAGGCCATGGTTGAGATGTCCATTGGCGAAATGGAGCAGATACGTGATTTCTTTAATACCGAACAGGACGTCAGAAGATATCTTCTCCGCATCCGCCGCAAGACGTCGCTCCTGATTGCCGTCAGCTGCCAGCTCGGCGCGTTGGCTGCGGATGCGGACCGCAAGGTGGCCAACAGCCTGTATCGATTCGGATATAATGTCGGCATGGCATTTCAGATTCAGGACGATCTCCTGGATCTGTGCGGGACGGAGAAGCAGATTGGCAAGCCTCCGGGGAGCGATATGAGACAGGGAAACATTACGCTGCCCGTCATTTTCGCTCTCGAGGACAGCCAGCGGAGAGAGCCGCTGCTGCAGGAGCTGGAACGGATTCATGCACTAAATGGCCAGTGCGATGTATCGGGCGCCGTAAAGCTTGTAACCTCAAGCGAAGGCATATCGAGATCCGAGGCGCTGGCTGATCGGTATATAGGTAAAGCATTGGCTGCATTGGATACGCTGCCTGACATCAAGACCAAAAAACAGCTTAGAGATATCGCAAATTTTATAACAAAGCGGTCATATTAGCCTTACCCATGAGGTTGCTTTCTGTTAAAATACGGGTACAAACATGTAACATCACCTGAGCATGGAATGAAGGTTCAATTGTTCAATTACCTAGGATGAGGGGAAGCGTGATGAGGCCTATGGAACGTACTTTTTTAATGATTAAACCCGATGGTGTGCAGCGTGGGCTGATCGGCCGAATCGTCGGCCGTTTGGAGGATAAAGGATTCAAGCTGGTTGCGGGCAAGTTTATGCAGATTTCGGACGAGCTGGCCAAGCGCCATTATGCGGAACATGAAGGCAAGGATTTTTTCGATAACCTGGTAGGGTTCATCACGTCCGGACCGGTGTTTGCGATGGTTTGGGAAGGTGACGACATCATCGCTTTGTCTCGCCAGGTCATCGGCAAAACGAATGTGAAGGATGCGCTGCCAGGTACGATACGCGGGGATTTTTCGGCCCATACGCCGCATAATCTGATTCACGGATCGGATTCGCCTGAAAGCGCGCAGCGCGAGATCGCCAATTTTTTTGATGATCGGGAATTGGTTGAGTACAACAAGACGCTGTCCCCTTGGCTGTAAGCGAAGCGGGAAGCGGAATAATCTGATTAACAGGATGATACGATGACGGAACATGAACCAGTACTGGAGGATCCCGATTATATCGGCTTTGTTCGCAGCATCGAGCGAAGCACGGGGATCAACCTTGCCGATTACAAGGAAGCGCAGATGAAGCGAAGGCTGACGACGCTGCGCATGAAGAAGGGGTTTGAAACCTTTTCGGCCTTTTACGATGCGATGATGAAGGACAAGCCGCTCTTTCATGAGTTTTTGGACCGGATGACAATTAACGTCTCGGAGTTTTGGCGCAACCCGAACCGGTGGGAAGTGCTCCGGGACAAAATATTGCCGGAGCTGGCCAAGCAGAATCCCGGGGTGTTGAAGGTTTGGAGCGCTGCCTGCTCGACCGGCGAAGAGCCCTATACGCTTGCCATGATCCTGGCGGAACAAAACATGCTGGGCCGGGCGCGCATCATGGCGACCGATATCGACGACGGTGCGTTACATAAAGCGAAGGAAGGCCTGTATGTCGAGAGGTCACTCAAGGACGTCCCTTCCGGAGTAGCCGCCCGCTATTTTAAGGAAGAGGGCTCGCTGTATCGATTCAGCGAGAACTTGAAGAAGGAGGTCTCCTTCCACAAGCAGAATCTGCTTACGGACCGGTTCGAAGCCGGGCATGATCTGATTGTCTGCCGGAACGTGATGATTTATTTCACGGAAGGGGCCAAGCACAAGCTGTATCAGAAATTTGCCGCGAGCCTGAAGCCGGGCGGGTTTCTGTTTGTGGGCAGCACCGAACAGATCTTTAATCCGGGGCAGTACGGCCTGGAAAGCAACGAGACCTTTTTCTACCGTAAAATTCAATAGAGACGGCAGTCTTAACGCATAAAGCGCTTTTCAATCCGCAGGATGAGAGGCGCTTTTGCTCGTTTGTCGACATTCTTGTCAAAGCGTTAGACCTATACTATAATGAGCAGAAGATGTTCACGGAGTTTAGCGGTTTAACGCTTAAAAGCCTAAAGGGGGAAAAGCATCATGAGCTTACGGTTTTTAACCGCTGGGGAGACGCACGGGCCTCAGCTGACAACTATAATCGAAGGGCTTCCAAGCAACTTGGAGCTTGATTTCGACGCACTGAACTTTCAGCTCCATCGTAGACAGAAGGGGTACGGCCGGGGACGCCGCATGCAGATCGAGAAGGATACCGCGCAAATCCTTGGCGGTGTGCGCCACGGCTATACAACCGGTGCGCCGCTCGCGCTGGTCGTCCAGAATAACGATTGGAAGCATTGGCAGAACATTATGAACGTGGAGCCGATTGAGGGCAACGACGAGGCGAAGAGACGGGTACATCGTCCAAGACCGGGTCATGCCGACCTGAACGGCGGATTGAAGTACAACCTGAAGGATCTGCGTAACGTGCTGGAACGCTCCAGCGCCCGTGAAACCACGGTCCGCGTTGCCGTTGGCGCTATCGCCAGACAATTCCTGGCGCAGTTTGGCGTCAAAGTGGCTGGCCAGGTCATCCGGATCGGCGAAATCGAGGCTCCCCCGCACAATCTTTCGATCGATGAGCTGATCGAGCGTACGGAAGCTTCTTCGGTTCGCGTGGTAGACGAAGAGACCGAGAAGAAGATGGAAGCCTACATAGACGAGATCAAAAAAGAAGGCGACTCCATCGGCGGCATCGTGGAATGCATCATCGAAGGATTGCCGGTCGGATTGGGCAGCCATGTCCAATATGACCGCAAGCTGGATGGACGCATCGCGCAGGGCGTGATGTCGATTAACGCTTTTAAGGGCGTTGAGGTAGGCATCGGATTCGAAGCAGGCGAGCTGCGCGGCTCCCAGGTGCATGACGAGATTATGTACAGCGAGGAGCGCGGATACCACCGTGCGACCAACCGCCTGGGCGGATTCGAGGGCGGGATGACAAACGGCATGCCGATCGTCGTGCGCGGCGTCATGAAGCCGATTCCGACGCTGTACAAGCCGCTTCAAAGCGTGGATATCGACACGAAGGAAGCCTTCACGGCTCAGGTTGAACGCTCGGATGCCTGTGCGGTTCCGGCAGCCAGCGTCGTGATGGAGCACGTTGTGACCTGGGAGGTAGCTAAGGCGTTCCTTGAGAAGTTCGGCGGCGATTCGATGGAGGAAATCCATGCGAATTACCAAAACTACCTGAAACAGCTGGAGAACTACTGATATGAGGACATTACATGTGGAACTGGGAGAGCGTTCCTATCCGATTTATATCGGTGCGGGGATTCTGAATACCCTCGGCGAGCTGAGCGCGAAGCATGGCATAACCCGCAAGAGCCCGCATCTGATCGTAACGGATGATCAAGTGGCGCCTCACTATTTGGCGCAAGTGGAGGAGCAGCTGAAATCGGAAGGGTACACGGTCATATCCCATATCGTCCCTTCCGGCGAGTCCTCCAAGTCGCTACAGGTCTATGAAGAGGTTATGACCACGGCCATCAACGGCAAGCTGGACCGCAGCTCGGCTGTCTTCGCGCTGGGCGGAGGCGTTGTGGGCGATTTGGCCGGATTCGTTGCGGCGACATACATGCGCGGCGTGACGTTTGTTCAGATCCCGACCACGATCCTTGCCCATGACAGCAGCGTAGGCGGCAAAGTGGCGGTGAACCATCCTCTGGCCAAAAATATGATCGGCGCTTTTCATCAGCCCGTCATGGTGGTTTATGACGTGAATACGCTGATGTCGCTCCCGGCGCGCGAGGTGTCTTCAGGCCTTGCGGAAATGGTGAAGCATGGCTTGATCCTGGACCGGGATTTTGCCTATTGGTGCCGGGAGAACGGCTCCAAGCTGCTGAGCCTGGAACCGGAAGCTTTGATCTACGGCCTGGAGCGCGGCTGCGCGATCAAGGCGGACGTGGTATCCCAGGATGAGCGGGAAGGCGGCCTGCGCGCCATTCTTAATCTGGGGCATACCATTGGCCATGCCATCGAAGCCGTTGGCGGTTACGGCCGATTCTTGCACGGCGAGGCGATTGCAATCGGCATGGCGGGATCGGCCCGACTTGCTGAGAAGCTTGGCAGACCTGCGGATCTGCACGAAGAGACGGTGAGCATGCTGAAGGCGGTGAATCTGCCGGTAATCTTGCCGGATGACGTCTCGGTCGATCGCATCATGGATGCCATGCAGCATGATAAGAAGTTCGCCGAGGGGCAAATGGTATTTATCGTTCCGGAATCCATCGGTTCCGTCAGCATCGTTAAGGATGTACCGGTAGAAGCTGTTCGATCCGTGGTCGAACAGTTGAAGGGAGAGGGATAGTTCATGATGAATCGGGGAATCCGGGGGGCGACAACCGTCACCCGCAACGATGAGCAGGAGATCGTACAGGAGACGCTGCGTCTGCTGGAAGAGATGGTGAGACGCAACGAGCTACAGCCTGAATATATCAGCAACATATGGATTACGATGACGCAGGATTTGGATGCAACGTTCCCGGCCAAGGCGATACGCCAGCTGGAGGGCTGGGATCTCGTCCCTTTGATGTGTTCGGTTGAAATCCCCGTTCAGGGCAGTTTGCCGCGCTGCATCCGGTTTATGGTGCAGGTCAATACGGACAAAAGCCAGAGCGAGATCAAGCATGTGTATTTGAACGAAGCCAAGCGGCTGCGTCCGGATTTATCGGGCTCCAACGCTTGATATTGAAAATTAGGGTTGCGGTAACACGGCATTATCCTGTATAGTGATATCAGAATAGCTGAGTAGAGTTAGGTTTTACAGATGAGTTGAGTTGAGAAGAGCTGAGGCATTTTAGGGAGTAACATCATCGGGTTATAGGATACACTTGATTCCATGATGAATCTTACGGCATGTTCGTGGCCGGTTACAGGTCTATTTCTTGTATCCGTTCCATGGAACGTCAGCGCTGTAGGTTGTCGATGAACGGGTTGAATGTCCTTTGACCGCGCTCTTTTTTCATAGACTTATTCTGAACGTTAACCTCTACTTCGGTAGAGGTTTTTTTGTTGTATACATTCATTAAGGAGGGATTGACATGGCGAATCCATCAATGGAGCAAGTGGTGGCAATGGCAGGTGAATACAACCTGATTCCGGTAGCGATCAGACTGTTAGCCGATATGGAAACCCCGATTCGCATTTTTCAGCGCTATGCGGAGCGGAAACGGGCATTTTTACTAGAGAGCGTTGAGGGCGGCGTACAGTGGGCACGGTATTCGTTCATCGGAACAGACCCCTTCTTAATGATAACGGGTAAAAAAGGAAAGATCGAGATTGAAAAGAACGGGGAACGTTCCTTGCTGGAAGGCAAGCCCGTCGAGGAGCTCAAAGCGCTGCTGCGTACGTACCGCAGCCCGCAGCTGAAGGAGATGCCTCCTTTTACCGGAGGGGCCATCGGATTTTTTGGATATGATCTGCTTCAATATTATGAGAAGCTGCCTGCACACGCGATGGATGATCTCGGGATGGATGATATCCGGTTCATGTTTTGCGATCAAGTCATTGTCTTCGACCACGTGAAGCAGCAGATCATGCTGGTCGGCAACGTGCACGTGAAACCTGGAGATTCGGACGACACCATCCGTCAGACCTATATGGATGTATGCCGTACCCTGGAAGCGGCGGCCGAACAGCTGCAGGATCAGGGGCCGCGGGAGAACGTGAACTCCAGAGGCATCCCGGCCGATGTCGACATGGGCGATATTAAATCCAACATGAC
Organism: Paenibacillus sp. MT86; assembly: GCF_058792535.1. Classification (NCBI taxonomy): domain Bacteria; kingdom Bacillati; phylum Bacillota; class Bacilli; order Caryophanales; family Paenibacillaceae; genus Paenibacillus; species Paenibacillus sp. MT86. The sequence goes on along the minus strand of NZ_CM179499.1, from coordinate 4,355,331 downwards.
CAAAGAGAAGTATCTCTCCAATGTGGAGCAAGCGAAGGAATATATTCGTGCAGGCGACATTTTTCAAGTTGTGTTGTCCCAGCGCTTCCATATCGAGACCGAAGTATCGCCGCTTCACGTCTACCGGGTGCTGAGAACGCTGAATCCTTCGCCGTACATGTATTATCTCAAAATGGACGACGACATTATCGTGGGAACGTCTCCTGAAGCCTTGGTGAAGGTGGATGGACGAAGGCTGGAAACAAGACCGATCGCGGGCACAAGGCCGAGGGGCAGCAACGAAGCCGAAGACCAGGCGCTGGCGGATGATCTGCTGCAGGACGAGAAGGAACGCGCGGAGCATTTGATGCTGGTGGATCTCGGCCGCAACGATCTGGGCCGTGTATCGGAGTTCGGCACGGTGAAATGCGATACGTTCATGGAGATTGAAAAATACTCCCACGTGATGCATATGGTATCCAGCGTATCCGGCCAGCTGAGCGAGAATAAGGATTTCTTTGATGCTTTTCTGTCCTGTTTGCCGGCAGGAACGGTATCCGGAGCTCCGAAACTGCGGGCAATGGAGATCATTGCCGAATTGGAGCGGGAAGCGAGAGGCGCATACGCCGGGGCTATCGGTTATCTGGGCTTTGGAGGCAATATGGATTCCTGCATTACGATCCGCACGATCATTTTTCGCCAGGGCAAAGCTTATGTTCAGGCAGGGGCCGGAATCGTATGGGACTCGGTTCCCGAGAAGGAGTATGAGGAAACCATGAATAAAGCCAAAGGGATGCTGAAGGCGATCCGCGTCGCGGAAGCGATGTTTCCGTCCAGCACGGGGGCCAACGACTTAATCAATCAGGATTATCTGTATCAATATACACCTTAACATGAAGGAGGAGATCGTAATGAACGTGATGGAGACGATGCAATCCAGCCTTTCAAAGCTGATCGGCGGTCAGGATCTGAGCCGGGATGAGGCCCGCGGGGTGATGCAGACGATAATGGAAGGCCATGCGACCCATTCTCAAATCGGCGCGCTGCTGACGGCCTTAAGAATGAAGGGAGAAACCGTAGAAGAGATAACCGGTTTTGCCGAAGCGATGAGAGGCGCGGGCGGACGTGTCGTTACCGAGCGGAACCAGCTGCTCGATACGTGCGGCACCGGAGGATCCGGCATTCACAAGTTTAACATTTCTACCGTATCCGCCATTATCTCCTCCTCGGTTTCGGTCAGAGTGGCCAAACACGGCAACCGTTCGGCATCGGGCCGGGCGGGCAGCGCCGATGTGCTGGAAGCGCTTGGCGTCAATATCCACTTGACCGCAGAACAAGCCACAGCCTGCCTGAACGATATCGGAATCTGCTTCCTGTTCGCCCAAATTTATCATCCGTCGATGAAATATGCGGCTGCTCCTCGCAAAGAGCTTGGGGTCCGGACCGTATTTAACATGCTGGGGCCACTGACGAACCCGGCGGGCGCGGACCGGCAGATGCTCGGGATATACGATATGAACAAAACGGAAACCATTGCGCAGGTCCTCAAAGAGCTCGGTTTGAAGCGAGCCATGGTAGTGACCAGCCACGATGGGCTGGATGAAATCAGCGTCTCGGCGCCTACCCGGGTATCGGAGCTCCGGGGCGGAGAAGTCCGCACTTATGATATCCACCCCCATGATTTGGGTCTGTCGGTTCATCCGATGAACGATATCCTGGGCGGCGATGCACAAGAGAATGCGGCCATCATCGGCTCGGTACTGCGCGGAGAACGCAGTGCTTATCGGGACATCGTGCTTGCCAATGCCGGTGCCTGCATCTATGTGTCGGGACTTGCGGATAGTTTGGCCGAAGGCGTGCAGCGTGCAGCGGGAGCGATTGATTCCGGGCTGGCGCAGTCCAAGTTGGAGCAGCTGATCTCAAGAACGGGGGAAATGAGTTATGTATCTTGATCGAATCGTAGAAACGAAACGCAATGAGGTTGCACAGCTGCGAGAAACGTTCAGCATCTCGGAAGCAGAGAGGCAAATTGCGGATTTGCCACCGACTCTCGGGTTTGAGAAGGCGTTGTCCATGGGACGCAAACGCAGCATGGGGTTAATCGCCGAGGTCAAAAAGGCTTCGCCCTCCAAAGGGTTGATTCGTCCCGACTTTGACCCGGTTATGATCGCCAAGGCTTACGAAGCAGCCGATGCCGATTGTCTGTCCGTGCTGACGGATAAGGACTACTTTCAGGGAAGTGGAGAATATCTGCAAGCGGTAAGGGCGGCCGTCAACATCCCGTTGCTGCGCAAGGATTTCATTATCGACGAGACTCAGATTTACGAAGCGCGCCTGCTGGGTGCGGATGCCGTTCTCTTGATTGCGAGCATCCTTGCGCCGCAGCGTATCGCGGAGTTCATTGACGTTGCAGACTCGATCGGATTGGATTGCCTGATTGAGGTTCACGACGGGCAAGAGCTGGAATCGGTAATCGGACTGGGAACGGCCCGTCTGATCGGGATTAACAACCGTAATCTGCGGACCTTTGAAACCTCATTGCAGACAACGGCAGATATCGCGGCGCAGGTTCCGCAGGAAGTGACGCTGATCAGCGAAAGCGGAATATCTAGCCCGGCCGACATTTCCTACTTGCATTATGTGGGAGCACACGGGGTTCTGGTCGGGGAACATTTCATGCGCCAGCAGGACGTGTTCCGCGCTGTGAACGATCTGATGGGACCGCTGCCGATAGCTGCAGACATGGAATAAAGGGGACATTCGATGATGAGTACGGCTCTAAAAATATGTGGACTTCAAAGCGTTGAAGTGCTAAAATCTATGATAAACTTACCTGTAGATTATATCGGATTCGTATTTGCCAAGAGCCGGCGGCGGGTAACGCCGCAGCAGGCTGCGCAGCTGGTGCAAGTATTGCGGGAATGGGAGCATGACAAGATTCCCGCTGCTGTCGGCGTCTTGGTTAACCCTGAGTTGAGCGAGCTCGCAGAGCTTCTTCAAGAAACGGCGCTTGACGTCGTGCAGCTGCATGGTCAGGAATCGCCGCAATTTTGCCGGGAAGTGAAGGAGCGCTTCCCGGTTTCCGTTTTTAAGGCGGTATCGATCGGAAGTGACCGTCCGGAAGCGGAACGTCTGTCGGCACTGGATTCGTATGCGGGCTGCATCGACGGACTGCTGATCGACACCTATGATCCGGTGTACGGCGGAGGGTCGGGCAAGACGTTTGCCTGGGATCTGATCCCGGCGTACCAGCAATGGGCTGAACGGCAAGGGATTCCCTTGTTTGTAGCCGGCGGGCTCGATCCGGATAATGTTGCTCATTTGATCGGCCAGTACGCTCCGTACGGGGTGGATGTATCCAGCGGCGTAGAGAGCGAGCCTGGCGTGAAGGATATAAACAAAGTGACCGCATTTGTAGAAAGGGTGAAGGGGAAATGACACAGCTTCCTGACCGTAATGGACGTTTCGGGGTGTTTGGAGGCCGGTTCGTGCCGGAAACACTGATGAACGCTTTAATAGAGCTTGAGCAAGAATATAATCGTTTTTCGGAGGATCCTGCTTTTAAAGAGGAGATCGCCTATTTGCTGAAACAGTATTCCGGAAGGGAAACGCCACTTTATTACGCGGAGCGGCTCAGCCAACATCTCGGCAAGGCTAAAATTTACCTGAAGCGCGAGGATTTGAACCATACCGGCGCGCACAAAATCAACAACGCCATTGCACAAGGCGTGTTAGCCAAGCGCATGGGCAAAGGCAAGGTCATTGCCGAAACGGGTGCCGGACAGCATGGCGTAGCGACCGCGACGGTAGCCGCTCTGCTGGGTCTTGAATGCAAGGTATTTATGGGCGAAGAAGATACCAAACGGCAGCAGTTGAACGTATTCCGCATGAAAATGCTCGGTGCCGAAGTGATTCCGGTCACGTCGGGAAGCCGAACGCTGAAAGATGCCGGCAACGAGGCGCTTCGCTACTGGGTCAGCAACGTCGAGGATACCTTTTATGTGCTGGGCTCCGCTGTAGGGCCGCATCCGTATCCTATGATGGTGCGGAATTTCCAGCGCATTATCGGTGACGAGACCCGGAGGCAGATACTGGAGACGGAAGGAAGGCTTCCAAACGTCATTCTTGCGCCGATCGGGGGCGGTAGCAATGCGATCGGCATGTTCTATCCGTTCCTTGAAGACAAGGAAGTCGGTTTGATCGGCGTCGAAGCGGCAGGCAAGGGAGTGGATACCGATTTTCATGCGGCTACGATGTCCAAGGGGACACAAGGCGTATTCCAAGGCTCGATGAGTTATTTGCTGCAGGACGAGTACGGACAAGTACAGGAGGCGCATTCCATTTCAGCCGGCCTTGATTATCCCGGGGTTGGTCCGGAGCATTCCTATTTAAAAGACATTGAACGCGTGCAGTACGTACCGATAACCGACCAAGAGGCGCTCGATGCCCTGCAGCTGCTATGCCGCACGGAAGGCATTATTCCTGCCCTGGAATCCGCGCACGCCGTAGCGCAAGCCGTAAAGATGGCATCTACGTGGACCGAGAACGATATCGTCGTGATTAATTTATCCGGTCGCGGCGACAAGGACGTGGAGTCCATCATGGCTTACACGGGAGGGAAAACCGAATGAACCGAATCGATCAGACCTTTGCGTCGTTGAAGCAACAAAACAAGACCGCCATGATCCCTTATCTCACCGTCGGGGATCCGGATGTGAAGTCGACGCTGGATATCATCCATGAGCTTGAAATCGCGGGAGCCGACATTATTGAACTCGGCGTTCCTTATTCGGATCCCCTTGCCGACGGACCGGTCATCCAACGGGCTTCCGAGCGCGCGCTGAAGGGCAAGGTGACCATTCGCACTTGCATGGAAACCGCGCGCCTGGCAAGAGAGCGGGGCAGCAAGCTGCCGTTCATCCTGTTCACGTATTACAATCCGGTACTGCAAACCGGACTGGACGTTTTCTTCGAGGAAGTGGTAAGGCACGACATCAGCGGCTTGATCATTCCCGATCTTCCGGTGGAGGAATCCGAGGAGGTTCGGAAACGCGCCCACGCGGCGGGCGTTCATCTGATTCCGCTGGTGGCTCCTACCTCCCATGAGCGGATCGCGAGCATCGCTTCGGAAGCGACCGGCTTTGTGTACTGCGTATCCTCCCTTGGCGTGACGGGCGAGCGCACCGATTTTTACGCGGGGGTGGAGTCTTTCCTTGAGACGGTAAGGCAGTACAGCAACGTGCCGATCGCGATCGGCTTTGGCATTTCATCCAGTGAGCAGGTGGCCAGATTCTCAAAAATCTGCGACGGCGTCGTTGTCGGGAGCGCGATTGTGCGTCAGATTGAATCGACCATTCCTCTGCTGGAGAAGGAAGAGACAAGACAGCAGGGACTTTTGCAAATCAGGGAGTTTGTGGCACAATTAAAAGGATAGTGTTGTCCATAGCAGTTATGAAAGGTGAGGCGAATATCGTATGAAACCGAAAGCGCAAATTGTTAATCTTCCCGTATATCAGCCCGGGAAACCGATCGAAGAAGTCAAAAAGGAATTAGGGCTGGATGTTGTCATTAAACTGGCCTCCAACGAGAATCCGTACGGCTGCTCGCCGCGCGCAACCGAAGCGATTACCGCCGAACTGGGAACGCTCAGCCTGTATCCGGACGGAAGTGCGGCCGATTTAACGGCTGAGCTTGCTGGCCAGCTGGGAATTGAACGCAATCAGATTATTTTCGGCTGCGGATCCGATGAAATCATTGCCCTCATTATCCGGGCATTCCTGCAACCGGGGGATGAAACCATCATGGCGGATCAGACCTTCTCGGTGTATAAAACGAATGCGGATATCGAAGGTGCGACATGCATCGAGGTGCCGCTGGTGGACGGTAAGCACGATTTGCCGGGCATGGCCAAAGCCGTTTCGGACAAAACCAAAATCGTGTGGGTGTGCAATCCGAATAATCCGACCGGAACCATCGTTTCCGAAAGCGAGCTGGTTTCCTTCCTGGATGAAGTCCCGGCCCACGTAATGGTTGTGCTTGATGAAGCTTATTATGAATATGTAACGGACGCTTCGTACCCGGACAGCATCAAGTTAATGGAGCGTTATCCGAATCTGGTCATCCTGCGTACCTTCTCCAAAATATACGGCTTGGCCGCCCTCCGGATCGGCTACGGCATCGGGCAGCAGGAAGTCATTTCCTTGATCAATCGGGTACGTGAGCCGTTTAATACGGGACGCCTGGCTCAAGTAGCGGCGAAGGCAGCCCTGAAAGATCAGGAGTTCGTAGCGAAATGCCGTCAAATGAATGCCGACGGGATCCATTACGTGCAAGGGGAATTTGATCGTCTTGGACTATCTTATTTTCCTGCGAACGGTAACTTCATTATGGTGGACGTGAAGAAGCCAGGCACCGAAGTGTTTAAGTCGCTGCTTAGCAAAGGCATTATCGTACGGCCTGGATTTGAACTGTATCCGAACCATATTCGCGTAACCGTAGGCTCCGAAGAACAGAACAAGGCTTTTATCGGCGCTTTGGAACAAGTGCTGAGCGAAGTGAATGCGCCAGCCTGATCGAATGACACAACAATAATCGCAGCTTGAAACGAGTGAGAGAGAACATGACAATGCAAATTTCCATATTCGGCGTCGGCTTGATCGGCGGTTCGTTAGCTTTAAACTTCAAAGGAAAACCTGGCATAACCGTTACCGGTTATGCCCACACCCAAGAATATGCCGACCAGGTCATTGCTAAGGGCGTCGTTGATAAGGTTACGCTTTCGGTAGAAGAAGCTGCCCAAAACGCGGACGTCATTTTTTTATGCGTTCCCGTAGGCAGTCTTGAGATGTACATGAAACGTTTGAGCGAAATGCGGCTGAAGCCGGGATGCATTATTACGGATGTTGGCAGCACCAAAGCAAGCATTGCCGAATGCGCATCCCAGCTTGCCTTTAAGGATGCGTATTTCATCGGCGGTCATCCGATGGCGGGCTCGGAGCGATCCGGTGTTGGAGCTGCCTCCACCGTATTGTTCGAGAATGCCTATTACGTGCTAACTCCGCCGGACGATGTCCCTCAGGATAAGCTGAACGTGCTTGTAGAGCTTTTGTCTCACACGCGTGCCCATATTGTGAAGGTAGAGCCGAGACTTCACGATGAGATCGTTGGAGCGATCAGCCATCTGCCCCATGTGATCGCAGTGGCGTTAGTCAATCAGATCAGCTCCTATAATGACGATAATCCGTTGTACCGCACCTTGGCTGCAGGGGGCTTTCGGGATATAACCCGCATCGCTTCCAGCGACCCGGTCGTATGGCGGGACATTCTATTAAACAATCGCAGGGTCATGCTGACGCTGCTGCAAGACTGGAATGAAGGAATCCGGCGATTCATGGATATGCTGGAGTCGAAGGACGGTGCTGCGATCGAAGAGGCTTTCCGCATGGCAGGGGAATTCCGCAGCGTACTGCCAGAACGGCGCAAGGGCATGATCGTGTCCCAATTTGATCTGTATTTGGACGTGCCTGACCATCCGGGCATCATCGGCCGCATCGCGACGGAGCTCGGGACGAACAGTATCAACCTAAGCAACATGCAGATTATCGAGAGTCGGGAAGATGTGCCGGGCGTGATGAGGCTTTCCTTCCGCAATGAAATCGAACAGGAGCGAGCTAAAGAGCTGTTGTTATCGCAAGGACACTCGGTGTATCAGTAATTTTCCGGTTGTTTTTAAACAACCGGAAATAAATGCGTTTTCAGTGTTGACAAAATGAAAACGTATACATATAATAAAAGTACAGTATGGTTTCTCTCCACTCCTATCCAAAATATTGCACTTTGTGCAACCGCCTTCAATGATGAAGGCGGATTTTTTTTGCCGATTTTCCTATCCGTGGAAAACCTTCTGCCACAAACCTGAACTTTTCTCCAATATGTGCTATAATGCTAGAGTGCTAGTGTAGAAGATTTGGGGAAATTGCCAAATACATAGAATAGTCAGACAACATGAGGCGTAACTATATATGGTTTGACGGTACTTTTGCACAAATCCTTGATTTTCCTCATGAAGGTGGAAATGACAAGGAATGGGCACCGGTGGGTGAAGGAGGAACGAAAAATCATATGACGGATTCCCAACTAATCCAAGAAATTAAGCAAGGCAATACCGAACTTTATTCCGAATTAATGAGGCGTTATCAGAGAAAAATATTGGCATTTGTCTATCATATGTTAAAAAGCTCGCACATGGAGCTAATGGCTGAAGATTTATGCTCGGAAACGTTCTACAAGGCTTTCCGGAGCCTGCATTCCTTCCGGGAAGTGGATGCATCCTTCTCGACTTGGCTCTACACCATTGCGCGCAACACCGTGCTGAGCGAACTTCGCAAGCATCGCAGCGGCACATTGCCCTTGGAGGAGAGCGGGGTCGTGCCAGTGGCGCCGCTGGAGGTCGCCCCGGAGCAGGCGATCCTGCGCAGTGAACGAGTACATATGGTAAGGGAAGCGATTAACAATTTACCGGAGAAACAGAGATCTGCGCTGATTCTTCGGGAGTATGATCAACTGGATTACCAGGAAATCGCAGATATTTTAGGTCAAAGCGTCAGTTCGGTTAAGTCACTGTTGTTCCGGGCCCGCGGCAGCGTCAAAATTCAGCTCGAACCCTATTTTTATGAGCCGGTTTTTGAGGATCTGAGAGGGATGAAGAACAGATGACTTGCAATGAAGCCCAAGAGCTGATGGAAACGGTCTGGGATTTACCGGACAACGATCTGCGGCGACAACGGCTGATTGCACATGTTCAAACCTGTAGCTCATGTGCAGCGGAGTACGAAATGTGGGTGGAAAGCCAGAACATGGTTCATGCCCTGGAGCATGAGATTCCCGACATGGACGCTGAACAGATCAACCGCAACGTGATGGACCGCATTTATCGCGATTTTCCCTGGCTGGTGGAGGAAACGTCCAAGAGCCGGGCGGTAAGCCGGGTGTTCCGGAAGCGGCTGACGCTGATGATTGCCGGTTTTCTGGCCTTGTTCGTTTGCAGCTTTGTTTATTTTGCAGCGACGGGCAATCAACCGGATCCGGTTCCGGAAGCCGTAACGACAGGGATTATCCCTACAGGCGTAGCGGATACGGCCCAAGGCTTGAATACCAAGGACGATTACAACATCCCAAAAACCAACAGCGGCATTATTGATCCTTTTGTGGTTGATATGAGTCCCACTCAGCCAGAATACTGGATGATACTTTCCCTTTTGGGAATCGGATGCGCTTTGTTTTTCCTAAAAAGACTAAATCGGGTCAGAAGATAAAATATGGATAGGATGGAGGAGAGGCGGCATGCAGATCGGCTTGGTTCGCCATGGATTAACGGATTGGAACGCTCTAGGCAAAATCCAAGGCCAAACGGACATACCACTGAATGAGGAAGGCCGTCGTCAAGCGCGTTTGCTTGGGGAAAGGCTTCTGCAGGAGCATTACCGATGGGACTTCGCGATCAGCAGCGGGCTCTCCCGCGCTGAAGAAACCGCGAAAATTATTTCGTCCATGCTGAACATTCCCTTGGCGCCGCCGGATAACCGCTTGCGTGAGCGCAAGTACGGTCAGGTGGAAGGCTTGACAGCGGAAGAGCGTGAAACCCGGTTCGGTGCCGATTGGCACATGTTGGATCTGGGCCAGGAAACGGATCTGGAGCTTCAGTCCAGAGGGCTTGTCTTTCTCGATGATATGTGGCATAAACATCCGGAAGCCAATATTCTTGTTGTCAGTCATGGCGGTTTTTTAGCGCAGTTATACAAGCTGGTGTGCCGTGGTGCCCTGAGCGAACGGATCGGCAATCTGTCGCTCACCGTCCTGGAGAGAAAAGAGGATGACTGGTCTCCCTTGCTGTTTAACTGTACCAAGCATCTGTTGACGAACCAATCGTAAATATGAGCGTGTATTAGTAGAAGGAGCCTTCCGACGGGAAGGCTCCTTCTTTATGTTGGATAGGTTGAGGTTTACACTTCGGCGATTAAAATAAACCGGTGCTGCTGGACCTCGAAGTAGCCATTGGTCCGGATCATCCGGTGAATATGATGTAAAGGCTCGATATAGCGCTCCACCTTAAAATCAGGAATCTGCCAGGGAATCGCTATCAAATAATAAACCAGTGCGCCGATGTCGTAAAATCGCTGCGGTAAAAAGTCCTCGCGGCTGAAGGTAATCTTGAACCCGTGATCCTGCAGCTCTTGGGCCGCTATGGCCAGGTTCCAATGAGCGAACTCTTTATTCAGCGGAACGCCAAGCGATTCGTTAATCCCATAACAATCGGTTCCGCCGGATTGCTGGGTTACAAACACCCCGCGATCGTTCAATATTCTTCTTACTTCCGCTGCCGAATAGGATTCATGCTGATTGATGATCAGGTCAAAATAACGATCCTTTAAAGGAAGCGAGGAATCTTCTTCAAAGTAGACAACGTTTACACCCAGCGGCTCGAGTCTTTGCTTTGCAATCTGAACGTTCGGTTTGTACCCTTCGGTGGCATAAACGGATTTCGGGAGCGGCTGCAGGGAGGATAAGAATTCTCCTCCTCCCGTACCCATGTCCAGCATCGTAGCGGCATTTCGCATCAAAGGAAGCACCACGCTGCCCAAAGACCAGGGGAGAGCGTGGGACTGCATGCGGCCGGAAGCGGTAATACGCGAAAAATCCCATCCCGAAAAATGGTGATCCATGTTTTGAATGAACTTTAAAAATTCAGCATCTTTTATCATCTCTGCATAACCTCCAAGTCATTTATCATGAATAAGTTTCTTCATATAAAATGCTCTTAAGGGAGGTCCGCGGATTCGATTCGCACCAAGTTATATTTCGTGTTCCTGCGTTCTTATCATGATGATCCTCCTGTATGGATGGAATCAGCCCGTCTTAAAAAAGCTGGGCTTCATTTTGTATTCGTTATAAAAACATCAAGTGCGGTTTCCTGTAACCGTTTGTATGTATTCTATCATTTAATAAGAGAGCATAGTCATTTCTATATAGAAATAATCAAAAAATATTTCATCAAACCGACGAGCATCAGGTATCAAAAGTCCGAAACCTTCCCATAATGGTTGTAAAACGGCGAGGCGATGGAAGATGAATCTAGCGGATATGCTCACATATGCCGATATTGGACAGCTTAGCAATATAGCGAATCACTATGATTGTGACGCTAAGCGGAATTCGAAGCACGAATTGATCCAGAGCATCCTGTCCAAGCTCGGGCGAAGAGAGTTTTTCGAGGAGCAGGTCAGCAGCTTGTCACCGAGCGATTTGCGTTTTCTGAACAATCTGGTCTTTGACACTCGAACAGGCTACAGCCTGGAAGAACTGACGGCCGCCATCCGTCATACGGCGGATTTGGAGGAGAAAGAAGATAAAGCCTCTTCAAACAAGAAGGCAGCTGCCGCCAAAACGGAAAGTCCGCGGGAGGCGGTCGCGCGTTATCGCCGGAGCGGCTGGCTGTTTAACGGTTTTACCCATTCCACTAAGTATTTGTTTCAAGTGCCCTCGGATTTGAAGGAGCGGTTCCGCGATGTGCTGCGGGAGCGGCTTCATCAAAATCTGCAGCGATTGCCGCATGATCCGGAAGCATACCGGGATGAGCAGGGACTAGCCGCGGAAGATCTCAAGCTGATTCTTAAATATGTAGGCGGGCACGATATCGAGCTGAACCAGGAAGGATTCATGTACAGGCGAAATCAGCAGCAGCTCATGAGTACGCTGCATATTTCGGAGCCGTTGATTACCAAAGGAGCGTGGCGGTTCGGGTATGGCCGTTCCTGCATTGAATATCCCGACCGATTTGCGCTGCTGTACGATTATGCCTACGCCAAAAAATGGATCAGGGAAAACCACGCCCGGTTGATCCTGAGTGAAACCGGAGCCTCGTTTCTTGAGGAAGGAAATCAAGTTAGCGTGATACAGATATTCCGGTTTTGGTTAAGACTGTATAAAGGCGCAATTCCCAATATATCTTCTCTTGTTTACTGGATAAGTCAGTGCGCAAGAGATTGGGTCACGGCAGCCTCGCTTTACGAATCGCTGGGCTGGCTAATCCGTCCTTTCTATTATGATAGTCCGCAAAACATCTTGGAGCAGCGGATTATCCGCATGCTGATGCATTTGGGGATGCTCAGAATAGGGGAGAGCCAGAGCATGGGAACATCATACAAAATGACCGCGCTTGGATTGAAGGCAGCGGAAGCCGGCATACATATCAGCGATTCGAATGATGATCTGATCCTCTAGCATGGTTGTTTGGACAAGTTCGCAGCAGCCGTAAATATGTTGGAAGTTAAGCAATTAAAGGGAAAGAATATAAGCTATACGCAAATTTAGTTTGGAGGTGCATCCTAATGGATAAGATGAAGGTTACTTACGAGGTTATGTTAGGTCTGGCGGCCGAAATGGTGTGGGACGAGGCATTGCGCAAGCATCGGAGCGAAGAGCTGTACAAGGAAATCGACGAAGCGCTGGCTTCCGGCGACGAAGTGGCTTTCCGAACCCTGACGGATGAACTGAGGACTTTGAATTGAAGAAATGCTTTATCGCATTTCTTCTTTTTTTTGCCTAACCTGCCCTTTCACTCGTATAATGAAGACAAAATCATGATGAGTGAGCAGAAAGGAATGTATCTTGCATGAAATTTAGTGAAGTGGACGAGCAGACGTGGCCGGAGCTGAAACCTTATTTTGATACCTGTCTGATTCCGTTTACCGGACTTTCGGGTACGGAAACGCCATGGGAGGCGACAGCCGCGCTGGAACGGCTCCGGGATTTTATGGATATGGCAGAAATTCCGTTTAAGGGAAGATTGGTTACATATCCTGCCGTACAATATGGAAATACTGAAGATATGAAGCTTCTAAATGAAGTTTGTCACAATGTCAAATCCATCGGCTTTAAGTTCGTGGTGGTCATGACAGCCGATTCCGAGCTCTCTATAGAGGATGTGCCCGAAAGCACGCTTGTCCTGTCGCGGCGCAGGCTGGAAGGCAGTGACTCGATCCCTATGCCTGCCATCGTATCAGGACAGATCAGCGAAATGTGGCAGCAGGAAAGCCGTGTTGAATTGTGACAAAAAACCAACAATTTATGAAAGGGCTATTGGAAGCGAACCCAAATTTGGGATTCAAATTCTTGACGGTCTTGGGTGCCTAAGATATTATTAGTATGTCCTAGTAAGTCGTGTGATTTTAATCATTGATGACACTTAAGAACGGTTGACAAAGGGGGTTGAACACAGAATGAGCAGCAACCACAATGACGAGCATGAAGAATCGCACAATCCACCCCGACAGAAAGAGATGTCCCGCAGACAATTTCTTACATACACGTTGGGCGGTGCCACAGCTTATATGGCTGCTGGAGTAGTTTTGCCAATGCTCCGCTTTGCCGTTGATCCGATTCTTCAAAATAAGGAAGAAGGGTCTTTTGTAAAAGTCGCGGAAGAGAGCAAAATTACCAACGATCCACAGGAATTCCATTTCGAGCTCAAACAGCAGGACGGCTGGTACAACAGTACAGCTACTTTGACGGCGTGGATTCGTAAGAACGATCAAGGTGAAATTGTAGCGCTTTCACCGATTTGTAAGCATTTGGGATGCCTTGTTGGATGGAATAACAACAAGAATTTCCCGGATGAATACCACTGCCCTTGCCACGGTGCGCGTTATACACCGGACGGTAAGAACCTGGCAGTCGCGCCGAAGCCGCTTGACCAGTACGAGACGAAAATCGAGAACGGCTGGATTTACCTCGGCGCCATCGTGCCAAATACCGTAGTTAAATAGGAGGCGTAGATTCAGATGTTGAAGAATGTCTACAACTGGATTGATGAACGTCTCGATATCACGCCGATTTGGAGAGACGTTGCAGACCACGAGGTACCGGAACACGTAAACCCGGCGCATCATTTCTCCGCGTTTGTGTACTGTTTCGGCGGCTTGACGTTTTTTATCACAGTCATCCAGATTCTGTCGGGAATGTTCCTGACGATGTATTACGTACCGGATATCATAAACGCTTACAACAGTGTCGAGTACCTGCAAACACAGGTTGCCTTCGGACAGATTGTCCGCGGCATGCACCACTGGGGCGCAAGCTTGGTAATCGTTATGATGTTCCTGCATACGATGCGCGTGTTCTTCACCGGCTCTTACAAAGCGCCGCGTGAAATGAACTGGGTCGTTGGTATGCTCATTTTCTTTGTTATGCTCGGCCTTGGTTTGACAGGCTACCTGCTGCCATGGGATAACAAAGCTTACTTCGCTACAAAAGTTACACTGGAGATTGCGAACTCCGTACCTTGGCTTGGACCTATCATTAAAGAATTGCTGCAAGGCGGTACGATCGTAGGTGCCGAAACGCTGACGCGTTTCTTCGCTATTCACGTATTCTTCCTTCCGGCTGTCCTTCTTGCCTTATTGGTAGGACACTTTATCATGATCCGCAGACAAGGTATTTCCGGTCCACTATAAGAAGAAGGGAGGCGCATATTTATGGCACATGGTCATAAATCTGATGAAAAAGTAGTTTATGTCGGCGATTCGCGTGTGAAAAAAGGCAGCGGTTGGGTTACGCCGCCGGATTACACCGCATATCCCGGCAAATCAGAAGCGTTCATTCCTAACTTCTTGTTGAAGGAATGGATGGTTGGTGTAGTTGTATTGGTCGGTTTCCTTGTTCTGACCATCTCGGAACCGGCACCGCTTGGTTATCCGGCGGATCCGGGGGCTTCGGTCATTCCGATGCCGGACTGGTACTTCCTGTTCCTGTATGAATATTTGAAGCTTCCGTACGCATCCGGTGATTATGTGGTACTCGGCACGATTGGCGTTTCCGGCGTGGCCTTTGGCTCATTGCTCCTGGTTCCGTTCCTGGATACAGGGAAAGAGCGGAGGTTCTACAAGAGACCTATCACTTCGGCGCTTATGATTCTGTCGTTGTTTGCCGTCATTTATCTGACCAATGCTGCATGGACGCATTATCAGCATGAACTGGAAGCTACAGGCCAGAAGCCGGAGCATATTCAGCGGGAAGAAGAAGCTCACGAGAAGCGTGCCGCTGGTCTGCCAACTACCAGCGGCAAGCAGCCTGAAGACAGCATC
Source organism: Paenibacillus sp. MT86 (assembly GCF_058792535.1). Taxonomy (NCBI): domain Bacteria; kingdom Bacillati; phylum Bacillota; class Bacilli; order Caryophanales; family Paenibacillaceae; genus Paenibacillus; species Paenibacillus sp. MT86. The sequence goes on along the minus strand of NZ_CM179499.1, from coordinate 4,340,212 downwards.
GTAGCGATTGTGGATAAGGATAATCCTGCAATGGAGACCTTTAAAACGGCTACTTGTATCTCCTGTCATGCTGCAGATTTGAAAGGGGCATCCGGACCGTCGCTGCGCGGCGTCGGTGACACCCATACAAAAGAAGAGATTGTGGCGATCATCGAAAATGGCCAAGGCAGCATGCCGGCTATGAAAGAAACGGCACTCTCTGCTGGAGTTACTGAAGAACAACTCGACCAGCTGGCGGATTGGCTCGCAAGCCAAAAAGCAGAAGCGGCTGCAGAGTAGCATGCATTAAAGAACCTGACCGTATTACGGTCAGGTTCTTTTTTAAATGCGTACGATAGATGAAATATGTCCCTGGTTTAGGTATAATCGGCATTAGTCTAAAGAATACAGGAACAGGATTGGAGGACCGAGTTTGTCAATTTCGTTTTTATGGAGCCGGGAATTTCTAAGCAAGCGATCGATTCTCTGGCTGCTGCTCGTATGCAACGTACTTGGAACGATCTATGGATACATATGGTACGGCGCTCAAATGGCCGATACGGTGGAACATGGCTACATATGGCAGGTCGTATTCGTGCCGGACAGCCCGACGGCCAGTTTGTTTTTCAGTTTGGCGCTTTTGCTGCTTCTCTACCCGCCTCGGAGCCTCGGCGGCGCGTTGTTTCAGCAATTCATAGAGGCACTGGCAGTCGTCACATCGGTGAAGTATGGCATATGGGCAGTTGTTATGATATTTGCCGGACAAGCCCAAGGAGATGTGCTGGCATGGCAGGATTGGATGCTTGTCGCTTCGCACACGGCGATGGCAGTAGAAGCCTTGCTGTTCGTCCGATTGTTTCATTACCGCTGGACAGCCCTAACCGGGGCCATTGCCTGGACGCTGCTGAACGACACCGTCGATTATACATATGGCGTGTTTCCGTGGCTGCCCGGTCCGTTATATGATGACCTGCCAGCCGTCCAGCTGTTCACTTATCTATTGACGCTCTTCAGCGGTTTCGCCGGCTGGATCTTCATGAAATACGGGAATCCCAAGCAACGCTAGCTGTTTCGCCGGCACGGTTCTATGAGCATCCCTTCTGCCATACATATACGGTAGGAGGGATGTCCCATGTTACGAATCTTTCCGAAGCTCCTTCTGTGCCTGTCCGCACTGCTTCTGCTGGTTACCGCAGGCTGGGGTAATCCCATATGGGCTAGCCCGGCGGCAAACGGACAGTCGGAGTCTTCGCCCGCTGCATCCATTCAGGCCAAAGCGCTGAACAAGGAGGTGGAGCAGTTATACCGCCATGTGGAGGAAGGCAATGTACAAGCCGTGTTAGAGGATATTCGCCGGGTATCCGGGCTGTTTGAGGCTTCCTCATTTCAAGGATTGACCGGCGTCGAAGGGATCCACGCGTTGGCTGAGAGCATTCTGGAGATGAAAGAAGCTACGGCACGGGCGACGCAGGAGCCCCAGCACTGGATGGTGTCCGCCGGCAAGCTCCGAATGGCAGCGGATAGCCTGATCCATGCCAGGGATGCGTTATGGCATCAATATTACAAGGTCATACGCGAAGACCTGAGAGTCATGGGACAGTATGCGCAGCAGCACGATCAGGCTGGCATGAGACGAGCCTACGACAGCCTGAGCGAGCATTATGAGCTCATCCGTCCTTCCGTTGTCATTCAGCGCAAGCCCGAGGATGTCAACATGATGGAATCTTGGATTTCCTATGCAGGGGGGCTGGTGGCATCCGGAGACGCGGCGCAAGTGGAGAAAGTGGTCCCGCAGGGCGAGGAAATGATGAATATGTTATTCGGCAAGAAAAAAGACGAGCCTGCGCTTGCTCCGCTGGGAGAGGTTAAAGAGCCATGGACTTGGCAGCTGGTCATTGCCGCTTTTATTTTGGCGGCATTAACGTTTGCAGGGTACCGCAAATACCGCGGCCAGCTGTACAGCGCAAAGCCGATGTTCCCCCGAAAGTAGTCGAATATCCATCATGGTCCGAATAGCCCGGTGCAAACCGGGCTATTCCTCTTTAAAACCTTCCCCGTGCACGTCATTGACATCATTAATGATAATAAAAGCCCGAGGGTCCAAGGATTTGGCGATTCCCGTAAGGCGGCGAATTTCCTGCCTCGATACGACGCAGTATACCATATGCTTGGCTTGCATGGAGTAGGCGCCGATAGCCGGGATCAGCGTGACCCCACGATCCATTTCCGTGGATATGCGATTTGCGATATCAGGCGCACGGTCACTGATGATGGTGAAGGCTTTGGCAGCATAAGCCCCTTCCTGTATGAAATCGATCACCTTAGAAGCGATGAACACGGCGACCAGGGTATACAATATGCGCTCGAGCGGGATAAAGAATAAGGATAGACCGATAATCAAAATATCGAGGGATAAAATGATCTGGCCCATGCTGAAGCCGAATTTCCGGTTGATGATTCTGGCAATGATGTCGGAGCCGCCAGTCGTCCCGCCGAACCGGAAGACGATGCCGAGCCCGGCCCCCAATGTCACTCCAGCATAAAGCGCAGCCAGAATATAATCATGCTCGGTGTGAAAAGGCACGACATACCCGCGGTCGATCAGTAATTCGAACAGCCACAGAAACAGGGTTAAGGATGCGATGCCGAGTCCTGTATAGACAGACTGGCGTTTGCCGAGTATTTTCATTCCGACCAGGAACAGCGGGATATTCAATGCCATGGTTGAAATGGACGGCGATATGTTAAAGGCGTAATTTAGCAGTACGGTAATGCCGGTGACCCCACCCTCCATGAGTTCATTCGGAATGATGAAATACAGCAGTCCGAATGCGTATATGGCGGAACCGGCGATGATCGGAATGATCGTTTGCAGCTGATGGAGCAACTTGGACGTTTTCATAAGACCCCTCGCATTTCCAATAGTGGATATTTCCGATTGTCTGCAGATTGCTTCGCACCTGTCTAGTATGCGCCGATATGGTTTCAGCAATAAAAAATTATTTGTTTTCAAATCCGCTTTACGATAACATAGGTTTAAAACCAATCGCTCGTATGAAAGAAGACTGCCCCAGCTTGAAGGTTACAAGCTGAGGCTGACTGTGCAGTGAAGGGAGTTAAGAGTCTTGGGAAAATCAATGGCTGAAATGCAGCAGGAAGTCGATCGATACATATCACAATTCAAGGAAGGTTATTTCAGTCCTTTATCCATGATGGCCCGAATGTCGGAAGAGGTGGGGGAACTCGCCCGAGAGGTTAATCATCAGTTCGGCGAGAAGCCGAAAAAAGCGGATGAAGCGGAAAATTCCATCGAAATGGAGCTCGGAGATATATTGTTTATTACGATCTGTTTTGCCAATTCCCTCGGCATCGATCTCGCGGAAGCGCATGATAAAGTGATGCATAAATTTTCTACGCGCGATGCCGATCGTTGGACGAAAATAAACACCGATTAGGCAGCTGCTACATATGCTGTACCAAACCCGCTGTGGGGAGGGACAGCCCGTGAAACCTGAAAGTTATATACAAAAAGCATATCGATGCATACTTCAAAATGATTTCGAAGAAGCGTTGCGTTGGTTTGAGCAAGCGATCATCGCGAATCCGGGAGATGCCGAAGTGCATTATCGGTGCTCCATTACCTACGGCAGAAGCAACAAGCTGGAGATGGCGATTACGCATGCGGAGGAAGCCGTCAGGCTGCAGCCGGACAAACCGGAATATGCTCTTCATTTACAGCATATCAAGGCTGCGGAGCTGGTGCAGCGAGCAAGAAAAATGGTGGAAAACCGCAAGGATGTGACCAAGGCTGAATTGTATCAAGCCGTTGGACATCTGAAATCCGCCGTAGCCATGGACCCTTTGTATGCTCAGGCTTATGTATGGCTTGCTCTTGTTTACAGTGAACTCGATGAGCATGCGCTCGCCATTACCACGCTTAAAGAGGTGATTTCGTTGTACCCGCAGGAGAGCGGGCTGCAGCATATTATGGAGGAACTCAAACAGCGCTTGAAATCATATATGCAGGATACAGCATCGGATGGAAAGTGAGGATATGTAACATGGCAAACAAATGGACAGTTGCGGTCGTCGGTGCCGGCGGCCGTATGGGTAAAGAAGTAGTGAAGCTTGTATTGGGCGACGAGGAACTGGAACTGGTTGCTGCCGTCGGCTTGTCGGATGCGGGTGCCGATGCAGGAACGCTGGTAGGTCTGCCTGCTTGCGGCATTACGGTGACATCGGATCTGGAGATGGCGCTTGTCGAGTCCAAACCGGACGTCATGGTTGATTTTACGGCGCCTCAATTTGCATACAGCAATACGGCGTTGGCCATCAAGCACGGCGTTCGCCCGATCATGGGCACGACCGGCTTCACGCCGGAGCAAATCGAAGAGTTGGACAAGCAATGCACGGAACAGAACATTGGCGGTTTGATCGCGCCGAACTTTTCCATCGGAGCCATTCTGATGATGAAATTTGCAGCCCAGGCGGCCAAATATTTGCCTCACGTTGAAATTATCGAAACCCATGGCGACCAGAAGCTGGATGCTCCGTCCGGAACATCGATCAAAACAGCGGAAATGATTGCGGCGAACCGCGAGGAGATTCGTCAAGGCAATCCGAAGGAAGAGGAAGTCATTGAAGGTGCAAGGGGCGGGTATTACAACGGCTTCCGAATTCACAGCGTTCGTCTGCCGGGCGTTTTTGCCCAGCAGGAGGTCATTTTTGGCGGTTACGGTCAAAGCCTGAAGATCCGACATGATTCGTATGAACGTGCAGCTTATATGCCGGGCGTGAAAATGGCTATAGAGAAGGTAATGGGCTACACCGGATTGGTCTATGGATTTGATCATTTTATTGACTAACATAGGGGAGAAATTACTATGAATATTGCATTTATCGCGCATGACCGCAAAAAAGAGGAAATGGTCAATTTCGTTATCGCTTATGAAAATGTATTCGAAGATCATAAATTATACTCGACTGGAACGACGGGAACCCGGATTATGGAGCAAACCAAACTCAGCATTCACCGTTTTGCCTCGGGACCGCTGGGCGGCGATCAGCAGATCGGAGCTCTTGTGGCGGACAATGAGATGGACCTGATTATTTTTCTGCGGGATCCGTTGATGGCACAGCCTCATGAACCGGACATCAATGCACTCCTCCGTTTGTGCGACGTGCAGGGAATACCGCTTGCTACCAATGTGGCGACGGCTGAGATTCTCGTCAAGGCGCTGGACCGCGGCGATTTTGCATGGCGCGAACTCGTTCATAAATATAAACCGGGTGTGGATAGCTGATGAACACCAAACTGGACATATTAATCTTCGGAGCACATGCAGACGATGCCGAGATCGGAATGGCAGGAACGATTGCAAAGCATACGGCAGCTGGGCTGTCGGTCGGGATCTGCGATCTCACGCAGGCGGAAATGTCGTCGAACGGCACCGTCGATCTTCGCAAGCAGGAGGCAGAGCAAGCTGCCGGTATTTTGGATCTCAAGGTCCGAACGAATCTGGGGCTGCCGGATCGCGGTTTGTTCGTGACGCCGGAGCATATTGAACGGGTAACGGCCGAGATTCGCAAGTTTTCTCCTTCTATTGTATTTGCTCCCTACTGGGAGGATCGCCATCCGGACCATGTCGCTTGCAGCCGGTTGGTTGAGGAAGCGGTATTCAATGCCAAGCTTCGCCGATACATGCCCGAGCAGCCGCCGGTTAAGGTGGACGAGCTTTATTTTTATTTCATAAACGATATCGGAAGAACGGATTTGGTCGTTGACGTTACGGAGCATTACGGCGTTAAGGAGCAGGCTTTGTCTTGTTACCGTTCCCAGTTCGAGAAGGCTGAAGAAGATGCAGTCTCAACCCCGTTGACCGAGGGGTACATCGAGCGTGTGCGGGCCAGGGATTCACTGCTTGGGGCGCGCAGGCTTATTCCTTATGCAGAGGGCTTTGCTTGTAAAAGTCCGTATGTTGTTCATCTATTCGGCCCCAAGCAGGCATAATATATAGAGGCGTACATAAAGGAGGCCTGACATGAATCAACAACCATTAAAAATCGGCATTACCTGTTACCCATCGCTCGGCGGGTCAGGAGTCGTGGCGACCGAGCTGGGCAAACTCCTCGCGGAGCAAGGCCACCAGGTTCATTTTATCGCTCACAGCATTCCGTTCCGATTAGGAACTTTCCATAAAAATATTTTTTATCATGAAGTTGAAGTAAACGACTATTATGTGTTTCGTTATCCCCCATATGACCTTTCGCTGGCGACCAAAATGGCTCAGGTGGCAAAAATGCAGCAGCTTGACGTGCTTCATGTGCACTATGCCGTGCCGCATGCCGTATGTGCCTTCTTGGCCAAGCAGATGGTCGGAGATCAGCTGAAAGTCGTTACGACGCTCCACGGAACCGATATTACGGTGCTGGCGCAGGACGAGTCGCTGAAGGATTTGATCCGGCTTGCCATTAATGAAAGTGATGCCGTTACCGCCGTTTCTCAGGATCTTATTCGTGAGACGAGGGAGCTGCTGGATATAAGCCGTGACATCGACCTTACCTATAATTTCGTGGATCCGCGGGTGTATTATCCGCGGGATTCGAGATCGCTGCGTAATGATTATGCCGATCCGAACGAAAAAATCATGATGCATATTTCCAACTTCCGTCCCGTGAAACGGGTGGGCGACGTATTGGAAATATTCGCCCAGGTGCAGGAGCAGGTACCCGCTAAACTGCTGTTAGTCGGGGAAGGGCCAGAGCTTCCGAAGATCCAATGCCGGATCAATGAGCTGGGGCTTGGCAGCAAGGTGCATTTTCTCGGCAAACAAGACGAGATTGCCCATGTGATCTCGATGGCGGACGTGCTTCTGCTCCCATCCGAGAAAGAAAGCTTTGGCCTGGTCGCCCTGGAAGCAATGGCGTGCGGAGTGCCAACGGTCGGATCCACGGCAGGCGGCATTCCCGAGCTGGTTACCCATGGGGAAACCGGGTATCTGGCTCCAATCGGAGACACGCATTCGATGGCTCAGCACGTGCTTGAAATATGTAAGGATGAAGCCCTTAGCGAACGGCTGCGCAAGGCATGCCTGCAGCGCTCCAAAACGATGTTCTGCAATGAATTGATACGGGGCAAGTACGAGGAAATCTATTACCGAGTATTGGGACGGGAGGTTAGCGAGCTGAAGCCGGTTTGCGGCTAAGCTCGACCCTCTCGTTGTTTTTCGGATAAAAGGAACGGGAAACTATGGCAGATATGTATAATTCGATTCGATGGCGCAACGCGGACCCCGACATGGCCGAGCGGAGTGCGGATGTGATCCGTACTCTGCTTCGGCATGGACATGAAGCGTATTGGGTCGGAGGCTGTGTCCGTGATGAATACATGGGGCGCAGGGTCAGCGACATGGATATTACCACCTCCGCCTTGCCGGAAGTCACCTGTTCCGTCTTCCCCAAAGTAATTCCAACAGGAATCAAGCACGGAACCGTGACGGTGCTGATGGAAGGCCAGTCTTTTGAAGTGACGACATATCGGGTGGAGAGCGGTTATGAGGACCATCGTCATCCGACGGAGGTCGCTTTCGTCGGGGAAGTGAAGGAAGATTTGAGGCGTCGCGACTTCACCATGAACGCAATGGCCAGAGGAATTGACGGTTCCTGGGTTGACCCCTTCGGCGGACGAGAGGATATTGACCGGAAGGTGATTCGCTGCGTGGGCGATGCCCGTGTTCGTTTTCGCGAAGATGCCCTGCGCATGGTGCGCTGCATCCGTTTTGCCTCCGTGTTCGGTTTCTCCATCGCACTCCGTACATGGAGAGGGATCCTCTCGGAGAGAGACACCTTAGGATGGATTGCGATGGAACGCATCCGCAGCGAATTCGAGAAAATTCTGGCTGGGCCGTCCCCGCTGCGCGGATTGGAGATGTTTGTCCGGAGCGGACTGCATTCCCGGATGAAAGCGCCCTTTCCCTATACCACGCATGATAGGAAGACGATCGAAGCCATGGAGCGGATTGAACCGGACCATGCGACGATCCGTTGGTCCTTGCTCCTGCTCGGATGCGGCATTACAGCTCAGCAAGCAGAGGAGCTGCTGCGATCATGGACCTTCTCCAATAAGCAGCGTGAATCCATCGTGAAACTGCTCTCGCTGCATGAATCCTATCTGCAGCAACCGAATGCGGGCGATGCCGAAAGCAGCAGGCTTAAGTGGATCAGTCTAGTCCTTGCCTACGGGGTCGAGGCAGCCCAAGGATGGCTGGAAATGCAAACGGCTTTGCATCACGCGGGAGCGTCTTCTGCTCCCCTGACCTTCATCCGGCAGCTTGACGTGTGGCTGCAGGATCTCCGGATCCGCAGCTTGAAGGATTTGGCCATCACCGGCAGCGAATTGCTTGAGACGCTGGGCAGACGCGGAGGCCCATGGCTTGGGGAACTTCTCGGGCTGCTGCTGGGGAAAGCGGCGGCAGGTTTGATTAACAACGATAAGGAATCGTTGATTGAAGAAGCAAAGCGGGTGGTAATTCATAATGAAGGATCATGATCAAGACAACGCACTTTTGAAAATGTTCCAGGAGAATGCCGGTCAGTTTCTGTCCGGGGAAGAGATTAGCCGAAAATTGTCCATCAGCCGGACGGCCGTATGGAAGCAGATCAATAAGCTTCGGAATGCAGGGTATGATTTCGAGGCCGTTCCGCGGCTTGGCTACCGCATGTTGGACGAGCCGGACCGACTGAGCTGGGATCAACTGACAGCGGGCATGACCAGTCGGTACTTCGGCAAATCGATCAAGCTGCTGGACAAAACGACGTCAACTCAGGAGGATGCCCGGCAGTTGGCAGAAGAAGGGGCAGCCGAAGGCACGCTTGTCATCTCGGAAGAGCAGACAGGCGGCCGGGGCAGAATGGGAAGGAAATTTCATTCCCCGAGAGGCAAAGGCATATGGATGAGCCTGGTGCTCAGGCCGAAGCAGCCGCTGCATCTAACCCAGCAGCTTACCTTATTGACAGGCGTGGCGGTATGCCGCGCCATCGCTAAATCCGCCGGCGTGCAAACCGACATCAAATGGCCGAACGATATTCTGTATCAGGGCAAAAAGGTTTGCGGCATTCTGCTGGAGTCCGCAACCGAAGATGAAAGAGTACGCTACTGCATTGCCGGCATCGGAATCAGCGCGAATCTGAAAGAAGCGGATTTTCCAGAGGAATTGCGGAACGTTGCGACGTCGATTCGCATCGCCGGCGGGAAAACCGTCAACCGGTCATCTCTGATCCAGTCCATCATGACGGAGATGGAGGTTTTATACGAATTGTACAACGAGCAGGGTTTCGAGCCCGTAGCCTCGCTCTGGGAAGCTTTATCCGGTACGGTGGGCCGCGAGGTTCAAGTACAGACGGCCCGTGACCGTTTTAGCGGGATTGCGACGGGACTCAACCAGGACGGCGCTCTGTTGGTCCGCAACCAGCATAATGAACTCGTTCCCGTGTATTCGGGCGATATTCTTTTTAATACCAGGTAAATGAAACATGGTGAAATCGGAGCTGGAATTTGATATACTACAACTATAGAGGCGGTATCGCCATGAGCGAATTGCACTCTGCAGCAAATGGGAATTATGATTTAGAACACCTTCATAACTGTTATGCCGGTTACGTTGGATTCTGCTCTGAGCCGAAAGGACCGAGACAGAAGGGACGATCGCGAGTGACTCTTTTTTGCCTTTCGGACTTTTTAGCAAGTACGTGCTAAAAGGTTTTTTTTATTGTGTCTAACTACATCACACAGGGAGGCTGTGTCACAATGGCAGGCAAACAAGCACTGAACATCGTGAAACTGAAGAACATGAAGAAGAAGGGCGTACCGATCACGATGCTGACCGCGTACGATTATCCTTCCGCCAAGCTGGCGGAAGAAGCGGATATTGATATGATACTGGTGGGCGATTCCCTCGGCAACGTCGTGCTGGGTTATAACTCCACGATTCCCGTCACGCTGGACGACATGGTGTACCACACGCGCGCCGTCGCTCGCGGAGCCGAGGATACGTTCATCGTAGCGGATATGCCGTTCATGACTTATCATGGAGGCATCGATAAAAGCTTGCGCGGCGTTCGGCGATTGATGCAGGAAGGTCATGCGCATGCCGTGAAAATGGAGGGCGGCGAAGAAATCGCCGATACCGTAAAACGGATCGTACAATCCGGGGTCCCGGTGCTGGGCCATATCGGTCTGACGCCTCAGTCGGTAAACCAGATCGGCGGCTACCGGATTCAAGGCAAGGATGCCCAAGACGCGCAGCGGCTCATGAACGATGCGAAGGCGCTTGAAGCGGCCGGCGCATTTGCTATCGTGTTGGAGCTGGTTACGGAAGAAGCGGCTGCTGACATATCCAAAGCGCTGAGCATCCCGACCATTGGCATCGGCGCCGGTCGTTATTGTGACGGCCAGGTGCTGGTATTCCATGATATATTGAAATACGCGTCCCCTTATCGGGACAAACGCTTCGTGAAAACCTACGCCGATGTCGGCTCCGTTATCCGCGAGGGTATCACGCAGTATGTGAAGGAAGTGAAGGACCGCGCATTCCCTGCCGAGGAGCATGTGTTCAAGACGGAGAACAATGCCGGTTCCGAAACGACAACGGCATTATATGGAAGCCAAAAGGAAAAGGTGGGCACGACATCATGAAAGTGATTCGCAGCATTGCGGATTTAAGATCAGAGCTTCGGGACCGGCTGGAATCCGGCAGAGGCCCGGTAGGTCTCGTGCCTACGATGGGTTATTTGCATGAAGGACACGCCAGCCTGATGCGCAAGGCGCGGGAAATGTCAGGCACGGTGGTCATCAGCATCTTTGTCAATCCGATTCAGTTCGGACCGGGCGAGGATTATGAAACTTACCCACGGGATGAAGCGCGTGACCTGGCGTTGGCGGAATCCGAAGGGGTGGACGTGGTATTCATTCCTGCGGTAGAGGAAATGTATCCTCAGCCGACCAAAACCAAAATTGCCGTAGCTGAAATTACGTCATTGTTGTGCGGGGCCTCCCGCCCCGGACATTTTGACGGTGTCACCACGGTTGTTAATAAATTGTTCAATATCGTAAAGCCCGACTATGCCTTCTTCGGGATGAAGGATGCGCAGCAGGTGGCCGTCATAGAACAAATGGTACGGGATTTGAATATGGATGTGACCATCGTGCCATGTCCGATCATTCGCGAATCCGACGGCCTTGCCCTAAGCTCGCGGAACGTGTATCTGAAGCCGGAAGAGCGGGAACAGGCGCTTGTGCTGTCGGGCTCGCTGCGGACGGCTCAGGAGGCAATCCGGCAGGGACAAGCGACGACGGCAGGAGAGATCCGCGCTCATCTTCGGGATTATATATCCCGTTCTCCGCTCGCTGATATCGATTACGCGGAATTGCTCACCTTCCCGGAGCTTGCGCCCGTGGAAGATTCATACCGCATTGTGGATGAAGACAGACCCGTCATCATGGCGCTGGCCGTGCGTTTTGGCCGCACCCGTCTCATTGACAATGCATTACTTCAACCAAAAGTAGGGGGATCCCATGTTTAGAACGATGATGAAATCCAAAATCCACCGCGCAACGGTGACGGAAGCCAATCTGAACTATGTGGGCAGCATTACCATTGATGAGGATCTAATGGAGGCTGCAGACCTTCTGGAGAATGAAAAAGTTCAAATCGTGAACAATAACAACGGCGCCCGTCTGGAAACGTACGTAATCAAAGGCGAGCGCGGCAGCGGCGTCATCTGCTTGAATGGGGCAGCCGCACGGCTCGTACAGCCCGGCGACAACGTCATTATCATTTCTTATGCCATGATGTCCAAAGAGGAATACGACCATCACACCCCGACGGTCGTGATCGTCGACGAATCGAATAAGCCGGTTACGACGGAGTATCGCGAAGTTCACGCCGCCATTCTCTGAAGAACCAAAATGTGTCGGGACCCTAAAGGGATGAAAAGACCGTCTTCTACAGAAAATGAGTTCAGGTCGACGCACTGATCTCATTTTTCCGCTAAGGGTGGGATGCAGCTATGTTTCAACATGTATTCGCCGAAATGAACAACATGTTAGATGAAATTGTGAAGCATTACCCTTCTGCTCAAGGTCCCCAAAAACAGGCGCTGGTACAAAACTGGAACATGCTCAAAAGCATGAGCGAGGGCATTATCGAGGAGTGGCTGCATTTTGAAGAAAAAATGGCCATCTTCCGCGAGAGTGCAGCGTCACCTCCGGTTTTTCCGCCGACCGAAGCGCCTGAATTGCAGCTGGATGCGTTCGTTCGCGGTCAAGGTTACTACAAGCTGTTGATGTTCCAGCCGGCCATACAGCAGTTTGAGGCAGCCGCTGCGGTATTTCCGGACAGCCTTCTGATCAAGTTGTACATTGCCATGTCCCATCTGTATTTGGGGCAAACCGCCCAAGCATCCGACGTACTGATCTCCATCCTGCCCCTGGCTGACAACAGAAAGCTTCGGGCGATGATCTACAATGCGCTTGGATGCATCGAGGTGTTGAATGGACAGCAAGCAAAGGCCGAGGAACATTTTGCACTGGCAATTCATAGCGATCCAACGCTTCCCGACCCCATGATCAACCTGGAGGTCTGCAAGCAGAATCGCGGTGAGCTCCAGTACGGCAGCCAATTGATCTCTTTGCTGTAGAAATCAAGCCACAACAAGAAGCGATGCCAGAGCTCACCTTGAGACTTTGGCATCGCTTTTTGCGTACGGGAGCGGTACAGAAAGCCAGGGGATTTTTTACCCGGAATGTTCAAAACCCGCAACTTCTGGTATGCTGTTAATTAGTCTGGAGGAAAGGGATTTTATCGAAATGAAATTTGCCGTATTGGATTTTGAAACCACGGGCAACCAGTCTGCAGATGAAATCATTCAGGTTGGACTGGCCATCATCGAAGAGGATCGAAGCATATCCCGCGTATACGGCACCTATGTCAATCCCGGGATTCCGATCCCTCCTTTTATTACCGGTTTGACCGGCATTTCCGACAGTGATGTAGCGGATGCTCCGTCATTGGAAGAAATGATGATGGAGCTTGTGCCCATGCTCGACGATGTCGTATTGGTTGGACATAACGTCGCTTTTGATTTTAACTTTTTGCAAAACGCGCTCGATCGCTGCGGCTATTTACCGTTCAGCGGCCGTATTCTAGATACGATGCACTTCTTAAAAATATGCTTTCCCTCGCTCCCGTCCTACCAGCTCGGGATGGTGTCCTCTCATTTCGGCCTGGAGCATGACCGTCCGCACCAGGCGGACAGCGATGCGCTTGCCACAGCCTATGCGCTGCTGAAATGTTTGGAGGAGATCGACGAGCTTCCGCTGCTCACCATTCAGCGTTTAAGCGACCTGTTTGCCGACGAGGACAGCGATTTGGCCTGGTTCTTTGACGGCATTCGTTCCGACAGGGAGCACCGAGCCGTACAAGCGGGAGACACCCATACGTACTACCGCCAGTTTGCCTTGGCGGTGGATGATTGGAACGATATAGCACCTGTCAGAGATGAGACGGAGCCCAACCCTTTGGCCGATGTAAGCTTCGAGCAATACATGAACGATGTCCGTGAACGCCTGAAGGAAACGCTGCCTCATTATGAGAGCAGGGATGCCCAGGACATGATGTTCCAGGAAGTGATGCAGGCGCTGGATGACAATAAACATCTATTGATCGAAGCGGGCACGGGAACCGGCAAATCCCTTGGATATTTGCTGCCGTCGATCTATCAAAGCGTGAAGCAGGAACAGAAGGTTATGGTGAGCACGCATACGATCAACCTTCAAGAACAGCTGCGTGACCGGGATATTCCCCTGCTCACCCAGGTTGTTCCTTTTCCTTTTAAGGCGGCCATTTTCAAGGGCAGGGGACATTATTTGTGTTTGAGAAAATTTGAACATAAAATAAATAGAAGAGATTTTCATTCCCCGAAGGAAGACGTAATCACGGCGGCCCAGATGCTGGTCTGGCTGACCCAGACGGAGAACGGGGATGATGAAGAGCTAAACCTTGGCGGACGCGGAGGGGATTTCTGGGAGACCATATCCAGCGATTCGGATTCTTGCCTCGGACGCGCCTGTCCTTGGTTCCGCAAATGCTACTATCACAGGGCCAAGCATGAAGCAGGCATCGCGGATGTCGTCATTACGAACCATTCGAAGCTGTTCACCGACGTGAAGGCGAATCATCAGCTGCTGCCAAGCTATGAGCGCCTCGTCATCGACGAAGCGCATCATCTTGAGGATGTCGCCGGCAAGCACCTTGGCTTGCAGATGAAGTATTTTTCGGTGGTCCATACCTTGACCCGTTTGTACAAAGACAGCCGAAGCGGGCAGCTCCCGGCTCTGCGCCAGCTGCTGCAAGCTTCGCCGCACGAGAAGGCAGTCGAATGGTCTTCCGTCATCGACCGTTTGTATCCGGACCTCATTACCGCAAAAGAGAACTGGGATCGGCTCAGCGATCAATTGTTCGGACTGCTTCCGGAACGCGGAGACGCTTCTCCGGGAGATGCCGGCCAATTCTCGCTCCGCCTGTCCCCGCTTAAGAAGCCGAAGGATTGGGATTCGATGGCCGAACTGGAGCATCAAATTCATCTGACGCTGGGCGATGTCGTGCGCAAGGGCGATAAGCTGATCGCCGAAATGAAGGAAGATTTGGATGACTACAGCGCGGACAGCCTGTTAACCGACCTATCGGGCCTATTTAAGGACCTGGCCTCGCATCGCGAAGACCTGCGCTCCTTCATGGCCCTGAACGATGAGGGCACGGTATACTGGATGGAGGCGAACGGCAATTTCCGCAGCAAATCGCTGCAGTTGTATGCCGTGCCCGTCGACGTGAGCGCTCATCTGAAGGAATTGTTTTTTGACAAGAAACAAAGCGTGATTCTGACATCGGCGACCTTGTCGGTGGACAAATCGTTTCAGTTCATGATCGAAAACCTGGGTCTTCAGGAAGCGGCTGAAGCGGGGAACCTGAACACGGTTCAGCTCCCGTCCCCGTTTAATTACAGGGAACAGGCCCTTCTTGTCGTGCCGCGCGATTTTCCGAGCGTGAAGGGATCGGTCGGGGATGCACTCTTTGTGAATACGCTCGTGAAGTCTTTGGCCGATACGGCCGTCGCTACGCATGGCCGCATGCTCGTCCTGTTCACTTCGTACCGGATGCTGCGCCAGGTGCACGAGCCGCTGAAAGAAGCGCTGGCATCAAGCGACATCACGGTATTGGGACAAGGTATGGACGGAACCAGCCGTACCAAGTTAATCCGAAGATTTCAGGACAGCAGCGCTTCCGTGCTGCTGGGCACCAGCTCCTTCTGGGAAGGGGTAGACATCCCGGGTGAGGCGCTGACTTGTCTTGCCATCGTCCGGCTGCCGTTCCAGCCGCCGAATCACCCCTTGGTCGAGGCCAAGAGCGAACTGCTGCAGCAGCAGAAGAAGAATCCCTTCATGAAGCTTTCGGTTCCGCAAGCGGTCATTCGTTTCAAACAGGGGTTTGGGCGTCTGGTGCGAACAGCACAAGATAAAGGGATCGTGATCGTGTACGATACGCGGGTCATTGAATCCTATTACGGGAAGTATTTCTTATATTCCTTGCCGGGGCCGAAGATGGAGCATATGCCGACAGAGGGGATCGTTCCCCGAATTTCGGAATGGCTGCAGGAAGAGGCAAGCGCGGGAAACCAAGCGGAATAAAGTGAAACCAAGCACGATCAACAAAAAAAGATGTAGTTATTAACCTATTATTAGGGGGAGCATGCATGAAATCGGAAAAAATTTCGGAAGCCGTGGTCCGCAGATTACCTGTATACTTGCGCTATTTGAATGAGCTTCAGAAGAGGGAGGTTTCCACGGTTTCCTCCCAGGAGCTGGGACAGAAGCTGGACCTCAATCCTGCTCAAATTCGTAAGGACCTGGCGTATTTCGGTGATTTTGGACGGAAAGGGATCGGATATGATGTTTCTTATCTGATCGAGAAGATTCGCCAGATTCTGAAGCTGGACCAGAAGATCAATGTCGCATTGGTCGGGGCCGGTAATCTTGGACATGCATTATCGAATTACAATGCATTCCTGAAGGATAATATGAAGATTGTGGCGATTTTCGATTCGTATTCTCCCAAAGTTGGTATGAAAATTAACAATTTGGTCGTACAGCCGATGGAAGAGCTGGAGAAGACGGTTCATGAGCACGGCATTCGAATCGGGATTATTACCGTTCCGGATTTCGAAGCGCAGAACGTAGCGAATCAGCTTATCGCCTCAGGGATCGAGGCGATTCTGAACTTTGCGCCAACCATCCTGAAAGCCCCAGCCCATATCCGGATTCATACGGCTGATTTTACAACGGATTTGCAAAGTTTGGCCTATTATTTGGATAACGGCAAGGAGGATGCAGCACATGACAACAACGAAGTGGATGGTTAAGAACGGAACGTTTGCAGTACTGGAGGAAGGCCAATCCGTGCTTCGCGGATACCTGGTGGTTGAGAACGACCGGATCACGTACCTGGGCGAGGAGGAGCCCGTCGTGGAAGAGGGGACAGAAATTATCGACGGAACCCATCTGTTCTTCCTGCCCGGATTGGTGAACACGCATGGACATGCCGCCATGTCGCTTCTTCGCGGCTATGGGGACGATCTGGCACTGCAGGTATGGCTTCAGGAAAAAATGTGGCCGATGGAAGCCAAATTCACGTCAGACGACGTATATTGGGGCACATCGCTCTCCGTGCTGGAGATGATCAAGGGCGGAACCACGACGTTTGTGGATATGTATGACCATATGGATCAGGTCGCGAAGGTTGTCCAGGACTCGGGAATGCGCGGCGTCCTGACGCGCGGCGTAATCGGTTTATGCCCGCCCGAGGTACAGCAGCAGAAGCTGGATGAGGCGGTGGCATTCGCGAAGGATTGGCATGGCAAGGCTGACGGCAGAATTACGACGATGATCTCGCCGCACGCGCCTTATACCTGCCCGCCGGATTTCATCGAAAAATTCGTTCAAGCATCCCATGACTTGAACCTGCCTTTGCATACCCATATGTCCGAAACGGAAACTGAAGTGGCTCAGAACGTTAAGGATTACGGGCTTCGCCCCGTTGCCCATTTGGAGAAGCTGGGCATGTTCTCCCGTCCTACGCTCCTTGCGCATGCCGTTCATCTGACCGATGAGGAAATCGAAGTCTTGGCCAAGCATCAAGTAGCCGTATCGCATAATCCCGGAAGCAATTTGAAGCTTGCCAGCGGAGTCGCCCGCGTACCTGCGCTGCTGAAAGCCGGCGTAACGGTGTCGCTCGGTACCGACGGACCTGCTAGCAACAATAACCTGGATATGTTCGAAGAGATGCGGCTGGCTGCCCTGATCCATAAAGGAGTAAGCGGGGATCCGACGGCCATTCCGGCCTCCGAAGCGCTCCGAATGGGCACGGTATACGGAGCCAAGTCCGCTTTCCTTGAGGATATCGGTATGCTCGCGGTTGGGATGAAGGCCGATATGATCGCATTGAATACGGATCAGGCGCATTTCCTTCCACGGACCGACTATATTTCTCACGCGATCTACTCTGCCAGCGCGAAGGATGTAGAGCATGTATGGGTTGACGGCAAGCAGGTGGTGAAGAATGGCGCGAGCCTTACTCTCGACGAGGAACGCATCCGCCGGGAAGCGCAGCGTGCATTTGAGCGTCTTACAACCCTCTAGGGAATAATCAAGGGGAGCGAGGAAGACGGATTTGAAGAAAAAAACGAAGTGGATATTGCTGAGCGTGTCCGGCGTCCTGCTATTATTGCTTGGCCTACAGCTCTATTATTCCTATGTTATGAAAGATACGTGGAATGAAGAAAGAATGGCGATCCTTGCAGCGAAACAGCATGGCCAATTGGTCTCGTCCGACAAGACCTATAAATCGGTATGGGGCGAGGACAATAACTATTGGGTGGTCAGCGGGAAAGATAAAGACAATCAAGACCGCATGGTCTGGGTGAAGTTTACGGACGATAACGTTCCTGTTGAAGGGACAGATGCCGTTCAGTCGGTGTTATTGAATACGGGCATGTCAGAGGCCGTGATGCGGGACCAGATCCGTAACGAAATGCCGGGTGCGGTCATCAAGCGATTGCTGCCGGGAATGTATGAAGGCGAGTATGCCTGGCAGCTGCAATATGAAAACAACGGTCAGCGCGGCTACAGATTCTATCGTTTTCAAGACGGAAACGCCATCGGAAATGATATTATTCTTCCTAATCAATAAGAAAACAAATGAAAGGCGTCCCCTCATAGGGATGCCTCTTTGGCACATAAACATGTAAGCGCATACAGAAATAAATTGGTAAAACTGTTCTAAATATTTTCACAGACAAGCATGAAAAAGTATATAAGATATGATATACTCATACTTGTACGAATTGAGCAGATCAATTACATGCCTCACCATATATCGTTGTTATATGTATTATTGTGCTGCAATTGCTATACAAAATTTCATATCGAAATTGAAGGAGGAACTTCATGAAACTGCGCATTGTACCTATCATGCTGACTGTCGTGATCTCAGCATCGGTCCTCTTTGGCGGTTGGTTTCTGTATCGGCAGATGGCTTTGCAGAATCCGCTCGCAACTGTTGTGTCACAATACGATGGCGTGAAAAGTTCTCATATAGATATTAAACAGGATACCGTGACTTTGAATCTTGATTTGGCTCCGAATGCGAATTTACAAGGTTTGGTTCAGCATATTAAGCAGGAAGGCAAGTCCGTGATCGGGAAGCGGGAATTGAGAATCCAGGTGGAGGACCATTCCTCGGAAGCATTGGATCAATGGTGGGAGCAAGCGATGCTGTCGGTTGCCGAAGCGATGGACAATAAGCAGTATACCGATATTCAATCATCGCTCGAGCAGCTGGCTGCCCAGTCGCCGAATTTGAAAGCAAAAGCAACGATCGATGACACCAATGTCTATGTCAGCTTGTCGGACGGCAAGTCTGGTAAATTTATAATCTTGCCGCGTCAACCTGGCAAAATGGAGGTGTGGAATCATGCCTAAATTAGCTAAAGAAATCATGTTAGGCTTCATTCCGGTTTTGTTGGTATTCCTTGTGTTTGTCGGCGTGAACATCGTGCCTCTCTTAATAGCGGCAGGACTCGTAGGCGGCTTGCTGTTTATAGCCAAGATGAAGGGCGGCATCGCGGTTGGTGCGGGAAATGAGCGAAAGCGGAAGAAGAGCGGCCCGGCCAAGCTGACGTTCGAGGAAATCGGCGGGCAGGATAACGCTAAGCAGGAGCTGCGGGAAGCATTGGATTTTCTGATTCGTCACGAGGATATCAAGAAATTCGGCATACGTCCATTGAAGGGGATTCTTCTCACAGGGCCTCCGGGAACAGGGAAGACCTTGATGGCCAAGGCCGCTGCCCATTATACCGATTCTATATTTGTCGCTGCTTCCGGCAGTGAATTCGTGGAGATGTATGTCGGCGTCGGTGCAGGGCGTATCCGGGATTTGTTCAAGGATGCCCGCAACCGCGCGGCCAAAGAAAACAAGCAAAATGCCATCATCTTCATCGATGAGATCGACGTCATCGGCGGTAAACGCGAAGGCGGCCAACAGCGAGAGTACGATCAAACGCTGAATCAGCTGCTGACCGAAATGGACGGCATCTATTCGCAGGACACGCCTCGCATTCTGGTGATCGCCGCAACGAACCGTAAAGAAATGCTGGACAGCGCGCTGCTGCGTCCAGGACGATTCGATCGCCATATTCAAGTGGATCTGCCTGATAAGAAGGGCCGGACGCATATCTTGAACCTGCATGCGGGCAATAAGCCGCTGCATCAAGATGTCGACCTGGAGAAAATAGCAGAGGAAGCCTACGGCTTCTCGGGTGCACAGCTGGAGAGCGTCATGAACGAAGCCGCCATCTATACGATGCGCGAGAACGAACAATTTATCCATCAGCGTCATCTGTCCATGGCGATTGACAAGGTCATGATGGGCGAGCGTTCCGACCGTGAATCGAATTTGGAGGAGAAAAAGCGTGTTGCCATCCACGAATTGGGACATGCTATCATGGCAGAGCTGGTGCGCCCAGGCAGCGTGAAGCAAGTCGCGCTCAGCCCGCGCGGCAAGGCGCTTGGTTATGTTCGCCATAATCCGCAGCAGGAACAGTATTTGTACACAAAAACCTTCCTGGAAGAGCAGATTATGATCGCTCTTGGCGGCGCGGCCGCCGAAGAGATCTATTACGGGGGCCGAAGCACGGGCTCCAGCAATGACTTCGAGCAGTCGCTGAACATCGTGGAGACGATGATGAAGTCGGGTCTGACGTCGCTGGGTATCGTTAACATGAACATGGTTACTACCGAAGAGCTGATGAAAGAGAACAATGTGATATTGGAAGAGCTGATGAATCGCACCAAAACTCTTTTGGAGCAGAAACGGCCGATATTCGACAATTCTCTTGACATCCTGTTGAAGGAAGAAATTCTCTCGGGAGAACAATTTCGTTGTCAATTTCGTGAAAACGCGCTTTTACCAGCATAAATTGTTATGCTGGTTATTTTTTTTTACTTTTTTGTCGTGCTAAGATATTATTATACTTTGTGCTCTAAAATGTATTTTTCGACAAATGGGGTACAATTAAAGTATAGAGATAAGGAAAGGGTGGAGTAGAAACCATGTACTTCAAAAAAATCGGCGTTGTAGGCGGCGGGACCATGGGGCAGGGCATTGCGGAGATGCTGGCAGCCAAGGGCCTTGACGTACTGCTCGTAGAGAAAACTCCAGAGAAACTGGACTATTCATACCGAATGATCGAGACCAGTCTAGATAAACAACTGGAGAAATGGGGAATTACCCAGGCAGAGAAGAAACTGATCCTGAACCGGATTCAAAAAGTAACTCATTTTGCGGAGCTTAGCACCTGCGATATGGTAATTGAGACGATCATAGAGGACTTGGATGCAAAGAAAGAAGTATTTACACAGCTGGATCAGGTTTGTCCAAGCCACGTAATATTAGCAAGTAATACATCCACGCTTAGTTTGACGGAGCTCGCCAGCTCCACCAAATATCCTGAGCGTGTTATTGGCATGCACTTCATACATCCCGTTTCCAAGGTCGACCTCGTTGAAATCATTCGCGGCTTGAAGACTTCAGATCATACGTTTAACGAAACCAAACGCTTTGTTGAGGAAGTTTCGGATAAAAAGGGCATCATGGTCTATGAATCTCCAGGTTTCGTCACCACCCGCATGATCACGCTCATGATCAACGAAGCGATGCATCTCCTGCAAGAAGGCGTAGCCTCCGCGGAAGATATCGACGACGCCATGAGAATCGGATATAACTTCCAGCACGGACCGCTGGAAATGGCCGACCGTTTCGGCCTGGATTCCATTCTCGCCGCGCTGGAGCGCATGTTCCGCGAGTACGGCGAACTGAAATACCGTCCATCGATTGTCTTGAAGAAATTGGTTCGCGCAGGACAACTGGGCGTCAAAACCGGAGAAGGCTTTTTCAAGTACGACAAGGATGGTGACCGGGTATGAATATTCTCGTAATTAATGCAGGCAGTTCTTCGCTGAAGTATCAACTGTACGATATGACGGATGAATCCGTGCTGGCCAAAGGATTGGTTGAACGGATCGGCATGGATTCCTCGATTCTGACGCATAAGCCGACAGGAAAACAGGACGTAACCGAAGTCAGCGAAATTCTGGAGCATACTACCGCGATCCGCAAAGTGCTTGGCATGCTGACAAACGAGGAGCACGGCGTGATCGATTCCATCGAAAGCATTCAGGCCGTAGGGCATCGCGTGGTGCATGGCGGGGAATCTTTTAAAGAGTCCGCTCTCGTAGACAGTGACGCCAAAGCGGAAATCCGCCGCTTGTTCGATCTGGCTCCGCTTCACAATCCGGCCTCGATGATGGGGATCAAAGCCGCAGAAACCAATATGCCTGGCGTTCCGCAGGTCGTTGTGTTTGATACGGCGTTCCATCAGACGATGCCGGAGAAATCGTACCTGTACGCTATTCCGAGAGTACTTTATAATAAGTATAAAGTACGTCGTTACGGTGCGCACGGTACTTCCCATGCCTATGTCAGCCAGGCAGCGGCAGAATTCCTGAACCGTCCGCTGGAGGATCTGAAGATCATTACCTGCCATATCGGGAACGGGGCTTCCCTCACAGCGGTAAAAGGCGGCAAGTCCATCGATACTTCCATGGGCATGACGCCGCTGGAAGGGCTCATGATGGGTACGCGCAGCGGTGATTTGGATCCTGCGATCGTGCCGTTTGTCATGAATAAGGAAGAGCTGACCGTCAACGAAGTGAACTCCATGCTGAACAAGCACAGCGGCTTGCTGGCGATTTCCGGAATCAGCAGCGATATGCGCGAGATCACGGAAGGCATGGAAAAAGGCGATCCGAACTCCACATTAGCTTTTGAAATGTACGAGTATCGTGTCCGTAAATACATCGGTTCTTATGCTGCCGCCATGAATGGCGTGGATGTCATCGTATTTACGGCGGGCGTCGGCGAGAATTCGATCGTTCTTCGTCAAAGAGTGCTTGAGCAGCTTACCTATCTCGGAGTAGAATTGGATGAGGAGCTGAACAGCATTCGATCCGGCGAGCCGCGCCGTATTTCCGCGGCGAACTCGAAGGTTGAGGTACTCGTGATCCCTACCAATGAAGAATTGGTTATCGCGCGGGATACGCATCGTATCGTTCAAGCTTCCAACCGTTAAATAGTAGTGATATAAGGGAGAGATTTATGCATGGCCACCAAAAGTGTGATTCGTAACGTCAACCAGCATGTCGGCGAGACCGTCACGATCGGCGCCTGGATCAACAACAAGCGTTCCAGCGGGAAGATTCAATTCCTGCAGCTTCGCGACGGCTCCGGCTATATCCAGGGCGTTGTAGTGAAGAGCGAAGTATCCGAACAGGTATGGGAAGACGCGAAAAGCCTGACACAAGAGAGCTCTTTATATGTGACGGGTGTTATACGTGAAGAGCCGCGGAGCCAATCGGGTTATGAGATGACGGTTACCGGCATTGAAATTATACATCTTACGGAAAACTATCCGATTACGCCTAAAGAGCACGGTGTCGATTATTTGATGGACCATCGTCATCTGTGGCTTCGTACGCAGAAACAACGTGCGATTATGGTGATCCGTGCAGAAATTATCCGCGCCGTTCAAGAGTACTTTGATACCAACGGCTTTACGCTTGTGGATCCGCCGATTTTGACTCCGACTTCTGCGGAAGGCACAACCAATCTGTTCCACACGAAATATTTTGATGAGGATGCCTATTTGACCCAAAGCGGACAGCTGTACATGGAAGCTGCTGCCATGGCCCTCGGCAAGGTATACTCCTTCGGGCCAACATTCCGCGCCGAGAAGTCCAAAACCCGCCGTCACCTCATCGAGTTCTGGATGATTGAGCCGGAGATGGCCTTCACGGACCATGAGGAGAGCCTTCAGGTGCAGGAGCAGTTCATCAGCCATGTGGTGCAATCCGTCGTTAAAAACTGCCGTCAGGAGCTTGAAACCATCGGTCGCGACATATCGAAGCTGGAGGCGATCCAGGCGCCGTTCCCGCGGATTACGTACGATGAGGCGATTGAATTCCTGCACACGCAGGATTTTGATATTCCTTGGGGCGAGGATTTCGGCGCGCCGCACGAAACGGCCATTGCCGAGAAGTATGACAAGCCGGTCTTCATTACCCATTATCCGGCGGGCATCAAGGCTTTCTACATGAAGCCGGATCCGAATCGTCCGGAGGTCGTGTTGTGCGCGGATATGATCGCGCCGGAAGGTTACGGCGAGATTATCGGAGGATCGCAGCGGATTGACGATCCACAGCTGCTCGAAGAGCGCTTCAAGGAGCATGACCTATCGATGGAAACTTATCAATGGTATATGGATTTGCGTAAATACGGCACCGTGCCTCATTCCGGATTCGGCTTAGGCCTTGAGCGTACCGTTGCGTGGATTTGCGGCTTGGATCATGTTCGTGAAACGATTCCGTTCCCACGGACCCTGTACCGGATGTACCCGTAAGCCGTGAGAGGTGAGTCCATGGACCACGGCAACGCGGAAACCGGCATGAACGGTTGGACGGCCGGCGCCGCTGCCGGCATGAGCCAAGGGATGGCGATCATTCCTTATGCCCTGCTCCGGCATTACCGGTCACTTGGTTTAAGCGATCGCGAAGCGATGCTGGTCATCCATTTGATCGGGTATCAGCAGGTGGAGTTTAAGACGTTTCCTTCGCTGGAGGAGCTTGCGGAGGTAACGGGCTCTCCTGCCGCCTTCATCGCTGCAAGCCTGCAGCGCCTGATGAAGGTAGGACTGATCGGCATTGATGAATATGTCGACGAGGGCCAGGGAATTCATTATGAGCGATACAATCTGAACGGATTGTATGAGAAGCTTGCTGCGTGCCTGGCCCAAGAGGGCAGGGACAAAAGCCCTGAAGCAGCCAAGTTTGCTTCACCTCTGTTGAATGCCCGTCCAGCTTCCGGTAAAACAGCTGCATCGGAGAAACCCGCTCCGGAGAAGGAAGAGCGGAATCTGTTCACCATTTTCGAAAAGGAATTCGGACGTCCGCTATCGCCGATGGAGCTGGAGACAATCTCCGGCTGGGTCGACGCGGACCGCTACCCGGACGAGTTGATCCTGTTAGCGCTAAAAGAGGCGGTATTTGCGGGCAAATTGCATTTCCGCTACATTGACCGGATCCTGCTCGAATGGAGCCGCAACCGGGTGCGTACCGCACAGGATGCCAAAGCCTATACGCAGAAATTCAGAAATATCGGAAGATAGCTCAGAAGCACGTCCATGAAGGACGTGCTTTTTTTGTATGTGATGGAAATATTCCATTTCCAAGAGATCTGACTCATGATGGAAAATGCGGTCTTATACGATAAATTTGCAAAATGCAGAAACTAGCTGTCCCTTTTTTCCGCTGTCATGTGTTATAAATCATGAAGGCACCTTCAGTGATGATTTGCTGATGAGAGGGGAAGGCCTAGCATGGGTGGATTAGGCCCAAAATCTTTATTACCATATCACATTGAACAGCAAAGGGAAGCTAACAAAAGAGAACATGATAGAAATCGCAGAGCGCTTTATTAACTAACGACATGTACATGTCCCAAAGGTTTTGTGAAACCTAAGCCCTTGGGACTTTCTTTATGCAGCCGGCCGGGTCCAGCGGCCGTTTCAGGTCCTGATTAGCAGGAGAACCCCTCCGGATTAGCGAATGCATATAGTTGCAGCATCGGCCGGAGGGGGAGATGGAGATGAGATACAAGGCCATTATTTTTGATCTGGACAACACGTTGCTAGACTACAGCCAGAGCGAAAAGAAATGCATGCAGCAGGCGCTGGAGTTATACCGTCTGCATGAGGATTTGACGTGGGATGAGTTCTGGGGGACATTCGGACCGATCAATTTTAATTACTGGATGAACCGAGTTCAGCATAATCACGACATTAGGCAGGTGTTGGAGCATTCCTTCACGGACACGTTCCTTGGATTGAAGCGGGAATTTAACCAGTGCCGGGAGATCTCGGAAACATACTGGGGGTTATTTTGCAGTTCTCCCCATTTGGAGCCGCATGCCGATCTTATACTGGAGCACCTGCACGGCAATTTTGCGCTCGGCGTGATCTCCAACGGCATTGGTGAAGCACAGCGCAAACGTCTTGCGGCAGGAGGCTTGTTTCATTATTTTGATTCCTTCATCATTTCGGATGAAGTAAAGTACTGGAAGCCGGATCCGCATATCTTTGAGCTTGCTTTGCAGGAATTAGCGGTTGACTCAAGCGAGGTGCTGTACATAGGGGATTCGCTTACGGATGATTATGAAGGAGCAGCGAATGCAGGAATTGACTTTTGTTATTATAATCGCCGGGGCGCCCCTTTAAGCGACCGTCATCGGCCTGCTTATACGATCAAGGATCTTATGGAGCTTAAGGATCTGACTTAGGAATCATGAAAGAAGGAGAATGATCGAATTGAAATACAAGCATATTCTATTTGATTTGGACGGAACCCTGACCGATCCGCGCGAAGGCATCACGAAAGCTGTGAGGCACGCACTCGGTCAGCAAGGGATTATCGTCAACGATCTTTCCGAGCTGGAATGTTTTATCGGTCCCCCGCTCCAGGAGACCTTCACCGAAAAGTACCATTTCAACGAGGCCGAGGCTTGGGAAGCAATTCTCAGCTATCGCGAATATTTCAAGGACACCGGTCTGTATGAAAATGAAGTATATGTCGGCATTCGCGATGTATTGGATTTACTGTTATCGCAAGGGCGACAGTTGTATGTCGCTACCTCCAAGCCTGCGGTTTTTGCGGAAACGATACTTGAGCATTTCCAGCTGTCCGCTTATTTTACCATGGTGTGCGGAAGCGAACTGGACGGCACCCGGTCCGCCAAAACCGAAATCATTCAGCATGTTCTGGATACCTGCCGCATTGATGCTTCGGAAGCCGTCATGATCGGAGATCGGATGCATGATTTAATAGGAGCACGGAATTGCGGGATACACAGCATGGCTGCAGGTTACGGCTATGGTTCGGAGGAAGAGCTGACGGCATGCCAGCCGACCTATTTCTTCAAAACGGTGGAGGAGATGCTCCGGTCGTTTGCAAGCTTAGCGGTTTAGGATCTCCTGCCGATGAGACGGAGGCTTCGATTTTTCGCCTAACATCGGTTATAATGGTCATAACCAGTCGGAATGTCATAATTTGTGAAGGGAGGGGCATGATCATGATCATGATGGGAAGATTGACGATGAGCTCTATGCAAAGTCTATATGATGAACAACGGCGGTTGTTTGCATGGAGCGATGAGAAAGTTACCGCCTGATTACCTCGCGTAGAGAGGGCCGTTTATCTATTGGACTTTGCATCCTTAAAACCTTTATTTTAATTTTAAGGAGCAGAGCTACCATGAAATATATAAACGCGGATATTATACTTCCCGAGGAATTGCTGAAAGAAGTGCAAAAATATGTACAGGGCGGGATGGTATACATCCCGAAACCCGAAGGATTGCGCAAGAAATGGGGAGAAAACTCGGTCAGCCGGGTGTATTTGAAAAAAAGAAACCTGGAAATCCGGCAGCTGTTTGCTTCGGGCACCACGATTGACCAGCTTTCTTCTCAGTATTGTTTATCCTGCGATTCCATCAAAAAAATCGTGTATACCAAAAACAAGTAAAAGCAGGTCACATTGGAACTGATTCTGATGTGGCTTTTTTCTTGTGTTTAAAAGTCATTTTAAACTAATCGTTATATAGGAAATGCAGCTGTTGAGCAATTATAATCATACAAGAACGTTCAAATCAATAGAGCAGAGGTGAGTTCATGAATGAGTTTTTTCAATTTGAAACAGAAGAACAAAGATGTGCGCTGCTCGAAAGAGCCAAAAGGGTTGCGGTATCGGCACTTCAGCAATATAACCTGAGATGGGTTGAGATTGAATTTATCGGTATTTCGGACACGATTACATATCAAGTTAGGACGAACACAGATGAAACCTGCTTGTTAAGAATTCATTCGGATCGGCGGTGCAGTAATGAAATCGACCTGGAGCTTCAATTTCTGGATGCCCTTATTACCGCAGGTATCAAAGTGCCGACAGGTATAACCACTCCAAGTGGGTTAAGATGGTTGACAATCGATACAGATCATGGATTCAAAGCACCTCTTGTCACCGTTATGAAATGGGTGGATGGTGTGCATGCGCATGAAAGACTTACAGAAGACCAGGCTTATCAGGTAGGTGTTTTGATTGCCCGACTGCATGAAGCGGCACTTGGCTTCGAAAGACCTTCTGATTGCCGGGGGCCCGTATGGGGGATAAACACTTATAGAGAAGCGCTCGCCAAGTTGGAACGATATGTGGGGACTTTTTTGTCGGAAGCCTCATTTACACTGTACCAACTCGCAGCTGAAAAGGTTATATCCCAGCTTGATCATATGAACGCTGACGATTGCAACTACGGTCTCATTCATGCCGATTTGCATTTGGGGAATCTGGTATTTGATGGGGGAATTCCTCACCCGATCGATTTTGGTAGATGTGGCTACGGTTATTTTCTTTACGATTTGGCAGCGGTAATGTTGTCACTCGTTCCGAAACAACGTTTAAAAGTGCTTCAAGGATATGAAAGCGTGCGGAAGTTGGGCTCGGATTATATTCAGTCTCTGGAATGCTTTTTCATCATGATCATGATGGAGAATTATAGTCACCATGCCTCCAATCCAAGAGAGACAGAAAGTCTGAAGAGTGAGCAAATCTATGCGCTAGCCTATATCCATGAATATTTGCGCGGGAGCGCGTTTCTGCTGAATGTGGTGGAGCCCATAGAAATAGACGAAGCACCAATCTCTAGTTGATCCGGCCATGATAGAAGGGTATCATGATATCATCATAAGCGTTACAGAACGGGAGAGAAAAGCTTGCAAGTTACGCACCGCTCAGGTGAACATATCACCTGCTTGATCATCATGATCGCCACCATCGTATGGGTTCAATGGACATCATTCCTTCTATCCGTGGCGTGGGGAATCGGACTGATCCTGTTAATATATACTTTGTTCAAGTTTATAAGAGTACGCAAGATATCGATTCAGATAAATGACACGGCCATCGTGGCGCTTATCATAGTGATAGGTTATTTGCTCTATCATTCTTCTGGTGAAATCATCAAAAATGGATTAGCGGGCCACGATGCCTGGGCGATCATCCTATCGAGGTTAAGCCTGATATTATTTGTATTACCCTTTGCGCTCGCGGCCATGTTAACGAAGAAAAAACCGCTTTATCTTGCCAAAGGCACCTGGAGGTCAACGATTTATTTTCCATGGATTTTCAAGGGCCCGCTCAAGGACCCGATCTGGCGGTTTATGCTGATATTCCTGGTTATGGTTTGTGCCGTATTTTCATTTTTTATGGACTGGGGACAGCCTGAACTCCTGGCTCTTGCCGGTTATGCCCTTTCTTTTGCGCTGATCAATGCCGTCCTTGAGGAACTGTTATGGCGGGGATACATACTTAGTCATTTTGTAAGTGGGTTTGGGGAACTGAAAGGGCTTGTCATCGCCGGAGTTACCTTTGGTTTATACCATTACCACCTCGGTTTTTCATGGCCCGTTTGCCTGTTGTTTTCCATCTTTGGTATCATGATGGGAGGCGTAGCTATTCGTTCGAAAGGATTGGCTCCCGTCATGGTCATGCATTTTGCGATGAACGTTCTATTCGTCCTTAGCGGTATGATTCTGTAACCTTCCTAAGGGCGTCGATAGACGTTCTTTTTTGTTTTGGCCGGTACGGGTAAACTAGGGGACAAGCTGTGTTGGTCTTGTTTTTAGATTCATCCATATTTTTTTTGAAAAAAGTGCAGGGGCAGCTCATAAAGCTGACGTCTATGTATTTGGGAAGGAGGGGAGAGTTATTGATGCAGAAACGTTAATTGCGCGCATCCTGCAAGGTGAGCAAGAAGCCTTTCGGGAACTGGTGAACCAATACAGCCAGCACGTGTTCCATACGGCATATTCGGTCCTGCGGGATGCCAAGGAAGCGGAGGATGCGTCGCAGGAAGTGTTCATACAAGTATACAAAGCTCTCCCCCAGTACAGATCTGAAGGTTTTAAGACCTGGATTACTCGCATCGCCTTGAACAAAGCGATTGACATGAAGAGGAAGCTTTCCCGTAAACCGCCGGAGCAGCTGCCCGGCGAACATGAAGAAGTGCTGGATAAACTCCCTTCCCGGGACGAGGATGTGGTTTCTCTGCTCATACATAAGGAGAGAAGAGAGGAACTTCGAGAGAAAATTGAAGCATTGCCGGACAATCACCGCGCCATTATTACGGCTTTTTATTTGGAAGAGAAAAACTACGAACAAATCGCAGCCGAGCTGAATGTCACGGTCAAGACGGTTGAATCGAAATTATACCGGGCCAGACAATGGATTCGGAAATCGTGGAAGGAGGAGGAGTGGAAATGAACGCCAAGGATCACGAGCTCAAGCTGCTGACCGAACGTTATGTTAGAGGGGAAGGCTCGCCCGAAGAACGAACTTCATATGAAGAGCTCATGCTAACGGATGACGTCGTGCTGGAGATCTATATGCAGGTTCTGTCGGAGCTTGATGCCGAACTTCCCGGTATGGCAGATCCGGAAGCATTTGCCGAGCAGGTGGTGGAACATGAACAGATTAAGCCATACACCCCGAAAGCACCGCTGCGGATTCAGGAACGGCCCAAGCGCTGGTACGAACGCGCCATCGTCCATTATGCCATAGCGGCGTCCATTACGATGCTGTTCCTCTTCACCGGGGCATTCGACCGGCTGCTTCCCAGTGAGATTAGCGGTCAGGTCCCTTTATCCGATACGCCTTCCTATAGTGAGCAATGGGTGGAAAAAACAACGGGCTGGCTGGACCGGCTATTAACCAGATAAGAAAAATGAAAGGAAGATGCTTAGTGCAACCGCAACGAAGTAAAGGTTTTGCCTTTATACTCAATATCCTTCCGGGTCTCGGCCATTATTACTGGGGGAGGAAGGGACGGGCGCTGTTATATCCGCTGCTGTTCTTCGGAAGCCTGTTCGGCGGGATATTGCTTGGAATCATGTCGGCTTCCGACGCAGTATTTGCGCTGGGACTTCTCGGTGCTTTAATGATCTGGGGGATCAGCATGCTCGATCTGCTCATTGCGTTGATCCGTTATACCCCCGTCACGATTATTCATGATGAATTCGGGCGGCCGATGGAGATTCGCCAGGACAAGAGCGATGAGTCCGAGCGCTTTTATACCATCCTGCTGTCCTTCATTCCCGGCCTTGGCCATTTTCAACTGGGCTTGATGCAGCGCGGGCTGTCATTCCTGATCGCCTTTTTCGGACTTGGAACGATTCTGGTGTTCCTGACGGGGTTGACTCATGAATCGGTGTTCCTGCTGTTTTTGGGCATGCTGCCGATCATATGGCTTTATTGCATGTTTGACGTGGTACAGCTGGTTCACCGCAAGCAAGCCGGGGACCTGCTCATAGACCGCACGCTGTTTGATGAGCTGGAGAGCGGCCGGGAGAGCGGGCGCCGCAGCAAAGTGTTTGCCACCTTGCTATCGGCGTTTCCCGGAGCGGGTCAAATGTATTTGGGTTTGCAAAAACGCGGACTGCAACTCATGGTTCTATTTCTTGGCAGCATCTATGTACTGGATGTGCTTAAGCTCTCGGTATTCCTGTTTTTGATCCCGTTGATCTGGTTTTATGCCTTTTTCGATGGTTTGCAGCAAGTCAGCCGCTATGGCCGGGAGCCGCTCCGGGATCGGCCGATCATCTCGGGCCTTGGAAATCAGCAGCGCTGGCTCGGGCTTGGCCTGCTCATTCTTGGCATCTATTTCGTATTTACGAGCGTAGTGATGCCTTATGTTGAAACGCTGTTTCCGGATTTGCACCTGGATTACCGGATTCGAACCTACATGAAAACCGTGATCGTAGCGGTGCTTCTCATCGGAGGAGGAATCAAGCTGATGACAGGCTCGAAGAAGGATTCACGGAGTGGAAATCGTCCATTTTATGATTCCGACAACGATTGAAATGTCTGATCATCACCTGAAAGATTCCAACCGATGATCAAGCGTGCGCAAATCAACCAGTATTGATGAACGAGACATGGGGGGAGATATTGTGGCCAAGAATCTGTATTATTTGTTGTATATTGCTCTGTTTGTTGGGACCTGTTTGTTTGTCGTCAATGCCTACTCCTCGCCGGATCCGGTACCGTCGCCTTCGATCTCTTTATCGGAGCAGGATCAGAATCGGCTATGATTCACCTAGCGTTTAGCGTTCCAAAGAAAAAACCTGTAAAACGATTGTGATCGTTTTACAGGTTTTTTAGCTTTCGTTCAACGAGAATATAAATCAGGATAAAAACGATGACGGTTGAAATCACGGTCGTCATGAAATGGCCGGTAAGCCTGGCGATCAACAGCAGGATGACTCCGAAAATCATCAGCAGCAAGCTGACGTAGGCGTTGGCAACTTTAAAATTCCGTTCATTTTTGAGTGAAGACGTCGTTTTGTAAGCATAAAAACTTGTGGAGCTTTTAGGCGGAATCAAAAAGAGGACCAACCCGTACAAAATAAACACGACGCCGATGGCTAAGCTTTCAAGCACCCTACACACTCCTCTGGAAGGATAAGCCGGATGCACCCCGAACCGAAGCGTTCGGATTTCAGGGTGCCAGGACCTGTCGCGCGGGATATCCGGCTGATTAAGCTCAATCCCCGCAAGGCTAAAATTACTTGGAACCTGCTGCATTCAGAAGCAAACGGCGGTAGGAATATTCGAATATAAACTCAAAGGCCTCCAGATGTTTTTTGGCTTCGAACGCATTTTTGCCCCAGGCATAGATGCCGTGGTTACGCAGCAAAATGCCGGGTACCGCCGGATCGAGCGCGCCGGGAACGAGCTCTGCAATCCGCGGAATGTCCGCATAGTTCGGCAGGATCGGAATGCGGATCGCCGCGTCCTCTTCCCAAATGTTAAAGGCTTTGATCAGCTCGATTCCTTGGGCAGGCACGTAACCTTGTTCACCATACCAATCGCTGATCAGGTTGTTGTCGATGGTGTGCACATGGAAAATGGCGCCGCAGCCGGTTTTCCGGTAGATTTCACAGTGGATTAAAGTTTCCGCGCTGGGCTTTAAGCCGGTTGCTTCGCAAGGGACACCGTTCTGGTCCACAAAGAGATAATCCTCCGGCGTATGTACGGATTTGTCTTTTCCGCTGGCCGTGACGGCAAAATAAAACTGCTCCGGATGGAATTCGCCAACACGGACGGAAAGATTGCCGCTGGTACCCGGGAACCAGTTTCTGGATGCAAACAGTTCCTTGATTCCTCTAAGTTCCTGCAGCGCAGCCTGCTTCTGTTCGAGCTGGATATCTGAAAATGCCACTTACAGCACCTCCTGCGTAAACTTGTCTTTCATGTCGTTCTGAATATCGGTAAATGTCTCGAATGGTACATGAAACACGCCAAGCTTCTTGCACTGCTCGGTGAGCGTGGAGCGGGAATAGACCAGGTCGGCCTGCTTGGCGCCTTCAAAATCGGTAAGGCTGTCACCGATGAGAATCCGGTAATATCGGTCGGCTGGAAAACGGTCCATCACCGTAACCTTGCACATGCCGCAGTCGTTATGGCAGGATTCCTTGCAAGGATGCGGCCAGGTAATCTCAATGCGATCCCCTTCGAAATCGGCACCGTTGCAGAAGATATGGTCCGCCGGAATGCCAAAGGGCTTCAGCAGAGGATCGACAAAGAAATCGATGCCGCCGCTTGTGACATAGAACTCGATCTGCTCGGATTTCAAATAGTCAAGGAACGCTGCGAAGCCTTCCCGTATCCCGGCATGGCTCAGCACATACTCGGTAATTTCTTCTCTCATGGAGGAAGGGAAGAGCGCGAACATGCGGCCAACGCCTTCCCGAATTGAAATGGTGCGGTCAACCGTATCCTGCATGATCGGCTCGAAGCCTTCCGGTTTGAAGTGTTTCATGATGGCAACGATGTTATCGTTGTTCGTGATAGTTCCGTCGAAATCGCAAAAAATAATCGGCTGTTTTGCTCCTGATGTCATGCTTCTCCTCCCCAGATGTCCAGCGCGGCTTTCAGTTCTTCGTGCTCTTCGGCATAGTGGGCAAGCGGCACGGATTTCATCGTTGCCTCAATCGCCTGTACAAAGGCTTTGCCGCCCGCTTCGGTTCCCATCGGATGACCGTGGATTCCGCCGCCTGCGTTAACGACCACATCGGTACCGAAATCCCGGATGATACGCGGAACGAGTCCCGGATGAATTCCCGCGGACGGTACCGGCATGCTTCGCTTCACGCCAAGCTTAGCGCTATGCAGCTCGTCGCGAATGGCGAGATTCTCTTCCCTCGGCATCGTAACGGAGCCGTAAGGAGAAGGGAAGAGCACCAGATCGGCTCCGGCGATCCGCATCAGCTGGCCGAGCAGCACAGGTGCCGCAATCCCATAGTGCGGAGAAGGATAGATGGCGCCGGCAAGCGCTGGGTGAGCCGCGATGGGTACCGTAATCTCCGAATCGCTGCTCAGCTCGTGCAGGACGTCATACCCGTAGGACAGCACATTGAAGAGCAGGGCATTGGCGCCTGCATCGATCGCGCGCAATGCTTGCTCGCGCAGCTGCGATGTACGGCCGGTCAAATTGGCCGCGTACAGCAGTTTTTTGCCCGTCTGCTGTTCGATGTCCGCAGCGGCTTGAATGCACATGCTGACCCGTCTTTCAATCGGGGTGAGGTCGTTCTCGAACAGGATTTCGTCATCCTTGATCAGATCCACGCCGCCGAGCGCCTGGCGGATAAATTGGGCTCTAAGCTCGTCCGCATTCAGTCCGATCACCGATTTGAAGATGCTCATGAGCAGCGGACGGTCATGGACGCCGAGAGGGCTTCGGATGCCGTCGATGCCATGCTTCGGTCCGGGAAATGCACTCAGGAAGTCGGGAGACAGATCCAGGGACGTCAGCTTGATGCGCCCGTCCATGGAGATTTTGCCGAACACGGTCACCAGCAGGGCAGGAATATCCCGGCTAAAATTGATGTCCGGGTAAGCGATGCTGACATCCGCATAACGGCTGCCCGGCTCCCAGCCCTCGTGAACCTGAATGTCAACGACCTCGCCAAGATGTTTCTGCATGGCTTCGCGTTTGGCCTGCGGCAGCTCGGTCCAGCTGCCAACCGTCATGCCAACGGCAATGGAGGTCGCTTTCTTACGGAAATCCGCCTGGTCGTCATAAATTCGGTACGTTGCAATACAGCGGCTCATGAGATCTGCTCCTTCAGCATGGCGCCCATTTCTTTGGAGCGCTCAGCGCAGCGGTTTACGGCGGCAATGACCGTTTCGAAGAAATCGCCTTTGTCGAGCGTTTCCAGGGCAGCTTGCGTCGATCCGTTCGGCGATGTAATCTTCGCGCGCAGCGACGACGGCTGTTCCCCGGTCTGCTGGACCATGCGGGCGGCACCCAAAATGGTTTGAAGCGTCAGCTCGCGGCTTTGCTCCGGCGTCAGGCCGCCGCGGATTCCCGCTGCGGTCATGGCTTCCATCATGTAATAGAAGTAAGCCGGGCCGCTGCCGGATATCCCGGTCAGGATGTCCATCTTCTCTTCTTCGATGACCGTCACGTGGCCAACTGCCTCGAACAAAGTCAGCACGAGATGACGCTGTTCTTCGCTGATTTCCTTCGAGAACGCAATGCCCGTGGAACCAAGCCCGATCGAAGCGGATGTATTCGGCATCGTTCTAGCAATGGGCTGCTGGTTTCCTAGCAGCGTCTGCGTCGTATAAATCGAAAGTCCGGCGATCACGGAGATGATCAATTGGTCGCTGGAGAGCTTGGGTCCCAGTTCTTTCAGCGCTTTGGCGGCATCCTTCGGTTTCATGGCCAGCACGATCACCGGCGAGGTTTTCAAAATTTCGATTTTGGCGGCCTCGTCGTTGTTGATCTGGACGCCGTAGCGTTCGCTCAGTTCCAGAAGGCGCTGGGCGTTGCTACGGTTCAGCATCGTAATATTCTCGGGAAGCACGACAGAACGGCTCACTAATCCTCGTACGATCGCTTCGGCCATCGAGCCTGCGCCGTAGAAGGTGATTGCTTTATCTATTAAAGGTCGGTTCTGCGGGGATTGGCACATCGTTTTGTTCCTCCTTAATGGCTTGGGATGAATGATTTATTCGCGTATTTGACCACTACCGATAATAACATATTTGGAGGAAGTAAGCGCGGGTAACCCCATAGGTCCCCGGGCATGCAGCTTCTGGGTGCTGATCCCGATTTCGGCGCCGAAGCCGAATTCAAAGCCGTCGGTGAAGCGGGTCGAAGCGTTATGATAGACAGCCGCTGCGTCTACTTCCTGCAGGAAACGCTCCGCATGATCCTCGTTCTCCGTTACGATGCATTCGGAATGCTTCGTGCCATATACCGAAATGTGCTCGATGGCTTCATCCAAGCGGTCCACGACTTTAATGTTCAAAATATAGTCGTTATACTCTGTCGCGTAATCCTCGGATGTTGCGACGGCAGCCCAAGGAATATATTCCAGGGTTCGCTCGCATCCGCGCAGCTCGACGTTACGCTCACGGAAAACTTCGGCCAGCGAAGTCAGGTGCGATTTGGCATACTCCGCATGGACGAGCAGGGTTTCCATGGAATTGCAGACCGAAGGACGCTGCACCTTGGCATTGATGCTGATGGCGGCGGCCATGTCCGGCCGTGCCGATGCGTCCAGGTACGTATGGCATATGCCCGCCCCGGTTTCGATGACCGGCACGGTCGCGTTCATCACGACGTTCTGGATCAGGGAGCTGCCGCCGCGCGGGATGATGACATCCAGCAGTCCGTTCAGTTTCAGCATTTCATCCACGGAGGAGCGGTTCGGGTCCTCGATAAGCTGAAGCGCTTCTTTAGGCAGCGCAGTGCGTTCCATAGCTTCGTGAAGCACTTCGATGATTTTGCGGTTGGAGGAGAGGGCGGATGATCCGCCCCGCAGGACGACCGCATTGCCCGTCTTCAAGCACAGCCCGGCGGCATCGACCGTCACATTGGGACGTGCTTCATATATGATGCCGATCACGCCAAGGGGAACGCGTTTCTTCACGATGTTCAGTCCGTTCGGACGATCGATCGTTTCCAAGGTGTCGCCGATCGGGTCCGGCAGCTCCACGATTTGGCGCAACCCTTCGGCAATGCCCTCGATTCTGGCTTCGTTCAGTGCCAGCCGATCCAGCAGGGAAGCAGAGGTGCCAAGTTCCTTCCCGCGCCGAAGATCCTCTGCGTTGGCTTCCATGATATCTGCCGTCCGCTGGATCAGGGCGTCGGCCATGATCAGCAGCGCCTGGTTTTTCTCCTCCGTGCTCAGTCTGCCAAGACGAAATGCAGCCTGCTTGGCGAGCTGAGCTTTATTGCGTACCTCACTCATAATGATTCCTCCTTCGTATAGGTGATAAAAAGATTTAACTTCGGAATGCGATACGGACTATTTTAACGTAATCCATTCATCGCGGTGAATAACCTCGAGCCGATGGATTTCGCCGATAATACCGATGACTTGGCTGCTTGGCAATCCGAGCACGGCCTGCAGCTGGTCCTCGTCGTAATTGACGATGCCTCTGCCGAGCCTTACGTTGTCCATATTGACGACTTCCACCACATCGCCTGCATGGAAACTGCCTTCGATCCGTTTAACGCCAACGGGAAGGAGGCTGTGCCCCCCGTGGATCAGCGCCTTCTCGGCACCGGGATCGACTACGATCCGACCCAGCGGCGAGGACATAAAGCCGAGCCATTGCTTTTTCACAGGCAGGGCCGACAGGTGAGTGGCAAAATACGTACCTTTGCCGCTGTGCCCCAATGCTTTCACCAGATCGCCGGGCTCGTTGGCTTTGCCGATGAATACGGGAACGCCGCCGCGGGTGGCGATTTTGGCGGCATCGATCTTCGAGCGCATGCCGCCGGTTCCGACGCTGGAGCCGGCCCCCCCAGCCATGCTGTAAATTTCATCGGTAATGTCATGAATTTCCTCGTATTTTATGGCATCCGGCGAC
The DNA here is from genome assembly GCF_058792535.1 of Paenibacillus sp. MT86. Lineage (NCBI taxonomy): Bacteria > Bacillati > Bacillota > Bacilli > Caryophanales > Paenibacillaceae > Paenibacillus > Paenibacillus sp. MT86. The sequence goes on along the minus strand of NZ_CM179499.1, from coordinate 4,302,519 downwards.
TTGCGCGGATCGGCCGTGTATAAGCCGTCCGTATCGGTCAGGATGATTAATTGCTGAGCGCGGACCAGGTTGGCGACTAGTGCGGATAACGTATCGTTATCGCCGAATTTCAGCTCGTCAATCGAAACCGTGTCGTTCTCGTTAATGATAGGGATGACGCCTTGCTTCAAAAGCTCCGTAATCGTCATGCTGGCGTTGTTCATGCGTTTGCGGTTCGCAAAGTCCATTCTCGTCAACAGAATCTGGGCCGCTTTCAGTTGATGGGAGGCCAGCGCATTCTGGTAAGCCCGCATGAGCAGCGCTTGGCCCAATGCAGCGGATGCTTGCTTCTCATGGAGCAGCTTGGGCCTCGTCTCGTACCCGATCTCCCTAAACCCTGCTGCGACGGCTCCGGAGGTCACGAGGAGAACTTCATGGCCGGCCTCGCGGAGCCCGGCAAGTTCCCCGGCAAAAAACGCGACCGAATCCAGATTAAGTCCGCCTTCGTCTGTCGTTAGGGAGCTGCTTCCAATCTTTACGACGATGCGCGAGAGCATCGTGATCACTTCCTTGTATTTATGATGGTAGGAATGGCTGTTACGAATCCATTTCCCTGAAAATAAAAAAACTTTCGTCCTGTATGAGAAAGGACGAAAGTTGGACTTCCGCGGTACCACCTTTATTGATGAGCGCAGCCCATCCGGCTTTGGCCCTGTAACAGAAGGCGCTGTCCTGGCAAGCCAGGCCGCTCGGGGGTAGGATTCGGAAAGGGGTCACGGCAAATTCTTTCAGCCCATGGAATTTGCTCTCTGATCATCGTGCCGCATGCTTTCGTACTGGTCCCGTCTTTGCGTTTGGGAAACTGCATTCGATTGTTATTGCAAGAATAGCACATCGTTTTTGATTTTTCAAAAGGAATTAGGTTAGCCGAACAGGTTCAGCTTGCCGATCCGGTAGGCGGCTTCCCGCATTCGTTCCTCGCTGCTTAACAGGCCGACGCGGACATACCCCTCGCCGTGATCCCCAAAGCCTACGCCAGGCGCGACGGCCACCTTGGCCTCCTCCAGCAGCAAGTCGGCAAAAGATACCGAGGTGTATCCCTTCGGCACGGGCAGCCAGCTAAAGAAGGAGCCGGCCGGTTTCGGGGCCTGCCACCCGATTTCGGACAGGGCGCCGAAGAAGGCATCCCTTCTCGACTGGTAGCGCGACACCAGTTGGTCGACGCAGTCCTGCGACGAGGTGAGAGCCGCAGCAGCAGCCGCTTGGATGCCGCCGAACAGACTGACATAGATATGGTCCTGCAGCATATTGATCAGCGAGATGATGTTTCGGTTCCCCAGGGCGAAGCCGACGCGCCATCCTGCCATATTGTAGGTTTTGGAGAGGGTGTAGAATTCCACGCCCACCTCCTTGGCGCCTTCCGCTTGCAGGAAGCTGACCGGACGGTCTCCGTCAAAACCGATCGCCCCATATGCAAAGTCACTGGCTACCACGATCCCGTGTTCGGCGGCGAATGCCACCGTATCCTCGTAGAAGGATAAAGGAGCGACGGCGGATGTGGGGTTGTTCGGGTAATTCAGGAACATCAGCTTCGCTTTTTCCCGGTCTGCAGGCGATATAGCGCCATAGTCGGGAAGGAAGCGGTTATCTGCGGTTAAAGGCATGAACTTCATTTGCGCGCGGGCGAGAGCAACGCCTGACCAGTAATCCGGGTAACCCGGGTCCGGGACAAGACAGACATCCCCGGGATTCAGGAGGATTTGCGGCAGCTGCACCAGCCCGGTTTTTCCCCCGAACAGAATGGCGACTTCCGTTTCCGGATCCAGATCGACGTTATAGTCCTCCTTGTATCGATGCGCGATGGCTTCCTTCAGAAAGGAAAAGCCGGTAAAAGGCGAATATTTGTGAAACTGCGGATTGTCGGCCGCCTCCTTCAGGCTCGATACGATATGAGGCGGCGTGGGCTGATCGGGATTTCCCTGCCCGAGATTGATTACATCATGCCCTTGAGACACTTGGCGGTTTACCTTGGAGACCAGGGTCGCGAAAAATTGCGTAGGCAGCTGGGCCATGATCTCGGCCGGCTCTATGTGGAAAACGTCTGGCTTTTTGTTCATGCAGGTTCATCACTCCGTTATCTGATTACACTCTAAATATGTCTATAATGGAAAACAATTAGGATTAATTTAACACGATTTATCAGGGGTGTATAGAGGGAAATGGGGCTAGGGTGTTGCAGCAGCGGCGCTGGAGAGGCTATGATGATGACATATAAGAGAAGGTTGAACCCTGGAAGAAGAGCCGGCCCATGCGTTTCATGATCGCATGGAGGCCGCCCTTGGATTCAACTCAAACAACGGGAGGCTGCAAGATGACTGGAGAAACAAAGGCTCAGCTTCATATCGCACTTATTCAAGCTGACATTGAAATAGGCAACGTCCAGGCCAACATGGATAACATGCTCGGCATGATGGAGAAGGCGGCAGCGGCGAACCATAAGCCGGACGTGATCGTGCTGCCGGAGATGTGGAACACCGGATATGCGCTGGACCGGATCCAAGAGCTCGCCGACCCTATGGGGCAAGAAACCTCTTCGATGCTGAGCGAGTTTGCTCGAAAGCACCGCATCCAAGTCGTCGGCGGTTCCGTAGCCGAACGGATCGAAGACCGGATTTATAACAGCATGTACGTATTTAACCGGAACGGGGAGCAGATCGCCAAATATTCCAAAATCCATTTGTTCCGCCTGATGGACGAAGAGAAGTTCCTGCAAGCCGGACAGCATACCGTAACCTTTGATCTGGAAGAAATGAAGGCGGGCGCGTCGATCTGTTACGATATCCGGTTCCCGGAATTGTCCCGCACCCTCGCGCTCGGCGGCGCTCAAGTGCTGTTCGTGCCTGCGGAATGGCCCCATCCGAGGCTGCATCATTGGAGAACGCTGCTCATCGCCAGGGCGATCGAGAACCAAATGTATGTCGTTGCCTGCAATCGCGTAGGAACCAGCGGCGAAACGGACTTTTTCGGTCATTCCTTGATCATTGACCCATGGGGCGAGATCATCGCCGAAGGGGATGAGCGGGAAACGATCGTGACAGGCATGCTGGATTGCAAGCTCACGGATGAAGTGAGAGGACGCATACCGGTTTTTGAGGACCGTCGGCCTCATTTGTATTTCCAATAGAACATGTAAGATCCAAACCTCCAAATATGAAGTTTCATCTGGGCAGCGGCGGGTATACTATGGGTAATCCGTCTGAGAGGAGGCTTTGAATCATGGCAGAGAACAACCAATTCGACAGCCGAAACAATGAACAGGAACAAGAACAGAAAGAGCAGTTCCGCAATTTTGTTGAGAGCGTAGCCGGAGGCGGGAACGGGAAAAACGAATCGATTCAGGATCAGTCCCGTACCGCGGACGAACAGAACCGAATGATCGACCAGCATAATTTGCGAAAATAGGGTTCGGTTTATGATGATCATGGGTAATCTTTTGGCTTTCAGGTAAAAAAGAAGAAGAGGCACAGCCGTTTGTCGTTTGACGATGGCTGTGCCTCTTTGCTTATTATTCGTTTTAAACTGCATCCATTTGCGATTATTTATCTTGAACGCCTTCTACCACAAGCTTGTCCATGACCTGCTTGAACGTGTCGATGAACGCATCCGCCGCTTTGGACAAATACCGGCCGTTTCGGTAAGCGACGACCAGCGTGCGGCTCGGCACCGGATCCGCGAGCGGCAGATATACCGGAATAAACTCGCTGCGTTTCGCACGGGCAATGAACCGGGGAACCAGCGTGATCCCCATCCCGGTAGCGACCAGAGACTGGAGGGTCTCGATGTTGCTGCTCTCGAATACAACGTTCGGCTCGAAGCCGGCCTCCCGGCATATATCGAAGGTTAGCTTCCGGAAGCCCTGACCCTTCTTGAGCACGACAAACGCTTCGTTCCGGATTTCGTCGATCGTAATGGGGCGTACGGGATCGGAGGCCGCCCGCAGCGCAAGCGGGTGCTGGGGAGGAACCGCCAAATCGATCATTTCCTCGCCGATCGGAATCCAGGACAGGGACGGCTCCGCCAGGGGCAGCGCAAGCAGGCTGAGATCCGCCTTGCCGCTGGCCGTCAGCTTCTCCAGATTCATGGAGGAGTCCTCCAAAAGGGTGATTTCGATATCCGGATATCCTTTTTTGAAAGCAGGCAAAACTCGGGGCAGCAGATGAGAGCCGGTTATCGGCATGCTGCCGACGACGACTTTCCCCTTGCGTAGCTGGGAGATGTCCGACATCTCCTGTTTCAGCTGCTCGACGGCGTCCATGATCTTCTGCGCATGCTCGACAAAGCTGGCACCGGCATGGGTAAGCTCGACGTTGCTCGTATTGCGCTGGAACAGCAGCACCCCGAGCTCTTTCTCCAGCTTGGAGAGCTGCTGGCTCAGGGAAGGCTGGGCGATATGAAGCTTCTCCGCGGCGCGCGAAAAGTTTTTGTCCGCCGCGATTTGCAGCGTATATTGCAGTTGTCTCAATTCCATGTAAGCATCACTCCGTTATAGCTGAATCCTATTACATCTATAGATATTATATCTTGGAACAATGAAGAAGGAAATGATATATTACTATCAACGTAAAGATGATGCGTTGCAGGCCTTCCCAATAGGGATAAGGGACTCAAGCAATTATCTTCTCATGGACGTAAAGAACAATGGGGTGATTATGATGAGTAAGAAGACAATGTTCGAAAAAATTTGGGATAACCACGTGATTCATCAGGAAGAAGGCAAGCCGGGTATTTTGTATATCGACCTGCATTTGGTCCACGAGGTGACTTCCCCTCAGGCATTCGAAGGTCTGCGTCTCAGCGGCCGCAAAGTGCGCCGCCCGGAACTTACCTTCGCCACGATGGATCACAACGTACCAACGAAAGACCGTTTTAACATCACGGATCCGATTTCGAAGCAGCAAATCGACACCCTGACCAAGAACTGTCAGGATTTTGGCGTTACCCTGTATGATCTGGACACGATTGACCAAGGCGTAGTGCACGTTATGGGCCCTGAACTTGGCTTGACGCATCCCGGCAAAACGATTGTGTGCGGCGACAGCCACACATCCACTCACGGCGCATTCGGTGCGCTGGCGTTCGGTATCGGTACGAGCGAGGTTGAGCACGTCCTGGCAACCCAATGTTTGCAGCAGGCTAAAGCGAAAACCATGGAAGTTCGTTTTGTTGGCCGCCGCAATCCGGGCGTAACGGCGAAGGACATGATCCTTGGCGTCATTGCGAAGTACGGAACCGATTTTGCAACAGGCTATGTCATCGAATATACGGGCGAAGCCATCCGCGAGTTGTCGATGGAAGAGCGTATGACGGTGTGCAACATGTCCATTGAAGGCGGAGCCAGAGCGGGCATGATCGCTCCGGATGAAACGACGTTTGAATATTTGCGCGGACGTCAATATGTTCCGCAGGGCGAAGCTTTTGATGCCGCTGTAGCAGCTTGGAAAGAGCTTGTGACAGACGAAGGCGCCGAGTTCGACGTGGTGGTTGAATTCGACGTGGAAACGCTGATCCCTCAAGTAACCTGGGGAACGAGCCCGGGAATGGGTACCGACATTTCCTCGACGGTTCCTAACCCTGCAGACTTCAAGACCGAGAACGAGCGCAAGGCAGCGGAGAAGGCGCTGGAATACATGGCGCTTGTGCCAGGGACTCCGATGTCCGAGATTCCGATCGACTATGTCTTCATCGGTTCTTGCACGAATGGACGCATCGAGGATTTGCGGGCAGCAGCAGCTGTAGCGAAGGGACATAAAGTGTCCAGCAATGTGACCGCCATCGTCGTTCCGGGATCGGGCCGAGTGAAGATTCAGGCCGAAAAAGAAGGGCTCGACAAAATTTTCGTCGAGGCAGGTTTCGAATGGCGCGAAGCAGGCTGCAGTATGTGCCTTGCGATGAATCCGGATGTACTGAAGCCTGGACAGCGCTGCGCTTCCACATCCAACCGGAACTTCGAAGGTCGCCAGGGCCGCGGGGGCAGAACGCATCTCGTATCGCCGGCAATGGCAGCGGCAGCTGCGGTTAAAGGACGCTTCGTGGATGTACGTGATTGGAACTTTGCAGCCGAAGAAGTTGTGAGCTAAGAAGGACGGAGGAGAAGTTTATGCAAGCATTTACGAAATTAAACGGTATTGTCGCACCTGTCGACCGGGTGAATGTAGATACGGACGCAATTATTCCTAAACAGTTTTTGAAACGGATTGAACGCACGGGATTTGGACAGTTTCTGTTTTACGAGTGGCGGTTTGATGAAGAGGGAGGCAACATCGACAGCTTCTCGCTGAACCAGCCCCGCTACCAGGGTTCGACCATCCTGATCTCGCGTGCCAACTTTGGCTGCGGATCTTCCCGCGAGCATGCGCCTTGGGCGATTCTCGACTACGGGTTCCGCGTGGTCATCGCTCCATCGTTTGCTGATATTTTCTACAACAACTGCTTCAAGAACGGAATTCTGCCGATCAAATTGTCGGAGGAGCAGGTCGAAGAGCTGTTCCAGCGGACGGAATCGAACGAAGGCTATAAACTGAACGTGGATCTGGAGAACAAAACGATTACCGATGATCAGGGATTGCACATCGACTTTGACCTCGACGAGCACCGCCGTCAATTCCTGCTTCAAGGATTGGACGATATCGGTTTGACGCTGCAGCATGAAAGTGCAATCGATGCTTACGAGAAAAAACATGGGGAGCGCTTGTTCGCCTAATTTCGCAATCAGGCTTCAAAAGTTTACAAGACTATTAAACTTCCATTTCCTGTGTAGGAAATGGAAGTTTTTTTTGGTATTATGGAATTAATATGCAGAAGCAGCCAAGATAGATCTACGTTTGATGTCAGTATTTGTCCGGAAGCATGCATACGGGAATACTGATTTACATAGTTTAAGTTTTTTTGCTAGATTTGCTTTTCAAATTCAATCATGGGATGATCGAGGTGGATTCATGAAGAAGTTAGGGTTTGTAATGGTGTTGATAGTCTTCTTGCTGGCGTTTCCGAAGAGCGGCGAGGCCAGTTCTTCAAGTGCGACCATATTTCTTGACGGGGAACCATTGAATTTGTCTTCGGGCGTCCAGGTCGCCAACATGAAGGGCAATGTGATGATTCCGATACGCGTGGTATCCGAGAATCTCGGTTTCAAGGTGGGCTGGGAGAAGGCCAGCCAAACCGTAACGGTTGAAAACAGCGAGAAGACGGTCCGCATGGTGGTCGGCAGCCAGCAGGCCGAGCTGAACGGGGCCCAGGTCGATCTGAATTTGGCGCCTGTCTTGAATGGGCCTACCACGCTTGTGCCCCTCCGTTTTGTAAGCGAGCAGATGGGGCTTGACGTGAAATGGGACAACCAATCGAAGGCGGTGTACCTTTCAAGCGCCGCGCTGCCTACAACCGGAGCCGAGATTGATCCAGGTGAAGGAACCAATCCGGGCAGTCAGACGCCTCCGCCTGCGGAATCTGGAAATAAGGGTTCATTGACGGGGCTCAGCTTTAGCGATAACCGTCTCATGATTGCAACGGAAGGCGCTGTGACGCCGAAAGTGTTCAGCATGACGGGGCCTGACCGGATTGTTATCGATCTTCCGGACACCGTCTACTCTGCTTCATTCCTAAGCGGACATGCCGTGAACGCGCAGAACGGCGGCAGTATGGAAGCTGCGGATTATTCCGACGTTACGAATATTCGATATGCCGTGTTCAGCGACAACCCGCCAACCGTGCGTATCGTATTGGATTTGACTGGACCTAAGAATTTTGCGGTGACCCAGGAATCGGGCATCATCATCGTTGATCTGAACGCAGAGGGCGAAATTCTCGTACCGCCGGTGCCGCCGGTTACCGGGAATGGCAAGAAAACGGTTGTCATTGATCCCGGTCACGGTGGTATCAAGCCGGGGTCGATCAGCCTTACGGGAAAAACGGAGAAATCATTTAATTTGGATATTTCCCTTAAGGTTGAAGCACTGCTCAAAAAAGAAAAGAATATCAATGTAGTGATGACTCGCAGCGACGATTCACATCTTGAGCTCAGCGATCGCGTGAAAATCGCAAATAATTTAAAAGCAGATATTTTCGTGTCTATTCATGGAAACAGCAACGCGTCCAGCAGTCCCAGCGGTACGGAAACGTATTATACGAGAGATTCCAGCAAGTCATTGGCGGATGTGATCCATAAACATCTTGCAAAAGCGACAGGTCTCAAAGATCGTGGAGTTAAATACGGTAGCCTTCATGTTACGAGGGAAACGACGATGCCGGCTGTCCTGCTCGAGATTGGCTTTTTGAGCAACAAGGGTGACGAAGCCCAGTTGTTTAAAGACGATTTCCAAAATCGTGTTGCACAAGGTATTGTAGAGGGTATTAAAGAATATCTTAAAGTACAATAATGTGTACAAGATTTGATGTAACTTAGAGGGGGACACAAGCCATGAACAAAAAATATTGGATGACCGGATTGCTGGCGCTTCTGCTTGCATTTAGTGCCGGCTGCGGACAGAAGCCGACTGCGGCCCCCGCCGAGACGGGCCCGGATACTGAAGCTGGACAAGTACAGACGCCGCAGGACGAACCGGGCGATGACAAGGCGGCGGATGATCAGAAGCAGGGCGAAGCCGAAGCAACTACCGTGAACGCGAGCGAAGGAACAAGCACGCCGCCGGAGAAAACATCCGCTGGAAGTACGGGTACGCCAGTCGATACGAAGGACGTGAACGCTGCGGAGGATCAAGCGAAGAAAGCGAATATTAAACTCTATTATACGGACCCGGAGATCATGGATTTGAAAGAAGCCAGCAAAGAGATCACGTACTCGGGCGAAGAGGATAAATATAAGAAAGCCTTTGAAGGTCTTCAAAAGAGCGGAGATGCCGAATTGAATCCATTATGGTCGGATAAAATCACGCTGAAATCACTTAAGTTCGACAACGGAGCATTGACGCTGGATATCACCAAGCCGGCAGAGGCGAATCTTGGAGCTGGAGGGGAAATGTTTGCGATTGATGCCTTGCAAAAAACGTTCTTCCAGTTCGATGAAGTGAAGTCCTTGGAATTGCTTGTAGACGGTAATCAGATTGAGAGTTTAATGGGGCATGTTGAGCTGGAGCATCCTATGACTCGAAAATAGAACAAAGGAACTAATTCTGAATTTCATATGAAGGACTAAACACCTATTTCGCTTGTCGAAATAGGTGTTTTTTTGGTAAATAGGGAACAATTTCGCAACTTTCAGTGAGTCTAAGCGTCTATAGGTTGTCAGGTAATGTCGGACAGGCCGAGTGCAGAAACGCCAATCTATGGCAAAATAATAGGATGGTAGGGGTGAAGGATGAAGAAGTTCGGTTTTTTAATGTTTCTCGTTGTCATCATGATTGCGTTTCCTAAAATGGCGGATGCGAGTTCGTACAGCGCAAGGATTTACCTGGATGGTCAACAAATCAATCTGTCATCTGGCGTGAAGGTGGAGAACAACAACGGTACCGTCATGGTCCCGATCCGCGTCATTTCCGAAAATCTCGGTTTTAACGTGAATTGGAACAAGGCAGCGAAGACGGTAACGGTTGAAGACGCCTGGCAAAAAGTGACGATGGTGATTGGAAGTCAGTATGCCGACATAAACGGCCAGCGTGTTCTAATGACGAAGGCGCCTGTTCTTCGAGGCGGAACGACCCTCGTTCCGATTCGCTTTGTAAGTGAGCAAATGGGCCTTCAAGTAAGATGGGATAACACGCAGAAAGCAGTCTATCTTACCTCGTCTTACGATGGCAGTAACCCTGGCGAAGAACCCGGCGTCGCTACGTCGACCGTGGACGGCCTCAGCTTCAGCGAAAACAGGCTGATGGTCGCCGTTACGGGCAATGCGAAGCCAAAGGTATCGAAGCTCAGCAGTCCGGACCGCATCGTCATTGATATGGCGAACACGAATTTCTCCGAGACGTTCAGCAGCAACGCCGATTTCGATGACGTGACGAAGAGCGGCCAGATGACGGTGTCGGGTTACCCGGACGTCAAAGCCGTCCGTTACTCCCTGTATAACAGCAACCCGATGACCGTGCGGATCGTCATTGATCTGAACTATGCCAAGAACTACACCGTATCAGGCCTTGAGAACGGATCGGGCCTGTTCATTGTGGATCTCAACACGACCTCTAACCCTGCGCCGGAACCCGGTACGGGCGGAAAGAAACTCGTGGTCATTGATGCGGGACATGGAGATCATGATCCGGGAGCGATCGGGGTAACGAAGAAGAGGGAGAAGGATTTCAACCTCGCGATGGCGCTGAAAGTTGAGAAGTTGTTGGCCAAAGAAAAGAATATCGAAGTCGTTTTGACTCGCAGTAACGATACTTTCCTCGAGCTGAAGGATCGCGCGAAGATTGCGAATGATCTGAAGGCTGATGTTTTCATATCGATACATGCTAATAGCGGCCCATCCACTGCAAGCGGAACCGAAACGTATTATTACAATGAATCTGACAAAGCGCTGGCGAATGCCCTTCATAAAGAAATCGTGAAGGCCATGGGTTTAAAAGACCGCGGAGTGAGATACGGCAACTTCCATGTTATTCGCGAGACCAAGATGCCTGGCGCCCTGCTGGAAGTCGGGTTCCTGAGCAACAAGACCGATGAGAGCAAGCTGTTTGATCCGGCAACGCAGGATCGGGTAGCCGAGGCAATTGTCAGAGGCATCAAAAATTATTTGAAGGTTGATTAACGATACGACAGTGATCGTGATTGCAGGAGGTGGCTATTTTGAATAGAAAAATTTGGGCAGTCGGACTTTTGGCAGCCGTTATGCTGATTGGTGCCGGTTGCGGACAGAAACCCGGAGCAGCACCGGACGATACGCCGGAGCAAGTGACACCTGCACCTGATGATCAGACAGGACAGAGCAATGGGGGAACATCGAACGGTTCGGGGGGCACGTCAACAGGGAACGGCGGCAATGAAGCGACAGCGCCGGAATCCAAAACGGAGAGCATTAAAGCTTACTATACGGACCCGGATTTGATGGAGCTGGTTGAAGGCTCGGCAGAGATCTCGTATAAGGAAGATCAGGAAAAATACGAAGCCGCATATCAAGCATTGCGAAAGAGCGATAAGGCCGACATGGTTCCCCTATGGGAGAAAATCGAGCTGAATTCGTTGAAATTCGAGAACGGCGCTCTGACGCTCGACGTGACGGTCCCTGACGAAGCCAACTTGGGTGCAGGCGGCGAGTCGTTTGCCGTCGATGCCATCAAGAAAACGTTCTTCCAGTTTGACGAAGTAAAATCACTTCAAATTCTGGTCGATGGTCAGCAGACCGAATCGTTGATGGGGCATGTCGATTTAGAAAATCCAATGACTCGGTAATGATGGTTGAAGGAGATCACGATCTGCTGTCGAATATTAGTATATGATGAAGCAGTAGTAATTGAGAGGGGAAAGAAAATGGTACTTAGACACAGCAAACATGTTCATTCCAAAAAAGTGGTCTCCGCCGTCATGGCCGGACTTATAGCATTCGGAGGCGGAGCTTCGATCGTCTCGGCAGATGAAGAAGCAGCAAATGCGACAACGGCAAATGCACCCCAAACGGCCATTAACGTATTCAGCGACGTGAATGCCGGTTATTGGGGAGAAAAGTACATTTATCAATTAGCAGCACAGGGGATCGTGACCGGGAATAACGGAAAGTTTCGTCCGAACGATCCTGTAACGCAGCAGGAAGCTGTGACGATGGCGATCCGGTTCTTAAGCATGCAGGATCAATTAAGCAGCGGCGCTGCGACATTACCGACAAATGTTAAAGTGAACGATTATTTTACGAAGTATGTTGAACTGGCTTTTCAGCAAAACCTGCTCGACAAGCAAAAAGAATCCGGATACACGGACGAGAAAGTCATCTGGGGCGCGCAGAAAGCATCCCGGGAATGGATAACCGAAGTGCTTGTCCGTTCCATTGGACGTACCGCGGAGGCCAATGCCGCCAAAAATAAAGCGACAGGCTTTGCGGACAACGCCAAGATATCCCCGGATCGTTTGGGATACGTTAATGTGGCGGTTGAGCTGGGCCTTGCCAAAGGCGTGAACGGAAACAAATTCGATCCGCAAGGGGCGGTTACCCGTGCCCAGCTTGCAACGTTCTTCAGCCGGGCTCAAGCGTACATTACCACGAATTACGAGAATCAGTACAAAGGCTCCATCGCTTCGATCGAGAACGGCAAGCTGGAGCTGTATGCCGACGGCAAGCTGAACTCATTCAAGCTGGATTCTTCCACGGCTTATTTTGCGTCCGATTCGGAGAAAAGATTGCAGTTTTCAGACATCAATCCATACACGCAAGCGGTGGTCGTCGCGAATAACGGAACCGCTGCTTACGTGGAAATTACGGATTCAACCCAGCAGGTGGAGCGGTTTGACCGCACCTATGCCCGTTTGTCTCCGAACAACGTGATTTGGCTTGATACAGGCAGTACATTTGAAGAGCTGAGTTACGAGCCAAGCACGGTTTTCCTGGACCAGAACGGTATCCAAATCGATCCGAAGACGCTTGCTGCAGGCAGCTTACTTACCATTGAGCGCGAAACCTACAGCCCGCAGAAAAAAATCGTGTCGATTCGCGTGAAGAGCGGCTTGGTGAACAAGACGGGAGCGGGCGTCGTCCAAAACGTGGACACGGCGAACAAAAGAGTAACCCTTAAGGACAGCACCGGTTATGAGGACACGTACACGTGGGCCGATGCTACCGTCATTCGCTATCAGAATCAAATTCTGTCACCGGCGGAGCTGAAGAATGGTTATGCCGTGAATTTCACGGTAAAAAACAGCATTCTTCAATCGGTGGAGGTCACGCAAAGCGTCGACCGCACGATACAGGCGATGCTGTATTCTGTTGAAGAGAACGGAAAAACCATCACGTATAAGCGCAGCGGAAGCACGCAGCTCGAAACGAAGTTTCTGGCAGAGAAGCCGGAAATTATTATGAGTGGCGTGGCGAAGCCCGTTTTGTCCGATTTGCTCGCTGACGCCGTATCCGGCGATCAAGTGACGCTGACCATCAATGGCGAGGAAAAAATCACGAAGATCGAAGTAACGGGCCGTCAAATGGAACAGCTGGATGCCGTCACCATCGTCAATTACGATGCGAAGACGCACTGGCTGACCGTCAAGGATGCTAACAATCAGCCTCGCGTCATCATCCTGGACGATAAGACGAAGCTGGAATCGAGCAACGGAACAACGCTGGATAAAGTGGAGCCGCTGCTCGGAGCAGGACGCAAGGTCAGCGTATCGCTCATTGGCACCCGTGCGCTTTCACTGGAAGTGGTTTATAAAGTTGAAGGTAAAATCAGCAGTATTAACACAGCCAAGAAAGTGATATCGATTGTGGCCGCCAACGGAAAAGTGGAGGAAATTCCATACAACAGCACGCTGCTTGTAGAAATCTTCGGCAAATCGAACGCTTCCCTGGCGGATGTGCGTGTCGGCGACGAGGTTTCGGCGCAGCTGTCGACCAACCAGGATTACTTGCAGAGCCTGAAACTCAAGACATCCGCGCAGTTCGAGGTCGTATTCACCGAACCGGCAAAAAACCGCATTCGAGTGAAAGCGAATGGCGCTACAAGCGATATTTACACGGACAAAGCAACATTGACCGGCGATAGCGGACAAGCGATCCTGCTTGCAGACCTGCGTCCCGGAACTCTCGTTAATATTACGCTTCAAGGCTTAACGGCTGTTTCGGTTGCCGAAGTCAAATTAACGCTTGGCGAAGTCACCAGCTTGGATGCTTCGGGCAATGTATTGACCGTGAAGGATCATTCGGGCAACAGCCAGACCCTAGGCGTAAGCGGCGGCGTCAAGGTCGTCAAGAATGGTTCGACGGCTTCAAACTTAAGCACGTTGACGCAGGGAGATCGCGTAGAGATTCGAAAAGACATTCAAGGCGTAACGATCATCCAAGTCCTGGAGAAAATCGAGCGTGCGTTCTGGCAGGCGAACAACACCGAAATTCAAGTGAAACGCAAATCGATTAACGATAATTACCGATTTACGTTATCCGATAAAGTATTTGTTCATCAAGGTGACACGACTTTGTCCGTGCAATCCCTTAAGGAAAATGATAATATTGTACTGTACTTAAACAACGGTGTCGTTGTTGAGATCGTAAAACAGTAAATTATCGACCTGGGATTGCTCGAGAAACACCGTCTTGATGCGGGGATTTCCGCATCAAGATTTTTTTTTGCGGGAGGGAAATCATATGAATGCGGCAACGGTGCGGCATATTTTGGACACGATGGAGAGCATGTTTCCGGATGCACATTGCGAACTGAATCACAGCAATGCGTTTGAGCTGACCATCGCCGTGCTGCTGTCCGCCCAGTGCACGGATGAAACGGTAAATAAAGTAACAAAGGATCTGTTTCAGAAATACAAAACGCCTTTGGATTACGTATCGGTACCGATCGAGGAGCTTGAGCAGGATATCAGACGGATCGGGTTATACCGGAACAAGGCCAAACATATTCAGAACTTGTGCAGGATTCTGATCGAACAGTATGGCGGGGAAGTACCGGAGGCTCATGACGAGCTGGTCAAATTGCCCGGGGTTGGACGCAAGACGGCCAATGTCGTCGTATCCAACGCCTTTGGCGTGCCTGCCATTGCGGTGGATACGCATGTGGAGCGGGTATCCAAACGGCTTGGACTGGCTGCTTGGAAAGATTCCGTGCTGGAAGTGGAGAAAAAGCTGATGAAGCGGGTGCCGCGTGAAGAATGGACGATGACGCATCATCGGATCATTTTTTTCGGAAGGTACCACTGTAAAGCTCAAAATCCGCAATGCCCGGTATGCCCGCTGCTGGATGTTTGCCGCGAAGGAAAGAAACGTATGAAAACCTTAGCAGTCAGGAAGAATAAGGAACAACCGTAACACCAGCTAGAAACAGACAAAAAAAAGAAACAGTTCATCTGATTCGGGGGAACACCGAACTTTGACAGCCGGCGAATGGGCATCATTGCAAGCAAGCCAGCGCGCTTGCCTTTGTCTCCGGATTTCTATTTCGGCCGCATGGGCGAATGGAAATCTGGAAACAACTGTGCCGAATAGAAATGCCGGATATTCGCAAGGTGAAAAAGGAATGCACCCCGGATCAGCAGGAGCTAAATTTAAAAGAGGATGGGATTACACATGAAATGCATCTCTGTTTACACCGACAATTTTGAATTGTTCTCGGATATTTTTGAACATGTGGTGGAGAGCCAGAACCAACTGAGCGAGAATGAAGAGCAGGAAGTGGAAGGCGTGACGTTCAGCCACTCCGGGGATGCTCCCGAGCATTATTTGGAGCGTATGTCTCAGAAGCCGGAAGTGGTCGTGATGCGCGATAAGTCTCGCGGTTTAACCATTTTGCAGCACGGAAACGTGTTCGAAATTTTGATTCCGGCAGAAGAGAACACCGTCGTATCTTAAGTTCTTCAAATTTGATGTTTTAAAAAATGAGATGTTGAACCCATGGCAGGCAAGGAAGCGATTCTTCCTTGGCCTGCCATTTTGCATAGAGCGGGACAAACGGCGGATCATGAAATGATTCCTTTACGGCGCAAGCGGTGATAAAATAAAATGATGTGAACAGATGGTGTCAGAGATGGAGAGATCAATGGACAGGAGCGAGAAATGACATTGAAGTTGATGACTGATGAAATCGGATACAGCATGACGGAACTAAATAGAGTCCGGGACCGTTTTTTGGACTGGAATGACGAGTCTTCCTCCGCATTGACCGAGGATTTGATACGCAAGGGTACTGGCGGCGAGCTCACGCTTGCCTTCTGCGGTCATTTTTCAGCTGGGAAGTCAAGCATGATCAATGCGCTTTGCGGCAAAAAGGTGCTGCCCTCGGGTCCGGTGCCGACGAGTGCCAATGTGGTCACGATTCGAAGCGGCGAGCCCCAGGCATTGATTCACCGGACTGTCGCGGACCATGGGGAGCCTATCAAGGTAACGATCGACGAACTTGCGGAATACTGCAAGGAGGGCCGGGAGTATTCCGCGATTGAAGTGTGGGATGACGTGCCGCTGCTTGGCGCGGACGGAGTATTGATGGATACCCCCGGCGTCGACTCGACCGACGACGGGCATCGGCTAGCGACCCATTCCGCTTTGCATATGGCGGATATCGTGTTTTACGTCATGGATTACAATCATGTGCAGTCGGAGAGTAATCTGATGTTTGCCAAGAGCCTGTCGGATTGGGGGAAGCCGCTATATTTGATCGTGAATCAGATCGACAAGCATCGTGATGACGAGCTGACGCTGTCCTCTTACCTGAACGACGTCAAGAAGGCGTTCGCCCAGTGGAAGATCACGTACAAAGGGTTGTTATGCACCTCGCTTAAAGTGCAGGACCATCCCTATAACCAATGGGAGACGCTGAAGTCTTTGATCGGCGAACTGATATCCCGGAAGGAGCCGCTGCTGCGCCATAGCGTTTCCTGCTCCGTTCGTCATGCTGCGGATCAGCATGTGGAAGCCTATACCCGCAGTCATCAGGAGGAGAAGGAACGGCTGCTGGAGGAAATGGGCGGCGAGGAGGCCGCAGCGGCGCTGCAAGCGCGCTTGCAGGAGCTGGAAGAACAAAAAAGAACCGTAGCGGGGCTGCCGGAATCGGTTCGCGCAGAACTCCGCAAGGAAGCCGATAAGCTGCTGGCCAATGCCAATCTAACGCCGGCGGATGTTCGGGATTTAAGCCTGTCTTTCCTGGAGAGCCGGAAATCCGGCTTTAAGGTCGGGTTCCTCTTCTCGGGCGGCAAGACGGAGGAAGAGCGCCGTCGCCGTCTGGAGGCCTTCCATCATCGTTTGGAGGAACAGACCTCTTCGCAGGTCGACTGGCATCTGCGTTCGCTGTTCCGCAATAGCGTCGAGCAGCATGCGGAATGGAATGCCGAATGGGAACGTTTGATGGACGCCGAACTTCCGGGCGTGCGGGAGGATATGATTACGCGAACCGTGAATCCGGAAGCCACGGTGTCGGGCGAATATGTATTGAACTATAACCGGGAGCTGGCCGAGGAAATCAAGGGCAGCTACCGCATGGCCGTGTTGGTGCTTGCCGACCGGCTGAAGGCGGCATTGACGGACGCTGCGGCCGTCCGTCTGCAGGAGCTGGAGCGCCAGGGCGCCGAGCTCCTGGCGCAATCCGCGGCTTCCGCCAGCTACGCAGCCCTGCAGCAGGCGGAAGCCGCCCGCGCGGCCGAGCTGGCCGAGCTGCTCCCGCCGCGCACCTCCCTCACCCCCGGCCTCCTGCCGGAGGTGAGGGAGCCGGAGGGGCAGCCCGCGCATGCGGCTGCCCAGGGCGGCGCCCCGGCGGCGCAGCCGGGGCAAGGGCGCACGGCGCCCCGGGCCGCCGCTGCGCAGGCGGCACCGCAGCGGCGCCAGCGGCTTGAGGCCGCGGCAGCCGAGCTGCGCGCAGCGGCGGCGCTGCTGGCGCCGCACCCCGCGCTGGCGTCGGCCGCGCGGGATCTGACCGCCCGCGCGGATGCGCTTGCGGGCGGCTCGTTCACCCTGGCGCTGTTCGGAGCGTTCAGCGCCGGAAAGTCCTCCTTCGCCAATGCACTGCTTGGCGAGTCGGTCCTGCCGGTATCGCCGCATCCGACAACGGCGGCGGTGAACCGCATATTGGCACCGGCCGAAGGAAGATCACATGGTACCGCAGACGTGCGTATGAAGAGCCGCGATATGTGGTGGGACGATTTGAAGTATTCCTTCGGCGTGCTGGGTCTCCAAGAACCGAATCCGGCCAATTGGCGGAGCGTGGCTGAAGGTTTGAATCCGGCCGGAATTCACCCGGCAGGCCTGCCGCATTACGGGTTCCTAAAGGCCGCCGCCTCCGGCTGGGATGAGATGGAGTCCAGGCTCGGCACCACGGAAACGGTAGAATTGGCCGAATATCGGGGATACGTGGCGGACGAAACCAAATCCTGCTTTGTCGACGGGATCGATCTGTATTACAGCTGTCCGATGACGGAGCAAGGGATCGTGCTGGTGGATACGCCGGGAGCGGATTCCCTGCATGCCCGGCACACCGGCGTCACCTTCAACTATATTAAGAATGCGGATGCGATTGTTTACGTAACGTATTACAACCATGCGTTCTCCAAAGCGGACCGGCAATTCCTGTCCCAGCTGGGCCGGGTCAAAGACAGCTTTGCCTTGGATAAAATGTTCTTTATCGTCAATGCGGCTGATCTAGCTCAGTCCGAAGACGAGCTGAATGAGGTGGTAAAGCATGTGCGCACCAATCTTACAGCCAGCGGCGTAGGCAGCCCGCATATCTTCCCCGTCTCCAGTCTGGCTGCGCTGGACAATAAGCGGCAAGGGGACGAGGAGAAATTGCAGGCATCGGGATTCCCTGTTTTCGAAGAAGCACTGGGCCGATTTGCGGTGGAAGAGCTGCCAAGGCTGTCCCAGCGTGCCGGTTATGATGAGATCGCTTCTGTGAGGGACCGTATCCGGGGGTGGGCAGAAATGGCCGCTCAGGATGAGACCACGCGCAAGCGGAAAATCGGGGAGCTGGAAGAGGTGCAAAACCAAGCCATGGCCCGCCTTAACGCTTTGGCGGAGCAGGAAATGGCACGCGACATCGGTCAAGAAAGCAGCGAGCTGCTGTTTCACGTGCGGCAGCGGCTGGATTATGCCATGAACCGTTTCTTCCAGGAGTCGTTTAATCCTTCCGTGCTTCGGGAGGATGCAGGGCATTTGAAATCGGCATTTGCGGCTTGCGGACGTGATTTGATGCGAACGATGTCCGTAGAGCTGGATCAGGAACTATGGGCCACCACGCTTCGTTTGGAGACGGCCGGCCGCAAATTAACCGAAGCCGCGGCATTTAAGGCCGCAGCCGATATCAACGGCATGGCCGAGGGCCTGTCACTGGCCATACGCCGGGATCCGGACTGGGCACCGCCGGAGCTGGACGAAACGGAGCTGCAAATCCAAGGGGATTGGTTAACCTTCTGGTCGACCTTTAAGAATCCCAAGCATTTCTTTGAGGGCGGCGGAAGTTCCAAGCTGCGCGAAGCGGCTGAGCCGAAAGTGAAGGAAGCCGTGGCGGGTGTGGTCGGCCTGCGGGAAGAGCAGCTGACGGACCACTATGTTCGAATGAGTGAACGTTCACTGCAGCATCATGTATCCGCATTGGAGGAACAGCTGAAGGAATCCATGGCTGCCATACTGGGTTCGCTGCAGGACGGCCAGTCTCCGTTGATGTGGCGTCAGCTGGCGGATGATTTGGAAGCCATGATAAAGTCAGCGCAGTAAAGACGGAACATTCCCGTCTAGCATGAAGCAAGAGTTGCAATAGAATAGCAGCATGGTGCGAACTTCTGGTAAGGTCCGTTCCCTTTTACCGGATGAATGAACGCCAACCACATGTTGAACCTTCGAAAGACGTCCCATATGCCATCCGTGGCGGGGCGTCTTTCGTCCTATTATTATCGATGGACCGCTCTCCTGATGAAAGCGGCATAGGACGATATGGCATATTTTTATCCGCTGCAGCGAACGTGAATAGGATGAAACCAGCTTAGGATATTACCCTTTTTCAAGCATGTTCAAAAAAGTCGAAAATAGCGGATAAAGCCTAACGGTTGAAGGGACTGACAATGTGATTATATCCCCTAGTAATGATGAGAATTCCCGATGATTTCATCATGAAACAATGATAAGTTATACTATTTGCCCCCTTTAGGTCCTTTTGGCTCATTTATGACGTTTTTCTCTCTTTGCCGTGGGTTCGGGTCGATGATAAACTTCATAAATGCTACATAACCTGAACGTAAAAAATCCAAAGGAGGATAAACATGAATGTTCTCAGGCAACTGCAGGGCTTCTTTTGGGAGAAACGAAGTTATCTTTTTCTTTCCATTCTGTGTCTGGCGATTGCAACCGCTTTAGGTCTTGTCTATCCGCAGCTGTTAAAAGTGCTGATTGACGATGCAATCAAGCTGGAGAATTACGGCATCGTACCGCAGCTGGCACTCACCGTGCTGGGCGTGGTCATCCTTAAAGCTTTCATGCAGTTTTTGCATGGATTCTTTGGAGGGAGGCTGGGGAATTACCTGGCTTACTCGTTGCGAAACGCCTGCTATGAAAAGTTGCAATTTCTATCGTTCCGCTATTACGACACGGCTCGGACAGGGGATTTGATGTCGCGGCTGACGGGGGATTTGGAAGCAATCCGGATGTTTATCGGCTTCGGTTTTGCCCAACTCCTCAACCTCGTACTGATGGTGACTTTCGGTTCCATCATGATGTTCACCATCAGCTGGAAATTGACGCTGGTTACTTTGGTAGCGATGCCATTTCTGGTGTTCGCAGCTCTGAAATTCGAGTCCAAGATCCATCCGGCGTTCCAGGAGATGCGCCTGGCGCTCAGCTCGCTGACTACCGCGGTGCAGGAGAATATTACGGGTGTTCGTACCGTTAAATCCTTTGCTCGCGAGCCTCACGAAGTGGAGAAATTCTCCGAACGGAATGAGCGTTACAAAACCAATCAGATATTCGCCTCTTCCCTGTGGGCCCGTTATTTCCCGATGATGGAGCTCTTTGCGAATGTCAGCGTCGTCATTTTGCTTGCCGTCGGGGGCGCCATGGTTATCCAAGGTTCCATGACGGTAGGGGAGCTGGCAGCATTCTTCACCTTAATTTGGTACATAATCGGACCTCTTTGGGGGATCGGGTTCCACATTAACAACTATACGCAGTCGAAGGCTTCGGGTGAACGGGTGCTGGAGCTGTTGAATCAGCCCATTGATGTCGAAGACCGTGAGCGTGCGGTAGATTTGGTGCCAAGCCAGGTGAAGGGTCATGTCGTGTTCGACAATGTCACCTTTGCTTACGGCAACAAGATGGCTGCTGTCAAAGATATCAATCTGGATGCTCGTCCCGGCTCCGTGATCGGTTTGCTGGGGGGAACAGGTTCAGGGAAGTCAACCATTATCCAGCTCTTGATGCATGCCTATAACGTGAATCAGGGCAGCATCAAGTTAGACGGCGTGAACATCAACGATATTAAGGTCCGGAGTCTGCGCAGCCAGATTGCAACGGTCTTCCAAGAGACTTTCCTGTTCTCGTCCAGCATCCGCAACAATATTTCTTACGGGATGAAGGACGTCAGCATGGATGAAATCATTCGGGTAGCCAAGCTGGCCAAGGCACATGATTTCATTATGGAAATGAAGGATGGCTACGATACCATTGTCGGTGAACGGGGGATGGGTCTTTCCGGCGGACAGAAGCAGCGGATCGCGATTGCCCGTGCCCTTCTGAAGGACCCGAAAATCCTGATCCTGGATGATGCCACCAGCGCAGTGGACATGGAAACAGAGCATGAAATCCAATCCGGTTTCCAGGAAGTCATGAACGGCAGAACGACCTTTATTATCGCTCACCGTATTTCTTCCTTGCGTCATGCGGATGAAATTCTCGTTCTGGATGAAGGTAGAGTCGTGCAGCGCGGCAAGCATAACGATTTGATTGCGGTGCCGGGACCTTACCAGGATGTGTACAAAATACAATATGCGGACCTGATTGCAAAGCAAGCTCAAGCAGGAGGTACGCCAGGGCAGGTGCAAGCATGAACGCCAACGTAAATACTGAACCGCATCAGAAACAAAAGATTCCGAGGCCGCGGAAGCCTTCGGAAGAAACCAATGAACGTTTTGTATACAAGGACGACGATGCGATCGAGAAGCCGTTTAACTGGACGCAGCTGACGCGTCTGATCTCGTATATGAAACCATATGCCAAACAGATTCTCCCGTTGATCGGCCTCATGATGATTATCGGCACGATTACGAAGCTTGCCATTCCATTCCTGACGAGTTTGGCTATCGACCAGGCCATTGACCCGAAGGAAGGAAATCCGAGCCTGACCCTGCTGTATCAGATTACGATCGCCGTTCTGGCGATGTATATCATTCAATGGGTTGCCGGGATATTCCGGATCAAGTTTACGAATATCATTGGTCAGCGGGTTATCTATGACCTTCGAGCAGATTTGTTCCAGCATATACAGCGCCTATCCTTTAATTTCTTTGACAAGCGTCCGGCGGGATCCGTGCTGGTTCGCGTTACGAACGATGTCAACTCCCTGCAGGATTTGTTTACGAACGGGGTTGTCAATCTGATCATCGACTGCGTGCAGCTTGTCGGTATCGTAGTCATCCTGCTATTAATTAACTGGAAGCTTGGTCTAGCTGTTATCGTTACCGTTCCGATCATGTTCTTTATCTCTACGAAACTCCGTGTGCGCATCCGGCGTGCATGGCAGGAGGTACGGATCCGGAACTCGCGGATTAACTCCCACTTGAACGAATCCATTCAGGGAATCCGCGTTACCCAAGCTTATACGCAAGAAGAAGAAAATATGAAATTTTTTGATAACATGAACCTGGACAGCAAAAAGTCCTGGGATAGGGCGTCGGCCATGAACCAAGGGTTTGGGCCTCTTATCGAGATTACCGGGGGGTTCGGTTCCCTGATCTTGTTCTGGCTTGGTGCCGTATTGATTCAGCAAGGCGAGCTCACGATCGGTCTGTTGATTGCCTTTACCCAATATGTCGGGAACTTCTGGGAGCCGATCAATCGGCTTGGCCAAATGTATAACCAGCTGCTTGTCGCGATGGCATCGTCCGAACGTATCTTTGAATTCATAGACGAGAAGCCGAGCATCGATGATCAGCCTGGCGCGAAGAAATTGCCGACCATTAAAGGGGACATCAAGCTGGAGAATGTGGTGTTTGAATACGAAAAAGGACGCCAGGCTCTAAAAGGCATCAATTTGGACGTGAAGGCAGGCCAGTCGATTGCGTTGGTCGGTCATACCGGATCAGGCAAAAGTACCATCATTAATTTGCTCAGCCGCTTTTATGATATTACGGACGGTAAGTTAACCATCGACGGGTACGATATTCAATCGGTGACGGTAGAAAGCCTCAGGAATCAGATCGGCATCGTGCTGCAGGATACCTTTATATTCTCGGGTACGATTCGGGATAATATCCGCTTTGGCCGTCTGGATGCGACCAATGAGGAGATTGAAGACGTGGCCAAGGCTGTGGGCGCCCATGAGTTTATAGTCCAGATGCCGGGCGGCTACGATACCGAGGTCGAGGAACGCGGTAACATGCTGTCCATGGGGCAGCGGCAGCTGCTATCCTTTGCGAGGGCGCTCCTTGCCGACCCGCGGATTTTGATTCTGGATGAGGCAACGGCAAGTATCGATACCGAGACGGAATTAAAAATCCAGAGTGCCCTTAAAGTGCTGCTTCAGGGACGTACCTCCTTCATCGTGGCGCACCGTTTATCAACGATCCGCCATGCCGATCATATCGTTGTGCTGGATCACGGGAAGATCATCGAAGAAGGAAATCACGACCAGCTTATGCAGAAGCAGGGGACATATCATGGGCTGATTGAAACACAATACCGATTTTTGTAAAAACGGCTTAACAAAGGTTTAACAAAACGGACACAAATGTAAAAAAAATGTCGCTTGATACTTGCAATCTTCTTCATAAACTTACAAAATAGAAGTAGAGTTTACTCAGAATTCATAGAAGAAGGGAAGCATGAGGGTATAATGAGCATCGAAAGCGTAATTTCTGCGCCTGCACTGCTGATTCGAAACTTTGAGAAGAATGATTTGGAAGCTGTCACATCCTTGATGCGAGAACTGAATTATCCGACCACGCTCAACGTCATGCGTGAACGGATGGAGTCCATGAACGACAACCCGTTATACGGCAACCTGGTTGCCGAGGTTGATGGAGACGTCGTCGGCATGATCATGCTTCGTCAAGTCAAATCCTTCACTATGACCGAACCGGTCACTCAAATTACTTCGGTTATTGTAACCTCAAGCTACCGCGGCCAAGGAATTGGCAAACGACTGATTCGCGGTGCAGAGACATGGGGAAGACAGCATGGTAGCCACCTCTTGTTTCTCACAAGCGGCAACCGGGAAGAACTTGCTCCCGCACATGCATTTTATGAACATATTGGATTTGAAAAGGCTGGTTACCAGTTCAGCAAAAAGCTGTAGCCTGGGCCTTTTCATTAACCCACCCCGTTTTCGGGGTGGGTTTTTTCTTGTTATGACCTAGATTCTATGGAAGTTTAGAAGATTTTACTGCTTATCACAGATACAAGGAAGTCATTCGATCAGGACCGGTATTGGTTTCTGGGGCCCTGAGCATAAAGTAGGAATTCAAGGACTCCTTTCCAACAATTGTAGGATTGCCGAAGGTATCAAATGTGTTACAATGTGTTCGTACCTGATTACAAAAATGTAACCAATGCCTGACCGCCCCACACCCAACTAGTTCAACATCTTAGAACGGCGGTCAAGCAAACTCTACAACTATGAGCATAGGAGATGAGTATTCATGAACAACCATTGGATAAAGAAAATCGCAGGCGGCAGTATCGCGGCTGTATTGGCTGTTGGCATCATGCTGCCGACAACGGCTTCGGCTGCACCTGCTGATAGCAATAATTATGTAAACTGGCAACAGAAGATCCAGAAATTCCTGGAGAGCCAAGGCTTGGAGTCGCAGTTTAAATGGGTGGTCGTCCAACAACCGCAAACGGAAAAGCCTCAGGCGGACAAGCCTGCAGAGACGCCTCAAACAAGCAAGCCTGAGACCAGCAAACCGGAAGCAAGCAAACCGGAAGCAAGCAAACCGGAAGCAAGCAAACCGGAAGCAAGCAAGCCTGTGAGCAAGCCATCTACGACTCCGTCCCAGCCTTCCGAATCTGCGGGCACAACGGAGCAATCGAATTTTGCTTCCGAAGTTGTCAACTTGGTGAACCAAGAGCGTTCGAAAGCTGGCCTGAAGCCGCTCACGGTACATGCCAAGCTGACAACGGTAGCACTGGACAAAGCGAAGGACATGAGCAATAACAATTATTTCAGCCACACTTCGCCAACGCACGGCTCTCCATTCGATATGATGAAGGCTTACGGCATTTCTTACGGCTATGCCGGCGAGAATATCGCTAAAGGGCAGCGCACGCCGCAGGAAGTCATGAACTCTTGGATGAACAGCCAAGGTCACCGCGAAAATATCCTGTCTCCTAATTTCACCATGATCGGTGTGGGATATTACAACGGATACTGGGTTCAGGAATTCATCAGCCAATAAGCACGGATGTTGTTTTACATGATAGGCTGCCCCGGGCGCGCAGAAAACTGCGTCCGGGGCAGTCTTCTTTGCGTGTTTTGATTTGCAAATTTTTTATAGAAGTCTTAAGGTAATGTACATGAGGATTTTTGTAGGGGGAATGTCATGAAGTCATCTGCATGGATATGGCGTATCACGGCCTCCGTGTCGATTATCGTAACGATTGTGCTTATATTCGGTTTCGTGTATGCGTTTAAGGATATTAATGATCCTCAAGGTCAGCCCTTGCTCACCGGCGGCGAATCCGCCGAGCCAGGCCAAGAGACTGCGCTGCCGAAGCCGGAACGGGCTCCGTCGGAAGCGGTGCTGCCAAATGATCTGAAAGTGACGGCGATCGGAGACTCGCTTGCCAAGGGAACGGGGGACAGTACCGGGGGCGGTTTTGTCCGCCGAAGCGTCGAACAATTGAACGGCGATGGACGAACGGCCAGCCTGCTGGCCAATCTGGCAATAAACGGAATGACCACCGAGGGACTTCTCCCTAAGCTGGACGACAAGGGAATACAGTATGCCTTGAAGGAAGCCAACGTCATTATGCTGTCTATCGGGGGCAATGATATCTTTCAAGGAAGCGGGCTGATGGAGGGGGCGGCGGATGCCGGCGAGCTGGAGCTCGATCCAGCCATGCTGATGGGCGCATTGCCGCAGGCCTCCGAACGCTTGCAGACAATTCTTGAGAAGATTCGGGACATTAATCCGAATGCCCGAATTGTTTATATCGGCTTGTATCATCCCTTTTCCGATTTGGAAGAATTGCTGATACCCGGCAATGTCGTGGTCTCAGCATGGAATCATGCGGTCATGGAGCTCGTAAACCGGGATCCCAATATGACGCTTGTCCCTACATTCGATCTGTTTCAGCATAAGCTCGGCGAGTATCTGTCCACGGACCATTTCCATCCGAACGGGGCAGGATATCAGGCCATCGCGGATCGAATTGTAGAAGGTATGCTGTAGCATGAAGAGGATGTCAGGTGGGGAGATGGAAATCGATGAATGAACAAGCGCAGGAAATCGTACTATCCGTCCAGCATGTAAAAAAGAAAATCGGTCGAAAATGGATTATACATGATGTGTCGTTCGATGTGCGCGCGGGCGAAATATTC
The DNA here is from genome assembly GCF_058792535.1 of Paenibacillus sp. MT86. Classification (NCBI taxonomy): domain Bacteria; kingdom Bacillati; phylum Bacillota; class Bacilli; order Caryophanales; family Paenibacillaceae; genus Paenibacillus; species Paenibacillus sp. MT86. Next base: position 4,276,159 of record NZ_CM179499.1, on the reverse strand, counting down.
GGGTTCCTGGGGCCGAACGGAGCAGGAAAAACAACCACGATCCGAATGCTTGTGGATTTGATCAAGCCGTCATCCGGCAGGATCGAGGTCTGCGGTTACGATGTGAACCGCCAGCAGGAGCAGGCGCTGCGCTATATTGGTTCCATCGTGGAGAATCCGGAGATGTATTCGTATTTGACCGGCTGGGAAAATCTCGAGCATTTTGCGAGAATGCAGCCCGGTATTGACGATCAGCGGATACAGGAAGTTGTGGATACGGTCAGGCTTGATCGAAGAATCCATGACAAGGTCAGCACTTATTCACTTGGCATGCGGCAGCGTTTGGGGATCGCCCAGGCCTTGCTCGGCAGGCCGAAGCTGCTCATTCTGGACGAGCCGACGAACGGTCTTGACCCGAAGGGAATCAAAGAAATGCGGCAGTTCATCCATCAGTTGGCCGAGGAGGGCTTGGCCGTATTTGTTTCCAGCCATCTGCTGAGCGAAATTCAGCTGTTATGCGATCGGGTAGCCATCATAAGCAGCGGAAGGGTGCTTGCGGTAGGCGAGGTCGATGAATTGATTGCCGGCAGCAGCGATCATGTCATCTGGGATCTAAATCCCGCCGTGCAGGGCAAACGAATTCTGCAGAAGCTGGATTATTGCGAGATCGTGGACCGCCCGGAGGATGTGCTTGACGATAATGTACTGGCAGGCATGTCACCGGATGCCGTTGTGACCCGAATGCATGCTGCACATGCATCAAGGGCTGTGGAAAGGCTGGTTGGCGCCGGCGTGCAGGTCCGGGAGGTTCATCGGATCAATCCTACGCTGGAGCAGCTGTTCCTGCAGATGACGGAGGGTGAGAGCATTGAGTAACCTGTTGCCCCTGATCAAGAACGAATGCATCAAAATTATCAAGCGTAAGCGGTTTTATGTGGTTCTTCTGGTTCTCCTCGTCCTAGTGCCCATGTTTACATACGCCCAGATGAAATCCGCGGAACGGAGCCGGGAGAAGTTTAACAGCGACTGGCGGCTTGAGCTTCAGCAGCGGATCACGGATAATGAGAATTCGCTTAGCAGTGACCGGGTGCCGGATGAATGGAAACGATATCGGCAAATCTTTATTCAGCAGATGCAGTATTATTTGCAGCATGATGTGAATCCTAATCAACCAAACGGGGTAACGTTCACGCGGGAATTTCTGAACAATGCGATATCCTTGTTTATCCCGCTGCTCATCATGGCCATTGCTTCGGATATCGTTTCCGGAGAGCGGACGACCGGCACCATTAAGATGCTCCTGACAAGGCCGGTAAAGCGCTGGAAAGTGCTGCTGAGCAAACTGGCAGCCTTGATTATGTTCACGTCACTCATTGTCGTGTCCACCTTTGTCATCGCTTACCTGATCTCGGGTCTCGCTTTCGGCTACAAAGGGTTTGACATCCCGGTATTCACGGGTTTCCAAATTGTCGGGTCAGACGTGGATATGTCCGGCGTTCATGCGGTGCCCCAATGGAAGTATTTGCTGATGCAGGGCGGTTTGGTCTGGTTTGTCGGCGTATGCGTCGGCATGCTGGCTTTTATGGTATCCGTCCTGGTTCGAAGCACGGCGGCAAGCATCGTCATTATGATGGCGGCATTGATCGCCGGAAATATTCTGACGAATATGGCGTCGGCATGGAGCAGCGCGAAATATTTGTTCATGGTAAACCTGAATTTGACCAGTTATTTGGCGGGCAATTTGCCGCCGATCGAGGGCATGACCTTGAATTTTTCCCTTGCCGTATTAGCCATTTGGGCGATTTGTGCGGTTATTGTTGCATTCAGTGTCTTTACGAGAAGGGATATCTTGAATTAAAATGGACAAAGCATGAAACATTTGTTTGCATTTTTTAGAGAACCGCGTTCTTCTAAAATATTGGAATGTAGAAATAGAAAACACGAGATACGTGAAATTGAAGGAGGAGCATGAATGGTCGAACAGATCGATATGTTTGCAGAGTCATCAAAGAACGGCGGTACTAACCGTTCAGGATACGATGCTGACGACATTCAAGTGCTCGAAGGCCTTGTTGCGGTACGCAAACGGCCAGGCATGTACATAGGGAGCACAAGCTCGTCGGGTCTGCATCATCTGGTATGGGAAATTGTGGACAACGCCGTAGACGAGCATTTGGCCAAGTACTGCTCGAGAATTGAAATTACTTTGCATAAAGACGGATCCGCGACGGTATACGATAACGGGCGCGGCATTCCGACCGGGATGCACAAGACCGGCATTCCTACGCCGCAGGTGGTATTCACGATTTTGCATGCCGGCGGCAAATTCGGCGGTTCCGGATACAAGAAGTCCGGCGGCCTTCACGGCGTTGGCGCATCCGTAACCAATGCGCTGTCCGAGTGGCTGGAAGTGGAGATATACCGCGAAGGTAAAATTCACCGCCAACGCTTCGAGTACTGGCAGGACAAAAAAGGAAAAGAGCATGTCGGAGAACCGGTAACCGGTCTTGAGGTGCTGGGCAATACGAACAAAACAGGGACGAAAATCACGTTTAAACCGGACGCGCGCGTGTTTACCGCGGGAACGCATCTGAACTACGACACGCTTGCAGAGCGCTTACAGGAGATCGCCTTCCTGAATTCAGGACTCCGGATCGTCTTGAAAGACGAGCGGAGCGGGAATGGGGAAGAATTTTTTTATGAAGGCGGCGCAAGCCAGTTCGTGCAGTTCTTGAATGAAGGCAAGGACGTGCTGCACGATGTGATCCATTTTTATGCCGAGAAGGATGACATCGAAGTCGAAATCGCCCTTCAATATAATGCAGGATACACCGAAACGCTGGCCTCGTTCGTTAACTCGATCCCGACGCGCGGAGGCGGTACGCATGAGACGGGCTTCAAGACGGCGTATACCCGCGTCATGAACGATTATGCACGAAAGAACAATCTTCTGAAGGAAAAGGACAAGAATCTGGAGGGGAATGACCTCCGGGAAGGCATGATGACCGTAATCAGCGTCAAGATGGCTGAGGTCGAATTCGTGGGTCAGACGAAGGACCAGCTGGGAAGCGCCTCTGCGCGGAGCGCGGTGGACAGCATCGTTACCGAGAAGATGCAAATTTTCCTAGAGGAAAATCCGCAGATCGCCCAAACGCTGCTGAAGAAGGCCATTCAGGCCTCCAAAGCGCGCGAAGCGGCCCGGAAGGCAAGGGATGAGATGCGCAGCGGCAAGAAGCGCAGCGAGAGTTCCAATCTTGGGGGCAAGCTGACACCGGCTCAGTCCAAGGATTTTTCGCGAACCGAATTGTTCATTGTCGAAGGGGACTCCGCTGGCGGCTCGGCGAAACAGGGGCGGGATTCTAAGATCCAGGCGATCCTGCCGCTTAAAGGGAAGCCGATGAACCCGGAAAAATCCAAGCTGGCCGACATCCTGAAGAATGACGAATACCGTGCGATCGTATCCGCGATCGGCGCGGGGATCGGCACGGAGTTTACCGCCGGGGACAGCAATTATTCGAAAATCATCATCATGACCGATGCGGATACGGATGGAGCCCACATTCAGGTGCTGCTGCTCACGTTCTTCTACAGATACATGAAGCCGTTGATTGATGAAGGCCGCGTCTATCTTGCACAGCCTCCGTTGTATAAAATCGCCAGCAAATCCGGCAAGCTGGAAACCGTGCGGTATGCCTGGACGGATGAGCAGCTGGCTAATTATTTGAAGGAATTCAAAAATTTTGAGCTGCAGCGCTACAAGGGACTGGGCGAGATGAACCCGGAGCAGTTATGGGAAACGACGATGAACCCGGAAACACGCACCTTGCTGCAGGTTCAAATCGAAGATGCCGCCAAAGCGGAGCGGCGCGTGTCTACGCTGATGGGAGATAAGGTAGATCCCCGCAAGCGGTGGATCGTTGAAAATGTCAACTTCGCGGAGTTTGAGGAATAGAAGGTGAATGAATGAGTTTATCGGAGCAATTTTTGCCGGCATTTCTGGAAGAGGTTGTAGGTGACCGATTTGGCCGGTATTCCAAGTATATAATTCAGGACCGGGCGATCCCGGACGTTCGTGACGGCCTGAAGCCCGTTCAGCGTCGGATTCTGTACGCCATGTACGATTCGGGTAACACACCGGATAAACCATACCGCAAATCGGCGAAAACCGTCGGGGATGTCATGGGTAACTACCATCCGCACGGGGACTCATCGATTTATGAAGGCATGGTTCGGATGGCCCAGCCATGGAAAATGGGACATGTGCTTGTGGACGGTCACGGAAACTGGGGTTCCCAGGACGATGATCCGGCAGCAGCGATGCGTTATACCGAGGCCAGGCTGTCGCCGATTGCCATGGAGCTGCTGCGCGATATCGAGAAGCGTACCGTGCTCTTCAAGGACAATTTTGATAACACGGCGAAGGAGCCGGTTGTGCTGCCTTCGCGGTACCCGAATCTGCTTGTGAACGGAGCTAGCGGGATTTCCGCGGGCTTCGCCACTGAAATCCCGCCTCACAATCTGCGGGAAGTGATCGATGCGTGCATCGCCGTCATGCAGAAGCCGGAGATCGAGCTGGACGAGATCATGACGTTCATAAAAGGCCCGGACTTCCCGACCGGCGGTATCATCATGGGCGGCGAAGGCATTTTGGATGCCTATCGGACAGGCAAAGGCCGGGTCTATCTGCGATCCAAGACGGACATTGAATCGCTTCGTGGTGGTAAACAGCAGATCGTCATCACGGAAATTCCTTATCAGGTTGTTAAGTCCAGACTGGTTACGGCGATGGAAAACATTCGTCTCGAGAAAAAAGTCGAAGGCATCGCCGAGGTACGGGACGAGAGCGGACGGGAAGGGCTTCGCATCGTCGTGGAGCTGAAGAAGGATGCCGACGCGAACGGGATTCTGGCTTATTTGTTCAAGAAAACCGACCTGCAGATTACGTACAATTTCAATATGGTTGCCATCGTGAACAAAACCCCTCAGCAGCTGGGGCTTAAAGCGATGCTGTCGGCCTATATCGACCATCAGCGTGAAGTCGTCACCCACCGGACGCAGTTCGAGCTGGAGAAAGCCGAGGATCGGGCACATGTATTGGAAGGCCTCGTCAAGGCGCTCAACATACTGGACGAAGTGATTGCGGCTATTAAGGCTTCCAAGAATCGCCAGGATGCCCAGAACAATCTGCAATGGATGTTCGGTTTCACGGAGAGACAAGCCGACTCGATTCTGACGCTGCAATTATACCGTCTTACCAACCTTGAAATTCATTCCCTGCAAAAAGAGCTGGACGAGCTGACGAAGAAAATCGAGGGCTTGCGTGCGATTCTCGACAGCGATAAGAAGCTGATTGGCGTCATTCGCAAAGAGTTGATCGAAATTCGGGAGAAGTACGGCATCGACCGGCGTTCGGTTATCCAGGAAGAAGTGGAAGAGATCAAGGTGAATCTTGAAGTGCTTGTTAACGCCGAGGATGTGCTCGTAACCTTGTCGAATGAAGGCTATATTAAGCGTACCAGCATGTTATCCTTCACCCGCAGCGGCGGTGAGCTGGAAAGCTCAGGCGTCAAGGAAGGGGATTACATCACGCGGTTGTTTGAAGTCAATACCCTGGAGAATCTGCTGATCTTCACGAGCCGCGGGCAATATTTCTTATTGCCGGTGCATCAGGTTCCGGAGTACAAGTGGAAAGATGCCGGTACGGCCATCGTTAACGTGATCCAGGTACCGAAAGAGGACCATATCGTATCGGTCATCCCGGTTTCGAACTTTGACGAAGCGGGCAAATCGCTTGTCTTCGTGAGCCGCAAAGGGCAAGTGAAGCGGACAGATCTCAAGGAGTACGTAACCAAACGGTCTGGCGCGGTTGCGGCAGCGAAGGTAGCTGCGGAAGACAGCATCATCCAGGTCGTTATGAGTGACAGCAATAAAGATATCGTGCTGATCTCGAAAGAAGGGATGAGCATCCGCTTCAATGAACAGGAAGTCAATGCCATGGGACGCGTTTCCGGCGGGGTTCGGGGAATCCAGCTTCGAGACGGGGACGAGGTCGTTGCGGCATTATGGGTGGAGAACGATGAAGGCGAGATTTTGACCATCACGGATCTTGGATACGGCAAACGAAGCTTGCTGTTGGATTATCCGGCCCAAAGCCGCGGCGGAAAAGGCATGGCCACGTTTGAGTTCAAGGAAGGCAAGCGGGTGAAGCCAAACGGCAGCGCCATCGTCGGCGCGTTCTATTGTCGCGAGCCGCTGCAGATTAACGCTTATAGCGAAGACGGGCAAGCTTTCCCGATTCACACGGAGAAGGTTCCGATTATGGAGCGTAAATCGATTGGTAAACTACTGGCCGATGTCGGCAAGAACGGGCAGATTGTCGATTTGGTCAGTCTCCCGCATGCAGAGTTAGGCAAAGAAGGTTAGGCAAGAGCGAGCCTTTCCTTTAATTCGGATATGGTTTGAATAGAGATGAATGGACGAAAGCACCTTCGATGAACGGTTGTCGGGGTGCTTTTGTTGTATTTAGCGTTGGATGACGCATATTTGAATTTATACTATTTGACATATGTCTGGCGCTGTCGAAGTAAGCTGAATGTTGAGAAACGCCGTCACACAAGGCATGACGGGTTTTGTCGCTTGATTGGAAATTATATTTTTTAACGAAAAAAGAAGGATATTGGCTGGCGTCCAGCGAAAAGTTAATCCTATAAACTATTATGAAAAATCATGACGCTGGCTCAAACGGAAGTTCATTCATCGGAGTACAGTTCCGCAAACTCAGATGGTATTTCGATGTTTGATCATGACAGTTATAACGGAAGGGACGGGATAAACATGCATACTGCCGAATTCGCCAAGGTGTGGTCCAAGCTGGCCAAGGATTATAAACTCCATATGGAAGCCGGATTGGCCCCGACATTGACGGAGTCGCAACTCATGGTGCTGGAAGTGCTCGCTGAGCAGAAGCGGATGAAACCTTCCGATTTCATTCCTTACCTGGCTACAAGTCCGGCTGCCGTAACGATGCTATTGGACCGGATGGAGAAGAACGAATTGATCAAACGGGAACGGGACGCAAATGACAGACGGATCGTCTGGGTGACGATATCCTATAAAGGACGCGAGGAATATACGCGCGGATTACAGGTTAGGGAGGAGTACCTTTCCCGGATCTTGAACCGCATATCCTCGCATAATCAACAGCTGCTTGTCTATCTATTGGGAAAGATCAGCACGGCTCCGCAGGAGGTTCTGGTCGAGGCGTAGGCATTTTTGACCCAGCACCCTACATGGAATGCACAGAAGCCCCCGTGTCTGGCTGCCTGCGGCAGCTCCGACTTTGGGGGCGGTTTCATTGTTTTGCTAATATTGCTTTCTAGTCACGTGATCAAATATGAACCTTGGCAGATTTTGATGAAGTTAATACTTAAGCAGCCATAAAGCCGGCACGTTAGCGGGTTCCCATCCAGGCAGGGACGTATGGGCTTGGCGGCACTCATAGGTTTTGCCTCCATACGTGACCAAAGCTCCCTGCTGGTATGAAGTATTCGGAGCCCAGGCCGGAGTTTCCGGTACAGAGCCGTCCGCCGTGGTGACTTGCAGCTCATTGCTGGTTGGGGATACGTTGCCTGCCGCATCGCGTGCTTTTACGGTAAAGCTATAGGTCGTGTTTGGCGATAATCCGCCAACTGTATAGGATAGCGTGCTGCCGGACACCGTCGTAACCAGCGTGGTGCCCCGATATACCTCATAGCCGCTTACTCCGACGTTATCCGTGGAAGCGTTCCAGGCTAATGATACGCTTGTGGACGTCGATCCCGCAGATCGTAAATTGGCTGGAGCCGTCGGAGCTTGGGTGTCCGGAACGGGATTTGATGTGCTGGCGGTTAGCGGGCTGCTCGCCTGTGATACGTTGCCTGCTCCGTCACGGGCTTTTACCGTAAAGGTATAGGAGGTGCCTGCTTGCAGGCCGGTAACGGTGTGGCTCAGGGTGGATCCGGATACCGTTGCCACTAGATTGGAGCCTCGATAGATTTCATAGCCTGTGACTCCTACGTTATCCGTAGAGGCGTTCCAGGCGAGCGAAATGCTGCTGCTTGTAACCCCTGTGGTTCTCAGATTCGCCGGCACGGTCGGTGCCTGCGTGTCCTGATTGCCGCTGCCGTTATTCAGGTTCACGTCGATCACGTTATAGAAGGCATTTCCCGTATCGGCGATTTCCCATACGGCGAGGATGAGATAGTAGCCGGTGCGGTCGGTAGGTACGTTACAAGTATGGGTTACGGTGTTCGGCGGTTGTTTGCCGCCGTCATTGAAGGAGCAGAACAATTCGAGATCTGCGCGTGCGAGGGGTTTGCTGGAATCCCAGCCTTTTTTCGTAATATAATATTTCCAATCGGATGTAGCATGGGCTGCGGTCAGCACCCACTTAAACGTGTTCGGCCCGCCGTTCATGTTTACCTTGCTCCAGCGGGTTGGCGTCTGTTCATACAGTTCGGTAAAGATTCCGGCACCGGTGATTTGGCCGTCCGCCGGTCCGCCGATCGGAAAGTTCCCTTTCCCTTCCAGGGAATGCGGTTCATAGATGATTCTGCCGCAGTTGACGTTCTCGCCGAGCTTGCACTTATAACCACGACTGGCCGGTGATTCGATATAACCATGAGCGGAAACGCTGCTTGCCGTAATGATCATAATGGTGAAAAACAACAGTGTGCTTCCTAAAAAAATCCACAGCGGTTTCAAATGCAAGCGGTGATTTGTTTGACACTGAGCCTGATCCATAACAAATACCTCCTTGAATATTGAATTTGAAATTCAGCGGACTCCTGCTGCTGATCAAACCTCCTTATGCTGCGGGTTTACTTGCTCTGCACTAAACAGGACCGAACCGGCTAGCGACTTCCTTCATGGATTATCCTTGATCATCCTCCTCCTCGGCAACCGTGATCTATATAAACCCCAAGATGAGGTTCATACCATGATTGTACAAATCAACTAAAAAATGTTAATCTATTCTGGTTACTATTCTTTGCCATTCTTTGTTAAAAGTAAAGGGATAATATATTATGATAGAGGGATAAAATATTACATTATATGTAATTAATTACATAGTCATAGCATTAGGCGTAGACATACAAAAAAACGAAATCCAATGATGGATTTCGTTTTTTTAACATACATTGATAGGTTCGTCATGTCGATCCCAGCTGGTCCATATTGAAGATACTCCAGGGATAAACGGAAGGCGGCAAGGAACGAATGGAGATGTCCTCTTTGGTAACAGGGTGAGGGAACCCGACCAACACGGACCATAAGGCAATCTGTTGGCCGGCCTTGTTCACCTTGCTTCCATACTTCTGATCGCCGAACAGCGGATGACCCGCATGGCTGAGCTGAACACGTATTTGGTGCGGTCTGCCCGTGCGCAGCTCGATCAGGACAAGACTTACGCCTTCCGCTGCTTGTAGCACCGTATAATCCAGAATGGCTTCCTTGGCTCCGTCCGTCCCTTTGGAGGTAACATGGACGGTGTTGGTTTTCGCATCCTTGTACAGCATGTTCACGAGCCGGCCTGAAGTTTTCGCTGGAACACCGTGAACGACCGCTACATACTGCTTACGGAAGCTGCGGCTCCGGACGGCCTCCGATAATCGGGAGGCGGCTTTGGACGTCTTAGCGAATACCATCGCTCCGCCCACGGGACGGTCAAGGCGGTGCACCAATCCCAAAAAAACGTTCCCCGGCTTGTTATAACGCTCCTTGATGTCCTGTTTCAGTATGGTCAGCATGTCGGGATCACCGGTAGCATCCTCCTGCGAGGGGATGTTGACCGGCTTGGTTACGCCCAACACATGATTATCCTCGAAAAGAATCGGCACGGCCGGATACGTTGCTGGTCCCCGTCTGCTCATCGAATCAGGACTCCCATCGGCCCAGGATGCCGCATGGCAGGTTCATGCCGGAGCGGGTAATCGGCAATCCGATTTCGCCTGCGCTGATCAATCCGCCGTACTTCGGCTTCATGGTCATGGTGAGCATGTTGTTCAGAACGGTCGGGGAGATGCCGGTCGTGTAGGAGTTAATCAGCATGAACAGCGGGTTATCCGATACGATGCTCATGCAGCTTTCGAGGAATGGATACAGGCTCTGTTCCAGCTTCCACGTTTCTCCGCTTGGTCCGCGCCCATAAGAGGGAGGATCCATAATGATCGCATCGTATTTGTTTCCCCGACGCTGTTCCCGCTGCACGAATTTAAACACGTCATCCGTAATATAACGTATAGGGCGGTCAGCCAGGCCGGACAATGCAGCGTTTTCCTTGGCCCATTGAACCATCCCCTTCGCAGCATCCACGTGGACGACCTGAGCACCGGCAGAGGCCGCAGCGACGGTAGCTCCGCCCGTATAGGCGAACAGGTTCAGCACGCTGATCGGACGACCGGCGGAAGCGATTTTGTCCATCATCCAGCGCCAGTTCGCAGCCTGCTCCGGGAACAAGCCGGTATGTTTAAAATTGGTCGGTCGGATATGAAATTTCAATTGGTCGTACGAGATGGTCCATCGATCCGGCAGCTGCTTTTTCATGTCCCATTGCCCGCCGCCGGACGAGCTGCGGTGATAATGTCCGTGTACATTGCGCCATTGTCCGTCTTCACGTTCAATCGGCCAAATGATCTGCGGATCCGGACGCCTTAGAATGACATCGCCCCAGCGCTCCAGCTTCTCACCGCCACCGGTGTCGATGACCTCGTAATCTTGCCAACCTTGAGCTACATACATGTTGAAAACCATCCTTCAAATAGTCATTTAGACTTTATTGTACAACATATTGAAAGCTGAATGCCACCAAGGATTGCTTGCCTCAACCCTACCACTCGGATGACACGGTCTATGAAGTTCGGCTTACCCCAAATTTTCGAATGCGGAATGAAAACGGAATTCGCCATGAAGGTCATGAAGTGCGCCTTGCTGAAGCTCGGCGACCATGAACACCTCATCGGAAACGGCGAATTGGGATACATCGATTCCATGGTTTCGGGCCTGGACAAAACCGTAACGCGGATAATACGAAGGATGGCCGAACAGAAACACAAGCGGATAGCCATGCGAGAGACACCGCCGTTTCCCCTCTTCAATCAGTTGCCCGCCGATCCCCTGCCGTTGATACTTCGGAAGCACAGCCAGCGGCCCTAGCGCAGCTACCCGATGGGTATGATCGCCGTCAAGAAGGCTCCCCCGGCTAAACATAATATGACCCTTGATGATCCCGTCCTCTTCGGCAACCATAGACAATTCCCTTTCAAAAGCTCCGTCTTCCCGCAATCGTTGTACCAGGATCGCTTCTTCCTGACCGGAAAAAGCCTGGATGAGCAGCTCGTTGACCTGCTCATAATCATTCTTGGTTTCGGTACGTATGTTCATCGTTATCTCTCCTTCAATATATGGTTCATGTTTCTTTATTTCGTTATTCGTGTTCGTGCATTCGGCCGACTTATCGATCCAGGCATCGTTACTCCGGCTTCGTTTCAATTTGCAATCCTTCAACATGCTTGCGCTTCATCAAATTGCGCTTCTTCCGGTTCTCTTTGCTTTCAAAAACGATATCCAGATCATAATCCTCCGGGTAGAGATCCTTAGCCGCAATATAGGGCTTCAACCGTTTATGGTTGATTTTCAAACGCTCCTGTTGAATCATGACACCGATATGACCTCTAGCGTCCATGGTTTCATAAACGGTGCCGCTTCGTTTCAAATATGGCACATAGACCCGATCTCCTAGCTGATAAAGGGAAGAGGCGGGGGCTTCGTCTTCTTTATTCTTGTCGTCTACGGGTTGATCCGGACCCTCGATAGGGAAGGAATCGTATTCACCCGGGGTTGGTTCTCCGGCCCGTTCTTCGGTGTCCGAGCTATCCTCGTGACTGTAGGCCGCAATACCTCTTGTCGTCCCCGCCTCCGTGATTTCCCGCGATCTGGCTATGATCGCTTCCGGAATCCCCAGCTTAGCAGCGATGACAAAAGCATAACTGTGACCGGCTTCACCAATCCGCAGGCGGTAGAGCGGCTCGAGGGTGTCGGCATCAAATTCCATGCGGGCATTCTCAAAGCCTGCCGTGCGATCGGCAAAATTTTTGATTTCGGTAAAATGGGTAGTGACCACGACCGTTGCTTGACGTTGAAACAGCTCTTCCAGAATGGCGATGGACAACCCGACGCCTTCACCCGGGTCCGTTCCGGAAGCCATTTCATCGAGCAATACCAGCGTGGACCTGCCGGCCGTCTGCAAAATGTCGCGGATGTTGCGGATATGGGCCGAGAATGTGCTCAGGGCATGCTCCAAACTCTGCCCGTCCCCGATGTCGACGGACACCTCGTCAAAGACGGCGCAATGGCTGCCCTCCGCTACGGGAACCAGCAAACCGGACTGAACCATAATGGTGATCAGCCCAACCGTCTTCAGCGCTGAAGTTTTGCCGCCGGTATTTGGACCCGTTATGATTAAGGTTTTATATCGTTTCCCGATGGTGAAGTCCAGCGGTACCATGGAGGAGCCGATTAAAGGGTGAACCGCGGATTTGAGATGGATGAATCCCTCCTGGTTCAGATCCACATTGCGCCCTCCGATGGAAATCGCGTATTTGCCCCTGGCTATGATGTAGTCGTAGATTCCGACGGTATCGGCGTTGGTTCTCAGTTCGTATTGATACTGCTCGACGAGTGCCGTCAAATCGCTCAGCACTTTGGTTTCTTCCCGGACCTCATCGGCTTGCAGGTGGTTCAGTTCCATCTGAAGCCCCTGCATATCGGCTGGTTCGATGAATACCGTCTGCCCGCTGGCCGATTCATCCAGAATCGAGCCACTCACGGCTTTTCGGTGTTCCTTCTTGATGGGCAGCACGTAACGTCCTCCGCGTTTGCTGACGACATGCTCTTGCATGATCCCTTTGTAACGGCTCATCAGGCTGTCGAGCTTACGCTTGATCCGTTCCTCGGTTACGATGATTTTCTTGCGGATTTTCGCCAGGTCTTTGCTGGCGCCATCCACAACGCGGCCGGCATGAATGCTGCGTTCGATTTCGGACAGGAGCGGGCGCAGTTCATGCATGGAAGAGGCGTAGGAACTGATCGTCGGAGCAATGCTGCTCTTGGCGGCCATATATTGAATGAGCTGACGGCAGCTTCTGAGATACTGGACCAAATGGCCGAAATCGCGCTCGGACAGGACATATCCGGTGCCGAGCAAATCCAGGATCAACTCAACGCCCTCCAGTGAGGGAATAGGCACGCTAGCCCCGCTTTGCAGCAGGGTTTTGGCTTCCTCCGTTTCATTGAGCTTATTACGGATGGCCTTCATCTGGGTGAGGGGGGCCATCTTCTGAATGTGCGAAATGCCCAGATAGGATACGGCAAAGCGTTCGAGTTCGGTGCGTATTTTCTCATACTCCAATTTGTTTAATGCCAATGGCTTCATGGGTTACATTCTCCTTTAGACTAAAATGGTGGAAGGTAATACAACGCAAAAAAGGCGGAAAGCGAACTACTCAGGTTCGCTTTCCGCCCAAAGACCGTTATTCCGATGGATATGGCGTGGGACATCTCCAAATAACCCCGCTGAGTAAAGAGGGGAGACCCAAAAAATCCGTGCTGAACTCAGCACGGATGACCATATCATATCGAAATAAACCCTAAAGGGGCTTCAATTGATATCCGCAGTTCTTAACTAATTCAACGGACGAAATGAGAATCCATCAAAAAATAAACATATCCCCAAAAAGGAAATGCCCAGAATTTTACATTTCGATCCATATGAAATTGGGTTAGTTAAGAACGACCACCGACATCAAAATCTCTCCTTTAGATAAGAGTATGGATTAACTATATCCATAAACACGGTCGGAAGTCAAGGCTTAAATGAGGAGGCGTTTCCCGTAAAAAACTGTGATAAGATGGAAGGGTGACGCTGCTGCTAATCCTTAAGCCGTGCAGCAGCCAGTGATCGCTTAAGACAGGAGAGGAGCTGTATCCATGGGGAAATTGCTGACACGAAGTGAGGTTCCAATCGAGGCTACCTGGAATCTGGATGATTTGTTTGTCTCGCAAGAAGAATTTGAAGCGGGTCTCAAAGCGCTTGAATCGCAAGCTGCTCAATTGACGCGGTTTAAGGGCAGGCTAGGCGATGGTGCATCTGTACTTCTCGAATGCCTAAATGAACAGGAAGCGTTGATGGAGAGCATCGGCCGAGTCGGGGCATATGCCAGACTGCGTCAGTCGGAAGACGGAACCAACCCGTCCAACCTGGCGAATTCGGCCAAAACGGGCGATGTGTTGTCCCGCATCCAGTCCTCCTTAACTTTTATTGAATCGGAGCTGTTGGACCTCCAGGACGGAACCCTCGAGCATTACATAACGAAGGAAGAAGGGCTGGCGCCTTATGCCCGAAGCTTGACGCTGCTGCTGGAGTCCAAGCCTCACCGCTTGAGTCCTGAGACGGAGAGCGTGCTTGCATCGCTGGGCGAGGTGCTCGGTTCTCCTTACCGCATCTATTTGCGCAGCAAGCTGTCGGATATGACCTTTGATGACATTCAAGTGAATGATGAAACCAAGCCGGTCTCGTTCCGTCTGTACGAGAATTCCTACGAAATGTCCGAGGATACGGAGCTTCGGCGCGAAGCCTATGCGTCTTTTACGAAGTCGCTGCAGGGGGCGCGTCACACTTTTGCCGAGGCGTACGCCACGGAAGTGAAGAAGCAGGTGGTGCTGTCCCGGCTTCGCGGGTATGACTCCGTTACGGATATGCTGCTCAAGCCCCAGCAAGTGACAATGGATATGTACACTCATATCCACGATACGATTCTGAAAGAGCTTGCTCCGCATATGCGCAGGCTGATGAAGCTGAAGAAACGCGAGCTTGGTCTGGATCAGATGCTGTTCTGCGATTTGAAAGCGCCGATGGATCCGGATTTCAATCCAAGCGTAACCTATGAAGAAGCTTGTGCCACCATCTCCAGCGCCTTGTCGATTCTTGGTCCCGAATACGGCGAGATCGTTGAATCCGCGTTCTCCAACCGCTGGGTGGACTATGCCGATAATATCGGCAAATCTACAGGAGCGTTCTGTTCATCGGTTTACGGAGTGCATTCCTATATCCTGATGGCATGGGCGGACAATATGCGCAATGCCTTCACGTTAGCACACGAGGTAGGGCATGCGGGCCATTTGATGCTCGCTGCACGCTATCAGCGCATCACTAATGCCCGTCCGTCCATGTATTTTATCGAAGCGCCGTCAACGATGAACGAGCTTCTCTTGGCGGATCACTTGCTGAGTCAATCCGAGGATAAGCGGATGCGGCGCTGGATCATTCTCCAACTGCTGAGCACCTATTACCACAATTACGTGACGCACCTTCTGGAAGCGGAAATGCAGAGAAGGGTATACCGCTATGCGATGGCCGATGAACCGATTACGGCAGACAAGCTGTCCGAGCTTAAGGGCGCAGTGCTTTCCGATTTTTGGGGAGACGCCGTGGAACTTGACGAAGGCGCGAAGCTTACCTGGATGCGGCAACCGCATTACTATATGGGACTATACCCTTACACCTATGCGGCAGGCTTGACCGCTTCAACAGCTGCGGCGCAGCTGATCCGCGAGGAGGGCCAACCGGCCGTGGACCGATGGCTTCAAGTGCTCAAGGCCGGCGGCAGCAAGAGCCCGCTGGAATTGATGGCCATGGCGGGCGTCGATATGTCCACGTCGGAGCCGATTTCCAAAGCGGTGGCTTATGTAGGCAAACTGGTAGACGAACTGGAATCCCTCTACCAATAGAACGAAACCGATCACTCGGTGCGAAAACGAGAAAAAAGGTGGTCCACAGCATAAGAAGCCGTGGATCCCCTTTTTTTGACGCAGATAGATTGAGAACGAAAAGTGACCGAATGTTACGGGTTCGTGTGAACATCCTGCAGCGTATGGGTCGGAATCGTAAAATAGAAGGAAGAACCGACATTCTCGCGGCTCTCGACGCCAATGACGCCGCCCATCAGCTCAACCAGCTTTTTACTGATCGCAAGCCCTAATCCGGTACCGCCATATTTACGGTTCAAAGATGGATGCAGCTGCGAGAAGGAAGTGAACAGCTGATGCTGGAGCTCGGGCGCTATGCCGATTCCCGTATCCTTTACTTGAAAAGCAAGCGTGAACTCTTGGGTGCCCGTCCTGCGAAGTCCTTCCACGTTCAACGTTATGCTGCCTTCATGCGTGAACTTGATGGCATTGCTGATGAGATTCACAAGCACCTGCCGCAGCCGCAGGGCATCGCCGATAATCACGTCGGGGACATTGGCGCTGTTGATGTTGAACGATAAGGACAACCCTTTTTCCTTGGCTTTCGCCGAGAATAAATCAACGACGACTTCGAGCAAGGAGCGCAAATCAATCGGTTCATGATTGAGGGTCATATTGCCGGTCTCGATTTTACTGAAATCGAGGATCTCGTTCAGGATGTGCAGCAGCGAGCCGCTGCTCTCCATGAGAATATGGATGTAATTCTGTTGGTCTTCGTCTAGCTCTGTCGTGCTTAACAGCTCGATCATCCCGATAATGCCGTTCATCGGCGTCCGGAGCTCGTGGCTCATCATGGTGAGAAATTCCGTCTTTGCTTGATCCGCCCGTTCGGCGTTCTCCTTGGCGCGGATGATCTCTTTCTCGTCCGTAATATCGCGGAATACCATGACGGCGCCTTTGCGCTCTCCTTGATCCCAAATCGGATTAACCTGATAATCGGCTAAAAAGCTGGTACCGTCTCCTCGCCAGAGTACGATTTCGGCTCTGGACAGCGGTACGCCTTGTTTGACTGCCTGAACGAGAGGAGAATCTTCCCCGCGATAGAAAGTACCATCATGGCGAATTTCCTTGATGATCTGGTCGCACGGTCTTCCAATGGTCGTTGCAGGCTCGTAATCAAGCATGGCTGCCCCGGCCGGATTGATGAAAGCGACTTGTCCGTGAATGTCCAGACCGATGATGCCCTCCGATACCGTATTCAGCAACAGGGTGAGCTCCCGGCTGAGCTTCTTGATCTCTTCCATCGTCCGAATGCGTTCGGTGATGTCCCGGGTAATGCCATAAACGCCGACGACTTCGTCATCCACGAAAATCGGAATGTTGATGGTATTGATTTCGATGGGACGTCCATCCTTATGAATGATGGTCAGATCATAGCTTTGGGGTATGCCTTCCTTCGCTTGATTAAAATGAAACAGCGTGCGAGCCTTGTCTTTTTCTGCTACAATCGGCCCGAAATACATTCCGATAAGCTCGTCTAGCGTATATCCCGTCAATTCCTGGAGATTCTGGTTGGCCGTTATATAATCACCGTCCAAATTCATGGAGTATACTGCCGATGGATTGTACTCGAACAGGGAACGGTAGCGCTGCTCGCTTTCCTTCAGCTTAAATTCCATTAATTTTCGTTCGGAAATGTCGCGGGCAATCGAAATAATTTCATTCTTCTGACCACCCTGCGTGCTGATATATTTGCAATTGACCTCAAACCAGATGTGCCTGCCATCCTTATGTATATAGCGGAAGGTGATCGGTGTGAGCATTTTGCCTTCCAGGCAATTCTCTAAATAGTCCTGTAGCGGCGCAATATCCTCAGCGTATACGTAGTCAAAAGTACTGGTGCCGACCATCTCTTCGGGGCGATACCCGAGCAGGGCGTAGCAGGAAGGGGAGCAGTAAAGAAACGTAAAGCAGTCAATGGTGCTTCGCGATATGAAATCGAGCGAATTTTCGGTGATGAGCTTGTACTTATTCTCATTCTCCAGCGACTGCTGCTCGATCATCACCTGTTCGGTAATATCCTGTGCCATGCCGACCATCTCCATAGGTCTTCCTTCGTTCGTAACGGTGACCTCCCACTGGGCTCTGATGGTTCGTATTTGTCCGTCTTTAAGCCGGATCCGGTATATGATTTCGTCTGCTTTACCCTGTACGGCCGTGCGCACAACCTGTTCCAGCCGTTCGCGATCCTCCGGAATGACCAGGGACATCAGCGTGTCATGATTCGGCTCGATGGCATTGATCTGATACCCGTAAATTCGCCTCATTTCATCGCTGTAGGTAAGCGTATGCGTGATCAAGTCCCAGCGCCAGGAACCGATCTTGGCAATCCGCTGCGCATGGGCCAGCGTATCCTCATCCGTTTTACGTTTGGTTATGTTTCGTCCTATGGCCAGTACCTTGTCAATTTCACCTTGAGCACCCCGAATGAGCTGAAACGACGTTTCAAACCATAAATAATGTCCTTCCTTATGGCGAATGCGTCGAACGAAACTATCTTTCTCCGAATACAGTTTGCCTGGTTCCTTCATTTGCTCGGAATCGACTTGATGGTAGTATTTACCGCGGTGTTGGCCCATCATTTCCTCTTGGGTGTACCCCAGTATGTCAGTGGCAGAAGGTGAGATGTATTCGATAATGCCGTCGGCGCTGCTGATGGATATGAGGTCTTGTCCGCTTTTTGAAATCAGTGCCAGCAGTTCGTCATTCTTGATGATCGGCGGTAAAGTCGGCTCCACCTGCACGGTCCCGGGTTCCAGGCAGCACATGATCCACGGTGTCCTGTCTTGTGAGGGGGGCTCCAGCAGGGAGATACTCACAGTGACATGTACTCGGCGCCCGTCTTGGCGGATAAAATAGGAATCTTTTGAGAGAGTGGACGTTGGGTCATATATGAATGCTTCTAAAGTTTGTTGAATAGATAGGTTGGATAAAACTTGGATTTCGGAAGGTTTGAGCTGAAGCAAGTCAGAACGCTTGGTTTCCGTTATTTCGCAGAATCGGTCGTTCACCATCGCAACAGGCTCGTCAACCGCAGAAATCAGGATCGCCCCAAAAGGCAATTTGTCAAACATCTGTTCCCAGACCCAATTCTCCGCTGTTTGCATCATGTTAATAATTGCCTCCCTAAGCTAAGCTATACCATTTGATCATAGAGGATAGGATCGCTCTATCGCAATAGAAAATACCAAAGTTAAATATTGACTGGAAATCCGGGCGCGCGAAAGCCAACCGATAAGGGGAGCATTCTTATGGCTGGCCAAGTTCAAACTAACAGATGCTTCATTTTTGATTGCATGTTTACCATTGTTGTTTAGCAGCATATTTACTTGTGCAGAAGTACGCGATCGTCGAGGTTTTTATCAAAATAATGCCCGGCATAGGAGCAAGCGGGGATGATTTTCAAGTTTTCTTCCCTGGCGTATCCGATCACTTTTCGAACGAGCTTATCAGCAATGCCTTGACCCCGAAGCCCTGGAGAAATATAGGTATGATCGATGCTGATCACTCCGTTTCCTTGTGGGGAGTAGGAAATTTCGGCTACTTTTTTGCCGTTGTCCTCAATATAAAAGCTGTTTGGCCCCGTTTGTATATTTCGTTTGTCCATGATGTCTAACCTCCTTCATCTGGTTGTACTATACCCGTATCGGCGGTGCATTAAACGGATTCCGGATAGGCGAACACCCTTGAGAGGGCAATTGCATACAATGCGGGTAGAAGAGAATGAAGGAGGAGCAACATGAACCAATATTCAACTCAACCGCAAATGCTGTTTCAATGCGATCACCAGTTGGTGCATTCCATGAAGAAACATAGAGAAAGCGCCCATTCGGCCATGAAAAACGTGGTGAATCGCAAGGTAAGAGTGCATACGATGGATGATGAAGCCATAGAAGGTATCGTCATCAATGTCGATGCAAAGAATGTGTACATTCTTGTAGAACAAGGCAACAGAGGTTTCTTTCCAGGATACCCTCCATTTGTGCCGTACGGCCCCAATCCTAATGTCGTATTGCCGTTAGCCTTGTTCAATCTATTGGCAGTCAGCTTGTTGTGGTAGCAAACGAAGAACCTGCGGACCGCAGGTTCTTTTTTTATGAAAAATTTTAAAAAATAATATTTACATACATGCTGTATGTATGTTAAATTGGGATCATTCCAATTACAAGGAGATGTTTTCCATATGAAACTTCAAGGATTTTATCCTGTCATCATGACAGAGCAGATTGCAGAAAGCGCAGACTTTTACACACGGTTGTTTGGTTTTGAGGTTGTTTTTGAAGCGGATTGGTATGTAAGCTTGAAGAAGGAAATCGAGGGACCCATCGTTTACGAGCTGGCGATCCTGTCCAAAGATCACCCGACGGTTCCCTCTGCTTATCAGCAGCGTGTACAGGGGCTGATACTCAATTTTGAGGTGGAGGATGTGGATGCCGAGTACGAAAGGCTGGTCATCCATGAAAAGCTGCCGCTTCATCTGGACATTCGTGATGAGGAGTTCGGCCAGCGGCATTTTATTATCAGTGACCCGAATGGGGTGCTGATCGATATGATTAAGATCATTCCACCTTCCCAAGCCTTTATGGAGCAGTATAATGAAGAGGTGTGGTCCACGAAGGATGACGGCACCGGCGAATGAGTACATCCTTTCGCGCAGAAGGATTACTTCGGTAAGAGAGCTTGCGGATTTTCTGTCAGATTGAGGTAAGCCGCATGTACCGGAGCTTCCTCGGGGGCATTTATTAAAAGCCGCAAGCCGCTGACTTTTACATCCGGAATCATCTGATAATACCGTCCATGGATCCGTCAGCATTCGCTAAGCTCCATGGCGAAGGGTGTAAGACCAGGAAATGCTGGGGCTTCCGTCGTCCTTGAGAACAGCATCCGAATGATGCATAGGAGAGAATAACGCAATCATGAGAAGAACCAAAAGCGAAGCGAACGAAACCATACAGCTACTGCTAAAGGTGGCCAGGGCACAGTTTGCGGAAAAAGGCTATGCCCATGCGGCTTTAGAAGAGATTGCCGACGAAGCTCATGTTACCCGCGGCGCGCTGTATCATCATTTTAAGAATAAACAAGGGCTGTTTCTCGCCGTACTCGAATTAGTGCAGACGGAAATTGGGCAGCGCGTGGAGGCGGAAGCCGACCGTTACGTGGATCCTTGGGATCAGCTGCTGTTTGGATGTCGGGCCTTTATTGCGACCGTGGTCGAACCGCGGAATAAGCGCATTATGCTTATTGACGGCCCGAGTGTCGCAGGCTGGGAGTCATGGCGCGAGATGGACGAGCAGAATTCGATGAGCCACCTGAGGGAACAGTTGGCCTTGATGCAGCATCAGGGAATGATGAAGGCCGCTCCGGTTGATGCCTTGACGCATGCCCTGTCCGGAGCCTTAAACGAATGCTCGTTGTTGGTGGCACAAATGCCGGAAACGGATAAGGGCATCGAGGAAACCATGCATGTGATTGCCGGCATGCTGCAGGGATTCAGGCTTTAAAGGTTTAAAGCACATGATAAGGTTCACCCCTAATATGGGCCATATATCCAGCAAATCTTACAATTTGCATGAATGTTGTAAGCTGGAGAGGTACATCCAAAAATCCATGAAATGGAAAGGGGTTAATATGAATCCATTGAAACCGCTGCAAGCATTTTTGGAAGCACAGCAGGACAAACCGATCGAAGCCATCGGAAGCTATATTTCCGAACATATTGAACAGAACTGGGAAAAGGTGCTTACCGATAACCGGGAAAAACTGCGAAGGGCATACAACGAGGGTGGGGATATGGCGTACGGGACGTATTTAAACCTGTTATTCTTGCCGGTACACAGGCAGCTCAAGGAAATGGGAATACGTCCCGCACCGAAATTCCCGGGCGACTTCGACATTTCAAGGGAATGGGGAAGCGAGGAAGGAACCGACCAGCAGCGCTGGATGTGGAGCACCGTTTTGTCGCCGGAGGAAGAGCCGCTAGGTACCATCGTCACGATCGTATACCACGACCATACCCAGTTTCGGGTCCCAAGGCAGCCGCGTATTCTAGCCTTGCATGAGACAGGCAAGGAAGACGTCGTTGCGGTCCTTTCACTGAAGTCGGCGGACTTTAGCGAGGCGCTCGAATTTACGGCAGAATATGAACAATATCTGCGGAGTTTGCAGGAGTAGGGGGGCCCGGCACCGCGCATTCATCACCAGCTGATTTCAGAGTAAGCCTCCATGCCTGAGCTGAGTTACTTGAAGACACACGTCATTTAAAAATAGAAGACGCCTTGAGCCGGATGATGTTATCCTGGCTCAAGGCGTATTTCTCGTAAAAGGAATTAAGATCGTTTATCAATCGTCAGGTCTAACCAGTCTAATTCTTCCTTCGTCAGGCGGATGTTCGAACCCTCGTCGCAGGATTTCAATTCCTCGGCCGATTGTGCGCCGATTAGCGCGCAAGTAGGGAAGGGCTGGTTCAGTACGTAAGCGAGCGCGATCTGTATGGCAGTCACATTCTTCGAAGCAGCAAGCTGTTTGGCGCGCTCTAACCGCTCCCAGTTCGCATCGCTGTAAAATACCCGCACAAGATCCGCGTTGTCCCGAATCTCCGGAGTGAATCGCCCAGTGAAGAATCCTCGCGCTTGGGAAGACCAGGAGAGTAGCGGAAACTGTTCAGCTTCATGCCAGGCCATCGTCTCCGCATCGGCTGAGACGCAGCCTTTCCAGAAGGGTTCGTTCGGCTTGGCCAGGCTGAGGTTCGGGCTGCTGAAGGAAAAGCCGACCAAGCCGTTTGCGTCAGCATAGGCATTGGCATCCCGAATGCGTTCCCAGGTCCAATTGGATACCCCGATGGCGCCTACACTGCCGTCCGCAATATATTCGTTCAGAGCCTCGATGACTTCCCCCGCCGGAACCTCAGGGTCGTCACGGTGCAATGCGTACAGATCGATGAAATCCGTCTGTAGTCTTTCGAAGCTTATCGTGATGTCGTTTTTGATGTCTTTTTTGCTGACGCGAGGGCCGTTTTGGTCATGGTGGGCACCCTTTGTCAGAATGACGAGCTGATCCCGGTTCCCCCTTTCCTGCATGTATCTGCCGATGACTTCTTCGCTCTGACCGCCGCAGTATATATGTGCGGTATCAACGGAATTGCCGCCGATCGCAAGGTAAGCATCCATATTGGCGGCAGCTTTCTCGTACGAATCATGATAGAAATAGTCCGTTCCTTTCATGAGCGCAGAGACGGGTTTGTTTAATCCCTTGATTGATATATATTTCATGTTCATCTCCTCCTTGAGTGAATTTACAGCACGATTCTCGTACGTTCGTGGGCAGATTGCAGGCAGGCATCGATGACTCTCATGTTGCGAACCGCATCCTCCGTCGAGTAGCGGAGAGGCTTGTCGTACAAAACGGCTTCCGCTATCCGGTCACCTTGTTCGCTGTATGCGTTTGCATGAGGAACCTCGATTTCTTTGCGTCCATCGCCGGTCGTTAAGAAGAAGTTTGCTCCGTTCTCAGGCAGGCTGTAGGCGTA
Organism: Paenibacillus sp. MT86; assembly: GCF_058792535.1. Lineage (NCBI taxonomy): Bacteria > Bacillati > Bacillota > Bacilli > Caryophanales > Paenibacillaceae > Paenibacillus > Paenibacillus sp. MT86. Next base: position 4,252,812 of record NZ_CM179499.1, on the reverse strand, counting down.
TGGGACTTCAATCAGGCCATCCGTGCCAACAATTTCAAGGGGATTCCGATAAGCCGCCCACATGCCGCAATCAAAGGTCAGGGCAACGTTGCCTTCAAATTCGATCAAGCCGGAGGCCATCATGTCGACATGATCATGCTCAGGCGAGAAGAAGGCTTGAACGGTAACCGCTTCCGGTTCTTTATCCAGCAGGATGCGCGCGGCATTGATCGGATAACAGCCGACATCATAAATCGAACCGCCGCCCCAATCTTTGCGAAACCGGACATTTCCATGATTGGCCGAGCTGTTAAAAGTAAACGCGCTGCGAATGCCCCGAATTTCCCCAATGGCACCGGAGTCGATCATTTCCTTCAGCACGTCGTATCGCGGATGATAACGGTACATAAAGGCTTCGGCTAGAATCACGCCTGCGGCCGCGGCCGCGTCAGCCATTTCGGCCGCTTCTGCTTCCGTCAGCGCCAGCGGTTTTTCGCACAGGATATGTTTGCCGGCTTCCGCTGCACGGATGCTCCATTCTTTATGTAGATGGTTAGGTAGCGGGATATAGACAGCATCTATGGAAGAATCCTCAAGCAAGGACTCATAACTGCCGTATGCAGTCGGAATCTTCAGTTCCTCGGCGGTTTGCTCTGCTTTTGCCTGGTCGCGGCTGGCGATGGCAACGACTTCATTGAAACGGGATTGTTGCAGACCGGGTATGACCGAACGTTTGGCAATGCTGGCGCATCCAAGTATCCCCCAACGAAGTTTTTGAGTCATGTTCATCAGCTCCTATACAACTTATTAAGATTATATTGCGATTATAAAAGACAAGAAATAAAATTGATATAATATTATTTTGTAGTGTTATACAACAATATTGTCATTATAGGAGGATGGAGATGAAACGACAAAGCCATCTGCTGACCCTTCCGCAAATGCCGTTCTTCTGTCTGCCGGAATCGGTAGGGATCTACCGGGATGAGCCGGATCACACGGTGACGCGGGCAGCCGGTTCTTTAAACAATTTCAATATTCACTATGTTGCTTCCGGAAAAGGGCATGTTGAAATCGACAATGTCGTTCATACGCTCGGCCCAGGGGAAGCCGTGCTGTATTTTCCCATGCAAGCTCAGCATTATTACAGCAGCGAGGACGACCCTTGGGATGTCCGCTGGTTCCATTTTTATGGCAGCGGCCTGCAGAATTATTTCATCGAGCGCGGATTTCATAAAAGCCAGCTTTGGAGCATTCGGCAGCCGGCGGCCTTTGAGGAAGCGCATGAAGCGCTCTTGAATGAGGCGGAAACCCATCGCATGCTGAAGCCTGCGCAATTGTCCACCTTGACGTATTCCTTGTTAGCCGTATTCGTCGAACAGGCGTCCTCCTTATCGGATAATAAATCCAACAATTCGGCGAACCGAATTCACGAGCTGCTGCCCATCATGCAGCAGGAAGCTGCACAGCCGTTTATTTTGGAAGAGTGGGCGGCTAGGTTAGGCGTATCCACGTACTATTTTTGTAAATTATTCCGCAACGTCATGGAGATGACGCCGATGGATTTTGTGACGCGCTGCCGTCTTCAGATGGCTAAGCAATGGCTGCTCGATCATAAAGATAAAACGATCGGACAAATTGCAGTGGAAGCGGGTTACCCGAGCGTCAGTTACTTTAACAAGCGATTTATGGAGCACGAAGGCATGACGCCATCTTCCTATCGTCGCTTGTATGGGGTATAGTTATATGGATTACGTCGTCAGGTCAGGTAAGAACTCGACTTAGGTCCAGGTCCTAATCACACCTATAGTCGGTTATGGAAACGGCTTGCCTCAACTACAATGAAATTAACGAAGGATTTGACGAAATCCGGATTCTATGAATAGTTCATCAATGTATGTGGGGGAAAGCCAAATGTCCGATAACAAAAATATATATGTTCTACTGACTGATACGGGAACGATGTTTACGAAATTGATCAAACGAATCACTGCTGCGCCTTATAATCATGCCTCGCTGGCGCTCGACGAGAACTTGAATGAAGTGTTCAGCTTCGGACGAAAGTGCGCCAACAATCCTTGGGTCGGAGGATTCGTGGAGGAGGATGTGTATGAAGGAACTTTTCGCCACTTCCCCGGCACGCGCTGCGCTCTGCTTCGTCTCGAAGTCACCCCTCAGCAATATGAGGCGGCAAGACGCGTGATCCGGCATTACCAGGATGAAGAGGAAGCCTATGGCTATAACCTCATCGGCATGTTCGGCGTGCTGATGAGACTCGATATTACGAGGGAACGATCCTATTTCTGTTCGCAATTCGTCGCCGAAGCGATGAAGCAAAGCAAAATCCATTTATGGGATCGGCCTTCCTCGGCAGTAACGCCGAATGATTTTTTTCAGCATCCGGCGTTTGAGGTTATCTATGAAGGGATGTTATATGATTATCCGCTGCTCGATCAATCCAGATTGGCCGGATGCCAATACCCTCTCCAAACGGTTGCTCGATGAATTATAAAATGCGAATCTTTATGTTAAACATCGCCCCCTTCTACCCATGGTGGAAGGGGGTTCTTATATCATCGCATTGCCGAAATGCCTCTATATGCTAGGATGGACTCGGTAAAACGTTACCTTAATTGTGCATTAGCGCGCGCGATGACGGTCTCGATTTTTTGTTCGTAAGTATGGATGCTTTTCTTTTTGGCCAGGATCTCCCCTGAGAGCGTCAGCAGCCTGGACAGGGCATCGCTGGTTCTGGCGGATTCATTGGCCTTTACGGCGGCTTTGAAATTTTTCCACTCGGTTGTCATTAGTTTATTTGGCGTAGTAATAGCGCTTTTATCGCCTTTGATCTTGCTTTTGTACGGATCGATTTCGGACAGGATGGAACGGACTTTAGCCGCTTTGGAAGTTCTCTCTTTTTTGGCCGCCGTAAGCGCAGCCTGCTTGTTTCGTATATCCTCACGTCCCAAGGCAACCAGGAGCTTCATGCCGCCGGCCTGCGACTGCAGCATTTTGGATAGCGATTTGTCCTTCAGTTTTTTGGCTGCGGCGATTTGTTTATTGAGCGCGGAATAGGTATCAAACAGCGGCTGGTATTTGGATTTGGCTGTTTGGAGTTGATCCTCCAGCCTGCGGATTTTGTCCTTGTCGATTTCGCTGATTCGTTTGCGAGTTTCCGAAGCTTTGGCTTCATTGGCATAACGAAGGGAAGAAATTCGATCGTCCCAATCCATGACCTGTTTCCGTTCCGATTTAAAATCATCGTACTGCTTCTTCAGTTTCGAACGAACGGTTCCGCCGGCCCGGTCTGCCGTGGCATTCAATTGAGCTTGAACCGAATCGGTGAACTCAATGGCTGCAGCATTCGCGAAAGGAATGGGGGTAAGGGTGAGTAGCAGTACCATGGCAAGGACTGAAAACCATAATCTTCTAAACATTATAATCGCTCCTTCTCTCATTATCATTCCAGCCCAAAAGATCAAGCCGGGAACCTCCGCCAACGACAAAAAGCACCCGTTAGAAAGGCGCAATAAACGCCTGACTTACGGGTGCTTCCTTCGTAAGGGTTACTGATATGCTTTTTTGTAAATATACGGGAAAAATCTGATTTTGTCAAACGTTTATTCCCCTGTCGTGAGCGAAAACCCACCGAGAAGGCTCTTCCACGCATCCGAATTTCCCTCCCAGGTCGCCCCCTTCGGGATTTGCTTGATGAGCGCCCGATCCGAGAACGAGGGAAGATTTACGATTTGTTCACGGTTGCCAAGCAGGACAAATAACAGGGTTACGTTCGGGTTGGCGTATGTTTCGCGAATAACCTGGTCTATCGTTTCGGCATCCTTTATATGCGGGATGATGCGTACGAGAAGCGTCTTCCGATCCGAATTCAAGCAGCGGTTATAACGCTCGATTCTTCGATCCAGCCGTTCGCGGAAAGCAGGGTAGTCATATAGCGGCTGCTCTTTCGGGTCGTTCCGGAAGTCGTGGAAGGATAAACAAGAGGATCGTTTGTCGCGTACATAATAACAGTTGACGGATTTACCGTAGATATCCAGGTTTTCCCGGAGCATGAATTCGCTGAATCGATGATGGATGACTTTGCAAAATTCTCGGGTTGATGCGAAGTTGAACCAGTCCCATGGACCTGCCATGCGACGAAGGTTGTTTCTTCTGAGCTGAGCGGCAACCTGACAGTTGTGCCCCAGGCTGAAAACGGCATCGAACTCTATTTGGGTTGTCATGCTACCAGACCTCCTCCAATCTATCATTTGATATCATATGCAGCTTGATAGAGTTGGTATGGAGTAGTGACCAAGGGAAGGCTTGGGGACCGCCAAATCAGCATTGATGTAAGCCGAGGAGCGGAACACCGCACCCAAAAAACGAAGCGAAAGATGGATGCGCCTCGTTTTTTTCATATATTCATATTTTACGCGAAAGATGTCATTTGCATCAAAGAGTCCCCGGGTTCAAACCATCATAAAAAGTGTTACAACCTGCAGGCTCACATGAAGCTCCGTTTATCAGCGGTTTACGGTCATTTCCTGTGCCTTGCATGCGTTGACAGAACCCGGGTCTGGTGATATCCTCCAATCAAAGACGGGGTTTATCCGGGATCAAATGAATCCATCCGTATTGTCCCCTTGGCGAGGGAGTAAGCTCTCCCAAGCGGAACGGTTACGGCTGCCATTTCTAAATACCGTAAGCCTGAAGCTCTTCGCATGAAGAGTTTTTTCTTTTTATATTACAACGAAAAGAATGTGATGACAGATGTTGGTTCGATTACGAACCCAAATGAACGGTTTGCTTCAACATCATTTATCCGGGGAGTCGATGGACTACCGGCAGATTTTTGCTTTATTTTTTCCGATATTGATCGACCAGGCATTCATCATCGGGTTGAACCTGGTCAACACGGCCATGATCAGCTCGTCCGGCGTATCGGCGGTCAGCGCCGTGAACATGGTGGACTCCTTGAACATCTTCTTGATTAATGTGTTTGTGGCGGTTGCAACCGGGGGTACCGTCGTAGTGGCGCAGTATAAGGGAAGCGGCAACGCGATGATGGTATCCCGGGCATCCGCCGCCACGGTAACTTCGGTGGCGATGATCGCTTTAGCGATCGCGCTGCTGATCATCGGCCTTCACCAGCCGGTGCTGAATCTGCTGTTCGGCTCAGCGTCGCCCGAAGTGCTGGAGAGTGCGCGGATTTATCTGATCGGAAGCAGCACTTCCTTTCTCGGGATTGCGATTGTGCAGGCGGTCTGCGGCGCGCTGAGGGGTATCGGCAAGACCCGCGCATCACTGGCGTTGTCGCTGATCATGAACCTGCTCTACGTTCTGCTGAACATCGTGTTCATCACGCTGCTGAATATGGGCGTTATGGGCATGACTCTGGCCATCAACATCGCCCGTTTTGCCGGGGCCGCCTGCGCGCTTTATTATCTGTTTAAAGTAGACGCAACGCTGCATATCCGCCTAAGGGACCTGTTTCATTTTCCGATATCGATGCTGCGCAAAATTATGTTTATCGGGCTTCCGTTCGCAGCCGAGCAGATGTTCTTTAACGGAGGAAAGCTGTTAACCCAAGTGTTTATCGTCAGCCTGGGAACGTACGCCATAGCAACGAACGCAATCGGATCTTCGCTTGCGGCCGTCTTTCAGATTCCAGCCAGCGCGTTGTCTTTAACGATTGTGACCGTCGTCGGTCAATGCATCGGCCGCGGTAATATAGCGGATGCCCGGAAGTTCATCAAATCTTTTTTGTGGCTTGGCGCTATCTCGCTGGCCTTGATGGGTTTGATTTTGATGCCGCTCTACCGCCCGCTGGTCGGGTTGTTCAACCCGCCTCCGGAAATCGTGAACGATCTGTTCGTGGTGCTGTTGATTAATACGCTTGTACAGGTTCCGCTATGGTCGATAAGCTTTATTCTGCCATCGGCGCTGCGTGCGGCAGGCGACTCGCGTTTTACGTCGATCACTTCGATGCTGACCATGTGGCTGTTCCGGGTGATTCTCGGTTATATTATGGGGATCGTTCTGGGCTGGAGCATTCTTGGCGTATGGCTGGCCATGAACTGCGAATGGGGCGTGCGAGGAGCGATCTTCCTATGGCGCTTCCGCGGCAAGAAATGGTATGCGCATAAACTGATTTAGCCATTATCTATTTCAAATAAAGAAAAAAAGCCCCGCATCGGCGCAATGTCATTTAGTTAAGGCTCAGGACCAAACATCAAGAAAAGAGCAGGTTATCGAAAAGATAGCCACGCTCTTTTTTTTGTATATGGCATAAAAAGACTTGACAAGTCGTTAGAAATGTGTGGCGAAGCCCCTTGAAAAACGAGGAGGTTTTGCCAATGAATGAGTACGCGAACGCGCTAAAACAAACACTGACATCCCTCATACGAGAGATGTCAGCCGATCCAGCACCTTATGTCAAAAACCCTGAAAAGGATTTTACCCGAAAGAAAAAGCTGCCCTTTGAAACGGTCATGCAGCTCCTGATCTCCATGGGCGGCAATAGCATTTATAAGGAACTCTTGGAATCTCAGGGCTATAACGTACACACCGTGACCACGTCTGCCTTTGTCCAGCAGAGGAATAAAATCCTGCCAACTGCTGTGGAATCCTTATTTCACAAATTTACGCAATCGTATACGGATATCAAGTACTACCGAGGATATCGATTGCTTGCCATTGACGGTTCGGATTTGCATATCGCAACGAACCCTGCCGACACGGATACATATTTTCAAAGTCAACCGAACACGAAAGGCTTTAACCTTCTGCATTTGAACGCAGCCTATGACTTGTGCAACAGACTTTACGTGGATGCCATTGTTCAGCCCCGTAGGTTGTGGAATGAGGGCAGGGCACTGGCCGATATGGTGGACCGCTCCCCCATCCAAGGAAAAGTCATTGTTATTGCCGATCGCGGCTATGAGAGCTACAACAATTTTGCGCATATTGAACGTAAAGGGTGGAACTACGTCATACGCGTAAAGGATTTGAACTCCAATGGTATTCTTTCAGGCTTGCGTTTGCCCACTAGCGGAGAATTTGATCTTGACGCTCAAGTGATACTCACCAAAAAACAAACCAAAGAGGTCAAGGCTCATCCTGAAATGTACAAGTTCGTCCCTTCCCATTCCTCATTTGAATTTGTGGATTTGCAGAAGAACTTGTTTTACCCGATTTCCTTTCGGGTTGTTCGTTTCCTCCTGCCTACTGGCGCTTATGAAACCGTCATTACCAATCTATCTGCAGACGAGTTCTCACCCGTCGAAATCAAGTCCATTTACAGCATGCGATGGGGTATTGAAACCTCATTCCGGGCATTAAAATACACCGTAGGTCTTACGAGTTTTCACGCAAAAAGACAAGAGTCCATCGCTCAGGAGATTTTCGCAAGATTAATCATGTACAATTTCGCCGAAATGATTACCTCGCACGTAATCATTTCCCGAAAAGATAAACAGCACCAATACCAAGTCAACTTCACGGTTGCCGTTCACGTTTGTAGACATTTCCTGCGCTCGCGGGACGATGAACCCCCGCCTAATGTAGAAGCGCTGATAGGTAAGAATATTTTGCCGATTCGACCCATCCGCCCAGGACAGCAGAATACGCGCAAAATCCGCTACAAATCAGCTGTTAGCTTCGTTTATAGAGTAGCATAAACCGGCCCCAATGAACATTTTTAAAGCGGGTATATCGTCCGCTTAGTTTGCTGTACGCATTTTCACTTGTCTCCATGAGAAAACAAACGGCACAGGGCGCTTCCCCATGCCGTTTCAGAATCCATCGTATTTCCAATCTTGCCTTTGAGCTTATCTTAATGACATTGCTCATCGGCGGGGCTTTTTTTGTGTTGTTTTGAATAGCAATCCGGTTGTCCATCGATTCAAGGCAGTTTAAGTTGGATCGATTAGGACGGCTTATACACGGACGAGTATGTTTTCCAGCCGCCGTCGAGATTCTTAACCCGAAAGCCGTGCTCGTTCAAAATACGTGCCGCTAAATATCCGCGCAGCCCAACCTGGCAAGTCACATACAGCGTTTCGCTCTCCGGTAGTTCCTTCAGTCGGCTGCGCAGATCGTTAAGGGGTATGTTAATGGAACCTGCGATATAACCGGCTTCCCTTTCCTTAGGTTCGCGAACGTCGATTAAGGTTGCACCGTTTTCAACCAGTTCGTCGATTTCATGCCATTGGACCGTTTCAACCAAGCCATCCAAGATGTTGGCGGCAACATATCCGGCATAGTTAACCGGGTCTTTGGCGGAGGAATAAGGGGGCGCGTAGGAAAGCTCCAGCTCCGTCAAGTCCCATACATTGAGATTTCCCTTGATTGCTGTAGCAATGACATCGATTCGCTTGTCCACGCCATCTGCTCCAATCGCTTGCGCCCCATAGATTTGACCTGTTTCCGAATGGAATAACAGCTTCAAGGAGATGGGATACGCCCCGGGGTAATACCCGGCATGCGACGAAGGGTGAATATGGATGGCGTGATAAGGTAGGTTCATCTGCTTTAGGCGCTTTTCGTTAACACCTGTCGCAGCAACCGTTAGAGCAAATACCTTGGCAATCGACGAACCGAGCGTGCCTTTGTAACGATTGTTTTTACCATAGATATGATCCGCAACCAAGCGTCCCTGCCGATTGGCAGGACCGGCGAGCGGGATAAAGGCCTGGGTCTGAAGGACATAATCCTTTACCTCAATCGCATCGCCGATGGCATAAATGCTCTGGTCGGCGGTCTGCATATATTCGTTAACTTGAATTCCGCCGCGATCATTGACGGGAAGTCCGGCAGCCGACGCCAGCATGCTCTCTGGCCGAACGCCTATCGAAAGCAACGTCATCTCGGTTGATATTCGTTTGCCGCTGGAAAGCTCGATTTGTTGGCCGCCGTCATGAAATGCTTCTACGCCATCCTCAAGAATCAGACGAACTCCTTTGTCTTTAAGGTGCGACTGAACAATCGCCGCCATTTCGTAATCCAGCGGAGCCATCACCTGGTTGGCCATTTCGACGACTGTAACCTGGACGCCGCGATCCGCCAGATTCTCGGCCATTTCCAGCCCGATAAACCCGCCCCCGACAATAACGGCTTCCTTCGGCTGGACTTCATCCACGTACCGCTTGATTCGGTCGGTGTCCGGGATATTCCGTAACGTGAATACGTTACGAGCTTCGGACAAGCCGGGAATATCCGGCACCACGGGCTTCGCGCCGGGCGACAGGATTAGATAATCATAGCTCTCGGTGTAGGTTTCGCCGGTAGCAAGGTTTTTAATCGTAACCATTTTTTTATCACGCAGAATGGACGTAACTTCGCTGAGATTGCGAATATCCAGCTCGTAGCGGCGGCTAAGGCCGGGTACGGTCTGCACCATAAGCTTATTGCGGTCGGTTATAGTTTCTCCTATATAGTAGGGCAGACCGCAGTTGGCAAACGAAATATATTCCCCGCGTTCCACTAAAACAATGGCAGAGCTCTCATCCAATCTCCGCAGCCTGGCAGCTGCCGAGGCACCACCTGCTACGCCGCCGACAATGACGATTTTTTTGCCCATCGAATATTCCTCCCTGAGTTGGTGTAAATTACGTATGGATTGATGTATACCCTATGGGGTATCATAGCATAGGGCAGCATAAAAAGGTGTGACAAAAATCAGACATGTCTGTTAAGCGGCAAGTTAGAATGAAGCTGCGGCAGACGAGACTTGACAAAATACCCATGGGGGTATATATTAAGGGCATGCACTATATGCTTTAAATCATGCTTCCTAATAATAGGCACAGACAGGAGGGAATCGGGATGGATTACAATGATCAAATCAAGAATCGGGTGAAACGCATCGAAGGTCAATTGCGCGGCATTCTGAAAATGATGGAGGAGAACCAGGATTGCAAGGAAGTGATCACCCAGCTGTCTGCGACGCGGACGGCGATCGATCGGACGATCGGCGTTGTCGTCAGCTCAAATCTTGTGGAATGCGTACAGCAGGCCGCAGAGACCGGGCAGGATACGGAGAAGCTTGTGGTTGAAGCGGTAAATCTGCTTGTTAAGAGCAGATAATGGGGAAGTGTCCTTCATTTCAATATCAGGATCCACCAAAATGATTGACAGGACCTTCGACATCGTTTAATATACCCCAATGGGTATTTGATTGAACCATATACTCATTCATTTTAAGGAGGAATCATGATGAACGCGGATAAACTATTGGACGTTAAAGGCTTGGCCTGTCCCATGCCGATCGTGAAAACAAAGAAACAGATGAAAGAAATGGAACAAGGTCAAGTGCTTGAGATTCATGCAACGGATCAAGGCGCGAAGAGCGATTTGACGGCTTGGGCCAAATCGACGGGCAACGAGATGCTGGAACATCAAGAAGATGGCGGCGTGCTGAAGTTTTGGATTAGGAAGGGATAATTTTTTTGAACATTATAATACCCCTAAGGGTATTTTAGTGACTTTGTATTGGAATTATTCATAAACGCATTACAGGGGGAGATCATAACGTGACAGAAACAAAAAAGACAACGATCGTATTATTCAGCGGTGATTATGATAAAGCGATGGCTGCCTATATTATTGCCAACGGTGCGGCCGCATACGACCATGAGGTGACGATATTCCACACCTTCTGGGGGCTGAACGCATTGCGCAAGGATGAGGATGTCCTGCTGCCCAAGAAAAAAAGCTTCATCGAGAAAATGTTCGGAAAGATGATGCCGCGCGGGTCCAACCACATGGGACTTTCCAAGATGAATTTTGCCGGGATGGGTCCCAAAATGATCAAGGACGTAATTAAGAAACACAACGCCGTTCCGCTTCCGCAATTGATCGAGATGGCGCAGGAGCAGGACGTAAAGCTGGTTGCATGCACGATGACGATGGATCTGCTTGGGCTGCAGCAAGAAGAACTGCTTGACGGCATCGAGTATGCGGGCGTTGCGGCGTATTTGGGCGACGCTCAGGATGGCAATGTTAACTTGTTCATTTAAGGAAAACAGCGGCGAAGCTTGCTGTTATAAAGGGAGGGGAAAAATGGATATTCTCAATGTATTGTTCATTGCACTTATCATTCTGATTGTCGTTTGGAGAATTCTCCCGGCCAAAGGAGTCAGGCAGATTACCGCGGCACAGCTAAAACATGAGCTGAAGGATGCCAATGCGAACAAGCAGTTCATCGATGTCCGGACGCCGGGAGAATTCAAGGGAAATCACATTCGGGGTTTCCGCAATATTCCACTGGATCAGCTCTTGTCGAGCAGAGAGTCGCTCTCCAAAGAGAGGGAAGTGGTATTGATCTGCCAAAGCGGTATGCGGAGCAACAAAGCCAGCAGAACATTAAAGAAAGCAGGATTTGAGAAGGTAACGAATGTGAAGGGTGGCATGAATGCCTGGTCGTAAACTTAAAAGTAAAAGGAGTGCTGATCAATTATGAGAGAAATTTCTCCAAAAGATCTAGAGCGGATGTTGAGTGACGGGACAGCCGTGAATATCATTGATGTGCGAGAAGCGGAAGAAGTCGCTGAAGGGAAAATTCCGGGCGCCGTCAACATTCCCCTCGGTCTGATTGAATTCCGCAAGCAGGATCTTGATCGGTCGAAAGAATATATCATGGTATGCCGTTCCGGCGGCCGCAGCGGCCGTGCAGCTGAATATTTGGAAAGCCAAGGCTATCACGTCGTCAATATGTCGGGCGGCATGCTCGCATGGGAGGGCAAAACAGAGTAATCGTGTCTGTTTGAAAAGAATGGGTGTGTTAGTCACCCCCTTTTTTTGAAACGAAATATACCCATTGGGGTATTAGGGTCTAACAAACAAAACAATGGAGGTTGTATGTGATATGACAGCAATTGAATCGAATATGAAGCTGGACGCTAAGGGGCTGGCATGCCCGATGCCCATCGTCCGCACGAAAAAAGCGATGAAGGATCTTGAAGCCGGTTATGTGCTGGAGGTAGAGGCAACCGACAAAGGTTCCAAGGCCGACATGCAGGCATGGGCGGAAAGCACGGGCCATCAATATCTCGGTACGATTGAAGAGGGGGATGTGCTGAAGCACTATCTTCGCAAATCGTCAGGGGAAGAAACGGCAGAACGAAGCTATCCACATGTAGCGTCTAATGATCAGCTGGAGGAGAAACTTGCGTCCGGAGCGCCAATCATCGTCCTGGATGTGAGGGAAGCGGCGGAGTTTGCTTTCAGGCATATTCGCAATGCCGTATCGATTCCGCTTGGCGAACTGGATGAACGCATGGTCGAGCTGAACAAAGAGGATGAAATCTATGTCATCTGCCGTACCGGGACAAGGAGCGACCTCGCTGCGCAAAAGCTCTCAGCTAAAGGCTATGCAAGCATTATAAACGTGGTGCCGGGCATGAGCGGCTGGAGAGGAGAAACATTGGGCTTGAATGATGGCGCAGATGCTTAAGATGGCTGTCCAATAAGCATGCTTAGCACTTCGTATTTACAATGGGCAGCCGGAAGGAATGTGCAATTTATCAGATCCAATGACTGAATTTAAGAGGAGGAAGAGCACCATGACAATGAGAGAAATGAAAGCGCAAGAAGTGGCCATGAAGGTGATTCGCAAAGAGAGCCTGTTTCTATTGGACGTGCGGAACCCTTCGGATTTTGAAGATTGGAAGATTGAGGGCGAAGGAGTTCGGCATTTGAATATCCCTTATTTTGATTTGATTGACGGCGTGGAAGAAATATTGGATCAAATCCCGATGGATCAAGAAGTGCTGGTTGTATGCGCCAAGGAAGGCTCGTCGGTGATGGTGGCCGAGATGCTGGCCGAGCACGGACGGAATGTCGCGTACTTAAAAGGGGGGATGAAAGCCTGGAGCGAACATCTTGTCCCGCTGAAAATCGGCAGCTTGGCGGATGGCGGCACGCTATATCAGTTTGTTCGTATCGGCAAAGGTTGTTTGTCTTATATGGCGGTATCGAACGGCGAAGCGGCTTTGTTTGACGCTACCCGCATGACGGAGGTATATCTTGAATTTGCCGAAAGCGTGGATGCCCAAATCAAGCATGTGTTCGATACCCATCTCCATGCAGACCATATTTCCGGCGGTCGAATGATTGCTGAGCAGACAGGAGCCGTATACTGGCTTCCGCCAGAGGATGCCAGCGAGGTCGTGTTTAAATACGAGCCGTTGAAGAACGGCGATCAAGTGGTGATTGGCGGGAGCACCATCCGCATCGATGCGCTCCATTCTCCAGGCCATACCATCGGATCCACTTCGTTTGTCATAGATGACCGCTACCTGCTGACAGGCGATATTCTGTTTATCGATTCCATCGGCCGTCCGGATCTGGCGGGACTGGCAGACGATTGGGTCGGCGATTTGCGGGAGACGCTCTATGCCCGCTACCCCCATCTATCGGATGATCTGACCGTGCTGCCGGCGCATTTCATGATCATGGACGAATTGAACGAGGACGGGACGGTCGCGAAGAAATTGGGAGAGCTGTACCGGGAAAACCATGGCCTCAACATCGCCGACGAGACGGAATTCCGAACATTGGTAACGCAGAATCTGCCGCCGCAGCCTAACAGCTATCAGGAAATCCGTCAAATCAACATGGGGAAAATGAACCCTGACACCGAGCGGCAGCGTGAGATGGAGATTGGGCCGAACCGCTGTGCCGTACGTTAATTTTGACAAGGACGTCTGATGTTAAGAGGCAGGATTATTCATAATTAGGAGTCATAGCAAGGGGCGATAACAAGATCGGCCATGGATATAAACGTATGAAACAAGATGTAAAGAGATCCGAGGGAACCAGAAGGTTCCCTTTTCTAAAGAGAAATAAGGGGGCAGCACGATGGAACTAAGTATCTCCTTCATCATAACGATATTTTTAATCGGATTCATTGGCTCTTATATATCAGGGATGGTTGGCATCGGCGGATCGATTATCAAATACCCGATGCTGCTGTATATCCCGCCGTTATTCGGCCTTGCGGCTTTCACCGCGCATGAAGTATCGGGCATCAGCGCCGTACAGGTATTCTTTGCCACGATCGGGGGCGTGTGGGCATACCGCAAAGGCGGATATCTGAACAAAACGCTCATTATCTATATGGGTTCGGCCATATTGCTGGGCAGCTTCATCGGCGGTTTCGGCTCCAAGATGATGAGCGAAGGCGGCATCAATCTCATCTACGGCATATTGGCGCTGGTTGCGGCCGTGATGATGTTCATCCCGAACAAAGGGGTGGACGATATTCCCCTGGATCAGGTCAAGTTCAATAAATGGCTGGCCGCTGTGCTTGCTCTTGTGGTCGGAATCGGAGCCGGTATCGTCGGAGCGGCCGGCGCGTTCCTGCTCGTTCCGATCATGCTGGTTGTATTGAAAATACCGACGCGGATGACCATTGCCACATCGCTTGCGATCACCTTCATCTCATCCATCGGTTCGACGGTTGGCAAACTGACGACGGGGCAAGTGGATTATATCCCCGCCCTTATTATGGTTGTTGCCAGCTTGATCGCTTCTCCACTCGGTGCGGCCGCAGGCAAGAAGATGAACACAAAGATACTGCAGATCATTTTGGCCGTTTTGATCCTGGCAACGGCCATCAAAATTTGGCTGGACATTCTATGATGGTTCTATCGTTAAGTAAGAGGCGATGCTGCAGAGGATGAAACAGGCATGGTAATATGGTGATATGCCCAATGTTATTCAAGTAATTGATGATCAATAGGGGGGATCCAATGATGAATCCATGGAATGAACGGTTTCAGGGCGAAGACTATGTCTTCGGAACCGAGCCCAATGTATTTATAGCCGACATGCATAAGAGGTTGGCATTAACGGGTAATGCGCTTGCGATCGCAGAGGGCGAAGGACGAAATGCGGTATTTCTGGCACGCGAAGGCATGAACGTTACCGTGTGGGATTATGCGGAGTCCGGCCTGAACAAAGCCAATAAGCTGGCCGAAGCCAGCGGCGTTGAGATTCGCACCGAGCTTGTGGACCTTGGGGAAGCGCAGTGGACGAAGGAGCAATGGGATGAGATCATTTGCGTGTTCGGACATTTTCCCAAAGAATTGAGAACAAGGACGCTGGAAGGCGTGAAAACCGCGGTGAAGCCGGGAGGATATTTTCTCACCGAAGTGTATTCCCCGTACCAGATTCCTTATCGAAGCGGGGGACCGCAAGATCCTCAGTTTTTATACGCGCCCGGGGATTTCCTCGAAGCTTTTGCGGTTTGGCGAATTGTCCATTTTTTCATGGGTGAGGTCGTTCGGCAGGAAGGACAGGGGCATCAGGGCTTGTCCCATGTCCTTCAGTTTGCGGGGCAAAAGCCGTCCATCAAATAAATATTTGCGAATAAGCATTAGGTGAACAGATTGGATACATCGGACCGGTTGCCCTGTTGCACATAGTCGGAGGGTGACAGACCGGTGTATTTTTTAAACATGCGATAAAAATAGGACGTATCATAATAACCCAGATAGTGGGCGATATGAGCGATTGTCATGTCGGAATGAAGCAGCAGGCCGCACGCTTCCAGCACGCGCAGCTGGTGCATGTACCGAATCGGGGAATGACCGTACACCTCCTTGAAGAGGGCGGTGGCATAATTGGGGGAACGATGGATTAACTTCGCGAGTTTATCGATTTCAATCGGTTCGCGGTAATGGTCCAACAGATACATTTTGATGGTGTCCGCATAATTTCTTTTGCTTGGCGGCAGCTCGGTCTTCTCGAGTTCCCGGGCCAGCATGCCGAGCAGCTCCTGCATGATGCCCTGACAGATCATGGTGCGGTAGCTTTTGCCGCCGCGCATTTCCTCGAATAATCGCTCGCAGCGGCGGTAGGCATACTGGATATGCGCAAGGTTGAATTTGAGGAATTGCCCTCCATCCAGAAACGGAATGCCTGTGGTTACCTGAGGATCCATCGTAAAGAGAATGGTGTATTTCCGATGAGGGATGCCATTCCAGTTGCCGCCGCTCCGTTTGGTCGATTGCGGGATGAAGAGCACGTCTTCTTCTTCCGCAATGATCTCCTCCCCGTTGATTTCATACCTCACTTTGCCTTCTCTTACCACAACGAGCACGTTGTAACGGATCGTCTCTAGCTGAGTCCGCCAGTTCGGGATATGATCATCAAAATTCACGCTCATTAACTGGATCACAGACAAGCACCTCGCAGTGATTTTATACCTATAGCCTAGCATATCTATGCTTCCAATGAGTAGGTGTTTGTTGGTATTTACAGGTCAGCTAACCTAAATTGAAGTAGAATCGTACAATAAATTAACGAAATGTACATCGACTCAACAGGAAGCATTGGCCTATAATTTCTGTCAATAGCAGTCATTTTGCAAACGCTGACATGTAAGGATAAGAGAAAAGGGATGAGGAAGGAAGCGATACGTGTATGAGAGTATTATTGTTGGATTTGGACTCGACCAGACCGGATCATTTAGGGTGTTACGGATACCATCGGAATACGTCGCCCAACATTGACCGGATAGCGGCGGAAGGCGTACGCTTCGACAATTACTATACCTCCGACGCTCCATGTTTTCCATCAAGAACCGCGCTGATGACCGGCAAGTTCGGCATTCATAACGGCGTCGTGGGTCATGGAGGCTCGGCAGCCGACGTGCGGCATGAAGGCATTACGCGGGATTTCCGCGACAAGCTGGCTTCGGAGAGCTTTCCCGCCATTTTTCGCCGGGCCGGCATGAAAACCGCGTTGATCAGTCCGTTTGGAGAGCGCCATTCCGCCTGGACCTTCTATGCGGGCTTCAATGAAATGTATAATACAGGCAAAGGCGGCTTGGAGTCGGCTGAGGAAGTGTCTCCGGTCGTGCTGGACTGGCTGGATCGCAACGCCGATGAAGATAACTGGATGCTCTATGTGAACTTCTGGGATCCGCATACGCCGTATCGTGCACCTCAGTCGCTGGGCAATCCGTTCGAGCATGATCCTCTTCCGGAGTGGTTATCCGAAGACGTGCTTCAGGAGCATCAGAAGAAGGTCGGCCCGCATGGTGTAAACGAAATTAACATGTATAATAGTGATGTATCCCCCGATTACCCGCGTCATCCCGGAGAGATTCGGACGATGGAGGATTTGCGGACGATGGTGGACGGCTATGATTGCGGCATTCGGCATATGGACGAGCATATCGGGGCCATCTTCGAGCTGTTGGAATCCAAGGGCGTTATGGATGACTTGATCGTAATCATAACGGCGGATCATGGCGAGAACATGGGGGAGCTTGGGATTTATGGAGAACATGGCACAGCGGATCAGGGAACCTGCCGCATTCCGATGATTATCCGAGGGCCAGGCATCATGAAAGGGATATCGGATCGCAATCTGCACTATCATCTGGATCTACTGCCTACGATGGCGGAATATATGAACGTGGCACCGGCAAGAAGCTGGGATGGAGTCAGTTATGCCGAGACCCTGCGAAGCGGACGCGAGAGCGGCAGGGAGTATCTGGTGGTATCCCAATGTGCACACGTCTGCCAGCGAAGCGTGCGGTTTGGAGATTGGCTGTACATTCGTACCTATCATGACGGCTTTCATCTGTTCGACAAAGAAATGCTGTTCCATATCACCGAGGATGTGTATGAGCAGCACAACCAGGCGTCTCAAAGACCGGATCTTTGCCGGGAGGCCGTCTATCTGCTGAATGAGTGGCATGATCATATGATGTCGACAATGCCGTTTGACGTGGATCCATTGTGGACGGTCATGAAAGAGGGGGGACCTTACCACGCCAAAGGTCATTTGCCCCGGTATATCGAGCGTTTGAAGAACACGGGCCGGGGAGAAGCGGTGCCGGAGCTGATGCGCCGTCATCCTCGGGAGTTCGTGTAATCGCAATAGCAAGGTGAAGCAGGATAACCGCTCTGACAGCGGTTGTCCTGTTCTCCGTATCAAGGATAGGAGGAACAAATAACATGGGAGAACCACATTCCTGCTGCGCAGGATCCAGAGCGCACGTGCAGTCGACGGGATCCGGCCAGAAGGCTCTTATTGGCACTATGAGAGACGAAAAGTATGATGAACAGTCTCATCCTGATTTTCATACCGATATGATCATGCTGCCTGGAGGGACGTTTACGATGGGCACGAATTCGAATGAAGGTTTCCCTCGTGACGGGGAAGGGCCGGCTCGCAGCGTAACCGTCTCCGGATTCGAGATCTCGTCCCATGCCGTAACGAATGGGGAATTTCAACGGTTTGTGGAAGCCACCGGTTATGTGACGGAAGCGGAACGGTTCGGCTGGTCGTTTGTATTTGAACTGCTGGCTTCGGAGGAAACGAAGGCAGCAGTAGCCCAGGTGCCGCAAGAGGTGCCTTGGTGGCTGGTGGTCGAAGGGGCATACTGGGCAGCACCCGAGGGGGCGGATTCCAGCATCGAAGACCGAATGGACCATCCGGTCGTACATATATCCTGGAACGATGCCGCGGCTTACTGTCAGTGGGCAAGCGTGCGGCTTCCGACGGAAGCGGAATGGGAATATGCGGCTCGCGGCGGTTTGGAGGGCAGGACCTATCCGTGGGGAGATCTGCTGAAACAGGACGGAGAGCATCAATGCAACATATGGCAGGGCAAATTTCCGGTCAAAAATAACGCCAGCGACGGGTACATCGGAACCGCGCCGGTGGATGCCTACAAACCGAACGGTTACGGACTGTACAACATGTCCGGCAACGTATGGGAATGGTGCGGCGATTGGTTCAGCCCGTCGTATCATCAACAGACCTCGGCGAACAATCCGTTCTATGGGGAGCCTACCGGCAGAAGGTCGATGCGCGGGGGTTCGTACCTGTGCCACAGATCCTACTGCAACCGTTACCGAGTCGCGGCGCGGAGCGGGAATACACCCGACAGCTCGACGGGCAACTGCGGTTTCCGGGTGGTGAGGGATGCGGTGTTATAGAGCTTATCGTTGTTAATAGACAATGCAGCTTGGCGTAAAGGTTATAATTGCGAAAACCAAAGAAATTTCGCGAAAAATGATGATATTTTCGGATTACGATAGGATTTATAAAGGTAAGAGAGGATGGATCATGATTCAGCAGCTTCTGCAATCGTATTGGCCCGAGTGGTACGGAGATACGGTGAACGGCCCAACGGGCTGGAACAATACGACCCTTTTTATTCATAACCCGCATCGGCGTTCGGTCATGCGCATTTACAATACGCATCGTGACAAGGCAAGGATCGAATTCGAGTTTGCGGTTTTGGACTCGCTCCAGCGGGCACCCCTTAGCTTTAAGGTCCCAGCGCCTGTTCCATCAACGTCTGGCGATAAGATGGTTTGGGTTCAGGACGGAAGTGATCGATACGCTTGCCTATTCGAATACATTGAAGGAGCGCGACCGGATGAAGAGAGCATTCAAGCGACTTATTCCTTCGGGGAAAAAACGGGAGAACTGGTAAGTGCACTTGCGGCTTGTTCGATTGGAATGGAGCCGGTGTATCCGCCCTATTACGAGCTGCTTCAATCGTATCCTTCGTGCAGCAGGACATTCATTCAGGATTTCTGCAAGCGACCGCCCGTCGAGTTCCAGGAACAAGGAAACGCGCTGCAAATCCTTCAAGGAGCGTACACCGAGATATCCGGCAGGCTGGAATCCCTGAAAAATCTGCCGCAGCAGCTGGTCCACGGGGACCTGAACTTTTCAAACCTGCTCGTAGATTCGGAACAATCGGGCAAGGTCATCGCGTTGCTCGACTTCGAGTTTTGCACAAAGGATGTCAGGGCGATGGAACCTGCGGTCGTTATTTCGGGATTCTTGGGAATGGCGGAGGAGAAGGTCGCTATCCGGCAGTTCTGCGAAGGCTTTGCCAGCCGCGTACGGCTGACCGAAGAGGAGATTGCTGCCATACCGGTACTGCTGCGCTTGCGTTTGGTTGACGTTTTCTTGCATTTTTTGAGCCGCTATCGGGAAGGGACCGATGATTCCCATGTGCTGCAGGAGCAGATCGGTATGCTGGCAGCCGGATTGAAGCGGCTGGAGCAAAGTCAGGCATGGATGGAAGACGTGTTGACACAGTATTTGATGTAAACCAAAAACCCCGATCTCTTCAAGAGACCGGGGTTTTTCTTAATGTGGCGAACCGTTATTCAAGAAAATTAAAATGAATTGATTCAACCGTTACTTTTTCAGCAGATTAATATGATCCAGTTCCGTGCTGCTGTTGAAGATAAACTCCAGCTTATATTCACCACGATGGTAAGTCAGCTTGGTTTGCTTCGTTTTTCCGTTCTTGAATGTGGTGGTGGCATCCGGAGCAAACCAATTCTTCTTCAGCATTTTCATGGTGATGCCGCCGATGTTCGTCTGTCGTTCCACATTGGTGCCAAAATAACGCATTTCGCGAATCTTATTCAGCTTGTAGGAGAAGGCGTAGCCCGGATTCCCCATGTTGGCCCCGTATACGTCGAAGGCATCGGCATCCTTGCCTGGCACGGGAGGCTCGCCAATGGCCTTGTACACGTCCTGCTTCGTGCTTTTACCGATCGTTAATCCGCTGACCGCACCGGGGAATTGTCCCTTCAATGCAGGTTTATAAAAGCTGTTGAGCGTCTTGAGCGCGTGCTCGGCAGCATAATCCTCGGCGCTTGCCGCCGTGGCGGCTTCAGCCTGCTGCAGTGGCAAAACAGCATGATTTGCTCCGAATGCACTAAGGCCGACGACGCCCGCCATAGTCAAAGTGACGATTGCTTTTTTAGCTGGTTGCTTCAAGTTCATGTTGCATCCTCTCCTTTGTAACAACTACTTACCACATGCGCTGCGTATCAAACAAGTGATCCTGACTTATCTTCCCATGATAGTTGATGCTTAAGGGCAATGGGTTACGATTCTATGAAGATGACATTGCAGATTTGATACCTGGAATAAGAAGCCTTGCTCGATCCTAATGGTTTGAACGATGAATCGGGTACGCCAATCGGCCGAACATTGATGAATCCGTCCATGACCTGAGCGTTATCGGAAAATGGGGTAATAGTACAGAGGTGATATGAATTTTTGGAAAAATCGTGTAATCTATATAGAACCGACTTTTTCAGGAGGAATTATGGAAACCGAATCCTTACTCAAGGTGGAGCAGCTTGCTCTCAAAAAACACAAAATTTTTAAACAAAGCCAGCTGCGCTACATCGCCCGCTCCATGCTCGCCAGCATGTTTATCGGCTTTGGCGTCATCGTCGCTTTTAAGACGGGCAACTTTTTTTATCTGGAGCATTCCCCGCTGACTTATCCGATGGCTGCCCTTACGTTTGGCGCGGCGATTATCCTGATCGCGTACGGGGGAGGGGATTTGTTTACAGGGAACACGTTTTATTACACGTATGCCGCTCTCCGCAAGAAATTAAAGTGGCTGGAAGTAGTCAAGCTGTGGATCTTCAGTTATGCAGGAAACATCCTGGGGGCCTGCACGTTTGCGCTGTTGATTTTCTTAACGGGATTATTCACCGATTCCTCCGTGAACGGATTTCTGCTCAATGTGGTGGAACACAAAATGACCACCCCGACGATGCAGCTGTTTTTTAGAGCGATTCTGTGCAACTGGCTCGTATGCCTTGCCTTTTTCATCCCCATGTCCCTGAAGGGCGACGGAGCCAAAATGTTTGCCATGATGCTGTTTGTTTTCTGCTTTTTCATCTCCGGATACGAGCACAGCGTTGCGAACATGTGCACCTTTGCCATTGCGCTCGTGCTGAATCATCCGGGCACGATTTCGTTTGATGGCGTATTGCATAATCTGATTCCGGTAACGTTCGGCAATTTGATCGGCGGCGTTCTATTAATGGGCTTTATGTATTATTTTGTGAACAAGCCTTTTCTGGATGCGAAGGAATCCTCTGGTGAATAAGGTTTGGAAGCGCGCAAGCTTAGCTCCGCTAGCCTTGTAACAATGAATACACCCGCGTATCGTGTGCCGTGCCGTTCTGATAGATATACTGGCGCAGGGTTCCTTCCGCTTCGAATCCGAGCTTGGCCAGCAGTGCATGGGAAGCCTGGTTCTCCATAAAAACGACGGCACCGATGCGGGTTAGGCCAAGCTCCTGAAATCCATATGCCAGGATGGCGGAGGCCGCTTCGCTGGCATATCCTTGCCTCCAGAAGTCGGGATGGAGCTCATATCCGATTTCTGCTCTTCTATGCCGTGGGGACCATGCGTTATATCCGATCGTCCCGATCAGGCCTTGCCTATCTTTCCTTTCGATGCCCCATCGAATCCCGCGCTGCTCTGCGTAGTTGTTAGCGAACAGCTCAATGAATCGACGAGCTTGCTCGGGGCTGGTCAACGTGTCTTGACCGTAATAGCGGGTCACCTGCTCATGCGAGAAGCAGCTGTAGATCGCCTCGGCATCCTGAAGCCGGATTTCACGCAACCTTAATCGTTGAGTCTCTAGTTCTGGAAACATGATGTCCCTCCTTGGATAAACCGTATTGGCTAATATGGATTAGATTTCATTATATAAGATGTATTGATAAAGAGAAGTGGATTGCACGGAATTCGCGTTGTTTCCATAAAAAAATAAAGGGCTGGTCGCAAAGTCAAATGGACGTTGGACCAGTCCTTTTTACAATTTTATCCCTTCACTTCCTTTTACAGCTAACCCGCGGTTCTGAGCTTTTAACGCAGCGAAATGCGGCTTAAGCTGGCGCCGTTCGCAAACAAACGCTGGATGCTGCGTTCAACCTCTGCGTCCGGTATCAACGGAGGGGCTTGGTGCGGTTTCGTGCGGGCATCGATAATGACCGTGTCGCAGCCCCAATGCTTGTGCTCATAGCGGCTGTTCACGCCGTGAATGTCATGGGAAGGATTGCTGCGCGTAAAGGTTGCCCAAAGAAAATTGTTGAGCGTTGCGCTCATGAATTCACTGTCATCGCACAGAATGATCATCGGGCAGGAAGGAAGCGAACCTCGTTCCCGGATGGCATCGCTAAGGCTCGACATCTCCTGCGCCACTTCGGAATAACTCGTAAAGGGGGCTCCCTGGATGGCGACAATGCCGGGCATGATCCATTTTGCAGGCGCATACCCGGGAAGATCCGTTAACGCCTCAGGCACCGCTTGGCACAAATCCCTTTTTTTATCCCCGACCGCCGCAAATACGACCTTGCTGCCGGTGTTGAGTCCGGTTCCGGAATAATCGAGCGTATCGATCGTGGTATTGGTCTGAAAATGGATGTCTCGTTGCAGATCGATGCGTTCCAATATATAGGTCAAGAAGTCCTCGATGCGATGCGTGCTTAAAGGCTGGTTCTCTTCAGCTGCAATGAATAAATACTTGGCCAAGCTTAATTGGCCCGTGCCCAGTATCCGGTTGGAGATGGTGAGAAGCTCAGCCGGCTGCTTTACTTGTTGATATGGGGTATACCGTTCGCTGCCGATGGCAAAGAGCAGGGGGTGTACCCCGGCAGCATCAACCGCATGGACTTCCTTGACCCCCGGAATTTCTTGCCGGATCGCCCCGCCGGTCAGCTCATGAATCAGCTCCCCGAAGGACGTATCTTCCTGCGGCGGTCTTCCGACGACCGTAAACGGATAGATGGCCTGCTGCTTGGCATAGACTTTATGCACTCGCATGACGGGAAACGGATGGACCAGGCTGTAATAACCCAGATGATCCCCAAAAGGTCCCTCGGGCTTGGTTTCGCCGGGATGGATCTCCCCCGTAATAACAAAATCCGCATCGTGGCTGATGCAGTAACCATCCACATAGCTGTACCGGAAATGTCGTCCCGACAGCAGTCCGGCAAAGGTAAGCTCGCTTATGCCTTCCGGCAGAGGCATAACCGCTGAAATCGTATGGGCAGGGGGCCCCCCGATAAAACAGCTCACTTTCAGCGGCTGACCCAGCTTATTCGCCTTCGCTTGATGGATGCCGATGCCCCGGTGGATTTGGTAATGGATGCCGACTTCCTTGTTCATTTCATATTCATTGCCTGTGAGCTGAACCCGATACATGCCCAGATTGGAATTCATCACGCCCGGTTTCTCCGGGTCTTCGGAATACACTTGGGGCAGCGTGACGAAAGCGCCGCCGTCGTCCTTCCAGTGCTTAATGAGCGGCAGATCGGAAATTTGGATTTCCTGAAATCCGGGTGGCAGGGCACCTGTTTTTTTGATCGGCAGTGCAGATTTAGCTGCCAGTCCCGTTCCGATATATTTAAAAGGATTTTTGAGCGCCTTCATCGGATCGTTGCGCAGCGCGATAACGTCTTGCGTTGATTCGAAGGTTTCCCGAAAAATGAATTTGCTGCGCTCGATCGTGCCGAACAGGTTGGATACCGCACGAAACCTTGAACCTTTTACATTCTCAAACAGGAGTGCCGGGCCGCCTGCCTCATAAACCTTCATATGTATGGCCGCCATTTCCAAATGAGGATCGACCTCTTCATGTATACGAACCAAATGCCCATGTTTCTCCAAATCAATGATGCATTCTTCCAGATTATGATATTTCATTACATAGCTCCAATCCCTTGTAGATAGTGAACTTATTCTACTATTATCGACAATCTCATGGCGAAGGTCAATGACGCCCGATATAGAATGGACGAACGGCTCCGTCATTAAAAATCGTCTTTCTGATAGAACATGCAATACAAGGTCAGGGCGTTGATTTTTTCTTCATGCCTCAAAACAAATCCCCATCTTTGATACAAATTAACATTCTCCTTATTTTCAGTATCGAGCGCGATTCCATGTGAATTGTGATCCGAATTAACCACTTGAAGCAGGTGCCGCAGCATTGCTGTTCCAATTCCCCTGCCTTGGACCTCCGGATTCACTCCGATCATAATGAGATAATGGTGCGGAGAAAAAGGAGCAGCCGATCTCGTAATGCCCATATAGGCATTCAGGAATCTCAATGTTTTGACTGGGAGTTGGAATAACAACGGCAAGAGTCTTCCAATCAGCAAAAAAGCGCCCTTCAAACGCTTAAGCTTGCTTATGCCGGGTTTCTCTACAATGAAGGTACCGAGCAAGATTTCGTTTTCATAATAGCCCCATATTTCTTCATGCAGCAGAAAGCTTTTATCAAACATGAAGGAGACAAATGCAGCCGCTCTGCTGCTTGATTCACGATCAAGCTCTGGATCGCCAAATGCATGCAGAAACAAAGGATCCCGGGCAAATGCCCGGTTCATAATGGATGAAAATAAGATTTTATCTGCTTGGGTCAGCTTGGATACTCTGCATGGAATGTTCATGATTTCTCTACTGCTTTGCCATAATGATCGACAGCAAAGCTGTACAATACTTTCAGCATAAACAGGGTGCCGGCCAATAACATGTAGGGCTGGATGCTGGACAGCAAGAACGTAACCCCTATGCCGATCGACAGGAGCAAGCCTCCTATAAATCGCTGCGATGATTTCCCGATCAGCGCATTCACGGTCACAGCTCCAGCGATGGTATATGCCCATATACCGACGGCATACCCGATATCGGTATCCAATAGAAGCGCAATTATGATGATATGCACATGTATCGCAAGGAACACTGTCCGATTCGTTTTTCGGGACGCGTAGAAATTACTGGTTGAGATTGTGAAATTGGCAATGCAGCCGGCGAATATATCGAAGATAAGCAATAAGGCAAGGGCACTGCGCCATATAGGCAAAGAGTTTGTGATTTCAGGATAAATGAAGCTCACCGCGATGGTTAGAAGTCCACCGAACAGCAGAATGACCAGAATAGAGCCAACGGACTGCTTTTCACCAAAAACATCATGCAGAATCGAAGGAATCTTTACGATTTTCATCACGTAACACACTCATTTCTTTTGTGATTTAAATTAAATTATGTAGTATTTGAATTGATTTACTATAAAAACAATATAACTCCAAATAGGTGGTTGTCAATTGTTTTATAGTGAGAAGATTGAAGTACTCTAAAACTTGATATATACTTCAATTGAGGTGGGGAACATATGAACGGGTATGAACGAAGAAAGCTGCTAAAAATCGAACAGGTCTTCGATGCCGCATTCCAGCTCTTTACAAGGCACGGTTACCAAAAGGTCAGCGTGAACGAAATCGCCCAACAGGCAGGAGTTTCTCCCGCGACGATATACAACTATTTCGGAACCAAAGATCAGCTTTACCATGATATGATCATGAATTGGATGGACAAGCAGTTGGCGGAGTATGACCGTATACTGGAATCCGACCTGTCATTCCCGGAGAAGACCAAAGCAATCATGCTGCTGGAAGCTAATAATTTGACCTTCTTGTCGGAAGAGTTTCGTCGAATTCAAGCCTTTGAAGATCACAGCATCGATCTGAAGATTCGGCAGGAAAGTGAGCAGAAGATTAAAGGCTTTTTCATGAAGTTTGTTGCACTCGGGAAACAAGAAGGTTATATCGATAAGGAGCAAACCGAAGAGGCGACGATGCTGTTCTTCACGATGTTCATGAATGAGCTCGGCCGGCGCTGGGATTCGGCTAACCGCGAATTCGCCATCAGCATGGAGAGCTTGATGGAGCTGTTCTTTTACGGGTTGGCGGGACAACATCATGGTGGAGAATAACGATGAAACGGTTTACGATCAATCGGGACCTGTTTAAAAATGCGGTAAGGGACGCCCCGCGAAGTTTCTCATTGAATCGTATAATGGGGAGTAGACGAATAAGCTGAAGTACAGCTTCACTAGAAGAGGAGGGAACGGTTTTGTTTCATCCAACGAGTCTCTTCATGCCTTTTCTGGTTCTGCTTCCTAATTTCTTGTTCTTTAGACGCGCGCCGCATAACATGTCCGGTCGGCCCAATCCCAGCTTGATCTTCTCGGTTGCCGAAGGGATCGGGCGAATCGGGACCATGATCGTCCCTTTATTTTTTGCGGTGCAGCTCCGGCACGGGTACGAAATCATCTCGCTCATCGTAATGATTCTAGCGCTATTGCTATACTATGGGGGATGGTGCCGATACTTTTTGAACGACAGGGATTATGGGCTGTTATTCAAGCCGGTTATGGGGATTCCGGTACCACTAGCGATAACTCCGGTCCTTTATTTTCTTGCTGGTTCGGTGGTTTTGCATTCCATCCTGTTGTTTATGTTCAGTATCGTTTTTGCTGCAGGTCATATCCCAAACAGTTTAAGAGAGCACGAACGAATCTTACATAGGGACTAAACTGCTTCGTTATCTCAAGCTTCTGCAAAAATACAAGGTGGATAATGCAACCACCCTTTTGAAGTATGCCTAGGATGAGATCCAAGAAATGAAGGATATGATCAATAAATTCCTTTCTTCAGATCGGTGAAACAGTATGAGGAATGGCATAAGGAGGGCAAGCGGAAAGAGCTTGATTCGCCTAATCCGGGCAGAAACGCAGGTAAAGACTAAGCGAAGCTAATCATTATGGCGTTCGTATAACTCGTATAACTAATAGAAGAAGGCGCAGATATGGTTGAAGTGCTTTTCTTGGACGGGTACTTCATTCGGTGTACGAACGGATCTACATTTTGGTAATCCAAAAAGCAGCCCCTCGCACAATGGCGAAGGGCTGCTTTTATATAATTCATAGCCTTATTGCTGAACAATGGCAATAATTTCATCTTCCAGCTCAAGTCTTACCTGCTCGCTGTATGCGCGGATATTGTACTCGGAGTGAAGGTAGCGGAGAATGGCCTCGATGAGGTTGGCCTCAATCAAATACTGAGTTCTTCCGTTGACCCATACTTCGGCCGTATATCCCGTATCTTCGTCCCAGCTAAGCTCAAGTGATACGTCCGTTGGTTTGACGCCTCTGCGTTCTGCTTGGTGAAGGCAGACCGCATTGACGATTTCGTCCATGCTTAGAACCATGGATTAGTACCGGTTATTGTGATTGTTGTTGTCGCGAGGCTCGTTTTGTTTACGACGATTCTTCACGGCACGTACAACAGCCATAACGATCATAATCAAAGCCCAGATTGCGATCAGGTTAATGAGCAATCCCATAATTTCGCCCATGAAGCCCATGCCGGCGAACATGCTGCCGAAGAGCAATCCGGCCAGACCGCCGATCATAAGTCCTTTCATCAAGCTGCCACCGCTAAAAAATCCTGGTTTTTTCGTGTTAGCGGCTGCCCCTGTATTGGATCGGTTGTTCGTTTGTTGCACATTATTGGTATCATTCTTTTTCGGAGTGCTGTTGTATGACTTGGTTCCGGATTTGAAACCTCCGCCACCTCTTCTGGCATCTGCGGAATCAGGCGTCAGCGCTACAAAGAACAGTGTAATCGCTACTAGAATCGTCAATACTTTTTTCATCGTGTTCTGTCGAACCTCCCAGTTAATTTAGAGTATAAAGAGTAATACGGACGAGTCACGATAGGGTTTCAAAATTTGTGCGGCCATGGTTTGAGGCTGTAGCGCGTTGCTGCTGTCTCAGTAATTCCAGAACCCAATCGCACCATTTCAGCTCGGTTTCAGCCATCATCAGTCCTTTGGTAGCGAGCACATAATTGCTGAACGCCTTGCTTCCGATCTCGCGGGTGTCCTCCGGAATCCCCGCTAAAATCTGCTCATAGTAACGCTTTTTCTCCAGATACCCGATTCTGCGGTCCTCGAAAATATCGACGGCGATGCCGATCTCCGTCAACCACAGGCAAAAGGTTCGAAGAGAAAGCTCATCCTTGGTGACTGCAGGCGCAATCGGTTGGTACATCCATTCACGCAGCTTCTGCATGCCTTTGTCTGTAATCGCATAAATTTTTTTGTCCGGTTTATCGCTTTGCTGAACCCAGTGCGAGGACAACAGCTGTTTCTCCTCCATGCCGGACAGCAGCGGATAGATCTGACTGTGTTTGGCTTGCCAAAAAGGCTGTATGCGAAGCATCAAATCGTATCCTGATGATTCTCTTCTTGCTAGTAATCCTAACAAGCCGTATGACAACGTATTCATGGACATAACTCCCTTTGAAACGCATATCGTGGACGCCAAGGCAGGAATGATAATCCGCCTATCGGTCCGGTTGATAAAAAGTGTACACTGAAACTGTATGGTTTGACAACCGGGGGAGGGGGCTTTCTCTCTGCTTTTGACAAAATTGTGACTAAAAAAGCACAAACGCGTGCGCGTTTGTGCTTCCATTTGACTTTGGTTGATTTATTCGTTCTCGTATCCTTCCACGACGAGATCAAGCGCACCGGTGTTGGGGTCGATGACCATGCCATGGACGGGTACGTTTGAAGGAAGGAGCGGGTGGTTTTTAATCAGGCTGACCGTATTTTTTACGCCGTCCGTAATGTTATCGAAACCGCGAAGCCATTTGGATAACCGGATGCCGGAGTTTTCCAGCGTGGACAGCACTTCATCGGAAATGCCGCGGTCTCTCATATGCTGGATCATATCCTCTGCGTTCAGGGATGCCATGCCGCATTCGTAGTGGCCCACAACGATGACTTCTTCCGCGTGAAGCTCGTACAGCGCAACCATGACGCTCCGCATCACGCTCCCGAAAGGCTGGGAAATGATTGCGCCGGCGTTTTTGATGATTTTGACATCGCCATTCTTGAAATTCATCGCTTTCGGCAGAAGTTCGACCAAGCGCGTGTCCATACAGGTGATGATCACGAGTTTCTTCTCAGGAAAACGCCCTGTCAGATAGGATTCGTATTCTTTATTCTCTACAAAGCTGCGATTGTGTTCCAGTATGCTGTTAAGGTGTTTTTCCATCGATTTTTTCTCTCCTTTTGTGTATCTATTATTCATTTAGAATGCTGCTGCTTATGCTCTGGTATCCACTACCTGGATATTGGTGCCATAATGCTGTCCGCTGCTGTCCAGACGGAAGGCGTATGCGGCCGGATCGGCATCGATTTTCATCTTCTCTTCAAAAAAAACAGCTTGCTTGCGGTTCACGATAAACGTTACCGGGCTGTCCGTTTCGACAGCAAGATCATCCGGCGTCGGCTCATCTACAATACGCAGGCCTGGGACGCCGTTGACGGCACATCCGCATCCCTCCGTGTCATAGATCAGCCTGATTGCACCCGGCTTGTCCCCGAGTTTGTCCTGCAGCTTCAGCTCGGCTTGCGGGGTGAGTTGAATATTCACGGCATCCTGACACTCCTTTATATGTAGATTGTTATTTATTCTTTCTGGAAGTTGATTATATACCTTGTAAAAAGTATCATCAATAGAGTAAACAAGAATCCTATCATAAAAAAAAGAAGGTGTGCCGGTATGGCAGTACAACATTTACAGCAATGGGAACAATTTGAACGATTGGTTCGCAAAATCATGAGTTACTACGAAGCTATTGGCCTACTTCATTGGGATTTACGGACAGGCGCTCCGCGCAAAGGAACCGAGATCCGCTCGGAAACGATCGGGGTTCTCTCCACAGAAGCATTTAAACTGCAAATATCGGAAGAGATGGGAGAGCTGTTGTCTTTCTTTGCCAAGCCGGAACAGGCTGAGCAGTTGGATGATCGCAAACGCCGCATGATTGAAGAAGTGCGCAAGGTATACGACCAGAGCAAGTCCATCCCGCCTGAGCGCTTCCAGGAATATTCCATTCTCGCCGCCCAATCGGAGACGAAGTGGGAGGAAGCGAAAAAGAACAGCGATTTTGAAGGCTTCGAACCTTACTTAACGAAGATCGTTGCGTTCAAGCAAGAGTTTATTGATTATTGGGGCGTGAAAAACACCAGATACGATACGCTCCTTGATATGTATGAGCCGGATTTGACGGTGGAAAAGGTGGATGCCATCTTTGACCGCTTGAAAGCGCGTTTGGTACCGCTGGTGCATGCGATCCAGGAATCGCCCTTCAAGCCGAAAGCAGACTTCTTGAAGCAGCTGTTTCCGAAAGAACAGCAGGAGAAATTCAGCTTGTTCCTGCTGGAGCAGATGGGCTACGACTTTGAAGCGGGACGCTTGGACGAGAGCGTGCATCCATTTGCCACGGGCTTGAACCCGGGAGACGTGCGGATTACGACCATGTATCTGCCGGACGATGTGCTGAGCGCGGTATTCAGTTCCCTGCACGAGGGAGGCCATGCCCTTTACGAGCAGAATATCGACAAGGAGCTCGCGGGGACACCGCTCTCCGGCGGTACCTCCATGGGCATCCATGAATCCCAATCCCGTCTGTGGGAAAATATGATCGGCCGCAGCCGTCCGTTCTGGCGCCGTTATTT
Organism: Paenibacillus sp. MT86; assembly: GCF_058792535.1. Lineage (NCBI taxonomy): Bacteria > Bacillati > Bacillota > Bacilli > Caryophanales > Paenibacillaceae > Paenibacillus > Paenibacillus sp. MT86. The sequence goes on along the minus strand of NZ_CM179499.1, from coordinate 4,221,650 downwards.
CGCGGATTTGCAGCAGCACTTCCCGGAACAGTTGAAGGACGTGGACGTAGAGGACTTCTACCTGGCCGCGAACAAGGTGGAGAACTCCCTGATTCGCATCGAAGCGGATGAGCTTACGTATAACCTGCATATCATCATTCGTTATGAGATCGAGAAGAAACTCTTTAATGAAGGTTTGGCGGTGAAGGATCTTCCGGAGACCTGGAACGCGAAGTATAAAGAATACCTCGGCATTATGCCGCCGAACGATGGGATGGGCGTGCTTCAGGACGTTCACTGGTCCGGCGGGGATTTCGGGTATTTCGCCTCGTACTCCCTTGGCAACATGTACGCGGCCCAGATGCTGCACACCATGCGCAAAGAGCTGCCGAATCTGGACCAGCTCATCGAAGCCGGGAACCTGGCTCCGATCAAGGAGTGGCTGACGGACAAGGTATATAAATACGGAAAGAGCGAGAAGCCGTCCGAGATCATCGAACGCGTCACCGGTGAAGAACTGAATCCGGATTATCTGGCCGATTATCTCGAAGAGAAATATAAAGAGATCTACAAACTGTCATAATCACGAGAAGCGCAGCCGGAGAGGCTGCGCTTTTTTTATTCGGAAGAGTTTTGAAACCGGGTCCTTTTTATTCGTTCCCTGCGTAAGTGGAGCCAATCCAAATTTGCCGGTCTGCTCTAACCAGGCGTTTAACCTTTGGGCTGACGCTTGCATATGCTGAAAAGAAACATTGGGTCTATGGGAATGGAGGGTTATCGAATGAAGCGTCAAAAATGGTGGGGGCTGGCTTTATCCTTGCTTCTGGTCTGCGGAGTTGCGCTTGCCGGGTGCGGGGGCGGCGGATCGGCCACGAAGGTCAAGATCGGCGAAGTGACGCGTTCGATCTTCTATGCGCCGCAGTATGTCGCGTTGGAGAAGGGATTTTTCAAGGAAGAGGGGCTGGATGTCGAGCTGCAGACGACCCCGGGCGGAGACAAGACGATGACGGCTCTGCTGTCCGGTGCCATCGACGTGGCGCTTGTCGGCTCGGAAACTTCGATTTACGTGTACCAACAGGGGTCTGAAGACCCGGTCATCAATTTCGGGCAGGTGACGCAGACGGACGGCACGTTTCTGATGGCCAGGGATGGATCGGGTGATTTTGACTGGAACAGCCTGAAGGGCAAAGTATTCCTCGGTCAGCGTAAGGGCGGAATGCCGCAGATGGCAGGCGAGTTTACGCTCCGCAAAAAAGGAATCGATCCGCATGCGGACCTGGAGCTGATTCAGAACATCGATTTTGCGAACATCGCATCGGCGTATGCTTCCGGTACGGGTGAGTTTGTCCAGCTCTTTGAGCCGCAGGCCTCCATATTTGAAAAAGAAGGCCGTGGCAAGGTGGTGGCTTCCTTTGGCGTAGAAAGCGGGCATCTGCCGTACACCGTGTTTATGACAAAGCAAAGCTATATCGACAAGAACGATGCCACGGTGCAGAAGTTTACGAACGCCCTGTACAAGGCACAGCAATGGGTGGATGCGAGCAGCCCCGAAGATATCGCGGATGCGATCCTGCCTTATTTTAAAGACAGCGACCGCGATATCGTGGTGTCCTCGGTCAAGCGCTACAAAGAGCAGGGCAGTTATGCCAGCGATCCGATCGTGGACGAGGCGGAGTGGAACAATCTGCTGGACGTGATGGAGCAAGCCGGGGAACTGAAGGAACGGGTAGCGCCGGATGCCATCGTCAACAACAGCTTTGCCGAAAAAGCCAAACAAGCTAAATAATCACGTACTCCTGATCCATAGAACGAAAGGAGAGAGCACCATGGTACCGGTAGTTGAATTGAATGATATCGCTCATGTATATGTCACCGATCGGGAAGCCTCTCTGGCTGTGGAAGGAATTCATTTGAAGGTGGAGCCGGGGGAGTTCATCAGTCTGGTAGGGCCTAGCGGCTGCGGGAAAACGACCATCTTGTCCGTCATTGCCGGCCTGCTTGTCCCCTCCAAAGGGGCTGCTTACGTAAACGGCAAACCGGTAAACGGACCGTCGCCTGAAGTCGGGTACATGCTGCAGCAGGACTATTTATTTCCTTGGCGCACCATCATGGATAACGCCTTGATCGGATTGGAATTGACGGAAAGGCTGAATCCGCAAAGCCGAAGCGTGGTAGGGAATCTGCTCAGGGAGATGGGGCTCGGGGAGAGCGGTAATCTGTATCCGGCGCAGCTATCGGGCGGAATGAGGCAGCGGGTAGCGCTCGTCAGGACCTTAGCTACGGATCCGGGACTGCTGCTGCTGGATGAACCTTTCTCCGCGCTGGACTACCAGACGAAGCTGCAGCTTGAGGATTTGATCGTGGAAACCTTGAAGGAGCGGGGAAAGACGGCCATCCTGGTCACTCATGATTTATCCGAAGCGATTGCGATGAGCGACCGGGTCATTCTCTTGAACCGTAATCCCGGGCGGGTTCATCGTTTGTTTGATATTCCCGACAACATCCGCCGGGCGCAGCCGTTTTTTGCTCGCAAGGAGCCGGGGTTCAATGAATTGTTTCATGAAATCTGGGGCGAAATGCAAACGATCGGGAAGGAGTGAAGCCTATGACATCAAGGGATGAGCCGTCAGCTTCTTCTTCGAAGGGCTGGCTCCAGAATATCTATGCAAACCACATGAAGCGAAAGAAAAGCATGCAAAACCGGGTACTGACCGTTCAGCTCAGCCTGCTGCTGCTGTTCTTTATCTGGTGGGAAGCGGCGGGCAGATTCAAATGGATCGACGTGCTGCTGTTCAGCTACCCCACCAAAATCTTCGCGAACATATGGGATAACATGATCAGCGGCGAGTTATGGGGACACCTGGGGGTCACGGTAGGGGAGACGGTTGTCGGATTCCTGCTCGGCACGCTCGTTGGCACGCTGATGGCCGTATTGATCTGGTGGTCCCCGTTTCTCAATAAAGTGCTGGATCCTTATATGGTCGTGTTCAACAGCATGCCGAAAGTGGCGCTGGGTCCCATATTCATCGTGATGTTCGGCGCCGGCTTTACCGCCATTGTCGTCACTACGCTATCCATTACGGTCATTGTGACCACGCTCGTCGTATACAATAGCTTTAACGAGGTGGATTCCAATCTGATCAAGGTCGTCCGCACGTTCGGCGGAACCAAGCGCCAAGTATTTCAACGGGTCATCTTGCCGGCTTCCTATCCCGCGATCGTATCGACCCTCAAGGTTAACGTGGGCATGGCATGGGTGGGCGTCATCGTCGGCGAATTTTTGGTTGCCAAATCGGGTCTCGGTTACTTGATTATGTACGGTTTTCAGGTATTCAACTTCACGCTCGTGTTATCGAGTCTGCTCATCATTGCCGTTGTTGCAACGGCCATGTATCAAATCGTGGTATATATAGAAAGGAAATTGTTGACCCATCGCTAAGCAGGCATCACCTGCGGCGTCAGGCATGGTTGTTAACGGCATAAAAATAAGCTAGGATGAAGATACCTTATATATGCGGCTAACATGATAAAGAAGCAGATATAGCCATCAACAACTCGCCTGGAGGCTCTTCATCACATGGGATTTCGTGTCATCAAAACAGCAGCGGCCAGCCTGCTTGCCATTTTAATTACAGATGCTTTGAACATACCGGGGGCTACGTCCGCCGGTCTTCTTGCTATACTCGGCGTTGACGTTACGCGCAAACGGAGCGTGCGCTCCATATCGTCCCGATTTTTTGCGTCATTGCTGGGACTTGTACTGGCGTGCATTTTATTTTATTTTCTCGGTTTTCATTACTGGGTGCTGGCCTTGTACATATTGCTTGCATTTCCCGCGATATCGAGGGCTAATTTCAAGGAAGGCATCGTGACCAGTTCGGTTGTGGTGTTTCGGGTGTTTCAGGGGGAAGAGATCGGACTCGGCATATTGCTCACGCAAATCGAACTCCTGATTATCGGCCTCGGGTCGGCTATGCTCGTGAACCTGGTTTATATGCCGAACAGCGAGGGGGCGATGATGGAGATCCGCCGCAAGGTGGATGGGCTTTTCTCCGTCATTTTCCATCATTTCTCGCTGACGCTTCGAAACCCCGAACATATATGGGACGGAAAAGAGCTGATCGAGGCCAATCGGCAGATCGAAAAAGGGATAGAGGAAGCAAAGCGGGCTTCGGAGAACCAGATGATTCATCCGGACGGCTCCTGGAACATCTATTTTTATATGCGTAAGGAACAGATGGAGAATATCCAGAGCATGATGCATCAGATCTCCCAGGTGTACGAGCGGCTTCCGCACGGCGTGCTGACGGCTGAAATTTTCGATCAGTTAAGCCAGGATGTCGTTGCCGAAGGCTATACGGGGAAGTCCGAAGGTCTGCTGATTGAGCTGGAGGACAGGTTCAAGGAGATGGAGCTCCCGACGACCCGCGAGGAATTCGAGGTCCGCTCTGCGATATTGCAGCTCTGCCACGAGCTGGAATACTATTTGAATATCTCCAAAAAGTATAAAGCGCCCACGGCGAAAAAACCGCAGAAGCGCGCGGATTCGGCCGTATAGCTTAGCGATTTTCAAAAATAAATCTGATATTTTTAGCATCATATGAATTTATTTGGACCACTTCATTCAACATTCGCCCATGTCTTGCATACACATGTATGGAATGATTGTATGGAGGAGGTTCGAAGATGTCATTGAGTCATAAACACCAATGTAGAGAAATCATCACGAAGGCGATCTGCGGCAAGGGTCGTAAGTTCTCTACCGTAACACATACCGTGACTCCGCCTAATAATCCGACCAGTATTTTGGGGGCTTGGATTATAAACCATCAGTACGAGGCGGTTGCCGCCGGAGACGGAATTGAAGTTATTGGTACTTACGATGTAAACATCTGGTATTCCTATGACAAAAATTCGCAGACCGATGTGGCGAAAGAAACGGTATCGTATGTAGAACGCGTGCCTCTTTCCTATCTGGATCCGAAGCATCGTGCATCCACGGTGGAGGTTTCGGCTGAAGCGACGCAGGAGCCGAGCTGCGTCGAGGCCAGCGTATCCTCGAATGGCACGAGCGTCATTCTGCGGGTAGAGAGAGAGTATGCGGTGGAACTGGTAGCCGAAACGAAGGTCGTTGTCAAAGTATGCAGCTACCCTCACGGCGACTACGAAGACAAAGAATTCGACTACGTCCTGGGAGACGACGTCGATGATTACGAAGATTACGAAGGTCTGGAGGATGAACTGTAAGTTAACCCTCCTGTAGGAATGATTATAATCTTAGCATATGCAGCGAGGGCAGCTTTGCGGAGGGCGGATGCCCTCTTTTTTATTTTTATTTGCAGGGGGAATGGGGATGGTTAGAATGATCGTACGACCGGCGGTCGAAAAAAAACATGTGTCGCTTCATGGATCTGCTTTGCTCATGGCGCAAGCACGGTTGATCCGATCCGGGATTCCGTGTGGATTGAATTCGGGTTCAGTCGAGGAGAAACGTTACGCCGCCAGGTACGCGGTGCATGTCGACCGGCTGGCTGCAGCCAAGATCCGCCAACATCAGATGGGCGGCAGCGAAGCGGCGTTCATGCCCGATCCCGAGAGCGGAAGATATGAAGATGGACTGCATCGAAGATTGGAGAAAGCGGCTCTGCGGTCGCTGTACACGCTGGGCGTCGATGAAGGGGAGGTCATCATTACGGCCCTCCCAGGTCGAAGATACGTAGTGGAGGATGTCCGCATGCCAGCTGACCGCAGCAAAGCCGTAATGAGTGCCAAGGGTCAGGGGTCACGGCGGACGGAAGGGTACCCTGCTAACAACGAAGAAGGCGATTCTTCTCTTGTTTCATCGTTACTCATGGGCATGGATCCGGAGTTTGTCCTGATGAAGGATAACGGAGACATCGTGTTTGCATCCGAATTTATGGAACGCGGCGGGACGGTCGGAAGCGATGCCGTTCGTTTACGGGGCGAGGTGATTTATCCTATTGCCGAGCTCAGGCCGTCGCCCAAGGCGAATCCGAAGGAATTGCTGCTTGAAATGCAAAAAGCTCTGCGCGAAGCTCATCTCCTGATTCAGGATCGTTCACTGGCATGGAAGGCAGGCGCCCTGCCTTATGGCGATTTTCCGCTGGGAGGCCATATTCACTTCAGCGGCGTGCCGCTGTCCCTGTCTCTTCTTCAGACCCTGGATAATTATGTGGCTCTGCCGCTGGCGCTTCTCGAAGACCCCAACGGGCGTCTGCGGAGGCCCCGTTACGGTTTCCTTGGGGATTTCCGTAGGCAGCCTTACGGCGGGTTTGAATACCGTACGCTGCCCAGCTTCCTCGTCTCGCCGCTCGTCGCGAAGGTGTCGCTTGGCGTTGCTTACCTGGCTGCCCGCTACAGCGATCGCCTGCCGGGGAGGCCGTTAAACACCGAACGGTATCACCGTGCCTATTACGAAGGCGATAAATCCGTGCTCAAAGAGTGTATTGCAGGCTGGCACAGGGATCTGTCGGCACTGCCGGAGTACCCGGATTTTGCCCGTGAAATCGAACGGGCTGTAGCGCACATGGAGACGGGGCGAACCTGGGATGAGAGCAGGGATATCCGGCCGCTGTGGAATATTCCAACCAAGCCGTGATGCCTTACGGTCAATTTCTGTTATAATGGAGGTCAAGCTAGAAAGGTAATGGAGGTACGTCATGGCTAAATATACGCCGATGATTGAACAATATTTGAAAGTCAAAGAACAAGCGCGCGATGCGTTTCTTTTTTTCCGCTTGGGCGATTTTTACGAAATGTTTTTCGATGACGCGATCCTTGCGTCGAAGGAATTGGAGATTACGCTGACCGGCCGCGAAGGCGGCGGTGCAGAGAAAATACCGATGTGCGGGGTTCCTTATCATTCCGCTGAAGGTTATATCCAACGGTTGATTGAAAAGGGGTACAAAGTCGCCATCTGCGAACAGATGGAGGATGCTTCGGTCACCAAAGGCATGGTGCGGCGGGAAATCGTCAGGGTCGTCACGCCGGGGACCATCATGGACGGCAAGGTCGTTCACGACAAATCGAACAATTACATGGTGTGCGTAACGGAAGCGGGCGGCTTCATGTCCTTATCCGCATGCGATTTGTCCACCGGTGAGCTCTATGTGACGTCGGTGCCTTCATCGGAGGAATGGCTGAGGGACGAGATTGGCATTTATGAGCCTTCCGAAATTATCGGGGATGCATCGCTGCTTGGGATCATCTCATCGCAGGCGCTGCCGGGCAGCCGAAATATCGTATATACGGCCTGGGATCGAAGAGAAGACGCATTGGTTCGGACCCAATTCGGAGAAGCGGCATGGGCCCGCCTCGAAGAGGAGAGAAGAGCCTGCGTATCCCTGCTCATCTCGTATTTAAGCGAGACGCAGAAACGGTCGCTGGGGCAGCTGACTCAAATCGCTTCCTACGAGCCGGGACAATACATGGTTCTGGATCCGTTCACGAGGCGGAATCTGGAGCTGGTCGAGACGGTTCGTGAACGCTCGAAGAAAGGCTCGCTCCTATGGCTTCTGGATCGTACGGAAACCTCCATGGGAGCCAGACTCCTGCGGCGGAGAATCGATAAACCGCTGCTGTCCCGAAGCCGGATCGAGGAGCGGCTGGAGGCCGTCGAGCATTTGTATAACCAGTACATACTGCGCGAAGATTTGCGGATGGCGCTGAAAGAGATTTACGATTTGGAGCGGCTGGTCGGCCGGATCGCGTTCGGCAGCGCGAACGGACGCGATTTGAATGCGCTCAAGCTGTCATTGCGGCAAATTCCTTCCCTGAAGGAGCTGTGTGCCCAGTCGCCTTCCGAGACGCTGCGGCGCGTGGCAGCGGATACCGATGTTTGCGACGATCTGTGCGAACTGATCGAGAATGCGATTGTGGATGAGCCGCCGGTGTCTGTGCGCGACGGAGGAATCATCAAGCCGGGGTACCACGAACGGCTGGATGAGTTTCGGGAAGCGAGCACCAGCGGCAAACGCTGGATCGCCGAGCTGGAGGCCAAGGAACGTGCCGCTACCGGGATCAAGTCTTTGAAGATCGGTTATAACAAGGTGTTCGGTTATTATATCGAGGTCACCAAATCCAATCTGTCATCCCTGCCGGAAGGCCGCTATGAGCGCAAGCAGACGCTGGCCAACGCGGAGCGTTACGTCACGCCCGAACTGAAGGAGAAAGAAGGACTGATCCTGGAAGCCCAGGAGAAAATGGTGGATCTGGAGTATGCGCTCTTTACCGAGCTGAGGGATAAGCTGAATACCCAAGTGAGCCGGCTGCAGAAACTCGCCGAACGCATCGCCGAGATTGACGTCTATCAGTCGCTGGCTGCCGTCAGCGCGGAGTACCGGTTCGTCAAGCCGGAGCTGAGCGAGGGCTATGATTATATCGTTGAAGGCGGCCGTCATCCAGTGGTGGAAGCCGTCATGAAGGATTCGTCGTTTATCGCCAACGGAACGGATTTACGCAAGGACGGATCTTCGATCCTGCTCATAACGGGTCCGAATATGGCCGGCAAAAGCACGTACATGCGCCAGGTGGCTCTATTATCCATTTTGGCGCAGATGGGCTGCTTTGTCCCGGCGGAGCGGGCGGTTATCCCGCTGGTCGACCGGATCTTTACTCGCATCGGCGCCGCCGACGACCTGATCGGCGGTCAGAGCACCTTCATGGTGGAAATGGCGGATATCCAGGTGATGACGGAAAAAGCGACGCCACGCAGCCTGATCATCATTGATGAGCTTGGGCGCGGTACGTCCACGAGTGAAGGCATGGCCATTGCGCAAGCCGTGATTGAATACGTGCATGATCATATCGGCTGCAAGGCATTGGTATCGACCCATTTCCATGAGCTGGCTCACCTTCAGGAGAGCCTTGGCGGGCTTAAGAATTATTCCATGGCGGTTCAGGAAAGCGGCGACAAGGTGCATTTTCTCCGCAAGCTGATCCCTGGCGCGGCGGACAGCAGCTATGGCATTTATTGTGCCAGACTGGCAGGTTTGCCCGGCAGTATCATTGATCGCGCTTATGGGCTGCTGCAGGGCCTGGAGATGGCTTCCCTGGCCGCAGTGGCATCGGAGCAAGGGATCGCGGTCCATCGGAAGGAGCCGGCGTCCGATGTCTCTTTGGATGTGAGACGCAGCGGTCCGGAAGCTTTGCACGAATTCCGTGAAGAGACGATGCCGTATGCCGGCAGCCTGAACGGAGCAGACCCGAAAGGCGGCGTGGTGCAGCTCTCCATTTTCGGCGAGGAGGAAGTGCCTGAATCCCGGAACGCCAAGATGGGCAAGGATCAGCACTCTTCTCCGCAAGAAGCTGTTCACGATCCTGCTGTTAAGAGCATCATAGATGCCGTCAAAGTTGCCGACGTCATGAACATGACGCCGCTTCAGGCGATGCAGTTCCTGAATGACCTGAAGCTTCAAGCGAAGGATATATGATGTCTGCATGGGAATGAAAAGGAACGGAGGTAGGAACAATGGGGATTATTCGGATTTTGGACGAGCATATTGCAAACCAGATTGCTGCCGGCGAGGTGGTGGAACGGCCTGCCTCCGTTGTCAAGGAGCTGGTCGAGAACGCCATTGATGCCGGGAGCACCAAGATCGACGTCTCGGTCGAAGAGGGCGGACTGGACAGCATTCGCGTGACGGATAACGGCGCGGGCATTGATCCGGAGGATTGCGAGACGGCTTTTTATCGCCATGCGACAAGCAAAATTGCCGAGGGCCGGGATCTGTTTCAGATCACCAGCCTTGGTTTCCGGGGGGAAGCCCTGCCGTCCATAGCAGCCGTCTCGAAGGTGCGCCTGGTTACGTCCAATGCCCAGGATGGCCGCGGACGGAAAATCGAAATCGAAGGCGGCCATCTGCGAGTGAACGAAGAGACGGCCGCGCCCAGAGGAACGGATTTCCTCGTGAAGGAATTGTTTTACAATACGCCGGCAAGGCTGAAATATATGAAAACGATCCAGACCGAATTAGGGCATATATCCGATTATATGTACCGCTTGGCGCTTTCCCGGCCGGATATCGCTTTTACGCTTCGGCATAACGGGAACTCGCTGCTGCAGACGCTGGGCAACGGCGATGCCCTTCAGGTCATAGCGGCCGTATACGGCACCCAATCGGCCAAAGCCATGCTGCCGTTCGAAGCCGAGAATATGGACTATACGTTAAGCGGGTATATCAGCCGTCCGGACTATACCCGGGCCAACCGGAACGGCATGTCGCTCATCATAAACGGGCGGTATATCCGGAACTACGGCTTAATGCAGGCGATATTGAGAGGTTATCATACGCTGCTGCCGATCAACCGGTTTCCGCTCGTCGTCATTCAGCTGTCCATGCATCCTTCGTTGATCGATGTGAATGTGCATCCTTCCAAGCTGGAGGTGCGGTTCAGCAAAGAGCAGGAGCTGTTCGCTTTCGTGGAGGAAGAGGTCCGCAAGGTGCTGCAGCAGGAAATCCTCATTCCGCGTCCGGCCAAACAGAATATCGGCAAAAGCGACAATGCTTATATCCAGGAACAGCTGTCATTTCCACAGGCGCAGGGCCATGTCGGAGCGGCCCGCGGCGGGCAGGATCGGGATCTTGAGATCCCAGGCAGCAACGAGCGATCCGCGGGAGGAAACACGCCGCTTCCAACGCCGCCTGCAGCGTGGCCTGATAAGCAGACCCTTGCACCGTCTCCAACCGGTATCAAGCGTTCTTACGGGGACGGAACAGCAGAAACAGCCGCAGCTTCGCAGATGCGTGAGACGGCCGCTTCGTCTTCGTATCGGAGCGATTACCGCAATGAGGCCAGGGGAGGTGCGGGAATCCCTGCCGTGACGAAGGAGTGGCTGCAGGCCGTTTCAGGGCCGGCTCCCGAAATTCCGCCTTTTCCGGAGCTAACGCTTATCGGCCAGCATCACGGCACCTATCTCATTGCGCAGAATGATACCGGTCTGTATCTGATCGATCAGCATGCCGCGCATGAGCGGATTAACTACGAGTATTACTACGAGCAGTTCGGCAACCCGGCGGACGCCTCGCAGGAGCTGCTCCTGCCGATCACGCTGGAATTCACGCCCTCGGAATCGGAGAAGGTAAAAGAACGGCTGCATTGGTTCGAGAAGGTCGGCGTTTATATGGAGTTTTTTGGCGGCCATACCTTCCTGGTCCGTTCGCACCCCTTCTGGTTCCCTAAAGGCGAAGAGAAGGCCATCATCGAAGAGATGGCCGAATGGGTGCTGAATGAGCGCAATATCGATATAGCCAAGCTGAGAGAAACCTCATCGATCATGTGTTCGTGCAAGGCTTCCATCAAAGCCAACCAGAAGCTGACGGAGCAGGAGGCGATGACGTTGATCCAGCGTTTGGGCGCCTGCCGGCAGCCTTACACCTGTCCGCACGGACGACCGATCGTGGTTTCGTTCTCGGCATACGATTTGGAGAAAATGTTTAAACGCGTCATGTAACAGCAAGGAGGACCTTCATGATCATTACAACTGGAGAAGCGGAAGCGCCGGACATCGTCGAGCGCGCCAAACGTTTAGCCCAGGAAACCGGCTGCCGTTACGTCCAGCGCGGCGGCCATTCATTGCGAAAATTAGCCCGCAGGTTCGGGGACGACGACGTACTGGTGGTACTGAACGGACATGTGCGTTTGAGCGGACCTGGCGGCTCTGTCATGGAATTTCACCCGAGCATGGGCTTTGTCCGATTGAAGCGGGTGCTGAACGGAAAACCCGATCCCATGCTGGAGGCATCGGGGATGGAGGAAGGGGACTCCGTGCTGGATTGCACGGCGGGCCTTGGAGCCGACTCCCTGGTATTCTCGGGCAAGGGAGGGGCGAACAGCCGGATCACCGCCCTGGAAAGCTCGCTGCCTTTGTTTGCGCTGCTGAAAGAGGGGCTACGGACCTATGAAAGCCATCTGGAAGCCAGCGATCAGGCGATGCGGCGAATCGAGGTCAGGCACAGCCATCACCTGGATTATTTGAAATCGCTGCCGGACCAAAGCGTCGACATTGTCTATTTTGACCCGATGTTCCGCGAACCGATCACCGACTCGGCTTCCATCAACCCGTTAAGGCATTATGCTAACGGCGAGCCTTTGGATGCGGAAAGCGTGAGGGAAGCGATCAGGGTCGCGCGCAAAACCGTCGTCATGAAGGAAGCGCGGTCCAGCGGAGAATTCGAGCGGCTCGGCTTTGCACTGCCTGAACGGGGAAAATCCAAAATAACGTACGGAGTGATTTCCATTGACAGATGAAACCAAACCGAAGCTGCTGGTTCTCATCGGACCGACAGCGGTAGGCAAAACCAAAATGAGCATTGAAATTGCGAAGGAATTCGGATGTGAGATTATATCCGGCGATTCGATGCAGGTATACAGGGGCATGGATATTGGCACGGCCAAAATTTCCGAGGAGGAAATGGAAGGCGTCCCCCACCATCTCATTGACATTCACGAACCTGATCACCCGTACTCGGTAGCCGAATTTCAAGAGCAATGCCAGCGGTTGATCGCCGAGATCACGGAACGGGGGAAGCTTCCGTTCATCGTTGGCGGAACCGGGCTTTACGTAGAGTCGGTATGCTACGGTTATCAGTTCAGCGAGACCGGAGCGGATGAAGTTTTTCGGGAGGAGCAGTTCCGCTTCGCCAATGAACATGGAGCAGAGGCTCTCCATCAGAAATTGGCAGAAGCCGATCCTGAAACTGCCGAGCGGCTTCACCCTAACGACCTACGCCGGGTCGTTCGTGCTTTGGAAGTATTGCATGTGACCGGCATCCCACTTTCGGCCCAGCTGGCGCCTCAAACCAAGCAGTCTCCCTATGACTTATGCTTGGTCGGTTTGACAATGGACAGGCAAATGCTATATAACCGTATTGAAGAGCGAATTGACCTTATGCTGAGCCAAGGACTTGTCGATGAGGTGGCGGCGCTCATGGACAAAGGGTTCGCTCCGGGGCTTGTATCCATGCAAGGGCTGGGTTACAAGGAAATCGTGTCGTACCTTAAAGGGGAGTTCAGCTACGAGGAGGCCGTCGTGCTGCTTAAGCGCGATACGCGCCGTTTCGCTAAGCGGCAGCTATCTTGGTTTCGCCACATGAAGGACATCGAGTGGGTAGACGTCACCGACTCGGGAAATTTTTCTGCTAACTATCAAAAAATCCGTGCTATAATAGCAGGAAAGTTTCACTGAAATCTTGAATATATTTTCAAAACAATCTAATTGAACCATTGGGGGTACGGCTAATGAACAAGTCCATTAACATCCAAGACACGTTCTTGAACCAACTGCGCAAAGAGAACATTCCGGCCACGGTATACCTTACAAACGGCTTTCAGATCCGTGGAACGATCAAAGCTTTTGACAATTTTACCATCGTGATTGACAGCGACGGCCGTCAGCAAATGGTGTACAAGCATGCTATCTCCACGTTCATGCCGCAGCGTAATGTGTCCCTGATGCAGGATAACAACAGCGAACAATAGATTTTAGAATGGATTCATAGAGAGCAAAAAATCATACCGCCTTTGATTAATTTGAAACTTTTTGGTTTATAATTCGTTTAGCTTATAAGGAGTGCAGAGAGCAACCTGAGAAGGTTGTTCTTTTCTTTCCGAGGCACCACTCGAGAGTCAGAAGGTTTGATCCCGCAAGGGAGTAAGGAGGGGGACAAATGGCTGGAAAAGATAATCAGATGTCTCGGTTGAATAAAAACAAAGACAACTCGAAGACGTCCAAAACCACGAAACCGAATGCGAAGAAGAAAAAGGGCAAGGGAAAGCGAATTGCATGGGCGCTGTTTTTCACGGCCGTCATTGCGATCTTCTGCGCGCTTGCAGGTTATTTGTTCATCCTGATCAGCGGAGAAAAGCTGCTGGAACAGAATCAGGATAAATTGACCGCTTACGGTACTTCCAAAGTTTATGACCGCAACGGAACGCTGATGGGCGAGTTGTCCCTGCAGAAGAGCGATCCCGTGAAGTACGAGGATATTCCGGAGAAATTGATACAAGCATTCATTGCAACTGAAGATAAACGGTTCATGGAGCATAACGGCGTAGACATGTGGTCGATCGGCCGTGCAGCCGTCAAGGATATCATGGCCCGGTCCATGGTGGAAGGCGGAAGCACGATCACGCAGCAGCTGGCGAAGAATATATTCCTGACCCGGGACAAAACATTCTTCCGTAAGGCGACTGAAATGTCGATCGCGCTGGCGCTTGAGCGTCAGCACAGCAAACAAGAAATTATCGAGATGTATTTGAACCGGATTAACTTCGGCGGACCTTATTACGGCATCAAAGCCGCATCCGAGCGTTATTTCGGCAAGTCGGATCTGAACAAGCTGGATTTATGGGAAATGGCGACGCTTGCGGCAATGCCCAAAGGGCCGTCCCGCTATAATCCGCTCAAGAATCCCGACCTTTCCAAAGAGCGGCGCGCGGTCGTCCTTACCCTGATGGAACAACAGGGATATATCACGGCCGAAGAGGCAGCGGAAGCCAAGAAGGTGGACTATGCCTATACGCCGCCTGAAAGACAACAGAAGTATACGGCGTTTATCGATTATGTCATGGAAGAGGCCGAAGAGAAGTGGGGCCTTACCGAGGATGACGTTAACATTGGCGGTTATCAGATTTATACCACGATGGACGTGAATGCCCAGACGGCCATGGAAGAGGAATTCAATAATCCGGCCAACTTCGAAGAAAGTCCCGATGACGTGCAGGTTGAAGGCTCCATGGTCATCATTAACCAAGAGACCGGCGGGATCGTCGCCATGGTCGGCGGTCGGGAGTATACGCGCGGCGGGTTCAGCCGGGCTACCGACAGCCGTCGTCAGCCGGGCTCCGCTTTGAAGCCGATTGTATCCTACGCACCGGCGCTCGAATCCGGCAAATTTACGAAGGATTCGAGACTCAGCAACAAAAAGCAGTGTTTCGGCAGCAATTACTGTCCGAATAACCTGCACGGTTACTCGGAGACGATCGGCATGCCGGAAGCGATTCAGCGTTCCGAGAACATCCCGGCCGTATGGCTGTTGAACCAAATCGGCGTGAAAACCGGATTTGATTTCGCCCAAAGTCTCGGCATCAAGATGTCCGAAGGGGATGCGAACCTATCCTTGGCCCTCGGCGGCATGGATACCGGTACGAACACCTTTGAGATGGCTCAAGCTTTCAGCGCTTTTGCCAATGGCGGAGAATTCAAAGAGGCATTTGCGATCAAACAAATTAAAGACAACAAAGGCAAGGTTGTGCATGAGAACAAAGGCAGCAAAGGGAAGCGCGTGATGAGCGAGACGACGGCTTCGCAAATGACGGACATGATGCGCCGCGTCGTAGAGGACGGAACGGGTAAGAATGCCCGGATCAGCCGTCCGGTAGCCGGTAAGACGGGAACCACGCAGAGCGGCTACAAGGGCGTCAGCTCGAACCGCGACGTATGGTTTGTCGGCTATACGCCGGAATTAACGGCAGCTGTATGGATGGGTTACGATAATCCTGACCGCCAGCATCTGCTGAAGCGAAGCAGCTCGATCTCTGCTTCCTTATGGGGCAAAGTGATGGAGAAGGCGGTTCAAGGCTATGAAGCCAAGAATTTCCCGAATGTCGAGCCGGTACAGCCGCCTGTAGAAGAACCGGCATTAAGCGCAGTCAGCGGTTTGACGGGCTCTTATAACGGGGAGACCCAGACCGTATCACTGAGCTGGAATCCGGTTCAAGGCAATGTTCAGTACCGCATATACCGTAAGGAAACGTCCGAGTCCGAGTACACGCGCATCCTCGATTCTTTGGGTGGAACCTCCATTGAGGATATGAGTGCGATGGAAGGATTGACATACGATTATTACGTAACGGCCTTCGATCCATCAACCGGCGATGAATCGGAACCTTCGAACATTTTGCAGATCGTGGCTGTTTCCGAGGAATTGCCGCCTGAGGATCTGGAACCCGATCCGGGAGACACTCAAGAACCGCCACCGGTGGATAATGGTGAGAACGGGGAAGGAAACGAGATACCGGGTAATGAGAATGGTAACGGCAATGGGAATGGTAACGGCAACGGCAACGGTTCGGGCGAACCGGGCAATGGCGAAGGCCATGGGAATGGAAACGGAAACGGAAACGGAAACGGAAACGGAACGACTCCGCCTGACAATGGAAACGGAGCTGGGAATGGTCAGGATGGCCAAAATCCCGGCGACGGAACGGATGGCTCAGGAGATGGAACGAGCTCCGGTGACGGTGGCACGGGAGGAACCGACACGGATAGCGGCAATATCCCTACGGTTCCGGGAACGATCGTGGATCCGTCGGATCCGGCGAACGCGCCTGACCAGTCCCAAGACAGCCCATAATAAATTCGGAAGCCTCCGCATGTTTGCGGAGGCTTCTTTGTTTTGAGTGTGTTACCCAAATGTGGTAAGCTGGGAATACGAATGGGGAGGAAAAGTTCCATGAAACGTAAATTCGGAGATCGGGCGAATTGGCGCCGTATCACGCGCCGGCACTTCACTTCCCGGTATGTGGAATGTGAGCAATTTACAGGGTATCTCACGTTATATACCATCTATGGCCTGAAAGAACCGTTGTGGAAGACGTATGGCCGTCATACTTACCGAATCGCGGACAAAGGCTATTCATGGCTGCAGTATTATCCCAAGGACAGCCATTACATCGTTACGGCCATGTTTGACGACAAGCGAAATATTGTTCAATGGTATATCGATATTTGCAAGAAACAGGGTGTAACCGATCAGGGCGTTCCATGGTTTGACGATCTATACCTGGACGTTGTGGTCGTCAAGAATGGCGAAGTGTTCTTGCTGGATGAAGATGAGCTTGAGGATGCCCTGCGCCGGAATGATATTACCCGGGATGATTACAGGCTTGCCAAGGTGACTGCTCGGAACCTGCTTCGGGCCATCGACGCACATGAATTTCCTTACTTTATGATGTCACTGAAGCATCGCGACCAGTTATTTCATAACGGAGAGTTCAGGAGGAAGAAATAATGCGTCAGGAAATACATAAAGGCCTGCCGACCGCAGGCACAAGAAAGAGAGCGTGGTATCGGCGAGGGATCTATACCCTGCTCTCGCTCGTCGTTCTCGGAGTTTTATGGTCAGGTTATGCGTATTGGAAAATCGAAAGCGCCGTCAGCAGACCGGCGGAGAAAGCGGACGTCGGCATCATTTTGGGCGCCTCCATGTGGGGGGATCAACCAAGTCCCGGCCTTCGCGAACGCCTTGAGCATGCGCTGGTTGAGTACAATGCCGGTCGATTTGATACCTTCATTGTTACAGGCGGTCTGGATAAACCCGACTACAATTATACCGAAGCCGAGGGGATGAGAAACTTCCTGGTCGAGGCAGGGGTGCCCGAAGAACGAATCTTCCTTGAGAACGAAGCTACGAGCACTTACGAGAATTTGCTATACAGCCAAGCGATCATGGAGGAGCACGGGTGGAACACCGCTATCATTGTAACCCATGATTACCACGGGACGAGGGCCATGGAGGTCGCAACAGCCCTTGGCTACGATCAACCCTCGATGTCGCTGACGGAATCTACCGTTCTGCCCATGGCCAAGCACAAGTCCCGGGAAGTGCTGGCTTATACGAAATGGACGGCGGATCGGCTGTTGATCGCCATGGGTGTCCTATGAGGACGAAACTTCTAATAAGCAGGCTGTAAATAGAATACATTGGAATAGATAGTCAGCCCTTTGGATAAAGAGGTGAGGAGCAATGAACGGGCGTGTAACGGCCGCTAACGGCCGATCTGAAGGACGGCCATCCCGGCAGATAAATGTCGTGCTCCGCAGCGCGGAACCCCCACTCATCAGCAGTGCGGTTCCGGAACGCGAACCGGCCCCTTCGCCGAACCCTGTTTCCCAGCACAGTCTATTCCAGGAAATACAAAAAGAGCTGGATCAGCTGGTAGGTCTCGAACAGATCAAAGACCTGGTGTTTGAAATCTATGCTCTGCTTCAAGTAGCCCAGATGCGTTCGGAAGCAGGCTTATTAAGCGGCGGTCATGTATACCATATGATTTTCAAAGGAAATCCCGGTACGGGCAAAACGACGGTCGCCCGCATCGTGGCGAAGCTGTTTCAGAAGATGGGCGTGCTGAATAAGGGTCATCTGGTCGAAGTGGAGCGGGCGGACCTCGTAGGCGAATATATCGGCCACACGGCACAAAAGACCAGGGAACTGGTCAAGAAGGCGTTGGGTGGCATTTTGTTCATCGACGAGGCCTACAGCCTCGCGCGCGGAGGCGAGAAGGATTTTGGCAAGGAAGCGATCGATACGCTTGTCAAAGCCATGGAGGATCATAAAAACCAGTTCATTCTTATTCTGGCGGGTTACAGCGACGAGATCGATTTTTTTATGGATTCGAATCCCGGTCTCTATTCCCGTTTTCCGATCCAGATGGACTTCCCCGATTACAATCTGGATCAACTGATCCAGATTTCCGAGCTGATGGCGAAGGAGAGGGATTATATCTTGATGCCGCAGTCGCTGACCAAGCTCAAGGAACACCTGCAGATGGAGAAGGATCACGGACTACACGCCTTCAGTAATGCACGTTATGTAAGGAATGTCATCGAGAAATCGATAAGGAATCAATCGGTTCGGCTGCTGAATCAGTACGTAACCGGAAATCCCGGCAAGCTGGAGCTTATGACCCTGCGGCCGGAGGACTTTAAGTTAAACGGAAAATTACAATGATTTTAAGCTTGTCTTCGAACATAATGAAGGGGTAACGCTGCTTTCTTTGGATCATAATGTTTATTGCAGGCAGCAGCGGTTAGTTAAATTAGGAGACGTATCGTTAGAAGGAGTTGGCTATATGACAAATATAACGCATGATACCCGGACAGAGATCGAAGATAAGGCCGTTCTGGTCAGTTTGGTAACGGACGCGGTTAAACGCACCGGGATTAATCCGGAACACTCGCTGCAGGAGCTGGTTCAGCTGGCCGAAACCGCTGGAGTAGAGGTGCTGGATGTCATTACGCAAAATAGGGAAGTGCCGGATTCCAAATGGTTCATCGGCAAAGGGAAAGTCGAAGAGCTGCGCATGGCGGTTGATGGCTTAGGCGCAACCACGGCCATATTCGACCAGGAATTATCGGGGGCGCAGGTTCGAAATCTGGAAGAATCGCTTGATGTCAAGATTATCGACCGGACTCAATTGATTCTGGATATTTTCGCGCAGCGGGCGAAAACGCGTGAGGGAATTATCCAGGTGGAGCTGGCCCAGCTTACGTACCTGCTCCCGAGGTTGTCGGGACATGGCAAAAATCTGTCCAGGCTCGGAGCGGGAATCGGGACGCGCGGACCGGGGGAGAGCAAGCTCGAAACCGACCGCAGGCATATTCGCGACAGAATCAGCGATCTGAAGCGGCAGTTGGATGAAGTCACCCGGCATCGGACGCTCCATCGGGAACGCCGGAAGAAGAGCGGGGCCGTGCAGGTTGCGCTTGTTGGTTACACCAATGCCGGCAAATCGACTTTGTTGAATCGGTTAACGGCCGCAGACGTTTACATCGAAAATCAATTGTTTGCGACGCTGGATCCCACTTCGCGCGTGCTCGAGCTGCCAAGCGGCAAAGAAGTCGTGCTTACGGATACCGTAGGATTCATACAGAATCTTCCCCATGATCTGGTGGCTGCGTTCCGTGCGACGCTGGAAGAAGCAAACGAAGCCGATCTGATCCTTCATGTCGTGGATGCTTCTTCACCTATGCGGGACGAACAGATGGCAGTGGTTCAGTCCATTCTTCAGGATTTGGGTGCCGCCGATAAACCTCAAATCGTCCTGTTTAACAAAAAGGATGCATGTGAGCCGGGGCAGTTGGAAATGCTGCCGACGGGTGAGGGGCAATTAAAGATCAGCGCGTACGTTGATGAGGATTTGGAATCGGTGCGCGAAGCGATTCAGGACCGGCTCTCCGGAGGCAACGTCACGTTCCGGATTCCGGCCGACCGCGGCGATTTGAACTCGGTAGTATACCGGGTCGGAGACGTGCTGGAGCAGTCTTTTGACGAGAATGATATCCTCTATGAGGTCCGGATCAATAAAGCGGATTATGAAAAGATGGGTTATTTGCTTCATAAGTACGTTCAGAATGGATCTTAAGCATAGGAGTAAATGCGCATAAGCCCCTGTTCAGGGGCTTATATTGCGTGTTCGGGGCGGTTTTGAAACGTTGATGAGTTCTATGTAACAAAAATATGTGTTAAGATGTGAGACATCATGTGTATAAGAGGAGAGAGCAGTTCGTCATGGCAAGATTTTCGCAAGATATACTTGAATTGAGCAGTGAGATTGAGTCCAAAATCAGTCGGCGTATACGGGAGATTGACACCATTGTTGATTTTAATCAGTGGAAGGTCATTGATGCTTTCCAGAAGTTTCAGGTGAGTGATTTCCATTTTGCGGGTTCCACCGGCTATGCCTATAATGATCGTGGCCGTGAAGTGCTGGATGAAGTTTACGCTGACGTATTCAGAGCCGAATCTGCCCTGGTCCGGCCCCATTTTGCTTCGGGAACCCATACGATCTCGACGGCTTTGTTTGGTGTATTACGACCGGGAGATGAGCTGCTGTATATTACAGGGCGTCCCTACGATACGCTGCATAAAGTCATTGGCGAGCCCGGGGACGGCACCGGATCGCTGCGCGATTTCGGTATCGGCTATCGTGAGGTGGCCCTGACAGAACAAGGGGACATTGATTGGGAGCGGGTTGAGAGTGCCATTGCGCCTTCAACGAAAGTTATCGGTATCCAGCGTTCCCGGGGATATGATTGGCGGTCTTCGTTTACCGTTGCCCAGATTGGCGAGATGGTAAGCCGTATACGGTCCATTCGCGAGGATGTAATCGTGTTTGTGGATAACTGCTACGGTGAGTTTACGGAGCGTCTGGAACCGACGGAGGTCGGCGTTGATCTGATGGCGGGTTCCCTAATCAAAAATCCTGGCGGCGGCATTGCCGAAACCGGCGGCTACATATGCGGCAAAGCAGCCTATGTCGAGCAGGCGGCGTATCGGTTGACTGCACCCGGAATCGGACGTGAAGTAGGGGCTATGCTGGGAACAACCCGAGGAATCTATCAGGGCTTATTCCTGGCACCTTCCACCGTCGGGCAAGCCATTAAGGGAAGCGTCTATGCTGCTGCGATGTTTGAAGCCGTGGGATTTACGACCAAGCCGGGCTGGCAGGATGAGCGTACCGATTTGATCCAGGCGGTATCTTTTAGCGGAGCGGAACATCTGATCGCTTTTGTACAAGGGATTCAACGGGCCGCTGCCGTGGACAGCCATGTGGTTCCCGAACCTTGGGATATGCCGGGATATGAGCATCCGGTGATCATGGCGGCAGGCACGTTCATTCAGGGAGGAAGCCTGGAATTGTCCGCGGATGCGCCTATCCGTTCACCCTATATCGGCTACATGCAGGGTGGTTTGACTTATTCTCATGTTAAATATGGGGTACTTATGGCACTCCAAAGCATGAAAGATCGTAAACTATTGTAAGTTATCCTTACATGCGGTTGACGTGGCTGATCAGGAAATGTACAATAGGATCAGAATAACCACTTGGAAGGTTGATGAGATATGGGTGATGAGATTCGGAGGAATATGGCGTTATTTCCGATAGGCATTGTTATGAAGCTTACGGATCTATCTGCCAGACAAATTCGCTATTATGAGCAGCATAATTTAATTGTCCCAGCCCGTACGTCGGGCAACCAACGCCTGTTTTCCTTCAATGATGTGGAGCGACTGCTAGAGATTAAGGCTTTGATTGAAAAAGGCGTGAACATTGCCGGTATTAAGCAAGTCATGAACCCGGTCACGAAAGAGTCTGAAGAGGCTACCGTCATTACGCCGGATACGGAGAACAGACGCCGTGAGATGTCGGAGTCGCAGCTGCGCCGTTTGCTGAAGCAGGAATTGATTACCGCTAAAAGACCGGGTCAGGTTTCATTGATTCAAGGGGAATTATCCCGGTTTTTTAATAAATAGGATTGCCATGCTGTCATTCTTCATGGAGTCTAGTTTTTTATTTAAAAAGGAGAGGATAAAGTGAGTTATACCAGAGAGGACATTCTACGCATCGCCAAAGAAGAAAATGTTCGATTTATCCGCTTGCAATTTACAGATTTGCTGGGAACGATCAAAAACGTTGAAATTCCGGTAAGCCAGCTGCCTAAAGCGCTTGATAATAAAATGATGTTTGACGGTTCTTCCATCGAAGGGTATGTGCGTATCGAGGAATCCGATATGTACCTGTACCCGGATCTGGATACCTTCATGATCTTCCCTTGGGTATCCGAGGATCGCGTCGCACGTCTGATCTGTGATGTTTACATGCCGGACGGCACCCCGTTTGCGGGAGATCCGCGCGGCATTCTGAAGAGAGCACTGAAGGAAGCCGAAGAGATGGGCTTCACTTCCATGAATGTCGGTCCGGAGCCGGAATTCTTCCTGTTCAAAACCGACGAAAAAGGCAATCCGACGATGGAGCTGAATGACCAAGGCGGATACTTTGACCTGGCGCCTACGGATCTCGGCGAGAACTGCCGCCGTGACATCGTGCTGACGCTGGAAGAGATGGGCTTCGAAATCGAAGCTTCTCACCATGAGGTTGCGCCTGGCCAGCACGAAATCGACTTCAAGTACGCAGATGCGATCAAAGCGGCTGACCAGATTCAAACCTTTAAATTGGTTGTTAAGACGATCGCTCGTCAGCATGGACTGATTGCAACGTTTATGCCAAAACCGCTATTCGGCGTAAACGGCTCCGGCATGCACTGCAACCAATCGCTCTTCAAAGGCGGCGAGAACGCGTTCGTTGATGAGAGCGACGAGCTTGGCCTGAGCGTAACGGCTCGGAACTATATGGCGGGTATTCTTAAGCATGCACGCGCGTTTGCTGCGATCACGAACCCGACGGTGAACTCGTACAAGCGTCTCGTGCCTGGTTACGAAGCACCTTGCTACGTGGCATGGTCTGCAAGTAACCGCAGCCCGATGATTCGTATTCCAGCATCCCGCGGTCTGAGCACGCGCATCGAAGTGCGTAACCCGGATCCGGCTGCGAATCCGTATCTGGCTCTGGCAGTCATGCTGAAAGCTGGCTTGGACGGCGTTAAGCGTGAGCTGTCGCTTCCGGCACCGATCGACCGCAACATCTACGTGATGACGGAAGAAGAGCGCATCGAGGAAGGCATCCCAAGCTTGCCGGCAAACCTGAAGGAAGCGCTCAACGAATTGATCCGCAGCGAAGTCATTTCCGATGCACTCGGTGACCATGCGCTGGCTCACTTCTACGAGCTGAAAGAGATCGAATGGGATATGTATAGAACGCAAGTTCACCAATGGGAACGCGATCAGTACATTACGATGTATTAATAGAGGAATCCCCGCTGCTAAGTGGCAGCGGGGATTTTTTTGTCTAAACCGTAAGTACGTTTTTAGCTTACGTGTTTGAACAACTCAGGTATTATAACTTTTAGTCATTAAGGTCTTTAAGACGACACTCCATTGTTTTTATGTGATTGAATTCATCCATGAAGTCACTTACAATATTACTTGAATTCCAATATATAGGAGGTTCGGGTGATGAAAAAGAAATATATTCTATTACTCTCAGTGGCAACGATGTTAGGAGGAATGACAATAGGGGTAGGAGCTGCTCCTGCACTAGAAAAAATAAGTGCAAATTTAAACTGGGGAATTAAATATGAGGTTAATGGTGAAGATTGGGTTCCAAAAGATCAATCAGGAAAAAAACTTGCAACAATTACATACAACAACTCAAATTATATCTCTGTAAAAGCGATCTCCGAGGCACTTGGCTCTGTCGTTGAATATGATAGCAAGAATCAAAAAATTATTATCGGAGAAAAACCAGATACAACAATTATAACCAAAGAAGGAATCAAGATTAATAGTACTTCCTTCACCACAAGTGATAAGCAGTACACCGAACATAATGGAAAAGATTATGGTTCTGGTATCGTAATGAGAGAAATTAATAATTCTGAAAAAACGATCATTCTTGAACCAAAAGGAAAATATAAAGTACTAGATCTTTCATTGTTACCGATTAATATCCGTAATGATATCTCTGTAACGATATATAATGGCAAGACAAAGATAAAAGAGCTTATGCTGTCGCCTAAAGATATTGGACAGCATATCGTTATTGATATTGAAGATGCAAATCAAATTGAAGTAAATGTGAAATTTCAGAAAGATATAACAGGAGATGACACTATATTCCTGACAGGTACATATAAATAATTCTTTTACAGAATCAGTTTAGTCACGCACTAATATTAGTCCATAAAGAATCTTCCCTTACCTACGGGAGATTCTTTTTTATTTTGCGAAAAAAGGAACCTTTGCTCGCTTCCATGACTCTAATTAGATGAGGTGAATCGGTTGGAGCTCGAATACTTAAAGCAGATGACGGTCATGGACAGCCAGACGCTGGATAAAATCATGAATGAATATGGAAACGATGTGTGGAATTATGCGTATTTTTTGACCAAACAGCATGCCTTGGCAGACGATATTGCACAAGAAGCCTTTATTAAGGCCTATTACGGCATACATACCTTTCGCGGTCAGGCGACGCTGAAAACGTGGCTGCTAACGATCACGCGACATACGGCGTTTCGGTACAAACAGGCTTTTTTCTTTCGGAAAGTCATCCTTAAAGACAAGCTTACCGCCAGTTCGTCAAGTCGGTCAGCAGAAGCGGAATATTGGGACCAGCAGTATGCGGATGAAATATGGGCAATGATTATGACTTTGCCGAGCAAGCTTAGGGAAGTATTGGTCCTGGACCTATACTATGAAATGCCGATGCATGAGATTGCGAAGCTGCTTCATATTGCGATAGGCACCGTAAAATCCAGATTGCATCGGGCCAGGAAAAAAGTACAAAAACTAATGAAGGAGAAGAACGATGAGTGAGGATAAACCAGACTGGTACAACCGTGCTAAAAAAGCTCCTTTTTCAAATGAAAAGTTCACGTCCGAAATGAAAAAAAACGTGCATAGGTCCGTGATTTTCACCGACAGCAAACCTAAACGTCGAAAGTACTTACAAGTTGGATTGGCTGGCGGGTTCATGCTTCTGATTATTTTAATTGCCTTTCAATTGCCTTATGGCGGGGACGAACAACAGAGAGCAGGGACTAAGCCCCCTACTAAAGAGGAGACAATCCGGGCACAAGGCGTAACGGATGAAGGAAGGTTAAACGTTATTGCAGTTGGACAGGAAAAAATAACGACATTGGGTGCACCGAGCTGCTTCGGTATCGAAACGGATCGGTCGTTTACCGGAAACTACAGCGTGCAGTATAGCACTAACCAAGTTACAAATGAAGTCACTACGCTGGAGGGGCTTACATTTATTCAACCGACATCTGCTCCGGTTGATATGATTCGCCTGCCGTTTCAAGATGCCGATGTATTTATACTCGCACCGCAATATAGGGACTGTCATGGCATACAAATCTATGCGTTCGCCGTAGAGCATGAAACGGGTAATGCCGTGCAGCTTCGATTTCAGGATGAGTCCTTGGTATCCTACTTTTCGTATTATAGACCCGGTACGGCTCCCGAGGTGAAGGAGAATAAGCTTGTTCTGCAGTCTACCGAGGGACCGGGAGGCGAAGGTTCGCCGGACTATGTTTCTGAAAGAATGTATCAATTAGATCTTAAGCAAAATGCGTTGGTTCTAGTGTTGCGTAAGACCGGAACGTTCTAGTGCATGTCCTAAAAAAGAGGTTACCATTCCAATATAAGGAAGGTAACCTCTTATTCATAATTCTATGGAATTAGTGTACGTCCCTGAAGAGACCGATCACTTTCCCGAGAATCGTAACATGGTTCAAGCGCAGCGGCTCATAGGTAGGATTCTCCGGCTGCAATCGTACATGGTCCTTCTCCTTATAGAAGGTCTTCACGGTTGCTTCATCTTCTTCTGTCATTGCTACGACAATGTCACCATTGTCCGCGGTTTGCTGCTGGCGAACGATGACGTAGTCACCGCTGTGAATACCGGCTTCAATCATACTGTCGCCGACTACGGACAACATGAACACCTTATCGTCGCCCACGTAATGCTGCGGGAGCGGGAAATAGTCTTCAATGTTCTCCATGGCCGTAATCGGCACGCCTGCTGTGACTTTCCCGACGACAGGCACTCTGGCAATGGTGTGCGTAAACAGATTCGCGCTCTCGGATTCTTCTTGGCCAAGCAGCTCGATCGCTCTTGGTTTCGTAGGGTCACGGCGGATCAGGCCTTTCTTCTCCAAACGGTCCAGATGACCATGGACCGTAGAACTGGAAGCTAGTCCGACAGCCTCGCCGATTTCCCGGACAGAAGGCGGGTAACCCTTGCTACGAACTTCGTTGCGGATAAACTCTAAGATCGCCAGCTGGCGGCTGGATATTTTCGACATGCCGTATCAACCCCATTTAGTAACGTTTGGGAAAATTATAACATAGAACTACCGTTCGTACAAACATAAGTTCTAAAATAAAAATAGAACAAATGTTCTTTTGGGTATTGAATCAAACAAGTGTTCGTGTTAAGATGAATCCATAAGAGAACACTTGTTTGGGAGATGATGATTCCATGTTGAAATACAGTACATACCGCAGCATTTATGAGAACGTTCCGGTGGTAACAGAACAATCATCGAAGACTTGGGGCATTTACTTTAAATCGAAGATAGCTTCGATCCCTTTGAATAAACTGTTGTTCACCCTGCTAATTGTGGCCATCTTTTGGACAGGTGCATATTCCGTTTTTGCCGGTGGGACAGAGAAGCCGACTGGAGAGAAGCAGGTGATCGTTCAATATGGCGATAGCTTGTGGCGAATAGCTTCCCTTCACAAACCTGCGGATATGGATACACGCGTATATCTGGATAGCATACGAAGAATGAACGGATTGAAGGGTCCGGACATACAGGCTGGGGAAGTGCTGTCATTGCCGGTTTGGTGATTTGACGTTGCTTCTAACCAATTGGCATTCATACTCCATATAATCACCACATACTACTGGTTACTTCCTGTTTAATGACACATCATATTCTGCTTGTCAGATTGAATCATTTACGCGTAATAGCGCGTTTACAATAGATAACTATAGATTACCTCCCCATAGACGGTATTCGTTTATGCGCATCATATATTCCTATTTGTTCTTAGAAGAGTTTGCAAGGGCTCAGTTGCCTTGACAAGCTCTTTTTCACATGTTTAAGTTATACATGATATCGAAATTGGAGGAGAAGTCATGGACATCGATACTTTGGTAGAACGCATCAATGTATTAGCAAGAAAGAAGAAGAATGAAGGGTTGACCGAGGAGGAGCTCAAAGAACGGGCCGAGCTTCGGGAAATATACCTTAACAATATTCGCAGTAACTTTAGACAACAGCTGGAATCGATTGAATGGGTTGATGAAAACGAACAAAAAGGCGGCCCGCGATTAAAGCACTAGTCGATAACCGTTCAAGGATATATATTCAGAGGATCCGTGAACAGATCGAAGGATAGCATAATAATACTTGGGGTACCGGCCATTCGGATAATCGATTACGGTTACCCCAAGTTTATATGGTTTATAAACATTTTGATTATGAGTTCAGGGGGAACCAAATGTCACGTTCATGGGAAAGAAAAGTCAGCAAAAATATGTCGCAACTTAACAAACAGCGCAAAAAGCAGGGATTGACCTCGTATCAAGGGTCTGCGATTAATGATAAGCATGACGTGTTTAAGGGACGTAAGTATGTACTTCCGTTAGTGCTTGTTGCATTGGCCGGTTTGTATGCGCTTCTCGGAACGGCAACTTCACAGGCAGCCGGCGGAAGCAATGATGTATTGAATTGGGTTGGCGTCAGCTTGTATATCCTGTTGGCGCTCATGATATTTCTCCGCAAGCCTTATTTGAAGATAGAGCGGGCCTCCGTGTCGACCATGAAGTTCAACCGGGAACGCCGTCTGGCCGTATCGGATATCGAGAAGATCAAATTGGCTTCGGGTTCCGTCGTGATCCAAGGCAAGGGAAAAGCAGGCAACTGGGTGTTCTCACGAATGATGAATCTTTACGATACCAAAGCCATGGGCGAAAGATTGGAAGAGTTTGCAAAGACTCATCAAATTCCAGTGGAGCACAACTAACCCGATTGAGTAGGTCACAATGTATATGAGGAGTGGGAGAGAAATGCCGATTGCTGCGGTTTTGTTTGATTTGGACGATACGTTGTTGTGGGATGAACGCAGTGTAGAAGAAGCGTTTGAAGTGACATGCCAAGCCGGAGCGGCGGAAACCGGCGTTGATGCCGGCGCGCTTTTGGCCGCGGTGCGTGAAGAAGCAAGAGCATTGTATGAATCCTATGATACTTTTGCTTTTACCAAAATGATCGGGATCAATCCGTTTGAAGGCTTGTGGGCTAATTTTACGGCTGGATCCCAGCCTGAATTCCGAAAGCTGCAAGAATTGGCTCCCGTATACCGCAAAGAATCCTGGCGTCGCGGACTTCATCGCCTTGGCGTTGATAATGAAGCGTTGGCTGAGACGTTGGCAGCGCAATTTGCTGCGGAACGCAGAACAAGACCTTACGTATATGAAGAAACCTTTGAAGTGCTGAAGGAATTGCAGGGTAACGTGAAGCTGCTGCTTCTAACGAACGGAAGTCCGGATTTGCAGCAGGAGAAGCTTGATGGCGTTCCGGAACTGGTCCCTTATTTTGACCACATTATTATCTCGGGTGATTTCGGCAAAGGCAAGCCGGATGTTTCCATATTCAAGCATGCGCTTGATCTGTTAGGCGTCGAGGCGGATCAGGCCGTGATGGTGGGAGATAAGCTGACCACAGATATTAAAGGCGGCAATGCCGCAGGACTGCATACGGTTTGGATCAATCGGGTAGACCGGCCTCATGATCCGG
This sequence comes from Paenibacillus sp. MT86, assembly GCF_058792535.1. Classification (NCBI taxonomy): domain Bacteria; kingdom Bacillati; phylum Bacillota; class Bacilli; order Caryophanales; family Paenibacillaceae; genus Paenibacillus; species Paenibacillus sp. MT86. The sequence goes on along the minus strand of NZ_CM179499.1, from coordinate 4,192,657 downwards.
CCATTCAGCCGAAGTTTGAGATCAAACATTTATCCGAGCTGCATGCTATTGTGGCGTCCTTATAAATGACGTGATCAAGAGTTCACGACTATTCTACAAGATCTATTAGTGAGATATATTAGCGTACATAGGAACAGTCCTGGCAGCAGCTGATGCGATTCGGGGCTGTTTTTTTGTTGGTTGCCATGTTTGAAAGGAAAGAGGCTGTTGGCAGTGACAAACGTCACACAATTGTAAGCTGCATGAGATAGAAGTTAAAGAATAATGCGATATAATGAATTAGGAAAATGACGCTGTTTGTAATGGACCATTACGTGAATAAATCATACATAGCATGAATTCGTAAAAGAGGTGGTTGGATGACCAGGAAAAAGATGGCCTTTATTGCAGCCATGGTGTTGATGGCGGTTGCGCTTGCCGCATGCAATGACAGCAAGGCGGAACCCAGTGATGATGTGATGGCTGAGCCGATTATCGTAGAGCTCTCTCTGACCCCAGAGAGCATTAAGGCAGGCGAGAAAGTGTTGATCGAAGCGAAGGTAACACAAGCAGGCAGCCCGGTCGAAGATGCAAATGACGTGGAATTCGAAGTGACGCTGGAAGGCGGAGGCGTTCAGGCAAAGGTTCCGGTCAAACATGATCAAGGCGGGGTCTACAAAATGGAGAAAACCTTCGAGGAAGCAGGAACCTATCGCATCGTTTCCCATGTCACGGCAAGAGGGCAGCACTCCATGCCGCTGAAGGAACTGACGGTAACCGAGTAATACACCATACACAGCCAATAAATAAGGCAGCGCATCCATCCGTTGGGCGGATCATGCGCTGCCTTATTCCATTTTCCTATTCAGTCAGCCGCTTTAGGCTTATTGGAATTGGGGATCTTCTACCGGAGTAGCTACCCAGCCGTTCTCTTCAATAAAGAGACGAACCGCAATGATCTGCTTGTTCTCCATCAGCGTGAAGAAATGAGGCGTATTTTCCGGTACGGAAATAACGTCGCCCGGCTCAAGCTCTACGTTAAAGTAACCGACATCGTCGGAGCCTTTAATAATGAAGATCCCTTTGCCGCCAACGATCGCTCGGATTTCGTCTTCCGAGTGGGTGTGAACTTCTTCGAATTTTTTAAGCAGGTCCTCTATATTGGGCGTGGACTCGGAAAGCGTGATGACATCCCAGATTTTGTAGCCGCGTCTTGCAGCCAGGTCGCGAATTTCTTCGTCAAAAGTGTCCAAAATGCGCTGCTTATCTTCATCACTCAGCTTGAAATTTTCTTGAAGATCTGCCGGGAGTTTATCCATATTCCAATGCTCATAAACAACCTCTTGGTTATTCAGGAATTCCCGAACATTTTCTTCCCCAGTAATGCGTTCGTTCGTGTTGCGAATCACGATTTCTGCCATAGCTTTAACCCTCTTTCTCCCGTTGGATTAATATGTATTATAGCCCCCCTCACCGCATTTGTCATCTGCAAATGTAGATTTATACCGATAGCTGCGCAATATTTCGACTTTTCTATTGAAAAGTATTCTGATACACTAAGATTTAACGTTTTCGGGGGAGGTTTATGAGTTGAACAAGCCTAGCTTACAAGAAGTGCTTAAAGAACGAATATTAATTCTTGACGGTGCCATGGGCACGATGATCCAGCAAGAGGACCTCTCGGCTGAAGATTTTGGCGGCCCGGAGCTGGATGGCTGCAATGAAATGCTGGTCATTCATCGGCCCGACGTCATTCAAAAAATACATGAACAATATCTTGAAGCAGGTGCCGACCTGATTGAAACCAATACATTTGGCGCAACGTCCGTTGTGCTTGCTGAATACGATATACCTGAACTTGCCCGGGAAATCAACCTGAAAGCGGCTCATCTGGCCCGCGCTGCAGTTGAGAAATATTCTACGCCGGACAGCCCGCGATATGTCGTGGGTGCGATGGGTCCGACAACCAAGACGCTGTCGGTTACCGGCGGCGTGACCTTCGCCGAATTGATCGAGAGTTACGAGGAGCAAGCCGTGGCCTTGATTGAAGGCGGCGTGGATGCCCTATTGCTCGAGACGTCGCAGGATACGCTCAATGTGAAAGCAGGGAGCATTGGGATTCGACAAGCGTTTGATAAGACAGGCGTCACCCTTCCCATCATGATATCCGGCACAATCGAACCGATGGGAACAACGCTTGCGGGGCAGAACATCGAGGCGTTTTACATTTCTTTGGAACACTTGAATCCCGTATCCATCGGCCTGAACTGTGCGACGGGGCCGGAGTTCATGCGCGACCATATCCGTTCCTTGTCCGAAATGTCGAGAAGCGCGATCAGCTGTTATCCGAATGCGGGTCTGCCTGACGAGAATGGTCAATACCATGAATCTCCTGAATCGCTTGCCCAAAAGATGGGGGCTTTTGCTGAAAAAGGTTGGCTTAACATCGCAGGGGGATGCTGCGGTACGACACCTGACCACATCCGGGCTTTAAAACAAACGATGGATGGCTTCACCCCACGTCCGCTTGAGGGCAGGCACTTGCCGGCATTGTCCGGCATCGAGCCGGTATATATCGAGCAGGAAAACCGTCCGTATATGGTGGGCGAAAGAACAAACGTTTTAGGTTCGCGCAAATTTAAGCGTTTGATCGTGGAAGGAAAATATGAGGAAGCTTCCGAGATCGCTCGTGCTCAAGTCAAGAATGGCGCCCATGTCATTGATGTATGCGTACAGGATCCGGATCGCGAAGAAGCTGAGGATATGATCCAATTCCTGGAGCTGGTGGTCAAAAAGGTGAAGGTGCCGCTGATGATCGACACAACCGATCCGGCGGTCATTGACTTGGCCCTGCAATATTCGCAAGGGAAAGCCATCATTAACTCCATTAACCTTGAAGACGGCGAGGAGAAATTTGAGCATGTGACTCCGTTGGTGCACAAATACGGCGCTGCGGTCGTCGTAGGGACCATCGATGAGAGCGGTCAAGCGATTCATCGCGACGACAAGCTCAAGGTGGCGCAGCGGTCTTATGATCTCTTGGTGAACAAATACGGTATTTCGCCTGAGGATATTATTTTCGACACGCTTGTGTTCCCTGTAGGTACGGGTGACGAGCAGTACATCGGATCAGCCAAGGAAACGATAGAGGGCATTCGCATGATAAAAGAAGCCATGCCCAAAGTGCATACGATCCTCGGCATCAGCAACGTTTCCTTCGGATTGCCGGAAGCGGGCCGTGAAGTGCTGAACTCCGTGTATCTGTACGAATGCACGAAGGCCGGATTGGACTACGCAATCGTGAACACGGAAAAGCTCGAGCGCTATGCCTCCATTCCGGAGGAAGAGCGGCGTCTGGCGGAGGATCTGATTTATCGAACCAATGATGAGACGCTGGCGGCATTCGTCGCCGCGTTCCGGGATAAAAAGGTAGAGAAGAAGGTAAAGGTATCCAATCTGACGCTGGAAGAAAGACTTGCCTCTTATGTGGTGGAAGGCTCCAAGGAAGGCCTGATTCCGGATTTGGATGAAGCCTTGACCAAATACGGCGCGCTGGAGATCATTAATGGCTCGCTAATGGCAGGGATGACCGAGGTTGGCCGCTTGTTTAACAACAACGAGCTCATTGTGGCGGAGGTGCTGCAAAGCGCCGAAGTGATGAAAGCCTCCGTGGCGTATTTGGAATCCTTTATGGAGAAAAACGAGTCGTCGGTCAAAGGGAAAATCATGCTGGCCACCGTGAAGGGCGACGTCCATGATATCGGTAAAAACCTGGTGGAGATCATCTTGTCCAACAATGGTTACCAAATCATTAATTTGGGTATAAAAGTACCACCGGAGCAAATTATCGAGGCTTACCGGCGGGAGCAGCCTGACGCCATCGGGTTATCCGGTTTGTTGGTCAAATCGGCACAGCAGATGGTATCCACCGCCCAGGACTTGAAAAACGCGGGCATTAGCGTTCCGATCATGGTTGGCGGGGCCGCGTTGACGCGGAAGTTCACGAAGACGCGCATCCGCCCCGAATATGACGGAATGGTGCTCTACGCGAAAGACGCGATGGACGGGCTTGCATTGGCCAACCAGCTGAGCGATCCGGTGCTGCGGACCCAAATGGCTGAAGAGATTAAGGCGGAGCAGGAAGCGGATGCAGCGGCGCCACAGGTTGTAAAAGTAATGCCGAAGCTGTCTGAAGGACTCCGATCCAAAATATCGACCGAAGCCCCGGTGTATATACCGCCGGATATGGAGCGGCATGTGCTCCGGAATTATCCGATTTCGCACATCCTGCCTTATATCAACATGCAGATGCTGTTGGGACATCATTTAGGCCTTAAAGGATCCGTGGAACAGCTGCTCAAAGCCAATGATCCGAAGGCGGTATCGCTTAAGGAAACCGTTGACGGCATTCTGGAAGAGGCAGTTCAATCGGGAATCATACAGGCACATGCCATGTACCGTTTCTTCCCGGCGCAGTCGCGAGGAAATGATATTATCATATACGATCCAAAGGATGCATCGAAAATATTGCATACCTTTACGTTTCCAAGGCAGCAGGTGGAGCCGTATCTGTGCTTGGCGGACTTCCTGAAATCCGTAGACAGCGGGGTGATGGATTACGTCGGGTTCCTGGTCGTTACGGCAGGGCACGGCGTCGGGAAATTGTCCGGGGAATGGAAGGATAAAGGCGACTATCTCCGTTCCCATGCACTTCAATCGGTTGCCCTGGAAACGGCTGAAGGGCTGGCAGAGCGAATTCACCATATGATGCGGGATACGTGGGGATACCCAGATCCGGCAGACATGACGATGAAACAGCGCCTGGGAGCGAGATACCAAGGCATTCGCGTATCCTTCGGATATCCGGCATGTCCGGATCTGGAGGATCAGGAGCCTTTATTCAAATTGATGCAGCCAGAAGATATCGGCGTTCATCTTACCGAGGGTTTCATGATGGAACCGGAGGCGTCGGTATCCGCGATGGTGTTCAGCCATCCGGAGGCTCATTATTTTAACGTGGATAAAGCTTAACATTAGAATACCGGTACAGCCGGTTTGAAATCCTCCGAATGTTTCGGGGGATTTCTCCGGTTTACAACCGAAAGGGGAGAAGAGGGATGGAACTCTATTTTCTAGGAACAAATGCGGGGGTTCCGACGCTGCAGCGTAACGTGACCTCGATTGCACTGCGAATGCTGGAAGAACGAAGAAGTCTGTGGCTGTTTGATTGTGGAGAAGGCACGCAGCATCAAATATTAAAGTCCCCGCTCAAGCTGTCCAAGCTTGAAAAGGTATTCATTACCCATATGCATGGTGATCATGTATTCGGTTTGCCAGGTTTGCTATCCAGCCGAGGTGCCCAAGGGGTAACATCACCCCTGACGATATATGGTCCCCCAGGCATCAAAGTCTTCATTGAAACTACGCTGAGCATCAGCCAATCGCGCGTTCCTTATACGATGGAGGTCATCGAGCACACCGGTGGCGTTTTGTTTGAGGACGATAATTTCCTCGTGGAATCGGCCAAGCTGGATCACAGGGCCGAGAGTTACGGCTACCGTGTCGTGGAGAAGGATCTCCCCGGCAGTCTGGACCTGAAACGGTTGGCGGACTATGGACTCAAGCCAGGGCCGCTCTATGGCAAGCTGAAAAGAGGGGAAAGCGTGGAACTGGGCGACGGCCGATGGATTCATGCCTCGGATGTGCTCCTGACACCGAAAAAAGGGAGGGTGGTCACGATTCTCGGGGATACGCGGCCATGCGCAGGTGTGGAGGCTTTGGCCAAGGACGCGGATCTCCTGGTCCATGAGGCCACGTTCATGGAGGATCTGTCGGAGCTCGCGCACGAATACTATCACAGTACCGCCAAACAGGCGGCGGAAGCGGCTGAACGGGCTGGGGTAAAAGCGCTGTTCTTGACCCACTTCAGCTCCCGGTATAAGGATATCGATCATTTACAGCCGCTGCTAAACGAAGCGCGGGAGATATTTGCGAATACGCGATTGGCGGAGGATTTCGGGTTGTATCCTATCCAGCGTTCCTAGGCACGCACAGCGGTGAATTAAGTGGAAATATCGGGTGGTCGGGGGCATTATTTTCCGGGAAAGCGCAGGATGCGACAAAGCGGTTCATAAAGGCTAAGACTTGGACAGTCTTCGATTTCTTTCGACGCGTCGACCGTCAGAATGAAGCGATCGGCATGACCTTGCAACCGGTAATGGGCTTCTTTACAATAATACTATCGGTATTTCTAAGTTCATTATAGTAAAGGACAGCTGAATGCCTGCAGCCATACATATATTTATGATGATTAACCCTTACGACACGGCCTTGAATGGTCACCTTTTCATCAGATGAATCATTTATGCCGTGAAGGAAAGAAATAAAGAAGGTGCATTTATTCATGGAAAAACCAAAGGGATTGCTGATTGACCTGGACGGAACGCTGTACCATGGCCGGAATCGAATCGAGGGGGCTGACCAGCTGATCGAGCGGTTGAAAGAAATGCAGATTCCGTTCCTGTATGTAACGAACAATTCTTCACGCACGCCGGAGCAGGTGGCGGCTCACCTGATGGAGATGGGGATTCCTGCCTTGCCGGAGGAAGTATGCACATCCTCCCTCGCTGCAGCTAAATATATCGCTGAGGAGTCGCCCGGTGCCAAGGTGGCGATGCTCGGGGAAGATGGACTTCGCGAAGCGCTGTTGTCCGCGGGCCTTACCATCGTGGAGCAGTCCCCTGAATACGTCATTCAAGGAATCGACCGCTCGTTTGATTACGAGAAGTTAACCCGTGCCGTTCGCTGGATTCAGGAGGGAGCTGTGTCGATCTTGACCAATCCGGATCTGCAGCTGCCATCCGATACCGGCCTGATGCCTGGTGCTGGCTCGCTTGGGGCTGCGATCGAGGCCGCTTCGGGAGTTAAGCCGACGGTTATCGGTAAGCCGTCCTCGATCTTGATGAAGTATGCCTCGGATCGCTTGGGTTTGGCTCCGGAAGAAACTTATGTAATCGGAGATAATATCCGTACGGATATTGCCGCTGGCGTGCATGCCGGCTGCAAGACGGTTCTCGTCATGACCGGAATCACGACCGATCGCAATATGGAAGCGCATCTGGAAGCCGCCGGCGTCACGCCAGACTATATAAGCCGGGATTTGAACGAAGTGATCAGCCTGCTGTGTTCATGATAAGCAAAAAGTATTATACATAAACTTGTGTGTTGACGAAAGGGAAGATGAATCATGCCGGAACTGCCGGAAATGGAGAATTACCGAAGATTGTTATCTCAGAGCATTCTGAATGTGCCGATCACCGATGTGGTCGTGAACCGCGAAAAATCCTTGAATGTGACGATTGACGAGTTTACTTCGGCCCTGAAGGGAAGCAAGGTCATTTTTGTGGAGCGGAGAGGCAAACACCTCATATTCCATTTGCATAACGGAGGCAGACTCCTGCTGCACCTGATGCTGGGGGGCATTTTGTATCTGGGAGGCAGGGATGAGGAGCGCCCTTCCCGTTCGACCCAGGTCGAGATCACGTTCGGTGACCAGGTGCTGTATTTTATCGGCCTTCGCCTGGGGTATCTGCATTTTCTAACAGCGAGGGAAACCGAGAACGCCCTAAAAGACCTTGGTCCTGAGCTTCTGGATCGGCGAATGACCAAAGCGCGTTTCGTCGAACTGATTGGAAAACGGCGGGGCGCCTTAAAAACGACGCTGGTCAATCAACAAGTCGTCGCCGGCATCGGCAACTGTTATGCGGACGAGATCGCTTTTGATGCCCGAATCCACCCGCTATCCAAAATTCAGGATTTGCCGGAGGAGTCGCTAGAGCAGCTGTACGACAGCACCGTCAAAGTGATGCACGAGGCGACGGACGGCGGAGGATACATGGAAATGCCCTTTCAGGAAGGGGATGTGCTGACAGGTGCTTATAACGACGAATGCAAAGTGTACGATCGTGAAGGAGAGCCCTGCGTTCGCTGCGGTACGCCGATCGTGAAGGCGGAGCACGCCTCGCGCAAAGTTTTCTTTTGCCCGAATTGCCAGCATGAAGTCTAAAGTCCGGATTGGAAGCCATGTCAGCACACGGGGCGGATTTCTCGCGGCAGCCCAGCATGCAGCCGGGATCGGTTCACTGGCGTATCAGTATTTTCCGAAAAATCCGCGCAGCCTTCACTTGAAGACGCCGGATGTCCGCAATGCTGCGGCTTGCGCGAAGTTTTGTCAGGAGCAGGGTCTCGTCTCGATCGCGCACACGCCTTATCCAACGAATATGGCGGTTGGTTTGACCCGGGGAGAAGAATTTTATCGGTTGACCGTGGATTCCCTTAAGAATGATCTTATGATTGCCGAGGCTTGCGGATCGCTGGGCATCGTTGTACATTTTGGGCATCTCAAGAGCCAGAACGTGCTTGAAGGGTACCAGAACATTATTCGCTGCATGAATGATGTGCTGGCTTCCTGGGCGGGCAGGGCCAAGCTGCTGATCGAAAATCAGGCGGGAGACCATGGAGCTATGGGAATGACGCTTGAAGAGTGCGTTAAGGTTAGACAGCTTGCCGATTATCCGGAAAAAATAGGCTTTTGCCTGGATACCTGCCACTTGTTTGCCGCCGGAGGCTGGGACTTATCGAATACGGATGAGCTCCTTGCCAGAGGCAAGGAGCTAGCCTATTGGGAATCGGCGGTAGCCGTTCATTTAAACGATTCGAAATATGGAGCCGGCTCAAGAAAAGATCGCCATGCCCGCATCGGGCAAGGCATGATAGGAACAGAAGCATTGAAGCGCCTGGTTCTGGCACCGGAACTTGCGGGTAAGGCATTTGTCTTGGAAAGTGAAAAAGGAGCTGACGGCACGCATCGGGAAGACATCGCCAAGGTGCTGTCCTGGTCCTGATAGGGAGAGGGTAGGATGATTCATCTTTATTTAGACGACTGGCGCCCCAATCCGAAAGGATTCGCGCTGGCTCGAAACGGGGAAGAATGTTTGCTGATGCTCCGTGAATGCGAAGTGGACGTTCTGTCGCTTGATTTCGAACTCGGGCATGGCCAGATGAACGGCGGAGACGTCGTTGCGGCCATGATTGCCGAGAATCTACAGGCTAATGAAATATATTTGCACACCTCAAGCCCGTCGGGCAGAAGAAAAATGTATGAGCTGCTGTATGAGCACATGCCAAAAAGCGTCAAGGTCCACAATGGACCGATGCCCGATTCCGTGCTGCGGGAAGTTGCCCAAGGTTCAAGATGATTGAGGTTACGCAGCGCGAACTGTTGGAGAGGCTAGAATGGCAGGAGCGTCTGATGAAGCGTGACGCGAAGGCGGATCCTGTCATCGTTTTTTTGCATACGCCATTATGCGGTACTTGCGCGGCAGCGCGTAAGATGCTGGATGTCGCGGAGTTTGTGGTGCCCGATGTACAGCTGCTGGCAGCGGACGTGAATTTCCTTCCGGGCATCGTGGAACGGTATCAAATTCGAAGCGTCCCGGCACTGCTCGCGATCCAATCAAGCCCTGGAGCAGACCCGGAAGTGCTTTATCGGATGGGCTCCGTACAGGATATCGTCAGTTTTATTAGGAGCGTGAAGCCATGATTTCTTTGCAGCACCTGTCGCTCATTCGGGGGAACCGCCACATTTTGAATGATGTCAGCATTGAAATGAAGCCGGGTGAAAATTGGGTGATCCTGGGCAGGAACGGATCCGGCAAAACGACGCTGCTGGAAATGATGACGGGATATATGTTCCCTTCCAGTGGACGCGTAGAAGTGCTGGGCCAAGTATACGGCCAATGTGACGTTCGGGAGGTTCGTAAATCCATCGGTTATATCAGCCAATCGCTGCTGGAGAAATTAACGCTGAGCGACCCGGTGTGGGAGGTTGTCGCAACAGGGGCGTATGCCTTTTTACGCTTTTATCAGGACATTCCGGAAGAGGCCAGAAGTTTAGCCTACAGCCTGCTGAACGAAATGGATTTCGGCCGCTTGGCGGAGCTGCCTCTCGGGACCTTGTCCCAAGGGGAACGGAAAAAAGTGATGCTGGCACGCTCCCTCATGTCCAATCCGAAGATTCTGATTATGGATGAACCGTGTGCCGGTTTGGATTTGTATGAACGGGAGAAGATGCTGCATGAGATTGACAGGCTGAGGCAGCGTAATATTACGGTCGTGTACGTCACGCATCATGTCGAGGAGATTGTCCCTCTATTTACTCATGTGGCGCTTATTAAAGACGGGCGGTTGACGGCCGCGGGACGCAAAGAAGAAGTATTGAACCATGAACTTATCAAACAAACTTATGATATCGACGCTCAGCTGGAATGGGATGGCGGACGTCCCTGGATCAAAGTTATTTCTGGAGGTTAATCCGTTTGGACGAATTAAATGTAATACAGGAACATGAGGTACAGAATCAGAACCATCGGGATTTTCACAGTAAATGGGTATGCACGGCAAATCATGGTTTCGCTCCGTATGCCCAGGAAGAGCTGCGCCGGATGTTTGGCAGCCTAAAAAGCACCATGATGATACCAGGCGAGGTGTTTTTGATGACACTCGGCAGCTCCGAAGCTGAGGCTAAGCGGCTGATTACGTCAAAGCCGCCTATTTTCCTGCGGCATCTCTTTCCGGTACAATGGGAAATCGCTGCCGAATCCGTAGACGCAGCGCTGCAATTGACAGCAGATCATGTGCTGAGACGGGAGGAGATTAGCCAAAGCCGCGCATCCATCCAAATCCGCAAGACGGAGAACAGTTCATGGACGGAGAGCCCTGCAGCCCTTCGGGACGATTTGCAGCTTCGCTTGGCACCGCTTGAGCTGGAATACACGGTCCAGGCACCCGAATGGATCATTTCACTATTCGCTGCTGACAATGTCTGGTATGCCGGTGTGTCGCGTCCGGAGGACAACCTGTCGGATTGGAACGGAGGCGCGGTCCGTTTTCAGCGGGAAGAGGGTCAAATCTCAAGAGCCAAATTTAAGCTGCTTGAAGCCGAGAAGCAGTTTGGAATACCCTTCGAGACGTTCCGCAAGGCTGTCGATATCGGAGCAGCGCCGGGAGGCTGGACATCCTTTTTATTGGAACGCGGCTTGCAGGTTACGGCGGTGGATCCGGCGAAAATGCACCCATCCCTGGAAGGGCATAAAAACCTGCGTGTCATCCACAAGAATGCTGCAGACGTAACGTTTAGAGAGCATGAATTTGATCTGCTGGTATGCGATATGAGCTGGAGTCCCAAACTGATGGCCCGAATGGTGACCGGGCTGCTGCACAGCCTTGAAACGGGCGGCACGGCCGTCGTCACGGTCAAGCTGCTGACCAAGAAGCCAATGGCATTGGTGAAGGAGATCATGTCGGTATTTGAAGCGTCCAGAATGCAGATTCAGGGAGCGAAGCAGTTGTTCCATAATCGGGACGAGATTACGCTTTATATGATTAAGTATTAAAAAAGCCTTTACAAGTTCAAGTATTTTGTTCTATAATGATTCCAAAATTAACCAACGGCAACTTAAAGGGAAAGCATCCCGCTATGATCACGTTTCAGTGATACGGCGGAGTGCTTTCCTTTTTTGTTGTGCTTGTAAGTCAGAGGAGAGGGCATTGAGATGAATCAGCCTTGCAAATTGGTGCATGGGGATGTATTGGGTGAGCGTTACGTCATTGACCGCGTCATCGGCGAAGGGGGCATGAGCTGTGTATATCTGGCCGAAGATCTGAAGCTGCCCGGGAAGCAATGGGCGGTGAAGGAGACTTTGTCTGAACCGGGTATGCAGCGCACCGTTCAGGATGAGGCACAGCTTCTGATTAAACTGAGCCATCCGCGTCTGCCGCGCATCGTCGATTTTTTTCGTGATGAGGACAACGGCTATACCTATTTGGTTATGGATTACATTCAAGGCATGACGTTGGAAAAATATTTCCGGGGTTACCGTGGAAACGTGAATCCGGACTTCATCATGGAGCTGACGGAGCAGCTGCTGGACGTCCTGGAGTATCTTCACCTTCACGAGCCCCAAGTCATATTCAGAGATTTAAAGCCTTCGAACATCATGCTGACCGATCAGCTGGAAGTCCGACTCATCGATTTCGGAATCGCGAGAAGCTACAAGCATGAGAGCGGCGAGGATACGGTCAAGCTCGGCACGGTCGGATTTGCGGCACCGGAGCAATACGGTGGCAGGCAAAGCGATGCCAGATCGGATTTGTACGGATTGGGGGCGCTTCTGCTTTATCTCTCGACCGGCGGCAAATTCAGCGAATGGATCACGGGAGTGGAGCGCCATATTCGCGGCGATTTGCCAAGAGAGTTAGTGCCGGTTATCCGAAAGCTGCTTCAATATGCTCCGGAGCATCGATATCAATCGGCAGCTGAAGTTCGGTCCGCGCTGAAGCGGCAGCATTCGATTTCCGCGAATCTATCTTCGGTTCAAACCAGCACGGTGCCCGGGACGCTTGTTGCGGCCGTACTAGGTGCATCGTCCGGCGTAGGAACAACGCATAGCTGCATCGCCTTCGGACATTTCCTTGCTTCAAGGTACGGAAAGGTAGCCGTCATTGAAATGAGCGCCAAATCCACCTCGTTCAGCCGCATACAGGAAATAGCGGAGGGCGGAAGGCTCGGCTCTATCCGCAAATTCGAGATTAACGGGATCCACTTTTGGCGACAAACAGCGAGGAGTGAAGTGATTTCGCTGCTCGGGGGCAGTTACGATGCGGTTGTATTGGATTTGGGGGCGTACAGGGACAGCGAAAGGCTGGAGGAATTCCTGCGGGCCGATCTGCCGATTGTTATCGGTTCGGGAGCGGAGTGGAGGCGGCATGATGTGGCAACGCTGGCCCGAATGCTGTCCAGGCACCCGCAGCCGGGCCGGATCTATGCCCTGCCCCTTGCCGGAGAAGAAACGATTCAGGAGATGAGGAAAACGCTAGGCACGAATAAGGTTTATGCCTTGCCCCTGCAATTGGACCCTTTCGAAATACCTGACAGCAGTCGGCAGGCATTCGCCCGGCTCTTCCAGGACTACTTGCCGCAGGCTGAACGGAAGCGAAGATTCAGGTTTCTTAAGAATTGACCGCATTTGAACTGAAGGAGATGAAGCCATGCCGATTATCAGGAGGCGAAGCCGCAAACTGATATTTGCCGGACTTGCCGGCGCAGCCGTAACTGGGGCTGTATGTGCCGGCGCCATGTTGTATTATGTGCACGGCTCTAAAGAGGAGCGGCACGTGGAGCGCACCCAATACGAGCAGCGAATCGCGGAGCTTGAAGAGACCCAGCTGCAGCAGCTCAATTCGATTCAGGCGGCATGGGTCCCGGTAAGAGATATTCCGCCGGGTCAATTCATAGAAGCCGAGGACATCAAGGAAGTGCGTTTGCCGTATGACGGCTCGTCCGGCAATCTCTTCTCGGGCAGGGAAGAGATTGCCGGGAAGGGCGCCAAGATTGAGCTGCTTCAGGGAATGCCGATTACCGGCGCGATGCTCTTTGAAGAGGAGCCGACGCGGCCCGATCTCCGTCACCGGGAGATGAAATCCGTATATCTGCCAAGCGACTTGCAAAAGGGGGATGTCATTGATGTTAGAGTCCAGTTCCCAACCGGACAGGATTACATCGTTTTATCCAAAAAGAAGATCGACAGGCTCCAAAATCCGGCATTTTGGACAACGTTAAGCGAGCAGGAAATCTTATTGCTCTCCAGCGCATTGGTTGACGCTTATCTGCATGATGCTACGCTCTATGCGCTTACCTATGTAGAACCCGAGCTGCAAGAGAGAGCGATTCCGAACTATCCGCCGAACGCGGAGGTGACGAAGCTGATTGCAAGCAACCCGAACATCGTGAAGAAAGCCGAGAAGCAATTGGAGCTTACGCTCCGAAACACGCTGGAAGACGATTTAAGCAAACTCCAGCCGAGTCAGCAAGCGCAAGTGTCCGACATGCCTCCTAATTCCGCCTATGCTGGCGGAGCCAGGAGTCCGGATTCTTGGAGCCCGGCATCCAATATAAATCCCCCTGCAAAATCCGCTACCGGAACGAGTTACGATGGCATTCTCCCGAACGATGACGTGAATACGGAGGTTACGCTTCGGGAAGAGAAGGCTTCGGAGGCCGAGCAGATTTTGGGGTCAACCGGGAGGACAGATGCCCAGGACGGCAGTGATAAGACACGGCCAGAGGCTGATTTCATATTCTCGAGCCCGTAGGAATGACAAAGTGAGCCCCTGAGAACAGTTGGTAAGCGAAGGAGTGTAACCAAAGTGAAGAGGTGGATATTTTCGGGCATCTGCGACAAGAGCGATATGCTCCTGTACATGTGCAAAATACTAGCCAATGGAGACAGCAGGGTGCTGCTCGTCGATGGCGCGATAGATGCGAAGTACAGACATTGCATTAGCGTAATGCATCCACAGCTGCCGGTCATGGAGTTTGCCGGTTTCGATGTGGCAACAGGATTTGGGAGTTATACGTCACTGATGGATTATCTGGAAGAAATGAATGAGAAGAAATATGACTATATTGTGATGGACGTGGAGAAGCCGCAATTTATGGACAAGGATCAGTGGGATACGGCGGATGCCCATGTTTGGGTCAGCGGATTCGAAGTAACGGGATTGCGAAAGAGCGCGGCCTTGCTGGATGAACTAAGAGCCGCAAGAACAGATGACCCGCTGCCGCCTTTCCATCGCGTATACGTACAGGTTATCGAAGACCTGGCGGACGGGTCCTATATTGAAGGCTTTATGGAGGATAGCCGGATTCAATGGCTGGGCCCCCCTGTGAAGATGCCTTGGGATGAGTTGTTTTTTGCGCTGAAAATAAAAAACGAACATGCAGGCAGACTGGGCATCAAGCCATTGTCACGACAGTATAAGCGGTCGCTTACCGAACTGATTCGGATCCTGACGGAGATGGAGCAGCGGCATATCCGCCGGGCGTTTAGGCAAGCGGGAAGGAGGCATGCATGAGTCTGATTGCTGTATGGAGCCCATTAAAAAGCGGGAGCGGCAGCACGCTGTTGGCCGCATGTTTACCGATCGTATTGGCGTTTGAATACCAGGTCAAAGTGCTGCTTGCCCATGGTGGACAAGCAGGAGAACGAGTGGAACAGGCCTTTGCGCTGAAGGAGGAAGCGTTCGATTATATGGCGGCGTTTCAGGATACCGGATTGGATGCCCTCGAACGGCTCAATGCAAGCGGGAGGCTGAATCCGGATAATGTCCGCAATTATGCCCTGCCGCTGCTGTCTGATCGGCTAGATCTTTTGTGCGGACCGAAGCCGACGTCGGCCAATGATTTCAGTTCTGCTAGACATGCGGAAGGTGTGAATCGGACTGAACTAATGTTCAAGGTCTTGGCGTCCTCCAAACGAAGTTATGACGTTACCGTAGCGGATGCCGGAAATGGTGTTCCCCGAGCTGCGGATCGTGCAATACTTCAAGCGGCAGACTTGATCATCGTTGGATTGAATCAGAATTTGCATGTCCTGAAGAGAGAGCTTGAGAAGGAAAGACTTCCTCCGGAGCTGAAGGAAAAAGACTGCTTGTACATGATCGGCAAATATGATCGGGAGAGCAGCTGCACACTGCAAAATATGAAGCGCCGCTTTGGAATCAAAACGATGGCGGTTGGCGTTCCGTATTGCTCCCGCATGACGGATGCATGGAATATGAGTTCGATTATTCCCTACATGCAGCGCAACCGTGGGGGCGCGGACCTGAAAGGTTTGAATTCACTGTATAATGCCGTCCGTCACCTGGCTGATGCGTCGGCTGAACAGCTCGGACTTCCGTCCGGCCGTTCGAAAGCGGGGGGCCTGCATGCTTTTGGGTAACGCCTTGAACACGATGTGGATCATCATCCTGGTTTTGTTAGTCGTGTTGTTTGTCTATCTGCGTTATATGGATACCCGCAAACCGGCGGCTGCTATAACGCGGGGCTCGGATCCCTATTCGATCGAAGCCATGACGGCATTTGTTAAGGAAAGCCTGCATCAGCTGACGCACAGCCAATTGTCTGATTTAGGGCTGCACGAAGAAGCGTATCGCCGCAGGCTGAACAAGCGGAGCGAATTGCGAAGCGCGCTCAAGGGCTGCGTATCCGGTGATGCGATGGACAAGGCGTATGTTAAGGATTTTTTAAAGCAGCTGCTTGTCAAGGATCTGGGATTGAACGAGTCCAACATTGATGCAGCCATTCCGTTTGAAAGCCTAACCGAATTAACGGCCCAGGATCAATTCGAGATTCTCTTGTACTTGTACCAGCAGCGGCACGGGGAGGATGCTTTATCCGTACTTCTGGAGACATACGATCTTGCGCAGCCTCGCGTCATTCCCGGTTACGGGGAGGGCAGCGTTTATGCGGTTACCGCGGAAGACATTGCTTATATTTATGAGTCAGAGCAGCGTACGCTTCTGTTTCAGGAGAAGCTGGATATCGTCGTTCAGCGCATTTATCAGCAGTACAAAGGATTTTCCGTCGTGGATGAAATCAGGGATCAGCGGATTGACGGGATCAGTGGGGGAGTCAGCGGCGTTCCCGTCGACCGCGATAGCGGACAGGGTACTTCTTTTTACGGACCGGATGATTTTTTGGGGCTAGGTCTTTCGAATGCCGAATTGCCTGCATCAGGCTGTGAGAGCGTCTGGATTTTTTACCGGGGTGTTTCGCTTCATCTTGCTTTTTTATCGTTTGGTTCGATGCTGGAGCTTAAGCGGGTATGTCAAAACATATACAAATATAATCATCCGGGACAGCTGTCGGAAGCCAGCGGTTACAAAGTGAATGAGATGAAGGATGGCTCCAGGGTTGTTGTGGTAAGGCCACCGTTTGCCGAATCCTGGGCATTTTTTGTACGCAAGTTCGATTTGCCCAAGGCTACGCTTGATCAATTGATTACGGGGAGCGGCTCCGAGCTGGTGATCGGTTTATTGAAATATTTGATGAGAGGCAGCCGGATTACGGCGATTACCGGTGCTCAAGGATCAGGAAAAACTACGCTGCTGATGGCAATGGTTGGCCATATCTATGCCTCCTATACCCTCCGGGTTCAGGAGATGGCCTTCGAGCTTCACTTAAGGAAAATCTACAGCCGCAGGAACATTCTCAGCTTCAGGGAAACGGAGCATATCAGCGGACAGGCAGGGCTGGATCTGCAGAAGAAAACCGACGGTACGGTCAATATCCTTGGTGAGGTTGCTAGCGACGAGGTTGCGTCATGGATGATACAGATGTCTCAAGTGGCAAGTCTGTTTACCGTGTTTACCCATCATGCCAAGACATTCGGGGATTTGGTTCAATCCCTGCGCAACTCCCTGCTCAAGAGCGGCGCGTTCAGGCAAGAGCACATTGCCGAGCAGCAGGTGGTCAGCGTGATCAACTTTGACATTCATATGAGAAGAGACGCTTTCGGTAACCGTTACATAGAGCGAATTACAGAGTGCATTCCGGTGGATAAGGGGGCTCTGCCGCAATTCGAAGCTTCTACGGAAAACAATTGGAAGAGCAGCATGGAGGAGTATTTTCATTTAAGCTCAGAGCATATGCGGAGACTGAACGAGGACCGCTGCTATGTGTCCCGCAATGTGATTGAATACCGGGACGGTGCATATATTGCTTGCGCCAAACTATCCGAAATCAGCATTCGCGAAATGACCGAGCAGATGCATCCGGAGGATGCGGAGGAATTCAGAATATTTCTGGACTCGGGCTGGGGGGAACAACGTGGCCTCTAAAGACGTGTTAATCCTGATATTCATTACATCCCTGACGCTGTTCTCGATTACGTTCGGTTTGGTGTCGTTGATGTCCAGAAGACGAGGAAACCGTGGAAATTATGCCGGAAGGTTCGATGCGGGTGAAGCAAAGTCGTTTCGCGGTATATACCGTCAATGGTTCCAATTGGCTTATATGTATGGAGTGAAACTCCCGCTCGTCCAATCGTATATCAAACGGATCAGACAGAGAATCGCGATCATCCATCCTTACGATGAAATTTCGCTTCGGTATGAGACGGTGAAGCTTGCCTGCGCGATTACAGGGATTATCGGGTTAACGGCCTTATTGCTGATATGGAGTCATCCGGACCTGGGGTTTATCGTGATAGTCATCCTTGCCGCCGTGGTTATTAACAATATGCTTGTTGAGATGTTCATTAACCGGCTGGAGCGGAAGCTGCTTGTTCAATCGGTTGAATTGTTCTCCCTCGTCCGTCATCATTATCAGCAGCATGGAATGGTCGAGGAGGCTTTGTATGAAGGGGCAGAGACTTCGGGACATGAAATCTCCATACATGCCCATCGGATCTATAATGCCCTCGTATCCCAAGATCCTAATGATGAGCTGGAGCGATATTATGAGGTAGCGCCTAACCGGTATTTAAAGGCGTTTGCGGGCATTTCCCATCTGGTAATGGAGTTTGGCGATCATGCGAGAAAACAAGGCTCTATTTATCTCCTTGGGCTCAGCGGTTTGACCAAGGAAATCCAATTGGAAATATTGCGAAGAGATAAGCTTGATTACTTGATGAAGGGCTTGAATGCAATTGCGCTGGCCCCGGTTTTTTTTACGAAACCGATCGAACGGTGGGCGAGAAGCAGTTTTCCGTCGATGGATGAGTTTTACATGAGCAAGCTCGGATTTGTGACCAAGATATCCATTTACGTCATTATCCTGATTTCTTACATCCTGCTCCAGAAGCTCCAGCAAAATCGGGAAACCGACTACCGTGCGGTGGCACGCAAGGTGTCGTGGGAAGAAAGAATGTACCGAATTCCAACTATTCGCTGGCTTGCGGGGATCATGACTCCGACCCCAGGCACGATGAAATATGACAGCCGGGTTCGGCTGCTGAAGGAGAGCAATGCGAAAATCAAATTCGAGTGGCTGTATATCAGAAGGGTGACGTTTTTTTTCCTCGGTTTCTTTTTAGCGCTGTCGCTGGCCGTTGGACTGCATGTACAGTCTAGGCATCATTTGTTGTATGTCCCCGTTCCATTAAATCATTCTCTGTTCGGACAGATGAATGATGATGAGCGCTTGCAGGCAGAGGAGACTGCCCGGCGGGATCGGGTAATCATGGAGCAGCTGCAAATGTCAACGAAAGCAGCGCATGATCAGATCCAACAGGCCGTAAGAGATACAGATTCTGTTGGTTTGACCAAGGAACAAATTGAGATTGCAGCCGATCGAATCATGACCAAGCTGAAGCGGTATGATAGCGAGTATTTGAAGTGGTGGGAGCTGCTGCTCTCCTTCATGGCAGGTATTGCAGGTTATGGGGCGCCACTGTGGCTGCTGTATTTTCACCGGAAAGTGCGAAACATGGAAATGCGGCATGAAGTATATCAATTTCAGACGGTCATATCGATCCTGCGCGGTATGGAGCGAATCACGGTTGAAGTTATATTGGAATGGCTTAACCGGTTCGCCGTTATTTTCAAGGTTCCCATTCAAAAAAGCCTGCTTCACTATGAACATGGCGCGCAGTTGGCTTTACTGGAGCTGAAGGAAGACGTCTGGTTACCCGAATTTCAACGGTTGGTGGACAAGCTGATCCTTGCGGTGGATAAAGTTCCGATCAAGGACGTATTCGACGATCTCGACGGGGAGATGATATTCAGCTTCGAGCAGCGCAAGCAGGAATATGAAGCGATGATCGACACGAAAGCCGCATGGGCGCGGATGATCGGTTTTACTCCGATGTATGCGCTGATCTTTATGTATCTTGTCATTCCGCTGATCGGCATGAGTTTCTCCCAAATGGAAACGTATTATGAGCAAATTCAACGACTTTGAAGCAATACAAGGCCTAAGCACTACTGAAACGATAATCACTAGGTTCATATAAAAAAACAATAAGGGAAATGAGGGGGATTTCAATGAATAACGCATCATCCGCATTAAAGGTTGCAGCAGGCATATTTTTGACCATTGCCCTGATTACGATCGTTGTCATTTTGTTTATTTCGGCCCAGGAGGCAACCAAAACCGCCCAGAACAATTTTTCGGATATACAGACGGAGCTGTCCCAGGCAGCCTTTACCGTGTATGACGGAACGACGATCAGCGGTTCTCAAGTTACGAATGCACTGCGCAAATATAAGGACAAGGATCAGTTCGGCGTTTTCATTGCAACAGGTAAAAATAAAGCAGGGCAATGGTACGGCAACGTACTGGAGTCGGACGGATCGATCCTGAATCCGGATTCCAGGCAAGGGAACATCAACCTTGTCATGGATGAGAAAAGCCCGGAGTACGTCAACCCAAGCGGGAAGTTTAGGGCGACCATCGTGAAAGACAATTCCAACGTGATCCGGGGCATTAAATTCGATCAATAGATATGAATAGAAAGGTGAATAAACTTGCGCGAAGCAACAATAAGCATGCTTGAATTGGCTGCGGGGGTGGCGTTGTTTCTCGGCGCATCCTTGTATGCTTTCCATATTCAGGCAATGGTTGGCGGCGGGATAACAGCCGCGGACCGAATGACTCAAGAACAGCATGCCGGAGTGACAACCGTAAAGATGACTAACGATAACGGGAAGCTGACCTATGTTGGAAGCGAAGTCTTGTTTACGCTGCGAGAATTAGAGGCAGGCGACTTTACCGTTGATGTGGATGGAACGGTGTTCCATTCAGGCATTCATCCGGAGGAGCTGGATGTTTCGATCATCGACTTAAATGCTCGGTATCATGCGGAGTACATTCGGGGAGCGGATGGGGAAGTAGATCGGATCCAGTTTCTAAAAGCGAGGTAACAACCATGTCTAATTCGGTATCGAAATGGTTTGCGGCATTTCTGGTGCTCCTTCTGTTATATTTGGTTCCCGCTGGCGAGATGGCAAGAAGACAGGATGACCTGTCACGACTCATCGTTTATCAATCCGTTACCAAATTCGTAGACAGTGTTCGCACTAAGGGATATATTACCCCGACCATGTATAATGACTTCCTTCAAGAGTTGGCGGCCACAGGGAACATTTACAATGTCGAGATGGAGCATCATCACAAGAAATACCACCCGGAATATGCCGATCCTTCGGATCCCGGATCATTCTTGAACCGTTATTCCGTTGTATATGATGCTTATTATCAGGATGATCTGATGGGGTATCTGTTCCCGGACTCGAATCTGGATAAAAGCGATGATAGCCGCCGCTACCGTCTAACTGCCGGCGATCACTTTCAGGTTAGCGTTACCAGCTTGAATCGCACACCCGGATTGGTGATATTCGATACGTTGACAGGATCCAATTCAGAAGGAACAGCAGCTATCGCATTCCCTTACGGAGGATTGGTTCTGAATGAAGATTACTGATCTTGCCATCGTGTTTACTGCCGTGTTCTTCCCCATGTTTCTCGTCCTAGGCATGCGCGCCGAGAGCCTGGAGGATGTCCGGTTTGTCGAGATGAAATATACGCGTGCTCTGCGCACGGCCGTTCAAGACGGCGGGATGAAACTGAACGATAACGAGACGCAGTCCAAGGAGTCGGCTTATGATTCCGTGAAGTATATGCGTGCGGATAAAGAACAAGCGCTGGAGTCATTTTCCCGGACATTGTATATCAACATGGGGATCGGAGATGACAAGGCTGCACAAGCTGCCTTATGGTGGTATATTCCTGCCATCGTTGTGCTGGACTATGACGGGTATTATTTGTTTGTATCACAGCCCTATGTTGACGATGACGGCAAGGAGCTTATGGAGCATCGATGGACTCCCAAAATTCCTTATGCCTGGAATGATGGCAGCGGCAACAGCATTCAGTTTACGCTGGATTCTTACGTTCAGGTATATGAATCCAATTCCTCTATCTGGCATTCTGGATTTCGGAAGGATCTCATTGGCAGAACAGGCGTGGCTTTGTTGGATCATGAGGATGTGTTTGAACAAGTCCGGCGGATCACCATCGTGAATACGGTTCAAGAGCGTCTAGCCTATTACATACAGCTCCACAATCAAGTGGCGCTGCGGAACGGAATCTCTTATACGTTCACGCTGCCTTTGATTTCCCAGGAAGAGTGGGTAAATACGATTGATGATATCGGTATGATGGCTTTCATTCAAGGCATTCCCATGGGCGAACAATATTACAATAACTACGCGCTTGGAGGCGGCCGACTCGTTAAAGCTCCGACCTATTTCGGCGCGGTGGATGACAGGGGGCTCCCCTATTATTATCGGGATACCTGCTCATTCAACGATCGGGTGGAGGAGGTGTTTCCGAATGCCAAGGAAGCAGCGGCAGCCGGTTATCATGAGAAAAGCTGTTATAATCCCGGTGTCCCGTGATCCCCGAAAATCGTAGTTTCGGCCGGACTCGATGATGTGTTACAATAAACTCTTGACTGTGTACAATTCGCTAAATTAACATGAAATAAGTTCATTTTATACAGACAGGAGTTACTATAGCCATGAGTTTATTGACCGTAGAGAACGTATCGCATAATTTCGGGGATCGTACTCTATTTAAGAATGTATCTTTTCGTTTGCTGGCCGGCGAACATGTCGGTCTTGTCGGAGCAAACGGCGTAGGCAAATCAACATTAATGAATATTTTGACGGGTCAGCTGCTTAAAGACAGCGGCAAGGTAGAGTGGACGCCGAAAATCCGTTACGGATACTTGGATCAGCATACCAAGCTGACACCGGGGAAAACGGTACGCGATGTTTTGAAGGATGCCTTTCTGCCCCTGCTGGAGCTGGAAAAAGAAATGATGGAAATCACCAATAAGATGAGTGATGCGACTCCTGAAGAGCTGGAACTTCTGCTCGAACAGATGGGCGAGATTCAGGAGCAGCTGGACATCGGGGATTTCTACATGCTGGACGTAAAGGTTGAAGAAATGGCGAACGGTCTAGGGTTGTCCGTGATCGGCCTGGATCGCGATGTGGCGACATTAAGCGGTGGGCAGCGCACCAAGGTGCTGCTGGCGAAACTTCTGCTGGAGAAGCCTAACGTTCTTCTATTGGACGAGCCTACCAACTATCTGGATGTTGAGCACATTGAATGGCTGACTCAATATTTGAAGCAGTACCCTTATGCGTTCATTTTGATTTCCCATGATACGGAATTTATGAACCAGGTGGTCGACGTCATCTATCATTTGGAATTTGCGAAATTAACGCGTTATACAGCGAACTACGAGAAGTTTCTGGAAATGGCCGATATCAACAAGAATCAGCATATCGATGCCTACGAGAAGCAGCAAGAGTTCATTAAGAAACAGGAAGACTTCATTCAGCGGAATAAGGCCCGCTACTCCACGTCCGGCCGAGCAAAGAGCCGGGAGAAGCAGCTGGATCGCATGGAACGGATTGACCGTCCTGAGGAAGCGGCTAAACCCGTGTTTAACTTCAAGGAAGCCCGCGCCAGCGGTAAAACGGTATTTGAGGGCATTGATTTTGAGATTGGCTACGATCGGCCATTGCTTCCCAAAATGAGCATCATGATCGAACGCGGAGAGAAGATTGCCATTGTCGGATGTAATGGCGTGGGTAAATCAACGCTGCTCAAGACCATCTTAGGGAAAATCCCGGCCTTCACGGGCAAGACATATCAAGGGGACTTTCTCGTGCCCGCTTATTTCGAGCAGGAAGTACGTCCGGGGAATATCACGCCGATTGATGACGTGTGGAACGAATTCTCACATTTGAACCAGCACGAGGTTCGTGCGGCCCTTGCTCGCTGCGGACTCAAAAACGAGCATATTACCCGTCCGATGAAGGCGCTTAGCGGTGGCGAACAGGCAAAAGTCCGTCTGTGTAAACTTCTGATGCGCGAGAGCAACTGGATTCTGTTTGACGAACCGACAAACCATCTTGACGTTGTGGCCAAGGAGGAACTAAAACGTGCCTTGAAGGAATACAAAGGCACCATCCTGTTGGTTTCCCACGAACCTGAATTTTATGAAGATTGGGTAACGAAGATCTGGAACGTCGAAGATTGGTCCAACCAGAACGCTTGACCCCATTGACGGATCACAATCCAGCGCACAAGTTGGATGATGAACCTGAATCTAAACGAGTTTAATCGTTACTCCTTAAGGATGACCGGAAGCACGCTGCTGGTCATCCTTTTTGGCGTACTCGATCCTCTGCGGCTCTCGGTCCTGCTATGGATGAATCCTTTTTTATGATATGCTAGAAGCAACTTGACATGAACGGAGGAGATGTTGATGGAAGACATGGATTTGACCATCGGGGCATCAATATATGAAGGGAATACACTTCCATAGCCCCATTAACCGTGTTATTCCCTTCCGAAGGGGAGACGAGTTCATGAATTCGGAAAATCCAACAGGACAGGGAGAGAGCCTTATTCTCTCCGCCGAGAAGTCGGTTGTACGACGAGGTCAGGTTGTGTATCGACCTTGCGGGGAATGGACCCCGTCCGTACACTCCTTATTAAGGCATTTGAAGCAAGCAGGGTTTACGTCCCTGCCCGATATTATTGGCTCGGGTTGGAATGAGGAAGGTCAAGAGACGTTAAGTTATGTAGAGGGCGAATTTGTTCATCCCGGACCTTGGAGCGATGAAGCCATCGTCGCTGTAGGACGATTATTACGTCAGCTTCATGACGCTTCCGCTACATTCTCGCCGGGTCCCCAGGGAGTATGGAAACCGTGGTTTCTACGTGAACTAGGCGATGCCGGGGTTGTATATAGCCATGGTGATATTGCGCCTTGGAATATGGTTACCCGCGATGGGATGCCTTACGCTTTAATTGACTGGGAATTCGCGGGACCTGTACATCCGCTTGTTGAGTTAGCCAGGGTATGCTGGCTCTTTCCGCAGCTGCACGATGATGATGTTGCCGAAAGAGTCGGCTTGCCGGATGCTAATGCCCGTGCAAGGCAGCTCCGTTTATTGGTTGACGCTTATGGCGTCGAACCTTCTCTTCGAACGGACTTGTTGGATATGATCGTAGAGGTGGTTGTGCGGGAAACGGCTGAAGAAGCCATTGAGCAGCAGGTATCGCCGGAAACGGAAGGTCTGTTATGGGGGATCGCCTGGAGAGCTCGGAGCGCTGCCTGGATACTGCGTCATCGTAGTATCCTTGAGAAGGCGCTGAATACCCGATTGTATTAAGGCGAAATTCGTTAAACCGCCCATCCTGTTTAGCGGGATGGGTATTTTTGATCATGAATAACTTTTAGTCAGATTTTATGAAAGTCAAACTTCATTAGCATGTTCGGAGAAATGGATCGGGAGGAAACATACATGTCTGGACTACACGATAACAGGGGGAAGGCAATCCTCAAGGGACACCAAATGAACACTGCTTTGGAGTCCTCGGAGGGCAAGGAGGCTGCTAAAGCGGAAAGAGAGGATCGGTATTCCAGGCAAGAGCGGTTCACGCCATTGGGAAAGGAAGGACAGCTTCGCCTCTGGAACAGCCGCGTGCTCGTTCTCGGCGCAGGGGCGCTGGGAAGCGCCGTGTCGGAGACCTTGGTTCGCGCAGGCGTCGGACACGTGACCATCGTGGACCGGGATTACGTGGAATGGAGCAATTTGCAGCGTCAGCAGCTGTTTACCGAGCAGGATGCCATCAACCGGCTGCCAAAGGCCGTAGCTGCTGCCAAGCGGTTATCCGAGATCAACTCGGACGTCAGCGTGGAAGGTGTCGTTATGGATGTACGAGCCCACGAATTGTCGGTGCTGTGCCAAGGCGTTGACTTGATGATGGACGCTACCGATAATTTTGGAACCCGGCTGATCTTGAACGACATCGGTTTCAAGCATGGAATTCCGTGGATTTACGGGGGATGTGTCGGAAGCTCCGGGATGAGTTTAACGTTTTTACCGGGAGAAACCCCATGTTTGAACTGTTTGCTTGGAATGATTCCTTTAGGCGGCGACACTTGCGACATTAACGGCATTCTCCCCCAAGCGGTACAGATGGTCGCTGCCCATCAAACGATGGAAGCGCTGAAGCTGTTATCCGGAAACCGCCAAGCCTTGAGGAAAAAGATGCTGTCTTTTGATTTATGGCGTAACGAACAGTTGGAATTTGGAGTAGACCGTGCAAAAAAATCGGACTGCTCCACATGCGGCGAGGAACCGACATACCCTTATCTGTCGGCTGAGCATGCCGATAAAAGCGAAGTGCTGTGCGGCAGGGACACCGTGCAGATCCGGCCGGGCAGACCCAAGCAGCTTCAACTGGAGGAGATGGCGGATCGATTGAACAGCCTGCCTCAAGGAAAAGCTACCGTTACCCCATATATGATCATTTTTCAGGCAAGTCCGCACCGTTTGGTTATATTTCAAGACGGCAGAACCCTGGTGCATGGCACATCGGATATCGCCAAGGCTAGATCGCTATATAATCAATACGTTGGCGGTTAAATAAGAAGGAGCAAAGCTAACGTGCTTCATCCCAAATCGTAAACGACAAAGGAGTGAGCCTCACAGGCCCACTCCTTTTATCGTTTAATCCCCAATCGCTTCATTCAAAATTAAATGGAAACCATTCTGGATGAAATAGAGATCAGGGTGAGCGATATTTTGCATGGTCAGATTGTTGAATGTTGCGGACCCGTTGCCCGTGTACGTGTAGATCGCCGCACCCGGATGCGGACTCGAGAATCTCGAGGACGTTACTCCGTCAAGTCCCGTACCGTCTATACGGATATGGTTAAACACGATGTTCTCAAACCCGCCGCCATAACCGAACTGTACCGCACTGCGCTGGGTGTTCAGAATATCGATGTTGGTAAACGTAACATTGCGGATCGGATCATTCGATGCTTCAAGGTCGATGGCCCCGCGCTCCCCGTTGTACAAGTCTTTACTGGTGCCACTGCCGATGATGGTGGTATCGGAGAACAGAATGCCGGTATTGTTCTGGAAATGATATCCCGGGAATACCGTGTTCATTCGGATGCCGGAACCGCCAACGGTGTCTACAATCAAATTGTGAGTGGCCTTGTGACCGCTCCCCCCAAAGAAAGCGATGGCCGCCGCGCGCCAGTTGTTTTCGATGGTGTTATAGGAGAAGGTGTTGTTAACACCCGCTGGTGCACCGTTCACGTTACTCGTCCAGACAGCGAGTCCATCGTCGCCGTTATTTCGAATGCTGCTGTTGCGCACCGTCGAATGGCTGGTCCCCTGCGCAAAATTAACCCCATCCGCTAAGTTGTTGCGGATCCGGCTGTTTTCTATGATCAGCCCTTCCGCGATCTTGGCCGGCGTATGGGCATAATCGCCAACCCAGAATCCGCATTCGAAATGCTCCACCCACACATTGTGAATCTTGGAGTTGGTGCCGAAATTGTCCATGAATCCTTTGTAAATGGCATTCTGATTATATCGGGACCGCAGATTCGAGTTGAGATAGATATGGCTGAAATCCAGCTGGCCCGCGATTCGAAGCGAGATCCCGCCGGAAGCCGCATTCGGGTTGGTAAATTGGATGTTGGTGTGCCAGATGCCTGCCCCCATAATCTTCATGTCATTGATCATATTGCCGACCGAGCCGATCTTCCACATATTGCCCAAATGGAACGTCCCCTCAGGAATGTATAGGGTTTTGCCTGATGAGGCCGCTGCCTGCACGGCAGCCTCAAAAGCCGTTAGGTCATCTTGGCCGTCGTTGGGGATCGCACCGAAATCCGTGACAGAGACCGAGTTGGCAGGACGGGCGATAGCGGCAGGTACCGGCTCGATTTCGATGAAATCGACGCCGTATTCCAGGTTATCCGCATTAGACTTCTGAATACGGAGTTTGTCTCCCGGCTGAAGCGGCGTATCCATTTTCCAGTGTACTTCATCGAACCGGAATAGAGGACGTCCTCCTCCAGGCGCATCTGCCGGATGATCGCTGGAAAAATACTGCCAGCTGTAGTAGGACGTTAATGGAACCGTCTTCTTCTTCGAACCGTTTACATAGACGTCGAGCGAGCCGTCTAATCCCATGCCGTCCGATGAGTCCGGCATCGTATATCGCATGGTGATGCCTGCGCCCCCTTCGCCTTCACGAACCGTCCATTCCAGGTTGGATCCGCTTGTAGGGAGAGCAACATAACGTTGTCCGGATGCTTCCGATGCCGTGAGCGCTTGATCGAACGTGGGCGCTGACTTTAGCAATGCGCCGCCGCCGCGTATGGCGTCATCGGTATCATAGCGGGTATACGGCATGCTGGCACCTCGTGATGAGTACACGGTTAGGTTGGCATGACTGACATTGTTCTCCCGTTTAACCGGTACTTCGTTAGCATCGGGTGCCACGGAGGTTGTTAATGTATAGCTGCCGTTTGCAGCGGTCCATGTGCCGGGAATTTGGACGGTGGCGGATGCGCCTGCGGCAAGGGCACCATGGTAGCTACCGTTAAAGGTCTGGATCGTTGATCCGGCCGGATTCTTCAGTGCAACGGAAATCGCATGCGAGCCGCTAGCCGTGGCTTTGTTGCCTTGGTTCTTAAGATTGACGGTAAAGGCTACGGCATTGCCAGCCATAGGCGTGGTTGGCGTCCACTGTATCGTTCCTACCAAATCGGAGCTTTCCACGCTGCCAATAACCAAAGGGGACGAATGGGAATAGCTGTTGTTCCCATCGTTCAGCTCGATGATGTTGTCATCCTCGTCGACCTTGGCGCTGAGGGTATACGATGAAGCCGCTGGGGCTCCGGTTTGCAGGGAGACCGTGGCGGAAGCTCCTGCTGCAAGCGGCCCTAACGGCGAGGAGCCTGCTTTTGCGTCATTCAGGTAAAAATTGACCGTCGTAGCGCCGGCTTCCGCGCTTCCAATGTTTTTAACCGTGGCATGCAGTGTGATATCATCGTTTTCGCTCGGAGAAGGCGGCGTCCAGGACATATCCGTAATGGTAAGGTCCGGGTTCTCGCCGGCGGTGCCATACACTTCAATTTCCGCAATCTGTCCCGCAGGGGCGCCGGAATTCGATGTTATGTTCAATTGCAGACGTTTAACCGTTGCATTTACCGGAATCGTTACGAAATTTCCGGAAGCTGGGGCGAACGTATAGGACTGAGCCGGCACCAGATTACTAAAGGTCGTTGTAGTTTGGTCATGCCCAAGGACTTGTATGGTTTGCGTGCGGGCGCTCCATTCCGTAGACGGATTCAGTTTCAGTACGATGGAGGTAATATCATGGTTTGATTCCAGATCCAGGGTCAGCGTACTGGGGTTGCTCCCGCCTTCCCAGTAAGTTTGGACGTTGTTGTCGTTAGCATGGGCCGCTACATACGTGAAAGTGCTTGAGGAGGCGGTGATCGGTTTGCCACTCGCGACATTGTTTCCCGTTGGAGGCGTCGGCGGGGAGACGGATGGTCCATAAATTTCAAATTCAGACAACTGCGCAGCTGGCCATGTCGTATTGTTGGCTACACTTAAACGAACATATCTCGTGCTCGTTTCGTCAAAACTCACGGTCACCGAGTTTCCTTCGGCAGGGTCGAATGCATAGTCGGCCGGACCCGTGATATTTGTGAATGTCGTGCCGTTCAAGCTGCCTTGTACGCTCAGCGTTTGAGTCCGCGGCTCCCAGCTGGCAGGAAGTTTTAGGACGAATTCGTTGATGCTGGTGGCGGTACCGAGATCAACTTGTATCCATTGCGGGAACGCATGGTTGGTGCTTTCCCAGTACGAATTTGGATTGCCATCGTTTACGTTGGACGGCCCGTAGGTTTGGGATTGGCCGCTAGCCG
This sequence comes from Paenibacillus sp. MT86, assembly GCF_058792535.1. Taxonomy (NCBI): domain Bacteria; kingdom Bacillati; phylum Bacillota; class Bacilli; order Caryophanales; family Paenibacillaceae; genus Paenibacillus; species Paenibacillus sp. MT86. Next base: position 4,163,003 of record NZ_CM179499.1, on the reverse strand, counting down.
TCACGTTTTTGCCGATGGATAGGTTTATTCCGCCTGCTGCAGAAGCCTTAGCGGGAGGCCCGGCGGCCGTGAATACAATGGATACCAGCATGATTACGACTAGAGGCCATCCCACGAGTTTGTTGCGCATATTATTTTTCCTCCTTCATCATGGTTGATGAGTTATACCGGGTAAAGATATCCCCCTTTCCTGATCTTATATCCATTATAAAAATAACGTCTCGACCGAAATAAGATGCAATTCTACGGAAATCGTATGCGATCCCAGCATCTTTTGGATCAGGCTTGAATTTTTGTAAGAAAATGCGTTCTGGTTGTTCTTCATCCATTGCAGGAGTGAAAGCAGGATGAAACAGACATACTTACATTATTAAGCGATGAAAGCGGGGGAGAACCCGTGGACAAAGTCATTTTGATCGCGGCAGACAATCAAGCTCGGATCCAGACGATAACGGAGATACTAGAACAAGCGGGTTATAAGGTTACAGACGCTGCGAATTATTCGGAAGTGGTTGCCGCACTGCAGCGCGCAGGCGCAGACCTGCTGCTCATCGACAGCAGACTGCCGGGTATGAACCAATTCAATCTCGTGGAGCGACTCGCGGGCAGAGGGGAACAGCTCCCGATCATTGTCATCGGAAGCGATGGTTCTAACGAAGCGATTCATGCTTTGGAAGCTGGAGCCCATGACTACATCCCAAATGACAGGGATGAGAGGGAGCTGTTGGCGCGAATTGCCAATTTGCTGAGGCTTTTTCAGACAGGACGCGCGGAACAGGAGGAGATCATCCGAATCGGAGATCTGGTGATCGATCCTTTGAGCCGCAATGTAATTCGGGAAGAGGAGCCCGTGGAACTGACTCATCGCGAATACGATTTGCTGTTGTTTTTGGCTCGAAGGCAGGGGCAGGTATGCACGCGTGAGGATATTTTAAAACAGGTATGGGATTATGATTTTCATACGGGTACCAACGTGGTCGATGTCTACATTCTCCATTTGAGAGAGAAGATCGATAGAGGGCGCAAGCAAAAACTGCTTCGTACGATACGGGGTGCCGGTTATAAGCTTTTATCCCAGAAAGAAATCGATGCAAGCAAAAAAGACCGCCTTCCCTGAGCGGAAAGACGGTCTTCGATATGATAAGTGGAAAATAAGACTACAGTACGCGACGAGCTTTCAGGTAAGTCTTGCTCCAGTTGCCGGACAGGCTGGAGATCGTTACGCCAGGCTTGCCGTAAGTGTGCAAGATTTTGTTGTTGCCCATATAAACGGCAACGTGTGTTACGTTTCTGCCATTCGCACGGCTTCCGCTTGAGAAGAATACCAGATCGCCGGCTCTCAGGTTCGATTTCGAAACGGCCTTGCCGACCTTGGATTGGGCAGCGGACGTACGCGGCAGGTTCACGCCGTATTTTTTAAAGATATGTTTCATGAAGGAAGAGCAATCAAACACTCTTGTCGTGGATGTGGATGCTCCGAATTTATAAGGTGTTCCCATATATTGTTTACCGAAGTTAACGACTCGAGTTCCTGTGCTTACGGATGCTGCTTCTACAGGTGCCGGCGGTGCAACAGTTAGTACTGCGCCTACGCCCAAAGTTGCGCTCAAGCTGATGACTACGGCTTTCTTAATCCAATTCTGTCGATTCATGTTGTATGACCTCCAAGCAGTTATTGTTTTTTGCGATGAACCGAGTATATCAGATTTGAAACCGGCCATAATCTGGATAATCGGCGGAAGCCCTTGGGCCGCATGAAATGAAAGCGAATTATTAAAATATCATTAAAAGTAACAAAAAATTAAGAATTGCGGCTGATTTGCGAGTTCTAAACAAGAAAAAACCCTTGATACACAAGGGTTTTTCAAAAGAATTACGAGGTTTAATATTTTGCGATAAAAGATGACAAAATAGTAATGATTAGCGATCCTTGCTTTGAATAATGAGCAGCAGACCGCCTTCGATCCGAACCGTTCCTTTCTCCTCGGCCAGCCTGTTGCTGACCCCTAGCGACTGCCCCAATCGCAATGTGGCATCTTGGAGCGGATACTGAAAACCTTCGAGATAAATGCCGGTAACTTCCGTGGTGAGCGGCAGAAGGGAGACATATGTAAACCCTTTGTTCTCGACATGACAGCTGGAGCCCGTCAGGGTAATAAAATTGTTTTCATCTAATATGGAACACGGGATATGATGCTGAAGGCCGCGTATGAGCATGTGGATATTGGCCAGCGTATGATCCAGGCGCGTGCCCGTAGCCCCCAGAATCATGATGGATTCGGGCGAGCGTTCCATAGCCAGCTCGAAGGCAAGCTCGGTGTCGGTCAAATTTTTATCGATCGGGTCACAATCGATGACCTTTCCGCTCATGGAGTGGACACGATCCATCTGCTCGGGCGGAATGGAATCGAAATCTCCGACGGACAGATCGGGTTTGATTCCATGTTCAATCAAGAAGAGAGCGCCGCGATCGGCTCCTATAATGAAATCCCCTTCTTGGACCTCATTCAGGAATCCCGTTGACAACTCCCCACCTGTGAAGATCAGGACGCGAGTGTGTTTCATTATATATTCCTCCTTTTTCGAGAGAATTGTCATTGAATTCTAGTATAGTGCAGTTTTCATGCTTGCACAATTTTAATAGGCGCGGCTACAATGTAGTATGTAAATTGACGGGGGAGCGGGGGAACTGAATTTTGGACATGCATGTGTTTGACGTATTCAGCATCATTGGCACCATTGCGTTTGCCATGTCCGGAGCTTTTGTGGCAATGGAAGAGGAATACGATATTTTGGGGGTTGTGGTGCTTGGATTGGTCACGGCCTTCGGCGGGGGTATTATAAGAAACGTCCTGATCGGCGTGCCGGTTACCACCCTGTGGGGTCAGGGAGATTTAATCATGCTGGCGATGATTTCGGTTTTCGTGGCGTTTGTGCTGCCGCTCGGCTTGATTCAGCATTGGAAGAAAACGGAGGCCTTGTTTGATGCAATCGGGCTATCCGCTTTCGCGATTCAAGGAGCATTATATGCTACGCAAATGAATCATCCATTGAGCGCGGTCATCGTGGCGGCTGTGCTGACAGGCAGCGGCGGAGGAATGGTCCGCGATTTGCTGGCCGGGCGGAAGCCGCTCGTGCTGCGCGACGAGATTTACGCGGTCTGGGCCATGGCAGCAGGTGTCGCTATCGGCTTAGGGGTCGCCACCAAGACCTGGCAGCTGTTGACCTTATTTGTTATAGTCATCGTTTTCAGGATGCTGTCCGTTCTATATAAATGGAGATTGCCCAGAAGGTCGCTGCACGCAGCCCAGTCTTCGGCAGCCAGCGGAAAAGAAGTCAGATCCGGTTAAAATAAGGTATGGAACAGATTAAATAAAATTTCTCGATTGCGATTCATCATAGCGTGGAGGTGGAAGGACCATGGTATCCGTTTTGTTTGTATGTTTGGGCAATATCTGCCGCTCGCCCATGGCGGAAGCGGTGCTGCGGCATAAAATAGTACAGCGCGGGCTGCAGGATCAAATAAGCGTGGATTCGGCCGGCACCGGGGATTGGCATATCGGCAGCATTCCCCATGAAGGCACGAGAAAGCTGCTCGACAGCTGGCGAATCAGTTATGAAGGAATGGTCGCGCGCAAGGTAGTCAGCGAGGACCTTGAACGTTTCGATTACGTTATCGGCATGGATGATTCGAATGTAACGAATATCCGCAAGTTAGCTGGAGGCGATCAGGCTGAGATTTTGAAGTTCATGGATTTGCTGCCGAACGAAAAATTGCGCGAGGTGCCCGATCCGTATTTCACCGGAAACTTTGACGAAGTGTACCGGCTGATTGATGCGGGGTGCGACATCTTACTGGACAAAATCATGGAAGAAAAGCTATAATCGATTCGAACAAGCGGTGAATCAGCCGCTTTTTTGAAGAACATCATTGAAAGCGATACCAAGAAGAACGGGCTGCTGAACATAAAAGATGAACAATGCACATTCCATAAAAAATGCGCGGTTGTTCATCTTTTTTTGGAGTGGGGCAGAAGCTGCAGACGATCATGTCTTAGCTTTGGCTCACAGGTATTCTTTTTGCCAACGGATTTCAATCGTAACGCGTGGAGTCCCGAGTGGGACAGTTAAACCATTTTGCAGTAACAGGTCATTTATATAGCCCATGGATTTTGCCGATTCAAACATTTAACCAAGGAAGTACATAAGGGCAGCAGGGAGCTCTTTTTGCCAAAATCCCCAAAGGTGACGACCTTCTTTTTCAAGATATGATACGGTAGCACCCCGTTCTTCCAGCAAAGCCTTTGTTGAGCGATTTAATTCGACGAAGTTATAGACACCTGTATCGGTTGCGTAGTTGTCTTCTTGCAAGCCTACAATCATGTAAATGTTGAGCCAGGACAAATCACGCTCTTCCTGAATCATGTTCTGGGTCTTCTCATAGTAGGCCCCGGACAAGCTGATGATTCTTGTGAAAAGATGCGGATAACGCAAGGCCAAATGCACGGAGACGCTTCCCCCGAGGGAGTCGCCGGCAAGCACTCTTTCCGCAGGCTCTTTGCGCACGGGATATTTTTGCTCCACGAAGGGAATAATCTCTTCGGCGAAGCAGGACAGGTAAGCATCGAAGCGGTTGCCGAACGGCGCGTACTCCTCGGTTCGTACCTTGGTGTTCACTTCCACGCCCACAATGATGAACGGCTCCACGCCTTCTTCGAGGATGAGCTGGTTGGCCCAGGTCGCGATGCGGCCGAAGTTGAAAAATTCCTCTCCGTCCTGACAGTAAACGACGGGATAGCTGAGGATTTCATTGTATCCGGGAGGAAGATAGATGCGCAGCGTTCGAGTCTCCTGCAAAAACTTGCTGTCAATCACTTCTTTTACGATGGTTCGCTTCAATAAACGTTCATTCGTCATCATTCGTCACCTTTTTCGGGTTAGTTTTTGAAATGCGGTAAACAATAAGTTAAAATTACCCTGACATGTTGAAGTTGTCTGCTGTTCTATGATGTTTGTCATACTGTTATAGTATTATTCGTCAACTGTTATACATACAAACGTGAAAGAATATGAAATTTTATCCCGTATTTCTTTGACGAATGGAGTGAAACAGGTGTATAATAATTCTATAACAGCGGAACTTGATATTCAAATATTTATTGAGGTGAAAAAAATGACCAAGGTTCCTTATGAAGTATATACCGAGGAAGTAGGTACTCTATCTGTACTTTCCCCGGATGGCAAAATCGTAAACAAAGATCTTCTGCCTGAATTGTCGGACGATCAACTGAAAGAAATTATGTACCGTATGGTATTTACCCGTACTTGGGACGACCGCGCCGTAAACCTCGGCCGTCAAGGACGTCTCGGTTTCTACGCTCCTGTATCCGGTCAAGAAGCTACGATGGTAGGCAGTGAGTTCGCGCTTGAGAAAGACGACTTTATCTGCCCGGGCTACCGCGATATGCCGCAAATCGTATGGCATGGACTTCCGCTCTACCAAGCATTCCTTTATTCCCGCGGACATCAGCATGGCGGACAAATTCCCGAAGGCGTTAACGTATTGATGCCTCAGATCATCATCGGCGCGCAAATCCTGCATGCCATGGGTATCGCGATGGGCTACAAATTGAAGAAGCAAAAACAAGTGGTTATTACGTATACCGGTGACGGCGGCTCTTCCGAGGGCGACTTCTACGAAGGCCTGAACTATGCAGGCGTGTATAAACTGCCGGTCATCTTCTTCGTGCAAAACAACGGCTATGCAATCACGACTCCGTTCTCCAAGCAAACAGCAGCATTGTCTATCGCGCACAAAGCTGTAGCAGCCGGCATCAAAGGCGTTAAAGTTGACGGCATGGACGTTCTCGCGGTGATCAAAGCGGTTCAGGATGCTGCAGAGCGCGGCCGCAACGGTGAAGGCGCAACGCTGATCGAAGCCGTGACATACCGTTTCCGTCCGCATTCCTTGTCTGACGACGCTACGAAATATCGTACGAAGGAAGAAGAGGGCGAGTGGAACGAGAAGGATCCGATCGCGCGCCTTGCGAAGTACCTGGAAGCCAAAGGCCTCTGGACAGAAGAAGATACAGCTCGCGTGAAAGAAGAAGCGAAAGCGAAAGTCAACGAGCAAATCAAAAAAGCAGAACAAACGGAAAAAATGACGGTACCTGGTTTGATCGACAGCATGTTCGAGCAAACGCCGAAGCATTTGGAAGAACAGAAAGCCGATTTCCAATAAGAGTGACGGGCCGATGATTGTCAAAGGTTGATCCTGGATGATCATCCGGTTTGTCATGGGCGCATCAGGTCTTGTTTTTAAATAACGTTTAACATCGATATATAGCCTTATAAGGCATCACACTGGAAGAACAGTGAACTGTATTTCTTAAGGAGGAAATGAAGCAATGGCACAAATGAACATGAAAGAAGCGATTCGCGACGCCATGCGCGTTGAATTGAGCCGTGACCCTAACGTTGTCATCTTCGGTGAAGACGTAGGTAATGTCGGCGGTGTTTTCCGGGTAACGGAAGGCCTTCAAAAAGAATTCGGGGAAGAGCGCGTATTCGATACGCCGCTGGCAGAGTCCGCTATCGGCGGTTTGGCGGTAGGTCTCGGTATTCAAGGCTTCCGTCCGATCGCTGAAATTCAATTCGTTGGATTTATCTTTGAGGCGCTCGACCAAATCGTCGTTCAAGCAGCGCGTATGCGTTACCGTTCCGGCGGACGCTACAACTCCCCGATCGTGTTCCGTACACCATTCGGCGGCGGGGTAAAAGCGGCTGAGCTGCATACCGACGCACTCGAAGGTTTGATCACACAAACCCCGGGTATTAAAGTTGTAGTACCTTCCAATCCTTATGATGCAAAAGGACTCATGATTGCAGCGATTCGCGACAATGACCCTGTATTCTTCATGGAGCACTTGAACCTGTACCATGCGTTCCGCGCTGAAGTTCCTGAAGGTGATTACACCGTTGAGCTTGGCAAGGCTAACGTGGTTCGCGAAGGAACGGACGTTACGATCATCGCTTACGGCCTGATGGTTCATACTGCTACGAAAGCGGCAGACGAGCTTGAAAAGAACGGAATCAAAGCCGAAATCATCGACCTGCGCACCATTTCTCCAATCGACATCGATACCGTGCTGGCTTCGGTTAAGAAAACCAACCGCGCCATCGTGGTTCAAGAAGCGCAGAAATCTGCCGGCGTAGCCGCAGAAGTAATCGCTCAAATCAACGAGAAAGCGATTCTCCACCTGGAAGCACCGGTGCTTCGCGTTACGCCGCCAGACACCGTGTATCCATTCGCTCAAATCGAGGACACTTGGTTGCCTACTCCGGCGCGTATCGTTGATGCCGTAAATAAAGTATTGAATTTCTAATAGCAGCAATTTCTAGGGAGGTTTTTCAGTTGGCAAAATTCGAATATCGTTTTCCAGAGCTGGGCGAAGGTTTGCATGAAGGTGAAATCATCAAAATGCATATCAAGCCGGGCGACAAAGTAACAGACGACGACATCATCATGGAAGTGCAGAACGACAAGGCGGTCGTAGAAGTTCCTTGTCCCGTGAACGGTACGGTTCAAGAAGTTTTTGCCAAGGACGGTCAAGTATGCCGTGTCGGTGAAGTGGTTGCAATCATCGATGCTGAAGGTGACATTCCTGAGCAAGAGGCTCCTGCCGAAGAGCAGTCCGCTCAAGAAGCCGACGCAGCGAAAGGCAGCGCAGATACGACGTCTTCCCCGGCTCAAGATGCTCCTGCTGACGCTAAACAAGGCGGAAACGGCGAAGCAGCGACGCCTGCAGCACCTAACCGTGAAGTTCTGGCTACGCCAAGCGTGCGCAAATTCGCTCGCGAGCAGGGCGTTGACATCGCACAAGTTCAAGGCTCCGGCAACAACGGAAAAGTGACCCGCGAAGATGTAGAAGCCTTCAAGAACGGTGGCGGCCAAGCAGCAGCAGCTCCGGCTCAAGAAGCTGTTTCCGAGACGAAAGCGGCTCCTGCAGCAGCATCCGCAGCGGTGGACACTCGCGCAGAAGAAGAGCGCGTGCCATTCAAAGGTATCCGCAAAGCGATCTCGAATGCTATGGTTAAATCGGCTTACACGGCTCCTCACGTTACGATCATGGACGAAGTGGACGTAACCGAGCTGGTAGCGTTCCGTACCCGCATGAAACCGATCGCTGAGAAGAAGGGCACGAAAGTTACGTATCTGCCATTCATCGTTAAAGCACTTGTTGCGGCAAGCCGTCAATTCCCTGCTTTGAATGCGATGATCGACGAAGAAGCGAACGAAATCGTGTACAAAAAGTACTACAACATCGGTATCGCCACGGATACTGATAACGGTCTGATCGTACCGGTTATCAAAGATGCGGATCGTAAGAGCATCTGGATGATCGCTGACAGCATCCGTGATCTGGCTGCACGCGGCCGTGAGGGCAAACTGGCTCCTAACGAAATGAAGGGCAGCACGATTTCCATCACGAACATCGGTTCCGCAGGCGGCATGTTCTTTACACCGATCATTAACTTCCCAGAGGTTGCTATCCTCGGTACCGGCCGCATCAGCGAAAAAGCGGTTGTGAAGAACGGCGAGATTGTTGCAGCACCTGTTATGGCATTGTCCTTGAGCTTTGACCACCGTATCATCGACGGCGCAACGGCTCAAAACTTTATGAACTATATTAAACAACTGCTCGCTAACCCTGAGCTGCTTGTTATGGAGGTGTAACTAATGGTAGTTGGAGATGCTTCTTTAGATATTGATACTCTAGTCATTGGTGCTGGTCCTGGTGGTTACGTGGCGGCGATTCGTGCCGCCCAACTGGGTCAAAAGGTTCTGATCGTTGATAAATCGGAACTCGGCGGCGTTTGCTTGAACCGTGGTTGTATTCCTTCCAAGGCTTTGATCGCTGCAGCTCATCAGTTCGAATCCGCGAAGCATGCCGATGCATTCGGTATTTCCGTGGAGAACGTAACCGTTGATTTCGCGAAAACGCAGGAATTCAAAAACGGCGTTGTCAAAAAAATGACCGGCGGCGTAGCCGGTTTGCTGAAAGGCAACAAAGTGGAAGTTTTCAACGGCGAGTGCATGTTCATCAACGAAAACGAAGCGCGTGTATTCAATGATCATGAATCTCCGCGTTACCGCTTCAAGAACTGCATCATTGCTACAGGTTCCCGTCCAATCGAACTGAAGCCATTCCCGTTTGGCGGACGCATCTTGTCTTCCACCGAAGCATTGAACCTGCCTGAAGTACCGAAGAGCATGATTGTCATCGGCGGCGGCTACATCGGTGCCGAGCTGGGTCAAATGTACTCCAAATTCGGTTCCAAAGTAACGATCATCGAAGGTCTGGACAGCGTTCTGGCTGGCTTTGACAAAGACATGACAAGCCTCGTTACCAAGAACATGAAGAAAACCGGCATCGAAATTATCACAGGTGCTAAAGCTGAAAGTGCTGAGCAAAACGATAAAGAAGTTACCGTGAAATACTCCGTGAATGGCGAAACCAAAGAAGTAACAGCTGATTACCTGCTGGTTACGGTTGGCCGTCGTCCGAACACGGACGGAGAGCTTGGTCTGGACCTGATCGGCCTCGATATGGATGAGCGCGGATTCGTGAAAGTCGACCATCAAGGACGCACCAGCATTCCGCATATCTTCGCAATCGGGGATATCGTGTCCGGCCTGGCGCTTGCACACAAAGCTTCCTACGAAGGTAAAGTGGCTGCTGAAGCGATCTCCGGAATGCCGTCCGTCGTGGATTACAAATGTATCCCGGCCGTTGTGTTTACGGATCCTGAATGCTCCAGCGTAGGTTACACCGAAGCTCAAGCGAAGGAAAAAGGCCATAAAGTAAAAGCTGGCAAATTCCCTTACGCAGGCAACGGACGTTCCGTATCCTTGAACCATCCGGAAGGCTTCGTGAAAATCGTGGCCGAAGAGGGAACAGGGCTTATTCTCGGAGCGCAAATCGTGGGTCTGGAAGCTTCCAACCTGATTGCCGAGCTCGGCCTTGCTATTGAAATGGGCGCTACGCTTGAAGATGTAGCTTTGACCATCCATGCGCATCCGACGCTGGGAGAGATCGTTATGGAAGCGGCGGAATTGGTAATGGGTCATCCGATCCACATCATTGCCCGTTAATCCGTAGACGTATTTTCGAGTCATTATATATTCAGCCAGGAGGCAGAGAACGCGCAGGCGGTTTCTGCCTCCTGTTTTTTTATGAAGATATGCCAACGGATACCCGCCCTCTCCGGGCAGGGTTATTTTAAGCATCCCAATCATTCCGTGAACATGGTAGACTGAGGATATGAGATTTTAGTGAGGTGACTATGAGATGAAACAATATTTGGAGCTGCTGCAGGACATACTGGATCATGGCGTAGAGAAGGGAGACCGGACGGGTACGGGAACGTTGTCCGTATTCGGAAGACAGCTGCGTTTTGACCTATCCCAAGGGTTTCCGCTAATGACAACCAAGCGGATTCACCTGAAATCGGTCGTACATGAGCTTCTGTGGTTCTTGAGCGGCGAAACGAATATCCGGTACCTAAAAGAGAACGGCGTGCGGATATGGGACGAATGGGCGGATGAAAACGGGGATTTGGGCCCTGTCTACGGCTCGCAGTGGCGGGCATGGGAAACGCCGGATGGACGCCATATCGATCAGATTGCGGGTGTCATCGATTCGATTAAGAATAATCCCGATTCCAGACGACATATCGTCAGTGCCTGGAACGTGGCGGAGATTGATAACATGAAGCTGCCGCCGTGCCATTTTGTATTCCAATTCTACGTGGCGGGCGGGAAGCTTTCCTGTATGCTTACCATGCGCTCGGTGGACAGCTTCCTCGGGCTGCCGTTCAACATTGCCAGTTATGCGCTGCTAACCCATATGGTTGCCCAGCAGTGCGACCTGGAGCCGGGTGAATTCATCTGGTCGGGCGGCGATGTCCATATTTATTCCAACCATATGGAGCAGGTGAGAACGCAGCTTGAACGCGAGCCATATGCGCTGCCGAAGCTGGTGATCAAGCGCAAGCCGGACAGCATTTTTGATTATACGTACGAGGATTTTGAATTTGAGGGTTATCAATACCATCCGACCATTAAGGCGACGGTTGCCGTATAAGTTTAAATTGGGTTATGGAGGCTCCATGCGGTGACATCCATAAGATCAATGGAAGGAGAGACGGTGTAATGATATCGATGATATGGGCAATGGGCAAGGACCAGGTGATCGGGCTGAACGGCACGATGCCGTGGCGCTTGCCGCGGGATATGGCCTTCTTCAAGGAGAAAACCCTCCATAAAACGATCCTGATGGGGCGCAAGACTTGGGATTCCTTTGGCGGCAAGCCGCTGCCTCACCGAAAGAACATCGTGCTGACGAGAGATGAAAGCTTTACGTTGACGGAGGATCAGGGCATCGTGATCCATGACATCGAGAACGCGTTACCCTATTCGAAGAATGAGGAACTGATGGTGATTGGCGGATCGCAGATTTATGAATTGATGCTGCCGAAAGCGGATCGTCTGTACTGCACGTTCATTGACGAGAGTTTTGAAGGGGATACGTACTTTCCCGAAGTGAACTGGGAAGTATGGAAGATCGTCGAAGAAGTTCCCGGCATCACGGATGAAAAAAATCCGTATGCCTACCGTTTCGTTACGTTTGAACGGAAATAAACAGCTCGATGGCACGATTCGGAGGGATAGACTTACCGCCTTCCGTCCATGTTGACAATGCTTTCATAGTAGGATAATACAAATGATCATGCATATAGTCCATTTAACAGGCGAAAAGCGAAATGCTACTATATTTCTAATGTTTATGCAAATGGCTGCTTAAATAGCCGCGAGTAGTGGGGATTCATGCTTTGATAAAAATTTTTTTAGCATAAATAGAAAAAATAAATCAGGCTGAAACCTGTTTCTTGGCTTATCTGACGATAGATGTCGGATGATTTATGATATGATAAATTGTACATGGTAATCAGCATGGATAGAACGGATGGGGGTAAAGCAGTATGTCTACACCAACAGGATTTATGGAATATCAGCGCCAGCTTCCGGCAGACCGGAGCCCGGCTGAACGAGTTAAAGACTGGGAAGAGTTTCATAAACATTTAGAAGAAGATGAGCTCCAGACCCAGGGAGCACGCTGCATGGACTGCGGTACGCCATACTGCCATACAGGAATCGATATGGTCGGCGGCACATCGGGCTGCCCGATCCATAACCTGATCCCGGAATGGAACAATCTTGTATATCGGGGCTTGTGGAGAGAAGCTCTGGAGCGTCTCCACAAAACGAACAATTTCCCTGAGTTTACCGGACGCGTATGTCCAGCGCCTTGCGAGGGTTCTTGTACCGTCGGTTTGATCGGGGAGCCGGTTACGATCAAATCCATCGAGCAGGCGATTATCGACAAAGGCTTTGAAGAAGGCTGGGTCGTTCCGGAGCCGCCCGAGAAGCGCACAGGAAGACGCGTAGCCGTTGTCGGTTCCGGTCCGGCAGGACTGGCGGCAGCAGCACAGCTGAACAAAGCGGGCCATTCCGTCACCGTCTACGAGCGTGCGGACCGCATTGGCGGCTTGTTGACCTATGGGATACCGTCCATGAAGCTGGACAAGGGCATCGTGCAGCGCCGTGTCGATCTGCTCGCGGCGGAAGGCGTCGAATTTGTCGTGAACACCGAGATCGGCAAGGATATTCCCGCCAAGCAGCTGATGGAAGACTATGATGCCGTCGTACTCTGCGGCGGTGCAACAAAGCCGCGCGAATTCAACATTGAGGGCAGTGATCTCAAGGGCATCCATTACGCGATGGATTACCTGAACGGAACGATCAAGAGCCTGCTGGATTCCGGTCTTGAAGACGGCAACTATTTGTCGGCAAAAGACAAGGACGTTATCGTCATCGGCGGCGGCGACACAGGCTCCGACTGCGTGGCCACGGCGCTGCGTCACGGCTGCAGCAGCGTTACCCAGTTCGGTACGCATAAACAGGCTCCGCTGCAGCGCGATCCGATTGCGAACCCTTGGCCGCAATTCCCGAACGTGTATACACTGGATTACGCCCACGAGGAAGCCAAAGCGCTGTTTGGCAACGATCCGCGGGAATTCTCCATCATGACCACGAAATTCGTCGGGGATGATGAAGGGAACCTGAAAGAGCTTCATACCGTTCAAATCGAGCGCATTGTAGATGAAACCGGCCGTAAAGTGTATCAGCCGATTCCGGGCACGGAAAAAGCGTTTCCTGCACAAATGGCGTTCATCGCGATCGGTTTTGACGGACCGGAGCAGACGCTGGTAGAACAGCTTGGACTTGAAACGGACCGTCGTTCCAATGTTAAAGCGCCGTATGGCAAATATACGACGAATGTGGATAAAGTATTTGCAGCCGGCGACATGCGCCGCGGACAAAGCCTTGTCGTGTGGGCGATCAATGAAGGCCGCGAGGTGGCACGCGAGGTAGACAAATATCTGATGGGCGCGACCGTACTGGTTTAATCCTTCTCCTAAATATGCTATCATGAATATAGTAGTTAAAGGGACTTCGCGAGAGCGAAGTCCTTTTTGGAGTTAGCCTCCGAGCCAGGCTGCTCATCGGGGAGGAGAATGTCATTTGAAAACGTTGGTCATTGCCGAAAAGCCGGATATGGGACGGAATATCGCTGCGGTCATCGAGCCGCGGGCCAAGAACAACCGTACATATCTTGAAGGTGAGCAATACATCATAACTTGGGCTATCGGACATCTGGTTGGGCTGGCGGAGCCGGATGCATATGATCCGAAGTACAAACGCTGGAATTTACGGGACCTGCCTATCATTCCGGAGCAATTCAAAATCATCCCGAATCCGAAAACCAAGGATCAGCTGAAGGTCATTGGAGAGGTAGCCAAGCGCTGCAGCCATATCGTGAATGCCTGCGATGCGGGACGAGAAGGACAATATATTTTCGCACTAATCCAACAACAATTAAAACTGAAACAGCCTGTAAAAAGACTATGGATCTCGGATTTAACGCCGGAAAGCATTGGCCGCGGCTTTGCGGAGCTCAAGGACGGCGTTGAATTCGAGAATTTAACGCAAGCTGCGCGCGCACGCAGCGAAGCCGATTGGTTGATCGGCATGAATGCGTCGCGCGCCTTTACGACCCGCCATCAGACGTTGCTGTCGGTTGGCCGGGTGCAGACGCCGGTGCTGGCACTGATCTATGACCGGCAGAAGGAGATCGAAGCCTTCGAATCGCAAACGTTCTACGACGTGAAAGCTTTGTTCAAGCAGGATCAGCTGGAGTATACGGGAACCTGGCAGGGAGAGCGGCTGACCTCGCAGGAGAAAGCAGAGACGATTGCAGCCAAGGTCCATGGAAAGAACGGCACCATCACTAAATATGAAGTGAAGGAAACGAAAGAATACCCGTTCAAATTGTATGATTTGACCCTGCTTCAGCGTGAAGCCAATGCCAAGTACGGTTACTCTGCCAAAAAAACGCTGGATCTTGCGCAAGCGTTATATGAACGCCACAAGGTGATTTCCTATCCGCGTACGAACTCCAACTATGTGAATGAACAGAATATCGAAGGCATGCACAAGGCCCTTCATATGCTCAAATCGACCTCGTATGCATCAATGGCCGCAGGAGCGGATCCGAACCGGGTGCACGTCAACAACAAAGCGGTATGCAATCCGCAGCGGGTTGAGGATCACCATGCCATTCTGCCGACATTAAAGCGGCCGGGCACGCTCAGCAAGGAAGAGCAGCATATCTACGATCTGGTCATCACCCGGTTTCTGTCGCATTTTTATCCTCCGGCCATGTACAAGCAGCATACGGTGCTCACCGAGGTCGAGGGGGAAACATTCAAGACGGGAATCAAGGAGCTTTTGTCGCTTGGATGGAAGGTGTTGATTGCCCAGGATACGGAGAAGAAGAAATCCAAATCTTCCAAGAAGGGGAAAGAGGACGAGGAAGAGGAGAATCAGGAATGGAACGACCGTTCCTTTGACCTTACGCCCGACAAGCCGGTGCAATGCAAAAAATCCGAAGTGAAGGAAAAGGCTACCCAGCCGCCAAAAAGTTATACGGAAGGCACGCTGCTGAAGGCTATGGAAAGCGCCGGTAAGTCCATTGAGGATGAAGCGCTTCGGGATGCGATGAAGGATAGCGGTCTCGGAACGCCGGCAACCCGGGCAGCCACCATCGAGCGGTTGAAAAAGGTCGGATATATTACGATGCAGGGCAAAAAAATCACCGTAACGCAAAAAGGAAGAACGGCGGTGGAGCTGATCCGGCATGCCGGCGTCGAATTGCTGGCTTCGCCCGAGATGACAGGCCAATGGGAGCGGCGCCTCCACCAGATCTCCAAAGGCGAAGCTTCTGCTGACGTATTCATGCAAAACGTGCAAAAGTTCACCGTTTCGATCATAAACAAGGTTTCCTCGCAGCGTCCGGCGCCTTCGTCGCTTTTCGGCGGAGATGAGGACAAGTCCAAAGGAAGAGGGAAGCGAAGCGCGTCTAAAGCGGCCCCAGCCTCGAAAGCGAAGAATGAGCGCACGAGCAAGCCCACTCCGAAATCAGCGCCTGCCGCTTCAAATGAAGCGCCGTCCGTACGATCTCCCTTGGGGCGCTGCCCAAGACCCGGATGTGACGGGCATATTATTGAAGGACGCAAAGGTTACGGCTGCGCGAATTTCAAAACCGGCTGCAGCTATGTCATCTGGAAGGAATTTGCCGGAAAACAAATTTCTCATGCGATGCTGAAATCCTTGCTGCTTCAGGGAAAGACCCAAGTGTTATCCTTTAAGAACGAGGACGGCAGCACGTATAAGGGCAGGCTTGTCCTTGCTGCGGGCGGTAACGGGCAGCTGGCCGTTCAGGCCGTGGACTCCAGTGCGGCCGTAAAATCGTAGAACGTCGAGGGTTAAGCCAAAATAACGAGCCGATCCGGGATATTACTCCAGGATCGGCTCGTTGTCCGTTCGATTAAGTTAAATGCTCTTCAATGACTTCCGGCACTTCAGTCAACGCCGAAACGGTATAGAGCACATTATGCGGCTCTTGCTTCAGCTCGACCAGATTATACTGCCACTCGCGCTGCTGCTTGATGTAGATGCTGTTAATGCCTGCCGTCAATGCCGGAACGACATCCGTGCGGAGCGAGTTGCCGATCATCCACGTGTTCGAGCGGACGAACGACCCCATGCCGAGAATCTCCTCAAGCGCCGTGATGTTTTTATGCTGGCGGATATAAATCCGGTCTTTAAAATAGTCCGCCAGCTTCATCTGTTCGATTTTTCGCTTCTGTATTCTCGTTTCGCCCCCGGTATAGAGGTGAAGGCAGTGGCCATCCTCTCGAAGCTTCTCCAGCGTTTCGACCATGCCGGGGTAGGCTTCAATCTCCTGCTCGTATACGCTGAGCCCCAACTGGTAGAGAAGCTCCTCTTCCTTAGGCGAGGTATCTCTCCCGTGAATTCGGCCGAAAAAATGGTATGTATCGATTAGGGACTGGGGGAAGTTCGCGCTCGCGAATCCCATCTTGTCGATGCCGGCTACGTCGATTTCCATTTGCTTGGCTCGGATTTCTTGGGTGGTTACTCCATAAGGCTGAAACCATTCGGTCATCCATTCGAAATAATCGCCGAGAATCAGGTCGAAATACTTGTTGCAATGTATTAATGTATCATCCATGTCGAAGATAATATGCTGAGATGTTTTACTCATGGTACGCTCCTTCATACTAGGAAAGTCGAATGTAAGTCTCCAGGAACATTTGCAGCTCGGCTGCACCATCCGGCCGCAGGCTGAATCTTTCGTTATTTTCGGATTTCAGATGGGAGCGCAGCAGGCCCGCCGCCCTCAAGATCATCAGGTGGTGCATCAATTGCTCGTAGGGCTGTCCCAATTCGGACGCCATTTCGGACACGGCCTTCGGCTCATCCGCAATATATCTCAGCAGACGCAGACGTTCCGGATCCGCGAGAGCCTCGGTCATGCGCAGGAGAACGACGGGCGGCTCATCCTCGTCTTCTTCCGGTATATCAATAGGGTACTGCAGCAGGAGTACATTATCATAGAAGCAATAGGTATTGATCGGACGAAAATGCGTACCCGGGAACAAGACCACGTTTTCTTGCGGCACGTTATCCAGAATGACTCCGCTGGAAGCATATTCGATCAGATTTTCGTCGTCCATTTTCGGAAGCAGCATTCGTTTCTCTTCGGCATCTTCCTCCAGAAGATGGTACAGCTCAGGCTCCACTTCGGAAAAGTAGTGCTCATACCAGAGCTTCATCAACGGTGTGTAGTTTTCTCGAATTCTGGACGTTTCATCCCGCGTGAGGGACGGCAAGTGAGGCTGAAGCAGGCCATGAAGCTCTTCCACCGGGGAAGATTCGATCCAGCCCAGAAAATCAGGGATTTCAAGGTGCTCTCCTCGAAGCATGATCAGGGCGTATAAGACATCGTAATCCGCGAGCGGCCATGAGCGGGCTCCACTGAACTGGACACGTACATGCTGCGGCAAACGCTCATCCATCTCCGTTATCAGCTGTTTTCCAATATCCAGGTTATCGGTCCATTTCCTTGTTGCATATATCATGAAGCTGCCCAGCAGCTCATAAACCATGGATACATCGATACTAACTTTATATTTCATGAACGGATACCCTCCCAATTGATGGCATTGTTATTATTATGGCTTGTATCGATTGGGCTTGTCCACTATAATGTTCATTTGGCTGTTTAAATTCATCGTTTTTTCATATTAGAGGAGGACTATATTTCAGTGACAGAAGCTGTTACCCCCCGTCAAGGGAGAACTCATTATTTTATTTTAATTGCCGTCGTGGTTGCGGCTGGTTTAAGCCAGGGACTGCTATTGCCGGTGCTGGCTATTTTTTTGGAACGGATGGGCATCTCATCCTCCATGAACGGATTGAACGCGGCTGCTTTATATGTAGGCTCATTTGCCATGACGCTGGTTGCGGAACGGCTTCTCGGCTGGGTCGGTTTCAAAAAACTGATCGTATCGGGTCTCGTGCTGGTGATGCTGTCGCTGGTCGCTTTCCCGTTGATTCCGAGCGTAGCCGTCTGGTTTGTGCTGCGGGTGCTTGTGGGCATCGGCGATAGCGCGCTGCATTATGCCGCCCAGCTGTGGGTGCTGATGATGTCAACCGTGAAGAACCGGGGGCGGAGCATTTCCTTTTACGGCATGTCCTACGGTCTGGGATTTAGTATAGGGCCGCTCGGCATTCCTCTTCTGAAATACGGCGAAGCGGTACCGTTTCTGATTCTGGCTGTGCTGTTCTTGTTCATTCTGCTGGTCGTTCTGTTCAAACTTCCGAATTTGAAGCCGGAAAAAAGCGAGCAAGGAGAGCAGCAGCCGGCCGGCCGCTATCTCAAGAGCTACCGGCTGGCCTGGTTTGCCTTGATTCCTGCATTTTTATACGGATACATGGAAGCGGGGATTAACAGCAATTTCCCGGTCTATGGGTTAAGAAGCGGGTTCACTTTAGGCGAAATTTCGACATTGCTGCCCTTTGTCGGCATCGGCGGACTCCTGCTGCAGCTTCCCCTCGGCATCTGGAGCGATAAATTCGGACGCAAGCGGGTGCTGACGATCGCGGGGATCGTGGGAGGCTGCAGTTTCCTGCTGATTCCGGTAGCCGGAACGAATTTCTGGGCAACCTTACTATTACTGACGGTGGCCGGCGGCTTGGTCGGTTCTTTCTTCTCCCTCGGTCTGGCTTATGCCGCGGACATCCTTCCCAGGGTGCTGCTGCCGGCGGCCAACGTCGTGGCTTCCTTCCATTTCAATGCCGGCAGTATCGCAGGGCCGAATGCGGGCGGCGCTATCATGGAAACCGGGTGGAACGGGGGAATCTTCGTTTTGCTCGGCGGCTTGTATATTGTGTTTGCGTGCACGGGTTTATGGTTCAAAGGCAACAGCGTTTCATCCGATAAATAGAAACATGCGTTCTCATGGCAATTGCTTTCGCTTTCTTCTAAACTAGAGAGTAGGAATATGCACTTGACGGGAGAGACGATAACATGATTAAAGTGGATCGGCTGAAGAAAACGATGGGTCCTGAACGTACACCGGTGTTAAAGGATATCACATTTCAGATGGAACACGGGGAAATGATCGGTCTGATCGGTGCGAGCGGAAGCGGAAAAAGTTTGCTGATGAGCTGTCTGTCGATGCAGCAAAAATGGGACGGCGGCAAGCTGACGATTGACGGCGAAGATATGATGAATCCCGCCGGAAAACGAAGAATTCGACGGGAATGGGCTTATCTCGAGCAGAATCCTTCCCTAAACGTAAATCGAACGGCGCTTAAGAATGTATTGATCGGGCAATCCAGCCAAACGCCGCTGTGGCGGATGGTTACCGGGATGGTCCGGTCTGATGATTATATGGGAGCCATGGATACGATCGAGCACCTGGGTTTGCTGGACAAGGCAAAACGCAAGGCCGGCGAGCTGAGCGGCGGCGAGAAGCAGCGGATTGCCATTGCCCGGGCGCTCGTTCACGGTGCTAAGGTGATTTTGGCGGACGAGCCTGTCACGGGACTCGATCCGGCCTCTGCCGAGCATGTTTTGAAGACGCTAAAAACCTTGTGCGAGGAAGAGCGTCTGACGGTATTTACCGTCATCCCGCTTGAGCTTGCGGAGAAATACTGCACCCGAATCATGGGGCTGTCGGGCGGCCAGCTGGTAGTGGATGTGACCGGAAGACGTTTAACCCATGGCGAGAAGTCAAGACTGTAATTATTGATCACTTGACGCAAGGCGAAAGCATAGAAATGAGTTGATACTTATTGAAATATAGAGTGATGCAAGCCCTCTTGGCCGGCTTGTTACTATTTATCATAAGCGGCTGTACCTTTATCCAGGATCCGGTGTCTTTAATGAAGCGACCGGATCTGCCGACGGACAAAGCGACGCTGAACGGCGCCATCCAGTCCGCGCTCCAGAAGATCAAACTGGACAACGGCGCTATCATTCGGCCGCGAAGCGACGTCGACAGCAGTTCGATCCGAATTCATGACCTGGACAATGACGGCGTTATGGAAGCCGTCGTTTTCTATCAGACGCCGGATGAAGAGGTGAAAATCCACGGCATGATCATGCAGCAGCAGGGTGATACCTGGGTGAAGAGCCTCGATTTCGACGGAGAAGGGACGGTTTTGGAGTCATTTGATTTCGTTGATTTTACGAACGACGGCAAGGTTGACATCGTAGCCGGTTTCTCCCGCGGAGAAGAGAATCTTCAGAACCTGCTGGCCGTGTATTCATTCTCCGGGGATTCGCTCGAAAAAATCCCGGCTTTGCCGTATACGCACTTCAATATCGGAGACATGAACGGCGACAAGGTCAAGGATATTACGGTGGTATACCTCCAGCAGAAAGAGCTCTCGTATATCAGCACCTATCAATACGACAAATTCGAGGATGCTTTCGTTGAGCTGAACAAACTGGATTTGGGACCAAATATCGAAAGTTATTACAATGTTGTCGCAGGTAAAGTGGCCAAAAACAAAGAAGGTATCATCTTGGATGCTTCGGTCGTGTCCAACTCTTCCTATTCCAAGCTCATTATCATGGAGGACAACAAGTTTATTGACGTGCTCCAGGATGAACTGCTTACTTACAAGGAACTGCCGGTTGAGAGCGAGGACGTGAACGATGACGGTATTTTAGAGTTTGGTGTGCTTACTAGGCCAAGCGGCTGGGAAGATCGGCTTATCCTGGACGAAATCCCGTTCTTCACCACGTACTTCCAGTGGGACGGAGAGGTGCGGGAGAGCAACGAAGTAGAAGGGCTTCAATTCGTGCTCCAAAGATACTACGATATGAATAATCGCTTCTATCTGGATTTTCCGCCGGATATGTACAATAAAATTACCATTACGCCGGAATCCAACAAAAATGCTTATTTGAATTTTGTCATGACCGACACGGGAGAGTCCGTCGCGGAAATCAAGTTTTTCTCCACAGCCCAGTGGGGGAAAGCCGAATCCGATTGGGAGATCTTGGTGAAGGAGAAAAACCGCGTCATCGCTTATCGAAGCCATGGCGATCTGAAATTGAGTAAAAAAGATAAAAAGCCAAGCAGCAACAATGTGGCTCCTATCGAAAGAAAGGGGAACTAGACCTTGAGTAAAGTGCTCATATTAGAAGATGAAGAATCCATTCGCAGTTTTATCGTAATTAATCTGAAACGGAACGGCTTTGAGGTGCTGGAGACCGAGAACGGCAATGAGGCCCTTCGCTTGCTGCAAACGACGCCAGACATCGATATCGCCTTGCTCGACGTCATGGTTCCGGGAATCGACGGCTTTGAAGTATGCCGCAGAATCCGGGAAACGAACGAGCGGATCGGCATTATTTTCCTGACGGCAAAAGTTCAGGAGCAGGACAAAGTGTATGCCCTATCCGTCGGAGCGGATGACCACGTAAGCAAACCGTTCAGCCCGACGGAACTGATCGCCCGGCTGCAATCCCTTCTGCGCAGGGTGAACGTTCAGCGTGCGGGTGCCGCCAAGGTATCCTTCCAATCGGGTCCGTTCACGCTGGATCTGATTTCCAAGCAATTCAAGAAGAACGGGCAGCCGGTGGAGCTGACGCCTACGGAGTTCTCGCTGGTGCAGTTCTTCCTGGAAAAAGAAAACACGCCGCTTAGCCGTGATGTGCTGCTTGATCACGTATGGGGCAAAGAATATATGGGCGATCCCAAAATCGTGGACGTGAACATTCGGAGACTTCGCCAAAAAATCGAAGGCAATCCTTCCGAGCCGGAATACCTCCAGACGGTATGGGGACACGGCTATAAATGGAAGGGTCAGGGACAATGATCATCAAAAAAGGCATTCGGCGGCAAATCGTGCTGCACTACTTCCTGGTAGTGTTCATCGCCTTGCTGCTGATTGAGGTTATTTTTCTAATCGCATTACGATCGTATTATTACGATACGGTGTACAACCATATGGTGAACCATATCCGTACCGCCAACGATTTCTATCAGCCCTTTCGACTGACCTCGTCGGACAACGTCAATCAGCTGAGCGAAATGGTTCGCCATTTTGAACTGTATAATACGGAGCTTCAAATTTTGAACCCGGCTGGGCAAGTACTCTCAACTTCGACCGGCTTCGAAATAGAGCAGACCATCAAGACCAGCGATGTCACCCAAGCGCTTGCAGGCAATACGAGCCGTTGGATCGGCAAACAGCAAGGCACGGGCCAGATCGTGATGGCGGTGTCCCAGTCGGTTTCGAACGGTTTTGAAAATACGTATATTCTCCGTTACGTGACTTCGCTGGAATACGTAAACGACAAGCTGATGAAAATGACGCTGTTTGCCGTCAGCATCGGGGCGGCCGTTCTGGCGATCGTGCTTGCTTTCAGCATCGGGCTGGCCAATTCCATCGTAAAGCCGCTCAACAACATTACCACGGTGTCCGCTCAGATGGCCAAAGGCAAGTTCAACGTGCGGATCAAGGGCGACTACAAATACGAGCTTGGCGAGCTTTCGTCGACCTTGAACTACATGGCGCAGGAGATTGTGCGAAGCAATCAGGTGAAGGATGACTTTATCTCCTCGATTTCGCATGAGCTGCGAACGCCGCTCACAAGCATCAAGGGCTGGAGCGAAACGCTTGACTCCGGCGGCTACGATCCGGAAGAAACGAAAATCGGAATGCAGATCATCTCCAAGGAAACCGACCGGTTAATCGGCCTTGTCGAAGAGCTTCTGGATTTCTCCAAGCTCCAGCAGAATGAGATGAAGCTGGTGAAGGGCATCGTGAATTTACGGGAGCTGCTGCAAGAGATCATGCTCAATCTGTGGACGAAAGCCGAGAAGAAGGGCGTTCAGATCAAACTGGAGTCCGACGAGAAGCCGATTATCTATGGGGACGTCAACCGCTTGAAGCAGGTATTCCTGAATATCGTGGACAACGCGGTTAAATTCTCGCATGAGAACGGGGTAATCAACCTGTCCTTCGCGATGGAAGAGAAGTTTGTTATCGTTACCGTACAAGATCACGGGATCGGCATCTCGGACGAGCATCTTCGGCGGGTAAAGGATCGGTTCTTCCAGGTGAATCCACTTAACGGGGGAACGGGACTGGGATTAGCGATCACGCAGCAGCTCGTTGAGCTTCACGGGGGCACGATGGAAATGGAAAGCGAGCTCGGGCACGGAACAGCCGTGATCGTCAAGCTGCCGCTGCCTGAGGGGAAAATACCGATGGCCGGCGGGTTGGAGAACGGTGAGGATGACGCAGACGGGCCGATGGCCTAAGCTTTGCCGGTAATCCGGCAAAGCTTTTCTCAACTTTACACCCGCAAAGTATTTGGACTAAGGATCGAAGCATAGTCTCCACTTTGTGGGGGATTGTTTTGGGGTCCCCGCAAAGTAATTGGAATATGCATCGGAGCACAGGCTCCACTTTGTGGGGTTATGTTATAGAGGAGGGGAGTACAGGAGTGGAATCCGCAGCAATGTTTTCAACGGAGCAGGGGCGGTTTGAACTACGAAGGGCAGAAGCCGTGCACGCAGGAGAGATGCTGGCGCTTCTAACGGAGGCGGCCGAGGTGATGGAGCAGCAAGGGCGCAAGCAGTGGAGTCCCTCGCTTTTTTCCCTGGACCTAATGACACAGTACCTGGAAGAGCGTGAAGTATTCATCCTGTGGCATGAAGATAAGGCGGCCGGCATGTTTACGCTGCAGTACGGGGACCCTGACTACTGGGGAAAGCGGGACGATCCGTCCTACGGTTACTTGCATCGTCTGACCGTACGCTTCGCTTATCGGGGGCTGGGTCTTGGGAACAAAATGATTTCCTTTGCGGAATCGTATTTGGTTTCCAAAGGGAAACGGGGCTTCCGATTGGATTGCGTATCCCATTTGCCTACGCTGAATCGATTTTACCAGCGTCAGGGATTTCAATTCGTGGCCGAGCAGGATATGGGCGGTCGCATCGTGAATTTATATGAAAAGAATTTTGTTTCTTGATCTTAAAGTTTCGAACCTCCGTCGCATGCGCTTAGACAAAGTCAGCAGGGCACGATACATGAGAAAAAGCGATCCGCTACGGATCGCTTTTTTGTGTTAATGGCCTGAAAGAAATTCTCGGGGCTCTATTCTGTTCATGACATTCGTTCAGGATGAAGAGACATTTGCACGCAAGCGTCCTTTTTCGTATACATCCTGAAGGAGCCGGGCCGGCTGGGTACGAACCGTTGGTTTCGGAAGCACCGTCTCGTATGGTCCTACGACCACGACATTGCCGGGAGCCCCTTTCACAACGGCTCCGTCCTTGATCACTGCACCTTCCCCGATGATGGCGTGCTCGATATGGACGCCTTTGCCGATTTTGGCATTCGGCATGACCACGCTATCCTTCACGATGGAGTATTTGCCGATTTCTGATCCGCAGAAGATGACGGAGCTTTTGGCTTTTCCTTCGAAGGTGCATTGGTCATGAATCAGGCAGTCCGTATGCTCCACATTTCGGGTACGTGCTGCCGACAGCTTGGTTTTCCAAGCACGCGTATACATAGGCCAGTCGGCTCTCTCAAGGACGAGCTCATTTTGGCTAAGCACATCCATATGGGCTTCCCAGAGGCTTTCTACGGTGCCGACATCGCGCCAGTAGCCCTGGAAGCGGAATGCTAGCAGCGACTCTTCTCCGGACAGCATCTTAGGGATGACATCCTTTCCGAAATCATGGCTGGAGTTCGGGTCAGACGCATCTTCGATCAGGTGCTGCTTCAGATAGTCCCAACGGAACAAATAAATGCCCATGGAGGCAAGATTGCTTTGCGGTTCTGCCGGTTTTTCGGCAAATTCAATGATATTGAGATTATCGTCAACGCTCATGACGCCAAATCGGCTGGCGTCTTCCCATGGTACTTCCATCACGGAGATCGTGGCAGGAGCCCCTTGCTTCATATGGGCTTCAAGCATTTCCCGGTAATCCATCTGGTAAATATGGTCCCCGGACAAGATGAGCACATGCTCTGGATTTTGATCATCGATGTATTGAATGTTTTTATAAATGGCATCTGCCGTTCCCAAGTACCCGTCTTGGTGTGTGCTGTTGGATGGAAGAAGGGCAATGCCTTCACGTCCTGTATGTGTTAATCCCCAGGGTTCGCCTTCGCCGATATGTTCGTGTAATGATTCTGCCTCATATTGCGTAAGCACTCCAACCGTATCGATTCCGGAGTTTACACAATTGCTGAGAGGAAAATCGATTATACGATAATGTCCGCCAAACGGAACGGCGGGTTTTGCCAGCCTGGACGTAAGGGGAGCCAATCGTTTACCTTCTCCACCCGCCAGAAGCATAGCAATACAGTCTTTTTTCTTCATCACGTTTCCCTCCCAATGTATTTTCACGTTGTTCATTACATAAACGACATTCCCGGGGTTTGAAACGATTATATTGAAAAAGTAATTTGAAAATTACAAAATTATTTTTCAGGGACATTTTTTATTTTCAACCTGGTTAGAATGGGGTAATAGCATTAATAATATTGGATTTTTAAGAAAAAGCAGGTGACGACGATTGAACCAAGCAGTTAGGGAAGGAAACATGACTCCGGAACAAGTGTATTTATTTCATGAGGGTACCTGGTTTCACAGTTACCAATGTATGGGTGCACACCTTGCCACAGAAGAAGGAGAAAGAGGCGTGCGTTTTACGGTGTGGGCTCCGAATGCCAGGCAGGTAGGACTTGCCGGAGACTGGAACGGCTGGGATGGTTCCCAAGACCCGTTATATAGGATGCCCGATTCGGGAATTTGGAGTCGGTTTTTCCCTGGGATGGAGACTGGAACTTTTTACAAATATCAGATCACGGGGCCCTTCGGAGAAACGTTCCTAAAGGCCGATCCTTATGCATTTCATGCCGAAGTACGACCTGCGACGGCATCGGTGGTGACCGACCTCTCAGGATATCGCTGGAATGATGCCGCATGGAGAAGGAAGAACAAATCCCCATATGCCAAGCCGGTGAACATTTATGAAATGCACTTCGGGACCTGGCGGCAAAAAGAGGACGGTTCGTTCTTTACATATCGGGAATTGGCCGATCAGCTGATTCCTTATTTGCAGGAAATGAGTTATACCCACGTAGAATTTATGCCCTTGGCGGAGCATCCCTACGATCTTTCGTGGGGCTATCAGGGCACCGGATTTTATGCGCTGACGAGCAGATACGGAACTCCCCATGATTTCATGTTTCTCGTCGACCAGCTGCACCAAGCCGGCATCGGCGTGCTGCTCGACTGGGTGCCCGCACATTTTGCCAAGGATGCCCACGGGCTTCGGCAGTTTGACGGGGCGCCTCTTTATGAGTATGCAGACCCCCAAAAAGCCGAGAAACCTGGCTGGGGAACATTGTCTTTCGATTATGCCAAGCCGGAGGTAATTTCATTCCTCATCTCCAATGCCTTATTTTGGATGGATATGTATCATATTGATGGTCTTCGCGTTGATGCCGTGACGAGCATGATCCGTCTTGATTTTGAGAAGCGTGAGGGTCAGTACAGCCTTAACGAGCACGGAGGCTTGGAAAACCTTGAAGCGATATCCTTTCTGCAGGAATTGAATAAAGCCGTGTTTCGATATTACCCGAATGCCTTGATGATGGCCGAGGAGTCGAGCGCATGGGCGGGGGTTACGGCACCTGTGCATGAAGGGGGTCTTGGCTTCAATTACAAATGGAATATGGGCTGGATGAACGACACGCTGTCTTATATTGAACAAGAGTTCGATCAGCGGCCTACCCATCATAATTTACTGACATTTCCCATTTGTTATGCCTATTCGGAGAATTTTACATTGCCGCTTTCACACGATGAAGTCGTCCATGGAAAGAAATCGTTGCTTAATAAAATGCCGGGAAGCTACGAACAAAAGTTTGCGGGTCTGCGGATTTTGCTTGGATACCAGATCACCCAGCCCGGGAAGAATCTGCTGTTCATGGGGGGAGAGTTCGGCCAGTTTATCGAATGGAAGGATCAGGAACAGCTCGACTGGCTGCTGCTGGACTATGAAAGCCACCGCAAGCAGTTGGCATATACGGCAGCTCTAAACCGCATGTACGTGGATGAAAAGGCGCTATGGGAGCAGGATCACCGATGGGAAGGCTTCGAATGGCTCAGCGCCGATGATCATGAGCAGAGTGTCGTATCGTATATGAGAATGGGCACCAAGCCCGGCGATACGCTGATCATCGTCATTAATTTTCAGCCAAAGGCATATGACCAATATCGGGTCGGTTTGCCGAGAGCGGGGAAATATGTGGAAATTCTGAATTCCGATCATGCCGATTACGGCGGCTCCGGACTGCTGAACGACGGTGAGATGAAAGCGGAGAAGAAGATCTGGCATGGCCAAACCCACAGCCTGGAGATCAAACTGCCTCCATTAGGCATGGTTGTTTTAAAGAAAAAGCCGCCTCGATCGAGGAAATCGCAAGATCGATCGGACGCGTCGCTGAAGGCGGCAGCGGCAAGAGAGAAAACAGAACAAAAAACGATACGGAGCAAAAGGGGGAAGCAGGATTGAAATTGTTATTTGCAGCTTCGGAATGCGGACCATACATCAAGACAGGCGGACTGGCGGATGTGATCGCTGCTTTGCCTAAATCCCTTCGCGGCATGGGCGAGGATATTCGAGTCGTGCTGCCGAAATATCGCGGCATTCCGGAAGAATACAGAGAGCGAATGGAGCATGTGGGAGAAACCCGGGTGCGGGTAGGCTGGCGCGAGCAATATTGCGGCATCGAGTCCCTGGTGGAAGACGGCGTAACGATCTATTTCGTGGATAACGAGTACTATTTTGGCCGAGACGGCATTTATGGTTACATGGACGATGGCGAACGCTTCTCTTTCTTCAACCGTGCCGTGCTTGAGGTGCTGCCGGTAATCGGATTCCAGCCGGATGTGCTTCACTGTCACGACTGGCATACCGCCATGATTCCGCTGCTTCTTGAAGACGTCTATCGTCATGATCCCTTCTATGCGGGGATTCGAACCGTGTTCACGATCCATAATCTGCTGTATCAGGGCGTATACCCGTACGAGGTGCTGGTTGATCTGCTCGGCATTCACAGCCGGCATTTCACGGCCGAAGGCGTGGAGTATTACGGAAACGTGAATTTCATGAAAGCGGGCATCGTTTACGCAGATCACGTAACGACGGTCAGCCCAACCTATGCCACGGAAATCCAGACGGGTTATTACGGATACGGACTTGACGGACTTCTGTCGGCCCAGGGCTCGAGATTGAGCGGGATTGTGAACGGCATTGATACCAAAAGCTACAATCCGGCGACAGATCCGCATCTCGCCATGAAGTTCCGGAGCGGACTGAACAAAAAAACGCAGAACAAAATCGCCTTACAGGAAGAGCTGAATCTTCCCGTGGCGCCGCATATTCCGTTGATGTCGATGGTAACGCGATTGGTCGATTCGAAAGGACTCGATTTGGTTATCCGCATTCTGGATGAGCTGCTCTACTATGACGAGATTCAGTTCGTTGTCCTGGGAACGGGAGATCCTTCCTATGAGCATTGGTTCAGGGAAGCGGCAAATCGCTATCCCACCAAAATGTCGGCCCAGATCCGGTTCAATGAGCCGTTATCGCGGCGTTTTTATGCCGGCAGCGACCTGTTCCTGATGCCTTCCAAATTTGAACCGTGCGGTATCAGCCAGCTGATCGCCATGCGGTACGGCAGCGTACCCATTGTCCGAGAAACGGGCGGACTGAACGATACGGTTCAGGCATACAACGAGTATACGGGCGAAGGGAACGGATTCTCCTTCAAGGATTACAATGCGCATGACATGATGAACACCATCCGCCGCGCGACCTCCATGTATCGAATGCCCGAGCACTGGCGTAAAGTGAGCAAGAACGCACTGGGCGGGGATTACAGCTGGAACGTTTCGGCAAAGGAATATCAGGAAATCTATCAGCAGATCACCAGCCGATAATAACCATGGCTTTCATGACGCAGGGGTGCCCGGATAGCGAAGGAATAACAAGCTATCCGGGCACCCCTGCGCTGTCTGAATATGATCGAAGCTAATGTTTCAATTCCCGGCATAAAATGCGATACGCGTACGGTTCCAAATCGATATGCATCGTACCGTTTACCGGTTTTACAGGCTCTTGGGTTTCGGCATCGATCCAATCGGTCGTGACGATGGGATGCGATAGGGTACGCTTCGAGTCGCTGTTGTTGATCCAGACGATAAAATGCATGGTTTCGTCGGCACGTTCGTACACGATGCAAGGATCATGAAGATTCGCCTGCAGGAAGCGGAAGCGGCCTTGCCGCAAGGCCTTATGCTCTTTCCGCAGCGCGATCATGCCTTGATAAAATGCATACAGCTCCTGGTTTCGCTTCTTGGGATCCCATTCCATGCATTTGCGGCAATCCGGGTCTCCATCCCCGGTCAAGCCGATTTCATCCCCGTAGAAGATGCACGGCGTGCCCATGAAGGTGAACAGGAATACGACGGTGAGTTTCATGCGCCGGATATCTTCTCCCACGCGGGTAAGCAGCCTGGGCGTATCGTGGCTGCAAAGCAGGTTGAAGACTACTTCGTTCGTCTGCTGCGGATAACGCATCAGGATCGAGCCGATGCGGTTGGCGAAGGTGAGTCCGTCCATGTTGCCGTTGAAAAACTCCAGCACCTTATCGGCAAAAGGGTAATTCATCACGGAATCGAACTGGTCGCCTTGCAGCCAGATCAACGAGTCGGACCAAACCTCGCCTACGATGTATGCCTCGGGGTTGGCCTTCTTGACAACCTGCCTGAAATCCCGCCAGAAATGATGGTCGATTTCATTCGCGACATCCAGACGCCAACCGTCAAGCTTGATCTCCTTAATCCAATACTCGGCGACGCCCAGCAAGTACGCCTTGACTTCGGGATTGGCAGTATTGAATTTCGGCATGTTTCCGAAGAAGCCGAAGGTGTCGTATGTCGGTATGCCGTCCTTGATCTCGCAAGGAAACCGGTTCACATGAAACCACCTGGCATATTTGGACTTCTCGCCATGCTTCAGGACGTCCTGAAAGGGCGGGAACTCCTCGCTGCAGTGATTGAATACCGCATCCAAAATCACACGAATGCCTTTTGCGTGGCAAGTATCCACTACCTTTTTCAACAGTTCGTTATCGCCAAAGTGCGGATCCACCTGCTTATAATCTACCGTGTCGTATTTATGATTGGAGGGGGAGAGGAAGAGGGGGGTAAAATATATGGCGTTAATGCCCAGGTCAACCAGATCATCCAGGTGATCCAGCACGCCCTGCAGGTCACCGCCGAAGAAGTTGTCCACCTCCGGCTTGCCGCCCCAGGCTTCGGTTCCGTCAGGACTGATGGCCGGGTTCCCGTTGGCAAAGCGTTCCGTCATGATTTGGTAGAATACGGCTTCTTTGGCCCATTCCGGTACTTTGAATACATCGACTTCATGTATGTACGGAAATTCAAAGTAGCCTGCCGGCGGATAGGGGTAATCCCATCCGATTCCGCTGTCGACCATATACACCGTTTCGTCTCCCGCATGAATCCGGAATCCGTATGACAACCTTTTGTATTTGGGCCTGACTCCGCATTCCCAGTAATCAAACATGTCGTCAGAGGCGGCCTTTTCCATGGTGATCTCGAAGTACGTACGGTCCCAATCATATTTGTCGCCCGTCATGGCAACAACTGAATCAATGTCGTTCTTCTTGGTTCGAATCCGAAGATGAATGGTGTGTGTATCGTAAGCATAAGCCCATTTATCTCTAGGAACATGATACAGCGCTTCTAACAGCATGGTTACACCTCCTATATGAGTAAAGCTATAGCTAATTAATAACCAGCTGCTGGCTTGCCTGAATCATGCGTGAATGAGACAGGCGGCTTGCAATGTAGATGGACCGAAATCATGCGCTTCTATAAGATGGGAAGGCAGCCGATAGATTATGCATCCGTCCGTAAAGTGTTCCCTTCCTATATTCCATATCTTTAATTCCTATTTTGGATAATTCTAAAGTCCTGTGTTTACATTTTAATGTAGGGAGAGGAGAAGCTTGCGGTTAGGATGAAATATAAACATTAAATTCCATTTATTTTAGGGATAGAATGGATTCAAACCCGCTTGATTATTTTAATAATTAGTTATATTCCACAAACTGAATCATGTGTGACATGATCACTTTAAGGGTATGATGATTTGACCGTTGTATTAAAATAGTGGAATGACATACTACAAGTTGATTTTGCCTGTAAGTTACAAATTGAAAACCCATCAATTTTCATTGCATATTCATGCATCCTGTTTTATAATGACTCAGTTGCTTTTTTTCTAAAGGTTTAATCTATTTGTAACAGTTAGGGGAGAAATGAGACATATGAAACGTAAATTTACAGCGTGGATGACCCTGTTCATGGTGGTCGTGCTGTCTTTCGGCAGCCTCGTCCATGCGGAAGGCGAGAAGAAAACGGTAATTCTCGGAACAAGTGCCGACTATGCGCCATATGAGTTCCATAAAACGATAGATGGCGTGGATACCATCGTCGGATTTGATATCGATATCGCGAAGGAAATCGCCAAGGATCTTGGCGCAGAGCTCATTATCAAGGATACGTCCTTTGATGCGCTCTTGCCAGAGCTGACGAGCGGCCGCGTGGATTTCGTCATATCGGGCATGAATCCGACGGAAGACCGCCGAAAAAGCATTGATTTCTCGGAACCTTATTACGCTGCGGAACAATCGGTCGTAGTCCGCAAGGAAGACGCCTTGAAATTCAACACGCTTGAAAGCCTGGAAGGAGCCCGGATCGGGGTTCAGAAAAGCTCCATTCAGGAATCCATCGCAAAAACGATACCGAATGCCAATGTAGTATCGCTCGATAAAATCCCGGATTTGCTGCTGCAGCTGGAATCCGAGCGCGTGGACGTCGTCCTTGCGGAGTACCCGATCGCAAAGACCAACATGAATGAAGCGACCATGGCCATCACGGATGCCAAGCCGACGGCGGAGAACGACGCATATGCCATCGGGGTCCGCAAAGGAAACGAGGAGCTGCTTGGCAGCATTAATGCTACGCTCGAGCGCTTAAAAGAAAATAACCAGATCCAGAAATTTGTCGACGATGCCAGCGATCTGGCTGCAGGACGAACAGCAGAGAACTTGAATACCTTTGAATTTTTCTGGAAATATCGCGACTATTATGCCAAAGGCATTCAATTTACGTTGCTTATTTCGGCCCTCGGCGTATTTTTCGGATTCATTCTCGGATTGATTATCGCGTTAATGCGGATGTCCGGCGTAAAAATCCTTAAGTTCTTGGCTACCGCATATATTGAAATCATCCGCGGCACGCCGATGCTGGTCCAGCTGTTTATTATCCATTACAGCTTGGCGGCGTTTGATATTAAATTCTCACCGATCCAGTCGGGTATTTTGACGCTCTCCATCAACAGCGCTGCCTATTTGGCAGAAATATTCCGCGCAGGCATTCAGGGCGTGGACCGGGGACAACTGGAGGCCGCACGCTCACTCGGGATGACCAAGGGCAAAGCCATGCGTCATATCATTTTGCCGCAGGCGCTGAAAGGGGTACTCCCTGCGATCGGTAACGAATTCGTTGTCAT
This sequence comes from Paenibacillus sp. MT86, assembly GCF_058792535.1. NCBI lineage: Bacteria > Bacillati > Bacillota > Bacilli > Caryophanales > Paenibacillaceae > Paenibacillus > Paenibacillus sp. MT86. The sequence continues at coordinate 4,130,294 of NZ_CM179499.1, read as the reverse complement.
TATCAAGGAATCGTCCATCGTATCGTTCATCGGGGTATTCGATATTATGTACCAAGCCCAGATTTTGCGCGGTTCAACCTTTGCCCCGCTGAACCCGCTGCTTGTGGCGGCCATGATCTACTTTATACTGACATTCGTTCTTTCGAAGCTTCTGGGTGTCTGGGAAAGGAAGTTGAGTGCAAGTGATAACCGTTAAGGATCTTCATAAATCGTTTGGCAAGCTGGAAATACTGAAGGGCATCAATATCGAGATTGCAAAAGGAGAAGTGGTGGTTGTCATCGGACCGAGCGGCTCCGGTAAAAGCACCTTCTTGCGCTGTCTCAATCTGCTGGAAGTGCCGACCAGCGGCGAAATTTCATTCGAGGGTGAGCTGATCACCGCCAAGAACCACAATATCAATGCCACCCGCGAGAAAATGGGCATGGTGTTTCAGCAGTTTAACCTGTTTCCGCACAAAAAGGTCATCGATAACATTACGCTCGCCCCTATCCAAGTAAAAGGGGTTTCGGCGAAGGAAGCCGAGGCTACAGCAGACGAGCTGCTGAAATCGGTTGGACTGCAGGACAAAAAGGAGTCTTATCCTTCCCAGCTGTCCGGCGGACAGAAGCAGAGAATTGCCATTGCGCGAGCACTCGCCATGCAGCCCCATGTCATGCTGTTTGACGAGCCGACCTCCGCACTCGATCCCGAGATGGTGGGCGAGGTTCTGGAAGTGATGAAGAAGCTTGCCGAAGGCGGAATGACGATGGTCATCGTGACCCATGAGATGGGCTTCGCCCGCGAAGTGGGAGATCGGATCCTGTTCATGGACGGCGGCAAAATCGTGGAGGAAGGCACGCCGGACCAACTGTTCGGCAATCCGACCCATCCCCGTACGCAAGAGTTTTTAAGCAAGGTATTGTAACTTTTTCATCCGGAATGTAACAAATTAAAAACAGCGCCTAGCCTGGTGTTTCAGGCAGCGGCGCTGTTTTTCTTTGTGTGTTGGTAACAATTGCTTGCGGTATAGGTTACAAAATTGTGATATATTCATGTTCGTTGACATACTACATCCGATTTACCAAGCTACATATAAGGGAGGCATCTTTAGATGTTACAACAAATGAAATCTTGGACAAGAAATCGTGGACTTAACAAAAATAATAAGATCGCTGGAAGAACAGCAAAATGGTTTACCATTACAGCCGTGGCACTCGGACTGACTTTTGCCGGAGGCGGGCTGCAAGCACATGCAAGCTCCGTGCATGTTGCTAAGAACGGCGATACGTTCTATTTCTTGTCCAAACAGTACGGCGTTAATATGGACAAGCTGATGAAAGCTAACCCAACAATAAAGGCAACGAATATTTACCAGGGGCTCAAAATCAACATACCAGGGACGGTATCGATGAACTCGTCGGCATCCGCGGCGCCAATCGCTCCAGGAAACTCCGGTTTCACGCCAAGCTTGAATGTTATCCCGCAGAATAACGTAGTCGAAGCATGGGGCAAGACGTTTAATTACAGCAAAACTTTATCCGTTAAAGCTACTGCGTATTCCTCTGCTGCAAGCGAGAACGGCGGTTGGGGCGCGGTTGACTATTTCGGGAATTCCCTTAAGCTTGGCACCATCGCCGTTGATCCCAAGGTAATTCCGCTCGGTACCAAGGTCCTTGTAACAGGACATGAGCATCCAGGATTGCCTAAAAAGGCATTTGTGGCAGAAGCACGTGATATCGGCGGAGCCATAAAAGGGAATAAGATTGATATCTTCATCCCAGGCTCCCAATCATCCGTAAATCAATTCGGCATCCAGGATATCAAATTGTTCATTATCGATTAATTCATATATTCATGATGAATCGTAAAGACGGCTTCACTGGTCAACTTCCAGTCAGCCGTCTTTTTGCGTTTATGCAGGCTCTATCGCGATTCCGGCACGTTTAACATATCCGGAAGCGTCACGAAGCTGTACCCTTTGTTTCGCAGTTCCGTTATGATGTCCGGGAGCGCATCGATGGTACCGGTAAGATCGGAACCCACGCCGCCGCCGGCATGCTGGAGAACGATCGATCCCGGGCCGACCGCAGTCATAATATTACTCTTGACCTCTTCCTTATGCAGTCCTTTCCAATCGAGGGAATCGACATTCCAATTCACGACCTTGTACCCGTTTTTGCGCGCCCATTGGAGCTGCTCTTCATTAATATCGCCATAAGGCGGTCGGATCAGCCGCGGGTCGACTCCGGTCAGCGACTTCAAAATCGTGTTGGTACGCTCAATTTGGCTTTTGAATTTCTCCAGGCTCAGCTTGTTCAGTTGGGCGTGATTGTAAGAGTGATTGCCAATAGCATGTCCTTCTTCATGAATGCGTTTCATGAGCTCAGGGTGTTTCTTGGCACGGTCTCCTACTGCAAAAAAGGTGGCCTTCACCTGCTGTTCCTTCAGCACATCGAGTACTTTTCCGGTAAATCGGGGATCCGGTACATCATCAAAGGTAAGCGCCACCTGTTTGACCCGTGGTCCGCTTGCGCGAAACGTGTCCGGGTATTTCCTCAGCAATTGGCTTAAAGACGGCGCGTCGTCTGATGGTTTGCTCTGATTTCGCTTCGAATGATCCATGACTTGGCCGGACTCCGACATGACGGAAGCATCCTGAGGTTGTGGTGTCAGATTATGTAAACCGGACGCGTTTGCCGGGATGCCCGGCACAACGAAAAAGAATGAAAGGATCCACAGCAGGCAGATTCCTGCGCGGCATCTTTTGAACATCACGATCGGCCCCTTTAGCTTTTTAGTATGGTATGCCCAGTTGGACAAACAATTATCCTCAATATGGGAATTCGACGGTTTTTAGTTTTCCCTCGGAAAGGTGTATAATAACCCCTAACAGATTTTATTACATCTTAATCATTTGGATGTGGAAGGAGATAATCGCTTGGCTGACTTGTTTACACCCTACAATTTCAAGAATTTGACCCTCAAGAACCGCATTGTTATGCCACCGATGTGTCAATATTCCGTAAAGGCCGGGGACGGGATTCCGAATGATTGGCATTTTGTGCATTACGTCAGCCGTGCCGTGGGAGGCACTGGCTTAATTATTGTGGAAATGACAGGCGTTCACCCGGACGGACGCATAACCAATCAGGATACCGGGATCTGGGACGACAATCAAATTCCTGCCTATCGCCGCATTGTCGAAGCCGTGCATTCTTATGGAACCAAGATTGGTATCCAGCTCGGCCATGCCGGCCGAAAGGCGCAGGATGCCGAGCCGTCGGTAGCCCCGTCGGCAATCCCGTTCAGTTCCCATTACAAAATGCCGAAGGCACTCTCCACTGCCGAAGTGGAAGATCTCATACAGGCCTTCAGGGAAGGAGCTCGCCGGGCTGTTGAAGCCGGATTCGACACGGTTGAGATTCATGGCGCGCATGGTTACCTGATCCATCAGTTTCATTCGCCGCTGACGAATCAACGCAGTGACGAATATGGCCAAGACCTCCCCCTGTTCGGTGAACGGGTTGTCCAGGCCGTTAAGGAAGTGCTGCCCGAAGGCATGCCGATCATCATGAGGGTATCTGCAAAAGAATATGTGGACGGCGGTTATGATGTGGAGTACTGTGCGGAAATCTGCAAACGATACCGGGATGCCGGGGTCGATATTTTTCATATCTCCTCCGGAGGAGAAGGGGTCGTCGGTTCCAATGGCGGTCCGGAAGCGAAGCCGGGTTATCAGGTCGATCTGGCTGCGGAGTTCAAACAACTGCTGAAGGTCCCAGTGATTGCAGTAGGGCTGCTTGATGATTACAATGTCGCCCAAGAGGTGGTTTTGTCGGGCAAGGCGGATATGGTAGCGATCGGAAGGGGCATGCTGCGGGATCCGTACTGGGCGGTTCATGCTGCCAAAGCGCTTGATGAAGAACAGAAAGTTCCGAAGCAGTATGAACGTGGATATTAAGAATCAGTGCGTGTTCAAAATTCAGATTTCAGCACCGATAAGGTGATCCCAAGATGACTTTTAACAACCACTAAAAAAATTTTGAAACCGTTTGGGATCATGCAACGTAAACATTTAACATATACCAGTATTTTAAAGCGAAAGCGAGAGGAAGAGAACGATGTCCATATTTAAAAGATTGCGTGACTTGACCATGTCCAATATTAACGCCATTATCGACAAGGCTGAAGACCCGATCAAGATGACGGACCAGTACATCCGCGATATGACCGAAGACCTTGAGGATGCCGAGAAGGCGGTAGCTGCCCAAATCGCCATCGAGAAACGCTTCAAAGCCCTTTATGAAGAGCAAGCTGCTCTCGTGGAAAAACGCACGCAGCAGGCTCATACGGCAGCGCAGGCGCAAAACGTTGAACTTGCCCGTCGTGCGCTGGAAGAGAAGAAGGCAGCTGAAGCCAAGCGCGACGAGTACAAAGCAAGCTACGATCAGAACAAGCTGGCAGCCGACAACCTGCGCGGCAAGCTGGAGGAAATGCGCAAGCAGCTTACAGCGATGAAGAACAAGCGCGAGACGCTGGTTGCCCGTTATAATGCGGCTAAAGCGCAAACCGAGATCAACAAAGCAATGAACGGTTTCGGGTCTGACACGGCTTCGGCCGGGTTGAAGCGGATGGAAGAAAAGATGCTGGCCATGGAAGCGCGTGCCGAAGCAAGCAACGAAATGTCGACGCGCGAGAAATCCCTCGATGAAGAGTTCGAGAACCTCGGCAAGGACAAAGCCGTTGAGGATGAGCTTGCAGCCTTGATGAAGCAATACGAGAACAAGTAATCCGGGTCTGGTGGTCTGACAGGTAAATAGTATCGATGGCGAGGGAGACGCAGCAGGGCTGAATACTACTGTGCTTCTCCTTCGCTTTTGTTTGATACCGGATATATACGGGACTACCCCTTTAAGGTTGTCTATCTTCATTTGAAGCAGTCTGATCAGGGCAAGTTGATATGTATGTTGAATGTGTGGAGGCTTAGAGATGGATTTTGATATGATCTTGCGTGTATTGCTTTGGACGGCGGTCGGCGGGCTGCTGTTGTTTGTATTGATGTTCGTGGATTCCCTGTTCACGAAATATAACGATCTTGAAGAAGTGAAAGCGGGTAACATGGCGGTAACCACTAGGCTGATCCTCAAGCTGGTCGCCCAAGGGTATATTTTATCCGTGTCGATCGGAACGTCCTATCACCTGCTGGAGGCGATTGTGGTATCGGTCGTTTCGTTTATCATATTGTTTGTTCTCGAAGCGTTGACAGAGCTCATGCTGCGCAATTTTGGCAAGCTGAACCTGGATAAGGGAACCCGCGAGGGCAAAACCGGTTACGGTTTGTTTGCAGGATCGCTGCATGTGGTCGGAGCGTTAATTATTACCGCATGCTTATAGAACGCATAATGGAGATAGGGGATTAGGAAAGATGAGTATGTGGAAAAGAATCAGCAATTTATTTAGCAAGCCCGAGCCGCCAAAGGTAGAGAAGAGCATGCTGCAGCTGGCTCCGGGCGATATTTGCGAAGTGTCTCTGGTTACTTACGAAGTCACGGGCCGCGTGCACAATCGAGGCCGCAACGCGGTCGTCCTGACGCTTCAGGATGGCAGCACCATAGCTTATCTTCACATCGAAGAACGCGAGACGGTTCAATATGCACTCTACGCGCCCATCGATGGACGCCTGGATTCGCCGGATGAGGTGCCGTCCATCATCGATCTGGACGATCATGTGTTTCATTTGGAAGAGGAGTACGGTGGACATGTTTCGATATCCGGCCGTACCGCGTTTATGCAAAGCGGGGAGCAGCACGTATGGCAGTACCAATCCGATGATTACAAGCTGCTGCGAATCGAATGGCAGAATGGACGGTTTATGCTCTATGAAGGCGAGAAAGTGATACCGGGGGACGTAAGGGTTATCCGGGCGACTTAGGAGTGGTGGCATGAAGGAACGCTCTTTTTTATCTGTAAAAATCATACTGGTACTGAGTCTGTTCGTATCTTTATTAAGCGGATGCGGAGCGCCGAATATCAAGGACACGTATCCGCTGGAGTCCGTCAATCGGGACGGAAATGCAACATCCTACGTGTATCGGGCAGCTGATAAAAGCGTTCCCGAAGTGGCGAGCGAGCTCATGGCGGCCAATACGCCGGATCAATCTTCTCCTGAGGATACGGAGCGGATGTTCTTGGTCTATGGCGATGAGTATTACCATTTGCAGCAGGATCCCCAGAAGCCGGCCGATACGCTGATCGAAATCGATTCCAAGGAATATGTTCAGCGCAATTACGATTCCAGTTTCCTGCAGGGATACTTGACCGCCGTCCTTATCGGGAATTTGTTTGATTCGATGGGCGGCGGGGGCTATCGCGGCTATACCAGCAAAGATGTGTATAAACCGGCTCAAGGGAACTATAAAAAGCCGACAAGCCAAGATAAGAAGATCGCTCCGCCGTTGACGGTTGACCGGAGCGGGAAAATTACGCGGCGCGGTCAGGATACGGTCGGCACGGGCGGAAGCCTGTTCAGACGGAATCCGGATTCGAGCGGTGACCGCGGCTCGATCAAACGCGGCGAAAGCGGCGGAAGTTTGTTCGATTCGCCGAAGAAATCGTACAAGAAGCCCAAGACCCGGATCGGATCCGGTAAGATTTCCCGAAGGGGCCGAAGGTAAAACAATTACGTTTCATGCGCATGGTCTAAGGGCCATGCGTTTTTTAATGTTTCGAAACGAAAATATACAACCGTCAGATACGTACATGCGATTTCTTGGAGATCAGCCGCTCGGTTTGAAGATTGCTCGGAATGTAGTACAGTAAGATTATCAGTCTGGGATATAGTCAGAAAGCGAGGAATGCGTTGTGAAAGATCATGAACCGATATCGCCCAAGAAGCCAAACCATAAATTCGATCGGCGTGCACTACAGGTATCAGACGCGCAAGCGTTAGCAACTTCTTATGCGGATTGCGGCCAGGAGGAGCTCATTCGGCTGCAGGACAGCGATGGCCGGGTGCTTGCATCCGATGTCGTCGCTCCCCACCCGTTCCCGGCTTTTGCCCGTTCGGGCATGGACGGTTATGCGGTGTCGTCAGCGGATTTGGCGCCATGCGATCAGGGGGAAAAGGTTTGGCTTGAGGTCGTCGACCATATCCCGTGCGGATATGTCTCCTCCGTGCCGATCGTACAAGGCAAGGCTTCCCGTATCATGACGGGCGCCCAGGTGCCCGAAGGCGCAGACGCTGTCGTGATGCTTGAAGCGACGGAGCTTCGCGTGGAGGATGGTGTAACCTATGTAGGCTTTAAGCGTTCCATCGAGAAGGGTAAGAATATTACCCCTCTCGGGTTCGAACTCCAGGAAGGCGATATGATTCTCCGCCGAGGGACTCGCATCGGGCCGGGAGAGATTTCGGTTCTGGCTACGTTTGGCATACATAAGGTTGGAGTGTATCGTCAACCGGTCGTGGGCATCTTCTCGACGGGCACCGAGCTGCTCGACATAACCGAGCCGCTTGAGCCCGGTAAAATCCGTAACAGCAACACCTATATGCTTGCATCGCAAATTCGGGAAGCGGGCGGCGTTCCGGTGATCATGGAGGCCATTCCCGATCATATCGAGCTTGCCCGTCAGAAGGTGGAGGAAGCGCTCCGGGATTATGACATCGTGGTTACGACAGGCGGCGTCTCCGTAGGCGATTACGATATTATGGGAGAGCTGGTGACATCCGGCGGATTGGACATGCTGTTTAATAAAGTCACGATGCGTCCGGGCAGCGTGACAACCGCGGCGGTGAAGGAGGGGAAGCTGCTCTTCGCGCTCTCCGGTAATCCGGGGGCATGCTTTGTCGGATTTCTGTTGTTTGTCAGACCTTCGATTCGAAAAATGCTGGGCATGGAGCAGTTGTATTTAACCGAATGGACAGCCGAGCTGGGTTCGGATTATGCAAAGGTGAATAATTTTACCCGTTTTGTCAGGGGCAGCCTCCAAGCGGTAAACGGCAAACTTGTAGCCACGCCCGCCGCCCTGGATGAATCGAGTGTCATGATCACGATCAAGGACAGCGACTGTTTGATTGTTATACCGCCAGAGCTTAGAGGGGCGGTTAAAGGCCAAGCCGTGCAGGTGCTCGTTCTTCCAGGGGGTTGGTCATGAAGGTCTTCCAGTTCTGCGGGTACAAGAACAGCGGCAAAACCACGCTCATTGCGGCTCTGATTCCGCAATTGAAACGACAGGGCATCAGGATAGCCGTCATCAAGCATGATGGGCATGGCTTTGATATGGACCGCGAAGGGACGGATACTTACAAATTCCGCGAGGCCGGAGCCGAGGGGATTGCCATTGCCTCGCCGGGCCGGACGGCCATGCTGAGGGAAACGGAGCTGGACCTCGATACGTTGATACATATGTACACTGATTATGACATGGTGCTGGTCGAAGGGTATAAGATGATGCCTCACCCAAAACTGGTGCTGCTGCGGGGAATGGAGGACAGGGGGCTGCTGGATCAGGTCGAGGAGATCCAGGGAATCGTCGTGAATCCCGACATACTAAAGGAACCGCCCGGCCTGCAGGAGATTCAGCATCGGCTGGCGGTTCCCTTGTTTACTTGGAATGAGACGGAGCGGATCGCGTCGCTTATACTATCACTGTAAAAAAACATAATTACTCGTCGGAACGCCGCTCAATCGCCTCGGACATCGTTTTGTCCGTCAAATGGGCATACACTTCGGTCGTTTCGGTGGAAGCGTGCCCCAATTGTTCTTTCGTTTTATATATGTCATTTTGAAGATAGTAATCCGTTGCAAACGAGTGCCGCAGCTTGTGCACGGTCAGGGACGGCTTGCCAAAACGCTTGGCGTATTTGATGATCATTGCCTGAATCGCCCGTTTCGTCATGCGCTGTCCTTCATTCTGGCCGTTGCGCAGCGCGACGAAGAGAGCTTTTTCTTTTTTCGGCACTTTGTAGCGGGTCTGCCGCAGCTGCAGATAATGCTCGAGATCGTCTTTGGCCTGCGCCCGGAAGTAGACCGGGGTTTTAAAGGTTTCATCGTTATTGCCCTTACGATACACATGCAGCATTTTATTGTTCAGGTCGATGTCTGCAAGATTCAAGTTGACCACTTCGGATACGCGAAGACCCGAGTTTAGAATAAGGCTGGCAATGCAGGCATCTCGGACTTTGTTCTGTTCATGCGCGTATAGAGCCTGTTTGTTATTCTCCACATCGTGCCCGTATCCTTCGTGAATGTAAGTGATGAAATCCTGAAGCTCTTCTTCTTCCAGTATTTTTCCTTTCAACTTGGCAGCCGTATCTTTGGGCTTGTGAATCCGTTTGATCTCCACTTTGGCCATGATGTTGCGTTTAAGGAGCGGGTAAAAATCCTCATCCTCCGCAATCTGGCTTAAATAATGGAACAGAGAGCGAAGCGATGACAGCTTGCGGGAAACCGTAATTCGGGAGTTGGTGCCTTCCCGGCGCGTGGTCAAATATAATCGGTAACCTGTGATGCTGTCCATGCGAAGGGTCTCCAGCTCAAGCAGCGTCACGTCTCGGTTAGAGGCGGCTTGTGACAGCCCTTCCGACCGGAGCCAATTAAAAAACGTTTCATAGTCCCTTACATATTCGAGCAGGGTGGAGGGGGAGAGATCCGGAAGTTTGTAGTCGATAAATTGCTGCACAAACCAAGGCATGGCCGGCGCTTTCTCATCGAGTCGTGCGCGGTCGATATCTTTTTGTATATTCATGTTCCACCTCGAATGATTGTCTTTATAGCGATAATCGCTGTCATTATATACTAGTGTAACATATGGAAAGTCCGTCGTGCTTAATGCCTCACACGATCGTCTCCTCGATCCGATGGCCGCTTGTGTTTCAACATAGACGGATACTATGATGAAGATGGGAAGCATTTAATATGATAGTGAAATGCCTAGGGAGGCGGCAGCATGATTTCAGAACGAGCGGAACGCATGGGAATTGAACTGGTTCCCAAACGGAAGCAAGCCGTTATCGTAAACTTGATGCAACTGTACTTGTACGATTTTACTAAATACCTGGATATCTCGGTGAACGATCAAGGATTGTTTTTACCCTATCCCGATCTCGATGAGTTCTGGAAAAAGCGGGAACGGAAATATCCATTTCTGATTACGTTTGATCAACGGCCGGCCGGTTTTGCCTTGATCGAGCGTATGGACAACGCCGCGGAAGCCGACTATTACATGACGGAATTTTTCGTTATGCAAAAATACAGACGTACGGGATTGGGGACTTGGGCGGCGACCTGGCTGTTCGATCATTTCCAGGGACGCTGGAAGGTGACGCAGGTCAGCAGCAATATACCGGCCCAGGCTTTCTGGCGAAAAGTCATCGAGTCCTATACGGGCGGGCGTTATGAGGAATACGTGGACCCCGTTCGTTTAAATCCTTCGCAATATTTCAATTCCTAGTAAGTCAGCATGAAATCAACTTTTGACGTGTTTCAACTGAATACCTGAGCTGTTTGCATATCTATAACTTGGAGGGATTCGAATGTATTTGCCCAGCTTTAATCTGGAAGGAAAAAAAGCCTTTGTAACAGGGGCGGGGCGGGGAATCGGGCGCGCGATAGCCGTAGGCTTGGCGGAGGCCGGATGCGACGTTGGCCTGATGTCCCGAACCCGAAGCGATCTGGAGGAGACCGCGGGTCTGATTGCCGGCTTGAAGAAATGTCAAGCCTATGTGCTGCCGGGCGATCTGACGATTCGGGAAGAGATGGAGGCGGCGATCCGCGAATTTGTGGACCAGGCGGGGCAAATCGATATATTGGTGAACAATGCCGGCATGAACATTCGTACGCCGGCGCTGGAAGTGACCGATGACGAATGGGACTTAATCGTGCAGACCAATTTGAAATCGGCGTTTGTCGCATCTCAAACCGCTGCCCGTTATATGAAGGAGCAGGGGAATGGAAGAATCATCAACATTTCTTCCGTAGGCGGCCATACCGCCCTACGCACGGGCGTTGTCTATGGATCGACCAAGGCTGCTCTAATCCATATGACCAAGGTGCTGGCGATGGAGTGGGCGCAGTATGGAATCCAGGTCAACGCCGTCGGGCCTTGGTATTTCCGGACGCCGCTGACCGAGAAGCTGCTGAATGACGACACTTACATGCAGGCTATCCTGGACCGGACGCCGCTAAAACGCGTAGGAAGCCTGGAAGAAGTGGTGGGGCCCGTCGTTTTCCTGGCTTCCGAAGCCGCCAATTACATGACCGGGCAGACGCTGCTGGTTGACGGCGGGCTTAGCATTTATGGATTTTGATACGGGATTCTTTTCATGGATGCAGGTGCTTGAATCCTTTGGCAATTGTATTGGAACAAAGCTTTCAAGATTATCCATAACGGGTAATGTAGAATGGTAATCATAGGGAGGAGAGTGAAGGACGATGGAACGTAGAGCATTTGGGCGGACGGATATGCAGGTCAGTGTATTGGGATTCGGCGGTGCCGAGATCGGACAGTCGGATCAGAAGACGGTGGACCGGCTGCTGCACAGCGCGATTGACGCAGGCCTTAACATGATTGATACCGCGGAATGTTACGGCCACAGCGAGGAATTGATCGGCAAAGCGCTGTCGGGCCGCAGAGATGATTATTACCTGTTTACGAAATGCGGGCATGCCTCCGGACTGGACTACCCGGATTGGGATCCGGTGATGCTTGAGCAAAGCATTGACCGGAGCTTGAAACGGCTGCAGGTGGACCACGTTGATGTCATACACCTTCACAGCTGCTCTGAGGAAATTCTGCGGCAGGGCGCTGTGATCGAGGTGCTGAAAAAAGCAAAAGAGCAGGGGAAAACGCGGTATATCGGCTACAGCGGCGATTCAACGGATGCACTGTACGCCCTTCAAACCGGCGCATTCGACAGCTTTGAAACTTCGCTGAACATTGCGGACCAGGAGGCGATCGACCTCACGATTCCCCTTGCCATGAAGCAGGGAATAGGGGTTATTGCCAAACGTCCCGTAGCCAACGTAGCCTGGAAGCATGAAACATTAAGCGAACGGGACTATGCCTATCCTTACTGGGTTCGGCTCGGCGAGCTGAACTACGATTTCCTCTCTGACGTTCAGCAAGGCGTTGAGACGGCATTACGGTTCACCCTAAGCACGCCGGGCATTGCGACGGCCATCGTGGGTACGGCAAATCCCGATCGTTGGGGGCAAAATGCCGCACTGCTCGAGAAAGGGAAATTGCCGGAGGAGGTTTACGAATCCATCCGCGGCCGCTGGAGAGAGGTTGCCGGATCCGACTGGGTAGGTAAAGTGTAGATCGCGGCTTGCTTAGAACCTGAGATTCAGACCGAATAGAGTAAGAGGTTGATGCGCCTTAAATACCGTCTTGGTATCCCGGAAGAGCTTGTCAAGATTTCTTGACAAGCTCTTTGCCGTGATGAGAGCGCGGATGCCGCGTTTCGGCAGATCGATACCGATAAAGTGGAATGATGTTTCCGGGGAGGGCCGGCCATGCGAATGGCGGGTCTTTTTTTGTTGAATAAGAGAGCATGAGCGTTTCGATGGTGAATAATTATATTAATTCAACATATGAAAAATTCATAATAGAGAAATATCAAACACTTACGTTACTCTTGCCGCTCCGACGTTCCCGCTTAACTATGCCTTAACCTAACACAATGATATGGCCTAAAAAAAGAGCTAGGGTGCGAAGAAAAGTTGACATGGAAATATTTCCCCCTGCTAAAGATGAATGTCCCCCTTTGAAAGCAATAGGGCTTGGAATAAAATTCTGGTAGACAGCAAGTGTTTGCATCAGGTTCTGAAAACATACTTAGGGGGATTAGAAATGAAAAGGACTTCCATGTTACTCATGAGTGTCATGCTGCTGCTCTCCATGTTCCTCGCAGCCTGCGGAAACAGCGGTGGCACCAACACTCCTGCCGCTGAAGGAGATGCGCCGAAGACGGAAACAACTCCGCCGGCGGAAGAGAAGAAGGATGAAGCCGCTCCGGTTTCGCTTCGCGTGTTCTCGACCTTCGGAGGTACCGACGCAGCTCGCGAAGCCTTCCAAGCCGCGTTGGATGAATTCACGAAAGAGCATCCAAACGTAAAGATTGATAACGACACCATGTCAGCAAATGATGACGGTTTCAGAACGAAAGTCAACACCGATATGAACAGCGGCAACGAGCCAGACCTGTTGTTCTACTTCATCGGGGCTGACGCAGAAGGGTTCGTCAATGCCGGCAAAGTCGTGCCGCTGAACGAAATTCTCGACGCTGACGCTGACTGGAAGAACGGATTCATTCCTGATGCGCTTGAGCTTGCCAAGCAGAAAGACGGCAACATTTACGCTGCACCTTTGACCGGCTTCTACGAAGGATTGTTCGTTAACAAAAAAATCTTCGAAGAAAACGGTCTGGAGCTCCCAACCGATTGGGCGAAGCTGACCACGGCCGTTAAGGCATTGTCCGAAAAAGGCATTATTCCTTTGTCCGTACCGTTTGACCAATCGCACTACCTGATCGAGCATACCATTTTGTCTGCGGCTGGTCCTGAAGGACAAAATAAAGGCCTGCTCGATGGCATCGATCCAAACTGGGAAAAAGCTTATGCCGCTATGAAAGAATTGTATGATCTTGGCGCATTCCCTAAAGATGCCGCAACAATCGACCTGAGTATGTCCGGCAACTATTACAGCGAAGGCCTGGCAGCCATGACCATCGAAGGATCCTGGGCCATCGGCGGCTGGAGCGACGATACTCGCGACAATTCCACGGTTGTGCCATTCCCGACGGTTCCTGGCGGCGTGGGCAGCGGCAATGATATCGTAGGCGGATTCGGTTCCGGCTTCTACCTCTCCAAAGCCACCTATGACGATGCAGCCAAAAAAGAAACAGCCATCGCTTTGCTGAAACACCTGACTTCCCCGGCGTCCATTCAAAAAATCGCTTCGGCTAACGGCGGTACACCTGCTGCTGACGTCGAAGTGACCGGATTGCCGCAAGTCGCGCTCGACGGCTTCGCTATGGCAGCAAAAGCAGCCTCCATCAGCGCACCGGTTGACAGTAAAGTTTCGCAAGAAACGTTCGGTAACCTTCGTGCCAGCGTTCAGCCTGTAGTGGAAGGCAAGAAAACTCCTACTCAAGCGATCGAAGAAGCGAAGAAAACCGAGGATGCCAACAAAAAATAGTTGTTATCAGAAACGGTAGAAATAAAAGTGACGTACGCCGCCCCTCTGCTTTCATTCGGGCGGCGTAGTCATTTCGGCATGGACGATGAAGAAAAATAAACATCAAGGGTGATTAATATGAAGGGTGATCGCAAGTACATTGTGCTGTTTTTATTACCCGCAGCGGCCATCATGACAATCTTTCTATATTATCCGTTCTTTAAGAGTTTGTATCTCAGCTTTTATCGCACAAGCGGCTTTTTCGACAAAAAGTTTGTGGGCTGGGCTAACTATGAGAGACTCGTTACGGATAAGCTGCTTGGCGCTGCAACGCTGCACACGCTGGAAATTATGCTCTATGTTATCGTGTTCCAGGTGGGAATTGCGCTAGTGCTGGCCGTCCTGGTAGATAACATATCCAAGCTGAAAGGGTTCTATCGAACCGTATTCTTCTTCCCGGTGGTTATATCCGGTACGGCTATATCTTTGTTGTTTGTGCTCTTCTACAACTACAACTTCGGTTTGCTGAACAACTTGCTGGCGAATTTCAACATCGAGAAGGTATTGTGGCTGGATGCGAAAAATGCGCTTAAAGCGGTATCGATCCCAACGGTATGGCATTATGTGGGTTTTTATTTCGTTCTGTTCTTGACCGCCATGTCCAAAATACCTTCGGATTATTATGAAGCTGCAAAATTGGAAGGAATCACGGGCCTCAAAAAAACAACGATGCTTACAATTCCGCTTATCATGAGTGACATCAAGGTCGTCATTACCCTTGCCATTACGGGTACGTTGAAGGTGTTCGAGTTCATCTGGGTCATCACGAGCGGCCAGAACGGAACCGAGGTGCTGGGGACGTACATGTACAAAAAGGCCATGGTGGACCAGAACTTTGGTTACGGATCGGCGGTTGCGATATACATGGTGGTCTTTGGCGTGCTGCTTGCGTTGATAGCCAACCGTTTGTTGAAAAGAGACGAGATTACATACTAAGCATTATAGGGGTGTACTGTTATGGAGCCAACCATCGTCGTTGAACACAAAACTCAGCGCGTTAGGAAGCATCGGTTTAGTCTAGGCACCACGTTGATGTACGTGATTTTGACAGCGTGGTCCTTAACGACCATCTATCCGTTATTCTGGATCGTGAACAACTCGTTCAAAGTATCCCGCGATGTGATGAATAATTCCTTTGGCATCGCCTGGGAACCGGTGTTTGTTAACTATCAGAACGCATTTGACCGCATTAATATCGGAAGAAGTTATATCAATAGTTTGGTGATGTCCTTCAGCACCGTATTCTTGGTATTATTGCTTGGAGGATTAGCTGCTTACGTGTTGTCCAGGTTCAACTTTCGAGGAAAGCGAACCATCTATTCCATTTTGTATGCGACGCTGCTGATTCCTGCGTTTGCAACCGTGGTTCCGGTATATGAGCTGCTTATCAAAACCAGTCTGGTCAATACATACTGGGGTTTGATCTTTCCCCAAACGGCAGGCAATCTGACGTTTGCGACCTTGGTTATTGCCGGTTACATGGCAACCATTCCGAAAGAGCTTGAAGAAGCGGCATTCATGGACGGCTGCAACCGATGGCAGATGTTTGTGAAGATCTTCGTTCCGATCTCTCAGCCCGTATTCGCGTCGGCAAGCATCTTCGTGTTTATGTGGTCGTATAACGATTTGTTCTCGGCATTGATCTTTGTGAACAAAGAGAATGTCCGTCCAATCGTTGCCTTGCTCAATGAGATCAGCTCGCAATACGGAACGGACTTTGGTCTGATGGCGACGGCAGTATCATTGACGGTTATTCCGGTTCTGATTGTATATCTGTTTATCTCGAAATATATCCAGAAAGGTCTGACCGAGGGAGCCGTCAAAGGTTAAGGAAACGGCGAACTCAACGAATAGGCAAGTCAAGAGGGGACATGAAGTCGCCTGTTTGACTTGCCTATTCGTTGTTAGGTTTCATACGAGTATTAAACTGCAGCGAGCGCGATCGGTCAATTATGGCGAGGTGAGATTATACTCGATCAAGCGGGAGAAGCCGTCTTCTCCATGGCCGGCCTGGATTGCTTTTCGGGCAATTGCTTTTGCTGCGATTAAGACGCTGCTATCAATTCCATGATGTTCGGCAGCGTGGATGATATGCTCCATGCTCGTTACATTCGAGATCAGGTTGGAACTGTCCCCAGGGTAAACGCCCCGATCCGCATCATGCGCCATATAGGTCATGATATCCGGCATAATGCGAATGATATTGTGCGCATAAGGGGCGATGTCTTCCGCAGCGATGTTCTCCGCCCGTGCAATGGCCAGCGCGTGCACATAACCGCTAATGGCTGTCCAGAACACATCTAGCAGCGCCACGTCATATGCCGCTGCACGACCCGGATCCTCGCCCAGGAACGAAGCGGTTCCGCCCAGGCTGGCGAGTATACGATGATGGCTGCGATAAACGTCTTCTGGCCCGCTGTACAAAATGACGGCCGAAGGCTCCCCAATCGTAGGTATCGGCGTCATGATGGCGCCATCGATGTAGTCAATTCCGTTGCGGTAAGCCCATTCCGCCATTTCCCGCGCACGTTCAGGTACGTCGGCTGTCAGGTTTATAAGCGTTTTTCCTTTCAATGCACTTGTCTCAGAAGACAGAACGGCGTTCGCCGCATCATAGTTGAGTACGCAGATGATAATAAGCTGACTGGCAAGCACCGCATCCTTAACGGACGGAGCCAGCACGGCACCTTGCTTTACCAGCGAGTCAGCCTTTGCCGATGTCCGGTTCCACACCGTTGTGGAATGGCCGCTCCTGATAAATGCACCGGCCAGGGCTTGCCCCATGGGTCCGAGCCCCAGCACCGTTACGGCGGTTTGGCTGCCGTTTGCCGGCGTTTGCCGAGTTTCGGATTCGAGCATTTGTTCTTGATGTTGTTTCGATGGTTTCATTGTATACCTCCTTAAGGATTAGCTTCGAATACAGTGTAGACCTTGACACTAATGACAAGGTCAACGATTTTTTACAACCCTAGCGGAGAGAATAATATTTCAACATATGAAAAATTCATAAAAGTACTAGTAACACGTTCTACCATCAGTGGAGCATGCTTACGGCTGAATCCGAACTTATTGACAAACGAAAGAGGAAAAAGCATTGAAACTAACCAAAATAAAGTTGTTGACAATAACATAGTTCAATGTTAATTTGTATATACAAATGAGAGGTGGCTGGATATGAATATCGATGATTCCATTTTAAGCTCGTGCCTGTTTTTTACGTCAAATCGGTTTGCACGTTCCATGACCAAGATGGCGGAGGATGCATTTGCAAAGGCCGGCTTATCCCCAACGTACTCCTATGTGCTGGTGGTGATCCATCAATATCCCGGAATTACGCAGAAAGAGCTTAGCGATAAATTGTCGATTGCTCCATCCACAAGCACCCGATTCATTGATAAGCTGGAGGAGAAACTTCTGGTAAAGCGCAAATCCGAATGGAAGGAAACGCATATTTTCTTGACGGACGAGGGGATGGCGTTATACCGGGAGCTGAACCAATATTTTGAAAAGTTATACGGAGAGTATGTCACCCTCTTGGGGAAGGAGCATAGCGAACAGTTAGCGAAACTTCTCCATGAATCCAGCGAATTGCTGAAAAGGGGAATGTAGCCTCTGTCTTTTTCACCACTCATTTGTACATACAATTGATAAAGGAGAGATTCGAAATGCAGATTGGTATTATCGGTGCGACAGGGAAAGCGGGAAATCTGATTCTCAAGGAGGCACAAGCACGCGGTCATGAAGTAACGGCGATCGTGCGTAATGCATCCAAAATCTCCGATTCCAGCATAAACATTTTGGAGAAGAACGTGCTGGATCTGACCAGCGCCGATCTTCAGCGGTTCGACGTTGTCGTGAATGCATTTGGCGCGGCGCCTGGACAGGAGACTCAATATGTGGAAGTAGGCCGGGTGCTGATACAAGCATTAAAAGGCACGGATACCAGACTGTTTGTTGTCGGAGGAGCCGGCAGCTTGTTTGTGGACGAAGCCAAAACGCTTCGACTTTTAGAAACGCCCGATTTTCCGAAGGAATATTATCCGACGGCATTCCATGCCGGCGAGAATTTGAAGGACCTGGAACAAACTACGGATGTAAAATGGACGTATCTTAGTCCGGCAGCGTTCTTTAATCCGGAAGGTCGGCGGACAGGGAGTTATCAGGAGGGCAAAGATCAAGTCATTGGCAACGCTAGCGGTAAAAGCTACGTCAGCTATGCCGATTACGTCATCGCGGTGCTCGATGAGCTTGAGCAGCCCAAACATCTCAACGAGCGCTATACGGTCGTTTCCGAGGCTTAACAGGCCCGGACATGCGGCCTTCATATAGATCTTTGAATAAGCTGGTTTCTTAACCGAAATCAGCTTATTTCTTTTTTTATGTTATTTCAACATATGAAAAATTCACAATAGAAAACACCTCAAGCGATATCTAGCTACTTCCTCTTAAATGCAGCCCGACCACTTACAAAGCACCCATGATATAGGTTTAAACAAGGAAAAACCCCATTACGATATCGCAATTCAGGCATCTATAAGTATTAGATAAGATGAGTCAAAACAACCTGCAAACAACGGTTATTGCATGCAAGTTGTTTTGAACGGTGCTTCTGTTGGCTGTCCTTGTTGTTATCCGTCTGATTCACAAGAAACGAATATTGATATCGCGCAGGCGGCCGGGAGACATTTTCGGCATCTTAATTTGAAGCGTAGGCTGTCTATAGGTCGCAATGGATTGCGCAGGCAGTATGGGGACGGGTAAAGATATGGTTTGGTGTTGTTCTTTTGGCAAGCCGTTGATTTTGATCTGCGTCCGGTTCAGCTGAATCCATAAATTTTCCGGATGGATGCGTTTGGGCACATAACATTTCACGACCAGAAAGTTATGAGTATAAACGTTTCATAGCGAAGCGAGTGCGGGTCCGGTAGAATTTCGTTTCCGGCAGTCGCTTTTCGGATCGTATCCTTTACATAATCCTCAATGATCGTGGGATCTAACTGATAATCCTCATTGAGATGATTCAGATCCTTAAATGGAAAGGAATTGTTGTTAAAGAAAGAGTCCTGTGTCAACCAGTCCGGCTTTTTGGATCTTGAGCTCACGATAATCCCTCCTACGTTCTTTGTTCCAGTGTATGGGCGAAGGAATGTTATAGTGACATCTGGGCATCCGACCACATAGAATAAATCGAAGCGGACGATTTTGAATAAAGAGGTGGAATTGTGGTTTCAATTATCGGCAATATGAAAATCGTAAACGTGGGCCCCAGTTCTACGGTATTAGTTGGAAATACAGGAGTCATCGATTTAAACAGCACGACAAAAGCTTATTCCGGCGCCAACTCGTTCACCACCGGCGATACTATTGGTGTGAATACTACAAACAACCAGGCCAGCAGCACGAATACATTCGATCCGGACTTGATTGATTCGCCAAATGTTTAATTAAGGTTGTGAGCCCCAGTGAATCTAACGGTACATCAATGCATTAATATACAGCAGCTTCGGGTTGACGCGGTGACCAATTCCTCGGTGCTTCAGATTGGAACCGCAGGTGAGATCCGCGCATTATCCAATATATATAACACGGGCGGTTTTACGGGCCCTGCTCCGGAGTTCGAGCCTCCGAATAATATGGCCCCCCTGGTTCCGTTACCTGCGCCGATTGAAGATCTATATCGGCCAGAATGAGGCTCATATCATACGCATACAATCATTAGGGAGCGGGGGGAGATGCTATGTATCAATACCATATCCAGCAATTGTTCCATTGCCTTCAATCCCAGACGGAGCAGCTTAACAGAATGGAACAAATGCTAAAGGAAATACGTAATGAAATAAATCAATTACAGCAGGGCAATCAAAAGTCGACGGATCACGTCGAATATAATTTTGATTTATTGAAAATCGAAAAATTGGAAGGAACCTTAAACATTGGACTGACACCCTCAGATGGGAAGTCTCTGGGGGATATCACCGTCAATGGCCAGCCGGCAGAACAATTACAGGCGGTAGCTGCCGGAAGGGATCTTTACTCAAACATACATCAGCAGGTATCAAGCCACTTGGAACATGCAGTGCCGGCGCGACTCGAGCAAATGAATCCCCAGTCCAATCACGAACTTGGAGATCAATATGCTTCGGTGATGATAGAAGATATCCGAAAACAACTCGGAGATCGCATCAACGTTTACTTACAGCAATACCACTCGAACAGTACCGCGATAAATCCAGGTGATGTTGAGCAAATGATCGCAAATCAAATGAAAAAAGAAATCGATACGGCAGTCGAGCATCATCTTCATAATTTGCAACAAGGAAAGAGGAATACGAATGAAAATGACGGTCATCAATAAAGAGCTCCGGGTTGGTTCGATCCGTATTACGGCGATCTCCAGCTCATCCGTGCTGTTGATCGGAGATACCCGGGTCATTAATAGCAGTTCCATCTACGACACTCCTTCCGAATCCCTGCAGATCACCCCGCTCGTTCCGTTATCACCGGCTACCGCACCATGAAGCGCCATGTACTCGTTGATAACGTATATATCAACAATATCTCTAATAGTTCGGCGTGCATTTGCGGCGAATCGGGACATATCGATGCCTATACCCGGGCATTGGCGATTCAACGTCAAGTTCCGGTTTTTTTTGAGGACGAAGGCAATTATGAGGACTATCCGATTTTTTCGAGATCCATACCTGCATGGCAGCTTCCGTCAGAAGTAGACTTAGACGTTATACATGACCATAAAACGATTCATGTGGGATGCCTGGACGTGATATCGACAGCGTCTGCATCGGTTGTGCAGGTAGGTTCGAACGATACGATGGAATTGGAATCAAGGGTGAAGGCGATCAGGCACTTTATTACGGATGCGTCCCAAGAATTAAAGGATTATAAAGGCGTCATTGTCAGAAAGAGCCCACGCTAGTGTGCGGCAAAAAACAGGAGGAGCTTCATAAGCTCCTCCTGTTTTTTTGCGGTCTGAAGTTTATTCTCCTTGCTGGTGGGCAGCCTCGTCTTTAATCTCATCCCGGAAGCCGGAAATACTCTTTTCGCGACGAGCATTGCGGTCTTGAATCTGTTCTTTCTCGCTTGCGGGAATCTCATCCCCGAACTCCTGAAGATAATCTTCTGCCTCGCGGAAGTTCTCGATCGTGTTTTGGACGGCCTGCTGCAAATGTTCGACATTGTCTTCGCGATTATCAGGTTTAGCCATGAAAGTTCACCTCCTTGTATGTAATGATCTTGCTCATTCGCACACCTCAAAAGTCTTCCATAATCGAAACATCCTTATGCATCTGAGAATGACGCTATCAAAAAAGCTACAGTATTGTAAATTTTGCAAGCCGGTTCTTTACATTTCCGTAGGATGTAATATGTTATAATGTCGAAAAAGCAGACTTGCCGGCATGACATCGAATAAGAGGAGGAAGAATTCTTGATATCTAGACGTTTTATATTCTGGCTCGGTATGCTGATGATGATTGTATTCATGTTAGCAGCCTGTACCTCAGAACCGATAAAACAACAACAGCAAACTTCTACTGTAGAAGACCCTCCTGAATCAATTGAAGATGAAGAAGAAGGTCAGACCATCACACTAGTAACGCCGGATACGGCCATGAAAGCACCTGAGGAAAAAAGCAAATATCAGATACATACACGGTTGACGGATTTCCATCTGCTCAATGAGTCAACGGGGATTGCTTGGGGGATCACGAACACAGAACTGCGTCTCTATCAGACCGAAGATTACGGTGAGACCTGGGTCGATATCTCTCCATCATCCAATGTCCAATTCGTTGATAAGCTGGAGTATGGGAAAGACATCGTGTTCACGGATAAAAATCATGGTTGGATTATACGAAACAAACAGAGATCCGCCGAAACGATCCTGCTCAATACGACCGACGGGGGCGGCAGCTGGAAGCTCTCTTCGCTTCCGGAGACGGGAGTCGTTACGGCAATGTCCTTCGTTTCATCCCAGCAGGGATGGATTATGGCGAAAGGCGATCTCTCCCGGGGATCGGAAGAGAAGTCGCTGTTTCACACCAGCAATAATGGCGGAGTATGGGAGGAGATTATGCAGAATACGGAGTATCCGACATCCCGAATTCCGGGAAGCGTCATTCCGCGAACCGGATCCGTCATCGGATTAACGTTCACGGATTCGCTTGTCGGGTTTGCAACCATCCGTGAAATGCAATCTTCCAAGTTGTATATAACACGTGACGGAGGACAGAAGTGGAAGTCTTCCGGCCAAGTATTCAAAAGCAAGCTGCTGGATGCGTGCGGTTCCGTTTTTGCCGGGACTCCCAAGTATCTGGGCAAAGGTGGAAGCGGAAGCGAGATTTATATACCGGTTACCTGCGTGAAGGAAGATCAGGCGAACTATTTGGGTTACTTTACGGCCGATACGGGGAAGTCATGGAATTTGGTGTCGTTCCCCATGACGGGAAATAGCGGGAAGGGAACCATCCAGCCTGTCTTCCGTCGTCTGCATGACGGATGGAGAATGGTGAACGGCATCGTCTATCATACGAGCGATATGGGCAAGACCTGGACACCATTCCCTAGAAGCAAGCTGTTGTCCGATAATCTTGCAAAATATCCGAATGTGGTCAAATTGCAATTCACATCGTCGGATGTCGGCTGGATGCTGATTGAAACGACGGACAAAAACCGATCGCGCCTGATGAAAAGCAGTGACGGCGGCGTAACCTGGCAGGGGTTGTAATATCGACTAATAACCTACAAGCTGGATCTGATTCGCCAATCGAAAACTCTCTCGATGACGAAGGCTTTATCGGCTAAAACCAACGGTTCCGATAAAGCCTTTATAAACATATTATATTGTGAAATAAATCACAAATAAAATTCAACCTGTATGCTACTATAAAGATGTAATCAGGTACGTCAAAAAGTTTGGAAGGGGACGATCCTTATGCATACCGATCAAATGACGATAAATTACCTTCGCTTGTGCTACCATTGCGATGATGCATGTTTATGTCAGACGGAGGAGCAATGTCTGGCTTGCTGGAACGAGCAGGACATGGCACCGCAGGACCATGAAATGACGGGACAAGAAGAAACGATGAAGTGGATGAGATTGGCTTACGATTAAGCGGGTATGAACAAGATGAAGACAATGAATGGATCAGGGCGTTATAAGGTTCCGTGAAGAAGCTGATGACTGGCACATTGCCGGCATCAGCTTTTTTTGGCGCTCCCAGAAAGGGACAAGTTCTTTAAAATTTCAATCAAACTTTCCATGATGCATGAGTTAAATTGTCCGACATAAAGCATATACATATTTCAAGACAAGGTGGAGGGGGGAGCCGTATGGGATCGGGGTCAGATTGGATGTTCGATTTTTTCGGCAGCGTTATGCCCGTGTTTTTCATCGTCGTCATCGGGATCATTTTGCTGTCGGCCGGTAAGGGAATCCTGCAATGGAGTCAGAATAACCGACAGCCTTTGCTATCGGTCGATTCCAAAATTGTGAGCAAGCGAACGGAAGTGAAACATACACAGCAGACGGATGATACGATGTCGAGCCGTACTCGTACCACCTATTATCTGACATTCGAAGTGGAGAGCGGAGATCGCATGGAATTTGCCGTAAACGGCGAGGAATTCGGCATGTGCGCGGAAGGGGACGAGGGACTGCTTCGTTTTCAGGGAACCCGGTACTATGGATTCGTCAGGCACCCCAGAGCGCATCTTCATGTGGTCCGGGGTTATGAACAACCTAAATAAGAGGCTGGTTCATTTTATGACGCCTTCTCCTGTGGTATATAATGTAGGAGAAGGAGGAGCTGCCTATGAAATTTCAGGATAAAACGGTGGTGATAACGGGCGCTGCGAACGGGATAGGCCGCGGATTGGCTGAGGCTTATGCGGCTAGCGGAGCTCGAGTGATAGTAAGCGATGTTCATGAAGAGCAGGGCAATCTGGCGGCAAACACCTTGAAGGATCAAGGATTTCATGCCGTCTTCATCCCCTGCGATGTGAGGAAGGAAGAAGAGATTAAACGCCTGATGAACCAAGCGGCCCAATATGGGGGCACCATCGATATCTTAATAAACAACGCAGGGGTCTCCCGATGGAAATCACCATATGAGCTTACGGTGGGAGAATGGGACGACGTAATCAACACGAACGCCAGAAGCTGTTTTTTGGCTACCCGCGAGGCTGCCGCATATATGAAAAAGAGTGGGAATGGCGGGGCTGTCGTCAATATATCCTCCACGCGTTCCATCATGTCCGAGCCGAATTCGGAAGCTTATGCGGCTTCCAAGGGAGCCATCGTTGCGTTGAGCCATGCCATGGCCGTTAGTCTGGGGCCCGATGGAATTCGGGTGAATTGCATAAGTCCGGGCTGGATTGAAACCGGGGATTATGAAGAGCTTCGATCCGAGGACCATAAGCAGCACCCTGCGGGTCGGGTCGGGATTCCGGCCGATATCGCCAAAGCCTGCTTTTATTTTACCGATCCGGAGAATGACTTTGTAACAGGGTCCCATCTGGTGGTGGACGGCGGCATGACCCGCAAAATGATATATGAACCTTAACTTGTTGCGGATAAAATAAAAAAGGATCGTCTCCTCGGGGACGATCCTTTCCTGATTATAACCCGTATTCGAAAAAACAGTGGCGAATATCTCAATATAGCCGCTTGGACTTAACGGACGGTTATAGCCATGGAATCCGTCTTGCCGCTCGTCCGGTCGGTTACGCTGACAACGGCAATTCCGCTTTGATTCGCGCGGGCAACTCCCTGTGCGTTAACGGAGATGATATGGGGGTTGCTGCTGCGATAGCTGAGTTTGTCGAGGGATTCCTTGCGGCCATCGGGGTGAAGAAGTTCAGCCCGAAGCTGCTGCGTTGTCTTGGAAGTCATTAGATCCTTGCCCAGCAGCCGGAGAAAAGGCTGATTTCCATCGAATGCGGCCGTGACATGGAGCGTTTCAACGAATCCGTAACGTTGGTCCTTAACCGAGATCGCAGCGCTTCCCGGAGATATCGCCTTCATCCGTCCGGTTGAACTCACTTGAATGATATCCGGAGCATCGGATGTGTACGTCAGCTCTTCCGCCTGTTCACGCATCCCGCCCGGAAAGCCGTACCAGGCTTCGATCTGTTCCGATTCGCCCAGTTTGAGCTCATCTGAAGCTTCCACGCGCATCACGATCGGGGCTAGCGGGTACACGCCGACTTCGGTGAAGCTATTCCACGGGTTGGCATTATTTCCTTTGCCCAGTATCCGAATGTATCGGGCTGTCGTTTGCTCCACAAGAAAAGTTTCAGGCTGCACAGTCGTGCCGGAAGTCAGCCCATTCTCGTAGATGGTCGACCATTCTTCGCCATCGACGGAGGCAAGAACATCAAACCGGTTTTTACGGGTATCCCCTAAATATATGGCCAGCGAAACAGCGCCCACTGGCTTCAGCTCTCCCAGGTCAAGCTGTACGTATTCCGTACCCGGCGCGGACCAGCGAGTGCTCAGGTTGCCGTCGACGGTATGTTCCGGAATGTTCGCCGATTCGGGAACGGCGCTCGCGGTAACATGCCGTACCTGATATTTTAGATGGTTCGGCGGTTCACCTATGGCCGGATTCCGGGTGAATTTGATGGTATATCTATTGCTCAGATTCGGTTGAGCGTCGTTCTGAATGACGATGGTTGCCGTACCCGGAATCGTATCTGCCTGATCAATGGCCACGGCATGATCGGCTTCGGCCGTCATCACAGGCGGAGAGGGAGCATCAAACGGAAGTCCGACTTCATAATACGTGACTTCTGGACGAAACCCATGGAGCGGCATTCCGTCCATTAATAAACGGTTAGCCATAGGTCGGGCTGCCGGTTCGGGCAGATCGCCGTCAGGTATGGTCCATTCCAGCAGGGGAGTAAACCCCGTCTCCGCTGGAGGTATCGGATCGTTTGCGTATAAAGGAACCATGCGAACGGACAACCGGACATCCTGGACGTGCTCCAGGTGTATGGTCAGCTTGCGCATGCCTTCGTTGCTGGATTGGCCATCCGGATTCGGGGAGGTGGCCAGCGGCGCTGCATCCATGACGGAGAACCGGGCGCCGGCCGGTCCTTCGACCAGCTCAACATACAGCCGCTTATCCAGTTGTGAAAGAATGGCGGCGCGTCCATTCTCCACAATCTCCACGTCCGCTCCGGTGTGCATGAACCAATACAGCTCTGAAGGAAGCTTCAGTTTCATCTCATCCTGGACGACCAGCTCGCGTCTATCGGCGGAGAGTTTCATTCCTCTTAACATCTCGCCCGCGTCTTTCCGGTACAGGTCGGTCATATTTAGAATTGTATAGGCTCCTCTTGGCTTCGATTCCTTTTTTATCGTAACGGCTGTGCCGTAAGGCTCTTGCTGAACAATCGGATTCTGGGCGGGATTGATGACGATGGTATTATGTCCCTCGGTTTTTTTGCGGTAATACGTCCAGCGATTATAATTGTAATCCCAGAAGCCGGGCAAGCTGTAGGATTCGTTCCCCAGATCGGATGCCCACCTTACGCCCAGCGCGTCAAAAACGAAGGTACCGCCATCCAGATCGTTATGGCTTCGCATCGTTTCGTTAACGCCTTTCATGGAAGCAAACAAGGCATAGGGATCATCCCATGCGCTCCGCATGGAGGCCGATTCAATGCCGGTGAAGAAACGATCCAGCTCCGTCGGAACCGTTTCAAACATGCCAGGCTCGTAAAACACCAGATAGAGAGGGTGGAAGTAGCCCTTGCGCTCATACAGATCGCCAATAAACCAGGCGTATTCAGGTTTGTTGAAGAACGAGGCGAACCATAAGGATTCATACATGTTGTAGCTGACGCCGCCATCATAAAAATTGAACACGCCGCCTTCGCCTAGCAAATGATACGGATAAGCGCCCGATGCCTCGTATCCCGGCAGCAGGGACAGCCCAAAATCGGTACCCAGGCTTTTATTCAAGCCTTGAATATACATGGCCAAGTATTGGCCTCCATAATGCCAATAAGCAGGACCTTCCGGCCAAGAACCGTCCACGGTATAGTGACGAAGCGCATATTGCAGCTTCTGAAACGTGCTCTGGATGACTTCCAGCGCCTGATCCTCGGTCTCAGGCTCATCCGCAACGGTTAACGCAAGCAGGCCAAGGCCTCCGTTGTCTACCAGGTTAATGTTATTGTGCTCCCCGTTATGGCGGAATTCACCCCGGTACCAATCGAGCGCGACAGCAAGCGCATGATCTCGAATCGCCGCATTCAATTGGGATCGCTGAGCTTCATTCAAATCGTCGTATATCCAATCGTAGGCCAGCGCAACGGCGAAAGACAATTCGGACAAGGCAAGGATGTTGTTTGTTCTGCCGCCCCAATCGGGGTAGTGCGTCATCGCTTCCAGTTCCTGCCACGCACGTTCGGCATAACGGGATTCGCCGGTCAAGCGATACATGAGCGCGGTCGGAATCAAGCGGTCGCGTAGCATGTAGGCATTGCCGCCATTAGGTTGGTAGGTTAGCGGCGAAGTTGCAAGGACGGGGTCCGCTTGATTTCTCAAGAGTTCCATCCACTCCGTCATATAACGATCTCCGCTTGCCAGCAATTGCTTGGAGCGGTTCAAATCGTCCGTGGATGCGAGAAGGCGCGGATGGGAACGGGCGGATGAGGCATGACCGTGCAGCGATTCCGAAATTCGATCTGCCGTCGGCCCGACAAAGACCAGCATATCGCTTTCCGTACGTCCGCCACGTCCATCTTCAGCCGATACGCGAAAACGGTCGTACCCCAGATAGTTTTCATTAGGAGCATATCGATAAGTACCCTCGGCATCCACTTGAACCGTGCCCTGTGCCGGCGGTGCTTCAAGTTTCCATGCGATCGGATCTCCATCCGGATCCTTCGCTTTCGTGAACTGGCCGGAAAGGGAAGTATTCATCGTCGTATAACCCCATTCCAAATCCAACAGGGGAGCAGCATTCACAGGAGTAACGTGGATCGTGCCCTTTCCGAATTTGGCGCCGCCCGTATCAGCCTGCAGGGCAGCAAACTGGAAGAGGTCCGTACCGCTAAAGCCGCTGTCGGGATAGTAGGTAAAGCTGCCGTTCTCCTTTACGGTAATCTTGCCGTGCGCAGGCTGGGAGACGAGGAGATACGTATGGTCGGCACCGCTGCTGTCGCGCGCGGACAATTGCCCGAGCAAAGCTTGGCCTTGAGCCGTTTCGCCTTCGTAATCGTCCACCAGCAAGGTGTCCGGCGCATTGACGCTGACCGCCATAGAGGCGGTATGAGCACCGTCATAAGTCGCTGCCGTTACGGTTGCAAGTCCTGTGGAAAGGCCGGTTACGTCACCTTGATCCGTCACTTCCACGACTTCCGGATTGGACGGAGACCACTGCAGCTGAGGGGGAGGTGACGAACCTGGCTCATAACGGACGGAAGGTGTTATGGTCTCGCCCGTATTCAGATAGGCCACATCCGGTTCGATCGCGATGGATTGAAGCGGCTCCTCAACCAACACATCGTCGAACCAAGCTTTGCCCGTTCCGGTTTCCAGAAACAGCTCAACGGTCAATAGGGGCGGTGAGGCTGCATTATCCGGAACGGTGAACAGCTTCTCCATATACGTCCAGTCTTGGGTGCCCTTGAGCGTTCCGACATGAACCAGCACATTGCTGGTGCCGGTTCGCTTCATTTGATATCGGATGAGCGCGGCATTGCTGACGGACTCCGTTTTGACCCAGCCGCTGATCCGATACGTTTTCCCGACCTCTACCGGGATGGACTGGGTTATGGCTGCCCGGCTGGACGTTCCTGCGGGACCTTCGATGCTGACCGATTGTTTCCCGGATTTGAATATTCCCGAATCTACTCCCAATATGGGCGAGCCTGTTGGAAGCCACTGTCCCCAATTTGCCGGCTTGATTCCGCCTGACCAGCTGGACCCCGCCTCCGTTGCCTCAAAACCGCTGTTCACAAGCAACC
Source organism: Paenibacillus sp. MT86 (assembly GCF_058792535.1). Classification (NCBI taxonomy): domain Bacteria; kingdom Bacillati; phylum Bacillota; class Bacilli; order Caryophanales; family Paenibacillaceae; genus Paenibacillus; species Paenibacillus sp. MT86. The sequence continues at coordinate 4,101,079 of NZ_CM179499.1, read as the reverse complement.
CCTCCTGTACCTGATCTCGTTCGCTCTCTGCCCATGCCAATGGGGGCGGCAAAAAGCCATGAAGCCCCGTAATCAGCACGAGTACAATCAGAGCCATTCGTTTCACATCCATTCCCTCCCGACTGATATCGATTTCCGGCCATGAAACCGGAACACTTCCATCGTAGAGGAAGCCGCTGCGTTCGAGTATGATACAATTTCGTGATGCATTAACATTTTTGAAGAAAACCTGTTCATGTTAAATAAAAACAGTATGATGTAATTAATGTAAGTGCGGAAAGAACACATCTAAAGAATGGAAGGAATGAGGGTATGGGGAAATTGACGACAACCACTGCAAGAAATGAGCGATCCAATCGCGTATCCGTGTTCGTTACGTTGCTCATGTCCTATCTTGTGGTACTGCTGATCCCGGTCATCGTGTTCTGGGGTCTGTATACCCAAATCGAGCGAATTATGATCGAGAATGCCAACAACTCCAACATGGCACTCATCGAACAGGCCAAGCAGGTCGTGGACAGCCGATTGGATGAAATGCATTTGATTTCTCGGAACATTACTTCACATCCGAGACTGGATACGCTGTTAAAGGCAGGATCCCCTCAAACCGGAGCGGAGCATTACAATTACTACACCTTCATGCAGGAAATGCAGCGGTACCGAAACAGCAGCAGTTTTATCACCGATTTTTATGTGTATCTTGATGAGAGCGATACGGTTCTCAGCCCAACCTTAAAAACGACGTCCAGCGTCTTGTTCTCCGATATCTACGGATATGAAAGCTTAACCTTTCAACAATACCAAGCGGATATACTGCGCGGCGTCCATTTCAACCGGTATCTGCCCGTAACGGAGGTCGGCAAAGGCCTGAACCAGAAACGAATGCTCACATATATGCAAACGCTTCCATTCGGCGAGAAAAACAACCCCAAAGGCGCCCTTGTCATACTGATCGACGAAAGGCAGATTACAGGCTTGCTCGAGGAGATCGTGAAAACCAACAACGGAACGATATCCATTAAGGATGCCAGCGGTCAAGTGATTCTTCGTGCCGGTGAAACCGCAGTATCCAATGTGGGTAAAGCTGAGGATAAGCAGGCCGTCATGACGGTATCGTCCAGATCCGCACGCAGCGGGTGGGAGTACGTGTCGGTCGTGCCGGAAAAAGTGTTTATGGAAAAGGTGAATATGGTCAAACGAATGGCCGCAGGCGTTCTCGGCATCTGCCTGGCCGCCGGAGTTGCCGCTTGCGCGTACATGACGTACCGGGCGTATTATCCCCTGCGCGACATTATCCGCTTTATCCGCCAATCCCATCCGGTCAAGGAGGGGAAGGTACGCAACGAATATGATTTCATCAAATCCACGATGGCCGATTCCTTTGGCAAGCAGACGGAAATGAAGGAGCAATTGTCGAGGCAAACGCCGGTGATCCGGTCCAACTTTTTGCAGCGTTTATTGAAGGGAAACGTGGATGCGGCCGATATGTCGGAGCATGCCCTGGAATTCATGGGGATATCGTTTCCGCATCCCGGCTTTGCCGTTGCCCTGATCGAGCTGAGGGATGCCAGCGGGTTCATTCATAACGAACGGGAAAGCGAATGGGCCCTGATCCGCTTTGTCACAGGGAAGGTGGCCGAAGAAATTCATCCCTTTACCGCGTATTCCGTGGATCTGGAGAAGAACCAGGTCGCCATGATTCTGAATATGCCGGAACCTCTGCAGGACAAGGCGGGCGAGCTGTACGATTGGGCGGAACAAGTGAAGCTGGTGATCGAACAGCGCTTCAAGTCCGAGATCACGATCGCGATCAGCGATATCCGTTCGGATCTTGGATGTTTGGCAAGCGGATATACCCAAAGCTTGAAGGCGCTGGAATATTCCATTTTTACGGCCTATAAACCGATTTTATTCTACGATGAAATGAAGCAGAAAACGGGGGTGTATTATGATTTTCCCATTGAGACGGAAATCCAGCTCATCAACGCCATGAAAAGCGGGGATACGGATAAGGCTCAGGATATCATTCAAAGTCTGTACCACAACAACTTCAGCGGTCAATCCATCTCGCCCGAGCTCGGCCGACTCATGTTCGCGAACCTGCTCAGCACGATGTTCAAGCTGCTCAACGCCTTAAATTTGAAATACGAGGACGTATTCGGTCAGGCAGGCAAATCGATCGAGGACATTACCGAGGGCAGCACGGTAGAGGAGCTGTACCGGGAAGTGAAATGGATGTTCGGCCAAGTCTGCCTGTACGTAAGAGACCAGAGAGGCGATTCCTCCTCGCAGCTCCTGGATAAGATAAAAAGCTACATCGCGGAGCATCACGACGATGCCATGATCAGCCTGGCTTCCATTGCCGAGCAATTCGATATCACGCCGCCCTATCTGTCGGCCTTCTTCAAGAAGAACAGCGGGACCAATCTGACCGATTACCTGGCGAAAATTCGGATCGAGCGCTCCAAGGAAATGATGCGGGATGCCAAAAATACGATTTCGCACATCGCCCGTTCCGTCGGTTATACCAGCGATGTCGGTTTTATCCGGGTATTCAAGAAATACGAAGGGATCACCCCGGGAAAATACAAGGAAACCCTGCATTCCCTATCATCAACCTTAAGAAATGATCATCTCAATTCTTAATCGCTGTATATGGATCCAGAAACTGTACGATATACGTTGAAAGCGCTTCAGCATTAATATTTGAGGCAGGGCCGGCATCAACTCGGCCTGAACATTTGGGATGATCATTCATTAGGAAAAAAGGGAGGCGTCGTGATTTGAAAACAAACCGGAAACGTATGACGAGACTGGCCATCTTCATGCTGATTGTGGCTATGATCGCCGGGTGCAGCGGAAAAGGCTCGGGAGCCGAGGATCCTGCCGGCGACAAAGGCAAGGAAGGAACGGGCGTTGCCTCAGGCGGAGAAACGGGGTATCCCGGCCAGCTGACCTATTGGGTATCGCTGAATGCCAACGCATCGGCAACGATGCAGGATATGAACGGCATTGCCGCCTATCAGGAAATGGAGAAATTGACAGGGACCAAGGTTGAGTTCCAGCATCCGCCGGCAGGGCAAGAGGCAGACGCCTTCAACATTATGGTCTCGTCGGGCAACTTGCCGGATGTCGTGGAGTATGGCTGGGCCAACGTATCCGGAGGGCCGGATAAAGCGATATCGGACGGTTCGATCATTCGCCTGAATGAGCTGATTGAAGAGCATGCTCCAAACCTATCGAAACTGCTGAACGAACACCCGGAATACAAAAAGCTGATAACGACGGATGGCGGAAACATTTACGTATTCCCGTTCATCCGCGGAGACGAGTATCTGCTGACCTTTAACGGCCTTATCATCCGCCAGGACTGGCTGGATCAGCTCAACCTGCAAGTGCCGGAAACGATTGACGAGTGGTATGAAGTGTTAAAAGCGATCAAGACCCAGGATCCCAACGGGAACGGTCAGGCGGATGAAATCCCGCTCCTGCTTGATATGGATATGACGGGCATTAACCATGCATTTGTCGGCGCGTGGGGAATTACGACAGGATTTTATCAGGTGGACGGGAAGGTACAGTACGGCCCCATCCAACCGGAATTCAAATCTTATTTGGAGACGATGAGCAAATGGTATGCCGAAGGCCTGATCGATCAGGATTATGCGGCAACGGACGGGACGCTCAAAGATGCCAAAGTGACCAACAATCAAGTGGGTGCCTTCTCCGGATACATGGGCAGCAGCCTCGGCCGCTATTCCGAACTCATGTTAAAAAGCAATCCGGACGTCAGTCTGGTGGGCGCTCCCAACGTTGTGCTAAAGAAGGGGGACACGCCGCTTCTTGGACAGAAGGATTCGCCGTTCAACGGATTTGGGGCGGCTGTGACGAAAGCGAACAAATTCCCGGCGGAAACGGTGAAATGGCTCGATTACAAATATGGGGAAGAAGGGCATATGCTGTTTAATTTCGGGGTTGAGGGAGTCAGCTACGAGATGAAGGACGGGTACCCGACCTATACCGACGAAGTGATGAAGAATCCAGATGGGCTGTCGATCACCCAGGCGTTGTCGAAATACAACCTGGCCAGTTATTCGGGACCTTTCGTTCAGGATCGCCGTTACGTCGAGCAGTATTCCGCGCTTCCTCAGCAAAAAGCGGCCATTGAGACATGGATGAAGGCGGAGAACGACCGTTTAATGCCGATTATTTCGCCGACGGCAGAAGAGAGCACGCGTTATGCCTCGATCATGAACGATATTAATACGTATTACGAAGAGATGGTCAACAAATTCATTATGGGCGTGGAGCCGATCAGCGGCTTTGATCAATTTGTCCAAACGGTGCAGGGAATGGGCATTGAAGAAGCCCTTCAGATTCAGCAGTCTGCGCTGGACCGTTTTAACAGCCGGTAAGTTGTAGAAGCGCATGAAGAGGGAGAAAACGGGCGAGCCGTATCCTTCTTCATGCGGGTTATTTTTCACAGAGGAGGGCATACGGTGCAGCTAAAGGAAGAAACAAAACGCATGACGATACAGAGCAAATCCGAGAGCTTCAGCGCAAGAGCAGCGAAGGACTTTCGCCGGAATTCCACGATCTACCTGATGCTGCTGCCGGTTGTGGCGTTTTATGCCGTGTTTCATTACGGACCGTTATACGGCCTGCAGATTGCGTTCAAGAACTTCTCCGCAGGGCTCGGCATCTGGAATAGCCCATGGGTCGGCTTTCAACATTTCAGCGATTTTTTTAACGGATTTTTCTTTGAGCGGGTCGTTTCCAATACCATTATCCTCGGCGCGTACGATCTTATCTTCGTATTTCCCGCCTCCATCGTGCTGGCCTTGATGCTGAACGAGGTGCGACATCGGATCTTTAAGCGGACCGTACAATCCATTACGTATATTCCCCATTTCATTTCCGTTGTCGTTGTTGTCGGGATGCTGGTTGATTTTTTGGCGGTGGACGGCCTGATCAACCATATCATCACCTACTTCGGCGGCAAGCCGATTTCGTTCATGCGGCTGCCGGAATGGTTCCGCACCATCTATACCTCGTCCGCCATCTGGCAGGGGATTGGCTGGGGCTCCATCATTTATCTGGCAGCGATTTCCAATATTGATCCGTCCCTGTATGAGGCGGCGAAAGTGGACGGTGCCGGCCGCTGGAAGCAGATGCTTCAAATAACGCTCCCTGGCATCCTGCCGACCGTGATCATTCTGCTTATCTTGCGGATCGGTTCCTTTATGGCGCTGCAGGATGAGAAGATCCTGATTATGTACAACCCGGTCATCTACGAGACGGCAGACGTGATCGGGACTTATGTCTACCGCAAGGGAATACTGGAAGCAAGCTACAGCTTCAGCGCCGCTGTCGGCATGTTCAATTCCTTGATTAACTTTGCGCTGCTCATTGGAGCCAATTATCTCAGCAAGCGGTTTACCGACACGAAGCTGTGGTAGAGAGGGGGATCTCATGCGAACTACTAGATCGGTCAGTGAAGTCCTGTTTGATTCTGCGAATGTCATTCTATTGTGTTTGTTATCGATCATAACGTTATATCCGTTTCTCTACGTATTGTTTGCTTCGATCAGCACGCCGGCCGAATTCGTTCAGCACCGGGGCATCCTGCTGTGGCCCAAGGGCTTCTCGCTGGACTCCTATCGTATGGTATTCGAGAACCCGAATATCATCCGAAGTTACCTCAACACGATATTTTATGTAGTCGTCGGCACGACGCTGAACATTCTCATGACGGCTCTCGGAGCCTATGGTTTATCCAGGAAAAACGTGATGTGGAAAGGCGCCATCATGATGCTGATCGTGATGACGATGTTTTTTGACGGCGGGCTCATCCCGAAATACCTGCTCGTGAAAAATATGGGTCTGCTTGATACGTACTGGGCTTTGATTATTCCAAGCGCCATGACGACATGGAACTTGATTATTATGCGAACGGCATTTCAAGGGGTACCCGATGCGCTCGAGGAATCCGCGCGGATCGACGGAGCCACCGACTGGACCATTCTGTTCCGGATCATCATCCCGTTATCGCTGCCGGTCATTGCGGTCATGGTCCTCTTTTACGGGGTGTGGCATTGGAATAAATGGTTTGATGCCCTCATCTATCTAAGGGACCGGGACTTGTTTCCGCTGCAGTTGATCCTGCGCGAGATTCTGATCCAGAACGATACCAGCAGCATGATGACCTCGGTAGGAGGGGGAGATCGGATGCCGGTTGGCGAAACGATTAAGTATGCGACGATTATGGTGGCGACGCTGCCGATCTTGTTTCTGTATCCGTTCTTGCAGAAATATTTCGTGAAGGGCGTCATGATCGGCGCCATCAAAGAATAGGAGGTATGTGAACCATGTGGGAACAGGCCATCATGGATGCGGTTGAAAAGACCAAGAGGAACATCGGTTTATTTCCGATGAAATTCCCTCACATCACGGCGGAGAAGCGATACGAGTGGGGAGAAAGCAATGACTGGATTGAAGGATTCTACACCGGAATGATCTGGCTGTGTTATGAATATACGAAGGACCCGCTGTTTAAGGATACGGCAATCGCTCAATTGGAGGATTACAAGGCGCGGCTGGAGGAGAAGCGGCATCTGGATCATCATGATATCGGATTTCTGTACCTGCCCTCCGCATTGGCCGCGTGGATCGTGGATGAACATGAAGAGGGCAAACAGCTGGCCCTAAAAGCAGCCGACCATCTGATGCTGCGCTGGCGGGAAGAAGGCCAGTATATTCAGGCCTGGGGCCGGAAGGGCGACGAGAAGAACGGCGGCCGCATTATCATCGACTGCATGATGAACATACCGCTGCTGTATTGGGCGTATGACCAAACAGGCGACGAACGCTACAAACGCGTGGCCGTCGCGCACGCGGAGAAGAGCCGCCGTTATTTAATGCGAGGGGATGATTCTTCGTACCATACCTTCTACTTCCAGCCGTCGGACGGGAAGCCCATCGGCGGTGGGACGCACCAAGGATATCACGACGGCTCCACCTGGACGCGCGGGCAAGCATGGGCCATCTACGGATTTGGGCTTTCCTACCGTTATACCCGTGATCCGAAGTATTTGGATACCGCCGTGCGAGCTGCACGCTATTTTATCGAGCATTTGCCGGAAGACCATGTCGCCTATTGGGATTTTGACGTTCCGATCGAAGCGGGTACGCCTCGCGACAGTTCCGCTTCCGCCATCGCCGCATGCGGGATGCTGGAGATCTTGGAGCACCTGGAAGAGGAAGATGGCAATAAAGGGCTATTGACAGACGCCGTCGAGAAGTCCATGATCTCCCTTGTAAACCGTTATTCCACTATCGGTGAAGCTGCCGAGGAAGGCTTGATCAAGCATGGTTCCTATTATGTCAGAGGCGGGATGGGACCGGACGATTACATGATCTGGGGGGATTATTATTATCTCGAGGCCTTGCTGCGACTGACCAAAGGGATACCTGGCTATTGGTACGAGAGAGGATAGTAGAACCGGATCCGTGAACTATAACGGGAACGCCGCAATCTGTGCGGCGTTCCCTTTTTTGTGTAAAATAGGATAGGATCATTGTTCACAATATACTCATTAGCATTGAGAGAACGTCTTTGTTATGATGGGGAAGATTCAAATTTAAGATAAATGGTTTGGAGGAGATAGGCATGTTGAAACATGTGAAAACTTCGGTTCTGCTGACCTTGGGTCTGCTGCTTGTACTGGTGTTCCCGACAGCAACGTGGGCGCATTCCAAGCTGGAATCCAGTACGCCCGCGGCAGACGCCAAGATCACGGAAAGCGTGAAAGAAGTCAATCTGTCATTCAATGAAAATATCGATGAAAATTTAAGCACCCTCAAGGTGAAGAATGCGCAAGGCGAAGAGGTTGAAGTATCGGAAGTCAAGGTTAGCCAGAACACTATGGCTGGAACGCTGGCAGCACCGCTTCCATCCGGTTCATACACGGTGGAATGGAAGATCGTTGGCGGAGATGGACATCCCGTTGACGGAACGTATGCTTTCGAAGTCGATGCACCGGAAGGGGAAGCTGCTCCGGAGACTTCTGCCGACACCGAAGAAACGCCTGCGGATACAGGAAGTACACCGGATGAAACAGCAACGGCGGATGATACAGCCGCAGACAACGCAGATCCGTCGACGGATACGAATCAGCAGGCGGAGAATACGCCGGCTAATGACACATCCGAAGGAAACGGGTCGACCGTGTGGATCGTGATTATCGTCATCGTGGCCGTTGTCGCAGGATACTTTGGAATTAAAGCATCCCGGAAGAGAAAGTAATGTCTTATTATTGGTTAAGCGAGCCGTTTTTATATTTAGCATACGCCATTCTGGCCGGGATCACGGTGTTGTCCCTAGTACCGAAGGCTTATAAGCCGGACATTTCGGTACCGGCCTGGCTCGGCCCAGCGGCGGGGGCAGCCATCATCCTATTCGGCTTTGTGCCGCTGCTGCAAATCATCATGTTTTTCAAGGATGATATCGGATTCTGGCAGTCCTTTAACAGCATCATGTTCAAATTCAGCGAGGGCGAGCGTTATGCCTGGATACTGGTTCTTTCGATCCTATTGGCGGTACTGACCCTGATCGTCCGACGGAAGCCCGGCTCTCCCTTACGCTGGCTCATGCCCGCTGTTCTGTTGGGCATTGCCGTCGCCATGTCTTCGTTCAACCACGCTGCATCCCTGTTCGATGGCGTTGGACAGCTTGCTTTCTTCGCCCATTTCACGGCGATGGCCATATGGACGGGAACGCTGCTGCTTACAGGATGGTTCAGCACGGAACATGATCGCTGGAGTGCGTTTCTCCGATGGTTCCATCCATTAGCCATCGCCTGCGTCATCCTTGTCATCGGATCGGGTCTGTTCCTGATGACAGCCGTGACTCCGGAACCCGTAAACAGCTGGACGTTGTCCTACGGTCAGGCCCTGCTGGTCAAGCATATTCTCATTCTGCCGCTGCTGGTGTTCGCGTTCGTTAACGGTTATCTCGTCAAGCGCAAGCTGCGCAGGGATACAAGCTATCGACCTGCGGCATGGGCACGAAGCGAGGGAATCCTGATCGGGCTGATTTATATCGTCACCGGCTACATGAACCAGCAGCCGGCGCCGCACGAGGTCGTGGATACATTGGCGTCATATGGCCCTGCAGCAACGTTTGTCTGGTTCCATCCCGGGTTTACGATCGGTGAATTGGCCTTTTCGTGGAGCTGGATCGGGATACTCTGCCTGTGCCTTGGGCTTGGTCTCCTCTGGAATGTCGTAAACGTATTTCGCAGGAACCGGGCAGCAGCCGCCGGGCTGTTAAGCGGGTTAGGCGCCGTTGCGCTGATATATTGCGGTTTGATGTTCTCGGTTACCGCGGTTTAATTTGTTTGAAGTGAAAGGTCCTTGCTGTTTAATCAGCAGGGCCTTTTTTTGGTATGGGAGCAATGATAGATGGCTGGATAAAGGTGGTATACTTGGGGGTGAAGATCGAACATGGACCAAATCTTGAACTGGGGGGAAATATGATATGGAAAAAGTGAAATTTATTCGCTTAGCATCTCCTACGGATGCATCCGTACTGGACCGATTAAACGAGGAGTTTAATGGGGTTAGGATGCAGCTGGAGGAAATTAAATGTAGTTTGGAACAAGCGGATGAGATCGTGGCCATCGCTTATTTAGGCGATGATCCTGTAGGATTTGCCTGCGCCCAATCATTTAAGTCCTTTTGTTACCGGGAGCTTGTCGGCGAGATAACGGAAATGTACATTCAGGAGCGGGCAAGAAGGCAGGGTCTGGCAGGAATGCTGCTCGTTTTTCTGGAGGAACAATTGTTCGCGCGCGGGGTGAGCACGGTTAAGGTGCTTACGGGTCATGATAATCGCCATGCCATCGCAGCATATGAGAAATCAGGTTATAAGCGGGAGGATGAAGTGCTTCTGGAGAAAGAGCTGGGGGAATAGGAACGTGATAGCGTCCAGGATATCAGATAAGGGTCAGCGAATAATCGTGCATGTACAAAAGCATGATATCCGAGTTATATAAGGATCATCATGCTTTTATTATATTTGCTGGAGAATCCGGTCAATTATCCATGATGCTGCGTTCCGGAGCGATATTGACCCGGCGTGAGTCCCGTGCTTCGCTTGAATACCGAGTTGAAGGAATGCATGTCCTTGTAACCGACTTTTTCGGCGATCATACTGACTTTGTCTGTCGTGGTTCGCAGCAGCTCGCGGCTCATTCGAATGCGTACGGTCTGCAGATAATGATGCCAGCTCTGGCCGGTATATCTGCGGAACAATCGCTGAAGATGGCGTTCGCTGAAGCCGCTGATCTGCGCAAGACGCGTCAGCGTGAGCTCATGCATGTATTGTCCCTCCACGTATTGAAGGACATCATGAAAAGAGGGATGCGAAGGCTCCGAGGTCATAGGCTGTGAATGCTCGATGGCCCGGCTGAACTCAATGATCAGCTGTAGCAGCAGCGTATGCAAATAGACGGCTGAGCCGCTGATTTGCATGGCATATTGTTCATAGAGGGAGACGAACAGCTTCTCGAAACGGTCATGCCGATCCGTAATGGCCCGGTACCCAAGCGAGCCGTCTTCCATCTGTTTCAATAAGGAGGCTGTCTTCGAATCGGAAGCAAAGGCAATCAGTTTCGGAAGGAGTTTAACGGAGAATATGCAATTGTTCACGATGAGCGGCTTCCCGTTCGAAGAGGTAGGCCGGAATACGTGAGGCATTCCGAGCGGTATATAGAACATATGACCTTTGCGAACCCGCTGCACCGAGTTCTCCATGTGATGGAAGCCTTCTCCCTCAGCAATATACGCAATTTCCAGAAAATCATGGTTATGGTAAGACCCCGTAAAATTCTCCGCGTTACGATTTACATACATCAGGGTGTCATCCCGGAAAAAATAATCTCCGTAATAGGTTTCCATCGGTCGTTTCATCCTGTTTGCTCCTTTTCATAAATCGAGGATGGATGTCCGTTTTACCGCATTAAATTGTCCGTTATCCCCATCATCCTGCTTGGAGGTTCACTTATAATAATAGTTGAAACAGGGACAGAAATGAAAGCGTATATCAAGCCAAGCGGCTAATTCAAACGGATTGTTGAAGCAGCCTTCTTGAAGTGAACGGAGGAATGAGCATGTTCAGCGTAACGGATGTACGATGCGAATATCTTCATCAACCGATAGGTATCGGAGAGCGAAAGCCGCGCATCAGTTGGAGTTTGGCCTCGGACGAAAGAGCCGTCAGCCAAACCGCTTATGAGATTGAGGTTTCCAACGAGAAGGAATTTGCCAAGCCCTGCTGGACATCAGGGAAAACAGCCTCATCGCAGTCGGTTCACGTGGAATTAACGGGGCTGAGCGTAACATCATGTAAGCGCTATTTCTATCGCGTGCGTGCCTGGAACCAAGCCGGGGAATTGACGGAATGGTCCGACACGGCCTACTGGGAGACTGGAAAACTGGAAGGGGAGCCATGGGTCGGACAATGGATATCTGCACCACGATCCTTGCTCCCTGTTGAAGACGGTCACCTCCCGCTGCTCCGCAAGAGCTTCAGCTTAAAGTCGCCCATTACGAAAGCAAGAATATATGTCACGGCGCTGGGCCTTTATGAACTTGAGCTTAACGGACAGAGAGTGGGAGACTGTTATTTCACGCCAGGCTGGACGAGTTACGATCATACGATTCAGACGCAGACCTATGACGTGACCGAGATGCTGAAATCTGGCCAAAACGCGATCGGCGCTTGGCTCGGTAACGGTTGGTACAAGGGACAGCTGGGCTGGGAGGATCGTCACGCGATTTATGGAGATCGATTAGCGCTTCTGCTGGAGCTGCATATGACGTATGCTGACGGCAGCGAAGAAGTGATGGCAACCGATTCAAGCTGGCAGTCGGCCAAAGGCCCGATCACCATGTCGGAGCTATACCATGGCGAAACCTATGATGCGCGCCTCGAACTGGACGGCTTCAGTTCGGCAGGTTATAACTCGGTTGATTGGCATGGCGTGGAAACGATCGACCAAGGTTACGACAAGCTGAAGCCCCAGATCAACGAGCCCGTGAGAGCCGTTCAAACGGTGCGGCCCGTGGAATGTCTGACCACGCCCAAAGGTGAAACCGTCATCGACTTCGGACAGAATTTGGTAGGCTGGGTCCGTTTTAGCGTGTCCGGTGCGGAGGGCACAACGGTGACGCTGCAGCATGCGGAAATCCTGGATGCCGAAGGTAACTTTTATACGGAGAATCTCCGAACCGCTAAACAAACGATTCAATACACGTTAAAAGGCGGCGGGAACGAAATCCATGAACCTCATTTTACGTTCCAAGGCTTCCGATATGTTCGTTTAGACGGTTTCACGGAAGATCAGCTGGACCTCCGGCATTTCGAAGCGGTCGTGCTCCATTCGGATTTCGAAGAAACCGGAACTTTTCAATGTTCGGATCCCATGGTGAATCAATTGCAGAGCAACATTCGATGGGGACTGAAGGGGAATTTCCTCGACGTGCCCACGGATTGCCCGCAGCGTGACGAGCGGCTTGGCTGGACCGGCGATGCCCAGATGTTCATCGGGACGGCGGCCTATCTTGCCAACGTGGCGCCTTTCTTTACGAAATGGCTGTCGGACCTGGCCGCGGAACAGCGCGATGACGGAGCGGTTCCGTTCGTTGTTCCGCATGTGCTCGGCGATGAAGCCTATGCTTCGGCCGCATGGGGAGATGCAGCGGTCATTTGCCCGTGGACGGTGTACGTCAATTTTGGCGATCGACGGATATTGGAGCGTCAATATGAGAGCATGAAGCGCTGGGTCTCCTACATTCAAGCTCAAGGGGAGCATGAATATCTGTGGAATACCGGCTTCCATTTCGGCGATTGGCTGGGACTGGATGCGAAATCCGGGGACTATGTGGGTGCTACGGAACGGGACTTTATCGCTTCGGCGTTTTATGGTTATTCGGTGGAACTGCTTAGGAAAACCGCGGTCGTATTGGGACGAGAACAAGATGCTGCCCTGTATGCCGAGCTTAAAGAAAAGGTTGTCGCTGCATTCCGTAACGAATTCGTGACCCCGTCCGGAAGGCTTGCGGCGTCGACGCAGACCGCGCACGTGCTTGCGCTTATGTTCGGGCTGCTGGATGAGGCGGCGGAAAAACGCGCGGCGGATCGTCTTTATGCATTGCTGGAGGAGAGCCGGTTTCATTTAACGACCGGTTTTGTGGGCACGCCTTATATTAATCATGTGTTAAGCCGGCACGGCATGCACGATGCGGCGTATAAGCTCCTCCTGCAGCAGGACTATCCTTCATGGCTGTATCCGGTGACGAAAGGCGCCACGACGATATGGGAGCATTGGGACGGCATCAAGGAAGACGGCAGCTTCTGGAGCCGCGACATGAATTCATTCAATCATTATGCATACGGAGCCATCGGCGAATGGCTGTATCGTTCGGTTGCCGGCATACAGACCGTGGAGGATGCGCCGGGTTATAAACATATCCGGTTTGCGCCTGTACCGGGCGAAGGCCTGACATGGGCGGAAGGCAAAATCGATACGATGTATGGAACCGTCCGGTCATGCTGGCGGATGGAAGATGATGGCGAGTTTCAGCTGGAAGTGTGCATTCCGCCTAATACGACTGCTGAAATTTGCCTGCCTGGTGTTTTTGACGTTTCAAACGTTAAGGAAGGCAGCACGGTCCCTCTGAACGAAGCGAAGGGGATCCATTCGGCAGTCGATGGCGAAGCGGGTGTTGTGATTCAAGCGGGCTCGGGGGAGTATACGTTCCGTTATGTATACAACCATCCTAAAGCGAAGTAAGGCATGATAGCAGGAGACCAAAGTTCTTTACCGCGACGGACGCGGTAAGGAACTTTTTTTTCGTATCCAGGCACATTTCTGGGCGAATGCACATACGATACAAAGTGATCTTAAGGAAGCGAGGGGAACTCTGTGGCAGTCATCAAAGCGAATTCGAATGATGTGGATCTTCTGGCAAGATTGATCCGCGCAGAGGCAGAAGGCGAAGGTGAGCAGGGCATGCTCATGGTAGGGAATGTCGGGGTGAACCGGATACTGGGTAACTGCCTGGATTTTCGAAACATCCGCAACATGAACGATATGGTATTTCAGAGCCCGGGTGGTTTTGAAGCAACACAGAAAGGCTATTTTTATCAACGGGCCAGGGATCGGGATCGTCAGCTAGCCCAAAGGGTCATTAATGGGGAACGCATATGGCCGGCTAGCAACGCGCTATGGTTTTTCCGCCCGGCAGGGGACTGCCCGGCAACCTGGTACAATCAGCAGAACACAGGCCGATTCAAGGCACACTGCTTCTTCACCCCGACATATGCCGATTGCCCGTCCGTTTTTTGATTTATGTTATACAACCGCTTAGGCGGGAGTTATAAATTAAAGGAGGAAATTACTTATGTACAATCAAGGTGTGCCGCCTGTGAACTTCATGAATGGAGTCCGTTATCCGGGAGTGCCGAACCGCGGGACCGCTGGTTACACGGCAAACGTTCCACCGCAGGTGCCCAGCGGAAGTCCAATGACGCCGGGAGGCACCGTTGTTCCGGCACCGCCGCAATTCGAACAATCTTACGTGGAGAATATCCTTCGATTGAACCTTGGGAAGCAGGCAACGTTTTACATGACGTATGAAAACAATTCGCAATGGAATGCCAAGGTGTTCACGGGCATTATCGAAGCCGCCGGTCGCGATCATATCGTCATCAGCGAACGGACGACAGGGCGCCGGATCATCCTGCTGATGGTGAACCTGGACTATGTCGTGTTTGACGAGCCGCTCAATTACCAATATCCGGGCGTGATCGGCAATCCGCCTCCAACGGCAAGATAAATCTATTTTTGCGAATGCCCCAATAACCTTCGTTTACACCGATGTGAAACGGAGGTTATTTCATTTGGCCTTGGCAGAATATTCAATGGCATGCGTTTTCTAACGACACTCCGCGCGGCCGCATAGTATTATTTTAACATTATGAATGTTTATTCATAGAATCGTTCAATTCATCGGAAAACGAGTGTTAACGGCTGAGAATCAAATTAAAGCTCATAACAACGATGATTAATGTCATAAGACAACGTTTGACTGTGTATCGTAGTACTATATAATTACTTATATAGCTTGAATAAGTCGGAATAAGACAAGGAGATGAGACCATTGGGAAGTTGATGCGTAGTCCGAACACGCTGTTATGCTTGATGGCACCACACATTTTTAATAACCGAAGGAGGTGTTCCTATTCGTCATAGCATGCTGTATGGCGGGTAGGAGATCGATTGAGTGACCCCTTACCGAGTTTGATAAGTTTAACCTTGGTATTGATTCTCGTCCTATTAAACGGATTTTTTGTATCGGCTGAATTGGCTTTTGTTAAAGTGAAGAGCAGCCGGATTGACGCTTTGGTTGAAGAAGGACATAGACGTGCACAATTTGCGCAGAACATACTGAAGAACCTGGACGGATATATATCCGCTTGCCAGTTTGGGATTACCATCGTGTCCATCGGCCTTGGCTGGATCGGCGAGAGAACGATTTCCGCCATGATTACGCCTTGGTTCAACGGAATAGGATGGAGCAACACAGCCGTTCATGCGGTGTCCTTGGTATTAGCCTTCATCTTGATCGCACTCATGCATATCGTATTCGGTGCATTAGCGCCTAAGACGGTGGCCGTACGCAAGGCGGAACAAATCACGCTGCTGTCCGCAGGCCCGCTGCGGGTATTTTACACCATCATGTTCCCGTTTATCTGGTTTGCCAATGGGCTTTCCAATAACGTTCTTCGCATATTCCGGATGAAGCCGGTGGTTGAACGCAATGTCCATACCGAGGAAGAACTGCGGGATATGATGAAAGAGAGCAGCGAGAGCGGATTGATGGATAGCACGGAGATGACACTGGTAGACAACATTTTTGAATTTGCCGATACAACGGCAAGGGAGATCATGATCCCCCGTACAGAAATGATCTGCTTATACAACAATCTATCATTGGAAGAAAATCTGAAGATTGCAAGCGAGGGCATGCGAACCCGTTATCCGATCTGCGACGAAGACAAGGATCATATCATCGGCTTTATTCACATTAAAGATCTGATGCGCGGCTTCGTTGGCGACCAGCTTTCCCTGATTCGCCCGATCATTGCTGTTCCTGAGTCAATCAAGATCAGCGAACTGCTGCGAAGAATGCAGCGGAGCAAGACGCAAATCGCCATTCTTATCGATGA
Organism: Paenibacillus sp. MT86; assembly: GCF_058792535.1. Taxonomy (NCBI): domain Bacteria; kingdom Bacillati; phylum Bacillota; class Bacilli; order Caryophanales; family Paenibacillaceae; genus Paenibacillus; species Paenibacillus sp. MT86. Next base: position 4,084,785 of record NZ_CM179499.1, on the reverse strand, counting down.
ATACGGCGGGACCTCGGGACTCGTGACCCTGGAGGATATTATGGAAGAAATCGTCGGTGAAATTCAAGACGAGTTTGACGAAGAGCGTCCAGGCATTGAAAAGGTGGGGGAGGATGAATACTCCATTGATGGATTGATGCTGATCGATGAAATCAATGACCAATTTGGTCTGAATGTGGATACAGAAGATTACGATACCATCGGTGGATGGCTGTCTGCGCGCCTTGAGGTGCTTCTTCCGCACAAAGGCCAGTCTGTTATATACGAAGACTGTCGCTTTGTGATCGAGGAGACGGAGAATAAACGCATCTCCCGGATACGCCTGATCAGGCAAGAGCAGCAGCTGATACAGGAAGAAGCGGGCGCGTAAACTGGATATTAGAAGAAGCAGCGACATTAAATGTCGCTGCTTCTTTTTATTTGCAGAAAAGTTTCAAAAATTATATCAAACCGTGAAAAAATAGAAACTTTTACGCTAACACGACGTGTTAAAATATGGATGTTCCTATCATATTGAAAGAAAGGTGATATTATGTCGAAAGTACGCAGTCCAAAACGTATAGCTTCAGCACTTGCAGTCAGTGTTTTATTAAGTTTATCCTTGGCAGGAGGGGCTTACGCGGACTCCGCTGCAGACATTGCACCCGGTGCTTTGACGACTCCGCCTCCGGTTGAAATGAATTTGAATTCTTCCATCAGCCTCTTAGCGAATAAATATTTGATCAACTACTATTCTACGATTAGCAAGGCAAGCGGCACCCAAGTGAGCATCAACGGATTTACGGGCGCTGGACAAGCCGTAGACAGCATCGGCATTAATTATGTTCTACAGCGCTGGACAGGGTCGGCTTGGGTGGATGCTGGCAGTGCATATGAAAACGGAACCAACAAGCTTTCGCTTAGCGGCACCAAAAATTTCAACGTTCAGGCAGGCTACTATTACCGTGGCAAAACCATTCATTGGATTAATGAGAACGGTACATATGAGGAAGGGACTTATTATACGAACTCGATATTAGTAGAACAGTAATTTCAATAGGTTATAACAAAGAAGGACACTTTATGCAAGTGTCCTTCTTTGTGTGTGCAGGTATGGTCCTAGTGTATGCTGTTGGCGATTTTAATGAATTCTTCTCTAGAGAACAATCCGCTAATATTCACCAATATTTTGTCATTGTCATGCAAAAAGCGGAGGTTGGTTTCAGTCAGGTAGGCTACGGCTCCGGATTTCAGCTTCAGCGTCTCGGTAACCTTTCCTCCAAGGCCGATGGACCGTTCTGCCGTCATGTCGATTAAATCGATGTAGAATACCTTTTCATCCGCATTCTTGTAGTGAAGATGAAGATCCAGGATCGGCGCGCTCTCGCTTTCCGCGATTCCCGTCGCCTCATAGAACTCAAAGCCTGGCGGAATATAGCCGATTTCAGGGATCTTGAATAATACGCGCTTTTGCGATTCGATTAAGGATTCGTCGGAATCCGTAAAGGGAACGTCTTCGGTTTCCACCAATTCAGCGGGCGGTACTTGATCGGCGTTATCTGGGACAGGGCTTATATCCGGCGGAGGCGCAGTAAGGGCCTTGCTGGGATCGACGGGCTCTTTCTTGCCGAATATCTGGCCCGTAATGCCGTTGCCCCAATCCACGATTTGCTGATAAATTGGCGATACGGCTTGCGTGACGGTAGGCTGGGAGAACACGAATGCCCCGAATGCCATGGAAGCTGCAATTATACCGGCCAACTGAAATCTGCGGCGTCGCTGTTTCCGATTGTTAAGTTTCTCGACCTGCAGCTTGACTTGCTGCCAGGATTGTCGCTTGGATTCGTTGTCCGTAGGGAGTGAGGAACGTGAAGCTGCACGATCAAAGGCTTCACCAAAGGCCTCGTCAAACCAATCATCGTATTTTTCGTTGCTCATCCAATTCACCCCACTCTCTATACAGCATTTTCTTAACGGATTCCCTGGCCCGGAACAAACGCTGCTTCACGATCTCTTCGCGAGTATTCAGCAGCTCCGCGATTTCCCTGTAGGTCAGGCTGTGCTTCCAACGATACTCAATCAATAGCTTGTATTCAGGCTTCAACTGGTCGAGGTACTGCCCGATCGATTCCTCCAGCAAATTCGATTCCACCTGGTGTTCGACGTTCGTGGAAGAAACTACCACGTCCTCTTCATTAATAAAAACACTATCGACATCCACTTGGTTACGGTATTTTTTATTTTTTCTTAAATAATTCATGGTTGAGTTTTTCGCGACGACACGGAGCCAGCCCCGCATCTTGCTTTCCGTTTCGAACTTCGGCTTGCTTGTGATCACTTTGATAAAGGACTCCTGAATGATATCCTCAACAGCAGCATGATCCCGTACGACATACAGTATTTGCCCATAAACGAGGTCATAAAATTCATAATAGATTTCTTCCTGAATAGGTTCGCTCAGATCAGCGAAATCTGCTGCAAGGAGGAGCTGTAATCGGTTGGACACGCGATAATCCCCTCTCTGGTGTAACCATCCTATTTCTCTCATCATTTTACAACATATCGGGTAAAAAAGCCCTACAAATTCTAGTAACAGCCGACTCTGGAGACCGGAGGCATCCCGGCTTATCCTATGGAATTCATGGTATGGGGCCCGCTTTTCGCCTCTGTTATCGGCAAGCCAATGAGCTGCGCCCATCTCTTCATCATATGCTCGGCCATCAATGGGTATTAATCGAATCTGGGATTGACTCGGCAAGAGAAAGGGCGGGGATGGACCAGATAAAAACAGGGCAGCCTCTGAGAATCAGGCTGCCCTGTTGATCGTTCTTAATCGAATGTTGGGTTGCTAGTCATGGTAACGGGAAATATGGCGACTATGCCCAGTTACCATCGATGAAGACCGGCTCTTCCTTGCCATCATGCGTGATACCCGTAATCTGAAGCTCCTTGGAGCCCATCATGAAGTCGACGTGGGTAATGCTGGTGTTCAGGCCGCTTGCCTGGAGCTGTTCGGACGTCATGGTCTTGCCGCCTTCTAGGTTGAAGGCATATGCGCTCCCGATAGCCAGGTGACAGGAGGCATTTTCATCAAACAGCGTGTTGTAATACAGGATGCCGCTTTCCGAGATCGGGGAGCGGTGGGGGACAAGAGCCACCTCGCCCAGATAATGCGACCCTTCGTCCATGGAGATCAGTCGGGTTAAAGTATCCTGGCCTTGTTCGGCGGAAAAATCGACGATGCGCCCGTTCTCGAACGTAATCGAGAAATTGTCGATGATGTTGCCGCCGTAGCTCAAAGGCTTCGTGCTGCGTACGGTGCCGTTGACGCCGGTTTTGAGAGGGGCGGTGAATACTTCCTCCGTCGGGATGTTGGCAACGAAGCGCTCGCCTTTTTCGTTGTGGCTGCCCGCCTGGGCCCATATATGACCCTCCGGCAGCTCGATTGTCAGATCCGTTCCAGGTGAAGTGAACCGGAGCTTGTGATATTTCTTGGCATTGAGTTCATCCGATTTGCGTTGAAGGGTATGGATATGCTCCTCCCACGCCCCAATAGGATCTTCCAGGTCCGCGCGAACCGCGTGGAAAATCGCGTCCCACATTTTGTCCACCTGTTGGCCGGCAGGAACGTCAGGAAACACCTTGGCGGCCCAATCGGGGGAAGCGTACGCTATGCCGGTCCAGCTCATTTTGTCGGCCTGCTGGTATTGCCGGTATTTCGACATGGCTGCGCCATATGTACGTTGATAATTGGATATACGCTCGGGATCGACTCCTTTTAACAGGTCGGGGTTCGAGGAGAGGATCGTCAAGAAAGCGGCTCCTTGTTCTGCAAGTTCGGTTACTTCCTCTGCGTAATAAGTCGGCGGTTCCAAAAAAACTTCGTCGGGCGCCAGATCGTACCGAATCCGATTCACGATTTCGTCACTGTAATTCACTTTCACTTGCTTGGCACCCGTTTCGTAGGCTTTCTTCACGATCAGACGCACCAGCGGCGCCGCATCAATCATGGCGTTAACCACCAGCGTTTGTCCCGGCTGCACGTTGGCGCCGACCTTGACTGCTAGCTCCGCATAGCGTTCCAATTTTTGTTCAAAGCTGGACATGACAGACCCTCCATTTCTTATATGCTGCCTCATAGCAACTTCAAGCGTTGTTTAGATTATCGCACAATTTTTAAGTTTGTAAATCAACCTCGGGTCAATTAAAGTCCGAAAAAGTTAAAAGAAAGCAGCTACTTCGCGAGAAATAGCTGCTTAATGCTGCATCTTATTCTTAAAATGCCCAGTTTCCTTTCAGGAATACGGGTTCTTCCTTGCCATCTGCCGTAACGCCGTAAATATCCATGTCGCCGGAGCCGATCATGAAGTCGACATGGGTTACGCTCGTATTGAGGCCGCTCTGAATCAGCTGCTCCTGATTCATGTCCTTGCCGCCCTCGAGACAGAAAGCATAAGCGCTGCCGAGCGCCAGGTGGTTGGAGGCATTCTCGTCAAACAACGTGTTGTAATACAGGATGTTCGACTCCGAGATCGGGGATTGATGCGGCACAAGCGCCACTTCACCAAGGTACCGTGCACCTTCATCCATGTTCAGGAGACGCTCCAAAGTCTCATACCCTTGCTCCGCCGTGAAGCTGACCACCTTGCCTTCTGCAAAAGTAAGGGAGAAGTTGTTTATGATGTTACCGGCATAACTCAATGGCTTCGTACTATGTACGGTCCCGTTGACGCCTGTTTTGAGCGGAGCGGTAAAGACTTCCTCAGTCGGCATGTTAGCCACGAAGGAGTGTCCTCGTTCGTTGATGCTGTCGCCTTGTGCCCAAATGTGCCCTTCCGGCAGCTCGATGGTAAGATCGGTTCCCGGCGCAACATAGTGGAGCTTCTTGTATTTCTTGGCATTCAGCACGGAGGATTTGGCTTCAAGCACTTCGAGATGTTGGTTCCAGGCCTCTACCGGGTTCTCCTGGTCCACACGTACGGTGTGAAAAATCGCATCCCACAATTTGCCGACCTGCTCGGATTCCGGAACATCCGGGAATACCTTCGCGGCCCACGCGGCCGAAGGAACTGCGACCAGGCACCAGCTGAACTTGTCGGACTGCTGATAGGCACGGTATTGCTTCAATGCTTCGCCCCGCGCCTTGTAGAAGTTTCCGATGCGCTCGGAATCGATGCCGCTGAGCAGATCGGGGTTCTCGGCCAGCACGTGCAGAACGGCTGCCCCGTTCTCGACCAGCTCCGTCATTTCTCCGGCATACCATTTTGGCGCTTCGGTAAATACGTCATCCGCAGCTTTTTCGAATTGAAGCCTTGTTATCGTTTCGTCGGTCCACAGGATCTTAACGAGGCGGGCCCCCGCTTCGTATGCCTTCTTAGCGATCAAGCGGGTAAACTCGGCGGAATCGACAGGAGCATGGACCACCAGCGTTTGCCCTTCCTGTATGTTGACTCCAACCTTTACGGCCAACTCGGCATATTTGTCCAGGTATGTATTGAAATCGGACATTTGGAACCCTCCAATGCAATTAATAATGTAACACCCCATATTATACTAGATCGAGCTGTATAAGAAAAACCATAATCAGCGATCAAGAAAAGTGATATACTGAGTCTTGTGAGTGCTTTACAACGTAACGAAGGAGCGTGAAAACGTGTCACAAGTCCGAATCGAGCGTGCGGATATGAAGCGGGATGATGCCGATCAATTCGTGGGATATACCGTATTTTCTATAGATGGACATGCCTCATCCTACGAGATCACCTTCCTGAGCAAGAACGGCCGGGATTGGGATTACAGTCTGAACTTTGCCGGCGAGCCGGGAATCGAGGAGCAGTTTCTCCAGATAGACGAACGGATCGAAAACGATGACGAGCTGTTTGACGATTTGCTGGATGCAGCCATTGATGCCAGCGAATTCGGGGAATCAGAGGCGGACTAAAGAAACGTATTTAAGAAACAAACCGTACACCTCTCTTAGATGGAGGCGTACGGTTTGTTTACATGCGGCAATGAGCGGGCCGGATAGCTTATCCTATTGTGATTCGTCCTTCGGGATGGCGATACAGCTCCTTGTTATTCTTGCGGCTAAGCGCGTAGGCAAGCGTTAGCGGTCCCAGCCGGCCGAGGAACATGAGCATGGCAATGGTAACCTTGCCAACCCCGGAGAGCTCGGTGGTCAGACCCATGGATAACCCGGCCGTGCCGAAGGCGGATACGGCTTCGAACAGAATCCTTAAGAATTCGCCTGATTCCGTAACGGACAGGAACATCGAGGCGCCTACCAATAGCAGCAGCGATAGAATCGTCAGCGTGATGGAGCGGTAAACCAGGGCTTGGGAGATGCGGTTGCGATAGAGCACCACATCGCGTTTTCCCTGAATCATCGTGACGACGGCACCGATCAGCACGGCAAAGGTAGTCACCTTGATGCCGCCTCCGGTCGATCCGGGGGCTGCCCCGATGAACATCAGGAGAATCATGAAGAACTGGGACGATTGCTCCAGACTCGCAATGTCCAGGGTGCTGACGCCTCCCGAACGGGGAGTGATCGATTGGAATATGGAAGCCATGATCTTTACCGGATACGAAAGAGGCCCCAAGGTTTTGGGATTGCTGTGCTCCAGGATAAAGATCATGACGGCCCCGATCACGATTAACAGGGACGTCACCGTCAAGACAACCTTGGAATGAAGCGAAAGCTTTTTGCATTTCGGATACTCGATGAGATCAAAGATAACGATGAAGCCGATGCCTCCAAGGAAAATCAGGAACATCACGATGATATTGACAAAAGGATCCGCTACATAGGTGGCAAACCCTGAGAAGGGGCCGTGAATTTGGCCAAAGAGATCAAAGCCTGCATTGTTGAAGATGGAGATGCTCTGGAATATGCCGAAGTATGCCGCATCGGAAAGCGGCATGATGGCAGAGAACCTGAGCGTCAGCAGCAAGGCGCCCGCGCCTTCTATGATCAGCGTGTAGACCAGCACTCTTCGGATGAGATCCACGATGCCTTGTATTTGGTATTGTCCCATCGCTTCCTGAAGGATCATCCGCTCCCGGAGCGAGATTCTGCGGTTGAACATCAATGCAATCCAGGTAGCCGAGGTCATAAACCCCAAGCCACCAAGCTGAACCAGCATAAGCATGACAATTTGTCCAAACATCGACCAGTGGGTGCCCGTATCCACGACGGTTAACCCCGTCACGCTGATGGCTGACACTGCCGTGAAGAGAGCATCTACCAGCGGAGTCGAAGTCCCGTCGGCGGTAGCGATAGGGAGCTTAAGCAGAAAAGTTCCGATCAGTGTGATCGATGCGAAACCGATCGCCAGAAATTTAGGAGGCGTCATTTGATTGCGTAGGTCTTTCTTTTTCATGCCGATTATCCTTTACCGAAAGTTTAATTTTGAAATCAATCTCTAATATAACACGAAAGGTGAATCATTTAACCATCATGAATTCGAACCGAGCACCGATTCCCGTTTTTATCCCGTTATTTATAGGGATTATAGCCATATCCTTTTCATCGATTTTCGTAAAATGGTCCGGTAGTCCCGTTTCCATTCAGGCCATGTACCGATTGGTGATCACGTTTCTGATCATGCTGCCGTTCGCGGGAAAGTACATGCCCGTTATCCGATCGCTGAAGCGCTCCGAAGTGCTTCTGCTGATTCTGTCAGGTGCGATGCTGGCCCTGCACTTTTTGTTGTGGATGGGCTCCCTGAAGTGGACTAGCGTAGCCAGTTCTACGATCATCCTGGCCCTTCAGCCGGTATTCGTCATGATCGGCGCCTACATCTGGTTTAAGGAGAAAACGTCGCTGGCGGCCATAGGAGGTATGGCCATCGCCTTTCTCGGCGTGTTCCTTCTCATTGGCAGCAGCGGCTTCAGCGGGAGCAAGGGACATCTGACCGGCGATATCATGTCTTTGCTGGGGACGGCCGCGGTGGCCGTCCATATGCTGCTCGGACAACTGTTGCTCAGAAGGCTGCCGTCATTCCTGTACAGCTGGCTGGTTTTTGCGGTAGCTGCTGCCGTATTGGCGGTATATAACGTGGGCATGCAGATTCCTCTGACCGGGTATTCCGCTCGCGAGTGGGGGATATTCGCCTTGTTGGCCGTCGTGCCCACGGTATTCGGTCATCTGCTATTCAATTGGCTGATGAAGTATGCGACTGCCTCCACCGTGTCGATGAGCGTTCTCGGAGAGCCGGTTGGAGCGAGTCTGCTGGCTTTTCTCCTGCTGAATGAGTCGATGAATTCGCTGCAAGCCGCAGGCGGAGCGCTGGTGCTGTTAGGGCTGGTATTGTTCTTGAAGGTCGGCAGAACCAAAAAGCAGCCGGTGGACGTCCAGCCTGAAGCGCTGGGCTGATCCCGCATTATTTTGCCTGGATAGACTAGTTCCCGCAAAATTAGCGCACACTGAACATTAAAAAGACAAAATATTACAATTATGGAATAAAGGCTTAGAACGGGGGCGCGCGTGAAAGCAGTCACTTATCAAGGCAGACATCGGATCAAAGTGAAGGAAATGAAAGACGCCGTTCTTCGGCACAGCGACGATATCTTGATTCGAGTCACCACCACGGCCATCTGCGGATCTGACTTGCATTTATATAACGGCGAGCTGAAGCATCTTAACGATGATTACATTATCGGCCATGAGCCGATGGGGGTCGTCGTGGATGCAGGGCCGGAAGTAAGCAAGGTCAACGTGGGGGATCGGGTGATCATTCCTTTTATCGTGTCTTGCGGCAAATGCATATTCTGCCAGAATCAAATGGAAAGCCAATGCGATTATGCTAACGAAGCCAAGGATACCGGCGGTTTTTTTGGATACAGCGACGCGTACGGCGGCTTTCAAGGCGCGCAGGCGGAACTGCTGCGGGTACCTTACGGTAATTTCATGCCCTTTGTCATCCCGGAGGATGCCGAAATGGAGGATGAGAAGCTGCTCATGCTGTCCGATGCGCTGCCAACCGCCATGTGGAGCGTGGAGAACGGAGGAGTTAAGCCCGGCGATGTCGTCATTGTCCTCGGATGCGGCCCGATAGGATTGTTAACGCAGAAGTTTGCATGGCTGAAAGGAGCGAAGCGGGTCATCGCCATCGACCATGTGGACTACAGGCTGGCGCATGCCAGCCGCACCAATCATGTGGAAACCTACAACTTCGAGAAGATACCCGAGATCGTGAACTATATCCTTGAGATAACCAAGGGCGGCGCCGACGTGGTCATCGATTGCGTGGGCCTGGATGCCAAACGGACTGGCATCGAGATGCTGGGCAGCATGCTGAAGCTTCAGGGAGGCTCCTTGGGGGCTTTTCGCATGGCTGTGAGAATGGTGCGCAAATACGGGACCATCCAGCTCACGGGCGTATATGGGCTTATCTACAATGCATTTCCGCTAGGCGAGCTGTTTGAACGCAATATTACGTTAAAAATGGGTCTTGCCCCGGTCATTCATTACATGCCCCGCCTGTATCAAATGTTGAAAGAGGGGGCGGTGCATCCTTCGGATATTATTACCCACCGGTTTCCGATGGAGAAGGCTGCCCTTGGCTATGATATTTTCAATGAGAGGAAGGATGGCTGTATCAAAGTCATCCTGAAGCCTTAGACCACGCCAATCCAATTAAAACGAGGAGCGTTTCGGAAGATGAGCAGCACGTCCGGAACGCTTTTTTATTTGTATGGAAAAAAAACGATCCCTGGCGTTGACAAGCCAGCAAGAAGTATTCATAGTAATGAAAAATAGAATTGTAGAGGGAGAGAGGAATCGAACACAGATGAGCACCAAGTCAGAACGGCTTCCCGCCGATATCGAGGGAAACCAGGCCAATTCCTATCTTCAAGGATTCAAGGATTGCATACCAACACTGCTGGGATACCTGAGCATCGGTTTTGCGGCAGGCGTCGTCGAGCGTACCGCAGGTTTCAGCCTGCTCGAGATCGCGCTCCTTTCGCTGCTGCTCTATGCGGGCTCCGGACAGTTCATAGCCGCGGGGATGGTAGCCGCCGCAAGCCCGGTCTTATCCATTATTGTCACGATATTTTTCGTAAATGCCAGGCATCTGCTGTTAAGCGCGGCGATTGCACCGTATTTTAAAGGGTTGTCCTCGGGAAAAAGCTTCTTCATCGGTTCCCTGCTAACCGACGAAACGTTTGGTGTGGCGGCAGCCAAGGCGGCCGAGCAGAAGAGGCTGGGTTATCGGTGGATGGTGGGACTGAATATTACGGCGTATCTGTTCTGGTGTGCAGCGAACGTTGCGGGAGGTCTTGTCGGAGCGTGGATACCGGAGCCGGAGAAGTTTGGCCTTGATTTTGCATTGCCTGGCATGTTTATCGGATTGCTGGCCCTGCAATGGATCAGCCGAAAGAAGTATAAACTGGACTTCATGGTGATTATGGTCGCCGCCGTTTCGGTAATCGCGATCAGTACGATCATGCCGGGAAGCGCAGCGGTCATCGCTGCGATTATGGTTGCGGCTACAGCAGGGATGGTGATCGAACGATGGAAATAAGATGGCATATCGCCATACTGATTATCGGATGCGCTGTCGTCACCCTGATTCCAAGGGTTCTGCCGCTCATGATTCTGAGCAAGCTCCGCATTCCGGAATTGATGATCCGTTGGCTGGATCATGTGCCGATCGCGGTCATGGCGGCGCTATTAGCGCAGGAGCTGCTCGTTAGTGACGGACGCGTGGATCCGGGGGGCCATACACTGGAACTGATAGCGGCTGTCCCTGCTTTTCTGACCGCATTTCTTACGAAAAGCCTGTTTGCCACCGTCATTGTCGGGATCCTAACCTTGGTGGGGCTCCGCTTGCTGATCTGACCAAACGAAGCGTTATGCATGAGATGTTTATCGTAGCCCTAACCGGAACGCTTGCAAACAGCCGTATTCCTTGGAATGACGAGGAATGCGGCTGTTTTATGTTCATTTGCCAGGGTCGCTTTGGGAAACTAGTGTGCCAAGCCAGTGACGGTAGGTTTCTTTCATGCCTTTTTCCAAGCTGAACAACGGACTCCACCTCAGCCGCTCCCGGGTCTTTTCATTATTCAGGCAGCTGTGCCGAATATCGCCGATCTTCGCGGGCAGATAATCGACATCGATGCGGTCTGGGTGCAGCCGGCTGATGAGATCGACGATCGTATTGACGGAATGGTCGGTGCCGGTGCTAACATGAAGCACACTCTGATCACCATGAAGGATGGAGGCAAGGTTGGCGTCAACCACATCTTTGACATAAATGAAATCCCGGGTCTGCAGACCATCGCCGTATATTGGGAGCGGCGCGCCTTGATACAGGCGTTCGCCGAAGACCGCCACGACGCCGCCTTCTCCCTTTGCGGTCTGACCCGGTCCGTAGACGTTTCCATAACGAAGAATGGTGTATTGCAGGCCGAAGAAGCGGTGATAAAGACGGATATATTGTTCGCCTGCTACTTTCGATAGCGCATAGAAGGAGACCGGGTTAACCGGATCGTCTTCCGTTAGCTGAGATCTCTCGAGGTCTCCATACACACCGGCTGTCGAAGCAAACACGATCTTACGAACGCCAGCCTTACGGCAAGCGTCCAGTATGTTTAGGGTGCCCATGACATTGGCATCCGCATCAAGCCGAGGTTCCTGGATCGATCGCTGCACATCGGCCTGTGCTGCTAAATGAAATACGACATCGGGCTTCAGCACCGAGATGTATGCCGTTGTCTGCTGACTGTTTACGTCAGCTACATGTAAAATCGCCTCACTGTGAAGGCGACCTGGTTCTCCGGTTGTCAGGTTATCAATTACATGGACTTCATAGCCTTGATTAACGAGTCCGTTCACCAGGTGGGAGCCGATGAAGCCCGCTCCGCCGGTTACAACCATCTTCATGCATAAACCCTCCAGCCTTTGATTGGGATGCATTATCCTACGTGGTACGGATGGATCATGCATTGGACACTTGACGGGGGAGCGAAGGAATGGGCGGATTAGATCGGTGTTTACATTCCTGTTATAATGGAAGCTGCAAATTAACATTACTTTTACAAAAGAGGGAATGGGAAATGGAACGCTACCTTGAACAAAGGTTGAAATTATGTGTACTCGTTTTTTTGACGCTCTTAGTCAAGCTGATCCTTCTAAGAGTGTTTCTGTTTAATGGGATTGCATGGGGGAAGGTGCTTACCGATGCACTGTCGCTCCTCGCCCTGATTAGCTTTCTGGAACTGCTGCTGCCGGTCAGAGGGAAAAAGACGGTCTATGTGATTCTAAATGTCGTCTTATCTTTCATCATGTTTGCATCGGCTGTTTATAACGTTCATTTTGGGTCCATACCGACGTATACCGCGCTTGCGGGTATCGGTCAAGTAAATCAGGTACGGGCCAGCATTACGGCTTTGCTAGAGCCGGAGCATTTTCTATTCTTCCTGGACCTGCTGCTCCTGCTGGTCATATGGGCGGTCCGGAAAATACGTTCACGCTCCCAAAGGGGCTTGCATTTCGGTGGAGCTCGTTCCGGATATTCCGTAACCTACTCACGCAGGCCTGGTCTGATGTGGCGTACTTCCATGACCGTTGTTCTTATCGTAGCGGTTGTTCTGTCCGGACTGATCATTCGCAAAGAATGGGGAATCGAGAATGAAATCGTGCGGGCGGAGCAAATGGGGTTCATGAACTACCAGGTGTCTGCTGTCGTGCGTAACTCGCAGGAGAAACGTGCGCTGGCTGAGGGAAGTCTGCAGGACACCATCCTGCGGTCCCAGCAGCTGCTCGCGACGTATCCTTACGTCAAGGAAGCAAAGGATAAGCCGGACTATTTCGGCGCTGCAAAAGGCAAAAATCTGATCATCGTCCAGATGGAGTCCTTGCAGAACTTTCCGGTGGGTCAATCCCTGAACGGCCAGGAACTGACACCGGTGATGAACGAGCTTGCGGATGGCGGCCTGTATTTCCCCCACGTCTTCCAACAGATCGGCCAAGGCAATACATCGGATGCCGAATTTGCGGTGAATACCTCGATCTATCCGACAGGAACGGTTGCCATGTCCACCGGTTTCGGAAATAAAGAGCTGCCGGGCCTTCCGCGTCTCTTGAACAAGCATGGCTATGCGACCGGCACATTCCACGTGAATGACGTGAAGTTCTGGGATCGCAGCAAGATGTACCCGGCGCTTGATTTTCAGCATTATTACGACAAGCCGTATTTTACGAATGATAACTTCAATGAATTCGGTCCTTCCGATGAAGAGTTGTTCCGAGTCGGCGTAGACAAGCTGCTGGAGAACCAACAGCAGAATAAACCTACCTATGCCCACTACATCACGGTCTCCAATCATTCTCCATACCATGTAAAGGATGAATTCGCGAAGATCACCTTGCCTGCCGAGCTGGAAGGGACCCATTTGGGAAACTATCTGAAGTCGGTGAACTATTCCGATTATGCGCTGGGAACGCTGGTAGACCGCCTGAAGCAGAACGGGCTGTGGGATGAAACGGTACTGGTCGTATATGGAGACCATTTCGGCATCAATCCGGCAGAAGCGGATGCGGAGATGATCTCGTCAACGCTGGGCATTCCTTACCATGAGCGCGTCAGTCGATTTAACATTCCGCTCATCATTCATGTTCCCGGCATGAAGGAAGGGAAGGTGGTTGAGCAGGTAGGGGGACAGGTGGATATTCTGCCTACCGTCGCAAACCTTCTGGGCGTCTCGCTCGATGAGGAGGGGTTTAACGCGTTTGGGCATGACCTGCTGAACGTGGACCGCAACGTTATAGGAATGAGGTATTATTTGCCGACGGGATCATTCTTTAACAACGACATTCTGTTCGTGCCGGGAGACGGGTTTGAGGACGGTACCGCAGTATCCTTGAAGACGCTTGAGCCCGTAACGGATTTCGAAAAATACCGCAGCGATTACGACTATATATTGCAGCTGATGAAAATGTCCGATGAGTACGTGAAAATGCTGCCCAAGCGGGCACCGTAAAGCCAACAATTCGTTAAAATAGGAAAGGGATTGTTTCATTAAGCCGGAAACTGGCTTTGATGAAGCAGTCCCTATTTTTATACGGAGGCTTCAGTGAAGGATTGCCTCACTTTCGTGGCCTGTGCTATTATTATCCTTATTGTTAACCTATTCATTATTAAAAATGGTTGACAATCAGAATGGAGAGGGAGATTTTGAATATGACAACACAAACCCATTACGATTGGTTGACGCTGGCGGATCGGGTCGTGAAAGGACATGAAGTGACCCCGGCCGAAGCCTTGGCGGTTCTGAACAGCGAGGACGGGGAACTTCTGAACATTATGCAGGCCGCCTACCACATCCGTCGCGAGTATTATGGAAACAAGGTTAAGCTGAACATGATCGTGAACGCGAAATCCGGCCTCTGTCCTGAGGATTGCGGATATTGCTCCCAGTCCATCGTGTCGGAAGCGCCCATCGAAAAATACGCATGGCTGACCAAGGACAAAATTCTGGAAGGCGCGCGCGAGTCGATTCGCCGTAAAGCGGGAACTTATTGCATCGTGGCATCCGGACGCCGCCCTTCCAATCGGGAGATTGATCATGTAGCCGAAGCGGTGAAGGAGATTACCCGGACGACCGATCTGAAGGTGTGCTGTTGCCTGGGCTTCTTGAACGAGGAACATGCGCGCAAGCTCGCCGATGCCGGGGTCCATCGATACAACCATAATCTGAATACTTCCAAAGATAATTACGGGCATATTACGACTACGCATACATACGATGACCGGCTTGACACGGTGAAGCAGGCAAGCTCTTCCGGAATGTCCCCTTGCTCCGGAGCGATTTTCGGAATGGGGGAGAGCATAGAAGAACGGGTGGAGATTGCGTTTGCTCTGAAATCGCTTGGAGCGGATTCGATTCCATGCAATTTTCTGAATCCGATCGAGGGAACCCCTCTGGAAGGACGCAGGGAATTGACACCGATTATGTGTTTGAAGATTCTTGCCATGATGCGGTTTGTTAACCCGACGAAGGAGATACGGATTGCAGGGGGGCGGGAAGTGAACCTGCGATCCCTTCAACCCCTTGGCCTGTACGCGGCGAACTCCATATTCATCGGCGATTATTTAACGACAGAAGGCCAGGCCCATACGGCCGACTGGGGATTGATTGAAGACCTTGGGTTTGAAATTGAAGAAAACGCGCTGTCATGATGTATTGACAATTAGGTGCGGAGCACATACTATATACCCGTAGGGGTAGGATTGGCGTTTTTTTAAGCCCGTGATCTTACCGCCATGCATCATGCTGAAACACATGATATTGATGGGGGAATGCTTCGTGCTGATTGCATCTGCCGCACTGATAATCTTTATATCCGGTCTCTACTACCGGAGGTATGTACCTATAACAGGTTTGCGCTTCATGAAGTGCAGTGATCTTCGTCTGGCACAGAAGGAATGCCCGAATCTGAAAGTGCTTGATGTACGCGATGTGTCCGAATTCATGGAATGTCCGAGGAAAGAGACCATAAACATCTCGCTTGGAAGGTTGCCGTATGTGTGGGAGAAGGAGCTCAAGCCCGATGATTCCGTAGTTATCGTAACGCCCAAGCGCTCGGATGGAATCCTGGCTGCGCGCAAGCTGAAGAAGGCCGGCTTTACTTCGCTTTTTTATTTGCAGGAAGATTGCACGGCGTGCAATTCCGTGCAGCGCGCATCGATGAATTGATCCCGATCTGATCAGCAGGTTCATGCTGGTCAGATTTTTTTTTGCAAAAGTTGAACGCTTTAATGGTTTGACAATGATAATCGTTATCATTTAGAATGGTATATAGTTCGTTTAATTAGGCAGATTTTCGCTAAGGGAGTGTTTATGGATATGTTGATCGAGACTAAAACGATTATTGTTAAAGCAGGCACCTCCAACCTGGTCGTGGAACGTTTCAGCAAGCCGGGACCCATTGAAGAAATTGAAGGATTTATCGATCTGAACGTTCTTGTGAAGAATGCGAAACGTACCGACGAAACGGAAGAAGTTATCGTGATGATACGCTGGGAGTCGAAAGAAGCGTGGAAACGCTGGGAAACCAGTCCCGCGCACATCCAAGGACACCGCGACAACCGCGGAAAGCCGCAGCCTGAGCATGTCATCAGCTCCAGCCACGGCATGTACGAGGTCATGGCATCCAAAGGGCCGAGACCGATTCAACAGGCATAATCATTCTCTATATTCCAGAAGAAGCGGCTGCAGCAGCCGCTTCTTCTTTTTTAGTTTCCTTGTCGATTCTAAGGGGCTGACAGGGGTTAAAACGACGGAATTTAGGGAACCGTAAAGGGATGAAAGGCAAGAACAACTAATCATTCCACCTTCTGCTGGGAGGAAGTCAACCATGTATCATCTGTACAGCCATAACGATTTGGATGGCGTCGGCTGCGGCATCATCGCCAAATGCGCCTTCGGTGAAGGAATCGATGTCCGTTACAACTCCATTCACGGATTAAATCAACAAGTCGAAAGGTATTTGAACCGGACCTCCGTTCAGGAGAATCCATACGATATGCTGTTCATTACGGATTTGTCGGTCTCTCCTGACATCGAGAAGGAATTGAACGTGTTTGTCGAAGAGGGGGGACAGGTGCAGCTTATCGATCACCATAAAACCGCCCTCCACCTCAATGAACACAGCTGGGGACAAGTGGATGTAACGCATCGGGACGGCCGCTTGGCATCGGCAACCTCGCTGTTCTATGAATATTTAATCGAGCATGGACATCTCGGCAGAACCGAAGCGCTGGACGAATTCGTTGAGCTGGTGCGTCTCTATGATACATGGGAATGGGAAGAGAGCGGCAAGATCGAGGCTAAGCGCTTGAATGACTTGTTCTACATGTTGTCCCTGGACGAATTCGAGAGCAAGATGTCTGAGCGCCTCCGGGAATCGCACGAGGGCTTCTTCTTTGATGAATTTGAACAGAAAATCCTGGACATGGAAGAGAATAAAATCGAGCGTTACATTCGCCGCAAGCAGCGGGAACTCATTCAAACCTTCGTCGAGGAGCATTGCGTCGGCATCGTTTACGCCGAATCCTATCATTCCGAGCTTGCCAGCGAGCTGGGAACGAGCTATCCCCATCTTGACTACATCGCGATACTGAATATGGGCGGAAGAAAAATGAGCCTTCGAACCATTCATGATCATGTGGACGTGTCCGAAGTGGCGATGCGGTATGGCGGTGGCGGCCATGCCAAGGCTGCGGGGTGCACCATAACAGAGGATGTGTATCAATTGTTTGCGGCGGACTCGTTTGAGCTGGAACCGATCCGGTTCGATGCTTCGCGCAATCAGTTCAATATCAAAGGAAGCGAGTCCGGCGTGCTGTACGAAAGCTGGGGCGAGGATTTGCTGTTTGTTTACGCCCATGCCGGGGAATGGGTGATCGAGTGGAACGGAGAACCTCTCCCATTCCGGTTCAGGTCGTTCGAGGAAGCAGAGCGGCATATGAAGCGCCAGTACGGGGTCTGGTTGTCCCGGGATGACGTATTTGTGAAGATGCTGAAGGAACAATGGATCCGAAACCGTACCCATGAGCGTCCAGGCTTGCCGCCGGATATGGATGAGGAGAAATTAATGGAAGATCTGTAGACCGATCAGCAGGAAGAATGATCTCGCACGATGCGCTGTATTGTGAAGACAGGAGGAATATTCGGTGAAAAAAATGATCGCCGGCTGGGCCCTTGCCCTGCTGACGGCAGGTATCCTCGCTTGGAGTCAAACGCAGAGCCATTCCGAGCCCTCCATTCCCTCGGCGGTTCACAGCAAAGAACTGCTGAAGGATGTTCCCGTACCTTGGTCCGCCACGAAAAACACGATTCGGTTGAATACATCCGATCCAGTAAGTGCGGCCGTACTGACTTCCAAGACGCTGTGGCAGTCCACGAACGTGCACAGCCGTCCGCAGACCGTGATCCTCGTGGATTCGGCTCACTGGTCGATCGCGGCTGTCAGCGTCGATCTGACGCAGCTTAGCGAGGGGCCTTTACTCTTCGTTGAAGAAGGGGGGATCCCGAAGGAAACCTTGGAAGAGCTGAGACGGCTGAAGCCGAGGGGGGCGGAGCACAACAAGGGGATTGAGATCATTACCGTCGGCCCGATCTCGGATCAGGTGATGAAAGAGCTGAACGGACTTGAATACAAGGCCGATCACATTCCTGCCGGGGAAGCCGCGGAAGCTGCAGCAGCAATTGATGCCTATGCTTCCAGGGTAAACGGTTCAGTACCGACCTCGGTTATTGTCGGATCGATGGAACGGCCCGACTATACGCTGCCCGCGGTAAGCTGGATTGCCCATATGCCGGAAACGATGCTGTATGTCAGCGAGAAGGACGTGCCCGAAGAGACGGCGCAGGCCCTAAGGCAGCGTAACGGGAAGGCCAATATCTACGTCATCGGACCTGAAAAGGTGGTGTCCCAGGCCGTTGAAGACGAGCTGCGGCAATATGGGAAGGTAACGCGCATAGCCGGAGACGATCCGTATGAGAATGCCATTCATTTTGCCCAGTATCATGATCCCGGGACGGGTTTTGGCTGGGGAGTACAATCGCCGGGATACAGTTTCTCCTTCTCGAGGCCGGACTCGCCGGCATTGTCCATTGCGGCCGCTCCATTGTCCCATATGGGTAAACACGCCCCTCTATTGTTTACGGAGCGCGACGGAGTGCCACGCTCGATTACGAAGTATGTTGACTCGATCAGGCAACAGAGTGACGCCACCAAAGTGGATACTCCCTATAATCATGCCTGGATCATCGGAGATGAACAGACCCTGACCACCAAGCTCCAGAGTGAGATTGATGAAATTCTGGATACGCCTGCAGGACATGATTGATGGAGCCGCAAATAGCATTGGCAGATGAAGCTGCATATGGAATGCAAAAAGAAACCGTTCCTCGTAATTGGCGGGCCGCACGTCCCTAGTTCCGAGAAACGGTTCTTTTGCATGTTTGAAGTACGATAGGGGAATGATTCGCTTGCAGCACCTTCAATAGAAAAAAGAGGGTATCCCTCGAGATCCAGGATCTTTTGGGACGCCCTCTTTGATATTGGTCATACGTTCGTGATAACGAACGATGATCGACGGTACACGTTCACCCCAGATTTTCGCGAGACTTAAGCGTACCAGCCCCATATGAAGATGAACAGCGTTCCGAAGATGGTAACCAGCCCTACGAACAGGGCGAACGCAATGTTGATATAGACGGACTTTTTGTCTTCGCTTTCGCCGACGTGCATGAACAGCATAAGCTGAACGGCTGCCTGCAGGATCGCGGTGACCAGCAGAACGGCCACTTTCGAAGCTGCCGGCATATCCAGCAGAACGACGAGCGCGACAGCTGAAAGGACGAGGGACGATATATAACCCGCTACATGCTTAATTGGAAACAGCTGTTTTAACATGTCACATCAGTCCTTTCAGATACACGAAGCTGAAAATGAAGATCCACACAACGTCCAGGAAGTGCCAGTAGAGCGAGAAGATAAAGGACTTGTTGGCTGTGGAATGATCCAGTCCATGCTTTTTAAGTTGAATCAGAATGGCGGTTCCCCACAGGAGACCGAAGGTTACGTGAGCTCCGTGCGTGCCAAGCAATGTGAACAAGCTGGAGGAGAAGGCGCTGGTTGAGAGCGTTACTCCTTCATGAACATAGGTGAAGAATTCAAAGATCTCGATCCCGAGGAATCCCGCACCCAGCAGCAGGGTGATGACCATGAAGATCATCATCTGCTTTTTCAGGCCCAGACGCATCGCATGAACAGCCAAACCGATGGTGAAGCTGCTCGTTAAGAGCAGGAACGTCTCAAGCAGGACCGGCGTAATTTCAAAGATTTCCGCTCCGCTCGGACCGCTGGCAAAGCGGTTCACGAGAACGAAGTAGACGGTAAACAAGGTAGCAAAGAGCGCAATTTCAGCTCCGAGGAACAGCCAGAAGCCGAATATACGATTGCGGTTTTCCTCTGTTCCATATTCCAGCGGCTGAGTGGCATCTATTTTCATACCGTATCACCCCGCAGTTTCTGTTCGGTTTGAACAATCTCTTCAACCGGAATGTAATACCCGTGATCACGGTCGAAGGACATGGTAGCCATAATAATCAATACCGCGATACCGGCAACGATGGATGGAATCCACCAGCTGAATACCAGGAAGAAGCCCAGGAAGAAGAAGGCGATGCCCAGTATAAACGGTTTTCCGGTGTTGCTTGGCATGTGAATCTTCGTGATTTTCTCGTCCGAAAGCGGCTCGTTGTTTTTCTTGGAGAACCAGAAGGCGTCACGGCCTTTGACTTTCGGCGTTACCGCAAAGTTGTAAACAGGAACCGGACTTGGCGTCGACCATTCCAGTGATCGTGCATCCCATGGATCTCCCGTTTTGTCGCGCGGCTCGTAACGTGTACTCCAGTAAATGTTGTACACCAGAAGGATGAATCCGATCGCCAGTCCGACAGCGCCGACCATCGACAGCATATTCAGCGGACCAAAGCCGGTCTCGGCCGAATACGTGTACGTACGGCGGGTCATCCCCATAAGTCCCAGGAAGAACATTGGGAAGAACGTAACGTTAAATGAGATGGCAATGAACCAGAATGCGATTTTGCCAAGCTTTTCGTTCAGACGGAAGCCGAACACTTTAGGGAACCAGTAGTGGAAACCGGCAATGACGGCGAATACGGCGCCTGGAATTAGCACATAGTGGAAGTGGGCCACCAGGAACATCGTATTGTGATACTGATAGTCGGCACTGGCCATCGCCAGCATGACGCCGGTTACGCCGCCGATCGTAAAGATCGGAATAAAGGCAAGCGAGTAGAGCATCGGCGTCGTAAAGCTGATTCGGCCCTTGCGAAGCGTAAAGAGCCAGTTGAATATTTTGATCCCGGTCGGTACGGCAATCGCCATCGTCGTGATGGAGAAGAAACCGTTGACCATGGCCCCTTGACCCATCGTGTAGAAATGGTGGGCCCATACCAGGAAGGACAATCCGGAAATAATCGCCATACTCAATACCATGGAGCTGTAACCGTACAGGTTCTTTTTGGAGAACGCTGAGATGATCTCGCTGAAAATACCGAATGCCGGCAGAATAACGATATATACCTCAGGGTGACCCCATACCCAGAACAGGTTGGCCCAGAGCATATCCATACCCCCGTTGGCCATCGTGAAGAATTGCGAGCCGAAGATGCGGTCGAACATCATAAGCAGAAGCGCAATCGTAAGCACAGGGAAAGCAAAGATAATGATGACGCAAGTGATCAATACCGACCACGTAAACATTGGCATGCGCATCAGGGTCATACCCGGCGCGCGCATTTTCAGGATGGTTACGATAAAGTTAAGGCCTGTCAGCAAAGTACCAATCCCTGAAATCTGAAGCGACAGAGAGTAGTAGTTGTTGCCGACCGTCGGACTGAATTCGATACTGGCCAGCGGGAAGTAAGCGGACCAGCCGGCATCAGGCGATCCTCCTATAACGAAGGAAATGTTGAACAGCATCGCTCCGGCGAAGAACAGCCAGAAGCTGATTGCGTTCAGTTTAGGGAATGCAACGTCACGGGCACCGATCTGGAGCGGAACGATGACGTTCATCAGACCGAAAATAAACGGCATGGCCATAAAGAGGATCATGATGACCCCGTGAGTCGTGAATACTTCATTATAATGCTGACCGGTCAGAAACTTCATCTCCGGTGCGGCGGTCTGCGCACGCATCATGATCGCGTCGACGCCCCCGCGGAACAGCATGATCAATGCACAGATGATGTACATGACGCCAATTCTTTTGTGATCCACGGTCGTCAGCCATTCCCGCCACATATATCCCCACTTCTTGTAATAGGTCAAGCCGAAGAGGATTGCGAGCGAGACGAGCACGATACTCACCATGGCGCCGTAAATTAACGGATCACCGGTAACGAAAAATTCGTCCCATTTCATAAAGGCCTAGCTCCTTTCTGGATGTATGAAGTAGATCGGGTGAACAACGTTTCACTCACCGATTTAATGTCCATCATGTTGATGATTTGGGCTTTCTTCAGCCGGGAAGTTCGGCAGCGGTTCGTTTGGATCCACGTTCGTTTCGCTGTCAAATTCCGTTTCTTCCGTTGTTGCAGGATCCGGGTGGACGTCTTTATGGTCCTGATGCTCCTCATTGCCGTTGACGTCACCGCCATGATGATGGTCTTCGGATGGCGGCGGGCTGAATTCCAGATGCGTGTTAGAGAAGGTCATTCGTCCGACATGCGCGGTCTCCAGAAGCTTCTTGAACTCATCTTCCTTCAGTTCAGGCGCCGTATCCTTTACATCCTGAACCCACTCATCATACTCGGCAGAGGTCATGGCAAGAGCTTCGAACTCCATATGGGCAAAACCTTCGCCGTTGAAGTTCGCGTTACGGCCCATCATCGAACCCGGTACGTCGGCAACCATGTTCAGCTTGGTGATCATGTCGCTCATCGCGTACTTCTGTCCGTGAAGCTGAGGGATCCAGAAGCTTGTGATCGGACCGAACGAATACAGTCGGAACTCGATCGGACGATTGGTCGGAATGTTAACGTAATTGACGGTTTCGATTCCTTCTTCCGGATAGCTGAAATGCCATTTCCAGTTCGAAGAGGAAGCATAAATGACCAGAGGCTCTTGGTTCTCGTAGCCTTCAGGCACGTTCTCGACGGCCACCGTCGTTTTGACGGTTACGACCGAGAGCACGGCAACGATCAGGATCGGAATGGCAGTCCACAGAATCTCCAGCCATTTGTTGCCCTCTTCATGTGGCGGTTCATAACCTTCGTTGGATTTCTTGGCTCGATATTTCGTGAGCATGTAGATATAGAGCGCGTAAACTACCGCTAGGATTCCGACCATCATGAGAATGGAGAATATGATTGTATCGGATAGGGTTCTGGCAGCCGGTCCTTTCGGATCTAATACCGTGAGCGAGCTGCAGCCCGATAAGAGCAAGGTAAAGCATATAAACAATGCAAATAACGGCCCTCTTTTGTTCATGATGTACCCCTTTCCTTGAAACGTTCGTTCGATTCAATGTTACTGACACATCTATAGTAGAAAGTTCCGGTCGGCTTTGCAAAACACATAAACTTGTATAAATAACAGATAAATCCATATTCGTGTCAATGTATGTAATTTTATGTGTTCAATTTGTTACAAAAGGGGAGGGTTGTGAGCGAGATCATTGTAGTGGCGCGGTTTTGAGGCAGTTCATACTTTGTTCAAACATTCACGAGAGTTACCAGTTTCGTCACAATTCCGGGCCTGTTTTTCACTGGTTTCACCTCCTTAACCTGCCGAATAAATCCCAGTACTGATAAGGGTTTAGACGTGAAAGTGTAATTTTTCACAATAAAATCGAACTCGATTTTTATTTCCAGTTTACTTATTTAACCAAAAGGCTCGAAGACGCTTGTGATATGATATAACTAAAAATTGGAACGTGATATTTTGCTGGGAATTGTGAAACGCTTGACAGGAAAGAGAGGGGAGCCGGTGCGGTCGTTCTGGATATGGTTTTTATTTCTTGTTTTGAGCTGGCTTTGCGCCTTCGTCCCTGTGCTGCAGCATGTTGACCCGGATCCATTGCCTTGGCCATTGGGAAGCAGCGCCATTTTTTTCACGGGCTTCTTTTTGGCGCCGTTGTTCCGCGCCAGGCCTGCAATGCTATTTGTCACACTGCTCGCAACGTCGGTATTTTCGGTAATCTCCTTGGGACCCGCGAGTACGGATGCAACGAACCCGTAGGATATTTGCGATGAAAGCTGAGAGAACTCGATGAAAGTGAGTGTTCTGCAAAGTTTGCTCGACGGACTTCTCAGCATGGTTAATTGCTGCTCATCGGGGTATTGTGCATGGGCATTGGGATCAATCTGATGGAACGGCGCGTCATGTGTAGGCTGCAAGCAAGCATAAACGATAACATGACGGCGCGCTGAATAAAGAAAGGGCTAATCCAGAGGGGGTACGGCATTCCTCGGAATAGCCCTTTGCTTTTGCTGTTTACAACACATGGAGGCGAATAAGCTCCGCAAGCCGAATAAGTCCCTTCTCCAGTTGATCGTAGGAGGCGTAGGCAAAAGATAACCGCAGATGCTGCTGGTCGTTACGGTCATAAATATTTCCGGGATTGAGCAGCAGGCCTTCCTTCAACGCCTGCTCGAATAACGTACGAATGGAGATCGGCTTTGCGATGCGGAGCCAAACATAAAATCCGCCTTGGGGTTTATTCCAGTGGGCAATATCTCGAAAATATCGTTCCAGCAACGACAGCGTAAAGTCTCTGCGTTTCATCAGCTCTGCCCGGGTCTGAACGAGATGCTTCTCATAGGATCCGCTCGAGAGCCACTCCGCGACAGCATGCTGGGACAGCGAGCTGGACCCGTAATCGGTCTGCATTTTAATGTCGGACAGCCGATCGATGACAGGCTCCGGCCCGACGACCCATCCGATGCGCAGACCGGGCCCGAGGGTTTTGGACATGCTGCCCATATAGAGCACGAGTCCTTGTTTATCCGAAGCTTTCAAAGGGGGCGGAGAGGGAGTATCCAACCATAAATCGCCATACACATCATCCTCGATGACGGGCAATCTTTCTTGGGCACAGATTTGCAACAGCTCCGTCCGTCTGTCGGAAGACATCATCGTGCCGGTAGGGTTATGAAAGGCAGGGATCGTGTAGAGCAGGGCGGCTCTGTGCTGACGCTTGAGCCTTCCGATAGATTCCGTTCTGATCCCTTTGGCATCCATCGGGATGCCGTGCAAATGCATACCAGCCGACTGGAATACATGAATCGAGTTCAGGTAAGTGGGATTCTCCACCAGGATGGCGGAACCGTGATGCAGCAGCCCCAGGGAAATAAGCTGCAAGCCCTGCAGCCCGCCGGAGACGATAAGAATGGAAGAAGGAGAGGCGGATATCCCCTTCTTATTCAAATAATCGCTGATGATTTCCCTTAAGTATAGGCTGCCTTTCGGTTCCGAATATCCCAAAGTGAAACGGCTGGACATGCTGCCGTTAAACGTCTCCCGCATTTGGGCGGTCGGGAGGAGCTCAGGCGAAAGCTCGCCAGTACCGAGTCGGATCACTTCGGGATCGGTTTCCGCACGGTTGATCTGCTGGATCATATGGATGTTCGGCTGGTAGGAGCCGGATTTCACGTATTGATTCCAATCAGGCGGGGGCGTGGCGGCCAATACGCTCCAAGTATTGTTCACAATAACCGTGCCTTGTCCCACCCGGGATTCTATGAAACCGTCAGCCGCAAGCTCACCCAAGGCATAAACGATGGTGCTGCGGTTGACTTGAAATTTGGCGGCAAGCTCCCTCTGCGGGAGAAGTCGGGTTCCGACAGGCCATTCCCCGTTCATGATTCGGCTCTTTATGTGATCATAAATTTGCTGATGCAGGGGCACTTCGGAAGCTTTATTCAATTTCCATTCTTCTGTCATGGACAACCTGCTTTCTGACAACGTTTCTATAGTATTATGCCCAGTTTACATCATTGGTTGGGTCGAATACCAACCAATTGGTTGGAGACGCAGTCAAGCACCTCCATTACAATGGTGAAAATATGTACTGGAGGTTTGCTTTCAAATGATAGGCGTTATACTTCATGGATTCATTCTGGCTATTGGCCTAATTCTTCCCTTGGGTGTGCAGAATGTGTTCGTATTTAATCAAGGTGTCGTCCAACCCCGGTTTATTAGGGCGCTGCCCGTCATTATTACCGCATCGTTATGCGATACGCTGCTGATTTCATTGGCGGTGTTGGGCGTATCCGTGATCGTTTTGGAATATGAATGGATCAAATTGACGTTATTTACATTGGGAATCTGCTTCCTGGTCTATATGGGAGCGGCGACGTGGAGGAGTAAGCCTTCAGGTCAGGACCCGGAAAGCGCTCGTTCGTTCTCTCCCAAGAAGCAAATCGTATTTGCCATGTCCGTGTCGCTGCTAAATCCCCATGCCGTTCTGGACACGATGGGCGTCATCGGCACGAGCTCGCTTCAATATGAAGGGGCGGACAAAATGATTTTTACCGTTGTATGCATCGCCGTCTCCTGGTTGTGGTTTCTGGGACTCGGAATTGCCGGCAGGGCCGCGGGAAGGATGGATCCGTCAGGCAGGCTGCTGTCCGCGCTGAACCGAATATCGGCGGTGATTATGTGGGGGACGGCCGCTTATCTCGTGCTTCGATTGGTTCAAACCTAGTGAGGAGAAATGTAGAAGGAACTGAGAATTTATGCTAATTAATGGATGGAAAATGTGGTAAGTTTGTATGTAACCCGGGAATAGGAGGAGGCAATGCGATGAACATTTCGATTGGCGGCTATTCTTTTTATAACACGTTTCTCGACGGCAAAATGGATGTGTTCGGTTATTTGGAGACGGTGAAGTATCGCTACCGAATGGATGCGGTTGATTTGTGGAACGGTTTTTTCATCGATCGAAGCGGCCCCATATACAAGCTCGCCGACGAAAGCTACATACGTAAAATCAGGGAAGCGCTGGATGAGAAGGAGATGAGCGTGGTTAACTTTGCTGTTGATGGGGCTCACCTATGGGATCCCGACCCTGAAATGCGGGAGAAGTTGTATGACAATGCGCTTGCCCATCTGGATGCCGCAGAAATTTTGGGGGCCGAAACGGTGCGGATCGACACCGGCGGCGGTTATAAAGAAGCGGAGCCGATGCCGGACGAACAATTCGAATATCTGGTTAAGCGCTATCGGGAATTGGCGGAGCGTGCAGGGGATAACGGTTATACGGTAGGCCCGGAAAACCATATGGGCGCCTCCCTCCTCCCACGGGAAATGAAGCGGATTGCGGAGGAAGTCCGGCATCCGGCATTTGGTTTCCTGCTTCACCTAGGAAGATGGAGGGCGGATGAGGCGGAAGGCGACGAGATGGTTGCCCCGTGGACGGTGCATACGCATTTCGATGCGAAGACCGCGGTTCATCCCGATGCGGAGGAGAAGGTGCGCAGCCTGCTTGCCGGGGGCTATCGGGGATATTGGGGCGTCGAATACAACGCGCCGGGCAACCAATACGTGGAGATGGAATGGATCGTTGGGGCAGTGAAGCGGATCGTGAGCAATGCCGGTCGAGTCGTACAAGAATGAGATGATGTTTTCGCATAAGGATAAAAAAACAGGACCGATTCTAGAGAATCGGTCCTCGTATGATTTTGCGGGTTGCAGCATAAGAAAACTTTCAATACCCGTTAGCTGGTCAGCTTAAATTGGCTGTTGTACAACTCGTAGTAGAAGCCGCGCTTGGCCAGCAGCTCTGCATGTGTGCCGCGCTCCGCGATTCCGCCATGATTCATGACAAGAATCTGGTCGGCCTCGCGGATCGTGCTTAGACGATGGGCGATGACAAAGCTGGTCCGGCCTTGCATCAGGGCGCGCATGGCGGTTTGAATATGCATCTCGGTTCGGGTATCGATGCTGCTGGTTGCCTCGTCGAGAATCAGAATAACGGGATCGGCAAGCACGGCGCGAGCGATCGTCAAGAGCTGCCGCTGGCCCTGGCTCAGGTTGCCGCCGCCCGACAGGAGCTTCGTATCATAGCCGTCGGGCAGCTTCATGATGAAGTCATGCGCATTGGCAAGCTTGGCGGCGGTTTCGATCTCTTGGTCCGAGGCATCCAGCCGGCCATAACGAATGTTCTCCCGGATCGATGCCGAGAATACATAAGCATCCTGAAGCACGATCCCCAGCTGACTGCGCAGACTGTCCTTATCCAGTTGGCGGATATCGCTGCCATCTATGGTGATTACGCCATCATCAATCTCATAAAAGCGGGTGAGAAGATTGATAATGGTGGTTTTGCCGGCGCCTGTCGGGCCGACGAGGGCAACGGTCTCACCCGGCCGGGCGGTAAGCGAAACATCCCTCAGAATCGGGACGCCTTCCTTATAACTGAAGGACACATGGTCAAATCGTACCTCGCCATACATATCGTCCGCTTTTTTCGTCTGTTCATTGCCTTGGTATTCGGACTCCGTATCGATAATCTCAAAGACCCGTTCTGCCCCGGCAACCGCGGACTGCACCAGGTTGAACTGGTTCGCCAGATCGTTCAAAGGCCGTTGAAACTGCTTCGAATAATTCAGAAACGCAACGACGACCCCGACGGTTGTGAAATCCTTGAAAGCCATGTAGCCGCCAACCGCTGCAATCAAGGCAAAACTGACGTTATTCAGCACGTTCATAACCGGACCGACCGTGCCCGAATAGATCTGGGCATGGATGCTGGCGTCGGTCAGCTTTTTGTTCATGTCATCAAACTGGGCAGCGGCATGCCGTTCGCGGCGATAGACCTGCACGACCTTTTGGCCCGAAACGGTCTCATCAATGAATCCGTTAAGCTCACCCAGCAAGCTTTGCTGCTTGGAAAAATGCTTCCTTGTCCGGCTTGCCACCGTCTTCGTGAACAGCATGACGAGCGGAATGGTCACCATGCTGAGCAGTGTAAGCCACACGTTCAGGTACAGCATGATGGCAAGCGATCCGATCAGGGACAGAACGCTTGAGATGAGCTGGGTTACGCTCTGGTTCAACGTACCGGAGACATTCTCGATATCATTGGTCGTGCGGCTCATCAATTCGCCGTGCGTCTTGCTGTCGAAGAAGCGGAGCGGCAGGACCTGAAGCCTTGCAAAGATATCTCGCCGCATGGCCAGAATGGACAGCTGGGAGACTTTCACCATGACATGCTGCTGAAGCCATGCCGTGAGCGCGGTGCCTGCATAAACGGCAAGGAGTATCGCACATAACCCCACGAGTCCTCTGATGTCTCCCGGGATGATGTAATGATCCACGGCATTCCCCAGCAGATAAGGGGCCATCAGTGAGAGCAGCGTCGTTATAAGCGTGAATACGAAAACAGCCATCATGCCGCCTTTGAACGGACGGATATAGCTCCATATCCGGCGTATCGTATCCATCGTATGTTTCGGCTTGGCTTTGGCTATTGTCATTCCGCGGATGGCGTTGCCGCCTCGCATGCTAAGGTCCGGACCGTCGGTATGACGGGCATGCTTGGAATCCTGATTCGGTTTAGCCATGAGAAGTCACCTCCTTGCCGAATTGCGATCGATAAATGTCCTGATATACTTCACAGGAAGCAAGCAGCTCGCTGTGCGTGCCTTTCGCGATCAATTCCCCGTCATCCAGCACCAATATCAGGTCGGCGTCGATCACGGATGAGATCCGCTGGGCTATCATAAGGCAGGTCCGGTCTTTCATCAGACGGGCCAGCTCTTTCCGAAGCCGCGACTCCGTTCCCGTATCGATGGCGCTGGTGCTGTCATCAAGAATCAGAATGGCGGGTTGAAGCAATAATGCCCGCGCAATGGATATCCGCTGTTTCTGTCCGCCGGACAGGTTCACGCCGCGTTGTCCAAGCACGGTATCGTAGCCATCCGGCATGGAAGTAATGAAATCATGCGCTTGGGCAGCTTTAGCCGAGGCCATTACTTCTTCATCGGAAGCGTCCGGTTTCCCGTAGCGGATGTTGTCCCTTATAGTGCCTGTAAAAAGGATGGATTCTTGCAGGACGATGCCGATTCGTTCGCGCAAAGCGGACAGCTCCATTCTCCTCACATCGGTTCCGTCGATTCGTATCTGCCCGGAGGTCACATCGTACAGACGGGGGAGCAGGGATACCAGAGAGGTTTTACCCGAACCTGTTGCACCCATAATGGCTACATGCTGTCCTGGTCGAACCTTGAAACTGATGTCGCGCAGTACGGGCTTCTGCATCTCCGAGTTATAGGAAAAGGTAACGCGGTCAAACATGATCTCTCCTTGCTTGTACGCATCGGTTGCCGGTTGAACCTTGTTCACAATTTCGGATTCTGTACGCATGACCTCCTGAATACGGTCAGCGGAGACCTTGGCCGTAGAAATCCTTACCAGCATCATGGCCACGGACGAAACCGAGAACAATACCTGCGTGACATAGTTTATAAAGGCTACCAGGCTACCGACCTCAAAGGATCCGCCGATAGCATCCTTTCCGCCGAACCACAGGACGGCCACGATGCTGACATTCAGAATCATGGTCAGGATGGGCATGTTGAGCGCAACGATCCTCTGGGTTTTTACCGAAACTTGCGTGAAGTCGTGGTTCGCATCATGAAATCGGTCCTTCTCGTAACCGGCACGCACGAATGCCTTGGAGACCCGGATTCCGGCGAAATTTTCCTTTAGTACCGTATTCACCTTATCGAGTTTCTTCTGAACGGTGGCGAACAAGGGCAGGGTAGCCCGGATCAGGAAAAACATCACGACGAACAGCAACGGAACGGCAATAGCCAGAATGATGGCCAGCTTGGGGCTGATGATCACCGCCATGATCATGCTTCCTATGGCAAGAAACGGTGAGCGTACGAAGATGCGCAGCAGCATCTGCACCATCGTCTGAAGCTGAACGATATCGCTCGTAAGCCGGGTGATGAGCGACCCGGTTGAGATGTCGTCCAGATTGCGGAAAGACAGGGTCTGAACTTTGCGGAACAAATCCCGGCGAAGGTCGGCGCCAAAACGCTGTGAAGCAATGGAAGAATAAATCGTGCACCCGAGACCTCCAAGAAGCCCGATGGCTGCAGCTCCCAGCATGAGCAGCCCTGTACTGAGGATGTGTGCCGTATCGTTCTGCATGACGCCGCGGTCGATAATGCTGGCCATCAGCATGGGCTGAAGCAGATCCATGGCGACCTCCAGCAGCATCAACAGCGGTGCAAGCAGGGCTGCTGTCCAGTGAGGACGTAAATAACGAAATAGTTTAAGCAAGAATAATGGCACCTTCTTTATTCTTATTAGTCTAAATACCAAGGTAAGCCATGGGCTTCA
Organism: Paenibacillus sp. MT86; assembly: GCF_058792535.1. Taxonomy (NCBI): domain Bacteria; kingdom Bacillati; phylum Bacillota; class Bacilli; order Caryophanales; family Paenibacillaceae; genus Paenibacillus; species Paenibacillus sp. MT86. Next base: position 4,053,902 of record NZ_CM179499.1, on the reverse strand, counting down.
GCCTTGTCAAAGGGTAAAGAACGAAAGCCTGGGAGGGATTCGCATCTCTTAAGAAAAACTTTAACTTTTCCCTACTTTTCCTTAAACTATATTCTTTAAGATGGTGGGACAAAGATAGAGGGAGTTGTTGAAATTGAAGAAGGGTTTGATATTGCTCGTGATCTTCCTGTTGGTCGGATGCGAGACCGCACTAACGGAGACGCCAAACGCGAATGATAACGAAGGAACACATAAGGAACAGGATATGAACGCTGGCTCCGACGCGCAGGCGAATCCTCAATCAGAATACGATAACGATGGGAATAAAGCGGCTCAAACGGTCTCAGTGACAGATGAACAAGTAACGCAGGGGAATCTGGTTTTGGTCAACAAGGATCACCCGCTGGATCCGGCAGCCGTACCGACGGATATCGTGAATTTGTTTCACGATCAAGACTTAATGAATGGTTACGTCGTTCTTGACAACACTATCCGTTTATCGCGCACTGTGGCGGAGCGTTTTGGCGATATGATCCAAGCAGCAGGAGAGGACGGGGTCAATCACTTCATGATCAGCAGCGGGTACCGGGATGAGAGCGAACAAGAGGTGTTATATCGCGAAAAAGGTGCCGATTATGCATTGCCACCAGGCTACAGCGAACATAACCTCGGGTTATCCATGGATATCGGATCTACGCAGAAGGCGATCGATCAATCTCCGGAGGGCGAGTGGCTGAAGAAGCATGCTTGGGCGCATGGATTCATTTTGAGATACCCCCAGAACAAGACGGATGTCACAGGGATCCAGTATGAGCCGTGGCATTTTCGTTATGTTGGGCTTCCGCACAGCATGATCATGCACGAGCTGGATTTTACGCTCGAAGAGTATCTGGATTTTCTCAAGGAGAAAAAAAACTATAAGGCAACCGTAAACGGGAAGGCCTACGAAATCGAGTACGTACCCGTCCAGGCGAAAGAAACGGAAATTGAAGTTCCGGCCGGCAGCGAGTATGAGATATCCGGCAACAACATCGATGGCATGATTGTGACGGTGCAGCTCGGCAAGGATGAGAATGAATGAAACTAACGCCTAAATGGATGGTATTATTGCTGTATGCGTTGTATGTATATGTGCTGGTCAAAATCATTCTGTTCAAATTCGGCGACGTGAACATTTCGTTTCTGTGGCATCAACTGCAGCGTTCGATGGATAATCCCGAATATATGCAGAATCGATTGCAATTTGCCAATTTTACGCCGTTTAAGTCCATTCATCAAAATATGAAACGACTCTCGAGCCCGCATGACGTGATCAATCTGTTCGGAAATATCGCGATTTTCATACCCAATGGCATATTCGTCAGTGTATTGCTGAAAAACAAATGGATGGGATGGCTTGGTGCTTTCGTGACTTCCTTCGGGCTAAGCCTTGGGCTGGAGTGCTCGCAGATTCTCTTTTCGATGGGAAGCTTTGATGTGGACGATTTAATCCTGAATACGGCTGGCGGGGTGATAGGCTGTTCCATGGTCCTCGTCTTAAAACTAACCTTATCGGAAAAACAATCCCATATTGATGAGGGTAGAGGCGGGAAGGGCAAGCTGTTATCGGGGGCGAAGAAGCAAGAGGCCTCATCTTGAACCTGATGATGAGTACCGATTTGACGTTGAAGACATATCTATAAAGGCGGTGGTTATGATCGTGAATAAACGCTGGAAAAGGATCTTGTTCGGTTCCATCGGATTGGTCTTTGTCATGTTCGTCATAAATATCGCATTATATATCCATTCGATCGGTTGGAATAATATCAAACTGATGTATTCGCTTCATACCACCGACAAATCCGTCGTAAAGATTGATGATCCTTCGAACGGCCATGGACTGTATCTTACGAAGATGAGGCAACCGGCTGAAATGATTAAGGAGCGGATGCAGCGCGAGGATTGGCATTATGTTATGCAAGAGGGCTCCGGCTATTTTTTTGAAAAGGATGACCAGGATGTCGTGGTGACAACCAAGATATGGCCGAATCGTTATTTTGTCAGAATTTCGGTTCAGCATGACGTCGTGAATTTAGCTGACTGATGGCATGGCCGTTATCCCAAACAAAAAAAGCATCGATAAGATGCTTTTTTTGCTTGGGTGCCCGCTAATCGACCGTTTCTATGGCAATATGCCGTGAAACGGTCGCAGCGTTAACATGGATCTCGCTTTCTCTCACGCCTCGGCCGATCCGGTCTGCGCGCCGGATGGCACGCCGCGGAGCCAGCTGCGCCGCCATTTCAGCTGCATCACAATCGTAAGGGCCAGCGATGCGGCGGCAATGAAGCTCAGAATGATGAACCCGGCGGTGTATGAGCCTGTCGCTTGGTACAATCGACCCAATATCAGCGGAAGCGCGTAGCCGCCCAAGCCTCCGGCAGCCCCGACAATCCCGGTAACCAGGCCGATCTCGCCGGCAAACCGTTGAGGGACAAGCTGAAATACGGAACCATTCCCCGCGCCCAGGCACATCATGCCGATAAACAGCAGCGAGACGACAAGCCATAGCGGCGGCAAGAAGGAGACGCCGATCAGCATAATGGCAGCTCCGGCATAGAGAAACATCAGCATTCGCGAGCCGCCGATACGATCGGCCAGAAAGCCGCCTACAGGACGGAAGAAGCTCCCTGCTATGACGCAGATCGTTGTAATGTCCGCAGCCTGAACCGCGGAAAGGCCATACTGGGTGTTGAAGAAGATCGTTAAATAGTTGGCGAGCCCGACAAAGCCGCCAAACGTCACGCAGTACAGGGCACAGAATACCCAAGCATCGCGCTGTTTTAACACATTGCCATATTCGGACAGCCGTTTGGGGGCAGGCCGATTCGGACTGTTGCGGGCAAACAGCGAGAAGTAGATGAAGACCAATACAATGGGAATGATGGCAAGTCCGAAGACAATCTCCCAGCTTCCGAAATGCTGCGCCAGCCGGTTGGCGAACAGGGTCGCCAGAACGGTGCCGCTGTTCCCGGCTCCGGCGATTCCCATCGCCAGGCCTTGATGTTCTTTGGGATACCACTGTCCCGCAAGGGGAAGTGCTGCGGCGAAAGAAGCTCCCGCGACGCCGAGAAGAATCGCAACGACGTATAATTGATCAAGGGAATCTACCCATAACCAGCCAAGCAAAAGAGGGACCAGCGTGACGATCATCCCGATCTGAGCCGTTAGCTTCGGGCCGATGCGATCGGCAAGGAAACCTAGTACGAGCCGAAGTATCGAGCCGCCCAGAACGGGAAGTGCCACCAGATTTGCCTTCTGCACCGGATCCATCGGATAATCTCCGGCAATGACTACCGCAAGCGGTCCGAGCATGCCCCATATCATGAAGCTGATATCGAAATACAAAAAAGCACCGAACAGGGAGGGCTTGTGCCCGCTTTGCCAAAATCCTTTCTTCTCCATAGTTATCGCTCCTTATCCAAATGTGTACGTTCTCTATACCTGGTGCGGATCTCCAGATGCAGGCATAAAAAGGCCGCAATTCGCCCATTGCAGAACGACTTGCGGCCTCGTTGCCCAAGACGCAGACACGTCATTGTGTCTTCCGTCTGTGAAATATATGATTTTGCTGATTCACATTATAGATAACAGGTCAAATAAATGTCAATATACATCACACAAAAAAACGAATAATTATTAACTATTAAAATTCCGATGAATTTATGTCACATATATTGACATATCGAATTTCGTCAACTAAGCTAGATGTATGTTACGAATACCAATATGGCACAAGGATGTGCCGGTTTTGATGGCAATGACGCCCTTTCCTGCTCCCAGGGAAAGGGCGTTTCGTATTTTCTTACATGAAAGTGACAAGGGTAGAGTGGAGGTAATTCATGAAGAGAAAGAAGCTCGTTGTTGTCGGAAATGGAATGGCAGGGATACGGTGCGTAGAGGAAATACTCCAGCTTGGGCCGGAGCTTTTCGATATTACGATATTCGGCGCCGAACCTCGCCCCAACTATAATCGGGTTCTGTTGTCCAAAGTTCTTCAAGGCGAACATTCCCTCCAGGATATTATCCTGAACGACTGGTCTTGGTATGAGCGGCATGGCATCCGGTTATTGACCGGTGAAGCCGTTCATCATATCGATGTCAAAGCCCGCTGCATCGAGACTGTCTCCGGTAAACGGGAAGGTTATGATGCATTAATTCTGGCAACAGGCTCATCCCCTTTCGTTCCGCCTATCCCCGGGACGGATAAGGAAGGCGTCCTTTCATTTCGGACGGTGGATGATTGCACGAAAATGACCGAAATGTCCAAGGTCTACACAAAAGCGGCCGTCATTGGCGGGGGATTGCTGGGGTTGGAGGCTGCCCGGGGACTTCTCCATCTCGGCATGGAAACCCATGTGGTTCATAATGCCCCTTACATCATGAACCGGCAGCTGGACCGGACGGCAGCCCATATGCTGCAGCGGGAGCTCGAAAGCCAAGGGATGCGATTCCACTTGGCGATGGATACCACGCGAATCGTTGGCCGAACAAGGGCGCAGGGTCTTCGGTTTATCGACGGAACTCGGCTTGATGCGGATGTAGTGGTGCTTGCCGTAGGGATCAGGCCTAACGTGGAGCTGGCCCAGAGAAGCGGTCTGCTGACGGGGCGGGCTATCCTGGTGGATGACTACATGAGGACAAGTGAGCCGAATATTTATGCGGTGGGTGAATGCGCGGAGCACCGGGGGATTAGTTACGGCCTAATCGCTCCCCTGTATGAGCAAGGAAAGGTGCTTGCCCGGGTTATCTGCGGCAGGCAGGCCGAACCTTATGTCGGTTCGATTCCTTATTCCCAGCTAAAAGTCTCGGGTGTGGATGTATTTTCGGCCGGCGCGATATCGGGGATCGATGCGGAAACCGCCATTCAGCAATACGATGCCGTAAGCCGTACGTACAAAAAAGTGATTATGCACAAAGGCAGGGTTACGGGTGCCATTCTGTTCGGAGACACGACTGAGGGTTCCGCGCTGTTGTCCATGGTGAAGAAGGGCACGGCTGTCTCGGAGCTTATCCCGCAAGAAGGCATTGTAAGCTCGGCGGAAGCAGCTGCACAGACGCTCCCGGATCATGAAACGGTGTGTGCTTGCAACGGCGTGAGCAAAGCGGAGATCATGCAGGCCGTTACCGATCGCAATCTCCAAAGCACGGATGAAGTTAAGCAGCTGACCAGGGCATCCGGTTCGTGCGGCGGCTGCCGGCCAATGGTGGATGCCCTGGTCAAACATGCGCGAAGCGGCAAAAAGAGGGCTTCGCAGAGGGCGGCCATAACGCAAGGCGAGATTCCCGTATGTGAATGCACGAAGCTGGGGCACTCCTCATTGAAGCAAGCGATTACCCATGCGGTGAGTCAAGGCTGTCATACGATATCGGATTTCATGCTCCAACAGGGCTGGAAGAAGCCGGGCGGATGCATAGTCTGTCGGCCAGCCCTGCGTTATTACCTTGAAATGACGGGGATAGGGAACGGTGATGAACCGGTTCGGAAGACTTGGCATGATGTCTCCGAAGCGGATCATGGACTCTACCAAGGCGTTCAGGTATGGATGGAAGACACGGAAGGCTCGAGGATGGAGGCGGCAGGCATTCGGCGCATTGGAGAATGGCTTCGCCTTCGATGGCAAGAGGTATCGCTGCCTTATCCTGTACATGCAGGGGTGTCCGATCGTCTAGCATCGTCCGTCAGCATACTGGTTCAGGGGATCGGAATATCGTCTTCGCCCGCAGGTTGGGAGGTTTATCTCGGCGGTCATGCGGTCCACCCTGTCCGTGAAGGACAATTGATCGGCGTTGCTGAACGTGAGGAAGATGTAATACAGCTCGTATCCGCTTGTTTGCAGTGGTACCGGCAGAACGGCTTGTATGAGGAACCGTTGTGGAAATGGGTGGAACGTACGGGTGTGACTTCGATCCGGGAGCATGTTCTGGACCACGATCTGCAAAGAGAGCTTGCAGAGATGCTGTCTCGGCGGGAATGGAAGACACAAGTGGGTTAAACAAGCGAAATATAGGGAGAGGCGGTCAGTTATGGTTTATTCGGAATCGTCCGCTGCGGGAGGAGCTGCGGCCGTGGTAGAGACACAATGTCCGTTTTGCAGCGTACAGTGCAAGATGACGGTTGAAGAGGAAGAGAAGAGCATCCCGGGACGGTTCAGGGCCAAGTATAAGGTGGAGGGGATACCGAACCTCGCTTCCGAAGGCAGGGTGTGCGTCAAAGGCATGAATGCGCATCAGCACGCAGCCCATTCGCAGCGGCTGCAGCATCCACTGATCCGTTCAAACGGCGAACTCGTTCCTTGCTCTTGGGATGAAGCGATGGCCGTGATTAGCGATCGATTTCAGGCGATATCCGAGAGATATGGTCCCGATGCCAATGCCGTCTACGGCGGCGGGTCCCTGACCAACGAAACGGCCTATTTGCTCGGGAAATTTGCCAGGGTGGCGCTCGGTACCCGGTATATCGATTATAACGGCCGTTTCTGCATGTCGGCCGCAGCTTCTGCCGGGAGCAAAACCTTTGGAATCGACAGGGGGCTGACGTTCAGGCTGTCCGATATTCCTCTTGCCCGCTGCATCGTGCTGGCCGGCACCAATATAGCGGAATGCCAGCCTACGCTGCTCCCTTACTTCAACCAGGCCAAGGAGAATGGGGCGAAGATCATCGTCATCGATCCGCGCAGAACCGCAACGGCCGCAATAGCCGATATGCATTTGGCGATCAGACCTGGGACGGACGCCATGCTGGCGGATGCGATGCTGAAGATGATCGTGGATGAAGGTCTCTTAGACGAAGGCTTCATTCAAGCAAGAACTACGGGATACGAGGAACTGAAAACCTATTTGGGCAGCTTCGATTTATCACGGGCTGCCGATTTATGCGGATTAGATGTGGAGCTGATCCGGGAGGCCGCCGTATCCTATGCTATGGCGGATACCGGGATGGTGCTGACGGCCCGAGGGGTGGAGCAGCAGACGGATGGCCATCTTGCGGTACGCCGTTATCTGAATCTGGTCTTGGCAACAGGAAAAGTCGGGAGGGAAGGCTGCGGATACGGGGCGATCACCGGTCAGGGAAACGGCCAGGGAGGAAGAGAGCATGGGCAGAAGGCCGATCAGCTGCCAGGCTATCGATCGATCGAGAATGAGGAGGACCGGGCATATGTTGCCTCCGTGTGGGGCGTTAAGGCTTCCAGCCTGCCTGGAAAGGGCGTCTCTGCCTACGAGATGATGGAGCTGATTCATGAAGGCGAAATTAAGTCGCTCTTCGTGATGGGGTCCAATCCCGTTGTTTCGAATCCGAATGCGGGGCTTGTGGAGGAAGGCTTGAACCATCTCGATTTTCTGGTGGTTGCGGATATGTTTATGTCCGAAACGGCCCGATTCGCCGATCTTGTCCTGCCGGTAACCTCCTATATGGAAAATGAAGGTACGCTTACGAATTTGGAGGGACGGGTTCTTCTCCGGAAGGCGGCGCGACAGGCGCCTGGGGAGGCGCGTCATGACTGGATGATTCTATGTTCGATCGCAGACAGATTGGGCAAGGGTGAATATTTTGACTTTCATGAGCCCGAAGAGATATTTAATGAGCTGAGGCTTGCAAGCAAAGGCGGCATTGCAGACTATTTCGGCATCACCTATGATCGGTTGCGCCGGGAAGAGGGAGTATATTGGCCGTGTCCCTCTGAAGAAGAATCGGGGACGGGGCTTCTGTTTCGGCAGTCGTTCGCCCATCCAAACAGAAAGGCCGTGTTTTCCGTGACGCCGGGGAATCCATGGGTGGGGGTGTCCGAGGAGTATCCGCTCATTCTGACCAATGGCCGTCTTCTGTCACACTACTTGACGGGCGTGCAGACCCGGAGAAGTCCTTCCCTGCTTGCACGCGAGCTTGAAAATTTCGTGGAGATCCACCCGATTACCGCGCAGCGTTACCGAATTCGCGACGGGGAGTGGGTGGAAATCGTGTCGGAGCATGGACGTTTTTCCGTACGCAGCAGGATTAAAGAAGATATAAGAGAAGACACGCTGTTCGTCCCGATGCATTGGGGCGGCGTGCAGAATGTCAATCATGCGACCCGGCCGGAGCTGGATCCGTTCTGCAAGATGCCCGGTTTTAAGACAGCTGCTGTCCGGATACGGTCATTGAGGTAAGGGTGATGCAACAATGAGTCCGTTCTTCATTGACAGGATGAATAAGGAAAATTATAATAGGAACAATTTTATATACAAACACAATGATTGGGAGTAGTAGAAATCGTTCATGGTTCAGAGAGCTGCAGCAATGATGAAATGCAGTCCATGAGGATTCCGAAGCTCGCCCATGAGTGGTGAGGCAGAAATGGAGTATGCCTTGACGTTTAGCCTTCGTGATCGGGCTTCAAGCGGATTTGATGAAGATCGGATCAAGTAGAGTGGTACCGCGCGGGTAGTTAGCCTGTCGTCTCTTATGGGATGGCGGGCTTTTTATATTTTATCGAAGGGAAGGGTTCATATGGTTAACGCGAAAGAGCGCGATTGTTTTATCTGTCGAAAGCATCGGGGAGAGATCCAGCTACCGGGGGGAGCGATTTATGAGGATGAGCTGCTCTACGTAGGCCATATTTCTTCCGATTCCAACGAAGCTTATCTGGGATATATTATGATCGATATCAAGCGGCATGTTTCGGGATTAGCGGAGCTGCGGGACGATGAGTCGGCCGCCGTCGGACGGATGCTGACCCGGGTGAGTCGCGCCTTGAAAGCATGCTTAGGCGCGGAACATATCTATTCCTTCGTGCTGGGAGATCACGTCCCTCATCTGCATATCCATCTGATTCCGCGTTATCCGAATACGCCCCCGTCTTATTGGGGGTTTGGAATCAGCGGCTGGCCGGAAGCCCCTCGAGGTGATGCCGCTCAGATCGAAGAAGTGTGTTCGCGAATCAGGCGTTGTATGGCGCAGGATGAGGTTTCCCCATGAGGCCCTATATCGTGAAGTGGCACGGCAGCTCCAGCATGTTCCTCGACGATCCGCAGACGATTGCGGTTTCCCATGGGGTACTGGGCCGGTATGGCGGCAGCTCGGCAGCCGGGGCGGATAAAAACGAGGATGGCGCTTATATCTGGATCGATGCGGAATCTGATTTGGAATTCGTCCTGCTGCTGGATGCCCATGAAACCGATGAGAGCGCCCAGCTCGTCTTATCCTATATCGATGGGGCCGCTTCCGAGATTGCTGGCATCCTCCGAGAGCCAATCGAGCAGTGTTTTCAAAACCTGCATGACTATTTGCTGGGCATGTTGACTTCCGAACGCTTTCGCGAGGATTGCAGGGGAATTGCGGGTGAAACTTCCTGTCTGCTATGCTGCAGACGCGAAGAATACTTGTGGTGGTTTAACGTCGGGGATTGCCTGCTTTATCTGCTTCATCCCGAATTGACGGCGCTCGGGCAAACCTTGCTCAATCAACGGAATTTCTACGAATGGATAGGGAAGGTAAACACCTTCGATAAGCAGGTCCCTTGTTATTCCACGGGCGTAAGAGAGCTGCGCTCCGGGAAAAACGTGATTGTATTAAGCACCGATGGCGCTTTAGATTGGGGACCGTTATTTCTGGAACATATGAAACAGCTGCGTGGCGTTGATCTGGAAAAAGGCGTGAAGGATTTCATGCAAATGTCGCATGAACGCGGGATCAAGGACAGCGTCACCATGATTGCATGGCAAGTGGAGCTCGAGCATCATCCCAGCTATCCATCCGATGGTTCAAGATAGGAAATGCATGCAAGGCATGATGAATTCAATTGAAAAAGGCTAGGAAACCCGGTCAATGACCGGGTTTCCATTGATTTAATTAAGCTGGTGCTGGAGATTTTTCGTCCACTGTTCATGAAGATCTTCCTTGGAAAGATGGAAGATGCCGTAATAATCATCCGGATTGCGAATGAATTGGTTCAATGAATCTAACCCGTATTTTTCAATCATGAACGCAACGATCAAATATGAAAACTGAAATCCTGTTTTGCCGAAATCCCAGGAATCATCATTCAGATCCTCGAAGCTTGGAAATGCCCGACTAAGAATAGCTTCGGTCGTCGTGCTTCGGATGAAGTCTTCCGACATCTGCTGAGCTTCGTACCCCCCGATGCCCTGACGGATCCATCTAGGTGCCAGCGGATTAATATCACTAATCAACCACATGGCATACAAGTGCAGGGTGGACCGGAGGATCGAGTGGTAGGTATGCTCGGGTCCCGGGTTCAAGGGCGAGACGATTTTTAACGTGCAGTTATCGAACGTGCCCATGAACCAATTAGGTGCATCGCTTTCGCCTACGGCTTGATGGAATGTGGGCAGGTCGGGATAAATTTCAATAACGATTTTGCGGGAAGGCTGATGATTATATTTCGCGGCCATCTGTTCTACATTATTCTTGAGTTCTTGAAACAGGTCCTGATGCACCTTGTTCTGATGATGATTTGCCTCACTTTTACTTTCAATGGATATCAAGTCGAGTATCGACATAATCGTGATGTCACCCCATTCTCTTAATTCTTTCTTCAGCTTCGCTAAGGACCGATACAATCGGTTTTTCACCGCACTCTCGCGCATGCCGACAATCTGGGAAATTTCCTGCAGCGTACAATCCACAAAAAATCGTAAAGATATGATCTGCTGATCCCGTTCGCTTAACTTCTTAAGCGCCGCTCCGATATCAATTCGAATATCAACATAACCTGCAAAATCAAGGGAGATGGACTGCGATTCAAAACGTGTAAAGTCATAAGGTTTTTCATTTTTTCGCGCTAAACTTCGATACTCATTTTTGACTGTGTTTTGAGCAATTTTGAAGATCCAAGTGAACAGACTGAATGTTCCGTTAAACTTATCAAGGTTCTCCATTGCCTTTAAAAACACTTGCTGGGTTAAGTCATCTGCCGCCGTCGGATTCAATTTCAGTGCGAGATAATGCCGGATCCTCGGGCGATATTCATCATACGTATCTTCAAATGTTCGTTTTGTTCCTTGATTATCCGGATAACCAGGGAGTTTGTCATGAGCTCTAGACATGGATAAGAACCTCCTCTTGACCTTACAGTTTATTAGACACCGGAGGTATGCAAAAAGCCACAGTGGAACGAAATATTCTCGGAATCTAGGTTTTTATGCATTTATATTCATCATCCTATAAAGGCACAAGAAAGAAAGGCGTTCTGTGCATATGATGTCATCATCATGGATATGGGAAGCGAGGTGATCCTTATATGCCTTCGAAACGCGCAAGGAAGTCCAGATCCGCTTCCAAACCGAGACCGCCGCAGCATTGGGTAGGTCAGCCGGTCGTGGTCGTTCTGAAGGACGGCAGCTATTACGTCGGCGAACTGAATCAGATCCAAGGCGGGGAAGTGACGCTATCAGGGCTCCGGGCCAACAATAAGATGCCGGCTGCGATTGCCCGAAGCGGAGACAAAGCGCAAATATCCGGATTTTTAAGCGACCTCTTTGGCGGACCTCCAAGCGCTGCGTCAGCCGAAGGAGCTGAGGAGGGAGTGGCGGCTGCGCCTGCAGGCCCTCTCGGCTTCCTGGGACAGATCGTGCCTCATATTAAACTGGGCATGAACGTGATAAAAGCCATCATGCCATTAATGGGAGTGTTGAAAATCTAACCAAGGGCAAAGGTCTGATCGAACAAAAAGAAGCTTGAACCCTCAAGCTTCTTTTTGTTATGCCGTTTGATACAAAAATCTCATGGATGCATCAAATCGAGATGGCACGCTTCATAATCGATTTGGCTTCCTGTGCAACGGCTTCGTCCTTATCGTCGATAGCCTGCATGAAGATGAGCATGGGGATATAAACGGCGATTAAACGAGCCAGCACTTTCGTTTCTTCGTCCACGCTGCCATAGGCTTCAAAAAATCCCTCCCTTGAAGCCGGAGGCAAGAAGCTGTAAGCAATGCTCAGGTCGCAGGCGGGATGTCCGATGCTGACGTCGCCCCAATCGATGATGCCGGAAAGCTTGCCTGTTTCGTCCACCAGCATGTTTTTGAAATGGAGATCTCCATGAATAAGAATATGTCGCTGCTTGGCCCGATCCAAGGAAATGCCGTGCAAATAGTCGGCGATCTCCTTCATTTCTGCATCCGTAAAATGGAGGGTAAGCCGGGCTAGAAAGTCCAGCATTTTATCCCTGCGCCCAGCGAGATCGGTCAGATTACGATGGTCCACCGCTACACCTTCTTGCTGCGCTATGTCCACGGGAAAGGCATGCAGGTTCTTCAGAAAGCGCGCGAGCGCTGCCGCCGACTGCATCCGTGTTTCATCCGTCAATCCAATCGGAAACGACCCGGAAAGATAGGTGTACCCCAGAAAAGGCGCGGGGTAGTCTGCGCTTTCTTTTCCGAAGAAAAGGGGCTTAGCATAGGGTAACGTTATGTAATTCGCCAGCTTGGGCAGGATTTTGGCTTCGGTTTGAAGTAAAGGGATGGCAAATGCTCTTCTGGGAAAACGAAACACATACTCTTCGCCGATGCGATAGACAGTATTGTCCCAGCCGCTGCCGATCTCTTGGATGGGTAATGAGGATAGCTGGGGGAATTGACGGTAAAGCAGCAGCCGGACTAACGGCTCCGTCACTTCCCATTCGGCATTCCAAGGATTTTGTCCCATATTCGTCTTCACCTCCATGAATGAATAATTTCCATAAAACGGAACACTTACTCAGTGTATCGGAATCCCATCGTACGGGCAACGGAAAGGACAGCTGTAATTGAACTTTACCGACCAATTTAGATATCTGTATCATAGTGATTCCTTTCACAATAACATTATTGTATAGTAGAAGAGAGATAAAAGTCACTTGCGGACATCCAGAAGACCAATAAATCGATGAAATGAAGGGATAAGTGTGCCATATTTACGTTTTAAAGGATTTTCAGAAGTTTTCCTCGAAGAAATAACGCCAACCGTGGTTGAAACATTCGCCGGTATTGTTCAAATTCCGAAAGAAATCGTGAAAATCGAACAGCTTCCATATCGGATCATTACGAATACGCCGTTATCCGTCGAAATCCTGATGTTCCAGCGGGCTCAGGAGACCCATGATGCGATTGCGGCCAGCATACACCAGATCCTGTCGGAGCACGGGTACCGGAACGTACATATATTCTTCGTGATTCTCAATCGGAATCTCTATTATAAAGAAGGCAGGCCATTAGAATAAAATAAGATATGATGAGTGAAAACAAGGATGCTAGAAGAGCATCCTTGTTTTTTTAATTAAAATGAATGATGGACTTTATGTCATATCTTCTTACCGTTATGATATATCAAAGAGATTATGAGGCATGGTAAGTGCATGGATAGGAGGAAACATGGACCGACTACAGGGCATTTTGAAGGAATATTACGGTTTGGCTCATCCCTTTATTGTACCCCAGCAGGGCGGTTGGGCTGCGCTTGCTTACAAAGTGAGTAACGGCGCACAGGACTATTTCCTGAAAGTTTATGAGAAAAGCCGGGCCTCCACGCCCAAATTGACTGCGCTGATTGACGATTATGTTCCGATCCTGCTGTGGCTTGAGGAGCATAGTCGATTAAAGGGCAGCATTCCGGTGCCGATGCTGACGACAGACCGACGTTATCGATGCGAGGATAACGAAGGCATTTATTTGTTGTATGAATATATCGACGGGGACACGATCGCAGACCGCAAGCTGACGGAGAATCAAGTGAGACAACTGGCAGAGATCATCGCTGAGCTCCATCGTTACGGGGAGGATTTTCCGCTGGTGACAAGTGCCATGACGGAAAGCTTTACGGTGCCTTTTCTTGGTCAGCTAAGGGAGGCGCTGGACGCGGGGAAGCCGGATGACATCGGGGAAGTCATGAATCCCCATATCGACTGCTTGATGGGTTTGATGCTTGAAGTGGAAGCGCTGTCCGAAGAGCTGAAGAAACGCGATCTTCGCCTGGCGCTGTGCCACACGGACGTGCATGCCTGGAATCTGATGTCGGATGGTCAGCAATTGATATTGATTGACTGGGAGGGGCTAAAGCTGGCGCCGGTCGAAGCGGATATGATGTTTTTTGTCGCTGAACCCTACTTCGAATCATTTATGAGGATTTATAAAGAAACGCAAAGCGATTACGAGATGAACAGCGAGGCGCTGACGTTTTATCAAGGCAGACGTAAATTGGAGGATATCTGGGAGTTCATGGAGCAGCTGCTATGTGATGTCCAGAATGACGAAGAACGCGCGTCCACGCTTCACAGCCTGAAGAAAGAGCTTGAAGAGATCACGATGTCGAAATCCTAATCAGCGTTGGGTTTCAATATGTAAAAAGCCTCCTGGCAGAGTTCGGGGCATCTACCAGGAGGCTCTTGCTTGGCTTGTCCATTGGAATGGTTCACATGACGTATTTTGCCAGCACCCAACAGAGCAGAGCCATAAACCAGGAGACAAAACCGAAGATCATCACGATTTTGTTCTCGCTCCAGCCGTACTTGAGACTGAAGTGGAAATGGATCGGGGCCATCCGGAACAGGCGCAGCTTGGTCCGTTTGTAATACCATACCTGCAGGATAACCGAAAGCTGCTCCGCCAAATAGATCAGGAACAGCAGGGGAATCAGAATTTCGACCTTCTCGATCACCGCAAGGAATGAAAGGGAGCCGCCGATAGCGAGGGATCCCGTATCACCCATAAAAGCCCGGGCCGGATGAATGTTGTAGAGCAGCAAGCCCAGCAGACAGCCGATCATGACCAGCGAGAACATCTGAACCTCCGGTTTATCGGAGATCAGGAAGAAGAAAAAGTAGGTCGGAATGGCCACATTGATCAACAGTCCGTCCAAACCATCGGTAAAGTTGATGGCATTCGCCGAGCCTACAATGAACAGCAGCATGATGATAATGTAGACGCTGATCGGCAGGTGAAGCTGGAATCCGTTGAAAAGCGCGATATCACTTGTCAGCGAGAAGGACTGGAACAGGACATACAATAATGCCCCGGTAAACAGGAACTGAAGCACAAGCTTCGTTCGGCCGGATATTCCGGACGGGTCCTGCCACGCCGCTTTTTTGAAGTCGTCCATAAACCCGATCGAGCTGAACAGAAGAAAGGTGGAACATAAGAAAACAGTCAGCGGCGTAGGTTGAAACTGCAGCGACATCCCAATGCCAATCAACAAAATAAGGCCAGCCATCAACGGCGTCCCGCGTTTGGCTTGATGATCGGGAGGCAGCTCGGTCCGGATCGGCTGCGTTAGCTTTAAGGTGCGCAAACCCCAGATGAGCAGCGGCGTAAATAGCGTCACTAGCAAAAACGATAGTCCGGACACACCCAGAAATCCATTCATCTCATACACATCGCTTTCTATCCATTTCCGTTAGTTCATTGTATTTCGATGGAATGGACAAATATTCCTTCAAATTTCTAGAATTGATAAGTGCCGTTAATGGACAAGCGTTCGTCAGACCATGGCCGCCATTTCTCGTGGAATGTAGGGATACCAATTCAACATCCACCACATCGGAGCTTACAACGTCGATTGCGGCGATTGGAAGCTCTTTTTGCTTTCCAATAATTAGGTTGCTGCTATAATGAGAGGATGGAAATGTGAGATAAAAGCTTATTGTAGTCAAGTCCATCGATTTCACACTTTTGTACAACAGCAAAATTATGGGATGGGTCACGAGAACATGATTCAGAGTTATTCCGTGCACTTACTTCATAGGAAATGTTCCCATTCCTATGTTAATCAAGCGCTCAGCGCGATCAAATTCTATGTTCAAAATGTACTATTGCATGAGGAGACAGTCTCTTATGTTCGCCCTAAGAAAGAAAAGAAGTTGCCGAATGTGTTATCGATGAACGAAGTGATGTTGATCTTATAAGTACTCCATAATTTTGGATGTTCCCAGGTCAACACCCAGAGCACCATATAACTGAACGAACGGTGCAAAAAGTGTTTGAACAAGCACGTACTGCCTCTGGAATCCAGAAAAAGGTTAGTATTCACGCCTTACGCCATTCATTCGCTACCCATCTGTTGGAAGGTGGAATTGACATTCGCTTCATTCAAGAGTTGCTCGGTCATCAAAGTGTACGCACCACCGAAAGGTACACACATGTGAGTGTAAAGGACATAAGAAGGATCAAAAGTCCGTTAGATCAATTGGAAGAGGAGATTCCGGGAGAAATCGTAAACATGATTGGTGAAGGAGTGTTCTCGAACTTCGTAAACACCTCCAGAGATGATATTTTTGCGAAGTTCGTGAAAAAGACGTTATCGGAAAACAACGCAAAAAAGAAAAATACAAAATTCTATTAAGAGATATAATGAGGACTCCAGAGAATATTAACCTGACTTGAGGATGAAAGGAGAATTTTGGTGATTAACAATCTTGAAATATATGATTTTCTTTATCAAGCAGACGTTTCCGCTCCATTAGCAGTATTGATGTGTGGAGTGGCTGGATCGGGAAAAACAACATTTGCTCAACGACTAGAGCAGAGGGGCTTTGTACGTCTCTCCATTGATGAAGAAATTTGGGCTACAAATGGTCGTTACGGAATTGATTATCCAGTTGAAATCTATGAGCAACTAAAAGTTGAAGCCGAATTAAAGCTGCGTAATGAACTAGTAAATCTTTTGAATGATAAGCGCAATGTGGTTATTGATTTCAGTTTTTGGCAGCGGAAGAGACGGAATGAATATAAAAAGCTAATTGAAGATGGAGGAGGAGAGTGGAAACTGATTTATTTGAAAGTTCATCCTAATGATTTACGTGAACGACTTCGCATTCGGAGCCAGCGATTCGATGCTAATGCTGCGTTTACAATAACAGAAGAAATATTATCTTCATTCCTCAAGGGTTTTGAAGTGCCTTCTGGAGAAGGGGAAATTATCGTAGAAGCTAAAGAATATTAAAGTGAACTAATGGTGTAGGAGTTTCAATGAAGGCGCTGACATCCAATAACATTATATTCACGCATGCGGAGCCTGGTGGCTCCTTGGTCCGCAAGAAGAGATCGGCATGGGAGAGGAAGCAGCGGACACATCCGCACCGACTTAAGGCTGCTGGCGCAGCCTTAAGTCGGTGCGACGTCGTGAATATGGGAACGTTATCGGAAACCTACGCGAAACTAAAAACACAAATCTTATCGGAGGTTATTATGTCAGATCCGATTATTGTAGTACCTTATGATTTTTCGTGGAAACAAGAATTTAAAAGTATTGGTTTAGCGATTCGACAAGCACTTGGCGAGCTAGCTATTCGAATAGATCATATCGGCTCAACTTCTATAGAAGGATTAGATGCAAAACCTATTATTGATATTCAGATTTCGGTCCGATCATTCGAACCGATAGAAATATATAAAACTAAACTTGAGAACATAGGATTTATCTATAGATATGATAATCCTGACCTAACAAAACGATATTTCCGTGAAAAGCTTGGAAGAAAACGAATTCATATCCATATAAGAGAATTTGGAAGTTGGTCTGAACAATTTTCACTCTTATTCAGGGATTATCTTCGGACTAATGAAGATGATTGCAGAAAATATGCGGAAGTGAAAAATGATTTGATGAAACAATATCGAAATGAGCGGGATTGATATGTGGAAGGCAAAGAACCAATAATTTGGGAAATCATGAGCAAGGCCAGTAAATGGAGTCAAGTTACTGGTTGGAAACCAGGAAAGACCGATATGTAAGTATATCGTAGAAGGCGTAGATATCATATAACATTGCATTCACGCTGCGGGACTTACAGCCCTTGGTCCGCAGGCGGGATCTCTCCTTCGGAGGTTCGTGAATGCGGTAACGTTATATGAAATCAGCGCAAAAAGGGAGGTGAAAATCCTGGAAAGACTAAGGGGATTTTTTAAATTATCATGGATATTAATCATTATATTTGTTGTGTCTATACTGGGATTAATCCTCTATTTCACTTACCCATTAAAGATTCAAAATGTATTACAACATACAGATAATATTGAGAGAATTCATGTTACTTTTATTTCTAATGGTAACTCTTCTGAATACTTGTTAACCAAAGATCAGGGGATAAACTTTGATAGGGCAATTCAAATATTGGATTCGATTACATACACTAGAAAATTAAATACTTTTCGAGGCGGGGTTGGTGATTTAATTATCATGACAGTCTTTTATAGGGAAAAGGATGGAGTAAGTAATAACTACTTTGTTGATATTCGTGAATTGGGGATCATTATTAGTCATGAAAAGGAATATAGAATGAATGGGGATTCAAAGGAAATAATTAATAAACTTGTTGATTGGATAATGAGTCAATGAAAGTAAACTCGAGGATGGCGCAGACTCCATATAACACCGTATCTACGCTGCGATCCATTCGGCTCTTGGTTCGCAAGAAGAGCTAAGCAGAGAAGTGGATTCATCGAACAACCCTGCGAGGCCTAAGTCCGTCGGACTCAGTCGCTGGCGCTCCTTTAAGCCTCTCGGGTTCGTAGATACAAGAACGTTATCGGAAATCAATGAAAAAACAGATCCGCGTTTGAACCAAAGAGCAGAATAATGCAACAAGAAAGATCGCTGACCCTGCGAATACAAACAATATCATCTCCGAAGACTTATATAAGTACGAGAAAGAAATTATTCAGAAAAAGGCGAGAGAAAGTCGTTCTCAAAAATACTGGAAAGACATTATATGGTAGGGACCTATTATGACTAACAAAGTGAATATGAAAGAACTATTCCTTGAAATGCAGCAAGAAATGATTATGAAACTAAACTTACTACGCAAGCATATTACACATGCTCCTACCAAGGGGAATGCGGTTGAATCAAGTTGGATTGAGTTTCTTGGTACTTATTTACCGAACCGATACTGCGTAGATACTGCCTTCATTGTGGATAATACTGGGACACGCAGTGATCAGATTGATATCGTCATTTACGACCAACAATACTCACCTTTTGTCTTTTGTCATGCTGGTGTTAAGTGCATACCTGCTGAGAGCGTCTACGCAATCTTTGAAGTAAAGCAAACGCTAAACAAGCAAACATAGTGTATGCGGCTGAGAAGGCAGAGACGGTTCGCGCTCTCAATCGCACGTCCGTGCCTATCGTTCATGCTGGTGGAACTTATCCACCAAGACCAGTTTTCGAGATCGTAGCTGGTATAATTACCACATCCTCCGACTGGACCCCACCTTTCGGAAAGTGACTGAAGAGTTAAAGTCGTGGCAACGCCTCAACATCGGCTGTGCATTGGACAGCGGTTCATTCCTCCTAAGACCGGATGGGACATTTGATACCAGTTCAAAGGAAGAGACTTTGATTTTCTTTTTTATTAAATTGTTTACTCAACTACAAAATCTGGGGACCGTTCCTGCAATGGATATTGATTTATATAGTCAGGCACTTGAATCTATTTAACTATTAATTGTTGATAATAGCGATTAAGCTTGAAATCTCGAGAATGTTAGTTACTCAGGGGAAGCATTGACATCCGATAACAAAACATTCCTACATCGTCGCATTCGCTCCTTGGTCGCCATAAGAATTTTCGGAGAAGTGGAATCAAGGCGACACATTCAATCGGCTAAGTCTGACGACCCGTTCCCTTCGGTCACTTAATCCGCTCGAACGTCAGGAATGCACAACGTTATAGGAAATTTGGGCAAAACATATATAAACAAACTGAGCCAGGCAACTGGTGATCTTTGTAATGCTCGAATAGAGACATCGAATAAAAGGATTGATCTGATGAAATTAATTAGAAGAATTACTGATAGTGATATTTTCGGTGGAACTCCTGAATTGATTGAGTCGGTATCACGATATGCTTCAAGAGGTGTCCTAATTGATGAAGAGATGAATGCAGCTATGATGTATATGTCAGAAATTAATCTATACAAATTGCCAGGTGGAGGAATCGAAGAAAAAGAAACAATAGATCAATCATTTTTAAGAGAGATTAGAGAAGAGACTGGATATGAAGCTAAAGTATTCCATGAACTGGGATATATTGAAGAACATAAGAAGAAAAATGATTTTATGCAATTATCCTATTGTTGGATAGCATATGCAAGGAGAAGAGTCAGCGCTGTAAAACTTAGCGAAAGCGAAAAGCAACTTGGAATGGTGGTTAATTGGATGACTTTAGATAGGGCAATGGAATTGATGAATGAGTCATTGATAAACTGTAATGATTATTCAACAAAGTTCATGATTCTGCGTGATAAGACTATCCTAAATATTGCATATGAAATATTAAAAAGGAACGAAAGTGAACATTTTAAGTGACTCGAGGAAGGCCCGAACATCCTATAACATCATTTCCACGCTTCGGAGCCGTAAGTCGGTGGGACGTCGTGGATACAGGAACGTTAGATGAAATTACGATGCAAGTTCTTATCAAAATCAAAAACTATGAGGTGCATAATGCCAAGACTAATTACATTGGCTGATGGAAGATCAGTAGAAGTTGAATGTGTAAGCTGCGCATTGACAAGTGGTTTGATTTCTTCAACAGGTGGAGTAATTTTTGAATCAAGCAACTTTCATGTCCATCAAGATATTGCTTACCCAATTAAAGGGTTAGTTATATTAGCTTCAAAGAGGCATTTTTACTGCATGGATGAATTAACAGATGAAGAGCGATTAGAATTTATTTCGTTAATCCATAAGCTCAGAAGTGAACAAAGAAAACGATTGGGAATTGATAAGGTCTATTATTTTTATAATGAGGAACCGAAGCAATTATTTTATATAAGATGAGGTATTGAAACATGGAATCCTTGGGGATAATACCTGCGCAATTATGCGATGTGCACATTTTAAGCCAAATGAATAAAGAGCTTATTGAAGACGAAAAAAGCGATAACCAAATGACAATAAATGAATTGAACAACAGAATGAAAGATTTTTTGGATAATGATTGGAAGGCAACTTTACTTGTCTTGGGTGATCATGTTGTAGGGTATGCCTTATATCAGGAAAGAGAGGACGTAAGCAATGGGAAGAACAAAACCTTCCATATAAGACAGTATTATATCAGTAGGAAATATCGAAGAAGAGGATTAGGAAAATAAGGAATAGATTTATTAAGAAATGAATTATTTCAAGATTCAACTATATCTATTGATGTGTTAGAAAGTAATCCGACTGGAAGAAGATTTTGGGAAGAATTTGGATTTAAAACATACTATACAAACATGAAATTTAAACCATAAGAATCTGACAGTAGTTCTAGAGGTCCATCATATAACACTGTATTTACGCTGCGGACCATTCAGCCCTTGGTTCGCAAGAGGCAATTCAGGAAGACAACTCTGCTCACAACCCTGCGAGGCTAAGTCTGCCGGACCCGGTCGCTTTGCTCCCTTAAGTCTCTCGGGTTCGTAGATACAATAACGTTAGATGAAATCATCGCAATATTTTTATTGAAAGTAATTCATTGGAGGAATAAATGAAAAGGGTCTTAGTCATTGGTTGTCCTGGCTCAGGTAAGTCAACTTTTTCATCAAGACTAAGTAAAGAATCAGGCTTACCTGTAATTCATTTAGATTCATTTTACTGGAAACCAGGATGGATCAGTTGTAGTAATCAGGAGTTTGATGAAATACTACAAAAATTATTAGTTCAGGAAACCTATATCATGGATGGAAACTATGGAAGGACATTAGATTATAGAATTCCTTATACGGACACTGTTTACTTTTTCGATTTTCCGCGATATCTATGTCTTTATAGGTTAATGAAAAGGATAATCTTAAATCATGGTACAACTGGAGAATACATGGGGAAGGGTTGTCTAGAAAGCATTGATTATAAATTTATAAAGTCAGTATGGAATTTTAGGAAGAATCAACGAATGAGAATAATTAATATATTAGAGAAGTACAAGGGAAGTAAGAGTATCGTAATTTTTAGAAAGCCAAAGGAAGTAAAAAACTATTTTAAGAGTTATTCCAAGTAATTCGAAGAAGGCGACAACATCATCTAACATAATATCTACGCTGCGGGCCGTTCGGCCCTAGGTCTGCGAGATGTGATTCGGGGTAGCAATTTCGGCAGACAACCCTGCGAGGCTAACTAAGTCCGTCGGACCCGGCGTGTTTGCGCCTTAAGCCTCTCGGGTTCGTAGATACAGTAACGTTATCTGAAAGATCGGCAAAAATCATAATAGAAAACATTGATGGGAGAGCATTTTATGAGCCGCCTGGTAATCATGACGGTTGGAAAAACTCATAGTGGAAAAACCACTTTTGCTAAAGAATTAGAATCTGTACTACAACAAGCCATAGTCATTGATCAGGATAATCATGCTGAATTTATTAATAGCCATTATAAGAAACTTCGCCCTATAGAAGGTCCCAATACTTTAAAATTCTCTATAACAAATGCTATTGTTAACTATGCTATGGAGCAAAGCAATTTCCACATTATCTTAAGCAATTCCAATTTAAATAAATCAGGAAGAACAAATGTACTCCAGAACTTTCATGACAATGGATTTGAAAGTATTATAGTCCACTTTAATTTACCAATTGATTTATTGAAAGAACGTGTTACACAAACCCAAAGAAGTAAAGCTATTTTTAGAAGTGCCTTGAACTTTTTGGAAGTATTGGAGAGACAAGAAAATACGATAGAAGTTCAACCTACTAAAGATGAGGCTAATTATCTATTTGACATCAAGGACCCCAATGATACTTGGAAATTATTCAACAAATAAAAGAGATAAGTGAATTTAGATAATTCGAAGAGGGCCGATCCATCAGATAACATGGTATTCACGCTGCGTCGCTATCGCTCCTTGGTCCGGCCGAGGTAGAAGAAGTGGAATCAAAGAGTCATTTCATTTGCAGAGAAGCTAACTCAGCCGGACAACCCTGCACAGCCTAACCGGGTCGCGCCACTCCCTACGGTTGTTTAAGGCAGTGAGTGTTCGTGAATACAATAACGTTATCTGAAGCCGATGGAATAGTACTAATTAAGATAGGAAGTGGAGTCTTTGAGGTATTCAGAACTCTCCATGCTTAAAAACATTTATTTATATCAGATATTTGAAACACAAGATAATCATCTAAGATTATTATTTAGTAGGAGTAAGGCAAGTGAAATTGCTGAGACAGTTACAATAGGTGAAATTGAAATCAAAGATTCATATTCAATAGACATAGATGAATCATTACCACATATTCAAATAGATTTCGAACGGTATATAGGCTATTCAGTAAGAAACGAAAGTTATACTGTTTGGGATGATTATGAAGAATTTGAAGGCAAGATATTTAGAATCTACAGTAAATCAAGATATCTGGATTTTATAAGTACAAGTACTATAGCGACAGAAGAATATCCCGGACCATACAAGCACTATGGAATATCCTGTTTAAATCATGTGATAGATATCGTATCAACGACTGATCCGATTATAGTTGAAATACCGAGAGATTTATTTTGAGAGTATTTCAGTAGGTCATCAGCATCAGATAACATTATATTACGCTGCGTGGCTTACGCCCCTTGGTCGTCAGATGTATAATCATGGTAGATAATCGGACGACACACGAGCCGACCTAAGATAGGAGCTATCTAAGGCCGGCTCGCGTCGTAATACAATAACGTTAGCCGAAAGAAGTTCTTAGTTTAGGAGGAGTCTATATGATATTAGAAAAAGTTATAAATAGAATTGCAATACAAAGTGAATATAAGGATTTTGTTGATAAGTATATAGATCATATACTTACCGAATTTAAAGGAAAGATTCATAGCATTTATATGTGTGGCTCGATTCCAAAAGGAACTGCTAAACCTTTTAAATCAGATGCAGACTTTACTATTGTATGTGTAAATCCCAAAGATATTGATTACGAAAGATTGTCAAATATTAAAGAAAGGCTTTTGGAAGAATATCCAATAGTAACTAAGATTGATACGATAATTTGCTCGATTGACGATGTATTAAGTAAACCGAATGAGTGGGGTTTTTGGGTTAAGATAATTTGTGTTTGCATGTATGGTCATGACATTGGTGAAAAAGTACCACCGATCATTATTTCCCCAGAGTTCATTCTAGACTTAAATACAGAGACCAAGGAAGAAGTAGATCGTGTACGTCGTTCACTTTCTACTGCTAGTGATCACACGATGAAAACTAGATATATTAAAGGGTATTCGAAGAGATTAATTCGTGCATTATACTCTTTGGTTTTAACAGATACAGGTGTATGGCAGGATGACATTATTGAGATGAAGAATGCCATAATAAACTATTGCGAGATTGACTCCGCTTTAGTTGAGTATCTGTATGCTTGTTACTTGGATAGTGATGTACTTGTTGAAGAGTTTCTGGGAATTGCAGATGAAGTATATAGCTATTTTGAGAACGCCTTAAATACAATGGCTGCTTCCAGAACTTCCCTCGACTAACACCATATTGACGCTCGGGGTCACTCTGAGAAGCGAGTGACCCCATCCAGCCCCCTAAGCCCGTCGGGACGTCACTGCATTAGGAGTTCGGCAAGCCTCACAACTATAAGCAGCGACTCTAAGGGGCCAGGACGTCGTGAATACAAGAACGTTAGTCGGAAACTCTCAAAACATTAGCAACAATTATGATCATACCTCTAAATATTAAATAGAACATAAGGAATATAAAAACATGAAAAGGTTCTCTGTTCAGAAGTCAGAATGGTCTGATAAACGTGAAGAAGACTATAAAAAAGAATGTTTTAATATAGTGTATGAATTTGGTCATGAATTGAATGTTGAGGATGACCGAGTGTTTTTAATGATGAGTGAAATGAATATTGAAATATTGAAACCATTAAAGTTCGGTTCATTTTGGTATGAAACATGGCTAGAGATCAGAAAAATTTATAAAATAGATTAGTATAATAATGATTGAACGAGAAGAAAATGAAACGATAATTTAAATAACAAAAAACTTTATAACGACCATGTATTAGGTAGTAATTCATAGAAGTGAGAGCATCGCCTAACATAGTATCTACGCTTCGGGCCATCGGGCCCTTGGTTCGCAAGATGAGGGTAACAGAGAGGTTTATTCAGTCCACAACCCTGTGAGGCTAGGTCCGTCGGACCCGCGCTGACGCTCCTTTAAGCCTCTCGTGTTCGGGATACAATAACGTTAGGCGAAATCATTATAAAGAAGGAAACCATTATATGAACATTAGGGGAATTATCCTTGAAGGGTTTTCGAACGCGGGTAAAACATCGCTACTTAAAGCGATAAAACAATATCAAGCGATTGACGAATCAGCCGAGTTGAGCATCGTTATACTTGGTGAACATTATTCTCAGATTCTGAATAATGTTTATGGGGAGTTTGTTCGATTATCAAGAGATCAACATCTTGAACTATTAAGAGATAGAGTTGATATGCTAAAGAATTTAAATGATTGGGCGATTAATTTAGGACCATGGAAAAGAAAATCTAGAGGACTCTTTTTTGTATTAGAGAGGTTCCATTTAAATCATCGAGTCGCATTCTCGGATTCAGAAGATACAGAAATAACTAGTATTGAGAACGATTTAAATGAGCATTTTGCATAATTCCGTTTTTGTGTAACAGACAGCAGAAATCAATAGCCCCAGACTACTAAGTGACTCGATTCTAAAAATGGGCAGACCAGCAGAATTTCATCAGTTTCAATTTTTAAGCTGCCGTTTGTTGTTTTCTAGAAACAATGGAAAGAGCGGATACGAGCAGCACGATGGCATTCAAATACTGGTGAGTCGTTACTTTCTGGATGCCCCAGACATGCATGCCATCAGCCGAAAGATAGGTTTTCATTCTGGAGTTGCATCGTTCCACACTTGTACGCTTGTTGTAAAGCTCCTTCCAGCGTTTTGTATCTCGATGAGGGCTGCAGTATCGCCGAAGATCGTCCTTCGCATCCACCTTGACGACCATACCATAGTTGGAAGTCGAGCAAGCCGCCATGCCTAATGGGCAGTCGACTTTGCCCGTGGCATGAGGACAACGGAACTTCAAGTAATCGCCGTCAGCACCCCAGTAAGTCATGGCGAACCCCATCGAGCAACATGGCGTTCCGGTTGCTGTCATCCCGGCAGGAGGTTCTTTCTCTCCTCGGGGGTTCAGAGGGATGATGGCTTGCGCTTTCACGTTTCGAGCGGCTTCGTAAACTTTCATTTGATCGTAGCCCGCATCGAGCATAAAGAATTTCGCGCTCGTTTTGGCAGCTACCTTCGCAATCAGACCAGGTGCCATTTCTCCGTCATTGACATGTGCGGGCGTGACTTCTAGTGCTAGCGGAAGTTCGCTTTTCGTGTCAACAGCTAGGTGGAGTTTGTATCCGAACCAAGTGACTTTGTGGCCGAATGAATCGAACTTTGCGCCCCAGTTGGCATCGCCGGTCTGCTCACTTTTGCGCTTGGGTTGCTTCTTCTCATAAGCATGGATGGCGGCGCTGTCGATCGCAATGTGGCTGCCGTCGATGATGCCCTCTTGCTGACAGAGGTTGACCAGATTCTCGAATAGCTGCTGTGCCAATTTTTTCTTTGTCAGTTCGGCGAAGACCCGGCTTAGCGTAGAAATAGACGGTGCTTTGCGATCTAATGAAAGTCCACACTGATAGCGAAATCGAAGATCTGTTTCCAATCGATGATGCAAGCCAGTAAACGTTTGAATATGCTCAAGCGGCGCAGCCAAAAGTGCACGAAGAATTCCTTCTCTACAGTGCCCGTCAGCGCCACGGGGTGAACGACTTCTCAATTGCTTGGCATAAGGGCGAAGATCCAAGACGCTAAAAAAAATGGGCAATCGATCTTTTGATTGCATTTTTAACAGATCCTCAAAGGAAAATAGACTTTCTTGGAGAATATACAAGTGACTTCACTTCCTCTCGGAGTTTTTGGGTTTGGTCACTTGAAAACTTCTCCAAATTGGGGTGAAGTCCCTTTTTTATGTTTGAAAATCCTTGTGTATCAAGGGCTCAGATTAATGCAAAATGCTCAAATAAAATAGGAGCTAAATGTATCTTGTTAACTATATCTAATGATATTGTTGAAGAAAGAATAATGAGCAGAAATCCAAATAACTGGATTAACAAATCAAGAGAAGATATTGATGTGGCGTGCAAAGAATTAATCGAAACCCAAAATAGACTCAGAATTCAATCGTCCAAATCAAAGGTACCAACAATTTAAATAAAATAGGAGCTAAATGTATCTTGTTAACTATATCTAATGATATTGTTGAAGAAAGAATAATGAGCAGAAATCCAAATAACTGGATTAACAAATCAAGAGAAGATATTGATGTGGCGTGCAAAGAATTAATCGAAACCCAAAATAGACTCAGAATTCAATCGTCCAAATCAATGGTACCAACAATTGAAATAAACACTGATAATAAAGAATGGGATAAGTATGCAAGATTAATCATGGAAGAAAATGACTTCGCCTAACATAATATTCACGCTTCGGGGCATTCGCCCCTCGGTCCGGCCGGAGTAAGAAGAGGATTCGGGGAGGCAAATGACATTAGCAGGGAAACGATTTCAGCTGGACGCATACGACTAAGTCGTGGACACGAGAACGTTATCTGAAAGATACGCTTATAAGTGAGGGTGATTCGTTTGAAGCAAGGACAGATTGTGTTCTTGAACGGAACTTCAAGTTCAGGAAAGACTAGTATTTCTATGGAACTGATCAATCAGAAAGAGATTCTTTTTCATCATTTATCCATAGATGATTTTTTTCATAATTTCAATGATCTTATTAATAACAAATTTCCAGATTTAAAACCAGTAAAAGAATTGGATGATGTAGTTATCGGACAAATAATGTTTGATCCTATAATCTCCATGTACTACGCCACAATTAAACTGTTTTTAGAATATGGTCTGAATGTAATCGTCGATACCGTAATCGAAAATGACAAGTGGTTTAATGATTATCTTGATGTACTTTTTGATTATCCTACATTATTCGTAGGTGTAATATGCTCGAGAGAAGAACTCACAAGAAGAGAGCAAATCAGAGGAGATCGAATGATTGGACTAGCAAATTCCCAGTTCGACAAAGTATATTGCTTTAATGAATATGACCTTGAAGTAAATACTGAAGAGTTGAATCCAACAGAATGTGCCGAAAAGATATTGAATTTTATTAAGTCCGATCAGGATTACTCGGCATTTAAGAAATTAAGTAAAAGAAATGTTAGTAGTTTATAAAAGGCATCCCATCAGATAATACCATATTCACGCTGTGGGGCTATCGCCCCTGGGTTGTCAGATGAATAATTATGTAAGAAGTTCAGACAACAAACGTGCCAACCTAAGATAAGAGTTATCTAAGTCTGGGCCGTTTCGTCAATACAAGAACGTTATGCGCCATTTCCGGTAAATATTAAAGAAATATTTAAGGAGATCATTTATGAAAGGTAAGATACTCATATTATTTTTTATTACGATAGTGTTTTCATCTTGTCAAAATAGTAGTCAATCGACTACCTTGAACAGCGAAACTAAATCAATAATGAATTCTGAACTGCCATCTGATGTAGTGAGTACAGGTAATGGAACAGAATCGAAAGAAATAACTGAAGGTCGTACAGATCCTTCTAACTATGAAGTGTTAACCATGAGCATTGGGAACCTTGATTTGAAAGGAGAATTTTATGATGAAATGCTTCGAAATCCTATAGATCATGATTATGAGGTGGAATTTAATGAATTTCAAAATTCCAAAGAGATTATTACAACATTAGAATGGGGGGCGTTGGAAAGCAAATATACAGAGATTTGGGATAATGAGTTAAATCATATATATAAAAAGCTTCTTTCTAAGTTGGATAGAGAACCAAGAGAAGCACTAATTGAATCGCAGAAAGAATGGTTACAGTATCACTTAAGGGAAATAAAATTTGTAGAGAAGTCATTTATTAATAATGGTTACCTTGGATCACAAGGATCGGTAAGCCTAGGCAGGGTTATAAAGGAGAGAATTAGGGAAAGAACAATGCAATTATTTGAATATCGATATTTGCTAGATGGTGAAGTTGAGTTTTTATACCAAAGTAAAAAATAGAGTTGGAATCTTGATTAAAGGTTTTTAGCACTACAGACCTTATATAAATGAGTATTTTGCAGTAATCTAAGCCCTTGCTACGCAAGGATTTTCAGGCATAAAAAAGGGACTTTACCCCAACTTGCAGAAGTTTTCAAGAGACCAATCCAGAAAACTCAAGAAGGGGTAAAGTCTCTTGTATATTCTCCAAGAAAGTCTGTTTTCCTTTGAGGAACTGCTAAAAATCGAGTCAAAAGATCGTTTGCCGATCTTTTTCAGTGTGCTGGACCTCCGTCCTTACGCGAAAGAACTGAGAAGTCGTTCACCCCGAGGAGCCGACGGGCATTGCAGAGAAGGCATTTTGCGCGCCCTTCTTGCTGCTCCTCTAGAACGTATCCAGACATTTACTGGTTTACATCATCGACTGAGTACCGATCTTAGGTTTCGCTATCAATGCGGACTTCCACTCGACCGCGAGGCTCCATCCATCGCTACATTAAGCAGAGTCTTTGCCGAGCTGACGAAGAAAGAGCTGGCCAAACAGTTGTTCGAAGACTTGGTCAATCGCTGCAAGCAAGACGGCATCATCGACGGAAATCATGTTGCGATCGACAGTGCCTCGATTCACGCTTACGAAAAGAAGCAGCCTAAGCGAAAAAGCGAGCAAACGGGCAATGCGAACTGGGGAGCGAAGTTCGACTCCTTCGGTAATAAAGTGACTTGGTTCGGCTATAAGCTCCACTTGGCGGTGGATACGAAAAGCGAACTTCCACTTGCGCTCGAAGTCACGCCAGCGCATGTGAATGATGGAGAAATGGCGCCGAGCCTGATTGAGAAGGTTGCTGTCGATAAACGCACGAGATTCTTCATGCTTGATGCGGGCTATGACCAAATGAAAGTGTACGAAGCGGCTCGAAAGGTGAACGCTCAAGCCATTATTCCTCTCAATCCTCGGGGAGAAAAAGAACCGCCCGCTGGCATGACGACAAACGGAACACCCTGCTGTACGATGGGGTTCGCGATGACTTACTGGGGCGCCGACGGCGATTACTTGAAGTTTCGTTGTCCGCATGCCACAGGCAAAGTAGATTGCCCGTTAGGCATGGCCACTTGCTCAGCGTCCAACTATGGCATGGTCGTCAAAGTCGATACGAAGGACGATCTAAGGCGATATAGTAATCCGCATCGCGATACCAAGCGCTGGAAAGAGCTTTACAATGAACGAACCAGCGTGGAACGGTGCAATTCTCGAATGAAAACGTATTTGTCCGCGGATAGCCTGCATGTCTGGGGCGTTCAAAAAGTCACTACGCAGCAGTATTTGAACGCCATCGTCCTACTCGTATCTGCGCTCTCAACTGCTTCGAGAAGAAAGCAAGCCGCCGCTTAAAAAGTTCAAACTTCAAAAATTCTGGAGGTCTGTCCTTTTTCAGAAAACGCGTGATTTAGAGACGAGACAATGTCTGTTCTTCCTATGATTTATCCAAATTCGGAATTATGCAAAATGCTCATATAGCAAAATGCAGTATTTCAAGCGTTTGGAATATGTCTAGGATGGAGGAAATTATATGAAAGTTACCGTGGAGTTAACCGACGCTTCCGCCAAATTTATGATTAACAATCTATATCCGCTATATTTGCATGATTTATCGGAGATATGGGAGTGGAAGCCGAATCGATACGGCGTCTTTGAGGATGACGATACTAGAACCTTATATGACCAGAATCAAGTTTTTGATATATGGTGGGAGAAGCCCTCGGTTTTGTTTCCCTATCTGATTCGAGTGGAAGGTATTCCGGCAGGGTTCGCCCTCGTCGCAACCCCGCCATACACTTTTGGCAGTGAATTTTACATGAATGAGTTTTTTGTTATGAAACCCTTCCGGGGCAAACATGTTGCTGAGAATGCTGCATCGCAAGTGTTCGGGAAGCATGCCGGCAGCTGGGAAGTCCAGACGAATGCCACCGATCGCAATAAGCGGGCTCAGACATTCTGGAGAAAGACGATGCACAATTATGTTTCGCCCTCTCCCATGCAGGAATTTGTTGCAACGAGGGACGACAAAGAGATGCTGATCTTTCAGTTTGTATCATCGCGGGTGTAAAGTCCGACACACATATATGTCTTCTAAACAAAAGAAGTGATCGACATGGCGAAAAAACAATTCATACTTGAGGTATGAGTTGTTTTTTTATTTATGTTTTCGGGTGTCCCTTTTTTGGAAGATGAGGGGTTATACAGACGTAAATAAGATTTACACGGAGGTGCGTCTTCGAATTGGATTCGATCGAGGAGTACGTGAGACGTGTTAAGGCCGGAGAGGTGGATTGTTTCGAGCCTATCGTCGAAACGTACAAAAAACAGATTTACCTATATTGCTGCCGAATGCTCGGCTGCAAGCAGGATGCGCAGGATGCCGTCCAGGATATCTTCATCAAAGCGTTTACCAAGCTTTATACCTATGAAGCCAAAGTTTCATTCTCATCATGGTTATACAAGATTGGATATCATCATTGTCTCAATATTCTTCGTAAGCGACGGGTTCGCATGCGAGTAAGCCGACTGATCAAACCGGCGGGTTATGCTGATAGCGTGGAAGAGACGCTGGAGCGCAAGTGGTTTAGCGAACCGTTGGAATATGCCATGACCAAGCTCTCGGCAGAGGAGCGAAATCTGCTTGTGTTGCGGGTTTTTGAAGATAAACCATTTACGGAGATTGCCCAGATTCTGGATAAGAATCTAAGCGCGGTGAAGAAAAAATATGCTCGAATGAAACAGAAAGTCATCCAACTGATCCAGGAGAAGGAGGGGGCGGGGTTATGCGAGATTCGGGACAGCCGGAGCAAGATCGAATTCTGAGAAGCATGGAAATGCACTCCGTGGATGAAGAAGTAGACGTGACTCCCGCCATCATGCAAAAGGTGCGACGAATTCACCGGAAGAAACACGGAAGAAATGACGGCAATCGGAAGAAAACCTTAATGATTGCAATGCTTACTGCGATTTTGATTCTTTCGTCGCTTAGTGTTTACGCCAGTCATTATTTGATACAGATCAAGAACAAGGAAGGCGAAGTCATTCTGTCTACCATAAAGCCATGGAAATATTCCGAATCGGAATATAACGCCAAACGTGTGAAAGAGACGGAAGAAGAGCTGAGAAAGAGGTTAAAGCCGGGAGAACAGGCGGTATTTTATATCAAGGACCTGCACATGACGCCACTCGTCAAAGAACAACCTCTGAATTATTTTTATATGTTGACTAAGCATTCAAATTATCAGGAACTCGCAAAAGAAATCGAGGAAAAAGGCGCTCCCGTGCTTCAAGAGCCTGAATATGTACCGAAAGGGTATCGTTATGATTATGGACAGATTCAGATTAGGAACAATCCCGTATGGGGCACACCGGAGTATGAAACTCTTCTGAACGAACTCAAAGAGCAGGCAGAGAAGTCGGATGAAGAACAGGGACTGTTCTATAAGATTGTTCCTTGGTTCAAGATTGCATCTACAGGAATGGAATATCGTAAAGGCGAAAATCGGATCAAGATGGTAGCTTATGCCCGAGAGAAGGGCTCCAAGGCCGGGGTGCCCACAAACCAAGCCGTAAAAATAAAGGTGAAAGGGAAAGAAATGATTCTGTCAGCCAGTCCATCCAGCCCTTCGCGCAGCTTGACTTGGCTAAGCGACAATGAAGAGGTGCTGTATATAATTACGGATGACCCAAAGGATCCGTTGTCCAAGGATGAGTTTGCGAAGATTGCGGCAGGGCTTATTCCGTAAAGGCATCCGATTTTTTACAAAATGTCCTTTTGATGACGGCAAGGTGTTATATGAGATGTTAATAAAACTCAAAAGGCTTTGCCGCCGAAAGGAGCACGAATGGTAACATGATAAAAAACAAGATGAAAGTCGCATTATTTCTCGCAGCCACGATGATGGTCGGATCCGTCAACGCATACGCAGCCAGTACCGAAAGCGCATCGATATCGAAGACGATATCTGCCAAACCGGAGAAGGGAATCGTTTCATATGACGATCAAATCACGGACTTGGTCAACAGGCTTAAGCCAGGTCAGATGATTGCCTACTATGCTGCCGATCAGGAATTTAACCGGACAGATCAAATCTACTTCGCATCCAAAGGCTTTGCTTTCACTAAGTATACGGATTATTTGGCGAAGTCGAAGGCAATGAGTGCACCGTCCCTGACCAAGCCTGCAGCCTTGCCGAAAGGGTACACTTTCAAGAACGCGGTTGTATACTTAAAGAGTCCTGAAAGAACGTCGAGCTTGTACAAGAAGCTGGACAAGGAATTGAAGGGGAAGGCTGGAAACGGCGAGAAGTTCGTGTATTCCGAGATCATGAAGGTAAATGAAGCATCCGCCGCGATTCTGAACTATGAAAAAGGCAAAGTAAAGCTTCAAGTCGTAGCGAGTGATATCGTTCCCGAACAGCCGATAGGCGGAACGCCCGTACCGCAGGAGAAACCGAACGAATCAAAGGAAACCATCGTCATTAACGGTGTCGAATGTGTCTACACCGCCGACTCGAAGGGAAGGGATCACCTGGATTGGGTGGATGAGGAGCAACAGATTCGTTACAGCATTTGGGCGGAAGACGTCAAGTCTGATATTCTTCGCTATGCCCAAAATATGCTTGCTCAAAAATAGAAGCTCTGCATTAGATCCGGTCGATGCAATAACCCATGTTTTTATTTTTTGCTCTAAAGTCTAAACTCTTTCATATAACAAGCATAGGATATTGTGTTCCGAAAATAAAGGAGGTTAGAACCATGGGTGAAGTTGCCGGTTACAATGGCGGAGGATACGGATCGGTTGGAGCGGTGCTGGTTCTCTTTATTCTCTTGGTCATCATCTTGT
Source organism: Paenibacillus sp. MT86 (assembly GCF_058792535.1). NCBI lineage: Bacteria > Bacillati > Bacillota > Bacilli > Caryophanales > Paenibacillaceae > Paenibacillus > Paenibacillus sp. MT86. The sequence goes on along the minus strand of NZ_CM179499.1, from coordinate 4,019,963 downwards.
CTGCTTTCGGATTCGGATTTGGAGTTTAATAGGTTATGACAAAAACCCGCACCGTTTACTCGGTGCGGGTTTCTTCCGTTCATTGCGAGGCATGCCTTCCCATTGGCGAGACCACATCGGATTCTATGAGCAAGGACAACCATTTGCTATATAACTCCCACGGTTTCCCTGAGTCCAGCAATGCTTTGCAGGTATATATTCCTTCTTCGACGGAGCTGACTTTGTCCGCCAACTGTAAACGTACCGCACCATTCAGCAGCACCTGGTAGATAAATGCGAGGTCCCCTTTGCCCAGCAGAACCTCCGCCGTAGCGTCAGCTTGTTCGGAAGGAGTCCAGCCGATGTCCGGAACCGGCACATCTAGCCCGTACGCCTCGGGATCGATGATCTGCAGGCTGGCCTTGCCGTTCTCGATCCGGTATGTCCGCGTTGGCCGGTGAATGAATAATTCATCGGAGCCTTCACTGCCTTGAATAATGATCGCTTTACGGTAATCGAGTTTCATGATCAGTCGGCTTAACCGGTCAAAAACCGTATTATGGTATACGCCGAAGGTTAAATAAGGGGAATGGGAATAATCGACAAACTTTTCCGCCGTGTTGAGTACGGTCCGCATCCCCAGTTCCTCGCGAATCGGGCGAAGGTGCTTAAGCGGAGGGCACCATTCTTCCGCATCTACATATAATACGCCCGTCCGTTTGGCCGCCCGGATGCATGAGTCTTTTGCCAATGCCGGTCCGGTTATTCCTTTCGCCGCGAGTATATCGGACAAGGTAATCCCCCACTTTGGAGGGAGGGATGCAGTCCCGTGCAGCGTAACAGGGAGATCGGCAGCCGCGAGGACAAAAGCAGTGGCTAGCGTCGAGAAAAAAGATGACTTTCTGCCGTCATAAGGACCTGCGCAGTCGATACCCGCATGTAGAAACGAACGGTCCGCATATTCACGACTGACCTTCACGAAGGCTTCCAATTCTTCCACGCTTTCCATCTTGATGCGTTCAGCGATGAAAAAGGCGCCGATCTGCGCAGGAGTAGCCTGTGCACCTAGTATCGATGCTGCAGCCAGAAGCGCTTCCTCGTAAGTCAGGTCCCGAGCGCCGCGTTTGCCGCGGCCGACTTCTTTCAATAAGTGGATCATGATTTTTTGGCACCTCCTGAACCGGTCTCTTGCAGCAATTGATACAGCTTAACGATCGAGGTGGCGACGTCCACCATTCTTTTTCTTTCATTCATCGCCTGTTTGCGCAGGACATCGTAAGCTTCGGATTCCGAAATTTGTTTCATTTCGCATAAAATGCCTTTGGCCATATCAATCCATTTTCGTTCTTCAATTCGGGCTAGGAGCTGCGTTTTTTCGTCATGCCACTGTTGACGTTCGTAAAAATGCTTTGAACTAAAATGAAGCGTCCAATGCAGCTCGTGCTCCTTCATGGAGGGAAATAAAAGTCCATCAATTGTAACATCATCTTCACATGCTTCGAGAGATTGCGAAGCGGCATGATCGCTGCACCACCACAGAACCGGCACGCGCTTTTGTTGTTCAAGGGTACTGCACCATGGCTTGATCGAGGAGACCGGAAGATGGAGAACCGTTCCGTCAGCCTCCATGATTCCGGCCAACGCTTGCTTCTCATTGCGAGCAAGGTGGATCTTATAGCCGTATGAACGAAGGATAAATTCCGGAAGAAGCGCCTTGGCAGCTGTGTCACTTCGCTCTGAAGCAGGGACCGGATGGTGGATAACCAGCAATGAACGCATGGATTGACGCTCCCTTCATAAATGAAATCCTGTCAGAGGTTAAGCTTTAGCACAAAACAGAAACTATGTTAATTTATATAACATAAATCACAAGCGGATGTCGATAATTAATTAATTTTCTTAATTTCGTGTCAAATATGTTGACAGAACTCAAATGCGTAGTGTATATTTCCCTCAAGAACTTTATACTTCCCGGATACAACGTTGTATCCCATTAGCGGCAAAGAAGCCTGTTTTCGTTCCCGGTAAGAGTGTGCCAACTCTACTGGATCGAATGCAGGCTATTTTGGTTTTTTAAGATTTGTTGATGGATGAGTATATCGAAGGTGTTAGACGGAGGGAGAGCGAACCATGACAAAAAAGAAGTTAGTGATGATTGGGAATGGCATGGCAGGAGTGCGGGCTATCGAGCATTTAATCAAGCTTGCGCCCGAAGCGTATGAGATTACGATATTCGGAGCGGAGCCTCATCCGAACTACAATCGGATCATGCTGTCATCCGTCCTCGCAGGCGGAACCGATCTGAAGGAAATCATGATTAATGACTGGGATTGGTACAAGGAGAACCGGATCCAATTGCATGCAGGACATACGGTGAACCGGATCGACACGCTGCATCGCAAAGTATTCTCCGAACAAGGAGCTGTCGCTCCATATGATGCTTTGATTATTGCGACCGGCTCCAATCCGTTTATGCTGCCTTTGCCGGGTGCCGACAAGGAAGGCGTGATCGCCTTTAGGGACATCCAGGATTGCGAAACGATGGTGAAGACGTCGAAGCAATATAAGAAAGCGGTGGTCATCGGGGGAGGCCTCTTGGGCCTGGAGGCCGCTCGAGGTCTTCTGCATCTGGGCATGGATGTATCCGTGGTTCACCTGAATCCCTATTTAATGGAACGGCAATTGGACGAGACGGCAGCCAAAATGCTGCAGCGTGAACTCGAAACACAAGGAATGACGTTTTTGCTGAATAAAAATTCGGAATCGATCTCGGGTCGGAAGCGGGTGAGGGCGCTCCATTTTACGGACGGGAGCAGCGTCGAGACCGATCTGATCGTGATGGCCGTCGGGATCAAGCCAAACATCTCTTTGGCACAGTCCTCCGGGATCGAGGTTAATCGCGGGATCGTCGTTAACGACTATATGGAGACGAACGTCCCCGACGTCTATGCGGTGGGCGAATGCGCGGAGCATCGGGGCATCGCTTATGGTCTTGTAGCCCCGCTGTACGAACAAGGAGCGGTACTCGCCAAGCATCTGGCAGGTGTGGAGACGAGTGGATATGCCGGTTCCGTCACGTCAACGAAATTAAAGGTATCCGGCGTGGATGTATTCTCCGCAGGTCATTTTGCAGACCCGGAAGGAACCAGATCCATGCGATATCAAGACGAGGTCGAAGGGGTATACAAAAAAATCGTCGTCCGCGAAGACCGGCTCATCGGGGCTGTTATGTTCGGCGATACGGGGGATGGACCGAAGCTGTTTTCGCTCATGAAGAGCGGGGAATCCATCAGGGGCAGAGAGAAAGAGCTTCTGTTAGGCTTCGCGCCTAATGCAGGCGTTGTATCACCGGAGCAGCGGCTGGCTCAGCTGGCGGATGATGAGATCATTTGCGGCTGTAACGGCGTATCGAAAGAAGCGATCAAAGATGCCATTCTTACGAAGAACTGCAATACCGTCGCATCCGTTAAAGCTTGTACCAAAGCTTCGGGATCCTGCGGCGGCTGCAAACCTCTTGTCGAGGGACTCGTTCAATTATACGCCGGGGATGCTGCCGGGGAGCCGGTAAAAGAAGGGATATGCGGATGTACTTCGCTGGGGAGAGATGAAATTATCACCGAGATCACCCGTCTTGGACTGGGTACCGTGAAAGAAGTGATGAATGTGCTGGGATGGGACAATCCGGAGGGGTGCTCCAAGTGCCGTCCATCGTTGAACTACTATCTCGGCATGCTGTTTCCGGAATCCTACGTGGACGAGAAGGAATCCCGTTTCACGAACGAGCGGTACCATGCCAACATTCAGAAGGACGGCACGTATTCCGTGGTGCCTCGGATATACGGTGGGGTGACGTCGCCTTCGGTGCTAAAGAAAATCGCCGAGATTGCAGAAAAATTCGATGTGCCGATGGTCAAGATTACGGGCGGACAGCGGATCGATCTGCTCGGCGTCAAGAAGGAGGATCTGCCGAGGATGTGGGAGGAGCTGGATATGCCTTCCGGTTATGCCTACGGTAAAGCCCTCCGTACGGTTAAAACTTGCGTAGGGTCCACGTTTTGCAGATTCGGCACGCAGGACTCCATAGGTATGGGCGTGCGTTTGGAGAAAGAATTTGAGCGGCTGAGCACCCCGGCCAAAGTGAAACTGGCGGTTTCCGGATGTCCTCGGAACTGCGCGGAAGCCACCATTAAGGATTTTGGCGTTGTGGCAATTGATGGCGGCTGGGAATTGCACGTCGGCGGCAATGGAGGCGTTCATGTCCGGGCCACGGAATTGTTATGCGTCGTAAAGACCGAAGACGAGGTAGTCGAATGGGCCGGAGCCTTTATCCAATATTACCGCGAAAACGCACAATGGAATGAACGGACGTCGGTTTGGATCGAGCGAGTGGGCCTGGACCATGTGAAAAAAGCATTGGAGAAGAAAGAGGACCGCGCCGCTCTTGTTTCCAGAATAAAGCTGGCTTTAAGCAAGCAAAAGGATCCGTGGAAGGAGATTACGTCAGACAGCGGGCTTCGTAAAAATTTCGTGCCTTTGCCTGACGCCGAAGCTGTGACGAAATAGGGGGAGAACCAATATGGCGAAACTGCACGTAGGATACGTGAACGAAATCGATCCTAAGGGATCAAGAACCATTGAAATCGGGGGAACGGAAATTGCGCTGTTCCGCTTGTCGGACGGGAATATTCTGGCCGTCGAAAACAAGTGCCCGCATAAAGGAGGCAAGCTTTCGGAAGGTATGGTGTGCGGGAAGCAAGTGCACTGTCCACTGCATGATTGGAAAATCGATCTGTGCAGCGGACAGGTTCAAGAGCCGGACACGGGTCATGTAAACACTTATCAGATAGAAGTGGATCCGGCAAGCGGCGCGATTTACTTGCTGGATCGTACAGCTTAACGCATTGTCAGTCATATTCCGCTGTCATGTTTGAGGCTGTCATAAATGTTAAGGATTGATTTCATTAGAAGGAGTAGACCGACATGGATTACGTGAAACCGGATCAGGTGATGCATGACATGATCGAGGCTGGGGCCGCGAAGGCGCGGCTGAAGACTTCGCAGATGCTTATTCGCGGCATACTGTCCGGCGCTATCCTGGCATGCGCCACCACGCTAGCATTTACGGCTTCGACCCAAACGAATATCCCGAGGCGGGCGCGCTCCTATTTCCGGTTGGCTTTGTCATCATTGTAGTGCTGGGCTTAGAGCTGGTCACCGGAAGCTTTGCGCTCTTACCGTTAACCGTTCTGCAGAAGAAGGGGTGGCTCTGGAATCAAATCCCCGTGCTTATAGGTAGCTTTATCGGCGGATCGGTATTTACCGGAGCGATGCTGTACTTTGCCCAATATGGATTCGGCAAGAGACGCGGGGTTGCGCGGATGGCGACCGGCTATTCAGGCCGCGGAATAATGGAGGCGACGGCAGTTTCCGTCGAGATCAGACGATGAGGCCGGGCATGGTGTATATCGTCGGCGCAGGTCCTGGAGACCCGGAGCTGATTACGCTGAAAGCCCTCCGGCGTATCCAGGAAGCGGACGTCATCATGTACGATCGGTTGGTGAACGATGAGCTGTTGAGTTACGCTAAGAAGGATGCTTTGCTTGTATACTGCGGCAAGGCACCCGGACGCCATTCTCTTCCGCAGGAAAAGATCAACGAGAACATGGTGGCCTTTGCCCTTGATGGTCATCATGTTGTCAGACTCAAGGGAGGCGACCCGCTGATCTTCGGTCGAGGGGGAGAGGAAGCTTGCGAATTGGCTGCACGCGGCATTCCCTTCGAATTCGTGCCAGGCGTTACCTCGGCTGTGGGTGCTTCCTCGTCCGCAGGAATTCCTCTGACTCACCGCGGAGCCAGTACCTCGGTTGCTTTTGTCAGCGGAACGAGCTGCCATGGTAATGAGCAGAGCGTGAGGTGGGACTTGCTGGCGCACAGCGTGGATACGCTTGTGGTGTACATGGGTGTCAGCAGAATGGACGGCATCTGTAAAGAGATGATCGCTCATGGCAAGCCGCCGTGGACTCCCGCCGCCATCGTCGAGCAGGGAACCTGGGCAGAAGAGAGAATCTTCACGGGTACGCTCGGAACCATCTACAGGATTTCTCATCGGATGAACGTGAAAAATCCGGCCCTGCTGATCATTGGAGAAGTGGTGCGGGTCAGAGAGCAGCTCCTGAAACTGGCGGCGGAGGCGCAGGAGAAGACCGGTTAACCCTTGTGCAGACATGAGGAGTTGCGCAGCCTACAATTACGCTAGAACGATACGAAGATACTTTTAACCATGGAGTGAACCCTTCTTGATTTGGGGTTCACTTTATTTTGCTGTGGAACATGTTAGCGGGGATGGGTAGGCATACAATAATACGGACCCGGCATTCGAGAATAGCCGATTTTATGCCGTCGCGAGAGGAAAACGCTTACACCGCAAAGAATATCATGTTAACGCCATCTGTAACGATCAAGCTGGAGTGAAGTTGACATTACTTGTTTTAGAAAAGGGAAAGAACGGGGGAGACGCATGAAATATGACGTCATCGTGGTAGGAGCCGGCTTATCGGGTCTCGTGGCTACCGCCGAAATGGCCGAGGCCGGCAAGCGGGTGCTGCTGCTTGACCAGGAACCGGAAAGCTCTATTGGCGGGCAGGCATGGTGGTCTTTTGGCGGTTTATTCCTTGTCGATTCGCCCGAGCAGAGAAGACTGGGGATCCGGGATTCCCGTGAACTGGCATGGCAGGATTGGATGGGAGCCGCTGGTTTCGATCGGGAGGAGGACGAGGATCTGTGGGGGCGGAAATGGGCCGAGGCTTATGTCGACTTTGCCGCCGGCGAAAAGCGGGCATGGCTGCATTCGTTAGGAATTCGGTTCTTCCCAGTCGTTGGCTGGGCGGAACGCGGCGGATATCTCGCCGAGGGCCACGGCAATTCCGTTCCGCGTTTTCATATTGTGTGGGGAACAGGGCCAGGTGTCGTACAGCCATTTGAGTCCAGGGTCAGAGACGCCATCCGTTCCGGCGCAGTTGATTATCGTCCGCGTCACCAAGTCGATGAGCTGATTACGCGCGAGAATGCTGTCATCGGAGTAAGGGGCTCGGTACTTGCACCGAGTTCGGCCGGCCGGGGCGAAGAAAGCTCCCGCGAGGTCGTTGGCGACTATGAATATTATGCGGAGGCTGTGGTTGTCTCCAGCGGAGGCATCGGCGCCAACCATGAGCTGATCAGGCAGCATTGGCCGTCCCGGTTAGGCAAGCCTCCACGAGCGATGCTCTCCGGCGTTCCCGCGCATGTGGACGGACGGATGCTGGGAATAACGGAGCAAGCCGGCGGGCGGGTCGTCAATCGAGACCGGATGTGGCACTACACGGAAGGGATTAAGAACTGGGACCCGGTATGGTCCAAGCACGGCATCCGGATACTGCCGGGTCCATCGTCAGTATGGCTTGATGCCAAGGGGCAACGGCTTCCTGCTCCGAATTTCCCGGGCTTCGATACGCTGGGAACCCTGAAAGCCATTCAGGATACGGGCTTTGACTATTCCTGGTTTCTTCTGACCAGAAAGGTCATTGAGAAGGAATTTGCCCTGTCCGGCTCGGAACAAAACCCGGATTTGACCGGAAAGAGCATCCGTAAAGTGCTGGGAAGAGTTGGCTCGGGCATTCCTGGCCCTGTGCAGGCATTTCTGGATCACGGCGAGGATTTTGTTGTCGCCGATTCACTGCCCGAGCTTGTGGACGGCATGAATAAGCTTGCAGGCAGCGATCTGGTCAAGCTGGACGATTTGAAGCGTCAGCTTGCCGCAAGAGACCGCGAGATGGACCAGGCTTTTACCAAGGATCTGCAGATCACGGCGCTCCGGGGAGCAAGGAATTATATAGGCGATCGCTTGGTGCGCGTAGCCAAGCCGCATAAATTTCTTGATCCGGCCCATGGTCCATTGATTGCGGTACGCCTGCATATTCTTAGCCGAAAAACACTGGGCGGGCTTCAAACGGATCTCTCGGGGAGGGTGCTGAGTGCATTCGGCGAACCGATTCCCGGGCTCTACGCGGTCGGAGAAGCGGCCGGCTTTGGTGGTGGGGGCGTTCATGGTTACCGTGCATTGGAGGGAACGTTTTTGGGCGGCTGCCTGTTTACGGGAAGGCAGGCGGGGCGGAGCATTGCACAACTGTAAGGTTCAGGAGGTCGTCCATCCTTGGAAAATTGTGCAAAAGGACCCTTATCGTTGTCATCTTCTCCCCAGCCATAATAATGAAACGGCCTCCCATCGAAGTCGATGGGAGGCCGTTCTCAGTTATGGCTTAAGGAAGGATGTTGCCGGCCGCGCGGTAAATGGCGTACCATTCCTCGCGAGTCAACGTGACATCGCCTGCTTTGATGCAGTCCTTCAAACGGTTGATATTCATCGTTCCGATGATGGGCTGCATTTGTGCAGGGTGGCGAAGAAGCCAAGCAATGGCAATCGTCGTATTGGTAACGTTATATTTTTCAGCGATTTCATCAATCTTCTGGTTAAGCTCAGGGAACTTGTCGCTTCCAAGGAATACGCCTTCGAAGAACCCGTATTGGAAAGGCGACCAAGGCTGAATCGTAATGTCGTTCAGTCTGCAGAAATCCAGAACGCTGCCATCGCGGTTAACCGCGGCGTCGTTCTCCATATTCACGTTGATTCCGCTTTGTATCATGGTGGTATTGGTGATGCTAAGCTGCAGCTGGTTGGCCACGAGCGGCTGCTTCACCGCTCTTTTCAACAGCTGGATCTGCATCGGATTCTGGTTGGATACGCCGAAATGACGCACCTTCCCCGAGCTCTCGAGCTGATCGAATGCTTCAGCCACCTCTTCAGGCTCAACCAAAGCATCCGGACGGTGGAGCAGGAGAACGTCGAGATATTCGGTACGAAGTCTTTTGAGAATGCCGTCGACGGAATTCAAGATATGCTCTTTGGAGAAATCGAACATGCCCTGACGGATACCGCATTTGGATTGAAGAATGATCTTCTCGCGGACTTCCGCATTCATATGTATCGCATCTGCAAAAATCTCCTCGCAAGCTCCGCCGCCATATATGTCGGCATGGTCGAAGAAGTTGGCTCCTTCCTCCAGTGCGGATTGCACGAAACGTTCGGCTTCGGCTTTTTCCAGCGAATTTATGCGCATGCAACCAACGGCTACAACAGGTACTTCCAGTGAACTGCTTCCTAGTTTCATCGTTTTCATGATTGCGGTCCTCCCATTCAAAATTGATTGATTGTACGGCCGCCGCGCTATAGTGTAGGGGCAGCCGAGAACGTGTAAGCGAACGACTAGATGAATAGGTTCATGCTGACAGTCTCTAGTGTATTGTGACATGCAGACGGCGCAATGTACAAGCTTTAATTTTCTCTCCCATGCAGCCATGTGGGTTATGGATCCCACATGCGATTTCGGAAGCGCCCTGGGATTCACCGCATCCTAATGTAGGACCTTTACTTTTCGAATGACGATCCGGCTGGGAGGAAGAGAAGGCATCTCATGAAAGCTGAAGCTTACGTCCTGCACGGGCACTTCATAACTCATCCGGTTAGCCAGAAAGTCCAGACTTTCCTTCATGATCTCAAGCGTAATCCATTCCCCGGCACAGCGGTGTCCCGTATGATGATCTCCGCCGCCTTGAGGGATGAAGTTAAAGGGACTTCCGTTCCAATGTTCGAAGCGATCCGGCTTGAACAGCTCCGGCTGATCCCATAGGCCGGGATGATGGTTCGTTCCGTATAAATGTTCTCTTCCGATTTGAACAATTTCACACCGCTGTTCTCAACTATCATAATCCAAGCCAAAAGTTGAAACCGGGCTGCTCCCTTGCAGGATTCCCTTGCGTTGACGAGAATTTGATTAAGTAATATTTCAAAAAGATGAACCCAGGAGGTTAAGAAAATGGCTGCAGAAATAATCAGGGTGTACAAAGAAAAGATCCCGTCCGCGCGCTTGATCGGCAAACGGTATACGGACGAGCATCGAAATGCGGCAGGAAGCTTCGCGGACCAGTGGGAAGAATGGTTCGCCAATGGTTGGTTCGAAAAGATCGGGCAGCTTGGTTGTTTGCCGGAATCGGAGGGTGCTTCTTATGGTCTTATGCGAATGAACGGGATTCAGTTTGAATATTGGATCGGTATGCTTTTCCCGAAGCATATCGAAGCGCCGGAAGGATTTGACCATGCGGATCTGGAAGAAGGCGCTGCGGGTATATGTTGGTTATATGGCAAGGATAACGGGGAGCTGTTCGGTATGGAGCCTCATAAACGATGCATGGCGAAAATCGCCGAACAAGGCTGGAGCTTGGACGTGAACCCGTGGTTCTTTGAACGTTATCATCCAGTCCGTTTCATGATGCCGGACGAGCAGGGGAATGTCATCTTGGATTATGGCGTTTATTTAATGAGACGTTCGATTCGCTAGGCATGAATGAGAGCCGCTCCAATGGAGTGGCTCTTAACCGTTCTTCTGATTCAGTTAAACAAACTACACGCCATACTCGAGCTCGCCGTTTCTGTGGAAATGCTCGGGTCGCCGGTGCATTCATTACGATATACGGAACATTTAGATTCATGCAGCGCTTAGCCTCTGCTCACGAATTTCTTTGCATTGTCTACGTTCAGCTTTTTAACATGTTGAGTCAATAGATTCTTGTCACTGACGATCCAGGTGTGATTGGTGGAGTTGCGTCTTCGATTCGCTAAGAAATGATACGGACTGCCCGAGTATATTCTATAGTTACGAGCTATACAATCAGCACAAAATTGGACGCACTCGCTGCGATTTTGATTCGGGAACGCTACTTGATCGAATACATGCCGTTTAACCAGCATGGTCGCCCCTTGAACAAGGCGAACCCATTGATTGGCCATGTTAGGGTAACGGTGCAGAAGAGCTTTTTGTCCGGCAAGCTGCATGAAGTGCGCTCTCTTTCCTACAATATCAGTGCGAGTCTTGATCATGAGACGGACGCTTTCGTTCAAATAATCAGGTGCGTAATAGTCATCATCGTCAAATTTAGCAATGAGGCCGTGTTTGGAGACCTTGACTCCATAATTAAGGCAGCTGCCGAGTGATAATCGTTCCGGTTTGCTATATATTCGGACGTTGCGATATGACTTGGCTGCCATTTGATATTCCGGCAGCTTGAGACTGCCATGATTTAAGATGACGATTAACTCTTTGTTCCTGTAATTCTGTCTGGCGTAATTCTCCAGCAGATTGTGCAGGCATTCCGGTCTTTTGGTGCAGGTGATGATCGATACGGCAGGCTGTGATGGGGATGATGACCGGTGCGTCATGCTCGACCGCCTCCGGTCGTCCGCTGTACGAATTTTTTGAAATCTCGCACATTCGGAACTTTAGGGTGCTTGGCCATGAGTTCCTGATCGCTAATGATCCATGTATGACCGGATGAATTTTTCCGCCGCACTGCCGTAAAATGATACTTGCTGCCGGAATAGACTTTGAAGCCCTTTCTTTTACTTCTTGTGCAAAAAAGATCGTCTTCACCGACGCTTTGATTCGGAAAGCGTACTTTGTTAAAGACGTGCTTCTTAAATATGAGCGTAGCCCCCGGCAGCATGGTTACGGTTCGATTTTCATCGTTAGGAAAGCGTAGAATTAGAGTTTTGGAGCCTTGTAAATGAGCATTTTGCATTAATCTGAGCCCTTGATACACAAGGATTTTCAAACATAAAAAAGGGACTTCACCCCAATTTGGAGAAGTTTTCAAGTGACCAAACCCAAAAACTCCGAGAGGAAGTGAAGTCACTTGTATATTCTCCAAGAAAGTCTATTTTCCTTTGAGGATCTGTTAAAAATGCAATCAAAAGATCGATTGCCCATTTTTTTTAGCGTCTTGGATCTTCGCCCTTATGCCAAGCAATTGAGAAGTCGTTCACCCCGTGGCGCTGACGGGCACTGTAGAGAAGGAATTCTTCGTGCACTTTTGGCTGCGCCGCTTGAGCATATTCAAACGTTTACTGGCTTGCATCATCGATTGGAAACAGATCTTCGATTTCGCTATCAGTGTGGACTTTCATTAGATCGCAAAGCACCGTCTATTTCTACGCTAAGCCGGGTCTTCGCCGAACTGACAAAGAAAAAATTGGCACAGCAGCTATTCGAGAATCTGGTCAACCTCTGTCAGCAAGAGGGCATCATCGACGGCAGCCACATTGCGATCGACAGCGCCGCCATCCATGCTTATGAGAAGAAGCAACCCAAGCGCAAAAGTGAGCAGACCGGCGATGCCAACTGGGGCGCAAAGTTCGATTCATTCGGCCACAAAGTCACTTGGTTCGGATACAAACTCCACCTAGCTGTTGACACGAAAAGCGAACTTCCGCTAGCACTAGAAGTCACGCCCGCACATGTCAATGACGGAGAAATGGCACCTGGTCTGATTGAGAAGGTTGCTGTCGATAAACGCACGAGATTCTTCATGCTTGATGCGGGCTATGACCAAATGAAAGTGTACGAAGCGGCTCGAAAGGTGAACGCTCAAGCCACTATTCCTCTCAATCCTCGGGGAGAAAAAGAACCGCCCGCTGGCATGACGACAAACGGAACACCTTGCTGTACGATGGGGTTCGCGATGACTTACTGGGGCGCCGACGGCGATTACTTGAAGTTTCGTTGTCCGCATGCCACAGGCAAAGTAGATTGCCCGTTAGGCATGGCCACTTGCTCAGCGTCCAACTATGGCATGGTCGTCAAAGTCGATACGAAGGACGATCTAAGGCGATATAGTAATCCGCATCGCGATACCAAGCGCTGGAAAGAGCTTTACAATGAACGAACCAGCGTGGAACGGTGCAATTCTCGAATGAAAACGTATTTGTCCGCGGATAGCCTGCATGTCTGGGGCGTTCAAAAAGTCACTACGCAGCAGTATTTGAACGCCATCGTCCTACTCGTATCTGCGCTCTCAACTGCTTCGAGAAGAAAGCAAGCCGCCGCTTAAAAAGTTCAAACTTCAAAAATTCTGGAGGTCTGTCCTTTTTCAGAAAACGCGTGATTTAGAGACGAGACAATGTCTGTTCTTCCTATGATTTATCCAAATTCGGAATTATGCAAAATGCTCAAATACATATAATGTGCACGTTTCCCTATAATATCGGCGTTCGATCTTCTTAACGACTTCAGGCTGTCCGACAAATAGTGGGGGGCGTAATAGTCGTCATCATCGAATTTGGCAACGATGCCGTATTTCGTTTTGCTTACGGCGTAATTTAGGCACGCACCCAAAGTGACATGCTCCGGCATGCGGTAGATTTGTATGTTTCGATGCTTGTTGGCTATTTGCTGGTAAGGAGAGAGGGCGATTGTACTATCGTTGACGACGATAATGAGCTCTTTCTTGGCATGGGATTGTCTAGCGAAATTATGGAACAAGTTTTTAATATAATTAGGGCGATTCGTACAGGTAATAATGGATACGCCTTGCGTTTTGGATGAATTGTTGAAGCTTGCTGCCATTCCGTCACTCTCCTTATCTATGAGGATAATTTCTATATCACAATAGAGTATGTAAAGTATAAATAGAGGTAACGGCATTACGACTCGACCAACTTTTAAAATTTTTATAGCAGGAGGGCATTGCATTACAGATCTTGTTTATCTATAATGGATGACATAAGTCCATAATATGATTTGTCCTTGGCATTCTTCCCTGGGCAAAGGGAAATAGACAAGGAGTCATGTCGTCTTGCGTTCATATTATGGACATTAAAGATCCAGAAGGGTGATGGTGTGCATGACGGAGCAATTGCATGATGTCGTTATTATCGGCGGAGGTCCGGCAGGATTGAATGCTGCGCTGGTATTGGGAAGAGCGAGGAAAGACGTGGTGTTGATTGACGAAGGAAAGCCGCGAAACAGGGTTACGCGGGAAACCCACGGTTTTCTTACGAGAGACGGTACAAGCCCATCGGAGTTTCGCCGCATAGCAAGAGAACAGATTACCGCCTATCCCTCCGTCCGCTTCGTAGAGAATACAGCTGCCGCCGTAGAGGGAGTCGACGGTGATTTCCGGATTACCACGGGAGAGGGAACGATATACCGGAGTAAAAAGCTGCTGTTCGCCGTTGGGAAGAAGGACAGCCCGTTGGATGTTAACGGATTAGCCGACGTATACGGAAAGAGTGCCTTCGTCTGCCCATACTGCGATGGATGGGAATTGAGGGACCAACCGCTCGTCGTCATTGCCAAGGGTGCGGGGGCGCTGCATTTTGCCAAAGTGATCGCAGGGTGGAGCGACCGGTATACCATCTGTACGAACGGACCGGATGAATTGACGGATGAACAACGGCAGGAATTAAAGGATCATGACGTGCCTCTATTCAACTCCCCGATTCATCGCATTGAATCGAACGAGGGGATGGTGCGGCAAGTCGTATTGGAGGATGGAGCGGTCATTCCGTGCACGGGCATCTTTTTCGCGCCGAAGCTGGTCCCTGGTTCAGAATTGCCGGCGGCTGTAGGTTGCGATATCAATGAAGGTGGAAGTGTGGTCATTGATGCCTTCGGCAAAACGAGCGTGCCGGGCGTCTACAGCGCCGGTGATGCAGCCACCGAGATGTATCAGGCCATTGCGGCCGCTTCGATGGGAGCCATGGCAGCGGCCGCCATCAACGGCGAGCTGCTTAACGAACGATGGAATCGTTAATCCGTGAGTATACGAGAGGCAGGCTTTGGTTAGCATCCAAGCCTGTTTTTTCGTTCCTAGGGGATTTTTTAATTCTAAATCATTCTTACACTCCGGATTGGGGTCAATTATCGGCTATGATGAAATTATCAAGTACAAGGAAGGGTGTTTACGATGAGAACAACAATGGCGTTTATCATGAATCAAGTTTGGAGGGATATGAATAATTAACCCTCCGGCATAATGGAGGAGAGCGAATTGAATTCTCGGACCAAGAAATTTTTATCCTATTATAAACCGTACCTGGGGTTATTATTTGCAGATTTGGCATGTGCTTTTGTTGTCTCGGCCATTACGCTGACGCTTCCGCTCTGTATACGATACATCACCATCAACGTGCTGGAAGGGAATTCTCAAAGCCCGCTGATTCAAATCTATGCGGTGGGTGCCGTCATGCTGGCCATGGTCATCATCCATACTCTGTGCGATATGTTCATTTCATACAAAGGACATATGATGGGGGCTTATATGGAAAGTGACATGAGACGGGAGCTGTTTGACCATTTTCAGAAGCTGTCCTTTGGATTCTACGATGAGCACAAAACCGGGCAGCTAATGACACGGACCACCAATGACATTCTGTCGCTGACCGAATTGTATCACCATGGTCCCGAAGATATCGTCATTTCCGTTCTGAAGTTCCTGGGAGCATTCATCATCTTAATGTATATCGACGTGAAGCTTACCCTGATCGTATTTCTCTTTCTCCCATTTATGGCCGCGTTTGCTTTTTACTATAATAAGAAGATGAACGCGGCGTTGCGGGTAAACAAGGACCGGATCGAGGATATCAATGCACAGGTAGAGGATTCTCTTTCGGGTATCCGCGTGGTGAAGTCTTTTACGAACGAGTATATAGAGAAGGGGAAATTCGCCTATGCCAACAAGCGGTTCGTTGACAGCAGAAGGGAAGGGTATAAGAGCGAAACGTACTTTCACGAAGGGCTGGTCGGTTTTACCCAGCTTATTACGATTACCGTTATTGTGTTCGGCGGAGCTGCAATCGTGGAAGCCTCGCTGGAACTGGCGGATTTGCTGACCTTTTTCTTATGCATCGGCATTCTGATCGAACCGATCCAGCGCATGGTTAACTTCGCCAGACTGTACCAGGAAGGCATTACGGGATTTGACAGGTTCATGGAGATCCTGGAGGTAGAGCCCGATATCGAGGATGCCGATTTTGCCGAGACGATCACGCAGGTTCAGGGGAACATCGAGTTTCAGAATGTCAGCTTCAGATACAAGGACCGCTATGGATACGTGCTGAACCAGGTATCGCTGAGCATCAAGCCTGGCGAGTATGTTGCTCTGGTTGGTCCCTCAGGCGTAGGCAAGACCACGCTGTGTTCGCTGATTCCGCGTTTTTATGAAGTTAGTGAAGGACGCATACTGCTGGATGGGCGCGATATCCGGGAGATTACGCAGCACTCTTTAAGAAAAAATATCGGGATCGTGCAGCAGGATGTATATTTGTTTGCCGGCTCCGTCTTCGATAACATCCGGTATGGCAACATGGAGGCCAGCGAGGATGAGATCATCGCAGCAGCCAAAAGAGCGAATGCCCATGATTTCATCATGGCACTGCCGGACGGTTATGAAACGGATATCGGCCAGCGCGGCGTCAAGCTCTCCGGAGGACAGAAGCAGCGGCTCAGCATTGCGCGTGTGTTCCTGAAGAACCCGCCGATTCTCATATTTGACGAAGCGACCAGCTCCCTGGACAATGAAAGCGAGAGAGCGGTCCAAGATTCGCTGGAACGGTTAAGCGATAATCGAACAACGCTTGTCATCGCTCATCGGTTGACAACGGTACGGAATGCCCAGCGAATCGTCGTATTGTCCGAAGACGGGATCCAAGAACAGGGCACGCATGAAGAATTGCTTGCCCTTCAAGGCGCTTATGCGAATTTATATCATATGCAATTGACAATATAAGCATGAAGAAAGGCGATTTGTGAACGGTTGAAGCACCGTCAGCAAATCGCCTTGTCTTGTTTGATGAATCATGTTAAGAAGTTGCCTCATGCGTGGTATACATTGCACGCGGAAGAGGATTTAGCCTTGCAGCGTTTTGCCCGGCTGTTGTTCTTCCACTTCCTTGATGGCATTGTCTTCATCCTGCACTTTCTCTTTCGAAGAGCCAAACCATCCGATCACGGCAATCAGCACGAGAACGATGTAGAAGGAAGCCTTCCAGATCGAGCTCTCAGGGAAGTGATGGTCGATTAGGGCTACATCGGGGTGTGCAAGGGTAATCACCGCAAGCTTGACGCCTACCCAACCAACAATCAGAAATGCGGCCACTTCCAGTCCGGGACGCTGCTGCAGCAATTTTACGAAGTAGGATGCCGCAAAGCGCATGATGATCAAACCAATGAATCCGCCCAGGAAGATGACGATGAATTGACCTCCGTCCAGGCCGCCGATGTTCGCCAATCCGCTTGGCGGCAATGCGACAGCCAACGCTACGGCTGCGAGGATCGAGTCTACGGCAAACGCGATGTCCGCCACTTCGACCTTGAAGACGGTCATCCAGAAGCCGGATTGCTTCTTGGGCTTGTCCGGTTTCGGTTTTGCGTCTTCCGTCGGTTTCTTGCCTTTAATAAAGTGTTTCAACGTGTGATTGATCGAAATGTAAAGAAGATAGAGTGCGCCGATGGCTTGTACCTGCCATACATCCACCAGGAACGAGATTAAGAACAGCGATCCGATCCGGAACACAAAGGCTCCGAGCAGCCCGTAGAATAATGCCTTTTTGCGCTGGTTCTCCGGTAAATGTTTGACCATGATGGCAAGGACCAGCGCATTATCCGCCGCCAGCAATCCTTCCAGTGCGATGAGCACTAACAGTACCCATCCATACTCCAATAAAAGCTCCATGCCATTTCCTCCTTGTTGTATTATTGAAGGCACAAAAAAGACCTCCACCGGCAGGTGAAGGCCTTTTGAAATCAAAAAGAGACCTTCACCACAGAGTGTGTGGTAAAGGTCTCGCAAACAACGAATCGTTGCCAACAAAGCCGGGGACATTTCCCGTAATGACGACTTTGCTGTGACAGCTACTCCCCTTTAATCACGTTCCTGCATAACTGATATCGCCCTCAGTTAAGCCGTGATATAAAGATATAAATTTTTTAGAGATAAGTCAAGCTTTTTTACTTGAATTCAGCAGAATAGGACTCCAACGCAACGGGTCTGTTTTTCATGGCCGACCGTTTCCTGAAGTTCACATCAACGCTGGATAGAACAACGCTAAGAAGGACAAGCGCAGCTCCTGCATACTGGTTGGAATCCATGACCTCGTTGGCAAACCAGTATCCGAACAGCGCGGCGAATACAGGTTCCAGCGAAAATACGAGACCCGTTCGGGTGGCGGTTGTATACTTCTGGGCGATCGTCTGGAAGATGAACCCCAATCCGCTGCATACGACGCTGAGGATCAGGACAGCCGTCCATGAGTCGATGGAGCTTGGCCATGCCGGTGTTTCCAAGAGAAGTGACGAGAGGAACGCATACAATCCGGTAAATCCCAGCTGCAGGATGCCGAGGCTTAACGCGTCGACCTTCTGCGCAGCCGTGCTGACGATATTGATATGAAGCGCATAACATAATGCCGCCGCTATGCAGAACAGGTCCCCGATCTTAAATGCAAAAGGGAGCTGGATGGTCAGCAGCGCGATGCCCGTTAAGGCAAGCAAAATACTGACGATCAGTTTCTTCTCTATTTTTTTCTTAAAGAGGAACGTATGTATCAATGGGACAAACACCACCGTTAAGCTGATCAGAAACCCGGCATTGGATGCTGTCGTTGTTTTCAGGCCAAAGGTCAAGGTCGTGAACATGATAAACAAAATAAAGCCCAGGAGCATGGCGTAACGGATCGTCTTCAGGTTAGCCCGGCGCAAGCGCGGGAAAAAAATCGCTCCTGCAAGCATAAAGGCCAATCCAAATCGTAGGGCTATCAAATTGAACGCTCCGAGCGAATCCAGTCCCATTTTCATAAAAAGATAGGACGAGCCCCAACACATGGTGATAAACAAAATCATAAGATCGGCCTTCAGCGGTTTCAAGTTCTTCTTCCTCCTTCAAGTGATTGAACAGAATCAGTATACTCACGTACAATAGACAAGTAAAACGAATGTTCTTAATAATAAACATGAGTAAAATTCATGTATAAAATAAACCGGAGGATTCCCTATGAGTATTAATAAATTCAAAGTTCTAGTAAAGGTCGTCGAGCTCGGAAGCTTGACCAAAGCCGCCGAAGTGATGGGATTTACGCAGTCCGGCGTCAGCCATATGATCAACAGCCTGGAAGATGAGTTCGGCTTCTCGCTGCTGATTCGAAACCGTTCAGGCGCGAAGTTGACGACCAATGGCGAGGAGATCGTGAAGACGATGCGGGAAATATTGAAATGGAACGAGCATTTGGAGCAGCAGGTGGCTTCCATTCATGGAATCGAGCTGGGAACCATTCACATCGGCACCTTTACCAGCGTCGGCGTTCACTGGTTGCCTGGGATTATCCAGGATTTCCGGCGGGATTATCCCCATATCGAGATTCGTTTGGTCGAAGGAGATTATCGGGAAATTGAGGATTGGATCGCGGAGGGCAAAATTGATTGCGGCTTTCTGTCACTTCCGACGTGGGATACATTCGATGCGATTCCTCTGCATCAAGACCCGATGCTCGTACTGCTGCCAATGGAACATCCGCTTAGCTCCGAGGACTCCATTGCCTTAGCCCAAATTGAGAATGAACCGTTTATTATGCCCAGCAAAGGCTCCGATTACGATGTGAACCGGGTGCTGGAGAAAGCCCCGACCAAGCCGGATATCAAGTATACGCTTGGAGACGATTATGCCATTATGGCCATGGTGGAGAAGGGCCTGGGCATCAGCATTCTTCCCGAACTTGTGCTGCGAGGGCAGCGGCGGAATATACGGCTGATCGAATTGAAGGAAAAGAGCTTCAGATCGCTTGGCATTGCGGTAAGCTCCTTGCGGGAAGTATCTCCGGCAACGAAACGATTCTTGAATTACGTTAAAAGTTACCCGAAGCTGTAGCCGCCCGTAACGACACAGAATTATGCCCTTTCAGAGCATCCGGACTCTATTAGCGTCAGGGTCTTATTCATGCGCATTCTCCACATCAAATAAATCGTGTCACAAAATCCCTTGTTCGGATTGTTATATATGTAAACAAAGAAGGAGGTGAGCTCGCTTGCAGCCAACCATCCCCGGGGAAGCGGAAGGAAAAAGAAAGGCCATCGAAGAGGTTATCGAACAAGTCAAAGCAGGAGACAAACATGCATATCAAGCGATCATCGTCCAGTTTGAACGGCAGATGTACACTTACTGCTACTATATTCTGAAGAACCATGCGGAGACAGAAGATGCCGTGCAAGAGATCTTTATCCGTGCTTATGAGCATCTTCATCTGTATAAGAGACAAGTATCCTTCTCTGCCTGGTTGTATAAAATGGCCTATCATCATCTGATCAATATTAAGAGAAAGCAGAATCGTTTTCTCAATCTGATCGCGCATTATAAAGAACAGCAGCCGGTGGTGACAGTATCCCAGCACGATTCGGTTGTGTACGAGCTCTTAACATACCTTACAGCAGAAGAACGCCATATATTGCTGCTCAAGGCCGTAGAACAGTATACCTTCGAGGAAATCAGCGGCATCATGGGACTCAAATCGGCAACGATCAGGAAAAAGTATGAACGCTTGCGTCATAAGTTAATGGACCGAATAAGCCAAAAAGGAGAGGTGGCACGTGGGACAATTGCCGGAACAAACGGAATACGCTGAGATGAATGCACTCGAACAAAGGATTCGCGAATCGTCTTTACCGAGAAGTATGAGTGATCAAATCATGAACCGAATTGGAGAGCGTGAAATGACAAGATTATCAACCAAACCTAAACCGAATGTTATTAAAAGAGCGATACTCGTTGCGTCCGCGGCAGCTGTGATGGGAGGAACCGTGATCGGTTCGGGGTTTGTATCGCCGGTAATGGCAGCAACCCTGAAGCAAATTCCAGTGCTCGGTGTACTATACGAAGGAACCAGCGAAGATGCAGTGAAAGCCGCCATAGAGCAAGGGATCCTATCCGAACCTAACTTGAGCTTAACTCACGATGGCGTGACATTGAAGGTAGCTGACCTCCTATATGATGGAACCCGGTTGTCCTTTATCCTGGAGCGCGAGGGAGTGGATTTACCGGGTACAGCTTCTCCGTATATTAGCGAAGATGCTACGTTAATCGGTAATCAGGATAGTGAGTATATTAAGTCGAGGAAAGTAGCTAAGGAAGATCAGGAAAAAGGCTATATCGAAATGCCGCGAATTCTGGTAGACGGACAAGAAGTGGCGATGGGCGAGGGGACCTTTGGAGATTATCCGCAACAGGACAATGCCTATATCGTTGAGCTTACCAAGGGTCTGAAATTACCCGAACAATTCGAGCTGACCATTCAGGCCAACGTAACTCAAGTGAACGAAACCTTCGAATTCAAGATTCCTGTAAACGTCGCTAATCCATCGATTGTCGTGAAGCCGGACCAGGCCACGAAATCGGATGGGCCATTCAGTTATACCGTCAAGCAATTGGATATTTCACCGGTATCGACCCGCCTGGTTCTGGACAGTAAAGGCGAGGTGCCGGCTTCTGCAGAGCAAACAGGCGAATACAGCGCCAGCATGGTCTATTATGAGCTGGTGGATGATCAAGGAAATGTCCTGAGTCCAAGAAAATTCGAATATTTCCATAGCGAACCCCAAACCGAATATCATATCGACCAATTGTACAGTCCTCTGAACGGAACGCCGAAATCCATTACGATTAAGCCGTTTACGCTGACCGTCAATCCAAAGGATTGGAGTGTTATAGGGCAAGATCAGGATAGCGTAGGAGATAAAACCTATCTGAAGGATTTGGAAATGACCATTCCGGTCAAGCCGTAAACCTAAGAGCATGACAGGAATGGCCCGCCATACATGGCGGGCCTCTTCCTTATGCTCCCGAATATTAGGTTTCGGCTCGAAAGCTTTTGCCTAATGACGGGCCGAGCCCATAATAGTGCCGGAAATTGTAGATGAGCGGACTCCATTTGCCAGGGTCAATGTGTTGTTCATTCGTTATGATGCTGCGATGGGCATGCACCTGTACAGCCTGTGTTTCGACAATGGCAAAAAAGGGCGAATCGTCAGGTAGCCGAATGTGGTTCACCTTGGCTTCAATCTGGATCGGACACTCCATGATACGGGACGGCCTTACGGCGACAGAATCCGCTGGCGTTAATCCGCTTTGCGCATACTTATCTTTTTCAAATGTAAATCCGCTCATCAGCTTGTGGTCCGGAACTGGATGTTTCCCTGTCAACGGGGCTAATCGTTCGACATTCTCCCATAAGGAAGGGTCCGGAATATTGATGACGCATTCAGGATGCCGTTCCAGGTTCTCAATCGCCTTCCCCCCGAGTCCGATGCCAAGAATGATATGTTCTCCCAGCGCCCATGATGAGGAGATGGGACTGATATTGACGGTGTCATCTTCATTCAGGGTGTTGAGCAAAATAACAGGGGTTCCATAATACAGGATTTTCGGTTTATTTAGTTCAGTGTCGATCATTTGAGCGGTTTTTTTCATAAAATGTTCCTCCCATTAACGGTTCTATCCCAAATCATTGTAGAATAGAAAAGGTTCGATGCTCATCGAAATATGGATTACATCAGGAGGGATGGAGATGAATGCGAGTCCGAACATAGCACAGGTAGCCTCACTCTTAAGCGATGCATCGAGAGCAGCCATCATGACCGTCTTATTGGATGGTCGTTACCACCCGGCAGGAGAGCTGGCGTACATGGCAAATATCAAACCGCAAACGGCTAGCTTTCATTTATCCAAAATGGTTGCGGCGAATCTGGTGGCCGTCGAAAAACAGGGAAGGCATCGTTATTACGGAATAGAGAACCAGGAGGTTGCCAGAATCATGGAGAGCCTTCTATCGATAACGCCTCCCGTTGAAATAAGATCATTCAACCAAGCTTTGGAGCACGAAGCCATACGCCATGCAAGGACTTGCTACGATCATCTTGCGGGGAGTTTGGGAATACAATTGACGGATTCGCTTCTAAATGCAGGGATTTTATCCGAAGTGGATCATCAATTTACGGTTACCGAAAAAGGAGAAGGCTTCTTCAAGGCGTTTCAAATCGATCTGGAACGCGTGAAGAAAAAACGCCGCTCCTTCACGCACCGGTGCTTGGACTGGAGTGAAAGACGTCATCACCTTGCCGGGGCGCTGGGCCATGCGCTGTTGGAAAGACTACTCGAATTGGGTTGGGTGCAACGCATTCCGAAAACAAGGGCCGTTAAAATCACGCCCGAGGGCAAGCAAGGGCTAAACGAAACGTTTCATGTTGATATCGAATAGGCGCAGGTTTTCGGTATGAAGCGTGGATGCCTGAAAAAAAGGACTGCCGCCGCCTCATCGAAAGATGGAGCGGCGGCAGTCCTATATTAGAGATTAGCGCAGCGTCTTCAAAGCACCGCTCCAAGCAAGCACTTGGTCAAGCATGCCATTCAGGTTGACAAGATGCAGATCTGCCGGTTTGAACACAGAGCCGTTCTCGAAATCAGTGAATAACGAGAGGGCAGGATGTACGCGAACGTCCGCTACGGACAGCTCGCCCAGGATTCCGCGCAGATGCTCGGCAGCGCGTGCGCCGCCAACAGAACCGTAACTCACGATGCCTGCAGCTTTATTGTTCCATGCCTCACGGGCATAATCGAGTGCGTTCTTCAATGAGCCGGAAATACTGTGGTTGTACTCCTGAACGATGAATACAAAGCCGTCCAAACTTGCAAGTTTGGTATTCCAAGCCGTTGCTTGTTCAGTCGCGTCGGCTTCGCCCAAAAGCGGAAGCTTGTAATCCGCGATATCTACGATTTCGTAGTTTGCATCTCCGCGCTCGTCAGCGATACGTTTAACCCATTCACCTACTTGCGGACTTAAACGACCTTGACGGGTACTGCCTAAAATAATACCGATATTCAATTTGGACACTGTTCTTACCTCCCGATTATTCTGAATATATTGTGATCATGGTGTTCTTGTTATTTTGCATGAGCTAATCATAATCTTAGTGGGTTATCTTTGTCAAGCAGCTTACTAAAAGTTTGTGTAAAATATTCTAAGTTTTTTTGTATCCATGCACGGTGGGATATTCACCTGAAATCGGACGGTGTTTTGTACCGCGTAGGGAGCTGCGATGTTATACTGGTCATGTGCCTTGGAACCAACTTTTTCGTGCCGGGATCACACGCGTCATTCAGCAATTAACGTACATATGTAGATTGGAGAGGTGAAGCAAGAATGGAACTTAGACAATTAAGAACGGATGAATTTGACATCAGCACGAGTTTATCCGAATATGCCTTTCAATATACGCTGACGCCGGAGCAGCGAGAGTCCAATCAGAAGCATTTTAAACCAGAGCGATTCTGGGGAATTTTTGACGGGGAAGAGCTGCAGGCGAAACTGACCATCATTCCGCTGCAGGTCTATTTGCAGGGGAACACTTTCGCGATGGGCGGCATTGCGGGCGTGGCAACATGGCCGGAGAACCGCAGACAGGGACATGTCTCGACGCTGCTTAAGCATGCATTGCAAGAAATGAAGGGCAAGGGACAGACCCTTTCCTTCCTGCATCCGTTCTCGATCCCGTTTTATCGCAAGTTTGGCTGGGAATTGTTCGCGGAATATTATAAGTACGTCATTCCGGTGTCCAAATTTCCGCGTAAAGTGGAGGTGCCGGGCCGCGTTGTAAGAGATGTAAACAACATTGCTGTACTGGATGGCATGTACCAGGCCTATGTCAGCCGGTATAACGGTACCCTAGTGCGCGAAGAGGCATGGTGGACAAGATTCGTCCTGCAGGGAGACAATCACAGCGTTGTTTATTATTCTGCCGAGGGCAAACCGACGGGCTATGCGTTATATGAGCTAAAAGACAAAGAACTGGTGTGCGACGAATTTGTTTTCCTGAATGAAGAAGCCCGAAGCGCGCTCTGGACTTTTTTTGCGAACCATGATTCCAGGATCGAGCAGGTGACCATGACGATGGTGCCGACGGATGACCAGCTGCCCTATATGCTGCCGGATCCCCGCGTTACCCGGGAAACGGTTCCTTACTTCATGGCCCGTATCGTGGATTTACAATCCTTCGTGGAGCAGTATGCTTTTGAAGCGGGGCGGGAAGCTGTCCTGACCATCGAGGTGGAGGATTCCTCAGCGCCTTGGAATGCAGGCCTGTGGAGGCTGTCGGTGAATGGAGAGGGGAAAGCGGAGCTGTCGGAGCTCCCATCCGATCGAGGGGAGCAGGCGGAGCTGTCTACCGACATTCAGACACTGTCGGCCTTGTTTACCGGATATAAAAGACCGCAGGCACTGTATTCCATCCACCGCCTGACCGGAGATGCTAAGGCGGCAGCACAGCTGGAAACGATGATTCCTGCAGGCCAAACCTACCTCATGGATTTCTTTTGAGAAAGTGATAACGCTTGGTGCTCCGGAAGAATATCGTCGAATTCGCTTTGTCGTTAGAATATACGAAACACGCAAAAAAGCCTGGGAACCAGGCTTTTTTGCGTTGCGATCATCTAAGGGGATAAATTCAATCCTGAACCTCTTTTTTGGAGAAAACATAGAGCTTTCCGTCATCCCCATACTCCGCGTATGCGATATCTTCCAAGGATTCAAAACCTTGCTCCCGCGCTTTCGATTGAATCTCATTGTGTTCGATGTGCTTGCCCAGCATGGATTCCTCGAGCAGCCTTCCCTTGTCGACAACCGTTACCGTGAAGGGATCCGGCTTGGCTTCGATGCCAAGATCCTGGGCCGTCGGCGGCTCGTATTCGGGTTTGCGCATGACGGATAGCGAGCCGTCCGTTTCCAGAATGGCGTATTTGACTTCGGTTAATGAGAAAATATTTTGCCGTCTGAGCATGGACAGCAGCTGTTTATATTCCATGTCGTATTTATCGAGCAGCTTTTGGTTGAGCTTTCCGTTATCGATCAGAAGAACCGCCCGCCCTTCCGTTAAATAGCCGAACTTGACAAAGTGGGTGGTTGCCTTCTCGAAGAGGAAAGACATGGTTGTCCATAATGCTAGAGCAAATAACAGATGGGACAATTTTACTTTATCATCATAGAGGCTTGCCCCAACGATTTCACTCAGGATTAAGGAAGATAGGAAGTCAAGCGGTGTAAGCTGACTGATGGTTTTGCGCCCAGTAACAAAAGTGATGATCCATAGTCCGAAAAAGCTGATGATCAGTTTGACTCCTAAATCGATAAACATATCCATGGACAACCCTCCTTGGGAAGCAGTGTAATTGGTAAGTTATTAAACGTTTTCGCTTCGCGCAGAAACAAGGGAGATTTACCCGGTTAGGGTATTCATTGACGTAATGAACAATATTCAATAATCGATCTTTAAGAATGAGAGCTGCTGGTTAACAGCGGCTTTTTTGTTTTAAGCTATGGATTCATTCGTGAATTTGACAACTTCTCAATAGACGCTTGAAAGTGACGCGGCGTCATCTTGTAAGATATAATTCCGTCAACGAAAATCACGGAGAATGTCATACATATCGACAAGAGGGAGATGGGAGAATTGAAAAAGGGAGATATCATTATTTACGCATGCGTCATCATCGGGGCCGGGATCGGTTTAACGCTAGACAATGCTTTTCCGGGTGTTCTGGTCGGTTTGGGTATTGGATATTTGGTCAAAATGACCCTGAAGGACGAGGAATCGTAAACATGGAAAAGATGCTGACATAGGATACATGAGGGAAGGATTTGTTATCCAAATTAACATCGAACTATCTTTGAAATTAGGTTTGACAATTAGAAAAAACTGACTTATAGTACTTTACTATCAGCAACGATCAAAGACATGATTCGTGAAACGACCTGTCCAGAGAGAGAGGCGATTGGTGAAAGCTTCTTCCGCGCTTGTTTCTTGAATTACCCCTTTGTAGCTGTGTTTTTGAACCCAGATCGGTCGTTCGACAATCGAAATGGAACTAGATAACACCGAATCATCCCCGTTACCGGATGTCTGAATGAGGATCCGACAAAGCGCGCGGCAGTACGAGCGTTTGCCATTATCGGATCAAATTAGGGTGGAACCACGAGCTGAACGCACTCGTCCCTTAGGGATCGAGTGCTTTTTTGCGTTCAATCTAAATTTGATGGAGGGATCACAATGTCAATTGTAGTAACGCTGCAGGACGGAAGCAAGAAGGAGTATCCCGCACAAACGACGATGATCCAAATCGCGGAATCCATCCATTCAGGACTGAAGAAAAATGCGGTTGCAGCCAAAGTGGATGGCAAACTTGTGGATTTGAATCGTGAGCTTCGCGAAGATGCGGAAGTGAGCATCATTACACTGGATTCCGAGGACGGATTGTACGTATATCGGCACAGTACGGCCCATCTGATGGCTCAGGCCGTGAAACGGCGATACGGCAGTGAATCTGTTCATCTTGGGGTGGGACCGGTCATTGAGGATGGTTTTTATTACGATATGGATCTGGGGCATTCCATTACGGCCGATGACTTGATTGCCATCGAACGAGAAATGCAGAAGATCGTTCAGGAAGACCTGCCGATCCTTCGCAAGGAAGTGGGGCGTAAGGAGGCTGAACGTATATTCCAAGATGATCCGTATAAAATGGAGCTTATTCGTGAACTACCGGAGGACGAGGTTATTTCGGTATATGAGCAGGGCGAGTTCGTTGACTTATGCAGAGGGCCGCATCTTCCATCCACGGGCAGAATCAAAGCGTTCAAATTAATGAGTGTGGCGGGTGCTTATTGGCGGGGGAACTCCGACAATAAAATGCTGCAGCGAATCTACGGAACGGCGTTTCCCAAGAAGTCGCAGCTGGATGAGCATTTATTGCTGCTAGAAGAAGCCAAGAAACGGGATCATCGGAAGCTGGGAAAAGAGCTTGGCCTCTTTATGTTCTCGGAAGAAGCGCCCGGCATGCCCTTCTTTTTGCCGAACGGGATGATCATTCGCAATGAGCTGGAGCAATTCGCAAGAGGGCTTCAATTCCATCGCGATTACGATGAAGTGCGGACTCCGCTGATGATGAACAAGCGCCTGTGGGAAATGTCCGGTCACTGGGATCACTACAAAGACAATATGTATTTTACGCAAGTAGACGAGACGGAGTATGCGCTGAAGCCGATGAACTGTCCAGGACATATGTTGGTCTACAAAAACTCGCTGCACTCCTACAGAGAGCTGCCCATTCGCATCTCCGAATTCGGTCAGGTTCACCGCCATGAGTTCTCAGGCGCTCTTAACGGCATGATGCGGGTGCGCACGTTTTGTCAAGATGATGCGCATATTTTTGTAAGGCCCGATCAGATCCAGGAAGAAATCAAACAGGTTATTGATTTTATCAGCCGAGTGTATCAAGTCTTTGGCTTTGAATATACAATCGAGTTATCGACAAGGCCGGAGGATTCCATGGGCTCCGAGGAACTATGGGAGCAAGCGGAGTCTTCGCTGCAGCAGGTACTGGATCAATTGGGACTGCCGTACCGGATTAATGAAGGGGATGGAGCGTTTTACGGACCCAAAATCGACTTTCATATCCTCGATTCCTTAAAGCGAAGCTGGCAGTGCGGCACCATCCAACTGGATTTCCAGTTCCCTGAAAAGTTCGATCTGTCCTATATTGGAGAAGATAATCAGAAGCATCGGCCGGTTGTCATTCACCGGGCGGTGTTTGGATCCATCGAGCGTTTTATCGGGATCCTTGCGGAGCATTACGGTGGGGCTTTCCCGATGTGGCTTGCTCCCGTACAAGTGATGATCATTCCGGTGTCGGATCACTATATCGATTATTCCTTGAAGGTGAAGAAGCGTCTGGAGAATGCAGGCATCCGGGTGAACGTCGATGTCCGAAATGAAAAGCTGGGTTATAAAATCCGTGAAGCGGGACTGTTGAAAACGCCTTACACGCTTGTCCTTGGCGAGAAGGAAATGAACTCCGATCACGTATCGGTTCGTAAACGGGGCGAGGGCGAGCTTGGCGAGATCGCCATGGATCAAGTCATTGAACGGCTTCGGAACGAGATAGAGTCCAAAGAATTTTAATTCTTCGTTGTGGCTGCGGCTTTCCGCAAAGGGAGCGGGATGATCTTCGTCACCGTGTGCGACCCCAAATCATGGTATGATTTGGATGTGCCTGTTAAGCGGTACATGTTAATGATGAAGGAGAGAGTAGCGTTGCAAACGTACCCGAGCAAAGAGGCTTTCATCGCTGAAATTCGACGAACGTATAAGCTGTTTGACCAAGAATTTGATGATGTCCCGGAGGATAAAAAGAATCATCGCATTGGCGAAGTCGACAGAACGCCGCAAGAAATGATCGCCTATCAGCTTGGTTGGCTGTCTCTCGTCATGAGCTGGGAGCGGGATGAACGAGCCGGCATCGAAGTTACGACGCCGGCCCCTGACTATAAATGGAATCAATTGGGGGCGCTGTATCAGCGTTTCTACCAAGCGTATGACGGCTATTCTTTGGAAGAATTGCGTAGCATGCTGAAGCAGAGGACGGATGAATGGTGCGAATGGATCAACCGGTTGACCGAGGAAGAGTTGTTTCGTCCGGGCGTTCGAAAATGGACGGTAACCAGCGCCAGCTGGCCGATGTGGAAATGGCTGCACATCAATTCCGTCGCCCCTTTCAAAAGCTTCAGAACCAAGATCAGAAAGTGGAAAAAGTTCGTCGCGTAACGCTTTACCGCTTCAAGGGCAAAACGAACGATCCGAGGTTTACCTCGGATCGTTTTTTTGGTTGGATTAGAGCTGAATGGGAAGGCGGGTTCCTTTTTTACCGACTAAAGGCTGCAAAAGTCAAAATAATGCACATCAAGGCAAAAATCGGCTCTACTAGAACCGGGCGACTCTCCTTATCATGAATCGTAATCAGGATCGATTTGAAGGGAGCAAGGTGTTATGTGGAGCAATGCGATTCAAGATGCCGTAGAGAAAATCCGGAAGAACATGGATGCCTTCGGGGCAAGATTTCCCCACGTCAGCAGGGACGGAGCTTATTTGCTGAATGAC
Source organism: Paenibacillus sp. MT86 (assembly GCF_058792535.1). NCBI lineage: Bacteria > Bacillati > Bacillota > Bacilli > Caryophanales > Paenibacillaceae > Paenibacillus > Paenibacillus sp. MT86. Next base: position 3,990,093 of record NZ_CM179499.1, on the reverse strand, counting down.
AATGACGACTGGACGAACGGCTTCTGGAGCGGCCTGCTCTGGCTGTGTTATGAATACACAGGCGACGAGGCCTTTAGATTGGGAGCAAAACGAACAGTGGAAGATTTTCGCCGCCGCTTTGCAGAAAAGAAGGTGCTTGATCATCACGATATCGGGTTCCTGTATTCCTTGTCCTCGAAAGCGGAATGGATCGTCGAGAAGGACGAGAGTGCCCGCCAGTTGACGCTTCAGGCTGCGGATCTGCTGCTGAAACGCTGGCGTCCAAGCGGAGGATATATTCAAGCGTGGGGTCCGGAAGGAGACGAACAGGAAGGCGGCCGCATCATTATCGATTGTTTGATGAATCTGCCGCTGCTGTTCTGGGCGGGACAGCAAACCGGAAATTCCCAATATCGGGAAATTGCAATCATGCAGGCGGAGAAGACAAGGCGCTATCTCGTACGGGGAGACGACAGCTCATACCATACCTTTTTCTTCGATCCCCATACGGGGGAGCCGATCGGCGGTGCCACGCATCAAGGCTATACGAACGGTTCGACCTGGACGCGGGGACAAGCATGGGGGGTATATGGCTTCGCGCTGGCTTATCGATACACCGGAGATCACGCATACCTGGATACTTCCAAACGAATGGCCAGATACTTCCTAGAGCATTTACCGGAGGATCATGTCGCCCTTTGGGACTTTAACGCTCCCGTAACCGCCGAGACTTACCGCGACAGCTCGGCTTCCGCCATCGTGGCAGCGGGCTTGCTGGAACTGATTGGACATTTGGAGGAGGGGGATCCCGAAAGAGCCGGATTTGAACAAGGATTGAAGGATTCCATGACCTCGCTGGTCCGCCACTATTCCACGATCGGCCAAGAAGCGGAGGGTCTGCTGCAGCATGGCTCTTATCATGTGCGGGGCGGCTTGTCCCCGGATGATTTCATGATCTGGGGAGATTATTTTTATCTGGAAGCTTTAATTCGGCTGGAGACCGGCAGCAAGGGGTACTGGTATGAACGCTGATGCCATGGAAGCTTCGGCGAATGCTGTTTTGGAGATTTTGAACCTGAAGGATCCCGCTATGGGTTCGATGCAGGATGCAGACGATCAAGGTCATCGGCACGATTTACTGTGTAAACTGCATCAATACTTCACCTGGCGGAGGACACCGGGATGGTGGATGAGCAGCGAGGATAAGCAGTATATCACCGATTACGTGAAGCAATATTGCGCAGATGAACTGGAAACCGTGATGAAGACGGCGGAAGAAGTGGTGCAGCAGACGTTCCTGTTCCGTTTTCCGTGGGATATGGAGCGGAGCCAAATTCCCGTTACATTTGAGGGAAGCGTGGATTGGTGCCATATTCCCGATCAAGACGCGGAGTGGGCTTACATGCTGAATCGGCACCGCTATTGGGTGGCGCTGGGACAAGCGTATGCGATGACAGGCGAAGAGAAGTATGCGGAGGCGTTTTGCCGCCAGCTCGAAGACTGGATCGATCGGAATCCTGTCCCCAATGAGCCAACGACGGATACGCTGACATGGCGACCAATCGAAGCCGGTCTGCGCAGCGCGAACTGGATCAAGTCACTTCGATACATGATCGGCAGTCCATCCCTGACTCCGCTGCTGCTCGGCAAAGCCCTGATTTCGCTTCACGAGCACGGGGAGTATCTGGCTGCTTCCTTCACCAGCTGGAAGCATATCAGCAACTGGGGCGTTCTGGAAACGTGCGGTTTGTACCATATCGCACTGTACTTCCCCGAGTTTAAGAGCTCGGCACGATGGCGGGAACTAGGGGAAGAGAGACTGAATGAGACGGCCCGGCTTCAGATCATGGTAGACGGCATTCACTGGGAGCAGTCGCCAACGTACCATCATGAGGTGCTGGCTTGTTATCTGGACTGCGTTCACCTCGCCAATCTCAACGGGTTGGAGCTTGACGGCCTATTCCGGCATAAGGTACGCGAGATGGCCGAAGCCTCCCTGTACTGGGCAAAGCCGAACCACAAGCAGCCGATGCTGGGAGACAGCGACGACAGCGATATCCGTTCCATTCTGACCTACGCCGCGTGGTTATTTGAGGATCCCGTTTTGCGCTTTGGCGGATATGCTATGCCGGATTACGATCATGCCTGGCTGTTCGGCATGTCGGGCATCCGGGATTACGAAGCGATGGTGCCCGCGGAGCCGCCATCCCTAAGCCGAGCTTTTCCCCATTCCGGCCATTATACGATGCGGACGGGCTGGGGCGAAGATGCGCAGTACCTTTATTTTCACTGCGGTCCGCTCGGGGGTGGCCATGGTCACGCCGATATGCTGCACATGGATCTCCATGCGTACGGCCGGGATCTGCTCACCGATCTCGGAAGGTACAACTATAGCGACCTTACACCGCTGAGAAAAGCTTTAAAGGAGAGTTCAGCCCATAATACTACGGTCGTCGACGGGATCGGGTTTACCGGGGTCAAGGATACCTGGTCTTTCGACCGGATTGCCGGGCCACTGGGCTGTAGATGGATCAGCAAGCCGGAGTTCGATTATGTCGAAGGGGCGCATGACGGCTATCTCTATGGGAGTGATCCGTTGGAGGAGTCGTTTCCATGATGATGAAGAATTTAACGCCGGGCGAAGCCCCGCAAGAAAATTTGCCGGCATCCCTGACGCTATTTATTGACGATTTGAAGAACCGCTTCGGACAAAGCGGAGACATTATTTACCGCGAGCTTCAACTAGGCGCCATACCCTCGGTCATGGTCTATATTGAGGGGATGGGAGATCCCCGATATCTAATCGAAGCGATTCATGCCGATATGCCGCTGTTCATGAATCTCCCCGACCAGCGTCCGGAAGAACGCATGAAAATGCTGCAGGAACTGACGATCACGATGGGAAAAGTAGGAGAAGCCCGGACCTTTCAAGAGGTTGAAAAGAAATTGCTCTCCGGCAATACGATCATCTTCATGGATGGAACCGCCACCTCCCTGTATGTGGGAACGGAAACGCTGAAACAGCGTGGAGTGGAGGAAGCCAGCTCGCAATCCGTGGTAAGAGGTCCGAGGGAAGGCTTTACCGAGTCGCTTCGAGAGAATACGGCTTTGGTCCGGCGGAGAATTCAAAGCCCTAAACTGCGCTTGGAGGAGAGAACGGTGGGCGAGCACACAAATACGCAGCTGGCCGTGATGTACATGGAAGGATTATGCGATGTCGATGTACTGAACGAGCTGCGCAGAAGACTGGATGGAATCAAGCTGGACAGCGTCCTGGAGAGCAATTATATTGAGGAGATGATTCAGGATCATCGCTACAGCCCTTTTCCTACGGTATATAATTCAGAACGGCCCGACGTCATTGCGTCTGCCATTTTGGAAGGGCGCATTGCTATTTTCTTAGAAGGAACGCCCTTTGTTCTGGTGGTTCCCGCCCTGTTCGTCCAGCTGTTTCAATCGAGCGAGGATTATTACCAGCGGTGGGATTTTGCCAGCTTGGTTCGACTGCTTCGATACTTATGCTTCGGAATAGCTCTCCTTACTCCCTCCCTGTATATTGCGATTACCACGTTCCATCAGGAAATGCTGCCGACCAACCTGTTGACCAGCTTAATCGGACAGCGGGAAGGGGTTCCCTTCCCTGCATTCATCGAAGCGCTGATCATGGAGATTACGTTCGAGATTCTGCGCGAGGCGGGCATTCGGCTGCCTAAATCGATCGGCCAATCCGTCTCCATCGTTGGTACGCTGGTCATCGGGCAAGCCGCCGTGGAAGCGGGTCTCGTATCGGCCGCGATGGTGATCGTTGTGTCCATGACGGCGATTGCGAATTTTGCCCTGCCGGCTTTCAATATCGGAATCTCGGTTCGGATCTTGCGATTCGGGCTCATGGGAATCGCTGCGTCATTCGGATTGTACGGGATGATCATCGGCATGATCATCATCGGCCTCCACCTATGCAGCCTCCAGTCCATGGGGGTTCCGTATATGACCTCATTCGCCCCCATAAGATGGCGGAGCCAGAAGGATGCCTTGTTGCGATTGTCCCGCCACAGCATGAAAAAACACTTGACCAAATCCAAGACATAGGCCGTCAAATAACGAGGACTTGCTTTCTAAGTCTCTATTTCATACAGAGGGGGCTGGTTATCGTGTTGGAAAGAAAAATACTTTCAGTCCTGCTCGTATTATGCTTGACCTTCACCCCTGGATGCTGGAGCAGAAAAGAACTGAATGAGCTGGCCGTCGTCATGGCGCTTGGCATCGACACCCATGAGGATGGGTATGCCATTTCTGCTCAGGTGCTTAACTCCGCCGAGGCCGGCTCCAAAAAAGGCGGATCGATGGGCAGTCTTCCGGCCGTGACCTATAAGTCCGTCGGCAAAACCATACCCGACGCCCTGCAGCGCATGTTGAGCATGGCCCCCCGGATGCCGTATCTGTCCCACGTTCGCGTGTTGGTATTCGGTGAAGATCTGGCCAGGTCAGGGGTCAGCGATGTCCTCGATTATATCTCCCGGAATCATCAGCTTCGAACGGACTTCTTTATGCTCGTCGCCAAGAATGGAAAAGCTGCGGAGATTCTGGAGGTCGTTACGCCATTCGAATATGTTCCGGCGAATTCGCTCTATTCCTCCATTCTGATCTCGGAAAAAAAATGGGCGGCGACGGGGAAAGTCACTTTGCAGCAGTTCGTGACGGAGCTAAAGCGCAGCGGGTCAGACCCGGTATTATCCGGAGTCCAATTAAGCGGCAGTTTAGCTGAAGGCCAGTCCATGGAGAACGTGAAGCAAATCAATCCTTCCACGCTTCTTCAGCACACGGGGCTCGGCGTGTTCAAGGGGGACCGGTTGGTCGGATGGCTGGGGGAACCTCCCAGCAAGGCCGTCAATTATGTCCTGAATAGAGTCGACACCACGACGGGATTCATTGCATGTCCGGACGATGGTATTGTCGGATTCGCCGTGAACCGGGCGGACACAACGCTGGACGTTAAGCTCAATGCGGATGGTACCCCCGCTTTTTCCGCCGAATTGGAGATCGAGGCCGACGTGAATGCCGTTCAATGCGCGATTGATATCAGTCAACCTGCCGTCATCGACGAATTGGAGAAGGACATCGAGGATAAATATAATGCTAATATTCGGAAGCACATCGGGCTGGTCCAGCAGCGTTATGGAGCCGACGTTTTTGGATTCGGCGAGGTTCTGCACCGAAAATATCCGGACGTTTGGAAAAAATACCGGGATCATTGGGGCGAAAGCTTTAAAACGATGAGTATCCGGGTGGACACCGATGTAGCGATCCGCCGGGTCGGATCCATCATACAACCCTTAAACCAAAAGGTGGATGAGCCGTGAATTGGCATTGGTTATTCATATTCTTTCTAGCCGTCGTCTTCGTTACGGAAACCCGTCATCTTCTGAAGCTGCGCTCCATCCGGGACATCATCGTATTCTATGCGGTATGGGGAGTAACCTTGCTGGCTTTGATCGGAGATATGATGGAGGTGCCTTATTTAAGGCCGCTGGACTGGATCGGCGCCTTGGTGCAGCCCCTGAGCGGATTGATCTCATAATGAGGAAGGGTTTGGTAATACGTGATCAAATACAAGGATATCGCACCGCGGCAATTTTATATACTGGCATTCGGTTTGACCATCGGTACCTCGATCCTGGTTACGCCTTCCGGATTTGCGCATACCGCCCGGGAAGATGCGTGGATGGCCTCTCTCTTCAGTTTGTTCATTAACCTCCTCATGGTCGTGCTGTATATAGCCATTGCGCGCCTCTATCCCGGCCAATCGATCTTCGAGATCCACGAAAAGGTGCTGGGGAAGCTGCTGGGCAAACTCTTCTCGCTGATCTATTTGTTTTATTTTTTGATTCTAACAGGTACTTTGCTTGGCAACCTGGGCTTTTTTCTGAGCAGTGAAATGATGCCGGAGACCCCGATCGAGGCCATTCAAATCTTGTTCTTAATAGCGGCCGTCATGTGCGCCAGAATGGGCATCATTCTGTTGGCCCGCGTCGGTGAATTGATGTTTCCATGGATCGTATTTCTGTTTATGGTTCTTGTCCTCTCGCTTATGCCCCAGATCGATTGGAACCATATCAAGCCGATGCTGGAGGAAGGCTGGATGCCCGTGGCTAAGGCCGGTTTCCATTCTTCCATGTTCCAGGAGCTGATTGTGTTAATGGTATTCCTGCCCTTGGTCAAAGGAGAGAAGGAAGGGGAGAGGGCATTGATGCGGGGAGCCGCTTCAGGCGGGCTCGTCCTTAGCATTACCGTCCTGCTCAGCGTGCTAATTTTGGGGATTGAACAGACGGAGAACAGCACGTTTCCGGCATATGCTCTTGCGAAGACGATTAATTTAGGAAACTTCTTTCAACGTGTCGAAGGCATATTGATTACGCTGTGGATCCTGACTTTTTTTATCAAGATTTCTCTCCTGTATCTTTCGATTCTTCAAGGCATGAAAACCGTGTTCGGTCTGAAGGACCAGAATTCGTTAATCTATCCGTTGTCCGTGCTGTTTGTCATCGTGGCCTGGAATACATACATCAACACCGTTTATGTCGCCGATATCATTCAGAACGTATGGTCAAGCTATGCGCTCCTCCACTTGATCGTGATTCCCATCGTCCTCTATCTGGTCGGGATAACGCGAACGAAAATCCTCAGCTTGAAATGAAACCAGCATGGTATGGAAAAAGCCCGAAAGCCGGGGCTTTTTTTGTTTTTTATCTGCATGGACTTGATTTTTTTTGAAAATGACTTGAAAGTGACGTTGCGTCATCTTGTATAGTGGAGTTACCGGAGAACTCAAGAAAGCAGGTGATGAAATCGATTCCCATTCAAGAATTGTCCAAACAGACGGGCATTACGGTAAGAACGCTACGCTATTATGATCAGATCGGCCTGCTGATTCCGGCAGCCAAGACTCCGGGTAAACACCGGATATACAGCGAGGAGGAGCTAAAGAAGCTGCAGCAAATTCAGTTTCTGAAAAAGCTGGGCTTCAGCTTGCAGGAAATTTCGGATATGATTTCGAACCCGGAATGGAACTGGTCATCCAGTTTGATGAATCAGTTGGACTTCGTGAAGAATGAACAAAACAAGCTGAACCAAATGGAATCCGCGCTCCGCGCCGTCCTGCATAGCATCGCCGTGGAAGGGGAGACAAGCTGGGATGTGATTCAGAAGCTGATCCATCTCTCAGGAAGAGACCCCTCATTAAAGCATGCGTTCCGACAACAAATGTTTGAGAGGCGCGAAGAAGAGCTGCTGGACCTTCTCCCGAATATGAACAGCACAGATCCGGATTCGCTTGAATGGATCGCTCTGCTGGGACAGCTTAAAAAGCGCATGGAGAACGGACCCGGTTCTCCTGAAGTACAGAGGATCATCAGACGCATGGACGAAAAACGCAGGGAGCGTTTTGAAGGCGAAGACCCCTTCGTGGATAAATTGTGGGAGATCCGCAAATCTCCTGCGCAGTCCGAGCAGATGGGCTTGTATCCCATTGAGGAAGAGCTTCTTCAGTTTATGGAGCTGGCATTTAACATCTATGCTGCAGGACTGGAAGAAACACTAGACGAAGAGGGGGAGACATCATGACAACGGAACTGCTGCTCTCCGTAGGTGCGTTGTCGCTCTTGGATACCTTGAGCCCTGCCACGCTCGGCGTAACGGTCTATTTGCTGTTGACGGAGCGAGATCGGTTGATCACCCGATTATGGGTCTATTTGTTTACGGTGGCAGGCTTTTATTTCCTGGTTGGTGCCGCACTGATGCTCGGTTTGGATGCTGTTCTTCAGAGCGTAACAGGCATCTTTCAGAATCGAACGGTAAGCTGGGTTATGGCTGTTACCGGCGGCGTTTTGTTTGCAGCCAGTTTTTTTGTCCCAACGAAAAGGACGACGGAACCGCGACGTCCAAGATCCAAAAGCCTCGGGGCGATGATCGGGCTGGGCTTCACCACGTCCCTGCTGGAGGTGGCAACGGCACTGCCCTATTTTGCGGCGATCGGTCTCATGACATCGGCCCAACTAACGCCGGTTCAATGGGTACCCCTCCTGGCTGCGTATAATGTGATCATGGTGCTTCCTCCGCTCCTATTGCTCGGTGCAAACCTTGCATTTGGCCGCATGATGCAGCGTCCGCTGGAGAAGCTGCGGCTGAAAATCGCCCAGAACTCCGGATCGGTGCTTTCGTGGGTTTTGTGCATTGCGGGACTGATTTTGGTGCTGAACAGCATAGACAACCTATAATGATCGCCTCTCGTTTTTTTCGTTCCCGGCTTCCGAAACCGAGGAGCCTGCCATGTATTCATATGAATCTCGTTATGATATATTTATCGCAGGGTTCATCGACCGTCAGACACCTCGGTATAAGGTTTGCTGAAGATGTGCTTTGATCCAGCAACACAGCTCCAAACATGATAGGGGGTTATCCATTGAGCACACGGATTTTAGAACGGTTAAGAGAAGAGACGGCAGCGCAGCATGAACAAATCGAACAGAATCCATACGCGAAAGCTGCATTCGACCAGACCCTGACGATTGATCAATATCGATCGTATTTAGCGAAGTTTTACGGATTCATTAAACCGGCTGAAACGAAGTTTATGGCAGAGGATGCCGTGAACGATATGGGATTGGATATGTCGATTCGGATGAAGTCGAAACATTTGGAAGAAGATTTGATGCATCTGGATATGACTCAGGATGAAATAAATCAGCTTCCGCTGTGCAGCCGGCTGCCCGAGCTGGGCACGCCTGCGCAAATATGGGGGTATCTCTATGTGATGGAGGGGTCCACGCTCGGTGGCCAAATCATCACGAAACAACTGATGAAGTTCTTGCCCGTGAGTCCAGAGTCGGGCATTCGCTATTTCCACGCATACGGTCAAGAGACCAAGCCAAGATGGACCGAATTCCGGGAAGCGCTGCTGTCGAGCGGCTTGAAGGATTCCGATGAAATCATCGATTCGGCGAAGGAAACGTTCCGTTTGCTGGATGCTTGGATCCGAGATTCGGCATAGATATCACAGTCATCTTATTTCAAATAATAGAATCGCATGGAAGACCGTCATGAGAAACCGCGTAGTAACGCGGTTTTTTGTGTTGGTTCTTTTCAGATCATTCATATGACAAGGCATGATCGGCAAGAAGGAAGGAGAGCCTTCATTCATCATCTCAGCTCTCTCGCTATAGCCGCAGGCTATAACTAGATATAGCTTATTTGAGTTACACTATATCGGGCAATACGTGATATCTTTCTTGTAACAATTTGTATAGGAGTGTTACATAGATGGCAAAAAGCAGTGTACTGGGATATCCGCGTATAGGCGCTGATCGGGAATGGAAGACAGCTTTAGAAGCGTTCTGGGCGGGCAAGCTCGAAGAATCGGAGTTTCACAAGCAGCTGCGGGAGATTCGGTTGAATCATTTGCGCAAGCAGCAAGAGAGCGGAGTTGATCTGATCGCCGTCAATGATTTTAGTTATTACGATCATATCCTGGACACGGCCACCATGTTCGGCATCGTACCCAAGCGGTTCCCATATGAGGGCGGCATTGTTCCATTGTCTGTATACTATGGGATTGCACGCGGCACGAAGGATGCTACAGCAAGTGAAATGACCAAGTGGTTTAACACCAATTATCACTACATCGTGCCGGAATTGGACGGAGCTGTTCCGGTTCTTACCGAGAATAGGCCGCTTGCAGCCTATCGGGAGGCCAAAGAGAAGCTCGGCATTGAAGGCAAGCCGGTCATTGTCGGTCCGCTCACCTTCTTGAAATTGTCCAAAGGCTACCAAGCCTCGGAAACGAATGCCTGGCTTGATAAATTGCTGCCTCTGTACGTTCAGATCCTTCGGGAGCTCGCACACGAAGGCGTTCAATGGGTACAGATCGACGAGCCGATCCTGGTTACGAAATTAAGCGAAGCCGATCTGGAGCGATTAAACACCATCTATGAAACGTTTGCGGCTTCGGCACCCGGCCTAAACATCATGCTGCAAACCTACTTCGAATCGGTGGAAAATTACCAGGACATCATCCAGCTGCCGGTTAGCGGCATCGGCCTTGACCTGGTGCACGGATACAAAGGCAATCTGCAAGCCATCCAACAATCCGGATTTCCGGCGAACAAAGTTTTGGGTGCGGGGATCATTGACGGACGCGGAATCTGGAAGGCCTCGCTTCGCGAGAAGCTGTCGCAATTGGAGGAGCTGACGAAATATGTGGCCGCCGAGCGCTTGATCGTGCAGTCTTCGTGCAGCTTGCTTCATGTACCGGTGACGGTAAGCAAGGAAACGAAATTGCAGCCTGAACTAAAGGACGCTCTCGCTTTTGCAGACGAGAAGCTGATTGAATTGGATCTGCTGACGAAAGCCATCTCCACGGGAGCTGCCCGGATCGCGAATGAACTGGAACATAACGACCTTGCGCTTCAGGCGCTTAAGCAGTCGGAAGAGCGTAATCGGCTCGACGTTCAGCGAGCTGTAGCCGAGGTTAGCGCTCAGAATCCGGCTCGCAGTCTTCCATTCGAGGAGCGTCATGTCGCCCAACAGAACAAGTGGAAGCTGCCTATATTCCCGACGACGACCATCGGCAGCTTCCCGCAGTCAGCCGAGGTGCGCAAGGCTCGCCAGGCGTGGCGCAAGGGGGACTGGAATGACGAGCAGTACGAGCAATTCATTCACGAGCAGATCGATATTTGGATCAAGCTTCAGGAAGAGATCGGTCTGGATGTGCTTGTGCACGGCGAGTTTGAAAGAACGGATATGGTGGAGTTTTTCGGAGAGAAGCTTGGAGGATTTGCCTTCACCCAGTTTGGATGGGTGCAGTCCTACGGCTCCCGCTGCGTGAAGCCTCCTGTTATTTTCGGCGACGTGGCATTCGAGCAGCCGATGACGGTAGAAGAAACGAAATATGCGCAGTCGAAGACGAGCCGTCCCGTGAAAGGAATGCTGACCGGGCCGATCACGATCATGAACTGGTCGTTCGTACGCGAGGACATCTCAAGGGAACAGATTGCGTACCAATTGGCTTATGCCCTCAGACAGGAAGTCGAAGCGCTCGAGCAGGCCGGCATCGGGATGATTCAGGTTGACGAACCCGCAGTCCGCGAAGGGCTGCCGCTGAAGGAAGAAGATCAAGCCGAGTATCTCGCATGGGCTGTAAAAGCCTTCCGCATGACGACCTGCACGGTGCAGCCGACCACGCAAATTCACACGCATATGTGTTATTGCGAGTTCCATGACATGATCGATTCGATCGAGGCGATGGATGCCGACGTCATCTCGATCGAAACCTCGCGCAGCCATGGCGAGCTGATCCATAGTTTCGAGGTGAATACGTATAAACTGGGGATTGGGCTCGGGGTATACGATATCCACAGTCCGCGGGTGCCTCGCGTGGAAGAGATGACCGGCATGATCGAACGGGCACTGCGCGTATTGGATCCGAAGCTGTTCTGGATCAATCCGGACTGCGGCCTCAAGACGCGCGGCAAGGAAGAAACGGTTGCCTCCCTTCGTAACATGGTTCAAGCCACGGAGATCGCCCGTTCGTCCTACTCGCTGAACGTGTAGCAGCCGCAGATTCAAACCTTCGGCGGTTCGATTGAGGTCGATATCACGTTGGACGTTTCGGGTGATTACTGGTCGCACTGGCTTAATGGATATAATTAAGATATGAATTTCGGGAAAGCCGCACCTTGTGCGGCTTTTTTTGTGCTGTAGGATGTATCAGCTCCAAACCTATGAAAATATTTTTTACAGTTTTGTTTCGGACACAAGTTGTTGACATCTTGGCAAAATCGTTGTCACATCCGGCCTTTATATTCTTCTTATGGAATCGTATCTAGCACGATCACCCAGAAGGAGGAGCCATGATTGATCACAAGAAACGCAAAAAATTCCCCATCCTATTCTATGTTCTGCTCATTGCCATCATGTTTATTGTCGGATTCAGATTGGTAGTCAACACAGGTGCATCCACGGTGGAAATGGTACCGGCATCATCTGCCAAACGCGCGGAGCCCTACCAAACACTTCCTGCCATGCCCAATCATCAAGGGACATTTCGGATCGTCATCGACCCGGGCCATGGAGGCAAAGATCCCGGAGCTACTGGCGTCAGCGGCGCTTATGAGAAGGCGTTCAACCTGTCCCTTGCCGGACGGATTGCAGCCCTCCTTGAGGAGGATCCTATGTTTGAGCCTCTCTTGACGCGCACGGATGACCGTTTCATCGAGCTGGAAGAACGGGCAGCGATCGCGAATGATTGGAATGCGGACGCCATGATCTCCATCCATGGCAACACGTATACGGACCCCATGACGTCGGGGACCGAAACCTTATACCGGCATGAGGACAGCATTCCTTTGGCCCAAACCCTGCAGGAGCATGTAGTGAAGGCGCTCGACCTGCGTGATCGCGGTGTAAAGGAAGAGCAGCTAAAAGTGCTGTCTACACCGACGATGCCAGCCGTGCTGATCGAAGCGGGGTATCTGACCAATGCCGAGGATGAACGTTTGCTGCTGAGCGATGAAGGACAAGAGCTTGCGGCACAAGCCATCGTGGAAGGGCTCAAAGACTACTTTACGGGCTCGGAACGACTTTCGTATGATCTGCAAGCAAAGGGGGATTTAGATAAACCGCCCGGGCCCACTTTAAACGGGACCGGGAACCCATCCATGGAGAAGAAGGTGCACTTTAACGGATCGGCAAAAGACGGAAAACAGGTCGCCCTCACGTTCGATGATGGCCCGGATGCCGTTGTTACGCCCCAAATCCTTGATATTCTAAAGGAGCATCATATTAAAGCTACCTTTTTCATATTAGGAGACCGGGCGGAGAGACATCCCGAGACCGTGCGGCGAATTGCAGAGGAGGGGCACGCGATAGGAAACCATTCCTGGTCGCATCCCAACTTCAAGGAGTTAACGATGGAGGAAGCGACGAAGCAGATAACGGATACGCAGGAAGAACTGAACCATATTATCGGTTATCGGCCATCCTTGTTCAGGCCTCCTTACGGCGCTTTGGATGCGGACAAGGAGAAGGCTATACAGAATATGGAATTAGCGATCGTGAACTGGTCCGTGGATACGATGGATTGGTCAGGGGTGTCCGCGCAGGAGATCATGAGGATCATCGACACGCAGTTGAAGCCCGGAGGCATCATTCTTCAGCACACCGCAAACGGGGAGAATCAACTTGCCAACACGCTTGAAGCCCTGGAGTTGTTCATACCGGATTTGAAAGACCAAGGCTATTCATTCGTCACCGTACCAGATCTGCTGCATTTGCCTGAATCTCAGCCTGAATGAACTTGTTACTATAGATGGATTTATCATAAGCAGCCCGTATATGCTAAAATCGATTCATTAAACCAGGTCAATGGAAAGAATGGAGACTTCATGATAAAAACAAAAATTCTCATTATCGAAGATGAGGAGCCGATCGCCGATCTGCTGGCTTATGGCCTCGCGATGGAGGGTTTTGAAACCCGTACCGCGTCCAGCGGTGCCGCAGGCTTTAGGGAGCTTGCGGCATTTCATCCCGATCTGCTGCTTCTGGATTGGATGCTGCCCGACCAAAGCGGGCTCGATATATGCAAAAAAGTAACAACGGACTATAACATCCCCATATTCATGATTACGGCAAAATCCGACATTACGGATAAAGTGCTCGGGCTTGAATTTGGTGCCGATGACTATATTACGAAGCCCTTCGATCTGAGGGAGGTGGTCGCCCGAATTCGCACGATCCTCCGGCGGCTGGATCAGGCGAACCAGGGGGATAGGGAAGGGGCGCCGGAAGCCGTGATCCGCTTTAAGGGCATCGAGATCGTAACGGAAGAGCGACTGGTCAGGAAAGACGGAAGCCCGGTTGATCTTACGCCGAAGGAATTCGACCTGCTCATGACCATGTACGGTCACCGGGGGAAGATTTATACCCGCTCGGAACTGCTGGATTTAGTCTGGGGTTATGATTTCATGATTGTCTCGGATGACGGGAAGATGGCGCTCATCGTTCTGGATGAATACGGTCACGGTCGTCGAATTGCTATGGGAGCCGTCAACGGCAATACGATTGATGTTCAGTATGAGCATGAAATCGGGGCAGACCAAGCCGCATGGTTGAACGACGACCAATTCGTGTTTTTAGGAACGGAGGGAACCTTGTACGTATATGACCGCAGAAATCACGAGCTGTCCATTCTACTGGAGAAGGTGGATAGCTTTGAGTTCTCGCAGGATCGCAAATATGTCGCCTATTCCCAGAACGGGGAGGATACGATTTATGCAGGTAAGCTTCAAGGGAAGAATGTACTGAGCGCAGAGCCCATCTATCATGGGGTCATACCTTCTAAGATGTATTGGAGTCCGGACCATCGCCGGCTGCTCGTGAACGGCCGCAAAAATTATTCCAAAGAGAAGGGACCGGTTGCGATCGAACCCACGGATCAACAGCCATTTATAATCGAGTTCAAGTAAAGGGCAGAGGGTTCTTCGACCACCCATAGCGATTTTCCACAATGCGGCAGATTGAACGATAGGCTTTCGGTCTGCCGCTTTTTTCATGGATTCCGGAAGACATTCATGTCCATTTAGAGATTCGGCATTCTTTTGTAGAGAGGATTGACAGATCGAACCAAAAGATGTTAAATTATCCGGCAACTAAACCTAGGCTGACGGGGTTTATATTATGAGAGTGCCGTGCCATTAACGTGCATAAGTGGAGGGGATATGAAAAAAGTGAATGAGATCGCCCGTAACCTAAAGGAAATCAAGGCGGTATCGCGATGAGTGACAGGTCATGGCGTATTTTTTTTGCAATCGTGGCGTTGATCATATTGTCGGGGGCGGTCTTTTCATTAGTTCAATCCAGAACGACCTACAAGGAGTTGATGGGCAATCAGATCCATGACACGCAGAAGATAGATAAAATTATCATTGAGAGAAGGGGCAGTTCTTACGATGAGGAGCGAATAAGCATTTCCGATCCGGCAACCATTGAACGGATCATGAATAGCTTCGCCGATGCGAAGTTACAAAGGATCGACCAAGATCCAAGGGGTACGGATTACTGGATCTGGATTGATGTCGAATACAAGCACTATCTAATCCATTATACGGAACCGGATATCGTCCGGATTTCTCCGTATAGAGGCATACATAAGAAATATTCCTGGACCTACAGGATCACCAATGGCTATGATAAGTCGATCATTCAAGATCTATTTAAGGAAGAATAACGAGGGACTTCGGATTAGGGTTATTTCGTAATCATGGCAGATTAAATTTTATGAAAAGATGAGGAACCGGACGATGAAGCTAACCGAACAAAATTTGAGCAAAATGCAGAATATCATCAAGGAGCATCAATTCGAACATGCCGCAGAGTATTT
Source organism: Paenibacillus sp. MT86 (assembly GCF_058792535.1). Classification (NCBI taxonomy): domain Bacteria; kingdom Bacillati; phylum Bacillota; class Bacilli; order Caryophanales; family Paenibacillaceae; genus Paenibacillus; species Paenibacillus sp. MT86. Next base: position 3,974,684 of record NZ_CM179499.1, on the reverse strand, counting down.
AATCGAGCATACGCGGCAAGGCGTACGATTATCCAAAAAGAAGATGGAGGACTATGCCGAGTCAAACAACTCGCGCTTTGGCGGTGACCCGGATCTTCCCGAAGCGGTGGAGTGGCCCCTCAATTCGGAGGGAAAACCAATGACGTTTCTGGCACAGCTCCAGTTGAAGGATGTGGCAGCTCAGGACGCCACTAGCTCGCTGCCGACAAGCGGAATGCTGTATTTCTTCGTTGGCGTGGATGAACCCGCCTATAACATTGAGCACCGAGTGCTCTATCTTCCCGAGGGTCAGAGTTCGGGAGCGGTTCGACGACGCGCTCCCGAGGAAACCGCGTTAGACGAGGTGTTCACCGGCTACCGTGTGGAGGCCCGAGCCACGTTGGAACCGCCTAATTACGGTTATGTGGATGATGAGCTCATCGAGGATGACGAGCATGATTATGAATCATACGAGGAGCTGTGCTTTCAATTGACGGGCCTGGATTCCGGCGACGTCGGGACCATCTTTGGCTACCCTTCTACCCAGCACGGCGACTGCGAGTTTGAGGCTGCGCTCATGCTGTTAACCGGCTCGGAGTACAATTACTCTATGGATGCGGCCATGCAGCAGATCACCAAGCATTGCGGCGGCAGCGCGGAACGCGCGCAGCAGGAAATTCAGGATACGGTGCTGCTGCTGGCTGTCGATTCGGACGACGATGTCGGTTTTTGCTGGTGGGATGCCGGAGAACTGCAATTTTTCATTCGGAAAGAAGATCTGCTGGCCAACCATTTCGAGCGCACGTATTGTTCCCTGTACTCAAGCTGATCGTCAATCAAGCGAGTTAGCAATATTTTAAGGCAGCGATGGCAGAGGAGCAGGAATACAGCAGGTACATATGGAGGTTATGGAACCATGAAGGAGAAGGTTTTGAAGGCATACGACAAGCTGGCTGGGGACTACGAACGGCATGTGGATTCGCAGAGCGGGCACAATGCCTTTTACGAGAGGCCGGCCATGCTCCGGATGCTGCCGAAGAACATGGAGCGGATGTCCGTATTGGATGCCGGATGTGCCGCCGGGTGGTATACGGAGCAATTGATTCAACGGGGGGCTAGGGTAACGGCGATCGATCTGAGCCCGTCGATGATTGAAGCCTGCAAAAGGCGAGTGGGCAGTGAAGCGACCATCGCTGCATGCGATCTGACCGAGGCCCTGCCATTTGCTGATGAAGCTTTTGATTACATCGTAAGTTCCTTGACGCTTCATTACATTGAGGAGTGGCAGCCAACCTTTCGCGAATTTCAACGGGTGCTGAAATCCGGAGGCCGCTTGATTTTCTCCGTGCATCATCCCTTTATGGATTTTAAACATTTTGATCGGCAAGACTACTTTGCCCGAGAGTTGCTGACGGAGATTTGGAACAAACCCGAGTCCGGTCCCGTCGAGGTCGCTTTCTATAGAAGACCAATGCAAGAAATCATCAACGTGACTTCCTCCTGTTTCAGCGTCGAAGAGATTGTCGAGCCGCAGCCGAGCTTAGAGCATAAAGACAAGCCGGAGGCGGAGGCCTGGATGGCAAAATGGTATGATCGATTAATGACGAATCCTCATTTCTTGATCGTGAAAGCCCGAAAATCAAAATAGCAAAAGGAACCGCGAACCTGCGGTTCCTTTTTGCTATTCATCCCGCATGGAGGAGCGTCGGGCAAGAAGACCGAAGTCAGCGGTACCTTTTACGAGAGCGCATCGTTTCCAACAGAGGGTATCAAGCTTCCAACAGATGGAACATTGTTCCGATAGGTGTACTATGGTACGATCGGAATAAGATTCGATCGGTGATCATGGCCGATTCACCACACGCAGATTTGGAGCCTACATAATGGGAACACCTTACTCCGCTGTTATTACGCTGATCGTCACGGCAGGCGTACTGAACATTATCATGGGTCTTTACGTGCTGTCAGGACGCTCGAAGCTTGCAACGGTAAAAACCTTCTTCATCTTCAGCATGCTGGCCCCGATTTATACATTCGGTGCTGCACTCGAATTGTCCAGCCGTTCGCTTCAAGAGATTCAGTTCTGGATCAAGTTTGAATATCTGGGGATGCCGTTCTTGCCGCCCCTTAATTTATTGATCATTCTGACTTACTTGGGCATGGAACGTTATTTGAGACCCGGACTGCTGATTTCAATGTTTGTCATACCGGTCGTAACCCTGCTGCTTGTTATGACCAACGAACGACATCATCTATATTATCGGGATATCCTATTACGGCCGGACGTTTCCGTTTTGAAAGTGGATATCGTAGCCGGACCCTGGCATATCATTCAAGGCGCCTACACTTTCGCCTGCTTGATAGGCGGGGTCGTACTGCTGCTTCGCAGCTGGCGCAAGATGCCATCCTACCGCTTTCAGCTGGGCACGATGCTGGTTGGTCTTGTCCTGCCCCTTATCGGCGATTTTCTCTATCTTGGCGGACTCACGCCCGATGGTATGGACCCGATCCCCGTCATCATGACGTTGACCTCGGTCCTTTATCTCTGGGCATTGACATCCAAGGGTTTGTTTCATGTGGCGCCGATTGCGAGGGATAATCTCTTTTCGAGCATGCGGGAGGGCGTCCTCGTATTGGATCTGGACAACCGTTTGGTTGACTTCAATCCGGCTGCGGCAGCCATGATGCCGGAGCTGAGCCCTTCGGCCATTGGAGAACCGTTACATGAGATGTGGCAGCTTCACACCGCAGAGCCCATTTTCGGTATGGGGGAACGGGAAGGTCCGGATACGGGGGAAGCGGACATTGAAGAGATTCGCTGGCAATTAGGTAACCATTCGCTTCATTATCAGATCAGGTCTTCTACCGTTCGCAACCAGAGAGGACGAGAGGCCGGACGATTAATCGTCCTGATCGACGTAACCGATAAGGCGCGTCTTCAGGAAGAGCTGCGGCAGATGGCCTACTACGATGGTTTGACTCGAATCTATAACCGCTCGCACTTTATGAAACTCAGTTACGCCCTTCTGAATCAGGCGGTTCGGAATCGTGAGCCGCTCGCTTTCCTGCTGTTCGATATCGACCATTTCAAACGGATCAACGATGTTTACGGCCACGATATTGGCGACCAAGCCCTGCAGCACATCGTCGAATTAACGCGGAAGACACTGCGGGCTGAGGATCTGTTCGCCCGTTATGGCGGCGAAGAGTTCGCCGTTGCCATGCCCGGTCAATCGACTTCGGAGGCAACTGCCGCTGCGGAGCGGATCCGTGCCAAGCTGCTCGCGCAGCCGATGACTACGCCGCAAGGATCGCTGATGATTACAGCCAGCTTCGGCGTTGCCGCGGTGAAGACAAGCTCCCATAACGGCACAGTCGATGCGGAAGCAGAAGAAGCTTGGTGGGATACCGAATTAAAGAAGGTATTGAAGCAGGCGGATCGCGCGCTATACGAAGCCAAACGCTCCGGTCGGAACACGATTCGGGTGTCGGATGAGGAGTAATACCAGCATAGACTCAGGCTCAATGGAACCTTCATATGAAAAACAGCGGAATCTATGTGTATAATAGCTATTGGTTGTATAATGAATGCAATGCGATATATCACATCCAAGGGAGAGAATCATATGTTATGGAATGAAATCACGACACTGGAAGAATGGGACCACATTCTGAAAAAATCCTCTGAACGCGGTCAAGTCATTTTGAAGCACAGCACGACATGCCCGGTTAGCGCCAACGCTTTGGCAGAGTTTGAATCTTATTTGAAAAAGACGCCAAACGGCGATGTGGATTACACCTTGGTCAAAGTCATCGAATCCCGTCCGGTTTCCAATAAAATCGCCGAGGATTTGAACGTGAAGCATGAATCGCCGCAAATCATCTACGTCAAGGACCAAGCGAAGTACTGGACGGCTTCCCATTGGGCGGTAACAACCGAGCACATCACAGCCGTTCTGGACTGAACAACAGCCTGCATGTCGACGGAAAGCAAGGTGTTCATCATGAAAGATCTGGAAGAACTGACATCGATCGAGGCGATCGAACGATTTATTGAAGATCACACCTTCAGTTTTGTATATGTATCCCGGGAAGATTGCAGCGTATGCCATGCGATATTACCCAAACTTAGAGAACTGTTAACGCAGTTCCCGCGTATCTCGCTGGGCCGTATTCAGGCCGAAGCGGTAGGGGAAATCGCTTCGAGATTTTTGATATTCACCGCACCAGCGCTCCTCCTATTCGTAGAGGGCAAAGAGCTTGTGAGGGAAGATCGATTCGTACAGTTCGGGGAGTTAGAGCGAAAATTAAATCAAATCATGAATTTCGTTAACTAGGCCTCTTTTTCATGCAATGAATGCATTAGGCGATATTCCAAAGTCTTTTGACTTATCGGAATGTCGCTTTTTTTGCGTTTGTTTTGTGATGCTGCTCCACGCGATCCCTTCGGATGAAAGTTCGAATAATTGTCGGAAACCGGGACTTATTTGCACTCGGATATTACTAAAGTATTAAAAATCGACATGGAATAGCCGATCTATTAATAGTACAAAAGATGTAAGGTTATGGAACCATGTAGAGCAAATGCATCGTTGTTCCCCCGTTTCGCATAACAAGACGGTTTCGAGAAACACCCCTTTACCAGAATCATAACGGAGGAAGAAATGCGCTTCTTTACATCTGAACAATTTTGAAAACGGTCATGTATTACGAAAAATCCCTGAAATTTTCATTGTATCCAGGAAAGTAGGTGATGCGAAAAGTGAGTTAAAAGGGATCCCTGTTATATATGAAAATACATATGAGTTATCAAAGGAGAGACACCGAGTGAGTAAGACAAAAACGTTCTCTAAAGGTATGCGTTTCAAAAATCTTAGCATTGTTACAAGAAACATGATATGGACAAGTCTCTATATCATGATCACGGGCGCCATCGTCATTGGTGCAAGCTTTTATATCCAGGACAACGTGCTGACCAAGCAGCTGCAATCCGATTCGGGGAAAATCATGGATACTTTGGTCAAGTCCGTATCCGTTCAAGATGCTGAAGCGGTTAAAGGTTCCACCGACCGGAATTCGGACATCCAGAAGAAGCTAACCGGCACGTTTGATGAGCTGTCCGTTACGTATCCTAACATCGCGCAAGGATATATTTTTGGACCTGAGCTGGAGGACGGCAACAAGACCTCGATTATCGCTATGCCTACGGCGGTGCTGGACATGTTTGCCGAAGAGAATTTGAATCTGGGCGACCTATATGAACAGCCGAAAATTCATGCCGACGCGGTCCGTGAAATGATGAAAACGAAAAAAATCGTTTATACCAAAGCGTATACAGACAATTACGGGACGTGGATCACCGTGCTGCATCCCTTCCAGAATTCGAACGGAGAAATTTTCGCTTACATGGGCATCGACGTGGATGCCAGTTTGATCGCCTCCGGGAAGCAGGAACTGCTCACCAACACGCTTTTTGCGCTGTTGATCACCCTGCTGATCGTATTGGCCCTGCAGTACTTCACGATTAGACGCACATTCGCCCCGATTCAGGCTTTAATGGGAGCGCTGGACAAACTGAGCAAAGGCGATTTCACGGTTCAGTTAAAAGCAGGCGATGATGAACTCGGGCAGGTCAATGCCAAGTTCAATACGACGGTGAATCATATCAATGAGCTTGTTACCACGATCAAATCGGTGTCGGAGCAATCCGCTGAGCAGTCCAAGTTCCTCTTCTCGGCCGTGGAAATCAACAATAACAATTCTTCGGCGATTACCAAGAACATGGAGGAAATGTCCGATCGGGTCGCTGTCCAGAGCACTTCCATTACGGAAAGCGTGGTGTCGCTTGAGGAGATCTCATCCGGCGTATCGACGATTGCCGGCAATACATCGGATTTATCCGAAATATCCATCCAGATGAAGGCGCAGTCGGAACGAGGGAACCACAATGTGGAGCAGGTGATCGAGCAGATGAATTCGATTGATCATTCGGTCAAAAATTCGGTGCATATCATCGAAAAGCTGCAGAACCGCTCCCATGAGATCGGACAGATCGTACAGGTTATTACCGAGATCGCTTCTCAGACGAATTTGTTATCGCTCAATGCAGGAATCGAGGCGGCCAGAGCGGGCGAAGAGGGCCGAGGTTTTGCCGTCGTTGCCAGCGAAGTGAAGAAGCTCTCGGAGGAATCGAGAAAATCGGCAGACCAAATCATTGAATTGGTTCGTTACATCCAGGATGAGACGGCATCCGCGGTAGAAGCCATCAGCGAAGGCGAACACAACGTCGCCAAGGGGATGGAAGTTGTCAAAGAAACCGGTGAGCTGTTCAAAGGCATGCTGGTGGCCACGGATACGGTTACCAGCCAAATTCAAGAGGTGTCTGCAGCAACCCAGCAGATGGTGGCCGAGACCGAACAGATCACCGCTGCGATTAAACAACTGGCTGAGCTCGCAGAGAAGAACTCGACCGTGTCGGGCGAGATCCGGATCAGTGCCCAGGAGCAGCAGGCTTCCTTCGCCAAAATCTTCGAATCTGCCGAGCAGATCAATCAGGTGTCCGCCGAACTGGAGGCTCTCGTAAACAGACTGCGAGTGTAATGACGCCGGAATAGAAAAAGCATAGAAAAAGATGGAGCTGAAACCTTTGAATACTACGTTGATGATCGAACAAGGCAAAGAATATTGGTTGAATGAACTGCAGCTACCTTTACCGGGATTCTATCTGTACACCGATGGTCCAGCGCATCTTCAGCATCAAGATTTCGATCGCATGGCGATTCCCCTTCGTATCGAAACCGGTAAAATCCAGCGGTTCCGCGAAGCGTATAACATCAAGTCATGGATGCTGACAAGCTATGCGGTGTTTCTGTACCGCATGACGCACGATTCGGATTTGCTGATCGGCGTGAACAATGAGAAGGGCAATTTGCTTCCGCTAAGAGTGAGCATAAGCGAAAATGATTCATTTGCTCGTTTGTATGAGCAAATTTCGGCCAAGATGGAGCAGATTGAAGCAAGCATCCTTTCCCTTTCTGACATCGAAGGTTTTATCGGTCAGCCGCTCCATCTGCGGACGATTTACGGCCGGAACGGCAACGGCTATGCCTACGGTGAAAGCGGGCTGAACTGGGTGGTTCAGGAGGAGGAAAGGGATCAATGGACACTTTATGTTTCCTATGCCCAGCCATTGTTCAAAGAAGAAACGATTGAAAAATTCAGCAGGCACTTCGAGCTGCTTGCGGCAGCCGCTCTTGAACATCAGGAGATGCCGGTTAGCCGTCTGCCTATGCTGACGGAAGAGGACCGGAATGCCTATGCAACCCTTAACGACACGAAGATGGAGCTTCCGGAAGATCCGACGCTTGTGGCGATGTTCGCTGCGGTTGTGGAGAAATATCCGAAGCGAATTGCATTATCTTCCGGCCAGGAGCAGATCACGTACGAACAGCTTGACAGGCAGTCGAACCAAATTTCCCATATGCTCATAGCCAAGGGGCTGCGCAAAGGCCAGTTCGTTTCGATATTTATGAAGAGGGGCCTCGATACGATTATCAGCATGCTCGGCGTCCTCAAAGCCGGGGGAGCCTATATCCCGCTGGATCCTTCCCATCCGGATGAACGAAATGCCTATATTATCGAGGATACGGCATCAAACATCATTCTGACGCATCCGGATTTCACGGCGAAACTGAATGGACTATTGGCCCAAGTCCAAACCAAACCGGAATATTACTGTCTCGATGACCATGTCGATTCCTATCCGGCAGAAGCTTGCGGCGTGGGCGTGACGGGCGATGATCTGGCTTACATCATTTATACGTCCGGTTCTACAGGCAAACCGAAGGGCGCATTGATCGCCCATCAAGGCGTCGTGAATCTGGCAATCGCCAATCGGGAGAATTTGCAGATGAGCGAACAGGATATTATTCTTCAATATTCCACATTCAGCTTTGATGCTTCCGTTTACGATATATTCGGCTCACTGGCTTGCGGCTCGCGTCTGCATCTCCTATCGGATGAGCAGCGCTTCTCCATAGACGCCTTTACGGAAGCGGTGGCAGACACCAACGCAACGCGCGTCGCGATATTGCCTACGGTATTCTTCAATCAATTGGCAGCGTATTTGCCAATGGAGGACACACACAAATACCGTAACATCAAAACGATCGTGGTCGGCGGGGAAGCTTTGGCGGGAGAAACCGTTCGCATGTTCCGGAAGAAGCTTCCGATTCCAATCGTGAACCTTTACGGCCCTACCGAAACGACCGTCGTAGCAACAGGGCATGTCGTGGATTATCCGATTTCGGAGGATCTGGCCACCGTGTATATCGGCACGCCTTTTGCCAACTATGAATTGTATATCGTAAACGAACATGATGAATTATGTCCGACTTGCGTAACGGGGGAATTGCTCATCTGTTCGGTAGGCGTAGCCAAGGGATATTTGAATCAGCCCGAGAAGACCAGGGAAGCCTTCATTCCGGATCCGATAATGCCCGAATCAGGCAAACAGTACTACCGTTCGGGCGACTTGGTGCGGCTGCTGCCGAACGGGCAGGTGGAATACCGGGGAAGAAAAGATTCACAGGTGAAAATCAGAGGCTTCCGGATTGAGATCGGGGAGATCGAGGACAATCTGGCAAAGCATGAATGCGTGAAGGATATCGCGGTCATTCCGAGAACGGATGAGGACGGAAGCAAAATGCTGGCGGCATTCTACACGTCCCATGATGGACAGGCCGTCCCCGCCAAGGAATTGGTACAATTCTTAAGCCGGAAAGTGCCGAGTTACATGGTTCCTAAATACATCTGTTTCGTGGAAGAAATGCCGTTGTCCCCGACGGGTAAAATAGACCGCAAGAAGCTGGCTATATACGACCTGTCGATGGAGGCGGAAGAGGATAACTCCCGATACGAAGCCCCGGTTAACGATACCCAACGGGATATCGGCGCAGCTTGGGAAAAAGCGCTGGGACAAACCAAAATCGGCATCCACGACGATTTCTTCGATATTGGCGGCTATTCGCTGAAAATCCTGGAGATTCTGGTCCTCCTTAAGCCTCGATATCCGCAGTTGAAGATCAATGATTTCTTTGTATTTCCAACCATAGCGAAACTAGCGGAGAGAGTTGCGGAATTAAGCAGCCAGGATATCCTCGTCGATCCATTGGTTGAACGGGATCTGCCGATTCAGGATTTGGCGGAGTATCCGATCTCTTTTCCTGTCAATCATGCTTCGGAACAAACGGTGTATACCCAGCAGCATATTTTGCTAACCGGCGCAACGGGGTATTTGGGATCTCATTTGCTGCACGAACTGCTGTATCAATCCACCGCAACCGTATATTGCCTGGTTCGGCCGTCAAAGCTGATGGAGCCGTATATCCGCCTGGAGCAGGTCATGACGGGATATTTCGGCGAAGACATACAGCCTCGAATGGACAAGCGGGTGATCGCGATTCAGGGCGACTTGGAGCAGGAGTCTCTGGGGCTTGGGGCAGAAGACCTCGCCCTGATTGAAGCGCGCATCGATTCCATCATCCATTGCGGAGCTGAGGTGAAGCATTTCGGGGATGCCGACTATTTTGCCCGAGTTAATGTTGAGAGCACGGACAGACTACTAGCTTTGGCCCAAAAGAAACCTAATACCCGTTTCCATTTTATATCTACGCTTGGCATTCCGGAGGACCTGGCGCTGGGCGGCCAATGGGAGGCGATCGTTGCCGGAGCGGGATACGAGGAGTCTTCCATTGAGAATGTCTATACGAACAGCAAGCTGGAAGCCGAGAAGCTGGTCATCAAAGCCGGTAAGGAACGAGGCATTCCGGCAGCGGTATACCGGGTCGGCAATTTGTCCTGTCACTCCGAGAACGGAATATTTCAGAAGAACATAGACAACAACGCGTTTTATCGCATGCTGAAAGCGATGGTGCTGTTGAAGAAAGCGCCTAGCGTGAAGTGGCAAGTGGATATTACGCCGATTAACTATGCGGGGGAAGCGATTACTGCGCTGCTGCTTCAGCAAGAGACCGTCGGTCGAGTATTCCATATTTGCAATCCGGTTGCCATTCCTTACGAGGACATGGTGGAGCATTTTAAAGATTATGGATATGACATTGCCTTGATGGACTGGAAGGAATACGAGGCATGGTTATTGGATCCGCAGCAGCCGAAGAACAAGGAAGGCCTGGAGCTGGCCATGGCACAGTTTGAAGGCGACGGGGCGAAGAATTCCGTTTACCGGTATACTTGTCCTCAAACTTCGGAGTTCCTCCGCAACACGGGCGTGAAATGCGCTTTGCCGGACAAGCCGTTTTTTGAAAAGATGATGGATTATGCCGCTGGCATTGGATATTTCGTGAAGCCTGAGTATTGATATTCAGGTTAGCAAGCAAGAAACCGCGAATGCTTTCGCGGTTTTTTTGTAATTTTTTGTGCGTATGGTACGGCAAGTCGGCAAAGATGTTTTTAGGGCTCGATTATGGTACGATCATACTGAATTAAGTCCATAATCACCAAATGAGGTGGCCCATGAATAACGAACAATGGAAGCAGGCAGAAACCGCGCTGGCTTGCATGGAAGTGATCAAGAATGGCACCAACGACCCGGTAACGATTGAAGGCGAATCGGATGACCTGCGCTGTGTCGGAATCGGTACGGATGCTGCGGTATTCGTCTATGAACCTATGCCGGCATATGCATATAAATTGTATGCTGTGGAGGCGCTGCCCAAGAAGGAAGCGGAGATCAAGGTCTATCAAGAGCTGATGGGCAGTCCTTATTTTCCTGTATTTTATGGGACAGGCGAGCGTTATGTGGCGATCAGCCATGAATCCGGATTAACCTTGTACGATTGCTTGCTCTATGGTGTGCCCGTTCCTAGGCAGGTCATAGAGGATGTCGAAGCAGCACGCTCCTTTGTGCGTAGCAAGGGCTTGAACCCGCGGGACATTCATTTGAAGAATGTACTGCTGCAGGACGGCAGAGGGAAAGTGCTCGATGTATCCGAGTATGTTCAGGATGGCAACGACAAACGATGGGAGCATCTCGTGTGGGCTTACGACAATGTATATCCGCTGCTTGAGGGTAAGAAGCTGCCGCTCTGGGTATTGGAAGCCGTGAAGAACGGATATTACCGTCTTGATCCATCCAGCGTGAACATGCAGGAATTCGCGGATCGGATCGGCAGATTGTTTTTCAGAAAATAGCAGTTGGATTCATACGAAGATGGCAGGAGGGTTTGACCGAAGAGAGGCGGACACTTCCTTATGTTATGTTGTCGTTATTATATTTGAGAAAAATGCTGCGAATCAATCCCCCTTAAGCATATGCTCTTGCTTCAGGGGGATTTTTACTTAGAACATACTCCAATCCATCTCCCGGGACAAGGTTTGCAGGAGATGCACGCCGGCATAACTGTTCCCTTTATCATTCAGTGCCGGGCCTACCACGCCGATGCCGTAACGTCCCGGTACTAATGTTAATATGCCTCCTGAAACGCCGCTTTTGGCCGGCAATCCTACCTGAATGGCAAATTCGCCCGACGCGTTGTACATCCCGCATGTCGTCATGAACGTCTTGGCGATTTGAACATACCTGCGAGGAATGAGCGTTTTGCCGGTTAGCGGATCCAAACCGCTGCAGGCCAGGACCAAGCCCATCCGGGCTAAATCGGCACAATCCACAACAATGGAGCAGTGCCTGAAGTATACCTCCAACACCTCTTCAACATCTCCGCTGAGAACCCCGTTTTCTTTCAAAAAGAACGCTATGGAACGATTTAAATTTCCGGTATCCGATTCCGAGCGGTAAACGCCCATATCATAATCCAAGTCGGCGTTCCCGGATAGCTCTTTAAGAAACTGAAGAATTCTGCTTGACTTCTCGTACGGGCTGCTTCCGTTAATCAAGGAAGAAACGGTAATCGCGCCTGCATTAATCATCGGATTGAAGGGAATGCCGGGCCGAACCAGCTCCAGCTTCAGCATGGAATTGAAGTTGTCTCCGGTGGGCTCCATGCCAACCTTGCCAAAAACGGTTTCCTCTCCATTGTCCATCAGTGCCAGGATCAGCGTGAATACCTTGGAGATGCTTTGCATCGTAAAGCGAAGCCCGCAGTCCCCGGCTGTGACGGATTCTCCCTGAGCGCTTAGAAGGGTAATGCCCAAGGCATCATATGGAGCTTTGGACAGTTCGGGAATGTAAGAGGCGACTTTACCTCTGTCTGAGCATGGCGAACTTGCTTTCAGCCAGTCCGGCAGCCGCTGCCGGATGGCTTCGAGGTCGGGAGATGTCATCGTTTATACCCCTCCATGGATACATATTGATGAGTCCGAGTCGTTACTGCTGTTTTGTTAAGCTTTATGTAAGGTTCGTATAAAAATCGTGTAAGGTTCGGCTAGAAATCCATCTTGAGTTTCGCATCCGCAAAAATTCACAAATTACTTTTTATATTTCGCCTCGATGATTAGTAGTATCGTCAATTACTTCACATTTGTTTCAGTGAAATACGATAGGCGATACAGTCCGCCGCGGAGGGACTCAACAAAAAACAGTTCGGACACAAATCAGACTGATGTTATTATATGAAAACTTTCTGATGGGCATGCTTGTTTCACTGCTAGCCGGTATTGCGATGTTGGCCAAGGTATGATAGCTGAGAGCATAGAGACAGAGGCTATCCTTTTCAGATAGGGATCGAGTTGGTCGTTATGCGGACGATGGCCAAAGTATCCCGCGGCTCGTCAAATCCCTAACGGGCGGGAATAACCCGGAGTAATCATAGCAGAAGCTGGATACACTACCGTAAAAGGAGTGTATATGTTATGAAACTGCTTGTTAAGTTATTGGTGCATGGGGTTATGATTACGGCACTGTTGGTTTCCCTAACCGATGCTTCTTTCATCGGGGCTGTATCAACATCAGTGGGGATCGCCATCATTGCTTACTTGGTAGGGGATTTATTTATTCTGCCTCGCACCAGCAATATGATCGCCACGATAGCGGATGCCGGCTTGGTATTTGTCATGCTGTGGATCATCGGCGCCGTTGCCAACTGGACCATTGATTTCTCGGAGATTCTGCTGCTAGCAGTACTTGCGGGGGCATTTGAGTATTTCTTTCATAGCTGGATCAGGGGCGAGCATCTTCTTAACAAAAAACAGCGAGCCTCGTAACTGCGCATTGCGTAATGAATCACGGACGTGCGCTTCTATAAGCAATATCACTTTAGCCTGAGTAATCAGGCTTTTTTTATTCTCTGAGTCTTGGACCAGCTGCCGTGGCATTGTGACAAATATTATTTCTTAATCAGAGAAGAGGGAATAGATTCGATGTAGGCGACCTTCGAATCTTAAAGAGAATTGAGGCATGTTAGGAGATGGTCAATATCAAAGGAAAGCGATCCCATGCCTTGATTGGCCTTCAAGCATTCTTGGCGATCGGCGCGTTGGCAGGGGGAACGATGCTTATAACGGATCCTAGTGGTGAACTCATTGGGATGCCCAGCTCATTATTGAAGGACTCTTTCTTTCCTGATTATTTAATTCCAGGCATTCTTTTATTCTGCGTGTTTGGCATCCTGCCTCTGATCACGGCTTCCGGACTGATTCTAAAGTGGGAGTGGGACGCAGCTCAAAGATTCAATATTTTCAAAGAAAAGCATTGGTCCTGGACCTTTTCTTTATATTCGGGTTTTGAGTTAATCATCTGGATTATGGTTCAGGTGTATATCCTGGATTCCGTTTCCTTCATACATCTGGTATATGCCATGCTTGGTTTGATGATCCAGATGGCCACGATACTACCATCCGTACAAGCAAAATATACGATGCAATGAAGAGAGTAAGTCACACCGGCTGAAACGTCAATGAAATAACCCCATCGCTCCTTTATGAGCAATGGGGTTATGTTCTTTCTCTTACATTTTACGGCTTCGCGCTTTTCCAATACGCATAAGCATGCACGACGCTGCCGGTAAAGGAAGGCGAATCCTTTAATAAAGCAGGCAGCTTGGCAAGCTCTTCCTCCATATAGGCGGCACCTTCTTCGTGGAAGGTGATATGATCGCCTTCATGACTGGCTTTGATCTCTACCGATATCTTGATGGGCTTGCCCAGCTCATCGGCAAATGCAATCTCTTCCTTGGAAACCCCGACGATGCCGTTGGATCCCTCCGCTACATCCCGGAAGGCCATGAGGGAAACATGGTCCATACGATTGATCATCCACTTGCTGAGCGACATGTCTTCGCCGGTGACTTTATATTTATCCAGCCACACGGCCATATCCATGCTGGCTTCCAATGAAGAATCCTTTTTCAATTCCGTAACGAATGCATCCAGATTCGCGGTCCATTCTGAAATAACCTGCTGCGAATCCTCTTTCCATGCCGGCAGCACGTAGGGCTCAATGTCCAGGTGAATGCCGTGGAAACGCTCATCGCCTTCAACGGCGCGATTGTAGCTCTTCACATAATTGACGAGCCGCATCATTCTCGGCCGGTTCTCCTCAAGGGCCCATATCGGATGCCCGCCCATGGCATGAACCTCGATTCCTGCCGCAGCCGCTTGTTTAACAAACGACGAGTACGAGCTGTACGGCTGTTCCAGATCAAGGCGTACATATAGCCAGTTCAATTTCTTCTCTTTGGCAAAATCAAGAATTTCCTGACTGTTTTGAACGACTTCATGGGCTTCCCATATATAAGTGCCTCTTACCATAGGATCCCTCGTCACCGGATCCGCATCCGGCACGCGATCGCCTTCACCGGGTTCTGGATCTGGATTCGGCTCCGGGGCCGGTGATGGGGAAACGGGATCCGTGCTTCCAGGGGGGACGATCTCATCAGCAGACATGCTTTGCCAGTTGCGAATATCGTGGATTGCGACACCGGCAAAGGATGGGTAAGAACCGAGCGCACTGGAGAGATGATCCAATTTTTGATTCAACTTGTCCTTCCCGTGTCCATAAAAGGTGGTATAAGACTCGCCTGGCATCTCCTTGGTATTAACTCCGATCAGGATCTGTTTCCCAAGCCTGTCGGCAAGCTCAAGCTCAGCCCGCGTCAAGTCCAGGATCCCATGCTCGGATTCCACTTCATTCCGGTAAGCCATGACGGTAACATGGTCAAACGCACCGATCAGCCATTCATTAAGTCCGGTTCCATCCGCCAAGGCGTATTGGTCAAACCAGAAAGGAATATCGATCCCGAGCTCGAGTCCCTTTCCGGAAGCTAGGCTCAGGAACGCCTTAAGATTTTGTTCCCAGGCGGTGATGATTTGGTCCTGTTCAGTTTGCCACTTGGCAAGCACATACGGTTCTACATCCAGATGAATCCCGTCGAATCGAGCACCTGCCGCAACCTTGCCGTTATAGTCAATTACCCAATCAGCGAGACCAAGCATGTCATCGAGATGTTCGGTGAGCGCCCATCTAGGGTCTCCGCCCAAGGCATGGACCGCGATTTGGTCCTCATGCGCACGCTCTATAAACGCCTCGTATATCTCCGACGACAGCTGACGATCGATCTGCAAGTAGATCAGATTAATGCCTTCTTCGCGGGAAAAATCAAGCAGCTCTTCGCCGCCATCCCGTATCAGGTCCGTCTGCCATATCCAAGTCGCTTTTTTTGAATTATTTTCGCCGTAAGCCGGGGTATGCAGCCCCACCAGAAGCATAACAACCAAGAGACTAGCAAGCTTCTGGTAACCTTTCACTTTCATGTTTTCCCTCCGTTTCTCTGCGAGAACTCCACGTATTCTCTGTTTAGTAAACGGGGTTATTATAGCATTGATAGTTCAAAAAAAGATGAGCCCAAGTTCTTACGGGACATTATAGACACCAATCAATCGAACGGGTGATCGGTATAAAAGGAACTAGATACAAAATGGAATAATATAACTAAATGACATAAATTATATGAATATGAACAAGAATAAGGCTAACAGCTCAGGAAGAAAGTTGCGTTTTTGGCGCTTGGTTGGTCCAGTGTCACTGTTTTGGGAAAGGTCAGCATTATATTTAATAGCTGCGATCCAGAATGGGAGAGCTATGTCATCATGACTAGTAATTTAAGACAGTGGGCAAGCATAAGCGATTTCAGCACCCGAACACAATCGGTCATCAGGATACCGCAAGCAGCAGCGAACCGTATAAAGGCGGGAGTTCACGTCCATCCTAGAACTAAAATGTGAAGGTGGGCGTTAACATGATTAATTTGGAATCGCGACTGGAGAATATGGAGGATCGTTTCGTAAACATCGATACTTATCTATGCAAACACGATTTTACGTTAGCCAGCAATTGGGATTACAAGCATGGCTATTTGGATAGGAGATTGGATCAGGAGCGGATGGTGTGGCTTCGCATTCCCTTTCACGTAACCAAGGGCAGCTTGGATGGCGAATGCGGCGGATGCCATGCAACGATCAAGCTTGGCCGACCATTTGTCTTCAGGCATATATATAATAAGGGGACCGATAAGCATGCGAGACCACGTTTATTGGGAGCTCTCTTCGATCAATTCCAGTCGCCGATCGACCCTGACGCCTCGGTGGACGATATGTGGGTTGAACAAGCGAGAAAAGTCTTGGACGAGGTGGAGACGGGGTATTTGCATTAACATTAAGATATCCTAAGAGATTCGGGACGCTTGGTCTCTTTTGGCACATCTGCAATATAATGAAGCAAGGGCTCTGATGCATGCTGCATGCGAAGGGCTCTTTTTTTTGTCCAGTGCAAGAATATACATAAATTAAAGATCATCCTTTGAAAACCTTAGAACTTTTTTGAAGAAGGCTCAAATGATAAAGCATCCTGATATAGTAAGATTGACTGAATTTGCGGTCCCGCATTGATTAATAAATAAACGAAGAAGGTGATATCACCCATGAATAAAAGAGCTTTATTTAATGATGGATGGACGTTTGCAAAAAGCGGTTTGGACGTTGAAGATTCGGAGAATCTACAATTTCAGCCTGTTGATCTTCCTCATGATTGGCTCATACATAACATGGAGGATTTATACGAGAACAGCATTGGCTGGTACCGGAAGGAATGGTTGCGGAATAATGACGGCGGTCAGGTCTTCCTCTGTTTTGACGGTGTGTACATGGATTCTTCCGTCTATGTCAATGGTCGTCCTATGGGCGAATGGAAGTATGGCTATTCTTCATTTGAACACGAGATAACGGAGGCGCTCCGGGACGGTGAGAATGTCATCGTCGTAAAGGTTGTGCATCAAAGCCCGAACAGCCGATGGTACTCCGGGGCAGGCATTTATCGGAATGTATGGTTAAAGACAAGGGAATCCAACCACATCGTCACGGACGGCGTTTATATAGCGACTAAGCATCAGGAAGATGGATGGCTGGTTGAAGTCGAGACGGAAATGAAGGTCGTGGATGATGTGCTGATCAAGCATGTGATTTTGAAGGATGGACAGATCATCGCCGAGGCTTCTGACCGGGTCGACGCCAATCACACGTGCAGCAGTGCAGGCAGCATCCTGAATACGCAAACATTAGCTGTCAAGGATCCGCTGCTCTGGAGTCCGGAAGAACCTAATTTGTATCAATTGGTAACCGAAATGAAGCTGAGCGGAACCAAGCGTTCCGCAGTTTCGCAGTATGCAATCTTGGAAGCCGTCACTCATAACGTGGGATTCCGACACATTCGGCTGGATCCTCATCAAGGGTTCCTGCTGAACGGCAGCAAATTCAAATTGAACGGCGTATGCGAGCATCATGATCTCGGCGCTTTGGGAGCAGCCTTTAACAAAACCGCATTGGCGAGAAGGTTTAAAATTCTGAAAGAAATGGGGGTTAACGCGATTCGCACCGCCCATAATATGCCGGCTAAGGAGCTGATGGAGCTTGCGGATGAAATGGGGCTGCTGATTGTATCGGAAGCCTTCGATATGTGGGAGCGGCCGAAAACGCCTTATGATTATGCCAGGTTCTTTCGGGAATGGGTTCAGCGTGACGTGAAGAGCTGGGTCAAACGGGACCGCAACCATCCGAGCCTTATCATGTGGAGCATCGGGAATGAGATATATGATACTCATGCGGACGAGAGGGGCCAGGACATCACAAGAATGCTGATGGATGAGGTTTATACATACGATCCTAAGCAAAATGCAAAGGTTACCATTGGATCGAATTATATGCCTTGGGAGAACGCGCAGCAATGTGCCGATATCGTGAAGGTAGCAGGATATAACTATGCCGAGAAATATTACGAGAACCATCACCGGGAACATCCGGATTGGATCATATATGGCAGTGAGACCGCGTCCGTCGTACAAAGCAGAGGCATCTACCATTTCCCGTTCGAAAAATCCATCCTGGCCGATGATGACGAGCAGTGTTCCTCCCTCGGCAACAGCTCGACTAGCTGGGGAGCGAAATCGGCGGAGGCATGCATCCTGGCTGAACGGGATACGCCCTTCTCGCTCGGTCAATTCATATGGACAGGGTTCGATTATATTGGTGAGCCTACGCCGTACCATACTAAAAACTCCTATTTCGGACAGATTGATACGGCAACCTTTAAAAAGGACTCCTATTATATCTATCAAGCCGCTTGGACGGATTACAAAACGAAGCCCATGGTGCATCTGCTGCCCTATTGGGATTTCAATGACGGTCAGATGATAGATGTTCGCATCTGCTCCAATGCGCCAAAAGTAGAATTACGACTCAATGGGGAAACCGTGGGTACGCATGACATTGACCATGCACGAGGAAGAGAGCTGGTTGGGTGGTGGAAGATTCCTTACGTCAAAGGCGAATTAATAGCGATCGCTTATGACGAAACAGGCCGTATCGTAGCCACGGATGCAAAACGATCGTTTGGCGATGCCAAGCGGATCGTCCTGCGTCCGGATAAAGAAGAGCTGAGGGCCGATGGAACAGATCTCATCTTCGTTGAGATCACCATGGAAGATGAGGATGGGCACTCCGTCGAGAATGCCAATAACCGGGTGGAGGTCCATGTCACGGGGGCGGGACGGCTGCTGGGTCTCGATAATGGGGACAGCACGGATTACGATCCGTACAAAGGCCTAAGCAGAAGACTGTTCAGCGGCAAGCTGATGGCGATCATCGGTGCGACATTGGAGCCCGGCGGAATCGGGATCGAGGTGTCCTCCACAGGCATGGAGCGTCAATCCCTTCATTTGACTTCCATACCCGTACAGGATGATGTGACGCAAGGAATATCCGCAAGCATGAGGAATGAAGAGGGACCATGCCTGACAGGAAACAGGGACGAGATTCCGCTTCGCAAGATTGAGCTGATCAGCGATAAGGGTCAGGTCTTTGATCCGGGGAATCGACAAATGACAGTGCGGGCCATATTGCATCCACTGGCAGCTTCTTATCAGGAAGTCGAATGGGCCGTCGTAAACGATGCCGGCATCGAATCCAATATTGCGAGCGTCGAGGCCAATGGCCATGCTGCCATCGTAACAGCCCTTGGCGACGGGGAATTTCGATTAAGATGTACGAGCCGGAACGGGACAGGTAAAACCCGGCTCATCTCCCAGCTTGAATTTAAGGTCGACGGTTTGGGTGCAGCATACAAGGATCCATACTCTTTCATATCTGCTGGATTATATGATTACAGTCAAGGTGAAGTCGGGAACGGAAACGAAAGAGGCGTAGCCACGAGCAGAGACGGCGAGACGCAGGTCGGGTTCCGGGACATCGATTTTGGCCCCCATGGCTCCGATACGATTACCATTCCGATATTTGCTCTTTCAAGCGAAGCGTACGCTTTGCAAATCTGGGAGGGCATGCCTGGCGAAGAGGGCAGCTCCCTGCTGGCCGATTGCATTTATCAGAAGGAGTCCAAATGGAACGTGTATCAGGAAGAAACCTACCGATTGTCCAAGAAGCTGCGCGGCATTACGTCGATTTGCTTTGTCTTTCGCCAGAAGGTGCACATCAAAGGGTTTTATTTTCAACCGGGGAATCGAGCCTTTGAGCCCAACTTTGCCGCCGATTGCGACCGGATTTACGGGGATACCTTTACGGTGTTGGACAACAGGTTTGTTCAAGGGATAGGAAATAACGTCTCCCTCGAGTTTGACGAGATGGATTTTTTAGCCGACGGTGCATCGAAACTGGAGGTGTACGGCAGATCCGCCTTAGATAAAAATACGATTCATATTCGGTTTGCGCATCCGGATGGCGAAAGCAACCGGCTGGTCGAATTTAGGCAAGCCTACGAATATGAAGAGCAGGTATTCGATCTGGAGCCCGTGGCCGGCAAACAGAAGGTGACGTTCATCTTCCTGCCGGGAAGCCAATTTGATTTTGGCTGGTTCCGATTTGTGCGAACAGATTCATAATTTGCGAGATAGACCAAGCTGCCGATCAACTCGGCAGCTTGGTTTCGTTATGAAGGATGTAAGGATTTCCGAACAGGCGCGTAGGAATTTAATTAACCCTACGGTACAATTTGAAATGACATCATATTTGGATTGAAGGGACCGTGATAGACATGAAGCAAACCCATAAACCGAGGAGCAAAAGATGGATCAGGCCATTCGTTTGGATATTGTCCATCTTAGCCATCATTATCATCGCGGGTCTTGCCATACTGGATTCACTTACTTACGAGCCGCTGGATGAAGCGAAAGCGGTATTTCAAAGCGACACGAGGGTAGCGGTTGAACGCATCCAAGACGGCTATCGCTTCGAGCCCGTAAACGGGCAGATGATTCAGCCCGACATTATTTTTTATCCGGGCGGATTGGTGGAGCCCGAAAGTTACGCGCCTTTTGCCAAGAGAATGGCAGAGAAAGGGCATCGCGTGTATGTTGCCTCCATGCCGCTGAATCTTGCCATATTCGGACAGAACAAGGCGGATTCCTTCATAGCGGAGCATCCAGACAACCGATATGTCATCGGCGGACATTCCTTAGGCGGCGTTTTTGCCGCGAGATATGCCAAGGAACATGCGG
The DNA here is from genome assembly GCF_058792535.1 of Paenibacillus sp. MT86. Lineage (NCBI taxonomy): Bacteria > Bacillati > Bacillota > Bacilli > Caryophanales > Paenibacillaceae > Paenibacillus > Paenibacillus sp. MT86. The sequence continues at coordinate 3,953,733 of NZ_CM179499.1, read as the reverse complement.
ATGTCATTGAAGGGGTCTATTTCATGGCCTCATACGCTGACGATGGGGGCAATCTGAACGGATTAAACCTGTCCGCGCTTCAGATCACCGGTACGCAGGACGGCGTTCTTGATCGAACGAAATGGGAGGCTGCCCAAAAGAATCTGCCGGACGCTACCACCTATGTAGAGATTGAGGGCGGAAATCACGGGCAATTCGGAGCTTACGGTATGCAAAAAGGAGACCATAAACCCGCTATCACCGATGCCGAGCAGCTGGACGAAGTGTCGGAGGCCATGGGGCGTTGGCTTCAGTCTATGGATGATTCCCTGTAACTGTAACTGAAATGTAACCCGATTGAAACTTCTGCGTATAAAGGTTATAAACATGGATGCATGTTTAACATTTAAAGAAGTTGAGGGATTCCATCATATGAATGTGGCATATACAGATTACGCCGATACGGGATATCGGCAGGCTGAGCAGAAGGCTGCTCAGTATTTTGCATCGCTCCATGTACAGGTAAAGGATAAGAGTTATGTGCCTATCCTGACAGAAGACATTCTAATATGGAAAAGAAAGCATGTTCAACGTCAATCATGGCTGTCCTCTATATTGCCGGCGAAGAAAAAGCCGGATAACCGGGATTATCATAGATACATCGGATGGCTCAATTATACAGGCGAATTGGATGATTATTTGGATCGAAGCATTTCCTATATTTATATGAGGGATCTGGGCATGGCGCTGGATTCCCCTGATACGAAAGAGAGAATACGACGAGTTGTTGCGAATACCCGAAAACTTCTGGTTCGCTCAAACGGAGCAAAAGAGGGAGACACGCCGGATTTTATGAGTCTGGCGGGATTGTACCGTTGGGCGCAAAAGGAAGGCATTGAAACAGCCGTGATTTGGGTCATCAACAAACTGAAGCATGTAGCCTCCCATATCCCGGACAAGATGGATGCAGAGCAAGCCCAGCGCAAATTAATCAAAATTATCGTCGGGGTTGTCATGCATGTTATGGAAGATTTGAATGGCGAAACATCGCCAGCGGAACGCTCAGCGCGTCTTGACGATGCGATCCGGCTGGGTTATTCCTACGGATTAACCTATCCTTTCATAGACGATCTGCTCGATTCAGGGGTCTTGAACGCCCAGGAGAAGGAACAGTACTCCCACATGATACGGCAGGCCCTGCTTACCGGGAAAGTACCGGAACTTGGCCAGTGGAGCGGTAAAAACATGGAGCTCGTTCATTTCGTGCATCAGGAGCTCCGGGATGCATTCGAGTATATTCAAGGGCGGCAGCGCCCGGAAACGCAGCAAACTTTTTTCGAGCAGTCCAACGTGTTTTTTCATTCCCAGCATATTGACCGCATCAAGGACCTTGCGAATCCCGATTATACCAATGAAGAATTATATCTGCCGATCATCTTGAAATCCTCTTCGTCGCGATTAATTGTCCGTTCCGTAATAAGCGCAGCGGCGGATGAAGGCTTCGAGGACCGAACGTTCTATTATGGGATCTACAACCAGTTGGCCGATGATTTTGCCGATATGTTTCAAGACCTGAATGACGGGGCGGTAACACCTTACACTTACTATCTAAAATATCGCGGCCAACGCCAGGACCTCATCAATCCTTTTGAATTATACTTGGCGGTGATTTCCCACCTGATTCATAACGTGTACCATTCGGACGCCAAGACGCGAGAGGTGATGCTCGACCGGGCCATCAATGGACTGAAGCGCTGCAAAGAACGCGTCGGCACCGAGAAATACAATGAAATTATGGATATTTTCGCTTCCGGGAACCCGGAATTCAATCGTCTTATCCAGCACATGGTTTCCAAAGCCGATCAGGTGGATTTCCTTGATAAATTGCTGCGTGATCAGATGGTAACCGTACTTAGAAACGAGCGGAAAGAGAAGGATTATTTTATCGATACGTTTAAATCCGTTCGAGATGAGATTAACCAACATTTGCAAATCGACAAGACTCCCGGCATACCGCCGATGAAAGAGTCGCTGATCGATGCGGCCAATTATTCGCTGGAAGGGGATGGCAAGCGCCTGAGACCCATTCTGACTTGGGTAATGGCCGTGAAGGAATATGGACTGCAGGCATCAGCCATCGTGCCGCTGCTGAGATCGCTTGAATACATGCACACCGCTTCCTTGATATTCGATGATTTGCCTTCCCAGGATAACGCCTCTACTCGTAGAGGGCGGCCGACCTTGCATCAGGTTCACGATAGCGCCACGGCGGAAATTACCGGTTTGTTCCTAATACAGAAAGCGATCGAAGAGCAATCCTCCCTGGAAGGGTTTGACCCGAAAACGGTGTTGAAGCTGATACGGTATTCGTCCCAGCGAGCGGGAGATATGTGTTCCGGCCAGGCGATGGATTTGAATTCAAAAGGAAAGGCCTTGTCCTTGGAGCAGTTGAATACGGTTTGTTACTACAAAACGGGGATCGCGTTCGAGGCATCGCTGGTTATGCCCGCCATTCTGGCTCAGGTGAAGGAGACGGAAATCGCAATCCTGAAGAAATTTGCTTACCACGCAGGCATTGCTTTTCAGATTCAGGATGATTTGCTGGATGTGCAGGGGAACGTGGAGCAGCTTGGCAAACCCGGGGGACAGGATGCGGAGAACAACACCTCGACCTTCGTGAGCATTCTGGGGCAGGAAGGGGCCAGCCGGGAAATGTGGGATCATTATTGCCAGGCGATGGAGGCGCTGCAGGAAATGCCGCGCAATACGGCGTTTCTCAAGCATCTATTGAACTATATGGTTAATCGTGAACGTTAAGATGGTCCCGTAACGCGTAGATTGTCGGTAGTCTAAACGAAGGCAAGCGATTGCTCCGGCTGGAGTCGTCAATCGTTCTACTCCCACGGCAGCTGCATATATTTTCTGAGAATAAAGCTGCCAGAGGAGGCAAGGCCAATGAGTGATCCATTGTATGAGCACCGGTTTTGGCTGCAGATTCTTGGGGACCATTGCCGTTTTATTTTTACTGCGCTGTCGCCTAAGGAAAAGGCGGACATCGCTACCGCAGAATCCTTAATGACCAGATTTGATAGGCTTCTCAGTGAATCTCGGCGACCGGATGCATCTACATTCATCGCTAAACTGAACGAAGAAGCCCTTCGTGCTTCGCAAGAATTGCGCGAATTCAAGCTGAATTTATTAGAACGGCAGCTTGCAGGCACCATAGATTTTCTCCTGACCCCGTCCTTTATCAACCACATGGTAAATGAATTGGAGGAATACCTGCGAATTTTGCAGGCCTTGCAAGAGGGGAAGGGAGTGCCGCTGTTCCATCCTTTGCATTATGATATGGTCTGGCTGCAGGATGCCTTTGGTCATGCGGCAAGTCTGGCCGCCGATCTGGATTTTGCCGAGAAGCCGTTGATTGCCAAAAGCATGGCGTTCCAGAAAGATTTTGAAGGGTTTTATCTGAAGGCTGTTGAAATGACAGGGTACCTGCGGACCCGCCTGAAGGATTTTCCCGCCCTGCGCAAATTTCATGCCGATGTAAACCTGGAAATGAGAGTGTTCATACACTTTCTGTCGGAACTCGAGGAGCTTGAGCTGCGCGGGGAAGTGCTGGACCGGATCAACCCGCTGATGCCGGATCATATGTATCGGGAAGAATGCTATTATCTGTCCAAGCTGGCTGCTCTGGGCGAAGTACAGAGCCCGAACTGCGATCCGACGAAGCCGAGAGTCACAGGTTGATGGATGAAGGATGGGCTCTTTCTCGAGTTAAAAAAGGCAATCTTTACTTTCTTCTCATGGGGCTAAACATTCACTGGAAGAAGGGCCCCGTCGCACTTATGGCGATCTACGGGAGCAGCATCTCCAAGCAAGCCGACCAAGTTAACAATTTGAATGGAAAGCAGTTCTCTTGCTGTCAATGAAGAGGCTGCTTTTTTGATTTTGCCATGACGAGATCGAGTTTTTGATAAAAAAGTACAGTTCGCCTTCGCTGAAATTTGGTATGATGTCTTCATAGGAAGCTACAATCATAAGTGAGAGAAAGGACAAGAAATGCAGACCGGTGAAATCGTTCAACGCGCCATTGATTTTGTCGAAGATCATCTCACGGAACCGCTGGCACTCGAGGAAATTGCCGGCGTGGCAGCCATGTCATTGCCGAATCTCTATCGATTGTTTCACAGTATAACGGGACACCCCGTCAAGGAGTACATACGAAAACGCAGGATCAGCGAAGCTGCCAGCTGTTTGCGCAATACCGACCTGCCGACCATCGATATCGGGTACCGCTGTGGATTTGAGTCCTACCCGGCATTCATGAAAACCTTCAAAAGATGCACAGGTCTAACTCCAGGAGCATACCGGAAAGCTCGGCTGGTCTACAGTTTTGAACGGATGAACCTGAATGAACGGACAACATTCTTGGGAGAGCGGGATGCCTCTGAACGCTTTCCTGAAGTAAGGGTTACCCGTTTGCTTCCCCGGAAAGGGATTGGTTGTCTGTTTGCTGCAGAGCATGAGAAAGGGATAGAAACCGCGGCGATCGAGCATTTCCGGACGCTTATGTCTTCTCACCATATCGATATCCATGAGCTGAGGCTCTTCGGTTGGAACGTGGATCTGGAGGATGAAAGCAAGCCGTTCGGATATCAATTGCTCGCTGTTGACGTGAAGGAGCGTGCCCGGATGATGAATCATCCGGAACTGCAAGCCATCGTTCTTGATGGCGGGCTGTATGCAGTGGTCCGAACGCCATCGGTGGCGGAAGACTGCATTCAGAACACATGGAACCGTTTGTTCTCCGAATGGCTGCCCCGCAGCGTGTTTGAGCAAGGAAAGCATCATTTCATGGAAGAATATGTACTGAACAAGAATCAAATCGTTCGCATGAAGCTTTACCTTCCCGTGGAACGAAGCAAGTTGATGGGAAAGATCGAAATTGTGGAGTTGTCCACGCTTAAGGCGATAGCCTTTCGCAGAAAGGGGCCGGACTGCGTGGAACAAGCGGATGAAGCTTCGATTGCCTGGTTATCGCGTAACGGGTTTAGGGGCGACTCGCGTATTCGCGTATTCATGCGCTGTGACGACGCTCTGCTGAAGCAAAGCTCCGCCTACGAGATTTATATAGTTCCGCCGGAGGAGTTCCTTCCAACCCTTGAAGATAAGGACATGCAGGTTGAGTTGGAAGGCGGTACCTATGCCTGCCTGGAATCAGGTGCTTATGGCGCGATGACAGGCGTACTTCATCGAATTTATCGATGGCTCGATGCTTCAAGCGAGTTTACGCCGGATCCAGAACGCCGGTGGTATGCCAGTTACGACCTGGAGGGGGCGTCAGATGATGGAATGATCCAAGCGAAGTGTTATGTTCCGGTTAAAATCAAGCAGCAGACATAAGAATGGAGGGAGCTCATGAGCAGATGGCCTGTCGGAAAAGAGCTGCCGGAAGGGTATCGACCGTTTAAGGCACCACGCGTGCTAAAGATGATCCAGGGAGGAAAAACCATGAACGAATCCATGCAGAATACGGACAACCATACACAGGCAAGCCCCATTAAGAACAAGGTGGGCAGCATATTCATTCCGGTACGGAATATCGAAGCGTCGCGCAGCTGGTACTGCCGCGTGCTGGGCATCCCAGAGGCCGATTGCCAGATTATGAACGGACATTTATGTCCTTTGCCCATGGAAGGTACGGGCGTGATTCTGGATACGATGCCGAAGTGGGGAGGAGATCAGCCCGAGGGAGCACCGTCTATCGATACTCCCGCCTTCATGCTGATGACAGAGGACCTGGAAGGTTCTTTGGAATATATGAAGAAGCTCGGCGTGGAACTCGTGACGGAAATCGAGCACAACCATTGGTTCGTCGTGAAGGATCCCGATGGGAATAAACTCATGATATGTCGTGAATAAGTTAGAATTTGTACGAGGAAATAGGGAAGTGACAGAAGCCGGCTCTAGCAGCCGGCTTTTTGATATGGAGAGAAGCATAAGGAATTTAATGTAAGAAATAAAATACGAATGTAAAATAATATAAATTTAGGTTGATAGTGGCATACTACAGGAATATAATGGAAATGTAAGCGCATTATTTACGGTGTTTTATAGGAGAACAACAAGTGAATCTTCCATCATAGATTGGTTTAAGGCAAGACGAGAGAACGAGAAAGAGAGGTGATACGAAGCTTCAGTAGACGGTCCGCACGATGCTGGCACACTAGGTATCCATGAAACCTGAATCCGATGAAAATAGGAGGGAACATGATGCTAAGAAAAGGAATATGTGTAGTTCTGCTGTTTAGTCTTCTGGTCGTTCTATTGCCTGTGAACAAAACCAATGCGGCGCCGAACTGGAATTTGGTATGGAGTGACGAGTTTAACGGGACCTCGCTCAACAGATCCAATTGGACGCCGGAAATCGGTACCGGCAGCGGCGGATGGGGAAACAATGAGCTGCAGTATTATACCGATCGCGCACAGAACCTGCAGGTCTCCGGCGGTAACCTTGTCATTACGGCGCAGAAGGAATCCTATGGCGGGATGAATTACACCTCTGCCAGGATCAAAACCCAGGATTTGAAGAGCTTTACTTACGGGAAAGTGGAGGCTCGAATCAAGCTGCCGTCGGGCCAAGGTTTGTGGCCGGCGTTTTGGATGCTCGGAAGCAACATCAGCACGGTCGGCTGGCCGAAGAGCGGAGAGATCGACATTATGGAACGGGTAAATCTGAATCCATACGTGAACGGTACCGTTCACTGGGATGCAGGAGGTCACGCCGAATTCGGTCGGGTATCCGGCAATCTGGATTTTTCCCAGTTCCATGTCTACAGCATTGAGTGGGATTCTAAATACATCCGCTGGTTTGTGGACGGTCAGCAGTTCAATGAATTTTATATTGAGAACGGAACGGGCAATACCGAGGAATTCCAGCGTCCGTTCTTCTTATTGCTGAACTTGGCGGTTGGCGGAAATTGGCCGGGCAGTCCGAACAATTCCACGCCGTTCCCATCGCAGATGCTGGTGGATTACGTACGCGTGTACCAAGACACGGGTGCATCGAATGTCATCAGCGACGGGATTTATACGATCGCTTCCAAGGCGAGCGGCAAAGTGATGGATGTCGTGGATGTGTCCACGGTCAGCGGCGCCAAAATCCAGCAGTGGACCAACTACGTCGCCAATAACCAAAGGTTCCGGGTGGAAAGCACGGGAGACGGATACTACAAACTCACGGCCGTGCACAGCGGCAAAGTTCTCGATGTGCCGAATTCGTCCACTTCCGCCGGCGTTCAGCTGCAGCAATGGAATGATAATGGTACGGATGCACAGCGATGGAGGATCATTGATGTTGGCGGCGGTTATTATAAACTTGTGTCCAAAGCGAGCGGGCTTGCAGTCGATGTAGCCAGTGCCTCCACCGCGGACGGGGCTGCCGTTCAGCAATGGACGGACAATGGCACGGATGCGCAGAAGTGGGCTTTCACCAAAATCAATTAAGCTTGGACAGGCAGTCCCGTTTGGGACCGCCTGTTTCATTTTGGGGAGGGTTGCCTTGGGGCTGCGCCGGCTGACGAGCTGAAGGCATGTCTGGTATAATGATGGGAAAAGTCCGGAGGAATCAGACACATGGAACCTGTCCTTTTTACAAACGGTCTTCTTTATTCACCGCACGCTGCAACGACTGCGGGACGATATATGTAGAAGACGGCATCATTCGTGCCATGGGAAGTGCGGCCGAGCTGCGTCTGCAGTTATCGGGACGGGATTATCGAACGGTGGATTGGGAGGGGGCTTTCGTGCTGCCAGGCCTGGTGGATGCCCATATGCATCTCGGCATGCACGGACTCAAGCTGGGCATGCTGGACTTCACCGAGGCGGCTTCGAAAGACGAGATGCTGGCTATGCTGCGAGCTCGGGCTGCGGTAACGCCGCCTGGGGAGTGGATCATGGGGCTGAATTGGAACGAGAACCATTTTCCGGACCCGGTAATCCCGAATATGATGGAGCTTGACGACATCACTACGGAGCATCCTGTATATCTGACGAGAACCTGTTTCCATGCTTTCCTCGGTAATTCGGAAGCGTTTCGAAGAGCGGGGATCACTGCAGACACGCCCGATCCGGAGTCCGGCGCTTTCGGCCGGGATGCCGATGGCCGGTTGAACGGCTGCATTTACGAGAATGCTTCGGTCCCTTTTACCATGGTCCAGCCGGAGCCTGACCCGTCCAAGCTGAAAGCTGCGATGCTTCAGGCATGCCGTGATGCCCTTCGGCTCGGCCTGACGGCAGCGCATACGGAAGACCTCCGCCTGCTGGGCAGCGTGGAAGCGATGCTGCGGATCCATCGTGAACTGCGCGAGGAGGGACTGCGCTTCCGTACCCATCAGCTGATGTTCCATGGCTTTCTTGATGAAATGGAGGAGCTCGGCGTCAAGGCAGGCAGCGGGAACGAATGGAATCGCATCGGAGCGGTTAAATTGTTCGCGGACGGGGCGGTTGGAGGAAGAACGGCGCTGCTCAAGGAGCCTTACCATGATGCGCCGCATACCCGCGGACTGGCCATGCATTCGCCAGAGGAGCTAAGGGAGATTGTTGGCAGGGCGCGCAGGCTGGGTTATCCCGTTGCTTTTCATGCGATCGGTGACGGCGCGGCAGAGATGATGACGGATGTGCTTGAAATCCTTCCGCTTAGCAGAGCTGCGAAGCTTCCCGACACTTCATTCATGCCCAAATTGTACATCCCGATACGGTTAAGCGAATGAGCAAGCTGAAGCTGGCCGTGGACCTGCAGCCTCGGTTTGTGCCCAGCGATTTTCCATGGGTGCTGGAGCGCGTAGGTCCTGATCGGACAAGCTGTTTGTATGCATGGAAGAAGTGGCTGCGTTCGGGGCTGCCTTGTTCCGGCGGCAGCGACGCTCCCATAGAGCCGCTGAATCCGCTGCTCGGGATTCATGCTGCCATTACCAGACGCAAGCCGGAGGAGCATCACGCAGGCTATTTGCCGGAGGAGAAGCTCAGCCTGACGGAAGCGATTGGGCTGTTTACGCTCGGCAGCGCTGGGGCAGCAGGAGAAGCGGATCAACGAGGAACACTGGAATTGGGCAAATATGCCGATTTCACGGTGGTGGATCGCTGCTTGCATGATGGGATGGATCCGGACGAGTTGCTGGAGACGAAGGTTAGAATGACGGTCATTAACGGGGAAATCGGTTATGCCGAGTAGGTGTCACGACAGGAACAGGTCTTAACCATCTTGATCATTCTCGTGAAAATTTTATAAATATGGTTTACCGACGAAATGGTTTTATATATAATAATCATAACAAATGCGATGACGAGACGAGTAAATAAACGAATTCTTGTACAGAGAGCTCCGGCAGCTGAAAAGGGGCGAAGCGTTCTTTATTGAAAAAAGACTCTGAGCAGCACAAGGAACTCTCAACGGAGGGGGATGGTGTGCCAGGAGCTCCTGTTACAGAGCTAGAGTATCTGCATTCCAGTGTAATGCCGTACTCGATGAGGCGAATATGGTGACATATTGGCAAATTTGGGGTGGTACCGCGAGTATAACAATCTCGTCCCTGAGACTTACGGTCTTGGGGGTGGGATTTTTTTGTTAAGTGATCAAAAAGGTTAGACATCAGTGGCTTGCCGTTCTTATATCGCAAGTAACCGTTCTGATATAACCGGTCCGTCTTCTGAGAAAGTAAACTTTTCTTATATCTAAAGAAATACGATGGTACAAGGCGGGAAACCTACACGGATCTTGCCGGATTGAATAATTATCTAGTAGTAGCTTATTTATTGCATGCTTTTGTCCGTACGGTACATCGATGTATGGGAACATGACGCCATTATTGAAAGGATATGAGTAGCGAATGTCACAAAAACTTAGAGTAGGTATAGTCGGTGGAACAGGAATGGTGGGTCAACGTTTTATGCAATTGCTGGATGGGCATCCATGGTTCGAAGTGACCACCATTGCAGCCAGCCGCAATTCGGCCGGCAAAACGTATGAAGAATCGGTACAGGGCCGCTGGAAGCTGGCTACGCCGATCCCCGAGCAGGTGAAAGGCATTGTCGTTCAGGATGCATCGCAGGTGGAACAGGTTGCCGCAGAGGTTGACTTCGTATTCTGCGCGGTCGACATGAAGAAGAACGAGATTCAGGCATTGGAAGAGGCCTATGCCAAAACGGGCACGCCCGTCATCTCCAACAACTCCGCCCATCGCTGGACGCCTGACGTTCCGATGGTCATTCCGGAAATCAATCCGGGTCATATCGACGTGATTGCCGCACAGCGCAAACGTCTGGGAACAACAACCGGGTTCATTGCGGTGAAGCCGAATTGTTCCATTCAAAGTTATGTGCCGGCGCTGCACGCTTTGCTTGATTTCAAACCTACGAATGTCGTTGCCTCCACTTACCAGGCAATATCCGGGGCCGGCAAGAACTTCACCGATTGGCCGGATATGCTGGACAACGTGATTCCGTATATCGGCGGCGAGGAAGAGAAGAGCGAGCAGGAGCCGCTTCGCATCTGGGGCAGCGTTGTGAACGGGGAGATCGTGAAAGCTGAATCCCCATTGATTACGACGCAATGCATACGCGTTCCCGTAACCGATGGCCATTTAGCTACCGTGTTTGCTTCGTTCGAGAACAAGCCGTCGAAGGAGGAAATCCTGGAACGCTGGCAGCAGTTTAAAGGCAGACCGCAAGAGTTGGAACTCCCTAGTGCGCCTAAGCAATTCATTACGTATTTCGAAGAAGAGAACCGGCCGCAGACGAAGCTGGATCGCGACATTGAGCGCGGAATGGGCGTTTCGGTTGGCAGATTGCGCGAGGATTCCCTCTACGATTATAAATTCGTGGGCCTCTCGCATAATACGCTGCGCGGTGCAGCCGGCGGAGCCGTTCTGATTGCGGAACTGTTGAAAGCGGAAGGTTACATTCAAGCGAAATAACGATACATCCTATATATGATAAAAGACGACTGCAGCAAGCAGTCGTCTTTTTTTTGGTGATTGTTCATGATTCCTACATTGACGGCGTCCGTCCTTATCGTTTATAGTGTTACTCTGCGCTTCAATGCAAAGAAGCCAAAAAGCCGAAAAGCATAAAAGCAAAAAAGTCAAACATTCATCATCAATGGACGGGAGGTTTCTCTCGCCACGACAATGGATAAGGAGTCTTAGCATCATGGAACGACATCTCAGTTTCTCAAAAAGCATCATTCTTATCGCGTTTATTCTGGCGCTGCTGTTTGTCTCCATCTTTTTGCTGAAAGCAGAACCGCATCTTCCGCTCTTGACAACCACCGTCGGTACGGCGGCCTTGCTGCGTTTGTTCGGGTTTTCCTGGAAGCAGCTCGAATCCGCCATCATTCAAGGAATTCAAACGGCGATTATGCCGATTCTCATTCTTTCGCTCATCGGCATTTTGATTGCGGTATGGATGATGAGCGGCACGGTACCGACCATTTTATACTATGGCATGGATTATATCGAACCGCATTATTTTGCCGTAAGCGCATTATATGTGACCATCGTGGTCTCGATGTTCACCGGAAGCTCCTTCACGACAGTCAGTACGGTTGGGGTTGCCTTTATGGGAATCGCGGTAACGACAGGAATTTCTCCGACGCTGGCTGCCGGAGCGGTGATTTGCGGCGCTTGCTTCGGTGATAAAATGTCGCCGCTCTCCGACACCACGAACTTTGCTCCCGCGGTCGCCGGCATATCCTTATTCACCCATATCGGCAATATGATCTACACGACAGTGCCGGCCCTTGTGGTGACAACGGTCTTTTTCCTGCTTGCGCCCACAAGTAACGCGCTGGATTTGTCCTCGATTAATCTAATCAAGGCGGCGCTTCATGACGGATTCCATATTCATTGGCTGACGTTGATGTCGCCGCTTGCCGTTATCGCCTGTTCCGTCAAGCGCATGCCGATCCTGCCGACGCTCATCGCAGGCATTGTAACCGGACTGATCGTGACGGCCTTCGTTCAGCAGCAGACAGCCGTCGATGTCTGGTTCAGCGTGATGCAGAGCGGCTACAAGAGTACGGTTGCCAACGAAACCGTTGCTTCCATTGTCAACCGCGGCGGATTGCAATCCATGATGTGGTCCGTATCGCTGATCTTGATTGCATTATCCTTGGGAGGGCTGCTTCAGCATTGCGGCGTCATCGAAGCCTTCTTCCGTAAAGTCATGCAGCCGCTGAAGCGCAGCAGCAGCGTGGTCGTGATGACGGGTGCATCTTCCATCGCGGTTAACGGCATGACGGGCGAGCAGTATTTATCGATCCTTTTGCCCGGTCAAATGTTCAAGGAGGAATATACTCGCCGAAACATACCGGCCAAGACGCTGTCACGCACATTGGAGGATTGTGGAACGCTGGTTAACCCTTTAATTCCATGGGGCGTCAGCGGTGCTTTTTTTGCCACGACCCTTGGAGTACCGGTCATCGAGTACGCACCTTATGCAACTTTCCTTTGGCTGAGCCCGCTCTTCACGTTTGCGTACGCTTTGATACCGCGATTGCAGCGGAACTCCCTTGGCAGGAAGGCATGATCCTAGATAGGCACGATCCCATGTTGGCCTTGTTTCCCTGATACAAAGGGAGACAGGGTCTTTTTATTTATCGTTTATATTCATTTGTGCCCAACCCGTTGTTCGAAAAATCTGCTACGATGGAGATGGATGAGGCGAAACTATGGTTGAAATTCTTATGGGGGTGAAAGCATGAACCAGCGGATAGGACATGAGCCAACCGCTAAGGATTTGATGGAGATGCACGCACGGGTCATGTTTACGCATGACCTGGATAGTCGGATGCGAACCATTAACGAGCCTTGGCCGGGAGAGGAGCCGGCTCCCCGATTTTTCTTGGGTCGAACGATCGACGGTTCAGCCGTTTGCCGGCTTCGTTATGATATTCAGGACAAACTTGCCGAGCAACTGACGGCGCTGGTTGAAAATGAACCGTCTCTTAACGAAGATTTTCAAACGAGACCCAAGCACTTCGATGACTACATGAATCTGCTGGCTGCTGATCAATATACGAGCGGACCTTGTTATCGGATTCTTGACATCACAACGTCATCGCCGAACATGCAGGCGGTATCGATCACCGGAGACAATATAACCGAGTATTCGCTCGCCGGTTTGGAATGGCTGAACGCGGAAATCGACTACGCCCAGCCTTGTGTCGCGATCATTCAAGATCAGAGGGTGGTGTCGGTCTGCCGGAGTGTTCGCGTTTCTGCGGAAGCGCACGAAGCCGGACTGGAGACGTTAGCCGAATTTCGAGGGAGAGGTTATGCGGCCGCCGTTGCTGCCGGTTGGGCAATCGAGGTGCGGAAAATGGGAGCATTGCCCCTGTACAGTACCTCATGGGATAATGCTTCTTCCCAGAGAGTGGCCGGTAAATTGGCATTGTCCTATTACGGCGTCAACTTCACGATTCGGTGAAACGATAAAAAAATCCCTCAACATGCAACCACGTTGAAGGAGGTAGTGTGCTATATGATGTTGAATGATTAGCTTGAGCTGCCTCTTCTGTTTTTATAATAGCCATGACCTTGGTTGCCGTGCCTGCGTTTGTAATCGGAAGACGATCCTTTGCGGCGAGAATACCCGTGACTGCTGCTGTATTTTCTTCCGTAATTCTTCGCGGAACTGCTGTAACACTTGCGGCCATGACTGTGGGACGTCGAGTGGAGAAATTTGTTCATGATTTTTCGTAACATGTGGAATTTCCTCCTTTCTTGTTCGGAATCATTCCATATCATTTAATCGGATCGTAACATAAATGAAACCCCGGAATCAAATAAAACGCTGCCCGTCTTATCAGAGGGGCGGTTTTTTTGCATTCGCGAGCGTCTGGAGCTCATTCATGAATTGCAAGGAACCGGAGTAAGGTCTGCTCAACTGCAGCAAGCGTTTGATCATATCCCGGAGTTCATCCGAGAGCTGCAGTTCTTCCTGCCAGCTTCGATCCCCGATTGCGCTCGGGTCGTCGTCCGGATCATAGGCAGAATAGAGCATGAACAACATAAAGTGACCGATGTCGCGGAGATCCTCGATTTCTTTCGACTCTTTATATTGAACAGAGGAGCTCGTGCCGCCGCGCCGGAACTTCTTTCGGACAGGCTGCCGGAGAGGAGGGGGTTCACCGATCCTTCGTGCCAGCCCAAAATCGATGAGATGGATACGGCCATCCTTAAACAGTACATTGGGAATCCGCAGGTCGAGATGAACATAGCCTTGTTCGTGCAGGTAACGGACCAGCTCCAGAAGCTGCAGCGCGATATGGAGACATTCGGCTTCCCCGTATTTCATGCCATGTTCGAATATTAAATCCTCCAGCGTATCCCCGTCCATATAAGACATGACCAGATACGAATGGCGGCTGTCCGTGAAAAAATCCCGATATGCCGGAATTTGCGGATGCTGAAGGGTGCTTAATATCACGGCTTCCCGATTCAGCAATTCTTTGGCGTAATCGCCTTTGCTTGGCCGTGACTGTTTGACGGCGACTATATGACCGCTCTGTTGATCCCGACATTGATAGATGATGCCGTAACTTCCTTCGCCAATCATTTCTTGGACGGTGTAGCGACTCCCCAGCACCGTATTCTCTTCAGCCGGGTAATCCCGCCATGCGTTGATAAAGGAGCCGAGGTTCGATAAAAAGCGCATTATATTCCAACCTCTCCTGTTTAGGTCCTTCGCCTAATTCTGAGCGTGTGCCATTCCTGATTATCGTACATTATAAGCGATGTTACGCATCGAGGTATACATCGGATTGGGGCGAAGTTCGTTCGTCAGTCGGCTTCCATCTGATGTTTCCGATACTCCAGGGGCGACAGTCCGTTAAGTTGACGGAACAGCTTCGAAAAATAATGGATGGATGAGAAGCCGAACTTCTCGGCGATCTCGGTAATGCTGATGTCCGTATTGCGCAGATCCTCCTTGGCCCGATGGATGCGAAACTGGTTAATATACTGCGTCGGCGGCAGCCCCGTCGAACGCTTGAACAATTCGAAGAAATAACCTCTGCTGATCCGGAGCTCCTCATAATATGCTTCCAATGGCCGCAGTTTGCCGTGAAGGATATCCTGATCCAAACGCTGCAGCAGCTTGTTCATTCTGTGATCGGGTATCGCCTCGTCCTGCAGGGCGAAGGCAAGGAAGTATTCAATGAATTGCAGGAATTGGCTCTGCGTCTTCACGCTGCGCATATAGGTATGCTCATTCTCATACTGGTTCCCGGTGTAGAATTTTTCAAACCAATCGCTCCATAGGCTGACTTTCTCTACTCTCATGAACTCGGGTAGGGCGTAAGGAAAAGCAGGACCTACATAGGAAGGATTCAGTTGGGCCATGTCATAACAGATTACGCTGGGGTGATCGGCCAAATGCCTGCGGTCCACATGGGCCCAGTCGAAATAACAGCACACATGGACCATGGGATCCACTCTGTCCGCTATCCAATCATGCGGCTGACCTGCCGGAATGTACACAAGGGAACCTGGGTCGGTGATGTGCGTTCGCCCACGGGTGCGAACGATGCCCCGACCCTCGGTAATGAGATAAAGGGATGACGAATAACAGTGACGGTTGTTATTGCTTTGACCTTTGGAAAAGGGGTATCTGGTGGCATACAGCACATAGGGATGGAAGACGGCAAAATCCACGTATTCATTTCCACATCCTTCAAGAAAAGATTCTATTAATATTCGCATGACGATTGTACAAAAGCCTGACGTTTATGTAAATACAAGGATCGCGGGCGTTGTTATACTAACACTAATTCATTTCATGCTTGAGGAGGGAATTGAGATGTTGGACAGTCAATGGCTGTTGACGGATGAACAAATCTGTCAGTTTATCATGAAGGGGTATGTGGTGCTTCATAACGAATTGCCGGATCAGCTGCATGCTGAAGTCAGGGATAAAATCAACGCCGTACTGCACGAGGAAGGAAATCCCGGCAATAACATCCTGCCCCGCGTACCCGAGATTCAGCAGTTCTTCGAAACGCCGGTCGTTCAAGGGGCTTTGACGAGCGTGCTCGGACCGGACTACTACATGCATCCTCATCGGCATTGCCATTACAATCAGCCGGGCGATCCGCTGCCGGGGGGCGGGCAGTGGCATAAAGACGGTTACTGGTCCAGCATGCGCAGCCACCGACCTTGGTGGGCGATGATATTTTATTACATGCAGGATATCACCGAGGAAATGGGACCTACCGCCATCATGCCCGGTACCGCATACTACGATAAGTTCGTAGGCGATCAAGGCGAGACGATACTCCCGACCGGCAAAGCGGGGACGATGGTTTTGGTGCATTTTGATTTGTGGCACAAAGCTTCGCTTAATGTGTCTGGCATGGATCGATACATGCTGAAGTTTCAATTCGTTCGATTGCGTACGCCGGAATCGCCGAGCTGGAATCATCTAGGGACCGAAATGAAGCTAACGGGGGGAACCCCTTACGCGCACTTGAATCTTTGGAGGGATGTATGGAACTGGATGCGCGGCGAACCGGGTCAGGAGAACCTCTCGGCAACGGAAGACGAAGTCCCGATCGAGCCATTGGCCGAAGAATTAAAATCCGAGGACGAGGTCATTCGCGCCAGGGCGGCGGATCAAGTTGGAATGTTAGGAGAGAAGGCCGCTTCCTTAGCTCCGGAACTGGGCCGAATGTTGAATGACAAGGAGCCGGTAGCTTTGAATGCCGGTTATGCGCTTGGCCGGCTGGGATCCGCAGGAACCGATGAATTGCTGCGTCTTATGTCCGAAGGTACAAGGCAAATCGCGGAAAGAGCGGCTTACGGACTGCAGAGTGCCGGCGCTGGAGCCGTTCCAGGACTGCTGACACTGCTCGAACATTCGGACGAGAAGCGCAGAGCGCTTGCTGCTTTTGCGTTAGGGGCGATTGTGCCTTCGACGCGTGAGGTTTCGTCTGCATTGATTGCATGCTTACAGGACCCGAGCGATTGGGTTCGTCGAAACGCAATCGAAGCGCTGGGCATGATGGGGAGTGAGGCAGGCGAAATGTGCCAGGCCTTGGCCAACATATTGGAAGAGTCGATACTGCAAGAGGGGGACGGAACAGCGGAAACCCGGGATAACGACAACACGCAGCAAAGTTATATCCTGAACAAACTCGGATATACGGCAGCCTTGTCATTGCTGCGAACGGCCTCGCCACAGGATGTTCCCATCGTCATCCATTCGCTAGAGCAAGCGCTTCTCAGCAAGGATCGTTACGTCAGGGCGTATGCCTTCGAAACGCTTACCCATCTGCGGACACCCGAAGCGATGGAGGTCCTGATCCGATATTACCGACCGGCCAGATGGTGTCCGGACACAACGAAGGCGAGCACGTTCTGATATCCGTATTTTCCTTTCAAGCCCTTCTCATTCCAAGCCGAAGTGAGAGGGCTTTTCGGCATGCCCGTGCTCTGGCTCTATTCACGCTAGGTGTCCTTATTTTGCAAAAGCATGACCCTATCATGCAAAGACTTGCTCGATGCGCTCTAGTAAAATGGGCTCAAAGTTCGGCATTAGCCGATCATTGTTGAAGGAGGCGGTCATGCATGGCAGCATCAATCAAAAGAGTTCATGTCGTATTCAAGACCCATCTGGACATCGGGTTTACCGATTTGGGAAAGAACGTAATCGACCGATATATGGAACATTTCATACCCCAGGCCTTGGAGCTGTCCGAACAGCTGGCGAATGAAGAGGGGGATGTAAAATTCGTATGGACCACCGGCTCATGGTTAATCCATGAATTTCTGCAAACAGCTTCTCCCGACATGCGGGCGCGCATGGAAAAAGCCATTGGGGATGGACGCATGGTCTGGCACGGGCTGCCGTTTACAACGCATACCGAGATCATGGATGCCGGTTTATTCGAATTCGGGCTGTCCATTTCGGGCGATTTGGACCGAAAGTACGGAAAAACCACGATTGCCGCAAAAATGACGGACGTACCGGGCCATACCCTAGCCATGGTGCCTCTGCTGGCAAAACACGGCATACAATATTTACATTTAGGCGTTAACATGGTCTCCAAAAATCCCAAGGTGCCGGAGATGTTTGTATGGCGTGCTTCCGACGGCTCGGAGATTATCGTACATTATGCGGATAGTTATGGTAAGCCCTATCAGATGGAAGGGCTGGAGGATGCCTTGTATTTTGCCCATACCCACGATAATCATGGTCCATCCACGATGGAGGAGATCCGGGCATTATTCGAACAGCTGCGACGGGAATATCCAGGGGCGGACATCATGGCCTCGACATTGGATGCTTTTGCCGCGCGGCTTCAAGCGGTGAAAGACCGATTGCCTGTCGTCAGCGAAGAGATCGGGGACTCGTGGATACACGGGATTGCCTCGGATCCTTGGAAAATCGCCCGCTACCGCGAATTGTTAAGGCTTCGGGATCGCTGGATCGAGGATGGTCGATTGGATAGGGACAGTGAGGCGTACGCTCGATTTTGCAACCGTCTGATGTTGATTCCCGAGCATACTTGGGGGCTGAACAATTCCGTGTATCTCGTCGATTTCGTGAATTATTCCTCGGCTGATCTAGCCGCAGCAAGAGCACGGGATATTGTTGAAGACAATACACGGAGGAAATTCGATTACCTATGCCAGCAGGCAAACGGCACCAGATCGTACAGCCATTACGAGAGTTCCTGGCAGGAGCAGCGGGATTATCTTGAAGAAGCTCTTCAATCGCTGCCTACGACGCTAGCGGCTGAAGCGAGAACCGAGCTGGATCGGATGAGTCCGCAGCATACCGTCCTTAGCTCGGAGCCGGTGCAGCATAAACAGCCGATCGAAACGAACGAGCTTTACGAATTAGGCCAGTTTCAGGTGAGTTTCGCTGCCGACGGTTCGATTAACCGATTGATGGATCGATCCGGAAAGGCATGGGCGGGAGAGCATCAGAGACTTGGCACTTATATGTATGAAACCTTCGGCCAAGAAAACTACAACCGTTTCTTCAAAGAATACATGACGAATCTGGATATACATCATGGCTGGGCGGACAACGATTTCGGCAAGCCGGGAATCGAGTATGTCAAACCGAGGCCGGAGCATCAGCGGTACACCGCGTCCTTGCGAACACTGCACCTGGAGAGGCATGCCGATTATGATATCGTGACCGCAGAAATGAAGCTGCCGGAGGTTCTCAGCAATCAGTACGGGGCTCCACGCCAAATTAACGTATTCTATTCGTTCCATGCGAATGAGCCCGTCATTGAGGTATGCCTAAGCTGGATGGGCAAACCGGCATGCCGTCTACCGGAAGCAAGCTGGTTATCGTTTGTGCCGCTTGTGGATAATCCTCACGCATGGTCGATGGATAAGCTGGGAATGCGGATATCTCCGTTATCCGTCGTCAAGGACGGCAACCGGAACATGCATGGCATCAATTCGGGCTTATATTATGAGGGGGCGGACGGAACAGCGGTCATTGAATCCTTGGACGCGCCGCTTGTGTGCCCGGGGGAACCGAGGCTGCTGCAATTCGACAACTCCTATGCTCCGTTGACCGGCGGATTTCATTTCAATCTGCACAATAACGTATGGGGGACAAACTTTATGATGTGGTTCGAAGACGACATGAGGTATCGGTTCCGCTTAAGCCTGCATTCCCATTCGTAAGCTCATTGTGTTTGTAATGAAACGGAAAGATGTGAGTTATGGGCTCGCATCTTTTTTTCATGCCTAATCATCCAAACCGTCAAATTATGATGAAGTATCGTTCTTGGCGATAAAATCCTGAATCCTGTTCCGCAGCTGATCATGCTGTTCAAACTGGTTATACATGCGATAGGCTACCGTCTGCGCATTTCCGAAGAAGAAGCGTTCAAACTGGGTTTGACGGCCCCCGAAAGAGCCTGCGCCAAGCTCCCAGGCAAGGCGGAACAAGGCGATTCGATCACGCGCCTCCGTGGTCGAGCCTCTTAAATATTGGTTCAGGTAAGGACCTGAATCCGACTGGAAGTCCATTTCGGAAGGGATCATAATCAGGCCGCTGGAACCCAGCAGCTGTATCATCTCCACCATCTCGGGATAAAAATGGGGGAATAACATGCTGGATGCGGTAAGCGGGCCCGCCGATGGAACGAAATAACCGAATTTATCCCGGCTGGCGCCCAGTTCGGAAGCCAATCTCAGGGCTTTGAAGGTCTCCAGATATGCAATGATTTTTGAAACGTTCGCGATCATTTGGGGTTCGAGCCCAACGTTCTGCTCGTCTGCCAAGCTCTCCAGCAAACCTAGCATAAATTCGGTTTTGGCGATAACGGGTGGCCATTTGATGGGCAATATGGGTGTGAAAGCGACTCTCGCCGAATAAACGTCCGGCATAGGCCTCGTCCCCATAGTAAAAGATCCGGTCATGCGGGACCAATACGTGGTCAAAGATGACGAGAACGTCCATCTCTTCGTATCTTGCGCTCAAGGGATAATCATAGGAAGAAGCGGCACCATAACTCTCACGGCATATAAACGTCATTCCGGGCAAATCGTTCGGTACCGCAAAGGCGAATGCGGTTGGATTGACATCATGGAACAACGTGGGCGAAGGCGACGGGAATACCAGCATTTCCTCGCACGTGGCTCCCTGCGTTGCCATCATGAAAGCTCCGGTTATGATCATGCCTTGATCGTTGATCTCAACCACCTTGGCGGCAATCGTGTCCTCTGCAGCATCTTGCTGTCCGGACATTTTACAAGCATAGGGCTGAATGAAGGCATGGGATAACGTAATATCATGATCTCGACAGTACCGGTAATAGGCCCTGAGGTTGTCCGCATACTTCGGATTGTGTTCCTCCAATATATCGGCAGCCGTGTACAGCGACATGATCGCCGTGTTCATATAATCGGGAGAGCGGCCTAAAAAGCCGTTGTGCCTCTTGGCCCAAAGTTCCATCATCAATCTGCGTTTCTGCAAATCCTTGGCATTCCTCGGCGGGAGAAAAGACAGGCCCACCCGTTCTCCGGTATCGGGCGAGGGGTACGTCATCTGCTCGATATAACACGCTTCGCCTTGCATATCGTAAAGCTCCGCTTGGGTCTGAATGATACCCTGGAATGCAGGGTGCTTGGATAAAGGTCCCTGGATAAGCTCCCCTTTATACCAAAGGTTGATGTTTTGCCGATCGATCCGTTCGATGTACTGCTTCCCTGATTTGATAGGCACATTGTTCACCCCGTTTGCGAAAATCGTAAGCTCTAACTAACCTGTCTACTGCTGTTAATGTACGTGCTTCGTCCAAGCGGAGTACATTGTCCGCAGGAAACGCTGCAAAATATGCGGATGTACCTCAGAAGGCGCGACCGGAAGGCTTCATACGAAAAAAACGGACCCGTTTGGGCCCGCTTTTATAAGATTTGCGATTACCGGGCTTGACCCAGATACTGCTCCAGCGTCAGTTGTTGTCTCGTAATTTCTCCGGCAATATAGACGCCCACATAGCGTACATGCCAAGGCTCGTAAGCGTATCCGGTTAATTTCTCCTGACCTTTTCCATAACGAATGATAAATCCGTACTTCGGTGCATTGGCCTTCAGCCATTTGCCTTCCTTCGTATTTCCGAAGCTCTGCTCCAGGGCATAGCCTACGGAAGCACTGGAAATATCCATGCTAAGTCCGGTCTGATGCTCGCTTTGCCCCGGGCGTGCGCTTGTTTTGTTAGCGACAGCCTCGCCCTTGATACTGGCGTTACGCGCGAATATGGCTTTTTGGGTTGCATAGGAACGATAACCCGATACGGCTTTGAGGTCGATCCCGTCCCGTTTGGCAGCAGCGAACAGCTTTTCGAGCGCAGACGCCGCTATTTTTTTCATCTGCTTTTTGGGGCTTGGTCCCGAGAAGCTGAACGGAATTTGGGGTACGACCAAATCTTGCGGTACATAATTCGATGGTAGATTTCTTTGTTTGTTGACGAGCACAACCGTGCTGGACAGATTGGTGACCGTATTTATCCCGTTAACCGACCTCAGCGTCCGTATAGGGGCGTTGTTATCCAAAAACTTCGAAAATGATAGGCTGGCAGAAGATGCTGCGGCCGCTTCCGCCTTATCCAAGCCGGAACCGTTCGGGAACCCGGATAAAGCCAAACTTGTTACGACTGAACCGATGATGACGGATGGCAGGATTGTTTTGATAAAAGTATTGCGCATGTGTATTCCCTCCTCGTTAGTTGTCTATTGAGTATATAAGAGAGTTATATCGATAGAATCTCCGGATTGTTTCTGAATTGTAAACAAAATAGAATAGATTGAATCTAATCATAACCCGAAAATAGATTATAGTAATATATGAAAAAGGGACGATTTTCTACATAAGGAGACTTTATACATGGAGATACGCGATTATATCAAACAAGGGTTTGAGGCCTATTACGCTAAATACAGCGAAATTTCGGAGGATGGGTTCTGCAGGTGGATGCGGCCGGACGTTCCCGCGGAGATGAAGACCGTTGATACCGATGAGGAATGGTCCATATGGAAATTGCTCCCTTCCATTGTGAGCGAAGAGCAGATTGGGGCGATGGAAGCAGAGTATGGATTGAATTTTCCCGAGTGGTATAAAGCATTCATCTCCACGTACCATCATTACTTTGACGTCATACCTGAACAGGCGGTAGACGAGCCGCTGGAGAACGTCAGGAATATGTACAATCCCTTGTTGTGCCGGCTGGGATATCTCCCTTTCACTTGGGATTCCGAATACGGCAAGATCTGGTGTATCGATGTATGTGGAGACGCCGGTGAGGGGATCGAAGCCATCTATGAGATCGAACATGAAATATTGTTTGATCTGGATGAAGAACACACGGATCGGACCGAACTTAAAGAGTCGCTAGTATTTTTGTACCCGGATTTTAAGGCGTATTTTGACGATACGTTCGTGGAGGGCTGACGGGTTCCATTTCAGAAGTATAAGGAGAAGTTTCAAATGCGAAATGAACAGCTGCAGGAAATTTTGAATGAATACGATATCCGGGAACCGGAAATTGCCTTTATTCGGCATAATGAAAATCGAACGTATAAGGTAATAGGCCATGACGGAAGTACATATCTGATGCGCATTCATCAACCGCTAAAAGAAGGCATGGCTGGTCAGCAGCATACCTACGACGGTCTGCTGGGCGAACTGCAAATGCTGGAGCACTTGTCAGGCTGGGATCATCTGCTTGTCCAGAGGCCTATGCGTAATCGGAAAGGTGAATTGATCACGATTTTCGAACACGAGGGGAAGCGTTGGAACAGCTCCGTGCTTACCTGGCTGGAAGGAAGAGACTTGCAGAAGGATGACGTAAGCGACCCGGTACTGGTCGAGAAGCTGGGGACTCGCATTGCAGAGCTGCACAAATTTTATGGCTCATACGAGCAGGAGGGCTTGGACAAGCGTCCGAGTCAGGGGATAGCTTACAATCTATATATGATTGAAGTTATAAAGCAAGGATTGGCGAAAGATTTGTTTACTACCTCCGATGTTTCCATTATTGAAGAAACGATATCGTTGGTTAACGCGCGCCTTGTGGACAGTGGTAACGTTGAGGCCTGGGGGCTTATCCACGGTGATTTAAGCTTGGGGAATATCATCATGACCTCAGATGGAGAACTGAGTTTTATCGATTTTGGTTTTTTTGGACCAGGGTACCATTACACGGATGTTGCCATGGGTGCCATGATGGTTCCTTCAGCCCTTCGGGATATATTCCTGAAAGGATATTATGGCAATGATCATACGGGACAAGAGAAGCTTGTTTTGTTAGAAGGTTTCATGCTGCTGGCCATTATCGGCTACTATGTCTTTCAGATGGAGAATGAATCCGTGCATGCATGGATGCGTGAACGAATGCCGAAGCTGTGCGCCGATTTCTGCACGCCTTATTTGTCGGGTGCACGCATATTTTATTCCGTATAGTTCGATGTCGAATCACACGGTATCCGTGAAAGATAATTATAAGCATTCAATCCCTTGGAAAGCACGCTGATCGGGTGATACCATATGAGATATCAACGATATGATTAGAGGTGAACACCGTATGGCGGAAAGCGAACTTCAACTACAACAAGAGGCTCTCCAGGAGGAAGCTTCTGAGGTAGCAGATGAACTTCGACTTTACGAGTTGTTAAGTCAAGCAGGCGAACCGGTGCGTGTCGGCAGCTCAGCCCTCGGATTGATGGTATGGAGAGACCTGGACATGACGGTAAAATGTTCTCGGCTGAATCAACCATTAACTGCACACATCGCATCGGAGCTCATGCTGCAAGCCGGTGTACGGGAGCTGAAGTTCATCAACGATACCGGTGATTATAATACGGATCCCGCATATCCCGATGGATTGTACATCGGACTAAAATATAAATCACAGCGCGGTAACGAATGGGCCTTGGACATTTGGTTCGTGGATGAACCGGAGAGACAACCTGACTTGAAACATATCATAACGATGCCTGGACGGCTGACTCAGGAACGCCGGGAGGCTATTTTGAGAATCAAAAATCGTTGGGCAAGCCTTGCTGAATATGGAAAAAGTGTACGAAGCTTCGATATTTATACAGCGGTTCTCGAAGACAACGTAAGCACGCCGGAACAGTTTGAAGCCTGGCTGGATCAAAGGTCCGTGAATAAAAGCTGAAAGCCCATGATTCAATAATAGGAGATCTGCATATGGAGATTATCAAGCATAACCAAGACCAATGGGAGCTTAAAGTCAAACAGAAAAATCAGTGGACTGTTCCTGTAAGCAGCGAAGAAATCCAGAAAGCCAGAATGGGCGATTGGTCTATTATCGTCACTTCAACCAAGCCTGTGCCCAAAGAATGGTTTCCGGAACTAAACGGAAAGAATGTGCTCTGCCTAGCTTCTGGAGGAGGGCAGCAGGGACCCGTATTGGCAGCTGCGGGAGCAAATGTAACCGTGTTGGATTTCTCCGAATCTCAACTGGAGCAGGATCGCTTTGTTGCTGAACGGGACGGATTGTCCATTCGGACGGTTCTCGGTTCGATGACGGATTTAAGCATGTTTGAATCGGAGAGCTTTGATTTGTTGGTTCATCCGGTATCTAACCTTTACGTGCCTGATATCCAGCCGGTCTGGCAGGAGGCATATCGCGTGTTGAAGCCTGGCGGCATAATGATTAGCGGCTTTATGAACCCGGTCTTTTATTTATTCGACTGGGAACTGGAAGAACAGGGCAAGCTTCGGGTGAAGCACACCCTTCCCTATTCTGAACTGGATTATGCGACGGAAGAAGAAATCGTGAGAAGCGGGGTAGCATTGGAATTCGGACATACGCTGGAACAGCAAATGGGAGGTCAGATTCAATCCGGATTTATGATTGCCGGGTTATACGAGGATTCCTTCGGAGGCGAGAAATTGTTGGACCGATATGCAAACAGTTTTATTGCGACAAGAGCCATAAAGCTTTAACCTCATGCCTACTTCCATGTCTTCACCAGAAGAGTCATCCTAACGGGTGGCTTTTCTTTTTAATGTATATGTAAAACTTAAGTGAATCCTATATTTTTAATATTATCCATATAGATGTTCCTATGATAGCATAATCGTATATCTGGCAAGGGAAGGAACGATGGATATGAGTACCGCATTTTGGTTAACGAATGCTCGTTTAGAGAGCGGCTATGAAGTTTCAGAAGGCGTTATTACGGGAACAAAAACGGAGATTTGCCACGTATTCATAGAGGACGGGAACATCGCGAAGATCGTGTCATCCGACAAGACCATCACGGATTCATGGCCGCGACACGACGTGAAGGGATTGCTGCTTTTGCCGTCCTTTACCGAAAAGCACTGCCATCTGGATAAAACGCTGCTTGGTGACCGGTGGCGATCCGTAACGCCGGTCTCCAGCATTTTCGAGCGTTTGGATATCGAGAAAGCAACGCTTCCGGCCCTGGATACCCGGACGCAGGACCGTGCGGAACGCCTGCTTCAGATGTACCTGGAGTCCGGGGTGACGCATGTACGAACGCATGTCGATATTTATCCGGAAGTGGGTTTGGCTAACTTCGAAGCGGTTCAACAAGCATTGCACGCATTTGAAGGAAAGTTATCCTACGAGATCGTAGCTTTTCCTCAGCATGGTTTGCTGCGCTCGAAGTCAAAGGAATGGGTGAGACAAGCACTTCGCGGCGGAGCAGGCTTGGTAGGCGGGGTGGACCCGGCGACGGTGGATGGTAATATCGAAGCCTCCCTGCAGGAAATGGTGGAGCTTGCCGTGGAGGCGAATGCGGGAATTGACCTGCATTTGCACGATGCCCATCATCTGGGAACCTTCACCATGAAGCGGTTGGCACAGCTGACCATCGAGGCGGGCCTGCAGGGCAAGGTGGCGATCAGCCATGCATTCGGACTCGGCGATATCCCGACGTCGCAAGCCATCGAAATGGGGGAAATGCTGGCTGATGCAGGGGTTGCCATTATTTCGAGCGTGCCGATCGGTCGCAACATGCCGCCGGTCGGTTTGCTGCACGAGTGCGGCGTAGAGGTAGCCGTCGGTTGCGATAACATTTTTGACGTGTGGTCGCCTTTCGGAAACGGGGACGTGCTGGAACGCGCGGGCCGGCTGGCTGAGGTGTCCCGATGGGTGGATGAACGCTCTTTGGCAAGGACGCTTCAATATATCACCGGCGGCATGACGCCGCTTGGTCCGGATGGCGAGCAGATATGGCCGCAGGTCGGGGACGCCGCCAGCATCGTGTTTGTCGAAGCTTCTTGTTCCGCCGAAGCCATTGCCAGAAGATCGAAGCGCGTGGCGACGATGTTTAAGGGTAGCATCGTTTCCGGTTCGCTTTAGGCGACGCATGTCGATCAGGATCAAGCTGCTGCTGTCCTTTACCGGCATGCTGGTCATCAGCTTGTTGGTTTTCGTCCTGACTGCCAGTTTGTTTACCGTCGCGGCTACCGGCGACATTCGCGGGGTTCGGGATTTTTATAAAGTTCACTACCAGGTTAACCCGCTGACCGAGCAAGAGGAGTCTATATTCCTTGAATTAAAATATCTTGCCAAGAACGAACCGGACGGTCTGCTGGATCAAGAGCTGCTGAAGGAATATGATTTTAAGCTGAGAACCGTGCGGGCAGGCCTGTACGTCCGTAAGGAAAGCCTTCAGGTTTACGAGTCCAATACGTTAAACCAGCCTGAGCTGGAAGCGAATCTCCCTCCATTCGACCTGAACAACAATCAAATCCGCAATACGCTGAGCATCGGGGAACGCTTTTATGCTTATGCCAAATTCGACTTCCGGTTCTCGGACGAGACGAAGGGAAGCGTATACGTGATCCGAGAGCGAAGTCCTTTCGGCGAGGTAACGCGCAAGCTGTTGCCCATCCTTGTATTGAGTCTCGTTGGCATCATTGTGGTTGCGAACGTGATGTTATATCGCTGGATTACGCGCAGCGTGGTCAAACCGCTTGACTTGCTCCGAAATTCGGCCGAACACATCAAGGAGGGGAATCTTCAGTTTTCCCTGGATATGCATTCGAAGGACGAAATCGGCCAGCTGAACGAAACGTTTGAGAATATGCGAAAGCGGCTGCACGAATCGATTCAGCTCCGGCTCCGGGACGAAGAGAACCGAAAAGAGCTGATCTCCAATATCTCACACGATCTGCGCACACCCATAACGAATATAAAGGGTTATGTCGAGGGCATTCGAGACGGCGTCGCGGATACGCCCGAAAAGGTGGATAAATACGTGAATATCATCTACACCAAAACCATCGATCTGGATAAACTCGTGGATGAGCTGTTTCTGTATTCCAAGCTGGATTTGAAGCAGGTGCCGTTTATGTTCCAGCATGTCGATATCATCGGTTTCATTGACGACTGCATCGATGAGCAGCGCTATGTTCTGGAGGAGAAGGACATTCGGCTGGAGTGGAAGGAACGTCCCGGTGATCCTGTCGAGGTCATTGCCGACCTTGAGAAATTAAAGCGAACCGTGCTCAACATCATTGGAAATGCCCAGAATTTCATGGACAAGGGGCAAAAAAACATCGGCATCTCGATCCGGCTGTCTCCGGAATGGGTAACGGTTGAAATCCGGGATAACGGCACAGGCATCGCACCGGAAGCGATCCCTTATATATTCGAAAGGTTTTATCGGGCCGAGTCATCCCGCAACTCTTCAACGGGCGGCAGCGGTCTGGGTCTTGCGATTGCGAGCCAGATCATTGAAGGACACGGGGGTCAAATCTGGGCTGAAAGCGAGCTTGGCGTCGGAACAAGCCTGTACTTTACCCTGAAACGAGCGAACAGGAAGGAGGCGCGGTAACCCATGGCCACACGCATTCTCATCATTGAAGACGAAACGACCATCGCCCAGTTGGAGCGGGATTATTTTGAACTGAACGGTTTTGCCGTCGATTTATGCCATACGGGTGACGAGGGGCTTGAAGCTTGCCCTTAACGAGGACTACAGCCTCATCATTGTGGACCTTCAGCTTCCCGGCATGAATGGCTACGAGTTGTGCAGCCATATCAGGAAGAACAAGGAGGTCCCGATTCTGATCGTATCCGCCAAGAATGAGGAGATCGATAAAATCCGTGCGTTTAATCTCGGTGCCGACGATTACATTACCAAGCCTTTTAGCCCGAGCGAATTAGTCGCAAGATCCAAAGCCCATTTGATGAGATATGTAAGGCTTCTGGGCAAGCAAAGTCCGAGTCCAAGCTCGGAAATTCACATCCGAGGCCTGGTCATCGACAAAACGGGGCGAAGGGTGTTCGTACGCAATCAGGAAGTCGCGTTTACGACACGGGAATTTAATTTGCTTGAATTTCTGGCGAGCCATCCGAACCGGGTGTTCAACAAACATGAATTGTTTGAACGGATTTGGGGCATGGATTCCAGCGGGGATATCGCTACCGTCACCGTTCACGTCCGAAAGCTGCGCGAAAAGATGGAGCTGGATCCATCCAATCCGCAGTACATTGAAACGGTATGGGGAGCGGGCTATCGTTTTTCGGTCTGAATGAGTTTAGAAATTGTTAATAAATATTTTCGAAACGTTTAATCCCGGATTTCTTGGGAGTTTAGGACTCTCATCTATCATGGAGATATGACGATTATCGTTCATCATCGAAGATAGGGAGGACTTACTTATGAAGAAGTATTCGAATAAACTGGCGGCCATGATGCTGGCCGCCGCACTGGGAACGGCGACGCTTCCGTTTCATGTTCTGCAGGCCGATGCTGCACAAGCGCCGCTCGCTGCCCAAGATATAGAGCAAGCCGTTCAAGGGCTGTCCCAGCTGCGCGTGATGCAGGGTTACCAAGACGGCACGATGGGGATAACAAGTCCGATCACACGGGCGGAGATGGCGAAAATGCTGGTGCTTGCGTTTGGACTTGAAGGCAAAGCGGAGACAGAGCCAAGCTTCACGGATGTGAAATCAAACGCGTGGTATGAGCGGTACGCAACTGAGCTGGTAGCACTAGATATGATGCAGGCACCGGACGGACGTTTTGATCCAAGGGGAAGCGTTACCCACGCCGAACTGGTACAGATGGTGTCTAAGGCTCTGAAACGAGATGCGAAGTCCGTGGATTACTGGGCGCAACGTTTTTATTCCGAGGAGGGTCATGCCACTCGAGGTCAAGCAGCCTATTTGATAAGCATTGCACATGACGCAATACCGTCGGAAAAAGCAAAAATCACGAGCGTCCGCGCACTGAATGCCATCACCTTGATCGTCACCTTTGATGCTCCATTGACATCGGACGATGAGTCGTTTGCCAAAGCCAAAGAAGATTTTAAATTTAACGACGGTCTTGCCCTAACGAATATGCCGCGTCTGAAGACGGGTTCTATTTCCACCTATATCGTTCCAACTTCCGTTCAAAAACCGGGGACATCGTATACGCTGACCTATAAAGGGAAAACAGCAGGTACATTTACAGGAAACAGCACGAAGCTGGACATGACCGAGGCTAGACAGGTCACCCAGGATACATTTGAATTGGAGGCGCTCAAGGAGAATGGCGTCGTCGACTACGGTTATGTTATTTCCGCTTATAGCGGAGGCCGCGGAGCCAATGCCTTCGTATTGGATGAGAACAACAGCGCCGATGGCAAGGTCTATCAGATCATATCTTCTGGTCAAGCCAGGGAAGTTACGATTACGCCTGCAGGCGGACAACCTATCGTGGCCAAATACGTACCCTTCACCCAATCCACCGACGGCAAGCAAGAGCCGAAATTCCGATTGCCGGAAGGCCAGACGTTGACGCCGGGCGTCACTTACACCGTTTCTTCGGACTGGGCTCAGATCGCCAATCCGTCATTCGTTGCAGGATCGTTTGCTCCGCTGGACATCATCGGAGCCGAGGCAGTCAGCGACAGTTCCATTGCCATCACGTTGTCCGAGGATCCGGGGGATGAGCTGTTCTCCGGCCGGAGCGTGGAATTGACCGACGCTGACGGCAATCAACACATTGCGACCTATAAATATTCAAGCCGAAAAGGAGCCGTAGGCATATTCGATCTGACGCAGGAAAGTAAATTGAAGCCGGGATCGACGTATACCATCAAACCGGTAGGCGAGTGGGCAGGAGAAACCGATGCGTCCCTGACCGTCAATTAATCCATTACAGCATGGACATGGCTGTCCATACACAAGAGGACGAGCGTAAAGCTCGTCCTCTTGAACTTGTTTATATGTGACTATCTAAGTGGTTCTATCATTTGTAAAATTAAGGGTAAGAACTTATACTGGTTTCAATATCTGCTATATTCGAGGTGTACATATGGTCAAAGAGCTTGCAAATTATTTAAGCGAATGTGATATTGAAGTTATGGATTTGGATGGCTTAACGCTCCCTGTCCCAAAGGAAGGGGAGCACAAGATTCTCATCGCTCCCGGCTACAATCTGGTGGAAATGATGGAGGAAATATGCGAAGAAGAAACCCTTTCTGAATACGTGAACAAGGAGCTGGAGCAAGTTCAGCGGTTAAGCATGAAAGATGTGTTGGGAAAAATCGTGGCTTCGCGATTATCCTATACGGATATTGCGCTGGAACCGGAAGAAATAGAAGGCAAGAGCTTTGAGGAGTTATATCGTTCTTATTCATTATTATGGGAAGGCAGCGAAATGCTCAACGAAGAGTTTGGCGAATCGGATACCGAGCCCTTTGACTGGAATACGTCATGGGTACAGGGAAAGGTGGAAGAGGACGAGCAGGTGATCCTGCTGACGCTGCCGGCCGAAGCCGGATATGAAGCACCGCTGTGGGTTCCGATGGGAGGTTATAACGAATGTCCGCTGCCCGAGCATCAGTCGGTGATTTTTAAGCATTTTCAGCAGAGGTATCAGATTAACATTGTGGCCGTTTCGCAAGATACTTGGATTCTTCAGGCCGGAAAACGACCCCAAACGTTTGAAGAAGCATTACGGCTCGCCAAGGAGCATTTTATTTTCTGCCAATATGTCATGGACGGGTTTCCGACGCTTGGACATTATGCGGACTATTTAATGAAGCGCGATATCTGGTATTTTTGGTGGGATTAAACGTCAGCTGCCGCGTGAAAACGCGGCTTTTTTTATGTGGACAATGGTCAAAATATCCAAAGGCATGGTTATTTTCCGTTATTGTCATAAAGCATCATGAACCTTAACAATCGGATATTTACCAAGCTTGCCGATTCCCCTAATATGGAGTTACTTTCCGTCATTTAGCCGCATGCAGGCCTGGTATGGAAAAATGTACCCTGCCATACGCAGAAGTACCTACCCTTGCGCCGCAAACATCCATTATGATCAAATTTATAGCTGGCGGGAGAACTTGAGTCGTTATTTTTTGAAAACGCTGTCACATAAGGGGGGATATCTATTCTTAAGCAATCGAAGGTTTTTCGCAGCTTTCTCATCTCCTATATTGCCATTCTGCTCATTCCCACCATCGGAGGATACATATCCTACTTGACCTCCATCTCCGTAACGCAATCCATTTCGATTGAGAACAGCATCGTTCAGCTCGAGAAAAGCCAGGAGCTGCTGGAACACAGGATGGCGGAAGTGGAAGGGATGACGCGGCAGCTGGCGATCAATCAAGACCTTAACGTGCTTCTCAACGATCATCTTGCCCAAAGGGATGTTTATGGCATATGGAGAACGATGCGCAATGTGCTGACTTTCGGTCAAACCAACGATTTTCTTCAGCATTACTACATCTATTTGGCGAACTACGACTTGATTGTAACGTCAGGCTCCTCTTATCGGCCGGAGCATTATTATGAGTTTTTTCATTATGACGATCTCAGTTTTGAGGAATGGAAACAACAGATCCTGGAGAAAGCCCATCGCAGTGAAATCAAACCGCTCTCTTCCTTTTGGGGAAAGGGACAACGAAACCTCGGTCATCACGTACATGCAATCGCTCCCGCTGGACAGCTTTAATGATTCCTCCCCAGCCAATGTTGTGGTCGTGATCGATGCACGGACGATTGCCGGATTATTCTCGGGGTTAACCGACAACTACGGCGGCTGGGTCCACATCCACGACGGGAACGGGAATACGCTTGCTCTTCAAGGAAACATGGAATCCGATGTAAGCCAAATCATGAACGATCCGGCATTCGATCAGAACAAAACCAGCCAGTTCTACAAGAATGACCTTGTGATCACCACGCGCTCCGATAAGAGCGGTTGGGTCTATCAGGCCGGCATCCCCCGCAGCGCCTTGATGGAGAATGCCGATCAAATCCAACAAGCGTCCTGGTTCATTACCGGAGGCGCCATGATCGTCGGGCTGCTGTTCGGGTTGTATTTGGCTCATCGGAACAGCGTGCCGATCCATCGGATGATTAGCATCATGAAAGAGCAGTTCGGCAGGGATGAGCTGACGGAGCGCAATGAATTCGACTTTTTGATGAATTGGAGTATGACGAATTGAAATAAAGGAGGCAAGGCGAGTGGAGGCAAACATGAAATTACAGTATGTGAAACCGGCGACGGTCTGGACCGAGGCGCTGCCGATCGGCAACGGACGTCTTGGAGGCATGGTCTACGGCTGCGTGGAGCGTGAAACGATCAGCTTGAACGAGGACACGCTCTGGTCCGGTTATCCCAGGGATTGGAACAACCCGTCTGCCCTGGAAGCGTTGCCGGAGATCCGGGAGCTGGCAAGCCAGGGACGTTATATGGAGGCTGATCAGCTAGGGCGCAAGATGATGGGGCCCTATACGGAATCTTACCTGCCGTTAGGAGACTTATGCCTCAGGTTTGATCATGGAGGCGTGTTTCATTCTTACCGAAGAACGCTGGATATCGCCAATGCCGTTCAACGAGCGGAATACCGCATCGGCGAGGTGACCTACACAAGGGAATGCTTCGCGTCCAGCCCGGACCAGATGATTGCCTTGCGGTTAACCTCGAGCGCTGCTTGCGCCCTGAACTTTCATGCCTATCTGGAAAGCCCGCTGCGTTATACCGTAAAGACCGAAGAAGATATGTACGCCATGTCGGGATTTGCGCCGGAACGCGTCGAGCCCAGCTACGTTTCCTCTGATCATCCTATCCGTTACGGCGATCCTGATCATACCGCTGCCATGGCTTTCAATGGTCGGCTGGCGGTGGCCGAAACGGATGGCCGCGTTACCGTGGATTCAGCTGGCATTCATGTACTGGATGCGAGCGAAGCGGTCATTTACTTCACTGCGGCCACCAGCTTCAACGGATTTGACCAAATTCCCGGTCACCGCGATGGCGGAGACCATCCGGCGGCTGCCGCCGCTGCTCTGACTGCGGGGACCATGAAAGCCGCATGCAGCCAGTCCTGGACAGAGCTGCGCGATCGCCACATCAATGATTATCGCAGCCTGTTTGACCGCGTCAGTCTTCGATTAGGCGAGACGCTGGCTGCAGAAGATATGGACACGGGGGAGAGAATCGAGCGATTCGGTGCCCGGGATCCAGGCTTGGTCGAGCTGCTGTTCCACTATGGCCGCTATCTCCTGATTTCAAGCTCCAGGCCCGGAACGCAAGCCGCCAATCTTCAGGGGATATGGAATGCTTCAACCCGGCCGCCGTGGAGCAGCAATTGGACCTTAAACATCAATGCGCAAATGAACTATTGGCCCGCGGAGGTATGCAATTTGGCAGAATGCCATCAGCCTCTGCTGGAGCTGATCAGAAGCCTGTCGGTAAACGGTGCGGAAACCGCCGCCGTCCATTATGGCACCCGGGGCTGGACCGTTCATCACAATACGGATATCTGGGCCCATACCGCACCGGTCGGCAATTACGGGGACGGCGATCCTTCCTGGGCGCTTTGGCAAATGGGAGGAATCTGGTTAACGCAGCACTTATGGGAGCATTACGCATACAGCGGCGATGAAGCTTATTTACGATCGTTCGCTTATCCCCTGATGAAGGAAGCTTCTTTATTTGCTTTGGACTGGCTTATAGAAAACGACGCAGGCCATCTCGTGACCTCGCCGTCGACCTCGCCTGAGCATAAATTCCGCACGTCTGAAGGGATGGCGGCCATCAGCGAAGGGGCGACCATGGATATTTCCCTCATATGGGAGCTGTTCACCAATTGCATGGAGGCCGCCGGCATTCTCGGCGTGGATGAGGAATTCCGGGAGGAATGGAGCAGCAAACGCGAACGTTTGCTGCCTCTGCAGGTCGGCCGATACGGCCAGCTGCAGGAATGGTCCCATGACTCCGAGGATGAGGACGTATTTCATCGGCACACGTCCCACCTCGTCGGGGTTTATCCTGGACGGCAGCTATCTGCGGAAGAAAGCCCGGAACTGTTTGCAGCTGCCCAAACCTCTTTGGAGCGTCGCGGGGAGGAAAGCACGGGCTGGAGCCTGGGCTGGAGGGTGGCGCTATGGAGCCGGTTCGGTGACGGCAACCGTGCGCTCCGGCTGTTAACCAATATGCTGAGATTGGTGCGGGACGGGGACTCGGAACGTTACGATCATGGAGGTGTGTATGCGAGTTTATTAGGAGCGCATCCTCCTTTTCAGATCGACGGCAACTTCGCAGCTACAGCGGGAATTGCGGAAATGCTGCTGCAGTCGCATCGCTCCTTACTCGTGCTGCTGCCGGCTCTGCCGGATGCATGGCCGGAAGGCGAGGTACGTGGATTGCGGGCACGAGGCGGCTTTGAAGTCGGTATTCGCTGGAAGAATGGAAGACTGACGGAGGCAGAGATCATGTCTCGGTTGGGGAATGTATGCAGCTTAAGCATAGGCAATGGACATGGAAATGGGATTGCGGTTTACCAAGGCGATACCAGCATTCCCATACCGGCCTCCGCCAAAGGCGTATTTTCATTTGAAACAGAACAGGGCTTAACCTATCGACTGGTCACGGATCACGCAGGGGAGCCCGGAGCTTGATCGGCATAATGGAGACCTTTTCGATGGTATCCATACATTATACTATGTTAAAAAAAGACTCCTTCAAGGAGTCTTTTTTACGTGAACTCAGAAGAAAATTCCAATTAAATTGTAATTTTAGTAGTCGAAACGTCCGGGAAGTGGGTATTAATTGTTAAACGGTTGACAACCTGTATATACATGTATATGATTTTCCTATATGCAACCTGTATATACAAGATGACGAGGAGGACCCAGTTACATGCAGAACCCAGGAACCCAATCTCAAGATTGGTGGAGAACTTCGACGGTTTATCAGGTATACCCGAAGAGCTTCAACGATACAACCGGCCGGGGAACCGGCGATATATGCGGGCTCATGGAAAAGCTTGATTATATAAAGGGACTTGGCATCGACATTGTGTGGCTCCAGCCGGTGTATGTTTCTCCGCAAAATGATAACGGTTACGACGTCGCGGATTATTGCAGCATCGATCCTGCATACGGGACGATGGACGATTTCGATGAACTTGTTGCCGAATTAAAAAAGAGAGACATGCATTTGATGATCGACATCGTCGTGAATCATTCTTCAACCGAGCATCGATGGTTTAAAGAAGCCATTTCCTCACGCGATAACCCGTATCGCGACTATTACATCTGGCGGGATCCCGCGGAAGACGGCGGCCCGCCGAATAACTGGCAATCCAAGTTTGGAGGCCCGGCGTGGCAGTATGACGAGGGGACAGGGCAATATTACTTGACATTGTTTGACAAAACGCAGGCCGATCTGAATTGGGAGAACGAGAAGGTCCGGGCGGAGGTTGTGGACATTCTCACGTTCTGGGCGGACAAGGGCGTCAGCGGATTCCGGATGGATGTCATCAATCTCATATCGAAGGATCCCGCTTATCCCGATGATGACGGTTCCGTGGCGCCTGGCGACGGGCGCAGGTTTTATACGGATGGCCCCCGCGTGCATGAATACATTAAGGAATTGAACGAAAAAGTGTTCAAGCCTTACAATCTCGTCACGGTAGGAGAAATGTCCTCCACAACCTTGGAACATTGCATTCGTTACTCGAACCCGAAGGAGAACGAATTCTCCATGACGTTCAACTTCCACCACTTGAAGGTGGACTACCCCAACGGGCAAAAGTGGGAGCTCAAGCCTTACGATTTCGAAGAATTGAAGCGGGTGCTTTCCGATTGGCAGATCGGCATGCAGAAGGGCGGAGGCTGGAATGCCCTCTTCTGGAATAACCATGATCAGCCGCGGGCGCTGACCCGGTTCACCAATGATGGCGAATACCGCTCGGAAAGCGCAAAAATGCTGGCTACGACGCTTCACGGATTGCAGGGCACGCCATATGTGTATCAGGGCGAAGAGATCGGCATGCCCGATCCGAAGTGGAATGACATATCCGAGTTTAGGGATGTTGAATCTCTAAACATGTATACCATCCTCCAAGAGCAAGGAAGAACGCCGGAGGAGGCTGCCCATATCGTCAGGGTGCGCTCGCGCGACAACTCCAGATTACCCATGCCTTGGCATGACGGCGATCAAGCGGGATTTACGACGGGGACGCCTTGGATCAAGCTCGATGAGCGGTATCCGCTGATCAATGCGCAATCCGAAGTGGATAATCCGCAATCGATCTATCATCATTACCGGAAACTGATTGAAATGCGTAAGAACCTTCCGGTGATGACGGACGGTGAATATGTTCGTCTGGATGAAGGCCATCCCGAAATATATGCGTATGCCAGAACGAACAAGGAGCAGACGCTTGTTGTCATTTCCAATTTCAGCGACCGCGACGTATCGTTCGAGCTGCCCGAGAAAATGAAAGACAATCTGACCGAAAGTCGATCAGTTCAGCTGTTAATTGGCAACACAACGGAAGAACCCAAGCTCATGCCAACAGTTGCACTTCGACCGTATGCTTCCTATATGTGGCTTATTCACAATAACTAAATTCATAAATGTCAGGAGCGTAGAGCTATGGCCATTGATCGCAAAAACGTGGAGCGCATTGTCGAGGCAGTCGGCGGAAAAGACAATATCGAAGCCGCTACGCATTGCGTAACCCGATTAAGATTTGCCCTGGTGGACGACAGCAAGGTGGATTCCCGGGCACTTGATGAGAACGACCTGGTGAAAGGGCAGTTCTCTTCCCAGGGTCAATTTCAGGTCGTAATCGGACCGGGTCTTGTAGACCAGGTTTACAACGAAATGATGGATATCACCGGCGGTGCGAGAGTATCGAAGGATGAAGTGAAGAACATTGCGAGCAAGAAGCAAAATCCGCTTCAGCGTGCCATTAAAACGCTTGCGGATATTTTCATCCCGATTCTGCCGGCGATCGTCATGGCAGGTTTATTGTTAGGGATTAACAATCTGCTTACGGGGCCGGGCATATTCTATGAAGGACAATCGTTGATTCAGGTCCATCCCGAGTGGGCGGACGTAGCCTCGATCATCAATCTGATTGCAAGCACCGCTTTTACTTTCCTGCCTGTCCTGATCGGCTGGTCGGCGGTACGTCAGTTCGGTGGCAATCCGCTCCTTGGAATCGTGCTGGGCCTGATCCTGGTAAACCCGGATCTGCTTAGCGCCTACCAGTATGCGGATGCCAAACTTGAAGGCACGGTTCCGGTTTGGAACCTGTTCGGCTTTGAAGTGGAGAAAATCGGTTATCAAGGCCAGGTGCTGCCGGTTCTTGTCTCGGCTTATATTTTGGCCAAAATCGAGAAGTTTCTGAACAAACGCGTCCACGATTCCATCAAGCTGCTTGTCGTGGCACCCGTTGCCCTGTTGGTGACCGGGTTCCTCGCGTTTGTTCTGGTGGGGCCGATCACATTTGCCATCGGCAACGTTCATACTTCAGGCCTAGTCAGCATTTTTGATTCCTTTGCCGCTCTGGGCGGCCTGATCTATGGCGGACTGTATGCACTCCTTGTTATTACGGGGATGCATCATACCTTCCTTGCGGTGGACATTCAGCTCATCGGCAGCGAAGGCGGAACGTTCCTGTGGCCGATGCTGGCGCTGTCTAATATTGCTCAAGGTGCCGCAGCGCTGGCCATGATGTTTATCATGAAGGAGCAGAAGGCGAAAGGACTTGCCGTTACATCTTCCATCTCGGCCTTCTTGGGGGTTACGGAGCCCGCCATCTTCGGGGTCAACGTTCGCCATAAATATCCTTTTATTTTCGGTATGATCGGATCCGGGATTGCCGGCGTGCTGCTGGCCGTGAACAACGTTCTGGCTTCATCGATCGGCGTGGGCGGAATTCCGGGATTCCTGTCCATCTTCCCTAACCAGTGGGGTGTCTTCTTCATTGGTATGGCGATTGTACTGGTCGTTCCGTTCGCGGGGACATTGCTGTTCGGGCGCTACCAGTTGTCCAAGCAGTCTAGACATGCAACTGCAGCGGATGGGAATGCTGCCGGCTTAGATGGAAGAGCCGAAACTGTTAAAACGGAATCGAACGGCAGTCTTCAATCCGAGTCGTTCGCGTCGACGGAAACGGCAAACAGTCTAACCATGGAAGCGGCGCAACAAGGCGCATTAGAGGTCATGGCACCGATCAAAGGGAAAGTGGTTCCGCTGTCAGAGGTACCGGACCCTGCCTTCGCCGAGAAACAAATGGGCCAGGGCATTGCCATCATCCCGTCCGAAGGCAAAGTGTATGCTCCTTTTGACGGCCAAGTCGCCCATCTCATCAAGAAGAGCAAACATGCGATTATTTTGACGGATGCGAACGGAATCCAGATCCTGATTCACGTCGGAATCAACACCGTTTCGTTAAAAGGCGAAGGATTCAAGGCACATGTCGAAACGGGTGCGGAGATAAGGAAAGGGCAGCTGCTGCTTGAATTCGATATCGATCGCATTCAGCAAGCCGGATTGCCGGTCATTACGCCAGTCATTATTCCGGATGGGCAAGACCACATTCAGAACGTGACAGAGTTTGAAGGCGAGGCGCTTCCTGGCGAAACGCGAGTGCTTCAGGTGACACTCGGTAATGGAAGCTGATAGGTTCCTATTTAACATGTGTTGGCTGCTGGAAAATGGTACAATAGCTGATGGTGATAAAGGATGACGAACAACATTTATTGGACGCTGTATAAAGACTATGCCGACCAAATCGAAACCGGCGCTTTGCAGCCCGGCAGCAAGCTGCCCTCGGAGAACGAGCTTGCGGCAACCTATCAAATTACAAGGGAAACGGTCCGCAAGGGATTGAATTTACTCGCCCAAAACGGCTATATTCATAAGGTGAAAGGCAAAGGTTCGTTTGTGCTGGATACCGGAAGAATGAATTTCCCGGTTACGGGGCTTGTCAGTTATAAGGAAATGGCGGAGCGGATTGGCCGGAAAAGCCGTACGATTGTGCATGAAACGGAGTGCGTTCCGGCCGGGGAAGCCATCGCCAAGGAGCTGCACACCCGCCCGGACCGGCTCGTGTGGAAGGTGATCCGATCCAGGGAAATTGAAGGGGAGCGCATCATCCTCGATGTGGATTATTTGCTTGCCGACATCGTGACGGGTTTAACGAGAGAAATTACGGGCGATTCCATCTATCAATACTTGGAGCAGGAGCTCCATCTAAAGATCAGTTACTCGAAAAAAATCATCTCCGTGGAACGAGCTACGACGATGGACCAGTCCTATATGGATCTTGGAAGCGATACCCATGTCGTCGTCGTCCGAGGTTACGTCCACTTGGAAGATACCACGCTTTTCCAGTACACGGAATCCAGACATCGATTGGATAAATTTCAGTTTGTGGATTTTGCAAGAAGGGAATCCAATCATGATTTTGGAGACAAATAGAAGTGAAGTTAGCCGCGAGTTTATCGCGGCTTTTTTTATTGGCTTCCCATGTCGCTCATTCGTAAAGGCCATGCAGATCAGCAGCGTAATAGATGAAATAAAGAGGAAAACTCCTGGTTGATGTTGAAGCTGTACTTAGAGGCAAAGATTCAAGCAATCCAGTTAAAGGAGCTGATGGATCATGGATATGGGACTCCATGGAAAGGTTGCGTTGATTACCGGGGGGAGCAGGGGGATTGGCCTTGAAACCGCCGTTACGTTTGCGTTGGAAGGGGCTAAAGTTGCCATATGTGCACGAGATGAGGAGCAGTTAAGGGCTGCCGCGGATCATATCAGGCATCTATCGAAATCCGAAGCGTTAACCATCGCAGCGGATGTTACGAAACCTGAGGATTGCATGCGAGCCGTAAACGAAACCGTCAGCCGCTACGGACGGCTCGATATCCTGGTGAACAATGCCGGAACCGCCGCAGCGAAGCCGTTTGAGCAGATCGACGACGAATCATGGGCATCCGATCTGGATCTCAAGCTGTTCGGCGCGATTCGTTTTTCGCGTGCGGCCGTCCCTCATCTGCGGAATTCCGGCGGCGGCGCGATTATTAATGTGACGACATCCTGGGCCAAAACGCCGCCGGCTTCATCCATGCCAAGCAGCGTCAGCCGCGCGGCGGGACAAGCCATGACCAAAGCGATGAGTCACGATTTGGCGAAAGACCATATCCGGGTAAACACCGTATGTATCGGAACGATACGGAGTGCACAGCTTGAGGCGCGTTGGAAACGTGAATCACCTGAACTCACCTGGGACCAGTACGCCCGGGATCCGCGCCATAACATCCCGCTCGGGCGTATCGGCGATACGGAGGAAGCGGCAAAAGTCATCGTATTTTTGGCTTCCGATGCTGCTTCCTATGTTACAGGAACTTCCATCAATATTGACGGGGGTTCAGCTCCGGCTTTGTAAGGGGTCAGCATTTAAATGATGGGGATATGATTTGGAGCATGGAGGTTCATGCATGCTGGTAAAATTTATAATATTTTCATAACGAATATTATGTAAACCATGGTGCTTCGGAACGGGCAGCCCTTGTTTGAAGACATGGCGATGATGTCGTAATTTTATATATGATTTGTCGCATAGTTGGACTAAAAAAATGTGCAAGATGTGATACCTTATATGTGGATGTTCGGAAAATAAATGACGGGCTGCCGGAAGGAGTGATTTCCCTCATTGTTACTTTTTTTCTAAGACGCCATAGGGATAGAGCAGTCATAGGACCACTTCCCTAAACGTGGTGCGTACACCAACCCTTCGGATGGATGAAGGTTATCCACATGCCGACTGGAGGCCGCTCTTTGTTGAGGGTGATGTGCCTTTCAGAGATTCGTAGAGGTGTTGTGACAGAATTACATACAACGATCTGCTTGTTTTATAAGGCGTTTCGAATAAGCAGAAATTATGAATTTTTAAAAAACAATGAAAAGTGATGGTGATGATCCATGTCTAAAGTGTATCGTATTGGAATTATCGGCTGCGGCGGAATCGCAAACGGGAAGCATCTTCCGAGCTTAAGCAGATTAAACAACGTGGAGCTCGTGGCATTCTGCGATATCGTAATCGATCGGGCAGAAGCAGCGGCTAGCAAGTACGGTATTGAGGAAGCAAAAGTGTATGGCGATTATAAAGAGCTGCTGCAGGATCAAAGCATCGATATTATCCATGTCTTGACCCCTAATGATTCTCATGCCGAGATTTCCA
This sequence comes from Paenibacillus sp. MT86, assembly GCF_058792535.1. Classification (NCBI taxonomy): domain Bacteria; kingdom Bacillati; phylum Bacillota; class Bacilli; order Caryophanales; family Paenibacillaceae; genus Paenibacillus; species Paenibacillus sp. MT86. Next base: position 3,911,721 of record NZ_CM179499.1, on the reverse strand, counting down.
TTGCTTCGCTTGAAGCGGGAAAACATGTGATGTGTGAGAAGCCGATGGCCAAAACGGCCGCCGATGCCAAGCTTATGATGGAAACCGCGAAGCGCACAGGCAAGAAATTGACGATCGGGTACAATAACCGTTTCCGCGAAGACAGCCTTTATCTGAAACAGGTATGCGAAGCCGGCGAACTCGGAAATATTTATTTTGCCAAAGCGCATGCCGTACGGAGAAGAGCCGTGCCGACTTGGGGCGTCTTTTTGGATGAGGAAAAACAAGGCGGCGGGCCGCTTATCGACATCGGCACGCACGCGCTCGATCTGACGCTCTGGATGATGGATAATTACAAGCCGAAGATTGTACTCGGCACCACATACCATGAACTGTCCCGCAAGGAGAATGCGGCCAATGCTTGGGGACCTTGGGATCCCGAAAAATTCACGGTGGAAGATTCCGCCTTCGGCATGATTGTGATGGAGAACGGCGCAACCATTATGCTGGAATCCAGCTGGGCGCTCAATACGCTTGAAGTCGATGAAGCCAAATGCTCGCTGAGCGGTTCGGAAGGCGGAGCCGATATGAAGAACGGTCTTCGCATCAACGGCGAGAAATTCAGCCGCCTGTATACAAACGAAATCGAATTGAACTCCGGCGGGGTTGCGTTCTACGACGGCAAGAAGGAGCAAGCTCCGGATGTTGAGATGAGAAGATGGATCGAGGCTATCGACCAGGATAAGGATCCTGTCGTAACCCCAGAACAAGCTTATGTTGTATCTCGAATCTTGGAAGCTCTATACGAATCCGCAAAAATCGGCAAGGCCGTTTATCTGGACTAAGTCCATCTTAAATCGGATTCATCCCGAAGAAGCCCTGATCATCAGGGCTTCTTTTAGTTGCGAAAGTATCAAGTCTAGCAATCCATGAATCGCGGGCGAATGAGATTTACATAATGGGTAATAATAAGCTCATTAAATCGGAAGGATGGGGTCATGGACATGATATTTATTTATAATGATTATGGCGGAACCCATACAACATCTCTGGCTGCAGCTTATCATTTGAATAAATTGCCGACCAATCGCCAGCTTACGAAAGAGGAGATTCTGGCGGTAGACTATTTCGATAAACTGAATACGTCCGATATGGGTAAACTTATCTTTCACGGTCTGGACGAGAACGGGAACCCCGTGTACACCATTGGACGGGGTTCATCCAAAGTCGTAGTTCCCGCGTTGGAAAATGTGTGCTTGATTCTTCAAGACAAATACCAGAATGACGAGCCGATCGTATTCTCCAACACATCGCCTACCGTGCCCATCATCATGTCGATCGGGGGATTTTTGTCCAAGAGGCTAAAACTGAGTTTCGTCGGCAGTCCGTTATTGGTGGCAGGGGCCAAGCAGTGCTGCAGCACGATCCGCGAGCTGGTCTTATATACTAAACAAACGGCGGCATCGAGGTCCGGCTCGGAGTCCGTTATCGTGATGGAGAACAAGAATTTCTCACCTTAACCATAGCAAGGCATCATGAAGCTGAGAGGATAATCCTGAATTTGCAGGGTTATCTTCTTTTTTTATCATTCGCCGAGCATCTTATGAGCTGCTTGATCTGGTATAATTTAGGGACGCTTGATCGGATCGGGGAACCGTCTCGCATTTATAACTCAGTCCCATCGTCCCGCGGTCCATACGGCAACATGAAGGGGAGTGATGGTAATGAAACGTTTATTCACAATCAGCACTTGGGTTGTCATTGTGACGTATCTCTTACTCCTGATGATGGGATGGTTCAGAGGAACGTTATCCATTCGTGCCGTTATTTTCATGACCGTCATTACAATCTTGATTATCGCCATTGTGTATGGGCTGACTAAACTGATTCGATACTTAAACCGTAAGCTGTATAAAGAGCTGAAGCGCATGATGAAATAATCGTTCGGCTGGTGAAGCATAGGGTGACGCCGGGGGTCAATCGACTCCGTGGATGTCATCCTTTTGTTTGTTCGGACAACATTTTCGCAAAAGTTTACAGCCTGTTTTCTTCGGCAATAATGGGGGAATAGCATCTGTGAGAGGAAGAATGTTCTTATGCGGTATCGAAGAAGAACCGGCCATTCCAACAAAAACAACACCAAAGATACCCCATCGGCTGCTGCAAAGAAGAAAGATTCTAATGCTTTAAGCCCGGAACTCGAAAGCAACCTGAACCATATCCGAAGGACTCTCGGTAACAGCACCGATATCGTCATCAGGGAAATCCCGCTTGACGAAGGCGAAAAACACTATATGGCTGTTGTATACACGGACGGCCTGGCCGATCAAAAGATCATTTCGGAATCCATCATGTCCGCTGTAGCCGACATTGCGAAATCCAGGGCTAGAGAAAATACGGAGTATGGGAAACCATTGAAAGCTCAAAAGGTACTAGAAGAAATCTCTTTCATAAGTAAAGAGATACAGTCCATATCTGACTATAAAACGCTGTTCCATTCTTTATTGTCGGGAGACGCGATCGTGCTGGTTGATGGCTTGGATCGAGGCATCGCGGCCGGCGCCCGGGGATGGAAGGACCGCGGAGTCATGGAAACATCGGCTGAAAATGTCGTGCGCGGCCCGCGCGAATCCTTTACGGAGGCAGTTCGAACGAATACGGCTTTGATTCGCCGAAAGATCAAGGATCCTCATCTATGGATGGAAACGAAGCAGATCGGACGCATTACGCAAACGGATGTCGTTATGATGTACATCGATGGCATCGCCAACGAGAAAATTGTCGGCGAAGTGCGCACTCGGTTGGAACGAATCGATGTTGACAGCATCTTGGAGAGCGGTTATATCGAGGAGCTTGTGCAGGATAAGACCCTGACTCCTTTTCCCACGATTTATAATACCGAGCGACCCGACGTGGTCGCAGCCGAGCTGCTGGAAGGCAAAATCGCGATTATCGTGGACGGCACTCCATTCGTTCTGATCGTTCCTGCCTTATTTGTTTCGTTCTTGCATGCTGCAGAGGATTACTACCAGCGCGCGGATATCAGCTCGTTTCTGCGGATACTGCGCTATCTGAGCATATTCATTTCGTTGCTTGGGCCATCACTTTATGTGGCGATAACCACCTTTCACCACGAAATGCTGCCGACACGGCTCCTATTCGGGCTAGCTGGACAGCGCGAGCAAATCCCATTTCCCGCCTTCGTTGAGGCGGTCCTCATGGAGGTAACCTTCGAAATTCTGAGGGAGGCAGGCGTTCGGCTGCCTAAAAACATCGGATCCGCTATTTCCATCGTAGGAACGCTGGTCATTGGACAAGCCGCCGTTGAAGCAGGGATCATCTCTCCAGCCATGGTCATTGTGGTGGCTATTACCGCTATATCCAGCTTTGTTGTTCCATCTTTTAACATGTCTATTGCTTTTCGGATGCTCCGGTTTCCGTTAATGGCGCTTGCCGGGTCCTTCGGACTGTTCGGCATCTTAGTTGGGGTCATCGCGATCATACTCCATTTGTGCAGCCTTCGTTCGTTCGGAATTCCGTATATGTCGCCTTTTGCCCCATTAATTCCGGAGGGGCAAAAAGATTCCATTTTGCGGCTGCCACACTGGATGCTGATAAACCGCCCCCGACTGATCAATCAGGACAACGAGAAGCGCAGGAAAGACACACCTCCCCAGAAGTCGCGGGAATAGTTGAATGCAGATCAGTGGGAAAGCGAGTGAAATGGAATGAAACGGATATTGGCGCTGCTGCTCCTGCATATCGTAATCATGCTTCTTCTTAGCGGATGCTGGAATCGCAGGGAGTTAAACGAGCTGGCCATAGCGGTGGCCGCAGGGGTAGATTGGGTGGACGGCCGCTACCGACTGTCGATCCAGGTCGCTATCCCTGGGCAGGTTACCGCCAAACGAAGCGGCGGTCCCCAAGCGCCAGCTACGCTGTATACAGCCGAAGGCGACACCATATTTGAAGCGGCGCGGAGGATGACCCAGATTAGCCCGCGAAAAATATATTTTTCTCATTTGCGGATGTTTCTGATGGATGAGGCGATGGCAAGGGAAGGGATAGCCAAAGTTCTGGATCTGTTATCCAGGGATCACGAATTCAGACCTGATTTCTACCTGGCAATTACCAAAGGGGCAACGGTCGAGGAAACCTTGAAAATCATGACCCCCATGGAAACGATTCCTGCAAATAAACTATACGATTCCCTGCAAATCTCCGAGAAGGTATGGTCACCGAGCATGGCCGTAACGCTGGATGAATTGATCAACGACATTACCAGCATTGGAAAACATCCCGTGCTAACCGGACTTGTGATTACAGGGAACCGGGAAATTGGAAAAACAAAGAAAAACGTAGAAAATATCCAAACGCCAAGCCAATTGAAATATTCGGGGTTTGCTGTTTTTAAAAATGACAAGCTGATTGGCTGGTTAAATGAGAAAGATAGCAGAGGATATCGATTTATAATGGGGGACGTTAAAAGCTCTGTAGGTTTCATACCCTGCCATAACGACGGCAAGGTCGTAGTGGAGACGCTTAGGACCGATGCGAAGCTTAAGGGAAGAATCGTGCAATCCCGTCCCGAGATGAGCATCAAATTAAATATCGAAGGAAATATCGGCTCCGTGGAGTGCAGCGGGTTGGATTTATCGCAGCCTGAAACAGTGAGGGAACTTGAAGAGGAAATGGAGGAAAGGTTAACTCGATTTTTGGAGTCGGTGATCGATAAAGTACAAACGGAGCTTAAAGTGGACATATTCGGTTTCGGAGAAACGTTTCACCGATCTCATCCTAAACAATGGAAAGAGATGCAGGATGCGTGGAATGACCGATATTTCCCGAACCTAAAGACCCATGTCAACGTGGATTACAAAATCCGGCGAACCGGCACAACCAATAATTCATTTCTAAATGATATTAAGGAATGAGGCAAATTCATGCTGAATATCGCATTAATTGCAGTTTCAGCCGCAATTATAACCTGGCTTGAGCTGCCTAGGATGCTGCGGGAAAAAGAATACAGGGAAGTCTGGGGATTCGCGGCATTCATGATCATTGCCATAGGAATCAGTGTGGCTCAAACGATCTTGAGAGATATACCAACTCCCTTGGTCATGATTACGATTGCCTTCAAGCCGCTCAGCGATTGGCTTACAGCCATCGGTTTGATCCAATGAGAAAGGGAGCGGGGAAGATGCCTGTAGTAAAAATTTCATTGCGCCAAGTTAGCATTTTAACCGCTATGTATACAATCGGAAGCGCAATTCTTATCGTTCCTTCGGGTACGGCTAACATTGCCAGGCAAGACGCCTGGATTGCCGCCTTGGTTGGGATCGGGCTGGGCTTCATCTTCTTAGCGGTGCAGCTGCAATTGTCCCAAAAATACCCGGAATCGAATTTAATGCAATTGACTGAGAAACTATTGGGAAAATGGATCGGCAAAACGGTAAACTTTCTGTTATTACTAACATTATTTCTAAGTGGTCCAGCATCAGTGTTGCACGAAATTAGTGACTTCATGACCATCCAAATGCTGCCCGAAACCCCGGTTCAGGCGATTATTTTCCTCTACGGAGCACTTGTTGTCTTGGGGGTACGTTTAGGGCTCGAAGTGCTGGCCAGATCAGCGGAGATGCTATTTCCATGGTTTCTTTTTCTGTTTCTGTCCATGAGCATTTTATTGTTGTCAGAAATTAAATGGGAGAATGCACTTCCCATTTTCGAATCGGGAGCCAACCCTATTTTCCCGGCTGCGATCTCTTTCGCTAGTACTGCGTTTCTGCCAAACATCGTGTTGATGATCATCTACCCGGGAGCCGTCAACCGCCCGGCGGAGACAAGCAAGGCCGTTTATATTGGAAGCCTATTGGGAGCGGGGGTGCTTTTTACGATTATTGGATTAGCAATTTTGGTCTTGGGTCCGGACATTGCGGCACGAAATATGTATCCAAGTTATATGCTGGCCAAGAAAATCAATATCGGTAATTTTCTTCAGCGCATTGAAGCGGTCATGGCGGTGATGTGGTTTATCACTTTGTTTTTCCGAATCTCCTTGTACTTTTACGCCATTGCAATCGGCATCAGCCAGATATTTAATATCAAAAATTATCAGCCGCTGGTCGTGCCGCTAGGCTGGATACTTGCCGCGGTTTCCGTCTTTATATATCCCAATGTTCCTTACAAGTTGGAATGGGACGCAAAGACTTGGATTCCGTATACGATCACCGTCGGATTTATATTTCCATTGGTGTTGTTCTGGATGCACGGACTCCGTAAATTGCGGTCCAAAAAAACAAAAAAGTCCTCGAAATCCGCCTGAACGATTGGAGGACAAAGTGGGTTGTTCGATAATCCACTGTAATCGTGATTGGAATGGAAATAGCTTGGCTGTGCGATCCGTCTACTTGTAGACGGTTTTTTATGTTGAACCGGCAGGAAAGGGTAGATTTTCTCTTGCGCACTAATATATGAAGCCACTCAGACTTCATAAAAGAACGGCAATTGTGCTTTATGCAAATCCTAAGGCTTATCACCGATTAAGCCCAACAAAAACATTTGAGAATAAGCGTAACCTTTATAAGTCTTGGATAAACACGAAGGAATCGTAAGATCCAGATCCATGTAGGTAGTCAAGATCAATTGAGTGAACTCCTTCTGGTTCGTCAAGGAATGCTCCTGCAATTGTTTGGCGAATTCCTTGCTGACATGTTCTCTTCCTCCAAGTGCTTGCTGTAATAGGTAACCTGCCAAGTATAACTCGGCAGCTGTATCTTCATCTGTCCCTCGATGCTCAGCTACATAATTGCTGATCCAGTCGCGAACAAGAGTTGAAGGGTCTGTGTTATTCTCCTTCGCAATCTCTTGAAAGCTCTCCTTGAGGTCTTTGGATAGACGGATGTGCAGATTGGTATCCATGGGCAAAGCCTCCTTAACGTAGTGAATCTATTGTACGCATAATGTAAACACGTTGTCAACACAAAATAACTCGCGAAAACACCGGAAAAGCTCCGGTGATAACCGATAGAGGGAGCAACTCCCATCCAGTGCTTGAAATGACGGTTGAAGCAGATACCGTGATAGCCAGAGACAAGAACATATACACGCTAGAAACCGGGACTATCGCGATTTTTTGTTTTATTTGTTTTAAATGATGTGGAAATCAGCAATTAAGAAGAAATCATTGATAGTCGAGTACGATAAAATCAGTGAGTATGCTCAATATGTGAATCGAGGAGGACTTAATGATGGGTAGAATCATTCTGACTATGCAGACTACGATGGACGGCATTGTATCAAATGAAGATCAATGGATGACATTAAATGAGGAAATCTTTGAAGATTATTTAGAGTACTATAATACTATAGACACGATTATTATAGGCAGCAATTCGTATTCATCATTAGCACAGCATTGGCAAAATGCAGAGAATTCATCTAACGACGACCTTGAACGAGCTATAGCCAAGCGCATAAATGCCATCCCCAAATTTGTGATTTCCAGCACGAAAATGGATCTAACTTGGATAAACTCTCAGCAAATTCTAGTAAATGGTGAAAATTCCATGGCTCATGAAATCGAGATCCTCAAAAATAGAGAAGGGAATATCTCGGTAGAGAGTGGAGTAAGAACGTGGCAATTATTTATCCAACATGATTTATTTGATGATCTGTGGTTATTTATACATCCGGTAATCGTTTCACAGGGAGAACGGTTGTTTGCGCTTGCAAATAAACGATTCACTATGAACCTTAACAGCAGTAAAACCTATGGCAACGGTGTACTTGGACTGTACTACAGTAAATAGGGCACTGCTATGAGAAGAGGTCCTATTCGAGGAAACCAGTGCGGCCAGCGTCTCTAAGATGTACGCTGGCCGCCTTTATTTCAATGGGGATAAGCCGTATCGAATTCGATGCCGCACGGACCGCCATTCGGATTGACGTCAAGGTTGATCTCCGTGCCGTCTTCCCGGAACAAAGGCCGATAAAATGCACCGATTTTGGTAGCCGACGCGTTGGCGTAATGGCAGATGAAAGCGCGGCGGAACCGGTTGGATTTGTTGCGGTAAGAGCCGTGGATCAGGTTGCCGTTAAAGAACAGGACGTCCCCTTTGTCCATGATCGCGGGGAGGACCTTTCGATCCTTGGGCGGCTTCACGAAATGAGTGGTAAACGACTCGTTCGAATCGGCTTCTTCCGGGCATACCAGGTCATAATCACTTGTTTTCGGAACGACGAGCAAACCGCCGTTCTCTTCATTAGCCGCGTCGATTGCGGTCCATGCCGCGATGCAGTTGCCCGGTTCCACCTGCAGGTAGAAGTTGTCTTGATGCAGCGCTTGGCCGCGGGAGCCTGGAGGCTTGTAATAGAACATGCTTTGGGCGGCGAGCGCCGGTTCCCCGTACAAATCGGCCAATACCTGCATGACCGGTTTATGCAGCATGTATTTCTTCGCGGTTGCATGAAAGCGGTGCGGATGCATAACGCGGGGATAACGTTTGAGCGGTTCAACGGTTTCATCGTCCAGCACAGGCTCAAAGTGGCCGGGCACGGTCGTGTGGCTGATCTCCTCAAACGTTGCTTCGATCTCCGACAGCTCCTCCTCGCGGAAGAGGCCTTTTACAATCAAATATCCCTCCGTTTCGAATTTGTGCAGCTGTTCTTCCGTCAATACGTGTAACTTCTCTCTCATAGCAATTCCTCCCGCAAATTAATGGTTTTCCTGTTGACAATAGAATAAGGTCTGCTTAACTTGAGAGGAAGTATGATTTCTGCTTAATATTACCGGAATTCTGCTATTCGGGGTACAGAGGAGGAGAGACCGCTTGAGAACGCCGGCTGATAGGCATGCCATATCCTTAGAAAGCACCGGAACCATATTCGGCGATCATTTCGAGCAAGACGATTCTTATCGCCTGCGTCGTCCTAACGGAATGCAGGACTGGCTGCTTGTTTACACGCTGGAGGGTGAGGGCTATTTCCGCACGCCTGCCGGGGAGAAACGCTGCGGATCCGGGCAGCTCGGACTGCTGCGCGCCAACATCGCCCATGAATACGGGACCGTGCAGGGGACGCATTGGAACTTTCTTTGGATCCATTATCCCGGGCTTCCGGAAAACGGGATGCTGCCGAACGAGGAGTTTCTGGTCGAAACCTTGCCCGATGAACGTGTCCGAGGCCGTGTCGAGCTGGCCTTTCGTAATGTGCTGCAAGATTCGCTGGACCGGTTAGAACTGTGGGAAGCTCTGAGTGAGAACGCCCTGCGTGAGATTTTGCTTCTGCTTGCACAGCGGACAAACAAGAGGCTAGATCCCAGAGTCGAGCAAACGCTTGGGTTGTTATCCCGTTCGTTAAAAGAAGACGTCAAAATTGATGCCTTATCCCGAGAGATCGGAATTTCGGGATCCAGGCTGGCGCACTTGTTCAAACAGCAAACGGGATCCACCATTTTGGAGCATCTGAACCAGATGAGGGTTCGCCATGCCGCTTTATTGATGAGCCATTCGGGCCGTACGGCGAATGAAGCTGCCCACGACGTAGGGTTTAACAGTTACAATCATTTTGCCGATCAGTTTCGCAAGCAGTTCGGGGTTTCGCCGAGGCAGTACCGCCAGGCATGCAGGCATCCATGAATGTGCCGGGTTTACATTCGATGCCTGAATGAAGACGGTGCAGACATATCAGACTAACATACGAAATGACAGGGAGGACTGCTGAAGGGCAGTCTTTTATTTTTCTATTCCCGCATTTGAGATATCATCGGTTTCTCAGCCATTTCGCTATGATCCCAATTGTAGATTTTCATAAAGAGCTTGATAAAATTGAGCAAGATACCATCCGTATGACGGTCCCCTGCTGTTTATGCGGGGCCGCTTATGATGCGGCTTTTTTGTCGTTCGGCCTTAACTTTGTGACAGAATCGAGCTTGGTTAACCGCTAGAAATAACAACTTTTCTGCTGTGATGCTTCTGCTTCTTTTGAAATATCCACATTGTCGAATAAAGGGACAAGAGGAATATGGCATGATCGTTATGGATTGACACCATCCCGGTATTTGCCTAATATACGGCCAGACGGTTCCGCTAGCTTTCCATATTCCACCAGAGCGGGTTGCGTCTAATCATGACCAAAGGAGGTTCAGTTTACTAAAAAACAGAGGCTGAATGCCTGCCGGATTCGTTCATAGCTATTAGAGCGGTCTTACGGGATAGTCAACACCGAAATCTAAGGAGGTCATTTATGAGATTTGCAAAAAGCGGCAAGTACCAGGTATTTATGCTGGCATTGTGTCTGTTATTGGTTTGTTCGGGCGGCGGTCTCGCCGCTGCTTCCGGGGAGAGCAGGCTTGCTCAAAAAACATACGGAACACCGGAGGAAATTCTCGTTCCTAACAACTATACGGTTGCCGTGTTCAACGGTACGGCAGGGAAGGAAGAAGGCCGCAACGTTCTTTATGCGACCAGTAAAGGAAAGCCGGGGCATCTTAACGTGATCGATCTGGAGGATTATAAACTGCTTCGCAGCATTCCGATCGGCCCCTCCGAAAGCTCCTGGGCACATACCACGGCACCGGACGGTACCTTGTTCCTTGCGGCCGACGGCGGCGGAGCGAGGCTGTGGAGTTACTCACCGGTTACTCATGTCCCTGTGCAAGTTGCACAGTTCGATGGCCAGTCGGTTCCGAACAGCATCACCACGGATGAACAGGGCCGCGTGTATGTCGGAACCTATCCCGGCGGCAAAGTGTACCAGTACGATCCGGCTACGAAGCAAACCAAAGATTATGGCCGCGTCATCGGGTCGCTTGACCAGGAGTATGTGCGCTCCATCGCTTACCAGGGCGGCAATATATATGCCGGTACCGCGCATAAGCAGATCGTACGCGTGAATTTAGCGACCGGTGAGAAAACAAATATCGCGGCTTCCCTGCCGGTTAAAGAAGACACCGTGTATGACCTGAGCACGATTGATAACCGTTATTTGTTTGCCCGATATACGGACGGAAGCGGCATTCCTGGAGAGGCGTTTATCTACGATACACAGACGGAAAGCTGGCTGGATGTTGTGCTGGAGAACGTAACGGGGCTTCACGCAACGGACTCGCTTGACGGAAAACTGTATTACATGTCCGACAAGAAGTTGAAAACGTTTAATCTTGCCACGCATGAGGTCGAGTTGACCGGCATGGAGTACAACAGCGGATTTAGGGGAGTAGATTGGGTGGAATTTCCCAATAATCCGGAATACCCGGGCAAAAATCTGGTGACCGTCCGTTATGACGGCGGTGTTACGATCATGAACATCGAAACCAAGCAGGTGCACCTGATGCCGCCGGTCATCCCGGGTCTGCCCGGCGTTGTCAACCGGTTGAAAAGCGTATCGGACACTCAATTGATCACCACCGGCTCGCAGGCCCGTTCCTCGCTCGTCGATCTGACCAATAACACCGCAACGCCGTTCAGCATCGGCCAAGCGGATAGCGTTCATGCCGTAGGCAATAAAGTCTATATGGGCGTGTACCCGGAAGGCGGACTGTACGAGTTCGATTTATCGACAGAGCCTGGAATGAACAATCCGAAGAGACTGGCCGTTCTGGGCAACGATCAGGAGAGGCTGGTTGATATCTCCAGTTCCAAAGGCAAGCTCTACATTTCGACGATTTCCGGTTACGGCACTTTGGGCGGCTCGTTGACCGTTTATGATACCGCCACCGGAGAAATCAACGTTCATCGCAACGTCGTCCAGAATCAAAGCGTGCTCAGTACGACGGTTCATGACGGCAAGGTGTTCGGTTCCACCACGATTCGGGGCGGACTGGGCTCCGAGCCGACGGAAGCGGAAGCGAAGATTTTTGTTTGGGATGAAGAGACGCAGCAAAAAATCACCGAGTTTCCGCTCCGGGTTCCGGGGCTAGATAAACCGATATTCATCGGAGATCTTTCGGCCGGTCCGGACGGCTTGATCTGGGGAGCATCCTATGAGTATATTTTTGCGATCGACCCCGATACGTATGAAGTCGTGAAGAGCAAAAAAGTGTATCCAAGCTTGAATTTCAGCCAATGGGCGCATCACCCGCTCCGCTGGTCGGAGGATGATCTGCTTTACGTGCTGTTCAACAATAAATTGACGGTCATTGACCCTGAAACGCTGGAGCATCGGACATTGGCCGACACCTCCAGATTCGATTTACATGCCGACGGGAATCTCTATTTCACGGACATGCAGACCAATACGATTCTGTATCGGATGGAAGTTGACGGAGAGGTCGTGGAAGAACCGCCGCATACGGCTGTTCCCGTCACCAATCCTGGTTTCGAAGAGGAAATGAAGGGATGGAGTCAATTATTCGCTTCAGGCAACGGTTATCGCTATGATCTCAGCACGGAACGCAGTTTCACGGGAACGCACAGTCTGAAGATTACGGACACGCTGAGAACAGCATCCGTTGCCGTCCAAAGTGATGCGATTCCCGTCATCCCGGGAGAGGAATATACGGCAGGCATGAATCTCTATATTGAATCGGGCCAGCCGGGTTTTATGTTCCGATTCTTTGACAGCAATAACGCCACGATTTCCACACTGGAAACCCATTTGGATGAATCGCGATTGGCCCAGTGGCAGAAAGTGACGCTCAGAGGGAAGGCTCCGGCTAATGCGGCTTATGCGAAACTGATTGCGGTAACTTCCAGATACAATGTGGCAACAGCCTATTATGACGATTTCTTTGTAACCGTAAAAGACAGCGTTCCTCCCGTCACGACGGTTAGCCTATCGCCTTCTCCCAACGAGAACGGCTGGGTGAATACCGATGTGTCCTTGTCCATCTCTTCCGACCGCGCGTACTCTATTGCATATGCTGCGGAAGGCGCGCAGCCGATAGAGAAGACCACGGTAAAAGGGAGTACGGCTCAGCTTCAAATCACTGAGGAAGGCGTCACGACGGTTACCTATTCCGCCACCAACTTCTCAGGCGTATCTGAGGCACCTGGAACGCTGAACGTGCAAATCGACAAGACGGCTCCAGTCGTTGAATTCACCGGTGAGCGAACGTACACGGTAACCGACTCCGTATACGTTTCGTGCAGTGCCGTCGACAGTCTGTCAGGGTTAGCTGACAATCCTTGTTCTCTTCCGCTGCTCGAACGTCCTGCCTATTCCTTTGAACCGGGCTCCCATGAAATATCCGTAACGGCAGTCGATCTGGCCGGAAATAAAACGGAATCCGTCTTTCGTTTTGAGGTAGCCGTGACCTATGACAGCTTGATCGGGCTGGTAGAGCGTTTCGCAGGAAGCGATCAGGGAATCGCACAATCGCTGTCTACGAAGCTGCAAGGCGCCAAAGAGGCGGAGGATCGGGGCAACGACTCCGCTAAGCAAGGCAAGCTGAACGCTTTTACCAATCAGGTCAGGGCACAATCCGGCAATAAATTGACGGATGAACAGGCGGATGTGCTTGCAAAGCTGGCAGCATATCTATAAGCAGACTTAGAGCAAGGTAATGAACATCGACCATGCGTTTCTAAACGCTCGTTTATTTAATAGAAACAGCCGCGTAAACCATGCGGCTGTTTCTTTTTTTCGGAATGATACCGGCCCTCCCTTGTGGGATCGTTCGACAACCTACGGCACGCAGGACGATGTTAATAAGGCTGCAACCGTCGAAATTTGTCATAACAATTCCGCGTTTATACAACTAAAGTAGCAATTATTCGATGTCATATTGACTGGAAAATAAAACCTCACTAAAATGTGTTATAACAAATTATTAATTACATAACAAATGTTAGTACAAGTGAATAGAAGGGAGGTGTCATATTACTGTACCAAGCAGATATTGCTGATGATCTCGCACAGCTCAGACTTCTGCTACACGCCATTCGATTAGATAAAGGAGGTCATGATTAAGCATGGACGCCCGATTAAACTCGGCATCCCCACAGCCCGCTCCCAAACCCACCCGGTGGACGCATGTTAAGAGGCAGCTAAAGCGAAATATCGGGCTGTATATCATCATTTCCCCGGCAGTGCTTTACTTTTTGATCTGGCATTATTGGCCGATGTACGGCGTACAAATCGCTTTCAAGGATTTTATGCCCGGGCTTGGCATCTGGAACAGCCCATGGGTCGGGTTCGAACATTTCGAGCGGCTGTTTGACGCCTATTATTTTTGGACGATTCTGAAAAATACGATCGGGATCAGTTTATACGGACTGCTGGTCGGCATTCCCGCACCGATCCTGCTGGCGCTATTGTTTAACGAGATTCGGAATCGCAAATTCCGCTCATTCGCTCAAAGCATTTCTTATGCTCCTCACTTTATTTCGGTCGTCGTTGCAGTCGGTATCCTGTTTTTTTTCATCTCGCCTACGAATGGCGTCTTTAACTCCATCCTAGTCTCCTTGGGGAAGGAACCGGTCGATTATTTGGCAGAGCCGTCTAAATTCTGGCATCTCTATGTCTGGTCGGGCGTATGGCAGGGAGTTGGCTGGTCTTCACTCATCTACAGCGCAGCCATCTCGGGCATCTCGCCGGACCTGTACGAGGCGGCATATATGGATGGCGCCAGCAAATTTCGCCGAATTTGGCATATTACGATTCCCGGCATCGTCCCGACGATCGTCATCCTGTCTATCTTGAGTGCAGGCGGCATCATGAGTGTCGGCTTCGAGAAAATCCTGTTGATGCAAAACGCGATGAACCTGGAAACCTCCGAGGTAATCTCCACTTACATGTACAAGAGCGGACTGCTTAACACTCAGTACAGCTTTTCGGCGGCAGTTGGCCTGTTCAACAATGTGATCAATTTTATCATCCTGATCATCGTTAATGCGGTTGCGCGCAAGGCGGGGGAGACCAGCTTATGGTAAAGGCCGTCGATGCAGGAACAAGGAGGGAACCTAAGAAGTGCTGCTGAACATTAAACGAACGCCAGGAGAAAAACTGGCCGATATCATAATATTAGTGCTGGCGATTCTCGTGACCATCGTCATTTTGTACCCGCTCATTTTTGTTTTGTTTGCGTCATTCTCCGATCCGCGCCAAATATGGGACAAGCCGCTGCTGCTCTTTCCGGCAGGTTTCAACCTGGACAGCTATGCCAAAGTATTCGAGAACAGCGAAATATGGAGTGGGTATGCCAATACGCTGCTTTACGCTCTCGTGGGTACCGCGATCAATATCATGATGACGGTATTCGGTGCGTACCCGTTATCCAGAAAGCGCTTTTATGGCAAGGGACTATTCACGTTGCTGTTTGCTTTTACGATGTTTTTCAGCGGCGGGCTGATCCCGCTGTACTTGGTGAACAAGGAGCTTGGATTACTGAATACGATGTGGGCATTGGTGCTGCCCGGAGCGATCAGCGCCTACAACATGATTATTATGAGAACCTATTTTCAGACTCGGATTCCGGTGGAACTGGAAGAGAGCGCCTACGTCGACGGCTGCAACGATTACCATATGCTGTTCCGAATCGTGCTGCCTTTGTCCATGCCGATCATTGCTGTGATGATTCTGTTCTATGGAGTGGGCCACTGGAACTCGTATTTTGACGCTATGATTTATTTGACGGACCGGGAGAAATTCCCGCTGCAGCTGATTTTAAGAGAAATCCTGGTGCAGAACGACTTCAAGGAAATGGCCGGAATTTCGGTCGGCGCCGAATACGCGGATCAGATGATGGTTAAGGAAGGGCTGAAATATGCGATCGTCGTATTATCCGCCCTGCCGCTCTTGCTATTGTATCCGCTGCTGTCGCGATTCTTTGAGAAAGGCATCATGGTGGGAGCTATCAAAGGGTAAGCCGATATAGGAGCGGTCAATTACCGCTTGGAACTCATAATCATGAAAAGAGGGGATATGGATTTATGAGAAAAGGAATGAATCTTCTGCTTGCTTTCATGTTGACATGCTCGTTGACGCTTTCCGCCTGCGGCGGATCAGGGGGAAAGGCGGAGCCGGAACCAGCCGGAACGGACGGAGACACCGGGAACATCAAGCTAAGGATCGTCAAACGCGGATATACCGATGTGCATCCACCAGCTGATCAATTATGGATGTGGCAAAAATACGAGGAGATGTCCGGAATCGAGGTTGAGTTTGAGGAGCTGGCCGGTTCCGCCGTAACCGAGAGGAAAAATGTCATGCTCGGCTCCAACGACCTGCCCGATGCGTTCTACCGTATTGCCTTCGGCACCGACGAGCTGATGAAATATGGCAAGCAGGGCTTGTTTGTTCCGCTCGAGGACTTGATTGAACAGCATGCGCCGAATTTAAATAAGCTGCTCAAGGACAACCCGGATATCAGAGGAGCGATTACGATGTCGGACGGACATATATACGCTCTTCCATACGTTGATTTTTCGAAAGCGTTCAATTCCGTTCGCCTGTATATTAATCAGGATTGGCTGGATGAAGCGGGGCTTGAAGTGCCCAAGACGACCGAGGAGTTCCGCCAAGCGCTCATGAAGGTTCGGGAGAAGGACAGTTCCCGCCTCGGCTGGGTGCTTGAATCGCAGTACTGGACCTTCCTGGAGAGCTTTCTGGCCGGCAGCTTCGGCATGGGCGAAGGCGGCGCCAAGGCTTTCGGACAGTATCTCTATAAGGACGCTGACGGACAAGTCAAGACGACGTTTAACGATCCGAAATACAGGGAGCTCTTGCGTTATATGAGCGATCTGTACAAGGACGGCTCGTTGGCTCAGCAGAATTTCACGACCGGCTACGATTATGCCAAATGGTCTACGGACGGCTCCAACAATTTGATCGGCTCGTTTGTATGGGAAGGGCCGGGATATATCGGAAAGGAAGCGGCCGAAAATTATGTGGGCATCCATGCCCTGGAAGGTCCGAACGGCGATAGAGTCGCGGGGGTGCTGGGACCGCCGGCCAAAGGGATCTTCGGTTTCGTGATTACCAACAAAAACAAGTATCCGGTCGAAACCATCAAGTGGATCGATTATTTCTACGGTGAAGAAGGGATTAACTTCGCTACCTTTGGATTGGAAGGAGAAACTTACGAACTGGTGGACGGCAAACCGAAATACAAGGACGAAATATTGAACTACAAGGGTGGCGTGCAGCTGGGTGCCTTCCAATATGTTGATAATGTGTATGGCGCTTATTATCCTTATGTTGAGCCTGACGACGATTTGCGGATGGCGGCTCGCGGGACGACGGTCGCTGACGAGATCAAAGCGGATCCTGCCGAGCTGGATGAGCTGGCGCCTAAAGAGCTTTGGCCGGATTTTGTTCCCACGGATGACGAAGCCAACCAAACCAGCGCGATTCTGACCGACATCAATAAATACATGGAGGAGATGCGGGTCAAATTTGTCACGGGTAAAGCGAGTCTGGACACGGATTGGGATAACTACGTTAAGACCTTGGACAAAATGGGGGCCCAGCGTTACCTGGAAATCAAAAGAGCGCAGTATGAACGCTATACGAACGTGAAGTAACCATGACGGGACGCAGGCATGATCGATCGAGGCGGTTTACATGCCAATGATGCAAACGCTATAATTTTAGTTGGACTAGATCAAACCGGAAAATAGATAAAGATGGGATGAGAACCAAGTTGACCAAAGACAATAAACCGCTGTACCGCGTGATGATGGACGAGCTAAAATCGAAAATTTCATCCGGCCTGTACCCTTCCGAGGCCCAGCTTCCTACCGAGGCCGAGCTGAGTACGGCCTTCGGCGTGAGCCGCATTACAACAAGAAGAGCGCTCGAGGAGCTGGAGCGGGACGGGTTCATCTACCGCGTCAAAGGAAGCGGCAGCTTTGTCAAACCCCGGCAGCGGGGGCAGGAGCAGCGATCGGTTGGAACGGAAAAAATGATATCGCTGATCCTGCCTTCCGAAGACGACCGCGGCACGATGGGGTATATTCGCGGCGCTTCGGACTGGCTGAACGCGAACGGCTACTATTTAAGCATTCATCAGAGCGATTATGACTCCCAGAAGGAGCGCGATCTCCTGGAGATGCTGACCCGAAAGGGCATTGCAGCCATTATATTGTACCCGCGGAACGATCATACGAACTACGATATCCTGCATCGGCTGTGCCTTGAAGATTATCCGATCGTGACCATCGATAAATATTTTGACAGCCTCCCGCTCGGGGCGGTCGTTTCGGATAATTGGAGCGGCTCTTATCAAGCTGTATCCCGATTGATAGAGCTTGGACACCGAAAGATTGCGTTTCTGACCGCGGTCAGCATTGAATCCACTTCGTCGGTGCGCGACCGGTATTTCGGATACTGCCAAGCGCTAAAGGACCATGGGCTTCCCCTTGACAGTCGTTATATCAGGCTGAACATGAAGGGTTACCGGGAGAAGGTCGGCGTGGAGCAATTTTATAACGAGCTGCTGGACTCGTACAAGACGGAGGGGGTGACGGCCGTTCAGACGGAAAATGATCTGATCGCCGCCAACCTGCTAAACCTCTGTTTGGAGAGGGGGATCCGCATTCCGGACGATATCTCGATCATTGGCTTTGATAATAATCCGGTCACGGAGCATGTGATGATCCCTCTCACTACCGTCGAGCAGAACTTTTACGAGATCGGCCGCCAAGCGGCCGAGCATGTCGTAAACTGGCTGGAGAGAGGGAAACCGACACCGGGCAGGGCGCTGATCCCTGTTAAGCTGGTGGAGCGGGATACGACCGCTCCTGCTCCGAAAGCGAGATCGGGCAAGTAGATACGACATAAAGGCTGATTGTCTGCGGATGCACTTTCTGCAGGCAATCGGCTTTTTTGTTCGGTATGTAAAAGTTGAATATACATATTCTTTGCTTACTCAAGCAAAGTGCAAGCGTGGTACATTATTTGGAGGGAAGGATTTCGTTTAAACCAAGACACCATGCTAAGCTAGTCGCGAAAGGAGGTGAATTTCATGAGTACGATTCATATGCTGGTCGGGATACCCGGCAGCGGGAAAAGCTATTATGCCAAACAATTGTGCAAAAGCGAGCGGGCCGTGCTGGTTGCGACGGACGCGATACGCGAAAGATTGTTTGGCAGCGAATCCAAACAGAAAAATACGTATATGGTATTTGACGAGGCTTTCGCCGAAATCGAAGATGCGCTGAAGTCGGATCGAAACGTCGTATTCGACGCAACGAATGTCAGCCGGGAACGAAGACTGAAATTTCTGAAACGGTATGGCGATCGACGGGTGGAGTGCCATATCTGCACGACTCCTTATGAAGTGGCCCTGGATAGAGTTAAGAGACGAAAACGCCGGCTGGATGAGAAGATCATGACCAAGTATGCCAAGAATCTTGAATTCCCGGTCATGGGGGAAGGGTTTGTCGATCTGCATCTCGTTCATGAGGCTTGTGAAACTCAGCTGGCAAGAGAGGATTTGGAACAGCTGCTAACGCGCAGGCCGGATCACGATGAGTTGTTCGGTTACTTATCGCAATCCCCCTATTTTCAAACGATGCTGGGATTTGATCAAGAGAATCCGTTCCATTCGAGAACGTTGTCGGAGCATACGTTTGCCGTGCTGGAATACATCCAAAATTGCTATGAAGGTGAAGGCGATCATCTGCTGGCTATGCAATTTGCGGCTCTGTTCCATGACGCGGGCAAGCCGTTTTGCAAAGTATGGAAGCAGGCTCGAGGATACTATTCCTATTATGGGCACGAGCATGTATCGGCCATCATGGCATGTCATGCCTTAAAAGACCTTGGGTATGAGGATGAATTTGTGCTTCATGTCGTCCAACTTGTCAGCTTCCATATGGAAATATTGCATGGAGGCGATGCCGGCGCATCCAAGATTTATCATTTGTTAGGCGAGGATTTGCTGGCTCAGCTGTATTTCTTCGCAGAGGCCGATACGTTCGGCAAGTAAGAGAGGTGAACAACGATGAAAATGAAATACCCCAGAACGATGCATCTGCCCTGGTCCAGAGGTTATACCGACGACGATAAGATTTTGCGGAATACCGACCATTTTAAGGGGCAGGAGGTCGTCATTACCGAGAAAATGGATGGGGAGAACACCACCATGTACCCCGATTTCATTCACGCCAGATCCCTGGACAGCAAGGATCATCCTTCCCGTCATTATGTCAAGACGCTGCATGGGGGCATCAAGTATTTGATTCCGGAGGGATATCGTCTCTGCGGGGAAAACGTCTATGCCAAACATTCGCTTTCGTATTCGGCGCTGCCGTCCTACTTCATGCTGTTCTCCCTGTGGAATGAGTTGAATGAGTGCCTGTCATGGGATGAGACGGAGGAATGGGCGGAACGTCTGGGGCTGGTTACGGTTCCTGTGTTGTACCGGGGAATCTGGGACGAGGAGGCTGCCAAGGCTTGTTATACGAAGCGATCTTGCTGCGGCGGTGAACAGGAAGGTTATGTGGTTAGGCTTGCTTCCGCATTTGCATATGACGATTTTAAGCATAGCGCTGCCAAGTATGTCCGCAAGAATCATGTTCAAACCGACGAGCATTGGCTGAGCAAACCGGTGGAAGCGAATCATTTGGCTGCAGGAGATTTGAACGGTAAGTAAGTATTTTATTGTTTTTAGAATATGAGGTGTTGATCATGTAATTTCTAAATGCTTTTTAATAAAATGATGTGGATACATAGCACTGATATGAGCTGCCGCTAAAATGGGGGCTTTTTTTATTGGAATTATTGCAATATTGCAAATCAGGTTACCATATTTTGTGAGTGCAGGTATAATGAGCATATACTTTAAGTGAATACAGAATCAACCTTATTCGATGATAGGAGATTATATGAACAATAACAGGATGTTTAGCGTTTCGGCACCGTCTGGCATTAGATTAATGGTTTCCATGCTGCTCTTAATCGTTATTCTTCTTGGAAATATCATGTTGGAACAGGGAGAAAGGGATTTCTTTTATTATGCCTGTATAGTGTGGTTAGTTTTTTGTTCCACCGTATTCATCATCTCCTTCTACAGAACCTGCCTGATGAAACCAGGCGTGATGAAAATGCATCAAGACGGGATCATAATAAACGGAAAAGAAATGAACGCAGATTCCGTGGCATGTTTACTGATCAACCAGGACAGGAAACCGGTGATCGGAATCAAGCCGAAAGGGCGTGCAATCGTACCTCTAAAGTTATGTTTAACGTTCACGGAGGATCAGGTGGAGGGAATCAGGCAGCTGGAGATTTGGGCCAGCGAAAGACATGTGAAGGTTTCTAAAGGTTTTTTTATGAGATGGTTGTAGAAAGCACTTGCATTTTATTCCACCTAAAGGAGGATGGTAAATGGAGGGATTATACTCATTTATAGTCCTTGTTATTATAGTTGGACAATGGGTCCTAAGGAAGATCATTGATGTAGGCGAAGAAGAGATGCGTGACACACCGGTGTATAAATGGTATCTTCTGGGCTCATGGGCTTTATTAATTCCGATACTCATTCTTGTATGGACGATGGATAGAAGCAGACCTTATCCCATATGGCCATTCTTATTATCCCTAATCTTCTGCTTTCGCGGATATATGGAGTGGAAATACATACGCGAAACCAGGCGCCATCAAGTTTCAATCCTATTGGCTGCAGTTTCACTTTTCTTCACAGGTTGGATGATATTCATTCTCTTATTGAAATATTAAAACAAAAAAGCAATCCAAAAGAAATGTCCCGTAGATGGGTCAGCTATCATATAATCAGGTGTTTAGACATGGATTTCATTATAGGGAGAGGCAATCATGAATAATATGTTCAATCATTTCGATATGACCCAAATATTAAACCGAATCGACGCATTAAGCCCTCAATCACAACCGTTATGGGGAAAAATGGATGCTGCCCAAATGCTGTCTCACTGCTCCGCGTTCCAAGACATCGCCATCGGCATCACAAACCCGCCAAGAGGCTGGCTAGGTAGGTTGGTAGGGAATTTCGCGAAGCCCGTGTTTTATAATGAAAAACCGTTACCTCGCAACATGTCGACTATTCCGGATATTTTGATTGCGGATCCAAGAGAATTTGAAACGGAAAGAGAACAATTGAAAGAAAAATTGATAGCATTCCAAAAGCACGGACCCGAGAAATGTACCACGCATCCTCATCCTTTCTTCGGTAAACTGACCTCGGAGCAATGGGGGAGGGGATTATACAAGCATCTGGACCATCACTTGAAACAGTTTGGCGTTTAAGGCTCAAGAAACCTATGTAATGTGGATACGGATGCAACCCGTAGAGCCATGACTACGAAGGTTGGCTCTACGAGGTTGAAGGGTCTTGCTGCAGATTATGTATTCTTCTTTATAACCATTCCACGTATTTCTCCATCGTAAACTCGCCTTCCAATTCCAGTCGGGTATCCGGCTTACTGCCATCATAATAATTGACGTCCAACGTCGTTCCAGTCCAGTATACGTTAAATACGCCATGTCCCCTATACTCAATGCGTCCCCGGTTATCATTTACCTCCTGGTTCTCAAAATAATAGAGTCTTGCATCCAGGCTTCTGGAGTTCTCGTTGTAGCCCCGGGCAAGCGCAAATTCCAGTGGTGCAAACTCATTCAGTTTTAGCGTATCCAGGTAAATCGTAAGTTCCGCGTCCGGATTGTTCAGCAGCTCATCCGAATCCGGGAAATCCTGAAGCGGTTCGGTCTCGGTTTCCGTTTCAAACCACAGCATGATTTGCGGCCGTTCATTGACTTGGCTGCGGGTTGCATAGGCTTTGGATTCGGCCAAAGCGTGTTTTTCGGTTCCGTTATAACGGATTAATGTGATCGTTCCCGGCATGTGATTCTCCTTGTCTATTGTATTCGATTATTATAGAATGTCAGATTTGCCTTACTAAATGGTAGCATAAACCAATCATCGCACCAATAAGTTAGCATAACTTTCCCTTACCTTATCTGGCGAATGGAACGATAAAAGTAGAATGTGCAGGGGCGGGATATGGAATCTCCTATTGCGAAAATGATATTTTATTGTAAAATGACCGCAACAGATTAGTTACGACATGGCAGGACTTCTTGTCATTTCAGGAGAGGTTGATCGAGTATTGATTAAACGACAAAGACACGAGCATTTTACCGGAAAGTTCAGCAAGTGGGTTTACGGGATCACGTTTAAACAAAGAGTTCGCTTATCCTTCATCATTATGATAACGCTTGCAATTGGAGCGGTAGGCATGACAACCTATTGGATCGCCTCCAAAGAGCTTCAGAAGAACGCTTTCGAATCCAGACAAGAGACCGTGAACAAAACGACTCAGATTCTGGACGACAAATTGGCCGGGATCTCCAATTCGGTTCGTTCCCTAATGTTCAGCTACGCCTTTAAGGAAATGATGCTGGATGTGCAGAGCAACGACATCTCGAATTATTACGTGCATTTGTCCGAGCTTCAGTATGTGTTTTCACAGGTTACCTTTAACGAGCCACTGATCGAAAGCATACTCATTGCTACCCCGATCGGGGATTTTTATCCAGTATCGCAGCGTCGTTCCCAGACCCAGTCCTTTTATGAATCCAGCATGTATTACGACGTGAAGGAGAATTATGGGGGGATCTGGGTTAAGGGGCACACCGACAAATTTTTTACCGGGAACAGCCGAACGCTTTCCTTTGTTACCAAGGGAACGCAGGAGAACGTTTCCAACACCAACGTATTCATCGTGGTGAACGTGAACGAGAGCGGGTTGATCGGCATGGTCAACCAGCATTCTTCGAATGATGACAGCGATTATTTTGTCATTGATTCGAAAGGCGAGGAAGTCATTCGGACCGCCTGGTCGTCCAGCCATAATCTCATGAAAGATAAACCATTCCTGTACAAAGTATCGGAAGGTAACCAAGGTTCTTTTTTTCATCATTTTGACGAAACCGATTACCTGGTGAATTACACCCGATCCGCCGTGGTCAAAGACTGGAGCCTGTTCGGCATTCAGCAGAAGGATAAGCTGCTGGAGCAAATGAACGGAGTCAAGCGAACCACCTTTTATATCATGCTGTTCTTTCTGCTTCTTACCTGGCTGCTGTCCACCAAATTGACGGCAATCCTGCTCAACCCGTTATATAAACTGCAGCGGCTCATGCGGGAGGTTGAGGACAACCGATTGAACGTCCGTTTTGCCAGCCGGTCTACCGACGAAGTTGCGCAGGTGGGTTATCAATTTAACCGCATGCTGGACGAAATCAATCGGCTCATCGATGATGTAAGGCTGAGTGAATCCGGGAAACGTAAGGCGGAGATGCGGGCTTTAACCGCGCAGATGGAGCCGCATTTTTTATACAACACCCTGAATACGATCTACTGCAAATCGGTGCTTGGCGAGAACGATGAGGTCAATGAGATGATATTGTCCTTGTCCCAGATGTTCCAGTTAGGGCTGAGCGGAGGCAAGGACTGGAACACGCTGGAGGATGAGCTTCTGCATGTGGAGCAGTATTGTCTCCTGCAGCAAAAATGTTATGAGGGGCTGTTTGAGTTTGAAGTTACCGTGACCGACGATTCGTTGTTAACTTGCCTGATGCCCAAAATTCTATTGCAGCCGATCGTGGAAAACAGTATTCAGCACGGGTTTAGGGACATCGGCTCAGGAGGTCAAATCCACTTGCACGTTTGCAGGCAGGGCCAGCTGTTATATCTGATCATTGAGGATAACGGAATCGGCATGGATGCGGATAACGTCATGAAGGGGATGCTGGAGCCGCGGGTCTCCAAGAAGGGTTATGCCTTGAATAATATCGTGAACCGGCTTAGTCTCTTTTATGGTGAAGATGCCGGAATCAAGCTGACCAGTCTTCCCGGCAAAGGATCAAGAACGGAAATATGGATGCCGATTAGAGAAGGGGACGTTGAATCATGACGAATGGATTACCCGTGATTAAGTTATGCATCATTGATGATATTCGAAGCGTGGTCGACATGATCGCACGGAAGCCGCCTTGGAAGGATCATCATATCGAAGTCGTTGGCACGGCACTGGATGGCGAGGAAGGCATCCGCCTCGTGAAAGAGACGAAACCCGATATTGTCCTAACGGACATCCGGATGCCGAAGAAGGATGGGTTGGCCATGACGCAGGAAATTCTCGAAAGTTCTCCTTACACGAAGATTGTCATTCTCAGCGCATACACCGATTTCTCGTTCACGAGACAGGCCATCCGCTTGGGAGCCTTTGATTTTGTGAAGAAACCGTTCTCGATTGACGAAATCATCCAGGTCGTTTTGAAGGCAAAGGCTGCGTACCTGGAAGAATTGCAGGAGCAAAGCAAGGTCTTGGAACTCAAGCAGAACAAGATCAAAAGCTTGCCGGTCCTGCAGCAGGAATACTTGTCATTGCTGATCCATCACCGTACGAATCCGGAAGCGGCATATCAGCAATGGCAAGCACTTGGCATCAAGCTTGAGCCACGGCGATTCAATCTCTTTATCGTGGAAGTGGACCGTTTCATGGACAAATATAAGGAGCAGCCAGCACGTGAAGTGGAGCTAATCAGGTTCAGTTTGCGCAATATTTTGGAGGAAACGATTGGAGGGGTTACCCATGGCGTCGTCTTCAGCGAGGCATTGAACCGCTTGATCTGCCTGATCAATTGCGAGGATATGGGGATGGCGGAGCAAATATCGGAGGCTTGCCGGCTGAACATTTTTCAATTTACGCATTCGACTATTTCCATCGGGATCGGCATGTGCGTTCATTCAATCGATGAGCTGCCCGATTCCTATCAGCAGGCTCTGAATGCGCTGGATTATCATTTTTATACAGACGGCAATGGTGTAAGCAGTTATTCCGGCACTTCTGCCGAAGAGAAGACCCTCTTGAATTATACGGCTTCGACGGAACAAGAGTTTCTGTTTGCCTTACGATCCGGGCACAGGGAAAAATGCCAGCTGATTCTGGAGCAGATATTTAATGACTTGCTGCAGCGTGACCCGCTGCCCAAGCCGCAGCATGTTGAAAACTTATGTTATGAGCTGTCATCCAAGATCTGCAGAGTCATGTCGGAGCTGTTCCCTCACGAGCGGGTGAAGAGGCTTGAAGGACAATGGAACACGGTGAAGAGTTCCGGCCATGGTTCATTCCAGATCATGCGGGATACGGTAAAAGGGATATGCCTTGAAGCTTGCTCTTGGGTCGAGCAGGAGCGCTCGGACGAATCAACCAAATTAATCTATCAGGCAAAGGATTATATATGTGCGCATCTACATACGAACTTATCGTTGGATACATGTGCGAAGCAGTTTAATATCAGTCCAGGGTATTTCTCGAATCTGTTCAAAAAAGTGCTGAATATCTCCTTCCAACAATTCGTGATCCATCAGCGAATGGAAAAAGCCAAAGAAATGCTGATCGATGATTATCAGGTACAGGAGATCGCACAGAAGCTTGGATACGAGCATCGCCGTTATTTTAGCGAAATCTTCAAGAAGCATACTAACATGACCCCGTCCGAGTTCAAGCTGTATAGTACGGGGAAGCTCAGCACTCCTATGGATTTGGATTGAGGATCATCCTATAGAATACAGCCTTGTTTCCCGTAATTCTGGATGCAAGGCTTGTTTTGTGAAGAACGGATTCATGGGGAAACCTGCCCTCGATGTGTGGTTACCCGCATTATGCGAGTGAGAGGGGCCCTTTATAATGAGAGAGAAAGAAAGAGGTTCCGTAGATAAAAAGGGAGGTAACACGGATGAAAATAAGCAAGAGATTCTTCATGTCCGCGATATGCCTGATGCTTTCTGGAAGTCTGGCAGCTTGCGGCAGCTCGACGTCCACAGATCAAGGGGCGGAAGCCGGATCCAATGACAAGACAAAAATCACCTATTGGACCGGAGATCGCCATGATTCCGAGTTTGTCAAAGAGACCATCGATACATTCAACAAGACGAACAAGGATAACATCGAGGTGGAACTGGTCATCAAAGGTGACGATTTCGATCAAGCACTGGATATGTCCTTCCAGACTTCAGAGCCACCGGATATCATCCGCGTGAAAGAGAACACCATCCAGACCTTCTATAAAAAAGGGTTTCTTGCACCGATCGACGAGTTTCTGACGGATGAAATGAAGGAAAAGTTTCCATTGATGGAGGATCTGAACAGCTTTGAGGGAAAACGCTACAGTCTGCCGAACTACGGCACGACCATGCGACTGATTTACAATAAAGAGCTTTTTGCCA
The DNA here is from genome assembly GCF_058792535.1 of Paenibacillus sp. MT86. NCBI lineage: Bacteria > Bacillati > Bacillota > Bacilli > Caryophanales > Paenibacillaceae > Paenibacillus > Paenibacillus sp. MT86. The sequence continues at coordinate 3,884,585 of NZ_CM179499.1, read as the reverse complement.
AAGCTGGCATTGAGCAGCCGCCAACCACTTTGGATGAGCTGGTCGAAACCGCCAAGAAAATAACGGAGGCAGGAAAGGCAAGCGGAGCCTATGGATTCGCCCAGAATTTCAAAAATCCTTCCAGTGCGTTAGGGCGTTCTGCGCGCGTCATCGCAGAGGTAAGCGGTTTCGGAGGCTTTGGCTATGATTTTAAGACGGCCCGATATGACTTTAGCGGCTTTAAGCCGATCATGGAGGCGTTCAAGCAAATCAAGGACGACGGAAGCATGCTGCCGGGTGTCGAATCGCTTGATATCGATCCATTGCGTGCTCAATTCGCTGAGGGAAAAATCGGCATGTACTTATCTTTTTCCGCTGAGGCGGGAGTCTACCAATCCCAATTCCCGGCCAAAATCGAATGGGCTGCGGCACCCGTTCCTTCCATAGACGGTCAATTCAATGGCGCTTCCGGTTTCCTTGGCGGTCAGTGGCTGGCCATTAGCTCGGAGTCGGAGCACAAGGAAGCCGCATGGAAGTTCCTAACGTACATGTACGATGAGTCGATCCTCCAACAGTACCAAGAGAAGGGATTCGGCATATCGATGGTTCCTTCGGTTAGCGCTGTTGCCGCGAAGCCTGAAGTGAAAGGGATCGACGGGTTCCTGCCTAATCAATACGACGGTGTTTGGCCGGTCTATCCGACCGTGCCGGTACAAGGAATGAAGTCGGACGACGCCTTCTTCAAATACATCCTCAGCGGAGGCGATCTGGATTCCATCATCGACGATTTGAATACCCGCTATAATGCCGCCTTGGATGCTGCCATTGCGAGCGGGGAAGTGAAGGCGGAGCCGATGGCAGATTTTAATCCGCTGGATCTTGCCGGACAATACGCTAAATAGAAAGTGTCACAGGGGATGGGGCATGCCCCATCCTTTCTTAAATTCTAAAGAGACCGCAAGGAGTTGAGAGGATATGAATAAAGCGAAGAGTGTTGCTTTTTCATACAGCTTTCTGTTGCCGAGCTTTATTCTGACCATGGTTCTTGGCATTTACCCGATCATGTGGGCGATGAGGTATATGTTTTACGATTATAAAGGATTTGGCGCCGAACGATTCGTAGGATTGGCCAATTTCGAACGTGTCGTGAAGGATCATCAGTTCTGGGAATCCGTAGCCAACACGTTCATATACGCCGGAGGCAAACTCCTGCTCTCGATACCGCTTGCCCTGATCTTGGCCGTTATTCTGAACTGGAGGATCAAAGGCAGAAATTTGCTCAGAGCGATTTTCTTTATGCCGACGATCATAAGCACCGCCGTAATGGCGGTCGTATTTTTTACGATCTTTAACTCCTATAATGGCATTCTCAATCAGTTTCTGCTGAAATATCAAATCATCGGAAATGCCATCGATTGGCTGGGCGTGGATTATGCCATGCTGACCGTCATTCTCGTGGCCGTATGGGGGGCGATTGGCAATTACATGCTACTCTTTCTGGCGGGGCTCCAAAACATTCCCGAGGATGTTTATGAGAGCTCTGCATTGGACGGGGCAAGCAAATTTCAGCAATTCCGATACATTACCATCCCTATGCTTGGACCCGTGATGCAAATGATCATCATGTTGGCCATTATCAATGCCCTAAAAGGTTATGAGAGCATCATGGTCATGACCGATGGCGGTCCGATCGGAAAAACCAATGTCATGTTCCTATACGTATATAAATTGTTCTTCCCTCCGGCAGGCTCCACGGCATCCACGCAAATCCAGGAGTTCGGCTATGGCAGCGCGGTAGCTTTTGTTACGGCCGTGATTGTCGGCGTCATTACGATACTGTACTTCTATGGCTCGAAACGCATGAGTCATAACGAATAAGGGGGAAACGTTCATGAGAATCGCATGGAATACTATACTGTGGGCGTTTCTGATCGTCGTCGCATTTTTAACGCTGTTTCCCGTCGTGATTACCTTGCTCGGTTCCTTCAAAACCAATGCCGAACTTACGGCGGGAGCCACATTTCTGCCGGCTGATTGGCAGTTCTCCAACTATATCGAAGCTTGGGAGCAAGCGAATTTCTCAACGTACACGCTGAACAGCCTGTTCGTTGCCGGAGCCGCGACCATCGGAACGTTATTGGTGGCTTCCATGGCGGCTTACGTCGTGAATCGGATGGACTTTATCGGTAAAAAGCTATACGTCGGTCTCCAGGCATTTACGATGTTTGTCGCCATCGGCGCCGTGGTGCTGCGTCCTCAATTCGACCTCATGATTCGCCTTCATCTTCATAACTCGCTGTGGGGCGTAATCCTGATATTAATCAGCGCCCATGCTTCAGCATTCTTCATCCTGCTCAGCTTTATGAACGGGATCCCCAGAGAGTTGGATGAAGCCGCGCGCATCGACGGTTGCTCGCCGGGCAGAACGTTCTGGCGAATCATCATTCCCTTGCTGACGCCCGGGCTTGGCGTGTGTGCTCTGTTTGCTTTTCGCGGGGCATGGAATGAGTATCTGCTCCCGTTTGTGTTTACGCTCAGCAAACCGGAGCTGCAGACGTTGACCGTGGGCCTTGCCAATCTGAAGTACGGTGTTGCTGCCGCTTCCCAGACTCACTTCATGATGGCCGGAGCTTGCCTTTCCATACTCCCGATTCTTATCGCTTATATTTTTGCCAACAAATCTTTTATGCAAATGACCGCCGGCTCTTTAAAGGGTTAGCGGCAACTTACCATAACAGGAGGCTTTTTGCCATGAACTCACTTCATATCGGAAATCTCATCTCAAGTTCCGTGATTCGGCGTCATCCGGATAACCCGATTCTGGATGCGTCCCGCGTTCCATATCCGACAGCGCTTGTATTTAATGCCGGTGTGACCAAATTCAACGGGAAATACGTGATGGTGTTTCGTAACGACTACGGAAGTGTAGAACGCCGGACGCTCGAGCCCCATCATACCACCGACCTTGGCGTCGCCTTTAGCGATGACGGAGTTCATTGGGAGGTGCAGCCAAAGCCGTGCTTTAAGCTGCATGACCAAGAGATCATTCGGGCGTATGACCCTCGGCTCACCGTTATCGATGGTCGATGTTACATGTGTTTTGCTGTGGACACGCAGCATGGCATTCGCGGAGGCGTAGCGGTTACTGACGATTTTGTGAGCTTTGAAATATTGAGTCTATCAACGCCGGATTTGCGCAACATGGTGCTGTTTCCCGAGAAGATTGGCGGCAACTATGTACGGCTGGAGCGGCCATTCACGGTGTACAGCCGAGGGGGAGTCGATCGGTTTGATATGTGGATATCGGAATCGCCGGACCTGAAGTACTGGGGAAATTCCGGTTTGCTGCTCGCTGTCGAAGACGTCGCGTTTGCCAATGACAAGATTGGTCCCGCGGCTCCTCCAATAAAGACGAAGTTTGGCTGGCTTACGTCTTTTCATGCGGTGGATCTTGATCCTGCAAGAGGCAAGAACGGGTGGGAACCCTCCTGGAAAAAACGTTATACCGCCGGATTGATGATGCTGGATTTGGATAACCCCAAAAAAATCATCGGTATGTATAAGGAGCCCTTGCTGACGCCAGAGGTTAGTTACGAGACCGAAGGAGGCTTTCGGAACAACGTGATCTTCCCTGGCGGCATGATACTTGAAGAGGATGGCGAGGTTAAAATTTATTACGGTGCAGCGGACGCGGTGGAATGTTTGGCTACGGCACATATTGATGAATTGATCCAATTATGTCTCAACGATTAGAGCGAGGTGGGATAAGAAAATGACGGTATGGAACCTTCTGCAGCATCCTCCAACCCGTTATCGAACGGTGCCGTTTTGGTCCTGGAACGACGATCTGAATAAGAACGAACTCTTACGGCAGATCGAAGAAATGCACGGGGCTGGCATCGGCGGTTTTTTCATACATGCCCGCGGGGGACTTACGGTACCGTACATGGGTGAGGAATGGATGGAGGCCATCCAGGCCTGCATCGAAAAAAGCCAGGAGCTCGGGCTTGAGGTATGGCTGTATGACGAAAACGGCTGGCCCAGCGGTTTCGCCGACGGTAAGGTGCCTGCGCTTGGCCCTGCTTATCAGCAGAAGCGGCTGGCTTATGAATGGGCTCCGTTTACGGACGGAGAAAACGTGACGTTAGCCTATTATGTTCAGAGCGGTGAAGAGCTGCTGTTACTCACTCCGGATGATCCTTGCAGTCCTGACTTTCGTGTATATTACGAGGTCAATCCGTACTATATCGACACGCTAAGCAAACAGGCCGTGAAGGCGTTCATTACGACCATCTATGAAGCTTACTGGGCACATTTCGGCAATGAATACGGCACTGTGCTCAAAGGAATATTCACGGATGAACCGCAGTTTGGACGGGGGGATTTTCCGTGGTCGCTGGAGCTGGAAGAAGCCTTTGAAACCCGGTTTGGGTATTGCTTGTTGGAAGCACTTCCGTCACTGTTTCTGGAGACGAAGAATTGTCGCAGGACAAGATACGATTATTGGGCGTGTGTTACCACGATGTTCACGGAAGCCTACGCCAAGCAGATCGGAGCGTGGTGCGGGGAGCGGGGGTGGTCTTCCGCCGGACATGTCGTGGACGAGCAGACGCTTATGAGCCAAGCGACTTCAGTAGGCGATCCGTTGCTCTTCTATGAGTACCTTCAAATTCCCGGTTGCGACTGGCTCGGCCGATCCGTTAGCGAAGAGCCGCTTGTTCCCAAACAAGTCAGCTCCGTTGTGCGTCAACTCGGTAAAAAACAAGCCATCACCGAGAGCTATGGCTGCACCGGATGGAATATCAGCTTTCAGGATCTAAAGCGGATTGGGGAGTGGCAATTCGTTCACGGCATGAATCTCATGTGTCAGCACTTGCAGGCCTATTCCTTAAGAGGGCTGCGCAAAAGGGACTATCCGCCATCCTTGTTCTATCAGCAGCCTTGGTGGGAGCACTATCACCGGTTTAACGATTATTTTGCCCGTTTGTCCATGCTGCTTATGGAGGGAGAGCGACAGGCCGAGGTACTCCTGATGCATCCTATTCGGACTGCTTGGGTGGAGCAAGCGGGCTCGGACTCATGCAGGATAGAGCCTTACCATCAAGCGTTTGCCCAGTTGTCCCGTTGGATGTGTCAATCGTTCATCGAGCATGATTACGGCAGCGAGGGAATCATGGAACGTCATGGTAAGGTAGCAGGCGGACGATTCATTGTAGGAGAGGTCGGTTATCGGGTCGTTGTCATCCCTCCTTGTGTTACCTTAAATAAGGTAACCGTGAAATTGCTGCATCAGTTTATCCTTCAAGGAGGAACATTGATCGCTTTTGAACCTTACCCTTACTTGATCAATGGGGAACGTTGCGAGGACATCATGCGTGTCGTAGACGCTGCAATGAAACCTGATATGAGTCGATTATCTTTGGTGAAGATGCTTACGGATACGGTTTCACCTCCCATTTCTGTAACTGACGGAATCGGGAATCCCATTATCTCGGACATGGTTAACGTTCAGACACTTGAGCTGGACGGCTCTTATCTTTATTACCTGGTGAATTCCGGAGAAGAGCGCTATCCGGATACGGTGGTGACTATTCATCGAAAGGGTTCGCCTTTTCTTATTCATTTGGAGAGCGGCGCGATCGAGCCGCTGAACCATAAAGCAATGCCCGACGGCATTCGGTTGAACTTGACGCTGCATCCAGCTCAATCCTATATGATTCGGGTTGTCCCGGATCATGAGGAGCTAAACGATTCTGTTACGGTAACAGAACAGCATGCCGAAGGGCAGATTCTACCATTGGGTGAGCGGTGGAGAATCGATTATATCGATAAGAACAGTTTAACGCTGGATACGTGCAGGTATCGGGTGGAACAAGGCGAGTGGTCAAAACCACGGCCCCTTATTTTTATCCAGGAAGAGCTGCTGAAGATCGGAGCACCGGTGCAAATCGAATTGGAATTCGAGGTTGCCGTTGCATTTGATCCCTTGATGAAACGGGAATTGTATCTTGTCTTAGAGAATCCGGAGAAAACGAAAATCCAGGTGAACGGAAACGAAGTAGCATCCCATAGTTGTGGCTGGTGGAGAGACGTTGCTTTCAAAAAATTAGATATTACAGGCTGCCTTCAGCACGGACGAAATACCATCAGGCTTGCGCTCAATTTTTGGAACTCGCCCGAAACGTATACGGCTATAAAGCGTGCCAATCAATTTGAATCTGAGGCAAATAAGCTTACGTTTGATTCGGAGCTCGAGAGCGTGTATATCATAGGAGATTTTGCGGTAACCTCGGAATCGCCGTTTGTTGATGGAGGGGATGGTGTCCTTTTTTCGGACGGCCCGTTCATTCTTTCCGAACGTCCGCACGAATGTTCGCTGGCAGAAGATTTGGTCAGTCAGGGCTTGCCGTTCTTCGCAGGAAGCCTCCGCCTGGCGCAGACGGTTTCCATCTGTCTGGATAACCGTGCTAAATGGCTGTGGCGGTTTGACGCTAGGCCGAATGCAATTGTCACGCGATTAACCATAAACGGACAAGAAATCCACACTTTCTTATGGGAGCCGTACGAAGTTGATATCTCTGAATATCTCATTTCAGGAGAGAACCTGATTGAACTAGAGTTAATCGGAAGCTGCAGAAACTTGCTAGGTCCGCACCATCATGTGAAAGGGGAACCCCTTAAGGTCGGCCCGGACAGCTTTAAGAATAAACCCGGATGGACGGATAAGGACCTTGATCAGGACAGCCCGATCTATCAAAACCGCTATGCTTTCGTTCGTTACGGTTTGTCACATGTTCCAAGCTTGGTTCCCCAGAATATGAAACCGGAGAGGGTACGTCCCGAATGAATTAGCATATAGGATCTGCCCTTTTTGTGGAATTACCCTCATTAATCGTCCTATCCATGAAGTCTATAATGAAGAGGCGCCATATGGAAGCAGACAGGTATGAAAGGGTTTTTGAAAAACGAACGAAAAGGAGGCAATATGTAATGTCATTCGTCAAAACATGGTTTCGTGCGGCACTTGGATTTACGCTTGCTGCTGCCTTGCTGGCACCATCCGTGAATCTACAAGCGGAAGCATCGGAGGGAGGGGCTGCATTTACTCCAGCTACAATCGTAGCCTACGAGCCATCGGAAAGGTATGAAAGCTCCGTCAATTATACGCTCAAAGCGAACGGAGTACCCGTCCCGGTGGTGAAGGGGTTCAGCGATTATGACTATGCGCATTTTTCCATGTCCGACGGTCCTGTCACTTACGAGTTAACGATCCTGAATACGGACAAGGTACACGAATACTCCATAAGTCCCAAGAAGCTGGGCATCCAAGCCGATAAGATTGAAGGACGAACCATCACTTTCACGACCCAATCGGACGAGTATTTGATTGTGATGATGAATAACCGCAAGACGCGTATGGTCATCGCGGCGGATCCGCTCGAAACGGATGCACCCGCCTCAACCGGCGAGGGCATTTTCAATATTACATCCGCTCCTTATCATGTTGTATCCTCAGGTTCTTCAGCGGCCGAAGTTTCGGTAAGAACCGGGGCCATTCAGCAGGCGATTGACGATGCCAGTCATTACGGTACCGCTCGAGGAGACGGTGCGCAGGGTATTGTCTACATTCCGGCGGGAACCTATGAAATCGGCAATTTGGTATTAAAAAGTAATACGGCCCTCTACATGGAGCCGGGAGCCACCTTGGTCGGTACAGGACGAACCAGCGATTACACCGAGCACTGGTTTAAGGATTCCATGGGACGACCGGCTACCTGGTGGATCTCAACCGCATTTCAATCCGAGAATATCCGGATCTATGGACGGGGCACGATCGATGGCAACGGGCAAGCGCTGCACGACGACAAAGGAACCAATGGCAAGGGAATGATCAATAACCTCGTTGTTCCGATAGCTACCTCCCATTTTGTAATGGAAGGGATCGTGATTAGAGAATCATCGGGCTGGGCGGTGGTCACGGTACGTTCTAACGATCTTGCCTTCAGAAATCTGAAGCTGTTCAACAGTTTGGGGATGGGGGAAAATGACGGGATCGATATTTGCGAATCCCAAGACGTCGTAGTACAAAATGCGATCGGCATTTCGCTGGATGACCCGTTCTCCACGAAAGCCTGGAAAGAGGATACCGATATCGCCTCGGGCAAAGTGCCATGGCCGGGCAATCCGGAGCCCGTTCGCAATGTGTTATTCGAGGATACGATCGCTTGGACCTTATGCTACGGTTATAAGATCGGTCAAGGCGTCATGCAGGATCAATCCAATATCGTATTCCGAAACGGAGTCGTTTATAAAGCGGCTGTGGGATTCGCCATTCATCATAAATACGGCACCGGTGCGGTGAGTGACGTAACATTCGAATCGATGGACGTCGAAGATATCAGCGGCAAGAACGAGGACAATAGCGCATGGATGACCATGTTCACGGTAAATGGAAGCAATAACGGCGTGGGACCCGTCAGAGACGTTAAAGTGAAGGATATTACGGTGCGCGACGCAGGTGAAAGTTTTGCCAAGATCAAGGGTATGGAAGGTGCCGAGATTACGGATCTGATGTTCGAGAATGTTTATATGCCAGGATCAAGCTTGCCGGCAACTACACTGCACGAGATGAACTTCTTGAGCAAAGAGCATTACGGCGATGTCACGATCAGACCCGTTCAGAATGAGGAACCTCTGCCAAAAACCAATTTGGCGCTGCACCGTCCAGCCATGGCTTCGTCCAATGATGGATTGGAGGATACCGCGCCGTACGTTAACGACGGAAGTTTAACTACGCGCTTCGGTTCGAAGCGGGGCGTGGACCCCGGCTGGATCTATGTGGATCTCGGAGAGACGCGAACGATAAACGAAGTCAGGCTCTATTGGGAGGCCGCTTATGGGAAGAGCTACCGGATACAGGTAGCCGACGATCCAAGCGATGAGGCGAATTGGAGAGATGTATACAGCACCACGACAGGCAAGGGCGGTCTTGAGACGATAACTTTTGACGAAGCGGACGCGCGGTATGTACGGATGTACGGAACAGTCCGGGCTACAATATACGGATACTCCATTTGGGAATTTGAGGTATATGGGCCAGAAGAGTGAAGACTAGGGGGACGGTGGGCAGTTGATTAATAAGCAAAGGACACATTCTCTTAATGAGGTGTGTCCTTTGCTTATGTTGGCAGGCAGCCCTCTTCGTTTATCGAAGCGATAAATATTCCAGCAGGGCATCCATTTGCTCGCTTCCCAAAAGATCCGACAGTGGCGGCATCACATGGGCGAGAAAATCAGGCTTCGTCTCATAAGTTTCTTCGTCGCTGGTTTCACCTTGAAAAAGCAGAGCGCCTTCAATGAGGATGGACAGCGCGTGAAAGCAATCCGCAAGCGAATTCGCGATCAGTTTAGGCTCGCCACCTTCGAAAGCGGCATATACGGGTGAACCACTGGCTTGAACATCTACAATCAGCGGATCATCGTTCACATTGGCAATGACAACGTGATGAGCTGGCCAATTGCTCGATTCTATGGTTTCCCCCCTATCGCTAATCCAGCGATAGCCCATTTGCTGCCGGACCAGATGCTCGGGAGAAACAAAGTAAATGACAGCCGATTCGCCGATCTCAACCGCCGCGTTTTTCATTTTATGGGTTCCTTCGGCCATAGCGTCAATCATCTCATAATGGCTATATAGATAGGTCAGCTCAGGGGACAGCGTGATACGGTCATCCACGGGCGGCAGCCGGACCTCGGACCGCTGCCGTATTTCATGATCGGTGAAGAGCCCGAAACCCCGATTATACAAGTCCTGTTGTTCTATGAATCTAGTTAAAGCCGCTTCCAGTTTCAGCATTCATTTCATCCCTTCCAGCATGTTAACCGAATTATAACACGCCGAGTCATCGCGGTTAAGCGCGAGAAATTCTATCTCTGATTTGATATATGGTAGAATATCCCGTATGTAGAGAATCTATTAAACGAACGGAAGATGGTATCACGAATACGAATAGGACGTTGATTCTGCAGCAAGCAAGGAGGCGGCAAGGGATGAAATATGAATTCAATATAACGGCTTCGATCTCCGAGCTTGTATGGTATCCGGATGAGCTGTCTGACGAGTATAGGGTACACCCTAACTTTAAAGCCGTGATGGATCGGCTTGGCATAGCGGTTCCCGTAAAGGAGATCTATGAGCGGTATTTCGATAGTCCGGTGAACACCGGTCATGTTCTGGTATTCCAGGAGACGGAGGGCCCGGCTTCCTGCATCGTGCTGGACACGTATCGCGACCCGTTCGATCAGCTGGATATGATCCAGATGGGTTGGCGAAGCCAAGGCGAAGATCACGAGCTTCGCCGGCTTTCCCGCAAATTCTATGATGAATGTGAATTTGCGGTCCGTTATCAGGAAGGTCAATCGGTATTGTCCGAGAAGCTTCGCGAAGATCGATATCCACGGACCTTCCGGTATCATGCGGTATTCGAACAGAGAATGAAGCGATACGTCAATTACGCGGATTCCCCTAATTTGAAGGAGTGAGCAAGCTATGAATATATCGGAATCTCATATTCGTCCTTTTCCGGCTTACGAGGATGTATTCGAAGGCGACGTGGAGCGGTACAGGAAGCATTTTCTTCCGATTCTTTCCCTGAATCTGAAGTGCCTGTTTCCGGGCGAGGATCAGTGGCTGCACTTTGTGTCCGTCAAAGAAATATACGACGGCAGCGTTGGCGAAGAAACCGCGTCCGAACACCGGCCGTATACCAAGGAGGATATGCTTGGTTTTGATGTAGTGAACGGAAAATACCGCTTTGAAGCGGATTGGAACTACTTTTTGCTCGAGCAGGAACCGGAGCATGAGACGCTGGCAGAAGCGTACGCCGACAATGAGCGGGACTTTATGGCCCGCAAGCGGTTCTATGAAGAGAAGGGGCATATTTTCCCTTACTCGTCTTTTGGTCGTGCTGCGGAATCTGCGGACGCGCTGATTCAAGAATTCAAGGAAAAGCAGGAGAAGGGCTGGGGATTAAGCTTCCCGGAGATCCATGGTCTGCTGGATGACATTGGCTTTATGTCAGAAGAGGTACAGCGGGATCTGCAGGAAGAGGGGGAATCTCTTGAGGACTGGCTGCGCTTCGAGCAGACCAATCTGTCGCATGTGCCGCGTACGCCGGAAGGAGAGACTTTTACCTATGTCGGCCGGTTGACGGGATATTATTTTCAGGCGTACGGAGCAGACGCGCTGTATTTGTTCTATTCGAAGAAGCTGGGCAAGGCCGTCGTTTGTTTGGAATATACTTGAGCTGCGGCTCTCGCTCAATGATCTGTCCCTAAGAACCATTTGGCACGATAAGCCGCAGGAGAGATGCCTTTGAATTGGGTGAACAGCCTTGTGAAGTAATGAACGGAAGAGAATCCGGTTCGTTCCGCAATCAGCTTGATGGGATCATGGGTTTGCTGCAGCAGAAGCTCGGCTGCCCGGATCCGTTCGGTGCGAACCATGGACGAAAAGGATTCATGGATGCTGCCCGCAAGCAAGCGGGACAACTGCCGCTCCGACACGTTGAGGTATGTCGCCACTTCCGGCAAGGATAACGGTCCGCTCAGATTATCTCGAATGTACAGTTTTGCCCTTTGGACAAGCTGCACCGTGGTTGAGTAGCTCGGAGCCGCATCGAGGTTGCGGGCAGCCCCGAACAGGGCAGGGAAGGATTCGAGCAGCGCATGCGCAAGTTTGGGCAGAAGCGAAGCAGGCAGCGAGTCTTCGGCTTCCGAACGAACCAGCATGGATTTCCATAATTGGATGGCCGGCGATTCGCTGGCAAACTCGGTCCAAACGGTACATCGACGAAGCGCTTCCAAATATGCCGCCGTAACATCAGTGGCTGATGGTTTCTCCATTGCGTCATATGCCACGAACAACAGATTCAGATCGTGAACGTCCTTGATCTGATGGAGCTGACCTGGACGTGTACAGAAAGCGACCCCAGGATATAAGGGGTAAGTCCTGTCGCCTTCGAGATACACGCCGGTTCCGCCGTTTACATAACAAATTTCAACGAAAGAATGCCGATGCAAGGAATTGGCCGTCAAATGACGAACGGTTCCCCAGTAATGGACAAGGAACGAGAGGCTCTCGCCTTCTAACCGGCCTGCAAAACGATTAAGCCGTTCCTCGCTTTTGCTCCAATGGTACAAGGCAATAACAGCTCCCTTCTGGCGTAATTTTGCAAAACGTCGTCTTTCCCGTGCAAATACGATCCCGCTTGCCCTCACTATAATTAAACTAGATATTCCATAAAATATCGAGAGGGTGCATGGCGATGATTGACGAGAAGGATGTGCAATTTTACAAAGAGAATGGGTATTTGCTGGTCCGAGGCGTTTATAATCAACAGGAAGTCGAAGATATGCGAACGGCCGTTGAAGGGATTATCCAAAGGGCGGCACGCGCCAAATCGGATCAAAACCATGCATGGCAGGGCGATTTCCTGCCGCCTGAACAGCTTAAGAAGCTGGTTCTGAAAGGATTTCACGACGTGCAATATCATGATGCCGCTTTCATGCGTGCCGCGATCCATCCTCGAATGACCGAAGTGCTGAACGGGATCATCGGACCGAACGTGCAGCTGCATCACTCCAAAATGCTGGTTAAGCCGCCTTCTAACGGGGCCGCATTCCCCATGCATCAGGATTATCCGTATTTCCCTCATCGGGATCACACGATGCTTGCTGCCAGCGTTCATCTCGACGACGCCGATATGGAGAACGGCTGCCTCTGCGTTGTTCCCGGCTCTCATAAGCAGGGCGTATTGCCGCATGTCGGCGCTTACTATTTGAACCATAAAGAGCATCCTTTATCTTCGGGGACTCCATGTCCGGCCAAGGCAGGCGATGTATTGTTCTTCAATTACTTGACCATCCATGGGTCGGACGTGAACCGGAGCGAGCGTACGCGCCGAAACATCCTGTTCCAATATCGCGATGCTTCGGATGTGCCGACCGCGGATGTTCACTTCGATTGGGGCATGGGCTTAATGGTCAGCGGAACCAACCCGGATTTTAACAATGTGAAGCCGAAGTATGAAATCATCAGTGCGAAATGACCACATAACAGCACCGATCCCTGTGCTGAATGATAAACCAGCTTAAAAGCCCCTTACGGGGCTTTTTTTTATGCCTGGAACTCATGACTGTCATGTTTGCACCTAATATGTAAAAATAATTCGTTGTAATGTCAGCCGGCCCCCCTATACTAGATGATAATGGATGGAGTGATAACGAATTGGGGGAAAAGCATGAAACTTCAGGCTGCGGGCAAAGCATCGAAATGGTTTGTTTATCAAAAAATCGTCATCGTATTTATCGTATTGTTACTTCCTCTCATCTCGATGAATATTTGGTTGAATTATAAGGGAATGTCCGTCACCAAGGAGTCTATCTTGAACTCCGCGGCCGCGGGTGCGTCCTTCTATTCCACGCAGCTCGATAAAGAAATGTATTTTATCCGGAATTTGCAGCTGCAGCTGTTAAATGACAAGGATCTGCAGAAGCTTAGTTTCCGAGGCAGCATGCTGGAGGATTACGAAGAGGTGGAGCTCATCGACCAGGTCAGGGATCGGCTGGCAACCTTGATGGTTTCCAGCGAATATGTCGTGAGTGCCGGCGTGTACGTGAAGGATGTCGGGAAAACGATCTCGACCACGACGGGGGTGACCAATACCCCGAACAAGGAAATGGAACGGATATCGTCCATGATGGCGGTGATGCCCAAGCCTTCATTCTATAGGAGCGGTGACCGGATCTTTCTGATCGAAACCGAAAACAACGGGGCTGTCTGGTCATACATCGAGATTTCCCGGCCCAAGCTGCTCGGGGCTTTAAGCGAAATCGCCAAGCTGTATCCGGAATCCGAAGTCCTTCTGGGGAGTAGAGAAGGCAGCACCATCTTGACGACGGCGCCTGCGGCCGATGAGTCAACAGAGATCTTGAATCATGTCCTGGACAAGCCGGATACGGATCGAAATGCGCCGGAGACGGGGGAATTGGGAGGCGTAGATTATTTTATCATTCAGAATGAAGTCGGCTCGCTGGATCTGTCCTTGGTCATGTACGTGAATCAGAATGAAATTACCCGCCCCATAAGCCAATTCATTACCTGGTTCTATACGCTGTTTATCCTTGCCGTGATTGTGATGGTGCTCTATTCGTTCTCGGTCAATCTGATGATCCACAGGCCTTTGTCCAAGCTCGTTAAAGCCTTTCATATGATCGAAACCGATAATTTGAATATCCTGATCGAGTCCAGAACCAAGGATGAGTTTCATTACGTGTTTAACGGTTTCAACAGGATGGCCTTGAAGCTTAAACAGTCGATCGAAGAAAACTATGAACAAAAAATAGCACTGCAGCACTCGCAGCTGAAGCAGCTGCAATCCCAGATTAACCCGCATTTTTTATATAACAGCTTTTTTAATGTGTATATGATGTGCAAGGTCGGAGATTCGGATAGTGCGGCGGAGCTCTCGCAAAAGCTCGGCAGCTATTATCAGTACATCACGAGAAGCGGCTCCGACGAAGTGCCTTTTTATACGGAATACAGGCATGCTCTGGATTACTGCGACATACAGGGCATTCGCTTCTCGAACCGGATTTCATATGAGCATAGGGAATTTGCGGACATTCCCCAAGGTATCACCGTACCGAGACTTATTGTTCAGCCGATCGTGGAGAATGCGTTTGAGCATGCATTCGAGGATGGCATGGAGGAAGGCATGCTGTACGTCAGCGCTGATTATCGGGAGGGCAGACTGCGTATCACGGTGGAGGACAACGGGAATTTGCTTACGAATGAGATGCTGCAGCGTCTGCGCGGCAAGCTTGCCATGGATTCGAAGCATGTGGAGCAGACCGGATTGGTCAACGTGAACAACCGGCTTCAGCTCAAGTATGGGCCCGGCAGCGGATTATCCGTCTCGCGCAGCGTCCATGGCGGTTTAAAGGTGGATTTGATCATTATGATTCATGAATCAGAGGAGGCATCGTGATGTACAGACTGTTGATCGTGGACGACGAGCCCGTCATCGTGAACGGCTTGGTTCAGCTTTTTCAGGAGCAAACGCAATACGACCTGGATGTATGGAAAGCCTATTCCGCCAAGGAAGCGGTGGAGATCGCCATGAGAGTGAAGCTGGACATCTTGGTCAGCGATATACGAATGCCCCATAAGAACGGGCTTCAGCTGATTGACGAAATTACGTATTATTGGCCGCACTGCCGAATCATTTTTCTGACCGGTTACAGCGAGTTTGAATATGTGCACGAAGCCCTGCGCAAGAACGTGGATAACTACATCCTGAAAACCGAAGGAATCGATCCGATCTTTCAAGCCGTCCAAGAGGCTTCCTCCAGGCTGGATGAAGAGAACCGACGCAGAATCCAGGCAGAAAAGGCTAAGATGCATTTTCAAATGGCCGAGCCTCTGCTCAAGCGCGAACTCATACAAAAGGCATTGAAGGGGGAAGACCTGGGTTCCCTGTTGTCGCAGCCCCGTTATGAAGAGGTGGGGTTCGGTATCGACGCAGATCGGCCGGCATTCCTTCTCGTTGGAAGGGTCGGAATGGCCCCGGAGGCCAAGACGAAGAATGCGGTGCAAGCCGTTCAGATGATGTTCATCAACGACCTGCCCAGCTCGTTTGCCTGCGAGCATGCCGTACTGGATGAAGACTTGCTGGTATGGCTGCTGCAGCCGGGCGAGGAGCTTCTGGACCGTTATCGGAGGTTTGAGCCGGAGGACTTGCTTCATTGGCAGGGCATGATGTCGTATATGAGGGGCATCCTGGAGCAGGTGCAAAATGAGTGCGAAGAGCTGCTTGGCGTTCAGGTTTCTTTCGGGATATCGGGCAATCTTCTGCATCAATGGAACACGGCGGGAGAGCAGCTTCATGCTTTGCGGACCATGCTGCACAGCAGGGCGGCGCTGGGACAAGAGATGGTCGTTGCCGATATCGAAAAGGCCAAGGAACACGAAGCGATGATACATGGAAACAGCCAGTTGAGGCAGGATGACATGAAATTCGATGTGATCGACCGGATTCACAGATACATACTGGAGCATATATCCGGGGACGTTTCGTTGACCGCCATAGCGGAGGAAGTGCATTTTAACCCATCCTATCTTTCGCGCTACTACAAGCAGCTGACAGGTCAAAATCTGCTGGAGTATATTCAGGCGAAAAAGATGGAAGGGGCGCTTCATCTGATGCAGCATACGAACATGAAATTACAAGAGATTGCCGTGCGGCTCGGGTTCGAATCCCCGTCGTATTTCACGACGTTTTTTAAGAAAAAGATGGGCGTAACCCCGCAGGAATACCGAAATACACAATAAGTAAAAAAAGTGAAAGGGATGTAAAAAACTTAAAATTGATAGCGCTTTCGTGCGGAATCTATAATGATATCTAAGCAGCACGGATATCAAGAATATGCCAGATAAAGGGGATATAGCCATCATGAAATGGACCAAACTAGCGAAAATGATGTTGATTAGCACGATGACGCTTTCGGTAATGGCGGCATGCTCGAATCAGGGGAACGAATCGGAGGGGACACCGAACAAAACCTCTGCCGAGGAGACGAACTCCAATACGCCGCCGGATCCTCTTGGCAAATATCCTGAAACGGTAACGGTCACGCAAGTGCTTGGCTACAATCCGCCCGAGGACCCGCGGACGCCGCAAGGGATTACGCCCGAACAGAATGCTTACTTCAAAGATCTCAAAGACATGCTGAACATTGAAGTCCAGTACAAATGGACGGTGCCTTCCAGCCAGTTCGAGCAAAAGTTTTCATTAGCCATGGCTTCGGCGGATCTGCCGGACATTATGGAGCTGGACCAGAAGAACTTCGAGAAGCTGAAGAAGCAGGACATGCTTGCCGATCTCACCCAAGCTTATAACGACTTCGCTTCGCCGGCATTGAAAAAATACATGGAATCCGACGGCGGTTTTGCGATGAAGACGTTTACCTCAGACGGAAAGCTGCTCGCGATTCCCGGTTTCGAGGATCCGTTCCTGTCCACCCAGCTGCTCTGGATCCGGAAGGACTGGCTCGATAACCTGAATCTGCAGGCGCCGAAAACGATGGATGAGCTGGAGCAGGTTGCTAAAGCCTTTGTGCAGCAGGATCCCGATCAAAACGGCAAAAACGACACCTACGGTATCGCCATGCAAAAGAATCTGTTCTTTTGGGGCTTTGACCTGAGGGGCTTCTTCAATGGATTTGGCGCTTACCCTTCCATCGGGGACAATCAATCGGCCTGGATCAAGGACGACAGCGGCAAGCTGATCCCCGGGCTCATACAACCGGAAGTCAAGACCGCGCTGGGCAAGCTGCAGTCCTGGTACAAGGAGGGAATTCTGGACAAAGAATTCGCCTTGAAGGACGAGAACAAGTCCGTTGAAGATATTACGGCAGGCAAGGTGGGCATTTCTTACGGGGAATGGTGGTATCCGAACTGGCCGTTGAATCTGAATGTTGACAAGGATCCCAAGGCAGACTGGATTGCCCTTCAGATTCCCGGACTCGACGGGCCGGGCAAGTCCATGGTTCCCAAAATCCGCAGCAACAAACTCGTGGTCGTGAACAAAAAAATGAAGAATCCGGAAGCCGCCATCAAAATGATCAACTTCTACATCGAGATGGGCAACAAGAAATACATGGACCAGAACAAAGCGGAAAAAGGATACGTCTATAATTGGTTCAACCCACGGATCTATAATCCGGCACAAATCGAAACGATCTATACGGAAGTAAACAAGGCTCTCGATGCAAACCAAACGGAAATCACGCTGGATGACGAGAACTACAAAAATGTGGCGGACGTCTTCAAGGCGACAAAGGATTATCTTGCAGGCAATACCGCGAATGCCTCGAAAGGCGTAAACTGGGGCCAATATTTCAGCCGGGCGGCGAAAGACGGCGGCTGGGGCATGACGCGGCAAATCAAAGAGAATCATGCTTACGTAAATAACGAGTTCTACGGACTGCCAACGGCAACTCAAGTCGAGAAGGGCTCCCAGCTTGATAAGCTGATGCAGGAAACCTTCACCAAGATCGTCATGGGGGCTTCGCTGGACGAATTCGATAAATTCGTTCAGAGCTGGAAATCGCTGGGCGGGGATCAGATCACCCAGGAAGTCAATGATTGGTACGGCCAGCAGGGCGCCAAATAATCTTGGATTGATAAAGCGGGAGGAGAAGCCCTTGAGGAAGCCGGCAGACTCCTCCCGTTTGAAATGGACGGGGAGGTTTCATCTGTGAGAACGCTGAAAAAAGAATATTTGCTGCATTTGATGCTGGTGCCGGGAGTCATTGTCACGTTGATTTATGCATACGGGCCCATGGCCGGCCTTGTGATGGCCTTTCAGCAATTCGAGCCGCTGGCTGGGTTCTTCCGCTCGGATTACGTCGGATTCGATAATTTCCGCTATGTCTTCGAACTGCCCGATTTCAAGCAGGTTCTGTGGAATACCATCGTGATTTCCGTATTTAAAATGGTTTTGTTTTTACTGGTGCCCCTGATATTGGCACTGCTCCTCAACGAAGTCACGCGAAGATGGTTTTCGCGCTTTATCCAATCCGCCATCTTCCTGCCGTTCTTTCTGTCCTGGACCGTGCTCGGCGGCGTCATCATCGAATTGTTCTCCTTGAATGGTCCGGTGAACGGCCTTCTGGGCGCGCTCCATATGGAACCGATCATGTTCATGCTGGATAATAACTGGTTCCGCGGGATCGTCATCGGATCGGATGTATGGAAAGGGATGGGTTACAACATGATCGTCATGCTTGCAGCCATCACCGGAATCCATGCGACGCTGTATGAGGCAGCAGAAGTAGACGGAGCCGGAAGATGGAAGCAGATGATTCACATCACGCTGCCGGGCATGGCGCCGATTCTCATTTTGCTTGGCGTGTTGAGCCTTGGCGGCATTCTTAACGCAGGTTTCGAGCAGATCTTGATCATGTACAACCCGACGGTTTATGAAGGGGCGGATATCATTGATACCTTCGTTTATCGACTGGGCATGTTCAGCCAGCAGTTCGGTCCTGCCGCCGCCGTCGGTTTCTTTAAATCCGTCATCTCTCTGGCGCTCGTGGCCGTGACGTACTATGCGGCTTACAAATATAACAATTATCGGATCTTTTAGGCCGGAGTGGAGGTAGGAAGATGCATAAACCAACGATCAGCAGAAGACTGTTTGTAATCACGAATACGCTGGTGCTGTCCCTCATCACCTTGCTCGGTATCATTCCGTTCGTTCATTTGCTCTCGATTTCGCTAAGCTCGAATACAGCCGCAATGGCGGGAGAGGTGAGACTCTGGCCCGTGGGCTTTAACCTGGACGCTTACCGGTACTTGGGCGAAAAGGTAGAGTTTTTCCGTTCGTTCCGCGTCTCGCTTACCCGGGTCGTGTTGGGGACGGCGGTGAATATGCTTCTTGTATTCATAACGGCGTATCCATTATCGAAATCGAATCATCAATTTAAGTTCCGTACGCCGTATGTGTGGTTTTTTGCCATAACGATGTTTTTCGGCGGGGGATTGATTCCCACGTACATGGTCGTGAAGAATACCGGACTCATCGACTCCGTGTGGGCTTTGATTCTGCCCGGAGCGCTTAACGTATGGAACATGGTTCTGATGCTGAACTTCTTCAGGACAATCCCGAAGGAGCTGGAAGAAGCGGCAACGATTGACGGTGCGGGACACTGGAGAATACTATGGCGAATTTACCTGCCGGTTTCGCTGCCGTCCATTGCGACGATCGGTCTGTTCACCATCGTGGGGCACTGGAATGCTTGGTTTGACGGTATCCTGTACTTGAATTCGCCGGAAAAATACCCGCTGCAAACCTATTTGTCCACCCTCATTATGTCGATCAATTCCCAAATGACCTCGATTTCGATCGAACAGATCAAGGCGATGGAGAATTTGAGCGAAAAAACGCTTCGAACGGCCCAAATCTTCATGGGCGCACTGCCGATCATGGTCGTGTATCCGTTCCTGCAGAAGTATTTTGTCAAAGGGATGACGGTCGGAAGCGTGAAAGAATAAGACCTACGGAGGGAGAGGAAACGGATGAATAAAGTGAAGGTCGCCCTGATCGGAGCCGGACTGCGGGGGATCAATTATATGGACTATGCCCTGCAGCATCCCCATGAGATGGAGGTGGTCGCCGTCGCAGAACCGAATCGGCAGCGGAGGGAACAGTTTCAAGTAAGGCATGGGCTTAAAGACGCGGCATGCTTCGAGAACTGGAATGATTTTTTTACAGCACCCAAGGTCGCGGACGCCGTGTTCATATGTACCCAGGATAAGCAGCATTTCGAGCCGACAATGCGGGCGCTTGCGGCCGGCTACCATGTGCTTTTGGAAAAACCGATGTCTCCGGATCCCGAAGAATGCATCCGGATGGGTGAGATGGCTTCGCAGGCCGGTTTGGTATTTTCGATCTGTCATGTGCTTCGGTACGCGCCGTTTTTTTCCACCATCAAGGAGCTGCTGGAGCGAGAGGCTATCGGCCGATTGATGTCGATTCAGCATAACGAGAACGTGGGTTATTGGCATCAGGCGCACAGCTTTGTGCGGGGGAATTGGCGGCGGACGGAAGATTCCAGCCCAATGATACTGGCCAAGTCCTGCCATGATCTGGATATGCTGCTCTGGCTTGCCGATTCGGATTGCGTCCGGGTGTCCTCCTTCGGCTCCTTGAGCCATTTTACGGCTGCACAGGCACCGGCAGGCGCACCCAAGCGCTGCTTGGACGGATGTCCGGTCTCGGATGAGTGCCTCTATTATGCACCTGATCATTATTTGACCGAGGACACGAATTGGCCGACCTCGGCGATCAGCGACGATATGAGTTATGATGCCCGATATCAAGCGCTGCTGGAGGGGCCGTACGGCAGATGCGTATACCATTGCGACAATGACGTGGTGGATCATCAGGTCGTCAATATGGAGTTTGCCAACAGCGTGACGGTCGCCTTCACGATGAGCGCGTTTACGCGAGATGTCAGCCGCACGATCAAGCTGATGGGAACCCGCGGGGAGATCCGCGGAGCCATGGAGAAGAACGAAATAGAGATCATTCACTTTGGCAGCGGGAAGGTCGAGCGAATTTCTTTTGCGGACCGGGGCGGCCATGTCGGCCACGGCGGCGGAGATATGGGTCTGATCAAGGATTTTCTGAGATTGGTGCAAACGGGAGGAAACAATCAAGGACTTACATCGGCAAGCCGTTCCGTTCAAAGCCACCTTATGGCATTCGCGGCTGAGCAGTCGAGAGTGGATGGAAGGATCATCTATCTAAATGAGTTTGCGCAGCAGTTCAGTACGCCTATCAGAACGATGTCGGGGAAATAATGTTTAGATCTTGAAGCCTGATTGCAGTCGCAATCAGGCTTGTTTGATATAGTAAAGAAAAGACGCCGCGCCCAAGCACCTGGATATGGTAAAATAAACCGGGTGCCATATCAAAAAACAATCTACGGTGCATAAACCTGAACTTGGAATGGAAGAGGCACTCCGAAACACGGATGATCATCGATGGCATACGACCAGCCGGCCAAGAGCCGCTAACGGAACTTGGCCGAATTTCTTGAACGGTTGTTCAGCTGATAGGAGGACGATTTTTGAAATATCTGAAAGATGTTCAGGAACCGGGAATGGGGACCTGGTATTTTGAAGTGGATCACGACGGAACGGCTTACAGGCAGATGGTTCATGATGAGGACGGCAGCTGGATCACGTCGAACAGAAAGCATGACTCCCGTCATTTTTTGCTGGCGGAGCATCCGCTTGATCCGAAAGAACCCTATTATGAAGAAATCAGTCAAGCTGCATTCGAAGAGCTCTGGCAGAAACAGCTTTTGGTCTGGATGGAGGACTGGCAGCGGATCCAGCGCATGTTTCCTATCGGCGCACGAGTAGAAGGCTGGATCGAGGCCTTTTTTCCGCAAGGCACTTTGATTCATTTGCTAGAGCCGCATGCGGTCGGTTTGACGGACACCTCCGCTCTGGAAGCCGGTACCCCTCCCGAATGGATGTACCCTCGATATCGTGTGGTTGCCGAGGTATCCGGTTACGACCAATCCAACCAATGGGTTCTTCTTGCCCATGCGGAAGTTCTGGGAAGTCAGGATGACGAAGCTGAACCCGGCAAGTAATATAACCGTAGATCCATTGCGTTCATCCGTTCAGGATCAACAGCCATTGCTTTTCCTTTGATGACAAGGATCGTCGAGTCTGAAAAACCACGTGATCGTGGTTTTTTTTTGTTTGCGGATGCGATTTTACAAGTGATTTGGTTTGAATTGGATATGATTTGCCATGTTCGGGTTATCCTAACCTCAAATAGAAGTTAAACGAATTCAAAAAGCCCCCGGGTGGGTAATCATGTATAATTCCAAGACTGCAGGAGGTTTGAGCATGAAGCAAACAAACGGTAGATCCGATGTCGCGATTCTCGGGATGGGCACGGCATTGCCGGTGCATTCCGTAGCTCAGTCGGATATCGCAGAATTAATCGCATCCACGCTGCAGGACAGACCCGATCTGGCCCGCTTTGCCCGAAGAGTATTTCGATCCTGCGGTGTCGAAACTCGTTATACTTGCGAATCCAACTATCTGGATCCCTTGGAGAAGTGCCGATATTTGAACTCCCATGACGCGTCCGTCATTCCGACAACCGAAGAGCGTATGGATACATATAAGAGAGAGGCCCTTCCGCTTGGCGTGGAAGCTGCCGAGAAGGCATTGAAAGATGCCGGCATGTCTCCGGATCGAATTACGCATCTCATAACGGTCAGCTGCACGGGTCAATACCAGCCGGGGATGGATGTTCTGTTGATCCGGAAGCTGGGGCTTTCTCCGCGGGTCAATCGCTTGCCGTTAATCTTCCAAGGCTGTGCCGCTGGTCTTAAAGCGATCCAAATGGCGCGGGATGTTGTGAGCGGGGCGCCGGGTTCGCAGGTGCTGGTCGTGTGCGTCGAGCTTTGCACGCTTCACTTCCAGCCGGTTCGGGAGAGGGAAGCATTGTTTGCGGCCTCATTCTTCGGCGATGGTGCCTCGTCCTGTGTCATCGGTCAGCCGGAAGCAGAGCATCGGCATTATGTGGAGCTCGGCACGGGATATTCCGTCCTGCTCCCGGATTCAACGGAGGATATGACGTGGGAGGTAGGCAATACGGGCTTTGATCTTTTCCTGTCGCCGCGTATTCCCAAATTGCTCGGTACTCATCTGGAGGATGAGCTTCGTGTTCTGCTGGGAGGCGACAAGCTTCCGGAATTATGGGCG
Source organism: Paenibacillus sp. MT86 (assembly GCF_058792535.1). NCBI lineage: Bacteria > Bacillati > Bacillota > Bacilli > Caryophanales > Paenibacillaceae > Paenibacillus > Paenibacillus sp. MT86. The sequence continues at coordinate 3,861,244 of NZ_CM179499.1, read as the reverse complement.
ATCCATCCGGGCGGCCGGGGCATCGTAGATTCGGTGCAGGAAGTAATGCGCTTGACCGACGAGCAAACCCACTACAGCCGGGAGATTCTAAGAACGGCAGGCAATCTCTCCTCCGTGACGATTATGTTCGTGCTGAACGCGATGCGCCAGAAGATGAAAGAACGTAATGAAGCTTCGACGGAAGGAGTAGCCATGGCTTTCGGACCTGGCTTAACGGCGGAGCTTATGCGTTTTACCTATGTAAAGGCTTATGCGCCATCGGTAAAGGAGCAGGACCATGTCCTTCTTTAGAACACTGTCGATCCGGGCACAAGAAGATGAGCTTATGGATGACTTCACCATGGGCGGAGAAGAGCTGAGCGAAGCGCTCCGGCATTTAAGGCGGTTGAATCGCATATTCGCGGCACCGGGCCCGACCTTGGACGGCGTGGTGAAGCTCTGGAAATCGATCGGCTGTCCGTATACCCTTAGCATCATGGATGTTGGCGCGGGTTCCGGCGATGTGAACCGGAAGCTGCTGCAATGGTCGGATCAAATGGGCGTGGAGCTGAGCATTACCTTAGTCGATGTGACGGAAGAAGCTTGCGAAGAGGCGAGACGGCTGTTTCGTCATGAACCGAGGGTTCATGTACGCCGCGCGGACGTTAAGGAACTGCCCGATGCGTCGGCTGATATCGTGACCGGATCCCAGTTCATCCACCATTTTCAGGGACAACAGCTCATGGAGATCGTGTCGCATATGCTGCGAACCTCCGTTCATGGCGTCGTCATTAACGATATCCATCGGCATCCTGTGCCTTACGCGGCCGTCTGGATCACAACGCGTCTCATCTCACGCAATCGTTATATTCGTCACGATGGGCCGTTATCGGTTGCCAAGGGGTTTAAAGGGAGAGATTGGAGAGAGCTGAAAGAGCAGCTTAATCACGCCACTTTGACCTATCGATGGAAGCCATTGTTCCGCTATTCCGTTGTTATCCCGAACGATAGGAAGACATAATCGGTTGCCGAAACCGATGATTAAATTCTTCATGCAAGCAAAAAGGCGGGTGTTCACATATGTCAAAGCAAGCCGATGTGATGGTCATCGGCGCGGGAGTTGCCGGCACGAGCTGTGCCCTGCAGCTTGCCAAGCAGGGGCATCGTACGATCCTGCTGGATCGCCAATCCTTTCCGCGCCACAAAACCTGCGGTGAATTCATGTCCCCAGAGACTCGAGAGATGCTGGAATATCTGGGTGTCCATCTTCAAGTCCAAGAGGTGAATCCCGCTGCGATGAATCATGCCTCTATCGTGATGCCTCATGGCGGCGTCATCACCGCTCCGTTACCGGGTAAAGCTACCGGCATCAGCCGTTACGAGCTGGATCGCCTATTGCATGAGAATGCCTTGAGCGCGGGTGCGGAGATTGTAACGGGGTCTACCGTGACCGAGATCCGGAAGCGGGGCGATCATCGATATGAAGTCGAAACGAGGCAAGGGAACGAGCAGATTCGGTATGAGGCAAGAGCCGTCATTGGAGCCTACGGCACTAAGAAGCCGCGCGGTGTTGCTTCAGCCGAAACATATCGCGATGATACCGTATATGTCGGTGTCAAATCGCACTTTGCCGGCATCACAGTGCCTTCCAGGGTGGAGTTGTATTTTTGCGATGGCGGTTATGTCGGGATATCGCCGGTCGAGAATGGGAAGGTCAACGTGGCTGCATTGCTGACCTTGAAATCGGTACAAGGAAGCGGCAAATCGGTACCCGAAATTCTCAAAGCCGCATCGCGCTCGAACAATAGGTTAACTGAACGATTGGCTGAAGGAGAGGCGGTTGAGGGCACCCAGGTATCGATTGCCCCGCTTCGTTTATCCGACAAACCGGAACCTTGGTCGCAATATCCGCACATCGGCGATGCCATGCTGATGCTTCCGCCGCTTTGCGGAGACGGAATGTCGGTTGCCCTGCGTTCATCACTGCTGTGCTCCGGCTGGACCGACAAATATTTAAACGGAGAAATCAACTTCGCTCAATGGCAAAATCAGTACACGCACGACGCCAATCGCACCTTTGCGCAGCTGCTTCGAAGGGCGAGAAGAATTCAGAATCTGGCTTTTGCCAAAAGCAATCGCTTCTATCCCGGCATCGTCCGAATGATCCCCGGACTGGCATCCTATGTCGTCAAAGCCACCCGTTTATCCGAATCGGGCATGGGCACCAGATAAGCCGCATCCTTGCGGCTTTTTTGTTTGCTAATGTTCAGACCCATGGATTGACTGGTGATAAACAATAGCTTATTATATCCCTATATTAATAGACGAATATTAATAACGTCTACATTAATGTTAAATCGATAGAGGAGGGATGTAATATGCAGGACGAAAATAAGGCTAACCCGCCTTGTATCCTTCGAAACACCCTTGATTTCCAGTTCCAAATCGCTTGGCAGTTGCTTGATCTGCATCTCACGGGCCTTCAAGACGAGGAGTTTTTTTGGCGGCCTGCCTCGATAGGGCTTCATGTTTATCGCGAATCTGGAATCTGGCGCGCGGAATGGCCGGAATCCGAGGAGTATGACATCGGCCCGCCCAGCATATCCTGGCTGACATGGCATATCACCTATTGGTGGACGATGGTGCTGAACCATTCGTTTGGCAAAGGGACGATGACCCGCAACGATATCCATTCTGCTGGGAGCGTTCAAGAGGCCAGAGAGCGGATTAACGATTTGAGACTGCGGTGGGAACGTGAAGCGGCGGCGTTGACGGACGATGCTTTTCTTTCGACGGAACGAACCCGGTGGCCTTTCACGGATCAACCCTTTCATAAGCTGGCGGCCTGGCTTAATATCGAGCTGATGAAAAATGCGGCTGAGATCGGCTATGGTCGCTTCCTATATGCCGTAAACAGGAAATAATAGATGTATCCCCGGTGTCAATCATCGTATAATGAAACTTAATAGGATATGATGCGAGTCAATATCTTAAATGGGAGGAACTTGAATGCGCATACAATATGACCGTTTTCCGAATGGCGCCAAGAAGGCACTGACGCTTAGCTTTGATGATGGCCGCGAACATGATCGAAAATTGGTCAAGAAGCTGAATGAGTACGGAATACGGGGCACGTTTCATTTGAACAGCGGAACGCTTGGCAAAGACGGATACATCGACCCTTCGGAGGTGGCATCCTTGTACCGGGGGCATGAGGTATCCGCGCATACCGTGGATCATCCCTTCCTGGAGCAAATACCTACCGAACAAGTGGTGGAGCAGGTCGTAGAGGACCGGAAAACGTTAGAAGCTTTGGTTCATTACCCCATTAAGGGAATGAGTTATCCGTTCGGCACTTACAGTGAACAAGTGGTCGGCCTTTTAAGATATGTCGGCATGGAATACGCTCGCACGGTAAACAGCCATGGCTCGTTTCATAAGCCGGATGATTGGCTTCGTTGGCATCCGACTTGTCATCATAAAGAAATGGTGGAATACGCGGAGAAGTTCGTGGATATGCAGCAGATTTTCTCCAGGATGGCCATCCTGTACGTGTGGGGCCACAGTTACGAGTTCGAGAACGACCGGAATTGGGATCTCGTGGATCGATTCGGGGACATGATCGGCGGCCGGAATGATATCTGGTATGCCACGAATGCCGAGATCTATGCATACTGCAGTGCCTTGGACCAACTTCGCTTCTCGGCAGATAGCCGAATGATCCATAACCCCAGTGCCTTAAACGTGTGGATTAGCGTAGACGGCGAGCCTTTAGAGATCAAAGGTGGTCAGATGGCGCGATTGTAGATTTGGAAAGTAGAGCCCAGCATAGACTCAAGTTCTTAAGCATAAGATAAAAGAGGGATGCAGGACTGCTGTGTGCAAGTCTTGCATCCCTCTATGTACATGAGTTCAGTTTTCGATGACGATGCGATTCAGCTTAAGATTCACCGGCGCAGCAATCGTATCGCCCACAGGGCATTTACTCTCCAGGAATGCCACGAACGACTCCACCTTATCGGCGGGCGATGGTGTCTTGATGTAAAACGTATATCGAATGTCGGAGTATCCGGGGCGCACCTCGGAGCGGTTAAAAAATCCGTCCAGATCCAAGTCGCCTTCGACGTCTACCCTGAAATCCTCGAGCACTACATCGAATTTCGGCGCATAAACGCGGGCCACGATCGATTGGCATGCACCCAAGGAAGCAAGCAAGGCTTCGACGGGATTCATTCCGGTATCCGTACCGCCGAGACTTTGAGGCTCATCGATGACCAGCTCGAATTGTCTTGCTTTCGTTATGACTTTTACCCCTTCTTGCAATTGAGCGGTAGCTTTAAACGTTTGAACATTTGGCATGTGGAATCTCTCCTTTTCCGGGCAGCCCAAGGTTGGACGGTTAATTGCCATTTAAAACATACTATATTAGTAGGGTTAGTATGAATTATAATTCTAGCGATTCGGATCTGTCAATATCATATAAGGTCGGGATCGCCATGTTATCCGTAGTGGATCAAAAAAAAGAACGTGTTTTCATCTTGAAAACACGTTCTAGTGGAATCCTGTTTTATTTTTCGGAGGCCTGGTTTTGCTGTTTCAGCAAATCGCGAATCTCAGCTAACAAAACTTCTTCCTTCGACGGAGCCGGCGGTTCTTCGGCTTTGGTCTCTTCTTTGCGTTTGAAGCGGTTGAGCGTGCGGATGAACATGAATATCGAGAAGGAGACGATCAGGAAGTCCACGACGGTTTGAAGGAAGACTCCGTAAGTCAGCGTTGCGTCCCCGATGGTAGCCTTCAGCCCTGATAAATCCACACCGCCAAGAAGCAAGCCAATCACCGGCATAATGATATCGCTCACGAGCGAGGATACGATCTTGCCGAAGGCTGCCCCTATGATCACCCCAATGGCCAAATCCAGCACATTACCCTTGAGTGCGAAGGTTTTAAATTCTTTTAACAAATTCATAATCGGTCACCTGCTTTTCGATCCATATGATTAGGCAGCTAGCTGCCACTCGAATTATCCTAACAGCAACCCGCTATTTGCGCAAGATCGGAAAGTCGGATATGATCCATGGCCTTCGTTCAGAATTTAGATATGGCGAGACTCCCGAGCAGGTTGACCAATGGGAGGTTTTCATGTTAAATTTTTTTATATTCGGACTATAATGAGTGATTATACAGAGGAGGGATAAAGCGATGACTGAATTAGAGGTTGTAGATGTTTATGTGAACCTGTCGAAACGGGGAACACTAGACAAGGTTCACATCATAAACAATCAGATACCGGAACTTTATCCTTCTATATTCATATACAGGCATGCTTAGCGATGACTTGATCAATCGCTTGGTTTCTTTATGGTATAGTTAGGTTAACGTTAGCGTGGATAGCACCGGGGATCTGGTGTTATTCGCGCTTTTTTCGTTCTGAAATATCGCCATAGAGGAATGAGTAAAATGTCATTAATTAATGTAACGAACCTAACCTTTGCTTATGAAAGCAGTTATGATCCTATATTCGAGAATGTGAGCTTTCAAATCGATACCGATTGGAAATTAGGATTTACCGGAAGAAACGGCAGAGGGAAAACCACGTTCTTGAACCTGCTGCAGGGCAAGTATGAATACAGCGGGAATATTTCGTCCGCCGTGAGCTTCGACTATTTTCCTTACCATGTCGAGCACAAGGATTATCTTACCCAGGATGTAATCGAAGAGATTTATCCGGAGTATGTTCATTGGCAAATCGTGCGCGAGCTTAACCTGCTGAAGGTATCGGAAGATGTTATGTACCGGCCTTACGCATCATTGTCGAACGGAGAACAAACCAAAGTGATGTTGGCGGCGCTCTTTACCAAAGAGAACCGCTTCCTGTTGATTGACGAGCCGACCAATCATCTTGACATGCATGCGAGAAAATCGGTCAGCGACTATCTCAACAAAAAAAGCGGGTACATTCTGGTATCTCACGATCGAGCATTCCTGGATGACTGTGTCGACCACATCCTGTCCATCAATAAAACCAATATCGAGATTCAAAAGGGCAATTTCTCCGCATGGTGGGAAAATAAAAAGCGACAGGATCAATTTGAGCTCGCCAGTGACGAGAAACTCAGGAAAGACATTAAACGAATAACCGATTCTGCCAAAAGAACGGGAAATTGGTCGCATGAAGTAGAAAAAACGAAAAACGGCACCAGAAATTCCGGCTCCAAAGTCGATAAAGGCTATATTGGCCACAAGGCAGCAAAAATGATGAAACGCTCGAAAAACCTGGAGCAGCGGCAACAATCCGCTATTGAAGAAAAATCGAAGCTCCTTAAAAACATCGAGAGCTCCGAGAGTCTTGCGATTTCCCAGCTCGAGTATCACAAAAAGCAGCTGGCCGAGCTGGAGAATGTATCCATCTCGTATGGCTCCAAGACGGTGTGTGAGAACGTAAGTTTCACGATCGAACAAGGGGAGCGAATTGCCCTTTCGGGTAAAAACGGATCAGGAAAATCCAGCATCCTGAAATTAATATGCGGAGAAGATCTGCAGTACACGGGACATCTCAGCAGGGATCGTCAGCTGAAAATATCCTACGTATCCCAGGACACCTCCCATCTTCGGGGCAGTTTGTCGGATTATGCCACCAGCAGCGGAATTGACGAGAGCCTGTTTAAATCCATATTGCGGAAGCTCGATTTCTCGAGGCTCCAATTCGAAAAGGATATTTCGACTTATAGCGGGGGACAGAAGAAAAAGGTCCTGATCGCCAAAAGTCTTAGTGAGCAGGCTCATTTGCATATTTGGGATGAACCGCTAAATTTTATTGACGTTATTTCCCGTATGCAAATAGAAGAGCTATTGCTGGAATATGCACCGACCATTCTGTTTGTGGAGCATGATCGTGCATTTTGCGAAAATGTCGCAACGAAAATCGTTGAGCTTGAAGGCAATCAAGAAGCATAATTTCAAAAAAAGCTGTCCGCTCATTAGCGGCAGCTTTTTTTAGATTAATTCGCAATTGAAAAGAAATATGTATACATCTGGCATGTTATGATCTGAAGAGACAAGGAAGTCATAGAAGCAAGCTGGTTTTAACATTTCATTTACTTATACGAGGGAGTGTAGAATCGATGATTAGCAAAGTTGGTCAAATTATGGTGTATGTATACAATCAGGATCAAGCCGTGAAGTTTTGGACTGAGATGCTGGGATTTGAAGTTATCGCTGAAGAGAACAACGGTGAAATGAGATGGATTGAAATCGCTCCAACGAAGGAAGCAGAAACAAGCATCATTCTGCATGATAAGGAGCTCGTAGCCAAAATGTCGCCAGAATTACATTTGGGCACACCGTCTTTAATGTTGTTCACGGAAAATTTCGATGCGCTGCATCGTCATTTAACCAGCCACAATATCACGGTCGGCGAAGTGGTACATTTGCCTTCCGGCAGAGTTTTCAATTTTGCGGATGTGGAAGACAACTATTTTGCTGTCATGGAAAAATAAGATGAACCGTTCCAGCAGATCAACCATTGATCATATGGATGTAAAGTCGCCTATTTGGCGGCTTTTTTGTATGAAAGAAATATCCCTGCTGAACTATGCATTAGCGGCCTGATCTAATCGGCTAGATGGCCGGCGCGTTATACTTTCTCCCAATATTCGCTATAATGGATACAGTGCTTTGAGGAAGGGAATGTCATACATGAGGAAAGTCATCGTCATAGGGTCTGGAATTCTGGGGGCATCGACCGCTTATCAGTTAGCCAAAATGGGAGCGGAAGTCCTCGTTATAGACCGTAAAGATCAAGGGCAGGCTACCGATGCCGCGGCAGGAATTATATGTCCCTGGCTGTCGCAAAGGCGGAATCAGGCATGGTACCGATTGGCCAAAGCCGGCGCACGCTTTTATCCTGAATTAATAAACGAGCTTATCAGCGAGGGCGAGACAGACACGGGTTACGCTCAAGTCGGCGCTCTTAGCATTCATGAAGATGTGAACAAAATCAGTAAGATGGAGGAGCTGGCGCATACGAGAAAAGCGGATGCTCCGGAAATCGGCGAGATCACACGGCTGAATCAGGAAGAAACCCGTGAACGGTTTCCTTTGCTCCAGGAAGGCTATCATTCCGTTCATATCAGCGGTGCAGCCCGTGTCGATGGTCGGGCGCTGCGAGATGCGTTGATCCGATCAGCGCAAAGGCACGGAGCCGAGCTAATAAACGGGAATGCCGAGCTGCAGTATCAGGCGACCCGCGTAACTGGAGCCCAAGTCGGATCCAAGCGCTACTCGACTGATGAAGTCATCGTCTGTGCCGGCGCCTGGGCAAAACAACTGCTGCAGCCTTTAGGCATTCATTTTGGGGTTCACTATCAGAAAGCGCAAATCATGCATGTAGAGGTGTCCGATCATCCAGATACAGGAGACTGGCCGGTGATCATGCCGCCTTCGGATCAATATTTGCTTGCTTTCGATAACCGAAGGATCGTAATCGGGGCGACTCACGAAAATGATATCAAGGACTACGATACGAGGGTGACTCCTGGCGGCATGCAGGAAATCCTGAATAAAGGATTGGCATTGGCGCCTGATTTAGCAGACAGCAAGTTTCAGGAAGTGCGAGTTGGTTTTCGTCCGTTTACGCCCGGTTTTCTTCCCGTCATCGGCCCAGTTCCCGAGTGGGAAGGGCTGATTACGGCAAACGGGCTGGGAGCGTCCGGACTAACGATGGGCCCATTTCTAGGGTATCAGCTGGCAAAGCTGGCGCTCCGCATGCCGCTGGATATCGACATCCGCGATTATGATGTTCGTAAAGCCATGGAAGAAGCTCAAGTTTGAAGCTTCGGCTGATCAGAGACAGGAATGGATCACAGAAATATCCTCCATGCAGAAGAATATTGGATATCAAAAGAGCCGCGATCATATCGCGGCTTTTATTGATGAGTATGGCGAAGACTCCGACATTCTAGACGGTCGTGAGGGATTCGTTCATGCGGTTGGCTTTCAGCTTGCCAAACAGGAACCGCACGATCGGGCCTATAATGAGAAGTTGAAGCGGCAGCGCAAACACAAAATTTTTAATGAAAATGGAGAAGTAGCTTCCAAGCAGCGATTCACCAGGCAGGCCGTCGGCAAAGTAAGAGGACGCCAGACCGTACATGGACATAAAAGTCACCATCCCAATCACCATAAAAAAGGCCATTGCCACGATCATGATAATTTTGCTGGATTTGTTGCGCGTTATGGAAAATACGATTTTTTTGGCTGCAGGGCCGACAACAAACAGCTCCAGAAGGAAGGCAATCATAAAGCCCAGAACAAACTGCGTGAGTACGGCTGCAAGCGATATGTTTCCGATCAATCCGTTCGTGATCAGATTGTAGGTTGTCATCATGATGACCATCCCTACACACATCATCATACCGAAATAGAAATTTTCTTTCTTTGTAGTTGGCACTTTCATCATCCTTTCTAGTTACCTTTGTAATTATAGGGATGGGGAAAAGCTCCTCGTAAGTGAAAATTCTGTGAACATTTACAGAAAAGTTTCTAATGCAACAAAAAACTGTGACTTATTATATTGCGAAACTGCAACCGCTTGTTACGATTATCATCTTGAAATCATGCGGTTTGATTTACTGCTCTTGGGGGCCAATTTGCTAATTCCATCGTTTATGGATTGATTATCCAATACCAGCATTTTATAATGAGTAAAAACTCACTCAATAAAAAGGAGGGGCAAATTGCCACGTACAAAGGAACAATACGAAGAAATGCGTAACGCAACCAGACAAAAAATACAATCCGCCGGAATGCGGCTTTTTGTTCAAAAAGGGTTCGGCTCCACGAATGTGCAGGACATAGCGGATGCAGCCGGTATCAGCATCGGGCTTTTATACCGGCATTACAAAACAAAAGACAGCTTGTTTAATGAACTTGTTGAATTTGCGCTTGACAGCTTGACCCAAATCATCCAAACCTTCGAAGACGCTGATTCGCCGAAAAAACTCATGACGCAGTTTGTTGACGAAATTTATCACGATATGCAAGAAGGGGAAGAGCTTGCCAATTTGCTGATTCTCATGAATCAGTTGTTTTTCTCCGGTGATGGAGCCAATCGGAAACAAGCTGAGGTTTTAGAGGTAAATGGTCGGCTGTTGCGTTCTACCGCCGCACTTATTAAGAAGGGACAGGAGTCAGGCGATTTCCGTTCCGGAGATCCCCATGAAATGGCCGTGTTGTTTTATTCGTCATTGCAGGGCCTGGCTGATATGAAAGCGATATTGAAAAACAACTTCGTTATGCCATCACCGAGCGTACTCACATTATTCCTGTTCAAGGAGGGAGAGTGACTATGTTTACAGTTAGGAAAGCCGATCAATTAGAAATGGGTGCAAGAGTTCAAATGTCCCGTATTTTTGCAGATGGGTTCTCGCAATGGCTTGGATATTTCTCGAAAGATAAGGAGCAAATCGCCAGAGCCTTTGCGCACATGTTTAACCTGGACCAATTTTATGTTGCCGTTGCCGGCGACAAAGTGGCTGGAATGGCTGCATGTTCGGACGGCACCTCTTTATCCGTGAAACTCAACAAAAAAGAGCTGCGGAAGCATTTGGGATTATATAAGGGCAGCCTTGCGCACATGTTTTTGAAAAAGGAATTTGAAACGCCACTTGCGAATCCGTCTCCGATGAAGTGTTCGATTGAGTTTGTGGGAACGGCCGCGGAATATCGAGGACAAGGGGTAGGCTCGCTGATCATAGGCCATATTCTTGAAGCTGCTCCATACCGTGAGTTTTTAATAGAAGAGGTAGCCGATACGAATGTACCAGCGATGAGACTCTACGAAAAGATGGGTTTTAAGGAATACAAACGTACCACCATTCCTCGAAAGAAAGCAGGAAAAATAGGCATTAATCATATCGTATCTCTAAAGCAAGTAAAATGAGGAACACGGCTAGGATTCACCCAGCATAAATCTGTGAATGTGAATGTCAGCTAGCATGTAGGGTTATGGCCATATCGGTTCAAACGATATTCTGGATTCATAGTCCAAAAGTTGTAATAACGGGTCACTTCCTGGTTGAAAAGTAATAAACGAATAACAGCGGACCTATACGATATTACGGACCTCCGGCAGATGTGCGGATATCCATATCATGATAGGGTAAAGGCAGGATCAGGCAGCCATTGTAAGTGAAAACAAACGATGCCGCGTCGAATCCTCCTTTTTTACATGAAAATGACCGTATTACGAAATTGGTCAATTGGTTCTGTAACAAGAATTATTCTGCCCGAATATGGGCAAATACAAAGAGATGACAGGGATGATGGAGGGAGATCGCATGACACAAACCAAGGAAGTGCCTCAGCCTAAAACCTACGGTCCGCTCGGCAATCTGCCGCTGCTGGATTCCGCCGCACCGGTCCAATCGCTTGTGAAAGTTGCCTCCGAGCTCGGACCGATTTTTCAATTTCAATATCCAGGCGGACGCAAGGAACTGTACGTTTCGGGACATGAATATGTCAAGGATGCTTGTGACGAGAAGCGGTTTGATAAACGAATCTGGGCACCGCTGCAGAATGTCCGCCCATTCGCGGGGGATGGATTGTTTACGAGCGCCACGCAGGAGCCAAACTGGAAAAAAGCCCATAACATTTTGCTCTCCAGCTTCAGCCAGCGCGCGATGCAAGGCTACCACACGAAAATGGTCGATATCGCCATGCAGCTGATCCAGAAATGGGCTCGACTCAATCCGGACGAAACCGTGGACGTTCCTGCCGACATGACGCGCTTGACGCTGGATACAATCGGCCTCTGCGGATTTAATTACCGGTTTAACAGCTTCTACCGCGAAGACAACCATCCATTTATCGATAGTATGGTGCGGGCGCTGGATGAGGGCATGAACCAGTTTCATCGTCTGGGCATCCAGGACATGTTTATGATTAAAAAGAAACGGCAGTTTCAGGATGATATCCAGTTCATGTTCTCCCTCGTGGATGAGCTCATCCAAGATCGCAGAAAGCACGGCGGTGAAGAAGGGGATTTGCTCGCGCATATGCTGGAAGGCGTCGATCCCGATACAGGCGAGTCTCTCGATCATGAGAACATCCGTTACCAGATCATCACCTTTCTGATCGCCGGACATGAGACGACAAGCGGCTTGTTGTCCTTTGCCATTTATTATTTGATGAAAAATCCGGAAGCCTTGTTTAAGGCAGTCAGCGAAGTGGACCGCGTACTGAAAGATCCCGTTCCGACCTATAACCAGGTGAGGGAACTCAAATACGTCCGCATGGTACTCAACGAGTCGCTGCGCTTATGGCCAACGGCGCCTGCTTTCTCCTTGTATGCGAAGGAAGATACGGCGATCGGGGGAACCTATCCCATGAAGAAAGGGGACAGCGTGACCGTCCTGATCCCAGCGCTCCATCGGGACTCGCGGGTGTGGGGGGACGACGCGGAAACGTTCAGACCTGAACGCTTCGAGGATCCGAGCCGGGTGCCGCATGACGCTTACAAACCGTTTGGTAACGGCCAACGCGCCTGCATCGGGCAGCAGTTTGCGCTGCAGGAAGCAACCCTGGTGCTTGGTTTGGTTCTCAAATATTTCGAACTGATCGATAACCAGCCTTATGAGCTGCAAGTGAAGGAAACACTCACTCTGAAGCCGGAAGGGTTCCGTATTCAGGTTCGAAGCCGTCAAGGCGGGACGGCTCTCCTGGTACCGGGTGGCGGTCAAGTTGCTTCGCTCGAATCGAAGAAGCGGGATGATGCCAAGTCCGATCCTTCGGCGGCATTTGCCCATCATACGCCGCTGCTCGCATTGTACGGTTCCAATCTGGGCACGGCTGAGGGAATTGCCAGAGAGGTGGCGGATGCTGCGAAGCACCAAGGGTTCGACAGCCAGGTGGGCACACTGGACGAATATGCAGGAAAACTTCCGAAGGAAGGCGTTGTAGTCATCGTTACTGCATCGTACAACGGACAACCGCCTTCCAATGCCAAGGCTTTCATGGAATGGCTTGAGAACGCGAACGAATCCGAAATTGAGGGCGTTCGTTACGCGGTATTCGGGTGCGGAGACCATAACTGGGCAAGCACGTATCAGCGCATTCCCCGCCTCATCGACGAGCAGCTTTCACTCAAAGGGGGGCAGCGTTTGATCCAGCGCGGCGAAAGTGATGCAAGCGGCGATTTTGAGCGGGAAGTCGATGAGTGGACGGAGCATTTATGGCCGGATTTGATGCAAGCGCTCGGATTGCCGGTTACGGCGGTCCATGGACAGAAACGCAGCGCCTTGTCCGTTCAGTTCGTCCAGGGTGCGGCAGCCGTTCCGTTGACGGAAACCTATCGCGCCGTGACGGGGCATATCGTATTTAGCCGCAATCTGCAGCATGAGGGCAGCGGAAGGATCACGCAGCATATCGAAATCTCGCTCCCGCCGGGAACAGAATACCGCGAAGGCGATCATCTGGGGGTGCTTCCTGTCAATCCAAAGACACTGGTTCAGCGAGTACTTCGAAGATTCAAACTGAACGCGGGCGCCCATCTTATTTTGTCTGCAGAAGGAAGAAGCGGTGCGCATTTGCCGACCGGCATACCTGTCCGCCTCGACGATCTGTTGTCCCGCAGCGTGGAACTGCAGGAACCGGCTACAAGGGCGCAGTTACGGGAAATGGCCGCTTGCACGGTATGTCCGCCGCATGCCAAAGAGCTCCAAGAACTGATAGAGGAAGCGAGCTATCAGGCCGAAGTTCGGACCAAACGGATCACCATGCTCGACCTGCTGGAGCGGTATGAAGCCTGCGAACTGCCGTTTGAACGGTTTCTTGAGCTTCTGCCGCCATTGAAGCCGAGATATTATTCGATTTCCAGCTCACCGAAAGTTAGCCGGAATACGGCAAGCATCACGGTTAGCGTCGTTCGGGACCGGGCATGGAGCGGCAAGGGAGAATATCGGGGCATTGCTTCGAACTATTTGGCCGAATTGGAAACGGGCGCGGAGGTCTTGATGTTTATACGCTCTCCCGAGTCGGGTTTTGCGCTGCCGGAGGATCCAGCGACGCCTATGATCATGATCGGACCAGGCACGGGCGTTGCACCGTTCAGGGGATTTATCCAAGCGAGACAAGCGCTTCGGGAGGCAGGTCAAGAGCTGGGCGCCGCGCATCTGTACTTCGGCTGCCGGAATCCGGAGCAGGACTTCCTGTATCGCGAGGAGCTTGAGCGGGCAGAGCAGGAAGGACTGGTCACGTTGCATACGGCTTTCTCGAGGGTAAGCGGAGCGGAGAAATGCTATGTTCAGCATTTGATGAAACAAGACGGAATGTTATTGCTGTCGCTGCTTGATGGCGGAGCGCAAATGTACATTTGCGGCGACGGCTCCCGGATGGCTCCGGAGGTGGAACAAACGCTGATTCAATCCTATCAGGAGCGTCATGGCGTGAAAGCTGAAGATGCTGCTGCCTGGCTGTCGGGTTTGGAATCGACAGGACAATATGTAAAAGACGTCTGGGCTGGTTGAATCTCATGCCGGAAGGGAATCTCCGGAGTTTCCAGGATCGTATTTGTGATAAAATGATCCTGATATCGAGCCTTGGAAACAGATCGGAAGGAGAGTGTGGCTTGTGCGGGAAAGCGAAACCTGTGTACCGACCGGCGTGAAACCCCAAGACACCGGCTTTGGATATACATTGTCCTTAATCGGCGGCAAGTATAAAATGATCATCCTGTACTGGCTGTCAGAAAAAAAGATCATGCGGCATAACGAGCTGAAACGAAGCATCGGCTCCATATCCTTTAAAACGCTTAGCATCATGTTAAAGGAGCTGGAAACGGATGATCTTATCGTTCGGACGGAATATCCCCAGGTTCCCCCGAAAGTGGAATACACTTTATCCGAACGCGGACTTTCTCTCATACCTGTATTACACATGATGTGCGAATGGGGAGAGAAGAACAGTTTGCTTGCTTCAGAAGGCGTACAGCGTGAAGCTTGACGACGGCCGATGTAACTAAAGAAGTATTTCCTACAGCAGGAAATACTTCTTTTTTTACTTTGTTGCAGCAACTCATCATAGGTTGTCTAAGAACTTCAAATACTGCCGGGCGCTTATATCCAATGTGCTTTGGGGCGGCCAGGGCTCCATGTCGGGCGCGTTTCCGCCAGGTTCCTTCTCCTGCCCGTAGAAAGCATAGAACGAACGATAATCGGCATCGCAGTATAGGAACGTTGTCTCCAATGGAGCCAGCAGCTGCCCCAAGGTGTGGCGGTACCTTCCGTCTTCCCGATAATCTTCCTCTTTAATGCCGGCGGATACGGCTAATGCGACCTTGCGTTTCTTTAGTTTATCGCCTCCATTCGAACCATAAGCCCAACCATAAGTCATAACATCATCCAGCCATTTTTTAAGGAGCGGCGGGCAGCTAAACCAATAAACGGGGAATTGCAAAACTAAATTTTGATGCGATTCTATGAGCTGCTGCTCTTTTTTCACGTCTATGATTCCGTTCGGATACGCTTTGTGCAATTCGTGAACGGTATACTTATCCGGGTATTGCCGGAGTTCTTCTACCCAGCGCTTATTGATGATCGATGTTTCTATGTTCGGATGCGTTACGATAACGAGAGTTTTCAAAAGATGATTCCTCCTTGGATATGATGTATGTTCTAGAGTATAAAGGGCTTGCCGGATTGATGTAAGTATGCACTTTTTTTACAGGTACTTACCTAAAGGTGAGCGTTCAGGGGAAACGGCAGGTCCGATCCGGTGCCACGGAAAAACAATCTATCAACTTTATGAAATTTATGATATATAATTATTTGCATTGAAATGCATCGGAATGGACGCGTGCGGGTACATATTCTCTAGATCGATTTCATTATCACCGACAAATGCATGTAAGGCTCGCATTAGGAAATAGTATCAGTATCATATTAATTTCATCGAAGGAGTTCTTTGTTGCATGGTAGACTTTTTTATGAATTTCAATCCCATTATCCAAGCATTGCTGGCCACCTTGTTTACCTGGGGGATGACGGCGTTAGGTGCGGCTCTTGTTTTTGTTACAAAAACATTGAACCAGCGCTTGCTGGATAGTATGTTGGGGTTTGCCGGTGGCGTCATGATTGCGGCCAGCTACTGGTCATTATTGGCACCGGCCATCGAACTGTCGGAAGGCAATCCGATCGGGAACTGGTTTCCGGCTGCGCTCGGATTTTTATTAGGCGGAGTATTCATATGGGGAATCGATAAGATTCTACCCCATCTTCACCCCAATTCTCCGATGGGAGGAGCGGAGGGATATAATCCGAGAGTGAGGAAAAGAAGCACCTTGCTGGTTCTGGCCATCACGCTGCACAACATTCCGGAAGGATTAGCGGTGGGGATCGCATTTGGGGCTCTTGCGAACGGGGGAACGGAGGCATCTCTGGTGGGAGCTTTGACGCTGGCCCTAGGTATCGGCATTCAGAACTTCCCGGAGGGCGTAGCGGTTTCGATGCCGCTCCGCGGTGACGGAATGTCGCGGAGAAAAAGCTTTTTCTATGGACAGTTCTCGGGAATGGTCGAACCTATTGCCGCGGTGATAGGCGCGGTCGCCGTAGCCTTCATTGAACCCATGCTGCCTTATGCCTTGAGCTTTGCGGCCGGAGCGATGATCTTTGTCGTAGCCGAAGAGGTGATTCCAAGCTCACAGGAAAAAGGCAACAAGGATTTGGCTTCGATGAGTTTGATGTTCGGTTTCGTGCTGATGATGATTCTTGATGTGGCATTGGGATAGGTAAGGATGGATTTTTATTAAAGAAAAGTCGCGGAATTGGCGGCTTTTTTTGTTTTCAAGCATAGTCTGAGGTTTATTTCCGGCGAGCTGGCTTCCCTTGCCAGGATTGAAGTTGTAACGATTTGTTCTCCCATAGGTTGTGAGGTATCTCAGCATTACTAGACTTAAGTCGGGGTTCCAATCTCATTCGCGGGGCCAATGCTCATTTCCCGAAGGGATGGTATACTGAACAGGACTTCAGATATTGGAAAAACAAACCAGAGAACTCATAAAGGGATGATACGGAAGGAATGAGGAACACGTTATGAAGAAGAGAACAGGATATTTGATCGTGGCAGTCGGTGTGCTGCTGTTGATCTTTACGATGAACCCAAGGAACATTTTTTCGGATATTCAATTCGGCTTTTCCTTTGACACCAAGAAGATAAATGAAGAGCAAACGCTTGATGCGGATATCTACCGGGATTTGACGGTGAATACCGGAAGCATCGACATATATGTCGTCCCAGGAGCAACGAATCAAATCACAGCCCGGCTGAATGGAAAGGTAAGTTCGAAATATGCGGACCAAGTAAAATTGAAGGTTGAGCCGAACGGCGATTCGATGACGGTTGGCGTCGAAGAAGATCATGGCATTAATCTGGGTATAAGCATTATGGATCTACAGTTAACAGTGGAGTTACCGGAAAAGAACTGGGAAACGGCCAAGATCGAAAGCGGGAGCGGTAATATCGAAATAGAGAGCATACTGGGAGACGAGGTTACCGTCAAGGCAGGCAGCGGCAATGTCAATGTCCAGCAGGTGAATGCCGGGGAGCTGGCTATGCATACCGGCAGCGGCAATATCGAAGTTGAGGAGATTGAAGCAGAATCGGTGGCGCTACAATCGGGGTCCGGTGAAATCTCGGCAGACGGCTATCGTGCCGAACAGCTGAGCTTTCAAAACGGCAGCGGCAACGTTGAGCTGAGTGATGGAGAAGCGGCTTTGCAAGGCAAGACGGGATCCGGCAATATCCGCGTGGATGCGGAACGATTGGTCCATGATGCCGATCTGCGAACCGGCAGCGGCAACGTGAGCATTGATCTGGCTCAAGAACCTACTTCGTTGGAAGTCGATTACCAGGGAAGTTCCGGTGAGGGAAATATTCGGTTGGATGGAATGCGTTACGAGGTGAAGGACGAAGACAAAGGAAGACTGAAGGGAACGCTTGGCAGCGGCGACGTGCTGTTGAAGGTTCGCACGGGCTCCGGAAACTTCAAGCTGGAATAATTCTGTGAATAAAAGAGACGAGAAGACATCCTAACGGGGATGTCTTTTTTGTTGTGCATGAAGTCAACAAGGTGCAAAAGCCAAGGTGAAAATTTATCGATTGAAGGCGAATGCAGTGTGTATAATGAGGAAGATTATTTGCTTCCAATTTGTAGGTGAGGTGAAATGATATGCTTCCGATTCAATTGCATGAAATACCCGAGTCGATTATAGATGAAGTAGGTACGGTATCCAAGCTGGAATTTCCAAGACAGGGTCATACATCGGATGTAGGAATACTGGAAAACGAGCAGGAGCGATTTATTCTAAAGCGAACGAAGGGAGAGCAGTACAGCTCGTGGCTGGCACAAGAAATCCGCGTTCTGCATTCTCTGCAAAAGACATCGTTGCTGGTCCCTTCGGTTTACAGGTTCGTGGAAGATAAAGAAAACAATCAATCGTGGGCGCTTAACAAACACCTTAATACATGGTGATTTCACGATTGATAATGTTTTGGTTCGCGACGGAAACATTACGGGCATCATAGATTGGAGCGGTGGAGCGCTTGGTGATCCAAGGTATGATGTGTCTTTGGCGATACGCCCTAAACCGAACGCGATTGAAACCGAATCGGAAATCGACGTTTTCTTTGAAGGATATGGGAGAGGAAGGATTAGCGAGTCGGAGTACAAGTACTTTGAAGAAGGATTATATGCATTTTTCTAGATAGGAACGGGGGGCTAATCACCATCACCTGATTATGATTCGTACTAGAACAGCTGACGATTCGAAACCGTCAGCTGTTCTTATTCATATTAAGCTATGAGTGCCAAGCTTCCACTAGTAAGCAGCGGACCAAATTAAAAACCAAAAGCCTGCTGAATCAGTTTCGCGTAGATGGCCGCCGCTTCCTTCCGCAGAAGATTGTCCGTTGGCCGGTAATCGGCCGCACCGTTTGCATCCTTGGTCACTTCGGGACCATGTATGCCGGTTCCGACCATAAACTGCACCGCTTCATCCGCCCACGCGGCCGGTTTCGTACGGAGTTTGGACGGGACGGCCTTCGCGCCAAGCGCATGATGTGCAGTCCGCCATATGATAACTGCAGCCTCTTGGCGCGTGATCGGCTGATCGGGTTCGAAATTCTGGTTCGTCTTGCCGATCACGGCGCCCATATCCGCAGCATTCTGCACATAACCAGCAAGCGGGTGCCCTTGCATATCTTTGAATATGCTTACGCTTTCGCTAGGCTTCATGCCGGCCAGCCTGCTGATGACGCTGACAAACTCGGCCCGGGTAATCGGTTCATCCGGCCGGAAGCTGGATTGTCCTTTATCCCCGAAAGCCTGGAGAGACTGAGCGAAGTAAATGTCCTTGGCATAAGGATTTTCTTCAGGGACGTCGTTGTAAGGAGCAGGATTCGGGAGCTTCTCGGACATACTGTCGATGGCCGTGTAATACATGTACGCAACATCACCGTTATCATCTTCCTTAAACGCGGCGGGTACACCGTTCTCATCCACAAACCGCAGCGGTCCGACCGGTTTGAGTTTATGCTCGCCCATGGCATCGTTAACCAGCAGCTCGCCTTGTCCGGCAGTCACCTGGGTGGCGATAATCGGAGTCCTCAGGCTTCTGTATAGGCCCTCGAATTTCTGCAGCTGCTCCTGATGGAGTGGGAATGAATTCTCTGAGCCCTGCTTTTTCGGATAGAAATGATCCATGAACGCGACGAAAAATTCGCTGCGGATCGAAGCGCTCTTGTCGCTGTTAACAACGATCAGACCACCGACATTCTGGTCGGGAAGCAGCCAAAGCCAGGAATGGTAGCCCTCCAAATCGCCGCCTTTGCCAATCACCGTTTGGCCGTTATGGCTGTTGTGCATGAACGACTCGAAGCCGTAAGACGTCAACGGAATGCCAGCGGCATCATAATGCGTCTTGTGCATCAATCGCGTCGTTTCCTCCTTCAGGATGCGAGCCGATCCGAATCGGCCCTCGTTCAGATGGGCAGTAATGAAATTGGCCATATCGGTACCGCTGGCGAACATGCCGCCTTCAGGTGCGATGGTAGGCACGTTCTCGTAAGGCTTTATCGGTTGTTGATCGACATTGTACCCCGTGGCAAGATTCGCGATGATATCGTCATTCATTCGAAATGCGGCATGCTTCATGTTCAGCGGGTCGAATATTTGCTTTTTGATATAGTTCTCAAACGGCTCTCCGGATACGCTCTGGACAATATATCCCTGCATGGAGGATGCCAGATTGTCATACCGGTAAACTTCACCAGGCGTACGAACCACAGCCGGAGCATTCACCCGGATAAAATCGGCGAGCGGAATCTCGCCCTTCTGAATGATGTGAGGAGGAACCGAGTAGCTGTCCGTAAAATCGAAGCCCGTCGTATGCGTCAGCAAATGCTCAACGGTGACGGGGGCGCCGGTATGGTTAGGGATCTTCACATCCGGCATGTATTCGGTTATGTTTTGCTTCAGGTCGATTTTCCCGTTCTCGACCAGCTGCATGACCGCCGTTGCGGTAACCGATTTCGATATCGATGCCATGCGGAACAATGTACGATCCGGATCAATCTTCTTCTTGGATTCAAGATCGGCGTAACCGTAGCCCGTATTCAACAGCACCTTGTCGTCTTGTACGACCACTACTAGTGCGCCTGCCAGCATGTCCGAAACCTGGGGATCGGCAAAATAAGCGTCAGCGAAAGCCTTGACTTCGTTGGAGCTTAGTACCGGTGCCCCCGCATGCCGGGATTCGACTGCGACTTCTGCGGATTTGGCCGCTGCCGCATGAATATCGACGGGGAAAGCCAGCAGACTGGCGGACAGCACGGAGGCTGCCAATACACGAATGGTTCTTGACTTGCTTTGTCTCTTCGGCTTCATGTGTTCCTCTCCTTATCACATATGCATTGGATTTCCACTTAATGGTAGACCATGCAGGGAGGAGGAAGAACAGTCCCAAGAAGGAGTTTGAACTGGATCCGCGGCAGGAAACCAGACTCGACTTTGGTCCAGGGAATTGTATTGGCAAGCCGTGCAATGCATAATTTATACCAAAAATCTTTTAAAAGTATAATAAAATTCTAAAAAGTCTGTTAAATCTTCGGATTAATATACTATAATTGTATTAATAGTAAATGTTATATATTGGGGATGATACAATGAACTTATTCATGAAGGAGAGCGGAAACATTCATGCGTCAAGGATGATCGTATTTTTGCATGGGGGCGGGGTAAGCGGCTGGATGTGGAACAAGCAGCTTCCCTTTTTTAAAGACGATTACTGCCTGGTTCCCGATTTACCCGGACACGGCGGCAGCTCCGCCAACGGGCCCTTTTCTATAAAACGCACTGCAGCCCAGATCAATGAGGTCATCTCTAATAAGGCGGACGGAAGGGAAATTATTGTATTCGGTTTTTCCTTGGGGGCGCAGATTCTCGTGGAAATGATGTGCCAACGACCTCAACTCATCGATTACGCAATCGTAAACAGCGCTTTGCTTAGGCCGATGCCGGCTGCGCTGAAGCTGATCGAACCTTCTGTACGAATGACCTTTCCGCTGACCAAATACCGATGGTTCTCCAGATGGCAGGCAAGCACGCTGTACGTGAATCGGGATGATTTTGAACAGTATTATTCGGAATCCCTGCATATGCCCTCGGAGCTGCTGGTTTCGGTGCTCAAGGAAAACATGTCCTATGCAATCTCTCCAAGCATCAAAGAATCTTCGACGAAGGTATTGGTCACGGTCGGGGAGAAGGAAAGAGCCAGCGTTAAAAAATCAGCCAGGGACCTCGTGCAGCTATCCAACCTTGCGGAGGGGATCGTGTTTCCCGGTATCGGGCACGGCATACCGCTTGCCGATTCGGCATTATTCAACCGCGTAACGGGGAAGTGGCTGAACACCGGGGAACTGCCGGAAGATCTTCCTCAGGTGTAGTACGGAGGCGAGGAAGATCAGGGATTCCATTTTACAAATTAGCAGTGGACTTTGCCCTAAGGACAAGGTGTAAAGTGATCTTGAACCAAGAGTCTATATACGGAAAGAGGTGGATCCTTGCTGCCGATCGGGGAATTCTCCAAACTATGCGAAGTATCGACGAAGACGCTTCGGTATTACGATGAAATCGGATTAATTCATCCGGATCAGATCAATCCGGAAAACGGGTATAGGTATTATTCCATCGGTCAGCTAAAGAGAATGCTCTATATTAACCGGTTGAAGTCTTACCATTTTTCACTGGACGAAATCAAAGAAATCTTAGCGGGGGAACCGGGTCACTCGGATGAGAAGCTTTACACGGCCCTTCACCGCAAGCGTCGGGAAGTCCAGCACAAATTAGATATGTATCATCATGCCCTGAACCGAATGGACCAGGATATCCTGAGTCTGGAAAAGGGCATCGACGTGATGTCGTACCTGAATCGAATTGAAGTGCAGCTTGTGGATCGGGCGCCAATGCATCTTCTTTTCATTCGCCGGATGATGAGCAGGGAGGATTATGCTCTGGGTTATGGCAGGTATTTTAGCGGGTTATATGAACAGATTGCCAAGGAGAAGCTTACATTGGTTGGTACGCCCATGACGATTTATCACAGCTCCGAATACAATCCCGCAGGCAATGACACCGAGTTTGCCCTCCCGGTCAAGGAGAGGGTTATTGGAACGAGGGACCTGGAGGGAGGACGATGTGCCAAGTCTGTTTGGAAGGGTTCCTATTCGGATTTGACATCGGTATATGCCAGGCTCAGGGAATGGATAGAAGAAGAGGGATACGCATTGCGCCAATCCCCGTATGAAATCTATGTAACCGATCCGAATCAAGCCACGGCTGCCGAGCACTTGGTTACGGAGGTCTATTTTCCCGTGTCGAAAAAACAAATGAGCATTTTGCATTAATCTGAGCCCTTGATACACAAGGATTTTCAAACATAAAAAAGGGACTTCACCCCAATTTGGAGAAGTTTTCAAGTGACCAAACCCAAAAACTCCGAGAGGAAGTGAAGTCACTTGTATATTCTCCAAGAAAGTCTATTTTCCTTTGAGGATCTGTTAAAAATGCAATCAAAAGATCGATTGCCCATTTTTTTTAGCGTCTTGGATCTTCGCCCTTATGCCAAGCAATTGAGAAGTCGTTCACCCCGTGGCGCTGACGGGCACTGTAGAGAAGGAATTCTTCGTGCACTTTTGGCTGCGCCGCTTGAGCATATTCAAACGTTTACTGGCTTGCATCATCGATTGGAAACAGATCTTCGATTTCGCTATCAGTGTGGACTTTCATTAGATCGCAAAGCACCGTCTATTTCTACGCTAAGCCGGGTCTTCGCCGAACTGACAAAGAAAAAATTGGCACAGCAGCTATTCGAGAATCTGGTCAACCTCTGTCAGCAAGAGGGCATCATCGACGGCAGCCACATTGCGATCGACAGCGCCGCCATCCATGCTTATGAGAAGAAGCAACCCAAGCGCAAAAGTGAGCAGACCGGCGATGCCAACTGGGGCGCAAAGTTCGATTCATTCGGCCACAAAGTCACTTGGTTCGGATACAAACTCCACCTAGCTGTTGACACGAAAAGCGAACTTCCGCTAGCACTAGAAGTCACGCCCGCACATGTCAATGACGGAGAAATGGCACCTGGTCTGATTGCGAAGGTAGCTGCCAAAACGAGCGCGAAATTCTTTATGCTCGATGCGGGCTACGATCAAATGAAAGTTTACGAAGCCGCTCGAAACGTGAAAGCGCAAGCCATCATCCCTCTGAACCCCCGAGGAGAGAAAGAACCTCCTGCCGGGATGACAGCAACCGGAACGCCATGTTGCTCGATGGGGTTCGCCATGACTTACTGGGGTGCTGACGGCGATTACTTGAAGTTCCGTTGTCCTCATGCCACGGGCAAAGTCGACTGCCCATTAGGCATGGCGGCTTGCTCGACTTCCAACTATGGTATGGTCGTCAAGGTGGATGCGAAGGACGATCTTCGGCGATACTGCAGCCCTCATCGAGATACAAAACGCTGGAAGGAGCTTTACAACAAGCGTACAAGTGTGGAACGATGCAACTCCAGAATGAAAACCTATCTTTCGGCTGATGGCATGCATGTCTGGGGCATCCAGAAAGTAACGACTCACCAGTATTTGAATGCCATCGTGCTGCTTGTATCCGCTCTTTCCATTGTTTCTAGAAAACAACAAACGGCAGCTTAAAAATTGAAACTGATGAAATTCTGCTGGTCTGCCCATTTTTAGAATCGAGTCACTTAGTAGTCTGGGGCTATTGATTTCTGCTGTCTGTTACACAAAAACGGAATTATGCAAAATGCTCAAATAAAAAATGCGAGGTATCTCTAATGAAGAGAGAGTATTGGCCAACGAAGGCATGGCAAGCCGCTGCCCCTGAAGCCTTGAGTTTGGATGCCGGCAAGCTTTCGGACCTTGATGCTTTGATCCCATCCGAATACGGCAACATCAAGGGTATGGTCGTGGTGAGAAACGGATATATCGCATATGAAAAATACGATCATGGTTGCGGCCCGGAGGATACCCACCATGTGGCATCGGTCACCAAGAGCGTTTTATCCGCCCTCATAGGCATTGCCATCGGTGCCGGTTATATTGACAATTCGGATCAAAAGGTGCTGGATTTCTTCCCCGAATATGAACACAAGTCCGCTGATCGGCAAATACAAGACATTACGCTTCGCCATCTTCTTACGATGACGGCTCCGTATCCCTTTGAGGACTGGCGCGAGCCATTGGACAAAATGTGCATGCAGCCTGATTGGGCAGCATATACGCTTGATATGCTGGGGGAAGGCGGAACCCTGGGAGCGTTCAAATATTCCACCGCAGGAGTGCACCTGCTGTCAGCCATTATCACCCGCACCACCGGAAAAAGCGCACGCGCCTTTGCGAACGAACACTTGTTTAAACCGATTGGCATGACCGAAATCCCGGATCATGACATGGGATCATTCGGATTTGATCATTTATTCGGTAAAGACGTCAGGGGATGGGTCAAAGACCCCGGCGGCAACACCACGGGTGGATGGGGCCTTACGTTAAGCCCGCGCGATATGGCGCGTTTCGGTTTTCTGTACCTGAACCGCGGCCTATGGGACGGACAACCGATTATACCGGGAGATTGGATAGACCAATCAACGGCGATGAACGCTAACCAATACGGTTATTTGTGGTGGCTGAGGGATGAGGACGGAATTTATACATATTCGGCCGTAGGCGATGGAGGCAATATCATCTGCTGCATTCCGGATAAAGATATGGTTGTAGCGATTGCATCGTCCTTTATCGCCAATCCGCGGGATCGATGGACCTTGATAAAGGAAGGCGTGCTTTCCGCTGTCATAGAATAAATCGAGGAACGTAAACGCCATTCGCGCTATCTTCTTTCCTTGTTACGTACCTGGTTCTCATCGCAATTCCGTTCTGCTAGAATATGTATAATCCGATTACTAAGCAAATGCACCCAGCTTCAGAACGGCTTAGCAGCTGACATTCGTTCGCCACATGACGAAAGAAAGGTGAGCAGGCAACATGAAAGACCTGCAAATGAACCGATATGATGCGAACAGCCGCAGTCTCCAGACTGCGGCTGCTTGTATCATATGGAAGAACTGTTCCCTCATCATGAAGGCAAGCATGTTGTTTACGCCAGTTCCAGCACAACCATTTGATGATTATCCAGATTGGGAACCGTATAGTTGATCTCCCCCTGACTCCCAATGGTATAAGGAAGCTCTTCCATCGAGGGGGCCAGATAGACCCGCCGGATCGAAGGCGCCGCAGGGAGGCGCAAGCGGACGGAAACATCCCGCAGCGGTACGATGTCCTCGATGACTTCAATGCGCCCCTTCAGGACAGGAGAAGCATAGAGAAGGTGATTGATATAGCGGTTTTCTTCCTGCTGATACTGCAGCGTTGCGATGCCCCGTGCCGGCAAATCGCAGCGTAGAGTAGGCTTTGGCAGGAGCCGGTCGATCGCATGCAATACCATCTCCTTCAGAATGAGATGGCCGTTGTCCGCATAGTCGCCGAACACATTCCAAGCGATGTAGATGCCGTTTGTGCTCTCGATCATGCCCGGGCCGCCGTCTTCTCCGTCGCTTGGCGTGTGCTGATGTGAGCAGAACGTGAACACATCGCGGTTGAAGTACGGGTTCTCCCGGCTGCCAAGCGTTCGGCCGCCGTTCAATTCAACCAGCTGACCTTCACCGTACATTACGTACGATGCAGGCATGAGAGGTCCTGGAACAAAGTCCGGGCGGAAATAAGACGGACGGTATGGGCTCTGGCCCTGCCAGTTCAATCCGAGATCCAGCGCAAACGCGTCGCCTGCTGCATTCAAACCCGAACGACCCGAGGCTAGAACTTTTCCTCCGCCCGCGGTGAATGCACGGATGTCCTCTTCCAATTCGGGCCATATCGGTACCTCGTCCGGCAGAATCAGCACGTTGTAGAGGCTAAAATCAGCACTTGCATCCACGATGTCGTAAAGGTAATGCCCTTCGGTCAGGATACGTACCGCACCGGCATCCGCCAGGTTGTTCCGGTCATTCGACTTCCGTGCTTCCGGGCAAGCCTCCCAAGCAGCCTCCAGGGACAGGACGGCGATGTCCGCCACGGAAGAGGTTGCGCTGCACCAAGGCTCTTTCGCTTCCACCTCCGCATAGGCTGTGCCGATCAAGGCGTAGGTTGCTTCATCCATAAGACCCGAAGGATGAAGCTGGTCACCGATCGAGCACTTGGCGCCATGGGCGAGACTGAGCGCCGTTTCGAAGCGCAGTGCGTTCGGATGCTTGTAACCGCCGAATTCGCCCCAGGAGGTATGGAATTTGCCCGTCATGCCGAGATAGTCCATGCCTAGCGTCTGTGCATAGCGTGCGGACAGCGGAAAGTGATCGTAACCCCAGCCTCCGGTAGGAAGCGATTCGAGTTCCAAATGGCTGTTGACTTGAGCAAGGTCGCGGCGGCCGCGACGTTGATGGCCGCTGTTATGGAATACCGGCAGACCGGGTTTAATCTCATCGATCGTTTCTCTTACGCGGCGGGCATAGTTCAGGTAGGTGGATTCGCCTAACGCGGCAACGGCAGCTTCATCGCGAGGGTCATGACCCGCTGATCGCAGCGCGGCCACGCAATGCTGGCACCGGCATTGACGGATTCCGACGATGTCAAGGAAAATGCCGTCCGCATCATACCTGGAAACTACCTCGCGGATTTGCGCCAGCAAGATGTCCAGGTAAGGCGTGTTGAAGCAAAATTCATGGTAACCTGGCGTCATGAAATCTTCTGCCCAGCGCGTACGGTCTTTCGCGTCGCGGATCAGCCATTCGGGATGGCGCCGCGCCAGCTTTTCGTCCAGCCCCGCGGATAAGTACACCGGCGTCTTGACGCCGATTTCATGGGCAGCCGAGATCATTTCGCCCAGCAGATCGAATGAGAGATGCGGGTGCGTTTCATTGGCTTCGCTCGGATGGTAAGCCCAGCCGTGATGGCATTTAGAAAACACGGTGATGGAATCGACATGCCCAGCGCGCAGCATGTTCTGAAACTGGGGTATTGAAAACCGGCTACCGATGCCGGGAATGGCCTCGGATGTATGGAAGTCGAGATGAACCTGACGAAAACGCATGCGTAAACAGCCTCCTTAGTCGCTATATGAGAGCGGTTTCTCGTGATCAAATGTACCTCTTTTTCATGCGGGCAACCAGTGATAATATAGACTTTGATTAGCACAAAATGAACTTGCGAAAAGGAGGGGATGGCTGTGCTGTGCTTAGAATTCGCCATACCGCCGCTGCCGCAATTCGTTACGGCCGGACATGCCGTATGGAAGCCGGGAGACAGGCATTTCGCCCGCACCTTCGGCGTTTATGACCTGCTTCTGGTCACGAAAGGAACGCTCTATATGACGGAAGAACAGACGGAGTATGAGGTCGGCGCGGGAAAGCTGCTGGTGCTGGAAGCGGGACTGCCGCATGTCGGACACCGAGCCTGCTCGGAGCATACGGAGATTTATTGGGTGCATTTCATTCATGGTCATCCGGCCGCGCGCATCCGTCGGGAAGATATTCCCTGGTCGAACCTGCTGTCCAAAGGCACGGTAGAAGACGTTGAGCCTTCTCCGCAGCAGCGCATGTACTTGCCGAAGTTTGCGCCCTTCGAGGTGCAAACCTTGGAGCCGATGCTGCGCGGATTGAACGATACCCACAACAGACTGAACGGGGAAAATGCGCTCCAGCTCCACCTTTTGCTGACCGAGCTGTTTGCCGTGCTGCAGGCTGGCTGCGTCCGGACATCCGAGCCGGAGCCTTCCGTCCGGCTGGCCCAGGCCGCCGCAGCCTATTTGAACGAACATTGGAAGGAGCCGTTTGAACGGGCCGCGCTGGAGGAAAAGCTCCACTTCCAAGCGAGTTATGTCGCAAGATGCATGAAGAGGCATATCGGCAAAACGCCGCTGCAGTACGTGCTGCACCTGCGCCTGGAGGAGGCCAAGAAACTGCTTGGCGGCACGGTGCTTGGCATTTCCGAGATCGCGGAACGCGTGGGAATCCGCGATTCGAACTACATGACGCGCCTGTTTACCGCCAAGGTTGGCATGACGCCAGGTGCTTATCGGCAAATGCTTCGGCAGAAGAGGGATGGCGAGGGGCGGGTCACCTGAGCAGACCTGATCATACGACAATACCCAGAGATACGGTCAGTGCGTATCCCGTACAGGGTAATATTTCGAAAATGCAGATTGACAATGAAAATCCCGGCGGCTTATAGTAAAGCCACCTAAACTTGCAGGAGAGTGGTCCCATGAACTTGCTGCAAACCCTCCGCTCTCGCAAATATTTGCAGCGGATTATCCTGAGCTTTATGCTCGTCGTCGCCATGCTCGCCATAGCCTCCCTCTTTCTGAACGCCGCCGCCCGTGACAAAGTGTTGAGCCTCTAGCATGAGGCCGACGTCAAGCTGCTCACCCAAATCAACTACAACATCGAGAACATGAACGGGATCGTGAAGGATTTGGCGGTATCGCTGTATAACGACGAAGAGCTCATCGCACTGAAATCCGGGGCGGATTATAAGCAGAGCATCCTGAAGATCGAACGTTTGAACCGCACGGTTGCTGCTTCCCCGTACTTGCACGCCGCCGTTTTTTATAACGGCAAACAGGGCCGTTTTTTCTCGTCGCTGAGCCATGATATGGATACGCGCGTCCTTTACGGCGCATTGGAAGATTACATGGACGCTCGTGCGGACCTGCCGAAGCTGCAGCTCATTCCGCTCGATCTCGACGGGGAGAACGAAGGCATCGACGTGTTCGCATTTTTCATATATGATGGGCCGAGCCTCGGTTCCGTCAATCGGAACGCGCTGATCTTGACCGTGAAGCCGGGGTGGATGCTGGACAATGTGAAAGCGCTTAATCGGGTCGCCGAACGGGAAAACGACGTCCTGTTCGTTACGGACGGCAATGGTCAAGTACTGATGGCGGGCGACCGCAAGCTACCGCCCGGGCTGGACATCAAGAGAGATTTACTCGGACGGATGGGCTCGGCAAACCATGCACCGGACTCCTTCATCCATCAACAAGGCGATAAGAAATATAAGGTCACCTATTTAAGCAAAGGTTTAAACGACTGGCAGATCATCAGCCTTCAAGACTATGACGACGTGCTGGGCAGCGTCCGCCAGATGCGGTGGACGGAGATGGCCGTGACTTTGTCCGTGGCCGTGCTGGCTTTGCTGCTGTCCGTACTGATTTCGCTCCGGCTATACAAACCGGTAGGACGCCTGCTTACGCTGGTGCCCTACGATGGACGTGGAGACGCCAAAGCAAAGGATGAGCTGTCCCTGATCACGGAGAACGTAACGGAAATGATCGGCAAGCTCAGAGGATTGGAACAGGAGCGGGCCACGCAATGGAATATCGCCAAGTTATATCATCTGCGGAGCCTGATCGGCACAAGCGACAGCATGGACGAAGCAGCGTTTATGCGGATGAAGGAGCAGTACGGGATCGATATCGTGCATCCTTCGCCGCTTCGACTTGCGCTTGTGCAGCTCGACGACCTGCAAAGCCAGGTCCTGCAGCCGGTTCCCCGGGCGGAAGAGCTTTATTCCTTCGCCATCGCGAATATCGGCCAGGAACTGCTGCGCCATGGCGGCTCCTGCGAAGCGGCGGATATGAAGAGCGGCCATCTCGTTTTTGTTGTCGGGGGCGATTCCGGTCACCTCGAGTCCTTGCACGAACGCTTCCGTGAACTTCAGCAAACCATTCTCCGCTTCTATCGGATTACGTTCACCGTAACGCTAAGCGATACCTTCGAGGATTATCGCCAGCTTACGAAACATTACAATCTGGCGCTGCGGCATTCCAACTATCGCATGATATTCGGTAAGGGCGCCGTGATCCGGCCGGAGATGATCCGAAGGAACGAGCGAAACGAATCGCTTACCATTCCGAAGGAACTGGAACGCCGGCTGACGGAGGGCTTAAAGGGCGGCAATCCGGACGAGACGGAGCAAGCGATTCGGAGCTGGAGGGAGCATCTTGCCGAGTTTAGCTTTGACGGCATGTTTTCGGCGCTGCTGCATTTGACCATGACGCTGAGCCATACGCTTGGTGAAATGAATAATAACAACTTGAACCCGGTGTCGGTCAATCTGCAGGCAATTAACCGCCGCATTCTCGAAAAAGAGACGCTGGACGAGATTGAGTGCGTGCTCCTGGACGTCGTGCGGGAAGTGTTCGAGCAGCGCAGGAGCGGGCGCGAGGATAAAAACCGGCTGCTTGCGGATACCGTCAAGGAAATGATCGATAAGCATTATGCCGATCCGGACCTCAACGTACAGAAGATCGCCGATATGCTGAAGATGAGTTCCGTCTATTTGGGGCAAGTGTTCAAGGCGCAGGAAGGTGCGACGGTAGTCGACCAGATCAACGCGACTCGGCTTGCCCATGCCCAGCAGTATCTGGAGCAGCAGCAATTGACCGTGGCCGAAATCATGGAGAAGGTAGGCTTCGGCAATGAAAGCTATTTCTATCGGCTGTTCAAGCGCCGGTATGGAACGACCCCGAAAGAGTACCGCCTGAAGTGCGCCATCGAGCGCAGTACTTAAATCGCACAGGTTCCATCAGACCCGCAGGCGAGTGTTGCCGTTTGCGGGTTTTTGCCATGCCGTGCTCCGACAATGATATCCATTCGAATGCGGGCGAACCGGCAGATTCGATACAATCTGAGAGCCCCCGTCGACCAGTTGGATCAACGCTTAACTGAAAAGTACTGTCTCCACTGCTCCTGCACCTTGGGCATCGCATCGATGATGGGAGAATGGTAGCCCCTTAGTGTCGGCAGAGGCCCTGAAATTTTGCAAGTGCAACAATCTTGGATCTATACAGCCGGCTGTACAGCATTCCGAAATCCCTACAGTCCGCCTGTACAGCAATCCTGAAATTGTACAGTAACGGAAAGTACCGCGTTTGAGCTATCGTTAAACGTGCAAAGCCTGGAACGCAGGCAAGAAGTGCACAAGGAAAGGAAGGGGCTTTCGCTATGTTGAAGAAGATTACACGATCGGGCTCTATGGGCGCGGAACCGGCGAACCGATCGGGAACCGGGCCCGACCCGGATTCAGAACCAGCCGGCACTCGCCCAAAAAAATCGGCGCTTCGCAGGGAGCTTCGCCACTTTCGAAACAACCGCGAGCTGTTTCTCTTATCCCTGCCGGGGATTCTGTACAAGCTGATTTTTGCCTATATTCCATTGGTGGGATTGATCATCGCCTTCAAGCATTATCGCTACGATCTCGGCATATTCGGCAGCGAATGGGTAGGTCTGGAAAACTTCCGTTATTTGTTCTCGACCGATACGGCTTGGCGGATCACGCGCAATACGGTGCTGTATAATGCCGCTTACATTGCAGTTACCACGGCCGCTGCGCTGTTGTTGGCCATTCTGATGAACGAGCTCAGGGCGAAATGGAGCAAATTTTATCAGACCGCGCTGTTTCTGCCCCACTTTCTATCCTGGGTGCTGGTCGGATACGTGGCATATGCCTTCCTGAACCATTCCGACGGTTTCATTAACCGCACCTTGCAAATGTTCGGCATGGATCCGATCAGTTGGTACCAGACGGCCGAGGCATGGCCGGCCATTCTCATTCTTGTTCATTTATGGAAGGCAGTCGGCTTCAACACGCTTATTTATTTTGCGGGCATTATCGGCATTAACAGCGAGTATTACGAGGCAGCCCGGATCGATGGTGCGACGAAATGGCAGATGGCCATGAGAATTACGGTCCCGCTGCTGGCTCCGCTGGTCATCATTCTGCTGATTTTGTCCATCGGCAACATGTTCCGCGGCGACTTCGGACTGCATTATTTCATTCCGAACAACTCCGGCTTCCTGTACGGATCCACGGATATTATCGATACGTACGTATACCGCGCACTCCGAGAGATCGGTAATGTCAGCATGTCGGCCGCCACGGGCTTCTATCAGTCGCTTGTCGGTTTCGTGCTCGTGCTGGCGGCGAACGGAATCGTGCGCAAAATCAATCCAGAGCATTCCCTGTGGTAAGAAGGAGGATATCCGATGCCG
The DNA here is from genome assembly GCF_058792535.1 of Paenibacillus sp. MT86. Taxonomy (NCBI): domain Bacteria; kingdom Bacillati; phylum Bacillota; class Bacilli; order Caryophanales; family Paenibacillaceae; genus Paenibacillus; species Paenibacillus sp. MT86. The sequence continues at coordinate 3,828,599 of NZ_CM179499.1, read as the reverse complement.
AAGAAGTTCGAACTATCCAAAATGTTGATCCATCTGCTGTTCATCCTGCTATCGCTGGCCATCGTCCTGCCGTTTCTGCTCGTTGTCGCGGTCTCGCTGACGGACGAAGCGTCGCTTACCGACAAGGGCTATCAGTTTTTTCCAGAAACGTTCAGCTTGGAGGCTTATCGCTATCTTCTCGACGCACCCGACATTTTGCTGCGGGCATACGGGGTCACGATCACGGTGACCGTCATTGGAGCATTGGCAGGGCTTTTGCTCACCGCGATGACCGCATACGTCATCTCGAGACCGGATTACCGCTACAACAGGGTAACGACGTTTTACGTGTTTTTCACGATGCTGTTCAGCGGCGGGCTCGTCCCTTCCTATATTCTCATCACCCAATACCTGCATTTAAAGGACAGCTTGCTTGCCCTAATCCTGCCGGTTCTGCTCTCGCCCTTCAACATCATGGTCATGAAGGGATTCATGTCCAAAATTCCGCTTGAAATCGTGGAATCCGCCAAAATCGACGGGGCAAGGGAGCTGCGCATCTTTTTCCGGATCATATTGCCGCTCTCCACGCCGGCCTTGGCCACGCTGGGTTTGCTTATCTCGTTCACGTACTGGAACGAATGGTTCAACGCCATGCTGTATATCGACGATCCCGACAAGGTGCCGCTGCAGCTGCTGCTTGTGCGAACGCTGGGCAGCATCGAGTTCATAACCTCCAATTCGGAATTCTCGCAGCAGCTGGGCATCGATTTATCCAGCTTCCCGAACAACTCGGCAAGAATGGCGATCGCGGTGCTGGCCGGCGGGCCGATGCTGATCATCTTCCCGTTCTTCCAACGGTTCTTCGTGAAAGGGCTTACGGTTGGCTCCCTTAAGGGTTAACATACATCAACCAATAAACATTCAGGAGGTCATGTCATGAAAAAAAGATTATTCGGATTGCTCGCGGTCATCATGATCGCCATGTCCGCGCTTGCCGGCTGCGGAGGCAGCGGCGGGAAGAGCGATACGGGCAGCGGAACGACCGGCACGCAAGGATCGACACCGGAGGCGAGCGGCGCTAGCGGGCTTGAGCCCGCAGAGCTGACTTGGTATTATCCGCTGCTGCAGCTGCAGCCGGACCAGAAGAAGGTCGAAGAGGAGATCAACAAAATCGTGAAGGAGAAGCTGAACGCCACCGTCAAGCTGATGCCGGTCGCAATCGGGGATTACGTGCAGAAGATGAATACCGTACTGGCGGCAGGCGAGAAGTTCGACATTCTCTGGACCGGTTACATGCTGAAACCGGAAGAGCTTGTACGGAAAGGGGCTATTCAACCGCTGAACGGGCTCCTGGATGAGTACGCGCCGCAGCTGAAGACGGACGTCCCTCAGGTAATGTGGGATGGCCTCTCGGTGGACGGGGAAATTTACGGCATCCCGAATCAGCAAATCAACGGGTCGAGATACGGCTTTATCGTGCAGAAGCGGTTTGCCGACAAATACGGCTTGGATCCATCCACGATCAAAACGATAGCGGATATCGAGCCGTTCCTTGAGCAAATCAAGCAGAACGAGCCGGGCATCATTCCGATCGGCCTGTTCGGCGGCTCGTTTGTCAACCCGCAGGCGCATGACGATCAATATTGGGTCGTTCCGGGGCTTGACGATCATTTCTACATCAAGACCGATGACCCTTCCTATACGCTCCATCGCTATCCGGAGGAGGAGCTGGACAATTTCCGCCTGGCCAGCAAATGGTATAAAGCCGGGTACATCCACAAGGACGCGGCCACGGAAAAAATGACCGACTACCAATCCAAGGGCCAGATCGCGGTCGAGTTCGACGTCACGTTGAAGCCTGGGGTCGAGGCAGAGGTCAAGCCGAAGAACGGCGGAAACGATGTCATCATCATCCCGCTCAGCGATTGGTTCTCCAACGGTTATTCGGCAACGACCAACCAGTCGATCAGCCGCACTTCGCCGAATCCGGAACGGGCCATGATGCTGCTCAATCTGATCAACACCGATAAGGAGCTCTATAACCTGATGATCAACGGCTTAGAGGGAGTGCATTATGAGAAGCTGAGCGGAGAGTATATCAAAGCGATGCCGGATTCCAGGTATCGTCCGAACATGGATTGGGTCTTCGGCAGCGTCTTCAATTCCTACCTGAAGGAAGGCCAACCGGAGAACATATGGGAGGAAACGAAAAAAATCAACGAAAGCTCTGAAATCAATCCGGTCGGCGCCTTCAAGTTCAATTCCGAGCCGGTCAGCACGGAAATCGCGAACCTGAATGCCGTATGGGGCGAGTACAAACGGGGACTCGTGACCGGCACGCTCGATTTCGAGGAGACCTGGCCCGTTCTTTACGGCAAGCTGAAGGAGGCGGGCGAGGATAAATACGTGGAGGAGGTGACGCGTCAGTTCGAGCAATTCCTGAAAGATAAGGGCTTGAAATAATCGGCCAGTAAGCTTATAGACGGATGGAGACGAAACGGGAGAAACCTGCTGCCCGGGTGGGCTTTGACGACACTGCGCACGGCGCAGACAGAGCTGACCGGATTCCACGATGGAGGAAGGGGAGCGATTTATGAAGAAGCTTGTGCTTGCGGCACTGGCGGCAAGCCTGTTGTTTGCGCTGTATCCATTTCTGCCGGCCGCCGAGACGGCGTCGGCTTATGGAAATCCGCACGGGACGGCTTTTTACGTAGCCTTGGACGGAAATGACTCGAACAAAGGGACGATCAACAAACCGTTTCGAACGTTGGAAAAAGCGCGTGACGCCATTCGGGCGTTGAAAGCGAAGAAAGGGCTGCCTCGGGGCGGCGTCACGGTCTATCTTTGGGAAGGCCGGTACGAGCGCGCAGCCAGCTTTGAGCTGGGTTTGCAGGATTCGGGGGAAGCGGGCAAGCCGGTAACCTATACGGCCTATCCGGGCGAAACGGTTATCTTGTCCGGTTCTAAGCAGCTGGAGAAATCCGCATTCGTTCCGGTAGCCGATCCTGCCGTGCTGAACCGCATTATTAGCGAAGAAGCAAGAAACGAAGTGCTGGTCGCCGATCTGGCCGCCCTCGGTATTACCGATTACGGCGAGATGAGCCGGCACGGTTATTTCTTGGCCAACGATTTGAGCAAGGTGCCGCCGATGGAGTTGTACGTGGGCGGGCAAGGGATGACGCTGGCACGCTGGCCGAACGAGGGAACCGTCCAAATGGACGAAATCCTCGATCCCGGACCGACGCGGAAAGATCCGAACGGGGAGGTCCATACAAGAGGCGGGACCTTTACGTATACGTATGACAGACCGCAATACTGGACACAGGCGGACGACATCTGGCTGGATGGCATTTTCGGCTACAGCTGGGAATGGTCCTACAACAAAATCGCTTCCATCGACACCGATGCCAAGAGCATCACGCTCCGGTACGGGGAAATGAGCGGCATTTTCAAAAATTGGTACCCGGATTTCCATTTCGCGCAAAACCTGCTGGAGGAGATCGACATGCCCGGCGAGTATTACATCGACCGCAAGGCCGGAAAGCTCTATTTTCTGCCGAATGCCGAATTTATGACCGCGAATCCTTCCATTGAAGTGACGATGCTGAAGACGCCGATGATCAATGCATTGGAAGCATCCCATATCGATTTCTCTGAGCTGATCCTGGAGAACGGGCGCGATTCGGCGGTCGTCTTCATGGGCGGAAGCCATATGCGCGTCCTCCATAGCGAAATTCGCAACTTCACCAACAGCGGCGTGTTGGTCAACACCCAGAGCCGGTTCCATTATAACGACTTTACGGGGGTTCCCGGAACAGACCACAAGATCGAGTACACCCACATCCACCATATCGGGGGAACCGCCGTCACGCTCACCGGAGGCGACAAGACAACGCTCGCGCCGGGCAACAACGCCGTGGAGAACTCGCACATTCATGATTTTGCCTATTATCATAAGGCTTACAATCCGGGCGTCCTCTTGTCCGGAGTGGGCAACCGCATGTCGCACAACGAGCTGCATGATGCTCCTCATCCCGGTGTGCTGATCTTCGGCAATGATCATCTTGTAGAGTACAACGACATTTATGACGTTTGCAAAACCTTCTCGGATCTCGGCGCCATTTACATGAACGCGGGCGAAACGCCGCAGCAGCGGGGCACCGTCATCCGCCGCAATTACTTCCATAACATCGGCGAAGCCAAGCCCGGCGTGGAAGGGGTATATCCCGATAACTTCACGATGGGATTGAAGATCGACGAGAACATCTTTTATAAAATGGGCAACTCGGCGATCAAAAACAACGGCGGCGCGCATATTCTGACCCGCAACAATATATTCGTGGACAGCAAGATTCCGTACGACTACGCGGATTTGTTTCTCGGCGACGAGCCGGACGATCAGGTTCCGCTGAATTACATGCCGAAGTGGGAGGCGCTGTTCGAGGCCAACAACGACTTCGTCGGGACGCCGTATCTGGCCAAATATCCGGAGCTGGCGAACTTTTTCACGGAAAACCGCTATTATCCGGACACGAACACGTTCCACGGCAACGTCGTATACAATCCGACAGTTCCGCGAAGCTCGACAACCAACGCGGAAGGTGCGTACGACAAATTCAATCTGGTCCAATATGCGGATAACTGGGTTACTAACGAGGATCCTGGTTTCGTCAATCTGGCAGGAGGCGATCTGTCGCTGCGTCCGGATGCGCAAGTATTCCAGGCCATCCCCGGCTTCCCGGATATTCCGTTTCACGAGATCGGCATTAACGGGAGAGCAGGTACCACGAGCAGTCCGGACAGCTATCCGGTGCAAAACGTGGTGGTCTATGACAACCAAATCACGGTAGATCGTTGGAAAACGATGAAGCTGCGCACGGCGGTCCTCCCATGGAACGCGGATAATCCGAAGCTGGTCTTCACGTCGGCCGATCCCGGTGTCGCCACGGTCGATACTAACGGCATCGTCACGGGCCAGGCGGTGGGCCAAACGGTCGTCACCGTGGCGTCGGCGGAGAATCCGCAGCTCACGGCGGCGGTGGGCGTCACGGTCGAAGCCGGAGACGGCGTCATGGATTTCACCAATTTCGAGTCGGGGGCGAACGGCTGGCCGCAGGATGCGAACCGCAGCATCGTCAAAGAAGGCGACAACCGCTGGTATAAGATACTGAACGGGGCTACCGCACTCAGCGAGAAATCCTTCGCCGAATATGAGCTGAGCTTCAAGCTGAAGACGCCCGAGTCGATCGGTGAAAACGCAACGCTGTACGTGTTCGATCGCCAGGCGGGCAGCGGCTCGACCCGCGTCGGTTACAAAACACGTCCGGATGGATCCTCCTCCTGGCTGCTGTATAACGCAGCCTGGACCGTGCTGCGCGAAGAGAAGCTCCCGGCCACGACCTGCAGCCAAACACGGAATACGAGATCAAGGTGCTGGTCAAAGGCGGCGATGTCAGCGTATACGTGGACCGCCAATTCCGTCTCAAGGCTGCCGATCCGGGCCATAATGCGGCAGGCAAGGTCGGATTCTATGTCAACAACGTCAGCCATATGCTGTTTGACGACATCCGGTTCAAGGCGCTGAGCACGGAGCTGGCCGGCATCATACCGTCCGAGCGCGAAATACGGCTTGCCGCCGGCGAGCAGCATCAGATGCAGGTAACGTTCGATCCCGTGAATACCCCGGATACCGGCATGACTTGGCAATCCGCCGATCCATCCGTGGCGGAGGTAAGCGATACGGGCGTCGTCCATGCCGTATATGAAGGACAGACCATCATTACCGCCGTGTCCGTCGTCAATCCGCTTATCAAGGCGGATATCGCGGTGACCGTTTCGGGCCTCATGCACGAAACCGACTTCGAATCGGGCGGCAACGGCTGGCCGGTAGACCCGAACCGCAGCATCGAGGCGGATCTCGGCGGCAATCGCCGATACAAAATTTTGAACGGTGCCACGGGTCTGCTGGACCGCGTCTTTGAATCGTATGTACTCGAATTCAAGCTAAAGACCCCGTCGTCGATGCCGGAGGAAGGAACCTTTTATATTTTCGACCGTCAGGCGGGCAGCGGTTCGACCCGGATCGGCTATCGATCCCGGGCGGATGGAACCTCGTCCTGGATCCTCTACGATTCGGCATGGCAGAAGATCGCCGAGACCCCTTTGCCGACTCGCGACTTATTGCCGGACACGGAATATGCGGTCAAGGTCGTCGTGAAGAATGGGGACGTCGCGGTTTACGTGAACAACGAGCCAAGACTTGCCGCTACGGACCCGAATCATCAGCCTTCAGGCAAAGTGGGCTTCTATGTCAGCGGATTCGATTATATGCTGTTTGACGATATCCGCTTCTCGGTGGTGCCATAAGATATGCGGCGTGTCCTCCCGGTATCAGGGGGGGCCGCCTTTTACTATCGCAAAAGAAAGCTTCAGCTTATTGAAATTGAGACATCCTGTAACATCAAAATTGACAGCAGGAGGTGCTGCATGCCATTCATGCAACGATGTTTATATAGGGCCGAGGAAATCGGGGGAAATATCCGTTCCTGGTTTCGCGGGGAACGGTTTATTCAAGCGGTTGAAGATGCGATGAAGCGGGAGGGCGTACCCCGATTAAGTTTGTTTGCGGATGGAAGCCGGTTGTTTCTTTATTATGAATGCCGAGGTGAGCAGGTCCTTCCGGAAATTCTGCTGCCGGAAGCCAATTCGTGGCTGGCCGTTTGGCCGGGAGGGGGATTAGAACGACCATGGGCGGCCATGACCGATATTTTTCATTACCAAGCCCCCGCTTCGGAGAAGCATTGGGAACGCAGGTATAAAGACAGCGTGCCGTATGGAAGGATCGCCCGGCTGAAGCCCGAAGAGACGGCCAGCTACGTGTACTATCATTACCAGTACCAGGAAGAACGGCCTGGCGATGGAGACAAGTACGGGATCATCGGCCTGCATGAGAATCTGCTCTTCTTCTACTCCGAGCTTCCCGCTACGCTTGAGCCAGCGCCCTACAAAGGGAAGCTGAATACTTCGCTCCGGCCGGATGATTGGGCGGCGGCGATGGACCCGCATTTTATCAAGTGGGAGGAGGCGCCGAGCGGACAGGAGATCTGGCGGGAGCTGGAGCTTGTACGGGAAGTGCGCATCTCCGACGAAAGGCAGGGTACAAAGCATGCGTAACCGATGGTGCCTGAACGGAGAGTGGGACTTCATGCCGCTGTACGATCAGCCGCAGCGCCGGCAGCTTCCGGATGAGATCGTCTACGAGCCGGAGCCCGTCCGAGTTCCTTCCAGCTGGAGACGGTCGTACGAGCAGCCAAACGGCAGAACGTTCGGCGAAATTCACGAGCACGGATATGCTCCGATGGATCTCTACAGCTATCCCAAGGCGTGGGACGCCGCAGAAGCGGGCGTTCTGCACCGCTGCTTCCGGATTCCCGAACACATGGCCGGTCAGCGGATCGTCCTGCGGCTGGACGGCATTATGCAAAAAGCCGTCCTATTTCTCGACGGGGCGGAAGTCGCGGTTTGGGAGGACGGCTACCTGCCGCTGCGGCTCGATATCACGTCGAGCGTAGCGCCGGGCCGCGAGCATCATCTCCATATCCTATGCGGGAGCTTCGACAGAGTGAAGCTGCCGTCCGGCATGGAGAAAGTGACGGGATTGACAGGTTCATGGTTTGGCAATGTCGCCAGAGGGATATGGCAGGATGTCTATCTGGAAAGCTACCCGGTTCTTTCACTGGAGGATGTAACCATTTGCACGTCCGTGCGGAAGAAGTGCTTGGAGCTTGCGGTTATCGCCGGGACGGCCGAAACGGCTCCGGTTCTTGGGCCGATCCATGTGAGGCTGAGCGTGCGGGAACTTGGCGTATTGCGACAGGATGGAGAACTTTCGGAGGCAAGGGATGCCGATTCGTCAGGCAGCGGCACCCATCGATACGGGGTTCAAGATGCGAAGCCGCAGCAAGCTCAGGGCCGTGGAATTGAAACGGAGAGGCACCTCGTGGATAGAAGGACAGGAGGGAGAGCGGAAGCCGAAGACAATCTGGCCGTTCCGGTCCTCCAGGCGGAGCAGCCCGCTGAACAGGTCGATCTCTCTGCTGCCGGGATGCTTCGGTTGTGCGAGAACGAACGCGGCGGAGCGGTTTATCGCGCCTCCTTCACCCTGGATTGGCAGGACGCCAAGCTGTGGAATCCTGACACGCCATTCCTTTATGTCGCGGTGCTTGAACTTGTAGCAGGTGAGCAGGTTCTCGACCGGCGCGAAGAGGTATTCGGTTTCCGCGAATTTTGGTGCGAAGGTCCTCAATTTATGCTGAACGGGATCCCGATCCATCTTCGCGGCGATTCGTGGCATTTTCAAGGCGGACTCCAGCAGACGGAGACGTATATCCGTAATTGGTACCGGATGTGCCGGTCTGTCGGAATCAACAGTATCCGCCTGCATGCCGAACCCTATCCGGAAGATTATGTGCGGATTGCCGACGAGGAGGGCATGATGATTATCGACGAAACGGCCATATACGGATCGGGCAAATCCATGCTCGCCGACCATCCCGAATACTTGGCCCATTGTCGGTTGCATGTTCAGCGGCTCGTTCGGCGCGACAAGAATCATCCTTCGGTCATCATGTGGAGCTTGCAGAACGAAATGCGCTGGGTTGACGGCCGGGACGGCTACAGGTCGCAGATTCCCGGCTTCATGGAGGCAATGCGCGAACTGGATCCAACGCGGCCGATCGTCGCAGAAGGGGACAATCGGCTGCTGTCCAAAGCGCATACGGAAGTGGAGAGCCGTCATTACAACATCGACGGCACCATTGCTCAATGGGACCGTACCGTACCTTTGACCTTCGGCGAACACGGCGGATGGTGGTACATATGCCCGCAGAACGCCAGCATGTACGCAGGGCTGCAGGCCTATCGCGGTACGGACGAAAGCACGGCCGGACTGGCGCACAAGGAACGCCTATTTGTGGAGTATGCGCGGCGGCAAGGCGTCTCGGGCATAGCCACGTTTAATTTCGCCCATTATTTCATGCGGTCGATGCCGGAGAACGACGTCGCAGCTCCGCCGTTGGAACCGGGCTTGCCCGGCGTAAGCCCCAAGACGATCCCGGCTTATTCGCTGACGATCAACAACGGTATGCTCCCGGATCATCCGATGTATCTTCCTAATCCGGCTTTCGCCATCATGGCGGAGGCGATGAAGCCGGTTACGATGTTCGCGGCCGAATACAACGGCTGCTTCTACGACGACGCGCCCATCTCGCGCAGCTTTGACGTCTTCAACGACACGCTGTCCGCACAAGACGTGCGTATTGAATGCGAGGTCATGCAAGGGGAGACGATCGTGCTGGATCGTATCTTCACGTTCCGTCAAGAGCCGGCCGAGTCCAAGGCCATTGAAATCACATGGACTCCCATCCCCGTGGATACGGAAGGGACGGCGCTGCTGAAGGCCTCGCTGTTTCATGGCGAGCGTCTGATGTTTGAGCTGCGCAAGGAATACCGGCTTGTGCCGGGAAGCTTGCTCCATGATCCTGTCGAAGTCGGCCGCCCGGCGGCTTACTGGGGCTCTGAAGAAGATTATATCCGGATCCGCCGGCTAGTACCCGGCTGCCAACGGGCGAACCGCGAAGCGATCGCCTTGCTGTCGTCCGATGATTTGCTGATTATTGGCAGCAATGCGGAGGATTCGGACGGCAGGCTGGAAGCGGAGCTTAAAGCCTTCGTTGCGAGGGGCGGACGCCTGCTTCTGCTGGAGCAGACCGGCCTGTCGCTCGGTCGGCTTACGCTGTCGCGCAGGCCTTTTCTGCGCGCCTATGCCGGGGATTACCGTCATCCGGTGCTGAAGGGCTTGGGCGACGAGGACCTGATGTTCTGGCACGAGGAGCTGCGCGAAGAAGGGCCGTTACCGATCATACGCGCCGCGTTCGAAAAGCCGGTCCATGGCGATTTCACCTTGCTGCTGGAGTGCAGCGCCGGCGATTTCGGCGACGGGGGGGATCTTTGGTCGCCGCTGCTGGAATATCGGAGCGGAAGCGGCATGTTTCTGGCCAATCAGCTGGAGATCATGGCCAATCTAGACCGAGTACCGCAAGCTTGCCTGCTGCTGCGCAACCTGCTGGCTTATGCAGGGCGGGCCGAGGAAGCTGTCGTCCCCGCCGCCATGCGGACGGCAGGAGCGCTGGTAAGCCCTGGCGGGACAGCGGCAGCGTTCCTCGACCGACTTCGGCTGCGTTATAAGGTGCTGGATGCCGCAGCGGTGAGAGGTGAAGCTGCGGAGCGCGAATTCCCCGAGCAATCCTTCGGCCTGCTCGTGGCCGAAGCCCGCCTGCTTGGGTCGCCTGGCGCTGCCGAGGCCGTCAAGCGCTATGCCGAAGCCGGCGGGCATGTGCTTGTCCTGCCGGCGGACAGCAGTCAGCAGGACACGCTTGCCCGTTTGTTGGGCCGGCCGGTACGCGTGGAGCCGCACGAGGCCTACCATCTAGCGGCAGATTACTCCCACGACGCCGTGCGCGGCTTTAGCCCGGTTGATTTGTTCGGCTTCGATAAAGTGTTCCTTTCGCCGCGCGATGTCGTGAACCGGCCGCTGGCCAGCGATCAGCTGGAAGTGCCGGGCATGGCGGATGTGTGCGTAAGCATCGAGGGAACTGCCTGGAAGGACTATTTCGTGGATGGTTACACATCCGAATACAGCCGTCTTGCGTTGGTTGAAATCAACCGCAGGAACGCTCGCCGACCCGGTGCTTTTCTCGTTGGAGAGAGGATAGGGGCAGGTTCCATTCTCTGTTCGCAGCTTCTGACTGATCTTGACAGTGACAAAGCGCAGCGATTGTACACTCGACTTCTCGCCAATCTGGGGTCTGCCTTCGATGACCGCTTACTGGAGAGCGAGAAGGCTGACGGCGCATGGGCAGTGGAAGCGGTCATGGCGCTGCCTTGCCCGCCATACGTCGATTACGAAGCCATGAAAACGTATTATACCGATCCCGAATATTCACTCAATAATTTGGGAGAAGGCTTATACGGCTGGATGCAGAAAAAAGAGCGGAGGTCCGAGGACGGAAAGATGCGGATCGCCCATGCCGCGAACGAGCCATGGTTCTTGAGCTGTTTCGTACAGGTCCCTGAAGGCGCCGAGTCGTACCGCAAGGGATGCATGAGAATTCGATCGGAAACACCGTACGACATTTATTTGAACGGCGAGTTTGTGCCGGAGCCAGAACTTGAGCTTGTCCTGAAGAGCGGCCTTAACCGGCTGATCGCGATTGTCCATGGAAACGGCGGGAATATGGACTTCGGCATGGTCTTACTGCACGCGGATGGATCGTACATGAAGGATTTGGAATACCGCATGACCCTGGACGAAGTCGAGCCGAAATAGCGGTGAGAATGGAAGAGCGGGCTCTGTTTGGATGGAGCCGCACCAAATGAATAAGTTACGGGAGGGCAAGATGGACTGGAACGCTATCATAGAACAAACCTTGCATACGACCAAAGCGAATATCGCCCGGTTTGAAGATCGGTTTCCGCATGTCGGAAACGGAAACGGCAAATACCAACTGGTGGATCATACGGATTGGACGGAAGGATTTTGGCCGGGAATCCTGTGGCTGAGCTGCGAGTACGGTCAGGATTCCTATATCCGTGAAGCTGCAGTCCGATGCACGCATTCATTTCAAGCAAGATTAGCGGAGCATAAAAATCTGGATCATCACGATATCGGTTTCTTGTATTCTTTATCTGCACTGGCGCAATGGATGGTTGAACGGGACGAAGCGGCCAAGATCACGGCTCTTCAGGCGGCTGATGCGCTCATGAGACGATGGAGGCCCACGCTTCAGCTTATCCAGGCGTGGGGCCCTGAACATGACCTCCAAAACGGCGGCCGGATCATCATCGACTGCTTGATGAATTTGCCTTTGTTGTGCTGGGCAACCGAACAGACCGGGAGATCGGCATATGCCGAAGCCGCCCGCATTCATGCTGACAAAAGCCTGAAGTTCCTGGTTCGCGGCGATGCCTCATCCTATCATACCTTTTATTTTGATCCCGAATCGGGGGATGCCGTGCGCGGAGGTACCCATCAAGGATTTCAGGATGGTTCCACGTGGACGCGGGGGCAGGCTTGGGGCATATATGGATTCGCGCTGGCCTACCGTTATTTCGAAGAACCGCAATATTTGGACACGGCGATTCGAATGGCGCGTTATTTCATCGACCGTCTTCCGGATGATCAAGTCGCCTACTGGGATTTCGACGTTCCGCCAACGGCACTTACGCCTAAAGACAGCTCTGCTTCTGCGATTGCCGCTTGCGGGATGCTGGAAATCGCCGACCAGCTGTCAAGCGATGATCCCCGCAGGGAACTTCTCCTTGATGCCGTTCGGCGTTCCATGGATTCCATGGTACAGGGATATTTTACGAAGGGTAATCCGGACGAAGAAGGCTTTTTGCGGCATGGTTCGTATTTTGTCAGAGGGGGAATTGCGCCGGACGATTTTGTCATCTGGGGCGATTATTTCTTCCTGGAAGCGCTCATGCGTTTAAACAACGGGCGGCCCGGTTACTGGTATGAACCCAAGAGGTAAAAAAACAATAGAATGATTTCCTACTAAGCGAGAGACCCTGTCATTTCAGAAGCAGGCAGGGTCTCCCGATATTATAAGCCCTTGCTGTGGAGGGCTTTTTTTGATGTACCATTTGATGTACCAAATAAAATGAGACAGGTCAGTCTTACCGATGAACACGGATAGGAAGCTGAGTCAACATTTGTCCTGCCGCAGAAGGACTCAGGTTATCTTCCAGTTTAAATTCAGGAACGGGTTCAATGCGCGGGAAGAAATCCATGAACCTGCTTATCGCAATATTTGCTTCCAGCCGTGCCAGCGGAGCACCCAGGCAGAAGTGAGCGCCATTCCCAAAGGTTAAATGTTTTTTGTTATTGGTACGGTGGATGTTCAAGGTGAAGGGATCCTCAAATACCTCTTCATCCATATTGGCAGCACTCATCCATGCGACGACGAGATCCCCTTGTTTCATATCTACGCCGAGTACATGATTGTCCTGTTTGACGGTTCGATCCATTTTTGCAATGTTAAACCGATAGCGGAGCATTTCCTCGATGGCATTGGGAAGGAGCTCGCGGTTAGCCTGGATTTCCCCGTAAATTTGGTTGTTGTCATATAAGAACGAATAGAACGTATTAGCTAGCAGATGAGTCGTCGTTTCAATGCCTGCACCCAGGATGAACATCGTCGTTCGGACGATCTCATCGTCCGATAACCGATCCCCGTCCACCTCGGCTTGAATGAGATCGGAGATGATATCGTCCGCGAGATTGGCTCTTTTTTGGACGATATGAGGATAGAGGTAGTTGTAATATTCCTTGGCAGCTTGACGTTTCAGTTCTTGTACATCTTCCGAATGGTTTTTGGGCAGGGGAAGGAACAAATGGTTTACCCATTCCTTGAATAATAACCGGTCTTCGGAAGGAACTCCGAGCAGATCCGCTATAACGATCGTTGGCAGCGCACTGGCATAACTTTGGACGATGTCAATGACATGGGCGTCTCCCATTTCCTGCAGAAGCTGGTCTGCAATCTCTTGAATGCGCGGCTCCCAGAGCTTCAAGCTGCGAGGGGTGAAAGCCGCCGATATCAAGGCACGGCTTTTTTGGTGTTCCGGGGGGTCTGATTGCAGGTTGATCTTGCTCATTTTCTGGCCTTCGTCATTATCGGCGCCAACGCTGATCATCGTCCGCGTTCTAACACTAGAGAAATATTCATGATCCTTGAGAACCCTCTTGACGTCATCGTACCGGAAGACGTTCCAGGTTTGGGTCGCCTGATTATAAACGATGGGCTCATGCTGCAATTTGTGTTTGTACCATTCATAAGGATTGAATTCTTCGATCGGTGAACGGAATTGCGTGATTTCCTCTAAGGAGATGATCTCATGATTCATTACATTCCCTCCAATGCTAGTGTAATATAACATATGTTAATTTAACATATTGATTTAATTGGTCATAGTTTCCAATGACCCATGTCCAAAGTTCTGTTTATATTCTTCCTTGTCGGATTTTGATTGAACATATACGCTAGAGATGTGCTGTTAAATATGCAGCGGTATTGTCAAATCCGTCGACGAAAGGCCTGAACGATCATGTATCTTGAACTTCTCATTCTGATCCAAATCGATAAATCCCCGAAACACGGGTACGAAATAAAAAAAGAAATCCAAAAGGATCTCGGTTATTTGATGGACGTCAATCACAACATGTTATACCCGACATTGCGAAAATTTACGGATGAGGGATTTGTTCGTAAGCATCGAAATGAGCAGGAAGGCAGACCGAATCAGTATGTATATGAAATTACAGAAGCAGGGAGGGAACAAATCGCAAACCTCATTAACGAATTCACCGAAAAAGATGCAAAACATCAAATCGAATTCATGGTTAGAGTGTCCCTGTTCGATCGTATTTCGAAGGAGGACCGGAATCGGATTTTACATAGGAGAAAGAAGGATTTGGAAGAGCTGCTGTCAGATATCGAGAGAAGACTGGATGAAGGTGAGGACGAATTGTTCCGGGACGAGGTTCTACGGTATTCGGTCTCCCAGGTTCAAGGCGAATTGGCGTGGATCGATAGGCTGTTCAGCAGCTTAACCTGATGGGTAAATACGGCTTAGACCAGAGCTTTATTCATCGCAGCATTCAGCGCGACGATGTTTTAGCGCGAGCAAAAGAACCACGAAATCGCGGCTTTTTAACCGTGGATCTTGAGGGCTTTGGTAGTGGATGGGGTGTTGGGCTCGCAGGGTCGAAAATTAAGCAAAGGGTTTTCCGTTGATCTTGACATGCTCCATAATTGTATTATCCCAAACCGGTAGAGCTTCCGCTTCACTTACAAACCGGCTTCCGGATAAGGAGCCGTTATCAAAGATTGCTTCATTGAAACTGCATTCTTCAAAGAGGCAGTACATCAGATGTGCGCCGCTAAAATTAACATTCGAGAAGTTACACCGAATGAAGGCCGCGTCGCGTGCGATGGCGTGACTTAAATTGGCTCCGGTAAAATCGCAATCCTCAAACCTTTCTCCAATCCGGGCTTTTTTTAAATTGGTTTTTCGAAACGAACAATGGTTGAAATGACGCGTCACAAACGAACCGCCAAGTTTCATTCCATCAAAGCGGCAATGCGTAAACCTGGATGAGTTCAGACCCGTTCCGTCCATAAACTTGGCAAAAGATAAATCAACATGCTGAACATCCAGGTACTGGATATTCTCGCTCAAAGTGACACCTCGGAAATCCTCATGCCCTGCATCTGTCAATCCAAAGGGAGAGGAAGGGAATCTCCGTGCTTTTTTATGCATATTATGTTTGCCTGTAACCGCAGCCACAGCCTGATTCACTTCGGTGGTTTGCTCCGTATCCCATCTTGCGCTCCATTGTTTTGCGCTCAATGAACAACCTCCTATTTCCAGAATCGAATGTATGCTCTTAGAAATGATCTTTAAATGAGTCGGTTTTATAGTATCATAGATGAAGCAATAGATTCCAAGATTTGTATGGGGTCAAATCCATGAAGGGGCCGCTAATGGAGGTTTAAGTCATGATCATGGAGATTGTAAGGGTAGATAAGGAACAATACGAAATGATATAAAGGAGCATTGTGGAACATGGATCAGACACTGGAAACACTTTTGAACGAAATGAAACTGGAGATTGACAAATGGATGGCCCATATCAGCGATAAAAACGCGGAGGACATTGTAAAGCGTACTTCGCTGCAGATCGGGATTCACGACTATGCGCTGCTCGAATATGACAAGGGCAGGGTGAGCATGACGGATCATGACCTGGACTTATCGATGCCGATAGACAGGGGGACACCTGGTGAGCCGCTGACCGAAGAACATGTGCGAGAGCACATCGTTCCTGAGCTATCCACTTATATGCAGCATAAATTGGACGAGATGCCGAGCTCGTTAATCGATTATCAGTTTACGTTTAACGGCAAGTTTCGAGTGCGTGAAGGCGACCTGAACCTTTCCATTCTTACATATGCAGATGAGACAAAGAAGAAGCAATTACGGGAACGAATCGCAACCTATATTGCCAATAAGCTAGAAGCGGGAACCTATCCGACGAAACCGTTGGAGACGTTTTTCCTGTCCAGGCACATCCTGGACGAGGGGCTGTATCCTGACGCGGATCCCGCATGGATCATTGCCGTTTTTGAGCGGGTTCAGCAATTGAACAAAGGGAACCATCATCTCGCAGAGCATCGATCTAATCTGATTACGGCTTTACGGAATTGGGCGGAGCAGCGTTGGCTGCCGCGTTATTTCGATAATATCGGGACGCAATGGCAGCGAGAATACAAGAAAAAAATCGACATTCATTTGGAAAATACCGAGCAGGGTCCAATCGAACTGCTGATCTACGCCGCCATCCTGATTCTGAAATACGAGCCCTCTTATAGCAGAAGCACAGGATTGGCTATGTTGAATTGCGCTAAGGAGCTGGGGAGCGAACGGGCCAAACGATTGACTAAGGAAGGAAGCGGGACTTTCGCCAAGGAAGACGTCTGTTTGCGTGACGAAATGGTGGACTGCACGGCCAACGATGTGTTTGCCGAGGTCTCCATAGCCATTAAGCAGGAAACGGGGGAGAGTTACGCTCGCGCCCTCCGGTTTCTGACACGCCTCTTCAGTTTGGGATTCCCGAAAAGCTGCCAAATCAAACTGAAATCTTCGCTCAAGCAGTGGCTGCCGATCAAAGGATTGGCTAAGTCGGGAACGCATCGGTTCTTCGCCAACGCCTTGGAATACCCGGATTTGTATCCCTTCATGGAGGAGTATGCCAAAGCAGCGATGGAGCCGTTTGAATGGTATGCGGATACGGAAGGGGAAAAAAACTGCATGCCGGGAAGTTATGCCGTCTTTGGCCTCGGATTGAAGGATCAAACGTATTTCCCGTTGGTGGGGGAATACATGGGCAAAGTCGATGACGAACACCAATCCGTTCAAAACCATTTCACGGTAGCTTTTAAAGAGCGGCATGGTGTTCATACGGAAACCATTCCAACCTTGATAAAGTGCATGCTGCACTGCACCGATTCGATGAAACTGAAGATGCAATCGGACATGGAACACGATCGAAACGTCAGGCTAGTGCTCGATCAAGTTCGCGGACTCCCGTATTACCAGGTGGAGCATATCGTATATTTGATCTGGGGCGGTACGGACAAGCTGAAGAAGATAGCCGCCAAAGCCGAAGGGGAGAGGGCGCAGTGGCTCACCGAGCTGGCGGAGGCCGCCTGTCGGAAGTAATCGTGTTCACTAAGGCCAACCTTAAATGAGTCAATGATGAGCTGCTGAAAGGCAGCTCTTTTTATCCTTATCTAACCGTTCAAGGAAAAAATGATGCGAAAATGATGGAGTCGAAGCCGTTAATATAGTAGCTAAAGGTAGACGCATTGATATAAAATACGGACAAGAAGACAGGAAATATGAAGGCTGCTCGATAAATTGAAAGCGTTGTCTTTAAGATTCCTGTGGAACCTATGAATGCAGGGGAGGGGCCTTGGAATCCGCACGTTATGGGCATTGCAAATAGAAGAGGCTGAGCTTCGAGCTGGAGTTGCTTTATATTGAGACCATGAGGACAGAGGATTCGCTATTTTGCCGAAATGGGCTCATTATGGTGACCTTGCGGACCCAGGATCCGTTATTACACCATAATCGCAAATGATTCCACGCTAAATCCTGCAATAGCGGATCTCTTGTCCGCATATGGCTGTGAAAACAGGTAAATCAAAGAAATAGCGGAACCAGGGTCCTCTATTATCGCAAATCCATGAAGTTAAACGAGGCTGGATCGATTGCCGTGGTCCTAATGAGGGAAATGGTCATACGACGCAAATCCCTGGTGTTATTTTGGTAATATAGGACGAATATTGAGATCACGAGGACAGAGGATACGCTATTTAACCGAAATGAGCTTATTATGGTGACCTTGCGGACACATGCTCCGTTATTGCACCATAATTGCAAATGATTCCACGATGAATCCTCGCGAGGAAGGGACCCCAGGCATCATTCGCGGTCCAAACGGGCAGCCCGTCGTACAATTGAAGGGCATCACGATGGGCGCGAGCCAGCGAGCGGAATGGATCGTTACTATCAAGCCGCGAGATTCTGGCTGCCCAGGGAAACGCCACCGGCGAAACGCTGGAATGGATGAAAACGGATAAGAAGCCGCTGGAATTCAACAACCATTTCGACGCAGTCAGGAGCGGCTGCATCGGAGTGCTCAAGGAATTGTTTCCCGGGTTCAAGTACGGATGGTTTGATTATTATCTCGACCATGTGCCGAACTACATGCTTTATATGACGCCGGACAACATAACGATGATTTCGGTCGGCGCGCTCTCCAAGCATAAGGAAATTGCGCTTAAGCTGATCGAGAATGCCTTCACAGATCGTATATACCACAATCTCCTGCTGTATGGCGTGGAAGGGGAGAACTACAATCTGGAGGGGGATTACATCAGCTACGCGGGCATCAAGTCGGAGAACAATAAGCCGGGCTGGACGGGATTGTATGACGGCAGCATGAGCCAATTGGAAAAATAACCGGGAGAATGGCAGGCCATCGTTGAGCATTAGCATCCGGAAGGCGCGAAACGGGCCGTAGAGAACGGAGAGAGCCCGCTGGCGGGATTCCTCTTCGATACGGTACCGATAACGGCGGAGCTCGCAGCCATGGAGGCAGTCAGATCGCAATACATCGTACCGTTGACCGTCGGCATGTCCGAAGGTATCGATGCTGATCTTGCATTTGCGAGGCAGCAGATGAGCGAAGCTGGATTCCCGAGCTTCTTGGAGGAGCTGCAGAATCAGCTGGATGCATTCGCTGCCATGAAACGATAGGGGATAATCATGAAGCAATCAAGGATCCGACAAGGAAGCGAGGAGGTCTCAAATGACGAATTCCAATATAAACCTTAATGCTGAACCTGAACGCATCGAACGCATCCCTACCACCCTTACCGGTGATGGTGCCTGGTGCTGGTTTGCCGATCCGAGGGCGCTGCGACATGTCAATGCTGCAACGGGCAGCGACAAGACATACATCGGGTACATCGATGTTGAGGGCAGCATCCAGGCGGTTCAATATGATCATGTGACCTACGAACGCAAGCAAGTGCGGGTGCGGGCGGGTTTCCAGCAGGATGACCATAACAATCCGACGTTTATGGCACTGCCCGACGGCCGGGTGATGATTTTTTATGCCGAGCACTCGACAACCCCATATTTTTATTATCGCGTCACAGCCCGTCCTGACGATCTAGAAACCTTAGGGCCTGAAAAAATCATCGCTACCACGGGATATGGGAACACCACCTATCCTTCTCCCTTCGTGATGACGGATCAGCCCGGTTATTTCTATCTGCTGTGGCGGGGCATGAATTGGCACCCGACCGTCGCTAGGTACACGCTGCCGGATCCGGATGGCGACGTCACTTGCGACATGGAACCGAAACAGATCGTGGATTCCAGGTGTTCTGAACAAGAAACCGGAAAAAGGCCGTATGCCAAGTACGAAACGAACGGCAAAGACAAAATTATGATGACGTATACCTATACGCATCCGGACAATATGATTCCGAATTCATTGTACTATTCGTATTTGGACGTGAATACCCTGACGCTGCATGGCGCTGATGGACATCAGCTCGCAGATCTGCACCGCGGGCCGCTGAAGCTGGATAACAAAGAAACCGATCCGACCTACTTGGTCGATCGCCAGCCGGGCATACGCAACTGGAACTGGGATATAGCCGTCGATAAAGAGGGATACCCGGTGATCTTGTTTGTTAGGATCAGTAGGGATAAGGATCGCCACCATTATTGTTACGCTAAGTGGTCCGGCTCCGATTGGCGGATTACACCGTTGGCGGATGGCGGACGATGGTTCCACCAAAATGATCAAAGAGAATTATGCTATTCCGGGGGCATGACGCTGGATCATAACAACCCTTCCATCGTGTACATGTCAATCCCTGTAAAGGGTACATACGGTGAGGTTTTCGAAATTCATCAATGCGTCATTGCGCATGACGGGACGATCGCCGAAATAAATCAAGTCACCGAAAACTCGACTTATAACAACGTTCGACCTTTCGTTGTCCGCAATGCAGCTCTGGGCGAAGCGTATGATTTGATATGGATGCACGGGGATTACTACTATTGGGATCATTCGCAAGGGCGATTGGGTTATACGACGGGGCTGCGAACCTTGTGTGAAATCGTAGCGATTGAAGACGAAGGGAAGACCGATCCTTCGGCATAAGTCATATATCGGCAACGCCGAAAAGCATCTTGGGAGTCGACCGTTTCCAGATAGGGAGAAACGGTCGATTTTTTATTTGAGGTAAGGAATTTTTGTTAAATAAACTGCTTCCCGATGAAGGCAGCATGGATAATGGCTAAATAAAAGTAGTCCCCAACCCGAGAACTGTAATCGTATCTGAGAATATGCTTTGGGTCCGGCGACATATGGCTAGGCGTGATGATTGTCGTGACTTATGTAACCCCGGTTTTCCAGGTTGCCCTGCCGTTCATGCTGCTGTTGACGATATGGATCAGAAATAAGTCGACTGCCTGAATACTTTTGATTCATGTAATGAACAATAAACCTGGACTGCAAATGCAATCCGTTCGCAGCGCCACCACCGTGGATTTATAGCTGCATAAAAATCGAAAAACCCATAGGAGGTACATGAATGCAATTCGAACAACAGCAAAATCATCAGAACATGGAAACCGGCATGATTCCACCGCAATTGAACCATGGCGGTCATGAAATGTTCGATGTACACGAGGTACTGGCAGGAGCCATTAATACGATGAACACGTATACCATGCTGAGTGGACATGTGCAGGATCCGGAGCTTCGGGATATCTTGCAGCGCCAAAAGCAATTTATGGCGGATGAATATAATATCACCTTGGAATGCTTCAAAACAGGACAAGATCCATCCAAGTCGACGCAAAGCTATAAAATGAAGCAAGGGAACGACTTTATCTACGGCATGAAACCGGGACAACCGAAAAAACCGATGCAGTCCACTGCCGAGATCAATGATGAAACCATCGCGCTCAGCATGCTGAACGCCGTGAAATCCGGCGCTACCATGAAAACGAATGCAGCGATGGAATCCACGAATCCGGTTGTGCGCCGCGTCCTAGCGGATTCCCTTCCCAACTGCATCGAAATGGCGTATGAAATTTCGCTGTATCAAAACAAGCACGGCTACTATCAAGTGCCGCAGCTGCCTCAGCAAGATATGCAGTATATGCAGAACAGCTACGCCACGGCTCCGATCCAGTCGCAAATGCCAGGCAAAATGGCCCCTCACTAAATCCATAAAAGCGCCAAGTCCACAAGGAAATGGCGCTTTTATTTTTTCTGATTTCATCAGATCACATCAGTTATAAGAGAGAATTCAGCTAGAGCTGAACACACTATTTTATTGAGAATGATTATCAATGAGATTATAATAGGTTAAAACAGGAGTTCGTCAGAAGGAGAGCCAGCATGGAAGAAACGCAATATTCGCTGTTGGGAGTACGGTACATAAAGCAAGGTCACGCCGAAGAGCCAGTCGGGGGTTTCATGGAGACGCATACCCTATACCTGATCCATAAAGGCTCCGGCGACTTATATTTGAACGGGGGAAAGCACCGAACGAAGGCGAAGGCTGTCTGTTATTGTCCGCCGGGTTCGATCGTCGACATTCAACGGACGCCGTCTTCGCCGGTGCCGCTGGAGGTTTACGAATTGCGTTATGAAGTATGGGATCTCAAGGATAGCACCGCGTGCAACAGGGTATACATCAAGAATTTGTCTTCACTGATGGACACCGGCAAGCTTCCCTTCGCCGCAACGCACGAAGCTCTTGTCCTGATTCAAGAACTAAGCCAACGAATGCAAGATCAAGCAGGAGGCGGAGGACTTGCAGCTCGTCTTTGCATCGACGCGGTATTCAAACAGTTGTTGAGTGCGCTGCTGCGATCAACGAACGATAAGAATCGGGAAGAGGATTGGCTTGAGCGTATGAGACTTGCAGTTGAATATATGGAGAAGCATTATCACATAGCCTTAACGCGTAACGACATGGCAAAGAGAGCTGGATTTACGCCGGAGCACTTTTCCGTATCGTTCAAAAAAGCAACGGGCTCCGGTTTCACGGAGTATTTAACCCGGCTGCGACTCGAGAAAGCCAGAGAGGCATTGCTTGACGGCGACGATCGCAATCTCGACCGCATTGCACGGGAGGTCGGATACCAAGACGGCATGTATTTAAGCCGGAAATTCAAGCAGCATTTCGGCCACTCTCCACGCGATTATATGCAGCGGCCGAAGCGTATTGTGGCGCTGCAATATCTGGGCCACCTGCTGGCGCTCGGACTTACGCCCGTGGGAACGTCATCGAATCTGCTGCGCGCCCGCCCCTACAGGGGAATGCTTAAGCATGTAGCGGATATCGGAGATGCCAAATCGCACCATGCGATTGCTTCCGTGCAGCCTGATCTGATCGTCACGTCCGGACCCAACAGCGAGCCTTTGTCCCGGCTTGCTCCAACGATCTACCTTCCATGGGGGCAGGAAGACTCCTTAGACGAGCTGCTCCGGTTGGGCAGAGCGCTGAATCGCGAGCGGGAGGCGGAGAATTGGATTACTGCGTTTCGGGCGAAAGAGGAAGCTGCAGCCTCGATAGTCGCCGACAAAATCAGTACTCATAACGCGACGGCAGTTGTACTGGAGTTTTGGCAGGACCGGTTATGGGCGGTCAATGTCGCCTATGGCAGAGGCCTTCGCAATTTATACCGGACCTTTTCCTTTCGGCCGCCGGAGCCGCTGACTGATTACGTCCTGGGAGAAGGAATCGGCTTGGTATTAACGCCGGATATGCTTGCCGCGCATGCGGCGGATTATATATTCGTAACGTGTGGGAAGCGGGAGGAGGTGCAGCATATGCAAAACGGGTTATGAACACCAAGGAATGGAGGAGCCTGCCCGCCGTTCGCAACGGCAAAGTGTTCTTACTCGATCTGGAGCTGTTTAAGCATAATGACCCGTTAGCGTTAGAGCAGCAATTAAGCATCCAAACCGAACTTCTTACAAATGTCCATAGAACCGCAAACGGAGCGCAATAGACGAGCCTTCTCCCTATTAATATAATAATGATAATCATTATCAATAGGTGGAGGGTTTAATGGATGCAGTGGCTTAAAGGATGGAAACTGGCTCTGATCGGAAGTTTGGTCATCGTATTGGGAGCATGCGGGGATTCTGGACAGCAAAGCGAGAAGGTGGTGAACCAAGCGGGTCAACAAACAGAAGCAACACGAAAATTCGAAACGGTTATGGGAGAGATCGAGATTCCGAAGGAACCGAAGCGAATCGTTGCGACGCAATACCTGGGCCATTTGTTGACCTTGGGCGTTAAGCCGGTCGGGGCAGGTACGGCCAGCTTGAATCAATATTTTTTGCAGGACCTGACGGACGGAATCGAGGATATCGGCGATGATCAAGCGGCGCTTGAGAAAATCGTGTCCCTTGATCCCGACCTAATTATTCGGCCTTTGGATAAGAATTATGAACAATTCGCCAAAATCGCGCCGACGATTGTCATTCCTTGGGGAGCCAAAGATTTGTATGCTGAGCTGCGGGACTTCGGCGACTTTCTCGGGAAATCGGAGGAAGCCGAGGAGGCGATCCGGCATTACGAGGAGAAGCTCGCTGAGGCCAGAATCAAACTGAACGGCGTAGTCAAGGAAGGAGAAACCGTTGGCGTTTACGAGATTTGGGCGAAAAACTTCTGGGTTGTGGGAGAAAGCTTTGGCCGCGGAACCCGTAATCTCTATTCCGGTCTCGGCTATCAGCCGCCTGAAGCCGTGAAAGGGCAGGTCGTAAACGGAGGCGCCGGTTTGGACATTTCGCTGGAATCGCTGCCGGACATGGCCGCGGATTACATGTTCGTGACCGTCTACGATGCGGACGGGGGCGGGGAACGAGCCAACGAGATATTGGAGAGCGCGCTGTGGAAATCCCTTCCGGCTTACAAAAACAACCGCATCTTTACGCTGGATATCAACCAGTTCTCCGCAGGCGACCTGATCTCGCTTGAAAAGCAATTGGAGATTCAGACGAATCTGCTGCTCGGCAACGTGAAATAGCCGCAACACGGGAAAACCATGTCGAAACCCGCTTAAAGTCGCGATCCTCGCGGCTTTTTTTGTTATGACGTTAGCCGGATTATCAGTTGTCGGATATTGTGGAGGATCTTCTCACTTTGTTAACAACTTGAAATCGTTTATAATGATTAGATAATAGTAGATATTTTAATCTATCAATATTTATAATAGACTATAATATGGTGATTATTGACACAGAAAAGGTGTGTTTTCAGAAGACGCCTTGCTTTTTATCGACATTATTAGCAGGGACGCCTACTCTTTTTTCAAATATATGGGATAAGGAAGGGTATAATGAGCAACATGGACAAAAAAACAGACGTAATCTTGATTGGTGCCGGCGTCATGAGCGCGACATTGGGAGCCTTACTGAAGGAGCTGGTGCCCGAATGGGAGATCAAAGTGTTCGAGAAACTCGCAAGCGCGGGGGAGGAAAGCTCCAATGAATGGAATAATGCGGGGACCGGCCATTCCGCACTATGCGAGCTTAACTATACATCCGAAAAACCTGACGGATCTATAGACATCAGCAAAGCGATCAACATCAACGAGCAGTTTCAGGTCTCAAGGCAGTTCTGGTCTTATCTGGTAAGCAGCAATCTGATTCGCAATCCGCAGGATTTTATCATGCCTATACCTCATATGAGCTTGGTTCAGGGCGAAAAAGACGTGGCCTTTTTGAAAAAACGTTTTGAAGCGCTGTCAAATCATCCTCTCTTTCAAGGAATGGAATATTCCGAGGATCCCGAGCAGCTGAAGGAATGGATTCCGCTTATTATGGAAGGGCGCACATCGAACGAACCGTTAGCGGCAACCAAAATCGATTCCGGGACGGACATTAACTTTGGCGCTTTAACGCGCATGCTGTTTGAGCATCTGAAGAACAAAGACGTGGAGGTCAACTATAAGCACAGCGTGAAGGATATCAAGCGTACTCCCGATGGCTCGTGGAAAGTAAAAGTGTTGGATATCGATAACGGCAGAACCGAGTTCCATACGGCCAAGTTCGTCTTTATCGGCGGCGGAGGCGGCAGCCTGCATTTACTGCAAAAAACCGGCATCCCCGAATCCAAGCATATCGGAGGGTTCCCGGTAAGCGGTCTGTTCATGGTCTGCAAGAATCAAGAAGTCGTTGCGCAGCATCATGCCAAGGTATACGGAAAAGCCAAGGTTGGAGCTCCTCCGATGTCGGTGCCCCATCTGGACACAAGATACATCGATAACCAAAAAGCACTGCTCTTCGGTCCGTTTGCCGGCTTCTCGCCGAAGTTCCTAAAAACGGGTTCGAATTTCGATTTGATCGGTTCCGTCAAGCCGAATAACGTCTTCACGATGCTGGCGGCGGGGGTTAAAGAAATGGCGTTGACCCGATACCTGATCCAGCAGGTGGTGCTATCGAATGAGAAGCGCATGGAAGAGCTGCGCGAGTTCATCCCGAACGCGAAGAGCGAGGATTGGGAAATCGTCGTGGCGGGCCAACGCGTACAAGTCATTAAGGATACGGCTAACGGAAAGGGCACGCTGCAGTTCGGGACCGAAGTGGTTAGTGCCGCGGATGGTTCGGTCGCAGCCCTGCTCGGTGCTTCGCCCGGGGCTTCGACGGCCGTTCACGTGATGCTTGAGGTATTGCAGAAATGCTTCCCGCAGCAGATGAAGGAATGGGAACCGAAAATCAAGGAAATGATTCCTTCTTACGGGATGTCGCTTTCGAAGAATCCGGCCCTCTTTGAAGAAATTCAAGATACGACTTCAGAAACGCTAGGTTTAAGCTTAAAAGCACTGGTGCATAGTTAATCCCTTCCATGACGAAGACCAACCCGGTATACCGGGTTGGTTTTTTTATGCTGCCAAGCATCACAGATAACAATATTTCGGATAATATTGAAAGTTTACAGGATATTATGAATGGACCAAGCCTCTTATAATGAGTTAAAGAAAGCAGCTTGATAACACTTACATAGCAATCATGAGGAGGCTTATCCATGAAAATCACCCGGCATGCGGAAAATCCGATAGTAGTGCCTGGACTCTACGATTGGAGAAAGGTGACGGTATTCAATCCGGCCGTCATTATCGATAACGGAAAATTCTATATGATTGAACGGACGGCAGGATCCCTGACTCCCTGCAAGAACTACCTAGGTTTGCTGGAAAGCACGGACGGCGTGCATTTCACCCATGTGCTGGACGAACCGGTGGTAACGCCGGACCAGCTGGGATTCCCCTATGGCAGCATCCAGGACCCGCGAATCGTCAAGATCGACGACACCTTTTATTTGATCTATGCCTTGCGCCCGTGCGCCATGAACTATTACCCGACGGGAGCCGGCATCCCCGAACGCTCGATTCCCGAATATCCGGACGGCTGGGGCGAAGAGGAAGGCCATTGGCTGACGCGGTCCGGGATCCTGACTTCGAAGGATCTCATTCATTGGGAGTACCTGTGCGATACAACGCCGCTTGATATCAATGATCGCGACAACATTCTGTTCCCGGAGAAAATCAACGGCAAGTATGTGCTGCTTCGCAGACCGGAAGAATATGTAGGGGAGGAATACGGAACCGAAAAAGCGGCCATGTGGATCAGCTACTCCGAAGACTTGGTGCATTGGGACGAGCCGAAGCTGTTGGCAAAAGCCGAGAACAACGATTGGGAGTTTAAAAAAATCGGCGGCTCGACGCCTCCGGTTCGGACGGACAAAGGCTGGCTGGTGCTCTACCACGGCGTAGACCAAGATACGGTGTATCGCGTGGGGGCTTTGCTGCTGGATCTGGAGAATCCCGAGAAAATCATCGCCAGAACCCGCCGGTTCATTATGGAGCCGGAGACGTATTATGAAAAATTCGGCTATCAGATCCCGAACGTCATTTTCCCGACAGGCAATGTGGTCAAGGACGGTCTCCTCTATATCTATTACGGCGTAACCGATACGGCAATTGCCCTCGCAACGGTACCGTTGGATGACTTAGTGGATTATATTTTGAACGAACCGCAATAAAGACGCTTCAGGGCGTGGCAAATGACTTAGTTCAATGCCACGCTTTCCGTAGAACCTAAGATGTAAGCGATACCATTAAAATGGAAAAACGTGAATTTAATGTAATGAAAATTAACGCATTTGAGAGAAATATGATGAATAAGAAGCCCGTTTTGTCCAAAATGACTTAAAAAAATTAGATGAAATCGTTTTTTTAGCGGATATTGGGATCGCTAACCCGATTGTATAATTAATATATCTTATATTGTTAAATATAAGAACATGATATGTAATGTATAAAGAGAGGGGTATATTAAATGAAAACGTCTAAGAAGCTTAGAACGATGCTGCTCACCGGAACAGCTGCGCTGCTGCTCATGTCAACCGTCGCTTGCGGCTCCGGAGAGAAAGACGCTACCGAACCGGAAAAGGTTACCTTGAACATCATGCATCCATGGACATCGCCGAACGTGGATAACGAGGTGTATAAAGAGCGGATCGCCGAATTCGAAAAACAGCATCCCGACATTATCATCAAGCAGGACGGGGTAGCGGCAACGGAGTATAAAACGAAGCTGCGCACGTTGGCTGCCGCCAACAACCTGTCGGATATCAACGTCGTATGGCCTGGTGCCGACCTGGCTCCTCTGGTAGCCGGGGATCTGCTGATGCCGCTGGATGACCTGATGGATAACTGGAATGATATTTTGCCTGAGGACGCATTGGCCGGATTTAACCAGAACGGCAGTCAATTCGCCGTGCCGACCAAACAAACCTTCGTGGACATTATTTATTACAATAAAGAGATGTTCGCCGGGGTCGGTTATGACCAATTTCCGGCTACCTACGACGAATTCATCGATGCGGTGAAAAAGCTGAAGGAAGCCGGCATTACGCCGATCTCCTTGGGCAACAAAGAGAAATGGCCGCTTCAATCGTCCTTCTTGTCGATTATCGGGGACCGTTACGTAGGCAGTGACTTCTTGCAGAAAATTCTGAACAAGGAAGCCAAATTTACCGATCCCGAATACGTGAAAGCGATTGCCGTCATCGACGAACTGTCCAAGCTGGGAGCATTCAATACGGATGCGAACAACATGGATTCCGTCCAAGGGCAGGACTATTTCATTCAAGGCAAAGCAGCGATGCATATTTCTTCTTCTACCGTTGACGGGAGAATCCGCATCAATAACGAGGAAGGTGACAAATTCGGCATTGCGCTCTTCCCGAGCGTCCCTGGCGGATCCGGCGATCCGGTGAAAAGCGCGGGCGTCGTTCAGTACGGCATCTCCATTAAAAAAGGATTGAGCGATGAAAAGAAAGCGGCTGCCGAGGAATTCATTAAGTTTTTTGTCAATGAGGACCTGTACAAAGATCTGATCAGTAAAGGCGTTGTCGTACCGGCCAACGTTGAAATTCCTGAAGATGCGAGCCCGTATCTCAAGGAGATGCTGGAGTTGACCAACAAGGGAACGGCACCGGTGTTCGACAGCGTCATTCCGACGCAAGTTACCGACGTCATGCAGAACGGATTGCAGGCTCTGACCATCGGCAGAGGGACGCCGGAGGAACTCGCCCAAGAGGTTCAGGAAGCTTTCGACAGCATGAAGTAAGTTGCGAATTTCCTTCCTTAAGTCAAGATCATGATGGCACAAAGAAAAACCCGGCAGCGGGTTTTTCTTATTAAAGGCAGAAAGAAAGGAGTTAAGCCAATGCATACGCTTAAGCATACGAAATGGGCTATATTCTTGGGCTTGGCGCCAGCACTCATTATCTATATATGTATTGCCATATTTCCCATCGGCTTATCGGTTTATTATTCATTAATGAACTGGGACGGAATCACGCCCATGCGTTTTATCGGGCTGGACAATTTCGTAGATATTTTCAAGGATGATATTTTTTGGCTGTCCGTTAAGAACAACATCATTATCATGTTTACCGGGATAGCGGGTCAGATTCCGCTTGGCCTGCTGCTGGCCCTGCTGCTGAATCGAGGACTCAAGGGCTCCAGCTTCTTCCGGACCATCGGATTCCTGCCGGTCGTCATTTCATCGGTTATGGTATCCCTGATCTGGGGCATGGTGTACAACACGGAATACGGGATGCTGAATAACCTGCTCGGCGTTCTGGGTCTTGAGAGCTGGCAGCAAAATTGGCTGGGGGATCCGTTCTGGTCCATGATCTCCATCAGCATCGCTTATATATGGCAAAACTGCGGCTTATATATGATCATTCTATTGGCCGCGCTGCAGAATATCCCCGATGAAGTCAATGAGGCGGCTGCCCTGGACGGCGCGACTGGTCTAAGCCGGATCATGCGGATTACGATCCCGATGATCCGAGGAACATTGCTCGTGTCCGTTGTCTACAGCATCAGCAATTCGTTCCGCGTGTTCGATCTGATCCAGATCATGACGGGCGGCGGACCGGCACATGCGACGGAGGTTATGACCGTCTATATGTACAACAACTCGTTTATGAATATGAGATTCGGCTACGGCAGTGCAGTGTCCGTATTGATTCTGCTGTTTAGCCTTATCGTCATCACGATCGTAAATCGATTGGCGAGAGAAAAGGAATAGAAGGGAGAGGGAGGAGATGTACAGACAAACGAAATGGTTCCATTTATCGGCATACACTTTTTTGGGGATATTCGCTATTATTAATATAATCCCTTTCTTTTGGATGATCGTAGATTCGTTCAAAACCGAGCAGGAATATGCGGCGAACCCGTTCTCCATACCGACCGAGCTGCAGTTCTCCAATTACGCGAAGGCATGGGAAGTGGCGAATATGGATACCTACTTCCTTAACAGCATCATCGTAACGATCGTATCGTTGGTCGTGACGGTCCTTCTAGGATCGCTTGCGGCATACTTCTTGGCAAGGTTCAATTTTAAGCTGCGCGGTGCAACTTACGCGATATTTCTGCTGGGCATGGTCGTTCCGATTCATGCGACCTTGATTCCGATTTTCTTGATCATGCGGAATCTGCATTTGCTGGATACCCACTTATCGCTGATTCTTCCATACACGGCGTTCCATTTGTCCTTGACGATCTTTATCCTGGAGGGTTTCATGAGAGGGTTTCCGAAGGATTTGGAGGAGTCGGGCGTCATGGACGGCGCGGGCGTATTCAAGATATTCTGGTCGATCATATTACCGATCACGCGTCCGGCGATTTCAACCGTCGTGATCTTGAACTTTATCTATAATTGGAACGAGTACTTGTTCGCACTCGTCTTGATCAGTTCATCGTCGCTGAAAACATTGCCGCTTGGGCTCGCCAACTTTGTCGGCATTGAGACGGCCAGCCTTACGCTGCAAATGGCTGCGTTGACGATCGCGCTTATACCGATCATTATTTTTTACCTGCTCCTGCAAAAGCAGCTCGTTAACGGCATGACGGCAGGCGCAGTCAAAGGTTAATCCGGTTTCAGCTCAACATCATGAAGACATCGAAAGAGGGAATGGACATGCGCAGCAGTTTGGGCTGGATCGGGAATTATGGTCTGAAACAGAAGGCTCTGGTCATTTTCCTCTTTTTTGTCATTCTGCCTACGCTGGGGGTCGGCGTCCTGGCCCAAGACAAGCTGAACGAAGTGCTGCGCGGCCAATTTATCCAATCAAGCCAGCGCAGCCTGGAGATCGTAACGAACCAGCTGGAAGAACAAACGGCCATGATCGAGGATATCGCCGATTATTTGATATTGAGCAATGACATGCGCCAATACCTGCGCCTTGATCCACCGCCAGAGAGCGGGAGGGCGGAGCAGTTGAAGCAGAATCTCGAAGGATTCCTGACGTTTCAGCTCATGTCCAAAAACTATATCAAATCCATTTCGATTACCGGCTTTAACGGCAATTCCATTGAGATGGGCGAGCCGATTCACGGCAACGAAGAGTCTTGGAACCGGCTGGCGGACGAGCATAAAGGCGGAATCGTGTGGAGCAACGGCTATCCTTCCACCAGCGGCTGGTATGGTGAAGTAAACCTCGTCTCATTGTTCCGGGTTCTGAATTCCTATGACGAGATCACGCTCCCGCTGGCTAGGCTCGTCATCCGCATGGATGAAGCCAGTATTCTTAAACAGCTGCAGCGGGGGTTGACGCGGGACGAAGGCATGGTATTCATTGTGAATGCCGAAGGACAAATCGTACTGCCCTCCAAAGAATTGCTATCCTTGGATATCGGCGATGGGAAAGCGATTACGGATATCATAACCGCCGGGACGATGGGCTCTTCCACGTACCGACACGACGGGGAAGCGTATTTGACATTTCATCAACGGATGGAGAATACCGATTGGACGATCGTTTCCATGGTGCCCAAGGCTGCGTTGGATCAGGATGTACGCGGCGTATCCATCTTGATGCAGGTTATTCTCATCGGAATTCTCCTGTTGGGCTTATCGGCCTTGATCGGGTTCCACTATACGATTATCAGGCCGATCCTGCGCCTGAAGATTGAGACCAATCGCGTAAAGCTCGGCGATTTCAACGCTCGGGTCCCCATTCGTTCCAAGGATGAGATTTCCGAGCTGAACCGCAGGTTTAACGATATGGTCTCCACGATTCAGGAACTGATCGAGCATAAATACAAGCTGGAACTGAGGGAGCGCGAATCCGAGCTGCGCCTGCTGCAGGAGCAGATGGATCCGCATTTTCTCTATAATACACTGGATATGATCCGCTGGACCGCCAGGCTGGAGAAGGCCGTCGAGTCCAGCCAGCTCATCGAAATTTTGTCCCGATTCCTGCGTTCCAGTCTGAACAATGGCCATTACGAGACCAGCCTTGCTAAAGAAATGGAATTCGTACGCTCTTATTTGTATTTGCAGCAGAGACGGCTGGGGCGTAAACTGAAATATGCGCTGTACATGGAATATGATCTGGCGAATTCGCTTACCTTGAAGGCTACCATTCAGCCTTTGGTCGAGAATTTTCTCAAGCATGGCCTTGATCGGCGCGAGCCGGTCGCCAGAATAACGGTCATCGCGTATAAGCGGGAGGACGAGATTTGGATCGACGTGCAGGATAACGGCCGGGGTATGGACGATTCTACTTTGGAAGAAGTCAGGGAATCCCTGCGAATCGGAGTCCAAGCCGGCCGCACACGAGGTGCGCTCAGCAACATTCATGAACGTTTATACCTATTTTTCGGAGAACGCTACGGACTGGAAGTGATTGAGGCTTCATCGCAAGGAACCTTGATTCGCCTCAAGCTTCCATATTCTGAAACCTACGGTGGTGAATCGTACGATGCAACACGTGAAGACAGTAAAAATGCTGATCGTTGACGATGAACCGGTGATCTGTCAGGGCTTGCACTATACCATTGACTGGGCGGATTATGGAGTCGAGGTCGTCGCCGAGGCTTATGACGGCAATGAAGCTTTGCAGGTGGTGCAGGAACACGAGATTGATCTGGTTCTGACGGACATCCGAATGGAGGGAATGGACGGGCTTCAGCTTGCTAAGGAGCTGAAGCTCCGTCATCCTCAGATTCGGGTCATCATGATCAGCGGTTATGAGGAATTCGAGTATGCCCGCCAAGCCATCAAGCTTGATGTAACCGATTACTTGCTGAAACCCGTCGATATTGACGAATTGGTGGCCGCCGTGACCGGAATCGCGGAAGACATTCGCAACCAAGATATCCGTGTCGACGGATCATCGAAGGATGCCGAGCTGTGGCTTTCCGACATGGCAGCGCATAATGAAACTTCATTGGCCAAGGCGGTGCCCGGCGATTTAGTAAACGGTGCCGAATATAAACTCATGGCTACGCAGCTGGAAAAGTTCTCGAACCTTGCAGCTTCCGTATCGGAACAGGATTTAACGATGCTGCAGCATGTATGGATCCGGACGGTTCGTGAAAACCTCGAAACCAGCGGAATTCGTCAAGTATCCGTGTTTGTGCATAAAAATCTGCTATTGACCCTGCTGATGACGGATCAGCCGCGCCCGAAGCGGCAGTGGGATGAAATTCTGCAGGCGATGCTGGATGCCTGGCCGGAAGAGCATCGTTTGTATGGCGCGGTATCGGATGCTTACGCTTCCCTGGACCAAACGGCAGCCATCTGCTCGCAGGTGCGAGCGTTATTGCCTTATTATGCCTTGGAACAGCGCCCCTTGCTGGATCGCGAATATAAGTCCGAGGTGGATAACGGCCGGTCCAAGCACGATTTCGACAGTGCCGATATGGTCTCGAAACTGTCCGTGCCTTTATTCAAGCAGGATGCCGAAATGCTGGAAGAGCTAATCGACGGCATGTTCCGATTCTTCCGGGATCAGCGGTACCTGTTGACGGATATGGTGAACGTGTGTGATGAACTGTCCATCATGCTGCGGCAGCGACTTCGTCAAAGCGGCCTGACCCAGCTGGAGCATGGCCTGGAGAGAACGATCGACCTGGAGGTGTTCAATCATCCCGACGCGATTCGTCTGGCGATATCCACGGAAGTGTTTGATCTGCTGCAGCTGATCGACAGGGTCGGCATCGACAGATCGTTCTGGATCATTGAGAAGGCCAAGAAGTATATGGCGGATCATTATCTGAGCGACCTGAAAGCGTCGGAAGTGGCAGCGTATTTAAAGATTACGCCCAGCTACTTCAGCAATATTTTTAAACAAAGCACGGGAAAAAGCTTCAGCGAATACATGAACGAATTGCGCATCAACGAGGCGAGAAAGCTGCTGCTGACGACGCAGGACAAGGTGTTTGAGATTGCCGACCGCGTCGGCTACAAAGAATACAAGTATTTTGTATCCGTCTTCAAACTGTACACGGGCATGACGCCCAAGAAATATCGGGTCTTGAATATCAAAGAATGATTAAAAGCATGACGACCAGGATGGAAGGAGTATGGGGAATATGGAGAAATATCGGAATGCTGCGCTCCCCGTAGACGAGCGCGTAGAGGATTTATTGTCCAGAATGACGCTGCGGGAGAAGGTCGGGCAGCTGAACCAGCACTTGTACGGCTGGATGGCATATCGGCGAAGCGAAGGGACCGAAACGGAGTTTGAACTGACCGACCTATTCAAGGAGCATGTTGAATGGGGGGCCGGCATGGGGGCGCTGTACGGTCTGTTCCGGGCGGATCCTTGGTCCGGGGTGACCTATGAGAACGGGATTCCTACGCAGGACAACGCGAAGGTGGCGAACGCCATTCAGCGTTACGTGATCGAACACAGCCGGCTCGGCATTCCCGTCCTGCTCTCGGAGGAATGCCCCCACGGCCATCAAGCGCTAGACGGAACGCTTCTGCCCGTCAATACGGCCATCGGTTCCACCTGGAATCCCGAATTAATTGAAAGCGCCTATTCCCATGTGGCCTCCGAGATCCGCAGCCGAGGCGCGCATTTAGGCTTGGTTTCGGTACTGGACATCCTGCAGGATCCGCGGTGGGGACGCTCCGAGGAATGTTACGGAGAAGATCCTTACCTGGCTGCGCGAATGACGGAGGCGGTTGTGTTTGGCATGCAGGGAAGAAACCCGGAAGAATGGAAGAGACACGATAAGGCAGCTGCCGTGCTCAAGCATCTATGCGCTCAAGGAGCAGGGCAGGGCGGACGGAACGCAGGCCCGGTTCCCTCAGGCGAGCGCGAGCTGCGGGAAATCCACCTGCCTGCCGCGGAGGCGGGGATCAAGGCAGGGGCGGCTGGCGTCATGGCGGCCTATAATGAACTCGACGGCATTCCATGTCATGCCAATGATAAGCTGTTAACCGGTATTCTGAGAGATGAATGGGGATTTGATGGGATTGTTATGGCGGATGGAACGGCCATCGACCGTTTGGTGTCCATTACGGGAGACTATGAGTCGGCAGCGGCGCTTGCTCTCTCATCCGGGGTGGATCTAAGCCTGTGGGACAAGTCGTTCACGACGCTTGAACAAGCGGTGGAGCAAGGAAAGGCCGATATGGAGAGCATCGACCGCGCGGTTGGTCGGGTGCTTGGCCTGAAATTCCGGTTGGGGCTGTTCGAGCAGCCGTACGTTGACGAGGGCTTGGCTGCTTCGACAGTGAACAATGCAGCCGCCCGAGCGTTGAACGTTTCCGTTGCAAGAGAAGCGGTTGTGCTTCTTAAAAACGATGAAGGCGTACTGCCATTGAATCACAGCAGTATCAAACGGCTGGCGGTCATCGGTCCTAATGCGGACCGTCTCTACAACCAGCTCGGGGATTACACCAGCGTTCAGCGCGAGGGCAGCGGAGTCACGGCGCTTCAAGGCATTCGGATGGCTGCTCCCGAAGGCACGGACATCGTCTTCGCTCCAGGATGCAGCGTTCGAGGCATGTCCACCCAGGGCTTGCCTGAAGCAATCGAAGCGGCCCGTTCCGCGGACGCGGTCGTGCTCGTGCTTGGCGGCAGCAGTGCTCGTCAATTCGGAGGCACGTTTGACAATAACGGCGCAGCGAT
Source organism: Paenibacillus sp. MT86 (assembly GCF_058792535.1). Classification (NCBI taxonomy): domain Bacteria; kingdom Bacillati; phylum Bacillota; class Bacilli; order Caryophanales; family Paenibacillaceae; genus Paenibacillus; species Paenibacillus sp. MT86. The sequence continues at coordinate 3,792,930 of NZ_CM179499.1, read as the reverse complement.
CGTAGCGGAGGGGGATCCGACGGAAATGGACTGCGGGGAAGGAGTCGATCTAGCCGAACTTCGCTTAGGCGGGATACAGGAGCAGTTGGTTCGGGAAATTCACGCGATCGGCAAACCGGTGATCACCGTGCTCATTCAGGGACGTCCGCTCGCCGTCGGCGAGGTGGGCGAGCTTAGCGATGCCTTGCTGTGCGCTTGGTATCCCGGCAGCGAAGGGGGCCGTGCCATCGGAGAAATCCTGTTTGGCCAAGTGAACCCGAGCGGAAAGCTGCCCGTCTCGATTCCACGCTCCGTAGGTCAATTGCCGGTTTATTATAATCAGAAAAACGCAGGGCGCCCTCGTCCCTATGTCGATATGCCGTCCAAACCGTTATATCCGTTCGGATTCGGCTTGAGTTACAGCTCGTTTGAATATGGATCTCCGGCCATCTCCCAGAATGAAGTAACGCTTGACGAGCTTCGCTCCGGAAGTCGTGTCGAGGTGTGCGCGGAGGTGAAGAACAGCGGAAAGCTGAAGGGGGACGAAGTCGTACAGCTTTACATACAAGCCGATCAATCAGGGATTACCCGCCGACTTCGAGAATTGAAGGGATTCAAGAAGGTTATGCTGGAGCCCGGGGACAGCACCACCGTTACGTTCGAGCTCGGCTTCGAGGAACTGGCCATCTGGAACCGCAACATGGATTACGATGTCGTCCCTTGCCGAGTTAACATCGTTGTAGGCGGCCACTCGGATTGGGAGAACGGTGTTGTTGAGTTGAAGGTAAAAGCCTGAAGCGTAAGCCTCTTTCAAAGGGTTTGCCTATATGTCTAAGCTATCGATGTTTTTGGAGACAGCATTCCATGCTGTCTCTTTTCGATGTGATCAGCCGCCTTTCGTTTGACACAAAGAAGGAATCGGGATAATATGTAAGGAAAATGCGGAAAATGATATTGTTTATATATTTTCCGGGGTAGGAGGGAATTTCTATGAGAGAACGAATTGTCGAGGCGGCAAGCAAGGAAATCCGGAGAAGCGGATTGCGATTTACGATGGGTGAACTGGCCAAACAGTTGGGAATGAGCACGAAAACTCTGTATGGCGTTTTCCCTTCCAAAGATGAGCTAATTGCCGAAATTCTCGAGGGGGCGATCGATGAGCTTCAGCATAAAGAGAAGGAAATCATGAATAACGCGAGCCTCAGCACATTGGAGAAACTTAGACGATGTCTGATTCTTATCCCGGCTGATTTTCAGTTTATCGAGCTAAACCTCATCACGGAGCTGCAGCGTTATTATCCTAACCAATGGAACCGCCTCGACCAATTTCTAAATGAGCAATGGGGCAGCATTGCCGAATTATTTCAGGAAGGCATTCGTCAAGGCTTGCTCCGGCCGTTTAACGCCAAAATATTCATTGATCTGTATGTAGGGGGCTTATATCGGTTAATGGAGGACTCGGCGGCAAACAGGAGCAGTATGACCCTTCAGGAGGGCCTGGGCGATATGGGAGAGATTCTTTTGGCCGGTATCATTAAGAGGGAAACTTGAGCCAACGATAGACCACGAAGGAGAAGAGAGGGTATGCCTTGAGCAAAACATTAAAAGGTTTGTTCTTAGTGACGGATATCGGATTTATTATGTATTGGGTCATTACCGCACTGGCCTTAATTCCTAAAGAGTATCTATATCAGGATTATACCAATGAGCTGCTGGTTATTTGGAATTGGTCGTTCTTTCCGCTGGACATATTCATATCCGTTACCGGGATGTACAGTCTGTATTTACATAAACGAAGAAATGCGAAATGGAAAAATCTCGCCCTTATCTCGCTTACCCTGACGTTTTGTTCCGGGCTGCAGGCGATCGTTTTTTGGATTATCAAGTCGGATTTCGACCTCATGTGGTGGGTGCCCAACCTGTACCTTTTGTTGTATCCGTTGTTATTCATCCCTAAACTGCTAGAGACAAAGGAAGCATTCGCCGAATCTTAAAGCGGATGCTCCTTTTCTTTATGATCTCTAGGGCATTTAATCGAAAAAAAAGGGCTAAAGGACCATGATTTCCTAAAACATTAAGTATGATAAGCACAGGAAATCCTTGAGGGAAATGGTAAACTCAAAGTGTACATTCACTACCTAGGAAAGGGGGCGCCGAGGAACTCACGGTATTCTATCATATTCATGGAGGTGGATTGATGTTTGACGTTCAAGGGCTGAGCCTTAAGAAAAGGCAATTTAAATTACTCACGTCCTTCATCCTTGCAATGCTTATCTTTTGTATGTCCGGTTTGCCCGCGTTCGCGGCAACCCCAGAGAAAACCGTCAACGCTTCGGCAACGCTTGCCTACAATTTAAAGGGACTTCAACACAACGTGGCTGTTCAAAAAGCCTACATCGCGGATAAATATCTGTATGTCACGCAGCGTTCCAAGGGAACCTGCTATCTTTCAAGATTGCTCATTAACGGCAATGACGCTACTTTTGTAGATAAAATGACCGTCACCAACACGGGGCACTGTCAAACGCTGGATATGTATACGTACAACGGCGTCAATTATTTCTATTTCAGTTCAAAAGCGGATCCTTCAACCGATTACTACTGGTCGCTTCAGGTAGCAAGACTGCAATATTCGGCCGGCAAGACGGTCGATTATACGGATCTGCATCGCTTTACCTATATGAATTACGCCAATAAAACGGGAGCAAGGCTGGGCGAGACCTACCGGGTTGATGGCGGCGGCAACAGTACGCATACGGTGTTCCGCGTTCAGACGAAGGAAGGAACCGTGACCTGGTCCATTTATGACACGGTCGCGCTCAATAAGCTGCTTGACAGCAATGAACAGGTGCGGATGGACAGCGCAGCCGCGGTGAACGCAGCGGTTGGCAGCTTCACGCAATCGGGCAGCGGCATCGTTAGACCGAACGGATCCTTCCAGGGGGCGGATATGCTCGGCCAAACGAAAATCTATACGTCAGGCGGAGCCGAAGGCGAAACCCCGCAGATTGCCATGATGACGAATACCGGGACTTTCAAAACCCTCGTGAAAATTACGAATGTAGGCAACCATGAAATCGAGGGAGTTCAGACCAAGAACGGCAACGTATATTTTACGATCGTGACGGATCCGGTCAATAAGCAGAATACGCAGAAGGTATATTACGTTCCGGACAGCATTTTTAATTGATGCGCAGGCGGTTTTGACTCATTGAATAGTTGCGATCAACCAAGCGAATGTAAGTCGCAGGTCACAGGCTGGACCATATTAAGTGTGTCTAGTCTGTTTCTTTTTTACCATTTTAAAGGAGCAGCTCGTGGCTTGATCTGGCGAAAATAAAACCCGTATATAATCAATTTGATTCTTACGATATTAATCTGACTAATGGAAGGAGATTCGTTCATGAAAAAATGCCTCATTTCGCTAATCGCTTGTTTGTTCCTCATTCCCCTGTTTGCAACGGGCGTCATGGCAGCGGGAAAGGGTCAAGGCAAAGAAGTAAGCACCACCGTAATGTCTTACAATATCCATCATGGGGTAGGAATCGATGGTCAGCTGAGCCTGCAGAGAATTGCGGATGTGATCCGCGACTCCGGCGCTGAGATTGTCGGGCTTCAAGAAGTGGATCGGCATTACGGGGAACGAAGCGATTTTAAAGACCAAGCCAAGGAATTGGCTGATTTGCTCGGCTATCATTACGCTTACGGCGCGAATCTTGATTTGGAACCGGGGGAAGGACAAACAAACAACCGTCAATACGGGACAGCCATCGTGAGCAAGTATCCGATACTCCGATCCGAGAATACATGGTTAAGCAGCTTCGGGAAGGAACAGCGCGGCGTTCTTCATGCCATCGTTAATCTGAGAGGAATCCATGTAGATGTTTACAACACGCATCTCGGGCTGGATGTCACCAGCAGAACGGCACAGGCTCAGGAAATCATTGACCTTGCTTCCGGCTCCCAGGGACCTGCGCTTCTCCTGGGGGATTTTAATGCGGAACCGAACAGTTCAGAGTTTCAATTACTGTTAAACAGCGGTTTATTCGTAAACAGCTTTGAGGGAATAGACGATGCCTATACGTTCCCTGTCATCAATCCGTCGGCAACCATCGATTATATTCTGACTTCCCCTAACGTCCGGCATGCCAATCAACGCGTGATCCAAACCGAAGCATCGGATCATCTGCCGATTGCAGCCGATGTGGAATTCAAGCGATAGGTACTAGCATCGGGGAGAATAAGTTCTAATTGTATCTCAGCATGACCGGGGGCTTCCACCAAGCAATTGCTTGGTGGAAGCCTCTTTGCATTTAGGAGATGAATCGATTTTCTTCCCTTTACAGTTTTTTTACCGTCCTGTCTATATCGATAAAATAGGTTATGCTACGATACAAGCACAGGGAGGGAGTGTGCATGATAACTTGGAGATTACCGCTGATTGTATTGACGTGCCTAAGCATGGCCGTAACAGGCTGCATGCAACGCAGCAGCGGGCAGGGCACGGACGGCATATTTTCGCACTCGGCAGCTTCGAAAATGGCCGTTACAGGTGCAAAGACAAAGCTTAAGTTCTGGTCGACGGGGCGACATGACGCGAACTATATCAAAGAGGTGATTCATCGCTATAACCAAGAGAATCCCGATAACATTGAGGTTTATGGCAAACAGCGGTCCAATCCTCCGCTAACCGCCCGTGATGTCGGCCCGAACGCCTGGATAAAATAAAGCAGCGCCGTGGGGACCCATCGTGTCTGCTGATCCACGTCGCCTGTCGCACGCATTCAGCGCCATCATTCGGCCTTCATGCCGACTCTTCGGACTTTCGATGTTACACGGAAATCAAAGGTTGTATTTTTATAAATTTCACTCCATTGATCCGCGGTTTTGACATGGCTGTTCCAATAGGATGGTTTTCTGGCTCGTACCAATTCGCCGAATCCGAAAATATCGGATTCTTTTTTTTGCGTTTTTTGGATTAGTCCGAGCATGAGTTCTTTAACGGATCGTTCGTTCTCCCTTGCAATTTCTTCAAGAATATGCGAGTTATCAAGCGGGAGGGTTTCCGTGTTTTTTTCTTCGACATTCACTTCCGTCACTGCCGTGATCGTAAAATGAGGAAGCCCGTTCTTGATGTCTACCTTGATTTCCGATTCCCGGTTCGTTGCATGGATGGTGACGACCTGAGAGTCGTCTCCAACATGAATGATTCCGCGATAACCTGCCGGACTGATTCCCTTAATGACCAAGTATCCGGCAATTTCAAACGGTTTAGTCACGCCGACCAGTGTGGCACCTTTGAAAAAAGCCATGCCGCTGATTTCCACGTTATCGCCCTTCATGATTTGGATGTAAGGCAGAAATCCTTCCTGGCCCTTCTTCGACGAATTGTTCCAGAAGGTTCCGATATAGTCGCTCGGGAACTTGCCATGCTTAACGGCGTCGTCCAGCGTGGAGGACAAATACAATGCCGGGACGCGCTCCAGCTTCGGAGCTGCTTCCATCAGTTCTCTCGCTTTCCCTTTGGATACCATCAGCCAGGCCATACGGCGAACTTCCGCGTTTCGGTGAAGATAGTCGTTTAAATTCTCCATTCCCTTTCTGGCAAATTCTTCAGAAACGACGATGACACGGAGATGTCCAAAAAACAATTTGCCTGATATTTGCTGCTGGAGATTCATCATCGCATCATCGACGGTATGTCCCACAACATCAAGCACCCACACAGTTTCTTGGGCGCCTTCGCCTGAAGCACCGCCTTCGCCGGGTCCGAGCGGTATTCTGCCGGGAAGAGCGATTTGAACGGATAACTGGATCATTTCTTGTTTCGGTGCGGGATATTTCCCTCGAAGATGAGAAATTTCATCTTCACGAATCTCGGCATCCTTGCCGGCCGAGTCGATTGATATACCTAGAACGACCGCGCGTTCCTCAATCTCCATCCGATCCCAGCAGCCTGTCAGAAGTGAGCAGAGGAGAAGAAGGATCATGAATTTTAGGTTAAAGCCGGCGTTTACTCTCTTACTCATTGAGATCCTCCTGAACTCAGACATCTAAACTCACACGAAGACTTTAACAAGGACGATAACCAGAAACCAAACCGTTACGATACCGATATTGATCCAACCCAGCACGCGGGATACTTTTTTTTCCTTGGTCATGTTCGATTGTCTGTACTTATTCGTGTCGATGAACAGATTGAACAAGCCGCAGAAGAGCCAGATCAGAATGGCAACATCCAAATAACCGCTGTAAATTTCCCCGATCATTTGGCTGCACCTCTTTTTTTGCGCAGAATGGCGATGATCAGAAGGATTCCGGGATACGCGATAGTAATCAGCAGTCCATATTTGGATATCATGCCGTTCACTTCATTCAATTGAATCAAGCTTTGGGGCAGCATGGCCAACACGAACAGAAAGGGTAGTATGAAGAAGGACAACATCCCATGATCCGCTAACCGGAATAACTTGCTTATCGAGTAAAGCGTAAAGTAGTAACAAGAGAACAAGGATGTAAATACAGCCGTTACCCATACGGCTAAAAAGACTGCATCCAAGCGTTCCAGCACATTGGCAGGCAATGAAGTGGCTTTGGCAAGCTCCAGTGTAGGCCACAACAGCTTTTTGGTTTCCTCGGCTCCGAACACACCCACGGTGGCAGCCACGATCAAAATATACAAAGCGCCGGTTACTAACATGGCCCATAGGCTGGACCGCATCGCTCTTTCAGGTTTGCACATGGCCGGAATGACCATCATCATAATAAAGTATCCTTGGAACACGGTGGAGAGCGTAATAATGCCTGCCGGTATGCCTCCGGGTTCAATTCCCCAAAGAGGGAGAACATTGACCAAGTCTGCATTTTTTAATGAAAGGGCGACGATCAAAAGGGCAGGTATCAGAATAAAGGGGCTGTAAAATAAGTGGATATACGCAAAGGTCATAATATTTCGACGTGAAGAAAATGCAGCCAGGAGCAGCATGACTAGCACCGTTACCTCCAGCGGTGTATTTTTCAGGACGGCCGTAACGACAACCTCACCGAATTCTCTGGCGACCAGAGAGGTCAAAACCGCAAAAAACCCAATCGAGACCAAGCTTGCGATTCGACCGAACCACTTGCCGATGATGACTTCGGTGTACTCCACGTACGAGTCATTCGGAAACCGCATGCCGAGCCGGGTCATGAAGAAAAGTCCGACAAACGCCAGCAGCATTCCCAAAAAAGTAACGAACGGAGCCCCGGCATCCGCAGCTTTGACCGCAGACAAAGGGAGTGCAAGAACGCCTACTCCCACGATGGTGCTGATCGTAATGGCAGAGGCTTGCAGAACCGTGATTTGGCGCTGTTCATTCATGGTTATCGACCTTTCTCGTCATTAGGTTGGACGGGATTCATGATATTGGTTGAGGAATGATCCACCTGCTCCTTCATTTGATCACCGAGCCTTGATGTGTCAAGCGGGTGGAGGAAGGAAGGCCTGTTCTTCATCTTCCACAGCGGTCCGCGAGTCAGAAGATCCCGCATGCCTTGAAAGTTGCCTGGGACGAATGGGCTTAGATAAGGAACTCCGAACGATTTAAGCGACAAAAGATGATTGGTAATCAGGATGATGCCGACCATGACGCCGTACAATCCGAAGATCCCGGCCAATATGATCAGCGGAAAACGCAGCAGACGGAGCGCAAGCGCCGCGTTGTAGGCCGGCGTTGCGAAAGATCCGATGGTCGTTAATGCAATGATGACGATGGTAATTGGACTAGCGAACCCGGCAGATACCGCGGCTTGCCCGATGACGAGCACGCCGACAATGGATAATGCGCCGCCCACCTGCTGCGGCAACCGGATCGTGGCTTCCCGCAAAACCTCCATCGAAATTTCAATAACGAGCACTTCGACCATCGCCGGAAAAGGGACGCCTGCACGTCCGCCTGCGACGGCGACGGCAAATTCCGTGGGAATCAGCTCAGGATTAAAGGAGATAATCGCCACATACAACGAGGGAAAAACCAAGGAAAATACCAAAGCCACCAGGCGGGACAGCCGAATTGCGCTCATCAATAGAAATCGTTCGGTATAATCTTCGACCGTTTGATAGAACTGGCTGAATACGGTTGGAGCGATCAAGGCGAGCGGAGAACCGTCGACCAGAATGGCCACTCGGCCTTCCAGCAGATTCGCCACGACTTTGTCGGGCCGCTCCGTATACTGGATTTGCGGAAACGGAGACCAATGATTGTCTTCGATAAACTGTTCCAGATACCCCGAATCCAGCACGGCATCGATTTCAATGGCGTCCAGGCGCTTATTCACTTCTTTAACGATGCCGGGATTGGTGATGCCATCCATGTAACAGACCGCAACCTTGGATTTCGTTTTCGTTCCGATCTCCATGGATTTCACGCGGAAATCCGGCGTTTGCAGCCGGTAGCGGAGCAGGGAAATGTTGGTGCCGAGCGTCTCGATGAATCCTTCCCGGGCCCCGCGGATCACCTGTTCCGTCGCCGGCTGCTCTATTGAACGCTGCGATATTTTTCGTGTATCAATGATAATGGCCTCGTCCAGCCCTTCGATCGCTACGACAGACTGTCCCCTTAGAAGATTGTCGGTGAGCACGGAGATTTTTCGTTCCGCGTATCCTTCGCTGTGATAAAGCGTATCCTTCATCAAAGTGTCCATCAACGCATGGCGAGGGAGGTCTGAAACATCGAGATGGCGAGGTCCATATTTAAGTGGTCTTAATAAAGTATTATTAATGACGGCGTGATCCGTCATATCGGAGAAATAAAACAATACGGCCGGATGCTGCCCGAACACATGGAAGGGATGTATCATAAAATCGTCGTTATCGCCGAGAATTTTCTTGATTTCGGATGTGGTCTCTTCTAAGCTCTCCGATATGTTCCGGCCATCTGAACTTGCATTATTTGAGTTGGAAGAGACTTCGTTACGGGATTGGTTTGAACCCGTCCATGTGGAAAATGGCATTGTTGTTTACACCTCACTTGTTTAAACGGTGGTCCTTAGCTGTTGGATAGTTTGATTAAGTATTTCCTCTGTTTGTTATTTTTATCAAACGAAGCCCTCTAAGTATTGTATTTAATATATGAATGCGATATATTGCATATAACAAACTTGAAGAGTAAGGATGATAAGCCATGCCAGTTCCTAAGAATTATGTCTCTCCCGTACGGATGACCGCAAAAGAAAGAGCCTTCTCCCAAATTCAACGGTGGATTATCGATGGCACGCTTCAGCCCGGCGAGAAATTGCTCGACGCCGAATTGGCGGAATCGCTTGGCGTAAGCCGAACGCCCATCCGGGAAGCTTTTCAACTGCTTGAAGTACAAGGACTCGTGTCCACGCACCCCGGGAAAGAAACAAAAGTTACGGCCATTGAAAGGGAAGATATCTTTAAGATGTATTCGACCATGGCCGTTCTTCAAGCATTGGCTGCCGAAGTGACCACTACCATCATTGTTCCGGAGCAGATCCAGCAATTGCGGGCGATGAATCTGGATTTTGAAAATGCCATGAAGAGCGGGCAAGCTTATCAAGCCATGGAGTTGGATGAACAGTTTCATAATTTCATCGTGGAGCTGTCAGATAATCCTTATGTCGCTGCATATAGTGCCTCGCTTCAGATGCATATCCGGCGGTTTAAGTACGTGTTCTTAAAACAGCCGATTGCTGCCGCACAGGCTTCAGTCGATGAGCATGCCTCGATCATCAGCGCTTTCGAGCAGAAGGACGGTGATCGGGCGCAAGCTATGATGAAACAAAACTTCATGCGTCCCATGCAGGAACTACACGGGTTACTCTAAATAGAGGGGAGAAGGAAGGATGACAAACAAAAAAGATTTACGCATTCGCAGTAAGGTAATCAGTGAGGGCGTCAACAGGGTACCGAACAGGGCGATGCTGCGGGCTGTTGGTTTCACGGATGCGGATTTTAAGAAACCGATGATTGGCGTAGCCAGCACTTGGAGCGAAGTGACCCCTTGTAATATGCATATCGACAAGCTAGCCATAGAGGCCAAGCAAGGGGTACGCAACCATGGCGGCGCTCCGCTTATTTTCAACACGATCACGGTTTCGGATGGCATTTCGATGGGACACGGCGGCATGCTGTTCTCCCTGCCCAGCCGAGAAGCCATCGCAGATTCGATTGAGATCGTGACGGGGGCCGAACGTTTCGATGGTCTGGTGGCGATCGGCGGTTGCGACAAGAATACGCCCGCCTGCCTGATGGCAATCGGACGGATGAATCTTCCTGCGGTTTATGTTTACGGCGGTACGATACAGCCCGGGAAGCTCGATGGCAAGAACGTGGATATCGTCACGGCTTTCGAAGCGGTCGGGCAATATCATGACGGAAAAATGACGGAGGAGCAGTTACATAAGGTGGAATGCAGCGTCTGCCCGGGACCGGGCTCTTGCGGGGGCATGTATACAGCCAATACGATGGCCGCTGCGGCAGAAGCCATGGGGATGAGCCTGCCCGGTTCCTCTTCCACGCCGGCTATTTCACCAGACAAAGCAGCGGAATGCGCTGCGGCTGGAAGGCAGGTCCTCTCCTTGTTGGAGCAAGAAATCTATCCCAGGGACATCATGACCAAAAAAGCGTTTGAGAATGCGATAACCGTCGTCATGGCTTTGGGCGGTTCAACCAACGCGTTCCTGCATTTGCTTGCGATCGCTCATTCGGTTGGCGTAGATTTGACGTTAGACGATTTCGAGCGAATCCGTTTGCGAGTTCCCCACCTTGCAGACCTGAAGCCAAGCGGACGACATGCCATGCAGGACTTAAACGAAGTCGGCGGCGTACCGGGCGTCATGAAATTATTGCTCGCCGAGGGGCTTCTGCATGGCGATTGTCTAACGGTCACAGGTAAATCATTGGCAGAGAATCTGGCGGAAGCTGCGCCGTTAGAGGGCAGCCAGGAAATCATTCGCCCCATTGATAAGCCGCTGAAGCCGAACGGGCCATTGGTTGTATTAAGAGGCAATCTCGCGCCAGAAGGTGCGGTCGCCAAAATGTCGGGTATGAAGAAGCTGCGTTTTGTCGGACCGGCCAAGGTGTATGACAGCGAGGAGGATGCAACCGAAGCGATTTTGAGAGATGAAATATGCAAGGGCGACGTGTTAGTCATTCGTTATTGCGGTCCTAAGGGCGGCCCGGGTATGCCGGAGATGCTGTCGGTCACGGCACTCATTGTAGGCAAGGGTCTTGGCGGAGAGGTTGCGCTGATTACGGACGGCAGATTCTCGGGCGGCTCGCATGGGTTCGTTGTCGGTCACGTAGCGCCTGAAGCACAGGTAGGCGGGCCGATCGCGCTGCTGAGGAATGGAGACATGATCACGATCGACAGCGAAACGCAAGAAATGACGTTCGACGTATCGGATTCCGAATTGGCTGCAAGGGCACAAGCATGGCAGCAGCCTCCACTCAAAGTTTCCACGGGCGTATTGTACAAATATGCAAAATTAGTGTCCTCAGCATCGAGAGGCGCGGTTACCGACTCTGCAGAATAAGTGGAATTTCCAGCCCGAATTAAAGCTTATAGTCAATATCTCGGCGAAGACAGGCATCGGTCCGAAGGCCGAGTAATGTGAACGATGACGAAGAAACGGGGCAGCTTTGAGAACAAAACAGGGATGATTTCATCCCTGTTTGTTGTTGTCCTGGCTACCGTGGTCCTTTCGATACTATCGTTCACATAGTGTTACATTTCAGTATGACTGCAATCACATGTGCGGGGATGGGAGTTTCATATACTTGAGTTGTAAGAGTGAAAAAGTTCACAAACACGTATTAAGTCTAGGGAGGTTTGAATATGAGTTCATTCACGCTTCAGAGCCAAGTATCCGATATTGTGACATCCATCCCGCAAACCGCGGATTTATTTCGATCCCTCCGCATCGATTTTTGTTGTGGCGGCCAGGTGCCTTTGGAAGAGGCAGCCAAGCAGCGTCTTTTGGATCCAGCCGCCGTTCTGGAGCAGATTCGGTCCGTAGAGAGCAAGTTTGCCGATTACCAGGAAAGCCGTCCCGCTTCATTGAAGGAATCCGAACTGATTGATCACATCCAACAAAAACATCATGCCTTCCTCCGTGATGAATTACCGGCATTAACGCCCTATGTAACGAAATTGGCCCGTGTGCATGGAGAGCATCATCCCGAGCTGCTTCGCGTGCAGGAGCTCTTCTCGGAATTGAAAAAGGAGCTGCTGGAGCATACGAAGGACGAGGACGAACATGTATTTCCGCTCATCTTGAAATTTGTGGCGGACCCTAGCCACCAAGCGGCAGCAGAGCTTAAGCCGCACTTATCCGAACTGGAACATGAACATGCTCATGCCGGCAGCTTGCTGCAGGAGCTCCGGGACGTAACATCCGATTTCGAGCTTCCGGCTGATGCCTGCGGTACGTATCGGCTTGTCTTTCAACGGTTAGCCATGCTTGAAAAGGATACCTTCGAGCATATCCATCTGGAAAACAACATATTGTTTGAGCGGCTGCGCCAAGCGGTATAACCTTTCGACAACGTCCCTTCCTCACCGAATGAGGAAGGGATATTTATTGTTCCAGCCCGTCATCCTACTCAACGATTCGCTGCATTCGGACGATAAATATCGTGATCAGAAGGGAAGATGCAGTTCCCAATGATACGCCAATAAGCTTAAGGACACGGTATGGCGGACAATAGCACCCGTATGAAGGGTTGGGGGAGATAGCATGAGCAATGTAACTGAAGAACAAACACAGCACGAGATGATAGGGGCCTTTGTCAAGGTAGCTCCACTTCTGAAAAGTCTTACGAATGATGACATCACGATTGGCATTTACGACACGGAGAAGCTCATCATCAACATTCCGGGAAGAACCTTTTCGCTGAACGTCAAGCCTGGGGACCCGCTCGTGGAGGGGGATATCGTAACCGATGCCATCCGCAATAATAAAGCTATATCGGCAGTCGTTCCGAAAGAGCTGTTTGGATTTCCGCTTGCTGCACGGGCGATCCCGCTGCATGACGAGTTTGGCAGGGTAATCGGCGGCGTAGGCATGGGTACAAGCCTAGAAAAAGCGAATATGCTGTTTGAGATGGCCGAGAGCTTTTCCGCGATTGTCGAGCAGACCACCGCATCCATTGAAGATATTAACCAATCCATCGCTCGCCTTACCGATCGGGTGTCGGACGTAACCGGCCAAATGTCGGAGGTTAGCTCCAGTGCGCAGCAGATCGGCAAGATTTCCACCGTCGTCAAGGAAATTTCGGATCAGAGCAGCATGTTAGGCCTTAATGCTTCTATCGAAGCGGCAAGGGCTGGGGAAGTCGGTAGGGGGTTCTCGGTCGTTGCCGATGAGATTCGGAAGCTGGCGACAAGCTCCAAAGAGAACGTGGACCAGATTAATGGCATCACCAAGAATATTCAAGAATTTTTGCAGCGGCTAAATCATGCTTTTGCCGATATCCACACGCTGACCGATACCCAGTCAAGGACGATTCAGGAGTTCTCGGCAACGATTCATGAGATTAGCATCAAGGCTGAGGAACTAGCACAGGTTGCTGAAGAAACCTTGTATTCCAAAGAAAATAAGCAATAGGATAACCGAAACTCTCCTAATTCTTTAATTTTATTTTGCAAGGAAGAAGAAATACGCTGATGTATTTCTTCTTTTTTTATTTGATTTATGATCTCCCTTATATACTCGATCTTGTATAGAGATTGAAGCATAAGGGGAACTTACTGAATATGTCAGATTTTGTGGGAAAGGGCTGAAGGAATTGGATTTTTTTGAAAGCCAAGAAACGCTGACGTCCGTCCAATGGATCTTAAGAGGCATCGTTAGCTTTGTGTTTTTACTTTTAGTAACGAAAGCAATGGGGCAGCGCTCCATATCCCAATTAAGATTTCTAGATTTCATTGTCGCTCTCATTCTCGGCAATATAATTGCTCACCCGCTTTCAGACGAGGGATTGGGCTTGGAAGGATCGATGATCACCACCATCGTGATCATTGTGTTGTATGTTACGGCAACATGGCTGAGCCTGAAGTGGCCGTTCATCAAACGATATCTAGATCCGCCACCCATTACGCTCGTTACAAATGGTCTCATCCAATTCCATAACCTGTCTAAAGCAAGGATCTCTGTCGATTATTTATTCTCCGAGCTTAGAAAAGAGAAAATAGAGGATATACAGAAAGTATCTCTGGCTTTGTGGGAACCGGGGGGATCCGTTTCCGTATTCGTGGACACCCCATACCAACCGGTTACTCCGGCTGATATGAACATCAGGACCCAACCATTTACGATCTCAAGGCCGATTATCGTTGATGGAAAAATCGATATGCTGCTCCTTCAGGAAATCGGTAAGGATCTTGATTGGCTCAAATCAAAAGTAACGCCCGTTCATAAGAATATTCAAGATGTGGCATTAGCCACCATTAACGATCATGAAGACTTGCGCTTTTATTCCATCCAAGGCAGCCAATATACGCATAAATAACTCTTCCGATGATGACGTCGAAAGAGTTTTTTTTGTGCAAAAATGTTGACTATTTCAAATGGCCATGCTATATTCTCATCATTCTAAATCGTAAATATTACGAATAAGGACATCAAGCCAACTGGCAATCCATTGGAACAGAGGGAGCCCGTGATGAAGCAAAAGATCGATTTTGTGAAATGCAATCCCACGCAGAACATGACGATTCTCATTAACACCAAGCTTCCGCCCGATGAACATAAACGCGTCGCTGCTAAAATCATGTCGTACGACAACGTTTATGCAGAGCAGGTTGGTTTTATCGAACAATCCAAGATAGATCATGCGGATGCGTTTCTGCGGATGGCAGGAGGTGAATTTTGCGGGAATGCTTGCATGGCCTTAGCGGCATACCTGGCAGAGGTTCAAGGGATGAAACGTCATATAACAACTGAATTTCGACTGGAGGTTTCAGGCGCGGAGCGGTTAGTGTCATGCTATGTAACAAAAAACAAGGAGGATTATTGCTGCCGGGTCAACATGCCGCTTCCGGTGACAATTGATCAAACGGTCCTTCAAGATGGGTGCTCCCTTGTTGACGCGGTTGTCGTTCGATACAACGATTTTGTTCATTTCGTGATTGAAGTGGAGCGCTGCGATGCGCAAATGAACAGCAGCATATTGGCCATGGCCAAGCACATCGGACCCTCTCTCGATACGGGAATGGTCGGGATCCTGTTATACAACTCCCGCACTAGGGAACTGACTCCGCTCATTTATGTACCGGAGCTTAATAGCGCGGTGTGGGAAAGAGGTTGCGGATCCGGAACGGCTTCCGTAGGCGCCTACTTAGCTTGGAAGCATAAGAGGGATGTCGAGGCTTCCATCAAACAGCCCGGCGGAACGATTCATGTAAAGGCACTATTTGATCAAAACCGGGTGACGCATCTGGAAATCGAAGGGGCCGTTGGCATTGCGGCTCAAGGCATCGCATTCATTGATCTGGATGAAGACCATATCGCGGGGGTGGGAATTCGTGAAACTAACCATGTTTGATCAATCCTTGGCTGATTATTTAACAAGGTTTAAGTACTTCGCAGACCGCTTCGATCATATTTCCCGTCACCGAACCGAGCTGGAACGTCTGGTCGATGATTATTCAACGTTTATCACCGACGAGTCCAACTCCAATATATGGGATGGGCTGGAGCGGCAAGGAACTGGAGGTTTAAACGGGCTTGCGGAGGAATTGAGAGCGTATTCGGCACGCTGCGTAGCGACCCTGGAGAAATATCGCGCATTGAAATTGATCAAGGGAGACACGGGGATCACCGATTATTTCAGGAATATCGAAGAATGCATCGAGAAAGAGTTCGGAAGCTTCCAAGTGACTTCGAAGTCGATCGTACTGCTGGTTGGCTCCGGCGCATTTCCGATGACGGCTCTATTGATCGCCAAGCGAACGGGAGCCGAGGTGATCGGCATCGACATTGACGATGAGGCCATTGGGCTCGGGGTCAAGGTTATCGAGGCATTGGGCCCGGAGCTGAAGATCCGGCTGATAAATACACCAGTAGAAAATCTTGATTACATACAAGAGGTCACCCATATCATTTTCAGTTCAACGGTTGCTGAAAAGTACGACATGTTGGAGCGGTTACATCCATTAACGAACGAAGAGGTCGTTGTGGCCATGAGGCACGGAAACGGTTTGAAGTCTTTATTCAATTACCCCATGAAAGAAACGGATGACGACAAATGGAAACTAGTTGATACGGTATTGCGCCAAAACGATATATTCGACATCGCGTTGTACAAAAAAGGCACCATAACACATGGCTAAACGAAGTGAGGTGTTCTTATGAGAGATATGGAGCGAGTCCTGATATTGGGAACGGGTCCAGCCGCCTTGCAGCTGGCAGTGATCCTTAAGAAAGGGGACCGTTGTCATTTGGGCATTGCGGGCCGGGAATCGGTCCGTTCCGCGGATTTCTTTGAATCGCTTTCGGCCAGCGGTCAAAGGGTTCGCGTAAGCATCCAAAATGAAAAACATCATGCCTTGGAAGGCGAGTGCCGTTTGGACGGCGTATTTCGTGGGATTGAGACGATCGAAGGCCAGTGGGATACCCTGATTTTGGCAGTGACCACCGACGCCTATTTGGAAGTCATGCGACAGATCGACCAAGACGTTCTGCGAAAAGTAAACAGCTTGGTGCTGATCTCCCCGACGTTCGGTTCCAACAGCTTGGTAACCGGTTATATCGGGCAATTGAATCCGGGTGCGGAAGTCATAAGCTTTTCTACATATATCGGGGACACCAGATGGGTGGGTGACCGGGTTTCCAATCATGTCATAACGACGGGGGTCAAGAAAAAAGTCTATATCGGCTCGACACGGGGCCGCTCAGATCTTGTTGACAGGCTGTGCGGTCTGTATAAGCAATCGGACATTGAAGTGGAATTCATGAGGACGCCCCTGGAGGCAGAAGCGCGAAATATTTCGTTATATGTCCATCCCGCTTTATTCATGAATGACTTCTCATTAAACGCCATTTTTGACGAATCGGGTACTCGCAAGTATGTCTATAAGCTATTCCCCGAAGGCCCTATTACGCAGGAACTGATCCGCAATATGTTATCCCAGTGGAAAGAAATGATGAACATTTTGGGTCGATTAGGGATGAGAAGCATCAATTTGCTGAAGTTTATGACGGATGATAACTATCCGGTGAGAAATGAGAGTTTATCACGCCGGGATATTGACAGCTTCGAGCACTTGGAAAGCATTCATCAAGAGTATTTATTGTATATCCGTTACGCCTCATTGTTGATCGATCCCTTCTCTGAGCCGGATCCTGAGGGAAAGTACTTTGATTTCTCGGCGGTACCGATCCGGAGATTATTTATCAATCTGGAAGGCTGCCTGGATATCCCGAGAATGCCGAAGGAGGACTATTATCGGATCAAGATCATACAAGGCATCGCCGGCTTCTTAAAGGTGGAATGTCCAACCATCGATCGGTTCATATCAGCATATGAAAGCAAAATCGTCAGCGTGGCACTTGCTCATAAGGACCGGTCGTTGTCCGGCGCCTTCGCGGTTCAGAGTTTCGGAGAAGAACTGGCCATGATATGCAAGGACCTAACCAATACATGAACGTTAACATAATCAAGTGGGTAGCAGGAGGGAAACCGTGAAAAGAAAAACCGTAATCATATGGATGTTTTTATGCACGATGGCGCTTTTGGCAGGCTGCGGAGAGACGAATCAGGCAAACAAATCCGCATCGGCTGTCCAGGAAGAATTAATCTATGCGACAGCAAAAGATATTCATGATATGAACCCGCATTTGTACACGGGGTCCATGCCGGCTCAGGGCATGGTATACGAGTCGCTGGTGGAGAACACGAAGGAGGGCATCAAGCCGCTGCTTGCGGAATCTTGGGACCTTTCCGAAGACGGCCGGACCTATACCTTTCATTTAAGAAAAGACGTGAAGTTCCATGATGGAGAACCGTTTAATGCCGAAGCGGTCAAATTGAACATCGACGCCGTGCAGCGTAATGCCGAAAAACATGCTTGGATTAAGCTGTCGAGCAAAATCAAAAACGTGAAGGTCGTGGATGAATACACTGTCCAATTGATCTTAAGCGAAGCTTATTACCCAACGCTGGTCGAATTGTCCATGACGCGGCCGTATGTATTCCTATCGCCGAAGGACTTCATTCAAGGAGAAACGAAGGATGGCGTTAACGGCCATAACGGTACAGGTCCTTACAAGTTCACGGAGCATAAAATCGATGAGTACGCCGTCTTTACCGCCAATGAAGAATACTGGAACGGTGCGCCGAAAATCAAGAAAATTACGGCCAAGGTGCTGCCTGCCGGCGAGACGACGTTTCTGGCCATGCAGAAAGGAGAGGTGAACTTCGTATTCACCGATGATCGGGGGGCAGACAGCATCGACGTGCAAGCGATGAATCAACTGGTTGACGCCGGAACCTATCAGCTTGTTCGCAGCGAAGCCATGAATACGAAAATGATTGTCGCCAACAGCAGCAAATCGGACAGCCCGGTAAGCGAAACCGCGGTGCGTGAGGCATTCTGGTATGCAATCGATCGCGAAACGATCAGCAAGGACATATTCGAAGGAACCGAAGCCGAGGCGAACAGACTGTTCTCCTCCAACGTGAACTATGCGGATGTCGAATTGAAGGAACGCGGCCATGATCCGGGAGCGGCCGAGTTAATCTTGGAACAAGCCGGATGGAAAAAAGGCAGCGGCGACGAGGCCCGGACCAAGTCCGGGCAGCAGCTGGCCATGAACTTATATTATGACAGCAATTCATCTTCGCAAAAAACACAGGCGGAATTCATTCAGCATGCGCTAATGCAGATCGGAATAAAGCTGGATATCATCGGCGAAGAATCGAGTTCGATCGCGAATCGAAGGTCTACGGGCGACTACGAGTTATTGTTTAATCAGACCTGGGGATTGGCGTATGACCCCCAAAGCACCATCGCTGCGTTCACTTCCGAGGCTTCTTATCTGCATACGACCAAAGGGATCGCCGAAGCAGATCATCTCTATGACCGGATACAGCAGGTTATGGTATCGACTGACGAGGAAGCCAGAAAGGCGTTGTATGCCGAGATCATGCGGACGGTTCACGATGAAGCCGTATTTATCCCGATTTCGAGCGGGAGCGTCACGGTTCTCGCACCGAAGAACTTGAAAGGCATTACGTTCAAGCAAACCCAATTTGAGCTGCCTTTTGAACAAATGTATTTCGAATAGGCTGCGTGCTCATCAATCGATAAGGAGTCATTATGGGAAGTTATATAGCTAAACGATTATTGCTGTCCGTTCCGATTCTGCTCATGATTTCATTCTTGACCTTTCTATTGATCAACCTGTCGCCCATGGATCCTGCCGAAGTGGTGCTCCGCGCCCAGGAAGTTCCCGAAATCACGGAGGAACTGATCGCTAAGACGCGTGAAGAGCTGGGACTGAATCAACCGTTCCTGAAGCAATATGCCGACTGGGTGATGGCCTGTCTTCAATTGGATTTCGGAGAGTCCTACGTCACGGGACAATCGGTGTGGTCCTTGATCAGCCCGGCGTTTCTCAACACGTTAAAGCTAACGTTGGTTTCGTCGATCATCATCATCGTCATGTCCGTCGTCTTGGGGGTTGTCTGCGCATTAAACGAAGGCAAAATGCTGGATCGATCGGTAAGAGGCGTTTCCTTCTTTCTGACGGCGATGCCTTCTTATTGGCTGGCTTCGATCATGATCTGGTATTTCTCCGTCCGGCTGGACTTGCTGCCGACCAGCGGCATGGACTCCTATCAAAGCTATATTCTTCCCGTAACGGTCATATCGGTGAGTTATGTCGGCATTTACTTCAGAAACGTAAGAAGCTCCATGCTGGGCCACTTGCATGAAGACTATGTGGTTTATGGGAGAGCTTGCGGTTTGCCCGAGAAGAAGATTACGAAACATATTCTAAGAAATTCGCTGCAAGTCGCCGTATCCATCTTTTGCATGGCGATCCCTATTATACTGGGCAGTACCGTAGTCATTGAAAATGTATTTGCATGGCCGGGACTTGGGCGACTGAGCGTGAAATCCATATTGAGCAGGGACTTTCCGGTCATTCAGGCCTATGTCCTGATACTGGCTGTAGCCTTTGTCTTATTCAACACCTTGTCGGACATGATCAATGCTGCGTTCAATCCGAAATTAAGGAAGGAAATCTGATGAGAGCACTGAAAAATCTGAGCAAAGACAAGCTGGCCAGCCTGTCACTGCTCCTTATTGCCGCAATCGTAATCTTGGGGCTGTTCGCCCCTATATTCGCGCCGCACGATCCGAACCATGTCGATATGAAGCTGCGTTATGCCGGCTCGTCCTGGGCGTATTGGTTCGGCAACGACCATTTGGGGAGATGCATCCTGTCCCGGCTGATTTATGGCATACGTCCCAGTATATTATGGGTTCTGGCCGCCTTGTTGGCATCGGTAGGCGTAGGTGCGGCCGTTGGATTCCTGGCAGGCTACTTCAAAGGCAAAACGGACGCGATTCTGATGAGAATTTGCGATATCATGCTTTCTTTTCCCGGGTATGTCATGACGTTAGCGGTTGTCGGCATTCTGGGTGCAGGCCT
The DNA here is from genome assembly GCF_058792535.1 of Paenibacillus sp. MT86. Taxonomy (NCBI): domain Bacteria; kingdom Bacillati; phylum Bacillota; class Bacilli; order Caryophanales; family Paenibacillaceae; genus Paenibacillus; species Paenibacillus sp. MT86. The sequence goes on along the minus strand of NZ_CM179499.1, from coordinate 3,772,287 downwards.
TGAGAACATCCTGATTGCCTTTGTTGCCATGAAATGGGCGTGGTTTGCCCGCGTCATCCGAACGTCGGTCCAGCAGTATGCCGAAATGGATTATGTGAGGTTTTCAAAAGCTGCCGGCATCAGCAATCGTAGAATCATTATGAAGCATATCGTTCCCGTAACATTCTCGGATATTGCCGTCATTGCCAGTGGTTCGATGTGTTCCATGATATTGCAAATCTCCGGATTATCCTTCTTGGGGCTGGGCATCAAGGCCCCTCACGCCGAATGGGGGATGATGCTGAATGAAGCGAGAGAGGTTATGTTTTCACATCCCGAGCTGATGTTGGCGCCCGGCTTGGCGATCGTCATTGCCGTATCGGCATTTAATTTTCTGGCGGATGGGCTTCAGGTCGCGCTGGATCCCAAACGAATGAACTCCGGCAAGCAGCCGCGAATTGCAAAGGTGGAGAAACCGAATGTTGAATATGCTAGAGGTTAACCATTTGAGGGTATGGGATTCGAATGAGGGCAAAGAGATCATCCGTGACAGCTCTTTTCGGTTAAAGCCCCAAACCTGCCTGGCAATCGTAGGGGAAAGCGGGAGCGGAAAATCCCTTACGTGCAGATCGATCATCCGATTGCATAAGCCCTGGATTCGTCAATCCGGAGAGATTCTGTTCAAAGGCGAGAATTTGAATCAACTTTCGGATAAAGAAATGAGAAGAAGAAGGGGTAAACAGATTGGGATGATCATGCAGAACGGCATGGGAGCGTTTGATCCATCTTCCGTAGTCGGCGTTCATTTCCAAGAGACGTTAAAAGCGCATTTCGGCTGGAGCAAGAGCCAAGTCGAAACCGCGATGAAAAAAGCGATGGAGAGCGTGATGCTCAACCATCCGATCGAAATCATGAATAAGTACCCTTACCAACTATCGGGCGGCATGCTGCAGCGCTTGATGATTGCGCTCACGCTGGTTCTTTCGCCCGACATCGTGATCGCCGACGAGCCGACGACGGCACTCGATACCATCTCGCAGTACGAGGTCGTTGAACAATTCATCCAGCTCCGCGAGCGAATGGGAGGCTCCATGATTTTTGTGTCCCACGACTTGGGGGTCGTGAAGAAGATTGCCGATGAAGTAATGGTCATGAGAAACGGCGTCATTGTAGAAAGCGGGAGCGTTGAAGAGGTATTATCGGCACCGCGGCATCCCTATACGCAGCACCTGGTTTCTACCCGTCTTGAGCTGAGCAGCCATTTCAACGAGATCATGAGGGGGGAGTAACGTGCTGAAGGTAGAGAACGTTCATAAATCCTACCGGGTAGGCGGCCTGTTTTCGAGGAAAAAGCAGCAAATTCTGCACGATGTAAGCTTCGAATGCAGAAGCGGCGAATGCCTTGGCATCATCGGCGAGAGCGGAAGCGGAAAATCTACCCTTGGACGATTGATTTTGGGTATTGAACAACCGGACCAAGGGGCCGTCTTATTCGAAGGAAACAATGTGAGGAATCGTCATGTGCGTTCCGGCAATATGAGTGCCGTTTTTCAGGATTATACGTCTTCGATCAACCCGTTCTATACCGTGAAGGAAGCCATTATGGAGCCCTTAACGGCGCAGGGGCAGGTACGTTCCGACCAAGACGCCCGAGTCGATCGTTTGCTGCATCAGGTCGGGTTGAACGCTTCCTACAAAACGAAATATGCGCATGAGTTATCCGGCGGAGAGGCGCAGAGAGTTTGCATTGCCAGAGCGATTGCCACGGAGCCCAAGTGCATCGTGCTCGACGAGGCGATCAGCTCTTTGGACGTATCCGTACAGATACAAGTCCTCCGCTTATTGAAGGAGCTTAAAGACATCTATCAGATGAGTTACGTTTTCATCACGCACGACATTCAAGCTGCCGCTTATATTTGCGACAGGGTACTTATTTTCAGGAGCGGCAAGGTGGAGGAGACGATCGACGTCAAGCAATTAAAGCATGTTCAGTCGGATTATGCCAAAAAATTAATGGAGCATTTGATTACGTTCTAACGTTTACACCCAAGCAGGAGGAGAAATATAGTGAGTGGAGCGATGTCTTGGCCGTTTTTGCGTTTATATATGCTGGCCCTGCTTTATTTCAGCGCCAATGCCTTACTCAACGTCATCATTCCGCTTCAAGGAGCCGCATGGGGAGCCAGCAGCACAACCATCGGTCTCGTCATGGGGGCTTACATGCTGACAACGATGTTCTTTCGGCCCTGGGCCGGGCATTTGATCCAAAAGCATGGGCCCGTTAAGGTGCTGCGCCTGGTTCTGTTGGTAAACGGCACTGCCCTGATTCTGTACACTTGTACCGGATTAGGGGGATACCTCATGGCTCGAATTTTGCAAGGCATATGCACGGCTTTTTTTTCGATGGCATTACAGATCGGCATCATTGATGCGCTGCCTGAGAAGGAGCGTTCGCAAGGCATTTCATTTTATTCATTGTTCACTTATATCCCGGGCGTGATCGGTCCGGTTCTCGCATTAGGCCTCTGGCAGACGGACGGCATGGATTCATTCACCGTTATTCTTGTTGCGATCGCCATTTGTACAGGTTTATTCGGGTACAGCGTCAAGATGGACAAAGAGAATGCCCCACCGGAACAAGCGACAAGCCGTTCAGGCGTGTTTCATTCCTTCGGGCAAATCGTCAAGAATCGGTTCCTGTTCCGATGCAGTGTCTTGATGCTGTCGGCATCCATCGTATTCGGAGCGGTCACCACGTTTATGCCTTTATACGGCGAGCAGCTGAACAGCGGCAGCGCCGGCATTTACTTGATGCTCCAGGCTTCGGTCGTAGTCGCTTCGCGGTTTGTCCTGAGAAAACGAATTCCGTCCGATGGCAGATGGCATTCATGGTTTATCATGGGTACCATGCTTCTTGTAACCCTGGCTTCGGCATGCATCAGCCTGTCTTCAGAGTTGGGAAGCATGCTGCTCTACGCAGGCGCCATTCTTATGGGCATGGCCCAGGCGCTGCTGTACCCTACCTTAACGACTTATTTGTCATTTGTATTGCCCTCGTCCAACCGCAACGTGTTAATCGGTTTGTTCATTGCGATGGCCGATTTAGGCGTATCCTTGGGCGGGGTCGCGATGGGACCGATCGCCGATTATTTGTCCTACTCCACCATGTATATGATCTGTGCAATGTTAAGCATGATGATGGTTATTTTCGCTTACGAGCGAAAAGGAAGCTTTGCTGCTTCAAACTCCACCCATATCAGGGAGAGAGAAGGGGATGTTTAGCAATGTGCTGTACTTTTCTCCCGATTCCCCAATAATCACATTCCACCTGAAGGTTCAAGAATCTCTGCTCGCTAGTTGAGCAGAGATTCTTTTTAATTTACTCTAAAGCTTCTTATACTGGCTACGTGATCGATCCATAGCCATCAACTATGAGCTCTGCCGCTCAGGCGGGGAATATTGTTGAAGCTCATCCCAATGCGGCGTCGCCATATTCGCGCTTTTCTTTAATTCGGCAAAAGCTTGCTGCAGCGCTGTTACCTCGTTGGCCGACACCGCCTTATCACTTAACAGAATTCTGCTGATCGGGATAGACAGCATCATCTTCAATAGAACGTAAAAGAGCTTTCTGTTTTTGCGGGTGAACTGCTTTTGAGCGGCAGGCGTAACCGTGAACCCGTTTTTCTCCAATACTTGATGCCCCTCATCCATAGCATGGATGACAAGATGAAGAAGCTTCCTGTCTTTAGCGGCTCTGCGCAAATTCCCGTTATATGTAGAAGCAATGGAATTTAAAGCCAAGATCATAACATAATGGCTCTTCAGCCACTCATTCATATTGTTTTGGTAGGTCCATGCATATTTGGTGTTTGCCAGAGCCTGATCGATGAACGGCCGCCAAGACAGATCCTCGCCTAAACCTCCGATATTGATTTTGGTTCTTGGGCCGCGCACGCTAATGACAAGGCCGTTCTCTCTCCAGCCGGCGATCGATTGAAAAGCGAAGGCCACATGTTTCGTTACGGGGCTATGGGCTTGCAAGTAGGTTTGCATATCCTGAGGGCTTGCATTGTTGCCCATGATCACGACATGGCGGCTGTGATTCGCAGCCAGTGCAGGCAATACGGCCTCGAAATCCGGATATTTCATCACGACAAAAATAAGGTCATATACATCGTCCGGCTCTAGCTCGCGGATGACCCTCACGTTATGAACCGTAGTTTTGAATTGAAAATAATGACGGATGACATTGCCGTTCTTCTCCAGCTCATCCGCTCTTTGTCCTCTGGCCAGCATCGTGACGTTGTGTCCTACGCGCACCAGCTCGTGGGCTAAATAACTGCCCAGAACGCCTGCGCCGTAAACCAATATTCGCATAATAGGTCCCCCATTGTAGATTAAACGCTTGGATCAAAACGAGTTTGCTCAAGCGCATATTGAATGTATTGATCATAGTTTTTAAATAATCGATTTGATATTTAAAAATTACAGCTTGATTCTATATGGATCTTGCTAAGACTGTCAAGAAGTTTTTAAATATTTCTTGTTTAGTTTAAAAACTGTACAGGTTATGTTAAACTACGCGTAGTGATGAATGCGGAAGCGAGTGAGGATTTTGATGAACAAATTCGAAGTAAGAACGCAGCAGAAGAAGGATGCGATCGTTCAAGCGGCCTTAAAGCTTTTTAAAGAAAAAGGCTTCGTCCACGTCAGCATCAAAGACATTGCCGAAGAATCCGGAGTGTCGTCCGTATCGCTGTATAACTATTTTGGCAGCAAAGAAGGGGTGGTCAAAGAATGCGCAAACGTTCTGATGCAGAATACCATCCGTATGGCCACGGAGCTGTTAAACCAAGATATCGAGTTTAAAGACAAGTTATCCCGCGTGCTTGCGATCTGCGCCGACCAAGACTATCAATTGCTTTGTACCCCAGGCGCGGTCGAAGATCAGGTGCTTGCGAGTTTATACAGCGAAAGCACCAATAAAATTAGACTGGAGCTTATTCAGGAATTTATTGAGCTGGGGAAGAAGGAAGGGGCGATTCATACTTCGGTTTCGCTGGAGACCCTATTGGAATTATTGAATGCCGTCGGGACGCTGCAAGCTTCCTGGGCAAGAGCCGGGAATTATAACCACAAGATGGCTGAACTTAACCAGCTTCTCTTGTTTGGTTTTATCGGACGCTAATGAATCAATAATAAAATGACCTCCGCCGTATCCGGTGAGAGGTTATTTCTGTTGTTTAATAATGCTGACGAGACAACGCAAAAAAGGAAATTAGCCTTCGAAGGAGAACCCTATACTACTTGAAGGAGGATGCTTTATATGCCCAGAACCATACTTGTGGTCGATGATGATCCGGATATCGTAGACATGCTGAAACTCTATTTAGACGCAGAAGGATATACGACTTTGGCAGCCTTCGACGGGCTTGCTGCGCTTGAGCATCTCCGAAGCCAACGCGTCGATCTCGCTCTGTTCGATATCATGATGCCGGTCATCGACGGATACCAGCTGCTCCGCACGATTAGACAGGATTATAAAATCCCCGTCATTCTCGTATCGGCCAAAAATCAGGAGCTTGATAAAATCACGGGTCTCAAGCTCGGAGCAGACGATTATGTTTCCAAACCGTTTAGCCCGATGGAAGTAATGGCAAGAATTCAGGCCCAGTTAAGACGGTCCTATGAATTCAATGAGCCGTCGGAACCTGACCCGGTTTCCGTCACCCGCATCGGTGATTTGGTGCTGGATCATCGCGAATACATACTGTATATCCAAGGAAAGCCCATTTCGCTCAGCGTGATCGAATATAAATTGTTAAACCTGTTTATGGGAGAACCGGGGCGCGTATTTACGAAACGTCAAATGTTTGAGCATGCCTGGGACGAGATGTACCTGGCCGACGATAATGCCGTTATGGTGCAGATTAGCAGGCTGCGGGACAAAATCGAGACCAATCCGAGAAACCCCGTTTATATCAAAACTATCCGCGGCCTCGGCTACCGGTTTGCCAAGAAAGATGAGTTAGACACATGAAAACGCCTAATCGTTTACAGCGTTCGCTGATCGGACAATACTTGTATTTCTTTGTTACGATTGCCATCATTGCGGCGTTATCGTTGTTTATATTGAATGCGCAAATCATGAATTATTTTCTCGATTCAACCGGGCAGATAAAGGTGGAGGAGACTCAGAAGGGCCATTCGCCCGCTACGCCAGAGGAGAGATACAGCGATCAACAAGAGCGCGTATTTTATAAAATGGCTCTTCAGACCCTGCTTCTGTTTCTCGTTTTGTTTGCGATCACCGTGTATGCGTTCGGAAGAAGGACCGCTTCGAGGCTCACGACTCCGCTCAGCTCCATAGCCGACGGTATTCGAAACATTGCCCAAGGTCAATACCGCAAAAGGCTAAACTTCAAAGCAAGCTATGAGCTCGCGCAGATCCAGGACGATTTCAATGATATGGCAGAGCGTCTCGAGCGGATGGAGCGGGAAAAGCAGGAGCTGGAAGAAAGCAAGCAGCGCATGCTGATCGACATCTCACATGACTTGAAGACACCGTTGACTACCATACGGGGCTATATCGAAGCGCTGGAGGCGGGACTCGTGGATACGGAAGAGAGAAGACGCCAGGTGTTGCGTTTGATATCCGACAAAGCCAGTCTGATGTCGGAGCTGATTGACGGCATCTTTGACCTGTCCAAGCTGGACAGTGCCGATGTTTCTATTTCCGTTGAATTCTCCGACATTACGGAATTTACGAGGGAAATCGCGGCCGAATATTATGAGGTTTTCGAAGATAAACAGCTTGTTTTCCGTTACGATATTCCCGATCGGGAAATGAGGGTCCCGTTCAACGCGATCTGGTTATACCGGGCGGTTTCCAATATGCTGTCCAATGCATGGAAATACAACCCTCCCGGCACAACCGTGGAATTGAAATTGGTAATCGCAGAGAACGGGGTTGAGATTCACGTTGCGGATGATGGCGCCGGTATCCCGGATGCCCTAAAGGATAGGGTGTTCGAAGCTTTCGTTCGCGGAGACAGGGCACGGACAAGCGATGGCGGCACGGGACTCGGTTTGGCGATTGCCAAACAAGTGGCAGAGAAGCATGGAGGAAAGATCAGGCTTACAACAACAAACGGGCAGACGATATTCATTCTGTTTCTGCCGAGCAATATGTAAGATTTCTGAAAGAATTGAGAAAGTGCACAGAAAGAGTGATCCGGTATCCTCAGGTGTAGAACGATCTACTAAATAGAGTGCAGGAGGACTGGGAAGAGTGGAAATACAAAAAGAGAAAGAGAACGAGAAGGGCATTGCCATTATACAAAGAATCGTTGCAAACCGGAAACGTATGCAGCCTTTAACTCCTGGATGGAAGGGGGCGTCGCTTGGACTAGGAGGCATCGCCTTCATTCTAATCCTGATCCAAGCCGATTATTTATTGACGGGGCACGGTTTCATAAAATATATCGCGGGCACGTTTTTGTTTGTTTTAGCGATTGCCATGATAAGCGGCTTGACCGCGTTGCTGCTGCACGGAGTCAAGAAACTGCCAAGCCGTTATATTTGGACGTTGACAGGCTCACTGACCTTGCTTGTATGCTGCTTCACCGTGCCGCCGAAAGTATCGGCCTTGTTCATTGCATGTTTGGCCTTTGTTTTTTCTTTATTTGGGGCATTGCTTTATAAAATTGCAGCCGGAAGCTACAGGCAAGTCTCAAAAGCAAGGAGAATCGGCGCCATGGCCTGCTTGTCCTTGATTACCATCGTGATCGGAGCGGGCAGCTTCTGGCTGATTCGGGAGGGAGATGAAGCAGCTCCGGCCATCACGTTACAACAGCTGAAAACCTCAAGCCGGTATGAAGAAACCTTGATGAACAATCCGGCAGAACAAGGCACATTTCCCGTCCAAAGCCTGTTATACGGAAGTCCTGACAACTACCGGAAAGAGTTTAATCAAAGCGGTTCGCTGACGACCAAAACGGTGGATGCAACCGAATTTGTCGATAAATGGTCCTCAGGGCGAACGAAGTCGCTTGGATTCGGACCGGATGCCATGCCGTTAAACGGAAAAGTATGGTATCCCGAAGGGGAGGGCACATTTCCGCTGGTCCTGATTGTGCATGGAAACCACTTAATGAACGATTATTCCGATCCCGGTTACGAATACCTCGGCAAACTGCTCGCGAGCAAAGGGTATATTTTCGTCTCCGTGGATGAAAATTTCCTGAATGCCGCCCCATACGAGGACCTTTTTCTGGTTAGCGCCCTCCAACGCGAAAATCCGGCAAGAGGTCTGCTGCTGCTGGAGCATTTGAAGACATGGAAGGGCTGGAACAGCGATCCGGACAACCCGTTTTATCAAAAGGTCGATATGGAACGAATCGCCCTCATCGGTCATTCCCGGGGAGGCGAAGCGGTCGCGATTGCGGCGGCCTTCAACAAACTCGGCAATCACCCGGATCACGGCCATATCAAGTTTGACTATAACTTCTCGATCCGCTCTCTCGTTTCCATTGCGGGAACGGACGGGCAGTATCAGCCGCAAGGCAAACCGCTGCCGCTGCAGGACGTGAATTATCTCTCTTTGCATGGAGCTCATGATATGGACGTCAACAGCCTGGACGCTGCCAAACAATATCATCGGATTCGTTATACCGAAGGCAAAGATTACATGAAGTCGATGATCTATGTCTATGGGGCCAACCATGGCCAGTTCAACGGAGGCTGGAACAGAGGGGATGGAGCAGGTCTTGCGAATCGTCTCTTTAACCTTCGTCAAATCATGCCGCGGGAAGAGCAGGAAACGATTGCCAAGGTGTTTATTTCCGGTTTTCTCGATGCAACGCTTAAGGACCAACGTCAATATCGGGAGATGTTCACGGATTTGGGTTACGCCAAGGAATGGATTCCCGACAACCTGTACGTGGGCAATGTTTACGATTCGGGGACGACCATGATTGCCGATTTTGAAGAAGACATCGATCTGCAGAGCACGACGCTGCCTGGCGGCAGCCTGATGGGCGAACATCTCCGGGTATGGAAGGAGGAGAAGGTAAGGACCAAGCATGGCTTGGCCGATTACAGCGCGGTTCGCTTAGGCTGGGACACGAGAGGAGAATCCGAACCTGCATCCTTCACGGTCACGCTGCCGGAACGCGGCATGGAAACGGGAACGGAAAGCTCTGTCGTATTTTCGATGGCGGACGCCCGTGGAAAAGACGCGAGCGGCGACCCGAATGAACTGATCAATGCAACGGTTTCCGTTGAAGACAAGAGAGGCAATCAGGCAAGTCTTCCCCTCAGCCACATATCCAAATTGCCGCCTGTTATCGAAGGTAAACTTCTCAAATGGCCGTTCTCGAATTCCGGGAACATTTCGGAGCCCGTATTTCAAAGCTATGATTTCCCGTTAAGCGATTTTGAACAAATGAATCCGGACTTCAACCCGCAGCAGCTGAGCAAGGTCCGTATTCAATTCAACCTGACTAAGCGGGGAACCGTGCTTCTGAGCGACATGGGGATCCGATCGTAACATGCTTGATATGGTCTGATAGGATGACTTTGATGACTGCCACTCGACAAGAACTAGATACGCTAAAGAAGCCGCCATATTGGCGGCTTCTTTAGCTCGGAATATTCGGACATTCCGCAGGCGGGGCTACCGCTGCTCAGGTGATGTATGAGGATGACCGGGTCGACGCCGGCATCGATATGGATGGAACGATGGGGCACATGCCCGATAACCCGCTCCCGGTGGCGCAGCACGGTTTGGATCGTCCTTTCATGCTCATGAATTCAGGCTGCAATAAGGAGAGCGAGGTTGATTCCCATGACCGCGATGGATTGTCAATCGTTCTGGCAGCATTTCTCCGGCTGGAAGCTTTCAGGATCATCATCAATATTATTTACGGCTTTTGTTATTGTTTTTGCCACATTTCTCCTCGATTATCGACAGAAGAAACAGTATAATAAAAACAAACAAAACTAAACAAAAACATTCGGATAGGGCGGTGGCAGGAATGAATCAGGATTTTGTGCATCCGGCAGATCAGCTTCTTCTCTTTATCAATCGCATTTACAACCATGGGATGACAACCACGTCGGGAGGCAATTTGTCGATCAGGGACCAAAACGGGGATATATGGATTACGCCAGCGGGAGTGGACAAAGGGTCGCTTAACCGGTCGGATATGGTATGCGTGAAGGAGGACGGCAGGGTAGAGGGAATTCACAAGCCTTCCAGCGAATTTCCCTTTCACCGGCTCATCTATCAAACCCGCCCGGATTTGAAGTCGATCATTCATGCCCATCCGCCTGCACTGGTTTCGTTCAGCATAGTAAGGCGCATTCCGGATACAAGGCTGCTTCCGAACGAAAGGCAAATCTGCGGCGAGATCGGAATCGCGCCTTATGCGCTGCCCGGAAGCGAGCAGCTTGGGGAGAACATCGCAGCCGTCTTCAAGCAAGGGATCGACACCGTCATGCTGGAGAATCACGGGGTCGTGGTCGGGGGAGAGGACCTATTTCAAGCGTTTCGTCGGTTCGAAACCCTCGACTTCTGTGCACGCCTTGAGATTGAGGCACGTCGAATCGGTAAACCGGTCCTGCTTAACGATGAGGATTACGAAACCGTGCGCAACAAAAGCACGCTGCAGATGGATACGTTCATCCGCGATTCCTGCACGTCGGAAGAAAAAGAGCTGCGCCGCGATATGTGCGGATTGATGAAACGCGCGTATAAACAGGGATTGTTCACCAGCACGCAGGGCACCTTCTCCCATCGATTGCAAGGAAACGATTTTGTCATCACGCCCTATGGCAAAGACCGCAATGATCTGGAACCGGAAGACCTCGTCCGCATAGAGAACGGCAAAGCGGAAGCGGGCAAACAGCCGAGCAAATCCGTTTTCCTCCATGAAGCGATCTATAACACGCAGCCGCATGTCCATTCGGTCATCATCGCGCATCCTCCCAACATTATGGCATTTGCGGTCACCGATACGGCCTTCGATTCGAGGACGATTCCGGAAAGCTATATATTGCTTCGCGGAACGCCGAAGCTCCCCTTTCATGCGGTGTATAACGAGCCTGAGCGTACCGCTTCGCTGTTTAAAGCCAATACGCCGATTGCCATTGTGAACAATAACTGCGTAATCGTTGCCGGTCAAAGCCTGCTCAACGCTTTTGATCGATTGGAAGTTGCGGAGTACAGCGCGAAATCCATTTTGTCGGCGAGAACGCTAGGCGATGTCATCCACATCGATGATGAGCGAATCCGCGAGCTTGAAGCAGCATTTCATCTGGAATCATGAGCAAGAACCAGGCGTTCATGATCTATAACCTTTAAATGAAGGAAGAGCAGCAGAGTTGCCGTGAATGATACGCGGCCATCTGCTGCTCTTTTTATTATGATAGTTGAAATCCGGTTAGCATGCTATTTGGTCCATGAACCGACCTTATAAGCTCCGTCTGAAAGCCGGTTTGTGTTAGCGAAATCAATCGCCGGCTGGTTCGTCGATGGATCGAGAATCGCAATGGCTAATTCATAAGTACCGCTCGGCAGTGTATTCGTAGGAAGAGAGCCTGTGACCGTGTGCTGCCCTGTTCTCCAGGTCGTTAAGTCCGCCGATGTGGTTTGGCGTGCCACGATCTGGCCGCCGCTGCGCAGCTGGATTTCAAGAGGCCAATTGAACGGGAAGTGCTGAACCCCCTTATTCTCCACCGTGACGGATACCTGTAGCGTGCTTCCGCTATTTACTTGCGGGTATGCAGCCTTGTTTACGACAAAGTGATAACCCATTCGTTTCTTGAGCGTATCGATGTTGCCTTGCAATGGATTCCCAACCGCCAGGGAAGCCGGAGAATTCGGTCCCAGCCAGCTTGGCTTGCTGAGCTCGGTTTGCCGAAGGGTCTCATTGAAGCCGCTGCCTGACGTAAGCGCAGCATTCATGCCATAAGCACCGCCATAAAATTCGCCGCCGGAGACGCGAGTATCCCAAAAGTTTGCATGTGCGGGTTGCTGCTGGCCGATGTCATCCCAATATCCGTTCTGGGTGCCTGTATACCAGCCCCAATCGGAATCGAAGCTCGGCTGATCGCCGAAGACGTCATTGTACATTCCCAGAATCAAACCCTTGTTGTTATTCTTGGCCAGCTCTACACTGCGTCTAATCAATAGCTGCGTGTGATCCTCCTGATTGGCAAAGGCATCGATATAATGCTGAATATATTGGTTGGATATGCTGTTCGGGGGAAATGCCCCCGTATAGTTGCTTTCCCCGTTCGGTCCGACATAAGGCCAGGTATGGAATTCGGCCCAATGTCCGAGCGAACCGATTTGCACAAAAGCGATCGGGCTATCCGGGGAGTCGTAATGGTCCGCAATCGCCTCGATTGCAAGTTTGTGCCTGGCGATCAGATAGTCGGAACTGTAATTAGGAGAGAAGCCCGTGTTGTTGCCGGCTCCCATGCCTCCAGTATCGTCGCGATAGGCCTTGCCCGGCGATTGTCCCAGGCTTGCCATGTCGTTGTACAGCCAATCCGGGATATCCCGGTGAGCCACGCCGGAAGGACTGTCCAGAATAAAGCGAAGGATTACCTTGACGCCGCGGCTTTTCCAATAGTCGAAATGATTGGAGGCTTCAATCGCACTGAAATCATAATTGCCCTTCGTCGGCTCAAACTCCTTCCAAGTCACGCCGGCATATACCAGCCGATGAGGTTGAGGATAATTGGTAGATTTCGCGGATGGAGCCCAGCCTTTAAACGGGTTATTCAACGGATCATTCAGCTCGGTTGGATAGAATTCGATCATATTGCCTCCCGGATGATGTGCTTGTAAGGTATAGACCGGAAGCGGCTGGTTCTGTGCCGGCAGGCGGTGCAAATCCGAATTGTTATCCAGATACCCGATGCTCACGCTGCTGCCTTCGCCAAGTCCAAGCGTAGAAAGAGGGATCGCTGCTTCAATCACGGATGAGGAACGTACATATTGAGAAGAAGTCAGAGACGATGAAAAATTCCAGCTCCAACTGCTTCCATTGCCTGAGTAGCGGTATAAGGTTTGGTTCTCGAGAAGCCACTCAACGCCCGTCGTGCCCCAGCCAAAAGCTTGATATCCGGTAGAAGCATTCCCGTCCGTATTCAACCAGAAGCTTCCCATCGTAGTGCTAAGGCCGGAGCCTTGTACAAGCAGATAAAGATTCTTGTCGTCATGGGAAGCCTTTAAGCTTTGAGCCGTTCCCGTATTCGTGGATAGGGCCGGAATGCCCTCCCAGTCGCTCGGATCGCCGTCAACAACGATAGAGGCAGAGGCAGCTTCCGCAGACCAAGTAAAGCGGGGAAAAGGGAATAAGGCAAGTAGAATGGCCGTCATGATAATTAGGGCAAACGGCTGCTTCCAATGGATACCCCGTGCTTTCATGTCAAACCTCCTCACAGAATTGTTCTTTTACTCTCAAGAAATCGAATCCTTCACCTCCTTTCCGAGCCAGGCAATTAACAATACGTGAATACGTGCAACGGTTCCAGGCGCTTGTTCTGAAAAAGCATGGAAACGCCGTTAAGTTTCTTCTTGCCAAAAAAGCCGTTTAAGTTGAGCTGCGTACCACCAAGCGTGTAGGCAAAATCACTTTTTTGGGCAGCAGCTTGTTTCCGTTGATTCGGTCGATTAAGTTATCGACAGCTACCATGCCGATTTCTTTCATCGGCACATCGATCGTAGACAGCGGCGGATTGGAATACTTGGATACCTCAATGTTGGATAGCCCAATAACCGCTACTTCGTCAGGAACGGAAATACCGTTGTTATACAGGCCGTTGAGGGCGGCCATAGCCATTAAATCGCTGCCGGCAAAGAAGGCAGTCGGGAAATTTCGGTTTGTACATAGATGATTGATTTTTTCGATGCAGACCGCCTCATCCCACATGCAATCAATAACCCAATCGGGATTGACCGACAATCCGGCAGCATGCATGGTTGCGTAGTAGCCCCGATAACGACGGCTGTCTTTGAGGTTGCTCGATAATCCGCTTCCCCCGATATATCCGATTCGGGTATGGCCTTTTTCAATGAGATGGCTGACGGCCATCGAAGCGACATTGTAATGATCGTAGCCGACATTGTCGATATCCCCGCGTTCCGTATCGATACCTACGATGTACGGGACCTGCTTGCGAATATATTCGTAGGTCTCGTGATCGAGCGATTCCATGAGAATGAGGCCGGTAATCGGTTCGCTGAATGTATTAAATAGGATCTTGCTGTCGTTCAATTCAATTCCCGTCCGGATAAAGGACATGTTGTAACCGGCGCCAAGCAAGCGTTCTTCCACGCCGGATAAGATCGACATGAAGTAGGGATCGTTGTATTTATCCTTGGTGACGCTTAAGACGCATCCGATTTTGATATGCGATTTGCTTTCGGCCGGATCCTGAGCAGAAACCTTGCGCTTGGGCCCTGATGCGATTTTATAGTTCAGCTGCGTAACGGCTTGCCAAACCCTTTCCCGGGTTTCGTCCGTGATTTTATACTTCGTATCATTGTTTAACACTCTGGACACGGTGGCTGTGGATACATTTGCAAGTTTAGCAACATCCCGAATCGTACTCATGTATAAACACATTCTCCTTTTAAGTTACTAATAATCGCCATTTTAGAGTTTATAGGAATGTTACATTGTTAACAATGATTTGCTTTTATTATAGATATGTTACGTTGTTTGTTGCGCAATATTGTTACGTTACTTCATTTTACATTCCTCCTTAATCAAAATCAAGAGTAACATGTATATTCCATACGTTGTCACTAGAAATTTCGAAGTATTTCAAAATTGATATTGCCAGATAACATGCGAATGATATAACATGAAATCACTAAACAAATTGTGTAATGAAACAGATTAAACGTAACAAACAACGTAACAAGCAGAGAGTTCTGTTTAGTACATGGGGGAGTTGGGATATGAACAAGAGAGTTACGGTTTACCCTATGATATCGGATGAAATGTTGACCAATCCGGGTATTGGCTTTACCACGGCGCCGGGCTTGATGGGAGATCCGGAACGGATTGTTGATAACCGGGGGGAAGCGCAGCGCAAATACAAGTTTGCGGAAGACAGCAGGACGTACAATCATCCGGACAGCAAAGTATATTTCTCCAGCGTTCGTTGGCGTGACATCGAAACGGATAAAGGTAGTTATGACTGGAGCGTACTGGAGGAAAAGCTGGATTACGCCAAATCATTAGGCTGTACTGCCGTGGTGCGCTGTTCGCCATATGCATTATGCGAAGAAGACGATATTCCGTCTTGGTTCCGGGCCGAATATCCGGAGGAGCCCGAGTTTCCGTTCTGGAGAGTAGACCCTCTGACCACCCCATATGCCGAGTATTGGTCTAATTTCATCAAGGCGTTTGCCGCCCGCTTTGACGGCCACCCGCTTATCAGCTCGATCGATTTGACCATAGTCGGAGCCTGGGGGGAAGGCGGCGGAACCGAATTTCTAACGCCTGGCGCGATTAAGCAGATAACGGATGCTTACTTGGACGGTTTTAAAATAACGCCTCTCCAGGCACTGCTGCATGATCCGCTGTCGATCCGGATCATAAATGAACGAAAAGCCAAAGTCGGATTTCGCGTGGATTGCTTGGGGGATATGGGCGGCTTTCATGGTGATCAGTGGTCGCATATGACCGATTTCTATCCGCAAAATATTCAGAATTTTGAGATGGGCGATGCCTGGGAGAAAGCGCCGATCCTGTTCGAAGCATGCTGGCATATGAATGACTGGTATCTGCAGGGCTGGGATATCGACTATATCATACAGGAAACGCTCAAGTGGCATATTTCATCCTTTAACAACAAAGGGACGGTAGTACCGGAACCGTGGAAAGAGAAGGTCAAGGCTTGGATTAACAAGATGGGCTACCGCTTCGAATTAAGGAAATTCGCGTACGATTCGATAGCGTTCGTTGGCGGAGAGCTAAACATCGATGCGTTGTGGGCTAATGTCGGCGTCGCTCCGATTTATCATCGTTATCCGCTGGCGGTGAGGTTAACCGGCCAATGTCGATCGTATACGCTCCATAGCAGTGAAGACATCAGGGAATGGCTCCCGGATGAGGATATTGCATGGACAGAAAGCTTTTCGCTGCCGGACGATATGCCGGCGGGCGAGTATGCGCTGGAGATTGGCATCGAAACCGGCGTGAAGGAAATCGGGAATATCCAGCTGGCAATCACGGGATATCAAGACGGCTTTTACCCGATGGGTAAGCTATTCGTCGAAAGGGGGAGGCAGGCTAATGGAAAGGCCGATGAATTATAAAGAAGTAACAGCGATCTGTGAATTTGATTATCTGCCTGATGGATTGGAAGCAAAATATGATCGCTATCTACCGGATGGCGAGCCCTATCTCATACCAAGGGGCTTCTTGAATGGAATCTTTGAGCGATATCAGACTCCCGAGGAGACTCGGCAATGGATTGAACAGGGGATTTTAGCGATAGAGGAAGACGCCGTATTGTTTCATTTCACCAAATTTATGGTGGAGGATCTGTGCTCGGCGCGCAATCGCTGTGATGAAGCCTTTTATACCAATATGACGCCCGCATGCATGAAGAAGTACGGCGAATTATATTCGTTTTTGTTGCTGCTAGCCTGCGTGGTGCCTTCCATGAAGATGCTGGAGAAGCGTTCCGTACCCCTAACCTATTATGAGGACATTCCGCATCAACCGCTGAAGCTGCAAATGGAAAAATTGGCACTGCAAGGCGATGCCAAGGTTCATGATTTCCCGTGGGTGATGAATTTCTATACCTGCTCCATCTTTCTGTTGGACCGCTTCTATTTTATTCCGTACCGATTCGAGGATTCCTTCACCATGTTCCGCCATAGGGATACGCAGGAAGTGCTTGCCCTTCGCCATCCCGGAGAGGATTTCCGCAGCGATGGACAGCGGAACGGAATCAACGATGTTTATGATCCGCAAGGCCGCTTCACATCGGAATGGCAGGAGAATGCCGAATTCATCATAGCGAATCGGATCAATCCCATGGGATTCGTCGAAAGAGAAACAACGCCGATCTTAAAGAAGGACTGGGATACCGTGCTTCAAAAAGGGGATACCCTGTTGGCGCTTCACATTCCTTCCGGGCCCGGGTACACGCCGGACAGGCTGAGGAATTCCATGGCGATGGCCATTGGGTTCTATGATCGATATTTTCCGGAATTGCCCATCAGAGGCTTCTGGAGTTCAAGCTGGCTTTATGATTCCAGGCTCTCGCTCGTTTTGGACAATGAAAAAAGCAATATCGTCCACGTTCAACGGCAGTTTTATAATTATCCCACCGATGAAGGGGACGGCATGCTGCGCTATGAAGTCTTTGGAGACCGGAATGCTGATCCGACGTTGAACACCGGCGAATATACGACCTCGCTGCAAAGAGCGGCAGCTGAGTATATGCGGACCGGGGCCAGATTCAATACGTTAAGCATGATCGTGCTGACGGAAGATATCAGCCGGATTGGCAGCATGCCTTATATAACCGACGCAGATATAGAATTGTTCCGCGGAACCGTTGACAGCCATTTACAAAGGAGCGAAGAGGATGGGGAAATATTCGCTTGAGAACTACGAGAAGTATAAAACCGTCAAAGTCAGGCCGAAGCCCTTGTCGGTCAAGGAGTACGAAACAATCCACGGTCGATTCGAATATGCGGCTTTTTCATGGAAGGAACTAGAACCTGCGCGAGGAGAGTATAAGCTCGGAGGGGTCGACAAGGTAATGAAAGCGATTACGAATCCTGTTCTTTTCCTGACGCCGGACCTGCCAGAATGGACGAAGGATAACCACGAAGCATGTTATGCGGCATTGATCCGAAAAGTCGGGAGTATGATCGATTCGGATAAACGCCTTGCGGCCGTTTTGATCTCGACCTTGGCAAACAGCAAGGAAGAATGGAACGCCTATATCGATTCCTTTGGATCCCAGGTACTGCTTGCAGATTTGCAGAATGAACCACTGATTCGATATTTAAAGGAGCGCGGCCGCGGCTTTGGCTTGCTGGTGAAGTGCGGCGAGGAGAATTGGATCGAATGCTGCGAAGCCTTTGCCAAACATCATTTGCAGCGGGTATGGAAGAGCTACCCGGTGTTCCTCCATGCGACCGATGAAGCTGGCGGTTCCCATATCAGACGGGAGGCCTTTCGCTGGCATGCCGGGATGTCCAACGTAAACCTAGGGCTTGGTTACAACCTTGCTTTACGTCGGTTAACCTACCCGGAAACGGTGTCCGGCAGCGGGAGCCTGCCGCTGCGATTCTGGTTCGTAAACTCGGGAAGCTCAAGAATCTATCGAAAATTTCAGCTGCGGCTGCAGCTAAAGCAGGAAAACGTGTCCCATGAATTTCCGCTGCACGCGGCAACGCATTCCTGGTTAACCGGCGACCTTGTCCATAACGAGATCGTACACTTGCAGGACATCGCGGCGGGAACCTATTCGCTTGGCATAGCGCTCTGTTTCGAAGACCGTTCTTCACTTACGCTGAATATACAGAACCGGCAACAGGATGGTTTTTATGAGATGGGTACGATACAAGTCGAAGCCGCCCGCGAGGATCCGCTCAAGAATATATGGGACACCTATTATCCGGAAGGATATTATCCCTTGGAAGATCCCCAGATGCCGGGACAAGAATAATCCATCTAGACAAATACGAGCTCGCTGGAGGTTATGGAGTTGAAACTAGCATTAATTGGTGCAGGACAAAGAGGCATGATCTATTCAAGGCACGCTTACCAAAGCGAGGAAATTGTGGCGGTCATCGAGCCGGATGCCGGCAGAAGAAAGGCAGCGGCGGATGAGTTTCAGATTCCGCTGGAGAAACAATTTGCATCCGTGGATGTGTTTTATGCAATGGGGAAAATTTGCGATGCCGTCATCATCTCTTCCATGGACAAGGACCATTACGAGCAAACGATGATGGCGCTTGATCTTGGCTATGATATTTTGCTCGAGAAGCCCATTTCACCAAGTCCGGTAGAATGCATGAGAATTCAGGAGAAAGCCAATGAAAAAGGACGCAAGGTGATTGTATGCCATGTACTCAGATATACGAACTTCTTTGCGGAAATTAAGAAAATCATCGATAGCAATGAACTCGGGAAAATCGTGACCATACAGCATAACGAGAACATCGGCAATTTCCATATGGCACACTCCTTCGTAAGAGGCAATTGGAGAAGAAGCGATCTGGCGAGCCCGATCATCATGCAGAAATCCTGTCATGACATGGATATTCTATCCTGGCTTGTGGACAGCGGGGCGAAGCGTATCTCATCGTATGGAAGCCTTACGTATTTCAAAGAGGAGAATGCACCGGCAGGCAGTGCGGAACGATGCCTCGACTGTAAGGCAGCCGCAAACTGCCGATTCGACGCAAGAAAAGCCTATTTGCCGATAAGGGGCCAATGGCCCGCTACCGTCATTTCGGCGGATCAGAGCGAAGAGGGACTGCTCCAAGCGCTAGCAACGAGTCCTTACGGACGCTGTGTATATCGGCTTGACAATGATGTATGCGACCATCAAGTCACCCTGATCGAATTCAAAAACGGGGTAACGGCAACGTTTAATTTAAGCGGATTCACAAACAAAATGTACCGTACGCTCAAAATCATGTGCGAGCATGGGGAAATCCGAGGCGACGATAACTTGAACATTATCGAAGTCACCCGCTTTAACTCCAATATGGCAGAATCCGTACAGCAAACCGTCATTCGGCCGGCAACGGTGAGCGGCGGACATAACGGCGGCGACACCGGTCTGATGAATGACTTCTTGGAGAATCTGGGGAATGCCGACTTCAGCAGCAGATCCTCCATCGACATGTCCGTTGAAAGCCATATGATGGCCTATGCCGCGGAAGAGGCGAGAATTACCGGTACCGTGATCGATCTGGATGAACTAAAGATGAAGCTGCAGCAAGGCATTACAGCATAGTCGTGTAATCACATGCAAAGGGGTGATGGAATGAGTTCGGCTGTCAAGGGATTTCTCTATGAAATAAAAAAACACAGGATCCTGTATCTCATGTGCGTGCCCGCGCTGATCGTGCTGATCATGTTCTCCTATATCCCGTTTGCCGGGATATGGATGGCGTTTACCGACTTCAATGTGGTCGACGGCATCTTCGGCAGCAAATTTGTGGGTCTGGACAACTTCAAATACTTTTTTTCGGAAAACAGCATGGGATGGAAGGTTACCTATAACACGCTGTATATCAACTTTTTCGGTCTCATCTTAGGCATTATCATTCCTGTCAGCATTGCCATTCTGATCAATGAAATCCGGCATAAAGCCTACCAAAAGATCGCGCAAAGCATGATGTTTTTTCCGTATTTCATATCTTGGGTTGTTGTCGGTGCGATTCTGTACGGAATCTTCTCCACGGATGTGGGCGTAGCGAATCATATTTTGAAGTTCTTCGGTGCAGAGCCGATCTCCTGGTACTCGGAGCCAAAGTATTGGAAGTGGATCATCATTCTGTCGAGCGTCTGGAAATGGAGCGGATACAGCTCCATTGTCTACATGGCGGCGATGTCCAATTTTGACGGGAGCCTATACGAAGCGGCCAAGGTCGATGGCGCCAACAAATTGCAGCAAATTCTTTACTTGACCGTGCCCATGCTGAAGCCAACAATCATCGTTTTAAGCTTGCTGAGCGTCGGACGAATCTTCTACGGGGACTTTGGGATGATTTACGGTATCGTTGGCAACAACCCGGTCCTGGCTGAAGAAGTAACGGTCATCGATACCTACGTTTATCAGTCGATGCGTACGCTGGGCTTTTCTTACTCGACGGCCATCGGGCTATTCCAGTCATTGATGGGCTTGATCCTGATTACGGCTGCTAACAAATCCGCTAAGAAAATAAACGACGGAGAGGGTCTATTTTGATGATGGAAAAGAATAGATTGCTTGGCGATAAATTGGTGATTGGCTTTGCCTATGCATTCATTGGCTTATTCGCACTCGTTTGTCTGTATCCTCTTGTATTAACGTTAAGCGTGTCCTTTTCTTCGGAACAGGCCGTTGCAAGAAACGGATATTCGATCATCCCTCTGAGCCCGAGCTTGGATACATATAAATATATCTTTGTTAATAGTGGGATGAAACTGCTCAAATCCTACGGCGTTACCCTGTTTGTAACCACTGTGGGGACGTTCGGGGCTCTGTTGATTACCAGCATGATTGCATTTTCCCTATCTATCAAAAAGCTGAAATACCGCAACGTGCTCGCTTTCATTAGCAACTTTACGATCATCTTCTCGGCCGGCTTGATACCGTGGTACATGGTCAGCGTCAATTATTACGGGTTGAAGAACAGCATTCTGGCTTTGATCCTGCCGTCCATATTCAGCGTATGGAACATGTTTCTGATGCGAACGTACTTTGCAAGCATTTCTCCATCTTTATATGAAGCGGCCGAGATGGACGGCGCCAATTATTTTACGATCTATGTCAAAATAGCCCTTCCGTTAAGCAAAACCGCACTGCTGACGGTTGGTTTAATGTATGCGCTTCAATATTGGAACGATTGGTGGCACGCGCTGATCTTCATTAACGAACGCGATTTGTTTCCGCTGCAGTATTTCCTCTACAACATTCTGTCGAACGTCAATGCGATAAGTTCCGGCCGAATTCCGTCAGGGGCATCGGGCAACATCACATTGCCTGCCGAAACCGTGAAGATGGCCATAACGGTCATTACGATCGGTCCGATCATTTTCCTGTATCCTTACATTCAAAAATACTTCGTGCACGGGATTATGGCCGGAGCGGTAAAAGAATAGACACCTGCGTGGTTATTGGCCGATTCAGGCTTTTAACATAGATTAACCATTTCATAGGGAGGGTCTTTCATGAAAGCAAAAAAAATGCTGATCTTGTTGGTTTTATTGATCGCATCCGTTTCGGTAATGGCAGGATGCAGCGGCAAAAAAGAGGGGGCAGCCGCGCTCGAAACCGTCACGATTTTGTATCCGGGGGAACGAAGCGATCGCATGAACGAATTTTTAAACAACGAATTCGCAGAGAAAATGGCTGCCGATCTCGGTCTAAAGGTCGAAGTCATATATGTGCCGTGGGCCCAGTACTGGGAACAGAAAGATATCATGCTGGCCGCGAACGAACCGATCGATTTGTATTGGGATGGTCTTCCGGATCTTTCCACGATCGTCAACAAGAAACAAGCCATGGTTCTGGATGATTTAATCCAGGAATATGGTCAGGATATGTTGAAAGTTTTGCCGATGGAACAGCTTCAAGGCGCAACCATCGATGGGAAAATTCACGGCATTCCGTCGGCCTATGCACCGTCCTCGGCCATGTACCAGCTGGTTGCCGTCCGCCAGGATATTCTGGAGGCCGTGGGGATGACCGACGTGAAGACACCCGACGATTTAAAAGAATTCGCGACCAAGGCGAAAGAGAAGTTTCCTGAAATGAAAGGACCCGCCGACATTATCTTCAAACCGTTGACTCGATACTTTACCGATGAACAATATAACTGGATCGCCGTCGAAGATTTGGTTGTATTCGGGGAAGACAGCAAGAAAGCATACAGCTATTATGAAACGGAAGCATTCCAGGAAGTGGCGAAATTTAACCGGGGAATGTATGAAGCAGGTTTATACACAGAGGATTTGACCATCAAATACAACGAGAGAGACTCCCGCATGCAGACCGGCCTATATTTATGGGTGGAAGGATCACTGGGCAAGGAAATGGAAATCGTCGATGCCATCAAAGCCAATGCCCCGGATGCCGAAGTTAAGACCTATTTGCTAGCCGAGGATAAGCCGCGTTATGTGACCGCCACAGGCGGGGAAGTTCTGGGCATTCCAGTCAATGCTCCGAATCCGGAAGGAGCCATGAAGTTTGTGAACTGGATTTATAAATCCAAGGAAAATTACCAGTTTGCTCTCTATGGCGTCGAAGGCAAGGACTACGAGATCGTGGACGGAAGAATCAACAAGCTCACCCCGAGTGAATTCTTCTATGAATGGATGTTCAGGAACCAGAATTACCAATTGTTCGGGCCGAACGTGGCCCAGGAATCCATCGATCAATATAAGAGCTGGGATGATCAGGCTGTTCGATCCGAATCCTTGGGATTCCGATTCAATAACGAAAAGGTTAAGTTGATCGAGACATCCTTGAAAGAAGTCGCAGGCAAAGATCTAGCTGCGATCCGTTCCGGATTTGTCGATTTTGAGACAGAGTATCCCAAAGCGATCCAGAAGCTGAAGGCGGCTGGGATTGACGAGTATGTCGCCGAGATACAGCGTCAGCTGGATGAATTCTTGGCAGCTAAACAATAGGGGTTTCTCCGTGTTCCAGCAACGAAGCGGCTGAAATTGAGAACTGTCGGTGAAACAGACCATACCATCATTAATTCCGAAGAAGTATCTCCTGAAAATGGGGATGCTTCTTTTCTTTTTTGTTCAATTCATAAATTCACGCTTTGCTGGGCGTTACCAGTCAGGTATTTACAACAAAATAAAATATGTCTATTATATAAATAGATGAATAATAAAAATGTTTATCAGAATAATGATCATTAATCATTACTTATATGTTCTATGGCAAACGATGCGCTTGAAATGTTTATGTAAGATCCATTTTTGAGAAAAGAGGAGAAATGATGGACATACACGCTTCTATGAATCATAAGCCTGTCATTGTGTCGGATAATTACGGGGAGGTCGATGGGCGGTTTGCGGGCGCCACCGATGTCAGGGCGTTATCCCTCGGACTGTCTCAGGGAAACGAGGAAGGCCAGGCAAATGTTGCCGCCAGAGTGTGGAGAAATACGGACGAGCAAGCAACCGAACAATCGTTAGAGCTTCCGATTCATCGCATTCTGGATTTGTCTATTCTCGTTTGCAGCGCACTGGCGCATTTTAGCGAAGCCTATCGATACGAGCAGCTCTATGATCCGCAGAATCCCGTGATCGACCGGATCGGGCTGCAGGGAAGCGCCATGACGGTAGCCGTATGCACGGACAATGAACAGATCCATGAGGATATCAGGCTGTTTAACGAGGCTTTGAGCGATAACGGCGAGATGATTGGTGAAAGACTGCGGACATTAACCAGAGCATTGAGAGAATTGGGGTACGAATAATGAGGAGGCATCCCGGATAGCGGGGGAATGGAGCGAGAGTATCCTTCCACGCTGGGAAAAGCTTGGAGGAGATAGGTTATGCTAGAACAGAATGACAATGAATATTACGTGCTGTCTCCCGGGAGAGCATTGACCGAAGAAGAAAAGAGCCTTGTCTGGACAAAACCGTTAACGCATAAAGGAAGTGAGGAAGAACGGCGAATCTCGAATGAAATTAAGCGGAATTGGGATCGGGGCGAGATGAAAATCGCCAATGTTTTGTTAGAGGGGGATGCCGGATCCGGAAAGACGCAGCTCGCCAAAGCTTTATCCGCGAACTTCAGGCTCCCCTACACCAAAGTCACATGTTTTGCCGATATGGATAAATCGGATATTATCGGAGCCATTTTACCGGTCATTACTTCCGATCAAATAGAGTACTTGGAACCTGCCGATCAGGCTGCCTTGAAAGCCCTATACGATAGTGACGGCTTTCGAAGTTCGACGGAGATTCTAATGGAGGCTTTGGGAATTTCGCGGGAGCATGCTTCGGCGAAGATGAAGCATGTATTGAAGCTGGCCGCGAATGCCGCAGAGAATAAGGCGGTAGAATATCGATTTTACGCTTCCGAGATCGTCAGAGCCTTTCAGAACGGCTATCTGCTGGAAATACAGGAACCGAACGTGATACGTGATGCTGCCGTATTAATGGCGCTGAATTCCGCGCTTGAGCCCGGCGGCACGCTGAATTTGCCGATGGGTATCGTGCACAGGCATCCGGATTTCATTGCGGTGATCACGGCCAACCGCAGTTATGCGGGATCCAGGCCGCTAAATGAAGCATTGCGAGACAGGATACAGCATTCGGAGAAAATGGATCTGCCAACCAAGGATATGATGATGGAGCGCGCAAAGGCCAAAATCGGCTGCGAGGACGATGAAATGCTGGACATCCTCGCAAGGGTCATCATTCTGTTGGACAAAACAGCCCGGGCCAATGCCATTAAGGGGGTTGCCGGCATGCGTTCCTATTTCTATTGGGCGGATGCCGTGGCTCAGGGATCTTCTGCAAGAGAATCCCTTTATCACAAAGTGATCTACAAGATTACGACCGATCCGGAAGAAATCAAACTGCTGGAAGATGCGCTGGAAGGCCAAGGCCTGTTGGGGCTGCTGGACGAAATTCCGGTTGAACCCCCAAGCAAACGAAGAGGGGATGCCGTGGAGATCTCCTGGGAAATCGATATGGATGTTGACTCCAATCCGGATCAGCAAGCCGGGGAAGAAGGGGTCCGCTTAAAAAAATCCGCTGAGAGCGAAGGCAGCACATCCGTTTCATCAGATGAATCAGCGGAGATGGAGAGCACGGATTCGGGCGAGGAGGGCAAGCCGAATTATCACCAGGCTAATCCTGAGCCCATGTCGGAAGAGGAGAAGCAGAAGGAACGGGATTTCCGCAAGAAGCTGAATCGGGTTTCCAGAGAAATCGTGTCCGATTCCCTTCATCGGTCGGTAAAGCTGATCGTTCATCGCCCTGATTATGATCCGAACCTACAGGAGGAATATGGGCGGTTAAGTCAGGGGCTTATGCCGATTGTACGGGAGATCGCCAGAAAAACGCTGCCGCTCTTGGAGCACGAAATCACCGCGGAGTATGCCAAAAATCAATACTATGGATCAAAATTTCAGGCAGACAGCGTAGCCTACCGGGACTTCAGGTTATTTGCCAAGAAACGGCCTCCGACGGAATTCCCTGGTCTTGTGGTCGGACTGAGGGTCGATGAATCCGCATCGATGGCTGCGTTCGGTAGATTGGAGGCAGCCAAGCGTGCGGTCATTGCGGTCTATGAATTTTGTCAGATTTGCCATATTCCTGTTCTGATCTACGGCGATACGGCCGATGTGTCCCGCTTGGAGCAGATGTCGATCTTCGCTTATGCCGACTATGATCATCCGGATGTTCGTGATCGCTTCAGGTTGATGGGAATCCGCGCGAGAAGCAACAATCGGGATGGTATGGCGTTAAGGATCATGGCGGAACGGCTGGCAGCTTCACCGAAGCAGACCAAGCTGTTGATCAGCATCAGCGACGGGCAGCCTAAGGCGATGGAAGACTATACCGGAAGTCTTGCCATTCAAGACATGCAGCAGACCTTATCCGAATATGAAAGAAAAGGAGTCAAATTTCTGGCTGCCGCCATCGGACAAGACAAGGATGTCATTAGCCGGATTTATGGTGCCGAGAGGTTTCTGGACATTACCAACCTGAATGAGCTGCCCGCAAAATTAGTGCGCATCATTTCTCGGTACTTATAAAACCGTGGGTAAAGCGTGTTCGTACAGCTTAAGCCTGTGTGTCTTCATGACACGCAGGCTTATTCCCTCATGAGATGACCGACCATAAAAACGAACCCTCATGCTGGCCCTTGGTTGACTGGACATGTGCCCTGAAGAAACATTATAGTTAAAAGAATGGAGTTAGCGAAGCTGTGCTCGATTATCTTGACGCCATGGGTGGCTTGCATCGATGCAAGTTTTGTGTCTGGAATCGATAAACCTAAATAAGGGAGGACATATATGGAGCAACCTCGCATTTGGCCGGATCGGTTCAAGCGCTTTTTTCTAAACAATAAGTTTGTGCTGCTTTTGCTTGTTCTGTTGCTGGTCGGTTTAAACGTCATGGTATTAAGCAAAATCTCGTTTGTTCTGCATCCGATCGCGGTTCTGATCAAGACGATCGTGCTGCCGATCATTTTATCCGGAATCCTGTATTATTTGCTGAATCCCTTGGTGGATATGATGGAAAAAAGGAAAATCAAACGCGGATGGTCCATCCTGATATTATATCTGTTGATTGCCGGAATTTTGACGGTTGTGGTGCTGGCGGTCATTCCGGTGCTCCGCACCCAGATTATGAGTCTGATAGACAATTTCCCGACGTACAGCGAGAAAGTCAGGCAGCAGTTTGAAGAGCTGACCGGCAGCCAGTTGTATAGTCAGCTGCAAGAAGCCGTGAACATCAACTCCCAGGAATGGTGGGGCACGATAACGCAGAAAGCAACCGAAATCCTGAACTCGACATGGAGCAAGGTAGGCGGTTTCCTCGGCGCGTTTACGGAGATCGTGTTGTCGATCATTACGGTTCCTTTTGTCCTGTTCTATATGCTGAAAGACGGCAAAAAGCTTCCTCGGAAAATCTTGTCGTTCCTGCCGACCCAGAGTCGTTCGGGGATCCTGCATGTGCTTCAGGATATCAATCACCAGATCAGTTCGTTCATCCGCGGTCAGATTATTGTCAGTGTCTGCATCGGTATTCTGCTGTACATCGGGTACATGATCATCGGCCTGGATTACGCGCTTATTCTTGCCATGATCGCCTCGTTCACCAGCGTAGTCCCCTATTTGGGGCCTGCCATTGCGATCACGCCCGCGTTGATTGTGGCTCTGGTCACTTCGCCGGTGATGCTGCTGAAGATGGTGGCGGTATGGACGATCGTGCAGCTGATCGAGGGCAAATTCATCTCTCCGCAAATTATGGGCAAAACGCTGAAAATTCATCCGATTACGATTATCTTTGTCATACTGACTGCCGGCAATCTGTTCGGCGTGGTTGGCATTCTGTTGGCCGTACCCGGCTACGCTGTTCTCAAGGTTTGCGTTACCCATATATTCGAATGGTTCAAGAACACATCGGGATTATACGATCCTTCGAATGATGGCCATATGTCCAAATAATAAGGCGTGCCTATTGATGAATAGGAGGCGTAACCTTGACAAACTTTAACCGAGATCCATAGAAGCGTATGAAGCTGCGCTTGCGAAGCCGCCGTTTTGGCGGCTTTTTTAAGTTCAAGGTTCCGGAGTAAAGCTTAATCGTAGACGCTTTAAAGATGGGTGAATTATGTGAAAGCGGCTTTAAAGAGAGCTGCTTTACGCGAGAGCTTCGAAGTGTTAACGTTTGAAGCTCCGCGTACGTATCGTTCCTCCAATCGCTGTTGTCGCCGAATTTCTGGATTGTATGTTAGGGGTTGAAATTCGGCTCCAAAGGCGACCGCTCCGCTTTTCCGGAATCGATTCGTCCTCTTCACTCCTTCGAAGCTAATGGATTGCCAGGTTACTGGAGAAGAGCACATCTCCCTGAACACAAGGGTGGTGGGAGGTAGGAGAGCCGCCCTAAGCATAAAATATGGCGGCTCTTGAAGGTAATATCTTTTAATGATTCTTGCTTGCTCCTGGTCTTTGTTGTTTGAGGAAGTCGCCATGGTTTATCCCGTCTTCGCGGATTCATTGCAAATAAGAAACTGAATCAATATAATGGATATCATGGGTCTATGGTAAATAAAATAAAGCAAAGGAGGAAACCGCCATACAGTTTTCCAAAAGCGTTGACTATGCTCTGCACGCCTTAATTCATCTGGCTCAATCGGAGCGTGACCACAACATCGGAATCAAGGAGCTGTCTGCGACACTAGGCGTTTCGGAAAGCTATTTGTCCAAAATCATGTCCAAGCTGAGACAGGACGGAATCGTGCGTGCCGTGCCGGGGGTAAACGGTGGCTATGAGCTGGCAAAGCCGGCCCGGCAGATTACATTTTTAGAAGTGATCCAAGTGATCGAAGGAAGGCAGCAGCTGTTTGAATGCTCCAATCTCAATTCGCAGCAGCATCGATTGCTGACCGAAGAGAAGCCTAGCGACAGGAACGAAGACAAGCCGGGTGCTTGCGTATGTCTGGTCAAACAGGTGATGGACGGTGCGGAACGGCAGTTGAATCAATACTTGGAGGAGCAAACGATCCAATCGGTATTGGAGGCTGCTTCCAAACGCGGCAGCTGCTCGACTAACAAGAGGTGACGAAACAGTTGAACTTCGCTTCGGAGGGATCCTTATCGATAAGCTATACGAGAAATTGCAAGGGTTTGGGGAAAGAGAGAATTGGCTTTTACTCCGTCGGTTGCTGAACACAGCGATCCAGGATGCCACGAACGTCGGGCATGAAGAGAAAAGGGCTGCTGAGCGATTGTACAAGCTGATCGAACATCATGCAGAGATCGTTCACCATGAGCGGCTGCAGGAGGAGAATCTCCAAACGCATGTTCATATCATTTTCAGTCTCTCGAATGCCGGTTCATTAAAAGTGGCGCTCAGTCAAGTGGGGAATCGGGAGAAATCCCGCGTATTAGCATTTAATGAATGCTTTTCCACCGGCCCTATCAGGGATTTAAGCACAGCGGAAGGGCAGCAGCGCAGGCAGTTCTGGTTGATGGAACACGACAAAGAAGCCTACTTTTCCAACATGATCAACCAAGAGCACCAAATTGAGCGGATGATTCAAACACTAAAGACCATACCGGAG
Source organism: Paenibacillus sp. MT86 (assembly GCF_058792535.1). NCBI lineage: Bacteria > Bacillati > Bacillota > Bacilli > Caryophanales > Paenibacillaceae > Paenibacillus > Paenibacillus sp. MT86. The sequence continues at coordinate 3,742,767 of NZ_CM179499.1, read as the reverse complement.
AGCAAGACCGTGGTCATTTGGTGCGCGGATAACGCCCATGATCAAACCGGGCTTCGCTTTGCATCGTACTTGCTGAGGGAGCGGAAAAGCGTTCATGTGGTGAATGTGACGCAAATTCTCAAAGAATCGAGTATGCAGCTGAATAAGGGTGAGATCCCAGTCTATCAATCCAGGATCGATCGGGAGATTTACATTGAAATCGTTAAAACTTATGGTGATGGGATTCCGCTGGACTCGGATCTAAGGAGACGGTACGAATCCGAATGGCTGGAGCTGGCAGGACAAGATCACGTCCTTCGATTCTGGGAAGAGGACGGGGTCATCGGCTGCGAAGAGGATCGAATGGATGCGCTTATCTTACAATCGGTCGCTGAACTGCAAGAGCAGCACCATTCTGGTGATCTGGTTAAAGCAGGGGACGTCTTAGATCGTATATTCGAAATTTCACGCCATTTCGTAAGTTATTCTTATATCGTGCACAGAATCTGGTTTTTAGTCAGTGAGGGGGTCCTCATGTTCAAGGGGTTACCGGGCTTTCCCCATCAATTTTCGATAGGTTTGCCTAAAGCTTAAGGAGCCGCCAAATGGGCGGCTTTTTTGATTTGACTGGAAAATCCATTCGCATCTTGGCATGGTTTCCTTGGATTAATTGCAACCACAGGTTATTTACAGTAAACTGTCTGTTACAACTTGTTATACGGAAGGATGAAAGATAACCATGACCATACCTTCATTGCATAGAATTAATGAACTGAGCCGCAAGCAGAAGACCGAAGGTCTGAGCCAAGAAGAATATACTGAACAGCAGCAGCTTCGTCAGGAATATTTGCAAGCCATCCGAGGGCAGGTTCTCTCGACCATGTCTACGTTGAAAGTTGTGGACCCGAATGGCGAGGACGTTACTCCGGAGAAACTGAAAATTACGCAAAAACAGAATACGTCAAAGCTCCATTAAGCTTCGTGCTTGGTTAGTTTCTGTTTTGGATTCATTGGTCTCCGCACCCGCACAGGGATAGGCAAACGTTTACCCTGTGTATGGTGTGGAGTTTTTTTGTGCGAAATAAACTATATATATCACCAGATAGTTAGAGCTAAAGAACGAGTTACGGTTGATTTTTGCTTTGTAAACTACAAGTTTAAAAGTTGATCGGTGCAATGCCCTCAGCTTGCCAAACTGTACCTCTTCGTTCGTACTCGAATAACTGTTCAACAGCATTTGCGATTTGAGGTCCCAATTCACGCTCAACCAAATATAGGGAAACATCAAGTCCAGATGTCACACCGCCACCAGTCACCAGGCGAGGACCATCTTCAACGACTCTTGCATCAATCGGATTTGCACCGAGAGCTTTCAGTGCAGTCATTCCGATCTGATTGGTAACGGCGTGTCGATCCTTCAACATGCCGCCCATAGCAAGCAGCAATGAACCTCCACAAACGGTGGCAACCGTAACATCCTTATTATCCATGGACTTTTTTAACATCGCAGGGAGACGGGTTTGCAGGGCTCCTTTTAACACATTCGGAATGGCATCTTCCGAATTGCCTGCTGGTTTACCCGAAGCTCCAGGAACCAAGATAATTCCGGAGCGATTAGGGTCTAAGACGGCTTCGGCTTTGAGGGAAGGGCCATTCAAACCGCTCGGGACCGAGCGCTTGCCTTCTGCGGATACCAATTCCACGGTAACTTTTCCTCCAGAGTACATTCCAGCTGCAGCGAATACTTCATATGGGGCCAGTGCATCCAGCAGATCAAACCCGTCAAACAATACGATTTGAACATGCAGATTTCTGTTTTTGAATTCATCTTGATTCTTATTCGCTTTCGCGCTTGCAGCCGGAGCAAACAAACTAAGTATCAGTGTTAACGACATAAGTAAACTAATCATTTTTTTCATTCGATTACCCATTCCTTTCGTTTCGTTCTGATGATGATTTCAGGAATAACGATCAGCAGCGCAATAGAGACGTAAAGGCCAATGGTGTAGCTTGTGGCGTAAACCAAACCGAAACCCTGATGAACAAGAGAAGTGATAAGATGAATCAACAGGTTCGTGAAGCAGAAGGCGTAACTCCGGATCATCCAGTTCCGGTGCCGGTCGATTCGTTTCCTCTTGATCTGGATGAGCGCCGTAATGGTGACAAACAGCCAGATCAGATTGAGCGCGTTGAATCCCATGCTGCTGATTTTTCCGCCGGTGGCGTAAGGCGCCATATATCCGGAGGTCAGGACAACCAGCATTACGGACACGAGGTAAACGTAGCCGTTGAAACGATGGAACCTGCGGCTTTTTTCAAACATTCGATTGGAAAAGTTGATCAAGCCCGACGCCATGGCCAGACATGCAAATCCAACATGAACGTACATGACATTCAACCAGACCGGAAGATTCAGCTCCCGCTTCAGCCCGGTTTTACGGCTTAAAAAACCAGCGGCACCGGGATCGATCCAATAGTTTTTGACCAGGGCGTATAGAATAAACACAAGGCTGACACAGGCCAGGAGCCGGTATAATGATTTCCGTTTCTTCATGCAGTTCCACAACCTCCGAATCTTAAGAAACCCGTGTTCCGGTTAATTTGGATGCCGGCAGCATGCCGGCCTTGACGGTTCCGGTCATAATATCTCCGTCCGCGGTAACTTCGAATTTCAGGTTCAGGCGCATGGGCTTCGTGATGGGAAGCGACCAGGCCAGCTTGCCGTTCTGAAGCACAGGGCTCCTGAATCGGATGGTTTCATCTCCTTGCGTTGCCGTTCCTTCGATGATGTCGTTCCTTGCCGATATGGAGAGCCTGACTTCCATTTTCCCCACAGGCGTAGCGATCATCGTATCCCAATCCCCTTCGAATATAGATGCCTGCGTGAGTTGGTGACCCGAGGCTGCGTTAGTTAACGCCGCATGGTTCGCTGCTGTGTTCGGTTCGCTGTCGTCCGGCAAAGACATCTGCGTGCTTGGTGCCAGACCGATCCCCTTCCAAACCGTTCCTCTTCGTTCGTACTCGAATAACTGCTCTACCGCGTGCGCGATGCGCGGTCCGAGTTCTCGTTCCACCAAGTACAGTGCCACATCAAGCCCGGATGTGACACCGCCGCCGGTAACGAGGCTACCGTCGTCCACGACCCGTGCCTTGATCGGGACTGCCCCGGTTGCACCAAGCAAGCCCATGCCAAGGTGATGCGTTACCGCAGATCTCCCTTCCAATAGTCCGCCCATAGCCAGCAGCAGAGAGCCGCCGCATACGGTAGCGACTACGATGTCCTGCCGGTCGAGTGCCTGCCCGATCATACCGGTCAATTCGGTATTCATTGCCCGGCCCAAAATAGCTGGGATCGAATCGGGGCCATCACCTTCGACCTCGCCCGACGCTCCCGGTACGAGAATGATGCCCGCGCATTCCGGATTCAGTCGGCTGCTCGCTTCAATTTTTAATCCGTTAACGCCGCTAGCCACAGCCCTTGACCCTTCGGCCGTAACCAATTCCACGCATAACTCATGTTCTGCAAACGACGCTGCCGCGCAAAAAACCTCGTAAGGCGCAATGGCATCCAGCAGGTCGAAACCATCAAATAACACGATTTGTACAGTTAGCAATATAAATCCTCCCGTCTTTATTGGGCTAGAAGCTCTTTCAGCATGCGATATTCCTTCTCGTCCAGTTCACCCTTTGCCAATCGGCTCTTCAGAATCAAAGCGATGTCCCTGTCCTGCAGACTGTCGTCTTTGTAGCGATGGCGAATCGCGTAGATCCGAACAGTTGCTATACTAAAAAGCGTAAGACAAAACAAAACGCCGAAAGGAAAAAACGAAAACCCGTCGTTTTCCAATCCCATAAGATAACATCCCTTTAACATGGATTGCCCGGACGACCACCTGAATGAAGCCCGCCCGTGTTCGCAAATAGAAGTTTAACAAACGAATATCTCAAACGAAGTCGTAAAAAGGTCACAAAAGTATAAACAAACCATCACAATTCATGGGCTCTCGTCGGTTCATGCAAAAAAAATGATAAACTAGATGGCAAAGGTGGGATTTGCATGAGCGGAGACAATACGATACTCGTTGTAGACGATGACCAAAGCATCGTTGAACTATTAAGGGACTTTCTTGAGAATGACAGCTTTCACGTGAAAACTGCTTGTGATGCGGAGGAGGCATGGGCCATATTCCAACAGCATCCCATTCATTGCATGGTTCTGGACATCATGATGCCGGGACAAAATGGATTTGAGCTGTGCCGCCGGATTCGGGCGGAAAGCCATGTTCCGATTCTCTTTTTGAGTGCCCGCAGCGACGATGTGGACAAAATCCGGGGGCTGACGCTCGGCGGCGACGATTATATCGTCAAAACGGCTTCTCCCGGGGAGATCGTGGCCCGCGTGAAAGCCGTACTGCGGCGCTCCGCGACCCGGCAGCCAGTGGAGGGGAGGGTGTTGGATTACGGCCGCCTCCGGTTGAATTTGTCCACAAGAGAAGTGGTCGTGGAAGGCAATAACGTCGTGCTCACGCCGAAGGAGTTCGAACTTCTGCGATTATTCGCCGAGCATCCTAGACATGTTTTCACCTATGACCAGCTGCTTGCGAAATTTTGGGACGGGGTGGGCGACAGGCATACGATCCGCGTCCATCTCAGCCGGCTGCGCGAGAAAATCGAAGCCGATCCGAACCAGCCGCAATTCCTCGTTAACGTGTGGGGAGTAGGCTATCGCTTTGAGGGTGGTTGACATGAAGACGCTGCGCATTCGTACCTTTACCATGCTTAGCTTTTTCTTTATCCTTCTGTTACCGTGGATCTTTTTTGTCACTGCCCATTTTATAGAGACCAAGACGCTCAGCTTCGAAAAGGGGCGTTTGCAAAATGTGACGCTGCAAAGTAATTTATCGGACATGATACACTTCATTGAAGCTGGCTCCGGCCAATGGACGGAACCGGCTTGGCAAAATCAATTGAAAACGGCGCTCCATGAAGCGAATATGGATGTTCTTATTCAATCCACGGAAGAGCGGGAGCTGTATCGGTCTAATCCGGAACGCGGCGGTACGTCGTTGTCAACGGAACGATTCTCCGTCATCAAGGATGGTCAATTGCTGGGCAGGGTAACTCTGTATTTGCCAAGAACCAATGAAAAACAGGTCATGTCGGCTTTTGCAGGACTTCTGCTTGCTATCTTGATTGTCGGAATGGGAATGAGACGGTTCGTGCTCAAACCGCTTGAGAAGATGGGAAATGCAGCCAGGCAAATCGCGACAGGCGATTGGAAGGCGCGGTTGCCCTCATCCAGGATCACCGAAATCGCCGAAGTACGCGATGGATTCGAAGTGATGGTGAAGGGGCTTGAGAAATCCTATCAAAAACAAGCCGAATTGGAACAGGAACGCCGATTCGTGATTGCTGCCGTTGCGCATGATTTGCGGACGCCGTTGTTTGCGTTGCGGGGTTATTTGGATGGCTTGGAACAAGGAATCGCTCAATCCCCGCAAATGGTCGCCAAATACGTAGCGGTATGCAAGGAAAAATCGGTGCAGTTGGATCGTCTTGTGGAGGATCTTTTCACATTTACGAGGATGGAATATTTGGAGGCGGAACTTAGCCGCAGCCTCGTTGATTTGAGAGATGTTATCCAGAATTCGATGGACAGCCTGCGGCCGCTTGCGGCTGACAAGCATATTACCTTTACCGCACAATTCATGGGCGATTGTCTACTAAGAGGTGATACGCATTTATTGGAGCGCGCCATGAATAATCTCCTGGACAATGCCGTCAGACATACACCCTTGGGTGGTGAAATTGCTGTGCGATGCAGCAAGGACGACAACCGGATCAGGTTTACGATACGCGATAACGGACCGGGCTTCTCCTCGGCAGACCTGGAGCGCGTTTTTGAACCCTTGTACCGTGGGGAAAGGTCTCGAAGCCGATCAACTGGAGGCAGCGGTTTAGGGTTGACCATTTCACAAAGAATCATAAGGCGGCACGGAGGTGAAATAACCGTCAGCAACCATCCGGAGGGAGGAGCGCTGCTGGAAGGATGGTTACCTGCCGCAACCCCCGAACAATAGGATATGGATGGTTGTTAGTCTTATCCCTCTCAGTGACACGCTTAAAAAGCCGCTTATTCGCGGCTTTTTTGATGAACATCCATATTGACCCAATCCACCGATCAGCCGGATTTGGATGAACGACCTCCTTTGATTAATATTATCAAAGCAAGAAGCAATGGCAGTCCGATCTGGAAGATGGGAAAGTGGTATTTCAAATTTTGAGCGAACCCGATCCAGATATGATAAATAAAGTTCGGCGAAGTGAACGATATGGTAAAAATGAAAGCACCCACGATCACGGTGGTTTTTTTATGGCTGATTTTGACCAGGCTGGAGAGACCGAGTACGGCACCGAGGTAGAATGCGGTCATTTTTACGAAAATGCCGATATAGATCAGCAAGATGATCAACGGGTCCAAACGCTCCAGAAAATCGGCGATTTCGATGAGACGAACCGACCGGAGCAGCGGAAAAGTTGATATGCTCGTTATGGAGGGATCCAATATCGCAAGGTTTAATATGTTGAATATCATTAAAAAGATGCCCACGAATATGTAGGAAGACAAGGATGTCTTGGACAGCGTTTTCTTATCATCGAGATGATTCCAAAACATGAGAAAGACCACGATTTGACCGAACGGAAAACTGATCACCTCCGGCAAAGCTGCTTGCAGCACCGGCCGGATTCCGTTTTCAAGCATGGGCATAAGGCGGTCAAGGTGAATGATATTCGAACCGATGAACATAAGAACGATCAAGATATATCCGATCATCGTAAAAGGAAGAAGAAATTCCGTGACGCGAAAGAATACCTCAATGCCTTTCCAAACGGCATAACCGGACAGTAAGACCATCAAGAGAATCAGGATGAACAGCGGTGTGCTGGGGAGAAAGGAGATATTGATGATGTCCGCGAACTCGCGGGTATTTCGCATGGATTCATATGCAAAATAAACGATATAGGCTGCAGTAATAAGGGAGCCCAAATATTTCCCCAAATGCCGATTTAGAATTTGGGGAAGAGCATGCTCCGAATTTTTGTTCTGGATATAGAGGTAGACGCACAACAGCAGCAATCCCGCGAGCATGGCAACCAGCACGACCAGCCAAGAATCTTGTTTAGCTTCAATCCCCAGCTCATATAATGGGGTGCTGCCGATCATAAACAAGATGGTCATGGCTATGATTTGGTATTTACCGATCTTCTCCATTGGGGACCTCCTTGTTGTAGGTATCGATTGCGGTCTATTTATTGGGTTCAATCAGATTCGAGAAGGGTTTATTGATCATATTCGTGTGCTCCACGTTGACTTCAAGATTCAGGTCGAGTTCCAGCTCCTGAAGCGGATGCTCCAACTTTGAAAGGCGTTTGCTGGCCGCCGGATATCTTCTGTGAATCATATCCAAAAAACCAACCACATCCACATTCAAATCCTTCATCCTTTTCCACGTAGCCAAGACTTCTTCCTTGATCTGCTCGGCTATCGCTTCCTCGAGTTTCGAAATGACTTCCGGTTTCGTCAAATCCATCGTACAGCTGGTTTCATCAATAGCCCCCTTGGTTTGAATATGGACCATCATGTTGACTGAACCGTTGACCAATCTGGGATCTACCCGAGTCGAGGAATGGGTGACGCGGTAACTCGATAACCGGGTTGCGTCTTGATCGCTGCATGGGGTAACAATGATCAGGTTTTTGACGCTGTTCGAAAGCCAAGCGACGCCTCTGCTTTCTCTTCGCTTCATCCATCCGACCAGTCTGTCTCCCCGAAATACGCCTAAATCCCCAAGCTTGAGTACCGCTTGATTGCGGGTCGACTTTAAGGCATCCAAGGTGGATTGCTCCTCTTGATTGCCGGACACTCTCAACTCGGGTGCCATGGCGCTTTGGTACGGATTGGCGACCATGGATGCAAAATCGATCAATTTAATATTTTTCACCTGGGACAGATTTTCTTGCCCTTGCGTAATGACCCGTTGAATCGCATTGCCCGATATTTTCTCCAACGGAATAAGCACTTCCAACAGATTGGAGGCTTTGTCCTTGGTCAGCAGAACCGACATGGTTTCCCGGCTTTCCATGGGACGGAGGAAAAAATCAAGGATTTGTTGTACGCCTGCGTTCCGAACGACTTGTTCATTAATAATCAATATGGAGTTATGGGCGAAAAACAACGCGCGCGGCGCTTCTAAATTCGCATTCTGCATGGCTTCGCGAATGGTCTTGCCCCTGGTGGAGAAGATGGTGATCGGAGATTGACTTCCCCCGGATCCACCACCGGTCTGGGTGGCGATGGACTGCGGAATGACGACTTGGAAGGAGATGATCCATTCGTCTTCGCTGCGGTCTATGGACGTCGCCGAGACAATGCTAAGCGAGTTTAACTCTTTACTGTCCCAGCAACCGTTGAGAAGCAACGAGGCGGTCATCATGAGAATCAGGAGTTTAAGCTTCCGGTTCATCTGTTCTTCACCTCCGACTTATACCGTTTGTATACTATTTGTTCCCATCGGAAGGCGATGGACGCTGGTTCATTTTTTGTCGTTTCGCGTTTTTACGATTGATTAAGGTGGGTCTTGTCACCATGGCCCACCATGGAACTCGCACCAGCACGTCTTTTTGGTCTAACGGGATAAATGGAGCGAACGGCGTAAGATACGGCAAACCGAATGATCGCAAGCCGGCTAGGTGGATCAGCATGGCGAGTAATCCTGCCATAATCCCAAAGAGCCCTAAAGTTGCCGCCAATATCATAAAACCGAATCGGAGCAGTCTGGCGGAGTTGGCTATGCTCACGGAAGGCGCAACAAAGCTCGCGATGGCGGTAAATGCAACGATGATCACCATGGCAGCTGACACTAAACCTGCCTGTACAGCGGCTTGACCCAGTACTAATGCGCCTACGATGGATATCGCAGAACCCATCGCCCTGGGCATGCGCACACCGGCTTCCCTTAATACTTCGAACGTAATTTCCATCGCCAAGGCCTCGACAACGGCGGGAAAAGGGATGCCTTCCCGCTGTGCTGCAAGGCTGATTAGCAGGGTCGTTGGCAGCATTTCTTGATGGAATGTGGAGATGGCAATATAAAGTGAAGGAAGAAGCATCGACACCACAAAGGAAATGATGCGCAACAGGCGCAAAAAAGTGGCGATATCGAACTTTTGGTAGTAGTCTTCGCTCGATTGAAACAATTTGAATATGGTGATGGGAGCAATCAGCGCAAACGGTGTCCCGTCAACCAAAATGGCGATTTTCCCTTCCAGGATCGCACCTGCGATAGCATCGGGGCGCTCCGTATTGGTGATGGTAGGAAAGGGGGTGAACGTTGTATCTTGTATAAACTCTTCGATATACCCGCTCTCCAGGATGCTGTCGGTATCGATCCGGTCTAAACGATTCAATATTTCTTGTACGATCTTATCATTGGCGATGCCATTCAAATACATAACGGCAACATCCGTTTGGGTGACGCGGCCAATCTTACGATCCACGATCCAAAGGTTCGGGCTTTTAATCTTCCGACGGATCAAGGCGGTATTCGTGCGGATATTTTCGGTGAAACCTTCCTTCGGGCCCCGAACGACGGTCTGGGATTGAGGCTCTTCTACTCCGCGTTCTTCTCCTCCAATAGAGCTGGCGATAACGCCATGAGAGGATCCGTCGATGAGAATGACAGTATTGCCTTCAAGGATGGCGGAGATCAATGGCTCCATATGCTCCAAATCGCTGATGCTGCCAATGGATAAGAACCGGTTTTTGATAATGGACAAGATTTCAGCAGGGTCAGAGGTATGCAGCTCTTCGTCGTAATCCTTTGAGGTTAAGGATTGCATGATCGAGTGATTGATGGTGAGCGTATCAACCAATCCATCGATATAAATAACGGCTAGGGTATGATCGCTTCCAAGCATATGACTTAGGGTGCGAATGATGATATCCCGGCTATGGCCGGTTTGTTCCCGGATTCTATGTAAATTCTGATCCAAGCAGTCGGATAGACGAGAGGCTTCGGCGGTTTGCTTCGTTTGCCCATTATGATGAAGCAGGGCCGTATTCGATGGGGGTTGCTTTGTTCGTTTAAAAAAGGCCACGGGATCAGCTCGCTTTGACAAGATTCATACGATCTAAAGTTCCCTAAATCTGGTTTAATATTCTTTGGGCGAACCGCTCGAGATCGAACCGGCTATCGTCTCACTTCTCGGAAACCGTTAACCCGTCCGATCTCATCGCTTTTGTGAATTTGCGAGGCAGGTTAGTTTAACTATAAGTGTTTTATCGTCTGCACAGATCGGCGAATCCATGGTACTTTATAGTTAGCTTGGATCTCTCGAATAAGCGGAAAAAAACTTGGAGGCGTGGGGTAATGAAAAAAAGGCTTGAAACACGGATCGAAGGGGACCGCATTGTGCTCCGTCCCGTAAGGGAAGATGAATTTGATGTATACTTCGAATTATTGCAGGATGCGGAGTCTAACCGATTAACGGGGACACAGCAGACGTTCACCAAGGATTCGATTGCGGCTTGGATTCATAACATCGGATACGCCCATGAGGATCGCCTGGATATGATGATTGCGGAGAAGGAATCGGACGAATTAATCGGAGAAGTGGTCCTGAACGAAATCGACCTCAACAATCGCAGCGGCAATATCCGCATATCGATCTCCGGTCGGCACAGCAATAAAGGATACGGCACGGAGGCCTTAAAGCTTATGCTGCGTTATGGTTTCGAAAGTTTACGTTTGCACCGAATCGAGTTAGGCGTATATGCGTTTAATCCCCGGGCCATCCATGTCTACGAGAAGCTTGGTTTCAAACGGGAAGGTACCCTGCGAGACTCGCTATATTGGGACGGAACATTCCATGATATGATTGTAATGTCGATTCTGGAGGAAGAATATCGGCAGCTGCCATAGCCATTCCTGTATCCTTATATCATATTACGTAAGAAGTCGCCAGAATCGGCGACTTCTTTATTTGCTATTATAATTGGAGTTAATGTATAACAATTCAACCTCAGTTGTTAAATCTAGGAACCAGCCTCCGATACACTGGTCAAGGTAGAGGGAATTTAGGTACAATAGCTAAACAATCTCATTATTTAAGATTGGAGATAGCGACTATGGAGAATCAGAGAAAAACCATATTATTTCAGGGTGATTCGATAACCGACGGCAATTGGGGAAGAAACCAGGATCCTAATCATATTTTGGGACATGGCTACGTCTATCTCATAGCAGCGCAGCTCGGATTGGAATTCGCCCAAAGCCAGCCGCTATTTATAAATCGCGGGGTCAGCGGCAATCGCTTATCGGATCTGTATGCAAGATGGAACGAAGATGCCTTTAGCTTGAAGCCTGATCTCATCAGTATTCTGGCAGGTGTGAACGATGCAGGCCGTATCATTCAAGGTCAGCCCGAAGGAGCAACAGACCGTTTCGAACGAATCTATCGCCAGCTGCTGAGCGAAACAAGGGAAGTTCTCCCGGAAACCGGCCTGGTGCTGTGCGAGCCTTTTGTTTTGCAAACGGCGGCTACCGCGAATGGATGGGATCAATGGCGCAGCAAGATCGATGAATACGGTTCAATCGTTCGGCAGCTGGCAGAGGAATATCACACGCTTTTTGTTCCATTGCAGGAAGTATTCAACCAAGCAGCCCAAAACGTTACGGCGGAATACTGGTTATGGGACGGTGTTCATCCTACGTCAGCGGGACACCAGTTGTTGGCCAGGGAGTGGCTAAAGACCGTCCAGCAAAGTGACTTGGCTATCCGATGATGAATAGGAGTTCTATAGATATGAAGCCTCACGTGTCCGACCGGATTAAACTCCCTCCGGGATTTTGGACAGGATTAAGACAAATGGGGATTGCCGCTGAGGACGTGGCCCGTAAAGCGCGCTTGCCGCTTGCGATCATCACTGGAGCGGAAGTCACCACCGCCCAATACTTCGCGATTTGGCAGGCGTATTCCGATCTCGTAGGTGATCTGGCCAAAGGCATCGTCGAGCTTGCAACCGTCTTTGAAACGGCGAAGTACCCGCCAACCGTCTTAGCGACTTACCACGCTCGTGACTATCGCGAGGCTTTATATCGAATGTCCCGGTACAAACAGCTTTGCCCGCCTGAAGGTTTGCGTATCACCGAGGAGGGCGAGCTCTGCACGATTGATCTGGAGTGGGGGAACAGCCTGCAAACCGGTCCGCCGATGCTGGTCGGAATCACGCTGGCATATCTGCTTGAGCTCGGACGCCGGGGGACAGGTCAACCGTTGAGGGCACGACTCGTGGAATTTTCCGAGCCTATGGGCGATGTAGAGACTCTTGAAGCTTATTTTGGCTGCCGAATCCGGTTTGGCGCAGCACGCAATCGGCTCTCGCTGCTTCGACAAGATCTGGACCGTCCCTTTATCTCTTACAATGAAGAACTGCTGGAGATCCTGACTCCCGCCCTGGACCGATCGCTTGATGAACGGCGGAACAGCCGTTCCGTTTCCGATATGGTCAAATGGTTCTTGAAACGCTGCCTCATCGGAGGGCGCCCCGACATTCACGATGTCGCGAAAGAAATGGGAATGAGCGACCGTACCCTGCAGCGCAAGCTGACAGATGAAAACACGAGCTACAAGCAGCTGTTGACACAAGCCAGACATGAGCAGGCGATCGAGTATTTGGCAGACCCTTCTATCGATATTAAAGAAGTAGCGTTTTTGATTGGTTATGCAGACCAGAACTCATTCTACCGAGCGTTCCGCATGTGGGAAGGCGATACCCCTTCGAATTGGCGTGCTGCAAATGGCACGAGAAGCAAGAACTTTGGCGCCATAGGCTAGTTACCGGCCTATCCATACAAGGTAATATAATCATGATCCAGATTACAAAGGAGAAATGTTTATATTATGGATATGGAATTGAACAATAAAACAGCGTTGGTTACAGGCTCTACGAAAGGGATAGGCAAAGCGATTGCCATGGAACTTGCCAGAGAGGGAGCCCATGTTCTCATTAACGGACGAAATGATGAAGAGGTTGAACGAACCGTACAAGAAATAAAATCGAAATTTCCGAATACCTCTCCGCAAAAGGCAACCGCCGATTTGGTGGATATCGGTCAACGGGAGGCTCTATTCGAAAAATACCCTCATGTTGATATTCTGGTTAACAATATGGGGATATACGAAATCATGTCGTACGAGGACGTTGACGATGAAGTATGGGAGACGTACTTCCGTACCAACGTGCTTGCTGCAAACGGATTAACCAAATTTTATTTGCCTGGCATGCTGAAGAATGATTTTGGCCGCATTATCTTTATGGCGAGCGAAGAGGCCGTGATGCCTTCCGGACAAATGCCGCAGTACTGCATGACAAAATCCATGCTGTTATCCTTGGCCAAAAGCTTGTCCAAATTAACGAGAGGAACCGAAGTTACCATCAATACGATCATGCCGGGACCGACTCTCTCCGAGAACGTGCAGCATATTATCGAGGGTATATACGCCAATGAAGATATGACCTTTTCGGAAAAAGAGAAGGCATTCATGGCCGCAAACCTGCCACAATCTGAAATTCAACGATTCATTAGGCCTATTGAGATTGGCAGATTGGCAACATTTTTATGCAGTCCTTATGCTTCCGCGTTTAGAGGCTCTCCTATTCGTATGGATGGGGGAATGGTTCCGACCATTTTCTAACGTTCATGAAATAACAATGTTGGCTTCAAACACCAAAAGCTTGGGATCCCAATAGGAGATCTCCAAGCTTTTTTGTTGTTTTGCTATAACAAAGGTGTTACTCGCTTATGAGCTCCAGCTTGTTCAGCCTTTTGTGGTACACCATGCGAGACAGTCCGATGCTGATCTCATATAAGAGGAACAGCGGCACGATGACGAGAATATCCGACACAAAATCCGGCGGCGTTATGGTGACGGCTGCAACCGTCAGCAGCAAATAGGCAATTTTCCGCATTTTCGATAAGCGCAGCGGATCCAGAATGCCGATCGACGTTAAGAACATGATGACAACCGGCATTTCGAACAGAACGCCGAACGGTACGGTCATATTGATCATGAAGCGGAAGTATTTTTCGGCGGTATAAGCCGTAATGAAATGATTCGAGAGCGAATCCAGGAAGGACAGGACCATAGGGTATACGATAAAGTAGCCGAAGGCCAGACCTCCGAGAAAGAGTCCCCCGATTGCGGGGATATACGCCAAGGAAGCCCGGCGTTCCACGGTGCTCAGACCGGGGACGACAAATCGCCATACTTGAAAACCGGCTACCGGCATCGTCACCGCAAGGGCGATCACGCCGGCGATCATGAAGTATACCCAAATCACATCCGTCGGTCCCAGCACTTGGAGCTGCCCTTCAACGTCGCGAGTCAGCATTTCATACAGCGGCTCCACATATAGAAAAGCGGCACAAAGGGCCACCAAGAAGGTGCCCAATGTGATGAGGATCCGCTTGCGGAGCTCCGTTAAGTGCTCTAATAGATGCAGCTCCTGCTCCTGTCCCTGCTCGGTCATTTCAATTTATCTCCGTCTTGAATATCTTCCGCTGAAACCAGTTCCCGCGTGGAGTTCTTGAATTCGCTGAGCGTTCGGCCGAAGGCCCGTCCTAGTTCAGGCAGCTTCGAAGGGCCGAAGATAATCAAGGCGATCAACAAGATGAGAATCAATCCTGTCACGCCGATGTTTCCTAGTGGCATATGATCAACTCCTTTAGCTATTTTTTATCCGAAGCCATCCGAAGCAGCTCCGAAATATCCCTGGCTATCGACTCGTCGCGCGGCGAATCATGCAGCTTCGTGGCAATGCGGTCTATCAGCGCAGGGGCTTGCGGATTGGTCACCGTTAGAATTTGCACTTCTTCATTAAACATCTTCTTCACTTGCTCTTTGGCTTGCGACATATTATCGTTGCCCGCGGCCTTGACTCCCATTACACCTTCGTTCGGCTCACCTTTGCCCGACATTCCTTCCGTCTGACTTAACACCTTCTTCTGCATGCTGTCATAGTGGTTGGAAGAAACCTGTGATTCTGCGCGTGCCAGGACAATCGTGTCATTCAGGACAAAAGCCTTCACTCCGTCAATGCCTTGACCTGCGAGTCTTGACTGTACATGGGAAGAGACGCCGCCTTCATGCAGGCTGGATGAACCGATCATGCTGTAGACGGACATGCCCATACCGCTTGTGGTTTTGCCTTGGACGTTGGTTGTTTCGGTTTTTGGCCCATGATAGCTCGGAATCACATCGGCACTGTGCAGGTGAACGGTGTCGGCATTACCTGGCTGGGTGGACTGCGCGTTTTGTTGATTGTCTGTTTGATTCAAGCAGGCTGTTAATGAAAGAAGCAGTACGGATCCCAGGAGGGGACCTTTCCACCTGCTCCAAAATGGTTTCATGAGCATTCGCCTCCATATCGGTAGTAATTTTATCATGCCCGGATGGAGAATAATGTATGAATGAAATTTTGATGGGGACAATACCCATTATTCAAAATGATGAAGAGTAGGGGTGCTGAAAGTTTGAGCGAACAAGACCAACAACAAACCAAACCAGCGAAGCCTGACGGCTCGCAGACGATGTCACGGCGGAAGTTCCTAAGAAACTCCGGTTATGCCGTGGGAGGTGTCGTGCTGGGCGGTGTACTCGGATATCTTCTGCCGAAGCAGAAAACTCCGCCTGCAGCACCGGCGCCTGCCCAGAATGATAACAACTACAACCAAGCGTTAATGTTCTTTAACCAGGAACAATACAGGATCACGGAGGCAGCCGTAGAGCGCATTTTTCCTGCGGATGACAATGGTCCTGGAGCCAAAGAGTTAGGCGCTGCATTTTTCATCGACCACCAGCTGGCCGGTGATTGGGGCTTCAATGCAAGAGATTATATGCAGCCCCCTTTCTATGTTGGAGAGAAAACGCAAGGCTATCAAGGCCGATTAAGACGGCGAGAGATATTCTATATCGGTCTCCGCGAGATTCAGAACTACAGTCAGAAAAAGTATCAAAAAGACTTCCCGAGCCTGGCGCCGGAGGAACAGGATGCCGTGTTAACTGCCTTTCAGAACGACGAGGTCAAATTGACAACGATCTCGGCCAGCGGGTTCTTAAACCTGCTTCGCAGCAGCACATTGGAAGGGGTTTACAGCGACCCCCTATACGGCGGCAATAAAAATATGCAAGGCTGGACGATGCGCCAATATCCGGGTAACCAAATGGCTTACACGAATATTATTGATAAGAATTTCACCGTCATCCCGCCGAAGAGTTTAAAGGACCACCTATAACAGCTCATCCATAGCGAAAGGAGTACACAAATGGCCAAAAAATTACCGAAAACGGATGTTGTCATTATCGGCGTCGGCTGGGCTGGCGGGATTATCGCCTCGGAATTGACCAAGAAGGGTTTATCCGTCGTCGGTTTGGAAAGAGGTAAAGAAAGGGTAACGGAAGACTACTACATGGCTCACGATGAGCTCCGTTACGCGCTTCGGTACGATTTAATGCAGGACCTTTCCAAAGAAACGATTACCTTTCGCAGCACCGAAAAAATACGTGCACTTCCGATGAGGCAGTACGGATCGTTTCTGTTAGGGGAGGGACTGGGAGGAGCCGGCGTGCACTGGAACGGGCAAACGTTCCGCTTCCTGCCCTACGATTTTAAAATCCGGAGCATGACGGAAGAACGTTATGGGAAAGATAAAATACCGGCGGAAATGACGATCCAGGACTGGGGCATCACCTACGATCAACTCGAGCCGTATTTTGATAAGTTCGAGAAGACGACCGGCATTTCCGGCGAGGAAAATCCCTTGGCAGGGAAACGTTCGAATCCGTACCCTACACCGCCCATGCTCCACACGCCATCCATGAAGATGTTTGCGGATGCTGCGAAAAACCTGAAACTCAATCCGTATACGGTTCCTTCTGCCAATCTGTCAGAAAGCTACACGAATCCGGATGGCATATCACGAGCCGCATGCCAGTATTGCGGATACTGCGAGCGGTTTGGCTGCGAATACGGAGCGAAAGCGGATCCTGTCGTTACAGTGATTCCTGTTGCGAAAAAAACCGGAAAGTTCGAAATCCGAACCCATTCTTATGTTCGAAGAATTCTGCATAAAGGCGGTAAGGCAACGGGCGTCATGTATACGGACCTCACGACCGGAGAGGAAATCGAACAACCGGCGGATATCGTAGTATCCACGGGATACGTATTTAACAATACCCGTTTGATGCTCCTCTCTAAAATCGGCAAACCATACGACTCGTCCAGCGGGTCGGGCGTGATTGGCAAAAACTATGCCTATCAGGTGATCAAGGGGAATGCCGCCGGATTTTTTGAGGATAAATTCAATTTGTTTGCCGGTGCGGGAAGCCTAGGTATGGGTCTGGATGATTTTAACGGCGACAATTTTGATCACTCGGACTTGAAGTTCATTCATGGGGGGAATATTGCCCACACCATAACCGGACAAAGACCCATTCAAAACAATCCGGTTCCGGAGGAATCACCGCGTTGGGGAAAAGAGTTTAAGGCGAATTCCTTGAAGTATGCAAACAGCGTGCTGTCCGTAGGCTCTCAGGGCTCATCAATGCCTTTCCGGCATCACTATCTGGATTTGGATCCAACCTATAAGGACGCATTCGGAGACCCGTTGATACGAATCACGTTTGATTTCGAAGAGCAGGACCGCCAGTTGGCCAGGTATCTTTCCGATCGCTGCGCGGAGATCGTGCAGGAGATGGGAGGCCAGAACATTATGAAATTGAAGGAACTGGGACCTTACGAAATTACGACATACCAATCGACTCATAACACCGGCGGGGTGATTATGGGAGAGAACCCTGGCAATTCGGCCGTCAACAACTACATGCAAATGTGGGATATGGAAAATTTGTTTGTGGTAGGCGCATCCGCGTTCCCGCATAATAGCGGCTATAATCCGACCGGGACTGTCGGGGCTCTTGCTTATCGCACAGCGGAGGGAATTCTGGAATACAGCAAAAAAGGCGGGCTGTTAGTATAGCTTGCATTATACAAAAGGAGGCAGTTTCAGAAATGTTCAAAAAAGGGTTACTGTTTGTACTGCTATTGACAACTTTTGCTTTTGCAGCGGTAGCATGCGGCGGCAATAATACATCCGAGCCTGCTCCGGCTCCTGCAGAAAACGGCGGACAAGCTCCGGAAGGAGCAACCGGCGGGAATGCAACCAACGATGAAGCCATGAAGCTGTACAATGCCAACTGCATGGCTTGCCATGCTACCGACTTAGGCGGAGGCGGAAGCTTTCCCAGCCTGCAAAACGTAGGATCCAAATACGATGCCAGCCAAATTGCGGGCATAATCAAGAATGGGCGCAATGGAATGCCGGCGTTCCAAGGCAAGCTGACGGAACACGAAATTAATGTACTGTCCCAATGGTTGGCTGCCAAAAAATAAGACGAACCGATTGAAAGAAAGCAGGACCCTCATGATACAATGCAGATACGGATGCATGGTAATCATGAGGGTTTATTATATTGTACAAGGAATTTTGAAACGATCTAGGAGGGGCTTTTAGAAACATGACAGAAGCATTTGTATCCCCCCATAGTACCTGTTCCCTGGATTGCAGTACGGTCGTTTGTTTTTTTGCCGGTGTTCTGACCTATCGGAATAACTTTGAAGACGCAGCCAGCGAGATAGCCCGAAGATACCCAAATGCCAAAATTGTGATGATCTTTCCTTACGGGATGGCCAACGGCAGGGAGGGGGCTTCTTTATTTCGTCTATTGGCCCGGCAGCTTACTCAAGTCGGCTATGATCTGGCGCGTGAGCGCTCCCTTAGAGTAATCAACGCTGCGGAGATCCTCAGCGACCATGTCGCAGGCTGCGACCGCCTGATCCTGATCGGGCACAGTGCTGGAGGCGTAGTTGCCTACCGGACAGGATTATATATGAAAGAGAAGTTTGGATTGCAGAAAGTTCAGGTGTTTGCCGTGGGGTGTCCCAAATTCTATTTGAAGGACATCCCCTTCAATAATCGGTTTACATATATCACGGGCCAGAATCCGGACAGGATCACCCAAATCGGCAGCTGGCGCAAACCCGGTTCGAGAGTGTACCGGGGAAAGCCGGGGCGTGAGATGCAATTGGATTTTAATCCGGATCATCAAGGATGGCGGTTTCATGCGTCCTATTTTCTGAAATCGGCCTGGACCGATTCGAACCAAACGTTCCGTACCAATTCGGAAGACCTGGTCTCCAAAATCCATGAATTGGATTCAGAGAATGAATAGATTCCGTAATATATATTATGTAAACTAATAATTTCTTTTTGCTTCCTTTACCGAAAAGGTTATACTAATCATTGGGTTTATACGATCGTCATCAGGAGGATATGCATATGGCAATACAAGATGGAGATTCACTACAGAAGAAATTGAGGCCAAGGCATATCAGCTTTATGGCTATGGGCGGCGTCATCGGCACCGGCATATTTAAGGGAAGCGCCGAGACGATCGGTCTCGCCGGGCCTGGCGTGATTTTCTCTTATATCTTTGCGGGACTGCTGCTGTTGGTCGTCATGGGTGCCATGACGGAGATGGCTACGGTATATCCGGGGCGAAACATGAAGGACTTTGTTCGGCAAGCGTTCGGAGAGCGGGTATCCTTTGTCATGGGCTGGATGTATTGTTTTATGTGGCTGTCGGTTTGCGTGATCGAAGTGATTGCGGCAGGCAGCTTTCTGCAGTACTGGTTTCCCGACGTACCGCTGTGGATGCTGAGCCTGGCAAGCGCAGCGCTCATTATTCTCATCAATATGATGAGCGTGGGGAGCTTTGGCGAAGTGGAATTCTGGCTTGCGGGCATCAAAATCGCCATGATTATGATCTTTATCGTACTCGGGAGCTTACTGATGTTTGGAGTGATTCCGAGCTCCGATGCTCCGTTCCTTCACAATTTCACAGCGCACGGCGGGTTCCTGCCAAACGGATGGTTTGCCATCTTTTCCGCCTTGCTGGTCGTTACCTTTTCGTACGGCGGCTCCGAGCTGATCGGCCTCACATTGACAGAAACCGAGGATGCGGACAAAATCCTGCCGAAAGTCGTGCGCAATTTTATTTTACGGGTGATTTTGTTCTTCACGCTGCCGATTCTGATTATATGCGGATTGATTCCGTGGAACCAGCTCGGCGGAGAGGCGAGTCCTTTTGTTCAAGTGCTGTCGGCTACCGGGCTTCAGGGAACGGCCCACATCATGAATTTTATTCTCGTGACGGCCGTGCTGTCGGCAGCCAATTCCGGCATCTATGGCGCGACGCGCATGATTTATTCCATGGCAGCCGCCGGAGAGGCGCCAAAGAGCCTGGCCAAAACCACGAACAAAGGCATACCGCTTAATACGTTGAAACTCTGCGCGATCATACTATTAGCGGGTTCCTTGCTTGGACTGATCGCGCAGGACCAGCTGTTTCGGGTTTTGATGGCGGTCCCTGGCTTTGTCGTTGTGCTGGTATGGATCTGCATTTGTTTCTCGCAGCTGAAACTGCGCAAAGCTTATCCGAAGCAGCCCAGCTTTAAGGTATGGGGGTTCCCCTACATAACCGGGGTAACTGCCCTCTGCTTGTCAGTGATTGCGGTCCTGTTTCTTATTGACGGTCAGAACCGGGTCAGCATCAGCGTATGTCTGGCCGTTCTGCTGCTATTGGTTGTCTGGTCCATCATGAAATTCAAAAAAGAGAGCAGAGTCGAATAATTGAAGGATGACGGGCTCCAACTTCACGGCAATCGAACAAGCCGGACATGGTGTCATGATCCGGTTGCGAGCCGCATGGCTGCAAACAAGAAAACCTAAATTAGAAAGAGAAGGCGGCAGAGGAAAGAATCCTCTGCCGCTTTTTTATGCGTGGAACAAGTAAAGAAAGTGAAAGGAATGTAAAAAAGGAGAAATTGATAGCGCTTACTTATGGAAATTATAATGAATTATACATAATTTGGAGATGCCTTGGTAGAATCGTCTTCATTAAAAATCTAATGACGAGGGTGCTGATGGGTTTGATGGTACATAAATTTTGCAGTCTGAAATGGCTGTCCATAGCCGGACTCTTCATCTTGATCGTGGTGACGATCCTTTTAATCGCAAAGCCTGCATTTACACAAACACATCATGAAGACGCTTATATCGCGACAGTTGACGGAGTAGAGATTCATGTAAGCGAATTTCAAAGAGCCATCGATGCCAATCGAGCCGGTATCATCAAGTATTTCCATGAAAAATATGATGCTGCACCGTCGGCCGCATTTTGGACTACGCCATACGGAGGTAACGAGATTCCGCTTGAGTTGATCAAAAAGAAGGCGCTCGAAGATAGCATCGATCAGAAAATTCGACAGATCCTTGCCAAAGAGCAGGGAGTGCTCCCCGATATCAGTTACGCCGGTTTTATGCAAAACTTCAATCTTGAAAACCAAAGAAGGCAACAAGCCATCAAGAATCATCAGGTAATTTTCGGTCCTGCTCAATATACGGAGGACGCCTATTATGAATACATGATGGCGAATACGGCCTTATCGGTCAAGAACCATCTGATGGAAGATGACTGGAAGCCGAGTGAACAACAGCTGATCACGTTTTACGAGGCGAATAAGAGAAGGTTGTACCATGCACCCGCAACGGTGAAGGTACGCCAATTATCGTTATCTTTTCTGGATGCCAATCGGAATGTCGATACACTTCTCAAAACGCAGGTGAAACGGAAGATTGAGAAGGCCAGGGAGAAAATCTCATCCGGGATTTCTTTTGAGCAAGCCGTAAAGGACATTAAACAAGATGACCGGGTTACGGAGCAGGTCTATAAGTTGGATAGTTACAGGCACAATGTCAGAAGTCCGGTAGCGCAAGCTTCGGCTGACCTTCTTCCAGGGGAGGTAAGCGAAATTATTGAAGAGAACGGTCGCTTCTATCTCATGCAGTGCATGGAGAAAGATCAGTTAGGTTCCAAGTATCTGGCATTTGACGGTATAAGAGAACAAGTGTTAAAGGACTATATCGATAACCAATATGAGGAGTACGTACGTGAACGGTTAACCGATGCGAAGGTTGTATTGAATGAGGAGTTGTACAGAAATTTCCTGATGTAATCGCCGATTTGGCATTACATATATAACAATGAAAGGAATGAAGAGGATTGAGCCAATCGTTTTTCAAAAAGCTTATCTGTATGGTTTCGATTTTTGCTTTCGTTTGCAATTGGGTTACCGTTTCACCGTCGACCGCTTTAGCTGCGGGAACCACATATTATGTGGACAGCACAGGGGGAGATGATGGGAATAACGGCACAAGTCAAGCCTCTGCATGGAGATCGTTGGATAAAGTGAACGCGACTACCTTTGCCCCAGGCGACAAAATCTTGTTCAAAGCCGGGGAGAGTTGGAACGGCAGACTGTGGCCTAAAGGTTCAGGTTCAAGCGGAAATCCGATCATTATCGATATGTACGGTTCCGGAAGCAAACCATTAATCGCAGGAATTACGTCCGAACTGGAAGCCGTATTTTTGAAAAACCAGGAGTACTGGGAAATCAACAACCTGGAGGTAACAAACAGCTCGCCGCTGCCTTTTGATCGAGATTGGGAGAATCCGCGGGGTCAAAGGCGCGGTGTTTATATCTTGAATGAGGAAGCTGGTTTATTGAATCACATCTATATCAAAAACATGAACATCCATGATGTCGATGGATCGTATACCACACGCTCCGGGGGGATTATTTTCGATTCGGTTGGGTCGATGACACCCAGCGCTTTTAACGATGTTCTCATTGACGGTAATATACTGACGGACGTGGATGCCTATGGTATATACATTGGCTCCAATTGTATCTTGCGCTACGGAATGGGCGATTTATGGCCTTGGGTGCCTAAACCATACGGCCCTGGACGCCGTCTACCCAAGTGAAAATATCCAATAATACGGTCATCAGAGCAGCAACAGGCGGCATCGCGTGGAATGTCACCGATGGAGCGGTAGTCGAGCGCAACACCGTTCAACAAGCTACGTATTTGGCAACCAACGCTTCCATTTGGTGGGCGTATGCGGACAATAATCTCGTTCAATTCAACGAATCGTTTGCCAGTGTGAACGGCGCGGAAGACGGGCATGGCTTCGACGTGGATGCAGGAAACATCAATTCGTTGGTTCAGTACAATTACAGTCATGATAACGCTGGCGGCTTTATGCTGTTCGTAAACGACACGTATTACACAATCAATACCATCGTTAGATACAACATTAGCCAAAACGACAGAAAAAGCATATTCCGATACAGCGGTTCCATTGATAACGTCTATAACTACAATAATACGATATACGTAGGAAAATCATCCGGCAACCCGGTCATGAGCGATTACTTCACCAAGGCTTCGGGTGCTCCGCGCAACATTTATAACTATAATAATGTGTACTACAGCGTCGGCGATAAGGGATGGGATTTGACGGGCCAGACGTTTGACTACAACGCATATTACGGAGGGAACACACTCGTGCAGGCCGATGCCCATAAGATAACGGACGATCCGAGATTCGTTGATCCCGGTAGCGGCGGGAATGGCATGGATACAGTACATGGGTACCAATTGCAAGCGAATTCGCCACTCATTGGAGCAGGCATTCGTGTAAGCGATAACGGAGGGCGGGATTATTTCGGCAACCCGATATATAATGGCGCTCCCGACATCGGTGCCCACGAATACGAGGGCAGTGTGCCACCAGCCGGGAACATGCCTGATCCGATCGTCATCGTTCCGAAACGGCCAGCCAGCACACCTGTTGACAATCTGGCTTCGCAGGCAGCTGCTAGTACGACATTTGAATCGTCCTCTTCAGGTCCGATCGAACATATCATCGATAATGAATACGACACGGCATGGGAAACCGGCATTACGCCTTCATTTCCGAACGATATCACGCTCGATTTCGGCGAGCAAACGCTGATCGCCAACCAATTGAAGTTAAATACCAGATACGGGCAAGAATGGGGAATCACGAACTTTGATCTTGAATACAGCAATGGTTCGGGATGGATTCCCCTGCGCACAAATATTAATCTGACTTGGGATCTGAACACGGGGGCAAACGAGATCAAATCCGTGGAATTTCCACTTACTCGATTCTCTAAAATCAGATTGAAGGTCCATGACGGTGATAACCAATCGGGGCGAATCGCACTGAACGAGCTTGAATTGTATAACAATCCCGAACTGTCCAAAGATATGGTCACCACAACCTTTGCTACGGGGGCAGGCACCATTACCAGCATCATCGACAACAATTTGAACTCTGCATGGGGAAGCACCGGTGATATTGCCTTCCCGGGTTATATTACCCTTGACTACGGCAATCATAGCGTACCGGTCAACAAGGTTACGTTAGTTACGTTTTTTGGAATCGGGCAAGGCATCACTAATTTTGACGTGGAGTATTTCGACGGTAGCCGCTGGGTAACGGCTTTATCTGACGCATCGATCGAATGGGAGTTTAATGACAGCACCAAAGAGCGCCAGAGCGTTTCTTTTCCAACGGTAAACGCCAATAAACTTCGATTAAAGGTGAATGACGGGAATCGGATATGGGGAAACATTGCATTAAATGAACTCGTCGTTGAGCATACCTCTGATAACGTCCCCGTTACCGGAATTACGCTTGACAAACCGGAGCTCGTGTTTAATTCCTCTTCCGGCCGAAGCGTAGGGCTCCGAGCAACGGTTTTGCCTGATCATGCAACCAATAAAAATGTGACATGGAGCACGAATCAAGACCAGGTGGCAACGGTAGACGATCATGGCATCGTGACAGCAGAAGGTGAAGGAAGGGCTGTCATCACGGCTACGACGGACGACGGTGATTTTCAAGCCTCCAGCCATATTACGGTGGATTGGACGGCTCCGGAGATTATGATAAACCAAGTCGCATCTTCCGAATTCAACACGGGTGTGTTTCAACCCGAATTTGAAATGGCAGACACGCTGTCAGGTATCGACCAAGCAAAAACCGAAGTCATGTTGGATGGGAAGGTCATAACGGATCTAATGGGTATTCCTTTATACAAATTTGAGCTGGGTACACATACATTTACGATAAAGGCTGTGGCCATAGCAGGGAATACATCTACACAATCCGTAGACTTTCAAGTGAAAACAAGTTATGCCTCTCTTGAGGAACTGGTTCAACGTTTTGCAGACGAGGGAACAATCAACAACAAAGGGATTGCTAACAGTCTGCTGAAAAAATTGCAAAAACAAAACCTAAGCAGTTTCATTTCAGAAGTCCATGCACAAAAAGGGAAACATATCTCCACCGAGATTGCGGAATATTTAATACGTGATGCAGCAACGCTCCATAATCCATAGCAGATTATTTATTAGCCGTCATCCATGCCATTATATTGCTGGCGGACTCATTAGATTCATAGCCTAAAACTCCATTATTCTCATAGCTACGGCTCATGCGCAAACTTCCTTGCATGTGAGACCGTAGTTTTTTTTGCCAGTTCATACTCCGTTCATATTGTCGTTACGGGGAGTACATCTTCATTGGTTAAGATTTCATTAGCGGCACATGGAGGAAGCCTAACCAACCGATGAATTATCTCCATTTTATAGAGTTGTTGCCGTTGAACCTTTTGGTTATGGCTTAAGTGATGGAACCGATAAAGAACGAACCACGGAGAACATCGTAAGTGAAGTCCATGAAGCTCTACAGCAGCTTAATATTAACCGTTATACGCTCATGGGCCATTCCATTGCAGGCATTTACGGAATTGATTATGTGAGCAAATATCCAAACGAGGTAAACGCATTTGTCGGCATTGATAGCAGTGTTCCGACACAACCAGGCATGGACGTTAAATTCCCAATGAAAAAGTTCGCGTTTCTTAAAAAATCAGGTCTTATGCGATTGATGATGAAGCTCGGTCCCGATCCCTATGCTGCTCTAGCATTTGATGATCATACCAAAGAACAAATGAGATTGATTACAAATAAAAACGCGTTAACCGCCACGATTTTTAACGAGATGGAGCATATTCCTTCTAATTTTAAAGGGGCTCAGGATTTAACCTTCCCTAAAGATCTTCCGCTTCTTCTCTTTGTACAAGCGGATAATCCAGACTTTCCAACCTGGATTCCATTGCATGAAGAGCAGGTAAAGGATTCTGACTACGGAAAAGTAATACCCCTTGAAGGAGAGCATTATTTGCATCATACCGAGTACAAAGACATTGCAGAAACCTTTAGCGAATTTATCGAAGAAGTAAAGGAGGGGCAAGCCCTTTAACGAAAATGTGCATAGAATGGATTCAATGAAAAAGCCGGGCTTTCCTTCATGAAGGAATCCGGCTTTTTGTTGGATCAATGAGTTATTTCTTTGAAGGCGTTACCGTTTTGTATTCGATAACTTGCAATACTTTCGGTTCAATAGCTTTTAACATTTGATCATTTGAAAGGTTGTTGGCAGGAAGTTCGCCATTCGCTTCACTTTGGATTTGCAAGTCAACCTGTGATTGTGCAATGACATCCACAACCTGCTGCTTCGAGACATTTTTGGATGCTGCAATCTCCACTACGGATTTACCTTTAGCTAATTCTTGCTTTAGTTCAATCGGGCCCATGTTGAGTAAGGAAAAAAGTTTGTCGTCATTCAAAAAGGCATCTGCAAAATAATCAGGCTTGCCATCCGTAGTGAAGAAACCTTCTACTTTATCGTCTGAGGACGACGTTTCACCTCCAATCAGCGAAAGACTGATGGAATGGTCCTGAACCAGTACCTGGTAGAAGGGGGCTGTTGATCCCTTTTGGGTGTAATTCAGCATCAACGTTTTCTGATCCGGGTTCTCCATTGGCTCCATAGCAAACTCGTACGCTTCGATGCTGCCGTATAATGCATGGATCAGATGATCGGCCTTCGACTTGATTTCCTGTTCGGTTAAAGCCGTCAGCGGCTTCTCCTTAGGCTCCCAATTCTCTTGAATCACGTGTTCGATCTCACCCGTCACACTGTTGGTATGAAGGGCTATCTTTTTGCCGGTTCCTCCTTTTTCCTGAAGGATGATGCTGGTTTGGACACCTTGAACGGTGCTTGCATCGATGATCTCAAACTTTTTGGTTTCGGGAAATGCGCGGTACAGCTTCTCAAGGGTAGCTTTGCCAATCTCATCCGTCTTGACTTGTTCAGCGGTCATCGGCGTTCTGGTCAGCATTTCAATCAGGGTAGGTGCAGCAAATGCTGCGGTTGGAATCAAAATCGCCGTTGCTACTATTCCAGCTATAAAACGTTTTTTCATGGTTTTTCCGCTCCTTTGTCTTTGCAAATATTGTGTATAGGATTGCTCGATTCGGTTGGTAATGGCTTGAGGGCAATCCAACGTTTCTGCTTCTTTGCGCAGATGCTCTCGGATTTTGCGTTCAATAGTCATTGATCTTTTCCATCCTTTCCGGGGGGAGATTCCATATGTTTTTTCGAAGTGCCTGGATGCCCGCATGACATCTGGACTTGACGGTACCCAGCGGAATATCGAGTAGGGTCGCAATCTCCTCCAGCGTATAGTCGTGAAAAAAGCGGAGGATAATGACCGTTCGCTGTTTATCCGTCAGTTTGTGGATGGCCTGCGATATCATTTGGTTCGTCCCGTCCATTAACACCGAAGGTTGATCCCAATGCGACTCTTCCCGGGCGAAGGCACGAATGCGCTCGAAAATTCGGAATCTCCGCCAGCGCTTGACTCGAAATCTTTGCACTTGACGGATGACGAGGCCATGCAGCCAGAAATGGAAAGGTCGGTTCGTATCGTAATTGGCCAGCGACGTCCACATTTGCATATAAATCTCATTCATGACATCTTCCCGGTCCTGCGGATGATCCACCAGAAAGGAAACGGTCCGGTAGACGTCCTGATAGGTGGCATCATACATCGCATGAAATGCCTGTTGATCACCGTCTTTCATTTGTTTGAGTAATTGGAACATATATTCACTTTGCATTCAGAGGGCCCTCCTGGGTAAGCAGCTTACACCCTATATTGTCTCTCTATCGAAAAAAGGTTCGGGTTTTTGATTATTTTTTCTTAAACGATCGCTGCGTTACTTTGAGTTTCAAAGGCGATGTAAGCTGGAGGAATTAACATTGGTTGATAAAATGATGACTCGGCAGTCTCTATTATAGAAGCGCTGGATATGAATTTACTATGGAATACGTGGAAAAGTAGAGGATACTCTATCTGCTGGTCAACAAGGAATAACTTAAAAACCTCGTATCCTTCACGGATACGAGGTTTTTTTAATCATGGAGGGGATTTGAAGATCCATGCCAAGCAAAATCAATGGTGTGACATTGTTATAGGCAAGATCATAACAGATCTCGAATATAAGAGGGAGGTTGCACGTTAATGGTGAATGTCGCACTTGTTCATGATGAAGGAAATTTGATTCTCCAATCGGTTCAATCGTTCCTGCGTTTCCGAGTCTCCAGTGCCTTGTCCCCGCAACGCAGCAAGCTCTTGCTTAAGTTGATGGAGATCGTCGCCGGCTTTGGAGCAGTCGTAGTCGCTTTCCAAGTTGTCGAGCATTAGGGTTCCTCCTAGGTTCAAATATGTTGTTCTTCCCTAGTATGGAGGATGCTTCCAAAGTTATTCACGGTTTGGTTAAACCAGCTTTTTCCGGAGCGATCCCGAAATGAAATCGACCAAGGTGATCATCACGATGATGCCGAGCAAAATGATGCCGACGCGGTCCCAGTTCCGTGAGCTCAGCGCAAAAATGAGCGGTGTGCCGATGCCGCCTGCGCCGATGACCCCGAGGATGGTGGCGGAGCGAAGGTTAATCTCGAAACGGTAAAGGATATACGAGAGAAAACCCGGAAGCACCTGCGGCAGTACGGCGAATCGCACCATTTGGAGCCGCGTCGCCCCCGCGGCGATCAGTGCCTCGGTCGGACCCGTATCAATCTGCTCCACCTCTTCGGCGAACAGCTTGCCTAGCATGCCGACGGAATGCAGGCCTAATGCGAGTACGCCGGCAAAAGATCCGGGCCCGACCGCCTTGATAAACAGCAGAGCCATCACGATTTCGGGAAAAACGCGGATCAAGCTGAGCAGCGTTTTGCCGGAGCCGGAAGCGAATACCGTCCGGCTCATGTTAGCTGCGGCCCAGAAAGCGAACGGGATGCAGATCAATGCCGAGATGACCGTCCCCAATATGGAAATGGCCAGCGTATCGAGCAAGCCCCGAAGCAGATCTTCTCCGCCAGGCAGGTAGACAAAATCCCAATCCGGCGAAAACAAACCGGAGAATATGGCCCTCGTCACCTGACCGGCGGTCTCCTTGACCCCGGAGAACGGAATGCCCGCGAAAGCCCAGATATAAACAACGGCAAGCAGGGCGTAGATGAGCCAGCGAAGGCGGCTTTTTTTCGGTTGGGGAACGACGTCGTTCCATGATTTGCTCATATCCATTTCTCCCGCAATTTCGTACTAAGGTAATCGATTATCAGGACCACGATCAGGGTGAAGATGATGATCATGCATGTTTTGTCATATTCGAAGAAGCCGAGCGTTACTTCATAATAATGACCGATGCCGCCGGCCCCCACCAAACCGAGTACGGCAGCGGCACGGACGTTGATTTCGAATGTGTACAAGGTGAAGGAAGCGAAATGCGCCCGAATTTGCGGGACGACGCCATACACGATCAACTGCGCCAGATTTGCACCGACTGCGGTCATGGCCTCCAGCGGACCGGGATCTATCGCTTCCAGCGCTTCATAGGTGAGCTTCGCGATCAAACCCAGCGAAAAGACGGATAGGGCAAAGATTCCCGGCAGTGGACCGAGTCCCAGTATCGCGACAAAAAAAGCGGCGAGCAGCAGGTCCGGAATCGTACGGACCAAGTTCAGCAAAAAGCGGACCGGATAAGTGATCCAGCGGCTCTTGATCAGATTGCCTGCACATAGCAGCGCCACCGGAACCGCCAAAAAGGCGCCAAGCGTGGTCCCGATCAGCGCCATGCGTATCGTCTCCAGCATCGCCTGCCAGATGTTGTCGAGATAGCTCCATCTCGGCGGGAACATTTCCTGCAGCAGATCGAGCATGTTCGGGAGACCTTCCACAAGCTCCTTGAAGGTAGCATCCGTCTGAAGCGCACTGACCCATACCAGCAGCAGCAGGAATGCCGCCGTTAAATAATGCTTTAGTTTGCCAGGCGGTTTCGGACGGAGCAGGGGAGACTGCCCCGGTTGCTCGAATGGCGCCGTGTCGAGTTCCATCTTCATACCGCCGTTTCCTCCCATATTCCATCCTTGCCGAATGGCCGTCCGTATATTTCCGTAAATCGCTCGTCCGTCGCGTCCGACACGGGGCCGTCAAAAACAATTTCTCCGGCGCGCATTCCGATAATCCGCGTAGCATACTGCCTGGCCAGATCGATCGAATGAAGATTCACGATGGTCGTAATATCGGATTCCGCGTTAATCCGTTTCAGGTCATCCATGACCTGCTTTGTGGTCAAAGGATCCAGGGAAGCCACCGGCTCGTCCGCCAGAATGATCTTTGCCTCCTGCGCCAGCACTCGGGCGATTGCGACCCGCTGCTGCTGTCCGCCGGACAGCTCGTCTGCGCGGGCATACGCCTTTTGGACAATGCCTACCCGATCCAGCGCCTGAAAGGCCAAGTCCATATCGGGCTTGGGAAAACGGCCCAATAGGGTGCGCAGGGTGGAATGGTAGCCGACACGTCCGGCCAGCACATTGCGAAGCACGGAGGAGCGCTTCACCAGGTTGAAGCTCTGAAAAATCATCCCGATATCCCGGCGGATGCGGCGCAGCTCCTTGCCCTTGGCCGATGTAATCGATTGGCCGCCAATCACGATTTCTCCCTCGGTAATGTCATGAAGCCGATTCATCGACCGCAGCAGGGTCGACTTACCGGCACCGGACAACCCGACGATCGCCACGAACTCGCCGCGGCCGATCGTCAGATTGATATGATGTAATCCTTTGGTTCCATTAGCGTATGTTTTTGAAACATTGCGAAGTTCAATCATGGCCTTCAGTCCCTTATCTTTTTACTCGGTCTTTACCTTTTCGCCATATTCCCGGACAATCTCAAATTGAGTGTCTTCCGATTTGACATAACCTTCATGCGTGTAAATTTCGGATATGATTTTGTGGCCTTCCTCGTCTTGTCCGATCTCGATAAACGCGTTTTGCAGCTTCTCCACCCATTCGGGGTTCATATCGGAACGCACGCTGATCGTATCGTTCGGAATCTTCTCGGTATAGGTCAGCACGCGCGTATCTTCAAACACGGTCGGGTAATCCCCCTTGACGACATTGCGGGCATCCTGGAAGATGGCTGCCGCGTCGACATCGCCGTTCAGCACGGCAAGGACTGCCTGGTCATGACCTTTGACCGTAACCGGCTGGACATCCTTCAGCGGATCTATTCCGTTATCCATCAAGACCGCAGCCGGCCATACATAGCCGGCAGAAGACGAGACGTTCTGGTAGGCGATTTTCTTTCCCTTCAGATCAGCCACGGATTGGATGGCAGCGTCTTTTTTCACGATCATCATCGCCTTATAAAAATCAACAAGCTCTTCCGTCGGTTCGCCGGTTTCATCCTTGACGCCGAAACGCTGGGCCTGAAGAATAACTTCGGCAGCGCCCTTCTCCTTGGCTAAAACATAGGCGGTGGGCGGCAGGAAGCCTACGTCCACTTTCTTGGATGCCATTGCTTCTACGATGGTGTTATAGTCGGTCGATACGCTGACCTCTACCGGGATGCCGACTTTATCGGACAACAGCTTCTCTAGCGGTTTAGCTTTGGCCTCAAGCGTGTCCGCATTCTGGGAAGGGACGAATTGCACCGTCAGTTTTTCCGGGACGTATCCGGTCGGTTCCGATGCTGGGCTGCTGTCCGCATTCGTACCTTGCGGTTTCTCCTGGCTCGCGTTGGCAGCGGCTTTGCCGCCAGTGTCGGCATTCCCTCCGCATCCGCTGAGGACAGCGACGGATAAGAGCAGGGGCATCGTGAATTTCATCCATTTTTTCAAAGCAATGACCTCCGTTTTTTAGATAACGTATTTTGTCTTACCTGCTTCACTATAAGGACGGAGTGTTAATGGTCTGTCAATGAATTGATAACTCTTTGTAAAGTTTTGGAATTTTAATATAAAGCTGCATCTCGGTTGATAGAATAGCAAGGAGAAGATAAGAACAGGAGGGATGGCATGAAATCGACGATCGCAAGAACGATCGCCGTGCTGGCTACTAGCGACCTGCATGGGCATCTGTATCCAACCGATTACCGAACCCGGGACGAACGGGATATCGGACTTGGCAAGCTGGCTTCCCTGATCCGTGAAGAACGGCGCAGACATCCGGGCTTGCTGCTGATTGATAATGGAGATGTGATTCAGGGATCTCCGCTGGCTGCCTATTCATTAAAAAACAATGCCGAAATACACCCCATGATTGCGGCTATGAATGGACTTGGTTATGATGCGGCGGTGCTGGGAAACCACGAATTCAATTATGGTATGGGGACCGTGGACAACGTCGTGCGAAGTTCCGTGTTCCCTTGGCTGTCAGCAGGCATCCGGCTGCAGTGCAGCAAGAAGCCGGCTTTCGGACGGCCTTACCTGATCAAGGATCTGAACGGCATCAAGGTTGCGGTTCTAGGCGTGACGACGCACTATATTCCGAAATGGGAGAACCCGTTTCATATTCAGGGTCTTGAATTCCATGATGCATTGGAAACCGTCAAGGAATGGGTGCCGCGCATCCGAAGGGAAGAGCGGCCCGATGTGATGGTTGTGGCATACCACGGCGGATTCGAGCGTGATATGGTGACGGGGGAGCCGACGGAAAATCTGACGGGAGAAAATCAGGCCTATGCGATGTGTGCTGAGGTAGAGGGCATCGATGTGCTGATCACCGGGCACCAGCATCGCCTGCTGGCTACGCATTTGCATGGGGTGGCGGTCGTTCAGCCCGGCTGCAACGGCCAGGCTATCGGCAAAATCAGCGTTGATCTCGTTCGGGAACAAGAACGCTGGGTCATCGTGGAGAAACGAGCCGAGCTGCTGCGACCGGAGCACGGGACGGCGGCCGATAAGAACCTGCTTTCTTCCAGCGGGGATCTCGAAGACCGGACTCAGGCATGGCTCAACGAAACGATTGGACGCGTTCACGGCAATATGAGCCTGAGCGATCCGGCAGCCTGCCGGCTTGCGGAGCATCCTTTTATCGAGTTCATTCATCGCGTGCAGCTTGAATTCGCGGGGGTTAACGTTTCCTGCGCGGCTTTACTAAGCGAATCTTCCAAGGGCTTCGGAGAGATCATTACGAGGCGGGATATCCTTACGAATTTCATGTTTCCGAATACCTTGGTCGTGCTGCGCCTGACCGGCAAAGACATCCGGGCCGCGCTGGAGCAGACGGCCTGCTATTTCGTGGTCGGCCCGAACGGGAGCCCTGCCGTAAATCCGGCATATTTGGAGCCGAAACCCCAGCATTATAACTATGACATGTGGGAAGGCATTGAATATACGCTAAACATTGCGGAGCCTCCGGGATCCAGGGTGACCAATCTGAAATACAACGGAGTAGACCTCCCGGACGAGAAGGAGCTGGATGTGGTCATGAACAGCTACCGGGCAAGCGGAGGAGGAGACTACGTCATGTTCCGGGGCAAGAAAGTGATTCGCGAGATTCTCATCGATACCGCAGAGTTAGTAAAGGAGTATATTTCAGGACGTGGGTTCATAACGGCTTCTTGCAATCACAATTGGAAAGTGGTCGTCGAAGCCAATGTCTCGCTTCCAAAGATCGCGAAATAAATTCATCTATTGATGACAATACTTGTCACTATTAGCGATTATGATTGATCTGAGCACGTCATCCGATTTCCTCTCTCGGGGGGAAGGAACGTGTAACCGATTTTACCAAGCAGAGAACGAGTTTCTCAAGGAGGGATGGGGTTATCATGTATAGAACCGTTGCCGATTTCATCACGGAATGGAAGGACGAAGCCGCTCTAACGCAGAGGATTTTAGACAGTTTGACGGATGAATCCTTACAGCAGCAAGTATATCCTGAAGGGAGGACGCTCGGAAGGATTGCATGGCACTTCGTAACGAATATTCCTGAATATTTGTCTGAATTTGGCCTTGTCATCGAGCAGATACCAAATTCAGCAGAAGTACCCGCGGCAAACCAAATCGCGGAGACGTTTAAGCTTCTAAGTTCCGACGCAGCAAAAGCAGTTGAAGAACAATGGACGGATGAGACGTTAACGCAGGTTCAGAATGCTTTCGGTCGTCAGGAATCCAATGCTACCATCTTCATGGGATTGATCAAGCATATTGTCCACCATCGGGGACAGGTTACCGTTCTGATGCGACAAGCGGGATTGAAGATCCCGGCGGTATATGGTCCTTCAAAGGAAGGGTGGATACAAATGGGAGTGGAACACCCGCCGCTGTGAACGTGTACGAGCTTGTAAAACTCGCCATTTGCAAGCAAATGAAGCCGCGAATTTCGCGGCTTTTTTTGTTGAATCTTTCCCTCCCGCAGCGAGGATTTTATAGTAAAATGAAATTTGTGGGTTTTATGATCGATCAGGATCGTGAATTTTCTGGTAGAGGAGTTATTGAGCAAGGTGAAAAAATTATATTCAACATGGTTCGGGAACTACTGGAGCCCCTATCTGGTTATGGCTATGGCCGGTATTCTCAGCGCCGTCTATTTCGGTATCACCCATACGGTTTGGGCCGTAACCGGTGAGTTCACCCGTCTGGGCGGGCATCTTCTGGAATTCGTGGGGGTGGATGTTTCCGGCTGGGCGTACTTCGACCTTGTCCATATGAACGGCACGACCTGGACGCGGACCGACGGATGGATCGTCTGGGGCATGTTCATCGGAGCCCTGATTACGATTCTGCTAAGCGGCAATTTCAAGATCCGCATGCCGAGACAGAAGCGGCGGTATGTACAGGGGTTTGCCGGAGGCATCATCGCGGGTTTCGGAGCCCGACTGGCCCTGGGCTGCAACCTCGCTGCCTTTTTTACCGGTGTGCCTCAGTTCTCGCTTCATGCCTGGATCTTCATCGTGGCTACGGGGGCAGGCACTTTCCTGGGTGCCAAGCTGGTCAACACAAGGTGGTGGAAAGGCAAGCCCGTGCTGAAAAAAGGCGGCAGCCTGCCGAGCGTTAAACAGGGTAAAAACCGGCAACCGCTCTTTGGGGCGGTACTCGGTCTGACTTACCTCGCGCTGATTGTCTGCTTCTATGCAACGGGCCGCACCATGCTGGGGACCGCCGCTCTATTCGGCGCAGCGTTCGGCATCTTGATTGAACGAGGGCAGATCTGTTTCACTTCCGCTTTTCGTGATCTGTGGATCAGCGGCCGGGCCACGATGACCAAAGCGATCACTTTGGGCATGGCAGTCAGTTCCGTCGCCACGCTGGTCATTATTCTTGTGTACGGATTAGAGCCGATTACGAAAATTGCCGCTCCCAGCACCTTGATTGGCGGACTGCTGTTCGGTCTGGGCATCGTCATGGCCGGCGGCTGCGAAACCGGCATGATGTACCGTTTGATGGAAGGACAGGTTGTCTTCTTGCCTGTGTTTATCGGTAACATTGTAGGAGCTACCGCATTAGCATACGCTTGGGATCACATGGGGGTATACGATCTGCTTGTGAAGAGCGGCTCGCCTGTCAACCTGATCACCGCCATGGGTCCGGCGGCTGCTTTAACGGTTACGCTCATCGTACTCGGGGTCGGATTCGCTGTCGCCGCGTACTGGCAAAAAAACTACCGCTTCGGCGTAGGATTCAAGAAAGGGGATGCAACCCATGTCCGTTGATTTTACTCTGGATCTCCGGGGGGAATCTTGTCCTTACCCGGTCATCTATACACTCGAAACGCTGCGTGATATGAAAAAAGGACAAATGCTTCAGGTCATTTCAGACTGTCCGTCCGCGTTTCGGAACGTGCCGGAGGAAGTCGTCAAGCACGGCTACACCATGGCACAGGAACCGGTCAAAAATGGCCAGGAGTTCAGCCTGTTCATTCAGGCGTAACAGGAGCATCATATTTGCAGGAAAGCCCCCTAGTGAATGGGGGCTTTTTCGCGTGCATACGGGACTTGGGAATCCGAACTTCCTTTGGCAGCATGGTTGCTGCCGTTTTCACTTGCAGAAGGAACATGAGCGGTGACTATGTTACAGGTTGAGTGCTTGCAAACCGTGTCCTTTGTCACGGCTTAGTCGAGAAGAGAAGGGGGATCGCCGGTCGGATTTTGTTCATGGCGCGCTCTTTAGTCTCATCCAGCACATGGGTATAAATCTGCGTGGTGGATATATCCTCGTGTCCGAGGAGCTCCTGCACAGCACGCAGATCAGCTCCGTTGCGCAGCAGCTCGGTGGCAAAGGAGTGTCTTAACTTATGAGCGGATAGAGATTGCCCGGATAACTGCGGAAACTGCTCGGTCATCGCCTCAAACGTCTTCTCGGCTATCGTCTGCACCATGCGTTTACTGATTCTGCGCCGAAACTGCGATACGAAGAAGGCGTTATCCTTTGAGCTTCTGGGTGCCATCCGTTCTTCCAGGTACATTTGCAGCAGCTTGTTCAATTCGGCGGGGAGGGGGATGTACCTCCATTTATTGCCTTTACCCAGCACTCCGATGCTGGAGTTCTCCAGATCAAAGTCCGATACATTCAGCTTCACGATCTCGCTAACCCGAAGACCCGCATAAGCCATAAGCGCAATGATGGTCACGTCTCGAATTTTATATCTGCCTTCAATCCCGCTCAGGCAAGCATCCAGAATCGGCTTTTGAAGATAGGTAGGCTGACGGTTTTTCTCCACCTTGGCTTTTTCGATATCCATGGCAGGATTGGTGCTCGCCAATTTGAAACGGATCATGACTTTATAGAAGAGACGGATGGCGGACTGGCAGCGATTTCGATATCGTGCGCCGGCACCGCTTTCCCGCACCTGCGTCAGATAATACATCACATCAATGTCTGTGATATCCGTGATGGGTTTCCCTTCAAGGCTGTTCAGAAAGTGCTTGATATCATGAAGATAGGCCTGTTGTGTATCCTTGGCGTATTCGCGATCCTTCATATAGGAGAGAAACAGCTTCATTTCCCGCTCATAGTGCTCAAAAACTTCGGTATAGTTCATCGCTTCACACCCGTCCAATCGTTTAGAACAGAAATTGCATTAAATATAGATTTAATGCAATTTCTATTATAGCAAAATCGAGCAATTTGGCAAAAATGATAGCGGCCGCCCAGCGTATGCCAGTTGCAAATTCCGTCAAGGAGTGGAAGCCGTCAACAAAGTCGTAGTCGTTGGAAAATATAAAAAGCACGCCAAGTCCATATCGATGGCTAGGCGTGCTTTGTCGGAGAGTTGATTCGTTAAATTCAGTATTTGATTTTAAGAGTGTCATCAGGAAGATACACGCCCTCGGAGCGGGTAATCGGAAGCTTCTGTTCCGCGGAGAAGCCGATGGTTTCCCCGTCCCTTAGCGTGACGTCCTGCTCCACGATGTATAAAGCAATGTCCATCAGGAATTCACGGAGCTCGGCAGGGGTCGCCTGGCTGTCCAGCACCTCGATCTCATCCTTGCCGAAGGCTCTGAGCCCATAGGTATATCCGTTGATTCCGGTTTCGGTGCCAACTAAACCAAAATATACGAGATTTAACAGGGGAAACAGATCTTCGGTCTTCATCGTTTCGGCCATATCGATATAGAACTCAGGCTGAAATACGGTGCCGGACGAGTAGAGCCCGACGGCATTCGGCAGCTTCAGGCAGCTGGCCGCCAGTTTGGCGTACACTTTTCCGCTATCCAGCGGAGACGCGGAGCGCTTCAGCACGGCCAGAATAAGCTGGGCAACATGGGTTTGGGTGACCTCGGCGGCCTCGGGCCACAGGTAGTTCCCTTGAGCGTAATGCTCGGCCTCGCCATCCGGCACCGGGGCATTGATGAAGCTGACTGCAATCATGCAGCCCTCCGCCTCAAAGACCAGCATGCCTTCCTTCTCCTCTTCGGCGCTGCCGTCTTCCGGGGAGCAGGAGATGCTCCAATCGCGCAGAAGATTGGCTTGGATCTGCTCCAAATCGCATTCTGGCGAGTTCAACAGAACGAAGCCGTTGAATATGCCGGATGACGTTTGGTTGTCTGCCGCGTCATCCTCTGGATTCTCCGCCGATTCATACTGCGCCGCCTGCTGCATCCAATACTCCCGGATCATATTGACCATGGATATCGCTTCCTCCTCCGCGGTGGCAGGATGATAAGGCTGCATCTCACTGAATACATGACCGCAATGCTCGGTGTCCGAGGCATGTTCATAACCGCCGCACACGCCAACCAGCCATTTACCAAGCATGGATTTCTTATATTTAAATATGTAGTAATGCATGCCATGGAGATTGAATTCTCCGGCTAATTCGATTTTGCTGGGCTTATGTCCAAGCTCTCGTTCATTTGCCAGCCATTCGATCATGGCTCGCTTGGCCGCTTGCTGTTGGACTGTCGTCATGGGTTTCTCTCCTTAACTATGTGTGATATATTAACTGTTATATTTTACAAGCTATTGAATGGCTCAGCAATAGATGGAAATTGCTAGTCTATGACCAGTAGATGGTATGACCATTGCCGTCTTCACATATAACTGGCAGGATGGTTACATAGAATGTGGAATAGGGTGTTTCGTTAAAATTATAAAAATGCTGAGATGGCATGAGAGGTGAGAATGTGAAACTTGCAAGGATTTCATATGAACAGAAGAGCGTATTGCGCAGCCTCATGGAGTTATATCAATACGATATGAGTCCGTATGAGGATGATAGCGATAATGACGTTAACGAGTACGGTCTTTACGATTATAAGTATGTAGACCATTACTGGACCGAAGAGGGACGCCACCCTTACTTTGTCAAAGTATCCGGGAAGCT
Organism: Paenibacillus sp. MT86; assembly: GCF_058792535.1. Taxonomy (NCBI): domain Bacteria; kingdom Bacillati; phylum Bacillota; class Bacilli; order Caryophanales; family Paenibacillaceae; genus Paenibacillus; species Paenibacillus sp. MT86. The sequence goes on along the minus strand of NZ_CM179499.1, from coordinate 3,703,704 downwards.
TGCCGGATTTGTGTTGGTGAGGGAAATCGAAGCATCAGATCTTTCAGATCCCGGTTACTCCATGGCAGAATTTTTTATTCTTAAGAAATACCGCAAGCAGGGTATCGGCAAACAGGCGGCATTCCAAGTATTCGAATGGTTCAAGGGGAAGTGGAGCATCGCTTGGTTGGAAAAAAATCTGCCGGCGCAAAACTTCTGGACAACGATCATCTCGGAATATAAGGCGGGCGAATATTCGGAAACCACGTATGCAGGCAACCCTGCCATCGAATTTTATTCTTAGCATTCAGCACTTACGAAAAGTTCTTGTTAAGCGAGTCGGACGATTGTATTATGGAAGGAAAAGTAGCCGGAGATGATCTTATGAGCAGGATTCAATTCTCAGTTCAAGTTCGATTGGTATCCGATCTTTCCCGATCCAAGCAGTTTTATGAAGAGGTGCTCGGTTGTGAAGTGAACGATGTTTGGGCGGTCAGGGATGATTTTGCGCTAGGTTTCAAACTGATTCAGGCGGCAACGATGACGGACGTTAACCCGAATCCGCCAGGCCAGGATCAACAGACGCCTTGGGATACATACGCCTATGTGGATACGCACCGCGAATTAGACGAGTTGTATGAAGAACTAACCTCTCGCGGGGCAGAAGTGGTACAAGAGCCTGTGCTCATGGAAGCAGACTGGGGCGTGTGGAAGGATTTTGCGATCAAGGATCCGGACAATTACGTGATTGCATTTGGCTCTGGTAAAAGGAACTGACGGTGTGATGATGGACATCGATCTGAAGCGGATTTTGATAAGCAGCGACCCTTCCCTCCTGGATATGGATGCCATTGTACATTTTTTGCGTCAAAGCTATTGGGCTAACGAACGCTCCGATGAAAAAATTAAGAAATCGCTAGAGGGCTCAACATGTTTTGGCGCCTATATCGACAACCGGCAGATCGGATTTGCCAGGGTCGTGACCGACGACGCAACCGTGTATTGGTTATGCGATGTGTTTGTGGATGAGTCTTACCGTGGGCATGGCATAGGAAAGAAGTTAATCGAAACGATTACCACCAGCGATGACTACCGAAATTTATTCGGCATCTTGTCGACGCGGGATGCCCATGGTCTATACGAACAATATGGATTTGTCCGCGATCACGGAAAAACGTTGACTCGATTGCCGGACTTTCTGAGAAAAGCATAATTTTACATAAGAGACGACATGTGATACAAGCAAAACCCTGTTAAGGAAGGGGTACTTTCATCTATGATTATTTGGGTGAACGGTGCATTCGGCTCGGGCAAAACCCAGGCTGCGCATGAGCTGCAGCGAAGAATACCGAACTCGTGCGTGTACGATCCGGAGAATGCAGGTTATTTCATTCGCGATAATCTTCCGAAGGATGCCACACGCGATGATTTTCAGCATTATCCGATGTGGAGGGAGTTTAACTACTCCATGTTCAAGTATATGGACCAGGAATCCGATCAATTGATCATTGCTCCGATGACCATATCAAACGCGTCATATTTCGATGAAATCGTTGGGAACCTGAGACGGGATGGCGTTGTTGTCCGGCATTTCACCTTGTGTGCTTCCAAGGAAGTCCTGCTAAGACGATTGCGGAGCCGAGGGGAAGGTGCGAATTCGTGGGCAGCGCAGCAAATCGATCGGTGCATGAGCGGATTCTCGAATGAAGTGTTCCAGCGTCATATCGATACCGATCATCTGTCAATCGACGAGGTGGTAGAAACCATCGGTGCTTTGGCCGATGTGAAGCTATTGCCCGATAACCGCAGCAATAGCAGGAAGAAATTCGACCGTTTAAAAACCAAGTTTGCGCACATTCGGTTTTTTGGATAACCCAAGGGTTGTGATTGATCAAACCATATGAAAAAAAGACGATTTCTCTTGACGAGAAGTCGTCTTTTTTTGTGCATTGAACATGAATGAAATCCTAGCCTATTAAAATATTTAAATACAGCTAAATATTTTGCCTATGCGAAAAATAGATCCTGATTGCTCGGATATTATGGATTAAATCAAGCTTTTGAAGAAATGAAATGAGATACCGCGTGTACGAATTTATAAAATAACATTGACAAAAACCTAAAGATGGATTATTTTTTGTACATAGGAATTAATGTTGCATTAATCCAAAACAATTGTACGACGGCAGGACGAGGTTTTCATTTACATTAGAATGGTCGACTCATTATTTATTTGGAGTGGAGGAGAAGAAGATGAAGAACAAGAGGACTAGTAGAGGCAGGATATTCATGGGGGCAGCCATTCTGGTTTTGTTGCTGGTATTATCCGCATGCGCATCGGGGGAAGCGAAGCAGAGCGGAGCGGCAACCGAGCAGGCCGACAAGAAAATACGCGTGGTAACCACTATTGGACAGATTGCGGAACCCATCTCCGTCATCGGAGGAGATCGGGTGGAGGTGCTGAGCTTGATGGGACCTGGCGTCGATCCGCATTTATATAATGCCACACAAGGCGATATCAAGAAGTTGGATAGCGGGGATGTTATTTTCTATAGCGGACTTCATCTGGAAGGCAATATGACGGAAATCTTCGAACAGATCGGAAAAAACAAACCCGTGCTGGCGATAGCGGACGCCATCCCGAAGGATCGGTTGCTTCAGGATGACACGCAGGCGACCGATCCCCACGTATGGTTTGATATCGATCTATGGAAGACCTCCTTGGACTCTGCAGTGGAAGAGCTGAAGTCGCTGTCTCCCGCCGATGCCGACTATTTTGAAGAGAACAAGCAGAAGTATTTTGCGCAATTGGATGAGCTGAAAGCGGAGGCAAAGGATAAGCTGGGGCAAATACCGGAAGAGCAGCGGGTCATGGTTACCGCTCATGATGCCTTTGGGTATTTCGGCCGTATGCATGGTCTGGAAGTCGTCGGCCTTCAAGGCCTGAGCACTGAGGATGAAATCGGCCTCTCGGATATTAACGGCACGATCGACCTACTGCTGGAACACAAGGTGCCTGCCGTATTCGTCGAGTCCAGCGTCAACCCGGCATCGATCAATGCCGTCATTGAAGGAGCTGCCAAGAAAGGGCTGGACATTAAGCTTGGAGGCGAGCTCTTCTCCGATGCCATGGGCGAGACGGGAACGACGGAAGGCACTTATATCGGAATGTACCGTCATAATGTCGAAACAATCTATCATGCGTTAACAGGAAGTGGTGAATAAGATGTCTGTACTTGAAGTTCAAGATCTCCATGCATCGTATCGAAAAAATAAAGTGCTTCACAACGTGTCCTTCAGCGTGGAGCAGGGCTCGCTAACCAGCATTGTCGGGCCGAACGGCGCCGGCAAATCCACCTTGCTTAAAGTCATGCTGGAGCTTCATCCGAAGCTGTCGGGGAATGTTTCCTTCTTCGGGTCCAGCTTAAGCCAAACGAAAACCCGCGTCGGCTATGTGCCGCAGCGGGGGTCCGTGGACTGGGATTTCCCGACCGATGCGTTGGATGTCGTCATGATGGGTTTGTACGGACGGGTAGGGTGGCTGAAACGGCCAAACAAGAGCCATAAGGATAAGGCGATGGCATCGCTTGATCAGATGGGCATGGCAGACTTTGCCGACCGGCAGATCAGTCAGCTCTCCGGCGGACAGCAGCAGCGCGTATTTCTCGCAAGGGCGCTCGTTCAGGATGCCGATCTCTATTTCATGGATGAGCCGTTAGCTGGAGTCGATGCCGCAACCGAGCGGGCGATTATGACAACCCTGAAGGATCTGAAAAAGGCGGGCAAAACCGTGATGGTGGTCCATCATGATCTGCAGACGGTTGAAGATTATTTCGACCATGTGCTGCTGTTGAACCGTACGGTCATTGCGCACGGGAAGACGGAAGACGTCTTCACGAAGGATCAAGTTTACCGCGCATACGGCGGTTCGCTTCGCTGGATGAAGGAGGCGTAAAGCATGCTCAATTCATTATTGTCGCCGAACACACAGTGGGTACTGTTAAGCACGTTAATCCTGGGCATGGCAGCCGGCATGATCGGCTGTCTTGCCTATTGGAAGCGGCAAAGCCTGATGAGCGATGCATTGTCTCACGCGGCGCTGCCGGGTGTCGTGATCGCATTCGCTTTGACGGGAAGCAAGAACCTGCTGGTCATGATTCTCGGGGCAGCCGCCAGCGCTTTAATCGGGGCCTGGATGATCCAGTGGATTCGGACTTCCAGCCGCATTAAAGAGGATACGGCGATGGGCATGATACTATCCGTGTTTTTCGGTTTGGGCATTATGCTGCTGACGATCGTGAACCGTACGGGCGGCGGGAATCAAAGCGGACTGGATAACTTTATTTTCGGGCAGGCGGCATCCATGGTTCGCAAGGATGTGGTTACGATGCTAATCCTGGCTGTTCTGGTCATTCTCGTTGTCTCGATTGGTTTTAAAGAATGGAAGCTATTTCTGTTTGATCCCGATTTTGCCCGGGGGTTAGGGCTGAACGGCAGACTGATGAATACCCTCTATATGGGAGTGCTCGTTCTCGTCATCGTCATCGGCATTCAGGCCGTCGGCGTCATATTGATGGCGGCCATGCTGATCATTCCGTCCGTCAGTGCAAGATACTGGACACAATCCTTCAAAATGATGGTCATTCTGTCGGCTGTATTTGGAGGCGGCGCCGGGTTCGTCGGTACACTCGTGAGCACTCTGGGAAAAGGATGGCCTACAGGGCCCTTTATCGTTGTAGCTTCCTCCGCGTTGTTCACGATCTCTCTGGTCTTCGGCGCAGAGAAGGGTCTTCTGATTCAGGCTCTGCAGCTCCGCTCCCAGAAAAAAGAGCATAGGGACGCGGGCAGTCAAACCGTTCTTGGTCCCCGGATTTCCGAGAGGGGGAGCAATCAATGACTTATACCGCATGGATCTTACTCACAGCCTCGCTCGTCGGATTGTCCTGCGGCATCGTCGGCGTGTTCCTGATTCTGCGCCGAATGGCGATGATGGCCGATGCCATCAGCCACACCGTGCTGCTCGGCATCGTCACGGCGTTTATCGTCACCCGAGAACTCAGCGGTCCGCATATGCTGGTCGGTGCGATCATAGCCGGCCTGCTGACGGCGGTACTGGTTCAATGGTTTCATTCCCGGGGCGTACAGCAGGACGCATCCATCGGCGTTGTTTTCACAACCTTGTTTGCCATCGGCGTCATCCTGATTGCGACCCAAGTTGGCAACGCCCATCTGGATACAAAGCATGCGCTCATGGGCGAAATCACGTTTGTGCCATGGGATGTGATGCACGTTCCGCTTCTAGGCGAGGTACCGAAAGCGACCTTTATGCTGGCAGCCGTTCTCTTGGTCGTGCTTATCGTGATCCTGGCATTCTATAAAGAATGGAAGATCACCTCCTTTGATCCGGCACTTGCGGCCAGCATCGGCATTCCCGTCGTGCTTATGCATTATGTGTTCATGTCGCTCGTCTCCATCACAACGGTGGCCTCCTTTGATGCCGTGGGGGCGATCATGGTGGTGGCTATGTTAATAACGCCTGCCGCGGCTGCTTATCTATGGACCGATAAACTCTCCATCATGCTGGCGCTAAGCGGGGCCTTTGGCGTCATATCGGCATTTATGGGCTATTATATCGCGGTATGGCTGGACACCTCCATTTCGGGATCCATGGCATTCGCAACCGGAATCGTATTTATCATCAGCTTTCTGTCCTCTCCGCGACATGGCGTGCTTTCCCGTTATATTCATAAGTTCAAAACGCATGACAAGGAGAAGAAACTGGAAGGATTTTCTTAATGTGAGATATTGAAAGAAGCTTGGGGGATAGGCTGCCCGGCTTCTTTTTTTATCTGCGACATACAGCGTGGTATAATTGGAAAAAATCACCTCCGCCTGTGCCGGAGGCTTCATGAAGGAGTGAGGTACCTATGCAGTTAGAGTCCCCTAGACTGACGATCCGCGATTTCCGGGATGAGGATTTTGCGAGTATTCATGCCTATGCTTCAGATCCAAGAGTGACCGAGTATACGATGTGGGGACCCAATACGGAAGAAGATACATGGAAGTATGTAGGGGAAATCCGCCGAATGATAGAGCAGAGCCCCCGTGACAGCTACGAGCTGGCGATCGTATTAAAGGATGGCGGCCAATTGATCGGAGGCGTGGGGCTTCATCGATCCGATACGAATGCAGAGCTTGGATACTGTCTGAATCCCGCTTATTGGCGGCAGGGTTATGCTACCGAGGCCGCTAGGGTCATGTGCCGCTTCGGCTTCGAGGAACTGGGAGTCAACCGGATCTATGCCACCTGTCGGCCGGGAAACGTCGGGTCTGCTAGCGTCATGCGTCACATCGGAATGAAGCAGGAGGGGCATCTACGGCAGCACTTATGGTTTAAGGGCCGTTATCATGATTCCTATTTATTCTCCATCCTGAAAGAAGAATTCGACGGGAGGAAATGACCAACCGTCTTGAAAAGGAGCACCTGCCCGTATGGTAAATAGCGAGTTATTGATCCGCCATAACGGAATATCGATTTACGAGGAAACGTCAGGCAAAGTATATTATACCAAGGAAAATTATGTGTCCGTTGTTGTTCTGGCAAAGGATGGCGATCAGCTGCTGCTGATCCGTCAATACCGAGCGGCCGTGGATGATTACGTTATTCAGCTGCCTGGCGGCGGCGTAGGCGAGGAAGAGGACCTGGAATCGGCGGCTCGACGTGAAATGCTGGAGGAAACAGGCTTCATCTGCGGTGAGCTTCACTACCTAGGCAAGCTGTACCCGGCGTCCTGGAGGTGCAACGAGATCGCACATGTCTATTATACCGATGAGGTAATAAGCCAATCCGGCCAGCAGCTCGAGGGATACGAGCGCATTGACGTGGTACGTATGAGCGTCACGGACTGCTGGCGCGGGATAAAGGAGAATAAGCTGCAGGATTCCGAACTGATTTTTGCCATGATGCAGGGCTTGCTTAAGGAATTCATTCAGCCATCATAATACGGAGGTTCTTGATTAAATGGATTTTGTAGAGATTTTCATCATTAGAATGGATGCCATGCTTCAAGAGATGAGAGCATTGAGAAAAGAAATTCAAGAGATCCGTGCCAATGAACATATTATCGATAAAAAAGTTTAGTTATCAGTCAAATTCATTGGAATTATACGGCTGCCTTTAGTGTAGGTTTCATTCTACGCCATGGGCAGCTTTTTATTGTTAATGATGGACGTATTCATCATTTTGCATGGTCTTGCAAACTTGTCGGGGAGGAGTCGAATATACTCTATTACGAGCGGATAAGGAGGTCGACATTATGGGAAGGCACTTGCTGATCTATGACGTGCCCTGGTGGATCCTGGGTAAGAATGCCAAGGTTATTCAGCAATATCATCCATCGTTGGACCTCATGTCTATGAGCGAATTGGATCTCTATCTTGAACACAAAAGCAGTGGAGAGTTGAATCACCAATATGATCACATATCCGCCATGTGTCTTGGCATTGCGGCTTATTGCGTTTTCAAGAATATCCGCATCGATTCAGCGGCAGCCGTCTCCTATTATTACTTCAGTAAACACTACGAAACCTATAGGGAATGGAAGGATGAACTCGTTCCCGATCCTGACTTTCTCAGGCTGGTCCTTCCTAGAATCGGAAAGCTGGGCGCTATAAATCGGAGACTGGCCTCCATCTTGCAGGCTGTAGCGCCGAACACATCTGTGGAGTATATCGGTCATTTCGTGGATGACAAATTGTTTCAGCCATTGCATATGGCTCGAATAGACAATGCTCCAATCGTGATCGGATGGGCCGGAGATCCCTCGAAAACCTCTAAAAACTACAATACTTTGTATATGCGGATTAAAGAGCATTTCAAGAGTGATGAAGGAATCGCTTTTATCGAAACTTCCGGTGCTCACACTTACGAAAGCATGCCGGGTTTTTATCATAAGTTGAACTTGTTGTTGAACACGGGAGCCAATGAAGGAAGCGGGGCTACTGTGCTGGAAGCGTATGCTTGCGGGGTTCCCGTTCTTTCCACGAATGTCGGTAATGCAAAAGATGCAGCTCACCCGGCTGCCCATGGACTGATTTTGGATAGTGACTCTCCCGAAGATTTTATACACAAGATTAACCATTGGAGAAGTCGGACGGATGAACTTCGAGAAATCGGGTTAAGGTGCAGGAGTCATATAGAGTCAGGTTGGAGGATCGACCATGCGATGAGCCGATGGCTCCGCGTTTTGTTTCAAATTTAGTCAAGCTCTGCAGGAGAGGAGGAAGAAAAAGATGTTTGAACAAGTTTCCGTTCTGATTCCCTACCAGTCGGATCAAGGCGGGCCGAGGGATGCTGCGCTCAGGTGGGTGCTGGATTTCTACTCACGGACGATGCCGGGCATAGAAGTATGCATCGGTGAGGTCTCCGGTAATCCATTCAGCAGGTCGAAAGCCATTAACCGCGCAGCCCGCCAAGCAACCAGAGATGTATTCATGATTGCCGACTGTGATATCGTATATGATCCCAACCTCGTGCTGGAAACGATATCTTACGTGAATGATCGTCAATGGGTTATCCCCTTCAGTCGTATATTACGGCTGCCGGAGGACATCTCGCAAATGATCCTGTCTCAAACAGCGGATTGGCCGATCCCAACGATACTGGGAAATAGAGATGAGAACAGCGCTTATTATCTGGGAGGGTTGAATGCATTAAAACGAAATGCGTTTGATGCGGTGGGGGGATATGATGAACGGTTTATCGGCTGGGGCGGGGAGGATGAGGCCTTCGCTTGTGGGTCGTTCCCGGTTCCAATCACGAACCGATTTACCCACCGCCAGGGAATAACGGCGGCAGTGTTCATGCTAAAGAAGCATTCACCGATCTCCATTCCGTGGAGAATGTCAGTCACCTCGACGATGAGGTCAACACGTTATCCAAAGTGGTGTCCAATTATCCGGCCCCCATTCCAGTGCGAATGAAGCCTGGAGATGTGCTGTTCTTTGATTCCCATTTGTTCCACCGTTCATATCGGAACCGAACGAAGGACCGTTATCGCCGCTCCTATGTGTGCCATTATTGTAACGCTCGGTCGTTCGTTCCGTGGGACCATGACGGTTATGAAGGCGAAAGCGGGAATTACCGCCAGATATTGGCGCGAGGCCGGACGCATCTTGCTTATGCGGAACCGATATTTGATACCCCGGTAGATATTACACAGCACGATGAGATACCCGAATCATCCAGCGTGACGTTGATGGGCATGGATGACGGCATGATGCTGCCTGTAGTACAGGTGAAAAAAGTACAGGATTGGAGGTAAAAATTGCATAAGAGGAAAAGTCCCTCAGTTCAATGCTTGAACTGAGGGACTCATTATTTTGCAAACAGAAACGGACTAGCGTTCGACCATAAGCTAGTCCGTTTCTGTCTGCATCGAGTCACAAATCGCGTTGATTATTTGCCTCGAAAACACTGCACAATACGCGCAGGTTGATTCCTTTTCTGAAGTAATGAGGAGAGAAATAGAATTATTGCCTACCATCAGCCCTTCCTCTGTATTCACTCGGAGTTAGTCCTACGTATTTTTTGAATTGCCGCATAAAATGTACATCGTTCTCATAACCGCATATTCCAGAAATATGGCTGATCGCATACGATGTGTTCTTCAGTAAATAGGAGGCGTATCCTAGTCTGTTAAGGATGATATCGTTAATTACCGATATGCCAAAGATTTGTTTGTACATATGCTGGAAATACGCCCGACTCATATTCATCTTGTCCGCCAAGAACTCGACCGTATACCAAGTAGAAGGAGAATTGAAAACTTCATTTCTCAGCTTCAGGAACTGATCGTAGTATTTACTAATCTGATGGTGTGGCTCCAAATGATTTCGAATATCGCTAAGCTTCATGAACAGGCAGCGAATGGTATAATCGATGATCTCATTTCGGAAGGTTCCGTTCTGCAGATTCTCCCAATGAATATCATTCACTTTTCTGGAAATATAGAAGGGGTCGTATGCTTTGAATAAGGTATCTAAAGGGAGATTCAGGCGATCAAAAAAAGCCTCTGCGTCCTCCATATCAAAGTGAAACCAGTCATGGACCAGAGGTTGTTCAGCATGCTGGTAGAAATACGGGCTGTTTTTGTTAAAAATAATAAAGGTATTAGGTTCAACAAATACAGCCTGCGAATGAATCTTAAGCTCCATTTTGCTCCGGAAGAATAAAAAGACGTAATCCCCGGAGCCGTCCGGGCGGTCAACAGTGAAGCCTTCCGGATGAATCACGTTATATCCACATCGGTTTAGATGTATCAATGATTTCCACTCCTAGAAAGGATAATAGATCAGTCAAAGGATAGGATAAATCATTTTCTTTCTCGGATCAAGATAGTAATCTGTGATAAGAAATACAGATTATACATCAGTTATTAGAGAGAGGATAGGTGCTAAAATGCCCACAGCAGCTACGAAATTTTATATAAAAAACTATCCGAGACCCCAATTTGTACGGAGCCAGTGGCTGGATCTGAACGGAGCGTGGGATTTCTGTTTCGATGATGAAAAAGCCGGTGTTGCGGAACGCTTTATGGACCATTTTCCCGCTGCACAAAAAATAAACGTTCCCTTTACCTATGAAACCCAGGCGAGCGGAATCGGCGAGGAGACATTCCATGCGCAGATTTGGTATCGCAGAAAACTGACACTTTCCCCAGAAGCGGAAGGGAAACAAACGATCCTGCATTTCGAAGGCGTGGATTATAAAGCTACCTGTTGGGTGAACGGTGGTTTTGCGGGGGAGCATGAAGGGGCGTATGCTCGGTTTTCATTGGATATTACCGACCTCCTCAAGCAAGACGCCGAAAATGAAATTGTGCTGAAAGTGGAAGACAGCGATAGTTGTCTGCAGCCTCGGGGCAAACAGCGCTGGGCCGGACGAAATCATGATTCGTTTTATGTGCAGACGACAGGCATTTGGAAAAGCGTCTGGTTCGAACATGTCCATGACACCCGCTTGGATAAGGTGAAAATGACACCGGACATCGACCGCCAAATGATTCGGTTCGACTTCCGCTTTAACGGGACGAAAAACAAAAAAGATCTCCGGCTGGAGACAGAAATCACATTTAAAGGCGAAACGGTAAGAAAGCTGAGCCTTTCGGTGGACAGAGCCTGGCTGACGGTGGAAACAAGCATGATGAGCGGCATCAACGGGCCATGGCTGCAGAACATGTGGTCTCCGGGCAATCCCAATCTGTTTGATGTGGAGTTTGTGCTGTATGAAGGAGAACGGGAGATCGACCGGGTGGGTTCATATTTCGGCATGCGCAAAATCTCGATCCGAGACGGACAAATTCTTCTGAACAATATTCCCCTTTACCAAAGATTGATTCTGGATCAGGGATACTGGAACGAAAGTCATCTGACGCCTCCGTCCGAAGAAGCGCTGATCGAAGATATCGAGGCGATCGCCGAAATGGGCTACAACGGTTTGCGCAAGCATATGAAAATTGAAGACGCTCGTTTCCTATACTGGTGTGATGTCAAAGGTATGCTGGTCTGGTCCGAAATGGCGGCTGCTTTTGAATATAACGATGAGTCCGTGGAACGTTTTACAAAGGAATGGATTGAAGTTGTGCAGCAGCAATACAATCATCCCTGCATCATTACCTGGGTACCATTTAATGAATCCTGGGGCATTCAGAATATTATCCATGACGATCGGCAGCAAAAATTTACGGAAGGTATTTATTATTTGACCAAATCTATTGATCCTTATCGCCCAGTCATCACTAATGATGGATGGGAGCACACCATTTCTGATATTTTGACTCTTCATGATTATGTGGAGCGTGGCGAAGATTTGTACGAAACATACAAGGATAAAGACTCGATTACGGGTAGCAACGGTGCGTACAACGAGTGGAAATTTGCGTTCGCCCAAGGCTACAGTTATAAAGGGCAACCGATTATCATCAGCGAGTTTGGCGGGATTGCATTCAGGAGCGAGCATGGCTGGGGTTACGGCAATCAGGTTGAGAGTGAGGAAGCTTTCCTGGAGCGATTCGCCAGCATAACCGGAGCGATTAAAGCAGTTCCGTTTATCTCCGGTTACTGTTATACGCAGATTACGGACGTTCAGCATGAGGTTAACGGCCTGCTTACCGAAGACCGAAAACCGAAAGTGTCGCTGGAAAAGATCCGGGAGATTAATTTGGGGTAGGGAAGCAGGGAAGAAAAAAGAGTACTAAGAAAAGACAAAACAAAAGATAATGCAGGTTTGTATAATGATGGCAAGCAGTCCACCCTAGGTGAATGACAAATTCCGAAGCGGTCGCGGATAGCCACGGAAGGTTGGGGTACCAGTGTCCTCGGCGTTATTTTTTGACAGCTCGTTCCAGTATGGTTCCCACAAGGAAAACAATTAATATTATCAAATTACCGATAAATGTCCAAGTCATAACAGTAATACCATCGGCGATTAGAATGGTTTCTGATTGACTTGATGGTATCCGTAATGTAAAATTTTGTTATATTAATATCGGATAATACACGTACTCAAAAGTAAGGGGGATGATTGATCCATGATTCATCAGCGCGAATGTCCAGTCGAAACACTCCTGCATGTTTTAGGCGGCAAATGGAAGCCATTGATTTTATGGCATTTGATTGAATCCACAAAGCGATTCAACGATCTGGAAAAGCTTATACCTGATGTTTCACAAAAAATGCTTTCCCAACATCTCCGAGATTTGGAACGCGAAGGCATAGTCGACCGAACGGTCTACCCTGCTATCCCTCCAAAAGTTGAATATTCCCTTAGTGAATACGGCAGAACATTGATTCCTGTAGCAGAAGTCATGTGTGCTTGGGGAGAAAATCATAATAGACGGAAGTATGAAGAGTCAGCGTCATAAAGCTGATTTAATGAAATCGAATCTAATTCAATCAACCCATAACAGAAGCTGCCACGGAATTCCGGGCAGCTTTTTTTCGTCTACAGCCGCACAATCTGCCACAAGATTTTTCCTATTGTCCCGACCTCCGCGCACAATATGGGTTCTCTTTCTGTGAAGCTTACTTTTAAGTAAGTACCCTACTTTAAAGTGGGTTCTTAACATCTTTTTGAAGCGATGCTAAGCTTGAGTCAACCAAATATTGGAGCCGTTAAAGAGGAGGAAAGAACAATGAACATTATTGTTTTTGGAGCGACGGGGAATACGGGGAAAAGAGTACTGGCACAAGGAATAAAAATGGGGCATAAAATGACCGCGTTTGTTCGGAATTCTGAGAAGCTCTATGATCAACTAGGTGAGCCTTCCGCAAAACATGTGAAGGTGATCGTGGACGATATGTTGAACCCAGTGAGCGTCAGCGAGGCGCTTGCGCATCAAGACGCCGCTATTATTGCGGCCGGTCATGCGGGACAGGGGGAAGAGTTTGTTCGTATCGTCGATAACATCATAAGCCAATGTGAATTGGAGCCTAGTTTCTCTGGGCGGGTATGGGTCATGGGAGGAGCCGGTCTGCTGGATATTCCATATACCGATCTGATCGGCAACCATTTACCCGGCTTCCCACCCGAGTATAAAAATCACAACCTGAATTTCGAAAGGCTGCAACGGACTGGGCTCGATTGGTCCATGATGTGTCCGGGAACCATGATGGATTCAAGAGAGCATCCAGATCCGGTTCATCTACATGTAACAGCGGAAACCTTGCCCGTTCCGATGTCGGAGACGATCAAGGAATATTCCGAGGCAGAAATAGCCGGTCATTTGTTCAGCCGATTTCAAGAACTCAATGTTGCTTATGACGATGTTGTAATGTGTATGCTCAACCATCTTGAGCTCGGAGGAGCATTTAAAAGGAAAAGGGTCGGGCTAGCCTATCAAAGCAAGATTTCGGTGCGCTGAGGAGAAGGGGGAGCATGGGTTTGTTTGGATTACTGCTCGTTTTGCATATATTGGCTACGATCGCCATCATTGGTCCCGCTTTCGTAATGCCCATCATTCGAAGATCCGCTAGAACCGTCGGCCAGCTGCACTTTACTTTTGGTATAACGACCAAACTTGCCATCATACCTAAAATGGGCGGCATTCTGCTTATTGTAACCGGGGTTTGGCTTATGATCATAACCAAAATGGGGATATCCCAAATGTGGCTGAATGCGTCCATCCTTTTATCGCTCCTCATGATCGTCCTCATCGACGGATGGATCGAGCCGCGTTTGAAAAAGATCATCAAGCTCATATCTGAAAATCAAGACCAGAGTCATGAAATACCCGCCGAGTTCGGACTGCTGATCAAAAAGATCGTCCCCATCGAGACGGCAGCACAGCTGATGATGATTGCCATATTGGTGCTTATGGTCTTAAAACCTTTTTAAGGAGCCGATGGAGCATCATAACTCACTTTAATAGCCACATGATTTTGGTGATATAATTAGGAAAGTGCTGTGTTAAGAGAAAAGGCGGTGATTGAAATAGGGATTTTAAAAGCGGGTTATGGTCTAGACCAATTGAGTTCTGATAAGTTAGCTGAATTAATAATACTTTCTGGAGAACTATCTAATTATCGTTCTCTCGTTCGTGATGACGGTATAAAATGAAGCCAAAATTCACTGGCAGTTTGACGAAAGATAAGGGAATGATAGCCAAGAAACGGCAGCCGATCCAGCTGCCGTTTTCTGAAATAAGGAACATCATTTGTTCCGTTAATGTGCGGCGCCAGGGGACATAGCAAATGATTTTGGAGGTCTTTATGAGAGAAGCGAAGGTTCTAACAAAAGCAAAGAATAAGGCAAGAGAAATTAAACGAAATGTTTTTGTTTTGTTCCTGGCCTATAAAGATCCAAGAGTACCGTGGTACGCAAAGTTGTTTGCGGTGTTAGTGGTTGCCTATGCTTTCAGTCCGATCGATTTGATACCGGATTTCATTCCCGTTTTAGGTTATCTTGATGATTTGATTATCGTGCCTTTAGGAATTACGATCGCCCTTAAAATGATCCCACAATCGGTTATTGAACAATGTAGAGCTAAAGCGGAGGAGATCAGGAAGCAGGGAAAACCGAGAAACTGGGTGACTGGCGCGTTATTCATTTTGATTTGGGTATTAATTGCCGTGTGGGTCGGAAGCATCTGCTATAAATTATTCACTTAAGGTAGGTTATAACTGCTCTTAATTGCATCTTTTCACCTTATGATCAACTCGCTGTTTACGGATTACAGCAAAGTGCTCACTTGTTATTTATTGTGCTTCCGAGATACCAATTTAAAGTCGCTATTTTAGCGGCTTTTTTTGTTTTGTCCGTACAAGATCTAGTCCCTGGCCGAGGACAAAAGGGGGTGTCGATTACCAATAAACTTTGTTCATGCTCCGTTCATATTGCATTCATTGAGAGGACATCTTGGTTGGCTAGACTTGCATTAGCGGACCCCATGGCCAGTGTACAGATAGACAAGAAGGAGCTGAAGAGTTTGACGCAACCAGCAGGAAAGGAAGCAAGGAATAGTACAAAAACAAAGAGAGTACTACATATTTTGCTTAAAATAATCGTCGCAGTAGTTATAGCCATCCTGCTTTTTTTCGCCACCGTGTATACCGTAAATAAAATCAGCAGTCATGCAGAACAAAAAAGAATGGAGCCATACGGTCAGCGTATAGCTGTAGATGGAAAACAGATGAATGTTTTCATTCAAGGTCAAGGTGAAGAAACCATTGTGATTCTTCCCGGTTATGGAACAGCGGCACCTGCACTTGATTTTAAGCCGCTCATATCAGAGTTAATCCCTTATTATAAAGTCGTCGTGATTGAACCTTTTGGTTACGGTTTGAGCGATCGAACCCAGAAGGAGCGCAGTACAGCAAATATCGCAAGTGAAATTCACGAAGCGTTACAAAGTCTCCAGATCAATCGTTATATCCTCATGGCTCATTCCATTTCGGGGCTCTATAGTCTGGATTACGTGAACCAATATCCAGATGAAGTGCGTGCGTTTATCGGGCTGGATAGCAGCGTTCCGACTCTGAGCGAACAGAAGATTGATTCGTCAGACACAGAACCGGTTAAATGGTTCCGCAACTTGGGCTTCGCCCGGTTACAATTGAAACTAAGCGCTGACCCTTATGAAGGACTGCCGTATGATCAACAAACCAAAGAACAATTGAACATTATGATACGGAAAAACATGTATAACAACACGCAATTAAATGAGGCAGTGAGCATGTATTCCAACTTTAAAGCAGCAGAACAGCTGAATTTTCCTCCCGATTTACCTATTCTTTTCTTTGTTCAAGCGAATCACCCTGTAACGGACCGATGGATCCCCGAGCATGAGAAGCAATTAGAGGAATCTGTACATGGAGAAATGGTTTTATTGGACGCGGGACATTATTTATATCGTTCTCATCCAAAAAAAATCTCGGACAAAATAAGGGATTTTACGGGCGGGATAAAATAATTAGATCCCATTATGGTGTGTTTCGATTGCATTACCAAAAATAAACTGGAACGAGTTGAATGAAAGGGAGCAGATTCCGCCAGCAGCTGCTCCCTTTTTCAAATGAAGAAACGGGCAGGAAGAGATAATAAATGAATATATCTATAATCGGCATATCCTCGTTGTCTTCTATTCAAATATGATGTTTATGTATTATGGTTAGAAATCGATCGTAGCCCGTGCAAAAGTCTCTCTATGAATACATAACTAGGAGTGATAGAAATGAACATAAGAACATTGCGTTCAGACCATATTTATCAAAAAGTTGCCCAAGCTTCGCCCGAGGAAAAACTTGAATTATTCAGAAACGAAATGATGGCTCCCTTTATGAAACAATGGCAAATTCAACAGATCCCTTTTCGAGCGGAAGAGGCTAACGGTTTTGACGTTATTACGTTTAATAGCATAATGCATCGATCTCCTGATCAGATTACCGAGCAGATTTCACATGAGGTAGATTTAATTTCGTCAGATCCTTTTTGGTTAGAGTGTGAGCACGCAGTAAGGAAAAGCCTCCAACTATTTATGGAACATGATATAAACCTCCCTGTTTCTGAATATTTATTTACTATTCAACTAGGGAATCCGGAAAGCCGTGCCTTAACCATTAACGATGGTTATAGCGGTTTTGGGGGCATTCCCGGGTATATCTGGGGTACCATCTTGCCAAATGCGTACACGATTCCTCGAATGAAGGCTGCGCTCGCGCACGAATGCAACCATAATGTGCGATATCAATTTATTCAGTGGGATCACACCGTTCATTTGGGCGAGCTCATTGTAAGTGAAGGATTAGCCGAAAACTACGCTACGTTCATGTTTGGAGAAGAATTGCTCGGCCCTTGGGTAACGAGAACAGACGCAGTAACACTGAACAGGCGCATAAAGCCTGTGCTTTAAGAGCAATTGCAGTTAACGGGTTTTGATAATATCGCTCCGTATCTTAATGGTGACGAGATCGCCAAACTTCAAAACTTTAAACCGGTCAACATGCCTTATAGTGCCGGATACGCGTGCGGATATTATCTAATTCAATATTATTTAAGGAAAACAGGTAGAACGATTTTCGAGGCCCATAACGCCTGCTGCTGAAATATTAGACGAAGTAAAAGAATTCTGGAATGAAGAAACGGTGATTAGCTCTTAAAATCTCGTTCAAATAACAGATACCATTTGGAATCTGCATTGCCCACGTTTATAAAATTTCGGGCAGAGGGACAACGCCATCTCACATTAAAAGCCGCTATTTTAGCGGCTTTTTTTCTTTGATAGGTACAAGTATGTGTCCAGCGTCGCCTGAAAAGACGACTTTGTTCTGCTCGTGATTATCTATTTTCGTCGAGGTTGCTAGTTAACGAACGTAAACAAGGAGAACTTTTCTTTACTACTCAACACGCCAATCAACCTTTTTCAAGATCAATACGATGGAGATCAGCGAGAAAAACAAGAGAACAAGCGTGTTCCAGGCGACAGAGCCGGACCAGCCCGATATCAATACCTCCCGCATGGCCTCAGCGGCGTAAGTGGTTGGGAAGATATAAGAGAACCATTGCAAAATCATAGGCAATTGATCCATATCCACCATGACAGGCGTCAAAAACGAGATGAACATCATCAGCGCCTGGACCAGCATGTTGGTCAATTGATGGCTAGGTGACCAGAAGCCGATCAGTACACCCGCGCCAACCACGCTAAAGACGGTGAGCAGCAATACAGGGACAAGTCCCCAGCTGTAGTGAAATTGAATGCCGTAAGCAAGTTGACCAATCATCGCCAAGATAATAAAAGACGGTACGCACATGATCAAGCCGCGCAGCAGATTGGCGAAGATGAAGTTTACCTTGGCGATCGGCAGGGACGAATAGTACGTGAAATGGCCTTGATGCTTCTGCCAAGATATCTCTTGAGCCATGGAATTGAGTCCCATGACGATTAAGCCGAAAAGCATATTCCCCGTAATAATACGTGTCATGACCGCCGGCGTTGGGTCGACCGTAAAGAATTTGAGAAACAACAACGTCGTTAACGGAAACATGCATGCCATGATGAAAATCCAAACCCATGCCTCGCGGATGATCGTAAATTGAATGCGGGCTAAGATCAGCCATTCCGTGATTCTGCGCTGGATTATGCTCTGCTGTTCGTGCCCTTGGAGAAAGACGGTTTCTTGCAGCTGCAAGTCATGGCTTTGCATGGATGGTTTTATCTTTTCCATGTTTAGACTACCTCCTCTTTGGCATGCTTATCCTGATCATCATCAATATGAAAATAGACATCTTCAAGATTCGGAGGGACCAACGAGTATTCTTCAATCGGTAATTGCTGCTCAGTCAGGCAGTCGATCGCGTAGCTGGCGTTTTGCTTCTCGATCAGTGTCCGGATTCGGTTTTCTCCCGTTTTGGTCCACTGCCCTAGTGCGCTTAAGCTTCGGCAAACATAATCGCTTTCGCCAAAGGAAGTCGTAATTTCCAGCTTCATCCGCTGATCTACCCTTTGTTTTAAGACACCGACATGATCGATGGCCAATAGCTTGCCGTGATTTACGACAGCAACTCTATCCACGACCTGTTCGGCCTCCAGCACGTTGTGTGTTACCAAGATTACGGTTACTCCTTGGCGATTGCGTTCCTGAATCAGATCCCATACGAGCCTTCTCTTTTTAGGATCCAGTTCATTGGTCGGTTCATCCAGGATCATGACGGGGGAAAAACCGATCAAGCAAGTACCGATCCCGATTAAACGCTTTTGTCCGCCGGAAACGTTTTTCAACAGCTTATGACGGAGGTCTTGCATACCAAAGCGTTCCAACAATTCCTCTGTTTGCTTTAAGGCGGACTCCTTCGTCAACCCACGCAATCTTCCTGTAAAATACAAGGCTTCCCAGGTTTTTAAACTGGTCAGGGCGTGAGGCTCTTGTGAGTAGTAGGCGACCTCCTGGGCAACTCGCTTGGTTTGTGTCTGCACGCTGGTTTCTTTATAGCGTACCGTACCTGAGGTGGGAGCAAGGTGGCCTACCATCTGCTTGATCAGCGTGGATTTGCCGGCTCCATTCGGACCGAGCAAACCGAGAATTTCCCCTTGTTGAACGTCGAAGCTTATGTTTTGATTGGCGACAACCTTGCCTTTTTTGTATGTTTTATTCACAAGCTCTAATTGATAGATCAGCTTCATCATGCTTGCCCCTTTCAGTTTTCGAACTAGGTTTTTCTGCTGCGTGGTTAAATACAAAGAGAATTCTTTGACTGTGTAACGGTATATCAACAGGCGTTAATACAACGATAACTTATTGCTCTGAGAAGAAGTGAGGGACGGCAGAATGGTTTTTGTCTCCGTCTGAGGACGGAGACGGCATGCCGTGCCCCAGTACCGCACCATGACCCACGCGCCTCAAATCCCGACTGGGGATGTTCGGTTTGCTGTCCGATGTGCCGAAAGAGTGGATAAGGAGGCCGTTCCGGTGCGGATGCTGCTCCCCGGAGGGACGGACGGAAGGTGGTTTACGAAGCTCGGCATTGGATACAACTTTACAGCTTGTCCCTGTATATCCGACCCCGGACGGCGCGGCGCCATTGGCAAACTGGGAACACGACATCATTTATCGGAAAGAATTATATTTACATGTATAATACTTGTATACGAATGAAGGGATATGATAAGATGAGAGCGTATTGAAAGCGTTTACTACCTGTTGAAAAAATTTATTCGCAAAGGGGAGAGTTTAGTGAGAAGCAAGTGGAGGAGTCGGCTTGCCGGAGCCCTAACCGTCATCATGATGTTCGCAAGTATCGGGTGGGCAAAGTCGATCACGTATGCAGCAGACGAAGAATTGACCAACGTTTTGATCAACGGCGGCTTCGAGGATTCCGAAGAAGATGGACGCTTGCCGGGCTGGCAGCCCGATGAAGACGCAGCTGTCATTACAGTAAGTGAGTCCGTGTACGCAGACGGGGAACGAAGTCTTCAAGTGGAACGCTTGTCGCCCGCCGCAGGCTCCGGAGTTGTGAGCGATGCATATGCCGCCCAACCATTCGGCAATGTCATCATGACAGCAAGCGTGCTATCAGATGAAGGCCAAGGCGGTAAAGCAGACCTCAGGTTTTATGATGCAAGCGGTAAGCTTGTCTCCGTCGTGAGTGGCCTGATTGGAGAACCATCGGGCAAATGGCGGAGTTTAAGAGTGGCTGCTACTGCTCCTAAAAATGCAACGGAGGTCAGGGTAGCCTTTGGTTTTAATGGTGACCTAACCGGCAGGTATTTCGTTGACAGCGTCTCATTGGAGTCGCAGGCTTCCTCCCCGTACTTAACGAATTTAGGACCGCAATCTTCAAGTTTAACCTTAATGACGGCTGCATTCGGTAAAGATAGGAATGGTCAGGATGCTTTGTTTACGGTCGCACAGGGTGATCCGGCACAATTCATCGTGATGGATGTTGCTTCGAAAGAAGTGAAATCCACTCATCCACTTGTTGCGCTTGACGGGAGCAACGTTTCGGCAGCTTGGGCGATTGTGACAGCCTCCGACGGAAAGGTATACATCGGAAGTACGCCGAACGGGACGTTGTTTCAATATGATCCGGCAGAGGATAAGCTGCGTGCCATCGGGAAACCTGTTCCTACCGATACCGTCATCTGGACGCTAGTAGCCGGGGAAGATGGCAAAGTGTATGGAGGAACAGGATATTCCCAATCGCTGTTTGAATATGATCCCGTTACCGACCAGACTCGAATCCTTAAATCCTTCAAGACTTCATCGAAAGAGGCTCATATCCGCAGCCTTGCTTACGATTCCGATCGTCAAATGATCTATGTTGGGGGAGCAGACGTCGCTAAGCTTTATCAATACGATCTTGCTAGCGGCACGTCGATTGCGCTTCATCATCCCGAATTTATCGGCAAGACTTCGGTTTACGATCTCCAGTATGCAGGAGGTAAATTGTTCGTGCGCGTGGATCCCGGACCGGTTATGTTCGTGTATGATCCCGATACCGCTAGCTGGATCGTTAACAATAATACTGCCTATAATGCACGAGGATTTTCACCGTTATCGCCTGACGGCGAAGAGGTATTCTACACCTATTACGAAACCCTTCCAGGTGGCGCGCAGCAATGGTCTCTCTATTCATACGACGTGAGAACGGGAGATTACGGCTCGCTGGGTGTCGACGTCAAAGGAGCAGGCGTAGCTTTTGGTTATGTACAGCTGGACCAGGCAAATTATCCGGGCTGGACATTAGTCGGATTGGCCGGAAATAGCGGAAGAGCATTTTATTACAATCTGGAAACCGGTTTGATTGAAACGCCGGAGCTTCCGTTTCCGGCACAGTTCGTGGAATTGTTTAATATCGGGAAGAGCACAGATGGGCAGATACTGTCCTCTGGCTTCATTTCAGGCGGGGGTATGGGGATTTACTCCCCAACCCGTAACGAGACCAAGCATTATCCTCAAATCGGCCAAGTCGAGGGATTCGGTTCCTTGAACGGGAAAATGTATCTCGGCGTTTATCCTAGAGCGACTATCTTTGAATACGATCCAGCCAAGCCATGGAACCGAACGGACCCATCAGAGCCGAATAATCCGCTGCGGCTTGGTCAGCTGGGTTCAGAGCAAGACCGGCCCGTTGCCATGCTCGGGGTCGAGGAAGAAAACCTGTTATATATCGGTTCTTATCCAATCGCAGGCAAAACAGGCGGGGCTCTTACCGTCTATAATCCCGTTACCGGAACGTTTGATGTGAAACGTGACATTATATCCGGGCATTCGATCAATTCGTTGCTTTACAAAAATGGAAAGCTGTTTATGGCCACCGGCGCGATGACAGGCGGAGAGGGGAAGCTTGCCATTTACGATACAGCATCCGGCCGAGTAGAGCTGGAACAGGTACCTGTTGCGGGCAAAAAAGCAGTAACCTCTTTGATATGGGGCCCTGACGGTAACGTTTGGGGAATGGCGCTAGGGTCTCTGTTTATCTATGATCCGGAGCGCCAAGAGATTATTTACAGCGAAGATATGTTTCCTGCAGCAGATTATGCACACAGCAATCCTCGCTTAACCGTTGGAACCGACGGGAATGTGTACGGTACCATTTTTACGGGATATGTTGCTGACCATACGTACACAAGCAAAATGTTTAAGATTGAAGCTGCAAGCAAATCGCTGTCCATCTTGTTGGAGAGCAATGCGGAAAAACTGGCCCAGGACGATTTTGGCAACTTATATTTCAAATACGGCAGCGAGCTGATGAAGTATAGCGATCCGAATCTGGTCGTGCAGCTAGACAAAGTACAGCTTGAGGCTGAATCGCTCCAGCTTCGTCCGGGAGATGAAGTCGGTTATTCCTACGAAGTATTCCTTGATAAAGGAAGAACGACTAAGGAGTTATCCGGCGCAGTCATTGAGTATTTGAGCAGCCGTCCGGATAAGGCGGAGATCGACCCGAAAGGAAAGATCATCGCCAAGCATCCGGGGCAAGCCGAGTTGTCGATTCGAATTACATTGAACGGGGTAACGGTTGAATCCAATAAAATCAAGGTGAAAATAACCGGACCTTTTTAAAACGTGTATGATATAGCAATATGAGATGTTATCACGAGCTAGCTTCCGGGGACGATCGAATGGGAGTTATGAAGAAACTCCGAAAACCCACTATATTCAAGGGTTTTCGGAGTTCTTTTTTTAAAAGTCAACCCAGTACAGGGGTGGTCTTCATGTCATGGATTTTTTGGAGCGTATGGAAATGCTTCGTCTTTTCGTCATCGTCCTCTGTGTGGAGATACCACTCCACAAGCCTGTATCCGAAGCCGAGGAGGATCAGCTCGTAGACGCAATGTTCGGCGATAGGGGGTACATCCGCATATTCCGAAAAGCCTTTGTAATACGCGGGGACACATCGCTGGTAGTTTTCGACCATGTGATCGATATCCGCTTCATCTGCAATCAGGCTTGCGAGATCCTCGCCCAGGTAGCCCCATCCGGATGTGTCCCAGTCAATGAGTGCGATTTTCCCGTCGGCATAGATCAGGTTGGTCACCCAGAAGTCCCGGTGGCATAGCACGAGAGGCAATTTTTCGATGCGATCGAGAATCTCGTCTGCATGCTCATCGATGTCGATGAGCATTTGCCGCACGTGCTGCGGAAAATCGCAGTTCTCCGAGCGTATATAATCGTAGACGACCGGCCAAGACCGGTAATGGAGATACGTATTCTTCATGAGATCCGCATGGCTCAGGTTGGTCAGGCTCTGCAGCACAGCGGGCTGCTCCGCATACAGCTTGCCTTGATAGCGTCCTAACTCCAGCGCAGCCTGTTCATACATGTCACCGGTCAAATCTAAACCGGTTACGCCATCGATATATTCCAGCCACAGCTGGAATTCATTTTCCTCGGCATTGATCTCGGCGTGATAACATGTCGGCCAGCGGAAGGCATCCGAGAACGTCGCTCCCAAGTCAGACGCATAAAGATCATATTCCCGGCGCCATGAACCCGGATCGCCGTAACGCTCCCATTTCTGCTGGATTTTGAGCACGATACGGTACGTCAATTGTTCGCCATCCGCGGTATCGGCGATTCCCGTTACCAGGTACACATTTCCCACAGTTCCGCCCTGCAACGGCTTGGTTTGGCAGTCGGCCGAGATGATATCCTTCTTGAACTGTCGGCTTAAGGCATAGATCAGCGATTCGAATTGAATATTCATATTTTCCATCCCCCGTTTTTTTTCGTTTGTTTGCTCCACATGGCGTTCGTTTTGTTTCGAGCCCTCTTGTCGATGAGGTAGCTGGTTTTATCCTGGACATACTTGTTCTCATGCTGCTGGGCAACATAATGCTCCCACCGTTCACGCGGCAATGAACCGTCGGCAAGCGCGGCAAGAACGGCACAGCCCGGCTCGGCCTGATGGCGGCAATCCGTAAATCGGCACTGCGGGAACCATGCCTCCACATCGGTAAAGCTTGCGCGTATGCCTTCGTCAGCATCAAAAATCCCAAGCTCACGCATGCCCGGCGTATCAATGACCATCGTACCGGAGGGCAGCATGAACAGCTGACGGTGCGTTGTCGTATGCCGTCCCCGGCTGTCGACCTCCCGGATTGCCTGAACCTTCATTACGTCCTGTTCTATCAACGCATTGAGCAAAGACGATTTACCAACGCCGGACATGCCGAGAAAGACGACCGTTTTACCTGGCATCAAGTAGGGATCGAGTTCGTTCATCCCCAAGCCTGTATGACTGCAGATCGCGTGAACCGGCACATTAGGGATGCTTTGTGTGACTTCTGCGAGCAGGAGATTATAATCTGGGGCGAGATCAGCCTTGGTCAGAATGATGACCGGCTGGCCGCCGCTCTGCCTGGCTTGTGTCAGATACCGCATGATACGGGTAACGTTGAAATCCCAATTCAGAGAAGAAAGGATAAATACATAGTCAAAGTTGGTTGCAACGACCTGTTCCCGCACGGTTTTGGCATAGCCTGCGGCATGTCCTGAGTAATCCGCGCGTGAGAACTTGGAGCGACGGGGCAATACCCTGTCGATGAGAGAATCTCCGCTTTCGTTGTAGTGCAGCAAAACAAAATCACCGACGCAAGGAAAGTCTACTCGCGTTTCCGCACCGTGATAGAACGCCCCCTTGAGCACCGCCGTTACCTCGCCGCGCTCGGTCATGACCCTGAAGCGCTCGCGCCGAAGCTCCGTCACCCTGCCGGGCAATAAGCCGCCTTGAATTGCTTCTATTTCTGAGTAGCCATAAATTTTCAAATCCATCATGTTTTTTTGTTAGCTCCTTTAATGTTGTTTTTTGGACGCAAAAATGCCACGGTCAAGCAGCCTCTAAAGAAGCTGCTGTCGCGCGGCATCAGGACGCAAAAAAGATACGACCTTCATCGTATCTCGCAAACAGCAATATTCACGAAAGGTTACTTTGAATGGCACACCAAATAATACGGGCGTTGTCCCGCTTTATTCGCGTATGCCTGCTATTCAGTTTTAAGACCAAACCACCAAATAAGTAGTCGCCATTAAAACACATCTCCCTTCGTGATAGGAACTTGCTTATCGCTAAGCTGTCTATAAAATAACCTATTTTGGAAAAATAATCAATGACTAACAGCGCAGAATGTGTCTGCTGCTTGCTTCATCGAGTCTGCGAACGAACGGAAAACGATAGCTCAAAATACAACGAGAATCGAACAAGAGCGTGACTGTCTGCCAGCGGACACGAATTATATGCTTTACTTAAGCGAGGATCGAGGCGTATAATCCGTTAAGACATCGGAGCTAGAAGAGGGGAAATCATAATGAACAATGGGTTGGTTAACGCTATTATCGCGTATATCATGTGGGGGGTTCTCCCGCTTTATTGGAAGTTGTTTGACAATGTGCCGGCAGGCGAAATTCTGTCGCATCGGGTTGTCTGGTCGTTCGTTTTCATGGGTATTCTCGTCGCCGTCCAGCGACGCTGGGGCGACATGAAGCGGGTTGCGGCTAGCCGCTCGCTCCTGCTGTCGCTCGCCGCCAGCGGACTGCTGATCGCTGCGAATTGGCTCATCTTCATCTGGGCGGTCAACAACGGCCATGTTGTCGAGACAAGTCTCGGCTATTATTTGAATCCGTTGCTGAACGTATTGTTAGCGGTTGTCTTCCTTCGTGAAAAGCCTAACCGCGGCCAATGGCTCGGGATTGCCATCGCTGGCACCGCGGTGCTCATCATCGCCATCGACTACGGGCGGTTCCCGTGGGTCGCGATCTCGTTGGCCGTATCGTTTGGCTTGTACGGCCTCGCCAAGAAAAAGATCGTGCAGGACGCTTCTGTAGGCTTGTTGTCGGAGACGGCCGTAATCCTGCCCGTCGCGCTCGGCTACTGGATCTATTTGGCCGCCGTGGGCAAGACGACGGCATGGACGCTGCCTGCGCCGGTGTTCGTCGAGCTGCTTCTTTCCGGCGTGGTAACGGCGCTGCCGCTGCTCTTCTTTGCGCGTGCGGCCGCCCGGATGGCGCTATCCACGCTCGGTTTCGTACAATACATCGGGCCGACGATCATGCTGTTACTGAGCATATTCGTGTTCAAGGAATCGGTCTCGCCGGTTCTGCTTATCGGCTTCGCGCTCATCTGGACAGCGCTCGTTGTATACGCTGTGGCATCGGTTCGCAGCACGAAACTCGCGAAGGCGAGCTGACGGTAAGGGCTTCAAGGTACAGACATAACGGCCATTTCCGTCCGATAGGGGCGGAGATGGCCGTTTTCCGTTACATATTGTGTTTCTCTGAATTTGCTGACGTCAGCGCCGATGACAATTACAACGTCAAGGATTCGAGAGATGGTGGGAAGAGATAACAGTTATATCAAACGTTAACGGCGTAGTGTTTTGGCAATGAATCCAACGATGAATCCCCAAATGGCATTTATAGCAAAGACACTTACAAGAGCAAACGGATTAGTTAATGGACCTTGTAATTTTCCATCAAGAAGCGGAGAGACTAAGCCGCTAAGGATGACGGCATATAAGGCATAACTCATACCCGCAAAAATAAGAATGACCACTGGAGAAGCGGGTTTCTTAATTAAAACGATAACGAGCCAAGCTAAGGAAATAAGAATCGTCATGAGAATGCTGCCGAATTGTTGTCCGATCAAATCCATGATCCCCGTCATCTTCATAATGGGTCTCACTAGAGCTAATGCGCCAAGACCAAGAATAAACAACAAATTTTCTTTTACGATATCGAGCGTTTTCATTATAAACAATTACTTTCTGGTGTGATTGAACGATGTGAGGACCAAAATTCTTGATATTCTCGAAAGCGGATGGGTCGGCCTAATGTTCGTTACTGAATTTCTAATCCGTAGCGTTCTTGTTTACCGTTTTAAAATAACAAATTCATGTTGTGAACTTATGACGATACATTGTGTTTTACGTGAAATTTCATCTGTTTGAAATCTTTATGAAGAACGATCGAAGACGGTCTCGAAGTGAAGCGATTAACGCACGGTGAACCATACGAAGGTCAGCCATTAGGGGGATATTTGTAGAATTAAAAAAGACAACCAAGATAATGAGGTTGTCTGTACATAGGATAACAATGCACATGCGCTGGGAGGGATGATACGTACTCCCGGCGCCTGTTTTCAGTATATTTTTATATTCATGTAAAGAAGAAAATGGCTCGGATCTCTGAAAGCTGTTGTCCTGGGTGGCGGAGCTACTCTTTAACCGAACCCAGCGTAATCCCGTGAATGAAGAAGCGCTGGAGGAACGGATAGACGATGAGGACAGGCAGCATGGCGATGAAGATCTTGGCGGCATCGAGTGTCCGGTTGGATAACTCAGACAAGCGACGGTACTGGTCCTCGGACATCGTCGATGGATCGACCGAGACGACAAGCTGCTGGATATACGTCTGGAGTGGATAGAATTGCTCACGGGACATGAAGATCAGGCCGTACAAGAATTCATTCCAGTGATACACGATACTGAACAGCGAGACGGTCGCCAGCACCGGCACGGCCAGCGGGATGTAGATCTTGAACAGGATGTACCAAGGTCCCGCGCCGTCGACAAGGGCAGCTTCATCCAGCTCCTTGGGCAGGTTGCGGAAGAAGTTCATCGTGAGGATGACGTTGAAGACGAGTGTCTGCGCGCCGCCGACCAGGACAAGTGCCCAGATGCTGTTCAGCATGTTGAGCTCTTTGACCGTCAAATACAGCGGGATCAGTCCACCGTTGAATAACATCGTGAAAATGAGAATCCACATGAATACATTGCGCCCCTTGAACTCTTTCGCTGTCCGCGAGAGCGGGTAAGACATGAGCACAACCATGATAAAATTAAGCATAACCCCCAGCAGCACTCGCTGGGTCGAGGTCCAGAAGGATCGGAAGAACTGCTGGTCATTGAGAATCTGGGCATATGCGTTGAGATTGAAATCGACCGGCCATAGCCAGACCTTACCGGCCGCAGCGGCAGAGTTGGAGCTAAGCGAAAGGGAGAGGGTGTACCAGATCGGCAGAATGCATGACAACGTAATGCCTATCAGGACAACAATCAGTATAATATCCGTCACACGGTTGCCGAACGTCCGGTCTCTGACCACGGTCAGCACCTCCTACTCTAGTTGGAATGGGATTGGTTTATATATCTTTGCAACAGGATGAATCCTTAGAATATGCGATAGTTAACAAAACGGTAAGCCAGATAATACGAGACGGATATCAGCAGGAAGCCCACAACGGACTTCAGCAGGCCGACGGCGGTCGCAAGTTCATATTGCAGGTTAAGCAAACCTGTACGATAGACCCAGGTGTCAATAATATCACCTGTAGAATAGACGAGCGGGTTGTACAGATTGAAGATCTGGTCAAAGCCCGCGTTAAGCACATTACCCAAGCTGAGTACCGTAAGCAATACGGCTGTCGTGCGGATCCCTGGCAAAGTGATATGCCAGAGACTTCTCCAGCGTCCTGCGCCATCGATGTTGGCAGCTTCGTACAGTGCCGGGTTGATCCCCGTAAGCGCGGCAAGATAGATAATGGTGCCAAAACCGAATTCCTTCCAGACGTCACTGCCGACAACGAGGAACGGAAACAGTTGGGAGTCGGCAAAGAACAGTTTAGGCTGGAATCCGAACAAGGCAGTCAGTTGATTGACGGGTCCGTTATAGGAGAACAGGTCGAGTACAATGCCCCCCAGAATAACCCAAGACAAAAAGTGGGGCAGATAGACGATGGTCTGAATCCAGCGTCTGAGAATCATCAAACGCAGCTCATTGAGCATGAGTGCAAACAACAGAGGCGCAATCAGATTGGCGACAATCTTCATGGACGCGATCACAAGCGTATTGCTGAAGACTTCCTGTGTATCCTTCAGCAATAACATATACTTGAAGTGCTCAAGCCCTGCCCAATCCGAGCCCAGGATACCTTTGCCTGGATTAAAATATTGGAACGAAATGATGATGCCGAACATCGGAACGATGCTGAAGACGAACAGCCATAGAAATCCCGGGATCAGCATCAGATAATAATGTTTGGCGAAGCCTTTCATACGCATGACAGCACTCCCTTCCCCGAATCCTGCATCGAGTGATCCAGAGCTCCTGACAGCTGCCGGGAGCTCTGGCTATTATGGTTCGTTGTATGCCTTAAGATCACTGCGCAAGCGCGTCCTTAACCTCCTGGGTAATCTGGTCGCCGCCTTGACGTTTCCAGTTCTCGACGAAGGAGTCGAATGTCTCCAGCGGAGCCGCACCCATGATGATGCGCAGGAAAGTCTCGTCCTCTAATTTGCGCAGATTCACCCAACGGCTCTCCATTAACGGTGACTGCTCATACAGAAGACTGGGCACCTCCTCAAACTCGGTATCAACCAGCGGCCTGCCGCCCACCATGATGGAGTACGATCGAGTCCATGCTCCCCAGTTCGCTTCAGGGTTCCATGTTGAAAGATCCATGGAATCGTAAGGCTCGTTTTTGATCGTCTTAATGCTTGCGATGTCCGAAGGCAGCAGTTTGTAGGCCTTGTCATTTGCAAAATCCTCGGCGGTTTTATTGCCTGCCAGCACATCACGGAGGGCTTTGACTGTAAATTCAATTTCGTCGGATGGAGCGTATACCACGCGGAGCGGATAGTAACCAGGACCGCCTTTGCTCGGGTCAAAGGTGTTCTCTTGCTCGTTTTTAAACAGATTGTTTAGCAATTTCATAGGAACTTCCGGATGCTCGTAATCTTTCCGAACCACCACAAACTCAGTAGAAGGTGTAGCAGCATGTGGTTTAAATTCGCCATTTTGATTCAAAGGCAGAGCATAAGCCTGCCAATTGGCTTCGGCATCATTTTTTACGGCATTGGTTAGCGGGCCGTAAGCCATCCACCATGGCGCAAAGAACATTCCGGATTTTCCGGCGATAATGGGCTCATCCGCTTTGTTACGAACACCCATCTCTGGATCAATAAGTCCTTTGGAATACAAATCTCTTAAACTAGCTAACGCCTCACGTGTCTCCGGCAGGATTGAGCCGTATACAGGGCTGCCATCCTCGCCCTCGAGCCAGTATCCAGGGAAGGAGTCATGGGCGGAGAAAATTGCGTCAAAACCGTATAAATTGTTCTTCGACTCAAGGAAGTTCGCGTACAGCTTGCCACCACTTTCGGGTCCGGTGATCCCAATCGTATCGCGCTGACCGTTACCATCAGGATCATTTTCGACGAAAGCACGGGCGACTTCCTCAAGTTCTGCCATCGTGGTTGGCGGTTCAAGGTTCAGCTTATCCAGCCAGTCCTGCCGGATCCACAAGAGGTGAATGCCATCGGCATTGGCTTGCACACCCGGGAGGGCCATGATTTTGCCATCGAATGTTACTGCATCCAGGGCAGCACCGTTGGTGTTTTCAATGATTGTTTTTATATCCGGGGAAGCATATTGCTCATACACCTCCGTTAAATCGGCAATTTGGTCGGCTTCGACCAATTGGCGCAGCTCAACGGCATTGACGACCATAGCATCCGGCAAATCGTTACTTGCAATGGCGAGACTAATTCTCTGACGAAGATTCTGGCCAGAGGCAGCAAATTGATGATCGACGTCCACATTAAGCGCTTCCTTAATCTGACGAGTGTATTGATTGTCGAGCGGCGTGTCGCCAGGAGGCAATTCATTATCGGTGGGATCGATTTCAATACTGATGCTGATCTGAACTGGTTCTTCGTAGCGGCCAAATGGATCGGCGGGTTCGCTGGACTCCGCGCTTTTCTCCGGTGCAGCCGGCGTGTTATTCGTTGGATTGCTGCAAGCTGCTAGAACGAGAAAACAGGCCAGTAAAAGCGCTAACGTCTTTGACTTGTTTTTCATAATTACACCCCTTCTTTCAGATGAATGGAATAACTATTCGTATGGACCATTTAACTGTAGCACAATGAAACCGCCTTCATGGATAGAAGGTGGTTTCTAAATGAGGGGGTCATATGTACAAAAATTTACGGCTGTTGCGGGTGGTTGGACATTTCACCCACTACGGAGAAGACATTTGTCTACCCGTGATTTTTTCAATTGAACGTTAACGGATTTGGCACCTGATTTATTGAAATCTATGCTCAATAATCATTTTAATTTGTGTTATATTCTAGAAAGATTTTTCCGCCTGTTTCTGATTATGCGCATCATAGACCATATGATTCAAAGAGAGGAGGAGTCGATAATCGATGGGGATGAAACGATGAAACCGGAAAAGGATTGGAAGTCCCGCCTGAAGCGATTGACCTTGAAAAATCGAATTCTTTTACTGTTTGCCGCAGCAACATTGATCCCTTTCATCTTCACCTGTTATCTGTCATACAACACCATTACATCCATTCTGAATACGAAGCTGCAATCCGGCATTCAAAGCAATTTAAAGCAGGTCCGATTGTCGCTTGAGAACACGCTGGACAATCTGAATCACGTTTCCCAACAACTGACCTTTAAGGGGAATGTCGGTAGGCAGCTTGAGAAGTTTTTGATGGCGAAGCAGCCGTATGACCGGAGTTATCTGACGGATGAAATCAAAAACCAGCTGAATCTAATCACGTTCACCAATCCCAATGTCGGATTAACGCTGTATTATTTACGCGACGATCGGACCACTCTTTTTGAGAATACAGGCATGAAACAGCCATTCGATATCGATGACCTTCCCATCATAGCAGCGTATTATGGCATCACCTATTTTGGACCGCATATCAGTAAAGATCGATTCAACAATCAATATGTGCTTTCCGCCTTGCGAAAAGTTGATTTGCCGGAGAGGGAAGACGCCTATGTCTACATTGAGTCCGGTTTCAAGCTGACGCAGAGCATTCTTGATTTGGATGAAGTGAGCAAGCATACCAATCATTTAATTCTGGACAACAATGGAAGGGTTTCATACAGCGAGCTTCAAGATATCTTTCCTGAAAATTCATTTTTTTCGGACACTCTAGCGCCTTCCCTGGTAACAGGCATTACGTCCGACTATTATTGGTATCGACAAGTCAGCAATCAGGGCTGGAGTGTGGTCTCGCTTATTGCGAAATCCGACTACAACCGCGAGAAAAATAGCTGGATGATGCAGATGCTGGGGCTGGCGCTGCTGTTCGCTGTAGTCAGTCTGACCATTGGCTGGCTTCTATGGAAAATGGTGTACCGGCCGCTGTCGCGCTTTAATAAGGAGATCAAATCGATTGCGGGCAGCAATTTTAATGCGGCTGCCACGCAATCGCGTATCCCGGAATTTGAGATGTTGTTAAACCAGTTTCAACATATGAAGGTTCAGATTACGCAGCTGTATTCTGAAATCAAGGCCAAGGAAAAGCGCAGAGCGGATCTGGAGATCGAGAAGCTGCAGTATCAGATTAATCCGCATTTTCTGATGAATACGCTGGATACCGCGCATTGGCTAGCCGTTATGAACGGTCAGGAGGAGATCGACAGGCTTGTCACTTCGTTGAACAAACTGCTTTACTACAATCTCCGTAAAGGCAACAGTGTCGCGACGATCAGGGATGAGATTGATTCGCTGAAGCAATATCTCATTCTCCAGCAGATTCGATACAATTTTCAGTTCGATGTCAATATTCACGTGGACGACGCATTACTCGAAGTGACGGTTCCTAGATTCATTCTGCAGCCGTTGGTTGAAAATTCGCTGTATCACGGGCTAGATGATAACGGCAGAATCGAGGTGGTGGTTAGAAAGAATGACAGGCTTGAGATCGAAATTCGAGATAACGGCGGGGGGATCTCTGAGGAAAAGATTGAGGCATTGCTTGAGCAGGAACAGACTGAACGCCATCGAGTGGGTATGGGAATCGGACTGAATTATGTCAAACGAATGTTAGAATTTCATTACGAAGGGAGAGCGAGTCTTACGGTAACAAGCGAGCTTGGCAAAGGAACCCGCATCATCATTTCGATACAAATCGAGGAGGAGAATTTAACGAAATGATCCATGTTCTCATCGTAGACGACGACAAGCTTGTACGTAAGGGACTGATGTCTTTTTTGCCATGGGAATCGTTCGGAATGAGAGTTGTAGGCGAAGCAGCCAACGGGGAGAAGGCGCTCGATTTTTTGAAGGCGAATCGGGTAGATCTGTTAATGACCGATCTGGCCATGCCGGTAATGTCGGGCATAGAGTTAATTCGGGTTGTGCGCAAGCAATATCCGAATATCGCGATCGCCGTGCTGACTCTTCATCAGGATTTTGAATACATTCAGGAAGCGCTGCGACTGGGTGCCATTGATTACATTGCCAAGGTTGAGCTTGAAAAAGAACAGTTCGAAGAAGTGTTTCAGCGCATTCACTCGCGCATTGTGGAAGTGAAGCAAAAGCACAAGAATGAGTCGGATTCGATAGTAGCGGCTTGTTCTTGCGATACGGCCTATGCGCTATTGACGTACCCGGATGAGCCATTGACAAGCAGAATGGTAGCGGATTGCGTTTCATTGGGCTGGATAGCGGAAGCGGATGGATCTATTCCGATGTGGCTGACGGAACTTCCCAAGGAGGTTCCGTCTCATGGCAATGAAGAAGAAGACCCGTTGCCGCCGCTTCCAGACGGAACGTGCAGCACCGGATGGCATATGGTACGGCTACGGCATACAGCCGGTTTATCTCCATCCGAGCTGCTTCAACGAATACGGGCCTATAGGAGCAGAGATTTTTTCTACGACTGCGACGGCAATGAGCCTTATCCGATTGAGAAGTCTGTCATGAAGCTGATGGCGGAACGTCCTGAACCGGGAGAAGAAGAGACGGCCACTGTAAAGGAATTACTACACGCCTTCACATGGGTCCATGACGATGAAGCCTTTGATAAGCTTTGCAGTCGATTGAAAGAACTGCGTATACCCGTCTCCAAGCTAATGCAATGGATCTATGGATGTATGGTTGACTGGAACCGGCTTTATAGAGCGATACAACCTGATGATATCAAGATGCCTGACACATTTACGTGCTGGCGGGAGGTTGCGGACTGGCTGAAACAATTCAGGGAAAATGGGATAACGCTATCAGGCAGCCTGCAGTTGAGCCCCGAAGTGAGCGGCAGCATTATGACCGCGGTCAAAATCGTGCACGACGAACTTGAGTTGCCGTTATTCGCTATCGATGTCGCGAAGCGGGTCAATCTGAGCCGGAGCTACTTCTATCAATGTTTCAAAGAAATCGTTGGCTATTCCTTCAATGAATATCTGCGCAAGGTACGGATCGATAAGGCGAGGGAATATCTGGAACAGACGGCCAGGCCAATTGTCTGGATTGCCAAGCAAACCGGATACGAGGATGAGAAATATTTCAGCAGAACCTTTCGAGAGCAGACAGGCATGCTGCCGAGCGAATATAGACAGCGGTATAAGGCGAGGTAGTGACTAGTTAAACTCCTAAAATACTAAAATTATTTTGTTACAAACAATAACTGTGATAAAATGTAATTATCAATAAATGGAAGGGATTGATATTATGAACTTATCAATCTTAGCTCTTATTCTTGTTGGGATAATCACTATCTTTGCCATTGCATTTACAATGATAATTAAGCTACTTGGCCGGAAATTTAATGACAAATCCAATATGTATTTTCTATATGCATCGATTATCTTGATTATCCAATCATATCTTATAATTAAGGATTATTTAGGAAAACAGCCTCTAAGTTCAGTCAATACTTTATTCTTCTTAATGGCGTTTATGCTGATTTTTCAAGGAATAAAACGAAAAAAATCAAATATGTAGCAAGATTAATAAGCCACTTGGAAAGGAACCAGGTGGCTTATCTATGTCGTGTACAATTTTATCAAATATGATAAATATAATAGCCCCCCATTTTTACAAACGCTACAGCGATACCTTTGAAGGGGGAAGGGAAATCATTGAAGGTTACTCGGCAAGGGCTTCAGCAATGTTGAGGAAGGAGTAATCAATCGGATCAACATACGCCCCAGCCTAGGAGAATATATAGGCTGGGCTTTTTATTTGCCCTAGAGATTTCGAGGGATAGTTTATATAATATGTAATATATTAACATTCCACGTGTTTTAGATTTGCAAGAATGACTAAAGAGATAAATTATTGAGCTGAAAGGTGGAAAAAGGTGAGACTAAAAAAAAGAAGAGACCGGATGTTCTTTGTGTTTATCAGTGTATTGTTTATCCTCATTACTGCAGGATGTTTTGCATCACAGGAGGCTCATCAGCTTGAGCAAGTGAAAGAGCAAGCGAAAGAGCAGAAGCAGGAGCAGGGGCAGGAGTACGACCAAGGAAGTGGAATGAAATTTTCCAGCCTTTCTGAACAGAAGATCGAGGATATCGCTAAGCTCAGTAAGGTATGGGGATTGGTGAAATATTACCATCCTAAGGTTGTATCTGGGGAAATAAATTGGGATTATGAGCTTTTTCGTGTGATGCCTTCTATTATAGATGAAAATTCGGATGTGAACTCAATCCTCTATGAGTGGGTTCATACGTTAGGTAATGAGAACGTCCCCGGGGCTCTTGAACAGCTATACCAAATTCCCGAGGATTATAAACATCTCAGACCAACTACAGATTGGTCCAAGGACGAGGAATATCTCGGAGCAGATCTGAGTCTTGAATTATCAATGCTTTTGAATTCGAACATTTCAGACCGAGAACATGCATATGTAAGTTTTAAGGATGATTCACCCCAACCGAGTATGCATAATGAAAACTCTTATATAAATATGAAATTTGATGATTCAGGCTACAGATTACTTGGTTTATTCCGCTATTGGAATATTATTGAATATTATTATCCTTATAAAGATGTCATCGAAGAGGATTGGGATCGAGTGCTTCTGGAATTTATCCCTAAAATGATAGATGGGTCTGATTATGACTCCTATTACATGACCTTAGCAGAACTGACAACTAGAATACATGATTCTCATGCCTATTTGTTGGGCAAAAACAGAAAGACTGTTACTGACTATTTTGGATTGTATCAGCTTCCCGTAAACTTTATCGAAATTAATAATCAGATTGTTATCAGTAAAGTAATAAACGAATGTGGACTTGAAGTCGGAGACATTGTGCTAAACGTTGGCGACGATAGTATCGATGAATTATTAGAAAATAGAAGAAAATATATATCACAGTCTCGAGAAGACACGTCAGCTCATTTCTTTCCTGCATTATTCCGAACTCAACAGAAGAATACTGACGTTACCGTTATCCGACAGGGAAATACGATGAAAATAAGTGCAACAGGCTATCGACAATGGTTTAATTTCTTTGTTGATACGAAATCGCAAGCAATGGAGAATGGAGACATCTACTATATCAATGCCGGTCTGTTGGAAGAAGGAGAGATTGATAAACTCATGAAGGAATGGTGGAATACAAAAGGTTTAATTCTTGATCTTAGAAACTACCCTACTAGCGAACTTTCCTATAAATTAGCTCAATATCTGATCCCTTCCGAAAAAGAGTTTGCCAAATTGTCATATCCTAATCCTGCAATACCAGGTGAATTTTATTATATGCATATTTTCTCAGGGAAGCCTCAAAATATAAATGACGAGGTTTACAAAGGAAAACTCGTGATGTTAATCAATGAACATACGATAAGTAACGGTGAATTTACAACGATGTCGCTGAGAAATACAGAAAATTCAATAGTTCTTGGGAGGCCTACTGCCGGAGCTGACGGTAATAAAGTTATATTTACTCTACCAGGAAATATAAAAACTGCAATAAGTGGAAGAGGAGTATTTTATCCAGATAAAAAACCAACGCAAAGAATAGGAGTGCAGCCTGATATTCGTCTTGATCCAACCATTGAAGGAATGATGGAAGGTAGGGACGAGTATGTTGAGAAAGCCGTAGAAATAATTAAAGCTGATTATTAAACAAAGGCGAGGCAAATGGCTGCATGCACGAAAGCCTAAAGGTAATGAATTCATCCACGCAAACAGCGTGTACCGATAGGTACACGCTGTTTAGGCTTAACTCTAGCATCGATTTCAACTGTCCAATTGTTGATTTAAGATATTCAGCAGCTCCGCAGCCTGGAGCAGCAATGCCTCCTTGGCGGCCGGAACGATATAGTCATTCATTTTCGGATCTGCAAGATCTCGGGTGAATTTCTCAAGATGGTGGATGGCCTGAGTCGTATGTTTTTTGAGCAATTGATGTTCGGTTTGCTTCAGGCTGTTCTCCAATTGATTCGCGAGCGGCTTAAGAATCTCGCCCGAAGCCAGTCGAAGATTGAATTCCTGTTGAAGTTTCTCTGTCAATTGTTCCGCTGTCGCACGGACTTCAACCACTACCAAGTTGGAGAGTACGGTGATACCGTTCAGAACAACCGTGGCCTGTAGTTCTGCCCTCCCGGCACCTATAGCTTGTATGGTACCAGAATCGGACACGGTGATGATGCCTTCGTCAGAGCTCTTATAGTTGATCGAAGCTTTGGCCAAGTCTGCGGATTTTCCATTAAACAGGGTTCCGCTCAGCACAAGCTGTGCCTGGTCTCCAACAGTGAGTAACGATTCATCCAAATTCAATGCGACTTCTTTTAAGGCGATTGGGAGCTTTTTGAGATGGGAGCCTTCCGCATAATAAATTCCCCCATCTTCTGCCAAGGTCATGAGGTTGACGCTGTCCGCTATTTTTTGGGAATCCATTGTTTCCGGATTGATCACCGTTAGAGTATGACCGACCGTGGTGTAGAGCAGACCATCGTCGCCAAAACGGATAAAATAAGGTCTCCATGTACTTCCGGAAGAGGTATTCGGATATAACAGCTTGCTCTTTTTGATCACCTGTGAAGCTGCGTCCATGGCAAAGACCGAATATACGGTGGTTCCTGTAGCTGTTTTCCCCCAAGTCACACCCCATAAAAGACCGTCTGGCCCTTCCATCAGGTCACCGATCAGCTGGTGGGATGTCATGCCGGGGATCGCAGGAGAGAACTCCTTGACTTTGCTTTTGGTTTTGGGATCAAAAATAAACATTTTGGCTTCCGAAGCTGCGGGGGTCGAGCCTCCGCCTCCATGGATCGTTGTTCCTCCAAAGACCAGACCGTCTTTATAGGCAACGGACATCACGCTTTGATTCTCCACAATATCCGGAAAGGTGGTCCAGGTATCGGTTGGTTCATCGTACATGGTCAATGCCCCTTTAACGAGACCATAGTCGGCGATCGTTCCGATGAACAGCTGGTCGTCGCCTGAAGCAAAAGCGAACGGCCTGCTCTGACCATCCTCAATATTGAATGCGAGCGAAGGATTGACGTCTTTCTTGTACGGCTGGGATGGATCGTATCTGTAGATGACAGCCCCCCCATAGGTGCCGAAATATACTTTATCGTTTAAAAAGCCGATCCCTTCGATTTGTGGAAAGACACGTTCCTGTAGTTCGTAGACATTGGATCTTGGATCAAATATGGATAAGGCTGTATGGAAGCCTCCCATATACAGTTTCCCGTCCGGCCCCATCTCCAGGCTCTGAATATCAATGCCTTCCGCTTCAATTTCAGGCATGATGGTCTCCACCGACCGATCTTCAGGATCAAACAACACGTATTCCAGCTTTTCTGTTACCATGGCCAGCAAGGTTTTGCCGGCTTTATGCCCGGTTTGCGGAGTGACCCAATCATAGGCCCGGACCGTTGAATTTGGCAGAACAACACCCTCTAAAGGGATAATTTCATTGGTCGCCGTATTATAGGTGACTAGTTCACTGTTAACTACATTCCGGAAATACACCAGATCTCTGTCCAGTGGGGAAGGAGGGGAGATCATACTGTCAAAACGGGTTGGAGAAGGCCAAGGGAGAGATTGAAGCACTTCTTCGGTTTCTTCATCCAAGATAAACAGGGTAGTAGCGCCCGAACGTACGAACAGCTTTCCATTATACGACCAGATGTCGGCGATCATGTCATTGGCTCCGGAGTTCGGGAGCTTGACTTCAGATTGTTCACCTGTTTGACGATCAATCTTGTATAAAAAAGCAGGGTTTCCCACCCCGACATAGATATACTGCTCGGTCACACCGATTCCTCGAGCGTACATGACGTCCTCACGAACGCTTCCGAGATCACGGAATTGATTGGAAGCAATATCATACTCGAAGATTTTGGAGTTTGGGTACGTGGCCCCGTAAATTTTGCCGTCCGAGGTGGCTGCCAAATCCCAGACCAGCTTTTCAGATGGATTGACGCCTACAGACTCCAACGTTTTCGCGGCAGGGGAATAACGATACAGCATGCCGTTCTCCACGCCGGATATGTATACATTGCCGTCGGAACCGGCTGCTACACCGTATACCGTGTTCACGCCTTGGACCGGAGAGGAATAGATGATTTCGCCGGTTGAGGCATCCAGTGCATAGAAAGTCGAAGGCGTTCCATTCGTTGCAAAGTAAACCTCGCCGTTCGCCATGGCGGCCCCGCTGGTTTTGACCGTTTTCGTCGCGGCTCCTAGATCAATCGGATCCCCGAAGGCAACGGGGATATCTGCTGCAGTGGATGCGGACACGGTCATATGATCGAAATAGGTGGTACTGTAGCCGGCAGTACCGGAGTACAGCATAATCTTGGCTGTAACGGCACCGGCTGGCGCGACGCTTTCATGCGCAAAATCCAACCAATCGCTGCTTACGGAGGATAGGGAGGAGCGGCTGTTGCTGATTTCCTTATTATCGGCATCGTAGTAATATACAATCATCGCCACCGAGCCCTGTTCCAGCCAGGTTTTCACGGAGGTGACATAACTGCTTCCTTCCGTGACCGGAACGGAAGAACTGATTAATCCCAGTGACTTTGGCCCTCCATCGACCATCTTTAAAGCGTAGTTTCCCTCATAGCTTTTGGAATCTGTGATCGAGATGGAATATTCGTCAGTCAGCGGTGACCAATAATATGTCCAGTCCGGTATTTCACTACCACTTCCCAAGGTTTCAAAACCCGCGTTGTTAATGACGGGATAGGAATTGGAGACCATCATGGTGGAGCTCTGGGCAAATCCAGAAGCAAGAGGTACAAGTGAGCTTAAAGTTAAGGAATAAGTGAACAGGATGGCCGTTTTTTTAATCCAGGAATTCATGAATTTCCTCCTTTATGTGGTAAATTTCGATAAACTATTTGATTTTGTTGTTTGCGTTCTCCTTTCTAGTTCAATAGTGGTAAAAATGTAAATAGATTATATGAGGGGCCATATATAATGTCAATGTCTTTAAATTCTCTATAAATATGCTGTGCCTATACTCTCCCCAAAGGTCTTGTCTCAGCCTTATAAAGCTACCAGACCTGGATATATGAGGATATTGAACGTAAATGGAATTCCTGCAAGTTTATATGCCGAGTTATCAACTTTTATAGACATCATCGCCCTATAGGCAGAAAAACGGTAAATGTAGTACCTTCATCAGACTGACTCGCAACGCGGATGAACCCGCCGTGGGCTCTTACAAAATGATGGGCGATAGATAAC
Source organism: Paenibacillus sp. MT86 (assembly GCF_058792535.1). NCBI lineage: Bacteria > Bacillati > Bacillota > Bacilli > Caryophanales > Paenibacillaceae > Paenibacillus > Paenibacillus sp. MT86. Next base: position 3,662,758 of record NZ_CM179499.1, on the reverse strand, counting down.
CCGAGCCCCGTACCGCCTGTATGCCTCGAGCGCGCTTCGTCTACGCGGTAAAATCGATCGAATAGGTAGGGCAGCTCTTCCGCCGGTATTCCGATGCCGGTATCGATCACCGAGACACATGCAAAGAACGCATTCCTATCAAAGACCCGGTCTTCGATTTCAACAGTAATCTTCCCTCCACGAGGCGTGTAACGAATCGCATTAGTCAGTAAATTAATGAATACCTGCGTGATCCGTCTCGCATCGGCCATAACGGTAACCGGACTCGAAATCGTATAAAGACAAACGTCTAATCCGTTTTCTTCCGCTTCGTATTTCACGTCGTCCACAATTCGTTCTAGGTGCATCGTCAGATCGAGCGGTTTGCGTTCGAGCGACAACCGGCCCGATTCGGCCAGCGACAATATATGAAGATCGTTCACAAGCTGACTGAGCCGGATTACCTCATCGTGAAGCCGAAGCAGCATTTCCGGCGGGACATGATGACCGGCCTGCTGATAATTCTCCAGTTTAAGCTGCATCACGGAGAGCGGCGTGCGAAGCTCGTGAGCAATGTCGGCCACCAGTCGCCTGCGGGTCTCTTCGGCTTCACGCAGACGGAACGTCATATCATTGAACGTTTGGGCAACTTTCCCATACTCATCTTTCGTGTCTACAGGTACTTTGACGTTCAGGTCACCCTCCGCCACGCGCTCTATGGCGGCTATAAGTTTTTTGAGCGGGAGGGTAAGCACCCCCGACATCCAATAACTGAAGAACAACCCGATCGCAACAAAAAAGAACAAGCGCACGCCGTGCGTGACATTAAGCAGTTCGTTCAGCTGCATATTGTCAAGGATATAAGATTTAAAAATTTCGATTTGCTCTTCGGGCGATGCGCTCAAATAGTTGGCATCGATTTGTTCCCTTTGAAATTGATCGATCAAGCCGCTTGTGTAAACCTGCGTTGTCAGGGAGAAAGTGATACTTACAATGAAAACGATCAGTCCCATACAGACAAACATTTTCATGCGGACCGTCATCTTCATGTACGTTCACCGAACCGGTAACCGAAACCATATACCGTTTGAATATATCGAGGATTGGCAGGATCGTCTCCCAGTTTGCGGCGAAGATTCCGGATATGGGAATCCATCGTTCTTTCGTATCCCATGTACTCATCCTCCAAAGCAGCCTTTAACAATTGCAAACGGCTAAAGACAATGCCGGGACGACCCGCGAGTGTGAACAGAATTTTGAATTCGGTAGGTGTCAATTGGAGTTCCTGACCGTCTTTGAATACCTGACATTTGGCCTCGGAAATGATCAGGTTGTCTCTTTCCAAGAATATCGACTTGTCTTCGGGTCCGCGTAAACGGCGAAGCAAAGCTCTGATGCGCGATGCGAGCTCGCGCAAGCTGAACGGCTTCGTCAAATAATCATCTGCGCCAATTTCCAGACCGACGATTTTATCTGATTCGTCCGATCGGGCCGTGACCATAATAATGCCGCAATGCGAGGTTTGTCTTATCTCGCGGCATACGTCGATTCCGCTTTTTTCCGGGAGCATCCAATCAAGCACGACGAGATCAGGCCGCTCAGAGCGGGCAATCATGAGCGCTTCCTTGCCGGTACAGGCTGTCGATACCTTGAACCCTTCACGTTGCAAATAGGTCTGCATCTCCTCCAGCATTCCCGGTTCATCCTCCACAATCAACAATTTCGGTTCCATTCCCATCATATCCTTCCCTTAGTTTGATTCCATAGCGAGTACACGCCGCTTACCGAAAATTATAACGTGATTAGGTAGGTTCTTAAAGAAATCCACACAAAGAGCGGAAGATCTGCATAAGTTCTCGACATTTGTTTTGTAAACTGGCTGTGAAAGGAGAGAGATAGCCGCGAAGAACAACAAGGACAATTAATATGGGAATCGGATTCTGAGAAACGTGATTTTTGAAAACGGAAGGATGAACTGCGGATTGTTACGATATCGATTGAGAAAGCGCTGTTTGAACTCGGCATTAAGGGGTGATTATCCGGAAATTCCGTAACAATTGAGTAGAACGGAAGTACGACATTGCTTGATCAGATCTAAATAAACAAAAACGTTTGAATTAGCTGAGTTCAGCACAATCATTGCATACGGACGAGTTTACTGATCGTTGGAACGTCTAGGCCAGAAATGAGAATCTAGGAGGAGAACCCTGCTTAAAGCGGGCCTATACCCGTAATGATATTGTCGCCAGGTTTTGGCGGTAAACAGATCTTACTAGTTGATCTAGCAGGAACTCCTATCAAACTCATGAAGTCTCCTTGCAAATGATGAAAAAACAACCGAGAGGGGTAATTAACAAATGAAATTGAAGCTAGTTACAATCGTAATGCTTTGTGCATTTCTACTTGCTCCAACTATTGCCTCTGCTGAAGTGACCAACGGTAATGTCGGATACGGATTAACCCCCGGGCGACTCTGGGCCACGATGGACGCGGTGGTGGGCCTGATCAGCGCGGTCATCGGTGGGCTGTCTCTGGCCCGCTCCGTACGTCGTACCGGAAATGGTGGGCGAAACGGGTCGATCGTGGCCATGGTATTAGGGCTGATCGTCTTAGTCTACGCTATAGTGCATCTGACCATATTCACTGGTGATTTCGGTACCGGCGCCGGGAGAGCTGGGGCGATCATTGCTATTGTAATGGGGCTGATCGGTATGATCCTCGGTGCGCTAACTCTGGCCCGCTCCCGCCGCGCCGGCTGACCCGACAATGATGCTTCCTATTCCAATACTTAAAGGTGATTTAAGCCAATGGGCGGATCTACGCGATGGATGAAGCACTACGCGTTTCAGCGAATAATGGCGGGCGAGCAGTTTGGCAATATTGTTAGTTATGCAGATAAACTTCGTAAATGAAAAAAACGGGCTGAATATGCACAATTCAGCCCGTTTTCCGTTCGATTTGTATCAAAGTATGAGATCAGTTTATTTATCGGTTAAGCTCCTTCAATCATATCGCGTTTGCGATATCCCACAAAGCCCAAAACCATGAAGGCAATACTGATCGCTGAGATCGCAATAAAGGTTGCAGAATCAAACGGATCTACCGGCATCCGTGGAATCCAGCTTTGAACGGCTGTTTTCGAGAACCATTCCGGCAAATCCAAAATGCCGCCAAAGTAGTTTAGAGCAAAGGAATAGCTTAGGTACGCATATACGCCTTTGCCTAGTCTTGGTGCCCAACCTAAAGCCAAAGCGGCAAGTCCAGTAAAAAACAACACGGAGGGCAGGAAGTTATAGCCAGCGGCGAAAAAATCCCCCATATTCATGGGCGAGCCGTCACCCATTGCAGCAATGGCCGTCCCGCCAAGTCCGCTTGAAGCGAGCAAAATGCCAACGATTCCAGCAACGATAGCCAACATGACACTCGTCCAATAGAGCTGAGCTCGCGTCACTTTTGTAGCATAAAGCTGGCTTAAATGCAGCCGCGTTTCTTCAGAGAAAAGTTTGTTTACGATCGCAATCGGCAAAATGGAAACTAATCCAAATCATGACCATCATAATGGTCCCGGTGAAGGCTTCTTCGATGGAAACGCCAGATACCGTAAACATTTGACTCATGATTTCATTGCTTTCAAGGAACGTCTGCATATCTCCATAAATCGAACCATAGGCTGCACCCATGATGACGAAAGCAATCAACCAGCTGAACATTACGCCTTTGTTCAGCTTGGTAAACAGGCCGGGCACGGACAGCAATGATTTTTTTGCCGACTCCCGTCCTTCACGTTCGGGCAAATAACCGGCTCCCATATCTCGGCGGCCTTCAAGGCCAAAAGCGATGATCACGACGATGACGCTGAAGACTATCGCCACAATTAGGGGGACCCAATGGTTTCCTGTAAAAGGATAGGTTAGATACGTCCAACCCATCGGATTAATCATGGAGAGATCCGTATTCGACACATCCGTTCCGGCGCGAAAAATATATAGCAAGCCTACAATTCCGAGTGATGAACCGGTTGCACCGGATGAAGTCGGCATGATTTGTGCCATAACTAAGGCAATTACGGCTCCCAAGATCCCGGCCATGCCGATGGATGCGCCAAACAAAAAGGATCCTTCGGCCGAAATCGTATCTGCTCCATAGCTAGTCATCATTCCGCCAATCACGAGTGCTAATATCATATTGATCACAACAACTTCGGCAATTACCGCAAGCGAGTTGGCTTGACGGCCCACTTGGAAGGAACGGACGAGTTCAGTAAGCCCAAGATCTTCTTCTTTGCGTGTATGGCTTACTACATGCAATGCAGCGATAATCATCGCAAACAAACCGCAGAATAACAACATTTCGTGCGCATACATCGCACCCAAAGTATAATCTGCCGATGTCTCAACCGGTGTCGGACCTACCATGGAAATCATGGCAGGATTTTGCAAGGTTTCATACATTCCTTGCAAACCTTGTCCCTTGCCGATTTCTTCAAAAGCAGGAACAAATCCGGCTGAAAACAAGCCTAAACCTAAAATCCAGATGATGATTTTTTTCCAATCACGTTTCAGATATTGGACGAATAGTACACGCGAACGTGCAAATTTTTCTTGCATTATAATTTCCTCCGTTTCCGCCCTTAGACTTCATAATGACGCATGAATAAGTCTTCCAGCGTAGGCGGCACGGACTCAAACTTCTTGACGCCCAATTTTGCCGCTTCGGACAAAATTTCATTGATACATTCGTTATCCGCGGAAAATGTCGCTTGATTGCCGGATTGCTTGAAAACGGGTTAAGTGACGCAGCTCATCCAATGTCCCGGTTTCAACCACTTTGCCTTGGCGAATGATGACCACTTTATCGGCCAGCCGTTCCACTTCGCTCAAAATATGAGAGGACAGTAAGATGGCTTTTCCTGCAAGCTTGATTTTTTCGACCTCATCCTGGAAGACGGCTTCCATCAGCGGATCAAGGCCGGAAGTCGGTTCGTCGAAAATATACAAATCGGAATTAACGGCCAAAGCCGCGATCAGGCCGACTTTTTGCCGATTTCCTTTGGAATAGCCCTTGGCTTTCTTCTTCGGATCCAATTCAAACCGTTTAATCAAATAGTCGCGTTTATTTTTGTCTCTGCCGCCATGTAATTTCATAAATAAATCAATGATTTCACCGCCAGTTAAGCTGCCCCAAAGCGCCACATCCCCAGGAACATAAGAAATTCGTTTATGAATCTCAAGGCTGTCTTTCCATACATCCTTGCCAAAGATCTTCGCTTCCCCGGCATCCCGACGGATAATCCCAAGTAACGTACGAATTGTTGTGGATTTCCCCGCGCCGTTCGGCCCGATAAATCCGACAACTTCCCCGGCATTTACCGTAAATGATACGTCTTGCAACGCTTTGAACTTCCCGAAGCTTTTTTGCAAGCCTTGCACCTTTACAATGTTTGTCATAGCACTAAAACTCCTTCTTAACCAGTTTTAGTAACGTGCTTTCCAGTCTAAAGCAAAGCTTCATCTTGATAAATAATGAACTAAATATTTAGATATAGTTCATATATTCGCTGAAAATGCTTTGTTTTAAACCAAAGTTCATTTACAACTTCAGTTATACACCCGATTATGATCATAGTCAACGCAAATAAAGCTAAATTTAGAACTCTAATACGTTTGATAATTCATAATTTCGATATATAATAAATAGGAAGGGAAAATACGAACTAAATCCTTCTTAAAAATTTTTTTTAGTCATAATAGCCAGAAAGCAGGAATGAGGAATGAATGGTTTTGAAAAGCGGACGCAAGCGAAGAAAAATCAAGTCTTGGAGGCAACTTTTAACTTGTTGAATACCGAAGCCGGCATCGAAAATGTAACAGTGGATGAGATAGCTAGACATGCCAATGTCGGTAAAACGACGATATTTAAATATTTTGGGAGCAAGGAAAACCTGATCCATGAGGTGTTTAAATATTTTTTAACTCAAATGGGGGAAAATGCCCGAGAAATCATGGCCGAAAATAAACCCTTCGAAGAAACGATCATTGCCATGAGTCAGATCAAAATTCATTTTCTGGAGAAGATCAACAAGCAGTTTTATTTCGATTTAATGGATTATTTTACAAAGAAGGACGATAACGGATTATCACTGATGATGCAGGAGTACGTCAACGAAAGCTACAGTCTTATGTTGGATTTATTTCATCGTGGGCGCAAAGAAGGCAAGGTTGATCTGAAATATTCGGATGAATTTCTGCTGATATATTTCCAGGCCCTGGTTGAAGGGATATCCAGCCCGCATATCTACCAAAGGATACTCCCTTATACCGCCCAGTGGACGGAATTGCTGGTAAAAGGGATTGCGCCAAGCAAATAAAGGTAGAAGAATGAGAGAGTAAGGGCAGGATCGTTTGAGATCATTAACGGTGGACCGTACCATCGATCGTGGTAGAGCAAAGAATCGACCTGCAGGTCGATTCTCTGCTGCTATATTCACTACTGAAACATTGAATCCAGCTTCGGCAGATGCTGGTTTAAAAACGACCGATCACAATAAATACAGTTAACACAAAGAAGACAACGTTTACGCCTATTTCTCGATGCTCCTTGCGTGCAACATGGTATAGGGCGCCAAGAAGAACGATTGTGGCAAGACCTGCAGCGGCAATAGGCGTCAATATGGGCGCGATATACATCGCTAGTGGCAGAATGAGTCCGAAAGCTCCTACCAATTCTGCTACCCCAATAAAGACGACGAACGCTTTGGGAACGTCTTTCACCCATCCCCAAGACGCGTTGGCTTTTTCAAACTGAAACGCCTTTAACCATCCTGAGTAAACAAACCCCAGCGCAGCAAGCCCTTGAATGATCCATAATGCGATATTCATGAATGGTGCTAACCTCCTTATTACTTATTTGCGTTCTCTGAGGTTATAATAGTCTAGTAATTGGGTTCAATGAAGTAGGCACTTTATCTAAACATAGTGAATAAAAAGTTACCTAAGGTACAGGGAAGCGGGGAGTTCAATGAAAGAGTATTGCAAATTTGAATCAGCGCTTGATATTTTGGTGGGGAAATGGAAGCCCGTCATTTTACTTCAACTGATTTCCAACGGTACCATGAGATTCAGCGAGCTTCAAAAATCGATACCGGGTATAAACAAAAAAATGCTTACCCAACAGTTAAGAGAGCTTGAGTATAACGATATTGTACATCGAGAGGTTTATAACCAGGTCCCTCCAAAAGTAGAGTATTCAATTTCCGAGTATGGCAAAGGTTTAAGCACGGTGCTAAAGGCATTGAACAATTGGGGAGCGGCTCATATGGAGCATATGAATACGCTCTATGGAGTAGATTGTTTCAGGTATGAAACCGGGTCAACCGATTATAAATGAGGCGATGCAAGTCTTCTTATAATATTCCTATTTCCCGCTCCACCGGAAAAACCGTGTAGCAAGCACAACAGATACAATGGCAATGCCAATCAAAACAGCTGCTTCAAAGCCATACTCCGTAATTGGCGCTTCTGTCCACGTCCCCCGCAGCAACTGAATGACGTAATAGAGCGGGAGTATTTTCGCTGCATATTGAAGAACCGTCGGCATCATTTCCAGCGGGAATGTCGCTCCTGACAGGAACAGCATCAGGTTTAGAAATAATGAACTGATTGCGGAAGCAGCCTGAGTGTTTTTTGCTAATGAGGTCAGGAATAAAGCAAACGGGAAAAAGGCGAGGATGCTAATAAGCAATGAAAGCAGGGTGCTTCCGATGTAGGCCGGCAGGGTTAAATCGTAGAGCAGCATGCCAAAGACCATCAGAAGCATGGCGGATATTGCAAAGATGACGGTCCCTTGAATGGTATGGGCGGCGAGGATTTTCCATGGCTGGAGCGGTGTTGATTGATATCTTCGCAATACGCCCGTTTCCCGGTAATTGGTTAAAACAGTTCCCAGAGTAAAAAAGGAAGTTGTTACGATATTGACGCCAATCCACGAAGGAACAAAATATTCCGCAAAAGCCTTTTGACTCATGTTATCTCCAACAAACATGGATCCAAACAGCCCGATCATCACAATTGGAAAGAGAAACGTCCAAAACATGCTTAAACGGTCTCTAAAGAACATTTTCGTTTCTAAACCGGCGAGTTTTACGATTGCGTTCATCCGATCTTCTCCTTTTCTAGGTACTGGATAAATAAATCATCGAGAGAGCCTTTCTCAAACCTGAAGCTGGACAATGGGAAGCCTTTTTCCTGACAGTAACTGAAAATGTGATAAGCCGTTGTCTGCTGGTCATCACAAAACACTTTAAATTCGTCTTGATTCTTTTCAACGCGCTCCACGCCGGGAAGCGAGCTTAGATATTCGGGGGCGACTCCTTCACTGATAAAGGTAAGACAATTAGCAGCACCTTCGTTTAATAATTCACGAGGGGAGTTTAAAGCTTTTAATTGGCCGCTGTAAATCATCGCCACCCTGTCGCACAGCTGCTCAGCTTCTTCCATATAATGCGTGGTCACCACAATCGTACTTCCACGATCCCGTAACAGCCGGATCAAAGACCACATTTCCCGCCTTGCTGAGGGATCAAGACCCATGCTCGGCTCATCAAGAAATAAGATTTCAGGCTCATGCAGAGTGGCTAAAGCAAGAGTTACCCGCTGCTTCCATCCGCCGGATAGGTCATCAAATTTTACGTTCAGCTTTTCGTTTAAGCCAAGCAATTCTATGAAATGATCTTTTTTCGTGGCATTATCATAAAATGAAGAAAAGAGATCCAGCGCTTCTTTTACTTTCATTTTCTTCTGGATCGAAGTGGCTTGAAACTGGACACCAATTCTCTTGTTTAACTCCCGAAGCTGCTTATTGGGAACGAGTCCAAGGACTTCAACCGCTCCCTCGCTTGGATCAGAGATTCCTTCCAGGATTTCGAGGGTGGTCGTTTTCCCTGCGCCGTTCGGCCCGATAATTCCGAAGATTTCACCTTTGTAAACATCAAAGGAAAGATTCTTTACTGCCTTGGTCCCGCCAAAGTTTTTCGATAGATTGCGAACTGTAATGACACTCTCCATGCGTTTTCTCCTTTTATTCAATGTCTTCTAAGATCGTTATTCAGCTTTTTCGATTCATTTTTAAAATAAAGATAAAATCCAATCCATCCGATGGCGTAACCGATAATAGAGATTCCAAGGAATATCAAAAAGTTCTTTACATTAATGTGAATCCAGCCGATCCATTGGCCTAATAAAAAGTAGACGATGGTGACTGTTAAAAAGTGCAAGGCAGTTTGTATGGGCAGGCGAAGTGAGCGAATTTTGAAATAGAGGGGTGTGACATTAAACAGCCAGCCGCAGAATATATAGCCAAATGCATTTTTAATAAAATGCATTCCGTCTATTGTCGATTGTCCGCCAAAATAAATAAGCGCACTTGTAGTCATTACAGCAATAAAGGCCCCGAAGAATATACCGATCATGCTTCTGAAAAGAAATGCATTCATTTCGTTTCCCTCCTGTTCATCTTTAGAATTTCTTTAATTCGGCCAATGTAATGACGCGAAACATATTCTTTTTCACCTGATTTAAAGTGAACACAGAGGGTCCCGTTAAATGATGGTTCGAAATGGCTCATTGCATGCAGGTTTGCAATGACGGATTTTGAGATCCTGATAAACCGGTGGGAAGGAAGGGAGTTTTCGAGCTCATATAATTTTTCTTTTATTTTAAAGATTCCTTCTGAGGTGGCGGCTGTGACCACATCGCCTTCTGTACGAAAGTAGTGTACTTCCTCGTGCTTAATTAAGTGCTGATTCTCTCCATCTTTTCCGACGATCAAATCCATATCATTCTTATTGAGGTACTCGAGGATCTCCTGGATGGCTGGGGTCAATTCTTTGCAGTGAATCGTAACCGTGGTTTCTTCGTTGCGCGGGTCGATGTCGAGTGAAATTTTCATGTATAGACGGCTCCTCCATTCCATACGCTCTATAGGTTTAGTATAGATGGCGATTTTTCAATTGTCATTAAAACAAAGGCGACACGCAGGACGCGGGTAGTAAGATGCATGTATCGGCGTCCGACCTGCAGCAAAGCAGATAAAATACTACACGAAAATGCATTAAGCCTTCAAAAATGAATTATCGAAATGAACTCATCGGACGTACAGAACACTTGCCAAGAGGAATTTGATAAAAAAGAGAAGGCAGCTGGTCAGAGCGATCAGCTGCCTTCTTAAGTGAACGGACATATTAGTTTAATATGATACCGCATTATACTCGATTCATCCTAAATCATGTTAATGCTGCAATTTTCGAAATACGCGATAGCTTCTTTGCGCGCATTCGGAGATGGCAATGGGGTGGAAGCCACTGACATCGGCATACAACGTATCGTTTAGCGGCGAGATCCACTTCTCAGGAAGCGCCGCCGCTCCAAGGGATGCGCCAAGAATGGAACCGACGGTGGCGCCATTGCAATCGGTGTCCCAGCCACCAAGTACGGCTGTTGTTATGCCTTTCTCAAAATCGCCTCCGGAATGAATGAGCGCAGCCGCGCATAATGCAGCATTATTATTGGTATGAACAGGGTGATAGTGCTTCACTGCTTCCCATATTTTACTCACCAAATCTATTGTGTCTTCCGTTTCCTCGGCAATGTTGACCGCTAATGCGATATCTTCTGCAAGACGGCTGTGTTTCGGAATTTCACTCAATCCGATCTCAACAATTCGCTTCATATCACTTTCAACGAATGCGGCGGCAATCATAGCCGAGCAAAACATGGCGCCATAAATACCATTCTTCACATGGGAGAAGGAAGCGTCCCGCCAAGCAAGCTCAGCTGCAAGCTGGGGCTGGCCGGCAGCACCGTATGCATAGCCGTCCACACGGATTTGGGCGCCGATCCATTCGCGGTAGGGGTTTAAATAAGAACGGCCCCATTGGATGTGTTTCTCCCAGTCATCTGGTCGATCGCCGCTAATATGTGAAGTGACGCGAGAGAAATTAAGATAGGACTGCGCTTCAGCCGTGAATACCTGCCCGAATGACAAATGACGATGCCACAGCTTGCCCACATCCCAGGAGTTGAAATCGAGCCCGCGTTCCTCAAGCATGAGCAGGCCGAGAACGGTATATCGAATATCATCGTCCGTTTCCATAAAACGAATGTTATCCCGGCAGCTGGCCAAGCTGCTCCACCTTGCGATCTCGATACCGTACTCGGCTTCTGCAGTTGATTCACCCGGTGTATAGTGGCGAATCGGCCATTGCCCTGCGCCTTCGAACCACAACTTAACATTGTGCCAGCCGGGTCTTCCGCCCGAGCCTTGCATGAAGGAAGGAGCTTCGAGAGGTTTTCCGAGCGCACAACCAGCCGAACGGCCGAGCCACGCACCATGAAATTTATCCTGCCATTTAAGCTCATCCCAGTTTCCGGACAGGAATCTCGGTCCATCCGGACGTTCGGCGCGAATGGCCTCCAATTCCGACGGCTCGAAATACTTGAAATCCGCATGCGGTTCAAGAGCCATTAAAGCCTGGTATACTTCCATTAACTTTGCTTCGTCTGTGCCGGCTGCTTCCAGACGCTCGGCCATCCCCTCAACATGACAGCCTTCTTCTCCGCGCTGTTTGATTTCATCCCGAACTAATTCCCTCAGTCCAATCCATTTCGTCATCAAGGTTGCCCTCCTGAAATCCATATAATCAAAATATGCCTTGATTATAACCAGCCATGCCGGCAATGGCTTCTCAAATCATGAAAGCGTTATTCTCATTTTTTGCTCATTCCGTAATCCCTATTGATTGCCGATAACGGATCGGAGACAGGCCGACAATCTCTTTAAAAACACGGTAAAAGGTCGGCAAGCTTTGAAAGCCGCATTCGAAAGCAATATCGGCTACAGCTTTGTCTGTTCCTGCCAATTCCCTCTTGGCAGCCTGGATACGCAGCAAGGAAACATATTCCGAGAAACGATAACCGGTCGTTTCCAGAAACGCCCGGCTCACGCGCGAGACGCTTAAACCAAGTTCATCAGCCAATTCCCCTAAGCTAACCGGCTCGTGGTAACGATGCTCGACCAAAGCGGCAAGCGATTGCGCCTGGCGAACGGAATGTAGCATATGATGACGCTCATCATCGGTCAGCAAACCGTTGTAATGTCGAAGAAGACGGCCGCACAGCTGAATGAGCGCGCTTTTGGCCATTGCCAAATAACCGGGGGACTTTTCCCGCAGTTCTTCCGCTATAGCCAGCACCCAAGGCGTAAGCTGTTTGGCGAGCGGCGAGCCGCCCATAATATGATTGCAAAAATGAGTGGAGCGATAGGAGAATGGCAGCAGAAGACCGGGCTCCTCCGCTAGCAGCAGAGCGGGATCAAAATTAATAAAAAGATAGCGGCTCGGGTCATCGGGGGCAGATTGGGCAATATGCCGTTCATCATTGTTGACCAGAAATAAGTCGCCAGGTTTTGCTGCATATTGTTTGTTGCCAAAGAAAAAATAGCCTTTGCCTGTTAAACAGAGACCGATCTCCAGGCTTGCGTGCACATGAGGCGGCTGCCGATAAGTGGCAGGGGTCCATTCGAAAGCATTGATAGCAATGGGATGGTCATAGGCAATATGAAGTCTCATTATGTCCAACGCCTCCAGACAATCATGAATTTATATGCTAAGTATATAGACAAGGGATGACTTCAACCAGATACTGTTATTTACTTTCATACATACATTTTGAGGTATTTCTAAATGAAAAGTAAATGCTGCCGATGTATAAGTGAATCACGATAATTATTTGCTTTTTGCCTGGTGTCAAGAGGTGTATACGAAAGTAAAGACTAGTATATAGAACAGCGGGGGGCTTCTTTCTATACTGGAATTATGAAAGACTGCAATACAATTTGCAGAAAACTAAACGAAATGTACCGGAGGGGTAAAATTTGAAGAGCAAAAAGGCACTTGCAATGATCTCCTTGACGCTTGCATTGGCGATTACAGGCTGCGGATTCAAAACGTCGTCTGAGCCAAACCAACCACCTGTAAATTCCAAGGAACCAATTGAAACAACAGGCACAGGAAACAGCAATGATATCATTGAGGTTTCAACGGTTTCGCCAAGCGATCCTTACTTGAAATTCGACGAAGGTGAAGACTTCGACAAAAACTCAGTTTATGACGTTTATGAACAAGATATCGGTGTCAAAATTACAAACAAGTGGATTGCAGACATCAGCCAATTCAAAGAGAGAGTAAAAATTGCGATCGCATCCAACGATCTTCCCGATTTCTTGCTTGTAAACGCTGCACAGCTTAAGGAGCTGACGGAAGCGGATATGATTATGGATTTGACAGAGATTTATGATCAGCATGCTACGGAAGAGACGAAAAAGTTTCTGACCATGGACGGCGGCATGCAGATGAAAACTGCGATGATCGACGGGAAAATGATGGGGATTCCAAGCTCATACAACCCGTTCAACTATCAATACTTGTTCGTTCGTACCGACTGGCTGAAAGAACTTGGCTTGCCTGAGCCTAAAACAATGGATGATTTCATTGAAATTGCCGAAGCGTTCAAAACCAAGAATCCTGGCGGCACAAAACAAGCTTACGGTATTGCGGTCAGCAAAAACCCATTTAGTATCGAGACAGGCGTTACCGGTCTGAGAGCGTTCTTGAACGGCTATCACGCTTATGAAAACATTTGGATGGAAGATGGGAACGGCGGTTTGATGAACAGTGATATCCAGCCCGAGATGAAGCAGGCGCTTGCAGCGCTGCAAGACATGTTCAAAAAAGGGTTGATCGATCCTGAGTTTGCGGTTAAAGATACGGAAAAAGCCGCTGAGCTCATCTACGACGGCAGCATCGGCATGGTATTTGGTGCTTCCTGGACACCGGCGCAGCTTGTGCAGGGCGCTGTGAAAGACGGGAAGGTTGTTCAAGAATGGGGAGTGTTCCCTATCCCTTCCGTAGACAACAAGCCTACATTGAATCAAATTGGTCTTGGTGTTGACGAGTACTATGTGATCTCTAAACAAGCCAAGCATCCTGAAGGCGTTATCAAATTGCTGAACCAATGGATCGTCGTTGATAATACGATGAATCCGACAGATGAACAAAAAATCTATCTGTATGGTAAAGACAAACAAGAAAAAGGCAACAACTACTGGCTGCTGAACCCGCTTCGCGTAGGCAAACAGATGGATAACAACGGCGAAATTCTGCCGAAAGCGATCGAAACGAAAGATCCTAGCATTCTTCAAACTGCAGACCAGAAGGGTCGTTATGAACGTGCGATGAAATTTATCGATGGTAGCGATATCAATATGTGGTGGGAAGTGCTGATTTCGGGGCCGAACGGAGCGGTATCGCATAACCCAAAAATCCAGCAAAACAAAGAATACCTGCAAAACAAATTCTACGGCGCACCTACGCCGACGATGGCAGACCGTCAAGAAATTTTAACGAAGAAACGTGATGAAATATTCATCAAAATCATAATGAACCAAGTATCCGTAGACGAATTCGATACATTCGTTGAAGAGTGGAAGAAGCTTGGCGGCGATGAAATCACGAAAGAAGTTAACGAGTGGTATCAATCGATGAAATAGGATCTGTAGCGCAAAGGAGGGATTGAATCTATGCAATCCCTCCTTTTTTCAAGAACAATCAGGTTCTTGAGCAAGGCATGCACAGCATGATAAGTGAATCAGCGAGGTGAAGATATGAATAGTCTGACGCGCATGTGGAAGAAGGAATGGCCGCTTCATTTGATGCTGCTGCCGGGTTTAGCTATGATTGTTATTTTTAGTTACATTCCTATGACAGGAATCATGATGGCTTTTCAAAAATATGTGCCGAATAAAGGGTTGTTCGGCTCCCCGTTTATCGGATGGAGGAACTTCCAGCTGTTAATGGATTATCCGGATATCGGCCGCATCTTCTTTAATACGGTATACATTGCTGTAATGAAAATCGTTGCCGGTTTGTTCGTGCCAATCACGATAGCAATTTTGCTTAATGAATTGCGTAGAGAATGGATGAAAAGAACGTTCCAAACCCTGGTCTATCTGCCCCATTTTCTATCCTGGGTGCTGCTGAGCGGGATTTTGGTCGATATTTTGTCTCCTTCCTCCGGCATATTGAACCAGCTGCTTGGATGGTTCGGCATGAAGCCGATTTTCTTTCTTGGCGATAATAACTGGTTCCCTTATGTCATGGTCATCTCCGATGTATGGAAAGAATTTGGATTTGGTACCATTGTTTATTTGGCCGCACTGACAGGAATTAATCCTACGCTGTATGAAGCCGCTCAAATCGATGGTGCGGGCCGCTGGAAACAAACGCTTCACGTGACGCTGCCGGGCATGATGCCGATCATCGTTCTTATGCTGACGCTTAATATCGGCAATGTGCTGAATGCGGGATTTGATCAAATCTTTAACCTGTACAGCGCACCGGTTTATGAAAGTGCCGATATCATTGATACTTTTGTCTACCGTATGGGGATCCAGCAAGCCCAGTTCGGATTTGCCACAGCTGTCGGCTTATTGAAATCCGTCGTATCCTTTATTTTCATTTCCGTATCCTACGTACTCGCATACCGACTAGCGAATTACCGTATTTTCTAATAGATGAAAAGTCGGTGATTCAGAAAGGAGACTGACCGTGGTTATTAAACCGTCATTCGGAAGAAGGGCTTTTCTAGTTTGCAACCTAGTCTTTCTAGCGTTTATATCTTTTTTATGCTTAATGCCGATCCTTCATATTTTGGCGATTTCGTTTAGCTCGGGTTCGGCGGCGGCAGCCGGCAAGGTTGCGCTGTGGCCTGTAGAGTTTACAACGGCGGCTTATGATAACGTGTTCGGCAAGCCTGAGTATGTAAGAGCCTTTGGCATTTCGATTCAACGGGTTGTTGTCGGGACGGTATTAAGTATGTTGTTAACGATTATTACAGCTTATCCTTTATCCAAGGATCGCAATACGTTTCGTCTAAGAACCGTCTATGCATGGATATTTGTTTTCACGATTTTGTTCAACGGCGGACTCATTCCTACCTATTTGACAATTAAAAGCTTGGGACTTATTGATACTCTCGGAGCGTTGGTGCTACCTATGGCAATTAACGTGTTCAACGTCATCCTGCTATTGAACTTTTACCGCAATCTGCCCAGGGAGCTTGAGGATGCTTCACGGATTGACGGAGCCGGGCATTTTGCAACGCTTTGGAAAATATATGTTCCGCTATCGTTGCCCGCACTGGCAACAACGGGGCTTTTTACGATGGTAGGGCATTGGAATAGCTGGTTCGACGGCATGCTTTATATGAATCACCCGGAAAATTATCCGCTGCAAACTTTCTTGCAAACCGTTATTATTAAGATGGATTTCCGATTTCTTAAATCAGAAAATGTGGAACTCATGCTCCAGCTGTCTGACCGTACAAGCAGGGCGGCACAAATCTTCGTAGCGGCTTTCCCGATTCTTATTGTCTATCCATTCTTGCAGCGGTTTTTCATCAAGGGCATTGTAATGGGAAGCGTAAAAGAATAGACAAAGAAGGTCGTAGATCTCGGGCACAGGAGAACAGACGATGAAAAGTATATTCTTTTTACAGGATTCCTCTATATTCAAAAAAATAATGGCTGCCTTTTTGGCGGCCTTACTGCCGCTTATGGCGATAACCTGGATGATGAATGAGCAAGGGGCCGATCATATCCGCAGTGAAATATCCGATTCGATTTTGAATACGACAAGGTTTTATTTAGACTCCCTGGATCAGGAAGCAGACCGGATCAGCCGATATCTGCCTAACTACGTTATGGACAGGGATTTGATGGAAGTGGCGGCGACAGGCGAGCAGATGAACTCCTACGAGCGGTCGTATAAAATACTGGATATTCAGCACCGCCTGGATTTAATGAAAAATTCCAGTCCGTTCATTCGCGAGGCGAAGGCGTACATTCCGCATATCGAGCGCACGGTGCTGAGCAACAGCTTTGAAACCAAGCTGGATGCAGAAGAATATGAAGCGATGCAGCCAGACAAGAAGCTTTATACGGAGCCCTTTATTTATTGGCAGGACCGGCTGTTTATTACGATGCAGTACCCTGCAGGCAAAAAGGACCCGCTCTATGTGGTGGGCGTAGAGCTCTCAACCGGCAAAATTAAAGAGACCTTAACGCAAATCGGCAACAGCAGGGGTGGTCAGACCGTATTGTTTAATCTGGAGCGCGGCTGGGAAATCAATAGCGGTTCCGACCTTGAATTTCATGATCTGATGAAGGAGCTGGCTTTTGAAAAGCAGGCGGCGAAAATGGATGAAGGCTATGATACGATCCATTATAAAAACAAGCGATATCTAACCGTATTCAAGTATTCCAGCCTATGGAATTCATACATGGTAACGAGCATACCGGAAGAGATGATTCTCGGTTCATTGCAGGTATATAGGGCATTGTTTTGGTGGGCTTGCGCGCTTGCTGTTTGTATTTTTTTATTTTTTACCTATTTTATCATCCGATTAATATACCGTCCGTTGTTAAAGCTGGTGCGTTCCTTCCGCCGCATGCAGCAAAACGAGCTGGAGCCGATCTTGATCGACCGCAGGCAGGATGAGTTCGGCTATTTATACCAGGCTTTTAACGATACCGTGAAATCTTTGAAAACACTGATTGAGGAAAATTATGAGCAGCAGATTCGCAATCAGCGTTCGGAGCTGAAGCGATTGCAATCGCAAATCAATCCTCATTTTTTATATAATTGCTTTTTCGTGCTTTGCCGCTTGATTAAATCCGATACCCAGAAGGAAAAAGCCTACCAGTTCTGTTTGTACATAGGGCAATATTTTCAGTTCATTACTCGCCATCATGATGACGACATTCTGCTGGAGATGGAGCTTGAGCATTCCCGCACTTATGTAGAGATGCAGTCGATCTGTTACGGGGAACGAATCGAAGTGCTGTTTGAAGTCGAAGCCCAGCCGATTGAAGTTCCCCGATTGATTTTGCAGCCTATTATTGAAAATGCTTATAAGTACGCCCTTGGCAATATGCGCGGCACGGGCGAGCTATGGGTGCACAGCAAGCTGCGAAATGATGCTTTTTACATTTACGTAGAAGATAACGGCGAGTTCATTACGGATGAGGAAATCGAAGCGCTTGGCAAGAAGCTGCGTTATTCAACGAACCAGATGGAGGAGACAACCGGCCTGCTTAATGTTCATCGCAGAATTCAGCTTCGTTATGGAGAAGAGTATGGGATTACCGTATCACGCTCTGAGCTTGGCGGGCTTCAAGCTATTATTAAACTGAGCATGAGCTAAGGAGGAATCGCCATGTACAGGCTTTTAATCGTGGATGATTTGCCGATTATTGTAGATGGTCTTCTGGAGTTGTTCGAGAAGACGGAGCGTTTGGAGCTTGAAGTCATGAAGGCCTATTCCGGCGAAGAAGCGCTTGCGGTGCTGTCCCATCACCGGATGGATATTGTGATTTCGGACATTAAGATGTCCGGCATAGAGGGCATTGAGCTGCTTCAGGAAATAAAATCGCAGTGGCCGGCGTGCAAAGTTATTTTATTGACAGGGTTCAATGATTTTCACTATGCGAAGAACGCCCTTACATTTGGTGCCTTTGATTATTTGCTGAAAGTGGAAAGCGACGAGAAGATCATTCATACCGTTGAACGGGCGATAGAGGAAATCGAAGAGGAACAGGGTCAGGCTCAAATGATCTTGCGGGCCCAGTCCAAAATGAGAATAGCGATGCCTTCCTTGCAGAAGGAATATATCTGGGGCTTATTTCAAGGCAAGACGATGACGGGGCAGCAGCTTCGGGACGCTTTTGCGGAAATGGACATTCCGCTCGACGCATCGCTCCCTGTCTATTTACTGATTGGCAGGATCGATGCCTGGAAGGAAATGTTCACGGCACCGGACAAGGCTTTGCTCGCTTACGCACTTCAAAATATCGGCGATGAGTATTTATCCGCCCATGTGCGCTGCTTCTCCGTCGTATTTGATATGAACAAAATGGTATGGATCTTTCAGCCTAAAGCCGGTCCGGAGATAACGGCGGATACCGGTACGATGGAATGGACCCGGGCATACCGCTATGTGAGCGGCAATTTGGAGACGATCCAGGCGACCAGCAAAAAGCTGCTGAGCCTCTCCGTATCTTTTCTTATTGGCAGCGAGGCTGTCCCATGGAATCGGCTGTCGGATCGTTTTCATGCGATGAAATACGGGCTTATGCAAGGCCATGGTTTGTTCCATGAGGTCATCATGACCGATCAAGATCTTCAGAAGTCCGAAGAAAAAGAGAAGGCGAAAAGCTATCATGACAGCTTTTTTCACGCTCGCGTACAGCTGCTGATGAGCTGTCTTGAAAATAATCACCGCGAGCAGTTTAATCATCAATTCGTCGAATTGACAGACATCTGGAACGATCCGGATACTCCATATGAGCGCAAGGTTGAGTTGTACCATTTCCTATCTGCGGTATTTCTGGCGCATTTGCACAAAAATAAAGATATGCGAGACTATATGAATACCCAGATTAACTTGGATAAACTGTTCCGCCAGGAGGAGACCGCTTCATGGACGGAGCTCATTCCATACTATTGGCAAATTGCGGACTGCTTTTTTGAATGGAATGCGCTTCGAGGGACAGAGCTGCCGGCGGAGGTCGTCAATAAGGTGCATCGTTATATAGAGGAGCATATTGCGGATGATATATCCCTAACCGCGATCGGGGATTATGTCAGCTTGAATCCATCCTATCTCTCAAGGCTATACAAACAGATAACGGGAATCGGTCTCTCTAAATACGTAAATGATTACCGCAATGTCATAGCAAAAGATATGCTGCTCAATACATCCATGAAGGTCAATGAAATTGCCGCCAAACTCGGCTACAATTCAGCGCTTGCCTTTATCCGCTTTTTTAAGAAGCAAAATGATATGACGCCGCAGGATTTTCGAACGGCTCGCAACGAAACCATGCACCAAGGTCAATAAATGTATATGGAATGTAAGCAATGATCTATTTTGATGCGCGGAGTCACCCCTTACAATGAAGTTATGATGCAATTGGATATGCAAGGGGGAACAGCATTGAGAACATTAACAGCAGTACTATTAGGCGCAGGCAGTAGAGGAAGATACATCTATGGACCGTATGCGGAGAAATTTCCGAATGAACTGAAGTTTGTTGCGGTAGCCGAGCCTGATGATGAACGCAGACAACGTTTTGCAGAGATTCATCAGATTGCTGAAGAACACGTTTACAATTCGTGGGACAAAGCATATGAGCAGGGGAAAATAGCCGACGTGATGATCATCTGCACGCTTGATCGGATGCACTATATACCAGCAATGAAAGCGATGGAGCTTGGCTACCATGTCATGCTGGAGAAGCCCATGTCACCGAATGTGCAGGAATGTATAGAATTGGAGCAAGCTTCTCTTAAGCATAAGCGTTTGCTGGTGGTCACGCATGTGCTTCGCTATTCCCCGTTCTGGTCGGGCATCAAGAAATGCATCGAGGATGGGGAATTGGGCGCGATCGGCACCATTCAGTTAACCGAAAACGTAGGCTATCACCATATGGTTCATAGCTACGTACGCGGCAATTGGCGCAATTCCGAGGAAACAAGCCCGATGATTTTGGCCAAGTCCTGCCATGACCTGGACCTCATCTCCTGGCTGATGGATGAACCGTGCACTGCGGTCAGCTCCTTTGGCTCATTGCTTCATTTTAAAGCCGAGAACGCGCCGGAGGGTGCTACGGACCGCTGCATCGATGGTTGCGAAGCCGAGAGGGAATGTGCTTTTTCAGCGATTAAAATGTACTTGGAGCAACCTGCCGATCATTGGGCGCGCTATATGACGCACGATTTATCACAGGAAGGCATTATCCGGGCGCTCAAGGAAGGACCGTTCGGCCGCTGCGTCTATCGCTGCGATAATAATGTCGTCGACCATCAGGTCGTCAATATGGAATTTGCCAGCGGCGCTAATGCTAATTTCATTATGTCGGGATTAACCCAAAGCGGTACTCGCCGTGTGCAGATTATGGGTACGCAGGGAGAGATCATGGGCGACATGGATAAGGGTTCTTTTACGCTGTACCGTTATGCGACGGGCGAAGAGATTGAAATTAAATGCAGCGTGCAGGGCGACGGCCACGGCGGAGGCGATGAGCGCATGGTGAGCTCCTTCCTTAAAAATGTACATAAGTTCGACCGCAACCCGTCTCAAGGCCTTACATCGGCTACCGCTTCCTTGCAAAGCCATTTGATTGCTTTCGCTTCCGAACGATCCCGTTTGCAGCAGGGCAGAAGCATCAAGCTGACCGAGATGTATCAGAAGGAAGAAGCGGGTGTTTAATTGTACACAACTGTGGAACTTGAATTAATTCGACCGCAAATTCGCCGTATGAGTTGAATGAAGCCGCGAGGGTGGACGGCGCCATAGCCGCTGCAGATGATGATCTGCCGGCTAATGGTTCACCTTCGGACTGATCTTCTAAGACATTTCGCGAGCAAAGAAGGGAATGAGGAATGAGAATTTTTTATTTTTGAAAGCGATTCCAATCAGGGCGTTTGCCGAATTTCGTGAAAGGGGGGATCCATTTAGGTATTCATCACTAAGCGGGTAAAGAATTCAGGCATTTCTACACTTGAGATTAAAAAGGAGCTGACCTAATGACGTTGAACAAGAAATGGGGATCCGTCCTGCTGACAGTAGTATTGCTGATTTCCTCGATTTCTGCGGTGCAGGCAAAATCGCCTGTTCCGGCAATGGAGGAGACGCAATTCCGCAATCTTGCGGCCGGTCTCCCATATGAATGGTCCGAGGAGCCAGAAGCGTCGCATCCTGACAACGGTTACAAACTTACGGATGGAAAATACGGCACGTTGGATATGAATGACCCGGCATGGGTAGGGCATCTGCGTGGAAAAACGCGGGAAGTCGTCTTTGATCTCGGTGAGGAAAAGTCAATCGGAAAGATTACCGCTCACTTCTTCCAAGATTATCCTACCAACTCGATCCTCGTACCTTTGACCGTATCGATGTATGTCTCCGATGATAAAGAACATTGGGGCCTGCTGTCACATAACGCCACTCAGCTGCTCTGGGGGGAAGGACCGCCAAGGCAGGAGAACTTTGAATGGGACGGCAGCCGGGATGGAATCAAAGGCGGGAATACGGACGGCAAGCTGGCTTATGCGCGTTATGTTAAAGTAACCTTTACGATGCATCCTTCGCAATGGGAATACATTGACGAAATCGAAATTATAGGTACGGATGGCAAGGCTCAGGGGGCGGTAAAGGTTCCTGCCGAACAGCCTCGTTTTTTGGAGCCGGGAGAAGCTACAGCCGGTATCCGGAACCTGAATCTGCTGTATAACGGGCAATATGCAGATGGGTTGGGCGATTGGAACAAGGAACGGATCATCCCGAACATCAGTTATGTAAATCAAGATGGCGAGCCTGTCGACTGGCTTTTTGACGGTATATTATATCTCGGACTGGCTTCGCCTGCCGGCCGTGACTTCGGTGTCGGACAAACGATCCTGGAGGACTGGAACTGGTATTTGGATAAAACCTTCGCACCCGCAGGGGATATGCAGCAGTTGAATGAGGCAACAGTGGAAGTCGGAGCCAAGCTGGACCAGCCTGATCATAAAATGAAGGTTGTGCTCATGATTCCGAACCCGGGGGAATACGTAAACGACTTTGGCGACGTTGACGGTGACGGGGTATCCGAAAGCTTTAACGACTCGGTTGTCGGCAAAGAGAAAGCGCTCGAAAACCGGATAAAAGCGATGCAGTGGTGGCTGGATCAGGTTCGCCAGAGGTGGCAGGAGGCGAACTATTCCCATCTGGAGCTTGTCGGGATGTACTGGCTGGAAGAACAAATTAGCACAAGCGATACAGGTCCGGATTTGATCAAAGCTGTAAGCAGCAAAGTCCATGACATGAACTTGAAATTTTTCTGGATCCCTCACTCATTGGCTTATAAAAGCTTTATGTGGAAAGAAGTAGGGTTTGACGCCGTGGCGCTTCAGCCTAACTATTTCTTCGGCGGAACGGATTCCGACCGTTTGGAAGATGCCTCGAACCTGGCCAAGCAATATGGGATGTCGAATGAGCTGGAGTTCGATGATCGGATGCTGACGGACGACGTATTCCGCCACCGCTATGTCGAATACTTGAACAGCGGCGTTGAAACCGGCTTGATGCAAAATGGTTTTAGAGCTTATTACCAAGGCAATAATGCCGTTTACAACTTAGGGGTAAGCAAAGACCCAAGCTTGCGTTTGATGTATGACTGGCTGTACCAGTTCTTGAACGGAACGTACACGATTGACAACAGCCCGACACCGGAGACAATGGAGGAGCTTGTACGCAGTTATGTCGCGTCGAACGAAATCAATTCGGCTTTTGGCAATGAGTTGTTGTATCGTTTGCAGATCATCAAGCTGCTTCTGGAGCAAAACAAGCCGAAGGATGCCGTAACGTATATGCAGGATTTCCTCGTACACATTCACGACCCGGCCGTGCAAGCACAAGGGTTGATTTCGGCACCGGCAGCAACGGTGCTTGATACCTATGCCCAAGTTCTCATGGAAACTTGGTCTGACGACTGGGGCCTCAGCAATCTGGCTCAAGGTCTAAGCTATGCCATTTCGCGACCGCCTAACAGCAACTATCCCGATTCCGGGAATGAACTGACGAACGGCCTATTCGGCGGAACGGATTTCAGCAACGAGCAGTGGCAGGGCCATGCGGGAAGCGCCTACCCTGAAGAACGAAGCCGCACCATCACATTGGATTTGGGCCGCAACAAATCGATCGGATCAATCAGAGCCCATTTTCTTCAGGATCAAGGACCTGGGATCTATTTCCCTCAGAACGTCGCTTTTTCCGTTTCAACGAACGGCCAAACCTGGAGCTCGCTGGCAACCGTTTCTCCGCCATCGGCTCATGATGCTGCCTCTGCCGAATTCGTGAGATGGAGCGGCTCAGCAGACGGCGTGCCGGGGAAAGCGGGAGCCGATAAAGTGTTCGCCCGCTACGTCAAGATCGAATTCCCGGTCAACGTCTGGGTCTTCCTTGATGAAATCGAAGTTCTTGGCATGGACGGCAAGGCGAATGGAGCCGTCGTTTTGCCGCCGACGCCGTAAATACCGGGCATCCGGTAACGGCAGTGAATTCCATGACATATTCTGTCGCGCCATGATGCACGGTATCTTATGATTCCTAATAAAAAGCCATGGGCGCAGCATTATTTTTCACGCTGTGACCCATGGCTTTTGCTATTGAATCGGTCCTGGCGCCCCCATGGGAAGTGAATGACTCGAGGAAGCCGAGTTGGACGAGATGTTCGACTACCATGAGAAATATGCTCGAGCGTATGAGCACTAAATAAAGAATCGTGTAAGGCTGGAGGATTTATGGAAAGGTTAGCCAGAGTCTACTGGTTGGCCTTTTTTTGTACTCGTCTTGATGGCACAATGGAAAAAAATGTACTGCAACTTTTATCGGTTATAAGCGTCATTACCATAAGACACCAGTAGAAGAGGGGATAGAAAGGAAATGAATAAGGTTTTATCAGGGCTCGTATTCGTTTTGGTAATGATATTCAGCTTACCGGGCCAGGCATCTATGGAGCAGGCTTCCCTGGATGTAAGTTTTCAGGACGAACAGTTGGAGCAAGCAATAAAGCAGATTTTAAAAAAGGATGAAAATGCGACTGTTACACAGAAAGATATGGAATCATTAACATTACTTGATCTTTCAAGACGAGGAATTAAAAGCATTCAAGGCTTGCAATATGCTTCCAATGTGAAATATCTTGACTTGTCCAATAATGAAATTGACGATATTACGCCTCTCAAGCCATTGATTAAGATTCGCGAACTTGATATTGCGGACAATCAGATCGCTTCAATTCAGGATTTGTCCGCCGTGACGGATTTGGAAATGTTGATCGTAAACCGGAACCAAATTTCGTCGATTGATGTGATCAAGCAGCTTGGGCGTCTGCATACATTCGAAGCGAACGATAATCAAATCTCGAATATAACGGCATTATCGTCGGCCACAGAATTAACATGGTTACAACTGAACGGGAACCAGATCGCGAATATTCAGCCCTTGAGCAGATTAACCAAGCTAAAGAATTTGGAAATAGCGAGCAATCGATTCTCGGACCTGAGTCCACTTAAGCCTCTATCCAAAAGTTTAATGAGCCTAAACATCGGAAGCAATCGAATTTCGGATCTCCGTGCGCTTGAAGGGATGACGCTAATGAGGGCTCTTTCCGCGGAAAACAATAAGATCAAGAAACTAGATCCACTGAAAAAAATGTCTAACCTGTCTTCCTTGAATCTAAACTCTAATTTGGTTTACAATCTTGAGCCTTTGAAATCCTTAAGCGAACTTCATTATTTACATCTAGCGGATAACCGTGTGTGGAATTTGGATCCCATTCGAAATCATACGTTCGATCCTCCTCATTTTGACACGGGAGCAATTAGATACGCGTTGGATTTAAGCGGTAACTATTTGGATTTAAGAAGTACGACCAAAACGTATCAACTTCTCAATAAGCTCGGTGGGGATGGATCCCGCCAACTGAAAGCCCAGCGATTAGTGATCGGGAGCAGAACTGCTTACTTAGGAGAGAGTTCCTTTAAGTTAAGCGAAGCCCCGTTTATTGCATCGAGCCGCACATATGTCCCGATTCGATTTGTATCCGAGCGATTGGGTTCGAAGGTAGGGTGGAACCAAAGCAAACAAGAGGTAACGATCAGCAAAGACAACACGACGATCCGTTGGAAAGTGAATGAGAAGAAAGCAAACGTGAATGGAAAAACCGTTTCATTTGATGCGCCGTTACTGTTGAAGAAGAATAGTTCGTTTATCCCCGTACGCTTCGTGTCCGAGCTGTTAGGCTCTCCCGTTGAATACGTGGCGAATCCCAAAACGGTAATCATATTTGAGCGAAAATAGCTTCATTACGTACTGCCTGAGCCCTCCGGCGTAAATTGCTGGAGGGGTTTGTTTTAAAATAACAAGGATTGAGTTAAGGTCAAGGATTTAATCGAACCGTGGGAGGAGTCATCCATGAAAAAAACAATACTCGCACTAACATTTTCTTTAGTGTGTACCTTACTAATCGGTAATCCTGCGATAAGCTTCGCCGATAATTTATCGAACACGGTTGACAATGGAATAATCGAAAATGGACGAATGCTGATTCCATTACGCGCTGTTTCAGAGAAATTCAATTCAGAAGTAACTTGGAACCAGGCAAAAAAAAGCATTACGATTATTCGCGGCAAACGAGAGCTATTGCTGCGTGTGAACTCTCGCACAGCTTTATTAAATAACGCTGCTTTCAGCCTTGATGTGCCAGCAAAAATCGATCATGGAACGACTTATGTGCCCGCACGTGTTTTTGCTGAAGCTTTTGGCGGAACGGCGCTGTGGTCCAAACAAGAGCGAAAAACAACCATTACGATCGGTCTGCAACAGGTCTTTATCCATACAGAGCCGCAGAAGCCTTGGAGAATGAGTCAAGAAAGAATAAACGTACTGAATGAAAAGATAAATGAAGCCACCGATCTCTCAAGCTATTCCCAAATCCGAACACATTTCAGACCTTATTTCACGGACTCATTTATTAACAAGATTATTCACAGTAATGGCATTAAAAATAACGCTATACTAACAAAAAAGGCCGATATTACTTATAGTAGTACCACAGCGGCGAGAATGCACCAATCGGCTTACTTTGAAAGCGGACCTATCAATCTTGAGCTTGTTGATCGTTTTGTATTCTATAAATTGGTTGATAACCAATGGAAGGTAGATGATGTGAACGTGGGTAGACAAATTATTGCGCCATAATACGGTCGAGAGCAGGATAAGCGCCAGAAGAATTATGATGTCGCTGCATGATATTTTTAAAGAAGGGTTTAAAAACAGCCGATCCACGTGGATCGGCTGTTTGTGTTTAAGCTAATGAGCAGCTTAATAATGTTATACCTCATGCAATCGTAAGGGATGCAATGTATCCTATTCCATATGGAGGATGCTGGCTAGTTACATTCTACCGATGTACTAATACTGCATCACTGATCAATGCGAAAGATTTTTGTGAGCTGAATATCTTAAGGTTTGCAGCCAAAAATATGTCAGCATGCCCAGCAGCGTAATCATTCCACCTACAAATTGAAATGCGGAGATCGTTTCTCCCAACAACAGATAAGCCAGCATAATGGCCAAAACGGGTTCGCCGATAATGCCTACGGAAACCGTTGTTGCACCAATGGACTTGAGCAGCACGTTGAAAACATATTGGCCAAAGATCGTGGGAATGATCGCAAGCAGAAGGAAGTATGTCCAATCCGAAGCGTTGTAATGGGTCAAAGAATGGTGATTCCACAAACTGTAGACGAGCAGGACACTCCCCCCAGTAAAGAAGACGACAGCACTATATAGATTCGCATTGATTTTGTGGCTCACTTTCTGTCCGACCAGCATATAAGCCGACACCAGTATGGTTCCTATCAGTGACAAACCGTCCCCGATCAATGCCTCTCTTGAAACTCCAATATCTCCCCAAGCGATAATAAGCGAGCCAAACAAGGCGGCAACCAAGCAGAGAACGGTCAACACACTCGCTCGTTCCCTAAACATATAGTACGAACCGATCATCACAAACAAGGGCTGTAGCGCCAGGATAACCATGGAACTCGCCACGGAGGTATATACCAACGACTCCATCCAAAACAGGAAATGCAATCCCAGAAGCAGGCCGGCCAAAAAAACGGTTCTCCAATCCTTCGAGTCCAGTTTCGAGGAGCGGAGCGTTTTCCAGGGGACAAACGGAAGTATGATGAGTGCCGATAGATAAAGTCTGTACATACCGGCTACAGCGGTTGGCGTGTCCGATGATTTGATCATGATCGAAGATACGGATACCGACAGAATGGCGATAAAAAGCAGGATATACGGTTGAAGCTGTAACGTTAATTTATATCTTTTCAATGATTACCCTCCAAGAGGGCCTATCCGATCGTCTGTGCACAGGCTAGTGATAAGCCAAATTCATGATATAATAATATCATCGTATATTATTGTATTGTGTAATTATATCCTTCAATACTATAGATATATCGTCATAGAAAGGAGCTAGTTGGAATGGCAAAGCCGCTGCATGAAACTATATTGTATCCCGACGATTCGTTTCCTTATATCATGTACACGCATACGCTTCATAAAAGCATTCCCGAAGGCAGAGGATTCAACGATCTGCATTGGCACGAAGATCTGCAGATCACGTTGGTGACGAAAGGAAAACTGAGTATTCAAGTAAATGGGATGGATCATGAGCTGGAAACCGGCCAGGCGATTCTGATCAACAAGGGAGTTCTTCATGTGGCGACGCAGCTAACGCATGACGGTCAATATGTGAGTTTCAATTTTCCTGAGAAACTGCTCGCCTTCCACGCGGACAGTGCCATGGAAAAAAATTATGTGCTCCCTTTTACCCATTCTTCTTTCGTTTCGCTTGTGATCACAGGAGACGCGGAGTGGGAGAAGCAGGTATTGGACCTGCTCTGGGAAATGAGAAAGAAGTTTAATATTAAAAAAAGCTGGGGATGGGAATATGAGATTTCGATTCAAACCGTACAGCTATGGTACATCTTGATCTCCAATATGTCGGTCTCTCCCGTGGAAGCACCAAAACACGTGAAGCGGCAACAGGAGAGACTGCAATTCATGCTTAGCTTCATACATCAAAACTACTCGTTTCCTGTAACGCTGCAAGAAATTGCCGATGTTGCGCATCTGAGCATCTCGGAGTGCACCCGATGTTTTAAAAAAACGGTTCATATGACCCCCTACGAGTATCTGATCAAGTACCGGATAAAGAAAAGCAGCGAATTATTAATATCAACGGACGACACCATAACCGAGATCGCCCGCAGGGTAGGCTTCAATCATGTCAATCATTTTATTCAGTCTTTTAAAAAGTACCACGAAAGAACACCCAAAGATTTTAGAAAGCATAGAGCTGAAATGAAACATTCCAAAGTTTAACGTATATCCATTCAGTTTCATACTTTAACTGAGAAGACGATAGAGAAATCGGTAGTCTATCGTGAGGTCACGTATATGTCGGTTCTGAAAAAACGCAAGTGGATTTTATGGTTGTCCGCTTTAGTCCTGATCGTTGCAGTTCCAATAACAATTTTCATGCAAATTATCATTCATTCAAATATACCAGAACTTGCGGATGGTAGCATTGAGCAGCGGTATGCGCAGAAAGGAAGCTATCATGTAAAGGTAGAAGAAGTTAAGAGAATGAGCGGGGAGGCTTTATTTAGAATATACTACCCGGCATTTCAAGAAGACGAATCCTATCCTATTATTTCATGGGGGAATGGAACAGCTGCCACGCCAGATCGTTATGATGAGCTCTTGACTCATCTGGCTAGCTGGGGATTCATAGTAATAGATTCGTACAGCAAGACAACAGGAACAGGCAAAGAAATTGTGGAGGCTATTGATTATTTGAAAAATGAAAACGAACAAGCAAACAGCTTGTTTTATCAAAAAATACAAATGGAACATATTGGTGCAGCTGGGCATTCTCAAGGGGCTACAGGTGTCATTAATGCACATACCAACTATAAAAGTGGATCGTTGATTAAGACGGTTGTTTCCATCGCTCTCCCGGATTTGAAGCATTGTGATCCGGAAGATGTGTACGATACAGCACGTATTACCGTTCCTTTTCTCATTATGGGAGGTACACGAGATTTCATAATCTCACCGGTATCAACGAATCAATTAGCCTTACATAATACTCATGCAAGCACGCCAGTTATGATGGGGATGGCGAAAGGTGCTGCTCATACAGCGATTGAAGGTAATGGGGGCAATCATAGGGGGTACTTGACGGCTTGGATGAGATATCGGCTGTTTGATGATCAGGAAGCCATGAAGGCATTTCATGGGGATTCTTCCGAGATGATGCTAAATACGAATTGGGTGGACGTTGAACAAGCTAATATGGATGATCATACATTCGTGAATCCATAACAATCATGTTCGGTTATATCCCCTCGTGGGATTATGTTCGTGTAATTTATAGGACTTTCTCTCTGGCGGAGTGCTCTTTTGCTTGTATAGACGAAAAGAATCATTTTTCCGGGAAGTTTGATGAAATGGGTATACGACCTCTGTTGAATATAATACGATCAGTCTTATTACGTAACAAGTTCGAATTTACGACAACGGAGGGAAACGCTTTGAAGTACATTAGGACGATTATGATGATAGTAGGCGGCATCTGCTTGTTGGGCATTGGCTGTACCGTTCAGAAACATGAATCGGAGATAACCCTAAGCGAACTCAAACAATCCGATAACAATATTCGCGTACCACATAATGACCGACTGCATATGTCTACTGATCAGAGGTGGGTTGAGGAAGAAGGGCATCAGTCTGATCTGATTCGGCTTCAATGGACGGCGGAAAGGGCTAAACCTGCAATCGTGTGGCTCGACGAGAAGGGAATGAACAAAACGGCGATCATATCGCATGACAAGGCTAACAATCCTGATCAGCACGACCATAAGCATATCTCATTCGAGACGACGATGTCGCCAACGGGGGAATATCCGAACCAACTGTTTACCCGGTTTGAAATTCCTTACGATACTGACGTTAGCGAGATTCGTACGCATTCTTCCAACTTCAATGTAATGAACGGCATATTGCGAGTCGCAGGGGAAAAAGGGACTAACCGGGATATCCAGTTCAGTGTAGCCGGCAAGGAAAATGAGACGATAACGAGATGGGCCCTTCGGGCAGATAGTTCCGAAGAACCGGGGGATAATTCCGGAGCCGATATGCAGTTCGTTCGTTACGACGATGACGGCAACGTCGTTGATTCCCCGCTAACCATAAAGCGCAGCAGCGGTAATGTCGGTTTAGGTACGAATGACCCCGATACCAAGTTAGATGTAAACGGGGATATGCTTCGAATCCGGGAGAAATTTACGCCAGCTTCATCCACAGATGCCTGTAGTCAGGGTCAGATAGCATGGGACGACGATTATGTATATGTTTGCGTTACCGAAAACAAGTGGAAAAGAACAGAGCTCTCGTCCTGGTAACATTGGATAGGTGATAGGCGAAAAGGGGCAAGTGCGGGAAAGGGGCCTTGTCCTTTAACGGTATATGTCAAGGATTGCCGCGGCACAAGAACATGGGCTAAAAAACCATAGTGGGTGTTTCGGCATAGCAAGCATCATCGATCCGGGTAGTTCAACAATCAAAGGAGAACTCCGCAAAATGTGTTATCCATATTTAATTTTGTCATTTATCGCATCCCATTCACTCTTTCTTTTTTTTGAAGAAATCGAACTTGATCACATAATCAAAGAGAAAGGTGATTGCAACAGCTCCAAGTGGAATCATTGCGTATGCCCAAGGCGGATTATTTGGAGCTTCACCAGGGGGTGCATCAATTAAAATCTCAAAAAGAACAACACAGTAAATTACGGCCAATACAATACCTGTTATGTTCCTGCCTTTTTTACGCATGGCTATTTTTCACCTTCCTTAACTTTAACAACCACTGAATATAAATCATCTTATTCTAGAAACGTTGAGAAGCGGGTCTTCCGCAACTTGAAGGTCTGGATAAGCTAAAGTGAACTGTTAAAGAAGGAGAGTCGGAAAGTCATTTTCAGCATCGTTTTCCTGTGGATTAGTCCGACGTTGGGTAGCAACAGGCTTTACCACTATAAGACAAAATGATTCTTAGGTTCAGAATAGGGGACCGGGGAATCCATTCAGACGTGCGATGACGCCGATTTGACCGACATGGTACGACTCATGCTCGAAAACATGATGGAAAATCCATCGCAGAGTCGGGGCCGAAGGCGGTTCCCAACCGTCTGAAAAACGAGGGAGCTGTATGGCTGGTGCATATTCATCGTAAACCATGGAATTGAGCTTCAGCTCCGTTTGGTTCCGAATGTCGATATAGGCCTGTAAAATTTGCTGCGAGTGCTCCAAAGACTGCGGAAGTAGACATTTTCCCTTAGAACTAATCACGTTAATCCACTCGTCTTCGCTGCGCGCGATGTGCTCAACGATCCAGGCGATAGTGTTGGGATGATCGGGATGCTTTGCATACCACTGTTCTTCCGTCAATTGGTTTAAATAAGGGATCAGGATCTTCCTTACATCATTTCGATAAGGAAAAAAAGCAACTAGTTTCATGACTCCTCCGGTAAGAAGATAGAATAAGTAAAAATTGAACTATCATCATAGAGGTTCATTATAGCTTAATATATGGACGGGAACAACGGAATCTCAAAGTTACGATAGTTGAAAGAAAACAGATGGAGCAGTTTGCCTGTTGGCAGCTGCTTCATTTTCATTACTCATAGTTCAATTATAATTGTTTTCTCAATCCTGTTGATACGTTGAAACTGTTAAACTGTAATTAAATTGAACGAATTGGGGAATTAGAGATGAGCAAAGGGAAAATCGTGTTTTTGAACGGAGTAACCAGTTCAGGAAAAACATCTATTGTAGACGCTATTCAATTAAAATCGGAAGAGTTTTATTATGTTGTTGCAAACGATCTATTTGAGAATACAATTGGCGATCACTATCTTCGAGAAGATTATTGGAAATATTTAAGTGATGCCATTATTATGATGTATCATACCGCCAAACTATTTTCTGACCATGGTAAAAATGTGCTTATCGATGGCATCTTGGTAGAAAGACCTGAGTTAAAGCCGCATTATGAAAAAGTTAAGGACATATTTGCCGGGTACCCCTTTTATATGGTTGAAGTGTTTTGTCCTTTGGAAATTTGCCGCCAAAGAAATATTGAACGTGGAGATAGAGCTGAAGATCAATCAGACTGGCAAAACAGAATGATGGCAAAAGATATACAGTACGACTGTACTGTCAACACATACATAAATTCATCTGAAGAGTGTGCGGGTTCGATTCTAAAATGTTTGCATGGTAGGTCAAAAGATTAATCATGTTACGCCTCACGGGAAACAGCTCAATAACAACAAAAAGGCAGCCGACCAATGTGATCGGCTGTTTTTTTTCAACTGACGTGCTGAGTATTCTGTAGATAGGTGAAGAGGGACAAAAACATGGCATCTTTGGTACCGTTTTTAGGTAGTATACAATTTCAATATAATTGCAAACCTCAAAGCGCCTTGTATTCGTGTTCTTGATGTTGCGAGCTAAAGGTGTTTTTCTGACAAAGAACAAAAACTTAAAGCTTTCTCAACTCATGCAGAATGTCTTCCGGATCCAATCGCTGCATAAAATCCGGATTGACATAGGCGGAACGGATAATACCAGATTCATCGATCATGAAGGTGGAAGGAATCGGCAGGACCCAGCGGTTCATCGCATTGTATTCCGTTAGGTCCATGCCTACTTGTTTCATAATGTTCTGGATGTAGTCCGGAACGTCGTAAAGAATATTATAGAAGGCTGCCACGAGACCGTTTGTGTCGCTAAGCACTTGGAAGGACAGCTCTTCTTTCTCTTGCTGGGAAAGCGTGTTGTCCGGACTTTGTGGGCTGACTGCGATGAGCTGACCCCCGAGGGCTTCAATATCCGGAAGTAGCTCCTGATAGCTCTTAAGCTGAGTGTTGCAGAACGGGCACCATCCGCCCCGGTAGAAAGTTAGGACAACAGGTCCTTTGGACAGTTCATCATAGAGGTTAACCGTTTCTCCCAAAGCATTTTTGAGTGTGAAATCCTTGGCCTTCTGCCCCTCCTGTCGGCCGTAAGCTATACCGGACTCCTGTTGCTCCTGGATCTGTCGGAACATCTCTGCTTGGATCTCCAAAGGGGTATGCGCTATAAATTCCTGTTTGACTGTGGCTAATGCTTGAGTTAATGACATGTTTTGCTCCTTCTTTTTAGTTAATTATCCTCTCGGTTTAATCCTTGACTCATTATCTTCCTTTCCACATCTTTAGGCAGACATCTCGGTTGACGAGTCGAAAGTATCCAGTCTGTTTTGCCTGCGTAAATGGATGATTTGTGCTGTCAAACCAACGATAAAAATGACGAGGAGAGTGGCTTGGGCGCCAAGTAGGACTGGCGAACTCAGATCGGAGACTAAGGGGTTGCCGTCTGGAACACGGGTCAGGATTTCAGTAACAGTCGGCAACATCAGCAGAAACGCCGTCAGGCTAAGGAAAATGGTCTCAAGGTACTTGCCGGAACGCCCAAAGCCTGAAATACACCCGACGCCGTATCCGCCGAGCAGCAGCAGGATCGTTGCCGTGCTAATGACATAGCTTACCGACTGATGAGCGATGGGGAATACCGTGAGGGCGCCGATCATCATCGAAATGAAGTAGACGACACCAGGCCTTGACCTAGGGACAATTCGTCCGTAGCGAGCAAACATATATGTAGCCAGCGGAATGGCGGGCAAGCTGCTGAGCGTATGCACCCAGCCGAGTGATGAAATTCCAAACATAACTGACTCCTTTCAGTCCTTAAAGACAAGGGTGATTTGTTTTGTTATGTCGATAGATTTACGCGATCCAATAATTGCGACTGACATCATGTCCTTCGCGCCACCAACTGTCGGACTGCGAACGAACATGCCTTCTTCGTAGACTGCCGAGAACTAGATGACCCATATATCGGCACTTAGCGGATATGACGCGATTCGTTCGACAATAGCGAGCATATCCTCAACAGTACGTAGCCTCCTCTCTAGATGACTTAAGCTAAGGGGTTAAGTTAATCTCTTGTGATCTCGATCATGTCTGTAATTTTCGACACTGGACCAATCACAATGGAATTGCGAGTCGCTCCAAGAGCGGGCCTGTCACGAAGCTGAACATATTCGGATCGCCATAGGCCCGCGCCGAAAGCATAGCTCCGTGAACCGTAGCCATGAATGCTTCGGCCTCGGCCTTCGGGGTACTTCTAAGTTGAAGTTGCCCAAGCCGCGATCCGCGATCCAGCACGGATGTCAACCACGTTGACAGATAGCTGAAATGCTCCCTGACCTCCATGGCAACCTCCTCGGGCAGGACAGGGAGTTGACTTGCCAACAACGCGCAGACACAAATCGGAGCGCTAGCGTCCGCGATGCAGGCTTCCCAATAGCCAACGTAAAACCGAAGCTGTTCGAGAGCATCGGATACATGGAGTTCAATATTCTCCATCCCCGCTTCAGCTTCTTCCCGATACCGTGCAACCAGTGTTCGAACCAGATCGACCTTGCTTGGAAAATGGTGATGGATGCTCGCCTTACGAATCCCAACCACGTCAGCGATGTCGGCATAACTAAAACCGTTGTAGCCGCTATCGATGATCAAAGAACGAGCACAAGTCAGGATGTCGTCAGAAGTAGTAGTTGAATTTTTCATATAATCAGTCTACCTACTAGTAGGTAGACTGTCAAGTGAGTTCAGAAGTCTTATAAAAACTAAAGGAGGTGTAGCTGGTCAGAGCGATCAGTTGCCTTTTTAAGCTAACGGTAGTGGACGTGGCCCCCAATTATCGGGGGGAGTTCGTGATCGACTGAATCTGAAGCTGATCGAGACCCAACCCTTCAGCTCCGGCGTCGTGGTGCTTCGCTACACGCTCGTTCGTTAGCTGCCTGTGCCTGGCTGATCACCGCAGCTAGGCACTGCCAGACGAATCTATATGAGCACAAGATGCAGCCGGCTAACATCTGTCGGCTGCTTCGACGTGGAGCTTTTCTGCTGAACCTAACGAGCAAAGATACAAGTAGTGAGGAGGTATAAATTGACATTTTGCAGATTAATGAATACAATCAACACAGAACAAATGTTCTTAAAATCGGAATTGGAGGAACAAGTTCAATGGATTTGATTATTGAAAAAACCAGACATATTCATGCAAGTAAGAAAGTTGTTTGGAAGGTATTAACTGATCCTGATTCCATTAGAGATTGGTTAGGGGTACATATTGAAACGGATTGGAGAGAAGAGAGTCCGATCACATTTTCATTCTCATGGGACGGAAAAAACCTTACCGATAAGGGACATATATTGAAATTCATGGAACCGGACACTTTCTCTTATGATTATTGGAGTGGGTTTTCGGGAACTCCAGACACTCCAGAAAATTACTCAATTATTGCGTTCCGATTATTTGATAATCACGACAGTACAACACTTGTTTTAACGCACCGCAACTTTTCAACACCAACGATGTATGAACACTCGGATAAAAACTGGGAAGAGACTTTAGACAAAATAAAGCTATTAGCAGAAAAAGTGATATCATAGTTCAATTAACTTGTCGGGCACAAGAGCATAATCCATTGAGAGTCGCTAATTTAGCGGCTTTTTTTGTTTTAGCGGCACAATACGAACCGAAATGTACTTCTCTGTAGTTTATGTAGCCCCCTTAAGTCAAATAATAAATGACAGACGCATAAAGTTATGAAATTATTGCTCTCATCTGCAGGTGTTAATAACATAAAACATGCACACGCGCTAGTTGACATGCTGGGCAAGCCGTTGCCAACTCCAACGCACAGTGCATCCCCATCTCGATGTACGGACACTCCTGGGTGGGTCCCGGTGGCAAAGGGGGACAGTCCTTGGATAACCTAGGGCTTTTGGCGTTAGGAGGGGACCATCTTCCGATATTCGTTCGCGCTTACGCCGGTATAGGATTTAAATCGCTTATAGAACCAGTCGATTTCCGTATAGCCCACCTCATACGCAATTTCGTAAACCTTGAGATCCGTTTGCTCCAGCAATATTTTCGCTCTTTCCATGCGCTGGATGAGCAAATATTCGTTAAAACTCATATTTTCATGGTTCTTGAACTTTTGACCAAGATAGGAGCGGTTGAAATGGAATTTGCTCGATAAGTCTTTCAGGGTAATATTTTCGTGAAGCATTTTTCCTACATATTCCTTTACTCTGTGGATCACGTCATCCTCAGTGCGGTGATGGTTCGCCATTATAGCAGCTACGCTCTTCACCAGTTCCTCAGCCGGCAACGTGCTCGGTAAGTAATCACTGACCTGAAGCTGCAGCGCTTTTCGAATGACGGCAAATTTCATGGCATCCTCGATGACGATGATGGGCAATCGGCTTATCCTCCGGATCCGACCGCACAGTTCCAACCCTTCTTTAGGTTTGCCGTTCATGTTGATGACGGCCAGCGAATATCCATTCTCCTCAATCAGATGCAGCGATACGTCGCAATCATGTTCGCATACGTCCATGTTCGTCCCGCATTTGCCCCAATCCTGCAGGCGAAGCATGTCGCTTCCGGAACAGCAACTCAGATTGATGTACAGCATCTTAGATATGATGACTCCCCCCCGTACATTTCCTTAAACGGAATATCATTCAAAATGTTTACGCTTACATTATGTTGCCCTGATCCCGTTCTTCACAATGTGCTTTTCTTTGCATAGCTAGCCGTTCTTTACTTCTTTGATATCTGGGTTATAAAGATCGGTGAACATGCCGCAGAACAAGCTGGCTATCTAGCGTTTCACAGGTTGAACATCCCGATTTCCCCAGGTTGTTGCATGGAAATGTAAGCGCTAAACTTTGGATGAATATGGACCAAACATCAATCGTTGAGGGGGATTAAAGATGCGTGTTCGCAAATTAATGGTTCTGTTATTAGGATTGGCGCTGCTGCTTGCAGCCTGCAGCGGAGGCTCAGGCAACCCAAGCAGCGGCAACCAAGAAACCGTGGAATCGGAGACGAATAGCGGCACTGAAAACGAGACGTCGAAGGGAACGGACGAGACCGAAAACAGCGGCGAGGAAGAAGTCTACAGAACGCCGGATATGGATTTTGATTTAGGCGGCAAGACCATCAAAATCGTCTCTTGGTGGGATATGACGATTCCGGAGGATACCCCGGACAATATCGAGCGCAAGAAGAACCTTGAAGACCTGATGCAAAAGCATAATTTTAAAGTGGAGTACGTGGCGATCGATTATGGCGAGTACCAAGAGAAAGTTACCGCTTCCCTGATAGCCGGTGAGCCGATCGGCGATATCGTTCGACTTGGCAAAACCTATACGGTCCCTACCTTGGTTAAACAGGATCTGCTTTGGCCGATCGACGAATACACCCAAAACCCCATCGCCTTTAATCAAAAGGTTACGAAGGAATACTACACGTATAAAGGCAGGGGGTATGGGTTTACCGAAAACCAGGCAAATCTGGTTCAAGGCTTCTTTTACAATCGTACACTTATGAACCAGCTTGGCTTAAAGCCGCTTCAAGAGTACGTGAACGAAGATAACTGGAACTGGGAAACATTCATCCAAGTGGCTAAGGAAGCCAACAAAGATACGAACAACGATGGCAAGCTGGACACTTGGGGGCTAGCAAACTCCTCGCTCATGGACCATGCCTTGTATTCCAACAATACGGGGCTGACCAAAGAAGATAAGCAAAATCTCGATGATCCTGCAACATTGGATGCACTTCAATTCATTTCTCGTATTGCTACCGAGAAAATAGCAAGACCGACCGAGGGCGGCGACTGGACGGAGCCAGGGCAATTTTTTCGTCAAGGCAATACATTAATGTACGCCGGTGCCCTCTATGAGATGAGCGGCTTGCAGACGGATATGCCGGATTACGACATCGGTTTCGTACCTTTTCCAAAAGGGCCGAACGCAACGGAATACCACTCTGCCGAAGCACTCTTCCAGGCGCTTACCATTCCGAAAGCAGTCGAAAATCCGGAACAGTTGCTGTATATCTGGGAGAAAATCAATGACATTGATTCCGTATACGATTATCCGGACCAAGGCTCGTACGAAACGATATTCTCGAATGAAGATGACTTGAACAACGCCAAGATGGTGGCGCCAAATATGATTATTCTTGACCACAATACATTCCCGAATTTGAAGTACTACGATTTCGTCGGGGAGCTGAATGAAGGGATATCCGTTTCCACCGTTGTTGAGAAGTATAAGTCAACGTTTCAAGCGGCCATCGACGAAGTATATGGTCCTTGACCTTGAATATTGGCCGAAGACCGATCGTCCCTGCGGAGCTCATTGCTGCGGCAGGGGCGGTCATTGGATGGATTAACCGTGTGGGAGGGAGAGAAATTGAACACCAGGAACAAGCGTTTCGGCAGCGCCATACTTGTCATCGTCCTATTTTTTTTGTCTCTATGGGCCTTCTACCCTTCGAAATCGACAAACCAAGGCACCGTTCAAGCGACCGCCGACTTTGAAGCGATCATGGAAACGGAAGGGCAGGACGGGTACAGCCAGTATTTAGACGCCCATGCATCGGCAAATCGTCCGGACCGCATTGTCCGCATCGAAGGCGAGTCTTTTGTATCAACCGCTGGGAAGGGATTCGAGATCGCGGAGAAATTACACGGTTCCGAAGGCAAATCCGTGATCACGCCAGAGGTAGGTTCCATCACATGGGACGTGAACGTGGAGCAACCGGGCTTATACCATATACGGATCCGATACTATCCTATTGAAGGGAAGAGTTCGGCGATCGAAAGACAGTTCTCTATCAATGACGAGGTGCCTTTCAAAGGTGCGGATATCGTGCTATTCGACAGGGTATGGGGAAATCGGGACGAAGAAATCAGGCAGGATAACCGGGGAAACGATCTGCGGCCAAGGCAGGTCGAAAAGCCTTCGTGGCAGCTTGCGCCGTTCTCCGATCGGTATGGCTATTATGATGAGCCGTATTCCTTTTATTTTGACAAGGGCAAGCAGAAGCTTACGCTAACGTCCTTGCGGGAGCCGATGGCCATTGATTATATCGAGCTCTACCAGGATCATGCCTTGAGAACGTACGAGGAGCTGGCGAATGAATATGAGTCCGAGGGCTTGGAGCCGAGCCGGGATCAGTACATTCTGATCCAAGCGGAGGACGCCAAGCGGAAATCGTCGCCGACCTTGTATCCAACATCCGACAGATCCAGCCCGACCGTGGTGCCTTACGACGTTTCCAAAATCAGAGTCAACACCATCGGAGGCGTCAACTGGAAGCTGCCGGGGCAATGGATCGAATGGGAGTTCGAGGTGGAAGAAGACGGATTATACCAAATCGCCTTAAAGCAAAAGCAGGACCAGCTCCGCGGAGTCTTCGCCACCCGCAGCCTTATGATTGACGGGGAGTTTCCTTTTCAGGAAATGAAACGAATCCGCTTTCATTACGACCGCGATTGGCAGATGAATGTGCTGGGCGAGGAAGAGCCTTATCTATTCCATTTCACCAAAGGCACGCACCGGGTCCGAATGATGGTGTCTCTTGGCGAGATCGCGCCGCTCTTGCAGACGATGGAATCCAGCGTGCTGGAACTGAATGAAATGTACCGAAAAATATTGATGATCACCTCCAATACGCCGGATCCGTTCCGCGATTATCAATTGGAGAAGCGGATTCCGGATATGGTGGAGGTGTTCGCCGAGCAGGCCGAAATCATTCAGAGCGTGGCCGATTACCTGGAAGAGGCTACGGGCGAGCGAAGCGATAAGGTAGCCGTCCTGCATTCGATGGTGCACCAGCTGAACGAGCTTGCCGATAATCCCGAAACCGTCGCGAAGCGATTGGATACGTATAAGGTGAACGTAGGCGGTCTGGGAACCTGGATGCTGCAGATTAAAGAGCAGCCCATCTCGCTCGATTACCTTATCATTCACTCGCCGGATCGCAAGCTGCCCAAACCGGACGCGTCGTTTCTCGAGATAACGGGCCATGAGCTAGGCGCTTACGTGGCTTCATACACGGAAGACTATGACACGATCGGCAACGCCGGCGATGAAGAAGACGCCATTACCGTTTGGGTAACGACCGGACGCGATCAGGCCCAAGTGCTGAAAGCATTGATCGACGACACGTTTACGCCTGAATCGGGCATTCCGGTGCATCTCCGGCTTGTTCCGGGAAATATCCTTCTGCCAGCCACGCTTGCCGGAGAGGGTCCGGATGTCGCCATGCAAATCGGCGAGGATGTGCCGGTCAACTACGCGATGAGGGGCGCAGCGGCCGATTTGACGAAATTCAATGATTTCGAGCAGGTGGCCACCCGGTTCCGCGATAGCGGGCTGGAGCCTTACAAATATAACGGCGGGGTGTACGCCTTGCCTGAGCAGCAAACCTTCCCGATGCTGTTCTATCGCAAAGATATTCTGGAGGAACTTGGTTTAAAGCCGCCGGCGACCTGGCAAGAAATCTATGACATGATATCCGTGCTTCAGAAGCACAACATGGAATTTTATTTGCCGCTGGAAGCCACCAATGCAAGCCTGGTCCCGAATGCGACGTTCGCGATGCTGCTCTACCAGAACGGCGGGCAGTTCTACCGCGATAACGATACGAAGAGCGCGCTCGACTCCGACATCTCCATGGAAGCCTTCAAGAAGTGGACGCAGTTCTATACCAGCTACAAGTTCCCGCTTCAAGCGGATTTCCCGAACCGTTTCCGGACCGGAGAGATGCCGATCGGGATTGCGGATTACACGACGTACAACATGCTGACGGTCATGGCCCCAGAGATTAAGGGACTGTGGGATTTTACGATCGTGCCGGGCACTGAACGCGGGGACGGCACCGTGAACCACGAGGTTGCCAGCCATACGTCCGCCGTCATGCTGCTTCAGAATTCGAAGAGCAAAGAGGCCGCCTGGGAATTTCTGAAGTGGTGGACCGGCAAGGAGACGCAAATTGCGTATGGACGAGAGATGGAAGGCTTGATGGGTGAGGCGGCCCGCTATCCGACGGCCAACATCGAAGCGCTGGAGGAGCTGCCTTGGCCGATGAAGGATTACCGGAATTTGGAGAACCAATGGCAATGGGTACGAGGCATTCCGCAAGTGCCAGGGGGATATTTCACGGGCAGGCATTTGGACAATGCGTTTAGAAAAGTGGTGAATGCCAGCGAAAATCCGCGAGAAGCCTTATCCGATTATATTCTGTACATTAACGATGAAATCGAGATCAAGCGGAAGGAGTTCAATTTGCCATATTAACAGGGGGAGGTGCGGTAGTCGATGCAACCAGGAATTCAAACCGTGAAGAGCCCCAAATCGAATGTGCAGAGGAACAGCCGTTGGGTCTCCTTCATAAATGAGTTAAAACGCAGCAAGCATTACTATTTGCTGATGAGTCCGTATATGATTATTTTCTTTCTGTTTACGGTTATTCCAGTGGTCTTTTCCTTTGCCCTAAGCTTCTTTTACTTTAACATGCTGGAATTTCCGAGGTTCGTCGGTTGGCAAAACTATTCGAGACTATTTCTGAATGACGATATCTTTATGATCGCCTTGAAAAACACCTTGATGTTTGCAGTCGTAACCGGTCCTGTCAGTTATATCGCCTGCTTTGTATTCGCATGGATCATCAATGAACTGTCGCCCAAAGTGCGAGCGTTCATGACGCTGGTCTTTTATGCGCCTTCCATATCGGGAAACGTTTATTTCATTTGGCTCATCATCTTTTCCGGTGACAGCTACGGGTATTTAAACGGATTTCTTATGAAAGCCGGCTTTATCTTGGAACCGATTCAATGGCTTCTGAATGAAAACTATATTCTTTGGATCGTGATTATCGTACAGCTTTGGCTCAGCCTGGGCACCAGCTTTCTGGCTTTTATCGCCGGTCTGCAAACGATCGACAAGTCACTGATCGAAGCCGGGGCAATGGACGGCATAAAAAATCGTTGGCAGGAGCTCTGGTATATTACGCTGCCGTCCATGAGGCCGCAGCTGATGTTCGGGGCCGTCATGCAGATTACAACCGCATTCGCGGTCGCGGATATTTCCATCGCGCTCGCCGGGTTTCCGAGCGTTAACTATGCGGCGCACACGATCGTAACCCATCTGATGGATTTCGGCACGATCCGCTTTGAACTCGGCTACGCTTCGGCCATTGCGACGTTCCTGTTCCTGCTGATGGTAGGGACCAACAAGTTGACGCAAAAAATGTTGAGAAAGATAGGTGAGTAACGTTGGCTGCGAAAATGATTCGATATTTCCGGCTGCCGAGAACGCTGAACCGTTCTTTGCCCGTTAGCATTTTGCTGTTTGCGCTGCTCGCCTTGTTCGGAGCCTTCATGGCATTGCCCTTGATTTACGCGGTAAACAACGCATTCAAGCCGCTGGACGAATTGTTCATTTTCCCTCCGCGGTTTTTCGTAAACAATCCGACGATGGATAACTTCCTGGACTTGATGGTGTTAATGGGGAATTCCTGGGTACCCTTATCGCGCTATTTCGCAAACACGCTATTGATCACCATCATTGGAACGGCCGGACATATCCTGCTGGCGTCCGCAGCAGCCTATCCGCTGGCCAAATACCGGTTTCCCGGCTCGAAAGCGCTGTTCTCCATCGTGGTGCTCGCCCTGATGTTTTCGCCCCATGTAACGGCGATCCCGAACTATATGGTCATGTCTTGGCTGGGGTGGATCAATACGCATGCCTCCATCATCGTGCCTTCCTTGGCTTTTCCGCTCGGGCTGTTCCTGATGAAGCAGTTTATGGAGCAAATTCCCGACGCGCTGCTCGAGGCGGCCAAAATTGACGGG
The DNA here is from genome assembly GCF_058792535.1 of Paenibacillus sp. MT86. Lineage (NCBI taxonomy): Bacteria > Bacillati > Bacillota > Bacilli > Caryophanales > Paenibacillaceae > Paenibacillus > Paenibacillus sp. MT86. The sequence goes on along the minus strand of NZ_CM179499.1, from coordinate 3,619,153 downwards.
GCCAGCGAGTATCGGATTTACTGGTCCATTGTGATGCCGAACGTGAAGCCTGCCTGGCTGACGCTTATGATTTTGCAATTTCCGGCGCTTTGGGGCAGCGATGGCGGCAGCTTTATATACAGCGAGCATCTGAAGACGTTACACTTCGCGCTGGGACAGATCACGGAAGGCGGAATCGCAAGAGCCGGCGTCGGCGCGGCCGTTGCTTTGCTCCTGATGATCGTTCCCATCACGCTCTTTATCATCTCCCAGAGCAGCGTCATGCAGACGATGGCCACTTCAGGGATGAAGGATTAGAAAGGAGGCATGACCAGATTGATCAATAGCTTGCGCAAACTGAAAACGCCTCTCCTCATCTTGATCTGCTGCTTATTGGGGGTTGGCGCAGGAACGGGGAACGTAAGCGCCGAGAGCGCCGCGGACTCCTACAATTATTCCTATTGGGGCGATGCCGTCGCAGTGCCGGCCGCTTATGTGGCGACCGAATGGATCAGCGGCTCGGACCTGGGGACGGGACCTTTCCAAGAGCCCAGCGATCTCCACGTCGCCGCCGACAATCGCGTATACGTACTGGATTCAGGCAACAATCGGATCGTTGTGCTGGACCGTGATCTAAAGCTGGTAAGCACCGTGGATTCCTTTACGAGAGAGGGCAAGCCGGATACATTCCTTCAACCGCAAGGGATTTTCGTGACGGATGACGGCGATGTGCTTGTAGCGGACACGGGTAACAAGCGGGTGGTTCACTTAGATGCGGATTTTCAGCTGGTCAAGATCATCGATTCGCCGGAGTCGGAACTATTGCAGGATTCGTTTAAATTCGAACCCGTGCGGGTCGTAATGGACCATGCGCAGCGAATTTATGTCATGGCTGGCGGCGTGTTTGACGGGTTCATGGAATTCAACGCCGAAGGGGCGTTTACTACTTTCATTGGCGCGAATCGCGTTTATATCGATCCGATCGAATATTTCTGGAAGCAGATCTCGACTAAAGCGCAGCGAAGCCAGATGGTCATGTTTACGCCTACGGAGTTTACGAATCTGGATATTGATTCGGAAGGATTTATCTATGCCACTAACGGAGACCAGTGGGGGAACAACATTAAGAAGCTAAACGCGCAAGGCAGCGACATTTTACGAAGAACTGGGTATTCCGACCCGCAGGGCGACATTCTTTACATCAGCAGCGAAGGTCCTTCTAAGCTGATCGATATCGATGTTACAGACAGCGAGATTTACTCCGTTCTCGATGGCAAGCGAGGGCGGGTGTTCACTTACAACGGGGACGGTCATCTGATGTACGTATTCGGCGGGCTGGGGAACCAATTGGGCCAGTTTCATACGCCGGCCGCCATCGATCGAATCGGCGAGGATTTTCTTGTGCTGGATAAAGCGCTGGGCGAAATCACCGTCTTCCGAACGACCGAGTACGGGCGAACGCTGAATGAAGCAGTCAAAAGCTATTACCGTGGCGAGGAAGAAACCGCTTTTGCGTTGTTTAATCGAACGATCGCCATGAATGCCAATCTGGATTTTGCCTATGCGGGGATCGGTAAAGCCTTGCTTCGTCAAGGCGATTATAAGGACGCCATGAAGCATTTTAAACGCAGTTTGGATCAAAAAAACTATTCCAAAGCATTCCTGCTATATCGAAAAGAAGTCATGAGAGAGCATTTTCCGGTGATCATGACCATGCTGTTCTTAGCCGGAATCGGTATTTTTGCCGCGGCAAGGCTTCGGAAAGTGAAGGAACGAAGAAAGGGGGCTTCCGCATGAGCAGGGATTGGATTCGATTCCCCCTAAATCTCATGGTTCATCCCTTTGAAGGCTATTGGGACCTGAAATACGATCGCAACCGAAAATTCACGTTGATCATTTCATTTTGCGTATTGTTCCTGGTGGCCGTTACGAACATTTTGGGGAGCCAGTACAGCGGTTTTCTAGTCCATGTGTACAATCCAGAGACCATGAACAGCTTCATGGAAATCGTCTATGTGATCGTGCCGGTATTGTTCTGGTGCGTGGCCAACTGGTCGCTTACGACCTTGATGGACGGAGAAGGCAAATTCGTCGAAATTTTCACGTCGACCTGCTTTGCGCTTCTGCCGCTCGTGATCATTCAATTTCCATGGATTTGGCTCAGCAATCTCGTTTCGTTGCAAGAGACCGCCTTCTATTATTTTTCCAACTCCGTTGCGGTTCTTTGGTTCGTATATCTGCTGTTTATCGGCAATATGACCGTACATCAGTTTTCCCCGTCCAAAACGATCGGAATTATGATGCTGACCCTGGTCGCCATGGGGTTCATGGCTTTTATCAGCTTGCTGTTTTTCAGCTTGGTCCAACAGATCGTGGCCTTTATATCCGTCATCTATCAAGAATTTGTCATGAGAACTTAAGGAGGAGGAAAAATGGGCAATTTCGCTAGATATATGCTGCTTGCTGCCAGTGTACTGACAGCGCTGATCATGGCCGGATGTACGGATAAAGGACCCGATGAGGCAGGTGGCGATCAAGTCAACAGGCTCACCGAAACGTTTAAACTCGATTCAACCCTTAAGGCGTCGTTCGCCAATCCGAAAGTCCAAGGCATGAAAGGCATCGCCGAGAACGATCAACTGCAGCTGCTAGCGGACGATCAGACGGGGGCGATCGCCGTCGTGCATAAAGCGAGCGGGGAAGTTTGGCACAGCAATCCTCCCGGGCGCGAGTCGGATCCGCTGGCTGCAGGCGTGAACAAGAGTTTGTTGTCCTCTCAGCTGAAGCTTGATTTTTATAATAGTTTCGGACAAATAAACTCCGTCAATTCGCATGCCGATAGCGTGGCCTATAAACAAATCGGCATGGAGGAAATCGCAAATGGCGTTCGCGTAAACTACCGGTTCGGCTCGGACAAGAAAACAATCGACGACATGCCCATGAAGATCAGCAAGTCGCGCTTTGAGCAGAACCTGTTAAGCAAGCTGGACAGCACGGGCCAGCGAACGCTGAAGATCGCTTACACCGAGGAAGCGGAACAGGGGATGTATGTCCGGTCCGACGGCGCGCTTAAAGGCCTTCAGCTGGAGCGGGCGCTTAAAGCCTTTGAGGATGCAGGGTATACCGAAGAAGATTTGCTGGTCGACATTGAGGAAAACCATTTGGATCAGACCAAGCCTGAACCGCGGGTATTTCATGCTTCGGTTGAATACACGCTGGACGGCGACAGTCTGCTCGCCAAGATCCCGGTTTCCAGCATCGATTTCCCGGCTGAATATCCGGTGAACACCATATCGTTCCTGAGTTTCTTCGGTGCCGGGGGAACGGAAGAAAAAGGCTCGATCTTCATTCCGGACGGATCGGGGGCGCTGATCCATTTTAATAACGGCAAGACCCGGTATCCAGCCTACCAACAGAACGTGTACGGAACGGACCGAACCATGAGCCGCATCGAAACGGCAGAACTCAGCCAGGAAATCAGGCTGCCGGTGTTCGGAATCATCCGTCAAGCCGGGGCATTTATCGGCATCATCGAGGAAGGGGCTCCGGCCGCGACAATCAATGCTGACGTTAGCGGCAGACTGAACAGCTATAACTACGTTTACCCGACGTTTACGGTGATCAACAAAGGCGACTTAAGCCTGGATGCGAACGGCCAGCAGCGCTCGCTTCCGAAATTTCAGGAAGCTCCGATGCGAAGCGATTTTACGGTCCGATATGCCTTCGTGGGCAAGCAGTCGGCTTCCTATCAAGGGCTTGCTGCCTATTACAGGAAATATTTGGAGCAGCATGGCGGTCTTCCCGCAATTGCCGAGAGGAACGGGGACAATATGCCGTTCTATCTGGAGCTCGTAGGCAGCATTTATAAGAAGAAGCATTTTGCAGGAATTCCCTATCGGGCGCTGGAGCCGCTCACGACCTTTGAACAAGCGCAAAGTATTCTGACAGACATGAGCCAGCGTGGAATCCATGACATCAAATTGAAGTATAGCGGCTGGTTCAACAAGGGGCTGGCTCATGAGGTACCTGGCAGCGTCTCCGTTGACCAGCAGGTAGGGGGAGAGAAGGGACTTCGGCGTCTGTTATCCTATGCTAACGAGAATGGGGTAACGCTATATCCGGATGTCGCCATCCTTACGGCATTGTCCGGTTCCGGGTTCAACGTAACGAAGGAGGCGGCCAGAACGCTGCGAGGCGTCCCCGCAGAGCTCTATTCATTCAATCCGGCATTGAATCGCCGGGATCGGACCGGTTCGCCGGCCTATGTCATATCGCCGCGGTTTATAGGTAGTTACACGGAAGCTTTCTTAAAGGACTATGGCAAATACGGCGCAAATGCCGTTTCGCTGAGTGATCTGGCCGCCGAGCTCGATAGCGATTTTCGCAAGCACCGCCAAATTGACCGCACGGAGTCCGAGCAGCTGTCTCAGGATGCGCTGAACAAAATTGAAGATGCCAATCTTCAGGTCATGGCTGACGGAGGAAATGCTTATGCGCTGCCTTTCTTAACCGATATCACCCACGCGCCCATGGCAAGCAGCAGGTTTAAAATCGAGGACGCGGAAATCCCGTTCTATCAAATGGTCGTCCGCGGTTATATCGATTACACAGGCTCACCCTACAATCTGACTGCGTATACCGATCCCAAACCGTATATATTGAAGTGTTTGGAGTACGGTTCCGGCGTGTACTTCCAATGGATCTATGAACCGAATCACAACATAAAGGACACGGCGCATAACGACTTGTTCTCCGCCAATTACGAGATATGGATCGATGAAGCCGCCCGTATCTATGAGGAAGTGAATGCTTTTCTGAAAAAGGTTCGCCATGATCGGATCATCGGACATGACGAATTGGCTGACGGCGTATTCAAGACGATATATGAGAGCGGCGTTTATGTCATCGTGAATTATAATCATGTACCGGTGACGATTGACGATCTAACCATTGAAGCCGAAAGCTATGTGACAGGTGGTGAAGCGCCATGAAATTCATAACCCAGCGATTGGGGGGAAAGCAAAGGAGCTATGGGAAACAGAAGGCTTTATGGGGCATTGCTTATGTTATGCCTTGGCTTCTCGGCTTTATATTTTTCTTCCTGATCCCTTTGCTGACTTCCCTGATCTACAGTTTTAGCACTGTAACCGCGAATTCCGAAGGAATCGGCATTACGCTAATGGGGATGAAAAATTATGTGACCGCCTTTACGGTCAACACCAGCTTTAATCGAATGCTGACCGAAGCGATTGTTAATATGGTGGTGAACGTGCCCTTGATCGTTATTTTCAGCCTCTTTCTGGCTGTTGTCCTGAATCAGAAATTCCTTGGCCGTTCCTTTGCCAGATCGATATTCTTCCTGCCTGTCATTCTTGCTTCCGGGGTCATACTGACCCTGGAAAGCAGCAGCCTCGTTCAGGCGATCAATGATCAGAATGCCGGTTCCGGAGGGCTGATCAACGCTTTGGGAAGCTTTGAGCTCGAGCGATTAATGCTTCAAGCCGGCGTAAGCGAGACCATCGTAAACTATTTAACGGGAGCCGTGGATCGTATCTATGATATTGTAAGCCAATCCGGCGTACAGATTCTCATATTCCTGGCTGGCATCCAGACGATATCTCCCCAGCTGTATGAAGCGTCCAAGATGGAAGGGGCAACGGGTTACGAAGCCTTCTGGAAAATCACGTTTCCGATGGTCAGCCCGCTAATCCTGGTCAATATGATTTATACGATTATCGACTCGTTCTCCCGAAATGAGCTGACAGAGTTAATCCGGACCACGGGCTTCGTTCAGTTCGATTTCGGCCTTAGCTCAGCGATGGCCTGGATTTATTTCTTAGCCATTACTATCATCCTATTAATCAGCGCATATTTGGTATCCAGGAAGGTCTTTTACCATGAATAGAAGAAGGTGAATACTATGCCGGTATCTCAGTGGCTATCGCTCGAAAATTGGAAACGATGGCTCTGGTCTTTCATACGTTTAACATTGATCGCAGGCCTGTCCTTTGTCATTCTGTATCCGATTCTGCAAAAAATCTCGACGGCCGTCAAAGACAAGGCCGATCTTTATTCACCGGTCGTCGTATGGATTCCGGAAAATTTCACGATGAGCAATTTCTTTGATGCCATCCGCATTATGGATTACTGGGAAACGCTGTTTAACACGTTTGCGCTGTCGGCGACGACGACGGTCTTGACAGCCGCTTCTTGCGCGCTTGCGGGATACGGCTTTGCCCGTTTGAAGTTCAAGGGCAGCCAATTTATGTTCGCTTGCGTTATCCTGACGATACTGGTGCCCCCAACCACGATTCTCATTCCTATATACTTGAATCTGAAAGATTTTACGCTGATGGGCTTGATCCCGCTCATAACCGGGAAATCCGTCAATCTGTTAAACAGCTATTGGCCGTTCATTCTGACTTCGCTGACGGCCAATTCCCTCAAAGCCGGTTTGTACATTTTTATATTCCGACAATTTTTCCGCGGCATTCCGAAAGAAGTGGAGGAGGCCGCGTATATCGACGGCGCGGGCGTCGGAACCACCTTTACCCGCATCATGATGCCGAACGCGATTCCTGCCGTCATTACCACGACGTTGTTCTCCTTTGTCTGGCAATGGAACGACAGCTTCTACACGACGACGTATCTGACTTCAAGCAAGGTCATGTCCACCCAGCTTTCATCGCTGCCGTACAATCTGTCCATCATGCTGGGCGGCGATCCGTCGAAGGCAGACCCTTTTTATCTGAGTATGGTGCAGGATACCGGCATCTTGCTGGCCATCCTTCCGTTGATCGTCATTTATTTGTTCGTCCAGCGATACTTCGTGGAAAGTATCGAGCGTACCGGTATCGTAGGCTAACATTTCAAGATGAAAACCGCCACCCCGAATCTAGGGGATGGCGGTTTTTGCTTGCATGCAGCAACAAGTAAATAATGGGATAGTAAGTAAAAAAATGTTTATTGTGGGCCGGAGCCTTTAAAGTATAATAATACAATTAATCGATAGGAAAGGGTGTTATCTGTTGCTGATCATCGTAAAGAACTTCTCCAAGGTCATGCTAAGCGCTTTACTGTTTGGTTCAACACTGGCGTCTTGTCACCAAAGCAGCGGTATCGACCACAATCGGGGGCCGGAAACACGCGGGGAGGGCGTATACAACGATAAGTCATTAAGCGTTTATCATCCGCCGATCGAAGTCACGCTTGTGAGAGAAATCGGCGACGGCTTGGAAGATATTCTGAAGGCATTGCCTGATGAAACGCTGGAGGACAATCGCTGGAGTCAGTTGTACGAACAAGTTCTTGGCATTCAAATCAAATACAAATGGGCTGTGAGAAGCGAACAATACCACAAAAAGCTGGATATTATGCTGGCTTCAGGGGACATTCCGGATATCGTCAAGGTCAATGCCCAGCAGCTCAGGCAATTGAGTCATGCCGGTCTGATCCAGGATCTGACGCAGGCTTATGAGGAATATGCTTCAGCTTTGACTCGGCAAGTTCATCGTCAGGAAGGGAGCGGCACCCTGGAATCCGGCATAATCGGTGACAAGCTGATGGGCATACCAGAGACCGATTCCTCTATCGAAAAGGCGATGTTTCTGTGGATTCGAACGGATTGGCTGGACCGATTGGAACTCTTGCCTCCGCAAACGATGGATGATGTCCTGGCAATTTCGAAAGCGTTTACAGAACAGGATCCCGACGGAAATGGCCAACAGGACACCTATGGAATAGCGGCTACCCAATATTTGTGGGACCCCGTCATGGGCTTAACCGGATTCATGGCCGGTTATGGAGCCTACCCGAACATATGGCTTGAAGACGAGAGCGGCAAACTCGTATACGGAGGCATTCAGCCCGAAGTGAAACAGGCGCTCAAAGCGCTTCAGGATATGTATCGCAACCATGAAATCGAGAGTGAATTCATTTTTAAAAACGGAAGCAAAGCAAAACAGCTCATAGCCGATGGGAAGATCGGAATGGCCTATGGAGAGCAATGGGGAGCATTCTTGTTTCAATCCAGCCGAAGCGGCGATCCGGATGCAGAGTGGCAGGCTTTTCCCATTGTTACTGACTCCGGCAAGGCGCCAAAGGTTCCGCTTAAATTTACCACAAGTTCTTTTTACGCCGTAAGAAAGGATTTCGCTCACCCGGAAGCGATTCTGAAAATGTTCAATTTGCATCTTGAAAAAAATTGGGGCAAAACGGCCGAGTACGGGACTTACTACAACGATTCCTCGCCCGTGTGGGGTCTATCTCCCGTGACTCCTTTCCCTGCTGATAAAAACCTCGAAGCCTACCGGCAAATCGCCGAAGCGCGTCGACAAGGCTCGACGTCACAGTTACAAGGTGAGTCCGGATTCATACAAGACCGAATCGATCGATATATGGATAAGAAAGAAGACAGCGAATCCGGCTGGGGATGGGAAAAAATCTACGGGGCATCCGGTGCGATGAGTATCCTGGACCAATACGAGAAAAACGATCAGTTGTTATTCGATGCATTTGCCGGCGCTCCGACCGAAACCATGATCGAAAGAAGAAACATTCTGGACAATCTTCAGCATGATTACTTCGTTAATATCATCCTCGGCGAACCCGTCGACCAATTCGACAGGTTTGTCGAGGAATGGTATCGGCTTGGCGGCGCGGACATTACGGCCGAAGTGAATCAATGGCATGAGGACAAGAAAGGCCGTCCATAGAACCATGAGCCCCGCAAGCATGATTGGCTTCAAAGGCCATCAGGCGGCTAATCATCAAGCATATTCACACGCATCGGAGGAGTTTAATTGCTTAAGTTACCCGTGAATTCCATTCGTAATACCATCTTTATTCGATTGGTTGCTACCTATCTATTCGTTATTCTTCCGCTTATCATTCTCGGTGTTTATCTGTATAACTGGAGTTACCAATACGCTAGCCAGGAAATATCCAAAAATTCGCAAGCGCAACTTTCGGCTTACCTGGACGGGTTGAACCGGGAAATCGAATGGTTGGAAATTCAGCAATACGATATTTTGCAGGACGGGGAACTCAACAAAATGGCGCTGACATGGGAGATGATGAGCACGGTCGATAGAAAAGCAAGCCTCCATTATTTGCTGCCTCGACTGGTCTCCATCAAAAACAGCAGTGTCTACATAAAAGACGTATTCGTTCATATCCGCGGCATGGATAAAACGATTTCAGCCATGACCGGGATGAACCCATTCGACTCGAGACGGTATAACAATGTCCAAGTAGGAAAGGCGCGCGGCAATGCGAGACTCTTGCAGATCGACGATACGCTCCATCTTGTAGCGGCTAAATACGGAGCTAGAAAAGGGGAAGAGCCGTTCCTGATCGTTCAGATCGAACTGGATCCGAGCAAACTCAGGGAATCCCTGATGCAAATCAGCGTATATCCGGAAAGCGGGGCTTTTATCGTCTCCGAGCCGTCCGGATTTGCTCTGGCCAGCCATGAGGAGGCGGATCGTTTAATGGGAGGGGCCATGCAGGCCATCCCAAATGCGAATCGCCAAATGATAACGATCGGTACAGCCAGGTATCTGATCGATAAGGCGTATTCCGACAAGCTGAAATTATCCGTGTTCACCTACTTGCCTACCGAGGTGGTGAAGCGGCCGCTAAGTAAATTTTATGTCTGGGCCTGGCTGTTTGCAGGCACGACGCTCTTAGCCATCGCCATCTATGCCGTATCGACATACAAGCTGGTTCATAAACCGCTGCTCCTGCTTGTCCAAAGCTTCAGGAAAATGGAAGATGGCATGTTTAATATCCGGATCAGGCATGGACAAAGGGATGAGTTCGGCTATTTATACGATCGATTCAATCATATGCTTATCAAGCTGCAGCATTTGATTGATCAGGATTTCAGGCATAAGCTCATGATGCAAAGGGCGGAGCTGAAACAGCTCCAATCCCAGATCAATCCCCACTTTTTATATAATAGCTTCTTCATCTTGAGTTCCCTGGCCAAAACGGGGGATGTCGCGCAAATCGAGTTGTTCACGAACATGCTTGGAGAATATTTTCGATTCATTACCCGCAATGATGCGGACAACGTTCCATTGCTGGAAGAGACAAGGCATTCCCGCATTTATACCGAGATTCAAAAGCTCAGATTCTCAAGGCGGATCCGCGTTCAATTCGGGGAGCTGCCGAAGGAAATGGAGACCATCAAGGTGCCGCGATTGATCATTCAGCCTATTATCGAAAACGCCTATGAGCACAGTCTCGAAAAAATGCAGGATGAAGGTTTGCTGCATGTAGCGTTTCATTTGGATAATGACGAAGCCTCCATCGTGATTGAAGAAAATGGAAACGGGCTGACGGATAACGAAATCGAAGCGCTAAACAGGCGGCTTGAACGGACGTCCGAATCCGTTGAATCCCCTGAATCCCCTGAAGTGACGGGCCTTATCAACATCCATCGGCGAATTGCCTTAACGTACGGGGAAAGCAGCGGATTAGTTCTTTCAAGAAGTCCATTGAATGGATTGAGGGTCCAGATTCGAATCAGGCTGACGGAGGGGAATGGACATGTATAGATTGCTGGTCGTCGACGATGAAGAGATTATTACGAACAGTTTGTTCGAAGTATTTCATCAATGGATGCCCGAAAAGCTTGATGTTTGCCGGGCCTACTCCGGCAAGGAAGCGCTGAATTGGATGTCGCGCACGAGAATCGACATCGTTCTGACGGACATACGCATGCCGGGCATGAGCGGATTGGAATTGACGGAGAGCATCCGCGCTCTCTGGCCAAGGTGCAGAATTATCTTTCTGACCGGGTACAGTAATTTCGATTACGCTTATCAAGCGATCCAGATGCCCAATATTCGCTATTTGTTGAAGACGGAAGGTTTCGATAAGGTCATGGAGGTCGTGAAGGAAGTTATCCATGAAATCGAGAGCGGCAACCGCATGAAAGAATGGCTTAAGCAATCTCGCATGCAGATCGAAGCGCTGGAGTGGATGGAGCAGGGGGAGTACTTCCGGCAATTCGTAGCGGACAGCAGCTTGCTTGGAGCGGATAACGAAGCGATGATTGACGATTTCCAAACCTTGAACATTGGGCTGGATCCGAAACTCCCTGTACTGTTAGCGCTTGGCCGCGTAGCGTATTCAGCAGGCAAAGCATATGCAGAAAAGAAAAATGGCCATCGATCGGTAAGATGGATATGGAATTCTTTTATGGAGGAGCATGTCCGCAGCATCGGCGTCGTGGACAAACACGGGGATTTATTATGGCTGCTCCAGCCGCGGTCCGAGAACCCAACCGGGGATCGTCTGGTTCTTTATTTGGAGGGTACGCTTGAACTCATCCAGGAAGCCTGCCTTGATTCTCTTGAACTTACCGTATCGTTCACCATAAGCGGCTTCCCGTGCCGGTGGGAGGATGTGACACCACAGTATGAACGGCTGCGAAGGCTGCAGCAGCTAAAGCTGGGCGACGGAATTCCGATGATTCTCAAGGATCAAACCGACTCTGACAAATCGCCGCACTGCAAGGAAGGAGTGGAGGCGAGTCATAAGGCGGACATCTTGGAAGCACATTTGGAGGCCGGAAGGGAAAATGAATTTATGGAAGAATTGGAGCAGATGTCGGAATTCGTGCTGACCGTGGACGATCTTCATCAGCACGCTGCCCAAGCTTATTATTCTATTGCGCTGGTGTTGTATGCGAAGCTGACCCGGCTAGGTCTTCAGGATCCGACCGGTGAACGGGGAAAGCTGCTGGACTTGGAAGGCCATGATTCCATGAAGGAAGCTTTTCGGTATTTGAGGCGAACGGCCGAAGACATCTTCGCTTTCAAACGAATGGATGAGCGAGGCAAAACGGCGCATGTCATTGATCGGGTATGTCAATATATCGAGGAGCATTTGGATCAGGACGTGACCCTTGTGCATCTTGCCGAACGCTATTATTTCAATCCGTCCTATCTATCGCGCTTGTTTAAGCAAGAACGGGGAATCAACATCTCCGAATATATCGAAAAATGCCGAATACGAAGAGCCAAGGAGCTGCTTAAGGAAGGGGATTTGAAAGTAAGGGACGTGGCTCCTCTTGTCGGATACGATGCCGCCCATTCCTTCACCCGCTTCTTCAAAAAGGCGACGGGGTTAACGCCTCAGGAGTACCGGGACAATCTCGTGAATTAGGCCGGCCACCTACCATTAGTCCGGTGTTTTCAGATGGAATGTCGGGTTGTTACCTTGCTTAGCAAGAGGTACACTTTTTACGACCACTTCCGGAATGTCGACCCGTAATGGGAATGACAGGTCGCCAAGTAACGATGGAGGAGGGCGTGTTCAGGGATGAAGCCCGTAAAGCCGTTACTGGTCATATCTACCGTATTCGCGTTCGTTTGCATAATGTTTGTCTTTGCAAACCTTGCGAATCGTGGCCAAGACGATCCAAAACTGTTAAACCAGGAGTTGAGTGACCAGATGAGTGATGAAATCAAAGCAGGCAAGGCGGGAACTGAAATGATGGACCAGGGCAGCAGCAGCATGGATACGATTCGGGATGCGGACAGCACCCGCAGCGAGCCGTACGCGGTCGCGATCGGCAAGATTCCTCCGAATGGGAATCCGGTCGTCTCGCATAAATTCGGCGCGGATCCCTATGCGCTGGCAGTAGACGGACGTGTATATTTATATAACACGTATGACGCACTAGAGTATGACGGTGACGGGAACGTCAAGGACAACAGCTACAGCACGATCAACAAGCTGTCCGTCATCTCTTCTTCGGATTTGGTCAATTGGACCGATCACGGCGCAATCCAGGTTGCAGGACCGACCGGCGCTGCCGCATGGGCAACGCAATCATGGGCACCAGCGGCCGCGCACAAGGTGATTCACGGGGAAGATCGATTCTTCCTCTATTTTGCCAACAATGCCAGCGGCATCGGTGTACTGACGAGCGACAGCCCCGTTGGCCCGTGGATAGATCCTATAGGAAAGCCGCTGATCACAAGAAACACGCCTGGCGTGGAAGGAGTCACGTGGTTATTTGATCCCGCCGTACTCGTTGACGATGACGGGAAAGCCTATATCTACTTTGGCGGCGGCGTTCCGGAAGACAAAGCCGAAATGCCGGATACGGCACGCGTCATGCAGCTTGGCGAAGATATGGTCAGCGTGCTTGGAGAAGCCGTCACGATTCCGGCTCCTTATATGTTCGAGGATTCAGGAATCAACAAGTTTGGTGGAAGGTATTACTATACGTACTGTTCCAATTTCTCCGGAGGAACGCGGCCGGAGAACAGTCCTCCTCCAGGCGAGATCGCTTATATGGTCAGCGAGCATCCGATGGGACCCTGGACGTATCAAGGGACTATTTTGAAAAATCCAGGGCATTTCTTCGGGGTCGGAGGGAATAATCATCACGTCATCTTTCAGCTCCGACAAAACTGGTATATTGCCTATCACGCCCAAACGTTGTCGAAATCCATGGGGGTTCCCAAAGGCTATCGCTCAACCCATCTGAACCGGGTTTATTTCGAGCCGGAGGGTACCATCAGGGAGATTGAAGCTGACATGGAAGGCGTGAAAGGGATCCAGCCGCTCAATCCTTTCCAACGAACGGAGGCGGCAACGATGGCATGGAATGCCGGAATTCAAGTCGATACGTCTACGGCTGCTGAGGACTCGCAGGGCGGCCCGATACTGACGGTCACGGACATCCATGACAAGGATTGGATCGCTGTGGCCAATGCTGATTTCGGGAAAGGAGCATCTGCGTTTACGGCTTGGGTCTCGGGTATATATGCGGGAGGGCGGCTGGAGCTTCGGCTGGATCGTCCGGATGGAGAACGGATCGGTACGGTGGACGTACCGCCTTCATCCAGTACGGAACAGCGTAGGGAATTCTCCATAGAGGTTTCGGGCGCATCCGGCATCCATCATCTTTACTTCGTATTTACCGGGCAGCGGGATCAGAGGCTATTTGATTTCGAAGCATGGAAATTTCATCATTGATTGCTGATATTGCCTGTTCGTTAATAACATGATTGCAATCTAAAAAGGCGCTCTCGAAAAAAGCAGCGCCTTTTTTAGGTTTCGAGGTTATAATGTACGTACAAGTTAATGCTGGCCAGAGGCGATCTGAACTGTCTGCGATCCATGCATTTTTCTAAACATGTTAGCGCTTACGCCGGCATAGGACTTGAATTTTTTATAGAACCAGTCCATATCGTTATAACCCACCATGTCAGCGATTTCGTATATCTTCATGTCGGTGTGTACCAGCAAGAATTTCGCTTTCTCCATCCTCTGCTGCAACAGATATTCGTTAAAGGTCATCTTCTCGTGGAACTTGAATTTTTGGACTAAATAGGAGTAGTTGAAATGCATCCGCTCGGCAATTTCTTTCAAGGTGACGTTTTGATACTTCGAATCTTCCAAGTATTCCTTGACCTCTTGAATGACCTGATCCTCCTTTTCCGCATGGACATGGGACACTCTAAGACACGGATTCCCGTCACCGGAATCGGTTGCCGGCGTGATCATCTGCAAGCTGGAGCTGAGCTCTTCGATCGTGAACGGTGCTGGCAAATAATCGTTGACTTGCAGCTGCAAGGCTTTCCGGGTCCAATAAAAGTCCGTGCTGCCTCCGGCAACAATGATAGGGACCCGGCTTACGCACCGGATTTGTTCGCATAACTCCATGCCTGCGGAATCTGAACCGAACGCATGGATAATTACTACCGTGTAAGGCTCCAAGGCAACGAATTGCATAGCGGACGAGGAGGACCTGACGCAGCGGCACCGCGAGCATCTCAAATCATTCCAATCCGGCAGGCTTCCCGGTGTTTCTACATCATGAGTTTCCAGATCAACAAGCAGAATATCATGCACAATGCTTCCCCCTAACTTCTTTGTAATAACGCTTACATACGGTTTGATAACATTATGGGGAACGGAAGGCTGGATCACAATGTGCCGATCTTTATATTTCTAACCGATATTTACTTCTTACTGAATATAACCGGTATGTGAACGCGTAAGAAATTTTGACAACCTGAGATTGGACGGGTGAAGGACCCCAATTTGGCAGGTTGTTGCAAAAACAATGTAAGCGCTAATATGGAGTTATGACCATTCGGGCGGGGTTCCGGGTTCCGTACCGGATTTCTGTTTTTTGCTCGAAGCGGAAAGGAGGCAGTGTTTTGCTTCGTATGTCTAAACTCGGCAGATGGGCGGTAACGTCAGTGGCAACTGCGGTGGCAGCGTCCGTTGTTCTCCTCTTAAGCGTGTCCTATATGGACAGCCGCAACAAGCAGGCCGCGGAAAGTCAGGCACAAGGAACACTGGAGGAAGGAGCCGCGGAGCTAAGGGGGAACTCCGAAGCGTCGAACGGGAATTCGAGTGCCGAATCCCCAGCCAGGGCAAACAAACCCGCGTCTACTGAACCGCAGGCACAACCGTCTGTACGGCAAGATATTCCATCGCTTCATGAACTATTCGAGGAGGATTTTCCGATCGGCGCCGCGATCGAACCGAATCAGACCAACGGCCCATCGTCGGAGCTGCTGAAGAAGCATGTCCGCTGGCTGGTGGCGGAGAACGCAATGAAGCCGGATGCGATCCAGCCATCGGAAGGCCAGTTTAAATGGACGAACGCCGACCGAATCGTGGAATTTGCCAAGGAGAACAACATGCAAGTCCGTTTCCATACCCTGGTCTGGCATACCCAAGTTGGTGCATGGTTTTTCCAAGATGCGGAAGGCAAGCCGATGGTGGATGAGACAGACCCCAAGCGCCAGGAAGCGAACAAAAAATTGCTGCTGGAACGCCTGGATACCCACGTAAGGACGATCGTCGGCCGATATAAGGGCGAGATTACGTCATGGGACGTGGTGAATGAAGTCATTGAACCCGGGGATCCGGACGGGATGCGCGCGAGCGATTGGTATAAAATTGCCGGTACCGATTACATCGCAACGGCTTTTCGAGCGGCTCGGGAAGCCGGAGGACCTGAAGCGAAGCTCTATATTAACGATTACGGAACGGATAACCCTGTGAAAAGGGACCGTTTGTTTCAGCTGGTGAAAGATTTGCTGGAGCAAGGTGTTCCGATCGACGGTGTCGGACATCAGACGCATATTGACATGTATGGTCCATCGGTGGATTCCATCATCGCGTCGATGCGAAAATTCGCGGAGCTTGGCCTCGACAATCTCGTCACCGAGCTCGACATGAGCATTTATGCCTGGAACGACCGCAGCGATTACGGCCAAGATCTCCCGCAAGAAATCCTAAACCTGCAAGCCGAACGATATGGCGAGTTGTTTAAGGCATTCCGCCAAAACAAGGACATTCTTAGCGGCGTCGTGTTTTGGGGCATCGCCGACGATCATACCTGGCTTCACGGTTTTCCGGTCGAACGTACCAATGCGCCTTTGCTGTTCGATCAACGACATCAGCCCAAACCGGCATTTTGGGTCGTTGTTGAGGCGGCGAAGACCGAGTTATAAACAGACGTTACCGCAGAGTCGAGCAAGAATTATGGATAAACAATTGTATAGCTCGATGCCGATTACCGAAAAAAACGTGATAAGGAGAAAGCCGAATGATGAGAATGAATGTGGAGAAGCTGCCCAAGCTTCATGAAGCCTTTGGAAATAGCTTCAACATCGGAGCTGCCGTGAATCCGATCACGACGGTGACCCAAAAGGAATTGTTGACGCACCATTTCAACAGCGTTACGGCGGAAAATGAAATGAAATTCGAGCGATTGCACCCATCGGAAGAGGTATATACATTCGAGCAAGCCGACCAGATTATATCGTTTGCCAAATCGAACGGAATGGCGGTGCGAGGACATACCCTCGTATGGCATAATCAGACGCCGGAATGGGTGTTTCAAAACAGCTCCGGCGGAAAAGCCGGCCGCGAGCTGCTGCTTGCGCGGATGAAAGCGCACATCGATGAGGTGGTTGGCCGTTATCACGGAGATATCCATGCTTGGGATGTCGTGAACGAAGCCATTGCCGACAGCGGAAGCGAACTTCTTCGTTCTTCCCCGTGGCTTGCGTCAATCGGGGAGGATTTTATCGCCAAGGCATTCGAATACGCGCATGAAGCGGATCCGCAAGCGCTGCTGTTTTATAACGATTACAACGAATCCGTACCGGAGAAGAGGGAGAAGATTTACGCGCTCCTTAAATCGTTAAAGGAGCAGGATGTGCCGATTCACGGCGTCGGGCTTCAAGCTCATTGGAATCTGGAGTTCCCTTCGCTTGACGATATCCGCAGGGCCATCGAAAGATATGCAAGCCTTGACCTGATGCTCCATATAACGGAGCTTGACGTATCCGTTTTCACGCATGAGGATAAGCGGACCGATCTGGCGGCGCCGACGGAAGAAATGCTTGAGCGCCAGGCGGAGCGTTACGGACAATTGTTCCGGCTGCTTAAAGAGTACAGCGGCAGCATAACTTCCGTAACCTTCTGGGGCGCGGCGGACGATTATACCTGGCTGGATCATTTTCCGGTAAGGGGCCGCAAAAATTGGCCGTTTGTCTTCGATGAGAATCATCATCCGAAGGAATCTTACTGGAACCTGTTGAAGGAAGCCAGGGCAGATCAGACATTTCAGGATGTTTGATCGCGCACCGTTCCCAGCAGTCTCCAATAGTTGAAGGGAGAAACCATCTATGAACAAGACATTGATCACAAATCCGATCATATGGGCGGACGTGCCGGATGTGGATGTCATCCGCGCAGAGGATGCTTATTATATGGTCAGCACCAGCATGCATTCGATGCCGGGTTGTCCGATCATGAGATCCGAGGATTTGATGCATTGGGAAATTGTCGGTTACGTATATGATACGTTCGAAGACAATGAGGCCCATCGTTTGGAAGACGGCCAAAATATATACGGGCAAGGATCCTGGGCGGCCAGCCTGCGCTATCATCAGGGCAAATTCTATGTTTGTTTCTCCAGCAACGATACCAGGAAATTTTACTTGTACTGCACGGACAATATCGTTCAGGGGCCGTGGCAGCGTTCGGTCATCGACGGACTTCGGCATGATCCGGGCCTGCTCTTCGATGATGACCGCGTCTTCGTAATCTACGGCAACGGGGATATTTACATCACCGAGCTGACCGCGGATACCACGGCTCTTAAATCGGACGGAATCCACCAGCTGCTGTTCAAAACGGAAGCGGAGGGTATCGGACTTCGCTGCGAAGGCTGCCATGCCTATCGAATCAACGGTTATTATTATTTGCTGTTCATTGAATGGCCGAAGGCAGGCGTCGGCAACGGCCGGCGCAGACAAATCTGTTACCGGTCACGGGAATTGCTCGGCCCCTATGAACGAAGAATCGTATTGGATGACGATCTCGGATACCGTAACAAGGGAATTGCCCAGGGAGGAATATTCGACACGCCGGATGGCAAGTGGTACGCGATGCTGTTCCAGGATCATGATGCCGTCGGCAGAATCCCGTGCTTGGTGCCGGTGGCCTGGGAGGAGGATTGGCCGGTGTTCGGCATGGAAGGCAAGGTGCCGGAACGGTTTGATGTCGACTTGCCGCAAGGCGCGGAGAAGCCGCTCGTGATCAGCGACGAATTCGAATACGAATCGGATAAGCTGGCGCTGAATTGGCAGTGGAACCACAACCCGGATCATCGGCTGTGGTCGGTGACCGAACGCCCCGGTTTCCTAAGACTGACGACGGGCAGCTTGGCTGCAGGCGTGCTTCAGGCGCGCAATACGTTAACGCAACGTACGGAAGGGCCTGCTTGCATGGGATTGGCCTTGCTGGATACGGATCGTATGAAGCCGGGCGATCGAGCTGGGCTTGTTGCCCTGCAAAGCCATTTCGGCACCGTAGGCGTTAAGGTGGCAGAAAACGGCGACAAGTTCATCGGGATGAGCGTGAACGATGGGGATGGCCTAGAGAAGGAGCTGGAAACCGTACATTTTCACGGCAGGGATGTGCATTTGAAAATCCATTTTGATTTTGAAAACAGCAAAGATGTGGCTTCCTTTCATTATTCTGTCGACGGGTCGGAGTGGATGCCGATCGGCGGAGAGCTGAACATGCGGTATACGTTGGATCACTTTATGGGTTATCGGATCGGGTTATTTTATTATGCCACCACGCAAATCGGCGGCCATGCCGACTTCGATTATTTCCGCTACGAAAAAGCCGAACGGTAGAGCAGGAGGATGACGAGCCATGGCAGACCATGGGACGACAGCGGCAAATGAAACGGAAGGCCCGGCCGCACCGCAGGATCCGGCAGTCGGACGCCGCGGACTTTACATCCTATATGAGACGATGATCGAAGCGACGATTCGTCCCGATGGGAAGTATACGCAAGAGATTTACCTGGACGGGAGCCAACTCGTCGATAAAGCCCGTTTTACGGGAGGTGTGACGGATGAAACCATTCTTGAGCTGCTAAAGAGCAGCAGCGGTCTCCGCCGGCTGGTGGACTGTATCGGGATCTCCGTTCATGCTCATGAACGAGACGTATCGAGCGCCCTATTCACATTTTGGAACTGGGGAAAAGCGAATCCATACGAAACGGGATCCCGGCAGACTATAACCTGTCCAGCCAACGGAACGGAAACGCTCTTGGTTCTGGATGACGACGAGTGTCGATATTCGGATGACCATGTTCCGGGCAAATTCGTCTTGGAGTTTGAGCGAGGGGGCGCGTTGGCAACGGCAAGCATCGTATTCTATCTTCGTGACGGTTACCAAGTTCCCGAGGTTGCAGCCGACCCGCCGGTCGATGTGGAATCACAAGCATATCAAGACATGATTAAGAAATCGCTCATAAGCCCGGGCCATAACAAACGACTAAAAGCGGCGATCGAAAAAGCGAAGCGAGGCGAGCCCGTAACCATCGCCTATATCGGTGGTTCCATCACCCAAGGGGCCGGTGCTGTCCCGCTCCATTCCCAATGCTACGCATACCAATCCTATGACCTGTTCAAGCGAAGGTTTGCACCAGCCGCCGACAGCCCGATGCGTCTGATCAAAGCCGGCGTAGGCGGCACGCCGTCGGAGCTGGGCATCGTCCGCTATGATCGGGATGTGCTTCGAGAAGGGGAGGTACAGCCGGATATCGTGATCGTCGAGTTTGCCGTCAACGACGCCGGCGACGAAACGAAAGGAAACTGTTACGAGAGCCTGGTCCTCAAGGCTCTTCGTGCCGATCACAAGCCGGCGGTGATTTTGCTGTTCAGCGTATTCGTGAACGACTGGAATCTTCAAGACCGGCTAGCCCCCGTAGGCTGGCATTACAACCTTCCGATGGTCAGCGTGAAGGATGCGGTCACGGAACAGTTTCGATACAGCAAGGAGCAAGGCAACGTGATTACGAAAAGGCAGTTTTTCTACGACATATATCATCCGACCAATGCAGGACATCGGGTGATGGCCGATTGTTTGGGCTGGTTATTCGAGGTAACCGATCGTTCCTCCATCGACGAGGAGGACCTGACGGATGTACAGTCTCCGCTGATCGGAAACGACTTCGCTTTAACGAAGCTGCTCGATCGCAGGAATGGCGACCGTTTCGCCCGCATTGATCCTGGCGGTTTTTCGGACATCGACACGGATCTGCAGACGGCGGAAATGGACGATCATGCATACGGGACGCCGCAATTCCCGCACAACTGGATGCATACGGCCGATTCCGGCAAGCACAGCTTTAAAATGACCATCCGGAGCAAGAGTCTTATCCTTGTGTATAAAGATTCCGGAAGCCGGGCATTCGGGACCGCGAACATATGGGTAGACAGGAAGCTGAAGAAGACCGCCGATCCGCATGAAGTCAATTGGACGCACTGCAGCGCCGTGATTTTATACAATGAGTCCAAGTCAGAAGAACATGTGGTAGAGATCCAAATGGCGGAAGGGCACGAGGATAAGCGATTCACGATTTTGGGCTTCGGTTACGTCCCGTAGGATTGCGATAGCTTAAAGTTCCAAGGGTAGGCTTGATTGGGCATTAACCGGCCTAAATCAATAAGATGAAGGGGAGAGGAATATGAAGGAGACGGCACCGGCATTGGCCGGATTCGACCGGCAACGGGAACATATCGACAGGGGAATAATCGAAACGGTGGAATATGCATCCGAAACGGTAGGCAACTTTCGAAAGGCGACGATCTATACGCCACCAGGGTATGGCGATGATAAAACGTACAACGTGCTTTATTTATTGCATGGGATCGGTGGTGATGAGTCGGAATGGCACCGCCATGCGGATCCGCAGACGATTCTGGATAATCTATGCGCGGATGGGAAACTCGCGCCGATGATCGTCGTTTTTCCCAATGGCCGTGCGATGCCGAACGATCGGGCTGAAGGGGACCTGTTTGATCCGGACAAAGTGAAAGCATTCGAGACGTTCGAATTCGATTTGCTAAACGATCTGATTCCCTTTATCGAGTCGCGTTATTCGGTATCGACAGGTCGGGAAAACCGTGCGATTGCGGGGTTGTCCATGGGCGGGGGGCAATCCTTGAATATCGGCTTGAAGCACCTCGACCGTTTCGCATGGATCGGCGCTTTTTCCCCGGCTCCCAATACGAAATCTCCTGAACAGCTCGTCCCGCATCCGGAAGAAGCGTCGGCCAGGCTCAAATTGCTGTGGCTTTCATGCGGCGACGAAGACAGTCTTAAGCCGATTAGCGACCGGACGCATGCGTATTTGGCGGAGCACCAGGTTCCACATATTTGGTTTGAGGAACCTGGCGGACATGATTGGTCCGTATGGAAGAGCGATTTGTATCATTTTTCTCAGCACCTTTTTAAAGATAGCTAATGTGCAAGGAAGCCTTGTCCGTTTATGGCCGGGCTTTTTACTTTCAGCCAAAATGACCGAAAGGCGAAAAGATCATGACGTTACTGCCGAAGGAAATCATGTCCATGTTGGACAGAAAAGGTACAAAAGCCGCTGATCTGGTGCACTGGATGGAGTGTGACCGGTTGCCGGACGGCGGCTATACGGACGGATATCTCGTCTTGTCCCGGGAATATCTTCACATCTTTCGTGGCAGCGTCACTTCGAAGGAGAAGACGTTTTCGAGTGATGCAGCCCGCCGGAGCAAGGACGCTGGCAAGCCGGGGAGAGACCGTTCCGTCGATTGGGCATGGGAACGCATTCCCGTCGAACGATTGGAATCCCTGGTCATCGTTAATCTGGTCGCTTCCGGCATGGTCGTGGCCAAGGAGCGGGAAGAGCGAGTGATCGGCGCATTCACGAGCGGTCAAATGAAACAGGCCGTCCGATTTGCGGGAGCCTTCGACAAAATGAAGAAAAACGAGCGGTTGCAGGCCTTCGAACAAAACGAGGAATCGGAAGGGGCTTCCTGTCCGACATGCGGATTGATGTACCCTGAAGAAGGCAGGCCATTCTGCCCGAAATGCATGAAGAGGCATGCCGTCTTCGCACGTTTGCTGTCGTTTGCGGGCAAGTATAAGCTGTCCATCTTCTTTATCGTGTTGTTTATGCTGCTCAACTCGGCGACCGGTCTCGTCATTCCTTATTTTCAAGGCACGGTGCTCTTTGATCAGGCGCTTGCCGGAAGTGGCGCTTTCGCGGGGAAGATCGGTCTTGTCATTGTGATCATTCTCGCATTCCGAACGCTATCGCTGTTATTCGGGGTCTTGTTCGGCACCATTATCGCAAAACTGGCGGCAAAGGTCGCATTCGATTTGAAATCGGCCGTATTTACCGCGTTGCAGCGGTTGTCGCTCGATTTTTTCATGCGTAGGCAGACCGGTCATCTCATGACCCGAGTGAATAACGACGCACAGGAACTGCAATATTTATTCGTAGACGGGCTTTCTTATTTCATCGTAAATGCGTTGAACATCATCGGCATCACCGCCGTGCTTCTTTGGATGGATTGGCGGCTTACGCTGATTTGCCTGCTGCCGATGCCGCTGGTCCTCTGGCTTGTCCGGAGCGCGTTTCCGAAGCTGTGGCGCTTGTCCTGGCGAAGGCACCGCAGGGTGAGCGCCCTGAATTCAATCATCAGCGATTCGGTTCGCGGCTCGCGGGTCGTCAAGGCATTCGGTAAAGAAAAGGTGGAGATCCGCCGCTTTCAGCGGGCGAACGATGCATTCTCCGGGGCCGAACAGCGTTTCAACAAATTGAGCGGAACCGTGTTCCCGGTGCTCAATTTTCTGACGCAGGCGGGCGGGATCTTGATCTGGGCGTTCGGCGGTTGGTACGTGATGCAAGGCCGGATGTCGTTCGGCGCCGTGCTGACGTTCGTCAACTATATGATGATGCTGTACGGGCCGATTCAGTTCATGAACAATATCGTCGGCTGGTGGTCCAATTGCATGGCGGCGGCGCAGCGTATCTTCGAGATCCAGGATGCCGTGCCGGATGTAGCCGAGCGTCCTGGCGCCGTTCATTTGCCGGCGATGAAAGGCGATATCGTGGTCGATAACGTTTCGTTCGGCTACGAGCCGAACAAACCGATTTTGAAGCAGGTGTCCTTGTGCGCGAGACCGGGGCAGATGATCGGCGTCGTCGGCCATTCGGGTGCGGGGAAATCGACGCTTGTCAATCTGGTGTCGCGATTGTACGACGTAACCGAGGGGGAAATCCGGATCGATGGCGTCAATGTCAAGGATCTTTCGACAGCTTCACTACGGCGTCATATCGGGATCGTATCCCAGGATGTCTATGTGTTCTCGGGCAGCATCGCCGAAAATATCGCGTACGCCGATCCCGATTGCCAGGCGGAGGACATTCTGCATGCGGCCAAAATCGCGAATGCGCACGATTTCATCGAAAAGCTGCCGGACGGCTATGATACCCAGGTCGGATCGGGCGGTTACAGCTTGTCCGGCGGGGAGAAGCAGAGGCTGTCGATCGCCAGGGCCATGCTGCACAACCCAAAGGTGCTCATTCTAGACGAGGCGACCGCCTCGCTCGATACGGAGACGGAGCTGCAAATTCAGCAGGCGCTCGATTCGCTTGTCAAAGGACGGACGACGATCGCGATCGCCCACCGGCTGTCCACGTTAAGGCAAGCCGATTTCTTGGTTGTGATGGATAAAGGCGTCATCGTCGAAGCGGGCACACACGACGAGCTGATGGCGATGGAGGGCGTCTATAGGGAACTGGTCCGCAAACATGACGAAGCGCTCAGAATGAAGGGGGAGATCATCGCATGACGACGATGGACGAACATCGGGGGACAGAGCTGGCGGATGCGGCAGGCATCCGATATTTGACCCCGGGCAATACGGATTTTACGGAGACGAACGGACGTATGCTATCGGTCTGTACCGGGGGCGAAGTGCATTCGCCGGTTTACGTGCATTGTTCCTTTCCGCATACGAACCAGCGCTCATTCTTGTCGATTCGTACGGCGGATAACAAGGAGATCGGCATGATCCGCCATCTTGACGATTTTCCCCAAGGCACGGCCTCCCTGATTGAAAGGCAGATGATAATCCGCTATTTCACGCCGGAAATAACGAAGGTTATTGCCGTAACCGAGGAGTTCGGCTATTCCTATTGGGAAGTTGCAACGACTGCCGGACTGTGCAGGTTTACGGTGCGAAACGGCAGCGGCAACGTCAAGTTCGCGGCGGAGAACCGCCTGCTGATTATCGACGTCGACGGAAACCGATTCGTCATCCCTCAGGTGGACCGTCTGAGCGAAAAGGAATACCGAATGGTCGAAATGAGATTGTAAACGGCGGTAACGGAGGACAATCGATGAATTTGAATTTCACGCTTTCAGAGCAGGATCTAGCGGCGGTGCGGCAAGTCGTCGGAGCGGAGATCGCTTATTGCGTCCCGGCCGACCTGTCGCTGGAAGGGCGGCGGGTGGAAGGCTATCTTGCGATCGGCGGTGGCAGGTGGGCCTATGTGCAAGACGGCCAGGTGCGAGACGAGGGAAACATCGCGGACGCCAGCGATTATAAGCTGGTGCCGTTCGTTGGCAATGCAGTGCTCGAAGCCACGGAGAACGAGACGAAGCGAATCGTCGTCCGAGTGACGATGCAGCATGCGGCCAGGTACGGCTATATCGCCCAAATCTTGAATGACATGGCTGCCAATCGCCCCATCCGTATTTATCATGATGAAGCGGATCCGGTTTGTGCAGCTTGCGGACGATCGCTCGTCCCGGGTACGCGGGTGTGTCCCCGATGCATGAGCAGAACAGCCGCTTTCAAACGACTGTTTCTCGTGTCGAGAAGGCACTGGCGAGGCTTAATGCTTGGGCTTGGCGTTCTGATCGTCGCTTCGGGACTGGCGATGGCTGGACCCTATTTCCAGAAGCTACTCGTCAACGCTGCGCTGCTGCCCCCCGCCGGGCAAGAAGCGAACGTTAGGGTGTTCTTCCTTGCCCTCGCAGGGATGCTGTTCGCCCTGGCCTTCGGCGAGCTGCTCGGCATCGCCAAAAACCGGATCATGGCCAGCGTCAGTACGGGCATTGCGGCCGATTTGCGCAAAACGGTATTCGATCGGATTCAGAACATGTCGCTCGGATTTTTGACGTCCCAGCGGGCAGGAGACCTGATGAACAGGGTGACGGCCGATACGGACCGCATCCGTCATTTGATTCAGGAGATGTGCACAACGGCCATCTACCAACTGATCATCCTGGTCGCGTCAGCGGCGCTGCTCTTTACCGCCGATTGGCGGCTAGCGCTGGTCGTGCTCCTTCCCGCTCCGTTCGTTGCTTATCTGCACTACTATATTTGGAGACGCGTGCTGCACAAGCTGTTTCACAAGCAGTGGCGAATCTCCGATAAGGCGAACTCATTCCTTCACGACGTTATAAGCGGCATCCGGGTCGTGAAGGCGTTCGGCCAGGAAGAGCGGGAAATCCGCAGATTCCGGAAATACAACGGCGAATTTGCCGCAGCCGCGATCAAGAGCGAGAAATTGTACAGCGTTTTATCGCCGATCTCGAATTATTTGATTCAGATCGGCCAATATCTCGTCCTCATGATCGGCTGCTACATGATTATCGGCCGGGAAATGAACGTTGGCGAACTGATTCAGTTCAGCGCTTACGCCGCAATGATATTCGGGCCGATCTCCTGGTTGATGTTCATGCCGCGCTGGATCGCGAATGCCGTCATATCTATGCATCGTGTATTCTCGGTGATCGACGAGCAGCCGGAAGTCATCGATGCAAAGAACGCGGTGGGCCACCGGATTCGGGGCTCGATCGAGTTCCGCGACGTTTTTTTCGGTTACCGATCGTATGAGCCTGTTCTGAAGGAAATCAACCTCACCGTGAAGCCGGGGGAGATGATCGGACTCGTCGGCCATTCCGGATCGGGCAAATCAACGACGATCAATCTGATTTCCCGTTTTTATGATGTGAACGAAGGGGAGATTCGGATCGACGATATCGATATCCGGATGATCCGGCAGGAAGATTTGCGCTCGCAGATCGGAGTCGTGCTGCAGGAGACGTTCCTGTTCAGCGGGACGATTGCGGAGAACATTCAGTATTCGAAGCCGGGCGCGAAACCGGAAGAAGTAATCGAGGCGGCCAAAATCGCGAACGCGCATGATTTTATCATCAATTTGCCCGATGGTTACGATACGAGGCTCGAAGAGAACGGGAACAATTTGTCTGGTGGCGAGCGTCAACGCATAGCGATCGCACGGGCCGTGCTGAACGATCCCCGAATCCTCATTCTGGACGAGGCAACGGCTTCGCTTGACATCGAGACGGAAGCGACCATCCAGGAAGCGCTGAAACGGGTGACGAAGAATCGCACGACGATCGCTATCGCGCATCGTCTATCCACGCTGCGAAATGCCGACCGACTTATCGTCCTTGATAAGGGGCGGATCGCCGAAATCGGCACGCATCGAGAATTGATGAAAAAGCAGGGGATCTACTACAATCTGATCTCCGCCCAGCGCGGCATGTCCCGCAAGAGCGACCCTTCCGTGGTGGTATGACGCCGCCAGAAGCTTACTGTGAAATAGACGATATGGAAAACACAAAGATGGATCTTTATGAACGTTGGAGAAATTGAGCCAAGTTTCCTATTCTGAGCTGCTGCCCGACATAGTAAAGATTACACTGAACTGTTCATCCGGGTGACCCTTAGTCTGCAAGATAGCTGTGAAAAAACACGCTGTCGACCGGAGACAGGCTGGAACGGTTTAAGGGAGGGCTGAGAGGATAAGGGGCTGATCGAACCTATTTTCAATTCGGCCGATATTTACTTATTACCTCCAGCCAGCCGGGAGTGGATGGATGATTATGAGAAAGCGGTGCCGGGTCATCGCATAGAACGATCCCCCAAATGACGAAGCAGCTCTTGTTGACGGAGAAGGTTATTTTTACATTTTCACGCATGTTATTTTTCCTTTATCCAAATCGGCCGTCATTGTGGTTGCGCTGTTTCAGTTTCTGGGTGTGTGGAACGATTTTTTGGGCCCTCTTGTTTACATCAACAATGAATCTAAGTTCACGCTGGCGCTTGGCCTGCAGCAATTTATTGGCTATTACACAGCTCAATGGGAGTTGTTGATGGCGGCGGCCACGTTGGTTCTCGTTCCGCCTATTATGCTGTTTATGTTAGGACAAAAGTACTTTATTAAAGGCATTGCGGTATCCGGGCTGAAAGATTAAAAGCTCGTTCTGCCGACATATCGAAGGGAGGAACTCAATGAAAGCATTGAGAGGCAAACAGGTCATTTTGAAAGAGCAAGAACTGATTCGCAGGGAACGAGCGAACAGAAGCTATCTGATGAAGCTGGACAGCGGTCATCTGTTGTTTAATTATCATTTGGAGGCCGGAAGATTTCATGGAAGAACGATTCCCGAAGGTGCGCACGGCGGTTGGGAAACGCCGGTCTGCCAATTGCGCGGCCATTTTCTTGGTCATTGGTTGTCTGGTGCGGCGTTGCATTATGAAGAAAGCGGCGACATCGAATTAAAGGCCAAACTGGATGCTATTGTGCATGAATTGCATGAATGCCAACGCGATAACGGCGGTCAGTGGGTCGGTCCGATACCCGAAAAATATCTGCACTGGATTGCAAGCGGAAAAAGCATCTGGGCGCCCCAATACAATTGTCACAAAATATTAATGGGGTTGGTCGATGCCTGGCAATATGCCGGAAATCGGCAGGCCCTGGATATCGTGGATCGGTTCGCGGACTGGTTTGTCGAATGGAGCGGCACATTCACAAGAGAGCAATTCGACGATATTCTCGATGTGGAGACAGGCGGAATGCTTGAGGTTTGGGCCGATCTGTTGCACATAACCGGAGCGGACAAATATCGTGTGCTGTTAGACCGGTATTATCGCAGTCGGCTGTTTCAACCCTTGCTGGAGGGCAAGGATCCGCTTACGAATATGCATGCTAACACTACGATACCGGAAGTGCTCGGCTGTGCGAGAGCTTATGAGGTTACCGGAGACGACAGGTGGCTGTCCATCGTCCAAGCGTATTGGAATTGCGCTGTAACGGAAAGGGGAAGCCTTGCGACAGGCGGTCAAACCGCTGGAGAGGTCTGGATGCCGAAGATGAAGATGAAGGCCCGCCTAGGTGACAAAAATCAGGAGCATTGTACTGTCTATAACATGATCCGACTAGCAGATTTCTTATTTCGTCAATCTGGCGACCCTACCTACGCGCAATATATCGAGTACAATCTATACAATGGCATTATGGCGCAAGCCTATTATCAGGAATATGGTTTGACTGGTAGTCAGCATAACTATCCTAGAACCGGCCTGCTGACCTATTTCCTCCCCATGAAGGCCGGTCTGCGCAAGGAGTGGAGCACGGAAACCGACAGCTTCTTCTGCTGCCACGGCACGATGGTTCAGGCGAATGCGGCCTGGAACATGGGAATTTATTATCAGGACGGGGATATCGTCTATATCAGTCAATATTTCGATTCCGAGTTGGACGCAAGTATCGCTGGAACCCTCATACGGATCGTACAGACGCAGGACAAAATGAGCGGTAGCCTCCTATCCTCGTCTAACACGGCCGGGTACCAAGCTATTAATGATACAGCGTCGATAAATGAAAATATACCTACTTTTCGCAAATACGATTTCATTGTATCTGCTGCCGCACCGACAACGTTCACGCTCCGCTTCCGCATACCTGAGTGGATCATGGCGGGAGCATCCGTGTACGTCAATGACGTTCTGCAGGGGACGACTCTGGACAGCGAGAACTTCTATGACATTCACAGAGCATGGAAGGAAGGCGATACCGTCTCGATCATGCTGCCAATCGGCATTCGGTTTGTTCCGCTACCGGACGACGAACGAATAGGTGCCTTCCGATACGGTCCAGAAGTGTTGGCAGGCTTGTGCGAATCAGAACAGCAGCTCTATATGAGGGATGAGGATATTGCGTCCGCTATCGAGAACGAAAATGAACGTGAATGGGGGAGTTGGCGGTATTTCTTCAAGACAGTCAACCAGGAACCTGCCATCACGTTCAAACGAATTCGGGATATCGGGTACGAACCTTATCAAATTTACTTCAAAGTAACGCGTACAAAATTATAGTGAAGAGAGAAAAATAAAATATTCTGTGTGTCCAGCTGATCAACATCCATTCCTGCGATAGATCTAGGCTGATGACTAGTACGATCAAACAGGCGGATACTGAGATCGGTAAAAATGCCATTTCCGTAATGGAGATTTGAGAGATGTAAGCTGTCGGAGGTCTCATATAACGTTCCTGTTCGGCGGGACGATCGGAGTGAATATTCATTACTCGAAGCCGAGTGCAAAGCTGGAAGAGATTATTCTTGAAAAGCCTTATCCGTTAGGAGGGAAGGAGCAGCGTATGGAAAATGAAATTCTCAGCGTTCTCTGCTATACGAGAGAACCGCTTGAACCGGAAATCTATTCCCCGAAGCTTGCATATAGCATGCATCTCGCTTACACCGAAGACGGGATGAGTTATCGGGAGCTTAATCACAACTCGGGGGTGCTGTTCGCTAAAGCCGCCGAGCTCTCAAACGCCACGCTGTCCGCCAAGAGTTTGAAGAATCCGTACCTGTTCCACATGGCTGACGGAAACTTTGGCGTACTGGCCATTCGGACGGAAGCGGACGGTTCTCCCGATCAGCAGAGCAAGGGCTCAGTGCTTTTGTTCACTTCCCCGGACTTGCTGCAGTATCGGGAGCTCGGTCTGTTGAACCTAACGAACGGGCTTCATGTACAAGATATCATGTGCGAATATGAACATGCTTCCCGAAGGTATATCCTTCGTTGGCGTGAAGAAGACGGAAGGTATTATCAAAGGGAAATGGCGGATGTGACATGCCCGGACGACGCTGCCAAGCCGAAGCCGTGCGAAGCTTTCACGCTAAGCCCGAGACGCGTCGACATTGAAGGAGCAGTGCCCCGCAATGCGATACGTGTATCGCGAGGCGTGGCTCAGAGGCTGATTCATAAGCTTACGGTACCGGTTCATGTGCGTAATGAACTGCCGGAGCGTGTGGCCGTTACGTCCAAAGAACAGTTACAAGCCGTTAAAGTGACGGCGATATACAGTGATGGCACAACCACGATCAAGCCGATTGAGTGGGATGCGTCCGAGATCGATTGGAGCCGTCCCGGAACTTATCGCATTTCTGGAAGCATTCGGCAGGATCGCTATACGTTTCCGATGGCGACGAACCGTGCCGACCCTTGCATTGCGCAGTGGGACGGAAGGTATTATTTTGTCGCGACCAATGATGCCGACGGCAACCATACGATATCGATCCGGGAGGCGGATTCCATATTCGGTCTGGTCTCGGCAGAAGAAACCAAAATCCTGGATACAGGCATGCATGATCATCTGAAGCGATTTCTGTGGGCGCCTGAACTTCATGGCATCGGCGGCGATCTGTATATTTTTCTTGCCGGCTGCAGCGGCGAATTCAAAGACATTCAATCGCATGTTATGCGGTTAAAGAATGGCGGCAATCCGAGAATGGCTGCGGATTGGGGGACCCCAATCCGGGTCGCCAGGAATGACGGAAGCCCGCTGTTTCAAGCCGGCATAACGCTGGACATGACCGTATTAGAGCGGAAAGGCCGTTTATATGTGCTCTGGGCGCAAAGGGAATTGGTACCGCATGACCTGGGCTCGTGGATCTATATCGCCGAGGCGGATCCGAGGGAACCGTGGAGACTGTTATCGGAGCCTGTCCTGCTGTCCAAGCCCGATTACGGCTGGGCGAACAATCAAACGTTCGTGGAGGAAGGGCCCTTTGCACTCATGACAGACCGGAAGATCTTCGTGACGATATCCGGTGCTCTGGTCGATGCCACGTATTGCGTCGGCATGCTCAGCGTCAATTCTGACGCTGATTTGCTTGACCCGAACCAATGGACGAAGCGAAATTACCCGCTGCTAACCTCCAGAAGCGTGCCGGGCGAATACGGGCCAGGACACAATTCTTATGTGAAGGACGAGGAAGGAACGATCTGGAGCGTATATCACGCTCGTCCAGGCATCGGCCAACCCCGCTGCTCGGGTCTCCGTCGCGTGCATTTCGACGTTGACGGTGAACCGATGCTGGGCTTGACGGAAGAGAAGGACCTGAATCCAGCGCTTGCGTCCGTATACCTGGATGTGCAGGTGGAAGCATTGGTGGAAGGCTGACGGAACAACAACTTTTCTGGGTTTGTGCGAATTGTTGAACATGAAGAACAAAAGAAGCGCCGTGTTCCCGTGTGCGGGTACGCAGCGCTTCTTTTGCGTTTTGACGACGTGAACCCGAGGTTAATCCTTTGCCAATGATGAATTCAGTTTGGGCACACCGTATAGCCGATGCTCAAGCGCTTTCCACTTTCTGGCCCTTTGCGTTGCCCAGAGCATCAACACTTTTAGAATTTACAAATCATGTTTAGTTTCTCTCTGGTCCGTTAACGCAAGCAGTTATATGATCTTGGTAGCTACAAAATGTAAGCGCTGCAACATGAATGCAGCCATGACCAAGGGAGGGGAATAACGCATGTGGATGCGAAAGATCAGCCTGCTGTTCTGCAGTCTGATTCTGGTGTTCATGATGGCATGCAGCAGCGGTTCGGGCGGTGATCTGAAGTCGAGCGAACCCGGCATAGCGAATGAGGCCGTCAACGAGCCTGCAGTGAAAGACGAGGAACCGGCAGACGAACCAAGCGGCCAGGAAGACATATCCGGTTCGCCGGAAATGGATTTTGATATGGGCGGCAGCACCATCAAATGGGTGTCCTGGTATGACGAGTCCATTCAGGAAGACAACCCTGACAACATTAATCGGAAACGAAATTTGGAAGAGTTAATGGAAAAGCATAATTTTAAAATGGAATACGTAACCGTGGATTTCGGCGAGTATCAGGACAAGGTGACAGCTTCGCTGGTAGCGGGCGAACCGATCGGCGATATCATCCGGGTTGCAAGGCCATGGATGATTCCGACGCTGGTCAATCAAGGTTTGTTCGCGCCAGTGGATGAATATACCAAGAATGAGAAGGTATTCATACAGCAGTACACGAACGAGTACTCCCAATACGAAGGAAGAGGCTACGGATTTCGGACCGGCATCAACGGCGCATCATCCGGCATTTTCTATAATCGCACGCTAATGAATCAATTGGGCATAAAGCCGTTGCAGGAATACGTCAACGAAGACAACTGGAACTGGGACACATTCATTCAAGTCGCGAAAGAAGCGAACAAAGATTCAAATAACGACGGCAAGTTGGATATTTGGGGGCTTGCAACCGCTTCCCTTCTGGTTCCTGCCATGGCTTCGAACGAGGCGAATCTGGTCATTCTCGATCAGCAAGGACTCGAGGATCCAAAAACCTTGGAAGTATTGAACTTCTTATCGCGACTTGCAACCGAGGCGGTTGGCAGGCCTACGGAAGGAGGGGACTGGACTGAGGCGGGCCAATTTTTCCGCCAAGGCAACACATTGATGCTTGCCGGCAGCGACTATGAAATGGAGAACTTCAAGCAGGACATGCCGGATTACGATATCGGCTTTCTTCCATTCCCGAAAGGGCCAAGCGCCACAGGGTATCATTCGCATAATACGATCCCGAACTATCTGACGATTCCAAGCGCGGTAGAACACCCCGAACGCCTGGTTTACATTTACGAGAAAATCAACGATATCGACTCAATCTACGATTATCCGAAACAATCCACGCTGGAAACACTATTCAGCAATGAGGACGATATTCAAAATGCCAAGATGGCCGGTGAGAGCATCAAAGTAGTTGATACCAACGCCGGGTATCCATCGATGCCTTATTACGAATTTACAGGGGAAATTCAGGAAGGCATCCCGGTATCAACGGTTGTCGAGAAATACAAAGCGCCGTTCCAGGCCGCGATTGATACAGTTTGGAAAAAGTGAGCAGGGATCGTCAACCATAACAGCTGCCCTCGCATCCTCTTTCGATTAGGAGGGCGGCTTCAGGTAAAGCCATTCGTGTTGGAAAGCGATTTCGATTAATGCCTCTTAATGGCAGAGGGAGGATAGCCTTTCGATTCCTTGAACACTTTGCTGAAATAGGAAAGGTCATAAAAACCGCAGCATTCCGCGGCTTCCGTAACAGTACAATTGCCCGTCGCCAGCATGATTTCAGCATTATTTACGCGAACGCGCTGCAGGTATTCCTTGTAGGTCGAACCGGTGTTCAGCTTGAATAGCTTTCCAAGGTAGACGGGGTGGAGATTGAGCTGCTCGGCAAAATCGTTTAACGTCAAGTCTTCCGCATAGTGCTCTTCGATGA
The DNA here is from genome assembly GCF_058792535.1 of Paenibacillus sp. MT86. Taxonomy (NCBI): domain Bacteria; kingdom Bacillati; phylum Bacillota; class Bacilli; order Caryophanales; family Paenibacillaceae; genus Paenibacillus; species Paenibacillus sp. MT86. Next base: position 3,585,409 of record NZ_CM179499.1, on the reverse strand, counting down.
ATGCTGTCAGTTTCTTGATCCGCGGATCCATCAGCATCGTCGTTTGGCGATGCATGCAGCGGAGCAGCCGATGGAGAATGAGTTCGAACAATGCGCGCGCATGGATCATATAAAACGGTTGTTTATTCATCCACACGAGGTTGAACTCACGGATGTAGGAAAGAATCTCCTTGGTGATCAATTTCTTTGTGACCACGCCAAACGGAAGCCGGATATAATTATGCGGCTCGGCCCAGAAAAAATTGAACGGATACGCATGCATGGGCGACTCCTTACATGTATGGGCTTCTCGTACGCTTCCTCCGGGAACGTATACCAGGTCGCCTGCTTCAACTGCAAATTTTTTGCCGTTAATGTAGTAGTTTGCCCGGCCCTCAACAACGAACGTCAAATCATGAAATCCGATTCGGGACTTCTGAATTTTCCAATCCGGATAACATTTACGGTCTACGAACAGAAAGATATTCGGTACGAGATGAGGGTGATATTCAAGCTCCATGCGAAAATCGCCTCCTTTTAAAAAAATTGTAACGTCCTAATGAACTTTTACAACCTGTGATTGGATTGTAATTTTACCATGGAATCGCCGCTTGCTATTATCGAAATTTTCAGCTAAGAAAGGGAATGATTGAATGATCACGTTAACCGGGTTTGCGGATGAGATCTCCCAGGATTTAAAGGAACAGCTGGATGTCCTTGAATCCGAAAGCATCCGTTATCTTGAGCTTCGAGGCGTATGGGGGAAAAACGTGCTGCAGTTGAGGGAAGAAGAGTTGTCTGGCATAAAAGAACGATTATCGCAGCGGGGGGTCGGAGTCTCCTCAATCGGATCGCCGATCGGGAAAATCCAAATCACCGACGACTTTGAACCTCATCTCGAACATGCCAAGCATGCCGTTCGTTTGGCTAAGTATTTCCAAGCGCCTTATGTCCGCGTGTTTTCCTTTTACATTCCCGACGGAGACCACGAGAAGTATCGGCCAGAGGTAATACGGCGCATGCTTCGGCTCGCTCAGTTGGCAGAGCAGGAAGGCATTGTACTGCTTCATGAGAACGAAAGCCATATTTACGGAGACACCGGCGAGCGATGCTTGGAGTTGCTTCAATCAGTTTCGTCCCCCCATTTGCGGGCGGCGTTCGATCCTGCGAATTTCGTGCAGTGCGGCGTGAAACCCGTAGGCGAGGCCTACCCATTGGTCGGCGACTATACGGCGTATATCCATGTCAAAGACGCCATAATGGGGAAGGGGATGGTCGTGCCCGCAGGCGATGGAGACGGCGAACTACGTCTGCTCCTTCAAGAGCTTTGCCGCAGGCGGTATTCCGGCTTTCTGTCTTTGGAGCCGCATCTGCGGGCCGCCGGAAGGTTCGAGGGATTCACCAATCCCCAACTATTCGTCGAGGCTTCCAAAGCGATAAAGCGATTGCTAGCTGTGGAAGGGATGGAGTGGAATTGAAAGGTCGGATATGAATTCAACCGAGTGCATCCTGACACGAATCCAAAAAAAAAATTTTTGGGAGGAGCAGTCTCATGAATCGTTTCTTGATTTCACGTTATAAGAAAGCCATAAGTGCATGTTTGGCCCTTGTCCTTGCGTTGTCCCTTTTGCCGGCACCTGGCGATGTTGCCGCAGCCAGCGACGCCGTTGTGAATGTATCGTCGGAGAAACAAGTGATACGCGGTTTCGGAGGCATCAACCACCCGGCATGGATCGGAGATTTGACGGCAGCACAGAGAGAAACCGCATTCGGAAACGGAAACAACCAGTTAGGATTCTCGATATTAAGAATCTACGTGCACGAAGACCGAAATCAGTGGTACCGTGAACTGGATACGGCCAAACGAGCGATTGCCCTTGGAGCTATCGTATTCGCTTCGCCATGGAATCCGCCAGCCGACATGGTCGAGACCTTCAACCGCAACGGCGATACGTCGGCAAAGCGACTTCGCTACGACAAGTATGCCGCGTATGCCCAGCATCTTAACGATTTCGTAACCTACATGAGAAACAATGGCGTGAATCTTTACGCGATTTCCGTCCAGAACGAGCCCGATTATGCGCATGACTGGACGTGGTGGACGCCGCAGGAAATGCTTCGCTTTATGAAAGAAAATGCCGGATCGATCAACAGCAGAGTGATCGCACCGGAATCGTTCCAATATCTGAAAAATATGTCGGACCCGATTCTAAATGATCCCCAGGCGCTTGCCAATATGGATATTCTTGGCGCTCATCTGTACGGTACCCAAGTTAGCAATTTCGCGTATCCACTATTCAAACAAAAAGGAGCGGGAAAAGACCTCTGGATGACCGAGGTGTATTACCCGAACAGCGACAACAACTCGGCGGATCGCTGGCCAGAAGCCTTGGATGTGTCTTACCATATCCACAATGCGATGGTAGAGGGAGATTTTCAAGCTTACGTATGGTGGTATATCCGCAGATCCTACGGTCCGATGAAAGAGGACGGCACGATCAGCAAACGCGGCTACAATATGGCTCATTTCTCCAAGTTTGTCCGTCCCGGCTATGTCAGGGTGGATGCTTCGAAAAATCCACAAACGAACGTTTACGTATCCGCCTATAAAGGCGACAACAAAATCGTTATCGTTGCCATAAACCGGAACAACTCCGGGGTCAATCAGAACTTTGTCCTTCAGAATGGATCCGTTTCGCAGGTATCAAGGTGGATCACGAGCAGCAGCAGCAATCTCCAGCCAGGAACGTCTCTCAATGTAACAGGGAGCAATTTCTGGGCTCATCTTCCCGCGCAAAGCGTTACGACTTTTGTGGGTGAACTCGGGCGGTAACACATCGTCTACGGTACTGTTAACAAAGCGTATGATAAGGGCTGTCTTCAAGTCACAAGGGTGACTTGGAAGGGCAGCTCTTTGTTCTGGGCTGGTAATCAGTAAGGAAATCCACGAAGTGCCGACACACAGCTCGCAGTGGTTCCTGCCAAACCCCTTAATGTTTATATTAACTCCGATTGATCATATTGCCTCGTAAAGGAATTTGCGTCCTTTCGCTCCTAGCCTATTCCCATATCGTATGCAATTGTACTCCGAGGAAGGAATTGTACCTTTTTCTTGCGAACAGTCAAGTGTATCATCGAATTGCTTCATATTTGAAAACGCTTTCTATTGAGGAGGGTACATATGCAGCGTTTATGGTCCAAGTTCTCCCCGGTGTTCCGCAGATTTCTGATTTCCTACCTGATTGTGCTGTTAATCCCCCAAATCGCAGGTTATGCATCGTACAGGGCTTCGATTGAAGTAGCAAAATCAAGCTCGATCGAAAACAGTCTGAGTTCATTGAATCTGGGAAAAGAGATCATCGAGCGGCATCTGGTGGAGGTGGAAGCCTTCACGAAGCAGCTTGCGATCAATCAGGATTTATATCGTCTGATCGCCGATCCCAAGCCGCTCGACAGCAACAACGTTTACGGCTTGGGGAGGATGCAGCGCAGTCTGTCCATGTACAGCAGCACGAACGATTACCTGTCTAATTTCTTCATCTACATACGCAATTATAACGCCATTATTACGCCGAGCACCGTCTATTACCGGCCTGAGCATTATTACGAGGCGAATCGGCTTGAAGGAATGACGTTCGAGGAATGGGAAGAGGCCGTATTAAAGAAACCTCATCTAAATGAGTTGATTCCGCTTAAGAAATATAGGCGGGAAATCCGCGATACGGTGTTTGTCGAAATGCCGGCAGTCACGTTTCTGCAGTCGATACCGCTTAACAGCTTCAACAATCCACAGGCGATGATCGGCGTTATGATCGATGAAGATCATATGGGCAGCCTGCTGCAAAACATCGTGGACCAATACGGCGGCTGGGCGGTGGTTGCGGACCGGGAAGGCAGCTTGATCCTGTCCCGCGGCATCGGCGAAGAGGAAGCCAAGCGCTTCTCCGAAGCTCCGGGAGACGAGAACGGAGAAGTCAGCCCCACGGGCGACGGCAAACTGTTGATTACCATTCGGTCCGACCTGAACGGGTGGACCTATATGGCCGGAATACCCGAGCAGGTGCTGTTGACGAAGGCCGACAAAATCCAGCGGGTCACGACGACGTTTACGCTGGCTGCGCTGGTCATCGGTTTGCTGATCGGACTTGTGCTCGCGTACCGGCACAGTGCTAAGCTCCATTCGCTCCTGTCCGTGTTTCGCGAGCAAAACCACATTTCTCGGGAGAAGATCGGTAACGAGTATGATTTCCTGGCCGGCAATATCGCGGCGCTGATCGCAAACAATGAATTGCTGGAGTCTTCACTGAACGATCAGCTCCCGCTGCTTAGGGATGCGTTTATCAAGCGGCTGCTGACAGGCGACTTCTATACGCTGCGCGAGATCGAGGCGGTCTCCGGTCAAACCGGAGTCCGCCTCCGCGGCGAGCATGGACGTGCAGGCATTCTAAAGGTTGCCGGATATGGCAGCGCTGACAGTGAGGAAATCATCCAGGAACTCAGCGTCGCAAGGTTGATCGTCCGGCAGGGCTTGAGCCGGCTGGAATCCGATGTGCTGGTTACGGACTGGGGTTCGGACCAGATCGCTTTCGTGCATGCGCTTGCCGGAGAGCCGCTGGACGATTTACATCGTCGCCTGGAAGCCGGTTTGCTCGAACTAGTCGATACCGTATATCGGCAGCATCGATTGTCGATCACGATCGGGCTGGGTTCGGTGTTCGACGCGTGGAACGGCGTAGCTGACTCGTTCAACGAAGCGCAGCAAGCGTTGGAATATGCCGTCCACACTGGGGCAGTCGGCATCACCCGGTTCGAGGATGCGATGAAAGCAACGGAGCTGTACTATTATCCGATTGAATCCGAACAGCGTATGCTCAATACGCTTAAGGCGGGTGAACTGGAGGAAACAAGCCGCCTTCTTGACCAGCTGTTCAGCCGGAACTTTGAAGAAAGGGAGCTGTCGTACGATATGACGCAGCAGTTTGTGACGGAACTCAAGGGAACCTTTTTGAAGCTGGCCGAACAAAAAATATTCCACGACGAGTCGTTGACCGACCATATCAAGGAACAGATCGCGGCCGTTACGACGACGGACGGGGTCGATCAGCTCAGGGACAGATTCGGGAAGCTCATTCATGATATCTGCATGGACGTCCGGAAGAAAAAATGCGACATGCATGCCGAGACCGTGGGTGAGATCATCCGCTATATCCACGAGCGTTACTCCGACGCAGAGTTGACGCTTTATCGTATCGCGGAGCATATTGGCAAGCCCGAAAAGTATATCTCCCAAATGTTCAAGGAACATACGGGAACGAATCCTTCGGACTACGTTGAGCTGGTGAGGATCGGCAAGGCGGCCGAGCTGCTGCAGGAGAACATATTGACGATTGACGAGATCGCCGCGCAGGTGGGGTATAACAGCGCCCATTCATTTCGGAGGGCCTTCAAGCGGGTTCGCGGCGTGTCGCCGAGCACATTCCGGCAAATGGCCGATTAAGGAGACGGCGATCTCGCCAATCTTTTGCGTAAAAGGGAGGTCAGCCGTCTGCTTAATCAAAGGGGATCGAACGTGTTGGCGGACGTTTTTTAATCGAATCCGCCTAATGAAAAACCTAGTAAAATCAAGGCTTAGAAAGCATCCGTTTCCGAAATTGTACGGCAAGGGAGAAAGTGTGCCTTTACGAAGCCGAGCGTGCAATTTTATGATTACGCACAAGAAAGCGCTGCCAAATAAGTTCTGGCTTCATTGGCAGCTACTCATCGAAGGAGGGATGGAACTGAGTACTCTATTTTCCAAGTCCAAAACGGTCAGAGCCCCGAGCGGCAAGCGCTCGGAAATCGGAAGAGCCGCCTATCGAAGCTTCAGAAGACATTGGCAACTGTATCTGCTGGTCATTCCGCCGGTCTTGTACTTCATCATCTTCAAGTACTTGCCCATGGCAAACGCCGTGCTAGCATTCAAGAATTATAACGTAATGAAAGGGATTTGGGGGAGTCCATGGGTCGGCACACAGTATTTCGAGATGTTTTTTCGCAACCCTGCGTTCGTGACACTGATCAAAAATACGCTGTACATTTCGTTCTATCAATTGATCGTCGGGTTTCCGATCCCGATTCTGCTGGCGTTGGCCTTGAACGAGGTGAAGAGCGCAAGGTTCAAAAAAACCGTGCAGATGGTCACCTATGCGCCATATTTCATCTCCACGGTGGTCATGGTGTCCATCATCATGCTGTTCCTGTCCCCACGTCTTGGGATCGTGAATACCATTGCTGGCGCGCTTGGCTTTGAAGCGGTCAATTATCTTGGAGAGCCTGGCATGTTCCGCACGATCTACGTGCTGTCCGATGTATGGCAAACCATGGGCTATTCCGCGGTGATTTATCTTGCTGCTCTGGCGGGAGTGGACCCGTCATTATATGAAGCGGCCAAAGTGGATGGCGCCAATCGGTTCCAGAAAATCCTGAACGTCGATCTTCCCGGCATTCTGCCGGCCGCGGTCATCATTCTGATTCTCAGCGTAGGCAACATCATGGCACTCGGCTTCGAGAAAATGTACTTATTGCAGAATCCGCTGATCTTGTCCTCGTCCGAGATCATTTCCACGTATGTGTACAAAATCGGATTGCTGAACGCGAACTACAGCTTCGCCACGGCGGTAGGATTGTTCAATTCCTTGATCAATCTGGTGCTGCTCCTAGTCGTCAACGCCATTGCCAAGCGGGCATCCAATACCAGCCTCTGGTAAATTTTACGAAAGGGGGGAAGTGACATGAACGCATTGCGGGCCCATTCCGGAAGCCGACGGAGCGTGAGGATCAAGGAGTCGCTGGGGGACCGTATTTTTCTGAGCGTAACCTACATCTTGCTGATCTTGGTTTTAATTGCCGTCCTGTATCCGCTTATTTACATCGTAAGCTCGTCCCTGAGCAGTCCAAGCGCCGTCTCTGCAGGCAAGGTGTGGCTGTGGCCGGTCGACGTATCGCTGGCAGGGTACGAGGCGGTGTTCCGAAACGGCCAGGTGCTGACAGGCTATGCCAATTCGCTGTTTTATACCGTTGCCGGTACGTTCATCAGCGTATCCCTGACCATCATGGTCGGTTACCCGCTGTCGAAGAAGTCGTTTTTCGGCCGCACGCCGCTTATGGTTTTCATTACTTTCACCATGCTGTTCTCCGGCGGGTTGATCCCGACCTATCTGGTCGTCAAATCGATGGGCATGATCGATACCCGCTGGGCGCTGCTCATTCCGAATGCCGTTTGGGTATGGCAGGTCATTATCGCCAGAACCTTCTTCCAGACCTCAATCCCGGATGAGCTTTCCGAGGCGGCAGACATCGACGGGTGCAGCGACATCCGCTACATTTTCAGCGTCGTTCTTCCGCTTGCCAAACCGATTATCGCCGTGCTCTCGCTTATGTACGCGGTGGGGCAGTGGAACGCCTATTTCGATGCCTTGATCTACTTAAAATCGCAATCGCTCTATCCGCTTCAGCTCATTCTCCGCAGCATTCTCATCCTGGGAAGCGGAACGGGCAATATGGACGCCGGGGAGATGGTGAAGCAGCAGCAAATGGCCGAGCTCATGAAATACTCGCTTATTGTGGTGGCAAGCCTTCCGGTGCTGGTGATCTATCCGTTCGTGCAGCGCTATTTCGTGCAAGGCATGCTGATCGGCTCCGTGAAGGGCTGATCGTGGGCAGAGCCCGTTATGTTGCATTACCAATTCATGAGGGGGAGATTGATTTGAGAAAAACAGCAACTCGTCTGCTTGTTCTCATACTGATGCTTAGTTTTGTGCTTGCCGGATGCTCCGGCGGAAATGACAACCCGGGAAGCGCAGGGAAGGAAGGCGGCATGCCGGACTCCGGCGAGAAGGTAACGATCAACGTTTTTGCCCATCAAGGATCGGATATGGATCTGAAAACCAACAAGTTTACGAAAAAAATGGAAGAGCAATTCGGCATCAAATTCAATTGGACAACCGTTCCGTTTGACGGCGCGGCCGAAAAACGGCAAATCTCGCTCGCGTCCGGCGACTATCCGGATTTGTATATGCTTATTCCATGGGTAGACCGTTTCTCGCAGACGGACTTATTGAAGTTCGGACAGCAGGGGGTAATCATCCCGCTGAACGACCTGATCGATGAGCATGCTCCGCACATTAAGGAAGTGCTGGAGAACAACGATTATTATAAAGCAATGAACACCGCGCCGGATGGCAACATTTACGGCTTGACCGGCTTAAACGAATGCTTCCACTGCTCCTACCCGAATAAAATGTGGATCAATACGAAGTGGCTTGATCAGCTCGGGCTTGCGCAGCCGACGACGCCGGAAGAATTCAAAGCGGTTCTCGAGGCCTTCAAGACACAGGATCCGAACGGCAACGGCAAGGCGGACGAAGTGCCGCTCAGCGGATCCGTCGAAAATTTCGGCGTTCACGTAATCCCTTACCTTATGAACGGCTTTATATACAACGACGACAGAACATATCTCATCATGAAGGAGGGCCAGGTAGACACCGCCGCGAACAAACCGGAATGGCGGGAAGCGCTGGCCTACATCAAATCGCTTTATGATGGGGGGCTCATTGACCCGGGAGCCTTTACGCAAAATGCAGGCGCGTACAAAAAAATCGGGGATAACGCGGACGCACAGCTGTTGGGCGCCGGGGCCGGCATGCATCCCGCCTTGTTCCTGACGACGGGAGAAGACGCGCCGTACAGCAAGGACTATAACCCGCTTTCGCCTTTGCGAGGACCGCATGCCGATTATGCAACATTCAACTATCCGATAGATCCGGGCGCATCCTTCGTCCTGACGAATAAAGCGAGCAAAGAGGCCCAAATTGCCGCCATTCAAATGCTGGACTATTTCTACACGCAAGAAGGCGCGATGCTTTCCTACCTCGGTGAAGAAGGCAAAAGCTGGCGCAAGCCGCAGGATGGAGAAATCGCGCTGAACGATAAAGTGGAGCCGCTCTATAAAGCGATCCCGCTTGAACCCGGGGAGCAGCCCCGCAATGACAATTGGGGAGCATTAACCCAATATAACCATCACCGGGCATACCGCGATGCCGAGGTTCAGGGCACAGATATTTACGCCGATGACGGTTACGAACGCCGCCTGTACGAGGCAACGCTATTGATGGAAGGCAAGGAGCCGCAAGATATCTTCCCGCACTGGGCGCTATGGGTCGACCCGCTGGTTGCCGACGAAGCCAGCATGATGCAGACGAACATCAAGGACTATATTGACCAGAACGCCTTGCTGTTCATCACCGGTGCCAAGAGCCTGGATAAGGATTGGGATGATTACGTGAAAGGGCTGGAGGGTCTGAACATGCCGCGTTATATTGAAATCATGCAGGCTGCTTACGATTCATCGACCATATCGAAATAAACCGTGGCCCGATAAGCCCGGCTTCTTGGAGGCAGGAGTTTTCGCTCAGGACGCGGGGACTCTTGTCTTCATTATTTTTAAAGTTCGGCGTGTAAGTGATCTTCGATTTGGGACCGTGACATCAAAAAAAGGTACAAATATGCGGGATTCGGCAATTTCTAATTCTGTTATCAGATGTTACAACAAGGTGGAATGGAGGTTGTGTTCGATGCGCATTGACGCCCATCAGCATTTTTGGAAAATCGAACGCAACGATTACGGATGGATTACGCCCGAAATTCCGGTGCTTTACCGCGACTATTGCCTTCCGATCTCAAACCGCATTTGCAGAGACACGGCATCGGCCATACGATTCTTGTTCCGGCTGCGCCGACGATCGAGGAAACCGAATTCATTCTGAAATTAAGCGAAACGGCCGATTGCATCTAGGGTCATGGAACCCTGGAGAAGCCATATGGCAGAAATCGCCCAATATCCGAACATCTTCTGCAAGCTTTCGGGGACGGTAACGGAGGCCGACCGTAAGGGCTGGAACAAGGTCGATTTTCTTGCATACGTCCATGAAACGCTTGCGAAATGACGGTGCAGGGCAGCCGTAATGCGACGCGGGAGGACTTCGAGCGGGTGATTGCGGCCATAACCGGCGGCTGCATTGACATCGGCGATTACATTACCCACCGAAGCTCGCTCGAGGACATGATCGACAGGTTCGACAGCTGGCTCTTGCCGGAATCGAAGGTGATCAAGGCGTTGGTGGAGCTGAACTAGTTCAAATAGCGATAGCGGATTGGAGGAGAAGCATGACAAGTTTGAATGGCATGGAACTGAAGCATCGCTTGTGGTATAGGAAACCGGCGGCAGAATGGAATGAGGCGCTGCCGATCGGAAACGGCCGGCTGGGCGCGATGATCTTCGGCGGCACGGCCGAGGAGAAGCTGCAGCTTAACGAGGATTCGGTATGGTACGGGGGCCCGCGCGACCGCAACAACGAAGATGCGCTGCCCCATTTGCCCGAGATCCGCAAGCTGATTATGGAAGGCAGGCTGCAGGAAGCGGAGGAGCTGGCGGCGATGACGATGGCGGGGCTGCCCGAAGCGCAGCGGCACTATGTGCCGCTCGGCGATCTGCTGCTGTCGTTCGGTCAGCATGGCCAGGTTGCCGAGGATTACATGCGGGAGCTTGATTTGGAGCGCGGTGTATCCCGGGTCAGCTATCGGATCGGCGGGATCAGGTATACGCGCGAGCTGTTTGCAAGTTATCCGGATCAGGCGATCGTCATCCGCATCACCGCCGACAAGCAGGAGGCGGTCACGTTTAAAGCCCGGTTCAACCGCCGGAACTGGAGGTACGTGGAAAAGACGGACAAATGGGAGGCGAGCGGGCTGGTCATGCGCGGGGATTGCGGCGGCGAAGGAGGCAGCTCCTTCAGCGCCGTCTTGAAGGCGGTCCCGGAAGGCGGCGTCTGCCGCACGCTTGGCGAGTATTTGCTGGTGGACGGCGCAAGCTCGGTCACATTGCTGCTTGCCGCCGGAACGACGTTCCGGCATCCCGACCCGGAGCTTGACGGCAAACGGCGGCTGGAGGAGTTGAGCCGAGTTCCGTATGCCGAGCTGTTAGCCCGGCATGTCGCCGATTACCGCGAGCTGTACGGACGGGTCGAACTGAAGCTGCCCGAGAATCCGGACAAAGCCGCGCTCCCGACCGACGAACGGTTGAAGCGGTTCCAACACGGCGAGGAAGATCATGGCCTGATCACGACCTATTTTCAATTCGGGCGCTACCTGCTCATTGCCTCCAGCCGGCCGGGCTCTCTGCCCGCGAATCTTCAAGGCATCTGGAACGACAGCTTTACCCCGCCGTGGGACAGCAAATTCACGATCAATATCAATGCGCAGATGAATTATTGGCATGCGGAAAACTGTAATTTAGCCGAATGCCACGAGCCGTTGTTCGATTTGATCGAAAGGATGCATGAGCCCGGGCGGGTCACGGCCGGCGTCATCTACGGCTGCCGGGGCTTCACCGCGCATCACAATACGGATATTTGGGCGGACACGGCCCCGCAGGATACGTACCTTCCTGCTTCCTTCTGGCCGATGGGCGCCGCCTGGCTGTGCCTGCATCTGTGGGAGCATTACCGATTCGGTCAGGATCGATATTTTCTGGCGCGGGCATACGAGACGATGAAGGAGGCGGCGTTGTTCCTGCTCGATTATTTAATCGAGGACAACGAAGGTGGTCTGGTGACATGTCCGTCCGTCTCCCCCGAGAACAGCTACATGCTGCCCAATGGCGAAACAGGTGTTCTCTGCGCCGGGGCCACGATGGATTTTCAGATTATCGAAGCGCTGTTTGAGGCTTGCATCCGCAGCGGAGAAATCATCGAGAAGGATGAGGCGTTCCGCGAGGAGCTCGCTGCCGCCTTGAAACGGCTGCCCAAACCGCAGATCGGCAAACATGGGCAAATTCAGGAGTGGATGGAGGATTACGAGGAAGTGGAACCGGGACATCGCCACATCTCCCATCTGTTTGCGCTTTATCCGGGCGAAGGCATTAACGTGGATTCCACGCCGGAGCTCGCCGCAGCCGCTCGAACGACTTTGGAACGAAGGTTGGCTAACGGCGGCGGACACACCGGCTGGAGCCGGGCGTGGATCATCAACTTCTGGGCACGACTGTTGGATGCCGACAAAGCTTACGAAAACGTAAGAGCGATGCTTCACCACTCTACGCTGCCTAACCTTTTCGACAACCATCCGCCGTTTCAAATCGATGGTAATTTCGGCGGCACGGCGGGCATTGCCGAGATGCTGCTGCAAAGCCACGCTGGTTTGATCCGTTTGCTGCCCGCTTTGCCTAACAGCTGGAGCGATGGGGAAGTCAGAGGGCTGCGGGCACGTGGCGGCTTCACATTGAATTTCACCTGGACGAAGGGACAGGTTACTGAAGTGGTCGTGTCCTGCGCACTTTCCGGTCCATGCCGTTTACAAGCACCTGGACTTGACCCTGTTTCCTTTACGGGGGAAGCCGGCCGCTCCTACACGTTCACCAAGAAAAGGGAGGAGTGAACATCAATTAACTTTATTGCTCGTGATACGCATTCTTAATGAGGCTGCGGATCCGGCTCATAATCTAATGACTGCTGCTGGACTCGGTTTCTGTATTCACTGGGCGCCATCCCCGTCCACCGCTTGAACTGGCGGCTGAAATGCGCATTGGTCTTATATCCTAGCATCATCGCGATATGGTCCATGCTTAAATCCGTTTGCTTTAACAGCCGCTGAGCTTCGCCCAAAAGGGTTTCTGACAAGAACTTGCGAGGTGCTTTGCCGTACACTTCACGAAAGATCCGATTCACCTGCGACGGACTAAGGTTCAGCTCCTTGGCGATGTCTTGGATCCAGGTTCGCTCGGTCTCCTGAATTTCACCGTGAAGATGGATATATTTTACGGAGTCTTCAATTTGCTCGGCGATCTGTCGGGCGATAGCTTCTTTTTTCGATAAGGTGACGGATGGGGTCTGAGACAGCTGTCCGACCAGGGAGCCGAGCAGTTCAAAGACGGCGGCATGCACTTTCATCTGTTTGAAGGCCGGCGGTGGGCTGGATAAGTGCTCTGTGGCCAGACAGTAGAGTGTAGAGAGAGAAGAAGACAGTCCCTGGGCTAAAACCGAATCAGCCGGATAATAAATGTCCTTGCAGCGGTTGAGTTCTCTGCAAAAGGATGTATCGTGAACGCTGAAATGGACGGAAAAGTAAGTGAAACCTTGCGGACCGGCGCCAGTGCAGGAATGCGTCATACCGGGGCGGATGAACAACAAGTCTCCAACGGACTGTTTGTACAGCTGTCCATTTACCACCATATTCATCTCTCCGTCCATCATCCAATGAATTTCGTACATGGAATGCTCGTGGGACGGATAAGTCCAGCGGGAACCCACTTTTCTTGCATGCAGCCCCAATAATTGAAAAGACATGCGAACATCGGGCAGACGGCCTAAATATACGGCTTCGGAAAACTTGTTCACAGCAAACCTCCTCGGTATGTCCTGTTTTCCAGTAACGGTTAGACTCATCTTAACAGAAAAATCATGCGTGAAAAGGGTAAATCGTCGTAGAGATTAGCGCATCGTCATAGACGATCGGTGGTGCTATCGTAGTAATATCAACCCGAAGGGGAAGAAATGGGGGCAAGCCTGAATGAGAATTATTCGATTTCTAGACAGGCAACAGAAGCGGCTGGCAGCCGTTACGGATGATGAAGCAGCCTATCGTCTGCCGCAGCCGGATTTTATGACTTTGATCCATCAAGCCAGGGAGCGCGGGATCTCTCCTGTCCAACTGGTTGAAAGCGCTTTTAGTCCTGCGAATGAGTTGGCTGGTGACTGGACTTCTCTGCACCTTGTCACGCCAGTGGAAGCACCGGAGGTATGGGCGGCAGGCGTTACGTATCAACGAAGCCGCGAAGCACGAAATTATGAAGCTACGGATGGAAAACTGGATGCGGAGACATTTTACGACAAAGTTTATGAGGCAGAAAGGCCGGAAATCTTTTTCAAATCCACGGCCGCCCGCACCATCGGACCGAACGAGGCCGTCACGCTGCGCAGTGATTCCACATGGCAGATCCCTGAGCCTGAGCTGGGATTGGTGCTTGGCGCAGATGGCAGCATTGTGGGATATATCGTCGGCAATGACATGAGCTGCCGCGATATTGAAGGGGAGAACCCGCTGTATTTGCCGCAAGCCAAAATATGGCGCAAATCCTGCTCCATCGGACCGGCCATCCGGCTTGCGGAAACGGTGCAGAATCCATATGCATTCAGCATCGTCTGCGAGATTTACCGCGAGGGGCGCATGGTCGTTAAGAGCGAGGCCAGTACGAGTGAATTAAACCGAAAGCTGGATGAACTGGTCTCCTTCCTGGCAAAAGACAATGATTTGTTTGACGGTACGGTGCTTTTGACAGGCACGAGCATTGTGCCGCCTAATGAGTTCACGCTTGAGCCCGGGGACCGGATTGAAATTTCGATCAGCAGCATCGGTACGCTGGTGAACCCTGTTTTATCAAACTAGTTTTGAATAAGGAGGACGTACTTCCATGACGGCATTTCAAGGAGAACAAGTATACAGGAACTATATCAACGGAGAATGGATGAAGGCTGCGTCCGGAGAAACCGAACCCAGCATCAATCCGGCAAACCGGAATGAGGTAGTCGGGTATGTACCGGTTTCCGGTTTAGAGGATCTGAACCGTGCTGTCGAAGCGGCCAAAGCAGCAGGCCGAGCCTGGCGGCGGTTAACCGGCGCGGAACGCGGCAATGTTCTGTACAAGGCGGCGAATGTGCTGGAACGCCGGGCCGACGAGGTCGCCGAGGCGATGACGAGGGAAATGGGAAAAACGCTCGCAGAAGCTAAGGGAGAGACGATGCGCGGCGTCGCGATCCTAAGGTATTACGCCGGCGAAGGGATGCGAAAAATCGGCGATGTCATTCCTTCCACGGACAGCGAAGCGCTGATGTTTACGACTCGAGTACCGCTTGGCGTCGTGGGCGTCATTGCCCCATGGAATTTTCCCGTAGCGATTCCGATTTGGAAGACGGCCCCGGCATTGATATACGGCAATACGGTTGTGTTAAAGCCCGCACAGGAAACGGCGGTCACGGCAGCCAAAATCATCGAATGCTTTGAGGAAGCGGGAATTCCGGCAGGTGTTCTCAATCTTGTATGCGGCAGAGGATCGGTGATCGGATCTGCGCTTTCCGAGCATCCGGATGTCAACGGGATTACGTTCACAGGTTCCAACGAAGTCGGAAAACGGGTCGGCGCCGCCGCTTTGGGTCGGGGGGCCAAGTATCAGCTTGAAATGGGCGGCAAAAATCCGATCATTATCGCGGCGGACGCCGACCTGGACTTGGCGGTTGAGGCCACCATCAGCGGCGGCTTGAAATCCACCGGCCAAAAATGCACCGCCACCAGCCGGGTCATCGTTGAGCGGAAAGTATATGAAGCCTTTAAAGAAAAGCTCCTGTCGCAAATCCGGGAAATCCGGCTGGGCGATGGCATGTCATCTGAAAGCTGGATGGGACCGTGCGCGAACGAAGGACAGCTCGAAACGGTGCTGAACTATATTCAAAAAGGGCAGGATGAAGGTGCCGTACTGCTGACCGGCGGAAAAAGAGCGGACGCTCCAGGGCTTGAAGAGGGATTCTATGTCCAGCCGACTGTATTTGAGGGTGTAGCATCGCATATGTCCATTGCACGGGAAGAAATCTTCGGCCCCGTGCTTGCGTTGATCGCGGTGGATTCCTTGGAGGAAGCCATAGAGGCGGCCAATGACAGCGACTTTGGGCTGAGTGCTTCCATCTATACGCAAAATGTCGGTGCAATGCTGTCTTTCATCCGGGATATGGATGCCGGATTGGTCAGGATCAACGCGGAAACGGCCGGCGTAGAGCTGCAGGCACCGTTCGGCGGGATGAAGATGTCAAGCTCGCATTCCAGGGAACAGGGTCAAGCGGCGATCGAGTTTTTCACTTCCATCAAAACGGTCTTCGTGAAGTCATAAGATGCGGGAGGGTGCCATGCACGAACAGATTATGTCGATAATGGGAGAGATGGACTCAAGCCGTTTCGATATTAAAGCACATGCTCCGGGGGCGGCGGGACGGCTGCCTTTAACGGATGATTTGCTGCGGAACGCTCCGAGCGGCGACTTGTTCGGCATGTCCCAGAATGTCGGAATGGGCTGGAAGCCCGGGGAATTGAACGGAAAACAGTTTCTGATCCTGAGCACCCAGGGCGGAATTCGCAATGAGGACGGCAGTCCTGCAGCCCTCGGCTATCATACGGGCCATTGGGAGGTCGGCCTGCTGATGAAGGCTGCGGCGGAAGAGATATCAAGCCGCGGAGGGATCCCGTTTGCCGGATATGTCAGCGACCCTTGCGACGGCAGATCACAGGGAACGACAGGCATGTTTGACTCGCTGCCGTACCGAAACGATGCCGCTCTCGTGTTCCGCAGATTGATTCGCTCCCTGCCGACGCGCAAAGGCGTGATCGGCGTCGCCACTTGTGACAAAGGTCTGCCGGCGATGATGCTTGCGCTTGCAGGCATGCCGCAGCTGCCAGGTGTTATCGTTCCCGGGGGCGTCACCCTTCCGCCTGTCGATGGAGAGGACGCCGGCAAAATTCAGACGATCGGCGCACGGTACGTCAGCGGCGAGCTCTCCCTGGAAGCGGCGGCGGAGCTCGGCTGCCGGGCATGTGCTACACCGGGGGGAGGCTGCCAGTTCCTGGGCACGGCGGCAACGGCCCAGGTCGTCGCCGAGGCGATGGGCATGACGGTGCCGCATGCCGCACTTGCACCTTCCGGGCAGCCGATCTGGATCGAAATGGCGCGCCAATCCTCACGCGCACTGATGGCGATGGAGTCCGATGGGCTGAGAATGGCGGACGTTGTCACCGATGCGGCGATTCGCAATGCGATGGCTGTTCATGCCGCATTCGGCGGCTCTACCAACCTGCTGCTGCACATTCCCGCCATTGCCCATGCAGCCGGTTTAACCGTGCCTGCGGTGCAGGACTGGATCCAGGTCAACAAACATGTGCCGAGACTGGTCAGCGCCCTGCCGAACGGCCCGATCTTCCACCCGACCATTCGGGTGTTTCAGGCTGGAGGCGTGCCCGAAGTGATGCTTCACCTCAGGCAGCTTGGCGTACTGGATGAGTCCGTGCTTACCGTAACAGGTACGACACTGAGCGAGGTTCTCGACTGGTGGGAATCGTCGGAACGCCGTCATCTGCTGCGGAAGCAGCTGAAGGAGAAGGACGGGATAGATCCGGACAGTGTCATTATGAGCGTTGAGTACTCGCAGCGTCTTGGCATTACCTCTACTGTGACATTTCCAACAGGGAATATCGCTCCGGAGGGCTCTGTGATCAAATCCACATCGATCGACCCTACGGTACTGGATAACCATGGCGTGTATCGTCACAAAGGAAGAGCAAAAGTGTTTACAACCGAACGCAAAGCGATCCGTGCAATTAAGAACGGCGGTGTTCTGGCAGGCGACGTCGTCGTACTTCTCGGGCGGGGGCCGTCAGGGACCGGGATGGAGGAGACTTACCAACTTACGTCTGCGCTGAAGCATTTGTCTTTCGGCAAATACGTATCGCTCATTACCGATGCACGGTTTTCCGGTGTTTCCACCGGGGCGTGCATTGGCCACGTTGGCCCCGAAGCACTGGCAGGCGGGCCGATCGGCAAGCTTCGGAACGGTGACTTGATCGATATCGTCGTGGATCGCAACACGCTGGAAGGCAGCATGAACTTTGTCGGCGAAGGGGAAATCGAGGTTTCGCCGGAGGAGGGAGCTCTCATCCTTGCACAGAGGCCCTTCCATCCGGATATGCGGCCGGATGAAGCTCTGCCGGATGACACCAGGCTGTGGGCTGCACTGCAGTCCGTCAGCGGAGGGACATGGAGAGGGAATGTGTACGACGTGGAACGGATCATAACCGCTCTGGAAGCCGGCAAAAAAGCACTGGGCTGGCACTGAAATCAACCATTTTGTACAATCATCATTTTCATACCGGAGGGAACTTAAATGAATATGATCACAAACCCCGTTCTTCGCGGTTTTCATCCCGATCCGTCCATATGCCGGGCGGGGGAAGATTATTATATCGCCACGTCCACCTTCGAATGGTTCCCGGGCGTACGGATTCACCATTCCCGGGACCTGGTTCATTGGAAGACGATACAATCTCCGCTGACCCGGACATCGCAGCTGCATATGGAAGGCAACATCGATTCCGGAGGAGTATGGGCTCCCTGCCTTAGCTATGACAACGGCGTGTTTTACCTGATTTACACGGATGTCAAAAGCCGGATCGGCGCTTTTAAAGATACCCATAATTATCTTGTGACGGCAAAGGATATCGAAGGCCCGTGGTCCGAGCCGGTGTATTTGAACAGCAGCGGATTCGATCCATCCTTATTCCATGATGAGGACGGACGCAAGTGGCTGGTCAATATGATTTGGGATCACCGTAAGGGAAAGAATCGGTTCTCGGGCATCGTGCTCCAGGAATTTTCCGTTCAGGAACAAAAACTGATCGGGCCAGTCGTCAACATATTCAAAGGCACGGAATTAGGGCTGACGGAAGCGCCGCATCTGTACAAATATAAGGATTTTTATTATTTAATAACGGCTGAAGGGGGAACCGGTTACGAGCATGCGGTGACGGTAGCACGCTCCCGCACGTTACAGGGCCCTTATGAGGTCGATCCTGCCAATCCGATCCTTACTTCATACGGCAGGCCGGATTTAATGCTCCAGAAGGCCGGTCACGGCAGTCTCGTCGAGACGCACACCGGCGAATGGTACTTGGCCCACCTGGTCGGCCGGCCCGTCAAAGGACAATTTTGCACGCTTGGCCGTGAGACGGCGCTGCAGCAGTGCACTTGGAGCGAGGACGGCTGGCTGCGGCTTGCGAGCGGTCACCGATATCCCGAGTTTCAGGTGCCTGCACCGAAAATCAAGCCGCACCCTTTTGAACACTCACCGGAGATGGACCACTTTGATCAACCCATGCTTCGGAGCGATTGGGATACGCTTCGTATTCCGCCGGATCCGACGTGGCTGAGCCTTACGGAACGTCCCGGTTACTTGCGCCTGTGCGGCATGGAGTCGATGAGCTCGACGCACAGGCAGAGCATGGTCGCCCGAAGACTGCAGGCTTTTGCGTGCGAAGCCGAGACTTGTCTGGAGTTTGCACCGGACCATCCGCAGCAAATGGCAGGGCTGATTCTGTATTACGATACGAAAGACTATCTTTATTTACGGGTAACTTATCACGAAGAGAAAGGATTGTGCCTGGGAATCATTCAGTCCAGATACGGGGTTTACGATGAGCTGCTGGAGGATATTCCGCTGAAATCGGTGAACGGAATCCGGTTAAAGGTTGTGGTTGATCATGACCGTGCCTGCTTCTACTATGCGTTACAGGATGATCCGTCCTGGCACCCGGCAGGCGGATGGTTCGATATCACGCATCTGTCGGATGAATCTCCTGAATATATCCGGTTTACGGGAACCTACATCGGTCTTTGCGTGCAGGATCTTGGCGGGACCCGCAAACACGCTGATTTTGATTATTTTGTATATAAAGAAATGTGAATGGCAAAAGCGGTATCAGACCATTAAGTGCACCCCTTAGAATAGACATTGGAATCTCCTGGCTATTCCGATGATTTCTAGGGGTGCATTTTATGATGCAAATAAAGAACAAAATTCAAGCATTTTCAGAAGACTCAAGCAAGAAGCCATCCGGCTTCATCTGTAGGGGAAGTGGAGCTATCGACAAATCAACGAACTCGGCCACAAGCTAGCCTGGGTGCATTAAGACAACACGATTTCAGCAACGCAGCAGGCGGGAAGGTGCATATCCAAACGGTTGTCCTTAATTGGAATAATCGGCATCTTATTTATTTCGACTTGCGGGGGACGGCCGAACGCGTTGTGGCTCGTCATGGTCCCAGAAATGTAACGAACTTCGGCAGAGGAAAACGCTTGACCATCCAACACGCAAAGGAGCTGCTGGGACTCATCTGCGGACAAGTTCACTACTGTCGCGTGAACGCGGCCGTCCGCCCGTTTCGATGCGCTGACGTGCAGAGTCGGCACCTCGGCTTCGGTTGTCCCCATCAGCTGCGGTTGTATATAGCTTTCGATCCGTGTCGAATCTTGATGCCCTTTATAGAGATCGAATACATGGTACGTCGGTGTGAGCACCATATCCTCGCCTTCCGCCAGTATGACCGATTGGAGCACATTGACCAGCTGTGCCAGATTGGCCATCTGAACCCGGTCGCTGTGGGCGTTAAATATATTCAGGGACACTCCGGCGACAATGGCGTCTCGCATCGCATTTTGCTGAAACAAGAATGCCGGGTGAGTCCCAGGCTCCGCCTCGTGCCAGGTTCCCCACTCGTCGATAATGATCGACACCTTCCCTTTGGGGTCGTAGCGATCCATGACATGTTTATGCCGGGTAATTAATTCATCCATATACAACGCTCGGCGCAGGGTGCGATAATAGGTCGCCTTGTCGAACTCCAGAGCCGGACCTTTGCGCTCCTCGGGATATTCGTCAGATTTGTAATATCCCGGCATGGTGTAATAATGCAGAGACAATCCATCCATATTTGTGCCCGCTTCGCGCATCAAGGTTTCCGTCCAGGCATAATCGTTGCCGTCGGCACCGCAAGCAACCCTGAAAATCCGATGATTGCTGTAATTGCGAACATAAGTGTTGAATTGCTTGTACACATCGGCATAATATTCCGGCCGCATGTGCCCGCCGCATCCCCAATTCTCATTTCCGATGCCGACATATTCAACCTTCCACGGCTCGTGCCTGCCGTTCTGGCGCCTCCAGTTCGCCAATGGCGAGTCTCCGTCAAAGGTCATGTATTCAATCCATTCGCTCATTTCTCTAGGGGTACCGGAGCCGACGTTGGCGGCGATATAAGCCGAGCAGCCGATCTGTTCGCATAGATCCAAAAACTCGTGGGTGCCGAATGAATTGTCCTCCACGACGCCGCCCCAGCCTGCATTCACGATGCGCTTGCGCTCGGCACCTACGCCGTCTTTCCAATTGTAATATTCAGCGAAGCATCCGCCGGGCCAGCGCAGCACCGGCACCCGGATATGCCGCAATGCCTCGACAACGTCGGTGCGTATCCCGCGGATATTGGGAATGGGGCTGTTTTCGTCGACATAAATGCTGCCATAAATACCTCGTCCCAAATGCTCTGAAAAATGCCCGTAAACATTTTTGTTGATTTTTCCGTACTTCCGCCCTGAATCGATGAACAGTAACGCCATGGCCTTCCTCTCCATTCGGAAAAATTATAATTGCTAGACCTGTGAACTTCCTTGCGATGTTCCATTATAGCGCTTTCATTTTAACGGTTCAACCCGATTTCATGCTCCCAAACGAGGTCGTAAAGAAATGATAAACTTGTTGAAAACTGCGAGCATGGGGTGAGACAAAAGAGTAAACAAATGTTAGAAATGTAACAGCTCGTCTGTATTCATTCCTAATTTTCAGGGTTAAAATGAAACGTGATTCAAGGCAAAAACGATTTCAAGGGGGTTATTAGCATGAAACGAAGGGTTTACCCGAAAGTCGTCCTCATCTTAGCGACAATACTTTTAACAGGATTGATCACCGCATGTAGTTCCGACTCAAACAATCAACAGTCAGCCAATCCGTCAGGAAACAGTTCAGGCAAATCATCTGAAGGGGGAGCCGTCGCAGCGGAAGGACCTTTCGGCAAATATGAAGAACCGCTTACGATTCGATTTGCCCGCGATGTAGACAACGATATGCAGGATAACATCATACCCAAAACACCTGGCGAAACAGTGGAAGACAACCGCTGGTTGAAAGCGTTCTCGGAAAAACTGGGAATCAACGTAAAATACGATTGGACGGTCAGCGGCGGGGATGCTTACACCCAAAAGGTTAACGTTACGTTAACATCTGGGGATATTCCGGACATGATCCGCGTCACAGCCGCACAAATGAAACAGATGGCTGAAGCAGATATGATCGAGGATCTCACACCGTACTGGGACGAATATGCTTCTGACCAAATGAAGGAGCTGTACGCGGTGCAAGGGCCTGCGGTCCTCCAGGCCGCTACGGTTGATGGTAAGATGATGGGCCTTGGTCCGCCGGAGGTATACGGAGACGGCGTATTTATCTGGCTTCGTGCCGACTGGTTAGAGAAACTCGGGCTTTCAGAGCCCAAAACGATGGATGATGTGATTGCAATCAGTAAAGCGTTTACCACGCAGGACCCGGACGGGAACGGGGTCAACGACACCTACGGTCTAGCAATTACGAAGGATCTGTACGGCGGAGCCATGGGGCTGGAAGGTTTTTTTGCCGGCTACCACGCGTACCCGAACATGTGGATCGATGACGGATCGGGAAATCTGGTTTGGGGCAGTACGCTTCCTGAAGTAAAGGAGGGATTGAAAGCGCTGTCTTCAATGTATAAAGCCGGTGAAATCGACAAGGAATTCGGAGTTAAGGACGGCGGCAAGGTGGCTGAGACGATAGCCGCCGGCAAGGTGGGCATGGAGTTCGGGCAACAATGGAATCCGATGTATCCGCTCATCAGCAACTATCAGAACGATCCGGGTGCTGATTGGAAAGGCTACGCCTTGGTTTCGGTGGACGGGGAACCGGTGCTGTCACCGCAGAAATTTGCCGCTTCGGAGTTCTGGGTCGTCAGAAAAGGATTTTCCAATCCGGAAGCCCTGGTGAAAATGTTTAATTTGCACATTGAGTTGAACTGGGGAGAAAGCGGAGATTTCGATTATTATTATATGCCCTCCGCCAATGACAGCGTAGGCGTGTGGAAATATTCGCCGGTACAACCTTACCCGCCATTTAAAAACGTGAATGCGTTCCAGGAAATCGAGGAGGCGCGTAAGAATAAAACCTTGGATCAGCTAACCGGCGAGGCACTGTCGATTCAGAAAAATATGGAAGCCTTCAACAATGGAGAAACCACTTTATGGGGATGGCCTAAAATTTATGGGGAAGACGGCGTGTTCCAGCATAGCGTGAAGTACCTGGAGAACGACCATTTCATGCTTGAGGCGTTTGCCGGACCGCCTACCCAAACGATGGCGGAAAAGCAGTCTACACTAAAAGCACTGGAAACCGAGGTATTTGTCAAAATCATTATGGGCGCCACTTCGATTGATGAGTTCGACAAGTTCGTAGAGAACTGGAATACGCTTGGGGGAGCCGATATGACCAAAGAAGTCAATGAGTGGTACGCATCTGTAAAATAAGTACCTAGGACCATGAGAAAGGATGCTGCATTGATCAAGGGCATCCTTTCCCTTCCTCATTCTCATCTTAAGAAACGGGTGATTTATTATGCAAAAAAGAAGCTGGAAAAGGGAATTGCCTCTGCATGTTATGATTTTGCCGGGTTTTCTTTTTTTGCTGGTATTCAATTACCTTCCTATTGGCGGAATCATTATTGCGTTCCAAAAGTTTATACCGGCGAAAGGTTTGTTCGGCGATCAGGACTGGATTGGTCTGCGCAACTTCGAATATGTGATGAACCTGCCCAACTTCGATAACATCATGTGGAATACGTTTTATATCGCGATGATGAAAGTCATTCTAGGACTGCTTGTGCCCATTGTGATTGCGATTCTATTAAACGAGGTCCGGCATATGGCATTGAAGAGAGGAGTGCAGACCGCGATTTACTTGCCCCATTTTTTATCCTGGGTAGTATTGGGCGGAATCTTTATCGAAATTCTGTCACCGAATGACGGCTTGGTCAACCGGGCGCTTCAATCGTTCGGGATTGAACCGATCTTTTTCCTTGGGGACAATCGGTGGTTCCCAAACACCATGATTTTGACAGACGTATGGAAAGAGTTTGGATACGGAACCATCATCTATCTGGCCGCGCTTACAAGCATCAACCCGAACCTGTACGAAGCGGCGCAAATCGACGGAGCGAGCCGTTGGAGGCAGACGCTTCACGTGACGCTGCCGGGGATGCAGATGGTTATCGTATTGCTTATGGTTCTTAATTTGGGGAATTTGCTGAATGCCGGATTTGACCAGATTTTTAACATGTACAGCCCGATGGTATATGAAAGCGGGGATATTCTCGATACCTTCGTGTACCGCATCGGACTGCTGGATGCGCAATTCGGGGTTGCAACCGCAGTAGGATTATTCAAGTCCGTTATCGCGCTTGTTCTCGTGTCCGTCTCCTATTACATCGCGTATAAAGTTGCGGACTACAGGATTTTCTAAGGAGGGACCGATATGCCTGTAAAAAAGAGGCTGGATTGGTTTGTTGTGTGCAATAGTATATTCTTGATCGCAGTCGGAATGCTGTGTTTGATTCCGATGATACACATCCTGGCCGTGTCATTAAGCTCCAGCGCTGTCGCTGCAACAGGAACCGTAACCTTGTGGCCGAAGGAATTTACGTTGAAATCCTATGAATTTGTCGCACATCGTTCAGCCTTTTGGCAATCGATGCTCGTTTCCTTGGAACGCATCGCATTGGGAGGGACGCTGAATCTCGTTTTGATCGCTACAGTCGCATATCCGCTTTCGAAAGAAAAGGGAGAATTCCGGCTGCGCACCTTTTATTCATGGGCCTTTTTTATTACAATGATATTTGGGGCCGGATTAATTCCGACGTATATGGTTGTCAAGCAGCTCGGGTTGATCGACACGATCTGGGCGCTGGTCTTCCCAACTGCAATTCCTGTATTCAGTGTCATTTTGCTGTTGAATTTTTTTCGAGCAGTGCCAAAGGAACTGAGTGAGGCCGCGTTTATCGATGGTGCCGGACATTGGCGAACGCTGTGGCAGATTTACGTTCCGGTATCCTTGCCGGCTCTTGCGAGCATTCTGCTATTTTCACTGGTCACGCACTGGAACAGCTGGTTCGATGGGTTAATCTATATGAACGATCCCAGCCATTACCCGATCCAGAGCTACATTCAGACGATCGTCGTTCAGCGCTCGTTAGCCACGATGACGCCGGAAGAGGCCAAGCTCATGGCGGACATTTCGGATAAGACGCTGCGTTCGGCCCAGATTTTCCTTGGAGCTCTGCCGATCATCTGCGTGTATCCGTTCCTGCAGCGTTTCTTTGTCAAAGGAATTGTACTCGGGAGCGTGAAAGGATAAACACGAAAGGCCGACCTCGTTTCCCGCAATAATAATCGTGAATAAGGGAGGGAGGGCAGATCAAGAACAGCATTTTCGCACGATTGATCGCGTCCTTCTTATTGGCGATCGTCCTAATTATTTTCTTGGGCATCTATTTGTACAATTGGAGCTTGAACACCGTAAAAAATGAAATTATTAATTCTTCGACCGCACAGGTTTCGTTCTACCTTACCAGCCTGGAGGAGGAGATCGAACGCATTAAAATTTTGCAACACGAAAGCTTGACTGATGAATACCTGGGCAAGCTCGCGGTACGTTATTCCATCATGGACGAGTATGAAATCATGGAAAGCATGCGAAAGCTCCATCAGCGTCTCGTCACTATTCATAACAGCAGCTCCTACACCTCGAATGTAAGCGCACACATATTACCGATTCAAAAAACCATTTCCTCCACGGCTACCGTAAGTCCGATCGATATGGACAAATTCGATCAGATTCGCGTTCCGGCGGGGGAAACTGGCGCGCAGCTGGTACAATACAAGAATAATCTTTACATAACCACTCTTCATTCCGGAAATGCCGGCTTGCCTCAAAAGTACATGATCGAGATTGAACTGGATACGGCGGCGTTTCAAGAGGCGTTGGGCCAGTTTCATACCTACGACAACAGCGGATCCTTTTTAATTGATCTCACGCACGACATCGTCATTAGCGGCAAAGGTAACGATGCAAATGTACGCTTACAAGATTTGGCGGGAAACTACCATGAACTGAAGAACGGGAACGTCACATACAGCAACATAAACGGTCAGAAAATGTATGTGGTGTCTGTCAAATCGGAATATTTGAATATGCTCTTACTGCGTTATATTCCCCAAGAGCTCATCTTTGTGCCGTTGCAGGATTTTTATATCTGGCTGTGGGTATTCACCGGTGCAGGCGCAATGATTATGTTGTTTTACTCTATCTACACCTATAACTTAATTCACAAGCCCATGCGTAAGCTTGTCGGATCGTTCCGACACGTCGAGAGCGGAAATTTTAACGTTTCGATCCACGTAAACAGCAAAAACGAGTTCGGTTATCTTTATCAAGGCTTTAATTCCATGGTACAGAACGTATCTGCTTTGATCGAGCAGGTATACAAGCAGAAAATTCTAAACCAGAGAGCGGAGCTAAAGCAATTGCAATCGCAAATTAGTCCTCATTTTTTATATAACAGTTTGTTTTTGATTAACACGATGGCCAAACTAGGGGACGATAATTTAATCCCGTTTACTAAGCTGCTGGGCGATTATTTTCAGTTTATTACAAGAAATGCTTCGGATTTTTTGCCGCTGCGAGAGGAAGTGGAGCACGCACGGACCTATAGCGAGATCCAGTTCATGCGTTTTCCAAGCCGGCTGACGATCCAATTTGAAGATCTTCCGGATGAGGTCAAGGAAATTCAGGTGCCTAGATTGATTCTTCAACCGATTCTTGAAAATGCATTCAAATATGCTGTGGAACAAACCAAAGTCAAAGGCTTGATCACAATGCGCTTTCAGCAGGACGACCACGCATTGCGTATAATCGTAGAGGACAACGGAACGGATCTGTCGGAGTCCAAATTATCCGCGCTCCAAAAGCTCCTTTACGATACGTCCAATATCGAGACCTCAGGTCTGATTAACATTCATCGCCGGCTTCGCTTGATATATGGTGACGAACACGGCCTGATTTTGGAACGAAGCGCAATGGGCGGCTTGAAGGTGACGCTGCAACTTGACCCGAAAGCGAGTGTGTAAGGGATGTACAGACTCCTGATTGTCGATAACGAAGAGATTATAGTGAATCATCTTTATGAAATTTTTCGAGGATTTGACCATTTGGATCTCGATGTCTATAAAGCATATGGGGGAGAAGAAGCCATCGAGTGGCTCAACCGTACAAGAATTGATATCGTGTTGACCGATATCGACATGCCCCACATTGACGGTCTGCAGCTCATGGAGGAGATTTTTCGAAGCTGGCCTCAGTGCAGAGTGATTTTTTTGACAGGGCACAGTGAATTCAGATATGTATACAAAGCGATTCAGTATCAGGATGTCAGCTATATTCTGAAGACCGAGAATATCGACAAAGTGATTCAGGTGGTCGAAGAGACCGTATCAAAAATCCGCCAGGAAATCAAAACGGAAGATCTGATCCGGGAGGCCAAAGAACAAATAAACATAGCGCTGAATTTGTTTCAAGAAGATTATCTTCTAGGCATGTTAAAAGGCAGCCGCGGGTTACAAGCCAGCCAATCACAGTTCGAAGAATTGTCGATCCCTCTGAATGTTAAGTGGCCGGTTGCCCTGGTCGTGGGCAAGATCGATAAATTCCCCGACTCTACCGGTTATATGCAGAAGATGCAGCAAATCTATGCCGTACGTCAAATCATGCATAGGTACTTAGCGACCCGTGTCAATTTTGTGATTGTGCTGGATGATAGTCGCAGATTCGTGATTTTTATTCAGCCTAAGGAGTCGTTGTCCGCTACCGGTACTGAGAATGCGGAGACGATCCTACAGACGTTCAATAAAACTGTGTCGTTCCTTAAAGGAATATTGGAGGTCATCCAGTCGGCATGCCAGGAAAATATCGGACTTCCGATCAGCTTTACAATCGGCAGCCAAGCGGATGGGTGGGAATCGGTTTCCAATAAGTATCACTCGCTCCACCACTTGCTCAATTACCGGATCGGACTCGAAAATACAGTTCTTCTGATCGACGATGTGGTTAGTCATGATGAACCCGATGAGGCAGGCAATGTTCAGGGTTTGAAGGAAGAGGATCTCGAAGGAGAAAGGCTTGCGCGGGTGCTTAAGTCCAACGATCTTTCGCTTATCGAGCAATATCTGGAGGCAGGACAAAGGAGTAAGTATTTTGAAGCCTTGGAGCTGCTTCTTGGTCCTATCAGAGACGTTCGCACAAAAAATAATGCTTTTGCCCAGGAAATTTATTACACCGTGTCCCTGTATTTGATGTCCTATATCAATCGATGGGCACTCAATGAGAAGATTGAAGCTCAGTTGGGTCAAAACAGACTGATGCGGATCGATTTTTTTGACAGTTGGAGCGAAGCTTCCTTATATTTGACGGAGTTATCGTCTGTGTTGTTCGACTTGCAAAAAGTAGAGCAGAAAAAACGCGCGGATCATATCATCGATTTTTTGCAGGAATTCATTCGGAATCATTTGGATGAAGACCTGTCGTTGGTGCGATTGGCGGAACAAGTATATTTGAATCCGTCATATTTATCCCGTATCTACAAACAGGAAACCGGAAACAATCTGACGGAGTTTATCGACTCCTCCCGTCTTATGCAAGCGAAGCGTTTACTTCATAGCGAGAATCTCCGAATCGGTGAAGTTGCCCGCCGTGTGGGCTACGAAACCGCAACCTCTTTTACTCGTTTTTTCAAAAAGGCTACCGGCTGTTCACCGCAGGAATACAAGGAAAAGCATATGATCCAAAAGCAATAGCCGGCATGCCAGCGCTGATTCGAAACATGCCGATTCTTATTCTTGACGAGGGCACCTCGGCTGTGGATATGCAGACTGCTATCAAATTGAAACGACATAATGCCCATGCTTGCAACTACAAGATCAGAGTTCCCGGATACTATCGATGTGGCTCGCTGAATGAATCGCCACAATACCCCTGAAATGTCATCGAGAAATCAGGATCATAAGAATAATTTTGAGATGATAGAAGAGGGAACTGAAGCTAGCTTACTCGACAACCATGAGAAATTACTATTTTGCCGGGCAAAAGAACATAATCCCATTAAAAGTCGCTAATTTAGCGGCTTTTTTTTCGGTACAAGTTCTTGGCCTGAGCCAAGGACAAGAACATCGTCCGGTTGCCGATCAGATAAGTTTCTAACTACGGATTCCATGCAATTTCATTATGCTAATGGGCAGGAAAGCGGGGCGCTATGCCGAATACCTAGTTTTAAGTTGATTTTCCTGTAAGGTAATGGTAAATCAACACAAACGTGCGATAGCCTCTGTTCGTGAAAGTTTATGAGTACCGTTTGACGGAAGTGAGGAGTATTTGGATAATCAGGTAAACCAATGATCAAATAGATTCAGAACAAAAACCAGCATATTAAATAGGAGCGTATATATGGGAGATAAACTGAACTGGGCCGGGAATTATCGCTACTGTTCGATGGAGTTGCTTGAGCCTAAAAGTCTAGCAGAAGTTAAGGACCTAGTTGTTAGCCGCACAAGCATTCGCGTGCTTGGCTCGCGCCACTCTTTTAACGGGATTGCCGACACCGGGGGCAGCCATCTTTCGCTTCGAAAGATGAATCGGGTAATCGATCTCGACCGTGTACAGAGAACTGTAACCGTCGAGGGTGGCATTCGGTATGGCGATCTGTGCCGCTATTTAAATGATCATGGATATGCGTTGCATAATTTAGCATCGCTGCCGCACATAAGCGTGGCTGGCGCCGTGGCGACAGCCACGCACGGCTCGGGCGATCTGAATGCAAGCCTGGCGTCTTCTGTACGTGCTATCGAGCTAATGAAATCGGATGGAGAAGTTACGGTACTCACACGCGGGATAGATCCCGAGTTCGATGGGGCGGTTGTCGGACTCGGCGGACTTGGAGTCGTCACAAAGCTTAAACTGGATTTAGTACCCTCGTTCCAGGTAAGTCAGACCGTATATGATCGTCTTCCTTTTTCTGCACTGGATCACGGCATAGACGAAATTTTTTCTTCCGCATACAGTGTCAGCTTGTTTACGGATTGGGCAGAGCCCATATTCAATCAAGTGTGGGTAAAACGAAAAGTAGGAATAAACGGGGAGGATGAGATATCTCCCGATTTCTTCGGGGCTTTGCCAGCTCCGGAAAAACGGCATATGGTAACTGGCCAATCTGTGGTGAACTGTAGCGATCAGATGGGCGCTCCTGGACCATGGTATGAACGGTTGCCTCATTTCCGCATGGAATTTACCCCCAGCGCGGGCAACGAACTGCAAAGTGAATATTTCGTTCCGAGGCGTCATGCGGTCGAGGCAATGCGTGCGCTAGGAAAACTGCGTGATAGAATTGCGCCTCTGCTCTTTATCTCCGAGATTCGAACAATTGCATCGGATACCTTCTGGATGAGCCCATGCTACCGGCAAGACAGTGTTGGTTTTCATTTTACATGGAAGCCGGATTGGGAGCGCGTGCGCCAATTACTTCCGCTTGTAGAACGTGAACTCGAACCGTTTGGAGCACGCCCACATTGGGCGAAACTGTTTACGATGGAGTCGGAAATGATACAAGCTCGGTATGAGCGGTTAGCGGATTTCCGTCAGCTGCTACTTCGATACGATCCAATAGGGAAGTTTCGAAATGCGTTTCTGGATCATTACATTATGCATAGATGTTAAGGATTAATCACCATTTTAGAAAAAGTGATCAAATGGAATGAAACAAAAATGTTAATTTGTTGCATTCGCTAAGACCTCCAACACTGAAATATAGGGTTGGGGGTTTTTAGATGGTAACATAATATATATTCCGTTAACTTCTTCAATAGTTAAGGAAAGAGGAAACGTATGGATATACAAAGTATCTCAGAAATGATAGATACAGATTGACTTCGTACCCTATCAAACAACGATCTTCACTCTGAAAAAAGGAAGCACTTTTAAGATAGTCAAGTATACGAACTAACTTGGGACTGTCTCGTTGAAGTTTATCTGATATTGGGAATCAAAGAGGGGGATGAAAATTTGTTTTGATGAACTAGAAGTAGACTTGGAAAATAGACTGGAACGTAACAGAAATCCTCAATGACTAAAACACAAACCTACTTAATAAGTTAACGGGCAAAATCTTTTAATTTACTATCCTCCATTTTACTAAAGTTGTATTCGGTCTGGCCAAGACTGTTCATATCAGCAATCTATGAGAAACATGGCCTGCTTTTGGATGATAAAATGTAGGCATAAGGAGGTTGCATATGGGACGTATAATCCTGATGATGAATGTGACACTGGACGGTTGCTGTGACCACACGCAGGTAATTGCGGATGAGGATCTCCACCAGTATACGATGGACTTGATGGACGAGTCGGATGGTCTGCTTTTCGGACGTAAAATCTACCAGTTGATGGAAAGTGCTTGGCCATCCATTGCCAGCAGCGGCGACGGACCTCAGTTCTTGGTCGACTTCGCGCGGAAGCTCGATCGGAAACCCAAGTACGTCTTTTCGCGGACACTGGATCACGTGTCGTGGCAGAACTCTTTCTTGTTGAAGGGGCCTGTTTCCGAGGAGGTGCCGCGACTTATGGCAGAAGGGAAGAACCTAGTCGTTAACGGCGGTCCCGGACTCGGGTCCACCCTGGCAAAACTAGGCTTAGTGGATGAGTATCACTTTCTGGTGCAGCCCATCGTTGCCGGACATGGCCCCCAATTATTGGGAGGAGTTCGTGATCGACTGAATCTGAAGCTGACCGAGACCAAGCCTTTCGGCTCCGGCGTCGTCGTGCTCCACTACACGCCCGTTCGATAATACTGCCTGGCTGATCACCGCGGCTTGGCGCTGCTATACGAGCCATAATACATTTGTCGGCTGCTTCGTTTATATCACAAGGAGTGCAAATTCAGAAGACATACTTGGTCTGGCTGGAAACTGAAAATTGGAGGGCATTATGGAAATGGCTAAACTGATCTATGCAGCCAACGTTTCTTTGGACGGTTACATTGAGGACGAACACGGCAATATCGAGTGGACGATCTCCGATGACGAGGTATTTGCGTTCTGGACTGACTTCGAGCGGCCGATTGGCACCTACCTATACGGGCGCCGATTGTACGAGTCGATGGTGTACTGGGAGACGGCGAGCGCCAAGCCCAGTGATCAACCAGAGGTAATACGGGAATTCGCACAGATTTGGCGAGCAGCTAAGAAGATCGTGTTCTCCCGGACACTTCTGGCGGTTTCAAGCGCCAGGACTAGGATCGAGCGCGAATTCGATCCTGAAGCGATCCGGATGCTGAAGGAGTCTTCAGGAGCCGATATCACGATTGGCGGCCCCGAGCTTGCTGGGGAGGCGATGAGAGCGGGACTGATCGACGAGTGTCATCTGCTTCTTAATCCGATCGTCTTGGGTGGAGGTAAACGAGCATTGCCGGACAACCTCAGCATGCGGCTCGAGCTGCTCGGTGTGCGCCACTTCCCAAGCGGCGTTGTTCATCTTCACTACCGCATGATTGTCTGACAATGGCGCTGGATTGAATACAAGAGATGTCATGTTATCAGATACCGGTATGGCGATAGGCTGATATAAACAAAGTCGCACAATGTGCGGCTTTTTATTGTGCATAAAGCATCACGTTGGCAGGAACGATCACAAACCCACGATGACCTTGTTACTCGTAATCATGTCTATCGTGCTCGATGTCACGCATGACGAAGACCCTGCCTGCATAATTCAGGTGGGGTCTCTTCATATGAATTAATATATAGGCGTACCCCCACTGAGCTTATTGATCAATGGTCTCCAAAACACAGCCTAATCAAAATCTTCTCTTTCGCAAGTTTAGCGTAATAAAATAAATGGTATCCGTGGGCTGCTGTACGTATCGCGTTTCTCCGATGCGGCATTAGACTATATCAGGACTTCAGGGCGAATGCCTTGAACCTACAAATGTCTAGTCTTCAGTAGGAGGATATATCTGTGCCGCTCAAAAAATATGTTACCCCGTTGGCCATTCCCCCGATTCTAATGCCGAAGCTCAGCCGAGCCAGGGGTACCTGTTACGAAGTGAAAATGAAGCAGGTCAAGCAAAAGCAGTTCCGGAATCTGCTACGCTTTTAAGGAGGAATTCGGTTGAGCATGAGTAGAAATGAACGTATTTGCGGAAGGTTTGCCAAAATCATTGGAGGAACCCCCGGATTTGCAGGCGGAAAATGCGTCGCAACCATTTCGCGCAATCGAGTAAAGGCAACGATTTTAAAGAAAAGGTTTATGTTAACCTCATCATTCTCGTTTGAATCGTTAAATGCTGTGACTGGTAGAGCGTTGTGTTTGGGAAGAGTTGCCCTGTTGCAAAAGGAAACGGATCGGTTTATCGCAAGCCTTCTTAAACAGGGCATCATCGTTTCGTCCATTCATAACGAATGGCTGTTCGAGCGCCCCAGATTGATCTATGTCAACATCGAAGCGGTACAAAAGCCGCTCATTTTCGCCAGAAAAGTCAGAAGAGCGCTTGACTTGCTGTAACCACTAGGCTCGCCTCCGCTTGGTCAGTTTAGCCGTGGTGGCTACTAGATATAACAAAAATCCAACTACACCGCGCGTGGTACCGCTTTTTAGTTGTTCTAGAAGGGGGAAGAGCAAGTAAAGCCACCTGCAGTGCAAGCGGCCTTCGCTCTACCAGTTCAGGACATCATCTGTCCCAGTTTTGTACCCGTCTCACATACACTGCCTCATGTGGCCTTGCAAGCAATAAAAATGATTTGAAACGTTGATGAACAAAGGGATGAAACGGATATACAGGCAAATGAGGAATTCAAAATGGAAGAATGACTGGAAGACATTACGGGTTTTACTCAATAAAATCGTACAGTCCCTTCATCCGAATCGGCCGCTAAGCATCCCCGTCTCCCTAAGCGAAAGAGACGATGCGTGGTGTCTGACAACGGTCAAGGCATACCACTGCCGCAACAGGAAGAATATCGTCGAGCGGTTCATCCGCGGCGAGAACAAGAAGCATGCCGTTCGCGGCCAGGCCTTGGCCATACGTTCGCAGGCAGTTGGCTCAAGCTCAAGGCAGGCTGCTAACGGTTAGGGAAAGCTCGGAACAATGAAGTGTATTTGTCCTGTCGCTTCCTACTATTGAATAGAGGGGATTGTTGCAGGCATTAGACCCGGTTCGTTTTCCGGTAAGCGGAAGGACTGACTTTCATCAGCTTCGTGAACACGCGGCTGAGGTAGAAGCCATTGTTGAAGCCGCAAGCTAATGCGATCTGCTCTAAATTCAGATGGGTATCGACGAGCAAGGACTTTGCTTGCTCCAGCCTAATATGGCTTAAATAGCGCGAAGGAGTCATCCCCACGCTTCGTGTGAATCTGCGGGTGAGCTGAACGGGACTGATGCCCAGCTCGTCCGCTAGCAGCAGCATGCTCATGTCCTTATAGGCGTTTTGCTGGATATAGAGTCGAGCCTGCTCCATCAGAGGATCGGCAGGTTCTTTGTCTACGCCAACCACGCCGGCCGCTATCGACTGCAAACAAAAGAACCAAATATCGTTCAGCGCATGGTTTTGCCAATAGCTCCGCTGATCGATCTCCGCGGCAGCTTCGTCCTGCCTCTTGAAATATCTCAAATTATCGGCAAACCTCTCCTTATGCGCGACTGTGGGCTTGTAGGCAGAAGCCGCTAAACGATGATGGACGTCCTGCTCTGCCTCTTGCCCTGCAACCGCATCTCCCGATATAGAGCCTAACGAAAATCCGATGAAATGAAAGGACGGCGCATGGATAACGTCGCGATGAAAATCGACGCCCGGTGGGCAAACGATGACGTCGCCTATCTGCGCCACTCCCTCGCTGTCGCCGATCCCATAACGGAAGCTGCCGCCCTCCACAGCAAATAGAACCCAATGTCCGTAGGTGTCCACGCTGTATTGAAATTTCTTCTTATGATTCCAAAAGACATGATGCATTAGGCTAGGATATAGGATGGGGCTTCGATTCAACATCATCACCGCAATCAGCTCCAGAATGAAATAAAGTATATGCCAATATGATAGCGCAGTGCATGTTAAATAACGACCCCCTCGATTAAGATGATAGTAATTCTAGACTTGGGGGGATTCGATTGAAGTTTGAATTCGTAAAATCCGACATTACCGTTATTGGTGGAGGATTGGCCGGCGTATGCGCTGCCGTTGCAGCCGCTCGTCTCGGCCAAACCGTGTCGCTCGTGAACAACAGACCCGTACTCGGAGGCAATTCTAGCAGCGAGGTACGGGTGTGGGTATGCGGCGCTACGGCGCATGGCACTCAGCGTTACGCGAGAGAAACCGGCATCATGGGAGAAATGTTCGTCGAGAATCAATACCGGAACCCGGATGGAAATCCGTATTTATGGGATCTCGTAGTACTCGAGACGGTCCGAGCTGAGCCGAACATTGCTTTGTTTCTCAATACGGATGTGCACGAGGTCGAAGCGGAGGGCGCGGAGGAGGAGCGCACCATTAAGTCGGTCACGGGCTGGATGATGGGCTCCGAGCGGAAAATCCGGTTTGAAAGCGATATGTACATAGATTGTACAGGAGATGGCCTTGCGGGTTTCCTGGCAGGCGCTAAATACCGGATCGGCCGCGAGGCAGCAGAGGAATACAACGAGGACTGGGCTCCGGAGACGGCGGACGATATTACGCTTGGCAGCACGCTCCTGTTCTATACGAAGGAGGCCGATCGGCCGGTCAAATACATTCCGCCGAGCTTTGCGAAGGACATTACCCAAACGGCGATCCCGATGAAGCGGGTCATTCGCAGCGGCGACTCAGGCTGCCACTATTGGTGGATCGAATGGGGCGGCGAGCTGGATACGGTGCATGATAATGAACGAATACGCGATGAGCTCTGGTCGGTCATTTACGGGGTATGGGATTATATCAAAAACTCCGGCAATTTCGATGCCGATCGCATGACGCTGGAATGGGTCGGATCGCTCCCTGGCAAACGGGAGTATCGCCGATTCACGGGAGATTATATGTTGAACCAAAACGATATTATCGCGCAGGAGCCCTTCACTGATCGCATCGCCTTCGGAGGCTGGTCGATAGATCTTCATCCGCCGCAAGGCATGTATTCGACAGAGAGCGGTTCAAAGCATTTATTTTCGGACGGCATCTATCATATTCCATTTCGGTGTCTGTACTCCAGCAACGTCAGCAATCTGATGTTCGCAGGCCGCGATATCAGCGCAACTCACGTCGCATTCGGTACCACGAGGGTAATGGCAACCTGTGCGGTCATCGGCGAAGCAGCCGGAAGCGGTGCCGCACTGTGCGTGCAGAAAGGGATATCGCCGCGTGCGCTGCACCGTGACCATATGAACGACCTGCAGCAGACGATGCTCAGGCAGGATGCGTCGATTATCGGGATCGCGGCAGACGACCCTAACGATCACGCCAAGTCGGCCCGTATTACGGCATCCAGCACAATGACCAAAGTTTCGCTGACGGACTCAACCTATACGCACCCGTTGGATAAAGAACTGGGCATCCTGTTTCCAGTGAATCCCTCGCTTGAATCGGTGAAGCTGCTGATCGATGCGGCAAAGGCTGCTACTCTTGAAGTGGAGCTGTGGCATACGGATAAAGGTGAAAACTACGTGCCAAAGCAGATGGTAGCTGAAGCATCGGTGTCAGTAGCCGAAGGTACCGGGCAATGGGTTAAGCTGGACTTATTTTGGCAGCCCGATGCAGCCTGTAATGCATTCCTTATTATTAAGGCGAACGAAGCGATTCAGCTGCACGGATCGGATTATCCGATGACCGGCGTGCTGTGCTTTGAGAAGGGGCCAAAGCCGATCGTCTCTACGCTTTTAGAGGATCGTCAACCGGATCAGCCGGTCGTACAGTGGAGCATGCGCCGTTGGAACCGCAAGCCGCTGTGTCTGCAGGTTACGCCAAATACGGAAGCGTACGCTGCCGCAGCGGTGACTGACGGGTATATTCGGCCGTTTGCCGGTCCGCATTTATGGATGTCCGAGCCGATGTCTCCAGGCAAACCGGAATGGCTGCAGCTGGAGTGGGCTGAAGTGCAATCGATCGCCGAGATCCACGTCACCTTTAACGACGACGTTAATGAAGATTTAATCAATTTGCACCATCATCGCACGGCTTTCGAAGCGATTCCCGAGCTCGTCCGAGCTTATCGGATAGAGGCGCTCATCGGTGAGGAATGGGTTACACTGGCTGAAGAGAAGCACAACCATAAGCGCAAAAAAGTGCATAAGCTCAGCCGTTCCATCTCGTCACATACGATTAGACTATGGATCAACGAAACGAACGGAGGACCACGCGCGGAGGTTGCCGAAATAAGAGTTTATGCTCTATAATGGAATAAAATAAATGATAGCGCTTACATTTTGAGACGTAAAGGAGAGGATATCATGGTCATAAAGCCGCTTGGCGTATTGATCGTTGAAGATGAAATTCCTCTGCGGCAAGAGCTTCGGCTATTTCCATGGGAGGCGTGCGGAGCCGAATGGATAGGGGAAGCGAGCAACGGCTCGGAAGCGATGCAGCTATGTGCTGAACGCACGCCAGATGTCGTGATAACGGATATTACGATGCCGGTTATGGACGGCATTGCTCTCATTCGGGAACTCCGGAAGCGGCACCCGCACGTTCAGATCATATTGTTAACCTGTCACAGCGATTTTCATTACGTACAAGAAGCGCTCCGTCTTGGAGCGCTTGAATATATTTTGAAGGTGTCATTGGAGGAAGAAGAGCTTAAGCAGGCGATGGACAAAGTGAGAGCTGCGGTCGTCAAGGAGCGCATGGTGCAGGAGCATGCGAGAAGGGAACAGAGGCAGCTGCAAGCCGCCTTATTCGGCAAGCTGCTTCATGGGCAAGAGCCAGCCGGCTCCG
Source organism: Paenibacillus sp. MT86 (assembly GCF_058792535.1). Taxonomy (NCBI): domain Bacteria; kingdom Bacillati; phylum Bacillota; class Bacilli; order Caryophanales; family Paenibacillaceae; genus Paenibacillus; species Paenibacillus sp. MT86. The sequence continues at coordinate 3,547,625 of NZ_CM179499.1, read as the reverse complement.
ATTGGCAATCGATGACGTTAAGCGTAGATCGTCCGATTCGGCTGGTACGACTTCAGCTAGACATTCCTCCATTAGCCTATCTACCCGTGAAGGAAACAGTTCGGCAGAGATTGACCGAGCAGGAAAAAAGGGATCCAACTTGGCTGACTTGGCTGACGGTACGGGAGCGGGAATATTTTGTTCTGCTTGAAGGCAGAACTTCTGCCAATGCTGTTCTTGAGTCACTCCGCACGGTCGTTCAGCATTTGACGGAGCTGTTGAATAGGGAAGAGACCAAGCAGGGACGGTGGGCGACAGTATGTGCCCTATTTAGCAAACCGGTCGCATCGAAGGAAGAAATTGCATCGGCGCTCGCCTATTCGAACGAGTGGAAAGATGCGCTGTTTTACGACCGATGTCCCGAGGAAAGCGCTGTGTACGCGCAGCATTCGCTGCCTCTATCGGATCTGACGGAAAAGAAAACGAAGGAATTAAACGAGATGCTGAGAAAAGCATCATTGTCTCTTGCGAGCTTGAAGGAATGCTTGCTTGGCGAGTTCAGGGATTGGTGCATCGCTGAGCGAGTGAAGCCAAGTCAACTGAAGGAACGGATACTCCATTGGCAGGTTGACTGGCACAGGCAGCAAGAGGGCGCTGAGCTAAGCGCAGTCCGTATGGGGCTATTAATGGACGCAGGAACGTTAGCCGAGATGATTGCCAATATTGTTCAGGTTATGGAAGCTGTCGAGCTAGGGAAGTCGCGTTCGCGCTTTGAGATTCGGTTGGCCGTGCAATGGATCAAAGACCATCTCAAGGAGCCGATCTCACTGCCCGTTATTGCAGAGCAGGTAGGATTGAGCCCACACTATATCAGCAAATTGTTTCGCGAGGAAACGGGGAGTACGGTCAATCAGTATATTACCCGTCTTCGTATGGAGAAGGCGATTGAGCTTCTTAGGCATTCGAATAAGAAGGTATATGAGATCGCGGAAGAGGTCGGCATTCCGAGCTACCGCTATTTTACCGTTACGTTTCGAAATTGGACCGGGGTATCGCCGACGGACTATAAACGGAATGGCTGAAAGCACAGGTGAGAGAGAACGAGCGCGAAGGAAGGGTGGAAATGAGGAAACTGTTTCATTGGTATGCCAGCCTTGGTCTCGCTTCCAAGCAGTTTATTTATTTGTTCATCGTGACGCTGCTGCTCGTTCAAGTGCTTGCATGGCGAAACCTCCACGAGGCGGAAAGTGTGCTTCAGAATCAAGTCATTCGCGATGCCATGCTGCTCGTCAGCCGGACGAATCAATATATTGATGCAAGTTTGGATAATGTGGAAAATATGCTGCTGCTACTCTCGACCCGCGCCGATTTGCTGGAGGAAGGGAATGAGGAGGCAGCCGTCGAGACGCTTCGCAAGTTCGCGGGGATTAACAATTCCATTGCCAGAACTTTGTACATGATTCGAGCTGACGGCCAAGTATTTGCAAGCTCGCAGGTCGTTTATGACATCATCGGCAATCCAAAGCTGAACCAGCTCTATGAGCTAGCGCTGATTAACTATGGGGCTATTAACGTGAGCGAACCTTATGATTCGCCGATGTCGGGGCGAACGCTTGCTTACGTATTGCCTATTGCGGATGCAGACAATAAGGTGAAGGGTGTCGTTGTCGCCGAACTTAATCTCGATTTGCTCACAGAGCGTATTGCGCCAATGATCTATCAATCTTACATACTGTTCACGAAGGAAGGCAGCGTCATTAATCGGCTGGATTCCCGCGATAAACTGCTCCCCTTCCAATCGGCCTCGTATCCGCCGAAGCTGGAGGAGAGCTTTCGAGGGCAGCTCGCCTTGCTCAAAGTCGGCGTCAGCGGCATAGAAGGGGATTCCTTGAATCCGCTCGTTGCCGTGAAGTCGACCAAAAACCGTCTAGGCTGGTCGCTTGCGGCGTTCATCGAAGAGGATTATTTCTATCAGGACCTGCAGAAGCTGAACAGCAACTACCGGACCGCGAGTATCGTATGGATCATTATGCTACTAATCAGCGCGTATCTGCTCAGTCGATCGTTCACGCATCCGATTCGCCGATTTGTCGAGAAGATGGACCGTCTTAACAACTTTCAGGTCGTGGCGAAGCTGCCTGTCACGAGAATGGACGAAATCGGCAGGCTAACGCAGAGCTATAACGCTATGCTCGAGAGGATTCAGAGCCTGCTCCAGAAGACGAAACATGCGGAGGAGCAGAAGAAGGAATACGAGCTGAAGATGCTGCGAAGCCAGATTGCGCCCCATTTTCTGTATAATACCCTTGCCTGCATAAGCAGCTTGGCAAAGCAGCAGCGTATCGACGAGCTGCGCGATACGATTCGTTCGCTGGTCAAGCTGTTAAGCTTCAGCTTCGACAAGCAATCGGAATACGTATCGCTTGAGGAGGAGCTGGAAGGGCTGCGAATGTACATGCATATTCAGCAGGTGCGCTTTGGGGAACAATATCAGTTTATGATTGATATCAATCCTGACCTTTTGCAGTATCGCATACTTAAGCTTACGCTGCAGCCGCTTGTAGAAAATGCACTCTTTCATGGATTAACGCCGAATCACGGCGGGCTTATCGTCGTGAAAGGCGGGCTGAGGAAGGGTGTTCTGAGACTCTATGTGCGCGATAACGGAATAGGCATCAGGCGGGAGAAGCGAAGCAGGCTGCTGTTGGAAAATCAGGACGGTGGGCAGGGCTCCATGTACCGGTTTACGGGCATCGGGCTGCGGAACGTGCATGAGCGAATTCGGATCCATCACGGCGGGACGTACGGCTTGCGGATCGGAAGCGCGGAAGGGGCAGGAACTGTGGTCCGCGTCGATATGCCCGTCCTGACGGAAAGCGACGAACGATTAGGTATTTGGCGTTAACCAAAAACGATACCAAGGCTGTCACGTGGTTTCTTCAGGCCATTCGTGACAGCCTTTACTCATTTATCGTTGATATTGATGCAGATGGATCCATATTCGATGTTAATGATGATGAAGGAAATGCTTACATTTTTTACGTTTTTGTGTATATCGAGGAGACTTCAGGACCTTTATACTTACCTTATTGGAAGCGCATTCAAACTAGGGAGGGATACGATGGAAACCAATCATAGCCTAACGCCAGCCCCTCGGATACGGTTTTCTCTGCGGACAAGGCTGCTCATGATTTTAAAGTTAGCATGGCGGTTTAAAGCCTTTTACATCATGCTGCTGCCCGGCATTATTTATTTTGTCATATTTCGGTACTTCCCGATGTACGGAGTCATTATCGCTTTCAAAGATTTTGCAATCCTGGACGGCATAACGGGCAGCTCGTGGGTTGATCCGTGGTATAAGCATTTTCAGAGCTTTTACGAGTCGCCTTATTTCAGCCAGCTGCTGACCAATACGCTGTTGATCAGCCTCTACAAGCTGTTATGGGGGACGCTGCCGCCGATCATGCTGGCCGTACTGCTGAACGAATGCCGCATTCGCTGGCTGAAGTCGATTGTACAAACGCTGACCTACATGCCGCACTTCTTGTCTTGGGTCATTATTTTCGGCATTCTTTTGACGCTCTTCTCCCAGAACGGCGGTCTCATCAACCGCTGGATTGTGGAAGCGGGGGGAAGCTCGATCCCGTTTCTGACCTCGACGGAATATTTCCGCAGCATACTGGTTGGATCGGAGGTATGGCAAAATCTCGGCTGGGGTGCGATTATCTATTTGGCCGCGATGGCGGGCATCGATCCGACGCTTTACGAGGCGGCGAAGGTGGATGGTGCGAGCCGAATGCGAATGATTTGGCATATTACGCTTCCTGGCATTAGAAGCATTATCGTCCTGCTGTTCGTTCTGAAGCTTGGCCATCTGCTTGATGCAGGCTTTGATCAAATTTACATTCTGTACAATATTCAGGTATACCCGGTTGCGGACATCATCGACACATGGGTTTACCGAACCGGTCTGCAGCAGCTTAATTTCAGTTTGGCGTCGGCAGTCGGATTGTTCAAATCGGTCATCGGACTTATCCTTGTGCTAGGAGCTAACCGTGTGGCGAAGAAATGGGGTGAGGGCATATGGTAAGGGGCCTCGATGATAAAATTTTCAACGCAATTATATACGTCATTCTCGGAATATGCGGACTTGTCGCCATTCTGCCGATCCTTTATGTCGTATCCGTATCCATCACTCCGTTCGGAGAAGTGCTGCGTAACGGCGGATTCATATTGTTCCCGAAGGAAATTACGTTTTCCGCTTACCGCACGCTGCTGACGGAGTCCAATATTCCGAAGGCGTTCCAAATAACCGTTCTCATTACGGTGATCGGAACAGCGGTCAATCTCGTCTTGACGGCACTGATGGCGTACCCGCTTAGTCGCCGGAATTTGCCGGGAAGAAACTTTTTTCTTCTCATGATCGTGTTCACCTTGTTGTTCAGCGGAGGGCTTATTCCGACCTATCTGGTCGTTAAGTCGATGGGGCTGCTCGATTCTATCTGGTCGATGATTTTGCCGAATGCAATCTGGAGCTTTAACGTTCTTATTATGAAAAGCTTTTTTGAAGGGCTGCCGGAGGAGCTGTTCGAGTCGGCCCGAATGGATGGAGCCAAAGAGTTCCGCATCCTGCTGCAAATCGTTACGCCGCTTTCCGTTCCTGTCTTGTTGACGGTTGGATTGTTTTACCTGGTCGGCCATTGGAACGAGTTTTTTCAAGCGATTTTTTATGTGACCGATCGCACGCTGTATCCGCTGCAGGTCGTCGTCCGGGAGATTCTGATGCAAAGCCAGCAGCCGCTGGAGAACGCGGAAAATATGATGCCGACGCAGACGATGCAAATGGCATCCGTCATGATTGCGAGCTTGCCGGTCATCGTGATCTATCCGTTTCTTCAAAAGCATTTTACAAAAGGGATGCTGCTTGGTTCGATTAAAGGTTAACCGATGAAACCATTCAGAGAGGGGTTAAGATCATGAAGAAATTAGGGACTTTGCTCGTAGCCGTTTCATTAGCGGGGGCCATGCTTACGGCGTGTTCGGGTGGAAACAGCAGCGATAATCCGGGAAATCCTTCGGGCGCTACCGCAAAGCCCGGAACGGAAACGACGGAGCAGTCTAGCGGCAAACCGGTTAAGCTCGACATTATCGAGACGGGGAACAATCTTCCGTCACCCGATAAAGACATCATTAAGCAGGAATTGGATAAGGCGCTGAATATCGACCTGAACCTGACGGTATATCCAGCAGCGGACGATTACAACAATCAACTAAACGTTCGGATGTCCTCGGGGAACTTTCCCGACTTGTTCATGGTCGACCGGCAGCAGTTAATTCAATTTTCCAAGCAAGGGCTGCTGCTCGATCTGACGCCGTATATGGATAAATTGGAGCAAACGGTGGCGTTCATCGGGGAGGACAGCGTCAAGAAGGGGATGGTCGACGGGAAAGTATATGGCATCTCCAAATCTCCGCAAATCCCATACAATACCTTATGGATCCGCAAGGATTGGCTCGACAAGCTGAAGCTGGAAGTGCCGACGACCGTGGAACAGTTGGCTTCCGTAGCGGATGCGTTCACTAAGAACGATCCGGATGGAAATGGCAAGCCGGATACCTTTGGTCTAACGGGCAGCAAGCTGAGTGCATTCTCGACCGTTTTCGGAGCCTTCGGCGTCGGAATGCCAGGCAATTTCTACGAGAAGGACGGCAAAGTCGTCAATGCGCTTCATGAGCCGGCAATGAAAGATGCTTTGGCCTTTATTAAGGACATGATTGGTTCCGGATCGGTTGATCCGGAGCTGCTGGCCAACAGCGGTTTGCAGCATCAGGAGAAGGCGATCAAAGGGCAGGCGGGCATCGTCTATATCGATTGGCCGAACATGACGAAGGAGCAGTTCGTGGAACAGATCAAAACCGTTAATCCGAATGCGGAATGGCTGCAAATCGCCGCTCCTTCGGGTACAGGAGGACAATTCGACGGTTCGTGGGATATCGGCGCGGCGCCTGGGAGATATGCCATTCCGAAAGCGCTTGAGAAAGACCCGGAGAAACTGCAGCGGGTGTTCGATCTGCTCAACTATATTTCGAATCCGGACGGAGGCTCGCTGCTCGTGCAGTTCGGGGTGAAGGATACGCACTTCACACTTGAGGACGGCAAGCCGATGATGACGGACAAGGCGGGCGAAGTCGGCCATTCTTGGCTGTACCAATTCACCGGCAGACCGGAAATGGAGTATTTGCAAGCGAAGTTCGCCGCACAATCGGCTGCAATCGAATTCGCGAACGATCAACCCCGTATTGAAGCGTTGAACGGATTTGTCGACAATCCGGAGGGGTATAACCCTGCCGATGCGAATCGGTACATGGAAGAGGAGATCGCGAAGTTTATTTACGATAAACGTCCATTGACCGAATACGATGACTTTATCAAGACGCTGGAAACGTCCATGAACTACAAAGCGTTAGTGGACAGCGCCATGGAACAGCTCAAGGCGCTTGGTTACGGTGACTAAATAACGGGAACGAAAGGCCGACCTCATTCGATGCAGGTCGGCCTGTTCTATTATACGCTATGCGTTTTTCGGTAAGACGAAGGATTGACCCCGCACAGTTTTTTGAAGCTTTTGCTTAAATGATGTTCGTCGGTAAATCCGCAATGCTCGGCGATCTGGGCAAGGGTAAGCGAAGAGTATACAAGGAGTTGCTTCACCTTGTCCATTCTAAGATTAGTCGCGTAGGCGCTTGGCGTTATGCGGAACTCGCGTGTAAACAGTCTTGTCAGCTGCACCTGGGTTAGACCAAGCTCCACAGCGATCGACTTCAACGATAGGCCGAATTCTGCTTGCTGCTGAAGCAAATGCAGGGCTCGCCCAAGGGTCGGATCCTCGCTGAACAAGGTCATCGTATGCTGCTCGGATTGCTCGATCTGAAGCAAATAGAGCAGATCCCTGAGAAGATGTTTCTTGTACGTATGACCAATCCCTGCATGCAAGTATTGGGCTTCGCGAAATTGAGAGAGGGTGGATTGGAAGCGTTTGTGGTTCAATAGCCGAAGCTTGCCGAAAGTCGGGAAATCCGCCGCACGCGGCGGCCCCTCTAGGGAATTGATCCATTGAAACCCCATGAGATGGAATGATAAACCGTCCGTTTGCCGGTAGAAGGTTAGATCGGGCGGGCATAATACGATGTCATCCTTGACCGCCCTTCCGCTTTGGCTGCCCATTCTGTAATTAAAAGCGCCTTCTTCGACGATGAACAACGCCCAATGATCATATGTATCATGCGTTTTCTGAAATTGAGGGGTATCCTTTACGTAGACATGGTATTGCAAATCGGGATCCAGAAATCCGCTGAACTCCATTGCATGACATCACCCTTTCGCAAATTGAAATTATTTACAAGGAAAATCGATTTTTCTTACATTATAACATGATGGTTCGCCAAATATAATTAAATTAAATACAAGTAGGAGGTATAAAGGATGAAGACAGCCCATTTGGAAATACCGAAATTAATGGAGCAATTTCATGAACAGGGGTATTTGGTTATACCAGATATTTTGTCGCAGGAAGAGGTAAGCCGGCTGAATGCCGCGATCGACGAAATGGTCTCGATTGAACCGGAAGCGCTTTCGCATAATATTTATAACAGCGTAGAACGCCATGCCGAGATTGCTGCATTAATCGATCAGCCTGCCATTCTTCCGTTAATCGTTAATTTGCTTGGCCACAACATCCAGCTTCATATCTCCCACCTCACGATCAGACAACCGAATCCAAGCGAAACCCAAACGGACACGCACAGCTTTATCGATTGGCATCAAGACGGTCCGCATCCGCAGTTTCCTGTCATTAACGGCTTGACGGCAACCTATTATATTAAGGTTTGTTATATTTTGAGCGATATGTCGGAGCCGGATCGCGGCAATACGAAAGTGATTCCGGGCAGTCACAAGCAGCCGTACAATCCGAATCACAAGGATGTGCGCCAGCAGCTTGACGGAGAGGTACAAGTGTGCGGAAAACCAGGTGACGTCTTCGTGTTCGCCCAAAACTTGTGGCATGCTGGCTCGCCGAATCGCTCCACATTCACAAGGAGGCAGCTGTTCCTGGGCTACAGCCCGATCTGGATGCGTCCTATTGACTATCACTCGGCGTCTGTGAGTCTGCTGAAGGACGCCGATCCGATACGCCGCCAGCTTCTTGGACAGATCAGCGACAACAAATTCAATTATTACGTCCCAGAGGAATCGATGGTGCCTCTCAAATCCATGCTGATCAAATGAAGAATGTCAGGGTTTGTTATGTTGATACCACGGTGCCCTGACGATAGCTCAAACGCACCAGGAAGCAGCTTGCCGCCGGCAGAAGCTTCAAAGTCCATTAAATATAGGGCAGGATAGATTGAGATCATGTGCGGTGAACCGTAATTACAAATCATGGCAAGTTTTTTTCGATTGACGGCAATAAGAATACGTGATACCTTGATGGCAGGATAATAAAGGCAATGCAACCTTCGGGTTCAACCTCGCTGAAAAGTGGGTTGGACCCTTTTTGCATTCCAAAACTAGGGGAGGGTTCGTAATGTTGAGAACGGAATTGCTGTTACAGCGGCTGGGCGAGATCGGCAAGTCGCTCGAACGCAAGGGGGGAGCTCTTTTATTATTAGGCGTTGGTTCCGTTGGGGTCGAAACTGAACGGTTGGATGAATATTCGGATTTAGATTTCTTTGTCATTGTAGAGCCAAGGGAGAAAAACCGATATATAGACCGATTGGATTGGCTCGAGGACGTACACCCTCTTGCCTATGCGTTTAAGAATTCGGATGTTGGCTACAAAGTATTGTTCGAGGATGGTATTTTCGGGGAATATGCTGTATTCGAGGAGTGGGAGCTGGCGAATGCGACCTATACGGAAGGCAGAGTCATATGGAAGAACCCCCTGTATTCCAATACGGCCATCGCCAAACCTTCCAACCCGGTCCCCAACCTAAAAGTGGATTCCTTGGACTTTCCTTTGAATGAAGCGTTAACCAATCTATACGTGGGGCTCGGTCGCTATGCAAGGGGAGAGCGTCTCTCCGCGACAAGGTTTGTTCAAGGTTACGCAGTGGATCGGATTCTATCCGTGCTCCATCTGCTGGAGCAAGAGGTGGACTACTTTCCCGATCCGTTCGGCAATGAGAGGCGGCTAGAGAGGAGATACCCGCGTTTTGCTGGAATCATAGGAGATATGATTCAGGGATACGATCATGTTCCAGAATCGGCACTTCGTATTTTAAATTTCATAGAAGAGGTGTATCCAGTCAATCGAAAGTTAAGCGATGAGATACGGCGATTGGCTAACCTGACTTGCCGATAGAATTCTGTCGAGGGACAAGAATTGGGGCAATTGCCGTAAGGGACAAATTGCTGACCAATTCTTTGAAGGTACACTAGAAAAATGACCCTATTGCTTTGTGCAATCAGGGTCATTTTTACAAGATTAATGAGTGGCGAACCGAACCTCCGTAATGCTGCGCTCCTGACGGACATATCCAGATTTATATTGATCATGCCGGCATCCCAACATGCGTCTGTTTTGGTCGAATGTGCGTTTATGACCGTCTGGCGAACGAGCTTAAAGACGCTGCCGCAATACCTATTTAGTAATGTGGGAGCGGGCAATCGTTTAGGGGGCCGATAGGATTTAAAGGACTTTAAGCGTTATCTAAAATTTTTGGCAAAGCAGCACACTACAGGGCCCCGCCATGTCCCAAGCCCATTCGCAAACTGTGTTGGAAAAGACCAGAAATAAAAGGATCGACCTCTACTCCCTCTGGGCTGCCTCCCCTACAATAAGAGACAAGACAGAGAAAAGTAGGTGGAGATCGTGAGCAAACGCAGCGGAAGAGAAGGCACTCTCCTGTACGCCGGCGGACGGCGTTGGAAGCTGATTAGAGGCAACTTGGATATGTATTTGCTGCTTATACCGGGCCTTGTGTTCTTGTTATTGTTCAAATACACGCCGATGTACGGGATCGTTATCGCTTTCCAGGATTTCAACATCTTCGGCGGCATATCCGGCAGCGAGTGGGTAGGGATGGCGCAGTTCGAGAGGTTGCTGCAATCGGATGAATTTCTGCAAGTATTAGTAAATACGCTGCTCATCAGCTTGTACAAAATAACGATTTTATTCCCGATTCCGATCGTCATCGCGCTTATGCTCAATGAAGTGAGGCGCATGTTCTTCAAGCGGACGATCCAGACGATCATTTATTTGCCGCATTTCCTTTCCTGGGTCATTATCTCGGGGTTGTTCCTTAACATTCTGTCACCTACCGGCGGTATCGTGAACGAAATCATCCGTTCGTTCGGCGGAGAGCCGATCTCGTTTTTTACCGACAACAGCCTGTTCCGCAGCTTGGTTGTCTTCACGGCCGGGTGGAAGGAAATCGGCTGGAACGCTATCGTGTTTATCGCCGCGATTGCGGGTATCGAGCAGGAGCAATACGAAGCCGCAGCCATCGACGGGGCGGGGCGGATCAGACAGATGTGGTCGATCTCGCTTCCGGGCATGCTGCCTACCATCGTGTTGATGTTCATCCTGCGGATCGGCAGCCTGCTGGAGGCGGGGACGGAACAAATTTTGACCATGTATAATCCGCTCGTGTACGAGACCGGGGACGTCATCGGCACCTATGTATACCGGATGGGACTCGGCCAGCAGGATTACAGCTTCAGTACGGCGGTTGGCCTATTCAACTCAGCGGTCGGATTCCTGCTTATCGTCATCGGCAACATGCTCAGCCGCAAATTTCTGAATCGCAGCATCTGGTAAAGGAGGAACCACCATGTATAGGAAAACTGTCAAAGATTTCATGCTCGATGGCTCTATCTACGTTCTGCTCATCGCAATGGGGCTTATTACACTGCTTCCGTTTGTAAACGTATTTTCCAAGTCGATCAGTGAAGAGTGGGCCATCCTGTCGGGCCAAGTCGGAATTTTCCCGGTCGGCTTTCAGCTCGAAACGATGAAATTCGTCGTCACGAACAGCCAGTTTCTAAACTCGCTCTGGATATCGGTGCTGATTACAGTCATCGGTACCCTCGCATCGCTGCTCATTACGGCGCTGACCGCTTATCCGCTCTCGAAGCGCGAGCTGCCGGGCATGGGTATCATCATCATTTTGTTCATCTTCACGATGATGTTTAACGGGGGCATCATCCCCAACTATCTGCTCATCCGCGAGTTGGGCCTCATTAACCATCTAGGCTCACTCATTTTGCCGGCGCTCATCAGCGTGTTCAACATGCTGGTCATCAAGAGCTACTTTGAAAGCTTGCCGGCCAGCCTGGAGGAATCCGCCAAAATCGAGGGCGCGAGCAATTTAACGGTTCTGTTCCGTATTATTTTGCCGCTAAGTGGTCCCGTGCTTGCGACGATTGGTCTGTTTTACGCCGTTTATTATTGGAATGACTACTTCAACCCGATGCTGTACATCAACAGCTCGTCGCTGAAGCCGTTGCAATTGTACCTACAGGACATCGTCATGAATGCCGATACATCTTCGGCGCTTGACAAGACGGCCGACGATCTCATGAACGTGCCTGCGGAAGGCGTCCGTTCAGCAACGGTCATCGCATCCACGATTCCGATTCTGCTCGTTTATCCGTTCCTGCAGAAATATTTTATCAAAGGCGTGCTCATCGGTTCCGTAAAAGGTTGATGGAGGCATGTAAAGCAGCTTTCCAAAGGCATTAACTTTTCCAGCAATGGCGATGAACTTCAAGGCATGACATCAGGTACCGGAGAATTGCCCCTTCATCGGGACGTTGCGGGAAAATTAATGATATAGATTATATTAATTGCAGGAGGGTCTCATTATGAAAAAAGCATTCAAATTGATGTCTGTCATGGTCATCTCTGCGCTTCTGGTAATGAATATGGCTGCTTGTTCCGGCAACGGAACGAACACAGGCAACGGAACGAACACGGACAACGAAGCGACGGCCAAACCGGATGCGGAAAAGCCAGCCTTAAAGCGACTGAACGTATGGCAGAACGAAGAATACAATGCATACCCGGTAGCCAAGCTGCTCGAAGAAAAAACGGGCTACAAAGTGCAATACGATATGCTGCCTCAAGACAAGTGGGCGGAGAAGCTGAACCTAATCATGTCCTCCGGCGAAGCGTATGACATCGTCACTTCCTATAACGACATGGCTTTATATTCGGATTATGCGCAAAAGGGTGCGCTCGTCGACCTGACGCCGCTTATCGACGAATTTGGCCCAAATATTAAGGCGGCTATAAAGCCCGAATCGATGGAAGCGCTTAAGGTAAATGGCAAGCTATACGCAATCCCGGTAACCGTTACGTATGATATCAACAGTTCCATACTCATCCGTACGGACTGGCTCGATAAGCTGGGTCTGTCCATGCCGACGACGACCGAAGAGCTGACAAACGTTCTCACGCAATTCAAGGAGAAGGACCCAGGCGGCAACGGCGACCGCAACGTACCACTTACGATCAAGGGTGACCAATCGATGATCGACAATCTCGTAGGCGCGTTCGGCATCGCCAATACTTGGAACGACGTAGACGGCAAGCTTGTGCCGCGTGTCATGGACCCGGCATTTAAGGATTATGTCGCTTACGTAGGCAACTTGTACGAGAAAGGATTGATCGACCGAGAATTCGTAGCCAACAAAGACGCTACAGCGAAGGAGAAATTCGCAAGCGGCGTAGCTGGCGCCATCGTTGTTCACTGGGCGGACATTCCGGCCATCTCGGATTCCCTTGCGAAGACCAAGCCGGAGGCCAAATTCGCTTTCGTGCCGGCGCTCAAGGGGCCTAACGGAGAAGCCGGCTTCGCGGCAAACGCCGGATTTGACCGTCTGACGTTCATTCCGAAAGCATCAAAGCATCCGGAAGATGCGATCAAATGGATCAATGCAAGCCTGGAGCCGGAAACGTTCAAAAATATGGCGATCGGTGTAGAAGGCACGCATTATAAAGTAGTAGACGGAGCATACGAGCCTATCCAGCCGATCTTCACCGACGAGCGCAACTTGGCGAATAACTACATGGCGGGAACGGATGAAGAAAACTATCCGCAATATTGGCAAGCGCGCGTTCGCAAAAACCCGGTAATGTTTGATGCGTTTAACTTCCTGAACAACGAGCAGCCAGCCGAGGTGAAAATCAAAAACGTTCTGGGTCTTGCTCCGTACATGCAGCAATATTCGAAGACGAATCAGCAATTGAGCACCATGGTTGGCGACTACACGGTCAAACTGATCGCCGGCGCGGAGACCATCGATAGCCTTGCCGACTTTCAATCCAAGTTTATGTCAGCGGGCGGGGAAGCGGCTTCAAAGGAAATTAACGATTGGTACGCAACGACTAAATAAAAAACAGGATAAGCGGTGGTGATCCTTTGTTGCTCACACCGCTACTTCGATCTAAGGGAGAGATCATCATGAAACATGCAGTGTATTCGTTCGAACGTCAAGTGAAAACCCATGCCAAGGCCGACGTTGTCGTCATCGGAGGCGGACCTGCGGGGACGGCCGCTGCCATTGGCGCGGCCAGACGCGGCAAACAGGTGATCTTGCTGGAGAAGTCCGCTCAACTCGGCGGTATGGGGACGCTTGCCAACGTAAGCGTGTTTATGCCTGTCGGCAATGTGACCGGCATCTACCGCGAGATCATCAAGGAGATGCTGGCCGACTATCTGCCCGCAGGCCATGACGAATCGGTCGCGCCGCAATATTCGCCATTTTTGCTACGCCAATACTTGAATGACAAAATGAAAAAGGAGGGGGTATCAGTCTACTTCCATTGTGAATTCGTGGGCACGATCCGCAGCGGCAGCGGGATCGGTTCGGTTATCGTCTCGACGCGCGAAGGCCTAAGGGCGATAGAAGGCGATGTCATCATCGATTGCACGGGCGATGCGCGAGTAGCCATGGATGCGGGTGTACCTTACCGCACGGGCCGCGAGTCTGATGGACTCACGCAGCCGATGACACTTATGTTTACGATGCAGGATACGGGAAAGCCAGTAGAGAAGATACTTCCGGAAGGCTGTTATTATTACGAGGAGGTATCCGATCTGCCGCAGGGGCGCAGGTTATATTGGAAGCAGCGCGAAGACGGCGTTTTGCTCATTAATATGTCGCGCGTCAAGGCGAACGGAGCCGATATGGAGCAAGTCAATTACGCGGAGACCGAAGCGCTTAAGCAGGTGTTCTCGATCGCGCATTATTTGCAGAGAACGGGCTTCGAGACATACGCCATCGCACACATCGCACCGCAGACAGGTGTTAGGGAGACCAATCAAATTGAAGGGCTGTACACGTTGACAGAACAAGATGTTGTAAGCGGTACGCGTTTCCCGGACGTGGTCGCCCAAACAAATTACGAGATCGATATTCATAGCCCGGATGCGGGCAAGACAACCGACGAGCGCCGCGTAGACGGCTACGATATTCCGTATCGCACGATGGTGCCTGTCGGCGATATCGACAACCTGCTCGTTGCGGGCAGATCGATTTCCGCAACGCATGTCGCGATGTCTTCGATGCGCGTCCAAGCGACTTGTTATGCGCTGGGTCAAGCAGCAGGCATTGCGGCCGCGATCTCGCTCGAAGACGGCGTGCCCGTTCGCGAAGTAGACATTGACAAGGTGCAGGCCGAGCTTGCCAATCAAGACGCTAGACTGTTAGGCCGTTAAATTAGGAGAAGGGAGATGGCGGGCGATGTATCGATTGCTTATCGTGGATGACGAACCGGCGGTCCGAGCGGGCTTGCGCGCTTATTTCGATTGGGCCGCTTACGGAATTGAAGTGGCAGGCGAAGCGGATGATGGAGACGTGGCTCTTGAGATGATCGCCCGCGATCAGCCCGACCTTATACTAACGGACGTCCGAATGCCGAACATGGACGGTATTACGATGTCGCAGTGTATCTCGTCCGAATATCCGGCCATGAAGATCATATTCGTGAGCGGGCACGACGACGCCGATTATCTTAAATCAGCGATGAAGGTCAGCGCGGTCGACTATATATTTAAGCCGGTTAATTTGCAGGAGCTGAGTACGGTCATCAAGCGCGTCGTTGCCGATCTGGACGCGGAGAGCTCCGAACGGATTTATAAGCAGGAGCTGCTCGTTAAACTAAAGGAAGGTATGCCGCTCCTGCGTGAGAAGTTCCTGCTCTCCATGATCAGAGAGGATGCGCCGAAGTCGGAATTGGCGGAGCGGGTGTCGTTTCTGGGATTGGACTTGCCCGTGAATGCTTCCTATTGGGTGATGGTCGTCTGCGTGGATGATCTTGCCGATGTGATGGCCAGCCGTTCCGAGCGCGACCGCCAGCTGCTGTGGTATTCGGTGCTGAACATCTACGAGGAGCTGCTGGATGCGCATCTGCGAGGGTATGCCTTCGAGCAACGTACCGGCGAATTTGTAGGCGTGCTGAAGGTGTCGGAGCCCGGCGGCGATTCGGTATCCGAAGCGGCGGAGGCACTGTTTGCGCTGGCCGGCGACCTTCGCTCCAATCTGGAACGCTGGCTCAAGATCGGCGTGACGATCGGCATTAGCGATATGGCAGGCGGCTTATCCGGACTGGCGCCAGCTTACAAGCAAGCTCGCGAAGCGGTCGATTACAAGTGGTACCTTGGCAAAAACCGTATCATCACTATGGACAGTCTGGAGAGCGCAGAGCCGGAGGAAGGCGCCATGCGGAAATACGATTACGAGCTCAATGAGAAGCTGATTTCCGCACTCAAGGCGGACGATGAGGACAAGATTAGTGAAGCCGTGGAGATGATTTTTGCCAGCTTGTCCTACTCCCGCCCGGACGGCCTGAAGTACGGCCGCAATCTGTGCATGCAGCTCGTGCTCGCGATCGGACAGCTGCTCATGGAGCTTGGCGCGGGGAACCCCGAACTGGAAGTTATGGAGGGAGAGCTGACAGAGGCGTTGTACGCGAAGGAGACGTTAAAAGATATGCGGGGGCTGATCGAATCGTATCTGGCGACTGTTGGGGAACACATTCGGGAGAAGCGGACTGGCAGGGTGGCAAACGTCATTGAGCGAGTACGCGGGTATATCGATCAGAACTACGCCAATGGCGGGCTTACCGTAGCCGATATCGGCAAGGCGGTCTATTTGTCTTCCACGTACGTCAGTCTCCTGTTTAAGCAAGAGACGGGGCAGACGCTGGGCGAATATTTGACTAAAGTGCGCGTGGATAAGGCGAAGGAGCTGCTGCGCGATCCGCAGTACAAGTTTTATGATATTTGTTACGCGATCGGATATACCGACCCCAGTTACTTCTCAAAGCTGTTCAAAAAGGTAACGGGTGTTACACCTAGCGCATACCGGGGGTCTCATGCGTAGAGCCTGGGTCGCCGTAACCGGCTTGCTTTCGCCGCTGCTCCAGCCAGCGGCGATTCGCCGTTTCTCGATCCCCCGTTCTTGGTTAATCGCGTATCTGCTGCTCATTGTGCTTCCGGCGGGCATTTTCTTGTATGGTTATTACGCGCGTTCCGCGGATATTCTGAGGAGCGAGGTCATCCGGACGATGCAGCAAGCGCTAAAGCAGGCCGGGAGCAATCTCTCCTACCGGCTGGAGCGCATCGAGGATATTAGTGACGCTGCATTCATGAACGCAAACCTGCATTCGTACTTATCCATTAATTCGGATGATCAGTCCATCGGCACACAGATCAAGGTGATTGAGGATTTGCGGTATTTGGTCGAGACCGTACAGTCTAACTCCGACGTGTTTCATGTTCGGGTGTTCGTGGACAAATCTAAGCTGTATGCAGAAGAGAGAATCAATTTCTTTACGCTGGATAGCTTGATGGTTAGACCGTGGTTTCATTCCATCATCGATGGAAACGGTGGGATCGTATGGACGGGTGTCTACGAGGAGTCGTATCTCGGCGGCTCCAATGAGACGATATTATCTGCTGCCCGAATGCTGCGGGATCCCGATAATTATGACAAAGTGTCCGGTGTGCTCATGATCGACGTCCGTCAAGACATCGTCTCCAATATTTTATCCGATCTTCAGTTCGCCCCGGGCACAGCAGTTTATCTTGTTGCTCAGGATGGCTCAATCGTTTATCATCCCGATGAGGCACTTATCGGCAAGGCGGTTGAACCTCACCTGTTGGATGCGCTGAACGAGGGGGCGGAAGGAACAAAGTCGCTTCTGCTGAACAATGAACAAAGCGACGTGCTGTATACGACGCTTGCGCCGACGGGCTGGAAGCTTGTCGCCCAGGGAACGGAATCCCAGCTGTCGCCCGCTACGCAGCGACAGACGAAGCAGTCAGAGTGGCGCTCGCTGATTGAATATGTCGCGTTGTTTCTGATCCTTCCGTTTGTCCTTCTGGCGATTATCGTGCGGGGGATGAACCGGCGAGTCAATCACGTGATCACCGTCATCCGAAAGGAAGGGAAGGAGGGCAAGGAAGCGATCGACGGTCTGCATGAGTTACCGGCGGTTAATGGTGACTTCCATATGCTGGAGCGAAGCGTCGACCATCTGATCCTAAGGGTGCGTACGCTCGTCGAAGAAAACTACAGAGCTGAGATTCGCGAACGGGAAGCCCAGCTGTCAGCGTTGCAGGCGCAGATCAATCCGCACTTCCTTTACAACACGCTGGATACGATCAACTGGATTGCCATCGGTAAGGGTGCGACCGACATCAGTATGATGATCGACAGTCTCGCGAAGTATTTCCGTCTCAGTCTCAATAAAGGAAATACCATCGTAAGCGTTACGGACGAGCTGAGGCTGGCAGAGGTGTATCTCGAAATTCAGCAGAGCCGATTTTTCGGCTCGTTCGATTTCAAGGTGGCTGCGGGGGATGAGTTGAAGGCATATCGCATGCCTAAGCTTATCTTGCAGCCGATCGTCGAGAACGCGTTGCTGCACGGCATACGCAAGGCGAAGGACCGGAAAGGGCTTATCGATATTACGGTGGAGTTGGATCAAAGCGATCTCGTTTTCGTGATTTCGGACAACGGCATTGGCATGGACGAGGAGATGTCACGCAGACTGCTGACGGAGGAGCGAGTCAGCCCTGGTGATCACACGGGCAACGGAAGCTCCTACGGCTTGTTTAACGTGAACGAGCGGATCAAGCTGCACTCTGGTGAGGGGTATGGCTTGAGCGTCTCGTCGAAACTCCGTGCGGGTACCTCTGTCACCGTCCGGATGAAAGCAGAGTTTATGACCTCCCGAGATTCTGAAGAAAATAAAGTTTAGCTGCATGCGATAGGGGATCGGGGTTATCCTGGCATCGTCTACGAGCCGTAATCGCAGAAGACATTCGTTGAGTCGCCTCATTGAAGGGTGGAGACACAGTATCGGAACCTGATAGAAAGTCGCTATTTTAGCGGCTTTTTTGTTATATCGATACAAGTTCATGTCTCGAGGACGAGAACTTGTATCGATTGCCGCAAAGGAAAAGAACATGAGCTGACTATTGATTAGTTAAGTTTCTAGTTAAGTCTACATGCTCATTCATCCATAGCTTGCGAGCACAGCTCCTGAAGATGGCGGCTGACGATCTGCTCAATTGTCTCCGGCGTGTAGAGCTCAGGGCGGAGCAAAGCGAGTATCGTCAAGCCTTCGACAATCGCGGCCAATCTTAATGTTTCAAGTTGAATGTCTACCGAAGGGAGGAGAAGCTTCGCCTCAGCTAGGATTTCGAGGACGGCTTTTGTCAGGTAGTGGAGTCCGTCCGTGAGCTCGTCTTTTTTAGCTTGTAATGCCAGACTCGTGAGGGAGCGGATGGCGAAGACCCACCAGACGCCGCCGGCCGTTCGTTTTTCTGCATCCAAAGGGAGCAGTTGTAACAGAATATCCCTCGCAGCCTTCATCGGAATAGGGCTTATTTCGAGGCGCTCTTCTGCTCTGGCAACTCCTCTTGTCAAATAATAATCCACGATAAATAGCAACAGCTCGTCCTGTGTTGAAAAATAATGCCGCAATGCGCCGGGTGATAACCCTGCCGCAGCTGCAATGGCACGGATTGACGCGAATTCGATCCCTTTTTCTTTAATAATATTCCATGCTGATTCGGCGATCAGTTTTCTTTTTTGTTCGTGATCCACGACTTTCGGCAAGGCTAACGCCCCCTTGTTTTATTTAGCACAATGAATTAAAATAAATAACACACTGTGTTATTTAGAGTTTATTTAGTTATATCGCGTCGCAATTAACACGTCAATAGTACTGGACTTTGTTGTGATTGACGGGAGGGAAGCAATGCTAGAGCAAATCGATGGATTTTTTCGTTTTCGTACCACCTGTTATCATTGCAGAAGAGAGTTTTATGTCATTGAGGGGACTCAAGCTTACGACCGTGTGAAACGAAATTTCAATGGAATGCATTGCTGCGAAGATTGCAAAAACAGGATCGAGCTTGAAGCACGATTGCAGTTAGGAAGACGACTGTTGACCGGCAGAGATTAGGTTGCAGGACAGAAGGGGCCATCCCTGAAATGTATGGGCACTCGTCATACTTGCATGTTACAGGCAGAACTTCATACTCATAGGGAAGGAGCTTAGCTCCATTGGGTATTACATGCCCGGCAATGTCGAGGGACTAGAACATGGCCACATAGAAAGTCGCTAATTTAGCGGCTTTTTGTTATATCGGTACAAGTTCTTATCCCGAACAGCGGACAAGAACTTACGCAGCGCCAATGACAATTACCGACAAGTTAAATAATATGCCGCGTTTATTATAGCGGCTCCTTGAGTGCGTAACGTCTGTAAACCGCACCCTAGTGCGGTTTTTTAGAGGCTAGTCGTATTAGAAGTTATCCTGGCCGTGCACATCCGAGCACGAAGATTGTTCTTTACGCTCAATGTGTCATCTGCAAATGAAATTAGCTTATAGAGCTAGGCGAAAAGGTAGCATATTTAGCTTGTCAAACTTTTTTATCCTTTATAATATGTAAGTAGCACTTTGACTGAAGTGAGCATTCTTCAGCTGATGGTTTGAAAGCGCTCTCCTAAGTTATCCGGTTGACGAATGATCAGGTGTAATTAATTGAACGTATTTTTTACCAGATGGGTGCAACTGACATTAAAGACAGAATCAGATGGTTAAGGAGGACTGCGTTGGTTACATACAAATGGCGAATCAGGCGGTCGTTGTTCTGGAAAATTTCGGTTTCGTATCTCCTTGTGCTTGTTATCCCCATATTAATTAGCAGTTTTGTATATAAGACAGCTGTTCAAGCGGTTAAAAAGGATGCGATGCAGCATAACTTACAGATGCTGGAGCAAACGAGATTAATTATGGATGCCCGCCTTAAGGAGATCGAAGGAATTGGTAGACAGATTGTCCTGGATTCTAAGATGAATTCACTTATGAACGCCAGAGACATTGAGGAGGGCTCTCCGAAACAATACCTTGTTTGGAAATCGGTTCATGATAGTCCAAATTTCCACCCGATCAACACGTTCGTTCTTAATCATTTCGTGTTTTTTCGCAATAATTCCGTGGTAATCTCATCAGATACGGCATTTCCAGATATAGAATGGTTTTGGAAGAGCTTGTTCAGGGACAATGCATCCCTAGACAAACAACAATTTCAACGTATGCTCTGGGAACAGTTTCATCAGTCGACATTCTTGACCGGCAGTCAAGTGACACTGGATAAGAAACAACATCAAGTACTCTATTATCTACATTCGTTTCCAGTGGATGCTATAAATAATCCTCTCGGTGTCGTTCTGATTTTGATTGACCAGTATCAAATCAATCAGTTATTAAGCAAGCTGGATATCGGGGAACGCGGATTGATATATATAAGTGATAATGAAGGCAATATCGTCACATCCGTTACAGGTAAACAGACGAAGATAGCTCCAGAGGAGCTAGAGGGTACATCGAACAAAGACGGTTTTTTCAAAACAGATCATGGGGACCAGTTATATATTTCACAAGTAGTTTCGAGTCTGAATGGCTGGAAATATGTATCGGCTGTGCCTGCTTCAATGGTACTTGCCAAAGTACACCACATTAAAAACGTTACTATGGCAGCAGCGCTCATAACAATCGTATTAGGTACTTTTCTTGCCTTCTTTCTAGGTTATCGTGATTGGAAGCCAATTAAGCAATTGCTTCAACAGTTGCGTGGGTGGATGGGGAGCGGAGAGGAAGGACATACCAATGAGTATAGTTATTTGAAAGACTCCATTTCCCAGTTGATTCAAAATCACCAGCAGCTAAATGAGAAGGTTCAGGAGCATATTCCGCTGCTTCAGCAAGCATTTTTCCGGAGACTTCTTTATGGCGAATTTATTAATGATAAAGAAATAGAAATTTTTCAAAGTAATATTGGCATGGAGTTATCGGACCGGAGTTTTTTCGTTTTGCTTTTACGCCTTGATGAAGGAAAAGGAAACACAAGCGAAGCCTCTCTAGAAGAAATACGCATGTTAAAGATTGTAATTAATAATGCTATTGAAGGTTACATGAAGCATTTAACGTATTTCCAATACGATATCGACGAATATAAATTTGCGCTTATAATCGAATATCATGACGAAGACAAAGAAAGGCAGAATGGGATCGAGGGAGTAATAAAGATTATGCAGAACATAACCAGTAGCCTAGATCATCTTTGTCAAATGAGATTGTCCTTTGCTTTCGGCAGAATTTATAAGGGAATACGCGATATAAGCATGTCTTTTTATGAAGCAAAGCAAGCCCTTGAGTACGTATTGAGTAAAAACCAAGAGCAAAGATTTGCCTGCTATGAGGACATTCCTCAAGAAAGCGATAAGTACTACTTTCCAATAGATCTGGAATTAAGATTGGTAAACAGTATTAAATCAGGGAATCAAACAGATGTCGAACAAGTATTAACACTTCTCTACAATGAAAATTTTGCAACCAGGAATTTATCCTTGCCTGATGCAGAACAGTTCCTTTATTTGATGATTGGCGCTGTATCTCGGGGAATAGATCAGACAAAAGATATGGCAATTCATGAACTGTACATCGAAATACAGCAAAGAAATGAAGTCATTGAAGAGCTATTTATTAAAATCGGGAAAGCATTCCTCCGTTATTGCGAAGCAATTCATTTCAATGATCAATGTGCGAAGACTGAATTGCGAAATCAAGTAAAGTCATTTATCCAGCAAAACTTTGTGCGCGATGATTTGACGCTAGCCATGGTCGCCGACGAATTCAGAATAACAGAAACAATGATGTACCATCTTATAAAGGACTATTTGGGGATGACATTTAGTGACTACATCGAAAGCTTGCGGATCACTCGAGCTTGCGAACTGCTTAGAAATCGAGAAGTTGCGATCAAGGAAGTTGCACTGATGGTCGGATACAGCAGCGATCGTTCTTTTCGAAGAGCATTTAAGCGAGTAATGGGAGTTTCACCGATGGCCTATTCCAGTTAACCAAGAATTAATGAGTTTAAACAGATGTCCGTTGCTCTGGTCTCAAAACCAGGCAAAGGTCATCTTTTTTTTGATATTAACGAGTTTTTGACATGGGTCCGCCCTTTACAAAATGTCCTCATCAGCATCGTTGTTGCCAATATTGCTTAACATCACCTTTTTAAAGAAATGTCCGCTCATTAAATGATGTCTGTTGTGTACATTAACTTTTCCATGATAGTTTGAATTACAGTTTCCTATGACGAGTGAAGGGAGGTGAACAAATTTATGAAAGCGAATACGGAATCAATCCTACACAAACCACCGATTAGAGTTAGAATGAGAACCGGCTTTAAAAGAATGCTGAATCACTGGCCATTGTATATTCTGATTTTACCGCCGATCATTTATATAGCTATCTTTAACTATGTTCCAATGTACGGTGTCCTTCTCGCCTTTAAACAATATCTGCCTTTGGAGGGCATCATCGGTAGTCCATGGGTGGGATTCAGTCACTTTGAACAATTCTTCAGTTCCCCGTCCAGCTGGAGAATAATAAAAAATACGATTCTTATCAGCATATACTCGCTAGTCGCTGGTTTTCCGCTACCGATCCTGCTGGCTGTAGCCCTGAATGAAGTTCGAATCAAGTGGTTTAAGAAAACGGTACAAATGTTAACTTATGCGCCGTATTTTATCTCCTCCGTCGTCCTGGTAGGGATCGTGATGCAAATATTGGATCCACGTATTGGCCTTATCAATCAATTCATTCAATTATTCGGCGGGGAATCGATTAATTTTATGGGTGATCCGCAATCGTTCAGATCGATTTACGTTTGGATGGGAATATGGCAAGGAACTGGGTATGGGGCCATCATTTACTTAGCGGCGCTTGCCGGAGTAAGCAAAGACTTACAGGAAGCTTGTATCATTGATGGTGCAAGCAAGATAAGACGGATATGGCATGTTGACTTGCCAAGCATCAGACCAACTATTGTGATCTTACTCGTACTAAACGTCGGTGGCATTATGAGTGTTGGATTTGAGACCATTTATTTAATGCAAAACAATCTGAATCTTTCTGTTTCTGAAATTATATCGACTTATGTATATAAAGTGGGACTCATCAACTCTAACTATGGATTTTCTACTGCAATTGGTTTATTCAACTCTGTAATTAATTTGATTTTACTTATCACCGCCAATTTTACAGCTAGAAAGTTAACGGATTCCGGGCTCTGGTAGGCGTGGAAATTGAAAAAAGTTCAGAGGAGTGGCATTGTGAGCAAATTGATTAAACCAACAGTTGGCGATCGAATTTTTGATGTATTTGTATATGCTGTACTATGTGCGGGGTTTATTATTGTGGCTTACCCACTCCTGTATGTTTTAAGTTCATCCTTTAGCGATCCACAGGCTGTTGTTTCTGGTAAGGTGTGGCTTTTTCCGGTAAAACCAACGCTGGAAGGCTATGCTGCCGTGTTCAAAAATTCGCAAATTGTAACCGGATTCATGAATTCATTATTCTATATGATTGTTGGTACGACAGTGAATATCGTTATGACTGTACTAGCGGCTTATCCACTATCTCGCAAAGAGTTACAAGGAAGAAGCGCAATAACACTTTATTTTGTCATTACAATGTTTATTTCAGGGGGATTAATCCCCAGTTACTTACTTGTTAAAAATCTGGGATTGTTAGATTCGCGCTGGGCATTGATTATCCCTGCCGCCATGTCCGTATGGAATGTAATCATAACACGAACGTTCTTCCAGGCAACCATTCCGCAAGAGCTTTATGAAGCAGCACAGCTAGACGGCGCGGGTGATTTCCGCTTCCTCGTCAGTATCGCAATCAAACTGTCAGCTCCGATCATTGCTGTCATGGCGCTTTATTATGGCGTAGGTCATTGGAACACGTACTTTAATGCACTCATTTATTTAAAATCGCCCGATTTATTTCCTTTGCAAATCATATTAAGGAGCATTCTGGTGGTGAATAATATCGATCCGACCATGGTGGTAGATTTTGAAGCGCTTCAGCGCAAGCAAGGTCTGGCCGATGTATTAAAATACTCTGTGATCGTTGTCGCTAGCGTTCCGGTTCTGCTCATTTACCCCTTTGTACAAAAATATTTTGTTAAGGGGGTCATGATTGGCTCGATTAAAGGCTAGGCTGAAAATTTGTAGGGCGTGACAGGTTGAAAACAAATTGATGTGGGGGGTTACAATGAAAAAGAGACTTCATTTGATGGTTTTAATTATCCTTGTTTTTGCAATCACGGCCTCAGGATGCTCTTCTAACAAAGCGAATACACAGATTCCTGAAGAGCGTGAAGAAGCTGCTGTTGGGGAGACATTTCCTATTGTAAAAAACAAAACAAAGCTCAAATTTTTGGTTGTACAAAACCCGATGATCATCGATTACAAAAATAATGAATTTGTTAAATGGTACGAAGAGAAATCCAATATTGAGATCGAATGGGACGTCATTCCGTCTGATTCAGCCACGGAAAAGGTAAATCTGATATTAAACAGCGGTGATTTGCCGGATGCATTTTTTGGGGTTACTTTTAATGAGGAACAATATGCCGTGTCACAGCAGATGTTTTTGCCATTGGATGACATGATACCCACATATGCGCCAAACTTCGAAAAAGTTATGCAGAAGCATGATGGATTGAAAGGCATTATTACGGCCACAGATGGAAAGATATACGGCCTGCCTTCATGGAATGATTGTTATCATTGCAGCATGTCGAAGAAAGTTTGGATAAATAAACATTGGCTGGAGCAGCTCGGGCTGGAAGAACCGAAAACTACGGAAGAATTTTATCAGGTATTAAAAGCGTTTAAAGAGAAGGATCCGAACGGCAATGGAAAGGCTGATGAAATTCCGTTTGCCGGAGCTGCAAGCGGTGGATGGAATACCGATCCAAACATATTTCTTATGAATGCGTTTACCTATAGCAGTGCGGATGACTTAAAACTCATAGTTAAGGACAGCAAAATAGAAACCATTGTGAATACACCGGAATACCGCGAAGGGCTGTCTTACATCCAAAGATTATATAAAGAAGGTTTGCTATATAATCCATCGTATACACAAAATAATGATCAATTGAGACAATTGGCAGCTAACCCGGATGCCGAAATTTTAGGAGCTTTCGTTTCAGGAGCCAATGTTAACATTATTGATGAGGCAACCGTTGGACCGGAACGATACAGACATTTTGTCGCGCTGGCGCCGCTGGAAGGTCCTAAAGGCGTTCGACATGCGACCCATTCGAAGTATGATGCAGCTATCCCCGGATCGTTTTATATTCCTGCTACAAGCAAAAATCCGGAAGCTGCGCTTCGGTGGGCCGACTATCTCTATACTTTTGAAGGAGCTATTACGAAGAAAGTAGGGCTGAAAGGAGTTGGATGGGAAGAGGCCAAACCGGGAGATGTAGGACTGAACGGAAAACCGGCTTTATCGAAAAGACTTATTCCTTATGCCGAGGAACCCCAAAACCATTCTTTGATGCACATCGGGGTCGATTATGCACCCGAGGAATTCCGGTTCGGCGAGGCGGTGGATCCGAATGTGGATCCCTTTACGGCTGAAGGGCTGGAAAAGTTGTTACGTGATGAAACGAAAAATAAATATGAACCGTATGTACCGAAAACCGATGCATTATCTGTTTTACCACCAATTAAATTCAAGGCGAATGAGAGTCAACAAATCCAGACAATATCCGTTGAACTAGCCAACTACGTAAAGGAATCAGCTGTTCGCTTTATAATGGGTGATTTAAATCTCGATGCAGATTGGAATAAATATGTTGAGAGTTTGAACAATATTGGGTTGGAACAATACTTGGAAACTTATCAGAAAGCTTACGATCGTCAGTACAAAGAATAGACGCAATTCTAACGGCAGTTCTCCAAAATCTTTAATAAATGAGGACCCTAACTAACGGGAAGTGATCGTTGAATAAAGTAGAGCAGGCAGTTGGTCAGAGGGGACTGAACCCATAACGTGTGACAAATTAAAAACACCTTCAAGAGAATGCAACCATGTCGTAAGATATGGGGACAACTTTGGAGGTGTTTTTGCGTTGGCAACAAGAGTCAGCAATCCAGTAGAAGTGAAAAAGAAAGCTATTGAAATGAGGTCGGATGGGATTCCAGTGAAAGAAGTCATGGACAAACTAAATATACGAAATAAGACACAAGTGGATACCTGGATGAGATGGTCCCCGTCTCACAAACGAGGGTCAGTCCCTGTCTTAACTGGAAACTTTTTTTTATAGTGTGTTAATCTGTAGTGGACTCCATTTAAAAAGAGGGATGTTACTTGAAAAGAAACGTATTATATATTGAAGATAATGAGAAAATAGGCAGTTGGGTAAAGGAAGAATTGGAACAGCGAGGGTTTTCGGTTCAGTGGCTGCTAACTGGTGAAGGAGCTGAAAAAGAAGTCAATCAGCAAGACATTGTTATTTTGGATATCATGTTACCCGGTTTAGACGGATTTACTGTGGGAAGACGATTAAAGAAGACAGCTCCTGCTATTCCTATTTTGCTGTTAACTGCTCGAACATCGATAGATGATAAAGTAGATGGTTTGCAATTTGCTGATGACTACGTAACGAAACCATTCCATACAGATGAATTAGTTGCAAGAATAGAAGTATTAATCCGTCGTAGTGGTGGATCCACATCCGATCGCATTTCGTTAGGAAATCAGATTGAAGTAGATCCGGAAGGTCAAATGATATTTGACAAACACACAGGAGAAGAAATTATTTTAACAGGGAAACAGCATCAAATCTTAATGTACTTCATACGCCACCCTAATCAAGTTTTAACAAAAGAACAAATTTATGAAGCTATTTGGGAAGAAGCTTATATAACAGGCGATAAAACACTGATGGTGCATATCCACCGACTGCGTCAAAAGCTGGAACGTCATCCCAATTCCCCCGAGATTATTGAAACGTTGAAGGGAATAGGCTATCGGGTGAAACTATGAAGCGAAACAGATCATTATTTCGTCGTTTTCTAAAAGTACATTTTCTATTTATCTTTTTTCCTCCCATTATGATTATTTTCATCAGTGCGTTTTTTGGGGTTTCAGATATCCATGATAAAAATGTAAATACGTTAAATCTGTTTTACGTTACCGTACTAGTGTTTGGTTTTATTATTGTCGCATTTGTGATCTTATCTTGGCGCTTCTTCTTGAAACTTCAAAAACGTCTTGCCCGCTTACAAGAAGTCATGTCATTTTCAGCTAAAAACAACTCGTTTCCTAAAACCATATCTGTTCAAAATGATCGTATGGATGAGATAGACCAGTTAGGAAGTTCTTTTAATTGGATGATTCAGCAGCTTGAAGACAGTCGTAAACGAGAATATGAAGAGGAGTTATTACGACATCGACTCATTGCGAATTTATCTCACGACTTACGAACACCGCTTACCATTTTGAGAGGACATGTCACCCGTTTAAATAAAGAACCCATGAGTCAAGAAGGACAAAACTCGTTAACGGAGATCAACCATACGATTACAAGAGTCGGAGATCTAATGGATGATTTACTGTCCTATACATTGCTTACCTCGGGAAAACATCCTTTCGTGCCCGTTTCAACAGATATTGGACGTCTAGTAAGAGCATCTGTTGCTGCGTGGTACCCTGTATTTGAAGACAAAGAAATTCAGCTTGATGTTGATTTACCGGGAGAGGAGACTTTTTATTGGGAAGCAGATCCGAATTGGATGACACGGGTTTTGGATAATTTATTTCAGAATATTCTTCGCCATGCAGCAGAAGGGAAATATGCAAACATTGTGGTTGATGTAGAAAAAGAACAGATCATTATTGCAGACAGAGGTCCAGGTTTGGATAACTCTTCCCATGAGCATGGGGCAGGGATTGGTTTATCGACTTCAAATTATATGTTGAAAAAAATGAAGCTGAAAGCTGACTTTACCTCAAATGAAAATGGCACAAGAGTAGTTATTGGTAGAGCGTAACCCAAAGGTAACCCGGAAGTAAACACCATGATAACCGTGATGTAACTTTGCTACTTTATAATGAGAGCCATAACAGAAAGGGAGTGTTATGGTTGCTTGAAATTAATAACTTAGTCAAACATCGCGGATCTCAAGAAATCTTATCGGGTATCAGTTTTAAAGCGAGACCTGGCAGAGTGACTGGTTTTTTAGGTCCAAATGGGGCAGGTAAAAGCTCAACGATTCGCATCCTGCTTGGATTAGATCGCGCCACATCAGGGAGTGCTCTCATAAATGGCAAGCCATTCTCAGAGTTACATAATCCTCTAGCAACAGTAGGTGCTGCACTTGATGGATCTGGGGCCCATCGTATGCGAACAGGGCGGGCACACTTGCGCTGGATTGCTCGTGCCGCAGGATTGTCTAACTCACGTGTCGAGGAAGTTTTGGAAATCGTAGGTCTTACTAATGCAGCTGACAAAAGAGTGGGAAAATATTCGCTTGGTATGGGGAGAAGACTTGGAATGGCCGCTGCACTGCTGGGTGATCCCGCGATATTGGTTCTAGATGAACCCGTAAATGGGCTCGACCCGGAAGGAATTCGTTGGATCCGGACATTTTTACGTAAACGGGCTGAGTCTGGCAACACGGTGTTACTATCCAGTCATCTAATAGGGGAGCTTGCAGAGACAGTTGATGATGTGGTTATTATTAAGCAAGGAACAATCGTTGCAGATGGAACGTTGGACGAAGTAATAGGTACCCATTCCACGCTGGAGAAAGCTTTTTTTGCCCGGACATCTGATCATGCTGGTGGTGTTGTATGAGAGCATTCAACGCGGAACTATCTAAATTGTTCTCCCTGCCGGGCATTTGGCTTGCCTTTCTTGTTGGAGCATTTTCTCCTGCGGTCATAGCCGCCTTAGACAGTATAGCTCAAAAAGAGGAGATTATAACTGGAGTTAGCACACGGCTTTTGGAAGTTGGCTATATTGGATTAGCCCTTGGTGTACAAGGTGTCATCATCCTTGGTGTGCTTGCTGTCAGCAGCGAGTATTTGACAGAGAGCAGTGAATCTGGCGGAGGACAACAGATTACAACAAGTTTAACGGTTGTTTCATCAAGGCTTCAATTTTTGCTGGCAAAAGCAGGCGCTGTGACAGTAATCAGTATACTGCTTTGTATTGTTGCTATCATGACAACTGTGTCAGCTACGCATCTTGTTCTTGGTGAGTATTCCCCAGCATTTGAATGGTCGAAGCTGCTCGGTGCAGTTTGTTACTGGACATTCACTGCTCTATTAGCATTCGGGATTACTGTACTAACTAAGAATGGCACGATTCCGCTTGCTGTGCTCATCATAAATACATCCGTTGTTTCATTTAGTTTCCTGCTTTCTAAAGTTACAAAGTTAGCGTTATACCTACCGGATCGGGCTGGCCTTGAAATGTTTATGTTTCTGAGCGACAGATTCCTCACCCCGTTCATAGGCGGCATAGTCATGTCTGCCTGGGTAGTCGTTCTTTTCATTGCTGCAGCTATCGTATTCCATAGGAGGGACGTTGCTGCATGAGTGTCCCATCTATTAAAAAGATAACACAAATCCTTCGTGCTGAACTGGATAAATTAGCTACATTACCATTGATATGGCTCACTCTTATGGGTACATTCATTCTTAATTTAGGATTAGCCGCAGCTTTTACTTCTATAGGTTTACAAGGAGCAATAGGGACGCAAAAAATACTGAATATAGGGTTTGCTTCGATGGGTTATCTTCAAGCAGGATTCATTATTCTTGGGATCCTAGCTACTTGTTCAGAGTATATCGGTGGACAGATTCGAACTACGTTAGCTGCGATACCTTGTCGTGGGATTCAATTATCCATGAAGCATTTGGCATTGGCAATCATAACGGTTCCCGCGGCCTTTATTATCGCTGCATCCGGTGTACTATATACTTATATGATGATGAAAGACACAGCAGCAGCGATTGATATAGATACCATGGTAGAAGCATTAGCAGGTGCAACAGGCTATCTGACACTAACCTCACTTCTCAGTGCAGCTATAGGTGCTTTATTAAGACGAACCACCCCTGCTTTAGTGGTGCTGCTTGGTTATTATTTCGTTGTCAGTCCATTATCGAGAGATCTTCTGCCTAGTTTTAAAATGTATTTTCCGGATACGGCAGGATATTATATGTATATGCCGCCTTCCTCTGATGAAATAAATGTCCTTTCACCAATGCAAGGGACAGGGATTTCAATGATATGGACACTGATTTTTATTACGGCAGCTATTGTATTTTACCGTAAACGAGATGCTTGAGTGTAAGTTTCATCCATTCAAAAATATAACGCTAGTGATTTTTTAAAAAATTTCTGAAAAAGTACGATGGTCTATATGATAGATGTGACGGAGTACAAAAACAAAGTCTCATTGAGAGTCTCATTGAAAGTTGTAGATGGAAAAGAACCTAGACCCATAGAAAGTCGCTAATTTAGCGGCTTTTTTGTTTTATCGGGACAAGTTCTTGTTAGAACACTATGACAAGAACTTGATAACATTCCCGATATGATTTGATCGACGGCGACACGCCCTTATATTGAACTAACGGGCAGATTAGATTAGCAATCTGTAAGAAACAATCCGCACGGAAATGTACTATATTATAGTTTATGTAGCCCCTAAAGTCTAAAGAATAAACGACAAACGCAACAAAGGAGTGAAGTTATGAAATTATTGCTCACATCTGCCGGCATTAATAACAAAAGCATACACAATGCGCTAGTTGACATGCTGGGCAAGCCGATCGCCGACTGCAA
Source organism: Paenibacillus sp. MT86 (assembly GCF_058792535.1). Lineage (NCBI taxonomy): Bacteria > Bacillati > Bacillota > Bacilli > Caryophanales > Paenibacillaceae > Paenibacillus > Paenibacillus sp. MT86. The sequence continues at coordinate 3,516,388 of NZ_CM179499.1, read as the reverse complement.
TGCCCTGTGTATTCCCACCGCGATGTACGGACACCCCTGGGTAGGCCCCGGCGTCAAAGCCTGGCAATTCATTAGCGGGAATTCCGAGAATCCCATGGTTGACCTAGGCTGGAAGTCCGTCGGCGTGCTGGAGCTCACAGCGCTGCCAAGCATTGACAGAGACCGCTGGGTGCCGCTAGTAAGGGAGACGGACGTCCTGCTGGTTTCGGGCGGCGACGCCCTCTACCTGTGCCACTGGATGCGGCAGTCCAGACTTGCAGACCTCTTACCGTCTCTGCAGGCAGTTTATGTGGGACTGAGTGCCGGGAGTATGGTGATGGCACCTAACATCGGGGAATTCTTCGTTGGCTGGACTCCACCCACTGGCGGCGATGACGCGCTGAGTCTGGTTGATTTTGCAATATTTCCGCATCTGGATCACGAAATGCTGCCGAGAAACACCATGGCTGATGCAGAGAGATGGGCCGCCGGGATGCAAGGGCCAGCGTATGCGATTGATGATCAGACCGCCATTAAAGTGATCGACGGAACGGTTGAAGTTGTTTCCGAAGGGAATTGGAAACGTTTTTCGCCCCTCCTATAGGAAGAGTGGAGAAGTGCACAATGGAGAAAAGATTGCCTCATTGTCCTCTAGTATTTCTCCGAGCTACACCAGGGGAAAAACATCGCATTTAACCTTGTTTTGATAAAAGGCTAGAATAAGAATGAACAAAGGGATGGTAAGCTATGCGGGCAAATGAGGAATTCAAACTGGAAGAAGGGCTGGAAGACATTACGGGAGTTACTTGTATTTACGTACCGGTAAGTGATGTTTACGAGTCTATTAAATGGTATCAAAAGAATTTAGGGTACCAACCTGCAAACAACGATCATGTTGAGCCTGGGATGGTCATGGCTGTTTTGAATATTCCCGATCGGAATGGAAACCTGCCTTCGCCTGGTTTAAGGCAAGTTGTACCCGCTCTGTTCCTTCACAAATCAGACGAAGAGGGCGGGCGATTACGCTTTTCATGGTCATTGGACAACGGCAAGCCCCACGCAATTGCATGTTTTATTACACCACGGATCGAAGAGCTATTTGAACGTTTTAAGAAAAACGGAGTGAATATTTTAGGAGAACGGGTCACAAGCGGACCAAACATAACGTTTGCTGACCCTGACGGTAACATATGGGAAGTTTGGCAGCCTTTAATCGATTAATCAGATCAATTTCGCTAACGGGAGCTGAATAAAGAAGAGGAGGCAGCCGGTCAGAGCAATCGGTTGTCTTTTTTAAATGTCGAGGGACAAGAATATGGACCATTGAAGTCGCTATTTTAGCGACTTTTTTATTTTATCGGTATAATTTTTTTGCACATGCCTTGGTACAAGAACTTGTACCGATTACCGATTAGATAGATTTATTTGAATTTTTTGAACGACCGGTCGTTAAATTATTGACAATGCATTATGATAATCCTTATAATGGCATTAATTCAGATGAAGGGAGCCTGAAGGTTATCAAGAAAAGAGAGATTACATCAAGTCATATCGTCCAAGCGGCATATGAGCTGTTTGCAGAGCATGGGATAGAGAGAACGAGTTTAGGCTTGATTTCTAAAAAAGTAGGCATAACGAAATCCTCCATATACTATCATTTTGCAACAAAGGAAGAGTTGATTAGCCGAACATTTGATTATATTTTTAGGGATCATTATTTTTCTGCTTACTTTAACGCTGAATCCGTTAATAAAGACAATTTTGTAGAGACGATAATTCGGGGCGGTTTAAATATGCTGCCAAGCGATGATGAAGAGTATCGTTCAACATTAAGAGTGCTCAGTGAGTTCACGATGCTAGCCGAGCGTGATGAGCAATTTAGAGCTCCCTTATTGAAAGTTCAACAAGATTTTATCAACGGTTTCTGTGATTTATTGTCAAAAGGCAGTGATCTGGGTCTAGTTGAACCTACAAAAATCGAAGTCAGTGCTAAAATTCTTGCCCTTCTTATTGATAATTTGTCTAGATGTAAGATGATGAAGATGGATTTGGAGTATCAGATGATTTGGGAAGAAACGGTTAATAGAATTATTATTCGAGAAAATACATAGTTAACTTATAAGGAGAGATCCGGTTGAAACATATATTGATAACAGGTACATCAAGAGGTATTGGTGAATCGTTGGCTAATCAATTAATCGATAAGAACCATCACCTTATATGCATTTCTAGAACTACGAACCAACGGATTATCGATCTAGCCCAGGGGAGGGACTGCAGAATTGATTATTTTAATTTTGATTTAACAAACATTGGCGAGATTGATCAACTTTTTGAGGACATCTTCCGTCAAATTGAGCTTTATTCCAACGATGAAGCGATCTATCTTATCAATAATGCTGCCATGTTGACTCCAGTGAGCCCAATTGAACGGATAGAAACGGATAAAATAATTGAGAACATCCATTTAAATCTATTAGCACCAATGATAATAACAGCTAACTATCTTAAACGTACCCAAGATATGAATGTGGACAAAAGAATTTTAAACATATCCTCAGCATCCGCAAAATATTTATTACCCTCACAAAGCTGTTACAGCACTGCAAAAGCTGGCCTTGACTCATTTACCAAAAGTATAGACATTGAGCAAAAGCTCGTGACATATCCAGCAAAAGTAGTCGCTGTATATCCAGGTATGATCGATACCCATTTACAATCGGAAATTCGATCTGTAAGTAATGATCTTTTCCCATATGTTAATGAGTTCATTCGATTTTCTGAGGAAGGGAAGCTACAAACGCCTGAATACACTGCGCACAAATTAATTGAGATTCTGCTAAGCGAAGATTTTGGTAAGAATGTTGTTATAGAAACCATGGACCAATAAACGTGAGTGAAGAACACCTGCGAGACAGGTTGTTTATGGGTGTGATTTGATAGAAGAAGAAGGAGAGGCATTCCAGCGCTTCGCCTTTTCTAAGAACCCATTTGTGATTAGCAATCCGTAAGAAACAACCCAAGCTGAGTTGTCCTATAATGTAGTTAATGTAGAGATCCCTCATGAACAAAGGAGAACTGAAAATGAGAAAACTCGTTCTATTTTTGCACGCATCGCTTGACGGTTTTGTAGAAGGGCCGAACGGTGAAATGGACATTGGCTGGGTTGCTTACGATGCTGATTTGGAGAAGCACGCGAAAGAAATTCTGAGTACTGCCGACACTGTCATTTGGGGACGTGGAACTTATCAGATGATGCACAGTTACTGGCCATCTGTGCCCTCGAACCCATCAGCTTCGCAGCATGAACTTAATCATGCCGAGTGGATCGAAAAGACAGCCAAAATCGTTTTTTCCAAGACGCTGGAGAAAGTCGAATGGAACAATTCCAGACTGGTGAAAGAAGATGTCGAGGAAGAGATCAAAAACCTCAAACAGCAGCCAGGCAAGGATATGGTCATCCTCGGCAGTCCTAGGTTCGCACACTACCTTATGCAGCTTGATTTAATAGATGAGTATAAAATTACGGTTTCTCCCGTCCTGATCGGCAGCGGGTTGCCGTTATTCCAAGGTCTCAAGGAGAAGGTCAATCTTAAACTTATCGAAAACAAGACATTTGATTCTGGAGCTATAGGCCTCGTTTACCAGACGGTTCGATGACTCTGTCTCCAAAAGTAGATTACGCTAACGGGACACGATATATCTCAATGAAGAAATTGAAGGTAGCCGGCCGACTCCAAAGTCGGCTACCTTTTTCGATATCTATTGCCACAGCCGTGATGAATAGGGAAAAGCCCGCTTGTTATTTAGACACCTGTCGAGGGACAAGAACATGATGACTATGAAAGTCGCAATCTATGCGGCTTTTTATATTTATGTTATCAAGTTCTTGTCAAAACATAATGACAAGAACATGGTTACATTCCCAATATTGACATCGACAGCGGCAGACGCCCTGTTATTATAACGGGCAGGATAGTCCAATCGTTCGGTGAGTAACTTCAAGCATATAATAATGAAAGCAGGGAAGTACATGAAACACGTGGAATAAATATACAGCGATTCAATAGTGGCATGACGGTGAAACAGATGTTCCTACGAAGGTCATGTTTGATTTCGTGTGCAAAGCTGTGGGTGGAGAGTTAGCTGAATCGACTGAAGAAACTAGCGAATGCAGGTGGGTTCCAAAGGAAAATGTTCTGGATTTGATCACTTTACCCGCAATCCGCATGCGTTATGAAGCTTATTTGAACTTTAACGGCTCTGTGAATTATGTGGAGTACGTCACTGCGACAACGTCAGAATGCAATGTCAAGCTTCAAAGGAATGTTTAGTTGTACGTGTTCTTAAATCCTTAGGAGGGTGACACTATGAATGATACATGGAACCCCGAATCGTCAGGTGTGCTGCGCCTTCCTTCAGGTCGACTCGTCCGCGGCCGAGCACTAAAACGTCCACTTCCCCAAGGGCTTCAGCCCACTTTTGCACTCTACCTGCTCGGACGACAACCAGCGCCCGTTACTTGGGAAAGCCGCTGGATTCCTTGGCCGGACTTCTGGCTGCCAACAAACAAGGCTGCAGCCGTTGATGCGCTTCGTGAAGCATGGACTCGGGCTGAAGTTGAACGGGTTGAAATCGCCTGTGGGGGCGGGATTGGACGAACAGGTACGGCACTAGCCTGTCTCGCTGTGATTGATGGATTACCCAATCATGAAGCTGTCGACTATATTCGGCAGCAATACAGTCCACGAGCTGTTGAGACGCCTTGGCAACGCCGCTTTGTCTCTCGTTTCAAATAGGGGGGCCCTATAGGTGGAGGATAACGCCGTGAGGTAGACAATGGTTAACTGTCAGGTGACAAAATCATAGTGACATTAGAAGCCGCTAATTATGCGGCTTTATATATTTATGTAATCAAGTTCATGTTGTCAAAGCACAATGAGTAATAGGAGGAAATAGATGATAGATATTACTATAGGAATAATATTCTATTCATTTGTAGCGGTCTTTACGATTTGGTTTAGTTTCAAACAAATTAAAAATGGTCTAAAGAAAAATCAAACCAGTACTATAATTAAAGGGTCACTTCTTCTTATGGTAGTAGCGATCCTTACTATTGCGTTCTACAATTTAGCAAAATCATTTATTTTAATTTATAGTACTTATTACAACCTGCCACTAAAAGAAATTTTCATAGTGTCAGTTTTTTTGCGACATTATGTCATCATCCTGAAAACAGGGCAACCTCAGAAAGTTGATCGAATATTTTTGTTACATGCCAATCAAATGTATGGCCGGCAAATGAATTGACCCGCCTGGAGCTAATCGTGATGATCGTCAGAGCCAAAAAGCTTCGATTGGAATCGGAAGCGAAGGCCGAAATTACCGATGCAGATCAAATCCCTGCATGGGCAAGACCATACGTGACCGCAGCAGTTTAAGCAAAACTGGTTCAAGGAAGAGGACAAGGGCTGTTCGCTCCCAGGCTCGTGCAACCCGAGCCGAATCCGTAAGTTTGATTGTTGCACTTCTCGGCCAGTAAACTAAAGTCGAATATATATGGATAGAGCTAGAGAGTACGGTTTCCTGGAAACCGTACTCTTATGTCATGTTGTATATCTTATAAGGGCTTGACTTTCCCCTGCACAGGAAACTGTATACTCTCATTATGTTACAGATTGGAGATGATATTTTGTTCAAAATCAGTGCATTTTCCAGGCTAAGCAAGGTCTCTTTAAAAACACTGCGTTATTACGACCAGATTGGCATACTTAAGCCGAGAAAGGTAGATCACGATACTGGCTACCGGTACTATTCAGCAGATCAGCTTCTTGAGCTCAATCGAATTTTATTTATAAGGAATTGGGGTTTACATTGCCCCAAATCACACAGCTGCTCCAGGAAGATATTACATTGGAGAATATTCAAGGCATGTTTAAGCTGAAAAGAAGCGAAATTCAGCAAAATATCGATTAGGAACAAGCCAAACTTGTCAGGATTGAGGAGCGTATGCAGCTTATAGAAAGAGAGGGGCAATTCGAAACTGGCCAAGATATACGAATCAAAGCCGAAGGTGCACAAACATTTCTTTTTCAAAAAGCATACGGAAGTGAAGAAGACATTCCAGGGTTATTTCATCAATTGGATCTGTTATTAACAACGGAAATTCGCCAGTTGATCCAAGGCCCTCAAGTTGTTTTATGGAAAAACATAGACGGAAAAGAGGATGAGTTTGAGTTTGAAGTCGGTTATTTCTTAACCTGCGAGCTCCAATCATCTCTAGAGCCATTTCAACAACGGATTCTTCCTCCTGAACCGATGATGGCTACAATGGCTTTTCATTCAAATTCAAAATTTGATGTTGCGGCCTGTGCCCATATAGCGAAATGGATTGAGAAAAATAACTATCAGATCAAAGAAAACGAAGCGGGTAGAGAACTGTATATATCGTTATCTCCAGAACGAGATGCACAATTCATCGAAATACAAATTCCAATACTAAATAGATAACTGAAGAAGGTGGGTTGGAATAAATTGAAAAATAAAGGGATCATCTACGTCTTGGCACTAGCCGTTTTTTTGATTGGAACCATTGAATATATTATTACAGGAATCATTGAGATGATGGCTGTGGACTTGGGAGTATCAACTTCCGAAACTGGGTTACTGGTGACTGTGTTTGCTCTTGCCGCGGCCGTTGTCGCTCCGATTTTGATTGCAGTGACGATCAATGCAGATCGGAAAAAGCTTCTGATAACCGCCCTAAGCGTATTCATTGCCAGCAATGGATTTATGTTGGTAGATCTTCCTTATGAAATAGTACTATGGGTACGAATTATACAAGGAGCTAGCGGAGGAATCGCAACCGTAGTGGCCATGGCAGTAGCGACACGACTCGTTGAAAAAGAAAGAAGAGGCAATGCTATCGGTATTATTTTGATGGGGCTTAGCAGCTCGCTAGTGCTCGGTGTTCCCATGGGCACATTTTTTAGTGAGATGTTTGGCTGGAGAATTCTATTTATATTAATCGGATTATTAAGTGTTTTTCCATTACTTATCATCTATAAAAAGGTTCCGGCAATCAAAGAGGAAGAAAAGGTTACCCTCAGAATGCAGCTCTCCATTTCTAAGGAATTCATCCATTCTGACCGCCTTGGTTATTACTTTATTTTATATCGGCGGCTATTCTTCACTGTTCACTTATATTACGCCTTTCTTGCAAGCTACATCTTCTCTTTCCATAGCCCAAATTAGCGGTGTTTTATTCCTGGCGGGAGTTTGCAGCTTTGTCGGATCAAGAGTGGGTGGACAATTGGCCGATGCAAAGGGATCGAAATTTACCATATGTCTCGGGCTCCTGTTACAAGGGGCGACTCTTCTTTTATTCGCTCTAGCCGGTGTCCATCTCTTGGTATTAATTTTGAATTTAATGATTTTTATGTTAGCAACGTGGAGTATTTCCCCTGCCCAGCAACTATATCTGGTTACTCTAGCACCTCGAAATCCAGACATCGCCCTTAGCGTAAATACCTCGTTCATCCAATTTGGTTTTGCATTGGGATCTGGACTAGGCGGGGTTGTCATCAGTCGTACATCTGTCCTGTATTTAAATTGGCTGGGTTTGGCCGCTGTATGCATAGCTTTACTTCTTTCCATCTTGTTATTTAAAAAAATGAGCAATAGGATTAAAACTCCTATGGCTTCTTAATAAGAAATGGACTGGACTCCGATTGAGTCAGTCCAGGAGACGGTGCGCAGTTTCGTCGGCGTGAAGCACCGATTTCGGTGGGTGGCAACTGTGGGCGACGTGCAATATTTCTACAAACCAAAAGTGCTGTTGATCGCGGGAGGTCGAGATAATAAAGTACCGTGGTTAAGCTGCTCCCTGATCGTGACAAGGTACTGTGTTGATAGGAGAACCGGCCAATCTAATTGAGGCTGCGGCACTATGTTGGTGAAGGCTGGGGCTCGTATAAAGGGGGGCTGATGGTGCTAGTTGAGGTAGGCGGGTTCCGCACCCGAAAAAGGGAAAGGTGAATGGTCGAAAGATAAATGTGTAGCTCTTATATATGAACCGGCCTCCAGCCAGTTCATTGTTTGATGTCGAGGAACAAGAACATGCTCCCATAAAAGTCGCTATTGCAGCGACTTTTTTTGTTTTATCGGCTACAAGTTCTTGTACCGAGGCGAGGACAAGAACATGAGCCGATTACCGATTAGATGAGGATCTGACTAGATTTCCCTGCCGTTTCATTAAGCTAATGAGCAGGATAATCCAATATTTTTATGGAATATAACAATAAATGGGACGAGGGGGGACGCAAATGCTTTTTCACTTCAGTGAAGACGATAGTATCCATATATTTGTGCCAAAAGAAAAGCAAAATCGTCCGGATTTTCCTGCGGTAGTTTGGGCACTTGATGAAGAGCACGAGTTTACGTACTATTTCCCTAGGGATTGTCCCCGAATTGTGTGTAGAAAAGATGAGGCGACAACAGACCAACATTTACAACTCTTCTTTAATAATTCTATTGCCAATACCATAATTACAGTAGAAAGTGACTGGTATTCGAGGATATCAAAGCAAAGCATATTTCGATATGGTTTTGACGATGAGGGTTTTGAGCTTTTTGATAAAACAGCTGGCTACTACATTTCTCGTCAAGTAGTGAAACCCAAATCAGTTGAAAAATATGAGAATTTGTTGGAGAGATTATTCCAAAAAGGAATTGAATTAAGAATCACATCAAATTTATACCCGCTTAAGGAAGCAATATTAGCTTCCGACTTCACTGGATATGGGATACATAGATTTAATAACGCAAAGAGACTCTAAATTAAGCTTACTGCGAAACGTTAGTTTAACAAAGACAAGAAGGCAGCCGGTCAATTGATCAGCTGCCTTAATTATGCTAACGGGCAGTTTTATAGAAGAATCGAGACAGAGGAGGCGTTCCAAAGGATCTAAGGAGAATTTGCGGCCGAAGGGATGATTAACTCGGAAGCATATGAGGCTCCGTTTAACCGACTGTTGGCCATCGTTACCGACCGAAACGGCGTGTGCTGGGTGCTGTCCTATTATCATCGAACTAAATGGCTGAGAAGTCGAGAAGCGAGTCGTCCTATGGGGCGACTTGTAGACTCTTTAGGAGCTGGAACAAGTATTGTTTCCTGTCGAGGACAAGAACATGTTACATGAGTGGGTGAGTAACTGATATTTTTGTAGCCTGTACGCAATCCTGTTTCAGCCATTTCCTAATCCTGGCGCGGGATATTTTAATGTCGACTATAGAATGTCTTATCGTCGTTAATTAACGAAACTCGATGGTTCAATGGGAACGCATAAGTGTAGGTGTTTTAAATAAAAGTGCAGGATTTATTCTTGGATGATCAGGTCCTTGCGCGCATCATCGTCAATCTTACAAGCGTGTAAGGTAATTGTCATCTAAATCAATGGTACCAACCTGGCTGCTCCTCTAAAATACTCCCTTGATAGGATTATTTTTAAGGGGGAGTTGGCGTGAGGTTTTTTGAAATGCTGCTATTCTTTTCGAGTGCGTGTTTGTTGGCAATCCAGTTCATTGTCAATCAGCGTATCCGAAGATCAGCTTTGCTCCTGACAAGCGGAGCAGGCTCCATTTTTTTAGTAATCCATTTGCTAGTCGAAGGATACAGGGCTCAGCTATTATTTTTATACGGATTTACGCTCATGATGCTTATTCTATCACTGAAAGACGCTTTCAAAAAACCTGCAGCCGTTAAGACTGCTTCGCGAAACCGTAGGGTGCTGGGCCGCCTTTTTATCGGGTTTGGGTTAATCGCAACGGGATGCTTCCTATATGTGTTTCCCGTATTCAACTTTCCGGAGCCAACTGGCGAGCTGAAGGTAAGTACACAAGTCTTTCATTTCATCGATTCAAGCCGAGAGGAGACATTTGGCACAACCGCGACAGGCAAGAGGGAATTGATGGTTCAGGTATGGTATCCGGCCCAAGCGGGCTCCGGCAAGTATGCTTCCTTTATTCCAGATACCCGGATTTTACGTTATATGGCTGCGAACTATGGCCTTCCCGGGTATACTTTTCAACACTTGAAGTACGTAGCCAGTCATGCTTATTCGGGGGCCGAAGTCTCTTCAGCACAGACTTCATACCCGCTGATCCTTGCGAATCCCGGCTTCGGCTCTTCTAGGTTCCTCCACACGTCGCAAGCCGAAAATCTCGCGAGTCACGGATATATCGTGGCCGTGATCGACCACACCTTCAATACATTTGCAACTGAGTTTCCGGATGGTCGAATCACGACCAGCACAACCAACGACTTATTTTCGCCCGACCACGATTATCGGACCGAAAGCGGAAACCGCGACAAATTGGGAAAAGTTTTAACAGATGATGTGGCTTTTGCGCTGGACCAGTTCGAGCTTATCCAATCGGGGCAGATTCCAAGTCGATTTAAAGGGAAGATTGATCTTAAGCATATCGGGGTGTTTGGTCATTCCATCGGCGGAGCGACGGCCTATGACGCTTCTTACGATCCGCGAATCACGGCTGGAATAGACTTGGACGGAGGGCTGTACCGACTGCGTGACAGAAAGGGTCTGCAAAAGCCGTTTTTATTCATCCACTCGGAAAGCGAATTTGAACAATTAAAAAAGGTGAGGGATAACCGAGTTTACACGGATGCAGAGCTTGACCGTATGGGCTCAACAAGAGAGTGGATGGATCAGGTAACGGAAGATAAAAAGCTGGAGCTTGAACGGATGCGCGAAACGGTCAGCGAAGGGGGACAAGTCCTTTATATTGAAAATACGGAGCATTTGAATTTTACCGATGTCCAATTCATTTCTCCTATTTTCAAAATACTGGGCATTACAGGGGAAATAGCACCCGAACGAGCGAGCTCCGTTATTAATGCCTATATGCTGGATTTCTTCGACATGTATCTGAAAAATCAAGGTGGAAACTTAATGAAAGGACCGGATAGCCGCTTTCCCGAGATGAAGTTCGCAACCTCGCTGTTATAAATGATGGAACAAGTAAATTTAGGACCATTTCGATCCCCCGATCAATAAAGCTCTCGTGCAGTCTGAAGGAACAGTTTCGTCCCGTGTAAAGCCTCCTTTAATGAAGTAACTGCCAAGAGAATGTCTCTAAAAGGCTGCGGATTAATTGTCCGGATGCGGACATTAGGTGGCAGTGTCGATAGCGACAAAGAAGTTTCGATACGATCGAGATTCCCAGTTCTTCTTGAATCACGCTTAATGCCGTGTTTATGTTGTGTCTGTTATATTTGGCGTACAAAGTGGTTCCAAATTGCTTAAATAACTCAAAAATCGGCGTTACGAACCCACCTTTGCACACAATCATAGGTTCATTGTCCAGATCCGTAATATGGATGGTTTGATTCTGGATTCTAGCCATTTTTTAATCTCTTCGATGGTTCCTTCGTGAAGTTCAAATGTCAGCCCCGGATGTTTCTCACCAATGATTCGCAATATATTCGACAAGAAGTGCGTGGAGGCGAAGCCGGCAAAATCGGATCGTTTAATTTTCTGGTCCCTCTCATTGCGATCGTGATCAGCGTTCTCTTTTTGGGAGAAACGATTACGACCAAGATGGGGGTGGGACTTATTCTTACCCAATATGGTCGTATTCGTTCGGAGACAGCCCCAGTATCACGGATTGTCTTTGCTGCTATTACTTGCGATCAGATGTTCTGACCACCCGAGACTTCGATTCTCTGCGCATTAACCCAGCGATTGTCGGATCCAAGCAGGTTGGCGACTACAGGACCAATGTCCTCAGGTACGCCGACTCGACCAAGGGCAGTCATCGAGGCAAACGTGTCATTATAAGCAGGTATGTCGCGTACAGAACCTCCTAGAAAATCGGTTTCGATTGCTCCAGGTGCAATGGTATTAGCGGTAATGCCTCGGTGACCAAGTTCTTTGGCCATATAGATGGTTAGAATCTCGACCGCGCCCTTTGCGGCGGAATAGGCAGAGAAGCCAGGATAAGAAACGCGAGTGAGTCCCGATGAGAAGTTCACGATACGACCACCATCTGCAAGAAGCGGCAGAAGAGCCTGGGTCAAGAAGAATACGCCTTTGACATGCACATTAAACAGGCCGTCGAACTGAGCTTCTGTAGTTTCGGCATAGTCTATCATTTCTCCGTGGCCGGCATTATTCACTAAATGATCGAAAGTGGTACGATCCCAAGTTGACCGCAGGGTCGAACGTACTGTCTCAGCAAAGACCGCAAAGCTGGCAATATTTCCAACATCAAGTTGTAATGCCACTGCTTTACGACCCAAAGATTCGATCTCAGCAACAACAGACTTTGCTTCTTCTGCTTGGCTACGATAGGTCAAGATGACATCACCGCCATGACGGGCAATACTGATGGCAGTATTGCGACCAAGTCCACGGCTACCACCAGAGACGATTGAGATATTATTCATTGTAACTTCATCCTTCCAGGCTCATTTTTAATTACATTGTTATCATAGATTATAAAGTTCACTTTAAGTCAAGACTTTTCCACTGAAGAAAAAGTGTATAATGAAACAGTGAAATAATTGATTTCATCCTATCTTCCTTCTTCTTTCACAGCATAAATTTGGATTATTTAATTAGATATGCCAAAAAATTAATTAAAGTTTACTTTAATAGGAGGCGATGAGTTTTATTTATGTTGACTATAAGGAAAGTGACTGAATTGACAGGAATAGCGGCTCCCACACTTCGATATTACGAAAAGGAGGGGCTGCTTCCACATGTGAAGAGAAATGAAAATGGGAAGCGGTTATATGACGAAAATGATTTAAGCTGGATTCACTTCGTTACTGCGCTTAGAGCTACAGGAATGCCGATTGCTCAAATTCAGAAGTATGTCTACTTGTATAAAGAAGGGGATTCGACGATTTCGGAACGAAAAATGATGATGCTCCATCATAAAAAAGAAATTGAGAAAAGCATAAGAGAGCTATATTTTAATTTGGATAAAATAAACTATAAACTTGCTCTATATGATGTAATAGAATCTCAGATTGAACGAACTAACATCAAAATTTGATTATGCCCAAATACAAAGTCGCTAATCTAGCGACTTTGTATTTTTGTATAATCCGAAATATCGGTCAAATTTAATGAACTTCAACGATGTTACAGATACGGAACGATTCCAAATAGCGCGGGAGCCCCGACAACCGTTTCATGGCATCGAGTAGGACGTACGGTTGCGCACATCGGTTTTTTTAAGATAAGGAGAGGACGAGAGGAACATGAATGTGGAAGTGTATACGTTAAATGCTTTTGCGAAAGGGGACCGTTGCGGTAAACCAGCAGGCGTCGTCTTGGAGGATGGCCTTTCGGACCGGTATAAATGCCAAGAAAATTTAATGTTCCTTCGGTTATGTTGAAAAAGCCGACCATTCAAAGAATCAATGGAGGCAGTCGAGAAATGTTTGAGACACTGAATCATGCGATTACAGCGAATCAACTGCATCCGGTCATCGATCGTGTGTTTCCCTTTGGGTTTTGGAAAAGTTGCGATTAAGCTATAGTTAGTCAGGCTGTCTTATGCGCGTTTTTTATAGTTATACAACATATGGATTCGGTTTGAATGACAGGCTCATTCTTTAAAATAGGGCGTAATCCCTCTTGAATATAGGTTCTCCACTAACTTGAAAAATTCTTCTGACGATAAGTCGTTTTGACGCTGGAGCCAAAGACGAAATAGAGAAAGGGAAGTTGTGAGGTAAAACTCAATGAAGTATGGCGTTAAGGAATGGTTTTGCGGAACGTTTAATTCTAATTGATCCAAAGTGATTTCTTTTTTTAAGCGTTTTAAAAAACGGGTACTTCCATAATCACCCAAAAGGGCATTAAGGATCAGGAGATGTTCTCTTTTATCCAGACAATAGAGCGTATCTTGATCCGTATGCATCGATAGCTCTTTATTCGCCAATTCTTTTTTCATGTCATTTAATAAGTCATTTTCAACATAGTCTAACAATTCGTAAATGTCAGTAAAGTATTGATAAAAGGTGCTGCGGTTATATCCTGACTTATTCGCAATTTCCTGAACCGAAATCTTTTCAATCGGCTTTTGGCTATATAATTCACAAAAAACTTCTATAAACGTTTGTCTTGTTTTCTCCATTATTTGGGGCTGCTTTTTCATGATACCCTCCTACTAGCCAATAAAAATATCATCCGACAAATTCTAAAATACTGATGGTTGATCAAGGAATAATAAAGATTTATGATCACATCATACAACATGTTGTCTGATAATCCAAAGGAAATGTTAATAAGTAGGGGTGGTTTTCATGTCAGCAAAACAAGACAGAATTTTAATTTTTGGTGCAGGTGTCATCGGGAGCATGTACGCAATGAAGCTTATTGAAGCAGGGTTTGACGTTACGCTGTTTGCACATTCAAAAAGATTTAAATCATTAAGCGAAAATGGCCTGCAGTATACAGAAAAAGGTTCAGTTAAATCTATACAAGTGAAGGTCATTGATTCGCTCGAAAATGACGATATATACGATTTTATTTTCGTCACCGTTCGTTATGATCGGTCCGAATCAGCGTTGTTAGCGCTAAAAGATAATCAAAGCAAACATATAGTTACGATGACTAGTAATTCAATTTGGTTTTCTTCGTGGCTGGATATTGTAGGGGATCGACTTTTACCCGCTTTTCCCGGCTTCGGCGGACAGATTAAAGATGGAGTATTGCATGCACGATTTCTACCAAAGTTTATAATGGCAACTGTATTTGGAGAGATTAATGGTGTAGTGACAGAACGCATAGAAAACCTCGCAAAATTATTTAAAACAGCAAAGCTTCCGTACGTTATTAAAAAGGATATGCAATCGTATCTCATCACACATTCCGTATCAGACATTGCCATGTTGAGCGTTTTGCATTCTGAAAATAAGATAATTGACAAAAAAAGAATCGGAACCAGAAAGACGGCACGCAAAATAACAGCCACTTTAAAAGCGTATCTATTGGCAATACAAAAAGCTGGCGTTTCAATTGATCCACCAATGCTTAAAATGGTGCTTAAATTTCCAAACTTATTTTTGGATCTTTTCTTTATGACATGGCTACGAACTAAAATGGTTAGGGATATGATGTTGCCGGATTATGCGAATAATGCGAATAATGAGATTGTGCAGCTGAGTCATGATTTAATGAAATTTTTAAATCAATATGATGTCAAATCGGAAATTCATCTTCAGTCATATTTTTGTTAAAAGTATTATGGTGATGTTTGATTTATTTTCCATTAAATCCTTCAAATTCACAGAACAATAAGCGGATGCCCGCATAAACGGAGGTACAAAGCTAAACTTGCTGCAGGCATTAAGCTAACGGACTGTTTATTGGCGGATCGGCATTTCTTGTCATGCGAAAGCATAAAGAAAAAAGAACTACTGTAATCCGCTTAATCGTCATATCGACGGTTTAGCGGATTTTGTGCAAAGATGAATTAAATCAACTTATACATAGCAACCGCACCTCTAAATCGATAGACTCTAGTTGAGGTTGTTGTGATGAAGGACGGCCAGCTCATACGAAGGGGTGTAACGAATGAACGAAATCATAAAGAAGAAGCTGCTGGACAAAAATGAACTGCTGATCAACATGGTGATCGAACGCGCAAGAAGAGATTTTCAAGACGATATCGCAATTATTGGGCTTACTGGTTCGTTTAGCACCGGGGACTTTCACGAAAAGAGCGATCTTGATTTAATTATCATAAATAATACGGAAAGGGGATGGGGAATATCCGATTGCTTCATCTTAGATGACGTTGGCTATGACATCTATTGCACCCCATGGGATACAAGAATACACGCACAATCCATCTTAGAGAGTCCTAACGTGTCGAGCCTAACCGAGCTTAAAATTCTCTATTATGCAAAGTCTGAGGATTTGGAGAAATTGAACGACTTTAGGCAGAAAGCTCTTGATGCGCTTGCGGAGCCGATAGGAGAAGCGTGTCTTAATCGAGCAAAAAAATGGATCGATCTGGCTAAGAAAGCATACAGCGATACGATGCTGGGTGATAATATCGGTTCAGTGAGACATGCATCTGCCGGCGTTCTGTACAATTTGGTCAATGCCTTGGTCAGCATGAATAACACGTGCATCAAACGAGGTGTCAAGCGATATTTAGAAGAAATACGCTCGTATCGCCATGTTCCAGATGACCTCGAATCCTTATACATGTCTGTCATCGAAGCTCATACCATTGAAGATATCAGAATTGCCTCTTTTAATATGTTGAACAGCGTTACGAGGTTACATAGCAAGATGTGTGATAACTTCATTGTTAAACCCGCTCCGACTTTTGATAATCTGAGGGGAACTTACGAAGAATTGTGGTGCAACTACCGCAATAAAATCTTGAACAGTGTTAAAACGAACGATGCCTCCTATGCCTTTCTTACGGCCTTTGGAGCACAAGGATATCTTGATGAAATGGCTGCGGAGAAAGGAACCAAGAAATTTGATCTTATGCAGTACTTTGATGCAAGTGATTTATCAGTAATGAAAGAGAAGTTCCTTGAAATGATGGATGAATATGTAGACGAATATGGTAAGGTCGGTAGAGAAGTCGAACGTTTTACAACCATCGAGCAATTATATGACCATTATATCAATCATTGATCTTACATCCCAGTTCGTGTACTATCTTTGATCATGCTTGACACGATCAACCTTTTTATCTAAGGTCCATATAAATATCAGGCGCATTCCCGTAATTTAAGTACTCGTCCATTTTTTTCGATATTGATGCGGCGTGATTCCCATTTGCGACTTAAACAATTTGCAAAAATAAGAGCTATTCGTTAATCCGATCTCTTCCGCAATAAGCGAGATCGGTTTTTTTGTAGTCGCTAGGAGCTGTATGGATTGATGAATCCTTCGGGCTGCTATGTATTCCGTGATGCTGATCCCTGTCGCTTCTTTAAAGAGATGTGATAAATGGTAGGGAGATAGATGCAGCGACTTCGCCATGTCGTCCAATCGGAAAGGAATCGTATAATTGGTCTCAATCCAGGTTAAGATGTGCTCCACCCGATGATTTTTACGGGCTTGGTAACTTGAACTCCGTAATTTCCGCTTATCCCAGATTGGTTTCAAGGAGCGAAAAAGTGCGACAAGAAACAGCGAAATTTCTTCATGTTTTTCCGTGTCGGACAGCGTCGGGAATCGATCGTTCATGCTCTTGTATACACCTTCCAGATACGGGTCGTCGACCTCGTATAAACAAGGGAAAGGAAGATTGCCTAGATAAATAAAATTGTAAAATTCATGGAGAGCGGGCCACTGTTTAAAATAAGCCTCAAACACCGTCGGTTCAAAAATCGCAATCGAACGTTCGAAGCATTGATGATCGTCGTATTCAAGCTTTAGGTGGTGGAGTTGACAGGGCTGAAATATACAAAGCATGCCCGGCTTAATCTCATAGCTGTTGTTGTTAACGATCATGGTCCCCCTTCCTTGATGAATGAACAACACTTCAAGGCCAAGATGGGAATGGAAAGTCTCTTTATGCTCGTAATTTTCGCTTTTACGTCTATAGGCAAAGTACAAGGAAGAGATACTGTAGTTGCTTGCAACGAATGACAACTTGTTTGCCTCCTTCTTCCTCGTCTTCGTACATGCATTGAATATACCATACAATCCGCAATCTAGCGTTATTTTTCCCCCATAGCAAAACACATTTACAAGTTTGCACCGGATATAATTTTTAAATAAAAAATAAAGTTGGGAGGTAAAAAATAACGTATGTTAAAGGTTGCGATTATAGGTACGGGTGCAATTTCGCCCAGTCATATCGAAGCATATCTGCAGTTTAAGGACCGCTGTAAAATTGTTGCCTTATGCGATCTTTACCCAGAGAAGGCTGAAGTAAGGCGGGAGCAGTACGGACTGGAAGCTAAAATCGCACACGATTATAAGGAACTGCTTCAAGACGGAATCGATCTCGTGTCCATTTGTATGCCTCCGTACGTTCATGCGCAGGTTGCGGTCGATTTCCTGAACGCAGGAAGCCATGTCATTGTTGAGAAACCTATGGCAGCGTCGCTTAAGGAGTGTGATGACATGATCGAAGCGGCACGGAATAACGGCAAGGTGTTGTCCGTGATCGCCCAGAATCGATTCAGAAATCCGATTATGAAGCTGAAACAAGTGCTGGATAGCGGTCTGGCCGGCAAGATTCTGCATGCCCAAGTGGATTCTTTTTGGTGGCGGGGCCATAGTTATTACGACTTATGGTGGCGCGGCACTTGGGAGAAAGAGGGGGGAGGCCCTACGCTGAACCATGCCGTACATCATATCGACGGATTGCTGTGGATGCTTGGTCGTCCTAGCCACGTACAAGCCTACATGGCTAATGTCGCGCATGACAATGCCGAGGTTGAGGATTTATCCATCGCGATGATGAAATATCCGAATGGAGCCTTGGGGCAACTTACCAGCTCGGTCGTCCACCACGGAGAAGAACAGCAATACATCTTCCAAGGACAGTATGCACGGATTTCTGCCCCGTGGCGGGTAACGGCTTCCACTTCCTTGCCGAACGGATTCCCTGATCGCGATTTGGAACTAGAAGAAAAAATCCAGAAATACTATGACGAATTGCCGGATTTGCCGTACGAAGGACATACTGGTCAGATCGACAATGTGCTGAGCGCGATCGAGCATGGAACGCCGGTGCTCATCGACGGAGAAGACGGCCGCAGCACGCTAGAGTTGATCATGAGCATCTACCAATCCGTAAGCATGGGAGAGAACGTGCAACTCCCGCTACAAAAGCATGATCCCTTCTATACGCAAGAGGGTGCTCAACTAAACGTTCCTTATTTTTACCAAAAGGGCAAGAGCATTGAGAATTTTGAGGATGGGAAGATCACGACAGGAAGCAATTATGGCGAAAAAAAATGATATAGGTGGAGGATTATCATGATGCAGAAAAGCGACGGAATGAACTATGCCCCGAAGGGGAAGCCCCAGTCCGGTGGTGAAGCCGGGCGAATTTATCATCGCCGCTGTTGCGCTCGATCCGCTTTTATGGCGGCAGAACTGTGTCTGAAAGCGCAGCAGAAAGCTATGCGGATAACGTAGTGTGTTTACAGGATTTCTCTACAATGTGATGGAATGCACATTTACTCATTTCAATTCAATATACAATTTGACATGCTGTCATACCCGTACATAGCCATGCATATATATCCCCGAGAATGTAGGTATGGGAGGCGGGTCAATGGACGGTAACAAAGCTAACAATCAGGCAAACGATCGAAGCTGGCAAAGAGGCAATGCTCAATCACAATGGAGTGCTATGCAGTCGCCGGAACACCATTCGCAAACGGTGGGGGAACGGGGACCGATTCTGGAACAGGACAGCATGCTGCATGAAACACTTGAAACCTTTGTCCACGAAAAGCTATTAGAGCGTCCGGTCCACGTGAAGGGGTTTGGTGCCATGGGTTATTTTGAAACCCTTCACTCGATGGCCGCTTATACGAAACTGTGCTTCTTGCAGCAGCCGGGACAACGAGTACCCGTTACAGTTCGTTTCTCACTTGCGGTCAGCAACAAAGGGACACCCGATACATCCCGCAACGTGCGTGGACTCTCGACGAAATTTTATACCGAGCATGGCGTATTCGACCTGCTCTGTAATCATATCCCTGTGTTCCTCGTACGAGACCCGATCAGGTTCCCTGAGTCAATTCATGCTTTCCTGCCATCACCAGTTAACAATCTCATCGATCCGAATCGATTCTGGGGTTTCATTGCTACAGCGCCAGAGGCAACCCATTTCGTTGTACGTCTGTACTCGGACGAAGGGACGGTCAAGAGCTTCCGCCATACGCCAGGACACAGTGTTAACACCTATGTTTGGAAAAATGCACAGAACGTCCGCTTCTACGTCAAATATCGCTGGATTCCGTTGGCTGGAGAGCAATATATCGATGCGCAAGAAGCAGCTCGTTTGGCTTGCGAGAACCCGGATTATTCGGGTAAAGATCTGTATGACGCGATTGCCAAAGGCACACCGGTCCAATACGGGCTGTATGTGCAGTTGATGAACCCAGAGGATGAGGCGATGCTGTCGTTCGATCCGCTGGATGACACGAAAGTGTGGGATGTGCATCAATTTCCTCTGCTGCCAGTTGGTCGACTCGTATTGGATACGAACCCTACTGATTATCAGGAGCAGGTCGAGAAGCTGGCATTCTCCCCGTCAAATCTTTTGGATGGTGCCGAGCTGTCCGATGATAAAATGCTGCAAGGTCGCAGCAATATTTATTGGGATTCACAGCGGCATCGCCTTGGATCGGATTTCCGCAAAATTCCGATTAACCAACAAGCAAACTGGTCACCGACTGAACAGGTAACGAGCGGGGCAGGTCGCTATGTAGCCGGTCGGCTCGTTCGATCCGATATTCCGAAGGCCGATAATTTCACGCAAGCGGGACAATTCTACCAATCGCTCACACAAGTTCAGCAGGATCATCTTGTTCAGAACCTCGCTGATGACTTATCGGCGGCTTCTCATGAGATTCAAAGGGTTGTGTTAGGCTATTTATTCCAGGCCGATGCAACATTAGCCGATAGGGTAGCACGTCAGATCGCCGCACCGAAGAAGGGATGATTCACGCAATGACATGAAGGAGAATGAGGTCAGCCAATCCATTCGGTTGGCCTTTTTTGGATCATAGCTACAGGTATATGTGGCCAAAAAAAGAAATCATGTCGAGGGACAAGAACATGGTCCCATAGAAAGTCGCTAAATAGCGGCTTTTTTGTTTTATCGGTACAAGAACATGAGCCGAATACCGATTAGAAAAGCATCTAACTATGTGTTCCAAACAAATTCATTAATCTAAGTGGCAGTTTTGCGTAATGGGTGGTCATTATTATCAGACAGATGGGGAATGTTTCCTTTATAATATTTAGGTGACACTCCATTGCACTAACGGGACATGTTAGTGCAATTCCAATTGGTCAGTGAATATTTAACTAGGTTTAAGAGGTTAAAAGGATAAGGGCGAATGATGTGCCAATAGGGTAAAGCCAGAGAAGAGAAGGAAATGGTGGAGGGATTGAAATGATAAACATAATTGAAGAGCTTAAGAAGATGTCCCAAAAAAAAGGGTATGAAAATAAAGACGATTTTCAACAGCTGCTGGAAAAATGTAAGGATATAACGTTGTCAAATGAAGATGCTGAATTTTTAATAGAACTGTATTTTAAGGCTAAAAATTTGTACACTCGCAACACAATATTGAAAGCACTTGTGTTCTGTGAAGATATTGATTTAAAGGAATTCTTCTTAAAAGCGTTTAAAAAAGAGCGCTACCTAGATATGAGATTGACTGCAATTCGAGGCTATGCAAAGTATGCAACTGAGAAAGAAGTAGAGAAACTAATGACTAAATTCATTGAAATTCTGATGAAGCGTCCTGAAAGCACGCCTTATAACTATCAAGAATATGAGCTGCTTCGCTCTGCTTTTGGGCTGCCGTATCTAGTAAATCAATATGGATATGCTTGTTTTGTTCAGGCATATGAGCAGGAAGAAAAACAATATCATGCCATGCCAGATGCTTTCAAAGGACATTTTACTTTAAATGAAAGAGGGGATATTGTCCAGCTTCGCTCAATAGGAGAAAGCAAGAAGATGCTTGATGAATTTAGAAGCAGAGGTAATTGAAGTTTGAAAGGTAGTGACACTAATGATGAAGAAACAACTGTTGTTTAAATTCAACAGATTCTCAGCAAATGAAGTTTTGACGGCATGGGAAAACGCGGATAAATCAAAAGATGTAATACTATTAGAATCCGCCCATTCGGATTGGTCAATAGAAGTAGACGGTTTCCAAAATATCTCTCATCAAATATTTGAACACTTTCTATCTAAAATGGATGTATTTGATAATGGAGTGCAGCTTTATTGTAAAGAAGTCTATGAAAACAGTAATTTTAATATAGAACATTTTATCGTGTCATTGCAGTGGATTTCATTACATGAAAACTCTATTACACTGGGATATTGGGGAGATTATGTAAACGTAGAGCTAAGATCCATCATAGAGTGCGACAATGGCATCTGGGAGCAGAAAGACATCTATTATCAATAGAAGCAAGATGCTTATATCAACGTGATCTGCTGCCTTCTTGTTCAACAAATGGACAGTGAGACCCTGGTATATTAACGGGAGGTTTACTGTGAAAATAAAGATTAAACATGCGATGCTTTTGGCAGTTAGTATTGTTTGGGTTGTTATCTTAGTAGGGTGTGGCAACGACAATGAGTTAACGATTGATCAAGTGGACGTTATGGCCAAGGTAATGGCGGACGGGGACTTATATGTGGAAGAGCTATTCACTTACACAGTACAAGGAGAGTATGAAAGAATTCCTAGATATATGGACAATTTCGGGGGAGCGAATATTGAATTTTTTGAAGCTTATGTACCACCGAATGACCGAGAGCTCGGTAATCTTGGTTATGTTAATTTGGAGCGTTATCCGGTCTATTTAAGAACTAAATCGGGTTCTTATTACATCGAATTACAAGCTAAAGATGAAACGAGGCAGATCTATTATCGCTATAGGCTTGATCGAGAAGCTGTGAAATATGACGATCGTGGAGAGCTGGATTGGACCGTACTCAAAGATAACAGGTTTGATCATCGCAACGTAACCGTTAGGGTATATACGGAACAGCCTGCAAAAGAGAATTTATCTGGATTTGCTTACGATCGCTCAAGAGGCAGCTTGACAGAAGTAAACAATCGTTGGATCAGGTACGAAAACACGCTATTACCTGAAGGGGATAGTGCGAGGCTGAAGTTGTATTTCCCCCCAGAGGTGCTGACGGAGAGGGAAACAGAAGAGACCTCAGCCTCACTCTCGGAACGACTGTTAGCTGAACAGAAGCTTCAGCAAAGATTCGAAAAGCGTGAACATTTACTGAAAGCGGGTCAACATATCAGCCGCTGGCTGACCTATGCAGCCATAGCAGGTATCGTTTATTATTCCCTTTCACTGCGTAGGATTTCATCCTGGTGGAAGGGGAGGCGGGTCAGCTTCGAAGATATCGCAGCGATGGATCCAATCAATATGATTTACCTTTTCCGGAAGGGAAAGCTCCGGCTTGCAGATGGGCTGGCCGGTGTATTTTCGCTGCGCCGTAAAGGCATGGTGAGTCTTTCCTTAGTGCCATCAGCTATGCGATTCCAGGAAGATTCGAGAGCGCCGAAGAGGCTTCCCGAGTTTACATTCAAGGGTAATCGTACAGCCCTGAACAAACCAGACCGTTACTTGCTTGGTTGGCTGTCTCACGGTACGACTGTCCTGAACCTGGATAAATTTTCTGGCCCTACGAAAACAGAACGCAGGAATAAAGCGACTATGGGTAAATACATAAAGCGCATGAGAAGTCTTAAAAAGGGACTGAGCCGCTGGCAGGAGCTTGTGGAGACTGAGAATAGCAAAGGGATCATGTACAAGGAATACGCGGCGAGAAAAGTCATCATACCGGCACTAGCTCTCATACATCTGGTTTTGCTCATCTATCTGTACATTGCAGACGTAACACCTTGGGGATGGGTAGGAGTATTGGCCACTGTTTTGGGCGGCGGACTCATATTAGCTATTTTTCGCTGGCGCCTCAAAAGATACATCATCGTCTTTTTGGTCGTTTGCTTTTTCGTGGCAGCTCCAATTTTGTATGATCCCCTGGTAGACGAATACTTGAACTTCGTAATTCTTTCGTTTTTACTTGTTGGGTTTTTACCCCGAGGAGCATTAGATCGACGTTCGGCAGCTTACCGAAGCGCTATAAAGCGGTATCGACGAAAGCTGGCTAGAGGCGGACATGACGTAGGAAAGGCTTGTAATGACCTCAAATGGCTGGAAAAGATGAGGGAAGATGCGCTATTACTTGGTGTGGGAGAACGTTTTATGAGAAAGGTAAGCAAAGAAATCCCGGATTTTACTTTCTCAGAGGCTTCTTCTCTGTTTAATAACGATGTGGATACCGCTATCGATTATGTCTTTAATCGTTCTTGGAAGGGAATACCTGGGGGGACAACTTCCGGGAGAACTTGGAGCAGTAATAGTGACAGTGGAGCAGACGGGGGGAGCTCATACGACTACAGTAGTGACAGCGGCAGTGATGGAGGTTCGGGAGATGGCGGTGGGGGAGGAGATTGACTAAGTTAGTAAAAATTGTCGGGTGACAAAAACATAGTAACATTAGAAGCCGCTGATTATGCGGCTTTTTATATTTAGGTTATCAAGCAATGATAAGAACATGGTTACATTCCCGATTTGATTTCATCGAGGCAGCAGACGTCTTTTTATTAAGTAAACGGGGGAAGGCGTGTCATATGACATTTTGACACTGTTGTACATAACAACGAGTGCAGTAGGATACAGAAGAGAGTTCTGGGAACTAGAAGATATCTCATCAAACCAAATCACAAAGTATTTAAGGAGAGGATTTTATGAAACAGAAAATGGGTATCGCAATTGCTGCTTCGATGATCACACTGGCTGGTTTTACAGGAAATATTCATGCAGCTTCGAAAGTAGGTGCTTCTCTTATAGCTCCCTACAACTCCAATCAGAAAGCCGAGCAGATAAAATGGTTAGAAAAGCATGCCATGCCATTAAAGTCAACGGATCCAACAGCATCTCTTCAGGATTTAAGACCGCTTAAGGATATGATCGGATCAGCTACAATTGTTGGTTTAGGCGAAGCGACGCATGGAGCTCACGAAGTTTTTACCATGAAGCATCGCATTGTTAATTATTTGACAGCTGAAATGGGCTTTAAGGCCTTAGTGTTAGAAGAGGGATGGGACAGAGCATTGGGACTCGATCGCTATGTTCTTACGGGTAAAGGGGACCCAAGCGAATATTTAAGTCCTGTATTTAACACAAAAGAAATCATTGATCTGCTTCAATGGATACGCCAATATAATGCGGATCCAAAGCATAAATCCAAAATACGGATCATCGGGATGGATATACAAACAGTAAACGAGAGTGTTTATAACAATATCCTAGCGTATATAAAGAAATACGATCCGAAACTAGTCACTCGCTTCGAACAAAAGATGAAAGGCCTTATTCCTGTAACCAAGGATTTAGATACCTTTGGCGGTCTTAAGAAAGAAACGAAAGCACGGTATGTTTCAGATGCGAAACAAATCAGCGCTTTATTAGAGCAAAATAAACATAAACTGAATGGAAAATCCCCAGAGTTCGCATGGATCAAACAAAATGCCCGTATTATCGAGCAATTTACGACAATGACAGCCGCATATCCTGATAACCTGGAAGACTTTTATTTGAAACACGATATCGCCATGTATGAGAATGCGAAATGGACTGAAGAACATATAGGAAAAACAATCGTGTGGGGCCATAATGGGCACGTGTCGAAAACAAATATGCTTCCTTTCGTATACCCTAAAATGGCTGGGCAGCACTTAGCAGAACATTATGGCAAACGGTATGTAACCATTGGAACATCTGTTTTCGAGGGACGTTACAATGTTTATAACACCAGCCAACAATTCGGGCCCTATGGAATCTTAAAATTAGATGACCCGAACAATTTTAATTATACGTTTGGACAAGTCAAATACGACCAGTTTTTTGTTGATTTACGTAAGGCAAGCGGAGTGACTAAAACTTGGCTAAACCAGCAACATCCCATTTTTGCCGGAGTAACAACGGTAGGTCCAGATATCCCAACGACTGTTGATGTATCATTAGGTCAATCATTCGACATCATCGTTCATATTCAGAAAGTGAAGCCATCTCAACTGAATCAATAAAATCTTAATTATGTATGCTTAAAAGTCGCTTAGTTGCGGCTTTTTTGTTTTAACGATTTATGTTTGTCAAAAACCGATAGACTTGAAGATTTCTTTGCAGGATCTGGAATTCCGAGTTATTTCTGTACCTTATCTTTCCAAAATA
Source organism: Paenibacillus sp. MT86 (assembly GCF_058792535.1). Classification (NCBI taxonomy): domain Bacteria; kingdom Bacillati; phylum Bacillota; class Bacilli; order Caryophanales; family Paenibacillaceae; genus Paenibacillus; species Paenibacillus sp. MT86. The sequence goes on along the minus strand of NZ_CM179499.1, from coordinate 3,490,364 downwards.
TGGACTGTCATGTTGACAGCGAGAATACGGTGTATGATTTTGTTCTGGGCTGAATTTTAGAGCGGTCATTCAATATGAAAGCACATTGAAAGAGAAAATGCATAAAGCTGGCTGATTTGGTATAGTGCTTAATTACTTTTTTCCCTGTAGTATAGTAAGAGAATACTGGCACACAGGGGTCTTCCTGAGTTTTGAACAATTCTACTGTGCAGTTGGTCATAACCGTAGCTTACACTCCGTTCATTTTATGTCATATGACATTATGACACTGGCAGAATTGACATCAAGAGCAGTAGGATACGTTTACTACTTGCAAAGGATGTGAGCTCTTTGATCGCAAGAACCGTCGCCAGTTTTGTTCAAAACGGCTATTTCCTGCTGTTTACTTTCGTCACCGGATTGTTTTACTTCTGCTTTTATTTGGTTGCCATTATTCTGGGTTTGAGTCTTTCGTTTACTGTCGTGGGCGTTCCTCTCCTGGCTAACGTTTTGCGCACGACAACTGCCTTCCTGCAATTCGAACGAGTACAAACCAAGATCTATATGGATATCACCACCGAGCCTTGTGTTAAAGCTGTCACCCCGAGAGTATCCAACTGGCTCCAAGCGAAAAAGGAGTTGTTGAACCGACGCAACTGGATCGCTATTGGCTGGCTGATGTTGAAGTTTCCGGTAGGGATTTTAAGTCTGATCAGTGCGGCCTTACTCTATGTGGCGCCGCCTGTATTGATTGCGGTTCCGTTCCTCTATCCGTTTATCAGCCTTTCCATTATGGGTGCAACGGTAGACACGTTTGCCAAAGCTATGATGGTATCGGCCACAGGGATCGTACTGATGTTGGTGAGCTGCTGGCTTGCAGACCGCTTGGCGCGCTGGATAGGCGGCTACACGCGTCTAATGATCAAGCATGTGAACCGGTAGACGAATGCCCCGCTTCGCCTCGTAGGTCGTCGGAGGATAGTTTACTCTATAGCAGTTTACTTTATAATAGTTACGTAATGTCATACTGAAAGTCTTTAGGGGATGATGGTTTTGTTCGATATGATCAAGCAATGGTACTGGTACGACTGGCTCATGTTTATAATCCGCCTGATATCCAGCATTTCTCTCGTGTTTACGACAATAAGTCTGCAACAATATTTCACGCTGCCGATTGTGGTCCTTGTCCTATGGCAGCTTATTGCTTTTTCCGTTCCATGGCTTTGCTTGCAGCTCAATTATAAATACTACTTGTTTACCGAAATTGTGATCTCGGGTGGGTTGTGTTTGTATCTGGCTTCATTTTTTCCCCAAGCCTACTTAGCATTCCTGCTGTATGCATTTTTCATTGCTGCCCATAGCGCGCATAGGACCTATCTCTGGTCAGGGCCAGTAACCATCTTGCTCCTGCCAGCCATAATCAAGCAGCTTGCAGAGCAGAGTGAATACTGGGTCATGGCCGTTCACATCGGGCTGGCGTATATCTTCGGATTCTCCTTCCATTTACTCGTGCTCAATCATCGTCAAGGCGAAACGATTCGCGAGCAAAATGCGGTGTTGGAGCAGTACCTGTCCCAAATCGAGCGTATCACGCTTGCCGAAGAACGGAGCCGGCTGTCCAAAGAGCTTCATGATACCGTCGGTCATGCCTACACTTCGCTCATTATGGGATTGGAAACGTTGCGTCCTCAGATGGCAACGGATACGGGAACCGAAAGTCTCGATTCCCTATTGAACCTGGCCCGCCAAAATATGGAGGAGGTCAGAGGCTACGTGCATCAAATCGAATCGCCGCATGAGACTCTCCCCCTGCTTCAGTCTTTGAGGAAGCTGGCGAAGGAGTTTCAGGAACATGCCAAGGTGCCGGTTACTTTCCATGCCTACGGGGAGGAATACCCTGTAATGAAGCAAGCGAAGACAGCGCTCTACCGCTGCCTGCAAGAGTCGTTGACGAATGCCGTGCGCCATGGACACTCGACAGAGATTAAGGTTACCGTGCATTTCGAGCCCCAACAGACGAGACTGGAAATTCAAGATAACGGCCGCGGGATGGAGCAAGGAAGGGAGGGCTTTGGCCTCAACGCCATGAAAGAGCGGGCGATGATTTTGCAAGGCCATGTGGCCGTCTATACGGAGCGGGGAGAAGGCACTCTCGTTACCTGCACGCTACCCAGACAAACGGAGCTTAAGGATCAAGTCATCCGCCTGTTGGTCGTCGATGACCACCCCGTTATTCGTGAAAGCTTGCGGACTTTGCTGGAAGAGCAGCAGGATTTTCAGGTTGTCGGGACGGCAGAGGATGGCGAGCAAGCGATCGAGCTGTGCAGGCAAGTTAAGCCGCAGCTGGTGCTTATGGATGTTGAGATGCCGAATGTGGATGGAATCTCCGCATCCCGTACGATAAAAGAATCGTGGCCCCACATCCGGATTCTGATTCTCACCACGTTCGAGGATACCAAACAGGCTATGGAGGCGATGCGAAGCGGGGTGGATGGATACCTATTGAAGTCCATGCAGCCGTTAGAGCTGGCTGAAACGATTCGCACCGTCCACCGCGGGGGCACGCTGATCGATCAGGGCATGTCGCACAAATTATTTGCCCAACTGGAAGCGGACAATAGCGTCGATGACCATTCGTCAATCAAAGCGTCCTCGGCCTATGATTTAACGCCGCGGGAACTTGAAATTTTACAGTTTGTGTCCAAAGGGCTGCGATATAAAAGCATTGCTTCCAAATTGTATTTATCCGATGGTACGGTTCGAAACTATGCGTCATCGGCTTATATGAAGCTGGGGGTCCGCAACCGGGAGGAAGCGGTGCAAAAAGCCAGGGAGGCTGGGCTTCTGGAATAACCGCAAGTTATGTATCCTGGTGACGGGTGTCGATCATACGTGAGTGATTTACTCCGTATGATCGACACCCGTCATTTCAATTTTTATAGGCCATTTTTATTTATCAGAACTATGGTTTCTGTTCATTACGGATTGGCAATCTGTAGTAATCAAATGCTAGATAGAATAAGGCACTTGCTTCCTGCCGCTTCAGCAGCTGTATGGAACTTAGATAAGTATCTAACTGGTTTCTATGTTCATTAAGCTAACGGGAAGTTCCAATATGTGGTATTATCTATTTATTAACTTAATGACCGCGTTACTTGAATGAGTATTTTGCAGTAATCTAAGCCCTTGCTACGCAAGGATTTTCAGGCATAAAAAAGGGACTTCACCCCAACTTGCAGAAGTTTTCAAGAGACCAATCCAGAAAACTCAAGAAGGGGTAAAGTCTCTTGTATATTCTCCAAGAAAGTCTGTTTTCCTTTGAGGAACTGCTAAAAATCGAGTCAAAAGATCGTTTGCCGATCTTTTTCAGTGTGCTGGACCTCCGTCCTTACGCGAAAGAACTGAGAAGTCGTTCACCCCGAGGAGCCGACGGGCATTGCAGAGAAGGCATTTTGCGCGCCCTTCTTGCTGCTCCTCTAGAACGTATCCAGACATTTACTGGTTTACATCATCGACTGAGTACCGATCTTAGGTTTCGCTATCAATGCGGACTTCCACTCGACCGCGAGGCTCCATCCATCGCTACATTAAGCAGAGTCTTTGCCGAGCTGACGAAGAAAGAGCTGGCCAAACAGTTGTTCGAAGACTTGGTCAATCGCTGCAAGCAAGACGGCATCATCGACGGAAATCATGTTGCGATCGACAGTGCCTCGATTCACGCTTACGAAAAGAAGCAGCCTAAGCGAAAAAGCGAGCAAACGGGCAATGCGAACTGGGGAGCGAAGTTCGACTCCTTCGGTAATAAAGTGACTTGGTTCGGCTATAAGCTCCACTTGGCGGTGGATACGAAAAGCGAACTTCCACTTGCGCTCGAAGTCACGCCAGCGCATGTGAATGATGGAGAAATGGCGCCGAGCCTGATTGAGAAGGTTGCTGTCGATAAACGCACGAGATTCTTCATGCTTGATGCGGGCTATGACCAAATGAAAGTGTACGAAGCGGCTCGAAAGGTGAACGCTCAAGCCATTATTCCTCTCAATCCTCGGGGAGAAAAAGAACCGCCCGCTGGCATGACGACAAACGGAACACCCTGCTGTACGATGGGGTTCGCGATGACTTACTGGGGCGCCGACGGCGATTACTTGAAGTTTCGTTGTCCGCATGCCACAGGCAAAGTAGATTGCCCGTTAGGCATGGCCACTTGCTCAGCGTCCAACTATGGCATGGTCGTCAAAGTCGATACGAAGGACGATCTAAGGCGATATAGTAATCCGCATCGCGATACCAAGCGCTGGAAAGAGCTTTACAATGAACGAACCAGCGTGGAACGGTGCAATTCTCGAATGAAAACGTATTTGTCCGCGGATAGCCTGCATGTCTGGGGCGTTCAAAAAGTCACTACGCAGCAGTATTTGAACGCCATCGTCCTACTCGTATCTGCGCTCTCAACTGCTTCGAGAAGAAAGCAAGCCGCCGCTTAAAAAGTTCAAACTTCAAAAATTCTGGAGGTCTGTCCTTTTTCAGAAAACGCGTGATTTAGAGACGAGACAATGTCTGTTCTTCCTATGATTTATCCAAATTCGGAATTATGCAAAATGCTCCATTAAGAACAATCAGGTATTTTTTAGTCTGACTTCACTCAAAGATTTAGGTGGCTTAACGTTTGCCTGGAATAATACTGCCAAGCAAGCGACAGTGAAGGGGGGCGACACAAACTTGCAGTTGACTATGAATAATAAAGTAGCACAAAAAAATGGATCTCCTGTTTCATTAAGTACTGCTCCATTTGTTCAAAACGGTAAAACAATGATTCCCTTACGTTTTGTTGCAGAAGCATTGGACGGTTCAGTAACTTGGAATCAAAAGACCCGAACGGCGTTTGTTTCAAAACCAAGCGCGAAACTGCTGACTGACTTTAAGAGTAGTGCATTAAGCACGGCCAGAAATGCTGCAATCAATCTTCCTAGAGTATCACAGCTCACGGAGGACTTTAAACCAATTATGGAAGCATCCAGTCTTCAATATTATTTTCCGGAAAACACCCATGACCGATTCATCGAGGTCAATAATAATGTAATCCGCTATTATAAAATCACGAAGAACACTGCTTATCTTAAGTGGCAAGCTAGCATTAGCGAAAAAACCACTACGCAAGATAACCTTTATTTCATAAACCGCTCCTTTGCAAAAGAGAACGGTTCCCTACCGAATTTTAAAGATACGACATTCGCCAACTTTCGCTGGATGCCTCATATTACTTCTACTGGATATGGTTTAATCACTAAGGAGAATTGGAATGACGTTGTTTTTAAACAAGCCGAACTTCCTCAAGTTAATCTAAAAGAAAACTATATTATTGTTGACATTCCAGAAGAAAAATAATTAGAGTTGTCATAAAGAGGAGTTTGCAGTTGACGCAATTATTATCGTAACGCCGCATGTCGGTATCGGTCCTTTTCGGATATGAATGCGCAGGGAAGAGGTGGAGCGGACTTTCCAAGCTTTGGGCCATTGGAGAGCTAATCATCGTATACATGGTAATCCTAGCTATATAGAAATGCTGTTTATACGCGAACATTTCAATACGATGACAATAGTCGGGTGAAGTTCATTCAACTGATAATCCGCAATACGCGAATAACATCTGCATTCCCTGCCTGTTTCAAGGTGCAATTTCATTAAGCTAACGGGCAGGATAGTGGATCGGTTTAACAATTGTGAAAAATGTGATATAACCTTAAAGGAGTGTAAAAACACAGATCGGTTGGTAGTCCGGTCGCACAGGGTCAGTTCCAGTGTCAGTGACCTTCCCCCCTCGGGATGTCCATCACTCCAGTAAAACAGAGGGGGAGTAAGTGTGAAGCTTACCGTATTGTTTGATGAAAGTTGTAAGTACTGGATTGGTGTGATTGAGCAGGAAGAACAAGGACGTCTAAAAGCTTGTCGTCATATTTTTGGCAACGAGCCAAAGAATCCGGAGATATTAGAGTTCGTTAGCGAGAAAATGATGGAATTGATGAACCTTACGAAGGTAGGAACGGATGCGAAACGAAGTAAAAACACTCGAATAAATCCGAAAAGACTAGCTCGGCAGGCGTCTAGAGAAATTGCCCAACGAGGTTTATCTAGCCATGCTCAGGAGGCAATAAAGCTGGACCTCGAATCCAGGAAACTGCAACGAAAAGTGCATAATCGTCAACAAAATCTTGTGGAAAATGAAAGAAAATATCAACTTAGAGTTCAAAAGGCGAAGAAGAAGCACAGGGGCAAATAATCAAAACCAAGTAGCGTTTCAGATGAAGCAGGTGGGACTGGCTCCATAGCGTGAGATAAATTAAAAACACCTTCAAGAGAAAACCATGTCATAAGATATGGAGACAATTTCGGGAGGTGTTTTTGCGTTGGCTACAAGAGTAAGTTAACCGGAATATTGGATGGCATTCCAGTGAAAGAAGTCATGGACCAAAGGTACAGGCGGAAAATCGTTTTTTTTGGTTTAAGTGGAATAAGTTTTATAAGGAGTTGAGAACAGCATGATTTACTATAAAGGAGCCGTACCTGGATCAGATAACTTCATTTATTTTAAAAGCGAAGTCAAGTTGAAGGAAAGTGATGTTGTTGTATTAGATGATAAGAAGTACTTCATTGAGAGTATTGATAATGGATTGTTGATTCTTCAGAGGGTTGGGTCAATTATATCAGTAAGTGTCTAATAGGTAAAAGGACAATAAGCTACGGTTGTCTGAAACCAGTGACGAGGAAATGTAAACTGTCATTAAGCTTTTTTATGTAGAAAAGGATTCCAAGAGGTCTAGGGACAAGAACTGTCGAGGGACAAGACATGCTCCAATATAAAGTCGCTATTTTAGCGACTTTTTTGTTTTATCGGTACTAGTACTTGTTAACGGACAGGATAATTCAATGTTCGTATGGAATATAAAGAAAATTGTTTTGAGGAGGGTTTGCGTGCTTTTTCATTTTAGCGAAGACGCCAGTATCAAATTAGACGGGATGAACGGTTACAGAGGGAAGAGTGAGAAAGAAGCGAAAATGTGTTGAATGAAAGAAGGTATAGAAAATGATACGAGAAATTGAAGAGCAATTCACTGAAGAGATCCTTACCGAAGCAATAAAGCGATATGACATTAATAAAGACACTGTTCGTTCATTGGGGGGTTATGAAAGCTTTGTTTATGAATACCAGAAAAACAACGCATTTTTCATATTAAAAATCTCACATACAATTAGAAGATCAAGAAATAATATATTGGGTGAAATTGAATTTTTAAATTTTTTGTCGAATAAAGGACTGGCAGTTTCAAATGCTGTTCCATCGACCAGAGGTAATATGGTTGAAGAAATTGCTGCAGAAAATGGTTCGTTCCTAGCCACTTCATACGAAATGGCTCTTGGAAAAGAAGTGTCGGATGAAGATTGGAATGAATCGCTTTACGAAAAATGGGGCGAATTTCTAGGGAAAATCCATCATGCCACAAAGAGTTACGAATGGAGTAATCCGGCGTTTAAACGACAAGCCTGGGACCAAGAAGTTCAATTAAAGGCCGAGAAGTACCTGCGACCTGATGATGTAATGATTTCAATTGTAAAAGAAAGATTATCAAAACTTACTTCTCTGCCCAAGTCCAAAGATACATACGGTTTGATTCATAGTGACTTTAGTCAAAGTAATTTTTATCTGCATAACGGCGACATTTATTTGTTCGATTTCGATGATTGCAGTTATACGTATTTCGTAAACGATATTGGGATTACATTGTGTTATGCACTTTTTTTTCCGTATAAGGAATTTGAAAATAAAACGGAATATTATAGATTGTTTTTCCGCCATTTTATAAAAGGATATCTAAAGGAAAATACAATCCAAGAAGAAGAAATAGAATATTTACAAGAGTCTATTAAACTTCGTTATGTATTGCTGTATGTTTATTTTCATCAAGCAAACGATGTGTCAAATTTGGATGAAGTATCAATGAACAGGTTAAAAGAGCTTCAACGAGTAGCCGCTTCTGATGATCCTATGCTGCCGATTGACTTTGTTCAAGAATTTAAAAGCATTTATAATAGTATTCATTAATCTGAGAGCATCGTATTTTACTAAAGTAGGGGGAAGGGCTGACTCAACACAGCTGCTTATAGGGGCCGGCTGGGTTGTCGGGTGACAAAAACATAGTAACATTAGAGGCCGCTGATTCTGATTATGCGGCTTTATATATTTATGTTATCAAGTTGATATCAAAACACTCGGAAACCGGATTTTTAAAAAGAAATTATAGGCCAATTGGCGAATGTATAAACATTCATCCTAAATATTAGTACTACAAAGATTTTACTGATAAATAGTTAATTATCAATTACATTGTGAGGTGTAATATGAACTCCAATTTCAAGGCACCTAAATTGCTGCAACAACTTGTGGAATGGGAAGGTTCTTTTGCACATGAGGTTGCATATCTAGAAAACCCATCAGGACTTTTCCTCGGATTAGATTATAGTCAAGATGGTTACTTCTGTACTCCCGTAGACAGCATTCCATTTGCCAGCACTGGTGGAGACGGTGTACACTTTGCGCTCCTAACAGATTTTGGAATAGTTAAAGATTTAGAAGAAGCTTTAGTTATTAGAGTGTCTCCTATGGATCATGAACGTGTTCGTATAGTTGCGAAGAATATAAATGATTTTTTTTCACTTCACTTTTACAATGAATCGTTAGCATGGAACGAATTCCAAAATGAAGATCGATACTTAAGTCATCTCCAAGAAGAACAAAGTAGGGAAAGTAATTCAGAATGGTTTGATCATGATCGGTGGAAGTTCGAAAAAGGAAAGGTGTTAAATGAAGTAAAGAATCGGTTCAACATTTTGCCTATAGAACAGCCATTTTCCTATATAAACAATCTTCGTATAGAAAGATCATTCCAAGTAACTGTAAATACTCTAGATTCAATAGGCACCAAACAATTTATGCCAGCAGTGTCTAATGAAACTATAGAAATGTTAGCTCTCGTTCGCCATCTTCAACATACTTGCTCTGGTGATAAAACTTTAATTGACCGAATTGCCAATGATCTTCGTTTATTAGGGTATAACCACGAGGCTGACTCACTAGTTTCTCGTCTATTCATTTAAACATCGAACAGTTGCCGGTTGACAGCTGCACCTGCACTCCATTGCACTAACGGGCAGTTTAATGCATCTGAAGGAATTCCGGGAAATATGGGGAATTCTATTTTTACCCCCTATGGGAGATATTAGTAAAGTGAGGGAGATACGATGAGTCAAACCGCAAATAAATTTGAAAAAGAAATAATTAAAAGAGTGCGGATGAAATACCTCTTACATTTGCCAGATCAACATGAAAAAGAATCCTCAATTAAGTGGCCTTTAATCTTATTTCTTCACGGGGCAGGTGAACGTGGAGATGATCTGGAGTTGGTTAAAGCACATGGAATTCCTATGATAGCAGAACGCGATCCTTCTTTTCCATTCATTACGATCTCCCCTCAATGCCCGGAGGATTCTTTTTGGAATGCTGAACAAGACGGATTGATGGCATTAGTAGATGAGATCATTGCAAACTATAACGTAGATCCAGATCGGATATACTTGACGGGGCTAAGCATGGGTGGTTATGGGACGTGGCACTTAGCAGCAGAATATCCAGGAAGGTTCGCAGCTATCGCTCCAATATGTGGTGGAGGTAACCCCAACCGTGTACATGAGCTAATAGGAACACCCACCTGGGCATTCCATGGCGCGAAGGATGATATAGTGCCCATTGCTGAATCAAAAAAAATGGTAGACGCACTTCGCGAAAACGGTGGAAATGTCTCTTTCACAATTTATCCTGAGTCGAATCACAACTCTTGGACAGAAACATACGATAATCCGGAATTATACAGCTGGTTTCTAGGTCATTCTTTAATGGTAAGGAAATGAAGTTGTTTTACACCAACGGGACACGTTAATTTAAAATAGCATGGAGCAGTTCGCCTGTTGGCAGCTGTTCCTTTTTTTTAAGCTAACGGGCAGGGTAGTTCAATAATTTCGTGAATACTCTACATATGGAATGATTCACGAAGTGTGTGATCGAAGTTCGTAGATATATCGTTAATCGGAAACCGATAGATCGAGAGCGAACCCTTAGCAGTGCATGGCTTATAGACAGAATAAAAGAGTCGCAAATGCGACTCAATTATTACCTGTCGGGGGAGAACATGGTCCCATTGAAAGTTGCTAATTTAGCGGCTTTTTTGTTTTATCGGTACAAGTTCTTGTCCCGAGTCGAGGACAATAAGTGAATGAGTTTAAAGGACAAGCGAGTTTACAACACGAAAGGACAGGAGTTCCGGCCCTGTCCTTTCTAAATGGAGAAACCGGACCAAGGTTTACAGTTCGACTCTCCAGTTGCCCATCATCTTGGCGACTCCCGGATCGCGGTACGATAAGAATAGACTCTCCCGAGTATCAAGGGTGGAAATGTGTTCCATATCGTCCGCGTCCAACTCAAAATCAAAAATGTTGATATTTTCGACGATTCGCTCTTTTCGTACTGACTTTGGAATGACAACAACTTCTCGTTGAACAAGCCATCGCAATACGATCTGGGCGACGGTTTTATTGTGTTTTCCCGCGATCGAGGTCAGCACTTCGTTGCCGAACATATTGTTTCGTCCTTCAGCGAACGGCGCCCACGACTGGTGCTGCACGCCCTGCTCTTTTACGAAAGCAGCGCTCTCTGTCTGCTGGTAGAACGGGTGCGTTTCAATCTGGTTGACGGCGGGCACAATTTCGTTATGCACAATGAGGTCCATCAGACGATCGGGCATGAAGTTGCTGACCCCGATGGCCTTGATTTTGCCGTCATGGTACAGTTCTTCCATCGCACGCCAAGTGCCGTAGTAATCGCCAAATGGCTGGTGAATCAGGTACAGATCGAGATAGTCAAGCTGCAGCTTCTTCAGGGATTTTGCAAATGCAAGCTTGGCACTCTCGTAGCCGGCATCCTGAACCCAAATCTTGGTCGTAATGAACAGCTCCTCACGCGGTACACCGCTGCGCTTGATCGCGCGTCCGACCGCTTCCTCGTTAAGATAACCGGCGGCGGTGTCGATCAAGCGGTAACCGGCCGACAGCGCTTCGTACACCGCGTTTTCGCACTCATCAGCATCGGGAATCTGGTAGACACCGAAGCCTAGGATTGGCATTTTCACACCGTTGTTCAAAGTTACAGTTTGCATTGCGATTCCTCCTATTGATCAAATGTATAACAGCAACCGGCGCGTATCCCCAACATCGTGGACTGAAGCGGGAATTCCGATTACGACAAAGTTGCGTTACAATAAGCATAGTGCCTTCGTGTTACACGAAGGCAAGAGGCTCTTATTCTTTTTTTTCAAGGGGGATTCCACATGTATACGGTCAAAGAAGCCGCTCAAATCACGGGGCTCACTGAGCACGCCGTGCGCTTTTATACGGATAAAGCTCTAGTGCCAAGCGTACAGCGCAATGAGAATAATATTCGATTATTCGACGAAGAATCGATCAACTGGCTGCATGGCATCAAATGCCTCAAGCAATCCGGGATGCCGATCGATGTCATAAAAATGTATATCGATTTATGTCTCGAGGGGGATTCTACCATTCCACAACGCTACAGACTCATGATGGAGCATAAAGAAGCTGCGCTCGCTAAGCTCGAAGAAGCCAAACAGCACGTTGACCATTTGGAAGAGAAGACGGCACTGTACCAGGCCATTCTGGAGAACCGCTCACCAGACACGATGAATCCCGCCCACTGGGGCAGAATTCAGCATATGCACGGGGACGTGTTTTACTCGCGCTCTGCTCGTTAGGCGTGAGATACCTTTTTGACAGGACCGGCGTGCTTACCCTCGGTTATGCCTATCCGAATCTGGTGATGGCGGAAAATTATAAGGAAACGGGACAAGATCAACACATCGAGAGAACAGGCAGCCTGGGATTGTCGGTCGACCATGCGCTTGGCCGAAGCGGCATTTATGGCTTGAAAGGGTACGAGAGGGTAGAGCTGGTATATCCGAATGCCAAAACAAATGTACTTTATCCCCGAACAGTTTTGCCGACTCTGCAGGCAGACCTTGAGCCGGGAAGCCATCTGCTTCTGTCGGCGGTATGCGGGGAGACGGCAAGCAGCAAAGCTGTCCATTCTCCGGAAGAAGCATTGCGTAAACTTGGCATTGCTCTAACACAAGACGGAATCTCTATCTCGAAAGGGAGAAGCGGAAATAGGTATTCCGTTCATTTTGGGCAACTTTTTCATGGAATAGGACGTCTAAATAAATAGGACTGGAAGAAATTAGGGCTGATTTGAGGGGGAGCGCATTTGAAAAAGATATTGATTAGCATATCGACGTTCATGATTTTTTTTCTTGCGAACGTCATTCCAACACAAGCATCAGGCAATGAAGTAATCGAGCATGGTATTCTAAAGAACAATCGAGTGTTGATCCCTATACGGGCAGTATCTCAGAACATGGGTATCGATGTGAAATGGAACCAATTTCAAAAAACGGCTCAATTGACCAAAGGCGAAACTGTAATCACACTTGCGGTTCAATTCAAAAGGGCCTTAGTAAACCAGGACCGCGTTGATTTTGATGCTCCGGTTGAGCTCATCCAAAACACAACTTATGTACCTTTAAGGTTCGTTAGCCAAACCATGGGAGCAGATGTAAAGTGGGATCAGAAAACCAAAGAAGCCACCGTTATCCTTGATGGCAAGCAAGTCGTCGTTAAGTTGATGAAGCCGAAGTATCAAGTACCTACCAACCAACGACTAAGTGATACTCGTATTGCGCGGTTATCGGAGAAATTGAACGAGGCATCTGATCTATCGAAAGTGAAACAGGTTCGCACTTACTTCAAACCTTGTTTTACGGATCGTCTAATTAAGCAAATCATAGAGCAGGAAGGACTTCACTTTAAAGAAATGAATTTTGATATGAATACGGCAACGGTAAACTATGCAAGCAATACTAGCGCGATCCTTATTCAATCCTACATTCCAGGAAATATATTAACGGGCGAGCTGCATTATGTTTTTGATCGGGAAGCTCACATTATTTATGCTAATGGAGCATGGAAGGTGGACAAGGTAAGCGATCATTTGAGACAGATCCCTAATATGAGCCTGGAACCCGATCTTCAGTAGTGATATCTAATCAACTCATGCCCAGCTCAATGAATAGAGAGGATCTGGCTTAGTCATTATCCATGTAAACTAAAGAAGCCGCAATTTTGATATGATCCCCTTTAAGTAGACAGTGTGTAAAATGCGCATAAAAGTCTTCTTGGAGGAGATTTTTTTCATAGGCGAATTACGAAAAACATATGATATCGAAATCAAGCGCTAGGCTGTTGCGATGTTCCTGGAGGAAGATCTTGGCTACTGTCGGGTGACAAAACATAGTAACATAAGCAGCCGCTGAATAAGCGGCTTTTTCTATTTATGTTATCAAGTTGTGAGATAGGTCTTACTATATAAACATAGTTCGATATTACTACTTTCTGTCTGTTCTATTGGACCTAGATCTGTTATTATAAAACAAATAACGGAAAAGGCGAGGACATCAGCATGGCTAAAAAATTGAATATCTTTTTATCTTTTCTAATATCTATTATCATCGCGTTCAGCTGCGGTGTGTATTTCTCGGAAGACTTGGGTTATAGTCGGAGTGAACCAACTATAGTTAAAGCTGGGCAAACAGTGGATGCCGAAAACGAACCTTCCAACGGAGATGGCGAAAAAGGCGCAACGATTTCCACGGCTCAGAATCAAGGAGGTAACGAAACGGCCAACGACGAACCCGAAGCTACCCGAGTGACAGCGGAGAATCGTTTCAGCGACCCAAGAGAGTTCAGATACAGTGTCAATTCAGCGAACGGTATCACGCTGACGTGGCTCGTCGATAATTTGACCGGCAAAACGATCAACTACTATACCGTGAAGGTCAGCACATTTAATCCCGTAGGAGACCCTTCGTATGACGAGTACTCCGGAAAGAACTCTTTCAATCTTCAATATGTCGGTCCGGTCATACCGGGGTTAGAACTCGGTGTGTTTGAGCTCTTCACGTATCAAGGTGCTTTGGATTCAATCCGTATCGACGAAGTTGACCTGGAATACGCGGACGGCACCAAAGAAACCGTCGTCTACAATCGTACGACTAAGGACGATAGCGGGCTCAATAATTGATAGAAAAGTTTATATTGCCACTTGCATAGTATTCATGTAAGAGGAAAGAACATACATATCCATTTAAGTCCGCGTTTTACGCGGATTTTTTTTGGTTTGAAATATGTTTTGTCTCGTAATTTAGATTGAAATATCTTTGAGTGTATATCATGATATTGAATGTTAATGGTGAACAAACTAATTAATTGCAAGGGGGTTCAACGCGTGAACGTGGTATGTCTGGCACTTAGGCACTTTAGATGCAGGTCCTACCGTGTCTTTTTCAGATGGAACCTCTTGCTTAAATCTGATAAGTTTTTTTGAAAAGTAAAAGGATCAATTGTCACTCTTCTTTAAGATTCGCGAAATAATTGTATTCGTTGATATGTACCGGAGCTGGGATTTGCGTCAGCCGGATAATTGGACTCGCGATGTTCTGAAAGATAGTCGGATGCGGATCATCAATGGATTTTCGTTGATCCACGATTTTCTATAGTATTCAAATAAATGGATAGCGCTGTATAACGGGAAACGTTAGCTCATTGAAGACATAAAGAGGCAGTCGGCTTTTGGGTCGGCTGCTTTTTCTCGGGCAGGATATTTCCAATATGTGGTGTATATGATTTAATGCCCATACGTGCCCCATAGTTTAACGTGTTAGCATGAGGAGCAGATGTAATTGAATTGAATTCGCTATGTAAAAGGGTTATTAACCCATGAACCCTGACATAATGTAGTCAGAGTTCATGGATTATTATGAGTATATCAGCAAAACAAACATTTAAAGGAGGAAGTTCACATGACAAATACAAGCCCTATTATTTCCGAGGAAAGCACAGAAATTCAGCCGTTCCGTATCTCCGTAGCGCAAGACGATCTAGAAGACCTTCGGTATCGTTTATCTCGGACTCGTTGGCCGGAAAAGTTAGGTGAAGCGGGCTGGAAATATGGGGTATCGCTGGATTATGTGAAAGAATTAGCACTCTATTGGGAGAAAGAATACGATTGGCGTAAATTCGAAGCTCGCCTGAATGAGTATCCTCAATTCACTACGAATATCGATGGTGCCAACATTCATTTTTTACATGTTCGTTCGCCAGAACCAGACGCATTTCCACTACTGCTTACCCATGCATGGCCTAGCTCGATTGTCGAGTTCTTGGAACTCATCGGTCCGCTCAGCGATCCGCGCAATCACGGTGGTGATCCGGCTCAAGCGTTTCACCTAGTCATTCCTTCCGTTCCTGGATTTGGGTTTTCAGGGCCAATTCTTGAATCGGGATGGGATATCGCTCGTATTTCAAAAGCATGGGATGTCTTAATGAAGCGTTTGGGATATAAGGAATACGGTACCCACGGCAGCGATTGCGGTGCACTTGTATCCAGAGAACTCGGCATTCAGAAGCCGGAGGGTCTTCGCGGCATTCATGTACTGCAGCTGTTTTCGTTCCCTTCCGGAGATCCGGCAGAGATGGCTGACTTAACGGAAGAAGATCAGCGAAAACTTCAATTCCTTGCCAATTTCCATGAACGGGCAGGCTTTAATTCGATTCAATCCACACGCCCGCAAACACTCTCCTATGGGCTAACAGACTCGCCGTCAGGTCAGCTTGCTTGGATTGCCGATTTATTTTGTGGCTTTGGTGACCATGTGGATTTTATCGACCGGGACGCATTTCTGACGAACGTCACCTTGTATTGGTTGACCAATACGGCGGAATCATCTTCTCGCTTGTATTATGAGAACGCGCACAGCCACAGTCAGGAGCCGCAGGGACCGAATACGACACCGACAGCAGTGGCCGTGTTCGGAAATGATTTCAAATCTATAAGACGCTTTGCTGAACGTGACAACACGAATATTGTGCAATGGTCAGAATTTGAGCGCGGAACCCACTTTGCCGCAATGGATGCACCGGATCTTCTAATCCCTGACATTCAGTCTTTTTTTCGGAGATTCCGTTGACACTATTTAATATGGTTATAGAAGATAGGAGCTATAACACGTGAGTAAGCTGAACAAAGAGCAAATCCAAGAAGCAGTATCGATCAATAACCCAGTAAAATTTATAGTAACCCCGACTTGAATCGCTCGCTAGTACGCATAGCGCGTCAGACCCTGTACCTAGACTCTTTCCCGTAAAGCATTACAATTACGTCCCTTGCTGGAGCCCGGAGGCTGTAGCGGGAGTGGTTCGGAACAAGGTACCGTTAGTGCAAATCTCCCGGCGGGGCATATGGGGAAAAAGGTTTACCATATGTCCGAGGACAAGAACAAAGCCCTATTTGAGAGTCGCTAATTTAGCGGCTTTTTTGTTTTATCGGTACAAGTTCTTGTCCCAATTCGAAGACAAGAGCTTGTACCGATTTCCGTAAAGGATAAGAACATGAGCCGATTACAATTAGATAAGCGTCTAACTATATTTCCATTCAATTTCATTAAGGTAACGGGCAGGATTACTCACCAATCTGAATTGAATGAAGAATCGCTTGTGAAAGATACATTAAAACTGGCTTATGTTGCGTTAAGCAGACCGCGCTATTTCGCAGGCGTAGCGATGCATAAAGAAAATGTTTCGGATGAAACCATTTTGGTCGCAGCAAGGCATTATTGGAGATCGTAAAAGTTGAAGAGGAACACGAATCCTTTTCAGAGGAGTTGTCGCATCTGACATTACAATCCGTTAATTGATTTTGGAGAAAAAGCTATTTGAAGTGCATATCAAGCCGTTTATATGCCATGAGACACCATTCTAATCCGACTTATTATGTCGTCCGACGGGCTGCTGGATAACTATTGGGGACGAACTTAGTCCCAACCATCAAAACGCTTCTGATAACCCGAATTATATAAAGAAATATTTCAAACTGACCGAACCTATAGAAGGATTCGATATTCGATAACATGAAGAAAAGCCAATTGCTGGCACCCATAGCCTTGATTAACCGTAGAAGGCCAAATGTCCACATTTGTATATGGAATGTAAACACATGTATATCGATGCTTCATTGCCCTCTACTTATAATGAAGTTGCCGCAGCAAATAGCATGGAAGGTCATGCGGGTTGCTTGTGGTAATTCGTGCAAATGACAAAGGGAGGGATATTCGTGGGTTTACGGCAGAGGGTTATTTTTTTAGTTATATTTGTTACCGCTTTCATAATGGTGACCACCCTTTCGGAGAGGTCCAATGCCGCAACAGGGAATATGGCTCTAGGGAAGACGGCTTATTCGTCGTCGAACGAAGTGGATTTTCTCGGACCTGAGAAAGCGGTCGATGGGGGCACCGAACATGCAAGCCGCTGGTCTTCGGAAAGAACGGACGATCAGTGGTTTTACGTTGATCTGGGTGTGCCTGTAGAAATCGGAAGAGTAATCATCAACTGGCAGACTCCGGCGGAGCAATATCAGATTCTCGTATCCGACGATGCGGTATCCTGGCGGAACGTATTCGCGGACAACCGCGTGCTCGTCGCGTCCGGGCCGGGTGAAGATACGATCGATTTCGAGCCGACTGTGGCGCAATACGTCAAGTTTCAAGGGGAGACGCGACGTCCTATTGAAGGCGTTTATTACGGATACTCCTTCTGGGAATTCGAGGTATACAAAGGCAGACCTCAACTGCAGCCAATTATGGACGCGGTGAAAAACAGCATCGTCGTCTCGGAAGGGGATACCCTGCTGAATCTGCCCGCTGTACCGGAAGGTTATACGCTGACGCTGGTGAACACGGACAGCTTGCCGGTGATCGACGTGCAGGGCAATATTCATGCGCCGCTTGTCGATACTCAGGTTCAGCTGCTGCTGCAAATCCAGAGCGACAGCGATCCGACTTATCTTTTAACGGATAATGCGCTAGTCACCGTACCCGGTCTCTACGAGCAGACGAGCGATCGGAACCCGGAGCCGCGCGTCATTCCTTCTTTGCGTGAGTGGCTGGGCGCAACCGGCGAGTTCCGCTTGTCGGACAAATCCAAAATCGTCATTCGCGCAGATGATGAGGCGGCTCTGCGGGGGACGGCTGACATTTTGCAGCAGGACTTATTGGATTTATCGAAGTTGTCACTGACCGTTGAGGTTGGTTCTCCTCAAGAGGGAGATATCTATTTGATGCTGGATGCCGCCCATACGGGATTGGGGAAAGAGGGATATGAGCTGAATATCGGCGAATATGCTTCTGTTGCTGCGTCCGAGCAGACGGGTGTCATGTTCGGCACGAGAACGATCTTGCAGCTGCTCGGCCACGCTGCCGATCATAAAGCGATGCCTAAGGGGCAATCGCGCGATTATCCGAAATACCCAGATCGGGGCTTTATGCTCGATGTGGGCCGCAAGTTTTATACGATCGAGTTTTTGCAGGACTATGTCAAGCTGATGTCCTACTATAAGATGAACCGGTTCCAGATTCACCTGAACGATGATGTCGGCGATGTCGGTTACTTCCGTCTGGAGAGCGAGAAATTTCCGGGAGTGACGAGCAAGGACGGCTATTATACGAAGCAGCAATTCAGAGACCTGCAGCTGCTTGGGATGGAATACGGCGTAAACGTCGTGCCGGAAATTGATACGCCGGGCCACTCCGGCGCGTTCATCGCCTACGATTCTCGATTGGGCAGCAACAATCAACTGGATATCCATCGTCCAGAGACGCTCGACTTCATTAAAGCGCTGTTTGACGAGTATCTCGACGGCAGCAATCCGACCTTCGTCGGCCCGGATGTGCACGTCGGCACGGATGAATATTTCGGCGACGACAAGGAGGCGTTCCGCAGGTACGCGGATATGCTCCTTAACCACATTAACAGCAAAGGCAAACGCGCCCGTCTATGGGGCAGTCTGTCCGCATACGACGGCACGACGCCGGTCAGCAACAATGCGACGATGGACATCTGGTATGAACCGTACGGAAGCGCTCAGCAGGCCGTGGAGCTCGGCTACGATATTATCAATACCAATACGAATTTGCTCTACATCGTTCCGCAGCTGTACCGCAGTTATTTGAATTACGATTTTATTTACAACGAGTGGGAGCCCAACGATTGGCTGGAGACGAAGCTTCCTTATGCGCATCCGCAGGTCAAAGGCGGCATGTTCGCGCTCTGGAACGATGTGTCCGTAGAGAAAGGCGTATCCATGGCGGACTCGCATCAGCGGATCTTGCCTTCCATGCAAGTGCTGGCGGAAAAGCTGTGGAGAGGCAACCGAATCGATCGGAACTTCGCAAGCTTCCAGGCGGATGCCGCAAAGTACGTGGACCCGCCGGGTGTTCATCAGTCACACAAGCTTCAAATCGACAATGAGCGGCATCTCGTGCTGGATTATACCTTCGACGAAGGCTTCGCGGACCGTTCGGGGAACGGCTTTGACGGCAACGCGGTGAATGCTGGAACAGAGAAGGGAATCTTCGGTCAAGCCGTGAGGCTAAACGGCGGGGCCAGCTACGTGGAAACGCCGCTTCGCACGCTTGGTTTCGGCTGGACGATGTCCATGTGGATCAAACCGGACGCTGACAACCCGCAAGGAGTTGTGCTGCTGGAATCTCCGGACGGACAGCTGAAATACAACATTGGGGGCAGCGGCAAAATCGCCATCACAAAAGAAAATTACGTCAGCGAATTCAATTATAAGCTGCCGACCGATCGCTGGACCCACGTCAGTATGATCGGCGACGACACGGGGACCTCCATCTTCATTAACGGCAGTGAATATACGGCTACTCTCAAAGACGGCTCCAAGCTGGAAACATTCGTTCTGCCGGTAGCCAAAATCGGCAGCGAGACGAATGCCTTTCAAGGCTTGATTGACGAACTCATCGTAAGGAACACCTACTTGGACCTGCATGGAAATCTGGCTTTGCATAAGCAAGCTGAATCATCGCAGCCGGAATCTTCGTCCTACACGGCGGATAAAGCGGTGGACGGCAGAGGGGATACCAGATGGTCCAGCGATTGGGTGGACGATACCTGGTTCATGGTGGATCTAGGTGAAGTGAAGAACATAGATGCTGTATCTATTTTGTGGCAAACGGCATATGGTTCGAAGTACCGCATTCTCGTGTCCGAGGACAAGGAGAACTGGACGAACGTTGTGAAAGACAACAACGGGGAGATTAACGGAAAGCCGGGACGTGTCGTGACTACCTTCCAGAGCACGCAAGCCAGATACGTGAAGTTCGAAGGGGTGTCCAGAGCTACTATGTTCGGCTATTCCTTTGAGGAATTTGAAGTGTACGGCGAGGAATATAAACTCGGCAATCTACGGCCGATTATCGACCTGTTGACGGCAATCGAGGCCGACAAGCTTGTGGAGGACAATTACTCTCCTGAGGGCTGGGCACAGCTTCAGCAAGCGATTGGCCAAGCGACTGCGGCTATTCAATCCGCCCAACTGTCTCGTCCTCAGGCCGAGCAGGCGTATGCCGAGCTAAGCGTTGCTCGCGATCGTCTCACGATCGAAGACGTAATGGACCTGATCGAGCTTAATGTGAACGGAAGTATCGCATCCAACCTTTACCTGCCGCAGAAAGGGCAGCTCGGTACGCGCATCGTCTGGAACAGCTCAAAACCCGACTACCTGAATGCGAATGGACAGTTGTTGAAACGTCCGTCAAGCGGGTCGGGCGACATGGAGGTCGTGCTGACCGCGACGATCAGCAAGGGAGCTGCATCCGCGGAGAAAACGTTCAAGATCAAAATCAAAGCGCTGCCTGGCTCCGGCGGCGGAGGATGGGTTCCGACTCCAGTAACTCCTGATCCGGAAGAAGGCCAAAACGGCGGTTCGAATCCGGGAGGTGAAGATCCAGGCAATGGCAATGAGAACGGCAGCGGCAATGAGAACGGCAACGGCAATGGCGGGGAGTCCGGCGGATCGACAACGGTTCGGCTGAACGATATTGCGAGCCATTGGGCAGAAGCGTCCATCAAACGGGCGGTTGAGCTTGGATTCGTAACGGGCTACACCGACAAGACGTTCAAGCCGAATAAGACGGTCAGCAGAGACGAATTCGTCGTCATGCTGGTCAAAGCGTTGAAGCTGCGGGGTGCGAACAGTTCGCTGGACTTCGCGGACGCAGGTTCGATTCAAACCTGGGCGAAGCCTTATATTGCGCAAGCCTTGGAATCCGGCCTGATCAGCGGCTATGCGGATGGAACATTCCGACCGAAGGTTTCGATTCGTCGAGCAGAACTGGCAGCAATGATTGTTCGCGGCTTGGGTCTGAAGACTGCGGAAGGGCATGGGCTCTCTTACGCGGACGCGGATCAAATCCCGGCTTGGGCGAAGCCGTACGTGGCAGCAGCCCAGGAGGCGAGAGTGATGAACGGTCGCGGGGACAACCGTTTCGCGCCGGCCGTCTCGGCGACGAGAGCTGAAGCCGTGACCGTTATTCTGAATATGCTTGATGCGCTTGGGGAGTTGAAGGAACAGGAGCAGAACTAATTATGCATAGAAAGAGAGCGTGAGATTAGGTGAAAACTAGACGAAGTTTGACTGCTATGCTGCTTGTCCCGGTCATGCTGTTATCGTTAATCTCCTCCGTGTATGCGGAGGAGGCGGGCGGAGAAAGCGCCGGCTTTTATAATCTGGCCCAAGGGAAAACGTACACGTGGTCGGAACAGCCGGAGGGCGTTTTCCCGGATGACGGGACGAAGCTGACGGACGGCAATGCCGCCGACCCCTCGCGTGACAGCGGCAACTGGGTGGGCCACCGCAACAAGAAATCCCGTTCGGTTGTATTTGATCTAGGCGAGCAAAAGACGGTTCAGGAGGTGAGCGCGCGTTTCCTGCACGATTGGCCGAACAACGAAACGCTTGTGCCGCTCACCGTTTCGTTCTACGCGTCGGACGATGGGGTGAGCTGGGGCGTATTGTCTCATAATGCAACTCAGTTGTTATGGGGCGACCAGACCAACATCGAGACATTTGCATGGGATGGCAGCCCTGAAACTGGAACTGTCAAGCGTGGCGATTATACCGAAGGACTCGTATATGCTCGGTATGTGAAAGTGGTGTTCTCCATGCATCCGAGGGCATGGAGCATGATCGACGAGGTGACGATTACCGGTGCGGATGGCTTGATCGCCGGAGCACAGCCGGTACAGCCTGAGCCGTACGCCCTCCTGCAGCCTGGAGATGCAACTGGCGGGATTCAAAACCTGGGCTTGCTGTATAACGGACACTACGCGGACGGCACAGGAAATTGGACGAAGGAACGGGCTATCCCTAATATCAGTTATGTGAACGAGCAGGGAGAGCCTGTCGATTGGCTGTTCGACGGCGTACTGTATCTGGGCTTGACGTCGGATAACGGCAGAGGCTTCGGAGCGGCAGAAGCGGCCGGCAAAGCCAGAAAACAGGAATGGGAATGGTATTTGGATAAAACGTTTAACGCTGGCGGCGATATGAGCGCGTTGAACGAGGCGACGGTCGATGCAGGCGTGAAGCTTGGCGAGCCCGACCATAAGACGAAGGTTGTTCTGATGATTCCAGAACCGGGCGAGTATCAGTCCGACTTCGGCAGCATTGACGGCGAGGATCTGAACTTCGATGTAGGTGCGGTCGGCGATGCCGCATCGCTGGATAACAGGTCCAAAGCGATTCAGTGGTGGGTCGATGAAGTGCAAGCCAGATGGACGGCTGCGGGCTACTCGAACCTGGAGCTCGTCGGCATGTATTGGCTGGAGGAACAAATCAGCACGCATGCGACCGGGCCGGAGATGGTCAAGAGAGCGAGCGACATCGTTCATAACGCAGGCCTGAAGCTGTTCTGGATTCCTCATTTTATGGCCTATAAGGCATTCATGTGGAAGGATGTCGGCATTGATGCCGTATCTCTGCAGCCGAACTATTTCTTCGAGAAACTGGACCCTTCGCGTCTGGAGGATACAGCGGATATGGCGAAGCGGTACGGCATGTCGCTGGAGCTGGAATTCGACGACCGGATGATCAACGACGCCGTCTTCCGCGAGCGGTTCATCGAGTACTTGAACAGCGGCGTGGATACCGGTCTGATGCAGCATGGATATAAAGCTTACTATCAAGGCAACAACGCTGTATACAACGCGGCGAAAAGCACAGACCCTGCTACCCGAGTGCTTTACGATTGGCTATACCAATTCTCTAAAGGCACTTATCAGAAGCAAGACGCTGCTCCGCCTGATGTTGTAGCGCTCATGAACGGGCAGCCGATCTCGGAGCATACGATCGTGCCTGATACGACACAGGCCGCATTCACCTGGACCATTCCGGGAGACGACGGGAGCGGGATCGTTAAAGTTACGGCCAAGTATGACGGCAAGCCTTATACGGAAGGAACTGTTGTAGATCTGACGGGTAAGCCGGGCAAACATGTGCTGGAGCTGACGGTGGCGGCTGCCAAATCCAAGACGGTTAAATTCGTAATAGAAGCTCGTTTGGGCGCTGAAGGCCTATTGGCTCTTGTTGATAAGTACGCGGACAACAAGCAGCTTAGCAATGCCGATACGGTTCGCGCTATGCGCAACGCCTTGATCATGATGGAGCGTACGCAAGAGAGCGACCCTGAGCAAGCCAGGGACTATTTGCTGGCATTCTATGCGAAGCTGGAAGAAGCTAAAGGCCTTGAGTTTGTAACGGAAGGCGCTTATACAGCGCTGAAGGAAGGCGTGTATTTCGAGGCTGGCAGCATCGCACAAGATAAAGAAGCAGAGGCATCCTCAACGGAAGCCGCAGGTCTGGAGCCTGCGAAGGCGCTCGACGGCGCACCGGCCACGCGTTGGGCAAGCGAAGTCCGCGATACGGCTTGGTTCCAGGTTGATCTGGACAGCCAGCAAACCTTCGATACGATCCGCATCGATTGGGAATATGCGCGCGCGGACCAATACCGTCTGAGCGTCTCGGATGATAAGCAAACGTGGGAGCCCTTGAAGGTCGGCAACAATGGCGTAGTTAAAGCTGCCGACGGCAAGAACACCCTGGTTTTCCCGGCAACGACGGCAAGATACATCAAGTTCGAGGGATTGAATCGGGCAACGTTTTACGGTTATTCCTTCTATGAATTCGGCGTGTACGATCTTGCTCCGCAGCAAGAACTAAAGACGTTGGACGGCATACAAGCCGCTGTGGACGCTTCCACGAAGAAAGTCACGATTGACGGTCTGGTCATGATTGGCAAGAAAGAACATTTGTATGTGAAAGTGCTTGACCCAAAAGGCAACATTCAATATACCGGTCAGACGGGCACTGAGGATGACGGAAGCTTCCGCATCGCCTTTACGTTGACCGGAGAAGAGCAAGGGAAGTATGCGGTCGAGCTTGAAACGGATGACATGACGATTCCCGAGCTGGTAACCTTCGAATACCGCAAGGCGCCTACGAGTGGTGGAGGCAATGGAGGCGGCGGTGGAAGCAATGGTGGTGGCAGCAGTGGAGGCAGCGGCGGAGGCAGCAGTGGAGGCAGCGGCGGAGGCGGTCAGGCGCAGAATCCGTATACCTTGCAAGCGGACGGTTCAGTCAAAGCCGTGCTTGTCCCAACGATGAACGGCCAGCAGGCTGCCGCTGCGGTCGGGGCGTCGGATCTGAAGGCCGCCATTCAGAGGGCAGTGGCCGACAGCAAAGGCAATAAACATGTTCATGTTGAATTGAAGCCGTCGAACGCGGCTGGGAGCTATGCTTTGGAGCTTCCGGCGGCTAATCTGACGAACCAGCCTAATCTGATTCTGCATATCTCCACGCCGTACGCTCAGCTTGTTTTGACTGGTGACATGCTGGCAGGAGTCAATGAGAATGCTGGAAAGCTGCTCGTAATCGTAAGCGATTATGCGGGCGAGTATCGCAGTAACGAAGCGGCCGGGCTGATCGGCAACAGGCCAATCGTAGAAGTTGCATTGCAACTCAACAGTGAAGCTCTGTCTTGGAAAAATACGAAGGCATCGATTTCGATTGCCATTCCGTATTCGCTTCAAGCAGGAGAGCAAGCTGTTGATCTGCAAGCTTTCGAGTTGATGGGCGACAGCGCGGCGGCAATTAATGGCGCGTCTTATGACAAAGACAAGAATATGCTGCGATTCTCCATCGACCATGTCGGCGTCTATGCTATCGGCGGCAAGAATCCGGCTGCATTTAGCGACCTTGGCAAGCATGAATGGGCGCGCGAGGCGATCGAGAAGCTGGCGGAAAGAGGCATCGTCAAAGGCACCTCGATCGAAAAAGGCAAGTTCAGCCCCGCAAATCAGGTAACGCGAGCTGATTTTATCTTGATGCTGGTGAACATGCTTGACCTGCGTGCCGAAATCGCCTCGACGTTCGCCGATGTGAAACCGAATGATTATTACTATGATGCGGTCTCCATCGCCAAGCAATTGGGAATCGCTTCGGGAGTGAACGAAGTTAACTTCGCTCCTCGTGATTCAATCAGCCGCCAGGATGCTATGGTTATGCTGACCCGAGCGCTGCAAACGACGGGGGCAATAAAGCCGTCCGCATCCGGTTCAACGCTTGAGGGCTTCCGTGATGCGAGCCAGATTGCGCCATATGCTGCGGACAGCGTGGCAACGATGTTCGAGTATGGGCTGGTTACGGGCTCTAACGGCTACATGAAGCCGAAGAGTACGACCAGCAGGGCTGAAGCGGCGATGTTCTTGTATCGCGTTCTTCAATTAATCGAGGGGCAGCAGCAGTAGAAGCGGGAACAATTGATTTAAGCACATTCCGATTAGCGCGGCAACGCGCCCGGGGTGTGCTTTTTCGACGATACAGAATAGAACTTCTTAAACGGAGGGATGAGAGGTTGAAGAACTACTTGAATGAACAAACTATGTTATGCTGGATACAACAAAGTGCGTTCATTTCAAGAAAGGGGTTTAAAATGCCATGTGCCGAAATATCAAGACCTTATTCAATTTCGACCCGCCTGCGACGGATGAAGAAATTCAGGCTGCAGCGCTGCAATTCGCAAGGAAGCTCTCGGGGTTTAACCGTCCTTCCAAAGCGAACGAAGCGGCGTTTAACCAAGCGGTGCAAGAGTTTACCGCCGTTGCACGGCAGCTTCTGGATTCTCTGGTGACTCAAGCCGAACCCCGCAATCGAGAGGTCGAGATCGCTCGGGCCCGGGAACGAGCCGCTAAGCGATTCGGAGAATCCTAAGCGGGTATAGACGGAATCCCACTAAAGGTACCTAGGTTTTTTGGAAACTCGATCGTTTTGACTCCTGAACGTAAACGCTGTCGAAAGTATTGAAACTCCGCCTAAAGCTTCATTGTTTCCACCGACAAAAGAGGACGTTCAACATGAAATGCCAGACGGGGGTTAATTGTTACCATTCGAGATCTCTCTCAAGTATTGTATGGGTGGGAGAATGTTATCAAGTTCTGGCGAGAGACAAGAACAAGGTCCCAATGAAAGTCGCTTATTTAGCGACTTTCTTTGTTTTATAGGTACAAGTTCTTGTCCCGAGTCGAGGACAAGAACTTGTACCTATTACCGTAATGGACATGAACTTGGTCCGATTACCGATATGATAAATATCTAATCAGCTTGTTATTCTAACCATGATTTTGTATTATACGTGTTTTTTGATATCGTTGTCGCACATTATCACAGAGCTGCTGGGAACAATCAGTTTAAGCCACCCCAAATAAGTTGGAGGAAGTGCATGAAATGTTTCGGATCAGCGGCGATTCTCCCAGTGATCCCATCGCCCGGAGCCCGGAAGCCTACGGACGACCAGTTGGAATGGTCCTGCAAAGTGGCTGCCGCGCAGGAGAAACTGGTTAGGGGGTATGATTAATGCCAAGGATGTGGAGAGAAGACAGGGCAAATAAGAAGTCTGATGGATGGAATCGGCCTGCGATAATCGCCTATGACTCTTCTCGATGGGGTAGTGTTACCGGGCTCAAGGTGTGACGACCATTCGCTTTGGAGTCTTGATAACCCTTGTTGTACTTGAATCTTAAGTATATTCTTGAAGAAGGGAGGTGGCCAGATGGAGAAGAAACGTTCCGCCAAATATAACACACCAAAGGATTCACGTTTGCTTGAATCAGACAAAGAAATTCGTTTCGAGCTTCCTTACGAGACCGAATTTGAAAATTTATCTTATATTGGCGTCGTTTTATACGAAACATGGCATGTGCCCGGTCACCATCATGAACATTTTGAACTGTGTTATGTGGAAAGTGGGCAAGGGTGGTTTACGATAGACGGATCTTACTACACGGTTAGTCAGGGAGATCTTTTTATAACGAAACCAGGCGAAAGTCATCAAGGAGCTGCCGCTGGAGACTTGCCGTTTAGGTTGTATTACCTTGGCTTTAATCTCGAGCAGATGAGAAGCTTGGAAGTGGAATATTACAAAATCGGTTTTAATCGGGTGGAGAAGGACGAAAATGGTCTCATAAAAAGCATTTTCGATAACATTTTTGAAGAACTGCGCATGAAAATCTTTTTAAGTAAACCGATGGTACAAGGATTGTTTATCCAATTGCTTGTCTCCATAGCACGAATCTATAAGGCCTCATCGCAAGAAAGAAATCATGGAGCGAAAAAACTGCCTTCGGACATTATCGAAATTTTAAATTTCTTGCATGCCGAAATTCGTGCCGACCTTACAATCAATGACCTTGCGCATCAGTTCCATATCAGTCGTTCCCATCTGGCCCGGGAATTTAAAGAGCATTTGGGGGTAACCATCGGGGAGTATATTCGTTCACTCTGTTTGGACAAGGCGAAGCACTTGCTGCTTGAAACCGGTGAATCGGTAAGTTCCATCGCCGTGAAGCTGCATTTCACATCGATCCATTCGTTCAGCATATTCTTTAAGCGGCACAGTGGAAAATCCCCCCTCGAGTTTCGGAATCACAATACCTCTCGTTGACCGGTCCATCCTGCGCAGTGCAAGACGCAGAAAAGAGTTTAATTGGTGAAAATGTTTAAATTTAAAGCAATTATTTAAAAATACATCCCGCAGTATCACAAGTATAATTACAGCAGATTCAAAAAAAGTTAGGATGAGGTGTTGACAGATGGTAAATCATCATGATGTACGTGTGAATTGTCTTCCATCGGAGCGGGATGTTGCTTTTTTTGACGAGAATGGTTATTGGATGTCTCCGGTCATCTTCTCGGCGGAAGAGCTTGCTCAGATTAAGGAACATCAAGACAAGATGTACAAAGGTGAATACGAGACGGGGAGAGAACCGGTATGCAATTGGTTGGAAGGTCAGAATAACCCGAAAGCATTGCGAAAAACGGATAACTCTCATTGGTCCGATAGGACGCTTCGTCAGGTTGCGACCGACCCTACCATCGGAGCCATTGCCGCCAAACTGATGCATGCCGATGCGATTCGGCTGTTTCACGACCAACTGCTTTATAAACCGGGCAGAGGTAATGGTAAGGAAACGGCTAATGTGGGCTGGCACCAAGATTATTCGTATTGGCAATGCTGTAAGGAGCCGTCGCTCATTACTGCGTGGGTGGCATTTACCGATGTGGACTTGTCCAATGGGTGTATGCAAATGGTGCCGCGAAGTCATAAATGGGGGCTTCTGAACGTGAGTGATTTCTTCGAGCAAAACATGGAGAAGCAGCAGGAAACGATGGATATTCCGGAAAATGAAAGCTTCACTACAGTTCCGATGGTGATGAAAGCCGGTCAGGTAAGCTTCCACCACGCACTGACCATTCACGGCAGCGGCCCTAACATAACCGAAGGCGCTCGACGCTCGATGGCTGTGCATTTGATGACGGGGGAGACGAGATACACCTACAATCCAAGAGGAGATGGCCATTTTAATGCGCAAATGATGGCAGGTAAAGATGGAGAGCTATTCGCAGGTGAAGCCTGGCCTGTGCTTTATGAGGCCAAGATCTAATGAAAGTAGCGATATATAAGGCTTTGTGGGGCATGACCGGCAGTTGGGAAGAAAGCTTCAAGCCGATCGCTGGGGCGGGATACGATGGGGTTGAAGCTGGCCTTCCCGGCCCGCAGGATCAACAGCGTAAAGCTCACGATCTCGAGATCCGTCCAAATTCATGCCCGTGTCGGCTATGCTCAAGGACCGCAAGTTCCGCATCCCGCAGCTCCCGAATACCAGCAGGAACTCTTAACTCATACCCGTTGGTGGCGCGAGATTTATCAACATCGTAGTAAAGAGGGAGCAGAGTGCTTGTCGGTTACGACCGATTTCGGCCCGCCAAATTATTTGAACACAATGCATTTCAGCAATGAACCTGTGGCGAATTTATGGGAGGTGTGCGACTGGATGAGACAATATATCGCTGCTGAAATTGCACACGAATCCTTTAAAGAGTAACGATCAGCCGACATCATGTTCAAGCGTATTCTCTATTACAATGAGAATGCGCTTTTTTGTGCTTCCGTACCATAAGCAACTTTTGTTCAACTAATAGGCAGGATAGTCAAATATCCAGATGTGTTGATGGTATCCTTATCGACGATCATTACCTTACTGGCGGTCCAAACGATACAATTGTTCCTCGTTAATGATAAGATAGAAAATTTATCAAGAACCAGGCACTACAAAAAAATTTCATCATATATAGTTGATATCCGTTCGGATTTGATGAGGAGGATATTATGCAACCTATGTTACCTATGGAAAAATATTTTGGGCAGTTTGAACTGGTCCATGCTTTTTATGGGGCAATGCCTACAGGTGTCAGCGTTTCCGAAACCGGTCGTATTTTTGTTTGTTTTCCGAAATGGGGAGACGACGTTCCATTTACTGTGGCGGAAATTGTTGAGGGTGAATTGCAGCCTTATCCCAGTTTAGAAAACAATATGGTTAGTACTGGTAATATCACAATGTCTTTCGTCAGTGTCCAAAGTATCGTTGCCGATGGAAGAGGAACGCTTTGGGTACTAGATACAGGGGCACCAAATTTTTCTGAACCTATTCAAGGGGGAGCAAAATTAGTTGCTGTTGATTTAAGCACGAATACAATAAGGAGAGTATATACCTTTACAGAAGATGTTGTCTTGCCAACCACTTATCTGAATGATGTCCGTTTGGATTTTCGGGTTGGAAGCGCGGGATATGCATATATAACGGATTCTTCTTCCAGAGGGCCAGGGGCTGTTATCGTCGTCGATTTAGACAATGGGAACGCGTTTAGACGATTAAATGGGGCAGAATCAACTTCACCTGATCCCTATTTTTTACCGAAAGTAGAAGGTGAAATTTTGATGAATCGAAACCCGGACGGCTCGACTTTCCCATTTAGATTGGCTTCCGATAGTTTAGCGATTTCTCCTGATGGAAAGGTTTTATTTTATGCTCCGCTAACCAGCCGTCAACTGTTCTCCATCTCAACAGAAGCCCTTAGAGACAGAAGAATACAGGACATGAATTTATCCCAATATGTGCAGTATTGGGGAGAAAAAGGTGCGTCTGATGGAATGATCACCGGCGCAAAAGGAACTGTTTATGCGGGAGACTATGAAAACAACAGTATCCGGAAGATATTGCCGAATGGCGCAATGGAAACCATCGCGCATGACCCGAGAATTTTATGGCCGGATACTTTTTCGATTGGACCCGATCAATACTTATACGTCATTGTGAATCAATTACATCGGCAGGCGAGATTTCATTATGGGAGAGACCTGCGGGAAAAACCATATAGTTTACTTCGTATGAGAATTGATGAATTCCCTGCTCCTACCTTTTCATAATAATCATAAACAAGGTAGCTATCCCTCATCAGGGGGCTGCCTTTTTTGTCAGTTGAAATTATGATATATTCCCGCAACTGGGCACCTGACCCCGAAAAACGCTTGCGCAGCAAATATTAAAGGGCTTTTTGAGGTCGGATGACGATGGTGTACTTGGCGGGAAAATGTTGCTTCCTAGAAGCAAAAGCCCCTCCGCAGTTTTGCGGAAAGGGCCGTGAACCATTGTGGTTTTATGCATTTTGCCTGGACGAAATACGGTGTCAGGACAGAATGTTCATGGCGGTCTGAATGTTTTTCAGATCAAGCTGAATTTGCTCAGGAATATGGTAGGGATGGTATAGGCCCCTCTGCATCATGTAGTTTGTTATCTTTTCATGGGACTCTATGGCTTCTTCGAGCTGTTTCATCAAAATCTGCTTGATTTCAGGGGTGGCACATTCGGTCACGGCCATGGCGTAGTTCCTGACTCCGCTCTTGGCATTCATCAAAAAATCCATTGCGATCACGTCATCGGTCAGCATATGAAGCCCTGTCATGTGTTCTAATATTGGGTTCATGTTTTATCTCCTATAGGGTCGCTTTAGACAGCACTCCACCGAGTTCCTGAAGCTGCTGTTGTGATAGTTGTACGTCTTGTTGCAAAATTTGCATGAGCTCAGGGTCGGTTACCAGAGCTTGCATGGTCTTGGATTTGGTCATGCAAACCGTCTTGAACGCAGCTATTTCATGTACCTCAAGCATCTCATGCAAAGCATAATTGGAATTCATTCGGATTGTCCTCCCGCGTATCTATCCATAATTTAAGGCTTTAAGATGACTTTAATGCAATCGTCCGTTTTGGTATCGAACACTTCATAGCCCCGTTTTGCTTCGCTGAGCGGAATGACGTGCGTAACAATGTCTCCTGGATCCACTTTTCCAGAAGTAACCAGATCATACATGTACGGCATGTAGTGAATGACCGGAGCTTGTCCGGAGCGGATATTCACGTTTCGCTGCATGATGTCGCCGAGCGGGAATCCGTTATAGCGTCCGCCGTATACACCAGTGACTTGGATGGTCCCGCCTTTGCGGACAGCCTGTGACGCAATGATAAATGCGCTCATGGTGCCGCCTTGCAGTTTCAAACCGCTGGCTAGAAATTCGAGATCGCTCATCTTGCCGTCCATGCCTACCGCATCAATGACGACATCGGCGCCGCCTTTGGTCATTTCCTTGAGATTGTTGCCGATATTCTTATCCTGTTCGAAGTTCACGATTTCCACATGGTTCGTTCGCTTTGCATGCTGTAAGCGGTAATCGACATAGTCAACGGCGATGACCCTCTTTGCTCCCTTTAGCCAGCAGAATTTCTGGGCCAGAAGTCCGACCGGACCGCAGCCGAGCACGATGACCGTATCTCCATTCTTGACGCCGGCGTTATCTACGCTCCAGAATGCCGTCGTCATGGCATCGGCGATCAAGCTTAGCTTTTCGTCCGGTTGCTCGCAGTTTTCAGGAATCTTGAAGTGGGTGAAATTAGCAAACGGAACTCGTAAGTACTCAGCTTGCCCACCAGGGTAACCACCGGTCGTTCCGGAGTAACCGAAATAGGCGCCCATATCCCCGTGTTCGTTTGAATTGTCGCATTGGCTTTCCAGCTGATTCTTACAATAAAAGCATTCTCCGCATGCGATGTTGAAAGGGATGATCACCCGGTCGCCTTTCTTTACCTTGGTCACTCCAGGACCTACTTCTTCTACAATCCCCATCGGTTCATGCCCGATGACATAGTTTTCCTGAAGGTTAGGGATCATTCCGTGAATCAGGTGAAGGTCCGAACCGCAAATGGCGGAACTGGTGACTCTTACGATCATATCGTCCGGTTTTTCAATCTTCGGATCCGGCACCTCTTTGACCACGACATTTTTAATCCCTTGATACGTTACCGCCTTCATGCTTTGTGTCCTCCAATATGTTCATCTGGGGTCCGATCAAACATCCCTTTACGCGACGTATCATCCGGGAACAAATCCATCTGCCCGATCATCACCGTATTGTTTGCCGAAAGCTGGTCGAGTTGGTACTGTTCGTTCAGCTCGTAAGGATGGAACCATTTTTTGCGAATCATGAGCTCCGTGATTTCTTGGTGCATTGCAATACCCTGCTTAAGATGATTGTGCAGCAGGGCTCTTACATCCGGTGAAGCCGTTTCCGTCAGGGCGATGGACAAATTACGCACACCCTCCTTGGCACGAAGAAGGAAGTCCATGGCAAACGTCATATCTGCCATTTCCGGCATATTTAATGAATTAATCGGATCTAAATAATCGGTATTCATTTGAATTCCCCTTAATGTGTTATAGGTGTCGGACTATTCGGAACAGGCGCTTGGAAAGGAGCTCTTGCGTAGATTGCTTGCAGCTCGGCGAGCTGTTGTATGGATTGGATTACGTCTTTCTGCATTAAGTCCTTTAGCTCTTGATCAAAGACCAGGCCTTGCATAAGTTTTGACTTAGCGAGGCAGAGCGTTTTAAAGTTTAACGCTTCATGCAGTTCCATCGATTCGTGCGGTGCTAGCGTTGGATTTTTCATTCAGAAATGATCACCTCCCT
The DNA here is from genome assembly GCF_058792535.1 of Paenibacillus sp. MT86. Taxonomy (NCBI): domain Bacteria; kingdom Bacillati; phylum Bacillota; class Bacilli; order Caryophanales; family Paenibacillaceae; genus Paenibacillus; species Paenibacillus sp. MT86. The sequence continues at coordinate 3,456,886 of NZ_CM179499.1, read as the reverse complement.
TTTCATCAACGTTAGATTTTCCAACGAATCGGATCTTATACTAAAATGGATTGCCAGAGATGTAAGATCCGTATATTCCCATACCGTTCACAGGAATATAAACAAATTCTTAACCTCATACTTAATTCTGTTTAACTTAACTGAAAGATCTTGCTCAAGGGAGGAGTACTCACTGTGCCCAATAAAAACAAAATTGATCTAGGCACCGAAACTACAAGAGAACCGGCAGAAGGTACACTTAATTCCAGCGGTAATACGCTGGAGCAGCATGCATCTAACGCTGCTTCTGAGGCACAAACTGCTTTAAATCAGGCGATAAGCTCGATAAGTGAATCTAATGCGGCAACAAATTCACAAGCTTTGGAGAGGGCCCGGCAGCAATTGACCCAAGCTGAGGAATTTTTAGATCAAGCGCAAACTTCAGCATATGCATTACGTCTGCCTGACCAACGATAAAACGGTTTTGGCATTTCTTCTTTTTCGGATACAGTAGAGTCAGGCTTATTAATGTCGAGGTATGGTCGTCTGTCTATATCGAGTATATCCCGATGATGTTTCCGAACTTACGCCGATACTTTTTCCGCATGGGCAAATGACCTGCGTAGCTGCTCAAGGAACGTATTTGCCTTAGACACGGTGAGTTTCCGTCAAAAGGCTTCGGCTTTTGACGAAGCTTTTTGTTTTTTGAGCTGTCTCAGACATTTTCAAAAAAAATTATCGAAACCGGATATGATTAAGCAGTGGAGCCCAATATATACAATTTGCCGGACTTTGATCACTTTTTTGGGAAAAATCCCCTTTCAGTAGACAAGAGAAAAAAGACATCTGTTAAGATGGACTTAATCTTGCCTAACGAATGAAGGGATTTTTTCATTACTAAAAAAGAAAAGGACAAGAACATGTGCCGATGTGTCCCAAGCTGATCCGTCTACCCAGTAACCGTGTCGCCAATCACAAGTATTTCGTTGGTAATGGGCGCGGGCTTACGCTTTTGGGTCCGGAAAAAATGATATTATCAATTACGATAAACGAGATTTATGTATAAGCCATCCTTTATTTCAAATTCTGCAAATCGATCGAGCCTGTTGATCTTGTTACCAATTATTACATACCTTATAATCTCATTATGTGACAATGCGTGCACAGTAAGAAAAAGAACAAATTCAAAAAGATAGGAAATCACCCATGAGAAAATTGCTAGTATGCACGTTAGCTATCATGCTAAGTTTAGCTGCGTTTACCCCCGCTATTTACGCTTCTGAAGTCCAAGTATCCGTGGATGGGCGTGATGTGCAATTCCCGGATGAGCACCCATATGTCGATCAGAGATCCAACCTTACGATGGTTCCACTTGCTTTTATATCCGACAAGCTTGGAGCTGCTACGAAATGGGACTCAAAATTAAAACAAATCACGATCTCGCTTAACCGTGACACTGTTATTTTGGTGATTGGCGATCATCATGCACTGGTGAACGGTAAAAGAGTAGACTTTGAAGGGTCGGCAGTGCTCAAAAACGGCCGCACGATGGTTCCGTTGCGTTTTATAAGTGAAGCCCTGCATGCTAATGTGGAGTGGCAGCCCACGCGCAATCTGGTGAGCATTATGACCTCCGTGGCCAATGTTCCGAAAGGAACATGGATATGGGACAGTCAGATCATCAAACAGGATCAAGAGAAAATTATAAGCTTTGCAAAAATGAAGGGTGTGACATCTGTTTACCTTCAGGTGAATAGAGATATCGATCCAGCGATATATGAAGGTTTTATACGAAAAGCCAAAAGCGAAGGAATTCAAGTGGAAGCCCTTGAGGGGCGCCCCGAATGGGTCTATAAGTCTAAGCAGGAGGATATTCGAAAATTCATCACGTGGGTTAAAACCTACAATTCCTTTGTTGGCCCGGAGGCAAGCTTTACAGGACTGCATTTCGATATTGAACCTTATGCGCTAAGCGAATGGAAAAAGGACAACAAGGCGATTATTGAAAGCTGGATGGACAATTTGAGACTGATCGAGAAAGAAACCAGAGGGAGCGGCTTGAAAATTGCTATCGATGTTCCGTATTGGCTGAATACGATTAATGTTCCGGGGAAGGATTACAGTATGAGCGCATGGCTGCTCGAGAAGTTCGATTGCCTCGTCATAATGAATTATCGGAATCATGCATTAGGCAGCAATGGAATTGTGGAAAATGCGCAGGCCATGCTGAGAGAAGCATCCACTCTGAAGAAGAAAGTTGTTGTTGCTGTAGAAACGGTCAAAAGCACAGAGGGTCCGCGGGTCTCATTCTTTTCCATGAGCAATGAAGTGATGGAAAAGGAGCTTCAATCTGCCCATAATCAATTGGCTCGCTACGCAAGCTATGCCGGCTTTGCCGTTCACGATTTTAAAAGCTGGCAGGACATGAAATAAGCAGCTGGTGTTTATCTAATTGTCTGACGTTTAAGTCGAAGGGCATTAAAACGGCTTGCTGATCGGGGAAAACTTTACCGCATATGCCATAGCTCATAGCACTCCCAAATAATTAAGCTAACGGTGTCGAGGGACAAGAACAGGGTCCCATAGAAAGTCGCTATAATAGCGGCTTTTTTGTTTTATCGGTACAAGTTTTACAATTTTTAATGAAGAAGGAGAAGTTGATGAAATTAGATTTTCCCCCATAGACGAACTACCATCTCCTGTCATATTTCACTGTACAAAGGATAAGAGATGCAGTCCATTTCCAAGGTAAGGTCTTTACGAGAACAAAATATACGTACGTAATTATGTAATAGGCGATACAAAAGGACATTAAAAAGAAAATGGCACCCTTTGGGTGTCGCTTGAGCATGTTATGGTTTTAATAACTTATCCGATAGCGTGAGGTGATACAGATCTCGCCTGTCGCCGGTGTCGGCTGTGGCCCCTGCAGCTGTAATTTGTATGGAGTTAAAGTTAGTTTTGGTAAAGCTCAAGCTCGAACCGGGGTCAACCTTCAACTTTTATCGAGATTTTATCTGATATTGAACTTGTGAACAATTTAAGTACGTAAGGGAGGTATGGAAATCCACTGGACTTACAAGTGGTATCGTATGGAAAAGAATCTAGATTAACAATATACTAGCTATAACAGTTTATTGTTGAGGAGAATATTAAATGGATGAAGTCAACGAATCAAAACAAATTGTATTACAAATGGGCGGTGCCTTGCCGGACATACTGTTGGATGATAAAATCTAGACATAAAGAAGGCTGCATATGGAACGTGCAATCTTGATGATGAATGTGCGAGAAAACCAGGGAGGAGAGTCAGTTACATGGCAAAGATCGTTTTCGCATTGAACCAGTCTCTGGACGGATTCGTTGACCACGACCACACGGCATTTCAGCCCGACCCCGTGCTATTCCGTCATTTCATCGACGACGTGCGCGGCCTCGCAGGCATCCTGTACGGGCGCCGTATGTACGAGACCATGCGGTATTGGGACGGAGACCATTTAGAATGGGATGCGCCGGAACGGGAATACGCAGCGGCGTGGCAAAGCAAACCGAAGTGGGTGGTGTCGAGGACGTTAAAGTCCGTCGGTCCAAACGCTTATCTGATCGAGGGCGACCTCGCAGCGGCCATACGTGGGCTGAAGGCTCAGCATGAAGGAAAGATTGAAGTTGCCGGACCGGAGTTGGCCCACAGTCTAACGGAGCTTGGTCTCGTTGATGAGTATCGACTCTATCTCCATCCAGTCGTGCTGGGTCACGGCAAGCCGTTCTTCGCCGGTCCGCGGCCGCCGCTGCGCCTCGTGGCAAGCGATCGAATTGGCGAGAAGGTGATAAGGTTGACCTACGTTCCAGCTTAGTGTGCGGTTGACCCAGCGGCCTAAAGGGCACGTTACTTTAATAGGGATTCTCCTTCTGTAGCGGCAGTCAGAGGATCTCTTATTCTTTGAAATTTGTTCAGTTATGTGAAATGACATAGTTATTAATGGAATTGACGATTGACCTTCGTTGGAAGCAAAGTTATCCGAAAAACGGAATCTCAGACAAAGCAGTGAAGGCAAATTGAATTTTCCATTAAAGTAACGGGAAACGAAAGCACGATCAAAATAAGAAAGCAGCTGATCTAGGTGATCAGCTGCTTTTGTTGTAGTATCAGGAAGATTTTTCATATTCCTTTATTTGGTGTAAAATATGAAATAAAAAGGAGTAGACGAACGGTTACAGAGTGAAAAGTGAGAATGTATTCTAAAAGATTTACAAGAAAAAGATAAATTATTGAGCTGAAAGGTGGAAAACGGTGAGACTAAAAAAAAGAAGAAACCGGATGTTCTTTGTATTTATCATCAGTGTATTGTTTGTCCTCATTAGTGCAGGATGTTTTGCATCACAGGAGACTCATCAGCTTGAGCAAGTGAAAGAGCAGGAGCAGAAGCAGAAGCAGGAGTATGACCAAGGAAGTGGAATGAAATTTTCCAGCCTTTCTGAACAGAAGATCGAGGATTTTGCTAAGCTCAGTAAGGTATGGGGAGTGGTGAAATATTACCATCCAAAGGTTGTATCTGGGGATATAAATTGGGACTATGAGCTATTTCGTGTGATGCCTTCTATTTTAGAAGAAAACTCGGATGTGAATTCAATTCTCTATGATTGGGTTCATACGCTAGGTAATGAGAGCATTTCCGGGGATCTTGAACAGCAATACCAGTTTTCCGATGATTCCATACAAATCAGTCCAACCACAGATTGGTCCAAGGATGAGGAATATCTTGGAACAGATCTGAGTCTTGAATTATCAAAAATTTTAGATTCTAACATTTCAGAACGAAAAAATGCATACGTTAGCTTTAATGATGAATCACCCTTAGGGATTATGCATAATGAAAACGCTTATACTAATATGAAATTTGATGACACGGGCTACAGGTTGCTTGGCTTATTCCGCTATTGGAATATTATCGAATACTATTTTCCTTATAAAGATGTCATAGGAGAGGATTGGGATCAAGTGCTTATAGATTTTATTCCTAAAATGATAGATGGATCTGATTATCATTCCTATTTCATGACATTAGCAGAACTAACAACTAGAGTACACGATTCTCATGTTTATTTGAGTGGCAAAAATAGAGAGTCCATTACTGAGTATTTTGGAACGTATCGGCTTCCCGTAAACTTTGTTGAAATTAACAATCAGATTGTTATAAGTACAGTCCATAACAAATGTGGACTTGAGGTCGGAGACATTGTACTAAAAGTAGGTGATAATAATATTGATGAATTATTAGAAGATAGAAGAAAATACATCTCACAATCACGAGAAGACACGTCAGGACATGTCTATAATGCATTATTCCGAACTCATCAAAAGAATATGGACGTTACTGTCATTCGACAGGGAAAAACAATGAACATAAGTGCGACAAGCAGCCTAGAAGAGAATAATTACTTTGTTTATACGAAATCACAAGCAATGGAGAACGGAGAGATCTACTATATTAATGCCGGTCTGTTGGAAGATGGCGAGATTGATAATATCATGAAAAAATGGTGGGACACTAAAGGTCTGATTGTTGATCTTAGAAACTATCCTTCTAGCTCAGTTGACTATAAATTGGCCCAATATCTGATCCCTTCTGAGGAAGAGTTTGCCAAAGTATCACTTCCTAATCGTGCAGTACCAGGTGAATATTATTTTGAACCTCTTACCTCAGGGAAGCCTCAACGGACAGATGACGAGGTTTTTAAAGGGAAAATTGTGATTCTAATCAATGAACATACGATTAGTAACGGTGAGTTTACAACGATGTTGCTGAGAAAAACAGAAAATTCAATAGTTCTTGGGAGGCCAACTGCTGGAGCGGATGGCAATGTATTCAATATTACTCTTCCAGGAAATATAAAAACTGGCATAAGTGGAATTGGTGTATTTTATCCAGATAAAAAACCAACGCAAAGAATAGGAGTGCAGCCTGATATTCGTCTTGATCCAACGATTGAAGGACTTATGGAAGGTAGGGATGAGTATGTTGAGAAAGCTGTTGAAATAATTAAAAATGGTTATTAAACTATTTCCTCCTACATAGACAAGAACTTCATCGGTTGAACTATAAATTTAATAATTGAATTCTTTTTAAAACCCGTTTGATGGACCCATTGAAAGTCGCTAATTTAGCGGCTTTTTTGTTTTATCGGTACAAGCTAGCCTAAGATGTCGGGGACCCAAGGCGATGACAAGAACTTGTACCGATTGCCGGAATGGACAAGAACAAAGTCCGATTACCGATTAGATGAGTATCTAAATGAAAAGCGATTAAAACCTCATGAAGTAGCATTATGTAGGACAGTTTCCGCATTTTATAAATGCTCCGCCGCGTGCCAGAGCGAAGAAGATGAGCAGTGCAATAATCGAGCCAACGATGGCTGGAATAATATGAAATCCGCTAATAACCGACCCCCTTGGTCCCAGCAATTCTGTTCCTAACCAGGAACCGATACAACCCGCAATAATGTTCCCAAGTACACCGCTCGGTACGATCCGCCCAAACAAGTTGCCGCTTAACCAGCCAATAATTCTACACCAACAATGAGTACCCAGAGCAGATCCATGGATTGTTCTCCATTCTTCGGGTTTATTACTAGTTATGTTGGGCTCAGGGTAATATACCTCATCTTCCAGTTGGTGGAGGAATCTACAGTGTCTGTGCTAAGATGAGGGTAAATGATGATTCAAGCTGGGGAACAAGGCTAGAAGGGGTGCACATTGAAGAAAATACTTGTCATTGACGATGAAGTCGCAATCAGAGATTTAATTGAGCTCGTACTGAGAAGAGAAAACTACGTCGTTCAAACGGCTGAAAACGGAAAAATAGCCCTGCAGCTGCTGGATGCTTTTGGGCCGGACCTGGTGCTGCTTGACTTGATGCTGCCTGACTGCTCCGGATATGACCTGTGCAAGGAAATCACCGGGAAACGTGCCGTTCCTGTGATCATGCTCTCTGCCAAAAATGAGGTAATCGACAAGGTGTTGGGACTAGAGCTAGGGGCGGAAGATTACATGACCAAACCCTTTGACAATCGTGAATTGCTCGCTCGGATCAAGGTGATTCTGAGAAGAAACGAGAGCAATGAGGAATCAAGTGAAGGAACAGAAGTGAAATCTACACGCATCATTCATGAAGAGCTGACATTTGATCTGGAAAGCCGAAGGGTGCTGAAAAACGGTGTACCCGTGTCTTTAACGGCCAAAGAGTTTAAAATTCTGGAAACGTTACTCAAAAGGCCGGACAAAATCTTTACCCGGGATGAGCTGCTGCAGATCGGATGGGGATATGACTTTATGGGAGACAGTCGCAGTGTGGATATGACCATCATGCGATTGCGGAAGAAGCTGGAGGATAACGCGGACGAACCGAAGTATGTCAGGACGATCTATGGATTTGGCTATCAACTTGGAGGTGGCGAGGCCTGAAGTATGCAACCCGGTTACTGCTGAATTATTTATTTTTCTCCGTGCTGTCCTTTGGCATCATCATTTTTGCGGTGAATAAAGCCATCGATTACTACAGCTTCATTACCATCGAAAAACAGATGATGGAGAAGGCGGATCTGTCCGAGTTGTCTTTCCGTGAGGTGTTGGCACAGCATAGATCATCGACAGGAGAATCGCAGACAGAAGAAATCGTCAGACTTGCTCTGGAGAAGCTGAAAGCTTCAGGCAAGGAAGTACGTATCTATGATAGCTCCAAGCGGTTGCTGGGCTTGGCAGTGGATGGCATCATCATTAATGAAGGCAAACCGCTTATTTTTGACAAAAATATTGAGAAAGCCCTGAGCGGCAGTTATGCCTACACCGTAACGGAAGATCATCTGCTTTATTTTGCAACTCCCATTCAGAATCAATTTTACGAAAATGCTTATGTGTATGAGTTCGTGGACGACATTTCGTACTTTTATGCGATTATGGATCAAATCCGTTATATCTTGTTTGCGGGTGCAGGCGGATTCATTGTGCTGATTACGTTAGCCAGTCTGTGGATTGCCCGCAACACAACCAAGCCGATTAAGGTGCTGCTTGGCGCAGTGCAAAGTTTCTCTAGACAAGAGTTTCGAAGGGTTCATCTTAACCGGAAGGATGAGCTGGGCATGCTGGCAGATGGGCTGGATTCCATGGGGCGTCAGCTAAATGATTACATTCAGTACCAGAAACAATTTGTCTCCAACGTATCTCACGAGTTAAAAACACCATTGGCAGCCATTCGTGGTTTCTCTCAATACTTGGTTGAAGGGGAGAACGAGAACAAGGAGCTGCAAAAAATCTATGCTCATCTGCTTCAGGAATCGGATCGGCTGACGCGCTTGATTAATGAATTGTTGTTGCTATCCCGATTCGACAAGGCTGGTTCTAACGAACTGGAAGCCCGGAAAACGGAAATGAACGAACTGATTCAGCAAGTGGCAATGAATATGGAAGCGAAGGCTAAGGATAAAGGGATCAAGATTATGGTTAGTAAAGCACAGGGAGAATCGGATGATGAAGGTACAACAAGAGTTTATGCCAACACAAATCCAATGTTAATGTCCCATGCGATCGCCAACCTTGTGGACAACGCTATCAAATACTCAGGCAATCACTCACAGATTAAAGTAGAGATGGAACATACGCCAAGCGAGGTAGTTATACGGATACGTGATCAAGGTATCGGTATCGCGGGCGATGAGCTGGAGCGAGTGCAGGAACGATTTTACCGGGCGAAAAATGCAAGCACAGCGAACGGTTCAGGTCTTGGACTTTCGATTTGCAAAGAGATTGTAGAGCGGTTTAATGGATATATTGACATGGAAAGTCAGATCGGGGAAGGAACGACCGTTACGATTGTTTTGCCTCGTGTGTAGACCTGCATCTAAACCCAAGCCTAAATAGGTAACGTTACAAGATTGGTACATTTCTGTTATGAGACTAACAAATGCTTTTTTTATAATCACTTCATAAGAACAAATCACACATTTATGGAGGGATCATGATGAAACGGATAAACAAAGCTGGAGCTGTTACCCTGCTGAGTATTTTACTAACGGTAGCATTAGCAATGACGGGCTGTCAGTCTAGTGGTGCCAAGTCGCCAGAGGCGACGCAGAACGAACAGGCCAAAGGCGAAGGAGCATCAAATTCTACTGCGCCTGCTTCAGAAAATTCGGAAGGACAAAGTGCTGAAGCTATTAAGGAAGGTTCGATGGAGAAGGAAGGCAATGTAGTGCTGAAGGAGCTTGCTTTTGTCTATAATGAGCACACCATTGCGATTTCGGATACAGCGAATGAAGATCAGATGGAACAGATGCTGGGCAAACCGGATAACCTGAAATCTCATACGTACAGTGCCGGCGATGGAACAAACATGGATACGTTAATCGGTTTTACAGAAAAGGTTTATACGTATCCTGGTCTGGAGATTAAAACAATCAGTATACCGGAGGGGAAACAAGACTCCATCTTTCATATCGAAATTACAGATCCTAAGTACGCGACAGTGCGAAACATTAAAGCAGGAGATAGCCTGGATACACTCAAAAACGCCTACCCTGAGGGGAAACTGCTTGGTGATGGAGCCCCTAATGAGGAGGATGACTTCCGTTACGAGCCATCCAATTATGTGGATGTGATGTCGTTTCATATCAAGGATGCCAAGGTGGAGAGCATTCAGATCTACAGCCTTCTGGACTAATATTTAGTGATCGATGTTGGTAAGCATTCATACGATTCACCTTTAATACCTGCCCGGGAGAGGGGCAGGTATTTTCTGGTTTATAGACTCGTTTTATAGAATGTGTCGGAGGACAAGAACTTGTGCCGATTACCGATTAGATAAGTATCTAACTATGTTTCGAAGCAATTTCATAAACTAACGGGCAGGATATTTGAAGATCAAACACATTGAGCCTTACACAAGTGACGGTGAAATTTTGGGCTTCACCGTGTATAAAAAGGCAGGAGGTGCCCTTATCCTGCCCTTCTTGCGTGTTTTAGATTTTGGCTTCTACTGTACTAAACTATCAAAATCCGGCTGCAATTTGTTCCGCAAAACATACAGCATGATGGCACCGACAAGGAATGCGACGGCATCCGCAATGACGAGCGACCAGATCACCCCGTGGAAGCCGTTCATCCAATTGGCGATATAGAGCACAGGAATCAGAGTAGCTCCTTGAATAACGGACATAATAAACGCGGCCGTTCCTTGCGCTGTTGCTTGGAAAATCCCCGTAAACAACGTGGTCATTCCAGTAATGAACAAGGATAAGAATGTCACATGCAAAATGTAGCTGCCCATTTCAATTAATTGCGGGTCATTCGTAAATAAACCGATTAAGTGATCGGAAATCAGATAGACGATGACACCGAATACGATGGCTAACGCCACAATCGTTTTGATCGTAAATCCAATGGTTTGCTTCATCCGTAATTTATTCGCTGTAAAGGAAAAGGCAATGAGCGGCACGACTCCCTCGCATAAGCCCATCAGAATAAACTCAGGAAATTGCAATAAACGTGATGAAATTCCGTAAGCCGCTACGGCCGGATCTCCATATTCAATAAGAAAACGATTTAAGATGAGCGACATAGCACCCAAAAAGATACTCATAATAAAGACGGGAACTCCGATTTTGAATACATTGCTCAGAATCTCCTTGGAAGCCTTGAACCATTTTACGGAGACGGTTAAGAATTGGCTCTTGTATCCAATATGGAAGGCGTAGAATGCACTCGCAACCAAGTTGGAAATGACCGTAGCAGACGCAACGCCAATCACATCCCAATGAAACACGAAGATGACGAACGAATCGAGAATAATATTGACGACCACACTGAGAATCATACCGATCATCGATGTGATGGCTGCACCCTCCGAGCGCACGATATTCTCCAGCGTGAAGAATAATACGACGATTGGTGAACCGATAAGCATAATCGTGACATAGTCCTTCGTGAATCCGAAGGAGTCAGGCGTTGCCCCCAGGCCATAAACGATGGGATCGATCAACGGAAGACCGACGGCCATCACAATCAGACCGAGAACCAAACTGCTGTAAAAAGCGAATGAAGATACTTGCTTTGCACCATCATATTTTTTCTCACCCAGCAAACGGGAGATGAATGTACCGCTACCCATGCCAATCAAGTTGCCTAGCGCCATAATAATTGCGAATAACGGCAAGGTTAATGCGAGTGCGGTTAACATGGCGGTATTTTGAAGTGTACCAAGGAAATAGGCATTCAAGATGGAATAGATGACACTCATTGACGTGCCTAGCATCATAGGTACAGCGAAGTGAGCTACGGCTTTTGCGACCGGGGCTTTTTCAAAGTAATGGAGGTTTTCTGCATCCATGCGGGTCACTACTTTCTTTATTTATTTTGGGTCCAATCTTACAGTGTTAGATTGAACCTTACAGTGTTAGATGATATCATGAACCTATGAACCTGTAAAGAATAAACTTACACTGTTAGATAAAAGGGCGGATAACGATGAAAAAACAGCAACCTCAGATTTCGGAGGATAGGATTTTGGAAGCCTCGTGGGAGTTACTCGGTGAGGAGGGGATCGAGAAATTCAGCATGAGACGATTGGCCGTTAGGCTAGGGATTCAGGCTCCCTCTATATACTGGTACTTTAAGAGCAAGCAGAATCTCTACCAGCGTCTGGCCAACCAGGTATCGAAAATCATTCTGGAGGAGTACCACCCCGAGGGGGACTGGAAGGAGCAGTTGAAGGGACTTGCGGTAACGGTCCGAAGCGTGCTCAGCCGGTATCCTTGCTCCACGCAGCTCATGATGTCGACGCTGCCCCACGAACCGGACATCATCCGGTTCACCAACCGTATGCTGCTCTGCGTGGAATCGACGCCGCTTGAGCAAGAGCAAAAAATACAAACGGTTCTTACGATCATGAATTATGTCTTCAACTTCGTTTTGGATGATTATGAGCACCAGCGCAATGTCTCCGCGATTCTTAAGGACCATGGAGCGGGAGCGCTTCCGGGTGAGGAAATGACTCGCCTTCTGGATTCCATGAGCGAGACGGATGCGGGACTGTTCCGGAGAATGTTCACGAACGGGCTGTTCGAACTAATGGGTACCGACAAGGCGTTCGAATTCGGCTTGAAGCTGATTCTGCTCGGGATTGAGCAGGTGATCAAGGAGCAGGAGAAGTAGGAAGTAAGAACCGCCCATCCGGTGATCGGATGGGCGGTTTTGAATAGGTTTACCGTTTAGTCGCACCAAAATTCGCGCTATAGATGATACGTTGAATCGTATCATAAGTAAGGGCAAGTTTTTTGCGGAATTTCTTGTAAGTTACGGATTTTTGTATATAGGTTTGCAGGTTCCGGACTATGGTAACGTTTGAAAAGGTACATAGGGTTATCGTATAAGTGTTGTATTTGGTAATGTGAAAACCGTCAATGACTGGGATGCATTGTTCCAATCCTTGATGTCCGGTTAAACCGTTATCCTCGTAGGCGGAAAAAGTGAAGCACTGATTGACAGCACCAAAGGAGGGGAACGGCGATCCGTTGAAGTTTGCGGGTTGTGGAGGATTTCTTTTCGGGGACAAGAACATGGTCCCATAGAAAGTCGCTAAAATAGCGGCTTTTTTGTTTTATCGGCACAAATTCTTGCCCTCGAATCAGGACAAGAACTTGTACCGATTGCCGTAAAGGACAAAAACATGAGCCGATTCCCGATTAGATAAGAAATTTCATTAAGCTAACGGGCAGTTTACTTTAATAAGAACGAAACTAATTCAAGAAAATTATCGTTTATAATATGGGATTAATTTACAAACTAAATCATTCGGGAGGGCTTGTGTGGATGTCAAAAAAGCCAGTAGGAGCAGCTGCGGTTATTATGAATTCGGAAGGGCGAATTCTTCTAGTAAAACATAACTACGGAAAATACAATTGGGAACTACCTGGTGGGTTATCTGAGCAAAATGAGTCTGCAGAGAATACAGCAAAGAGGGAAGTGTTTGAAGAAACTGGTCTTGAAGTTACTGTAGAGCGCTTGACTGGCGTGTATTATGAACCCAATCACGATATGCATCACTTTGTTTTCACTTGTAAGGTGGTCGACAATCAACAACCACAGCCAGATGCGGAAGAAGTTACTGAATGTATTTTTTTCAATTTAGAGGATTTGCCTAGGCCGATTAGTGATTTTACTATTTCACGTATAAAGGATGCTTTTAATACAAGTAGTGATCATTTATTCCACATCATCGGACCTAGACAGTGGTTTGAATAATGTTTTTTACATAAATCATTAAACTAACGGGAAACGATAGCTCAATAAGAACAAGCAGCCGATCAACGTGGATCGGCTGCTTGTGTTCAGTTTATAAAGGAAAATGTACATACAATCCATAAACGGGATCAGAACTATAAACAAGGAGAATTGTTGGGCGACTGTCGAGGGACAAGAACATGGTCCCATTGAAAGTCGCTATTTTAGAGATTTTTTTATTTTATCGGTACAAGTTCTTGTCCCAAGCCAAGGATAAGAACTTGTACCGATTGCCGAAATGGACAAGAACATGTTCTCATCTACGATTAGGTATATATCTAATTAGTATTCTACTTAGCCGATTCTCACGATCAGCTACCGCTTTCTGTTGAGGTAACAAAGGGTAAGCTACATCTGTCAGATAACTAGGACTCATGCAACTGCCCGGACTCCTTGTGACGCCAATTTACGAATAACAAGGCCAATGCAATTAACGTGAGGATAATCCCAAGTACTCGAAATCCCTCGAAGCTGAAGTTATCTCCCATTACGCTGCTAATGAGTAATGAAGAGAGAATGGTTCCCAGGTATCTTGAGGTATTAAATATTCCAGATGCTACGCCTATAATTTCTTTTGGTGAACTTTTGAATAAGGCCGCTTGCATAGCGACACTGTTTAACCCGTTGCTAATACCGAATGCAGCTAAAGCCAGACACACACTGATAACCGGTGAAGTCTGATCCAGTGTCATGATCACGATCCATACGGACCCAAATGTCATCAACATTCCGGACATAAGCAATGCTGGCCCGGGTCCTGATTTATCGATCCATCGTCCTGCCATTGGAGAAGCAACGAGCGAGCACAAGCCTAAGCTTAGCATGAGCATCCCGGTATGGAACTCGCTGACATGACGTACGATTTGCAAGTAGGACGGAAGCCCGAAAAAGAGAGAGTAAAAAAGCAAGTTAACGACCATGAATTCGACATTGACCCAAGTCATTGCAGGATATTTAGCGAATGTGCGTAAAGGAATAAAGGGTGCCTTCGCTTTTAACTCATGTCGCACGAAAGCTCCCAGTCCAACGAAGCCAATCAGCCCGACAATAACGTTACTAAATGAAATTTGACCAGATGATTTTGCGGACAATACTCCAACGAGCAGAGCAACCAGACCCACGGTGAATAGCAGAACTCCTGGCGCATCAATCAAATCAGACCATCTGCGAAAGGACATGTTGCGAGCAACGGATGTCATAGACGGAACATCATTAGGAATATGCCTCCAAGCTAATAAAAAGCTTGTCACTACGAAGGGGATATTAACCAAAAAGATAGCAGGCCAGCCCCACCAGTGAATGATGACCCCGCCAATAAAGGGGCCAACCGCTGCCGCTCCGGATAGGAATATGGTCAAGACTGACAGTGCAGTTGCTTGTTTCTCCCTAATATGAATTCGCACAAGGGCCATTCCAACTGCAACCATCATGCTTGTTCCGATGGATTGTACAATGCGGAACACGATGAGCCAACCAAAGTTTGGCGATAGTGGAGCTAATAATGATGCAACGAAGGATACAACAAGCCCGCTAAGAAATATCCTCCTCCGACCGAATAAATCGCTGGCTTTTCCCATGATCGGTTGAGCGATAGCACTCGCAATGTAGAAAGAAAAAATGATCCAGGATACCACTGTAAAGTCGAGTTGGAACACATTTTGTAGCCTTGGAATAGCAACTGAAACCATTGAAGAATTCAAAGGGTTCAATAGAATCCCTAGTCCAACGGAGATCATCAACCACCTACTGCGAATACTCATTTCAATCCCCCACTCTGTATATTTGTGTCATCATCGTACTTGAAATCATTTATTTATTCCAACGCATTTTATGTTATGATTTCATTGACTCAAGGGAATGAGAGGAGGGTGTGAAATGGAACTTCTTCAACTGAAATATTTTCTCGAGGTAGCTCGTTTGGAACATATGACTGAAGCAGCACGAAGTCTGCATGTCACTCAATCGTCACTAAGCAAAACGATTGGGCGCTTGGAGGAGGATTTGGGGGTCCCGTTATTCGATCGAATAGGGAGGAAACTGCGATTGAATGAGTTTGGAAGCAGATTCTATCGCCGTGCTGAAAGGGCGTTGTTTGAATTGGAACAGGGGAAGCAGGAGATTAGCGATGTGTCCAGCCAAGAACATGGCACACTCGAATTGGCGGTGACCACCGCAAGCACATTGCCTCAGATCCTTCGAGAGTTTCGGAACAAGCGTCCCGATATCCAATTTCATGTGCAAATGCTCACCACGCAGGAAATGGTTACGCTTCTTCATAGAGGAGAGGTTGATTTTTGCTTGTCCTCACCTCCTATAAATGGGGAAGACATTGAATGTCAAATCATGTTCATCGACCCGATTCTTGTAGCTGTTCCCACAGGGCATCGGCTTGCTAACCGAAACAGCATATCTTTGACTGAGCTAAGGGATGAATGTTTTGTTGGTGTAAAAAGAGGCTACGGTACTCGTGATCTGGTGGATTCTATATGCATATCGGTTGGATTTGTACCTTCATATGTGTATGAGGGTGACGAACCTGCAAGGCTAAGTTCTCTAGTAGAAGCGGGAATTGGCATAGCCTTTATACCAAGTACGGCAAGGCATTCTGGGGAACATATCAAATATCTCAAAGTAGAGAATCATGAATTGGTACGGGAGATCGCTTTGTTATGGCACAGGAGTCGGTACATTTCGCGGGCTGCTCTCGAATTCCGTGAGGTAGTTGTGGAATATTTCGGGACGATATCCAAACAGACAAATTAATTATCCTTCATAAAAGCCAGAGAATGTTGGGCGACAAAAACATAGTCCCATTGAAAGTCGCTATTTTAGCGGCTTTTTTCTTTTTCGGTACAAGTTCTTGTCCAGTGCCAAGGATTAGAACTTGTACCGATTGCCTTAAAGGACAAAACAATAGGCCGATTTTCGATTAGATAAGCATCTGATTACTGCTGAGTTTCAGTGGGTTCGTTACCTCGCCGCGAGAATAAATAAATCGTTAAAATCCTAAAGAAAAGTAGAAATTGTATGGTGAAATGTCGTTTTTGATAGATGTATCAAGGATGATAATCCATTAAAGTGGTAGATATCATATGATGGTGAGTATTCACCGGAAATAGAGGAGGTTATCATTTGGATAATCATGATTTGGTACAACGACAACTATGGTTTGTGAATCAGAGACTCGGGATGTTTATTCACTTTAATAGTGCTACATTTCAGTTTGCTGAAACGGAAATTAAGGATTGGGAATACGGGCATGAGAATCATGATGAACCTCGCAGATTCCCATTTGATCCAAAACTCTGGAATCCTGAGCAGTTGGACTGTGCGCAATGGGCGAAAGCGGCTAGATCCGCGGGGATGAAATTCGCTGCACTGACAGCAAAGCATCATGAAGGATTCAGCTTGTGG
Source organism: Paenibacillus sp. MT86 (assembly GCF_058792535.1). Classification (NCBI taxonomy): domain Bacteria; kingdom Bacillati; phylum Bacillota; class Bacilli; order Caryophanales; family Paenibacillaceae; genus Paenibacillus; species Paenibacillus sp. MT86. Next base: position 3,440,163 of record NZ_CM179499.1, on the reverse strand, counting down.
CCTACCCGATATACGGAGCATTGCATCCGTAATGCAACCGACAAAAGGGATGTCGTCAAAGAATATCTTGATGCATTTAGGGAGAAAGGTATTAATGCGGGTCTTTATTTCTCTATGCTAGACTTGCATCATCAAATCGGTCGAAAAAAATGCACAGCGGAAGATAAGCGGTTCATTAAAAATCAAATCGAAGAATTGCTGACAAACTATGGCGAACTTCCGTTTTTGATCATTGACGGATGGAACGCCCATTGGGGAGGCCCTAATTATGAGGACCTTCCGTTTGAAGAAATTAATGAACTCGTGAAAAGTTTGCAGCCTCAGTGCTTATTGATGAATATTAGCTGTGAATCGACTTTGGATCATACAGATATCGTTTTTTATGAAAATGCTGCTGGGCAAGAAATTGAAGAATCCTTTGTAGGTCCTGGTGCGAGCTGCAATATCTTAACTGAAACGTGGTTTTGGAGAGCTTCGGATACGAAAATGGAACTCAAAACCACTGATTGGGTATTGGATAAAGTACAGGATGCGAACAACCATAACGTGTCATTTTTATTAAATGGAGCTCCAGATCAGCGCGGCTTGTTGGATGCGAATGTGTTAGAACGTTTTAAAGAAATCGGAAAACGATATCGTCATCCGGTGGAACTCCAAACTATTCCAGCAAACTGGCTGATTAGAAAATAACTTGATCATTATTAACGAAGCACACAGCTTAAAAAAGCGCTTGACCATTGAATGGTAGCAGCGCTTTTTTCAATTGGGAGGACGTTTATTCTTGTGTTAATCCACTCGAAATACCTGATAACGCTTCCGATACTCTCCAGGTGTAAACGAGGTTTGGCGTTTGAATAGGCGCGTAAAATAATTGTTGTCATGGAATCCGCATTGTTCACCGACTTGGATTAAAGGTAGTTCTGAATTCGCTAGGAGCTGTTTAGCACGTTCGATCTGGAGATGATGCCTGTATTGCAGAGGACTCATTCCCGAATACTGTTTCAGACAGCGCGCCAAATAATCGAAGTGGTAATGCAGGTCGTTCTCCATCTGTACGGAATCAAAAGGATCTTCTAAGCAATCCGCCAAATAGGAGGCAACTTTCTCCCCAAGAAAAAGGGATCGGGCCTGTGGGCAATGTCATTAAGATAAGCTCAAAGGCAAGATTGGAAATACGATGGATTCTGAAACGGCATGGGGAAGCGCCCTGTGCCGTTTGTTTTCTCATGGAGACAAGTGAAAATGCGTACAGCAAACTAAGCGGACGATATACCCGCTTTAAAAATGTTCATTGGGGCCGGTTTATGCTACTCTATAAACGAAGCTAACAGCTGATTTGTAGCGGATTTTGCGCGTATTCTGCTGTCCTGGGCGGATGGGTCGAATCGGCAAAATATTCTTACCTATCAGCGCTTCTACATTAGGCGGGGGTTCATCGTCCCGCGAGCGCAGGAAATGTCTACAAACGTGAACGGCAACCGTGAAGTTGACTTGGTATTGGTGCTGTTTATCTTTTCGGGAAATGATTACGTGCGAGGTAATCATTTCGGCGAAATTGTACATGATTAATCTTGCGAAAATCTCCTGAGCGATGGACTCTTGTCTTTTTGCGTGAAAACTCGTAAGACCTACGGTGTATTTTAATGCCCGGAATGAGGTTTCAATACCCCATCGCATGCTGTAAATGGACTTGATTTCGACGGGTGAGAACTCGTCTGCAGATAGATTGGTAATGACGGTTTCATAAGCGCCAGTAGGCAGGAGGAAACGAACAACCCGAAAGGAAATCGGGTAAAACAAGTTCTTCTGCAAATCCACAAATTCAAATGAGGAATGGGAAGGGACGAACTTGTACATTTCAGGATGAGCCTTGACCTCTTTGGTTTGTTTTTTGGTGAGTATCACTTGAGCGTCAAGATCAAATTCTCCGCTAGTGGGCAAACGCAAGCCTGAAAGAATACCATTGGAGTTCAAATCCTTTACGCGTATGACGTAGTTCCACCCTTTACGTTCAATATGCGCAAAATTGTTGTAGCTCTCATAGCCGCGATCGGCAATAACAATGACTTTTCCTTGGATGGGGGAGCGGTCCACCATATCGGCCAGTGCCCTGCCCTCATTCCACAACCTACGGGGCTGAACAATGGCATCCACGTAAAGTCTGTTGCACAAGTCATAGGCTGCGTTCAAATGCAGAAGGTTAAAGCCTTTCGTGTTCGGTTGACTTTGAAAATATGTATCCGTGTCGGCAGGGTTCGTTGCGATATGCAAATCCGAACCGTCAATGGCAAGCAATCGATATCCTCGGTAGTACTTGATATCCGTATACGATTGCGTAAATTTGTGAAATAAGGATTCCACAGCAGTTGGCAGGATTTTATTCCTCTGCTGGACAAAGGCAGACGTGGTCACGGTGTGTACGTTATAGCCCTGAGATTCCAAGAGTTCCTTATAAATGCTATTGCCGCCCATGGAGATCAGGAGCTGCATGACCGTTTCAAAGGGCAGCTTTTTCTTTCGGGTAAAATCCTTTTCAGGGTTTTTGACATAAGGTGCTGGATCGGCTGACATCTCTCGTATGAGGGATGTCAGTGTTTGTTTTAGCGCGTTCGCGTACTCATTCATTGGCAAAACCTCCTCGTTTTTCAAGGGGCTTCGCCACACATTTCTAACGACTTGTCAAGTCTTTTTATGCCATATACAAAAAAAAGAGCGTGGCTATCTTTTCGATAACCTGCTCTTTTCTTGATGTTTGGTCCTGAGCCTTAACTAAATGACATTGGGCCTGTGGGCTGCTTTTTTTCATGCTGCTTTGAATTTCAATGAGGAATCGGCCAAATAAAATTTGCAACTCGTAGGAGCGGTATGCTGAAAGGATGCTGTGTACTTTTATCATTTCCTTCAGAAGGGGGACGACCGTACGCAAATCTATCCCGGTAAATTTGGGGATGTCCACCATGCCTGGAGGAGCCTCGGTATCCTGGTCCGTCCTGTTCAGCAGAGGCTGCTGCCAATTGTTTTTATCGACTAGCATAGGCTTCGACAATAGCGGATATTCAAAATGAATCCAATACACCTCCGTATTTGTATCAGTTGGGCGATAGCCGCGATTCATTTTTCCAGGCTCAAGCACCAATACCATGCCTTTTTTGATTTCATATTGAATCCCGTTTTCCTCCATATAGAGTGTGCCACTGACGCAAATAATAATGTCAAAAACATCAAATTGACGCCTTGCCGGCGGCCATAAGGTATGGCCGACCGTGGCTAGCAGGGGGAATGGGGGAACTTTCAACTCAAGCACTAGCAATATCAATCACCTACAAAATTGGATGTAGAGATTGTACTATAATAAAGGCGCATTGTCAGCATCATCAAGGTCATCCATATAATAGTCAGTCATTGCACCAATTAAAGATTTTAATGAGGCAATTGGAAGCCTAATTATTGTATAAAGGAGACTATGATTATGAATCTTAACCGATTGATTGATATGAACAATTTGTATATCTAATAGCCCTCCCAATAAGTATAATTTACCAATTATGTGGAACTTACAATATTCTGTCATGTTGCTGTAATGGACATAAGTGTGATGCACGATATATAAGCTATCGGGAAACGAAAGTGCAATAACTAGGGAGCAGAACGCCGCGCGGCAGGCTGCTCCCTGTTTTCATAAATTCTCTGGGCACCCTATTCCCAAATTATATCTCTATCTTAGTAGCGAGCTAATCCGTTACGCTTTGCTTATAAAGGAACGCACACCATTGACGATTAAGGCGATGGAGAACACAATCACAGATATGATGCCTACTGTGTCAAATACAGGTTCCAAGCTTGGCAGTAATTCCGAAACTGGGACGTAAATTAGGCCGAAACCACCAATGACTCCGCCGAGATAGCTAAGAAACTTAGACATAGCGTCTTCACCTCCTCTATTAATAATACTTAGCTTATGCATGCAAGATCGGTAATGCGATAGACAAATAAATGTTTAATATTTTAGAACGCGATAGGAGCCCTACAATCTAAAACGAATAAATGGTTCACGAGAGTTATTGCTAACCGGCAGGAAGCCAATACAATGAGGTTGTGAACAACCGACAAGTGGGTGGAACCATGAGATCCTTTTCGATAAGCAAAAAATTATCGTTATGTTTGTCATTCTATGCATACTGCTGACAGGGGTGGGATTTTACTGGTATCGCATGACAACGCTGACGATAACGGTTTCCGCGAATATAACGATGTCAGGCTGCTAACGATGGCCGTGAAATTTTTCAGCCCAGGTACACAGCATTGGGGCGAAGACGCGACACAGGTTTTGTATGGATTGCGGATCGCGAGGGGCGGTTTGAGTCAGATTGTGTCGGAGGACAAGAACATGAGCCGATTACAGATTAGATAAGCATTTAACTGGGTTTCAAATTCATTAAGCTAACGGGCAGTATAGTTTGACAACTGTATGGGCAAAACAACAATTTCAAACTCTCCACTTAACCACCACTGTATAATTTGGTGGTATGTTTTTTATGCTAACTTTGTAGCATAAAAACGAACCCTGTAAGGAGGAGAAGAATAAATGTTCGTCACGATCAAAGGAGCAAAAGAAAATAATCTGAAATTTAAACCTACAGATTCCTAAATAAAAGCCAATTGCATTCACGGGACAGTTCGTCAGCGGGAAATAACGCTGGCGTTTGAACCAAGCAGCGGTTATAGTTTTAGCGCCATATCCAAAGAAAAGGAGGTGGATTCATTATGACATATAAAACCGCTCAAATAGCAGCATTAGTAGGAGTCCATCCCAATACCATACGGCTTTATGAAAAGCTGAAACTACTTCCTCCGGTACCAAGGACAGAAAGCAACTACCGAATCTTTAATGACAGACATCTTGAACAGCTTCGGCTGTTGCGTACTGCCTTCCGCGCGGAGATTATCAGTGACAGACTCAGGCAGGAAGTCTATGAAATCGTGAAGATTGCGGCAACAGATGATATTGAGGGCGCGTATCAAAGCACATTGAACTATTTAGAGCATTTGCGGATAGAAAAAGCCAGAGCTGAGGAAGCGATCAGCATCACGCTTAATATCATTGAGAAGAGCAAAAAGTCAGTAGAAACGATTGTGTTCATTGGCAGAGTTGAAGCTGCTAACGCTCTCGGCATCACAAAAGACGTTCTTCGGGATTGGGAGAGAAACGGCTTGATTGAGGTGCTGCGGAATACCAACGGATACAGAAGATACGGCTCAAAGGAAATGAACCGACTGAAAATCATCTGCATCCTTCGGAGTGCCCATTATTCCATGATGTCCATTCTGCGCATGCTGAATCGTCTGGATCGTGGAGAAGGGAATATACGGGAAGTTATTGATACGCCAGGTGAAGAGGAAGACATTGTTTATGCTACTGATCGGTATATTACGGCACTCGACATGGCAGAAGCAGATGCACTGGAAATGCTGAAAATACTTGATGCCATGAGGAATTAACTATTGTTATTATTGTCGGTCTTATAGTTGTTCAATATTTTTATTAATGGTTTTAATATTTGAGAAAGCCAATATTGTCGAGATTCAAGAACATGGTCCCATTGAAAGTCGCTATTTGAGCGGCTTTTTTATTTTATCGGTACAAGTTCTTGTCCCGAGCAAAGGACAAGAACCTGTACCGATTGCCGATATGGACAAGAACATGTTCCGATTACCGATTAGATAAGTATCTAACTATTAAGCGAAAACAGAATAGCCATAGTTGATACAGAAATTAATTCTCGAATGTGGGGAGAAGTATTTGTTTTGGGTTATGATAATAAGAAGACCTTTGGAATAATCACTTTGAATTATTCCTAATTATTTGCTGTTACTCGTTATCTGATAAAAACACATTTAAATTTTTTGAACTGGAACAAGTGAGAAATGAATTTATTCATATTGACCTTGACCTACAAACTACATATAAAGACACGTGTGTTTCTTCCCCCAAACATTGGGGGATTTTTTTATTGTTGTTAAGAAAACCAGAAGCATCAAGGTAAGTGCGATCAATATTCATCGAAATGGTGTGTCATCACAAAAAAAGAATACAGCCGATCACGCAGAAAGTGTAGCCCCACAAAAACGGAAGATTCACCCGTTCAAACTGCTGTGATAGCTTGGAAGGGAGCTGAAAAGCGAAGTGCAACATTACATACAGAAAGGAGACACACATGAATCGGCAGGCCTCTTTAAAAGCCCGTATATCTTCGCAAAAAGCAGTGAAACCAAAATCAACGTTATGGAAAGACCTCAAGCGTAACCGTTTTCTCTATCTGCTGCTGCTTCCAGTTGCAGCTTATCTGCTTTTATTCAAGTACGCTCCGATGGCGGGAGAGATCATTGCATTTAAGAATTACCGCTTGTCAGAAGGAATCTGGGGCAGTCCTTGGATCGGATTCGAACAGTTTGAAAAATTGTTTTCCAGCAAAGAATTTTATCTGGTTCTTAAAAACACACTGCTTCTCAATTTGTATCATCTGGTGTTTGCATTCCCGGTTCCGATTATCCTGGCCATTATGCTAAATGAGGTTCGGGTGGAGTGGTATAAGCGAACACTGCAAAACTTGCTCTATATTCCTCATTTTATTTCCTGGATTGTGCTGGGAAGCATCATTATTGCCCTGCTCTCTCCGTCAACCGGCTTTGTCAATTATGTACTGCAGGCGTTTGGCCTCGAACCGATCTATTTTCTTGCCGACAAGTTTTGGTGGCCGGTCACGTTTATCGGATCAGGAATTTGGAAGGAAGCCGGATTCGGAACCATTTTGTATCTGGCTGCGATGGCATCGGTTGATCCGACACTGTACGAAGCTGCTAAAATCGATGGGGCGAACAAGATCAGACAGATCTGGCACGTAACCCTTCCAGGCATTCGCAGCACGATTGCAATTTTATTGATTCTCCAAGTCGGGCGCATGATGGATGTCGGCTTTGAGCAGGTCTATGCTCTTCGGAACCCCACAGTTACAAGCGTAGCGGAAGTCATCAGCACGTTCGTGTACACCCGGGGAATTGTGAATCTGCAATACAGTTATACCACGGCTCTCGGGCTGTTTCAGTCACTGATTGCACTCATCTTAATCGTGTCGGTGAACCGGATTATTAAAGCATTGGGGGGGAGAGGCTTATGGTAACAGACACAAGATCGATAGCTAAGCCGCTCCGCCGTCCGTTCATTCGATCGAAACTGCTGCATGGGTTGAATTATCTCTTATTGGCTCTCTGTGCCTATACGACCTTATTCCCATTCATCAATATTATTGCGGTATCTTTCAGCAGCAGCCGGGCTATTAATGCAGCCGAAGTTTTTATGTGGCCGGTTGATTTTAACCTGAACGCATACATGAATCTGATCGAGGATGGACAGCTGTTTGTCGCGATGAAGAACACGTTTCTGATCACCATCGTTGGAACGGTATTGAATATGCTCTTTACCATCATTGCGGCATATCCTCTCTCTAAATCCCGCCTCAGAGGCAGAAATACAATGCTGATGCTCATTCTGTTCACCATGCTGTTCAGCGGAGGGCTGATTCCGAACTTCCTGCTGATCAACAGCCTGGGTCTGGTTAACAGTTACTGGGGGCTATGGTTCCCTGCCCTAATCAGCGCCTACAACATGTTTGTCATGAAGTCTTTTATGGAAGGGCTGCCGCAGGAGCTGGAAGAATCAGCCCAAATCGACGGTGCTGGAGAAGCCCGGATTTTATGGCAGATTGTCTTGCCGCTGTGTAAACCGGTCATCGCTGCCCTGACTCTCTTTTACGCCGTCGGATGGTGGAACTCCTATATGAATGTATTAATCTATATCCGGGATACGGATAAATTGTCGCTGATGGTTAAGCTGCATCAGATGATTTCCCTTCTGAGTCCCGAAATGCTCCGGAGCGGAGAAGGGGTTCAGCAGGTTGCCCTGACGCCGGAAGGCATACGCGCAGCGGCGGTTGTTATCGCCATTGTACCGATTTTGTGCGTGTATCCTTTTCTGCAGAGGCACTTCATTAAAGGGGTGCTGCTCGGCTCGGTGAAGGGGTAATGCGTTAATTAATGAATGCGCTTTATTTGCGCATTTGTTATACTAAATTCAAATCATTGGAGGTCATCGGTAAACATGAAACCAACACACAAGGGACGGCTTTTGCTTCTGATCATGCTGGCTGCGGCTATGATACTGAGCGCATGCTCGGGCGGAGACAAAGAAGCAAGGGTACGAATGCTGCTACTTCTCAGAATGGAGGCACGGGGGACAGCAAGAAAGTCAGCATCTCGATGTTTGACCGTGGACAGGTGTCCAGCGACGAAGGCACTTATGAAGATAACCGCTGGGTAAAATGGATTCGGGAACAGTCCGGCATTGATGTGACGATTGTTCCCGTACCGCGTAATGAATCCCAGAATACATTGAACGTGATGATTGCCTCCAACCAAGCTCCGGATCTGATCTGGGAATTCGACCGTGCCTATATCGGCAAGCTTGTCTCGCAGGGAGTCGTGCAGCCTGTTGATGAATATATCGAACAATATAGCACTTCATACAAGAAGTATTTGGAGGAGAACCCGGAATTGAAAGCTCATTTGACTTTCGATGACGGAAAAATGTATGCGGTCGCAACGAAGCGGCCCATTACCGCTGTTGCAAATCATGGCATCTGGATTCGTCAGGATTGGCTGGATGAGATCGGAATGGAAAAGCCTAAGACGGTCGATGAACTGATTCAGGTTGCCCAGGCATTCAAAGAGCGTTATCCGGACAGCACACCGATTGTCGGGCCCAATGCTGTGGATATTTATGGCGCTTTGAATGCGGCCATGAATTTTCAATGGTATCTGGAAGACGGCCAAATGAAGTACGGTGCAACGCTGGACCGTTATCGCGATGCGATTGCCTTGGAGAAAGAGCTGTTTGATCTCGGATTGGTGGATAAAGAATATTTCACTGACAGCAACAATCAGCGTGCGAATCAACTCTGGACTACAGGCAGAGCGGGAATCTGGATGTCTCAATGGAGTTCGGGCCAGGTTGAGCTGATGCTGAAGGACTTGCTGGCCAACGTGCCGGATGCCAATCCGGTTCCGCTGGAATCGGTAGAGACCGTCAACGGAAAGTTTGGTCTTTACCAAGAAGCGATCCCACATATTTTTGTGGCTTTTAATAAAGAAATGAAAGACCCTGAAGCTGCTGTGAAATACCTGGACTGGATTGTGGATGAAGGATGGTTCACGCTGATGAACGGAGAAGAAGGGGTTCATTATACTAAATCCGGAGATACCGTGAAGCGTCTGGATTCGGACAAATATAATAAAGAGGTTTTATATGCAAATGAGTATGCCGTTCTAAGACAAATCGACGTGAAGCCGGAGGATTTGATTAAGCAGGCTGCGGATGACGAGCTGTCACAGCGTCTAGCTTCGCTGAGCGCAGATGCTTTGGAAACGGCGTTAAAGAACGAGTTCCGCCGAGACATCCCGTATCAGCCGAATTTTGATGAGATTAATGAAATCCGGTCTACACTGGATACATTCATCCGCGAAACCCGGGCTACGACAGTAACGCAGGGAGAGAAATATACGGCTGACTGGGCGATCGAGGAAATTCGTAAAGAGTGGAACCGCCTGGGCGGACCAGAAGCCGAACAAGCAGCGCAGCAATGGTACGAGGACAATAAAGCCAACTTTTAAATGAATGACACACAGACAAGGTGGGGGAGACATGGGGCGAATTCATAATAAGCGGTTGATTAACGCGATTGTCATGCTGTCCGCTATGCTGCTCTTCCTTGTCTGTTCTTCTATTTTTATAACCTATATATTTTTTAACGGACAATTGAATCGGCAGTTGACCGCAACGAACATGGAGCTGCTCAAGCAGCAGGAGCATAAGCTGAACCTCGCTCTTCAAAACATCGATAAACAGGCCATACAGCTGCTGAGAAACGACGAAATCATCCGTTTTTTTGAATATGAGCTCAGTGAGCAGGTCATGAGGAACAACCGGTACCGGATCACGAACATGATCACGAATGTCATCAACAGCAATGACTATATTTTTTCCGTGGATTTCTATTCATACGTTCAGAACCGCCTCGTGTCCGGGAACATACTTACGGAACAGGATTTGCAGCAGGACTTTCAGTGGATCAACCAGTTTCGGCATTATGACGGTTATGCCAACTGGATGCCGACCCGTAAAATTCAGCTCAGCCGGTCTAATTATCCCATATTCCGCAATGTGACAACCCTGGTCCGTACCTACCCGCTGATTCATTCCCCAGCCGGAAGAAAGGGGGCTGTAGCGGTCAACGTAAAGGAAGATGTTTTGTTTGATCTGATTCGCAACTCTTCCGGAGATGATGTTGGTGAGACATTTGTAGTGGATCGGGAAGGCGTCGTAGTGCTGCATCATGATAAGAGCAAGCTGGGCAAAGATATCAGCGAGTTTCCGTATATCAGCAGTATGATGGAGGCAGCCGAGGATGAAGGCATGTTCTTCAGCAATGTAGAGGAGACGGAGTCATCCGTATTTTTTGTAAGAAGCAATTATTCCGGCTGGAGTATTCTGCGTGTCGTGCCGGATGTGCAGATGACACGCCCGCTTGAAAGCATCCGGAATGCTTTGATACTGTTGGCTCTGGTATTGTTTATCGCAGCTGCCATATCGGCGGCCGTGATCGGGAGATGGACCTACAAGCCAGTTAACCGCTTTATTCAATCGATGAGTCAGCATCTCAAGGTGACCACCTCCAAAAAGCCCTATCGCGATGAATTTCAATATTTAGAATCTACCGTGCAGGAAATACTCCTGGATCGGGAGCAGTTGCAAAAGGATTTGCACGAAAGCAGGCCGTATATCAAATGGAAGCTGATGACGGATCTGATCTCGGGAAACCGGAACAGTTTTGCTCCACTGCAGTCACTTATGACCCGCATTGGGGCAAGTCTCCACAGCGGACAATATATCGTCATGAGTGTTGAATTTGATAACCGTCAGGATATTCCGGGCCCGCGTGATCTGACACTGTACTGCTACGCTTTATGTAATGTGGCCGAGGAACTGATCAATGCAGAAAATCTGGGCCTCGCTGCGGAAACCGGAAGCGGGAAAGCCGTGATTCTAATGAGTTTTGAAGATTCTGAAGATGAGCAGAGAGTGATGATGCGGGCGGTGTCGGTAGCCGACTTGCTTAAGGATTTTGTTCAGGAGTATTTTGGCCGTACGGTCACCATTGGAATCGGAGAAGCGGTCCGTGAACTGAAGAATCTCCATCAATCCTATAAATCATCGGCAGAGGCTTTAAGATACAAGCTAGTGACCGGAGGCAATACTATCATCACCGCGGACGATATTTCAAGCGAGCCGTCTCCGAAGCTGTACCGGCTGGTAGCGATGACCGATCATATTCTCGCAGCCGTCAAGCTTCAGGATAATGACAAAATGCGTCATCAGGTAAGGCGTTGGTTTGAGCTGCTTGCGGAGCAGAGCGTTCCCCCGGAGTTAATCGTTCAGCTTGTCGTTCAGTGTATGATGAAGGCAGCCACAGCGGCCGCTGAGATCGGAGTAGATCAAAACCGCCTGTTTCCTGAGCAATCACTTTATGAAAGACTCAGCCTGTATGAACGCTTGGAGCAGCTGGAGGATTTCACCGCCGAGGCAATGAACAGCATTATCGAATTGATCCGGCAGAAGCGCAATGGCCGTGAACGCAGCGAAGTCATCGACAAGGTGCTTCTGTATTTGCAGGAGCATTACATGCGCAATGACCTGTCCTTGAACCTACTTGCCAGTGAGTTCGGCATCAGCGTATCTCATTTGAGCAAGCTGTTCAAAGAGCAGACGGAATGCAATTTTATTGATTACTTAATGGAACTCAGGATGAATAAGGCGAAGGAACTGCTGTCCGGCAGCGGTGAGAAAATAAGAAGGATTGCAGAAATGGTCGGATACTCCAATGTCAACAGTTTCGTGAGAATTTTCAAGAAAATCACGGGACGAACTCCGACTGAATACCGTGAACACTTTTCCGATCCGGACAGGATAAAAGATTCCGATAAGGAGTGACGGTACTATGATGATGAGGAAGTCGGCAAGAAGATGGACCGTATATCTATTAATCTTCGCGATGGTTTGTTCCTTGTTCTGGGAGGCGGGCGCTGCAGGTGCTGAGCCGGAGGATGCCGAGCCTGTGGGCAGCGTCACAGCAGATATTATTCCTTCAGATGATACGTACGTGAACGACGGTGCGGCAAATGAAAATAAGAATTATGGGACCGCAGCCACTTTGAGAGTGAAAAATATGCAGGCAGACCGTAATGTCACACGCCAGTCTTTCCTGAAATTTGATTTGCAGGAGGTTAGCGGACCTGTTCAGTCGGCTACCCTTGCCGTATACGGACACGTAACTGACGGAGCTGGGAATCAGGTGGATATTCAGCTTCATGAAGTAGACAACAACAGCTGGACCGAAAGTACGATAACATGGAAGAACAAACCTGCTCTGAGAGAAGAGATTGGATCCTTTACCGCGGATCGTCCTGCGCAGTGGTATGAAGTCGATGTGACCGATTTTATACGCAAGCAGACCGTGAACGGTGGAATTGCCAGCATCGGTCTGAAACAAAGCGCACCTATCGGCTTGGTGGTGGATCTGAACAGTAAAGAGAACCCGTCTTATCCCCCCAGATTGAAGGTTGTCTATGAACCGGCCCTGGATCAAGCAGCTCCTGTCTGGCCGGCTGGCAGCGAGTTGTCTGCAATCACCGCCAGCCCTGCTGGCGTTGAACTGCAGTGGAGCGCTGCCGTTGATGATGTAAGCGTCATCATGTACAGAGTGTTTATCAATGATGAGCCGGTTGGAGAGACCGGCGGTTTAGTCAGAAACTTCAGAACCAACTCCTTAATCGGCGGGCAAACCTATACGTTTCGAGTGGAGGCCAAAGATGCAGCAGGTCAATGGTCTGAAGGAGGGCCTGAGCTTGTATTGACCCTTCCGGAGACCGCATCTTTTGTCCCTGCCGAAGATGCTTACGTTAACAACGGGAACAGCAATATGAACAACTACGGCAGTGCAGAACGTCTTCTGGTGAAGAATGTAAATTCAGATCCCAATGTGACCCGCCAGGCATTCCTGAAGTTTGACACGGCCCCATACAGTGCGGAAGTGCGCACCGCTGTACTTCATTTGTATGGTGCTGTCACAGACGGAGGAGGATCTGTGATAGATACACAGGTTTATGGTGTCGAAGACCTTTCTTGGCAGGAGGCGATGGTCACATGGCTGACGAAGCCGGATGCGGATCATTATCTCGGTATGTTTAAAGCAGATAAGACATGGAAGTGGCACCAAGTAGATGTGACTTCTTATGTGAAGAAGCAGCGCGAGCTTGGCCTAGAGAAGATCAGCTTCGGATTACTTCAAGAGGCTCCGAATGGATTGGTTATTCAACTTCACAGCAAGGAGAACAGTCAGTATCAGCCTTATCTTGAAATTTCTAGTGATCGACAATCAGCCCAAGCTCCTTCATGGCCAGTGGACTCTTTCTTGGCAGCCTCTCATATCCGTGAAGACGGGGTAGACTTAAACTGGAGCGAAGCCGGAGGAGGGGATTCGCCAGATAGATACCGGATTCTCCTGAATGGCAGCGAAATCGGGATAGTGCCAGGTACTGAAACCGAATATTCTATAAACGGTCTCCAGGTAGGCGGGCGCTATACTTTTAAAGTTGAAGCATCTTATTCCTCACAAGAATGGAGCCAGGACGGACCCTATCTGACGGTCGCATTTCCTCGAACCGAATTGAAGCAGACCCGGTTAGGCAATGTATTTCTTCAGGGTGAGCAGGTTCAATTTGAATTGCATACTTTAAAACCTTCTGCAGAGTGGACGAGCCGTAATATGGCTGGTGCTGTCAAAGCCGCGGGGTCTGTCAATCCGCAGAACGGAATGGCTGTTATTGAGCCGTCGCAGATCGGACCCGGTTATTACACACTCGATGTATCGGTAAATGAAGCGGGTAGCGGTTCCAGCACTTTAAAAACGACCTTTGCCATTCTCTCGCCCTTTGATATCAGGACGGTTGCCGATTCGCCGTTCGGGATCGCAGCTCATCTCCACCGAACCTCAGTCGGATGGGATGCAGCTCTTGCTGAGCTGATCGCTAAAGCTGGCGCTGGCTCTGCACGCGGAGGGATGGAATGGGGCAGTATTGAAAAAACCAAAGGGGAGTATACGTTTACTCCACAGCCGGATTTCTTTATGCACAAGCTGGAGGCAGAAGGCGTTCGGCCGCTCTTTGTATCAGCCTATAACAACCCTTTCTATGATAACAATGCTACCCCATTCACCCAGGAAGGACGTGAAGGCTTTGCCGGCTATGCGGATGCATATGTCAAACATTACAAAGATCAGCTTTACGGTATTCAGGTATACAATGAGTTCAACGGAGGGTTTGGTAAACGCGGCGACAGTCCAGCCGATTCAAGGCCAGATTATTACTTCGAGCTGCTGGTTGAAACCTATAATCGGATCAAGGCCTCAAATCCGGAAATGCCAGTTATCGGTATGGCAACTGCCGGGATTCCGCTGAACTGGATCGAAGAGGTGTTTAAGCGCGGCGGACTGGATTACATGGATGTTGTAGCGGTTCATCCTTATCGCTATCCGCAGGCACCGGAAGGGATGGAGGTCGGGCTCCGTGACCTTCAGAATCTGATCAAGAAATATAACGGTGGAGAATTAAAGCCGATCTGGATTACGGAAATCGGCTTGCCTACCCATCAAACCGCCAGCGGAGTGGACGAAAAGACACAAGCTGATTATGCAGTACGGTCCCATGTTGTCGCATTGGCAAACGGTGTCGAGATAGTATACTGGTATAATCTGATGAATGATGGGCTGACTGCAGATTATAATGAGCATAATTTCGGGTTGATCCGTTTTGCTGAAGATCCGCTCGGTGCCTATGTCCCTAAACCTGCTTATGTATCCTATTCTGTGATGACACGAGAGCTGACGGGGGCAAGCTTCGAGAATCAGGAGAGCTGGGATCCGCAGATCCGAAGCTACCGGTTTCAGAAGAACAACGAATCGCTTCGCGTAATCTGGTCCGTTTCCTCAGAACCGGTTCAAGCTGCGTTAAAGACGAATCAGCCGGTCAGCATCACCGATCTCTCAGGAATTACAGAGACTTACTATCCCCTGAATGGCTCCATTTATTTAACGCTGAACGGTGAACCGGTATATGTGAAAGGGGATATCGCTGACCTAGCTTTGGATGAGACGTTTGCAATAGATGGTGAGGATCATTTCACAGGAGAACCCGTGAGCTTCAAGGTTCAAATTGATAACCAGACAGGGCAAGCTCTTTCCGTGTCCCTGGAGGCCGAGGGTGAAAGTTATCCGATCTCAGTATCTCACCTTGAAGATGAGCAGCAAATGATCACCATTCCGGAAGCCGTACATCAAAGCTATCGCCGCATTGATGTTTATCTTAAGAGCGAAGGCCGGACTTTTGGTCAACTGCGTTATGAGGTCCAGACACTGGAGGCTAGAAAAGTACAAGTGCGTCCCGTGCTGAATGAGCTGGAGAATGGCGGCTACGAAAAAAGCCTGAATGTTGTCGTGAACAATTTCAGCAAATACAATGAACTGCCGATCAGCCGCTTATCCTGGCAGGTCAATGGACAGACCGGCAGCCGGACTTTGAACACATCGGTTGAACCGGAAGGATCAGAGACTATTCAGATTCCGGTGACCGGAGTAGATACCGGTCAAAACGTGCCTGTACAGGTAAACCTGGAATACACGAAGGCCAGCGGACTATCGGGATTTGAATATAAGGGCAATCTCAATTTTCAACCGATCCAGACGGAATTCAGCGATATACCCGACATTGATCTATCAGAAGGTACCGTAAAGCTCAAAGATTATGCGGGAGTGGATGATTTAAGCGGAAAAGTCTGGCTGCGGTATGATGACGATCATTTTTATCTGAAGGCCGAAATCCGGGATGACATTCATGCTGCACCGTCAAAGGGAGAGGACATCTGGAACAATGACGGAATTCAGTTCGGATTATCCTATGGCATTCCCGGAGAGTCGAAGGAATGGTTCGAGTATGGTATAGCCGATACGCCGGAAGGACCTCAGGTATATCGATGGAAGACAGCCGGTGGTCTTCCGGATGGGACTATTTCGCTCGCACAAGCAAGCGTAGCTCGCCATGAGGAGGATAAACTTACCACTTATGAATTGGCACTTCCGTGGTCCGAACTTGCAGGCATTTTACCTGCAGCTGGAGAATCGGTAAGCTTTTCGCTACTGGTGAATGATCACGACGGCAATGGGAGAAGAGGCTGGATTGAATGGGCATCGGGAATCGGCTCGTCCAAGCAGCCAAGTCTGTACCGTTCGTTTCAATGGATTGTAAAGCCTGATACACATCCTCCCGTCGAAGAACCGGGCGGCGGTTCCGGATCTGAACCCGAAGTGCCTCCGTCAAACGTAAATCCGGGTAACGGTCAGCCCGCTCCGGAGACGAAGTCACCGGGTAATCATGCGACAAACGGGGGAATTCTTCTGCAGCCTGGCGCTGCTGGAAAGTTGTCTTTGGGCAAGGGAATACAGATTGACATTCCTGAAGGAGCGGATCCTCGTGCTCTTCGAATCACCATTCAAAAGCTGGATGAGATCGATGCTCTGTTACAGCCGGGTCAAGTTATTCTTAGCTCCGTGTACGAGGTGCTCAAAAGTCAGCCGGGCTTCTTCAAGAAACCTGTGAAGCTGAAGCTGCAATATGATCCGTCGCTGCTACATACAGGGCAGGAACCGGTCCTGTTTTATCTTGATGAGAAATCAGGACAGTGGGTCACTATGGAAAGCCAGCATGCGGATGGATATGTGACGGCAGAAACGGATCACTTCACCAAATTTGCCGTGTTCGCGGTATCCGCGCAGGAAGCAGGTTCGAGCTACCACGATCTGAACAATCACTGGGCTTCGGCCTGGATCGAGCAGGCCGTTCAGAAAGGGATTGTGAAAGGTTATCCGGATGGCAGCTTTAGGCCGGATGCTGAACTGACCCGTGCCGAATTCTCTGTCATGCTGGCAAGAGCTTTGGCTTTGCCACAAGCCCAGAGAGGCGTTACCGGCAGCTTTGAAGATGAAGATTCTATACCATTATGGGCCAGGGAATCGATTGGAAATGCCGTTTCAGCAGGGATTCTGCAAGGTTATCCTGATCACTCCTTCGGGCCTGGACGGAATATCAGACGGGTGGAGATTGCGGTGATGCTGGTCAAGGCAGTGGAACATTTGACCGGTGTCCGGCAGGAGAAAACGAAAGGCGTACTAGACAGCGGATTCCAGGATGATGCACAAATTCCTCTCTGGGCCAAGAATCAAGTGACCCACGCGGTGGAAATGAATCTTTTACAGGGACGAAGCGGAACGTGGTTTGCTCCACTGGAACCTGCTACCCGTGCCGAAGCTGTTGTTATGGTATTAAGACTGCTTGAGCATAAAATCTAGACCACTTCATTTCCACTACGCCTCCAACTGTAAACAGGAGCTGCCAACAGAAGCAAGATCTGTTTGCAATTCCTTTCCGTGGCTGCGGGGAATGTGTGTATGCCAAATCAAGTATTAACTACCAATCGGTGTCGAGGGACAAAACATAGTCCCATTGAAAATCGCTATTTAGGGCTTTTTTTTCGGAACAAGTTCTTGTCCCAAACCAAGGACAAGGACTTGTTTCCGATTACCGATTAGAAAAATGTTTGGATTGGAGGGCACTGAGCAGTTCTTCCAGGTGTTTCAATAGGTAATAATTCCATTGTGGCAGCTGGTTCAATTGTAACGAAAGATGTGCTAGCAAACACGATAGTCGCGGGTAATCCAGCCAAGGTACTTGAGCACATTTCAGAGAAACGAAGAATTAAAAAAATTAGATTAAGTAAAAGGGAAAGATAGCACTAAAATACAAGAAAGCAGCCAACCCACATAATTGGCTGCTTTTGTTTGAATTAACGGCTGTCGAGTGACAAGAACATGCTCCCATTGAAAGTCGCTAATTTAGCGGCTTTTTTATTTTATCGGTACAAGTTCGAGTCCCGAGCAAAGGACAAGAACTTGTACCGATTGCCGTAAAGGACAAGAATATGAGCCGATTACCGATTAGATAGTTGTCTAAGAACTGCCGTAATGGAATTGAAACAAATTTGGGAAAGTGCCTACTCAACGGAACAGGCGCACAAGCGTAGAAATGAGAAAAATGTGACTCCACTAACACTTGGAGATAATAGTGGCCATCGGCATAGAACAAATACGCCCATTAAGTCGGTGTCGGTGAGGAACAGGAGTAACTAAGTTCTTGTTATTTAATGCTTGTTTCAGAAAAAATCAGTATTTCCGAGCAGTTATTTGGTAAATTCAAATTTTTTTGTAACTTTGTTTGCTTTATTGGTGTTTACTAAGTTGAAGGAAATAACCTCCATGCAAGAAATAGGATCATAAATCATATGGAGAAGTGAACGTACACATGGTTATATTACAAAAATAAAAAACGAAGGAGAAGTGAAGATGTCTAAATTTATAAAAACCATAACTTTGAGCACGGCTATAACCCTCAATAAGCCATGATTTTGAAATTATTCTATGCTTTACTTCTTAGTATACCGTTTACGATTATAAATTTCAGTGCATACCTAAAAGGCAACACACCTTCAACTATGAACTTAGTGAGTACTATTCTCTTTTTAATTTTGTGGATGTCATGGGGAGGTTACAGTAACTATAGGGACAGACCGATCATTCGTTTTCTTAAGTTTAGCTCCATTTACTGTCTTGTCTCTATTGCATGTGTTTTTGTAATGTATCATATAGATTCAATACTTTTTTCAATACCAGTAGGAATAATTATTTTAGGTCCAGTATATGGGTTAAGGTATTTCTTACCCTCGGTTTCATATGAAGTATTCGGATATATCTGTGTAATAATAGTGCATGCTGTCAGTTTGATTGGTTCCTTTATAGGATATGTGACAAGTAAAAAAGCAGCACGAGAGTAAACCGTAATGGATGTTCGAGGTTTATTCTAAATTTTTCCTGAATAACAAAATTTTACGCAACTTCAACTTCCATTATTTGGTGTATTATATGTAGTAAAAAGGACGGGACGAACGGTTAGAGAGTGAGAAAGGAGCGAAAATGTGAGGACGTATTTTAAAAGCAATAGAATATTGATTGGTGTGGTATTTATAGTTTGTGTAGTAGGAGGTGTAATGGTATTCCAAAGCACATATGCTAAAAGTACGACTAATCAAAGCCACACAAATTCTCCTAACTATCCAGAAAATGAACATGGACAGACATACGGTTCTGCTGAAGAAGCCACCTCCGTTGAAATGCTGCCTGATTTAATCCATGCAGGAAGTGTGAATGGCATTAAAGGGTATTTGCTAAAAAAAGATTATCTCGGTGAACCTGGTGATGTCCCATTGTATGATGTTTATGGGACAACTATAATTGGTTCTTTTCATGTTAGCGCTAAGTATATGAGCTATCCTAAAAATAAAAACGGACAAACGTACGGTTCTAGCGCAGATGCTGCTTCTCCAGAAATGGAACCTGATTTAATCAGTGCTATAGGTGTGGATGGCACTGCAGGATATGTGCTTAAAAAAGACTTTGATGGCGAGCTACCAAACTCACCCGAGGAAGCCATTGCAATACAGAACAATAGATCACCTGATGGTCGTGATATTCCTCTGTTTGATGTTGACGGTGAAACTGTAATTGGTGTGTTTCATGTTGGAGGAAAGTAATAAAAAAGATGATAAGTGTTACGCCTCCACAATTCATGAAGCCGGTTGAAAAAATCGTGTAAATCTAAGGGAGACTTATGTGGAACGACATATTTTGAAAGACAAGGACATGATGGCTTTGAAAGTCGCATTCTATGCGGCTTTTTTAGTTTGAAGTATACTCAATGACAAAAACTTTTCTCAAGAACTAACATGAGGACACACAAAAAAAAGCCTTTAGTTACATTAAATGATAGAAATTAGTTGAGTACATTGTGCTAATTGACTTGTTTTTTAAAAGGGAGCTAAGAACATGGAATGGCCATCAATAAGAGATTTGCTTGATGTCCCATTTCACCTTACAGGAGAGAACATTGCATGTGAAGACTTCAGAAGTAGATATAAAACCACAATTATTTCAAAGAAGTGAAGATCTCTTGTCGGGGGACAAGAACATGGTCCCATTGAAAGTCGCTAATTTAGCGGCTTTTTTGTTTTTATCGGTAGAAGTTCTTGTCCCGAGTCGAGGACAAGAACTTCTACCGATTGCCGAAAAGGACAAGAACATTCAGCCGATTACCGATTAGATATATATCTAACTGGGTTTCCATGCAATTTCATTAAGCTAACGGGCAGAATTACGTACTAACCGTGTTTCTCCGCCGATATGAGAAAAAACATGGAGAAACCAATTGTTCTCCATGCTACAATGAACGCCATGGAGGTGCGTGCACATCCATGGACTATAAGCAAAGAATTCAATCCGTACTTAATTATATCGAATCGCATGTGCAGGAAGACATTCCGATGAGTCGCTTGTAGCGTTAGCCGGCTTCACCCTCATGTCATATGTACGCGGTCGCAAATTAGATCTTGCTGCCGAACGATTAAGGAATAGCAATGATAAAATAACGGAGATCGCATTTGACTACGGCTTCGAATCCCTTGATGTATTCGGAAGAGCTTTCAAACGCGTGTAGCGATTACGTACAATACCTACTAAAACCCCCGACGTGCATTATACACTCGTTAACAGAAATTATCGTGGAAAGCCAGTCCTCATCTCTGGGAGATTTACATACACGAATACCACAGCAGAGATATGGAACGTATCTCCTGGTACATACCAAGTAATGGTGACAAATTTGAACGATTTTTCAATTTGAGGGAATGGATATATTGATGCTATCTTCTAAGTATTTCCTCAACAACAAATAACATCTTAGAAGGGGTGAGTGATCATGAATAAGAAGTATTTAAGAAGAGCTATAATTATTGCATCATGTTGTCTTATATTAATGAGCGGATTTTTTTTAATCAGAGAACTTATAGATAATAAGCAACTGTTGATGGTAGTTTTGGCTCTAATGTAACTACTGGATTGAAGGCCTATCAGTCGAAGTTTGGTTTATCATCAGATGGTGTTGCTGGATCAGGCACTTGCTCGAGTATGAGCAACTATGTTGTAACTGAATCCACTAATCATTTATTTTATCTTAGTACACCGTTCAGCTCGACATATTGGGTATATTACACGCTCCAGATGAATTCCCTTCGCCTACCTTTTCATAATAATCTTAAACGAAGGTAGCTATCCCTCATCAGGGAGCTGCCTTTTTTGTCAGTTAAAATTATGATATATTCCCGCAATTGGTCACCTGACCCCGAAAACGTCTGCGCAGGAAATATTTAAGGGCTTTTTGCGGTCGGATGACAATGGTGTACTTGGCGGGGAAATTTTGCTTCCTAGAAGAAAAAGCCCCTCCGCAGTTTTACGGAAAGGGCCATCTCAAAAAATGCTTGCCTTAAGGGGTGCCCGTCTTTGACGTGAACCTGTTTGACTATAACGGGGAACATTTTGTTCTCTGAAGTCTCCGGCTAAAATCAAAAACGGACCTGACCATCGTCGTTTTAAGCCTTTTGCCGGGATGAAAAACTGTGTCAGGACGGAATGTTCATAGCAGTTTGAATGTTTTTCAGATCGAGCTGAATTTGCTCTGGAATATGGTAGGGATGATATAAGCCATGCTGCACCATGTAATTTGATATCTTCTCATGAGAGTCTATGGCTTCATCGAGCTGTTTCATCAAAATTTGCTTGATTTCGGGGGTGGCACATTCGGTCACAGCCATGGCGTAGTTTCTGACGCTGCTCTTGGCGTTCATCAAAAAATCCATTGCGATCACGTCATCGGTCAGCATATGAAGACCAGTCATGTGTTCTAATATTGGGTTCATTTTTTTATCTCCTATACAGTCGCTTTAGACAGCACTCCACCGAGCTCCTGAAGCTGCTGTTGTGATAATGTCGCATCTTGTTGCAAAATTTGCTTGAGCTCCGGGTCGGTTACCAGAGCTTGCATGGTCTTAGATTTAGTCATGCAAACCGTCTTGAACGCAGCTATTTCATGCACCTCGAGCATCTCATGCAAAGCGTAAGTTGAATTCATTCAGATTGTCCTCCCATGTATCTATTCATATTTAAGGCTTTAAGATGACTTTAATGCAATCATCCGTTTTCGTATCGAACACTTCATAGCCCCGCTTGGCCTCACTGAGCGGAATGACGTGCGTAATAATGTCGCCAGGGTCCACTTTGCCAGACGTAACCAACTCGTACATATATGGCATGTAGTGAATGACCGGAGCTTGTCCGGAACGGATATTCACGTTTCGCTGCATGATGTCACCGAGCGGGAATCCGTTATAGCGTCCGCCGTATACCCCAGTGACTTGAATGGTTCCGCCTTTGCGGACAGCCTGAGATGCAATGATAAATGCGCTCATGGTGCCGCCTTGCAGCTTCAAACCGCTGGCTAAAAATTCAAGGTCGCTCATCTTGCCGTCCATTCCTACCGCATCAATCACGACATCGGCGCCGCCTTTGGTCATTTCCTTGAGAGTGTTCCCAATATTCTTATCCTGTTCGAAGTTTACGATTTCCACATGGTTCGTTCGCTTCGCATGCTGTAAGCGGTAATCGACATAGTCGACGGCTATAACCCGCTTAGCTCCTTTCAGCCAGCAGAATTTCTGGGCCAGGAGTCCGACCGGACCGCAGCCGAGCACGATGACCGTATCTCCATTCTTTACGCCGGCGTTGTCTACGCTCCAGAATGCCGTCGTCATGGCATCAGCGATCAAGCTGAGCTTTTCGTCCGGTTGTTCGCAGTTTTCAGGAATCTTAAAGTGGGTAAAATTGGCAAATGGAACCCGTAAATACTCGGCTTGCCCGCCAGGATATCCGCCGGTCGTTCCGGAGTAGCCGAAATATGCGCCCATATCCCCGTGTTCGTTTGAATTGTCACATTGGCTTTCCAGCTGATTCTTACAGTAAAAGCATTCTCCGCATGCGATGTTGAAAGGGATGATCACCCGGTCGCCTTTCTTTACCTTGGTCACTCCAGGACCTACTTCTTCTACGATCCCCATCGGCTCATGCCCGATGACATAGTTTTCCTGAAGGTTAGGGATCATTCCGTGAATCAGGTGAAGGTCCGAACCGCAAATGGCGGAACTGGTGACTCTTACGATCATATCGTCCGGTTTCTCTATCTTCGGATCCGGCACCTCTTTGACCACGACATTCTTAATCCCTTGATACGTTACCGCCTTCATGCTTTATGTCCTCCAATATGTTCATCTGGGGTCCGATCAAACATCCCTTTACGCGACGTATCATCCGGGAACAAATTCATCTGCCCGATCATCACCGTATTTTTCGCTGAAAGCTGGTCGAGTTGGTACTGTTCGTTCAGTTCGTAAGGATGGAACCACTTTTTGCGAATCATGAGCTCCGTGATTTCTTGGTGCATAGCAATACCTTGTTTAAGCTGAGTGTGCAGAAGGGCTCTTACATCCGGTGAAGCCGCTTCCGTCAGGGCGATGGACAAATTACGCACACCTTCCTTGGCACGAACAAGGAAGTCCATGGCAAAAGTCATATCTGCCATTTCCGGCATATTTAATGAATTAATCGGGTCTAAATAATCGGTATTCATTTGAGCTCCCCTTAATGTGTTATAGGTGTCGGACTACTCGGAACAGGTGCTTGGAAAGGAGCTTTCGCGTAAATTGCTTGCAGCTCGTCGATCTGTTGTATGGATTGAATGACGTCTTTCTGCATTAAAGCTTTTAGCTCTTGGTCAAAGACCAGGCCTTGCATCAGTTTTGACTTGGCGAGGCACAGCGTTTTAAAGTTTAGAGCTTCATGCAGTTCCATCGATTCGTGCGGCGCTAATGTTGGTTTGTTCATGGAGAAATGATCACCTCCTTTTTTTCATCAACGTTAGATTTTCCAACGAATCGGATCTTATACTAAAATGGATTGCGGGAGCTGGAAGATCCGAATATTCCCATACAGTTGCAAGAATATAAACAAAATCTTAATCCGATACTTATTTCTGTTTTAAATGATCTTGCAAAAGGGAGGAGGACTCACTGTGCCAAATAAAAACAAAATTGTTCTAGCCACCGAAAATGCAAGAAAACCGGCAGAGGGTTCACTTAACTCGAGTGGAAATACACTGGAGCAGCATGCATCTAACGCGGTTTCTGAGGTGGAGACAGCTTTAAATCAGGCAATAAGCTCGTTAAATGAATCTAATGCAACAAATTCACAAGCGTTGGAGACGGCCCGGCAGCAATTGACCCGAGCAGAGGAATTCTTAGATCAAGCGCAAACTTCAGCAAACGCATTACGTCTGCCGGACCAACAATAAAACGGTCTTGGAGCTGATAAGCTTGGCAGAGATTTCCCTTCTTTTTCGGATACAAGTAGGGGCACTAATGTCGAGGTATGTCGTATGTCTATTGTCGAGTAGACGCTGTGGATGATGTTACCGAACTTACGCCAATATTCTCCGCAGGGGCAAATGACCTGCGAAACGCTCGGAGCAACGTTTTTGTCATAGAACACGGAGAGTTACCTTCAAAAGGCTTCGGCTTGTGCCGAAGCTTTTTGTTTTTTGAGCTGTCTCAGACATTTCCAAAAAACTTTATCGGATCCGGATATGATTACGCATCGAAAGCAACTCAGGAAGGGAAACGGTATACATCATGTTAAATTGTGCTACCGTCGGCTTCATTGTATTTTTTATCGTCACCATAACGCCGCTGATACAGAAGCGAATATAAAACTTGATCTTTTACTATGTAAACTACATATTCACAAAAACATTGCAACCTCTGCTGATAAATCAAGGGTTCTTTGGCTTGTTACACAATTCTAACATGTTGTCCTCATAATTTTTAGAACCACTGTTTGTTGATCTGTACTTGGTATTACTAATGATAAAACAGTTTTTATTGAAAAATTCAGATTTAAGCCAACCAATTGCTTGGATGAAATCACCTGCAAAGGTTCATAATAACCTCGTTGTGCAAAATACATGTTCAGGTGATGGTAACCATGGTATGGAACAAGTTAACGAACGTGCTTGACCGCAGCAACGAGGATTCCTCGGGAAAGAATGAAATCCCATTAACAATGGACGCCCTCAGACAGATATTAGTCAATATGTCCGATGCGGAAGTCATTGAACGTCCGGCTCTTGACGAGCGGACAATTACTCTCATTTATATAAGAACTTTAATCGATTTAGAGCGCCTGAATGAATCTGTCATCGGGCCGCTTAGTGTCCTTACCGATAATACAGTTTGCGAATGTATCACAGCGTCCAGTATTTCGGAAGTTACCAGTCAGCAGAAAGCGAAGCTGCTTCTTATGCAGGGCTCGGTGCTGGTGCACGACGACAGAATTAACCGGTGGTGGGCGGTGTCTCTGCCGAGTTCCTTGGGTCGCAGCATCGAGTCTTCCGATACGGAAACCATTATCTTAGGGCCTAAAGACAGCTTCAGCGAAAAAATCGATGAAAACATCACGCTCATTCGCAGGCGGCTACCGACGCCTGATCTGAAAACTGAACAATACTCAGTTGGTTCCCTCAGCAAAACCACGATCGTGATCATGTATATGGAAGGCATCACCAATCCGAAGCATGTCGCCGTAGCCAGAGAGAAAATCGAGGCTATTGATTATGATATGATTCTGGAAGCGTCCCATCTCGGTTTTTTTATGGAAGACCATGTCCACAGCGTTTTTCCGCAATTTATGCAGACCGACCGACCGGATGCTTCAGCATACTACCTCGGTACGGGTAAGCTTGTCATAATGGTGGGAGGCACGCCCTTTGTTCTGATCGCTCCCATGACGTTCTTCCATTTGTTCCATTCTCCCGAGGATTATATTAACCGCTGGATCGTGGCCAGCTTCCTTCGGCTAGTCCGCTATCTAAGCTTCATTCTTTCCATCACATTAATTCCGCTATATGTGGCATTAACGACCCACCATTATCAAATGGTTCCGCTGCAGATCCTGTTCGTGCTTCTTGATTCCAGGAGCAAGCTTCCATTTACGCCTTTCTGGGAAGCCTGCTGCATGCTGATTACGCTGGAAATCATAAAAGAAGCCAGCCTACGAATGCCCGCCAAGTCGGGCCAAACGCTGGGGGTCATCGGGGGGATCGTGATTGGTCAAGCAGCAGTCGAAGCAGGCTTTGCCAGCAAGGTGCTGATCGTGCTTGTCGGAATCTCGGCCATCGCTTCATTCCTGGTGCCTAACTATATGATCACGAAAGCCAATACGATTGTTCATTTCGCTTTGCTCATTCTAGCCTCTTACCTCGGACTTCTGGGTGTCGTGCTGGGTATTATTCTGCTGCTCATCCACCTGAATGGGCTATCTTCCCTCAGACAGCCATATTTTGCACCGGTCGCCCCTTTTTTCTGGAGAGATTGGAAGGATCTATTCATCCGGGCTCCCATGCCATCATTAAGAAGCCGGCCAATATTTTCGAGCCCCCTGAAAAAGTGGAGATACAGCCGAAGGAGATGATCGCGTGTCAGAAATATCGTTGTTCCAGAGAGATTCCACGTTTGGCGGCAAGTATATCTTTCTTATCGTGAATCGCCTTCAAATGCTGTACTTTGTGCTGCTTATGCCCCAGTATCTAGTTCATCCCTATATGGTCTGGGCCATCATCATTGTTGGCATTATATCCAACATTAATCTGCTGC
Source organism: Paenibacillus sp. MT86 (assembly GCF_058792535.1). Classification (NCBI taxonomy): domain Bacteria; kingdom Bacillati; phylum Bacillota; class Bacilli; order Caryophanales; family Paenibacillaceae; genus Paenibacillus; species Paenibacillus sp. MT86. The sequence goes on along the minus strand of NZ_CM179499.1, from coordinate 3,413,246 downwards.
TGCTTGCCAAATGGTTCGCTTCGCCCTATGCCAGCAAAGGCTATATCGGCTTCGTCGAGCTTTTCGGCGAAAGGAAGGTTCGTTTGTTCTCCTTCATCGGAATGCTGTTCATCTTTGTCAAGATTACGGTGACTACGCTTGGCTATACCGAAATCATACATCAATTCGTGCTGCCGTCCTTCCAGAGGGAATGGCTGCTTGCTTGCCTATTTGCTGTTGGCTGCTATCTGGCCGTGAAAGGCATGGAGAAGACGATTCGTTTCATCTTCATTGTCTATTTATGCTCGTTCTGGTTGATAGTGCTGTACATTCCTTTCTTCTTGCCTCCTATCGCCTCGATACCTGATCTGTACCCGATCATTCCGATAGAACGAGACGAAGGGATTTGGAAGGGCATGCTGCTGATCTGGGCATCGCTGTCTGGACCTGAATACCTCATATGCATCGGTGCCTGGTTCAGCCCCCGGGACAAGCTGCTTAAGCCGATGGCGATCGGGAACGCATTGACGATTGTGGAATATCTGGCACTGTTTATCGCGTCGACGTTGTATTTTGGGCAGGAATATTTGAGAAAAAGCAGCTACCCGGTCATCAACATGGTTCGCTATTTGCAATCGCCGATCTTCGAACGTCTGGATATCATGATGATTTGTATCCATTTTTTCCACTATGTGTTTGCCATTGCTATGCTCATTCTGCTGTTCTACGGTTCTCTCCGGATCATTGCGGGGAAAGCCAAGAAACCAGCCAGCAGATCCGGCTTCATTGCGAGTTTCATGGTACTGTTTCTATGCATGCTCATCGTCTACCACTGGTTCTGGAAATCCGGTACACAGGGACATTTCTGGCCGGTGCTTCAGGTCTGTTTCGCTGCGGTATCCTTCTTGGCGGTACCCGTCTTTATGGTAGCCGCTGTAAGAATAAAGGGGCGTGCCTAACATGAGTTGGAGAACGAAAGCCACATTATGGGCTATGGCGGGTATTCTATTTGCAACTCCAGGATGCTCAAGCCGGGATTACAATATTATTGAAGAAATCGCACCTATCATTCTCTGGACCATCGATCAGGGTCAGGACGGCATGCTGGAAATAAGCCTTCTGGTGCCTCCTCTAGGCAAAGAAGAGAAAAAGATGATAACACTTCATACCGATCTTCTAAAGGAGGGTAAAAAAGAATTTAACCGAAGCTATCATCGGGAGCTGAAGACCGGCCAGAAACGGGTCCTGTTCATCAGCGAGGAGTTTGCAAGGCAAGGGATGCAGCCCATTATCGACACCATACTAGCGGATCCCAAATTGTCCATGCGCCTTTATTTGGCCGTATATCGGGGAGATTTACAGGGGTACTTGCAAAAGAAGATTAAGAAGGATCCGCTTATCGATTATTATATATATCGCAACTTCAAGCATTATGAAAGCAGAAGCCCTGGGGAAATGACCGTCGTCAATCTGCATCAATTTATGAAAAATTTCTATTCACCGCTTGCGGATCCGGTTCTGCCCGTATTTCAGGCGGATCAGAATAACTTAACCTATGAGGGAACCGGTCTATTCCGTACAGATAAACTGGTTTCCGTATTGAGCCGAACCGAAGAACAAATGTTCCAGCTTCAGTACAAAAATCATCGCCTTCAGGATCTTTCTCTGCCAGAATTGTCGGTCAACGTCAGCGATGTCCACGCCAAGTCCGACTGGAAGGTGGACCGCAAACAGACGAGAGTAACAATTAACACGGAAATCCGATGCCGAATCGAGGAGTACCACGGAAAAAAAGATTTACTGGACCCTGCCCAGTTAGACGAGCTTAACCGGAACATCGGAGCCTATATGGATAAACAAACCGTATCGCTTTTCAAAAAAATGCAGGAGCTGAAAGTGGATCCTTTAAACATGGGATCATACGCTTCAGGGGCTTTTCAGAGTCGGATCGAAAGAAAGGATTGGCAAAAAGAATGGCCGCAAATGAAGGTCGAGGTACATTACAAGATATTTATGGAGCCGCTGACAAATTCGCTCAGCGGAAGCCGGTAATGGATAAAAAATGATCTGGTGTTCATAAGCGTTCTGCCGCGAAGCTTCATACATCAAGGCTTCCCGGCCGATCACTGCCAGCGATAACAATACCAGCAGCCATGTAAACCAGAAGGCCGCTTGTCAACAGAGGTTCCATTTGCCCTCGGAAGGGATTCTGATCCGAAACGCAAAGCAGGCTCCGCAAATGGACGGGTAGGAGATGCAGTATATCTGAACGTTATTGTTGCGGCTGCAATCATCAACTTAATGATGACGAAAGTTAGTTGCATCCTAGGAACTGTGCGAAGTCGGGATTGTCCGTCAGGTTCGCTTTGCGATGATTTAAGTGAAGGATAACGTCAAGGGTATGTAGTCGAAACAATCAGAACAAACTCAAAGCTCATACTCGCCTTTTATTCCAAAAAGATTTTTATGTCAAATTGTGTAGAATTATTGAAATGTTTGCGATTCGCAAATATAATAAAGCTAAAAATTTAATACATAATGCACAAACTTCTAACACTTCTAATAGCTGATCGCTCAATTACACTCATTAAACATATGTCAATCTTGCAAGGGAGGTGTTACCCTATGTCAGATTCTTTCAATGAACAGGAGATATTAAAGCTATTAAAAAAACTAGACCAAGTTTCTCGTTCTCAGGAAATGGAAGGGACAGGAGCATCCCCATCAGTTTCCCATAGTATGAACACTGATTATGAGGTCTCAGATGGGTATATTAAGGTGGAACATGGGAAAATCATCGTAGGAAACCCAACCAATGGTGGCCAATTCCCGACTATTAAAGCAAACTCGCCTGTTAAACTGTTGGTGGATGGCCAAGAGATCAGAAAGGAAACGAAGGTTTCTTCTGAGAGTGTGGTAGAGTGGAAGATTGAAGAGAATTCTCTATTTGAGGTATCGGTCTCAGAAGATAAATTAGAAGCCTATTTGACCATAAATCGCATACAGAGGTGTGCGTGGTTGTTAGAACAGAAGACTCCCTCATTGAATGTAACACTCGCTGCAGAGGAAGATTTAAATATTATTTTAGAAATTGTAAACCTACAGGATATTCTTACGATAGTTGAAAATATGAACATTAAAATGAATCTTGATGTAGCAGCGATTCAGGCCGAAATCCTGCAACCTTCTTTTAAACCAATAATAATCGGAAGAGGTAAGGCACCCGTTCAAGGTGAGGATGCACTACTGGAACTGTTCTTCTCTGAAAATATTGAAAACATCTTTAACGAGGTACGAGGAGTAATGGATTATAAAAATCATATGAACATTCCCTCTGTTAAGAGCGGTGATGTCATTGCTAAGAAGACACCGGCAGTTGAAGGACTGACAGGGTATGATGTATTTGGCAATGTGCTGCTTCCCGATCCAGTCAAGGAGATTCGCATTACTGGTAAGGATAATGTAGAAATCACATCAGATTTCATCGTCATCGCTCGGAAAGAGGGGAGACCTCGAGTCACAGGTAATCATATTAAATATTTTGATATCAACACCGCTTATATAGTACCCGGTAATGTTGATTTACAAACAGGTAATATCGTGTTTGCTGGTGATGTGATCGTTCATGGCGATGTTATGGATAACATGATTATTGAATCCCTCGGTAACATTTATGTGTCTGGCAGTGTTTTCAACTCGACATTAACAGCTACCGGCAGTATTGCAGTGAAGGGGAGCTTCATTGGAAGTCATTTATATTCCGGGTATTTTGGTATGTTCTACAACAGGCTCAATAATAGCTCTAAACAGTTGATGGAAATTCTAGAAATAATGATGGAAAACGTAAGGATATTGATATATGAAATCAGTAAAAAAAACAAGCAGGTGCGGTACGGACAAGTGTTGTTGTTAATTACAGAGAGTAAATTCCAGCAAGTCCGGGATCTCGTAAAGGAACTGCTTGAAGTTGTTTCAAGTTTACAGACTTATAATATAGATAATCTACAGCAATTAAAATATTACTTGGAGTTATTCTTACAGCCCCCAAAAATTGTTGAAGTTATGACAGCTCCTCGTATGGAAGATTTTGTTCGGATTTTAAAAGAAGCATTCATGAGAGTTGCCTTAAGTCAGGAATCCCATGTGCAGATTAATGTTAACCAAGGACAGAACTCAACATTAAAGTCCAATGGAGATATCCTGATTCGAAAAGAAGGAGTTATTCAATGTGATCTCTATTCAGCAGGGAATATCATTTTCCTGTTGGACAACGCTGTATGTCGAGGCTCAAAACTTGAAGCAGGTGATACCATATCTGCCATGTATGTAGGTGGGATTACTGGCGTTGCAACCAGTCTTAAGGCAGGGAATAAGATTATAATTAGGAAAATGTTTGAAGGACGGGTCACCGTTGATCGATATAGTATGGACATCTTTGACCCAATTGAGGGTAAAACGTTTGACCGCAACAGCTTTAAACGACATAATTGGAAGGCGGGTGATTCATATTGATCAGTTCATCGGGAGAAGGTTAAAAAGAAACATCTATTCGAGGCAAGGCAGCTTGCTTCTTTCACAGAACTGTATTTTGGACCATCACCATATTAATCTCTTGCATCAGCACGGTATCGATTTATGGAAAGAAGATCCCCAATATGTTACGGAAATCCTAACAAAAGAAGCGGTTTTAGAAGTTCAAGCGATCTTCGAGAAGATTCGTTACCAATCCGAACAGCTTTCCAATCAAGATATACAAGAAGCAATAATTCCGAAGATCCAACAATTATGTATCAACAACCTATCGAATGTTATATTGGAGCTAAGTAAGAAGGATAATTATACCTATCGTCATTGTATAGGTGTTTCCCTCATCTCATATTTAATCGGTAAATGGTTAGGTTTAAAGGATGAAGAACTACAAAATCTCGCAATTGCTGGTTTATTGCATGATCTTGGAAAGATCAAAATCTCTGACTCGATCTTAAATAAAACAAGTAGCCTTAGTGCCGATGAGTATGCCGAGATGAAACTTCATACTCATTTCGGGTATGAAATGATTCGGAATATTTCAGAAATGACGGAACAACAAGCCCTAGTTGCCCTTCAGCATCATGAAAGAGAAGATGGCAGCGGATATCCGTTTAGGATTGCGGGGGTGAAGATTACACTTTACAGCAAGATTGTAGCGGTAGCTGATGTGTTTCATACCATGATCTCCGAACGAACATACAAGAAACCCATACCTTTGTATCAAGTGTTTGAGGAAATCTATAATCGTGGTTATAAATTATTTGACTCTATGGTTGTCCATTGTTTCATAATGAACATGATGATCAGAATGGTCGGCGATCATGTGATTTTGACAGATGGTCAAGTAGCTCGAATCGTTATGCTTCATTCAGATGACCTTATTAATCCTTTAGTAGAGGCTAATGGGAATTTTTATGATTTACGGAATTCTGAACATAAAATTTTGGATTTTGTATACAACCAATAACTTTACCAGAGGAGGGTCCTTTGAGTCTCTATGTTAAAAACACTACGAAAGAATAGAAAGATGACTATGCAGGAGGTTGCAGACTCAATCGGTGTAGCTAAAAGCACTTATGCCTGTTATGAACTAAATCATCGGCAGCCACCGATCGAGGTGTTGCATAAGCTATCCATACTGTTTGACACATCCGTTGACTATATAATCGGTGCAACAAATATTCCTCATCCCCCCCAAGATAAAGATATGAATGCGAAAGTGATTCTCAAGAATTCCAAGCTTCATTGGGATGGCATACCATTAACGGAGGATGATCTTCAAATCGTTCATGATCTACTTGAAATGGTTGTTCAAGAACGGAGTAGTTCTAAAATCAAGAAAGGGTTACCAAGAACTTGAGATTGCTTGAATTCGAGGTGTAAATAAAAAAGATGGAAGAAATAATCGAATCCATGAAGCATTATAAGCTGAGCAAAGAAATAAAAAAATTACTGGCACAAATTCATCCAATGAATAAAGGACAAACTGATTTATCCAACTTGTTTGAAAAACTCTACCATGCAGATTTAATAGGGATGCAAGAAAAACTTTCTCTTGAAACTAGAATGTATCTAAATCAATATTGTCTGGCTATGGAAGAAAAATTAAACGGTATGTTATGTGTTGTATATTTATATGAAGAAAATGAAAAAAGATTATGGCTTGGTGCTGGACCGAGTATGCCGGGAAGTTATAAAGAATATTCTCATGGACTTGATGTGAAACTAGATATTCTAGGTGGATCGGAAGTACCGGTATACATCAGAAACGTATTAATTGTAGATGATATTTATCGCAGTGAAGACCTCGTTACATTAAATCATAAGAAAGCAATGTTGGAAGACGGATTTAAATCATATTGCTGCACTCCATTAGGATATCAGGATAAGATGATCGGGTTCACCGTGTTGTTTTCTGATCAACAAAGAGACTTTACTGACTATGAAATCGATATGTTTCAGGATAATCGCAATCAAATTGAAAAAAAATTGTCTCAAATCAAAGATGACATGATTTTCTTATTAAAGAAACAACAAAAACTCGATCAGTTAGCCTGAAAGACCGATCCTCCTCTGAGGCAAAGGGATGGAAGCTCCGTGGAATAATTATCTAGATTGCTTATGATCATCCAGACGACATAAACTGTCTCATCACTCAAAACAATCATCAGTTTTATCTCCGTTTTCTGTTCAAGCGAGTTGCCGAACTGGCTGGCCGACACATCTATTTCCTTGTTGTCCAGCTCCGGCAGTATTAGCTATTTCAACTCATCTCGATGCGCTAATATTATGAAATTATGCTCGGACAGCATCACTAGGTCCGTTTCCAAGCAAGTTGCTTCATGGCTTTAATTTCACGAATCACGACTATAGCGAACTGGCAAAAGGCGAGTCCTCCGTGGATTAGGAGGACGTGCGAATGACGGAGATTCCAATGAACGATTACATCAATAAACTGGTACAAGAAATCGAGAAATACCGTAAAAAGCTTGAGGAACTTAGCAGGGATCGCCACCTACTTCACAACGATATCGTTATGCTCTCACAGGAGCTTGACGAGAAAATAGTTTGTTTCATGAAGATGCATAATCAATCAGGAGAGTAGAGCTGGAATAGATCTGCTAGACAACCTATATCACACTGGAACTGTATGATTCAGATAATGACTTGCCGGGAATCCAGGATGAATGATAAATCCGGCAATCGAAGAGGGTTTGACATCGCTTGGCCTTTCCGTTAATTATGTCGGGGGACAATAAGATGCTCACATTGGAAGTCGCTATATTAGAGGCTTTTTTTATTTTATCGGTACAACTCGATAGTTATTCAGCAGATTGGTCCGTGTCCTTGTCGGAGGACAAAAACATGGTCCTATTGAAAGTCGCTAAAATAGCGGCTTTTTTGTTTTATCGGTACAAGTTCTTGTCCCGAGTCAAAGACAAGAACTTGTACCGATTGCCGTAATGGACAAGAACATGAGCCGATTACCGATTAGATAAGTATCTAACTATGTTTCCATGCAATTTCATTAAGCTAACGGGCAGGGTAGTTCGAATAGGTTGTGGAATAAATATACAAACGTTACTGCATAAGGAGGTCGTAATATGCCATTTCCAACGCATATCGTTGCCAAAGGTGGATTTGTAGAAGATGGGCAAGGAAATATACTTTTAGTAAAAACTCGTGACGGTGGTTGGGTATACCCTGGTGGACAAGTGGAAGTTGGAGAAAATCTGATAGAAGGTTTGATTCGCGAAATCAAAGAGGAAAGTGGAAATGACAGTTCGGTTAGCTACTTAATTGGTGTCTATTCGAATTTGAGCACCAGCAGATTTGTCATTTATGTTATCAAGTTCTTGTCATCCGACAATCTTGATGTCCAATGATACAAACATGCCATAATTAATACTCAATAAAATCAAGGGTTCTTATTAGTTGAAAGGGGATGTTTGTGTCCTAGCTCAGTGACACAAACATATACTTATAAGGCGCGAAAATTATTTACCGAAAATTATGACTATGATAAGATAATAGCAAAATCTTGTCAATAAAAGGTGTTTTATGTACGAGCCAATTCCTATTAAACGAAGCAGTCGGTATGGAAGTAGCTATTGGGAAAGGTATAGTTACAAGCTTCAAAAGGACGTTCAATTGTTCGGTGATCTTAAGTACGATCATTGGATATTGGTCGAAACGGATCCCAACATTCTTAAATTTTGCGAAAGACCAAACAGTGAGAAACTGCTAGAAAATAATTTACATAAGGTTTTTGATATGTGGCAGCTTGAACGAAACGGAAAAGAAACGTTTGTAAACGTAAGATATAAAAACCAAGAGACTGATCATGAGAGGTTAGAAAAATGGTGCTTTAAATAAGGATATGACTATAAAGTACTCTACGAAGAGGACATACGCGGACAAGATCTTTACCTGAAAAATATGAAGTAGTTACTGCCATATATCGGTCAACGGAATATTCCCATCGAAACGGATAAAAGGCACATTCTACGTGCTCTCGGTGACGAAACTAAAACTATCGGAGAGTTGCAAAGCATATGTTCAACAATTCCGATCAGTCGTATCCATATATTTCTTAATTTATTCAGGAGAACTAATTGCATCCAATATAAAGGAAGTCGAATTAGGAATCTTGACCGAGGTGAAGCGAATTGGGTAGAAAACGGATTTTAGAAAATGTCGAAATTGAACCGAAATATTTGGATATAAACAACTGGCCAGTCGTTTTAACCGACGATTGGTCGGAAGAACGTAAAGAGGTTTTCCTTAAAAGGAAAGCTGCAGTCGAAATGAGGGGGAACTTGGATACTGTCAACTTTAGCAGTGGCGATGGGGGCGGCAGTGTTTAGGTTTATCCAAGGTTAGCTGTCTAAACAAAAGAATAGTGGCGAAAAGAGATCAAACCCTACTCAACTTGTAGGGTTTGATCTCTTTTCTAATCTGTTCACCGATGAAAACAGACAAGCCATGTCCTCAATATTCATGGGTTGTCTGTTTTTCTTAAAACCCCTTATATTGAGGCTCTTCATTTTCCAACTGTTGTACGCGGTTTTCTACTTGCTGCACGATTTGTTGGGTTTGCTGGGCCGCATTCGTAAAGAGCGATTTTGCTTCTTGATTTTGTGTTTCCAAAGCAAATTGTTCCAGACTCGCCTGAGCACTTTTTAAAGATGCTACGCACGTTTTCACTTGAGAAGCAACTGTCACGGTGTCACCTCCTTTACCTTAGGATAGGATAATGTTTCACGGGTAATGGGAATAGATGCTTACATTCTCCCAATACCGAAATTAATATTTCCGTCTCGCAACAAAAGCATACGTTAGAAAAATTTTCAGATGGAAATGCATGAAAATAATGGAATAGGGACATATTAACCTTTGTCGATTAATGTGATTGGAAAGGAATGGTGATATTATGCCGGATTGGCTAGAAATCGCTTTGCGAACGTTATTGGCTATGGGGGTTCTTTTTGTCCTAACGAAGATATTGGGTAAACGACAGGTATCACAGCTTTCATTGTTTGAGTATATCACCGGAATCACGATCGGCAGCATTGCAGCTTACGTTTCGTTGGATCTGGAGACCAATTGGTATTTAGGCTTGGTTGCGATGACGGTTTGGACCGTTGTTTCTTTAGGGATTGAATTTCTACAGCTGAAAAGCAAAACGGCAAGAGACCTATTCGACGGCAAAGCAACAGTGCTCATTAAGGACGGCAAGATCATGGAGGATAACCTAAAAAAAGAAAGGATTACCACGGATGAACTTATGGAACAGCTTCGAATAAAGAATGTGTTCAAAGCTGCCGATGTTGAATTCGCCATCATGGAGTCAAGCGGTGACGTTAGCGTTCTTTTAACCAAGGAAAATCAACCGTTAACGCCTAAACACCTGGGAATAAATGTCGGGCCAGAACAAGAACCTCAATCGGTCATTATGGATGGAAAAATAATGGACGAACCGCTTGCCACGATAGGTCTAAACAGGAAATGGCTGGATACGGAACTGGAGAAATTAGGTGTTTCGATTGATAACGTATTTCTTGGACAGGTGGATTCCTATGGCCAGCTATACGTTGATTTATTTGATGATCAGATCAAAGTACCGAAACCCCAGAAAAAAGCCGCGTTGCTTGCAACATTGAAAAAGTGTGAAGCGGATCTCGAAATGTTTGGCTTATCTACCAAAGAACAAAATACAAAGCAGATGTACGAGCAATGTTCAAAAGCGTTAGAAAAGATTATTGATGAAGTTAAACCATTGCTGATTCGTTAACAATTCGCTAATTATACGTCAGCTGAAAATCGAGGAGGATGTTCATGGCAAATAATATAAAGAAAAATTTAACGCGGGTACAACAGGAATATAAAGAATTGGCGCAAAGCGTCGAACCTCCGAGGCCCATACTCAAAAACTTCATTCGTGCGTTTATAGCTGGCGGGGCCATTTGTTTGGTTGGACAAGCCATCCAGGAAATGTTTGTGCATTGGGGCGGCTTTGATGAGAAAAAAGCTGGAGACCCTACCGTGGCGGTTATGATACTCCTTTCTGTCATTCTGACCAGCATGGGGGTGTACGATAAGTTTGCCCAATGGGCTGGTGCGGGTTCCGCAGTGCCTGTGACGGGATTTGCGAATTCGATGGCATCCGCTGCGATTGAACATCAGAGTGAAGGTATGGTGCTCGGTGTTGGCGGTAAAATGTTTAAACTGGCTGGACCGGTTATTGTATTTGGTACAGTCGCCGCCTTTGCGGTAGGAATTGTACATTTGCTGATCAAAGGCGGGGGAGGCTCTTAATATGTTAAAGGGACACCAGAGTTGGCTATTTGAGAACAAGCCGTTCATCCGATCAACAGCAACGGTAGTGGGTCCATTTGAAGGAAGAGGCCCGCTGGCCAAAGATTTTGACATTGTCCATGGAGAATCCATGATGGGACAAAAGAGCTGGGAGAAAGCAGAAAAGGTATTGATTGAAGAAGCGGCAAAACTGGCTATTGAAAATGCGGGGTTGACAAAGGAACAAGTACAGTTTTACATAGGCGGGGATTTGATGAATCAAATCATTAGCAGCAGTTTTGCCGCGCGAACATTATCGATCCCTTACATCGGTGTGTTTGGCGCTTGTTCAACCTCGATGGAAAGTCTGGCATTAGCAGCTAACCTTGTAAATTCCGGTTCGGCGAAATTTGTGTTGGCGGGGACATGCAGCCATGATTCCAGTGCGGAGAAACAGTTCCGATATCCGACCGAGTACGGTTCGCAAAAACCGCCAACCGCCCAATATACGGTAACCGGGGCCGGTGCTGCCATCGTATCCATGGAAGGTGACGGACCGGTTGTTACATCTGCCACCATTGGCCGGGTTATCGATATGGGCATTAAAGATCCGTTTAATATGGGCGCAGCGATGGCTCCTGCAGCGGTAGATACCATTGAGGCGCATGTTCGAGATTTGGGAATTGAACCGGGTTATTACGATTTGATCGTTACCGGCGATCTTGCGAAAGTCGGATATGAAATCGCCTGTAAATTGTTTAAGAAACATAACTTTCCCATCGAACAAACCGAATATTCCGATTGCGGGATGATGATTTACGATTATGAAACCCAAATGGTTCAAGCCGGAGCAAGCGGCTGCGGTTGTTCGGCAGTTGTTACCTATGGACATTTGCTAAATCGGATGCGAAGAGGTGAACTGAAACGAATCCTCGTTGTCGCTACGGGGGCGCTGCTATCCCCGATTTCATTTCAACAAGGGGAAAGCATTCCTTGTATCGCTCATGCCGTATCCATAGAGGCAGGGAGGGAGATATTATGATTTTTCTTTGGGCTTTTTTGGTGGGAGGTGCAATCTGTGTTTTCGGACAATTTTGTTTTGATGTCTTGAAACTTACACCGGCCCACACCATGACCCTGCTTGTTGTATTGGGTGCGATTGTCGACGGAATTGGATGGTATGATCCGCTGATTGAATTTGCCGGGGCAGGAGCATCGGTCCCGATTACAAGCTTTGGTAACGCGCTTGTCCATGGTGCGCTTCAAGAACTAAAGAGCAATGGCTGGATTGGGATCATCACCGGAATTTTCGAAGTGACCAGTGCCGGAATATCCGCAGCGATTATTTTTTCGTTTCTCGCTGCATTGTTCGTAAAACCCAAAGGATAATACGGGGCCCAATCCGAATTTCGTTGGCTAAAATACACTGTAACGGTCGGTCAGGGCGATCCCTAACCGGCCGGTTTTGATTATGAGAAACATTTACTTGTTCCAATCTGTACGGAATGTCCCCATCGATAATCTCAAAGGTTACGTTGACCAAGCTATAAAAGCCATATACTGTCAGACGCTATTTATTTCGGTTCCTATATTCTCCATCACTTCTTTGGTTCGCTCCATTAAACTCGGCTCGGTTGGAACATTTTCACTTGCCTTTCCATCCAAGATTATTGGAGATTTGTTACTTGTCGTTTTGATTCGCTGTTTAAATTGTGATTTAAGTTCGCTTTTTTCCATATTTTCTCCTTTTCATTCGCCATTTTCAGAATATGCAACTGATATTATTCCGATTTTCATATCCTTTATGCATCATAGGAGTCAGGTCCCCAAAAGGCTGTGTTTCCGCCTGCATATAGACAACCAACCCGATAAAATGACCGGAAACCGGGCGGATGCCGTTGTCGCTTCTATGCGCCTGCCATAGACTAATGCTGTAAGTTCAACTTTACCTAACCCAAGGAGGAATGTTTTCAAATGCAGTTTATCAAACAGGCAATGCCCATGTATACGCATGACCAGGCCGCTTATGTCAGGCAAATGTACGATTGGCACATGAAAATGGCTCAGTATCACGAACAATTACGTACCTTTCATCTGGAAAGGGCGAAACAATTTCAAAAGCTCTCCGAAGAAAAAGCGAAAACGTCAGAAATATCAGCCGCTTAAAGGCGAACCGACATGGAGCGATGTGATGAATTGGCAGCATTCCGAATCAAAATCTGGGACCGCTATATAACCCTTCGTTCCCAATATGGAACCCGGATGCCCTTGTCTTTCGACCAGTTCTGGTATGACTTTTTGGCCAGGCACATGCTATCCGAATGTGGCGTAGAGCAAGTATATGAGGACTTCTGCAACAACTGGGAGAATCGGTGTGTGAAAAATGTTTGCGATTCGAGCCATCGGTAGAATGCCTGCGAAATAGGACCAAATGGCCGGCTGTTTCCCAAAATGGGTTGCTCCGGCCTTTGATATTTGTATACAGGGGACAAGGGTAGATGGGATCAAATCCAAGCGGACTTTCACGATGCGGATAACTGCATAGGATGATTCGTTTCTGGACAACTTAAATGCTGTTTGCATAAATTTGGAAAGGCGGATGCCTGCATGTTACCAACATTCAGTACAAGCATTAAAAACTGGACTACTTCTGCCCCGACAACCAAATCGATGTAAAAATTGCATCTGGAGCAACTGGGATGGGTTGAAACAATTTTGTTCGAAACCTGTCTGCATTAAGAAACAACCAGTATAAGAGAAAGTCCATCTTCTTTTACTTGATCATGTTCGGTTATCTGCAAAGAATTCTTGCCCAGTGACTGGCATTTTTGCCGAGGACGCATATAATGACGTGATCCAACTTTGAGGAGTGATGAATCATGTCCGTTGCGGCTCAAACAAGTACAAAGAGTTTACCTCCCTTTTCCATATGGGGAGTTCATGCATCTGTCGCCGGAAGACCGGTTGTGTGGGGCAAACTAGTGATGCGTGTTTTGCAGGACCAGCAAATTCAAGGCACCATCCAATTTCGCGGAACGCCGATTCCGATTGAAGGAAGCTGGAATGAAAGCACGCAGCAGATCATGTTTCATTCCCCCTACGCCGCCTACTCCGGCCAATTAACCATCTATGACGATGTCAAGATTCAACTTCGGCATTTGGTTCTCACCGGACGTCTGCGGATGCTACCCTCTTCTTTACAGGCGGGCGAATATGGAACCTGGGTAGCGACAACTGATATAAGCTTGGCGGGGTATAGCGGCTATATCCCACCGCAACCGCCTTCAACTTCGCTGCCGCCGGTCGGCGTATTTGTAACGTCGAATATACTGTATGGAAACTCGCGTATATAAAACAGGCACATATCGGATGAAAAATGATCGGTAAGCGGATAACGGAAAGGGGTGGCATCGGTGGACGAAAATTAGATTCATCATGCAATCGAACAAGCCTATCAATTGATTGTTGAAGCACACCGCAACATGACTGACATTTGGCGCACTCACGTACTATTTACGCGACAATGGTGGTTGGGAGTAGGTTTATCGATATGCCCCTGGCTATTTTGGATCGGATTTCGGGATAAGAGAGCTACGGGACAGTTTCTCCTATCCGGGTTTATGATGATTATCGTGTCGTCGTGGCTGGACCAGCTTGGGATTGCCATGGGACTTTGGCATTATCACTGGGAAGTCATACCATTCATGCCCGCTAATTTTCCATGGAATTTTTCACTTCTTCCCGTCACGGTTATGTTCTTACACCAGTACAAGTCTGGCATACATCCGTTGTTCAAAGCTCTCCTATTTGGGGGATTTTCCGCTTTTGTGGCCGAGCCGGTCTCACAAATGGCCGATTTATACCACCCCGTTCACTGGAAACATACCTATTCTTTTCCTATCTATGTTGGGCTGTACTTGCTGGCTTCAAGCATTGCCAAGAAGGGCATAGATTTCGGTAAGTCTTTTCAGAAAGACTCTAACCCCTGACAATAGCCAATCATCAAATTTTACCATTCATTATTATTCTGACGGGTTGACATATTACATATGGATGCCATTTCAGGAGGTGATTCAACATGACGGTAGCTTCTCAAGTGAAAACAGCTGTAGCTTCATTAAAAAGCGCACAGGCCAGCTTTGAACAGTTTGCGTTAAATACACAAAACCAGCAGGCCAAAACCACGTTCACAAATGCAGCGCAACAGACACAAAACATTATTGACCAGGTCACTCCACGGTTACAACAAATTGAACAGGAAGAACCGCAGTATAAAGGTTTCTAAAAAAGGCCATGCCGATCTCTTCTCGGCATGGCTGCCCCTTTATTTCCTCGTAGATGACTGGATTGGGAGGCTGATTTTCTTGGCATGGATAGCAGGATTATGGCTAGTAAATACGGCACTGTTGATCATTATTGCGGTTCGGGAGGTGCGCCGCCCCGCCAAAGCGTTGACTTGGATATCAGTCGGACTTGTATTACCGATTATCGGATTCGTTTGTTACCTGTTCGTAACGAATCCTGTGCAAATGCGGCGGGACAAGCTCGTTTCTTCGCACAATAACCCGATAGCGTTGCCTCCAGCATCTGGTGACTCCGCTTTTGTTATCGCTCGGGCTTTGCAACCTTTGTCTGTCAGTGGCCTTCGAACCGGTTACGTCCAAATCCTCACGAACGGGATGGAAACCTACGGAAAACTCCTTCAATCAATTCAGGCCGCACAAAAGACAATCGATCTGGAATATTACATATACCGGAATGACCATATCGGTAAACGTATCACAGATGTGCTGATTGAACGGGCTCTATTCGGTGTAAACATTCGTTTTATTAGGGATGGCTGGGGAAGCCGGTCGTTTCCCAAACATGTGATTCGCCGGATGATAGAAGCAGGCATTGAATGCAGGACCATCTTTCCCTTGCGATTCCCCTGGGTATTATCCAACTTGACATACCGGGATCATTGCAAGATCGTCATCGTCGACGGTAAGGAAGCCTTCATGGGAGGAATCAACGTTGGGGACGAGTATACCGGAATGAAGCCGGATGTCGGTTTTTGGCGCGACACTCATATGCGGTTAACCGGCGAAACAGCGGATGATGTGAAAGCCGTTTTTGAGGCTCACTGGGAAATGGCGTCACCGGACATGCTCCATTTAACGAGAAAGGCAAAATTTCTCCCTGAATCGGCTCAACTTTCTGACGATAAAGCCATTCATCCATTTCCATCCGGCAAAACAGAACGAGGATACGGATGGGAATGGGGATCGGAGCTGGGAACGATGGAAGGCACCCACATGGGAAAAGCTTCCCCATCCAAGGATTCGCATAACGTCTATATACAGATATTCGAAGGCAATCCCGGGCTGCCTACTCCGGTCATTCGGGAAATGCATTTCATCTGCCTGACGCAGGCGACCCGAACCATCGACGTGACCAACCCTTATTTTATACCCGATGCGGATATCATTATGGCCATCAAAACAGCCGCGGCGCGTGGCGTTCGAGTGAGATTACTGGTGCCGCGCCAAGTGATTCCTAAAGTTGCAGGAGCTGCAAGCCGTACGTATTATGGCGAACTCGTGGAAGCAGGGATCAATGTGTTTCAGTACAACAAAGGGGTATTGCACGCCAAAGTCATGATTATCGATGGCGAGATTGCCGAAGTGGGTTCTTCCAACTACGATCTCCGTAGTTACCGTTTAAACTACGAAGTGTGTGCAGTGATGTATCATTCTGATGTGGCCCGGGAGCTTACGGAACAATTCGAACGGGATCTTGCCGAGGCTACTCCATATCGTTTGGAAGATCATATGCATCGTACTTCTTCCGAGCGCATGCTTGATCAAGCAGCGCGTTTGTTATCTCCTTTGTTATAAATCTCAAAAATTACATGGAATTGAATCGAAGTCCAATTTACACATGTATATGGCGAAAGGGGAGAAGGCTTCCAACGAATACAAGTAATATCGGATTTGGGCAACAGTCTATGGTGCAAATATCACGCCCGGCATATAGTGTAGAAAAAAAGGAGCTGCATCATAGATGATCATGATGAAACCGATTGAAGTTGAAGGTCATCAGGTTATAAGTATCGAGGTCGCCCTGCCCAAAACAACACTTCTGGCCATCACAACCGATCACGGATATATCATGTGCGGAGCGCTTGATATTCGTTTGTTAAATGAGAAATTAAACGATCGCCGCATTGTGGCAGGACGCGCAACCGGGGTACGGACAATAGAGCAATTGCTGGATGCCCCACTCGATATGGTGACCACAGAGGCGGAATTACGCGGAATTTGCCCTGTGGGATGAAAGGAGCAGATGCGCTTTTAAAGATGGTAAACGAGGTTAGTTAATTTTAAATCCATACTTAAGGAAAGTAGGGGGATTTTTTGTTAACGGGTCTGCATATTGTTTTCCTTGGAGGCGATGCCCGACATCTTGAAATCATTCGGTCATTCACAGACCTGGATGCAAATGTTGTGGTAATCGGTTATGAAGATTTGCACGAACAACTTCTTGAAGTTCAGCATTCCAAGCTTACGAGGGAGGTGCTTCGCAATGCTGATGTATTGATATTACCGGTTGTCGGTACAGACGACCATGGCAGAGTAGAGTCTTCATTTTCATCTGAAACGTTATTGCTGAACAAGGAATATATGTCTTCCTTGCCGAAACACGCAAAAGTCTGTACTGGCATAGCCAAGTCTTACTTGAGGAACCTTTGCGTGGAACTAGGAATAGATCTGATTGAATTATTCAGCAGGGACGATGTTGCCATATACAATTCCATTCCCACTGCGGAAGGCGCCTTATTGATGGCCATTCAACAGACGGAAATTACCATACATGGTTCGCGTTGTATGGTGCTGGGTTTGGGGAGAATCGGTCTTACGCTAGCCGGAATGCTTCAGCGCCTGGGTGCACACGTCAAAGCGGGGGTGCAGAAACCGGAGCAGTTTGCACGTGCATGGGAGATGGGGATTGAGCCGTTTTATACGAAAGATTTGTACGATGAAGGCGTAAATGTGGATATTATTTTTAACACGGTTCCGGCGCAAATCCTTACTTCTCGTGTGTTGACCCGTATTCCGCATCACGCTATTATTATTGATTTGGCTTCCAAACCAGGTGGAACCGATTTTCGTTTTGCCGAAAAACGTGGAATCAAGGCCTTGTTGGCACCAAGTTTACCGGGATTGGTCGCGCCAAGAACGGCTGGACGTATATTGGCGAGAACGTTATGTCAATTGATCCAGGACGAACGGAGTCAAGATCGTGAGCAAATGGATTCACTTGCTTTTTCTTCCGGGTTATGAGATCGCGAACGCTGTAAAACGAATTATTTAGAGAGGCGTCATTACTTGTTTATACTTCATCAGAGAGGCCGGCAAAAGCCGGCCTCCGTCTATTTCCGTAAGAATCGGATAATGAAGCGCGTGGTGGATCGGCTCTTTCGTAGATCAGAAGTCGGTTTCCAAGGCTAGAGTTCGAGGAACCTCCAAGTTAAGCTGGTCTCAGTAACCCCCGCAGAAGAATTCCCTGAACACTCGGCATTACAATCGATCGTAGGGCAAGTTTGGCAGGATAAAAAGAATTACTCGGGAGTACTCGTGCAAGAGAGGTTAGATGGCAAATTGCGATCCATGAATGATCACCAGGACGAGACAAATAGGCTACCAGAAAAAGTAAGTCAGGCAGCCTATTTGCTCTAAATACAAGGAGGGGACTGTACCCCACCATTAGTATATATACCGTGGAGGTTGTATAAGTACAATTATCGAGTTGGAACGAGGTCCGATCAGTGCTGATAGATAAAAATTCTTCGAGGTAAACTTTATCAAATATCGTCCAAAATATGCTAAATAATGTATATTTTTATTATACCTGACCGGCTTTTGGTTAGCTGTACGGGTCGCCTAGACGGGTCAGCGCCAATTGGACGGCTTCACTGCCCAGTTTTGCCTTCAGGCAAATGCTATTGAACCAATTCCAGCTACCACGTCGTGAAGTCACTAACCATATCCTTGCCAAGTATTGCAAGCATCTGCGGGCGGAACTCTGCGGACAGCAATTCCTTCATCAAATCCATTTGTTCGTTTGTAAAATGGTATGCCTCTGCTTGTTGCTCCGCTTTTCTGCCATTCACGGTAATATGTAAAATGCGCTCATAGCTTGTCGTCGTCTCTTCGCTGGAGCTTCCGTCCTCATGCTGCACCGTAACTGTTTCCGTATGTTCAATCGTTTCAACATGGGATTCCAACTGATTCATCTCCCAGGACACCTCATGGAGGATACCGATTCTTGTTGAATCAAGCGTAACTACATCCATTCCGTTTTCTGTATCCATGACCGTCTTCACCGCAAATACGGCTATAATGTCCGCCCAATTATCGATTCGCGTGTTATCTGCACTATCAGTATAATGGATCTCCACTCGGTCTACGTTTCCAGCGGATTTCTGTATTTCTTCCAGCTTTGCCTCAAATTCAGCGTCCATCTCTTGAACGATTTGAGAAAGCGGCTTTACATCAGCATCCGTATTTTCGCCGGATACGAAAATACCAAATGGAGAGGAAATAACGGCGGCTATCGCCATTACTATGCACAGCAATACGATCACTGAACTACTGATCCCCAAAAGCGCCGCCAATCCTTTGACAAGTATCGCGATGGCTTTTACAACCATTTTAATGATACGAAGATTCAATCTCGCGGCAGCTTGCGCCCTTTGAAGAGTGCGGCGTGTCGTCATCGCCGTTTGCGCAGCCCGCTGTGCTGTCTCAATGGCGTTCACTTTCCGTTCTGAACGGTCGGCATTTGGGGCCTGTCCCAGCCACTGCCCCGTTTTGATAAATGGTGACAATGCTTTGAATGTTCGTTCTTCTTTCCTCTTGATCGTTTGACCTGCTATATCAGTCACGAGCGCATTACGTCGAGGCGCTCGTACATTTGCTGTATGCAACGCCGCGGCGGCGCGTGTCTTTTTCTGGGCTGACTTAACGTCCCATTTCGGGGCCGGGGCACGATTCCTTTCATTTCTTGAACGATGCGAAAACCGGGCATCGCACAAGCCAACTCGAAAAGTAAGAGAATAACAAATATACTTCACAAAATAACCGTTTCGTGAAGTATTAAATTAATGTTATAATTTGGACGAAGAGGGGAGGGCGATGCGATTATGACAAAGCGCTGCATCGATGATTTAATAGATTCGTTTACGGTTTACCTTGAAATCAACAGGAACTATTCGAAGGGAACCGTTGAAAATTACAACCGCACGATGGTAAGGCTTGCTTACTGGCTTAAAGAAACAAGAAACATTACATACATCGAAGATATAACGGCTAATGACCTTCAATTATTTTTAGGTACATTAAAACATCCCAAACACACAACGAATACGAATAAAAGGCATCCAAAATTGGGCACCGTTTTTGCAGCCACGACGAGAGCACGCATCATTTCCTCAATAAAACAGTTTTTTAAATGGGCTGTTAAACAACAATACCTTCGATATGATGTTTCCCAGTATATAGAGAACCCTAAACTCGGTGAACGGCTTCCTAAAAGCCTTTCTCTACAGGATGCCATGATGTTTGTGTCATTAGACAGAATCTAAATGAAAATCAGCTGTGGTGATTCTTTTCTCAACTTCTGTTTCACAAAACTCGTATTTTGTACATATGTTTTATAGTGGATGTTTGCGACATATGCTGATTTTATTAAAAGTTATTGTTATTTTCTTCCGGATTTTAGGGATGCTCTTACAGTTCGTTTTTGAGCAATGGTTTCATTTCTTTTCATTAAGTACAGTCCTTTCTTTTTTTTTACTGTATAAACAAAAACTCGATATTTTATACACAATCTATGTAGCGAACATGTGCAACAATTTGCTGATCATCTGACTTTGTCCAGAAATTTGCAATACAGTTCTCTGGCCCGTAAATTTCGCTCACTATTTAGCTATTCTTCCCAGTTTAAACTCACCAAGAGCTCAATTCTCCGCTTTACCACTACTTGTGATACAGTTCTCCGCGCTATCTGTAACGCAAGTATTACGAAAAAGAGGGAGCGCTGTTATGCTCCCTCATAATCTTCAACTCATTCCAATTCCAAAATTGACTCACCACTAATTATTGTGCCATTAACTTTCCCCTCGCAAATTTCTTTCATTGAGCCCGGCTTGTCAAAATTAAACACATGCATTGGGAGATTGTAGTCTCTAGCTAAGATGAAAGCTGATTGATCCATTACCTTCAAGTTATATTTTAAAACATCGTTGTAGTGAAGTGACCTGAACTTCCTTGCTTCTTTGTCGAACTTAGGGTCTGCATTGAGAACACCGTCCACCCCTTGTTTTGCTACTAACAATGCTTCACAATTAACTTCGATTGCCCTTTGAACGGAAGGGTAAACGTAGGGTTGCCCGTTTCCTCCTGCAAAAATTACTATGTAGCCCTTTTCCAGATGGTGAACTGCTCTTAGTCTGATGTATGGTTCTGCAACTGATGTAATAGGTATTGCTGTCATTACACGAACTTCTTTGTCTGTTTTGGCTTTAAGAACTCCTCGAAGCATCAAGCTATTAATAACAGTAGCAAGCGTCCCGATGTTGTCAGCTTCTGCTCTTTCTATTCCCCAGCTTTCCGCCATATTGCCGCGAAAAATATTCCCTCCACCTATAACTAATGATACCTCAACACCTAGATTTACAACTGACATAATTTCATTAGCAATATGGTCTAACCTTTCGGGCTCAAAACCAAATTCCGTGTTTCCGGCCACTGCTCCACCACTTAGTTTAATAAGAACTCTTTTGTACCTTGTCAAATTAACACCTCCGCGCAAATAAAAAACACTAAAGCAACGAATGCTTTAGTGTCTTAATGGAACGTGAATATGAAATTGTAACAATCGACTTATCATAAGTCTTCCGTTTCCTCCTCATATTCCCACCCCTTCCAGTAATTTTTCATCAATTCATTCTATACTGTGTGAGGGTAAAATGCAACCGAAAGCGACAGGATTTCAACCATATATTAATTCCATGAGCACCTGATCTACGGGGCTATTTCTGTATCTTGAGGAGGTATTTATTTTGCGTTTCATCGTTACGTGTCAGGATTTAAAATTGCTTCGGCACGCCAAAGCAATTCAACTAGAGCTCCTCGATCCTGTCCAAGATTACTTCAACCAACTAAAGGTCGAACTCGAAGACAAAGCTAAGGGCGAATTCCGCTTCTGCTTACATAGTTGTTCTTTTTGATTTTATGTAGTTCTAATGTGCTCGACTTTGCTAATTCTCTCTGAATAATTCGCAAGCAATAGGTCCAATAATCCATCCGGTACTAGTTTTTCCTGTTCATTATTCTCGAATCCATTAATTGATTTCCAAACTGATTTATATGGAGTTATTCCTTCTATGCCTTCGATAACTTCCCTTTTGTATAAGTCATGATCAACAAGATCAGCTTCATAAATGAAATCTACTTCATGACCTATCTGATCCAAGTATGAAAATAGGTTTTCGATGACAAACTTTAGCTTGGGTTCTTGTATTTGGGCATTTAATTCTTCTTTTACTTCTCGAATTATCGTCTCTTTACTATTCTCTCCATACTCAACCGTACCACCAACCGGTCGATAATAAGTCTTGTTTACGGCTTTATCATATGATTCTTCAACTAATATTTGATCGCCTCTTCGAATTAGACACAATGAAACGGTCCTAATGATCATACAATGATTCCTTTCTATGTTTTTCTATGTATTTTAGAGACTGTCGTATAACGTCTTATTCACTACTTCGTAAATAATTCCATATGAAGGGTATTCTCTAAACTTTTGAAAATATCCTGCCCGTTAGTTGAGAAGAAGCAGCCGACCAAAAAGCCGGCTGCCTCTATATGTCTTCATTGAGCTATCGTTTCCCGTTAGCTTAACGGGCACCGATCACCCCCACCACTTTCCCCACACATTATCCGTTGTTCAAATTCAATTATTTTATCTTCACAGTGTTTTGTAGCAGCATGATGATTAGTTTTCATTCTGTCTTGCTTTAGCCACTCTCGGTAATTGTTTCTCAAAAATGGATAATACATTTGAAATCAAATGTTCGCTCGGATTTTTGTTGTCTTTTAAAAGTGTATATATAAGGTTCAAAAAAGTCTTTGCATCTTTCTCTGTTAAACTTTTGATTGATTCCATGGTGCTATCACTTGGAAAATTTCTTCCTTCGTCTCCATAACTATTCCTCCATCTTTAAATATCATTTATTCTTCCGTTACAAAGTGTTGTTTCCAAGCCACCTCCCTTGATTAAAACGTTTCCAGTGGTTGAAAAGTTATTTTATGGTTTCCCGTTAGTTGAATAAATAGCTATTCAACCCACTTCGGTATTTGTCGCCTAAAATACTTCCCAACCTTCTCTAACTCATCCATAACGAGCTTTATTTTATCGTCTTCTAGAAACCAGTTCTCTTTAGTTGTCCCTGATTTATCAATTATTGGACTAACATAAAAAACAGTCTCTCTAGGAAAATGAAATTGATAAGTTAGTAGTGCTCTTCGTGCATGATAATTTTTACAGACCAATAAAATTTTTTTAGGGTGAATCCCTTGTTGCTGTAATACTTCCAAAGAGAAGCGAGCATTCTCAAAGGTATTCGTTGCTTTATCTTCTTTAAGTATTGCTTTAGGATTAACCCCTAACGAAACACCCACATTTTGTAGATATTCCCATTCGGTTGTTTCTACATATGGGGTGGAACCTCCAGAAGGTAATATCAAGGAAGAGAGCCCTTGATGGTATAACGTTGCGGCTCTTTCCATTAACTGAGGTTGACTCGCGCCTGGGATTAAAATAACATCTGCGTGTCCGATCTCCGTTTCGAAAAACATAAAATCACTGATGCAATCAAATGGAAAAGACATAGTGAACCTCCTTACTGAATTGACATATGTATTCGCCGTTGTATCCCACCATCCTGCCCGTTAGCTTAATGATAATGCATGAGAACATAGTTAGATACTTATCTAATCGGTAATCGGCTCATGTTCTTGTCCTTTACTGCAATCGGTACAAATTCTTGTCCTCGACTCGGGACAAGAACATGTACCGATAAAACAAAAAAGCCGCTAAAATAGCGACTTTATATGGGATCATGTTCTTGTCCCTCGACATATATTGAACAATGTTCATATGGACCGTTTCCTTGCACGAGATCCACATATGTACAATGCTCACTTATTTCTCCATGATCCATTAAAATAATTTAATTTGTATGGGTAACAGTGGAAATATGATATTACAATTACAATTGTGCATTTTTTTATGACACAAATTTCCCACATAAAAAACAAAAAAAGCCTGATCCATCAGGCTTTTTCTCAATAATTTTGTAGGTTCATTTGTGTCATTGCCGTCTTGATAACATAAAATAAAAAGCCGCAATTTATGCGGCTTTCAATGTTACCTTGTTCTTGTCACCCGACATCAAGTAAATTATAAGTCTGCTTTTACTTTTTTTGACGTTTTAGTAATTTGAAGTGTCAAACGAAAAATGAAATGTTTTAGTTTGTTCTCCACCGATTTTTTTATAGAATTTTATAGCATGTTGATCAACGCTATCAGCTTGAACAAACATTTCCTTAATGGATTTTGATATGCAGTATTCAATCATTTCATGTACTAACCTACTACCAATTCCTTTTCTTTGACATTTATTAATGACAGCTAAATCATAAATGTACATCGAAGACCCCTCACGGTCATACATCTCTAATTCGAATCCAGTTAATCCTCCTACAACTTTGCCATCGATGGTTGCCACAAAGCAGACAAAGTTTGGATTTTTCAATAGTTTATCAATATTATCTAAATTTACATAATTCGGATTCGGCGATTCAAACTCTACATTAAACAATAATACTAGCTCAGAAAACTTTGAATTGTCTCTAATTTTCAATTTTGTGTACTCTACAACACTCTTATTCATTAAAATTCTCCCCTATCCTTGTCTTGCTTAAATCACTTTACTTTATTAATTTGTATTTCACATTGCTCTTGAACTCTCGGGGATTTCTGTTAACGTCTTATTCACGTACTTCGCAAATCATTCTATATGTAGGTTATTCTCTAAACTTTTGAACTATCCTGCCCGTAAGCTTAAAGAGGCAACTGATCGCTCTGACCAGCTGCTTAACTTTTTTATTCAACTATCGTTTCCCGTTAGTTGAACAACAGTATGTTATTTTAGTATAAAACTGTTAATAAAGTCTCTAATAATAGGCTTATGACTCTTTGCAAGACTATCAGGGATTTCATTTAAATCAATGAACTCGAATTCTAATGATTCAGAACGGTTAACAATCAACTCCCCTTCAAAATACTCAGCAAAGAAAGCATTGACAACAACATAGAATTCATCACCATTCGGTTGCTTAATGTAATGATCTTGACCAGAGTAGACATTAATTAGTTTTAAATTGTCGATAGATAAGTTGGTTTCCTCTTTTATTTCTCTCTTTGCAGTTTCCTCAATTGATTCCCCTAACTCCATTAATCCACCAGGTATTGCCCATGAACCTACAGGATATTTTCTTTTTTGGAGCAGAATCTGATTACATTCGTTCTTTATTATAACGACTGATCCCACAAAAATTAACGGTCTGGTTCCGACAACAGCCCTGAGCTCTTCAACATATCCCAATTATATCTCCTCCTATTAAAAAACCTCCTGATAACCCTTCTTCATCCAAGCTATGCTATCCTGCCCGTTAGTTGAACAAAAGCAGCCGATCACGTTGATCTGCTGCTTTCTTGTTTTAATGAGCTATCGTTTCCCGTTAGTTGACATTGATTTTGCCAAATAGACCATTTCCTCTTTAGTAAAAACTTTGCTGTCGATTTCAATAAAAGTACTATCCTGAACCCAGCGAAGTAATCCTCCTGCTATATGGTTAGCCCATGGTTCAAATCGCCCTTCACTTCCGTTTATGTTAATTTTCTCTCCACGTTCACTAAATTTAAAATTCTCAACAATAGTTCTTGTTGTATTTATTCGATTTCGAATATCAATGCTAGTGACCTCTCGTTCTATTTTATAGCCAACAGCATTGTGTTCTTCAATTGCAAACAAATATGTCTGTCCAGATTCATCAAAGAAATGAAGTCTAACTTTCGAAACGGGTTTACCGGGGACAAATGGATATGGTTCCTTAATCTCCAACTTATACGTTTGATCCGTGTGAGATGGTGCAAGTAGTTTGAAATCGGCAGCATTTTGTAATTTGTTCAATTCAACATTTAAAGAAAAAAGCTTAGGAGTAGATGCTGCAAAGAGTGGTTCATGGTTGATTCCAACTGACAAAGTACAGATAAAAA
This sequence comes from Paenibacillus sp. MT86, assembly GCF_058792535.1. Classification (NCBI taxonomy): domain Bacteria; kingdom Bacillati; phylum Bacillota; class Bacilli; order Caryophanales; family Paenibacillaceae; genus Paenibacillus; species Paenibacillus sp. MT86. Next base: position 3,387,047 of record NZ_CM179499.1, on the reverse strand, counting down.
TCAAAGAAACAAACCGTTTAAACAAGGCATTCCCTCCAGTATTTTGGTGATATTATACCCTTGTTTAATTCAACTATCCTGCCCGTTAGCTTAAAGAAACTGCAGTCGATCAACTGGTCGGCTGCAGTTTTATCTTTAGTGAGCTATCGTTTCCCGTTAGTTTAAATACACTAATGCGATTTTGTTTTCACTATTCGTATTACCATCTACATTGCTTTAGGCTTTCCCTTTCTGGTACATTGCTTTTTTTTCTAACTTTAATGATTTTTATTCCATTCTCAGGTGTATCGATTAATGTGAAAATGATTCTATCATATGAAGGAGCGTGATGTCCTGAATAGTTTAATGCACTTGCAATAACTAAATGTCTTCGTTTATCGCCATTAATTCGCTCAACGCTATCTATCCTTGGACACATTATAAAATCTGGAAAATCCTTCTCGATTACAGAAAAGTATCTGGTGTACAATGTCTCCTCCAGAAGTTCTTCTTTAGTTGGTCCAACAGGTTCATACTTCCAGCCTACAATGATCCAATCATAAAGCTCTTGCGAAGTTAATCGGATTTTTTTCTTGTTCTTTGTAAGTACAATTTCACCATCAACGGGAGTGCATGTCTTGATAAGACGACCCTTACAGTTATACGCTGGTTCTAAAGTTATTAGATCACCGTTGATCATGTTTATTTTTAAAAGCAATGGAACTTTATCACCCTCTAACTCGGTTGCCTGTTCGCTTGGACTTGAAGTATTAATCCAATTAATAACCCTTCGAATAATCCTTTCGTCATATCCATCTGTCATTCTGAAAATCCTTGAATCATCTGTTCCTTTTAAACGAATTACTTGTATTGATGAAACTTCACTATCAGTTAGTTTTATTAAATTAGTTCCGTCACTAGCTTCTGCTAATAAATGTGTTGAGAAAATTATTCCAGCAAGCAAAAGGAACACAGTTAGATTCATTTTCTTCAATTTTCATCACCTATGGATACCTTCACCATTTTTTTGGAAAAGTATGTACCCATAATTCAAACGTTTCATTGAACTATCCTGCCCAACTCTAGAGCGTGGAATAAGCCAGCCAATTCATATCGGTCCTCTTTTGGGAATCGCATTACGCTATAGTCTTCGTTAGCGGAACGTCCTTAACGTTGTCATAGTACACTCCAGATTATTTCTCTTATTTCCGGTAACCTTTTTTCTTCGAATATTGGATGGTCCTTAAACCACTTAATATTAAGTGGCGAAGGATGCGGTAACACGATCGCCGGTTTATTATTAATTTGATTATTCTTAAAGACCAACTCTTCAAAATTCTCTTTAGGAAACAAAAACTTTGCAGCTTTTGCTCCAATGATTACAAATAATTTATTATCAACCAATTCAAATTCCCTGGATAGCCATTTTCTAGCACAAGCTGATGGAGGAGGGTTGTCTCCGCCTTTTGCTTTTTTGCCAGGGAAACAGTGCGACAATGCGGTAACATAAAAATTATCTTCATTGTAAAAGACATCGTCGGTTATTTGATACCATTTGTATTTCAATTTCGCTCCGGTTAGATCATTGAATGGTTTTTTTGTTATGTGAACATTATTGGAGGGAGCTTGACTTATTTGCATTATTTTTGAGCGTTCATTTCCATGAAAAATTGGAACCGGCTTGAACCCGAACTTTTCTTTACAATCTTCACACATAAGAATTCTTTCTTTCAATTCATTAAAGTTCAATGTTAACCCCACTTTATTGATTAAAGTTAATGTTCTTCAGTCATTGGTTATGTACAATCGACACCTGATATTAAAAATTCGATAGACTTACTATTTTTCCTTCTTCCGCATTATCCTGCCCGTTAGCTTAATGAAATTTCTTATCTAATCGGGAATCGGCTCATGTTCTTGTCCTTTACGGCAATCGGTACAAGTTCTTGTCCTTGGCTCGGGACAAGAACTTGTACCGATAAAACAAAAAAGCCGCTAAATTAGCGACTTTCTATGGGATCATGATCTTGTCCCCCGACAAAAATCCTGTTGCTCCAGTCTCTCCAGTGACTCCGGTAGCTCCAGTCTCTCCAGTGACTTTATGCCTGTTTCTTGCTAAAACTGCATTTCTTCGTTTTTGATTGAACCGTTTTTTAATTACATCAATTTCCTCTCTTTTAGAAAATGTAGCTTCCATGTGAACGAAAACTGCTTTTTCGTGAAAGAGATTACTTAAATCGTCCAGTAGTCTCTCCATTATCCATTCCCATTTATTTTTTGAAAGATCTATAATTGCTTGTTCCATAGTTGTATCTCCTTTTTAATATCATGGATGTACGCTCTGTGGTGTAGTTCTAGCGCATTCAATTCAGGCATGCCAATTAGTTTGTTAGATCAGTGAAAGTGATAGGATTAGGCAAACATTTGGCACTAATGTTATAACGTTTTCTTTGTCAACTGATGCATAATATGGATGAGCATAGGCGCTCGTATCGGAGCGGTCCAATGAGGAAAAGTCGACGGAGTAAGCCTCCCTCTTATAGAGGTAATGGAGGATAAGATCAAATCGATTTACACATCATAATTGAGCATTTTGCATTAATCTGAGCCCTTGATACACAAGGATTTTCAAACATAAAAAAGGGACTTCACCCCAATTTGGAGAAGTTTTCAAGTGACCAAACCCAAAAACTCCGAGAGGAAGTGAAGTCACTTGTATATTCTCCAAGAAAGTCTATTTTCCTTTGAGGATCTGTTAAAAATGCAATCAAAAGATCGATTGCCCATTTTTTTTAGCGTCTTGGATCTTCGCCCTTATGCCAAGCAATTGAGAAGTCGTTCACCCCGTGGCGCTGACGGGCACTGTAGAGAAGGAATTCTTCGTGCACTTTTGGCTGCGCCGCTTGAGCATATTCAAACGTTTACTGGCTTGCATCATCGATTGGAAACAGATCTTCGATTTCGCTATCAGTGTGGACTTTCATTAGATCGCAAAGCACCGTCTATTTCTACGCTAAGCCGGGTCTTCGCCGAACTGACAAAGAAAAAATTGGCACAGCAGCTATTCGAGAATCTGGTCAACCTCTGTCAGCAAGAGGGCATCATCGACGGCAGCCACATTGCGATCGACAGCGCCGCCATCCATGCTTATGAGAAGAAGCAACCCAAGCGCAAAAGTGAGCAGACCGGCGATGCCAACTGGGGCGCAAAGTTCGATTCATTCGGCCACAAAGTCACTTGGTTCGGATACAAACTCCACCTAGCTGTTGACACGAAAAGCGAACTTCCGCTAGCACTAGAAGTCACGCCCGCACATGTCAATGACGGAGAAATGGCACCTGGTCTGATTGCGAAGGTAGCTGCCAAAACGAGCGCGAAATTCTTTATGCTCGATGCGGGCTACGATCAAATGAAAGTTTACGAAGCCGCTCGAAACGTGAAAGCGCAAGCCATCATCCCTCTGAACCCCCGAGGAGAGAAAGAACCTCCTGCCGGGATGACAGCAACCGGAACGCCATGTTGCTCGATGGGGTTCGCCATGACTTACTGGGGTGCTGACGGCGATTACTTGAAGTTCCGTTGTCCTCATGCCACGGGCAAAGTCGACTGCCCATTAGGCATGGCGGCTTGCTCGACTTCCAACTATGGTATGGTCGTCAAGGTGGATGCGAAGGACGATCTTCGGCGATACTGCAGCCCTCATCGAGATACAAAACGCTGGAAGGAGCTTTACAACAAGCGTACAAGTGTGGAACGATGCAACTCCAGAATGAAAACCTATCTTTCGGCTGATGGCATGCATGTCTGGGGCATCCAGAAAGTAACGACTCACCAGTATTTGAATGCCATCGTGCTGCTTGTATCCGCTCTTTCCATTGTTTCTAGAAAACAACAAACGGCAGCTTAAAAATTGAAACTGATGAAATTCTGCTGGTCTGCCCATTTTTAGAATCGAGTCACTTAGTAGTCTGGGGCTATTGATTTCTGCTGTCTGTTACACAAAAACGGAATTATGCAAAATGCTCAATTAAAAACTGGAGGAATTATTATGCAAAATGTAATTTTGAACAATGGTGTTGAAATGCCCATTATCGGTTTTGGTGTTTTTCAGATGACTGATGAAAAAGAATGTGAACAAAGCGTTTATGACGCTATTATGGCAGGATATCGGCTGATTGATACAGCTGCCTCTTATCTTAATGAAGAAGCCGTTGGAAGAGCTATAAGACGCAGTGGCGTCGCAAGAGAGGAATTATTTATTACGACGAAACTTTGGGTTCAGGATACGGGCTATGAGCGCACAAAAAAGGCATTTGAAAAATCATTGAAAAGATTGCAGTTGGATTATTTGGATTTATTTTTAATTCATCAACCATTTGGAGATGTGCATGGATCTTGGCGGGCTATGGAGGAATTGCATCGTGAAGGAAAGATCCGTGCAATCGGCGTTAGTAACTTTCACCCGGATCGCCTGATTGATTTGATTCTTCATAATGAAGTCGTTCCTTCCGTAAACCAGGTTGAAACTCACCCTTTCAACCAGCAAATCGAGAGTGCAAAATTCATGAGAGAGAACAAAGTTCAGATTGAGTCATGGGCACCTTTTGCAGAAGGGAAAAATAACTTGTTTCATAATGAGGTTTTGACATCTATTGCTGAAAAATATAATAAATCCGTTGCTCAGGTGGTTTTACGTTGGTTGACACAAAGAGAAGTCGTTGTGATTCCAAAGTCTGTTCGTAAAGAAAGAATTATCGAGAACTTTAGTATCTTTGATTTTAAATTAAGCCAAGAGGATTTGGAGTCTATTACTTTATTAGATACGAAACAGAGTTTGTTCTTTTCACATCGTGATCCTGAAATGGTAAAATGGATCGGTACCCGTAAACTTGATATCTAATTATCGTAGGAACAGAGAATAGTTAGTTTTGCAACAATTAGAAGTTAAATTAAGGAGCAGATGCACTAAAGCAATCTGCTCCATTCAAAATAATTTAAGAATATAAAGAAACAAGGAGGACTCAATGACTGATTTAATCTATAAAAGTCAGAAAGAGCTAGCTAAAATCATAGAGACATATTCAGGACGCGATGGTGTTCATGTAACTCCGATATCGTCTTTATTTTTTCTTCGCCGTTCCAGAGTTACCGAATTAAGTCACAGTATGTATAAGCCTCGCATTTGTATTATCGTTCAAGGCGCTAAGGAGGTGTTTTTGGCGCAGGAGCACTTTAGGTACGGTCCTAGAGATTACCTTGTTACATCGGTTGATCTCCCTGTTTCCGGGCAAGTAACGGAAGCCTCTCCGGAAATTCCGTATTTGGCCCTCCATCTTGAATTCACCCCCAGTCAAATCTTAGAAGTAATACGTGATTTTAAAATTCAAGCAGAAAAAAAAGAAAATGCTAAGCGTGGTATGTTTGTCAGCCCAATCGAGTCATCGATGCTAGATGCGGTCATCAGGCTAGCACGTTTGTTGGAAAATCCAAACGATATTCCGGCACTTGCTCCTCTATATACGAAAGAAATTCTCTATAGAGTGTTGCAAGGACCGCACGGGGGATCACTGGAACAAATTGCAATTGAACAAAGCTCTACCCATCTTATTAGAGACGTCATTGAACAGATCACGAATAACTATGATCGCTCTCTTCGGGTTGAGGAACTTGCGGAAATAGCAAATATGAGTGTTTCTTCACTTCATCGGCACTTTAAAGAGGTAACCGCGATGAGCCCCATTCAATTCCAAAAACAACTGAGGTTACAAAAAGCGCGGCAATTGTTATTGTCCGAGTCAACAGATGCGGCGGATGTAGCATTCCGGGTTGGTTATGAGAGTCCTTCACAATTCAGCCGTGAGTATTCCCGCATGTTTGGTTTTCCACCCAAAGAAGATATAAAGCGCTTGCTGGAGAACTATGACGAAACGATAAACGCGTGACTTTTTTGCCTGATCATTGACTGGTGGCCTGTCGTCATGGTAATTTAAAACGGCCCACGAAAGTGGATGCCGTTTTAACAAGTTGTGGCTGAATCTGATAGATCGCAGGACTGGCTTATAGATATGCGAGGATTAACGTATCGAATCAAATGATTCGATACGTTATTTTTGAAGTTTATTGAGACGTACTAAAAAGAAAGGAACAACTACCATAGCAAGCTGCTCCTTCATTAATGACCTAACGATTCCCGGTGCTTACTTTCTGATGGCTACTGATTATCTCAAGCAGCAACTTTAATATCCTTTTGGGGTCTTGTACTCCATAAGATAAAGAACGAGACAATAACGATTGCCAGACATACCCAATAAACCTCACGAAACCCTGCAAATTGAGCAATGATACCGCCTCCTAAATTTCCCATTAACCTACCAATAATAGATACGTTGTAATAAATCGTTGAGGACATTCCCGGTGAATTTGGAAGCAGCTCCGTGAAATAACCTAGTCCATTGCCCATTACGATAGCTACAAACGCTGCCTGCAAAAGCTGTGCTGCGATCAGTTGCCATGAATCCGTAGAAACAGTCAATGTAATATTATAAGAGATTGCAATAATACAAGCACTGATCATCAAAGAATGGTTCGATATCTTTTTGCCCATGGCACCTAGCATAAACATAATAGGAATCTCCAAACCAGCACAAATACTAACAATCAATCCGACTTCTGTATGCGTACCATGAAGCTCGTTTACAATGAACAATGGCATGACGATCCCGTTTATGGCATTAACCGCAAAGAGTAGGGTCAAGGCGATCATTGGATACCAGATCTGCCTGCGGTTGAGTGAAGTTGAACATTTCTCAGGTCTCTTCTTTTGAACAGCTTCCTTTTTAGGCAGAAATAGTAACACAAGAGATGCGATAGTAAGAAAAATTGTGGCGGTCCCTAGAAATAGGCCCTTGTATCCAAATGTCCCCAAAATTATAGTTCCGACTAAAGGCCCACCCAGGAATCCGAGAGATACAAGTGAACGTAAAGTTGACATCGCAAACGTCTTATCATCGGAGTTGCTTTCATTTGCAGATTCCTGAGCATAGGCATAAATTTGCGGCATGGCGGCAGCTCCTAAACCACTAAAAAAACTAACGACAATTAGCAAAATTAAGAAGTTATCAAAGACTAAATATGCAATATAGCCCAATGCCGATGATACCGTGGCTAAAATAATGATTAATCTCCTGTCCAGCCCACGATCTGAATATTTACCAATGAACGAGTTGGCCACCACGCCACTTAATGAACTCACAGCTGTAAGAACGCCGAAGGCCCCCGTACTCATTCCCATATCCTCTGTAAAATAGAGAGCTAAGTACGGCAGCGTAATCGAAATCCCGGTGCCCACTAACAGAACACAAATTACAAATAAAGGATATCCCTTGATCGCAAACAGTTTTTTTAATCGTGTGTACAACTTCATCCTCCTTAAGACATGATTAACGCTGCAATAAAAAACTCCATCATATCGTGAAGGGATTTTAGTGTTTAACGAATTATCTTATATCAACCCCATTTTGTTTCTATCAACTTATTTTCTATTGGAACAGTTTTCATATTCAGCGACCGTTCTTTGTCTTTCAATAAACGTTTCACAAATAAAGTGAATAGGATCAAGGATACCCCAACAGATACCGCGCTTACCGCGAACAATACCTGTAATCCTTAAACGCCCGCCCCACAATTTCTCGCTTGTTACGCCCGAATATATATTTGCCATATCAAAAAAAATGATGCTTTTTTAATCACAGGACGGCTGTTTTCTTCATTAAGCACCCAATGATGATGCCCCCGCTCCGCAATTCAGGATCCCATACAGCCAAGGCACAACCGGGCACATCCATGACGGATTTTCAAGTTTTACATATTCCATTTAATGAACCCATCCTTTCTAGCTAAATTCCAGGCGGCGTGGTAGCGAAAACCACAGCCCGTCGAACCAGTATAGCTGCTGTTCGGTATAAGCATCCATTTTGGCGGCTTGCAGGCTCGCATCCAATTGCTACGGACGACTGCGCCAATGATGGCGGAGGTAATACCCGGCTGCTCCGTAACCCATTTTACGGCCGTTGTTACCGGATCCAGACTGTGCTCTTCACACCAGATCCGGTATCGTTTAACTGCGTCGAATGTTGCCTCTTTCCAGTAGCGCTCCTGGTAGAAAACCCCCGCATTGTTTCCGAGCCCAAACCGCGTCCCTTCTTCGATACGGGCGTTTTTTCCGTACCGGCCCGTCAGAATGCCGCCCGCTAGCGGGTTGTAGCTGAGAATGCCGATTCCATCTTCAAGCGCCATGGGAACCAGGTCCTCCTCAATCATACGAAACAACAGATTGTAGCGCGGTTGAACGCTTACGAACCGGGCGTAATTTTTCTGATCTGCAATACCGTTTGCCTTTGCCACCTGCCAGGCACGCCAATTCGGGATTCCGATGTAACGAACTTTACCTTGCTGAACAAGATCGTCAAACGCTCGAAGCGTTTCATCCATGGGGGTGTTCGGGTCAAATTGATGCGCTTGGTAGATGTCAACATAGTCCGTCTTCAGGCGGCGTAGACTGTCTTCTACTGCCGTAATGATATGCTTCCGGCTCAAGCCACTTTCATTGGGACCAGGTCCCATAGAACCGAAACACTTTGTCGCAAGCAATACTTTGTCTCGTTTTCCCTGCAGTCATTCCCCGATGATTGATTCGGTTGCACCCGCGACTGCGTGCGATTCCCTTCCAATCGGATACACATCGGCCGTATCGATGAAATACACGCCGTCTGCATAGACTTTGTCCAGAAATTTAAACGAAGCCTTTTTGTTCGCCTGATTCCCAAAGGTCATCGTTCCCAGGCACAAGCCACTTACCTTTAATCCTGTATTTCCGAGCGAATGAATATCCATCGGATCACCTCACCAACATACTGAATGACTGCCTTTTGTTAATTCTCTTTGGCGAATACTTCTTTTGCGACCATTATGGCTGACATCGCCTTTGGCCAGCCTGCATAGAAAGCAAGATGGATCATCGCTTCGACGAGCACTTCTTCCGAAAGAACGTTTTATTTCCAAATTCAAATGGTTTTTCAGTTGCTGCGTATTTCCGCCAGTAATTAAGCTGGATACCGTAATCAAACTTCGGTCGCGCGACGAAAGCTCCTTACGCTTCCATATATCCCCGAACAAAACTTCGTCCGTTAGTTCCACCATCTTCGGTGCGAAATCTCCGATCGCTCTTTGTGCAACAGTAAGTTCTTTTGAATCTGACAATGCGTATCCCTTCTTCCTCCTTAGTGTAGTGCTCTAGGTTGTAAATTTTTTTGTTGTCAGCAAATATATTCTCAGCCCTATTATGAACCAAAAAAAAATGGGATAGATATCCTATTCGTCTAGAATGTTTGCCTAATCCTCTCGCCAAAAGATCATTATAAAATGCATCAACTGATAATTAAAAAAGAGTATCCACTTTAGTGGATACTCTTAAACAAGTTAGATAGTTAGTTTATAAGATAATCGCGTCTTTTTCTGTGCGAAATGACTAAATTAAACAAAACACTAAAGAAGTAGGCATGTATTAGACCGATCGCTCCCCATTAGGCTTCCGTAAGTTTTTATTAGGTTGTTCACGCAATTAATTCACTAAAATGTGGATCAATGAAAAGTGATTCCCCTACAATGTAGCCTTATTTGTGTCAAATTCCTACAATGGGGTCACTTTTGTGCATTTTTTCATGACACAACTTCGACTACATAAAAACAAAAAAAGCCCAATAAATCAGGCTTTTCAGCTTTAATAAATGTAGGCACTTTTGTGTCGTTAGACATTTCTTGACTTGATTGATATCAATGGAGCACAAAGGAAATTTTCATCAGATTATTCCTAACCCACCCACATAAAAAACACATTAATTGTAATACTAAAGTTAACTTAACTTAATCGGAGGTATTATGAAGAAACTTTTGATTTGTATCTTGCTTACTCTCACTGTTCATCCTGTTTTTCAAGCTGAGGCTGTTAAAAAACCCGAGGTCGGTTATGGTTATGACGCACCATTAAGAATAAAAAAAGTTATATTACCTGAGGTGCCTAAAAGTTGGAGGCTTGAAACCAAAAATTTCGAGAACAGCATCTTATTAGCTTATTTTGACTCAAATGATAAATTAATTTTGACCATTTCTGAAGAGAATCGAAGATTAATGGTACCTGTAGCTGGGTCAGAACAAGCGGAAATCAATAACACAACCTATATTTATCACCCATGGATCAGTAGACAGCGTGGGTGGGTTCTCTGTTGGATAAAGGGTGATGTTTATTTTGAAATGAATAGCTTTGCTTTAAACGTTGACGAAATGATTACAATTGCAGAAACCATAACAAAGCAAATAAAAGAATAAAAAAAGCCTGTCCCCCAAAGGGCTGCAGGCTTTTTTTATCAATTTGGAGGATTTTGTCTCAAAATTTGGACGTTGTTCCATCAACACCCAGATAGAAACCACCTTGCATAAGGGCGTTAGTGTGCGATTCTATTATGACCTGATAATGCTTGTAACCTAAAACCGGAACTGTAATCGGAGGTTGGTTTCTAAGATCTTGGTCTGACATGTAGGTTTTTGAAAAAAATGTATTTCCATCTACATCAGTTACACGCAGAGTAAAATATGCTGGGTTTCCTGAATTAACTCCATAAACATAAAGTTTCCTGATTTCCATAGTATGGCTAGAAGAAGGTTTAACTAATGCTCCATGTATGACACCGCTTCCTTGGTATAAGCCACCAAATGGTCCATGTTCTTGGAAATATTGTGGTTCTATGTCCCCACCTGATTTACTTTCCTCGCTCACGTTACTTCCAGCAGAGGATTGGCTTAGAGAGGTATCTTCTGAAGAGATTGCTGTACTTGGGTCAGCAAAAGCAGAACCAGTTAACATAGCGGATAAAATAACACATGTTACCAAAGAAATTTTAAGTTTACTCTTCATGATAATTCATCCTCTTTTCCTATTATTTAGGTGTTCATATATATTAACGCGAACAATGTTTAATAAGTTGGTAGAGTTCCAAAAAAATTTGTAGGCTTTAGATTAAAATAAAAACGCGGATCAAGTTCTTGTCCATTACGGTAATAGGTACAAGTTCTTGTCGTCCGACATGACTATATTCAGGCTCAGACGCAAATTTAATCATATCCTCCCTCAGGATTTTTTTCCTTGGATATTGATGATATTTTAAGAGGAAAGTATAATCAATATTTAATAGACGCTATTACTTTTTATATATGAAATAGAAATCCACCCGGATATTCAAGTTACCGGAACCATTGAAGCTTTTCCGAATCGATCATCATTCAGCTTGCCTATGACTCATAATTGCCGCGGCAACGACGTTAACGAACTGCTGACATTTGATCGTTTCCACAAAGGAACCGATGATCAAGAATATACGGAAAAGTTCGGTTTACCGGAAATGGCCAACTGATGGTCAAAATATCGGGCTAGTGGATAAGCGTTGGCGCTAACCAACTTTGCATAGCTATTCAACAGTGGAAGGAGCAGTTTAGAATGACAACCGTTTCGCAGATTTTGGAGTTCAACCATCAGTTTGTAGAAAATAAAAAGTACGTAAAATATATCACTGGCAAATTCCCCGAGAAAAAACTCGTCATTGTAACTTGCATGGATACGCGTCTTGTAGAGCTTCTGCCCAAGGCGTTGAATGTCCGTAACGGCGACGTGAAGCTCATCAAAAACGCAGGTGCGATCATCTCGCATCCGTTCGGAAGCGTTATGCGGAGCGTCCTCGTCGCTTTGTATGAGCTAAAAGCTGACGAAGTTATCGTCGTTGGGCACCTGGATTGTGGCATGGCTGCGCTCAACGCAGATCAAATGATTCAGCATATGAAGGACCGAGGCATCACCGATGAGGTACTGTCGACGCTTGAGAACTCCGGCATCAAATTGAACGAGTGGCTGAGAGGATTCGATAACGTACAGGAAGGCGTTAAGGGGACGGTCGGTCTGATAAAGAACCACCCGCTTCTTCCGCCCGGCTGCAACGTTCACGGGATGGTTATCGACCCTAAAACCGGTCAGTTGGAACTTGTTGTCAACGGTTATGAACAATAAACTACCCTTGGCTTTAACTAACGCGGATAGGATGGCGGTGCAAGGACTTGCTTCCTGGCACTGTCATTTTCACCTCAAGTAATCGGCTATGTAACCAAGTTCTTATCAATTTCGGCAAAGTATATAAGCTCTTGTCACTGAATTTTGACAAGAGCTTATATATGTGTATCAAAAAAGTCGCGTATCTGGCGACTTTCTAAGTAATCATGTTCTTGTGAGCCGACACGATGAGAAAGATATGTTATGCTAGCCGGTCTAGCCTTCAACAGTCCTCATTAAGCTTTGGTCTCCCGTTAGTGGAATACAAATCTTACTTTGACTGACTCTAAATTTTCACCAACCATCTTTGTAACTTTGTAAATGACAACATGTTATTTTAGGAGACAAGCAAAAGTGACGGTCTCTCGGCCCGCCATTCTCAATTTTCAAGCAATTATTCTACTTTTAGTTGTATTACCTCTTCTTACAAGCTACGATCTTCTGGATTTGCAGATAGTTTTATAAACAACTCTTTAATTAATTTTATCAGCGTTCTTGATCTCATATTGTTTAAGTACTTATACTTTACAGTGTCAGCTAATCCAGATGCAAAGCTAATATTATTTCTTGTTTCATAACTGGTGTGTTTGCAAGAGCATCGCTTAGCTGTTTGTAATAATAAGTTTCTGCTTATCATTGATACTCTCTCTGCCAAAAACTCACGTGATCTTGCGCAAATTGCCGGAAGGTCCTTGGCTTCCTGCCTAACAATCGCTCAAGGTCGCTCGTCACTTTGTTAGCCATTCCGAGCTTGGTCGTCAAGTACAGCATCGTCATGACGGTTGCGAACTCCTTAGGAATGCCGCGGGTGATGATCGTTTTCTAAAAAGCGCCTGACGAAGGATTGGAATATGTGATTCGACGGTCCAGCACATTTCTTAATATATCCGCGGCTTGCTGGTAAGTAATCGCCTCTGATCCGGTTAGTGTATACCCCCGATTCTGATGGTTCTCTGAGTCCATCAATACAAGAGCCGAAACCTCTCCAATATCTCTCGTGTCGATAAAGCTGACCTTCGCTTTCCCCGCTGGAATGAACAAATCGTCATGCTCTCGGATGTCGGCCTGATGCGTCGTACTCAGGTTCTGCATGAAGAAACTCGGCCTTATAAATGTATAGGGTATACCGGACGTTTTAATCATCTTCTCGATCTTATATTGCGGCGGGAAAGGATTACGTTCGATGCCCAGCAGTGACAAAAAGACGATGTGCGAAATGCATTTGTCGACGCACCGACTTAGAAACGGGTTCATGGCATTCGGATCTGACATCGCGGGAGGGCGGATGAGAAAAACTTTGTCTACCCCATCCAAGGCGGCATCAAAGGTCGTCGAGTCCTCGAAGTCGAAGCGAACGAGTTCAACCATCTCGTCCACGACGCCCTTTACTGCTTCCGGCCTGCTTGTCGCTCCTTTCAGAGCAATGCCGTGCCGAATCAGATGCTTGGCAACATACATTCCTACGTTTCCGGTAACGCCCGTCACTAACACTTTGCCCGATGACATCATCATACTTGTCGTCCCAGCTTTGGCAGTAGAATGAAGGTGATACCAGCCACGAGAACATGTAAATTGTGCGTTGCAAGCTCGTAGTCGCTGTGCAGCGATGTCGCCGCAGTCACCGTGTTGAAAGCAAGCCCGAACAAGATCAGCAATATGAAATAAAAAGCAATAGCGCCGACGACGCAAGCGATTGACGTTGTGGATAGGATAAAACCGGCGTATAACCGATCTTTCTCCTGTCCAATTACTGCCTTCTCAAGACCAATGACGGCTCCGAAAATATAAAAGAACGAAAGACCAACTACCGAAATAATCAACACTGCAAGCAAGCCGGCACCGATATAGGCGCTAAATTTTTTTCTGTAAGTCATTGCTATTCTCTCCCTAACCTGCATTGTAATTTCTCATTAATTATCCACAAAGTTGCAGATCATCATACTAACCGTTTTGCGAAGCGCTTCGGCTGCCTCCGGATCAACCCCGGTTAATGCCAGCTTCAAGGTACGTTGGCTGAACGGTTCGATTTCCAGATACAACGAATTGGCTTGATCCGTCAGAGAAACGCGGAACGATCTGCGATCATGTGGATTTGGCGTTGACTGAAGTAGGCCCTTTCCCTTCAATCTCTCTATGACGCCTGACATTGTCGGACGGTCCATGTGCAAGCGCTCCGCGATGTCGGCAGGCGTCGTGCGACGATGACCTTCGTCCAATTGTTCTTGTACGTGCAGATCCTGAATGACCCCCCACTGCGCCACCGTCAAATTTACGTCTTGAAGCTGTCTTGCCAAGTGCGACTTCATCTGTTGCGTAATTTTGTTCAACAAATAACCGATGTTTTCTTCTTTCTCTTTCACGCTTTCTCCCTTTCCATCCAATTTAGTTTTAGTTTGTATATGATTAGCATACTAACTATATGATCGCCATGCAATCCTTTCTTTCCCTTGTGATTAACCGATTTATTACATTGCAAGTATATATCGTTCATCTCTAAGAATGAAAGACATCTCCACTTCATTCCCCTCTTGATGAGATGTGATGGTTTCTACTTCTGCATGCACAACAAATAGGAACGTACCTCACCGCTGTTCTCCTTGTGCTCGGATAGAATCAAGAATCAGCCCTTCAAGAAAAGTTTAGATTCTTTCTCTGAGAGCAAAAGAAAAAGCACCCCGAAGGATGCTACCTCTCCATCACAGGACCCATATATTCTGATTCGCACGAAACACAGGACCAGAAGAAGGGATTCGATTGATTTTGCTTTAATTCTCCGTCACATTTGTGACACTTGTACGTATATTCTGAAACCTGAGTTAGTTTTATTAGGGTATGTGAAAGACCCTGCCGAAGAGTAAAATACCGCTCGTCCATTTGCCCCCCCTATCCTACAACATTGAGTTTTTCCTTCCTCAGATATAATCAATTTCGACATCAGAATTGATTGCCCTTCATCTTCCACTTCTTTTTTTCATGACGATTCAGGTTCTAACAGATCGAAATCTCCAATGAGACATAAACACCAAAGGAAAATGAGAATGCGATAGCCGAAACAGAACGAGGATTGCTAGTAGCAATCGTGTTTAAACATATCCGCTGTATATTCAAACATGTTCACCTATTTTCAGTGAGTTCTTTGGATATAAGTACTTTGCGTTCTGACTTATTGCATTATTCCGTCGGCAACTCCCACCATGGTTTCAAACCTATAACTTCGCAAGTGATGCGAGGTCTGGGCCACTACCAACTCAAACATTGTCATTGGTGACAATGAGAGAACTTTATTTTGGGGTCATGTTTTTGACGTTGTGAAGGCAAGCCTTATTGGTAACAATCCATGAGAATAACGTTTAGATTTGTATTTTCAAAAATTTACATTGAATATTACTTGGTATTTGTGAATATGTACAAAGATTAGAATCTCTTTCTCAGAAAGAATTTTCCTGGCCATCCATACATGATACATATATCAATTGTTCTCTATAATATTTTTAAACAAACAATAATGTGATAATTGCAGCGATAATGCTAGTCATTACAGCTACTAATAAGAGAATGACAATAATTGTGATAATGTGTACTAGTTTATTTGATTTCTGCAACGTTGATTCTCCGGAAGCGTCAATAATTTTGTGTAAATGAAAATATCCTTATCCTGTAGAAAATTGTGTTAGTTGTTGTTGGCGAACATCGCTTGGAGTTCTACACGGGCCTGATCAAAGCCAATGTGACAACGTGTAGCGAAGCGTTGGTTGTAGCTTTCAAACTGTGAGACTAAGAATTTCTCTAGTGCCTCTTCGTGAGGAAACTGTTCTTTACGCTTCGTATATTTCTTAATCTGTTTGTTAAACGATTCAATTAAATTGGTAGAATAAATGCTTCTCCAGATGGGCTTTGGAAAACTGTAGAACGTGAAGATATAAGGATTCTCTCGTAGCGATTTGATGACTTTGGGATAAGAAGTTTTCCACTTGTCACAGAAGGTTTCTAAAGCAGCTCTTCCCGATTGCTCATCCTCGGCACGGTATACGGATTTGAAATCTTCACAGATTTCTGCCCGATCCGACACGCGCACTTTATGGGCGATGTTACGGGATAAATGAACACAGCACGTTTGATACTTCGCTTGCGGATAGACCTCTGCAATCGCATTTACCATGCCAGTGAGACCATCTGAAATAAAGAGAAGGATTTCCTCCGTTCCACGTTGTTTCACATCCAGGAGTAACTCTTTCCACACGAAAGCCGATTCAGTAGGTGCAACGGCATAAGTGAGAACTTCTTTTGAGCCATCTTCACGAATTCCCACCGCAAGATAGACGGCTTCTTTCGATACCGTGTCACGCTTAACAGCGATATATGTGGCATCTACATAGACGCAGACATAGCGCTTAGCAAGTGTTCGTTTCATAAAAGCATCGACATGCTCTACCATGATGTTTGTCATATTAGAAACCGTTTGTGGGGTATAGTGATGGCCGTACATTTTCTCGATGAGATCAGCAATCTCCGTCATCGTTACACCCTTTTGAAACATGTGGATAACAAAGGATTCAAGTGTGTCATTGGAACGCTTATAAGGCGCAACAGTTTGCTGTTTAAACTCTCCATTGCGATCTCGTGGTATGTTTAGGTGCAAGTCCCCATACTCTGTGTGGAGCGTACGTGCGTAAATACCGTTACGAGAATTGCCCGAATTAATGCCTAAGCGATCATACTTTTCATAATCTAGAAATGCAGTAAGTTCCGTTTCTAGCAAATGGTTCATGGCAGTTTCTAAATGCTTACGAAATACTTTTGTAACATCATGCTTCGTGACTAGAGCTTGGACAAGATCTGTTGTAAAATGATTCATAGGGAAGTCCTCTTTTCTGTGAATTGTGTTGTGGTGACTTAATTCTACAAGAAAAGGGCTTCCTTTTTCTATTTATCTATTTACACAAAATATTTTACGCTCTCAAACGATGCTGAAGTATTAAAATTACTTAAAGAAATTAAAGAAAATAATAGAGTCAACCATAATTGAAAATAGTTAAAAATTGATGTTAAAAATGCCTTTCACTACCTGCTTGTTCGCTCAACAAATGTAGTTAACTGCTTATCTAATCAGTAATCGGACGATGTTCTAGTCCTTTACGGCAATCGGTACAAGTTCTTGTCCTTAACTCGGGACAAGAACTTGTACCGATAAAACAAAAAAGCCGCTTAAATAGCGACTTTCAATGGGAGCATGTTCTTGTCCCTCGACACATATATTAAATATAAAATAAAAGTTAAAAAACAGTGGTCAAACCCTCAATCCCTCCACCCGCATAGCGGGTGGTTTTTTGTTTCGCGCGTTTCACGCACTCAACTGGCTAAAGCCATAACAAAAAAGCCGCATTTTATGCGGCTTTCAAAGTATCATCTGCTATCATTAATGAGCTATTTTGAAAGACTGAGTTGATTGACAGCCTCAATAAATTCTTTCTTATTATCTACATTGTACTCTTGCGGAAGTAGGTTGATAAGATTATTAACATCACTTTTAATTTGCTCAATACTGTCAGTGTCTTCGACCTTGTCCAATGAATAATTTACCATTAGACTAAACGTTCCTTCATCGATTTGGGATAGAAGTATATCGATGTACTGACTATTTAGTTCTGTTTGTTCCAAAGAGCTTTTAAAAATTGTGAAAGAGTTAATCGAACGTTTTAATCTCTCGTTCCCATTAATCAGTGAACTCATAACTTCTTCTGTTTTCTTGTGCTGACCAGCGTCATCAAGATGTTGCTCGAACTGGTTTAGGCCATAAAGAAAGCTATGATACGCTGCTGTGTCACCGGTTCCATAATCCTTGTGGTTTTCTATGGAGCTGTTTAATAGAAGAACTATTAATAATATGTTAAGAAAAATAGAAATGATTAGGGATAGTTTAAAAGAGACACTTTTCATTTTATTCATTTCCAATCACTGTGAATTTATAGTATGGTTCACATATGCGGTATTGGTCCATCCGTAGAGTGTAACTGGCCAAGATCCTCCATATGGAATAGGATAAATTGCATACCTTACTCTTGCTTGAGGAACAACATAAACATTAGTATATTTACTGTACATATCATACGAATATGAAGCTGTCACTCCTCTCTCCTTTCCTTCCCCCCTTGTAGCATAATCAGCATCTTTGTAACTTATTGTATTCGGCAAGCTTGACTTTGCAGAGTCTGGATTTTTAAACTTTACTGGTTGAACAGTACCCGTCCCTTCCGATGTATCAGTTCCTTTTTTAACTGTGATATTGTTCATGACCATGTTAAATGGGGAAAATGCCACATCTGAACCTGGTATCCAATAGTTCAAAATTGTAAAAATAGTACCAATTCCTCCAGATACATACGGATTTACTTTATATTCTTTAAGATTATGTTTAGGAATAGTACTATATATATCGAATTCCTGGGATTGATTCATAACTTTAAACTTTACCTCTATTTCATTGACTTCAGTGGGGTAATAAAGTGAACTAGGATAAATTCTGTTCATTGTATCCAACCTAGCCCATGCGGATACAATTTCTTTACCTCTGTTATTACTGGGACTATAGGTTGCTTTAGCACTCACAGCTACAGTACTGTTTGTAGAATTGTTGGAATTATCATTACTATTACCTAGCATGAATAAATTTGCATATGCGCTCCCTTTATAATAATATGTTCCATCACATTCGGCAGCAAATGTATTATTTACTGGCAATAGGAATGAGCTACTAATTAAAACGAGAATTGTAAGAGTGTGTATGATCTTTTTGTTCACTTTCTTAACCTCCTGAATTTTCGGTTTGAATTTCCATAATTTCTTCATTTATGAAGTCACCATCACCGAAAACGAAATACTGAATCTCTTCTCCAAAGTTACCAAGTGTTAAAGTGAAATAACGTTGTCCTGTTTCAGCAATTGCTCCAATTCCAATAATAATTGGCTCTGTCTCACCAGATTTATGTATTAAATCAGCATCCAAAGGACCGTATAAATAAGTATTACCATTTTTCAAGGTTGCTTTTGAGATTAGTGATTTAGTTAGCACTACATTACTCTCTTTACCATTTAATAAAATAGTGCCTTCACCAGTAACGGAATAGAACTCTCCTTCGGGTGCTAATTGTATATCTAAATTCATGTTTGTTTGGTTAGATTGTTTTGTTGCTAGCAAATTAAATGTTGTTTTCGATGTTGATTCTTCTTCAATTTCCTGGTGAAGTTCTGTTTTTAAATCTTCAGGCAGTGCATCTGCGACATAATTATCTGTTACGTTCATACTTATTACACCTTTACTATCGATATTAACGACTTCATTAGATTTGTAGCCAGTACCAAGAATTAAGGCCACGCTACCTATTATGGTTATACCAATTAATGCTCCTACCGTTTTCTTTCTTCTCAAAATGATTCCCCCTCTGTTAATCTAAGCTGTAAGCCAGCTACTACTATTAAATTTACTGGCAGCATAAGGAACAATAACATATATTAGTTTTAATAAACAATATATTATCAATTTTTATCAAACACCAATATAAGGAATTAATTATGATGTCGTTTAACAACGTATATCCGATCTATCGCAAATATTCGGCAGGCAGAGGGAAATAATGAAGCTCGGGCCCGGTGCTTCCAGAAAATGAGAATGGTACTTCTTTCGGCTAACGTTGCTGTATCTACGAACCCGAGAGCTTAAGGCGCTAATGGGCCGGGTCTAACGCACTTAGCCTAGCAGGGTTGTTGCTGATCGAGTTTACTCTGCAGACCAAGGGCCGTATGGCCCACAGCGTGAATATTTTGTTAGGCGATGTCGTTGCCCTCGCGGTTAGTCGGTGCGAATGTGTCCGCCTGATTACACTTCCCTGCCATTCTTCTTCGGGCGGACAGAGGAGCCGTCAGGATCCGATGCGTGAATATGATGTTAGCTGAAGTACACTAGAAATACCGAATCATTAGCTCTTCTCATACAAATTAATCTTCCACCCATTACTCCAATTTAAGAATCTTATATGTTTATATCCTACATCAAGATAATATTGATTTAATCTAGCATTCTCGGCCATGCAATCGAGTCTTATAAAGGTTTTACCTTATCTCCTGAAAAATCATCTTGGATCCTTTTCAATCTTTCAAGGTGTGGTTTCAAATTTCCTAACATCAATGCTTTATAATTCTCCGCTAGATAAAACATGTTAGCTGCGTCGTTATCCTTAAACGATGTAATCGTCTTATTTAACTCATAGAGCTCCGTCGCCAGCGAGCTCAAGGTTTCTCTAGTCTTCGTATCTATCGTTTTAGGATTAGCCTTCCAATACGAATAGCTTATATCGTATAACGGCCACCATATTCTCGCTTCACGAGCAAGAATAAACATGTCCAGCTGCTCATCCGTTGTCATTGCCGTATTATTAACAAAATGCATAGGAACAGCATTATTAATGTAGGTATCGCTAAACTCAATGAGTGTTGAAAGTTGATCATCGATTTCTTCCGCTTGTATCTTCGCCTTATTGATCAATTGCCGAATCTTAGCTGGATCTTCTTTTTCCTTCGACTCACTAATTGCCATTAAAGTGTCAGCAAGCGGAATCGTTTCAGAAGCGTGCTCTACTAAATAAACAAATGCAGAGTCGTTTTTCTGCTGGTACAGTGAATAGAGGTCATTGTATTTTACAGATGATTGGTTTTCCAAATGTCTGTACATCGTAGCGTTTATTAATATGAAAATAATAAGTATTAATGCGTAAATCTTTATGTGCTTGGGCAAAGTGTACTTCCTTTCTAAAATTTAATTATTAGCACTATTGTTCTAATAACTCCGAAATGAAATCGCCAATTTGATTGAAATATGTCAGTTATTACAGTCCTGCTTTCGTACACATTTAAAGATTACTTTAGCATGGAATTCATCAACCATAAATGGTGAAAATATTCCACCAAACTGCCTGTTAGCTAAATGAAATTGCATGGAAACCCAGTTAGATACTTATCTAATCGGCAATCGGTTCATGTTCTTGTCCTCGACTCGGGACAAGAACTTGTACCGATAAAACAAATAAGCCACTAAATTAGCGACTTTCAATGGGACTATGTTTTTGTCCCCCAACAGCTATCAATGGGGTAAATGTTAGTTCATTGTCGCCTCATCTTTCCTACAACACTATTCGGGGACATTCTCTAGGGAAATAGTACGTATACTCGTGCTCTTCATCAAGTGCCCAAACTACCGCAGGAAAATCCGGACGATTTTGCTTCTCTTTTGGTACAAATTTATTGATACTATCGTCTTCACTGAAGTGAAAAAGCATGTGCGCCCCCCTCGTCCCATTTATTGTTGTATTCCATAAAAATATTGAATTATCCTGCCCGTTAGTTGAACAAAGGCAGCCTTTGTTCAACTAATGTTTCCCGCTGCAACGGCATGGTCGAGGTGGGTTTTAATTCGGTTTTAATTCTCCGAGCTATTTTATTAGAATGTTTAGAAAAAAGTCGGGGTTACACCTGGAGAATTTTATCCCTATTCTGTTGCTTGGTTTTTCTTCACAATGGGTTGGACTAAATGCAGTTATCGTATGTATTCCAAAAGCTATTCTATGTTCAGAGTTTCCAATGCAGATGAAAATACCTCCTCAATATAGTTTCTTGAGTATTGAATTAACACGCAGTCTCTCAACTTCTTTTGAAATTTCCATTTGCAATTCCGTAATTAACATCAGTTTTTTACTTTCTTGTGATTCAGGATTTTGCTCAAGCTTTTTGAGCATTTTTGGCACTTCCCATATCGAACGCAAGGCAAATGCAGCTAAGAATCCGAAACGAGGCAGGTCTTCGTCTCCATCCCACCCAGTCTTCCTCATCCCTTTCAAATAAGAAGTAATAAATAATTCAAGGTACATCTTGAAATGTTCAATCGGTACCTGGCCCCGACTAATACTTAAACCTAAGAACCGACCTAAATCCTCACCGATTCCTGAAATACTTGTGAATTGCCAATCAATTAAGGTTAGTTTCCCCTCTTGTTGTTGAACAGAATTTAACATGATATTCATCTCATAAAAGTCTTGGTGAGCAAGTGTTTTGGGAAGTAGTTCGATTCCATATAGCCAATCATTGATCCATTTTTCAAGTTGAGTGAATTGGTCCATTATAGCCGCCACTCTTTGATCAGATAACAAAATGCGTTTAGAGTGAATATCAGGCTGATATTGATATGCATAACACTCATTTAACCATGAACGCATCCATTGCTGATTTACCCAGTGGAATTCCGGTAGCGGCTTTCCAAGTAGGTAAGCAGCTTGAAACTCCCCAAGCTTTTCTGTTACCAAACCATAATCATCCCACTCCCATTGCCGCTGGTCTTGCTCTATATCCTCAATCCATAGCCAAACGGATCCATTGTCTTTTTCATCAATAGCAAAACACTTAGGAGTCAATATATTTTGGGGTAAATTATCAAGCAATCCAGAACTGTATGCCAAGATCTCTCGCCGCCAATAATTATAATGAGCTGGGTTCTCACGCAAGGGATCGGGATTAATTACTTTCAGAATAAATGACCAAGATTGTTGCGCCCCACTATTTATTTCGGTTGTCCCAGATATCCGGTAGACCCCACCTGTCACAAAATTTTTGTCAACTGCACCGATCGAATTGCAGGACCAGTTCGTAATGATTCCTTTTTCAGACTGAAGATAGTTGTTTGATAAGTTACGAAGCCAATCTGTATCTATCATTTCTGAGATACTTTGTATGTCCATTCGTCTCTCCTTTCCTTAAATATTGAACAAGTTATTCAGCTTCCTTTTAATATTCCACCAAACATTGTAACTAACCTGCCCGTTAGCTTAATGAAATAGCGATTGGAAAATGATTAAATATATGAATAACCGGTAATCGAAACATGTTCTTGTCCTTTTCGGCAATCGTTAAAAGTTCGTGTCCTCGAACCGGGACACGAACTTTTAACGATATAACAAAAAAGCCGCTAAATTAGCGACTTTCAATGGGTCCATATTCTTGTCCCCCGACAAGAAAACTCATCAAGAACTACTGCCCTAGTTGAATAACACTGCTCGTTAATTAAGATTATTTCACCCAGCACGTTTTAGTATGTCTCTTACAAAATCGCTTTTTGCATTTGTATAACCGGAACGGTCACCTTTAAATTGTTTAACAAGCATTTTTTTCAACTGACTGTATCTTTTTGCGTCTACCGTTGTTGATGTTGAAAATGTTCTGAAGGTACTCGTCCCAAATCTTGAAACCTATTGTCTTACCGTAGTAATGACAAGTACCGTATATAGGTGCCTTACTTGCCGCATCTGTCTTTGATGTGTAATCAGTGATGTAGATAAGTCCGTTGATAATCTCCCCGTCTTTAACGCTACGCAAATCTATAGGTTGTATGTTTATCACTACTTAATCTCACCTCAAAAATATTGGTCATTAAAATAGTTCTATATCATCAATGCAAACCCCTTTTTATTCCGGGTATCCTGCCCGTTAGCTTATGAGATTGCTTGGAAACATAGTTAGATACTTATCTAATCGGTAATTGGCTCATGTTCTTGTCCTTTACGGCAATCGGTACAAGTTCTTGTCCTCGACCAGGGACAAGAACTTGTACCGATAAAACAAAAAAGCCGCTATAATAGCGACTTTCAATGGGACCATGTTTTTGTCCCCCGACAAATATCTATACCCTCTTTAAAAGCAGTTTGATACGTATTGCGGATTTGCTCCTCTATTTTTCCCTGAGCCATTTGTGTGAGTTCCTTTTCGGTAAGGTCCGTATGCAATTCATTGATCCCTGCCTTAGGGCATTCCCGACAAATCCTTAAGACACTGTAGGCTGATTGATTATTGATGCTTCTTTCTTAACAAAACACCTAAGTGATTCTCTGTGCATATACTGTATCATTACTACAGGATTATGATTAAATACAACTCAATCCATACATGAAATAATCAAGGAGAGGTTAATTTTGAAAATTCCAAAGACAGCCAAAGTTAGTATCCCCTTTCCATCCGTATGGGGGATTGATGCTTCTATTGCGGGGAGATCCATTATTAGAGGTATACTTACCATTGATCCCATTGTAGACAACAAAGTAGTAGGTACAGTTAATTTTCGTGGTATACCTATTCCGATTAATGGGTATTGGGACGAAAGCGCTAAACAAATAAGTTTCGATTCACCATATGCCTCCTTTTTTGGCAACTTGACAATATTTGATGAGACCGCTATAAGCATTCGGCATTTCATTTTAAGTGGACGGTTTATAATGAAACCTCCCTCTTTGCTGGCTGGTGAATACGGAAATTGGATTGCTACAACCTTTACAACCCGTTTGGGACCTCCCATATATACTAATGTTTTACCACCTGCTGGTGCCTTTTCAGTCTCAAGTATGCTCTTGGGACAGCAATTGTTTTAATTAGACCATGACTTTATAAAAACAACCTTCGTTTGTGATTGACTAAGGTTGTTTTTTATAAAGTGTTCTCGAAAAATACAGCCTTGCTTTAAATCTGAGTTTAGCGTATATCTCCGTTAAAATGTACTCGGAACCCTTTGATGATCGTGCCTAGTTAGATAAACAAATATTGATACTTCCTTATAGAAATAGCCTGCTTGGTTAGGTACGTCTCAACTGGTTCAATTTTGTAACTTCCATTTACTAACTCAGCTTCATAGGGAACGGGAGGAAGTGTACCAAGATCATCATAGGTTAATTCTACAGAGAACGAAATGTTTTGAGGGTTTGAATCATCAATTTGGCTGATTTTGTAATTCTTCAGGGGATTGTCTTTGTTAAGCTCAAATTGGCGTTCCAATTTTTCATAGTCTTCACCGCTAACTTTTGTAGTTTCACTAATGTCTTGCTGTACATACCCTGTGAAGTATGAATTCGCCGCACTTTCAAAGGAATAAGTGCTTAAAGAATCACTTGAAGAATGTGTGTTTGTAACCTCGCTTGCCGAAGCAATACTACCAAAACTAAATGTTACTGCCATCACTAAAGCCACCAATAAGGATCTTTTTTTCAATTTATCCCCTCCTTTTTCTATATCATACCTTTTACACAAAATAAGGGAATAATACTTTAGTCCTCATATTTCACATTCTTATTATATTCAACTTTCTTATATGTTGGAGATGAGGGGTTCATATCAATAATCACTGTTTTTATTTGCAATTTATATTTACCGTTTTTGAAATCAACATTATACGTTACAGGTGGAAGTTCACCATTAGCCGTTTCTTCTACTTTCACAAATACTTTAATACTTCTAGGGTCGGTATCATCTACTGAAGTAATCTCGAAATCTTTCACGTGATTGTGAGTGTTATTTAAGATTGTTCTTTCAAGTGCAGTTTTTTCATCTTTATAAATGTGATTATCAGAGATTTTTATAGCATCTTCAAAATTACCAGTTTGTAAATCACTAAAATATCTTTCTACGACAGCAATTGCCTCGGTCCTTGGATTATCGGGCAGTTTCAATGCATTATTTGCACTAGCATAACTTAAAGCAGATGCTAAACTGCCGACTGCAATAAAACTAACTAAAAATTTTGATCTCACGTTTTTCCATCTCCTTAGGCTTATTCTAGGTTCTTATATATAAACACCCCATTTGTTTTAAAAGTTGTTTTTTTAGTGGGTTTCTCACCTTTATTTTCTTTTGGGCTTATGCCAGCAGCTCTAAAGCAGGGTTCGGTCAATAGCTAGAGCGCTTTAGCCTTGGTAGAATCGCTCCCGGCTAAGGCGCTCTACGATCCTGGCCAACGCTGTTCTCACTGGCGTAGAACACCCGTGTGGTATGTCCAGTAACCCCTACATTTCTTCTACTTCTACCCATATCTTTTATTATCTTCAGTTATCCATGCATCAATCGTTATATTTATTTTTTCTGACTCGTTAAGCCTCCTTCAATTACATGCCCCAATACCATCGAAAGTGTAATATTCACTTCTGAACTTCGCTGATCGAGATATCTGCAAATGTGACGCAGCTGCTCTTTTCTTTTCGGATCTAATTCCCTAATGATTCCTTTGCTCAAGACGGAGGCTGCAGGAATGCTGAAGTACGGTATGTTAGATTTCGTCATTGAACTAAGCGAAATAAATAAGACTTGCGGTATTAGACAAAGTGCACCTGTAAGAAGACAATCCTATTGTCTTCTATTTTTTTGGTTTTTTTCTAATCTTCAAACCATTATCTTCAGCAGTTTTAATAATAGCGCTTATCAACTCTTGAGCTTCCTTATCACTATCAAGAGCTGCTTTTTAAATGGGGATTATTCATGAATTTGTTTTACTATATCCGTCAATTCTTCAAGCGTGGCCGTATTGGCCGAAACAGTGAAGAGGTGACCATCAGAGATCAAATGTACGACTTTTCTGACTTCCCCATCAACATACAATGCTTTCAGACCATTAATCTCTGTCAATTCAGAAGTCTCGAGGTAATAACTTTTCTTCAGGCTCTCAATGGTATCTGACACCCCCATATATGCATCCACTTGGCTTATACGAATTTCATCACCATCTGCGGTTGTTAATAAGGACCTAAGGTGAAGTCCATACTCTTTTTGCAGGGCTTGGATATTTATTCGAGTCAGTCCCGAGGAACTGAGTTTTGCGGATGCGTTATCTTAGTGGAATATGTATATCCGCAACCGGCACATCAGCTATATTGACCGTATCGGGATCTTGAACACCGTTGTTTCTGGCTTTATTTCAACAGTTTCTTGGCCTGGTGATGAATATTCAGGCACCGGAGCTTCTTCGTTTTGAATTGTTGCTAGAGATGACTCATCAACGGGAACAACTGTTTTTACATCAGCGTCGGCAGCGTATGAATAGTAAGCAAATCCTCCGCCACCAAGTGCAAGCGCACTAGCTAAGGCTGCAACAGCTACTTGTTTTTTCATTTTATAATTCTCCTTTTAATAGACTATTACAGTACTTACAGTAGAGTTGTTACTTTTATACATGAGGTCATAAATTAAAGATTAAGTACTACCTCCTGGATGCGTATAATACACCCAATATGTCGAGCTGAACGGTGTGTGAATATAAAACATATGATTAGTGGATTCAGTTACGACATAGTTAGTGGTAGTACCAGCGTAGCTGTCACCAAGGGCAAAGTAGATGTAAATTAAATGGTGAAATTTATTGATAACCTCGTTATATTCCTGCTGGGCATCGGTGATTGCAAGCTTCGAATAGATTTCCAATGACTTCCGGCTTTCATGACCGGAATACGGCTGTATGAGTGCGTCATCGATGCCCTGTTTATTGAGCCAGGTCAACAGAAAATGACGCAGCTTGTGTGGCGACAGGTTTTGAGCAAGTTTAGCTTCCTCCAAATATTTGGCCAAAATCTTCCGTATTCCCCGATCCGTGTACATTTTCTTCCACGATGATTCAAATAAATAGACCGCATGTTTTTTCTTCAAAGTATTCGAGTAAATGACTGAACAATCCTGCCCCGTTTATTCAGTGATGCACGCTGAAACTCAAAAAAAACGATGGATCGGTTCCATCGTTCGCGATCTCATAACCCGGAAGGACAAGCAAGTATATCCAATTGCTCTCGATTTTGACTCCGTTCGTCCTGGATCAATTGACATAACGTTCTCGCCAATATACGTCCAGCCGTTCTTGGCGCGACCAATCCCGGTAAACTTGGTGCCAACAAGGCCTTGATTCCACGTTTTTCGGCAAAACGAAAATCGGTTCCACCTGGTTGGGAAGCCAAATCAATAATAATAGCGTGATGCGGAATACGGGTCAACACACGAGAAGTAAGGATTTGCTCCGGAACCGTGTTAAAAATAATATCCACATTTACGCCTTCATCGTACAAATCTTTATAAAACGGCTCAATCCCCATCTCCCATGCACGTGCAAACTGCTCCGGTTTCTGCACCCCCGCTTTGACGTGTGCACCCAGGTGCTGAAGCATACTGGCTAACGTAAGACCGATTCTCCCCAAACCCAGCACCATACAACGCGAACCATGTATGGTAATTTCCGTCTGTTGAATGGCCATCATTAAGGCGCCCTCCGCAGTGGGAATGGAATTGTATATGGCAGCATCGTCCCTGCTGAATAATTCAATCAGATCGATCTCTAGTTCAAAGGTTCCTCAAGTATGACTTGGCTATGCCAGTACAGACTTTTGCGTGTTTCGGCAAGCAAGACATATATTCCTTGTTCAGCAATAACGTTTCAGATGAAAATGAAGACTCTACTCTGCCATGGTCGTCTGTACCGACAACCGGTAATATCAATACGTCAGCATTGCGAATCACCTCCCTCGTAAGCTTGGAATCCTGAACTTCATGAAGTTGTTCGTGCAAATCTTCATAACCGATTACCGCAACATTTGCATCCAGGTCAGTAAATGACCGAATGATTTCAAGATGAGTTTACCATCTTTAAAAGCGCATCTGCTCCTTTCATCCCAGGGCAAATTCCGCGTAATTCCGCCTCTGTGGTCACCATATCGAGTGGGGCATCCAGCAATTGCTCTATTGTTCGTACCCGGTTGCGCGTTCTGCCACAATGCGGCGATCGTTTAATTTCTCATTTAACAAACGAACATCAAGCGCCCCGCACATGATATATCCGTGACGGTTGTGATGGCCAGAAGTGTTGTTTTGGGCAGGGCGACCTCGATACTTATAACCTGATGACCTTCAACTTCAATCGGTTTCATATGATCATCAATGATGCAGCTCCTTTTTTTACACTATATGCCGGGCGTGATATTTGCACCATAGACTGTTGCCCAAATTCGATATTACTTGTATTCGTTGGAAGCCTTCTCCCCTTTCGCCATATACATGTGTAATTGGACTTCGATTCAATTCCATGTAATTTTTGAAATTTATAACAAAGGAGATAACAAACGCGCTGCTTGATCAAGCATGCGCTCGAAAGAAGTACGATGCATATGATCTTCCAAACGATATGGAGTAGCCTCGGCGAGATCCCGTTCGAATTGTTCCGTAAGCTCCCGGGCCACATCGGAATGATACATCACTGCACACACTTCGTAATTTAAACGGTAACTACGGAGATCGTAGTTGGAAGAACCCACTTCGGCAATCTCGCCATCGATAATCATGACTTTCGCATGCAATACCCCTTTGTTGTACTGAAACACATCGATCCCTGCTTCCACGAGTTCGCCATAATACGTACGGCTTGCAGCTCCTGCAACTTTAGGAATCACTTGGCGCGGCACCAGTAATCTCACTCGAACGCCACGCGCTGCGGCTGTTTTGATGGCCATAATGATATCCGCATCGGGTATAAAATAAGGGTTGGTCACGTCGATAGTTCGGGTCGCCTGCGTCAGGCAGATGAAGTGCATTTCCCGAATGACCGGAGTAGGCAGCCCGGGATTGCCTTCGAATATCTGTATATAGACGTTATGCGAATCCTTGGACGGGGAAGCTTTTCCCATGTGGGTGCCTTCCATCGTTCCCAGCTCCGATCCCCATTCCCATCCGTATCCGGATCGTTCTGTTTTGCCGGATGGAAATGGATGAATGGCTTTATCGTCTGAAAGTTGAACCGATTCAGGGATAAATTTTGCCTTTTTCGTTGAATGGAGCATGTCCGGTGACGCCATTTTCCAGTGAGCCTCAAAAACGGCTTTCACATCATCCGCTGTTTCGCCGGTTAACCGCATATGAGTGTCGCGCCAAAAACCGACATCCGGCTTCATTCCGGTATACTCGTCCCCAACGTTGATTCCTCCCATGAAGGCTTCCCTTCCGTCGACGATGACGATCTTGCAATGATCCCGGTATGTCAAGTTGGATAGTACCCAGGGGAATCGCAAGGGAAAGATGGTCCTGCATTCAATGCCTGCTTCCATCATCCGGCGAACCGCATGTTTGGGAAACGACCGGCTTCCCCAGCCATCCCTTATAAAACGAATGTTCACACCGGATAAAGCCCGGTCAATCAGCACATCTGTGATACGTTTACCGATATGGTCATTCCGGTAAATGTAATATTCCAGATCGATTGTCTTTTGTGCGGCCTGAATTGATTGAAGGAGTTTTCCGTAGGTTTCCATCCCGTTCGTGAGGATTTGGACGTAACCGGTTCGAAGGCCACTGACAGACAAAGGTTGCAAAGCCCGAGCGATAACAAAAGCGGAGTCACCACATGCTGGAGGCAACGCTATCGGGTTATTGTGCGAAGAAACGAGCTTGTCCCGCCGCATTTGCACAGGATTCGTGACGAACAGGTAACAAACGAATCCGATAATCGGTAATACAAGTCCGACTGATATCCAAGTCAACGCTTTGGCGGGGCGGCGCACCTCCCGAACCGCAATAATGATCAACAGTGCCGTATTTACTAGCCATAATCCTGCTATCCATGCCAAGAAAATCAGCCTCCCAATCCTGTCGTCTACGAGGGAATAAAGATAAAGGGGCAGCCATGCCGAGAAGAGATCGGCATGGCCTTTTTTAGAAACCTTTATACTGCGGTTCTTCCTGTTCAATTTGTTGTAACCGTGGAGTGACCTGGTCAATGATGTTTTGTGTCTGTTGCGCTGCATTTGTGAACGTGGTTTTGGCCTGCTGGTTTTGTGTATTTAACGCAAACTGTTCAAAGCTGGCCTGCGCGCTTTTTAATGAAGCTACAGCTGTTTTCACTTGAGAAGCTACCGTCATGTTGATCACCTCCTGAAATGGCATCCGTATATAATATGTCAACTCATCAGAAAATAAATGAATGGTAAAATTTGA
Organism: Paenibacillus sp. MT86; assembly: GCF_058792535.1. Lineage (NCBI taxonomy): Bacteria > Bacillati > Bacillota > Bacilli > Caryophanales > Paenibacillaceae > Paenibacillus > Paenibacillus sp. MT86. The sequence goes on along the minus strand of NZ_CM179499.1, from coordinate 3,356,101 downwards.
TGATTGGCTATTGTCAGGGTGCATACAAATATCAAAGGCGGAGCAACCCATTTTGGGCAACAGCCGGCCATTTGGTCCTATTTCGCAGGCATTCTACCGATGGCTCGAATCGCAAACATTTTTCACACACCGATTCTCCCAGTTGTTGCAGAAGTCCTCATATACTTGCTCTACGCCACAGTCGGATAGCATGTGCCTGGCCAAAAAGTCATACCAGAACTGGTCGAAAGACAAGGGCATCCGGGTTCCATATTGGGAACGAAGGGTTACATAGCGGTCCCAGATTTTGATTCGGAATGCTTCCAATTCATCACATCGCTCCATGTCGGTTCGCCTTTAAGCGGGTATCGCTGGATATTTCTGACGTTTTCGCTTTTTCTTCGGAGAGCTTTTGAAATTGTTTCGCCCTTTCCAGATGAAAGGTACGTAATTGTTCGTGATACTGAGCCATTTTCATGTGCCAATCGTACATTTGCCTGACATAAGCGGCCTGGTCATGCGTATACATGGGCATTGCCTGTTTGATAAACTGCATTTGAAAACATTCCTCCTTGGGTTAGGTAAAGTTGAACTTACAGCATTAGTCTATGGCAGGCGCATAGAAGCGACAACGGCATCCGCCCGGTTTCCGGTCATTTTATCGGGTTGGTTGTCTATATGCAGGCGGAAACACAGCCTTTTGGGGACCTGACTCCTATGATGCATAAAGGATATGAAAATCGGAATAATATCAGTTGCATATTCTGAAAATGGCGAATGAAAAGGAGAAAATATGGAAAAAAGCGAACTTAAATCACAATTTAAACAGCGAATCAAAACGACAAGTAACAAATCTCCAATAATCTTGGATGGAAAGGCAAGTGAAAATGTTCCAACCGAGCCGAGTTTAATGGAGCGAACCAAAGAAGTGATGGAGAATATAGGAACCGAAATAAATAGCGTCTGACAGTATATGGCTTTTATAGCTTGGTCAACGTAACCTTTGAGATTATCGATGGGGACATTCCGTACAGATTGGAACAAGTAAATGTTTCTCATAATCAAAACCGGCCGGTTAGGGATCGCCCTGACCGACCGTTACAGTGTATTTTAGCCAACGAAATTCGGATTGGGCCCCGTATTATCCTTTGGGTTTTACGAACAATGCAGCGAGAAACGAAAAAATAATCGCTGCGGATATTCCGGCACTGGTCACTTCGAAAATTCCGGTGATGATCCCAATCCAGCCATTGCTCTTTAGTTCTTGAAGCGCACCATGGACAAGCGCGTTACCAAAGCTTGTAATCGGGACCGATGCTCCTGCCCCGGCAAATTCAATCAGCGGATCATACCATCCAATTCCGTCGACAATCGCACCCAATACAACAAGCAGGGTCATGGTGTGGGCCGGTGTAAGTTTCAAGACATCAAAACAAAATTGTCCGAAAACACAGATTGCACCTCCCACCAAAAAAGCCCAAAGAAAAATCATAATATCTCCCTCCCTGCCTCTATGGATACGGCATGAGCGATACAAGGAATGCTTTCCCCTTGTTGAAATGAAATCGGGGATAGCAGCGCCCCCGTAGCGACAACGAGGATTCGTTTCAGTTCACCTCTTCGCATCCGATTTAGCAAATGTCCATAGGTAACAACTGCCGAACAACCGCAGCCGCTTGCTCCGGCTTGAACCATTTGGGTTTCATAATCGTAAATCATCATCCCGCAATCGGAATATTCGGTTTGTTCGATGGGAAAGTTATGTTTCTTAAACAATTTACAGGCGATTTCATATCCGACTTTCGCAAGATCGCCGGTAACGATCAAATCGTAATAACCCGGTTCAATTCCCAAATCTCGAACATGCGCCTCAATGGTATCTACCGCTGCAGGAGCCATCGCTGCGCCCATATTAAACGGATCTTTAATGCCCATATCGATAACCCGGCCAATGGTGGCAGATGTAACAACCGGTCCGTCACCTTCCATGGATACGATGGCAGCACCGGCCCCGGTTACCGTATATTGGGCGGTTGGCGGTTTTTGCGAACCGTACTCGGTCGGATATCGGAACTGTTTCTCCGCACCGGAATCATGGCTGCATGTCCCCGCCAATACAAATTTCGCCGAACCGGAATTTACAAGGTTAGCTGCTAATGCCAGACTTTCCATCGAGGTTGAACAAGCGCCAAACACACCGAGGTAAGGGATCGATAATGTTCGCGCGGCAAAACTGCTGCTAATGATTTGATTCATCAAATCCCCTCCTATGTAAAACTGGACTTGTTCCTTTGTCAACCCCGCATTTTCAATAGCCAGTTTTGCCGCTTCTTCAATCAATGCCTTTTCTGCTTTCTCCCAGCTCTTTTGTCCCATCATGGATTCTCCATGGACAATGTCAAAATCTTTGGCCAGCGGGCCTCTTCCTTCAAATGGACCCACTACCGTTGCTGTTGATCGGATGAACGGCTTGTTCTCAAATAGCCAACTCTGGTGTCCCTTTAACATATTAAGAGCCTCCCCCGCCTTTGATCAGCAAATGTACAATTCCTACCGCAAAGGCGGCGACTGTACCAAATACAATAACCGGTCCAGCCAGTTTAAACATTTTACCGCCAACACCGAGCACCATACCTTCACTCTGATGTTCAATCGCAGCGGATGCCATCGAATTCGCAAATCCCGTCACAGGCACTGCGGAACCCGCACCAGCCCATTGGGCAAACTTATCGTACACCCCCATGCTGGTCAGAATGACAGAAAGGAGTATCATAACCGCCACGGTAGGGTCTCCAGCTTTTTTCTCATCAAAGCCGCCCCAATGCACAAACATTTCCTGGATGGCTTGTCCAACCAAACAAATGGCCCCGCCAGCTATAAACGCACGAATGAAGTTTTTGAGTATGGGCCTCGGAGGTTCGACGCTTTGCGCCAATTCTTTATATTCCTGTTGTACCCGCGTTAAATTTTTCTTTATATTATTTGCCATGAACATCCTCCTCGATTTTCAGCTGACGTATAATTGGCGAATTGTTAACGAATCAGCAATGGTTTAACTTCATCAATAATCTTTTCTAACGCTTTTGAACATTGCTCGTACATCTGCTTTGTATTTTGTTCTTTGGTAGATAAGCCAAACATTTCGAGATCCGCTTCACACTTTTTCAATGTTGCAAGCAACGCGGCTTTTTTCTGGGGTTTCGGTACTTTGATCTGATCATCAAATAAATCAACGTATAGCTGGCCATAGGAATCCACCTGTCCAAGAAATACGTTATCAATCGAAACACCTAATTTCTCCAGTTCCGTATCCAGCCATTTCCTGTTTAGACCTATCGTGGCAAGCGGTTCGTCCATTATTTTTCCATCCATAATGACCGATTGAGGTTCTTGTTCTGGCCCGACATTTATTCCCAGGTGTTTAGGCGTTAACGGTTGATTTTCCTTGGTTAAAAGAACGCTAACGTCACCGCTTGACTCCATGATGGCGAATTCAACATCGGCAGCTTTGAACACATTCTTTATTCGAAGCTGTTCCATAAGTTCATCCGTGGTAATCCTTTCTTTTTTTAGGTTATCCTCCATGATCTTGCCGTCCTTAATGAGCACTGTTGCTTTGCCGTCGAATAGGTCTCTTGCCGTTTTGCTTTTCAGCTGTAGAAATTCAATCCCTAAAGAAACAACGGTCCAAACCGTCATCGCAACCAAGCCTAAATACCAATTGGTCTCCAGATCCAACGAAACGTAAGCTGCAATGCTGCCGATCGTGATTCCGGTGATATACTCAAACAATGACAGCTGTGATACCTGCCGTTTCCCCAATATCTTCGTTAGGACAAAAAGAACCCCCATAGCCAATAACGTTCGCAAAGCGATTTCTAGCCAATCCGGCATAATATCACCATTCCTTTCCAATCACATTAATCGACAAAGGTTAATATGTCCCTATTCCATTATTTTCATGCATTTCCATCTGAAAATTTTTCTAACGTATGCTTTTGTTGCGAGACGAAAATTTACCGTACTAAACTTTTTACCAAAGGAACTGCCATTTTTTAGACTATTCTACTGCTCATGAGGCCGGTGATTATCTTATGAAGCCGAATAGAGCCTTATTAGCTCTTGCGAAAACTCCTTTTGCTGAATGAACTAAAAAAATTTAACAATGCTAACTGTTCCAAATCTGCAAATCCAAATATTCAAATTATTTCAAGTAGTATTTTTTGCAATCGAAATGCTCATATTATCTGTGTCATTTTAAAGGAGGTGAATATGCTATGACCGTATCATCCGATGTAAAGACGTGCTTGGCTTCCCTTAAAAGCGCCCAAGCAAGTTTGGAACAATTCGCTCTAAGCACGCAAAATCAAGAAGCAAAAACATCGTTCACAAATGCAGCTCAAACTACGCAACAAGTTATTGACCAAGTCGCTCAGCGAGTTCAACAACTCGAAAACGAAGAACCGCAATATAAAGGTTTTTAAAACAAGAAATAGGGTCATGGTATATCACTGATCCATGGCCCTTTCTATATTTATTTGATATTTTAAATACAATTGCAATCTTGGACAGTTATGCTTCATTCCACTCCGATGTCCCCAAACCCAAGTTTCGCATAATGCAGGTTTTCCAGTTTAAAATTTGACTCCAATTGAGTCTTTTTTCATGCCACACCGTTGTCTTCTTTTGGTCTTCCATATTCATCAAGCAATTTTTGAAAGTGCTTTGCCCTATCTAAATGGTATACTCGAAGTTGCTCATGATAATGGTGCATTTTCATGTTCCATTCATACATTTGCTTAAAATAAGCAGTATGGTCATGGTTATAGATTGGCATTGCATAATGAGTAAAATGAGTCAAGTCGGCTCCTCCTTAGGGGTTCATGTATGTTTGCCTTGCATAACATCAGTCTATGGAGAATTATCTATATGGACCACGGCGGATATCACGATAAAGAAAAAATATATTGTCAAGCGCAAGAAAACCTCAGAAGGATGTTTTGCATCTTTGGAAGGCATCTATTCTGAACTAACTAAGTAATTTGAAAGTGAGTGCCAGCTGATTGAACAAGTTTTTCGGAATTTATTTGGGGCTTTTGTTCCCAAATCCGATGAAACCCGGGCCTTGTGCGAACCTACAACAACGGGGAAAGCAGGCGTGCTCCTTGATCGAGAATGCGCTGTGAACGGGAGCGCAGCAGCAAATCTTCTATGCTCAACGGTACCGAATCATTAAGATCTCGCTCAAATTGTTCCGTTAGTTCCCGCGCCACATCCGCACTGTAAATGAATTCGCAGACCTCGTAATCCAAGCGAAAACTTCTCATATCATAGTTTGCAGCGCCTATTTCAGCAATTTCCCCATCGATGATCATCAGCTTCGCATGCAACATTCCCTTCTTGTAAAGGTAGATATGAACCCCAGCTTCCAACAATTCTCCGTAGTATGTACGACTTGCAGCTCCCACGATCACAGTTGTGGGGTCGAATTTGAGAGGAACCAGTAATTTTATGCGAACTCCGCGTGCCACTGCAGTCTTTAACGCCATGATTATATCTGCGTCTAGCACAAAGTAGGGTGTGGTGATATCAATGGTCTGGGTCGCTTGTGTCAGGCAAATAAAGTAGGCCTCCCGGATGACTTGAGTGGGAATTCCAGGATTACCTTCCAACGTCTGAACATATGCTTGCTTTAACTTAACTGTGTTCGGAACGTCGTCAACAACGGTGCCATCCACGGTGCTGAGCTCAGTGCCCCATTCTGCCGACCATCCGGTAAGAGAGGTCCTGCCGGATGGAGCGATGTTCTGCGAAATATGCCTTGCACCCTGAATAGGTTTTCGCGTATCCTCAATTTTCTTGTTAAGTATCATCGTCTTTATTCGTTCCGGGGAAGCGATGTTCCAATGGGCCTCGAATATATCTGAACATCGTCTGCAACATCACCTGTGATTCTCACATGAGTATCACGCCAGAACCCTAGAACCCTACGTCTGGCTTCAATCCGGTATATTCATAACCGACGTTGATGCCGCCTGTAAAAGCTTCCTTTTTGCCGATCACGACGATCTTGCAATGATCCCGGTAATTCCAATTGGACAATACCCAAGGGAAGCGCGTAGGAAAAAACGTACGGCATTCAATCCCTGCATCCAACATCCGAATGATCTGAGTTCGCGGAAATTTTCGGCTCCCCCAACCATCTCTTAGAAAACGGATCCGCACACCGGCCCCGGCCCGTTCCACCTTAAACCTATCAAAAAAACTGTCTTGACATCTTGTAGCACCATATTAGTTGGTCCGTTATTTCATCCAAGATTGTGCCCATCAAAGCGGTTTTGGCGTCATCATAACATCATAACCTTCGAACGACCACCCATTAAAGGTTAAACACAGGATTCCTTCTTCTTGTTCCAATTCCTTCTGAACCATCTTGATAGGGAAGGATTTGCCACTATCCCAATCCCCAAAAACCCCAATCGTTGCAAGGAGTAAGCTGGGAGTCTTGACAATAGAAGTTACTGCGTTGACCATATATTTAAAATCAAGTAAATCGATATCCGTCTCATTATCTGGCCACATACTAAGAGTCCCCTCAATAACGTTTTACTTTCATAGTCCAATACTCCCATTTTATCAGAAAAGCAGAAAGAATCCTTTGTTTTTGGCAGACGGACTTAAGACATTTATATGGACTTAAATTTTTTATTTTTCTCCATATAAGCCCGGTCCGCTTCATTTATTTTTTCCATTGCAAGGCGTAAAGGATGATGTGATATTTCGGTTGGCTTTTTTCTGCGTTTTCTTATTGTTGAATAAGGACAAATGATGTTACTGGATTCTTTTAACCAGTTTAATTCTTCGTCATCCGGCCTTGAAATAAAAGAAATAGGAAAATCGAGATTGTCTGGAAAAGAAAATGCAAAAACAGTAATCTCGCTGTCCAGAACATCCGTTGCATTTGCAATTTTGTATGTTGCAGCGTAAGTTGGTGCAATCTTTATCCATGTTTTAAAATGCTTGAAAGCTAGAAAACCAGTTGCTTTATCGATCATCCATTTTAAACGATTAAAATCATTCGGGGTTCTAATTGGATAACGGCGGATCCACGCATCCAGCAAATCGACAATATAACGCCGATCGCACACCGACGAAATTTTCTGCAAAGTAGAACCTTCCCTGTAAAAGGGTTTATCCTCAACGTCATAATATTTGGGTATTCCCCATAATGACTTTTTCCACATAACGTAAGCGTATGCAAATGGACAAATGGGTGGATGGGCCGCCCCTTTTTCTTTTGAAATGTTAGTGAATCTTTTAATACAAGATTTATGTTTTGATAAGAGTGTGTTTCTTAGATATTTTGAAATGGATTTCATTGTTAAATTTGAGGACTGTTCAAGTTCAGACAGTATCCTTGTGATACTAGCGTTATGGCGAAATGATTCAAGTTCAAACCAACTTTCTATGGGTTCCATTTGGTTAACTTTACCGGTGCCATTTGCATTTATATGAGGATGTTCGGTTTTATGAAAGATAGGGGAATAAGACCTTATGAGATAATAGGCTTCGTATTCGATCGTGTGTTTATTTATACAGTCAAATAGGAAATTCAATAGATCCGGAATTTTATCAAGATCATTACGATAATAAAGGTGAACCCTGCTTAAACATAATTTTTCCTCTTGACTCAGAGTAAGCCATTGACTGACGGATTGATCCCGAACATGTTCAAATTTAAGTTTCCCCCACTCACTGTGGTACGGATTCTTATATTCCATAAATGCATAACCGCAATTACAAACAAAGGGGGCTTGGAAGTACCTATCGGAAAGTTCATATGGAACCGAAGTATGGCATTCTGGACAAGCGGAGAGAAGCCGCGTTAAATGAAACGGGCAATAATGCATCAATTTAAATTGATGCAAGATGCTATGGTATCCGGATTTCATACAATCTAAACAAAAATGAATATTGCTTCGAAAATAACGATAGGAATTATTGGCTGCCGGACTTCTTAAATATTCGTGGAGAATGTCGTTCTTGTGCAGGAACCCTGAAATGCCGTTTATGCAATCGAGGGTGTATTGTTTCAAACGGAATCCAAGTATGTCCATGAAAGCATTATCATCAAAGGCATATAGCGTATAAAGATTATGATCTCTGATTCCTGGAACAGACTTTAGATGTCGCACTCTGTCACTTCCGAATACGGAAAACAAATCTCTCTTTTCAGCACGATTGGAGTATTTAATTTTCTCAAAAATAGACCATGGTGATTCCAAATCGCAAACCCAATTCGGGTTCCAAGTTAAAGGGTAGATCGTATCCGTTTTTTGGTACTGTTCGAGGGAAATCATTTCTTCATTCTCCTTGAGATGTTTGTTAGCCCCTATTCCTCTGAATTTTCTTCTATCGCCGGAATTCGTAATTCCGCATTAATATAACCCGAGCTTCGGATCGCTTCTTTCCATAAAGCAGTTGTCAGCCACCTCGTCTGAAGCTCTCCGCCTACTCCATACTCACGTAAAGCTTGTTCAATCGATGCGATTACATACTGCATCGGAATTTCGATTTTGGAAGAAATCTTGGACTCTTGATGCAAAGAAACAAATAGATTGAAAATGTCTTCCGTAAAGTGTTCCAACCTCTCCCCTGCCGCAAATGCCTCGGGGAAAAAGAATCGGGTAAACGACCAGCCGCTGCCTATTGGGAATTCACTATTTTCGTCGAAGTTTTTCAAACAGATCCGCAAATCTTCGGCGGTTTTAATACCGGTAAACCGATGTTCGTGGACCATAAATCTACCGATAATTTGATCCTCGTTTGCCTGCATGTATGCCGTTCTTTGATGACGTAATTGTTCTTGACCGACAAGAATGACTGTTAACGCAATGCGAGAAGCATCCAATTCGTTAAATACATCCATCAGCCAGCCATATTGCAAATCATGCAGAACCTGCGCTTCATCAATAAACATGACGACTCGTTTTTGCCTAGATTGGCTGCCCCTTTCGAGCAAATACTTGTATAACCTATCTCGTTTCACACCAGCTTTTCCTGAGAAAGGAATTTTATGACCGACATCTTTTAACAGCGCCTCAAAAAAGCTGCCTTCATTTGCTAATTTAATGTGCTGACTTTTGATATGAAACACCGGCAAGCTGTTGCCAAAATGATTAGGTAACGCACGCAAAAGAAACTCAATAGCCCGTGTTTTTCCAAGCCTTGGTCTTCCGTAAATAATTCCCCCAGGGTACCTGTAATTAATCCACCGGGTCACATCTTGAAACATTCGCAGCACAGGGTTTGTAGGAATCAGGTACTCACCCGTTTCGATTGGATGGGACCCAACCGGTATTAAAGGCCTGTTTGTATCTGGATAAATATCGGCATTTTGCGAATAAGGCATATTGTTTGCCATCTCTTTCAATACTCCTTGGCTTCTTGTTATTAAAATGTGATGGTTTTAAACTTCTGGCGCAGCTTTTCCAAATCGTCATTACGTTTGATCGGGCTCAGTGTGCTTATCTTCTTCTCCGTTTTTTGCGGAGTAACATTATCAACTGAGGTATTACCGGCCTCTTGGGTGTTTTGATTTTGATTACGGTATTTCCTTACATGCTCAAGCTCGTTTCGGGACTTCTTATTCTTCTTTGCACGCTGCTCCAAATGATTATGCAAGGATTCAACGGGGTCATCTGTTTCTGATAAGTAAATGATTTTTCGCCTGACCAATTTATTAATTTGTTTCCGCATTTGTAAGGTGTGTGGGGTGATTCCCCATTTTCCGCTAGCTGTAAGGTAGCCAAATTCTGTACCATCCTTAAAAAACGCTTTTACAACTCGAAGGTCTTTAATATTGACGACGAGATGAAGTTCTTGGCTGATTAGCTTAAAGCTTCTCGATAAGACTTCGCTTCTGTATGGGACCCCTTCGAAGGTAATAAATGGTCTCTTACCTTCTTTCTCATTTCCTTGGATAGTCCTTTTTGTTGTGTAACATAAAAAATAGTCTTCATTTCGTTTTTCCTCGGCCATCGTTCGCGGCATCATATCACGCATGACGACGCGTTGTCTCATCACTTCCAACGGGCTTAAATAGTTTAAGCCACTATGCGGCTCGTTGTTATAGTTTGCTATCAAAACTTCCGTAAGCTGTTCGATCTCATCAACCGTAATTTCGTACTGTATTGCCGCTTTTTCAGGTTGTTTTCGTTTTATATCTTGAGGATTATTCCCAGTCGTATTGACCAGTCTTTTATATCCGTTGTTGGCCAGCATTCCAAAAAAACGTTCGATAAAGGGACGCCGTTCAGGAGTGCTGATGGGACCGGCATTTACAGCACAACCAACCAATTCTTTTAAACGTTGTCTAACGATCTCCGCCATATGGGCCTTGAAGTTATCGAAACAAAACTCATTCCAAACTGCCCACTCCGTTTCTGGAATGGCCGTAGAATGATGTCCTCCGTTTTCCGGGTATTTAAGGCCAGGTATGGTTAAGTTTTTTGGAGCCCAAGGCATTATTGCATTTCGAATACATTCCAAAACATCCATAACCGAGTACTGGGTTTTTAAACATAAATGGTGACCTAATGAAACCCGGGTAGCTACATCAATAATGGATAAAAGCCAGATCCGATCCATGATCTCAACATATTCGTCGCCGTTTATGTTTTTGAATTTGATTGCGATTATGGCGTCTATCGCATGAGCATCGAATTCGACCCGTTCGAATGGGCGCATGAAAGACATTTCATTTTTTTCGCCCGCCCCAGAATGTTTAAGCTGTCTTACCGCTTCTTCACCGGTTCTTTTAGCGGATTCGGAGGGATATTCCTTTTCAAGTTTTTCAATGTAACGATACAAGGAACGGCGTGCTAAATCTTGCGTGTTAAAGGGATATTCAAGTTCCGATATGCCAACGGCGCGGCAGGCATTTAAAAACTTCGGATGAAGATGCTGAACCAGAATCGCGGGTTCAGACACTTTTTTCTTCTGTTTCCTGAAGTAATAATCAACAATCGTTTCGCGGATCGAAGGATATGTTTTTAATAGCAATTGGAAAACGCCGGTTAATTTTACACCGGTCTTGTGTTGCTCTAGGGAAGGCATTTTTTTTCTTGAATAAGTGGTGAGCTTCTTATGGGGAACAAGGGCTCGATAACCCCAAATATATCCGTTATCGTCTTGCATAAAGCATCTTTTCACGAAACGGTGTACTTCCTTTTGGTCTAAACCCGTCTCTTCCGTTATTTCACGAATCGGCCGATCGCTTAGATACATTTCGACCGCGGCTTTCCTTTTAAGGAAAACCTCTTTACGTTCTTCCGACCAATGGTCGGTTAAAACGACTGGCCAGTTGTTTGTATCCATATATTTCGGGTCAATTTCAACATTTTCTAAAATGCGTTTTCTACCCAATTCTCTTCACCTCGGTCAAGATTCCTAATTCGACTTTCTTAATATTGGATGCAATTAGTTCTCCTGAATAAATTAAGAAATAGATGGTTTCTCTGATACGACTGATCGGAATTGTTGAACATATGCTTTGCAACTCTCCGATAGTTTTAGTTCCATCACCGAGAGCCCGTAGAATGTGCGCTTTATCCGTTTCAATAGGAATATTCCGTTGACCGATATATGGCAGTAACCACTTCATATTTTTCAAGTATAGAGCTTGCCCGCGTATGTCCTCTTCGTAGAGCACTTTATAGCCATATCCCGATTTAATGCACCATTTTTCTAGCCGCTCATGATCAGCGTTACTTTGATTTTTATATCTTATATTCACAAATGTTTCCTTCCCGTTTCTTTCAAGTTGCCACATATCAAAAACCTTATGTAAATTATATTGCTGCAGCTTCTCATTGTTTGGTCTCTCGCAATATTTAAGAATGTCGGGATCCGTTTCGACCAATATCCAGTGGTCGTACTTCAGATCACCGAACAATTGAACGTCCCTTTGAAGCTTGTAACTATACCTTTCCCAATAGCTACTACCATACCGACTGCTTCGTTTAATAGGAATTGGTTCGTACATAAAACACCTTTTTCTACAATATTCTCCTATTATCTTACCATCATCAGAATTATCAGTAAATAATTTTCGCACTTTATAAGTATATGTTTGTGTCACCGGAAGCATAAAAGGGGATGTTTGTGTCACTAGCTTAGGACACAAACATCCCCTTATAATATAAAGGAACCCTTGATTTTATTGAGTTTTAATTATGGCATGTTTGTGTCATTAGACAGATTCGTATGAATCTGCTTAGTTTTTGCTTTCTATTATGTTAAGCCGTTATAATCCTTTTTACTTGCGCATCTTCTATTTTATCGAACAACTTTAACTTTCCAATTGGATTCTTTCTTCATTTAGATTCAATCGTCTGATTACAATTCATCTAATCTAAAGGCTTTAATCAAACTCTCAATTAATTCAGTCTAATATCGTCATTAATCGATCATTTTGTTCAAGTTTGTTTAGTTTCGTTGGTTCTTAATCGATTTGATTTTTATTAATGCTCAATTGAACTATTTTGTGCTTGCTTGTTATCATCCATCATCCTAATTTTTTATTAACCCTCCCCTCTCTACATCTTAATGATTTACCATTATATGTAATTTAATCCGCCTTGAAATATAAAAAAACCGGCCATATTCGGTCGGTTTTTCTCCCGCATGATCGGGACAATGCACGATTCACATAATATTGGAATATATTGTGCTGTTCGGCTCATATACTCATCATGATTAGCCCGTCTCGTCAAAGTCAGGGACAACTGTAAGTCAACCACGCTTATCAAACCCATGCACCTGTGCAGTCCCCTCCTGTTTTTACTTCAGATTCGCAGACCACTTCTCGGCACGAGCCTGCAGATCATCCAGAAACTTCTGAATATCCGGAGCATTACCGGACGCTGCCTGGCTGATAAATCCGTTTATGGCTGGAGCGATGTCGCTCATATAGAACGGATTGGCTTCATCCATGAGCTCGGAGTGGCCGACTTCCGCGATCTCAAGTGCCTTTTTGACGAATTTGTCTTCCGGTGTTACAAAATCGGCATTTTTTAGCGTTGGGGTACTGGAGAAGTTTTCATACATGTATTTTTGCGTCATGTAACTGGTCAAGAACTTTAACACTTCCCATGATGCATCCACATCTTTGGCATTTTTTGCCATGATGAACGGGTCAACCGCCACCCATCCTTCGCCTTTAGGACCCATGTTCAGCACAGGCTCAAAACGGTCCAGCAGCTCCTTGTTCTGCTTCGACCGGTATTCACTCATCGTGGAGCCGCCGGTGGAATCCAGCGCGATGGCGATATTGTTTTTCTCGAGTCCGAAGTTCTCTGCACCCTGGGCATTCACGAACCCGGCCGGCGGCAGCTGTGCGGCTTCCTTCAGCCATTCCATCACTTTGACCATTTCCGGCGTATTCAGGTGCCACTTGATGTTCTTGATGTCCTTCAGCGATCCTTCCGCTCCTTTGGCGCCATATGCAAGGGTTAATGCAACAAAGGTAGATCCGTTTAATGAGTTGCCGCTCCAATACAAACCGAAATTGTCTTCACCGGTTTTCGGGTTTTTGCCGGTCATTTGCTTGGCTTTCTCCAGAATTTCATCCGGTCCCGGCTGTGCCGAGAGTGTTTCAACGCCCCAGTCTTCAAACAGCTTCTTATCATAAATCGTCATCCGGCGGCCAAGCACGGCAGGTATCCCAAATTGTTTGCTTCCGTCCGGCGACTTGGTGCTGTAGGAATTATTCATAATGCCTTCCAGATAGATGCTTGGGTCAAACGAAGTATCTTTTGCAATCAAGTCGTCCAGGTCACGCAGCAGCCCTTCCTGGTACCATTGCGATGCAAAGGCTCCCCCGGTATACAAGACATCCGCATCGCCGGAGAGCAGCATGGCCGTTTGTTTGGCTTTTACGTTCTCCCAAGGGATTTGATAAACCTCCAGCTTGATGTTCGGATACATTTTTTTGAACGTTTTATCCAAATATTCGTTGAGCCCGATCGTCGGATTGCCTGTCAGCGCATCGATCCCGTTATCCAGCTGCCAGCCTGCCAGCGCAACGCGAACCGTTCCTTCCATATCCGATACTTTTTCAATTGTAACGCCGCCTGTCACATCTTTACCTGAACTGCCTGAACAAGCGGCCAATGTAAACACCAGCACGAATGACAGGATCAGCAGCACAGCTTTTTTCATCACGTCAACACCCCCGCATAATTTTAGCTTTACTTTCTGAATTACTGCTTGATACCGGACAGCGCAATGCTTTCGATAATATAGCGCTGCAGGAACATATAGACGACGATAACCGGAATGAGGCTCGTGGTTGTGGCCGCCATAATAATGGATGGCTGTTGGTTAATACCGTTGTTGTACGTAAACATGGCTAAACCGATCTGGATCGTGTACTTGGCAGCCGATTTCAAGATCAGCAGCGGCCACAGCATATCATTCCATACGCCCAAGAACAGCAGAATGACCATGGTGGCGATAATCGGCGTACACAGCGGCAGATAAACCCGGCTGAATACCGTAATTTCCTTGGCTCCATCCAGTACGGCCGCTTCCCTTAAACTGCTGGGTAATTGATCAAAGAACGCTTTGGCTAAAAAAGTACCGAACGCATAGTTCATGGCCGGCAAATAAAATGCCAGATAATTGTCGACCAACCCGAGTTTACTGAACAAAAGATACTGCGGAATCATGGTCATTTCGAACGGAATCATCATCGTGCTTAGCGCCAGCAGCAGTACGAAATTAGCTCCTTTGAAGCGAAGCTTGGATAAGGCATAACCGGATAATAATGCGGACAACGAGCTGATGATAATGACCCCTGCGCTGACAAGCGTGGAATTGCCGATATATCGGAACATATTGATGTTGGTGAAAGCGGCTTCATAGGTTCGGATTGAAGGCTCCTCCGGCCATATTTTCGGCGGGAATGAAATATTTAACCGTGCGGCCCAATCGAAGCTCGTTACCAGCATCCATAAGAATGGCACAATCATAATGAATGAACCTACCAATAGGACCAGCGTTAGCATCAGCTGTGGAAGCGTGATTCGTTTACGGCGCACCGGCTCCTTGGGCAAGGCTGAACTGCTCATAGTTACCCTCCTGTCTTCTGGAATAAGGTTCCCCCTACGGATCCGAAAATGGATAATGGGATTAATCCAAGCTGTCTTTACGTCGGTTGAGCAGCATGAGGAACACGGTTAAGATGAGTATGATGACGAATAACAGATAGGATACGGCCGTAGCCAGCCCCATCTGCGAAGAGAGGAATGCATTTCGGTAAATATACAGCACCACGGTCATCAAGCTTCCCCCAGGATTACCTGCGGTTCCGCCGATTAACCATACATCCGTAAACCGCTTCATTCCGCCGATGGTTCCCATGATGAGCATGAACACAAAGATCGGACGCAAGTATGGAATCGTTATATACCACCATTTCCGGTACGTGCCTGCACCGTCGACCTCGGCAGCCTCATAGAGATCCCGCGGGACGCTTTGCAAACCGGCCAGAAAAATAATGGTGTTATATCCTAGTGCACCCCACAAGCTCATCATCACGATACTGTAACGCGCGACTTCCGGGTTCGTGAACCAGCCGACCGGATCGATGCCGAACAAACCAATCACGAAGTTGATCAGCCCTTCCTTGGACGGAAAAAACAAGAAAGAGAACAACAAGCTTGTAGCAACGCCGGATACGACGTTAGGCAGAAAATAGACCGCTTTGAAAAAATTGCGTCCCAAATGCCATTTCAGATTATTAATCAGGCTTGCCAGAACAAATGAAAGCGCGATCCCTAGCAATACGGACCATATTCCCATGACGAACGTATTTGTAAGCGCTTGCCAAAATAAGGAATCCTCTAACGCGTAACGATAGTTGCTCAGGCCCACCCAGTTTCCGGATAAATTGAGCCCGGATGTCTGATGAAAACTCATAAACAGTGCGGCAAACATGGGATAAATGGCAAATACGATGACGCCGATAATCAGAGGGGCGCTGAATAGATAGCCCATCCAGTCATTGCGCGTAAATCTGAACTTTCGTTTTGCCCATTTTCCATGTTCCGCAGTCCATTTCCCTTCTGGGGTGGATGACAAACCGATCCTCCTCCTTTCGTTAGTAACCGGATCCATTCCGGCAATCGGACAAGACGTTCATGTCCATTCTGTACATGGTTATGTGGATGAATCCGGATTATGTGTTATTCTTTTTTTCACAGACGTGAATGAAAGATCAACACCTTAAAGCGATTCTTTATCGGCAGTGTATGCAGCTGCCCGCTTCCGGGTGTATGCCTAGGTTGAACCCCATATCGATAAGCATAAAAAAAGCACAGCCTCCAATAGGCTGTGCTTTTTATATTCAAAGTGCTTAAACTTCGATAATGATGGGTAGAATCATCGGCCTTCTCTTGGTCTCACTGTATATGAATTTGCCGACATGGTCCTTCAAGGTTTGCTTGATCAGATTCCATTGGGTGGATCCGGTTTCAGTCAAATCCTTCATTGAAGACGAGACGATATCATGGATCTGACCCATGAATTCCTCCGAATCTTTTACGAAGATAAATCCCCTGGATATAAGCTCGGGCTTGGCCACCATCTGCTTTTCCGATTTGCTGAGCGTGGTGACGATAATGAGCATTCCGTCGGAGGACAGCTGCCTGCGGTCCCGCAAGACGATATTGCCTACGTTGCCGATCATCAATCCGTCCACCAGGCTGTTGCCTGAAGGGATTTTGGGACCTAACGATGCCATGCCCTGCTGGATTTGTATCGTGTCGCCATTCTGAACGATAAACACGTTCTCATTCGGGATTCCCACGGACTCGGCCAGCTGACGATGCTGATAGAGCATTCGGAATTCACCGTGAACGGGGATCAAATAGTCCGGTTTCATCAAAGTGAGCATCAATTTCAATTCTTCTTGGCTGCCATGTCCGGATACATGCATCCCTGAAGTCGCACCCGATCCATAGATGACTTGGGCTCCCAGCACATATAAATTATCGATGACATGAGCCAGATTCCGCTCATTACCCGGTATCGCCCCTGCAGCAATAATGACGGTATCGCCCGGCAGAATCTCGATATGGGGATGCTTGGAGTTGGCTAGCCGTGATAAGGCTGCCATAGGCTCTCCTTGACTTCCCGTGCATAACACGGCGATTTGGTCCGGCGGATAACGCTCGCTGTCTCCAGCATCGATCAGCAAATCATCGGGCATGTTGAGATACCCGTGCTCCTTGGCCACCGCAACGACATTAACCATGCTCCGGCCGAGCAGAATCAATTTCCGTTCCGTCTCTACCGCGGCATCGATGATCTGCTGGACACGGTTGACGTTCGAAGCGAATGTGGAGATGAATACCTGCTGTTTGGCCTGGGCGAAAGCCTCCAGGATATGACCGCCAACCAAGCGTTCCGAAGGGGTAAACCCGGGTCTTTCGGCGTTTGTGCTTTCCGATAGCAGCACCTTCACGCCCTGCTTGCCGATTTCTGCCATTCGGTGTAGGTCAGGATAAGGTCCCTTCACGGGAGACATGTCGAATTTAAAATCTCCCGTGTGGACGACATTACCTTCCGGAGTTTGAAAAACGATGCCCACGCAATCCGGAATGCTGTGACTGGTCGAAAAAAAAGAGGCATGGATGGCACCCGCTTGAATAGTGGAATTCGCGTCGATCGTGTGAAGCTCGGAATTACGCAGAATACGATGCTCTTTCAGCTTGATTTTAATCAGCTCAATCGTAAGCTTCGTCCCATACACAGGGATCGGCAGCTGCTTCAGTAAATAGGGAATTCCACCAATATGGTCTTCATGTCCATGAGTGACGACAAGGGCTCTGACCTTATCCGCGTTGTCCAGCAAATAGGTGAAGTCGGGAACAATCAAGTCGATGCCGGGCAGGTTTTCGTCAGGGAATTTCGAGCCGCAATCAATCACCACAATATCTTGATCGTACCAGCAATTTTTGTTCAGCTATATTCATGGCTAGGTTGCCTCCTTGTCTCTACTCGCCTAGATCCATATCTTTCAAGGCATGATGTTTCTTCTATATTATTGAAGTTCTCGCAAAACTTATGCACCGCGGGTAACAATGGTTTCGCCAGTCGTGATGCAGGGTAACGACAGAAAACCCGCCGATCTCAAACGGTATGCCATTTGTCTTTAGCGATTTCAGTTGCAGCCAGATAGGAATTCAGACCTCAGACTTCTTTAAAAGTTGAAAAATGAAAAAGACTGCCGGATAATCGGCAGTCTTTTGAATATAGCGCAAGTCGCGTCTTACGAATGCTTCCCCTGTTGTTTAGGAGCTTTAACCGGCTTATCGTTAACGCTGACAAAGATCGGATTAGAATAAAACCACAGGTCGCTGTAATTCCGTTTATTAATTTCCGCAAAGCGCTGCTCGTTGTCTTCGATGTCCGTTTTCGGATCCATGAGGGGATCGCCAAGGTGGGTTTCTCCGTCAACATTCACGCCAAGGTTCGTCCCTCTTAACCGGAAATATTGGTCCTTCGTTGCTTTCGTCCGATAAGTGATCACGTTGTATCCATCCCGATCGGTTGTCCAATCCTTGCTCGTAAACCGTTTCACCACTTTGGTCGAATCGTTGGTGCTCTTGCTGTATGCCGCCGTACCTGGTTGTGCTTTACCGGTGACATCACCCGAGATCAAATCGACATGATCCACGGCTACGGAGTCGCCGTTGTTATTTTGTTTCGGACTTTTGAATCGGATCGTAATTTCGATAGGATTCCCTTGTTTCACTTGAAGTCTACTCCCCATCTCGGCCTGCTTATTTCCATGGCGAACGCGGAAATCCAAGGCGTTGATTAAATCGCCGTGCACGGAGAACGATTGGCCTGAACGCATGCCGTTCAGCACGCTTTGCATATCCTTTCCGTTCACCCATGTGTAATTTTTGGCGTATTGTCCCGGCCAATAACCGCTGGAGTATAAACGGTTGTCACTAATCTCAAAATGAGAATCCGAGTTCGCAAAGTTCCAGAATTCGCGTCCTTCGCCGAGCAGCGCATCCCATACGCCGCCAACTTTGGCAATCATGTAATCAGCGCCGCCGTAGGTTCTGTTTTCCGGCGTAGTTAAATTTAGTCCGCCACGATCCGGTTCCATCTGATTCCCGGGCATTCCCTCCATCCCGAATACGACATTCGGCGCGATGTTGTTGAAATCCCGTATGTCAGCGATCGTATATACGGTTTTTCTGGAAGGATGATTGAGCAATGCATAACTGCTGTTGGCGTAGTTTTTTTGGAGCCAGGCCAGTGCCGTTCGGGCATCTTCGGACGTCGTGTAGGCCCGGCTGTCTGTTTTTTTCCAATCGGCGACTTCTTTGGGATCAAACATCGCTTCATCTCGATCCGTAAATAGATACTCGAACTGACGGGCTGCCCTAAGGCTCGCCTCTGAACCGAACGAGCCTGCTATAATGCCGACTCCCACATGTTCGTATGTAGGCATGTCCCATTCAAAACCCGAATAGATAATGTTATTCTTGTATTTCCCTGCTGCCTGGAGCTGCTGGATCTTAGGGATCTGATACTGCGCCATTCCTTGGGAGAACGGAACAGGTCCGCCGGCAAGAGGATTCCCCTCATCATCCCGTTTAGAAACTCTAAGATGGTCCGAAACGGCGATCCAATCCAAACCGTACTTTTCGAACCCGTTGTCCAACAATTCCTGCAAGGATTGACTGGCATAATCGGACTGATACGTATGCGCGTGATACTCCCCAGTCATCCATTTGCCGTTGCTTTCCGGCTTAAACTTACCCCCATCCGCCTTCGCATGAACAACCATGCCTTGCGAAAGGATGGACAAGCTGAGCGCCAAAACCATGATGGTTTTCTTCTTTAGCTGCATTTCATGGCACCTCCGAGTTGATATCAATCGTAAAAACTACTTAAGTGTAAGCCTTCTTGATTAAGAGAATGTTATGACAAATCGATACATTTGTAAGAATAGTCACCGTTATCTTATGTTCAATAAAATAAATAAGCTCTCGGCTGTGTAACTCGAAATAAGTAAGGTCATCATCCATTAGGTTACATATATTATATTATGTAAACCATTATTAAACAGAATGACTACAACCTGCATTCGGTGTAGTCATTTCGATGAGCTTCTTCTAAGATTACATTTCTTTGGATAAAGTTCGACGTACCAACTTAACCTGTCCATTCACCCCCGAAGGCAAAGCATTCTTGCCATACAAGTTCTCCAGCGTATTGGCTGCACGGATGGCAAGCTGATGGATCCCCTGTTCCACATACGGCGTTATATTCCAATGATACGGCGGCCACAGCCGGATGCCAGCGCTTGTATCATTCACATATAGGCAAGCTGTCTCCCTAATATCTTCGGCTTCCAGCCATAACTCCTCGTCCGGCGCTAAGTTGACCTCAGTCAGGTCTACCTCCTGGAAGTAATCGCCCGCTCCCGCATAATAAGGATAGCCGGCAGAAGCCCAAGAACCAAACATATGTTCCGAACACGCATTTAACCTCACCCCATCTTCTATTTCAAACGGCCCAATCAAATAGGCTGGGAATGAAATCGCCGGCATCGGCTCCAGTAAGGAAACCGTCAATATCTCGAGCTCGTTCTCGCCCGTCACCAAATGAGCCGTGATATCTAGGGTAGCATAGTTTGAATCCTGCCAATCGGATGTCTTCAGCGCATTCTGCCTGACGCCATTCACGAAGATTTCAACATTGCGCCTGCGCTGCAGGAAGCCGATATGGGCCGGTATTTTCTGCTCCACATCGTCCAGAATCAACTCAAGCCTCGCTAATGGATGGACATCTGGTGGATACGATTGATCTCCGCCATTCGGAGAATGCAATTGTTCGATCAGTGCCTGCGTCACGGTAAACGTTGTACGGTACGTGTTCACTTGCCCAGGCATCGTGGCGTTCATCCTGGAGTTTCGGTCATTCAGCGTGACCTGCCACTGGTCCAGTAATAAAACGTTGGGTTCAAGAGACTGAAAACGCCACTTATCTTCGAGAACGATAATATCCTCGGTTTTTTGCATCTTGCCGAACGTTTGTTCTATTTCGTTAATTGAGCACTCCTCAGGACCAACCGATAGAACTCGCAGTTCTCCAGGTGCATAGGTAAGAACGGAATCGCCTACTAACCGTCGAATGCTCCCGCTTTCCAAGTCCCACTCTTCCATAAGGTTCCCGGTTTCTCCTGCATCAAGCTTCATGGAAACGTTATGCTCCGCCCAGTTCATAAACCATACAAATACACGGTCACCGAACACACGTTCTACATGGATCAAATCCTCATATAGTCCTTCAATCAGCTTCCATCGTAAGGCAGCAGTTTTCTTTAATAACCCGCTTACCGTTTCACACAAGTGCTCGAGCAGATCTGGTGCCTGCTCCTTAATACGGCCTCCGGACATCTCTGGATCGGCAAGTATCCGCTTTTCTCCGGAATCGAGATGATCCTCGATCAATGTGTCTTCGTGGTCCTTGTCCTCCAACGAATAAAATAAAGCTTGCCCTTTGCCAACGGGGCGTAAAGCCCCATGCTGAGGATTCGGGCTAAAAAGCTCATGCATTTGCTTTGCCAGCTCCGGGTCCTGGCGCACGGACTCGCTATGCCGCGGAATTGCCCCTACGGCAACCAGCGTTCCGCCTTGCTTTACATAGGCAACCAGAAGAACGGCAATGTCCCTTGACATGACTTCCACCTCGGGCATAACCAAAACCGAATATGCGTTCCCGTCACCACTGAATCGCACCCCTTCTCCATCAACAAGGGCAGCATTACGAAGCTGACATTCATCAACATAGTCATAATCAATGGAATGGCGCAGCATGCGATCCGACAAAAGCGAGAACAAGGTATCGGATGAAGGAAACCGGTTAGATTGCCCCGATGCGAACATATTTTCGCACACCGATTGAATAGGCGATAATAGAAGAACCTCCGCGGTTCGTTTTCCGCTTGCGCCGAGCAGACTCAATCGACCGAGATAGTCGGCAAAAGCACGATAATGCGGCCAATGCGGCGCATGTTTGAATTCCGTGGGAGGAAAATCGGTTTTCCGATACCCTGCAAACGAATAATAGAACGCATGCGGGATAAACAGATTAACGCCCAGGAAAGCCATGAAATTGGCATCGAGCCGCCTTTGACGCATGGAATAGCCGTGACCGCTGGCACCAAAGGCCTCGCAGATCACGCGTTCTTTATTATCGAGCCCGGCTACGGAAGCCGCCGTCTTCACGGACACGATCCGGTGCGGATTCTCCTTCGTGCCGATGCCGGGCGTCAAATAATCCACGCCTGCATAGTGGTACTGCTGCAGGACGCGCGTCTGGTTGCCTTGCGACCTGGCTTGCCCCCAGACCGGCTCCTCCAGCGTATGACCGATGTACAGCAGTCCATGCCCTTCGCACCATGAGGAAATCGCTTGATGATACCCCTCCACATACCAGCGCGTAATCGTATCATAATATTGCTGTTTCGTTGCCCGGCTGCCGTCTGCCATGTTATATAGCAAAGCTCCTAATCGCGGGATGAGATCATACCCGTTCTCTTGCCGGTACCGCTCACCCATTCCTTCAGACCAAGCAAAGACCATGCCAGGCAGGGTAGCGCCTACATCGTGAACAGCCGTCCGGATCGCTTCCACCCCGAAGAACCCGTCGTGGATCATGAGCCCCGGCTCGTCGGTAAAGACGCCTTGTATCGTCGTTCCGAAATATTTCTGCAAAGACAGAAACGGTTCATAGGCCATCCGGATGAACGCCTGGACCGCCTCCGGATTCAACGTATCCAAGTAGTACCCATTGGCAAACGTGATGCCTTCCGCAATTTCGCAGGACCAGCAGGCCAGCACGACATAAGAGTCTTCCGCATTCGGAGGCGTCCAATCCCGTCCCCATTCATGCGTGAGGTCCTCGGATTCTTCATGGAGCAGCCATTCCCCGTCAGACTCGACGGCACGATAGGCCAGAATGGCAATCAGCTCATTATTCTCATATCGTGCAAAATCCAGCTTCAAGCTTTCTTGCCCGGAACCGGCGTAACAACGCCTTTCCTCCACTCTTAAGTAACGCATGCGATATTCCGGATGCTGTCGCGTCAGCTTGCCGCCCACCGTCCCGCTTGGCCAATTATCCTCATCGTACAGCCAGACGACCATGTTGCGTTTTTGGCATTCCACGGTGCAGAATTCCAAAGCTTCCATAAAAGCCTGCGAGAGGTATGAGGCTTGCATTCCATGACGCGCATGCAGAACAACGCCTCCGACGCCCGCTTCAAACATCGATTGAATCTGGCTTTCCAGCTCAGCTTCCTCGAGCTCGTGATTCAGAAACCAGAATGGCTGCGGGCGGTAGGTTGCGTCCGGATTCTGGAATTGCTGCTTCAACCGCATGAGATCCATTTCGATTTCTTCCTTAACATGAAGACTGTTCACACACATCACCTGTCTTTGTTCGAATTTGAACTGGCTCCTGACATGAGTAATCGAATGAAGAATCCCCCGACGACGGAGCGATTCTGGAAGTTCATTTGCTTGCCGCTGATGGTGTCATACCAATCGGTCACCGGAACTCGAGCGGAGGTTTCATTCATGAAATCCCATAGGGGCGCGATCATGGACTCAAACCCGGCCTGCGTGGTACTCATGGCTGCACACCATACCAGCCAATCGGATTTCGTATACGTATCGCGGCTGTCCAGGGGAAGGCCGTAACGGTTCTGTAGATGCTGGTAATACTCCAGTTCCCGTGCAGACACTTCTGTTGGAAACAGGTTGAACTCCAGCAGCCGATCCCACACCAAATTGTATTTCATGCTCCAGGAATCGCCGGCGCTGTCGAACGTAAGCTTGTAATGGTCGCCGGCATCGGCCATGGACATCCATTCATTCGCCATGTTCCGTGCAGCTTCGTGATAAGCTCCGCCTTCCGGGAGGCCGAGCCGATCGCACATGTAGGAGTATGCGGCAATGCCCAAGATCGCCTTGATGGACAGATTAGCATTATGCGCCAAATGTCCGGCGAAGTCATCCGTGCACAGCTGATTATCCGGATCGAGTCCATTCTTCAGCAAATACCCAGCCCATGCGGTAAGGGGCTCCCAGTGCTCCCTGGCAAACTCGGCATTTCCTTCATACTTGCATACCGCAGCCGCCATCAGGAGCATATTACCGCATTCCTCAATCGGCATCTGGTATTCCAGCTTGTTCTCGCCATACACTTGACCGTTGGCTTTCGGGTACGTGCCCACGTCATGGGGCGCAAAATCGAACGTCCATTCATCGCTCATCGCATACTTAAAAATCGGACGCATCATGCCCTTGATCAGTTCAGGGTTATATCTCAGGAACAATGGAATCGACGGGTAGCTGACATCGACCGTGGCAATGCACCCGTTGCTGAAATTCTCCTTGGAGAAAAACAACACGCGGCCCGCTTCGTCGGCAACCAGTTTATGCGCGGCAATCGCCTGCCGATAGGTCAGCGCCAAAATATCCCGGTACCGATTGCCGCCTGCGGCTTGGCTTTCGGTCATGAGCTCGCGGTTAAATCCTTCGCATCGCCGCATGATCGTTTCATACTGATCGGCTGCCGCTAACAGCATGTCATGGAAGGTCCATCCGTTTCGCTTCCAATAAGCATCCAGCGGCTTGCGGAAATATTCGATCGCATGGATATCGTCATACGCCAGCATCAGATATTCGGATACCCATTCATCCCCGACGGTCCCGCATTCGATTTCGGCTGCCATGACGGGAACGTGATCGGAGACGGAGCGCGGCTTCTGCGCATCATCTTGGGAAGGTAATTGACCTGTCCTAACATACTGCTCCCGGGTCGTTACCGAATGAATCACCGTCTGTATCCGCGATGAACGCGGCACCGCCAGGACCATATACCCCCAATCGATTCGGGTGTCATCACCGGCAAGCTGCAGGATCGGCTGTTCGACAGTCCCCATCGACATCGCATTCAATCGTCCGTCGATCACGCGGTGCTCCCAGGTCACCTGCTGATCCGGGGTATGGACGCACCATTCGCCCGTTACATCGATGTAAATCTTAACGTCATGCGCTTGCCCATCCAATGAACGCACGTGAAAGGTCAGATAGGTGACGGGCCGGGATAACAGATCGAGATCGTCCAGCAAAAGCGGGGTGGTAAACTGAACTTGAAGTTCAATGCCTTCCCCTTGAAACGTATACCGGGTCGTTACGGGCTCAACCGTCAGATCGGTTTGCTCAAGCGCTTCAGGCTCAAGTTGTTCTGTCGGCTCCTGCGTGATAACTCTTCCCATGAATCGTCGCGGTACGCCATCAATGATGGCTACTCCCGTCATGCCCTGAATCTTGTTCGTCCAATGCCGGGTATGGTCGTCATACAGACGGTCCGCTGCGGACCATACGCTGAAATAAGGATCTACGGTTACCAGCGGCACGGATGGGGGTCTGAAATTCGTTGTCATCTAACGTCAACTCCTTCATGTCTTCTTTATTCTTCAAGCTGCCTGGATCTCCTTGCGATTTGGAAATATTGATTCAATAAACAGCAAAGGCTTCGCCCCCTTGGATGACAAGGTCATGCGAAGCCTTCCTAATTAACGGGCTCCCCTGATCATGGATATGATTAGTTCGGCATTTGAACGGTCACAACGTCTTTCCCCTTCAGATTTTCATTCGTGAACTGCATCGCCTTATCGTAACCGGTCTTTCGGAGCTGTTCCCGCAGTTCGTTGATAATGCTCATGGCGGCTTCATCCGATTTGGCAAAAACCGCTTCCTTCCACGCATCGCCCATCCGATCCATCGAAGGCTTCAGCATTTCCCATTCCGGCGCTTTGGTGATGACATCGCCGGGGTTGTACGCCGTAATGACCTGAATGCCGTTCGGACGGAGGATTTTGCGAGCGTTCTCCATCGCGTCCAGCCTTTCTTGTTCCGCCCAGATGTCTCCTCCCGCAGCGGAATTGATGCGGTCAAGCCCTGTCAGCGATTCCAGGCCGATGCTGATGCCTTCGTTCTTGCGCAGCTTCATGTTGGTGTCCGTGCTGAATTTGTCAAACCATTCCTGATTCGCGACAGGCTTGCCGTCCTTCATGTCCCAGTGAACGCCCTGCACCCCGTACCTAGCCAGCATAAAGCCTTCATCGGAAGCCATAAAGTCGAGGAACTTGAGCGCGGCATCCACGCAAGCGCCTTTACAGTTTTTGGTGATCGCCGTCACATTGTTGCCTTGAATTCCCAGATCGACAGGCCTGTCCGGTTCGACGTCAGCGCGCTCCAGCGGGCCGAGCGGAATGTAGTCGCTGCCCGGATGCGAAGAGACATATTCCTTGGAAGCATCCAGGATAGCCGGGTAGTGGGCGGCCAGGATGGCGATGCGGCCTTGATTGATTTTTTCCTTGGCAATCGGGTCCGTCTGGGTGAAGGCTTCAGGATCCATCAGCCCTTCTTCAACCAGCTTTCGATAGAACAGCGTGTATTCTTCGTAGCCCTTGGTGAAGAAGTTATGCTCGAGCGTGCCGTCGCCTTTGTCTACGTAACTCGCTCCGGAATAAAACATGGTGTTGCCGATGCCGACGGCCCAGCCGTTGCTGAAGCCGCCCAGCGGAAAGACGGGCTGGCCGTTCTCCTGCAGATTGGCATCCTTGATTTTTTTGAGGAAGCTATAGAAATCGTCCTTCGTCACGACGGATTGCGGATCAACGCCAACCTTCTCGGCGATGTCTTTGCGCACATAGAAGCCGTAGAGCCAGTCCATGCCATCTTCGTTGGTCGCCGGCTGATTTTGCAGCAGCAGATACTTTTTGCCGTCGTAAGCGTTAATCGCTTTTTCATACAATGCCGGCGGGACATTTTCTTCCGCGATGGATTTGGACAAGTTCGGATAATCCTTCAATTTCTCGGAGATATCGACCAATTGTCCTTCTTTGGCCGCCTTGATGATTCCGTCCAGTTCCCCGCCCCAGGCAGGTCCGGTATAGATGTCGGGCAAATCCTGGGTCGCGAAGATCTGATTGACCTTTTCCGTCTCGCTGCCCTTGGTATATTCCCACTCCAGGGTAACGCCCGTCTTCTCCTTGATGACTTCTTCGACCGGCGTCATCGCATCGGAACCGTTTGAGCCATTCCAATTGTGTAATATTTTGAGTTTGTATGAATTCTCTCCTTCTGCGCCTTCTCCGTTATCTCCGTTCCCTGATGAATTCGTGCAGCTGATCAGCAAACCTCCAACCATGATGGACACGAGCAATGCGGATACGCCTTTCGACCAAATCCTCTTCAAACCAATCGCCTCCTGGAATATGGATATCAATGATCTTGGTAAAGCTTTGGACAAATTCCGGGTCAGGATGACCTAACCTTTAACCGAACCGATCATAACCCCCTTTACGAAATATCGCTGCAGGAACGGATAAATGCACAGGATCGGGAAGACCGTGATGACAAGCAAGGCCATGCGAAGCGATTCGGGCGTCGCGCCTGCCCCGCTGGTTCCGCCCACCGTCTGACCACCCTGCTGCGCCGCGCGCTGCATCGAATTGGATAATGCTTCTGCTTCGGTCAGCATTTCTTGCAATAAGGTCTGCACCGGGATCAAATCTTTGTTGGATACGTAGTAAGCGCCCGAGAACCAATCATTCCAATGGGCCACCCCGATGAAGAGGGAGATGGTTGCCAGCACCGGTCCCGAGAGCGGCAGTATGATCCGAACGAAGATTTGAAAATCGCCGTAACCGTCAATGCGGGCGGATTCCTCCAGCTCCTCCGGTATGCCTTGCAGGAAGGTGCGAATGATGACGATGTGCATGAAATTGAACAGCATCGGCAGCACGTACACCCAAAAGGTATTGATCAGATGCAGCTTCTGCAGCGTAATGAAGAACGGGATGAACCCGGCGCTGAAAATCGTCGGCAGAAAGATGTAGAAGGTAAAAAAGGAACGGCCGGGCAGCGTCTTCTTGGAAAGCGCATAGGCCATGAGCGTACACAGCACCACATGCAGGAATGTTCCGAGCACGGTGCGCATGAGCGTAATTTGGTATGCCTTCCATATACGGGCGTTATCGAACACCTGGGCATAGTTCTCCAGCGTGAATTTACGGGGAAGGAAATAGATGGCCCCCATCATCGAATCTTTGCCGTCATTCAAGGAATACGCCAAAATGTATATGAACGGGTAGATCATGGAGAAGCCGATCAATGCGAGAAACGTGTAGTTAAACACCGAGAAGAAAGACCATTTGCGTTTCATTACGTCACCTCCTTAAAACAGGGATACATCGCTGACTTTGCGGGCGATCCGATTGACCGTCAGAACCAGGATGAGCCCGATGATGCTTTGGAATAGCCCGACGGCCGCGGCGTAGCTGAGTCGTCCTTCCCGGATACCGGAGTTGATGGCGTGCACGTCCAGAACGCTGCCCATGCTGGCAGTCGCCGGTCCGTTCAGGAGCAGGAGCTGTTCATACCCCGCGCTCATCAAATTGCCCACCGCGAGAATAAACAATATGATGGCCACATTGCGGATACCTGGAAGCGTCACGTGCCACATCTGCTTGAAACGCCCCGCGCCATCCATTTTGGCAGCTTCGTAAAGCTGCTGGTCGATGCCCGCAATGGCGGCCATAAAGATAATGGAATTCCAGCCGATGTTCTTCCAGATATCGGAACCTACAATCATCTGATAGAACCAGGTTGGATTGTTCAGAAACTGGATCGACTCGGCCCCGAACGAGCCCAAGAGGTCATTGACCGGACCGCCGTATGGGGTCAGCAGCCGCTGCATCAAGGTGACGACCACGATCCAGGATACGAAATAAGGCAAGTAAGACAGGGTCTGAATCGTCTTCTTGAATTTCATCTTCCGGACTTCATTCAGCAGGAGCGCAAGAATGATCGGCATCGGAAATCCGATCAGCAGCTTCATGAGGCTGATGATGACCGTGTTGCGGATGATGTCCCCGGACTGATAATAATTGAAGAATTGTTCGAAGTACTTGAATCCGGCCCAGGGGCTGCCTGTAAATCCGCCTATGAAGGTGTAGTCCCTGAAGGCAACTTGAATTCCGTACAAGGGCACATAGGAAAACAGAAAAAACCAGACGATGCCGGGCAGCATGAACAAGTAAAAGAGCTTGTGCTGCCAAATTCGCTTGAATACTCGGTTGCTTGTCCATCGTGACTTGTTCACATTCCCACCTCTCCTTTCTCACATGGGGCGGCGATGCCGCCCCGTTCCTCTATAGTTCTGGTACATTCAACCGCAGCGTGATGATTTCAAACGGCGTGAAGGATAGCGCGATTTCAGACGGCTCGTTCAGCTTCAGCTGCGTAAGGCGGTTCTCCATCAGATCGGCAATCCAGGCCTCGGCGGCTTGAAATCCAAGCCGAAGCGACGTTCCCGCATGCGTTCCCGAAGTTTCATACAGACGAACGATGATATCGTCCCCGTCCTCGGCTTTTTTGACGGACTCCACCATGATGTGCGGATGATCGGGCCTGAAAAACGCTTGGGATAAAGGCAGCTTTCTTGTCTCCTGATCCGATACGTCAGGCAAGGACACCGTGCGAAGCGGGACGTTTAGTTCATGGCCTCTTCGGTAGATTTCGGCTTGCACATGATTCCCTTGGTGCGGATACAACGAATACGTGAATCGATGCTCCGCGCGGTCCGCCTCCGGATCGGGATAGGAGCTGCTGCGGAGCAGATGGAGATCCAGCACGTTATCGATGGCGCGATGGCCATACTTGCAATCATTGAGCAGCGCGACGCCATAATCCGGCTCCGATAAGTCCACCCATTGATGTGCGCAGATCTCATCCTTCGCAAAATCCCACAGCGTATTGCGGTGAGTCGGTCTGCTCAGGCTGCCGAACTGGATTTCGCAGTGGACCTGATCCGTGCGAATATTAACGGGGAACGACGTTCTTAACATCTTGCCATTCTCCCTCCAATCGACGTCCGTCTCGAAATCGATGCGCCGACTGCCCGCCGTCAGCACGACGGTCTGGGTCAGCGAGGACTCCCCGTAACCGTACTCGAAGACAAGCCCGATCCTCGGCCCCTCCCGAAGCTCCCGCATGCTCAGTAGGTGTAACCGTGTACCCGGATTCGCCGCATAGTCATGGCGGAAATCCCATGCGTCCCCGCCGTCATGATACACACGAAGATCGTTGCCTAATCGTCCCTGCTGGATGACTTCGCGGTTTTCCGCTTTATCCAGAACCGACAGGATAGCCCCGTTTTGATCGAACGTCACGATGACCTTGTCGTTCTCCAGGCTTCGTCCTTCAGCTGCAGCGTCTGCGCCCGCCCCTGGCGTTTTAGTCAAGATTTCAGAGGAGGATGCGGCTTCTCCATCCGCTTCCAGGCCGGCGTCATTCGATAAAACTGCATATCCCATCGATGGAACCTGCACGCGATGCCAGCGTCCGTTCATGCGCAGCCACTCTCGTCGCTCCCAAGGCAGCGAATTGAAGATGACGGTTTGCGCGGAAGCCGTGTCACTGCGTGCTATATGGTCAGCTAAATAGCTGTAGGTGTCGGCAATCATGGTTTCCGTCTGCCCAAGCAGCTCTTCATACCGCGCCAGCGACTCATCGTACACCCGCTTGATCGAAGATCCCGGAAGAATATCGTGGAACTGATACAGCAGGACTTCCTTCCAGATCGTCTCCAGCGCCTCAGCTGGATAATCCCGCCCTAGCCGGGCTGCCAGCACGGAAGCAAACTCCAGCTCGCGCAGCGCTTTCTCCATCTTCCGGTTGTAACGCTTGCTCCGGGCCTGACTGGTCAAGGTTCCTTGATGCTTCTCCAGGTAGAGCTCCCCGCGCCACGTCTGGAACGACTCGCGCTCTTCATTCAACCGTTCGAAGAACTTCCACGAAGGCTCTTGCCGGACGGGAGACAAACCGAGCAGGTTTTCCTCGCGAGCCAGCCGTTCCAAATGCTCTTCGCCCGGACCGCCGCCGCCGTCTCCAATGCCGAAGAGCATCAAAGCATGGCCGGATACGTTCTTATCTAAATACTCCCGCTCCGCTTTGGCGATGGAACGAGGGGCTGCCGGACTGTTGTACGTATCTTCAGGAGGCATATGGGTCAGTACAGCGGAGCCGTCGATGCCTTCCCAGAGGAAGGAATGGTGAGGGTGCCGGTTGTACTCGCTCCATGAGAGCTTCTGGGTCATCATATAATCCACGCCGGACTTTTTGAGCAGCTGCGGCAGGCTGGCGGAGTAACCGAACACGTCCGGCATCCAGAGCGATTTCATCTCCAACCCGAATTCCTGTTGAAAATATCGCTTCCCGTACAGGATCTGACGAACCAGTGATTCCCCGCCCGGCACATTGGTATCCGATTCTACCCACATGGCTCCCTGCGGTTCCCATCTTCCTTCGCGCACCCGTTCCTTGATCTGTTCATACAGTGCCGGATAATGCTGCTTCATCCAGTCATATAGCTGGGGCTGGCTTGCCCCGAACACGTAGTCCGGGTAGCGTTCCATCATGCGAAGGACAGTCGAGAACGTTCTGGCGCCTTTCCGGATCGTTTCGCGGATCGGCCACAGCCAGGCCAAATCGATATGCGCGTGACCCACGGCGCTGATCGTTAAGACCGGATCGCCGCCTTTCAGGCTCAATGGTTTAGCCAGCTTCTTCTTCGCCTCCGCGACGCGCTCCGGCGAGAAATCCGTGAGCCGTAACGAAACGTCATACAGCGCCTGATAGATTCTCTCTTTGCGGGCGGTTCCCGCCGGGAGCTGCTCGGCGGCTTCCAAGAGTACCTCGACATCGTAATATAGGCTCCGGATATCTTCCCGGCAGCTGGCGATGACGGCTTCTTTCAAAGTCCCTCCCCGGTATTTGCCAAAGAGATCGTTATTGCCCGCATCGGCCCAAACTTCAATATCCGATCCGGTCAGGAACATGTCATGAAGCCGGACGACACGTTTGCCGGGGAGCCCTAAGGAAAAATCGAATTCCGAATTCACGGTGGTCAATCCCTGTACCGGCGATCCGTTCGGATCCGCCAAACACAACTCGCCGTTAATGTCCAGCAGGAGGACGAGGTCCTCCTTCTGGCTATGCTCCGGAACGCTCCCGGCAAAACGGAACCAGGCGCAGTCCCACAGGTCCCCCCATCGCTGTCCATGGACAAGCGTCATTTTCGTTCCCGTCTTTCGATCCGAGTACGATACGGGTTCAGGCGTAACCCATGCCGTCACTTCCAACTCGGCAACCGGCTCATAGATGGCTTCCCGGAGTTTGTTTAACATTTGTTTCAACGGTTCAAGCCTTATCGGTTCGTATGGCATGATGATCTGCTCCTCTCTATTGCATCAGTCGGCTGCAGGTTCCGTCACGGATTGGGGTATCCAATCCACTTGAATCACGGCCTGGTTCGCCGCACCGTGTTCGTACTGCAGCAGGACGGTTAACGACTCCCGATCCCATACCCAGTCGGCAGGCATCGCTTGATTCCCGGTGACGTACTGGACGGACGCCGGCTCGGTCGGACAATACAGCCTTGCGCTGGCCTGCATATTGGCCGGTCCCTTGGCTGTGAATCGGAACCCGGCGTCCGATTGGTCGAGCTCCTCGATTCTGGAGGAAGCTGCGATGATGGACACTTTGCCTCCGGAAGGACGACCGGCTTCAACATCATAGAGAAGCGCCTGTTTCCCCGGGCTTAACGTAAACTGATCATGAACGGAGAGTTTCGAATCGAACAAGTCCACGACAGGACCCGATATCGTCAAGTCTTTATCGGTGACGGACTCCTCCAGAACCGAAGCAATGATATAAGGACCGCGCTGCAGCTTGAAATAATGCTTGGCATGCCAGGGCGGTACCGTGCCGAGTAGCGCTTCTATCGCAGCCTGGACGGAGCGGCGCAGCCGGTCAGCCCCTTCCTTCGACA
Source organism: Paenibacillus sp. MT86 (assembly GCF_058792535.1). Taxonomy (NCBI): domain Bacteria; kingdom Bacillati; phylum Bacillota; class Bacilli; order Caryophanales; family Paenibacillaceae; genus Paenibacillus; species Paenibacillus sp. MT86. The sequence continues at coordinate 3,323,116 of NZ_CM179499.1, read as the reverse complement.
AGGTCAGGTCGGCCGGATGCTGATCCAGCCAGCATACAATGCCTTTTCCTGCCTGATGGATTCCTTCCGCTTTCCCCTTCAGGCCAAGCTGCTCAAACAAATGCTCCCGCGGGGAGTTGTACTTCGAGCCGAACGCTCCGCTCTCGAGCTCCGCGTTCCACCAGGCGCGTATGCCGTGGTACGGATCGCTGTCATCGCCGACATAGATCAGTGCGCCGCCATCCCGCACCCACTGCGCGAGGGCATTATGAATGTCAGGATACTCCGGCTTGATGAATTCATAGCTCAGCACAAGGACGCGATATGGAGCCAAATAACCCGGATAACGCCTTACATTATCCAGCTGAAGCGTGCGTACCGGGATGCCATGCTTCAGCAGCGGCAGCGTCAGACCGTAAAACGGAGAGAAATCGAGAAGCTCCGTGTCGCCCGCCTCCTGAAAACCTTCGGGATCCGTGCCGTCATATTTCCCGGCATCGGGCGCTCCAGGCTCAGGCTTCATTCGCTGAAACATCGCGGAGTCTGCAATTAGAACGCCGACTTGCAAGTCGTCTTCCGCCGATTCGATCACTTTCTGGTCCATGTTGCCCAGCGTATGCATGACCTGGAGCAGCGTCGTTGCATAGTCGGACGGGATGGACTCTTTGCCTGAACCGTCTTCGGAAGGATATCTCCCTTTAAAGATTCGCCGCGGCCATGGCGATACTTCATAATGGGAGACCCCGGGATGCAGCAGTGATGCGACCACGGTTTTTAGATAGTTCTGCTTGTAATCCGCCCACGTGTGGTTCGGATTATCTTCAATCGGGTCATGCAGGAACCACATGCGTCTGTCCGTTCCACGAACCAGCTCCTGCATCACGCCGTATTCAAGGTAAGCGGTTTCAAATGTCCGCTCCTTACGCAGCCCCTCATATACATTCGGCGTCCGGGAGGTCCCCGTCCAGATCTGTGCAATGTACCCGTCTATGGACGGGAGCTCCACGAGCGCCGATTGCGGACTTACGATTCGCCATTGGGTGTAGTTGATCAAACTATGAGTCGGAACGTAAAAGCGAAGGATTCGATCATAACGCTTTAACGCGTAATCCTTCATCTCTGCGCATAACCGGTCGAGCACGCGGGTATATAAATACGCTTTCAATTTGGAAGCCCGGTATTGTGCGTCTGGCGAAGCATGCGGCGGAATCCATGGCTCCTTGTAATACAGCAGCCATTCCCGTTTGAACGCTTCCGAATAACCTCCGTTCACCCAAAATTCAGGCTCTTCCAGATGAATGGCTTCCACGCCCGCATCCACCGCGATGCGTATTCGGTCCGCGATGAAGCGGCCAAAGGAAATCGTAGGCACCATGTAAGGAATGACCGGTTGTTTGCCATGCAGGATCATCTCCCCATAGCGATCCTTCTGGGCTTCATCCCAATGGGGTACGCCGTCTATCTCCCCGTCCAGGTAGCTGTTGTATTGCCCCCAAGCGACTCCGGTCATCAGATGGACGACGTATCCTTTCTCTTTCCATTTCCGAATCCGCTCGGGCATGGTTTCGTCAATCCCATAAACCATCACGAAGTCTGTCTGAAGATCATAGTCGGGGTGATACGGTGCAGACTCTTGAAACCCGGTTCGTTCTTCCCTGCGATCTCTCGGCACGTTTTATACCTCCCTGCTCAGGTTAAATGTACTGTCGCTTCATAACCTCCATCATTTTCTAGAATATAATATATAATATTAATATATTCAATATGTTTTTTATTCGAATTAAAAAAGCCTTCTCCGTTGGATGACGGAAAAGGCTTATTTTTGGCGTGAATATTAAGTTCATGGAACCTGGCCTGATGTTTGGCGAACCACAAGCTCGGGCTCAATCAGTATTTTGCTGTAACTCTTGGCTTCTCCTGTGCCGCGCAGCACTTCCAGAAGTTTGCCGGCGGCTTGATATCCCATATCCCGCTCAAACTGCTTGACATGGGTGAAAATGCTGAATTCCTCCACGATGGAAGTCGGATCGTCGAAGCTGACGATCGATACGTCCTCTGGCACCCTAAGCCCCGCTTGCTTTGCCATCTGATAGATCTGCACGCCCAGTCTCCCGTTAAGCGAAATATAGGCGGTTACCATACGATTTCGGATGTAACGGTATAACGGGTGGGCTTCCGCATCCTTGAGCACGTTCAGCGGTTTGAAATCCGTAATCATATGCGCCGGATTGATGAGCGCGCCTTTGTCCTTCAATGCATCGATGTACCCTTCGATCCGCTCCTGAACCGTCACGGTCTGAAGGGGAGAATCCGAGCAGATGGCGATATCACGATGCCCAAGCTCCCATAGATGCTCAACGGCGAGCCTGGTGCCCCGCCTTCCATCGGCCGCAATATAATGCGTCTCGACGCCAGGCAAATACCGGTCGATCAACACAAAAGGAAAACCGGACAGCTTCATGCCCAGTATCTCCTCGTTGTAGTTCTCCTCGTCGATCGGGAAAATAAGCAGGCCTTCGGCTCCGAGAGCCTTCAGATCCTTGATGGCGTCTTTTTCCTTGTCGAGTTTGCCGTCCGTCAGCATGATCATGCTGCGGTAACCTTCGTCACTAAGAGCCTGCTCGATCCCCTCAATGAGTCTCATGGCAAAGTAATCATGAATGGTGGGCATAATCACGCCAATCATGCCCGTTGCCAGCGTCCTTTCTCTTCCCTTGTGCGACGAAGCCGACGGCTGCGCTCCGGGTAAGAAGTCCGTTTCTTCTGCAACAAAGCTTCCTTTGCCCGGCACGCGGGCAATCAATTTCTCGTTCGCTAATCCGGTCAGCGCATTGGCAACCGTTATCTTGCTGACATGAAACTGGTCCATCAGCTCCTTCTCTGTCGGTATGCGATCACCGGGCTTCATATTTTCTGATGCTATGACGTGTCGGATATAGTCCTGGATTTGCTGATACAACGGAATTCGATCATTTGTACTCATACTAATCACATCACCAATTCATTCATGATATTTGAAATATATAATATATCCTTACACATACAAGCGCAATAAACAAGCATGAGCTGACAACGGCCAATTACGACAATACCTTGATAGGATAGCGTTTAACATGCCTGATTTGCAAGAATCATAGGAAGTTTTGTCGAACCTCTTGTAAAGTTATATTTGAATATATTAAATATGTGTTGGTAAGCGATGTGCTACACGATGTTGGTGCCAAAAAGGAGGGCTGAATGTTAACGGATGAGCACGCGCTTCCAATTGACAACAGACCATAACAAGGAGTGAATTCGCCATGGCTCGTAGATTCACGATTCTCTGTTTAGCCATACTTTGTGCTTTTTCATTAAGCGGCGGCGCAGCTTATGCTTCGGATACGGATGCACGGTCAGCCAAACCTGACGGTTCCAATAACCGCGAACTGCCAAGTTTCAAGAAGCCGAAGCATTTGGATGTCGCAGATATTTATGATGCGCCAGGTGACATTAAATTGATGTTAGGAACCTTGCAGGGGATCGTTAACCGGGAACAGCCCCGAATCTATTTGATTGAGTCCCAGGAAGAAGGGAAAATGACCTGGCTTGAAGATATAAACGTGCCTTATACGCTTCATGAAGACTATTGGGACGTATTCGCTGCTTATCGTGGCGAAGCCAAAGGCATGATTGTATATGATCCGGAAGTTCCCGACACGATTAATGTCGCCACCACCCTCGCAGGACTGAAGAAGGCTGTCGTTGCCAGTCCGGAGCTGGCCGCCCAATTGTCCAAAGCTCCTTATAACTTGAAGACGCTGGATGATTTGCGCGGCAAATTCGATAACCGGCTCGAAGCTTACACCTGGCAGTACGAGAATCTGTGGAAGCAGACGAATCATCAGATGTTAGTCGGACTGGATCCGGATACGGCGATCCGAATTCCTTCCGGCCTCCCGGAATCGTTTGTAACGATTGCAGAGGAGAAGGAGCAGATTCGCGATGCAAGCAATCGTGATACTTACCCGCTTGATTTATCCTCTCTCTTGGGAAAATCAGAGGTATATCTTCGGTTTGACGATGCTTTCACCCAGGACGGTTGGGGCCCTGCCGTACACGAAGTAACGGTCAAGGCTGACGGCAACGTGATCGCGAGTTTCATCGCAGGTACACCGGAAGAAGAGGCCTATCTATATGATCGGCAAAATTCCAAGTTCGGTGAAGGACAAGGCGGTCACCGCTTCGCCGATAACGGCAGTTATTTTGTGTACGAGTTCACCCCTCCTGCCGGAACCAAGAACCTGGTCGCCGAAGTGGATATGTGGAACCAGTATAAGGTTTCCGCGGGAAATATCCGTCCGCTATCTGCTGAGCAGCAGGAACCCTATGGTTATTTAAGAGATTACGCCGTAGCCAACAAAGCGATGGTATTCTGGCTGGATTCCAATGTCCCTGAGCAAAAAGCGCTGTTCGAAAAAATCCTGTCCGGTGTGAAGCCGGGTACCCCGTACCTCGGCTGGTTCAGCAACGATGTGGAAGGCGAGTTCAGCTCGGTCGAGATCGCTTCCCGATATGGCGTTTATGTGCTGGCGGCCGACTGGTTCAGCAATCTGACCGTCTTCTCGGGAACCAAGCCAAACTTCAAGCTGGCGAAAACACCTCCGCAGCCAGCTCTGGAGAACAAGATTTATGTAACGTATACTTTTACGGAAGGCGACAACTTCCAATACAACCAGCATCGCATGCGCGTCATGTGGGATGACCCGGCTCGCGGCAAAGTCCCGATCAACTGGACCTCCAGTCCTCTGCTTTATGAAGGTGCTCCAGCGATATTGAATTATTATCTCAATTCGGCTACAGAGAACGATTTGCTGATTGCCGGGCCGTCCGGTGCCGGATATTTTTACCCAAGCCCATGGCCGGATGCAAGCTTTCAGCAGTTCTTGCGGTCTACCGAGAAATACCTGAAAAAGACGGGAATGACGATCCCTTATGTTCTGAATCGAGTCGATAGTCAGAATGTGCCGTTATCACCGTTTAAAGCAAAAGCATATGAGGAGGAATATAACGTACCCGGTTTATTTATTAGCTATGAAGACAGATACGGGGTTGAAATCGTAGGCGACAGCCTGCCCGTGTCAACGATCCGCGGGATCAGCACCGTGCAGGACGGATTGCAGGTCCTGAATGAGGCCAAGGCAAATTGGGACGGTAAGTCACCGCTCTTCGTTTCCCTCGGCATGCTTGCCTGGAGCATGACTCCGTCGGATGCGCTGGCTCTAACCGAGCAGCTTGGAGCAGACTTCAAAGTTGTACGCGCCGATCACTATTTCTCCTTGATCCGTGAAAGCTACGGCTTGCCGGCAAGCAAGAAATGATGATGTCTGGTTAAACGACTGCATATTCCTTAAGGCAGCGGCAGGCCCAATCCAATCGGGTCTGCGCTGCCTGTTTTATTATTGTATTTCTCCATTTTAGTGGCCGGGTCTTTCGTTGTATTTCATGGCATTAACTATATATAGTTAATATCATTAATTATATATAGTTAACGCTATGAATTAATTGATTAATACCGTTAAATAATAATCTCTATTATCCTTCATCATACTGCAATCTGAGCTGTGCCTCCAATATGATCGTACTGACTTCGTTTACAATCCGTCTCTCCTCGCACCCTTTCATCTCTTCACCTCTTAAAAAGGAAAAACAATTCCTTGCCTGCTCGGAGCCTGGAAAAGAGGCTGAATTATTTCTTGGGTAATCGCAAAAACCACATCGTTTCGACAGCCGATCTGAGGACCGGCTCTCTTCCCTACTCTATTGCAGTCGACAATCACATGGCGATAAGATCCTCTCCCCCATACGATTCGCAGCCATATTACGGCCGTGAAGATCCAGCCTATCACGGGTCCGAAGCTGTCTTTGAACCATGCGAAGATGGATTGTTGACCCCCCTATTCGTGGATGGTTACACGCCCATGCTCAAGAGCATGCTCGTGGCCGGCGGCGGATTCATGGAGATGATTGTGCTGATCTATCTTCAGCATCACATGAAACGAAGGATGAGATACCTCTCGATCGTCATATTGTCTATTTTGCTGGGAGGACTCACCCTGGGACCGTTGATGGGAGCTATCGCCGCATTCGGGCCAGTTCCCGCGATGGAATCCCGCTATCCCGCATACGAGCAGTGGATGCTGGTCACCATTACGAAATATATAACCCATGTCGATTTTCTGGCTTTGTACCAATGGATATCGGGGACATTAATCCGTATTTCGTTGTTCCTGTTTATCATGGCGGACGGTATTCCTTTTAAAAAACCCAAACGACGCTTGTGGTACGTGTTAGGGGTGGGTGTAGCCACATCCATCATCTCGATGATCCCGGTAATCGATCGGCAAATCGAGTTATTCGTGCTGGGCAAATATTCGCCGTCCTACCTGGTCTTCCTTTCCGCGCTGACGCTGTTGATTGCCATTGCTGTCACATTTCGAGCCAATACCAAAGGGGGGTAGACGATGTCAAACTACAGAAATCGAAATAGCATGTTCCGCCGAAAAAAAAACCATCTTCGGTCGCAGTGGACAGGCTACCTGCATCCGACGCATTGGATGAGGAAGCCCTGCGATCCATGTTTGCCAACTCCGCGGATGTGATCATCAAATCTTTCCCGGGAAAGCATGAAGATGCTATCCCCGTAGTGCTGCTGTATAGCGAAGGAATGGTTGATGCCATGGTGATGACCCAATATGTGCTGCCGGATCTGGAAGAAAAACTGGAACATTTCAGGGATTGGGAGCCTTTAGCCAGAGAATTGGATAAATCGATGGAATGGAGCAAATTGAAGGAGCCTGCCGATGTCGTTAAGCTTCTGTTTGCGGGACGAATGATCCTATTTTTTTCAAGAGAGAAATGCTTTTATTCCATCGATATTGCCTCCCTTCCCAATAGACAACCAGAAGAGTCCAATACGGAGGTCTCCATCAAAGGGGCTCGAGATGCATTTACGGAAGATCTGTTCATGAATGTGGCACTCGTACGAAAAAGATTGCGAACGGCCACGCTCCACAATGAGCAAATGATGATTGGCGATCGCAGCCAGACCAGAGTAGCCCTTCTGTATATTTCCGATATCATACGCCCGGAAGTCATCAACGAGGCAAAGTCGCGCTTAAAAGGCATCCATGTCGATGCGCTAGTAACCAGCGGTCAGCTGGAGGAGGCACTTTCCGATTCGACCCTCTCCCTGTTTCCGCTCATGGACTACATTGGCAGGCCGGATTTTGTCGTGGAATGCTTGCTTAAAGGACGTTTTGTCATCCTTGTGGACGGGTCGCCAATGGCGTTGATTGCGCCTTGCAACTTGCTGGAGTTGTTAAAAACGCCGGAAGACTCCTATTTTCCTTATCATTTCGTCATCTTTGAGCGTCTTCTCAGGCTCCTTGGTCTCGTACTCGCCATTATGCTCCCGGGATTTTGGATTGCCTTGATATGCTACAACATGGATCAGCTTCCCTTTCTGCTACTTGCGACCGTCACGGTCTCCCGTTTCGGGATTCCGCTGTCGGCGCCAATGGAAATCTTATTGATGCTGGGCATGTTCGAATTATTCAGGGAGGCAGGCATTAGGCTGCCGAAAGCTGTCGGTCAAACCATCGCGGTCTTAGGCGGCCTCATTATCGGGGATGCTGCCATACGCGCTGGCTTAACGTCGCCCGCCATGCTGGTCGTATCTGCAACGACGGCAGTCGCGACGTTTACATTGGTAAACCAGACACTGAGCGGAACGGTCAGCATTATTCGGCTGTATGTGCTGATTTGGTCTTCCTTGCTTGGCATGCTGGGATTTTTTATTGGTGTATTCAGTCTCATTGCATACCTCTCCGTATTGGAATCCTTCGGACTTCCGTACCTTGCTCCTCTATCGCCGCTGACCTTCAAGGATTTAATGAATGCCCTCTTGAAAAAACCGTGGGCTTTCAACAAAAACCGACCGGAAATGCTGCAGAATATGGATAACACTTCTGAAGAAAGGGAACCAACGTGAGATGAGAAACTGTATCATTATCATAAAATTAATATGGTTAACGGTAATGCTCATTATGTTAACGGGCTGCTGGGACATCAAGGAGATACAAGACATGAATTACATCACCGCCATCGGCATCGATCAAGAGGACGGTGATTTTGTCGTATACACTCAAATGATGGATTTTACGGCGGTCGCCAAAACCGAAACGGGAAAAGCAGAAAAGCCACCACAAGTATGGACTTCCAAAACCAGGGGCAAGACGTTTGACATGGCGGTCAATGCCATCTATGATTCAGCGCAGGTACGCACAAGCTGGAGCCATATCTCATGTATTCTCATCAGTGATACCGTCTTGAAATCGAAAGTTCTAACCAAATTGGATACGATCGGTCGTTATCAGGAAATTCGTATGACGCCCTGGGTGTTTGGAACAAACGAGTCTATCGAGCAGTTGTTTAATGTTCCTGCTTTCTTCAATCTCTCCCCGTTAAATACGATAGCTCATGAGCCTTCCGAAGAGTATAAACAGAGATCCTATATCGTACCGATTCGATATTTTGATTTCATGGCGCTGATCACCGAACCGGCCAGTACGGTACTGCTTCCAAATCTATCGATCGATAAAGGGACCTGGAGCCTGAATCAAAAAGAAAATCCGAAGCTGGTGATTAACGGAGTATACGCTATATCCGAAGTGGTATCGAAAGGTTTCTTTCCAAACGACAAGCTCACCGGTCTACGCTGGATGGAACCCGATACGAAACGCTCTCACGTCATGATTACAAATAAGAGCGGGAAATACGCTGCGAACGTCGTTTTGTCGAATCCTAAAGTTCGCAAGGAATTGAGCATTGTCAACGGAATGCCCCGATTCCGCATCAACGTGAAGTTAGGAGGTAACGTGGTAGAAGCGCTCGACGACATGAACAAAACCGAAATGGAAAACCAGGCGGCCGCGGAAGTACGGGAGGAGATTATATCTACGTATAAGAATGGAATTGCCTCAAAGACAGATCTGTACAGCTTGGAGCACGTTTTGTTTAAGAAAGACACCCGACTTTGGAAAAAAATTCATCGGTCGTCTGTCCAACCGATGGATGCAGGTTCTTTGGAAACGGTACATGTTGAAGTCCATTTGGATCATGCAGGCATGAAGCTGCTCCCCCATCAAGATGGACCCGCTGCCCCAACGACCAAAAAAGAGGCAGGATCCTGACGATCTGCCGTTAAATGAACCCATAATTAAGGCAGCCGGTTCTTGGAGTCAAGAATGGCTGCCTTTGATTTGAAGCAGGTAGTATTCCTATGACATATATGATAAAGATGAAATAAACGTTGTTTGTAAAGTTGATCGTACGCGCTTGGCTACACGACAATTTCCACACCTTCATCCTCAAACAAGTCATCATAAGCAACGTAGAGGCCTATGGCTGAGGCGATTAATACCAAAATAGCTGCGATGAACGCCAATTGTTTAACCGTAGCTTTGTTTGATTTCCCTTGCTGTCTTCGTTTACGTTGCACTCCTCGGCCCATACTGCATACCTCCCGCTTTCATGCCGTTACAATAAAATATGATTCGGACATGAAAATGTTGTTAGGCAAAGCACGCTTATTATATCGTGTGGATAAATGGTGAACCGACAAACCCGGGGATTGATGGTGCCACGATATGATATACCGGGGGAATCTTTTATCATAATGCAGGAGCTTGCTCTTAGAGCAACTATAGGTCGTTAAAATGAATCACCATGCCCGTCTTTCATCGGATTTCTTGAATCTTGCATGGGTTAAACATTCCGGGTCAGCCTCTTCGATATACTGTAATTCATGCGTATACGGTTCAAGGCCGTTTAAGAGTATACGCTGCGCGATGTAGTCCCAATAGGATCGATCACTCGGCACGTCGTTCACAGGCCAGAATAAACCATCCGTTAATAGAATCAGATGTGCTAATCGGGATCTATTGATTTTTCCGTATTCGAGAAAATCAACGGCACGGGGATCCCCGTTCAAGACGCCGTAGCCTCCATTCACGTTGCTCTTAAAACGGTTCTCCCTTATGATATCGATTACCGTCCCGTGGAGTTCTTGTTGACGGGTCAATCCCTGATTCACGCCTTCCTCCCATTTCGCGATGGCTGGAGTTTCCAAATGAGCAACTTGTCTCCAGGTTAATGGCCGAACCTCCCCGTCCTGGTACACGGCAAGGATCATGCAGTCACCGGTCTGCAGGAATTCCACGCGTTCCTCCTGAATTCGTACTAGAGCAAGAGCCGTTCCCCAGAGCCCGTCTTTTTTCTCCATATCGACATGGGCTTGCTGCATGAGTTCTCTTAACTTATCGTTTGCTGCCGCAGTATGCTCCGCAAGATGCTCCACTTGATCCAGTGATTCAAAAAAGTTCTTTACCGCTTGAGCAGCAAGGTACCCTCCCGTTTCCTTCTTGTCGCTGAGGTAGGGAACTACGGAGGATACCCCGTCTAACACGCCGTACAATCCGGCCTGCTCATGAATCATAAGTGCATCTTCATTTAAGAAATGGATCCCCTTAAGGGTATACTGCTCAATGGTTACCATAATGACCCCTCCTACACAATGAATTCTGGTTTATTTGCTGGATTCGTTATTTTCGCCTGACCATATTCCAAAATAGAAGACAAGTTACAAGCAGTGCGACCAGAAAGCTGCTAATGGCCGGGACGACAAGCTGGAATACGTAGGACAGTCCCCGCCCTTCTACAACCGTCATCATGGCCGCGAACATGGCAAGGATATAGACCGTAACGAATACGCACCAAAAGGTTATAACCGGATGCGCATGCGCTCTTTTCGTGGGCGATACGTACAAATGACGGTGAATCCACCATGCGGTCAGGACCAAGCCAAATAGGGTGCTGCCGTGTTGGCCTAATTTGTACACCGGAATTTGTAAGGCGCCGATATGCAGCATTTCCGAAAGAAGCGGAATCTGATTGACGATCCATGCTCCCTTGTGGGTGAACTGATCCCAGAGCAAATGCGTGCCAACGCCTGCCAGTCCTAAGAGGATTACGGCCAGCCACCCTATGGGAGAGACTGGAAGTTTGCCATCCCGCTGCCAGCGGTACGGGAACCAAGAAGGTAAATAGACGTGCAGAACCGGGCGTATGACCTTCTCAAAAACAACGTACAGCAGCAATATCATCGGGAGATTGAATAAGAGAATACCCGGACCCTCATGCCCCCATACGCCAGCCGCCCGAAAACGGATGAAATATTCAAAATCCGGCGCCATGCACCCGATAATGAGCGCGGACACCGGTAATGACTTCTTCTTCCACCACGGCATTGTGATGACGGGATGCGCGAATGTAAAAGGCATAATCTCTCCTAACTGTTGATTTTATGTATAAACGATTTTTTACTATTCTAGCATCAACACGCTTCTAAGGGATACGATATTTTCATCAATCGAAAAAGGACAGGCTTCCGCCTGCCCTCTCAAAACCATGATTTACAGCAGTTCACGTGCGAGCAGGCGATACACCTCCAGCCGCTTTTCCTGCGAATGCGGAATGCTGCATATCATTGCTTCCTGGAATCCGTAGTGCGCTTGCTCTTCCTGTAAGCGGGCCGCGATGTCTTTTACAGCTCCCACCAGATGAATTTTGCGCCCTTCCTGGATAGCCATCCGGTCAATTTCCGTTAAAGATACATTCTGAGCCTCTTCGGGTGTCATCACCTGCGTAATTCGGCCCTTGCTCATCATCAGCCGGAAAATATCCTGCGGCAGCGCTTCATACTCCGCTTCTTCCATTGTTTCCGCTGTCGTTACCATATAGGATACGTTAATTTCAGGCTTCTCCATGAACGGGGATGGTTGGAAGTTATCACGGTAATGGTCCAATATGTCTATGCTCATCGCTCCGTTAAAGAACTGTGCGAAGGAGTAACCGACCCCCATCTGTGCCGCTTGCAGCGCACTGTTGCCGCTAGAGCCGAGCAGCCACACTTCAGGCAGGGCGACTCCCGTAGGCGCAGCGGCATTCGTGGCATACAGTTCATCTTCCGGCACCTGGTCGCGAAGAAGCTGCATGGTGACGGAGAGCTTGTCATACATGTTATGAAGCATCAGCTGCCGCCCTTCGGACAGAGCGTACATGGCACTCGTATCGCCGCCTGGCGCTCGCCCTACGCCGAAATCAATCCTTCCGGGCGTAAATGCGCTTAACGTCTTAAATACTTCCGCGAGCTTCAGTGGAGAGTAATGCATCATCATGACGCCGCCGGTGCCGATGCGTATCCGATCGGTTTTTGCCGCAAGCCGGGCGGCCGTCACTTCAGGTGCGGAGCTGGCAAACGTATGTCCTCCATGATGCTCGGCCATCCACATTCTGCTGTATCCCAATCCATCGGCCAGAACAGCCAGCTCTTCGGCTTTCATCAATGCGCTTTCCGCCGTGTTGCCGCTGGTGACGGGAGCTTGATCCAGTACGCTTAATCTCATATGATATCTTCCCTTCTTCGATTCGATTAGATGACCATTTTGCTGCTGATCCATTCCTCCAAGGCGCTAACCTTGTCCTTAAAGCGTTCTCCGCGCATTTCCTCCGACAACGAAGCGATGGTCTCTCGCTTTAATACAGCTTTCCAGGAAGACTCGGCTTCTTCCATCAAATCGGATAGCAGGCAGCAGCTCTCTTCTTTTTGCAGGTCGAGCATGTCTACGAGAATTCCGTGGGACGAGTATAGGGACTGCTGTCCTTCCACCGCGAGGTAAACGTCGTATACACGGATATCCTCAGGTTTCTTCCTTAATCTGAATCCGCCCTTGATGCCGGGGACGGACGTGATCAGATCAGCGGTTACCAGCTTTCTCAACAATTTCTGAAAATAGGTCACGGAAGTTCCCAGCTGCTGGCTAATCGCTTCCCCGGGCAGCACCGCCCTGTCCGGCAGCATGTTGAGCAGAACCAGGGCATATACGGACTGTTCCACGCCGGTTTTCATATGCATAAACAGCACCTCGTTTTACGGTATGGATTTGGTTTAAAATATTTAAAGCGGATAATGAATATCCACGTTATATCATATATCAGGCGGGTTGAAATGTAAAACCTAATGTTTGCGTTCATCTCATATAACATGCTGAACAGGATCGTGTTGCTGGCATGACCCAGTTCAGCAACGTTTGGATATGACCGAATCATGACTAATGCATGACAGGTGTATGGCTTTTATATGACAGAAGTAACTGTTTCGATAGACTGCCAAACCCTATACTCATGGAAACACATGACAAAAAAACACCGCTCTCATTGAAAGCGGTGTTCTTCCCTTAGTCAATCCGGATCCCTTAGTGCCTGCTTGAGCAGCGGAATCACCTTGGTCCGGTCATTCATGCCGATTTTCTCATAGATGACGCTGATGTAGTTGCGAACCGTACCTTCCGTGATATATAACATATCGGCGATCTCGCGGTTGTTCTTATATTCCGTCATCAGCTTTGCAATTTGCAATTCCCTGGGGGTCAGATTATAGTTCTGGACCGGAAACTGTGGAACTCCGGTCGTTCTTAATCGGGCCGCCAACTTTGCCGCCACCTTCGAAGGGAGCATCAGTTCGCCACGAATCGCCTCGCGGATCGAGGCGATGATTTTATGGGACGTAAAGTCTTTAAGCAAATATCCGGATGCTCCTTTGGCCAGTGCCTCTATAATGAAATCCTCTTCGGTGAACGTCGTGAGGATCAGCACGATCGTATCCGGATTAGACTGCTTAATCTGGTGCGTTGCCGCAATTCCGTTCATAACCGGCATTTCGATGTCCATTAACACAAGCTGAGGACGCAGCTGCTCCACCAGCTCGCAAGCGGTCTGCCCATTGTCCGTCGTAGCAACGACCTCCATTTCGGGCTCCATATTGATAATGGTCTCTAGGCCTTCACGGACAATGGTTTGATCCTCTGCAATGAGTATGCTTATGCTTGACATTTCTGATCACTCCTTAAGCGCGGAACGGGGCATGGTGAGTAATAACACACAGCCTGCTCCATCCTTCGTGCTGACCTGGAAGGTGCCGCCCCTTCGCCGGGTCGTTTGTCGCATCATGGTCAATCCGAATCCAAGCCGTTCGGACGTAAAGGGCAGTCCGTTATTTTCGAGCGTAAACTGGATAGCGTCTTCTGTCTCGATCAACTCAAACCGGAAGAACGTGCATTGGCCGTGACGAATACCGTTCGTGATTCCCTCCTGCAAGGCATGGCGGATCAACTTCTCGGCCTCCGGCTCAAGACTTCCGTCGGAGACTTCAATCTTATGCTCCACGCTGACTTCCGCATATTGCTGGGAGTCGTTAATGATTTGCAGCAAGGAGTCCCGGAACGTTGCTGAAGCAGCCGCTTCCTCGGCAAGCATATGCACGGATTTCCGCATTTCATGAAGCCCTTTGCGGAGCAGGTCGGACGCATGCTTCAATTTCTCCGTCGATTCCGGTGCGTTCTGCGAAGACATTTTCAGACCGAGCTCTAACTGAACGACGCTGGCTGTTAGAATATGTCCTACGTGATCGTGAATATCGCCGGCAATTCGGTTCCGCTCGGCGAGCACGGATATCTCCGACAATGCTCTGGCCCGTTCTTCCAAAGAATGCTCAAGCTCAATGGTCCTCGCCTCCACTTCGCGTTCCAGCGTTGCATTCCAGCGTGCCAGTTGGAGATGCAGTTCAAGGCGTGCCAACAGCTCCTGCTTGTCGACGGGTTTCGCAAGATAATCATTACCGCCGTGTTCAAAACCGGCAACCAAATCCGTCATTTGACTTTTTGCGCTGAGGAAGATGACAGGCAATTCGCCAGAATTGTAATGCCTGCGTATTTCTTCACCTAATTGGAGTCCGGATACGTACGGCATCATGACATCGAGAAGCGCAATGTCCGGTTTGTATCCATTCTGGATCCATTCCAGGGCCTCTTGTCCGCTGCATGTCGACCTGAGTGAATATTTTCCCGCCAGGAACTGCAAGAGTACCTGGACGTTAATCGGATCGTCATCCACGATGAGCACCGAAGGCAGTTGTTTATTGGAGTGGGCTGCCTCCCGCTCAGGATCAACGATCTCCCAATGTGGGAATGACTCTGCCGGAATGTAATCTGCGACGGGCAGAGGAGGGCTCTTCGGCTTTCCTTCGCCAACCATGGGGAGCGTAAAGCTGAACGTTGAGCCTTCTCCAACACCGGAGGTTACTCCAATCCTTCCGCCATGCAGTTCGACTAGTTTCTTAGTAATCGAGAGCCCGATCCCCGTACCGCCTTGTTGAGATCGATCCAGAGGATTAATTTGCTCGAATGATTCAAAAATACGGTCCAGATCAGCTTCTGCGATGCCGATTCCGCTATCGGTTATCTGAACCGAAACTTGTCCTTGCAGCCTCTTTGCCGTGACGGTAACCGTCCCGGTTTCCGTGTAAGCGATCGCATTTCCTATTAAATTATGCAATATTTGCTGCAACCGATTCTCGTCGGCCATCACGTACATATCGTCCGGCAATTGATGGGATAGTCGAAGCCCTTTCTTCTCGGCTAATGGGTTGAGCACTTGAAGGGTCAGCTCGACGGCCAGACGCAAGTTAACCGTCACGAGGACCAAACCGATTTCCTGGTGCTTGAGCTTTGAGAAATCCAATATATCGTTGACCAAATGGGCAAGCCGCTGGCCGCTGACCTTCATGAGCCGCAAAAGATCGATGACAGGCGATGGCAGTTTGCCGGAACTTCCGTCAATCAATGCATCGGCCAGACCGATAATGCCATGGAGCGGAGTACGCAGCTCATGCGAAGTTTTCGCCAAAAATTCATCCTTCAGTTTATCTAATGTCAACAAACGCTCCGACAAACGCTCCACTTGGGAAAATGCCCGTGAGAATTTCATGGACAGCAATAATGCCTGCAATAATACAAACCCCAGCACACCGTACTGCAGCAACGCTGGCGTTGTAAAGACTCCATTA
Source organism: Paenibacillus sp. MT86 (assembly GCF_058792535.1). Taxonomy (NCBI): domain Bacteria; kingdom Bacillati; phylum Bacillota; class Bacilli; order Caryophanales; family Paenibacillaceae; genus Paenibacillus; species Paenibacillus sp. MT86. The sequence continues at coordinate 3,307,137 of NZ_CM179499.1, read as the reverse complement.
CGGTTTAAGGTATCATTGACCGCCGTCAGGAAAATCAGGGTAAATCCGAGTATGAGGAGGATAGCTCCTTCTTGTCGTTGCCTTGCTACCCGAATGGATGCATAAACGGCATAGAGAACAAGCCCTATGGAATAGACCTGAAATGGGATCAGGGAATAATCGTACACCCGGATATCTGTTGTAAGCACCAGTAAGGTCAAGAATATCGTGAAAAACTGCGTCAACCGACATACCTTGCGGGATAGAAATTGAGGAAACAAGTGATATATATATGAGATCAAAAATAATTCGCCGACGTAAATCGTTAAATACGATACTTTTGCAAACCAAACCCATGAGAACGCTGGGAATATTTCCAGTATAAATCTCGAACCCACCAGCATCGTTCGAACTGCCATGCACATACAGAATAATCCGAAATACAGCGGAGTAACGTCGTTGCGCCTGAGCACGTACAAGATGACATGATACACAGCGATCACCAGCAATGAACCGATGACGAGACTGTCTCTTACAAGCTCTACCGACTTCTCCTGCTGCAGCTGCTTGGCGTCTCCAAGCTCAAAGGCGTTATTAATCCCGCCCTTGGGATACGTAAAATTGGCGACCTGAACCAGAAGCATCAATCGTCCGTCCGAGTCCGGCTTAACGGGTACGACTACAGACGGACCGTACTTCGGAATGGATGCCTCGTGCGTAGATTCTGGTTTACCGGCCGATGCCGCCAGAGTATCGTTGACCCATAGGGCGTATGACGAATAGATGTTACGCAGCTTGAGTGCAATCGGCTCTTCAGAATCAAGCCCGCTAATCGTCAAACGATACGTTGCATATCCGTCGGCTGGAAGCTTCCTGCCGTTCAACGAATAATTCGTCCAATACTCGGGCATATCGACGTATGCACTTACGGCAGGAAAGCTCCCTTGTTTCAGATCGTCCGGATCCAGCAGTTGGTTCCAATAAAATGCCCACTTTCCGTTCAACGCAATGGAGCCGTCTGTGCCGAAATCCCATCCTTCCAGCTGAAGCTCACCGTTCTGCACGCTCACGGACGACTTCGCAGTTGCAATATCCGAATGGCCGGCTAAAGATAGGATCAGGTAAAAAAAAACAGGGCAGCCGCGTGTTTACGCCATCTCATGCGAGAATGGACGCAACATCGATATAAATTTCATCGCCTAACCGGGCATTCCCCAGCAGGCGAAGATGTCGCTTGGATGTAAAATCTTTGGGTTCGTAACTGTTGGGTGCTTTAGCGGGGGACAACAGCTTTAGTTGGATATAGGTTTCCGCTACAAGTTTGCTGCAGAAGAAGTCGCGGAACGAAGTAGTGATGCCGAACTTGCCCTCGATGATCTCCCAATACATCTGTTTTTTATCCGGAAACACGGCATCATGCACCTGCTCGATAAAATGATCCAGCAGCTCGTACATTTCCGGTGTTCGATCGGCATGCAAATGACGAATCGCAAACATCGTATCGTAATGGTTGCTGACATCGGTTGACAATCGATCGCGTAACTTCACGAGCTGAGGACCTGATTTCTTGATATGTAACCACGTATCCTCCAGATTATCGAGCGACGTGGATTCCCATAACAGCACTTCATCGTTCGGAGCGCGTACGACCATCGCAACATGTGACCACGGACAATGTTCCAGCGCTTCAATTCGAAGACTTCCCTTGGCTACCCCATGAGCGAGTAGAAGATCTCCGGTCTGCAGCTTAGGTTCAATCTCGTTATAAGGAACGGTGGTTTGGTTCATATTATCCCCCTTGGCTGGTGAAATTCACCATGAATTTTGGTCCTTCAGTTTAATACTAAACGCAACCCATAAATTGTCAATCACTGAAATTGGGCTTTGGCATCGTCTTTGTCCCTTCCCGAATCCATTTTTAGTAGATATAGGTGATTATCGGTTCGTACAGAGCTGTTTTCGGTTATCGATTTGCGCAAACAGGCCTGCCCGGATTTGCTCCAAGGCAGGCCTGTGTATTTTAATGGTTTTCGTTTACATATTCTGGCGCTTCTCCTGTCACGCTTCCTCCCATAACCGCTTCAGATTGTCCAAACCCAATCGGGTTCCTTCCCTGCACTCCTCCATGCCCTCGAATTCCAGCGTAATATCCCCGTCATAACCGGATTCTTTAATGAGTCGAAGGATTCGCCGCACATCCAGATCCCCCTGCCCGAAGATGGAGCCTCGTAGGTAATTGCCATGGGAGGTTCTGAACCACTTCCCCCCGCCCGGATCCTGATCAAACGGACGATAATAGAAGTCTTTCACGTGGACGAGCGAGGCCAGCGGCAAATTGCGTTTCACGCCGACCAGCGGCTGCTCATCAACGCATAGAAAGTTGCCGATATCCAAGGTCGTCTTGAAGTTCGGACGGTCGACTGCCTGCAGCACGCGCTGTACCCGGTCGCTTGCCTGCACGCTCACGCCATGGTTCTCGATTGTGGTCGTGATGCCGTAGCGGGCTGCGTAATCCGCGATTTGACGGCAGCCTTCCACGATCATGTCCAAATGGGTTTCCACGTAATCGATGCCCATCTTCTCCGGCGGCAGCGTGAACGCCGTTACGTCATGCCGCATATGCTTCATTCCCAGCCGGTTGACCGTATCCACGTGGCGCTTGATCCGTTCGACCTCCGCATCGAAGTCGTCCCTGCTCTCCTGGACGAAATTAGCGGGCATGGAATAATTGGATAATGCGATGCCGGCTTCGGCCGCCCGCTCACGCACCGCGTCGGCAAGTCCGGGATTGTCCTCCAGCGTAAATCCATAGGGCACGATCTCCATGTGCTGTCCGCCGTTCTCCGCGATCCAATCCACCACATCCAGCACCGTCATCTCGCCTGCACGGATAGCCGGCAGCAAGCTGTAGGTGCTCACACCAACCCTCATTGCATGATTCCTCCTTTATTTGCTTCTTCCATCGTAAGCTTCCTGATAGATTTCCAGGTAGCGGGCTACATTCATGGCCTCCAGCTGCTTCACGTAGCCGTCCCAGTCTTTATCCAGATCGGCATCGCCAATCACGAAGCGTGCCATCATTTCATCCACGTAATCGTTGATCGTTTTGGACAGATCCGCTACCTCGGACGCCTGCTCGTTTGTTAAAAACAGCGGCGGAACGGTGCTGACATCGGTTGGTTTGTAAGGTTCGTATTTATTTTTCGTCTCGTTGTACAATACGACTTCCAGATCGTCGTCTCCTTTGGCAACGGCGCTCAGGCGGAAATCATTTGTCCGCAAACTCGGGCCGGTTTGTATCCAGGCAATATTTTGCACCGTACCGTATGATTTTAGCTCAGACCAGACCGCAGGCTCCCCGTTGATACCGACCTCTCCGTCCTTCGCTTCCCTCCATTCCTGGTCCGGACGGCCATAGACGCTGCGCAGCGTATGCTCCCGTTCGTACAGGCCATCTGCCCAGCGCAGGGCAAGCTCAGGATGCTTGGCCTTTTTCGTGATGACGAATGCACCCGGGTTCAATCCGGTGGAATCGAGAGCCGCATAGCGAACGCCGTTCGGTCCTTTGAGCGGCGGCACCGTCTTATATTCCAACCATCTGCCGCTTTCGCCGAGGAGTTGGGTAAATATACCCTGGTGGCCGCCGGTTGAAGCACCCAGAATGACCGTATCGGGATTCTCCCCGATCTGGATCAGCTGATTGTCATCCTGCGTGAATGACTCCGGAGCGAGCAGTCCCTCGGCATACAGCTTGTTCATATACCGCAACCCTTCCCTCCACTCCGGTTTGTTGAAGGCGACGTCGAGCTTGTCGTCTTTTATGAATATATGCTTGTAACTTGAGCCGTAAACCGGATTATAAATGAAAGAATTCAACAGGAACGCATCGATGGAGGAGCTCCAGGATTTCGGTGAGATCGACAGCGGAATCTCATCCTGGATTCCGTTTCCGTTCGGGTCCTGTTCTTTGAAGGCCTTCAGCACCTCGTACAGCTCATCGGTGGTTTCCGGCATCTTCAGATTGAGTTTCTTCAGCCAAGGCTCATAAATCCACATTTTCTGGCTCATGGAGCAGTGATAGCATTCATTCACTTCCGGAAGCGCATAGATATTGCCGTCCAGCGCGGTAATCGTGGATTGGATTTCCGGATTATCCTGGAACAATTTCTTGGTGTTCGGCCCCTGCTTTTCGATCAAATCATTCAACGGGAGAAAGGCGCCCTGCGAGCCGTAAATCATCTGCTGCGCCGGCGATATGTTCAATCCCAGGATGACATCGGGATAGTCCTCGCTGGCAAGAACGAGATTCAGCTTCTCCTGCATGCTCTGCTCCGGAACGACCTCCCACTCGATGTGCACATTCGTTTTCTCTTCGTACCATTTGGTGAAATCGTTCGTTTCGAAATTCTCGACCAGCGGATTTCCCCGCACCATCACCTTCAAAGTGGTTTTCTCTTGAACCAGCGGATAGGTTCCCGGTTCGGATAATGCGATTGCCTCGGTACCCGTATTTTGTGCTTCATCCGCGCCTTTCGGGCCCTGTGACCCGGTACAGCCTGCAAGAAGGATACTGAATGCGGTGATAGCACCCATGATAACCCGCGTTCTTTTTCTCATAACGTCCCGCCCTCCTGAAATAATGGATGTATTATCCTTTTAACGAACCGATCATGACCCCTTTAACAAAAAACTTCTGCAGGAACGGATAAACGATCAGCAGTGGAACCGATGTCACCACGATCAGCGAATATTTCAGCAGCTCCCGCAGCCCTTGCCGGGCCGCCGCGGTTTTGGCGTCTCCGAGCATTTCGATATTGACCTCGTTCTGCACCAGAATATCGCGGAGCACCAGCTGCAGCGGGTACAAATCCGCGCTTTTTAAATAGATCATGGCGTTGAAATATTGGTTCCAGTGGCCGACGGCATAGAATAAAGCGATGACGGCCAAGATGGGACCCGAAAGCGGCAGCACGATGCGCCATAGGAACCGGAAATCCGTACATCCGTCCAGCTGTGATGCCTCCAGCAATTCTGTAGGGATCGTCGTCTGGAAGTAGGTCCGCATGATGATGACGTTCCACACCGACAGCGCGCCGGGAATGAGCATCGACCATACCGTGTCAATCATGCCGAGATCCTTCACCAGCAGATAGGTCGGTATCAGTCCCCCATTAAACAGCATCGTGAACACAAACAGCAGCATGAACAGGCCGCGCCCCCGAAAATCTTTGCGTGATAGCGGGTAAGCCGCCATAATGGACAGAATGAGATTAATCGAGGTGCCTGCCAGCGTATAGAACAGCGTGTTCATGAAGCCTTTGGCAACCATCGTGTTTTTGAACACCGCACGGTACCCCTCGAGCGTCGGTTCGACGGGCCACAGCCATACCTTTCCCGATAAAACCGCGCTGCTGGAACTGAACGAAGCACTGACTACATAAATCAACGGATATAACACAACGATTAAGAAAACGGATAAAATGACGTAGTTCACCACCGTAAAAACGCGGTCCGAGCCGGATTCCTTCATGGCAGGTGATTGCATTACATATCCTCCTTTCCTTACCAAAGACTTTCCTGCTTCAGCTTTTTGGCCGTCTGATTCACGATCAGCAGCAGCACGAAGCCGATGATCGCTTTAAACAAGCCAATCGCCGTGGCATAAGAGAAATTCATCGCTTGGGATACCAGTCCAACCTTGTACACATACGTGTCGATGACCTCGGAAGATCGCAAATTCAGCGCATTCTGCATTAACAGGATTTTCTCGAAGCCGGTCTCCAGCATTTGACCCGTATTCAGAATGAGCAGAATGATGGCGATGGGCATAATGCCCGGCAGGTCAATATGGCGCATCCGCTGCATCTTCGAAGCGCCGTCGATGACGGCTGCTTCATGGAGTGCCGGATCAATGCCTGAAAGCGTTGCCAAAAAGATGATGCAGGAAAACCCGACGTTCTGCCAAATATGGGACCACACGTAGATCGACTGAAACCAGGAGGCCTCGGCCATGAAATGATAGGGACCTGCGCCAAACCAGCCGAGCATCGTGTTGATGAGCCCCGTTCTCGGGTCCATAAACTGCAGCATCAAGCCCACCAATACGACCAGTGAGATGAAATAAGGCGCGTATGTAACCATCTGGACGGTGTTCTTGAAACGCCGGTTTCTTACATAATTCAAACCGAGCGCGAGCAGAATGGGAAACGGAAAACTGGCTATCAGCGTGTACAAGCTGATGGAGAACGTATTCTTAAGCAAACGCCAAAATTCATGCGATTGGAAGAAACGTTCGAACTGGGCAAATCCGACCCATGGACTGCCACTGATTCCTTTTGTGACGTTGAACTCTTTAAACGCAATCTGCGCGCCGTACATCGGCACATACTTGAATATGATGATGTACAATAACGGGAGCAAAAAAAGCGCGTACAATTGCCAGCTGCGGATGATACTCTTCCAGCCACTCAGCAGTTACCACTCCAATCTTCAATGGGATTCGTCCCGATCCGGTCCGTGATTGGAGTATATACAGCCGGCTTGTTCCGCGTAAATCTTCATGTTCCTGTCGACTATTCAGAATTTTAGAATGGGCTGTTATTCATCAATCCGGCAGTACGCATCTCTTTAGATTAAGCATAATCTCCGGCCCGGTGAAGGCGTCTGTACTCGGTGGCGCTTATCCCGTTTACGCGTTTAAACGCCCGGCTGAAGGTGTTGAGTGACAAATAGCCGCAAGCTGCAGCGATGTCGCTGACCGGCTTGTCGCTCGTCGCCAACTCCCGCTTTGCCTCATCCATGCGGAGCTTCTCAAGATACTCCGAGAAATTCAAGCCCGTCTGCTCCTTGAAGAAGTACGATACATAAGCTTCGGAAGTGTGGGTTTCCCGGGCGAGCGCGGATAAACTCAGTTCGCTTTCCCCATGGTGCTTCTCGATATAGCTCAGCAGCCGGTTCGTTAAATGAGCATTATGGCTCTTCTTCCTCTCCTCGTTCTTCTGACAGAGGCCAACGAAAGCGGCATAAAGAATATTCATGCCTTCAGCAGGGGATAACTCGGGATTTAACGCTCGGATGACGGCATCCGTTTCCTCCGTTCGGTGGCTTCCATCATTCCCTGTCTGTTCGTTGCACTTCATCAGGGTACCGCTAAGCTCCTGGACAAGGAGCTTCTCGACGGCCATCGGCATTTGCCGATCCGACCTGTTCTTCTCCTTGATCTGCCGAAGAAGCTGCCTAGTCTCATCCAGATTGCCGGCCTTCACGAGCTGGATTAACCGCATCTCTTCGTCTGCCGGGTAATAATAGGAAAAGGCCGGCATTTCCATCTCGGCATGAAAGAAGACAGGAGACTTCTCGCTCCATCCCGCATGATGCAGGACAAACTTGGCCTCCCCGTAGGAACGATACAGCTCGGCAATATTGGACCGGAACTCGCCTACAGCCATGTACAGGCCCGTGCCGGAAATTCCAATCAAATGCTCATGGATCGACTGTAGATGTGCACGCATTTGTTTCGTGAATTCCTCTTTGTCCGCTGCCGTTCCCGACAAGACCAGAACCAATTGATTTTCTCCAAAGTCATGCAGCAGCGCCCCTTCTCCGCATAATGATTGAATCCGGTCGCGGATGTTGATTTTGACTATATCGAGCTCCATCAGCATTTCTTCCATGAATGGCTCGTGGTATCCTCGAATATGAAGAAGCGCCACCGCATGGTGAGATCCCCGGAGCTGAACCTGCGCGTGTTCCATGGCAGCCTCCAGCTCCTGCATCGACGTGAAGCTCCCTTTCAGAAGACGGTCAACCAGAACGTTTCGCAGCATCGGAATCTGCTCTTCCAACCGCTCCTTCAGCGAATCATGGCTTTCAACCAGCTCGGAAACGGAATGGCCGATATAATCAACGGCGTTACGCGAAGCAGTATGAGCTGCTTCCGATCGGGTTGAAGGCAGCAGCTGAAGGATTTTGAGGAGCGGCCTGCTGCTTCGATATGCCAAATAACCGGCTACGCCTAACCCCAGCAGCAGAGCTGTAATGAAGATGGTTAACGTCAACTGCTTGATATAATATACCTTTTGGAGCACCACGGATTTAGGCTGGGCGGATACATAGCTCCAGCCGTTGTATTCGGATGTGGATTGAGTCACAAGCATCTCCTGTTCATCCCATCGGATATGGGTATCGCCACTTTTTATGGGAAGCGCTTTCATAAAATCCTGTTCTTTCAATCCTATGTAGCTGATCAAGTTTCCGTTAGCATCCGCTATATAGGCAAAGCCCTCTTGTTCCGGATCGACTTTGCGGAGCATGTCCTGGATCTGCCTATTGTTAATCAGGACCGTAACGACCCCGCTGCTGCTTTTGTTCCCGAAGGATTGCATATAACTCACGACGGAGTATGGTTTGCCTTCATAAACAACCGAATGTCCCGGCGTATACGTTTTATAATGATACTGCCCGAACAATGCTTGCCTCCATTCGCTTAACGATTGGCCTTCATAACGCAGCAGCAAACGATAATACTGGTCAGACGTATACACCTTGCGGGGAGAGATGACCATGCTGCTGTTCTTGTACGCAATGTAATAATCCACGATGAAATGATTAAACAGTTTGTAGTTAAACAAGCTCTTTTCCAAATCCCACAAACGGTATGGGCCTGTGCCGGCAAATGGTTCTTTCTCGAATTGAAAAGATTGGATCTTGGATTCGCTCGACATCTGCCGTGCGATATTCTCGATTTCGGCAAATCGCTGATCCAGCGCTTCCTGAATTTGCTGCAGTGCCGCAGAGGTGCTCTTTACCGTCTCGTTTTCAATCAGCTCCGAGGTTTTCCCATAAGCAAACCATCCAACCAATAGGGAGCCTACCAGAATGACGGCATACGGTATAAAAAATCGAAACAACAGCCCCGCCTTCTCTCCCGAAACGGATTTCACCGGCATTTCCCCCCTTTCTTCCCTTTAGATATGATCCAATATATCAAAGATTGATGCACGTAGTCAGTAGACCAAAAGGCACTGATTTCCCCCCCATTAAGCGTCCGTAAACGCAAAAAGACCCGCACGTTCAGATCCGATTCCACCATTCGGTTTTACCCCGTACTTCCTAGCTTCGTCATATCCTATACCCGGCATAACCACATGGAAAGAGCATCCCGCTGCCGCAGGTATACATGATCTGTTCATGGGCAGCATGCACTGCTCCAGCGGACCGATAAATGGATTGAAGGAACTGGGGACTGTCGTCAATTCCTCCGTAAATTGGTTATCCATATTGCTATCCCTTATACTGGATATGAAAACTATCATTTTCGAGAGGAGACCATACCAATGAATGTGAACGAATCTCTGAAAAATGCGTTGTTTACCAAGGAATTTACCCATAACCCTTATCCTGTGTACGAGAAATTGAGGCAAAGCGATCCCATTATGAAGCTGCAATTTCCGGATGGTCGTCATGGGTGGCTGATCAGCAGTTATGCTGAAGCCGTCGAAGCGCTCAAGGATGGCCGGTTCAGCAAGGACGTCGCGAAGGCAATGGGCGCGGAACAGACCAGCGTGTTCAGCACGAATATGCTGTTCTCCGATCCGCCGGATCACAAACGGCTCCGCGGATTGGTCCAGAAGGGTTTCACGCCGCAGAGAATCGCGGATATGCGCAGCCATATTCAAGAGATCGCGGATAACCTGTTGGATGCCGTCTCCTCCCAAGACACCATGAATCTTATTGACGAATATGCCTTTAAGCTTCCCATTATAGTAATCAGCGAGATTCTCGGCGTACCCGCCGAGGATCAGGACAAGTTCCGGGTATGGTCCAATTCCATCATCGGCGCTTCCAATCAGGAAATGAACGAGCAGGTCGTCCAGCATATGAACGAATTCATCGCTTATTTGAGGGACTGGTTCGCCAAGGTTCGCGAACAGCCCGGCGACGATATGATCAGTCAGCTGGTCATTGCCGAGAACCAAGGTGACCGCTTATCCGAACAGGAGTTATACGGCGTCGTTACCCTGATGATCATAGCCGGTCATGAAACGACGGTGAACCTGATCGGCAATGGCGTGCTTGCATTATTGGAGCATCCGGAGCAGCGGAAGCTTCTGCAGGAACAGCCGGAACGGATTCATGGCGCCATTGAGGAAATGCTTCGCTACAACGGTCCCGTTGAATTCAGCACTTCACGATGGGCCGCGGAGGACTTGGAATTTCACGGTGTCCATATGAAAAAAGGCGACTTGGTTGTCATCGCCCTAAATTCCGCTAATCGCGATTCCACCCAATTCGAGGATCCCGATCTGTTCGATATCACCCGTGAGAAGAGCCACCACTTAGCCTTCGGCAAGGGAATACACCTCTGCCTCGGAGCACCGCTCGCCAGGCTGGAAGGTGAAATCGCGATTAACACGCTCCTTCGCCGCTTTCCCGATTTCGAGCTTCAGGGCAATATCGACGAGCTGGAATGGAGGCCGGGTATGATCGTGCGCGGCGTGAAGGAGATCCCCATTTCACTTCGTTCTTAATATCCAGCAGAATAATATATTTACACCTAGTAAAAAGGCGAGCCCTAAAAGTGGTTCGCCTTTTGTTTGTGGATATGTTCAATTCAGTTAACATATATAACATTATGTAAACTATTAATCTAATGAACAACGAGCTTTAGTCCTTTACCGAAGCGAATAATATATATCACTCGTTTTATCCACCCGGTGTTTAAGTTATTGATATGGTAATAATGGGTAAACTTAGAAAGTATCACTTTGTAAAACGATGGACTTCAGAATTTTATAACGGAAGAGGATGAGACGAATGAAGTCTTCTAAAACCCATGAAAATCAAACACAGCGCTCAAACTACGCCGAACGCAACCTATGGGCCGGCATCTTGTTCGGGTTAGGGCTGGTCGGATTTATCGATGAGGTAGTATTTCACCAATTGCTGCATTGGCATCATTTCTACGATAAGTCTACAAGCGATATCGGCCTTGTCTCTGATGGTCTGTTTCATGCGTTCAGCTGGTTTGCTACCATCGGCTCCTCGTTTCTGATTGCCGATCTGCACCGAAGGAACGCGTTTTGGGCTAAACGATGGATTGGAGGCATTCTGTTAGGCGGTGGCTCTTTCCAGCTGTACGACGGCATCATCCAGCACAAGTGGATGCGACTGCATCAGATTCGTTATTACGTCGATATAAGACCCTACGACTGGGTCTGGAATCTGATTGCTGCCGGCATGATCATCGCTGGCATCATACTCATTGCACGAACTCGAAACCGCGTCCCTTCCCGGAAGGCCGCATCCTAAGATGAGTAGCCATTCGTTTCATCATCATGGTGCCGGAATGTTCGAAGGCGCTGCTGTATGGCACCCTTGGGAATGGATTTTGAGTTTCTTCCTCGCTGGCCTAATTCTGCTCTATTGGACAGCTGCTGCGGTTTCCAACCGACGCCACCGCATATGGCCTGCCCATCGCTATGTTTGCTGGATTGCGGGATTGACCTGCATAGGTTTATCGCTGGCTGGCCCGTTGGCCCGGCTTGCCCCTGCGAATTTCCCGGTGCATATGCTTGGGCATCTGCTGCTCGGCATGCTCGGGCCGCTGCTGATTGCGTTTTCAGCTCCAATGACGCTTCTGCTTCGGTCAATCAACGTGCTGTTCGCTAGAAAGATAAGCCGATTGCTTAAGAGCAAGCTCGTCCACTGTATCTCACATCCATTGGTGGCCGCTTTGTTGAATATCGGCGGCTTATGGATCCTCTACACCACCGGGTTGTTCACGGCCATGCATTCTAGCCTAATTCTTCATATAGCCGTTCATTTTCATGTGTTTGCAGCCGGATATCTATTTACGGTTTCTTTGATCTACGTGGATGTGGTTCCCTACCGCCGAAGCTTTCGGCTTCGTGCGTTCATCCTGATCATTGCCATGGCGGGACACGGGATACTCTCCAAATACTTATATGCCCATCCGCCCGACGGCGTTCCTTTCGAGCAGGCAAAGCTTGGTGGAATGCTGATGTATTACGGCGGCGATGCCGTGGATCTCGTTCTCGTGTTGTGGATGTGCATGCAATGGTATAGGTCGTCCCGTCCGCGACCGGCATCGTTTCATCCAATCCCGGATTAATCGCCGCTTACCGGATTATGCTTGGTGTCGCTGGTCTCCTCCGGCAGGCTGTTGGATATGCTCGGTACATTGCGCGGCTTATATTCAATGAGTTCCGAAGAGTATATAGCTACGGTCATTCTTCCCCCGTTCCCGAATGCCCGAATGAGGATGGGTTGATTATAGGCGTTCTCAAAGACAAAATCCGGGCCTCCCCAGCTAACCGTAGCGTCTCGACCAGGCAGCACGTAAGGGACGTTCCGGCTGTGGGAGTAGCGCTTCACAATCTGCAAACCTGCACGGTCAATCGCATTATACAGCGTCGAAGAAACCTGACAGATTCCGCCCCCCACTCCTTCGGACAATTCGCCTCTTACGATCACGCCGGCACGTTTGTACCCCCTGTCCACCGTTCTCATGCCGACGACCTCATTGAACGAGAACGTTTCCCCGGGGAATACGACTGCGCTGTCAATCGCTTGAGCAGCCAACGCGATGTTATGGGAACGATTTTTGTTATTGGAATTAAAATAGGTTACATAGTAGCCGATCGGCTTGACGCGAATGGAAGCCAGAAGCTCGGTGTCCACTTTCGGATATATCGGATACCTCGGCGCTTCGATGGAAGAAGCCCCGGTGCCGTACCAATATGAGTAGTATTGTTCCAATAGCTTGCGTCGGTCCAGACGATGGCCGTTCTGACCCGGAACGATCTGGCCGCTGCTGCCTATCTTGGCATTTCGGGCTTCCATATAGGTCTTGCGATCAAGTTTATCCACCCATTGATCGTATTTGTCCATATCCAGCAGCGGGAACACATCAAGCGCATGTTCGCTTCGATTCACGCTTTCCATGACTTTGCCTTCCTGGGTAATCGTTAAATTGTCGTTCTCCGGTTCAGTCCCTTGCAGGAGCATGAACAGTAGGCTAATGACCGACATCCATTTCAAGTGGGTTCACCTGCTTTATCTTTGTGTTTTCCTCGTCTTCGTGCGTTTTTCCTGCTATGCCCGTTTACACATCTCTTTGGTATTATGATTGCATTCTAGGTAATTCATTCAGAATTGTTTCCTTAACCACAATAAGAAACCCGCACATTCATCGTGCGGGCTTCTTTGCAAAAGTACGATTTTATAAAGAGACTTGTGTCTCTTTCCTGCGGCTAATAGGCATGACGAGAAACAGAAACGAACTGACGGCCAGTAATTCCGCGATCCCGATGACGGTGCCCATAGGAGCTGCCGTCGTTCCGTCTCCAAGCCCGACAAGAGGGCTTGCGGCGGCGCCTAAGAGCAAAGGCAGCAAGCCTAGCAATGCAGATGCACTGCCTGAAGTATGGGCTTCCTGCTTCTGCATCGCCAGGGATGTAGTCGTTGCGCTAACCATCCCTACGGCAGAGACGATCAGGAACAGCATCGGCGCAATGAGAAACAGTCCGCCGCCAAGCCATGTAATGGCAAGCAGCGATGTGCCGCCAAAGGCTGCAATAACAAGTCCCGTCGTCAGAAGTTTGGTTTCTCCTGTGCGGGAAGCCAACCTCCCGGTAATTTGGGGGAGAATAGTACGATACCAACCCCGTTAACGGCAAAGAATAGGCTGTACGTTTGAGGAGACACCCCGAAGATATCCTGCAGCACGAAGGGCGATCCCGAGATATACGCGAACATCGCGGCCGATACGAACGCTTGGGAGAGCGCATATCCGATAAACACGCGATCCCGAACCAGCGTACCGAAGGTTTGAAAGGTTTGCCTGATCCCGCCGCTGGCTCTATACTCCTTGTTCAACGTTTCCGGAAGACCAAACCATACGGCAAGCAGCATCAGCAATCCAATCAAAAACAGGACGACGAATACGCCACGCCAAGATACAAAATTCAGAATAAAGGCACCGAATACAGGAGCGATAATTGGAGCCAATCCGTTGATCAGCATCAGTAAAGTGAAAAATTTGGTCAGCTCCGAGCCGGTGTATAAATCCCGCACGACCGCCCTGGATATGACGATGCCGGCTGCTCCGCTGGCTCCCTGCACGAAGCGGAGCGCAACCAGAACCCAAATCGTCGGTGCAAATGCGCACAGTAAGGAGGTGACCGAATAAATAATCAGGGATATGATCAGCGGTGCTTTTCTCCCCCGTATATCGCTGAGCGGCCCGGCTACGAGCTGTCCAAGCGCCAGGCCCAGCAAAAATGCCGTCAAGCTTAATTGGGCTAACGATGCCGGTGACCCTAAACTTTCCGAAAGTTTAGGCAGTGCAGGCAAATACATGTCAACGGAGAGCGGTCCAAATGCCGATAGGGATCCGAGAATCAAGGCAAACTGCAGCCTCTTTCCGCGAGTCAGGACCATGGCTGAACCGGTTTCTTTGATGGAAATCGACATACTGACAGATACTTCCTTTCTCTTGCAACACATTGATGCATGGGTGATATGCTGCTGGCAATCCATCTTGATTTGCTAAGCAACTATCCTATCATAGGTTATTTTTTTGGATATTACCAACCATTTTTACTAGGACAGGGGCATGCGCAAAGTAAACGTTGTGCCAATGCCCAGTTCGCTATGTACCGTAATTCTCCCGCCATGATCTTCTACAATTTTCTGACAAAGGGACAACCCGAGCCCCGTCCCTTCTTCCTTGGTCGTATAGAACGGATCGAAAATTTTGGCAAGATTTTCATCAGCGATCCCTTTGCCGGTATCCTCGATCTGAACAACGGCCATCCCCTCTTCTGCTTTAAGCGAGATTCGAACGGAACCGGTGTTTTCCATCGCCTGGAAGGAATTACGAATCAGATTGATCAGTACCTGGATGATCTTGTCCCGGTCCATCACGATTTGGATCGGCTCATCGCTTAAGTCGAGCAGAAACACATGTCCGTGCGAGGCCGCTTCGGATTCACATAAGGAGTAAACGCGCGTCATGCAATCCGATAGGGACTCAACCCTCATATTGCTGGCATGCGGCTTTGAAAAATGTAAAAATTCAGCCGTCAGCTCCCCTACCCGCGTGATTTCCCCCATGATAACCTCATACCAGGGCTGTATATTATAACTTTGATTTTTGGAAAGCTGTATAAAGCCTTTAATCGAAGTCAGCGGATTGCGTATCTCGTGGGCCATTCCGGCAGCGAGCTCCCCCACCATCTTCATTTTTTCCGTACGGATCATCTCCTCCTGGCTTCTCATCCAGGAATTGCGGCGCATTTGAAAAATCCGGTCCTCCGCCGTGCTGATGATCTCCTGATACGTTAATGCTTCGTGCGGGTAGCAAGTAATGCTATACGTCACCTGTACGCCGATATGCTCAAAATTGAACATGGTGCTGTCGATGTTGACATGCTCCGGTAGCAGTACGGCAAAGCGGTCTCCCGCATAGCGCGAGGCGGCCAGCATGTCGTTCAGGAACAATCTCCGCAGAGCACGCGAGAATCTGATCAGTATCTCATTTGCGGTGGAAATGTCCTTTGCATTTAACGATTTAAAGTTGTTGATATCGAGCAGCACCAGTTGAAACGGCTTGTTCACCTCAATGAGCTGCTGGACTTTATGCAAATACCCGTCATAATTCAGAAGACCGGTTAATGCATCATGGTACGTTAAGTAATCGTTCTGCTTATATAATTTCTTTTTCTCCGATTCCAGAAAGTTAACAAAATGAAATGAAATCACAATCACAAAGGAAGCCAAACAATCAAACACGGAGACCAGAACATTGTATTTCGTTAACGGCACGTAAGTCAGACGGATTAAGGAATACTGAAGAATGATCAGGAAGCACAGCGGCATCGTTTCCTTAAATCGTTCTTTGTTATGAATGGTATTAATGATCAGTATGTAATACAGGAGGATACACCAGTTTAATTGACTTACATAGTGAAACGCCCCAAGAAACAGAAAATGAACATAACGAAGCCATTCGTACTTTCGATCAAAAACAACGGATACGTACAACAAAGTTGCCGTGAGCAGCATCAAAGGAATGGACGTGTGATAACCGAGATAGACCGACGATACCATGATAAAAATCGATATCAAGGGAACAAATAGGAGCTTAAGGACTAAAAACGACAAAGCGAATCACTCCTAAATCGCTATTACTGGCGCATATTGTAGAAATCAACGAGGCAAGTTCCACCAAATATGGTACACCATATACATGCGTCTGAACAGCAGGAAAACACCACTTTCAACAAAGCCGCCCTTTATTTTTTCCTGAAAATGGCGTGATTCCTGCCGTCAATTGCTATTTTCAGCTAAATTTCCTCATAACGTATCGATAGAATCTGATCGGTTACCGGATGATACGAAACCGTGACATACACGCCGAATTCAACGTTCCCTTTCTTAAGCCACAGTTTGAACTTCTCCTCCGCCAAAACACTGGATATCTTGGTTCTGCCCATATACAAATAATCCACGACGTCCATATTATATTTCCGCTTGGTTTCGGTGACGGCTAAGGTTCCCCACTTGGCATAAGCAGGCTCTCTTCTGTTCACGGCATGAATCAAAGACTGCGCAATTTCGGTCAGTTCACGCTGTCCGATCTCTGTGGAAGCTCGATTTGCTGTAGTTATGAGATATTGCCAATCCGCCTTTTCAAATACCAACAGCTGCAGCGTATTGAGCGGACCCTTGTAGAATTTAGCGGTTGTCTGCTCCGTCAATTCTAATGCTTGAAACGATAGGTGTTCCAGCTGCTGTCTATTCTCAACGGGATATAACTCGATCCTGTAGTCGTTCTCGGGTTTAAATTCGTTTCGATAATGGATCTCCAAATGCTCGTCAAGTCCGGCATGCGTGCCATAACAACGGCCATATTGATGCGTAAAAGCTACGGCAGGCACTTGCGGCGGGAGCTGGATTTCTCTGCCGAAACGCTTCTCGCAAGCCCTTATCGCCTCCTCTGCCAGCCCGGCACCGCTTTCAAAAATAGCCTGCTGAAACGAAAACTCCGAAGATTCCATAGTCGCCTGATCATTAACGGGTGTGACCCCGAGCGACAAAATGCTAGCGAATAAAAGGGTCCCCAGCATGTTATTCCTCCTCCTAGAGATTGGCAGACTTTGCCTGATCCTAAGATTCCCGCGGACGCTCTTCTTATTCCTGACTTGGGATTCGTTGGATAATTCTTTTGAAAAATACACACACTGTGACGGACTATGTTTGAATCCGAGGTGAGTACGCGTGGGGATGAAACAGAGATTAAAATCTATTTTTTTGGTCACTCATGAGCATTCTGAATCCAGCACATCTCTATATAATCAACAGGATCCCAACCCCCAGGAAGAGGTTTCGCTGACGCTGAAGCATGTCGCGGATCAGTTTGACGATTCGGCCGACTTTGTCCATAAGATCTATCTTCACGGGCGCCTTCATGTTATGTATTTCAGCCATTTGGTCAATGAGGATCGGCTGGAGCGGGATCTGCTTCCTCCCATTTTGAATTCCGAAAACCCGCTCGATTTGTTGACGGAGCAATCACAATATGAGCATATAACGGATTCGAAAACCTATGTGGAAGGTATTCTAAGCGGTATGGCCGCGTTTTATTATGAAGATCAAGCTTTCATGATCGATGTTATTTTCCCGACATCCCGGACGGTGGCTGAATCCGAAACGGAATCCATCATTATCGGACCGCATGAAGCGTTTACCGAACAAGCCTATACGAATCTGTCTTTGATCCGCAAGAGAGTGCAAAGTTCTCATCTCAAGGTCATCAAACTTTCCGTCGGCGAAGTTACGAAATCGGATATCTATGTTCTGTATATCCAGGACATCGCGAATGAGAAATACGTCAAAGAAGTAATAAAGCGGGTCGAAGCTATAGAGATTGATGCCATTCACGATACAAACATGCTGATCCAGTGCATTGACGATGATCCGTACTCGATTTTTGCGCAATTTTTGACCTCAGAGCGGCCGGATACCATTGCCTCCAAGCTGGTTTCGGGACGAGTCGTTGGAATTATGGACGGAAGTCCCACTGCTTTTACCGCGCCCGCCAACTTTTTTGAATTTTTCTCGTCTTCCGACGATTATTACCATAGGTGGAGCATTGGTACGGCGACCTTGTTCCTAAGGTTTGCAGCCCTTTTGATAACGGTGACGTTGACGGCCCTATATGTCTCGGTTACCTCGTTTCACTATGAAATGATTCCCGAGAATCTGATCCTTACGCTGACGGAGTCCAGAAGCAAAGTGCCGTTTCCTCCCATTTTCGAAGCGCTGCTCATGGAAACGACGATCGAGCTGCTGCGGGAGGCCGGGGCCAGGCTGCCTACCAAGATTGGACAGACGATCGGTATCGTAGGCGGTATCGTCATCGGCCAGGCGGCAGTGCAAGCCGGATTAACCAGTAATATTCTGATCATCTCCGTCGCCTCTTCGGCCATCGCTTCCTTTGTCATCCCGAACTATGTGATGAGCGCATCTTTTCGCTTGTTCCGTTTCGGGCTTATCGTATTGGCCGGTTTGTGGGGGAATATGGGACTAGCGCTTGGCTTGGCCTATATGGTCATTCACTTAAGCGGCTTGACGAGTGTCGGCTCCTCCTATCTAACACCCATCGCACCATTCGAGCCGTATGACTGGAAAGACGTATTTCTAAGACTTCCCTTTTCCACATTGGCCAAGCGGCCTACCCAAGTCAAAGCCAAAAACAAGGTCAAATTAAAAATGAAAAGGTGAGGCAACTTGAAGGAAAAACTATCCCAATTTCACACTGCGATCCTCATCTACATGATTCAAACGGGGGTCTACGTATTCAGCATTACGCAGGTAGAGGCCCAATATTTTGGCACAAACGGATGGCTCATTACGATCCCGGCATCCATCCTGGTCTGTCTGAACATTTATCAGATGTACTGGGTGTATCGGCTGGGCGAAGGACAGTCGATATTCGTCATTCTGGAGAAAAGCATTCCCAAGTTCATACTGGCCCCCTTCTATCTGGCGATCAGTACGGTATGGGCTTTGATCGGCTGCCTCGTCGCCAAGCAGTACGTGCTGATCTTTCAGATGTTTGCGTTCCCGACAACCAACCCGATGGTATTCAAGATAGCAATCGATGTCCTCGCTTTCATGCTGCTGACCAAGGGATTGTACAATATCTCCAAAGCTTCCACGGTCTTTTTTTGGTGTACCATTTGGATGAGTTTGCTGCTGCTGTATTATGCAGGGGAATTTCGTATTGAAAGATTAACCCCCTATATATTTAAAGACAGTTCCAACATGTTGGAAGGAATGTTTCTAATCTATTTGGCATACTTGGGTTATGAGTTATGCTTACTGTTGTTTCCCTATACCGATAAGAAAACCAAATTGTTCAGGGCCGTCATCTACGGAAATTTGATACGTTCGGTATCCTATACCCTCCTCGGCTTTGTTTCGTTTGGCGTCGTTGGCAGCGATATGCTGAAGGTCATGCTGTTCCCGTTACTGGATTTGCTGGCGTATATCAAACTTCCGTTTATCGAGCGAATCGAGAATCTTTTTTACGGCTTCTTCCTGTTCACGACCCTCATTACGCTAGTGCTTTATTTCTGGGCAGCGGGCGAAAGCACCCAACGTGTCTTTCCAAAAATCAAGATGAATGTGCAGTATTTCTTTATCATTCTTGCAGCACTGCTGATATCCTACATACCCTCCGTATTGAACCGAATCCGGGAGTGGCTTCTGATTCTGGGTTACATCCAAATCGGGTTTGCTTACATCATGCCGTTGATACTAATTATGCTGTTGCTGTGGCAGCGCAGAAAAAGGCAGCGTGATGCGCAATGTTAAAAAAATATGCATGCTTGTTCCTACTCTTATGCATCCTTCCTCTAGCAGGCTGCGGCGATCAACGCATCCTGGAAGATCTGGGGTTCATCCAGACGACCAGTTATGACTTGCTGCCGGATGGCAATTTATCGATATCGGTCTCCATTCCGCAAGCGGACCCGGAAACTACCTCTAAGCGGGAAGTGCTGACGGCAACGGCCAAGAGCAGCAAAGAAGCGAAGATGATTATGTCCAGACAAACCGGCATGCTGCTGGTAAGCGGGCAATTGAGGAACGTCCTGTTCGGACTTTCGATGGCGGAACAGGGGCTGCACGGACATCTGGATACCTTGTACAGGGATCCTTCCATATCATCTCAAGTAAAAATAAGCGTGGTTGAAGGAAATGCCGGCGAACTGTTAATAGACGATTACAAGCAGCATCCGCGAACAGGGCGGTATATCGACATGCTGCTTGAAAAGGAGGCGCTCGGTCAGACCATTCCCAAGGTAACGCTGTTCAACTTTGCCAGGGATTATTTCGATCAGGGCGTAGATCCGGTTGCTCCAATAATTAAGAAGCATGACAAGAACTACATTACGACGAACGGAATTGCTTTATTTAAAGATGATCGCTATGTTGCTAAGATCGAGCCGCAGGATGCATTGATTTTCTCCTTTCTGAAGGGCAAGTTCAGAGAAGGTCAACTTAACATTGATCTATCGGAGGATCCTAAAGACAAGAAAGAAGTCGTCATGTTCAGTTCATTGATCAGCTCACGAAAAGTCAAGGTCGTGCACGGAGACCAGGGCATTGACAAAGTGATGTTTTACGTCAAGGTTTCCGGGTCCGTACTGGAATACATCGGCGATGCCAGGTTAAGCAATGACCGCGAACGGCATGAGCTGGAGCAGCGAATCAGCCAATATATCACGAAAAAAGGAAATGCCATGATCTCGATCATGAAACAACATCAGATAGACAGCCTCGGAATCGGCAGGTACGTCCGTAACCGGATTGGCTATGAGCAATGGAAAAAGATGGACTGGCGGCAAGAATTGCAAAAGCTGCAGGTCGAATGCGTGATTGACGTTCATATCAAAGATTACGGGAAATTTAGATAAAACTTGGAAAGACCCCAACCGGGGTCTTTTTTATTGCCTAAAGAAATCGATTCCATATGAGGTTTCGTTAAAACTCGTGAGCTATATGTTATGTATTATAACATTAATATTGACTATTTCTTTGTCTAATGCTACATTTATCCAAAATAAACACCTTTGCACAGCAGGTCAATCGATGTCAAACCTTATTTATGTTATGAATATTAACACATCTGAATGCAAAAGGAGTGGCTAAGATGCATTTAACTTACCAGGAGAGAGACAAATTAATGCTTTTTCTGGCAATGGAATTAGCGCAAAAACGACTAGCCCGCGGGTTGAAATTAAACTACCCGGAAGCGGCCGCACTCATTTCAGGTTTTGTTGTTGAAGGTGCTCGTGATGGTAAGTCCGTAGCCGAATTAATGGAGGAAGCCCGTCATGTGCTGTCAGCGGATCAAGTGATGGACGGCGTCGCCCATCTCCTCAGGGAAGTTCAAGTCGAAGCTACCTTTGTGGATGGCACCAAGCTGGTCAGCGTTCATGACCCGATTCAAGACGCTACGGCCCCGTCAGGCATTGTTGCAGGTGAATACGACCTGAGAGACGAGCCGATTCAGCTGGTGCCGGACCGGCCCCGCATTACGCGTGAGGTTACAAATAGCGGCGACCGTCCGATTCAAGTAGGATCGCACTTCCATTTTTACGAATGCAATCCCGCCTTGTTATTCGACCGGAACGGAACGCAAGGATACAGGCTCGATATCGCCTCCGGCTTGTCGGCAAGATTCGAACCCGGGGAAATCACGAAGGTGACGCTTGTTCAAATTGGCGGGAGCCAGGAAATTCATGGTTTTGCAGGTCTGACGAACGGAAAAACCAATGGGATGGTGAGCTTATGACAACAATCGACCGCGCGACCTATGCCAGCATGTATGGACCTACGACAGGGGATCGGGTAAGGCTTGCCGACACCTCCCTCTGGCTTGAGATAGAGAAGGATTATACCGTTTATGGGGATGAATGCGTCTTCGGCGGCGGTAAAGTGATACGTGACGGCATGGGACAACATCCGCTCGCGACCCGCGCGGAAGGGGCACTGGATCTGGTCATTACGAATGCCATCATTGTGGATACCTGGGGAATCGTGAAAGCGGACATCGGGATTAAGGACGGGTACATCAGCGGCATCGGAAAAGCAGGTAATCCGCTTATGATGGATGGTGTCACCGACGGCATGATCATCGGCGTGGGCACGGAAGTCATCTCCGGAGAGAACTTGATCGTAACGGCCGGCGGCGTGGATTCGCATGTGCATTTCATCAGTCCGCAGCAAGTCGAAATCGCGCTCCAGAGCGGAATCACTACATTCGTTGGCGGAGGAACCGGTCCCGCAACGGGCACATTGGCAACCAATTGTACGTCGGGGGTATGGAATCTACAGCGAATGCTGCAAGCGACCGATGCACTGCCGATCAATATGGTACTTCTGGGACGAGGAAACAGCAGTCGTCCGGAAGCGCTGGCCGAACAAGTCCATGCCGGGGCGGCTGGACTCAAAATCCACGAAGATTGGGGCAGCACGCCCTACGTCATCGACAAGTGCCTGAGCGTTGCCGAAGAACTGGATGTGCAGGTCAATATCCACACCGACACGTTGAACGAAGCCGGTTATGTTGAAGACAGCCTGCGCTCCTTTAACGACCGGGCGATTCATACCTACCATACCGAAGGTGCGGGAGGCGGTCATGCACCGGATCTGCTGCGGGTTGCCTCCATGCCGAATGTACTCCCCTCCTCGACCAGTCCAACCATGCCATATACAGTGAATACGGTTGACGAGCATCTGGATATGCTGATGATCTGCCATCATCTGGATCCGCGTATTCCCGAGGATGTTGCCTTCGCCGCGTCACGGATTCGTGCGGAAACGATCGGGGCGGAAGATATTTTGCATGACATCGGGGCGATCAGCATGACCAGTTCCGATTCGCAGGCAATGGGACGGGTTGGTGAGGTCGCTATCCGTACATGGCAAACGGCCGACAAAATGAAACAGCAGCGCGGTCCGCTCGGGCCGGATTCCAAATCGGACAATTTCCGCATCAAGCGATATATCGCCAAATATACCATTAACCCGGCCATGACGCATGGGATATCCGATTATGTCGGTTCCGTCGAGGTAGGAAAAATGGCCGATCTCGTACTTTGGAAACCCGCCTTCTTCGGAGCTAAACCGGAGATCGTGCTGAAGAGCGGCATGATTGTCCATGCCGTCATGGGAGATCCCAACGCTTCCATCGCTACACCGCAGCCGTATATGTATCGGCCGATGTTCGGCAGCTATGGCGGCGCTCAGGCAGCGCTAAGCGCCACCTTTGTTTCCCAAGCCTCCCTGCAATTAGGGACGCTGGATCCATTAAGATTGCGTAAGCAGCTCCTGCCTGTAAGGAACTGCCGAACCGTGAGAAAGGCGGATCTTGTCCACAATGGGGAGACACCGGAAATCATGGTCGATCCGGCGAACTACGCCGTAACCGTTAACGGCGAGAAGCTGACAAGCGCCCCATCGTCTCATCTGCCGTTATCCCAACGCTATTTCCTTGTATAATGGCCACAGATCCATGCAAGCGTAATTAAGTATACCTGCGATAATCCACATATAAACGAACAACCATGAGCAGCTCGGCTTGCCGCTCATGGTTGTTCGTTTTATTCATAGCTTCTCAGCAGTGCATGCGAGCATGCCGTCTGAAGATCCCTCCAGCAGCGATTGATTTCGGAATCTTCCATGGCAGCAGATAAACCGAACAGCGGAAACAGCTGCTGGCCGCAGCATAACGCTGCTTGGGCTGTTTCGATGCTTTGGGCCGTTACATGTGCCTCCGTGGCATCCGATATGGCACCGTTAGCCATCAACTCTGCCCATGACGCTTCTACCCACTTATAAAAATCAGCGATCGATAGATGCAGTGCCGCTTTATTCTCATTCAGCTTGCCGATCACATGGGAGGAACTCCCCCGCTTGACCGCAAGCGATTCCGCCGTTTCAAGGAAATGCTCCGCGATCCCGACTGCAACACCGGCAAAGGATACTTGAGCAAACGGAAGGAATGGATAGCGATATATCGGCTCGTCCCCATACCCTTTCGTTTCCGTAAGCGAGAACGTCATCTCATCCGGAACGAATGCCTCTACAGCGGATATGGTGTGGCTCCCTGTTGCCCGAAGGCCAAAGGCATTCCAATCCTGCTGGATTTCGATCTGGTCAGGATTCATGATAAAGGACCGGATCTCGGGTTCGCCCTGATCTGCAGTCGGCTCGCCAGGGGCATCTTGTAGCGTGGATCCCTTTTCAACAACTGCGTTGGCCGTAAAGGTCGTGGCATAAGTAGAACCGCTGCAATACTTCCAGCTGCCAGTCACGATATAACCGCCGTCCACCTGTCTGGCGGTACCTGTCGGCATGCCGCTGCCCGCAATCACCGCTTCACGGCGCGCAAATACCCGGCGGCTGATATCCGAGCTCATCAGCGCGGCAAAGAATCCTCCGCCTGCTCCTATCGTAACCAGCCATCCCAGGTTGCCGTCGATGCGGGCACTTTCTTGGAAGATACGCGTTGCATCCGGCAGAGGGGTCATCCTTCCTTCCAGCTCGTCGGGAACAAACAGGTGAAACAAACGATGATCATATATGGTTTTCAGCACGTCGGGAGTTACTTGTCTATGCTTGTCCATCCCAAGCGCTTGTTCTCTTATGGTTTGAATCTCTTGCTGCGTAAATACCATGTCTCCACCGCTTTCCGTGATCATTTCTCTTTCAGAATGATCGTCTGCTCTTTATGAAATCATAATCTATGAATTTATTAATCTATTCTTTAGGAGCCGTTTCCTCGATCTGGATTAACGCCTTTTCAAGGGAGCGCATCAAAGACACTCGTTGTATCCTATGATCCTCATAAGTGCTCAACAGTTGATCGATTTCAGTTTGCATGCTGCCCTTTACGGCATCCGAACCGGACAATTCAGATAATCCTAGGCTTTCTGCATCTAACTGCCGCAATTCCTCCATGAAGCCTGTCTCCGTAAGATTCATTTCCATCATTTCACTTAACAGCGACTTCAGCTTCGCAGCCTTAGCCAGTCGTTGTTCATGACTCCACTGCTCCTTTGGACTCGATGCATCCACAAGCGAGACGCTGTAGTGCCGCATGGCATCCAGCTCGCCGGAGTAAGCTAAAGCACCTGTCTGAATCAGATGACGTATGCGGTACTCGATGAAAAAGTCGGAAACGGTTAATTCCCCCTGTCCGATGACCTCGCCAATGACCCGAGCGGATTTCTTGAAGAATCCATGCCTGGCTTCAAGGCGGTATACGGTTTTCAGAATTTCTTCATCGTAGTACGACTCTGGAACGGTGCACAGCATATCACCTTGAAGCACCCGAAGGAACCCGCCTTCGCTCAAAAGGCGCTCCCAGTCTGTGCGATAACCAGCCTGCTCTTGCAGCGACAATGGGACCGGCTCGGCTTCGTCCAGAACATGCTGAAGCTGATTCGCGTTCATTTCAAATGTTCCTTTGAACCATTGATTTGGATTTTGCTGATGAAGCACGCTTGTCGCATTCACCAATCTCATCTCAGAATGGTCCGGCATTAAGGTCAACAATCTTCGCAGGCCCAGCTGTTCCGCCGCGGAATCGCCGGCCCAGATCAGGCATGGCATTTCTTTCATCTGCTGAGGCCAGGTCAGCCACGCGAACGCTGCCTGCAGCATCGTTAATTTCCTGTCTTCCGCATGCGCGGTGCTATAACGTTCCTCAAACCACTGCTTTCGGACGGAGAACGAACGGGCGAAAGCAAGATCGTTCGGAAGCGGTCCGGCCATGAGATTATCGCCTAATGTCACTACGATTTCACCGGGTTTCGACAGCAGCATGATCCTGAGCGATCCTGCCGTCGACTCATCAAAGGCAATATGGATTCGCGATACGTTCCCTCGATGAATCGGTGATTCCCGCAGGTAGGCTTCATTCCCCATCGCCCATTCTTTATCGAACGCCTCAAGGAAGAGCTCCAGACTTTGATGCTTACCATCTGCAAGCAGCTTGGCCGATTCGGTATTCATCCGGTCCTTCAGCTTCAAGAGCTTTTCAGAGAAATGGTTAATGGCCGTGCTCTTTCCCTTTCGATATTCCTTCAGGGTCATATGCTCGCGGAGTGGAACAGACGGATCGTACATACTCTGTCCTTTCCATCCGGAATATGCGAAAGTACGAGCGATTCCGATAACCCCCATCGCATCAAGCCGATCCGCATCTTGGACAATTTGGCCTTCCAACGTTTGCATAGCACTCCCTGTTCCGCCTGAGAATGACATCGTACCGATGATCCCCAGCACACGCTCCTGATCAGATGCTTCTACGCCGGCTTGCTCCAACCAATGGCGAACCCGCTCGTATCCTGCTTCTTTCGATTCGTTCAATTTCTCGTCGGCTACGTCGTGGAGGACTGCCGATAACTCACATATGTATACGTTGGCGTCTTCAAGATGAGCCAGTATCCGGGCGATGCGGGTGACACGCTGAACGTGCCACCAGTCGTGGCCGCTTGCATCCCCTTCGTGTACGGCGCGAGCAAAGTCTTGGGCTTGCCGAATGATATGACTCTGAGTCGATTTCATTTGATTCTATCTCTCCTATCAACGGGTTCCGGTCTATAAGCTCTATTATTCCCGATTTACCTAAACGCCGCAACATGGAGTAAGTTATCGGCATTTGTATCCCCCATGCCAATGGGGGCATATGATAAACAGAACTGTGTTGATGACCCATTACAACCGTATAGAGTCACCTTCGGTTAGGATACAGAAAGGAACATGACGGCCATGCTGGTGTTTATTCTACCTGGATTATATCCTCATTTAAGCGAGAACACCGTATCCACGGTTATGCGTGTTTTTTCAAATGCCCGTCCTATCGTGATTCAAAACGAACGGGAGTCCGCAGCAATAATGAACGAAGCGCTGTCCGATAACCTGAATACGCCATGGTTCATGACACTCTGTGCCGGAGATACTGTACAGCCTATGGCGAAGAAAGAAATCGAACGATGGCTGCAAACTTGCGCTGACGGCTCCGCTGGCTTTATACTGACTTCCGCAACCAAAACAGACCAGCCAATAGCATTACACAAAAGACCTGTTCCAAACTTCCATACTCCCCGCGGCCCCCTGTTATGGCGTACGAGCATCGTGATGAATGGACAGACACCGGGTTTTTCGAGCACTGATCAGCTGCCGTTCCAGAAATACGTGTTGATCGATAAGCAGGTCCAGCTAACCAGCCACTATGAATGGAAGGAAGTAGATTCGGACGGGATCTTATACCATCATCGCGCTGCCCCTCCCTGGATGAAGGAAGCAGAGGAATGGAACGCAATCTCTCCGCTTCTTCATGCTCCATCCCGCGTTCAGACTATCAATGAAAAACAAATCACTCCTATAGTTACCATTGCGCTGTGCACATGTAACGATGGTGAATACTTGCCGTGGGCTATTCGCTCCGTATTGTCACAGACGATCACAGATTGGGAGCTGATCATAGTTGATGATCATTCAAGTGATGATACTCCAAGCATCCTGGCGGGATTACCGATAGATAAGCGTATAAATAAAGTGAGACTACATCAAAATCTGGGTAAGGCTCATGCCCTGAACTTAGCGCTACACATGGCAAGGGGGGCCTGGTTTCTTGAGCTGGATGCCGATGATTGGCTGTCACCAGATATTCTGGAAGTTCTTCTACATGAAGCAAACAGGGAACCGAATGTTGGTGTATTGTATGCGAATCATTTTGAATGGGTCGAGCGTTTGAATAAACAGCTCCTTTACCAGGGGGTTCGAACTGGACCTTCCCGATTGTCCGCGGAGCAACTCCTCGTAGAAGCTATGGCAGTAGCCCCAAGAATGTTCAATATCTCTGTAATCAAGCAGCTAGGAGGATGGAACACCTCAGTCCCGTTCGAAGGGCGTCTATACGAAGATATCGAGATGTTATCCAAGGTTTCAAGCTTCCATCCGGTTTACATTCCTCAACCGCTGTATCATAGAAGAATTAGGAGCTCAAGCATGACGCATCGGCATCTTAAGCACTATGAGAAATGGAAGATCTCGATGAGCGATATTTTGAAATAGTTATTGCAAAGTTCCCCCTTCTCAAGTGAAGACTAAGGAAGTATGCGAACTAATGAAATATTATCATTGATGATGGTGACCTGCCTTGATGCTGGCAAATAGTTTGAGCTTACAACCTGAACTGTGATCAACCCGCCTGCTGCCGATAATAACTGTCCTTGAAGGAACTGATTGGCCTGGATAACCTCCACTGTCCTGCCAAGGAAAGTTGCCAGTATTTCCGAAAAATCCATCCACTCTTCCCTCCCTGTCCATCATTATTCAATAGATAAAACACTGCTCAACGGTATTATGGCAATACTTCCGTTAGGCTCCGAGATTTGAATATAATTGTCTCCAATAGACACCAATGAACCGAAAATCGAACCAGCCGGAGTTTCGATGGTTATTCGAGTATTCAGACGCGATCTTAAATAAGCAATGACATTATTCCAATCCGCATAGCCATAATCCTCCACTTGTTTCTGAAGAGCGTTTACCCGTATGGTAAGTCGTCTGAGCTGTAATTTGATTTGAGATATGCTATGAATCAATCTTCGACGCAACCGGTTTAGCTTGCTCAGAACCGTTATCGGCTTTTTAGCACGCTTATGTTTTCTCTTGCCAACAATGAATTTGCAATCTTTTTGATGGCTTCGGTTCCAATATCTCCTCACACTAGCTGCCTCCCTCCATATAGTCACTGGTACAATATGTATAAATCCAGCCAATGGAAACCTGAATAGCCAAAGATAAGAAAAGGGCCTACAACTATAGATCCGTATAAATTGTTGCAAGATTTTTCAATGCGGGAATCATACATACCCATTTTGATAAAACCAATGCCGGATGGTGTTCTACCCATACAGATACATGGGGTGATACATACTTTGTTAAAGAGACAATCACACACGAGAGAGGAGGCTACTCTTGAATAAAATCACAAACAACCGGCGCAGATCTTCCACGAATCGCACGAGTCCCCGTCAGATTAAGCTTCGTAAATCAAACTATAAATTGTACAAAAAGAAACGGTCAGTTCAGCCGGTACCTCCGATTTTCCTATCACATACAACTCATCAACAATCCGTCACCCCTTTTGAATACGAGGCTGCCCCTGTCCCTGCTGGGCCCCGGGTAACGGAGATTTTTGCACCCGGGATAGCGCCGTTATACGACATTATTCGTTTTCCCGTCATTGATTGGCAATTCAGATGGCAGCGGCCGCAGCAATTATCCGAACAGTTCGCTCAACAGGGACATCGTGTTTTCTATGTAACCACGGAGATCATCGGTTTGCGCAAGGAAGAGGCTTCCAAAGAAGAGGTAGGACGTTTTGTCTCGATTAAGAACATCGATCGAAACGTATGGCTCGTTACTTTGTGCGCGCATAAACCTCTAAATCTATATAAAGATGAGATGAGCAGCTGGGATATCCAGTACCTAAAATGGTCTATAGAGCATGTACGAGACAAATTCGGGATATCCCAAATGGTATCGATTGTCGATTTACCGTTCTGGACTCCTCTTGTCACGGCCATGGAGCAGCATCATATCGTGTATGATTGCATGGATCATCATGCGGGTTTCTCGACCAATGATCCTGCCATGCTCCATCAGGAGGAACGCCTGCTTCGGGTGGCCGGGCTTGTCGTAACGTCCTCACAGCATTTGTACGATTGGGCTATTGAACATAATCCATCCACGGTCCTTATCCGCAATGCCGCTGATATCTCTCATTTTTTAAAACCGCCTGAACCATCGTTGACGGAGCTGAAGTCCATAAAGCAGCCGATTATCGGTTAT
This sequence comes from Paenibacillus sp. MT86, assembly GCF_058792535.1. Classification (NCBI taxonomy): domain Bacteria; kingdom Bacillati; phylum Bacillota; class Bacilli; order Caryophanales; family Paenibacillaceae; genus Paenibacillus; species Paenibacillus sp. MT86. The sequence goes on along the minus strand of NZ_CM179499.1, from coordinate 3,277,191 downwards.
TACGGGGCGATATCCGACTGGTTCGATATACGCCTGATCGAAACAGTGGCCAGAAACAGACCCGAATGGACATTCGTTCTGATTGGACACACCTTTGGTTGTGATACCACTGACGTCGAGAAGCTGGACAACGTCGTACTTTTGGGCGAGAAGCCCTATCATGAGCTGCCAATCTATTTACATCGATTCCAAGTTGCATTAATTCCTTTCATGAAGAATATGCTCACCAAGGCTACTAATCCTGTCAAACTGTACGAATATCTTGCGGCTGGAAAACCAGTCGTATCTACTGACCTGCCAGAGGTTGAAGCCGTTGCTTCCGATATGGTCTCCATTGCAGATACGCCGGATAAATTCGAACAGGCGATTCATGAAGCACTTCAGGAATCCGGTACCGAGCAGATCAAACGAAGGCAAGAATTCGCCCGTCATAATAACTGGGTTCAAAGATACCAGGTTCTAAACGACTACATTACACAGCATCTGTTTCCTAAGGTTAGCGTCATTATTGTCGTTCACAATAAATGGTCTTACACCGAGCAATGTCTCCGCAGTTTGCTGCAAAAGGGACATTATCCAAATCTGGAAGTTGTTATCGTCGATAATGCCTCGACGGATCAAACTTCTTTTCACCTTAAAGCTCTTAACAACCCGCTGGTTAAAGTTATTTCGTCTCCGGAAAATCTTGGTTTTTCCGCAGGGAACACACTCGGATGCCTGGAATCAACAGGTGAGTATATGATTTTGCTTAACAACGATACGCTAGTACCTGATGGCAGCTGGATTACCCGATTGCTCCGGCCATTTCACGAAGACCCGCAAATCGGAATGACGGGCCCGATGTCCAATTATGTGGGTAATGATCAAGCGTTGGATCATTTCATCGGCGACGCGGTATACGGTGCCGATGTTCGTTGGTTGCATGATTTATATGAGCTGTACCATGAGAAAATCAGATATACCGATTTGCTTGGATTCTTCTGTGTTGCCATGAAGCGTAGTGTATGGGATAAGGTTGGTTCCCTTGATCCGGCCTATGGAATTGGCATGTTCGAGGATGATGATTACTGTGAACGGGTGCGCAATGCAGGTTACCGTCTGGCTATCGTCGAAGATGCTTTTGTATATCATTACGGCAGTGCCACCATTAAAGAGCTGAAGCCCCAAGCATACGATTCGTTGTGGGAAAAGAACAAGGCATACTACGAGCAGAAATGGAACAAAACCTGGAGATTGCCGAAAGGTCCTCACAGCCTGTTTCATTTGGCGGATCATCCGCAGGAAATCGCCAATCGGATTCATGTGACAGGGAAGAAGTTCGCTTTGGTTCTGGGTGATAAAGTATGGGATGCCCACTCCAAACGCTGGCAGAAAATCGTCATGGGATTGACGGAGGATGAGGACTTGTATGTCATCGTATATGCGCATGAATACCACGGCAAACCGATAATCGGAACTCGCAAGGTGGGTCCAAGACTGTATTTCACTAACCGGATCGATTTATTCTCTCAAGTCACATTTGATCATGTAATATACTGCGGTTCAACCGATGTTTACCCCTACCTGCGTTCCGACCATTTTGTAGCGGATTCGCTTTGTTATCATGATCATCGGCTCAAAGCTCTTCAATCCAACTTGCCCGATATCAAGGTGTTTGGGGATGCTCTTGTGACTCATACCGTACGTAATGTCATGTCTCTTACAAGGGATATATCGACCGTATAGCATAAAACGGAACTCCCTAAATAACTGGAGAATAAAAGCCCATCCATGCTTCTGAAGTTCGTTCAGAAGCATGGTCAGGGCGTTTAATTTGAATGAGGCTCTTCTTCTATTTTCTTTAAGTAACGCCGAATGACTTCTGGATGACGACCTTGAAAGGGAGTTGTGGTTATCTCGTATTCCGAATGCTTAAAACTCCAATCTGGCACGCCTTCGTTTTCCAGTAAATTAACGTCTTTTCTCCGGTTGTCATTAAATTTGATCTTACGTCCCAAAGCATAATGATAATGGTATATATTCACATCGCTTCGCCCTCTTGGAATACTCCATATGCTCTGCCCTTCTGCCGCCTCAAGCGTGCAATGATGCTTCTCATCACGATAACGAATCCCTTTATTCGCCCTCCACATTCTCGTTATATCATTGGACCATCGCTCATCCCCTGGGCTATTCACTCGAATGGTCAACGGATCTCCCCAAAAGTTGACGAACGGGAACTGGTATATATCCACGTCCGCGTTGGCCATAAGCTCCGGCAGTGCTTGTTGAAAACGATCATCCATCAATTCATCGATATCCAGATTCATAATCCAGTCTCCCTGAGCTTGATCGATCAGGAAATTACGTACTTGGGATTCATTCCAATCATCGGTGTAAGGCATTCCATTCTGCTGCAAACGAAACAACCGGATTGGATAACGATCCTGCAGGCGCTCAATATGCTTCAAAGTGCCATCTGTGCTTCCTCCATCGACCATAATGATTTCATGAGCAAAACGGCTCACGCTTTCTGATATATAAAGGGACGAACGTTTCTTCATTCAAAACCGGTACAATGACCGACAGCTTCATGGAATATCCTCTCCTTCCTGTTCTGGCCCTTAGGCTTAACCTCTGCCGATCAGTTTGCGCATAGACTGAACATCCCCCCTTGCCTCCTTGTATTGTTTGTACAAGGCATAGTTGGTTTCATAATGGGGATTGCCTTCAGGTCCAACAAACGGGTGCCAGAAGTGCACCATTTCTCCGTCCAATCGAACGTGGGTACCGATAAGGGTGTCCATTGCGTATACACCCATTCTCTTCATCGGCATCCTCCAGGGCAATCCAGGCTCCGATTAGTGTGTCGGGATGGGTCTTGATGTAATATGCATCCTGATGCCAACCTTGCCCCCCTTTTCCAGGCGGGTTAAAGAACATCATCGATTGCAGAGCATAGACATCGGGCCCGATAAGCGCCTCAAGCACATCCAAAATCCGGGGATGAAGCATCAACTGCTCTCCTTCCGGATGGACGCGGGAGATCATATGAACCCTCGTTTTCTCGGCAAACTCCGATTTGAGAGGATCCTTATCTTCCGTAGATGCCTCTTCACGTTTCCCCTCATGTTCAATCCGCAATCTCTCTGCCCAAGCTGCATAATGCTCTATTTCTTTCGGATCCAACAGTCCTTCAACAATAAGGAAACCATCTCTGTGATAGTGCTTGTATTGCTCTACCGTTACATAATAACGGCCTTCTCTTAGTTTGGCCTTAGGTATATAAGTCTGCCCCATGCTGATCCCTCCACATGAATTGGTTACCTTAAGTGTGAAGGATTCCGAAAGCGTTCTCAATGGAGAGGACACGGAAAACGGTGGACATATTTGATATCCGTTATCATGTCCGTTCCTGATTCAGAGCGACAAAATGCCGGTTCAAGGGATAAGCGGACTCCTCTTCTTCGGTCATGGCCAAATGACGAAATAACGGATCCGCAAAACGATCGCGGAATTCCACGGCAGTGATACCGCGTGTCCGTTTGAACATGCGGGAGAAATAGTGCTCATCGGCAAACCCGACATCGTAAGCGATTTGTTTGATCGTTCGCTCCGCTTGGATTAATAGCTGTTCTGCTCTCCGTAGACGGCGTTCCAGCAAAGCCTTCTGGGGAGGGATCCCAATCCAGCGGACAAACATTCGGGTAAAGTGCTCATGAGTCCAGCCGGAACTGCCCGCAATCTCTTCAATGGTAATTTGGTGATGAAGATGTTGTTCCATATAATCCAATGCCTTGATAATCGGGGCAGGCAGGTTCATGGAAGAGAGTGAATCGTCTTCATCGATCGCCTGCCATTCCTCCAGAACGCTCAGTAGCAAAATGGCTCCTCTTCTCTGCCAGCCGCGGTGTTTTACATGCACAATTTTGAGCATTTGTTTCAACAGGGAGGGAACAAGACTTCCCCCGGCAATCACCGACCAGTCCTGGCATTCCCCTCGGCTATCGTCTTGTCTGCAGAAGGTTTCCCGGAATGCTGCATGTTCGAAATGGACATATAGATGCCTGGTGGGAACGAGCGGATCAAACCGGTACCTATGCGGCTCTCCGGGACAGGTGAATACAATGCCGGGCCGATCCAGCAGAAATTCGCCCCGGTCGTTTTCGTAAACGGTTTGGGACCCCGTCGGAAAGAATACCAATTCGAAATCATCAATCGTTCGCACCCCCAGAACGGATCCCTTGTTAACGGTGATATCCCCCATGACATGAAGTGCGGGCAGCGTTAGCGACAACGTATAACCTCCCATTCCTTCCGTTTGTTCTAAATAATATGACGCAGGGCACAAGTTATAAGTTCCATTTAAAACGGTTTCAATTATATGCTACACCACTTAACTCGTATGAGTAAGGAAATAACTGCCGAAAATCATATGGACGATCTTTTTGCCAGTATGACGACGGGAATCAAGAAGGGACAAAAAGCGAAAGGAACTAGCATAGGCCAGCTCCCTTATATACGTCTAACAAATAAAGCCGACTATCGTTCGAATTTCAAAGTCATCATATTCCTGTCCTCTGATTTACTCTTCGCCAAAACTGTTTATAGTTCCGCATCCCGGGATGGCTATTTGTGCATGAAACTTCAATTACTGTTTCCATCCCGATATCCCACTTTTACTTTGTTTTATCCGTAATCTTTTTTATGGCCTTGCTTTGGTCAAATGATTCTTGATAGATATCAGCGTAAGTTTTTGAATCTTTGATAAGATCGTCGCAGAAAGCCGCTACGTCACTGCCCGTTACTTCGAGTACGCCTTTTCCCACGGCCGCGCCCTCTTCAAAAAGATCGATAATCCCCGAGAGCAAACCCGTCCCGTCGGTTAGTTCAACAGGGCCGACCTTAAAGAGATATTTTTGAATCTCTTTATAAACAATCTGATAATCTTTCGGGAGTGCTTTGACACGCGCCACATGCGCTCGCCACTCTTTTTTGCCTTCGATGATATCTTGTATTCTCATGTTATCCTCCTATTTACCTAATTTTTTAGCGATATTATTGTTGAGCTGCTCGCGCCACTTGTCACGAAAAGACTTTGCTCCTTCTTCGCCGGCCAGCGCTGAACAGAAACCTTTGATATCGTTACCCAAAACCTCTTGGACATTCTGACCTTCCGTCGCCGATTCTTCGAGCAAGCCAAGCACGCCGTCAAGAATTGGCATGAGGTTGCGACCGGTGAAATCGGAGTGAGGCCAAAGATTGGCATTAATTTCATTCCATGCAGCTTGATAATCAGCCGGCAGCTTCTTGGCTCGTGATTCAAAAGTTTTAAATTCTTTAGTCATGTCGCTGCCGGTGATTTTTTCCCAAAAATTCATGATTAATTCTCCTTTAACTCGTTTATTGTTGATGATACGAACTCCCATTTTTCCCAGAACCTTTTCAGCTCCGCCCTCCACGTACACCCTTCCCTCCACAACACGGAAGTTCAGTCGCTGCGTGATTTCGTAGCCGTAGGTTTCAATGCGGCATATAATTCCAAGGGCACACCTTCAAGCATCCCTTTGCAATTCCGTTAGGTTTTCCAGCACAATTACCCCTGGCTATTCTGTAGCACTGGTATGAAGTATTACTTACTACTCCTATAAAGTAACACGTAGTAGTTGGTTTGTCAATTGCATTTCCTCTGACACAGATATGATATGTTCAACAATCCTGGCCGTTGGTAGAACAAAGGCAGCCGATTTTATGAACGGCTGCCTTTTTGTCTTCGATTGAACTAGTTCTGCTAAAGGCATGGCGATAGTTCCTATATACTAACGTTCCTCCGGCTAATTTCAATGAGATAAGAAAGTCCCTCCACTTTCTCTGTTCTGCGAACACGGCTATGAATCCATTTCGCTTGCTCGGTTGCATGCTGCCATCACTCAACTGATCTCAGGACCAGCCGGATCGGTTTATAAGGTAAGTTACAAGTTCATCGTCGAAGACGATGCCGAAACCCGGCGTGGCCGGAACATGAATTTCTCCGTTTTCGATTCGATAGCCTGATACATCCATTCCTTCAATCGTGATGTCGTCATATTCCACAAATTCGAAGTTTCGCACCGCGGCAGACAAATGTCCCGACACGTAAATGCCATAAGCATTGCCGTAACAATGAGGTGCAGACCGCAAACCATGGGCATCCAACTTCTCGCCTAATTCCATCCAATGCGTGAAACCAGGCCAAATGATATCGTACTGCAGTATATCAACACGGCCGCGAGTCGCCCACTCAATAAGATGAGGGGAGGCAAGCCCTTCCCCATCCGCGATAAGCACATTCTGCCCACGTTGCCCGAGCCATTCCTTTAGGTCCTCGTACAAGGCTTCATCCTCATGAAACGCTTCTTCCAGCCAATACAGATTCACATCCGATAAAGCCGCCAAGACCTCTTTGGTTAAGTTTAAATTATAGGCATTATTCGCATCGATCATGATTTTGCCTGCGGGACCTGCCACTTCCGAGATCCCGCGCACGATTGCAATATCTCGTTTCGTCCCTTCCCAGAGCGGCATATGGCGTCCGCCTCGGCCAACCTTAATTTTAAAATGACGTTGGCCTTTCGCATAACCTTGCATCGCTTCTTCCTGCATCAGCGCGACAGCTGCCCTCTCATCGACCAAATGCAAATCGTCGAAGTATAGAGAGGTATCATAGCAGGGGACAACCAATGGGGCTCCCTTTTCGAGGTGGGCACCGGACACTAAGTCATACACTGGTTTGCCTTGTCTCTGTCCTAACCAATCGAGCACAGGATATTCCAATTGCAATCGATACGCTTCGCGCAGTCTGCCCCGGTGATCGAATAAATCAAGCAAACGGCGGCCTATGATGTCTTCGGCCCATTCCGGTGTCATTTGAATCGAGCTGCCGTAACCTGTTTGTCCATCGATCGTAATTCTGGCGATATCCACTGTGCAGCCTTTGCCATGAACGCCGATTCTGCCATTGGCTCCCGCGCTTCTGGCTCGTTCACCCGTTAACTTGGCGAATTCGATTTTTTCCACTCTCCAGTCAGATTGTATACCGGTAATGTTCATACGATCCTCCTTAACCGACTCGAACGGTTTCTTGTCCGGATTTGATTCGTAAGTAGAATACCATATCATAGAATTATACTGTGAGTTGAACTATGTTATTCGCACGAATAAGCCGCCACGAATCGTATCGTGACGGCTTATCCTTTTAGCTATTTGCGGTCCAATCAGGCCGATAACCCCCACGGCTCCGACCAGAGCGACCGATGATCCGGCAAGTCCCACGGCAATGAGAAGCAGCCATAGGCGTTGTCGCTGCACAGCCGCGCCGATGCCGGTTGCGATCCCTTCCCCAAGCGTGTGAATGTTCAAATGGCGAGCATTCAACCAGGCGATTCCGCCGCAGAGCAACGTCCAAGGCATCAGTGTTAGCACCTGGTTCCAAGTAGTTTCATATACGCTGCCGGTTAGGCGGAATTTCATTCATTTCTAGAGGGAAGAACCCTCTGGCTGTCCGGCAGGCGATCGATGCACCACTCCACCGGAGATCGATTGCGGATATTTCAACAGGTTGTAAATCGGACATACGCGTTCAACCGCTTTATGAAGATCGGCGATGGTTTCAGCGGATTCTTCGGATACGATGTAAATGTTATATTCGATATTATGCGGATAGATAGGAATATCCTCGTATCCCGGTTTGCCGGCAAGCGGGTGCAATTGACCCGTGACTTCGACTTCAAGGGATTCTAGCGATACGCCTCGTTCCGCTGCCTGAATCAACGTAATATGAGTCAGGCAGCTGCCTAGTACGCCAAGCTGAATTTCGGGTGATGAAGGACCGAGGCTATATCCGGCATAATTCTCGGGACTGTCGCTGATGATTTGGAAGTCGCGTATGCGTATTTCACGAACGCCGCTGCGGCCTTTCGCTTGTACCTTGGCCGAATAAGTATTCGGCTTAGGGTCTTGCTCCGCTTGAGAACGCAGGGCCTCCGCCGCCGCTTTCTTTTGCGCTAAATATTCATTTAATGTAGTCATCGTATCTCGCTCCTTTAAAATATTGATGATTTTAACGAAAAAAGACACAGCTAAGCAGTTCATCTCTGCTTTAAGCTGTGTCTCCGACGATTCGGTCAACACTCGTTGCTCGGTTATACCATTTCATCAACGGGATTGGATAATAGGCTAGGGTTCATTCCCAAATAATCGAAGAGCCCCTGTTCGATTTGTTGAATTCGTTCCACTCTTAAACTATAGGTCGATACCGTCTCCCCGACGACATGAACGTTGAGCAGCCCCGCGCAGCGCAAATTGAATATATGGTCATGCGTTATGCCTTTGGATATGCCGAGGTGACGAACCACTTCGATAAAAGTGCGCGGTTCGCTGCGCAAAAAGTGCAGGATTCGCAAACGACTCTTCTCGCTCAGGCTGCGGAGCAACCGGTATAAATGAAGCGACGGCTCATCTTCTTCCTCGGAATGCGGCTCGATCCTGGAGGCATAATGGCAGAGGGTTAGGCTTCCGTACGAGTAAAAGATATTGCCGGGCTGAAAATGGTAGTGCGGAATCAGAACCAGCTTCTCCAGCCCGTTCACCGGCTCGAAACAAAACCCGTTCGTCAAGGCTGCCGCCTTCTCGTAAGCTTCAAATCCACCCCATCCCGTCTTCTCTTCCGCTTCGGCACGCAAAGCCGTGACGATCCCCGGGTCGATATGTTTAAAATAGACTTCGTTCCATTCAGACAGCATCCGATGCTGCCGGTCTCGTACCGCGCCGAAATCTTCGGGAAACGTCTGGACATACGGCGACAGCACGGCATAAAGTTCGCCCAACGTGAGTTTATGCAGCCAGGATAGAAAATCTTCGACGCTATTCTTGTTCGGGGACACATAGGCCAGAAGATGAAGCAGCTTCCATTCCAAATCGATTCCGGTCTGTTCCAGTTGATCGGCGAATTCTGAAGACAAGGATGCATGTACATTCTGAGTCCAGTCAGGACCAAGATCAATCCGTTTGTGCCAGCTTTTGCAAAGATACGTATGGAGGCTGTTGATCAGTTCGTTGACGGGACTGAACGATAATTCCAATTGATAGGACAACAAGTTGCACTCCTTCTTTGACCTGTTATGACGGACTGAATGCCGTTAATTCAGCAACTGTCTCGTTCATATTGTACAACATTTGGCATCGGACGACACAGCCCAAGGCATATCCTCAATGTGTTATAAAATGATCTTAAAATGGCGTGCCGCTTCAAACGAGATGACAAGCCACGTAATGATCGTCCCCGACGTTTCGGAGCTCGGGAACGACCTCCCTGCACTGCGCCAAGGCATATGGGCAGCGTGTATGGAACTTGCAGCCGGAAGGCGGATGGGCCGGACTTGGAATATCCCCTTTAAGCACGATTCTCTCCCGCTTCAGCCTCGGAACCGGGACAGGGATCGCCGATAGCAATGCTTGCGTATAAGGATGCAGCGGACGGCTGAACAGTTCGTCACGCGAAGCCATTTCCATCATGGAACCAAGATACATCACCCCGATGCGATTGCACAAATGCTCTACGACGCTTAGATCATGCGAAATGAACAAATAGGTTAATCCGCGGTTATGTTGAAGCCTTTGAAACAAATTGATGATCTGTGCCTGGATGGATACATCAAGCGCAGACACCGGCTCATCGGCGATAATAAAATCGGGATTCAGCACCAGAGCGCGGGCAATGCCGATCCGCTGCCGCTGGCCGCCCGAAAACTCGTGCGGAAACCGATTGTAGTGATAGGCAGATAAGCCGCAAGCCTCCAGCACATCCAATACCTGATTGCGAACCTCATCTTTTTCGGCCAAACCGTGCTCAAGCAGCGCTTCGCCGATGGCGTCTCCGATGCGGATTCGCGGATTCAGCGAGCTGTAGGGGTCCTGAAAGATAAGCTGCATTTTAGGTCTAAGTTTGCGCATCTCCGATTTGGGAAGCTCGTGAAACGGGATTCCTTTATAAAGGATGTCCCCGCTGGTTTTCTCATGAAGCCGGAGAATCGTGCGCCCGACCGTGCTTTTGCCGCTGCCGGATTCGCCGACCAGGCCGAATGTTTCTCCGGCCCGTATACTCAAGCTGATGTCATCAACCGCTTTGACATGACCGACGGTACGGTTAAGCAGCCCTGCGGTGATGGGAAAATATTTTTTTAAATGTCGTACTTCCAGCAATGCTTCACTCATGCCGCGCCTCCTCTTCATACAACCAACAGGCCGACCTGTGACCGGGCTCCACTTCTCTTAATGACGGCTGCCGGGTTCGGCAGACGGGCATGCAGCTCTCACAGCGATCATGAAAATAGCAGGATTCCGTCAATTCAAGCGGATTGGGAACCTGACCAGGGATGGAGTATAACTGCTCCGAGCGCTGGCCGATGATCGGCTTCGATTTCAACAATCCCTTCGTGTACGGGTGTTTCGGATGGTCGAAGATCTCCTCGACGTCTCCTTCCTCGACGATTTTCCCCGCGTACATGACGATGACATAATCCGCCATCTCGGCCACTACGCCAAGATCATGCGTGATCAGCAGCATTGACATATTGGATTGCTCCTTGCTTTCCCTAAGCGTTTCCAGCACCTGCGCTTGGATGGTAACGTCCAGTGCGGTCGTCGGTTCGTCGGCGATTAACAGCTTGGGGCCGCACGAGATCGCGATTGCAATCATAATCCGCTGCAGCATGCCTCCCGACAATTGATGGGGATAGGAAGCCGCGATTTGTTCCCCTCGGGAAATGCCGACCAGCTCGATCAATTCGAGCGCTCGGGCATAAGCTTGTTTTCTGTTCATTCGCCGATGTAGCATGAGCGGCTCCATGATTTGCTTGCCGATGGTAATGACCGGGTTCAGGGAGGACATCGGTTCTTGGAAAATGATCGAGATGTCGTTGCCCCGGATTCGGCGCATCTCTTCTTTGCTGATCTTCAGAAGATCTTTGTCCCCAAATTGGATCCTGCCGTTCACCACCTTCCCGTGCGGCCCTTCTACCAGTCCCATGATCGACATGGCCGTAATACTCTTGCCGCAGCCGGATTCGCCCACGACGCATACCGTTTCGCCTTCGCGGATACGGAAGCTGATATCATCCACCGCTTTGACCGTTCCGGCTCCGGATTCGAAATAAGTGCTTAAGTGATTGATCTCGATTAATGAATTCATCATCCGTTCACCTGCTTGTATTCTGTTTAGGGTCGAGTACGTCACGCAAACCGTCGCCGAAAATGTTAATGGCAATGACCGTCAAAAAAATGGCCAAGCCTGGTGGAATCCACAGCCAGGGTCGTTTCTCAAAATCGATGACATTGTTGGCCGCATCGATCATATTTCCCCAAGTTGGCGTTGGAGGCATGACCCCCAGCCCGAAGAAGCTAAGGACCGATTCCGACAGTATAGCTCCACCGATGCTAAGCGTGGCGATGACAATCAGAAGCGGGAAGACATTAGGCAGCAAATGGCGAAACAGCTTCCGTTTATCGCTGAGACCAAGCACGTCGGCAGCCAGCATATACTCTCGTTCCCGCAAAGTCAGCATTTGGCTGCGGACGAGCCGAGCTACGCCGGGCCATCCGATGATGCTGAGCATGAGCATGACCAGATACAGCCGATAGTCGGTCGGAACCTTCCAATCCGACATCAGCGCACCCATGATAAAGAGAATTGGAAGACCCGGAATCGTGAAGAGCAAATCGGCGGTTCGCATGATCAACTGGTCGACTACTCCACGATAATAACCCGAGATGACGCCGAGAACCGTCCCGATCGTCATAGACAGCGCCATGGACGCAAGACCGACCGTGAGCGATATTCGGCCTGCTTGCAAGAGTCGGGTCAGCACGTCGCGGCCGAGCAGGTCCGTTCCGAGCCAATGCTTGCCGCTTGGGGGCTTGTGCATCATGGCAGGATTGATTTTGCCATCCGCATACGGCGAGAACAACGGACCGATAAAGCATGCGACAAACATCAACACGATAAAGGCGAAGCCGGCTACGGCCAGCTTATTTTTCCTAAGTTGCCGAGTGGATTGCTTCCACAGTGGGTCTGGAACATCCATACTTCGGGCGGCTTTTCCGGCTTGACTTGCCGTCGTTGGGATCAACAAGGTAGTCCCTCCTTTCTTTAAAGCCTGACCCGGGGATCGGAAGTGTGGTAGAGGATGTCGGATATGAGCGTCCCGACGACCGTCAAGATAGCCAAAAACATCGTAAAGCCCATAAGGAGCGGATAATCCCGCACCGTGAAGGATTGCATGTACAACTGGCCGATGCCTGGCCAATTGAAAATCTTCTCAATGATGATGGAGCCGCCGAAAAGGCCCGGCAATTCGAAACCGATCAACGTAATCGCGGGCAGCATCGCATTTTTCAATGCATGGCGGTACAGCACCGTTCTCTCTTTCAATCCTTTCGCACGGGCGGTGCGGACATAATCCTGCCGGATCACCTCCAGCATGTTGCTGCGGAAATAACGGGTGAGCGACCCGACGCCGAGCAATATCATAACGGCGGCCGGAAGCAGCATATGGTGCAGCACCTCGACAACGTAGTCCCACCCCTCGGCCCGGCTCCCCGTCGTAATCATTCCCCCTGGCGGGAGAATCTTTAAATCGACGGCGAATACTTTGATCAGGAATAATCCGATGAAGAACGAAGGAATCGACATCGCGGCGAAGATGCCGATCATAACCAGGGTATCGAGCAGCGAATATTGCTTATAGGCCGTAATAACGCCCACGACTACCGCGATGAACCAGGTGAAGAACGTGGATACCACCGCCAGCACAAAGGAGTTCCATATGTAATCCTGAAACAGGTCGAGGACGGAGCGCTGCTGAGCCAGAGAATAGCCGAAATCGCCTGTGAAAATGTTGGCCATCCAATTAACGTATCGTTCGATGACAGGTTTGTTCAACCCGTGGATTTCCCTTAGTTCCGCCTTGCGCTCCTCGCTCAAACTCAAGTTGTTATCGACATAATCGCCTGGCGTTAGGGAGTACAGGAAGAAGATTAACAGGGATGCGCCAATTAATATCAAGAGCATGTACAAGCATCTTCGGAGCAAATAGGTTCTCATGTTCTCTCCTTCATTAGTCATCTCCTTGCCTGATGGGTTCAGGCAGGAGATGTCTTCTTTGATAGAGCAGTCTAATCTTCCCTCCAGCTGCCAGCTGGCTTATTGCAGATTCCATCCCGGCAAGCTGTATGCGATTCCCGCCAGCGGGTTCAATTCGAAACCGTCGATGCGCCCGTTGATCGCGATGACCGATTTGGTATAGTTGGTAAACATGATCGGTAATTCGTCATTCAATATTTTGAACATTTCGTGGTAAATCGCTTTGCGTTCTTCGACGTCGCCCGTTGCAAGACCCTGGGCGTAGAGCTCTTCGATGCGCGGATTGTCGTAGCCCTTCGTTTCGCCTTTGATGAACCGCTCCACCCCTTGCGAAGGATCGCTGATAATCGTCGTCGAGAACGAAGCCATGTCATAATCACCGCTGTTGACCTTGGATACGAGTGTGTTAAAGTCCGGGAATTGCTCAGGCACGAAATCAACCCCGAGTTCTTGATAGTTCTCTTTGGCGACGGCAATGATAATATCGGTATTCGGGCTCTTTGATCCCAGATAGTTGATACGAAGTTTGACCCCTTCCTTCTCCCGAATGCCGTCTGCGCCGACCGTCCAGCCCGCTTCATCCAGCAGTTGTTTTGCTTTTTCCGGATCATACGGATACGGGTTGATATCCTCCTCGGTATAGGACCACAGAATCGGAGATGATGGGATGTTGGCGATCGACGCTGCCCCTTGCCTGGAATCCACGTAGATCAGCTGACGATTCAGGCCGTACGTCAAGGCTTGGCGAACCCGCTTGTCTTTCAATGGATCCCTCTCCAGATTGAATTGATTATAGCCGTAGTTGCTGGCCGTGGACGGAATCAGGTTCAGGAAACCAAGGGCTTTCAGTTTCTCGATGTTATCCGTCGTAGCCGAGAAGCTGCCATAGTCGACTTCTCCGGTTTCGATAAACTGCCAAGTGTCGCCTTCCGTCGTCTTGTAGATGAAGTATTCGGTCTCCGGTTTGCCTAACGCGTAGTGTTCATTGGCAACAAAACGCACTTCTTGGCCCGGAATGAACTTCTCCAGCTTGTAAGGGCCGTTCGTGATCGGATTGGCGTGCAGGTTCTTAATATAGTCCAGGTTGCCGAACTGATAATCCTTTCCGTAGTAGGCTTTAGACAATATCGGTCCTCCGAGCACCGTCAACGCCGTTGCGTTGGTCTCTTCCAGCGTCACGGAAATCGTTCGCTCGTCGATAATTTGAATGCCTTCAATGGAATCCGCTTTGCCGTCCTTGTAGGCTTGACCTCCCTTGATCTTCGCCTCTACCACGCTGTTGAGACCGTCATACGACGGATCATGAAGCAAGGTCCATGTAAATTCCACGTCCTCGGTTGTCATGGGGGAACCATCGCTGTATTTCAGCCCTTCCCGAAGATGATACGTATACGTCAGCTTATCCTCGGAAATTTCCCATTTCTCCGCGAGACCAGGAACCGGTAAACCATCGGTATCGACGCGGACAAGCGGAGTGTACAGAACAGAGTTTACATTACCGTCATAACCCACTTGGGTGAAATATGGTGTGAATGCCCCGCTCGGATTCACCAGAGTGACGATAATTGCATCATTGCGCTGCTTCGCTCTGTCCGGCAGCTTGTTTAAATCGGTTGCAGCAAAGGGTTCTTCGAGCAAATGGGCCTCCGTACCTTGCTCAGCCGGCTCACTGGATGCGTTCGCTTCTGGAGTTGTCGGCGGCGATGCCGCCGTATCCTTGTTAGCAGATCCCGAGGAGCAAGCAGACAATATCAAAAATAGCGACAATAACCCTAACCATAACAAACCGGAATATCGTTGTTTTCTCATAGAAACCACCTTTGCCATTTTTTAAAGTTTAACTCCTAAGTAAAATTATAATTCAAATAGGTTAAGTAGGATTTATTGCCAAACTGATGCATCAGTAAGCTCATTTTAGCCAGCGTTATTGATTCTGTAAATAGCTAACTTCCGCGTGTTTCTGTCTAGACAGAAACATTCTGGCTACTTTTGGGCATTACAATGTTGGCCGTAACTTCGCCGGCATTTGTTCAAATGTTGGATATCAAATCATCTTTGATTCTCCAAGGTTTGCGATGGCTTCCTTCTATCGATTCTTGTCCTTCCATCTCCGTTCTATGGAATGATGCCTCCTAATAGGTAGAAATCGAATCTTCAAGCTGCATCTGTTCTTGCATCGCTATGACCTATTGGGCCCTGGGAGATTCCGGTCCGTTATTTATCTTGATGTTGAGTTGTCCATATCGACCGAATTTAGTAATTCCATTCCGGTTTTCACATAAATTTTTTTCAAAAAAAAGTTTTTTCTTCCCCCTCTTTTCCGATTTTTCCGGTTCCGTCTACCGACGGCATATCCACTTCCATCAAGGTACTTTTTTATTTGAAACTGACACACCAATATTACTTTGATAAATTGGCCTAAATGAGTGTTTTGAAATTGGATCTTTAATAGAGTCCGGTTGATTCTTATAATTTGTGTTATTTATGAAAGTTAACTTTTGGAGGAGTGTAGCTTCATGTTCCATGGATTATCCGCATTTCCACTGACCCCAATGAATGAAACAGGAATTAACGAAAATGAATTTGTTAAGCTAATTGAACGATTGGCAGCAGCAGGCGTAGACTCCATCGGGGCACTGGGTTCGACAGGTAACTATGCCTATCTGAGCCGAGAGGAACGCTACCGGGTTTTGCAACTTGCGGTCGGTTACGCTGAGGGCATTCCCGTGATGACAAGCATAAGTGCAATGCGCACGGCTGATGTGCTTCGTTTGGCAGAAGACGCACAAAGAGCAGGAGCAAGTGCGGTGCTGTTAGCTCCTGTTTCTTACCAAGCATTAACGGATGAAGAAGTATACTCCTTATATAAACAGGTGACATGCTCACTCTCTATCCCGCTTTGCGTTTATGATAATCCGGGGACTACGCATTTTCATTTTAGCGATGAACTGCATGGCCGAATTGCTGAGCTCCCCAATGTACGTTCAATCAAGATCCCTGGAGTGCCGTCTGAACCTGAAGCAGCCAAGACACGAGTAAGCCATCTTCGCGAGCTCATTCCTTCCAGCGTAACCATCGGAGTAAGCAATGATCCGTTTGCAGCCATCGGCTTGAATGCAGGTTGTGAAGCTTGGTACTCGGTGCTGGGAGGCTTATTTCCTAAGACATGCATGAGGATGACTCGATTGGCTTTGGAGGGCTTTGCAGACGAAGCCAATCGCCTTTCTAAACAGCTCGAACCGATTTGGACGTTATTTCGCCAATTTGGTAGTCTTCGCGTAGTATCTGCAGCAGCAGAAATGGATAACTTGATTTCAAGTCCCAGCCTCCCTCTTCCGTTACAACCACTGAATCCTTCAGCCAGAGAGCATTTGAAGTCCATACTTGTAGACATTCAACTTATGGAATCATCTTGATTGACATCTATATTGGGGCTGTTGCGCAGCCCTAATATTTTTATACATAGTAATTGACATGGATCAAAGTATGCTTTTATACTGTTAAATGAAACTTAATATCTTACCTAAAACCTATTTGGGATGATGTGGACTTTTCTGGAGAGTTATCTCTCCATTTTCGCCACGCAAAGGCCGTACGGTCGTTTGTGTGGCTTTTTTGCGTTTAACTAAGGAGGATAATGATTAGATGAAATTATGGCACTATGCATTGATCGTTTTTTTAGGAGGCTGCAGTTATGGGGTTTTGTCCACCTTCGTTAAATTGGCCTATGCAGCAGGTTTCACCGTGTCCGCAGTAACCGGAGGACAGTATCTCTTCGGCGTTGTCCTCTGTTGGCTTGCCGTGTTATTTACCAAAAAGAAAAAACTGACTCGGATCCAAGCTTTAAAGCTTATCCTTTCTGGAATTCCCTTCGGGTTAACGGGCATATTTTATTATCAAGCCCTACAAACTTTAAGCGCCTCTCTAGCAATCGTTATTTTGTTCCAATTTGTTTGGATCGGAGCCTTGTTGGAGTGGGTATTCCACAAGAAAAAGCCAACCAAGACGAAACTCATTTCCATCGCCTTGCTTTTGGCTGGTTCCGTGTTGGCAGCCAATATCCTATTCCAAGAACCCATAGTGTTATCATGGCAGGGATGCCTCTGGGGAATGCTTGCGGCATCGTCCTTTTCCGCATTCGTATTTTTGAGTGGGTCGGTTGAAAAGGAAACCCCTCCCATTTTAAAAAGCGCCCTACTTTCCACGGGAGGCGTATTGACCGTATTTATCGTTTTTCCGCCAACGTTTTTATTCGACTTGGATGTATTCGTGGGGATCATTCCTTACGGATTGGCACTGGGCATATTCGGCGGCGTCCTCCCCCCTCTTCTGTATTCGATTGGAATGCCGCATGTCGGTTCGGGATTGGGGACCATTCTTACGTCATCCGAATTGCCGGTTGTCATTGCCATGTCCTCTTTAGTCCTGGGAGAAACCATAAGCTGGTCTCAGTGGATTGGCGTGATCATCATTCTGGGCGGAATTTTTTACAGTAATATTCGATTTCGTACTCGGAACGGAGAAGCTTTGACAACCACTGTGTAAGCTAAAAGCATGTGACAAAAAAACCGCTAAACCCAATAGGATATGGCTCGATATCAAGTAGATGGAGTAAGAACAAAAAATGAATCCTTCGGTTCCATACTAGAACTGAAGGATTTTTGCTCTTTACGCCATTCGTTGGGGATAAGCAGTTCGGCATCTTTGCCGATTGCATAGCTGTGACCTCGTCCATATGCTGACCCTGGCATGTTAATCGTTCAATAGAATGCATCAGCATTTAATATCGAATAACCCTCTATGAATCAAGTTTGCAGTAACCGGCTGCTTTCCGATTTCTCGCGACCAGATAGACAATTGACCGATATGATGAATTTCATGGGCGATCACGTGACGCATCACTTCGCCGAATGTAAATCTTTCCTGTTCCCCGTCCTGGTTCGTGTCAACCATGATGCGATCTTCCAAGCTATCATTCCAGTCGTAGACGAAGGGTGCAATTTCCGCATGGGCTCGGGCCGAATAATCTCTTAATCCTTTGACGCTGGCACAATCCTCGAACGAAGGAATATCCAGCTCTTTCCCTTGCAAATCCCCGCACAACCAGGCATATTCAACGGTCACGATATGATACAGCGTGAAGAGAATGCTTCCTATGCCACCGGTGCGTTGTTTCAACAACTCTTCCTCGCTCACGGTATCGCACCAGTCAAACCAATCTTGGCGCACTTGCCAGTTATACTCGAATAGCTTCAACATGTCACAGCCTCCTGTAATCATAAACTTTGTTGCGTATACTCATGATTCGCGATCTAATTCCATTATCCTCCCTCTATGAAGATTCCGGATCCGAGGTTTACCTCTAGCATGTCATGTATTGTTGGATGAAGCGTCTCTATTCAAAGCTAAGAAAAGAACCATAGCCATGATGCAGGACATCCCAATCCATTGGAGCCATCCGAACGAATCCTTTAACCAGAATACGGTTGTGAATACGGCTGCCACCGGTTCTAAGCTCCCCAAAAGACTTGACTCTTTGGGCGATAAGTGGTTTAAGCTTTCGATATAAAACCAAAAGGCCAGCATCGTTCCAAAAATAATGACGAATATCAAATATAAGCAGGCTTCGAACGGCAAGCTTTTAATATTCATCTGCCAAGGCGGGTGGATAAAACTCAATGCACCCCCCCCGATCAACATCGCCCAGCCAACAATGACTAATGAGTCGTATTTCGCGAGAAAGCGAACAGCATACAAGGTGTAAAACGCAAGGGCAGCCCCGGATAATATTCCCCAAAGCACAGCGTCTGAGGGTACGGATAATTGAGACAGCGAACCATTGGTCAGCAAGAAAAAACTACCCAGTAATGCGAGCGAAACGGTATACATATCTTTTCTCGTTGGGGCAGATTGCTTACGGACAAACAAGTATATAATAATCATTACAGGAGCTAAATATTGCAATAAAGTAGCTACTGCAGCGTTTCCCTTTTCTATTGAAGCCATATACGTATATTGAACCCCTAGCATACCAACTAATCCAAAAATAACGAGCTGTAACGAGAACCTTTTATTCTTCCAGATCCCAAAAATGTCGGCAGGTCCTTTTTTAAAAATGTGAACGCATAGGAGCAGTAATCCTGCGATAAGTAGTCGGATCGTAACGAACCAACCCATATCGATGCCGTATTGCTGGAATAGCTTTTTTGCAACCGTCCCTCCGATTCCCCAAAATATTGCCCCTGTCATGATGAAAAATAATCCTTTTCCTTTATCCATATGTCAACTCTCCATCAAAGTTATAAAATAGTATCGTTTACAGACTATAATAAAGAGAAAATGTATAATAAGATACGAGAATCAGATCATAAAATATAAGTATATTGAGATTGATGTCATATGGATGCAAACAAAAAACTTCAAAGTCGACCAAAATTTTAAAGAGCTGACCGAACATCGAACCACAGTCTTGCCAATGGCATGTTATCGCACAATCATTCGTCAAAACATCAATGGATATATCCCCTTGCACTGGCATGAAGAATTTCAATTTGTTCGGATCATGAAGGGACAAGCCATCTTTCAGATCCAAGAAGAAAAAGTGACGATGCGCGAAGGTGACGGAATTTTTATTAATAGCGGCTCCCTGCACCTGGCAGAAGATGATAACGACTCAGGTTGTCACTATATTTGTTTAAATGTTTTGCCTAGTTTTGTTCTCTCACAAGAGCTCTTTCGAACGTATGTATATCCTTATATCGAAGCGACGAACTTATCTTATATCATCCTGCCCCCAAGGGAACATTGGGCAAAAAACATCCTGGATGCGATATTGGAAATGGACCGACTGATCCATCAACGTCCAGCTTTATATGAAATAGACCTTACGATACAGTTAACTCACATATGGAGAAATTTGGTTGTTAACGGTTTTCCATTGGAATACAAAGAAGCAGATATGCTGAAGAACCATAGAATGAAGCAAATGCTGAATTGGATTCATCACCATTATGCTGAAAAAATCATATTAGAGGATATCGCAAAGGCGGGGCAATTGAGTCGGTCCGAATGCTGCCGATACTTCAAACGACTTCTAAAGAAATCGCCTTTGAATTATGTGATGGAATACCGTATTCAAAAAAGCCTGATTTTATTGCAGCAGCCCGAAAATAACGTCACGGACGTTGCCTATCAGGTAGGATTTAACAGCACCAGCTATTTCATCAATCAATTCAGAAAATCAATGAACATGACACCTTTAACCTATAAAAAGCTGAAAAAAATAACGTAACATGCCGTAATGGAGTTTAGGAACTTTAAATGCTTCAAACAAAAAAGCCGCATACCATGCGGCTTTTCAGTGTATTCATGCCTCTTGTCGTTTGACAAAAACCAGCGGTACGGGTAATTTACCAGACTCGCCGTCGATCGTGCAGCACAAGAAGAATGATCATTACCATGATGATCCCCAAAATAATCCCCGCTTCCGTGGTCAACACCCGCAGCAACGCGTACTCCGGCGAAAATTGGGAGTCCGTGCGTATGGCGGAAAAGAGATTGTACGAGAATAACATTCCCGACGAAATCCACACCGTTGCCATCGGGGGGAGAAACCTTCGCGATCCGTTATCCGAAGTTAGAACCCGAGCTCCCCACGCTCCAACGATAGACCATGCTCCGGTACTAAACGTCAGCAGATGCCACCACACATCGCGTTCATCCACTCTTGCCGGGTCAATGCCGAAGGTCCCTCCCGCAGCCCAAAACACCTTAATGGTGCCGAGTAGAATACAGCCAACTCCAACAAACTTGGCCAATGTTTGCTGCAGCTTCAAAGTGTTCCCGGGTAAATCACGATAATCAATGAATGTGCCGAAGGCCTCCGGCCAGCGTGTTCTGGCGTAACCTGCTAGGGCGAGAGGCAGACAAATGCCGACACCGACCAGCGATATCATGACGAACAACTGTTCATAAACCCAAACATCGGCCGCGCCTGCCTCCTTATCCCGAGTCATGGCTGCCGGTCCTAGTACCGGTGCCAAGAGCAGCATAGGAACCAGCAGACCCGTACCCATCCAAATGGGGATGGCAACCAGCCAAGCAGGAAGACGTTCGCCCCATGGCATGCTGAACGCCAGCGCCAGCAGGATTCCGATCATTGCGAGCACTACGGTAGCTGCGTTGATCGCACGCCAGCTAACATCGCCCATTTGTTCGGTCGGAATGAAGAAACCTAAAGTCCAAACGATTTTGATCAACAGATACGGCAACACCGATATGGCTGCTCCATAGCCGCATATACGACGCATTTTCATCCATAACGGCGCCTGCAGCTCTTTCGACATTGCCATGTTATCATACCTCATGTTGGATTACTTACCTCCTTAAATAACGCTGCTTGCATATCCCATTCTATCTTCTGATTCGAAAAGTAAAGCGACCTTAAGTTTAAAAATGGGTTAAATTTCTGCATAAGTAGCCTTACGCGAGGTAATTGATCAAAAAAAGAAACTGCATGCAATCGTAATCTAAATGTTGCCGCCGCTATCCTTCCAAAGATAAAACGAGCTTCCGTTTGCTTCGGACTTCAACTCCCATTGCAAACCCATCTCCCTGGTCATCATGGATACAATGGACAATCCAATTCCAGCTCCTTTTTCAGGAGACTCGTTACAAGTGCCGGGACCCTTGTCTTGTACGATAATAGCCTGATTGGGATAATCCGTGATTTGAATGCCGATGTATCGGCCAACTCCAGCATGACGCACCACGTTCTGGAACACATTGTCAATGATCCGATGAAGCCACATGGGGTCTACATTCCATAGGATCGGGCAATCAGGCAGCTCGACAACAACATCAAAGTCCTTTGCCTCGAAGATCGGATACCATTCGGCCACGCGGTTACGAACTTCTTCAGTGATATCGATCGATTGGATGTTAATGGGATACTTACCCGCCGATAGCAGTGAGTATGACAGCAGGTTATCCATCAACTTGTCGACTTCATCCAGCTTGTGATCAATGATAGAAAGCGACGTCTGTTCCTGGGAAGCAGCAGGATTACTTCGAACGGAATGAACATGCTGCCGAATGACAGTTAACGGAGTCCGGAGATCGTGGGAAATATTCGAAATGAATTGCTTACGCAGTTCCTCCTCCTCCCGCTCCCGCTGCTGACTTTCTTTAAGCTCGCAGACCATCCGGTTAAAGGCGCCTTCCAGCTCTCCAATCTCGTCTTCCTTGCTAATAACGACTTCATTCGGGAAGCCGGTCTTCCCGCTTAAGTTCATCGCTGATCGAAGTTTAATCAATCTTTTTCGAAGATTCACGAAGAACAGAAATGACAGTACCAAGAAGCATAGACAGACGGTGAAGAACATAATGGCTAACGGCATGTTTTCTGGAAACGACATTTCCGCAGATATAATATAAGATTCGGGAAGACTCATCACCATAAAGCCTTGTTTTGGATCGTTTCCGATGAGAGCCGTCAAGGTAAACGCTTCCTGGCTGCTATCCAGGGTTTGAAGCGAGAGCATATCCTCATAATTCCATTGCGCCGGGATATCGTTCGAGGTGACCTTGATCGCATTCGTTCTACCCGACGAGTCGACCCAGAACATCTCCGCCTCCGGATATTCCTTGCTCAACGCGCCTAGTTTGGCATAAATCGCGGCACTTCCTGCACCATTCAGCTTGATGGCCTCCTCTTGCCACCTACGAGTGATCTCTTCCGGACGATACATCGAATGCTCGCTGAATAGGTAACCCGGTAAATAAAACATCGCTGGAATAACCGGCCATAACAGCAATGCGGTCATCATCAGAGCCAGGTATTTGCTCATTAACGAGGTGCGCATCCTCATGTTCTCACTCGGTATCCGGCGCCGCGAATCGTCTCAATCGTGAATGTCTTCATCTTCACACAGACTCCTAACAAATGGTATAAGGTTAGTCTAACACACGAAGGAAATACGGTGAGAGTTATTACGAGAACTTCTATGCTTCAAGCAAAAAAGCCGCAGCTTATGCGGCTTTCCTAATAGTCAATTTCGATCTGCCTATATATTCTCCTGCTTTAACGCATCAATAATGTTTTCCTTTTTTAATTTCCTGCTGGAAAAAATAATCGCAGAAACGACAATAACAAATACCGCGACGACAACTGACAGCACACTCAGCCAGGGAACGGTGAATCCGTAGCTGAATCTGTTCGCAAATGACCTATAAATCAGAATCATTACGGCGACACTGACGGGAAGCCCGAACAGCAGCGACTTGACTCCATAAAAAATACTTTCATAGTTCATCATTTTCGCAAAGCCCTTTGGCGTCATGCCAACGGATTTTAACATCGCAATTTCTCGCTTACGAAGGGATAAGCCCGTTGAGATGGTATTAAAAATATTCGCAATGGAAATCGCGGAGATTAATACGATAAAACCGTAAGAAAAGACGGCCGTCAATAGAATCTGTTGTTCTTCGCTTTTTCTGGATTGATGTACATTGTAGACATTCAGATTGGTCTCAAACATCTCTTCGATTTCCTGCTGTGTTCTCATCGGCTCCGTACTTTTCAAATAGAGGTATGTCTGAAGGTTAGCCGGCTCCTCGTCGTCTGCCAATTGATCCATGATGCGTTCCGACACGATCATATTTAACCCGCCCACGCCTGCCCCGCTCATCCCCATCGGCGCTTGATCCGTCAGCGCGGCAACGGTCACCCGGCTTACCTTCGTTTCTTCCGCATTATCTTTATAGCTATTCGTTAGTTCGAAATTTTGACCGACATTCGTATACACGGCCTTCGTCTGGACATATTTCCCCGCATCCATATCTTGGTAGCGGATCGTATCCATCACGATCGCGGCAGGATGATCCGGATCCCTAAGCTGTTCGTAATTTGCACCGACGGCATTGGCATAGGCTTGCAGACTCGAATCGTCTAATGCATGGATCTTAATCTCGTAAGGGTATTTTCCGTCCTGCAGTAAACCCTTATCCTTCTTAACCATCTCTTGCAATTCATCGGCGATGTACGCTTCATCGACCCAAGCCTGCTTATAGAACTCTTGAATCAGGTTGTATTCCGTTATACCATCTAAGGATACAATCGATTGCAGCAACCGGTCGTCTATTCTTTTTCCAGTGCTGTACGACACTTCAATATCATAATTGACGCCTTCCTGCGACAGTTCCAGGGATTGTTTCATGCCGGCGGTAAAAAACGATACCGTCAAAAACAAAACGATGCTGATGACAAGCGAAAATACAATGGCATGATATCTCCGTTTGTTTCTTTTTAAGTTTTTCAATCCGATTTCCGCTTCGATGCCGAAGAGCTTGCGAATGAACCTCGACGTTTTCACGGCTTTCGCCGTAAGCTTAACGTCGGTCGTTTGGCGAATCGCGTCCAAAGCGGAAACCTTGGATGCTTTGATCGCCGGAAGATACGTCGAGATGAAAATCGTCAGCATCGAAACAACACAGGCAATCAAGAGTGATAACGGCGTGACGATGACCGTCAGCTTTTCACTGCTCCATAATGCCCCTTCAATCATCGGGTTCATGAACCAAAAGGTGATTCCGATCCCGGCAAGACCGCATAGAATGCCAATCGGAATGCTGATCAAGCCAATAATGACACCTTCAAAAAGCACGGAATTTCGCTTCTGCCTTTTCGTAGCCCCGACGCTCGCGAGCATCCCTAAATGACCGGAACGTTCCGAGACGGATATCGCAAACGCATTATAGATGAGCGAAACCGAGCCGATCATAATGACCGCCATCAGGATCGCCGATAAAGAGTACATCGTGCTGTACGATTCTTCGTTTTTGGATAAGCCGTAATAATGCAGCAAGTCGTTATTGTATTGGACCGATTCGATGTCGTTTCTCTTTGCCACATTTTCCGCATGCGCGAACAAGGACGGTTTGATTTTCTGCAAGACCACCGCCGCATTCACGTGATCGTTTGACCCGATCATATTATCATCGACATAGCTGATAATCGTATAACCCGGCGCCCAAGCCGTTTCCCATTCGGGACGCTTGATGTAGCCGACCACCGTATAATCCCTTGTCTCGATATGCTGCAACGATTCCGTCAATGTGCCGTCTTCCCTACGCAGCGGTTCGGTCTGGTCCAAAGGATGATCGCCCCCTTGTTCGAACCGTTCGCCGATGCGAAGGGTTAGACGATCGCCGATTTCGTACTTCACTTTGGCGTTCGTTGCAACGGGCTCGGAGATAACGACTTCCTTGTCCGTACGGGGTAGACGCCCCTTGCTTAGTTCAACCTGAAATTGCGTGAAACCTTGCGCATCATACTCCTTAATGAACAAGTATGGTTTGTTGGGATTTTGTCCCCCTTCTAAAGGAGCGAAGCCAAGATCCCTTGTAATCGCAACGGTTTTAGTTGCCTCATCGGCTTGTATCGCCGCAAGCTGTTCTTTGGTAACATCTTGATATTGGACATGCCACTCCCCGCTATCCGCGATGGTTTGCCTGATCATTAAATCCGAGAAGGAGAACACAAGCGTAGCGACAGCGGTCACCATGGCAACCGAAATGATGACGCCGATGATGGTTACGAGTGTTCGTCTCTTGTTTTGCTTTATATTCCGGATGGCAAGTTTGTAGACAATATTCATCGACGGATCACCTCGTCTTTGGCAATCTTCCCGTCTACAATTGAAATGATCCTGTCGGCCTGCAAAGCGATTCGTTCGTCGTGAGTGATGACAATCAGCGTCTGATGATAGGTTTTATTCAACATTTTCAACAAATCGACGATCTCGCTGCTATTTTTGCTGTCCAAATTCCCGGTAGGCTCGTCTGCCAGCATGATGGCAGGGTTACTGATGATCGCTCTGCCGATCGAAACCCGCTGCTGCTGTCCGCCGGATAACTGATTCGGCAGGTGGTTTAAACGATGCTCCAAATTTAGGGTCTTTACGAGTCCATCGAACTGCTTCTTATCTTCCTGCTGGTTGTCAAGCAAGAGCGGAAGCGTCATGTTCTCTTTCACCGTTAAGGTGGGAATCAGATTGAAAAACTGGTAGATCAGTCCGATTTGTCGCCGACGGAAGATGGCCAGTCGCGTTTCGTCCAATGCATAGATGTTCGAATTTTCAACGAAAACCTTGCCGCTTGTCGGTCGATCGACGCCTCCCAGCAGATGAAGAAGGGTCGATTTCCCCGATCCGGACGGACCGATAATCGCGACGAATTCGCCTTTTTGAACCGAAAACGAAATATCGTCAAGCGCCTTTACCGCCGATTCGCCTGTGCCGTATATTTTAGACAGATGCTCGATTTTTAAAATTTCCATTGCCATATCTCCTAAAAGTTTTGTGGGCGTTACTTCTTGAATCGACTTCGTACAAAACTCACTTCGGAAGCATGAGCGCTCCTTCATGCTCAATTCCAGCTATAGACCATCTCTTTATACCCAACATCCCACAGGGTTACATTTCCCTCAATGGTTATCGTAAGCTCATTGGCCTGAGGGAGATAAATGGAACTCATATCCGGCTCATGACGACCGGCTTCTACAGATACAGTCAGGAACTCATGTCCATCGGCGGTAATCCTAATGATGCCCCGGGAATCCTCCTGATCGGGAATTCCATAATTCAAGAAGAGGTACACCTCCTTCTTATTGCCTAGCGTGTACCTGTACGTTTCCTTGTTCTTGCCTTCGAGGCTGTACACATTATATTGGGGTTCCACTTCTTGACCGCCAATCTCAAAACTGGCCGTTTTGGGTCCTGTTGTTGGATTCCCCGTACGATCCCTTAAATCGTTTATCGCCACAAAGGGTCCCAAATCTTTGGTGAACGCTTGGTCAACCATTCCGAAGATCCCCCATACCCCGAGCATCAAGACAATGCCGGAAAAACCCGCAGCAGCAATATTTCTCCAGTAGTTTTTTGTACGAAAGCCAAGTTTGTACGCCCCGAATCCGATGGCTGCGCCCGTTGAATTCTGTATGACGTCGTTCATGTCGAAGCTGCCGAGGAAAGTAAGCGCCTGAATCGTCTCCAGCATAAGAATGGACAGGACGAACAAAGTCATGAAGCGAACAAAGTTGGTTCGATATAACAACGGAATCAAAATGCCAAAAGGAATGAAAGCGACGACGTTCCCGAAACCCACAAAATCCATCAACGTCGGATGTAGAAGGTCGGATAGACCTGGCAGCCTAAAAAAATCGTCCGGTAAAAAAATAAAGGTGTACCCCATGATTGGATCTGCCTTACCTACTCTGCCGAAAGCGAAAAACAAAAAATAAAGAATAAACAGGGTGTAAAATATCGTGATAGCAAAAATAATCTTACGCTGTTGCTTCGATTGCATTGTCTTACCTCCATCGTTCTTCTGATGAAAATCATTTTATCTGTCTAAAATGACTTTTCAGTGACGATGGAGGTGACAATTCAGTCACTTAGAGGAGTGCTGCTAAATCACCTGCTTATAAAATTTAATCCGAAACTGCGTACCCTTCTCGCTGTCGCTCGTCACATCGATCACGCCGTTCTGGCTGGCAATGATGCTCTGGGCCATCGCAAGGCCTATGCCGATGCTCCCTTCGCTAGCATTCTTTCCTTTGTAGAAACGTTTGAAAATATACGGCAACTCTTCTTTCGGAATGCCTTTTCCGTTGTCGGCAATGACGATTTCCGTGTATAACGCGTTTTCGGAAAATGAGATGGCGATCGCACCGCCTTCAGGCGTATGCTCCACTCCGTTTTTCAAAATATTGATAACCGCTTCGGCAGTCCAATTGAAATCGCCGACAAAAGAGACATCGTCATCCCCCGCAATGGAAACCGTCTGTCCCTTAATATCCATCGGAATCATTACCGGCTCTAATGCCTTTTGGATAAGGTTTTTCATGGGTATTCGATCTTTTTTGAATGGGATGGTCTTCGCGTCCATTTTCGATAGCTTTAATAAAGAAGAAACAAGCCAGTCGATCCGTTCAAGCTGGATGCGAATATGGTGGGTGAACTCCGTTCTTTTGGCCGGAGGCAGGTCAGGGGCGCTAAGCAGATCCGCCATGACGGTCATGGAGGTGAGCGGCGTTTTGAGCTGATGCGAAATATCGGAGATGGCATCCGTCAATTGAAGTTTGTCCCGCTGCAATAGCGACCGGTGCTCCGACAGCATGCGCGTCACTTTGTAAATATCATTCTTTAGGATGCTAAGCTCGCCTTCTGTATTATCCCGTACGTCAAGGGTATCATTGCCGCTGCTAATCTCCCGCAAATAGACGGACAGCTTTTCAATTTCCCGGTATCTCCATTTCGTAAATAACAAGCTGCCGCCAATGAGCAAAATCGATAGGAAGAAAACGAGCACCGCGGCGGCAGGAGAGATCATAAGAGCTGCAACAATCGCCGCAAGGCTGATTGAACCCATAACGAACAATAACATCTTAATTTCTCGATTGCGCAGCATCTAATCACCAACCTTATATCCCAGTCCGCGCACGGTTTTGATCAATGTCGGATGTCCAGGATCATCTTCCAGCTTTTCCCGCAGTCTTTTGATATAAACGGTTAACGTATTGTCGTTCACGAAATCGCCGGCCACATCCCAAATTTGCTCTAATAGCTGATTTCTTGAGAGAACCTGCCCGATATGGTTGCCAAAGATGAGCAATAAGCGATATTCCAAAGCGGTCAACGCTATCTCGGCACCGTTCTTGAACACTTTCCCTTCCAGCGTATTGATGCGGATATCATCGATATCCATGATGCTGTTAACTTGGGACGGCTTTTGGTATCTCCGCAAGACGGACTTGATCCGCGAAAGAAGTTCGCGAACCCGAAAAGGCTTGGTAATATAATCATCGGCTCCCATATCAAGCCCCATCACGACATTAACCTCATCATCGATCACGGTTAAGAAGATGACCGGAATGTCACGCCGCTCCTTCACCATCTTGCACAATTCATAGCCGCTTCCGTCCGGAAGCTGTAAATCGAACAGACATAAAGCGAACTGATCGATGTCTTCGGCGAGCACCTGTTTTGCAGATGCGACATCATGGCAAATAACGGTGGAATAGCGCTCTTGCTGCAGCGAATATTCCAGGCCGGACGCAATCGTTTTATCATCTTCCACTAACAAGAATTTCATATCCAAAAAGATCATCCTAACGTTATGATTAAATTTATGACCCCATCTTCATTCTGATAGTTTACCAACGCATTAGGAAAAATAAAAGCCGTTGCCACAATGAAAACGGCAGCCGATCATTTGACCAGCTGCCTCAATATGAAGCTTCAACATCAACTACGGATAGGCAAATCTCGAATCTCAAGTTTTCGTTGCTGTTGTCCATACAATACAGCCAACGCAGCGGCAATCGCCATAAAGATGGCGCTGGATGCCACGCCGAATGGCAAGCCGTATTGTTCGACGATCAAACCTCCAACGATGGGACCGATGATCTGTCCAGAGGCAAAAAAAGCAGTGGCTATGCTGAGGCTTGGCGCATACGCGTGGTGAGGGACATGACGACGAAGAAGCGCGGTTGTCATCAGCGGAGGGGTAATAAAGGAAACCAACCCAATCGTGGTGGCTCCAAGTACAGTAAAGAACATATTATTAGTGATTACCCCACACGCACCGATCGTACCTAAGGTTAGTCCCGACGCCAGCGTATACCCGCTCGGCCATCGGTCAATGGCTTTGCCTCCGATCCATCCGTTAAACAAACCCGCGAATCCGATACCGGACCATATCAGCCCGGCATAGAGGGATGGAATGCCTTGGTTCACCAGATAGGGAATCAAATACGTGAAATAGATGATGTATCCCCAGCCGAAGAAGAAATAAGAAGCGATTAGGAACAAGAGCTTATTGGGGTTCAACAATAGACGATACACATGATTGCTTTCTTGGTCCCATGGCTTCGATTCGGTCGGCGCCGGTATTTTTACGACTCCCCTCTCTCTGGTAACAACGAACTCGAAGCCGAGCGCGGCAATTACACCGAATACGCCCATGATTACCCAAGCATAACGCCATCCCTGCAGGTGTGAAGGATCAATGATAAAGGGGGCGAACAAACCCGTCACTAGAATGCCGGCAGAACCGCCCAGCCATATAAGACCCGATGCAACGCCTCGTTCCGCCGGTCGAACGGCATCCATGGCAATGGACAGAACTAACACGGTCGCGAAGGCAGATAACAATCCGATGGCGAACCGCCAAAGCCCAAGCTGGGTAAAATGGTCACTAAATGCCGAGCCGATCAAAGTTAATCCAAGCAATAAGCACGTCATCCGATTCATGATATGCTTGTGGTCTGGAAACCGCGAGATCAATGGGGAAAGACACAACGTCCCGATTAAATAACCGATAAAGTTGACGGTGCCGAGTATACCCAACTGTCCATAGCTCCCCCCGATGACCCTCTGGATCCCGGGCAAAAACATGCCGTAGGAGAGCCGGGAAAAACCGAGTATCACGACAAATAATAACGATGCCCATAGCGTAATCCAATTCCATGCCGATTTAGTACCCATATCCCCCATCTTCCCCCAAAATAATAAGACGAACCATGAACCGCTACCCTTCCTGCATTACAATCTCGGCTTCGATGCCCATCTGTTCGCACAGCTTGTGAATCCGGCGCATGTCCTGTGTGCTGGTGATCCATTCGCAGCCCAAGGCTGATGCCTCGTGAGCCGCCCATTGCAGGATATAGACTATAGCATCCGCATGGGCTTCCTTCGTAGCGAAGTCCTCCAGTATCAGCGTGCCGCCCCGGATCGAAGCACGCACGTATGCCCAGTGCTGTCCGGCAAAGCTGCGTGCGACAAAACGCGTTTCACCATCCGACGGAGAATGTATGGAGAGCGCTTGCAGCCATTTGCCGAAAGCTCCTGACCCCGTCGGAGCTTTCGGGTTCCCCCATTCAAGTGAATCGGCAGCCAGCTTCCGCAATTCATCCTCGTCAGCGACGCTCTTCCACTGCTCACTTTGGTAAGAGTTCGGGAGAGTCGGTTTGAAGCGGACTTGCCAGCTGCGTTCGCCTGCCCTGATGCCATTGGCACGAAGGAGATCGGATACGGTGATCATATCAAGACCTTTGGCATGAGCATGGTGTACAAGCGATTTTACGGCCTGCGGCGTTTCTTTGGCGATTTCATTGGCATGAAACATCAAAATCGTCCCATTATCCAGCTTAGGTATCACCCGCTCCACAAGCTGCGCGCTTGGCGGTCCCGACCAGTCGACGGTATCCTCCCCCTCGATGACCAGATAGTTCCACTCCCGAAGCCATTCCAAATTTTCTTCCCGATAAGAGGCGTAAGGAAACCGCATGAAAGTCGGAACCGGCCTTCCCGTTGCTTCTTGATAAGCAAGCTCAGCCCATTTCAACTCTTCCAAGAATACGGCTTTGGTCACATCTGCCATTCTGCGGTGATGGTAGGTATGCGTGGTAAGCTCATGGCCCCTGGCTATCATTTCTCTTGCTTTCGCCGGATACCGATCAAACCACTCGCCCGTTAAAAAAAACGTCCCGCACGCGCCTCCCTGCTCCAAAGCATCCAGCCATGCGTCAACAGGAACCCGCATCGGTCCGTCATCAAACGTAAAGGCACAGTGAGAAAGCGCCGGATTGCCGCGAGTAATGACCAAATTAGACATCGTAAATCCCCCTTCTGTAATATCTTTTCACCAGAATACCGGTGAACCTATTGTAAAATTCCAGCAATGTTTTGTAAAATTGAATAATATGAACAATTGTTTCAGATATCTTAAACAAAGGTGATGGAAATGATGGATCTTCGAGCTTTAAAGACCTTTGAGGCTTGCGTGCGTCTTGGACATTTTTTGAAAGCCGCCGAGGAACTCCAATATGCTCCTTCTACGGTAACCCTTCAGATTCAGCGTCTCGAAGCTGATCTTGGCGTTTCTTTGTTCGTGCGCGACGGAAAACGCGTGATTGTGACCGAAGCCGGTCGATGGCTCTATCATGAGGCCTCGGCTTTACTGAAATCGATCGGAGCCATGAGGCAGACCGTCTCGGATATTGCAACGGGAGATAACGGCTCAGTGCGTTTTTCCTCTATCGAGCCTGTCGCAAGCCAGCAGCTAGCGGCCGTGATAGCCCGCTTTTGCAAGATTAGACCGAAAGTGCAGTTAACCATGGAAGTAAGCGGCAGCAGATCCATTGCGGAGAGGGTTCGGGCCG
Source organism: Paenibacillus sp. MT86 (assembly GCF_058792535.1). NCBI lineage: Bacteria > Bacillati > Bacillota > Bacilli > Caryophanales > Paenibacillaceae > Paenibacillus > Paenibacillus sp. MT86. Next base: position 3,244,813 of record NZ_CM179499.1, on the reverse strand, counting down.
GCGAACTCGATTTTGGTGTTTGCTCGGCTCCACCCTCGAAGCTCATGCTGGAGTTTGAGCCGCTGTTTGAAGAAAGATTAGGCGTCATGTTAAACATGAGTCACCCGTTAGCCGATCGAGATAGCATCACGGCAAGCGACCTCGCGGGGCATACCATTCTAGTCAAAGAACCGACTTGTATCTATCGGGAGCTTTGGGAAACGGCGATTTATGGGGCTGGGGAAAACCTGTTTTCTTGTATGGAGGTTGGAAGCTTTTTTGTCATTCAACAAATGGTCAAGGCCGAGCTCGGTATCGGGATTGTTCCGATATACAGCGGTCTGGAACAGGAAGGCTCCTTGGTTATACGACCTATAGCCGATTTGAATCCTGTCATTGCGATAGGCATCGCTTATAAAGACAAAAACGTCCTTGGCAAGGCAGCTTTATTGTTAATGGAGGCCATTCGGAGCATCCGCGAACCCAAGCCTGCTCTCTAAAATTCGACAGGACCTGTATGGAAAGTTCGAAATCGTCCTCATTTGCGTAAAATAAAAAAAGCCGCAACTGTGCGACTTTTAAGCATATATGTTGTATCGGTCCACGGCCATACCCCAGGACTACCCGTTCTGGCCGGATACCTTCGCCCAGAGTTCCAGCTCGTTCGTGCAGATAAGCAAGGAAGGATATTGAGCTGCCAATTTCATGTCGCTTTCTTGATTAACTGTCCATGAGATGAGCTGAATGCCTTCTTCTGCACAGCGATGGATGAAAGGCTCCGTAATATGTTGATGTTCGATCGACATGTAGCCGCAATGGATCTCTTTGGCAAATGGAAAAAATGCCGGCGAAGCCCCAATGTTGATCAGGCCAAGGCCGATTGTATCGTCAAGCTGTCTTACTCTTTCGAGGGAATAGTGGTCGAAAGATGTGATGAAGACCTGCCCCTGCATTCCTTTTTTCTTGACCATATCGAGCACAAGCTGTTCCATCCCCGGGTATAGATCGCCCATCTGCTTCAATTCAATATCAATGATGATCCGGTCCTTTAATAAATCGAGCGCTTCTTCGAAGGTTGGAATGCGCTCCGTCCCGTCAATCGTTAGCTGCTTCAGTTCGGCCAGCGTCAAGTCCTTCACTTGCCCCGCTCCGTTGTCAGTCATACGGTCGACAGAAGTATCATGGATGACCACCGGAACGCCATCCTTGCTTAATTGAACATCTAACTCCAGGTGAGTGAAATTCAAATCGCAAGCTGCTTGAAAAGAGATTAACGTATTTTCAGGGTATTTACTTGGATACCCCCGGTGCGCCATGCCTTTAATATGTTTTTTCATGCCATCCTCTCCTTTGCCCCTTTGCTTCGGGGAAGCAAATCCAGCGCTTCCAGCACTTCGATCATACCGTCGCTCATCGCCATTTTCGCGGCCGCAAATGAAAAAGCCTCAGGCCAGCAGCAACGGATGGATGTTGACAATCGCGGCTAACGGGCCCTTAACGATCTTATCACCTGTATATTACAGTGAGCGGCGCTATTGCACAATGCGTTTCTTCCAACTCTTGCATTCAGATCGTCAATAACACACTTCGCTTGTTCCCTGCGCTCAAAATACTCAGTAGCTGATTGTCGGACATCACATGCAAGAAGCATGCGCACTTGCTGAATCCGACAAACTGTGATATTTTAATTTCCAAGTAAACAATATGGAGTGTGAGACCGGAACTATGGATTACCCTGATCGCATCAAGTCAATCATTTATGAACAGCTGCTTCACTTCTCTCATTTGCATGAACAGCGAATGGAACTGGAACTTAAAGAAATCCAAGAGATGGTCCAGCTTCATCAACTGAAAGGCGTACCTGGAAATTTATCGACCATCCATGTCCTGGATTGCATCGGCCAACATGAACCGATCAATCATTCCGCGATTGCCGAAAAATTAAATTTGTCGAAGGCGAGCATTACCAAAATCAGCAAGAAACTGCTTGCGCTTGACCTTATTCATCGAACCCAGCTTAACGACAATCGCAAAGAAGTCTATTTTCGTCTAACGCCCCAAGGTAAGCAGCTGTTCGAATTGCATCGGACTATGCACGAAGCAGAGGAGCAGCGCTTTATGCGATTTTTGGACGATTACTCCGAAAGCGAGCTGCAGACGCTGTTGAAGTTTTTTCAAGGAATGGCCCGGTATATCAGCGAGAGATAAGTAAATTTTTTTATTATTTTTGTTTACCAGTAAACTATATTATATAAGGAGGAATCAAATTGAATATTCCCCAAACGATAAGAGAACGCAGAACCATCCGGAGATTCAACACAACGCCGGTACCTCCCGAACTGGTCGTATCCTTGTTGAACGATGCGGTCAACCTGTACGAAGACAAAGGTACGCCCCGCTGGCGCTGTCTTATCGCTGGCACGCCGGAGTCCCGTCAAAGATTGGTGGAGAGCATGATGACCAAGATGAAGGAAAACCGATTCGTTAAGCTCATGCCCCCAAAAATGATTGATTTTTTCATTAAACGAGTAACGGAAATTCCCGCTCACCTGATTTTCATCGCGGAATCGGCCTCCGATCGGCGGCAGAGCGACGAAAACTTCGCTGCAGTTTGCAGTGTGATGCAAAATTTTCAGCTGCTTGGCTGGGAACGTGGATTGGGCGCGCTGTGGGACACGGACCCCATGTTTCAAAGCGAGTCATTTCTTGCGGAAATCGGTTTGCAGGAAGGTGAAAGGTTTGCCGGGATTTTGCACATTGGATATTTCGATAAAGCGCCGAGAGCCCGAAGAAGAACGCAGGCCGAGCAGAAATGGACCGCCGTCGGCGAAGGCCGAGAAGCGGATGGACTTCGGTCGGAACGCGGCCGAATTTCAGCGCAAAGCATTCTGGAAGTGCTGAATGACGCTGTCTGGGCCCCGAATGACGGACTAAGAGAACCGTGGCGCTTCATCTATGTGACGGGCAGCGAAGCGGCCGCAAAGCTCTCGAATTCGGAAGGATATACATCATCGGCTTTTCTCTTGATTATAGCAGAGCATGAAGAGGATCCCCACAAGCAGGAGGAGGATTATGCGGCGATTTGCTGTTTGATCCAGAACGTACAACTATTGGTAAAATCCAGGCCGTGGAACGCACGCCGATCGATACCGGAATGGATTTATGACCAGGATCAGTGCAAAGCGTTCGGCATTCAGCCGGAGGAGCGGGTTGTAGCGGTGCTGGAGCTCGGAGAAAACAATCGATCGTTGCAATCGGTATCGTCTCCTCCCCCGCTCCTTAACCTGACGCATCTATGATGATATAAGCGGGGTGGACCTCCCCAGATCGCTTGATGTGAAGTCCACCCCGTCGTATTTGTGCAATAACCCCGTTCAGATAGCCGTGATTTCGCCCTGTTCTTAAGATAAGCGGTTCTTCGGTGGCCGTAGCGCCCACGAGACGATATTAAGTGCCGCATAAGAAAGCGGTAGGATAAGATTAAACCCGTAATCCCCATAGTCGTTAGCAAATGCATGAGATAATGCCGCACCCGTCATTAAAAAGAAGATGCCGGCGTGAACCCATTCTTTAAGTCGAGGTAAACCTGGCACGAGGAGAGCGATGGCACCAAGCACTTTCCAAATTCCGAGAATGGTCAATACATATAGTGGATAGCCCAGATTCGTCACCAATTCAAGGTTTCCCCCAAATTGCATCAACTGTCCGATGCCGCTTAACATAATAGCTGCTGCAAGCAGTCCTGTGACTGACCAATAAGCAACCGTTTTCCCTAGAGGGCGGGTATTTATTTTCATGCTTGTTTCTACACCGATCACCTTATTCATTGGTTTCCACCTCTTCATAATAATCTCTCTTGATCACAAAAAACGAGCCTCGAATCGTTCCTGCAAGTTTCGACTTCTGCCTAGCGAACTTGAACTTCCCTTCTAACTCTTCGGGCACCTCCATCCCCTCCGAAAGCTTAAAACCAACGGCTCGCTTCTTAGGGTCATCCACGGTATACATTACGTTTAACCCGAGACCATTCTCGTAAAAAACATAGGCAAATTGAATGTTTTCCACTTGAAAACGTGACGTTTCCAATGGTTTGGCCGCAAACTCAAGATCACGCTCTTCTTTCAATATTCGGTTCACATAATCCAGGGTCTCCTGGCTCTCGCTAGCCGGTACAACCGTAAATGCATGCTTATACTTGTTCATAAAGTAACGGGCTTCATTCGCTCGTAAACCAGCAAGCGCTTCTGCTATGGGCGAAGACTCTAAACCAGTTGAAGATACATGTTTAAAATCAACGATATTGGACACGATCATCCCTCCTAATAGTTTTGCGAGCTTTCCTTCTACTATGGGCAAAGCTCGCTCGAAAGCATTCGCGGCTCTTTATTTCCGAACAACAGGAATCCACATTTCGCCTAATATTTGGCCGTTTCGCTGTCCCATATCCACCATGGCATTCGGCCCGCCGACATAAGCGAAATTCTTGGCTTCCGGCAATACTTGACCAAAGGCGATACCAGCAAGCAATTGACTCAACTCATCAGCCGACTGCCCCTCCCCTTTTACAACGAGGTAATCCCCTTTAGGAAATTGGATAACGCGGGTTGCTTCGGGCACCGATTCCTCTGTCATGACGCCGGCGTAGAACATCATCTTGTTGTTAACCGCTTCGTTTACGGCAAAAATGTAGTCATTTGCGGCGATGCCCTTTAATGTGTCCAACCTTCCGTCTTGCTTCACGGCTTCCCAAAAGTCGGCCTTCTCCTTGTTAATGCCCGCATAGTCGGTGTAGTCGCTCTGAAGCTCAGTTCCAATTCCTAAAACGATAAAGCTGTCTTTTTCCTCGAGGATGTAATTTGTCATTTTCAATCCCTTCCTTTTCTTTGAATATTCATTTCGTTCGATGGGTTAATCATAACTTTTAATCATGTCAAAAAATGATACTGTTTAGAGGGCTTATGAAAAAAGTTAAAACGGATGAATTCCATCACTTGGTTTCTTATCCTCAACTCGGGTCAAGAGCTTGCAGCAATAAGACAAAATAGCGTCGATTCTCGCGATCTCTTATGCATGTATGTTCTTGTAATCATGTGATTACACGAATACGCGCAACAAAAAAAGAACGGGAAGTTTCTCCCGTTCTTGCTTTGTGAGCACATCTAATTCATGTCTGTTTGCCTGATCCTCATGTTTTCTTTTGTTTATGAGGCTTCCCGGCTTTTGACCAGGTAATTGTACATCAGCTCGGCTGCCATTGCCCGATTGGTAACGGCCTTTGGAGACAGCTTGCCTCCGCCGGTGCCTTGAATCAATGTGGCTTCAAGCATGAAGTCCATCGCTTCCCGCGCATAACCGGATACGTCCTTCGCATCGGAATAACGATCCATGCCGTCTCCTCCGCCCGGCAACTCGCTTCCGGCCGCTTCCATCATCGCATGAAGCATGACGACCATATCCTGACGCGTGATCGAGTCCTCCGGTCTAAACCGGTTATCTCCCGTTCCATGAACCAGTCCCAGCTGCTTCGCAGTGGACAAATACGGCGTATAGTACCTGCTCCCCGCATCTGCAAAATTCATGGCGTCATCCGTTTTCCCTGGTTTGAAGCCGAAGGCATTCATGGCCATGACCAGGAAATCGGCCCGGCTGATCTCCTCCTGCGGGAGATAAAGCCCTCCGCCTGCACCTTTTACAACGTCTCTGGCAGAGAGGTAATGAACGGCGTCTGCATACCAGCTGCGGTGGTCCAGGTCCCGGTAAGATACTTGCTTATATGCGATCGCATACGTGCCAAGCTTGCCTGTATCGAAATTCAGGGTGCGAAGCTCTGCATTGTAATAAGCGTTTAGGACAGTTGATACGGATCCCAATGCATCCAGTTCCCACGCGACCAGCTGATCCAATCGCTCGTCAGCCTTGGCCTCATAATGGAGCGATACCTTTACAAGTGTGCTGCTTCCCGGCCACTCCACCGTCTTGCCATCGATCTGCAGCAGCAGCTCGACGATCGGTCTGTTCCCAATCCAGGCAAGTCGGTCCCCGGAAAACCCGCCTTGATTGCCCGGGCGAATCACGAGGCCCGTGAACTGCCCTGCTTCCTTCAGATTGTTCAGCATATTGGAAGGCACCTTCACGGTTGCCAGTGGGGTAACGATTTCGATCCGTTCCCGTGCGTGGTTCCGGTTCAGGTACGCTGACGGTACCTGGATGACGATTTCGCCGTTGAAGTTTCGTGCGCTTTCGTCCAGTTGAATCGTGACGGTCTTAATTCCCCGCCCATCTGCAGTTACGTTTTCGAAGGCTTCGCTGAGCTCCAATTCGCTGATGGCTGCCTGAGCCTTCCGACCGTTTATCGCGACTTCCGCCGTAATCGTTCCCGGTCTGGAAGCTCCAGTGGTCGGCGGTGTGGCACCTGGCTTGCTTGGGCCTGGTTGATTGCTGCCGCCTCCATTATTGCCGTTGTTTCCGTTGTTTCCATTGTTTCCGTTATTGCCGTTATTGCCGCCACCCCCATTGTTTCCGCCGCCGTCATTGCCGCCATCTGGAGGTGAGGATTTCTTTGAGGTCGTAAAACGATAGATTGGACTAAGCTGCCTGGCGCCGAATTCATCGGTAATATCCATATACCAATAATACGTCTCATCGGCTTCTCGTCCATTCCATACGGCAGAAGCAATTTCACCGGACTTCACGTCTTTTTGCTCGCCAATCAGCGTATCTTTGTACACATTGACCGCAAAATAATCGGTTGCCACCCGTTTTTGAATATCCCTGAACGCAAACGGCTCCGTAAAATCCTCAATGGCGTCGTCAAAGAAATTATAATCGTCCAAGTAAGGCGAATACGTATCCACGTCCAGCGTGCCGGAGGTTGGATCGAATTTCAGCAGACGCAGATAACCGCTTCCTCCGTTCGGCCCTCCCTGATAATCCGCCAGCATTTCAATGACCTGTCTTGACGATCCGTCCGGATGCGTCACCGTTTTCACGACCCGGTTGGCAGCATGATAATGGCCGCTTAGCACCAGCTGCACGTTTTTGTTCGGCGCAATGACCTGGTCAAAAACGCGCTGCGCCATACTGGACAAGGTTCCGTTGCTCTCCAGATAAGCGTGCATGCCCACGATCGCGATACGGTCCGCATGCTTCTTCAGCACCTCGTTGGCCCAAGCGATCGTCTCCGGTGTATCCTCCAGCCCAAAGCCGATATAGAGGAAAATAAAGTCGTGGCCTCCGAACGACACGAGGTCGTAATGGTTGCGGTTGTTATCCATTTCGCCGCCATACCATGGATTGTTCTTGTACCGGTCGGCCCCGACATATTTCCCGTAGTAGGAGTAGTCCACGCCGTCAATGATGACGTCGTGATTGCCCGCCAGCACGCCATACGGTACACCCGCTTCGTCCAGCTTCTTCAAATTCCGGTCGGCTACGGCCCACTGCTTCTCGTCGTCGGCCACGTTCACGATGTCGCCGGTATGGATCACATAACTGAACAAGCCCTTCTCATATTCTTCCGTGATCCAATCGCCCAGCTTATCGAAAATGTCCGGGTACGATTCCGCGTAATACTGGGTATCCGTAAACCATAAAATGTTGAACGGCGCATTCGCGCTCTTCACTTCATCTTGGACCATGGCCTGGATTTTGCCGTTTCGCACGTAACGGCTAGGATCCACTTCCGCTGTCAAGACGATGTCGGATTCGGCTTCGTCACCGGTGGCCGACTTCAGTGCCGTCCACTTTCCGCTCTCATAATCCCAAGCATACAGCGTCACGATACGGCCCGGAAGCGTGCGCCCTTGCCAGTGCAGCTCTACGGTATCCTGTTCCGACCATGCTTCGTCCAGCTCGATTTCGAATCGATGATAAGGGAACCCGGAATCCGTATCCGTGATAAGATACTCACCGTCCGGATAAGCCATTTTCTCGGCTTCCTCCTTGCCGATCCCTTTCTCTCCGTCCGGCGCCAGCACGAGCGGCGGCTCCCGGTCTGCTACGTTGGTATGGCCTTCGATCCCGTCTTCGCGGGCAAAGTCGTATTTATCCCCCTCCAAGAAGCGAACGTCCATCGAATCTCCGCTTGGATCGCTGAGTCGTGCTCTTAGGCTCGAATTCAAACCCACGTTCTCCGCGAAATCGGCTGGGGAAACTTCGCCCGGAAGAAGAGGTTTCTCCTCTTCGATCATGAAGGTGCGAGAGGTCTCCGCCGAATTGCCGGCCCCGTCGAGTACGGTCACATTCAGAATATGCTCGCCCGGCTCAAGCAGCGTGGAAGATGTTTCATAAGGTAGCGTGATTGGCTCGCCATCAAGCTCCGCCGTAATGCCCTTTACGCCTGTTAAATTATCTGAAGCGACCACATCCAGCATGAACGGCCCTTTGAGCTGCATGGCGTCGGTCAATAATTGCCCTTCCCCATACGATATCCCTTCAATTTCGGGTGCGGTGTTGTCCACAGTCACGTCGATGGACTGGAAGACTTGACCGTTCACCGACATGCTCAGCGGATATACCCCGTCCTTTACCGAAGCGGTGTCGAGCTCGGCATATCTTGCAGTGAACTTGTCCTGCGGAATCGGAAAATGGAAGTCGCTGATCATCGGCTTGTTCGGGTTGCTGCCGTAATCCGCATCGCCGAATCCGTAGTACGTATCCTCCCGGTAATCCACGGTCGACTGCCCAAGGTTGCCCAGGTAATTCAGTACCTTATCCGGTTTGACCACCGAACCGTCCGGCAGCACAAGCTGTAGATTCATCACTTCGAAATCATCATGGTTGTTCTTGCCGAATACCTTGTCATGGTCTTTGACTTGATATGGCGCATTCTCATTTCCGGTATGCACGGAAACCGTTGTCCCGGTGACGAACAGGTCAGGAGCCATATCGAACATCGACCAGGCGCCGTCGATGTATTTGGGCAGGATGCGGCTGAAAAATACCGTCTCCCCGCTTGCATCCAGCGCGCTTGCCGACGCTTGGTAAATCTGATCGATCCCCCGGGTCTGCATGCCCAGCTGTACCTTACCCGGCAGTGCCTTGCGAAGCGGCAGCGGATTGGCCTCAAAGCGAACTTCGATGTCGTCTTCAGCCCGGGAGCCGTAAGCATAGAAGGATGACTTTCCGCTGATCATGCTGCCGTTTGATAAGGACAACCCCGGCTCCGGCAGCTCCGTTCCCGTATTCTCTTCGTTAACCGTTAGCAAGCCGCCTCGGGAGTTATATGGAACCCGCGTGCGGATGCCGCTGCCGTCGGCAGCTTCAATGATATACCGATAGACGCCGATCTCATTTAGCGTGATCGAGCCATGGTAGACGTAAAGGCCATTTTCCTGGGATGCCAGCGTCAGCGTATGCTTGTCCGTAAACGCTGTCGGCTCCTCGGTAGCCGCTCCAATCAGCACTTCTATGGAAGCAAGGGGCTCATCGCTGATCACGGAAACCGGATACGCCTGTCCCTGGCCCAAGTTATAGGCGGTCTGCTCATGCTGCAGCGTCGGGGCAATCATGTCGACACCTGCAACAGGCGGCACCTGGACGGGATCAATGCTGCCAGGATTGGCGTACATCCGATTATCCAGACGTTTCATGGTCGTTCCTGTATCCGGATAGGCATATCGAACGACCGCATTGCGGACGTCGTTGACCAGCCTGTCCGGGCTGTCCGGAGCGCTGGGATCGTACCAGGCCTGTACGATGTACGAATTGGCTTGTCCCGGCGCGGACAAGGCAATCCCGCGATGCAGCGAATTCGGAAGATTAAAATCCGAAGCTTTCGAATTATCGTAGAAAATAATATCGTTGTCGTTCAGCGTGCTGTTAAAATGCAGATTGAAGTCGGCCGTCGTAGTATATCCCTTGCCGTTTGCCACGGCTTCCTTCGCGAACCAGATAACGGCTGCGCTGTAAGGATCGATCGAGGTATGATCCGGTACCTTCCAGCTCTTAGGCGCCGTTGTGCCCGGATACAGATACCAGAGGGTGTAATCCTTGAGGTCCAAAACCTGATCCGAGTTATTGTAGATTTCAACGTATTCGTACTGGTTGCCGCTTCCCCACCGGTAATCCCCGGCCGGGTTCGGAAGAATTTCGGTGATCAGAATACGCGGTACGTCCCCGCCTGCAGCGGCTCCGGTTAAAGCCGTTTCATAATCGACAGATCTTGACTGCTGGAGCCCATCCGCTGCCTCGATATAATACTGCAGCTTATCCCCGGTCAACTGATCGGCCGGAATGACCGCATCGAATTGATCACCGCCCCGATCGATCATGTCGATCTGGCTGTACGGACTATTGACTGCCGTTTTGTAGAACAGCTTAACTACCAGCGCATCTCCGTCCGCGTCATAGACGCTTGCGCTGACGGTCAGCGGCTGTGTGCTCTCGGCCAAGCCGACCGGTATGTGATTGATTTCCGGCGCGCGATTGTCGAGCGGTGATAGCTGACCCGAGTCGACGATTCCGGCGGATGGCGCAGCTTCCCTGGCGTAAGGAATCATCGCCGAACCGCCGGGTGGCAGCTGAAGATGCACGCTCTTGCCGTCCCCGACATCGTCGGCAGTATAATAGAAGCCGCTGATCACGGAGGCGTCATCGCCTTTACGGGTTATGTATAAGCCGCGGTCCGTATTGTTGAGGCCATCCTGTCCCCGAAGCTTGAATACCGGTACCTGGTCGGGAATCGAGTGATACCGGCGGAAATCGGATTCCGTCAAGGCAGCGGCTGCTCCGGTAATGGATGAGCTCGTCCGTTCCACCCAGAGCACGGCCGGGCTGTCCGCCGGGATGACCACCCCATCCGGATTGCCGTATACGGTGTCCGTTACCGTCAACGTCTTTACGCCCGTATTGTAGTCGTAACGCATGTTGAATTCGTCATTAAACGAGATCGGCGCTCCCGAATGATTGTAAACCTCCACATATTCGAACAGGTCGGCCCCGCCCGCGCCTTCGATCGTCTGCTGATTCGACCGGTCATCGGGATAAATTTCCGAGATCAACACCGGCATTGCTCCCGAAGGGGCCGCATAGGCCGAGTTGCTTGCAAGCGCAAGCTCAAACAAGCTGCTGCCAATCAGTATGCCGGATAATAATCCGGCGATCCATTTTCGCTTCATGTGCTCCTCCTATTTGCTTTATTTCTCTAAAATCCTAAAGCATAAGGGTCAAGCGAATATAAAATGTAATTGCGTGTTTCGTAAACGAATTCTGAATATAAAAAAAGCCATCGCTAAGAACGCGATAGCTTTAAACTTCATTTCATTATTTATTGAAAGTGACCTTCTCCGAACCGCCCTCAAGAATGATCGACGTGTCCCGCGGCTTCGTTTCGGCGATTTTGCGGCCGCCTCTGAACGAGTAGAGCACTCCGGCCTGTTTGCGTATAGCCTCATATTCGTTCTCGGCTTCAAGAACGATGAAGTTCGCAGGCTTGCCTTCTTCAATACCGTACACGTCCTCGATATGCAGCGTTCTTGCACTGTTTTTCGTAATGAGATCGATCGAATTCACGATTTGATCGTAACCGAGCAACTGCGAAGCATGGATGCCCATGTGCAGCACCTGAAGCATGTTGCCCGTGCCTAGCGGATACCATGGATCAAAGATATCATCGTGACCGAAGCATACATTAAGACCGGCTTCCTGAAGCTCTTTGACGCGAGTCAGCCCTCTTCTTTTCGGATATGTGTCAAAGCGTCCCTGCAGGTGGATGTTGACCAGAGGATTGGAGACGAAATTGAGGTCCGCCATCTTCAGCAATCTGAACAATTTGTAGGTATATGCATCATTGTACGACCCCATCGCCGTCGTGTGGCTTGCCGTGGTGCGGGAGCCCAGCCCGCGTTCGTAGGCTTCTTTGGCGACGACTTCCACGAAACGGGATTGCTCGTCATCAATCTCGTCGCAATGGATGTCGATGAGACGGTCGTATTTTTCGGCGAGGTCAAACGCAACCTTCATCGATTCAACGCCATATTCCCTCGTGAATTCGAAGTGCGGAATGCCCCCAACCACGTCAACGCCCATTTTCAGCGACTCCTCCAGCAATTCCGCGCCGTTCGGGTAGGAGTGAATGCCTTCCTGCGGAAAAGCGACAAGCTGAATATCGATGTATGGTGCCATTTCTTCTTTCACTTCAAGCATCGCTTTTACCGCGGTCAAGCTTGGATCGGTGACGTCCACATGCGTTCGTACATGCTGGATGCCCTGTGCCATCTGCCACTTCAGTGCCGTTTTGGAGCGCGTCTTGACGTCTTCATGCGTCAGGAATGCCTTGCGTTCAGACCAACGCTGAATGCCTTCGAACAGCGTTCCGCTTAAATTCCATTCCGGCTCGCCTGCCGTTAACGTTGTATCCAGATGAATGTGAGGCTCAATGAACGGCGGCAGCACAAGCGAGCCGCCCACGTCAATGACTTCCTCATTCGCCGTTGCTTCCAGCGACTGCGTGATTAGCTCAAACCTTCCGTCTTTCACGACGATATTCCACAAACCTTCTTTACCCCGCAATTTTGCGTTCTGTATAATCATTGTTTTTCCCCTTTTCTTTGGATTCTTTTGCAGGAGCGATCAGCATCAACACAATGTAGGCCACCGCCGTACCGATTAGTGCGTTCAATGGCGTTATGCCTGGAGCAAGCTGGGCGAACGCCACGCCGATAGCCCAAGCCAGCATCGCTATCCAGTTTACCTTCTTGAAAGTCATGTCGGCAAATGGCTTATAGTTTCTGCGCTTCACAAAAAAGTAGTCCGCGATGATGATGGCCCCGATGGACGGTACCGCCGCGCCCAGCACATTGAGGAACCCGACGAAATTGTTGTACATCCACATGGCAAATAGGGTACCCACGATGCCGTTTACGATGACGAAGAATTTTTTCGATATTTTTGTGATGTTGGCAAATCCCAGTCCGGAAGCGTAAAGAGCGTTATCATTGGTCGTCCAAATATTCAACCCCAGTACGATGATCGCGGGAATGATCAGCCCTTGCAGGAACATGACCTCCGAGATATCTGCCAGGTTATAAGCCATGGCGCCAACCGCACCGAACAGGAACATGAGCGAATTCCCCAGGAAGAACGCTATGACCGTGGCGGTAACCGCCTGCCTCGACGTCCGGGAGAACCGTGCAAAATCGGGCGTCAAGGTTCCACCGCTAATGAATGAGCCGATACAAATGGTCAGGGCCGCTGCCGCGGTCAGTGTCTGTTCAGGCGTGTAATCGAGCAAGCCTTGCAGACCGCCCAGCATATCTGCGCCTTTGAACATGGAGTAACTGCCGAGAATGGTAATGGCCGGAACCGCGATATAACCCAGAATGACCAGCGACTTCATGCCGAAGATGGCCGATGCCGTCATCGCGAGACCAAACAGGAAGATCAAAAGGTACACGTTCCAATCCATCGCTTTGGCAACCGGAATCGCGAACATGGCCACGCCGACGCCGAACCATCCGACCTGCGTGAAGCCAAGCAGGAATGATGGCAGGTACGAGCCTTTCTCACCGAACGCGTATTTTGCCAGCAAATGCGTGGAAAGGCCCGTTTTTGCAGCGATATGTGCCAGCGCTCCTGTGTAGATACCGAGTGCCAAATTACCCGCAAGCACGATTCCAATAAACTCCATGAACGTCAAGCCGACTCCGAGCGTCCCTCCCGCTAGCATGCTTGCCGAAAAGAATGTGAACCCTAACATAACGGATAACGTCTTCCAAAAATGGTTTCTCTGCGTTTTCGGTACCGCTTGCCACGAAAACTCTTGATCTTGTTTGCTCATCAGAATACCTCCAGGTTAAAGTGTTCTGATACCAAAGAAGCAGAAAAAAGAGGCTACTCGTCAAGTCTTCACTGACAAGTAGCCTCTTTCATTACATCATAACCCGCGCGAAGACGCAGAGCATCCCTGACGGAATACGCTCTGAATCACGCGTGATTATAAAAATCCGCTGCCCTTGCCAGCCTCTCTGGACTGAATTAAAGGTACCAGTATTCAATTACATTCTATTATTTTGGAAAAGCCTGCAGTTGTCAATGTTATAATTATCCAATGGTTAAAATCCTCTTAAGTATCTTTAATGCGGAAGGATATCGTAAAACTCAAGAGCACGAAGATAAATTGGAGAGACAAAGCCAATAAGATCGTTGTTCTGCGACTCTAGTAGTTCATATGGTTTTGTACTTTTCTTCATCACTCCACGTGTACTTATTAGGTATAGATTTCTGTAACTATTCTAATTGCATCCTTAGCTATGATGAACGAATCACAATTAAGAACATCATATACATTCAGCGATTTGGCATCAGTTGTCTGCACATCCGGAATGTTATTTGCACTTTTATACACGATTTGATCCGCCTCAGGTGTTACAATAAGCACTTTCTTATTGGCATAAAGAGCTGTAAGCATGGCAATGATCGATTTTGTCCTGTAAGTTTCAAGTTTAATACGGTCAACTACGATGAGTTCGTTATCTTGCACCTTGGCGGATAAAGCTGATTTAATCGCAAGACGTTTAACCTTTTTATTAAGGCTATAACCATAGTCACGAGGTTTGGGACCAAACGCAATCCCTCCGTGACGCCAGTGCGGCATCCGAATGGAACCCGCCCTCGATCTGTCAATTTTATTTTGCTTATAGGGTTTTCTACCTCCACCTCTAACTTCGCCACGGGTTAAAGTCGAATGTGTCCCACGTCGCTTGTTCGCTAGATGGTTAACAACAGCTTCATGCAGTACCGATTTGTTGGGAATCACCCCGAAGATGGATTCTTCAAGCTCCATCTCACCCGTAATTTTACCTTCGATATTATAAATAGAAACGTTTAACAATCTTAGCTACCTCCTGATTATCATCATAAATATGTGGATTTTTTATGGGAACGTATAGCTCAATAGTGAGCAGAAATAATGATAATCAGTTGTTTTGTTAGATTTAGAATATCAACTTTTTCTTCCTGCTCACTTATACTGCAATCGAAGTATTTACGATAACATCCATCACTTCGACCCCCTCCTGATACATTTTTTAAATGGGTTATCCCCATGTTTCTCTTACATCTTCACGATAACAGATCGAAAATGTATGCTCTATATACAAAACGATGCTGTAGTATTTTTTATTCGTTAACGTAAGCTGCATCACATATAAGTGGCTGCTCTGATGTCCCGTTTTTTTGCATTAAAAAATCCCTTCAAGTAACAGTGCTGGATTTTAGCACGCTTGAAGGGATTCGTAGGTAATTATTTCTGATAAATTATTTTTCTGATAGCGTAGGTTGATAAAAAGAATGATTCTGAGAGTTCCTCGACTGAAGCGCCAGATAAATACGCACCCACGATAGCATCATTTCTTTGGTTAATTTCTTTTCGTGCGCCAGACAGCTCTCCCCAGACTTTAAATTCATTTTTTCTAGCTGGTATATAGAGGTATTCGCCTTGGACATATTCCTGTAATTGTTCTACTAGTTCCTCCGGCAAGACGACAGAAGCATTAATATATCTCACGAACGACTCACTCCTTGAAATTATTGTTCAAGCAGCAAAGCCAGTTTCTATTTTGTTGGCTGCTCCATGCAAATACTCAAAACCGGCTCTGCATGGAGAATCACATGTGTTATAGATGTATTTTTTAAGAACATTGTATTCCTCCTGGTTAGTTGATCGACTTATTAAATGTTACCGTTTGATCCATATAGTTGACCGCATGCTGCGTTGATGTCTGATCCGAATTGGGTCCTCACGGTGACATGGATTCCCTTTGACTTCAAGATTCTAAGGAACATATTGATGCTGTTCTGATCCGACTCTACAAAACTTTGTGATGTGGCATCAGTGGAATTGTATGGAATTAGATTGACGTGATATAAATGTTCCCACGACCCTCTTCCACGCAACAAATCAGCAACGGCTTCAGCATGTTTAGTTGAATCGTTGATACCCCTTAGCAGGATATAAGCAATGTAAACCTTTCGCTTTGTTTGCTGAATATGCTCGTCCAACACGGTCATAACTTCTTCTAATGGAAAATGATTGTTAATGGGCATTAACTCGCTTCGCTGATCATGAAATGGTGAATGAAGCGAGAACGTTAAATTAATCTGTGGAAATTCCTTCGTCAACTTTTTTACTCCAGGTAATAAACCTATGGTAGAAACCGTAATCCTTCGATGTCCTAAACCGAAAAGTTTAGGATCCGTCAGCACATGCAAAGCATCAAATACATAGGGATTTGCAAGTGCCTCTCCCATTCCCATAAAAGACACACTGTCCAAGGGATGGTTATTCAAAGTAAAATAAAGCAGTTGATCCGTTATTTCATCCGTTGTAAGATTCCTCTTCAAACCGAGTGTTCCCGTAGCGCAAAATGTACAACCAAATCCGCAGCCGCACTGCGAAGAGATACAATAGGATTCCCAGCCCGTTTGATAACTTAACCTTACGGATTCAATGTATTCATCGCCTGGGATAGCAAACAAAATTTTGCTAACTTGGTTGGATTTCTGCTCCATTTTTGGTGTGATGCTTAACACATTGTTTCCAAGCTCTTTGATTAATTCATTTCTTACAGGCTTAGGCAAATTGTTCATTGCTTCGAAATTTCCGATCTTGTTCTTGAAGATTGCCTCTGCTATTTGCGAATATCTATAATTCGGTTGATTTAGAGCCGATAAGATCTTACGTATTTTTTCATACTTAGATAAATGCTTCATTTCTATCTCCCTTTAAACGGAGAAAACGCAAAAAAGCACCAGCTCACCGGTGCTTTTTTGCGTACATTAACCTAACTATACCTATACAAAAATAAGAGACTAACTATAAATAAGTCGCTAACTGTATATATGCATAGAAGGATAAAGTTCCGGTATCTGATTTGTAATTATGTGAACCTTGTCAAACATCGCTTTACATGACAGGTTCACGTTTACATCTACAATCTCAGAAGCAGTCATCACTTTATCCCTCCCATTGTTCATCATCGTTATTACATGAAAAAAATTTAACACAAGATATATGTTTCGGTCAAGGCGAGTTAGATAGCAGGCATATTTCCTCCCCGCTTCGGACTTTTTATTGATCCTTCCTCATCTTCTATTGTTCAGTCGCGAACTTACGAGTCATGTTCCTATACTTTGTAGGTGAAATACCTTTTTTAGCTTGAAATTGCTTAATAAAGTAAGTGTCATACTCGAATCCGGTATCGCGTGCAATTTCATCAAGCTTCATACCTGTATGTGTCAGAAGATCGCACGCAACGTTTAAACGATAGGAAAGCAAGTAACCGATAGCTGTATTTCCGCATCTCTCTTGAAACAGCTTATTTAGCGTCACACGGTTCAAATGAGCGCAATTCGTCAAATCTTCCAACGAAATCTTTTTGGGATAGTTGGTGTGTATATATTCCAATACCAAATCAACCGGGGATTGTTCACTATTATGATTTAGATCCTCCAGTAAACCTAAAATTTGAATGAGGTATTTTTTTATTCTGCATACCCAGCGTTCATCACTTTGCGCTTGCACTTCCGTACCGAGTATGAAGAACCACTCGAATATACGCGGGTATGCTTTTTCCGTTACACGAGGTACACCAGAGTTTCGATCATCTCTTTGAAAAAGCGAAAGACCCCTTTGTATACTCGGACCCGTAGGAATGTAACTCTGCGTTTCGGAAAGTGTTACAGTGTTAAGGAATGCAGGGTGAAAACGAAAGGATTGTGCAGCCACGTTCTGTCTCTCAACGACTTTCATCTCATCTTCTTCAGCAAGACAAAGGACGCCCGGTGCGGAAATTTTAATTGGTCGTTCGTTTAATATCCCGCTTAAACTTCCTGACGTAATGAGAACCAGGGTAAGACGTTCAGGATAAGGAAGCACACTAAAATCCTCTGTTGCGGCATATTCAATGTACACGGTGCGGTTTTTGTGACGGTCTACTTGCGGCATAGCAATCACCTATCAAATCGTATAGTCAGATGCTTCATTTAAGCCAGTGTACCACACATAGGTGCGGGATATAATAGCGATGTAACAACTAAAGGAGGAGATCCATATGTCGATGGAACGTTATCATATTCACGTCTCCGATGAGATCCTTGCCGATCTCAAATACAGACTTCATCACATCCGTTGGCCTGATCAGCTAGAACACTCGGGTTGGGAACGAGGCACGGAATTAAGCTATTTAAAGTCGCTGGTTTCGTACTGGCGGGACCACTACGATTGGCGGGCACAAGAAGCTGAGTTGAACCGTTATTCCCAGTATAGCTGCAATATCGATGACATGGATGTGCACTTCGTGCACGAGCGTGGAAAAGGACCTAACCCCATGCCTATTATTCTTACTCACGGATGGCCCGACAGCTACCTTCGTTACCAAAAAATCATCCCCCTCCTTACGGATCCGGCCAGCCATGGTGGTCATTCCGAGGACTCTTTTGATGTGGTTGTCCCTTCATTACCTGGATTCGGGTTCTCAAGCAGCCCCAAACAACCTGGATTCAACAATAATCGCGTCTCCGAAATGTGGGCTAAACTGATGACAAAAGAATTAGGCTATAAAAAATTTGCTGCCGCAGGCGGAGATATTGGCTCCGGTGTTACAAGATATCTGGCAGCAAACCATCCCGAGTTATTATTTGGAATTCACCTGACCGATATCGGCATTGTCAGAAATCTCATGAATGCATCTGGTCAGGCTAATCTCTCGCAAGAAGAACTGCGATACAAGACAAGCGCTTCGGAATGGATTGCTCTGGAAGGTGGCTATATGTCGATTCAATCGACACGCCCCCAAACCCTTGCATATGGACTTTCCGACTCGCCGGCAGGTTTGGCAGGCTGGATGATCGAAAAATTCCGATCATGGAGTGATTGTAAGGGTAACCTCCAGCAAAGATTCAGCAAGGATGAACTCCTCACCCACATTATGATTTATTGGGTTACGAATACGATGGGATCGTCAACACGCATGTATTATGAGAATTCACATTCATTACCGCCATTGGGCTATATCGAGGTACCGACAGGCATCGCATTGTTTCCGGAAGACATCTTGCTGCCGCCTAAGGAATGGGCCTCACGTAACTTAAACGTTACTCGCTGGACTTCGATGCCATCCGGCGGACATTTTACCGCCATGGAAGAACCTGAGCTTCTAGCTCGTGACATTCGTGCTTTCTATAAGCCATACAGATTGGGAAATAGAAATTAATCTAAATCAAAACTATTTCATCATGCAAGCTATAGATGAGCGCTCATTAGGATTCAACGGCCTTTACTGTTTCGTCTTTAGTGCTGTTG
This sequence comes from Paenibacillus sp. MT86, assembly GCF_058792535.1. Classification (NCBI taxonomy): domain Bacteria; kingdom Bacillati; phylum Bacillota; class Bacilli; order Caryophanales; family Paenibacillaceae; genus Paenibacillus; species Paenibacillus sp. MT86. Next base: position 3,225,534 of record NZ_CM179499.1, on the reverse strand, counting down.
AAGCCTGCACCTCTGATCGTTCTGGTGGGTAGAGGGTAAATCGTTATGAGTTTCTCATATATTTCCTTTACCTCTGATCGATTATCTTTTTTTATATGGACTACCAAAGATTCGAACTCCTGAATGTCCTTCTTTCGATACAAGTCATATCCAAGCTCTATCGTTTCGGCAAGTTGATTGCGAAATGCTTGAGAAACTTCCGGTCTTTCGAGATACATCTTAATGGAGTACATAATATTGGACCCATACCGTTCTCCGGCTTGGCTTAATTCGTCGGTTCCTGAATCAGCATGGGGATTCATATTCATGGACTCAACAGCTTCTATCGTTGCTATCTCTTCTCGGATGCGTGGATTGCTTTGTTCACTAGCGCTGCAACCGACACTACATGCAATGAACAACATCATAGTGATGCGGCCAGAATTTTTCACAAAACTCTTCAAGCCTGGTTCCTCCTCAAACTTTATATTGGTAGTTTACCAGGCCGAGGTTTATTTTTCTATAAAACCCATTATCTTCATTAGATTATGGTTTAGCATGCTGCCCATTCCATTCATTCGTCTTATTTTTGGCCTGTAAAGTCTTCTTGGATCTTTTTCAATCGTTCAAGATGTGGTTTCAACTGCCGCAGCATTTCCGCTTTATATGACTCTATTTGATCCTCGAAAAACATGTGATGTGCGGCATCCTTGAACGACATAATCGTTTGGTTTAACTCACGGAGTTCAGTCGCAAGCGAGCGCAAGGTTTCTCTGGTCTTGGCGTCAATTGTTTTTGGATTAGACTTCCAATACGAATAGCTTATTTGGTATAACGGTCGCCATGTCCTTGCCTGAAAAGCGAGAATAAACATGTCCTCCTGGTTATCCGTTGTCATTGCCGTATTATTAACTGAAAGCTTGGGAACCGCGTTGTTGGGGAAGGTATCGCTAAATTCAATGATCGTTAATAGCTGCTCATCGATTTCCTCCGCTTGGATCTTCGCCTTATCGATCCATTTCCGTATCTTGGCAGGATCTTCATTTTCCTTCGACTCGCTGATCGCCATCAGCGTATCAGCAAGCGGAATCGTTTCAGAAGCGTGCTTCACTAAATAGGCAAATGCCGAGTCGTTCTTCAGCTGATACAGGGAATGAAGCCCGTTGTATCTAACAGATGCCTGGTTTTCCAAATGCCTGTACACCGCAACGTTTATAATGATGATAATAATAAGTATTGGTGCGTAGATCTTTATGTGCTTAGGCAAAGCTGTACTTCCTTTCTGATATATTCATCTTGTAAGTAGGATGATTTAATTGCTGCTATATGAATTTGCTAGTTTATTTTCGCGAATGTTAGTTCATATTGCAGTCGAAAAAATAGTTTAACATACCAATTCATCAACCCTAAATGGATAATATATTCCATAAAAGTGCCTATTAGCTTAATAAGCAGTAAATGCACCTGACTTAAGTAACAACAAGAATTTATATACTTCAAACCAAAAAAGCCGCATAGGATGCGGCTTTAAGGTCTTCAAGTTCTTTTCGTCCAATCAAAAGAAAGTCCAAAAATGATCCGCCATGATTCCAATTGGTTATCCCGAATTTAATAGAAACTCCTCACTCCGCGTTTCGATGTACAGCCCGTAACGCAAAGTCATGAAGATTGCGGAAACGCCGGCCCAGCAGCTCATACCCCTCGGCTCCAGGGTGTAGGCCATCCGTCAGAAAGGCTTCATCCTCCGGACCGAACCACTTCAAGCCGTCCTGATAGTATAACTGGCGATCGCCCCGAGCCCTTAGCAACTCCACGGTCTCGCGGATGAATTCCCGCATTATGGGCAGGGTGAAGCCCAGCGAATTGAGCTGCGTTTCGCGGACGGTGCCATAAATCGGAGAAATGACAAGCAGCGGGGTATCCCTGTGTTTGTCGCGTATCGTCTCCAGCAGGCCAATCAGCAGCGGCTTGAACATGCGAGGGCTTAAGGTGCCCCCGCCATAGATGTTCACGCCTGCACATATCGAGATGAAATCGGCCGGCAAGTCGCGAATCAGACGCCCGATCATCGGTTCCATGTGGCAGTTGCCGGAGAAGCCGAGATTGGTCAAGCTGAAGCCGCAGGCTTCGGCGGCAATGGCTGGCCAAGCGCGGGAGGGGCTGGAAGCCCCGACGCACTGGGTAATGGAGCTCCCGTACGTAATCCAGCGGGGCCGGGTGTCCGGCAGCGGGACTCCGACGGCATGGGCATCAGTCCGTAGGCCGGTGACGGTTATTCCTATATTTTGAGGGAGCCAAATCTCCACATCCTTGATTCCGTCCTTAAGTCCGCTGAACAAGGCTTCTGTTGCTCCGCCGGACAGGCTGAGCGTCTGGCATAGTCTACCTTCTACAACGCAATCCATGGCGGCGGCGTCCGCAAGCGGTGCAAAAGATACTGCCACCTCGGTAGAGTCCGTCCGCAGCCGCAGGCGAACACCGGCACATATCTCGGCTTTGCCATCGATTCCCCCAGGCGGATACAGCTCGTAATCCATGTAAGGAATACGCCACGGCTTGATACCATCCTCCCCGTGTTCGAGCGACACGGCACCGTGAAACCACTCATCCGTTAATGGAAGCTGCTTCACGGCGCATTCCCTCCCTTCTGCTTATCAGCCGGAATGAAATCTTCTCCCAGCCATACATCCTGCTCCAGCAGCCGCTGCTGAAGCTCGGCTACGGAAATGCCGCGCGAGCCGGTGCCGTCCCGCAGCGCCAATGCAGCCGCCGTTCCCGAGGCCTGGCCCATGGAGAAGCAGTTCGGCATCACCCGAAGGGAGCCTTGCACTGCTCGGTCCGAGGATACGCAGCGTCCGGCAACCCAAAGGTTGTCGATGCCAATCGGCAGCATGATCCGGTACGGTACGCCGTGTGAAACCCCGGGCGGTAGGTGGTTAAAGGTCATCTCGCTTTTGCTGTTGGCGAGATGAATATCGATGTAGTATGCGTTGCGGGCAATGTCGTCCGGGAAAGAACGCGCAGCAAGGAAGTCATCGACCGTCAGGATATAGTCCCCTTCAATCCGCCGCGTCTCCCGGATGCCGAGCTGCTCACCGCTCGCTACCATATGGGCGCGCTCAAAGCCCGGCACGTAGCGGCGGAAGAACTGCAGCTGGCGTTCCGCCGTGCGGCGCCCTTCGATCGCCCCCCGTGTCAAATCCTCGGCAAGGGTGCCGTCCACGCCGAATACATGGCCGAAGTTGACGCCTACCAAATAGTCGCTGACCCAAGCAAGGCCGGAGATCGACTTGCGGCCCTCCGGCAGTGCACCGTCCTCGATCGCCACCTCCACCGTCTTGTGCAGTTGGCCCGTATCCCCGCTCTCCTCCAAGTACCGTCTGAACCTTGGACGGTCCACATTCGCAAGCAGATAGCACATGCTGCCGGGCTGAAGCTCGCCCGCTTCCCCGCCCTTCTGAAAAGGAGCTCCCGCCAATGCGGCAACATCCCCATCTCCCGAGCAATCGATAATATACCTGCAGGGGATGAAAGAACGTCCTGTTTTGTTAACGACAACGACACCTTCAACCTTCCGGCGGTCCTCAGACAAGACAACATCATAAACAAAGGTGTGATACAGCGGCGTCACACCGCTTTCCAGAATGGCATCATCATAAACCCGTTTCAGCACTTCGGGATCGATCGGCACCCAATCCAGCATCTCTTGATATTCCTCACGGTACTGAGGATCGCATGCCTGCTTCATCCGTTCCATCAATTGAAGGCCGAGACCGCGGATAATCGGCTTCCGCTTATCCGTAAAGGGACAGAAAGCCGGAACGAGCGCAACCGTGCCCATGCCGCCAAGGAATCCTCGCTGCTCCACCAGCATTGTTTTCGCCCCCCCTTTCGCAGCGGCAATGGCCGCGGCGATGCCTGAGGCGCCTCCGCCGATGACAAGCACATCCACCTCGCGGCTGACCGGAATGCTGGCGGATGGCAACGTAATATGTCCTTTCATAGAACCCCTCCCCATTCTGTATCAATATGTCATCATTACTTATGGACTGTGCCTTTCAGACAAAGATGCAGCAAATCATCTACATGCGCAGTCGCCAGGCATTCTACGGTATCGGCCGCGCCGTAGTAGATTTTGACTTCTCCGGTATCCTCCAGAATCATGCCCCCCGGAAAAATAACATGATTGCGGAAGCCCCCATCGGTCTCATAATCGGCTTCCGGGGCAAGCAGCGGCGTCTCCGCCATGCCGATGATCCGGCTGGGATCGGCAAGATCCAGCAGTAAAATGCCGGACGTATAGCGCTTCTTCCAGCTGTCCTCCCATCCGTTCTTCCCCCGGCTGCGATCGATGTCCACGGCATGGAACAGGGTCAGCCAACCTTTGTCCGTTTTGACGGGCGGAGCGCCTGGTCCTACCTTGTCATTGGCATAAGCAACATCTTCAACCGCCAGCAGCAGCTTGGAGTTGCCCCAGTATTTCAGGTCAGGCGAGTCGCTCATCCACATGTCGAAGCGGTCTATCCCGCCCCGGCTGTATACAGGCATCGGGCGCTCCAGCCGGACGTACTTGCCCCCGATCCGCTCCGGGAACAATACCATGTTGCGGTTATCCGGCAGCGATAGGCTCAGCACCTCGAAGGATCTGAAATCTTCGGTGACGGCGATGCCGCCGCGCAGCCCGTGCTTGGTATCGACCGCAAAGCACATATAACATTGTTCGCCGATTACCGTTAGACGCGGATCATACACGCGGATGACCTCTTCATCATGCCAAGACCAGCACGGTTCCGGCTGCACATCCCACTCAATGCCGTCATCGCTGAAGGCCAGCCCCAGATTCGTTGTATGATGAGGGGCGACAATCCCTTTAAGTTCATCACCGTAGTCATTGCGAAAAACCATCACATATTTGCCTTTAAATTTGGTAACTCCGGCATTAAAGACCAACGCCGGACCGTAGGGCACATCACCCGGAGTCAGAATCGGATTCGCGGAATGCCGGGTCATGATCGGACTGGAAAACAAAGGTCCCACTTTAATATCGCTCATATGCATCAAACTCCTTGTAGAGGTTGTTCAAAAAGTCCAATTTTGATCACGAAGTGAATCAGGAAGTAATTCGGCATCGAATCTTGCATTCATTCGTGCCTTCCGGTGCTCACGTACCCAAAACGTACGCTCCACTCCTCAGCCCCTGGCTTCATCCAACCTTCTCGGTGCTGAAAACCGGCCTTTTTGAACACGCACTTGTATAATGGAATTATGAAATTAACCTTTCACTGAACCCGCCGTCACTTGAATAAAGGATTTGTTCGCCACAATATAAGCGAGAAGCATCGGCAGAATCGACAGGCATGCTCCCGCCATCATCAAATGGATCTGCATGGCCGCGGAAGAACCGTAACGAAGATTCGCCAGCCCGACGGTGAGCGTCTGCAGCTGAGGATTCGTCATCGTGAAGACCAGCGGCAGAATGTATTCGTTCCAGGCATGGCGGAAAGCAAACAGCCCGGCAACGCCAAGCCCCGGCGTCAGGAGCGGGAGAATAATCCGAAAGAAGGTTCGGACAAAGCCGGAGCCGTCCACCATGGCCGCTTCGTCAAGCTCGCGGGGAATCGCTTTGAAGAAACCCAGCAGCATAAAAAATGTGCTGGAATGGGCACTGATCAGAATCAGGATCACGCCCCACAGCGTGGTATTCAGGTTCAGCGCGACCATCAAATCGAATTGCGGGCGCAGCACGATCGCACCGACGGATATAAACATCATCGACGCCTGCGTCGTCACATACAGGGATTTGCCGGGAAAATGGCGACGGTCCACCACATAAGCCGCCATGGCAGCTACCAGCAGGGTGCCGGCGGTAACCATAATGCTGACAAAAGCGCTGTTCCAGGTATAGCGGGCAAAATTAGCCTGCTTCCAGGCTTCGGCATAGTTGACGAACTGCAGCTTGGCCGGCAGCAGGCTCCCGCCGGTCATCATTTCGGCGCCGGTCTTGAGCGATCCGGACAAAGTCATCAACAGGGGAAATAATGTCAGTATCGCCGTTATCAATAAGAACAACCACATCACCGTACGGCCCGCAATTCTGCCTATATGGCCGGAAGGCGGGCGGGCGGCGATTTGGCCGCGCGCATCCGGCTGTTGGGGTAATTCCTGTTCGTTCATCTGCTGATCCTCCTGCACGCCTGCAGCCGTTCATGATCAATCGGTCTGCGGCGTTGTTGTCAAATCGTAAGGGCCTTCGCTAAGTTGGCGTCCATTGTTGCATATAGTGCTTGTTCAAAAATCATGTTAATTGGGTTTTAAAAAGAAACTCTAATAAAGCTTGTTCATTTTACGGCTTAATAAGAAATACAAACCCGTGATCGCACCCACAATAACAGCGGTTGCGAAGCCAACGGCGCTGCCGTATCCAAGCTGCTGCTCCACAGGCGAACCCGTGGAAACCGGAAACAACAGTTTATACAGATAGAGATACATGACCTCGGTTTTGCCGATCGGTCCGCCTTCCGTGATCAGCATAATGCTCTCATAGCCTTTCAGGGATGCGATAATCGCAAGCATAATGACCAACTGGGCAACCGGAGCCAGCATCGGAAGCGTAATGCTCCAGAACCGTCTTCCTGCATTCGCGCCGTCCATGGCCGCACTTTCGTACAAATCCTGCGGAATGCTCTGCAAGCCAGCCAGAAACAGCAGCATATAGTTACCGACCGCGCCCCATACCGCCACAAGAATGACCGTAAGCATCGCATGCTTTGGGCCGAGCCAGTCGATGGGCTGCGAGACAAGATGCAGCTTCATCAATACGGTGTTTACCATCCCGTTATAGGAATTGAAGATCGTATAGAACACCACGGAGATAACCGCGGTGCTGATGATCGTCGGCATAAAATAGATCCCGCGCAGCAGGTTTCCGCCCCGCAGCTTGCCGTTGAGGATGACCGCGAGCAGCAGGGACAACGGCAGCGTCAGCAGCAGCTTGCCCCCGGCATAGATAAAGGTATTGCCAACCGATTCCCAGAACAGCGCATCGCGCATCAGCCGACGGAAATTGTCCAGCCCAACGAACAGCGCATCGCCATACCCGGCATAGTCATAAAACATATAACGCAGCATCCATAACAAGGGATAGATGCCCAGAGCCACCGTCAAAATGATGCTGGGGGACAGAAACAGAGCATTCTCCCCCAGCCGTCTCCATTTCATACTCACGATTCGTTCCTCCTTCGGGGAAAGAAAAGGGGCATCCGCCAAAAAAGTGTGCGGCAGCCCCATCCTTGCCTGTTATTCTCCCTGCGGTTTCGTTGGATCAAAGGCAGGGATCGGCGTTACAGTGACCTCGCCTTTCTCCACCGCCTTGGACAATGCGGCGTTGTATCTTGTGTTTAAATCCTCCGTAATCGCTTTCAGGTCTTCATCGGTAAGGATATATTTGAAGAAAGCGTCAGCATAGGTGGAACCCTCCGGAGTAACGTTTGGCGAAGCAGGCCAGAGCGAGTCGTGTTCCCCGACCAGGAAGCCTTCCATGCCATTGATCTCCGGATCTTTAGCCTGTTCTACAATGCTTGGCACAATGGCAATACCGAAGCCTTTTTCATGATAGGTCTTCAGAACCTCATCGCCGTACATATACTGCATGAATTTCCAAGCCGCTTCCTTATTGGCCGATTGGGCGCTGATGCCGAGCCACGTTCCGGCGGACACGATTTCGGAAGTTCCCTTGATCTCACCGTCCAGCGTTGGAGCCAACGCGCCCCCCCAGTTGATTTCGGTCGGGAATTGATCCATGTACACCCCCGGCTCCGTCGAGAAGGAAAGATACATCCCGATTTTGCCTGCGGCGAACTGGGCGCGCAGCGGGTCGATATCCAGCGCTTCCGCTCCAGGCAGAATGCTTCCGTCTTTATGCATTTGCTTGAAAAATTCAATGACCTGCGAGTAAGGCTCGAAATCGAATTGGCCTGTTTTCAGATCAAAGCCAAGTCCCTGATAACCGCTCAAGGAAAGAATCTCCCGGACGGAACGGTCAAATGCTTGCTTCGGATTTTTGAAGTTCAGCGCAAAACCATAGATGCCCTCGGCTTTGCCGACTTCGGTAATTTTCTTGGCATCCTCCACCATTTCCTGCAGCGACTTCGGAGGATTCTCGATGCCCGCTTTGGCAAAAAGATCCTTGTTGTAGACTAGGCGCATGGTGAGGCCGGTATTGGCGAGCGAGTACACCTTGCCGTCAAAACGGTTGACATCGTCGATCAGCAGGCTGCCGAACTTCGCTTTCAAGTCATCGGTAAAATACTCGTCAATCGGCGCGAGATACCCTTTTTTGACGAATCCGGATGTATTGGCGCTCTTGAGACGCAGCACATCCGGCGCTTGGTTGCTGGAAAATGCAATGTCGACGCTTTGCGCGTAATTCTCGGACATGACCGTCAATTCCACCTGGATGTTATCGCCGTTAGTTTCGTTGAACTTGTTGATTAATTCCTTGATATACTCCTGGTCATGACGGTCGTCAGTCCAGTATTTAAGCTGTAAGGGTTGGCCCGTCTCGGTTGATGGTGCTGCCGTTCCGCCGTCAGGCTTGCCATTCGTCGTACCGCCATTGCCATTGTTGTTGTCGCTCCCGCCGCAGCCTGCGATCCCGGCGGCCAGAATGAGGCTCAAGCCGAGGCTTAACCATTTTTTTCGCATACATTCTACCCCTTTGATTAACGTTTGTATTGTGAGCTCGTTTTTTATTATAGAATCCCGTTCTCGGAAAAGGAGTGAGGCAAATTCACTCTCAAGGGATAGAATTCTATGGTCTCCTGCAGCACTCGCCTCACGCCTCCGGCCGGTCCATGTGATAGCCCGCCCTGAATTCCGACGGTGTCTGGCCGGTGATCTTCTTGAACATCTCGCTGAAATATCTGCGCTCCTCATACCCTACCGCCGCAGCCACCTCCTGCACCTGCGCTCCCTCTACCAGCAGCTGTCTCGCTTTGTGAATGCGTTCCGAGGTGATAAACTGCGTGACCGTCATCCCGGTCACTTGCTTGAATAAGCTGGAAAAATAGCTGGCGCTTAGATGGACATGCGCTGCACATTCGCCAACGGTAATATCCTCGGACAAGCGGCCCTTGATATAGCCTATGGCATGATAAATAACCTTCTGCCCTTCGGATACGCTGTTTCGGCGAACCAGCTCGGCTCCCTCCGTGCACAAGGCATGCAGTTGACGCTGCAAAGAGGCCAGCGGCAGCCCCGCCGTCCCTTGTACCGTTCTGAATTTCTGAATCATCGGCTGTATCTCCGAATATGAAACCATTTCGTAAAGCGTGCGGATCGCTGAAGCGGCCAGCTCATCGTACAGGCTGAGGAGATAATCCGGACTTTGCCGGGAGATCCGTTTCTGCAGCGCTTCCGAAATCGCGGACAGAATCGCGTCCGTCCGGACAGCATTCCCGGAACGAAGGGCCAGCAGGAGCTCGTCCTTGTACTCCAGTGCCAGCGGCTCCTGGCTTCCGCTCTGATGGATATCGTCATACATAATGGCGGCATTGCCTTCAGTGAATAAGTGATGGGAGAGCGCCCGATGAGCCTGGCGATAAGTATCCGGGAGCCCGCTGATCTCCTCCGCTCTGCCGCCGACCCCGACCGAGATCGTAAACTTGGTGTATCGTTCAATATTCCGGCAGCACTGCTCGGCAATTTCGATCGGACTGGACGGTCCTGAATCGTTCAGTACGGCCAGGTACTGATCATGACGGGCACGGAAAAGAACGCTGTGCGCATAATGGGCAAGCGTCTCCTGCATAATATTCAACAGCGAGAACCGGATCAGCTCCATCTCCTTCACGGACAGCTCGGCAACTTGCTCCCGGAAACGATCAATTTCAATCAGCATCACGACGAAGCCGTGCGGCTCCAATTCAATATTCAGAAAATCCCACCGTTCCGATGCCTCTTCCCATGATGTGCGGTGACTTACGAGCAGCCCAAAGTATTCCTGCCGCAGCGCCGGCATGCTCTCGCGAAGCTTATTCTCCATTTCCCACAAACTTATCCGTTTGGACCTCTCTTCCATAACCTCTGCTTTGGCTCGCAGCACAGCCGACATCATATCTTCTTCTGTGAAGGGCTTCACCACAAAATCAAATGCCCCCAGCTGCACCGCCTGCTGCGCATATTCAAAGTCGGCATAGCCGCTGATCAGAATGACCTTGCAGCCGGGATTCTCTTCCAGAACCAAACGCAGCATGCTCAACCCGTCCATGATCGGCATCCGGATATCGGTTATAACCAGATCCGGACACAACCCGCTGATCAGCTTCAGCCCCTCTTCTCCATTGCTCGATACACCTGCGACCCGAATCCCTTGCTCTTCCCAGTTCATGGCGGTCAACCCGTCCACCACGCTCTTAATATCGTCGATAATGCAAAGACTGATCGCTTCAGGATTGCTCATCCAAATGCTCCCCTTTCTTGGGTAAAGAAATCCGTATTTCGGTTCCGCGTTCCGGCGCACTGTCTACGTGAAATTCAGCACCGTCCCCATAATAGAGCCGGAGCCGGCGGATCAAATTAGACACCGCATATCCCTTTTTCGATTCCAGCCAAAAGAGTGCGCGCACTTGGGCCTCATCCATGCCCCTGCCGTTATCGCGTACGGCAATCGTCCAGCGTTTCTCATCCCCGCTAATTTCGATTTCGATTAGGCCGCCGTTCTTCAGGTCGCGAAAACCGTGCAAAATGCTGTTTTCGACCAGCGGCTGCAAAATGATGCGTGGAATCGAAATCGATGACACCTCCGGTTCGCGTACATGGATCTCATAAGAGAATAAGTCTTCATAGCAGCTTAACTGCAGTTCCAAATACTGGCGCACATGCTCCAGCTCTTTCGACATTGTCGTAATTTCCTGACCATTGTTCAGCCCGAGTTGGAACAGGCGGGAGAGCGACATGACCATTTGCTGCGACGGCTCGATCTGCTTCAATTTCAATTTCCAGTAGATGGTATTGAGCGTGTTGTACAGAAAATGCGGGTCCATCTGCGCCGACAGCGCCTTGATCTCTGCAGTTCGCTTATGCGTCTGCGCTTCCGTAACCTCATCAATCAACACCACAATCTGTTCCAGCATCCGGTTAAACCGAAATCCCACTTGAGCCAGTTCATCTCCGCTGCCGCTCTCAAAACGGGCGGTCAGATCGTTGTTCTCGACCCGCTTCATCACCTTCAGAAGCCCTTGCAGCGGCTTTAGCAAATAGCGTGAAAATGCGCCCGAAATCAACGTGGTGACGGTAAAAGCTGCCAGCGTAACCCCGGCGATCAGCCATTTGACGTATACCATGTCATGGAGCACGTCGGCCCGGGAACGAATGGTGGTCATCGTCCAATCCGCTATGCCGAGACGGGCATAATTAAGCAGATAGGTTTGGCCGTCCAGATCAAAAGGCTGACTTCCCTCCGAGCGGTTCATCATGCCGCTCAAATCTCCCGTCTCCACCGCTTGCCTGACCAGCGGTTCCTTCACGGGGTAAACCGTATCTCCATCAGCGTTCAGCAAGAAGCTGGACGCTCCTTCCGCGGTGTTTCCCTGCACCAGCTTGCGGAAGCCGTCCTCACGGATATTCACGACAATATAGACACCGCTGACCGGCGTGTCAAAGATAGGCTCCAGAATAAGCGAAATGACGCGTTCCTTGCCGGAGAATAGCATGTCCTCATGCCCCTCCACCCACAGATTCTTTTTCTCCTGTTCGATACGCGAATACAGCACGGTGTCCTCGAATGCGGTGAGCCGATTGCGGTTCATGGACGAAGGATAAAATTCGCCGATCGGCGTAAATACGTAGATCGATTGGATAAGCGGCTCGGCAATCCGCGCCTGCGAGAAAACGTTATCAAGATCGTTCAGATGCGTGTAATATCTGCTGGCATCCCCGGAGGCGGCATCCTTCAGCATGTCGTAGAAAGGCTGGCTGATCATAAACGTCATCATAATCAGCATCAGTTTATTCAGCTTCTCATCCACGATCTGTGCTGACCTGACCACCGTGTCCTGCGTGAGCTTCAGCGCATTCTTTTCCAGCGTGGCAGCTGAGATATAATAAGACAATCCTCCGGTCATCAGGACAGAAAGCACGATGACAGCCAGAAAAGCGACCTTGAGTTTGTTGCGGAACGATTGCCTGCGGAGATACTCCAAGCTTTTCACGCCTTCCGTTAAATTCTATTCTTTGATTATGTCACTGCATCCCCTGTACGACAATGCCAAAAAACGAAGCTGTCCGAAAGCAGCCATTCACGGCTTTAGGGGCAGCTCCTTCGTATGATCCCATTAACGATGTTCGACCTGTGGATCGGCTCTTATTGACATGGTACGGGATGCCGTACTAGTTAGATCGGACCAGATGCCAGTACCACGGCATCATCAAAAGCGACGCCTGCCGAAGTGGTCCGAAATCCTATTTTTCCTGCAGTCAATTCCGTCTCGGGGTTGGTCCATTCCACTTTTAATTCTCCATCCACATAACCTTTTATTGTGTTCCCATCAATGAAAGCCTTCATCGTATACCACTGGTTCGCCTGAGCTGTAAACGGGGTACTGGATACAAGAGTCATGACGTTGTCCACGGATTTGTACAACTCCAGCTTTTGGGCTGCGGAATGGATTCGGAACATATAGAAATTACCCGCATCCTGTACCCTAAAGAGAATGCCTGCGTTGGCATTGGTGATGGGCATTTTCGCTTTGGCTTCATACGTATAATCCGTCCACGAATCGCCGGCAGCAATGACTGCAGCAGCAGCTTGATTCTGAATCAAGGCTTTTGTGCCGTCAGTTGTTACATCCCAGGAACCTGAAACAGACGTCCATCCTCCGGCATTTCCATCTTCGAAATCGTCGCTGAATCGGATGACCGTAGGATCCGGATTCACGGGAGGTTCATTCACGTCCATGACATGGATCGTAAAGGTCTTCTCAACATACAGTCCGCCTGAGTCTGTACTCCTCACCCGGATGCTGTAGCTATCCTTGGTTTCGTAATCAGGCGTTACGGCTAGAAACAACTTATTGTCCGAAATGGTGAAGCTGTCGTTGTCCACATCCCCTGCCCCTGCTATCAGCATATAAGCAAATGTTTCTTCCGCATCAGGGTCGCTGGTGGAAAAGCTTCCGACCATGCCTCCCGCCGTCGTGTTTTCAATAACACTGTTGTGTGAAAGGGCAATCTCCTCAGGCGCTTTATTGAGGAGACTAACCACGACATCGTCAAAATGGACGCCCGCCGAGGTGGTCCGGAATCCGATCCCCCCAGCCGTCAATTCGGTTACAGGATTGGTCCATTCCATCTTTAATTCTCCATCCACGTAACAGGAAATCGTGTTCCCTTGCATAACCGCCTTAACCTTATACCACTGTTTCTCAATGGCCGTGAACGGCGTACTGTTTACTAGCGTCAGCTGTCCATTTACGGATTTGAACAACTCCAGCTGTTGATTCGATGAATGAATGCGATACATATAATAATTGTTTGCATCCTGCACCCTGAAGACCATGCCCGCGTTGGCATTGGTGATGGGCATTCTTAATCTGGCTTCATAAACGTAATCCGTCCATGAACCCCCGCTATTAGCGGTAATTAGGGAGGTGGTTGTCTGATTCCCGCTGGACAGCACGTGATTCGTGCCGACTGTCGGGACGGTCCAGCCGCCGGACATCGACGTCCACCCCGCCGTATTTCCGTCTTCGAAATTGTCGCTGAATAGCGGCGGCTTGGAATTGGCAAAAACGATACCATATACATTGTTATTAACGGTAACATTCAAGTCGTCCAGGTTTGTTGCAAGCTTGCCTCCAACATAAACATCCGTGAACGTGACGCCGTTAACCCTTCCGCCTTTCGTGGCATTCCCGGAAATTCTGGATTTCTGGGTGCCGGTCTCGCGAACATGGATGTTCTTGACTACAACATTGCTTACATCGCCGGAAGTGCTGGTGGACACTCCAAGCCAATAGTTCCCGAATTGATTGATGCCGACGCGTTCGATGTCGATATTTTCAAACGTAATATTTTGGGCGTAACCTTCCTCCGGGAGGGTATTCAGTTGGTATCCATGATCAATAAGCAATGCTCGGGCGCTTTGATACACATACGAATTTCGGACGGTTACGCCGATTTGCGGCTGGGCTACACCCATGCCAATCTTGAAAACCGCGCATCTTGTCCATGCAAAAGCGTCATCAAAGACCACATTCTCCAAATGTTCAAGCTCGCCCGGCCAGTCTTTGGACATCCCCGTCTGCAGCCAGGTTTTAGTGGAATACGTGTCATCATCCGAGATGGCAATCGAATGTTGAACAAGCACGTTCTGACTCTCATTGATATCGATAACGTCATTCTCGATTTTGTATAAATCCTGGAATCCCTTAAGATTGTTTATGGTCACATTGTCGGAACGTACCACCATAAACGACCAAAAACCGCCATCCCGCAATATTAGACCGTCAAAAGTAAAATTGGATGTTGCGATCGGAACGAGCAGGTTATTGAGGAACCCTTCATTCTTATTCGGCGCCGGCATCTTTCGCTCTCGCATCGCAATGCCTTTTCCATCAATGGTTCCCCGTCCCCGTATCGTAATATTGGTGGAATCTACGGCAGTACGAATAAAATACGTTCCATCCGCGTTTCGTGAATCCTTGCGAAAATCAATCACGTAGTCTTCCCCCTTGCCCGTGCCGACAATGACGGCGCCGCCGGCCAGGTAAAAGGTTACGTTGCTTTTTAATGTCAGGTTCCCGCTCTTATAAACACCGGCCGGAATGAATACAACGCCGCCGCCGGCTTGATGGGCGTCATCGATCGCCTGCTGAATCGCACCCGATGCCAGCGTTGTACCCGTGTTATCCGCGTGGTATGGCGACTGCGTCACATTATAAATCCCGGCACCTGTGGACGGGGGAATATCCGTCTCCAAGGGATCTGCTGCGATAACAATCTTCTTCCTCTGGTCATTGATTTTCACGATGACATAGGTAGAGGATGAAAGATAGAACGTTAGCTTGTTCCCGTTGACCGTGCCTTCGATATTTTTAGCCTGAGGACTGATGGAGTATGATGTAATCGGCACATTGTTGGTAACTTCGATACGGACCGTGCCGGAAAAGGAAAATTGAGCATAATCATAATCAGCCAGATAACTGATTACAGGAATCGCTTCGTTATTCGCTTTCAACGAAAACACGCTGGATGCGGTATAGATGGATGGCATCGGGTAATTTTGTATCGTGGCCGGAGCAGCGGCGGTCTGTGCCAAAGATGCCGGATCAGCGGCATCCGTCATATCCATTGAAGAAATTGAATAGCTATCGATTTCTACAGCGTCCGCAGTTCGGGGTGAGAATCCTGTGATCATTACGACAAGCACGACCAACAAACTAACTGCTTTTCTTGTAATGGTAAGCATAAATACCTCCTCAAGATTATTCATCTGCCACACGATAATAAGGCACCGCAGCTTCTGTTCTCCCGGTTGTATTCTTGCTTGGTTTTTTGTGAAGGCGCCAACATTTTATCGGAAGCAAGCAGCCCGCTTTCTGACGTTCACTCCCCCCTCCATCCAAACTTTTCACTGTCACGATGGATTATAATCCCTGCCCATAAAAAAAGGAGTGGGGCAAGCCCACTCTCCAGGGATACATTTTAACTGTTCTCCATCGCTACCGATTCACCGGCAGCCAAAGCGTTGCGGGAATGAAGATCTACGCAGGCGCTATGATTGCTACCAAGGCTACTTTTCCGATAAATCGTCGTAAGAAAGGACTCTCGAAGTCATGTGCTCAAAAGTTCTCTCCTCCAAAATTTCATGGCCCATGCGATGCAGAAGCGATATTGCGGCGCGAAAAGGTCCTGAGCCGGTGCTGATACGCTGAATCCCTAGCGCTTCAAGTTCATTTGCAGAAGGCATTCCCGGCCCGGCCAATACATTTATCGGACAGCTTACTTCATGGCGCAGTGTTTGGATGTCGGAGATTTCCTGGATTCCGGGGACAAAAATACAATCTGCGCCGGCTTCCTGGTAGGCATAGGCCCGCTTGATCGTCTCTTCAAGCCTCCCTGCAGACGGCATAGACTTGATCCAGTAAGCATCGATCCGGGCATTGATAAAGAGAGGATACCCCATGGCATTCCCCAGCCCTCGGATCACGGCTAATTTGTTTTGCTGGAGCAAAATATCATGCAGCGGCGCTTGTCGATCCATGCTGCTGTCTTCAATGTTAATCCCCGTCGCGCCTGCCTTGATCACCTGCTTAACCGATTCTGCGACTTCATCAGGCGTCTGTCCATACCCGTCTTCCATATCCACGGTAACCGGAATATCCACCGTTTGCACGATCCTGCGGACCGTATTCAGCATCCTGTCGAAGGGCATATTCCGATCCGCGTACCCATGGGAGACCGCTATGCCGGCACTTGTCGTGCCAATGGCCTTGAAGCCGCACTTCTCGAAAGTTTTCGCGCTTGCAGCATCCCATGCATTGGGCAAAATAAAGAAATTAGAGTGAAGCTTTTTAAAGGCGGTAAGCTTTTCAAGCTGTTTTGTCATCTCCATACCATACCTCTCCCCATCTATTATCGACTGGCGTACTTTTGTATATAGTATAAACCGAGTTCTATTCGATACTCATCGAAATATGGAATGCACTTTGAGTTCCAGAAGGATATGGAAAAGTCTGACTAGAATATTAATCAGAACCTATAAGAAATTGGAGTGAATACGTTGGGAGAAGGTGGACCATGAATGACAAAATAAATGAATTTATGATTTGGGCTGAAGACAACGGTTGGACGATAACCACAAATCAGGATCATCAGTTACATTTAGCTGGCAGCTTGTTATCAAGATATAAGGAAATCCCTAATGATTATTTGGAATTTTTAAGTGTTGTAAAACGATGCATCACACCTGATGAGAAGACCTGGTTTCTTTGCGAGGATGAATACAATAATCGCTCCGATACTGATTTTAAATGGAATGAATTTGAAATGCTCAGTTTGGAAGAAAATATTAATAATCTAGCAGACGGCCATGATCGTTCCATTGACCGTACATTTTGTTTTCTCTTGTGTTGGATATGAATTTGTCTAATCTGCTCTTGAATAATTCCGGCTGATTCTTATAGCTTTGTATTGTATCAATCCGAACTCTTTTATAAAGATCCGGAAATGCCACGAAATTCTCAAATACTAGTTTTTCCTCCTTTAGCCTTTGTTCTATGACCCCCTCTATTCTGAAAGAACCGGGATCCATGTCAGGAAGAACTCTTCTGCCTTCGTCACTCATGAAGCCCAACTTTTCGAGGCGGCGGACACGTTCTTTATTCAATTCGGTCCAGGAGCTTTTTTTGCTTCTAGGAGACAGTCTCTGGGCCAGCTCGGTTTCGGACATTTTCTTTTTAATGCCGTCAATCCATCCAAAGCATAAAGCTTCCTCAACGACGTCCAAATATAACAACATATCAGGGGTTGGCGTCATACTAACCAATACCCAGCAAGACTTCTCGGTCTTGCCATGGTTCTGCAGCCAAATCCTTAAATCCTCTCTCGATTCTGCTGGAATGACATGCTCAATTTTCATAGCTAAAACCCATCCTCCTCCTTCCTAATGAGAATATCAAAACATGGCCTTTCATTGGAAGGCCATGTTTTAAAATGCGTTACTGTTTGTTTGAAATGACTTTATCAAGGAAGCGATCTGCGTCACGATTAAATTTCCAGGCAACTCCGAATTTATCAACCAGCATTCCAAAGCACGAAGACCAAGGAGTATTGGATAATGGCATCACAATATGGCCGCCAACAGACAATTGGTTAAAGTATTCTTCCAATGCTTGTTGATCCTCCATGACTAGACTAATAAGTATGTTGTTTCCTTTCACCAACTCACCCGTTACCTGCTTCATGGAAGGCAAAATATCCGACATCATGATTTTTCCGCCTGCAAATTCAACCGAGGACTCCATGATCATATTAAGCTCATTGTCTGGCAATGGATAGTTTGGATCCTGCGGAAAATCCTTGAATTTCACTTTTTTTACCTCATTCGCCTGTAATGCCTCCGAATAAAATTCAATCGCTTCTTCGGCGATTCCATCAAAGTTCAAATATGCAATAGCTGACATAAAGTTGTACCTCCTTCTTTTGATAAATGAAGTATAATTTATCAGTGGTGACAAACGCATGTCACCATTTAAAATTTTATACCAAACGAGGGACGGCTATGGAGAAGGTTGAGAGATTAATATCTATAATCATGATTTTGCTGAAAAAAGATATTGTTTCAACAAAAGAATTCGCACAATTATTTAACGTTTCCAAAAGAACGATTCTTCGCGATATGGAAACACTGAGCTTATCCAACATTCCCATCTATTCTGTTCATGGAATTCATGGCGGATACGGTATTATGGACGAATACAAGGTGGATAAGCGACTTTTAAACAGCTCCGACTTAGAAAATATATTGACTGCGCTCGGCGGATTGGAACAAATTCTAATTAGCGAGGAAGTTGAAATCACGATTAAAAAAATGGAGGCCATGGTTCACCCCATGTCACTGAAAGGTTCGGTCCGTCTATCATTTTATGATTGGGAGGGTCGGTCCGAAATTCTTCAAACCTTGAAGACATGCCAAGAATCGATCATAGGGAAAAAGTTGATTTCATTTGATTATATAGATAAAAATGGCATGATAACGAATCGAATCGTCGAGCCGTATCAGCTTCACTTTAGCGAAACGAGTTGGTATTTGAAGGGATTCTGTTTACATCGCCAGAGCTATAGAACATTTAAATTATCCAGGATCGATAATCTCAATATGAATGAAGAAGCCTTTAACCCGAGAGATTATGCATTAGAACAAGACGCTGCCAGTTATCAGCCGCAACTAGTCGCCATTAAAGCATTGATTGCGCCCGGCATAAAAGATCAGTTTATTGAAAGGTACGGTCGAAAGAGTATTGAAAGCCACAGTTCTGAGTATTACCTGGCTACCATCCAAATTCCTCAGAACCCTATTGGATTTCAATTTTTAGCAAGTTTCGGTACAAATCTAGAAATCGTAGAACCGAAATCATACGTGGAGGAGTTTCGCAATTATTTGCTTAAAATGGTCGATAAATATTCTTGAAAAGGTCCTTTCAAATGAACATGTCGGCAATTTCTAACGGATAGATGCATCTTGCTGCCAACATAAAAACACCTTCAAGACCGTCTCCATCTCTTACGACATGGCTTCGTTCTCCTGAAGGTGCTCTTCTTTACCGATTCGTCATTTCTCCATCCCGGTACCGGCGCCCTTCAAGCCCAGCCGGGAGTTGAAGAGTTGCTCGATCCGAGTGCACGTATCCGCGGGGGTTTCCATGCCGGCCCACAGCAGATTCAGTTCATCCAGCAGCGTCAATATCTCAGATTGGTTCATGTTGAGGATATGCAGCGGGTAAGCATGCGGCAGCACCTCGAGATAACGGTTATAGTGCTGCGGATGAATGTCCGGATTCAGCAGGCTGTCATCCTCGGCTACAGACCGCAACACCGGAATGGTGCATCCGTACTGTTTTAGCAGTTTCTGTGCTTCCTCGCCCGTCATAAAATCCACGAGTTTTTCGGCGATGTTCCGATGACTGCTCGCTGCGTTGATCGACAGACCCCCGCCTAGCAGTATAGTGGCGGGCTTGGTCCCTTTCGGCAAGGTCATCACATCCCAGTCGATGGAATGGTCGCGGAATTCATTCATGAAATAATAAGTGGACATGATCATCGCAACCCGTTCCTTCATAAACAGGCTTTCGGCTAAATGGCTGCTGCCATGGGAAAAGATCGGCGACACATGTTCCTTGTACATTAGCGATACGCAAAACTCCAGCGCTTCGATGTTCCGTTCGTCCGCCATCGTGCTCCGGCTGCGGTCCGCAGCCATGATGCTGCCGTCATTTTGAAGCAGAAAGACCGGCCAGCGGTTGGGGGACGAAGAGAAGCAGAAGCCGTAATGATCGGTCATTCCGTCTTCGTTCGGGGCCGAAGTGCTGGCTTTGGCCGCCTCCAGCAACTGCTGCCAGTCGCCAAGACTGACGGGGTGAGACAGGCCGTGCTGACGGAAGATCGATCGGTTATAACAGATGACTACCGGCGAGAACACAAACGGCGCCGCGAGCATGCCGCCTTCATGATTGAACAGCTCGAAGACCCGCGGATAGCTGACCCCTTCCTCCATCAGACGGGGAGGAACATACCCTGTCAGCAGATTCGTGCGCCCGCTTTCGGTCCATTCCCGGAAATGCTGATCCGACATAATAAACAGATCAGGCCCTTGACCGTCCTCAATGGACCGGATGATGGTTTCGGTGTAGAAATCCTCGGAATACAGCACCATCTCCACCTGAACGAACGGGTGCTTCCGCTCGAACGCCTCGATCATTTTTTCGATAATCGGAATCTCATAGGAAGAAGAGAACCAGGCGAGTCTCAGCACGACAGGCGTTCTGTCCTCATCCGGCACCTTCACCCGGTTGCCCTTGCCCGCGATTTTCTCGATCAATCCTTCGTTCACCAGCTCATCCAGCGCCTTGCGGATTGATACCCGGCTCATTTCATATTTCTGGCTAAGCGTGTTTTCCGGCAAAATAAATTCACCCGGCTGAAGAACACCGGCAACGATTTCATTCCTCAATTCCTGGACAAAGCGTTCATAACGCTCATGAAATTCATTTCTTCTACGCAACAATATATACCGCTCCTATACATGTCTATAAAAATCAGTATATCATGAGGGACATCAGGATTCCATGCACTCCGGATAAAGAACGCGTATATATTTTACTCGGCAAGCTGTTTTTCAAGAAAAGCATAGGCACGCTGCCGGATATCCGGCGGAAAATCGTGCCCTTCATGACCGGTCCAGCACTCGAAAGAAGATGAAGCGCCCAGAAAATCATACAAACCATCCAGCTCCCCCAGTCCCGTGACAATCTCTCTCCAGTTCGGAAAAATCGGGTCTCGCGTTCCGGACCACATCAACATCGGCACCGGAGCTGCAAGCGCCGCGATTTCATGCCACTCAAACGGAAGGGAGCCGCTCCTCAGGGTGTCCGTAATGGATGGGATATGGGAAAACCATTCCCGAAGGCCCCAGCGGTTCGGCTCCGGATCGCCGAGGAACATCGTAAATCCGCAGCTCGAGACGACGGCCTTGATGCGTTTATCCATTCCCGCCAGAAACCAGCCGTTATAGCCGCCAAGCGAGTGGCCGATGACGCCGATCCGGCGTGGATTTACCTGTGGCAGCGAGGACAGCACGTCGACCCCCGCCATATGATCGGAGAGCATTTTACCGACTGCGGTCCAGGCCGGGTGCCGTTGATAGAATGGAGCCGTTTGAAACGGCGCTTCCCCTTCATAGATTCGGTCACCGAACGTGATGGAATCCGGAGCCAGCACGGCAAAGCCGCGCTGTACCAGCTCTAGACCATACTGCCGGTTCGCCCGTCCGGAAGCCAGACATACATCGTCTTTTCCACTCTCGGTTGTCGGGTGAAGGGCAAGTACAGCGGGGAATCCTCCTGCAGCAGGCGTTCCTGAAGGGAGCAACAGATAAGCCGGGATCGAATCCCCGTCCGGTGATTCGTACATAATCGACTGTCTAGTGTGATCTTCTTCCTCATGCACGGAAAGCACCCGGAAGCCCCCGCTGTCTGCGACGGCTCTCGGCTTATAATCAACCGGCTCCGGGGGCTCCCCCAGCAGCTGCAGCCAGCGTGCTTTCAGCCTGGACTCCTTCTCCATCCAGGCCTCAAGAGTATGGATTCCCTCTAACAGCGGCACAATTTCCCCATTAAAGCGAGTCATATGAGCAATCACCCTCCTCTTCCATCCGATACCGCCACAGCTCAGCACCGGAACCGAAATACACGTCTCCATTCAGGCAGGCGATTCCGCTGGTCGCTTCGACCGGAAGCACTTCCAGCAGCTCCGGCTGCATACTTACTGTATTTACGGTGAACAACGCCCCGCTCAGCAGACCCAGAAGGAATGGATGCCCCTTGCGCTCGATCATGAGCAGTCCCTGCCGGACAATACCGCCCCAGGACGAAAGATCGCGGCAATTAATGATCTTTTGCAGTCCTGCATCGTAAACGAAAAACACCGATTCCGAGGTCATGCCATAGAGAAGACCGTTTCCGCCAGAAATCAGCTGAGCGATTTCCGTGGCTCCCGGAACCGGCACCCAGCGCCGAATCACTTGTCGGGCAGGCCAATTCAACTCATACATCGCCGCTTCCTCGGCCGTGCTGATCCCGCCGCCGGGCGTCTCGATGCTGGTGCCGCCGAATACCCTGCCATCCGGCAGCACGGCAAGCGAAATCGTACTCTGCCCGCTGACGATTTCCCGGTTCTCCAGCATCTCCACCTGACCAGCCAGCACATCCACGATGCCGAGCCCTCCGCCGGCCGCACCATAACCGGGAAAGCCGCCGTACAACACATGGCGGCCGTCCGGATGCGCGACTGCGCATCTCGGCCTGTGGATGGCGGCATTTTCATAGATCAGCCGGGGATTCCGATGAGGTCCTTGTTCCGTACACCATTCTTTCGTCGTATCCATTAGGTGGACCAGGCCGCCGGCATAAGCCGCACCCACGATGATGCTGCCTTGAGCCGCATAAGCGGCAATATTGCCGCCGCCTCCCCGCTCCACGATATCGCCGCCCCAATCGGTCAGACGCTCGGCTGCGGTATCGTACGTGAACAGATGAAGCGGGTGATTGGAAGTGCCGTATAGAATGCCGTCCGGACCTTCGAACAGCGGAGAGAGTGATGTTCCTCCTCCCTTATAGGCAAGCGGAAGCTTGCTCAGGCTTCCGTCCGCTTCCCTGATTTCGATCTGCCTGTCGGACAGCTGCCATTTCAGCAGCACTCGACCGGCGTCAAGGTCCCGGTGCAGCTTGTTGTATCCTGCCCCCTTATACAGGGACGGGTTAACCTCCTCTGCCGCCACCTGCTCTGCCCCCTGCTCGCCCAGCAGGTACCATATGCCGGCTCCGTTCTCCCCGGATGGCAGCCAGCCGTAAACGGCGCCGTCGCAGCCTTGGTGAACGGCACCGCTGCCCGTCGTATCCGGCGGCCCCTCCAGTACGGTCTCCAACACTCCGGATTCCTTATGAAAGCAGGCGATGGCCGGCGACGTCGTTCCCAGTCCGGCATAGACCTTCCCCCCGCTTCCGCAGGCGAGCGTCATGGCATACTTCCTCTCGGCATCCAGCCTGCATAAGGTACGCGAGGAATTTGACGAAGCATCGAACTCAATCAGATAGCTTCCCGGATAAGTTGTTGCGTAGACCCGACCATCTCCATTCACGGCAAATGCAAAGCCGGCTCCCTCTTCCCCTTCAGGTACCCGGTGCTGCCCCACAAAAGCCGGGGTGAACGGATCGATAACGTAAAAATAACGGCCTGCTCCTGTATAGAACCATCCTTGGGAATCACTGATCGACGCAAACGGGTACTGGCCCTCGCCCCCTGGAAAATAAAGCTGGGTGCTGTTTCCTGTTCCGAGATCCGCGATCAGCACATATCCCCGGGCTGCGATTACGATGCGCTCGGTCCCGTCGGCTCTCCGGCACACCGCCGCGGATCTGCTCTCGTCGACATCAACGGGTACGCCGATCCGCTCAAAAGCCCCCATCGTCCCCGTTGCCTTGCTGACGTTCACTTCTTCCGTATTATTCATGGCTTTTCGCATAATAGGCGCCCACCTTGGCAACCGCCTGAATGATATGCTCAATATCCTCGGGCGAGTAGAATTCGTTCATCGGAATCTGCACCGCCGTGTCTAATATCGCCTCCGCGACAGGACAACGGCCTTGCTCATAAGAGACGCTGCTGCCGTCAAACGGAAAATGGCTCCCCGGATAAGCCTGCCGGTTCTGGAACAGCGGCTGCAAATAGCATACCTGCGGGATATAGCCGGCACGGTTGGGGATCCCCTCAGCCTCCAGCGCCCTGCAAAACTCTTCGCGGCTGCACGTCAGCCTGCCCAGATCAAGGCGCAGCATGTAGAACCAGTATGTACAGTCATGCTCCGGGTCGACCTGCGGCGGAATGACGCCCTGGATTCCCTGCAATCCTTCATTGAGCCGGTCGCCGTATTGCTGACGCCGCCCGCAAATCCAGGGCAGCTTCTTGAGCTGGGCGATACCGACGGCTCCCTGCAGCTCGGTCATCCGGTAATTCGGCGCAATATAGCTGGTTCCCCGGTCAACCGTGGTGCCGAGTCGGCGGTAGTTTTTGTCCGCGAAGGCGTGAGCGGTTTCGTAATCCTCGCGCACTCCCGAATTGATCAGCACCATGCCCCCGTCCCCGGTGGAGATATGCTTGAAATCGTTCGTGCTGAAACAGCCATAATCGCCAATGGTGCCGGCCAGCCTCCCCTTATACCGGGTCAGAAAAGCCTGTGCGCAATCCTCAATGACCTTGATGCCATGCTTTTTCGCGATCTCCATGATCGGGTCCATATCGCACGGATATCCCGCCAGATGGACGACAAGGATCGCTTTCGTTCTTGGCGTAATGCAGGCTTCGATCGAGGCCGGATCCAGATTGTAAGTGTAAGGCTCCAAATCGGCAAACACGGGAATCGCATTCTGGTACAGAATGCCAATCAGCGTTCCCTGGTCCGTAATCGGGCTTGTAATGACCTCGTCCCCTACGGAAACCCCAGCCGCACCCAGCGCCACATGAATCGCCGCGGTGCCGGAGGATGTCGCTACACTGTATTCCCGGCCGTACATCGCATTGAAATCGGTCAAAAACTGTTTAACCTTGGTGCCGAAATGATAAAACAACGTGTTCTGCTCCAGCGCTTCGAGCAGATGCGCGGCCTCCTCTTCCCCGAATCTTTTGCCTGTGCCAAAAGGACCGGTCTTGACCGGCTCTCCCCCATGAATCGCTAACGCTTCCACTGTCTGATTCCTCCTCATTGCCGTTATTCGGCTGCTGCTTTCATCATGCTCGCAACTTCAGCACACGGCCGCCCAAAGCGAATGTCCGTCTGCGAAGCTGACGGGTCCGCCTCCGCAGCCAACGGCTGGCGCACGACCGCTCCCTGCGGAAGATTCTTGGTGATGAGGGTGCCGTCTGCGCCTACCCGGAGCACCGCAGCTCGTCTGGCCTGCTCCCAGCGGGTGATCTCCTCGCTCGTCCAGAACGCATAACCGAGCCGCTTCGCGGTTTCGACCGCTAGCGAAAACGCATGCCGGACGTTCCCTAGATGATGGATGTGCTGCTGGTGAAACAGAAAATGGGCGACGCCGCGGACTTCCGCCACCTTTTCGAGAAACGGGGCAATCACCGACGCATCCGAAAGCGTGGGATGCTCCAGGTCCTGGGTCAGAAAGCCGATCTGCAGCACCCGGTATAGCCGGTTGCGGTCATCCGAACGAGCGATCGGGTAATACGGATGGCTGGTACCGAACGGAAAGCCGACATTTCCTTTTTTGCTCGGCCCTCTAGTTTGATCCGCTTCGATGCCGTTCTGCTCGCACCATTCATAGAGCTCTCCCCAGCCCTCAAAGCGGGTATAGTGGTTCTTGTTCGAAATGATCGGCGCGCCGCTGGTGCTCCGGATTACGTTCAGTTGACGGGCAAATTCCTCGGCGCTCCATATCCCCTTCTCCTGCTCCAAAGCATTGTAGTGAAATGCCAGCTCATGCCCGGCAGCCTGAATTTCTTTGTAGAGCGACGGGGAATAACCCGGTTCGATCATGCACCAGGTCGAGCGGACGCCGTTATCCTGAAGCACGCTCAGGGTCGTTTGGGCCGCCTCCTCTATGTTGAAGTCGCTGTCGTGCGAGATCATGGCCACCTGATTGACGCCTTCCGGCCAATAGTCCAGAAACGGAAGCGTCATTCCCAGCGCATCTGCTTCCTCCATCAGCTGACGGACAATCACCTCGCGCCACCAGTCTGCATGCGGCGTATCAAAGTATGGCATCCCGGTCTCCGTCACCGAGCGGTCCTCATCCCAGTCCATCTCACACCGGTCATCGGCCTTCAAAATGCCTTCGTCCACCCCTCCCGTACCGTCCGGTGCGGGGATGCCGTCCTGGACGACAGGCCCGCCGCCCTGCTGAAGCATAACGATATTCGCGGGGATGTCCACATTCCAGCGGATCAGCCGGCCTGCACCTAGCGGAAACTCCAGAACGGCTGCGGCTGCCTCGGCACCAGCTTTACGGAGCCGGCGCAGAACGCCATCCGCTTGAACCGGGATGTCGGATTTCTCTGACACCATCCACGGATCGCTGCTTACCGCCCTTAAAACCGGTATGCCTTGCGCATAGCTTAGCCCTGACAGGTCCCCATACACCGCATCCCGGATGGCAAACCGGGTACAGCCCAGCCGGCCGGCCATGCGGTTCAATCCGCCGTAACTGATGAGCGTCGCTCCTCGGCGGGCCCACTGCTCCAGACAATTCAGGTCCTCTTCCTTCTCTCCCGGATGCAGTACGACGATGATATCGGGTTCATATGACTCAAGGGTTTCGGCGTCATCAAACCTTGCATAAGGAATGCCAGCATGACCAAGCACCTCCTCCACATATAGCTGAAACAGGTCCTGACCGTGCCCCCAGAAGTATTCCGCCGACTGCCTGTTAAACCACAGACCGATTTTTGCTGTCTTTTTCATGATACAGGTCTCCCTCCTCCACAGCTCGCATTCCCATAGGCGCTAGTTACTCCAAAGCAGAACAGGGGCAAAAGATTTGCCCCGCTGTCCTAAGGATCATGTTTAAAGCGTCATTTCCAAAGTCTCACTTAAACAGTGCCTTCGGATCCTTCTCTTTGATATTCGCGTTGTATTCCTGGATGATCTGGGCACCGCCTTTGTCCAGATACTCCTGTACCAGTTTATCCCAATCCGAAACCGGACGGGTGCCCGCAATCATTTTTACCTGCTCATCCATGACATACTTTCTCAGCTCGGCGCCCTTCGAGTTGTCGGTCGGCGACTCCAGTCCATTGATCGGGTTTGCATATAGCTTGATTTCCTTATACATGGATTCGATCTCCTCAACCAGATCGGCCAGCTGCTTGGTCTGATACGTAATGGAGTAATCATTATCGAAATCCTGCGGCGCCCACGAAGTGTTATCAACAAAATAAGTGGAAGGCGCAAGTCCGTCGGATGCGAAATTCTCCTTGTTGACCTGCACGCCGTCCTGCATGTCATAACCCACACCGACTTTGCCCGACCACCAATCAAAATCGGCGTTTGTATCATTCCGCTGATCCTGAGGATAGAACTGGCGGCCGAAATCAATCATTTCGAAAATCTTCTTCAGCTTTTCCGGCTCATCGGCAAGTTTGGCGCTCAGCACGGTAATTCCGTTGTAGCCCGCCCCGGACGTAAGCCCTTTGTTGCCGTAATTGTCCTCGAAAGGACCAAGACTGATAAACTGGGCATCCGGATGTATACTGAGCAGGCCGTTCATGTAATCCTGCGACATGCCGCGCGGCGTTCCAATAAAGATGCCTGCTTTGCCGGAATAGAACTCCTTGTTGGTGTCTCCCCAGTTCAGGATGGCGTAGTCCTTCGTCATCGCTCCCTGCTTATAAAGCTCAGACAGCATCGTAATGAACTCCCGGCGGCCTTCACCGATAATGCCCGGGATGTAGTTGCCCTGCGCATCTTGGTGGTACCAGGCATCCGGGTCCCAATACGGTCCCTGGTTGAAGTTCGGGTTAATGTCCTGACCAATGGCGATTCCGTAGGTGTCCTTCTTGCTGTTGCCGTCCGGATCTCCGTTCGTGAATGCCAGCGCTACCTCTTTCAGCTCCTCGTAATTTGTCGGCGGTTTCAGGCCAAGCTTATCGAGCCAGTCCTTGCGGAGCACCGTGACGACCTGATATTTCGGAGAATACTGCGGGATGGCATAAATCTTGCCGTTCACCCGCATGGCATCCCAGATAAAATCAGGCACCACTTTAAGCGACGGATACTCCTGGATATAAGGCTCGATGTCCAGGAAAGCCCCTTGCTTCGCAAATTTATTGTAACGGTTCTTGATGTCAGCCGACATAAGTCCGATCATATCGGGAATTTTACCTGAGGCGAACACGGCGTTGATCTTCTCATCAAAGGCGGTATTCGGCACAAAAACCGGCTTGTAGTCGACTTTAAATTTCTCGTTGATCATATCAAGTCCCGGACTTGAAGTCGGTGGCGGATCACCATAGCGAAAATCAATCGTAGAGATTTCATACGTCTGCTCTGTCTGTGCCGGTTTTTCCTCCCCCCGAGTGGTCGTTCCAGGTTTCTCCTCCGCCTTCGGCTGGCCGCCGCATGCTGCCACGCTGATGGAGAGCAAGGCCGCCATCACTGCGGTAAGTCTGCGTTTCTTTAACATGAGCTTTCCCCCATTCTTATCAATGTTGGAGTGTGACCTCCGTTTATGATTCATTCGAACAGCTCCGTTATTCGGCCGTTCGAAGTCATCAACCTTTGACGGCGCCCAGCATGACGCCTTTCGCGAAGTGCTTTTGCAAGAACGGATACACGATCAGAATCGGCAGCGTCGCCATGAGAATCGCGGCCATCTGGATCGTTTCCGGGGGCGGAGGATTATCCATGAACATGTTATCTCCTCCGAGCGTGCCCGTCGTTTCCCCCACCACCACAATCTGTCTCAGCACGACCTGTATCGTCCATTTGGCCGGATCATTGATGTACAGAATCGGCGCAAAATAGTTGTTCCAGTGCGTGACCGCATAAAACAGGCTGAATGCCGCCAGCGCAGGCTTCGAGAGCGGCAGGATGATGCGCCCGAAAATCTGCAGGTCATTCGCGCCGTCCACGATGCCCGCCTCGATCATATCGCTTGGGATGTTCATGAAGAATTGGCGGATGACAATCAGGTTGAAAGGCGCGATGGCCACCGGCAAAATAAGCGACCAGATAGAATCAAGCAGCCCCGTTTCCTGGACGACCAGATAGGTCGGAATCATGCCGGCCGAGAACAATAGCGCAAATACGACCATAAACATGACGGTACGCTGGCCGACGATCGGTCTTGACAAGGCGTATGCCATCGTCGCCGTAAAAAACAGATTGACGATGGTACCGAGCACGGTAACCAGCGACGTGTTCAGCAGCGCCTGCCGGAACGTCCTGGAGGCCCAGATATATTCATAGGCGTCGGTCGTCCATTTGGACGGCCAGAGCAGCAGTTTGCTGCCCAGAAAATCCTCGAACGAGGAAAATGAAACCGAGAACAAATATAAAAACGGAAACAGCATGACTGCGGATATGACAAGCAGCAGACTGATATTCACGCCGCTGAACAAGCGTTCCGCGATGGATTTTTGCTTCATATGTCGTTCTCCTCCCAGAAAGAATCGAAGCCCTAATATACGCCCTGTTCGCCGAATCGCTTGGACAGCTTGTTGGCGGCCATAACCAGCACGAGACCTACCAGACCCTTGAATACGCCGACCGCGGTCGAGAAGCTGTAGTCCGACTGCTGGATCCCCTTGTAATACACGAAGGTATCGAGCGTATTGCCGATGTGCATGTTAAAGGCGTTCAGTTGAAGGAACACCTGCTCGAAGCCGACCTCCAGCACGTCGCCCAGACGTATGATCAGCATGATTATGATCGTGCTGCGGATAGCAGGCAGCGTAATATGCCAGATTTGACGGAAGCGCCCTGCGCCGTCCATGACGGCCGCTTCGTAAAGAGCCGGGTTGACGCCTGCCAGCGCCGCCAGGAAAATAATCGTTCCCCAGCCGGCTTCCTTCCAGATGACCTCCAACACCAGAAAAGCTCGGAAATAATCGGGCTCGGTGAGAAAAGGGATCGTCTGCTGCAAGCCGAACCATTCGCGCAGCACGTCGTTGATCAAGCCCTCGTTGCGGAAAAAGATCGTCACGATGCCGACCACCACGACCCAAGACAGAAAATGCGGCATGTAAACGATGGACTGCAGCCCTCTTTTCAAGAGCGGATTTGCCACCTCGTTCAGCATGATGGCCAGAATGATCGGCGCCGGAAATGCGAACGCGATCTGCAGAAATGAAATGATAAGCGTATTCCAGATAACCTGGATAACCTCCGGGCTTTCGAAAATCCGGGCAAAGTTCGCAAAACCGACCCAAGGACTCTCCGCGAACCCCCGGAACGGGCTGTATTCTTTAAAGGCTAGGGATATGCCCAGCATGGGCAGATACCGGTACACGATAAAGTAAAGCAGGCCCGGCAGCAGCAGCAGGTATAGATAACGATCCCTCCACATTCGGGTCCGGATTCGCTTCCAAGCGCTCTTCTTGACGGGAGCGGATGGATTGACCTCCGAAATCACGGTTTCCACACAGCTTCTCTCCCTTCCGCCTGACCACCTCTGCCGGTATTCATAAGATTCCATTCATAATAGCCGGGTGGTGCGGTTTGTTTGACTTCCACGCCAGCAGTTTTCTGCCTCAGCTTGAAGGAGACTTCCACAGGGTGGGGGTTATGCACAATGCAGGTTAAGCGGCGGTCATCGCTGTATAAACTCAGAGGCAGCTCCGCCTCAAAAGCGATGTCTCCGCCGGACAACCGTTCAGCCTTCCATAAATTAAGCATGCCGTTACCCGATAAACGGGCGGCTTCTCCCAGGAAAGTTATGCCCCGGTAGCGGGCTTCCACAGCGTCAGCGCAAAACAGCCAGATATCCTCCGCCCCGCCGGGCCTTTCCACCGTTAAACCGGAAGCCAGGCTTCCGGTATCCTGCTCCTCCTGATGGATGGCCAATCTCTCACCGTAATGGACCCGCGGATTGATCAGCGTGATGAACCGCCGTCTTTTGCCTTTCGTGCCACCGACAGCTACATAAGGACCGTAGGTTTCAGCCCCAGGGTGCTCGCGGAGGGTGAGCACCTTCTCCTTGGGAAAAGGAAACATGAGCTGCAGTGCGGCGCTTTCTCCCTGGAATACAACGGATTCACTTCCCAGCTTCTCGCCCGGAGCCTTGGGCTCTTCTCCATCCAGAACCGCCGAGGTCGTATGAAACAGCAGCTCGGCCTCATCCGATTCCTGATGAAGCACCACGTCATCCACGATGAAGTAATATGCCGAATCGATATGTAGGACAGATCGCCGGTAGCGTTTCAGCAGCCCGCCATAGCTTTCGGCAGCGTCCCCGACAACCGCCTCAAATGCCGGGAGTAGCAACTCCTCCCGGAGACCCCCGCCACCCAGGCGGATTTGCCCCTGACCATTGACGAGCAGCGAATTATGGCCCACCGTGCCGGTAGTGTAATCCGCCTTCGGACCGGGTACATAATCCTGGTAGCCGGGATTGGTCAACAGCCACTCTCCGCCGACATTGATCACCAAATTGTTCTGGTCCTTGTGATTATGGTCCTTCGCCGAGCTGCTTGAGGTGAAGCACAGCAGATGATCCTCATCGCCCCATCCCGACCGCAGGGCGGCCCAGCCTACGCTCCGGAATACTGCGGAAGCACGCTTCCCGTACAGCTCCGTTGGACTTGCAGGTGAGGTCTCTTTCCGTAAATAAAGAAGCGATGCGTGATGCGTTGCAGCATGCTTGCGCAGGTACCAAACCGCTGCCGGATGGTCGTAATGGGTAGCTGTCATGGCCATGAGGTAAGCGATATCGAGCTTGTAAAACGAATCCGACAGATTCGGAAACGAGCTTTCCTTTCCCGGTGCCAGGAGCCGAAAAAAACGTTCAGGAAGCTCTTCCCGCAAATACGGATGCTGAACCAGGCCGTCATCGCCGCTGATTCTCCGATAAAGATCCGCAGCCATCCAGGCATGGCGCGCAGCCACATTGTCGTACAGCAGCCCCTCTGTTTCTCCAGACACCCCTTTTCGGTCCAGATAGCTTTGAAGATAAGTAAGTCCGGCTTGCAAATATTTGGCGGCAAACGGGATCTCATCCATAATGGCCGACGCGCCGTACACCATCGCCACCTGCTTGGCTGCCACGATGTTGTGCATATCACGGCTTCCGATATCGATGGCCAGCGGATGCAGCCCTTTTTCCAGAATGGCTTGGCGAATGGATCGCCGCTCTTCTTCCGTCAGCAAGCTGTGAATGGCGTCATAGGCGCAGGAAGCGCCTAGCAACAGATGGGCGTTGCTCAGATTTCCTTCCGCGCCCCGCTCGTCGAACTCATACCATTTCCCGAAGGCGGCCAGGGACAACAGATGCTGCTTCACTCGGACCGCATACTTTCTCTCATCCGTCACCAGGAAAGCCGTGGACATGACGACCAGCCGATCCTCTATCGCTCTGGCGTACATCGTCCAGAACGGGAAGAAGGTATGGCCTTGCGGTTCTCGTACCCGCTTCGGCTCCGTTAGGGGCAGCGCAACCTTCCACTGATCCGATATGGACGGATACAGCACCTCGAAGCTATCTTCCTCCACATAGTCGTCCGCTTTCGCCAAGTATCCGGCCCATAGCACGGATGCATCGATTGCCCTCGCAGAACTGCCGTCATCCCGCTTAATCCGATCCCGAAAATCCGCGAGCTCATCGATCGAAAACAAAATCCTCGGACGGTCCTTCAGCTTCAATTTCGCGGGTTGACCAGCCCGCCTTACAAGAATCTTCCATTTAAACTCTGAAAATCTATCGTCCAGAAAGTCTACGGCAATTTCGGTCTCGCCCGGCTTCAGCCCGGTGATCGCGCTGCCGTTCACCTCAACGATCTCCGGGTCGCTGCAAGTCATGCTGAAGGTCATATCCGATTGCGGCTCCATTCTTCCGCAGGGGTGCACAAGCATGAAGTTAAGCCGATGTTCCTCCCCGGCCTCCAGGAGCGAGGGCTTAATAAATTCCATCCGCAGCAACAATCGCAAGCTCCTCCTTTAATAAGTGAGTTTCTTACTTTTCAACCGGTCAAGAAAACGCTGTCATAAGTTTCTGCAACAAAGCGCCAATCGAAGCCATCCGCGGTAACGTGACTTCTGGTCGCCATGCTTAAATTGAATCATCTTTTTAATATACATGTATATTACTTGTATTTTTAATGATCTGTCAATTCAAATTTTTGTTGCATTCGTCCAACTGCAACATGATCAATCGGGAGGAAATCCCCCTCATACGGCCTGCTATAAGGAAACTTGCCCGTTCCAAAGCGTTTGGCTGCAACCATATTTATTTCCGACTTTAAATCCTTGTTGTTAATCTCAATCCTTGACTCGCGGCGTCCGGTAAGGCGAAATCCAAATGTAAAGCGGCACCAAACATTCCATTTGGTGCCGCCTCTTTTTGCCTTGCTATTTAACCGTGACTACACATTCCGACTTCTTGCTGCAATGAATCTTTGCCAAAAAGTCTATGATCCATTCCTAAAAGTTAAGCAATTAACATTAAAACTGCCTGCCGGGAAGCTTGATGCCGCGCCATTCGCTTACATCGCATTGGCCATATTCATTATCACCCACGGCTACGACCGTGCCGTCCGATTGAAGGCCGAGCGTATGAGCGCATCCCGCCGCTACCGCTACAATATCGCGCCAGCCGCTTACATTGCATTGGCCATGCTGATTCCAGCCCGCGGCAATGACCGTACCGTCGGATTTAAGACCGATGGTATGATAACTCCCCGCCGCTACCGCCACTATGCCGCTCCAACCGATTACATCGCACTGGCCGTGCTTATTTAAACCCACGGCGGCCACTGTGCCGTCCGATTGAAGCCCGACGGTATGAAGGTAGCCCGCCGATGCTTCCACGATGTTGCGCCAGCTTCTTACATTGCATTGGCCGTACCGATTATTCCCCACGATCGTTACCGTCCCGTCCGCTTTTAGACCGACCGTATGCCAGTCACCTGCGGCGACCGCCACGATGTCGAGCCAGCCGCCTACACTGCATTGACCTTCATTATTTCGTCCCGCAGCCACCACTGCGCCGTCGGATTGAAGACCGACGGTGCGACGCCAGCCTGCCGCTACCGCAACCATATCGCGCCACCCGCTGACATCGCATTGATTATGCTTATTCCAACCCACGGCCGCCACCGTACCGTCCGATCTAAGACCGATGGTATGAGCATTCCCCGTATTCGTTGCCATATGGACATTCCCGGCCGCGACCGCTACGATATCGCGCCAGCCGCTGACATCGCATTGGCCATAATGATTATCTCCTGCGGCCGTGACCGTGCCGTCCGATGTAAGAGCCACGGAATGACGTCGACCCGCCGCTATAGTATGTTTGGGCCACCGTTTTACTTTGAACGCCGCTTCTAGCTGGGAAGTGCAATCCATGTCTTACCTCCTCGAAAAGTGTGTGTTTCGATATTTCTTCCGGAAAGTTCTCCTATTCCATTTCGATTATGATAGATCCAAATTTAAAGCAGGGCGTACGCCATAACCGTCAATACTGTTATTTCCGTAGCTGCGAGCACTGCAGCCTGTCCCTACAAAATACGCACGCGAAGGCTTGTTTCCTTGCGTCCGCAGCCACCACCAGGAACAGCCGGCTTCTTTGCCGTCTATGATCATATAGTTGTCTTTGTTCGTTTTATCATATACATATAAGCTGCATCCATCGGGCTTAATCGTTTTGGCATAATCGGTTCCGACAGCGCGTCTCCAATCCTTGCCGTGAGTCTCAGATACATCGTTTAGTTCGGCAACGCTGAGCAGAAAAACCTTATCCTCCGTATCCGGGCAGCCCTTTCCGTTGTCCGTGCAATGCGTCGTCTTGATGAGTTCTTTCTCCGAAGCATTGAATGCGACGTTATAGAATTCATGATTCAGCCACTCGCGCAAGTCGCAGTCATGCCAAGATATATCCATGCAATCACGCCACGTCAGATCCGCACGCTTGCCCTGATACCTTTTGCAGTCCAAAATATATTCGCTCAATACCAACAGCTCGCTCCCTGAGTTTTGAAGAACACGCCAAGTAATCGCCCGTTCTTTGCCGTCCATAGACTGCGGATACGTGCCGAACGTAATGAATTCGCCGGCCTTTAGGTTGCGATATGACGCTAAAGCATAATTCCCTTTTTCCATGACCTTTACCTCCTCCATGTTGCGTTCCTGCTTCGATCATATAACATTCATGCAAGATTTCGCTTGATATACCGGGAATCCTTGTGGGGAGGGTCATTGTCTCTTATAATATTGTTGCCGTACTTTAGAGTTTGACTTTAAGGAAGGTGCACGCAAATGGACAGAACCTTTACACCGAAACAGATGGCCAAGAAACTTCAGGTCAGCACCACTACCTTGCGAAGATATGAAACTCTCGGCTTGGTGCCTGACGTACCTCGGACTTCAAGCAACAGAAGATATTACACGCCGCTCCATGATCAAGCTTTCCTTGCCTTACGATCCTTGGTCCAAGGATTCGATCTGCCTATCGCCTACGAGGTCATGAGTTTATTAAAGAAAGGTCATGTTGAACAAGCACTTTGGATGATCAATGTGCAACAGTACAACATCCAGGTAGAGAAGCAGCGAGTCGAGGAGGTTATGAGGCTCATCCATCAAACGGATTTCTCCAAGTATAAAAATATTCAGGTCACGGATGAAATGAAAATCGGGGAGGTCGCCGTGATCGCCGGCGTTAACCCCTCCGCTATTCGACATTGGGAAAAGGAGGGGCTTATTCGCGCTAAGCGAAACGCGGAAAACGGATATCGAGTCTTTACGTCCCAGGAATTAAAAAAGATTATAGTGCTAAGCAGTTTAAGGAAAACCGTCTTTTTCATTGAAAGCATGAAACAGCTGCTTGAAGCTTTAGAGACACATGATCTAACTACGATTGAACGCTCCTTCAAAGTGGCTCTTCAGAAGCTGAATGAGCAACTGGAAAAGCAAATGAACGGCATATCCGAAATGATGAGATATATACAATTTTTCAAGTGAAGGCATTTACTTCAAACAAAAAAAGCCGCATTTCACGCGGCTTTTACAATATCCATGGCCATTCTGTTCGATGAAAGATGTTACCTGTTCTACGATGATCTGAGGAGGCTAGGTGTATTTAACCTAACTGGCGTTTAAAGGCTTTATTAGCGAAAAAGTAAGCGATGACCATGATGCCGACGCACCAGGCAAGCGCGATCCAGATATCGTTGCCGACAGATCCTTCATGCAAGAGGGCACGAATCGCATTCACGATGGAAGTCACGGGCTGGTTCTCAGCGAACGCACGCACAATTTTAGGCATGGTTTCGGTAGGGACAAAGGCCGAACTGATAAACGGCAAGAATATCAGCGGGTATGAGAAGGCCGTCGCCCCTTCCATCGTCTTTGCTGTCAAGCCGGGAATGACCGCCAGCCATGTCAGCGCCAGCGTAAACAACCCGAGTATCCCTGTTACCGCGAGCCAATCCAGGATATTAGCGCCGGAACGGAAGCCCATCAATAGCGCGACGAGGAAAACCACCACGACCGTAAGCGCATTGGAAACAAGCGATGTCAACACATGAGCCCACAATAC
Organism: Paenibacillus sp. MT86; assembly: GCF_058792535.1. Lineage (NCBI taxonomy): Bacteria > Bacillati > Bacillota > Bacilli > Caryophanales > Paenibacillaceae > Paenibacillus > Paenibacillus sp. MT86. Next base: position 3,189,028 of record NZ_CM179499.1, on the reverse strand, counting down.
CGACGAGCGCTTGATCGGCATGGTAATGAAACGAGCCATCAGCCCGCTCTTTACATCTCCGAACAGCCGGAAGGCAGTATAAGAGACGCCGGATGCGATAGCCATCAGCAAGATTCCCGGCAATAAATAATTGACGTAGTTGGCCGTGCCTGTCTCTATGGCGCCGCCAAATACGTAGACAAACAACAGCATCATCATTATCGGCGTAATCGCCACCGTGATAATCGTATCCGGGCTGCGCATGATGTTGCGCATTAAACGCCCCAATAATCCCCCTGTTTTGCTTTTCATTTACATTTCCTCCTTTTTGCCGATGATGGCAAGGAAAATTTCCTCCAATGTCGGCTGCTTCTCGATATACTCTACTTTTGCCGGCGGGAACATCTCTTTAAGTTCGGCTAGGGTACCGGTCGTGATGATTTTTCCGCCATCCAGGATGGCGATACGGTCCGCCAGTTGCTCGGCTTCCTCCAGGTACTGGGTCGTCAGCAAGATGGTCGTGCCGCTGCCGGCAAGCTCCTTGACGGTATTCCAGACTTCAATTCGTGCTTCAGGGTCAAGTCCTGTGGTCGGTTCGTCGAGAAAAATGACGGCTGGACTCCCGATCAGGCTCATGGCGATGTCAAGCCGGCGCTTCATCCCGCCTGAATATTGGTCCGCCCGGCGGCCCGCCGCATCGGTCAGGCTGAATTTGGCAAGCAGATTGTCAGCGACTTGCGCAGGATTGGGAACTCCCCTCAGCTTGGCGATCATAATGAGGTTTTCCCTTCCTGTGTTCATGCCGTCTATAGCTGCAAACTGACCTGTCAGGCTGATGCTCTGGCGAACATGATCCGGTTGACGTTGGACGTCAGAGCCGCAAATGCTCGCTTCGCCGCCATCGGGCTTCATCAGCGTCGAGAGGATGTTGACCGTCGTCGTCTTGCCCGCTCCATTGGAGCCCAGCAGCGCGAAAATTTCGCCGCGCCGCACTTCAAAATCCACCCCTTTTAAGACTTGCTTGTCTTTAAAGGATTTTTTTAACCCTTTTACTGAAATCGCTGCATTGCTCATATTTTTTCCTCCTTTTAATAAGCTCGATTAGGCCGCACTTGAGAATTCCGAAACTTACGGTTAATTGCCTTGAGGGCTAAATTAACGCAACTAGTTAGTCTGACTGATAATCTGTATTACTTACTACTGGACTAAAAATATAACTGAATAGCGAAGGTGGCAATTCACACGCGTAACCAGCTAATCAGTCGGTATTATTGTAATGAATTTATTTCTTACCCAATCGTTTCATGATGCTCTGATTCAAATCTTCACGATACTTCGTGACATAGGTTTTAGCGTTAGCAACCAGCTCGTCGGCAAAGGATGCCACGTCGTCCCCCGTGATTTCCAGCACTTGTCTGCCTTCTGCCGCACCGGCTTCGAACAACTCAATTAATTCATACTGCATATGCAGCATATCCATCCCGTTGCCTGAGGAGAAATTCCACATGTAATTTTGAATCTTCTTAAATACATACTGGTAGTCTTCTGGCAGGGCTTCAACGCGCGCCATCATCATCTTGTATTCTTTTTTATCGCCGATCATTTTTTTGAATATTTCCATCATGTTATGGTTCCTCCTTTTTTATAAAACCGAACCCGACACTCCATTTATCGGACGGAATATCTTATGATGCTACGTCGACTTCAAGACGTTGATTTTTGATGATACAAAATCCCACTTTTCCCAAAACAACTCAAGTTCCTGGCGGCCCGCTTCATTAAGCGTGTAAAACTTGCGGGGCGGTCCCATGTCTGACGGTTTTTTTTCGATGTTCACCAGTTTCTTCTTCTCTAATCGCACGAGAATGGTGTAGACCGTCCCTTCCACGACTTCGGTAAACCCAAGCTCGTTCAATCGGCGGGTAATCTCGTAGCCATAGGTTTCATGGCGGCTGATAATTTCAAGCACGCAGCCTTCCAGCGAACCTTTCAGCATTTCAGTTAAATTTTCCATGTTCAAAGCCTCCTCTTTTTCGTCCCTCCTCTATTTAGTCTGACCAATATTCAGTACAACATAGTACTAAGGGAATGTTTTACCTAACAGCTTTTATAAATCGAACTATTTAGTATTACTTACTACAGGTACATTGTATTACAGAGTAGATGGAGTGTCAACTGTTTTACTAAAATTATTCTCCACATTCCGCGGTTCGGTATTTAGTGTGACATATTACCGGTATATCGTAACACAAGGTAGCTGGTTTTTCAACTTGATTGGCTTTTTCCTTGTAAAGCAGGATCAACCTGACGCTTCCCCAATTATTCACACTTTAGTCCTCCATCCTTGATTTTAGATTCTTTACATAGCATGACAAGGACAATCAGGTCACTGCAAGCCATGCTTTTGGAGGGAGAGTCCGAATGATGAGCCTGCCGATCTCAAGTCTGGATTACGTATCCTCCGTTGTTGACTTCATGATTGAGGAATACGCGAGCAAGCTGCAGGGCTACCAGACCATCCTGCGTTCGCGATTTATGGAGCTCGTCGCCTCGCCAATGGAAGAAGCGACGCACCCATGTAAAAGGCGCGTCGCTTCATATTTACAACTTCTGATAGATAAAGTTTTTAAACGCAACCTCGCCGGAACCTTTCGCCCGGAGAGCGATTCGCAATGCAAGAAATCCGCCCAATGTGTTATGATGCCAGCCTGAGGTTTCGAATGAATGCTCAAATTTATGCCATACCGATCCATCCGCACTGTAATAGAAGACGACTTCATGCTCGTTATTTTCAAGACGAACGATGACACGCCGATGCGGAAAAGGCCTTGATGGCGTCTCCCAGCCGCGAATAATCCCATAAAGCCCCTCTTGGGATATGCCGAATCCGCTATACGTCGATCCATTATAGAACAATAACAACTGGGCTTCCGATTCTTCCGAGAGCTCAATCTCCACCTGTGCCGTGTACGAATGGTCTTCCGGCATCATAACCAGGGGCGCCAGCTCGGGAGCAGCTTGGATCGTTATCGCTTGCTTCTGCAGCGTATATTGAATATCATTGCTGGATTGATACCAGCTCCACGGATACCCCAGCCCGCCGGCCGCTTCTTGAAATTCACCGTAAGTCATGCCATGCGGAACGGCATCTCCCGGCGGTTTTGGAATAGCTTCATCTGTATTGCAATGAAGCGGGACGCGGAACCATCCGTCCTCCGTCATTCCAGCGGTTCGAGCAGCGTTTGCCTGCCGAGTGTGTAGTACCCTTTTTCGTACGCATGATAAACGATCCACCAGCCGCCGTCCGGGGTGTCAACCAATGAGCCGTGACCTTTGGAGCACCATCGTTCATTCCGGCTTTGCGTTCGAATAATCGGATTGAGGGGAGAATGTTCATATGGCCCCCATGGCTCTTTGGAGCGCGAAGAAGCGACCATATGGCTAGTCGAAGGCCCCGATGTTCCTCCTTGCGCCACGGTAAGATAGAAATATCCGTTATGAAACGTTAGCTTGGGAGACTCCGTAAAGTTTCCTTCCACGACCCATTCCTTCGGAAACGGCCAGCCATCGTACACTTTGCGCGGAGTGCCCACAGCCGACAAACCGTCCCTAGCCAGTTCTACCATATAACCATCGCTAAAAAACAAATACCGGTTACCATTGGAATCCGCGACATGTCCCGGGTCAATTCCTTGCACCCCCACCTTTTGCGGATCACTCCAAGGTCCGTGTGGATGCGTCGCCGTCAGCACCATGATCTCTTCATTGATGGGAGCATAGATATAAAACCGGTCTTCATAGTATGTCAAATCAGGCGCCCATACATCTCCAGCATAATCGGTTAACGCTTTGGCGATGGGTTCCCAGTTCACCAAGTCTTTGGAGTACCAAATCAATAACCCTGGCGCAAACTTAAAACTGGAGTGCGTCATATAATAATCGTCTCCGACTCTGACCACGCTTGGATCCGCATAATCACCGGCCAAAATCGGGTTTCTATACGTGCCGTTTCCCAAATCTCCGCTTGCTTGCATGATCAAACTCCTCACATTCCATGATGTTATGAACTGTCCAATCTACAATTATAAGGAGATCGAAATGACCGGACCTTGATTATTCTGTCATGGATTAGCATGATTGAGACATTGCTGGCCGCGAGTGCTCTTCCGAGTTCATTCATACAAATCATTTTTCGGCAAAGGATATAAGTCCGAGACCTTATCAACCTAACATATAGTGCTGTACGGCTATCCTATTTTTGCGTATATTGGGAAGTAAGACTTTTATAAAGGAACGTGAACGGTGACCACCATACTCGCAAAGAAACACCAACGATTTCGAATCATCAAAATACTCCCGCATATTGCGGCATTTGTCGTTTTTTTGAGCATGCTACTGGGGATCCGTTGGCTCTGGCTTGAAACCTATGCCCCTCCTGCAGATCAACCGAAAGTCTCCAATGGCATACTCGATTTGAGAGGCTGGGATCTGTTGGGCTCAAAATCCATCAATCTGGACGGAGAGTGGCAGTTCTACGCCGACATCCTGGCTAAAGAACAGGAAATGAAGCCGTCCCATGAGTTTTCCTACGTAAATGTACCTGGAGACTGGAATAACAATCGTACGAATAAGGCAAAAACTTCGTTTGGCAGCGGAACATACAGGCTTCGCATATTGCTGGATCGCCCGCTTTCGGCCCCTATCTCGTTCTGGATCCAGGAGATTCAATCCGCGGCTACCGTGGACATTAACGGCGAAACGGTAGCTTCCATGGGAAGGACGGGCGAGCCCGGGCAAGCCTCCTATCTGCCGAACCGCACCTCTTTCGTTGTCGATTATGTTCCCGACCGGGATGCTCGCGAGCTCGATCTGATCATACGCGTGGCGAACTATGAGCATCCTTACCTAGGCGGAATCGCAAAGCCGATCAAGCTGGGATCGCACCAGGCGATCCAGGATGAGCACGGCGTTTCCGTTGATCTTCAGCTGATTATGTTTGTCGTCCTGATGCTGCACGGACTGTACGCCTTCATTCTATACATATTCAATCCGCGGGAAAGGTCGCTGCTCGATTTTTTCCTGCTGCTAGTATCGGCCGCTTTAACCGTCGTAACATCACACGATAGTCTCCTGTTGAAATGGGTGCCTTTAAACTATGAATGGGAGGTCAAAGCAACCTTTCTCTCCTATTCGTGGCTGTCGTATTTCATATGGAAGCTGAGCCGCACCTTTACCTCCCGAAAACGTAACGTGTGGTTTATCACATTCAGCACGCTTCTAGCCCTATATACGGTCGTGGTATTTGCCGCTCCTGTGTCTTGGGTTCACTGGCTCGTAGAATACCGGGTGTTCGGCGCCTTTTACCTGCTGCCGATGCTGATGTCGCTGTTCCTGTTTACCCGAATGGTCTTTAACAGCCAGGATGATTCCATATTCCTGCTGCTGTCGGCCAGCGGCGTGCTGGCAAGCGCCGTATGGGGGGCGCTTAATAAATATTGGGAGCTCCCCGCCGTGTATTATCCGGTGGACGTGCTCGCGGCCATCATCGGATTTTCGGCCTATTGGTTTAAGCGATACTTCCGCAACCTTCATCAAATCAGCAAACTCAACGATAAGTTGAAGCTCGCGGATCAAATGAAGGACCGGTTCTTGGCCAATACGTCTCACGAGCTGCGCACGCCGCTGCACGGAATCATGAATATCGCCATAAGCCTTGCTGAACGGAGAAAGAAACCCTCGGCAAACAGAGCAGCGAGGATTTGAACCTGTTGATTACGGTCAGCCGTCGAATGTCGCATTTATTAAATGATCTGCTGGATGCCGTCCGTCTTCAGGAGAAGCAAATTCAGCTGCAGCCGAGCCGGGTTTCCCTGGTTTCCGTCGTGAACGAGGTATTCGATATCGTAAAATTTATGACGGACGGCGTGACCGTTCAGCTCAAGATGAATATTCCCAATACCATTCCTGCCGTACAGGCGGATGAAAAGCGGCTCGTTCAAATTTTGCTCAATCTGATTCACAACGCCATCAAGTACACGGAGAAAGGCTCCGTTACCGTCTCCGCCTTTACCAAGAGCAGTAAAATGACGATCACGGTAACGGATACGGGGATCGGGATGGACCCTCAGACGCTAAACCGTATTTTTCTTCCGTACGAACAGGGGAATCAAGGGTTAAATGACGCGAAGGGGATCGGCCTAGGGCTTAGCATCAGCAAGGAGCTCGTTGAGCTGCATGACGGCGAGCTGACGGTCGAATCGGAATTAGGGAAAGGAACGACTTTTGCGTTCACACTCCCGCTTGCGGACCCAAACGCAGAGTATTCTGCTTCGCAGCGGGTTCCCGTACCCGCTGTAGACACAGCTGTCTACAAAGAACTGGCGGTCAGTTGGGACGTCGCAACAAACGGTACCCCTATGCAGGTACCCACGAAGTTATGGTCGAAAGAGCATCCCGTCAGTATCCTGGCCGTGGATGACGATCCTGTAAACCTGCGCATCCTTGCCGGCATTCTTTCGACAGAGCCGTACAACCTGAATGTCGTTGCCTCCGCTGCCGAAGCGCTTGAGCTTCTCGGCTCGCAGCCGTGGGATCTCCTCATAGCGGATGTCATGATGCCGGAGATGTCCGGCTACGAGCTCACCCGCACCGTAAGGGAGCGCTTTAACGCCGCGGAGCTGCCCGTACTGCTGCTGACGGCTCGAGGCGAATCGGCCGATGTGTATGCAGGCTTCCAATCCGGCGCAAATGATTATGTGACGAAGCCGGTTGATCCTGTAGAATTGAGATACCGCATCCATTCCCTGATCACGCTGAAGCATACGGTGGATGATCGCCTGCGCATGGAAGCAGCCTATTTGCAGGCACAGATCCACCCTCACTTTTTATTCAACACCTTGAATTCGATTATGGCGCTTAGCGAAATAGATATCGATCGCATGCGAAGCCTTGGCGAGGCTTTCAGCTCCTATCTGCAGATCAGCTTCCATTATCGGAATCAGGATCGGCTGGTACCGCTGCAGCAGGAGCTTGAGCTTATCCAAGCCTATTTATACGTAGAGACGGAAAGATACGGGGAACGCCTGAACGTGACCTGGGAAGTTGATTGGGATCTCAACGTCCTCATCCCGCCGCTGGCGATCCAGCCGTTATTGGAGAATGCGGTTCGGCACGGCATTATGAAGAGGGCCAGTGGCGGTACGATACGGGTCAGGATTGCGATGCAGGAGGACTTTATCATCGTTGAAGTGACGGATAACGGGCTTGGCATGGAACCCGACCAGGTTACCCAGCTGCTGAATGCACCCGACCATCGAAAAGGCGGCATCGGTCTCTACAACACGAATCGTCGTCTGCTCCAAACCTTTGGCAGCGGTCTGGTCATCAAGAGCACGATGAATCAAGGCACTACGGTTTCCTTTCAAATTCCGGTGCAGCTCCCATTACATTCTTAATTGAGCATTTTGCATAATTCCGTTTTTGTGTAACAGACAGCAGAAATCAATAGCCCCAGACTACTAAGTGACTCGATTCTAAAAATGGGCAGACCAGCAGAATTTCATCAGTTTCAATTTTTAAGCTGCCGTTTGTTGTTTTCTAGAAACAATGGAAAGAGCGGATACGAGCAGCACGATGGCATTCAAATACTGGTGAGTCGTTACTTTCTGGATGCCCCAGACATGCATGCCATCAGCCGAAAGATAGGTTTTCATTCTGGAGTTGCATCGTTCCACACTTGTACGCTTGTTGTAAAGCTCCTTCCAGCGTTTTGTATCTCGATGAGGGCTGCAGTATCGCCGAAGATCGTCCTTCGCATCCACCTTGACGACCATACCATAGTTGGAAGTCGAGCAAGCCGCCATGCCTAATGGGCAGTCGACTTTGCCCGTGGCATGAGGACAACGGAACTTCAAGTAATCGCCGTCAGCACCCCAGTAAGTCATGGCGAACCCCATCGAGCAACATGGCGTTCCGGTTGCTGTCATCCCGGCAGGAGGTTCTTTCTCTCCTCGGGGGTTCAGAGGGATGATGGCTTGCGCTTTCACGTTTCGAGCGGCTTCGTAAACTTTCATTTGATCGTAGCCCGCATCGAGCATAAAGAATTTCGCGCTCGTTTTGGCAGCTACCTTCGCAATCAGACCAGGTGCCATTTCTCCGTCATTGACATGTGCGGGCGTGACTTCTAGTGCTAGCGGAAGTTCGCTTTTCGTGTCAACAGCTAGGTGGAGTTTGTATCCGAACCAAGTGACTTTGTGGCCGAATGAATCGAACTTTGCGCCCCAGTTGGCATCGCCGGTCTGCTCACTTTTGCGCTTGGGTTGCTTCTTCTCATAAGCATGGATGGCGGCGCTGTCGATCGCAATGTGGCTGCCGTCGATGATGCCCTCTTGCTGACAGAGGTTGACCAGATTCTCGAATAGCTGCTGTGCCAATTTTTTCTTTGTCAGTTCGGCGAAGACCCGGCTTAGCGTAGAAATAGACGGTGCTTTGCGATCTAATGAAAGTCCACACTGATAGCGAAATCGAAGATCTGTTTCCAATCGATGATGCAAGCCAGTAAACGTTTGAATATGCTCAAGCGGCGCAGCCAAAAGTGCACGAAGAATTCCTTCTCTACAGTGCCCGTCAGCGCCACGGGGTGAACGACTTCTCAATTGCTTGGCATAAGGGCGAAGATCCAAGACGCTAAAAAAAATGGGCAATCGATCTTTTGATTGCATTTTTAACAGATCCTCAAAGGAAAATAGACTTTCTTGGAGAATATACAAGTGACTTCACTTCCTCTCGGAGTTTTTGGGTTTGGTCACTTGAAAACTTCTCCAAATTGGGGTGAAGTCCCTTTTTTATGTTTGAAAATCCTTGTGTATCAAGGGCTCAGATTAATGCAAAATGCTCAATTAAAAAAAATCCCAACATGTTGGGATTTTTTTTAATAATGTGGGTGGGTACAATTAAAGGTGAAAAGCGGCCTCTTACCGGCGCAGAGGACATTCTTCACCTTTTCCCATGACCCATTATCCTCCTCTGAAGCAAGAATCTCCCTTGCCGCTTCTATGAACGACATCATGATTGGTGAAAGCCACTTGTCCTTATGCCACAGCATTTGTGTATACACGTGCAAATCCGGAATTTGCCATGGAAGGGCAACCAGTTCGCCTCGTTCAACTTCGGCTTCCACTACGATTTCTGGAAGAAAGGCAATGCCGATTCCCGAAATGGCACATTGTTTAATCGCTTCGGCACTTTGAAACTCTAAATACGTAATACTGTCAATGCCCTCTTTTTCAAAGGACCGGTCAAACATGGTTCGATAGGGACAACCCTTTTCATTCGTCAAGAACACTTCTTCGTGAAAATCTTCGAGCCGCAGCACCGTCCGTTTTGCGAGCGGGTGGTCTGGAGCGGCGAATAAGCGGAACGTTTCTTCCAGCAAGGGTTCCACGGCAAGTCCGCTTGAGCGAATGGGTTCGTCCAACATAAAGACGACGTCCGCGCTTCCTTCAAAGAGTGTTTGTTTGAGCTCTTGATTGGGAACGGAGCGGAAGATGAGACGCACGCCCGGATGGCGCGAACGAAATAACTGAAAGACAGCCGGAAGCCGATAGGCGCAAATCACCTCATTGGCACTGATCGTTAGGGTGCCGCTTAGAACCTCGTTGTCATGAACGACGGTTTTAGCTTCTTCCAATTGGTCAAGAACACTCTGGACATGTGTTAAAAAGCGTTTACCCGCCGTTGTGAGTACGAGCTGCTTGCCCAAACGGTCAAACAGGCGAACCCCCAGCTCATCCTCCAATGCCTTCATTTGCATCGTGACGTTGGAAGGGACGTAGCTCAGCACTTCCGCAGCACGACTGAAATTTAATGTGGACGCCACCGTGCGGAACGTAATCAGTTGGCGTAATTCCATATACGATGCCCCTTTTACCTTCAATTTTATTGAATACAGCTTTGAATTCTATTCACTTTTATTGAGAGTACCATGACCCTATACTGAGTACAAGAACTACACTTTAAATATATGGTTTCATTTTGAAGGGAGCAAACGATATGATGGATTATGAAATTTTTGATTTGGGTGACGTAACCTTGCAATCCGGAGTGACGTTACCGGACGCTTTTCTTGCTTATAAGACATATGGACGATTGAATGAGAAGAAAGATAATGTCATCATCTATCCCACAGCCTTTGGGGACCAGCATACTCAGAATGAATGGTTGATTGGAAACGGTATGGCATTGGATCCGCGAGAATATTTCATTATCGTTCCAAACCTGTTGGGCAACGGATTATCTTCCTCTCCCAGCAACACGCCCCCCCCATTCGACCGGGCTCATTTTCCGCAGGTAACCATCTATGACAACGTTGAATTTCAGCATCGGCTGGTGACCGAGAAATTCGGCATTCACAAGATCGCTCTCGTCGTTGGGTGGTCCATGGGAGGCATTCAAGCATTTCAGTGGGGTGCGAGTTATCCCGACATGGTGGAGCGAATCGCCCCTTTTGCCGGCGTTGCCAAGACTTGGCCCCAAACGTACGTGGTCCTGGAAGGAATGAAGGCTCCGCTCATGGCTGCAGTCGGCTTCGATTCAAGCAAACTAAACAAGTTGACTTCCGCAGACATGCGCGCCGTCGGACGCGTCTATGCCGGGTGGGGCGTATCGCAGGCGTTTTATAGAGAGGAACTTTATCGTGAGATGGGTTTTGACTCTTTGGCAGAATTTATGGCGGGCGTCTGGGAAGACAGCTTTATGAAGATGGATCCGCACAATGTCCTGGCCATGTTATGGACAGGTCAACATGCAGACATAAGTGCGAACCCCTCCTATAACGGAGATTTCGATAAAGCGCTCAAAAGCATTTCGGCGCTTGCCTGCATCATGCCGGGTAGCACGGATCTCTTCTGCCCGGCCGACGACAATGAATACGAGGCTAATCTTATACCACATGCTCTATTTAAACCCATTGAGTCGATCTGGGGTCATTTTGCCGGACGCGGAATCAACAGCGCCGATAATCAATTTATAGATGATAACTTAAAACGCTTGTTAGCGCTTCGTTCTAACGAATAGAACATCAATAGCTGAGGTCACCAGAGCTTGCTGGTCGACCTCTTTTTATCCTTCGCCCTCCAGTCCGGATAGGATGGGTAAAATCCTCAATGCAAAGAGTCTATAAGAATATCCAGAATCGTCTTACAACGTTCCCATTCTCCTCCACATACTCCGACTCAAACTGACCACCATTCTTCAGAATCGTTTTTTCCGATGCCACATTTCCTTTATCACAAACCAGCAGCACTTTGTTTAGTCCCATATCTCTCGTGATTTCAAGGGTTAATGCTAAAAGTACGGAAGCATAGCCCTTTCTTCTTTCCGACGGACGTATTCCGTAACCGATATGCCCGCCGCTATTCAAGAGTTTTTCATTAAGTCTGTGTCTAATATTGACTGCACCCATTACTTTTTTTGAATAGCTGTCGATAAGCCAGTACGTAGAATGAGGGACAAAGCTCTTGTTCTGTAGCTTCTCTTCTGTATCTTCCGCATATAAAAATTCGATCATGGAATCAAAATCAGCTGGATCTTTCCTCACTACCCACGGGGTAATATCCTGTTCATCCGACATCCAATCTTCGTAAAAAGACAGATACTCCCTCTTATATGCAGCTGAAGGTTTCACCAACTCAACGGCGTTCGACATTACACCATATCCCATCTGTTAAATTTTATATATAGTACTCCTAGTAAAATGAATTTACCTTTCTTGTCGTCCGACCTTTTTTATTGAAGTTTGGCTGAATAGACATGGTCAAGAAACTCGATAGAGATGCGTTCTGCTTCCGTTTTGGTTACAATTTCCGATGCCTGGCGTAAGCTTTGGTACAACGCTATCGTATTTTTTAAAGCCTGGTAGCAACTATCCAAGTTGTGGAGGGAAATCGTTCCTTTAAGCTCCTCTAATTCCTGGACACCGTATTTCTCTAATTTTCGAACCCCTCGCGGTTGCTGGCCGTTACGCATGAGAACGAGCGGCCCCAAGACTGCGCTTCGCATAAATGTTAAAAGATCTATTACTTCAAACAACTCGCCTCTCCCTAGTTTTGTTGCACCGTAATGAACCCATACCCAAAAGCGGTCTTCAATCCATTGCGGATCAGGGTTAGGAAAAGACAACGTCGTTTTGTTCAGTATCGTTGTAATGTCAGAACCTCTCTCCCATAGAATTCTCGGGTCTTCGATTCGAGATTCGAGCTCTTGCGGCTGTACAAATTTGAGGTCGACATGAAGCGGATCGGGGCCGTATAGGCAAATAACCAAACGAGGCTCACCAACATGCTCCCCGGTGAATGCCGACAGCAGGTTACCCAGCCCTTCCGCAATTTGAAGCCGTTGATCCATGATCTCACTTCGGAATTCATTACGATAAACCAGAATTAAATCTAAATCACTGTACTCATCCATAGCGCCGTGCACCATAGAACCGCCTGCGAGCAAACCTGCAAATCGTTGATCTTGGCGAAAATGCGTTATTGCCTGTTCAATGAATCGTTCATGCACGGGTAATCTCATACAAAACACTCCTTAAATGATGACCCATAAAATGGGTATTATTAAAAAGTAACATTGAAGCAATACGCGTGTCAATCAAATGAAATCCAATTTGCGAAATATGAAAAAAGCCGCAGTTTATGCGGCTTATCCATGTTTATCTGTTCTTGTCGTCCAACAATAGAAGTTGACAAGGTAGTTACCAGCTGGACTTCGTTATACCAGGAATTTGCCCCTTATGGGCCAACTCCCGAAAAACAATGCGTGAAACGCCAAATTTACTGATATAACCTCTTGGCCGGCCGCTGACCGCACAGCGATGATGAAGCCTGGTCGCCGAAGAGTCGTGGGGCAGTTTTTGGAGCGCTGCGTAGTCGCCCTTCTCTTTCAGTTCCTTACGCTTCTGCGCGTATTTAGCAACCATCTCTTGTCTTTTCCGTTCTTTCACGACTTTCGATTTTTTCGCCACTTGGAACACGCCTCCCTTCCTATTCGTGATTATTCATTCAAAGCCTTTGTTAAAGCGTCGAGGTTTTGACGCATAATGGCAATGTAATCAAGGTTATCCGCGATATCTTCCTCGGTTAATCCTTCGATCGGATTAAGTACGGAAGTCGAAGCGCCGATCTCAGAGGCTATCGTCTCTGCAACGTTTGACGACACAAGCGTTTCAAAGAATATCGTTTTTACATTGTGCTCCTTGGCAAATTCGATCACTTTAGCCATTTGAGCAGCCGAGGGCTCTTGGTCCGGAGACAAGCCTGCAATCGGCACTTGAGTCAAACCGTATTCTCTGGCTAGATACCCGAACGCAGCATGCTGCGTAATGAAGTCTTTTCGTTTGGTATTTTTCAGTCCGTCTCGAAACTCTTTGTCCAATGCCTCCAGTTTACTAACATAAGCATCTGCGTTTGCTTTGAATGCCTCTTGATGTTCCGGAGCAGCTTCGGCCAAACCTGCCTCGATGTTGCGCACTTGTTTGACAGCCATGGCCGGCGAGAGCCATACATGCGGATCCAGTCCACCGTGGTCATGGTGATGCCCCTCTTCCTCATGATCATGGGCGTGCTCATCATGGCTGTGATCGCCCTCTTCATGATCATGGGCATGCTCATCATGGCTGTGATCGCCCTCTTCACCATGATCATGGGCATGCTCATCGTGGCTGTGATCGCCCTCTTCACCATGATCATGGGCATGCTCATCGTGGCTCTGATCCCCCTCTTCACCATGATCATGGGCATGCTCATCGTGGCCGTGATCCCCCTCTTCACCATGGCCATGAGAATGACCGGTACCTTCCATGATCTCTATTCCCTTACTGGCCTCAATTGCCGATACCCCGGTGCCCTGGATGCTCTCCAGAACCTGATCGACCCAGCCTTCCATGCCGGCGCCATTATACACCAGCACATCGGCATCGGAAATCCCCGCCATGTCCTGGGGTGTCGGCTCCCAATCATGCGCTTCAATACCCGGAGGAATTAAATTCTCCACATCTGCCAGATCGCCCGCTACCTGTTTAGTAAATTCATACATGGGGTAGAAGCTGGTTTTAACTTTCAGCTTTGTAGTTTCCGTTGTGGAAGCATCAGACGTCTGGTTACTGGCGGAAGACCCGTTTCCATCATGAGAAACCGTCGGTTTACCCGAGCCGCAGCCTGCAATAGCCAATACTGCGGATAGGGATAGTAGGGTTAATACTCGCTTAAATCTCTTCATAATTCTTATGACTCCTATTTCTATTTATTTTTTGTATCGATCTTCGATTTTGTAACCGAAGCAATTTTTGAAAGATAACGGCCAAGATTAGAAATCCTAACAGAATCAGGGCAATGGTACCTCCTGGCGGCGTATTGAGATAGTATGAAGCAGCAAGGCCCGAAAAAACACCGCTCAACCCAACAAAGACGGCGATCCCCATGGCTGCTAAAAAACCTGTTGCCATCCGCAGTGCGATCGAGGCCGGCAGCACAATTAACGCCGAAACCAACAGCACGCCGACTACCGGCATGGCGGCGGCAACCGTCATTCCCGTAAACACGGCGAATAAAAAAGACAGGAGAGAGACACGCATACCGGATACCGAAGCGGTCTCCTCATCAAAAGCAAAGTTATAAAGCGGCCGGCGCAAACCAACAAAAAAGATGATCCCTACTGCTGCTACCACCGCAATAAGCCGAAGCTGCGTATCGCTAACCGCAACAATCGATCCGAACAAATAGGAGCTGAAGCTCTTGCTCAGATTTTGATTCAAGCTCATCAGGACCACCGATAGAGCAAGCCCAGAGGTCATAATAATGGCAACCGGAACCTCGGTGTATGTACGATACACTCTTCTAAGCTGTTCAATCACAAGTGCCCCGATCATAGCCATTGCAAAACCGCTGAGTGCGGGATTCAGTTTCAAAAAAGAACCCAATGCGACTCCCGCCAAGGATACATGAGAGAGTGTGTCCGCCATGAGAACCTGGCGCCTGAGCATTAAAAACACGCCCAGAACGGGACCGATCACGCCGATCAGGCCTCCTGCCCAAAACGCGCGCTGCATAAATTCGTAACTGAGCATCGCCATCCCTCATTCTCCTTTCGCTCCAAGTGGACGACCTGGTCCAGATATGGACCGATTTCATCAAGCGAATGGGTGACCATAATGACCGTGTTGCCTTTGTCCTTGACATAATCGTTTAATAGTCGGTACAGATCCGTACGACTCGACACATCCATCCCTGTCGTAGGCTCGTCAAGAATCAACACCTGCGGCTCCTGGGCCAACGCCCTGGCAACGCATATTCGCTGCTTTTGCCCTCCCGATAACTCGCCGATCCTCCGATGACGATATTCCCACATCCCCACTTCCTTCAGGCTTCGCTCAACGATCTCATAATCTGCGGATGTGAAACGCTTGAACAATCCGAGTCGTCCGTAGCGGCCCGATCGTACAAGCTCAATCACTTTACTGGGAAAGCCAGCGTTGAACGAGGCCACTTGCTGCGGAACATATCCAACAGATAACCTGGATCCGTCCTCCAATACTCGCTTAAAAACGATGGACCCGCTCCAGGGCTTTATCAAACCAAGCATCAATTTCAGCAAAGTTGATTTTGCGGCGCCATTTGGACCGGATATACCGATGAATTGTCCCAAATGAATGTCGAGCGACAAATTCTCAACGACAGCTTGATCCCCGTATCCAAACATAACGTCGCGCATGGAAGACAATAACATATCCCCATCTCTTCCTTCCTTGTGACAGAAAAACTGTTTTATTCAGCATGAAACCCGGTGTATCCTATTGCTAATCCCTTTTCCAACCCGGCAGGAGGACAGCCATCCCCCTTAAATCTTCGCCAGATCAGGTTTATATTCATCATAGGAATCTTTTATATGGCTTTTCAGCAGCGGTTGCCGTTCAATAATGGCTTTTCGCTTTGCTTTCAATACAATTTGCTCCATGTCGGCAAAGCTGCACCCTTCAAGCAGGTCGCATGCCTCCGTCAACGCTGACGCCTCACACCGGAAATCTCCGAGAAGAATTTCGATATAATGCTGCCTTCTGCCAAAGTCCGGCAGGGAATACGTCATCTTCGTGTCGAACCTGCGCCATATTGCCTGATCCAATTCCTTCTCCAAATTGGTGGCCGCCATCATGATGCTTTTGTCCCCAAAATCATCCAGACACTGCAGCAATGTATTTACGGCACGGGCCATCTCCTTCACTTCATCGTTGCTGTCCCTCGTCCTGGCAATGGCATCGAACTCATCAAGGAAAAGAACGCAGGGAAATGTGTCTGCATAATCGAAGATTTTGCGAATATTGCTCCCCGTTTAGCCCAGATGACTATGGATGATAGCATCCAGTCGAGTCAGAACGAGTGGAAGCTCCAGTAGGTTGGCCATATAAATGGCCGTTAAGGTTTTACCTGTTCCCGGAGGACCGTACATGACGATCTTGTTAGGTATCGGTACGTGATGCTCCTCGAATTCCTCCCTCATCCCCAAAATGGCTATAAACTCATCCACAATTCTCTGATTGAAATCCGGCAAAATCAGGTGCCTCGCTTTTTTGCCGCACTCCTTAGGTGAATACACGGTTGCCATATCGATCCCTTTGGCACGCGGAATACGCTGGCTTGCATTGCTTTTGCTCATGATCAACTGCTGCTCCTTCACTGCATAAATCGAGTATCATGACGTGACCGTTCTTTCTCTGATTCGGTACGTTAACCACTCTACCGTTTATAACTTAATCGTTTCTTGAACTTATCGACACGCCCGCCGATTTCGGTATTTTTCTGCTTGCCCGTGAAGAAAGGGTGTGAAGCCGAACTGGAATCTACGCGAATCACGGGATAGGTTTGACCGTCTTCCCACTCCATCGTTTCTGTCGAAGTCTTGGTGGAGGCACTGAGAAATGAATAGCCCACGCTCGCGTCTAGGAATATGACTTTTTGAAATGTTGGATGTATCCCTTTTTGCATGGTATTGTTCTCTTCTTTCCGAGCCGATCGACTCTGTATTATTTGTTATTCGTAATATTTACGATTAACATCATGGGTGAATATTAAAATATAAAATCATTTCTGTCAACTCTCGGCTCCATACTGAAAAAACCGCATACCACGAATGGAATGCGGTCGGACTATGCGATCATAAAGGCTTTTTAAACATTTCAATTAAGCTGGTGAAGCTATCGTCGGCATGACCATTGGCAACTCCACGCTTGAAAACTTCAAGAACAGCGGCGGGCAGAGAAGCATCTATTCCCGCTTCTTTCGATGTTTGAACGACGTGCTCGATGCTCGCCATTCCCATAGCAAGTTTTTCAACGTCGCCTTGATGCTTGCCCGCATCGATCCGGGAAGTGTAAAACTCAAGTAACTTCGGCAAAGAAGACAGCGTATCCGAGACGTATGGCAGAAATTGTTCGGCCGTGATTCCATTTGCTCCCGCTACGGCAAGAGCGTGAAGGTAGCTGAGCATAGCCGTCCAGAAGACATCGATCTGGATCTGGTAGTACAGCATGGCCAGTCCTGGATCCTCGCCCTTATAGTCAGTCCCTGTCAATACTCCAAGGGTATTTTTATGCGCTTCGAAAATATCTCTCGGACCACTATAGAGTGTTACGAATTCCGTATTACCTATACCCGGAGGCGAGGCCAATACGCCGCCAGTGAGATGCCGGGCATTACGATCAGCTAACCATTTCGACGCTTCCCGGACTTTTTCAGGGGTGTCCGAACTAAGATTGACAATGATTTTTCCGGATAATTGCTCCGTGATCGGTTCGAGAATAGCATACATCGCATCATAGTCCGTTAGACTGAGGATGATCAATTCGTTGGATGCGATCGCCTCCATGACCGTGGATGACCTGATGGCGCCCTTCGCCACAAGCTCGTCGGCTTTGCTTGAAGTTCGATTCCACACGGTCACATTGTAGTCCTGATCCAAAAGAACGCTGACCATCGCCTTGCCCATGGGTCCTAACCCGATGACTGTTACGGATGAGCGATCCTCCATTACTTTTACGTTTCCATCACTGGCCGACTTGCTTAATTGCTCATGCTGGTTATTACGCTTCATTCGAATAACTCCTTTCATAGGATAAGCACTTAAAAATCATTCATTACATTCAGACATGCTAACGACAGGGCCGAGTATGGTCCTATCCATATATCGGCACTTTAAAAAGCTCGGTGACAGCGGAAAAGTCATCATCAGGAAAGCCGGCAGCGACTCGTCGATCCATCAGGGATTGGATGGGATCGAGTAACTCGGTACTTATACCTTGATCCTCGCTTGCCTTACGAATATTCCTGAATCCAACCTGCTGCATCGCAAGTTTAGCCGAGACGCCTACCGAGAATTCTTTCGTGTCGAATTGGCGGGCAAGGTTAGGTATGATGCCGGTAATTGCGCTCAGGTAGGGAATCAGAAGTTCGGATGAAAAGTCCTGCGCCGTGATACCCTCTGTGGCGACTACAGAGATAGCGTGCATGGCACCACCGAGCATACCGTACATCGCACCATTCATGGCTAGATCGAGCAAGGATGCCAATCCGGCATCTTCACCAACGTAGTTGGCAGCACCCATAACGTCTAACAACGTCTTGTTGGAATCAAAAGACTTCTTGTTCCCCCCACTGTATAGGATAAAAGCGGCCTCGGTTCCGATGATCTGCGGTACGGCCATGATCCCTCCATCGATGTAATCGTATTCTCTTTGCTTTGCCCATCTGGCAGTGTCGCGAGCCTGCTTAGGTGTGCCATTGGTAAGGTTGAACACAACACGATCCTTAGGGATATCCCCCAGTGGATCAAGGATTTCATGCACAACGGCGTAATCCAGAACACATATGATGACGACTGGACTGGCGAGTATTGCTTCAGCAGGTGTGGCGGTAAGCACGGCACCTTGCTTCACCAAGGCATCTGCCTTTTCTGACGTGCGATTCCATACCGTCGTAGGATAACCGTTCCGTATAAATGAACCAGCTAATGCCTGACCCATCTCGCCAAGACCAATAACAGTCACAGGCGAGCGATCCTCTTTCTGATTGTGATCGTAACTCATAATGTAAATGCTCCTTTCCTCTACCAAGTTATTTTTTTTACAACGTTGTACAACAGTCTGGTTACGAATTTATTCTAGACCTTAACACTAGTGTCAAGCTCAATAGATACTGAAAAAAAACTGGGAAGCCGTTAGCTTAACAGGTTGTGACATGTCGGTTGGCCTAATGGTTCAACAGATGCTTAGGGGCGGGATCATCACGGTCATGGCTGAAATCTATGAGCCGAACATCGCCGAGGAGGCTATTTCCGGTTCAGGAGCTAAGCGGAGTGTTCTAAGCAGCGAGATTATAACGAAAATGATGATGATAACCTTGGAATCGGAAGATAACGAGTGAAAATAAAAAAACAACGAATCCACTCACTTCGAGCGGTCCTCGCTGTTTTTTTGTAATGTGGGTCTTACGTGTGGTCAGAAATGGAAACGCTGCGGCCATATTGTTGCTATTCATTGTAAAAGCGCTCGCCGCCTGATTTCCGAAAGTGTGTGGGTCATGATAAGATCGATTTGCTCTTCATCCCCCATATAGAAAGTATGGGTCCCCGTCTGAACAAACCCCATTTTATTATAAAAGGTAATGGCATTCTCATTTTTTTCCCAAACCCCTAGCCAGATCTTCCTTAGATTGCGTTCCAACGCGATCTCTACGGCTTGATTCATTAGATATTTGCCAAGCCCCTGTTTATGAAAGCTTTGCTTGATATAGATCCGCTCGATCTCTAGGCAATCATCGCCCATTGCTTCAGACTGAGCATGCTGGGTGTTAATTTTTAAATATCCTGCAATTTCCCTACCAGCATAAATAAAATAGAATTCCGAAAAGATATTCGATAATTCTTTTTCCAATTGATTCAAATGGAAAGCTTTATCTAAGTAGGCTTTCATATTTTCAGGCGAATTTTGATCCTTAAAAGTCTCGTTAAATGTTTTAATGCTTATTTCTTGAAGCAAGCCCAGATCTTTAATCGTGCACTTTTCTATAGTTATGGTCACTTTGCTTCGTCCTCCTTCGAATACATCAATAGTGTCGCTTGTTACCCTTTTTAACAAACTCCCAGTCTTTTTCCACATTGTGTCGGATTCTTTGGAGAAGCTCGAACATGACTTCTACTTCGCTTGCAGAGAATCCGGATAGTGCAACCAAATTGGAATAATCGTTCTCCCTTTTTATTAATGGATACACATGGCTCCCTTTCTCCGTAGGAAACAGTTTTTTGATTTTTTTGTTATACTGATCTTCTCTCTTATCAATAAACCCATTCATCTCAAGCTTCTTTATAGCCCGGGCCGTTGTTGTTCGGTCGACCTTTATCATTTCAGATAATTTTTCTTGAATAATTCCTGGGTGTTCACATATTCGCACGAGGTACAAATACTGTCCTTTTGTAAGGTCGTATTGCTTAAACTCAATATTGCTTATCGAATCCAATGACCTGGCGATCATACCAATCTCACGTAGTACGTCCTTCATATATGCAACTCACGCTCTTCTCGAATTTATTCAAATGAAGCAGTAAGAGAATAGTACACTATTTTTGTTGCATTTACAACATAAAATAAGCGCTCGTAGGTCCCGATCAAACACCAAGCCCTGCAGGATAACCATCAACCAAGGATAAGGCAAACAAATGGAACGATCATATGGTTATATTCTCCTGTAATGACCGGCCGTCAGAAATCATCGGGTTGCCGTTACTTTACATGTTCTGGCATAACTTTCTGGCCGAAAAACAAATACTATTCATGAGAGAGGGTCAACATGGTTAATATCAACCCTCTCTTTCAGCCCTTCCCTATCCGTTTGGGCATCGCCGATGCCCGTTTGCGTTTGCTTTAACGGCCGCCATCAACTTGGTGGATTGGGGCAATAATTCGCGGATAGTCGCAGGCATCCTACACCAAACCATCCTGCGCCATTTAAAATGGACTTCGCAAAAAAAAGCGCCGATGGACTCGGTAAGATCCTCTAACCAAGCTCATCGGCGCTTCTCATTTCGCTGCTTATCTCGACAGCCTAACATATCTAATACGGATGATCTTACGAAGCTCTTACAGGATCCATTCGGTTACCCTTCTACGATATCCGCCCGCAAATCAGTTGCAATTTCGATCATGAGAGGCACAAGCTCTTGATGGGAAACGGCGACATACAGCTCTCCCATGTAGTGCCTGAATGGAATCAAGGCTTCCCCATGTTTCCACATAAAGAAATCGCCTTCTACCGACATGGTGCTCTCTTCCCCTCTCACAGTGAACTCCGTCTGATAAATAAAATCAGCTTTGGTTGAAAAATATTGTTGGCATTCTTCCAATGAAATCTCCTGATCGCCAGCGTCGGGTTGCATGGATCTCGTGATCCGAAAACGTTGATTCATTATTGATCCTCCAAAATAAAATAACTTGTATCTCCAATTACTTTCGTTAACCAGCCCTTCTCTAACGGTGGTGGTGTCGAAGCGCCACCGACTCAGCCAATACTATTCATACCACGATTGGTGAACCTCGTCTACACTGCCTTAGACTTTCCATGCCGTTCAATTAAAATCCGATTGGTATGCGAAAATTTCTTTGATATGCTGAAATCAAACATATGGAACTGGAGATGAAGCATGTATGCATAAGATACTAATCGTGGACGATGAGGCGGATCTTCGAAAGCTGCTGACCGATTACTTTGAAATCAATGGATATTTTGTCATGACGGCCAAGGACAGCCGGGAAGTTATGCGAAAAGTGGAACTAGGACCCGATCTCGTATTGCTCGATATCAACATGCCTGAGGAGAACGGCCTTGAAGTATGCGAAAGAATTAGAGGCTTTGTCTCGTGCCCCATCTTATTTTTGACCGCTCGAATCGAAGATGCCGATAAAATAGCCGGCTTTCGGGCAGGAGGTGATGACTATATCCTGAAACCTTTCAGTATTCGCGAGCTTGGCGCCAGAGTAGAAGCGCATTTGCGCAGGGAACAGCGAGTCCTAACCAAAGCCTCGGTGAGGTTTAACCATGATTTGGTCATTAATTATACGGCCCGGGAGCTCTATTTCCAGGATAAACGAATACCTCTGGCCAAAAAAGAGTTCGACATTATCGAATTACTGTCCATGAATCCCGGCATGGTATTCGAGAAGGAGCGCATTTACGAGAAAATTTGGGGCCTGGACGAAGAAGGCGATAGTAGCGTCATCGCGGAGCATATTCGGCGAATTCGCAACAAATTCAAGGAATACGGCTGCAGCGATCGAATCGAGACGGTGTGGGGAGTAGGATACAAATGGCTAAACTCGTAAATAGGCTGCTGCTAGAAAGACTTAATTTGCTGCAATCGTTCATCCTGTTATGCATTCTTACGCTTTTTGCTGTACTGGCCATGATCACTTTGGAATTTGCCTGGGCGGAGATCCTGCGGGAGCGTTTTGGAGAGGCCGATTGGTTGCTGCCCTCCCTCGTCGCGGCGGTGCTGTTGACGGTAGCCGCAGGAATTGTCGCCATGGCCGTTCTATTTTACAGATGGAAGCTAAAACGACCGCTGACGATTCTGATGCAAGCATCCAAGAAGATCTCGGCCAACGATCTAGGCTTCAGCATCTCCTATGACAGCCGGGACGAGATGGGCGAGCTCATCGCCGTATTTGAAAACATGCGGTCACAATTGGAAATCAATTTAAAGGCGCTCTGGCGTTCGGTGGAGGAGCGCAAGCAGCTCAATGCAATTTTTGCCCATGATCTGAGGACGCCGCTGTCTGTGCTGAAAGGGTACGCCGAGTTTCTCGCCACCTATGTTCCCGAGAAGAAATTGTCGGAAGAGAAGATTCTGGACTTGATCCATACCATGAACCTTCACATCGTTCGCCTGGAGAACTATGCGGAGGCCATGAGCTCGATTCAGAAGCTGGAGGATACCCCGGTGCATCGCGATCCCGTGGATATCACCCCATTCACGGCTTTGTTGAACGACAGTGCCAATCAAATAGCTAGTCAATTCGGCATAAACTTTGCCTCTTCCATTGATAACGCTGATTCTGAAATCAGCCTGGATGCCCA
Source organism: Paenibacillus sp. MT86 (assembly GCF_058792535.1). Taxonomy (NCBI): domain Bacteria; kingdom Bacillati; phylum Bacillota; class Bacilli; order Caryophanales; family Paenibacillaceae; genus Paenibacillus; species Paenibacillus sp. MT86. The sequence continues at coordinate 3,165,878 of NZ_CM179499.1, read as the reverse complement.
TGTCGTCATGCAGGTATTCGAGAACCTGGTAGCCAATGCGGCGCGTTACGCAACCAGTCAGGTGAACGCTCGTTTTATCATTCGGGAAGCCTCTATGGATATTGCCGTCACGGACGACGGACCCGGTTTCTCGAACGAAGCCCTAAACAAGGCTACTCTTCCTTTTTACCGCGGGGATATGTGGGATGCAACCGAACATCGTGGGCTGGGACTGTATGTTTGCAAGGTGCTTTGCGAAATACATGGCGGGAGCTTGCAGGTCGAAAACGGACCTCAAGGCGGCGGCTGCGTAACCGCAAGTTTTGGATCGTAGTTGATAAATAGTTGAAAATTATCCGATAGCATATCCTTATCTTGATTGAAGGAGTGCTATGATGCCGAAAACAATACAAAGAATGTTTACCGTAATTACCTGCCTGCTGCTAACTTGGACCGTGATGGCGGAGTCCGTATCTGCATTGGAGGACGGGGACCGCACGGAACTTTGGCGGGACATTGACGAATACATGAGCCGGAGCATGAAGGCCAACCATATCGAAGGTGCGTCCTTGTCGATCTCCTTAAACGATAAGACCTTCTATGCCAAAGGTTATGGTACGTTTGGTGAAAACCAAAGCATAACGGACGAAACCCCTCTACCCATTGCTTCGCTTAGCAAGTCCTTTACCGCATTAGCCGTTCTGCAGTTGGTGGATAAAGGCCGGATTGATCTGGATGAGGCTTACGTTTCCTATTTTCCCGAACTGACTCCTCAGGATCCCCGAGTTCATGACATAACGGTCCGGCATTTATTGAATCAGACCAGCGGCCTGACGGATGGCTCCAATCCCGATATGACGAGGACTCCGCAATTCCAAGCACTGCACGAGGCGAACCGGTTATTAAATGAGGTTGAACTCGCCCATAAACCTGGAACAACTTACAGCTACCACAATCCCAATTACGTGCTGTTGGCGAACCTCGTGGAAAGCATCAGTGGAGAGCGGTTTTCGGATTACCTGAATCGTCATATTTTTAAACCCCTGGGTATGAACCATACGTACAGCGTCAGCACGACGCATCAAATCAATGGGAATGAAGCGATCCCGCCGGGTCATTACTCGATTCTGGGCCGCTCCGTGAGTCGCTCAGAGCCGCTGTGGTTTATTGATGGTCCCGCAGGGATCGTTTCAACCGCGGAAGACATGTCCAGGTGGATGATTGCTCAATATAGCGGCGACCTTCTTCCCCCGGCGTTGATGAAGCAATTTCATTCAGCCGGAGAAGCTTCGCCGTACGGCATGGGTTGGCTCGCAGACCATGATCCATCGGGAGGCCGAACGATCTCCCACAGCGGTATTTTCTGGACGTACAAGTCGGAAGAAACGGTTTTTTTGGACGAGCAAATGGGGATCGCGGTGATGTTTAATTCGGGATTGAACGCATTTGTGAATTACTCGGGAATCATCGATGGGGTCGCGGCTATGATGAGGGGAGAACAGCCCAACATCTCTTTTCTTAACGATCGAAACATGTCTATGATCATGATGGCGTTGATTCTCGCAACGCTTGTATGGGGCGGCTATGCTTCTATTCGTATTCGTCGGAAGAAAAAACGCCTTACGATCGGCATGTTCATTCTCATATCGGTCATTAGGCTGATTCCGGTCCTCATCCTCTTGTCTCTCCCCCCATTGCTGACGTTTATCGGCGGAGGGCGCGTGCTGCCATGGTCCGGTCTTTGGACTACCCTATCGTCACCGATCATCTGGCTCGTTGTATGGTCGCTCGTCAATTTCGTGCATGTGGCTTGCTATTATATCGTCTATGCTCGTTACGCTAAGAATAGTCAATCGATGGCTAACAACCCATAATGCCACAAGTTCAACACAGCTAAATGAAGAAAAGGCAGCTGCATCAGCTGCCTAATTAAATCGTTTACCTATACATTCACATGCTGGAATCAGATCTGGTTTTACCGCTGGTTAAACTTTGTCCCCCTTGAATCAGGATGAGATAGGCAGCAATAGATAATACACTGGTGGAAAAGATGACAACTCCGAAAGGAATCGCGGAATTTTCGCCCGCAATTCCTACAAGCGGAGACGTAACGGCGCCTAATGCGAATTGTAAGGAGCCGAGCACGGCTGAAGCGCTGCCTGCAATATGCCCCTGCGACTCCATTGCTAGCGTTAAAGAGATCGGCCCGATGATCCCAATGGAAAAAGCGAATAAGAAAATCGAAATAAACATGGCAGACAATGCGCCATGTGCCAATACGACGAACAAGACCGCTGCAGAAGATATGAACGCAATGATTAATCCAATCCTGAATTGCCGGCTTTCCGTTACCCGGCCTGCAAACAATTTGACGAATTGAGATCCCGCAATGATCGCAAGGCCGTTCAACGCAAAGAGGATCGAGAACATTTGCGGCGACACGCCGTACATGTTCTGATAGATAAACGGGGTACCCGCCACATAGGCGAAAACGCCTGCGAACAGTATGCCGTTAACTAGTGCATATCCCATAAACGACCGCTCCCGGAACAAGCTGTTATAATTTTTTATCAATGTGCTGAAACTGCTTGGAACACGCTGCTGTACAGGTAAGCTTTCCTTTAACCCTCCTAAGGTTATCGCGGTCAGTGCTATGCCTAGCGCCCCCAAGAACAGAAATACACTTCCCCATGAGCTGTATGACATTACCGCGCTTCCGAGCGTTGGCGAAATTAACGGTGCCACATTGCTGATCATCGTTAAGAGCGCGATAAACTTCGTCATTTCAACACCATGGAACCGGTCTCGGACAATCGCTCGCGAAATCACGAGTCCGGCCGACGCTGCAACCCCTTGAATGAATCTTAAACATATGAACCACTCGATGCTTGGCGCAAAAGCGCATCCAATTGAGGAAAGGATGTACAAGATCATGGAGGTCAGCAAAGGCGGACGCCTTCCATACATGTCGCTTAAAGGCCCCATGATCAACTGTCCCAATCCTAATCCTAACAGGCTGGTGGTTAAACTCGCTTGAACCGCGGCTGCGCTTGTTCCAAAAAATACAGCGATTTGCGGAAGCGACGCCAGGTACATATCGACCGTAAACGGCCCCAATGCCGAAAATGTCGCCAAGATTAGGGCAAAACCAAGAGAACTTTGTTGAGCTTTATATTTCATTTTCTAACTCCTATGACTGATGAGATGTTTTCTTATAAAATAACGTCTCTGCTTAAGACGATTGCGCAGGTAGCCGTTCGTTCGACCGGCTCCTCATTTAACAAAAGGGCACACCACTCGGCGTGCCCTTCTTGATTCGGGGATGCAATGAATTCTTATTCGTTCTCCATCGTGCTGATATCAATGACAAATCGATACCGGACGTCCGAAGCCAGCACGCGTTCCCAAGCCTCATCAATCCGATTTGCGGAGATGACCTCGATCTCAGGCGTTATGTGGTGTTCAGCGCAGAAATCCAGCATTTCCTGCGTTTCTCGAATGCCGCCGATTGCCGATCCGGCAAACGACCGACGATGCGGGATTAGCGAAAATACTTGAACAGGCAATGCCTCCGGCGGTGCACCGACGTTGACCAAGGTACCGTCCACCGCCAGCAGCGAGAGATAAGCATTCAAATCAATCTTCGCGCTCACCGTATTCACGATGAGATCAAACGTGCCGGCCAACTTGTTAAATGTCTCCGGATCGTTGGTAGCATAATAATGGTCTGCGCCTAACTTCAAACCGTCTTCTTTTTTCTTCAAGGTCTGTGATAAAACCGTGACTTCGGCTCCCATGGCATGAGCCAGCTTTACAGCCATGTGGCCGAGCCCGCCAAGTCCAACCACTGCGATCTTCTTGCCAGGAGCGGCACCCCAATGGCGAAGCGGCGAGTAGGTTGTGATTCCGGCACATAAGAGCGGTGCAGCGGCATCAAGAGCAATGCCGTCGGGAATGCGTACGACGAAATCCTCCGTTACGACGATATGGGAGGAATATCCTCCTTGTGTATATTGACCATATCTGTCGGTAGCTGCGTAAGTACCCGTATGTCCTTTCAGACAATATTGCTCCTCTCCTCTGCGGCAGCTCTCGCACTCTCCGCAGGAATCAACCATGCAGCCGACGCCTACTCGGTCACCAACCGTGTACTTTGTGACATCCGAGCCAACCCGGGCGACAATGCCGGCGATTTCATGTCCCGGTACGAGAGGATATTGGACCGGCCCCCAATCGCCGCGAGCGGTATGGATATCCGAGTGGCAAATCCCTGCATATTTGATTTCAATGAGCACATCATGCGGCTTAAGATCCCTTCGCTCAATAGTTGTTAGTTGGAACGGACCTTCCGGACCGAACACAGCACGTGCATTAGCATTCATCATGTATAACCTCCAGGTAATCTTATTTTTCTCAACTAGTCCTCTTTAAAAAATGGGGGTAAACAGGCCATTAGCCGTCGTTATCCACAAAAAGCGAATAAACAATTTAAGTTGTTTAATCAACTCATGTCTATTATTATAGGAGATAGATGTTGAAGTTCAATGGTTAAATCAGCGCGATTTGTTGAGATATCAACAAGATCATCAAAAGTGTTCATTATGTTGGGAAGGTCAGGGGGTTAATACAAGATGGCAAAAGTGGATCGTAGAATCCTAAAAACGCAAGAAGCCTTAAGAAAAGCCGTCATTGAATTGATGGCCGACAAAAACTTCGATGACATAACCATTCAAGACATCGCAGACCAGGCAAATTTGAATCGCGGCACGATTTATCTGCATTATCAGGACAAGTATGATTTATTGAATCAAATCATGGAGGCACACATTCATGAATTAAAAGAGATGGATACATGGGCGTGTGAAATGGAATGGGCGGATGCTCTCGTGCCGTATTTCGAATATTTTGAAAAGAACTATGTGCTTTTTTCAACCATGTTAGCGTCCAAAGGCGCCCCTTCCTCTTTCAGAACGCGGCTGCTTACGTCTTTCATGGAAGGATTCAAAGGTGAGATCGACAAAGAAAGCGGAAAAAACGCCGAATTGCACGAAGATGTGATGCTGCAATATGCCGGGACTGCTTATGTCGGGGTCATTGAATGGTGGATCCGAAACGGAATGCCTTACCCGCCGCAAGTCATGGCCAAACAAGTGGGGACCTTGTTAGCAAGAAGCCTCTAATCGGCGTACGTGCGGCCGGGGCAGCTGATCACGTAATCGAAACGTACGTCAAGTGGGAATGACACGAACGATAGTCCTGAAAATAAAAAAAAGCCGCATGATTAACGCGACTTTCAGAAGGCAAGCCTCTCATCGTTCATCGTATCCTCATGGCTTCTGTACGCATGCAAATCTCTATCAGGCATCACCGATCTACGGAAACGCAGGTTTACAGGTGCTTCTTCGAAGCTGTTATTGTTGCTGGCCTCCCTGATAGACCGTCTCGTCCTGACGTACTTTGCTTCCCGCCGCTTTGGCTAACTCAAGCAGCTTTGCTGCGTCGTCCTGAGGTTTGTATCCGATCAATTCTTCCAGATAATCGATGTTATAATAGTTATCCGTATTAGCGGAGGTTCCGTACAAGTTCAAATACGTTAGTTTGTCATCTGCTTCAATGCAGCAAACGATCAGTTGAAGCATATCGCGTTCCGATATCCAGATATGTCCGGCGCGCTCTGAATGAGGTCGATCGTCTCCAGGGAAGTTGCCGATTCGAATATTAATCGAAGAGATTTTTCCCTGATCTGAATACAGCCGGCCCAACAGTTCGATATAGCATTTGCTGAGTCCGTAAAAGCTATCCGGGCGGTACGGATCGTCTGGCTCTACCTTTTCGTAAACCTTGTAATAACCGGTCGCATGATTGGAGCTGGCAAATATCAAACGCCGCAGGCCATTCTTCACGGCTGCCTCAAACAACTTGTACGCGCCGCTCACATTTCCCTCCAGTACCTTACCGAGAAAATCCCCGTTGTCCTTAATCCAGGCAAAATGGAGCACCGTATCGACTCCTTGCGTAAGCTCTGCCAGCCGCGCCTCGTCCACGATGTCCAGCTGCACGATACCCTGCCTATCGTCCGCCTCAATATCCGCACCGATGATGTCATACCGGCTGTCTTTTAGCAGCCCCTTGTAAATTACGTTCCCTATGGTGCCCGCCGCTCCGGTTATCAATAGTTTGCGTTTCATTCGTTTCAAGCCCCTTTCCCACTGATCGTCACGTTTTTGCTGTGCTGTTAGTTATTACCCGTTGGGAGAGGGATGTATACGATAAAGTTTGGGGTTCCCTCTTGAGGAAAGCGAAAAACGGCTAATGGATCATATCTCTTGGTACGGTTGATATTCTCAAGTTCCAGTTTTGGCAAGGACAAATACCGATAAATTACAAAAAGCCGCAAAGATGCGGCTATTGTAATTGTATGTTCTTCTTTACGCGATTCTGACACACGAGTAATCCTTAGAATTTCTCAGGGAATTGCTTGACAATGCCTTCTGTCAGAATATCCGCTAAATGAATCATGTGGATCTCGTTTTTATCGGTTGCAGCAATATCCGCTTTCCAATCTCCCTTGATACAGCTAACGACGATTTCCGAAATCAATTGGAGATGCGTATATAACATATCCTGGAGCTCTTTAAACTGCCAGTTCGGATTCGCTGCGCTTAAGAATTTGGCGATATCGTCAGCGTTTCTGTGCCAATCCGCCTCTAATTTGTCCACTTCCGACTGTTTGCCAGCCTTGGCCGCAGCCACGATTTTCACTGCAATCAGAATATGTTCTCTCATTAGATCGGCAAGCTTATTCTCGGCGGCTTCCCCATAGTAAGGCTTGATCACGTTGCCAATGTCCTGTTGGTTTCGCAAAAGCCGGTCCAGAACGTCCTTCTGATCAGGACGATTAGATATGGCACTCACGATATAGCTTCTTGTCCATATCGTATGGTCGATCCAAACCTTCTCCATTTCGCCTTTCAATTGGACTACTTTGGGACTTATGCAATCCGGATTCTCGCCCACCATGGCTTGTACGGGCGCTACAGCCTGCGTCATGCTAATTACGAACGCTAGGGTTAACGCTAGCAACCATTTGTTTTTCACACGTATCTGCTCCTCTGAGATGTTGGAATAAAATAGGCTGTATTATTATGATGTAAGGTTCCAATTTTTATGCAGAGGATCATATTCACGGTGCCCTGGTGTTCTGCAAAGCCGCTCGATAAGTAGATTCACCCATGAAATGCTATATTGAGCAATTTATATTTCCTTGATTTTAGTCAGATCTCCGCTGCATAACGTTTCAAGATGGTCAAAAATTTTCCGAGCAGGCCAATCCCACCATTGGATGGCAAGGAGATGGTCAATGAGTTCGTCATCAAATCTTTTCTTAATAACCCTGCAAGGGTTCCCGCCTGCAATATGATAAGGGGGGACATCTTTTACAACAACCGAATTGGCTGCTATGATAGCTCCGTCGCCGATGTGTACACCGGGCATAACGGTGACGTTTTGACCAATCCAGACATCGTTGCCAATGACGGTGTCGCCTTTAAGGGGTAAGTCGGCCAGTGCCGGAGTCGATTTCTCCCAACCGTTGCCCATGATGTTAAATGGATAGGTAGTAACACTGCCCATTCTATGGTTGGCGCCATTCATGACGAATTCAATCCCCTTTGCAATAGCGCAAAACTTCCCGATAATCAGCTTGTCTCCAATAAATTCATAGTGATGCGTGACATGCTCTTCGAATTTTTCGGCACCGTTTAGATCGTCATAATAGGTATAGTCGCCGACAATAATATTGGGACGTGTCACTACGTTTTTAATATAGCAAATACTTTTAATCGCCTCATTCGGGTAGATTGCGTTAGGGTCTGGCCCACATTGCATATAGAATCCCTCCTTCGTTTTATATCAATCATGAGTTGTTCAGCGTCGTATTCCTATCCATGAGGTCCGATACCGGGAGACAAACTTACCTTTTCAATTTCGACGTATAGATTGGTTATCCTGTTTGAATCCTACATAAAATCACTCGAGCTCGTACCTCAAAATGAAAACATCCCATTTCCACTTTGGTGAGAATGGGATGTTTATTGATTTCATCCATGGATGATTTGCCAATCCATTTGCTTTCATTTGTTTTTATTTGCTGCTTACTCACGGTTATTTTGTGCCTTGTTAACCCCGGAAGCATAATAACTGATCACGACAATACCCAAGAAAACAATGCCTGTAATCAAGGAAATCCGAGTTTCATCGTTAATCCACATACCGACCAGCACCATAAGCAAAAAAGCAATCGTCACATAGTTGGTCACCGGGGCGAAAGGCATTTTGAACGGATGATCATCCAAGGCACTCCCCTTGGTTCTTCTGAAATTGATTTGACTGATCAAAATGACGAACCACGGCACCATGCCCGGAAGGACGCTGGCGCTGTACACATGCACAAACAGATTTTCCGGTGCGATATAACTTAAAAACACCCCAAGGCCCAACCCCGCGAGTACGCCGATCGTTCCCAGCAGAGGCACGCCGTTACGGGACAGTTTCGTAAATATTTTCGGTGCCTGTCCATTGACTCCTAACGTATAAAGCATGCGTCCTGCGCTAAATATCCCGCTGTTGCAGCCCGACATGGCGGCGGTGATGACAACAAAATTGATGATTCCGGCTGCCGCAGTAATGCCGACTTTCGCAAACGTGGCAACGAACGGACTGCCGAGGGCTTGCAGCTGATTCCAAGGGTAGACCGTAACAATCACAAAAATCGCGCCGATATAGAAGATCAAAATGCGCCAGATAATGCTTTGCGTCGCGCTCATTAACGTTTTTTGCGGGTTTTTGGCCTCACCTGCCGTAATCCCTATCAGCTCGACGCCTTGATAGGCTCCGATCACTAACGAGAGAGCAAAGAAAAAGCCTGACCATCCGCCGGTAAAAAAGCCTCCATGCTGCCACAAGTTAGAAAATCCGATCGCATTTCCGCCATTGCCTAATCCGAACAAAATCAGACCGAGCCCGGCAACAATCATCAAGACGATGGTTACGATTTTAATCATGGCAAACCAAAACTCGAATTCACCAAACGATTTCACGGAGAACAGGTTGGCTGCACCGAGAATCGCCATGGCGACGAGCCCTGGTATCCAAGCGGGCAAATCCGGAAACCAGTACTTCATGTACGTCCCAACGGCAATGATTTCCGCCATCCCGACGATCACCCATTGGAACCAGTTGCTCCAGGCCGTCACATAGCCCGCCAAGGGATGAATGTACTTATGGCCAAAGGTCGCAAACGATCCCGTGCTCGGTTCGATGTACTGCATTTCACCCATTGCGCGCATAATGAAGAAAATAAAAATCCCTACAATAGCATACGCAAGCATCACCGATGGACCTGTCCATTTGATCGTGCTTGCCGAACCCATAAATAACCCGACACCGATGGTGCCACCCAAAGCAATCATCTGAATGTGGCGAGCTTCGAGCCCCCTCTTTAGTTCGTTGTTTTTCATTCCAAGTTTCCCCCTCTGTTACTCTCTTGGCTGTCAATTTGAACAAGAGCAAAATCTAAACGCTAATATGTAAGGCTTGATCCAATTGTAGTATCTTTTTCCTGTGAAAACAATTATATTCATTTGGTAATCCTGCAGCGGAGCCGGAAAAACCCTCCATTTACCCGACATCCCCGTTCAATCATAATGAACCGATGTCGTTGAATGGAGGGTTCTGTTGTAGGCGTTTCCAATTATTCGGATTGCTCAGGGATGTTACATTCAAACCGGACATTCTCCAGCCACTTGCCTGCAGCGAAATCCCGGCCTCTGACGATTACACGATCTGCATAAACCTCGACGAACAGCCCTTGACTCCCATCTTTATGTTCGTCTTTATCCGTCCATAGGTACGCGACAGAGGATCCGTTAAACACATAAGGCAGTTGTTCCTGTCCATCGAACATCGTATGCTGAGCCTCCAGCTCCCAGTGAGTATGGCCCGTGAACAGGATGGCATGCCGGTGTTTAGCCAAAACTTTCTTGAGCGCTTCGTCCTGAGCAACGCCGTACCACCGCTGCGACTCATAAGATCCTGCAACCGTGTCTTTGAGCGGCTGATGCAAGAAGACGAAAGCCGGTTGAACCGGATTCTTGCTCTCGGTTAGCTTAGTATCGAGCCATGTCAGCTGAGTTTCGGACAAGGAAGCAAACAGTTCCAGCCCCTCCTCGGTTCCGAGGAAGATAAAGTGGTACCCATTCACCCAATGATCGTGATAGGGTCCCCTCATCCCCGTGGCATCCAGATAAGCTCCCAAACGTGAAGGCCAATGCCCCAGACCGACATCGTGATTGCCTGCAGCAAAATAACTGGCCGGCAATCCTGCGCCATGCTCCCGCCATATTCTGCGAAACTCCGCATATTCCTCCGTACTCCCCTGGTCGGTTAAATCGCCTGCGTGCATAATGCCGTCACTGTCCGGCGCCATTCGTTTAATATCTTCTAGTGCCCTCGCCAAATTACAATTGTAGCTATGTCCAGGGTCCGCCTTCACGTGCGTATCGGTGATAACCTGAAATCGGAGCAGCACGTCCCCCTTCCGTTTTTCTCCATCTTGATTTCGCTTATTCAAACTACTCAATCCTCCTTCAAAATGATGTCGAATATAGCCGACGCGTTATCCCGGTGTTCACCGCAACGGTAAAATGCCGTCTAACTAATCATATGCCCAGCATGCCTACGAGTAAGATTCCGATAAAGATAATGCCGGCCGATACGATCCGCAGCCCTCCTTGACCTTCCTTCAGCAGCAATACGCCCAGCAAGGTGCCGACTACGGTTCCAATCTCTCGAAGAGGCGCTATGTATATTAACGGGGACATACTCATGGCAAACAAGAACAACAAATATGAACCTGGAGAAAGGATCGCGCCAACTGCAAGCCATTTTCCATGTTCTCTTATCTCTCTTACCCAGCGGATTTCGCCAAAACGGATAAACGGGGCCAGACCCAGCATAAATCCGATATTGGATATTTCCAAAAGCAGCGTTGGCGAAAAATGCTGCAGATTCACTTTGTCTACCATCACGTACGCCATCGTGCAAAGCCCCACGGCTGCAGTATAGAAAAGAACTCTGTGAGGGGCATGAAATCTTTGCTTCCTCATAAAGATGCCGCTTGATAGAAAGAAGCCAAATGCAATCAATCCGAGTCCCAGCCATCCCCAGACGGATAACCGCTCGTTCAGGAGAATGACTCCGCAAAGAGGCAACAAGAAAGTGGAAATGCCTCTCATCATCGGGTAGACCTGGGATAGGTCGCCATAGGTTAAGGACTTGGACAAGAAATAGGCATATCCCCCTTGAATGAATACGGACAGGAATAACAAAAGATAACCCGACATGGGTGGATTCGCAGTGACGATTTCGATCATAAAGCCCGGGAGCAGCATAAGCGTGGTGGGGATATAAATCATAAATAAAAACAACTGCTTATTCCCGCTCGACTTTGCCAACATATTCCATATTGCATGCGCCATGCCAGAGCCTAGAACCAATAAAACTGCAAGTGAAATTGCTACACCCCCTCTAAAAACACTAGTTTACACACTTTTATGCTTATAAACACACATTTTCACAACTTGATTTTGATCGTATCATGGGATTTTCTTACTGTCAATTGATATGATGAGCAAAAAAAAGAACCTCGTCGAAAGGCTCTTCTTGTTCCTTTGAAATTATTAGCAATCGATGTTGACCCCTGCCTCCCGATATTGTTCAAGGACATCATGCCCTAGCCCGGAGTCCGTCACAATCCGTTCAATCTGATCCAATCCGCAGACCGGTGTGAGCGAAACCGCGTTAAATTTACTGCTGTCTGCAAGCACGATGACCTTGTGTGCCCGGGCCAGCATTTTCTTCTTCAATTGAATCTCGCTTAACCCATAATCCGTCAAGCCTTCGGTCAGGGATATGCCGCTCACGCTCATAAAGAAAAGGTCGGCATGAAACTGAGTGACAAAGGATTCGGCAAAATCGCCGACCACGCAATGTTCCGAGTTACGGACCACCCCACCGACAAAGATGATCGTGAAATGAGGTTTCTCCATAAGTATCGATGCGATCTGAAAGGAATTGGTCAGTATCGTCAATCGATCAAAGCGCGTCATCAAGGCCTTGGCGAATTCGGTATTGGTGGTGCTTACATCCATGAACAAGGATTGCCCTTCTTCCACGTAGCGGAGGGCTATCTGGGCCAACTCCCGTTTCTCTTGAAGCCTCTTCATTTCTCGCACGGTAAAAGGCAGTTCTTTCTGATAGTCCGCTGCCGGCAAGGTTGCCCCGCCATGAACCCTTTTTAAGAAGCCCTCTTGTTCCAGATATTCCAGGTCTCTTCGAATCGTCTCGAAAGAAACTCCGAATTGCGCGATTAAATCCGTTGTCTTGACCGATTGGATTTCGTGAAGCAGTTTCATGATTTGTTGATGCCGATCATGTGCAAGCATTGAATATTCCTCCAATAAACGACTACCGCGTTTGAATTACTAGTACAGAATACCACAAAAACACACAATCTCACATTGTTCTCTGATATTGAGACGTGATAAGGAGCGATTTACACTTGCTGGGGACTGGACATACTAGTCACAATCTCGAAAAAAGCCGCCATTACATGGCGACTTTTTCGTAAAATATTTAAAAAATCGTATCCGGCACATAGTAAATTTTCTGCGTGTTTTTCTTGTTCTTGGGATCCGTCACGATCGTAAAGTAAACCTTCCCGTTCTTGGTCTGAACGCCCTCGATTTCATGCTTTCCCACATTCGTAATTTTCACCAGGCTCTTGTAGGCGCCCGAGCTGGTCATCATGGCGATCTGCGGGGTTTGGCCTTCGGCGCCTCCCGAGGTGTGAATTTTGGAGCTCCCCAGCATATCTGCACCTTGAAACGATCCATTCGGTCTAATAATACGATTGCCGGATTGAGTGAAACTCGCTATGCTCGCTTTTACCGCTGCGGCACTATCCATTCGAACCTGCTTTTTGCTGTCCAGAAGCTTGTTCAGGGCCGCTGTGCTGTATATGGATCAGGTGACGGTCTTTTCCTTGGTTTGTACGCGGAAGAACGTATATTTGCTGTTGCCGCCGCCGTCGACCCTATAGGTTGTGCCTAATCGTTTGCCGGTCTTGTTGGCATAATTCATATAGACGAACCGGTCCAGCTTCGTATAATCGACCTTTGATCCTGCCTTATATTTTAGTCTTGCCACTTGGAGGGACCAGAATTGCTTAGTGGAAGAATCGGCTTTGGAACTGAAGTAGAAATAATGTTCCCCTTTGTACGTATACATATCAAGCGTTTGACAATGGCCGGTATTGGTGACGGTCATTTCGTCAACGTACTTCGCGTCTTTCCCGCTAATAAGCAGCCTGGAAAGATAGCATGTACCCTTAGACCGCTGCGTAACGTAAACATACTTGTCTGCAATATATGCTTTTTGAACGGCCACATTGTGCTTAAGCCCTTTAAGATTATAGGCCAGCTTAGCCGAAGCATTCACGGTTTTGCCTGGTGATGCAGCTGCAGCCGGCAGGACCGGCATGATAAGTAAAATAATGGCGAGAACGAACGATGTAAAAATCTTTAAGTTCTTACCGCTGAGAGCAAAGCGCTCCTGAAACATTAAGATACCTCCTTTGGCATGATGTCTCACTGGGGTTGATATGAAGCAGGAATTATAGCTGACGACAGCTAATCACAATCCTCCTTTCGGTTTGCGCGTAATCAGCACTTTTTACTGGAATGTGATGGTAAAATAATGTGCTGTAACTAATGATTACCCTTTTTTTAAAATAAATCAATATCATCAAGTTCCGAAACATGAAAAAAAGCCGCTGTATTTAGCGACTTCTATTGATCACTTCGTCTTGTAAGAAGCAACATTATAAAGGAAATCATGATCATGGATGCTGTCCACGCCCATGCCATCGTCGTATTGCCCGCATCAACCGCAACGAATATGGCTGTAGGAATGGTCTGTGTTTTGCCCGGAATATTGCCTGCTATCATTAATGTCGCCCCGAACTCACCAAGTCCACGAGCAAATCCAAGAATATAGGCAGTTACCAACGAGCGATAAGTCAAAGGAAGCGTTATATACCTGAAGACCTGCCATTCGTTAGCTCCGTTTGATCGAGCTGCTTCCTCGACATCCCGTTGGACAGAAGAAAATCCCACCTTCATCGTTTGGTAGACGAGCGGGAAGGCTACGACGACCGAAGCGATCACGGCAGCCCACCAAGTAAAAATGACGGGCGCGTCAAAGAGCCATTCTATCCATTGCCCAAACCAGCTTTTTCGACCAAGTATGACCAACAGTACAAAACCAACCACGGTTGGCGGAAGAACTAAAGGGAGCATAAAGGCGGTCTCAAGAACCGTTTTCCCTTTAAAGGATTTGCGTGACATCCACCAGGCAGCAGCCACTCCAAGCAGGACAACCGTTAGGCTGGACAATACGGAAACCTGTAGCGACAGTTTAATCGGTAACCAGAATTCGTTCCAATTCATATTGGCCCTAATCAATTCGGAACGGAAAATCCGTACTTCACAAAGACGTCCAGCGCTTCTTGAGTCTGCAAATAAGTGTAGAAATCCTCAGCCTCTTTTCGATGTTTCGTTGCCTTTACGATTCCAATCGGATATTCAACAGGCGTGTATGTTGCGGGATCCACAGCAAATGCAACCTTCACTTTGTCAGAGGTTAATGCGTCCGTTTTATACACAAACCCGACATCTGCATTACCCGTTTCTACATATTGAAGAACTTGACGTACGTCTTTACCTTGTACGATCTTGGATTGGAGCGAATCCCAGAAGTTCGTTTTTGTAAGGGCCTCTTTAGCGTAGCTTCCCGCAGGCACACTTTCTGGAATGCCAATGGCAATGTTCTTTAGTTCGGACTTGGACAAGTCGGCAAAGCTTGCAACCGGTACTTGTCCATCCGCAGACACGACAGCCACCAACTCATTGCTAAGTACATTTTTTTGTTGATTTGCATCAATCAGTTGTTTATCCACAAGCGCTTCCATGTTCTTGGCTGCGGCTGACAGGAACAAGTCGGCTGGTGCTCCCTGCTCAATCTGCTGCTGCAATGCGCCGGATGCGCCAAAATTAAAATTTAATGTGATATTTGGATTCTTCGTTTTATAATCCTCCTGGATTTCCTTTAGAGCATCTGTCATGCTTGCTGCCGCAGATACGGTCAATTCAACCGTCTCCGCTGCTGCCAAAGTTGGCGTACTCTTATCCGCAGCTTGAGAATCGGTATGATCTTTTGCTGCCGTACCGCAACCCGCCATTACTAATATCATGGATAATACAAGAGATAAAACCACGCTAATCTTTGCCGGTTTAATCATGGGTCCCCTCCAAAAAACTATATTTAGTTATATTCAAGCATAAACATTATACTTTCATGCGCAATTCTTTGTAAACCAAATATATCTATTTATATCTAATTCAATGATATCTATATAATCCGGAAAGGGGAGAAATCAGGAGAATCGTTTGAATTCATTCAATTGTGTTATAATTAGCCTCAAATGTTAAACCATTTATACAGTTAACCGGGAGGAACATGATATGTCCAATGACATGTCTTATACAACGGAGGAAATTGCCAAGCTCTTAAAAATATCCAAACTTACCGTGTATGATCTGATCAAAAAAGGGGAGCTGCCCTCTTATCGGGTCGGCAAACAAATGCGGGTGGATGCTGCTGACCTGGAGGCCTACAAACAAAGGACAAGAACGGTTCCGGTATCCAACCAACCTGTTGAGGCGCTTTCGCCTTCACCTATCCAACCGCCTACATTCACCAGTGGGAATCGCCCGATCGTCATTACCGGTCATGACATTAGCCTAGACATTTTGGCCAAACATATGGAACAAACAATCCCCGCCATACGACCCTTGCGTTCATTTGTCGGCAGCCTCGACAGCTTAATCTCTATGTACAGAGGCGAGTCGGATATCGTCAGCACGCACCTCTTGGACGGAGATACAGGAGAGTACAATCTTCCATATATTCGAAAGCTGCTCGTTGGTTCTTCCTATGTGGTCGTCAATCTTCTTTCCAGAAATGCAGGGTTATATGTCCAGCCTGGGAACCCCTTCGGTCTTAAAGGGTGGTCTGATTTAGACCGTTCCGGGCTGCGATTCGTGAATCGCGAGAAGGGATCAGGCGCCCGCGTGTTGCTCGACGAACAGCTCCGCCTTCACGGAATCAATCCGCAGCAGCTTTCCGGCTATGATCATATACAGACCAATCATCTCGGTGTGGCGACGAAAGTTGCTACCGGTGAAGCCGATGTTGGCGTAGGCATTGAGAAAGCAGCCTCAATAATCGGTCAAATTGATTTTATTCCTTTGATTCAGGAGCGTTATGATCTTGTGATACTTAAAACCACGTGGAGTCAGACTTGGATTCCCGCCCTTTTGCAAATTCTGCAATCGGACGCCTTCCAAAAGGAGCTGCGTTCGATTCCGGGGTTTGATGTATCCCGTACAGGAGAAGTCCTGTTTGAGACTTGAGCACGGCAGCAATTTGCATGCTTATAAATAAAAGCCGCATACGATGCGGCTTTTATCGTCTTCATGTTCTTGTTGTCCTACACCATTCAGAAGAGTCAGGGTTATCTAACAAACCCGTAAATTACTTCTGCACGATCTGAATAAGGTTCCCGCAGGTATCGTCAAAGACAGCTATTGTGAGTTCGCCCATTTTTGTCGGTTCCATCGTAAACTTCACGCCTTTTTCCCTTAACCGCTCGTACTCTTTGCGAATATCTTCAACGCCAAACATGGTTGCCGGGATGCCTTCGGCAAAGATCTTCTTTTGATACTCCTTTGCGGCAGGATGCTCGTTCGGTTCGAGCAAAAGCTCGGTACCGTCTTGAACATCGGGCGAAACAAGCGTTATCCACCTGAATTCTCCGACAGGAACATCTTCCTTTTTAACAAATCCGAGCTTCTCTGAATAAAACTCCAGCGCCCTGTCTTGATCCTGCACGAATATACTGGTTACAATGATTTTCATGATTTTATGGCCTCCTCCAGCATTATAAATTAAAAATTACTCAATCCATCCTTTCAGCAAATTCTTCAGTGGTTCGTTGTTAAAGATAATGACTCGATATTTCCCCTTACGCTTGGTTATGACGAGTCCGGCATCTTCCAATGCAGCAAGATGTTTAGCTATCGCTTGCCGCGAAATGGAAAGGTTGTGCTTCATGATGAGACGTACCGTAAGTTCATACAACGTCAGCTCATTGCGTTCGGATAGTTCGTCTAACATAAGCCCCGTGTTGGATCGCCAAGAGCTTTGAATATTGCGTCTTTGTCCCACTTCATAGTCCGATTATGAGCAACCCCAGGGTTGCTTGTCAACAATAAGCAACCTCGTGGTTGCGTGAATAAACCGTAACGTATAATAAGCTTCCTAAGTTCGCCAATCGCCCCAGCCGATTTATTTCCATGCAAGGCATCTGCTTCCTAAATGCTGTTCAATAATTGAAAAAGCCGCGAAAATCGCGGCTTCATGTTGGTATTTATTATAATATTTCCACATACCCCTCTGTTCCATTCACGCGAATGCGCTGTCCATCCTTGATCCTTTTGGTTGCGTTCTCGAAGCCGACTACGGCAGGCAATCCATATTCACGCGCAATAACGGCTCCGTGGGTCATCAGTCCGCCCACTTCGGTGATCAATCCTTTAATGGATACAAACAATGGCGTCCAGCTAGGGTCCGTAAAAGCAGTGACTAAGATGTCTCCTTCCTCCAGATCAGCGTCTTCCATGTTTAAGATGACACGTGCTCTTCCCTCAATAACGCCCGAAGAAACTGGCAGCCCTACAATGGCTTCAGCAGGAATATTTTCCCTTTTGTACTCACCAACAATGATCTCGCCATCCGATGTGATCACACGCGGAGGAGTCAGTTTTTCATATAATTTGTACTCGTCTTTTCGTTTGTTGATCATTCGATAATCCAATTTATTTGTGCGTACGACATCGTGAAGTTCTTCAAAAGAGAGATAATATATATCTACTCTGTCATGAATAACGCCCGTTTCTACGAGTTGTTCGGCTTCTTTCAGTAAAGCCTGCTTATATACGAAGTAGCGATTAACCATGCCGTATTTCGGATACTCCCGATAACCAATGAAATTCCGGATAAGGTCGATCATTCGTTTGGTTTCTGCGGCTTTTTGTTCACCATCCGGCAATCGGCTTAATCGTTACAGGAGTTCTTGTTCTTTGTTCAGCGCTTCCTGTCGTCCTTGCTCAAACTTTCGATGGCTGGCATTAGGCTCAAAGTTTTTGATGTTACCCAGAATCAACGGGATGAGCGTAGCGGGTTTTTCGCTCCAACGTGTTCTAGTGATATCGATTTCTCCGGCACATCGCATCCCGTATTTGCTGAGAAAATCACGGATCGCGTCTCGGGCTTCACGCCCGCCATCAAACGTAACCAGCTCATCCAAAAAGTCATCATGTTTGACTTGCTGCAAATAATCAATGACTTCCGGATAAGGACGAATCGCATCTGCGACATCGAGCAGCGCCAGACCCATTTCCGAAGTAATATTATGGGGTACAGACTGAGAAAGCGTGTCTGCTGCATTTTTTTCACCTAGCCACTCGTTCATTTTTTCATTGATCCATGATGAAGCATTCATGGCAGCCATAAAGACAGCCGAACTTTGCGGGTCGAACAGAATCTTCTTCAATTGCTGGATATCTTCCAGAATGAAATCAAATAAATCCGTCCCGGATTTCGTCTCGATGTTATGTTTTAACTCTTCGATCGATGTTTGACTTCGTTGAATCAGATCATTAACGATTGTCGGCTCGTTTTCGAATTGTGGGGGAGCACCGGCAGGCGGCATAGCATTACTGCTTTTAACGGGACTCGCTTCTTTTTTATCAACGGGTAACGATTTTATAAAATCTCCTCGATCTATGATGGTCATAAGTGCGTCTTTCATGAGCGGATCGTGTTGTTCCATGCTATTTAATAAAAATTCTCTGCTGTTAGGCGATGCCAGATGATGTGTGACATCAACAAACAATCTTCCGCCGGCTTTGCGCATGGGTGCAGGAGTCGTTAGCAGGAAAAAAGACAATCCCAGCGGTTTCATGGGATCCGTCATCATTTGTTGATGACCAACAGAGATATAGACGCGATTTTCTTGATCACTCGCTTCAGGAATCGAGTATAACGTCGTGATCGGTCGGCTCTGAACGATATAAAACACGTCATCGGCCAGGCACCATTCGATATCTTGCGGCCGGCCGAAATAAGCTTCAATCTGTCTTCCGATGCGTGCCAGCCGTAAAATTTGTTGTTCGGTAAGGGTTTGGATCTTTTGCTGATCGGGGGCAATCGACCGGGTCTTTGTTCCGCCCTCCTGTCGTCCATAGATCGCCAATGTTTTGGCGGCTATCCTCTTATCGACGATGACCTCATCCTGTACTTTGTAACAATCGGCAGATACCAAACCGGAGACCAGCGCTTCTCCAAGTCCAAAGCTGGCATCGATGGACAGCAGCTTACGATTGGATGTCATCGGGTCTGCCGTGAATAGTATCCCTGAAGCCTGCGGGAAAACCATCCTTTGAACGATCACGGATAAATAAACTTGAGTGTGGTCAAATCCATTTTGCATCCGGTAGATCACGGCGCGATCCGTGAATAGGGATGCCCAGCATTTACTGATATGCTGCAAGACGGCCTCTGTCCCGATGATATTTAAATAGGTGTCCTGTTGACCGGCAAAGGAGGCATGCGGTAAATCTTCAGCTGTCGCACTGGAACGCACGGCATAAGCATGTTCCTCGCCATACCGAGAGAGATAATGAGTTACGGCTTTCACGACGTCGGCAGGAATCTCTGCGTCCATAATGATTTGCCTGATCTTCCTGCTGACTTCACCAATTCGCTCCCGATCCTCTGCTTTTAGCATGGCTAGCTGTCCCAGCAAATCATGATAGGTTTCGTTTTGTTCGATGGCTTTTTGATATCCCGCGGTTGTAACACAAAATCCTTCCGGTACGTGTATTCCTTCGATTTTTGCTAATTCTCCTAGATTCATTCCTTTTCCGCCAACGAGCAACAGCTGGTTTTGTTCCATGTCTTGAAAATCGAGAACCAAAGAACGCATTCAACATCTCTCCTAACCATTAATTTGAGAAAAAAAACATTTGACAAGGGTATTTTTAGCGTGGTACAATTAAATTGTAAGATGAGATACTTATACCCTCATATTTGATTGTGCCGCATTCAGATTGTATCATCGTGTCTATGTAATTGCAATAATAAAGAACCTGAAATCAGAGGATTCAGGTTCTTTATTGGGTTTTCGTTATTTATTTGACTTCTCACCGCTTAGTATTCCTTTTTAATTGAGCATTTTGCATTAATCTGAGCCCTTGATACACAAGGATTTTCAAACATAAAAAAGGGACTTCACCCCAATTTGGAGAAGTTTTCAAGTGACCAAACCCAAAAACTCCGAGAGGAAGTGAAGTCACTTGTATATTCTCCAAGAAAGTCTATTTTCCTTTGAGGATCTGTTAAAAATGCAATCAAAAGATCGATTGCCCATTTTTTTTAGCGTCTTGGATCTTCGCCCTTATGCCAAGCAATTGAGAAGTCGTTCACCCCGTGGCGCTGACGGGCACTGTAGAGAAGGAATTCTTCGTGCACTTTTGGCTGCGCCGCTTGAGCATATTCAAACGTTTACTGGCTTGCATCATCGATTGGAAACAGATCTTCGATTTCGCTATCAGTGTGGACTTTCATTAGATCGCAAAGCACCGTCTATTTCTACGCTAAGCCGGGTCTTCGCCGAACTGACAAAGAAAAAATTGGCACAGCAGCTATTCGAGAATCTGGTCAACCTCTGTCAGCAAGAGGGCATCATCGACGGCAGCCACATTGCGATCGACAGCGCCGCCATCCATGCTTATGAGAAGAAGCAACCCAAGCGCAAAAGTGAGCAGACCGGCGATGCCAACTGGGGCGCAAAGTTCGATTCATTCGGCCACAAAGTCACTTGGTTCGGATACAAACTCCACCTAGCTGTTGACACGAAAAGCGAACTTCCGCTAGCACTAGAAGTCACGCCCGCACATGTCAATGACGGAGAAATGGCACCTGGTCTGATTGCGAAGGTAGCTGCCAAAACGAGCGCGAAATTCTTTATGCTCGATGCGGGCTACGATCAAATGAAAGTTTACGAAGCCGCTCGAAACGTGAAAGCGCAAGCCATCATCCCTCTGAACCCCCGAGGAGAGAAAGAACCTCCTGCCGGGATGACAGCAACCGGAACGCCATGTTGCTCGATGGGGTTCGCCATGACTTACTGGGGTGCTGACGGCGATTACTTGAAGTTCCGTTGTCCTCATGCCACGGGCAAAGTCGACTGCCCATTAGGCATGGCGGCTTGCTCGACTTCCAACTATGGTATGGTCGTCAAGGTGGATGCGAAGGACGATCTTCGGCGATACTGCAGCCCTCATCGAGATACAAAACGCTGGAAGGAGCTTTACAACAAGCGTACAAGTGTGGAACGATGCAACTCCAGAATGAAAACCTATCTTTCGGCTGATGGCATGCATGTCTGGGGCATCCAGAAAGTAACGACTCACCAGTATTTGAATGCCATCGTGCTGCTTGTATCCGCTCTTTCCATTGTTTCTAGAAAACAACAAACGGCAGCTTAAAAATTGAAACTGATGAAATTCTGCTGGTCTGCCCATTTTTAGAATCGAGTCACTTAGTAGTCTGGGGCTATTGATTTCTGCTGTCTGTTACACAAAAACGGAATTATGCAAAATGCTCAATTACAAAGAACGAGCCCCGAATGGTGCCGGCTAATTTGGACTTCTGCCTTGCAAACTTAAACTTCCCTTCCAACTCCTGCGGTACCTCCATCCCCTCCGAAAGCTTAAAACCGACAGCCCGCTTCTTAGGATCATCAACCGTATACATGACATTGACCGCGAGGCCATCCTCATAAAAGACGAAAGCCCACTGGATATTTTCCACTTGAAAACGCGACGTCTCCAAAGGTTTGGCCGCAAACTCAAGATCTCGTTCTTCTTTCAATATTCGGTTCACATAATCCAAAGTCTCCTGGCTGTCGCCGGCTGGTACAACCGTAAATTCATGCTTATATTTGTTCATGAAGTAACGCGCCTCATTCGCTCGTAAACCAGCCAGCGTTTCCGCTACGGGCGAAGACTCCAAACCAACCGTAGATACATTTTTAAAATCAACGATATAGGCCATGCCGCTTCTCCTTTATTCTTATTTATTTCCTTACGACGGGAATCCACAATTCGCCACATACGAAGCCGTCCCGCTCTTCCATCTCCACCGTTGCATTCGGCCCGCCGACATAGGCAAAATCCTTGGCTGACGGCAATACTTGACCAAAGGCAATGCCGGTAAGTTTATTGCCCAGCTCATCGGCCGTTTTCCCTTCCCCTTTTACAACGAGGTATTCCCCTTTAGGAAATTGAATAACCCTAGTGGCCTCTGGTAACGACTCCTCCGTCATGACGCCGGCATAATACATCATCTTGTTATTGACCGCCTCGTTTACGGCAAAAATGTAATCATTTGCAGCTATGGCCTTTAAGGTATCAAGCCTTCCATCTTGCTTCACCGACTCCCAAAATTCCGTTTTTTCCTTGTTGATGCCGGCATAATCCGTGTAATCGCTTTTAAGTTCGGTTCCAATCCCTAATACGATAAAGCTGTCTTTTTCCTCAAGCGTATAATTTTCCATATTCAAAACCATCCTTTTTAAAATTTTTCAAATGATTCGTCTTTTCACTTGATAGGTTTATAATAACCTTAAATCATGTCAAAAAATGATACTGTTTAGGAGAGTCCGATGAAAAAAGTTGAGCGGATTAATACCATCATGCGGTATATCAACAACCGCGCCCACTTTACCATTTCTGAAATAATGCGCGAATTTAACATTTCTCGCTCGACGGCGATTCGAGATATTCGAGAAATCGAAGCCATGGGGATGCCGCTTGTCGCTGAAGTTGGGAGGGATGGGGGGTATTTTGTCATGAACAACTCCGTCCTGCCCACGGTCCGCTTTACCGACACTGAAATCAAAGCTTTGTTTATCGCCTTTATGGCCACCCGAAATCAACAGCTCCCTTATCTAAAGAGTCGCCATTCTTTGGCTGAAAAATTACTCGGCCTCATCTCGGAGAACCAACAAGACGATCTTGTTCTACTAAATCAAATATTGCTGTTTGAAGGAACCAATCCCCATAATCCCGACTTGCTTGATCTGTCCGACCTGCCCCATCCGATGTTAGAAAAACTCATCCAACTCCTTCTGCTGGACAACTATTTATTGGTTTCCATCCAGGAAGAAAAGGAAATAAAATCTTATCCCATTTATCTCCTGCACCTTTATCGTGAAAAAAGCTTATGGTTAATTGAAGGCTTTGACTTAGCGGAAGAAAAGAGACGGATTATTCCTGTCGACAATCTTTCTGACATAGAACGATTCCATACGAAAAAAAGGGTTGGCAAGAAAAAGATTTTAGAGCAGCTGAGTAAACAGGAAGAGCTCATCAACCTTGTCCTTGATCTTGGTCCAAAGGCGATTGCCCAGTTCAAAAAGTACCATCCTGTAAAGTTTTCCATTGCATATACGAATCCTTACCAAACCACAGCCGTTCTTAAGGCTTTTATCGATGTGAACCAGTTGGAAGAATTGACCGAAATCACGAATTGGCTGCTATTTCTAGGTGGGGATGTCAAGGTTAGGGAGATACCCGAACAAGTCGTAGAAGGTTTGAAAGAAAGATTCAGCTTGTACTGCCCATAAACACCGCCAGTGAAACGATTAATTCAGTGATAGCCTTCCCGTGGCCTTTCATCGAAATCAGCAATAGGAGCTCCATCCAAAATTTGGCCCGCGACAATTAGCATAACTTTTGTTCCAGTTCGGCCTTCTGGAGCAGGTGGTATCTTATGATTCGTCCGCGCTCGGGCCATACATCCCCGGTACCGGTATGCCGAGCAGGCGGAGATAGACCGTCAACTGACCCCGATGATGATAAACGTGGTTAAACATCAGCGTGCGCGACATGTCGATCCGAGGCGCTTCCAAAACGGTCTCCCCCTTGCTGACGAGCCTCCAGGTATCTCTTAGACCGTCTTCTCCCCATGCCCGAAGCTTGGTCTCGGCGAGTGACAAGCTATTTTCCAGTGCATCAAGCAATTCTTGCCGGTTAGTCGGCTCGGGCAATGGTACAACCGGAACCTCGCTGACCGAATCATCCAACAATATAGCCAGCCCTCCGGGTACTCCGGCAATATGCAGGGCAAGCTGCCCCAAAGACATCGATATCGGATGCGGTCTCCAAGAAAAATTGTCTTCCGGGAGCTTTTCGAGAAGCGCCCGTGTCGATTCGGCTTCCCTTTTCAATTCGCTGATCCATTCCTCAATTACGCTGATGGTGATCTCCTCCTCCGGCCTATGCCGTTCATCTCCTTCACCTTATCATCCCATGCGGGTAATCGTTTCTTACGGATTGCGGAAATCGCATTGGATCCCAGAGAACGCAAAGCTCCAAGCTGCGAGTAACGCACCTGTACGCGCATGATCAACGTGTCTTTTTTGAAAGCAGGCTATTTTACGGGATCCGGTCCGAATACCGGCGCCAATTTTGATGCAGACAATTGCTCGCTCAGTCCGAAATATTCGCAAAAATTCATAATCATCGGATTCCATTTCGCTGGATCGATATAATTGGGGGTACCAGTCACAAGAAGTTCTTCTTCAATATGGATTTTTTCTATTCGAACTTCAATGGCAACCAGCGAGCTGGGTTCTTCAAATGCATGGAGCTTCACAAGTTTGGCTTCCAGCTGCACAGGGCATTCTTTGACGCGCGGAGCCTGAACGATGAGGGATGGAATTGGTGTTAAGCCAGCGACTCCGAATTTATCCGCTTCATACCTGTAGCCCCTCTGTGCTTTAGAATCAGGGACTGGGTTGCTGCCCGTCAACAGCGTCAACCGATCCACAGCAGGAATCAAGTCAACCGACGGAAGACTAAGTACGCACTCCCGTTCTCGGATCAGATTTTGAACCGTCTTCGATTTTCTGCTCATACCCAGCATACACGATTGGTTGAGCCACCAGGCTGACGACATCGGAGACAGGTTGGGTGTACCGTCTTCGTTCAATGTGCTGATTAACACAACCGAAGTCCCGAAGTAAAGGATTTTGGGTTCAATTACTTTATGCATGACAGATTCACTCTCCTCGATAATAAGCTTCAAGGGTAATGTATCACAAATTTCGGGATGTTCTGGGGAATATCGAATAAGAGCACAAGATACTGAAATTATGGATACACCGCAGTTACGACTGCAAAACTTCTGACTTAAAAACCGCTTTAGCAACCATTTATAAGTTATTAGAAAGCTGTAAACAGGACTTGTACCCTTAATCCGATACTGGACTTTAGTCGAGGTCTGTTACCTGCCGCGGTCTGTTCCGAACCACGGAGATATTCGTTACAATATAGCGAAGACGTTTAGAGGAGCGATTGATCATGAATTACGAGCATAAAGTACAGAGGGAGATCGCCGACTGGGAACACCAGATGTTCAAACCGCCGGGCTGGCTGGAAAAAACATCGAAAACCATCGGCAGCCGGATTAATCATTGGATTCCCCCGAAGGTGCACACCATCATAACGACCACCATACGATCGATCGTGCGTACGGCACTGTTCGGAGCAGAATATACGCCTAGCCGGCCGGTCCAGCGTTCTCTGGAACTGGAAGCTGCCGATCAAGAAGCGAAAGCGTTGTTTGCTCTGTACCAAAAAATCGCGGTTGCCGAAGGAGCTGGTACCGGAGCCGGCGGCATCATGTTCAGCATGGTAGACTTTCCGGCTTTAATCGCGATCAAAATGAAATTTTTGTTCGAGCTGGCGCATGTTTACGGTTATGACACCAAACACTTCTCCGAGCGGGTATTCATCCTCAAGGTATTTCAAATGACGTTTTCGGGGCCAGAAAACCGTGCCAGGCTGCTCGATTCCGTCAAGCGTTGGCATATTGAAAAGGAACAATGGCGCTCCGATACCGAATATGCCCGGAATATGGACTGGGAAACCTTTCAGGTCGAGTATCGAGACGCCATGGATTTCCGGAAAATGCTGCAGATGGTGCCCGGGATCGGCGCTTTTGCAGGCGCTTGGGCGAATTACACCATACTTGAGGAGCTGCGCGAATTCGCCATGAACGCTTACCGCCTGCGCAGATTGCACGATTTCGAGGGATTGGGTTAGCCCTATCCCTCCCCCTAAACATCTAAGGTACATGAACGAAGCATACCCAAAAAGCAGCTCATCCATAGGATAAGCTGCTTTTTGGGTGTTTCCATTGTCATTGCCACGCGCATATTTCCATTTCCGAAATGGCGAACCCCATCCCGAAATTCCGCTACTACTAAATTTTGGAAAACGGAATTATAATCTTTTTGTCATCGCATGGATTGACACTTACAGTCAGCCAATTATCACGCCAAAATAAAGGAGGGATGCCGTTTCAGTCCCGATTGCGAAGTTGTTTTAATCCTAAGTCCAAAGGAGGAAATTTGATGATGCAGAAGGGAATGCGTTACCTGCTGGTTCTGTCGCTGCTGCTGACCTGTTGGTCCGTTTTCGGTACGAGAGCCGAAGCTGCGGACTATACACAGGGGGTTGAATTATCCGGCAGCGCAGCCACCGTATGGTTCAAATCCGCCGTCAACACTAGCTGGGTCGATGTCCATTATCGAGTAAACGGCGGTGAACAGCAAAATTTCAGAATGTCTTACCATGCCGGAAAATCCCGATATGAGCAGGCCATCTCAGGCATTGCTGCCGGCCAAGTGATTACTTATTCGTTTACTTACAATAACGGGATCCCTGCCTATGACACAGGTGTATTTTCTTACACCGCCGGTTCCACGCCGCCTCCTTCTTCTTCCGGCTCCATATATGACATTCTTCCATCCACTATCCCCATGCCGCCAAACGGTGCCGTCTCGGTCAAGATCATGAACGGGACCCATGGCGCTTATACCGACCAGCAAATATACTGGGGCGTTCTCGGCATCAATCCCGTCAACAACCAGTGGAGCTATTTGGACCTTAACGGGAAACTGGTCCCGATCTCCAGCGCCTTGAATGATGCGCCAGGCCATTTAACCAAGAACGGCATCAACTACGCCAACATTTATCATAAGGTCAGCGATGCTTCTTGGGTCACATTGCCCCAGATCACATCGGGCCGAATGTTCCTTAGCGTCGGCACTCCTCTGTACTTGAAGACCTTTAACGATGGATTCGCCGGCCCCGATCTGAACAATCCGACCGACCCGAACCGCGATATTTATTTTGATTTCGTTGAATTCACGATTGACGCCGCCGGCTATCACGGCAATACGACACGCGTCGACGGATTCGGTTTTCCCCTTCAGCATCGTCTGGTCAATAAATCCGGTTCCTTTGACCAGACTGTAGGCGAGCTGGAATCCGAAACCCGAAACGGAATCTTCGCCAAATTCCAGGCGGAAGTTCCTGCAGCCTTCAAATCGTTGGCCACGATTCAAGCACCGTATCGCATTGTCGCGCCGATTCACGGTTCTTTTGCCCAGGGTGGCGCGAATGCCAACTATTTCGGCGGGTACGCTCCGTACAGCACCCAGGATATTTTCCGGTGCGACGGCGCTTTAACGGATGCGGCAACTTGTGCCGCCATTCAACGTCATGTTTACAAGGCCAACGACTGGAATAACGTTTCGAATTACTATCAAGCCGCCCCGGCCAATTATTACGCAAAATTCTGGCACGACCACAGCATTAACCGCTTGGCCTACGGTTTTCCGTATGACGATGTCAACGGCCAGGCCGCTTACCTTGAAGTTGGCGACCCGAAAGGCCTGATCATCCGCATCGGTTGGTAAATCCCCCATGATACCTGAGTGACTGAGATTGGAAATAGCCTACTCGCTTTATCTATCATCTTTAGTGCAAAAAAGCCGCGATTTTGGCGGCTTTTCATTCGTTTATACCCAGTAAACCGGTTAGAAACCACATAACGCCGTGGAGAACAAGACCGGCCTGCCCATTAGGGAGCCTCATAGTTTTTTAACGGCATACCTACATATTCGCGGAAGGAGGCAATCCGCTCTCCCTCGAACTCGAAGACGATGGCAAGCTCATTACTAAAAGACCGGCCATTCAACAAACCTTCTGAGCGAAATACCACCATCCCGTGGTCCGCATTCTCAATCAAGACGAGCGGAATCAGCTGCATCTGAAATACGGAACGCTCGAACCTGACCAGCTCCTCGAACCGCTCTTTGCCTTGCTGCTTGTGATCCCACCCATCTAGCGGGAGCGGAACAAAGTAATGAAAACCATCTGTAACCTTATCGAGAAAATCCGCTGTATGCCCTGTTTCTAAAGCCTGCTTAAAAGCTTCAAAACTTTCAGTCGTTCGGGTTGATACGGAGTCTACGGATTTTTGCATGTAGGCTTCCTCCTTATGGTTAATCGTTAAAATGATAGCTCCATTCATGAAGCTGTCGATCATTCGCCCTTGTTTACGCTTTCCAAGCTTTGATTAGCGTGTCTGAACCTTTAGCTGGCTTGATATCGTTCCGAGGTGAATGGCTTCGTGCAGCAGCGCGAAGTTGAATAGGTCCCCAGCCGTACTGAATTGGAACGGTCCCATGACAAACGGAGTTGAAAGCTTCTCGTCGAGCATATCAGAATTCAGCCCAGATAGGCGTGAAAGCTGAGCTGTTAACATCTCGACCAGCTCTTTTTTCGATGGAGGAGCCACCTTCCATTCCGAGGGCTTGGTTCCGGAGTTAAACAGTAAAGCATACGAGTCCGGTATGTCTGATGGGGAACCAAAGCTCAGGGCAGTATACGTATCCATCCAATAAATGATATGGCCGACATTCCAACGGATGGTGTTGTTAAATCCTGCAGTTTGTATGTCGAACTGCTCCTCCGGTATAGCCTGCACCTGCTGCAGCACCACTTGACGTCCAATCTTCGCCGTATTAATTATCGCTTCGGACATGTTCATTTCCTCCTTTGTCATAATAAACGTTTGTTATGCTCCCAAGTATAGGTCGCACGGAACGTTACATCAATACAGTGGACATTACCGGAACGTTAAGTATAAGTTAACGATAATGAATTGACAGATCAGGAAGATAACGCCACAATAATCGTGAAACATCCATTCAATGATCCAAGGGAAAGCAGGTGTGCAGGATGGAGTTAAAACAACTGCAGTATTTTATGGCTATATGCGAAGAGCTTCACTTCTCGAGAGCAGCCGAAAAAATGGGAGTCAGTGCTCCCAACGTAAGCCAGCAGATCAGGAGATTGGAAGAAGAATTAGGGGTTCTGTTGTTCGATCGCGTGGGAAAAACCATTGTTCTTACGGACGCTGGAGCGATTCTTCATGAACATGCCGCCGCCGTGTTCGGGCATCTGCAGCAAGCGGGCGATGCCATTGCCGATCTGAAGCAGATGCAAGGTGGATCGCTATCGATCGGCGTCTTGCCCGGTGACGCGGATCTCATGTTTAATGCCTTGCTGCTGGATTTCCATCAGACCTATCCCACCATCTCGCTGTCCCTTCTGGAAACCATGAAGGTCACGGAACAGGTTCTGGACCGAAGCATCGATATCGGCGTAACCATCGGACCCGTTAACGATGAACGTCTTACGTCAATCCCCCTGTTTCACGAGGAATTCTCATTGGCTGTACATAGGAACGATCCTCTTGCAGGGGAGAACTTCATCACATTGAACAGGCTGCGCTCCATGAATATGGTCATGTTTCCACCCGATCATCAATGCCGCAAGCTGATCGACCGCTTCTGCATGGACAACGGCTTTGCAGTGCAGCCGCATATGGTGACAACAACATTATCCTCCCTCCTCCAAATGGTACAGAGCGGTGTTGGCGCGTGCGTTCTGCCGCGACTTCTACTGGATAATCTTCGCAATGCGGAGATCAAAGTCGTGCATCTGAGGAATCCTACTCCTTCTCAAGACATTTGTCTGATCTACCGCAGCGACAGATTCGTGGGATACGCCATGCGCACATTCATAAAAAATTTGAGGGCTTATATCGAGACAGCCATCCGTCATTCAAAGTCTTCATGAGATAGGGATCTTTCCGTGTTCAGTTGTGCACATAACTTTTTCAAATGATTTGCTGCGCAATCTCCCACACATGCCTGCCGGATCTGTGAAGGCAGCGGTTCGGACACCCCATGGCCGATCCATTGGACCGTTAAGCAGGGTAACGCCGCGTGTTTTCAATTCGCTGCATACTGCATCTACATCATCCAACCGGATCGTAAACTGGAACCGAGATCCGGATTCTCGGCTCGCGACTGTTCCAGGATGGATCAGACCGTGGGCTTCGGAGATATTCAGGAGGTTAATGCTCATATTTCCGAAATTGAACACCGCAGAAACATCGTCTTCATAAACGGCGGAAAAACCGAATACTTCTTGATAGAACACCTTCACATTGTGCAAATCCTCCACAAACAATGTAATTACATCGACATTCAACGACCCTAAAGACCTCATACATACACCCCTTCACACTCAAATCAACTCATATTCATCATAATAGAATTAAGGAATTGATATTTCTTTTTATTTGCTATGTCATTCCTATGAATATCTCATTGCTTCTTCATATCATATAAATTTCACTTGCGGAACTTTGTTAAGTTGCTCTTTTATTACGCGAGCTATGGTTTGGACTCCCATTTCGATGAGCTCCTCCTCTACCTGCGATACGCTTAAGCGAATCACCGAATTCTGGGCAAACTCGGGAAGATACATTTTTCGGGCATCGTCTACGTATACGTTTTCCTTCTTCAAATCCTCAATCAACATCCCGGCCTTAAGCAGACCAGGCAACCGGATTGTCGAATAGAATCCCGATTGAGAAACCGAATATGCGGCGCTTGACGGCAGCATCTCTTGATAAGCCTTTTGCAATAAGGCCGCTTTCCGTCTGTAGATGGATCTCATGCGCTGGATATGAGTCTTGAACATGCCGCTCTTCAAGTAAATTTCCAAAGCCCCTTGCATAAGGACCGGGGTATGGAGATCGGTAGCGAATTTGGCGCTAAGGAATGAGTCACGCAGGAAGTCCGGAATAACAGCAAGCCCCAATCTTAAGCCGGGCAGCATTACTTTGGAAAAGCTTTTGATATATATGACCCTTCCTAATGGATCGTAAGCAAACATCGGATCCTGGTTCTTGTCAGGATCGAGATCCCCTAGATAATCGTCCTCGATAATATAAACGTCGTATTTTTGGGCCAGTTCCACGATTTTTCGTCGTTCCTTATTGGAGTAGCTGCAGCCTGTCGGGTTATGAAACCTGGTCACGGTGTAGAAACATTTAATGTCGTTGCATTTGAAGAGATGCTCCAGCCGTTCCATGTCGATTCCGCTCTCCGTTATTTCGATTCCGTATGTCGTGGCCTGCTGAACCTTGATCGACTCGATCATACTGACATGAGTAGGCTGTTCTACGCAGATATTTTTTTTGCCATTAGGAAAGGGAAGCGAAATCAATAGATGAATCGCTTGCTGTGACCCGGATACCACGCAGATTCGGTCAGGAACCGAAAACACTTGCAGTTCTCGCAGATGCCGGGTCAGTTCCTCTCTTAACGAAGGCAGCCCCTGGATCTCCGAATAGGTAAACATCTCCTCTTTATATACATCAATCGCTTGATTGATGCAGTGCTGAAAGTCCCGGTAAGGCATGGCATTCTTGTCGGGGCCGGCTGACAGAAAATCTATGACTCCCGTGTCAGCTGAACCTGAATGTCCGGAAGGCACCCGCTCTACAACATAGTAACCGCTTTTCGAGACGGCATAGATTTTATGTTTTTTTTCCAATTCGGAATATGCTTTGATGATGGTGTTCACACTGCAGTCGAACTGCTTGGCTAACGCCCGTATGGATGGCAGCCTCTTCCCGGGTTTCAACACTCCAATATCGATTTGCTGTTCGATACTCTTCATGACCTCGGCATAAATCATGTGGCCCCCTCCTCCTCTCCTCAATCTGTATAGGTACAAACGTTACATAATCAGATTTACTTGCAGCAGCTGTAACCATAGACTAATAGTATCAAAATGCATTTGATATGGGGAATTTGTTCTGTTCGATGGCCATCGAGACCATTCCCGAAATAAGATGTACTAGGAGTGATGCAGCCGTGTTACAGATGAATAAGAAAAACCGCCTATCCGCTTTTATCTTTATATTCCTTGCAGTCGTTTGCTTGTTCGCATACTCGCCAAGTGCCGATGCAAAGCCAAGCTCCCATCGGTTTGAACTGGAACAAACCTTTCGGAAGTCCCATGCGACGCTGGTCCTCAAGAATTTGAAGACCGATCAAATATACACATTCAATTCTGAAAGAAGTAAACAGCGGTTTACTCCGGAATCCAGCTTTAAAGTGGCAAATGCCCTCATCGGTTTGGAAGTCAAGGCTGTTGCTGACGAATACGAAGTCAAAAGATGGGACGGTATCGTAAGAGAGTTTCCGGTTTGGAACCGGGATCACTCACTTGCTTCGGCTATGAGGGAATCAGCGATTTGGTATTACCAGGCGATGGCTCGCGATATCGGCCAAGAGCTGATGCAGAAATACGTGAATCGAATCCATTATGGTAACCGCGACATAACCGGAGGCATCGATACATTCTGGCTGAACAGCAGCTTGAAGATCTCTGCCGTAGAACAAGCGGAGTTTATCGAAAAGCTCGTTGAAGAGAATTTGCCCTTTCAGAAGAAAACGATGAAAACGGTCAAGCGGATGATGATCGACGATGAACAGGATGAATATACGATTCATGGAAAAACCGGTTCGAGGCTGTCCGATATGGGGCTTGGCTGGTATGTCGGATATGTCGAAACGGATAAAGAGACCTGGGTATTCGCAACGAATGCAGCCGGCAGCGGTGCATTCGCGAAGCAATTAACGCTGACAACATTGGAGAAGATGAAGATCTTGAATTAAGAAAGGGAGCTCACGTCCCGCCTGATGGCTTACCTTACAGCTTAAGAGGTTCTGAATAAAGATTGGAGATTCATGCCACCGAACATAAACAGGGTCCTGACGAATAGATTGTCAGGACCCTGTGTTTTTTGTTTTAAGATTTCGAGCTGCATGACAAGAACATTGCTCAGCCTTCTACGGCAGAGCAATGAATGCTTGGACGGCAGCGGCCAATCCATGTAAATCATCGATTAGCGGGGAGTGCCCTGCATCCAAGGATACATACTGAACTGGCTTTCCATGACTTGCAAAGTCTTCTTTGATTTCTTCCGTCATCTGCTGCGTGGTAATCAAATCCTTAACACCCCAAATGACGAGGACCGGACATTGAATACGCTCCAACTCTCCTGTTCCATCCGCGAGTCCGTTGGATACGGAACTGATATTGAATCGGTTTGCGGCATCGGCAGCATCCACCATGTTACGCTGCTTCATGCAGGCATCGATGTACTTCCCACGGGTGGCAGCATCAGACTCACGTTCATGAAACAAAAGGTAGTCCATCGCCTGAGCAAAGTAAGCCCGGTCCTGCATCTGATTTGCTTGAAACGTCATGGCAAGTCCTGGGTCCTTGACTATTTCCTCTTTAGTCTTCAGACGATCGCCATCGGAATTCACGGCTGCATATCCTCTAGTCGAGATAGAGGCAAGCAGAATCAATTTTCGTACGCGATCTGGATAATCTGCCGCAAACTGCATAGCGATGCCTCCACCATTCGACCAGCCCATAACCATAACATGGCGAAGACCAAGCTGTTCTACGAATTGATGCAGATCCGAGGAAAAGTCTTTCATGTCACCAATGGGATTCTGATAGCTGGACTCGCCGTAACCACGCAAGTCTACAGCGATGAAGCGTTGGGTCATATCGGCATGCGTCAACAAGGGTTCCCACAGCTCCGAAGAAGCCATATTCCCGTGAATCAACAGCATGCAAGGTTCCGTACCTGTTCTTTCTCTATAACTCAGCGTTTCTCCATTAGGTAACAAAGCCGTTTTCACTTCAAGTGTCATGATGCCACATCCCCTCCTTACAAATCTCCTAGTTTATTCACGAATTTAACCGATAAAATGACGCTTGCCACACCCAATACGCTGAAAATGGCATATAAAAAGTCAGGATGCAACGAAATCCGCAGCAACCCGAGAAAATTAGGGAACTGCATCAGGAAGACGGCGCAAATGACCGTTGGGATGACCGCCCTTTTCCATATTCCGAACCAAAATAGCGGAATCAATGAGGCAAGCGCGACAACGATGGAGTGTAAGATCATTCGGATCGCATAATTCGCCAGGTCAGCTGCCGTCGGCGTTCCCGGGATGACATCCATCACTTGGTTGAGCGCATAAGTTGCAACACCGCCAAGAACGAAGGACACCAGCGTACCGAAGAAAACCGCCAACACAATGAACAGCACCTTGGCCATCACGAGCCTTTTTCGGCTGAGCGGATATCCGAATGAAAGAGCCATCGTCTTATTCTTATATTCTTCAATGAATACATGATTGATCAGGGACGCTCCGAACAATATAAACCCCATCTGAATGGGTATCATCAGTTCCAGAGCGGCAGCATAACTTTCGCCAAAACGAATCATCGGCATATCGGCAAAAACGACCTTGAGAAAAAATACCGGCAAGAACATAAGAATGATCCAATACGTAATCGCTTCACCGATCACTTTCTTACGATCCAGCTTCTTCCATTCCAGCTCGATTAATTTCAACATATCGGATTCATTCCTTTCCCTGAATTTGATGATAGAAATAGTCTTCCAGTGTACTGTTATATTTTTGGATCTCCTCGATTTCAATCTCATGCGCAATCAGCAGTTTGGTAATTTGACTGGTCGATACGTCCGTATCATAGACTCGGATTCGCTGATCCTGTACGATTTTGATATTGGATATACGAAGCTCATGCTCAAGTAAAAAGGCTGATTTCTGCACATTCGAGGTCATAAGTTCAATATATTCGGTACGCTGCTTTCGAATGTCGGACAACGTGACTTCGTCGACCAATTGACCGCGTTGAATGACGCCGATCCTATCGGCTACCTGCTCAATTTCCCCTAAGATATGGCTGGACAGGACAAATGTAATCCCATATTCCTGGTTCAGTGTTCGGATCAAATCCCTCATGTTTTTAATGCCGATCGGATCCAGTCCGTTCGTGGGTTCATCCAGCACGATCAATTCCGGCTTGGTGACGGCGGCCCTGGCGATGCCAAGACGCTGCTTCATGCCGAGCGAGAAATCCTTCACTTTTTTATCTTCGATTCCTTCCAATTGGACCAGGTCCAGGGCTTGACGTATAGCTCTCTTATCATAATAGCCCAAGTATTCGCAATGAATTTGGAGATTCTCCATGGCCGTCATGTGCTCGTAAAATATCGGGTATTCAATGATGCTCCCTACCCGCTTGAGGCCTTCTTTGGAGGTTTCTGAAAAATTCTTGCCAAACAGCATGATCGCTCCGGAGGTCGGAAGAATGAGCCCCGTCAGCATTTTCATGATGGTTGTTTTACCCGCGCCGTTTGGACCCAGCAAGCCATAAATCTCGCCCTTTCTCACATTGAGATTGACACGCGTTACAATGGACATCCCTTTTACGGTTTTGCTCAGATCCGAAGTTTGAATGACGTAATCCACGAAGACCACCACCGTGTTCACAATTTGATTTCCTTTGTTATCTTTATCATAGACCTGAAAATGGACTTATTCCTTTCCCATTCCTTACATGTTTCTTAAGAATGAATCGAAACGCGCGGCTGAAAAAAAAAAAGAGACGTTGAACAGAGGACAACATCTCGTGGATTAAGGTTAGTAGGTTAATTGCTTGAATTTGCATGTGAAAATGGTCTTTTTGTCAGCCTCCGAGCTGCTTAGACTGATCCATCCGTTCATTTCCTCGGTTAGGCGCTTGGAGATACTGAGTCCCAGCCCGCTTCCTTGAAATTGCGGGTTCCGGGCATCGTCCAGGGTATAAAGTCTTTCAAATACGCGTTCCTGATGAACCTCTGCGATCCCTTTGCCCCGGTCCCACACGTCTACTGCCACATATTCTCCTTCTTCCCGAACCGTCAGCCCGAACACGCCTCCGTCGCTTCCATAGCGGATGGAATTCGATATGAGATTGCTCAATATTCGATGCAGCGCATCCTTGTTGCCAAGGAAATAAAAGGGCAGCTCCGGAATGTCGATCTCAACCCGAAGATTTCTGGAAACCAGCAGGTCGTAAAACTCAAGAACGCTGTTCCGGCAAACCTCGCTCAATGATATTTTGCTTAGCGGGATATCATAATCCTCAGACTCGATTTTGACAAGGTCGAAGAATTGATTAAGCAAGGCGATCAGACTGTTTACTTTTTCATTCAACCGTTGAATGACTAGCTCCTCGTCTTGCGCGGTCAACGTATTCTTCTGATTCAGTTTTTCCGTGTAGCCGAGAATGACCGTCAGCGGCGTCTTCAAATCATGAGACATGTTTGAGATCATTTTCTTTTGGCTGTCCTTCGTTCTGGCATAATCCGCAAATACCTTCTGTTTGTTATCCAGCAAACGGTTAATCTGTGTGAGCAGCTGCCTGACGGCATCGTCGCCCGTGGGCACCAACACTTTCTCGGCTGTGTCCTGGTCCAGAATATCGGAGATTTTATTCGCTATCTCCAGGATGCTTTGATCTCGTTTCTTCTTGGAAACAAATAGCCATCCGATGATTGCAACCAATAGGGCAATGATGACGGATAAAAGAAGGACCATGTGCTAATCCCCCATTTTATATCCGATTCCCCAAATCGTCCGAATGTATTGCGGAGCTGACGGATCCTCTTCGATTTTTTCCCGGAGTCTCCGGATATGTACATTAATCACGTTCTCATTCCCGTAATAATCTTCTTCCCAAATGAGTTGATAGATTTGCTCCTTGGTGAATACCCTGCTGTGATGGGTTAGGAGCAGCTTCAAAATATGGAATTCCTTCGCGGTGAGCGGCACGCTTTTCCCTTTGACTTGTACGGAGAACGAATGCAAGTCCAGGACGAGATCCTTAAACGTAATGACGGGAGGGTCTGCAGGTTTGCTTTCCGTTTCCGCGTATACCGTTGCCCTCCGAATGGCAGCTTGAACCCTGGCTGTTAATTCGATCATGGAGAAAGGCTTGCTGATATAATCATCCGCGCCAAATCCAAGGCCCATGGCCTTGTCGAGGTCGCTGCCTTTCGCAGAAATAATCAAAACAGGAACTTTGCTGGTCTCTCGGATATGTTTGAGCAGCTCCATTCCGTTTACCTTGGGGAGCATCAAATCGAGCAAGATCAGATCGAACTTCTCTTTTTGAAAAAGCGCGAGTGCTTCCTCGCCGTCGCGTGCAGATGCAACGCTGTAATGATCCTGTTTCAGCTGGCTTTCAATCAACTGATTGATGTCGTTGTCGTCTTCAACGAGCAGAATGCGTTTTTGCATATCCTATGTCCTCCTGAGCATGCTCTGATCCATTCCACGGTTCCGATCCGAAACAGTAGTTTTTTCGATTTTAACACAAATTGGCATAATCTAGTGATCAATAGGGATGAAGCAATTACAGAAAAATCCCTTTCGCAGCAATCGGGTGCGGCTTCATGGGTGAAACAAAAAAATCCGCGTTTTCCGCGGATTAATAATGCATGTAAGTTGACAGATTGCCGCTGTTTTTGTTATTTCCACCAAACGACAGCATGATCAGGCTCCGTAGAATATTCCGATGGAGCTATTACTACCGATTCCCCAATTTGAGGAGTGAGTATGTGCACTTGTTTTTGTTTAGCAGCCATAGTCACGCGTTCGATCGGTTCATTCCAGTCATGCAAGGCCAACGTAAACCCTGCCCAATGGATCGGAATCAACCATTGCCCTTTCACATCCAGATGAGCCTGTACCGTCTCTTCAGGCATCATATGAATATTCGCCCAACGTTTGTCGTATTGACCACATTCCATGAGCGTCACATCAAATGGGCCGTATTTTTCTCCGATCTCATGAAAATGTGGACCATACCCGCTATCCCCGCTGAAATACACTCGACTCTTGTTGCTGATAATGACCCAAGACGACCATAAGGTCGAATCGCGGTCAAACAGGCTTCGCCCTGAAAAGTGTCTCGCTGGCGTGCAGATGAGTTGTAGACCGTCTAACCCGGATGCATCCCACCAATTATGTTCGGTAACGCTCGATTTTGAAATCCCCCAGCGCTCCAAGTGACCACCAAGGCCAAGCGGCACATAAAAATGCTTAGCCTTCTCCTTTAGCTTCTGAATGGAGCTGAAATCCAGATGATCATAATGATCATGTGACAAAACGACGGCATCAATGGGAGGAAGCTTGTCCAGATCAATAGGAATCTCCCTGCTATAACGTTGATTCCCAAAAACAGGGATTGGGGATGGAGACGTTCCTAACATAGGGTCGAACAGCAGCGTTTTCCCCTCGATTTCCAGCATGAATGCAGAATGCCCAAACCACGTTACACGTGTTAGCGCTTGTTGTTGTATACTTGCGGGATCTACTCGCTTTATCGGTAATGGAGAAGTCGGCTTCCGATTGGGATTCCGTTTCATGTAATCGCGTAACAGTGACATGAAGTCCGTTGTTCCCATCCTCATGGAGGTATGGATTGGATTCACAAAATGATTACGGTCGAAATTCGGGAGTTTGCGAAATTCGTTTCGTTTTTCCCTAGATACTCTTTGGCCGAATGGCGGATAATATCTCAGAAACAATGCAATGGATAGGATTAAAGCAGCGCATATTAAAAAAATGGTCATAGGGTTCTACCTCGATTTGTCCAATCTAGTCTAAGATAAAAGAATCGGATTACATAAATTGTAATGCTCCTTCTTACATTTAAGCTTTCACAGCATCCCAGCTCATAACGATAGCTGCTTCCAATTCCCGATTACCAAATCGGGTTCCGTTCTTCAGATGTGATTTCGCCAATTCGGCTACGGGTAAAATCGAATAAACGATCAACATATCCACATCTTCCGCTTTCAATATATTCTGCTTCTTTCCCGTTTCAAACATCTCGAAAATGGGTTGGAACAGGCTTGCGGTCTCGTCCAAACACCATTTCTGGGGCAATGGAGAATTCATGATTTGCTCTAAAAATAGAAAATAGTCTTTGTGCGTATATATAAACTCCACATACTTCCGGATGATCGATTCAAAGCGTTCTTTAACCGATCGCGTATCATCGAATCCCTGTAACATGCTCTTACTCATCTTGCCCTTCACCTTTAAGTAAGTCTTAAGCAGCAGATCCTCCTTATTCTCATGATAAATATAGATCGTTGCAGCCGATACATTAGCCTTCTTAGCTATTTTGGATATCGACGTTTCCGCAAACCCAATCTCATTCACTAATTGAATCGTCGCGTCAAAAATGGCTTCCACTTTGTTATCGTCTCTATGTCTCATGAAACAATAATAAACGATCATTCGTTTATAATCAAGAAACCGGGCCGGGAACTCCTCCCGAAACCCGGTTTTTGATAAGTTAGTCTGCCTGCTTCTTGAGTGCATTTTCTTTTTTCATGATGGTATGTTCATATCTTGCGATTTTATCGTTCAAGCGTTCCAGTGTGTTCGTCATTTCTTCGATTTTGTCCCCCAGTCGATTGCGCTGTTCAATCAACAATCCCTTTCGTGTTTCAAGCGTGTCGTCGCCTTGTTGAAAAAGCGAAACATACTCGATCAGTACCTCGACCGGAAGCCCAGCGCTTTGACGCATGCATTTAACAAAATCAACCCATTTGATGTCTTCCTCCGAATAATCCCTGATACCATTTTTGTTCCGGTTTACTGGCGGAATCAACCCAATTCGCTCATAATAGCGCAGGGTATCCTGGGAAAGCCCGAACCTTTCGCTGATTTCTTTAATCGTCACCGTCATGTCTTGATTCACCTTCTCTGTTCAATACCGTTTCCTGAATAAGTCAGTTGTTAAAGCTATAAGGCGCCCACAACCCGGTGAGGTATGTACGGCTCTTCCAGGGAGGCCATCTCCTCCGGCGTGAGTTTGACCGTAAGCGCGGCTGCGGCATCCTCCAGGTGAGACATTTTGGTCGCGCCGACAATGGGAGCCGTGATCGGTTCTTTCTGCAGCAGCCAGGCGAGCGCAATTTGAACGCGCGGAATGCCCCGCTCATTCGCAATGCCTGCAAGCCGTTCCACAATGATCCGATCGGCATCCGCCGTGGCATCATACTTGGATTTCTGAACCATGTCCGTTTTGGAACGCTGCGTCGTCTCCGACCAGTCTCGCGTCAATCTTCCCGATGCTAGTGGGCTGTAGGGGATCACGCCGATTTTTTCGGATTGGCACAACGGCAGCATTTCGCGCTCTTCTTCGCGGTAAATGAGGTTGTAATGGTTCTGCATCGAAACGAACCGGGTCCAGCCATTCTTTTCAGCGGTATGCTGGGCCTTGAGAAACTGCCATGCATACATGGCTGAAGCTCCGATGTAGCGAACCTTTCCGGCTTTCACCACATCATGAAGGGCCTCCATCGTTTCTTCGATAGGCGTATCATAATCCCATCGATGAATCTGGTACAGATCGACATAATCGGTACCCAGCCGCTTGAGGCTCTTGTCGATTTCGCTCATGATTGCCTTCCGGGACAGCCCCATCCCATTAGGGCCCTCGTGCATACGGAAATGAACCTTTGTCGCCAGGACGATTTCGTCGCGATTCGCATATTCTTTCAAGGCGCGGCCGACAATTTCCTCGCTTGTACCGTCCGAGTAGACATTCGCCGTATCAAAGAAATTGATGCCAAGCTCCAATGCCTTTTTAATAATAGGACGGCTGCTCTCTTCATTTAACACCCATTGATGCACCCAGCGCTCTGCTACGCCAAATCCCATGCACCCAAGACAGATGCGGGAAACATCGAGACCGGTGTTCCCTAGTTTCGCATACTCCATCATAATCCCTCCTTAGTCTTAAGTTTATCACTTGGAGTTAACTCCAGGTCAATACGCAATAAACACTCATGATGTTCCGTTTGACGCTAACCTGCAAAAACAAAAACTCCGCGTTCATCACGGAGTTTTTGCTGCAGGATTGTGTATTGCCAACTTATGAATCGCTTTGAACCGTGGATAACGAAACGAGGACCGGACCGGCAAAGTCCGAAGCTTCCTCGCCTTAATCGTTAATCCCTTTATCGCTTGAGGCTTGAAGGTATAGCTCGGCGGAGCCCAGCGGATGCTCGACGAGTTCTCCACTGTAATCGGAAACTTCGCCGGACGCCTCCAGTTCTTTCTTTCCTGCCGACTCAAGCTGCGTCAGGTCATAATTGGCAGGCAGTGCTTCAATGGTGACCTCGTATTCCGGATTGTCGCTTAGAAACAGGCATCCTTCGGCAGCGTCAAAATTGAACTTTTCAAATACGTATAAGGAAAAGCCATCGCCTCCGACTCTACATGGTAGAGTCGGCTTCGCGTTAGAAAGAGACGGATTTTTCGTTTTTATCCTGACCTTGCCAAAGCACAACCGGGATCAGCAGCAGGGCGAGTATGCTCCCGGCAAAGGAAAGTGCGGCATAACTGGAATGAGCAACCACCATTCCTGAAAGGGCCCCACCTGATGCCCCCGCAAGGGCAATCAATACGTCAACAGACCCTTGCACTTTCGCACGGTTTGTTGAGGTTGTTGCATCTACGATCAATGCCGTTCCGCTGATCAAGCCAAAATTCCATCCCAACCCTAGAAGAGATAGGGCGACAATCAATACGGTCATGGAATCAGCCGGTGCTATGGCGGCAATGACCCCTGCAAGCAAAAGCGTAACTCCAGAAGCCATTGCCATTGCCTTACGTCCGATTTTATCGACCAGGATACCGGTTATCAGGGATGGAAGATACATCGATCCGATATGAAAACCAATGACAAGCCCCACTTCGCTTAGTCCATGACCATGATGTCTCATATGTACGGGCGTCATGGTCATAATAGCTACCATTATAATTTGCGTTAAGATCATAACCACAGCGCCGATTGCGATTCCACGCTTTCCTGATCCTGCAGTATCCATTTCTTTTGCAGAACCGGCATGCTCATCCGAATTTCCCTGCATGGCTATAGCATTCGCTACCAGCAAAGGATCGGGGCGTAGAAAAATTAGCAAAACGATGCCTGCGAGAATATATGCCGCAGCTGCCAATAAAAAGGGTCCGGCCAAACTCGGTATCCCCACCGACAGCGCGAAATCGCCAGTGACGTTGACTAAATTCGGGCCTGCTACTGCACCAAAGGTAGTGAATACCATGGCCGTACTGGCTGCGGTTGCTCGTTGCTTAGAGTTGGCCAGGTCCGTCCCGGCATAGCGTGCCTGCAAATTCGTTGCGGTGCCTGCACCATATATCAATAGTGAGAGTAAGAGCAGAGTCAGGCTATTCAAGACGGCTGCTAACACGACTCCAATCGCTCCTATGCCTCCCGCCAGAAAACCGAGTCCCAATCCCAAACTGCGTCCATATCGCTGGGAAAGACGGCCAACCAGCAAGGCCGCACCTGCTGAGCCTAACGTAAACAGTGCCGTTGGTATACCCGTAAAGTTGTCGGTTCCCAGCATATCCTGAGCCAAAAGCGCCACTACGGTAATGCCTGCCGCAAGACCAGCGCCCCCGAAAATTTGTGAAACAACAACGATGTTTAGTGTCCGCCGGTACAATTTACGTTGTTTTTCGGGTGAATCCACATAGCCTTGCAGCGAAGCCGGCAGCCTCGTCATGCCTTTTTTCGAATACATTCAAATGACATCCTTCCGTAGGAATACGATAGTTGCCCGTCTGATTACCTTGAATCGCGGCCGGTTCCACAGACCTTAAGCTCTCGTCGTCGTATACCTTCATGATTGGGTGAATTGATAAATTGAAGGAAACTTGTTTCACGAAATGGCCTGCTCTTCGCTGTTTCGCTTATTCGCAAATGCTTCCCAGTCCTGAACCCTCTTGCTTAAGCGAGCCGCATCGATTCCTTTGGACTTTAGCATCTCGATGGCTTGGATAGACATTAAACAGTGAGGACCCCGGCAATAGGCTACGACTTTGGCCTTCGCTGGCAACGCATGTAGCTGTTCGGCCAGCTCTTCTATAGGTATCGAGATAGCGCCAGGAATATGAGCAGCTTCATATTCGTCCTTCGGACGAACATCGATCAGCGTTACTTCCCCTGCTTCCATGCGGCTCATGAGTTCTTCAAACGATACTTCCTCTATTTCCGATAGCTGACCCAGGAATTCATTTTTAATATGCTGGACTTCAATAAGTTGTTTTTCAGATAAACCATACAGAGAATCTAAAAAGTGCAAGACTGCGGGATCGGCGATTTCATAAATAACGAAATTCCCTCGTTTCTTATAATCGACTAGCTTGGCATGATGGAGGGTCTGCAAGTGTTGAGAGACATTCGCTATAGACATGGATGTGATTTTCGATATATTTTCTACGGATTTTGGTCCTTGTGTCAAAACATCCAGAATTTCTAAACGTTTTGGGCTGGAGAGGCATTTTCCAATTCGTGTATATTCCTTGTACAATTCGTCTTTAAGCTCTCTTTCGTTCATCGATTCACCCCCTGAAATATACTATTCAATTGATATATTGAATAGTTTAAGCGGCATTCTGGTTTGCGTCAATATTCTTTTGGCAAAGAAAACAGGCTGCCGGTTGAATGAACCAGCAGCCTGCTGCCTTGTCGTGTATTCTTGTCTGGAAGAACTCCGCGCTAGCGCAGCGTGTAATCCCCAATATGTAAAAACAACTAATCGTTTAATCCCTTTCCATTCAGGATATGCGGGATATATTTTTCAACCCTGGACTCTCGTGTTTTGGCTTGCTTAGGTGCGGAGAAATGCAGAATGTACGCTCTTTGCCGACCTGGCGTCAATGCTTCAAAAGCCTCTTTTAGGTTAGGCACTTCCTCGAACTTATTTTCCAGCTCTACAGGTATGGTGTAATCCGTATTCTTTTTAAAATTTACTTGCAGACCGGCTTTCTCCACTTCAATGGCTTCCGTAATATAGGCTCTCACGATCAGTTGCATTTCATCTATATCTTGAGCATTGGTAAACCGAATCTGGCGTGCGGCCTGAACGTTCTCCGTTTGCTG
Source organism: Paenibacillus sp. MT86 (assembly GCF_058792535.1). Taxonomy (NCBI): domain Bacteria; kingdom Bacillati; phylum Bacillota; class Bacilli; order Caryophanales; family Paenibacillaceae; genus Paenibacillus; species Paenibacillus sp. MT86. The sequence continues at coordinate 3,121,500 of NZ_CM179499.1, read as the reverse complement.
GATCAGGATCCCATGGGGATCTTTTAACAATGCGCCTTTGTGAAACAGAAGGGCACAGTAATCCTTAAAACCGTGGATCAACACGATATTTTTACCGTCGAACGTGTAACAAGGATGCATCCACTTAAAATCCTCGGTCAGCCCGCAGTCCAGCGCAATTTCTCTCAATAGCCCGAACTCTTCCTTCCACTTTTTAAGCTTATTAAAATACGGATCAATCTTTGTATTCCTTTCACCTTTTGTCATCAAGGTGCCTCCTCTGCTTTTGGTGGTTCTGGCTTGCTCGTTTGCGGTTCGATATATCTGATCAGTACAATACGGATTCTAATGTACTGGCACAAGCCCCTTTGATCTAAGTAACTCTAATTTCACTAGAGGTATACTTTTTTCAAGTTCGCCATTTGTTACTTCCAAACCCTCACGGTCGACAAACACAATAAAGTCTTCAGTTAGTATGAAGTTTTCGGACCAATTCGTTTCATTTAATGAATAGGCCACTTCCTGCCACAACTTCATACCTTCCTCCCACCAATCATCTGTATTATGCCAAAACATAATAAGATTTCTAAGTTTCTGAATTAGTTCTTGATCTGTAAGTTCTTGTTGGTACTTCCCAGGATGCTCTCCCGAATTCCAGATGGTCTCATAGTCCTTTTTGTTTTCCACTAGCTCATCTCGTATATTTTGCAAGCCAGGTTGGAAAATCGGCGAGTATACCGTATGAGCTTCATCATGTAGAAAGATGGCAAGAAAACAACAGCTTCTATCTACTAATACTCGGGACACATTACCAATTATCTCTCTTAAAGCTGCTATTAATCCTTTTTTAACTTCCTCTCGGAGAAGCGCCACGTCTTCAGCCAACATCATCACATAAATTACACCTTTTGTGCCATCTAATACTCGACTGAGAATGCCGTTCTCATCATACTCAAAATAGGTTCGGACTAAGTGATCAAAATAACCTGAATTACTTTCGTATTGAGGCTGATATACTTGGATCAACCGTTCACCCTCATATATGTAATCTTCGTACTGTAATTTATCATTCCGAGCAGAATATTCTATGCATCGCTTGATGAAACCATCGTATATCAAATATTCCTTTATAGAGTCCAATACTCCACGGACATATAATCTAGTGATGATTCGGTTGTCTTCGTAGACGGTATAAGCGTATCCATCAATTAATTCATCACAAACCGAAATGCGAAGTCTATCATGATTATCGAATTCATAATAAGTGTCCGTCTCCTCTTCAGTAATTTCCCCTGGAACCGTACTTTGTCGCCCATACCAATACGGAGAAATATCATAACGTTTGCTTATGGTGTATTCTCTCCTACAAATTGAAGACTCAGCCTCTTCTTTATAAAATTTATAATTATCTTGCGCTTCCTTACTTAATTTCAAATAGTATTCTTTATCAACCATTTTGGGCTCCTCTTTACATTATGATTGACAAGCAATTCGACACAAAGCTAAATTTCACCTTTTTTGTCCTCTTGCCCTACAGTGATTATTCACAATCTTTTTTTGCTTGATTGTCATAACAAAAAATAACCTTGGCCGACTTAAAGGCCAAGGTTATTGACATACGAGCAATTCGGAGACGATTCACGACGAGCGGAGGCTGCATCGTCCCTTCGGCTCCGATCGGTTTGGTTTTGCGTAAAGGGCTTGGCGTTGCTCCCTTACCTACTTCTACTGCTCTCATCGTATTCTAGATGGACAAATAGCCTGGTTAAAGAGCAAATCATGTTGTTTTCTCATACAAATGCTCAGGCACTGCTTGCACGAACGGAGACCACTCGCCAGTCGCGTAAAGATACAGTCGGTGCATGGCCCGCGTACAGGCCGTATAAAGAAGCTTGCGTTCGTTTTCCCTGCCGTAGGCTTCGGACGAAGCATCATAGACCAAGACCGCATCGAACTCGATGCCCTTTGCGAGATATACGGGGACAACCATCACCCCATTTTGATAGGTGACGGTCTCCTTCGTAATGAGCTGCAAGGCTTCGCATCCCTCCAACTGTAATGATTCCAATGCTTGTCGGCTTTCGGCCGCAGTCTTCGTAATGATGGCAATAGAGTCGATGCCGTCGGCTTTAAGTGCCACGATGTCTTTAAGCAACTGCGCATCATGTCTCTCTCTGCCTTCAAACCTAGCAAGAACAGGCTTCGGTCCGCTCCTCTCAAAGGGTACGATGTCCGACTCATCGATAAGCAGTTCTTTCGTGAATTCCACGATCTCCCGTGTAGAACGATAACTGCGGACTAGACGAATCAAGTTTGTTTCGGCTTCACCATAAAGCCGAAGCAGAGGCGAATCGTCCCCTTGCAGCTTTGTGGACTGCATGAAGATCGCCTGCCCGAAATCGCCGAGTACCGTCATGCGGGCACGAGGGAATAGTTTCTTTAGATACTCATATTGAAACGGCGAGTAATCCTGTCCCTCATCGACGAAGACATGCCGAATCTCTGTGTTCGTCCGAACGCCTTCGATCAATTCTTTTAAATACAAATAAGGAGTCGCATCCTCATAGAATAATTCGAGCCGATCCAGCTTTTCTTTGGTTTGCTTGCAGATTTCAGGCCACATAGCAGGGACATCGGATTCCTTCGTTTTTTCCCGATATGCAGCTACATCGCCGAATAATTGGACGTATAAGCCGTGGGCATCGATAAACGATAATTTCCTCACGGTTTGCCTCAGCGGTTTGAAGCTCTTCTTCACGATCCGCTGGCTGAGCAATTCCTCTTCCCGTCCGGCGAAATCAAAGTCGCCTTCATCTCCCCGGCGTTTATTGCTTTTTATCTCGTTCACTACGGCGTAATGCTCGGCAATGTCAAAGACTTCCCGATCCTTGTGCAGCTCGCCGAACACTTCCGCATAGAGCTCCGTATCGAGGTAACTCAGCTCCTCGACTACCCAAGACGCCTTAAGCTCCTTGCGTTCCAGTAGCGATAGCTCCTTCAGCAGCCATTTCTGTAGCTGCTCGACCCGATTGGCCAAGCTCAAGGAAGGGTCGTAGCTGTAAAATTGGGTCCTCATTTCCTCCGCCGTAATCAGATCACGCTCCAGGAATCGAATGCCTTTGAATAGCATCCCTTCCCGGCCCAGCCACTGCGCATAATTCTGCAAGGCTTTCATGAAAGACTCCGATGCCTTGTATTGAATTCCCTGCAGACGTGTCTCGTAATTCGGGGTTGATTGTGCGGTCAGCACATATTCGATCTGATCAAAGGGATCCTCCAGTCGCAAGGATGGACCCAGCCAGTATTCGAGATATTCCTGCAGCGTCGTCTGCTGCATGTTCTCCTCGCCGAGCTCGGGAAGAACAGAGGATACATAGCTGTTAAAAATCGGATTCGGCGAGAAAAGAACAATCTGGTCAGCCTTCAGCGAATCGCGGTTTTTGTACAGCAAGTACGCCACGCGCTGCAAGGCCGCAGAGGTCTTCCCGCTGCCGGCCGCGCCTTGTACGATCAGAAGCCGGCTGCGATCGTTTCGGATGATGGCGTTTTGCTCCCGCTGAATAGTGGATACGATGCTTTTCATCTGTGAATCTGCGCCCTTGGCTAGCATTTGCTGGAGCAGCTCGTCGCCGATCGTCAGGTTCGCATCAAACATATTTCGAATTTGACCGTTGTGAATCTGATACTGACGTTTCAGCTCCATCCTTCCCGAAATCTGCCCCATCGGCGTGATGTATGAGGCCTCGCCTGGGGAGTGGTCGTAGTAAAGACTTGCGATGGGAGTACGCCAATCATACACCAGAAAGTTCATTCCATCTTCATCGATGAAGGATGATACGCCGATATAAATCTGCTCGCTCAGGTTCATGCCGTCTTCCAGAAAATCGACGCGCCCGAAATAGGGAGAAGGCAGCAACTGATTGAAGTTCTTCCATTGCTGGGTCAGAAGCCGCTGCCGGCGTTCCCGTTCGGATAATATCGCGGCCTGTTGTTTGATCGTATAGAATGTTTCTTCGAATTCTTCATCCGTGCTTGTGTTGACCGTTACTTCTTCCCAGAATCGTCTGCGTATCTCAGCAGCCTGATCGCTTAGCCCGGTAACCACAGGTTCCAACTCGCCAATCCTTGCTTTCAGCTTTTCCCTGACCTGTTCCAGCCGTTCTTGTTCTGTCTGCCATTCATTTGCTTCCATGATATTCTGACACACTCCTTTTACCATTTTATGGGGATAAAAAAGAGCATTGACAAATCAGAGGTCACTGGTGTACAATCAAATTAGGAATAGTAATGATAATGCCAGTTAACTTGATTTTTTCAATTGCGCTATTGATTATAACATAGCGTCTTTTTCATGTTCAATATTTTTTTATTTTCGCTTGGCTTACGGCCAAGCTTTTTTATTTCTCCATATGACGAACTTCTCCGCTCTCCCTCTTAATTCCTTGTCCCTTTGCGTATCCCCTTCTCACCAACGATCCATCCGTCCGTTTCATGGAGGAATTTAATAGTACTTAACAAAAAAGCAGCCGATTACGCGTCGGCTGCCTTCTTAATATGGATCTATCGGATTTCTTGCTGTTCATTCACTTGCCTGTGAATAAGTTATTATCATACCCGGTATACATATGAACAATGCGATTAACCGGTTACGCGATTCACGATTTTCAGTACGGCATCCCTCGTTAATTTGCTTCCGCCAGCAGATATGAGATTTACTGTGGCATGAGCTAAGGATAATGGGATTTTGCAAAATTTCAATGCCGGACCATCCTTCAAATCGGCAATATATGAATCGGCAATTTGTAAATTGCGGCGTGTGTATTGCTGCATCTCCTTAAATCCCCAACCATCCGGATAGAAGTCGACGCCGCGATGAAGATCCTCTTCTCTATTGCGAAGGATATTTACCGCTTGCAGTCCTCTTCCGAAGGCAATTGCTTTGGTTGAATCAGACTGCGTCCCGTCATGCCAGAGCCAGAGCTCGGATAACATTTCTCCAACCATCCCAGCCACGCTATAAGTATATCTGTCCAAATCCTCTTCCGTGTGGATATTCCACCCGCTTTGAACCCACTGCGCCATATGTAACGACATCTTCGCGATGTAACGATATACGATCGGGGCGCCGGATGACGGACAAAGAAGCGCCCAGTCATCGATCTGCATCGTAACGTCCGGTAATATTTCTTGGTAAGGTGAGAGCAAATGTTGTGTGCGGGTTACCATCATATCCTCGGATTTGAATATATCATGAATGCCAAGCAGCAGTTTCACTTTCAATTCGTCCGTGAGTTCTTTATGGTCCTCGATTTCGTCAATTGCCCTCATGCATAGATAGGCAGATGTAACAGCCTCCTTTAATCCCAGTTCCAAATAACTGATGGGAATATAAAAAGTCCGGCTCGTCTTCTTTAACATGATCATCGCTTCATTCAGGGTAACGTTACTAATGAGTATTCCCTCCAAGTATCAGACTCAGCTTTATATTAATTATTACTATGATAACATACATGAGCATTTTGCATAATTCCGAATTTGGATAAATCATAGGAAGAACAGACATTGTCTCGTCTCTAAATCACGCGTTTTCTGAAAAAGGACAGACCTCCAGAATTTTTGAAGTTTGAACTTTTTAAGCGGCGGCTTGCTTTCTTCTCGAAGCAGTTGAGAGCGCAGATACGAGTAGGACGATGGCGTTCAAATACTGCTGCGTAGTGACTTTTTGAACGCCCCAGACATGCAGGCTATCCGCGGACAAATACGTTTTCATTCGAGAATTGCACCGTTCCACGCTGGTTCGTTCATTGTAAAGCTCTTTCCAGCGCTTGGTATCGCGATGCGGATTACTATATCGCCTTAGATCGTCCTTCGTATCGACTTTGACGACCATGCCATAGTTGGACGCTGAGCAAGTGGCCATGCCTAACGGGCAATCTACTTTGCCTGTGGCATGCGGACAACGAAACTTCAAGTAATCGCCGTCGGCGCCCCAGTAAGTCATCGCGAACCCCATCGTACAGCAGGGTGTTCCGTTTGTCGTCATGCCAGCGGGCGGTTCTTTTTCTCCCCGAGGATTGAGAGGAATAATGGCTTGAGCGTTCACCTTTCGAGCCGCTTCGTACACTTTCATTTGGTCATAGCCCGCATCAAGCATGAAGAATCTCGTGCGTTTATCGACAGCAACCTTCTCAATCAGGCTCGGCGCCATTTCTCCATCATTCACATGCGCTGGCGTGACTTCGAGCGCAAGTGGAAGTTCGCTTTTCGTATCCACCGCCAAGTGGAGCTTATAGCCGAACCAAGTCACTTTATTACCGAAGGAGTCGAACTTCGCTCCCCAGTTCGCATTGCCCGTTTGCTCGCTTTTTCGCTTAGGCTGCTTCTTTTCGTAAGCGTGAATCGAGGCACTGTCGATCGCAACATGATTTCCGTCGATGATGCCGTCTTGCTTGCAGCGATTGACCAAGTCTTCGAACAACTGTTTGGCCAGCTCTTTCTTCGTCAGCTCGGCAAAGACTCTGCTTAATGTAGCGATGGATGGAGCCTCGCGGTCGAGTGGAAGTCCGCATTGATAGCGAAACCTAAGATCGGTACTCAGTCGATGATGTAAACCAGTAAATGTCTGGATACGTTCTAGAGGAGCAGCAAGAAGGGCGCGCAAAATGCCTTCTCTGCAATGCCCGTCGGCTCCTCGGGGTGAACGACTTCTCAGTTCTTTCGCGTAAGGACGGAGGTCCAGCACACTGAAAAAGATCGGCAAACGATCTTTTGACTCGATTTTTAGCAGTTCCTCAAAGGAAAACAGACTTTCTTGGAGAATATACAAGAGACTTTACCCCTTCTTGAGTTTTCTGGATTGGTCTCTTGAAAACTTCTGCAAGTTGGGGTAAAGTCCCTTTTTTATGCCTGAAAATCCTTGCGTAGCAAGGGCTTAGATTACTGCAAAATACTCACATAGATATGGTTAAAGCAAATTTGCTAAAGTCCATCGTTAAAACAAAAAAAGCCGCGGTTTCCACGGCTTTCTATGCATGTATAATCTTATCCTATTTAAACACGGCGAACTTAGCAGATTAGCGGATTCCGTTCTTCTTGTGTTGTTATGCAAATAGCTCCAGGCCAAGAAAGAGCAGCAAACCGCTAACACTTGCATAAGCACTGAGGAAATGTTGTTTAGATTCCTTCATATAGCGTCTTTCTACAAGGGAACGGAACGCATGCAGAATAGCAACAACAAGAATAATATCCTGATGAGCCCACACTCTCCATTCCAATACATATCTCATAACGAAAATGGCAATGAGGGCAGCGACTACAAGGACGAGCTCTCCAATTAAATGAAATCGATTGATATGCTTATACAGCAGTCCGTCTGACGTGGAGGATACCTTCAGCTTTTTTTTGATCCAAACATACCCGCAAATGAAGATGATTACATACAACATGATTGTCATGAGGAACATTCTTGAGGTCCCCCTTTCAAAAAGTACAGTCATTATCAGCTTAACATCTTCATGATAGGTTTTCCACAATTACATGATTATGGAATAAGTTTGATTGTATTGCTGAACACAAGATGTCAAAAAAAACCGGCCATGATCCTGGCCGGTTCTTCCGCATGAAAATGTTAAAGCTTAGGTTTGTTGTGCAAGATGTCCGCGTTCCGGCGCTTTTTGATTCATGATCGGCACCATGACCAGTGAGCCAAGAAGAAATAATAGTCCTGCCCCGCTATAGATCGTGCTCAGTGAGAAGGCATCCTTTAACGCGCCGGCGAAAGACATCGAAATGACCATCATACCAACGAACATCGGATTCAAAACCCCGTTCACCCGTCCGACGATGGAAGCATTGGACCATTTCAGAATCATCGTGCTGATCCCGATATGAATGCAAGGGAACACGAGTCCATTGAGAAATTGAACGGTCAGTGTCAGCGGAATGCTCGTCGAATATCCGACAATTGTCGTGCAGACAGCGCCAGACAGCATGCCAATGGCAAGAAGTAATTGCGGCGGTACCCGCTTCGCAAAGACGGCTACGATCCCGCCGCCGATCAGCATGGCTGCACCATTCACCATCAGCAGATATTGCAGGAACTCCTCGCTCCTGCCCAACCGCTCGGTTACGATAAACAGGTTGAGGGCTTGAGCTACGCCAACCGCGAGTCCCGCGAGAATAAACGCGAGTCCAAGCATTCGCAGCACCTGGCTTTGCCACACATAGCGGAAGCCCTCAACGAAATCTCTGCGGAACTGGCCTTTAGCGGCGATGGTCTGCGGCTTCATATTATCCTCCGGCAGACGAACAAGGACGAGTGCGGACAGCAGAAATACCGCGCCCATGATCGCAATCGATGTTTCAAGGCCGAACGTGCTGTAAACGAAGGTGCCAAGCATAGGGCCGAGCACCATGAAGATGGCCATCAGCGATTGGAAGAAAGCCATCCCTTGCTGCAGTTGTTCTTCTGCCACATGATACTTGAACAAACGCATGCTTGACGGCTGCGAGAATTGTGAAAGGATAGCCGAGATAAACGCAACGAGGTAGACGGAATGCCAAGAACCGTAATGTATGGTCAGAAGGACAACGAATACCGATACCGCGGATAACAAGTCGCACCAGATCATTGTTCGCTTAGGCCGCCAACGGTCGGCAAATGTACCTCCGATGAACGAAAAAACAAAAATAGGAGCGAATTCTGCTACGCTGATTAACGAGATCGCATATGGATCATTATTCGTTCGATCCGCAACGTACAGGAGAATCGCAAAATTACGTACCCAGATCCCGATCTGCAGGAGCACGCTAGATAATAAAATCGTCTGCAGGAACCGATTGCGAAGCAGGCTTGGTGCTTGGGTGCTTTTATCGTGCCTAGTCAATCTTTTCTACCTCCAATTTGTCAATGAAAATACATTTCTTGTGTAATGGAATGACTCTCCTTTCATGATCTAATTATACGGACCGCATCATCGTTCACCTCCTACTTAAGACTGAATTTTTACTTATGTAGTTCCGCTGAATTCCGTTCAATTCCAGCTTTTTTTTATATGAGCATTTTGCATAATTCCGAATTTGGATAAATCATAGGAAGAACAGACATTGTCTCGTCTCTAAATCACGCGTTTTCTGAAAAAGGACAGACCTCCAGAATTTTTGAAGTTTGAACTTTTTAAGCGGCGGCTTGCTTTCTTCTCGAAGCAGTTGAGAGCGCAGATACGAGTAGGACGATGGCGTTCAAATACTGCTGCGTAGTGACTTTTTGAACGCCCCAGACATGCAGGCTATCCGCGGACAAATACGTTTTCATTCGAGAATTGCACCGTTCCACGCTGGTTCGTTCATTGTAAAGCTCTTTCCAGCGCTTGGTATCGCGATGCGGATTACTATATCGCCTTAGATCGTCCTTCGTATCGACTTTGACGACCATGCCATAGTTGGACGCTGAGCAAGTGGCCATGCCTAACGGGCAATCTACTTTGCCTGTGGCATGCGGACAACGAAACTTCAAGTAATCGCCGTCGGCGCCCCAGTAAGTCATCGCGAACCCCATCGTACAGCAGGGTGTTCCGTTTGTCGTCATGCCAGCGGGCGGTTCTTTTTCTCCCCGAGGATTGAGAGGAATAATGGCTTGAGCGTTCACCTTTCGAGCCGCTTCGTACACTTTCATTTGGTCATAGCCCGCATCAAGCATGAAGAATCTCGTGCGTTTATCGACAGCAACCTTCTCAATCAGGCTCGGCGCCATTTCTCCATCATTCACATGCGCTGGCGTGACTTCGAGCGCAAGTGGAAGTTCGCTTTTCGTATCCACCGCCAAGTGGAGCTTATAGCCGAACCAAGTCACTTTATTACCGAAGGAGTCGAACTTCGCTCCCCAGTTCGCATTGCCCGTTTGCTCGCTTTTTCGCTTAGGCTGCTTCTTTTCGTAAGCGTGAATCGAGGCACTGTCGATCGCAACATGATTTCCGTCGATGATGCCGTCTTGCTTGCAGCGATTGACCAAGTCTTCGAACAACTGTTTGGCCAGCTCTTTCTTCGTCAGCTCGGCAAAGACTCTGCTTAATGTAGCGATGGATGGAGCCTCGCGGTCGAGTGGAAGTCCGCATTGATAGCGAAACCTAAGATCGGTACTCAGTCGATGATGTAAACCAGTAAATGTCTGGATACGTTCTAGAGGAGCAGCAAGAAGGGCGCGCAAAATGCCTTCTCTGCAATGCCCGTCGGCTCCTCGGGGTGAACGACTTCTCAGTTCTTTCGCGTAAGGACGGAGGTCCAGCACACTGAAAAAGATCGGCAAACGATCTTTTGACTCGATTTTTAGCAGTTCCTCAAAGGAAAACAGACTTTCTTGGAGAATATACAAGAGACTTTACCCCTTCTTGAGTTTTCTGGATTGGTCTCTTGAAAACTTCTGCAAGTTGGGGTAAAGTCCCTTTTTTATGCCTGAAAATCCTTGCGTAGCAAGGGCTTAGATTACTGCAAAATACTCATCTATAAAACCTTCATCAAAGTCGACAATGCCCACAAATTCCGAATCGCGAAAACATAGACCAAAGAGCCAAAGCTGCCGAACGGCAACAAATACAGGGACGGCAGCAAGATCATTTTCGCTGAGAGATCTGACGCTACAATACCCTCTCAGAAAGGCGTCCCACAATCTTTCCACTTCCTCCGGGTCATGTCTGCTATGTATTTCTCTGGCCAGCCTAAACTCCGCAATATCGTAAGCTCTCCAGCCGTAACCGCATAAATCAAAATCATAATGGGTCAGCTTTCCGTCCTCTGTCCATGCAGCATTCGTATTGCCGTGCAAATCTCCGTGGCACACGCCCCAATCTAAACCTTGAACCTTGAGGTCCGAAATTCGTTTCTTTAGTTCCGTTGCCATTTCACTAAGGTAGTTACAATCGGTTAACCGATGCTTCATATAGGATCTGATGATGGATAAAGGCTGATCTATAAGAAACTCCATATCCAGCCGTTCCCTTGCAAACCGACTTTCAAATTGATCCGCCGCCTTATGCATATGGCCAATGGATTCACCGAACCGGTAACTGTCCGCTGCGGCGTGAATCGGCATCTCGTGTCCTTCCGCATATTGAAATAGAACCCCGTACCGGGTTCCCTCCATGACGTTAAATCCGCTAAGGTACGCGCCGTCTTTTCCCGGAATGGGCTCTGACACGCTGATCCCGTTCGCACTGAGAAACCGCAGCAATTCCAATTCAAACTCGATGTCAGGCCGGCTTCTTCGATCGGCCCTATAGATACGGAAGATATACTTATCAACATCTGTTTCTATTGCGTACGTATCGTTCATCCCCCGCAAGAAATACTGAATTTTCACAACGGAACCGATCTCATAATTGCGTTGGATATGTAACCCTACCGCTTGTTTGGACAGAAGCGAGTAAGTGACAGGAAATAAACTCAATCCAAATCCCTCCTTGCACTCAAGGGTATCATCCTCGACAAACTCTTATATATAGGCCGTATGATTATAATTAATTTTTATATAAACCGCTGCAGCACTTTCGCAACTGCGGGATCTGGTTTATCCGGAACGATCAGGTTGATCTTGCCGTCTTTATCCTTGCGTCAGCATCCGATACAATGATTTCCTGCAAATTTCCGAGAACTTCGTTCTGATTAGAATGAAACAATAACCTCCTGTACATAATGACTCTGTTTGGATAAATATTAAAGGAGCGAATATGGATGGGTATATTAAGCGGAAACCCTAAAGATGAGCCCATGCATTACGGGGAGATTTTTAGCGTATGGGAAACCTCCATGCTGGCAAAGGGCATGGTGTCCTGCTACGAGGCTTATTTGAATCACGCGGGAGATAAAGACCTTAAAAAAATTCTAAATGATCTGCTGGATCAGGCTAAACTCGAGATTAAAGAATGCGATGAGCTGCTTACCGACAACGGAATCCCGCCTGCACCGGGGCTTCCCGAAAGACCCCCTGTCAAACTTGAGGATATTCCGGCTGGCGCAAGATTCACGGATCCGGAAATCGCGGCCAAAATCGCAGCGGATACCTCGCTCGGACTGGTAGCATGCAGCCAAATCATGGGACAATCGATCCGGGAGGATATCGGCGCGTTATTCGCTAAATATCATCTAGCCAAAACGGCTCAGGGTGTGCGGATTCTTCAGATGAATAAGGAAAAAGGCTGGCTCATTCCGCCGCCGCTTCAAATCAAGAGACCCGAAGAAAAATAGCATTTAAGCATCATAGCATCCCAGTCTCTTGTAACGCTGAGCCTTGCCGATCCACAAGCCAACGAAGCAGCGATCAACGCTGCTTCTTTTTGTTAACCTATTCCCTCACTCCAGCGAGGCTTCCATGTTCCGACTGAAGCTGTTTGGCCGACGGAGGGCTTATGGCCTGCTGCCTGCCAATGAGGAACATACCGAGAACGACCAGAATGCCTCCGCCCCACTGCTCCCATCCTGCGGGTTCTTTTAATACCATGACAGATAACAATAGAGCCGTGAAAGGCATCATGCCGGAAAAAGCGGCAGCTGTTGAAACATGGCAGCGCTTGATGCCGGCATACCACATGATGAACGCCACGGCCGTAACGATCGGACCATACCATATCAGTGCCAGCCATTCTCGTAACCCGATGGCGGCCAAAGAATTGACAGGATCCTCGGAACCTGCGGGAATCAAGCATAATAGGAAGGCGATCGCCGAGACGAGCGTCGTTTGGACTACAGGATGCATGGCATGGTTTGGGGAAGCCGTTTGCTTCACCGAACCGATACGAGATAGGAGGTTAAAGCCGGATTCGCTTAGAGCACCAGCAAGTTCCCGTATATGTGCTGCACCTTGAAAGAAAGGCCGGGCGTGAGAATTCCTTGTAATACGAGGATGCCTCCTACCGTGCTGAGAATGCCTGCCAGCTTGCTGCCGCTAACCGATTCCTTCAGGAGCATGAATGCCAACATCACGGTAAAAGCGGGCGTAGTCCCCGTGAGTATTCCGGCTTCTGCCGTGCTAGTATGAAGAAGGCCATGCAGTAGAAGCATCCGGAACAGAATCATACCCAAGAGCGCCTGAAAAAACAGATACCCCCATTCACCCCATGACAGCCTGCCAACCGTTCTCCTCAAATCCTTCATGCAAAAAGGAAGCATGCATAACAGAGCCAGCAATAAGCTGGCCGCCGTTATAGTAAACGTACCTAACTTTCCGTTCAACAGCCACGCCGTGATGACAGAGGTTCCTGCCAGCGTGAAAGCCCCCATTAAATAAAGCATCCCTTTCCATCGTTCCAACATGATCACATCCCCTTGAAATCTCCAATCGATAGCCGCTAATCTATGCTACAATCATAGGAAATTAACTGGTATGATAAAAGAGCCAGTTGATCTCAAATATAAGCATACCAGTCGGAGGTCGAGCCAGCATGTGGGGAATCAAATTAGATCGGAACAGCGAAGTTTCGCTCAAACGCCAAATTTATTTGGCCATAAGGGATAAGATCGTTCAAGGAAACCTGCCGTCAGGAGAAGCCGTCCCCTCTTCCCGTCAATTGGCCAGGGATCTGAACGTATCTCGTGCCACGGTCAACGAAGCCTTGGACATGCTGAACGTTGAGGGCTATGTGGTCAGCAGGCAAGGAGCGCCGACGCGCGTCGCCCCAGGCATCGTGCTGGATCCTCCGACTGACGCCGCACCGCGGACGCAGAAAGAAGGTCCTCCTGACTTTGCAGCGGATTTTCGCACGGGCCAGCCAGAACTGAGGTTATTCCCGCGGTACGCATGGCAGCAGATTTCATCGAAAACCCTTGGCGGCATGAGCTCCGCCCTGCTGGGTTATACGGGTCCCCAGGGCCTGCCGGCGCTGCGCATTGAAATCGCTATATGGCTATATCGCAGCAAAGGACTCAGCGTGGATGCCCAGGATATATACATAACGGCAGGCGCGACGCATGCGCTCAGCATCCTTGCCGATTTGCTCTTTCGGGACCGTCAGGAGATATGGTTTGAAGATCCTTGCAATATCGAGATGCTGCAGACGTTTATCAATAAAGGGTATCGCATACGTCCAGTTCCCGTGGACGAATGCGGCATGCAAACAGATCTGCTGGGAGGCAAATCAAGTGGTCCCGTGTATGTCACCCCCTCCCACCAATTTCCACTTGGCGGTATCCTGCCGGCCGATCGGCGCGCTGCCCTTATTCGTTACGCCAGAAAGAACGACAGCTATATCATTGAGGACGATTATGACAGCGAGTTCAGATATTACGGGGATTCCGTCTCGCCTTTATATGCCATGGATCCCGATAGGGTGGTCTATGTAGGCACATTCAGCAAGGTTCTATTCCCTGCGCTTCGCATCGGTTACGCGGTGGTTCCCCGTCAGCTTCAACAAAGCTGGGGCCGGTTACGTACCCATACGGATGTGCAGAATCCCCCTTTTGAACAGGCTGCTTTGGCCGAATTTTTACATACCCGGAAATTTGACAGGCATATCGGGAAAATGCGTAAGATCTACGGCGAACGCAGGCAGGTCCTCTTGTCTTCATTACATGAACACTTCGGAGATGATTGGCGTTCTTGGGGAGATGCAGCCGGTTTGCATCTTGCTGTAGAGTTTCCCAGGGGTGTCTTTGACGAGGCTTTCAGGCAGAGGATCAGGCAAGATCGAATACGCATCACGCCGCTGGATTATCACAGCATTCAAAAAGGTCTCCACGCCAACAAGCTGCTGTTTGGCTACGGCCATCTTGAGCCTGGCGAGATCCGTGACGGAGTGATGCTCCTGCATGCTTATTTAAAGGATCACGGATACATATAAAACAGGCTGCCATCAGGCAGCCTTGTTCATGATACATTCCTATTCCGCTAATCCACTTCGTATAGGCTCTATATTTGAAGTCTCCGCCATAGCCAAGGCCTTCGCAGCTGTTTCGGCTTCCTCAAAAGCCTTCTCCAGAATTTGACTTCGATCCAGAATGGCATTCCCTTGTGCCCGGATGATCTGATAATCCATGACCCCCATGAAATTAAACATGGATTTCAGGTACTTATGTGAATATTCCACCTCGGTATACCAGTCATTATTCGTGTAAATGGCGTCACTTGCCTGAATGACCAGCAAACTGCGGCCATCGGTTAGCAAACCTTCCGAACCGTTCTTCGTGTATCGAAATGTCTCCCGCGCGATGAGGATGTTGTCGATATAATCCTTAAGCTTGGACGGAACGTTGAAATTGTGCAATGGCATGGCTATGACATACTTCCGCGCATCCTTAAACTGCCTCAGGATGACGGACATCCGGTCCGTGATCTGCTGCTCCTCTTCGTTAAGCGGCCCCCCTCTTCCCTGTTTGCTCCATGCCTCAAGAACCCTGTAGTCAATCGCAGGTATATGATCGCGGTATAAATCTACCTGTTCGATTATCCCTGCTGGATTCCATTTCGTGTACGCCTCTACAAAATGCTGAAGCACCTGTAAACTGACAGAGGCGGCTGATTCCACCTTCGGATGAGCATTAATAATGAGCATTTTTTCCATCCAATTTCTCTCCTTTTTCGTCTATTCCAACATATAGACAAATAAGGCAATGCGATTGTGACATCAGCCGGCGTACTTTTCTTGCATAAAGCAGAGGCTGCAATGGAAATGATATCTAACATTAAGTATGGCGGGGGAGCGGATGCAGATATGAACCTTAATGAGAGCCTGGCTGAATACTTCAAAGCGAACGCCGATTATTTCAATGTTGAAATTCGATTGCTGCAATATCATGTCCAGGTGATCGGTTTGGATTCATTAGTGGATATTCCCCAGAGCATCGCATCGCTTCAAACCCAAACCTTGAATCTAACCGAAACCGCCCTGCCGCCCGCTGATCTGCTTAAAATCGTGGGCGAGCTTGTTGAACCCAAATTGGAAGTGGTTGTACCCGACATCATGAAGGGCCACCTGATCATTCTGGAACCCCTGTCCGGAACCTGCAGCGCCGTTCTTCCGATATCGAAAACTGTCACCCGCTCCGTCGCATCTCCCGAAACCGAGAACACATTATACGGCTCCAGCAGCGCCTTTCTGGAAGATATCAATACGAACATCGGCATTCTTCGAAAACATTGCACCGGATCCTCCTTGCAAGTGGAAACGTACACCGTCGGGAAGAGCCATCCCAAATCTTTATTATTGATTTATCAGAAAAACAAGATCAAACCCCGGTTGTTACAATCCATTCAAGCAAAAATCAAATCAGGTCTGGATCAGGATGTTCATCATATCCAACAGCTCGAGAAGACGCTTGGCGTCAACACGTGGTCGCTCGTTACCAACTTCAACATGACGGAACTTCCGCAGAATGCAGCCCACTCCCTTCAGCAGGGCAAGGCCGTGTTAATGCTTGACCGTTATCCGTTCGCAATCATTATCCCCAGCCTTGTCATGGATATGTTCTGCATGAAGGACGATCATAATTATCCCCTCCCCTTCATGTACCTGATTCGATTCTTGAGAATCCTCGGCGTATTGATCGCGACGATTATTCCCGGACTCTATGTTGCCCTGGTATCCGTCAATCCTGAGGTTCTTCGGCTTCAACTGGCTCTCTCGATTGCTAACAGCCGGCAAGAAGTCCCTTATCCCGCCTTTGTCGAGACGCTGCTGCTCCTTATCGTTCTGGAGCTCATCCTGGAAGCGAGCATCCGTCTGCCCAAAAGCGTGGGTCCTACCATTACGATGGTTGGCGGCATTATACTTGGCCAAGCTGCCGTATCCGCCAAACTCGTCAGCAACCTGTTGATTATTGTGCTGGCGGGTACAACCATAGCTTCTTCTACGGTGGTAGGTTTCCAAAACTCCGTAACCGTGCGAGTGTTCAAGTATCTGCTGATCATACTGTCCGCCATCTTTGGCATGCTGGGATTACTTGCTGGAATCGTTGTCATCTGTGCTTATATGGGCCATCAAAAAAGTATGGGGATTCCTTACTTGTCGTTACCAATATTGAATCAGAAGGATGAACGAAATGGATAAGAACGGTTATCAAGCAACCATCCTGTACGTGGTTTGTCATATGGGGCTTATTTTTTTCCTCTATCCCTCCGACATGTTTTCCGGCATGGACACGGGCCACTGGATCGGAATCTCCATCAGCTATGCGCTGCATGCAGCTGCCCTTTATATGTACATTAAAGGTCTGAAATGGGCCGCCCAGCCGAATGTCGTGGATATGTTCCGCAGCACCGGCAAATACCTGGCGTGGATCTTATTGCTTCCTGCATTCTTTTACTTCGGCATCGCTATCATCGTAGCACTGAGGGCCTATTCCGAGATGTTAACTTTGGTCTTCTTATCGAGTACGCCGTTGTGGGCGGTTCAGCTGCTATTGATTGCGATTGGTTTTCTCATGGCGTGGCAAGGAATGTCCAGCATGGCGCGAACCAGCGTCCTGTTGGTTGTGTTGTTCATGTTCCCCATTTTGTTTGTTCTCTGCCTAGGCTTTCAAAATGTGGACTGGTACTACTTGCTGCCGCTCATTGACCGCGAGCAAACTTTTCATTTCATCGCAAAGCCCGATTTTCTGGTCAGTTTATTCGTTTACGCAGGCGGCTCCTTTTTCCTGGGACTGCTGCCTTCTTCCATACATATCAGTCTCAAGAAAATGATGCTGGGCTGCCTTCTGCTGCTGCCCATGTTCTTTTTATCGGTCTATCTGCCGCTTCTGACCTTTGGTCAAGCCACCGCCGAATTATACCAATTTCCCATGCTGATGACCATAGACACCGTGAATATCACCTGGCTGTTGTTTGATCGGATCACGATTTTCTTCTTATTAAGCCTGATGGCGTTTGCGCTGATGTACTTGGGAGTGACCTTATGGGTTCTTGCGACGCTAGCCCAGAAGGCTGTCCCGAATGTCCCCGGCATCTACCTGTTGATTGCTCTGACCGCTGGTCTGTTTGCCATATCCTTGGCCATCCCCAACTGGAATTACCTCAAGAATTTGCAGGTATTGATTATTCCTTTGCGATTGTATATTTTCCTGGTGCTTCCGCTGATCACGTTCCTTATCGGATGGCGGCACAAGCACAAAGCAAACCGTGCAACGGAGGTAACCTGAAATGGACAATCCGGTCAACATCCGCCATCCTTTGAAATGCTTTCTCATGCTGGCTGCCCTGGTCCCCTTGCTTGCAGGCTGCTGGGATAACAAAGACATTAACCATCGCTCGCTTCCGGTGATCATGGGCATTTCGTTAACGGAGGAGAATCAATATAAGGTGTTTCTGGACATTCCGGCCACGAATGAAACCAGCACCGTCAATATCGTTTCGGATACGGGCAACACCATCAATGAAATCATCGATCATATGAGCATGAACATGGAGACTCAGGTAGATCTGCTGCATTTGAAAATCGTCATCGTGGATAAGAACTTTGCCAGCAAGGGCATGGAAGACATTATTTCCGCGTTTAATCGGTCAAGGGACATCTCATCCAAAACGCTTTTAGCGATCTGCGATGAAGAGCTTGATCAATTCTTTTCAAAGGTGCAGGCGAAATCGGAGCACAGCGGCAGCATCGTATATGATTTTTTTGAAAAAAACGCCGGATGGAACCCCCAGTTAGCGGACACGCGCGTATGGCAAATGTTTCGAAGCATTCATTCTTATACGCATGACGTGATCGTCCCGATCATTCGCTCAGGCAGATCCACCAGTATCGAATGCGTAGGCTCAGCCATCATCAAGAATGGCAGGATGACAGGCCGAATCGGGCCCGACGAAACCCTTGTTGCCAATGCCTTTTACGGAAAAAGCGCATTCGGGAAGGTCGAGGTTATGAACAGCGCCACCGTTCAAATCATTAGCAACAGGCTGACCCATCGCAGCTGGATGAAGGATGGAAGACCTTATCTTCGAAGCCATCTCAGGCTGAAAGTCACCATCCTGGACTCCAGGGGACACCCTACGGAAGAGCAGATCAACGGGAAGCTGGAAGAACTGCTCACCACCAGGCTGAATCAGATGTTTAAGCAAACGCAAAAAGAACAAGCGGATATACTGGCCCTGGGACAACATTTCAGAAACCACCTGACCCGCGAACAACTGCAGGATTGGAGAACGACATATTATCCCGATCTGGATTTCAAGCTGAGCGTTTCGACCGTCATTGAGAATCGTGGCAATCTTAAAAACCTGTAGGTCCCGGAAAAATGGATCAAAAACAGATGGAACTCAAAACAAAAAGAGCCGCGCCTGCGGCTCTTTTTTAGTTTTGGATGAGCTGGTTGCTGCAAGATTATTGACGTGATCCTTGCCTCCCGGGTTATGCTCCATGTATTGTTTCTTCAACGGTTTACTTTGATTCGATCAGGATCTCGCGTAAAGCGTCCAGCAATCCTTGATTTTCTTCCGCGGTTCCTACCGAAATCCGGAGATGATGCGGAAGCCCCCACCCTTTGGCTGACCGAACGATGATCCCCCGTTCCAGCAGCTGTTGGTATATGATATCTGCATGTTCGCCAAGCTCTGCCAGAATGAAATTGCTCATGCTCTCGGCGTAAGGAATCGATAATCGGCTCAGTCCCTCATAGATTTGGTGCCTTCCTTGTTCATTCATCCGGCGGGATGCATCGACATGCTCTTCATCTCCGAGCGCGGCGGCGGCCGCTGCCTGTGCCAATGCATTCACGTTAAAGGGCTCCTTAACCTGCAGCAGCGTGCGGATGATCCCTTCGGAAGCAGCGCCGTACCCGACTCGAATGCCCGCAAGCCCATAAATTTTAGAGAAGGTATTGAGGGTGATGACCGGATATCCCGACTTGATGAAATCGATGCCGTCCGAATAATCGGAGGCCGTGGCATAATGGCGGTATGCGGTATCAATGACAACCAGCACACGATCCGGAAGGCTGTCGAGCAGCTTTCTCATTTCGGTCTCTGGCATGTAGGTGCCTGTAGGATTATTCGGGGTGCACAGGTAAACGATTTTGGTACGTTCCGTCATGACGGCCAGCATATCTTCAGCAGAGAAAGCATATGGCTCGCGCAGCGGCACCTTAATGACCGTGCCCGACATGAGAAATGCGCCAAATTCGTATTCGCTAAATGTCGGATCGGGCACCACAATCTCGTCGCCAGGCTCCAGATACGCCCGTGAAATCAGCATGATCAGCTCATCTCCGCCGTTCGTCACGATGAATTGATTCGCTGCCAATCCCAGGTGCCGGCCAAGCGCTTGCGCAAGAACCGACGAGCGTTCATCGGGATAACGGTGCAGGTCAGGCAGCTGATTCTGAATGGCTTGCAATGCTTTTGGCGAAGGACCGAGCGAATTTTCATTGGAAGCCAGCTTAATGACGCGATCCAGTCCGTATTCTTGCTGCACTTCCCAGATGGGTTTACCCGCCGTGTAAGGCTTCAGACGTCCTAGCGCCGGCCGCGGCGTTATTTGAGGCTCCGACCCTTCCCCTGCTCTAGTCAATGTTTTTTCCCCCTAACATGATTTATGGTGCGATTGCTTATGGGCCACTTCTATATCTCGCTGTAATCGATCTCCAGAAACTGCTCGACTTCCTTCTCCCAGCGATTCTCGACAAAATCAACATGCTGAGGATGCACATTGTAGGCTTCATAATCGGCTTCGCTCGCAAACTTCATGGAGAAGCCGTAATCGTATGTATTTTTGGGACTGATTTGCTTGAATACCTTAAACTCCTGAACCGTCGGAATCGTGCTGAGGGCAGCTCGTCCGTCCTCCAGGAAACGATGCTCTTCCTCCGAGCCTTTCTCGTGCTTAAGCGAAAAAATAACGGAATGAATCAAGCGGTTTGATGACATATTAGTCCAACTCCTTCTCTTTTTCTAGGCAAGAATTACATCATATTATAACGGCAAAGGCCAAAAAAATCGCTACTAAAAAGGCACCCTTTTCCAAAAAAAATGGAACAGGGTGCCTAGCACAGGCAGATTCATCGGCAGCACTATTTTGCCTTTTGATTGTGATTCGCCAGCAAATCAAGCAAATAGGCTTTCAAGTCAACCATACGTAAATGCGGAGGCTTCTCGTTTGTTCCGACAATGATCAGCGGAACAAGCGATTCCATGTGGCGAATCGATCCGTGGCCCCCGCCCCCCTCATGGGTCGGAGAGCTTCGGTCCGCCAATTCGTATCCCGGTTTAGCCGTGACCACCAAGAATTGCCCTTTATGGGAGTTCAGCGCCCCTGACAATCTCGCCAGCACATCCGGATATTGCCCGTAGTCCAAAGTGCGAGTCTGGGCATTCAATTGAAGGTCCAGCACTTCGGCATCCAACTTCACGGTCCACGCTTGTTTATAACGGTCGATCAGGCTGCCCTTCTCTTTATATTGGAGCTCCTTATACGTGGATCCCTGCATGGCGTGAATCCATTCGTCTTCTTTCCATGCAACAAAATCGATGCGGTCATCCTTGCTTATGATTTCGGCCAAGCTTCGCAACGTACGATCCGGCTTGAACTTATATACGTAAGCCATCGTTTCATTCACCGCCAGCGCAATCTCGGTTTCATCCTTGAGATCCTCACCCGGCTTTAATATGCGGATGCCCTTCAGCATAGCAGGCAAATCAATCTCCGAACGCTGCTCACGTGGAAGAAGCTGCGTCATGCCGCTATCCCCGGCGATGACGAATATAGCCTCTTCGAACGCTTTTTCCGGGGATCCGAACGACTGCAGTAAGGATTGAAGCTGCTGATCCACCTTTTTGACGCCTTCGAGCTCCGACGGCCCCTTTTTATGAAGCTTCTGGTCCAAGTCCGGCAAATATACATACAAAAAATCCGGCAGCTTATCAGCTTGGATCAGATAGTTTACGGCCCCTATCGCGAACTTATTGTTCATCCCCATCCGTTCGGTGAGATCGTCAGGCAATTTCTCGTTACCGTCGAAGGGATTGGACAGAGCTCCCAAGGTTAAAAAATCCGGGCCTTTAACTTTTATATTTTTCTGCAGCGACGTCGGCCCCTGTATCCAATCCGGGATCGTCAGCGTATGCTCGGTCGTTCCGCGATATACCAAGCCGTTGATCGACCCCGATTTCAAGCCCCTGCGGGCTAAATCTTCGTGGATCGTACGCGAATCCGCATGTAAATGCTTCCCGTTCAGATGGATTAACGCATCGGTCAGGACCGGATTGATCCCCTGCCTTAAGATTTCCATCGGTCCGGTGCCGTAATTGACCATTTTTTTATCGTCGGTCGAATACCATAACAGACCCGGAACGCCATGTACGTTCGGATAGGCTCCTGTTAACATCGTGCTGTCGATCGTAACGGACATCGTAGGAAAAGAGCTGACCAGATCCTTGTAGTATTGCCCATGTTCAATCAAGGTTTGAAAGGTGGGCAGCTGCTTTTGGGATATGCCCTTATCGATGGCCTGAGCCATTAGGGAGTCGATCATCAAAAATATGACTTTCTTATGCGTCGCTCCTTGTTCGGATTTTACCCGCAGCAAATCCTGCTCGGCAGGTTGTTTGTGCTGGCATCCCATTACCGTGATCAATACAAGAGACAGCATTCCGAATAAGATGTTTTGTATACGCATTTCCATTCACCACCTTCGTACATTTTGTCACAGAGATGGGAATGTCATGCAAGGTATATTTTGCATATTCGCAGCATGTTCAAACTTAAAAAAGAGAGGACGCTTATCGCCCTCTCTCCCATGGTCTGTATCAATAATCCGCTGCCGTCCCCTGCGTTTTCGTCAGTTTGAAGAACGATCCCGCACCCAGCACGGAGGTGGCGAACAGGATGGCACCCATCGGCACGGCGGTGGATTCGTTAATCCCGACCAGCGGTGACACCATCGAACCCAGCATTAAGGGAAGCAAACCGATGACTGCGCTCGCGCTTCCAGCCCGATGACCCTGGTTCTCCATGGCTAGCGTAAATGTACTGGTAGCTACCATGCCGATCGTGATCATATACGTAAAGATCAAGATGACAATGACCGCAAGAGGTCCTTTGAGCATCGTCATGATCAGCAGCAGCAAGGTTGCACTTACCGAGACCATAACCCCGATCCGAAGCAGGCTCCGCTCATGTATGATGCCGCCAAAACGGCCAATGATGAAACTGCCTGTTATAATGGCGATTCCATTGATTCCGAACAGAATGCTAAAGACTTGCGGCGACACTCCGTAAATGCCTTGATATACAAAGGGAGTACCGGAAACGTAAGCGAAGCTTCCGCCGTGAATGAAGCCTACCGTCAACGCGTAACCGATAAAGGAACGATCCTTGAACAGGCTTCCCATCGTACGTACCGAATGGGCCAGGGAGCTTGGCGTTCTTCTCTCGCGCGGCAACGTTTCCTGTAGCCGTATGGCCACGATCAATACGATGACTGCCCCGAACAAACTTAAAAAATAAAAGATGGAATGCCAGCTCGCTCCCGGCATTAGCAATATGGCCCCGCCGGACATCGGCGCAACCATGGGAGCAACCGCGTTGATGACGGATAATAAGGCAAAAAACTTCGTAAGCTCGCGGCCGCTGAACACATCCCTTACAACGGCGCGCGAGATGACCAGACCTGCCGCTGCGGTAAAGCCCTGCAAGAATCTGGCGATGACAAGCGCCGTAATATGGGGTGCCAAAGCGCAGAACAAGGAGGAAAGGGCAAATAAGACCAGGGAAATGATGAGCGGCTTTCTTCTTCCTTGCGCATCGCTGATAGGTCCCACAATGATCTGGCCGACCGCAAGGCCGATCAGGCAGGATGTCAAGCTTAACTGGACGAGCGATGCACGCGCGCCTAAGTCATCGGCGATTTCGGGAAAGCTGGGCAAATACATGTCGATATTGAACGGTCCTAATATGCCGAGCAAGCTAAGGAGCAAGGCTAATCCGAGGCGTTCTTTTCCTGTCGGGTTATGAAGCATAATGTGTCAAACACCTCTACTCTATGATTTTGTATTACATATCCTGTCATTGTCTTGTCCATAAAATAGTACAACTGCAAGGCTGGACTCCCTATGTATCCCAGCCGACAAAAGAAAAGCCCGGTTCGAATCAAACCGTGCTCTTCCCGCTTTTATAGAGGATCCGATTAACCTTTTCGGAGCTCAGCATCATGATCAGGGCAAACAACAGGATGACGACGGGAAACAACCCGATGGATAACTGGGCTGCAACGATCCCAAAGAGCGGGGGCAGTATCGTTGTGCCTGTGTAGGCAACAGCCATTTGATACCCCATGATTCTGGATGATTGGACTCTGCCGACGCGCGCCGGCGTTTCATGCAGCATGCAAGGAAATATGGGCGCTAGGCCGAGTCCGATGACAATCAAACCGATGAGGGACAGATAGGGATGCAGCGGCAGCAATAACAGGACGGCCCCTGCAATAGCCGTCACCTGCCCGGCCCGTATGAGGGTGAGATTGTTGATCTTCATCGTCACGAATCCGGTTATGAAGCGGCCGACCGTAATGCCTCCGTAATACATGGATACCCAGACTGCCGCTGTTTCCAAAGGGAGCCCCCTGGTCCCTACCAGAAAGCTTGCTCCCCATAAACCGACGGTCACTTCAACACCGCAATAGAACAAAAATGCCAGCAAGGTAACCTTTACCCCTTTGATCTGCAGCGGATTGCCGCGTTTCTGGACCATGGCTTCCCCTCTGCTCGCGGAGTCGGTTCCCGTGTGTACGTCCTGCATGCCTTGAGGCTGATGTCGGCTCGCCACGATCTTCCATAGCGGTAACGTAAGCAGCAGGATGAAGACCAGCGCGAATTGCAGGATCGATACGGTATAATATCCGTCTCTCCATGCATTGCCGGTCCCCATGGAATAGGACATGATGATCGGTCCTAACGTTGCGCCGACGCCCCAGAAGCAGTGCAGCCAGCTCATATGATGGGCCTTATAGTGGTTTGCCACGTAATTGTTCAACCCTGCATCAACTGCTCCTGCGCCCAGACCAAGGGGAATCGCCAACAGAATGAGCCAGAACAACGATGGCGCAAATGAAAACCCGAGCAGCGCGCTGGCCGTCAGCAAGCAGCTGATAAGCGTAACGATCCCCGTCCCGAAGCGTTCGATCACGCTTCCGCTGACCAGGCTGGACACGATCGTGCCTCCGGTTACCATCATCGACAATAAACCCGCGGATTCAAAGGCCGCTCCGATATCCGGCTGCATGGCCGGCCAGGCGACACCAAGCAGCGAATCCGGAAGCCCTAAACTAATGAAGGCAAGATAAATAATAAGAAGAAAAAATGTTACCACCATGAAGGTCCTTTCAACGTTGTTATCAATATGGCAATATTCATCTATTCTAAACCTTGTTCGGTCTTATGAAAAGGCCAGGCACGGCTTTTGTCCTCGAAAGCGGCGCGCTGAATGAAATGTCAGGAATGGAACGCCTTCCAGAATTCACCTTCGGTATTGATGATATCCCGGATCTGTGCGAACGGAATGGTGAATGTCGGAAAACCCGCCGCGTAAGGAGCAATCTCGTAAGGCGCAAACACCAGATGAATCGCATGATCCGTCACATAGAAGGACTGGTCGGGAGCGATTCCCGTATAACTGTCCGGAAACACGTACGAATACTGAGGATCCTCCTTGATCTGCTTGCCGACGATCCGGCTGAGCTCCTGCACATAATCGCTGCCTGGCTTAAACAAATCCTTCAGCGAATACATGCTGCCGTTCCCCAGGTTAATCAAGGCAAAGGTTCGTGTCGGCATGCCATGCGCGGCACCGAAGGGATAATGATAACCGTTCAGCTCGAGTACAAGCAGCTGCTCCTTGTAGAATATGACGTCAAAATCGCCTGTATAAGCATATTCCAGCTGCTGGTCGGCCGGGATGGACTTTACTTGAGACATATCTTTAAGCTTGTTATTAACCGCTTGCTCGGCAGCCCGATCCCTCATTCCCTCGATCTGAGGATAATAAACTAAGTAATCCGGATTGGGTTTATACTTCTCCTCTGCGACCTGATAAGGAGGCTGTAACGGAATTACCGTATTCTGCTTCCAGATGACGCGGCCCGATCGATCCAGATACGACAGCCTCTGATCGACCATGGCCTTTATCAAGCCGCCTGGTTCCAGCGTAAATGAACCGCTGCCGTTAACGCGGGGATATCCCGGTGCCGGTTGGCCTGATCGATCGATGAAATACGTCTGCATCGCATCATATACCGAGGCCAAACCGTGCTTGAATTCAAGAACGTCACGATATACATAATCGGACAGCCTCTTTCCTTCCCAATCGGCAATGGCATAGATAGATCCAATATACGGCTGTTCCGGATCGATCGCACGCCCGAGTGCAAACCGGTCTTCCTTCAAATCCCGGATGTCGTTATATTCCGGCTGGATCACCCATGTTCCCTGTTTATTAATGACGCCATACTTCGATCGGTAATCTTCAGCCGTGTTAACGATAGCTCTGCCGTGATGGAAAGGAAATGCCGAAGAAAAAGCCGGCGGGATGACAACGTTTCCCTGTTCATCGATATAACCGTACTTACCGGCGCTTTCCCTCTGGAAGGCCAGCATGCCCTCACCTAGCGGTCCAACGTAAGCGAACGGATAGGTGGCCAATTGGCGTCCCTGGGGATCGATGAGGGCATACAGATTTTCTTTTATTTTCACAACGGCTTTGCCGCCTGCAAAATCATTCGCTTCCTCATACTGCGCAGGGATCGCCTCCTGACCCTCGGCATCGAGGTAGCCGTATCGGCTGTTTGCGCCATCTCCGCCGCCGGAATCGGTAACATCGAAAACGGCTCTTCCTTCGCTAAGCCCCGCGATATACGGATAACTCCGCCTTGTCAGCACTCGCCCTTGTTCGTTGATCATCTGAAAGCCTTGACGATCGATCACGGTCGCTCGATGTTCCAAGAATGGGCTAATGGATTGATACGTGGGCTTCACGACGAAACGGGCGAACCGGTCGATGAGCCCATAAAGGCCGCCTGCGCCAACGACTGCAAGGCCATTGTCCTGGAAATCCTGAGCATCCTCATACTTGGGTTGAATGACCATGCTGCCGCTACGGTCAATGTATCCCCACTTTGTTCCGCTCGTTGTTTTCACGGATGCCGGATATAAGCGGCCAAGGGTCTGCGATTTCCCCCTGCTTGCCAGCATTTCCTTGATCCGGCTCTCAAGCTCAAGCAGAATCTCGCGTGAAGGGTAAGGCTCTGCGAACTCAAGTGCTTTACGGACCGACACAAGCGCGGCTTCCGGCATCCCTGCCCGGTATTGCGCGTCTGCCAAGTAGTACCAATAATAAGCGTAATCCGGATGTTCGTGCGTCAATCTCTCGTAATACTGAACGACGGCAGGAAAATAATAAGGGTAAGCATCCGTTGCAAGCACTAACGTTCCTCGGTCCCACCTGACCACTTCGACTCGATACGCTTCTCCCGTATCGTGGATCCATAACGCGATTTCAGCAAGACCATCCGATCCCGCCGGACCGGGCAGATCCACGATATCGATATAACTGAAATTCACGTCAGCAGGGGCGATATCCTTATATCCCTCCGAAGTCCATGCGTAGATCGACAATTTGGACCAGATAGAGCCGAGCTGCCAACCTACGATTACATGGTTCAGGCTAGGGTTTAACACGGGGGCTGCCGTCAGTAAAGTAACCCCATACCCCTGTCCCATGACATTGGCAACGACTTCGTAACCAGCATTTCGATAAAGCAGCACAAATAGATATAATGCTTCATTCAATCGATACACTCCAACGATTTCAGGCACCTGATCTCCCGTAAGATCGGCGGTTATGACGGCAGCATGTTTGGCAGTATGACCCATGTGTACAATTTCCGCGCCGTTTGGCAGATAAGCCTTAACCATCTGAACCAGCTGCGGATCATAAACGGACATGAAGTTTTCCTCCCTATTCGCAAGCTTTCTCGCCTAATCGTATGCAGACGATGGTCAAATATGCGCTAACGCGTGAGGGAGACGGCGCTTCACGCGACATGTTTCGTTGCGGACCGTTAACTAAAAACGACCCGATCGCGGTTTAGCGATCAGATCGTCATTATCGTTCAGAATGGTTTGCTCACCATGAGGTATAAAATAACGAACGGCAGCAGTGTTGCTATCGTCCCGCCTACCGCCCAATACGTTGAAGCTCGCTTATAACTTGCTGATATTCCTCCATCCTCTACGGACTGCAAACTATGCCGAATCATTCCTTTTTGCAGAGGAATCAATATGCCCGCCCACAGAATTCCCGTAATGCCGAACAAAACCAAGGAAGCCGTAAGCCAGCTCATCCCGCTCATTCCATATCCTGCTTGCATGGCCATCACTATGCCTGAAACGATGATCAGCAGCAGGCCTGGAAGCGTGAACACGGCATCGGCTAACATGACATTTTTTACCGTGTGATAGATCTCTGCAGGATCCCCTTTCAGGTCAGCCCGTACCTTCCAGAATGCCGCCGTGACGATATTGCCCAGAAACAATACGCATCCGGCAATGTGAAGAAATAACCATAACGTCATCAGTCATCCCCCTCCTTCCGATGCCCGGGCCGCAATATATCGATGATGAAATCCGAATATTCCTTCGTGCTGAATACATCGCTTGTTACGCCGATAAGTCCCCGCATCCGCAATCCGAAAGACAACAGCTCGAACAGCTCCGCCGTCCGTTCCGCATCGATGGATTTCGTTATGACGCCGGCTTCCTGGCCCGTAACAATCCATTCCTTGGAAGTGGCTCTCGCTTCCCTGTAGAAGCCAGCCACAATGTCGGCAATTTCCGGCTGATCGCTTTTGCCGATCAGGTACATTAAGATCAGGTTGCTGACATCGTCCCTGCTTTCCAGTCTCGACATGCCGTTTGCAATGGCATTCATCGGCCCGTCAAACTGTTTAATGTCCCCTTGCTTGTTCACCTCGTTCATGAACTGCTCGTTCTGTTCGGCAAGCTTTGCTCTTAACACGAGGACAAACAGCTCATCCTTGCTTGAAACATAATGAAAAATAGCTCCCTTGGACAAGCCGGAACGCTTCATGATGTCATTGAGCGTGGTTCGGCTTGCGCCCTGCTCTCGTATCAGTTCTTCCGTGGCTTCAAGCAGTATTCGCTTGGTCTGCTCTCGTCGTTCTTCCTGCTTCATCTGTTATCCTCCTTGATGATGGTTGGTTACCCCTGAGGCGGAAGCCATCCAGCCATGATGACCGCCGCCAGGAACACGATTTGCATCAGCGTTCTCGGTCCGATCGGAGTGGCCGGCTTGCCGTCGAGCGGCAACCGGTGTTTTGCAGCGAACACATTGGCCGGAAACATGGCCAGCAGCATAAGAGCCAGGCCTGAAGAGGCGAAGGCGGTCGTGGCCGGAATAAGGATCAGAATAGCTCCCGCAATCTCCAGCACCCCGGTGACGGTAACGACAAGCGCGGCATTAGGGATCCCCGGCGGGACCATCGCGATCAGATCGGCTCGCCGTTTTCCCCAATGGGCAGAAGCCGTAATCAGGAACATGACCGCAACCGCTAACCTGAGCGAATTAACCCAATCATTCGTATACTCCCAACCTGCAAAGCCCAGTGCCCGAAACAAAAGAAGCGACACGAACATGGCAATAAACGGTATCATGGCCTTCACCAACCTTCCGTGAATTTGTAACTCCATTATATATACCGACCGTCGGTTTGTAAATATAAAAATACAACATTTTTCCAAACCTCCACGTCAAGCCTCGTATTAAAAAGTAAAAAAGCCGAGCCGGTTGCGTCCCAACCCGGCTTGGCCCTTTCTTTTTACGTTCCATTCAAGCGTCCGCTAGCTATGTCTTTTTTCTACATACATTCGAAATAGCAGAATATACAACACCGTGCTGATCAAGGCCGATAACAGTATGATGCCGAATACGCCCATCGGCGGTACCCAAGCTGACAGAAATACCGTCACCGGCGCCAGCAATCTTCCTACCGTAAACTGCAAGCTGTCAGCTCCCATATACTGCCCTCTTGCATGCTCCGGCGCATAATGGCTGATAAAGCTTTGCGTCACCGGCGAGCGGACTATTTCCCCGAAAGTAAAAATAATGGTTACGAAGAATAAAAACCAGATGTTGGTGTTCAGCCCGAGCGCAAACGTGCCTACACCGGATAGCAAGGATGAAAGAACGAATACGTCCCGCTCCTTCCAGTTCCGAAACCACTTGGTTACCGGAAGAATAAATAGAACGAACAGGAGCCCGTTAAGGCCCAGCACCCACCCAAGAATCTCCGTGCTCGATAACTTTAGCGAATGACCGTTCCAGGAGAACAGCGTCTGGGATGGCACATAATCGATGACATATACAGCTAAATACAGATCCAGCTGCATGATGGTTACAAGGGCAAATATCCCTGCCAGTATGTATATCAGAAACACTTTATCCCGAAAAATGATGCCATATCCCTTCCACTGCGCCTTAAACACCTGAAGGATCGAATCAGATCGCTCCGGACTGCTCGCTGAAGCCGGTAAGGTTTCCCGAACAATGAAGTAAATCGCGATGAAATAGACCAGCAATACGACTGAACATGACCACAGGAGCTCTTGCCGATACTGAAAAAAGAAAATGGCCCCAAGTGCCGGACCAAGCACGGCTCCTAAGTTGTTTGCCGTCGTAAACGTTGCGAATACCTGCCGTCGTTCTTGAACGGGAACCAAATCCGCTACCATCGCCGAACTGGCTGGCCTGTAGATGGCTCCCCCGAATCCGATGCCGATAAATGCGGCATAATCGATCCAGTGCGAAGGCGACAGCGCGAACAGCGCAAACATGACCGTTTGCAGCGAGGTGCCAAGCAGCATGACGGGGCGTCGTCCCATCCGATCGGCTAAAGCGCCGCCGAGCAGGCTGCCAACGATGCTGAATATCGGAGGAACCGTCATTAGGATTCCCGCGATATGATTGCCTAGAGCAGCGCCGAAATATACCGTTATGAAAGGAAAATACATCCAAAACAGCATATTGAACAGCGCTTCGCCGAATAATCGAACCTTTAAATTGGTATTCCATAATCGTATTGGCATAAAACTCCCTCTCTTCAGTCCCAACAGCCCAAGTTAAACATTGGCGATGCAGTTTCTATCCCGGCCGGGTATTACAAACTATAGGGCATTTTCCTGGCAAAATATAGACTTATATTTAACGCTGAGTTATACTAATAATATCAAAGCCGAATATAGTGATTTTCAATTTAGATGACCCATAAAACGAACATTTGTTCCAAATACAAAAGACGCTCCCCTCGGAGCGTCTTTTTTTGTTGCATGGCTGTATTCAATTGGGCCTGCTGTCAGGGCGGGCATGGATAATGAAAACGCCCGTCAGATGGCAGCCAGGATCAAGTAATAGGATCATCCCTAAGGCTTAATCCGCCAGTTTTTTCAGTTCATGCAAATGATCAAAGATCATCTGGCTGACCTCGGAGACCCGTGCCCGATCCTTATACGTGAGCCATGCCAGCTCTTCAATCTCCGAAGCCGGTCTTAACTCCCCTTCATATTCAGCCGTGTAACAGGACATCGTTACCCGAACGCCCTCCGATTTACCGTGGGCGGAAGCGCGGAAGCTCCCTGCATTCGCCGCGGACTCCGGTTTGATGCGAACGGACAGCTCCTCCTCAATTTCCCGAACCAGGGTTTCGATATCGGATTCTCCCGGTTCCCGCTTTCCTCCGGGCAGGTAATACGTGTCCTTGCCTTTTGAACGTGCGCACAGTATGCGTCCATCCACGATGTGGATCCAAGCGATTTTATCAATTTCCGTTATCATATGGATTCCTCCCTCATTCTTCGTTTTCTGATGGCTATGCCGTCTCTTGCTGCTCCTGTTTACCGCCTAACTTAAATACTAGTATGCCCCCGACAATCACAAGAACACCGATCAGCTGATTGCTCGTAAACGGGACCTTCTCCAGACCCAACCAGCCCAAGGAGTCCCACAGCAGCGCGAAGCCGAGCTGCGAGGTCATAACGATCGAAATCGCGAATGTAGCACCAAGCAGCCTTGTCGCTTGTACCAAGCAGATCACGACCCCGACTCCGATCATTCCGCTGATCCAGTACCAGGGCTCCATGTTTTGAATGTCGAATGTCCCTTTTCCCTCTACGGCAAGACTCATGACGAACGAAGCCACAAAGCCCATGCCTAGCACCAACGTCGTTGTAGACCAGGAGCCTGTTTTTTCATTCACCCTGTTATTGAAAATGTTCTGCAAGCTAACCAACGAACCCGCGATCAGCGCTAATACCAATCCTGCTACCATGCTCTATCTCCCTTACGGTTTCTTTCACCATCGTCATTCTTCGTAGATATTGCCGCCGGCTACACTCATCAACGCTTCCCGATCTTTGATCAGAATGGAACCTTTGCGACGCACGATCAGTCCTTCATGGCTGAATTTCTGAATCACCCGGTTTAAATGCCGATAACTGGTTCCGAGCAGATTCGCGACATCCGTCAGATGGTATGCCGCAGGGTCGCTCATGACAAACGTGCCCGACGCTTCCTCCGAAACGGACAGTAAATAACTGGCCAGTCGCACCTCCACCGGGTGCAGTAAATTAAAACTCAAGAAATTGGATTTGATATAAAATTTCCGCGTGATGATCCGCAGCAAAAATTGAAGCAGCGGCGGATGCTCCTGCCCGTATTTGCGAAGCCAGCGATAATGCACGCCGATCATGTAGACGGGCGACACGGCCTGTACCGTATTGATCATCGGATTTCCCTGAACGTATTCGATGTCTCCGATCACCTCGAGAGGCGTTTTGAATGAAAGGACCAGCGCCTTGCCTTCCGCGGATGTCGTGAAGATTTTAATTTTCCCTTCAACCAGGACGTACAGCATCTCGGCAGGCTCGCCTTGCGTACAGATGATGTCGCCGTAGTCGAAATGATATAACACCAAATTAGGCTTTAGCCCATCGGGAAATATGGAATTGATTTGGTTGCTTAACAAAAAATCCTGCATGAGCTCGGCATCATGAATTTCCTTCACGTCCCTGTCTCCTTTCCCCATCACCCGTCTAAAGGCCCCTTATTGTCCGCATCATAATTTGATAATCACGACTCCGGCAATCATCATCCCGATCCCGATGAATTGAGGCAAACTCATTCTCTTCTTCGCCAAGCCGAACCATCCGTTGCTGTCAATCAGGAACGTCAAGAATAACTGGGCGATTAATAACGCGGATATCGTTAATGTAACACCGATGTTCTGAATCGCCGTCACCTCGCTGAATATGATGGGCGCGCCCAACGCTCCGCCGATCAGATACAGCGGCTTCACTTGCCCGAAGCCT
This sequence comes from Paenibacillus sp. MT86, assembly GCF_058792535.1. Taxonomy (NCBI): domain Bacteria; kingdom Bacillati; phylum Bacillota; class Bacilli; order Caryophanales; family Paenibacillaceae; genus Paenibacillus; species Paenibacillus sp. MT86. Next base: position 3,088,178 of record NZ_CM179499.1, on the reverse strand, counting down.
TGCCTGCTGCCGTCCCGGACGAACAGCAGAATGACCAACGCCATCAAAAACCCGGTCAGCTGCGTGACCGCGGCGGCTTGCCAGGTGCCCATATCCTGGCTGATCCGGGCATTGGCTACACCTTGCAGCGTAATGCAGGCACCGCCAATGAATGCAAATAAAATTCCTCTCACGATACAAACTCCTTCATCTATAGATCTGTATACTATTAAAAGTGATCTCACCGGACGCAGGAAAGGACATATGTCCTGAAATGAACGGGATTCCACATCTAGCCTGTCCGAAGACACGAATTTCATTATATACTATCTGTTGGCTTTTCATCGATCATGCAAAAAAAAGCTGCCTAAATTTCCTTGGCAGCCTAAACGATGGTTACGCAGATATCGGGCTCTCACGCATTCTTAAGGTATAAAACAGTTATAACCAACATTGCATCTATGACTCTATCCTTAATTTGTTTTAAAATATAACTATGATTAGTCATTTATTGACGTTTCTATGACCGGAAGGAGCACCTCTACGCATGCTAGACAGACAAGAACACATCCCTGATGAACAGGGCCGAATTCAATTGCAATCGGATTGCGAACGCTGCTTTGGATTATGCTGCGTCGCTTTGCCTTTCGCTTCCTCCACCGATTTTGCCATCGACAAAGACGGCGGGACCCCTTGCCGCCATCTGGAATCCGACTTCCGATGCGGCGTGCACAACAGCCTGCGGCAGCGCGGCATGCGGGGATGCACCGTTTATGAATGCTTCGGCGCGGGGCAAATGGTTTCACAGGTTACCTATAACGGACGCGACTGGCGGCAGGCCCCGGAGACGGCAAAAGAAATGTTCGACGTATTTCCGATTATGCGACAGCTTCAAGAGCTGTTATGGTATCTGAACGAAGCGCTGAGTTTGCAGCCGGCGCATGCCATACATTCTGATCTTAAATCGTCGCTGGAAGCGACGAGGAAGTTGACCCAGCTTCCTGCCGCATCCCTGCTACGGCTGGATGTGGCAGCTCATCGCGCTGAAGTGAACCAGCTGCTTCTTCGAACCAGTGAGCTTGTGCGGAACGATGCGCGACAGAAGCATAAAGGGCCGCCCGTGCGTCAGAAGATCGGGGGCCGTGGTGCCGATCTCATGGGAGCAAAGCTTAAAGGAGCTGACCTAAGATACGCCAATCTGAGAGGAGCTTACCTCATTGCGGCGGACCTCAGAGGAGCCGATCTGCGGGCCGCTGATTTGATCGGGGCCGATTTCCGGGATGCGGACCTAAGGGGAGCTAATTTAACGAACAGCATCTTCCTGACTCAATTCCAGGTTAACGCGGCGAAGGGAGACGCAAGCACCCGGCTACCTTCTTCCTTAGCCCGGCCGGCACATTGGACGTCTTAACGTCCCATGAATAGCAGCATACACAGGATCATTGATCAAGACCTTCGCAAAGGAATCTCCGGCAGCCACTCGCTGCCGGCTTCTTTGTGCTGTCTGAATGTCCGTACCCGATGATCGCGGCCCCTTGATCGTATCCATTAATTCTTGCCGGTCTTCTTCCATGAATCCTTCAACGAAACGACCCGGTTAAACACCGGCCTATGCTCTGTTGCATGCTTGGAATCCAAGCAGAAATAGCCGTGTCTGATAAATTGGTACGTTTGGTTCTTGACCGGTTCCTTCATGGAGGGCTCCAGTATGGCGTCTTTGATCCGAATCAACGAATCGGGGTTCAGGAGATCCGCCCAGATATTATCCGATTCCAACAACTCGGCCGATTCCTTCAATAATGTATCGTACAAGTGAAGCTCCGCCGGAATCCCATGCTTCGCTGAGACCCAGTGCAGCGTGGATTTCACCTTACGCCCTTTGAATCCGCTGCCGCTCTTCGTCAGTGGGTCATATGTGCAGTGAATTTCCATGATGTCCCCCGTTGCCGGGTCTTTCACGACATGCTCGCATTTGATGAAGTAGGCTCCTTTCAAGCGCACTTCCTTGCCGGGCGATAACCGATGAAATCCGGGATCCGGCTCCTCCATGAAGTCCTCCCGTTCGATGTACAGCTCCCGTGAAAAAGGAACCTCCCGCATCCCTAACGCTTCGTCATGTTCATGGTTCGGTATGCTCAGCATCTCGGTGCGATCTTCAGGAACATTCGTAATGATCACCTTCAGCGGGTTCATGACCGCCATCGCATTGCGGCACCGATCTTTCAAGTCCTGACGGATGAAATGGTCGAGCATCGCCGAATCCACCATGCTGTTGCCGCGAATCACGCCAAGTTCGTCCAGGAAATGCCGGATTCCCTCGGGAGTCACCCCCCGTCGCCGAAGTCCTTTCAACGTAGGAAGTCTGGGGTCATCCCACCCGTCCACAAAACCTCCCTCGACGAGTTCCCTCAGGTATCGCTTGCTTGTTACGTATCCGGAGATGTTCAATCTGCCAAACTCCCGCTGCTTCGGGGGCTCCGTCACTTCCAGCTCGGCCAGCACCCATTCGTACAGCGGTCGATGCTCTTTAAATTCGGCAGAGCACAGCGAATGCGTGATTCCTTCAATCCAATCCTGGATCGGATGGGCAAAATCATACATCGGGTACACGCACCACGTGGTTCCCGTACGATAATGCTCGGCATGAATAATCCGGTATAAGACAGGATCTCTCAGATTCATGTTGGGCGAAGACATATCGATTTTGGCCCGGAGCACTTTCGCGGACGTTTGGAATGCCCCTGCCAGCATTTGTTCGAATAACGATACATTCTCCTCGATGCTGCGCTCTCGAAACGGGCTGTTCATGCCGGCTTCGGTCAGCGTCCCCCGGTATTCCGTCATTTGTACCGGCGTGAGATCACAGACATATGCCTTCCCCTTGGTGATGAGTTTCCTTGCTGCCTCAGCGATTTGATACGCATAATCCGATCCGAAATAAACGCCCGGCTTCAGTCCGAGCCACTCGATATCCTCCCGGATCGCATCCACGTATTTCATGTCTTCCTTCAGCGGATTCGTATCGTCGAACCGAAGATTGAATGTCCCGTTAAACCGGCTGGCGATGGCATGGTTAATGTGGATTGCATAGGCGCTGCCGATGTGCAGATAACCGTTGGGCTCTGGCGGGAACCGCGTAGCCACCGGCCTGTGATATACGTTGTTCTCCACATCGTCCTTGATCATCCTGGTCAAAAAATCCGCCGTTTCCGCTCCATTGTTGTAGTCGTTGCTCATACCTGAATCCTCCCTATGTTTGATTACTGCCGCAATGCCGTATAAAACAAAAAATCCCGTCTCCAAGACATAAGTCTTGGGGACGAGATTCGTTTCGCGGTGCCACCCCGGTTTGCCGATATCTCTCGATACCAGCCTTATCGGGTACGGCCATCACGCGATCGCTTATACCCTAGCTCTGTAACAGGAGCTCCTGTCGCACCATCCCTTATCCATAAGTTCCGATGCGCCGCTCGGAGGCTTGGTTCAATGAAGGGCTTCCCGCTCCTTTTCAGCATACCGGAGCTCTCTGCAGGGATTCCTGTTCATCTACTCTTCTCTTCATGGCGTTTATAATTTGATCCATAATATCACCAGAAACTCAAAAAGTAAACCGCTGTACGCCACCAATAATGAAACGCCCTTGAAAGACGTTCCGCAAGATTATACCGGCAGCAGCTTCACCGCGGCCTGTTTGCCGCTAACCTGAATGCCCGTTTCCTTCTTGCCCACCCCGGCCAGATCTTGAACGAGTCGTTCAAGCAGCTTACGGGCCGCTTCGCCTTCCTTGCCCTGGATGCGTATGACCGGCTGGACGGCTTTGCCCGCTGCCAGCAGCTTATGCATCTGCGAGAGCTTGGTGTCGTAATCATGCTCTTCGATATGTACGGACAGGCGGAATTCCTTGACTTTGATCGGACCGCCCGAAACCTGCTGCTTCGCTTTAACCGCCTCCTGCTTCGCTTGGCCGCGGCTTACGAGCTTGCATGGCGGCGGGCTGCTGAACAACGAGGTGCACACCAAATCGGCTTTGTGACGCTTAGCCAGGGCAAGCGCCTCTTCCCTGGAGACGACGCCCAACTCCTCGCCGTTCAAGCCGGTAAGCTCGACTTCGCGCGCTTTTATCTTTTCGTTCATCATCAACATGGACTGATCCTCCTATTATGTCTGTTAAACCATGGCTTTAATGATAGAATAACATACTCTTTCCTATCACTCCGCAGGCACGGACCGGACAAAATACGTTCGGTATTCCAGTTGTTCCGTGATTTCCAGGCAGTTCAACTGCTTACCGTATACGCATGCTCCATCGATGCCGATTTTGTCCCCGTCGCCACAGAACCAAATATGCTCCGAGTCATGCAAGTTGACGGCCGGGGTATGCCCGAATACCACGGTTTTGTCGATGCCGGTGGGATAATTGAAGAATGGTTCCCGTATCCAGATGAAATCATGTGGAGGCTGCTGCTTCCAGTCTTCCACGCCCGGATTGATTCCGGCATGCACGAATAGGTGGGTGTCTGTTTCATAATACAGGGGCAGTGTATCGAGAAATGATAGATGATGCTCATATTGCCGTTTTATGTAGGCCTTGCCTTCATTGTATCTGGAGCGATCCAGATCGCCATCAAAAAAATCGGCGCCGCAATAACTTTCAATCGTATTTCGCGCACCATTGCGAATCCAGCGTGAATTCGCTTCGTCCGTATCCAGCAGAATGGCATCCAGCATCATTTGATCATGATTCCCGCGAAGGGTGATGACGCCGGAATCCCGCATTTCCATCACCTGCTCAATCACTTCTTTGCTTTTTGATCCGCGATCCACATAATCCCCAAGCAGGACCAGCTTATCCTGTGCGGGATGATACCTCACTTCGGACAATAACCGATTGAATTCATCATAGCAGCCATGAATGTCGCTTATCGCTAAGGTTCGAATCGCAGTCCCCTCCCATCCTCTTTGATAGTGCCACCATAAGTTATGGCAGAACGCACGGTTTCACATTATGAACGTCTATATTATACAAAACTATATTTAGCCATCACATCTCCCCAGGGAGCATAACCGGCTTCCGTAAACCCGATTTGGGTATAGAGCCTTTTTGCATGCTCGTTCCCGGGTTTGTAACACAGCATAACATCGTCCGTACGATTCGGCGAATGGCGAATCTCATCAAGAACCAGGCGAATCGCAGGCTTGGCATAATGCATTCCCTGAAATTTGCCGTCGATCATAAATCGGTATATCCAATAGTTGTCATCGTGCGGGTGCAGTCCGTACATAACAAATCCGATCATTTCTTCATCATGGAAAATGGCTCTCGTTTCGAAACCCTCCATAAATTGAGCTTCCGCTATGGAATATAGATTAGGGGCAATCCATTTCTCCTGTTCAGGTTTGGGCTTAAGGCGGATGCAATCCTCCCAATTATCTTTATCTATGACATGAAGTGATATCAAATGCAAGACTCCTTCAACATGGTTTATGCCTCTATCCTAATTCAACTCGGGCGATATTTCACGGTAATAAATATGTAAACCCAAACAGGACGCAGCACGTTGTCAGGTACCGTGCAAGATAATGAATGAATATAAGCATTTATTCCATATTCCGTTCCCTTCTCAATGGATAAACTAGAATTAACTTTATTCTACATGGAGGCGATATCTATGCGGCAATGTCACAACGACATCCAACCGAAAGGACTACAAATGATGAAACGAATGAGGGTTACGATATATGAAGAACATATTGAACATTGGAGTTTTGGCCCATGTTGACGCCGGTAAAACTACGCTGACGGAGCAAATTCTATTTAAGGCCGGGATTATTGAACGAGCAGGCTCGGTGGACCATGGCAATACGACCACGGATTCATTGGACATTGAGCGGAGACGGGGCATTACGATCAAATCCGCCGCGGTATCGTTCATGCTGGGCGATCTGAAAGTCAATCTCATCGACACGCCCGGCCATGCCGACTTCATCTCGGAGGTCGAGCATTCGCTTAGCGTACTGGATGGCGTCATTCTGGTCATTTCCGCCGTTGAAGGCGTACAGTCCCAAACCCGGGTGCTCATGCAGACATTGAAGGAACAAAAGATACCCACCCTATTATTCATGAACAAAATCGATCGAAAGGGCGCCGACTACCGGAAGGTTTATGCGATGATACGCCATCTGCTTGACGAACATATTTGCGAAATGAGTTCGGTCATCAAGGAAGGCGGCGCAGCCGTTCAGGCGGACGCGGCCGATCCCCACCACGCAGGCTGGGTAGAAACCCTGGCATTGTCCAATGACGATCTGCTGAACGATTATGCCCTGGATATTCCGATATCACACCAACGGCTGCAGGAGGAATTGCGGAGGCAAACGCGCCAAGGCAAAGCTTATCCCCTATTTGCAGGTTCAGCAGCCAAAGGTCTCGGCATAGAACCGCTGCTTCAAGCGCTCGGCGATTTTTTCCCGGTAAACCCATCGTCGATGCTTCAGTATGAACCGTTATCCGGCTTGGTATTCAAAGTGATCAGACGACCGAATGGGGAGCGGAATGTATACCTCCGCCTGTACGCTGGCAGCATCCAGTATCGTGATGAAATTCCGGTGATCCATCAGAACGGACAAACCTCGACGCTCAAGGTGAAGCAGCTTCATGCTCTGCACCAGGGCAAATCCATTCCGGTCCATGGAATCGGCGCAGGCGACATCGCCATTCTTATCGACGGCGAACTCAAGGTGGGCGATGTCATCGGCAGCGTTTCCGGGAGGATGAAGACGGTTCATTTTCAAAAGCCGCCGATTCAAGTCCAGGTTTCGGCCGTTCATTCCGCGGAGAAACATCAGCTGCATGCCGCCTTAAGCGATCTCACCGAAGAGGATCCGTTTCTGCAATATAGCCAGGACACGAAAACAAGCGAGAATGTCATCCATGTATTCGGCAAAGTCCAGCAAGAAATTCTGCTGGAAACGATTCTGCAGCAGTACGGCATCGAAGCCGTATTTTCCGCTCCGCGGGTGATTTGCATCGAGAAGCCTTATGGCACGGGAGAAGCTGTTGAATATATAGGCGAGTGTCCTTTTTATGCAACGGTGGGCATCAGGGTCGAACCTGGCGAGTTCGGTACCGGGATTCAGTACAGGCTGGAAGTGGAGCTGGGCTCCCTTCCCTTAGCTTTTCAGAAAGCAATTAAAGACACGGTATTCGAGGTGCTTCAGGAAGGTTTGTACGGATGGGCCGTGACCGATACGATCGTAACGCTGACGCATACCGGTTACGCAAGCCCGGTTTCGACGGCAAAGGACTTTCGAAGCTTGACTCCTCTAGTCCTCATGGCTGCGCTCGACCAAGCAGGGACGGAAGTATACGAGCCCATGAACGTGATCCAATTCATTCTGCCGGAAAACAGCTTAAGCAAAGTACTATCCAAATTAGCCGCGCTGGACGGCACTTATCAGGAACCCGCTTTCCATAACGGTACCGTCCACGTTCACGGCACCATTCCGGTGCGGACTACCGACTTGCTGAAAGCCGAGGTTCATTCCCTTACGAGCGGCGAAGGCATGCTCACCGTTAAACCAGGCGGTTATACGAAGGTGCAAGCTCCCTTCCCAGTCAATACACGTCGGCAAGTCAACCCGCTGAACCGTGGCGAATATATGCTTCACTTAAACAAGATCATGTAAGAGCACTGGAGGACATGCGGCTTCATGGAATTGCAAGTTGGAATGTCGCTCTGCATGTTTCACGTTCGGGGGGCATGCATTCAGGATGTAAATACAGATAGCGGTGTCGAGAGAGGATCTCGCCCGCTATTTTTCTTCTTCCCGCACAATAAAAGCCTGCGCATGTCCTTAAGCGATTGCATGCACAGACCAACCCTTATCCATCCCTGTACCTTCCCACTTGTTCTATGGTATCCATAATGAATAATCGCGTAATCAATCTTTCAGATGCTTGACGATTAACGCCTCAATCGCCATCTCGCCGTATCCTCCGCTCCACTCGACCGTATTCCCGTTGCCGGCACTCAGCACAACCGTAATGCCCGTGTATCCCGTTCTTTCGTGGATACCTCCCGTGCCCAATGCGTTTACGAACGAATAATCAGTACCGTTTACGCTCAATCTCAGTTTAGCCAAGCGTTCCGCCGTACCGTAGACGATTCCGACTTCAGCCCTGCCTCCAGTCGATCCGCCTTTGATATCGCCAAATCGGCAGCAGGCCGTATCGGATCTGAGATGGGTTGCAACGGTAACGCCGTCCGAGGCTTGTTTAAGCTCCGCACCGCCGACCACTTGGCATAAAGCTGCCTCATACACCTCCAGCTTCGGAGAGCACGTAGGCCCTCCCGGAGCGGGCTTAACCCCATCGAGCGTTTGGCGCACGGTCTGGATCGTGCCATCCTCATTAAAGTGCAGCTCATCAATACATACGCTCCGGAGAGTGCCCTCACCTGATATCGCTTGATTGTGATAGAACAAATACCAGCTTCCTTTGAACTCGACCACGGATCCATGCGTCGTTGAACAGCCCGTCGGCTCCAGGAATATGCCTTGATATGTCCAAGGTCCGAGCGGATGGTCACTGGTGGCATAACGCATTCGATTATTTCCTTCCAGATTGTCCGCGTAAGTCAGATAATACCGGCCCTCTCTTTTGAATACCCAGGCAGCTTCGTGAAAATCCTCCAGCCCTTCCATGACTTGAACGTCCCCATGAATCGTCATCATGTCATCGTTCAGCTCGACCCCGGCGCAAACGCCGCCCCCGCCGTAGTACATATACGCACGGTTGTCATCGTCAACCCATACGGCCGGGTCGATCATCGCAAAACCTCCCAGGCCTTGGATGTATCCTTGGTCGATAAACCCGCTGGCAGGTTTGTCGCTCGTGGCGACTCCGATCTTCCAGGTATCGTTCCAATCCGATCCGCTCGGGTGAGGATAATAGAAGTAATAGGTTCCATTTCGATAAGCACAGTCCGGCGCCCACATAAATCCGCCTTCCGGCCGGCCCCAGCTCACATCATCGGAGTTTAAGATTTCACCTTCGTCCTGCCAATGCACCATGTCCTCCGAGGAGAATACGTGATAGCGGTCCATCAGGTCGCAGCCTCGGGGCGGATCCACGTCATGCGAGGCGTATACGTAGATTTTGCCGTCATTCCACACATGGGCCGAGGGATCTGCCGTATAGATGCTGGTAATAACGGGATTCATCGAAGTAGTTTTTTGCTGTATCGTTGCATAGGGATGCATGTTCATCTTATTCATAGGTTAGGATCCTCCTCGGATTCTATTGATGAAGCCTTATGAGCTCATGCTGATGGCAGCTAAGTCTGGGCACAAGAAATTACATGGGGTATGGCAGCAGATATACAAGCGGTAACAGGAGCACTGACGCCTCTTCCGAGGTCAGCGTTTCTTCCGGTAGAAAATAACCGTCCGTCCCCTGCAGCATCCGTACATGCACCAAGATACTGCAGGTCTGCTACAATAACGGACCAGACGACACGATTCCAAGAGTTTCAATAATCAATGGATCGGGTTTGGGTTATTCCTTATTGCATGTCTTGCTGTCCTAGAATTTCCCTCCATGAATGCACCGGCTTCCAGTTCAGCCGCTCTCGTGCGCGCCGATTGGATACGAAAGCGGTCAACTCCTGTATAGACGCCCCTGGCAAAGGCACCTGCGGATAATATCGACGTGCCAGCTCTTCCAGACCAACATCGCTGAGAATATCGCTGGACGTCACATCCAGTCGGCAGGCCTCCTGCGATTCGTTAGGCCTTGTTTCTAGCGCTAGGCGGCAAGCGGTGGCTGCATCTCTCGCATCGACGTAGCTCCATAAAATACGATGGTGCCTGGCGGTGTCGGAGAAAGCAGCGATCTCGCGGCTATACTCTTCCGGCGTCAGAACTAATGAAAACCTCATCGCGAAGACTTGCATGTTCACCCGTCTGGCAAACATGTCGCCGATATGCTCGTTGGTCTGTTTGGATAGTCCATAGCTCTCCTGCGGCAGCAGCGGATGGTCTTCGTCCACGGGCAGATAGTGAGGCGTAAACGGATGCTTCGCCCAGCAAAAGCCGTAAGCCGACTCGCTGGATCCGAATACGACACGCTGGATACCCAGCTTCGATGCGGCCTCCATAACGTTATAGGTGGACATGACATTGTTAGCGAATATCCGCTCAGGCGAATAACTGACCGGATTCGGTATAGCCGCCAAATGAATCACGGCATCCGCCTCGGCTAATAATCCATATACCTCTCCAAGTTGATTCAAATCCCCTTGCACATAGCGGGCATACCGGTTCCTTCCGCTGGACGGGCGAGTATCTGTCCCAATGACCTTGTAACCCGCCCGGTTCAGCTCTTCCACCACGTAATGTCCGAGTTTGCCTTCCGAGCCTGTGACGATGATTCTGTTCATGATGATGCCTCCTTGTCATTAGCTTTACGGCCGAAGTAGCGTTCCGTCCGGCTTGCGGTCCAGCTTGTATGGGTGGTGATAGGATGTCAGGTGCTTCGGATCGCGCAGCAAGGCGGCCGCTTTAGCTTCATCGATATCGATCCCGAGCCCCGGCTTGTCGTTAAGCTGCAGATGCCCGCCTTCCAGCACGGCATGGCCGGGAAAGGCTTCCTGTTCCTCTGCGCGGAAATGGTTGCTCTCCTGCACGCCGAAACTCATGATGGCCATGTCCAAATGGGCGGCGGCCGCTTGATTCACCGGATCATTCTCCCCGCCTTCCTGCCATGCGGTACGGACGCCGAATGCTTCGCAGACGACGGCGATTTTGCGGCATGGCGTAATCCCTCCGGCCTTGGAGACACGCATCCTTACGAAGTCAATCAAGCGCTCTTTGACCAATGGCAGCCATTCCCGAGGATGCACGAACAGCTCGCCCACGGCTTGCGGGGTCGTGCTGTTCAGCCTCACGCTGCGATACCAGTCCGTATGCTCCGCCGGAAGCAGATCCTCCAAGAAGAACAAGCGGTATGGATCAAGCTCCTTGGATAGGGCAACCGCTCCCGAGGGCGTCAAATGCTCGTGCACGTCATGCGTGAAAGACAGATTCATGCCGAATCGAACGCGAAGCTTTTCAAACATAGCCGGAATGGCCGTAATGTAACTGGCTTCATCAAATCGATTCGCAGGCGGAAAAATCGTTGACGGCAGCCGAGAGGATACAAAACCGCCGCCGCCGTATCCGCCAAGCTGGCAGCGGATGACGCCATAGCCTTGCTCTTGATAAGCCATCACCTCTTCTTCCAGCTGCTCATAGGTGGAACCGTTGGCATGCGCATAACAAGGCACGGCAGAACGGACGGCGCCGCCGAGCAGCTGATACACCGGAAGCCCCGCCTCCTTGCCCTTAATGTCCCATAATGCCATATCTATGCCGCCCATCGCCGTATGAAGCGTCGAACCGTTGCGCCAATACCCGCTGGTATACATCGTTTGCCAGATGTCCTCGATCTGGCTCGCGTCCCGTCCGATCAGAAGCGGCTTCAGCAATTCTTCGATGACGCTGACAATCGCTCCGGGCTGGTATATATCGCTGGCAGAGCCGATCCCGTACAGGCCGTCCTGGTCCGTCAGCACTTTGACAATGACCCAGCTTCCGTCATGCCGGGTACGAATACATTGAATGCCTGAAATGTTAGCCATGTCCTTCCCCTCCTTCTATTCAAAGAGATCTGCGTGGATCATCGAGCCGGCGTTTGCATGCCAAGGGTCTGAATTGTTGCCGGGCCGACCTTCAACGCATAACGTTCATCCTCGTCCGGACTCAAGGTTTCTCCCACTTCTTCAATAATCGTGCTTTCATAAACTTGTTCAACCTGAAACGAAGGTTTCACCTTCATCGTTGCAGCTTCCGAAGACACATTGAAAACCCGGAACATCAGATCATGCTTCTCTTCGCCCTGTTTCAGCGCACTGAAGGCAAGACCTTCGCCCTCCCATTGCAAAAACTCCTGAGAAGCAGGCAGCGTTCCTCCATGCACGCCGGTCTGCTGCACCGTCCATGGAACCGGGAATTGATACGCCTGCATATAAGCACGGGAACGGATAACGTCCAGATCATGCGCGATCAGTTCCATCTCCAGGGTGTGCTGCCCCAGGCACTGCGCTTCAGGCGTCGCGAATACGCCCCAATCCCCCAGCTCCCGAACTCCGCGCAGCAAGGTAACCGCAAGTGTATTCCCTTCGGCAAGCACTTCATACTCGTTCAGGCCTTTATTTGCTATCGTAAGTCCCTCACGGCCATTGCTAATGCTAACAAAGGCATTCTGATGCTGGGCATTGCTCGGATTGCTCCATTCCGCCTCCGGTTGAATCGGACGCTGCGCCAGCTCATAGATGGAGTCAACCGTAACATGGTCCGCCTCAAGACCGGTTCTGAACAGCATTCGGATGCGATGATCCCGCACCGTATTGTCGATGTAACTCTTGATGCCGACCCTACGGCTGTCCTTCTCAAGGGTCAGCTCGGTTACAATCCGAACCTCCGCCATCTCGCTCACCCGCCGGGATTGACGGTACCGGAACGGCACCATGGACCGAATCTCTTCATCCAGCAGGTCATCCGCACGGGTCGGAAGCTTCCAGGCGTGCTCGATTCGGTATACCGCTCTCAGCCTTGTATGATGCACAAGCTTAATGTCCGCAGGGAGCCCTTGAGTAGTCAGTGCTACTTCATCATCCGGCTGTCTGTACATGTATTCATTCCCGATATCGCCGGTATCCTCGTAAAGACCCAAGCCATCATATAAGCGGCCGTTTACTTTATCCAATAACGCAAACGATCCGTCTCTGGCAATCTCGACGCGAAGGAACCGGTTTTCCATGACATGATCGCCTGCAACCAACTCGGAGGATACGGATGCTTCCCACGACTTCACACTTAGGATTTCCTTGGGGACCAAGGCGAACGTGCGGTAGCCGATCCCTGGAATGTCTTGAACGTAAAGCTCCACTTCCACTTGATAAGCCCAGTAGGGCTGACGGAACCGGTCATCCGGGAGATCATAACCAAAGACCGGTCCGATCGGCGTAATCACGGCTTCCACCTGATGGCCATCACTGTCGGTTACAACCCATTCTTTCGGATTAAATGCCTCCCATTGTTGTTTGAACTCCTGATACTTCAAATGCGGCGCCTGGTGATCAAAATATCGACGCTCCACATCCACTGTCGCCCTAGCAATTCCTGATCGGCCGTGCCCCGAGCTGTTGAACACGACGAATGGGCGGGCGGCTTCCGGATCGAAGCCGGAGGTATTTACCGATTCCGCTACCCAGGCGGCACTCTGCGTCGCAACCGATTCGGCAACCTGCTGCGATTTGGCAAACCGCGTCAACATCTCCCGGTGCACTTCGTCGATGCTGCAGCCGCAGATGCTGTCATGCGGATGATTCTGAAGCAGCGTCTTCCAGGCATACAGCAGCTCATGCCGCGGATACGCCGCACCGGCCAGCGATGCCATAACCCCCAGCGGTTCGGCCACTTTCTCCAGCAGCGTTTGGGTTTTCGCATTTTGCTGCTTGATATATACACGGCTGGACGCCGTATTCACCAGCGTCATCCAACCGTCGGTCCATTGGCTTCGAAGCTCGCCGCGGATGACGTCCAGCGACTCCGGGCTTGCACTGCGCAAAGCCGCGACATATTCCGGAAAGCTGGAGTGGCGGAACGTCACGTCGGGCACTATGCTGCCGGCCGTTTGCAAAGCCACCGTCAGATCCTTCTGCAGCGGCTGATGGTCGCAGCCGTTCATGAATAGCAGCTCCGGGCTTGAAGCGAATTCTTCGGCTTCGGCAAGCTTCCGAGACCAGTATGCTTTTGCCTCATCAGGCTCCACTGGAATCTCCATCCCGTTGTTGTACCAATTGGCGAACAGGATCGCCAGCACCCTGGAACCGTCGGGCGATTCCCATAACATCTCCGAGTATTGGGAGGTATGCCCGTGTCCGCTGCCTGACTGTATTTCGTTATTAAATCCAACGGGCTTCACGCCGCGCCCATACACGGCTGCTTCGATGCCCGCCTGACGGATCAGCTGCGGCGCCTGCCCCATGTTGCCGAAGGAATCCGGGAAATAACCGATCTTCGGGTAACCGCCAATTTTCCTTGACGCGTTGATGCCGATCAACAGGTTGCGCGCGTTGGCTTCGCTGCTGACCAGGAATTCATCCTGAAGGATGTACCAAGGGCCCACGATCAGCTTGCCCTGTTCGACCAACGATCGGACCTGGTCCGCCCTGTGCGGCATGATTTCCAAGTAATCCTCCAGCACGATATATTGGCCATCCAGGTGAAAGCTTGTGAATGCCGGGTCCTTTTCAAACGTCTCGATGACATCCTCCATCAGCCGAACCAGTCTCAGCCGGTGCTTCTCATATGGCAGATACCACTCTCTATCCCAATGCGAATGCGCGATAACGTGCGCTGTTTTTGTAGTCATCCAGTTCATCCCAATCTTGTAAGGTTTAGTTCAGGTTGATTCGTTATCGATGATAACGAGTTCAAGCGGGATTACATTTTGACCGAGCCGACCGTCATCCCCTTGACGTACATCTTCTGCATGAACGGGAACGCGACCAGAATCGGAATGACCGTAATCAACGCGCCTGCCATCAATTCATTCCATTTCTTGAAGGAGGAAGAATCCAGGTACATCAGTCCCATAGGCAAGGTGAACATATCCCGGCTGTCCACGATGATCATCGGCCACAGGATATTGTTCCAGCTTCCGATGAAATTCAGGATGGCAATCGTCCCGATCGCAGGCAGTGCAAGCTGTAGGTAGATCCTGTAGTAGATTTTGAAATTGTCGCAGCCGTCCAGCACGGCACTTTCGTAGAGCTCATGCGAAATCGTGCGGAAATAGCTGGTGAACAAGAAAATGGCGAACGGCGCGGCGCCGTTGATCATGGGCAGGATCATGCCAACGTACGTATTTTGCAGCCCCAGATTTGTCATGTTGATATAGAGCGGAATAAGCGTTGTAACGCCCGGAACAAGCAAGAGTGCGATAAACATGTAATAGATGAATTTTTTGCCTCTATAAATAAACTTCGCAAATGAAAATGCCATCATGGTGTAGATAAGGATGACGCCCACAATGACGACTGCACTTACGATCACGCTGTTGACAAAAAATTGATAGAAATTCAGCTTGTTCCATACCTCTCCGAACGTGGACCAAGCCGGTGCGGCCTGTGGAAACGGGCTTTGCGGATTGGCTAGCGCATCCTGCGATGTTTTCAGCGATGTGCCGATCATCCATACAAAAGGATACAGGCAGGTCAATCCGTACAGGACGAGAACGACGTGTTTAATAAGTTTGACCATGTGATCCTCCTTTAGATGTCCGCCTGGAATGAACGGATGCTGAAAATGGCGATAACGCCGGTAATCAGAAAAGATATCCATCCAATCGCGCTGGCCAGACCGTAGTCATTGTTCAGGAAGGCTGTTCGATATACCAGGGTGCCGATAACCTCCGAGCTGCCCGCCGGTCCGCCGCCCGTCATGATGAACACATTCTCGAAGGCCTGGAAGGCACCGTTCACCATCTGGATGACGGCGATGAGCGTGATGGGCTTCAGCAGCGGCCATGTGATTTTCATGATCATCGTGGATTTTTTGGCGCCGTCTACGCTTGCGGCTTCGTAAAGAGTGGGATCGATGGACGTCAGGCCCGCGTAATACAGAATGAGCGTTCCCGGCAGGCCGCCCCATATGGATGTTAGAATAATGCCAAGCAAGGAGGTCGATGAACTTCCGAGCATCCCCCCGGGCACCGCCAGGAAATCCAGCCCCAGCCACAGGAACAGCGAATTAAATGCTCCGGTTGGCTCAAATAATCCTTTCCATACATAAAAAATCGCTACGCCGGATGCTATCATCGGCAGGAAGTAGATTGTACGGTACCAGGACGCCGCCTTTGTGTTCTGCAGCACAAAGGCCAGTACAAGCGCGATCGGTACGACGACCACGACCTGGGAAACGGCAATCACCAGATTATGGAGTACCGCGTTATAGAAATTTCGGGTTACGATCGGATCATCGCCAAGCAGGAACTGACGGAAATTCGCGAGCCCTTCGAACCGCGCCGTTGAAAAATCAATTCCTGACCAGTTATAAAAACTGAGCATGATCGAGAATCCGACCGAGTATATGCCGATGGAAAGAAACAGAAGTACGCCAGGCAGTAAAAAAAGATAAGGCACCCACTTATTTCGACTCTTTATCATGATCCATCACCTTTGGCTTCTCAATTTAGCGATCGGCTGAACCCGGGGCGGGTCCGGCCGATCGCTCGGTATGCGGCTTAGTTGCCGCTGGCTTTCAGACTTTCCATCGTGTCGTCGAATGTTTTGGCCACTTCTTCGGCCGTCATTTTCTTCTCGATCATGGATTGCATCGATTGGGCGTACACTTCCCACTCTTTATGCTTGCCGCGATACGTATTGATCGCTGGGGACGCTTGGCTGTACGGGCCAGGCTCCGCTGCGAACGCTTCCGATATCGACTTCAGGTTCGGGTCCAGGTCCTGCGCACGGTCACCCAGGTTCAGTGCCGGTACGGTATACGCCGCATTAGCAAACGCAACGGCCGCATCCGGATCGGCGGTCAAGAATTTAATGAAGTCGAGCGCTTGATCCTTGTTCTTGGAATCCTTGTTCACGGACAGCATCGTCAAAGTAAACGGATCCGTCGTCCAGCTCGTAATCTTCGATCCTTCCAGCGGCGGCACCGGGAACGTAATGATATCCTCCGGATTCATTCCCATGGCCAGCAGCGTCGACATCGTGAAGGAACCCCCCAGATCAAAAGCAGCTTTGCCTGCAGCAAATGCCTGATCGGCACCATCGATATCCGTCGAAAGAATGCCCGGCATTAACAGATCTTTATTGGCTAACGTTTCCATCGCTTTCACCACCGGCAGATTCGCCGGATCGCTCAATTTGGACTTCCGTTCGAGCAGGTCGATATAACCTTGCGGTTCATTCAGCATGATGGACAAAGCCGATCCGGCCCAGTTCTCCCACAAATCAGGAAGCTTGGCTCCAAACACCAATCCGGGCGTTCCCGTCTTCTCTTTGATCGTCTCCATCATCGAGACGAATTCCTCCCAGGTTTTTGGCGCTTCCGCGGTCAGACCCGCTTCTTCGATCAGCTTTTTGTTCCCGTAGAAGGTAAAGAATCCGCCGATATCCAAGGGGAGCCCGTAGAACTGGCCGGCCTTCAGCGACTTTTGAATCGTTGTGGCGTTCTTGTCTGCCTGCCAGGAATCAACCTGACTCTGCGTGACGATAATCGGATCCATGGCTGCACTGTAGTAAGTGCTCAAGATATCGTCGCCAACCTCTCCCGAGAGCTCCATCACGGAGTTCTCGATTGAATCGCCGGCAGTTGCCCACCAATTCACGATATCCGGCAGATTCTTGGAGTTAGCGGCAGCCTGAAATTTCTGGCGGTACGTATCGTCCGGCGTGAAGGTCTCCACTTTGACTTTGACGCCCGTTTTCTCCTCGTACAGCTTCGCGGCTGCCTCGATTCCCGGCGTATAAGCCACCTTCCAGGTCCACATCGTCAGTTCCTTATTGGCGTCAGATTCAGTTCCGCCAGATTGCCCTCCTCCGCAAGCGCTTACAATTAGTGAAAAAACAGTCAACAGCGTCATCATCATTCCTGCTCTGGTTTTCATTTTCCGCAACCACCCTTATCTTCGATTTTGAATGTTCTTCCGTTACGATTCCATTATGACTTGCCATATGGGGATAAAAGCTGCTGCACCTCCTTTTGATCTCAAGGAACTTACACCATCCTGCGGTTCATATGAGATGAATACGTCGTATTGGAAACGCTTCATCCAATAACTTTAATAACAATATAAACAACATATTTTTTGATGTAAATGTTTATTTTTTGATACAACTAAAGATCGAAACGAACCCGACATTTTCTTTTAAAATAAGACAATATGGGTTTATCAGCCATAAATAAGAATTGATCATTTTTCTTGTACTCATAATAACTTGATATAAATAAACAACACTTGTATATGTTGTATTTATATAATATATTTAAAACGGATCTATTAGCGATTGGAGATAAATGCCATGGTAAAAAAATTCACGCCCATGTACAAGAAAATCGAAACGTTTATCATTGAACAAATTCGGAACGAAAATTGGAAGCCGCGGAGCCGCATACCTTCCGAGAATGAGTTGGCGGAACAATTCGGCGTCAGTCGAATTACGGTGAAGAATGCGCTGACGACACTGGTGGATAAAGGAGTAGTCTACAGACTGCAGGGTAAGGGCACCTTTGTGTCCGACCACCGTCCGGAGGATATATCCAATATCTCAACAGAGGAAAAAGCAGCTCACACGGTGCCCGCTATCGGTTTTCTCCTGCCCCGTCTGGACAACCGGTTCACCGCTAATCTGCTGAGCGGAATTGAAGATAGCCTGTCCGGGAACGGATATCAGCTCTTATTCGCGAAAACCAACGACTCCCAGGAACATGAAATTCTGAGGATCCAGGAAATGAAGCAGGCCGGAGTCAAAGGACTCATCATTTATCCCGTGGAAGGTGAGCACTACAACAACGAAATCCTGTCGCTTACGCTGAACCGCTTCCCCCTTGTCCTGCTTGACCGCGAGCTAAAGGGAGTGGACACCAATTCGATCAGCTCGGATAACTATGCGGCGGCCATGCAAGCCGTCAACCATCTGCATGAGCTCGGTCATAGCCAAATCGGGTTTATCTCCACGCTTGCCGAAGGAACATCAAGCATTGAGGACCGATTG
Source organism: Paenibacillus sp. MT86 (assembly GCF_058792535.1). NCBI lineage: Bacteria > Bacillati > Bacillota > Bacilli > Caryophanales > Paenibacillaceae > Paenibacillus > Paenibacillus sp. MT86. The sequence goes on along the minus strand of NZ_CM179499.1, from coordinate 3,069,363 downwards.
CACGGCTACGAAAAAGCACTTGAGGACCGCCACATTCTCATTGATCGCGGCATGCAGATGACCAAGCTGACGATGACCAGCAGTGACGATGAGGTGATCGCCATGATCCAGCAGTTTTTGAAGGCAAATCCGCAGATGACGGCTCTCTTGTCCTCTAATTTCAGCCCGCATGTCATTCAAGCGGCTCTGCAGCTCGGCATCTCCGTGCCGGAGGATCTGTCGGTCGTCTTCTTCGACGATGTGGAGTATCCGGATTTCTGCATCGTTCCTCCTACGGCCGTCGTCCAGCAGGAGCTCGAGCTCGGCCGTGAAGCCGGCAGGCTGATTATGGAGCAAATAGAGAATCGAAGCAGCGAATACCAGCAGATCAAGCTGCCCACGGTTCTGGTTCCCCGTCAATCAACGGCAAAAGCGAGGAAAACGAACCGAACGCCGTAGCATATGGATTATGTTCGCCATAGCGGAATGCGTAACTCTTTCTCTCGATTCTGCGGCCTGCCCTGCATAACAACCCAAGCACGAAGCTTTCATCGTGAATAATATGGATGCATAACCGATGTTCCATCATGAACCTTCAGGAGGCAAGAGGCCTATGCATGCCATAATCGGGATTCTTTCCATCATGCTCACAATAAGCATCCTCCGCCGCAAATCTCGGAGAAACAATCGATAGCCTACGATAGGCGGATATTCGATTGTGGCTGCCTATCTACGGTTGATATATACAACAAATAACGGCCGGCGCATCGCCGGCATTTTTTGCGTTTTACCGGAATCTATCTTTCTTAGTCCGGCGCAACATTTTTAGCCCCTTGTCACATATTAAGCGACAGGAAAAAACGTTGCTCTAGACCCACCCATGCGTGGATTGGTATTATAGTCAGGTACTATTTTTAAGGGTGTGCGGAAGGAGTCGGCCAGACGTGGAAGAACAACGTTACAAGGATTTAAAATTGGGTGAAAAAGGTGCGATCATCAGCATCATTGCTTATATTTGTCTATCTGCAATCAAGCTATTGATAGGTTACTCGGCGAACTCCGAAGCTCTGCGTGCCGACGGATTAAATAATGCTACCGACATCGTGGCATCCATTGCCGTATTGATCGGACTACGATTATCGCAAAAACCTGCGGACCGGGATCATCCTTACGGACACTGGAAAGCGGAGACGGTAGCATCCTTGATCGCCTCTTTCATCATGATGGCCGTCGGGATCCAGGTATTGTTCGGGGCCGCATCTTCCATGTTTGAAGGTACCCACGAATCGCCTGATCTCATATCCGCCTGGACCGGGATCGGCTGTGCAATTGTCATGTACTGTGTTTACCGCTATAACAAGCGTCTTGCCAGCCAAATCAACAGCCAAGCCGTAATGGCGGCCGCGAAGGATAACCTCTCGGACGCTTGGGTCAGCATCGGCACGGTTGTCGGCATCATAGGCGCCCAATTTCAACTTCCCTGGCTCGACCCGCTGACGGCCATAGTGGTAGGTTTTCTGATATGCAAAACCGCCTGGGATATATTCCGCGATGCCTCTCATCATTTAACCGACGGATTCGATGAGAACATTATCAAAGGCTACAAAGAAACCGTGAAACAAGTGGTTGGCGTCAAAGGAGTCAAAGACATTCGGGCAAGAAATTACGGCAGCAACACGGTTGTCGACATCGTCATTCTGGTCAGATCCAATCTGGACATTCGGGTTGCCCATGATATTTCCGACCAGGTGGAGCATGAATTAAAAGAAACGCATGGCGTTTATGACGTCCATGTTCATATTGAACCGAGTTAAGCCTCCAGATTCCAAAGTGTCAAAACAACGACGAAGGTCCGGCCACATTCTTAATGGCCGGACCTTTCATCAATTCTGTGCTTCGATCGATTTTAAAAGACTGCGCTTCAATTCCTCAGTCGCTTCATCACGGTTCATGTCAACGCCTATGATGTGGGATGGGCTTCCTGGATCACCTTCAAGATTTATTTACCTTGTCTTCTCCAAAATAAAACCCTTTAAGTTGTTGATCAAAGAAATCCCTTAAGTTTTCTTGATCGATTGTATAAATCAATTGCCTAGTCCATATATCTGTTCTTGTTATATAAATCTTTTCAAGATCATATTGGATTCTTATTTCTTTTCCGGTCTTTAATTTAAAAACAATCCCTGCACTAATGCTGGTGTTTGCTGGTATTTGTTTCAACGCAATACGATCTGAATCAGGTACAGAATTAATCCAATTTACAATATTATTAATTTCATCCTGATTTAATTCAACGTCTATCCAATCGATATATGCACCTGATCCTTTTCTGGTGTATCGTGCTTTGGACATCTCCGTGCTGGAGATTTGTTTTACCTGAATTTCTTTATTTAAGTTTGACTTACTCATGAAACCATTCATATCACCTAGAACAAAATATACAGCCCCTATAACGAGTATGATGACAATAAGTGTTCTTCTATTCTTTAGATTGGTTATAATCGCATTCTCCCCCATGGCTAATAAAGTTGGTGTGTTCACGAACTCCACCACCATAAGGCCCGAAAGGCCGCGCAGTGATGCGGTTAGGTGGTGCGAATTTAGCCGGCAATTACTTCTCCGACTTCCCGCCTGGACCGAGGGGCGTTTGCCCCGATGAGTGAACACATTGTTATTAAGATGTCAGCGCCTTCTTCGAATAAGTATTCAACTTATTATGTCTCTTCTAATATTTCTTATATTGGGTTCAATTTGATCAAATCGATTTAAACAGTGGTTTCGAATCATTTCTAAGTCATTGATACTTTGAGACTCATCTTTATTCCTAAATAGAATATTCATAACCCAGTTAGATAGATTACGAAGATGTGCACGATAAGAGTAAAAGCGAATCAAGTCCAGATTAATCTGAATTTTTCGATCCAACTGTTTACTATAGGAAGATATAAAGATGTCGAAACTCGAACCAATATAGCCAAACAAATTATACTCAGGTGGTGCTATGATCACCGATTCCCAGTCTAAAAAGAACAACTGATTATTGTGATATATGATATTTCCACCCCACATATCACCGTGACACAAAACAAGTTGGCTAGCATTGATATGAACTGAATTCCGAATTTCTCTAACTAAGTTCATGAAAAAGAGAATTTGTTCTTTCTTTAATAAAACAAGCTTTCGTAGTGATTGATTTAAGTCATTGTTTAGATTTGATTTCTCAAGGATCGAAATACATCTCAAAAGATCAGATTCGAAAGTGATATCAAATGATTCCTTTGGTAATAAATTCTGATTCACGTGCGGAGTAATCTGTTCTAATGTAGCCACGGACTTTGCAATTCCTACAAGAATCTCATCTGAGAAAGGATATGCCTCAGTCAAGGTCTCTCCAACTATAAAATTAAATAAAACTATAGTGATGTCTTGTAATTTAGTAAATAAACTCCCAAAGCAATTCTTTATTGGATGAGTCATGTTTATAAACAACCCTTGATGATAAAGATCCCAAGTCAAAGGTAGGTAATAATGTAGTCGTCGTATTCCCTCTCTTTGTCTATCATTATGATGATCAAATAACTTCAAGTAATATTGTTGTTCGTCAATACAATTTACTTTATAGGAATACGCTGAATCCCCGACCGGAATAAATTCAATATCCTTAATAAGAATTCCGTAGTTTTTTTGTATGAATAAAATAAGCTGTTCATCTTCGATTTTGAACTTACTTATCAAAAGTCTCACCACCATATGATTGAGGAATTGTGGTTTGCGCTGATTTCCGATAACTTCTTTATATTCACGAACCCTCACTGGCTTAAGGGGCGAATACCCCGGGTCCGACGGACTTAGCCAGTGCAGGGTTGTCAGGTTGATCCCGCTCCCCTGAAATCCCTCATACCAGACCGAGAAACGAACGGTTCAATGCGTAAATATGGTGTTTTATTTGAAGGACTTGTCCTCCTCAACTTACTTTACAATTCCTTCAAACTTTTCCTTCATTAAAATACTTGATTTCAATCTCGTTTTTTACAATATTTTTTAATCCTTCTTGATAATAAGGCATAAATTCATCTGCTCTATCAATATCTACCCATTCAACATGACTAATTTCGGATGGTCTAGTTATCTCTTGTTGCCCGCCTATTATTTCAGCTCTAAAAGTAATAAACACTACGTGTTCATCATGTTTTGTTAATATTGCCTCATTGATAGCCACTACACCGTGGACTTTAATATCAAATCCCGTTTCTTCCTTTGCTTCGCGGATTGCAGCCGCATCTAAGGTCTCGCTTTCATCAACGCCTCCACCTGGTAATGACCAAGTACCGTTTTTATGATTCTTCACCATGAGGATTTTTGTTTTGTCTTTATCTGTAATCAAAGAATACGCAACGTCTATTCGTTTCATATGATCTTCCTTTTTTATGTTTTTTAAGTTTCACATGTCTTTCAGATAACGGTTAAAGTTTTAATAAGACCATCATTCGTTTCAATTAGATAACCGAGGGCGTTTACAGGAGAAGTCCGGTGATCTGATATAGTAGGTGGGGTGAGAAATCGGGAAAGCTCAATTCGGCTGTGGCCGTCTGGGGTAACCATCATAGCAATCTCTACGCACTGTGAACCCAGTCCGGTTACGCGACCAGCCCATTCACCTTCGACCGTGGCTCGCCCTTCGAGCTTCAAGCCAATCTCCTCGAAGAAAGAAATTGCGTCATCAAGGGATTCTACAACGATGCCGACATTGTCCATTCTTAGTAAATTGTTTTTTTCCATTGCTATATCTCCTTATGTGTACAAATTTATTTATAGGAAAAAGTGAAATTTGGTTTTCGGGTATGTCATATAACGTTAATGTATCTATGAACCCGAGTGGCTTATGGGGAACAACGACCGGTTCAACGAACATAGCCTCGCAGGGTTATCTGCCTGACTTAACTTCTCCGAAATGCCTTCGGGCAGATTAAGGAGCCGCAAGGGTGCACCACCGTGAATACGGTGTTACGTGATGCCCAAAGTTCTATTCGATCGATCCACAAATTAATCTATTCTTTCCAAAGTCTTGTTACTTCTTCTAATACCAGGTCTTTAAATTTTAATTTATAGATGTCTGGTTTCTTTGTTTGATTCATGAAATCCAATCCGTAATTCGGATTAAAATGATTCATCATCAATGTCATTACATTCCCGTGTGTTCCAATAGCAATTTTCTTTCCCTTGTGTTCTTCTAAGATATTTTTCAACACTACAACTGATCGATTCTGGCAAACAGTATTAGACTCTCCTCCTGGCAATGCATAGGAAGGGTCATCAAACATCTTCTTCATTGCGGGCATAAATTCTTCATTAGTAATAACATAGTCTGAAAAGTGCCTTTCCCTAAGATCCTCAAATATCTGAATATCTAATTCTAACTCTTTGGCCAACCCCTCCAATGTTAGAATTGCTCGAGCATAAGGACTTGATGTAATAATGTTTATTCCTTCATCCTTTAATATTTCTGTTATTTTTTCTGCGTTCATCTTTCCCTCTAGGGTAAGCCCCCTGGTTCTTTCATTTCCTTCAGTATATGGTGACTCGGCATGCCTAACCATATAAATAATGGTCTTCATATAACCCTCCCTGAACGTTCCCTTATCCACGTTGTCCAACCGACCAACGGGAGCGGCCGCGATGCGGTTAGTCGGTGCGGATGTGTCCGCTGAATTTACTTCCCTGCCAATCGCTTCTCGCGGACCGAGGAGCTGTCAGGCTTGATGCGTGGATATGATGTTAGGTGATGTCCCCCGCTTCCTGGATTAACATTCAAAAGTTCTTTATCTGTTCCGTTTTATACGATCCTTCTTGAAAAATTAAACAATTCAACTGCAATCCATATGCACATCCGCCATCAATTCCTATCTTGTCTTTACTAAACCAAATATCTGATGTGCCATGAATATCAATAGTTCTTGTATGTCCAAAAATAACTCTTTTGTTTAGATCCTCAAAAGCGTGTTGAATGAATTCATCCTTAATATACATAAAATCATATTCTGGCTGGTTCTTCCAATCTATAAAATTGGGATTCAATCCCGCATGAACATATATGTGATCATGATCTTCTTGAAATAAAGGTAATTCACTTAAAAAGTCTATGTGGTGACCAAAAAAAGTCTTAATTGTATCCTTCGCCTGGTTCAATATCTCATCAGAGATTTCGTTATTCATGTTATTAATATCACAATAACTTTGGAGGGTTTGTATTCCCCCATGTTCAATAAATTTAGATCGAATCAATGCGCTATCATTATTTATCAAATCAACCAATCGTTGGTCATGATTGCCTCGTAAAGCAATGGCATTATGCATACTTACTAATTCGATTACTTTATCAACTACTGCTTTACTATTAGGCCCTCTATCTACATAATCACCAAGCAAAATCAACTGATCATCAATCGAATTAAATTTGATACTATGCAACATCTGATTTAAATGATCGATACATCCATGAATATCGCTAATCATAATTGTTCGCTTCATAGAATCTCCTAACTATAAATGTTTTAAGCTCTTGGCGGATTTCACCTACGTTCCTGTATTACGACGACGTCCATCTCCCTTAGATAGCTCTTTTTCTAGGGAAGGCAACATCAAAAATTCAGCTCCAATCATGATATAACATTTGGAAATCTAAAGTAGACTAGACCAGCCTGGGATTCGAGAAGGGCAGCTGGAACCCAGTTTTCATACAGACCCGTTCAATCTCCTCAACGGGAAACGATGTATTTCTGTTATTCGAAACGAGATTGGTGTAAAAATCATTGATCACTACAGCTATAGGAGCGTACCGCATTATAATCTCCGCTGCCGAATCCATCACTTCTAGGAATTCCTTACCCTCAGCACAACGACGTATGAATTCGATTCGTTCAGAACGGTTCATCCTACCCGTCAATGCTGCTACAAGCCAGTTCACTATTTGTGTTGCCACATAACATCCATCATGAGTCTTGTTCAATTCAAAAAACTCCAATTCGGAATCTGACAGTTCAAATCGAGAAGACGTCGCAAGTCCGAAGTCCGAAATATACACACGGTGTCCGTCGGTTAAAACATTGTTAAAGTGAACGTCGAAATGTAGTAATCCGTTCGCATTCATAAAGGAGACCGTTGACAGCAAGTTTGAGTCCAACAAGGCAAACGCTGAATTGGCTGCATTCTCACCCATAGCGACCTGTTCGGTAAGCCAGTTATGCAGGTTGTAAGGTACGTACTCACAGAACAGTACAACATTGTAGTTGGATTGCTCAAGGGCCTCAATACGATCCCGTATTTTTGAAGTACCCCAAAACTCAACCATTTTGGAAACATCGCTCAGTTCCTCCGAGATTGGATTACGCCGTTCTGGGCTTTTTAACACCCGCCAGTGATACATTAGGGGAAAGTTCTCACACTGTCTCGCCAGAACCCAGTTGGTGGTCATGGTATGGGCAGCGACCTCACGCCACACTCCAGCACCTGGTGAACCTATCCCATAGTGGCAATACGGAGGAAGATTGAACGCGTTTCTGGTAGACATATAATTTTCGGAGTGGCTTTCAAGTTCCGTAAGCGGAACCATTTTCACGAATACGGGTGTATCATCAATTTGTAAGAAAGCCGTTGTACCGCCAATACCAGTATATAGAACCGTAGCTTTTTCCACTCGCTTGCTAAGCTGTTCATCACTTACCAGACATAAGGCAGTGGACACGGCGGCATAGCGGGCAAGTCGAATGTCGTGAGTCGAATGCTCGTTCGTTGATAATTTCATAAGGGATAGCGTCCTTTCGCTCTGTTGTTCTGGTTAATGCATTTTTTACTATTAATCTAACTATTATCATTATCATCTCTCTGTTCTGTCGTATAACGTTCTTGTATTCACGACGTCGAGAGGCTTAAAGTGCGCATCTGGAGAGGCGTAGCCTCCAACCAAACCGGCTGAGCGGAGCGCAGTTAGCCTCGCAGATGGGTCCGCCGAATTCTCTCCCCTGCCAATCTCATCTCGCAGACCGAGGAGCCGTCAGGCTCCGAAGCGTGGATATGATATATGATGCCGGCGCATCTTTTTACCTCATTACATCTTAATTATAAATCCTGTCTTATCCCCTTTAGTGAATCCGCAGCTCTCATAAAAGCTATGGGTTCCTTCCATTCTAGAACTCGTCATTAACATCACTTTGTAACAATCATTCTCCCTAGCGGTTTCGACTGCTTTTTGAAGTACTAATTTCCCGTAACCGTTCTTTCTATAATCAGAATGTGTAACAACATTCTCAATCAAGCCATATGGTCTTGCGCCCCTAGTTAAATTCCTAATAAGAACTAAAACGCATGAAGAGACAAGCTTCCCCTCATGCTCTACAACAATAATCTTCATCAGCTTGTCATTCATTATCTCTCGCCAATGATCTTGTATTTCGTATATATTCAGTTCTGGATCATCTGCATTTAAATGCTTATATAGCAAAAGTAGTTGATCTAATTCATTCCTATGAATGTATCTGACAGACACATTGGGCATGATGATTCCCTCACTCTTTGGTTTTTATCAGGTTTCGGCGGTTCATATAACGTTCTTGCGTTCACAACAACCAGAACCTTAAGGCCCGTAGCGCTGGGTAGCATGCCACTCAGGTTCGCAGAAGTGGCATGCTGATTTCTGCTTCCTTGCTCACCTCTTCGGGCGGACCAAGGGGGCTTTAGCCGCATTGCCGGAATGCGTTGTTATCTGATGGACGGGCCTTCTTCGAGTTCACTTGCAAAATCGTCTTTAATTATTGAATACAATTTTACATCCTGAAATGCACCCTTTGCCCAGATATGCCTTCTCAATACCCCCTCAAATCGCATTCCAGTCTTCTCCATTACTCTGGCGGATCCGATATTATCCAGATGGCATCTTGCTTCAATTCGAACTAACCCTAATTCATTGAATCCAAACTCTAAAATTCTTCTAATTACCTCGGACATGTATCCTTGATTCCAATATTCATTTGATAATACATAACCAAGCTCTGCCCTTTTATTTCGATTATCCCAACTCACAAAACTACAACTACCAATTAGTTTCTTTGCTTGTTTGTGCTCAATTCCCCAAGGTCCTACTTTCTGTGTGTCATAACGGTTTAACACAAATTCAATAAATGCTTTTGTATCATCAAGTGACTGATGAGTGTCCCAAACGGTATATCTCGATACCATAGGAAATCTACAATAACTATACATATCATCCTGATCCGAGTAACTTATCTTTCTTAATCTTGTTCGTTCAGTTTCAAGAACAGGGAACTCTTGAAAATGTTCTTCAATTTGCGTCATTGCAGTCACCACCAGATAAAATATTAGTGCCTAGCTTTCAGATAGCGTTTCTGTATTCCCGAACCCGTGAACCTTAAGGCTGAAGGACCGGCTACGGCGCGGTTAGGTTTGCAGGGTTGTCCGTCAACGCTTCCCTGTATCTCTGAATTCGCTCCGCAGTGAAATCCCTTCGCTCTTCGCGGACCAAGGGGCGAACGCCCGCTGCGGGAATATGGTGTTATGTGATGTCTGCCTCATCTTCGAATAACTTTCAAAAATTATAAGTACTTCTTAAAGGCTTTACTCGAATCACCGTCATAACCTAACTTTGTATAGAACTCGTGTGCTTGCTTCCTCGAAGCTCCGCTGGTTAAAAAGACCTTAACACAACCCCTTGAAATACACAGCTCTTCAATATGCTTCATAATGAGCGATCCATAACCTTGACCTTGTCTGTTTCCAGATACAATTACACGTTCTACAACCCCAAAAGGTTGTGACTCTATCAACGCATCTAAACATAGATGCAGATGTGCAGTTGCAACGATCTCTTGGTCTACTTCGCAAATGAACAAGAAACTATTAGGATCTTGTTTAATTTCTTCTATTCTATCTTCCAACACTTTTATTTTTGTGTTGTTTGGAAGCAACTCTTTATATAGTCCTTCAATAGCTTCGGCGTCATTGGATTCAGCTTCACGAATTATCATTCACATTCTCCTCTGTATTTAGGATGATTTCACATAACGTTCCCGCATCTGTGACGCGACCCAGCCTTAGATAGCTCTTATCTTAGGTTGGTCGTGTGTTGTCTGAATTTTCGCCTATGAGCGTGCTTGCTTATGAAAAAACCAAGGGGCGGAGCTTAGATGCATGGTTTAGTGATGTTACTGCCTTATCTGTAATTACATTCTCATAAATGTTTTACAGATATATATTGTTTCTTATGTATTCATTCTAGTTATTTATAGTATTTTAATGGTATTTCATCATATCTTATATGTTATAATTTTCTAGTACAATATACGGCTTTAAGGGCGGTCGGCTAATCTCCCAGAAGGGAGGTGATGCCCATGGAGGTCAAAGATGCACTTTCCTTAATGTTCATGTTCGGCATGTTCATTCTGGCATTGCTTACCTACATGAAAAAGAAATAGACCGCCCTCGCTAAGGTAACGGTCTATTTCTCGACCTAACTCCTGTGGCCGACTGCTCTTTATGCAGTTATTGTGCTTTGGAGTCGTGTTCCCGCACGGCTCCTTACTTATTCTTACCTCAGTATAACTCATTTTATAACGCTTTTATATGTTTTGTTGATTATTTTTTATTTGAGCATTTTGCATAATTCCGAATTTGGATAAATCATAGGAAGAACAGACATTGTCTCGTCTCTAAATCACGCGTTTTCTGAAAAAGGACAGACCTCCAGAATTTTTGAAGTTTGAACTTTTTAAGCGGCGGCTTGCTTTCTTCTCGAAGCAGTTGAGAGCGCAGATACGAGTAGGACGATGGCGTTCAAATACTGCTGCGTAGTGACTTTTTGAACGCCCCAGACATGCAGGCTATCCGCGGACAAATACGTTTTCATTCGAGAATTGCACCGTTCCACGCTGGTTCGTTCATTGTAAAGCTCTTTCCAGCGCTTGGTATCGCGATGCGGATTACTATATCGCCTTAGATCGTCCTTCGTATCGACTTTGACGACCATGCCATAGTTGGACGCTGAGCAAGTGGCCATGCCTAACGGGCAATCTACTTTGCCTGTGGCATGCGGACAACGAAACTTCAAGTAATCGCCGTCGGCGCCCCAGTAAGTCATCGCGAACCCCATCGTACAGCAGGGTGTTCCGTTTGTCGTCATGCCAGCGGGCGGTTCTTTTTCTCCCCGAGGATTGAGAGGAATAATGGCTTGAGCGTTCACCTTTCGAGCCGCTTCGTACACTTTCATTTGGTCATAGCCCGCATCAAGCATGAAGAATCTCGTGCGTTTATCGACAGCAACCTTCTCAATCAGGCTCGGCGCCATTTCTCCATCATTCACATGCGCTGGCGTGACTTCGAGCGCAAGTGGAAGTTCGCTTTTCGTATCCACCGCCAAGTGGAGCTTATAGCCGAACCAAGTCACTTTATTACCGAAGGAGTCGAACTTCGCTCCCCAGTTCGCATTGCCCGTTTGCTCGCTTTTTCGCTTAGGCTGCTTCTTTTCGTAAGCGTGAATCGAGGCACTGTCGATCGCAACATGATTTCCGTCGATGATGCCGTCTTGCTTGCAGCGATTGACCAAGTCTTCGAACAACTGTTTGGCCAGCTCTTTCTTCGTCAGCTCGGCAAAGACTCTGCTTAATGTAGCGATGGATGGAGCCTCGCGGTCGAGTGGAAGTCCGCATTGATAGCGAAACCTAAGATCGGTACTCAGTCGATGATGTAAACCAGTAAATGTCTGGATACGTTCTAGAGGAGCAGCAAGAAGGGCGCGCAAAATGCCTTCTCTGCAATGCCCGTCGGCTCCTCGGGGTGAACGACTTCTCAGTTCTTTCGCGTAAGGACGGAGGTCCAGCACACTACGCTTCGGCTGTCGAGAAAGAGCTGACATGGCTCCCGGTCTTCAAACCCCATTTGTCCTTGCCCATTCCGGCTCCGGTTGCAAAAGGAGAGCCAACGGAAGAGTATCCTCTTCCATGGTCGATCAATCGATGGATTGAAGGCGAAACCGTAACGGATGCCAACATTCGGGATGTTAACGAATTTGCCGAAGACCTCGCTGCATTTTTGAAGGAGCTGGAGGCGATCGACGCAAGCGGCGGCGTGCCGGCGGGCACCCAAAATTTTCATCGCGGAGGAAACCTTGCCGTCTACGACAATGAGACCAGATCCATCATCGAAACGCTTTCCGACGAATACGATCAAGCGCTTTTAACGGAAATTTGGGAACTCTCCCTTACGACAAAATATCAATCCGCACCGATGTGGCTGCACGGCGATGTGGCGGTAGGCAATCTGCTCGTAAAGGATGGCCGGCTGTGCGGCGTTATCGACTTCGGGACGATGGGTGTCGGCGATCCTTCAAGCGACCTCGTGATGGCATGGAACTTTTTTGACGACGACAGTCGCCGGATTTTCCTAAACCGCATGAATTTTGATGATAACACCGTTCATCGTGCACGAGGATGGGCCTTGTGGAAAGCACTCATCACCTTCGCTTGGAACGAGCATGGCTCGGAAGCCTCGGTTTGGGGGAAGCACGTGATGGATGTCATAATCCGAGACTATAAAAACCACGGTTTATGATGATGCTTTCAACGCATACAGCTGCGAAACCGTCCTGTCGAGCCGCTCTTTGATGAGGATCGCTTCCGCATATCGGGCTGGTATGCCTTCATACCCGTAGCAAATACCCGCCAGCCCGCCGGCGATGGCGCCGATCGTATCGGAATCATTCCCTAGATTGGCCGCCTTCTGTACGACTCCTTCAAAATCTGGCGTGTTGAGCAAAATATGCAGTACCCAGCGGAAGGTATGCACCACAAAACCGCTTGCAGGACAATCGGGCTCGGCTTCAATCAAGTGTTCGTATTCGCTTCCCGCCACCTCGGCCATGACGGCAGCCCTTAAGTTATCACCCTGCAAAAGGCGCCACGCGATTCGGTTGTACATGAGGCAGGCATCGGCGCACCTTGGATCGTAATGCGTCATCCTCGACTGCAGAATCGTCACTCGTTCCATGTCCGCCGGATCCTTATAGGCCAGAGCCGCCGGCAGGCAGCGCATGAGGGATCCATTCCCGCCGCTTTGCCCCATATCCATATGCGCAACAAAAGCCGCTTCGAGCCAATCCCCTTCGTAGGTTTGAAAAACATGACGGATGATATTCCCGATGTCTTTGGGACGCGATCGATACCATTCCATAAAGAAACGCCCGATCGCTTCCATCGGCTCTGCAGGATTCTCGATAATACCTGCCGCGACGCAAAGCGTCATCATCGTATCGTCGGTCACTTCTCCCGGTTCCAGATTCCAGACCCCGCCGCCGATGATTTCCGTCAAATAACCGTACTGTGCTTCGATCTCCCGCGTACTCATAAACTCCGTCGTCCCGCCCAAAGCGTCGCCCACGGCCACCCCGTATAGTCCGCCCTTGATGCGGTCGAAATATTTGTTGTCCATGCAAACACCTCACATTCATTCCGTGTAAAACCACTCGCAGCATTATATCAAAGTTATAGAGGCGGATGTCTTCCCCACTCAAGCGATACTCTGTAAAAAGCAGTAAACCCAGCCTTGGTAACGGACTAGGTTTAGTACTTAAAGTCAGTTTCGCAGTTCATGAAAAGGCATTAATCCTCAGTATAAATCTGGAAGGTCACGCCGAATTTATCGGTTACATCGCCAAAGCCTGGGCTAAAAGGCGCTTCCTCGAACGGCATATTCACTTGACCCTCTTGCTCCAAGGCTTCAAAAAATCGTTTGGATGTCTCCACGCTGTTCGTTGAAATGCAGATGGTGACCTGTTTGCCTTTCGGAATCGAGGTGCCGGTCGGTGCATCCGAGAACATGAGTTCAGCTTCGCCAATCCGCAGCTTCGCATGTGCGACAAGCTGATTTAATGCATCCGTGTATGTGTTCGGCATTTCCGGCATGTCTCCGTAAGTAATGATGGAAAGGACTTCGGCATCTAAAGCTTGTAAATAGAAGCGGATAGCTTCCCTTGCATTCCCTTCCATATTTAAATAAGGGGTAAGTTTGACTGTCATCCTCAATCAACTCCTTTTTTTCAATCATAGCAAAACAACCGAGAATGGGTTTCTTATGGATTGCTATCTTGAAAATCAGGCTAGCCATCCCCTTTATAAAAGCAACCCAAGCGAATGGGCTTGGGTTGCATCGTTTTTTTCAGCATGGATATTAAGCCATGCACTTTATGAAACCGAAATTTCCTTTTCCATTATATAATCGTCCATCACGAATCCATTCCCGATATCCGCGATTTGTTCCCTCACGGTCCGATAGCCTTTTTTCTCATATACGGCGATGCTGGATTCATTATGTCGATTGACCGTCAGCCAAATATGGCTCAAGCTTCGGTCTTTACACAGCTCTTCCAGGAACACCATCGCTTGACTGGCATAGCCGCGTCCGCGTTGCTCCTTGCTAATGTAAAACTTGCTCAGGAAGAGCTTGTCCTCTTCTTGTCTGACCGACATATAACCGAAGGTGGAGGAGTCAGCCGAATGGATCAAGTAATATTCGTAGTCCTGATGCCGGATCTGATCCGTAATCGCCGGGACAGCTTGATATTTGCCGATCATATATTCGATCTGCTCCATAGAAATGATGGATACGTAATATTCGCGCCAAATTTCTGCCGCCAGTCTGGCAACCTCTGCGATTTCTTCCACCGTTTTCACTTGTGTAAAATTCATTTTCATGACATCTTCCCGCCTCTCCCGGATCGTTGGTTCACGCACTACTACCATATCATCCGATCCCCGGCAGGTTCAAGAACGGTTGGTTGAGCCGGGAAAGATTGTTATCGTAATACTCATCAGGATGATACCTTAAGTCCGTTCTCCCGAGTACATGCTTTCATCCTGCAATCGAACCAATACCTTGCCGTAACGCCCACTCTGCCGGATCGTGACGTTGCCGGACGGATAAGCTTGCTCTAAATAATCCGTTATCAATTTACGCTTCTGATCATCTGGGGCTTGACCATGACCGCGAAGCCAGTTCATGATTTCCTGCAGCGCAGCTTCGCTTGAGACTTCCGTCGTTTTCGTTTCCCGCGTTACAAGGGACTCGTAGGAATATCCTTTGAGGTATAGCAGGTGAAGCAAATACCCAAATTCCATATGTTTCGATCGGTAAGGCTGATCGGTGATGAGCGGCCAGATTTCATTCATCAGGCTGATCTCGGTGGAACCTGCGGGCATACTGATATAACAAAACTCCCGGGCGCATTGCAGTACCTTCTCTACGCTCTGCCAATCCACGATGACCGGGCACATCGAGAGAAAAACGAGATCGAACGCCTGGCTCCACCCTTTGGCCTGTACGTCAATATCTTCAAAACGTTCGGGAACGATCTTCACCTGATCCTGTGGAAAATTTGTTATATTCTCTTTCAGCAGATCGATCAAGGGCTGCGAAGACTCCACGGCCGTTACATCAGCCCCGCGCTCCGCAAACGGAACCGAAAACACGCCCGAAGCGGCCCCGATATCCAGAACGGAGGCATTATCGAATCGAACGCCTTGCCCTTCAAGCCAGTTCATGATGCGCGAAGTCCTTTTTCTCCCTTCTTCATTAAATGATTGCTCATTGAAAGTCCGGGCCTTATGATCAAATGCTCGGGCAGGTTCGATTCCGGCTTTTTTCATTTTGTTGATGACGCTGTCGCCATGTTCCTTCCAAGCTTGTTCCCATATGGCTTCATTAAAAAAATCGTTCAAGACATCCCTCTCGCTTTCCGTTATGGTTTATGGTGCATGGTATTCAATTATGGATATTACATATCCATAATTGTCGCGCACGAAAAGTATATTACTTCCCGTTTCAGCATACTGACAAAAAGTTAATTACGGATCTACGTTATCCATAATATATGATTCATTCCCCATTTGCAATGCCCTTTTTTGATTAATCTGCGGTTGGCACACTGCCGCTGGCAACATAGCTTAAAACATAGCCGCTCATAAAAAACGGTCGCCTATTCCACCAATCGTCTGATATCAATATCTCCGTTATGGTTATACAGCCGATCTTCCTCCGGAGGAAAATCGGCTGTGCTTCTGAAATTTACTTAGGGATCTTGCGTTGTTGTACTTTGCTAGCCTTACATGTCGGTGACGCGAAGGTAGAAATTCACCCGGCTCATCAATGGCAAGATCAGGCTTCGCCTATCATTTGCCGCTCAATTTGTTTCATTTCATAGAAGTAGCCCTTTTGCTCCATCAGCTGCGAATACGTGCCTGCTTCAATGATTCTGCCTTGATCCATGACCATGATCCGGTCCATTTCTTCCAAGCCGGTCAGCCGATGGCATATAAGAATAAACGTATCATCCTGCGCTTGCGCCAGCAATTGTCTGAAAACGCGCTGCTCGGTGATGTTATCCAGTGAAGACGTCGGTTCGTCCAAAAGCCACAAACGCCCTTTCCGGAGCATGGCCCGCGCCAAGGCCAGCCGTTGCTTTTCTCCGTCGGACAAGTTCTCGCCCTTCTCATATACCGCAGCGTCCAGAGATTGATTCGGCAGTTGGACTTTATCCAGTATAGCGGACAACTTATGGTCGTCGTGATGTTCGGCATCCTGCAGCAGGTTGTCTCGAATGGTTCCCCGGAAGAAATGACTGTTCTGAAGCACTACATTCGACGCTTGCCAAATGCTCGCTTCATCCAATTCCTGAATCGAAACATCATGCAAACGAATCTCGCCGCTTGTCGGGGTACGCAGCTTGAGCAGCAATTCGACGATCGTTGATTTCCCTGACCCGCTCGGCCCGACAATGGCCGTTTTGGAACCAGCGGGAAAATGGAGGGATACGTTTTGGAGTGCAGGACGCCATTCATCTTCATATTGGAACGTAACCCTGCGCAGCTCCACCGAAACGGCTTGATTGACGGATAGCATGCCGCTCGGCTGCGGCGACATCACATCGGCAGCATGAACGATTTCCGCGAGCCGCTTGGCCGCGTGCTCGCTGTCCTGCTTATAAGCCGGCAGCGTGGCCATTGGCGCCGCCTCTTCGAACACCGTAAGCGAAGCCATGACCAGCATGGCGAGAAACACGCCGGCAAGGGAGCCGTCCATGATCAGATAAGCTCCGAGAATGAGCACGCCCCAAGAAATGAGATACGTCACAAAAGTATGCAGCGATTGCCCTCGCAGCAGGTGCACGGCAGATGCCTGCTGCTCCGCTGATAAAACTGCCGAGGCATGCTGCAGCAGCTCCTCTCGCTGCTTCAACTGCCCATATACTTTTAAATCACGGAAACCGTAGAGCAGTTCGGTCACTTCCGTGGAAAATGCCGCCCGCTGCCGGCGAACGCGACCATGAATTCTTCTCTGTCCAAGCAATACCAGCGCTGGAACCACAAAAGCCGTTGCCAGCATCCCAACCACAAACAAACAGGCAATCCAGATCGAGAAAGCGGAAGTAAACAACACCGTCGCCAAAAACACCATGACCACGATGATAGGGGGATAAGCAACGCGCAAAAAATAATGCTGCAAGCTTTCTACATCCCCGACGATCCGCGCGAGCAGCTCACCGCTCCGCTTCTTGCCCAGTATCCCTGGCGTTAACGGAACAAGCTTGGCAAATAAAGACGTGCGCAAACGGCTGAGCAGAGAAAACGTCGCCCGATGGGAATACAAGCGTTCTGCATAGCGGCTGCCCGCCCGCAGCAGACCCAGGATTTTCACCAGAGACGTCAGCACGATCAAGGTATAGAGCGGCGGGGCAAAAACCGTCTGCGAAATGAGGTATCCGCTAAGTGAAAAGAGACATACACCTGCGATGCCGGCTAAGAATCCGCCGATGATGGCCATGGCAATATCCTTGCGTTCCTCAATCATCGCTTTTGTTAGAATAGCCAGCTCATTCATGCGAACCTCCCTTTCCGATGGGCATCCACCATTTCGGCGTATTGCGGCAGCCGAACAAGAAGCTCTTCATGGCGCCCGCATCCAAGCAGGGCTCCGTTGTCCATAAACAGGATCTTGTCGGCATCTTTTATCGTATACAAGCGGTGCGCAACGGTAATCATGGTCGCTTGGCTTGCAAGCTCGGCAATGGACAGCTGCAGCACGCGTTCGGTGTGGAGATCCAATCCCACCGTGGGCTCATCAAACAAAATGACGGCAGGCCGCTTCAAAAAAGCGCGCGCCAGCGCAAGCCGCTGCTTCTCGCCGCCTGACAACCCCCTGCCCCCTTCGCCGACGAAGGTGTCATAGCCATGCTCGAGCTGTGCCGCAACCGCGGCAAGTCCGGCAGCTTCCGCCGCCTGCTCGACGTCAGTCCTAGAGACGTCCCTGCCCGCGCCAATCGCAATATTCTCGGCAAACGTGCCGGCAAAGATATATGGATGCTGGGTAATGTAGCTGACATGATCAAACCATGAAGCCTCATCGTCTGAATTAAGCGCCCTTCCGTTCACCAGCACTTCACCTGATACCGGCTTCAGCAGCCCGGCTACGAGATGCAGCAAGGTTGTTTTGCCGGACCCGCTTTTACCGACAATCGCAATATGCTCTCCTGGTTCAAACGATATGGAACCCACCGCAAGCTCGAAGGAATCCGGCGCATACTGAAACCGGACATCCCTCAGCTCGATGGACGGGGGCATTTGAATGAACCCCCCACCGGCTGTCCCTGGCTTGTCCAACGCAATCGTCCAATCTAACTCGCCTGTTCCATCCCTATGATCAGCACCCTCACGTCGAGTGCTTAACGCTTCTTCATCTTGCGTTTCCTCAAGCATCTCTTCCACCTTACGGATCGCCCCCATACTGGTGCGGCCCCCGTGAAAGGCGGTTCCCGTGTTTTTTAACAAACTGTAAAACTCGGGTACCAGCAGCAGGATCAAAAAGGCGGTGTGGAAGGAAAGCGATTTGAAGACCAGGAGCTGAAGCGCCAGCTCAAGCGCAACGATGCCAATGCCCAGCATGACGATGGATTCCAGCATGAAGGTATTGGTGAACGCAATTCGCAAAATGTCCATCGTCGCATCCCGGTACCCCAGGCTGCTGCGTTCGATGTCCTGCTGATGATGGCGGGCACGGCCGAAGAGCTTCAATGAAACGAGTCCTTGCAGAGAGTCGAGAAACGTGCCGGAAAATTCAGCCAACTGCGCGAATTTCTCCTCCGATTTGTTCTTCGTTTTGAGCCCCACCAAAACCATGAATATCGGAATAAAGGGAGCGGTAACCAGCATAATGAACCCGGAATTCATATGCTGCGTAAATACTACGGCCAAGATCAGAATAGGAATGATGGCAGCTTCCATCATTCGCGGCACATACTGGCTGAAATAACTGTCCGCCTCATCCACGGCATCCAGCGCCACGCTCACCTTTCCGCCTGTTTGCCCGCGAAGCGCCATCGGCATGGAAGCCTTGGTCAGCTTTCGCAGCACGGCCGCTCGCATATCCGTTTTGGCCCGGGCAGCCATCTGCAAACCGATTCGTCCATTGCCATACGACAGCAGCGTACGCGCAGCCATGACGCCCAGCAGAATAACAAGAATGACGGCAACCGACGATAACGAAGCACGCTGCACAAATATCTTCTCCACCGATTCTGCGAGCAGCACGGCCTGGCCCACGATGGCGGCACCGAGCGCAAGCGACACGCCACCCATGAGAACAAGGGGTCTTCTTTGCGCGGACATTTGCTGGGAGATCAGTCCCGTTTTTTTCTTCATGATGACGTCCCTCCTTCATGCCGACCTCTGTATGTGATTTCACAACGCATCGGTTTATTTTTTGCTTTTTACATAATCCGCATCAAACAAGAATAGCCTGAAGACCAGGATAAGGGACGGAATCAGCAGACACAGTCCGCCGATAAAGGCGATCACCAGCGCAACGCCCATCGACTCGTGCGTGGCACCGCTTTGAATGGTAATATACGGATCCAGAATATACGGATATTGTCCGATGCCGTAAGCAAAAAAGGCACAGAAAAACTGAAGCATCACGCAAATAAAGGCTAGTCCGTAGCGCCGCCCGCTGTACAGAAGCCATACGGATATCATGAAAAAACCAACGGAAAGCGCCAGCAGCCACCATAAGTCCATCATGTTTTGAAAATGCCGCTCATTATGCCGAGAGAGATAAATGAATGCCGTTAGCGCGGCAATGATGGTTGGCATGCTCCAGAACAGGGCATAAGTCCGCATCAGCTTGAGCGCAGGCTGGTCGTCCGCCCGGGAAGCGTAATAAGACAAGAACGAACCACTGATAAACAGCACCGATACAATGGCCAATGCGACGATGCTCCACGACAACGGGCTTGTCATCAGCGACAAGTACTCTAAAGAAACGGCCCCGCCTTCCTCCACGATAAAGCCGCCCTCGGAAAGGGTCAGTGCCACCGACAACGATGCAGGGATCAGCAATCCCGTGGCCCCGTATAAAAACAGATACACGATGTTTTCTTTGGAGCCATAGTTCTCAAATGCGTAAAAGGACCCTCGAATGGCCAGCAAAATGACGGCGATGCTTCCCGGCACAAGCAGCGCAGAACCATAATAATAGGCCGTATCGGGAAAGAACCCGACGATGCCAACGAAGAAAAAGACAAAGAACACGTTCGTGATCTCCCAGACCGGCGACAAATAACGAGAGATCAAACGATTGAGCAGATGGTCCTGCTTCGTCAAGCGGGCATAGAAGGCAAAAAATCCGGCGCCGTAATCGATGGAGGCCACGATCAAATAGCCGTACAAAAACAGCCAAAGCACGGAAATGCCTATCAACTCGTAACTGATCATAACGGCTCACCCTTTTTCCATGGAATGAATTTGCTTCTCTTTGGACAGTTCTTCAAGCTCGGCTTCTGCCGGCTTGTTACGGAATAAGCGCCGCAGCACAAAAATACACATGACGCCCAGCACGATATACAGAAGGAGGAAAAGGAAAAAGAGAACCCTCACATTCGGCGAGGAGGTGGCAGCTTCCTCCACCCGCATGTATCCGCGGATAATCCATGGCTGTCTACCGACTTCGGCATAGAACCAGCCCAGCTCTACCCCTAAGAACGCCAGCGGCGCGCTAAGAACGATGGCCCGAAGCAGCCACTTGTTGAGCTCGTTCCGTTTCTTCCACATCACGAACAAGAAATACAAGAACGCAACGCCGAGCATCTCAAAGCCGATGCCGGCCATCATATCAAACAAATAATGCACGAGCAGCGGAGGGCGCTCATCGAGCGGAAACTCCTCCAGCCCCTTCACCTCGGCATTAAAGTCGCCAAAGGCCAGGAAGCTGAGCGCCTTCGGAATGTGAAGAGCCCCCATGACCTTCTGCTCGGCGTTCAGCCAGCCCAACAGGATCAAATCTGCGCCGCGTTCCGTTTCAAAATGCCACTCTGCGGCCGCCAGCTTCTCCGGTTGATGCTCCGCCAAAAACTTTGCGGACATATCGCCGGCAATAGTGGTCAGCATACTGAAGACCAGCACCGCGCCCATCATCAGCTTCAACGCTTTTTTGTAATACGCCGACGCTCCTTTTCTAAGGATAATATAAGCCGCAATGCCCGCCAGCAGGGCTGCCCCCGTCAAGTAGGCCGAGGATAATACATGGAACACCTTGGAGGGCGTTGCCGCATTAAACATCGCCTGCAGCGGATTAACCGCCGTAAAGTGACCGGCTTCCATAACAAAGCCTTCAGGCTGATTCATAAAACCGTTCACCGACGTGATAAAAAAAGCGGACATGCTTGCGCCAGCTACAATGGGTAACGTTAGCAGCCAGTGAACATACGGATTGCGGAAGCGATCCCACGTGTACAAATAAATGCCGAGGAAAATGGCTTCAAAAAAGAAAGCAAAAACCTCCATGAATAATGGAAGAGCGATCACGTTTCCTGCCAACTGCATAAAGTTCGGCCATACCAATGCCAGCTGCAGGGCAATCGCCGTTCCGGTTACAACGCCGACGGCCACGGAAATGACAAATCCTCTCGTCCATCTCTTGGCCATCAGAATGTAGTGCGCATCCTTCTTTCGTATGCCGACGAATTCGGCAATTGCAATCATTAATGGAACACCGACGCCGACCGTGGCGAATATGACATGAAATGCCAAGGTTAACCCTGTTAACCATCTGCTCCACAGCACCGTATCTACGACCATGCCAGAATGTCTCCTTTCAAACGCAATTCAATCGAATCGGGTTAGACCCTAACCTATACTTACCCGATATTCAAAGGCTATTATAACGAAGCATGATCACAAATGAATCACGACTGCGCTCCGTTCATGAAAGGATCGAATCTTTCTGACATCTCGGTGAAAAACAAGAAAACCACTCGTTCGAGCCATTGCATTGTCAGACGATACATGGTATTCGCGGCAGTGGTAAATTACCGAAAAAGAACCCCATTTCTAGCCCATGAGCGGGTCAAGAAACGGGGTTCTTACAACAACTTTCTATTATGAGATGACGGATAACCATCCACCTGTTGATGTTACAAATTCACGCTTGAGCGGCTTCTTGTTTCTGCGAACGCTTAGCCTGCAACAGTGCAAAGGTTATGAGTATAAATGCTGCGAGTGCCAGCATCGGGATGGTCAACCAACCGAACCAATTCAAGTAGTCGTCCATACAGGACACCGGCCCGCATGCCGCCGCGCTCAGATCGTGCGGAAGTTTTTGGATGACGATATGGTAAGTCGATATCCCTCCCCCAATGAGGATCAGTGGCAGCACGTACGGCACGATATCTGTCTTTTGCCGGTAAGCTGCGATTCCCAGCACAATGACTAACGGATACATGAAAATCCTTTGGTACCAGCATAAGACGCACGGCGTAAAATGCCAAACTTCACTTAGAAACAAACTTCCGCTAGTAGCCACTGTGGCGACCGTCCATGCAAAAAACAACCAGACTCCGGTTTTGTTCATGGTTTCAAACTTCGTCCCTTCTATTGTTGTTTCGACATCATATCGAAATGGATGTATCTTATGGTCAGCGACTCGGTCCCACACTTCCTTCGAGCTGATGACATTTCTCATTTTCGCTTAATTATAAATATAATAAAATGGCTCCTTTGGGCTATAAGCTGCTCTGGCCAGCTTGTTCTGCGAATGGACACATCATGTTAACGTATCAAGTAAACCAGCGAATAAAAAAAGATTTTGCCGCTGATAGGGACAAAATCTTTTTAGGTTTGTACACCCCATTGATGAATACCCACTTTGCATGTTCTGAGCTTTTGTTACATACCTATGAGGGAAACCTATGCTTTCAGGTGAAGGGAGGGATAGAATGAAGACCAGATGGGGGATTGCTCTGCTGCTGATCTGCACGATCGCGGCCATCCTGATGTTTCGACAGGTTCAGGATCGTACTCCAACGGAGGATCTTTATACCGATGGACAGCTGCGTATGGAAATACAAACCGTTTCGTCTGCTGCTGAACCCATGCAGGAAACCGTTTTTGAGCTCTTCGTGACCGAGCTTCCCGAGAAGCCGATTACCGATGCTGACATTGAACTTCACATCGCGATGCCGGATATGTTTTGCGGCGTGTTCCCCGCAGAGGTCGTCGAATCCAAGCCAGGCGTTTACAGCGCGACGGCAATCCCTGTGATGCAAGGCCTCTGGGAAGCCGAAGCCGTTCTGCGTTGGGAAGATCGCCATGTCGAAGTAAGGACGTTGTTCAAAGTTCGCTGAGCCCCTGTTACCATAGCCACGGGTGAATGCCCGGTATCCATCCATTGGCGCTTAGTCCTTTTAAAATAGACAGGATTCCCATCAGAAAAGCTAGAAATCCGCCGAATTTCCGCATGCCCCTGCGCCATTTTTTCGTCAGGCTGCCGGCAGACATCGCCACCACGAACAGGATCGGAAATGTTGCAAGTCCAAACACCAGCATAATCATAATACCTTCCAGGCCGGAACCGGATGCCGCTGCATTCATCTGCATCGCATAGGTTAAGCCGCATGGAAGAAAACCAAGCAGAATGCCGGTTAAAAAAGTCGCAAGCATCTCATAACGCTGACCAAGCCGTGCCAGTTTCGCTTGAAAAAATGGATGTCTCGGCAGATGAGCGTTATATATGGGCAATGTGTAGCGGCGAATGGTCCAGAGCAGAATGAGCATTCCTCCAATGATGCTGGCTGCTCCTTGGAAACCGACAAAGCTGCCGGCCACATCCAGGAAGGAGCCCACCACTCCCATAAAACCGCCAATGGCCGTATAGGTGATAACTCTGCCCGCATTGTAGGCCAATACGGATTTCAGCGGAGAGCCTTGGTTTCCAAGTGCCAGAGAAGAAACGATTCCCCCGCACATGACCAGACAATGCGGCGCACCCATTAATCCCGCCAATGCCACTAACGGTAATCCGCTTCCGGTCAAGGCCATGCTCTCGCCCCCCGTTTTCCCCACAGCTGGAGCCGCAGCGAGTTGCCGACAACCAGCAGCGAGCTTGCCGCCATTCCAATACATGCAATGCGCGGGTCCAAATAACCGAATGCAGCCAAAGGTACGGTCAGGACGTTATATAATAGTGCAAAGAGTAGATTCTGATGAACATTCCGCATCGTATAACGACTCCAGGTGTAGGCTTCCGGAATTCGGGATAGCCTGCTTCCGATCAGGACGACGTCTCCTGCCTGTTTGGCTGCATCCGTTCCACCGCCCATGGCGATGCCGACATCGGCGGCGGCCAGCGCAGCCGCATCATTAATGCCGTCGCCGACCATGGCCACGGAACGACCTTGCTGCTGAAGCTCGCGTATGAACGCAAGCTTCTGTTCAGGAAGCATGCCGGCGCGTACCAGCTCAATGCCTGTCGCGGCAGCCACGGTCAGCGCCGTTCGCTCCTCATCGCCAGTTACCATCCACACTTCGGCTTTTTGCTTCAGCTCTTGTACGACGCCTCGCGCATCCCGCCTGAGTTTGTCAGCCATATCAAACGTACCGATACACGTCCCGTTCACGGCTATATAAAGTCTTATATGACCGGAGGCCGCTTCCTGATGAAATCCAAACCTTTTATCCTCCGAAAAGCGTATGCCCATCTCCTCCAGCCATTTCTGGTTCCCCACGCATACGTTGTTTCCTTCCACATCGCCTTCCATTCCCTTTCCCGGCCGTTCGTGGAACGAGGCTGCTTCCGGAATGGGGACCTGTTGGTCTTTCGCCGCTTTCACAATGGCTTGCGCCAGTGGATGCATGGACAGAGAAGCTAGAGCCGAGGTCAGGCGTAGTACGTCTGCGTCACGTTGTCCAGCCGCTTGGATGGCAACAAGCTGCGGCAAGCCTTCGGTCAGCGTTCCCGTCTTATCCAGCAATACGACATCGATTTGCCGCAGCCTTTCCAGGGAGCGCGCCTCTTTGAACAAAATGCCCTTTTGGGCAGATGATCCGGTTGCAATCAGGATGGAAATCGGGGTTGCCAGTCCAAGCGCACAGGGGCAAGCGACCAGTAAAACAGATAACGCGTGACGCATTGCGGTTTCAGAGAGATCAGGGCCATGGGAAAACAATAGCCATCCTGCAAATGTTATCGCCGCACAGCCCAGCATAACCGGTACAAAAACCGCCGCAATGCGGTCAACCGTTCTTTGAATGGCCGGTTTGCTCTGCTGCGCGGCTTCGATCAGTGCAATCATCTGGGAAAGTCGGGTTTCCTTATGCTTCTTATCGACCATGATATGCAGACTCCCGACCAAACAACGGGTTCCGGCATATACGCGGTCTCCGCTGCATTTGGTCACCGCTGTGCTTTCGCCTGTCATCATCGATTCATCCGCATCCGCCGTTCCCGAATGAACCACACCGTCAACGGATATCCATTCTCCGCTCTTCACCACAATGCGGTCCCCTGTTTGTGCCTGATCTGCCGTAATCCATTCTTCGCCATGCTGTCGCAACACCCGAACCAGCTTCACCTGAAGCGAATATAAGGCACTCAGTTGTTTCAGCGCTTTTCCCTTGGCAATGGTCTCCAGCCACTTGCCTAACAAAACCACGGTCATAATCATGGCAATCGTATCGAAATACAAGGTGGGGTGAGAGGTATCGTGTGCGGCATGAAACATCGCGTAGTGGCTGTAGAAGTAGGCAACGGACGTGCTGATGGCAACCAAGGTATCCATGTTTGCGCTGCGATGGATGAAGGCTTGATAAGCGCCGTAATAAAATGGATAGCCCACGCCAAACTGAAGAAACGTCGCAATCAGGAATTGAACCATGGGCTCCATGAATAAATTCGGCGTCCATGGTTGAAACCACACGAACATATGGGCCAGCATCGCCCACAAAAGCGGAATGGACAAATACGCAGCGATCGCGAACCGGGTGCGATAGGCGCGAGTTTCGGCTTCTATTCCTGCTTGGGGATGCGAGAGCTTGCCCGTTGCCTTATAGCCGAGCTTAGCAATTTTGGCGGTGATCGCCTGCATTCCAATTTCCCTCGGTTCGTAGTGAACGGTAGCCCGAGACAAAGCCAAACTGACATGAACAGCTTGAACCCCCTTCTCCTTGCGAAGCGCTTTTTCGATTCGGGTTGCGCAAGCCGCGCATGTCATACCACTTACTTGTAGTTGCTCCAGTTTCATATTCGCTCACCTCCGGCGCTCGTTCATGGGATCGCTCGTCCATAAATTGTATGAAGGTGTTCGAATATTAAGAATAGCTATAAAGAGCCATGCAAATTACACCTGTCCTATCAACATGGCAAAGGCGATCAATCACAAAGACTGGCCGCCATGAAATGATAGCTTTATTGTTCTTGAATCGAAAAAGCCGCGTATTACGTTACGCGACTTTTTTGAGTCATAATATGTTGTCTCTTCTCGATCCATTATTTCCTTAATGACAGCTTAGAAATTAAATTAAAGCTATCTTCCTTACGGCGAACCATAGTTCAACGTAATTAAGACCGTCTCTACCGCCGTAGATTTCAAATTCCATTCCATCGACTTGTTCATATCCCGCCGTAGGAAGCCACTCAGAGAAGAATCGTCGATATAACGTCTCGATGATCTCATCAAAGCTGTCCCATGTGAATGGATCCGACGAAAAAACAGCCCAAGTATGCGCGGGTATCGTTATGTTCGTGTATCCGTTTGTATTACTGGAGTCACTTTTAAAAGCGCACAACATGTACGGAAAAGAGTCATTTTCCGTTTTTCTGTAACTGCAAACCGCATGTACTTTATATAAATCCTTGTTTAAAAAAGAAGGCAAATCGCCTGCATGGACAGCAAGTCTTTCAACCTCGCCATTAGCATGGCTTTCCTTCCAGAATTCTGCGGGCGAAGCCACCGATTCGCCATCTCCGTTTATTGGAAACACTCTTTCGATTCCAAAGATCTGTAAGGCTTCCTTCGTTTCAATACGATAATTCATAGCCTCTGCCCCTTTGATTGAAATGAGGAAGGAAATCCGAGGATAGGCCTTTAGAGCGGTCCCTTCTTGACGAGCTATTGCTGGATTGACACCATGCAGCATTTGAAAAGCCCGCGCAAAAGAAACCGGTGATTCATAACCGTATTTCAGGGCAATATCAATGACTTTGGCGTCGCTATTCTGCAATTCAAAAGCCGCAAGGGTGAGACGTCTTCGCCGAATATATTCCGCAAGTGTCACATTCGTTATGAACGAGAACATTCTCTGAAACTGATGTGACGAACAGCAAGCTTTACGAGCCACTTCAACCAACTCAATTTCATCGGATAAATTCATCTCGATGTAATCTAATGCCCGATTCATCCTCATAAGCCAATCCATGTGGTTCCCTCCTCTCAACCAAAGTATAGTTTTGCTATGGCATTGCAGCGCAACTATTTGTGCGCAGTAAAGTTTCGTCTTCTGTTTCTACGGCCTAGAGCTTTTTTCTCATCGCCAAAACGTCGTACAGTTTGCCTTATCCAGCATATTAAACTCGATCATTCTCTCCAGCAATGAGAAATCAACCGGACGATCCCACCGAATGCGGACTAGCTCCTTGGTGTGATCATAGCCGGCCTTGACGATTTCATCCGAAAACTGATGTATCCCTGCCTTTTCAGGGGCAACCGCCAAGTGAGGTTTGGCTACGCTAAAGCCAATGATAAATGTGCCGTGGTCGGTGAACATTGGCTGATTCCACGCCATTTTCGGCATCAGATTCGGAAATTTTTCGGCGACCCACCCCAAAACCTCTTCGGTTCTCGCCCGATGCTGCGGGTTTTCGATTTTCGCTAAAAAATCTGCAAAAACCTCCATGTTGTTTCCTCCTTCTAAGACGCCAGCTAATGCGGCGTTCATGCTTAAGCTATTCTCTATCCACGATTTCTTTGCTATGCATGGATTCCGCTCTCTACGATTAGTACATTCAATTGCTAATATCCAAAAAAAGCATCCTTTTTGATATTCCGCTTGGACACACCCTTACTTTGCAAGTACGCAGTAACCGACTCCACCATGGATTTCGGCCCAGCGACTAAATACTTGCCATGATCCTTATGCCGGGCGATGAACTTATCGATTTCCTGATCTAAATCATTTCTTGAATCAAGATAAGATACCTGGATCGAAGGATGGCTGGCTATTGCATCAAGTTCATCTTTATATAGATAGGACTTCTTGCTATCCATATAGAGAAGTTGTATGGGTTTCAACTCATTTCCGGCTGCCGTTATTTGTTTTAAAATTGACCGAAAAGGCGTCATTCCGATTCCGGCCGCGATCAGGAGCGAGGGACTTTGAGGATCCAAATGAAAGGACCCTACAGGACCGCTCATTTTCATATGCATGCCTGGTTTTAATTCCAGCAGCGCCCTTTTGAATTCGCTTGGGTTATCCCCGATGCGCGTTGTTATGTTAACGACGTTCTCTGAGGAAACAGAACTGATGCTGAATGGCTTTGTAGCATTCTTCATGGTTTTATGCGTAATGCTGAACAAACCGTATTGCCCTGCTTTCCATGTTAAATCTGGTCCTTTTTCGAACGAAAAAGTGTACACGTCTTCCGATTCTTTGCTGCTCTCTATAAATATCATTTCCCGCTTTTGGATTATGGATAGAAAATCTTTAATAAAACCCATGATCTCCCCCCTCGTTACATCAAATATCTTCCCGTAATCGACAGCTCCGCCTGAGTGATCTGCGCCGGCGTGCCCTCGAACACCACTTGCCCGCCCTTGCTGCCTCCGTCCGGTCCCATGTCGATGATCCAGTCCGCTTGGCTGATCACCTCGAGGTTATGCTCGATGACAATTACCGTATTGCCTGCGTCCACAAGACGGTTCATGATCTCCAGCAGGTGGCCGATATCCGACATATGCAGACCGGTGGTCGGCTCGTCCATCACGTAAATGCTGCCTTTCTTATGCAGCTCGCTTGCCAGCTTGATGCGCTGGCACTCCCCGCCCGAGAGCGTGCTGAGCGGCTGGCCGAGCGTAATATAGTTCAATCCCACATCGCTCATGGCCTGAAGCTTGCGAACAACCTCTTTGAGTTCAAAAAAGTCCAGTGCCTGCTCCACCGTCATCTCCAGCACTTCGGCAATCGACTTGCCGTTCAGTTTGTACTCGAGTACCTCATCCTTGAAGCGTCTCCCCCCGCACACATCGCATGGCAGCTTTACGCTGTCGAGGAAGGAAAGGTCCGTATACAATACGCCAAGCCCTTGGCAGTTCTCGCAGGCTCCCTTCGAGTTGAAGCTGAACAAACCCTGGTTCACCTTGTTCGCCGAAGCAAATGCTTTACGAACATCATCCATTATGCCCGTGTAAGTGGCTGGATTCGAGCGCGTGGATACGCCTACCGCCGATTGATCGATGACGATTGCATCCGGATGCTGGCTGAGAAATACCTCGTTGATCAGGGTGCTTTTGCCCGAGCCGGCGACACCCGTAACAACGGTCAGCACTCCGGTCGGAATATCGACGCTCACGTTCATTAGATTGTGCAGCGTGGCCTCCTTGATGGACAGCATGCCGGATGGCTGCCTGCAGTCGTGCTTCAGCTGGAGCGGCCGCTTCATATGGGTCCCTGTTAAAGTAGCGGACTCCAGAAGTCCGGAGTAGCTTCCCTCATATACGATGGTACCACCGCGGCTGCCGGCGTACGGCCCAACGTCGACGATATGGTCCGCCACCTTGATCACATCGGGATCATGCTCAACGACAATAACGGTGTTGCCCTTGTCGCGCAGCTTCTGAAGCAGTTCATTTAACCTGTGTACATCGCGAGGATGCAAGCCAACGCTGGGCTCATCGAAGATGTAAGTGACATCCACGAGGCTGCCGCTCAGATGCTTGACCATTTTGACGCGCTGCGACTCGCCGCCCGACAAGGTATCCGTCTCGCGGTCCAGCGTCAAGTAATCCAAGCCGATATCCACCAGATGCTGCAGACGCTCCGTTAACGATTTGATGATCGGTGCCGCGATCGGATCATCGATCTCGCGCATAACGCGGATCAGCTGGCCCACTTCCATGGCGGACATCTCCGCAATGTGGAGTCCATTGATTTTGCAGCTCAGCGTCGCTTGGCTGAGTCTTGCGCCGCGGCAGCTGGGGCACGGACCCTCCGTGATAAATGGCATCACGGCTTTCTGCGTGCGTTCGGACTTCGTTTTCACATCCTGCTTGATGTATTTGTTGGTGAACTTCTCAATGACGCCTTCCACCGTAATGTTCGTTGCCTTACCGGCGAAATCCATCTTTACTTTTCTTGCCTTGGCAT
The DNA here is from genome assembly GCF_058792535.1 of Paenibacillus sp. MT86. Classification (NCBI taxonomy): domain Bacteria; kingdom Bacillati; phylum Bacillota; class Bacilli; order Caryophanales; family Paenibacillaceae; genus Paenibacillus; species Paenibacillus sp. MT86. The sequence goes on along the minus strand of NZ_CM179499.1, from coordinate 3,038,644 downwards.
ACAGGAGATGCTCCAATTCCTCATCGGAATAATCGCTCAGCTTTTTGTCCGGATCAAAATCGCCCGATTGCAGTATCATGTTCCACTCCCAGCCGTTTACCGAATAGTCCGGCAGCATCAGAGCGCCTTCATTCAGCGACTTGGTCATGTCCACCGCCTTGCTCATGTCGACGCCAAGCTTGCGACCGATTCCGTTGCACTCCGGGCACATGCCTTGCGGATCGTTGAAGGAGAATAAATGCGCGGGTCCGATATGGGGCTGACCCACTCGGGAGAATAAAACTCGGAGAATGGGAGAAATATCGGTAATGGTGCCCATCGTGGAATGGGAACCGCCGCCAAGCCGCTTCTGATCCACGATAACGGCCATGCTCAGATTCTCGATTGCGTCCGTATCCGGCTGGGGAACGCGGGGCAGGAACGTACGAACGAACATGCTGAAGTTCTCATTCAGCAGTCGCGTGGATTCTGCGGCGATCGTATCGAAAACAATCGACGATTTGCCGGATCCGGATACACCGGTGAAGATCGTGATCTTCCGCTTGGGAATGCGCAGGGATACGTTCTTAAGATTGTTTTCCCTCGCACCCGAGAGCACGATATACTCCTGATTTGTTTCGCTCATGCATAACATCCTTCCGATATGGGTGATTTAAGCAATTTTTCAAATGAATCGTCCAAGACTTAAACCGGCTGCAAGCAGCATGCAGCCGGTTATATCGATGCGGGCCGGCAGGTTCAATCAACATCCTCTATTCATTTAGCGCTTGGGTGCGTAACGTTAATATGGATGAGGTTAATCTGCCAATGCCTTTTCAAGCTTGGCGACCCATGCACTCCATCCATGCTTAGCCCCCTCGAGCCCATGAACGTTGGAAAATCCGATTTGTTCGAGATGGAGGTTAACCTTTCCGCCTCCTAAATCCTGCAGCGTCAAGGTAACCGTATGTCTTTCCTCACCGGTGGCCCAGGTATAGGATAGAAGATTAGGCTCGTCCACGATAAGCACTTCGCCTTCAACAATCCCATCCCACCATTCTGATGGCTCATGGCGAAACTGAAATCGGTGCCCTACGACGGGTTTAAAATCATTTTCCGTAATCCACTTGGCAAGCTGGTTTGAATCGGTGATGGCTAACCACAGCTTCTCGATCGATGTCTTGAACGGAAAATCCATAGACAATGATAAGCTCATTCATCTTCCTCCTCTAATAGCTGGCTTAAACGCAGCATGTTGGCATTCCAGTACTTGTTGTAAAAAGCCACCCAATCTTGAACTTCTCGGAGTGGCGAAGCGTTAAGCCTGAAACGCGTTTCTCTGCCGACTTTTCGGTCATGTACCAGATCGGCTTCCTTAAGAATCGTTAAATGCTTGGACACCGCAGTACGGCCCATGGGAAACTGTGCCGTTAACTCATGCAGCGGCAGCTCATCGGCTTCCGCCAACAGATGGATCAGTTGGCGCCTGGTCGGGTCTGCAATGGCGTTAAACACATCGCGAGACTGATAGTTCTCGTTCACAACACCCTCTCCTCCATATTACTGCCGAGGGACAGCCGTTCATTTTCCATCCCTATAGAGTGCGGCCCTGCGGACGAGCGTTCGCGGGGCATGTCCTTGCGAATCGAAGCAGCAAATAAACGGCAAATTTAAAGCCCCGTATCCTGCCACGCGTCCATGAAATGGAGTTGTGTCCGTCTGATCAAAGTGTAACCCTATCATTGATAAGCTGCTCCTCGGTGCTGAATTTCTACATATTCGATATTTTTGATAATCGGACACCATTTAGTGACATTTCGATTATAGGTCACCATTTGGTGTCATGTCAATCCATCGGGCTCGGGATTTTTATGAACGAAAAAGTATAAAACGAGGCAGTGGAATTCGATTCCACTGCCTCGTTTACTTAGGTCAACCTAAAGCGGATCAGGTTGAGTGTGCCTTTTATTCGAGGGGGCAAACCAACCGAGAAGGGCGATGGCGACCAAGACCCCGTAGAAAACGATGGTCCAACCTGTGCTGTGCGGGAAATGATGAGCCAATACGCCAATATCTTCATGGGCCAGGGTGATCACAGCGAGCTTGACGCCGACCCATGCCACGATGGCATATGCCGTGGTCTCCAGTGCCGGCCGTTGAGCAAGCAGCTTCACAAACCATGTGGCCGCGAATTTGATCAGGACAAGCCCTGCGATCCCGCCAAGCACGACAACCAGGAATTGTCCTCCGTCCATCCCGCCGAAATCCGGTAGCGGCGAATCCGGGAGGCCCAGTGCCAGAGCCACAGCAGCAAGAATGGAATCAATCGCAAACGCGAGATCCGCAACCGCAATCTTTCCAACGGTCGGCCAAAAGCCTTTTCCCGCAGCATCTTTCTTTATGTCCTCGCGAATATTTTTGTTTTCCTTGCCAAAACGGGCTTTGATGATGTGCTTTAATCCGAGGTATAGGAGATAAGCCGCTCCAATCGCCTGTATTTGCCAGACGTTCGCGATAAACGATATCGCAAACAGGGCGGCGAAGCGAAATACAAAGGCCATGATGATTCCGTAATTGATGGCTTTCTTCTTTTGTTCCTCCGGTAAGTGCTTCGCGATAACCGCCAGCACAAGGGCGTTATCCGCCGATAATAAACCTTCCAAACCGATAAGAATCAGTAATGCCCAGGCATACTCCAACCAAAGTGATTCCAACGGTACTTCCCCTCTCTTATGTTAGAATGTTCAGGACCCATTTGTTGCTTCAAGCTCCACGTTTCAGCTCTTGAATTTGATTGCACCGCTGCTCCCTGTCGTTATTACGTTGTCAAGTAATGTCTCGTTTCATTCATTAGGCATCATAATGAAAAAAAATTTTATAGGTTATGCTATTTTGAAACAAAACGCTTCGCATTATTCGGCGGGCCAAAACATCAAACCACATTTTGGGCTGATGGTAACATCACTTGATCGAACATGGATCGATATGCTCGGGGGTCAAATCAGGACCGGGATCTGCTTCAGTATTATAACTACACCCAATGGCTAATAACTACAGCCGGCCTTTGGGCCGGCTGCTGTGCAATGATTGATTTTATGAAAGAATACTGGAATCATGTTCAACAAAATCCAATGACCTCTCTCAATATGGTTATCTTTCGCTAGCGCTAATTTGATAGTAGCTTCGAATCCTTGAGCCCTTTTGGTTTCATTCTAATGCCCAATAGGATGAAGATGACATAAATTACGATGGCAACCGAATCGACTACCGTGTCCGTTAATGCCGAAACATTTTGAACTGCCGTTATGCCTAGAATGACCATCAGTCGTACGATCAGCAGCGATACGATCATCCATGCAACGGCCTGGATTTTCGATCGTTCGCGTTGGAATGCCATGCAAATGAACGCGATACCGAAGACCAGATTCTCCGCCGTGATGATATGCCAGACATACGTGAATATGATCTCGGAATCCAAGGCGATCTCGCTCGCGTGAAGTGTCGGCATTACAGCGGATTGCCCGTTCCAAGCATGCGTAATGGCAAATAGTACGGCAAGGATACCGGCAATTAAATAATATGGATTCTTAATCTTCATGTCCAAAACATCCCTCCTCGGATATTCCATTCTCCTTCCTGCGAATCGTTTGGTATATCTCGCGAACGAACGCTGCCAGCCGCTGGTCGCTTTCATGATTAAGGTCCCTTAGCGTTTCGGCTGCTAGCTGAAGCAATTGACTGACCTTTTCCAGATGAGCAATCTTCTCGCGCGTTTCCGCATTCTTGGCATCAAGGAACGAAGCTACCTTCAGGCATTCTGCTGGGTCAACCTCCTCCATTCTGTGGAATCCAAACTTCCCCTTGATTTCGTTAAGCGACAAGTCAGCAAACTGCAGGATTTGAATATTCATTAAATCCATGAGGTCACTCCTCGAATACCTGCGGTACCGATTGTCTTCCCGGGCCGGCGATACGATTCCAATTCGGTCATAGTAGCGAAGTGTATCCTTGGGAATTCCAAGGATCTGCGAAACTTCTTGTATTGAATATAATGGTTTCATGCATTCAAAATAACATTGGAGTAAACTCCAGTGTCAAGTCACTTTTTTACGAGATCACCATTGCCTTATGTCATATCTCATTTAGACCTACTAGTGCCACCATGATTAGAAGAACAAACAAACGTCGCGGAAAGGAGTGTTGAGGATAAAAAAGACTGCCGGTACCTTTCACCGGGCAGTCTTTTGATTTCCAAGTAGTATGCTCTCCAACCTATTCGCTGGACAGTTCCTTGAGCGATTTGATTTTACCATGGGGATGCTGTTCTTGCTTACGCGACTTCCAGGCAGCTTCTTTCCTTCTCTTCTGGTGAGCCATGACAGATATCCTCCTTTGGAAACAGAGATGTATACTACCATCTTATATTGTCATTCCCCGGCTTGGTTCATTCATGAAAATAGGATGCACAACACCACGCGTTATACTCGCGTGAAGCCCAGGACCTTCAAGGCATTATGAAGCTCATTGGATCGCTCATCTCTCGCTCAATTCCTGCTTGGTCCTTTAAGCGCATGTCCTACGCTGCTTGTTCCGTTTATAATGGAATAATGACAACCCGTCGTTACCGGAAGAACGGATGCAACCCGCGTCGAATGAAAGGAGCAATCCATGGACAACAAACAAATGCGCATGTTGAAAAAGCTGTATCACCATACCAATTACAACTATGACCGGGAGCGTGAGGTAAGCGTATATAATACAGAAACGCTTACTGCGGCAGAGCAGGAGCTGCTGGAGGCCAGCGGATGGGTCGTAAACGATCTGCAGTATATTCGGCATGACGAAATCATAGGCCGACTGATCGAGCTGCGTTCGAACGTTCGCTTGACCTGGTCCAGCATAGGCAAGGCCTTTGTTGCTGGGGTGGGTGGAAGCTGGCCCCGAGGCATATCCACGCTGGCCAGTTATCACGCCATGATTCATGCACGCCCCCACGCTTACGAGGAACCCGAATGGCTTCGGGCTTGCAAGGTCTGTGGCTTCAGCCACAGCCATGAAGGCTGGGACAATCTGTCTTACATACGTTACGCGATGCATTTGGGCAACAATTACAGCGGATCAAGCTTCGGCGCATACGTGGATATGGCCGAGTTGGTCGAACTGCTGGAGCAAGAGCCCGTTGAGGCAACGGACAATGACAAGCACGCCTTCAGACAGCTGCTGCAGAGCTTGGACCGGGCCGAGGCTGGCGAAACGCCAGGGCAGTATGAAAAGCGGTTAACCGGCGAAAAAATCTTGAAGGGTCATGCGGGCATTCGCCGTGGCATGCTCCAGGCGCTAGCCAGGGTCGGCGTGCTACCCAACCGCATCCTGGAGCTCTCTCCGGACCGCTGGACGGACACGGCAACCATCATACATGCCGAGTTTGAACTGGACAACACCAAGGGCCGTTCCGACATGGAGATGCCTTGGGCTGGCTGGCAAGGCAGCTTGGGCGTCGATTGGAACAAAGCCCGCACGATTTTCGGCGATTGGGTTTGAATGTCGGTTCAGGAGGTTTCCTATTAAGTTTCGCAGGAAGCCTCCTTTTTGATCATGGCGACTTCTGTCCCGTATGATCCATCTATGATAAAACGGTTTGTGGCTTTTAGTTATTTAAAATAGGCATCTCGCCCAGCAGTTTCTTCAAATAGATAGAATCCCATGGCATATGCTCCGTGATCCCTAAACCCACGACATCGGTCTCTTCAGACAGTTCCTTCAGCAGATGAAGCAGTTGGGGCAATTGCATGGTTCCCTGGGGAGATAAATTAAAGGGTTCTTCAGGGTTCGCGAACAGCAAAGACCGGAATGCCTTGGGATCAAGCACGTCCAGATCGAGGTGAATCGCCAGGTGCTTAATGCCGCGTTCTTTAATCCACGCTTTAATAGACGAAGTACTGTTCTTCAACTCCTCGGTGCCAGCAGTACGAATGCCCAGCCTCTGAATCATGTCCGTGTCCTGCTCCGCAAAACCGATGCCTAGCTTTTGGAATCCTTCCGAGATCACCTTGGCTTCTTGTTCGGTAGGCGTTGCTAATCCTGCAATAAAGACGTTTTCGGGTTTTAGAGGGATGTTCACATGTTTGGCAAACTCCTCATCCCCTTCTCCCAACAGATTCCCAAGCGGTACCGTATGCCCGTTGTCATAGCCTACATACCTCACCAAATCACTGTGAGCATCGATCCAGATTAAACCTAACTCCCCGTCGTATCGTTCGTTCAAATAGGCAAAAGGAGCTTGTTCGACCAAGCAGTCGCCGCCAAACATGACAATGCGATCCGGCTTATGTGCATGGATAAGATGATGAGCCGCCTTTAACTGTTCGAGCAGCTGTGTTCTGCCATTCATACCGTTCTCGTTTTCAAGAGGCGTTCCATCATAGGTTTGGACGGGAACATGGATAAGGGGTTGATCATTATCCGGAGCCAGCCAAGCAAGCAGTTCGGCTCCAAAAGAGTAGTTGGGGTTGTTCCCCCCTTGCCATTGCGGCATTAACAGGCGTATCGTTTTCGTTTTTTTAGTCATGCTGTCGTCTCCTTTACTTCAAAGTAAGGTTAGTATAGACTGAGCACAAATAAAAAAGTAGTACGCACTTATTTGAAAGGTACTACCCGAAAGGATAGTGTAAATATGAGCATGGCTGAATTTAAAGGTAAAGTTAAGAATATTCAAGATACGCCTTTTGGTTATACGGTGTCCGTGATCGGCGGCAAATGGAAAATGGTCATTATCTACCTTCTTGCAGAAAACCAAACGGTCCGCTTCAATGATCTGAAAAGACAGATCGGCGCCATTACTTACAAAACATTGAGTTCGCAGCTTAAGGAATTGGAGGCGGACGGACTCGTGAAACGGAAAGAATACCCTCAAGTCCCCCCTAAAGTCGAGTATAGCCTCACGGATAAAGCGGTAACGCTATTACCCGTTTTGGAAGGGTTATGCGAATGGGGAGTAAAGAATCAATACGAATAAAATCGGAACGGCTGGCTCCTTGACTACGCTCCGCGAACGACCCGAAACCCTTGATCCGGGCCAAAGCCATTGGCATCGAATTTGCCTCGGAACGAGATCTCGTTGTTGCTGACGTCGCCGATCCAGCCGCCGCCCTTCACCACCCGAAAGATGCCGCTCTGGCTGTTCGAGTCGCCGTACCAGTCCCAGCACCACTCCCTAACGTTGCCTGACATATCGTATATGCCTAACTCGTTGGGCTTCTGGGTGCCGATCGGTTTGGTTTGATTATGGTTGTTCTCGATGACGGGCCAGTTCCAATCTCCGGTTAAGTATTGATCTCCGGCGTTTCTCCAATACCATGCAACCTCGTCGGCATTATGGCTTCCGCTGTATGCGTAACCCTTGCTCGCCTGGCCACCGCTTGCAGCATATTCCCACTCCGCTTCAGTAGGCAGCCGGTAGCCGTCAGCTCCCTCAATGATCGTGACGGTCCATTTGATACGATCATTATCATTCTTATTATTTGCGTCTTTTTCATCCTTGTGGATGTTGTAATACGGTTCGAATCCTTCCTGTATGCTTCTTCGATTGCAGTACTCCACAACGTCATACCAACTCACCATTTCAACCGGCAATTGATCCCCTACGAATTCCGAGGGATTGCTCCCCATGACTTCTTCCCACTCTTTTTGAGTGACCTCATATTTGCCGATATAAAAGCTCGATAACGACACGCTTTGTCCAGCGTAGTTGGACTTGTCGTTCTTAATAGGCCCGCCTTCTACGAACACAAGATCTTCCTTCTTATCAGATTTATCCTGCGAACAGGCGCCGATCACAAGCATTGCTGCTATGAAAAGAAACATGAATAGCTTTCTCATGGATAGATCTCCTTTAAGCTGATAGAAGAACTGATAAGTCATGCCCCGGTCTGCAACTCGCCTCCGGCAACGTCGAGGCCGCTGCTCAGACAGAGAACGGCCTGCAACGCATCCGGATAACGGTTTGGTTAGGATGACGGCTTACTTATGATTGATGGTCAGGAAGTTACCACACCGTTACGTTGGAGCTCCCGCTGCTTTGATAGCCCTCTGTCGCTAACACCTGGTAAGACCAGCTGCTTCCCAAATTCATTCCTTTGCTTGCCCATGCGTTCACGTGGTTGCTGAACGTGATGCTGGAGTTTACGCCTGTAGCTCTCTTCGATTGCCGAACGCTCCAATACTGGGCAAATGTTTGTGTGCCGTCAATCGAGGGCGCGTTGTATCGCATCGTTGTATAGATGTCATAGGTGCCCCCATCGCTGGCTACGGTGCCTTTATGCGTTCCGGTAGGCCGGTAAGTCCCCCAGCTGTCAACGACGTAATATTCGATGAGTGAGTTTCTCGTCCAGCCGTAGAGCGTCAAATACCCGTTGCCGGACGGCGCCCAGACGCCGGCATTGTAGTTAATCGTCCGGTTCGGCGATCCGGTATTCCAGCCTTTGCCGACAACGAAATTCCCGGTATTTTGCCACGTTACGCTGTAATTGCCTCCGGAGCCGTTAACGGCATTGACCGTGCCGCCGCCATCGGTCCAATTCTGCCAGTAGTCCGTCGCTGCGTTTGAGGTTGTTGCAAACAAACCAAAACTCATGGAAGCTGCCAGCACCAGCGTCATTACCTTTTTACTAAACTTAATCATAATCTACCTCCTCTTTTGTGTTTGCTCTGTACAACCGAATGTCGAATGATTCTCTTTTTTACTTTTACCTCCTTTCTAAACAAATTATAGGATGACAGCGGTTACATAAAAAATTAACAAATTAAATATTATGTCTAGATTATCTTGGTAATTATAGTAAGTAATGGGGCGATCAGGATTCGTTGATAACTTGCCGCTAACCTTGCCGATAACATAAACAAAAAAAAGCCGCGTTTACCGCGACTTATGCATGCTTATATTTTGTTCCTATTCGATTGAGCTCGATTCTTCCTCTATTGCAGACGTTCCTAACACCTTACATATTTGCGTTTAAATCCGATCTTCCCTCTCTCGATCTCTTTTTGAATATTGTCGGAAGCCAGCAGGATGCTGCTCTTCTTCTTGTCCCTTTTGATTTCGACTGGTCCGACGGCCTTCGCGATTTCTACCGCCTTATTATGGCTTGGCAAATAAGAAACCCCTACGGTGTATATAAAATTGTTCATAGCGGATTTCGTTCGTTCAGGGGAGTCGTGGATCGTGTTTTTCACCTGTTCGAGCATGCTCTCGATCTTGACGGTATCAAATGCAGCGTCCGCACGGTTACCCAAAAGCCAGCAGTAGCAGCTCCAGCCTGCCGACATTTTAAGCTCTTCACCGCTAGCGATCCACTTATCGGCAACAGCTTGCGCAATTTCCGTTTCGGCCAAAGTCACGGCAACCACATAATCTGACAACATATAAAAATAAGCGCCATCCATCCAACGATCGAAATCGGCTTCCGTCATGATCATGGGGTCTGCAATAATGCCGGCAAAATACATCGCATCATAATTGCCGGTGGCGTAAAGCTGCTCTGCTAAAGGTTGATTTTTCTTGATTTGCTTTGCTAATGGCTTCATTGCGCCAGTAGCAACCCCAAAAAGCGGCTCCTGCGCACCATTGCTCATATAGGTTTTTTTAATCCGTTCCTTGCCGAGTGCCTCTAGTTCCTGCATAACCACGTCGAATTCCAATATAATCCACTTCCTTTTTTGTACAGTATTCATTCACAAATCACGTAGATATCCGGGTAAGGATGGAAATATATTAATTACGAAGAATTATATCATAAGTCGGCTTGTGCAGCCTTACCACCAAAGTTAACCATGTTGCGTCTTTCTCTTTAAAAACACCCCGCTTCTCCTTATGGTGGACTGACCCATCTTCATTGACAGGTATAGCCGTCAATGTTAGAATTCAACGTATCATTGATGAGGAGGCTCGTGATCTATGTTACATTCCATGCGTATAAGATAAGCTGGCAATCAAAAAAGCGGATGTTCCAACCACAAATGTGGGCTTTTTTTGAGCTGCTTATTTCCTGCGTATGTAGACATAGATTGCGACACGGTTAGCTTTTTTGCTATGCCTTTGTGTCGCCATCTTCTCTCGTTATCCATGCAGATTTAAGCCCCGTTGTGGACTCGGATCTGCATTTTTTATTGCCAAAAAACGGCCGAACATCGGACATGGTACAATCCAACCTCATGGGAAACGACATCCCTGCGATTTGGGCTGGACAGGTGTTTTTTTCTCTATCAGGCGTATGGTCAATAAAAACGTAAAGGGGCAAATCTTATGAGATCCATGCATTGGTTCTTCTTTATTTAATCCTCTCTTCTTCAATCGCAGGCGATCCTGCGAACAGAAACTGCGATTTTTGAAGGAGGAATCCATATGGGATTTTTGATAAAAGCAAAAGATATGGTTGTGGAATATTCGGGGCGCGATGTACTGGACATTGATGGACTGGAGCTTTACGACTATGACCGAATCGGTCTCGTAGGCGCGAACGGAGCAGGTAAAAGCACACTGCTAAAAGCCTTGCTGGGGGAAATTCCTTTGTCCCAAGGTACTGTCATTCGGGAAGGCAACTTCCGTTATATTCCCCAATTGGATGATGTCATTGTACAGGAGATTCAAGATTACGCTTTAATCGGCAAGCTGGGAATTGAGAGCTGTGAAGCGGAATATATGAGCGGCGGTGAAGAAACACGTCTAAAAATAGCACAGGCCCTCTCCGGAGAGGTGCACGGAATTTTTGCCGATGAGCCGACATGTCACCTGGATCGGGATGGCATAGACTTTCTGATCCACCAGCTTAAATATTATTCCGGCGCCTTGCTCATCATCAGTCACGACCGTTATTTCCTTGACCAAGTCGTCGATAAGATCTGGGAGTTGAATGAGGGGAAAATCACGGAGTACTGGGGCGGATATTCCGATTTCCTGCGCCAAAAAGAAGAGGAGCGGCATAGTCAGGCTGAAAAATACAAGCAATTTACTGCGGAACGGGAGCGGCTGGAGAAAGCCATTACCGAAAAGCTTATCCAGGCTCGAAAAGTGGATCAAAAGGCCAAAGGCGCTTCACGAAAAAACAGCTCCGAAGGCGGCGGCCGCCTGGCTCATCAAAAATCGACGGGAAGCAAACAGAAAAAGCTCCATAATGCCGCTAAAAATATGGAGCATCGAATCGAAGCGCTTGGTGAGGTGAAACCTCCTGAAGCCATGCGATCCATCCGTTTTCGGCAAAGCAAAGCCTTGGAGCTTCATCATCCGTTTCCGATTACAGGGAAAGACAATTGCAAACAGTTTGAGGGCAAGGAAATTTTCGAGGAGGCCTCCTTCCAGTTTCCATTGGGCGCCAAGATCGCGGTCACCGGCGCGAATGGATCCGGGAAAACGACGCTTTTCAAGATGATACTCCATCGTGAGCATGGTATTTCCGTATCCCCTAAAGCGGAAATCGGCTATTTTGCCCAAACGGGTTACAAGTTTGACCGTGATCAAGGGGTTATGGAGTTCATGTTGGAAGACAGTGATTATGAAGTGTCGGACATCCGAGCCGTTCTGGCATCGATGGGATTTTCTCAACAGGACGTAAGAAAGTCTTTATCCGTGTTGAGCGGCGGAGAAATCATGAAATTGCAGCTTGCCAAAATGCTGTTAGGACGGTACAACATCCTGCTGATGGATGAACCCAGCAATTTTCTGGATCTTCCTGCGGTGGAAGCGCTTGAACAATTGATGAAGCACTATGCGGGAACGATCATATTCATATCGCACGATGTCCGTTTGATCGAGAATGTAGCCGATACCGTATATGTAATCGAGGACAAAAAAATCATTCAGAGGGCTTAATCACCGATCACTCTTCAAGCGGATGATAGGGTATGTTGTTTCGCTGTGTAAACCGTTTGGCTTAGGGCAGCCTTTTATGGCGGGTCCTAAGCCTTTTTGCGTTTAATTAGGATGCTCCATTTTTATTCCAGCTGGTCTTCGTCCATTCGATATTCTAAAATATCTCCGGGCTGACATTCCAAAGCCTTACAAATCGCCTCTAATGTCGATAATCGAATCGCTTTCGCCTTTCCGTTCTTCAATATGGAGAGATTGGCCATCGTTATTCCAACCTTCTCCGAAAGCTCCGTAACGCTCATTTTTCGTTTAGCCAGCATCACATCGATATTGATTATTATGGCCATGTCGTTTCACCTCAGATTATTAAGTCGTTTTCCGATTTGATATCAATCGCTTCTTGTAACAGCCTTTGAAGGACGGCAGCAAAAACGGCAATCACCATGGAGGCGAAAATCAAGACCAATCCGATCAAGATGATGCCCGGGGCATCGTCTTTCTCCGCGACAAGATAGAACAGCGGCAGGCCAACCACGAACAAGCTGCTGATTGTGATTGCACAGTATTTTATACGCTTTAAAGCTCGTACAGACCATTCCGAGAACGCCTTGTTCTTATCAATATAACTTAAAAGCTTAAAGGCTTGATACAGCGCATAGTAAAACGGGATCGCCGCGGCATAAAAATCGATGAATACGAGATATTTAATATAACTCATATCCGGATACAGCTCGGCAGCAAAATTCGCGATCTCCGGCACCAAAAAGATGCACAAAGCAAGAATCGGAATACCGATAAGAATAACAGCCACCTTTAAAAAGAGCGTTGAAACTTGTTTCATCAAGAGCACCTCACTTCGATATTTTCATTTTTGACTTTAACATATAATTTATCGATTTACAATAAATCATTATTGTTTTTAATTATATTATTACTGTTACTCGATTACACTTTGTATTCTGCAAAAGAAAAAAAGCATTCTTCAATACGAAGAATGCTTTCATCCAACAATTTGTCACCGGAACAGGGATTCAAGGATGCCTGGAGCAAAATCGCTCACGATTTTATACTCCTTGCCGTATCTTTTATGCTTGCTCGAATGGTTATAAATCAGTATATGGTCCGGACTATAAACGACTAGCGTGAAGGTCGGCCCGTTTTCGGTACTCAACAGGATCTCATATTCGTCGCCGCTGTGATCCCTTACGCTGTTCTTACGCAGTTTGAGATCCGAGAAGCCGTTCATGATGCGATCAATCTCCGCTTGATCCGTCATTTTCAGCTGCTGCTCGTTCGGGCGGTTCCGGTTTCTTACAATGTCCAGCTCACGGATCGAGCCGGACTCCTTCAGCTCATCAAGGACCAGCTCCTTGAACGAGGTGCGGTTTTGACTTGCCGAATATACCGTCGCGCTAAGTAGCATCAGGACGCAAGTTGCCAAAAAGACATACCAAAAGCGCTTGCTCATCCGCATCGCCTCCCTGGTGGCGGGTCATAAAATTACAAGATTGTTTTCGAGTGTTCGCGGCAGCTTCTTCCATAACTATATCAAAACTCAAGGCTTATCGTTTGGTAAAGCGACTAAAAAAAATGGTTCCTGTTAAGGAGTTGTTGAACCCATGCGTTTCTTCACGATGTTTCAAGCCGAGTTGCAATACCCGCGTGATGATCTATAGGAAAAACAAAATAACAGACGGAGGAAAGTCGTAAGACTTCGCCCCCGTCTGTTAGAGGATGTGAATTGTACTCCTGCAACCGAAATAAATAACCGTATCTCCAGTTAATAGCAATGATCTGCCGAAGTATCGATTTACTCCGGCGTTCCTTGGGTCACGCCATGGATATAGGTGAGCCAAGGGGTATCCAAGGCTCCTTGTCCCGGGTTATAGGTGAAAAAGTACTCGACGGTGTCCCCTTGCTTGAGATTGTTTACAGGGTAAGTATAGTTGCCGTTCCCCGTTGGGGTCATGGCTACGTTCAGCTGCCCGCCGTTATTGATCTTGTAATGCAGATCGGCAAAGGTTGCGCCGTTGATATAGAACAGCAGGTCATTGCCGATTTTTTTCAGTCCCCTCACCTCATCGCCGATGACAATCACGCTGGATGGCGCCGGTACCACCGTGATCGTGGAAGAAGCGGTTTTCTGGCCATCGACGCTTGTAGCCGTAACGGTTGCCGTACCCGGAGCGAGCCCCGTCACGACGCCTTCCTGACTCACAGAGGCAACACTCGCACCCGAAACGGACCAAGTGACCTGCTTATTCGTTGCATTGGAGGGCGCTATGCCGGCGTTTAACTGAAGACTCTGCCCCACTTCCACTTGTCCGGAGGTTGGATTCAGCGTGACGCCGGTAACCGGCACATTTCCGGGATTTCCGCTGCCGTTTTCTTTATAAACCCGCACATAATCGACCTGCATCGTAGCAGGAATATCGGACGGATTCGGAGAAATGCCGCCGTCAAAATTTCCGCCGAGCGCCAGATTCATGATGAGGTAGAAAGGCTGATCGAAAGGTGCGTTCGGATTGTTCGGTGCCGCCAAGGAATACCATTGTTCATTCGTCACCTTGAAGAAGAACTTGCCATCCACATACCATTTGATGTTGTCCTCTTCCCATACGACGGAATAGACATGATAGTCATTGTTGATGTTCTGCCCTTCCGGGAAATGATATTCGCCAGAAATATGTTGGTTCGCCGGCCATGTTCCACCGAAGTGCACGGCACCGCTCGTCGAGCCTGGCAATCTCCCTCTCGCTTCCATCACGTCGATTTCGCCGGATGCTGCCCATGTTCCGTAAGGGCTGTCTTGCGGCAGCATCCATAGTGCCGGCCATACGCCATTTCCTGTCGGCAGTTTGGCACGGAAGTCGACTCGTCCGTACTTCAGGGTAAAATGATTCTTCGTGTTAATCTTACCGGAGGAGTATTGGGCATACCGGTTTGGATCCTGCGGGAAAGACTTGGGATCGTTCAATGCGCGGATGTTCAGCTTCCCGTCCTGCACGAACACATTTTGCGCACTATCGGTATAATGCTGCAGCTCCGCGTTGCCCCACCCCCAGGTGTTTGGATCATCATTGAGATAATAACCTTGTTCATAGTTCCATTTGCTTGTATCCAATGTCGTGCCATTAAATTCATCCTGCCAAATGAGGTTCATGCCTTGAATGGCCGGGTCGCTTGGTGTCCCGATCGCAATATCCTCTTGGTCGCTTACATCCGGACGAGGAGCATCGGGATTGCCGATCAACGTGTAGTTGACGTAATTGCTGCCCACGCTGCCGCCTTTTTGCCCGTTCAGTGGATAGCCGATCCGGATCTGCATATCTTCCTGGATGGGCTGAAACCACAGGCCGTAAATATAATCGGCCCAATATCCCCACTGATTCGCATCGGACATGTTGTTGTAGCCATTGGCAGCGTATGTAAATCCGCTCTGGCCGGAATTCCCCAGCTCAACCCACTGCCCGTTGATGTTAATCTGGTATACGAAATTATCAAGCTCCTTGCCTATCGGCGCTCCCCCGTCAATCTTAGGCAGCGGAATGCCGATCGAACCGTTTGCATCTGCCGTAAAGGTCGTTCCCTCATAAGGCGTAATGACATATGAGTTTCGTACGGCTTCATTAAAAGTGATGGTATACACAACGTTAACCCCGGAGGCTTTCGATTCCAATTTGACGTGGATCGACTCCGTAACGTTAAACCAGTACCCGCCGCCTCCATCGGTGAATTGTCCGAAATTATGATCATAGATCCAGCCGCTTGCAGCGTTGTTGTCGATGTCGATCCAGGTGCTGCTGTTAACCGGTTTCACATACACCTTCAAATCATCAGCGACGGCTGCATAGGTCACGGCAGGATCGTTATTGAACGTAGGGTAGGTAAAACCGGCGCCACCCGTAAAGCTTGCAGTAATCTGCGGCCCCTGGGTCGGCGTCATGGCTGTGATCGTGGTTTTGTTAATGTTCTGAAACACCAGCCTGTAATCCAGGGTAACCCCATTCGCTTTCGAGTACAGCTGAATCTCTGTCGTTGCAGAAAGCGTGAACCAATAACCTGTAAATCCTCCGTCGCTCCAATGTCCCCAATTCTGATTGTAAATAAAGCTGCTCACACTATCGATATCGACCCAGTTGCCGCCCACTTTCACTTTGACGCCCACGTCTTGGGCTACATCATTCCAAGTAGCTGCGCCTCCGTTGAATATGGGCATGACAAAGCCATAGCTGGCCTGTCCGACTCCTGATTTGGAGATGACCGGTCCGTCAGCCGCCGAAAAGTAATCCATCGAGGTAACCGTGGAATCTGCTGCCTTGACCTTCGAAGCTGGCCATAATCCGACACTTGCCAGCATGACAACCGCGAAGAACAAACTCAATCCCTTTTGCAAGTACCGCCTTTCCGCCGCGTAAGATCTCTTCATGAATACCCTCCCTTGTTCATATTGTGTGCTCTCAGCATGAGCGCCTGTAGGAAAACGCTTACAGCTGACGACGTCTTCATTCTATCGAATTCCTAATCTGATGAATAGGTACCATATTTAGGGTGAGGTCTCAATATTTTGGATAACCCAAATACAAGACTTGGCTTTCCGTCAGAAATTAATGAATCATGGTGCGTAGAGTTATTTTCCATACGACAATGAACAGAAGGCTGCCTCTTCGGCAGCCTTCTGTCTTTTGGATCAGTTGACATAATATCAATTGGGTAAACTTTAAAGTTCATAATCGCCTGATATCGATTCCCTCATTTTTCTTGCCCTAATAGATAAAAGATCTGTAGACCTAATGCTCATTAGCTCCTTTTTCTTATAGCACCAACTTTGTGGTTATCATGTGGTGGACGCGCCAACAATTACGTCCCTTGGTTCGCTTGCTTGCTCAAAATTCGGTTCACTTTCTCGGCGCTTAGCCACATGAAGATGAGGAAGGCAAGCACAACGGAAGGGAACAATCCGATGCTTGTCTGCGAAGCGACCAATCCAAACATGGGGGGAAGCAGCGTGGTCCCCGTATAGGCGACGGCCATTTGATAACCCATCAGCTTGGCCGAATGTTCTTTTCCGAACCGAGACGGCGTTTCATGAAGAAGTCCAGGATAAATGGGCGCAAGGCCAAGTCCAATCAGCATGAATCCCGTCAGAGAAAAGGAAGCACTAAGAGGTAGCACAAGGATAATCCCTCCTAGAATGGTGATGAGCTGTCCATAGCGGATCAACAGACGATTGCCAACCTTCAGCGTGATAAAGCCGGTAATCAGTCTGCCTAGCGTAATACCTCCGTAATATAAAGAAATCCATATGGCAGCCGTATCGGCTGAAATATGTTTAGCACCGACAAGGTAACTAGCTCCCCACAACCCCACCGTGGTTTCGACTCCACAATAGAATAAAAATGCCGTAAGCGTTGGTTTAACGCCTCTGATTCGAAATATGCCTGCTTTTACGATCTGCTCCTGTTGGCGCTTTTCATTATCGACTACATTTTCGGTTTGCGGCCGGTCAATCTCCCGCATAGCTGCGACGCGTTTCCATAAAGGGAGCGTAATGAGCAAAATGATTACGAGCGAGAACTGGATTATGGATACAGCTGTATATCCGCTTCTCCAAGAATTATGATCTGCAATGTAAGAGGACATAATAATGGGCCCCATTGTTGCCCCGACACCCCAAAAGCAATGTAACCAGTTCATATGATGCGCCTTATAATTTTCAGCAACATAATGATTCAAAGCGGCATCCACAGCACCCGCCCCTAATCCCAGTGGAATGGCCAGAACGACAAGCCATGCCATAGAGGGAGCCAAGGAGAAACCAAGCAGTGCTCCTGCAGTCAGGAAGCAGCTGAACAGGGTGATTCTCCCTGTTCCTAACCGCTTTATCATAGAGCCGCTTGCCAGACTAGAAACAATGGTTCCTCCTGCAATAACCATGGACACGATTCCTGCAGAGCCGACGGAAGACCCGATGTCGGGCCATATCACCGGCCAGGCCGATCCAAGTAAAGAATCGGGTAGTCCCAAACTAATAAAAGCCAGATAAATGATAATCAAAAACCAGGTTGCCAAGCGTACACCTTCTCCCATTATAAATGCATCGTTTTCACTAAATAAACTGTCTTTATAAAGTGTGTTTATTTAATATGCAGCAGCATCTTTTTTTTGTCAAGATTCTAGACGCAAAAACCCCCGGAATTTCAATCCCGAGGGTTCCGGTCAACTGTAAGATCAAGGGTCGGTTCCAATTCTTGCAGGGTTAGCCAGCGCATGCCTGCTTCAAAGTCCTCTTGAAACGTCTGCTTCAACACCACTTCGGGGTAAGAAGGCATGGGATGTTGAAGCCGATAAGCTTCCCAAGCCTGAGACCAGGCATCTGCCTCCATTCGGTATTGATATATCACGATTTTGTCAGGTGCCAGGACAGCATTAACAGTATGTATGATTTTACACACAGCTTGCACAAACTTCTCCGTTGTCATCTCTTGATTCCAATCCAGGCCAATGGGCAGAAATTTGATCTCGCCCGACATGCCGTTCTTCCCTTTAACGATCCTCCCATCGAGATAAATAGCTAGGCCGGGTGGATATTTCATAGGAAAGTACATGCCTAGCACGCATTGGTCCCCTTCCAAATCTTCCTTCATCGAATAACCGCTAATGGCTGCATTCACATCATTCTCGACCATTACGGGCAGCCCGAATTGAGATTCGATCTCTTCAATCATGCGAAACCCGGTTAATTCTCGATGACTGCTTACCGTAATTTCTCCATTGACGGCCTGTCCCGGTATGCCGATGCCAATCACCTTGATGGAGGGATAAAGCCCAATGTAATGCTCAATGATTTCATAGAAGCGCTGTCGATCGAATACAGGCATGGTGTATTCTTCTTTGGCCAACAGATCATTTTCCAAATTCACGACGGTTGCCGAGATCAGCTCTTCTCCCTGTTTCTCTTTCAAATAAACGACAAGAGCCAGGCTGAAATTATAATTATATCTATAGGTAAGCGCGGGCCTCCCGCCGTTGGACGGAACGATATCGTCTTCAAACAATTCCCCAAGCTCGCACAGCTCCTTGACCAACGAATTCACCGTAACCACACTCAGCTTGGTCAATGACGCCAATTGGGGCTTCGTCGCCGTTTCTACTCGCTTCATGGTTTTGCGAACATTATTTAAATTGATTTCTTTCATTAAGTTAGCGTTTGCTTTTTTCATAAGCCCCCCTGCACACATGTTTCATCTTAATCTATGTTATCCCTATGATATACTACTTTTCCTGGTATACAAAACGGCATAATTATGCGTTAAGAACAAAAAAACCGCATATGTCATGCGGCTTTCATGTTACTGAGATGAGATCCGGTAAATTAATTCGGTGAGGCTTCTTCCTGCGGCAGCGGCTTGCCCGCTTCAACCAATCGCTTATTGCGCATGAAGAAAACGGTAAGCACGAGCATAAACAATCCGGTACCGACCAGCAGCCATTCGATTTTGACCACGTCGGCAAGCGGACCGAATATCAGCATCCCGATAGGCATCATGGAAGTCGAAATCATCCCGAAGACACCGAATATACGCCCCAGATAATTTTCATCCACCTTCTCCTGCAGCATGACGGTTGTTGGCGTATTAAATATGGGCATCGCTACTCCGAATACAGCCATGATGGCCAAATAAATCCAGAAAACAGGCACAATGCCGAGCGCAAACGTGGACACGGCCATGACGAAGCTGGCTATAGCCATCGTGTACACTTTATTATTAAAGCCGCCCCAGGAAGCAATGATCCCCCCTCCAGCCATCATGCCGACGGAAAACGCGATTTCGATTGCCGTCAAGCGCCATACATCGTCCCCGAAGCTGCGGGTAACCTGCAGCGGGGTCAGAAAGGCTGCAGGCGCCATAAGCACGAAGAAAAAGGCGAAGAAGATAAAAAACGACTTGAGAAAAGCATGCTGTTTAATGTAGGCCAAGCCCTCTTTGAAATCGTCCAGATAGCCCGTGCTTTGCGTGTCCGACGCCTTTTTGTGCAGCGGAATTTTGAGAAAGGCAAACAATGTGAAGATCGCGATCGCAGCCGTAACGACGTCGATAAAAAAAATCGCTTCGATCGTTGCTACGGTGAGCAATCCCGCGCTGACGATGGGCGCTACGAACATGATCAGCGCTTGTAGGCTGCCGTTAATACCGTTTACTTTCGTCAGCTTATCTTGCGGCACGATTTGAGGCAATATGGCTCCGACCGCTGGAGTCTGAATGCCGGCCCCGAGCGCGCGTACGGCGGAAATGATAAACAGCAGCCAAACCGCCTGATAGCCAAGCATAAACGTAATGGCCAACATCAGCGTAACCACCGCGATCATGGAATCCGCGATCATAATGAGCGTTTTACGGTTGAAGCGGTCCGCCCATACCCCGGCAAAAGGCGACAGCAGGAACGTCGGAATGAATCCGCAAATAATATACAGCGTCATCATGATGCCCGACTGCGTCGTCAGCGTAATGTGCCACATAATGGCATATTGAACCAAGGCAGACCCGAACAGCGAGAGTGTTTGGCTGCTTAAAAAGAGAATGATGTTCCTTTTCCAATGGATTTTCTGGGCATCTTCGGTTTCTGACATCGTCCCACCCTTTCGTATGGTCTCGCTCACGCGAATTACACTCATTATAACGTTTAACGTTAGGCGACATTTCTTTTTAATTGCTCATTATGGATTATCTACGATACATATACCCTACATATTATTTATAATTTATCCTTTAACCGCTTGATGAAAACATGCTTCGCTTTTTCTTATTTGCTGCCGCGCTCCACCCTGCGTTCCGTCAAAAAGTAGAGCAATGCCAAGGCCGGAAAAAGAACGCCCAGCCACATCGCCGCTTTCCAGCCGCCCATAGCGTAGGCCCATCCCCCGGCTGCGGAGCCTATGGCTCCGCCGGCAAAAAAGATCGCCATATACAAGCCGTTCAGCCGGCTCCGCACCTCGGCTCCCAACGTGAAAATCGCGCGTTGTCCCAACACCAAATTGGCGGACACGCCCATATCCAGCAGGATGGCGGCAAGTACCAGGATCACGATAGAAAGCAGAGAACCGCCGGCAAACACGATCGGCAAAAGTCCGGATAGTATCACCAGTACGATGGCAATTCCGGTTGCGGGCCGGATCAGACCCTTATCCGCAAAGCGGCCGGCAAGCGGTGCGGCGGCAGCGCCTGATACTCCAGCCAAAGCAAACAACGCAACGCCTGCAGAGGAAAAGTGATACAGCGGACTTGTTAATACAAGCGGAACCGTTGTCCAGAACAGGCTGAACATCCCGAACAGAAAAGCGTGATACAGCGCCCTGCGACGTAGTATCGGCGTCGTTTTCAGCAACCCCAGCATGGATGTGATGATTGCAGGATATTTATCGGTTGTTTGCGGCTTCCTTGCCGGCAGTACTTTGATCAAAACCAGAGCCAGCACGAAGAGAATGGCGGATGACATCATAAAGATAGCATGCCAGCCGAAGTAATTTTCCACCAAACTCGAAACCGGACGGGCCAGCATGATTCCTAACAACAGTCCGCTCATGACATTACCGACATTGCGTCCTCTCGTCTCCTCCGGGGAGAGATGCGCTGCATAAGGGACCAGGATCTGGGCCGCAACGGACCCCACGCCGATAAACAAGGAGGCGGCAAGAAACAGAGCGGCGTTTCGGGCTGCGGCGGCAAAGATTAAGACGATGGCCGTCAGCATCAGCAGCGTAACCACCAGTTTGCGATTTTCAAGCAAATCTCCCAAAGGAACGATGAACAGCAAGCCGATCCCGTAACCGATTTGGGTCAGCGTGACGATAACCCCTGCGGCTCCTGAAGATAATCCTATAGATGAACTGATCGACTCAACTAAAGGCTGCGTATAGTAAAGATTGGCAACGATCAAGCCGCACGCAACAGCAAGAATCAGCATAATCCAGGGGGACGCGGAAATCTCCAACTTGCCCTTTGCATTTCCATTAACATTCATGAGAAGCACTCCTTTTATAAAAATGATATTGTAATCATATTGGAACGTTCATTCCAATATGGGAATACGTTCCCCCTGCATGCTTAAGCAAGGGGGATCCAATCGGAATGATTGTTCCGGAATGATGAAAAAAAAAGCTCTACAGCGACTCGATAACGGCGTTCATCATGCCGCGGACTTTATCGCTGTCGCTTTGGATCCTGGCCATCACGTTGATGCCGTGGTTGAGATTAAGCAGCAGGAACGACAGCATCTTTATGTCTTTCTCGGGGGAAATTTCGCCCGTTTCCTGGCCCTTTTTTAATTTCTCGTAGAACAGCTGCTCCAGCTCCGTAAAGCTTTGGCGAATCGTATTCTGCAAGGGCTCATCCATGGCATCCAGACCCACGGAAGCGTTCGTAATCAGACATCCGTTCGGGTAAGCTTCACCGTGCGTCGCAAACGCGTTCGTGATATGCAGCTCAAAATATTGGCGGATCCCGGCGATCGCAGAAGGGGCATGGTTCATCAGATCGCGTTTTTTTTGCGACATTTTTTTGTATTGCTGGATGGCCTCATAATAAAGCGTTTGTTTATCCTGAAATGTTTCGTACATGCTGGACCTGCTTAATTCCATCGCTTGCAATAAATCCGGTATGCTTGCCCCCTCGTACCCTTTCTCCCAAAAAACGATCATCGCTTTGCGAAGCACCTGCTCACGGTCAAATTCTTTGGTCCGTCCCATTCATACCTCCTCCTTCTCAACACGAGTATAGACTATTCGGAACGAACATTCCAGTATTTTTTTCAATCACTTATTTTCGCCGTACCTCCATTCGAAGCAAAATAGATGGGGTTTGTCACTACCGCCATCGACATGCCATCCGCCTGTCCGAACTGCCGCCAAACCTCTGCCCGTAAGAAGCTTCTATGCTTTGCGTTAAACGTCAGTATAGCGCCCCCTTCCGAGTCGATAGCAGTTTCTTCCTCGAGACCGCGCTCGCTGTACAGCCGAATCCGATCGCCCGCCATCAAGTCATCCAGTTGAACGACCACCTCGTGACTGGCTTGCTCATATGGCACTTCATCTCCAATCCCATAGTCACCGCACTGAAGGTTGGCAAAAGGACCGTCAGGGGAATTAGTAATCACGATGCGGCCTTCCTTAATACCGTTCAGGACGCCCTCCACCGTTTTTGCATCGGTCCAGACCCATACGCATGGCATCGCATGCTTCACATAGGAATCCGGTCGATGCACATCGCTTCCGCCTACGGCTACCAGGCGTCTCCCTGCGACAAGCTGCTCCTGCCACCAAGAAAGCGCGCGTCTGTTGTGCTCTCTCCATGGCCCGTTCCAAATTTCTACCCCGTCGTAATCCACATCGAAATCCCACTCCCACGGGCAGTGATCACAGTGCGTATGGTTCAGCACAATCTTGGCCCCCCGCTCGCGGGCGATTCGAAACTTCTCGTGAACATCGGATATGCCCGATACGCGAAAATCATCCATGGGGCTCGACACGCCAAGGAAATTACTATGACCATAATTCGTCGTAAACTCCGTACCCGGTATCATAAGCACCGAGGTCCCACGCGGATAGGCAAGGTTCTGGCTGCTCGTATTATGATCGGTCATGGCCATAAAATCGCAGCCCAGGCTTTCCATGATGGCCGCATTTTCTTCCAGCGTATAAGACCCGTCGCTATGAACGCTATGCGTGTGAAGATCTCCCTTCAGCCAGCGCCATGTTTTGTAGGTAAACTCGATTTCGATCGTGACCAAGCAACCCTCAGCGGGCACCTTGTAGGCATTATGGAGAATAGCCCATTCTCCTGTGGCCAATAGTCCGGGCAGATAACCCGGGGTGGCAGTATTCGGACCGATATTGAATTCCTGACGAGCCCCTCCGCTCCAGCCTCTTACTCTCTCGGCGTCACGTATCCCTAGATCAATGACCGCTTTGGCGGTGTCGCCGCCATGGGAATCCACCTGATAGCTTACGTGGATTTCTTCGACATCCGGTGGCATTTGGAACGGAATTTCAATGTACGAGCTTTGTTCCGAATGCTCAATGTATCGTTTGTAAACCGATGTGGTCCTCCGCTCGATTTGTTGTGCCATATGGATCCCTCCTCTTTTCTGCCTATTCTTTATTTGCGCCGACAAACATTCCTTTGACAAAATACTTTTGCACATACGGATAGATGATGATGAGCGGGAGCAGGGCAATGACAATCCCCGCCATTCGGACATTGGTCGTGATCATGAAATTGCTCGAGGTCGAATCGGTATCGACGATGAGCGATTTCAGCGCGATTTGCAGCGTATATTTGGACGAGTCGTTGATATAAAGGACGGCCGGCGTGAATTGGTTCCAGCGACTGACGAACTCAAACAGCGTAACCGTTGCCAGTCCTGCGCTCGCAAGCGGCAAGTACATCGTAAAGAAGATCCGAGGATCTCCGGCTCCGTCAATCCGGGCAGATTCCGACATTTCGTAAGGAACGCTCAAAAAGAAATTTCGCATGAGGATGACACTGAATCCGGATACGAAACCTGAAAGTATTAATGAGGACAGCGTGTTAAGGAGTCCTAAATCCTGATTCACGATATAGAGCGGTATCATGATCGCCTCGCTTGGAATCATCATCGTTAGCAGGATCGCGGATAACATCCACTTTTTACCGGGAAGTCCTTTCTGTATCAGGACATAGCCCGCCATGGAACTTAGGAAGACATGACCTAAGGTACCGACAACGGTCACAATGACATTGTTCGTAAAAGGCAAATAAAGCTTCATCCGGTTCCATACGGTGGAGAATCCCTCGAGGCTGAATTCCTTGGGCCAGAGTACGATCCCCGGCTGCATGGAAGCAAAATTGGATGAGAATGCAAGCGCGAGTGTATTTATGAACGGAATAACCATGGTCAAAACGAGCAGAAAGAGGAACAGAACATTGATCGTATCAAACAAACGGCCAAGCAAGCTTATTTTATTCATTGATTTCATATACCGACTCACCCTTCATCATAGCGGATCACCGCTCTTGTTACATACGTCAGCATGAATGTTGCCAAAATCACCAGGAAGCCGGCCGCCGTTGCAGGTCCAACGCTAAATTCCAATATCCCTTTTTGATAGGTGTACATCATTATGACGTCAACTTTCTTGGCAATGGCGCCATTACTCATCACGAATATTTGATCGAACAAACGCAGGATACCCAATACATTTAACATGATGACCACTTTCATGGTGGAACGAAGCATCGGAACGGTGACGTAACGGGCCTTCTGCCAACGACTGGCGCCGTCCATGCTAGCAGCCTCATACAGCGAGGGATTAATGTTCACGATGGCGGCCAGGTACATAATGCAGGTATATCCCATCTCCTTCCAACCTGAAGTAAGGATCATGACGATGCGGGCATAACGATCCGAAGAGAGGAACCCGACCGACTGGCCGCCGAATAGCTGAATGATCTGGTTCACGATGCCTGTATCCGGAGACAACAGCAGAATCCACATCCCGCCTACGACCACCCAAGAGAATAAATGAGGTAAATAGACAATCATCTGGGTCATTTTTTTGAACCAGGCGGAAGCCACTTCATTTAAGGAGAGCGCAAGAATCAGCGGCAAAAAGAAGTTGATGATAAAGCCTCCCGCACCGATCACGATCGTATTTTGAAAAACTTCCCAAAACACCGGATCCTTCAGTACCCTCAGATAGTTATCGAAACCGATAAAGGGCCGGTCACCGATCAGCCGGTAATCTTGAAAGCTGATGGCAAGTCCCCGGGCCAGCGGATAAAAGGAAAAGATGAGGAAATAGGCCAGGATGGGAAGCATCATAAAATATAGAGTTTTGTATTTGAATACGGCTTTCACGGAAATTCACCACCATGATCGAAAAATAAAGAGGGAGCGGCGTGATCACCGCCCCCTGCTCTTAAAGCTTTTAATCGATATACCCGCCGGCTTTAAGTGCTTCCCGCATTTTCTTTACGGCGTCGGCTGCCGGCATCTCGCCCATGATCGCTTTGAAGGAATGTTCATTGATGATCTTCTCGGCATCTGCCCAATGGGAAGGCGTCATTTCCAAAGCAGCGTATTGATCGACGAGATCCTGCGCTTCCTGCACGCCCGGCAGTTTACCGAAAGGCGCTTCGACATTACGGTTGTACCAGAAAGGAACGCCATGATCGGAAGCATGCTCTTTACCGGTTTGCGTCAGCGTAAACTTGCCGTTGTCAACCGTGTAATCCACATCCTTGATGCCTAAGCTGCCCAGGGTTATCCCTTCCTCGGAATGCCACCATTCAATGAATTCGAAAGCTGTTTTCGGATGCTCCGCATTAACGGGTATAACCCATACGTCCGGATCGCCCCTGCGCAGCATGTGGTTGCCGTTCGCATCGGCTGCACCCGGCAAGCCCTTCGCTTCGAATTCCGTATTCGGGTCTTGTTCATGGCGCGTGTTGTTCAGCATGCCCACCCAAGCGTCCCAATACGTAATCATGCCGACGCGGTCGGCAAGGAACAGGTCGCGCATTTTACCGGTGTCATTCGTGGTGAAGTTCGGATCCAGAATGCCTTCCTCAAACAGCTTGTTCAGCCATTCATAAACCGGGATGGCCGCATCCGTGGAATACGGAACGTCCAGCTTGCCGTCAGCGGTTTCGACAAATCGCTGTTTCAGGCCTGCGGCGCTGAAGAAGCCCTGCAGTTCGTACATGCCGGCCGTGCTGAGTCCGTACGTGTCTTTTTTGCCGTTGCCGTCCGGATCTTGATCGGTGAAAGCTTTGAGGACATTGTAATAATCGTCCAGCGTTTCAGGCTCGGGCAGATTTAATTTGTCCAGCCAGTCCTTGCGAACGATCGGCATCGTTCCTCCTTGGTACTTGGTGAACACGCCGTAGATCTCGCCATCCTTCGTCTTGACTTGTTCCCACTCCTTGGCC
This sequence comes from Paenibacillus sp. MT86, assembly GCF_058792535.1. NCBI lineage: Bacteria > Bacillati > Bacillota > Bacilli > Caryophanales > Paenibacillaceae > Paenibacillus > Paenibacillus sp. MT86. The sequence continues at coordinate 3,011,836 of NZ_CM179499.1, read as the reverse complement.
GGAATGACATTGGGATCCGAAAGCACCTTGGAGCCGTTCACTTGATCGGTCAACGGTGTAAGAATTCCTTGATCAATGAACGTGGACATTTTCTCCTTGCTGATCTGCAGCAGATCGAACTTTTCCCCGGAAGCGATGGCTGCCAGCAGCTTCTGGTCATAGTCGGCAGCCGGCTTGTTCATCGTAACCTTGATGCCGGTTAGACGCTCGATTTCCTGCTCGAACTGCGTATTCTCCTCAGGCGTTTTGCCGCCGATGACACCCGTCATGATTTTGAGCGTGCGTTCTTCGGCATTCGATGCAGCTTGGGACGCGGCATTGCCGCCTTCCTGTGTGCTACTGCTGCCGGCGTTCGGGGAACAACCCGCAAACAGCCCGCCGAACAGAGATACAGCCATGATTGCACTCATGATCTTGATTCTTTTTACCAAGCTAACCACTCCTTCATTGTCGTTAAGAAAGAAATTTGCAGGATTCCCTCACAACCAGCTGCGCGGGTATGATGATTTGCCTGTGGATACGTTTATCGCTTATTTTCTCGAACAACAGCTTGGCTGCTTCCGCTCCGAGCGTCTCTGCCGACAATTCCACGGATGTCAGCTTTGGATTCATATCCTGTGCCAGAATAGCATCATTGCTGAGAGCGATGACCGATAGCTGTTCGGGCACCTCGATATCCAGCTCCCTGGCAGCCCTCAGCACGCCAAGCGCCACTCGATCCGTATCCGTAATGACTGCCGTATAATTCATGTTTCCATAAGTGTTCATGATGGACATATATCCGTATTCCGTTCCGTTGGCATGCAGCTTGTGGTCATAGTACACCACATACTCTTCGGGCATCGGCAGGCCGTGTTGGCTATAAGCCTCCGCCAAGCCAAGTTGTCGATCGTAGGACACGGTCATATCGGAGGATGCATTCAGGAAGAGAACAGTTTGATGTCCGCTCCGGAGCAAATAATCTCCAACCATTTGAGCCACGTTTGCATTGTTGTTATCTACGTGAGCATTTTGCATAATTCCGTTTTTGTGTAACAGACAGCAGAAATCAATAGCCCCAGACTACTAAGTGACTCGATTCTAAAAATGGGCAGACCAGCAGAATTTCATCAGTTTCAATTTTTAAGCTGCCGTTTGTTGTTTTCTAGAAACAATGGAAAGAGCGGATACAAGCAGCACGATGGCATTCAAATACTGGTGAGTCGTTACTTTCTGGATGCCCCAGACATGCATGCCATCAGCCGAAAGATAGGTTTTCATTCTGGAGTTGCATCGTTCCACACTTGTACGCTTGTTGTAAAGCTCCTTCCAGCGTTTTGTATCTCGATGAGGGCTGCAGTATCGCCGAAGATCGTCCTTCGCATCCACCTTGACGACCATACCATAGTTGGAAGTCGAGCAAGCCGCCATGCCTAATGGGCAGTCGACTTTGCCCGTGGCATGAGGACAACGGAACTTCAAGTAATCGCCGTCAGCACCCCAGTAAGTCATGGCGAACCCCATCGAGCAACATGGCGTTCCGGTTGCTGTCATCCCGGCAGGAGGTTCTTTCTCTCCTCGGGGGTTCAGAGGGATGATGGCTTGCGCTTTCACGTTTCGAGCGGCTTCGTAAACTTTCATTTGATCGTAGCCCGCATCGAGCATAAAGAATTTCGCGCTCGTTTTGGCAGCTACCTTCGCAATCAGACCAGGTGCCATTTCTCCGTCATTGACATGTGCGGGCGTGACTTCTAGTGCTAGCGGAAGTTCGCTTTTCGTGTCAACAGCTAGGTGGAGTTTGTATCCGAACCAAGTGACTTTGTGGCCGAATGAATCGAACTTTGCGCCCCAGTTGGCATCGCCGGTCTGCTCACTTTTGCGCTTGGGTTGCTTCTTCTCATAAGCATGGATGGCGGCGCTGTCGATCGCAATGTGGCTGCCGTCGATGATGCCCTCTTGCTGACAGAGGTTGACCAGATTCTCGAATAGCTGCTGTGCCAATTTTTTCTTTGTCAGTTCGGCGAAGACCCGGCTTAGCGTAGAAATAGACGGTGCTTTGCGATCTAATGAAAGTCCACACTGATAGCGAAATCGAAGATCTGTTTCCAATCGATGATGCAAGCCAGTAAACGTTTGAATATGCTCAAGCGGCGCAGCCAAAAGTGCACGAAGAATTCCTTCTCTACAGTGCCCGTCAGCGCCACGGGGTGAACGACTTCTCAATTGCTTGGCATAAGGGCGAAGATCCAAGACGCTAAAAAAAATGGGCAATCGATCTTTTGATTGCATTTTTAACAGATCCTCAAAGGAAAATAGACTTTCTTGGAGAATATACAAGTGACTTCACTTCCTCTCGGAGTTTTTGGGTTTGGTCACTTGAAAACTTCTCCAAATTGGGGTGAAGTCCCTTTTTTATGTTTGAAAATCCTTGTGTATCAAGGGCTCAGATTAATGCAAAATGCTCACGTAACTGATCGTATCGTCATAAGGATCCGACCGCCCCACCAGCACTAAAGGAGTGCCCATCATCAGGTACCGTTGAATTCGCAAATCATTTTTTCGCGGGTTGAGCAGAATGACGCCATCGACAGGATCCTGCGAATACAAAGTGGGATCCTCCTGCTCGGGCAAGGTGTCCAGAACTAGGCGGTACCCTTGCTTGGAGCATTCCTTGATCACACCGTTAATCAACTGAGTATCGAATGCCGTCATCGTCCCATCAGGCGGGAGAGGTATCTTGAGGCCGATGCTCATCGTCCTCTTGATCGCCAGGCTTCGGGCCAGGTGATTCGGGAAATATCCCAGCTCTTGGGCTACCTCTAATACCCGCTCCGTCACTTGTTGGCTGATCGGCCTTTTTTTGCTGAACACACTGGACACGGTTCCCTTGGATACTCCAGCCATCCTGGCAACGTCATCAATGGTAGCCATCTATCGTTGTTCCTTTCTCTAGCAGATTCTGATGGATTGCTTGATCATTAAACCGGTTTAATAACCCTACGTGATTGATTTTAAAAAAGAATAATTGAATAGAATGCAGGTTTATGTTAATTGAAAATTAAATCTTAGGTATAAAACTCGTTTCTTTTTGACAAACCAAAAAAGCCGCCTATCAGGCGACTTGGTATGCACGTATATGATAGAAAAGCTATCCCTACTGAGCTCAATTACCGTTAAAGTTTATCCTTCCCGTGCATCTCCTAGGCTTTCTTTGAGCGCATCGCTTTACATTGAGTAATGCTTTGATCGTTCATGAGTTTGAGGTATTCGTCTGACTCTACGGCGTAGATTGCGACTTTCCCTTCAGTGTCATGATGAATCCCCCAGCCATAGCGCTTGCCTAAGGACGAGGTTCGGAGACAAGGCTGCCCTTTCGAAAAAAACTTCTCGCGAGCGGCTGCTCTTTCCGTTTCCGGAATCTGATTACGCTCGGCAAACACTTCGAACAATACATCTTCTTGCGTGTATCGGTAAGGGTGGTTCGACAGCAGCTCATACTGAATCACCGGTATGGTCTTAGACTCGCCTTTTGCTTTCGGAATGACGGCCTCGCTGACAGGGCAGTCTTCGGCAATTTGAATAAAGGTGTCGTATTCATTCATGTCTTTCATATGTAAGAATAACCTCCAATTCTAATTAACATTCAGTATACATCATATCTTAGCATCTTCTACAAACTAGTGCTTGAATCTTGAATCTCTTCCGGCTTGTATCCGAAGCAGCGGCTCCAGGCAGCGGATACTGGCTTCGACCACTCACTTATTGGAGATCAAAACAGTTGTACGGGCAAGAGCAATCCGTTTTCAATCAACGGTCCGAATATCAACATCCCGCCGGACATCATGGACAGGCTTCTCTTAAATCGTAATCGCCAAAAATGAAGTGCTCATGACTTTATCCTGATAAGTTTCCTAATGTCCTGGAATAAATAACAGCCTCAATCCGTCCTTCCGAAATTGAGACTGTTATGTTATTGAGGCACAAGAATCCGAATCTCATTCACCCGTATAATATCTAATCAAAGCCTGCGTGCCTTTATCCTCAAGCCCCTTCTCGGCCAGCTGGCTGTACAGCGATTCGGCTAGGGACAAGCCCGGCGTAACCAAGTTCATCGCCTTAGCGGATTCCAGCGCGATTCCCATATCCTTGATGAAATGCTTGATATAGAATCCCGGCTCCAGATTCCCGGCAATCATGCGCGGAGCCAAATTGCTAAGCGACCAGCTGCCCGCCGCTCCGCTCTCGATGCTCTTGAGCACGGTTTCGGGATCCAGCCCGGCGCTCTCCGCATAGGCCATCGCCTCGCAGACTCCCATCATGTTAGAGGCAATGGCGATCTGGTTGCACATCTTCGTATGCTGTCCGGCGCCGGCTTGCCCTTGATGGACGATATTGCTTCCCATCGTCGACAGCAGCGGCTGCACCGCCTTGACGTCTCCCTCTTCCCCGCCGATCATGATGGACAGCCTAGCCTCACGTGCCCCCACGTCACCGCCGGAGACCGGAGCATCCATGGCATGGAGCCCTTTCGACGAGGCGGCTTCATAAATGCGGCGGGCAAGCAGCGGACTGGACGTCGTCATATCGATCAGATATGCCCCTTCCCTGGCATGCGCCACCAGCCCGTCCGGGTTCAAATAGAGTTCCTCGACATCCTTCGGGTAGCCCACCATCGTAATGATTACGTCGCAGGCCTGCGCCAGCTTGGCCGGGGTATCGTGCCATACGGCGCCGTCCGCCACCAGCCGCTCCGCCTTGGAGGCGGTTCGCGTGTAAACGTGCAGCGGGTAGCCGGCTTTCCGGATATGCCCTGCCATGCTGTGGCCCATTACGCCCAAGCCGATAAACCCTACGGTCGTTTGATTCGGTGCAATTGTCATCATGTGATCCTCTCCTTTTATTCTATACAAGCCTGAGTCTGTAAAAGCAGTTCTCCTATCTTACCGACAGCCGATACTGCCTTGGAGACATCTGCAGGAACCGCTGAAAGGCCCGGTTCAGGTTTCGTTCGGAATAACCGACGATTTCAGCAATCTCCGTGACCGTGTAATCCGTATCCTTGAGCAGCTGTTTCGCCTTCTGCACTTTGAAGTTCATGACGTATTCAACAAAGGACATGCCCATTTCCTTCTTGAACAGCCGGCTGAGATACGATGGGCTCACCCCAACCAGCTCGGCACAGTCCGCCAGTGAATGAGCACCATCGGGATGACGGCAGATATGGTTGCATACCCGCTGAACGATCAGGCGGGTGGATCGGGTGCGCAGGTCATGGCTGATTTCCTGGTACAGCGGGAACAGCACGCCGATGAACCAGTCATGCATTTCGCGGGAGGTCTGGTTCTCCTTCAGCTGGTCGAACAGGTTACCCCCCAGCAGCTCCAGCACGCCGGGACCTTTCTCCTCCATCGATTGGACTATGGCCGAGAGCAGCACGTAATAGCTCTGGGAGGTCACGTTGTACGATTCCGACACCCGAATACGCCGGGAAAATTCATGAAGCGACGCCTCGGCCTGCGGAAGATCCCCGTTCCACAAATATTCGATCATCTCCGATTCGATATCCTTCGGATACATGAACACGGGATTACGCTCGATTCGGATCATGTCTTCATAAAACAGTACGGTTTCCGCATCATGGAACAGGCGATATTGCAGAGCAAGCTGCGCCTCCTTATAGGATTCTGCCGCCCGGGTCAATGTTCCAGTATTGCCGATGCCGATGGACGCGGAAAAAGAAAGATAGCGCGCCAGGGACTGGCTGACGGATTCCGCATAACATGCGAGGAGGTCGCGGAACTCCTGGGGGGAAGCCCCGGGCTCTCCCGGCCTCAGGATCGCCGCCGCTTCACGATCCTCCCGGTCCACCACGTAGCCCTCCAGCTGCCGGTTGTTTGCCAGCAGCTCGGACATGACGTTTTTGACCGCAAACACGATGACCGGACCTTCGTTAGGCAAGAATCGTTTTTTCACCGGATTCTCGACTTTCACCACCATCGTGGCATATGGTCCGCTCATCGGGATCTTGTGCTTAGCGCACCCCTCCTCCAGTGTGCCGGACCGCCATGAGCTTCCGGACAGCAGCAAACGCTGCAGAAACCGTTCCCGTAAATCCGGTTGAATTTTTCGAATGTAGCTGTTCAGGGATTCCGCCTGCTCGTTTAAGTAGCTGAGGGAGGAGCGGATGTATTCGATTTCATTCTCTTTGACGGAGCTCTCCACCCCGCTCCTGCCGTTTCTTCTCAAATGCTCCCCGTAACGAAGGAGCTGCTGAATCGGATTGTACGCGATTTTGGACGAGAACCAGGTGAGCAATACCGCGATCAGCATGAAGACGGTCACCGACATGACGATCAGGACGCGGATCCACCTCAATTGCTCGATCATCTCCCGCTCCGGCATCCGGGACACGTATAGACGGCCCATAGACGTCTTGTAAAAGGCGATCAGTTCCTTGCCGTCCTCCCCGGTCATGACGTCATGGCCGGACGTTTCCCCGTTCTCTACCAAAGATCCCAAAATGGGATCTTCATCCGCGGTTTTGCCGATCTCGCTGCGTCCATCCGTATGCAGCATGACCCGGCGATCGGAGTCCAGAATGGCCAGCGACTGCTCCTCCAGGGAAAGGGAATAATTGTTCAAAAGGCTGCGAAGCGATTCCTCTTTCACGTGTATGAGGATGGTGCCCCTCGGTTGGCCCTGCACCATAACGGGAAGATGGCGGACGTAAGAGACGTATCCGTTCTCCGACGACTTCGGGAGGTGCATCCACCTCGCTCCCCCTTCCCTCGCCAGGGCTTGCTCAATATCTTCTTTTCCCTTATACCCGTCCAGGTGGACCAGGCCATAGGAATGCGACAGCAGCAGCCGGTGCCGAACATCGTAAAACAGGATGTCTTCGATCAGGTTATTAGTATTTTTGTGCAGTTGAAACAGCTTGAGCATATCCAATTGCTGCATGTAGTCCGTCTCATATTCGGGATTTTCCAGCGCGCTGCGAATCAGCGGACCGCTGGCAAGCTGAAGCGATTCATGCTCGATGCTTGTTATGATATTTTCGACGCGGTCCTTTAGCTGCATCAAGGAAGCCATATTATTTTCCTGGAACTGGACCGTCAGCTTTTTCATGGAGAAATGGTAGTACGCGCTTCCTGCTAGGATCACCGGAATTACGGCCGACAGACATCCGAGCCAAATCAGACGCTTCAGATAGCGGTTCGCGGAGAACCAGCGGAGGAACGATGCCTGAATATGCTGCCAAAGAGACCTCACGATTTATCACCTCCGGTTCCCGCGGCAGGAACTGCCCTGCGGATCACTGTGCCATCCGCAACTCTCTACGGATGATCCTACACCTGTTATACTTCGTCCTCCCGCTTCCTCTATCCTTCAACAACAGCGTTAACGGTGGGATTCAGCGGAATCCGAATGCACTCCCAAACCTCCAGCCGCGGCAGGGTGAAGTTCAATTCGTCGTTCGCTGCGAATCCTTCTATACAGCCTCCGCCGATCAACATCTCCAGTTTAAAGCCGCTCCCTGTAGGCCATCTAGTCCCCGGTCTCAGCCGGACCTCGATGTCGTGCAGAGGCAGCGCCACTGCAAGCGGCCGGCGGCCGGCTCCGTTCACGAAGTGGAGCAGCAGATCACTGCCGCTTCGGAACAGGGTCGTCTGCAGTCCGGGATACGAAGTCGTTACAGACAGCAGCGGCCTCCCGTCAAGCAGGTGGTCAATCGCGTTAGCCAGAAGCATCCCATGCTCGGGCAGCCTGAATTCGCGGAGCAGTGCGCCCAGCGAGAACGCGAAGTACATGGCGCGGCCCGATCCCCACGAATGCTCCAAAGCCAGCGGCAGATCGGTGCGGGAAACGGGCAGCGAAGCCCGCTCCGGAGGAGCTCCCACGCTTTCCGGCGGAGAAAACGGCGGTACGAGCGTCGCCAGTACCCGAACCGCTTCACTGTGCGGCTGAACATAAGCGACATGGCCGCGGTGAGCGATCAGCGCCGTCGTATCCATTCCCTGCTGAAGCGGGTTGATCTCGCACGGCAGCTCCTGAAACCGCAAATAGGAGGCAATCAGGTATTCGCTTTTGAAGGCTTCCTCCGAAATGCCTAGCAGCTCATGGAGCGGCTTGACGCCGGCGTCGGCTGCAGCGGAAGGAAGTGCCCCTTCCGTTAGCAGTTGTCCCCCACCATGTACGTACGAACGCAAGTCGTGGATCAAGGACGGGGTATATTCCGTTCCTTCGGGAATCAATACAACGCGGTAGCGGTCCAACTCCCAATCCTTCCTGCTCTGGGGAAGCAGCACGTCAAACGGGATTTGCCGGTTGATCATCGTTTCGGCCCAGCTCTGCGCCTCGCCGCGCTCGTTCCAGAGCAGGGCGGTTTCCGCAGCCGATACGGCTCCGTCCATATAAGCATCCAGCTTGGCGGCATGATGATTCAGCTCGGCTACGGTTTTCATAATCCGCTTGTCTTCGATCGTATCGGGTATGCCCGTGACGGAGTGCCAGATCTGACCTCCGTTGGCCGGAATTTGAGCCAGCCAGAAGCGATATTCCGCTACCGGAAGCCCGGTATGGCGCCAATCCATGCCCGGGCAGGAATGCACGATGCCAAACGGAGCCGGCCTGCCCGGAACCGACCGCCCCACCTTGATGCTGAGAGCCGGCTTCCAGAATTCAGGGATCCGGGCATGGCCGAGCGAGAGTACGTCCTGCGGCTCCGTACACAGCATATCAGTGATCTGAACGCGCTTCGACAGATTGTCGCGGTGGAGGTTGTAGTATAGAATCATGGGCACCTCCGGCCTCTCCAGCTTGATCAGGTCATACATCGCTTCCATATTGTCATCGAAGCTTCTCGCCGCGAAATCCGGCTCCAGCTCCCGCGAGGAATCCGGCAATTCCTTGCCGTACTGCTCCGCGTATTTACGCCTGCATCGCTCGCATCGGCAGAACACATAACCGGGGTTATTAAAAAAAATGCCATCGATCGGATACCGCGACAACGCTTCGCGGAGCACAGGAGCGGCGACATCCGCATTGCGGTAGCCGCCGTTGATGCAGGTGGACATCAAGAGCGGCCACGGTCCGGGCCGTTCAGCCCCGATGATCTCCGGGCGGCCGCCCTCCTTGCGGACGAACCATTCCGGCCTTCGGAGATACGCACTGTCATCCGCTTTGCTGAAGTCGAACCTGGCGATAAAGCGAAGGTCCTCACGGTGACAGGCCGTGATCAGTTCCCCGAGCAAATCGCGCCCCTCAGGGAGATATCCGTTCACGGTATGGTATGGAACCTGCGTGTCATACCAGGCATATATGCCGCCTGTATTGAAGACCATCGCATTCGCCCCCATCTCCTTCAGCTGCGCGGCAAGCTGGGGTGGGTCGATGCAGGCGGTATCCTGGACCTGCATATTGGGCTGTATGACGCGCAGCGGCTTGTGCCACCAGAAGCGTTCCTCATTAACCTTCGTCATTGCCTTACCTCCTTCTCATTTCAAACTGGCAACAAACGGGCGATTCGCAAGGCGGAGACAGCCGGTTTGAACAGAGGCTTCAACGATGCTGTCTCCTCCCGTTCTTCAACATATTCGCTCCAGAATGCGAGACCGCCCGAGCCGACTGTCCGTTACTCCCCGTTGAACTGCTTGTATGCTTCGGCCATTTGTTGGTACGCTTCCTGAATGTCCGGCTGGTTGTTCAGCTGATCAACGTATGCGCGGAACTCCTCCATTGGAATATGCCCGACGATCGCCTTTGTCACCATGGAAGCATATTCGTCGCTGTATTTAGGCCATGTGCTGCGCCAGCCCTCGGACGTGATGACGCGATAGTGGTCGATTTTTCCGATCTCGTCGTAATTTTCCACCTCTTTGATTTTGGCATCGTTAAAGGCTTTATCGCCGGAAGCGCTGATCACCTTGCCCCACTTGGCATAAGCCAGTACGCCCGCTCCCTTGCTCGTCGTATTGACTTCTTTGACCCCTTGTTCCGTCAGCACCTTCTGCCCGTCCTTTTCGGTGTAATGGACGCCTTCAATGCCGTAATAGGCAAAATCGGTCATTTCCTGGGACGCCGTCTGGTCGAAATATTTGAGCAGCTGCTTCACCTTCTCCTCCGGCACCTTCTTGGAGATGTAGAACCCGCCGGCTACGCCGGTTTCCAGACCGACCGCATAATCCCCTTTCGGTCCCTTCAAGGTCACGTTCAGGATTTTGGCATCAGGCTGACCGGACTTCTTCATCGCCTGCTCCCATTCATGATCCCACCAGATCGGACGGCCATAGGAAGCGGCGCGGTTCGTCTTGAAGAGCTCCTCCGCCTGGCTTTCCTTCATGACCGCGTATTCCTTGGACATCAGGCCGTCCGCGTACAGTCCGCGCAGCCATTCCACCATCTCGACGTACTGAGGCGTAAGGGACGGGCTCATCAGCCCGCCATCATCGGTATAGGTCGGATTGTATACGCCGAAGCCGGCCTGGAATGATGCGGGCGGGTTATTGATATATAGGAGACCTACCGTATCCTTCTTCCCGTTGCCGTCCATATCGGCATCGACGATCTTCTTCAATGCTTCCTTGTATTCTTCGAAATCGGTCGGAACCTTGATGTTCAGCTTCTTCAGCCAGTCCTCGCGTATTTTCAGCCCGCCGTCGATCCGCGAACGGGACCGCGGCACCGCATAGATGCTTCCCTCGACCGACAGATATTTCAAGGCATCCGGGGCCAGGTTGTTTTTCAGATTCGGGTATTCGCTGAGATCCCCCAGGAACGGGGTCAAATCCCAAAACGCGCCGTTCTGGATAGCCGTAATCAGCGTAGGGCGGATCGGGTTCTGATAGGCCACGACTTCGGGCAGATCGCCGGAGGCCAGCAGCAAATCCAGCTTCGTGTCCAGATCCCCCGACGGCACCCATTCCACGTCCAGCTTGACGTTGGTGCGGCGCTCCCATTCCTTCCAATAGTCATTGTTCATGTCGGGGATCTCGTTATAGAGCCCGGCAAACTTTTTGATTGTCATCGGCTTGCCGTCATTGCCTTCTGCTTCCGATCCTCCGGCGTTCTGCGGTTTCTCGCCCGCCTGCCCCCCGCAGCCTGCCAGCATGACGACGGCCATGAGGGCAGCGAGCCAGGGCTTCCAGCTTCTATGCGAGCTCCCCTTCTTTGATGTGTTTTTCATGTAAACCCCTCCTTATGGATGCTCATCATCCATGTATTGTTCTTGAACAAAATCCTAACTCCTTCCCGTCATTCGCGGCGGGATAACGCTTTCAACCTAACCGATCGCATTTTGATCGCAATTCCGATGCGTAAGGGGATCGTTGCCGCATCCTTCCTCAACCTTTAATCGACCCGAGCATCACCCCTTTAGCAAAATGCTTTTGCAGAAATGGGTAAACAACCAAGATCGGTACCATCGCTAGTACAATTGAGGCCATCCGGATGGTCTCTTGCGGCACCACGTTTTCGTCGCTTGCCCCGGCCTGGGCCACCGCCACCGAATTGGAATCGATGACCAGCGTTTTAATCAACAGCTGAAGCGTCCACTTGCTGGAATCCGATAAGTAAATCAAGGCGTTAAAATAGGCGTTCCAATGCCCGACCGCAAAGAACAGGGTGAAGGTGGCGATCGCCGGCATCGACAGCGGGATTATCATTCGCAAAAAAACGCCCATATCCGAGCAGCCGTCCATTTTCGCGGAATCCTCCAATTCGGATGGAAGCGAATCCAAGAAGCTTTTGATAACAATCAAGCTCCAGGCGTTGGTCAGGCCCGGCCAGATCATGGACCAGTAGGAATTCAACAGGCCTAGTTCCTTGACCAGCAAGTAGTTGGGCACGATACCCGGGCTGAACACCAGCGTGAAGATGACGAGCCCCATTACCCAGCGATTCCCGGGCATGGACCGTTTCGTCAGCGCGTAGGCCATCGTAAAGGAAACGACGATGTTGAGCGCGGTACCGACGACCGTAATGAAAACGGTGCTTTTAAACGCATTCATAAAGCTGTTGGTCGATAGAATGTACTTGTAGGACTCCAAGGACCACTGCTCGGGAAACAAATAAAATTTAAGCGGAACATAGACCTCGGGATCCGTAAAGGAAACGCTGAACACGTATAGAAACGGAAACAAGCATGCGACCGAGAACAAGGTGATTAGACTGTAGTTGACCCAATCGAACAAGCTTAGCCCTTTTTTTCGGATAACGAAGCTCACGCGGAATTCCTCCTTTCGTTTAGCATAATGAGTATTCGGCAGACGCCTTTGGAGGCTTAATAAATGCCTTCATGGCCGAGACGCTTTACGATTTTGTCGGCGGCCACGATCAGGACGAGCCCCACCAGCCCCTTGAACATGCCGACCGTCACCCCTACGCTGATTTTCCCTTGAAGAATGCCGTGCGTGTAGGAGTACGTATCGAACACCTCCGCCACCGAGCGCACCAGCGGATTCATCATCAGCAAAATCTGCTCGAAGCCAGTGTCCGCCATGCTGCCCAGCCGAAGAATAAGCAAAATGATGATCGTTGGCCGGATGGCCGGAAGCGTGATATGCCAGATCTGGCGGAACCTGCCCGCCCCGTCCACGACGGCGGCTTCGTAGCGCTGGGGATCCACGCCCGCCATGGCCGCCAGGAAGATAATCGTTCCCCATCCGGCCTCCTTCCACATACTTTGCGCGGTCAGAAGTCCCCAGAAGTAATTGGGGTTGGACAGAAAGGAAACGGTATCCCTGCCGCTTTCGGCAATGAGTTTATTGACGATCCCCACGTCCGTCGACAACAGAAAGAACGTCATGCTGGCCACGACGACCCACGACAGGAAATGAGGCAGGTAAACTATGGACTGGTTCAGGCGCTTGAAGCTCTCATGCCGGATTTCATTCAGCATCAGGGCCAGCAGGATTGGGAGCGGAAAATGGAAGATCAGCGCGATCATATTGATCGCAAACGTGTTCCGCAACATAATATAGAAGTTGGAGCTCGAGAACAGATCCGCAAAGTGCTTAAATCCAGCCCATTCGCTTCCGGCAAAGCCAAGAAACGGATTGTAATCTTTGAAGGCCAGAAGCAGCCCCCACATCGGAGCGATTTTGAACAGCAAGAAGAAGAGTAGCCCGGGCAACAGCAGCAAATAAATGACGCGGTGCTTGACGATGCGGGACGCGAGACTGCCCGGGCGAAGCGTTAGGCCCGGCTTGATGACCCTGCCGGCCCCTTGGGCAGGTATAGCAGATTTAGGCTTTGGCATCGCTGGTGATCAGCTCCTTTCGATCGCCGACAGGCACGGCCTGAAGCCAAACTGCTTCATAACGGCCGATTTGCGGCAGCGTCACCGTCACGCGATCTTGCGAGGTTTCCACCTGCGCATCGGATTCGGCACGGAGCAGCCTGCCCTTCGCTACCGCGTTTCTTGGCAGCATCCACTTTTGCGGCCAAGACCCCGACGCATTCGCTACAGCGGTTTCGTCCACGCGGTCAACGGTCAGTTCCACCTGAACATCATATAACGGAAGCGGATTCATAAAAGTCGTCCCGTTATATCCGGAGAGATTCAGCACCTGAACCAGACATCCGCCCTCCTTCAAACGGTGAACGAACAACTCTAGACATGGGGGTGCGTTCGTAGTAGCCACCCGATTCGGCACGATGTCATGTAGAACGTCCGCCATTACCTGCCTGTAGTCCTCGAACCCGTGGCGATAGTAGAGCTCGCCAGGATTCCAAGGCATATACACGCCGGTTCGGACCGTTCCCTGCTTGCCGACCCGCCTGTGCAGCCCCAAACCGTAATCTGCTCCGATGCGGTGGCCGTAGGCACGCTCCGGGGGCCCGAACGTGGACGGTTCGATGAATGGCAATCGGCACTCGGTCGTATCCGGGTCAAAGGCAACGCGGGCAAAGCTTCCGCCCGCGACGATCCAGTCCCGGCCATGGGCAAATCCGGGGAAATGCGACTTGTCCGAAACGTCCAGGTAAGCGCCCGGCTCCGATTGTTTCACGCCGGCGAACGAGGCCGCGAACCATTCCTTAAGCAACTCCGGCTGCCGCTCCAGCGCGGTTCCCGTTGCGACCAGCACCGCGCCGGCATCCGCCGCCCGATGCAGCGCTCGCGCCGCCGCCACCGACAATCCCTGAACGCCGGGAAGAATAACCGCTCGCATATGCATTAGTTTGGACTCCATGGCCACCAGCTGTTCTTCCATCACCACGTCGAAGAGGACGTGCTCTTCCTTTAGCATTTTGAACATACCGTGATACTCCGCTGCTGCTTCGGGGGCCGCTGGCTTGACGAGCGCCGCTTCAGCCATGGAGCCGAGCTGTCCGAACAGCTCCTCGTGCTCCGCATGGTATCGGAAAATATCCTTTACCGTTTCGAAGCTTGCCCGGTCCGGGTATCCTTCGAATGCCCCGATGATACAGAAATCCAGCCCCGATCCGCTTCCGATGCTTTGATATAGACGGATCGCATTTTCATGCTCGGATACTCCTGTGAAACGGTAGGTCAGGTCGATGGCGTTAATGCTGCAGTTGCTAACCAGCTTGTCATCCCAGCTGTCTTGTATGGACGCAACATTCTCCGAGGCTGAATACAGCCAAGGCTGGCCGCTCCTTTTCAGCGACGTATTCGATTCCTTGCGGACGATATCGACCCGGTGTGGGTGATACGTGCTAATGGCCACATCGGACCGCAGCGACTTCACGAATCCGTGAATGCGCTCCAGCATTTCCCTTGACGTCCGTTCCTGGAAGGACCGGTACAGCTCGTGCATCGGATGTTCGGGACCGGTATACGCAAGCAAATCTTCGCCGGTTACTTCGCGAAACCGCAAGCGGCAGTTTGGGCAATAACAAGGACCATAGAAATTTCCGCTGTAATCCCAATGCTGGTAGCCGAACATATTGAAGAAAATCCCATCCACCGGATAACGCTCCAGCACTTCTTGAATGCTCTCCAGCGACTTCACCTGCTGATAGGCTCCATTCAGGCACGTATGAACGATGCCGTGATAATTGACCTCCCGCCCCTCCCGGTCCCGGTAAAACCATTCGGGATACCGCATCCACAACGATTCGTGCGCTTTACTGAAATCGAACCGTGCAATAAACCGCAATCCATTTGCATGAGCTTTTTCTACCGCTTCCCCCAGAAGGTCCTTGGTTAAATAAGGCGTTACATATTGATGCATAAGCGATGATGGATAGAACGCAAATATGCCTCCTGCATTCATCATGAGCACATTCGCTTGGAACGACTTGAGCTCGCGAATCAAAAGATCCACATCCATATCGGCGTCCGTCTCGCGAAGATTATTTTGAATCAATCGGAGACGGTTCGTTGACCACCATTTCATCCCCATTCCCTCCTTTGCTTGTGGTGTATGTCTACCATAATGAAGCTGAGGGCAGCAGAACAGGGACAATTCTTGCATGAGCACGTTAGGAAAAATATGTCCGATCCGGCATGGGGCGATATCCAGCCCGAGGTCCCTTATACCTGACAGAGCCGCAAGGTAAGAACAGGAGTTTATTGGTCATTTCTTGTTTGGCAGGAAAACTGCAAAAAATGTCCCGTTCCAACCTTCTCTTGTACGGCGGATTATGTCTGCATGATCGATCGAGTTTACGGTTAGGCATCCAAACGATGGGTATGTATTTTCTTTGTACTCGCAACAAAAAAACTCACCCTTGGGTGAGTTTTTTCAATCATGCGCGGGTAAGCGAGAATACGTCTCCGGCTACGATCATGCCAGATTGATGCCTCGGATCGCCTCCACGTTTACTTTCGGTTTACGGTCTTCCGTCAGCAAGCCGTTCACTTCCTGCTGCACGTCCGTAATTTGCGTATAACAGAACCCGCACACATAAGGCAAATTCTTGATCGCTTGTGTGATTCCTTCGTACCGCTCCAAGAATTCGTCCTCGCTGCGGACCTGATTGCCGTAGCCCCAGCCTTCTTCGCTCGTAAAAGCGATGCCGCCGTATTCGCTGATGATGACGGGCTGGCCCCGATAGCCATATCCCTGCGCGAATGGATAACGGTGTGTATTATGCGCGATTTTGTTGCCTAACAGCGCATCCTTGTCCCGATACCGCTCTTCCAGCATAGCGCCGATTTCTTCATAATCATGGAGCGTAATGATATCCGAAACCGTATGTTCCCAGCCGTCGTTCACGATCACCGGCCTCATCTGGTCGAAAGCCTTGGTCAGATGATAGATCGATTCCGTAAATTGCTGCTGCTTGCGGTTGGTCGATATATCGGAAATTCCCCAAGACTCGTTGAACGGCACCCAGGTGATAATGGAAGGATGGTTGTAATGCTGCCGGACGACGTCCATCCACTCTTGCGTGAACCGCTCGACCGCATCGTCCCCGAATTCGTAAGTCGACGGCATTTCCGACCATACCAACAATCCTTTGCGGTCACACCAATATAAATAACGGGGATCCTCCAGCTTCTGATGCTTGCGCACGCCGTTAAAGCCGAGCGCAAGCGTTTTGTCGATGTCTTCCAGCAGCGCTTCCTCCGACGGAGGCGTCAGATGCGTATCGCTCCAGTATCCTTGATCCAGCAGCAGCCGCTGATAAATCGGCGTATGGTTCAAGATGATTTGGTCCCCTGCGATCCGAATGCTCCGCATGCCGAAATAAGAATAGGCGGTGTCGATCGGCTTTCCATTTTGCTTCAGAATCATCTCGACGTCGTATAAATTCGGATGGTTCGGATGCCACGGCTTGACTTTCCATTCGCCCACGGCTTCGTTTACGACGCTCACATCGACCGTTACCGTACCGCGTTCCACGCTCGTTTCCGTCGAACGGATCAGCTTCCCGTCAAACCGGATGATGGTCTGGAGGGTTACCCCGTCGTAGCCGTGCGAGGCATTGCCCAGTTCATAGCCGAAATTCGCCGACCCGCGTTCCAGTTCCGGCGTTATCTTCACCCGGCTGATGTGAATCGGATTCACGTATTCCATCCACACGGTTTGCCATATTCCGGTCGTCTGCACGTACCAGCACCCGAAGTTGTCCTTCATCCATCGCTGCTTGCCGCGCGGCTGCGTACAGCTGTTGCCGTCCACGACTTGAACGGTAATCCTGTTCTCGCGTCCAAACTCGACTGCTTCCGTAATATCGAAGGAAAAGGCTGCGTATCCGCCTTCATGCACGCCGATTTTGCTGCCGTTGACCCATAGGGTCGCCGCGTAATCGACCGCTTGAAAATGTAAAATGATCCGTTTGCCTTCTGCCTCGGCAGGTACGGCTACACTACGTTCATACCATACGCAAGGATGAAATGTTTCATCCGCGATGCCGCTTGCTTTGGTCTCGTACGCAAAAGGCACCGTGATTTTACGGTCAGCTTGAAGGCGTTGGTACCACTTGGCGCTTTCTCCTTCTAGAGCATCGTCGAAGCGAAAATCCCATTCCCCGTTCAGATTTACCCATTCCTCGCGTACCAATTGCGGTCTGGGATAGTCCTTTATATATTTGTGCGAGCTTGACATTATGTTCCACTCTCCATCTTCTGTTAGTTTATCGTTTCTATTTGGTTCCTATGGATTCCACCGTTAAATCGCCAAGCCCGATCTGTTCAGCATGAACCGATCGAATGCCGACCCTCCCCTGCATGAAGGCCTGGGGATCGTCATACGTCAGGACAGGCTCTTCTCCATCCTCGACGAAGACGCGGATCGTCCCGTGAACTGCTTCGATGCGCAAGCTGACGGGCTTGTTCCGTTCCAGCTCAACTTTGATGCTTTGAAGCAGCTCGGAATCGTAATTATGTTTGTACAGTTCCAGTTTCGTGGCGGTGACCGCGAGGAAATATCCCATCAGCGAATCGCTCACTTGATCCCTGAAATCCGACTCGTTTGTCACCCGGAAGAGTACGCCCGCTTGACCGGACGGATCATCGCCCAGCGTTACGGTCGTCCGGATGCGGTAGTCGGACCAAAGGCGGCTGCCTCCATACATCTTGGCATCGGCGTCGGCTGCCCCGGCATAACTTCCGACGGTTTCGTTCCAACGGCCGTGAACATCCTCGGAACTTGCTTGTTCCAATAAACGTTCGATCTTGAATGCTTGATCATCGACCAGCTCGAATTCCATCGTTTTCCACTCCAGCTGCCCATTGTCCAATTGAATGGCGAGGCTATGTAATCCCTTTTCGAGCTTTAGGGATCCTACCCGAATTTTTACCCAGGGTTCGCTGCTGGCGTCATGGCTGCCGTCGATTTTATAGCTTCCGGCTTTTTGATCGTCAACGAGCAGCTTAAAGGCTGCCGGACCCGCGTCAGCCTTGACCGACAAGTCCAGCGCATAGGTGCCCGATTCCGAAACGTTTACTGCATAACGCAGCCAATCGCCTTTTTCCGTAAGCGCAGCCGAATAGCTGCCATCCTCCGCCTGCCGGATCGCCGTTCCGTCCGAATGACGCCATGCGGCGGTTTCCGACGGTTGACGAACCGCATACCCCCTGCCTTCGCCGCTAAGATAATGCACGGCTTCCACGCTGCCGGGAAGCGGCTTGGCCGTTTCGAAGTCACTGCTGCCGTCGGCTTGATTCGAGAATGCGGTATACGACAATCCCGGTACGCCGTTATCGTACCGATACCCGATACGGCCAGGTCCGAACGTTTCCGAAGATTCATCCAGCTTCACTACGCCGTCCAGGTAAACCCGAAGCCGCTCGTTCCCTCGTTCGATACGAATCGTGTGCAGCTTCGACCAATCCGTATCTTCCGGAAGCTCCGCGGTGGCGAGCACATTACGGTTGCCATCCTCCATCCTGCCCAAGGATAGTCGGTTTAGTTCCGGTTCGATTTCGGCGAACCCGAAACGGTTGGTCTCCTCATAGGCAAACAATGCGGCGACCCGCGTCTTTGACGGCACCAAATTATATTCCGCCGTATAGATGCGATCCGTGCTCTCCTTGGTGATGATTCGAGCGCCTCCTTCCGATTTCTCCGACTCCCACCGGCTCTCATCGATGGCGTCTGCGTCCAGCCGATCGGCAAAGACCGGCCCTCTCGGGATAGGCTGATCGTAATTCGTAGGACCCAGAATCTCCATCTTGTCTCCGTTGAATACCAGCCGGTCGATGTTCATGCGACGGACAGGCGGGCCTTCCTGGGATCTTCCCGTCAAGTTATGATAGACGAGATAATAGGAATCCAGATCGGGCCCCATCACCGTCGAGCTGTGGCCAAGCCCGTAAAAGTCCGGCTTAGTGCTGATGACGAGCGGATTGTTGGCCGGAATGCTGTACGGACCGAGCGGCGAATCATGCGATACGGCATAATGAATGCGGTAGCCTTTGCTGAATACATGATTCCCGGTATATGTCATGTAATAGGTACCGTTCCGCTTGATGATCATGGACCCTTCCGTCCAATGCCCCAGATAGGGCCCGGGAATCGTCTGACCGACGCCGAATTCGGCGGGTCCGTCCATCGGAACGCCGACAATGCCCGACGATCCAGCATGGGTAAACAGCCAGGAGCCGTCATCGTCGATAAAGACCGAGCCGTCGATGCTCATTCCGACATTCTCGGAGATTCTTTCGAACGGGCCTGTCGGCGATTCGCTTCGGAACACGTAATGTCCCCTTCCCGCCGGAGAAGTGTATAGATAGAACCACCCGTTCGAGTAAATCACTTCGGGGGCATAGGCTCCGGTCGATACGGGATCTTCCGTCACAAGCCCCGCATAGCTCCAATCGACCAGATTGTCCGACATCCAAGCCTTGATTCCCGTCCGATGATCCTTAGTGCTCACATACAGATAATAGCGGCCGTCATGCCGCAGCACATACGGATCCCCATTGCCGTAATCCTCCCATTCTTCCTCCAACGACGGAAAGGGATTGGCATACATTTCATTGTATATTTCCATATCGACCGCCTCCGGTTTCGTGGTTGTATCGCATCCCGACAATGCCAATCCGGCCGCTAAACCTAACGCTCCGATACAACATGCGATTTTTGACAGGCGCGGCATTCTTATCGCCATGCGCCTCACCCCTTGATTCCGCTGATTGCCATCGATTCGATAAAGTATCTTTGGCAGAAAAAGAACACGATGATCACCGGCACCATGGAAATGATGGCTGCGGCCATGATCATCGGATAATCCGACTGGCCGATGTACATCGCCTGCATGGAAGCGATCAGCACTTGAATCGTTTGCTTCTCGGGCGTATGCAGGTAAATCAGCGGGCCGAGGAAATCATTCCAGATGCCCATAAAGCCGAGAGCGGCTTGGGCAGCGAGCGCCGGCTTCATGATCGGCAGCGCGATTTTGAAGAAGATGCCCGGAAAGCTGCAGCCGTCGATCTTCGCCGCTTCGATCAATTCGGTCGGCATCGCGCTCTGCAAATATTGGCGTATGAAAAAGATGACGACGATGTTGCCGAACAGGCCGGGTACGATGAGCGGCAGCAAGGTGTCTACCCAATCCAGCCTGGAAAACCCGATATACTGCGGTATCATTACCACCGAATACGGAATCATCATCGTTCCGAGCAAGCCCATGAAGAGCATGCCTTTGTAAGGGAATTCGAATTTGCCGAATGCATAGGCCGACATTGCGGATACCAGCATTCCTATGGTCAGGACGATCACCACGATGATCAAGCTGTTCATGAATCCATGCAGCAAAGGCGACTCCAGCCAAACCTTCGCATAGTTGCCGAACGTAATCGGTTCGGGAATCCATTGCGGAGGAATTTCGAATACGTTTCGCCGATCCTTCAACGAAGTCGAGATGGTCCAGATGAACGGAGCGATCATAAAGATCGATCCGAAAAGCAGAAGCAGCAGCGACCAGAGGTCCGTCATTTTTTCCCGTTTCACAGATTTCCCCCCTAGTCTTGGTAAACCCAGCGATTGGAAAGCTTGAATTGTATAAGCGTGACAACAAAGATGAGAATGCCCAGCACCCAGGCAACCGCGCTTGCATAACCCATGTTAAAGTACTGGAACGCATGCTGGAAAATATAATAGACCACCGTGGCCCCGCTATATTCAGGCCCGCCGTCCACCGCCAGCACGTAAATTTGGCTGAACGACTGGAACGCCCCGATGATTCCCATGACCACGACGAAAAAATGAATAGGCGTGAGCAGCGGGATGGTAATCCGCGTCAGCTTGTGCCATGCGCCAGCGCCGTCGATTTCCGCGGCTTCATAATACGTCGAGGAGATGGATTGCAAACCTGCAAGGTACAGCACCATGTTGCCGCCGATGCCGCTCCAAAGCCCGATCAGGATTAACGAAGGCTTCACCCACTCCGGCTTACCCAGCCAGTTAGGGCCGGCAATGCCGAACGTTTCCCACAGAAAATTGCTGAGCAAGCCGTAATCCTGATTTAATATCCACTGCCACAACAGCGATACGGCGATGACCGGCGAAATGACCGGAAGATAATAGATCGTGCGCATGAACGAGATGCCGGCGAATTTACGGTTCATCAGGATGGCCAGCAGCATCGAAAGCACCATGCCGATCGGAATGCCGATCATTAAATAAATCGTATTGTACATCGATTTGTACACTTTCTCGTCGCCCATAAGATCCTTATAGTTGGCGAGTCCCGCCCACTGCGGATCGGATAGCATATCCCATTTGTGAAAGCTGATATATATGGAGAACAAGATCGGCACAAGGCCGAACAAAAGAAACCCGAGAACCGGCGGAGCGACGAACAGATACAACCATGCCAGTTCTCTTCTGCGATACCCGCCAAGCTTGGTACCCATATTCCATTCCACCTTCGCCAGTATTCGATTGATCAGGACGTCTTGATACGGCGGGAGGCGCCGATATCCATGGCTGGCGCCCCGCCTGCTTCATTATTTATTGCCTTTGTCGTAGAGTTCCTGCATCTTCGGCTGGATTTGGGCCGTAAAGTCTTTGGCCGACATCTCGCCGTTCCACACTTTGC
This sequence comes from Paenibacillus sp. MT86, assembly GCF_058792535.1. NCBI lineage: Bacteria > Bacillati > Bacillota > Bacilli > Caryophanales > Paenibacillaceae > Paenibacillus > Paenibacillus sp. MT86. The sequence continues at coordinate 2,989,900 of NZ_CM179499.1, read as the reverse complement.
TCGCGTTCTGATTGAACGTATCCATCCATTGCGTATCCTTGGAGAAAGCTATAACGTTTGGTCGTCCGTAATCTTGGATAATGTCCAGAAAGACTTGGCGCGTCTGCGGTCCTTTGTCCATTTCCTTAAATTCGCCTTCGGCCATGTTGATCAGGTTGGGAACCGCCTGGCCGAGCTGGTAGTTTTCGCGCTGGCCTTGCTCATCCAGCGATAAGAAGGCGGCCAAATCGAACGCTTCCTGCGGGTGCTTGGATTTTGCCGATACGGCAAATCCCATTGAGCCGAGCCAGGTCGCCGTTTGTCCCGTGTTCGGGCTTGCAGGCCATGCCGCAATATCCCAATCGAAAGGCAGCTCCCAAAATGCCGGCTGATCCCACGGACCCATCGCAAACATGCCTAGCTGGCCGTTAATGAAGCGCGTATACGCATTCATCGCTTGTTCGGCTTCCTGATTCGGGCTGACCTTAAACTTCAAGTTCAGGTCGGCAACAAATTGCATCGCCTCGTAGAATGCGGGCTCGTTGACCTTTACCGTGCCGGTGGCATAATCGATGAATTCCCCGCCGTTGCCCCAAACCGCCGATTCCAGACTGTAAGCGCCTACACCATACTGTTCAGGCTTTCCGTCGCCGTTGTTGTCGACCGTCAGCTTCTGGGCAGCTTCCAGCATGTCGTCCCAGGTCCATTCCCCGGCTTTGGCCGAAGGATACGGCACATTCGCTTTGTCAAACAAATCTTTATTGTAGACAAAAGCCCACGGACCTACGTCCTTCGGCAGGCCGTACAAATCGCCCTCCCCGACCTTGCTGCCGTCAAAACGATAGCGGTCCATGGCCTGCTTCCATACGTTATCGGGATTAAACAATGACGTCTGATCCAGGTATGACTGGATGTTGAGAAGGGTGCCGGCTTCGGCGAAACGGTAAAACTCCGGACCGCCGACATAGAATACGTCCGGCACTTTGCCTGAACTGATCAGCGTTGTCATCTTCTGCGAGTATTCGCCCGGCGGCACCGAAGTGTATTTAACGGTGACGTGCGGATACTTCTCCTCAAAGGAAGCGATCAGCTTTTCGAAAATCTTTTTTTCGTTCGGATTGCCGTGGCCCATAAACTCAATCGTGACGGGTTCCTTCTGGTCCGTACCGGTGGACGCTTCCTGACCTGGCTTCGACGCGTCCGGGTTGCTTGAAGCAGTCCCTCCGTTTGTTCCGTTGCTGCCCCCGCTGCAAGCGGATAACGCAAACACCAGAAGCAGCATCAACATACCTGCAAATTTGCTTTTCGTTTTCATGCGATCCCCCTCTTCTTTAACAAATGATTTGGTTGTAAGCGCTTTACGGAATCATAATAACTTATATTATTATAATTTTATATACTATATTTATTATAAAATTAGTGGTTTTCAGTGGCTTCACGGACGAACCTTTCATTCGTTTACCAGCATGACCGGCACCATAATCCTTCTTGCCTCAAAGGCTCCTTCAATTTGCTCGATCAGCAGCTCAACGGTCAGGCGGCACATTTCCTCTTCATTTTGACGGATAAACGGCACGTGCGGCAGATCCGGCGGATCGAACGTAATCAGCTCCAGATCCTCCGGTACGCGCTTACGGGATGCAACCGCCGATTTATATGCACTTCGGCATAGCTCCGTATTGGCCGTAACGATGCCGGTAATTTCGGGATTGCCGTCTAAAAACTCCCTGATTTTATCGACGGAGTTGCCCGAGGCGATCTCCTCTAACGGGATTAGGCACCATAAGCTTTTGTCGATCGACATCCCGCGTTCCAGAAAAGCCTGCTCGAACCCTTGGGCTCTCTCGTCCGTCACGGTATTCGTAATCTCCGGTGAGATGAACGCGATCGACGAATGGCCATTGTTAATTAAATGCTCCACGGCTTCCTTTGTCCCGTTGACGTTGTCCGAGCTTACGCTGTACGTCTTGATTTCCTTCAAAAACCGGTCGATCAGGACAAAAGGGAAGCGGTCCAGCGACAGCCTTAAAATCGAATCGTTGTATGTCTCGTTTTCAACCGGAAAAATGATGATGCCGTCCACCCCCTGGTTCAAGAAGGACGAGATGACCTTGGACTCCTCGACCTGGGATTCTCGCGTAATTCTCAGCATCAGCTCAAAGCCGGCGGCGGTGGCATATTTCTCGATGTTGTCCAAAAATCGCTGGTCCACTTTCGTTTTCATCGTGGGCAGTACGAGTCCGATCCGTCCGCTTCTGCCCGGACCTGCCGTCCATTCGCCTAACTGATCGAGTGCGGATGCGTTCTCCGGCCTGCTCATCACGAAGGTACCCTTGCCCTGGATCCGGACGAGCAAACCTTCCTCCATGAGTCCGACCAGCGCGTTTTTGCTTGTAATTTGACTGACGCGGTAACGTTCAGACAGTTCCTTCTCGGAAGGGACCCGGTCCCCTTCCCGCAGCTTGCCGATGGCGATCAGCCGCTTGATGTCTTCCTGAATTTTTTTATATAGCGGCAACGATTTCAACGCGCATCACAACCTTTATATTGTAAATAGTATATTTAGTATATTATTATAATATAACTTTCGAAATGTAAATATAAAACTGAACAAACCAGTGATTTGCCTCAAAATATACGAAAAAAAACGGCCTGAACGAAGTTCAGACCGTTTTCACGATGATATTTCTCCTGTGTATCAAGCCAGTATCCTTGATGAACGGATCATTCCGGCCAAATCCATTGGACCGGGACGACCTCCCTTCGAGGCTCGTGCTTACCGGCCAGCTGTTCCGACAACAGATCGACGGCACGCCGGGATACTTCATCCGGTTGCTGCCGGATATAAGGAATGCCTTCAATATCCGGATCGTCAAAGGCGGCGAGCTGCGGTTTGCTCTCCGTCGCCGGCCAAATTTCCCGCATGGCGTAATGGGCATAGCGGGCCAGCTCCGCATTCACGCAAAAGACCGCGGTTACATCACTGCAGCCCTGCAAAAAACGGAGGACCTCCTGCGGTCCGTGTCCCTCCTGAATCGTAACCAAATCCAGCAAGCACCATAGCCTTTTGTCTATCGGCAAGCCCTGCTCCAGAAATGCGGCTTCGAAGCCTTTGGCTCTTTCGTCCGTAACCGAATTCGTAATCTCCGGAGACAGGAAGGCAATGCGCCTGTGCCCCTCCGCAAGCAAACCGGATATGGCTTCGCGTACGCCCTCGTAATTATCAGAGCTGACGCTATAGGTCCGAATCTCCTTCAAAAAACGGTCGACCAGCACCAGGGGGACCTGATCAAGCGACAAACGCAATATTGCGTTATTGTAGCTTTCCTGCTCGACCGGAAATATCAAAAAGCCATCGACTCCCCGTTCCCGGAACTGCTCGATCGCCCGGGATTCTTCCTCCTGCGATTCGCGTGAAATACGGATCAACAGATCGTATTCTCTTTCCGCGCAGTAGCGTTCCAGGCCGTCCAGCAGCTGCTGATCGATCTTGGTTTTCATCGTTGGCAATATGATCGCAATCGTTTTTTTCGTATCCGTCCGGGGCTGCGGTCCTTCCGAAGAGCCCTGCTCCCTAACAAAGGTGCCTTTTCCCCGGTAACGCACCAGAAAGCCTTCCTCCACCAAACCGTTGAGCGCGTTTTTGGATGTGATCTGGCTTACGCCGTACCGCTGAGCCAGCTCCTTCTCCGACGGTACCAAGGCACCTGCCGGAAGCTCGCCGCTCTGAATACTGCGCCGTATATCGTTCTGTATTTGTTTATATAACGGATGCTCCATGTCATACCTCGCTTTTTACGACAGTCCAAACTGAAAAATAATATATATTTAGTATATCTTAATTTATACTAACTGCGATACAATCCATTTTAGAAAGCGCTTTCTAATCTGGATTGGAAGGATTGTTGCTTATGGAACGGAACAAACGCTTTTGGAAGAAACCGCTTGCCTTAATCGTGATGCTTGCGCTTGCTTTAACGTCGTTTCCGTTGTCGCCGGCTCATGCGGCCTCATCCGGGATGGCATGGGCTTCGCAGAAGATTGCTGTCTATACGCCGCCTTCAGGCGGCGTATGGTATCCTCGGCTGCTCAAACTAACGCCGAGCGAATGGCTCGTATCGTTTGACACCAACGCCGGCGGAGGGAACACCCGCATCGTGGTTTCCCGGACGCAGGACGGCGGCTACTCATGGAGCAATCCGGCTACGGCCGTCTCAAGCAGCGCGGGAAATGTTGGGAACGGACAGATGATGAGGCTGCCGAGCGGAGAAATTTGGTTAGCCTACCGTCATGTCGTGCAGAGCGGCTCGACCTATGATATCCAGCTAAACGTCCGGCGAAGCGTCGACGGCGGCTATACTTGGAGCGATTTGCCGGGCGGCTTGATCGGAAGTTCAACCGCCTCCAGTTTTAAAGGTCTGTGGGAGCCGCATTTGGAAATGATTAACGGCACGATAGCCGTCCTTTATGCAGATGACAGTCCGGCGACGGTCGGTACGACCGGGCGGCAAAATTTGTACATGAAAACGTGGAACGGAAGCGGCTGGGGCAGCCGGATTACGGTCAGCGACGGCGTTGCCGCCGGTTCTCGCGATGGCATGCCGGTCATCACGCGGATGCAAGACGGCCGTTATATGACCGTATTCGAAGCATCGGACGTCGCAGGCCACCCTTTTGTCATTAAATATAAAATATCCCCGGACGGCTTGAATTGGTCGGTTCCGCGCCAAACGCTGTACGTGCCGGTCGGCAACGGCAAAAAAGCCGGCGCTCCTTTTGTCGTAACACTTCCCGACGGCCGTCTGATGGCCGCATTCCAAACCGATGAGAGCAGCGCCAATACAGGGGATCCCTACACTTCGATGTTTACCATGATCAGTTCCGACAACGGTGCGACATGGCAGTACAAAACCAACGTTTTTCCGGTATCCGATACGAAGTCTTCCAATTGGAACTCCCTGATGACCGTCGATTCGACCCGCGTCGCAGCCGTGACGAGCGCGACTGATCCGGTTAGCGGAATCTATCTGCGCTTTGGCTATACCGTTACTCCTTCGCAGACGAATCTCGTTAACAATCCCGGATTTGAAACGGCGAATGTAGCTGGCTGGACCACGTACGGCGACGATTACCCGAACCGCATCCTGATTCACGGAGCCAATGACGGCGTCGGGCTTCCCGCGGCGGAAGGCTCTTACTTTGTTGGACTTGCGGGCACGAGCGGGCCTGCAACCGCCTACGTCGGCCAGACCATTACCGGTCTCGATAACGGTACGTATACGATGCGGGCCCGCATGCGAAGCAGCGGAGGCCAGAACAGCTGCGTCATGGAAGTGAAGGACTATGGCGGCGGGATGCGCCAAACGGGCTGCCCGGTCACGACGGCGTGGACGCCTGTCACGATCTCGAATATCCAAGTGACGGCGGGCAAGGCAACGATCGGGTTTTACGTGTCGAACTCCTCCTCTTCCCAATGGGCAGATATCGATCAGGTTGAGTTTTTTCGTAACTGAATGAAGTCAGCTCTCTGCCGAATCCTATCCGGGTCAAACAAACATTGGCAGACTGTCGTAAAGGGACACGCCAGCTAATAAATCCATGAAAGCGAATAATGAAAACTAAAAAGCCGCTAAGAGCGGCTTTTTAGTTTTCTCTTTTCCCAGTCAGTCTGACCATCATGATGTTTCCCGCATTTCACGCTCTTCTTACATCTCCTCTAATGTTGCCTCCGCCACTAGAAAAGCGGTCCCGTCGTATTCATAGCGCAGCCGGACCTCTGCAGGGAAGTTGCCCGGCGATACCTGGATTGGCACCGAAGCATAGAGGGTGTTTTCTTCTACGTCATACCTGACAATGCTGCCAAGTGCGGGCTGGTCCAGCCAAAACCCGGCGTCCTCCTCTTTGTATTCAAAGCTGCGGGTTACGCCGCTCAACGAAAGTTGAAATATCCTTTTCCCGTCTTCCGCCGTCATATGGTAGCTTAGTCTGGATTGTGACGCAAGCACCGGGTCGGCTGCCTTCACTTCGATGAGATCGTCGGTAAGAAGCTTCAATGCGGATTCGCGCATCCCTGTTCCGTAACCGGTTGTCAAAACGATTGCCAGTATATCCTTCTCCTTCCCGCTGCTGCCTGCGGACAGTATCGCGGTTTCCGGATAATAGGATTCGTTACTCACACTGCTCCAATCTGCGAAGGTTCGTTCCGTGTCGCCATATTGAACATTGAACGAACGAATGGTTCCTGCCTCCTTGAACAGAGTACCCGTAATCTTCAGATCCAAGGCTGCATCATCCTTTAAAGTAACGGTTGTTCCTTGATCGTCTCCAGCCTCGAAATCGTCCCGTGGTGTTCCCGTTTCGTCAGTGCTTATTAGTTGGATTTGCGAGATTCGGTGGGTATCATTACGAATGGTAACATCTATCGTTTCCTCATATACCATCGGGATCGAATCCCGGAGCAGCAGACGGAGCTTGTATACCGTTTGTTCAGCATCTGTCGTAATCTCGTTTACGTATATTTCATATACCCAGGGACTGGACACATCATAGCGTTCAAGCGGCCATTTCACCTCGGGATGCTCCCAGATGTCCGGCGTCGGGCCGCCCCAGATGCCAATCTCCCGCTTCAAAAGCGCTGTTGCCAGCGTCACGATCGTACGGTCACTCTCCTGCGAGACTTCACGATCCGCAAGGTTCCACCAATCGAAATCGCCTCCTGACCCGGATACTAAGCCGGATTGGAACGTCCCGCCCTTTGGTACCACCGGACCTGGGCTTACCGGATTAGCGTTTGGTACAGCCTGGTAACCGAACCAGATTCCAACCCCGAACAAGAGCAGCACTACGGGAACAAAGGCACCGATAGTTCGGATCCAGTCCCTGCGGAATTGTTTCTTTTCAACAGCTTGAAGACGTTCCTCCACGGCCTCCATCATGTCCGTCCGGAAACGCTGGTTCTTAAATGGCGGATCAGCCAGCCTTCGATTCCAATCCGGTTTCCAATCATTCATCCTCGATCGCTCCTTTCCATGCGGCGGCCACCTTCTGTTTGGCCCTGAAAATTCTGGACTTTACCGTGCCTGGCGAAAGGCCTGTAATGGCGGATATTTCTTCTATGGATAGCTGATGATGCAGACTAAGCACGAGCGGATCTCGAAATTTAGCTGGCAGCTTCAGTACCTGCTTCCACAATTCATCGGCCTCTGCCCGTTCCAAATATTCCGCTTCGGCTGATGGCGAAATCGGGGTCCGTATCGTCCCCTTCTGCCCGGTGCCGGGAGGTTGCTCGCCCATCAGCACCACTCTGCGCAGGAACGCTCGCTTCAGATAGGAAAGCGCGGTGTTGCGCGTGATTTTCAAAAGCCAGGTCTTGACGGAAGCCTCCCCCCGAAAGGAAGCAAAATGTTGATAGGCTTTAATAAACACATCCTGCGCGACATCATCCGCCGTGTGCGTGTTTTTAGTTATGACGTAGGCATAGTTCCAGACGTCCTCCCCGTAGGATTCCATAAGCATCCGAATGTCCGAAGTTTTCAGCTCCGCGGAATGCTGCATCTGCATTTCCTTCAAAGCAGTTCTCCCCCCTCACCAAAACAGACTCCGTACGGTCGATGAAAGTTCCCGAAATTATATAAATTTGCATAGGTTCATACATATTGGTGCATTGTAGTAATGCAGCTTTTTACAATGGATATATCATCACATGGAGGGATCATTTTGGCAAAGAGCAAACAACAACAGGAAGCACATGGGATCGGACAAGTCGAGCAGCAGCTCAATCATCAAATGGAGGCTGCCGAAGAAATTCAAGGAACGCCGAAATTGGACCGGGAAATTAAAAAAGCCGTTAACCGGCAGGCTGATCCATTAGATGACCTTTCGGAATAAGGAGAATTGTCATGAACAAACTAAGAGCGATTGAAATTTCGGAATCGGCCATTATGAAACATGTAACTTATCAGGATACCCCCATCTATATCCAGCATGTGAATGAGGATGAAACCGCTCGGGTTTATCCGATCGGCAACTCGGAGCAGGAAATGACCGTCCCTTTATCCAGTCTCACGGAGCATCCGTAAGATAGAAGATATAAGCTTCTACAGCCCATTCAAACCTTCAAAAAAAAATCCCATCCAGATTCAGTGGATGGGATTTTTTATTTCTAAAACGCCTTTCTTATAGGCATCAAAAAGCTTGGGACCCTGTTCTGGTCCCAAGCTATAATAAGGAATATTATCTTGTCTTACATGTTGATGCGTCGCTCATAAACTCTTCTTATAAGTTCTTCAATAATTTCATCAGGTGACCGGTCACCCAACCAGGTTTGACCATACATTTGCAATATTTTAATGAGTGGACCATCTTCCCAAAATCCGACGAATTCATCATTGAGGTAAATCTTTTCAACGACATGCTGGTTCATCTCATCGAGGCATTCTTCCAATACTGATTTCGCGACTGGATCGCTAATCCAATCGCTAATCAGGCTGAATTTATGAAATGATACTTCTTCCTTTCCAAAATCACAATACAATCGCTCCATAATTCTTATATCGCGAGAAGAGCTTCCAAGCGCAATTTGGAAATAACCGCTCTCCGCTACCCAGCGGTTATACTTGGTGTTGTAATAAGCAAAGTCTCTTTCTTCAAGTTCAAAAACAATCTGCTGTTTCTCCCCAGGAGCCAACTCGATTTTAGAAAATGCCTTCAATTCTTTCTCCGGACGCGTCCAGGTGCATTCTTCGTCATGCACGTAAAGCTGAACGACCTCTTTCCCTGTTCGGTTCCCGATATTCTCCAGCCAGAAAGAGACCGTGATCCCTGTCTCTGTTTGAGTTGTCTTCATATCCCTATAGGCAAACGAAGTGTAGGATAAGCCATGGCCAAACGGAAACTGCGGAGCGAGTTCCTTTCGATCGTAGTATCGATAGCCGATGAACAGCCCTTCACGATAATACAGCTTGCCGTTTTCACCGCGAATCCTCATATGTGAAGGATTGTCTGAAAGCTTAACCGGAAACGTCTCGGACAGTTTACCGGAAGGACTCACCTCCCCAAACAAGATTTCAGCAATCGCTTTACCCATGCCTTGTCCGGAAAGCCATGAGTGAATGACAGCGGGAACATGCTGAACCCAAGGACGCATCGCCAAAGCTGTACCACTGGTGGTCACCACAATGCACTTCGGTTGTACGGCTGCAATCGCCTGAATAAGCCGAACCTGCTGTTCCGGCAAATCAATGCCCTTCAAATCACGCATCTCGGATTCTGCGTATTCAGGCTGGCCAACGAAGATAACCGCAACATCAGATTTTGCCGCCAATGCAACACTTTCCTTAATCACTTCCTCATGAACGGAGTCATCTTCAGGATAGCCCTCGGCATAACTCAACTCAACGGAAGCTCCAGCCAACCGCTTCATTTCATCAAATGGAATATCCACGCGCGTAGGCGTAACTTTTGCGCTGCCGGCTCCTTGAATTCTAGGTTTTTTGGCAAAACGGCCGATCACTGCAATGGAATGGGTTGATTCTGCCTGGATCGGAAGGATGCCATTCTCATTCTTCAACAGCACAATGCTTTCTGCCGCAGCTTTTCTCGCAAGATTGTGGTACTCCATAGGGGATGCCGGAACAGCTTCTTCCATACCGGTTACACGTTGTACGAGTTTTAGAATACGGGCAACGCTTTTATCGAGCTGCTCTTCTGCAAGAACTCCGCTCTCAACGGCTTTGATAATCGCTTTCGTGTTATAGCCGGCAGGTCCCGGCATTTCGAGATCAAGTCCTGCTTTCAACCCACGAATCCGATCATTCACGGCCGTCCAGTCCGAGATGACGACCCCCTCGTATCCCCATTCTTCTCTCAAAATATCATGCAATAAGTGTTCATTCTCGCTGGTATACGAGCCATTAAGCAAATTATAGGAGCACATGACGGTCCAAGGATCCGATTTTTTGATAATTCGTTCAAAGGCGCTTAAATAAATTTCGCGCAGCGTTCGTTCGTCTACTTCTGAACTCGTCACCATCTTCTCGAATTCTTGGTTATTGCAAGCAAAGTGTTTAAGTGAAGCCCCGACTCCTTTGCTCTGGAGGCCATTGATGAAAGCAGCGCCCAGTTCCCCTGTCAGGCAAGGATCTTCGGAGTAATATTCGAAATTTCTTCCCCCAAGCGGAGTCCGTTTCATGTTGATCCCTGGGCCGAGCAGCAATTCTACGCCCATCTCTTTGGATTCATTACCGAGTGCTTCCCCGACTTCGCGCATCAGTTCCGTGTTCCACGAAGAACCGATAGCTGAGCCAGTGGGATAACATGTTGCCGGAACATTCTCAGTCGTAATCCCCATTTCATCGTCACTGTTCGTTTTGCGGATCCCATTCGTTCCGTCATACATATGAACCGGCGGAATGTTGAGTCTCTCGATCCCCTTGGTCATCCACATGTTTAATCCCGCGCAGAGGGATGCTTTTTCAGTAAGTGTCATTTCCTTTATCCATTCGTTAATCGATGCATTCATTTGTATCCACCCTTTCATATCAAGCTTCTTCTTGGTACTCCCGCTCTTTCTTCAATTCCTGCGCATCGTACAGTTTAAAAAACGGAAACCATACGGCAAACACAATCAGTAAGACAACGGCGAGCAGAATAAGTCCATTGAATCCGGACATGAGGTAAGTCGACACACCGATCGGCGTATACCACAGCTGGAAGATTTTACTAGGAATTTGTGCAAACCCCATATCAAGAGCTAGGTAGACGATGATGGGTGTAATAAGACCATTGATCCACATAGGCACCATCAACAGCGGATTAAAAGCAACCGGCGCTCCATACACAACAGGCTCGTTAATATTAAATAGAGAAGGAATCAAAGTGGCTTTACCAATGGTTTTCAGCTTCTTGGATCTGGAAAACAGGAACCATATCACAAGCGGCAAGGTTGCGCCCATCCCTCCGATTCCAAGCCATCCGGAGAAGAATGTTTCAAAGGTATTAATGTTGACGGGATCCAGTCCCTGCGCCACCAATGCGGCATTATCCTCAATCGCCGGAATCCATATGGCATACCAGATGGGCATCAGAACCCATGGGCTAACTCCGAAGGAGTACAGTACAACTCCAATAAAGTTGAACAGAACAAACCCGATCAGGCTTTGCCCCATAGCATTAATAGGCTCAAACACGCTCACAATCAGTCCAAAGATATCAAAGTGAAGCTGATATACAAGAACCCAGCCGATGCCCATGATCACGGCGATCGGTACCAGGAAGTCAAACCAATCCATAATAAACTCTGGCATGGAAGACCCTTTTTTAAAAAAAGAGAACTTAGCGCAGACATTCATGATGACGGCAATGAAGACGCCTACAATGAGTGCCGTTACCATACCCGCAGGACCGAAACGCTCCAGAACGAACTGAACGGTTCCATCCTCGTTTACGACGGGATTAAGCAGCATGAGGAATAAGGATATGCCGGTCATTCCCGCCAGCAGCTTGATTTTATGTCTCTCCTTCTTCTCCATGACCGTATACGGCGTTAGGAATGCAATAAACAAACCGAGAAGACCGAAGCTGAATGTCGTAATTGGCGTTAAATCCGGCATTCCAGGAATGAAGTCTTGCAAAATTGAAATCAAAGTAATAATGGAACCAATAAAGATCATTGGGATGGCAACCATAATGGCTTCTTGAATCGATGCTATCCAAATGTTATTTGTAATCGCATCCAATCTTGGCGCAAAGGATTCCGTCATCCATTTCATGAAACGCTTCATCTGTTTATTCCCTCCTGTGTTTCTGTTGTGGACATAGCTATAGTATAGATTTCATTGTTAACGCTTACTCGTTGTATATTGCCTCGTCTATGGTCGTTTTTTGTTTATTTCTCGTTTTTGGAGCCAACAAATCTAAGCCGCCAGGATCGGACAGCAAAAAACACCCCTCTCTTATAGAGCGGTGGTGTTCTTGAAGCCTTTAGTGTTTAAAACTGTTTCTCTAAGGTGAGCAATAGGACACCATGCGGTGGAAGAACGATCTCTTTATACCAACCCTGATCCTCTATAGTCTCTGTTCGGATGACAGGGCCGCTTCTTCCGCGAAGATACGCGAGTTCCTCCTCCGTCAAGATTTCGGGTGCTCCCATACGGACCCACTCGTCAAAAACGGAGCCATGATCTCTGTCCATCTGATAAGTCGTGCACTTATAGGTTCCTGAAAGATGAGGAATGTTGACTTGAAACTCCTTGCTGCCCTTCTCCTCGAACACGCCGTAACGGTTATGATTGGACATTTCCGACCAGTCTCCGCTTGAAAACATATGATCCAAATGGACGTAATGATACAGCAGAAGCTGCATGCTCCCATCTTGATTCTGAGTGCCCACATAGCCTTCACCCTTAACGGTTATCTCTTCACCCAATTTCTGAAGAAGCTCAAAGGCGTAATAACTCGGCTTCTTAAGTCCATCCCGATTCATTAAACCAAAACCTCCGTAAAACGGAGAGGATGGAACAAGACTTTCCTCAAACACATCCGTAAAGCACCAAAAAGCCATGGCCTTTACGTCTCCCAGTGTATTCATCGCATGATACATCACAAATGGGGCCATAAACATGGTATCGTGCAGCAGGTGCCGGTCATAGAGCGAAAAGTTCCATTCGGTAATATGCAGCTCCATATCCCGGAAAGAGGCCACCTCCATTTTTTCCTGCAGTCGATGGATGCTCTCTTTATAAAAGGTTGGCGGCATCATTCTCGTCAATATGTTCTGCTCTGCTTTAAGCTGAGGATATTCCGAATAGATATGAAAGGAAAAGAAATCGACCGGAACTTGGTGCCTTTTGCAATATTCCATAAACTCCTCGGTCCATGTGTCGTTCCAGAGTGACCCATAACCTAAAGCCGGGCCCCCTGTTTTTAGTTCAGGCAGAACCGACTTGATCACTCGAACGGTAGACTCATAAAACGAGAAGTATTCCTCCTTGCTGCCTGCCCAGCATACGCCTGATAAATCCGGTTCGTTCCAGACTTCAAAATACCATTGTTTTACTTCCTGAGCCCCATAGCGGTTTAAACAGTGCTGGACGAACTCACGAACCAGCGCCTCCCATTTTGCCTGATCGGCCGGAGGGGAAATATTCCCTCTCCACCAGAATACCGTTTCGCTGGAGCGGCTGAGCAGGGTCGGCATGAAACCAAGCTCCACGAACGGCCGGATGCCCAGCCCAATAAGAAAGTCATACAGCTTGTCAACATAGGCCCAGTTATAGACAGGAGTCCCGTCATCCTGTTCGTTATACACCATCATCTCATCATTAAAGATGCCATGGAAGCGTATGTATTCAAAAGGAATTCGGGCTTTAAGCTCGGTCAGCTGCCGTCGCCAGTCATCGCGCAGCCCTTCAACGGCCCTGCCCGCTGTTGTAATAACGTTCCAGTGCTTTTTGTACCCTGCTGACGTCATCCCCGGCTGAATCTGTATTTGCTCATGATCCGAAACAACCGCTGCTAAAGGGTTGGCCCTCTCCCGTTCTAGATCCGACTTCACTTCCAGATATCGATATAACGACCCCATCGCATTGATCGTATCTAATTCATAATAGTCTCCGCTCGAGGATTCTTCATATGTAAGCGGTTTTCGATTAGGCTTATCCTGAAGCGAGGCAGCGGCTTCACGGTACGAGCTCGGTGTACAACCGTACTTCTCCTTGAAGTACTTATTGAATAGCTTTACGTTCGCAAAACCGCAATCCATCGCAATTTCGGTAATGCTCTTTTCACTTCCCGAAAGCTCCGACTGGGCCTTCTCCAAACGGATCAGCGTTAAATACTTTTGAAAAGGAATACCGATTTTATCGGTGAAGAAGTGAGAAAAATAATGCAAACTTAAGTGCTCTTGTTCCGCCATCGTCTGCAGTGTAATCTTCTCTTTGTAATTTTGATCGATATAGGTTAGAACCCGATTCAACCTTTTATAGTCATAGCTCTTGCCGCCTTCTTCAGCTTCCGGGTTGATTCCTTCCGAAAAATATCGCAATAAATGTCCACATAACGTTTGCAGCCTTCCCAAGGTAAAGCTTCGATAGCCTGGGGACTTCTTGTTCATTTCCCATACCATCTTCGCAAGCTCTTGCTTGATCGTGTCCAATCGGGAACCGGTCGGCTCAGGCTCATTCGCTGAATTACAAGAAATAAAAACGTTATTTTGAAGCCATTCCGGCCCAAACTGAAGCGTTAATAATATATTGTCATGGTCATTCTGCTCAAACTTATGGATCGACATGCTGTTCACCACTACGACGTCGTCCTGATGTAGAACATACTCCTTCTGATCAAGATGCATGATAACAGAACCTTGGAGAACATAGACAATCTCCACCTCTTTATGCCAGTGAAATGGAACATGTTTCACGCTGTTGACAAACAGTTTAAAGGGCATATCCTCTTGATGCTCGATAAATTCATAAAGGTAACGCATAATTTGCCCTCATTTCTAATGAACTGAAACGATATAGCTTTGTTTTAAGTAGCGATTAGATTATTCAGTGTCTCATAGATTACAAACATATTCTTAGATTTTAGAAGCTTATCATTATAGCATGTATCGTTTACGACTTATACATACATTAGAAAACAGGCCATCCGGTACTAGTTTGACGGCTTATCGAATGAAAATCCTCGTTAAGATTAAGATTGCTGTCTAAACTCCTGCGGAGAAACTTGATATACTTTTCTGAACATTTTGGAAAAATGCGAGAAATTATGATAACCAAAGGTCTTGGCTACTTCGGATATGGGGATGGTCGATGTTAAGATCAAATCCTTAGCCTGCGACATCCGGACATGCAATATGTAATCTGTAATCGATTCGCCCACCTCGCGTTTGAACAGACGGGACAGATAAGCTGGATTGAGATGTACGAAGCTGGCAAGCTGTTCTCTTGTGATCGATTCGTGCAAATGTTCCTTAATATAGGATTGTATGCGTTGAATCACGGAGCAGCTTGGATGGAGCTGATCATGAATGACCTGAACGACTTGGAGAACCGTTGCTTTCAATTGTTCAATATTTCGCGGTTGAGCATACAGATGAATTCCTGCCTGATCCTGAAACAACTCCAACGCAGACAGTCCATTTTTATGAAGAATATAATGCACCATTTGCATAAATTCTTGCCGGAAGCCTTCAAGCTCACTAACCGAAAGCTGCGGATATCGGCTCAGCTCTTCCATGCGTCCATGTATCTCTCGCTGCATTTCTTCGAGTTGGCCATGCTCCATAAGGAGGGTCCAGGTGGATATTCGCGGAATCATCGTCTTCATGGATTGGGTGCCTAGTGAAGCCAGCCTGTACACTTGGTTGGATTTATTCAGATTGTTGTATTCCATCTCCAGCAGCTGCCTGTACGTATCGGCAATTTCATACAAAGTGGATCGATTGCCGATATAACAGGAAAAATTACAGCCAAAGTAGGTATAACAGTCCTGAATGTATTTTTCACAGCGCAAGTTCAGTTCATGTGCGGCTTCCCCCTCCGCCCCCTCTTCTCCAGCAATAAGGACGACGTTCACCCCCTGCTTGGTCTGAATGACCTCTCCATGGCCGGCGGGCAGCAGCATTTCGGATGCGCCTTTGCGGATAGCATATTCCATAATTTCTTCATCCTTTGTGCTGAGCTCGCGAAGCCACGATTCCACGCTCACCAGAACAGGCATGAATACAGCCTCTTGCAATCCGCTAAGCTCATGCTCCTCAAGAACATCCGTAACATTAGCTGGGGTGCAGACGATCCTTCCCGAAAATACATCATTCCAAAACTTATCCGTGATCAGGCTTTTTTTCTTCTGCCACAGCTCATAATACGGTTTGTAATGCTCTCGCATATGACGGAGTTCCCGCTCCTGTTTAATCGAATGCAGCGCTTTGGCTATGGTTGCCTGAAGCACATCAAATTCGATCGGTTTTAACAAATAATCGAAGCCATCCAGCTGAATCGCTCTCTTCATGAAGTCAAATGCGGAGTGGGCGGTTAGAAAAATAGTCTCTGTATCGGGAGAAATATCATTCACCCTCTCGAGCAGCTCGATTCCTGTCCCTTTGGGCATTTCGATATCGCAGATCATAATATCAATCGGTGTGCGTTCAAAAACCTGTAATGCATCGCGCATATTATAAGCCTCATACACTTCAGATACCTGCAGTTCCTGCCAATTCACGCCGCTCTTAATTCCCATTACTGCATAGATCTCATCATCTACTATAAGCGCCTTATACATGCGACTACCCCCATACAGATCATCAATATGAAGTAAACTGCTCTACCGTTCGGAAAGGAAGTACAATTCTTATTCTGGCGCCTGAATTCGGAGCATTGTCAAATTCCAGGCGAGCCATATGTCCAAAGATATGCCTAAGACGGTACTGTACATTGGTGATTCCTAGATGCTCCCCTGTCTGATTCTCCATGAAACCGCCCGATTGTAATTTCTCCAGCACTTCCCGGGAGAAGCCGCTCCCGTTATCGGAAATCACGATCTCCAATTGATCATGGATTGGAAGGCTGATATGTATCGCAATATGGAAAGGATGATCCATGAAATCAAATCCGTATTTGATTGCATTTTCAATAAACGGCTGAATTAAGAGCGGCGGAATTGCCGCTTGGTCTGCCCCCTCCGAAATGTCGATTTCATAGGTGACTCGCTCTGGAAAACGGACCTGCTGGATTTTGATATAACTCTCCATATGCTCCATTTCTTCGGCAATCGTTACCGCGATTTGATTCGTCTTCGTTGTAAAACGAAAGTACTTGACGAGGTTCATGCACATGAGCTGGATCACGCTATAATTCTTGATTTCAGCCAAATTGTAGACGATATTGATGGAGTTCAATAAAAAATGGGGATTGATTTGGAGCTGTAAATGCTTAAGTTCGGCCTGATGCGCCTTGATCTGTTCCTCGTAAACGCTGATCTTCAGCTCATGAATCTCGGAGGCCATGCTGTTGAATGTTTCGTTGATCATGGTGAATTCCTTCGCTTTAGAGGCATGAAGCCGCGTGTCCCAGTCCCCGTGCTTGATCCTGCGCATCCCGCGGACAAGATTGTTCATGGGCTTCAGGATGATCTCATTGAGATAAACCAAATAGATAATCAGAATGATGAATGCCACGATGGATATGATGATAATCCCTCGACGAAAGTGATACAGATTCTTCAGCATCTGGGACTCGGGTACAAAAGCGCTGAGTATGACATCCGTGCCCTGAATTTGATTCATGACTACGATATATTTTTGATCATCCTTCTTTACGATTTGATAGACTTCGTTGGATTCAGAGGCGAGAGCGGTATTCAGGCGGTTCGTTCCGATAGCCGACGTATTGGTAATCAATTCACCCTGCTCATTCACAAAGCTGGCAAAGCCATATTCCAGATGAATCAAATCCAGCGGAATCATCAGGTTCTCCAGTTCCACAAACGCCCCGAGGTAAAAATCATCTCCCGTATCCACCAGTCTGATCAATGCGTATTTATGCTGGCTGTACTCAATCGCCTTCCATTCGCGGAAATAGGCGCTGTCCGGTCCAACCTCCTTGACCAGCTGTTCAATGGTCGTTTTGATGGACAACAACTCATCGTAAGATTGGGTCTTGATCGGTGTACTGAATAAATCCTGCTTCTGCACGGAGTAGATAAATTGAAGATCGACGCTGTTGTCAAAACGATGATAACGCGTAAGCGCATTCAAAATTCTGGCCTTGGCAAGAAAGTACTCGTCAGGGTCATTGAGAAGCTGTGAGAGTGCGGCAATATTCGGATCTTCAACGGCAATGTTGTACAAAAAATTCGTTTCCTTGTTCAGGGCAGCCTCGATCTGGTGCGAATAAAGTATCATCGAATTTTTATTCGAGTCCGCTACCTGCTCCCTGATCGTATTGGATGCATAGTAGTTATTGTAGAGAAGCAAGGTAACAAGAGGAACCGCGATCGTAACGAAACCGATGATTAGCTTAAAGCGAAGCGAGTCTTTAATATTCAACATAGCATACACTACCTCGGCTCCATGGAAAGGTTGGCAGAATGTGCTTCTGCAGTATAGCAGGCCATCTACACTCTGAGTATAGTCACATACGGGAAAAAAGGGAATCCCTTATAGGACATACAACGATAGTCCCGATTCGGAATCCCCCTATTCCCTTAGCTTCGTTATTTCTGAGTTTCTGCCCATGCGGCCAGCTGCTTTTCAACCTCAGCTTTAACCTTGTCAAAGCCGGCAGATTTCCGTTTTTCTTTCCATTTAGCAATAATTTTCTCCGGATCAACGGCTCCCGATTTTAAAGTAGCCCCGAACTCTTTCTCGACATTCGCTATGGAGGCCATCTCCGATTTAACCGGTTCTTGATCAAAGGCAAAGCCAAGCGCGATAGAATGCTCCGCTCGTTCATTAAACTTCTTGAACTCTTCCCATTTATTCGGATCTTCATTTACCCATAAATAAGAATTGAACTGGTTCCCGAACATCCAGCCTCCCGGATTAGGATAGCCTTGCGTGTCCGCGTTCACGCCTTCAGGATAATCGATCACGTTATCCGATTTCTTCACATAATGTTTGCCTTCGATCCCCCAGTACAGCATATTGAGCAGCTTAGGATCACTGTACAGCAGATTAAGGAACATCATGGCTCTTGCAGGATCCTTAGAGGTTCGCGAAATTCCGAGCATCGCCCCCTGCGCGTCACCTGTCGTCGTAAACGGCTCCGCCGTCTCTACCTGCACAACTTCTACACCCGATGTTATGCTCATTTCCTTGTCTTTCCCCGGCTTTAAGGATTGGGCAACCGCAAAGGCTTTGCCCGCCTTAATCATATTCATGCCCTGATCCGCGTCTGATGTCAGGATATCTTTATCAAACCAACCGTTCTGATTCCACTGATGCATCCGTTTGTAGAATTCGATGAATTTTGGATCCTCCAGGGTATCCACGGCTTTCAACTCCGTACTTCCCCGCGGAATCGAAAGATTGGCAACGATGCCATCATAATTGGCTGCATCCCAAATATTCGTAAACTTGCTTGAAACAATTGGAATCACGCCAGGCTCATTGTCTTTAATCGTTTGGAACATCGCTTCCATATCTTCCAGGGTCTTAACCCCATTAATATCGAACTTGTATTTATCTACAAGCTTCTTGTCGAGAAGGAATCCGAATCCCTGTCCGAATTCTTTCTTGGTCGGAAGCGCGTACAGCTTGCCGCCGATTCTGGAGCCTTTAATAAAATCCTCACCCAGAATGCCCGGAATATCTTTGCCGTGTTGGGCCATTAATTCGTCGAGGTCCAAGTACTGCCCTTTGGCGACATCTTTCGCGTATGAGAACCAGCTGGCTGTGAACATCAAATCAAAAGGCTCATTGGAGATTTTCATTAAATTGGTTTTATCATCCCAGGAAGCCCATTCGATAGGCTTGAGCTCAATCGTCGCATTGATCTTCTCCGTCAGATATTTGCTCATTTCTTCCTGAACAAGCTGCAAGTCTTTGGGAGCGGTTGCCGGATATACGAGCGTTATTTTATAGGGTTCCGTTTGGGCTTGTTTCCTCCCTGTATCCGTAGCATTTTCGGTCCCCCCCTTACTGCAGCCTGTTAATGCAAGCATTCCGCAAAGCATGATCATAAGCACCAGATAATGCGCTTTTTTCATATCCCTAAGTTCTCCTCTCAACAATAAACTTTAATCTAAGGCATGAAATGGAGTGCAAATCGCCTAACCTGCCCCACCTCCTCTATTGAACGATCGCATGGCTGCTAACCTTTCACGGCACCGGTTGTAATCCCGCTGATGTAATACTTCTGGAAGAACGGATAGGCGAACATCAAGGGGGCAATGCCGACAATGGCAAGTGCCATGCGGACGGTTTCCCTTGGCATCTTGGCGAGCAGGTCCCCGACTTGAGCCGAACTGTTAGACTTCATTAGAAGATACTGAATGTTCGTGAGCGTCTTTGTCATCAGATATTGGATGTTATACAGCTCGGGTTTATCGATAAACAGCATGCAGTTGTACCAGTCATTCCAATAGGACAACGTGTTAAACAGTCCAATCGTGGCCATAATCGGCAAAGAAAGCGGAACGACGATTTTAAAGAAAATCTTCAGTTCGCTTGCACCGTCAATCGTCGCGGATTCAACCACGGATTCCGGGATGGTCGAGGCGAAAAAGCTTCGCATGAGCAGGACATTGAAGGCGCTTAACAGCAGGTTGGGAATGATCATGGCGAATATCGTATTTTTCAGGTCAAACATATTCACATACGTGATATACCAAGGTACCATACCGCCGCCAAACAGCATAGTGAAAAAAATATAAAAGGAAATGGTACGGCGAAACGGCAGCTCGGGTCTGGATAACGGATAAGCAAAAAGCGCTGTTATCAAAAGGCTTACGACGGTTCCAACCAGCGTGGTCAAAATCGTAACGCCGTAAGCTTTCGCTATTTCCGAAAAATCATTGAATAAAAATTGATAGGCCGCAAAGCTGATTTGACTGGGAAACAATGAGTACCCGTTCTGCAGGATGGAATCTTCACTGGAGATCGACACCATAAAGACCAGGATGAACGGAATTAACGAAGCAACTGTAAATGCCCAAAAGAACAGGTGAATCGATGATGCGCCGATCCATTTTTTCGTACTCAACACTTTCACCATCTCTGCCTCCCTCTCTGTTAAAATAAAGCGTCGCGTTTATTAATGCGCCTTACTGCCGTATTCGCTACCAGGATGAGCACCAAACAAACGACGGATTGATAGAATCCAGCCGCTGTCGACATGCCGATATCTCCAGATTGAATCATGGCACGATAGACAAAGGTATCGATGGTATTCGTGGTCGGGATCAAAGCGCCTGTATTCATAGGTACCTGATAGAACAATCCGAAATCGGACCGCAGAATGCCGCTGACGGCGAGCAGGGTCATGGTGGTGATGACTGGCAAAATAAGCGGGATGGTGATCCGGGTCATCTGCTTCCACTTGGTTGCACCGTCAATTGTGGCGGCTTCATAATATTCTTTGTCTATTCCGATAATGGAAGCGAAATAGATGATGGATAGATAACCAACGTTCTTCCATGCATTGACGATGACCAGGATGTAAGGCCAATACTTCGGTTCCCCGTACCAAGATACCGCCTCAGAACCAAACCAATGGATCAATAATCTGTTCACAAGACCGCTATCCACGTTCAAAAAGCTGTAGACCAGATAGGCGACCACGACCATCGAAATGATATGCGGCAGCAGGAATGTGCTTTGATAGAACCGGCTGATCGCTTTATCCTTAATTTCATTAATCAGCAGCGCTACCAGAACGGCTAACACCAGGTTGAGCACAATAAAAACGAAATTGTAAAGGAAGGTATTCCGAGTAATGATGTACGCATCCTGTGAGTTGAACAAGAACTTGAAGTTATCGAACCCTGCCCACGCACTTCCCCATATACCATCGACATAATTATAGTTTTTGAATGCTAGAATCACGCCGTACATGGGGACATAGTTGTTGATGAACAAGTAGACGATCCCCGGCAATGTCATTAGCAGCAGCCACTTATACTTCTTTAGCCTCTTCCGTAAATGAGACGAACCCCTCATGTTCCAGCCCCTTCTTATCACGTCATGTAAACCTTTGCATCCTCATTCTATAACCGATGTTTCCGGTCAACCACTATCCATATGACTTTCTGATACCACAATGGTGACTTCTTCTCACCCGGCTTCAAATGGCAATTGACAGCTTCAACCAGACTCATTATGCTAGGGGCGTAATCGCTGTCATGGCTCATATGAAGATCTGGACAGATGGTATGAATAAGGGGTGTTGGCGCAAATGAGAAAATCATTGCATTTTAAGTGGAATGGCACGTTTAAGATCGTACAGTTTACCGACACGGAATTTTGTGAACCGGATGAGGAAGAAATGCAGATGAAGGCCATGATGAAGAGTATTCTGGAGAAGGAACAGCCGGATTTGGTGATTTATACCGGGGATGTCATTGCAAGCAATAAAAGTCCGAATCCCATTCAAGCTTTTAAAGATGCGGTATCGGTCCCCGAAGAAATGCACATTCCATGGGCCGCCGTATTCGGCAATCATGATTCCGAAGCTGCTGAAATGACTCGTGAGCAGCTGCACTATCTCCAGCTATCACATCGGTACTGTTATGCACAGCCCGATCCGCCGAATGTCCACGGGGTAGGCAATTATGTGCTTGAAATTCTGGACGGGCTTCACCAGCCGGCAGCCGCCTTGTTTTTTCTGGATTCGGGGAGCTACTCACCGCTTGAGCATCTGCGGGTTGGATTCTATGACTGGATTCGCCGAAGTCAGATCGCATGGTATACGGAAGCGTCTCATCGTCTGACCGCTAGAAACGGAGGTGAGCCCCTCCCTTCACTCGGCTTCTTTCATATTCCTCTGCCGGAATACAATGGCATCTGGGATTTCTCGGTCTGTTACGGACAGAAGTTAGACGCCTATTGCTGCGCACCGCTCATCAATACCGGATTTTTTGCGGCCATGCTGGAAATGGGCGATATCATGGGAACTTTTGTAGGCCATGACCATGGGAACGATTTCTGGGGAACGCTGCATGGAATCCGTCTTTGTTATGGTCGTACGTCCCGCAATGCTTATCTGGATCGACCATTTCAACCTGGAGCAAGGGTGATCCAATTAACGGAAGGCCAGCGGAGCTTTGAAACGTGGCTTCATCTAGAAGATGGAAGCATCGTTCATGATCAGCCTGCGCATATACCCGAAGGGCGCGCTCTTAAGATCGAATCGACTTAGACTGAATTGTCTGTATCTATTTAGATCGCACTAAAAGGCTGTTAAAGTTTTGGATGCAAAAAAAGGGAGTGCCCCAAAAGGTCCATTGACCTGGGGCGCCCCCTGTCTGTCGTATGATAATGCGTGAATGAATAAGAAGTTACGTGTCCTTCATTGGTACATGTTACCCTCAATCATCGTCCACTGCACTTGATGCCTTTCATCCATCAGAACGAGATCCGCATCGTATCCGACCTCGATTTTTCCCTTGCGAGATAAACCAAGAATATGGGCAGGCGTTGTTGAAGCCATGCGCACGGCATCCTCCATCGAAATGCCGTTGGCTTCGGTCAGACGCAACGCTTCATTCATAGTCACGGTACTCGATGCTAAAGTGCCGTCCGCAAGCCTGGCAATCCCCTCGGAAACGGTGACGTGATGACCACCAAACATATAATTTCCATCACCTAATCCCATCGCCTGAAGCGCATCCGTAATAAGCACCATGCCTTCCGGCCCTTTGAGACGATGCATTAATCTGACAATGGCCGGATGAAGATGGACTTGATCGACAATCGCTTGCAGGCTTACATGCGCTTCTTCGAACGCGGCTACAATCAGTCCGGGATCTCGATGGTGAATCGGTCTCATGCCGTTAAAGCAATGGGTTACATGACTCGCTCCGGCTGTAAAAGCCAGCTTTGCTTCCTCGTAAGTAGCATCGGAATGAGCTACGGCAATCACGACGCCCTGCTCTTTCAAAAAGGATATAAGCTCCAAGCCTCCAGGCAATTCCGGGGCGATCGTTACCATTTTGATCAGCGAGCCCGCTTCCCGAATAATCAACTTCATTTCTTCCAGATTCGGGTGGCGAAGATATTTTTCGTTTTGCATCCCTTTACGCTTCGGATTCAAATAAGGGCCTTCCAAATGAATGCCGGCGATCCTTGCCCCTTGTTCTCGTCCGATGACAGCTTTTACGCTGCGGATCATGTTCAATAAATCCTCTATCGTTGAACTCACGGAAGTTGCCAGAAACGAGGTGCAGCCGGTTGCCGCACAAGCGCGTGACACTTCTTGAATGCTGTCCTCGGTTCCATCCATCATGTCATAGCCGTTGGCCCCATGGATATGAACATCAATCATCCCCGGTATAAGCCACATTCCGTTTCCATCAATCCGTTCAGCATCGCCTTCGATTGTTTCAATTTCTTGCGTTGGTTCTATTCTCTTCAACTTTCCGTTCGAAATCCAAACCGTTGCAGAAGGAAGTATTTGATGAGGCAGGTGGACTTTGACATGTTGAATGATTTTGTTGTTCATTATGGCTCAACTCCGTCCTGTGGGTTATGAGTCTGACATTCTATGAGCGTAATATTTTTCTGGTCTAATATTTCTTGTATGTCAACGGGGATCGATTGATCGGTTACAATAATATCCACATGATCAAAGTCCAGCTTGAACCTTGATTTCACCGTGAATTTGGTATGATCCGCAACAAGTATGACCTGATCCGAGCGCCGGGCCATCTCCCTCTTCACCCGGACATCGTCTTCATATGGATAATAGAGTCCGTCAGTCTGGATTGCCGTCGCACCGATGAACGCTTTGTCGGCGCGGATTTCACTGATTTTATCGATGACGGAAGGACCGTATAATAATCGATTTTGGGTATGCAGATAACCGCCGAGCACGTAGATGCTCAGATCTTCTCGTTTGGAAAGTATCCCTACATTATCTATGGAGTGCGTAACCGCGGTTATCTGTTTCGCTTGAATATGCTCCGCAACAAATTGTACGGTCGTAGATACGTCCAAGAATACCGTTTCGTGGTCCCGAATCAGTTTAGCGGCATGCTTGCCGATCACGTTCTTGCCTGTGGGCTCATCAATAAGTCGTTCCTGATATGAAGTCAGTTCCTTTTGCAGATCAGGCAAGGCTACCCCTCCGTGTGTTCGAACAACCACTCCTTCTTGTACTAATCTGACAATATCCCTGCGTGCGGTATCCCGCGACACTTGAAAAAACGAGCATATCTCGCCAACACTCATCGTTTTATGTTGTTTTAAATAATCCAGGATTTTTACGAGTCGTTCTTCTTGGAACACATCTCATTCCTCCTCTGTTTAAGCATTTGTATTATATTTATAAGTATATATAAGCAATTAAAAACAAACAATAAGTATTTATAAGTTTATTCTTGTTATTACAAACACTAAAAAACCACGATCATCGTGGTTTTTTAGTAGACATATGTTAGCTCTTCGACAATTCCCATTCCGGTAATCGTGATGTAAGTCACTACTCATAGCTTGGATGATGATAGACTCCTTCTTGAACGGAAGCAGCCTGCCCTTACCGTCGATGCATGGAACCCGTTAATAAGTAAATGATTGCTGGATCGTACCGATCCTTGCATTTAAATATTGATTTTCTTGATATCTCATATTTTCGAACGCCTGCACAGCGGCATTGGCTACATCGATGTCTTGTGCGCTAGTTCCTCCGCTTACACCAATGCCGCCGACAACCCTGCCTTCGTGAACGAGCGGAATCCCTCCGCCAAGTATGACGACTCTACCCTGATTCGTTGTATTAATGCCAAATGTAGCTCCGCCCGGAAGCGCAGATTGCGCTAAATTCGCCGTCGGCATTTGCATCGCTACGCTGGTCCAAGCCTTGCCAATGGCGATATCTATGCCTGCTATTCTCGCGTTATCCATCCGATGAAAAGCTATGAGGTTCCCCCCTTCATCAACGATCGCTACATCAGAATTAAGACCCATTTGTCGTGCTTGGTGTTCAGCAGTTTCCAATAACTTCTTAGCCGCAGTTAAAGTGAGTTTGTACATGGTAGCTCTCCTTTGCTTAAAAGAAATACTACATTATATTGCCATTGCCTATATAGGTGAATTGCCCAATGCCAGCACTTCCGGAATACGGCGACATTAGAACAAGCTAATAACAAAAAAAGCCGCGATTTCCGCGACTTATTTGGCACCATGTTGAGTTCCTCCCGCTTTGAAAGAAGGCTGCGTACTCCTGGTGCAATGCTATTCGACTAGTGTGGCAATACTGAAGCCTGTGTTAGGCATAGGCAAATGCCGGTCCCAACCGTTCGATAACTCGATCCAATTGTCCGGTTAAATAAGGCGAGACCTCACCCAGTCCGGCTAATGCTTCTAACAACGGGAAGGTTTGCCCACCCCAAGGGCCATGTGGATCATGGACCTGTCTGCCGATCCGTAAGCCATCCGCTTCTATGTATATCTTCAATCGTTCCACACCTTCCACAAGCAGGTCGACCGGCAGCGCTTTGTTTCTGCGCCGGGACCATTCTGCCAAGAAGGACATCCCGCGTAGGCTATCATATTCAAAAAAACGCGGAAAGCAGGGCTTCAGCCAATCCATATCCAGAACGCCGCCATGCTGTTTCGAACACACCAGACGATGCTCGATCAAATACCGGGCGCCTTCATCCAAGAAAGCGGCTTCCTGTTCGGTGAATTCACGGTCTGTATGCCATAAGATCGCTTCCAGCGGGGGAAGCGTTGAAATGATAGAGCTTTTTCTTGAATGAATATAAGCTTCCGGCTCGCAGTTCAATCCGCCGTCTGGCAGCTGATGCTTTAAGAGCCATTCGCGAATCCAGGGCAGCTCCGTGTCCACATCGCAGCCATACGCTTTCAGAATCATATAGAATACGGCAAGTTCACAATGGCAGCAATCCATCTTCAACCGGTCACTATCGTTGGTTGGCTGGTCATCGGCTGTAATGATGAAGGTCCGCCAAACCTGGGTTTCGAGTAGATGTTTAGCCCTAGCGATAACCGATTCCGGGATCAGCTTCACCTCTCCCATTTCGTATAGAGCGGCCATATGCCACCAAGCGCCATCCCATTTATGGCGGCTGTTCTCGACGTGACCCGTCTCCCATTGCGAAGTAGATTCAAGGAATTGGATCGACTCTTCAATTGCCAAACGGATTCTCTGATTAGATTCCATTCTACATCCCCTTCATTGACATTTTCCGGTTCACGCTTCCGTCATTCGGATTTCGATTTCCTTAATCACCCTTGCTGGATTGCCCCCGACAACCACGTTATCCGGTATGTCCTTGGTAACCACTGCCCCGGAAGCAATCACGACATTATTGCCTACCGTGACGCCTGGATTGATGGTTGAACGTCCTCCGACCCATACGTTGTTTCCGATGGTTACCGGCTTTCCATATTCCGGCCCTTTAATTCTCTCGAACGGGTCCACCGGATGCGTTGCCGTATACACATGAACGCCTGGGCCGAACATGCAGTTATCGCCGATTCGCACTTCACACACATCCAGGATGGTACAATCAAAATTCGCGAAGAAGTTCTCGCCTACGTGTATGTTGTAGCCATAGTCGAAACGAATGTTAGGCTCCATTCCTATGTGATCGCCAGTTGATCCCAGCAATTCTTTCAATATTTGAATTCGTTGTTGATCTTCCATCTCCGTAGTCTGGTTAAACAGCCGAATCATTCGCCTTGCATATGCCCGGTCTCGCATTAGTTCAGGATCGGAAGCAATATATAGTTCTCCATCCAGCATCTTTTGTTTTTCTGTTTTCATCCTGATAATCCAATCCTCTCTCATCTTGAAGTCAAGTCTCTGTCCGACAAACTAGTTGTGTCATAACGTCCTGTCTAAAGCGGCATAGCTCTCTGCCAATAAGACCCGCCCCACAGAAGGAAGTCATTAGATAGATATCACTTCCCCTTCTCCACAAGCTCAAGCGAATAAGCAAGGCTTTCCAAGGTCCTGGCAATTAACCCGTACATATAGTCCTGATCCGGATGTTCTAGTAATATCATTTGAGGCATGTGCATTTCCGGAATATACTTCAGACATTCCTGCCGGATGATGTTCACATCATCCGGCTGCACCAGGCTCCCAGTCAAAGCAATCGTTTCTGGATTTAATATGGCGATCAGGCTTGCCACTGAATGCGCAGCCAGTACATGAAAAGTTTTCCGATCGTGCAGCTGTTGGAATTGAGCCTCTTGGGATATGCCTAACGGCAAAAAAGCAATTTCGCCAGCAAATCGTGTAAAACCTCGATGAATACGCCCATCCACCATCATGCCTGCACCGGGTAAGCTGCCATCGATGAAAGTTACGACGGCAACCGTCTGTTTCTCATCACACCCTTGTTTATGGTAGAAGCCATATACGGTCAAGTTCATGTCATTTTCAAGAATGACCTCAACCTTATGCTTATCGCGAATGAACGCTTCCAAAGGAACGTTAATCAGTTCCGGTATATCACTGACATTGATGACCCCCTGGTCGACTGCACCGGGGACGCCGATCCCAACCGCCCGTATTTGCGGATATTGCAAGATAAGCCTCTCGATTACCCGATCGATTAAGGCGGGATCTATTCGATTATGTTCTTCATACCCTTGGTCTACAATCTCCCCGGCCATATTGGCGATTGCATATGTAAGAGAGCGGGATCCCGCTTCGGTTTTGACAATGGCAGCAATAATATATGAATGATGCATGTTATACTGGTACATTTTGGCTGGACGTCCGCCCTTCGAGTCATCCACAGCCACCTCCAACACTTCACCGGCATCCAGCAACTCGTTAAGAATATGATTACAAGTGGCGATGCTTAAGCTGGTAGCTTGCGCAACCATGGCCTTCGTAGCCGTTCTCATCGCCATGAGCGCCTGTCGAACTTTCTCCTGATTCATTTGTTTAACCAACATGGTGTTGTTTGTAATGGAGTTCATAATCAAAACCTCAAATAGTTTTTATAACTCTTATAATAAGTACTATATTATATCGTTATTCGTTTGTCTACCAGTAATCATTCCAGCCCTCTATCCATAAAATTCAGGTAAAACAACGACGGCAATTGATAACACTTCGTGATCCTTTACCCAATCCTTCGTTCAAAAAAGAAAAGGCTGGCAACCGACTCTACACCATGATTGCCAAAGTTGTGCCCAGCCTCTTAATCGGGCATCCACTTCCTATTTCAAGTGTCTGCTAGCCCGTCTAATGAACATTGCATTTTCATTTTTAGGATCATGTTGGAAAATTCCCTTTAAGATAGGAGTCCCATAGGTTATTGATAAATTCAATCTGAATGTTGTTCTCCAGCGCCGTGGAAATCAGGCCCCAGTCATCGGATACATAACCCGCCAGTTCAGCATTCCGGGTGATCCTGAACGTTTGCTTGAATGCATATTCCCGAATATCCCGGGTTGTCTGACTTTCAGAGGGACAAAGTTCATGCAATTTCTCGTAACATGAATTCCATGCCGAGTCAAATTCATCCGTGTCCCGCACATCTAATTCGGCATTCCAATCCACTTCTTTATCAAAGACATTTTCAAAAAAGCTGCCTGCGCTGATCATCGAAAACATCTCGGCCGCTGTCATCAAGACTTCTCTCCTCCTTCTATGCTATGTGCCGATATACAGCTTCTCGCCTGAGAAAACAGCCGAATACCCCAACCTGTGCAGCTCGAAATACGGCGCCATCGGGTCGCCTTTTAGCCCGTAACGGTGCCACTGCAAATAGTAGGAGATCCAGTAATCGCAGGCAATCGAATAAAAAGCCTCGTCCAGAATCTCTATAGGCTCCTCTTCGTTTTTGTGCTCCATAATCACTTCGGACAGCGCCTCATAGACATCGGGATCATAGGATTCGCGAACGCTGTCTATTTTCCCTGGAGGAAGAAGCTCGATTTTTTCGATTCCATCCAGGTAGGCGACCGCTTCCGCTGCACGTTCCCATTTCGCAAAAATATCCAGCAGCTGCTTTAACTCCCGAATAAACTGCTCGCCATAACCTCTCAATACGTCCTCGGATACCTCATCCCCTTTGCCGTTAAAATAGGCCGGCACTGTTCCTCCGGTAAAATCCTCCGGGTCCAGCATCTCGTAAATCCGGGAGATCCGCCGCAAGTAAGCATGTCCATCCTCAAGCGGCTCAAAGGTGGCCTCCACCCCTTTTCCGCTAGGCATATACATTTGAAAATATCCATATAACGCTGCTTCTTCAATCACGGCCTCATCGGAATCTGCTTCTTCATCCATCAGGTTGAGCAGATACCGTGCATAAGCCTGCTTATCCATATGTACCCTTCTCCTTCTCGCCGTTAAGCTGGTTATTAAGGTTCTGGTAACAAAAGTTCACCGACCGAATGCCCCTCAGCTCCTCAGCTAAACACGTTACTATATTAACACACAAATCTCCTTCATTGGCTTCGGTTAACAATAAGCCATCACCTTAGACGGCTGTGTTGATAGGTTCGTCTCTCTTCTTATCGTCCAAAGGTAAGCACCTGCATCGCAGGAACAAAAAAAGTCGCCAGATTGGCGACTTTTGTCATGAAAAATTCCGTTATGGTTGCGGTAATTTCAACCTACCACCATCTCCTTGATTCAATCAGGACCATTCATCAATGAACGCTTGAATGCGCTGCTTCACTTCCGAACGCTTCTCTTCGGTTATCCCGCCGATTTTAGCTTTATTCAGGTGCTTGAGCGCATCATTCAGGTGTTTCACGGCCTGTTCCTGCTTCCCTTGCTTCTGCTTCAGCTCCGCTTGTTTCAGCGCATTGCCGATCTGCTGGCTCAGCGGATGGCTGATATCGCCTTGTTGCTTCCAGGACTGAATATCGTCCATCAGTGCCCCAATCGTATCCGATGCTGCAGCATCCGACACTTCAATCTTCATCAATTGCGTATCATTCGTGTAGTAAATATGGCCGTCGTGTCCGAGATTCACATGCTGGGATTCCGCCAGCGTCTGAAACTCCATCGTAACCGGGTCAACCACGGTGACGTGACCGGCAAGCGTCAGATACATGAGGCCGTCCTCGCTCCAGCGAATATACACCGGACGCCAGTTGCCGTATTTCTCCACGCCTTTGTATATCGTTTTGCTTTTTACGATTTCCAGGGTATCCGGATCTACGGCAAAGAGCGTCCCGTCGTAAGCCGCCCACAGCAGTCCGTCCGGACCGAAGCTGGTTCCGCTAATAATATGCGGCGTTGGAGAAGCACCTTCAATAGAAGGAACCCATTCCTTCTCCACCTTGCCCGTCGCGATATCCCAGACAAACATTTTGGCAGCCGGCTCGGAAGGCGTGATGCCCAGCCCGCCGGCAACGGTGGTTGAGCCATATACCTTACCGTCTTTTACCGCAATGCCGACAATCGATTGATTGTTGATGACGTTTTTGTATTCGGTATACTGGCTGCTGTTTGCCGGATCATAGATCGTCAGGGAGCCGCCCAGCTTGCCGTAATCCGGAATGGTGCCGATGAACAGTTTACCTTCCGCTGCTCTCATGATGAACGGACGGTCCTGACCGGTAATTTTGAACAGGCTCTTGCGCTGGGTCGGATTTTCCGCATTGTATTCGAAAATATCCGCACCCGGATATACGCCCATATACATCTTGCCGTTCATGGCGGCCATGCCCTCCGACTGACCCATCGGGAAGGTCTCGAAGGTTCCGGTGTCGATGGAATACGCGGACCCTGTGCCGCCAGGGTAACCGCTGATAAACAGCCGTCCATCCGGACCGTTCTCCATGGTTTGAACAGGAATCGGATTGCCTTTCACCGGATAAGGTACGGCTTTGACCTGCTTGGTCGTCAGATTCATGTAAGCGACGCTGCCTCCGAATTGAACGGTTGCAAGCGAAACACCCGGTAGATCCGGATCGTTCGGCACCTCCACCCAGGCCGTATTGCGCAGGAACGTTCCGTACACGACGCCGGTGTCAACCGCAGCAAGGGTATTCAAATCCACTTCCATCAGATGGTTATTCTGGACGAAATAGATTTTATTGCTGCCCTCCGGCCCGTAAGAGAGGCGGATGCCTTTATTGTTCAGATGGTAGGTATCGCTCCATTGCTGCAGCTCCAGGTCATAGAACAGAAGCCCGCTGTTCCCTTTGCCGATGCCGGCAACCAAATATTTGCCCGCAACGTCCAGCTGGTTCACCATGCCGAGGTCTACCGCTCCGTTATAGGACGGAAGCTGGATGGTTTCCTTCTCCCCAGTCGCTACGTTCACTTTTATAATGCTGCCTTCAATCCCGATGCCGACATACAGATATCCGCCATGATATGCCGTGGAACGGCTGTAGCTTTGGCCTGTGCCTACGATGCCGTAGTCCTTCATTTCCCCTGTAGCTGGATCGTATCGGCCCGCTTTCGCATTCGGGTAAGAACCGAAGTAGACACGGCCCTGTTCATCGTGAGACAGGCCGTACACAACCTGCTCACCGATGCCGCCCAGATTTTTCAGCTGTTTCGTGACCGGAGAGTAGGCGTACAGCGTGCCGTTGCCCCCGATATACACCGTGCCGTCCGGGGTCGTCAAATGCGTCCACGAGCTTTCGGAACCCGTAAGCGGATGCGTGCTCAGCACCTCTTTGGTTTTCAGATCAATGACATGAAAAATAGCCGGCTTGCCGGACACCGTCGTATAAATAACCTCCCGTCCGTCTTGTATGCCAAAGGCCCCGTCATATATGGCAACGCTTTGCATCGGGGAGCCCAAATCGATAGGGTCGCTGTAAGTTTTGCCGATTTCCGCCGAGGCGCTTGCCGGGAAGAAAACCGCAGTCAGCAATGTGATGCAAATGGCGAGACATAGATGACGGAGTCCCTTCTTCGCTTGAGATTTGCTGTGGGTAACGTTCATCAATTCAGACCTCGTTTCTGGTATGGAATGTACTGCCAAATCAATCAAATGGACCGACCTATAAGGGCAACTCGAGCGTTTACCTAGCAAGGATCGCGGCATCCCTCCTCCGTTATGAAGTGTTGTTCATGCTTCTCTGGTATTTATGTAGTTCATATGTTCGCAAAGAATTTAGCATACACCCCACTGTCTGTCAACTGGTTCTTATCTGGTTATTCAAATAGAAAACGATAACTCAAAAAAAAAGCCGCGACCTCATCGGTCGCAGCTTTCGTAACCATTTAGCTTCCTGCCGTTTTCCTGCGCAGCACGGATATCAGTTCCCTTTCGTCTACAAGGTAGGAGAAATATTGCTTCAGCCGTTCCCGGAACAGCAGCATCTCGTCCAGGCTAAGCCCTACATCTCTGCAGGTCTTATACAGCGGGGCTATTTCTCGATGCAGGTTGAGACGGGACGGCCGGCCTTCCATCTCCGGATCTACGTTCTCGGTGATGTAACGGTTCGCCGGAATGCTGTAGGTATGCCTGCGAATGTATTCCTGCACTTCGTCAGAGACTAGGAAATCGGCAAAGCTCTGGGCCAGCTCCCTCTCCTTGGAGCACGCGCTGACCCCGATTCCGGTGCCCAATAGCAGGGTTGTCCCATGATCAAAATGCGGCAGCGGCGCGACGTCATAATCAAAGGTCGCTCCCTTCAGCTGGTTGAGCAGATAATAGGTCGTCAGAATGACAGAGACCTTTTGCTCGCGGAACAGCTTCTCTGCTTCAAAAGCCCCTTGGGCCAAGGCCAGCGGGAACATGCCGTCCTCGTGAATCAATCCGCGAAGCCAAGACAGCCCCTCGACCGCACGGCTCCACGAAGCATCGATCTCAGCATTGCCCCTTCGCTGCATGAGGAATATCGGCCAGCGGTTCAACGAGTACAATTGCAAGGCCAGGCTGTAGCGCCCGGGGCTTCTCAGCTCACGCAGCATTCGCTGGAGATCGTCCCAGCCCCAACTGCTGTCCGGCTCAAACTGGCGCTTTTCCCGCAGATGTTCTTTATTGTAGGCCAAGAGGACGGGAGAATGAATGAACGGCTGCGCCGCCAGCCGGCCTTCGGCATCCATGAACGGGCTGTGCAAAAAAGTATAAGTAGACGCGCGCGGCTCCTGACGGTAAAACAGACCGGTACTGCCGTTCTCCTGAAAATGCATCATATCCTGGATGTTGACGGACAGCACATCCACAATGCCAAGCCTCATCAGATTGGCGATGCTTTCCGGATGTTCGTAGGGAAGGTCCACAATCTCCACAGCCACCCCCGGATGCCGCTCCTGAAATAAGGCGAGCACATCTTCCATTTCGGCCTCCGCATATAGGGAAGGGTACAAACCGAAACGAATCTTACGGGTTTGCCGGGAAGCTGCAACTACTTGGGTGCCTACGCGAGGCACTTTCACGATCAATTCTTCCTGAACCAGCTGATCCAGCGCCTGCCGGACTGAATTTTTGCTCAGTCCATACAGCTCGATCAGGGTCATCTCCGATGGTAGATATTCGCCTTGAGCGTAAGTGCCGCGTTTAATTTGTTGGCGCAGGTCGGTGACCATGTGCTTCATTTTATTTTGATACGTATACCGGTCGGATTTAGCCATATGAGACCACCTTTATTTACCATAACTGGTTTGCTGCATCAATCCATTCTTATAGTATAATCACTCTTCAGTTCGTTTGGCAAAATGAAATCCTGTGGAAGCTGTATCCAAGCAGACAATCTTGAATTAACAATACTAAAAAAGCCGCCATGGTAGGCGACTTTACTCTTCAACGTTATTTTTCCGATATCGCTTTAAGTAAAAACGGGATACTTCCGGGCATATTGTTTGGACACCCGGTATAATTGCTCGATCTCCAGCCGTTGGGTGGCACTGAATTCCTCATGATTTTTCGAACGGCAGCGATAGTTTGTCAGTATGCCCTCCAGCATGAGGTAATACTTGGCATTCACCGGGTAGAGCTGCTTCTCAAGAAATGACGACACACTAAGAAAATCAGACAGTTCCCCTGCCGCTTCCGGTTGGCTTTCCCAATTCCTGAACAGCCATGTATACAACTCGGGGTGGAAGTTGGCCATCACGCCGCTGAAGCCGAAAGCGCCGAGCCGGTAGCTGTCCAGAAGCGTCGCCGTATTGGCGTTGAAGATTTTCAGACTTCCGCCCCGGACCGCCTTGAGTTTATCCCCGATCAGCTGCAGGTCGCAGCTCACGTCCTTGATAAACCTGAAGCGTCCGGTATCGGAGCATTTCTTCAGCATCTCGGGCGTCAGAAGCCGCCGATACGGGGCTGGACACTCATATAATCCGAGGGGGACGTGTTCTGGTAAACGCCCGAGCAGCTTATCGAGATTCGCCAGCCACACATCATCGGATTCCTCAGCGGCGGCAAGCCTGTTCGTGATTAGTACGACGGCGTCGACGCCGGTTTCGGCCATGGCGTTCAGCTCTGTTACCTGGTCCTCAAACGCATCCGATACATGACCCGATGCAATGACCGGTACCCGGCCGGCAGCCTTCGCTTTGACGAAGGCTGCAATCAATACGCGCTCCTCCAGAGTCAATGTATACATTTCGCTGGATTGACAGACGGCAAAGAGTCCGTCTGCCCCCCGTTCGATATACCAATCGATAAGGCGCTCCAAGGCCTCGTAATCCACATTGTTCTGCTCCGAAAACGGCGTTAGCATAACCGGCCAGTTGCCATCGGTGATGATCTGATACATATGCGTCCCCTCCTGAATGGTTCGTATCATTGGTTGTGCTTTATTCTTTTGCAGTCAGTATATTTTGCGGTTCCCTTCCTTCGAATATATCCAGCAATGCCTGAGCGGTAATCATGCTGACCCGCGTATAGGTCTCGAAAGTCTCGGCTGCGGTGTGCGGCGTCGTTATCAGGTTCCCGATTTGCAGAATCGGATGGCCGGGGGTTATGGGCTCTGACTCGTAGACATCGATGGCCGCCCCGGCGATGACTCCAGACGACAGCGCCCGGGAAAGCGCCTGTTCATCCACGACGGCTCCTCTCGCGGTGTTGATGAAAATGGCGGATGGTTTCATCCTGGCAAAAGCCTTGTCATTCATAATATGGTGCGTCTCTTTCACGCTGGGTAAATGCATGCTGACGATATCGCTATGCGCCAGCACATGCTCGAAAGTTGTCATTGTAACGCCGTATTCCGACGCTTTAGCTGTATCTGGATATTTATCATAAGCGATAATCTCGACATCAAAGCCCTTCAACTTCTTCGCGGTGAGCTGTGCGATATTCCCGAAACCTAAAAGGCCGATCGTTCCTCCAGCAAGCTCAGAGCCGACAAAACGTTCCCAGCCGCCGTTCTTCGTCGATCGATCCAGCTCGGGAATGTGACGACGGACCGAGATCATCAATCCGATCGCCAGCTCGGCCACCGCGTTGGCATTGCCTCGTGGTACATTGGTTACTTGTATCCCATACTTTCTTGCAGCCTCCAAATCGATATTGTCCACGCCAACGCCGAAACGGGCGATGCCTTGAAGCTGCGGCGCAAGCTTGAATACCGCCTCATTCCAAGTATCCACGCCGGCAATGACGCCGTCGACCGATCCCACCACTTCCTTCAGTTCCTCGAACGTCAGCGGACGTCCGAAACGATTCTCGATGATCTCGCATCCATGGCTTTCGAGCAGCCGCTTCGCATCCGCGCACAGTTTGGAGTAATTCGTAGCCGTTACTAACACTTTTTTCGCCTTCATTATTTAACTCCTCCTACCGTCATTCCGCTTACCATATATTTTGATGTAAACAGATACATCACGATGACCGGAATCGATGCAATAATGGAGCCACCCATCAGGGGTCCCCATGCGAAGACGTCGCCGACGATCATATCCGACAATCCCAGCGTGATCGTCTTGTCAGCGCCTTTTGTGACAACAACCAATGCATACAGATATTCGCTCCAGCATAACGTGAACGAAAAAATGAAGGTAGCCGCAATGCCCGGAGCCGATAACGGAAAAATGATCTTGGTCATCGTACGGATTCGCGAACATCCATCGATCATGGCCGCTTCCTCGATCTCGTCCGGGATGGATCTAAAATAGGAAATGAGCATCCACGTAGCATACGGAATCGTGATCGTCGGATAAATCAGCATGAGACCGTAAATGGAATTGTTGATGCCGATGGCCGTCACCAGCATGTACAGCGGGATAAACAGAACGGC
Source organism: Paenibacillus sp. MT86 (assembly GCF_058792535.1). Classification (NCBI taxonomy): domain Bacteria; kingdom Bacillati; phylum Bacillota; class Bacilli; order Caryophanales; family Paenibacillaceae; genus Paenibacillus; species Paenibacillus sp. MT86. The sequence continues at coordinate 2,953,122 of NZ_CM179499.1, read as the reverse complement.
TCTCGGCATCAGGTACGCATACAGAATGCTTTTGGAGATGAAGCTTCTTCCTCGAAACCTGAGCTTGGAGATCGCATATGCAGCCAACATGCTGACCGTGATCGAGAACAAGGATACGATCAACGAGACGAACAAGCTGTTTTTGATATTCGTCATAAAGCCCTTTTCGTTGATCAGCTTATCGTAGGCGGTTCCGAGAAATTCCTTCGGCCAAAACGTAGGCGTCATGGAATAGATCTCCCCGTTGGATTTGAAGGAGGTAATCACCATCCAATATAAAGGGAAGAGCGCGAATATTAGCAGCAGCGCGAGCGTCGAGTATACCGTAACTTGCTTGCCGAGCGAATTCTTCATTAAGATCACTCCTTACTTGTCGGACGCCAGCGAACGCTTGGTCACATAATTGATCAGCATGATCAGCGGCGGCAGCGTAATGAGGGAAATCGCAATTGCTTTGCCGAGACTCATGTTCAGAAAGCCGACGGTATAGCTAAGCGTGGATAACACCTGCGTGCCATTGTCTGGACCGCCGCGTGTCAGCAGCCAGATAATCTCGAAGTCGTTCAGCGTCCAGATGGTGGTGATGACGGAAGACAGTATGGTCACTTCTTTTACCGAGGGGAGCGTCATGTAGAAAAAGCGCTTGATCGCTCCCGCTCCATCCAGCATAGCGGCTTCATACATCTCTTTGGACACCGTCTGCAGTCCGGCCAATATGGCAATGCCCATGAACGGAATGCCCCGCCACACGTTGACGAGAATGACCGAGAACATGGCCAGGTCCGGTGTGGCCAACCAGCCGACGGGACTGTCGATGAGCCCTGTTTTGAGGAGCATGGCATTCAGCACGCCGCCGACGTCGGAGTAAATCCACTGCCAGGTAAATACGGAGACGATCGTGGGGATGGTCCACGGAAGAAACAGCATCACCCTGAAAAAGTTTCGAGCAACGATATTCTCGTTAAGCACGAGCGCCATAATCATCCCGAAGACCGCTTTCAAAATGACGGCCACCATCGTAAAGACAACCGTATTCCATACCGCCTTCCAAAACACGGAATCGGTAAATAGCTCCGTATAGTTGCGCAGGCCGATGTACGTTTCGGGAACGCCGACCACTTTATTCGTCAAGCTAAGATAGACCGCCCAGCAAAAAGGGAGCGCCATGACAGCCAGCAAATAGATTAGCACCGGACTCATGAGAAGATAAGCCAGCCTGCTGCTTGTATCACTTCGTTCCCGCCTAGGCGCCCGGGTTTTCCCCGGCGTTGTTTGGACTTCCAAGCTTTTCATTGAGAGCACCTTCTTTCTGACGCCTCAGGCTCATCCGCAGCCACGGACCTTGCATCGATGCCTTGTAATCGGACTGCGGAGCCTGATGCGCGGTTAAGTCATAACCCTACTTCGCGTATACCGCCTCGATCTTGCTCTGTAATTCGTCCACTGCTTGTTGAGCCGTGAAGCCGGAATCCAGAAGCATCTTTTGGAAAACGTCGTTGACATATCGAAGGTTATAAATCTCTCCAGCCTTCGGGCTATACTCCGCAGGGTATCCAAGGAAAGCGAAATGTGCGATGGAGTCGACGAATCCTTTGTTCTTCTCCTCCTGCCATACGGATTCGTTTGCCAGGTCCGTGTAAATCGGACCGGTCAATGGAGCTCCATTCTGCACCCACTGGCCGTACCACGCTTTGTCCGTCATATATTCGATGAAGGATTTGGCAAGCTCCTTGTTCGCAGATGCCTTGAATATGCCTAGATTGTTGCTAATGCCAGGCACTACCGCTCCCTTCGGTCCTGCGGGCAGCATGGCGATCCCCGTATTCTCGTACAATTCGGGATTATCGTTCTTGATCGTCGCAGCCAAGCTGCCGACGTTGAAGATCATGGCCGACTGGCCGCTTAAATACGATTTGTTGTTGCCGCTGTCATCCCATCCGATGGAGCTCGGAGGCGTTACCTTATCTTCGATGAAAATGTCCCTGATCAACTGAACCGCCTGAAGAGTTTCGGGCGTATTCACCGCTACATTCTTGCCGTCCTCGGTATCGAGGGAACCTCCGTAGGACCAGATGATCGCCCGGGTCAGCCATTCGGCATCCGAATTGCCTTTCCCGTACCCGAGTCCAGCGCCGTATATCCCTTTGGAAGAATCCGTGAGTGCCTTCGCCATTTCGCGGAATTCCTCCCAGGTTCCAGGCGGCTCGCTGTAACCGGCTGCCTGAAGCATGTCCTTGCGATAGTATAAAGCCGTGGACTCGGTCCAGAACGGCACTCCGTATAACTTGTCCTCGAACGTCACGGAGGTTTTCAGGCTGTCCTGTATTTCCCCGTTTACGTTCTCCACGCTGCCCACAACGTCGGTAACCTCCTCAAGAACGTCCTTGGCATAGAACTGTCCGACTTCCTGGTAGCCAAAGAAGGAGACGTCCGGCGTAGTACCCGATTCGATGGCTGCCGACCATTTCGGATAAAAGTCCTCGTAAGCGATAAACTCCACGTTGACATTCACATCATGCTCTTCCCCGAACTGTTTTGCCCTCTCTTGGATCATCTGGTTTTGCTCTTCGAACATCTGCTTCTTCATCCAGAATGTCAGGGTTTCCTTGCCCGGCTCCTCACTCCCTGATCCGCTGCCTCCCGTTCCCCCTACGCTGCATCCTGCCATCAATATCATGACTAAAGCTGCCGTTACCCATCGTATGGAGTTTTTCTTCATCTTCATCATGTTCACCCCTCAGCATATAGTGGAATGTCCTTACACCATTCATTGTAAGGGCTTCATAAACTGGGTTAAATGATATAGGCTTAACATCCGCTCTCCTTACTTAACATGATGCCGCAATCGAAAGCAGCGGCCGAATTAGACAAAAAAAGCCCGCTTCCAGCCCAAATGCATGGCTGAAAACGGACGGTATTATAGGCTTTATTACGGCATTCCGGTTTCCAAACTGTTTCGGTATTCTTGCGGCGTCACGGAATAATACTTTTTGAACACCCGAATAAAATAATTCGGGTTGTGGTATCCCAGCTTCAGGGCAATTTCGAAGTTTTTCAAGGAGTGGTCGGCCAGCAGCTCGGCCGCTTGCTCCATTTTCAACCGGAGCACATAATCACTAACGTTGAATCCGGTCTCCATTTTAAAGAGGCGGGACACGTGAACCGGATGCATATACATATGGTCCGCGATGGCTTGCAGGGAAATATCCTGAGACAGATGATCCCGTATGAACCGTTTCATCCGGGACACGGCAGCGCTCCGGTCGCTGCGCGTTGCCTGTTCGGCGCTTGACTCCAGTAGAGGCAGAACTTGGCCCACCCATTTGCCGAGCGTGGCCGCAGTCGTGCATTGCGAGAGTCCCGTTACATCCGCAAGGGACGCTCCGACGATATCGGCCAGACTGCGTCCGTTCTTGTGCGCATATGCGCTTAGCGAGGAATATATAAAGAAAAAGGCTTCGGTTACATGCTCTTGAGATTGGCTGTGCGCGAGCGACAATTCCTTCAGGATCTGCTCAAGTTTCTCTTGGATTTGCTTCCAACTGCCGGATTCCAGCAGATGAGGGAGCAGCGGAGGCTCATAACACTTTTGCAAGGAACGGACCGGATGCAGCTCCTCCTCATCTTCTGCGTAAACGAACATATCACTGTGGCTGCCGATATGGCGGCGCAAAGCGAAAAGACTGTCTTGATACAGCTTTCGGACATCTTCCGGGAAGGAACCTCGCTTTCCGATCAGGACGGAGATTGTTCCTTTCAGGTAACGGCTGACATTCATCTGCAGCTGTGCAGCGAAATGCTTGAGCTCATTCTCCTCTGTATGCTCATGAGGGTGCATCCTAGCCGCCGAATCATCGCTTTCAAAAACAAAAAAGACGAGATATCCATGTATGTCCCTGCATCGCCACAATCGAAACCGTTCTCCGAAGATCTCGTCCGCCATGTTACCGATCGCGTACTCCATGATGGAGGAGTCATAAGGGCTCATTTCCGTCAGACGGTCCTCCATGCGTACAAGCATCAGAGCCGCTTGGTTTCCGTTGGCGGATTTCATTTCAAGCAGCTCCAGTTTTTCGGCCCAAACGTTCTTTGGTGATTTCATGCCTTGAAGCAGCTGATTCAGGAATTCGCCTCGAATATGTGGCAGATTAACCCGAAAAGCCTGAACCGCGCGATTATAGGTTTCGCTGGACTCACGCTCCTGCCGCAGCGATTCCACAGCTCCGCCTACTTTTTCAAGAACGACTTCGTCGCTGACGGGTTTTAGCAGGTACTCATAAGTGCCAAGCGTAATGGCTTCCTTCGCGTAAGCAAAATCGGCATACCCGGACAGCAGGATCGTTTTGATATGCTTCCATTTTGATTTCGTGATCTCGACAAGCTCGAGGCCGTTCATCCGTGGCATCGTGATGTCGGAAATCATGATGTCGACCGGCTGCGTCTGCAGTATTTCCAGCGCTTCGAAAGCAGAGTATGCCTTGTGCACCTCATCGATCCCGATTTTCTGCCAAGGTATCGTATGCGCAAGCCCCTCCACCACGCTTGCTTCATCATCAACGATCAGCAATGTATACAACGTTATCCCTCCCTTCCCTACTCGGTATTTCCCAGCATATTTCCACGCGAAGTCCTCCTGACGGCGATTCTGAAAAGGCCAGGCCCGCATGTTTGCCGTACCGGGTGACCAGTCTCTGATGAATGTTCCATAGACCGAATCCTCCGCTTTCGTTCAAAGGCTCTTCGATCTGTCGCTTCAGCTTGTCGATGATGCCAACGTCCATGCCCTGGCCGTTGTTGTCAATTCTGATCCTGCATCGACTCCCTTCGATTTCACCGGAAATATGAATCATCGCGAAATCCAACTGATCCTCAACACCATGGATGACGGCATTTTCCACGATAGGCTGAAGCAGAAGACGCGGAATCTCGAGCTGCATCATGCTGTCAGGAACCTCGATCTCGAAGGTTAGTCGCTGAAGCCGCAGCATCTGAATCGTTAAATAATTGTCAACCAGCTTCACTTCCTCTTCAAGGGGCGCGGTCGGTTTTTCCAGTCGCGTCGTGTACCGGTAATACTCCCCCAAGTTCAGGGCCATGGCCACGACAGCTTCCTTATCGCCAAGATTGGCCATGTTTTTGATGTAGAACAGGCAGTTATACAGGAAGTGAGGGTTAATTTGCGATTGGAGCTGCTTAAGCGTGGCTTCCTTGGATCGCAAAGACTCTTTGTATACCCGTTCGATGAGCTCCTCGATTTGCTCTGCCATGTTGTTGAAGGAGTGAAACAGATACATGAACTCGTTCTTCGGCACATCCTTCAGGCGCGTCATGTATTGACCGTCCCTGATCCTTCTCACCGCATGAAGCAGGCGGGAAATCGGACGCTGGACATTGCGGTACAACAACAAGGTCAGCAGTAAAACGAGAACAAGCAGGAGCGATACGGAAATATAAAAGAGGGCGCTGCTTAAGGTGATCGGGGAATATACGCTGTCCAGCCGGACGAAATCCACCAGATACCAGCCCAAACTGCTGGACAAGACGTAATTCATTACATATTTGCCTTGCCCCGATTGCACGATTCGGCTGCCCTCTTCCCCGAGTCGCAATTCGTTCAGGGTGCCGGCGGCCATTCGTATCGTTTCTTCGACCGATGTGCTGTTGGCAATAACGGTTCCGTCAGGTGCATACAGGAATGGCTCGCTGTCCCCGTCCTGTTTCAACCGATTCAGCATATTGACCAGATTCTGGTCGGTGAAACGGACCTCCACGATCAGATCCTGCGAAGAAGCGGACGTTCTCATCCAGCTAAAAAAAGCTTGTCCTCGCGAATCCCGTTGATAAGTCCAGTTCTGCTTATGGGCATGAGCCAAGTATTCGGCATCATACCTTGCCGACAAGTCGGTTGTCAGCAATTCACGATACGGCGTCAGGTACATTAAGATTTGGCTGTCCCAGCTGCTAGTTGCAATCTGCATGTTCAACATATCCGTGATCCGCTGCTGGCTGTCGATTCGTTCCATGGGAGTGCTGCCTGAGCGCTCCGCCAGATAACTCTTAATCCCGTCATCATTGCTCGCGATCACCGAATATTTCGTTAGCTGGTCGATCATGGTGTCCATCTGACTCATGAAAAACGTCAGTCGGTTCCGCTGGCCCTCCTCCACAGCCGAACGGACGACGTTAATGCTGACCTGATGGGAGTAGGCATACAGCAAAATAATCGGAATAACCAGGACCGCCAGCAATGTTGTAAGCTTGGCAAACGTACTTGTTCTTAACCGCTTCATCAAAAACATACCCCCGTGTCAGAGCGATTCGCTCTACTTCTCGCTGTCGATCAGTTCTTGCAATTGAACGTTTGCCGACTCCGCAGCAATTCCGACATCTTCGCCGATAATTCCTTTCACCACGATACCGCCGATAATGTCCCGTGCTTCCTTCACGTGAATGACTTTTGGACGGTCGTAGCTCATTCCGATCGGAATGGATTCATTGATCACCGGAATCAGCTCATCCGGAAAGCCGGAGATTCCTTCCTTGTCATGCCACAGCGAGCTCCGCGCTCCCGGATTACCGATCTTCTGGGCTTGCAGCACCATGTCCCTGCCCGAAGCCCACTCGATGAATGCCCAGGCAGCATCCTTGCGGGCAGAATTCGCATTGATGCCAATGGCCCATGCAGTGGTGCTATACGGCTTGCGACCGGCATCACCTGCCGGAAAGAGCGCATACCCGATCTTCTCCTTGGCTAATCCCGATTGCGCTAGCAGGGAGTAGATCGCGCTGGCATCGGTGAAAAATACCGCTTTTCCTTGCGCAAAGAGATCTGCGGATTGCGGCCAGCTGTAACTAAGCGCATCGGGCGGTCCATAGTTTCCGAGCAGCCTTACATATCGCTGAATCCCCTTGAGCGTTTCCTTTGTGTTCAATGCCGCTTTATCTGCGCTTAGAAAATTCCCGCCCTCGGAGTAAACGAATGACGATAGCTGGGTTACGAGAGCGCTTCGCTGCCCTCTAGCGACAAATCCGTACATGCCATGCTCGGGATCATGCACCTGTTTAACCGCCGCTTCCAGCTCTTCTAAGGTCTGCGGGACTTCGATCCCTTTTTTCTCTAGCAGGTCCTTGCGATAGTATAGTATCTGCTGCTCCGTCGATAGCGGGACGGCAAGCAGCTTCCCGTTCACCGTTACCGATTCCAGCGCCGTTGAAGAGAAATCGGCGAAGTCGTAACGCGGGTCCGATACGGCATACGATTCCAAGGGCGTTAACCAGCCGTTGTTCTCATACAGAATTAGCTCTTCCAGCGGCCGGATCATGAACACATCGGGACTTTCGCTACCTACCGTCATCTGTACGAACATCTTTTGGCTGAGCTGCTCATTGGTCAACGCTTGAAAATCCACCTTGATACCCGTCTGCTTCTCAAATTCGGGAAGATGGGCGCGAAGGATGTCCGCAACCGGATTTTTAGCCATATATGCGGTAATCCGCACATTGTCAAACGGGCGTTCCGGTTGGTGAGACATACTGCTGTCGGCCCCGTTCCTCCCCGCCATGCATCCGGTCGCCGACACCATGATGACGACAATCCATAACACCATGCAGAAACGTCCTGCAAACTTCATAACTTCCCCTCCTGTCAGTCGGTCATAAATCGATATTAAAGCGTTTACAATGGAGAAGACACTGAAAAAATTTAACATATGGTATACAAATTTAGCCTTTCATGCATGGACCTAATTCTCATTCGGCATTACGACAGACGAAATGGCCCTCTTTATCAAAGACTTTATTAATAGAAAAAAGCCGCTGATCTCGTTCCGATTAGCGGCTTAGAAATTCACCTATTCTGCTTTCTCTTCATAGACAACGACGGTCTGACTTTCCGCTTCCCACTTGACGGTTGCATTCAATGCCTCGCTTATAAATCGTACGGGCACATACGTATTGCCCTTGGTAACGGTAGCTGGGGCATCCAGCGAAATTTTCTTGCCATTGACGGACGCTGTTTTACTGCCAACCAGGAGTTGGATGCTCACTCCGTCCTTCGAGACGGTGATGGAACGCTTTTCAGGATTCCATATAACCTCAGCCTCCAAAGCCTCGGCTATGGCGCGAAAAGGAACATATGTATTGCCTTTTTTGACAAACGGTTCAGTGTCCGAAGCTTCGCCGTTCACATACAGCTTAACTCCATTCTTTTTACCTGCCTTTTTATTGAGCTTTCCCATGGTTTTGTAAAGATCCAGGTTTTTAAAATTGGCTTTGATGGCTTCTTCTTGCAAATACACGGCTTCAGTCACGCTGCCGTTTGTTTCAAGCATGTCCGCTGCCGCTTCTAACGCCTTGTCCTTTTCAATAATGGCCTCAAGTTGTTTTTGTTGCTCGTCCGTTAACTCTGCCGCATATTCGGTAAGCAAAATATTGGCTAGAACGGCGCCTGCCGGTTTATCCTCAACGTTTTGAATGGCATTTAGCAAACCTTTGTATCCTTTGTGTCCTTTGTTCTTGGAATCGACTTTATCGGTGGAAGGGTCGTTTGCTTTCTCTGTTTCCGGCGTTGTGGATTCCTGAACCTGGTCCTCTTCTTTGCTGGACTTATCAGAGGAATCGACTTCCTCGGTTTGCTGCTTGTCATTACGAGTTTCTTTTTCTTTTGGTCCCTTTGGCGATGCCGCGTTACTTGTCTTGCCGGGGGGCGTGTTGCTTGGTTTGGCTGAGATCGTGCCTGCGGCGGTCGCAAACATCAGGGCCGCGCTGGTTAGCAGGATGACTGTTTTTTTCATGATGATTCCTCCTGAATGATCAGATATGCATGCTCCATTCTTTATCGGCAGAAAAAATAGACTTCAATAGATCATGGTAAAGATTTGAATAATGCGGTGAAAATCAAAAAGCCGCCATGAGGGCGACTTTTCTTGCACATCTATTTTGTTATCATCTGCATTCATATTGATAATAGTCTTGTGCATGCACGGCTTGAAATCCAACCGACTCGTATAACCTCAGCGCATGGTCGTTTTTCGTTTCGACTTCCAAGTGCACCGAGTATCCGGCTGAGCTCTGTTCCTTCACGATTCGCCGCAACGCTTTTCTGCCTATTCCTCGGCCCTGATATTCCGGCAATATGGAGAAACCATAAATCCACGCCTGCCCCTCTTCGCGGCTGACTCGCAGCTTCCCGACCGTTTCTTCGTTTACGTCAATCATGAACATACCCGTATTATCAGCAAAATGATGACTCTCCATCGCCCTGGCATCTTCTTCGTCCAATCCGAATGCTTCCACGGATAAGCGCACGCTTGTTTCATAATCTTCCCATGTTGCCTGCCTCAGCAGAATACCGTCCGAATCCTCAAGCGGCATTTCCTGCCACGTCATTTGATGCTCCGAGAAAGCATGCTCCGCACCTAGTTGGTGCAAAAATGCCTTTGCCGCATCGGATCCCGCTGGCGCGTTCAACAAGATTTTCTTGTATCCGGCGAGTTTTACCTGTTCCATTCCGAGATGAAACAACTGCTGGAAATGCCCTTTTCGTCGTTCGGCAGGCTTTACCATGCCGCATACTTCGACGGTCGAGCCAAACGGATATAGCCCAAGAAACGCTACAAGTTCCTTTTCCTCATAATGAAAAAAATCCAGATTCTCCGTTTTGCGTTCTCTGAGCATTTCCCAATTCAGCTTTAATTGGACATGGTCATGAAGTTCGCACTCGGCTTGCAATCGTTCAATGTCTTTTAGCTGTTGTGTCGTTAGCATGTTATCTCCTAATCGGTTCTGAATGTAATTTACGGTCTCGTGCTATTTCAAAATATGGGATAATACGGCTACCGGCTTCCGGCCGGTGATCAGCTGTTGGCCATCCGTATAACCCTCTTCGCGTCCTTCAAGCTCTCCGATGAGGACCGAACGCCAATACCGGATTCGTTCCTGCCGATCTTCATCCCCGATCGCGTTGTGCAGCTCATTGGGATCTTCAACCAGATCGAAGAACTGCTCCTTGCCTGTTTGGGAGAACCAGATGTATTTCTCCTTTCCGTCGGTAACCCAATGATTGGACTGAAGCCCTTGAGCGTGCTCTCCATGAAGATGTGGACGCCAATCCGGCTTGCTTCCTCCATCCCTTCCTGCTGACGCTAGTCTCCAGATGCTCTCGCCTTCAACCGTTTCCGGTATAGGCACGCCGGCCGCTTCCAGCAGCGAGGGCATGATGTCCCGCATTTCCACGACATGATCTGAAACCGTGCCGCTCTTCAGGCCTAAACGGTTGCCGGGATCGTTGACGATAAACGGCACGCGGGTGCTGCCTTCGTACGGAAGAGACTTTCGGAATAAATGATGGTCCCCCAGCAGCTCGCCATGATCGGAAGTAAACAGGATCACCGTGTTGCCTAGCTCCCCATATTCGTTCAATGATTGCAAAAAGCGTCCGATTTGGTGATCGATATGCGTGATCAGGGCGTAATAGGCAGCCATCGCTTTACGCAGACGGCGTTTCGGGACCAGTCCCCGCCCCGTTATAGGGGAGTATCCGGCCAGATCCGGGTCCTCCGTCTCTGCCCAATCGCCAACCGGCGGCTCCGGAATATCGGCATCCTCATACAGATCCAAGTAGGCCTGCGGAGGGTCGAACGGAGGATGCGGCCTGACGAATGACATCCACAGGAAGAACGGCTTCCCGGGGTCCCGTCGCCGCAAAAAGTCAATCGACTGCGTTACCACCCAGTTGGTTGGATGCTGCATTTCCGCCAAATGCCAAGGACGAGCGACGGTTGATGAATTGCAGTCCAAACCAAGATCGGTCATGTCGGCGCCCGGCACCCTCTCGCGGAGCCACTGCAAGTAATCGTCAACTTGATCGTAATGCTCCTGCATCGGAATGCCGTGGTTGTTGCGGTTGTGATGCAGGTAACCATCGTGAAGCATTACGTTGTGGAACCCCAGCAGATTGCGTGCAGGGTAAACATGCATTTTACCGATACACTGCGTGTGATAACCGGCTTTAGCCAATTCCCCCGGCAGCGTCTCCTTGTAATTCCACGGGACGCAGTCTTGATAGCCGACGCGGCCGTGAGCGCGCTGGGATTGGCCGGTTAAGATCGCCGCTCTTGCAGGTACGCAGGTGGGTGTGGCAGAATACGCATGGCTAAACCTTACGCCGCTCCTTGCGAGCTCGTCCAGATTGGGCGTTTCCACCACAGGGTGACCTGCTATGCTAGGGCAATCAAAGCGCATCTGATCGACCGTAATGAGCAGCACATTCGGCCTTCCCTGGCATTGAGTCGAATTCATCATATTCCCTCCTCGGCATGATACTGATATCTATTTGATCATACCTTGTTGCTGAGGGTTGTCAATTGCTCTGCGATTATCCGTAATGGCCCAGGATGATTACGATGGTTATGAATCCACCAATCCTTACTCTGCTTTACTTCTCTGTTACGTCTACGTTTTTGCCATAGGCTTCAAGCTGCGTTAATGCCGGAAAAAGCGCCTCATCGCCTTTGATCAATCGTTTGAGCACCAACCATTCCACTTTGCGGGGTTGAATCTCAAAATATTGGATGCTCCGGCTTTTCACGGGATAGAGCTGCTCCGTTGAACCATCGGAGAATGCAATCGTGACTTCCTTCCACCAGCTGTCATGAGGAAAATCGCCGCGTAAAACAAGACCGATCCGGTCAAGCTCAACCGTTCGCCCGAAATCCAGCGTCAGCTCCGCATCCGACTGCTGGTTAATACCCCAGGATTGATATGGATAGGAGCCGTGATTGTGGTTGGCATAAATGCCGTCGATCGCATTGCGCGCAAAGAAGGTGGGATCATTTCGGGTTTCCACGTTGGCGTGAGCATGCGGGTAAGCGTTGGAATCATGCTTCTGGTCATGGGTATTCAATGCCAAATTCCGATATTGGGTAATTTCGCTATCCGCCGCATAGCGTACCGAAACATAATGTTTTGTCCCCGTAAATGCCTTCTCTGGGTAGGCTTGCTTGAACGACAACGGTATTTCGTATTCCCAGCTGGTTCCCTTGACATATACCAGGGACGGAAAGAGTGCCTCATCCAACTGAACCACCAAATACCGATTCGGGTGCTCCGTCGTAATTCTAAATTTGTCGCCGGCGGCGTATTCCAGCTGTTGACAGGCCAGATAAGTGAAATCCTCGTCTTCCCGCTCCATCACGCGGTCATGGGAGGATGCGAATGACGATCACCTTCCACCCTCACGTTCTGTTCACGATTCAGCAATTCAATTTTGATTCTTGGCATGATCCTTCTCTCCTTGTTCAAGACATATAATGAACTCAAATGGATTTATATGAACCCATACGAACATTATACATCGAACGAAACGAACAGCAACTCCTACGACAATAAACATCAATGATTATTTTTCAAGTGCAAATAGGGCTGCTGTTGTTCCATGAATCTGAGTCGTATCAAAAACAGGGATATTCGTATCTTCCTGTTTAATAAGAAGACCAATCTCAGTACAGCCCAGTATGACTCCCTGGGCACCTTGCTTCTGTAATTGGTTGATCACACGCAAATATTCGTTCTTGGATCGTTGAGAAATAATACCCAAGCACAATTCGTCATAAATGATATGGTTGATAAGTTGTATGTCATCTTCATCAGGAATCAGCACATGAATGCCGGCTGCAATCAGTTTTTCCTTGTAGAAATCCTCAGTCAGCGTGTATTTGGTTCCAAGCAACGCTACGTGATTTATGCCGCTTTCCATGAGCTTCTTCGAAGTGGCATCTGCAATATGAATAATGGGAATACGGATTCTTTGCTGAATGATTGGAGCAACCTTATGCATCGTATTGGTGCAGATTACGATAAAATCCGCACCACCCCTTTCAAGGTTTACGGCAACATCTCCTAAAATTTCTGCGCTCTTGTTCCAATTCCCAACGGCCTGGCATTCTTCAATTTCTTGGAAGTCCACGCTGTATAGCAAAATTTTTGCGGAATGCAGCCCACCCCGTTGTTCCTTTACGACCTCATTTATAATCTGATAGTACATCACGGTGCTCTCCCAGCTCATGCCTCCGATGAGTCCAATTGTTTTCATCATTGCCTCCGTAAGTATCAATTTTTCTGTGTCATTACTCTAATGTAAATAGATGTTATGATCAACGCAAGCAGCAGCCTTCGTAACCGGTCGACAAGACGACCGTCGTGCCAAATGCCAGGAATCCGTTAATCATAATGAGCAGCAGCCCTGGCGCCAACGCTGCCAGTGGCAAATGGAATCAGATCAGCCGATCAGCATCCATTCAAAAAAAGGACACTGCCCAAATCAGGCAGTGCCCTAACTCTCTCTATGACTCATAATCAATGCATTACAAAGTCATGGCATGTCCATATTTCGCGAGGAAGGCTTCCTTAGCTATGTAGTCCTTCATCACGCTGCCGACGCATCGCCAGAAGGATCGGTCATGATTCATATGCAAGAGATGACAGAGTTCATGAATGACCACATAATCAATGACCTCGATGGGCGCCATCGCGAGGCGATAGTTGAAAGTGAGATGCTTCGCCGAGCTGCAGCTGCCCCATTTCGTTTTGGACTCCTCGATGATGAAGGATTTCGGCGTGACTTTGAGCTGCTTCTGATAAATTCGGATTCGTTCCGCGATCACCTTCTTGCAGCTTGCGAAGTAAAATTTCTTCAGATCCCGTTGAAGCTCCTCTTCCGTTAGCCCGTCCGTTTCGATTAACTCATGCAGCGAATAATACTGCCCAAGATGAAGGAATTTGCCTTCATCCTCGTATGCCTTGACCTTCGGAGCCGTTCGGGCTGCCTCGATCGCTTGCAATTGCTTCACGATTTTGCTCCCATGCCGCCTTACGGCGTTGATCACCGTCTCATCGCTTGTACGATTCGGTGCCTTCACCGTGATCAGACCCGATGGGTGGACATGGATCGAAAGCTTTTTGCGTGGACCGTATTCTACATGACATTCGATTTGTAGTTCTCCTACTTGGATTTTCATCTATCACCAACATCGTTTCCGTAAGTTTTTTATTGTCAGATGGCGGAAAGTCGTTTAAACCTCACGATTGCATCTCGTTTTCGATTCGTTTCATAAAGTCTTCGGCCGCACTGTAGCCGAGTTGTTTAAGATACCAATTGTTGGCCGCCGCCTCGATCAGACTGGCTACGTCGCGCCCCGGCTGAAGCTGAACCTCGATATGAGGAATTTGGATGCCTAGATATTCCGTAAATTGAGGCACGGCCTCCAGCTCGTTGTTTAGGGAATTTTCACGCCAAGGCACCAATTCAATGTCGAGCACGATTCGCGTCTCATCCTGAAAAGCCGTGCGCCCGTATTGACGCACCACATTAATCAACCCGATGCTTCGCAGCGCGAGAAACTCCCGGGTTGTCTCATTATGCGTTCCGAGAAGAGTCGAAGGGCCCAGCTTTTTGAGCACCACGATATCGTCCGCCACAAACCGGTGGCCCCGCCGGATAAGGGTGTGGGCCGTTTCGCTTTTGCCAATACCGGATTTGCCCCGGAGCAGGATTCCAATACCGGATACATTCACGCACACCGCATGGATCGACATCTCCGGAGCCAGCGTCTTCACCAAATAACTGTTCAACTTGGCAATAAACTCCGTTGTCGTCTCAGTTGTACGCAACAACGGTATGCCTTCCTGATTGCAGAATAGAGTCAGATAAGGGATCTCCTGCTGTCCTGAGGTGACAATAAAGCACGGCGGATGATATTTGACGATATTTCCGATATGCAGTTTGCGTTCTTCTATGCTAAGCGTCAATAAATAGTTAATCTCCTTACGGCCGAGCACCTGCACTCGCTCCATCGGAAAAAAATCGAAATACCCGACAAACTCCAGACCCGGTCTGTGCGTCTGCGCACGGGTAATCATTCGATCCATGCGATTGGCGCCTGCAAGCACTTCCAAATGAAATAACTCCGTAAGACTTTGAACGGTGATCGACTTCATGTTGTTCTCCTCCTGCGGCTATAAGTGTTCCTGAAAAGGCCTGATCATTATTGCAGCATTCGGATATATTCAACGGCCGAGGGGTACTTTCCTGCAACTCATTGCTCAAACGCTAGATGAACGACAGCCTCGCGCCGATTTGACCGATATGGTTAACGTCTGCCCACAAGATGAAATAAGCGTAGAACATATCCCCAATTTGGACAGGGCTCGGATATCTCACAATAAGGGCTGCTTGGTTATTCATCTCCGTTGGCTGGTCAGCTGACGGATAAATGAAGCACGCTTCTTGATTTTGTATCATAGCAGGGACAATCCTTGGAGAAGAACCGTAAGGCATTAATGGATGAAAAGCTTCGGAGCTGCATACATCGGCAATCCGGTCGCCAGACGAAATCGCGGATACCTGGAAGAAACCGTCGAAGCCCTCGTATCTCTCTTCACTGACCGGCCGCCAATTTGCGGGATACGGGAAGGACACCCGGTATACAAGGCTTGTGAACATGCTTTTCGGAACCTTCCTGCCACCTGGGGACCACTGCAAGGCAGTAATCCTGCCTCCGCTAACGACGTGCATCGGCATCTGTTCCCTGATATCGACGATCCAAAGCTGACTAGCGAATTCTTCATCAGTGCACCCGGACAAATAGGCGATTTTGGCACCGTCCGGCGACCAATCGACGGGCGTGGCGAAACAGTTGGAAACTGCAACCGTCCTTTGATCCTGACCGGTACGGCTGTCAATCTGGATGAGCGAATAGTAATTTGGCTCGCTGTAGGCTGTTGCGCTGTAAGCGATGCTTTTAGAATCAGGAGACCACGCGGGAAAATAGTTTTTCGCGAGTGGGCCGCCTTCCAATGCATAGATGGTGCCGTTTGCCAAATCCACCGTCGAAATCATGGAGATGCTTGCTCCAGGGGATGTATACAGCGCGAAGGTTCCATCCGGGGAAATCCGAACGTCGTGGAGCGGACCGTCCGTTAGATGTGTGATTTGTCTCCGTTCCGTGCCATCGGTCCGAATGCGGTAGAGCTGCGTAACCCCGCCAGAATCAGGAGACGCAAATAGAAGCTCCATGCCCGAAGGGAACCATTGGGCGTCCGTTGCTCCGGTCTCCGGGATGGAATAGCTTCGATGAGAGGCCGTATCATAAATGACGATCCGATCATTCTTGACATACGCCAAAGACCGGCTATCGGGAGACCAGTCCAGCAGCGTGTACGGTTCGATTTGATCAATTCTGGCTACAGTGAACGATACGGTATCCAGCACATGGACCACATTGCCGATACCGATGAATGCGATACTCCTCCGGTCGGGCGACCAATAGGGAACCGAAAATTCCGCGCCGAGCCCTTGAGTAAGTTGAAAATCAAAACCGTCCTGAGGGCGGTACAGCCATATGTCGAACGATCCGCCGCGGTTCGATGTGTAGGCAATCCACACTTGAACGATACCATGAGAAACAGTTTGCAAGGCCAACATCCTCTCTTGAATCATCTGATACTTCAGATATATTCAAAGGAGGACGGTTAGGCGACCGTCCCGGAACGCATTTATGAGCAGAGCTTCACCATAATACCGACGCTTGGATCGGTAAATGGAATAAGCTTAAGCGATGGGCGTTCCATTCGGCAGATCGAAATCCGGCTTCAGAAGCACCACGTCCCCTTGCTCCGGTACGCCGCCGAGCACAAGCACCTCAGATTGATAGCCGGCAATGCGTCTAGGCGGGAAATTGACGATGGCCACGACTTGGTTTCCTACAACGCTATCCGCGTCATACCGTTTCGTAATCTGTGCACTTGTACGCTTGATCCCGAGCGGGCCGAAATCAATCTTCATTTTAATGGCGGGAACGCGCGCTTCCGGGAAGGGCTCTGCTTCCACGACCGTCCCGACGCGAATATCCAGCTTGGTAAAATCATCGATGGTTGCCATGCATTTAACTCCTTACAGGTAGGTTATGGAACATGTTCATGTGCTTCGCGACATGAAATTTAAGTACCATCTTACCACCTGGGGTTGCAGGCATTCAAGAGACAGATTGGTTTAGATCGTTCTATGACGAAGGAGATCAGCTTAGGAGTCACACGAGATGCCTGACTGGCCCCTCTAAGATCGTTGATCTTCCACAAGCCTCAGCCAATTCTGATGATGCTTGCACACCTTTGCCCAAATCTGATCCCGTTCTAAAGTGGAGTAGTTGACGAGCGGCTCGTAAAATACGTCCGCCAGGATCTGAACCACTCCGATTTCGACGAGACCTCTACGGTATCCAGCATGCTGCCGTTCCATTTTCTCCAAATACAGCCTTTAAGCTCGTTCATGCCCACATCGTGCCGCTGCCTGACAACCAATAGATCCATCCATGGGGATTCCGGCGATCGGCTGTAAAATTCATGATTTGTTTTAAATAATTCCAAGCTGTTTACAACCTCAGGCGCATAATCTACCCCTACATAGGAATATTGGGGATCATGAATCAACCGCCAGCCCTGATCCGTTATGCCGGACGGCTCAAGCACATACGTGAACGGCCCCTGTTCATATTTCCCGAATTTCAATGGAATCGGCTCCCATGGCATATCCCCGAGACCGACGTCGACAAGCCAAGACTCTTCTTCCCCAAGTTCTTCGTTCATGAGGCTGACCATTAACCCAAGATGGAAGCCGTTAATCCGTGGCTCTTGTCCTAACGGCTGTACGCCGGCCTTATGCCAACTAACCGCATACCCCAAGGCTCGAAGAAGAGCGGTAAAAGCTCCATTCAAATGAAAACAATAACCGCTTCGTTGATGGATCAGCAGTTGCACCGAATTTTGGATATCCAAGGGAGTCGGTTTCCGGGCAAAAATATCCAGGGTCTGCCAAGGAATTCTTGCCACGTGCGCTTTATGCAGCTCGAATAAATATTCCTTTGTCGGAGCCTTGATTTCGGATATTCCTAATCGGTTCAAATACGCCTTTACCTCGCTATGCGTGATCATAAATACCTGCTCTCCTTCTCCTGTTTTTAGCTTATCATAACTAACAAATTGACCTGCATGGAATGGTCAGTTTGTTGGTGTTATAAAAGACAGGAGGGGTCCCGAGTGGTTAGTTCATGTTCCAGGCTTTTTGCAGCAGCCGAATGCCCGTTTCCATTTCGGACGCATTCAAGCCGGCAAATCCCAAGTATATCCTCGGGTACTGTCCAGCGTCTTGACGCTGATTTATCCACGTCTTCCGCAAGTCGTATATTTTCACGCCGGCTTTCGCAGCCTCCTGAATCAATTCCTCCGAGGTAGCTTCTTTTTTGACGAGCAGTTGAAGGTGAAGTCCGGCATTCTGACCCGTAATTTCAACAAAGTTGCCAAGATGAGCCTCGATCAGCTCGATCAACCGATGATGTCTTTTCTTGTACAGGTTACGAACTTTGCGAATATGGCGAAACCAATGCCCCTGTTCGAAAAAAGCGGTCATGGCCCACTGCTCCACACGCGATGGGGCAAAAAACACCTCCTGCTGCATTTGGGTCAACTGATGCTGCAGTGCCTGTGGAAGAACCAGATAGTTCATTCGCAGTGCGGGGGTGAGCACTTTCGAGAAGGTGCCGGCGTAAATCACCCGTCCGTTATCGTCCAATCCTTGCAGCGAAGCAATCGGCTTGCCTTGATAGCGAAACTCGCCGTCGTAATCATCCTCGATGATGTATGCATGTTTAGCATTCGCCCACTCCAGCAATCGTTCCCGCTCCGGATACGGCATAATGCTTCCTGTCGGGAACTGGTGAGAAGGCGTTACGTACACGAGCTCTGCATGACTTTGCTCCAATCGGTCAAGCGAGATCCCCTTATCGCCAAGCGATATCGGAAGAATCTCGCAGCCATTCAGCTGAAATTGATCCCGTACCAGGCTGTAACCCGGTTCCTCAACGGCAACATGCTTCATCCCTTTCAGCATCCTGGAGAGGAGACCTATGCTATATGCCGTTCCGGCACCGATAACTATTTGATCCGGCGTCGAATTGACCCCTCTGGAATTCCGCAAAAATTCGGAAACCACGCGCCGAAGGGCGTATTCGCCTTGTGGATCCCCATACCCTCCGATCTCGCATAAATGGTGGTCCAGCGCTTCCTTGAGCATTTTACTCCAAATTCGTACCGGGAAGGCAGCTTGATCTAATCGGGTTGGGTTGAAATCGATGACATTGGGATTGGTATGCGCATGGGAACGAATAACCGGTATCGTGGTCATGGAGGGCGGCTGTTGATGCTGTTGGGAGTAGGAGAATTCCTTGTAGGGATTCATGACGTATAGCCCCGACCTCGGTTTGCTGATCACATACCCTTCTGCCGTCAGCATCTGATAAGCCGTCTCGATCGGCGTCTTGCTTATATTAAGCTGAAGCTGGAGGGATCGCACGGATGGCAATCGTTGTCCGTCGGGAATGGCGCCGTTTCGGATACCCTCACGAAGTTGAAGGTATAATTGCTGGTATAACGGAAACTCGCTTTGCTCGGGTAAAAGGATATCAAACATAATGGACCACCTCAGGCTTTTAAATATAAATTCACGACCCACATTCCATTCAATCTGACTTGCATAAACAGCTCCAAAGTGACCATTTCTATGTGGTCAAATATATTCTAAGCTAGCTATAGGCTGAATGTACACTATAACTACCCGTTCAGTACGAAAGGACGAATGAGCCAATGACAACGCTTATCCATCTTCGGCACAAAATAGGGCAAGGCATATCCCCCCGTCAATTTATGGAGGGCATGAGGAGCCTGGAAATGAAACTGAGCCGAATCCCCAACACCAAGGAACAGTTTAGGCAAGTCTATGACCGCTTTCAATGGGACGACCAAGAAGTTCAACGGTTCTTCGCTGAACGTAACGAGCATGGCCAACTGCACTGCCTTATCCTCTGTACGGATTGGTGTCCGGATGTGATCTGGAATGTTCCCGTCTTGTTCCGGGTAATGGAATACAGCCGCATACCGACCGAAGTGCTCATCATGGAAGAGCATCTGGAAACGATGGATCTCTTTCTTACGGGCGGTGGCCGCGCTCAACCGATCGCCCTCTTCCTTAATGCGGCAACCGGCGCGGTTCTTGGACAATGGGGCGCACGACCGGCATACATCCAAAACGTCATGGACGAGTTCAAAAGAAAACACGCTGATAAACAAGCCGATTCGTATCAGGAACAATTGGATCAGGTCTACACAAGGATCGGTGAACTCTACCATGACGGGAACGATTACCGAAAGGTCATGCTTCAGGAGCTAAAGGAGCGGTTTACTTCATTCGCATGAAATGGAATCGCACTGACTGCGGTTCGACATCGGCATCTAGGACATGTACAAGGTAACGTGCGATCAAAACCTTCTATAGTGAGCATGAACGTAACTTAAATCACACTCCCACTGCTTAAATCTTCCTGAATATGTTATCATTACTATCGAAAGCGCCTAATGGAGTTGTTGTGTATACAACTGCTCATTAGGGTAAGTAATTAGAAGCTTTCCATGTATAGGATTCATTAACTGAGTGCAAGGGAGAGAAACATGGATGACAAAAAATGAAGCTCAGCGCCCGTCCCGCGTCGTAATCATCGGTACAGGAGCTGTAGGAGCAACGACTGCGTACACCTTATTCTTGCGGGAAAGAGTATCTGAACTGGTATTGATCGATGCCAACCACGACAAGGCTCTTGGCGAAGCCTTGGATATGAACCACGGCCTCCCTTTTGCCGGCGGGGTGAAACTTTGGGCTGGAGATTACAGCGATTGCAAGGATGCAGACATCATTGTCATTGCCGCAGGCTCCAACCAAAGACCGGGCGAGACGCGAATTGATTTATTGAAGCGGAATACGGCCATATTTGACGATATTATTCAAAATATCGTGAAATACAATGATCACGGCATCATTCTCGTGGCTACGAATCCGGTTGATATCCTGTCTTACGTCACATTGAAAAAGAGCGGCTTCCCGGTTAATCGGGTAATCGGTTCCGGTACCCTGCTCGACAGCGCCCGCTTCCGTTATTTGATCGGGCAAAACAAAGGCATCAATCCGCGCAGCATTCACGCCCATATCGTCGGCGAACACGGCGATTCCGAGCTGCCGCTCTGGAGCATCGCCAACATTGCCGGTATCGGGATCGATCTGACGGACGAGGAAAGGGAAGATATCTTTGATCGTACCAAGAACGCCGCATATGAAATCATCAACGCCAAAGGCTCCACTTCCTATGCTATCGCATTGGCGCTTGACCGGATCATCGTCTCCATTTTGCAAAACGAGGGTTCCGTTCTCAATGTGTCCACGCTGCTTACAGACTACCATGGCGTGTCCGACGTATATCTAGGGGTGCCTTGCGTGGTTGACCGCACCGGCGTGCGGGAAATTCTTAGCCTTGAGTTTAACGACGAGGAATTGACCCAATTCCATGCTTCCGCTAACAAACTGAAAGAACAGATTTCCAAAATCTTCGAATAACCCAAACAAGGCTTTCCGGATGAACGTTCCGGAAAGCCTTGTTTTATTTGGTATGGCATCCGTGCACGACGAGGCCCGCTTGCTATCCATTCGCTGCATAAATTGAGAATGCGCTGTATATCAGAAGCAGCCCCATCAATACATTAAACGTACGTTCATATCGGGACAACAGGTTCTGGAACAGCGAACCGCATAGCGCCCAGGTCATATTGGCGCAAATGCCAACGATGGTGAGCAGTATCGAGAATAATAACAGCTGCACATGGGTTGTTGCGATTGGCATCACGAAGGTCGATACGGCTGTAATCCCGTATAAAATGACCTTCGGATTCATGAATTGAAATATGAATCCGAACGTAAAGCTGTTAAATCCGCCTGGCTTATCATCTGCATCCCCCTGCGGCCTGCTTCGCATGATTTTTACGGCAAGATAAATCATATACAGGAAACCGATCATATTCATAACCGATCGAATCTTCGGGATGTATTGATACATTGCCAAGTTGAAGTAGCTGGACAGCTGCATGATGATCAAACACCCGGTTGCAACCCCGCCGATAAAGCGCATCGTTGCTCGAAAACCGTAACTTCGTGCATTGGTCATCGAAATAATGTTGTTGGGACCGGGCGTAAATGAAGCTACAATGGCATAGGTCAACAGCGGAAGGATAAACAAGCTCTTAACTCCTTTCTTGTTTGTATGTTATAGTGATTCTAATGGGTCGTTATAGCGACCGTGCGTTATCATTATACTTTATGTATGTTATAACGCACAATATGTACAGTATAGAGGTGAACCATCTTTGAAGCCCATCAATCTGATATTGGCGAACAATTTAAAGATGCTCCGGGAGCAGAGAAAGCTGAGTTTGGATAAAGTCGCGGAAATGACCGGCATCAGCAAGACGATGCTGGGTCAGATTGAACGCGGGGAATCGAGCCCCTCCATAACCACCGTATGGAAGATTGCCAACGGATTAAAGCTTTCTTTTTCGTCGTTGATCAATGAGCCGCATTCCGGTATCGTCGTGGTATCACGGGAAGAGGTGCAGGCATTGGTTGAGGATAACGGCCGCATTCGAATTTATCCGTATTTCCCGTATGAAGACGGGCGGCGCTTCGAGATGTATTCATTAGAAATGGAACATGGCGGTTATTTAAGTGCAGAGGCCCATATCGAGGGTACGGAAGAGTTTATTACCGTTTTCGATGGTGAGGTCACCATTCGTGTCGATCATGAGGAATATACGGTAAAGCAAGGTGAATCCATCCGCTTCAAGGCAGACAAACCACATGTCTATCACAATTCGGGTAATTCCCTGAACCGGTTAAGCATGGTGATCCATTATTCCGGATCATGATGTCGATGGAAGAACAGCAACGGCACCCTTTTCATGAAGGGTGCCGTTGCTGTTTTGATGCTGTTGTATTATTAACGTTTTACCGACGCAGCGAATTTGCCCTTACCACCCCATACCGGGACAACAGCTTGCGGCCGAGCAGCCCCACGGCCCGGTCTGTCAGGAATCCCATCAACCCCAGGCAGATCAAGCCGACAAATATCCAATCTGTACGGAAGAACAATCGTGAATTCCATATAAGATAACCAACGCCTTCATTGGATGCAATCATCTCGGCCCCGATAATCGCCATGAACGAGGTTCCCATGGCAAGCCGAATGCCGGTGAACATGAAAGGGACGGTTGCAGGAATGACGACATGCAGCACAATCTGCCATTCGGACGCCCCCATGCTGCGGGCGGAGCGGATCTTATCCTCCTCAACGGATAAAACGCCCGTCAGCGTATTCAAGACCACGATGAAGAAGGTTGCATACAGAATAAGCATGATCTTCGATGTCTCCCCGATGCCGAACCAGACCAGAAACAGGGTTATGAACGCAATCGGAGGAATGAACCGAATGAAATTGAGGAAAGGCTCGGCGAAAGCACGGATCGGTCCGACCTTCCCAATCATGATTCCGACAGGGATCGCCAGCAGACTGCCAAACGTCCAGCCAAGCAGCACGCGGTACGAACTGATTCCGATATATTGAATCAAGGTGCCGTCCGTCAACAATTCGTATCCGCCCTTTGCCGTATAGACGGGACCGGGCAGAATTTCCGGGCCATACGCAAGGGACAGCAGATGCCAGACGCCAAGTCCTACCATCCATAACAGGATATGCAGGGACCATTTTTTAAGATGATTGCTCACGGGAACGCCTCCTCACTACTCGTCAAAATGCGATTGGATTTGGTTGTACAGGGCATGGAAGGCCGGGTCTGACAAATCTCTCGGGTATGCAAGCGGCACCTCATAGATATCCGTTATTCTAGAGGAAGGTCCTGCAGACATAATGCCGATGCGTCCTCCCAGCAGAAGTGCCTCCTGAATATCGTGCGTCACGAAGATGACGGTTTTGTCCGTATCCTGCCATATGCGGACCAATTCCCTTTGCATCGTGCGTCTTGTCATCGCGTCCAATGCGCCGAACGGTTCATCCATGAGCAGGATCGAGGGATCATTGGACAACACCCGTGCCAGCTGTACCCGTTGTTTCATGCCGCCAGACAGTTCGCGCGGATATTTGCTTTCATGTCCCGCAAGGCCCACGAGCTCAATAAATTCGCCGGATATCTCCCTTCTCTTCTCAGCTGGCATCCGTTTCATGCGGAGGCCGAACTCCACATTCTCCCTAACCGTCAACCACGGAAACAAGGATGAGTCGGCTTGCTGAAATACGACGGCACGATCCTGGCCGGGGCGCTCCACTTCCTTTTCCCCTACCCTTACTTGACCTGATGTCTTGGAGACGAAGCCGGCGATCAGACTGAGCAGCGTCGACTTCCCGCACCCGCTCGGTCCCAGCAGAACGAAGAACTCCCCGCCTTTAACCGCCAGGTTGACGTCCTGGATGATATAATGTAAACCGCCTGCCGATGCTGATGCCTGCGTGTAACTTTTATTCAACTGCTCAATATGGATTTCATTCTGCCTTGACGCTACTCTCATTTTCATCATCTCCTTACTTCAAATCAATGACTCGATCCGGGAAGGCTGTTCTTACCAAATCCAGATTCAATTTATCATTCAGCTCGAAATCCTTCTCGATGATACCGTTAGCGACCATGTATTCCTTCTGTCCCCGCAATCCCGCATAGGCTTTGTCCGTAAATCCAATGCTCCATGGATTCTTCGGCAGATCCTTTAAGGTCGCTTCCTTCGGCTGCTTGACTTCTTCGTACATCAAATCCGCTGTTTCCTCCGGATGGGCTTGGGCATAAGCCGACGCTTCATCCAGCGCTTTCAGAAGCGCTACGAATCCTTCCTTGATGCTGTTGATTAATTCATTTGAAGCGATCAAACCGGTGCCAAGCCTTACCGGCGTCTTCGACATATCCGATAGCTCTCTGGCTTCGGCAAGGGCACCGAACTTTTCGTTCAGCACTGCGCCATATACCCATGCGGCGTCAATTTCTCCTTTTTTCAGCGCCACGTAGGCCTCGTCGAAGCCTCCTTGCCCGATCAGCTCCACATCCGACAATG
Source organism: Paenibacillus sp. MT86 (assembly GCF_058792535.1). Taxonomy (NCBI): domain Bacteria; kingdom Bacillati; phylum Bacillota; class Bacilli; order Caryophanales; family Paenibacillaceae; genus Paenibacillus; species Paenibacillus sp. MT86. The sequence goes on along the minus strand of NZ_CM179499.1, from coordinate 2,928,083 downwards.
CAACCCCGTTATCGGCGAGATAAACATCCCACAGATAGGGAATGAATGTGCCTCTGGAGAAACTCAATTTCTTGCCCTTGAGATCGGCAGCGCTGGCGATCTCTTTACGGACGAACAGTTTCCATTCGCTTGCGCTCAAATCCGTAGCTGTTCCGGTTGAGGCGAATATAGAGTAATCGCCTTTGCTAACAGCATTCAGGAGTGGGAAGTCTGCACCGAATGCAACATCCACCTGCTTAATAAACAAGGAGTTCACGCCTTCGGCCGGCGTTGCGAAGTTCACCAGCTCGGCATCAATCCCGTGTTTGTCGAAGATCCCCTTGCTCTTAGCTATACGAAACACCGCATTCGTGGAAATATCGGCGATTTTCAATTGAAATTTACTCTCTTGACTGTCACCGCTGGCCTTACCGCATCCGCTAAGCAAACTCATTGCCAGCGTCGATATCAGAAACCAAGCATGCCATCGTTTCAAATAAGGTCTACGCATCGCGATCCCTTTCTTTCTGCGTTATTTCATCGGTCCTGGCCACGCATAACGCTCCCTCCCCATAGGAGATCGTGCCTTCTACTTCCACGGTACTAACGGCACCTCTCGGTGCGGCACCTGGCAGGCGGTAATCTGCCACATCAAGCGGAGCAATCTCGGTCTCTACGGGCAATTCAACCTGTGGCACCCATTCATAAGGAACCCGGTATGCGCGGTAGACCATATTGGAGTTGCGGATATTTTTATAAGGCGAAATATATTCCCATACCAGTTCAAATTCTCTTGTCACCTCGAATATTCGGCCGTCGGCTCCTTCGGTAATCAAGGTGTTGCCGTTGGGCAGACGCTGTGCTGAGCTGATATACGGACTGTAGAAGCGGTAAGAGTCCAGCGGAGCCTGAAAGCCGGCCTCCGTGGGCGTATACTGCCATTCAATCTCTAAGGTTACGGGATTGATTTCCAGAATTCGCGAATGGTCGCGCCGCGCTATTTTCAAGCCATCTGCCGCTTCCGGATTCGGCTTTCCGTATCCGCCCCAGCCGCCGTTGTCGAAGATCAGAATATTGCCTTCGCCCGGAAGTCCCTTCGGTATGAGGTGAGCATGATGCTGGCCGATAATCCAGCCAATATGCTTCGTTTCTTCCGTGGAATAGTCAGGGCCGAGCTTCCAGACAATGTTCCCGGTTTTTTTGTCGATGATGGCAATAATGTTCGTTTCCCGTGCATCCCAGATCATATTATCGGGATGGAAGCGTTCGTCCCCCGCATCATAAAACCGGTTAGGACCAAGCACAGATACCGAGTTAATATGCATCCAATCCCCGGCATGGGCTCCGAAGCCGCGGGTATTCGGATCACGGGATAACGCTAGCTTCGCGTCTTCATCAAACCCGAGTTCATCAAAGTGATCGCTAACCGCCCATTCCCAAATGACATTGCCTTCCCAATCCACTTCGATGATCGTATCGTCCAACAGTTCGATGTCGGAAATTTCGGGACGGTTCACATTTTTGTGAGCAAGAATAAGCGTATTGCCGGAACCTACCTTCGGATCCTGCCCGGGTACATAATAACCGACGGGATTGCCCTCCCGCTGGTAATCATGATGCTGTCGAGCCATCCATTGTGCCGGATGACCCGGGTCCTCTATGTATTCATAACGATCGAATTTCCAGACGATATTGCCCTCCCAGTCGACCTGTACCAGATTGGTTTCATCCTGAAACCCGTACTTCGGATCGCGCTCTGAGGTGCTCCCAAGCACATAACCTCCGGGAAAGAGCTTGTTCGGAAATCCCCGAAGCCCTTTCCATAAGTGAACCTCCCTGCCGTTCATGTCAATCAGGAGGGCGCCGGTATCCGCGGCTTGATAAATCGTGTAGCCGCTCCACGCCTTCCCCGGTTGAAATACGGTTGTACCCGTTGGATAAATCGTTGGATGTCCCATCGTTCAACTTCCTTTCTAATATGAATTTTAGTAAGAAATGAATTTGTTCGAGCGTTTCAGTGAGCCTGGTTTGCTATGATCAATTGCTGCCGGCGTATCGAAAGATGGGCGGGGCGGCCGAAGCACGAAATCCGAGAAGCCCTCCAGATGATCGTTCAACCGTTCAAAATAATGGATCAGATCCCGCAGCTCCTCCTGCGAGAATATTCCGAATATTCGTTCGATCGAACGCCCGCCTATGTATTCGTTACGCTTCACCATTTCTCTTCCAGCATCCGTGATGTCCAGCACAATCGATCTCCGATCGCTCTCGCTCCGTCTTCTTACCGCGAACCCGCAAACCTCAAGTTTATCGCACAAGGCCGTTACCGCTCCGGACGTAAAATCGAGCTGTTCCGCAAGCTCCCCAAGCTTCTGCTCCCCATCCCGCAATATGGTGTTCAGGATCAACAAACCTGGCAGCGATACGCCTTCTATCGAGATTTTGTCACGCTCCTTGACAAATCTCCGCACCATTTTGCGAAAATGCCAATCCGCCTCTTCCATTAATGCCCAATCCGTTTCTTCCATGCCGCTCCTTCCTGTGGAACGATAGCCTCAGACTCCAAGTCATAATCCGTAACGATGTCCGGAAAATACAGAAAGGCTCCCATTTCCCCTTCCGTCAAAATAACGAAATCGAGTAAACAGGAGCCTTTGGTAGACCAATCGGCTGATATATCGTTCAACTAAGATAATGAATGATCATTTAATGAGGACTGAATGAATTTGCTTGTGGCTAGATTAAACCAATTAATACCACCTGTCAAGTAGGAATTAAATATATATTTAAACCATCAAAACAAAACCCCGCACTAGATGCAGGTTTCTCCAAAGCCAAGCATATTGATATCGCACAAAGGTTGTTCCTCTTCTTTGTCGATAGGTCTCGAAGAGGATGCAAGAATAGGCTGTATGTCGATTCAGAAAATCCTATAGAAAAAAGCCGTCGAGACGGTTCCTCGACAGCCTGCATGCATCCATATGTTTGAGCTTGCTGTTAACATGCAATCTCATCTACCTTAACCCGATTTTAATAAATGCCCGCTTTCTTGGAGGTTTGCTGAATCCCGTCGGTTCCATGAACCACCGTGTTTCCCCAGCCGGTCAGGTTTCCGCTTGGCCCTGCAGCCAGATCCAAATCGTTCAGCTCCGGGCTGTTTCCGTACCAGGACCAAGCCAGCCAGCCCACTTCCTTCTGCTGTCCGTACTTCATAATAGCAATCTCATCGACATCGGCACCTTGATGATAGCCGCCGAACTCCCCAATGATTAAAGGCAATCCTTTGTTTAAAACATCGTCCATATTCGTTTTCACCGTAGCGGCATCCTTACCGGCATACTCATACATATGGATGGAGAATACCGTATTCTTCAGTTGATCGGAAGCAAATACCGCGGCCCCCTCATCCACGATGGATTGCGGGTATTGCCCCCATCCCGCTGCATCAACGATCAACGTATTCTTAATGCCCGCGTTTCTTAATTTGGGAATGGCCTGCTTATAACCATCGGCCCATCCGCTGCTGTTCCAATTTCCATACCATTCATTAGCAATATTGACGATGACGCGGTCTTCTTTTCCGATCAATGCCCCTTTGATGCTGATCCAATAGTCGACGGCCGCTTCAAGGGAAGCATACTCATCTTTGCCTGTCGCATCATGCACCTCCAGAACGGCTATCATTTGATGCTGCGACACCAGCGAGATGATACTGTTGACGGCGTTCAGGTCATCCTTGGTCCATTGCGCCCCGTTCGACAAGACGACTCGTACGGTATTGGCTCCCGTTTGCGCGGTAGCCGGAATAGCCGCGTTCAGATCATTCTTGTACCAGGTGTGGGGATGATTTACACCCCTCATCACAAAGGCCTTGCCCGTTGAATCATACAGCTTGGTACCGTTTACATAAAATCCTGTGGCTGCTTCTGGACTAGGAAGCCCACCGCCTACTGACACACACGCCAGGATCGCGACTAGAATAGACTTCCATCCCTGCATCCATATCAACATCATCTTCCTCCCTCTGGATTCATATCATTTGATTTCTAGCCTCGACACTAGATGATGAATCAAAACCGAAGTGTGTAGATTATTTAGGTAATCGTTTAAGTAATAATTCGAATTTTATATGCCTCACCTTCACCTGTCAATGGTGTATATATGTTAATAATAATGTTGCGTGTAAAAGATTTCGTTGACATCGAACGATACTCTTTCTTAAAATATTTTCTAAGGTTAACGATAACTTAATAACGGAGGCTTTATATGACAATGACTTTACATACCCTGGGTTCTGAAATCCGAAAAGAATGGCTGGAGCATATCCTGCCTTTTTGGGGAGGATTGAAGGACGAAACCAACGGCGGGTTTTACGGCCAAGTGAACGCCGATTTAAAGATTGATGAACAAGCAGCCAAAGGCGGGATTGCCTGTTCAAGAATTTTATGGAGCTTTAGCGCAGCCTATCGGACGACGGGGCACGAAATCTACGCAGAGCATGCCAGGCATGCCTTTCAATTTCTCGCGCGCCACCTCATTGATCGCCAATATGGCGGACTGTATTGGATGGTGGATTACAAGGGAGTCCCGACAGATACGAGGAAACATATCTACAATCAAGCGTTCGGCGTATATGCATTAAGCGAATACCACCGCGCTTCCGGGAACCAAGAGGCATTGGATCTGGCCAAAGAGCTGTACCGTCTGATCGAGAGTAAGGGGTATGATGCGAAACGGCAGGCCTACAAGGAAGAGTTCGACCGGGAGTGGAACGAGCAGCCCAACGAAATGCTTAGCGGCAACGGCGTGGTCGCGCATATCACGATGAATACGCATATTCACGTCCTGGAAGCTTACTCCACGCTTTATCGGGCTTGGCCCGAGGCGGTGGTCCGAGAATCGCTTCATAACCTGCTGTCCATTCTGTACCATCATATTTTCGATGCTGATCGGAGACGTTTAGGGGTGTTTTTTGACAAGGATTGGAACCCGCTCGTGGATGTCACTTCATTTGGCCATGATATCGAGGCCAGCTGGTTGATGGATGAGGCGCTTGAGATCATCGGAAGCACGAATCCGGATTATAAGCGCATGGTTCTGGACTTGGCGTATGCCGTTTCTGAACGGGCCGTGCAGCAGGATGGTTCGCTCATGAATGAGCAAGAAGGCTCACGTCTGGATACCTCTAGAATCTGGTGGGTCCAGGCTGAGGCTATGGTCGGTTTTTTCAATGCCTATCAGCGTACGGGAGATATTCAATTTCTTGAACAGGTCTTCAGAATGTGGAATTATACGAAAAAAAATATTATCGATTCCCGCCCGGGCAGCGAATGGTTTTGGTCCGTCAATGAGAACGGACGGCCGGATCAGCACGAGATGGCCGGACCATGGAAATGTCCGTATCATAACAGTCGATTTTGCTTGGAAATCTTAAATCGAATCGAACATGTAAGCAGCAAGCTCTAACAGAATAACAATCAGAAATGTGCCTTCGCCTTTATTTGTCTCAGACGAGCAGGTATACTGTACTTGGATCATGGAATGATTGCATACATACTCGGACAGATGGTCTACTTCGACTGTAGATAAAAGGAGACAAACGCGATGAACAAAAACATAACGATGAAGGACATCGCGGAGCAAGTTGGCGTCAGCACGGTGACCGTCTCGAAAGCCCTGAACGACAAGGAAGGCGTAAGCGACGAGTTAAAGGCAAGAATCAAATCCATCGCCAGCGAAATGGGCTATCGGGTGAACACCGTTGCCAGGTCCATGCGCGAAGGGCTGACTTACAACATCGGCGTCATCATTCCCGAACGTTTTACCGGACCCGACCAATCATTCTATCTTCGCGTCTATCAAGAAATCTCCAAGGGATTGGAAGACTACGGGTATTACGGCATACTTCATATTTTAAGCAGCTCGGATGAACAGGCCTTGCAGCTGCCGCGCATCTATTATGATCGCAAAGTGGACGGATTCATTCTGCTGGGACAGATCAGCAAACCTTACATCGAGATCATGCACGCCATCGAACCGCCGATTCTGTTTCTGGACTTCTACGATGACCATTCGGATATTGATGCGGTGGTTTCGGATAATTTTTACGGTGCCTATGAACTTACCAATTACCTGATCCGGCAAGGACATCGCAACATTGCCTATGTGGGCAGCTTGCATGCCACAAGCAGCATTCAGGATCGGTTCCTGGGTTACTATAAATCGCTGCTGGAGCATCAAATCGCGCTTCGGCAGGACTGGGTAATCAACGATCGGAATGAGCACGGCAATTATCTCGACATCGAGATACCGGATGAATTGCCAACAGCTTTCGTATGTAATTGCGATCAGGTCGCCTATTTGGTTGTGCAGAAATTGCAAGGCATGGGTTACCGCATTCCCGACGACTGCTCCGTCGTCGGTTTTGACAACGATATCTACGCTACGCTGACCGTGCCGCACCTGACGACGGTTGAAGTCAATATGAAGCAGCTGGCTCAAACGTCGATCCAGTCCATCTTAAGCAAAATCAGCACCCCTGATACCAAATTCGGCAGAATTGTGGTGAAGGGCAAGATCATCTATCGTTCTTCCGTCGCCAAGATGTAAACCCTCCCACCATCAAGCATGCCCCGAACCACGCATCGTGCACACAGGGAGCAGTGCGCACGATGTACGAAACGATTGCAAAAGAAAAGACAGCTGCATGGATGCGGCTGTCTTTTAAATTCGTAAAAAATTTACGGCTATTTATTTGCTTGTCTTCCACGTTAGCGCAGGTCTCGTCAAAGAATAAACGGCACAAACCAGGGACACGATGACGATCCCCCCGCCGACCCAGGCCGTGCTGGCTACGGTGCCTCCCTGCTCTAACACGAGGCCTCCAATGGCAGAGCCCAATGCAATGCCGATTTGCAGCGCGGAATTGTTAAAACTTTGCTGGATATCGGACGAACCCGGATCCACTTGAATCAGATAATTCTGCAGAGGAGGAGCCAGGCTCCAGCTCAATGCCCCCCATATCATCATCACGATTAAAAACACGCCAATCGAAAATGTGGATAATGGAAGCACGAACAATACCAGCATGAATGACGTAATGATGATCACGATGCTCTTATGCGATCCGAGCCGATCCGCAAGCGCCCCGCCGAACGCCCCGCCGCCGACGGCGGATAGTCCGAACAGGAAGTAACAGATGCTGATCCAATAAGGACTCAGCCCAAGCTCCGATTCAAGAAACGGCGTGAAGTACGCATATATGGTGTAATGTCCTGCAAGCATGAACAAGGTGGCCAGATGCGCACCGGCGATTTTCATCTTGCCCAGCGCCTTGATCTGAACGGATAACGGCGTAACATTTTCAGGCTTGATCCGGTCCAGGAACATATAGATCAAAATCATGGAACCGATCGACAGGAAGCCGATACCCAGGAACAACACCCGCCATCCGAAAACCTCGCTGATCAGGATGCCGAGCGGCACGCCTAGCACCAATGACGAACTAATCCCCATATAGATAACGCCCAAGGCTTTAGCGCGATGTGCAGGCTCAACCACCTTGGCGGTAATCGTCAAAGATAACACGATAATCAATGCCGTACTCATCGCGGTTAAGATTCTGGCTGCCATGAGCAGCGTAAAGTTCGGACTTACATAAGCCAGCAAGTTACCAATAAAGAAAATAAACAAGGAAATCAGGTAAAGCCGTTTGCGCTCCACTCTTGCCGTCAGCGCAAGAAGCACCGGTCCCGCTATCGCATAGACCAGGGCGAACACGGTAATCAGCTGACCCGCCGTACCGAGCGAAATATGCAAGTCGTCCGCAATGAGCGGCAGTATCCCGCCAACAATAAGTTCAACCAGCCCGACGGATATCGTCGAAATCGCTAGAATTAATACTTTCAGATTCATCTGGAATGAAATCCCCTTTCTTCGATGTCATGTTTATAATCAACAAAAAAATCCTGATTACAAAAAATGACAAACATTTTCTGTAATCAGGATTTTACGGTTCCTGGTAGAGACCCTCAGACCATATTAATGAGGTTATACATTCAAATAAAATATTCAGTTGCGCAACAATCGTTGATTAATTTATCACATCCGTTACGAAAGATCAACCTCCCATGCAGGATTCCAGCAAATCTCCCACAAATGTCCGTCCGGATCGAGAAAATGACCGGAATAGCCTCCCCAGAAGGTGTCTTGTGCCGGTACGGTTACATTAGCGCCCGCTCTACTGGCTTGCTCCATCACCTCATCCACTTCTTCCTTGCTGCCGACGTTGTGGCCGATCGTGAATTCCGAAGAACTCGGGGACGATAAGGGAACATTCGCTTCAACCGACAGATCCTTGCGATTCCATATCGCCAGCTTCACACCGGCTTGCAAGTCAAAAAATGCTACAGCCCCATGCTCGAATTCAGTGCCAATGATTCCTTCGGTCGAAAGCCCGAGCCCGTCACGGTAAAATTCCAGGGACCGTTCCAGGTCATCAACGCCAATCGTAAGTACGGATATGCTTGCTCTCATTTTACATTACCTCCTGTACATCATCATTGTTACTTCTACCCCATTGTCGTTCAACACCGGAATGAAAGATTGTAAAAAAAGGACAAATCTTGCCGCCGCCAAGCATACAAAATTTATGGTTGAAAAGCCTGTTTCGGCGACATGCCGTATAAGCGTTTGAAGGTGTTAATAAAATGAGGCTGATCATAATATCCGTATTGGGCAGCGATTTCAGGAAACCGGTTAGGCTTGGAACGGCGCATCTCCTGCAGCAAATTCTGGAATCGTATGATGTCCGTCATTTCCTTCGGCTTCATGCCCAATTCCTTCTGAAACGTTCTTCTTATGTTTCTCTCGCTGTAATTCATTTTTTCGGCCAGGGCATGAATCGTTATTCTCCCCTTGGAGTCGTATAAATGCTGCATGCCTTGCTCCACCAGCGGCTCAGAACGTATGTTACTCCGTCTTAACGCGTTGAATAAAAACGTCTCAATCAGCTCGATGCGTCGGGCGGAGTCGAGAGCTGTCACTATTTCTTCGTTCAAGTGATTCACCTCTGCCCCCCACGCTTCTTCCAAGAGGACGGGACCCTCCCGAAATTCGGAAGCGGGAAATTGGATGAACGGACGAACGGTTTCCGCATAGAAGCGAATACCGAACAGAGACTGCTCCTGCGTGAGTATCGCCGCTTCATAACGGGACATCAGGCCCGTAATGAAACCGGAAGCCGAGGCGGTCCGTGCCTTCAAATTAAAAATGATATCCACGCAGCCGTCGGGAAGGATGCGATGGAGCGGAGCTTGAATGGACGTGACTCGGTATTCCAAGCTCCAATAACAGGCTACATATGCCATCAATGGCTGGCATGGCCTATATTCCGTATAGGCATAATCTGAAACAGGAGATTGAATCTCTATGGCCGGTGCTTGTACAGGCATAAAATTCCGCAATGCGCTCACCCTTAATTATGCTTGAATTAACAAACAACTTGATAAGAAAGAAAAAATGTAGTCTTAGCGTCTATCAATCATGCTGTCCTGCTCGTATCTGCAGGTTCATAATTTGACCGTCTCGCGACGTAATGTAAACCTTCCAATCCCCCGTTACTCCACGCCCGTCATGCATGGCGAATGTCCGGGTTCCCTCCGTGCCGGCTTTGACATCTGCGTATCCGAATTCCTCCGTTCCCCGGTAGACCTTCAGCATCACGTGGCCCGTGCTGTTCTTATTATGAACCTTAACGGTTAATTTGCTGCCCTGCTCCGGCATGGTGGTAAACGTGTTTTCGTACGCATTGACGCCCTGGTACTTATCCAAGTCTATATATTGCACCTTAAAAGGCGTGTTGCTGTCAGCACCATCAACTTCCTCTATGTACGGTGCCTGATGATGAACGAGTTCGCCTGCACTCTGAGGGAACAGCGTCAGCGCCAGAAACATGGCGAAGCCGACTCCAAGCCATTTCATTTAGGGCGAAACACCTCCAATAAATTTCCCTATGCGCACAGCCGCCTCGCGCAGAGCCTCCTCTTCCTGGACCAGCGCGATTCGCACGTAGCCTTCACCTTCAGAGCCAAAAGCATCTCCTGGTATAACCGCCACGCCTGTATTCAACAGCAATTCGCGGGCGAACCGCCGCGAACTCCATGCTTCCTGGCGAAAAGCTTCTGGCAGCCGAGCCCATAGAAACATCGTGGCCATCGGTTTAGGAACGTCCCACCCCGCTTCGGCCAGGGAAGCTGCGAGGACATCACGGCGTTGTTCATACAGCGAAGCAACACCGCGTTCTTCGTGGGAAGCAGCCATGGCTTGACGCAAGGCATGGACCGCCGCCGTCTGAACCGGCTTGAACACGCCGAAGTCGATGTTGCTTTTGTATTCCCGCAGCGCGCCTACAGCTTCCTCATGACCGGCAAGAAAACCGATGCGACAGCCTGCCATATTAAAGCTTTTGGAGAAGGAGTGAAATTCCACGGCGATGTCGATGGCGCCTGGAGCCTGCAGTACGCTTATCGGGCGATAACCGTCAAAGCCCATTTCGGAATAGGCCAGGTCATGGACGATGAGCACGTCCCATTTTTTCGCCAAACCGACCAACTTTTCAAAAAAAGCAAGATCGGCCTGAACCGCAATCGGATTCCCCGGAAAATTCAGCAGGATGAAGGTTGCTTTCATCCAAATCTCCTCCGGTATGCTGTCCAGATCGGGCACGAACCCCCGCTCTTCTTTCAGTGGCAAATACCAAGGCGTTACCCCTGCGATCGCAAGGGCTCCGGCATAAATCGGATATCCCGGATTCGGCACAATAGCCAAATCTCCCGGATTGCATATGGCTTGAGCCAGATGCGATAATCCGTCCTGAGAGCCCATTAAAGCCAGTATTTCCGTATCGGGATCGACGTTCACGCCGAAGCGGTGCTTCATCCATGCTGCCGACTGCTCTCGGAATTCCATGGTTCCTCTGGTGCCCGGATATGTATAGTTATCTTCTTTTAGCGCTTCTTGGCTCAGGATCTCGCGTATATCGTCAGAAGGACCACGGTCAGGACTGCCAATACTCAAATCGATGATATGTCTTCCCGCCTGGGCAGCTTCTTGTTTCCATTCGCTGACCTCGGCAAATATCGAAGAACCGATCTGTGATAATTTGTCTGCACGCCATGATCGCTTAGAAGTTTGATTCGGCATGGTATCCACCCACTCCACTTTTTTTTCCTACATTATAGCATGAAGCCGGCTTTAGCTTCTCTTGGAATTCCGATCTGGGGCTTGACTTGAAAAGCCTTTCATATCGTAAGATCGAACCATACAAAAAGAGAAACCAGGAGAAGAGACAACCATGACCAGATTGAGAGAAAGCATTTTTATTATCGCGTTTACGTTTGCAGCCTTTGTGCTGGGTACCACCGAATACGTCATTGTTGGATTATTGAAGGACATTAGCGCAACTCTCAGCATTTCGCTTGCGGCTGCAGGTGTCCTCGTATCCTGCTTTGCTATCGCTTATGCGCTCGGAACGCCTTTTGCAGTGACGCTGCTCGGACGCATTCCACGGCATGTTACCATCCTGTCAGCGTACATTGCGGTGTTGGTGTTTAATTACTTGACCATCTTCGCCACCACGTATCCTGTCATGCTGTTCATTCGCATCATCACCGCCATTCTGTGCGGATTGACCTTGTCGCTGGCCATTGCCGCAACCAGTGAGCATATGAGCGCTTCCCGCAGGGCTGGCGCGGTTGCCTGGATCATTGGAGGTTTTTCCATAGCGAATGTCCTGGGCGTTCCCGTCGGGACGCAGATCGGCCAAATGGCTGGATGGCAAACCGCTTTTATCGTTACTTCACTTGTGGGGATCATCCCGCTTGCGTTCATGTTGGCCGTTATGCCCAAGAGCAATACGATTAGCGTAAGCTCCATGAAGCAGCAATTTGCCTTATTCAAAAACCAACGGATTCGTCTTGCGTTCTTCATTCCGGTTTTCGGCGTAGGCTCCGTATTTATCGTATACACGTACATCACGCCGCTGTTAGAGAACGTGCTGGGGATACCGCAGCAATGGATCAGCACCGTCCTGCTGGCTTACGGCGCTTTCACGATTCTAAGCAACTGGCTTGGTGCCAAGGTAGCGCAAGGCAATTCCCGGGTTAAATTGAAAGTGATTTTCACCATCCAAGCGATGATTATGACGGCTCTGGCTCTCACCCTATCGCTCCCGTGGATGGCATTAGCATCCTTGATGCTGGTCGCCTGCTTCTCCTTTGCGCTCAGTACCGCCGTTCAGTTATACCTGATTGACTTGGCAGATGAATCTTCGCCCGGCTCCAAGGACTTCGCTTCCACGCTCATGCCGGTTGCATCCAACATGGGAATTGCGCTCGGCTCCCTTCTGGGCAGCTTGGTCGTGGACAGCATTGGCCTGGCCTACCTGCCGTGGGCTGCAGTTGCATTCGCTATCGGAGCTTTTGTCATAACTTCCCGCTGCCATCAGCTCGACCAAGAGCAATCGGAGTTAACGCTCCTGACATCGGTTAAAGCTTCATAGAACTATTTTAATCCTTCTCATTTTAGGTGAGAGGGATTTTTTTGAACGGCGGAAATCGGTCATTCTCGCTATACCAGATACCTTATCTAAAATGGCACAGTAAACTCGTATTCATTCGATGGTCAACTAATCCAAAGCCTATTTGGAATTCAAAAAGCTTACCCGTTATGTAACGGTGTAAGCTTTTTGTTATCCTATTATTCAGTTCGGCAGGAATCGGCATGAGTCCAATATCATGCCGATTCCGGTTCCAGCAAATAGCGAATCCGCTGTCCACACAATCTCCCTATTCGGCTGATTTCACCGAAAAAAACACCAGGGGTTGCGTCGCATTACCGACTCATCCATTAGGAAAACGCCATAGATACAGCTTTATTAAACCCCTTGGATTTGCGATACTAGAGGACACTGGTTCCGCTATTCCATTGTTTTTACCTATTTCATGGCATTATGCGGACAAGAGTTCCGCTATTGTCGGATTTAGCGTGGATTCGTCCGTGATTATGGTGCAATAACGGATCCTGTGTCCGCTTGATCACCATAATAGGCCCATTTCGGCGTAATAGCGGATCCTCTGTCCTCATGAGCTCCATTTGGGGCAATTTCCAGCAAGTAGCTGGGCCTTCTTTTGTGTACATGTGTTCAATTACAGGCCCATTCTAGCAGATAGAGATTCCTCTACTTCGATATGTGAGGTTAACGGACACTGGTTCCGCTATTCCATTGTTTTTACCTATTTCATGGCATTATGCGGACAAGAGATCCGCTATTGTCGGATTTAGCCTGAATTCGTCCGTGATTATTTTGCAATAACGGATCCTGTGTCCGCTTGATCACCATAATAGGCCCATTTCGGCGTAATAACGGATCCTCTGTCCTCATGAGCTCCATTTGGGGCATTTTCCAGCAAGTAGCTGGGCCTCTTCAATAAGCATGAGTCCAATATCGTACCAATACCAGTAAATAGCGAATCCTCTATCCACACAATCTCCCTATTCGGCTGATTTCACCAATATAGGGGTTGCGACGTATCACCGACTCACCCATTAGGTGTCCTCACAATCACCATAACAGTTTCACTCCAGCAGGCAGCGGTGCCCCCTCATTCTACATCTGCCCACTTAGTCTACATGTATCCAATTATAGGACCATTCCAGCATATAGCGAGCCTCCGCATCGTCCATCCGCTCGATCGATCCCCTGCTTAAGCCGCCATCTCCCGGCATGCCTTCGCACATCTGAAGCAGGCTTCCGCACATTCCTGACAGTGCTTAGCATCATGCTTCTTGCACTCGTTTCCGCAAGCTTCACAAACATCGGCACAGATCCTGCATATTTCTCTGGCATACATGCTGTTCGTGGACATGGCCTGAGCCGCAAAATTACATATATCCGCGCACTGTCGATCCAATCGTATGCATTCCTTCATCATTGCAACATCCTGCTCCTCCAAACATGCGGTGTAACAATGGTTACAAGCTACCATACAGCGCAAGCATTCCTCGATGCATTTTTGAAATGATTCGTGTGACATACAACATTCTCCTTTCGGTCTTAGCAATTATAGGATTACCTTGTACCAAGGTTGTATGTTATTAACCAAAACTTGTGAAGATTCAATGAGGATTTTTTGGAGCATCGAGTTGTCGAGCTTAAAGGTGTGATTAGATTAAAAAAGACGACTGCGCAGCAGCCGTCTCTCCTTTTTCATGATGCCATGAATGCACCATTTCCCGTTAATATACTTCGAGTTGGGCATTCATCGAACATCCCATTATTTTAGCCAGTCCTCACAGGAATCCGCCATTTTTTGCAAAGCTTGAAAGAACATGCTGGCATGGTAACCATCACACACCGCATGGTGCACCTGCATTGAAACCGGCAGCAGCATGCGCCCTCCCTGCTCGGCGTATTTGCCGCCCGTGATGATCGGCAGCAAATATTCTTTATCATGGGCAATATTCAGGTTGAACCCGCTAAACCTTGCCCAGGGGATCATGGATATGGGAAACGTATTGGGCGGTGGATTCTCCTTAACGAAGATCCCTTTGACATCCCGATAACGTTCCATGTCCTGCTCATATAGATCATGGAATCGATCAAAATCGTTCGCAAATTCAGTCCATAAGCTGGAGAAGGTATGATCATCCTTGTGAAAAAAAGTATAACTTGGCGTCATGGAATCCCAGTACCCCAGCTGCCCCCCTGGGCTATACGAGGTTTTGAATTCTGCGCGTTCATTGACAACCCGGGTCACCATGTAAATAAAAGCCGGGTAAAGCTTATACCCCCGAATCTTCAGTGCTTGAAGCAACAGCGTGATATCCGTGTCGACAGTCATGCTGTAGGTGCATTGATTTACGTTTGTGTAATGCTCGAAATACGGCAGTCTGTTCCACCGCTCGATATCAATGGTATGGAAATTCATTTATTTGCCCTCCTAAAATAAAATCGTTCTATTTCAGGAGGGTACATACACCGCTTTAACCACAAGCCATCACTCCAAAGTTTTATATATCCGTCAGCAAGCTCAACGATTACATCTAAAATCCCGTACGACTTTCACGCTATCATAGAAAAAGGCCGTGTTGAACGCTCATATTGTGTTGTGTCCCTATTATAAATCATCACGCTCTTAAAAAATAGAGAATGACAATCCATGCTCCCGCCTGCTTATGTACCTTTGAACTCAACTCAGCGCGTCTCGTCGACGGGATACGCTCTAAAGAAAAGGCTTCGCTCCTCAAGCAGAAGCTCAAGTCGCAAAGCCTTTATCCTTCCAATCTTAATGAATCACTTCCGGCAATTGGGTAAACAGCAGGTTTACCGGCAAATTGCTTCCCGGCGCAGCCGTCAGCATGATTTCAACCTTTTGCTCAAAATCGCCTGTACGGTAGAGAACCGCTTGCTCTCCTGGGGATACCTGGCCCAAGGAATAAATCGGTACGATCGTTCCGTTCATCATGGCATAACCCGAGTACTTGCCGCCCCGCGGGTTAAACGAGATCAGGGTATTCGGCGCTACGCGATCCAGCGTGATTTTATACAGGACCCCGAAGTTGCCGGTATTGTGCGTAATGTCTCCAACCATAGGATCCATGCCTTGCAGGTTAGGGTCATCCTGGTTGTCTCCAAGAACGAGACGCTGGGATTCTGCCCCCACCAGCTCGGAATAACGAATGATCCGCGTCGAATCCGGATAGGTGCCGCGGTTATGAACGCCATCGCGATCCAGGATCGGCAGCGTGCTCAGCACCTTCAACGGATCGGATTTTTCGTCAATCATTACGACGTCGAACTGGATCGGCAGGTCGCTATACATATCCGAGTACAGGGAAATGACATGCCCCTGCTTCATTCGAATGTCGCTCAGCTCCGTCATGACCAGCTTCTGTTCGCCAGGTGCAAGCGTTACGGAAGTTCGCTTCGAATCGTCCTGCATGGATTGGAAATAATTCAGCACGGACTTTTTGCCTGCTGCCGTCGCGATCGGCGATGGACCTGCAAATCCCAGGTAATCTTGTCTGAGCGTTACCGGAGTACTGTTCTTGTTAGTTGCAATCACGTACATCTTCACGTTTTTGTTCAGATTGTTCACGTGGTGAATCATGAAGCGCATGTCGCCTACCGCTGTCTCTTGATACACGATGCCCTCGCTGTTTACGGTTTCCGGGCTGTTACTGCGGATCAGCGTGCTTGGCTCGTCGTAAAAATCATAATTGATCTTCGGACGCGAAGTGACATTGCCGAGGAACGAGAATTTCTCTCCTTCCGGAATGAACAGCATATTGAAGTCGTCTTGCTCATACAACGTCTCGTTCGTTACGTTGATGGTCGTCTCGTAGGAGGAGCTAAGTCCCTTCTTATCGGTGACGGTCAACTTGATGGTATACACGCCAGGCGAGAAGAAGGCATACTCTTTGTTCTCCCACTTGTACGTCAGGTCCTCGTTCTTGTCCTGGTCGTCGTAGCTTTGATCCGTATAGGTGATCAGCTCGCCCATTTTATATTCCATCTTGTCGGTCTCGAACATGGCTACAGGCGGAAGGTTCGGCTGAACGACCGTAATCGTTTGGCTGTTTGGTTCACTCCAAGCTCCCGTCGAATCCTGAACCGAGTAAGTGACTATGTATTGACCTGGCGCATCAAATATATCTTGCTTGCCTTCCCAACGCTCGTCGATGATTTCACCTTGTACATTCTCAACCTGAGGTGTATAGGTAACTGTAGTCTGCCCTGCAAAGATCTCTTTAGGTCCTACCGTAAACTTGGCAACCGGCTTGCTTTCCAGACTCATGATGACGCGCTTGCCAACATTGTCCACTTTATATTGAATGTCCAGCGCTTGCGTGATGGCTGTCAGCGGAACCATGAAGGTGCTCTTGGTTTGGTAAGAGGTGCCTTTCATAGTTTTGGTTACGCCGTTGACGGTATACTTGCTGCTGTCCGTTTTGAAGCGGAGCTCATTGCTTCCTTTAGTGATAATCGTTTCTTTGGTCTTCTTATCGTAAGTGACCTTGAAGCCTACACGATCCACAAGGGCACGGATGGGAACATAGGATACTCCCTTCTTGACTTGCATCGGCTGCGGTGCATTGTAGGTAACGCCGTCTTGAACCATCTTCGTGCTATTAAAATAAAGAATAAGTTCCTTGCCCGTCACGGATGGCGTGTTATTCTGGTTATCCTGCCCTACCGTAGTCGTTCCCGGATCTTGGACTTCACCGGACTCCTCCACCGGCACTTCGGTCGTTCCTGTTTCGGTTGTACCTGTTTCAGTGGTTCCTGCTTCATCCGGCGCTTGAGTTCCTTCTGTCTCTGTCGTATCGGATGTCTCTTGAGCAGCGCCTGAAGCGTTTGTACCCCCGGATTTTAGTGATTTCGTTGCCGCTGAATTTTGCTCATACACTTCTTGGGTGACTGACGGTTGCGTTTGGTCTGCGGCATTGGCATCCGCGCTCGCCGGATAAGCTGCGGCCAATTGGGCAACAGCCAATACGGTTAGCAATGATCGTTTCTTCAGTTTCATTCCATAACTCCTTCTAATCCTTTTTGATATTTTAATGAGGTCATACTATTAGACGTAAATTTTGGTAAAAAAGTTTCTCTGAACTGTGAATAATATTTAAGATGATGTAGAACTTTGTTAAAAACCTATAAAAAATCCCGAAACAGCATCAACGCTGAAACGGGACTAATTGGTCACACGATAGAATTCATATAAATGTTCCTAGATTTCATAAATCCATTAACCTTCCTAAGGTTCCGATTCATCATCATTTTGGAATATACAATATAGGCATTGTAATCAACCGAGCTCATTGTTCGACGTTCAGATGCTCCTGCAAATTCGTAGCCGCAATAACCTTTCTCCCGCTTGCCGGGTCATATTTCCACAGATGAAGACCCGTATCTCCTGTCGGGACATGAATGTCGGTATGATAAGGAAGATTCAAGAAGCTCCGAAATAACATCGAGATCATCCCGCCGTGAGAAACAATGCAGACGCTTTTCAACTCGGGTTCGTTATCGAAGGTAGTAAACAGCTTGGACATGAATTGCTCGGCCCTTGCTCTGAGCTGCACTTCAGATTCTCCGCCTTTAATGGCATCATGCCGCTTCCTTCCGCCCAGGGGCAGAGGGTACTTTATCAATGCCTCTTCCCTTAACATACCCGCGATAACCCCATTATTTTGCTCCATCAAATCAGGATCATAGGTAACGGGTACTTTTGTCGTTTCGGCGATCATGATAGCGGTCTGCTTGGCCCGCTGAAGCGTGCTGGAAAAAATCGCATCCAACGCATATGCATGATGAATCCAATCCGCCAGCAGTCGTGCTTGCTGTTGACCGAGGTCTGTTAAAGCATAATCCGCCCATCCTTCACACCGATTCAGAATATCCGCTTCCGACTGTCCATGTCTGACAACTAGAATTTCAACCATATGCAGTCCCTCACTTACATCCTTCAGTGATTATTGTTTCTTGCCAACGGCGATCCAGCGCCCGTCCACATCCTCAAACACAAGCTCACGATTGTTATAATCCGTTATGGTTAACGGTCTGACAATCTTCACGTTCAATTCCATGAGCTCCTGCTCGATCTCTTGTAGTCCATACGCAACAAAATAGGCATCGTACCCGTAACCGTAACGGATTCGATTCGGCACGACCTCCACGTCTGTCATCGTTAATACGATTTCAATGGAATCCCTGTATAAGCACACATGCGGTTCGTCTGCATCAAGATAGTTCACGGCACGGAACCCGATTTCTTCATAAAATTGACTTGTCCTCTTGATATCAGATGTCGGAAAGATTTGCAGGCAATGGGAAAACCCTGTACTCATGGTCCTATCTCCTTATCTCATGTTCTAGCCCTCTTCGTAACGACTAAACTGCTTATCCTTCATTTCCCGTATATCCCGGATCGCTCATGTGACCGGATCTTCTCCCGGATCCCCAGAAATTGACGCGATGCCAAACAGATGAAGAATCGCTAAGTAGAATGGGTAAAGCGCCAATCCCGCTATGGCAATGAGTCCTGTTACAGGGCTGGGTTTGTCGGCCGGATTCGTGATCGGGAACCATGCAGCCGTAATGTAAACCAGCATCATGAAATAGGGAATCCATAAAATTAGAGCAAAAAAACTTGCTTTGCGACCGTTTAACCAATATCGGACCAGCTTCGGAACCCCCCAACCCGACAGAATGAATCCAGCAACGCAATAGACTAAGGTCAGCGCATTCACGTGATCCAGGTCCCACCCTGTCAATCTGCCAATCCGGTACACGTTGACCATCAGTTCAATCCCGGCAAAAGGGAACAGTGCATACAAAGCAGCCGCCATATTTAATCGAATGATGAAGTTCATCTCCATTCTCCTTGCACGCATTCAACTGTAGACGATATGCGGCAGGCAGCTTTATGAAATCAGCTCTTTAATCAAATACAAATTCAGATCATCATCCGCGCATACCATGTCGCCCGGCACCACAGGTTCGTTGTTGTACATGATCCCGTTGCCGTCCGGAATATAACCGCGCCGTACATAGATTCTTTGAGCCGCTCCATAGTCTCTGTATAATCCCACCCCGATGCCGATACGCGGCAGTTTCTTGCTCACGATGATCTCGAATTCTTCTATGATTCGATTGGCGATCCCGTTTCTTCGATACTCGGGAAACACGTTCAGATCATTGATTTCCGGAATGTTCTGATCCCGAAAATACGGATAAGCCGACTCATATTTCAAATGCGATACGCCGGCCAGCTCACCCTGTACAAAAGCCAACAACGTGATGCGTATGCCGATTTGGTTTTCAAATTCACAACGATCATAATACTCATCCGAGCGTTGTATCTTTTGCTGTTCAAATGTTTCTTTCCAAATACGTTTAAGGTCTGCGTTATCCAAAACTTTCAATGTAATGTCCATAGGGTTACCTCGCTGTTATGTATTGGTATGGTGAGTACCGTCAGCCTCTATTTTAATGCTTTTCCTTAACTTGGTAAATCATTCCGAAGCAATTGATGCATGAAATCAAAACGGCCAAGACGAATGTCCCGGCCGCTGCCCGATTTTTACCACAAATAACCCTGTTGCTAAGCAAAAAACTCGGTCTCTGCTACTTTCTGGCCGACATCAGCATAAACATCGGACGGTGACCTTCTTCCTCCCATTCGGGATGTGCCGCCAATTGTGCCTCAGAAGGACCCCAGTCCTCAACATGAGTTATGGTAAAGCCAAGCCCGATCAACATATTGAGATAGGTACCCATCGTCCGGTGCTGCTTAATTACGCCTTCGGCAAGCCAATTCGTTGTACGCGCTCCTTCTTGCTGGTAATGATCAACCGGCCAGGTTTGATGACCGCTAGGATGCTGAATCCATTCGGGACGGCTTGAAGCCGTATATATCGGATGCTCGACGGAGCATACCAGGCTTCCGCCGGGCTTAAGTGAACGGTGCACTTCCTTTAAGAGGCCCTGCAAGTTTTCAATATAATGAAATGCGAGCGAGCTATACACCAGATCATACTTTTCAGAATCCAGCTCCAGTGTCTCCAGATCCGCTTTGATATAGCTGATGTTGGAGTCCTGCGTTTCGGCCTTCCCCCGTGCCAGCATATTCTCGGATACGTCAACCCCGATCACTTTCTCGGCGCCGCCATGCTCCCTTGCCCATCGGCTGAACCAGCCGAACCCGCAGCCTAAATCAAGAACGCGGGCACCGCTCAGATCCGGCAGCATCGATCGCAGCGTTTCCCACTCGGGAGCGCCGTCCAAGCCATGAACGGAACGACTTAATTGGCTGTAACCCTGAAAGAATCCTTCATCATCATAAATGTTTTGCGTCATCACCGTTATAGCACTTCCTTGGTCTAGAATATCTCTCCTAAACTTACTTTCTTCATGCGTGGTTCTCAAGTTTATGTTTGTTTCTGCCTTAAACAGGATCAAACACCCATAAAAAAGCGATATCTGAAGATCGCCACCGATCCTTCAAATATCGCTGCATTCTAACTTTTCCTTCGTTCTGCCCGAATAATTCTTCGTATCGATTGCTCCGTTAAATAATAACGTTCAGACAAGGTACGAATGGAATCGCCCTTCATATGACACTTGAAAATGTTCCGATTCCGCTCGTCCAGATCTCGCTTGGCTCCGGTTTGTTCTCCCCAGCCCTTGCGGTTCTCCGACTTTCTGGGAATATAAATATAACTTCCATCAATATACTGCTGAATGGTTTTGATTACGTGTTCCGGCAAAATATGTTGTGCTTTTTCGTATTTCATACTCCTTGCCCCTATCTACATGGAATCGTGTAAATAGTGAGCAAAGCCAGCACAAATATAACAGCGGCTAATTCATGTTGGAAGTAGGCTCCGAACGATTTCTCTGCCCGTTATTTCCGTGCAGCTTTGCCCGGAGCCTGATTTAACCACTTGAACGGTCGTGCTCCTAACGTGAGCCATCATCATTTTCACCTCGCCCGATTGGATGATACAAAGTTCATACGCTTCCCTCTATTGTAACAAATTCGATTTCCTTTGTGTCAGGTTCGAATAACGAGATGACGAGTTCTCCCGATCCCACACCTACCCAGCAACCTAGTAGACTAACGAATGTAAAAAAAGCTTACTGGGCCGTTAAAATCAGCGGTCCATCCTTCGTGATAGCGATCGTATGCTCATATTGCGCCGACAGCTTGCCGTCGGCCGTTCTCGCCGTCCACTGATCGTCGTCGATCGTGATGCGGAACGTACCTTCGTTGATCATCGGTTCAATCGTAAACACCATGCCTTCCTTTAACCGAATGCCTTTGCCGGCTACGCCGACATGCTCGTAGTTCGGCTCCTCGTGCAGGCTCCGTCCGATCCCGTGCGCCAGCAGATCGCGCACGACCGAGAACCCGTTCGCTTCCGCATGCTGTTGAATCGCCGACGTTATATCGCCAAGCCGGCCCCCTGGGAGTGCCCGGGCGATCCCCAGATCCAGGCATTCCTTTGCCACCTTCATTATGTTTTGCGCCTCCGGCCGGATATTGCCCACTGGATAGCACCAGCACGAATCGCCGAACCATCCGCCGTATTCCACGACAATGTCGAGCTTCAGCAGGTCCCCATCCATCAGCGCCCGGTTCGAAGGAATGCCGTGGGCCACCACATCGTTGACCGATGTGCAGGTTTCGGCGGGGAAACCGTTGTACCCTTTCGTAAACTGCTTGCCGCCCAGCTTGGTGATGTGTCTGGCAACAAAGTCATTGATCTCCCGGGTGGTGATCCCGGGCTCGATCAGTTTGGCCACCTCGCGGTAGCAGTCCGCAACGATTTGGCTCGCCGGCTTCATCTCTTCGATTTCCTTAGGTGATTTTAAAATGATCATCTATGTTTATTCGCTCCTTATCAGCTCTATAGTTTTAAAAACCGCACGATATCCCTGGCCTCCTCGTGCAGCTTTCCGCGGCGAAGCGAGAGCGAGGCGCAGCCGACCAAGGCGGCCAGCAGCATTTCCGCGCGCTGCAGCCGATACGGCGGCTCCGCCGCGTTTGCGCCGGAAGCGGCAGCCTCGTTCGCCGCCCGCCCGGTTTCCAGCAGCGCGGCAAGCGGCACAAGCACCTCTCGGCGAAAGGCGGTCGTAAGCGGGGCCGAGCGCGCTTCAGGCAGCGCGGCAAAGCCCTCACCGGCCAGCTTATGCAGCAGGAATAGGGCGTGATCCTCCGCCCAAAGCTGCAGCAGCCGGACGCCGGCGGCGGCGACGGGGCCAAGCTCAGCGGCAGCAGCCGTTTCGAGGCTTGCGCTGCGGGGATCCGCGGCAGCCGAATTGCCGATGTCAGCCGCCGCAGCCAAGCCGAAAGGCCAGCCCACAGGCGCCTCTCCCGAAGCAGATGCGCGCGGGATCTCTGGCGGGACCTCCCGTTGAGCATCCGGCGAGACCTTCGGAGGGACATTCAGCGGGACCTCCAGCCATTTCCCGGCCCGCTCCAATGCGTCCCACAGCAGATCGTGAAGCAAATCGCCCTTATTGCTGTAATAATGGTATACCGTTCCATAGCCGAGTTCCGCCTGCGCAGCCACATCGCGGATTTCCAGTAAAGGCCCTTTATTCAAAAACACATCGGCAGCGGCTTTACGGATTTGCGCCAGACGCCGCAGCCGGATCTCTTCGTTTTGTTCCTTCGTCCGTGGAGTCATCTCGTCCGTTCACCTCTTTTGTTTTTTGACCTACTCTTATGTCAATATAAAACATCAGCTTGCGAATAACAAGAGTATAGCTGGAGGATTTGCGGTTCAGCCTAGAAATCGGTGCTTGACCACAGGTTAGCCTTAAACGCGCGGACCTGTTTAGAACATTGCTGCGCTAACGTTTCTCATGGCCTTAATCGGTTCCAAAACTCAAATCATGGTCACCAACAACCATTAGATATTTCCCCTCTTTTACGCACCCGCATACACTCTTCCGGCCAAGCACCGATTGATCGTTTCGGGCCGGAAATCCAGCTAATCCCCAGGCTGAGGCTAAAGCACGTTTTATTTCAGAATCTTAATACTAGGACCTTTCTCCTCTTTTAAACGTTCATTCCGGCCGGCGGACACCGAGCATGGTATACTCTTCCCAACCATTCAATGATTAAGGAGCCTGTACCGTGCTAAAAGAACGTATTGACTACTTGTGCAAGAAGAAAGGAATATCCCGCAAAGAGCTGGTTGAAGGATTCGTGACCACTGCCCACTTTGCGAACATCCTTGCCGAACGATATCCATTGCCCGAAGACCTTGCCGGGCATCTGGCGCAGCGCCTTCAAGTGTCTCCTTCCTACTTGGTGAAGGCAGGTAACACCGATCAAGATACGCTGGAGACCGCAAATCGCATTTTTGAAGAGCTTTCCCAAGCGGCTTCGCTTCTATCAGAAGAGCGTATCCACGATCTTCCGGATCGCCATGACTGTTTAACGGTGGAGCTCACCGTAGCTTTGATGAAAGCCGTTTATTACCAACAAGTGAATGATGCGGTATCCCATGATTACCTGCACCAGAACTATCTGAATTTTTACCTCGAGAAGTATGGGCGCCCCGATGAAGCCGAGCTCCCGCTGCCTGCGAAAAAAGCGATGCTTTTCTACAAAATCCAATTCTACCGGTCCAAAAACCGTTATCATGAGGCTTTAAGCCACGCGAACCGGTTAAGCGAATATGTGCGGGAAGGGACCGATTTATGGCTGACCACGCAAAACTTCAAGATGGAGGCCAGCATTTTTTTGAAGTTATACGACCAGGCCAAGCAGGTGTTTGAAGGAACGATGCGACGGGTTTATGAAGAACGGCTATTTCACCGCTTGACCGATCTGTACATCGCTTACAGCGGTTATTGTTACTCGATGGGATTGTATCAGGAAGCGCTAGTCACCCTGTCGATGGCGGAAGCCAATCTGGTGTATGCGGTAAACCAGGGAAATATGTTATCCACCATCATGAACAACCGGATCATCATGCTGACGATGCAGGGAGAGCATGAAAAAGCGGAGGAAGAAATCCGGCGCTTTGCGGAACTTCTCGAACGGGAATCGGCGGAGGTACGGGAGCAATTCCGTCCGATCCTATTGATTTACCGCTGCGAGTCGGCTGCGGCTCAAAAGCAATGGGGGCTATTAACCCAGTACATGCAAGAGCTCCAATCGTTGGAGCTGACAACGGATCAAGAGATGTCCGCATTTTTTTATCAATGCCAGCTCGCCTTGGCTCATGGACACCATGAAGAATTTATGGAGTATGCCCTGAAATGCCTGCCGTATTACGAATCCGCTCAGCTCACCATGCGACTAGAATCCTTATATGAAGCATTGGCGGCCGTATCGGAGGAATCAAGGAAGTACAAGGAGTCGACCGCCTATTATAAAAAGCTGGTCTACCTGCTTCGAAACAAATAATTCATGCGTTAGAAGGTCGAAACGACCAACTTCATTCGCAAAACTTTCATCATGACTTACCGTTCATTGGCTTTGCAACCGAATCAACCTGATTGAACCCTATGAATACCGCAAAAGTTTTTCCGAAACGAAGAGGTTCATTCCATCATATTGCCCGAAGTTTTGTTTCCTTGCGAAACCATTGTCGCCACAGCTCACCGAGGCTAACATTGAATTATAAATAATTCATCTAAGCGAGGTGCTCGATTATGGGATGGTTTAGCAAAAAGAAAAGTCCGCAGGATGCGCTGGAGAAAGCAGATCAAATGATGAACAAAGGTTTGACGGGCATGATGATGAAGGGTTTAGTGCCGAAAGAACATCGACACGCCATCAATCAAAGTCTGGAGCAAGCGAAACAGGCACAGATGGCAGCGACAGGCGCCCTTTCGTTAACGGCGACCGCCAACGTACGATCCATACGGGATACCGGAAAGCTGATCAATTTCGATCCCGTCGTCATCCTAGAACTGGATGTCACCGAGAACGGAGGAAAGCAATATACCAAAACGCTGGAAACGCTCGTATCGAAACTGCAAATTCCGAGAGCCGGTGATACCATCGGCCTCGCTCAGCATCCAGCCAATCCATCGGAACTGGTCTATATGGGGCTGATAAGCTGAATGCGCCACGTAAAAAGGACCTGAATCAGGTCCTTTTTGTTGTTATATGCCTGCAGCTTCCTGCAATTTTTCGTTCAACATTCGGAAGGCTTCGTGAATGCTCTCTTTTGGCGTCTTGCCGTACCTCTCCCCGATGTTGACTTCCGAATAACACTGATCTTCCCCTGCCTCGTTCAGATAAGCGACCAATCCGACCCCCGTCGCACGGTACACATCAATCAGGATCGGTTCCAGCTGTTCCTTGTCCATTTCAAAGTACACATGGAACATATTCGATACGGGCACGGCAGGCTTCGTCTTCACGCCTCGGCACTGGCCGAACATCGCTGCTAGCTCTTTGGCTTCTTCGTAATACCGGCCCATGCTGCCTATTCTTTCCGCATAATAATAATCTGAGCTGATAATATACGGGTAAAGACTGACCAGATCGCCGCCATGCCGTCTCTTCCACACTTTGGACTTTGCCGTGAAATCGGTCCCGCCGGCCAGAATGGCGCCGGCAATCCCGCCGATGCCTTTATAGAAAGATACATACACGCTGTCAAAAAGAGCACAGATTTCTGCAGCCGTTTTCTGATAATACGGTGTAATCTCGAACAATCTTGCCCCGTCCAGATGCAGCTTGATCTCTTGAGTACGGCAATAGGCCGAAATGGCCTCCAACTCCGCGTAATCAGGCAGCTGCCCTCCGATTTCACGCTGCGGCAATTCCAGAAGCAGACATGCAATGTCACGATCCAAACGCTGCACGTCCTCAAACGTAATCAAACGCTCCTGATCGCCAAGCAGAATCGGCTCGATATGATGCAGCTCTTTAAGCCCGTCCTCCTCGTGAATCTCCAAATGGCAAAGCGGGTGATACGCCACTCGCTTCAGATCCGCATCATCGCACCAGATCCGCAAAGCAATCTGCTGCGCCATCGTTCCGCTGGGAAAGAATACCGCCGATTCCTTATCCAGAACCTCTGCCATTCGCGTCTGAAACTCTTCGATGATGGCGCCCTTGCCGTATGTATCCCCCATCTGCGACCCATCCGCGCTGCGAAATGCCTCGAGCAGCACTTCAACATTCCTGCGGCTATGGCCAATCAATGGGTATGCTGTTTCGCCGTAAGCCTCGCCAAGCGATTTTCGCTGTTCTCCCATGTCGCAATAACTCCCCTTGTTCCATCGATTTTGAGCCTATTCTCTTTACATTGAATGAACCACCCTTTAAGCATACTAGATAAATGAGCAAGTGAAAAATAATTTGGATGACCTAACTTTTCGGAAAAACTTGACAACAGGAGCAGTCTGAAATAACATTTTATATGAGCATATGTTCATATTAAAATTTAATCGGCTTTTTGAATCATTCGTTCAACATTCTTAGGGTTTATCTGAAGGGAGTTTTCGATTATGCACCATCACAACCACCAGCACGGTCATGACCACAGTCACCATGATCACGCCCGCTCAGGGAATAAGAAAGGTCTTGCCATCGCCCTGATCATCACGCTCGGCATTATGATTCTAGAATTTGTGGGAGGCTTGCTTACCAACAGTCTGGCCCTGTTATCCGATTCCGGCCATATGCTAAGCGATGCCAGCGCTTTGCTGCTCAGTCTGGTCGCTTTATGGTTTGCCGCAAGGCCCTCATCGCCGAACAAGACCTACGGCTTTTACCGTTTCGAAATACTGGCAGCACTATTAAATGGCGTCGCCCTGTTTGTCATCGCCGGCTTTATCGTCTGGGAGGCGATTCAACGCTTTGATGACCCGCCGGCCGTTGCCAGCGGCAGCATGATGCTCATTGCATCCATCGGCTTGTTGGCTAATCTTTTGAGTGCATGGTCCTTGATGCGGATGGGCGACGTGAAGAACAATGTGAACCTGCGAAGCGCCTACCTCCATGTCATCGGCGATGCGCTTGGCTCCGTAGGTGCTATTGTCGCCGGGATTCTCATGATTGCATTTGGATGGTATATTGCAGATCCTATGATTTCCATTCTGGTTTCGATCCTGATCCTGAAAAGCGCCTGGAGAATTATACAGAACACCGTTCATATCCTGATGGAGGGTGCACCTGCAGCGATTAACCCTGATGAGGTAACGAAATCCCTGCTGTCCATTCCGGGAGTCACGGGCATCCATGATCTCCACATTTGGACGATTACGTCCAATTTCGACTCCTTGAGCTGCCATCTTGTCGTGAATGATGACGTGCCTGGTTATGAGATCCTTCAACAAGCGATTGATCTTCTGGAAAGTCGATTCCACATTGAGCATTCAACCATCCAGATTGAGAACAGCGCCATCGCTCATAAAGAATATAAAGTGTGATCTGGTTCCTGCGGTAGTCCTTCCGTTCATGAAAAGGGGAAATCCGGCTGCCGAGGTTTACACTTTTTACAAGCTCGGTTGACCTCCATAATGAGACTATCAAGACATTCTACGTAAGTTACCGCGAAATCCTGAATGTCTGATAGGGAGGTTGCCATGAATAACGATATATATACGCTGGAGAAGCTAAATGAATATCGTCAAGCACATTGGGACGAACTGGATCGTCAAGGAAGATTCATTATTCATGATGAGATCGGCGTTGGTGAATCGGAGTCAAATGCGAGGAATCGTCGACTTATCGATAAGCTTTACGGGTTCTTTCGAAAGCGGAGATCACGAAAAACCCATTCAAAATCCTTATAAGCCAAAAGAGCAAGCGCGGTTGTACGCGCTTGCTCTTTTTTACGGGAATCACGCCCGCCAGATCTGCTTAAAATCCAGCCATCCCAGATTATTAATGACGACTCCCTTGTAAGAAGGATGCAAACTTGCGAAGAATCTCGTATGAATCAGGAATGATACATGCGCTTCCTCCCGCAGCCTCTCCTCGATGTTCGATAAAATGCTCAACCGCTCCTCGCACCGTTCGCTGGCAAGCGCGTCATCGATGCATTCTTTTACCCAATCCTGCAGGGACGGATCCAGGAACTCTTTGACAATGCTGCCCTCCTGCTCGTAATTCTCGATGATGCATACTTCTTCGCCCGGAAGAACTAGGCCGTGCAAAATGCAGTCCATACTATTCACCACGTCGGGATGCAGCATGGTATCCATACGTATCTCCCGGATCATCAATGAAATCCCAACGGAAGCACACTGATTCTGGATCCATTCGGCATCCTTGATATGATTGGCCAGCGTTGCCATGATGACGGGGGAACCGTCGTAACCCGACTGCCTCAACAGCGACTTGGCGAACTCGGGATCATAACGGTCTTTGCGGTAAGGCGCTTGTTCATCCATAATGAACCCTCTGGCCGGATAAAGACGATTGTCGCCCAGCTCCCGGATCATCTCCGAACGGTTCAGGATCAGATTGAATGCGCGGCGAAATTCGACGGATTGAAACGGCCCCTGTTTTTTCATATTCCATGTAATCAAAGTCGTGCAGCCTTCGGAGGATTCTATGATATCCACAGCATGATGGTCGCCGCCATGACCGAATTGCTCCGAATCCTGCAGCAGCCGCTCCCAACTGACGTTGCAGTGCTCGGCATCTTCCGGCATCATAATGATTTGGATGCTGTCCAAATGCGGCCGCCCTTGATAATAGTGGGCATTCGCATGAATGGTCAGCCTTTCCTCGGTCCATTCCTCCACCTGGAAAGGCCCCGTTCCGACAGGAAGCCTCCAGAACTGTTCTTCATCCTGAATCAGCAGATGTTTAGGCACGATGGACATGCATATGGAACTGAGAAATCGGATGAAAATCCGATTCGGCTTATTCAGGATAAAACGGACCTCGCGGGGCGACACCGCCTCTACGCTGTGAAGTTCTCGCACGATCCAAGCATTCCGTCGATCCTGACCCAAGCGCTCCACCGTGAATTTCACGTCCTCTGCCGTTAATTCCTTGCCGTCATGGAACAGAATCCCTTTACGAAGATGAAACGTCCAGCTCGTTCCATCCTCGCTGCTCTCCCAATGATGCGCAATCACAGGCATGTATTGATCCTTTGCTTTATCGTATACCACCAATCGATCGAATATTTGCTGGATCATATGAGCTTGAAAACTGTAATAGCACTCGGCGGGGTCCAAGGTTTCGATCAGCCGATAAACCGGCAGCCGCAGCGAGTCCCTGGCTTCTTCCTCCCCTTCCTTCATCTCCTTGCAAAAGCCAAAATGCCCGTTCATCCACTCCACGTAGGAGTCGTTGGTCCGAATGCCTTGTCCGTAGGTACGAAGCAGCTCAAAGGCTTGCTTGTATTCCCCTTTTTCCGCGAGCTGCTGTGCCGCTTCCTGAAGCAGCTCTGCTTGATCCGCTTGAAAGGTCAGCTTGGACCGGTTTCCTCGCCCGCGTCCGGCTTTCCACAGAATCCAGCCCTTCTCTTCGAGCTTGCGCAAAACGAGCTTCGCGTTGCGCGACGTGCAATAAAGCGTGTCGGCAATCTGCTCAAGCGTCACTTCCGTAGCGGTATGGACTGGAGCGTTAACAGCAAGCTTCCGGTGCAGCATGAAAAATTGTTCGTACAGCATTGCGATCCGCTCCCCCCTTGGTAAAATCCAATACGTTTATTCTACTTGGAGATCGTTTCGAGCGCGAGTACCTTTTCGGTAGAAATCCATTATATTCAAAAAAGAACGGCTCCATTCCCCCTAAACCGTTAGCCTTAAACTGCACATCCTTGTTACATCACAGAAGCCCTTCGTTTCATATCAAGCCATCAAGTTCCGACATATGAACTCCTCCGCTTCCTTCAATTTTAATGTAAGCTCCATGCCGTCGGACATGTTCTTCAATCGAAGCACGCCGGCCGCCGCTTCATCTTCGCCGATCAGAATGGCATAAGGGATGCCTTCCGCCGAAGCTGAGGCTAAGGTCTTTTTCAATTTGCGCCGCTGGGTAGCCAATCGGGTACGAATCCCGCGATTCCGAAGTGCCGCAGCAGCCATCAATCCTTCCGGGACAGCTTCTCCTATCGGGATGACCACAACGTGTGGCCTGTTCGTTTCAACCACCCGGTCCCGAAGCATCTCCATGATGGATTCCATGCCGAACGAAAGCCCTACCGTCGGATATGCCATATCTTCCCGTCCAACAAGCTGCCCGATGATCGCGTCATATCTGCCGCCGCCGCCCAGGCTTGATCGAAAAGCATGGGATGCGTCATAAATTTCGTAAACGGTTCCCGTGTAAAACGACAAGCCCCGGGAAAGAAACGGATCAAATACGCAGACGTCCTGCAAACCGACACGCTGCAGCAGGCTTTGCAGGATTTGAACTTCGCGCGCGCCCCGCCCCGGCTCCAGGTTGTATGTTCTGGTAATCTGCTCGAACGTCGGTTCCTTGAGATCCACGAAACTCAGGACGCTGCGGCAAATTTCCGGATCAATCACCTTATCCGCGAGCTCTTTCCGAACCCCTTCCCTCCCGATCTTGTCCAGCTTATCCAGTGTCAACATGACGGATGAACTTAGGTCGGCCGGTACACCCATAGCTCCCAGGAGTTCACCCAGAAAGCCACGATTGTTCCACCTGAGGACGATCGGAATTTCAAGTCTTCGGAACACCTCGGCTGCGAGCTGCATCAGCTCCGCTTCCGCTTCCGGACCCGCAACCCCCACCACATCGACGTCGCACTGCAGAAACTCCCGCAATCTGCCCCTTTTGACGGGGCCGTCCCGAAATACCTTCCCCATCTCATATCGCTTGAATGGCTGGCTGATGCCTGGGTTCAGCGCGATCACCTTGGCGAACGGTATTGTCAGGTCGTAGCGCAACCCCAGCTGTCGCGCTCCCTGATCCGTCAGATGATACATCTCCTTGAGTATTTCTTCTCCTCCAGCATACTTGGAAGACAGCAGCTCCAATTCATTCAGGATGGTTGACTCCATCTCCGCGAAATCGTAACATTCAAACACTTCGCGTAGCGTCGATTGCACCTTTCTCCTTACAGCCTGTTCCTGTCCAAAATAATCATATGTCCCTTTTACGTTCTGCATCGCTGCTCATCCTTTCGTTCCGAGAAAATAAAAAACGCGCCGGACCTCATGGTCCCGCGCGCTTGGTATGCGGCAGGGAGGCCAACGCGAACAGCGTTAGCCCGCCCTGTAGATTTACAGGCGTGCTAACGCTGCTTGTGATGATGAAGTTGATTCGATTTGATGCTGTTCATGTCATAATCCCCTTCACTTTGAGCCATTGATTAAGGGGAATTATAGCGCAGCTGATCTATATATTCAAGGGCAATTCCTCTTAGATGGTTCGGGACCAATGGCGATGTGCCGCAATCGCATCAATGAAGGCTTGGCCGAACAGCTTCGAATCCTCATTCTCTTGAGCGACCACGATCCCTTCACCGCTCGCCGCCGGAAGCAGATTCATTCCTTCGGCGATGGCCGCGATCGGTTTGAAATGCTGATAAGCTTCCTTGATGAAGTCCAGCACCTTCTGCTCCGTCAGGAGCTCTGACACGCTTAGCGCCCCGCCCGCCACAAGCACCGCGTCGAATAACACGGAATCCGCCCCCAGGAGCGAATGTTTCACTTCCAGTTCTCCGCCGGATTTGCCTGTAATGACGCCAAGCTTCGGGCTGACCACTTCGGTGATGATGCCGGCTTGCTGAAGCTGCGCAAGCACGAACGGAAGCTCGTCCGTGAATCCATTGCCTGCAAGCACAGCTACCTTGCGCGTTAACGGGAGCTTCACGGTGTTCATCATGCTGAGAGCCGGAGAGGAGTCTTTGGAAGCGGAGCCGCTGGTTTGGGGAGGAATGGTTCCTAACCCTTCCGAAATTCTTGTCGCGAGTTCGCTGTCCACATTTGCAAACAGGTCGACGATCTGCTGGCGGATCTCCTTCCGCTGCACTTTGCCAAGCTCGAACTGGAATGCGGATACGATATGCTGCTTCTCCACCTCGGACATGCTGTTCCAGAACAAAGCCGCCTGGCTGAAGTGATCCTTGAAGCTGTCGCTTCGGGCTTGCACCTTGCGACCCTCTACCTTCTCGGTATAATGCTCGTAGCCGCCTCGTTCGGCTGGAACGGGCTTGGGCGTGTTGCCCGCAATGCCGTTCTTATGATAGCTGACCGGCCCCTTATTGATGGTCATGCGGTGCATCCCGTCCCGTTGGTTGTTATGAACCGGCGCAATTGGACGATTAATCGGAATTTCATGGAAATTCGGCCCGCCCAGACGGGACAGCTGCGTATCGGTATAGGAGAACAGACGTCCCTGCAGCAGCGGATCATTGGTAAAATCGATGCCGGGCACGACATGACCCGGATGGAATGCAATCTGTTCCGTCTCCGCAAAGAAATTATCCGTATTGCGATTAAGCGTCATTTTTCCGATGATTCTGACCGGAATGATCTCTTCCGGCCATATCTTCGTCGGATCGAGGATATCAAAATCAAAATTGAATTCCTCGTCCTCCCCGATCATTTGAACGCCAAATTCGAATTCCGGATAGTTCCCCGTGTCGATGGCATCCCATAGGTCGCGGCGGTTAAAGTCGGGATCCTTACCTGCCAGCTTCTGCGTTTCGTCCCACACGAGAGAATGAGTGCCCAGCACGGGCTTCCAGTGGAATTTCACAAAATGCGCCTTTCCTTCCTCGTTCACGAAACGGAAGGTATGCACGCCGAAGCCCTCCATCATTCGGAAGCTTCGCGGAAGCGAACGGTCGGACATCGCCCACATCACCATGTGCGCGCTTTCCGTGTTGTTAGCTACAAAATCCCAGAACGTATCGTGAGCGGACTGCGCCTGCGGAATCTCGTTATGGGGCTCGGGTTTTACCGCGTGAACGAAATCGGGAAACTTCATCGCATCCTGTACGAAGAATACAGGCATGTTGTTGCCAACCAGATCATAGTTGCCCTCTTCCGTATAAAATTTAGTTGCGAAACCGCGCACGTCCCGCACGGTATCGGCTGAGCCCCTGGAACCCGCCACCGTCGAGAACCGGACAAATACGGGCGTCACGACGGAAGGATCCTGCAGGAATTTGGCTTTGGTATAATCTTTCATCGATTCATATAACTGAAAATAACCATGGGCTCCAAAACCGCGGGCATGCACAATGCGCTCAGGAATTCGCTCATGGTCGAAATGCGTCATTTTCTCTCTGAAATGGAAGTCCTCCATTAACGTCGGACCGCGTTCGCCGGCCTTAAGCGAATGCTCGTCCTCAGAGACCGTAAGCCCCTGGTTCGTGGTCAAGTTCTTCCCGTCATTGTCTACCGTAAATTGTTCCAGCTGTTGGTCCTTGCTCGTCTTGTTGTTGCTGTTGTTGACATTCGAATTGGAATTTGAATTGTCCATGATCGGAACCTCCTGGTATGTAGTAGATGAGTCTCTGACAAGTGTTTCCCTTGGTAACAGGTCCGCTTGCGGACCCGACATCTAATTACCCTGCAATATGGAATACGAATCCAGTTTCATGCGACCTTCATAAAAAGCTCATGCAATCGAGCTGCAGGCTTAGCGCCGGGACATTCAACGTCTTTCCCTTGCCAATAAAAAAAGCAGCCTCCCTCTTCAAAAGGTCGGCCGCAATGTAAACTGTAATGGCTTAAATCCCTGTCAGTTTATCCGGATTTCTCACGATATAGATATCCTGCAGCAATCCATTCCGGATATTGAAGAAAACGACGCCCGTTACGTTCCCGGCTTGCCGGAAAACAACCCCGGTTTGATGGTTCAATTCCCTGACCTCGATCTCCGGCGCAACACCATCCTCCAGCAGTGCTTGGCGCAGAATGCCGCTAAGAAAATGGGCAACCCGCTCCCGGGTTTCGACCGGCCTTGCCGCCGCGATCACTTTACCGCCGCCGTCGGACAGAAGAACGGCATCGTCCGCCAGCAGGGACAGGACATGTTCGGCGTTTCCCTCGGACAGGGCCGTGAAGAATCGGTTTACCCATTCCTCCTCAACGGACCCTACGCCAATCAGGTCTTCCTCCGTGATCCCCATTTTTCCTCTTGCCCTGCTCATGAGCTTGCGGCAGTTGGCCTCGGTTTTATCGATCAGCCCGGCGATTTCCGGGTAATCGAATCCCAGCGCTTCCCGCAGGACGAATACGGCCCGCTCCGAGGGAGACAGCCGTTCGAGCAGAACCAGCATGGCATAAGAGAGCAGCTCTTGGTTCTCGACGGTCTCATAGGTCTCGCCATAGGATTCCGGAATCGGCTCGGGAAGCCAAGGACCGAAATACTGCTCTCTCCGATTTCTGGCTGACTTGATCTCGTCGAGACAGCGATTCGTCACCATTTTGCACAAATAGGCTTTGGGCTCCCGTATTTGTCCGATGGGAAGGCTTTGGACCTTCACGAACACATCCTGTACCGCATCCTCTGCATCCGTAACCGTTCCGGTCATTTGATACGCCAGATGAAACAGAAGACCCTTATACTGTTCATACAGCTCTAACATACCGTCTTTTCATCCTTTCAAGCAGGATCGTCCCTTATCTAACGAACCATGCTGGAATAATTCCACATGAACGATTTGACCTTGTAAGCCAGCTTTCCTGTGATCATCAGATCCATTCCCCAGGCACGTGACCACACCAGGCCGTGTCCGGGTCCCAATCCAACCGTATACCCTTCATTTACGCTCCTGTGCTTGGCGGCTGGGGTTCCGGTTACATCCGCCTGCACGATGCCGCCAAGCCGCGCCGCTTGCGGAATCGCTTCCTTGCATGTCATCCGGTCTGCGGCACCGCTTGCGGGATCGACCACATGCGCGCAATCGCCAATGCCGTATATTCCCGGCGCATCCTTGACACGGTAGCTTTCATCCACAACGATCTGCCCGTCCGCCGTCACGGGCAGCCCCAGGCTAAGCAGGGCAGGATTCGGAGCCAGACCAAGCGTCCACACCGTAAGGCCGACAGGGATGGGAGCTCCTTCAAGAAAATGAAGCTGCCCCTGTTCCTCCTTAAGCGCTCTTCTCCCCTGATGAAGGACTATGCCAAGCTCGGTTAGATATCGTTCAAGCTGTTTCCCTACTTTGGCAGGCCCTTCGAGGAACAAGCGATCCTGGGCATTGAACAGATGCACCCGAATATGTTCCGGGTCTAAACGTAGCTTATCCGCCTCAGCCCGCATCGCATGAATCAGCTCGGCCGACGTCTCGATTCCGGTAATGCCTGCACCGGCTACGGCAATACTCATCAGCCGCTGCTTCTCCTGCGCATCCGTTTCTGCTGCTGCAAGCCTAAGATTGGACTGCCAGCGTTCCCGGATACGTTCCGCCGCTTCCATGCCTGTCAGCGATATGCCGCCTTGTTCCGGTGCTGCCTGACGCACGACGCTTCCAATCGCCATCACAAGGACATCATACTCCATCCTATGCTCCTGCCCTCTGCCGTCTTCCAAGCTCAGCAGCTTGCTCTCCTTGTCAATGTTAGTCACCCTGCCCTGTATGAAGCGGGTGCCTTCCGGCATGACCTGTTCCCACGGGACGGTTATGCTTTCCCCACTTACGGCAGGGCGGAATAAAAGCACTTTCCGCACATGGGCGGAACCTTGATCGATAAGGAACAATCTTAGCTTTCTTCCGTTCAGCCCTTTCTGGCAGCCTTTATGAATGGCTTTGAGGGCATGTATGCCGGCAAAGCCTCCCCCTACGACAACGCATGTGAAATCCTTTATCAATACAACCCATCTCCTTTGGTTTATGCGATTTGCACATAACACGAGGAGGGGGCTGCTTTTGTGACATGACCGCCAACCTTTTTTAAGGAAACCGGCTGCTCTTCATCAGCAAGCCCCATAAAAACTCTCTTTGCTGTCCGATTCATCCTTAAAATCATGCCAATATGTCCGCTAATTCAGCTTCACACGGCCCGATATCTCGACGAGGCGACGTATTCCCTCATCCAGCTGAACTTCGCTGATATAAGAGTAACTAAGCCTGATCCACGATTCCATCCGATCCAGCGGATCGCATATCCGTCCAGGAACAAACGCTACCGATTCCGCCAGGCATTGCTGCAATAACGCATCCACGTTGATCGTTTCCGGCAGCCGTACCCATAGATTCAAGCCGCCTCCCGGGCTGCTCCAGCTCCAATCCGTAGCCGCCAGCAGGTTCTCCATCCTCACTTTTCGAAGCTCCAGCGCAATCCGAAGCTTGGCCACATGCTCCTGCAGCCTGCTGGAGAAGAAATAATGCTGAAAAATCTTTTGCGTCAACAAGGGCGTACCGTTGTCCGAAAGCGCCTTGACCGGTACGATTACCTTCATCAGCTCCGGACGTGCGGCCAGGACCGATATCCGCAGGCCAGGGGCAACGTATTTGCTGAAGCTTCGAATATGAATGACGTAACCCTCGGTATCGTAATAAAAAAAGGGCAGCGGCGGCGGATCTCCAAAATAAATGTCGTGATAAACCTCATCCTCCACCAGAATGCATTCATATCGTTCGGCTAGTTCAACCAGCGCCTTGCGCTGCGTTACCGGTACCGTATATCCTGTCGGGTTTTGAAACGTCGGGTTCATGTAGAACAGCTTCGGCTTCTCCGTCCGCATCATATATTCGATATGTTCCAGGTCGTATCCTTGCGGCGTAATCTCGATGGGGAGCAGACTGACATTTTGCTGAACAAAAACATCAATCGCCGGGCTGTATGTCGGCCGTTCGATCAATACAGCATCTCCGCTTTTGACGAGCGAACGCGAAATCAGATCAATCGCTTGCTGGGATCCCGTCGTAATCAGCAGTTCTTCCGGATGAACCGCTATGCCCTGCTTCTCCATGAAATACCGGGCCATTTCCTCGCGCAGCTCCAAATCTCCGGACACCGAAGAATAAGTGCTTAATACCTTCGGATACATGTCAAACACTTGTTTGACGTGGTTGGACAAGAATGCATTCGGCAGCAGCGCAGGATCGATGAGCGCTTCCGACATCTGGTAATCGACCTGATGCCTGTGAATGTCGGACAAGCGGCTGCGATTGACGTACAGCGATCTGGCCTGATATTCCCAAGGCGGGCTGAATGCAAGGGGTTCCGCCGAAACGTCTTCTGCCTTACTCGCCACAAAATACCCTGATTTATATTTCACTTCCACGATGCCATCCTCTAACAGCTGCTGATAAGCCTTCAACACCGTTAATCGATGAACCTTCAAACGCTCCGCCATGACCCTAACCGACGGCAGCTTGTCAGACTCCTTCCACTCCCCTGTTGCAATGCCTTTTTTAATGGTGTCGTAAACCAGCTGCTGCAATGACCCTTTTCCTGCCTTTTCATCCATCATCGAAAGCTTCATCCGTTCTTTCCCCCTGACCTATTTGCAGGCGTATCTGTTCTATCAGACCCAAGTCTGTTCTATTAACTACCTATTATAGTATAGAAAAAGGAGGATGCAGCATGATTATTTTTAACTACTTATTAATGTGCGCCATTTTCAGCACCACGTTTCTCGCGATCAAAATCGGCGTGGAGGCTGGGCTGCCGCCTTTTCTCTCGGCGGGGCTTCGATTTCTTCTGGCGGGCGCCTTCATCTTCCTGTGGATGATATTGCAGCGCAAGGCAAAACCGAGCCTGCTCTTGCGCAAGGAATTCCTTCTGATCGGGATGACCAGCACGTTTCTGACGTTTGCGACGCTGTATTGGGCCGAGCAGCATGTAGCTTCTGGCATTGCCGCCATTCTGTCGGCTACGGGCCCCATGATGATCCTGATGATTCAATCCGTTGTCATGCGGAAGAAAGCCCGGCGCAGCGATTACTGGGGCTGCGCGGTCGGATTTGCGGGCGTGTGCGTGCTCATCATGCCCAAGCTGGCGATCGGGAGCGACCTCATCTGGATTCTGAGCTGCATGGTCATCCTTATAGGCGAAATCGGTTACAGCGTGGGCTCGCTTGCTACCCGCAAACTGTCCTTTGACATGCCGGATATCTCGCCGATTACGATCAATGCGGTGCAGATGATGCATGGGGGCTTGGCTTTATTGCTTCTATCCTTGTTCAGTGAACGCGGGCAATGGACTGGGCTGACAACGATGCCGGCCATAGGATCCGTCTTATATTTGACAATCGTCGGCTCGATGCTGGGCCATAGCCTGTATGCCTGGCTGCTAAAAGCGACGAATGCCTTTTTCCCGTCCACCTGGCTCTTCGTGTCGCCGATCATCGCGCTGGGACTCGGTGCATTTCTGTACGGCGAAACGATTTCACTTTATTCGGTCCTAGGCAGTTTGTTCATTATCGGCGGGATTCTGATCGTGAATCTGCCTGAGCTCCGGACACGTTTCATGTCGCGCCGCATGGCATCAAGCTCAGGATAAAGCGTGGCATGGTTCCCCGAATGAATGGACAAACGGAAACGGCTGCGACCCGTAATTCTCGTTACGTGTCGCAGCCGTTATGCTATGCGTTCGTTCCTATTGTTATGTTACGATTCCTAATCCACTTTGGCACGATAAGCATCCGCGGTCAGCAGTTTGCCTAGCGCTTCGTCCAGATCGCCTTCCACCTCTACCTCCATAATCCATCCGCCTTCATACGGCTCTCCGTTCACAAGCTCAGGCTGGTCTTCCAAGGAGGTATTCACTTTCGTAATGGTTCCGGAAACAGGGGAATACAGCTCCGAAACGGTTTTGACCGACTCAATGGTGCCGATGCTATCGCCTGCGGAAACCGCAGCGCCCGTCTCGGGAAGCTCTACGAATACGATATCGCCCAGCTGGCACTGCGCATGATCGGAAATACCGACGCGCACCACATTCCCATCAACCCTCAATGCCCATTCATGATCGTCGCTGTACACCAAATTCTCTCTGATTTCGCTCATTTTCGAATACTCCTCTTTTCTTAAAAAATGAAATTAAGGTGAATGAAAAAAAGGACGCGAAAAAAGGCTTTCGCCTTCTCTCTGTCCTCGGTACCTGAGAGTTTGTGATCGGCCGCCTCTTAACGGTTCGATCTTTCCCCTTGGGTGGCTTGCGCACTCTCCAGAGCTGCGTCGGATGGCGGTTCGTTTACCTGAGAGATTACTCGTCAGCCCGGCAGGCATAACGGTTTGCTCCTTCGGTGCCGCTCGGGTTATCCCCAACTCGTTAGCGGTCTCTCCCATCCATCGTCATTCGCATATTCGGTTGGCTTATTCTCCCACAGAATAAAACAGGGACGAGTCGATGTCAAGATTTCTAACAAAAATTTTAAACATGAACAAATTTTTGATGAAATAAAGGTTGACACTTTATGGAGAGGCACGTTTATAATAATCACAAGAACGTAGGAAGATGACAACTCAATATGTTTCACGCGGATGATGGTATTGGGAGAGATTACCGACAGACTGACAGGTAGCGCCGAAGGAGTAAGCCGGATCACACGGTGAATCTCTCAGGCAAAAGGACCTTTACCGGACGCACCTCTGGAGAGAATTCTGATTAAGGAATCACCCACGGGGAAACTCACACACGCTTGACACAACACTAACATGACATGTGGGGTAACTCTCAGGTACAAAGGACAGAGCAGAAGGATTACGCAACGAGCGGGCTTTTTGAGCACGGCTTGTTATCCTTCTGTCTGTCCTTTTTTGGTGTTTCCCCGATAGACCATGCCAATTAAAGAGGTGAAGAGATGAGTTCATTACAACGTACACCGCTTTACCCGCTTTATTCCGATTTTCCTTCTACTCGCTGCATCGATTTCGGCGGCTGGGAATTGCCCGTGCAATTTTCCGGCATCGTGCAAGAACATGAAGCCGTACGCAAGCACGCCGGCCTGTTCGACGTCTCCCACATGGGTGAATTTATGATCAGCGGACAAGACGCCGAAGGTTTCATCCAGAGCATGACCACGAATGACGTCACCCGAATTACGGTCGGTCAGGCCCAGTATACGCTAATGTGTAATGACAACGGCGGTACGGTCGATGACCTGCTAGTCTATAAACTGTCGTCGGATCGATTCATGCTGGTTGTGAACGCATCCAACATCGATAAGGATCTTCAGTGGCTTCATGAACACGTCACAGGTGATGTCGCCATCCGGAACGTATCCGCGGAGACGGCACTGATTGCACTCCAAGGACCTGCCGCCGAGAACATCTTGTCGAAGGCAACCTCGGAGACGCTCGGCGATCTCCCCTCTTTCCATTTTATTCAGAACGCGCAAGTATGCGGCCATGCCGCCTTGCTCTCACGGACCGGTTATACCGGTGAAGACGGCTTTGAAATTTATTGCTCCGCCGGCGATGCGCCGGATATCTGGAGAGGCCTGTTAACCGCGGGGGAAGACCATGGACTCATTCCGGCCGGACTTGGTGCGCGCGATACGCTCCGCTTCGAGGCGAAACTGCCATTGTACGGACAGGAGCTTTCGAGCACGATCTCACCCCTTGAAGCCAGCCTCGGTTATTTCGTGAAGCTGGACAGCGGCGATTTCATCGGACGGGAAGCGCTTCAACAGCAGAAACAAGACGGTGTGCCGCGTAAGCTGGTTGGCATTGAGCTTATTGATCGCGGTATCCCGCGGTCCCATTACCCTGTATTCAACGGTAATGGTGAACCGATCGGTGAAGTGACCAGCGGTACTCAATCTCCCTCGCTTAAGCGAAATCTCGGATTGGCCTTGATCGAAACCCCTTATGCAAGCTTGGATTCCGAGGTATGGGTCGAGATTCGCGGTAAGAAATTAAAAGCCAAAGTGGTTAAGACACCATTCTATAAAAGAGGAGCTGCCTTATCATGAAGCATCGTTACTTGCCTATGACAGATCAAGATCAGGCCGACATGCTTGCCGCCGTCGGAGCGGAGACCATCGAAGACCTGTTTGCCGATATCCCTAAATCCGTCCGATACAACGGCGTCCTCCCGATGTCGAAACGGCTGGGCGAGCCAGAGCTGCTGAAGCATATGCGCCGCTTGGCGGATCGCAATGCCGATTTCGACCGGTATACCAGCTTTCTCGGAGCCGGATTGTATGACCACCACATTCCCGTCGTCCTCAATCATGTGATTTCCCGCTCCGAATTTTACACGGCGTACACGCCCTACCAACCGGAGATCAGCCAAGGCGAGCTGCAAGCGATCTTTGAATTTCAATCTTATATCTGTGAATTGACCGGCATGAAAGTAGCCAATGCCAGCATGTATGACGGTTCAACGGCACTGGCTGAGGCAGCGGCGCTTGCCAGCGGGGCGACCAAACGAAAGAAAATCGTTATTTCCCGAGCCGTTCACCCGGAAGCCCGGGAGATCGTTCTGACTTCG
Organism: Paenibacillus sp. MT86; assembly: GCF_058792535.1. NCBI lineage: Bacteria > Bacillati > Bacillota > Bacilli > Caryophanales > Paenibacillaceae > Paenibacillus > Paenibacillus sp. MT86. The sequence continues at coordinate 2,886,226 of NZ_CM179499.1, read as the reverse complement.
GCTCACGGTCTCGATCTGGAAGTCGTTGAAGTCGGCATCGTTAACGGCGTTACCGACCCGGATGCGCTCGCCGCTGCCGTTACGGATGACACGGCAGCCGTGCTTCTGCAATCGCCGAACTTCTTCGGCTGCATTGAGGACGTGAGATCGATCGAACCCTTGGTTCATGATCAAAAAGCATTGCTCGTGCTGAGCGTAAACCCGCTGTCGCTCGGGCTGCTCGAATCCCCTGGCGTGCTTGGGGCCGACATCGTTGTCGGCGATGCCCAGCCGCTCGGCATTCCCGCCTCTCTCGGCGGGCCGACCTGCGGATTCTTTGCGGTATCCGAACCGCTGATGCGCCGCATTCCCGGCCGGATCGTGGGCCAAACCGTCGATAAGGACGGTAAGCGCGGCTTTGTGCTGACGCTGCAGGCACGGGAACAACATATTCGCAGGGAAAAAGCAACGTCGAACATCTGCTCGAACCAAGCGCTGCTCGCGCTGTGTGCCTCCGTTTATATGTCTACGCTGGGTAAAGCCGGCATGCAGGAGGCAGCGCTTCTGAATGTGCGCAAATCCCATTACGCTGCCGACCTTGTCGCCAAGGGCTCCCTATCCCTCCCATTCAGCTCTCCGTTCTTCAATGAATTCGTAGTGAAGCTGCCTGAGGGAACGAACGTGAAGGAGGTCAACTCGAAGCTGCTGGAGGCCGGTTATATCGGCGGTTACGATCTTGGCTCTTCGTACCCTGAGCTTCATGGATGCATGCTGATCGCCGTGACCGAACGGCGGACGAAGGACGAAATCGACCAGTTTATTGGTGAATTGGAGGCGATTGTATGAAACCGGAAAAAGCCTTGATATTTGAACTCAGCAAGCCCGGCCGCGTCGCCTATTCCCTGCCCGAATGCGACGTACCGGAAACCGACGCCGCTTCATTCATACCGGAGAGCCTGCTGCGCAGCAAACCGGCCGAACTGCCGGAGGTTTATGAGGTGGATGTCATCCGTCATTATACCGAGCTGTCGCGACGGAATTTCGGCATCGATAACGGTTTCTATCCGCTCGGCTCATGCACGATGAAATACAACCCGAAGATCAACGAGGACGTTGCCCGTTTTGCCGGTTTTGCCAAGATTCATCCGTACCAGCCTGAGGAAAGCATTCAAGGCGCATTAGAGCTGCTGTATACCCTGCAGAACGACCTAGCCGCATTGACCGGCATGGATCAAGTAACGCTGCAGCCTGCTGCGGGTGCCCATGGCGAATGGACGGGGCTGATGCTGATTCGCGCCTACCATGAGAGCCGCGGCGAGAAACGCACCAAGGTCATCGTACCCGACTCCTCTCACGGCACGAACCCGGCCAGCGCAACGGTAGCCGGTTACGACACGATCACGATTAAATCCAATGAACGGGGCATGGTGGATCTGGATGCCCTCCGCGCCGTCGTTGGTGAGGATACGGCGGCCCTTATGCTGACGAACCCGAGTACGCTTGGCCTGTTCGAGGAGCAGATCGTGGAAATTGCGGAAATCGTGCACGACGCCGGCGGTCTGCTGTATTATGACGGAGCCAATTCCAACGCCATCATGGGAATTACCCGGCCAGGCGACATGGGCTTTGACGTGGTCCATCTCAACCTGCACAAAACGATGAGCACACCCCATGGCGGAGGCGGCCCCGGCGCAGGCCCTGTCGGCGTGAAAAGCCTGCTGATCCCGTTCCTGCCGAAACCGATCGTGTCCAAGCGCCAAGACGGCACCTTCTACTGGGATTACGACCGTCCCCAGTCGATCGGCCGCGTGAAGGCGTTCTATGGCAACTTCGGCATTCTGGTTCGTGCCTATGCGTATATTCGCACCTATGGACCGGAAGGACTTCGCCGCGTCTCCGAGCTCGCCGTGCTGAATGCGAACTACATGATGCATCGTCTGGCTCCTTATTACGAAGTAGCCTACCCGGGCCTATGCAAGCACGAATTCGTGCTGTCCGGCAGAAAGCTGAAGGAGTACGGCGTGCGAACCCTGGACGTTGCCAAGCGGCTGCTCGATTTCGGCTATCATCCGCCAACCATCTATTTCCCGCTCAACGTGGAGGAATGCATCATGATCGAGCCGACCGAAACGGAGAGCAAAGAAACGCTGGACGGTTTCATCGACACGATGATCCAAATCGCAAAAGAAGCAGAGTCTACGCCTGACGTTGTCATTAACGCCCCTTACACCACGGTTGTGAAGCGACTCGACGAAACGACGGCCGCGCGCAAACCGGTATTAAACTGCACCTGCGGATAGCGCAGGAGTTGATCCGTTATAATAGCTTAACAGCTATCGACATGCCTTCTGAGAAGCCAGACCGCATACAGCGGCTGTTTTCTTGCAAGCTAAAGATTAGATGTGGAACGTCTCTGAATTTCATGCTCTCTAATCTCATAAGAAAGGGTGTCCCTCACCGCACAAGCGGCTGTAGGGACACCCTTTTTAAATTGCATAATATAATTTCATGCATCCGTGGGATCTCAGATACAGCAGCAGCCCCCACTTGCCCTCATATGATGCTCTGGCACCCTAGGGACTTGGGCCGGCCCTTTGCATCTATCTCAATAAACCTACGGTCATTCCTGGTACTACCCATGCCAACGATTCAGCATCGCTCAATGGCTCACAATTTGGACCATATCAGTTCTCCGCTCACGGCATCTATATATTCCAAAAGATACTCTGAAACGCTTACTCCTGTTTTGGCTCGTCTCTTGTGCACGGGATCATAGATTAACCGGTAGTGTGCCGTGCCGTCATCACCATCCATATGCCACCTGAGCGACACATCCAGCTGTTCCGCATATCGTGCGAGCGCCGATGAGACAGAAACCGCAGCCTGAAACTGGCAAGCCTCCAGTTCACGGATTTTCTCGTGAGACACACTGCGGTACAGAAGCACTTCTCCCGTAATCGTGCTTACGCAAATATTTACACGCTCCAGACGTACCCGGTATTGATCGATATATAGCGGCAAGTGGAAGAATTCCCGATCCCGCGGCTCAGCTTCGCCCTCATCTCCCTCTTGCTCACTGTCCGTTATCCCGGCTTCCCAATCCCATTTCACTTCCAACCGCAAATACTTGGCGTATGACGGAAAAAATCTCTGCAAGAACAGCTCTGCTCGTTCCCAGCATTGCTCGCGAGAAAGCACCGTCTCTCCATCGGAGCTTTCAGGTTTATAATGGTACGCCTCTAAGCTGCCTGTGGCCTTATTGATATGTATCATGTAAGCTGCTTGAAGATTGCGAAGCGTATTTCCCCACCGCCGTTCAAAATATCGGTCCACCGATAACGGATCGGTCGCCGATTGATCCGCTTCATCCTCGTTCGTATCGCTTTTATCAAAGTACAATAAAATCAGGTTTTGATCGTCTCCCCTGGGCTTATCCAGAACATACCGCTCCGTATCAATGCCCAGCTGGGCCTCCCAGAATGGAATTAAATCTGAATCTTCATCTGGGCTTGAATGTTCGGTTCCGGTCCTTGATGGGAGAACAGGCTTAACAGTATAGGCGTTATCTAAATTACCGGGATCCGCAGGCGTGATTGATACAGTCGGCGGCAGCAAATCATGCTGCAGGTTATGTAAGGGTTCCCCCGTAACCGCATCGATCTTACGACGGCCCTGAATCGGTTCATACACCAGCCGATGCTGATCCTCTTCCCCCTCCATGTCATATATAGAGGGATACAGTGTGGTTATGATGGGCTGCATCTCCATATCCTGAAGGATCCTTTGCTTCGCAGCCTCCGCGCTAACAAGCCTGTCCGGCCAAACCGGCAGCTCCATTCCCGGGAATTCTTCCGCCTTGTAAAGCACGATATTAAGATTGGCGTCAAGCCTGATCACACAACCGGAGCGCGGCAGCGGCACTCCGCCGACCTCGGCCCTAAACTCAATCTCAACATAGTATCGTTTGATCTCTGATCGAATCCAGGTAAGCGCTGCATAATTCGGATGACGCAGGATCATGAAGGTTTTAGCTATGTCGGTTGCCTGCTCCATGGCGCGTCCTGCCTCTATCGCGCTTCCCCATATCGTATCATCACGCTCTTGATCGATCTGAAGCCTTATCAGCTGACCGGTCTTCAGGCTTAATGAAACTTCAATTCGGCTGTTCTCGGATTGAGGGTCCTCCCAGATAAACGTTCTCTCTTTTTCATCGAACCCCTTAGGAGTGTTATCCTCCATAACTAGTTCATAATGCTCAGGAATGAGGGTGATCGTTCCTGCAGCTGACCGGAGCGCCTGGATATCCATGGTCATATCCCGCTTCGCCTCCTTCTCCTTCTCTATTAGAAAGCTCTATTTTATGATATAAAGTATATAATTATATACGGCTTACTTCTACCAAGCTGACAATTTACGAAAGATGCGGTGATCGAATGAGTAACCCGACACATGGCCTGGATGTTAACCAGTATCTTGATCGTATAGGATATACGGGCCCGATTGTGAACAGCGCTTATATGCTCGCCAGACTGCAGGAGCAGCATGTGCATACCGTCCCCTATGAAAATCTCGATATCCTTGACCGAATTCCGCTGTCCCTGGATATTCCCCATCTCTACGATAAAATCGTCACCCGCCATCGCGGCGGCTACTGCTTCGAGCTCAATGCGTTGTTTGGCTGGCTGCTGCAGGAACTGGGCTTTAAGGTCACTCATTACTTCGGTCGCTTCTGGCGGGATGAGACCGATACGCCTGCTAAGCGGCGGCACCATATCCTGCAGGTGGATATCGAAGACCAGCGATATATTGCCGACGTCGGAGTGGGAGGCGCCGGACCTCGCCACCCTTTGGAGCTGGTAGATGGCCTGGAACAAACCCAGGGGAACGAAACCTACCGGCTGGTTCAGACCGAGGCTTATGGCTGGATGCTCGAGGAGTGGAAAAAAGATGCCTGGGATCCGGTCTTCTCTTTTACGGAAGAACCTAATCTACCGAAAGATTTCATCACCACCTCCTTCTGGTGCGAGCATGCCCCCGATTCACCGTTTAATAAAACGGCCCGGGTATCCATACGTACCGCTGAAGGCAGAAACACCGTGGATGACGACGAGTTCAGAATCTACAAGTCCGGCGGCGTCCACACCTTTAAACCGGGAAATCCACAGGAATATGCCGAAGCGCTTCATACTTATTTCGGTATCCCTATCGATAAATAACAATAAACCGGGCTTCCCCCTAGCAGGGAGCCCGGTTTTTACGATTAATATTCAATTTTTCGCTCCGCAGAGCTCCACGCTTGGAATGGCAGCAAATAATCCGCTGTCCGAACCTGCTTCATGGGGATGGAACGCTGATCCATCGGCATGGCGATTTCATCGTATATGAAATGATCATCAAACCCGATCTCGGCCGCATCCTGCTTCGTGCTTGCATAATAAACGGCATCGGGCCTTGACCAGTAGATAGCCCCCAGGCACATCGGACAGGGTTCGCAGCTGGTATAGATCGTGCAACCTTTCAATTGAAAATCCTCTAAATGCAGGCAGGCTTCCCGTATGGCTTGCACCTCGGCATGAGCGGTAGGGTCGTTCAACGCAGTAACCAAATTACGGCCCCTGCCGATCACTTGGCCATCCTTAACCACAATCGCCCCAAACGGACCTCCTTCCACATGTTGAACGTTTCGATGGGCTTCTGCAATCGCCTGATGCATCCAGTACTCATGATTATGATCATTCATTATGTACAGCTCCCTTCCCATGTTCATCCCGTTCCCGGTGTGCGTAATCAAACATCCTGATCGACCGGGCGGCTAACTCTCATCATAGCATATCTTCTTTCGATCTCCTTCATTTTCCAACCTTTTCGCTAAAATGGATTGACGAACCGTATACAAACGTATACAATCACGAGTATTGGTATACAAACGTATACATTTGAGGTTGAAGGAGGTTGGTTACATGCGGCAAGAGGAACCACCTATGCCGGGCCAGAGCCGGTCGGAGCATCGCGACCGGGACAGCCACCGGCAAGGCGGACGCCACGGAAGACGGCGCGAGGAAGGGCATGGCGGCAGGGAAGGCGGGAAGATGGCGCAAACGTTCCGCCGGGGACGTGCGCTCTCTTTTCTGGACAACCTGGTTGTGAAACGGGAGACCCTGAAGAAACAGGTCAATGATCCGGACCTGCAAGCTATTCGGGACGTGGTCAGCGGAGAGCTGAAAGCGGTGGACCAGATCATTCAGGAGTACATTCAGGCTTTTGAATTGTATGATACGAGGCAGTCTCAGGACGGCCAGCAATAATGGCCCAGGCCATTGATAAACCAATAACCATGACAGAGGTAGGACTTGGAGCGTGATGATTTTTGATTAGAAAGTTTTTTTCATACTATCGGCCCTATAAGGGACTTTTTGTACTGGATTTTACGTGCGCCGTCATTGCGGGACTGCTGGAGCTTGCTTTCCCGCTTGCCGTCAGCAAATTCATCGACGAGCTGCTGCCCAGCCAGGATTGGCCGCTTATCCTGATTGCCTGTATCGTCCTTCTGTCCATCTATGCGCTGAATACCGCGCTGCAGTATATCGTGACGTACTGGGGTCATATGCTCGGCATCAACATCGAGACGGACATGCGGGAGAAAATGTTCTCCCACATTCAGAAGTTGTCCTTCCGCTTCTTTGATAACAACAAAACTGGCCACCTGATGGGCCGTATCACGAACGATCTTAACGACGTCGGCGAAGTGGCCCACCATGGCCCGGAAGACGTGTTCATCGCCGTCATGACGCTGCTCGGTTCCTTCTCCTTGATGGCCTACATCAACCTGGAGCTTGCGCTGCTGACCTTTATTATCGTGCCGCTGATGGCATGGCTGATCATTAAGTTCGGCGGCAGAATGACCACGACCTATCGTCAATTGTTCCGAAACGTGGGCAATTTCAATGCCCGCATCGAAGACAATGTCGGCGGCATCCGCGTGGTTCAATCGTTTGCGAACGAAGAGCATGAGAATAAGCTGTTTCAGGAAGAGAACAAGCAGTTCCGCGCCACCAAGCTGCTGGCTTATAAAACGATGGCAAAAAGCACGTCCGTCAGCTATATGCTGATGCGTTTGATCACGGTATTCGTGATGATCTGCGGCGCATGGTTCTTCATTCAAGGCAAAATCGAGATGGGCGAATTCATGGCATTCCTGCTGCTCTCCAACATCTTCTTCCGTCCGATCGAGAAGATCAACGCGGTTATTGAGAGTTATCCCAAAGGCATTGCCGGCTTTAAACGCTACCTGGAAATCATGGATACCGAGCCGGAAATCGCCGATGTGCCTGATGCCGTATCCCTTTCATCGGTACGGGGAGATATCCGCTTCGAAGGCGTCACCTTCGGGTACGAGCCTTCCCGAACGATACTGAATAACATTCACCTGACGATCCGTGCCGGAGAAACGGTTGCATTCGTTGGGCCGTCCGGTGCCGGAAAGACCACGATCTGCAGCCTACTCCCCCGTTTCTATGACGTGGATCAGGGCTCGATCACGGTGGACGGGATCGACATCCGGAATATCAAATTGCAAAACCTGCGCAAGCATATCGGTATCGTGCAGCAGGACGTGTTCCTGTTCTCCGGCACGATCCGTGACAATATCGCCTACGGCGACTTGAATGCAACCGACCATCAAATCTGGGAAGCCGCACGGCGCGCTTCGTTGGATGAACTGATCCGAAGCCTGCCGGACGGCATGGAGACGGTCATCGGGGAACGCGGGGTTAAGCTGTCCGGCGGCCAGAAGCAGCGTCTGTCCATTGCGAGAATGTTCCTGAAGAATCCGCCGATCTTGATTCTGGATGAAGCTACCTCGGCACTGGACACGGAGACGGAAGCGCAAATCCAAAAGTCCCTGGCTGAGCTGTCCGTCGGCAGAACAACGCTAGTGATCGCTCACCGACTGACCACCATTCAGAGCGCGGACCGAATTATCGTCGTCAATTCGGAAGGCATTGCCGAGCAAGGCACGCATCAGGAATTGATTCACTCCGGCGGTGCGTACAGCAGACTTCACCAAGTTCACTAATGAAGCCGATGAATGGTTTGGTTGTGGATGAAGATTCGCCTGCAAGAAATGAACATCCCGCATTAATACTGAAAAGGATGGCTCCCAGCGAAAGGGAGTCATCCTTTTTTTGCCGCGCACCTATAAGAAGCATCCTGCTGATTTTGAGCAATCAGAATATTGTTGAGAGGATCCTTGCAAATTGTCCATGGATAAGAAAGTTGTCGCAGGGAAACATTAATGGCGTACTACAAAGACCATCGTTACAGGAGGGCTATATGTTTTATATCTACAGTGTCGGTTTGCTCTTCGGCGGACTGTCGATCATCAATCTGGTCTTCTCGTACCAAACCAAGCATATCCAGCATCTGTTCTGGCCTACCCTGCAGTTTCAGTTGTGGATGCTTCCGCTCTTTGTCATTGCCAATATGTGCATCGGGTACGGGATCCGCTTTGGTTACAAAGCCACCGATCAGCTGGGGTACACGTTGATCTTCTCCAAATGTCTGGAGATCCTGATATCGTTGGGCGTGGCTTACTTGTTCCTGAAGGAGGTTCCCACCTGGAAAAACTGGGCGGGGATCGGCATTATTGCGCTCGGGATCTTTCTGGTGAAGCAGAAATGAGCGCCCCTGGCGCACGGATGCCTGTTTTGCCTTAATTCATTCTTCGCCGACATCCTTTTCGGACGATCAGTACCTTTGTTATCGCAGTCTCTTCCCCATCCAGCCTTGTTCGAAGGCATAACGGGTCAGCTGTACCCGATTTTCCAAATGCAGCTTTTGCAAAATGTTCTTCAAATGGTTCTTGACCGTATTTTCGGAAATGCAAAGGTCGCTCGAAATATCGCGGTTGGACAATCCCTCGGCGACGAGTCCCAGAATTTCCTTTTCCCGCGCCGTTAAGGGGCTTTTGCTCGGGTCCGGCTTGTCGTATTGCGAAAATTCCTTTAGTATGCGGAACGCGAGTTCCCTGCTCACCGGTGCTTCGTCCACCGCAATGGCTTTCAGGTACTCGTGCCATGATTCGGGATTCAAGTTCTTTAACAAATACCCCTGGGCTCCACGCTTCAGGGCATCAAACAAATGGGCGATGTCGTCGGATACCGTGACCATAACGATCTTAACGTAAGGGAACTTGTCCTTCACCCGCTTGGTCGCTTCCAAACCGCCCATGCCGGGCATCTGAATATCCATCAAGATGATATCGGGCATCCATATTTCGGTCAGTTCCAGGGCATCCTCACCGCTTTGCCCTTCCGCCACGACTTCAAAGGTCGGATCGCTGCTCAAAATGGTGCGAATTCCTTCTCTTGCCAGATCGCTCTCATCGATGATTAACACGCGAAAAGGTTGACTGTTCATGCTGTGCTCTCCTTCCTGATGTTGATAATCGTCTGGTCGTGCCGCCTTTCCATCTTGAACTTCCAGCCCATGGCCTCCGCCCGATCCTTCATGATTTTGATACCATACCGGTTGCTGCCGAGCGGCTTGTCCAGATCAAAGCCTTTTCCATCGTCGGTGACAGTGCAATGCCAGCCCGAATCCGTTGTATTCGCGGTAATCTTGACGTGTTTTGCCTCGGCGTGCTTATGGATATTCAATAAAGATTCCCTGATCGAAGCCAGCAGCTCCACCTTTTCTTTGGCTGACAGCATGGCGTCCGGAATTCCCCACTTGATGTCGAAATGCAGGTCCGTCTCCTGCTTGATTTCCTCGATCAGGCTGCTCATGCTGTGCATCCACGGAATGGCTTGCGGATCTGCCGGGTAGCGGAGATTCGCAATAGCCTCTCTTACGTAGGTGTTGGTACGATGAACGCTTTCCTTGATTTCCTGATACGGAATGTCCCCCGTACGGCCTGACTTCTCGATTCGGTCGATCTGGGCGTTCAGCAGGAACAAGGATTGGGCGATTCCGTCATGGAGCTCCCGGCCGATCTTCTCCCGTTCATGCATGGCTGCTTGCAATGCCCTCGATCGGTTCAACTCCTCTTGATTCCGTTCAATCAACGAAAATAACTGGGTAAGGAACAGTATGGAAACCAAAAAAACGATGACGGGTGCCAGCAGATTGCCAAGATCCATCGATATATAAGGCAGCAGGAACTCATGGCGAACATATTCCCATATGCCAATCGTCAAGGTTGGAATGATGAGTATCAACCATTTCATTTGTTTATAAGACATACCCTGCCTCCTATTTCAATATAAAAGTGATGTAATGACCCCGCCTTTCTTCCTACCATGTTACCATTGGTTATCCCTTCATTGTAACCAAAATCGTTCATGAGCGGAATGACTCAATAGAGCTACGAATAATCACCGGATTCTCTCGTGCTGTAATAACCTATTTACAATTCAAGTGCTAATCGCTTATAAAGAGTAAAAGATATCCATTCATTCCATTTCCGATGAAGGGGGCTGCAGTTGGATGACGCAAAAAATTGCAGTGATCATTGTACACGGATTGGGAACACAAAAGAAAAGTTATGCGGATAAATTCATGAAAAACTTGAGGGACACCTTCTCCCGGACCTCCGGCATCCCGCATGAGCAGTTGGCCATGGAGGCCGTGCATTGGGCCGATGTTTTTGCGGCACGCGAGGATGAATTAATCGGCAGCAGCATTAAACCTTACCGTTTACGTTATCAGCACCTCCGGCAGTACGTAATCAACAATCTGGCGGATGCCGTGGCTTATCAGCCCGTGGAATCCGAAGATCAGAACTACGAGGCCATTCATCGGACGATCAGCGAGGCGCTGCACCGCCTTGCCCTGTCAGCCGGCCCCCGTGCTCCGTTATGCGTAATCTCCCATAGCTTGGGGTCCGTGATCGCCAGCAATTTTTTCTACGATCTGCAATTTTCCTCCCGCGGGCATCGTCTGGTCGTTAATCCCGAAGCACCGCTGGAGCGAGGAGAACTTCTGACCTTGTTCTATTCGCTCGGAACCACTTTGCCGCTGTGGAGCATGCGTTATCGTGACTTTGACAAGCCGATCGTGGTTCCTTCAGCTCAGCTGAAGCTCTATTATGAACATCTGCTGGGTGAATGGGTCAATTTCTATGATAAGGACGATATCCTTGCTTACCCCCTCAAAAGCATTAACGAAGAGTATGACCGCACGGTACGCCAAGACATATCCGTTAACGTGGGTAACTGGCTGACAAGCTGGAATCCGTTGTCGCACAGCGGATATTTCTACAGTAAACCGATTCTCGAATATATCGCTTCGCAATTGGAAGCGACCTGGCGAAGCATAAATCAGGTTAGATAAGCAATGCCGCAAAGACATAGGATCTTTGCGGCATTGCTCTTATATGATGATCGGATCATAGAATGAACTTAAGCACCAATTCCAACGTTGACGAAGATGGCAGCATGTTTTTCACTTTAGAAAGCTGCTGTTATATCAGATGGTTAGATTCATCACCCATTGCTCTCCGATCGGCCCCATTCTTCTTCTGCCTGTATCTTTGAAACCAACACTTGCATACAGCTGCTGAGCCGGTACATTCTTATGATTCACGACCAGCACCACCTCATTGCAGGAAGGAAATTCTCTCCTAATGAACGCTGGCAGCGCAAGCATCCCTCGTTTGGCGTAACCTTTACGCTGCTGTCGATGATCAATGGATAAAGCAGTCAACAGCATCGCATGAGAATGACTTGTATATTCCTTGACGCGCTCCGTAGCATGCAGGATAAAGAAACCGACAGGATGACCATCAGCTAAAATGACGATGGGAAACTGACCTTCCCCTAGGTTTAAAACTTCTTTCGGATGAGAGGTGAATTGGACTTGGTCCTCCGGTAGCTCGAATTCTTTCAAGACGGGCAGATGTTCTGCCGTGCGGACAACAAGCTGGATTTGTTCTGCGATTGGCATGGGCCCTCACTCCTCTGTCTAAGGTGACGTTGATTTAATCAAGTCTTCTTCGCGTTGAACATTTGTTCCCGCCTAATTATCCTGTTTCTTCGCCGTACCATAGCTGTCGGAAGCTTTCGCTGGAAGCCAGCAGCTGCTCCGCCGTGCCCTCGGCCTCAATCTCACCGCCGTTCAACACGATGATATGGTCAGCATGGTTAAGCGCAGCCTTCCGATGCGATACCACAAGACAAGTCGCACCTCCGCGCTCGCTGAACAGCCTCTCCCATAACTTGCGCTCCGTCTCAACATCCAATGCACTGGATAAATCGTCGAATACGTAGAGTTCCGCATCCCGTACCAACATTCTTGCCGCGGCTGTCCGCTGTGCTTGACCGCCGGACAGCTTGACTCCGCGCGGACCCACCATCGTCTCCAACCCATTTTGCAGATGTTTGATATCTTCTTCCATTACGGCCGCATGAAGCGCGCGTTCCAGACTGCCCGGCTGCTCGGATATACCCAACAGAATGTTGTTGCGAAGTTTGTCGCTGTACAGCCTTGGGATCTGCGCAGTATAAGCACTTTGCGGCGGTATGAAGAAATCAGCCGGCTCCGTTACCCTTTCGCCGTTCCATCGGATTTCGCCCTTTTCGGCTGGCAGCAAGCCCAGCAATGTGCGAACCAGCGTCGTTTTTCCGCTGCCTATCATCCCGGTTACGACCGTAAAGGTACCGCGCGCGAGTCTCAGATTGATATTCGAAATGCCCCGTCCGGTTTCGGGATACTGGTACGACAGCCCTTGCGCTTCCAGCAGCGAGAGCGGAGGTGCCTCGATATATGCCGTTTCCATCCCGTCTTCGATCGGAGCGCCGGCAGCGTGATTGGATGCCCCATGCGGTTGCCCATATCCTGCGGCATGATGACCGGAATTCTCTTCATGGGTTCGCTTGCTCTTAACCTTGCCGATACCAATGTAATGGGCTGCGGTAAGCAGAGAAGCCGGTGCTCCTTGCAGCATGGATTTGATGCGCTGAAAGCTGACGCCCATCTGCTTGTAATACGTCATGAAATTGCCGACGTTCGATATGAGCTGGGTAACAAATGTTAAATAATATACAAAGAGGGACAAATCCCCGACGGTAAAATCGCCGTTTCGCATCTTAAGGCTTGCGAGCACGAGGATCAGGCCGGTACCGAGGTTAACGGAGTTCGTGAATACGGAGGACAAAGTTTCCGTCAGAAGTTTATCCTTCACCATGGATTGGCGCCGTTTCTCGCTCAGACTTACGAAACGCTCCACCACGCGTTTCTCCGCTCCTGCGACCTGGATCGCCTGCACGTTGGCAAACATTTCGCTGATCGCCCCGGTTACCTTGGCGGTCGATTCCCGGCTTGCCGCCCTGTATTTCTGGATGCGCGCGGTTGCGATCTGGGCTGCGGTCACCACCAGAATCAAAGGAACGAACACGAGAATCGTTAGCTGCAGATCGATGGATATGAGAATCCAGCTGGCGACAATGACGAAACCGACAAGCCCTAATGTATCTACTGACCAGCTCGTCGCTTCTTCGGCCTGATCCACGTCATCCCGGAAATTGCTGATGGCTTCTCCGGGCGAGCAAGGGATCGCTCGCGCGCCGGGCTCCTTCATGACATGCGACAGCATATTGCGGCGGAGCAAGGTGCTGATGCGGAAGCGGAAATGCACGTCTGTCATAAAGCCGCCGAAGATCAGCGCAATCCGTGCCAAGGCAGCGCCGATAAGCAGCACCGCAATCGCCCAAACGCCGTAAGGAAAAGAATAAGTGCCTTCCAAATGGTCGAAGAAGGCCTTGGTTAACAGTCCGGGCACAAGCGGGGCCATATGGATAAGGGACCACGCGAACAGGTTGATGAGGTACAACCCCGGGCGGTACATAATCAACCGCCAGAAAAAATGCCTAGTTTTCATGCCAGCACCTCCTCCATTCCAACGGCAAGCATGCGGCTGAACCGCGATTGCGGATCTGAGGCCAGCTCTTCCCTGCGGCCGCTTTCGAGCATTCTTCCGTTCTCCAGTATGAGAATCCAGTCGGCGCGCTGAACCGTAGCCAGACGATGGGCAATTATAATGCAGGTCTTCTCCTGCAGCAGACGCGAAATGGCTGCTTCGATCCGGTATTCCGTTAACGGATCAAGCCGGGAGGAAGCCTCATCAAGAATGACAAGACCCGGATCCGTCAAAAATACGCGTGCAAACGCCAGCAGCTGGGCCTCGCCCGCAGACAGGCTTCCGCCTCCAGAAGCCAGATTGGTATCCAGCCCTTCGGGAAGCGAGCCGTACCAATCCCCTAGTCCAAGCTCTTCTAACACGGATATAATGCGGGTATCGGCTATGCCTTCATCAAACAAGGTCAGATTATCACGGACGGTTCCCTCAAGAATCTCAATATTCTGCGTGACCATGGCGACCTTCCGCCTTAGTTCATGGAGCTTGCAGCCTCGAATATCGGTTCCCGCCAGCTCGATGCTTCCCTCCTGTGGATCATAGAAGCGTAGCAGCAGGCGTGCGATCGTCGTTTTGCCGCTGCCTGTACGGCCGAGCAGCCCAAGAGTCTGGCCCGGCTCAAGGCGCAGCTGTAGATTTTCAAGCGTAGCCTGCCCGCCCTCTTCGTAAGCGAAGTTAAGGTTCCGGAATTCCACCGACAATGGGCCTGACGGAAGCGGCGCGCCAGGGCCGTCTTTGATCCTGGGCTCGGTTGCAAGCAGGTCGCGGACCCGCATCAAGCTGGCATCCGCTTTTTGCAAATCCTCCAATTGGGTACGAATCTTCTCAATAGGCTTGGCCAGCAGCTCCGTATAATAAAACACGAGATAGATGGAGCCGATCGTCAAGCCGCCCTGTCCGTTCTTCCACAGTATGGCGCACACGATAAAAGCCGCTGCATTGCCAAGCGCAAACACCAATATCGTGGTGCTCCACATCAAGAAAAATCCGATGAACGCACGAACGCGAACCGGCAGCATCCGCCTGGCCATCTCATAAAATCGGTTCATGACATATCCGGCCGCCCCGTTGGCACGCGTATCCTCGGTTCCTTCAAGGTGTTCCCCGATGAAACCGTAGAAATCCGCATTCAGCTCGCGCCACCGCTTCCAGATCGGTATCGCAAATCGCCGGATATGTTGAATGACGTAAATGCTGCCGACCACAAACACCGTCATGACAAGGCCGATCCAGAAGTTCTCCCGATACAGCAAAGCCAGGATCCCGATCATGAGGATCAGATTGCCGAACAGATGGATAATGAAACTGGAGAAGAAATTGGCGAGCGCATTCACATCGCCATCCACCCGTTCAATTAGAGATCCGGAGGTTTGGGTTTTGTGAAAGCTCATATCCAGCGACAGGCAGTGCTCCGCCAACTCGGCACGAAGCTTGTTGGTGGTCGTCCAGCCCAGGTTCTCGCTATAATAAGCAGCCGCTATGGAAACGCCTTGTTGAAGCAATGAAAAGAGAATAAAAAATCCTGCCGCATAATAAAGGGAGGTCAGGCTTCCCTCTCCTTGAGCCGTATCGATGAAATACCGGATGATCTGCGGATTGATCAATTGGAGCCCAATGGAAAATAACAGCAGCACCGTCAGGGCTGCCAGAAGCTTCTTATGGGGGAATACGTACCTGACGAGCATCTCCCGATACATCCCAATCCCCGTGGTCCTTCGCTTGCTGTTTAACGTGTGTTCGCTTTGCATTTCGTTTATAATCCCTCCGCTTCGGTTAACCCTATTGATAATAATAAGCTCCATGGTAAGATATGACAAGAACGTGGGTTCCCGTTTCTCAAAAAAATTACAAGGAATAGTTACGGGACGCGCCAGCATCTAGAAATACCTAAGCCCTACACCTGGATCACGCCAAGAAGACCAGCCCCTCGGCATGGGAGCTGGTCTTCTAACAGATTACGTATAGGAATATCAAGATTTCTTATGTCTCTGCAACTATTTTCAAGAATTGATTGATCATTTCAGGGGTTATTTCCTGCTTCTCAGGCATGGTTGTTACGGCTGCGTTCTTGTCGACAGATTGAATGGCTACGTTGGATCTGACTCCATTCGAAGCGATACCGGTTCGGGCTTGACCATCATGAACGTTATCATGGTTGGCTAACATCATCATCAAAAAAGCACTTCCCAATCCGATCGACCACATACTCATTTTGTTTTTCTTGTTCATCGTCGTTGCTCCTTCCATCACTTGTAGTGACATACTTAGTATAAGGTCCGAACCTTAGTGAGAGATGAAAGCAATCTAAAATTCAGTTAAGCAAGTGACGATAGGATCAATTTCATGATAGTCCGTCTTTGGGCTGGATGCATAACATTGTTTTTTCATAGACTCGAACGAATCGTTCGTCTAACAAGAATAATAAAGTGATGCCGATAACGTTTATTTACAAACC
This sequence comes from Paenibacillus sp. MT86, assembly GCF_058792535.1. Classification (NCBI taxonomy): domain Bacteria; kingdom Bacillati; phylum Bacillota; class Bacilli; order Caryophanales; family Paenibacillaceae; genus Paenibacillus; species Paenibacillus sp. MT86. Next base: position 2,869,880 of record NZ_CM179499.1, on the reverse strand, counting down.
TGATCAAGCTTATCAGAATAAAAAGCAATGGCTCTCTGATAGCTCCTGGTCCCCTCGTCATTACTGGTTTCGCTTAATTCTCTAAGCAGCAGTTCCATCGCCTTGTCATACTGTCGCAAATTGTACAAGGTCATCGCGTAGAACACCCTGAACTCCCGCGCCCCGGGGTAATCCCGCAGTCCCTGCTCGAATGTCTCCTTGGATTTGCCGTACATCCCCAATGTGCGGTATGTGCTTCCAAGTCCAAGCAAGGCGCCGCACCGTTCGGGATCCTTCAGCCCTAAAGAGATCGCCTTCTCGTAATAAGGAACCGCTTCGCTCTCAAGGCCCATCATATCATGCACCCAGGCCAGCTGATAATGGATATCCGGATCATCCGGGGATTGGGGCAGCAGCTCAAGGAGAATTTTTTTCGCTTCCTCCGGTTTGCCTTCGGCACGAAGTTCAATGGCTTGTTGTATCGTTGTCATGGGGCACATCCCTCTGAGTTTTATCCGCGTTTCCTACCTTATCTTACCAGACGCCATCCGCACTGGTCAAAATGCAACACCCGCCTCATCTTATAAATAGTCTAAAGATGAGGCGGGTGTCACAGGCTGCTAATGTTTATGCTTTGTTCTCAACGTTCAAAGCTGGCTTTTCCTCAGCCGCCATATGGGCTTTGCCCGGCCAGAACGCCCACTTGCCCAACAGCGTCGTGATTGCGGGTACCAGGAAAGGTCTCACGATGAACGTATCCAGCATAACCCCGATGGCCGTGATGATCCCAAACTGTACCAGCACTTGAATCGGAAGCGTGGCCAGTACGGCAAAGGTTCCTGCCAGGATCAAGCCGGCCGAGGTGATCACCGAGCTGGTCTCTCCAACGCCTTCTTTGATCGCTTGCTTCAGCGGCATTTGCTTCCGCTTTTGCCATATGCTCGAGATCATGAAGATGTTGTAATCCTCGCCTAACGCAACCAGGAACACAAACGAATACAACGGAATCGCTCCCTGGATGGCTTCGGCGCCCAGGCCGTAATGAATGATGATCCAGCCAAGCCCGAGGGCCGAGAAGTAAGACAAAATGACGGTTGCAATCAGATAAACGGTAGCTACAACGGATCTCAAATACACCAATAAGAGCAACGTAATCAAACCGATAACGACGGGGATGATCAATTTGGCATCATGCTCGCCAGCGATCTCGGTGTCGTACTGGGTAGCCGTTTGACCGGAGATCCACACGGCTTCGGCCGGATTGCCGACACCTGCCTTCTCCAGTGAAGCCTCCGCGATCTCCCGAAGATCCGGAATGTGCTGCATTGCTTCCATGGAGTAAGGATTCATGGACAGCTCGATTTCATAACCGATGATATCGTTATTCTCGGCCCCATTCTGCGGCTCGGATACGCGATCCACGTAATCCAGCGCTTTCAGCCGCTCCTCGAGGTCCAAAGCTTGCCCCCCGCTGTCCACCATCACGCGAACCGGCGCAAGCTCTCCTTCCGAGAACTGCTCGCCGATGACGGCGAATCCTTCACGCGAAGGTACATCCTCAGGGAAAGAGGATAAGAGATCGTAAGTGAACTTGATTTGGGACGAGAACGTCGCGAGTCCACCCAGTAATACCAATGCTGCCAAAACGACGGTCCAAGGCTTCGTTGTCACCAAGCGGCCGATCCGGCTCTCCTTCTCCTTGTGAGGGGCAGGAACCGGCTTTCCTTTTTTCCGGGCGCGTTCCGCTTGCATCTCCGGGGTTCTCGGAATGAAAGGATAGAACGAACCTCTGCCGAAAATAGCCAACAATGCGGGCACCAATGTCAGACTGGCTATAAACATGATGAGAATCGACAAACTGAAAGGCACGGCAAAACGTTGATATGCCCCGTACTGAGCCAGCAGCAGCGCGAACAGAGACAATACAACCGTGAAGCCGCTCATCGCAATAGCGCCTGATGAGCTGGTAATCGCCTGAAACAAGGCCATGCGTTTATCGGGCTCGTGCCATAACAGCTGGCGGAATCTCGAGATCAGGAACAAACAATAATCCGTTCCGGCTCCAAAGAGCAGCACGGTCATAATGGCGATGGACTGGGAATCCACCGTGATCCAGCCTTGATCCGCCATAAACCCGAGAATCGGGCTTGTTACCATATACGCAAAGCCGACCGCAACCAAAGGAATCAGGGCCAGAATCGGTGAACGGTAAATCAACAGCAGCAATATCAGAACAAGAAGCACGGTTGCAATCATGAGCGATACGTCGGCATCCTCAAACAATCCGGTTGCATCAATAGATATTCCCACCGGTCCCGTTACGCGAGCGCTGATTCCGTCTCCGCTCTGAACGGCAGCCTGAAACGGATTGCTGCCCAGCAATTGTTTCGACCGCTTCTCCAGCTCGGCCGTTCCTTCCTTAAGCTGGTCCGTCTCCTGATCTTCTTCAAAAAATACAGGCATCACCAGCGTGCTCCGATCCTCTGATAACTGGGCGCTTAAGGCTTGCGGAGGCAGCTGATGGAAAGGAACGACGAACGTCTGATACGGGAGCGGATCGGACTCAAGGCTTGCCGTCAATTCCTGCAGCTTGGTCAGATCCTCTTCGTTTAATCCGCTTTCTTTATGCCATACGACGAGAGCCGGCACGCCGCCGTTGCTCGGAAATTCCTTGTCGGCCATCGCTTCCGCTACGACGGACGGAACATCCTCCTTCAGATTGGCTGCATTGTTATCCTCTTTATCTCCAACAGCCGGCCATAGCAAATTCAACGCCAGCGCGATGAGTATCCATACACAGAGCGTGACCCATTTGCTTCGCTTTCCCGCTACCCATTTTCCGTAATTCGGTCCTGATCCGTGCATATGCAGATCCTCTCCATTCCTACGTAGTCTTTGTACTTCATCATGGTTCTTCCTTCGTAAACCTTTCGATGCAACATTGCAAATTAATTATATATACCGGTCGGTTAATATTCAATATTTATTTTGAAAATGCGCCCCTCATGTCTTACACTATACACAGGAGGTCATCATGACAAAAATACGTAACCCCCGAAATCCCGGACGTCCCAAAGCAGCTGCCGATCAGATTCCCATCCAGGAAACGATCCTCTGGACCGCCTCCAAATTGTTCATGGAGAATGGCTACGAGTCCGTATCGTTGCAGCAGATCGCGAAGGCTTGCCAAGTGACCAAGGCTTCCATCTATTATCATTTCACAAGTAAACCCGAGCTGTTTAAAATAGCGGTAACCACGATTCTAGATAAAGCTTATGCTTCTACACATCGCTTTTTGCAGGAAGCCGATACCCTAGAGGCTGGATTGATCCGGGTAGCCGAAGCGAAGATTGCCAAGCCTCATGCCGAAATGGAGACCATGATGCGGGAAGCGGAGCCTTTCTTGTCTAAGGAGCAAATGGCCGCTATCCGTGAGGCGGAACAGCGGATTCATGAAGTCCTTGCCCAACAGATTCATCAAGCCATGCAATCCGGCGAACTTCGGGAAGGCAACGCCTTGCTAATGGCACAGGCTTTCTCGGCCATGCTGATGCTGGGCAATCGTGAAGACACCCGAAGCGGTTATGCCAGCTCCCGTGATATGGCTGTTGACATCGTTGATTTATTCCTGCATGGGGCTGTAAGGCCTTCCAACGAGAATCTCGATGTGTAATTCCAAGCATAATCGGGCAAATTTCTAGACTAGAAAAGTTTCGACTACAACCAAAAAGAACGGAGGTCTGTTAATGACCTCCGTTCTTTTTGATGCCTGTTTAGATTTCATTCCAGAACGCAACGTCTTCTAGCGGCAATCTTACCGTCGGACGGCCTGGAGCGGCTGCTTTCCCGATGGCGATCAGCATCACGCTGCGGTAATGGGAAGGAATATAGAACTCCTCCACAAACCGATCCTTGTTATATCCGCCCATCGGAACGGTATCGTATCCTCTGGCGCGAGCGCTCAGCATCAGCTGCATGGAGATCAGTCCGGCATCCACGTCCACGATGCTTTCCTTAATGGACGGAGCCAGGTTCGCATACATATTTTCGGCCGTATGAATGAAGCGCTGCTTCACCTCTTCGGTCATATAACCGGCTTCTTCAGACATGGAATAAATTTTCTCGCCCTTCTCATACCATTTCAGATCGCCCAATACAGCGATGACGGCCGATGCTTGAAGAACATGCTCCTGATTGTTGGCAATCGGATGCAGCTTCTTCAAGAGGTCCGCATCATCGATCACAAGAAAACGCCATGGCTGCAGGTTGCTTGAAGAAGGCGCCAGTGTAGCATCCTTCAAGATCGCTTCCATCTCTTCTCTTGGAATCTTCACCGATGGGTCGTATTGACGAACCGAGTGGCGTTCCTGAATCACCGTTTGAAAATCGGGTTTTGTTGTCGTTGTTGCAGACATGGTTATTATCCCTCCAAATTTATATTGTGCAATATTCTGCACAGTTTATATCGCGACTTAACTGTGTTGTTTAATGCACAGTATAAAGCACACCTAAATTCTTTGTCAACCCAATTTAGAAGGGTTCATTGAGCGATGTCCGCGATCGTGCGCGACTCCAGTATTTTCAAGGTGCTCTCCTCAATCTCGGACAAGATGCCGGCAAAGGACTCCTTGATTTCCTCGGCAAAACAATGCCCTGCTGCCGCGTCCAGCATGCTGTCGCTAATCGAGCTGTGAACCTGAAGAATCGAGTATACTTCAGCCAGCGAAATATCGTGGGCATTCTTCCTCAGACGGTATCCCCCGTCCCTTCCTTCACGCGATTCAATCAGATCCGCTTGGGCAAGAGTTTTCAGCACGCGCCGAATCAACGTCGACTCCGAGTGGAGATACGATGCGATATCGCCGCTAGAACACTTGCCGGAGTGACGCTCAAGGGTCACAAGCGCTTGCACGGCAATACTGAAGGTTTTATAGGTGGACGGGCAGGCCATTGTCGATTTTTTGGAGGCCGCTTCTTTATTTATGCTCATGTTCCTACCCCCTTTTTAGAATAAAAAGCCCTTGAATGGGTACTCACCGGCAGAAGCAGATGTTCCCATCCAGCTTTTCATTATTGTAACGTAATCCTGACACTCCTTCAAGAACATAAGGGCCGCTGCTTAATGGCCCTCGTCCTCGACCAGCGCTTGCGACTCAAACAAATTCGCCTCCCGGTAATTCACGTCCATTCTAAGCTGGCTTGCCTGCGTCCGGTCTATATCGCCTTGCTCGAACATGCTCTGAATCTCGTTACGCTCGGATTGAATCGCTTTAAGTTCCAGTTCCATGCGTTCACTGCTCAGCTTCTGTTTTCTTCGGCTCCAAACGCGATCGTTCTGGAGAAAATGCTCCATTGCACGATAATCCGCGATTACCGCTTGCAAGATTTCCTTCTTCTCCGCCGGCTTCACCGCTTGAATCTCGACGATCGCCGCACGAATGGCCTCGAGCTTCAACGCCTTATACTGGTCCCAATCCGGATGATCCGGAGACATCGGCACTTCTTTGGGCTCGTTGTTTGTCAGCAAGCGCTTCAAATTCTGCCATAATGTTCTCATTAACAGCTTGATTTTGTATCGGCTGGCAAGCAGCATTTCGACTCTGTCAAGCGAGGATAGGAACAGCTCGGCTGCTCGCGTTGAGGCTTTATGTTCCTTAAGCCATGCTTCGGCAACGCTTCGCTCCGCCGCCAGGCCGATTTTTCTAACTGCGATCGTGGCTTCCCAGAACTGCTTCATGTCGCTCTTATCCGTGATATGAGATTGCTGAAGCCGCTTGGTATACGCATAGATGAGCTGGACCGCCTCTTCCTTGTTCTCGTCGGTCATTTCTTCCCGTACGGCGCGGAGACCCGCCTGCAGCATTTGAATCCGTGCTTCTTTTCCATGATCGATCATCGTCGCCGAATCGGCATGTTTCTCCCGGGTTAACAGCGGGAGCAGGACACTCGCGATCACCAGGGTTAAGAGAATGACGCCCGCACAGATAAACAGCATCAAGCTTCGCTCCGGAAAAGGACGGTTGTCCGCCAGAGTCAGCGGAATGGAGAAGGCCGCGGCCAGCGTCAATGCTCCCCTAACGCCCGAGAGGGCCGTCAGCAGGGAAGATTTGAACTGACGGTTCGTTGATAACCATACCCATGCGAATCGCAGCAATATCAGCACAGCCGTTATCAGTAATATGTAACCGACGACTTGTCCGTTATTATAGGCAGGGTCGCTCCATATTTGATTCACGACGCCCGGAATTTCATGCCCCAGCAAAATGAACACTAATCCGTTTAGCGTAAAGAGAATGACGGACCAGGTGCTGTCCGATACCACTCTGAGCTTGATGGACGCCGAGCGCATGCGGTCCCTCTCTACTGCGTGGGTGACGCCCGCGGCAACGACGGCCAGAATCCCGGATACATGAAACTCCTCGGCTATGAGGTAAATGATAAACGGCGTCAGGATGATGATCAGCATATGAAGAGTGACGTCCTCCATACCGAGCCGGCGCAGCAGCATTCTGAACCAGATCACAAGAAAACCCAGCAATGCACCGATGACGATTCCTCCGACCGCGATAACCAAAAAACTGCCGATGGCCTTCCTCAGGGAGAAATAACCCGTCACTGTTGCTGCAATCGCAAAGTTGAATGCAACCAAACCGGATGCATCATTCATAAGCGCTTCGCCTTCAAGCAAATGCATGATTTTACCCGGCAGCTTCACTCTTCCCGACAAGGAGCCTACCGCTACCGCGTCCGTAGGCGACAGTATCGCTGCCAGGGCGAAGGCCGCCGATAACGGGATTGCCGGAATGAGCCAGTGAATGAAAGGCCCCGCGATCAAGACCGTAGCAAATACGAGACCCAGCGCCAGCAGGAGGATGTATGATCTCAGCTTCCATAATTCGTCGCGCGGGGTCAGCTTTCCATCATTGAACAAGAGCGGCGCGATGAACAGAACCATGAACAATTCGGGATTCAGCGGCACATGATGAAAACCTTGGACATAGGCCACCCCGATTCCGAGGGCGATCTGGATCAGCGGGACCGGAATGAATGGCAGAAATCGATTTATCATATTGGAGATCCCGATCAAAACCAGAAAAATAAGGACCATTAAAAATATTTCCACCCTGCATTCGCTCCTTTCTGAAGGGATTCATCTATGTAACATTCACTGCCCTTCAATAGACGAGTTTAGGTTGTGTAGAATAACGATGGTTTATTAATGACGCGGTAAAGTTTCAGCCTTTTGCCTGGATCATAAAAAGGCCCCCTAAAGAGTGTCCTTTAGGAAGCCTATTTAACCAGCCGTTTCGTATTAATAAGCAGTCCAGCCGGCATCGGCTGTGACGACGGTGCCGTTGACAAAGCTGGCTTCGTCCGAAGCGAGGAACAATACCACCTTCGCGATCTCTTCCGGTTCGCCCGCCCGCGGGTTCAGGTTCATGCCGGCCATGGCTCGTTCCATGCCGAACGAATTCGGCGCGTTGATGGTGGTGCCGATATTGGTGCTGACGCCGCCCGGAGCAACCGCATTACAGCGGATGCCCTGCGTCGCATACTGGAAGCCGACATTTTTGGTCAAGCCGACCACGGCATGCTTGGCCGCCGTATACGAAGCGCCTGCCCTGGACCCCATCAGGCCTCCGGCAGAAGCAATGTTCACAATGACTCCGCTTTTCTTCTCCAAGAAGATCGGCAATGCTTTACGAATGGTTCTCATCGGCCCCGTTGCGTTGATGGCGAATACGCGGTCCCACAGCTCGTCCGTCACGTCCGCTGCCGGTACGAAATTGTCCATGATGCCGGCATTATTGATCAAGATATCAAGCGTTCCGTATTCTTTAACGGTGGCGTCCACCAACTGCTGCACTTCTTCTTCCTTGGCAACATTCGCGGCCACAGCCAAGGCCGTGCCGCCATTCGCTGCGATTCCGTCCACTACGGCTTGCGCCGCCTCAAGCCGAAGGTCGGACACCACGACTTTTGCGCCTTCTGCAGCAAACAATTCTGCCGTCGCTTTTCCCATTCCGGAAGCAGCCCCGGTTACAATCGCAACTTTACCAGATAATCTCATGCTTCATACCCCCATTATTCGTCATTGATCAAATTTTAATATCAGGCACAATATATCAACAGCTGTTCAATACCAGACATATGTCAAATCTAGTATAATCAAAGTATGATATAGGTCACAATCATTAAAAAACGCAAAAGTGTGCGTTAACGAACAAAATACGGGGATCTGTTTATATTTGAAATAATTAAATTCGTTATATTTTCACCGAAAGGACTCTTGCCTATGCAAACGAACAGAAAAAGGAGCGACCGGCGCATCGTCCGCAGCAAAGAGGCTTTAAAGCAGTCGCTGCTGTCGCTGCTCTCGCAAAAAAGCTTCTCCAGCATTTCCATCACGGAAATCGTCGAATCGGCCAACTATAATCGAGGTACCTTCTATACCCACTATGACAACAAAGAGGCTCTGCTGGATGATATCCTGACTCCGCTCATGGAGGAGCTAATCGCTTCATTTAGAGCTCCATACGGGGATGTCGACGTTTTTCATATCGATGAGCTGCCCGCCAACGCGGTCAAAATATTCGACCATATCCATCAAAATGCCGGCGTGTACACGTCCCTGTTCAAAAGCGATGTGCTGCCGCTGGTCCGAGATAAAATGTTCACCGCCCTAAAGCAAATCGCCTTGGAGGATTTGGACTATCCGGGCGAAGAGCTCAATCATGAACTTCTCATCATTTATAATATGAACGCCTTAATCGGCCTGGTATTCCACTGGATCGAGAACAATTTCCACTATTCCGTCCCTTATATGAGGGATCAGCTGATTCTTATGATCAACTGGAGGCCGCGAAGCGTTAGGACGCAGATCAAGCGGACGGACCCTACATGAAATCGGCGTTGATAACCTTGATAAGGAAGTAGAAAAACCATGAGCCCTTTCTTAAGCAAGTGAAAGGATTCATGGTTTTTCAACGTCGATCAGCCATAGAACACCATTTAAAATACGCTTTCGCCTTTCCTTCACAGGTTCCTCAGCGGTTAATCGATCATGAACCCGCTTTTCTTACAACCGGATTCTTATTCTTGTTGGTCTAAAGGCATGGATAGGACCGTCATCGTCGTTGTATGCCCATACTCGCTGCACTGATAGATAAAGGTTTCGAGAGACTTCATCGAACCTGTTTCGATTTTCATCAGAAAATTGTATTGGCCGCTGACTTGGTATATCTCGACGACCTCCTGCGATTGTTTGGCGAATGTCGTCAGACGGCCGCAATGACTGGCCTGGATCAGGATGAAGGCCGTTACGCCCTTCCCCATTTTTTCAGCTGAAAGAACCGTACGATACTCTGTAATTACGCCTTTCTCCTCCAAACGCTTCACACGCTCGGATACCGCAGGCTGCGTCATGTTGACCTTTCTCCCCAATTCGGAGAAGGAGATTCTTGCATTATGCTTTAACAGCTCCAAGATTTGAAGATCAATTTGATCCATGATTACACACTCCCTGCCTTCCCAACTACAATTTCCAAGTCGAATGTACGAAACAGCTATGATTTCAAAGTATTACGGTAGGATTTCCTTGATTATCATCTGTAACTATACGGCTCTGATTTATACAATGGAACTAGGTTAACAAGCCACATTCTAGGAGGTAATACAATGACGATCAGCCTGCACGATTCCATACGAATCGGAACCTTACAATTGAAGAACCGAATGATCATGGCTCCTATGCAGCAAAATCAAGGAACGCCGGATTCTCATGCAACCGATTATCATGTGAAATTTTACAGTGAACGGGCGGAACATGTCAGTATGATCATTATCGAATCTACCGTCGTGTCGGCAAACGGCCGGTTGTTCCCGGACGATATTGGAATATATACCGAACTGCATGCAGCTTCCCTACGCAGAATTGTCGATGCGGTCCATGCGAAAGGAACGCCGATCTTCATCCAATTGACCCACGCTGGCAGAAAAGCATGGCCTACCGTCACCGAAAAAAGTCTGGCTCCTAGTGCGATTGCCTACGATGATCAATATGGACTTCCCGAAACGATGTCCCAAGCGGACATTAACGCGGTCATCGACCAGTTCCGGATGGCTGCCCGCCGAAGCCTCCAGGCCGGCTTTGATGGAATCGAGCTTCATGCCGCCCATGGTCATCTCCTCCACCAATTCCTCTCTCCGCTGTCGAATCGGCGAACGGACGCATATGGTGGGAGCCTTGAAAACAGAGTCCGCTTCATCCAGGAAGTTCTGGCGGGCATCCGTACCGAAGTAGGAAACGCCTACCCGGTGCAATTGCGGGTTTCTGCATCCGACTTTGCCGATGGCGGCCTGACGCCGGCAGAGGTTGCGCTGGCCTTGACGTACCTTCAGTCCGAACTGGATGCCGTGCATGTATCTTCAGGCGGTCTCGTTCCTGCTGCGCCTTTAGCCACGCCGGAAGGCTACCAAACACCTTATGCGGCGGTGATCAAACAATATGTAAACATTCCGGTAATCGCGGTCGGCAATATGCGCACCCAGGCGTTCGCCAATTTCATTCTAGCAGATGGGATGGCAGATATGATAGCCATCGGCCGCCCATTGCTGGAAGATGCAAATTTCGGTAAAAAAATGCTGACCTTAGTTTAATGACTGCGAACTCAAGCAACATAGTCGTTAACTTGCGCAATTCATTAGAAAAGCCAAAGGCCGTCTCCACAGGGAGCTTGAAACTCCCCTTGGAGACGGCCTATTCTTGAAGCCGATCAATTTTGCATCTGAACCAATTTGCCGATCCTCCTCAATAAACCGTGATCAAACGCCCCCATTGCTGTAGCAAATGGACAGGAGGTTTAGATTACCGTCAGGATCGAAACATCTTAAGCCGGCGGCAGGGTCGTCGATTGGCGGACGATCAGCTCCGGGGGGAGCACGATTCGACGGGCAGGATCACCCTTGCCGGACAGCCCCCTTACGACAAGATCAACCGCCATGCGGCCCATCTGCTCGATCGGCTGGGCAATAACGGTCAGCGGCGGATCGGTTACGCTGGCCAGAATCGTATCGTCAAAGCTGACGACCGAACATTCCTCCGGTACGCGCAGTCCGAGTTCGCGGGCCGCCCGAAGGGCACCGACCGCCAGCAGGTCGTTGCAGCAGAACAGTGCCGTGGGTCTTACCGCTAACTCCAGCATGGCTTTAGCTCGTCGGTAACCATCCTCGATCTTATGGTCACAGGCCGCAATACAGCCGGGGGACAGCTCCAAACCGTGTGAAGCGGCAGCTTCAACAAATCCCCTTACCCGCTCGCTGCTGCTTGTCACCCGTTCATTCTCAGCAAGCACTGCGAGTCTGCGATGACCCAATTGTAGCAGATGCTCCGCAGCCAGCCGTCCTCCCTCCAGGTCATGTACCCGGACGCTGCTGGCATCAAGCGCAGGATTGTCCCGGGCAATAAGCGCTATCGCCAGCGAATGCTCTTGAAGCGGCTTAAGCAGCTCGCCATGGGATATACCCGTCCCGATAATCACGCCATCCACTTGCTTCTGCCTCAACAGATTAACGTAGCGCTTTACTTTCTCTTCTTGGTTGTCCGTGCTGCAGATGATCACGCTGTAACCGAGCTGATGTCCTTGATCCTCGACGGAGCGAGCCATCTCGGCAAAAAACGGGTTGGAGATATCGGGAACGAGCAATCCAAGAGTAAAGGTTCTTTTGCCGGCGAGGGCGGAAGCAATCGCGTTCGGCCGATAGTTCAGGCGCTTCATGATATCCAGAATTTCCTCACGCCGTTCGCGGCTGATCTTGCCCTTGCCGTTGATGACATGAGAAACGGTGGCAATGGAGACGCCGGCTTCGCGCGCAACGTCATAAATAGTCGCTCTTATCATCCCTTGTGCTCCATTTGTTTAATTTTGGAATTTCAATTTATTATGCGCCTTCCTCTCTTTTAGCGCAAGGCCGATTTATCGTTAATGCCGCCTGCAGACATTCAATCAAGAACCCTTGCCTGGATCTTATCTGACTTTATCTCATCAGCCAGTCATGATCCGGGTCGTTGCGGAATTTCCATATTCGCTTCGGACCTGCCATGACGTTCAGGTAATATACGTCATAACCCGGAGGGGCGGAAACCGGATGGTAGCCTTCAGGCACCATCACGGCCTCGCCGTCTTTGACCGCCATCGTTTCGTTCAGCGACCGGTCATCCGTGTAGACCCGCTGCACGGCAAACCCCTGCTCCGGCTCAATCCGGAAATAGTAGGTTTCCTCCAGCAGCGACTCCTCCGGCAGCTCGTCGCGGTCATGCTTGTGGGGCGGGTAACTGGACCAGTTGCCTCCGTCCGTAAACACCTCGACCACCAGCAAACTGTCGGCCAGCTTTTGCTCCGGCAAAATATTGTGCACCAGGCGCGACATGCTGCCGCTGCCCCGGTTCTCGACGCCCACATCCTGCGGCTCAATCAGACGTGCCTGATGATTCCCTTGCCCCGGGGCAAGGCACACCGCCAGCTCCATTTCAGTAAGAGCCTTGACCTCATACTGCTTTTGCGAAGGCACATAAACGGTGTAGGGAGGCGTCTTTTCGAACACGCTCATGCGTTTGCCAATGTTGTCCCAGCTTTCTCCCCCGGCCTTCACGTCGGCCCGCCCGGACAGCAGGACAAGGGCCGCCTCCTGATCTCCTGTGATTCGACTCAGCGTCTGGCCTTCGCTCAAACGGAAAACCTCGAAGCCTACATACTCCCATCCTGCCGTCTGCGGCGTAATCGACAGCACGCGTCCGTCCCGGTCCGGAGTCGTTGCGGGTACAATGAAGTTCGGCATGGTCTTTCTCCTCCTTTGTCGTGGATCAGATCTGCAAATCATGAGGGCATTAGCCTACTGAAGTACCGGCGTTCACCTCGGCCAGCTTCACCGGACGGCCCTGTTCCAGCGAGCGTTTAGCCGCCAGCGCGATCAGCTCCGCCTGCAGGCCGTCGCGACCGCTAACCGGCACTGGCGTGCCGTACTGAAGGCTTTCGATAAACTGCTTCGCCTCGTTCATGTACGCTTCCGTGTACCGTTCCAGAAAGAAATACAACGGCTTGTCACGGGTGACGCCTTCCGGGCCGCTGACCACCGTGGTGCTTGGATAATCGTTGTCGGCGGTCACGCTGCCGCCGGAGCCGAATACCTCCACCCGCTGATCATACCCGTAGACGGCTTTGCGGCTGTTGTCGATGACGCCGAGCGCGCCGCTTTCAAACCGAAGCATCGTCACGGCTGTGTCAATGTCGCCCTGTTCGCCGATGGCGGGGTCCACCAGCACCGCGCCTTGGGCGAACACCTCGACCACCTCGCTGCCCGATAGGTAACGGGCGATGTCAAAATCATGAATCGCCATATCCATAAACAGGCCGCCGGAACCTTTAATATAATCCGGATGCGGCGGGTTCGGATCGCGCGAGGTGATCTTGATCAGATGCGGTTCCCCGATTCTTCCCTCGGATACAATCTCCCGAACGCGTCTGAAGTTGTGGTCGAACCTGCGGTTGAAGCCGATCTGCAGGCTAACGCCAGCCGCTTTCACGGCCGCCAGCGCTTCGCGGGTCTGGTCCACGCTCAAACTGACCGGCTTCTCGCAGAAAATATGCTTGCCGTTTGCGGCGGCCTGCTTAATGAGCGGGACATGCGTATCCGTCGAGGAGCAGATCAACACGGCATCGATATCCGGATCTTCCAAGATATCGATACTATTAGTCGTAACCACAGGAATGCCGCGTTCTGCGGCCCAGGCCCTCAGCTCGTCGCCGGCAAACAAATCGCCGATGGCCGAAATTTTCACGCCGGGAATGCGCAGCAGGTTATCCGCATGGATTTTGCCGATTCGTCCGGCACCGATGATTCCGATATGGATGGTTTTCATATGAACGTCTCCTCTGCTTCAGGGCTACCAGCGCGCCGTCACCATTTTTTTGCGGGTATAGAATTCCACGCCGTCCGTGCCGTTGGCATGCAGGTCTCCATAGAAGGAGTTTTTCCAGCCGGAGAACGGAAAGAAAGCCATCGGAGCAGGAACGCCGAGGTTCACGCCCAGCATGCCGGCATCGATATGTTCGCGGAACTGGCGCACATCGCTGCCGTCCTGCGTGAACAGACAGGCCCCGTTGGCGAAATCGGAGCGGTTCGAAATTTCGATGGCCGCTTCAAGCGTTTCCGCCCGCATGATGGACAACACCGGGGCGAAAATTTCGTCCTTCCAAATCTTCATCTCGCTTGTCACTTCATCAAAAATCGTCGGTCCGACAAAATATCCGGCCCCGTTCACGGCCTCGTCCGCGCGGCCGTCACGAATCAGTTTCGCTCCTTCCCGCTCGCCCGCTTCGATATAAAAGAGCGTGCGCTCCTTGTGGGCTTGCCGGATCACCGGCCCCAAGAAGACGCCTTCGTCCGCTCCGTTGCCGATGGAGATTTCATCGGCAGCCTGCTTCAGCTTAGCGATTAGCGGCTCGGCTACGTCCCCTACGGCCACCACCACGGAGCAGGCCATGCAGCGCTCACCGGCAGAGCCGAAGGCAGCGCTGACGATCTGGGTGACGGCGGCGTCCAAATCGGCTGTCGGCATCACGATGCTGTGGTTTTTTGCTCCGGCCAAGGCCTGCACGCGCTTGCCATGGGAAGAAGCGGTTTTGTACACATGCTCCGCCACCGGTTGGGAGCCGACGAAGGACACGGCAGCGATGCCGGGATGCTCCAGCAAAGCGTTGACTACATCATGGGCGCCGTGAACGAGGTTCAGGACGCCGTCCGGCAGGCCCGCTTCCGAGAACAGCTCTGCCAGGCGCTGAGCCAGGAGCGGCGTACGTTCCGAAGGCTTCAGCACGAACGCGTTGCCGCAAGCGATGGCGAGCGGAAACATCCAGCATGGCACCATCATCGGAAAATTGAACGGCGTGATGCCGGCCACAACGCCGACCGGATACCGGTACATGCCAGATTCCAAATGGGTGGCGATGTCCGGAAGCTGTTTGCCCATCATCAGCGTCGGCGCGCCTGCGGCAAACTCGACGCATTCGATGCCACGCTGGACTTCGCCGTAGGCTTCGGCATAGCTTTTGCCGTTCTCCGCCGTAATCAGGCGTGCCAGCTCCTCCCAGTGCTCCACGAGCAGCTGCTGATACTTGAACAGAATCCGCGCGCGTCGCGGCACGGCGGTCTTGGCCCAGTCGCGTCCGGCTTTGGCGGCGGCCTGAACCGCCTGGTCCACATCCTCCTTGGTGGAAAGCGGAACATAAGCAAGGATTTCTTCCGTCGCCGGATTATAGACCGGATCGCTGCGTTCCGATCGGGATGGCACGAATTCTCCGCCGATATAATTGTTCAGGATTTGCGTCATGCGTGTTGGCCCCTTTCGATTGAATCAGTCAGGATAAAATAATGAATGCTCCTTCAAGAATTGGCGGTAATTTCGCCTCGCTTGCAGCGCTCGATATAATCGAGAACCGCGGCGCTTGTCGGCATCGCATCGGAGCAGCTGTGGCTGGAGATGACGATGCTCGCTGCAGCACTTCCGAACTCCATGCAGCGTTCGATAGCCCAGCCCTGCATTAGGCCGTACAGGAAGCCGGCGGCATACGAATCCCCCGCTCCGAACGTCTTGATGACCTTCGCCGGAAAGCTTTGAGCTGTATGGCTCCCACCGCCGGGGGTATAAGCGATGGACCCCTCCTTGCCGTGCTTGATAATGACGATTTTGGCCCTGTAATCAAACCACTTGGCAGCCGTGATGCGGTCGCTTCGTTCCGGGTTGCCGCCGAACTGCTCCATCATGTTGAACTCCTCGCGCGTGCCGAGGACAATGTCGCATTTTTCCGCCGCTAAATTGTAATAGGTTGCCGTCTCCTGCGGGGATTTCCAGGTGTACGGACGGTAATCGAGGTCGAACGCGATCACGGCGCCGTGGCGCTTGGCATAGTCCAGAGCCAGAAACACGGCTTCCCGGGAGGGGCTGGCCGCGAGCGCTGTCCCGGAGATGAGTACCATTTTGGCGGATGCAATCAGCTCCTCGCTCACTTCCCCCGTCTCCAGCAGCAAGTCCGCGGCGTTGTCCCGATACATCAGAATGCTGCAGTCGGTCGGGCTCCTGATCTCGGTAAAAGCCAGACCCGTTACGGCCCCCGTGTGGTCGATGGAGACGCCGTTCGTCGCAATCCCGTTATCCTCCAGATATTTGGTAATAAAACGCCCCATCTGATCGTCCGCCACCTTGCCGATGAAGCCTGTATTCAGGCCCAGTCGGGCCATCCCGATACAGATATTGGCGGGGGATCCGCCCACATATTTGGTAAACGTGCTCGTCTCTTCCATCGGCCGGTTAATCTCATTGGCGTTCAGGTCGATGCACAGTCTGCCCACGGCCACGAAATCCATCTTTTTTTCGTTATTGAACGTGATTTCACTCATGGATAAACCTCCTCGTTCGGATCAGCCCTGGCCGAGCAACCATATGATTCTGACTCCATGGCTCCGCTCTTCTATGGACCGTATCGCTTACAGCTCGTCATACTTTCAGTTAAAAACTTCCAAACGGTAAACACTCCCCGCTCAAGCCGCCCACATTTGAGTTCGTTACTGGGGGGATGAGTATGTTACGATTCCTCCCCATACGGGAGTCATGTCGCCTTGAGCCAAGCTCGACCCTCGAGAGGTGGACTTCAGCCCTGTATCTTCGTCAGTCCGTCTAAGCTGTCCAAGTATTCAATCGCCCGTTGAGCGTACTCCTTGGCCGGATGCAGCGCCGGATCCTGCTCACCCTCCAGCATCGCCCAGCCGTCATAGCCGCGTTCAACGAGCTCTCCGATTATCGGCGCGAAATCGATGCATCCATCGCCGGGAACCGTAAACACGCCCCTGCGGATGCAGCTTATGAAATCGCAGTTGTCCAGTCTCGCCTGTTCCAGCACATCAGGCCGGATATCCTTCAGGTGGATATACGCGATCCGGTCATAATGCTTTCGGAGCAGCTCCAGCGGGTCGTTCCCCCCGTAATAGGCATGACCGGTATCGTACAGGAGAGACACCAGCGAAGCGTCGGTCATGGCCATCAGCCGGTCGACCTCGTAAGGCTGCTCCACAACCGTACCGCCATGATGATGATAAGCCAGCTTCATGCCGTAACTCGCCGCAATCTCCCCTGCCTGATTCAGCCCTTCCGCCAGGCTTTCCCATCCGGCGTCATCCAAACGGAGCACGATGCTCTCATTCGGCGTCCGGCGGGGATCGAAATGCAGCGAGCCGCCTACCTCCGCCGTGCTGATGACTTTGCTGCCGAACCCCGCCAAAAACTCCGCATGCCGGCGGTAGTCCTCCAGCTCCTGCTTCCGGTAATCGGGATCGGAGAACAGCACCGATTTCCACTGGGAAACCAGCTGGATACCGCGGGCATCCAGCTCCCGCTTCAGAACCGCAGGATCCTTCGGGAATATACGGCCCATCTCCGTGCCTTTCAGCCCCAAAGCCGCAATATCGTCCACAATCGTCTCAAACGCCGTGCCGTCTCCATGCTCTTTTACATCCTCGCCGACCCAGTTGATGGGATGGATCCCAAGCTTAAACAGCCTGTTGCTCATTTTCAGCACTCCTTTGCTTTGTGAGGTAGGGGCATGCTTCCTTGCTCAAGTGCCCTTAGCAGGCGGCTTTCTTGCCCCGAACACCTTCATGGCCTTCCGTCTAGCGGGCTACCTTGACAGCCTTTCTTGTCCGCACCGCGCTTGCTTTCTCCGGCGCGGATGTTTCGCGTTGAATGACGGTCGTCGACCACATCTCTAGGCTATAAAGTTAAAGGCCTTTCAGCGCAGCCGCTTAGTAGGGCCTGGCTTCCTTGCTTCGAGCCGCCATCTGGCGCTGCGCATCGGTTACCTTGTTAGAGGAAGATACCTCCGGCACCTCCACGCGCCACCAGGACTCATAACCGTCGGTGTTCGTTCCCGGAACGACCGGAATTTCGATCAGCGTTGTCACCGTTTCCTTCCGTGCCTGAAGCAGCGCTGCACGCAGTTCTGCCGGTGTGCGGCCCTTGTAGGCTTTAGCCCCTAGCGCGCTTGCGTGGGCGGCAAAATCAATCGGAAGATAATCGCCGGTGAGTCGTCCCGTGCCTTCCTCGCGGCGGCGGAACTCGTTGCCGAAGCCGTCGCTGCCGTTGCTCCGCTGCAAATTGTGAATGCATTGGAAGCCGTGGTTGTCGAACAGCAGTATCGTTATCTTGCGGCCTTCCTGCAAGCTGGTGACCAGCTCCGAGTGCATCATCAAATAACTGCCGTCCCCCACCAGCGCATAGACCTCGCGGTCCGGTTCCGCCAGGACCACGCCCAAGGCGCCGCTTACCTCATATCCCATACAGGAGAAACCATATTCCATGTGGTACGTTTTCGGTTCGGCCGGTCTCCATAACCGGTGCAGATCTCCCGGAAGACTGCCAGCCGCACAGACGATGACCGATGACGGGGAGATGACCTCGTTGATGACGCCGAGCGCCCTCGTCTGCGACAAGCCGTCGGGATGCTCCGCAGCGTACAGACGGTCTACCTCGCTGTCCCACTCGGCTTTCAGCTCAGCAAGCTCGCCTTTTTCGTACCCGGCTTGATAGCCTTTTTGAGACAGGATCTCCTTCAGTGCCTGCAGCCCTTCCTTCGCATCGGCGATCAGCGCTTCGCCGCCGAGCTTGGCTCCGTCCACGCTGTTGACGTTCAGGTTCAGGAACGATACGTCCTCCCGTTGAAACGCCCATTTGGAGGACGTCGTAAAGTCCGAATAGCGGGTGCCGATGCCGATAATCAGATCGGCCTTTGCCGCTGCGCGGTTCGCCGCCAGCGAGCCGGTTACGCCCATCGCCCCCAGGTTCAGGGGGTGATTCCAGGGAAGCGCGCTTTTACCGGCCTGCGTTTCTGCGACCGGGATGCCGAAGGCTTCCGCAAAGGCTGCCAAATCCCCGGTTGCCTCGCTGTAGTGCACGCCGCCTCCGGCGATGATGAGCGGCCGCTTGCTTGCTGCAAACCGCGCCGCCGCCCGCATCAGTCCATCTGCCGCAGGCGGTCGGCGGTCGATGGCGTGCACCGTTTTCTCGAACAGCGATTCGGGGTAATCGTAAGCCTCAGCCTGCACATCCTGCGGCAGCGCCAGCGTGACCGCTCCCGTCTCCGCGGGATCCGTCAAGACGCGGATCGCTTGCCGGACCGCCGCAATCAGCTGCTCCGGCCGGGAGATCCGGTCCCAGTACCGGCTCACCGGCTTGAATGCATCGGCGGCCGATACGGTGTAGTCCGACGAGGCTTCGATCTGCTGAAGTACCGGATCAGGCTGGCGGCAGGCAAAGTTGTCCCCAGGCAGCAGCAGAACCGGAATACGGTTCACGGTTGCCGTTGCCGCTGCGGTGACCATATTCAGCGCGCCGGGTCCGATGGAGGAAGTGCAGGCCCAGATTTGCCGCCGATTCTTTTGCTTGGCGTACGCCGTCGCGGCGTGCACCATGCCCTGTTCGTTTTTGCCCTGCATATAAACCAGATCCCCGGCGCTTCGTTCCAAAGCCTCGCCAAGGCCGGTCACGTTGCCGTGTCCGAAGATTCCCATTACCCCGCGCACAAACTTCGTCTCCACCCCATCGACGGAAACATACTGTGCATTCAAAAATTTCAGCAGCGCCTGTGCCATCGTTAATCGAGTCGTTGTCAACCGGTTCATCTCCTTTTCATCGTCAATATATCCTGTGAAGAAAGCCATTTACGAATTAAGCGCTTAACTCATCGTACCGAAACGCCTAACCAGTTAACGGTTAAGCGCTTTAATGAAAGTGTATGCCTTACTTGCCGTTCAGCATGCCTTTCAATTTCATGATCTCCGCGCACGCTAGCATCATGATCCCGATCCCGTGGTTGTCATTGACCACCGTGAGCAGATCATGCTTATAATAATCCCCGGTGAACGAATAACGGGATCCGCTGCACACTCCGTGCACGCTGCCGTGACGGTCGATGGCCTTCTCGGTCAACCCCTGCCATGCTCGAATGGCTGCATCGGTAAAAGGTGCCGGTTCCTCCAGCCAACCGAACCGGACGCCTCTGGCAAAGGCATAGGCGAACATGGCCGAGCAGGAAGCTTCCTCATAAGCTTCCGAATCGGTAATAACCTGCCTCCAGAGTCCTGACTCCCCCTGATAAGAAGCAATTCCGGCGCACAATCTACGGAAAAACTCAAGCAGCGCAGGCCGGTCCTTATGATCCTCCGGCAAACGTTCCAGCAGTTCCGATAAGGAGAACAGGCTCCATCCGTTTCCGCGCCCCCAAGGAATTCGGGTCGCTTTCCCGTATTTGAAATCGAATACGTGGCTCATCACGCCTTCCTCCGGCATGAACAGATACTCCCGGTACCTCAAGAACTGCCTGGCCGCTTCGTCCAGATAGGAGGAATCGCCTGTCATCCCGGCGTAGCGTGACAAGAACGGCGTGCTCATGTACAGATCATCCGCCCACATCGTATCTGCGGAATACTCCGAAACGCACAGACGATAGAAAGCGCCGTCCTCCCGGCGTTCCAGTCGGTTCACCATAAAATCCGCAATGTCCTCCGCGACTTTTACAACTTCCGGATTGCCGCTTTCCTTATCGTCTTCCAGCATCGCCGAGCCGAACGAACCACAGTTGTCCAGCATCTTGATCAGCACCAGCTGATGGTTCACGGACGGAAATCCGTAGGTATCCCGGTCCCAGACGGCGTATACGTACCATTGGGTGCAGATGTCGATATGCGCCCGGGCATATTCCGCGATATCGGGCCGCCCCAGCGCTCGCGATGCTTGAAGAAGTCCATACATCGTCACACCGAGCGGATAGTCCCAGCGCCCGAAATTGGTGGCGGACCCGGAGGTCCATTTGTTGCTCAGCATGGCGTTCTCATAGAACGGCCTGACCCGGTAGCCCGGCGCATCCAGGGACCAGCCGGTCAAACCGCGGCCGTCCGCACGCGGAAACAGTCTATTGACCGAGCACACCTCCTCCGGCGTTTGCTCCTCCCCTGCGGCCAGCGGCCCGGCATACATCCACGGAGACGGGGCGCCTTGTACCGGGACGGGAAGCTCAAACTCCAGCTCTCCCTGTGAAGTATAGGCATGAAGCTCAACCCCCCATCCCGACGGCCCGCGGCAGTTGCGTACCAAAAGATCCCCGCGGCAGGCCGAAGCGGGCAGCTTGCAACCGAAGTGACCTCCCTCAATGTCCATGACGGAATCACCGCCGATCCAGATCTCCGTCCTGCCCATAGTGCTGCCCTTGAACTCAACATGGTCAACGCCGGCAGGCACCTTAAGCCTGCTCCATGCATACCCCGCAGCCGGGGCCTCCGGCAAGCCGAATATTCTCTCGAAATTCGGTTTATCCGCTTCCTCTTCACTCCAGCCTGTGAGCGGAAGCCAATCCATGCCGGTGTCTACTTCGGACCCGTGAGCGTTCGGAAAGACGCCGCTTTCGCCGAGCGTGCCGGCAGCCAGCGGTCCGACATATGCCCAACCTGCGGTGTCCTTCCGGTCTGCAAAAGGAGACAGCATCTGCAGAATGCGGACCTTGCCCTCCACGGCTCCGAAGCGGCAGCCGAATCCCGCTTCGGTCCTCCGGACCTCAATCAACAATGTGTTCCAGCCCGGGCTCAGCACCAGCGGAATGACGATTTTGGCATCGGGCTTCATCTCGTCCTCGGCACCCGAACGATACATCAGCCGCTCGTTCAGATAGAAGCGGACCGGGCTGAACGGCATGATCGCGGCATCCAGCGAACGTTCATCGTCGCTCCACACCAGACCAAGGGCGTAGGCCGCCTCCCCTTGCTTCGCTTCCCGGAACCGGTCGCCGAAGTTGAAGTCATAATATCCTTCCTCGGTCTGAAGAATACCCGTTTCGGCGAACGGCCGCAGCGCGAACGGAATTTCCGGATTCGCCCCGATATAGCGCCCTGCGATCGTCTTCAGTATCCCGGCATCATCGTCGCCCATCCAATACCGGATGCTTTCCCGAGCTTCGATATAGCTTGTCATGATGATCCTCCCCTTTCCGTTCGGCCGAACCTCGCCGCTGGCGAAAGCTTGATATGAATCTCCTTCACGAAGGGAGTCACCACATTCAGCAGCAGCGTTCGGAAGCCGAGCGGATAAGCCGCTTCCCGGACGCCAGCCGCCGTGTGCTGCAATCCGCCCCCGCTGATTTCCAGCCAATCGCCGTCCATCTCGTAACGAATGCTCCCTTCCATCCAGAACTGGGCATCCCCGCCGGCTGGAGCAAGCTCTCCGCCGCTAAGACTGCCGGCCGCCGGAAAAATCAGCGAGATTTGCGACACGACCTCCTCCGGCTCCGTCGAGGAAATGACCAGCTTCCAGCCGTCACTCGCTTCCACCACTTCCACCTCCACCTTGTGCCGCTGGACATGCGTCTGCGGACGGCAGTGATGCGGCAGCAGATACCAAGGGCTGACGCCTTCCCTTGCACTATCAGGCAGAGCTGCTTCCGGCACCGGTCCGTTATAACCCTTTTCCTGTTCGCCGGATAACCGGTATCCCTGCTCCAGCGTCGTCAGCCGGCTCATCTTGACAAAGCCGGGGTCGAAATAGGAAGCGAACTGCACGCCGAGAAGGCGAGCCGCTCCATGACGCAGAGAAAAGAAGGAGGACATCTCCGTGCTCACGGTCACGCTGGTGCGGCCCTCACGGATTCGCGCGACCGGAGCCCCAAAATCCGTGTGCATCCGGCTGTATCGGATAACGCCGTGATGGCCGGCACCGGCATATCCGGACAAGTAGCGCTCCCTTGGAAATTCGCCGTTCAGCACGACGCGGTAATGCTCCGGCATGGGCGTTGCCTCTGCACGCTCGCGCATGAGAACCGGATCCAAGAGCAGCCGAACGGCTGCGTTGGTCGGTGCTCCGCCGGGATGTTTCAGCAGAGACAGCGACTGTTCCGCTATCCCTTGAAATACCGGATCGCGGTCCAGAGAAGCCATCATCAGAGACGGCAGGAAGTACCCCGACATATCAAAACTGTGACCATAATCCTGCCGTCCGGAATATTCCGTGACGATTTCCCCGTCCGGGTGGACCAAATAAGTCATCATCTTCAGATTGGCCCGTACCGGTACCAGCAGCTCCGGACGCTTCAGCAGCCTGGCCGCGTGAATCAGCATGACGTCGCTGACGACGTTGTAGATCCCGTTGCTGCGCTCGGTCCATTCTCCGTCCAAGGTGGCGTCCATGCCTTCGGCGAGCCACTCCTCCGCCCTGTTCAAGGCATCCCGCGAATCAAAAAGCTCATTCAAGAAGCCCAGCGCCGCGCAGATCACCCATCGGTGGTTCGGCGTATGGCAGCCTCCGGTAATCAGCGCAGGCAAGGTGCGTTCCAGAAACAGCAGCATATCCGCAGCCGCTCCCTTCAGCTCTGCCCAACCGTCAGCCAGAATCAGCTGTGCGGCTTGCGCATATCCAACCACCACGAAGGCGGTATCCGGCGGGGAATGGAAATTCGTCCAGCCGGGCGAAATCGTACCGTCGCCGTGCTGAGCCGCAAGCATATAACGGGCCGAAAGCGCAAACCTGTGTGCCAGCTCCTTATCGCGGTAATATGCGGATGCCGGATTGCAGAGTGCTGCTGCCCATATCGCCATGGCGGTCGGCGTCCCTGTGTTATGGTTGGGCGATGGCAAACCATTCTCCATGGTGCGAACCCCGCCGTGCCAGCGATGCGTTTCTTCTAAGATCTGGCGGTCCATCCCCTCCCGCACCCAGCTGTCATTGACTTCAAAAACCCTGTTCACCATCATACGATCCCCCTAATATCCATCATCCTTAGCCCTTCACGGCACCCAGCATCACGCCGCTGACGAAGTAACGCTGCAGCCACGGGTACACAACAAGAATCGGCACCGTGGCAAATACGACGCTTGCCGCTTTCAGGCTTTCCGTGGTTGCTCTGACACCGGCTGCCGGTCCCTCGTTGCGGGTCAAATCCGTAATCATATTGTTCTGTACCAGCTGATACAGCTTCAGCTGCAGCGGATACAGCTCTTCCTTCGTAATATAGAGCAGCGTGTCCTGGAATCCGTTCCAGCGCCCGACCGCGTAGAACAGGCTCAGCGTCGCAATGACCGGCAAAGACAGCGGCAGAATGATTCGAAACATCGTTCCGATTTGGCTCGTACCGTCGATCTCGGCCGCTTCCTCCAGGCTTTCCGGAATTCCGTTGAAGAAGGAGATCAGGATAATCAGATAAAACGGACTGATCAGCCCCGGAAGAACAAGCGCCCAGATCGTATTCAGCAGGTTCAAGTCCTTCACGAGAATGTACTCCGGGATAATGCCCCCGCTGAAGAACATGGTCACAATGATGATAAACATAAACACTTTGCGGCCCTTCAGCTTCTTTTTCGTCAGCGGGTAAGCGGCAATCATCGTCATGACCATGCACAGCACCGTCGTCAGCAGCGTCAGCATAATCGTAAAGCCGAGAGAACGGATCATGCTGGAATCCGAGAATACGGATTGATAAGCCTGAAGGCTGAACTCCACCGGAAACAACGTCACCTCGCCGGAAGTTACCGCCCGGTTGGAGCTGAAGGAAATGGCGATAATATGGAAAAAAGGCGCCAGACAGAGAAGTACGAAAACCGCCAGCAGGATCATGTTTACGGAATCAAAAACGCGGTTCGACACACGCTCGCTCATGAGTGAATCTCCTTTCTGCAAAAACGTTAAATGATGGACTCGTCCGTCAGTTTTTTGGATGCATAGTTGGCGCCGAGGATAAAGACCAGCCCGACAACAGCCTGGAACAGGCCGACCACCGTAGCCAGGGTATACTGTCCGGATTCCAGACCCGTCCGGTACACATAGGTACTCAGCACGTCGGAATAATCCATGACCGCTTTATTGCCGATGACAAACGGACGGTCAAAGCCGATCGAGATCATATTGCCGAGGTTGATGATGAGGAGCGTCACAATCGTCGTTTTCAGGCCCGGCAGCGTGATATGCCAGATGCGCTTGAACCTGCCCGCTCCGTCCACTTCAGCCGCTTCAAACAACTCCTTGTTGATGCCGGTCAAGGCAGCCAGATAGAGGATGGTTCCCCAGCCGGCGCTCTGCCACACCCCCGTCGCGAGGTACGTAATGAGCCACGTGTTTTTTTCGGTTAGAAAAGGTACCGATTCAAAACCGAGCGCCATCAGCATGTTGTTGATCATCCCGGATTGCGTGCCGAACACTTGGTATACGATGCCGCCTATGATAACCCATGAAATGAAATGGGGAATATACAATATCGTTTGGGACAAACGTTTAAACCACTGGATTCTAAGTTCATGAAGCATGATGGCGAGAATCAAGGGCGCCGGAAATGATACCACAAGGTCCAGCAGGTTGAGCATCAGCGTATTGCGGAGGGTTTTATAAAAATCCTGGGTCTGGAAAACTTCGCGAAAGGCATCCAGTCCAATCCATTCACTTCCGGTGATTCCTTGGAAGAAGTTGAAGTCCTTAAAGGCGATCTGTACGCCCCACATCGGGCCGTATTTGAAAATAATGAAATAGACCAAAGGCAGAACAAGCAGTGCGTATAATTGCCAGTACCGGCGCAGGTAAACGGTTCCTCTCATCTGTATCATCCTCTCCTTGTCCATGACGCCGGGAGCGAAGGAACGGCCTCTTGAAGAAGCCGTCCTTTCCTTTTTCCCGCTGGTTTACTTAGGTTGCATTTCCTGATAAGCTTTGGTCCGCTCATCAAGAATCGCCTGGCCGCCGCTGACCATGTAATCCTTCATGGTCGCTTCAAATGTTTTCTCGAAATCTTCCGGTTTCGCCATGGCCGTCTTCACGATCATCTCTTCGTATTTGGCCTGCAGGTTCGTGCCGTATTTCGCCTCAGCCTCGATCGGACGGTCGAAATTGACCGGCTTAAACGTATCCGTTGCCGAGATTTCCACGGCCTTGCGATGCAGATCCTGGAACTTTTCCGGGAAGTTGGTTGTCAGTTTCTCCCGGTTCTGCGTTTCGTCGCCTACAAAATTACCGTTGGCGATAATGGCAATGTCGCCGCTGTTGTAAAGCCGGTCAATCACCTCTTGAGGGGCGTCGGTCTTCATGACGGGAATGCCGTCCACCATTTCGTAGTTTTCGCCTTCCACGCCGTTTTGCAGTGCCAGCAGATTGTCCGGGTCGGCCATCCAATTCAGGTATTTGATCGCTTCTTCAGCATGTTGGCTTGTTTTCGGAATCATGATGTACATGCCGTTTGGAGCGTATTCCGGCTTCGCATGTTTGCCTTCGGAGTTGGTGAATGGATCAATTGGCGTAAGCTTGGCGTCCGGCTGGTTTTTGAGGAGCGTATCATAGGTGCCGTCGGCGTAGTACATGTTCGGATAATCCTCCGTCAGGAAGCCCGTAAGACCGTTGGTCACGTCCTGGGTCAACTGCTTCTTGTCTTCGTCCAAACTGAAGTCGCGGCTGATCAGCCCTTCGTTGTAAAGCTTGTTGAAAAATTGCAGCGCATCCTTAAAGCCCGGAAGCAGCGTCGGATAGTCGTTGGCTCCGAGCTTTTGCAGCAGCGTATACTTCTGCTCTTCCGTAGTCGGCTGAATAAAGGACCAGATCAGCGGATCATATTGAGCCGGTTCGATCGTCATGCCGAAGGGAATGACCTTGCCGCCGGTTTCGCCCGGATCCTTTTCTTTAAAAGCTTTCAAAACCGCGTACAGCTCATCGGTCGTTTGAGGCACCTCCATGCCGAGCTTTTCCAGCCAATCGGCGCGGATAAAGGAAGAATACTTGCCAAGGAAGGCCCGTTTGCCGGGAACAGCGAACTGTTTGCCCATGTACTGGCCGTAACTCATCGCGTCCTCATCGAGGAATTCCTTCAGATTCGGACCGTGCTCGTTGATCAAATCCGTCAGTTCCGTCAGCCCGCCCTGCTCCGCGTAGCGGTTGAAGGTCGGCGTGTCATACGTAAATACGATATCCGGCACATTGCCGCCGCTGGCCATGAGAACGTTCAGCTTCTTGATCTCCTCGGAACGGGGGACCGGTACGAATTCCATCTTAATGTTGTTAGGGGTTCCAAAGTTGTCCTGGATATATCGGGTAAGATAACTGTCGGTGATGGTATAAGGCTTCGGTGTATTGCCGCGGTCAAAAATTTCGACCTTCAGCGTAACCTGCTTGCCGTCATTGGAGCCGGAATCCCCGCCCGAAGCATTGGTGCTGCTGCCAGAGCCTGAGGAGCACCCGGATAATACGACCGTTCCGACCATCAACATGACCAGCGTGAGCTTTGCGAGCTTGCCCCATTTTTTCTTGCTTGCTGCCATCATTACATCCCCTTTTCTATTTGGATTATGTCCCTGCCGATTTGCGCCGATCTTATTCATGATAGAAAGCTGCGGATTCATCCGAATTGCTTCGGATCCCGTAATGTAAGCGCTTAACCTCTCGGGTGTTCTCAGTATGCCTCAAGGGCAAGCGGATGACAATAAACCAAATTCCAAACGCGAGAACCCGCTTCGTTACAAGGTTTCAACGTAGAGAAATGACGATTTTCGTTATCTAAACCGTTTTCTAATCATGACTTTAATGCTTGATATATCCGGTGTTTGTTCCGTTTGCAGAACCCTTCCACATCACCCGTTGCATTCGGTACGCATACCGACATTCTCCAGAAAATGCGAAACGGGTGCTGCTTCCGGCCGGAAACTTCTGCACCCGTTTCTGGATAAACTATAATCATAAACCGTTTTCGTTATCGAAGCGCTTTCTAGGATCCGAGCTCCGTCCCCGGTGCAGGCTTCATTTGCAGCTTTCGGTAGTCGCCCGGCGTCACACCCGACGTCCGTTTGAACACCCGCCCGAAGGTAATGGAGTTGGCGTATCCAATCTTCTCCGCAATTTCCTGTATCGAGAGGTCGGTCTGCGCCAGAAGCTCCTCCGCCCGCTTCATGCGCAGCTGTACGAGGAAATCCACGAATTTCATATCGTATTCCATCTTAAACAGATAGCTTGCATATTTTCCGGAAATCTGAAAACGGTCGCTCAGATGCTTCAGGGACAAATTCGGATCGTCGAAATGCTCTTCTATATAGCGCTTCATCTCGCTGATCATGGCACGGTAGCTCTTGGTTTCGCTAAGCGCAACATAGGTGCGGTAAATTTCCGTCAACTGATCGGTGATCCTGCTCTGCAGCTCCTCTAAGGTTGCGGCTCCAGCCAGTACATGCTCCCTGCCCTCCGACAGCTGGTTCCTCAGCTCGTCGGATAACACACCGACCTCCCGGGCCAGCAGCTGAAGCATGCTGTTGACCAGAGAACGGATCGTATCGTCCTTCAGACGCTCTGCCTTGAATGAAAGAAACATGTCCTTCAGACGGGTTCTCCAGCCTTCATTATTTAATCGGAAGTCCTTGACCAGCTCCGAGATTTCATTCAGATAAGGAAGCAGGCGGCTTAAATCTCCCCGGGGCAGCTCGTCGCCGACCAGCACGGCATGATCGCCCATCGCCAGCCTGTGGCCGAGCGCCTCGGAGGCTGATTGGTGCGAAGCGCCTATTTCATGCAGCCCGGCAACCGTGCTGCCCAGCCCGAACCTCACCGACAAACGAAGCTTTTCCTCGACCCAGCTCCGACATTCCTCAGCTGCGCGGATCAGGGAAGCACGCGTCTCCTCCTTCATCTCCGGAAGCGCGATCAGAATGCCTACGCGGCTGCCGGCGATCCATTCTAGCCAGCTGTTGAAGCCGGCATTGCGTGCAAGCTCCTGGAACACGTTCATCAAGGCAAACTTCAGCACGTTCTGGTCGCGGACGGTATGAACATCCTGAAAACCGCTGTAATCATTGATTTCACCGAGCAGGATGACGTAACCCGCCGGCTGTTCCGGCAGCTTCATCGGAATCAGCTCTGCCATCCGGGACAGCAGTTCCTCTTCGGGCTTCTGCCCGCTGATCAGGTCCATGAACAGCTGGCTGCGCTGAAGCTGGAGATTCTCGTGCCGCTTTTTGTCATAGTCCATGGACCGGCTGATCAGGCTTTCAAGCGCACTATCGATCATGGAAAGCTCATCCTTGGCGGCCTGGGGCATGTTGAGCTGAATGGACTCGATGCGGTTCATCATGGCTTTGATCGGCTGATAATTCCGCCTGGTAACATAGACGATATAAATAACGGCAAGCACCACGGTTACGAAGCCGATCACGATCCAGATGTAGGACACGACCGACACCCAAGCATAGAGCTGCCCGACCCGGAGACCGCTTTCAAAAGTCCATCCCAGCTGATCCGATTGCAGCGTCGTCAGCACCTTGCCTTCTTTGGCCCGCTTATCCTCTCCGATTTGGGATGCTTCAAATATGAGATCTCCGCTGGAGTCCAAAATATTCAAAAAGGAAACGCTGTCATTTATCATCGGATTGATCATCTGCTCCACCCGGTACATGCTTACGTTAATGACGAGCAGCCCTTGGCTTCCGAAGGGAAGCGGCAAATTTTTATACATGGAGATGACCTGCTTCGGCTCGTTCTCCCCGAGTCCCGTCATGGATCGAACGGCGGACCACCCCCGGTAGTCGTGCTCTTTCACGGCAAACTCGATATAAGAACGGTCCGGAAAAGTCGAGAGCGGGCTTTGGCCGCTGGTGGTCAGCACCGACTGATCCGAATGACGGTATAAATAGACCGATTCGATCAGGTCGCTGCCCGATTGTAACCCGCGGAGACGTTTGACAAGCGAGTACATCAAATTTTGGTCGGATGACGGGTTGCTGAACAGATAGCTTGAGTATAGGGCACTCGTCTCCACTTCGTTCAGCACGTTCATCTCGATGGCGTTGATGGAACGATCCAGATCTTCCATAATAAAACGCGTGGAAATTCCGTTCGCCTTGGCTGCCTCTTCGCGCGAGGCCTCATTAAACATGATGAATGAAAGAAACACCAGGATCGTAATCGTGATGAGGAATATGGGAAAATAGGAGAGAAGCAGCTTGCGGTACCAGTTTTGCTGCAAAGAAGTCATTCCTTTCTCTTCCAGGTTAAGCGTTTTACTTATGCTTGTGCTATATTGTAGCATGTCCGTGTCCCTCCCTGGAAGAGGGCTGTCTTCGAAAGACGGACGCTGATAAAGCTATGAAATGAGGACATCCATTGTTACAATAAAAAAAGCCGCGATTATCGCGACTTCTTCTATGCTTATGTTCACGCCCCGCACGTAACTGCAAAGCTATTCGAGCTCAGAGGCAGGATACGTTTCGAGTACTCCTCAGCCAAGGTTAAACGCCCATTCCGTTCATGAACTCCGAAATCATGATTTTCCGTCCGGTCTTGGCGCTTTCCAATGCAGCCAGCACCATCGCCATGCTGTATACGTTGTCGCTGCAGTCGGTTTCCGGCTTGATGCCGGCTTCCAGTGCGTGAAACATATTTTCCAGACAGCCATGATGCCCCGTCTTCCCCATGGCTGGCAGCGTGCCTTCAATCCGCTCATACTTCCGAATGAAGCTTCCCGATTGATCCCCTTCCGCCACGACCTCCGCATAGATCTCGTCATGTCCGTCCCAGATTGCCGTTCCCCTCTCACCCGTGACGCGCCAGGCGGCTTCCCAGGAGGTTTGAGCGCCTTCGGCACACCAGGACCCGCGGTAATTGAACACGGAGCCGTCCGACATTTCATAGATGCATATCGCCATCGCATTGCCGGCGTACCAGGAACCGGGCGGGTTGAACTCCTGACAATATACGGATACCGGATCGGCTCCGCTGATCATGCGGGCCTGATCGAAGGTGTGAATGGCCATATCTAGCAGCAGGGGACTGTCCATCAGGTCCCGAAATCCGCCGAAATGCGCGCCAAGAAAGAAATCGGCCCCTATGAAACCGGGCTTTCCGATCGCTCCGCTATCGATCAAAGACTTGAAAGCACGTATTCGCGGATCAAATCGGCGGTTTTGCATGACGGCATGGGTTCTGCCAGCAGACTCCGCCAGCTTCACGATATCCAGACATTCCGTCATCGATTCCGCTAACGGTTTTTCGCTGAATACATGACACCCGTGCTTCAGCGCCGCCGTGCTGATCCCATAGTGGCTGGCGGGAATGGTCACATCGAATACGATATTCGCACCGCTTGAAGCAAGTGCATCGTTAATATTGTCATACGTCGGACAGGAAAGACCGTGCCGATCGGCAAATGCCTTCGCGAAAGTCTCCTGAATCTCCACGAGACCCACGATTTCAACGTCCTCCCGCCCTTTTGCATAATCCGCCCAAGTATTCGCCATGCTCCCGCATCCCGCGATAACAACTTTAAACGCCGTGGTCATATTTCCATTACTCCCCCTGAATACGTCATCGTTTGATTAACCGCTTTCAAATCATCGCCTAGTGGTTGTAATCATTCCGATATTGGCTTAATGTAGATGAAGCAACTTCATTATAATGGCGATACACAACAATATCTCTATACAACCTTGTGCAATACCACTCTTATCTTGCGGTTCGAGGTGAATTCGTATGTCCTATCCTAGAGAGCTTCATGAGAATACCAGGCTTGGCGATAAGGCGTATCCCGTACAGGTATTTCATAACTTCTGTCCCGGTGCCAAAACGAAGGATTGCATCCTCTATCTCCACTGGCATGAGCACTTTGAGATCCTATGCATGCGCCAAGGGCGCGCCGTCTTCCATATTGATACCACCGAATATGACGTTAAGGCTGGAGAGTTCATCATCATCCCGGGCGGAAGTCTGCATGTGGGTTATGCCCTCGAGGATGGCGATGTGCGGTTTGATTGCGTCGTGGTGAATGCATCCCTGTTCAACGATTCTCTTCATGATCCGGTTCACGCGCGTTATGTCGCTCCATATATGGAAGGCCGGCTGCGTTTTCCCGTCAAGCCTGCGGAGAGTGACCCGGCTGGCGCAGATTGCTATCCGCTGCTGGATGAAGTCATTGAAGAGCTTGCCGTCCGCCGTCCGGCTTATGAGCTCATTGCCAAGTCGAAGCTGTACACCCTGTTCGTTCTGCTGGCGCGCACATTCATGCCCGCACAGCTCGCGGAGACAACGAACGAGCCTTATTTTGCGAATCGGGAGCGTTATAAAAAGCTGATACAGCATATCGAGAACAACATCGGCGAGAAATTGCCGGTGGAGGCCGCCGCTGCGGAAGTCGGTTTGAATCCGTTTCATTTTTGCAAAATGTTCAAGCGTTTAACGGGCCGCACCTTCGTGGATTACGTCAACCTGACCCGGATGAATGAAGCGGAACGGCTGCTTCGCGAACGGACGTTGACCATCACGGAAATTGCCGGCATCGTCGGCTGCAGCAACCCGAATTATTTTACCAAGCTGTATAAACAGTACAAGGGCATGACGCCTTCCCAGGCAAGGATGGTATAAAGCTGCAAGTTGATCCTGATTGCTTAGCTGTTATTTCAAGCTGCTCCCTGCTCGATGATAAATTGGCACCATGCATCCTATATAATAAAAGACTCAACTCCAGCAAAGGCTGCTGTATGTTGAGTCTTTTGGCATTCGTTATCGCATCGGCGAAGCCCCACTTAATACGCCTTGGGCACCTCCACTTTCCTGGTATTCCCGTCTTCGTTCGTGAAATAGATATGAACCCCATGGTCCTGATCGTCCAGAAAATACGAGACGTATTTACTCTCATCCACCTTCATCGGCACCAGGAGAGTCGCGATGCGATGGCTTGAAGCTGACTTCGTCTCCGCATGCAGATGCCACTGATTATCCAGCCCTTCGATCTCTTCAGGATCGACGCCGGTGAATTGATTATGCTGATTCAGCGATAGATCGCCTGAGGAGCAGTACACGAATCGCCCCTCCATCTCCGCTTTGCTGCCCATCACTCGGAACGTCTGCCCCGACAGCTTCATCCGGTTCAAGGTATGGAACAGCCACTCGATGCTGGCTGGCTTGGCAAGGTCCACCGTATCCACGATCACAACATAAGATTCGTCGAAGAAATAGATTTCGCGCACATAACGCTCCAGGTAGGGGACATTCTCCCGATAGGCCTGCGTTGCGTTCATACGGGCGTACCCCAAGCCTGCTGCAGCGTCGACTTGCTCCACCCTGCCGCTGGCCTCGATGCAGAGAACCTTGTCTTTTCCCGCATACTGACCATGGCCATCGATAAGAATATTGTTCGTGGAGCGCGTCTGCCTCCGCCAGTTCATATGCATCGTGCTGCCGAAGGCGATATAGTACCCACTCTCGATAGCCAGCGGCTCGCCGTATGCGTGCAGCAGGAAGCCGTTCTGGTCACCGTGACTGTGGCTCATCGAGCCGTATCGGCTGCTCTTCGCAAGCAGCATGATGTGTTCATCCGGATCATCCATCCGGTGATGCATCGCCACCCAGTCAATATCGCGGAACCATTTGACGGATTGAATGGCCCCTTCATTGGGTTCCGAAGCGTCCGATAAGGCAAAGGGAACGGTATCCGATGGAGTAACGGCTTCCACCTGAGGAAAGTCATGCCGATACAGCATATCGTCAAACCGGAAATCCCACCAGCCGTAATTATAAAATTTGGAGTCGGCATCCGTATCCGATTTGGCCACTTGTTCGAAATACCATTGATACAACCCGTTTCCCGTAATGCCTGCAAACTGGCGAATATTGAAGGCCGTCTTCAGGCTGACAGGTTCTCCGAGGTAGGACTGGTCGCCGAAGCTGGCCCGAATCGTATCCGGACTGCTGCAATATAGCGGAAAATCGCCGGTGCGCCCGAAAAACGGACGTTTATAAAAATCGATCGCTACGTAATTGCGGATGAGATTGAGCGCATCGATCACGAATGCCATGCCGGTTGTCCAATAGAGCGGCCCTTCTGCCCAGCTCCCGTCCTCTCCGCCCCATGGGGAATAGAGGCAGGCGTAGTATTCCAGCGTGTAATCCAGCCATGTCCGCGCGCTCGCTTCTTCATGAAGCATGGCGATGCAGGCGGGGACCAGAACCGAGGATAACGAACGAACCGCATGGCTGTCGTAAGGGACATGATGGATTTTCGAGCGCTCCATCACATGGAAGGCCACCTGCTCGGTACGGCGCAGCAAGGCGCCCCTGACGAGATCAATCTCCTCAGCGCCGAGGTAATCGTGAAGCCAGTCGTACCCCCAGGCAAGCGCCCCGACCATGCGGAAAGCGGCTTCATCGTTGTAATCGCGGGACGTTGTTCCCTCCGTATCCCAACGGGCCGCGTGGAGCAGCCACGTTTTCGCTTTGGCTATCAAGGCATCATCCTGCAATAGAACTCCTGCCACGCTTAAATGCCGAACGGCATAGAGCGTTTCCTGGCAATCCATGTACATTTGTCGCCAGAGCTTCGCGACGCGTTTGTTGCCCGGATAACGTTCCGGTTCCGGGATTAGCGGCTTATTCACCCATGAAAGGACCGATCTCTCGTAAAAGGCCTGCCAACCGCAGTAATCTTCATCCCTGCGGAGACCTTCCCGAAACGCCTCAATCCCCTTTTCGTCCAACCATAACCGCGGATGACCGGTATGCGTGCGTTCGTACCTTTCCGCTCTGCCGGGCAGGGGAGTCTCGGGCAGCCCCGCCGGGACATGAAACATTCGGGATTGGCTCCAAGAAGAACGGTTATGCTCCAAGTCCGCGGTATCCTCGACTTGCTCACCGGTCAGCAAGGCATAGCGCCAATAATAAGTACCCGGCTCCAGCGGTCGATCCGGAGTGTATAAGTTATAGGGAATCGGCGATATCGTCGTCGTGGCCCCCGTTTCATACGAGGGTGAAGTCGAGATCTGCAGCATATAACGGTCGTCCTCAAGCTGTCCCGGCATCCAGGTGAAACGGGGAGGATTCTCGAGAAGCTTACTCCCTTCGTCCGGTTGATACGGCACGGACAATAATCCGCTTTTCGGTTCAAACAAGGTTTTCATCGAGCACCCTCTCCTTCAACCCGTTGTTGGTCATTGTAAAGCTTCTTGTCGTCCTCCCATCCGACAGATGGAGCCAATCCCCGTCCGCAGCATGCGTCCATCGCAAGGATATCGGCTCATCTCCGGCACGATAAACGACGATGAAGCGGGCTTTCGAATCCAATCTGTGAAGCCGGATTCCTTCCATGGGACGGCTGGGATCGTCAGCAAGCCCAGGTGATTCCACTCGTGAGCATACCGTTCCTTCAAAGGTGGCAAAGGATGCTACCGCAAGCGCTCCTGACTCGTTAGCGATATGAAGGTCAACCTGCATACCGTCTCTGGACCATACATTAGAGGAGCGCTCTTTTACGTATGCGCGTCCGTCCTCGTTTCCCGGTTCCGCCGACCCGCTGTACTGAACCTCATCCGAAGCTTGACGAAGCTGCCCTGTGCCGACGTAATGAAACCACCAATCCACAGCGGCCGATTCATCCAATTCCACTTCGAACCAATCCAGCAGCCAATCTTCCGCCATGATCAAATGCCGGTCCAGAACGCCATGATCGTAGGCCTCATCGGCCCGAACCCAAATATAGGAACGGTTTGGAGCGGATTCATACCGCATGCATTTGCCTTCGGCCGGATTCTGCGAGCGGCCGCCTACGGAGACGGTGTTGTGGCAGGCAGTATGGGGGTACCATTCCTTTTTCAGAACCGATCCATAAGGTACAGTTCCACGATCTGGCGAAAGAGGTTGATCCCCGGCATGAATCATCAGATTCAACTTATCAAAGTGACCATGCGATCCGCCATGGGGGCCAAAATCAATCAGCGCTTGAAGGCCTTGGGGATCGTTCGTCCTTAACAGGGCGAACCCGCTGTGAGGAAGAAAAACGGAATTAGGCGATTCGCCGTCGGCATGATTTAAGGTACCGCCTTCTATCCCCCCCGCTTCATGAGCTGTCAGATCATAATCAACTTGCATAGCGTCTCCCGGTCTTGGGACCTCACGGGTGACCTGTACTTCGATAATATCCCCCGTTTCCCATATCTCTCCCGATTTCAACATACGGGAGTTCCTCATGCCTGGAGCGGCCGTTCCGTTTCGGCCATCCCAAGATCCCGTGCCGTACAGCAGTGCCTCCAGCATGCCGATTCTGCCGGCTTCTCCGTTCAGTTCCCGATATGCATGGCCAAGCAATCGTCGATAGCTCTTATCCCCATACACGGATAAGCCGATCTCCGTAATTTCTGCAATTTCTCGCGCGAATGGTGCCCTGCGATAAGGACCATCGTGAAGTGCAGGCAGGAAGCCGTTTGGGTCTGACAATCGAACCAGGACCGATAACATTCCCTGCATGCATTGGCCTTGCTCCCCTCTCAGGGAAAAAAGCTCTTCACCAACCCTGCTCCCCATTTCCGCAGCAATCAGGTAAGCACGGAGCACGAATACGTGATAGTAAATGCTGCCTTCAAATTCAAGCTGATCGGGCTTGACGGCAATGGTGAGATGATGGCGCAGCCCGCCTTCCTGCTCAACCAGCTGCTTCAGCTTCTTCGTTTCGCCTTGCACCGCAAAGATACAGAACAAAGCGGCGATCAGCCAAGCGGTATAGTTGTTCTCAGGATTTCCGCGTTCCCGGGACAAAATATGATGATATTCCGTCATGCTGCTCTCCAGCATGTGCAGGAACCGGTCAATCTTCCGAAGGTCCACCTCATCAAACCATACGCCCTCATCGCGCAGAAGCAGATATCCACGAAGAAGCGTCGTTGCCCAGATGGCTTCGGTTAAAGCCTGATGGAATGCTCTCCCTTTCAGCATCCATGGCTGCGCATCCGGGTGGACAGGATACAGCGGAAATTGCTCCGCATACCGAACGATCAGCCTTTTTCCAAGATCGGCGTAAACCTTCTCCCCCGTGCCCGCATAGACAGCGGCGGATTGCAGAGCATATCGGGCCATGGCCTGATGCTTGAATACCAGCCATGCTCCCCGATACGGTTCTCCTTCCCATTCGCAGCCATGCGGACAGCGAAAGGTGCTGCCGTCGGCTTCCAGAGGATCAAACACCAGCTCCGTGTGATGTTCGGGACAAACGAATTGGTGCCACCAGCCGCCGGGCTCGAGGGGAACATCCAGCTTCCGGTCGATCACTTGGTCCAGCTCGGCCTTCAGGATGTCGATCGTTTGCACGCTCCACGCATACGAGTTCAGCTTCGCCTTCACCTTCATCCAATCCCTCATCGCATGAACATGCCGCCGTTGATTTCGATCGTCTCACCCGTTATATAAGAAGACAGCTCCGAGACGAGAAACAGCACGGAGCCGGCGACATCGTCCGGCGTGCCCTCTCGCCCAAGCGGAATGCCCTGAATGGTAGCTTTGCGCGCATCATCCGGGGTAAAGGTCGCGTGAAACGCCGTTTGCCCGATAAAGCCCGGGGATACGGCATTCACGTTAATTCCGCTTGAAGCGAGCTCCTTCGCCAAGCCTTTGGTAAAGCTCAGGACGGCAGCCTTGCTCGCTGCATAAATGCTGGCGCCCGGTCCGCCGCCGTTGTGCGCCGCAACGGAGGTCATGTTCACGATGCGGCCTTGACCGGCCGCTTTCATGCCCGAAATGACGGCTTTGCTCACGAATACCGTGCTTTTCATATTGACGTCCATGATCTTGGCGTAGAGCTCCTCGGTCATTTCCGCATTTGCCAGCCGCTGGACCAAATGCCCCGCATTGTTAACCAGAATCGTTACCGGTCCGCCAAACGCCTTTTCCACTTCCGCCACAAGCGCCTCCGCCTGTTCTGCTTGCGCAACGTCTGCGCGAAAAGCGTGGGCTTCGCCGCCAAAATCTCGGATCTCGGCAACGGCCTCTTCGGCAGCCTCCTTGCTGTTCAGATAATTCAGCGCTACCTTGGCTCCGCTTCTCGCCAGCATGATGGCAACCGCCCGACCGATTCCTCCGCTAGATCCTGTGACTAAAGCGACGTTACCCGATAGATTTATTTGCATGTTGATCCCTCCTGATTAGGTTTGCAGCTGTTTCAGCCTGTTTTCTTGCTCACGCATTCTTTTCATTCGCGGCATCGTCATGACGATGCTTGTGCCTTGACTCGGCGAACTATGAACCGTTATCCCGTACGCTTCGCCGTAAACCATCTGTATTCGCCGATGGACGTTCACGATGCCGATGCCGCCTCTGCGCAGGGCGCGTTTCCCCTCTTCATCATCGACCAGGCGGTTTTCCTCGAGCCTTTTGCGCAGTTTATGAAGCTTATGGTCCGCAATGCCTGCCCCGTTGTCCTCGACAATGACCAGCAAATTGTCTCCGTCGACTCTCGTATCAATCCGAATGTAATGCCACGCCTCGATTCCTTCCGGAAAGGCATGCTGGAAAATATTCTCCACAATCGGCTGCAGGGAGAGCCTGACCATCTTCTCCAACAGGAGCTCGGGCGGCGTTGCCACCTCGATCTCAAAATCGCGCCCGATCCGATGCTTCAAGATCATCATGTAATGCCGCACATGGTTCAGCTCGTTGGCAATCGTGATTTCCTCCAGATTGGTCTGAATGGAATATCGAAGCATGAAAGCCATGGCCTCCACCATGTCCGAAATTTCGTCCGAATCCTGAACGATCGCGTAACAGTTGATCGTTTCCAGCGTGTTGTACAAAAAATGCGGATTGATCTGCAATTGAAGCGCCTGAAACTCGGCACGCTGGCGCTCCAGCTGGATGTCCTGCAGCTCCAGCTGCGTCTTCTGGTTGTGGAGCTCCGTGTCGTATACCTGCTCGATCATGTCGGACAACCGGCTGACCATGAGATTGTAGCTGTGGATCAAACCCCCGATTTCATCCTCGCGCGGTTTCACGTCGGTGATGTGCGTCCAGTTCCCCTTCTCCGTCTGCCTCATCCCGTTCTTCAAATTGCGGATCGGATTCACGATCGATTTCCCGAATCTGTATGCCAGAACGAGCGCAATGAACAAGGTGACAAAGCCTACGATAATGGTGGTGGAGCGGATGCCCGAAATCGGCGCCCGGAGCTCATCCAGCGGCATCATAATGACGAGGCTCCAGCCCGAATATTCGGACTGGCGCGAGATGATCATCGCTTTCTCGCCTAATACCGGTTCAATGAAGCGATGATCGCCCTTGGCGATAATGCGCTTCGGCAGGTCCGTGGTCGTGATGCCCTCCATATCCACGTGCTCTGGTGCATAAACGACCTCGCCTTCACGATCCAGGATGAAAAAGAAACCCTGTTCCCCGAGGTCGACGCCATTCCATAAACCCGACAGTTGATCTTCATTGAATTCTACTGCAAGCACGCCTTTGACGTCGTAGGAATTCATTCCACGGATTTTGCGGGCAACCGTAATGACGTTGTCGCGATCCTGTTCCAGCAGGCTGGTCTTCAAGATGACGATCTCCCCGTTCCCCGGCGTCTTCTCCGTCAATTCACGAAGTCGGTCCGACGGATCGATCGACATGGCGGAGAAATTCTGGTTCTGATCGAAAATCGACCGGCCATGGAACCCCAGAATGTACATCATATGGGTCTGCGTGGGGTATTGAATGAAAATCTTCTGAAAGACATCCTTTCGGATGAGATGGGTGAACCGGTAATGCTCGTAGCTGTCGCTGGGGTCCATATCCAAAAATCGCTTCACCGAATCCTGCAGCAAAATCGTATTGCTGATCCGCTCGAACATTTTCAGCTGATTATCCGTTTGCCTTGCGGCGTTCGTGATGACGGTGGTCATATACTTCTCGACCTGCTCGTCGATCGCTTCGGATGATTTCATATAGAAGAATACGCCGACCGTGGTAAGCGAGAACATCACGACGATGAAGAAGTACAGGAAGATTTGACGGGACAGGCTCTTTCGCATCATTCGATCCCCAGCATCTCCCGGTATTCGGAAGGGGTGTACCCGGTGACCTTCTTAAAGGTTTTGGTAAAATGGGGATGATCCGCATACCCCACTTCGAACGAAATGTCCGTAATTTTATAATGCGGAATGGCAAGGAGCTTCTTCGCCTTCTCCATTCGTTTCTTGATCCGGTAATGGACAAAGGTCTCGTCCGTCATCTGCTTGAACAGCTGGCTGAAATAG
The DNA here is from genome assembly GCF_058792535.1 of Paenibacillus sp. MT86. Lineage (NCBI taxonomy): Bacteria > Bacillati > Bacillota > Bacilli > Caryophanales > Paenibacillaceae > Paenibacillus > Paenibacillus sp. MT86. The sequence continues at coordinate 2,829,812 of NZ_CM179499.1, read as the reverse complement.
GACGGGTTGAGTCCAAGCATGTCGGCCACCTCATCCAGCGAGAGATCGCGGGACAAGTTGCGCTCGATATAGGCTTTCGCTTCCTCTACGGGCTCCTTCGCATTTCCTTTTCTCTTCTCGCGTATGAGTTTCACCGTCTGATTCACGGCCAGACGAAATCTCTCAAAATAATGATGGTTCCCTCCGGGCGCAGGCCCCGATATTCCCGTCATGCGTTCGAACGAATATACGTCCCTGCCGTTTAACTGCTTGATCAATTTCGCGTACAGCTCATCCAGCAGCTCCTGAAGCTGGATCGATTCGAACCGGCGCTCATTGCAATAATCCTCGATTTCCTGCAGCTTCATCTGGATATCGTTCATTTGCAAATGCCATACGGCCAACTCGAGCTGCTCCAGCCAATCCTCCAGCTTGGAAAGCGGAAAATAGAACCGCTGCTTCTCCTGCATGGATTTTCGATCCGCCATCAATTTGTTCATGGTGTTATGTACCACCGATTTGGTCACGGGCTTGAGCAGATATTCCTTAACCCCATACGACATGCATTTCTGGGCGTATTCGAAATCGCCGTAACCGGAGATGACAACGACCGTGATATCGCCGTATGCTTCATATAACTGCTTGCTTAACTCCAGGCCGTCCATCTTGGGCATCTTGATATCCGTAAATATGAAGTCCGGTCGTGCCGTCTGGATCGCTTCCAATGCTTCCATGCCGTTTCCGGCCGTTTCCGCTTGAATCATGGCCGGATCCGTCTGCGTGATTAGTTTCGCCAAGCCCATCCTTATCATAGGTTCATCATCAACGACCAGAATGCGGTACATCACCCATTCCCCTTTCAAACCAGCGAGAGTAGTTTAGCTTTAGCAAGATACTCCTCTGCTTGGACAAGCAGAGGAGTCATTCTTCAACACTATACTAAAACATGCCCCGCCTATTCGAAAGCGTTTTCTTTTTCGTTGTATCGTTTTGTGGCTTCCTCAATAATCTCTTTACCGCCCTTGGACAGATACTCCTCGAGCACCTTGCCGTAGTTATCGATCGGCTCCCTGCCGTATACCATGCGAAGCACATGCTCCAGAATCAGCGGAGGCAGTTCATCCGACTTCGGATTCAGCTCCGGATATTTCACCATCGCCTCCAGTCTCGGGTCGAATTCTATTCCGCGGCGGCCCTCAGTCGATAACATGTTATCAAAAGCATCAATCAGCTCTTTGCCGGAATCGGACAATTCGGACACGCGTTTGTTGTACGTTGTGTCCTGCACCAGCCACAGCCAGTAGTTCAAATAACGCATCTTATCCGCGCCTGCAGCGTCCGTCGGCACCTCGAAGGCCGGCTTTCCGTCGGTTACCTGATAATCCTCGCCCTCGATGCCGAAGCTGAAGAACAATTCCGCGTCCTCACTGACCATCCAGTTGAAGAACTTCACGATATCCTCCGCTTTGTCCTTCGCCTTCGCGTTGATGAAGAAGGAACGCGTGACCGGATTATAATGGGCATATCCCCCTTTACCGTCAGGTCCTACAGGCGAAGGAATCAGCGCCACTTTCGCGTCCGGCACATTCTCCTTCAGCTGGGTTCCCCAGATCGGAAGCTCGTTGGCATTCATAGACCACATGCCGGCTTTGCCGCTCGTGACGATGGATTTGAAATCCGCGCTTTCAATGGTCGCGAATTCCTTGCTGATCAATCCTTCCTCATGCATCGTCTTATAGATCTGAATGGCCTGCTTCATATTTTCTTCGTCAAAAAAGGTGGGCTTTACTTGCCCGTCCGGGAATACCTTGAATTGGTTCAGGTAACCCAGCACGTCATAGGCGCCGAAGAAGGTATCGGCATATTTGAAATTCTGACGTCCCGCATAAGGCTGCTCCACACCGGCTTCCTTGAACGCGCGCAGAACCTCCATCGTCTCTTCCACCGTCGTCGGGATCTCCTTGCCTACCTTTTCCAGCAGGTCGGTCCGAATCCACGTGGCCCGTCTGGACGGATTGGACAGGATTTCGGGAATCCCGTAAATATTGCCCGTCTTGGAATCCGTCATCCGCTTCCAGGCTTCCTCGGGGATAAACTTGAGCAGGTCCTGCCCGTGCTCCTGCAGCAGGTCGTTGAGCGGAAGAAAGACTCCGTTCTCCACGGCACCGGCCAGCTCGGGACCGCTGATTCCGCCAGTGCCCTGCACCACATCCGGTATGTCGTTCGTTGCGAACATCTGCACCATTTTATCCTGATATTCGTTATGCGGAATGAGGCGGATATCGAGGTCCGTATTCGTCATTTTCTCTAGCTCCAGCACGTACTTATCCTTGTTGATATCCGGATTCTTCTCAACGTAGGAAACGTTAAGCGTCCGCATCGAAATGGAAAATTTCGTGGCTCCCGCTTCATTCCCGCCTTGGCCGTCGCCCCCGGCGTTGGCTCCTCCGCCTCCGCCATTATTGCCCGCACAGCCGACGAGCATGGCCAGTACAAAACCTGACGTAAGCGCACGTGTCCAGCTTTTTCTCATGAATACCCCTCTTTTCAAGCTAATATAGTCGCTTATAATAGCGCTTTCAAACTTATTATCAGTATAGAGAGCCGTCTGGGCGGGAACAAGGAATGTCTTTGGCTCGGTTTGTCGTTTTTTTAGGGCTATTCTTTGATCGACCCGATCATCATCCCGTGAATGAAGAAGCGCTGCAGAAACGGATACAAGAGAATGATGGGCAGCGTGGCTACCAGAATAACCGCCATCTGAATGCCCTGCACGGACTGGGAGCTTGCTTCGAACGCCATGTTGCCCGTATCGGTCAGGCCCTCGTTCACCAGAAGTTCCCTCAATTTTACCTGGAGCGGATACTTGCTGCGGTCATTGATATAGTAAAGGGCATCCATATATTTGTTCCAATTCGTTACGGAATAGAATATCCCTACCGTCGCCAGCGCCGGCTTGGATAACGGAAGCACGATGCTCCATAAAGTACGGACCTCGCTGCATCCGTCGATTCGGGACGAATCGATCAGTTCGCCCGGAATTTGGGTGAAGAACGTGCGAAGCACAAACAGGTTGAATGCGCTGATCGCCGATGGCAGCATCAAGGACCACAGCGTGTTGACGAGATTCAGCTCGCGCATCAGAATGAATTGCGGGATGAGCGGCGCCGTAAAAATCATGGTCAATAAGATGATAATCATGATGGTTTTCCTGCCGACGTATTCGGGCCTGGAGAGCGGGTACGCCAGCGAAGCGGTTGCTGCCAGATTGATGAAGGTTCCGAATATCGTAATATAGACGCTGATCCCGAATGCCCTCCAGATGGAAACATCGTTGAATACATGCTTATAGTATGCAAAGGTGAATTCCACCGGCCAGAACATCACTTCTCCGCGATCGATAGCGCCCGGGCTGCTGAACGACTGGGCAATGACATTTAGGAATGGGAGCAGCATGGTGAGTGCAAGAAAGGTAAGGATGATATAGTTCAATACAAGAAACATTTTTCTGCCTGCACTGTCATATTTCACGTTGGTGGTCACTCCCCTCTAATACAGCGACTCGCCGGTCGCTTTCTTGCTGATGGTGTTTGCAATGGCGATCAGGAACAAGCCGACAACGGACTTGAACACCCCGATGGCGGTGGCATAACTGTACTGAAGCTGCTGCAAGCCGGCTTTGTAAATATATGTGTCCAAAATTTCGCTGGACTGGATGTTAAGCGGGTTCTGAAACACGAATACGCGTTCAAACCCGTAATCCATGAAATCCCCGATCTTGAGCAGGAACAGGATCGTTATCACGGGAAGCAGCGCTGGCAGGGTAATGCTTAGGGTCTGGCGCCATCTCCCCGCTCCGTCGATTTCGGAGGCTTCGTAGAGATCCGGATTGATGCCTGCGAGCGCCGCCAGATAGATGATGGTTCCCCAGCCGACATCTCTCCATAATCCGGAGCCCACCAATACCGTTCGAATGTAGGAATCTTCGCCTAGGAAATAGATCGGTTCGATGCCGAACCACCCGAGCACCACGTTCACGATCCCCGATGACGGGGACAGGATGCCCACAAAGATACCGCTTACAATAACCCATGACAGAAAATGCGGCGCATAGAATATCGTCTGGACAATTTTCTTGTAAACGACCTGGCGAACCTCGTTCAGCAATAAAGCCAGGACGATGGGGGCCGTAAAAGCAAACAGAATGTCATATGTACCCAGCAGAAGCGTATTGCGCAGAATTTTCAGAAAATCATAGTGCTGGAACATTCGCCCAAAGTGCTCAAGGCCCACCCAGGGACTTCCCGTTACGCCCGCAAACAAATTGTAGTTCTGGAATGCGATCACGGAGCCCATTAACGGAACATATTTGAACAATGCGAAGAACAGCAGTCCCGGCAGCGATATGAAGTACAGCGCCCTGTATTTCCACATGAATCCGAGCAGCTTTCTCCGTTTATCAAGCCTTCCGTCCAGAATCGGGCTTACCGCTGCTTTGTTTGGCTCGGCCATCTGTCATCACCTCTTGTTTCTCAAATGGGCCGGTGCGTTGTCATCTATCGGAATTTCGTCAAACCGGATGCTGATAAATTCAGGCTCCCGGTCAATGATCCGCGACAGCTCCTTTGTAAAAACGTCAACGATTTCGTTCTTCTGCTCATCCGTGCGTCCTTCGTACATTTTAATCGTAATTTGCGGCATCGGCTGATCGCCTCCTTAGGAAATGGATGTGATGAATATCCTTATCCTATAGGTTTTCATGACCGGGCAGCAATGGAGGAAGATCGGTTCCTTTGTGTTTTTTTTAGGTGGATCGGCGGCTTGTGTTTTTTTAAGCTCGGCTTGTGATTTCAACAGTTTTTAAACGGCTGGTCTAGAAATTCGAAGCGTTCTGTGGAACAATGGTTCAAAGCAGATGCCAAGCAGATGCCAACACGGGCCGCTCGATGCCATCAGTTATGGGAGGTTAGCGATGAACGGACAAGTGAAGGAAGAGGAAACGGCCTATGCGTCGTTATGGGGAAAACTCGAAAATAAAGTAACGCGCATGACGGGTCAGCTCCAAGGCAAAGTTCCCCATGCCACAAAGAACGGGATCTATGATTCCACCCGGATCGATTGGTGGACCTCCGGTTTTTGGCCGGGGATGCTATGGATGATGTATGATATGACCAAGCAGCCGCAGTATAAGGAATGGGCTTGGGAATGGGATATTCGGCTTGAAGAGGCGCTGATCGGAGACAGTAACTTTCATCACGATGTAGGCTTTCAATTTCTGCCGACGGCAGTCATCAAATATAAACTGACCGGCGATCCGGATGCCAGGCGGAGAGCATTGTTGGCGGCTACCCTGCTCGCAGGAAGGTATAACCCCGTCGGCAGATTCATTCGCGCTTGGAATCAGGTGAAGCCAACCTCGTGGAACCACGGAAACGAAGGCTGGTCCATCATCGATTCCACCATGAATCTCTCCCTCTTGTTCTGGGCTTCCGAGGAGAGCTGCGATCCGAGATTCGCTCATATCGCCAGAGAGCAAGCCAATACGGTTGCTGAACATTTCATTAGACCCGACGGCTCGGTTCGGCACATCTGCCGGTTTGACCCGTTGACGGGAGAATATATGGAATCGCTCGGGGGGCAAGGCTTTGGACCGGAATCGGCCTGGAGCCGGGGAGCAGCCTGGGCTTTGCACGGGATGGCGAACACCTATCGGTATACCGGCGATATTCGGTATCTCGACGCTGCCAAGCGAGTCGCTCATTTCTTCGTGGCTTCCCTTGAGGAAGATTCCATTCCGCTTTGGGATTTTCGGGCGGAGCGCAAGGATATGGAATCCCCCGATCATGACGGGACGGAAACATCCCCAATGGCACCGGTGCCAAGGGATACATCCGCGGCATCCTGCGCCGCATCCGGGCTGCTTGAAATCGCGGACCTCGTCCCGCAAGCCGAAAGCGCTCTGTACCGCAGCAGCGCCTTGCGTATCATCGACTCTTTGACGAACCGTTACGCCGAATGGGATGACCCGGATTATGAAGGCATACTGAAAGAAGCCACAGGGCATCTGCCTGCCGGACAAAATATAAACGTCTCGCTCATCTATGGCGATTATTATTATGTTGAGAGCGCAGCCAAGCTAATGGGATGGAAAAACCGGATCTTCTGATCCGGTTTTTTTGTCGCGTTTATTTATACTTTTTCGGAATCCGAATATAGAAGCAGCTGCCGCCAACATGCGTATCTCCGCTTTCGGCCCACACGTGGCCGCCATGAGCGGAAACCAGCTGCTTGACGATGGCCAGCCCCATTCCGCTTCCGCCGCTTAACCGATTCCTCGACTTATCGCCCCGATACAGCCTTTCGAATATATACGGCAGATCGGATTGGGAGATGCCCTGTCCCGAATCCCGAATCCGAATCAGGGCATCGGCCCCTTCGTCCACGAGATCGGCTTGCACCGTACCGCCGGACGGGGTGTAGTGCAAGGCATTGCTTAACACATTGATCAGAATCTGATGCATCCGGTCTGGATCCACCTCGACTGCGATCGAAGAACTGCCGGCATATTGCAAACTCACTTCTTTTTCATGATACATCGCCTTCGCCAACGTGACGTCTCTCTCCATAATATGGCTCAGATCCTGCTCGGACCAGGACAGCTGAAACTCCGGGGATTCCATATCGTGCAGCTCCTCCAGCTCCGCGACGAGCTGAATCAAACGGTCGATTTCATCCAAGCAGGTGCGGAAACGGTCTGCAGTCGGCTCCCATACCCCGTCCTCGAGTGCACGGGTGTGACTCTTTAAGGTGGTTAGCGGCGTTCGGAGCTCATGCGCGATATCCTGCGTCATGTTCCTGCGAAGCTGCTCCTGTTTCTGCAGCTGTACTGCAAGCTCATTCAGCGAAGCACCAAGCCCCGCAATTTCATCGTACCCTACGGCTGCCACGCGGATATCCCAATTTCCCTGCGTCATCATTTCTGCCGCCCGCTTCATCTGGACGAGGGGAGCCGATATCCTTCTTGCTACATAGATTCCTATTATGGAGGCTATGGCAATCGATAACAGGCAGGTTAAGATAATCGATTGCATCTGCGCCTGCTCCAAATGGTAGTTCAGCTCATCCATTCCGCTGTGTCCGCTGGACTGCTGCTGGTACATCGCGATATGGTAATGGTTCGTCACGATGTTGATCACGGTAAACACGATCAGGATCCCTGCCGTGATGCTGATAATGATGGCGGCGAGCCTCAGGTCTAGGCGATGCTTCAAGCCCCGTCACCTCCGAAGCGATAGCCGAATCCGTAAACGGTGAGGATATATTTCGGCTGCTTTGGGTCGGATTCAATCTTTTGACGCAGATTCTTTATATGCTGATCGATGATGCGGATGTCTCCGATAAAATCGTAGCCTAATACCCGGTCAACCAGTTCCTCGCGAGAGAAGTTCCGCTGCGGGTATTTGGCCAACAGCAGCAGCAGTTTATATTCGCTCGGCGTCAAATTCACGATTTGTCCATGGCTGGTGACCTCATGCTTCATGGAATGGATGACCAATGCGCCTTCATCATATACAATGACGTCCGCGAGCAGCTTGCTGTCATCCCCCCGCCTCAAAACAGCCTTGACCCTTGCCACGACTTCACGAGGGTCGAACGGCTTCACGATGTAATCATCGGCTCCGATCGCAAATCCGCCGATCCGGCTGCTCTGAGCCACCTTAGCCGTTAACATCACGATGGGGACCGAGCTAAACGTTCGAATTTCCTTGCATATCCGTTCACCGTCCATATCCGGCAGCATGAGGTCCAATAGGACAAGGTCCACGGCTTGTCCTCGCAGGCAATCGAATGCCTCGGCACCGTTCGCCGCTTCCAGCGTCAAGTAACGTTCTTTGTTCAAATAAGATACAAGAACTTCTCGAATATTCGGTTCATCATCCACGATTAATATGGTTTTCATTCCGGTATCTCCTTATAGAATCCTTCATCAGTACAAGTCAACTGTAACATAAGTCTCCATTGTAACTGAAACTTGTGAAGATTCCATGAGGATGAATAAGATGGTCCATGAAGCCCATGAGATTGTTGGGCTTCATGGTATACTAATGCATTTCGTTTTATCACGTGGCATTTATAAGAGACTTCAGATAAGAGACGCTTTGCGGCACCTGGCTTTCATGCAAGCCATGAAGAATCAGCGGCCCGTTAAAACGATAAGCGCGCAGGAGCTGAATGTATGCTTCATAATCCAGTTCTCCGGTACCGGCAGCCCTGTACCGGAATCCATCTACAGTCGAATAATCCTTGGCATGAGCGATAATAACATGTTCACCGAGCAGTGACAGCGCTTGATCTACTACCTCTGTCAAAGCCTTTCCGTCGTTCGGGTTGAACAAATTCGCTGCGTCCAGTACCACCTTCAACCGCGGAGTACGCATCGTATCCAGCAGCTGTCTGGCTTTAACGGCATTGCTGATCACATTGGCCGGCTCCGGTTCAACGGCCAGCTCGAGCCCGAATTCCTCTGCTATATTCACCAGTGCCTTCATGGTGATCAGCAGATCATCCCATGCTTCCGGCGAATCGTTGTCCGGATGTCTTCTCCACATATCGATTGGATCCCTCGTCCCTGTGCACAGGGTAATGACCGACGTCCCCATGAAATGGCACATCGCTGCCAAATGGCGAAACCGGCGAATGTCATGCTGCCGTTTCTCCTGATCGGGGTGGATCATATTAAAGGTCCCGGATACGGCCGCCATATGAAGATGCCGATTCTCGCACGCAGCTTGTATATGTGCCGCGGTCCCCAGATCGACGGCCTCCGGCAGCGACGGAAGAGCGGCGCAGGTAAGATTGAACTGGATGACCTCCAATCCGGTTGCTATGACAGCGTCCAAGTTTTCTTCCAGTGTCGGCCTCTCAAACGTCTTGGAGAATATGCCCAATTTCATCACTCATACGCCTCCCGATACTTCAGCCAGCTTTACCGTCTTGCCGCTCTCAACGGATCTGGCAATCGCCGCCATCGCGCGCATGGCTGCTACTCCGTCATCCAGATTGGCTCCTCGCATGGGTGCCTGCTCCAGAATCGTATCCGCGAAGCCTTCAACCTGCAGCTTGAAGAAATGCGCATCTTCGCCTAGCGGCCTGTGATAACAACCGTCGCGCGAGGAGAACACCTCGACGTCGCTTGACTTGAAGAGCCACGGATTGTAGGTCTTGCCAACAACGCTTCCGTGTTCACCGTAAATTTGAAAGCCTTCATGCCAGTCCATCCGGACGGCGACCGTAAGATCCAGATGCCCTACAGCGCCCGATGCAAACTGAACCGTGACGAACCAGTTATATGCGCCGAATTTCTGCGTATTCCATGCCGTCACGCTCACCAGGTCCCCCCCTAAAAAGCGGGCCGTATCCACCAGATGGCTGCCATGCGTCAGCATGTAATAACGCAGCTTATCGAGCTTCGGATTACCTTCCGGTCTCAGGGCATTCGGACTAAGCCGCACCAACGGCTGCACGTTTTCGGTGACCGTATACCGGTAGGTGGAATCGCAGTACCATGCTTTCAGGGCCAGCATCTCCCCCATCTCTTGCTCTATAAACCGTTTAGCATAAGCGATGCCGGGATCAAAGCGTTTCATGTTTCCGATTTGGACAACACAACCGGAATCCCTTGCTCTCCGCTGCAATTCCTCACACTCTTCTACGGTGACGCCAAGCGGCTTCTCCACGAGAACATGTTTACCTGCTTCGATGGCTTTAAGGGCGGCTTTCACGTGAAATTGATCCGCGATGCCAATGATGACAGCTTCCACCTCGGGATCTGCCAGCATCTTGTCATAATCCTTGTAGGTTCGTACCGGCTGATGGATTTCGGCCATGCGGTTCAGCAAATCCTCCGCGACGTCGCATATCGCATAAAGGCGTGCATTGCGCGCCCTCCGGCAAGCTTCGAAATGTCCGTACTGCGATATGGGGCCGCAGCCCAGCACGGCTGCATTCAATGTCGTTCTATTCTCGGCCATGACAGCACCTCCTGTAGTTGATGATTATAAGAAAAACGCCGATCGACGTACTTTCTCAGAAGACAGACCGCGGTTAGAGGATGTTTTTCTTGCGATATCAGGAAGGCCCGTGCTTCGAGGTTTATACTTTCTGATATCTAAAGAAAAACGCCGATCGACGTACTTTCTCAGAAGACAGACCCCGGTTAAAGGATGTTTTTCTTGCGGTTATTGAATTGTTCAGCTCCCTGGAAACTAATAAATTCTATAATCTATGGCAAAAGCCGCAGGATATACTCCTGCGGCTGCATTCCCTCTTATTTTTTTGCCATGTATTTGCGAATGTCAAATGCTACCGCTGCTACGATAATAAGCCCTTTGATGATCAATTGCCAATAGGGACTGACGCCGATAAAGGTTAACCCGTAATTGATAACGCCGAAGATCAGAACCCCGGCCATCACGCCGGGCACCGTGCCGATGCCGCCAGCCGTGGATACGCCTCCGACCACGCATGCCGCTATCGCATCAAGTTCATACATGTTGCCATAGTTGTTGGTCGCACCACCGGTTCTTGCAGCCTCCAGCACGCCGGCGATGCCGTACAGTGCACCGGAAATAGCGTAGATCGCGATGAGATTGCGAGCGACATTGATCCCCGATACATGCGCAGCTTGCACGTTGCCGCCAATGGCATACATATTTTTGCCGAGCCGGGTCTTGTTGAAGATGACCCAGCAGATGAACGCAACAAAGATAGCGATGATGACGATGTAAGGGAGTGAGTAACCGCCGCCGAAGTCGATGTAGCCGCTGCCCCACACGGTAAAATCCGGTCGTAAGCCGCCGATCGGCTGGGACTGGTTCGGCTCCATATCAAAATAGATGGAATTGACGCCGTAGATCCCGACCATCGTACCGAGCGTCGCTATGAACGGCGGCACATGCAGCTTGGCAACAATGAAGCCATTGATTAGACCGACGACAAGCCCCGCTACGATACCGATCAGGATCGGCAATAGAACCGATACCTGGGGCAAATCCGGGAAAAAGCGGTTCGCATAAACCTCCGTTTGCAGCATCGAAGCCGATACGACCGCGGTTAAGCCTACGACGCGACCTGCGGAAAGGTCTACCCCGCCAGTGATCAGAATGAATGCCGCTCCCAGCGCGATGATCAATCTGGTCGAGGATTGCTGCAGGATATCCCGCAATGTGGAAAAGGCCAGAAAGTTGGGATCTGCGACGGCAATCCCGATGACGAGCAGTATCAATACTACGAATATGGCGCGCTGCGCCAAATAATCTTTAACCTTGACGATGGCTTGCGTATTCATCGACTTCCCCTCCCGGATCGGCCGACCGCTGCTGTGCGGCCAGCCGCATGATTTCCTCTTCGCTTGCTTCCTGCCCTTCCAGAATTCCCGTCATCCGCCCTTCGCTCATCACCATGATCCGGTCGGACATTCCGAGCAGCTCGGGCATTTCGGAGGAAATCATAATGATGCTCTTCCCTTGCGTCGCCAGCTGCGTAATGATGGAATAAATCTCGAATTTGGCACCCACATCGATCCCGCGGGTCGGCTCATCCAGCAGCAGGATCTCGGGCTCCGTAAGCAGCCATCTCGCCAGCAGCACCTTCTGCTGGTTCCCGCCCGACAGATTTCGAATCTGGGTATTGACCGACGGCGTCTTGGTTCTCAGCTTCTCCACGTTCGTTCGCGCATCCTCGATGCCTCTGCGTTCATTCAGCAGGAACGCCCAATTCTGATACCTTCGAAGATTGGCAATGACCGTATTCTCGTAGACCGAGAGTACCGGGAATATGCCGGTGACTCTACGCTCCTCCGTCAGCAGTGCCATGTTGTTTTTCTTCGCATCGGAAGGCGACTTGATCTTCACTGGTCTCCCGTTAATCGATATGGTTCCGGAGGCCACCGGACGAAGCCCGAAGAGAGCCTCAACCAATTCCGTGCGCTGAGCGCCGACAAGGCCGCCAATGCCCAGAATCTCGCCCTTTCTCAGCTCGAAGGATACATTCTGAAACGAGTTCGGATTAGTGGAGCTTAATTGGCGGACCTGCATCCGGGTTTCGCCCGGAATGTTCGTCCGTTCAGGATAGCGCTCCGTCAAATCCCGCCCCACCATACGGGTAATGATCAAATCGGTCGTCAATTCTCCTGCCTGCCAGGTTCCCACGTACTTCCCGTCCCGCATGATCGTGACATCATCGGATATGCGCAGAATTTCTTCCATTTTGTGCGAGATGTAGACGATGGACACGCCCTGCGACCGCAGCCTGTTCATGATGCTGAACAGATGCTCCACCTCGTTCCCGGTCAGAGATGAGGTCGGTTCGTCCATTACGATCACTTTGGAGTGATAGGACACCGCTTTGACAATCTCAAGCGATTGGATCTTGGACACAGAAAGCGCTCCTGTCCTTGCTCTGGGATCAATATCGATATCAAGCTCGCGGAACAGCCGGAGCGTGTCCGCTGCCATCTGTTTCTCGTTCACGAATTTCAAGGGCCAGAAGCCCGTCATCGGAAATCTTCCCAGCCATATATTCTCCATCACATTGCGGTGCGGCACGGGATGAAGCTCCTGATGAATCATGGATATTCCGTGATTTAATGCATCCTTGGAGCTGTTGATGGCGACCTTGTCGCCGTTTAAGTAAATGTCGCCTTCATCAGGCTTGTAGATGCCGAACAAACATTTCATCAGCGTTGATTTGCCGGCTCCGTTCTCGCCCATGAGCGCATGCACGGTTCCGGGTCTTACCTTGAACGTTACGTCGCTTAATGCCTGAACGCCTGGAAACGCCTTCGATATATTCCGCATCTCCAGCACATACGATTCCGCCACTTTGAATACCTCCTTCGCTTTTCCGGGCCAAAAGGGTCCAATATAAAGGGACAACGCTACGATGAGCCGCTGCCCCTTCTTATAACCCTGCCATTATTTCGCGTCGGCGATATTGTCCTTCGTTATTTTTTTGTAGGCGATCCACACGTATTTACCGTCGGTAATATCAAAGCCGGTATTCTCCTTGTTCGGCGTTTCCCCTTTGGAAAGCGCGGCCGCTATGGCAACGGAAGCTTTGCCCTGGCTCTTGGCGTCGTTAAGCACGGTTCCGAGAAGGGTGCCATCTTCCAGCGCCTGGACGGCGGGAGCCGTCGCATCGACGCCCACGACCGGCATGTACTTGTCGCCGCTGAAATAACCTGCCGCTTTCAAAGCCTCAATCGCTCCGAGCGCCATATCGTCATTGTTGGCCAGCACCGCTTCAATCTTGTCGCCATGGGACGCGAGGAAGGTTTGCATCTTCTCCTGTCCTTTCACGCGGTCCCACATGGCGGTATCCACCGCAAGCGCTTCCACTTCAATGCCGGCGTCTTGAATCGCCTGAACGGAGAATTTGGTCCGCAGCTCGGCATCCTGATGGCCCGGCTCCCCCTGCAGCAGCACATACTGCAGCTTGCCGTCCCCGTTCTTGTCTGCCTTCGGATTCGCTTTCCAATAATCGACGATCAGCTGTCCGGAGATCGTGCCGGATTCCTCCGCCTTCGCCCCTACGTAATAAACCTTATCCCATTTGTTCATGTCTTCCGCGATCGGCTCCCGGTTCAGGAAAACCACCGGCGTATTGGCGGTTTTCGCCTTGTCGATAATGACGCCCGCTGCCGTGCGGTCTACGGGGTTGATAATCATAGAGCTGTATTTTTTCGAGATAAACAGATCGATTTTCTCATTCTGGGTCGGCTGCGCATTTTGACTATCCACGATATCCAGTTTGGCTACGCCATTCGCTGCATCGGACATCGCATTCCGAACGCCTGTCATAAAGGTATCGTCGAACTTGTAAATCGCCACCCCGACTTGAGGCGTGCTGCCGCCTGCCGCGTCGCCGCCCGTGCTATCGCTGCCGGTTGAACTGCTCCCGCCGTTGTTGCATGCCGCCGTGGTCAGCATCATGCCTGCCATTAGGACAAACAGCCATTTTTTCTTCACTTGGGTTGACCTCCCTGATTCATTCGATATTTCAGTGCTGGCTGCGGAACTCCGAAGCCGTATCTCACTGACTACCGCCATTATGCCGGAATGACCCTGATATTCGAATTCAAAATCCTCCTGATTTCTAGCAAAATTCTCATCATTTACCGATTGGCTTCGCGACTTCCTTAATTACTTCACAAATGGAAACAGCACCTTCTGATTATCCATCCAGAACATATTGTCGGAATCGATCACCTTGGTCTCAAGCACGATCGGCTTATCATATCTCGAACCGTCCATGACCTTCACAGCCTGCTCTACGCCCAAGTAGCCCGTGCTGAATCCGTTCTGTACCACGAGTTTATGAAGGACGCCATCCTGAAGAAGCTGAAGCTGTTCCAGATCGCTGCCGAAGGTGACAATCTTGATCTCACCTTGAACCTTCCGCCTTGCGACTTCTTTAGCCGCTCCCAAGGAAGCCTGAATATCGAGTGCCAGAATTCCGTCGACGGCGCCCTGATCCAGCAGCTGTTTGGCGGCCTGCCAGCATGCATCCTCGCGTTTGCCGCAAGCCGCGCCGCCCGCTATTTCAATTCCGCCGATATCTGACCATGCCCGTTTGGCTCCCTCTTCGCGGGCGATCAAGTCGGGGTCCTCCCTGTCGGAACGCAGGATGGCTACTGTACCCCGACCTTCAAGCAAGTCGGCCAGCTGCTCGCCCGCCTTGCGTCCGGCAGCTTCATTATTGATCGCGATCGCGGATAAGATACCTGTGGTCATTCGTTCATCATTCAATGCAATCACGGGGGTACCCGCTGCCGCTGCCTTATCGCCTAATTCCTGCAGCACAGCCTCCGATGCCGGGTCGATCAAGATCGCGGAGGCGCCCTTCTCCAACATCTTCAAAGCGGCCTGCAGCTGCTCCTCCTCATCGTCGCTAGGCTCCAGGGAAACATAATCGAGCGCCAATCCGTATTCCTTGGCGGCCGCCTCGGCGCCTAAACGGATTGCATCCCCCTGCTCTTCGGCGTGTACGGGAGCCACAAGGGCAATATGTTGAAGCCCGGGCTCCTCATCCGGGTCCGTATCGGATGAACACGATGTTAAGAGGATCAGGACAGCGACGAGTGCAGCGAAACATCCCCTAGGTCCAATCGGCAACCGCAGCGGCCGAAAAGTTCTAATCATGCTCGCGTTCCTCCTCGTCCATATCGTGAATGACCGGAATCCGTATGCGAACGGTAGTGCCCGCCTCCTGCTCGCTCTCGAATTCCAGCCCGTACCGTTTGCCGTAATACAGGCGAATTCGGTCATGGACATTTCGAACGGCCACGCCGGAACCGGCCGAATTGATAAATTGTGCCGGGTTATGAGGCGTCTCTTTAGCGTCCAAGATTCCTTCAACCATCTCGGGCGTCATCCCAACCCCGTTATCCGTAACCGTCATTTCCAACAATTCGCCTTTTACGGCTGCCCCTATGCGAATATGCCCCTGATCCACCATATACTCGATGCCGTGCACGATGGCATTCTCGATTAAGGGCTGAAGCACCAGCTTGAGGGTGTAACAGGATAGCGCGGCTTCGTCCGCTTCGATCGTAAAATCGAATTTCTGTTTATATCTCATCTGTTGTATGGTCATATAATGCCGTGCGTGCTCCAGCTCTTCCCGGACGCTTATCGATGTCTTCCCTTTGCTCAAGCTCAAGCGAAACAGCTTCGACAAGGAAGTAATCATCGTAATGACCTCCTCCTTCTTGCTCATTCCTACCATGCGAACAACCGAATTCAGGGTATTGTACAAAAAATGAGGGTTGATCTGGGCCTGCAAGGCTTCCAGCTCATATTTACGCTTCGATTCCTGCTCCTTCACAATCTGTTTCATGAGCTGCCTGATCTTATTCAGCATCAGGTTGAAACGGCTGGACAGCTGCACTACTTCAAGCGGTCCCTGCAACGGGAGCTCCACGTCGAAATCGCCCCGTTCCACGGCTTTCATCGTTCGGCCCATGCGGCGGATGGGCCGGGTGAGCATGGCCGAAAGAATCAGGGATACCGCGATGGCCAGCACCAAGACTATGGCAACCACCCGGACCAAATAACGGTTGACCTCTTCTCTTGTGGTCATGATCTCATCCAAATAGGATACGCCCACGATTTTCCAGCCTATATTGACGACCGATTTGACCGTATTGAGCCGCTTGACCCCATCCGATTCATCAATGTAGCTCTCCGAGGAGGTCAGCGCCCGCTCAACGCTCTCATTCCGAAGCCCCATGTAGATTAATTGCTGCTGCGGATGGTAAACGATATTTCCCGCTCCTTCGTCAATGATGTACGCATACCCGCGCTTCCCCAGACTGATGCGGCTGCTCAGCTCGTCGATCTTCTTGAAGTTGATATCCACCAGCAGAATGACGTACATCGGCTCCCCGTCATGAACGACCGTAATGCCTTTGCTCATCGTGACGACCCATTCAAACGTTTGGTCGTATAAATTCTGAACATGGGGCAGCGAGAAGCTCAGATGGTCGGAGACTCTCATGGCCGAGTGAAACCAGCTCTGTTCCGTCACCTTGGCGCTGGGCTTGACCGGAATGGCCGGATGGTTCCGCAGCATGTCGCCCTGATCATTAAACAAAGCGATGGAGACGATGTCATCTCGGCTTCGCATGATCGTATCGAGCTGTTTTGTCACCTGTTCATCGTCCCACTGCCCGTCTGCCAGCATATTTTCCTCGATCGCCCGATACAGCTGCGCCATCCCGTCCACGTAATCCTCGAGATTATAGCTAACCTGGTCCACGATTTGCTGGGCATTCAGGAATACGCTTTGCTCTGCCGATCGCGAGAATTTATTGAAGAGCAGTACGGCTACCACGATCACAATGAGCAGAATGAACGCCGAGAAGGACCACATGATGATGGATTGAATGCTGTGCGCCCGGAATCGCTTAACCCATCGTTGAACAAAAGGTAGGACCGAGTATCGCTTCGTATACGTGATTTTCACCGATGCCCTACCCCCTCGCTTGTGCCCGATATTCCTTAGGCGAAACGCCGACCTGCTTCTTGAAGCTGAAGCTGAAATAATTCGGATCGGCAAACCCGACTCGCTCCGCAATTTCGAAAGCCTTCAGGTCGGTGGAACGTAAAAGCTCCTTGGCCGTTTCCATCCGCAGCTGCATTAAGTACTGCACATAGGTCATTTTGAGCTCTTTTTTGAATACGCCGCTAAAATAGCCTGTGCTGATATGCAGGTGCATGCACAGCTTCTGCAGCGATATATCCGGGTCGCCGTAATGCTCCCGCGTGTATTGGAGCGCTTTCTCCACGATGTCTTTATAGGCATGCTGCCTAGAGCTGGAGATTTGCTTGCGGATGGCCAAACTGACATCCTGAAGCCAAGCTTTAGCCTCCTGTAGTCCGGAAAACTTGAAGATCTCGGCATGCAGCTGATACCCCGCTCCAAACATCTCCTCAAGCTCGATCCCGGATTCTTTAGCCGTTCGAAGTATGGCCGTTACGACTTCCAGGAGATAGATCTGAACCTCTTGAATCGTGCAGGATGCTCCGATCAGCTCATCGAAAATGTGCGTAATCGCTTCACTTAATTCCTCCGCGGTTCCGAGCTTAAGATTGCGGATCAGCGCTTGCTCCTGCAATTCGTCCAGACGGACCCCTTCCTGCCTCGGACTCTCCACGTCATCGATGAAGATGACTTTCTCGGCGCCGAGAATCAGCCGGTAGTCCAGCGCCAGCAGCGCATCCTGGTAGGAGTGCTTAAGATCGGACAGTGTCCGGACCCTGGAACCCACGCCGATCGTAACCGGCAGCTTCAGATAGTGAAGAATGCTTTTGAGCAAACGGTCCAGTGCCACCTGCAGGTCGCCAAACCATGACTCGTCCTCGCAGCCGTCATTCGTAATCAAGAACACGATGCTATCCTGATATATGAATGCGCTTCCAAAAGAAAGGGGATCTATCAGCTCTTTCGCAATGTTCAGCATGGCGTGCAGCATCAAGTCCATATCGCCGGAATGCCGCAGGGAGCTTGATGGAGCACTCTCCTTATGCTCAGCCGCCGGATATAAAGCCAACACCGCGGCGAGATAACAGGCGCCGTTCAGCGGAAGGCCGTAATTCCGAGTTTTCTCCTCAATGATGGACCGGGGCAGTTTTCGGGTTAACAGCGAAGCCAGGAATGATTCCCGAAGCAAAGGCAGGCTTGTCCGGTAATGCTCCTTCAATTGGCGCATGTCCTCTCGCTCCGCCACCTCCATATCGATCTTGTCCTTGATCTTGCCTAATAACTCCATGAAGCTTTCGGCAGAGAACGGCTTGAGCAAATACTCATCCACGCTGAGCGTAATCGCTTGGCGGGCGTAATCAAATTCGTCATAGCCGGTCAAAATCACGATTTTGCACAGCGGCTGATGCTCCCTTAGCCATGAGGCCAGCTGCAGTCCATCCTGAAAGGGCATACTGATATCGGTAATAACGACATCCGGCTCCAACCGCTCCGCAGCCTCCACGGCCTCTCTTCCGTTCTCCGCCGTCCCCTTGATCTCGAATCCGCAGGCTTCCCATTGGATTTCCTGAACGAGGCCTTCTCTCACATCGGCTTCATCATCCACTAACAGCACTTTATACAATGCGACCCCTCCCGTTTCTGTCCTGTTCGGTTGCAAACTGAATCTATAGTGATCTTACCTCGCCGCACCCAAATTGGGAATCTTCCACATTATGTTTTTTGCAACAAAAAAAAGAACGAATGCACGACTCCAGCGAAACAGCGCTTCCCTGTTCCTGGAGTCATGATTCGTTCCGAAATCGATTGTGCAGCATTCCTTACGCCTGAACGGGTACGGAGACGGGTTTTACCGGCGTGCTCAACCTCTTGATGCTCAGATAGTAAGCGATGCCGAGCGGGATGACGGCGCCCAGCCAAGCCAGCGGATTTGCCAGGCTTGCACCGAGGAAGCCGATCTGCGCGGTCAGGAAGATAGCAGCCAGTACCCGCATGATCAGCTCCATGATGCCCGCCACAGTGGGAATTAAGCTCTGACCAAGCCCCTGAAGCGTGAAGCGGTAGATGAAGAGCAGCGAAAGAAGCAGATAGGTGCTGCCGTTCGATAAGAAATACAGCCTGCTGAGCGACAGCAATTCCTCTTGGCCTTGACCCACAAAAAGGCTGACGGCGGCAGGACCCGCGAATATAACCAGCAGGCCCACGGCGATGCTGAATGATCCCGAGAGCCAAATACACTGCTTAACCCCCAGTTTGATCCGGTCTATGCGATTCGCTCCGAAGTTCTGAGCGGCAAAAGTCGCCATCGTAATCCCGAAGGAACTCATCGGCTGCGTGGCGAGCATATCAATCTTCTGTGCAGCGGTATAAGCCGCAACGGCTGATGCCCCGAGACCGTTTAGCGTGATCTGCAGAATAATGGCTCCGATGGCGATAATGGAGGCTTGGAAGCCCATCGGAAAACCTACCCACATATGCTGGCGAATAAATTTCCAATCGATGGACCAGTCGGCATTCTTGAATTGAAGGAGCGGGACCTTCTTATGAATGTAGATCAGACAGAGCAGGCAGGAGAACAGCTGCGATACAACCGTGGCAAGTCCGGCTCCGGCGACTCCCATCTTAAATACGAGAATGAATAAGAGGTCGAGCACGATGTTCAGAATGCTTGCAACGACCAGGAAGAGAAGCGGCGTCCGGCTGTCGCCGAGAGCGCGGAGCAGGTTAGCCAGCAAATTAAACAGAACGGCCGCGCCGACGCCCCAGTTAATGACGATCAGATACGAATACGCATCATCCAAAATTTCGGCAGGGGTGTTCATCATGACGAGGACGGGTCTCGTAAATATAACGCTCACGATGGTGAGGAATACCGTGAACACCAGACTGATCCATATACTCGTTCCCACGCTTTTGCGGACGCCTGCGATATCCTTAGCTCCAAAACGCTGTGCCGTTATGATAGACAAGCCAGCCGTCAAGCCTTGGGCAAAGCCGATGACAAAAAACAAAATGCTGCCTGTCGAGCCAACGGCTGCAAGTGCGTTCACGCCAATGGTACGTCCCACGATAAGGGTGTCCGCCATGTTGTAAAATTGTTGAAAAATATTACCGATCAAAAGCGGGATGGTAAACATGATAATCAGCTTGATCGGACTTCCTTGCGTCATGTCTCTCATGTAGATTCTCCTATGCCGTCAATAAACGTTCCTCTAGAGATTTATTTGAAATATTATGCTTCAAACAGCGCTTATCGCATCGAATGGAAACATTATAATGGGTGAGGGTCGTTTGTATTCTTGTGTATCTTATCATGAAAGAACATAAATTTCTCCCTATTTATTCCCGAAATCAAAACTAAAAGCAAGTACTCGTCATTAGAAGAGTCTGTACCCGATTTGGATCCCTGATTTCTCTATAACTGAAAAGGCCAACCGGTCATTTCGGTTGGCCTTTTCAACATGATGACATGTGATATCCCTATGGAATTCCGATGTTTATGCCTCTTCGACGGCAAGCTTATCCAAGGCCAGCTTCGCACGTGACCGCGCTTCTTCGACATCGCCGGCGGTTGACAGCGCGACTGCTACTCGTCTTCCGACCTTGGTTACCGGTTTGCCGAACATGCGAAGCTGCGTATTCGGAACGGCCAGCGCTTGATCGGCGCCTGTAATCGTATAGTCTTCCAGCTCTCGGCCGGCTTTCAGGGGGCGGCTGGCTCCCGGCGTGATCAATTCGATCTCTGGTATCGGAAACCCGAGAATGGCACGGACATGAAGCGCAAATTCGGATAGATTTTGCGTGACCAGCGTAACCAGCCCAGTATCATGCGGACGCGGGGATACCTCGCTGAAGTACACCTTATCCTCGGCCAAAAATAATTCAACGCCGAACAAGCCGTATCCGCCAAGCTCGTCGGTAATCTTCCGCGCAATATATTTAGCTTCCTCGATTTGCGCTTCAGACATGTCGTGCGGCTGCCACGATTCGATATAATCTCCGCTTTCCTGAATATGCCCGATCGGCGCACAGAAGCTTGTTCCATTGACGGAGCGGACGGTCAGAAGCGTGATTTCCGACTGGAATGAAATGAATTCCTCAATGATCACCCTTCCGTTCTGCACGCGGCCGCCTTCCATGGCGATGTTCCAGCAGGACTCGATATCCCCTTCCGAACGGCACACGCTTTGACCTTTGCCGGAGGAGCTCATCAACGGTTTGATCACGCACGGAAAACCCATGTCCAGGACAGACTGCTTGAATTCCTCATAGGTATCGGCAAATCGATAGTCCGCAGTCGGCAGACCCAACTCCTCTGATGCCAACCGGCGGATCCCCTCACGGTCCATCGTAAGCTTTGCGGCTCTGGCGGTAGGAATCACCCGAAACCCCTCATCCTCCAGCTTCACCAGCTCCGCAGTAGCCAGCGCTTCAATCTCCGGAACGATCAGGTCCGGCTTTTCCAACTCAATAATAGCGCGCAGCTTCTCTCCGTCCAGCATATCGATCACATGGCTGTGATCGGCAACGTGCATGGCAGGAGCATCGGCATAACGATCGACGGCTACGGTTTGGACACCCAATCGTTGTGCTTCAATTACGACTTCTTTCCCTAGTTCTCCGGATCCCAGCAGCAATATTTTTTTCGTTTTGAACATCGTTGTTTTATCCCCTTTTCATAGTTTCAGAGACGATAGAAGCCCAAGAAAATAATAAAGAGGTAAGGGAAATAAACTCCCTTACCTCTGCCCAGGCGTACGGCCGTTGTCATTCATGTGCTCCCTCATGGTTCCCCATGCTACGCCAGTCACACATAAACCTATACATTGTTACATAAATGATACTGAATATTTTCGTTAAATGCAATATCAGCCTGCGTCCTTAGGATTTAGACTTCAACATTTCGATCATATCCTGAAGCGAGTGTGACAGCCATTTCTTAGGATGAACGACAATCTGGATGTCCAGTCGAATGTCAGGGTGTTGAAAGGGAAGAACCGCCAGCTCTCCCCTCTTGATTTCCTCCTCTGCTACCATTCTCGGCAATAGGGAGATGCCGGTACCGGACATGAGATATCTTTTGATTGCCTCGGGGTTGCCCAATTCCAAACCAATACGAACAGGAGCTCCGCCGGCGCGCAGCACTTTTTCCAACATGATTCGGTAATTGCAAGTATCCTCGGTCATAATCCATTCGTAATCAGCCAGATGCTCCAGCTCGATGACGGGCAACCTGTGAAGCGGATGATCCGGATGGGCAATCAGATGGAGGGGCTCTTCCCGGATCGAGATCCAATTCAATGAAGTGTCTTCCGGTTTGTTCTCCAGAATAAGCCCGAGATCGTACTCGCCCTCTCTTACCTTACTGACGATGCTATCTTCACGATCCGTTTGCAAGCGGATGGCAAGATCTTCATGCTCCTGTCTTAGCCGATGAAGGACGGATGGAAGAAAATATGCGGCAAGCGAATCGATCGTTCCAATCGATAAGATGCCCCCGCCTTGTTTCGTCAGCTTTTCCTTAGACTGCTGGAACAGATCCAGCATTTGGACAGCATACTTGAACAGCTCCTCCCCTGACTTCGTCAGGCGCAGGCCTCTACCATACCGTTCAAACAGCTTGACGCCGTACTCCTTCTCCAGCTTCTGGATCTGGGTGGTAACGCTGGATTGTGCATAACCCAATTCGTCAGCAGCTTTAGTAAAGCTCTTTCGAACAGCAACCTCCCTGAAGGTTTGCAGATAGATCAGTTCCATCGCTCTCTCCTCATCAATAATATTGATAATAACTATCTAATATTATAGATAACCCCGATCCCGATTCCCATGGTAAAGTAAAGCCACAATTCATGAAATGGAGGAAAGATCATGTTGAGTCCGCAAGATTTGAGAGGTATTTATGTTCCGGTGGTCACTCCCTTTTCACATGAATACGCATTGGATGTTCCGTCTTATCATCGTTATTTGGAGAATTTGTTATCCCATGACATTCAAGGATTGATCATCAACGGTACGACCGGAGAGGTGCCGACGGTAACTTGGGAAGAGGTCGTTCAGGTAGTGGAGGAAACGCGAAAAGGTCTGGACGTGCGGCAATTGCCGGTCATTATTGGTACGGGTACCAACGATACGTTCTCCAGCATGAAGCGGACGGAATGGGCAGGACATATCGGGGCAGACGCGGTATTGGTGGTCACGCCGTATTACAGCCGCCCTTCGATTGAGGGCATTATACAACATTTCTGCAAAGTCGCGGAGGTGGGGATACCGGTTATTTTGTACGAAGTTCCTTCGCGCACTGGAATTTCCTTACCGGTCGATGTCATTCGAAGAATCATGGAGATCCCCGGTGTCATCGGAATGAAGGACAGCACTGCGAGTACGGAGCTTATGAGAAGCTTGTCTCCATACGATACGAAGCCTGTTCTATGCGGGGACGATGTCCGCTTTCATGAGATGCTGCGTCATGGTGCATCCGGGGGCATTTTAGCGTCGGCCAATGTGAATACCGAGGCTTTTATTCGTGTGTATCAATTAGCTGCCCAAGGGGATTATTCTCGTTCCGAAAAGGAGTTTGAAGTGCTGCTTCCCGTTATTCATCAGTTGTTCGCAGAATCCAATCCCGCTCCGCTAAAATGGCTGCTTGCCAAGCAAGGCCTTATCTCATCCGACACCCTGCGCCTGCCGATGGGCCCCATTACGGATGAGCTCAAGCTATCCTTGGATCAAGCACTCAAAAACTGAGAAACTTTAAATCGTGGACGTAACAGGTTTCTCCTCAAGAGTGGCGGGGCGCATACGCTGCCTTGCCTCTCTTGAATGGATGATTCGGATGCGATAGGGCGCACATGCTTTCAATCAGCAGATGATGGGATGGATGATACTGACATTTTACGCAAAAAAAGAAATCCTGCTTAAATCTATCGCTTTAAAGGATTGATGAATGAAATCGCCCCACTTATAATATGGGTACATTCAATTCCTCCCAGAAATTTGAAAGGAGACTTGCAGTGCTGCCCTATTCCACCCCTAATCATGATTTTGCCTTCGAACAATCTGTAATCGGTATGGCTTTGGTATCGCTAGATGGAACGATTCTTAAGGTCAATTCGGCACTATGTGATCTGTTGGGTTACTCGCCGCAGGAGTTAACTGCCGGGGCGCCGCAAGAAGAAAACAGCCTCCGCGAGTTATTGAATAGAGTGATTCAGAACGCTAGGGCTGCCCAGGGTCATCAGCCATCCGTCCCCCCGGTTGAATATGCTTACCGTCATCCGTCTGATCGCGAGTTATACCTTATTGCACGCTGCAGCGTTGATCACGATCCGGAGCGGGGACCCAAGGGATACTTGGTACAATTCGAGGATCGATCGCTGCTGAGGCAGCTCATGAAACAGCTGGAGCAGAAGGAACAGAAGCTGAACGAGAAGGAAAATTCGTTTCTGCAGCTGCTGGAAGAGCTCCCTCTCTCCGTACTCATAACTAAAAAAGGCATTGTGCACTATGTTAATTCTGCCGCGCTCCGACTCGTCAATGCGACGCACTCACATGACGTGCTGGGCATTTCAACCGACGTGATCGTCGACGCATCGTATCATCAAGCATTGATGAAACGCAGGGCAACGTACACCGAGAGCGGAGAAATCGGAAGCGTCGATTATCTGATACGCTGTCTGGACGGGCAGGAGAAGATGGTCACGGGATTCACGTTAATCATACAATATGAAGGCGAGAATGCGGCCGTCGGCATCTTCAAGGACATCACGGAGCAGCGAATGGAAGAGGACCGCGTGATGCAATCCGAGAAGCTGACGACCGCCGGCCAATTGGCCGCCGGCATCGCTCATGAAATTCGAAATCCATTGACATCGATTAATGGATTCGTGAAGTTATTGCGATCCGCGGAACGCAGCAACGAGCTTTATTTTGAAATCATCGAATCGGAGCTCAAACGCATCGAGCTCATCGTCAATGAACTCTTGGTGCTCTCCAAACCGCAGGGCGCCCACGTGAGCGGACCCATCGACGTGTCGGCCATACTGGATCAGATCATTACGCTGATGAAGGTGCAAGCCGCTCTCAAGAATATAGAGATCATTCCCCATTATCCACTGGTTCCGATCTATGTGCAGGGCGAAGTCAACCAGCTCAAGCAAGTGTTCATCAATCTGCTGAAAAACGCGATGGAAGCGATGAATCACGGGGGAAGCATCACCTTGGACATTGTGCACAGCGGTCCCGAGGTACAGATTATCGTGCAGGATGAAGGAGTTGGGATGACGCAGGATCAGATCCAATCACTGGGACAGCCCTTTTTTACAACGAAAGACACCGGCACGGGACTCGGTCTCATGATTACCAAGAATATTATTCATAATCACGGCGGTACGATGAACGTGGAGAGCACTCCTGATCATGGGACAACCTTTACGATCCATTTACCTGCATTATAATGCGTACAATCGGAGGACATAGGCATGGACATTCAAGATTCAAACTTACATAAACAATTTGCAATAAACTGCTTCAATCAGGTCTGGGATATCTTGGAGAAGAAGCAGCGGACGACGGAAGACGAAGAGAACATGATTCACATGTGTCATGCTTCCTTTTGGCATTGGAGCCGGGTGGCGGATCATACAGAGCGCAACCTGTCCATCGGGTATTGGCAGCTCTCCCGAGTATACGCGGTAACGGGTCAGGGCGATCAAGCACTGCATTATGCCAAGCGCTGCATCACGATCGGGTCATCGGCTAACCTCGAACCCTTCTACATCGGTTACGGATACGAAGCGGAAGCCAGAGCCTATCTGGTTCTGAGGAACAAGGAGCTTGCATTGGCATCCAAGCAAAAAGCGGCAAGTTATCTCGACAGGGTAACGGATAAGGAAAGCCATCAGATGCTTGCCAATGATCTCGGAAGTCTGGACTAACACGCAAACTGCGCATTATCGGATCTTTTATCGAAGGGGTTTCGCCAGATGATAACCGATATAATAAAAGACCTCTCTGCATAAAAAGGGGAGCTTGCTTCTTACGCTTTGGTAAGCGCTCCGTGACGCGGGAGAAGGATTGGCTTCGAGACCCATATCTTCAGCCATCGCCATCGCCCGCTTCATGTGCAGCGGATCGCTCACGATAATATATGAGGACAGCCCTGCCGCATCGCCTATCTTGTTCGCATAATACAGGTTTTGCTCGGTGATCGTCGAACTCGTCTCTACCAGGATGTCCCTCTCCGGAACGCCGTGTTCGATGGCATATTGTTTGGCCGCTTCCGATTCGGCTACTTCCTCTTCGGACCCGCGTCCCCCTGTAAAAATGAGCTTGTCTACGTATTGTTGATCATACAGCCATAACGCATGATCGATGCGCCCCTGAAACACAGGCGAAGGTCTCCCCTCCCATACTGCTGCACCCAAAACGATCGCTGCATCGGAGGGAATATTCACCGTTCGCCCTGCATATTTCCAAATCGTGTATCCCACATTAATCGAATAAACCAGCATGATGGCTATCAGTCCCAGCAAAACTCTCAACAAGACGCACTTTCTTCTGCTTCCTGCTTTCCGCGGCTGCATCAATCGGGTCATGCAACACCTCCAACTTCCACTCGTTCAACTCCAGTCTTCATTTTAGCATCATATGTACAGGGATATAATACAGCAAAGAAGCCTGCAGCTCCATAATGGAGCTGCAGGCTTTTGATTATCCAACTTCCTCTTGGTTCCAACGGACATCAATCCGTTTCATATCCATATAGCGTGACTCTGTTCTTCCCCTTGCTCTTGGCAATATGCATGGCTTTTTCCGTTTCGTCAGTCAAATGGGAAAGACTCAGCATGGAGGTGGGCGTTAGGCAAGCCGCTCCTACGCTTACCGTCATAAATCCGTCTTCCTCCGTTCGGTCCTTGGGGATGCTGAGCGCCAGGACGCCTTGACGTATCTTCTCGGCCACTTCATAGGTTCGGTCGGGATCGGTCTCTTTGATCTTCAATATAAAGGTTCCGCCGCCGTAACGCGAAATGGCCGCTCCATAGTATTCGCCTATGATTTTCAGTGCGTCGGCAATCCATTGCAAACATAAATCGCCGCCATATAGACCATGAAGCGTGTTATACACCCGGAAATCATCGATATCGACCATCAGCAAGGCCAGAGAAACCTGGTTCTGAACGCTTTCCTCCCAATCCGTCGCCAATTCTTTTTCGAAAGTAGCCGGATTGGGCAGTTCGGTCAACGGATCTGTTGTCACGTAGCTCTGAAGCTGGTTCAATACATCGGAATATACGCGATCGGGGCCTCCATCCGGGGTACCTTCTCTCAAAATGACCATAATGGACGATTTGCGTCCCTGATGAATGGCTGCCAGCATATATTCAAGCTCCATCCTCTTTCCATCCATCGTATCAAACCAGCCGCTGCCGGAAACGAGCTGGGCCTGATTCTGATCCATCCGTTTGATCTGCTCTCTTAGACCCATGCGGGAACCATCGCTAGCCAAGGTGTATATTTCAAGCTGGAGCAGTTCCTCCGGCCTCGTTGCGCCAAACAGCGTCTCGGCCCGCGAATTGCAATACACGATGGTTCCCGCCGTTGTCAGTGACAAGAAGGCTACGGGGGAGTGGCCCATAAGCTGCAAATACCGCTCCTCGTTCTCCCTGAATATGCGTGCATTTTGAATGGCCTGTTCTTTGGCTTGTCTTAATTGAAAATCGGTTTGCTTGCGGACAATCGATTTCAATTGGGGGAGAACGCTTAATTCCTGAGCCTTCCATGAGTATGAAGTGCCCTCCACCACCTGCCTCCATTTTTCGAACGATTTTCGAGGGGATAAACGCATTTTATCCTCTTCTTGTATAACGGCTTTGGCCGGATCGCCAGCCCAATCCACGATTTCAACAACCTCCGGCCTGAACCACATGACATAGTTTTGTTGACCTGGCGACAGGGCGAGATACAATACGCCGGAGGCCGCATCCTTGAATGCTTTGGCAGGCTCGTACTCTGCGCTGAGTTTCGAGCTGTGGTACGTATAATCCTCTGCTTGGGCGGATAACCAGCCGGCCAGCTCCATGACTTGCTTCGAGGTGGGCGTCGTGCCGTACAGCATCAAATTGTCCTGGTAATAGACGGCGGCACCGGTAGCGCTCATTAAATCCAGCAGGCCCTGCTCTTCGGTCTCAAGCTGCTCAAGCACCTGATAGACATCGGTGTTGCCGATGAAAATTTCGGTAAAACGGGCGGATAAAATTCGAAGCCTGAGCTCGGTTTGGTAATCGTCGAGCTGCTGGCGTTGATACAGTTCGTTGGAGAAAAAGGATCCCAGAAAATTGCACAAGTTGCGGGTGCGGTGAGATACGTATTTTCGGCTGTAGTGATGGCAGGTGATTAATCCCCATAATTGGTTGTCATGGATAAGGGAGATCGTGGTTGTCGCGCCGACCCCCATATTATGAAGGTACTCAATATGAAGCGGCGACACGCTGCGAAGAACGGATAAACTGAGGTTCAGCGGCTTTCCGGTCAAAGGCTGCACGGTGGGGATGATCTCGACCGGCGCATAACCCACGTCAACAATCGTACGCAGCCAATTTCTCAAATACAGTTCACGGGCTTGCCGAGGAATATCCGATGCCGGATAATGATGGCCCAGGAAGGATTCCAGCCCTTGCTCTTTGGCTTCGGCAATCACTTTTCCATTCCATTGATCATCGAATTCATACAGCATCACACGGTCATAACCCAGAATGTCCTTCACGAGCTCGCAAGCCACTTGACTTGCTTCAACCCGATTCTCGGTTCGTTTCATCCGACTGAAAAAAGTCTGGATCCATTCAAAATCATCCGTAAAGGGCACGGTATCTTCCGAAACCGGCTCCAGTTCCAGCAGAATCAGCCCTTCGCTTTCGTGAAGAATTCCGATAAACTCAATCGGCTCATCGGCAACCGAAATCGTAAGATTGATATATTGTAAGTCCGGTGTCGCTATTGCTTGAAGGTCTCGGCGAATCATAAGCTCAAATTGCGTTTTTCCAATAAGCTCCTCAAGGCTCTGTCCCAAAAGGGATTCGGCGCTGATCCCGAGCAGCTGCTCCGTATTTCGGCTGCACTGCGCGATCCTGAAATCGTCGATAGGATTAATGGCAAGCAGTACGCCATGGGGCTGAATGTATCCTGGAATGTGAATAGGTTCTTTTTCGCAATTGGTCAGGTCGATCGGTTCATCCGTTACATAATCGCCCTCCGTCAGTAACTTTCGATTAAGTGCATCCTGTTCAGTCATTGCTTATCAACTTCCCTTATTCACAGATTTAAAACCAAATGCCCAATGCATCTCATTGTTATAAAGAGATACATTGGGCACAGCATATTATAACAACAGGTCTATGAAATTGTACGCCATTCAGACTCTAGGATAGCATAGTAATACTCATCCCACCAAACTTCGCCTCGAGGGATACACTGCCTAAAGCAGCCTTCTCTCCTCATGCCAAGCTTCTCCATCACCTTATACGAAGGCGTGTTCTCTGGCTGGCATGTCGCGATGATCCGGTGTATTCCCAATGCTTCAAAGCCATACTGAAGCAAGGCTCCGGCGGCTTCCGTAGCATACCCCATACCGTGGTAGGCTGAATGAAAGACCCAGCCGATCTCGTAAGTATGTTCGCCAAAGCAGGGATGAAACACCATGTGTCCGATCACGCGTTGTTCCTTTTGCAGCATGACGGCATAATGATGCGCCTGCCCGCCCTTGTTCTGCTCCAGAAATTCCTTCACCGTCTCTTCCGTATGGACCGGCTCCGGCATGTAAAACATCACCAAGGGATCGGATGTATATTGAAGAACATCCTGCCAATCTCCTGGTTCAAATTCGCGAATCACTAATCTTTCGGTAACGATATGCATTTGCCCGACTCCTCTTCAAGTTGTATTTCCGTGTCCTCTCTGCTCACACTTCAATACAGGGACAAATGCGATTCGCCGTTCATCCTTATCTTTGTCTTTCTTGATAACGCCGGGTCACCCTCTTTCATGCTGCAGGCTGTTTATACTTTATTCGACTTTATGTATGAAACCCCTTCATAAATTGTAAAATTACTGGGTATTTTGTCTTAATATCGATTTGATTTTATCAAAATGCATGCCTTCATGATATAAGCAGAAGCTTAAGAATTCTTCTATCTTGGATAACTTTAAACCTTTGGATGTCGTGTAGGGAGACAAGACGGTATCTTGCAGATGTGTTGTGTACCTCTGTTCGATCCACTGGACTTGACCTTCAAGCCGTTCGATAAGTTCGCTCATGGAAGGCCATGAAGCGTTGATCTCCCTTGGTTTGGAGCCCGTCTGGAACAGCTCGGTATAATGCTCGGGGAGGTGCATGGTCTCGCCATTCACGCCGAACGTAAACCGTTCCAGCGTCAAATAGATATGTCCTGCATTCCACTTCACGTGGTTGTTCATTCCGCTCGGAATCCATTCCGCCATATCATCCGGGATATCCCTTACAAGATTTAAGGTTTGTGCACGTACAAATTCCAAATGTTCAAAAAGGTATGGTCGCATGTACCTCGCTCCTTCTCATCTGATCTAGCATCCGCTTAACCGAGTGTACCCTATATAATAAAAAAGGAATAATACCGATTACGCTTCGTTTCATAAAAAAAATGGATGAATCAGGCGCGAGCCGTTCATCATCCATGGATATCGTAGTGTCTTTCGCGGATATCCGCCTGGATATAGGAAATAAAAGAACGGATGTGTGCGGGTATCGCTTCTAGCTTTTTGGTACACACCCGTATGGGATGCGGGATCGTTACGCCTGTTACCTTTACCTTGCTAAGTTCGCCGGAAGCCAGCTCTGTCTTGATGGATAGAGCCGGGACCAGGGCAGCCCCGTAACCCGCTTTAACTGCCTCAATGGTTTCGTTCAACCCTTCGATCGTGATGGAGGAACGAGGTCCCCGGATGCCTGAGGCCTCAATCAGAGACATTAACTGTTTTCGTGTGTAACTCCCTTCCTCCCTCAGCACAAAAGGCTCCTCCATAAGCTCGAATCGAGTAACTTCTCTGCCGGCTAGGCGATGAATTGCGGGTACGGCAAAAATCAATTCGTCCTCCATAATCGTAAAGGACTCAATGACCTCGTCTTCTATGGACCAACTGCCGCAAACGAACGAGATATGTACCGAATGATCCCGTAATCGCTGCAGCGCTGTGTTGGAATTCCCTTTCAGCAGTTCCACATCCATGCGTGGATTCTGTTGTTTATATCCAACCAGCCATCCGGGAAGCAAGGCGGTCTCCGGCAGCTCCGTCGCACATATCCGCAAACTTCCCTCCCGGCCAGATTTAATGGCTTGCATCATGTCTTCCATCTCGGCTTCCATCGCAAATAACCGCTGGGAGTGCGCGGCCAACGCTTCACCGGCTTCTGTCAATTGAATATTGCGCCCATTCGCCTCAATCAATTTCAAGCCGAGTTCCCGCTCCAGATTGCGGATTTGGGCGGTAACGGCCGGTTGGCTTAACATTAGATTGCCGGCCGATTTCGTAATGCTTCCCGTTTTGGACACATCATTAAATATGCGGAGTGCATGAAGATTCATGGATCCATCCCTCGATTCTTGAACGATTCACTGTGATAAAGAAGGCTTCCGATAAGGTTTGATCGGTTAACGACATCCCGACTGGTGTCAGCGAGTATTTCATTCTATCATGCGGATTACAATAACCATAGGCAAGCCTAAACTTTCGTTCGTCAGCTTGCACAAATCTGTCACGTGCTCCAAGTTCATATGTTCCATGGCTGCCCCCGTCTTCTAGTTAAATAACGGAATCGTTCAGCATGTTTTTCCGCCCGTGCTGCAACATTTCTACAGATCTCCCGTCTATAGAGGTGCAGCAAGTACATTTTACCAATTCGCGCATGGCTTGGCTGTATCCTAGCCTTTAGGATAATCTACACTTGGAGGATACCTATCATGAACAAAATCTACAAAGTATTAACAACCGCTACAATTCTGGCGATGGCAGCACTGCCGGCAGCCGCTAATGCACAGGACGCCCCTCCTGCTTCAGTCCATACGGGGCAAGGCAGCATCGTGAATCAGGCAAAGAAAAGCGTTCCTGGAACCATGGGTTATATAACGGAATACGTAAACGATAAAACGGGCAAATGGATTACGGTCACCGGCCGCGGTCTCGGTGCCACCGATCAACAAGAAATCAAGCTATCCATTTCCAAGGACACTAAAATCATCGATGCCAAAGGAAACAAAGTCCAACTCCAAACGATTGTGGACAAGAACAAAGCAATTAAAGCCTTCTATGGCCCGAACATCACCAAGAGTCTGCCTGCTCAAGGCTCAGCGCTTACGATCATCGTTCAGGATAAAGACTTTGCGGGTATTGATGGAACCATCGCTGAGGTAACCAAGCAAGGCATTCTGGTGGAGGGTACCAATCTGTACAACGACAGTGAAGAGACTATCCTGCTTCATCCGGATCCAAAAGCGACAATCATCAATGCAGACGGCAGCACGCTCAATGCGGGTGGCCTGGAAGCCGGCATGAGCATTCGCGCTTTCTACGGACCTTATGTGGCGTTAAGCATGCCGCCTCAATCGTCAACCAACTACATTCGGGTTCAAGCCCAAGCAGAAGAGCCTGTACAAGAAGAACCTGCCGGCACGAACGGAATCATTACGGACAAGGCAGATAACAAAATCACCGTCATGGGTCAGGCACTGGAGTCGGGCGGCGTCAATTACGTCATCCTTACCGTAGACGAAAATACGGAGATCGTCGATGCGAAGGGTAAACCGCTGACGGCTGAAGCTTTGAAAGCAGATCTCCGCATCGAGGCCTATTACAGCCAAGTGATGACCCTGATTTATCCTGCCCGGACTCACGCTGATAAGATCGTGGTTTCGGAAACGACCGCTCCCAAAATCGAAGGCACCGTTGCAGCATCCGACCGCACGACCAAAGACCAGCTGTATATCAATGTAGGCTCCGACCAATCAACGGAGAATGACGTCATTCTTAACGTTACCGAAGACACGCAAGTGATTGCGGGGCTCAGCACGGAATCGGAACTGAAACCAGGTACGAAGGTCGTAGCCTACCACTCGCCTATCATGACCAAGTCCATTCCAGCCATCACCTCGGCCGAAGTCATCATTGTTCAATCCGGCCAATGAGGGTTAATCCAAAATAATAGCTATGCAGCAAAAAACCATCGTACGCAGGACTCCTGAATACGATGGTTTTTAATAGGATATCGATCCGTATCAACTATTCCTCAAACTCCACGTTGTGATAGACTTGCTGAACATCCTCAAGGTCTTCCAGTGCGTCGATCAGCTTCTCGAACTGCACCTGTCCTTCTTCCGGCAGAGACACAAAATTCTGTGCCAGCATCGTCAGCTCGGCAACGGTAAAGTCCGTTATGCCAGCCGCTTTGAATGCTTCCTGAACCGCATGGAACTGATCCGGTTCTGCGTAGACAATCACGGCTTCTTCCTCTTCCAAGATGTCGCGGACATCCAGGTCGGCTTCGAGCAGCAAATCCATAACTTCCTCGGCCGTCTTTCCTTCCACTCCGATGACGGCGGTTGGATCAAACATATAGGACACCGAACCGCTGACGCCCATATTGCCCCCGTTCTTGTTAAAGGCAGAGCGCACGGCAGGTGCCGTCCGATTGACGTTGTTTGTCAATGCATCGACGATGATCATCGATCCGTTCGGACCGAAGCCTTCATAACGAAGCTCTTCATAATTCTCGTCCCCGCTGCCCTTGGCTTTATCCAGGGCGCGGTCAATAATTGCTTTCGGCACATTGTATGTTTTGGCACGCTCAAGAACAACCTTCAGCGCACGGTTGGATTCAGGATCCGGCTCGCCTTTTTTGGCGGCAACATAAATTTCCACACCGAATTTCGCGTATACGCGACTTGTATTAGCATCCTTGGATGCTTTCTTTTCCTTAATATTATTCCATTTACGGCCCATACGTTTCGACTCTCTTTCATCATTGAATCTGAAGCCGGTATTCAATAAATACCCCTGTCCATTATATCTCTATTAAGTCCCTTGAACAAGGTTAAGAGCGTAGATCCGGAAAATAGACACATACCCGTAATAATCATCAGGTTCGAAGGCACTTCAAGCGCATGATCCAATGCGGGAAGTGCCTTTTTGGCGAGCGATTTATAGACAACACAAAATATATGTTGATTATTTATAGACAAAATATTATTATGTCTATGTATTAATCAACGAAATGCGCATTCGCTTGTTTTTTACGATGTCCAGCCTGCACAATGCAGGTCACGAAAGGAGAATCATTCATGATGCTTAACAACCCGTATGTCCGAACCGTTTTGTTCTCACGCGTACTCTTGAACCTCGGCATTTGGGTCCGCAACTTCGCCATTCTGTTATACGTTACGGACATGACAGGCAATAATCCTGTGTATGTATCTCTCATATCCGTAGCCGAATTTGCCCCTATTTTCTTGTTTGCCTTCATCGGCGGTACTTTCGCCGACCGCTGGCGTCCTAAACGTACCATGGTCCGTTCGGATGTTTTGTCCGCGTTATCGGCATTTCTCGTGCTGATCGCCGTTCATAACGGGTCGTGGCAGGCATTGCTGGTACTCACGTTCTTCTCTGCCACCGTGTCGCAATTTTCCCAGCCCTCGGCGATGAAGCTGTTCAAACAGCATGTGCCCGCTGAACAGCTGCAATCCGTAATGGCCATGTTTCAATCCATGGTTGCCTTCTTTACGGTCATCGGCCCGATCGCAGGCGCATTTGTATACCAGAAGTACGGCATTGAAATATCGCTGATCGCCACAGGCGCCCTATTTCTGGGTTCTGGCTTGATTCTGACTTTATTGCCTCGCGATATGCTGGAAGAGACACAATCCAAGCACCAGAATCTCCAGCAAGAACTTATCGAAGGCCTTCGTTATGTATGGAGTAATCAAACGCTCCGAACACTAGGTGCGACCTTCGCCGCCGCTGGCTTGGCATCGGGACTTATCCAGCCGCTCGCGATTTTTGTGACGATTGAGAACCTCGGGCAGGATAAATCATTCTTGCAATGGCTGTTAACCGTCAATGGGGCGGCGATGCTTGCCGGAGGGGGATTCGTCATGGCATTTGCCAAGAAAATAACCCCTCAAACCTTACTGGCTTTCGGACTGACCGTTAGTGCTATCGGAAACCTCGGTATCGGCTGGTCAACAAACATCATGTTTACGCTGCTGCTTCTGGTGCTTAACGGATTCTTCTACCCCGCCATCCACATTGGAATCAACACCCTGATCCTAAACAATGCGGAGGGGCCATATATTGGTCGGGTGGGCGGCGCGCTTACCCCGATCTTTATGGGCATGATGGTGCTGGGCATGTCGCTGGGAGGATTGCTCAAAGACCAGCTGTCCCTGTTCTTCGTCTATGCGGTCAGTGCACTCTTGCTCCTCACAGGATCGGCGTTGCTGATCCCATTATTTAAAAAGAAAACGAGCACGGCCGGCGTATTGGAGCAATGAGCAGCGAAAAAGAGCCGCCTCCCATTTCGAGAGGCGGCTCTTTGGTTTGAAATATGGGGCGAGACGGACAATGAGGTGCGATGAACGTAACAAACCGGAGTTCTTCTTTAAGAAGGGCTCCGGTTTGTTAATAACTTAGTAGAATTACGCGTGAAATTGTTGACCGTCCAATACTTCCTTCACGTAACCGGCGCGAATGACATAATCGCCCAAGCGCTCGCCGATCTCGCGTTCTTCTGCGTACTGCTTCATGATCTGGCGAAGGGAGTCCAGAATCTCAGCCTCCCCGATGTTCTCTTTATAAAGCTTGTTCAGGCGGTGTCCGGAGAATCCGCCGCCCAGGTACATATTGTATTTGCCCGGTGCCTTACCGATAAACGCGATTTCGGCCAGCATCGGTCTGGCACAGCCGTTCGGGCATCCTGTCATTCGAATGACGATGTCCTCTTCGCTCAGTCCGTTCTCTTCCAGGATCGGATCGATTTTATCCAATAGCGTCGGCAAATATCGCTCGGATTCGGCCATGGCCAACCCACAAGTCGGCAAGGCTACGCATGCCATGGAATTTCTGCGCAGCGCAGTATAATGATGGCCGTCCGTCAGCCCGTAACGCTTGATGAGTTCTTCAATCTTCTTCTTTTTGTGGCTGCTGATATTGGCAATGATCAGATTCTGATTGGCCGTCAATCGAAAATCGCCATTATGGATTTGGGCGATTTCGCGAAGACCCGTCATCAGCAGGTAATCGGCATCGTCTTTCACGCGCCCGTTCTGGATGAACAGCGTGAAATGCCATTTGCCGTTGCTGCCTTTTACCCAGCCGTAACGATCGCCGTTATGGTCGAAATGGAACGGCTTTGCCTCCTCCAGCTTCCATCCCAGACGGCTGGTCAGCTCGTTAACGAACCAATCGATTCCGCGGTCATCAATCGTATATTTGAAACGAGCATGCTTGCGCACTGCGCGGTCTCCGTAATCACGCTGAATCGTCACCGTTTTCTCGGCCAAGTCCACGATCTGCTCGGGTTTGCAGAATCCGAAGACTTTCCCCACTTGAGGATAGGTTAGCGGATCACCGTGCGTCATTCCCATGCCGCCGCCTACCGAGACGTTAAAGCCTTTTAATTTGCCGTCCTCCACGATCGCTATGAAGCCGAGGTCCTGGGAATAAACATCGACATCGTTGGAAGGCGGCACGGCCATCCCAATCTTGAATTTCCGCGGCAGGTACACCGGGCCGTAGATCGGCTCCTGTTCCTCTCCATTCTGCGTGCTGTCCACGATCTTCTCGCCGTCAAGCCAAATCTCATGATACGCACGCGAACGCGGATCGAGATGACTGCTGAGCATGCGTGCCCATTCGTATACCTCCGAATGAATTTCGGATTGATCGGGGTTCGGATTGCACATGACATTACGGTTAACGTCACCGCAAGCGGCCAACGTGCTAAGCATGGCTTCATTGACTTCTTTAATGGTGCTCTTCATATTCCACTT
The DNA here is from genome assembly GCF_058792535.1 of Paenibacillus sp. MT86. Taxonomy (NCBI): domain Bacteria; kingdom Bacillati; phylum Bacillota; class Bacilli; order Caryophanales; family Paenibacillaceae; genus Paenibacillus; species Paenibacillus sp. MT86. The sequence continues at coordinate 2,792,724 of NZ_CM179499.1, read as the reverse complement.
CAATACACCGTGGAGCTGGAAGGATTGACGCGTTGTCAATCGAATCGTGCCGTTTGCATACTTCTGGGCTACGCGGTCCATCATCAGCCATTGCTCCGGCGTGACGACGCCGCCCGCTGCGCGTACGCGCAGCATGAACTGATAAGCGGGCTCCAGCTTTTGCTTGTGCCGTTCGTTTCGCAAGTCCCGGTCGTCCTGCATATAGCTGCCGTGGAATTTCATCAATCGGTTATCGTCTTCGGGAATCGATGCCGTAATGCGATCCTCCAATGTTTCTACAAGACTGCCCCGCAGATAATTGCTTCGACGCTTGATGTCCTCGACATCGCTATGCGGCGCACTATTCGGTGATACAAGGTTATTATCAGACATGTTCCTTTTCTCCTCTCGAAAACCACAGGGATGACCTCAATACACATCCCGCTGATAACGTTTCTGTTGCTGCATGAGCGTCAGATATTCCGCAGCTTCTTCCGGACTCATCCCGCCTTCTTGTTCAAGAATGGACCCCAGCGCGGAATGCACGTCATGAGCCATCTTCTTCTCATCGCCGCAGACATATACGCAAGCCCCTTCTTGGAGCCACTGATACAGCTCCTTGCTGTTCTCCAGCATCCGGTGCTGCACGTACACTTTCTTGTCCGTATCCCGTGAGAAGGCAACATCCATGCGAGTCAATACCCCATCCTTCAACCAGCGCTGCCACTCAATCTGGTAGAGGAAGTCCGTCGTGAAATGCTGATCGCCGTAGAACAGCCACGATTTCCCTTCTGCGCCAGTCTCTTCCCGTTCCCCCAGGAAAGCCCGAAAAGGGGCCACGCCCGTGCCTGGTCCAATCATAATAATCGGGGTGTCCGGATTCTCGGGGAGCTTAAAGTTCGGGTTATGCTGAATGTATACCGGCAATGAATCGCCAGCTTCCAGTCGTTCTGCCAATTGTACCGAGCACACCCCGTAGCGGTTGCGGCCGTGTGCTTCATAGCGGACCGTCCGAACGGTGACATGGACTTCATCCGGAAATGCTTTGGAGCTGCTTGCGATCGAGTACAGACGAGCCGGAATCTTGCGCAGAATGGATACAAAATCGCTTGCCGCCACTTGCTGCAGCCCATAATCCTGTACCAGATCCAGCAAATCCCGTTCCTCGATATAGGCACGAAGTTCCTGCTCATGTCCAGGCTCCAGCAGTTTCCGAAGCCCTTCGCTCCCCGACAGCTTAGCCGCCTGTTCAATCAGAGGTTTCGTGAGAACCGTGATTTCATAATGACGGAGCAAGGCATCCCGCAGCGTCCGCGCTTCGCCACTTTTGTTCACAACGACCGCTTCGTCTGCATTCCATCCCATTTCAGCGATGAGATCATCTACCAGCTGCGGATGATTTTCCGGATAGATGCCTAAACTGTCGCCAGGCTCATACTGCAGATTCGATCCTTCAAGCGATATTTCGATATGACGGGTTTCCCGGTCAGACCCTCTTCCGTTCAAATTCAAATTTTCGAGGATCTCGGCTTGAAACGGATTACTTCTCGAATATTCAGATTCCGTACTGTCGGTCAGGGCTACCGCGCTTACATGTTCAACAACGGACGATCCCGCTCCGGCCTCATTCAACGATAGGAGGACCTGATTCATCCATTCCGCGGCCGATTCATCAAAATCCACGTCGCAGTCTACTCTTGGCGTCAGCCGTTTGCCGCCCAGTTCCTCGAGGCGCTTGTCGAAATCTTTACCCGTTTGGCAGAAAAATTCATACGAGGTATCCCCCAGCGCCAGTACGGAATATTGAAGATTCTCCACCTGAGGTGCCCGCTTGCTATGCAGGAACTCATAGAATGGAATCGCGTTATCCGGCGGTTCGCCTTCTCCGTGCGTACTTACAATAATGAGGAGATTCTGTAATTTCTTCAGGTTGTTCGGCTTGAAATCGCTCATCGAGGACATGGTGACCTGCAATCCGACTTCTTCAAGCTTCTTCGATAACTTTTTCGATAATCCATGACCGTTGCCCGTCTGAGACCCATATAGGACGGTGACTTCTTTAGGAGCTGACACAACCGGTGCCGATACGGCTGCCGCAGCACTCGCTTGCGGTGAAGCAGCAACTGCCGCAGCGGCTGCCGTTCCCTGCAAAGCAGCGATAAAGCCGCTCAGCCACGTCCGCTGGGATTCCGTCAGTGTAGGCAGCAAGCGATTCAGCAATTCCACTTGTTCCTGATTAAAAGGACTGTTCGTTACTTGAAGTTCCAACAATATCCACCTCTCAAAAGCGCACATTATTAATTCCCACTATTGCGATATAATTAATTTTATTGCTCCTCTGAACCTATCACAGCTTACGGGGCCGGTCAATTACAATGTTCTTATAGCATTTATCAGTTTTCCTGATAAATCGGTTTTCCTAACGTTTGCTGGATAAAAGCAAGCCGAATTATGGAATATCGCCATCCCCGAATGGTAATGATACCAATGATAAGGAGGAAGACATCGGATGCACAATCATGACTGCAATTTTACGCCGCTGAAACGCAAATTAAAGGAACAGCTCTCGGATATCACGGGCCATCTGCAGCAGGTTATCGTCAATTTAGATCAAGACGGCTCCTGCCTGTTAGGGGAGCTGGACTCGATACGAACCAAGTTCATGGAAGCCGAATCGATTTCATCAACGTATTATCTCAATTGTTTTCTCTTCCCCTTCACCAGCAAATATCAAGAAATCGCGAAATCTGTATACCATCTCAGCCAAAAAAATCTGGGTGCGTTGATTGTTATTCAACGCGAGGACGGCCTGGATTCCATAATAACGCCCGGCATTCCCTTGTCGGCAGAAATCACGAGCCCCCTGCTTGAATCCATATTCGTTCCAGGCAGTCCGCTCCACGATGGGGCTGTGCTCGTGCGCAAAGATATGATTATTTCGGCTGCGAACGTGCTCCCGTTAACCGCCAAAACCTACGGGGATCGCAAGCTCGGAACCCGTCACCGTGCAGCCATAGGACTATCCGAGATCAGTGATGCCTTGGTCCTCGTTGTATCGGAAGAGACCGGGAGAACCTCCTTCTGTATGGAAGGCACAATGTATCCTTTATCCATCAGCAGCCCCTAGCATTGGCTGTTGATTCATTCTGCCTCCTAGAAGCAAATGAAGAGTTACCCTCTCTGACCGAAGCCGACATATCTCATTAGACTAAACCTTGAAAAAAAGAGCCGCAGATGCTGAGTCTGCGGCTCTTTTTATGGATCCAACCGATGGTGGATCTTTATGCAAAGGTATAGGTCCAGAAGCGCTCCGTTCCGAAGCGCTGCTCCACTTCCTTGGCCTTCATCTGTTTCTTGCCAAGCAGCTCGGCTGCTTGGAATTGAGAGCGATGAGCTTGAATGGAGTTCAGCTTCTGCACCATAAACATGGATACGTCTTGGTAGACATCCGGTTTACCCAGTTCCTGTTCACAGTTGTTGGAGAAAGCCAGACATTGGACCACGGGTCTTTCTTCGGCAGGCATCCGACCAATCGTTCGAATGACGGCCGCGCCTGTTGCATCATGATCGGGGTGCACGCTGTATCCTGGGTAGAACGTGAACACCAGCGATGGCTTGATCTCCTGAAGCAGAGAAGCAATCACGCCGTCCAGTTTGTCCTGATCCTCGAACTCAATCGTTTTATCATGGAAACCAAGCAATCTCAGATCCTGTATGCCGATGGCTTTGCAGGATTCTTCCAGCTCCGCTTTGCGTATCGTTGGAAGCGTAATGCGATTCGCGAAGGGAGGAATGCCCATATTGCGGCCCATTTCCCCCAGCGTTAAACACGCGTAGGTTACATGTGCGCCTTCAATAATATATTTAGCCAGCGTTCCGGACAAACCAAAAGCCTCGTCATCCGGATGCGGCAATACGACCAGTATGTTTTGCTCCATCGATCCTCGTCTCCTCTCTCTATTAAAAAGGTTCCCGGCTCAGCTGCAAAGCGACAACCAGTTTCCCCTGACTGTCATGACCCGCCATGATGAGCCGTTCGGTGTCCGTCTGCTCGAAGTGGGTGAGTCCTTCCGTATATACCCAGCCTTGGCCCATCTTCAATCCGACCCTGTAAGGTCCGTTGCCGGATATGGAACCATGACTGTAACGAATGGTTGCGTTCGTTATAAAATTAGCCGCCGGGTGTTTGGAGCTGTCATAATGGGCAGCATAGGCGCCTGTCGTCATCTCAAGATGGATATATAAATCCTGATCCTTCAATTTATCAATCATTTGCTGTACTTCAGTTTGATTTATGAGTTCCATATTTCCCTCCAATATAAAGAATCACTACGCCATAAGCAGTCGATAGGATAATTCTATCATAATTATTGAGCAGGACGAAAACCCTCAAAACCGATGAACAAGATTATCTCTCGGCAAAGAGAGTTGCGTATTCCGGCTGTGCCGCATAAACGCTTAGCTCGTGCTCAGATATAACCGTATAGCCTTCCCGGCGCAGAAGAGCCGTAGTCACGCCATAACCGGCCTGTTTCACATTGTCAAATTCTCCGTTATAAATCATGGCACTTCCGCAGGAAGGACTTCCCTCTTTCAGGACGATCAGCAAGGCTCCAAGCTCTTGTGCCATTCGAAGAGCCTGGTATGCACCTTGGATATACATCTCGGTCACGTCTCTGCCCGATAGCTCCACCACTCTGGCATTTCCCGCCAGTACATCATCCCCGTTCCCTCCAACGATCTCCGCAGGTTCTCGAGGGATGGTGAATCCACCCAGCAGTTCGGGACATACGATTACGGCTTTCTTCGCTTCAACGAGCAGCTGAATATTCGTATCCATGCTGTCAGTCGCATTATAGCGAACTTTCATACCGGCTAAACATGAGCTTACAACAATCACAGATGCCACCTCAAATCTTTCGTTCATACAAACTTACAATCGAAGCCGTTCGCCCTCATTCAAGTATCATGAATCAGAACCCAAATGTCAACGAAATGCAATGAAGAGCTGCCGCTGCGTTCGGAAGCCCTTAATGCCAAAAGTGTATCCATTTTACGAACCAGACCGCTTCTCTCCATCATGACTCATCTCAGCATGGGAGCAACCCTCTTAAGGAAATGATTCATTAAAATCGGCAAGGAAATCAGAATCGGCGGATCATCCAGCCGGGGAACGTGGAGCGTAACATGAAGATGCGGCGTCCTGGCGTACGGCTTTACGATAACGGGCTCCTTTGAACGGGTACGCAGCGTAGTGGACTGAGGAAGCAGGAAATCGACCGCCTGCATGCCCCATGGGACCGAAGTAGCCATCAAATAATACGTGCCGGGTCTGACGTCGGTAAAACGAAAGGAGCCGACGGATGAAAGCAAAGTACCGTATAGGGGAAACCCTTCGGGGATCGGCTTGGCAAACAGCCCGATCAAAATCACGCCCTGAAAGGGAGCCGCGGCCTCGATCGTGCCTTCAACCGTCAAATCGGGATTTTCTACCGGCATGGACTCGCGCCAGCTGTTCAGCTTCTGCAGGGCTAACAGATGCTCGTCGGCCTCCTCCTTCGAGTTCCGGAATTGCGAAGGGGTCACCCCCACCCTCTCTGTGAAGCGTGTCGTAAACGTCCCCAGACTCTGCTGGCCGATCTCCATGGCGATATCCCGTATGCTTAGATGCGTATGTAACAGCAAATCCTTTGCCTTCTCCAGGCGAAGCGATGAAACATAATATAACGGAGGCAGCCCGATTCGATCCTTGAATATACGCGAGAAGTGATATGGGCTGTACCCGATGTAATCCGCAAGCGTTGATAACGGGAGAGGCTCGTAAATATTCTTGTGAATATAAGCGATTACTTCATCGATTTCAGCATATCGATCAGTCATCAGGTCTGCACCATCTTTCATACCGGATATGTTATGTATGGATTCCAATTCATCTCTGTCGAAGAACAATTGTTCGCATTCATACTATCATATCCATTTAAAAAATGGAAGCATTTGCAATGCTATTTTCACGAATTAAATAATTAAAATTGCAACTAAAAAGCCGCGCTGGTTGCACGGCTTTCATCATCTTAATCCATATCCGGAATATGGATTTCCACTTCTTTTTTGCTTTGGGAGGATCGCAGAATACCGTCCAGTATCGCTTGATTGCGAAGCACCTGCTCACCCGGAATCGGCGCCGGCTTGCCTTCGCGCACCGCGCTAACGAAATCCTTGATTTTCTCCTGGAATACATTCAGCTCATGGCTGATCAGCGGTATTGCGCTTTCGGTATGATGGCCCTGGATATCGTGGAACAAGGAAATCGAGCCTACCTTCCCGTCCCATACACCGCTCCAAGGGCCTGAGCCTGCAGGCGTAATCTTCATGCCCGCGTCCGTCCCAAGGAACATCGTTGCCCCGAGCGTATCCATATGCATAGCCCAGGATGTTTTAAAGTTAAGCACAAGGTCGCCTTCAAACCGAATGATGGCTACCCCGAAGTCCTCTACGTTAAACGCTCCGGCTTCCGCATGGTATTTGGGATTCGTCCCGAAATAATTCGACGTATAAGCGGATACCGTTAATGGCTTGGGATATCCCAGGGCGTTCAGCGCCATGTCCAGGGAATAGCATCCGATGTCCGCCATAGCGCCTGCCCCGGCGATTTCCTGGCGTACAAACGTGCCGCCTGGCATTCCCCGTCGGCGGCCGCCCCCGGTTTCCACATAGTACACTTTTCCAAGCTCGCCGTTCTGGATCAAATTCTTAATGATGCCCATGTTCGGGTCATATCGCGGCTGGAAGCCTACATTAAGCATATTCCCGGTCTTCTTCGAGATTTGAACCATCTCGATCGCTTCATCCAAAGTGACCGACATCGGTTTTTCAAGCATAACGTGTTTGCCCGCCGACAGCGCATCGATCGTCGTACGGTAATGAGCGACGTTCGGCGTACAGATGCTTACGCCGTCCAGGTCAAGATCCAACAATCTGCGGTGGTCATCGAATCCGATGGCTCCCTGCAATCCCCAGCGCTCAATAAACTGATCGGCTCTGCCGGGTAAAATATCAGCTACGGCAACAATTTGCACATCGTCAATTTGTTTATAGTACTTTGCATGCTCCCCCGCAATGCCGCCGCTTCCAATAATTCCAATTCGAATGGTTTTGCCCATGGCTGATACTCCCCCTACAATTTCACATTCATGGCTCGGTATGTTGTTGGCGTATATCCGTATCTCTTTCGGAAAACGGTATGCAGATAACTGCCGCTGGAGAAGCCTTCGTGAATGGCGATTTTGTCAATCGACCAATTGGTATCGATCAGCTTCCTGCACACGGCTTCCAGGCGGACATGCTCCAGGATCTCGCTGAAGGACTGACCTTCCGCTTGCTCCTTGAATATCCGCTGCAGCTGTCTTGAGCTGATATGCAGCTTCTCTGCGACGTCATCCAGCACAACCTCACCCGAAGAATTCGCATGGATATACTCCAGCGCCAATTGATAACGGTAAGCCTTCATATCGCGCGAAGGCAGCTCCGCTTCCGATGGCTCGGATTCATATGCGCGCACAGCGCGCAGCAATATCTGAATAAGGCATTGCTTGATCGTTGTGTACAGACCCGAATATTTCTCCTGCGAAGCCTGATAAGCCTCAAGAAAATAAGGCATCGCGCGATGGATGTCCATCGCCGGCTTCATCGGCAATTCTCTGAGCTTCTCCATGCAGTCATCGGCTTCCGCCATTTCCCAAGGATCCGAAACAGGCAGTGCCGGGCTCTCAGGCTCGGAAATCTCATCGCGGGGAATGATGTCGACGTGCAGGCATAATTCGTCCATCGGTTCCGCGGTATCCGCTTCCTGATAATGAAGCACGTTCGGACCCGTTAAATAGAACATCCCTTCCCGCAGCGCATACGGCTCATCCTCCATAATAACGGTCCCCTTGCCGCGGGGTATGAAATGAAATTCATACTCCGCATGCTTATGGAAGGAGACAATCTTCCCGGGCGGGAAGGTGGTCAGATGAAACCGAAGGACCCGGATCTCGTAACGTCCCCAATAGACCCTAAGATCAAGCCGCTCCAAGGCATCCTGCCGCTCTTTCATCATTTCGTATGGAAAATGGTTATTCATCCCGGTGCATCATCCCTGTATCTTATGCTTGAAGTTCATCCAATCTTACAGCACGATGCTCCTTGGCCGAACGATTGGCTGCCTCCATCAATTTGGTCAATTCAACCGCATATGCGATATTTTCTTCGGCAACGGTATCTTCTTGAATATGAGAAATCCATTGTTCAAAAGCACTTGCGCGGTTCGCCGGTACCGGCAGCTCAACCCAAGCATCCTTGTACTCTTCTTTTTTCGTTGAACGAATCAGAAGCTTGCTATCCGGCGTACCGTACAGGATGGTTCCATCCGTGCCATGAATCTCGATCGTGAACGGAGAGAAGTTGTTAACGAATCCGGCTTCCACCACGCCGACGGCACCCGCCGCCGTAGAGAGCGTGGCAACGGCGTTGTCTTCTACCTCTTTGCCGGTTATGTATCCGAAATTCGCTTGGACGTCAATGGCTTCCTCGCCAAGGAACAGGCGCGTCAAATACATCGGATGGCAGCCCAGATCGATCAGGGCACCCCCGCGGCACTCCTCCAGGCTGTAGAAATGCTCAGGCAGCCAACCGGCGGTTGCGCCATTGTGGGACAAGCGAACGCGAACGAGCGTCACGGTTCCCAGCAATCCCTGCTCCAATACCTCACGGATCGCCAGCGTATAACCGTCATTCAGCCGCGGTAGCGATACCGTGAATTTGACCTGATTCTCCTTCACGGCTTTAATGATATCATTGACCTCCTGAAGGGTTGCAGCAATTACTTTTTCCGTGAAAATATGCTTGCCTGCCGCTGCGGCCTTCAACATGACTTCTCTGTGCATGGATGTCGGAGCATCCACGATCACGGCATCAATATCGTCGCTTTGCAGCATGTCATCCAGCGATTCATGAAAACGCACGCCTTGCTTCTCGGCGGCTTCTCTTCCCCGCTCCGGATTCTCATCCCATACCGCTACGATCTGAGCATCGGGATGCTCCTGCGCTTGTTTCGTATAATCCCATGCGTGCACATGCCAATAACTAATTTTTCCGATTCTGATCATTCTAGTCACCTCAGTATCTAATATTAAGACATCATGCCATTAATCTATCACACGTACCGCCTGATTCACAGTGTAAAATTGCGACAATCAAGTTAGAAATCACGACATGGCCTTACACAAAGAACCCCGTCGTATGACGGAGTTCAATGTGATTTCGACTAAAATCCAAATCGTTCTCTGGCTGACGTGATGTGGGCAATGTGGTGATTTCCATGCCATGCATACATGCCTGCGGCGTATTCCAAACTCGTTGTTCGCTGGTTTTCGGGATGGTAGAACGTTCTCAGATAGTCCCCATCCTTCATATTCTCCAATAAAGCGACCCATCTGGCATGTAATCCGTCGATCAATGCAAGCGAAGCCTCAATGTCTTGTGTCAATGAATCGTGCAGGGCAGCCCATTTCTGTTCGTCATACGGTTTAATCGTCGGGTTCTCTTCCGTCAACGCAAGTTTAAACCGGATATAGCTGTTCATATGACTGTCAGCAAGATGGTGAACAACCTGGCGGATCGTCCAGCCGCCCTCGCGATAAGCCGTATCCAGTTGTTCGTGGCTTAACCCCTGGACCGCTGCCCTCAGCTTCTCCGGCATTCCCTTAATCTCTCGGACCCAGACTTTCCTGTGCTCAGGCGACGTGCTGCCTCCCAAGTCAAACTGTCCTATCGGATACCTCAAATCCATGTTCCTCTCTCCCTTCCATTATGTTTGAGATCATTCCATGTCATGATTTTAGCATCTCCGCCGAAAAATAATAGTGTCTGCACTCCTGATGGATGCTGCTTATTTCCGTCGAAAAGGCCCTCGGCATCTGCCAAGGGCTTCTCTCCTGCTACATAACTGGAATGTGACTACATGGAGACCAGTATTCCTTCGATTTCGTTCATCTGTCCAGCCGTTAAAGGTTCAAAAGCAACGGCTCCTATTAGTTCTTCCGCTTGCCTTCTCGTTTTGAAACCCGGAATCGGAATCGCCGCGCGGCTTCTTCCCCAAATCCATGCTAACGCTCCTTGAACTAAAGTACGGTCTTCACTCGTCAAAATCTCCCGCACCGCTTCAAGTTTAGCGAGGAACGACGGTACGGCCTTACCCTCCTTGAAATAGGCGACCCAGTCGTGACCGCTTCCTCGCACATCTTGATCATTGAATCGGGTGTCCTGATTAAATTTCCCGCTTAACAGCCCCATGGCCAAAGGCGTATTATTGATGCTCGCCAAACCATGACGTTCGCAAAGGGCAAGCATCTCCTTATTGTCACTGAGAACATTCAGCACGTGCTGAATGGCTGCCGCTTCGGATCGCTCTGCAAATAACTCGGCATTGGCCGTATCCCAGGTACTCCAGCCATATGTACGGATCAGCCCTTCTTGACGAAGACCGTTTAAGGCATCAATCACCGTTTCCACCTCATCCGGTCGTAATCCGCCTACATGAATCTGATAGAGATCGATATAATCCGTATCGAGTCGCTGAAGAGACCGCTCGCAAGCGTAGCGGATATAATCCGGCGTAACATTATAACGCGTAAAAACTTCCTTCGTTGTTTCATCATAGGTATATCCGAATTTGGTGGCTATCACGGCTTCGTGCCGCTTTCCTTTTAATGCGCGGCCAAGCACCCGTTCGCTATGCCCGGTACCATAAACGTCTGCCGTATCAAAAAAGTTAACGCCCCTCTCCAGGGCCGCATGAATCCCTGCAACGGATTCACGTTCGTCCACCTCGCCCCATCCGTCGGACAAGCCGTCCAACGTAAAATTCCCGCCCATTGCCCAGCAGCCTAAGCCGAGCGGGCTTACCGGGATTTGCGATCTGCCTAACGTTCTATCCATGATAGTTCCTCCCTTTTCGAATTGGTTCGCCTTCATTATAATTAGGAAAATGGTTTGTGATGAGATCCAATGATGGTGAATTTGGAGGAACCAATTAAAGGAGGGATACGGTGTACGGCATTTATATCGACCGTGAATCGAAACGATCCGTTACCCATCAGGTATGCCAGCAGCTGCGAAGGCTGATCGAATCGGGACAGCTGGCAGCGGGAGCACGGCTGCTTCCGACCCGGGTTCTGGCCAAAGAGTGGGGCATTGCGCGCAATGTAGTCATCGAGGTATATGAGCAGCTGACGGCTGAGGGATATTTGGAAGGGCGCGTAGGATCAGGCACCTATGTAGCGGGCGGGATAATACCTTCTCCCCGTCCACGAAACGAGCCATCTGTCGGCGAGCAGCCGATCCATAAAGTTACATCGACTGAACATTCGCACATGATCGATTTTGCCGCCGGCATTCCCGATCAGAAGATGTTTCCAAGGCACATCTGGGCCAAGTACTTGAAACAAGCTGCTGAGGACTCCGTGAATGCAAACCATGATTACGGTCACATCAAAGGTGATAAGATGCTGCGCTCTGCCATTTGCGACTATGTATTCCGGTCCAAGGGCATCCAATGCTCATCCGATCAAATCGTGATCGTGTCCGGCGCTTCCGAAGGGTTGCTCCTCCTTGCCAAATCGTTAGCTTCCAGGTTTCATTCCATCTATATCGAAGACCCCACGATCGATATTACCCGCGATATTTTTCAGATGATGAACTATCGGCTTGTGCCGGTTGAGGTGGATCACAGCGGCATGCGCATCGACGCCGTGACGAGTTTCGCACCAGGTCATCTGGTTTTATTAACGCCGTCACATCAGTTTCCTTCCGGCAGCGTACTATCCATACAGCGCAGACATCAGGCCATCCGGATGCTGGAGGAAGCCGACTCCTTCGTGATCGAAGATGATTATGACAGCGAATTCCGGCTTCGAGGAATCCCGGTGCCTCCTCTGCAGACGCTCTCGCCTTCGAGAGTCATTCACGTGGGAACATTCAGTAAAACCTTAACGCCGAGCCTCCGGATCGGATTCATGATCGTCCCGCCTGATCTAACCGATGCCATAACCGAGATGAAAGATAAACTGAATATACATACCCCAACCGTCATTCAACAAGCGCTAAGCCAATTCATTCTGGACGGCCATCTGGAACGGCATATCCATAAGATGAAAAAAGTGTACAAGAAACGCCGCAATGTATTAACGGAGCGGCTCCATCACTTGTTCGGGCAGGATATTTCCATTGTCGGCGATGATGCGGGGATGCATCTTCAGGTGATATTCGGTCCTCAAGCTTACGCTCTCCTCCCATGGAACGATACGGTCTCATACGGGTTTCGCGTCGAGCCTGCTTCTAATTACAGAATCTCGCCATCGCGTCCTCCGGGTTCGACAGGGATCGTATTGGGATATGGAAACCTTTCGACGGAAGAGATCGAAGAAGGCTTAAGCAGGCTTTACGCATTTGCTTCCCCTTGCAGGGATTCATCTTGATTTGCGGGCATATCTTCCCTTCTCCAAACAACAATGGCTCGGTTCGCTTTACGGCGAACCGAGCCATATCTGTTTCATCCTCAGGATCTTGCCATCATATCCCTTCAATCCGGTCAAAATTACGCAGCGTCCGCAGCGCATTCAGTGTCATAACGCCCTTCCATTCTTCCTTGGCCGACGGCCATACCTCTTCGAATTGGTACCAGCTCCAATTCGGCTCCCAGGCCCCATCTTCGCCCTGGTTCTCTATAAGCAAATCCAGCTCCGCCGGAAGAAGCGCTCGATATTTTGGAAAGTAAGGAGAGTTCGGCGTGTCCATAATGCTCAGCGGTGTTGCCCCGTATCCCTCCCGGCTGCCGGGGTCCAGGCTAATGCAGTTGTCCATGAAAGCCTCCAAAGCCTCCCTGATCTCCGATGCCTGTTCCTTTGGCAATCGCTCATTCAAGCGCAAGTAACAAAACAGTTCATGCATTTCTTTTAAATCGCTGGTTCGATTCAGATAGTCCAGAGCATAACGAACCAAGGAATCCAGCGATTCCAGAGGATACAGCTCCCGTTCATCGATAAAATAAGCGATGATGTCTGCATTGGGATTGCCCCAATGGTCCTTAAAAGCGCCGTATTGCCACCAAATCGCTCTAGGTGACTGCTCCGCTTCTTTGGGGATAATGTCCCATCCTGAGCGTTCAGGCACATACGTATGCTCGAGATACTGTAACGCGGATATAACCCGTTCGTTCCGCTCGGGATGATTCGGATGTAACCGGAGGATCTCCAGCGCTCTGGTCGTCGCCAGGGCGGATGATTCCTTGCAGCGAAGGTCAGGCTCAAGACCATGACCGAATCCGCCATCCTCGTTCTGGTAGCTGGAGAGCTCAATCAGCACATCCGTAAACGACCCGTTCTCGAATTCATATCGGAACAAGGCCCGTTCAAGGCTTCTGGCCCCCTGCAGCATATATTGCCTTGCTTGTTCCCATCGTATCTCGTTTAGCTTCATCACTCGGGTTCCATCTCCTCGTAGAAAGTGATTCGATTGCCGAACGGATCCGTTACACGTACCTCTTTGCTGTTCCATGGGGCGATCTCGATTCCGGGTCTCTGATACGGATAGTTCTGGTTTGACAGCTGTTCGTGAAAAGCTTCAATTCCTGCGATCTCCACGCGAATGGCTGCTCCAGGGGAGCAGTCACCGTAATGCTCCGTTAAATGGATCAATAACGAACCTTTGGATATTTGCATGTAAAGCGGCGCCGAATCGTCAAACCGGTGCTCCCAGTCCAAGGTGAAACCAAGATACTGCAAGTAGAATTCCCTTGCCTTCGTTTCGTCGAACACCCTGAACAACGGTATGATTTTGCTCATGCCAGCCCCTCCCTCCTCTCATCATTCGTTTACATTATGTATGTGCTGCTGTTGACTTAATTTAGATCTTATCACAATTCACTTCACAGCTCGTCCCTATCTTATATAAACTAAACCCGAGCAAACCAATGATCCTTCGCCGGGTCATGGATCCAAACTATTCATTCCTTGTCGCGTTGGTCAGTTTCTTGGCCTTCTCGCGTTTCACGCGGCTCCAAACCAGCAGAACGAGAAACGAACCTGCCAGACAGAGAAAGATGACTTTCAAATAATGCTCCACTACATTCAGAATGTACTGCCACTGCTCCCCGAAAATAAAGCCTATGCTGAAGAAGGCCAATACCCATGCAGCCACTCCCGTGTATCCATATATCCAAACCGTCCGATAGGGAACTCGAATCATGCCGATGAAATACCCGATAAACTGCCTGACTCCGGGTATGAAAAAACAGACAATGAGCAGCTTGTTCCCATACTTGCTGTAATACGCCTGTGTTTTCTCCACAAGGGACGGCTTGATGAACAGCCATTTTCCATAGCGTTCAATCAGCGGCATCCCTAACCGGTAGCCGAGGATATAGGTAATGGTCAGTCCCATCGCCGCTCCTATAAAAGCAGATCCCATGGCCGGAACCATGTCGATGACCCCCTTATAGGTAAGGAACCCGGTATACGTCAGGGTAGTATTTCCTGGAGGAATTGGAAGAGCAATAAAATCAAGAGGGAGCCCAATCAATAACACCAGATAACCATATTGTTCAAACAACCGCTCAACCAATTCAAACAAATTCATTGGGAAAACTCCTTCGTCTTACCGATAACTGTCATGGTAGTGGTGCAGGGCTTCATTCACATAAACTTCCCTGTTCAGCACCTCGTAGGGCACCGGGTTCTTTTCTTCGGCCCATTCTCGCGAAGGGCGGTAACGCCGTTGAATCTCCATCAATCGGGTCAGAACCGATAGCGCCGAATCTTTATGCGTGTTAATGGCCGCTTTTCGCTTCATCTCTTGCAGCAAGGACGGATCCGTCATTAGCGTCATGAATTGAAGCTGCAGTTCTCCCGCCATAGCTTGACGAGCCACGCCAATGCCAACCAGGTAGTCGGCATTATCCTGCTCTTGGCCAGGCAAGGGTTTAACCAACAGCATGGGACGTTCCATCGTTAATGCTTCGGAAATCGTGAGACCTCCCGGCTTCGTCACCATCAAGTCGGCCATCGCCATCAATTCATGCATACGATCCACATAACCCATGACGGTGATTTGCGGATGCTCCGCAAACTCTTCCAGCAGCGATTGATATAATTTCATATTGCGTCCGCACACGACCATAAACCGAACATCCTGCGGGTATGCCCTGGATTTCAAGAGCTCGATAATTTCTTTATCGATCATCCCTTCTCCGCCGCCCATGATCAGCACGACCTGCTCGGATGGTTTCAAGCCATAATAATCGCGCAGCCGTTCCTCATCCACCGGTTGACTATAGAGCGGGTTGACGGGTATTCCGGTCACCGAGATTTTTTCGCTCGGCACGCCTTTGCGCTCCAATGCAACCTGGACCACATCGGAACCCACCATGTAATAATCCGTATGCGAATGGATCCAATAGCTGTGATCCGTATGATCCGTCATGACGGTGGCCGTCGGCACGTCCGTGTAACCCATAGCTTTCAACAGCGACATGCCTGCCGCTGCCGGCGGAAACGTACTGACTACGATAGCCGGCTTTTCGATTTCCAGCATTGCGCTCAGTTTTTGAAGACTGAAGGTACTGAAGCGTTTCAGCATCTGAATGAGCGTGTTTTCCTCGCGCGTTTTTTGGAACAAATAACCGTAAACGGATGGAAAATGCTTCATCCACTGCACAAAGAAAAACTGTCCGGCCACATGCAGCCGCGGATGGGTTAACTCCATGTAATCAATGACTTTAACGCGCAGATGAGGGTATTTTCTTTTTGCTGATTCCACAATGGCCTTTGATGCCTGGTTATGACCCTCTCCCAGACTTCCGGTTAATATGATGATTTTTTGCTCATATATGGATCTCATTGATATTACTCCTTATCTAACGTTATGTGTTTCCCAAGACATGCATCAGGTAAACGACCAGCCATCCCGATCCGAATCCGATCAGGCTTCCCGCCAGACAATCGGTCGGGTAATGATATCCCCAATAGATACGGGATAGACCGACCAGCGCAGCCAGCATGATCAGCAGTATCGTCGGCAGCGGCGAAACCAGAAACAGCAGCGGGGTAATGACTGCAAAAATCGCCGTCGTATGACCGGAAGGGAAGGAGTAATCCTTCAGCGGGAAATTTCCGATCTTTACCTGCTCCAAAACCCGGAAGGGACGATCTCTTCTGACGATACTCTTGATGAGGACCACGATCAGATGGCTAACGGTTAACGCAATGGCACTCTGATATGCCGTTATATCCCAAGCTTCGAATGCTGCCCAGGCGATAAGCAACGCGCTCAGAATGGTGAAGGTGGCTCCGCCGAGATGGGTGATGCCGCCGAACAACCGGTCAAAGGCTCGGTTGCTGATCGTCTGGTTGCACCAGACGAATACCCGGTGATCAAAACTTTGCAGTCGCTTTATCATTCATTCTTCACCTGCCGTTACGTCAATTGAATCTTTTGGTCCCTTCACCACGGGGACATCCGAACGTTTATCCCTGCTCTTCTTGATAAGCCGCACCGTCAACCAAATGCCCCCGATCAGAGCACCTACGGACAACAAAATAATCGTAAGCACGCTGTCCACCATATTCTCGGCAGCACGGCCATATACGTAGAACAGCACACCCACCGTGTAGAACTTCACGGCGCGTCCGAGCGCTGCATAGCTGATAAGCTTCCATAAAGGATAGTTCATGCAGCCGGATAGAATGGTGAATATTTTGAAGGGAATCGGCGTAAACGCACCGACCAGGATAGCGGCTTCGCCATGCTTGGTGAACAAAGCGGTGGCAGAATCATACCATTTTTTCTTCATGATCTTGGTCAACACCAAATGACCTGAAGCCTTGCCGATTCCATATCCGATGGGCGTTCCGATCAAGCACCCGACAAACCCGATCGTGGCGAGCCAGATCGCACGATCCGGACTCAAGGCACTTAAGGACAACTGCGAGAACAGTGCCGGAATCGGAAAAATGATCGCGTCGATCATGGCATGAATGAATAATCCGATATCGCCTAAATTACGTAAAAAATCCATCAGGCCTAATCTCCTCTGCTTGGCTGACCCTTGGGCAGCCCGTGTATCGTGCGATATCGTTGCTTACATACGAATTTGAAATCATCGGTTCACATTCCTCTCCCGTATCATGTTAATGCAAGGATATCACGAATGGAGGAGGATGCCTTCCGTCTTCAGACGATAATGAACCTAGACTTAGGTCTAGATCCTAATAGTAGATATAATATAGTAGATATAGTATAAACGAGTTTTATGATCAATAAGTTGGGTTTATAACCAATTGGACCAAAAACAAAAAAACAGCTCAGCCGCAATGTGCGCGGCCAAACTGCCAGGATCCAAGACCAAGCCCTATTCAAATTGGCAAATCCTCAGAACGTCCCCGATGGAATCCACGACATGATCGGCTTGCGACAAATCCTGATTTCCCGAATTCGGGTTCACGAAGCCGATGCATGTCATGCCGGCCGCCTTCGCTGCAGCAACGCCATGCCGGGCATCCTCCAGCACCATGCAGTGCTCGGGCTCCACGCCTAACAATTCAGCCGCTTTGAGGTACACATCCGGCGCCGGTTTTCCTTTTTCCACTTCTTCACCGCTCACGACGCATTCGAATTGATCCAGGAGATCGAACTTGCGCAAGACGGCCGTAATAAATACGGGAGGCGAGGATGATGCAATCGCAGCAGGGATACTACGTGCTTTAAGTTCAGCCAGAAGCTCCCGAATGCCGGCAATCGGCTCCATTTCCCGAGAGGTGAGCATCTCGATTTTATTGGACAATTGGTATTCGATAATCTCCGATACGGATTGCGCAAGCTGATGCTCATGTTTAATGGCTGCCCACATCTCCGGATTGGTCATGCCTACATACTTCTCCAATTGTTCATGGGTTATCGAGGATCCGTAGTAGTTCATCACCTGGATATCCACTTCAAAGTGCAGCGGTTCGCTGTCAATTATGACCCCGTCCATGTCAAAAATAAATGCCTGTATCATGTTCATGCTCCTTTGCTGAATGTTCTGTTAGTTAACCCCAGATGAGATCGAGCACCGTTCCCAGCACTCCGGATTGATGTCCGCGGAGGACATCGGGATTGAATACCTCGACGAAACCGCACCGCGTACAGGATACGAAGAGATAATGATGATAGTCGATATCGAATATTTTGCTTATGCCCGTACCGCTCATGCTGACTTCCTGCGAGCTGCATTCACGGTGACCGCAGCGGCGGCAATGGAACTTGCTGGCCATTAATTCCTCAATGCTTAGGTAATCCATTTCGGCTGTTGAATCGTATCGGTCGGTAGTCTGTTCATTCGTCTCTGTGCTCAGATGCTCCGGCAATACCTCATGCTTGCATTCCGGACACATACTATCAATCAACGTTACCTCCTGCGCACACCATGGACACTGAACCACCTCTGCACCTTCCTCCCTTTTCGCATGGAACCTATTGGAAAACCCTCAGCATAATTGAAACATCTAGAAAGGATTATATTGCCCCAACTTCATCGATCTGGCCAAAGCACGGTCATTCGGATGAAATGATGTCGTGAAGCTCCTCCAAAGTATGTATTTCATACTTGGGGTGAATGGACGTCGGATTGGCCTTTCGCTGCGGGTTATACCAGCAGGTATCTATCCCGTAACGGATGCCTCCTTGTATATCGGAAGTTAACGAATCGCCAACAATGAGCACCTCGCTTTTATCCGGGTGGTTTAACTTATCGAAGGCGTAATCGAATATTCCTTCGTGCGGCTTTTGAGATCCTGCATCCTCCGAAACCACGATACATTCAAAGGAATCGCACAGCGCCGATCGGCTGATACGATTAAACTGCACTTCCTTGATTCCGTTCGTGATGATGGCCATGCGTTGACCGCGCTCGGACAGTTGACTGCACAGCTTCTCTGCCCCTTCCATGAGAAAGGAGCCCTGTCCTAAATACTTTATGTATATATTGCTAAAGGCTTCAGCGTCCAAAGCGCATTTGATACTATGTTCCTCCAGGAGTCTTTCGAACCGAGCCGTACGCAATTCGCCCTGCGTCACGATCCCCTGCTCGAAATCGTTCCACAACTGCTGGTTTATGCGCCTGTAACTGTCTACGATCGCATTCGTGCACTCCTGGTGGATTTCGCCAAAAACGCCGGCTAACGCAAACGCCTCCGATTGGGCATAGTCGTATAGCGTATCGTCCGCATCAAATAAAATAACGTTGTATCGCAAGGCTGGGCCTCCTTTCTTGCTGCTTAACTTCAACCATTACCCTTTCGCTACCCAGCATAACATTTTATTCATCCGGATTCATCGAACCATTTTCGGATGTCGAAGTTAATCTGGATTGCCGGTTCAATTCCTGGATCCTCTGCCTTTGTTGATGATCTAGACGGTCTCTGTTACTCTTCACCAACTCCGTCAGACGCATGAAAATTAACAATAATATCGTAATGATTACACCTGCTGAGAACACCATCATTGCCCATTCGTCCACGCCTAAAAGCGTGATCAAAAGCAATTCCGTCACAATGAAGATCCCCGCTCCAAGGGCAAGCTGTTTCATTGGGCCTCCCTGTTACTCATCGCATAATTTATAGTGATGATACCGCTCCTGCTCAAGTTCGATCTCGCCGATATAGGCAAATCCGCACTTTTGGATTACTTTATTGGAAGCATGATTATGAACGACGGCGATTGCGTTGAGTTCTCGCTCCCTTGTATTCCGGAACAAATAACGGATTAACGCCCGCACGGCTTGGGTGGCATATCCCTTATTGTAATACCGATTGGAGATTCCGTACATAATCTCCCGGTTAGGCGGGGGCAGCTCTTCCTTAGGACCGCTATTGCACCAGCCGATGCACTCGCCTGTTTCTTTCAAGACGATGGCTAACCGCAGACGCAGCTGCCCCACATCCCCGCCGTCTTGAACGGCTTGCAGGAACCGCCGATTCTCCGGCATTTCATAGTCGGTTAACCATTCTCGCCGCTGTTCCCTTGATACATCCCAGCCAGGCAGGAACTGTCTGATCTCCGGTTCGTGCGTGATCTTGCAGATCGCATCCAGATCTTCCAACAAATATTCCCGAAGGAAGATGTCCTCACATTCAATCGTAAAGGGCTTACCCTGGAAATCGATCGTTGTCTTGCTGTTCAATATAACCCCTGCTTTCATTCGCTCAATGATTCCTCGCCATGATCCATGTTATCAACTGATCGGGCCGTGTAAACATATAGTCGGGTTCCACCGCAAATTGTGCATTCTGAACGGTATCAAACCAATGCGCCCCGATGGTTAATACCTGAGCTGATTTGCCAGCCGCAATGTCGGCATCGCTGTCCCCGACAAAAACCACGTCCGATGTCCTCAGACCCAACAGTTGAACGGCTTTGAATATCCCTTCCGGGTCCGGTTTGGAACGTTCAACCTCATCTCCCGTAATGGTAGCGGCAAAATACCCGTCCAGTTTCAGGTTTCTTAAACATATATCCAGGCATCTTCTGCTCTTGCCCGTGATAATAACCATGGGTAAACGTAAATCCGAAAGCTTCACAATTAGATCCTGTACGGCTTCCGATACCTGCACATGCTCTTGAAAATTCTGCTCAAACACTTCGTAATAATATTCTACGGCTTCATCAACATGGGCCGGATTCGAAAGATAATTGGCAATGATCTCTTCCTCCGTTGGCCCAAACGTCTGAACGATCTCGGCATCGGTCAACCGCTGGCCTTCGTACTTCAAGAAAACCGCCCGGAACGCTTTAAACGAGAGCGGCAGCGTATCTGCTAAAGTACCATCGAAATCAAACAGCACCGCTTGTATGGTGTTCATCCCAAAGCTCCCCTTTCACCTCAGAATCCGACTGAACAACACGACTTGCTCAGACCAAATCCAGCTTCATCTGAATGGTAATCATTTTCCGATCGTCATCTAACGCCGTGATGCGGACATCGAACGGCTCGAACCCCAACTTATGATAAAAAACAAGCCCTCTGGAATTGGTATTATGACAGCTTAGATAAAAACGTTCCATTTCGTATTTTTCTTTGGCGATGTCCATCATGGTACGCAACAGCTTCTGCGCTGCACCGAGTCCACGGTGCGACGGTGCAACAACGACATTGCCAAGCCACAACGATCCATCCGCATCTTCATAAAAATTCGCGTAGGCGACGACCTGCCCGGTGGATTCTTCAACGATAACCGTGGGATCAAAGCGGTTCTCAAGCAAACTCAGGATTTGATCCGGCGTCAAAGGGAATTCCGATCTCGGGCTCATGTAAAACAGTTCTTCCGGCGTTTGAGGAAAGCTGCAAATCGCTTGCAAATCCTCATCCCTCAGCGGTCTATGCGCATACATATTTTGAGGTCCTCCTTACTAAGCTATTCGGGCAATATACATGCCTCTTCCGATCAAGCCTTGCGTATCGTGCTCCACATCCAGTCCCGCTTCCCGAAATGCCCCGATCATCTCTTCCACGGTAAACAGACCCATACGATGCTCCTCCGTGTAATGCTCGATTCCAACCTCGCTGCCAAACAAATACGAAAAATTCATGATCGAAACATTACCTGCGCGATCCGAATGGGACATTCTGCTCATATGGATCCCATGGCGCTCGGTCGTGATCGTGTCCACTCTTCCGGTTGTCCAAACGTCCGGCGTAAGCCATGGCTCAACTAGAATGATACCTTCCTCGTTCAGATGTTCCCTAAACTGCACAAGGGTTTGAACCAACAGCTCCGGCGTCTTCACATACCCGATGGAGCTGAACAGACACATAATCACGTCATACTTCCGGCCGAGTCGAAAACGGGTCATATCAGCCACCGAATAATCCCCCTTGGGATTCTTCGACTTCGCTATAGCTACGAATTCGGGGTTCAAATCGATTCCATCGATTGCATAGTGCTGCTTCAAGAAAACAGCGTGTTCCGCCGTACCGCAGGCTACATCCAGAATGGTTTGGTACACCTTGCTTTGTCTTTCGATATATTCCCGGACCTGCCGCGCCTCCTGCTCATAGTCCTTGAAGCTGTAGATCACGTCATAATACTTCGAAGATAAGTCAAACATGATTTCACCAACTTTCTGTATCCTTCATGAGTACGGTAGAAAAAGGGAAAACGCGATTTATGACTGCGAACAGCCCATTTGACTAAAAAGACCCAACTTAGACAGCTTCATCTAAGGCGGGGTCCTCTGTGGCAGGCATCTTCCATGATTATACAACTGTTCATTCGATTGGGTAACCCCTGGATCTGGATCCGATAAGCTCAGATTCACCGGTTCATACGCTACGGATGCTGCCTTTATCCTTCGATACGCTTATGTCTATACCAATAGGAATAGATCTCCCTGTACTGAAGACGATCGTACAACCGGTTTGCAGCAACATTGTTCTGGACCACTTGTAGATAGCTGCTTGCGGCTCCATTCTTCTTGGCCCAATGCAGAATATGTAAGAGTAACTGTTTTCCGAACCCGCGATTTCGGCATGCCGGAGCTGTGGCGAGATCAAATATGCCGACGACGCCTTGCTCTATTGCCCCGATCCCGCATGCCACAGGCTCAGCATGATCATATAGGATGAAGAATCCGTATTGAATCACGGAATAGTTGAACAGCTTTCTTTTTACAGCCTTATATTTCTCGGATATTCCAGTTATCTCGGTCAGCACGCTCAGCCATTCATCCGTCAGCCGTTCTTCGATCTTAACCTCCTTATGCGTTGGAAGCTCCAGATGATCCAGATGATCTAACACCCTCAGACTGGTTGGATCGAGTATGGAATAACCCCTGGAATCCAACATACGGTCCAGCTCCTGCGGATTGAACGGGGTGATTTTAAATACGACGTCAAGCCCAGCCTTAACATATAACCGCTCGCATTCATGAATTTGGGCGTCAAGGTCTATCGATGGATCCGTGTATAAGGCATTAATCGAGTTGGATCTCTTCGTATAACCGTCTGCAAAACGTAACAGCCACCCATGGTGCGTCAAGGTTTGAAGCGCCGGCCAAGCGTTTAAGGCAAGTTCTTCGATTCTCTTTAGCACGTATACCACTCCTACCGTATGATAGGAATTAATATACATTTATTTGTATTATTATTCAAGTAGAATGATCTTCTTCATGTATCCTGCACGCCACTCGATTCTGCTAATTCCTTGGATCTATCGGCGATACTAAACACAATGGGAACGTCCGTCATCCTTCTTCTCCATATCATATGGTCGATTCCGCGCCCCCAGTGATCTTGAAGGACGTAATCGGGTTCACCTAGTTTCTTCTTCCATATTTTCTGAGCACGCGTATATCCGCTATCCAAACAAAATTCCGTTATCCCCTTATTGAGCAGCGTAAGATACATGATTTGAAGCATCAGACTGCCGATTCCCTGTTGCTGATAATCAGGATGCACAAATACGGTTCCGATTTCAACCACGTCACGCAGTACTCCATTGGAACTTTTCCGTATCAATGCATTGGACGGGCCAAACTCCATGCTGCTTACAACGCTGTTGTCTATAAGTCCGATCAGAAAATACCTCTGCTCTCCGTTCGTTGCAATATCCGCGTTCAAGCACCTAATTTTGCTGTCAATCTCCTGCTCGATGTCCTCCGATAAATCTGCCAAGCCTTCTTTGGCAAACGTATCGGTAATCACGAACCGGAAAAAATGCTCCATCGCTTTCATATCACTACGATTCGGCCGCCTAATCTCTACATGAAACATGAGGAGTCCTCCTCCTATTGTCAATTACATATAGACTCACCATTTTTGGGTGTGTTTGATAACATGGGCTTTTATTTCATCCTTTTGTTGATCCGATAGCTGAACGGGTGTCCAGGAATGATTGTCGGGGATGTGGATGGTTAGAGGTGTTTCAAGCTCCTTTTCTTGGCTGCTGGAATCCTCGTTCGGTATATTTTTCCATCTTTTATGACTCTGATCATACACCCTGGTTTTCACAAACTTCCCTCCGCTATCGTAATAGTCTTCAATCGCTCGTACACGCGACAGCGTGGCCCCTTGATTATCTTCATGATTGGTTATCGAATTCACTTTTTTATAACCTGAAGACATGTTGAGTCCATCTGCAGTTATCATCACATCTTCAACGATAAAAGCCTCAATGTGCTCTACCCGCTCCCCTCCATTCTGACAAGAGCATAATGCCAACACGATCCATAGGATACAGATCCACGAACCCGTTTGTCGTATGTATTTCAGTAACACGCCTAACCTCCTTGTACATGGATCCCTTCGGGAGCCAATAATATGCTCAACTCCGCAGCCGTGTTCTGTACGAACCTCTCCACTTTATCTCTTACTCATCAAAATACAAAAACTCAGCACCTTCCGTACATGGAATCTCAGGTCCCAGTCTAGATGTTGTCATGATGAAACGAGAAGAATAAGTGTAGAGACTCTCTTCCACATGATCTACTCCATACGTTCGTTACGGAGCACCATGTGAAGGTGGTCTTCCCATACACCGTTTATCTTCAGGTATTTGATCGCCAGACCTTCCTCATAGAAGCCCAGTCGTTTCACGACGTTCATCGAGGCTTTGTTTCTCGGCATGATGTTGGCTTCCAAACGGTGCAGCTCCAGCGTATCAAAGCAATAGCCGACCACGGCGCTCAGAGCTTCGGTCATATACCCTTTTCCCGTATGAGATTGCGCCAGCTTATACCCGACATGAGCCGATTGAAAAACACCCCGCACGATATTGCTGATCGCAATCGAGCCGATCATCTCATCGTTTTGATGCAGCCACACTTTAAGCAGGGAACCGTCAGCGATGCTTCGACTTTCCGCTGCCAGAATCTCAGCCTGTTTCTCCAGGGTATAAAACTCCGCTTCCCTGGCAGGCTCCCAAATCTTCCAAAACTCATCGTTCCTGACGATAAAATCCAACACATCCGCTGCCCGTTCCCGATCCACGGTTTTCAACTGCAGACGTGAAGTTTGTAGCGTTATGGACATGTGATGCTCCCCCTGAACAGCTTTAAACAAAAATTGCAACACCATATCAATCCCTGGGGTATCATGCTTTAGCATGGATCGTGTAATTCCACGGGCTTCCCCCTCAGGCGTCAATCGGTATTCAAACTGCATAATCGTATCATGGGCAAAATAAATATACTCTACCTCAGGCTCGTCTTTAAATACCACGACGGCATAAAAAGGAGGCAGCTTAACGCCCCAGATGCCTTGGACCGACTGGATTTCATCCTGCGTATAATGTTCTTCTTCAAGCAGGTAGGTTTTCACCTTCTTGGCATAGATCATTTTGTTGGCTTGCACATACACAAAGGGAGACAAAAGCACAAGCACTAGCAAAACCAACAATGCGATTTTGATTTTCTTCATTGGATTCCCTGTTGTTTGCATAGCATAAAATGACGCCTGACCTCTTCGTAGTTCTCCCGAACACTTCGGCTCCCGTCCACGAACATCACCTTGAATCCGCGGTCCAAGGCATCCTTGGCCACGTATCTCGCAAACCCGATATCCCGGTCCATCCAGTTTCGAAACGCGGCGCCGGGATCATCGCATGATACCAAAATTTCGTGGATCCATTCCCGTTTGGCATAATGCTCCTTCTGGAATGCCGGAACCGGGACGATCCATATCGCATGATGCGGGCTGGGTACCAGGTGCTCGACTTTTTCCGGCAATAGAGCCGCACCTTCAACGATGATGGGGCTCGTGTCCGGCAGGGCCGAAACATCATCCATAATCATGCCAAATTCCTCTCGGTAAAATTCCAATTCTTCCTCAACCTGCTGCTCCACCGGCCGCGACCACAATGCATTCCAGGACATATCCTTCAATCGGGACATGGTGGGGTGCTCCGACGGATGGCATATGGTCACATGCTTCTCGTTGAATAGATCGCATTGATAATAGGTGCAGCTGTAATCCTTCGCCAATTTTTCGGCAATCGTCGACTTGCCCGAGCAGGGGGAGCCTCCGATCCAGTATACATGGGAGTAGTCTTTTTTCTCGCTCTGCATCGTATCACGCCCCTCTGTCGCCATCACTTCTTAACTCGTTTCGAATGTCCAGCAACACGTTCCAAATTGCCCTCAAATATACCACAACGAACAAAAAGCCCACAACTAGTATCAGTGCGACCAGCTCCATGTTAACTCCCCACCTTTACTCTGCGACTGGGCATCCCGTCGACCTAAGATCTACGGATCTTATGCCCCGGAAGCATGTGGTTACGCAACTTTATCCCTTCATTTATTATAACTGTCTTTTCTGCGACAAAGTTACGCTATCCTTGCATTCATACCAGATGTCCTAAACAACAAAAAGAACCGGTTCAAAACCCGGTTCTTTCATTTAAGCCTATGATACTTACTCCTCTCCCTGAGCCTAGCTCACCACGGCATCCAGTTCGGACTCTTTCCGTTCATGCTCAGGTACCAGCACCTCTACCACCACTCTGGTCGGCACGCAAATAATCTGTTGATAAGGTTCCGAGATAAAACCCATGTCCAGCGCGATTCGCTTCGGAGCATCCGAATATATCATCTGGATCCCGTAGTCATAAACTTTCAATGTATTGTGTCCAAACTTGGTCTTAATGTCGATGATGCGTTCGTCCCCGTTCAGTGGGACGGTTTCGTATTCTTTGCCATTCACCGTGATCAGCGCCTGAAGCTGACCCTGCTGATATTCCACGTGACTATGCTTCCACCATTGCAGCCCCGTGAAGGATCCAAGGATCAGGATGATGGCGAACAAAATCATATCCCCGCGTCTTATTCTGGACAAGGTGCTCCCTCCCGACGTGCAAAGTCTTCGGAACCCAAGTATGAACGATGCTCGAAGCCGTGGAAATGAGTTTTGTCACATTCGCTATCCGGGTTAAACGGCTGCCCGGTTTTATGAATTGATGACTGTTTTGCTCCAGCAAAATATTCAGGACGGCCAGTCGCGACCTTGGCACAAACCTTTGAAAACGTCCTTCACTATGTAGACGAGCATTACATGGATCCTGATTTGACGGTAAAACAGCTGGCGCACATGGCTCGATTATCTTCGACCTGGCGTTTCACGCCTATATTCCAGGAACTCACAGGGAAGAAACCATTGCATTACGTAACCGATTTGCGTATTAACCGTGTCAAAGAACTTCTGCTACGGAAAAATGAGCCGATGCGATCCATTGCCCAAGAAGTGGGATACACGGATGAGTACTGCTTCAGTCGCCGTTTCCGCCAGATCACGGGGATGTCGGCTTATCGACAGGGCTGTACCAAACACGAGGGTTTCAGCCGACGGAACCTGTCCGTACGGTTCTGAGCGACGGGATGGGTATTCTATGCATGCCTCATTCTTCGATCAATACATTTCCGTTGAACGGCATGCACAGATTACATACCGCCCATAGACTCTGGCCCCCTGGTAACACCAGTCCCGTCCGACATAAGGATGTACGTATTGCGAGATGCAATCCTGACACTTGGCCCGATGTCCCACCGGATCGCTTGTATACCACCACCCGGAAGGATAAGGACATAAGCCCTTGCAATCGTTGATCACCGTCTTTGGCGTGCAAATGATATAATCGGACGGGCAGGAGGCATCTGCGCCGCAGCCCGTGCAATATTGTCCGTGCGGAGGTCTGCAGGGCCCCGCGGCAAACGCTTGTTTGAGGATATCGTCATCGTTGGGCCGTACCAACACTTTGGCGAGCGCCTCGGCCGTCCTTTGCGCGACTTTATTCAGGATCGTCTTGCGGTTCATTTTCCGGGTAACCCGGCTGATCAGCACCTGCGTCTCTTCGTCCTTGCTCTCCGGCTTCCTCCACATGCTCTCACCTCGTCTTAGGAAACTCTTGATGCTTTCGCATACGCTTCAAGCTGCTCCCGGCTGTTGACCAGACCCTTATGCCGGATGATGCCGTTTGTATCCACCGCATAGGCGTAAGGCGTGACCTGTACATCCAAGTGATTTGCGAACTCCGAGCTTACGATCAGCACCTCATCGTCATATGCTATTTTGCGGACATAATCCGAAGCCAAATCCGCGGACGAAAATAACAGCAGGATCGGTTTCACGTTATTCATCATGGCGATCCGTTGAAAATCCGGCAGGATCTCGGCGCATTCCTTGCACGTCGGTGATCCGAACAGCATGAGGGATGGCGTGCCAATCAGCTCGCTGGTGGACCACTCGGCTCCTTGCAAGGTTGTCGTTGTGGCTCCGGGCATTTTGTTGCCGACCGGGATACCGGACTGATTCACTCCTCTTGCGGTGCCCATTACCATAATCCCGAGCTGCCGGAACAGGACCAAATTCAGAATCACCAAAGGCACGACCAAAATCCACAGTATGGCATATGAGATCCAGAAGAACGTGTTCATCGCGGCCTCCTCTACCTTCTTTTTATCTTTGAAATATGCGGTGCGGCAATTCCGCGGTATATTCGGATCGCGTGTAAGGCATCCGGAACCCCTACTACAACAAACAGCGCAAGCAGTAACATCATGCCTTCCATTAGCAGACCCGTTACTGTGAACGACTGTTGAAACGCAAGCCTTGCGGTATAGCTGCAAACCAATCCCGCGAAGCCCATCGCCAGATTAAACCCAATCAACGGAAACCCCAGCCTGGAGCTGATCTGAGGCCCGAAGCAGCCGCAGTCCACCCTTCCTTTTTTACGGATGAAACAAGCCACGCCCAGTCCTTGAATGAAATAGAGCAAGGAAATGCCCAGGAAGCTGATCAACGACGGAAAGCTGTATACCAAGGTCACCGTCAAAATTTGCAGAAGAATGAGCAGCACATGCAGCCGGGCTCCCCCGGGGAATGGATCCGGATCACCGAAGGCTCGGCCCCAGACATAACTTGCCACCGACAATAGCATGGGAAGCGTAACGGATATCGCAAGAACATCGTACATGGACCTATATGCTCCTTTTTGGCTTCATCAGCTGATGATGCAGATGATGGCTCCCATGATCAGCAGCATGGAAACCGACAGCCGCACCGCGGTCAGCAGCGTGAAGCTGTATACTCTTCTTTTAAGCATGCGGTAGACGATGGACCGGCTCAGAGGAAGGCTGAACACG
The DNA here is from genome assembly GCF_058792535.1 of Paenibacillus sp. MT86. Taxonomy (NCBI): domain Bacteria; kingdom Bacillati; phylum Bacillota; class Bacilli; order Caryophanales; family Paenibacillaceae; genus Paenibacillus; species Paenibacillus sp. MT86. The sequence goes on along the minus strand of NZ_CM179499.1, from coordinate 2,763,540 downwards.
GTGCCTCGAACCATTCCAAACGTCGCGCCTGCCAGCAGGCTCAACCACCAGGGAGCCGCAAACAAGGAAACCACGATGTAGGCATGAAAGAGGACGCCCACTTGCAGCGTGATAAAACCCAAGCCCAAAATCAGCCCCCATAACGCCGCGGATCGGTACCCTGCAGCCTTGATCCATTCCGAGGGAACGATAAAATTTCCGGAGGGTAGGATTCCCGTTTTTTGTATCAACTCCAAGACCAGAAACACAACCAACAGCACAACGATGACGTAGTTTTGATATAAGCCCGCGGGGGTTAATTTCAGCACATAATTGATGCCCCCGAGCGCAAGCCCCGTTACGGCGCCGCCAAGGGTACAGGTCACGATATAGACTAGCGCATATTTGAATTTACTGACCTTCGTGCTGTCCAGGCTGCCTAGCACGTTCAGTCCGCAGGTGGTATCCACGCTGGCCACTGCGGCACCGACAGCAAACATAAAGAGCAGCATCGTCAACAAGCCATGCCACCTCCCCACAATCCCGTTACATGAATCCTTAACACTTCATCTTATGAGCGACAGCCTGTCGATTATTTGCACGAATCTCCGATGGCTTGGGCATATTTGCCCGTGGCTATCTTATCCAGAAAAAAGAAACCGTCCATGGATGATCTCCGTGGACGGTTTTTCTGTAAGCTATTCACTTTTTCTAATTAAAACCAAACATAACACGCTTGCCTAACCGCGTGGAGCCGATTTGGTCCACTCCATATAAATCCGGTCGTTGAAGCCTTTCTCATCCGAGTCCTCGGATATACGCTTAAACTCCCGAAATCCTAATTTCTGATATAATCGAAGCGCGGTTTGGTTGCTGTCCGTCACTTCCAGAACGTAACGCCTGTATGGCAGCTCCGTCATGACGTGTTTCATCAAAGCGGTTGATACGCCTTTGCCGCGTGCTTTTTCGGTTGTGGCCACGCATTCGATATATCCGGTCTCGTCATCATAGGGCAATGCCGGGTTGAATTCGTCCTTCATGACGTTATATGCAAGCTCTCCCGTCTTGTCTCCAAAAGCATCCTGAAGCGGGGCTAACGCGACCGGCATGGCCCGCTGCCCATTATGGGAACAAGCCAAGATTCCGACTATGATTCCCTGGACCTCCGCCACATAAAACACCTCCGGGCTGAACAACGTCCGGAAGGCGTTCTCCAGCATGTTCCGTTCTCGGGTGAAATAAGACAACTCCTTATAATACCCGTTAACAAACACCTCGGCCACTTCGCCGCGAACATCGCGTTCGTAATCGGCCATGCTTCTAACCGTGATCGCGCACATCGTGATTACCTCCTGTCAAAAATGTAGTCTGCGCTTCATTTCCTTGCGGAATCCCTTGTCTGCAATCAGGCACATCCCGCCGAATGTCAGCAAGGCGTACACCGCCGCAGCTACGGCTGTCCATAATACATGCGACATGCCAACGGCATACAGCAATAAGGGAACGATACCAAGAAGGATCAGAGTTAATAAGTAACCTGCGAACTCCCGCCAGCCCATTTTTCGCGAACAGCATATAACGGTAATGAGCAAGGTTGCCGCCATCATCAGGAACGGAATGACATAGCCGGTCGACCAGTAAGACGTTCCCGACGCCACGTTGATCCACAGCAGCATACCGGACAGCCCGAGCAGCTGAACGATAATTTTGCCGCCGAGATGCGACCCGGACATCAGGGTATGCCTGATGGACAGCCACGCATACAACACGCAGGGTATGAGAGTTAAACTCCACCATACCTCGCGATTTCCAAGTAGGTTAATCAGGACGGATATCCCCATGACGGATACCGCAAGAAAGGTAAGCCACTTGGATACAAGACTGCTGCTCGCATGCTCCTCCTCCGCAGCCTCATAGACGGGATACCATGAATTACTTACGAGGTACTTATCATCTTTACCTTGCACATTCCTGCGGCATAAGGGACACGCTTGATGCGCCGGATCTACGGATACGCCACAGCTTTCGCATTTCATGCGCCCATCCCCCAATCATTGCTGACAATCGTAATGTCCAATTCGCTTAGGCTGGCAAGCTGGCGAAAAAAGCGCATGATCACATCGCTTTCGACGATATTTCGCGCAAACGTGATGGTGAGCTGATCGTTGATCGAGCTGACGGCACAGTTCATGGGACTTTTGGCTGTGGGATACATCGTGGTTTCCATCGCCTCGATATGCGAGGCCATGCTAGCTGGAATGTCGACTCGACCTAGGTTGGTAAGCGTAAGCGTTTTGGCTTCTTCCCCGAAATGGTCAAAGCCGTAACGGATTGCCAGATCCTTTAATTTCAGCGGCGTGAATCGGGAAAACAGGTTTTTTTCGTACTTCATGCTGCCGGCCATCGCTTGGCTTAAATAAGACTTGGTCGTTTTCTCTTTCATCTGTGCATGAACGATTTCGAGCACCTGCTCGAATGTCATGCCTTCCTTTAGTTGTACACCAATGTTGATGACCGCAAAAAAGTTGCGGAGGCTGCTGGAAGGGAACATTTTTCGCAGGTTCACCGGCATGCTGATCACGACCGGACGGTTATCCTTATTGAAAGGCAGTGTGGTATCGTAAACCGCCATAATCAAAATTGCCGTCAGGTAAGCGGTAAGGGTTGCTCCCTTCTGCTTGGCTGCCGCATTCAGCCGCGATGCGTGAACCATCCCGTGTATGACGTTGTGTCCATAAGGCGAGAAACGGGTGCCCGGAATTTGAAGTGCATCCTGCATCCTGGCGTCAGGAGTGGCCGAAGTATAATGCGCTTGAAAGCTATCTTGAGCTTCAGCATATCGGGCAAATGAAGCGGGCGGCAGAATCAGGCCTTCCTTGTCCTCCATGTCCTCGCCGAGCAGAGATAAATACTGGAATACCAAGGTTTTGAGGAACTCCAATGCCCCTCCTCCGTCCGTTAGAGCATGAAAAATTTCCACGCTGATCTTGCTGCCGTAATACAGAACCCTTACCAAGCTTCCGTTCTCATGCGAAAGAGTAACGGGGGCACAGGGATAGGCGGATTCCTGCTCCACCGTCAAGCGTGTCTCCTTCTCCCGCAGAAATTTCCAGAACAGTCCATTTCTTAGCTCGACATTGAGTAGAGGAAATCTCTTAATCACGCTATCGAGCGCCTCTTGCAAAACCGATGGTTTCACCCGGCTTGTCAGCATCATCGACAGCCGGTAGGTGGATGAGTTCTCCCTCCCCGCAACCGCGGGGAACAGCTTTCCCGCGTGGTCAAGTTTATACCATTCTTCCATGTACGTTCTCCCCGTTTCTTCATGTTCTCCTGTTTAAACAGCATACCGGTCTACTATATGGATATATCGCCCTTATACTCAACCTTCTACCGCAGCCGATACGAAGACCGCGTTCCCCTCTTCATGTGGCTGTCTCCGATCTCCCATCGAAAATCGCTTCCTTAAAGAGGATCGGGTATGAATCAACTTCATCGGTACGAGCAATTCGGTTCTTCGATCGATGCGGCTCTTCCCCTCCGGGTGCATCACGGACAACAGCATGCGCAGATAGGAAGTGGTCAGCTTCTGGAACAGATCCGGTTTCATTGCTTGATGCTCAAAACCAAGTCCATGCGTTAATCCCCGGTGAAGCAGCGTAATCCCGACCAATGCGTTAACCTCGCTGAACTCGGACTGGCTTTCATAAGCCCGGCTAATCTGCTGCATGGATTTTCTTCCAAGTCTCGCAATCTTCAGGGCCGCGCGGTCCGGCCCTTCTGCTCGAATGAGCTTCAGCACCGTCTCATTATCCAAATGAAGCTCGCCTACCAGATCCCCATCCTGAATGACCGTGGAATCCTCGCAGACGATGCGCTCCCCCCGATGCTTCTTGATCATGACCGTGCATATGCCAAAACGCGAGATATGCGAGCTGCGGAATCTGGAAATAAAGCTGAAGAAGCGTTCCCATATCATCCAAGTGCTCTGCATGATGGTTTTAAATGATTTTTGCAGCAGATCCAACACCCCATTTTTTGATGAATATTACATTCCATCATTAGTCAGGAAAAAATCGTTACTCACATCTTAATGGAGATCTGCGCAGGTTCACACCGCCTCAGGTATAGAGTTTTACTCGGTCTCCAGGCGGAGGCCCATTTCAAACTGCTCTTGTCGATTGAATGGACGCCCATTCGAGCACAACAAAAATAACCTGACACATGCCAGGCATCGGTTCTAATCGATCTTTTTCGTAATATTTAAAAAGTAAGCGCTTTAAATTTGCGCAGCATGGTATTTTTAGGCTCTTCCGATCATGATGGCTGCCGTTGAGTCCATTTGGTTTACATCAAAACTGACAAGGATGTGACTAAGATGATGCTTTCACATTTACGAAGGTGCGGGCTTTTGTTTCTGGCGGCCGTTCTGTTTACTACACTCTGCGTTCCATTGCCGCAGGTTAAAGCGGCAGCGTTCATTACGATTGACTCCCATCAGGACGGGCAAGCTATACAGCCGGGCGTAACGGAGTTATTCGGAACCTATTCCGGGGTGTATGAGCTTCAACTCATCGTGAACGGTGAGTTCATGGCGGATGTTCAGATGGAGGATCCAAACGGCGATGACAGCGGGAACTGGTCCTATAAACTCGACACAAGCCGACTTGACGGCCCCGTCGAAATGGTCCTGAAAGGCAATGACGTGATAACGCGTTATGGCATCTGGTCTCCTTGGATTCACTTGAACATCGATAATCCTGCAGCTGATACACCGGAAGTGGAGATTACCAGCCCAACCGAGTCTACGCTGCAGCGCAACAAAATGAAAATCAACATATCCGCAGAAGGGAAGAATCCGATTGCGCTGGTTGAGCTCCGCATCGACGGCGGCGACTGGCTGCAGGTTTCCCCTGCCAAGAACGGATATCAATATACATTGGATCTACGACAATCCCCTCGCCAGGTTCATAGTCTGGAGGCAAGGGCAACCGATTCACGCGGCAATACAGGTTATAGTCTGACGGTCTATGCAAGAACCGGGGGACAGACGTCGGCTCAGCAAGATCAGGATTTCGCAGCGGTTACGAATACCGTTTATATGTCGGATGATCATATCAACCCACATCTCGCTAATGTAATGGGTGATGTTTACAATCCCTCGGCGACGAATCCTGAGACGGTAACCAGCAGCACGTATGACCCGGAACCGCTGCCGGATCAGGATCGTGCGATCTGGATCTGGGAGAATGCCTCCTATCCCCTGGTCCTGAATCCGAATTCCCGAGCCGTTCTCTCTTCTATGGCGAAGGATGTTACGACTTTTCATCAACGTCCCATCACGACGCTCTATTTGGCTGTGGGGCAATATAATGGAGCAAAAATGTTGGAGGATTACCGGAGCGAAGTCCAACAGTTCGTCGAGTGGGCTCACGCCGAGGGTTTTTATGTTCAAGCTTTAATCGCCGGGGGGACCGTGCCGCCTTACTTCGGAGCCTACAGCCGATATCAAACTCACGCCGTGCGGGAGTTTGAGCAAATCCTGAATTACAACCTGGCTTCCGGCGATTCCGCTCGCTTCGACGGCGTGAACGTGGATACGGAGCCGTATATCCTGCCGGACTTCAAAACCGCAAAGCCCTCCGTCCAAATTCAGTATCTGGATATGCTGCAGCTGCTCATGGAACGCAAACAAGCATCGGGACTCACCTTGTCGGTTGGCGCAGCGATCCCGAGATGGTATGACACTTCGGCCGATGCGAGCAATATCCCGTGGAACGGGCAAACCAAATGGCTGTCTGAACACATTCAGGATACCGCCGATTACATCTCGATCATGAATTACCGCGATCAGGCGGATGGCAGTACAGGCATTATCGCGCAAGCGCTGAATGAGCTGGCCTACGCCAATCTGATCGGCAAGCCGAAGTCGGTTGTGATCGGTGTCGAGACCAAAGACATCGCGGATGGCGGGGATCCCGAAACCATCAGCTTCCATGAAGAAGGACGAATTTATATGGAGTCGGAGTTAAACAAGGTGTACGACACTGTTCAGAATGATCCAGCGTTTGGAGGCATTGCCCTCCACCATTACTCCTCAATCTTGGATTTTCCAAGCGAATGGGGACCTGGCGGCTATACCTGGCAGCCTCCTGCGGACCATGAACCGCCAAGCGCGGTCAGCGGAGCGGCAGCTATCGCATTTGATTATCAACGGATCAATATAACCTACGATATGGCTATGGATAACAGTGCCGTAAATGCATACCGGATCTATCGTGGGACCGAAGCCGGCTTTGAGATTGGACCCGCTACTTACGCCGGAACCTCGAAAGGACTTTCTTATAAAGATACAGGGCTGCTGCCGGACACCACCTATTATTACAAAATCACTGCAGTCGATATCAGCGGCAATGAAGGAGCTCCCAGTTTGGCTGCATCCGCATCAACGATGCCGTCTGCGATGAAACCGATGGTGATCGACCAGATGAACATCACTTACACCGCCGGCATCGCCAAAGTCACTTTTAAGATGGTCGATATGGAGACAAGAATGCCTGTTGCGGCCAAGATCAGCGGACGATTCACCCATATGGCAGGCAAATACGTTACGGCCGCGACGAGTGCGGAAGGCATATTCCAATCGCAGTCCGAGCTCGTCACCGTATCCCGCGGCGAGATCGGCTTCCTGCCGAGGCGAATCATGGGGGACTCCTACTACTGGGCAAGTGCTTATGACCAACTCCCGTATCCAACGGTGATATGGGAGCCGTGAAACTCAGTTTGTATTTCAAAGCTATATTCAGATAGAAGATGCGCCCTGGCTTTAGGCCGGGGCGTATTGCTGTTATTGCACTGTCTGCATCAAAGAATGACCGTTCTCCCTCAAATATTGCTGGGTAAACGGTCGCTTCATTTCTTTACTAGGCAATGCAGCACTACGCATGCGGATCATGCTTCCGATCCCTGTTGCCCCCAGATTTCTTATGATCCTATTATATGGTGAAATCCGGGGACAAAGGGGACCTCTCTGCTTCTCCAGCATGATTCCGCCTGCTCCGTTGAGGCTAGATATCCATACAGAAACCTCTCTGTGATCATGATGGTTTGAGACCACCACTCATCTAGGAGAGGTTTCCTTATTTTATATAAAATCTACTTAAGTTGTACAAATATCATGCTTATTAAGGAAGGGTGTTTAGGAATGGTTTCACCGTTTTGGCAAGCGCGTAATTCGTAGTCGCATCCCAGTTAATGGACCACGTCATTGCTCCCCGTATATCAGGGTATTTAGCCACAGGCTTATAACTTCCACAGTTGTTTCCGGTTGCTAGACAATTCAGGGCATTATTTACGACCGCTGGAGAAACATATCCACCTCCGGCAGCTGAAGAGGTAGCAGGTACTCCTATTCCCAATTGGGAAGGCGATACCCACTGCAGCGTTAAGTCCGAAAGAGCCGTCAGGAAATCAACCGTGCCTTGGGAATAGCATTTCCCGTCGCGTCCTAACATGCATCCAGAATTATAATACTGGACGTTAATTACGGTTGTCATATCCTTCAGATTGTTATATAGCTGCATGTAAGAAGTGTTTGGATTCTGCATGTCTATCGTTTGGGGAGCCATCGTCAGAACAAAATCATTTCCTACTTTTTGTTTTAGTTGGCGGATCGCATTGGTTACATTAGGTACATTCATGCCATGCTCCAGATCAATGTCTATCCCGTCAAGCCCATATTGAGTGATGATTCCGTACATGCTGTTCACAAAGTTCGCTACATTCGGGGAAGGATTATTCAAATTAATGTTCCCTAATTCCCCTCCAATGGATATGATGACCTTCTTACCTTGAGCGCGTTTAGCCTGAATATCCGCGATTAGTTCGGCACTGGTGTACCCGCCAAGAGCTGCGGATAGTGCGGAATCAACATTGAAAGTGACACCACCAGGGTTAGCAGGATCCATCTCGGCAAACGCTAAAACAATGATGTCGTACTGATCCGGTATATCTCTAACTTTCAATTTGCTGGCACCATTGACAAAGTTCTGCCAGTACCCTGTCAATATATGCTTCGTCGGCTGGGGACCCCCACCCGTTCCATCTGAAGTGGTGGCATTGACGATCGCACTGGCAGGAGAAAGGTTCCCGGCAGCATCCTTTGCAATGACCTTAAAAGAATATGTCGTGTTCGGTGAGAGACCCGTTATTGTCGCTGTCGTTCCTGTAACAGAGATGGCAAGGGATGTTCCTCGGTATACATCATATCCTGCCACACCTACATTGTCCGTAGATGCTTGCCAGGATAAAGTAACGGTTGAAGAGGTGATTGCGCTTACAATTACATTCGTAGGAGTTGTCGGAGCTACTGTATCATTACTTCCACCACCTTGAACAAACTGCCACAATGCAGGAACATTGGGTGGTTCCCATCCGGGTAATGAGGTATGAGATTGAATAGCTTTATACGCCTTCCCGTCGTACGTCACGTTGTCGTTAACGACATAAGATACATTGGGTGCCCAAGCGCCCCGTTCTGCTGCAGAAACTTCAAGGGGAAAAAAGTTCATAATCATAGACATGACGACCATTAAAGGCAATAACATCACTCTCGATTTGTCCGGCAATCTGGATAAATCCCTTTTCATCCATTAATCCCTCCTCAATCATTGATAATTAAACGTTAGCCTATCTTGATGTAAGCCGGCATCACCTCCTTGATGAAAACTATCTTGTAAATTTTAAAACCAAGTCGATGCATTGTTCTTACTCAATTTTGATTCTTTTACGTATTTTGTAAGTTGATTGATATGTAAAAAATTTACTTTATATGTTAATCATTATCAATAGCTCAAAAGGATCAATTTGGTGAAAAGAAAAACCACAAGTCGAGTTTTAATCGAATTGTGGTCAGAACATTTCATTTTTTCAATTTCATCCAATCTAGGATTTCATAAAAGGACCGAGTGCCCGATCGTCCCAAACCTGCACTTCAATATACCGCTCAGGTCCATGACGACCGTCTTTGTTCCAATCTTGAGGCCAGCCAAACTCGTCTACAAGCTGAAGGATTTCGTTTTTTACATATACCTTTCCTCTATAAGGCTTGTCGTCTTGATACCGCATGGTCGGAAATAAGTCGCCATAAGTGAAACTCATCATTTCGGGTTGCATATCATCCAGCAGAATCCTGATTACTTTTCCATTCGGATACCATTCCTTAATCCATTCGCAAGATCCAAGCGTCATGTAATGCGGATATTCTTTTGTTGGTTTGCCGCCTTTGGCCCTGAATAGAGCTCTAGCCCGTGCTTCCAGATCGCGACGGATGATCATATAATCATCCGCACGTTGACTCGCAAACCAATTTTTGTTTTGTTTGAGCCTCCTCTGTACCTGCAACGCTTCTTCGATGGATAGCGAGGATAGATTTTGAAAGGGTCCTGTTGCCGCATCATAATAATGATATAGATATAAATCCATGGCGACTGTCCTTTCTTCGTCAACCTGTGTAATGGTTTGTTCCAAACTTTAATTACCGCTGTTCATACTCGAGTTTCTTCTTCTCACGATCTATGTAGGCATATATATTTGCGATTTCTTCTTCATAGTTCTCTTGAATTTCAAAATAAGGGACATTCGATGACGCACACTTTTCACGGAATACATCATGCTCATGAGTATAGTCGGCAACAGTTCTCTCTTCAGGATACATTCGCGCTTCGATAGCATTGCGGTGTTGAACGATGTTGGATTGGAAATTCTGCCGGATGTACGAGGTGGAGAATCCTAAGAACAAGGAAATGATGTGTTGTGAATAGGACGGCTCAAAATCTTGCAGATGATGAGGCAGAATGTAACAGCCTTCAATGATTAGATTTTGCTTGTTTTCGATGTTTGTCATGATGATCCCTTTGATGATCGGCCATAATTGTGCACCGATATGCTCGGTTGAATCCACCGGCGTGAAACCGCAGTTCATGTCGGCTCTGTACAAGCCCATTTTCAAATGATCGATGGACAGATAAGGCACGTGATACTTTTCAAGTAATTGTTGAGCCATATATGTCTTTCCCGTGCAGCTGTTTCCGCTGATTAATATGATCATTTACATGGCGTCCTCCCTGCATGCTTGATGCTTCGTTCAAATCTCTGGAATGATTTCATGAAGTGTGCTACTCATCGAAAAATCGTAAGACTTCGTTGTTAATTCAAGTATTCTCGACTCATAAATGCAGCCCATCGCTCTCAGTTCATTTATTAAAAACTCATTTAGGTCGTACGTGTGGGTCAACAAGATGCCCGCTTCTTGAAGATCTGCAATGCAGGCCAGTTTATTCTCTAAGCAAGCCTCTTGAAAAAACTCCCGCACTTTATTGTTCAATACATCATATTTATCATATTCCTCTACATTAAAGGTTGGTCCTAACTCACGCGCAGTCATTCGTTTGACGCCGATTCCGTTTATGGTTTGCACAACTTCTTTGGAACGCTCCCTCAGCATGTTCTGACGGTAAGAAACCGGTTCTATCTTTTGGATTCCCAACTCATGAATAAGTTTGGCTTCTACGGCTGATAAATGAGGGTGCGTTTCAACAGCACTCGGTTCTTGACTTGGTTCATTAACCGTGGAAAACATATTTATCATACATTTATAGGTTAAAAATAAACCCAGGTAATCCCTTATGTTTCTCGCAATTAGAGTGACATGAAACTCCTCTGATGGTAAAGCTTGGACAAACACGACAGGGGCATCCTCGAGATCAGTCACCGATCCAAAATCGGTCAAAAATCCGAAATGCTCGCCTCCAAAAGCGGTAAAGGCAAATGGAATTACATCCAACGGATGGCCGCTGTATGCAAATTCGGCGTCTTGATTGTTAAGATCATAATCCATATAGATTTCCAGAATATCGTCCAGTTCCACCTCGAGATCATGTACGATTTGCTCATTCATTTCTTTCATCTTGAGCAGCGTTGCGGGTATAGGGTACTTTTGATTCCCTCGTCCAAACATTTAGAATTCCTCACTTTTCATTGACTACATTTCCGATATCATTTTTTCCAGTGGTTCTCGGCTGACTTACAAGACGTTTGTCACCAACATAGGTCCCACTTGTTCTATCCATTTATGCTCTTGATCGGCCAGCAAGGTTTTCCATCCAAGGTCGATAGCCGGTTTCAGGTTCTTTTCCTGATCATCAACATAAACAACCGTCAGTTCTGAACGTTCGAATTGTTTCACAACATGTTTATAAATTTGCAGATCAGGTTTCCTCAAACCGACTTGATTCGAAATGGTAATGCTCCTAGCATAAGGTTCTACTTTTTCTAAAATCGGCTCCAGCCATTCCTTGCAATGATTGCTTAGTACATGGATATCCGCGATTTCGCTCCATTGCGCCAAGTGATTTAATCCAGGAAGCGGCTGCAACGATTGAGTTATTAACTCCCTGGCTTCCTCTTTGTTGATTTGCTTCATTCGCAGGCTCATCCATCCCCAAAACTCATCTTCCTTCATCTTTCCTGTCCATAAGTCTCTACGAACCTCATCAAATTGTACCCTGATATCTTGAAACGAGATTTCGGAGCCCTCCGCTAATGTAAGCCAAAAAGCAGATGAAAAATTACTCACCAATACGCCAGCTAAATCCAATACCAGTTGTGGTTTTGCCGTCATCGTCTCGTCTCCTTCTATCTTACTGAATTCCTGAGATCTATGTATTCGTGTTTACGAGGGACCGTCCGCATAAACACTAGTCGTCATTGCCGACTTCCCAAACTAACAATCGTATGCCTTTGATGCCTCGATTAATTCCTGATGGTTATCCAGTTCTTCAAGCACTCTTTGTATATCGCTTCTTTGATAGCTTCTAACTATAATCATATGTTTGATATGAAGCCCTGGTGGGTCAATATTTGCCCTATTCAAATTATTATTCAGTAACCTTTCCGGCGTATACAAAATACTCCATCTTTTAGAGCCATCACCGAAAACCATAGTGATCTCTATCCAGTTCCACTCATCTGGGTCATCAACTACTTCGTCATCAAATTGCCAGCTAATTAACTTAGGTATATATGTATTTTTAATCTCCATTGCAACCGCTCCTTTCGTATGAGGTTCATTAGGAGCTACTTTAAATTAAAGCCACCTCCACGAACTTCGCCTATCCTTAATCGCAATGCGAATCCGAAGTTCGTGGACTTTTCACACTTTCAATCCATGGGTCGAACCGCTAAATCCCCACCATCACATTGCCGCCGCATACCGGAATATAAGCCCCTGTGATAAATGATGACAAATCCGAGGCCAGGAATGCCACGGCATTGGCAATCTCCTGGTCCGTTCCGCGGCGTTTCAGGGGCACGGAAGCTTCGTAGGAGGCGCTATGCTCGGTACCGTTCTCCCGATCGCGGTCGCTGATCGTCCAGCCGGGCGCGACTTGATTGACGGTGATCCCATGCTCGCCGATTTCTTTCGCGAGTACGCGGTATACGCCGTCCATGCCGCGCTTGCCAGCTACGTAGGCGGATTGACTCGGAAAGTTCTGGATCGAACATTCGGTATTGATGCCGATGAAGCGGCCGCTCTTTCGCTCGATCATGGCAGGCACGAAGGCTTTTGCCAGGTAGACGCTTTGCATGACGCAGGATTGGAACTGGCTCTCGTAATCTTCCGGCGCTTGCTCCAAGACAGACGTCCATTGATAGGATTCCACGGCATTCGCAACGATGATATGAGGCAGCATGCCAAAGTGTTCAAGCACTGCATCCCGCATGGCATTCACGGATGCTTGATCCGTCACGTCGGCTTGCACCGTGTACGCGCGTCTGCCCATCGACTCCACCTCGCGCTGAAGCTCTTCCGCCTTGGCTAAGCTTCCCCGATAATGGATAACCACATCTGCGCCGCATTCCGCCAAGGTTCGGACCATGACCCGGCCCAATTGGCCCGCAGCACCGGTGACTAACGCAATTTGATCCGTCAAATCCAACTTCATTGTTCATTCGCTCCTCTACGTTTGACTGGTGATTTTCGCCTATCATACCATAATCATCTACTGCTCGGCATGATAAAAAGACCGGAAGCTATCTCCCGGTCCTTACCTTTTAAACTCTTTCATTTAACATCTTACACAGCAAGCGCTCATCTGCTAGACGAGCCATCTAACGTTTAAGGTTCAAAACCCTTCTGACTGACAAATAGCTGCTCTTGCGGAAACGCCCTGTTGAATCGATCGTAGACCACCTGATAGGCGGCGGGATCATACCATTCTTCCAGACCAAGCTTCTCGTACAATGCCTGAACGGGCAGCCGTTTCGTACGTTTGCCTCCGCTGCCGTCCCCCATGAAATAATCGTCGATGCACACGCGATTGACGAGCGGTCTGAGGATCTGAGGAAATGCCTCCGTGCTTGGAAGGACGGGAGCAATCGCTGCTTGCGTTGGTATACCTGCGTCTCTTAGCAGCTCAAGGCTTTTCAGTCTGGCTTGGATCGGCGGAGCGGAAGGCGTAAAATGCTTGCGAATATCCTCTCGATCGGTCTCGACCGTCATGCTTACCCGCACGCGTGCTCCTAACTGCTGCAGCAAATCGATATCCCGTCGGACCAACGGACTGCGCGTCTGCACCAGCAGGAAATCCGGCGGCTCGCTAACCATGGCCTCCAGCAAGGCACGGGTCACTTCTTCCTTGGCCTCAATCGGCTGATAGGGATCGGTACTGGATGACATGAAGATCGTGACGGGCCCCTTGGACTTGGCACGCTTCAGTTCTTTACGCAGAATGGCAGCAGATTCGAGCTTAACGTCAACCCAACTTCCCCATTCCTGATTTCGGAATATCGAAACCGGCATTTGCCGGACGTAGCAGTAGGAGCAAGCGAAGGTACATCCTGTATACGGATTCAAGGTATGGCTGTATCCATTCAGGAAACCGGTTCCTTTATTGAGCAGGGTCTTCGGCGTTTTATAAAGCACTTCATGTTTCACCTGGGACACCTCATTCCTATACTTTCTTCTATTATACGACTTCCCTCCTTTCATTACGAATGAGTGAATGCGCATCCAGCTCCTTTACTTCGCGTCATGAAAAATAATCCCCAGGCTGTATCTTGTCCCCGACGTGACCGTGCTGACGCCATGCCGGAGCGTAGTCCGGTAATATCCCCTTGTTCCCTGCACCGGACGATGGTTGGTCGGAAAGATCAGTCCCGCTCCCTGATCCAAGGCGATCGCATGTCCCCGGCTCTGTGCCCGCGGCCGCTGCTCCACCAGCAGAAACTCCCCGCCCGTGTAATCGACTTCCTTCTCATTCAGCACAAAGACCGCTTGGAACGGAAAGAACTCATCACCGTACAAATCCTGATGCAGGCAATTATATCCGCCAGCTTCATATTTTACAATCAGCGGCGTTGACCGCTCCTGACCTTGGGCATGACACATCCCCAGAAACTCATCCAGACTTGCCGGATACTTCTCTTCATGCCCTAGCCGGCTCAACCAGCGGTTCACCGTCAGCGCAAGTTCAGGATACAAGCCTTCCCGAAGCTGCTGCAGCGTTTCGGGAAGCGGCGCCTGATAATATTTGTACTCCCCCAGTCCGAACCGGTGCCTGGCCATTTGGATCGTGCTGCGAAAACGCTGCTTTTCCGTATACGTGCCTATGATCTCTGCGCATTCCTCGGGCAAGAGCAGCTTGGGAATGACCGCATATCCCTGTTCATCCAAAGCTGCCTGTACGGCAGGCCAATCCAGATTCTTTATGCGCTGCAGCAAAGGATTAGGCATACTCCTTCATCTCCCTCACGGAGACGTTCATTCGCTCCAATTGCAGCAATCTTGTCTTCATTTCAAGTCCCCCGCGATATCCCGTCAATGCGCCGCTTTTGCCGATTACCCGATGACAAGGCACGGTGATGAGCAGCGGGTTCGCCCCGATAGCCGCACCAACAGCACGCACAGCCGCCGGCTTGCCGATCTGGTGCGCAATGTCAGAGTACGTGAAGGTTTGCCCATACGGGATCTGGCACAGTGCATTCCATACCGCCATCTGGAAATCGGTACCCTTGTAATCCATTGCGAACTCAAACCGTTCCCGTTTCCCCTGAAAATAGTCCGCCAGCTCGGCGGCATATGGCTGCATGCCCTCATCATTCTGGAATAGTTCACAGCCAGGAAATTTCGCGTTCACCCATTCCTCCAGCTCTTTGAACGGTTTATCCGGTGATCCGATATAACATAAACCTTGCGGCGTGGCCGCGATATATATGTTCCAGTCATCATGCCGCAATCGTGTCCAGCTAATGATCGAATGATTAGATTTCATGATTATGCACCTCCGCACTCGTATTGTTCATATATTGCCCTCGATAGCTTAGGGGGGTCATTCCCGTCTTTTTCTTAAACAGCGTGATAAAATAAGCCGTGTTCTCTATGCCCACTTGATGGCCGACATCCGAAATAGCCAGGCTGGTATTCGCAAGAAGCTCTTTGGCCTTGCCGATCCGGTAATCCTGAATGTATTCCATCGGAGTCTGCCCTTTGACCCGCTTAAAAATCCGGTGCAGATGGTACGGACTGCCGTGGCTTACATCCGCCAAGACATCCAGCGTCAAATGATCCGTATAATGCGCATCGATATACTCGGCAACGAGTTCGATCCATTCGTGGTCCGGCAGGCGCTCGCCGGTCGGCTTGCACCTTTTGCATGGCCGGAAGCGTTCGGCCCTCGCTTCATCCGCGGTTCGAAACACGCGCACATTTTCAAATTTCGGGGGCCTGGATTTGCAGGATGGCCTGCAGAAGATTTTCGTCGTCTGCACCGCGTAGAAAAATTGGCCGTCACTGTCCTTGTCATTGTCGATAATGGCTTTCCACTGGGCTTCGGTCGGTTGTATCCGGTTTGCCACGTTTCCTCACCTCCGCTAACATTATAACCACAGGAAGATCCGGTTGTACGCTTTTTGGAATATAAGAGCAAGATAACAAAATTATGAGGTCCGCGTTTATGGTACAACTAGTATAGAGTAGATCAGGAACGAAAGGAAACGATGATCATGCATGAACCGGACTACAATCGCGGCGACAAGCCGTATACCATGGACCAACAACAACGGCTTCCCAAGGACAGCTGGGAGGATCATATCCATACGCTAAAGCTATTCGTGCCGAAGGAATTCAGCTTTCAGGAGAACCTCAATTATTTGCAAAGATCGCCGAATGAATGTCTCTTTACGATTCGGAACGACAGCATCTACCGGGCGATCCCGCTTGAAGATGACGTTGCCGTGATCGAAGTCAGCGCCAGGAATCAAGCGCAAGCGATCCTGGTTCGATTTTTGGGGAATACCACCCCGACCGAACCAAGCAAGCGGGCGGAGGTAGCCATTTATGTCCGGGACTGGTTCGATCTAAACACCGATTTAGTGCCGTTCTATTCGATGGCAGAGACCGATCCCCTGCTCAGTCAAGCCGTCCAGTCCTTCTACGGGCTTCGCAACATGGGCATTCCCGATCTGTTCGAGGCTTTATGCTGGGGCATTCTGGGACAGCAGATTAACCTGGCTTACGCGTATACGCTAAAAAGGCGTTTCGTCGAGGCCTTCGGCAGACGCATCGAGTGTGAAGGCGAGGTTTACTGGATGTTTCCAAGGCCTGAGGACATCGCGCCGCTGCGTGTTGAAGATCTTGGTGGACTTCGGATGACCGTGAAAAAATGCGAGTATCTCCTCGGAGTAGCTGGGCTTATGACGGATGGAAAATTAACGAAAGAACTGCTGCTGGAAGCAGGCAGCTTAAAGAAAGCGGAGAAACAACTGGTCGGCATCCGCGGCATCGGACCGTGGACGGCCAATTATGTGCTGATGCGCTGTTTACGAATGCCGGCGGCTTTTCCCATCGATGATGTGGGACTGCATAATGCCATCAAACATCTGCTGGGTCTGGAGGCGAAACCGACGAAGAGGGAGATTCTGGAGTTGTCCGCAGGATGGGCGAACTGGGAATCTTACGCCACTTTTTATCTGTGGAGGTTTCTCTACTAACAAGTCCACACATAATAAAGAGGACGTCTCCCTCTTCTGCCATACAACAGACAGCTGGGAGACCTCCCCTATGATCACTTCATGGATCGGAGACTGCTATTCAATGAAATACAGTTTACCGTCAACCTCAAGCGAAATGGCAGATTGCGAAAGATCATCCTTGAGTTTCTTCGCATAGTCTACCACTTGATTGAGCGAATCCTTGTCGAGTTTCTCGGCAAAAGCGTACACGATGGTTACTTTTTCCTTGATCAAGGTTTTGTTGTTATCCACCCAAGCCCCTTCGCCCGGTATTGCCGTTGCCCCGCCAAACCAGCCGGACAGCTTCGTCAACGCTTGATTGACAAACTTTTGGTGAGCCGCATCCGTGATGGGAATATCCCCCTTTACGGTGGAAGGCACGTAAATCTTCACGACGTGATCCAAGTGGAACTGATTGTTCAGGGCGCTCTGCGTAATGGCCGTTGCCGTCGGATTGCCCTCTGCGCTAAAAGACTGCTGAACCGGTACTACGATAAGCGTTAACAATAATGCCGCTGCAAATGCGATTAGCCAACCTTTTCTTTTCATGTCCATTTCTCCCTTATGTATAGTTTCGTGTCCGTACGGAATCAGCAGAGTTTCAGTTGTTAAATACACTTCTTGCCATCTGTACGGTACAAACTAGCACATATTATATACTGACCTTTGCGTATCAGCTATGGGACGTACGGATTATATTATGCAAAATCATGTAAAAAAGCCGATATTCCCGATGAACAAACTTAGGGAATTCAGCTTTGGTCAACTAACTTCTTATTTTATCGTCCCGATCCAGGATAAACTCTCCACCGTTCGATGATCCATGCTGCCGTTCAATATGGCTTGCACGTCATGCAGCGCCTCTTGCAAGTGGACCCGCTCGCCTGGCAGTCCGGTATAAGCTTCAGCAACGTAAAAAGGCTGCGTTAGATAAGCTTCGAGCCGTTCTCCCCGCTCATAAACCTCCATTTCGGATGACGGAATGGCCTCCAATCCTCGTACTTGAACCAACGAACGAAGCTCCCGATAGCGGCGAAGCAGCTTCTGGGCCCGCTGTTGGACCGCTAAGTGAGCCTGATCCAGATGAACGCCTTCTAATACGGAAGAGGTGGAATATAACGGGTTCACGGCAGGAAACAGATGTCTTGCCGCCAGATCGGCATCGAAATACCACAGCGTCTCCAGCGGCCCGTAAGGCATGTCTTCATCAACAACCGCACCTTTGAGGTCCACAAGAAAAGTCGTGATCTGCTGCATGCCTTCCTGTTGAAAACGTTCCTGTAGATCATAGATTTTGCCGGTTAAGACATGCTCCCGATCCGCGGCAAACACAATTTCTTTATCGGTATTCGCATGCGATACCATAGAATAGATTTCTTCTATTGAAGAAGCAACCCGCTCTACGTCATTCAGCATATCCTGCAGCTCCGGATAGTTCCCTTCCGGCTTCAGCAGAATCGTCATATACCCTTCCTGCTTGAAGTGATGAAACAACTCCCCGAGCAGCACCAGCTGCCCCATACCGGGACGAGCTACCAGCCCGACGGTGCCGCCTTTTGCCAGAGGAGCGAATAGATCAAGAGGCTTAATGCCCGTTTCGATCATCTCCACACTTTCCCCGCGCAGGATCAGTTCGTCAAGGCTGCATTTCGCCAAGGCTGCCAGCGCGGCTATGGTGCGAACTTCCGCCCGGCCTATGGGTATTTTTCCCGTACATAGATTGGAAACCGTGGCGGGCCGCAATCCGACGGATTTGGCCGCGCTGGTCAGGTTCGGAACCCTTTGTCGTAAAAGTGATACATTCAGCTTCAGATTGTCCAAGTCCGTACACCCTTCTTGTGATAGTTTATTGATTTCTTCTTAATCTCTCTCAGAAAAGAGTCTGCGGTGCGAACAAACTCGTCCGCATCCGGTTCGAAAATATTATGATCATGCTGCTCGAATTCCACGATTCGTGCCTGCGGCAGCGATAGCTTATATTGTTCCACTGCTTCTAATGATAACCCGGGATGCGGTTTTGCGCCACGTATAATGAGAACAGGGCATGTGAATCGGGACAGGTCGCTCCAAAATTCTACCTTCGCGGAATCCTTCTGCAGGGCATGCAGGGCCGATGGTTTCATCCGGTCGAATAGCTTCTTCCCTCTCCAAGGCGGCAGCGTTGCAAAGAAATCCACCCATCCCGCTGGCAGCTGGGTATGTATCGCCGGATAGTCTCCGATGATCAGACCTTCAATGCGTTTCGGGTTCCGAATGGCATAACCTAATTGATAGGCTACCCCTCGTGAGTACCCCATGAGTACGAACTGTTCCAGTTCAAGATGGCGAATGGCCGCATCCAGATCGCTGATATGATCCTCGAGCGTGTATCCCGAATCAGGAGAATCACTTCGGCCACGGCCTCGGAGCGTAATGACAACGATATGCCTGGGCGACAGCGTTACCATTTTTTCCATAATGTCGATATAATCCTCGGCCGACTCGGAAAGCCCCGGGATGATAACCAGTGAGCTTTGTTCATTTCTAAGTTCCCGATGTACCTCCGTCACATGAATATGTAACCCATGGTTATTGACCATCGTTTCGTATAACTGCATGCATGAGCCCTCCTATAAAATCTACATTTAAAAAAACCAACACTTGGTGCATTCGTTCACCTCAACGCGCCAAAAGGCAAAAATGCATGCACGCCCTTCAGGATATTCACGATCTGGGTTACTCTCAGATCCACCGTCAAGGTGGCGTATGCGTACGCCTCCGTTCTCGAAATGGAATAAAGCTCTGTCATGAGATCCAGCATCCCGCTCAAGGCCATCCACATCGCTTCGTCCAGGTCCTCGTGGAATCCCATCGTCAGCCAACCGGTACTCGTCTTTGCTCTGGGCATCTTGATGGGCATGTCGTCACGGACATGAAAGGTTAGGCTCACCTTCTCCATGGGACATTCCAAAGCGGGACCGCTAACTTCGCCGTCGCCTTGAGCCGCATGTCCATCCCCTGTTGAGAACAGCCCGCCATCTACCGGAATCGGCAGATACAAGGTGCTCCCGGCGGTTAATTCTTTGCAATCGAGATTTCCTCCATAAGGGCGCGGCACAAAAGTCGTATGCTGACCTTCTTCCTCCGGCGGCATGCCCATAATCCCCATGAATGGCTTCAGTCCGACGCTGTACTTGAAATTTTCGAACTGACTCCTGCCAGTCATTGTTTTGGCATCCAATTCAAAGTCCAATGTCATTTCCTGGGTATCGGTCATGCCCAGCTTCTCGTTCCAATAGCTTGGAAACCCTCCGGCAGAGGTCCAACCCCACGGCCCGGGAACGACCTCGTTGATCTGAATCTCCAAGGTAAGACCCGGTTTAGCCCCTTGGATATGCACGGGACCCAATAAGGCATGCCCGAACTGCTTCTCCACCCGCTCCGGCGCACGCTCCGTAAACTTCGTTCTCGGCGCTCCCGGAGCAGAGCGCTTCGCAAGTCCCCATCCCGCATCCAAGGTTCGATACACCACGGTATCCCCGGACTGAATATATAGTGCCGGTTCCAGCTCCTTGCTAAAAAATCCGTGAAGCGTGTGAATATCCGGTTGAAGACTATGGATTGTTGACATCCGTTTCTCTCCCTTCACAACAACCATGATTCGATTGGACTTTTTCAATGTGAACCTCCTTGTTACTTTATAGAGTATTTTAAATTACTTTAATAGTCAATAAATTTTACTCTGAGGAGTAATAATTATTACCCTTACAGCGAACACCTCCGCTTCTCAGTTCGCTATGATCCTACAAATCCTTGGTCCACGACAAAGTCCCCAACCCGACCACGCAAGCGCGAAGGTTGGGGACTTCCCCACCAAAGATCATTTCCTTACAACAAAAAAAAGAACCGTTCTCTTGGCAGTTGTACTGCTAGGAACGGTTCAACACCATATTCAACGCAAGCATGCTAGTTCATGATGGAGCCTTTATCATGACGTTCATGTTCATTCGGAAACAACCCATTATACTCCATCCTCGCTTCATATCTTTACGCTGGAATCGCGCACGACCATCTGCGGCATCAATTTCACGGCCCGCTCCTCCCTCGGAATTCCCATTATGCGATCCATCAGGATCTGGGCCGCTTTTCGGCCGATTTCCTCCTGCTGCAAAGCAACGGACGTCAGCTTGGGATATACGCGGGAGGCAATGTCCAGATTATCCATGCCCACAACGGCAACGTCATGGGGAATTTTTAATCCGGCTTCTTCGCAAGCTTTCATGACGCCGATCGCCATTAGATCGTTCGCGGCAACGATGCCCTCCGGGTGGTCGGGCCCTTGCAGCCACGCTTTCGCCATCGCATAACCGCCGCTTTCCGTATAGTCGGATTCGGCGATAAAACGAGGAATCAAGGGGATTCCTGCCTCCAGCATGGCATCCCGATACCCGCAGAACCGCTCATGGCCGGTCTGCTCGCTGAGATTACCGCCGACATAGGCGATGCTGCGCAGGCCTTGCTTGATCAGATGCTCCGTGCTTTGCTTGATTCCGTCATACGTATCCACATATACGTAATCGAAGCGGTCGCTGCCATCCGGCGACACGTATTTATTCGTCAGCACGACCGGAGCCTGCAGCGCATTGATAGCCCCGATATTTTCTTCTCCAAAATCGAAAGACACCATGATCATGCCGTCGGCGACGTTTTCCCGAAGCGTCTGGATCGCCTTCATCTCCTCCTGGAGCCTGTGCTTGGTGTAGAACAGAATCATCAGGTAATCATGCTCCTCCAGCACCTGATTGATGCCGTTGATCATATCGAAATAGAAAGGGTTGCATATATCCGGAACGGCAAAAATGATTTTATTGGTTTGCCTCATTTTCAGCATCTTCGCTGCATGATCGGGCGCATAGTTCATTTCTTGGGCAGCCGCCAGAATTTTGCTCTTCGTCTTGGGACTGCAGTAACCTCTCCCCGACAAGGCTCTGGACACCGTGGAAGGAGATACGCCTACCCGATCTGCAATGGTATAAATTGTATGTTTGTCCATCCTATCCTCCATTAACGACCATGAAACCGACAAGCAGATGCAAAAGGGTCCATGGCTTCACACTATCACCATACCGGAAGCTAAGCAATAGCGCCTGCTTATATAACCTCCCGCTCATCGTTATCCGGTAGTTCCGGGAATGGCGCATGGGGCTCCGCCTGATACCAGAACGCCGTCGATGCAATATCGCTCTGCTGCGGCAGGTATCTGCCTCCTGACCTCCAGCCGAGATCCTGGATCGTGACGCGAAGATCGCTTTGGAAGCGGATCGGATCCATGACATGCCATCGATACATGCCGAAGCGCTGCTGGCTGCGATATAATCCGTCCGGCTTCAGCACTTGGTGCATCCCCAGATAAGGCGTCGAGTAGGTTCGGTACGTACCGATCGGCTGTTCCCAGTTCCAAGCTCCGCCGAAATAATCCTCCGTTCCCGTACCGCAGATGGTCGGGTAATCCTGGTCCCCGTCCATATAAAACTTGATCTCCCCTTCGCCCCACCAGCCGCTGTTGTTCACCTGCCAGGCTAGGTAAGTCCCTACATAGTGCCCCTGTCCCTTCACGCCATCCAGGATCGTGTAAACGTCCTTATAAGGAACGGGATTCGTTCTCCGCCACTGTGCATGAAAATAAGCCTCTTCTTCGGGGATGTCCGTCAGGGTATAGTCGATTTGGTAGTAAAGGACCGCCTTTTCCGGCGCGCGATTCTCCATCGTCAATCGGGCTTGCTTGCGAAACGGCATCTGCCAGTAGCTGTTCATGCCGCCGGCCGGATTGACGGCAACCGGAATCGAATTGACATCGCTACGTTCACCCCACCCGTTACAGAACAAATCGCCCACCGGAACCTCAACCGAAGGGTCCTGCTCTTCGTCCCAATACATGCGGATAATCATATTGCGCCACAGCGACGGATGACAGGTCAGCCAAATATGCTGAATGGCCCCAGGGCCTTGAATGTCACCCATAGTAAAGGTTTCTCCCGGCATAATCTCCACGGAAGGAGACACCTTCCAGCCCGCGCCCAGATCCCTGGAAGCCGCTGCACCCGTGCCGTCCGTCGCCATGCCCCCTTTTCCTTTCTCGCCGGTAAAATTCTCCGCGCTGATGGATCTCGTCTGCGCATTAGACAGCTTGGATAAGTTTCCGAGATGCATGTTGAGCCCGTTAAAGTTCATCATCCGTAATCGCTCCTTTAATGTGTGATATCGTATCCGTACCGGTCTTTCAACGTCTGACCCAGATGGGCCTTGATCCGCAGGTAAGCTTCGGCGGCCGCGCCGTTCCCCCAATCAAAAATGGTGAAAGTCCCCATGCCCCGCCCGTTCTCACCTACATCGCCGTCATGACCGTAATTCTCCATCATGAAGCCGTAATCCTTCTCGTTAAAGAAAGGATACGCCCGTTCCCACTGCTGTTTTGTTTTTATATTCTCGGGGCAATACATCATGGCAAAAGAGGCCTGCAATGCGGCAACACCGCGTTCAATATATTCCGGCTGGTCCAATTCCACGCCATATTGAAGGATCAGCTCGGCAAACAGGCTTTGCCTCGCATCATTCCACTCCCCGTCGCAGTTCATGACGCCGAATCCGCCCAATACGTCAACATACAGATAGGGAGGCTGCCAGGAGGCTTGCGTCATCAGCATTTCATCCAGCACACGTGTGCCGAGTGTCAGATATTGCATCTCGCCGGTCGTCTTGTACATCTGAAATAAGGCCTCCGCCGTCCAGAACATGGAGAAATTGCACTGCTTGAACATGTTATTCCTAACCACCTTGCAGCCGGGGAGCTCTTCGCGGCCATAGGAGCAGCAGGACCAATACGTCTCGAAATCCTCCCATCTGCCGGACGGCACGATCTCGTTGACGACAACCTCCAGCGCCCTTACTGCCGTTTCCAAATATGTGGGATCCGGCCGCATGTCGTGCAGCTTCAGCAAAAACGTGACGGAGAGCGACGTCTCCGGAGACTCTCGAAGAATATCCAGCGGCGCTAACGTCTCTTGGTCAAGCCAGGCCGGAAAATAGCCCTTCTCGTCCTGAAGAGCCAGAAGCGCATCCGCATAGCGTACGGCGTATTCCATGAGCCTTGGATCCGGCTCGATTTCATCATGCCAGCGAAGCATGAGCAGCGCCGTCCAGCTCATGTCCAGCACATGGTAAGGCGCTTCCGCGATCGAGCCCCAAGGATCGGCCGGATTGCGATTGGAATTCCCCCAGAAGGCATGGTCCCAACTACCTGACCGGTTAACTTCCTGTCCCTCCACCATCACCCGCTTCATCTCCGTCGCAATAACGGCGGGAAAGAACCCGCTTCGCTGCGGAGCAGCAAGAGCCAGCTCTTTCATGAGCCTGGCCTTGCGAACCAGTTCCGGATCATCCTGTTTCTTACCGTAACGATAGAGGCCTTGCGCTGAACGAAGGGAGCTGAACCACGCTTGGTTCCAGATCGATCGGCTTTCCCGTTCGTTCGGAACGCCAGGATAATTCGGGCTTTGACTCACGTCGGCAATGAATACGGGAGCCCCGACCTTCAGTCCGTTCCATTCGAATTCCTGCCACACCGTATCTTTCCAATGGCGAAAAGCCCAGTCGTACGCATGTTTTACATAGTGTTCGAGAGGAGCTCTGTCATGGATACCCTGACGGAGTCGGGAGTGACCCCATCGCTCCCATAAAAATTGCAGCACCGGCCGCCAGGGGTTCAATGCAGCTTGATCATCCTCCAACGTCATGAGGTAGAAGCCGATGCAGAACGTTCCGGGCGAATAAGCAGCACCCTCCACCTTCTCAAACAGCACGTGATCACTCACACGGGTCCGGCTCATTCCCAAGACGAATTGGTTGTTCGGAGCATCCAGATCCAAGTACCAACGAGCGTCCGCATCCTTCGCGATCAGATCCAGATCCGGTATCAGTGTGAGCAGTCTGGTGCCGTCATGAGCAATGAGGGCAGGCGACCGAAAGCAGTGCTGATCCATCACATGCCGGGAAGTCGGCGTTATATGAGGAGCCCAGTGAAAATACGGCTGGAACGCAGGCTCCAGGCGCAGCTGCCAATCATCCTGTCGAATCTCCTGATCCAGCTCAAATGTCATTATGCAGTGATAAGTGCCTTTATCGATTTGTTTAAGACTCAGCTTGGGAGCTGCACTCCCTAATTGGTCATAATCCCACCGCTTTACATAAGCGTCCGGTAATTGTGCCATAAGTCCTCCATTCTGCTCGTTTTCCGGCAAGAAATCCCCCGCCAGCGACACGTCGTCCATTCTTTAACAGGCTGAAATCGTCAATCTGATCCAATTGTCCGACGTCGCCGCCCCAATTTCTATCATCCTCCGCCTCAGAAAACCGCGTCATTGTGCCAAGTTAAGGCGAAGTCAGTTCCAACATTGCTATGCTTCGTGCCGGCAGCTTAAGCAAACGCAATCCGCCTTGTTCCATGGAGCAATCAATGGCCGGCTCTCCCGCTTTCGTGTACAGCTGCCCGGTCACTGTCGTCTTTCCGAAGTCTTCCGGACGGAGCTCGATGCTTATTGTCTGCTCCTCTCCGGTCACATTCGCAAAGAACAAGCCGACATCCCCTTGATCATTCTGCCATGCCGAGTGGATAACGGCGTCTGTCAGCAGTTCTCCCGAGTTGTTATATTCCGGCGTATCCTTGCCGTGGTTGTAATGAAACCACTTCATCGGCGTCATAGGAACGTCGAAGGAGAGCGGCCGAAGCATCGTGCCATACGACCAATACGGCTTCGCGGCACCGATTCGCAGCCGTGCATACAGAGCCAAGTAATCGGCCCTGTTCGCCGAGAAGGCATACCCGCGCGGTTCAAACGGATAATAATGCTCCTCTGCGGTATTTTCGTTGCCGTCCAGCGCCTCCATCGGACTGTACTCGTAATTCAATTCGTACAGGCCGCCCCAGAGATACGTGCGTGCTACCGTAAAATAGTAAAGCTCTCCGATTTCCTCGGTCAGCTTGCCCCAGCCGTCCAATCTCAGCGCGCCGTACTCGTGATATACGTAAGTAAACATCGGGATGAGATAGGCCGCACCTGTTTTAAGCAGCTCCCGGATCGGCCATCCTTCGAGCGGCGCCGCCGGCTGCCCCCCTGCCCGGGCTTGATAGTAGTCGATCAGATCCAGCATCGTTTCATTCATCATCTCGGTACCCATGGGGATATAGCGTCCGGCTGTTTCGCACATGGCCGCCTTCGTATCGGCAAAGTTCCGCCGGTAAGCCTCCTCAATGATGCTGCCGGCTCCGACCGGATGACCGTGGCTGTCATCCATGCAGATCTTCAGAATGTTGTTGGCGGAGATATCGTAGTAGATCGAATCGATGTCATCGCTCTGCTGCAGTGCCGTATCCCGCCTCACATGAAAATCGTGGGTGTACGGATGCGCCGGACAAAGGAACGGAAAGCGGTAAGCATCCACGCTTTTTTTCAGCTCGGGGAACTTCTGCTCGGCTGCTCTGCCAAGCTCTCCGTCGGCTCCGTCAAAATGATAAAGGTAATCGAATTCGAACGGAGCGAAGCGATGGCCCAGCTTTCGGATCAGAGCGATGTTTTCTGGGTTGAAGCGGGTCGGAAACCAATCATCATATCCCCCCGGCACGCCGCTGCCGAAGGTTTGCGGCCGATGCGTCCAATCGGGGCCCAGGATGTGGAGCATCGGCGTTCCGATGCTGTCGTTGTATTGTTGTATCCATGCCGTACGATCCGATCCCGCATTGATACCGAAGGTTGCCGCGCCCATATCCTCATGCAGCCATGGACTGCCTTCCTTCGCAGCCCTCTCCGAAAGCTTGCCGCGTCTACACCACTTCTGTTGCACGGCCCAGCACTTGTACCGGTCAGCAGCTTCGTACCAGCCGCTTCCTGACAGAATCGACACTTGCACCGGATAATGCGGCTTGATCCCCTTGCCGGGTCCCATATCACTGCAGCCATGGATCACGGAGGCTTCCAGCAAGCCGTTCCCGTTCTTGAAGAAATTGAGCCATTTCGGATGGCCCAGGGCAGCGAGTTGCAGCCCGCCCCTGTCTTTGCCGTAATAGGCAAAAAACTGCATCGTTGCCCCGGAGAAGCTCTCCGGATACGGCATGAAACGAAATCCGATTCCGTCCGTTTCAAATACCTTCATCGGGTTGTTGACCTCAAAGCCGGTTGCAAAGGAATGGGCGATATAATCCTCCTCGCCGTGCTCCGTGATCGTGGTCAAATTCGGAATAACCGGATATTCCAGGCTCAGCAATCGGATTCCCGAATGGTTCTCTGCTGCGCATCGGAAATCAATGCAATCCGCTTCTTCTGCGAGCTTTACGGAAGCCGTGACGATCATACCTTGCTGCGTGTCCCAGCTCAACTGAACCTGATCTGTCCCGTCTTCCGTATTTTCCCTGCTCCATCCGAAGTTCTGAAAGGAGCTGCTGAAACCCGCGTCCGTCTCCAAGCGAAATGGATCCGCCGTGCCCGTATCCGCGATAAGCCCGATTCCTCTAACGTTATCGCGAATGCCTCGAACCGTGCCGTCAATCTCACTGATTTCCAGCCGGATATGCCTGTTCTCAAGTATAATCATGCCCCACCTCCACCTGTTGGCTTAGAATGTTACTTCAAACCGGAGATTTTGATTCCTGAAATGATGTGCTTCTGGAAGAAGAGGAACAAGATAATGGTCGGCAGGCAGGAAAGCGCCGATCCGGCCATCAGCATGCCCATTTCGGTTGCCCGTTCGGAACGGAAAGTGTATAAATATTGCATGATTTGAAAGAGCTCCGGGTTGGTGATCGTCATCGTCGGCCATACGAAGGAGTTCCAATAGGCCAAATAGGAGCCTATGCCCACGATGACGAAGACCGGAAACGACATTGGAATGAAGATATGCGTAAAAATCTTGATCCTTCCTGCTCCGTCAATCAACGCCGCCTCTTCAAGCGCCATCGGAATATTCAAGTAGAATTGGCGGATGAAGAACATATGACCCGCGGAAGCAATGCCGGGCAATACGAGCACCGCCAGCGTATCGAGCATTCCCATCTCATTCACCACAATGAAGGAGGTCAGCAGAATGGCCATGCCTGGAATGAACATGGTGACGATGACATAAACCCACAGCATCGTCTTGAACCTGAATTCCAGCCTGGCGAAGACGTAAGCCGCGGTGGCGTTCACGGCCAAGCTCAGCGCCGCGAAGAGAACGGCGCCCCCGAATGTGACCAGCATCGATTGAATGAAGGTCGCGTCGCTCAGAATATCCGTGTAATTCTGAACCATCCATTTCTTCGGGAAGAAACGGAACGGCGTTGCAAGCACCTCCGCCTTATCTTTGAAACCGGCAATGATGACCCAGAGCAGCGGGAACAGCGCCATGATCGTCACCAGTCCGGTCAAGAGCGTCATCAATGTTTTTTGGACACCGTTTAACGATTTCATCATGTTATCCTCCTGCCTTCTTATCCGTCGATCGCTTTTTCCGAATTCAGTACTCTGAAGATAATGGCCGAAATACTGCCAAGGACCACAAACAACAGCAGCGATGCCGCGATGGAGTTCCCGACCATGACGTCGTTTCGGAAGTGGTTCAGGATGTAGAGGTTCGGCGTCGTGGTCTCGCTGAGCGGGCCGCCGCCCGTCATGACGAGGGACAGCTCGAACTGGGAGATTTGCGCCGTAAATCCGGTTACGAGCAGATACAGGATCACATTGCGCATGAGCGGAATCGTGATGTACCACATGCGAACGAAGGTGCCCGCCCCCTCGAGTTCGGCAGCCTCATAGTAACTTTTTGGGATATCGTGGAGGCCTGCCAGCATGATGAGCGTCGTGAGTCCGAAGCCCAGCCACACGGCTGGAGCCGCGATGCTCGGCAGCGCCGTTGCCACGTCGGCAAGCCAGGCTTTCGGCTCCGATCCGAACAGCCCGATGATGTAATTGGCCAGGCCTCCGGCATAATCGAAGATGAAGACAAAGATGACCGACGCCACGATTCCGGAAATAATGGTGGGAATGTAGACGGAAGTCTTAACAACGCTTGCGAAACCGGAGCCCAGATTCTTAATGATGTTCGCGAACAGAAACGAGAGAATCAGCATCGTCGGAACGACCATCAGCGCGAACTTAAGCCCTACCCAGATGGATTGGAGAAAGAGGTCATCGGTCAGCACCATATAGAAATTCTGCAAGCCCACAAAGGTGGAATCCTGATAGAAACTCCAATTATAGAAGCTCACCCGCAGTGCATAGAAGAACGGAATGATGACAAAGACGGTCAGCAGGATGACGATGGGAGCGAGCAGCATGTAAGCCACGCCGTTGTCCTGCCGATAATTTTTCTTGAACATGTAGCGTCACCACCATTGGCCAAGGATGAAGCAGCCATCCGAAAATAACATTTCGAAAACCGGATTTCCGGACGGCTGCCAACACTATTTTTTCGGATTCGTACCGGCAAGCTTATTCTTCGCGATGAAATCGTTAATGTCTTTCTCTGCCTTCGCCAGCGCCTTATCCACCGAAGTACCCTTCATGGCGGACTCGATGGACGTGGCGAGCGCGAAGCTGATGTCCCACGGATAAACCGGCTCAGCCTGCGAATGCGGAATGATCCGCTCGGATACGAGTGCACGCCATTCATCCTTGGATGCATCCGGATCGGATTTCATCGCTTCGTCCACGGATTTGCGCGGGGAGAACTTGGAGAACTGGGACGTCTTGAAAAAATCGATCATGATGTTCGGGTCGCCTGCGAGCAAATAGGAGATGAAATCGGCCGATTCCTGCGGATGCTCGGATTTGCCGTCCACCGCCAGCGACCAGCCGCCGAGCGTTGCCGTCGGCTTCGTCAAATCGCCGTCCATCGATGCCATCGGCGCAATCCCTACCTTATCCACCATGTCTTTATAGGTGTTGCGAAGCTGACCGATCGCCCAGGAACCGCAAATCTGGATGGCGATCTTGCCTTCGCCGAAAGGCTTGATGTCCGCATATCCGGCCAACGCCTGCTTCGGCATGACGCCGGACTGGTACGCTTTTTGGTAAAAGTCCAAAACGGCCTTGTAACCGTCATTGTTCACGTCCGCTTGGGACCAGTCCTCCGTAACCGCCAGATGACCTGCCCCGTTATACTGCAGCCCCCAGCTCGACCAGCCCAGATCCGGCGCAGTTTGCGCAATCGATAAGCCGAACACGCCTTTCTTGGTCAGCTTCTGGGCCGCATCCAGAAGCTCAGCCCATGTTTTCGGCGGCTGATTGGGGTCAAGCCCGGCTTCCTGGAACATATCCTTCCGATAGAACATCACGGCAGACGGCTCAACCAGCTTCGGATATGCATAGTACTGACCGTTAACGGATACGAAGTCCTTCATATTGTCGTACAAATCATCGAAGGCTGAAGGCTCCATTAAATCGTTCAGGGCCATCAGTTGACCCGTTTTTGCCGCATTGGCCACATTGCCGTAGTTGATCGTTCGGATGTCCGGTGCCTTGCCTGCGGCCTGCGCTGCTTTCATCTTCTGGTCCCAGGCGTCGGCCGGAACGATGGTCAGCTTCACTTCAACCTCGCTCTGGGATTTATTGAACTCGCCGACCCATTTCTTGAACCAGGCATCGGTGGTATCCTCGAATTTTTGCGCCCAGAAATCGATCACAACCTTGCCGCTGGCTTCATTCCCGTTGTTTGCGCTTTCATTTTCCGGTGGATTGCTTAAAGCTCCTCCTCCGGGACCGCCAGATCGTCCGCCGCAGCCCGTAACGAGCATCGCCAGAACAAGAACAACGGAGAACAGAACAGGCCAGGATTTGAAGCCGATGGTTTTTTTCTGCATCATGAACCCTCCTTATAATGGATCAAACTATTTAAACGCTGGTCCGCATTTAAACCGATCATTCTTGGAATCCGCGCCTCACTTTTCGAGCGAAGCCTTAAACCAGAAAACATTGTAGGGATCCCATAAAGACAATGTGAAATAGATCGTCTGCCCGTCATTCTCCGTATACCGATCGTTCATATAGGGCCCGTATAGCCCCGGATAATCCTCGGCTCGGACCAAATCCAGGGGCTCGCCCCATGGCCCCCAAGGCGTCATGCCTTCACGTATGACAACCCCTTGGCCTTCCTTCAAATAGGTCATCAGCCAGCGTTCCAGATAAGAATTCCACACTACGGACAGCTCGCCGACGGTGTCATCCACCACATACCTGGCATCCTTCATATCCGCGCTCCACCTGGGACTGCCGTCATCGTTCAATCCGCTGTAATATCGGTACTCGGACATATTCTCGATGTGCTCCTCGCCCACCTTCATAAGCTGAACGCCGCCAAAGCGGCCCGAAGGAATCCCCCAAAAATAAATATCCGAACCGCCTGCTTCATTCTCCACCTTATAGGGGCTAACCTGGATGAAATTGCTGTCTCCCGGCCAACGGAGCCGGTCCTGCAGCTCCCAGGTTTCACCGTTATCGGTCGATTTGGCCACGCTGCTGTAATTGGCGTCCCACTTCCCCGGATCGCCCCAATGGTTGACCGACATGTAGTGCATATACAAGGCGCCGCCTGCCGCAATGCCATGGGTCGGAATTTTCGTCATTTCTTCGTAATCGATTTTGGCGGAAGGCAGCAGTTCCTTCGCCGTGCCGAATTCATCCGTGATCATTCCCTCGAATGCGATACCGTCAGCCGGATGAGCGTCCGTTGTATAGGCTATCGTATTGGAGCGCCAATAGCTTCCCCCTCCGCCTGTCTGATCAGGCGCCCTCTCGCCGAACGTATCCCCGAACACGAAGTAAGTTCGTTCCCCGTCATTCATCATGGAACCCAGATCGGTGCCGTACACGGCGTATTGATCGGTACGATTGGGGGAGGATTCCCCGGTTAATTGCGAAACCTGCTCCACGCCGGTCATGCCTTTTAATAATAAGCTTTTGTCTGTCGCATCAAGCAGAGGATTCACCTTGCCGCCCCCCGCGCAGCCGCATAACAGCAAAATCATGCCTGCGAAGAGGGCATTTTTCCATTTCAAGCTCATCTCCCCTTTCGATCTGATTGTGGATTCCTCTATTCCACCCGTGAACATCAGGGATTGTTATGACCGAATATCTGTTTCAAGCTTGCAGGATTGAGCGGCTTCGTATCCGGCATTGGCAAGCGTTTATCCACCTTTGGCAGCTTCGGGAAAGAACGATGGGGTTCCGCCTGGTACCAGTACGCCGTCGAGGAAATATCGTCGCTCCGATGATTGTTATGACCGTGCTCGATCGTGACCTTGATGCTGCTATCGAACATGATCGGATCCAGGATATGATACCGGTACGTGGAGATTTTTCCGCTCCAGTTCGGGCCGCCGCCCATAATGATGCCATGATACGGGGTGCACACCTCCTGCTGCGGACACCAGGCCGTATTGAAATAATCCTCCATGCCCGTGCCGTGCAGAGTCGGAGGCCATGGCTCCCCATCGATGAAGATCATGTCGTCTCCTTCGCCGTACCAGTTCCATTCCCGCGTATCGCGGAGGTTATGGACATTGAAGTTGCAGCCGATGTAATGGCCCTTCCCAACCGCGTCCAAAATGACATAGTTGCCGCTGCCCGTGGTATTCTTGCCGCCGAATTCGTAGAAAGCGTTATCCACCCCGTGATCCGCGATCCCGTCGGTCGGATTTTCCCGGTGCCACTGGGCATGGAATCGCAGCTCCTCCTCGGGCAGCTTATCGTACGATTCATAATCCACATAGAAATAAAATTTAATCGGATGCTCCGCTTCGCTCTCGATCGTTATACGAGCGCCATTCCCATACGGCATGCGAAAAAAGCTGTTGAATGCTTTGCCGTCCTCGGGACTCATCATCAACGCCGCTGACGTATAATTTTTGGTGAGGCCGTGCCCCATTCCGAAAAAATCGCCAATCGGCGCTTCCACGCTGGGCTCGGTCTCCTGGTCCCAGTACATGCGGAGTACGATTTTGCGCGGCAGATACAATTCCTCGGCAGGGGCGTCGGTCGCCATGGTCATCCAAATATGGGTGATGGCACCCGCTCCCGGAATGCTGCAAATTTCGGTCAGGTCGCCCGGCTGGATGGAGAAGTAATCCTTATTCCCTCCCGAACGGTCGTAGCTGGATTCCCTTTTTCTTTTTCCGGATCGCTTGCGGCTGAGTGAAAATAACGCTGTTTGATTGTCCATGGATGATCGCTCCTTATAAGTTGATGGCGTTGGTAAAAAGCGCTTCTTAAAACGATTTGCCAACAATGTGACATCGATTGCAGAATGGGTGGTTAAGGAATGCAGGCCATGCTACCAACACGACAGCCTGCATTCCTTATGTGAGTCATAACCCGTTGTCTATCCTCGGGCCGAATCCGTTGATCCTTCAGAGTTAAAACTGCTTCTTAACGCTTTCAACCGTTTCAACACCCCATTTTCGTCCCTGCCCAAATAATCATGAAGTCCTTTATACTCCTTGTATAACAGGTCATACATTCGGACGTTAGCTTCAATCGGCTTGAATGTTTCTTCCCGAACGCGGGCCATCGCCTCCGAAGCTTCCACGATGCTTCCATATCCTCCCTGATCTTTGCCTGCCGCAACCGCACCGAACATGGCTGCGCCAAAAGCGGCCGTCTGGACGGTATCCGCGATCTTGATCTCTTTGCCGGTAACATCGGCATAAATCTGCATCAGCAGCCGGTTGCGCTGCGGCAATCCGCCGCAAGCATAAAGCTCCTGAACTTCAATGCCGCTATCAGTAAACGCCTCGATAATAGCCCGGGTACCAAAGGCTGTGGCTTCGAGCAGGGCCCGATAAATCTCCTCCGGCTTGGTCTGCAAGGTGAAACCAAGCATGACGCCGCTAAGATCGGCATCCATCAGCACGGAACGGCTTCCGTTCCACCAGTCCAGGGCAAGCAGTCCGCTTTGTCCAGGCGCGTATCGGGCCGCTTCCTTCTCGAGCCACTCATGAACGCCAAGCCGCTCTTCTGCAGCCTTAAGCCTAACGTATTCCGGAACTGCCTCATCCACATACCAGGCGAATATATCGCCAACGGCCGATTGTCCTGCCTCATACCCGTAATAACCGGGAATGATCCCATCCTCGACGACGCCGCAAATGCCTTCGCCGGTCACTTCTTTGTCGCTTAAAATCAAGTGACAAGTAGAGGTTCCCATAGCGAGTACCAGCTTCCCCGGGGTTACGACGCTGACGGCCGGTACCATCGCATGGGCATCGATGTTGGCTACGGCTACCGCGGTTCCCGGCAGAAGCCCCGTCATCGCCGCCATACTTTCGGTTAATCCGCCTGCTTTCGAACCCAGGGGCTTGATCGCTCCTCTCAGCTTCGTCTCGACGAGATTTCCGAACCTTGGATCGAGTGAATGCAGGAACGCCTTGGACGGATAACCCTCCCGTTTATGCCAATTGGCTTTATAACCGGCGGTGCAGCTGCTTCGCGCGAGCTGGCCGGTCAATTGCATGACCACCCAATCGGCAGCTTCCATGAACAACACGGACCGTTCATATAATTCGGGAGCTTCCCTCAGAATCTGAAAAGACTTTGCAAGCATCCACTCGGAGGACAGTTTTCCTCCATAACGCGCAAGAAATTTCTCGCCCCGCGAAGCTGCGGCTGCATTGATCAGGTTCGCTTCTTCCTGCGCCGCATGATGCTTCCACAGCTTCACCCAGCTGTGCGGATGGTCCCTCCATTCCTCCGTCATACAGAGCGGGGTCCCGCCTGCATCCAGCGGCATCATCGTACATGCCGTAAAATCGATGCCAATGCCGATGACTTGATCAGCCGATATCGCTGCATCCGACAGCACGCGGGGGATCGATTGCCTAAGAACCTCCAAGTAATCCTCCGGATGCTGCAGCGCCCAATCCGGCTCCAGCTTCAAACCCGAATGGACCAGCACCTCGTCCATGACTCCATGCGCGTAAGGCGTCACATGCGTCGCTACTTCTTGGCCCGTCGTGATATCGACAAGCAGGGCCCTGCCCGATTCCGTACCGAAATCAACCCCGATGGTGTATAACTGCTTCATATCATCTGCCTCCTATTTGTACAAAGGACCATAAGACGCGCATGCCCGGTAATCGGCAGAAACCGGCTCCAGCCCGCCGAAAGCGGTCCAAGCGCTTGGCCGGAAGATCCGCTCCTCCGGCACGTTGTGCATGCATACCGGAATGCGGAGCATCGACGCCAAAGTAATCAAATCTCCGCCGATATGGCCGTAACTCATGGCGGCATGGTTGGATCCCCAATTACTCATTACGGTGTAAACATCCTTGAACAGTCCCTCGCCGGTAAGGTTCGGGACGAACCAGGTCGTCGGCCAAGTGGGGTCGCTTCGCTGGTCCAATACATCGTGCACGGCCTCCGGGAGCTCCACGGTTATTCCCTCCGCGATGTGAAGGACCGGTCCGACACCCGCGACCATATTGATTCTGGCGATCGTTGACGGCATGCCTCCCCGCGTCGTGAAGTCCGTGGAGAATCCCCCGCCGCGGAAGAAATCAATAGCCGGACACCACTTGACTGCATCCAGACAATCCTGGACTTCCTCCTGCGTGATGTCCCAGAACGGCTTCATGGCCGGCTTGCCGTCTTTCGATTGCCTTCCCGTTCCGTCTAGGGCAGCCGGTCCTGAATTGATCAGGTGGATCACGCCGTTGGCCGCAACGCCCTCCAGCTCGTATCCCGTCACTCGCTTCACGGCATCCGGACTCCAGTATGTACGAACGTCTGCAAACAGATGGGCCGCATTCGTCAGGAGATGACCGAACAGCATCGTGATTCCATTCAGATTGTCATTCTCCGTTGCGACGATATACGGCTCCCTCAGACCGTTCCAATCAAAAGAGGAATTCAATATCGCCTCCATGAAATCCCCCGTCGGAAAGTAATCCGTCCAGGCACGCTGTCCTTGGAATCCTGCAGCCAGTGCATGTCGGCCGAGCGCTTCTTCTCCATATCCCATGGCCGCCAGCTTCGGATTGCCCACCATCAAATCGCGTGCAATCAGCGCCATCTTCGCGACGGTTTCCCAATCCTGTTCCTTCTGTTCTTCGGACCGCTTTAAATGCTCCGGATTAACGTCCGTTCCCGGCTTGCAATTCTGTTTAATCCAGGCCAGTGCCCGCTCATATTCGTCATGATCGTAAATTTCCAGCTCGATCCGCCTTACGAATTCGGTCATATCCACATATTCGTTGCGCATCCCCAGATACCTCTGAAAAAAGTTTTCGTCGACGATGCAGCCCGCGATGCCCATGGATACGGTGCCCATCGATAAGTAGGAGGTCCCCTTCATGGTCGCTACGGCAAGGCCAGCCTTGGCAAATTGCAGAAGCTTCTCCTGAACATCCGCCGTTATTTCGGTATCCCCGATATCCTGTACATCGCGTCCATAGATGGAGAAGGCCGGCAGCCCCTTCTGATTATGCGCTCCCAGCGCCGCCGCCAGATATACGGCCCCGGGACGTTCCGTCCCGTTGAAACCCCAAATTGCTTTTGGCCTGGTAGGGTGGGTATCCATCGTTTCCGTCGGATAGCACCAGGATGGTGTCACCGAAATGGTAAGACCTACATTCTCCCTGGCAAATTTCTCTTCGGTTCGTGCGGCCTCAGCTACCCCTCCGATACAGGTGTCGGCAATCACGCATTCCACTGGAAGCCCATTGCTGTGCCTTAGCCGTTCGGTGAGCAAGCGAGCGGTTCGTTTCGCCATATCCATGGTGACATCCTCTAACGATTCCCGGATACCACCCCGCCGGCCATCCACGATAGGGCGAATGCCGATTTTAGGCAATTCGTTCTGCAATCGATTGCAGATGTTTGATTGATTATGCATCTCCATCATCCTCTCTGTTTTTAGAGCGGCGGCATGTACGATCAGTTCAGCTGTTTGACTTCATTGCTGTATATTTCATAAGCCGGTGGATCCTGCCGGACTTCTTCCCGTATTCGGCTTAGAAGGATTTCTCCGGCCTTGATTCCCATATCGTAGGGATGCTGCTCCATGTAGTAGAGCCCCGATTCCTTGAGTAAAGGCCCGGCTTCCACCTCGCCAAAAGAAGCTACTGCCATGTCGGCAGGAATCTTCAGGCCGCTGCGCACAATCTCGAGCAGGACGCCAAGGCTCATGCGGTTATTCAGGGAAATGATGGCGGTTGGCCTGCGTTCTGCGTTCAGAAATTGCTGAACTGCCCGGATTCCGTCCTCCGTGGAAAAATCTCCGTTATACACCATGGGGCCCTCGTTCAGGCCAAATGCCTTCATCGCGTTCCGGACGCCTTCAAGACGTTCCCTCCCCGTGCTTGATCTCGTTGGCCCGTTAACTACGCCGATAGCCGTATGTCCTTCCTCCAGCAGCTTCCGGGTTAGGCGCGAGGCTCCCTCGGTATTGTCCTCGGCTACCAGATCGAGCATCGATCCTGTTTCCGGCGAGTCCAGCTTCCTGTCCACGAGCACGATCGGCATGTTGGAATCCGCGATCTGCTTGATCGCCGGGTCGTTCCCGCCCGACGTTGCCAATACGACGGCATCCACGCGCTTTTCCTGCAGAAGCTTTAGCAATCGTCTCTCCTTCTCCGGGTTTTCGTCCGAGCTGCAAAATATTAACTGAAAGCCTTCTTTGCCTACAATATCCTCAACGCCTCGGGATATGCCCATGAAATAGGGGTTAGAAAAATCGGGCACGATCACGCCGATCATGTACGTCCGGTCCTGCTTCAGGCTGCGTGCGATGGCGCTTGGACGATAATTCAACCGGTTCACGGCCGCCATCACCCGCTCTTTAATTTCTTCGCTTACGTAATCGCTGTTGTTAAGCACTCTTGAAACGGTTGCCGTTGATACTTCTGCTGCCGCTGCTACTTGTTTAATCGTTGCTTTTGCCAATCATCGTTCACCTCAAAATATCATCCTGATTCCTGTATGTAATCGATTACGTAAACGATTACATACACAGATTACAAGAAGGGACATGCTGCTGTCAACCCTCTTTTTTAGAATTTTCCGAAAATACAGATCCGGGCGGAACGAATGCGTTTGGCAGCAGGAACTATTCCGCGCAAATTAAAAATCACCGCCTTCGATGGCGGTGATGGAATGCCTATAATGCGTGCCGATTTTCTAGTCTACGCACTTTCGGGCAGCCCACAGCCCGCTCTCCCGAATCAGATGACGCACGGATTCTATCCGAAAAGACGGCAAATGATGACCTGGCATCAGATATACCACCCGGCCGGAGCCGTATGGATGTGCCCACGCCGCAGGCCAGCGCTGGCCGTCATGCTCGTATTCCGCAAAGACGACCGTTGTTTCATGCGGACTCAATTCGAACCGATAGGGTTCTTCATCGATCGTAAAATCGGTTAAGCTCTCCACGATCGGATGGCTCCCCGATTGATATCGAACGGGCAGCGACGTATATGCCGGATGTCCCGTAAATCGCCCGCCGATTAACTTTTCCAGCTCCGTGCTCCGCTGCAGTGAGATGCCGTTGTGGATAACTAACAGCCCCCCGCCGTTGTGCACATAGGATATAAGCGCTTGTACCTGATTTTCGGGCATCTCCTCATCCGAAAACTCTGCGTACGATATGAACAGATCATATCCCTCCAGCTTATCTTTTTGCAGTACGGCGTAATCATCCGTGCATTCAACGTCCATCGCAGGTTCGAAGATGGTTTGCAGCTCGCGGTCAATCTGCGTAAACGGATGATATTTCGCTCCCTCGTATTGTCCCAGCGCAATGGCTTTCATTGATTTGCAGTCTCCTCTCCCGCCCTTTTACCAGGGCCACACTTGTCCTTCATAATCCAGAAAAATCGGCTGTTCGCCAACGTATGCCTTATGGTCCATCACAAGGTTCATGATGCGATCGGCAGACACGTCCGGCGGCACGGCCGCTTCTTGATTCAGTTCGCCGCTCATGTAGGATTGCAGCCACCCGGGATAGAACACCATGACCTGTCCTCCATCGGCTGACAGATGCTGATGCAGTATCGAGGATTGCATATTGAGCGCGGATTTCGACATACAGTAACCGTACATCTCCTTGCGTTTATTTCTGCTAACGCTGCCGGCTTCGGATGAGATATTGACCACGAGCTTGTTATTTCCTTGAAGCAGCAGTTCGATAAGAGCATGACTTACCCGAAGAGGTCCAAGGGTATTGACGTTGTAGATTTGGGCCATGTCGGCAAAATCCAGTTCGCCCTGAATGTTCGCCAGATCGGACCGTTTCGTGATGCCGGCATTGTTTATGAGCAGATCCAAATGCGGCGCCTTATCCCGGATCAGCTTGGCTGCCTGCTGCACGCTGGCATCGTCGCCGATATCAAGCGGAATCAGCTCCAACTGGTCCGGATAATCCTCCAGCAATCGATCCAGCGCGTCCCAATCCTCCATATAGCGTCCGGCAAACACGGTGTATCCGTTTTCAAGAAGCCATTTCGCCAAGCTCAATCCCAACCCCCGATCGGCTCCCGTGACGCAAGCGATTGTTTCCAATGGGCAACAACTCTCCTTTATCCATTAAATGCGGTGCAACCGACATACGGGAGTTTCCCCAAATGCCATTCCTGCGTAATCTCTTCTAATGCTCTTTAGCAACCGTTTAAGCATAACCTGATACTGCTACACATTTAGCTTGATTTTCATCTAGGAGTGCTTTAGAGCAATTGGTCGTTTAAATATTCGTTTTTGGACAATATGGACCTAAACCTTGAGATGGTACGATGACCGATAGGTACATCATTCGCCTTAAACAGCATGATTCCTCTCAGACAGGCTATGGCTTCAAACAATTCAAGGTCATGTTCATCATAACGATACTCGGCACAACATGCGGCACGATAGATGGAGGCTTGCTTTTCGCTTGCAAATACCCACATTACGATAATCGACCAAGCAACATCATATCTGGGATCCCCCCATTGGGCGTTCGTCCAATCGATTACCGTCAGCTTGTCTTTAGTCTCAAGAATATTGCCTAGGTGGTAATCGCCATGGATCAAACATGATGGTTTCATATCCGCACGCTGAAGAAGTTCTTCCAGAAGAATCCGGATATCGGGGTGCTCCTCGATGCGAGGAAAGAAATAATCAATGAACTCATATCGGGGTAATCGGTCACCAATAAAATCTTCAAGCGGGAGTTTATGTATATCCGCTAAAATCTTCACCAGCTTCGTTAGTTTACGCTGATCGACCGTTTGCACGGGCGTTCCGTCATAACTGGTCAGCAATGTTGAATCGCCATTTCGGTTCGTTCCCCAGCCCACAGGCTCAGAGACTGAACTTCCATGCGTGAATAATGCATTCAAAATCTGATATTGAGCATGTACATTCGGCTTGGACGCTTTGTTCCATACTTTCAGTACGTAGTCTGCCGTTGGCGCGGCGATTTTCATTACCTCTGCCTCCAGCCCCGAATCCAAGGAGACTGTTTGAAATGAACCTTTATGATCGAGCAAAACTTCAAGGGTATTGCTTTGCTCCACCCAATTGATTTCCCGCAATGGGTTTCCGATGTTCATCACAGCCTTTCAGAGGATGTTAGCTTAGCGCTTAGTGTCCAACAGCTTACAAGTTCATTCGGTATACCCCAGCCTCCCCGAGAAAATCTTTCCTGGTCAATCCTTTTTCTCCAAGCAATATCCGATAATT
This sequence comes from Paenibacillus sp. MT86, assembly GCF_058792535.1. Lineage (NCBI taxonomy): Bacteria > Bacillati > Bacillota > Bacilli > Caryophanales > Paenibacillaceae > Paenibacillus > Paenibacillus sp. MT86. The sequence goes on along the minus strand of NZ_CM179499.1, from coordinate 2,722,774 downwards.
CGTTATCGTACCATCATGTGAAATAAAGAATATTTTTTTATAACTTTCCCCGATCCACTCTAACAACCGCGCAGCATATCCTTCGAAAATATTCTGTTCGATCCTATTGATCCCTTCTTTCCAGCAATCCAAATTGAAATCAAGAATTTCAGTATCTCCATACAGATCGGTAATTTCCGTTTTAGAAAGGATGTGATCGCAAGCTAAAAAAGGAAGTTCGGGGTTCTGAGGAAACATTCTCGGACCAACCAATGGAGAAATAATGAAGTCCATGCCATTTTTTATAATCGTTGCCGTCTCAATTGTACGTTTAGTGGGACTTACAAGAACTAAATCATCAGGATCCATTTTAATTTCATTTCGTAGCTGCGTTACTTGAAATTTGCCGTACTCTGTAAGACTAGGATGGAGCGTATTCAACCGATTTGGATAATCGTTGAGATGTTCTCCATGACCGTGCCGAATAAATGTGAACTCCATATCCGCCCTCCTAAGATCAAATCCCATATTAGGTATTCTATGATTTAACTGAGTAATCCTGCCCGTTAGCTAATGAACTATGTGCAGTGAAATATAACTAAATGCTTATCTAATCGGTTCATGAATTGCGGAGAGTTTAAAAAAGGCAGCCGATCACAAATGATCAGCTGCCTTCTAATTTGGATAGGAGCAATCGATTCCCGTTAACTTAGATCAATGGATCACATTTGTAGTCTTAGTGCAGCCTACCCATTATTCCGCGAATCTCCCTTTGCTTCATTATGCTGCGGAATTAATTCATATAAAGCACGAACGTCACAACCGATGGAATCGGCGATCGATATGGCAATTTTGAGTGGCATCACTCTTTTGTTCTCCATAAAGTCGTATACTCGTTCCGGTTTAATAAGCAAGTCTTTTGCCAACCATTCCGCTGACTTCCCGGATTCCACCAATCGTTCATTCAGTAAGCAACGTCCTAGTTCAAATTTCAAGAAATTATGACCTCCCACATAAGATTTACTTAACCTTAAGCGTTGTCCGTTGCCAGCTTGAATATACTTCATAAATGGGCCCGTAACGATGAAGTTCTCCATACGTCTGCCCCATTTGTTGGACGAGTTCCATTGCCGGGCTATCGCTGCCCATGCAACAATTTGCTCCATTTATTATTTATAGATGGATAAGGATATTGATAAGTTTCCCGAATGGGTCCCTAACAAAAAAACGCCGAACCCCCCATGGCTCCTCGGTTGGTCCATACTCAATTGGAATTCCTGCTTCTTTTATCCGAGTTAACGCCTCATCAAGATCATCAACCTCAATTGACAGATCAGGCACAGGTGCTCCGGAGCCTCCCTCTGATAGGAAACTAACCTGAGTGCCCATTTTCTCATGCGAACCGTATGTTGCAATAAATCCCATATCCATTAGTTGATCAAGTCCAAGTACTTCCCCGTAAAAATACGAAGCTTTGGAAATGTCCTGCGTCGCAACATTTGTAACAATTCGTTTGACCTTCATTTTTCATCCTCCTAAAGTTTTGATATCAAATTTTTACTCAACAATGGTCCCGTTCGAGGAACAACCTCATCCTTCTGCTCTCAGAATACCATAGTTTTACTTTTATACAATTATATATAAATTTGTTTTCACTCTATTCATAAAGACGATTGGGAAACAGGTATATATACGTGGCTTCGTGTTTCCAGCTTATGCTTTATCATTGTTTATGGCAAATTTATAGGCTTCTTTCTCTCATCTACCCTTTCGTCATCTCCCTCATAATCAACAACGCGTTCAAGAATAAGCCCAGCGAGATGACGGGATGTGCCGCTGCCGCAAAACCGATTTCTTCCGAAAAGACAGCCGTCGCGAAGATCAGAAGGATTAGGCCGATCAGCACCAAACTCTTAACTTTCATGCCCTTGGGCAGTCTGGCCGGAAAAGACAATATAAACAACAATACGGGGATAGGCGCGAAGTACATGGCGAAATTACCATGCATCCCCCATTGAGACGAATCCACGAACAGCGCGAATCCAGCCAAGAACACCTGTAGCGCGATGCAGATCGCAAAAAGCACGTTCAATATACTAAAACCTAGCCGCGCATATTGAGCGGCTGCCGGCAGCGAAGAGCGGATTGCGGTTATTTTTTGTACTTCCATCGTTAATTCCTCCCTTAGACTAACCTTTCGGAAACCGCACGAATGGTGTAAGGGTACGGATCCAATTGAAACTCCCCTTCTTTGGAATCGAGAATCGTCATTCCGATAGGATGAACTTCCGGAATCTTCATCGAAGGATACCATCCGATGGCCATATCCCCCAGGATGAACATTCCGTACTCGTCACCGAGCATCTGAAACGTCTTTCCGTCCCCGATATAACGCGTGACGTCAAATCGAGAATCTAGGCGCTGAACGGCCTCGGATACGCTTCCGCGAAGCGGAAAGCCGATCTCGCTGACATTCAGAATGGATTCATGATCGAAAGGCTCTGATAATGCATTATCCATTCGATGCCGCGCGATGAACTCCACCAGATTCCCCGAAGGATCCTCGAAATAGAAGGCATGCGCATCCGTTCCTTCGAAATAGGCGATATCTTCGTTTGCCTGGATTCCAGCAAACGGAAGCGGTGCAGCGGAAAGCACCTGACAGCCTTTGGCCAGGAGCCAGCTTTTCGCTTCGCGAATTTGGTTCTCGGGGATGTTCATTGCCAAATGGTAGGACGGCCGTACCCCTTCCTCCTCCTCTCGAACGAAAGTCAACCTCGTTTCACCGGCAACGATCGTGATGGAATGTTCCGTGATATCTGCTAGAGCAAATCCAAGTCTTTCAGTGTAGAACTCCTTCAGTTCAGCTAACCGGGCGGTTCTCAGTTCCAATTCGATGATTCTCATCTCACTACCTCCTCTAGATATTTGAGTTTGTCAGGTCTCTCGCTAAATAAAGAGCCGCGGTCAGTCCGGCAATACCTCCACCCACAATGGCCACATCATGCTTTGCATTCAATCGAAGAAACCTCCTTCATGCGTTGTCATTAAACAAGACAGGAAGGAGGCCGATTATGTGACAAAATGAAAACAGCGATCTAAAAATAGCCCGTATAGTGCAGCCCACAATTGTCGTCTATCTTGATTCGATTCTCCGCGCTGAGTGTAAAGGCTATTTTTAGGCCCGGCCCGCAATGGATACATATCCCGCATTCATGAATACCTGCGGTGCTTACCGCTTGTTCGCATTCTTCATGCACTACGGAACAAGGGTTGCGACATCTTTCAGAGGTAATCGCAATATTTCTGCTCATTCCTTTTGGTGATTTGGACATAGATTCGTACAACAAAAAAACCGCGATATCCGCGGTTTTCGAATGTGTTAACATACCTGCTTAATTCTTAGCGATTCTGGTCCGATCCCCGATCAGAGGGAATTCTCCGATCCGAAGCTTCGCGCTTCCGTACGGAACCAACTCCAATTCCGTAACGGGCTGGCCGTCCGTGTTCGGATGCAGCGGTGGGTTTCCGGCGTTGTTGCCTTCCATTTTCCAATCCCGGATCAGCTGGCCCTTCACCTTCACCCGTACAGGCGCATCGGCAGCCAGGAACGGTTGACGGACCACCTCCCGCTCCAGCACCTCGAACGACGTATCGGCCATCAGTCCGTATTTCCATGGGGAAGCAGGATAGAGCTCCCAATCGTGGAACATCTCACGCTGCCGGATCATCTGCCAGTTCTCCTTCACAGGCAGCACGTACACCAGCGGTCCTCTTGTAATGCTGGTTGCATACATGCTGCGTGACTCGGTCTTCACTTCCATAGGCAGATACAGTTCCAGCAGATCGCCGCTCTGCCAGGTCTGCATGATCTCGGCATAACCGGACTCTGCCTGAATTGGCATTTCGCGCCCGTTCAAGGTAATGACGGGATGGTCGCACCAGGCCGGGATGCGCAGCGATATCCGGAATGATTCCGCGCGTTCAAGCGACAGATGGATTTGAATGCGATCCTTGAATGGATATTCGCCGGTGACCGCAATCTCAGCGGACACGCCCTGGCGGCCAACCGTTGTTCTAACCGTGCAGGGAGCATAGGAAACGGCAACTACCCCGTCCTCCTGGTCCTTCATCCACAGGTGCGAGGCCAGCTTGGGCCAGCCCTGATGCATATTGGCCGTGCAGCACCCGAAATTCGGCTCCAGACCGAATACGTTGGCATCGGGACTGTTGCTCCAAGCCCGCGGAGCGACGTTGCATATCATTTGGTTGACCTGCTGATCATACTGATGCGAGGTCCAATCCGCAGAGATGGCGGCAGGCAGCGCATTAAACGCGACCTTCTCCAAAATATCCCCGAAGCGTCCCTCCCCGAAAATGCGCGTCAGCTGCTCCATCGAAAACATATACTCGACGACGGCACACAATTCAACCCCTTGGCTCGGATGGGTGCCGGACAACCACTCGTCTCCCGAGAACATGCCGTGCGCTTGCCCGTGGTACGTCATCAAGGAATCGATGCCCCGGTGCACGCTTTCCCGCTCCACCGGATTTCCGTGTAATTCATACAGCACGCCCGGCGTTTTGATGCCCATCGCCACGTTCACGACATGGGTTGTCCAATCCCACTCTTCAACCTTGCGCCAGAACGGAAAATCATGAAAAATACCGCTCCAGTCCGTGGTTTGTTCCGCGATCGTATCCGCAAGCTGCAGCAGGAAAGGCTGCGCCGTTCGTTTATGCAGCCACGCGATGCACAGCAGCATCTCGGCCCCCCTGGTTTTGGCCCAGCCCCGCAGCGGCTGTTCCTCAATGACCGAATGGACGTAAGTAAAGAACTTGGTCAGAAACGGAATGATGCGTTCGTCGCCCGTTGCTTCCTCATGCTGCATCATCACTTTCAGCATGATCATATAATGCCACCAATCCTGATCCTTATCGATATCCTGATTCACGGAGGTGATGCGCGCCGGACCGAACATGCCGTTCTCCTGCTGGCTGGCAAGCGACCACTCGACCCATCGATTCGCTTTAGCGATCAAAGACTCGTCCTCCAGCAAATAAGCTAAAGGAAGCAAACCGTCGACATAATAAGGTCCCCGCTCCCAGCTCTCTCCCTGGCCGCCAAGCCATCCGTTGTCTGCTCCGACGTCCTTCCACTGTTCCTCCAGATGTCCCGTAAACCCGCTTGCTTGAATCTCCAGCTGATCCTTAAGCCAGCCGGCCGGCTTAATCGCTCTAAGCGGCAAACTATTAAAAGCCGTCTGATGCAGCATCGACTTCCACGCTCCTTGTTCTGTCTTATAGGTGCTTACTCAGGTAGAAATATATCATCTCAACCGGCGTTTCCCTATACACAGAAACAACATCTTTTTATCCGATTACAACATCATGATTTATTGAATCCGGAGCAACAAAACGATTATCATGGAGAAAAGCCAGTTGGAGAAGGAGGACCGGCCGGAGATGATTTTCCAGTTTACGGCTCCGCCATTGCCGCATTATATGATTTGCGGAGAAGATACCTACCAGGAGGGAGATCGACATCCGGATCGGTATAACATCGGTGTCTTTGATCTGATTCTCGTGACCAGAGGGGAGTTATTCCTGGAAGAGAACGGAGTATCTTACAGCGTAAAGGCAGGGTATCACCTGATTCTAAGACCCGATGCCGCACACCGTACGTACCTGCCCTGTCAGGAGGAAACCCATTTTTATTGGCTGCATTTTCAGACGGTCGCACCGTGGATTGAAGCGGAGGAACGGATCCCGTTTGCCTTATCGCAATCGGATCACCCTTATGTGCAATTTGATAATTTCTCTTTCTATATTCCCAAGTACGGAGAACTGTCTTCGAAAGCGCAGGCCGGACGTCTGATTGAACAGCTGCAGCTGCTTCAGCAATCGCCATCTTCCGCGGCACGCTGGAAACAGCAGCAGCTGATGCATGAGCTGCTGCTGTTGTTCCAAGCCGAAGAAGAAGGAATCCAGCAGCAGCATCCTCATTATGCCATTGCCGAACGAACGGCCAACTATTTAAGAGCACATTACAAAGAGCCGGTCAGCTACCAGCAATTGTCCGATGCCATGCACTTTCACCAGAATTATATTTCCATTTGCATGAAAAAAACGTTCGGCTGCACGCCCCTGGAGTTTCTGACGCGGCATCGGATCGAGCAAGCAAAACGCTTGCTGATCCACACCAACGAGCCGATCGGACGCATAGCCGAGGAATCCGGGTTCGGCTCGTTTCCGTATTTCATTCGCTGCTTTGTTCGTTATACCGGGTTTAAACCCAACTCTTTCAGGCTAAAGTACCGTTCATCCCGATAGCATGCCATCGAATGCGTTAGGCTTTGGCTTGCTCAGAATACGCTTCGTACCAAGCCGCCGTCAATCCGGAGTGCCGAACCGTTGATCGCGGAGGATTTGGGACTGCTCAGGTAGGCGACGAAATCGGCAATTTCCTCCGGACGAATCAGCCGCTGAATAATGGAAGTCGGCCGATTTTCCTTCATAAACCGCTGTTCGGCTTCTTCGATGGTAAGATTCTCATCGGGATACAGCGTATCCAGCATCATTTCGACGCCTTCCGTAAGGGTGGAGCCGGGCATAACGGTATTCACCGTGACGCGGGTTCCTGTCGTCAACTCGGCCAAGCTCCGGGAAAGGGACAGCTGCATCGTCTTCGTAGCGCTGTAATGCGCCATCTCCTGGGACGGCATGACGGCTGCTTCGCTCGCGATAAAAATAATTCGGCCTTCATTGCGGCTGATCATGTTCTGCAAATAGTGTCGGGTTAAACGGACGCCGCTCATAATATTCGTCTCGAAGAACCTGAACCATTCCGCATCCGATATATCGAAAAATTCGGCAGGCTCGAAGATGCCTAAATTGTTGATTAGAATATCAACGACCGGGGCGGCTTCCCTGACCTGATGGCAGCCCTCCTCGGTTCCGAGATCCGCCACGGCATAACGCAGCTCGGCATCCGGATGGACGGCGCGAATGTCATGGATCGTCTGCTTCACCTTATCCTCGTGTCTTCCATTGATAATGACGGACGCTCCTTCGGCTGCCAGCGACATGGCGATCGCTTTGCCGATGCCCGATGTCGAGCCTGTGACCAATGCGACTTTACCCTGTAAATCCAAGTTCATGATCCTCGCTCCTTTTCGTTATGTAGGAATGGACCCTCCCGATCCCCACCAGGGTGGAGAAGCTCAGGAGAGTCGCACTATTCATTACACTTAAATGCTTGCGGTAAACGCCGATTTTTTAGAAATCAAAATTGTCCGGGTCCGGTCCCACACGGTGATCCTGATTCAAGCTGTCGATGCGCTGCATATCCTCCATGGACAATTCAAAATCAAATAGATCGGAGTTCTCGGTGATCCGATGCTCTTTGGTCGATTTCGGAATCGTCACCACACCGTTCTGTAGATCCCAACGAAGAATGATCTGCGCGATGGATTTATGATGCTTCTTCGCGATGATCTGAAGGTCCTCCTGATCCAGCAGCTGACCCTGCATTAAGGGAGACCAAGCTTCTAGCTGAATATCGTTCGCCTGGCAGTACGCCTGCAATTCTTTTTGCGTTAATCGGGGATGATATTCCACCTGGTTCACCATCGGTTTGATGTCGGTTTCCTTCATTAACTTCTCCAGATGATGGATTTGGAAATTGCTCACGCCGATGGCTTTTACGCGCCCTTGCTTGTACAACGTTTCGAGCGCCTTCCACGCCTCTATATATTTCCCTTCAACCGGCCAGTGTATAAGGTATAAGTCCAAATACTCCAATCCCAGCTTTCGCAAGCTTTCCTCATAAGCCTTCAAAGTCGATTCATAACCCAGGTCGGCATTCCACACCTTGGATGTGACGAACAGATCTTCTCTTTTTAATCCGGTAGCTGCCAAGCCTTCGCGAATGCCCTGTCCGACACCTTCTTCATTGCCGTATATGGCGGCGGTGTCCACGCTCCGATAGCCGTGCTGAATGGCCGTACGAACGGCATTCACCAGCTCCGGTCCTTCTTCAACTTTAAATACGCCTAGACCAAACCAAGGCATGTTGACGCCATTATATAAAGTGGTTGTATCTTGTAAGTGTTTTGCTGTCATGTTGATAAACCTCCGAAGTTTTTTTGGATAGTGATAAATTGATGAACCTATTGTGCAGTATCTCCCATGATCCGCTCCGTCATCACCTCCCTTCATCCTAAATGTTGCTTCATGCCGCTGGCATATCCGGTTTATCCGATTTATTATCCGAATCCTTTCGTTCCAGCTTCAAGCTCCAGCCCGTGAGCACGACCGCACCGGCCACCATCAGGGCTCCGATCCATGCCGTATGAATCAGGCCCATGGAATTCGTGATCAAGCCGCCTAGAAATGCGCCGATGGCGATACCGGCATTAAATGCGGCAATGTTCAGCGCGGACGCCATATTCACGGCTCCGGGCGCAAAGCGCTCGGCCAGCATCACAACGTAAACCTGCAAACCCGGCACGTTCATGAACGCCAGGAATCCCATAAGAATAATCGTGATGAGTCCCGCCGCTTGAAACGGTGCGGTAAACGTAAGCGCGAACAGTACCAGGGCTTGGGCTATAAACATATAGAGCAAGGCTTTCAGCGGGTTGCGATTGGCCGCCTTTCCGCCGATCACGTTACCGACTGCAATGGCTATCCCATAGACAAGCAGGATGACGGCCACCGTATTTTCGTTAAAGCCTGTTATATCCTGAAGCAATGGGGATAAATAAGTGAAGACAACAAAGGTCCCGCCATAACCGAGTGCCGTAATCAGGAGCATGAGCAGCAGTCTGCCGTTCGTCATCAATTTAGCCTGGTCGCGGAATGAAGTCCGTTCTCCCTTAGGCAGGTCCGAAGGGACCAGGATGCTGTTCGCAATCAGCGCAACGATGCCGACGGCAACAATCGCGACAAAAGCAAACCTCCAGCCCAACTGCTGACCGATAAACGTTCCGAGCGGAACGCCGGTGACCGTGGCTACAGTAAGGCCCGTGAACATAATGGAGATCGCCGATGCCCTGCGGTTCTCAGGCACCACGCTTGCGGCAATAATCGAGCCGATCGACATGAATACGCCATGTGAAAAGGCCGACAGGACCCGTGCTGCAAGCAGGACGCCAATGGAAGCTGCGCTCGCTGCCAAGCTGTTACCGATAATAAAAATGATCATAATCCAGAGCAGCAAGGTTTTCCTGGACATTCTGGATGTGAGCGACGTGAGAATCGGCGCACCGAAGGTAACGCCCAGCGCATACATCGACACAGTTAATCCGGCTGTCGTCACGGAGATATTCATATCCTCCGCAATCAACGGCAGAAGCCCTACGCTGATGAATTCCGTTGTTCCAATGGCGAAGGCACTGACGGCAAGCGCTATTAGCGCAAGCAAACTTCTTTTTTTATCTATAGTCATGATGTTCCTATTTTCCCCCTATCCTATTCTCTTGCTTGTATATTGTAAAAATATGACGTATGGTGTAATCCAGCTGGCAAATGCTATTATGATTCATATCATCACTTGTGTGAAGAACGTACTTTTTTGTAATGTAGGTACCTGACAGTACCCTAGGCACTTTTTAGTGCCTATCAAGAATAGGAGGCTCCATATGCAAACGAAGAAATACAATATAGCCGTCGAAGCAACATTGGAAGTAATCGGGGGCAAGTGGAAATGCGTGATCCTCTGCCATCTGACCCATGGCCGTAAACGGACCAACGAGTTGAAGCGCCTCATGCCGCACATCACCCAAAAAATGCTGACGCAGCAGCTGCGAGAGCTGGAGGAAGATGGCGTGATCAATCGCATTATTCATAATCAAGTGCCGCCTAAAGTGGAATATGAGCTCAGCGAGTACGGCAGAAGTTTGAGCGGAATTCTAGATATGCTCTGTGCATGGGGCGAAAAACATATTACGAAAGTATACGGGGACAAATTCAGCGTGCTTGAAGACAGCATCCTGAACGATAAGTTAAAAGTCTCAGACGAGCCCACAACCTCAGATGCACGCTTGACCTGATTTATAAGTATAAGCACTCCTGATACAACAGCAAGGGCAAGGTCCGTGATCACGGACCTTGCCCTTTTCATATATTCCATCTCTATCGCATGTTCGAAAATTGATTATTTCGCATTCTCCTTCTCTTTTTGGCTGACGATCATGTCCGTCACTTCCTCGGCCTGAGCCAGGACCGCAATGGGATCAAACGGCCAGAATCGCTTGGCATCCAGATAAAACACGCGATCCTGCTTCACCGCTTCAATCGAAGTCCACACCTTATCCTTCTTATCCATCTCGGCCCCGTTGGACTCATCAAAGAAAATATAATCGCCAGCATAATCTTTGAGCACTTCCAAGGAAACCTCCTTGTAAGTCACGTTGGCATCAATCAATTCCTTTTGGATCGTTGCCGGAGGCGTTAGCTGGAGTTCCTTATAGATGGCCAAGCCCCCGCGATAAATGCCGTCACCGTACAGGTAGAAGGTTTTGCCGAATGCGCCGAAGATCGAGAACGTCTCACCTTCTTCCAACACACCGTTCACTTTTGTGCGCAGCGCTTCGATTTTTTCATCAAAACCGGCAAGCCATTCTTTTGCTTCTTCTTCCTTGCCAAGGATTGCGCCGAGTCCCTCTACTTCTTCGTGCACGCCTCGATAGGTTTCATAAGGAAGAATGACGGTCGGTGCGATTTTGGACAATTTCTCGTATAGCTCCGGGTCCGAGTTCGCGCTGATAATCAGATCGGGGTTAAGTTCCACTATCTTCTCCGCAGAGCTATCCCCGGTGTTCTCTATGCCATCGATCAGGTCCTGGATATGGACGTTCTCCAAATCCGTCGCGGTGGCGCCTACCGGCTTTTCACCGAGCAGCAGCAGCGTTGGCAAGTAGGCATCCACTACAATACGCTGAGGATCCGTCGGAATTTCGATGTCTCCGTTAATTGTCGGCACCTTTTTGATTGTTGGGGCTGAGGCTTCAGTCTTCGCAGTATCCGTCCCTGTTGCTGTTTCGCCTGCGGAACCGGCTTGATTCGCCGTATTTCCATTTGCGCCGCATGCCGAGATGAAGATCGAGCATAAGACAAGGATGGTGAGCATGACGCGTAATTTTGACTTGAACATATTTTACATCCTCCTAAGTATGGTGTTAGTTGAATCAAGCCCCGAATTGAGCTCGATGCAAACGGCTGTATATGCCGTGCGTCGCGAGCAGATCCTCATGGGCTCCTTGTTCGGCGATGCCTTTGTCCGCAACGACCACGATGCGATCCGCATTCTTGATGGTTGCGAGCCGGTGGGCAATCACCAGCGTCGTTCGTCCTTCCGAGAGCTCGGCAAGCGCCTGTTGAATCGCCGCTTCGGTTTCCGCATCAAGCGCGGACGTCGCCTCGTCGAGAATGAGGATCGGCGGGTTCTTGAGGAACATCCGGGCTATCGACAGTCGCTGCTTCTGTCCGCCGGACAGCTTCACGCCCCGCTCGCCAATCAAGGTGTCCAGCCCATCCGGAAGCGAAGCAACCAGCTCTTCAAGCTGGGCACGGCCCACCGCTTTCATGATGTCGCTGTCGTCAGCATCTAACCTGCCATAAGCGATATTTTCGCGGATGCTGCCATCAAACAGGAACACGTCCTGCTGGACGATGCCAATATGGGAACGAAGGGATTGCAGCGTCATGTCGCGAATATCGATCCCGTCTATCGTTATCTTTCCGGCTTCCGTGTCATAGAAACGAGGCAGCAATGAGCACAACGTGGTCTTGCCCGCTCCGGACGGCCCTACAAGCGCGACGGTTTCGCCTGCGCGAATGGACAAATGGACATCCTCCAGGACGTGGTCTTTGTTCTCGTAACCAAAGGTTACGCCGTGAAAGGCAATGTCACCACGTACATGGCCGAACGGCTTGGCACCCGGCATATCCGCGACGTCGGGTTCGCTTTCCAGAAGCTCCAAATACCGCTTAAAGCCGGCGATTCCCTTCGGATACATCTCAATGACCGCATTGATTTGTTTAATCGGACCGAGGAACACGTTAGACAGCATGACAAAAGCGATAAATTCCCCGTTGGTCATCCGGCCCTCAATCACGAACCAGGTGCCGCATACCAGCACGAACAGGGAGATGAATTTCATCAGGATAAAGCTGATCGACGAGTTCCAAGCCATGATGCGGTAAGCAATCAGCTTCGTCACGCGAAAGCGGTTGTTGTTCTCGGCGAAACGCGTGATTTCATGCTCCTCGTTCGAGAAGGCTTGAACCACGCGGATCCCGCTGACGTTGTTCTCCACGCGTGCATTGTAATCGGCAATATCGGAGAACATGCGCTTGAACGCTGCCGACATTTTCCCGCTGAAATACAGCGATAAATAGATCATCAAAGGAACGATCACAAACGTCATCACGGCAAGCTGCCAGTTGATCCCGAGCATGATGCCCAGCGCTCCGGCAAGCGTCATGACGGCGATGAACAGGTCTTCCGGGCCATGGTGGGCAATCTCACCGATATCCATCAGGTCGTTGGTCATTCTCGAAACAAGATGTCCCGTCTTGTTGTTGTCAAAAAAACGGAAGGATTGCTTCTGAACCCGATCGAACAGCTTTTTGCGCATATCCGTTTCAATGTTGATACCGAGTTTATGACCCCAATACGTAACTACGTAATGCAGGAAAGAACTGACGACATAAATGCCGAGAAGCCCAAGGCAAGCGTATAAAATCCACTTCCAGTTCCCGCTTGGCAGCAAGTCGTCGATCACGCGGTTGACGGCTACCGGGAATATCAATTCCAGCAAAGCGGCAAAGATAGCGCAGCAAAAATCCAATATGAATAGCCCTTTATAAGGCTTGTAATAGGAAAAAAATCGGCGCAGCATAAGGACCTCCTTAAATCCGTAATGGCGTTAAAAAATGTGCAAGCCCTTACCCGTCGCAAGATTGCGCTAGATCCCAGCGATCTTGGGCAGCTAAGCTTTTGTCCTGGATAGCAGGTACAGGAAGTACGGAGCGCCAATCACGGCAACCACGATCCCGGTCGGAATCTCGGACGGTTGAATGATCCAGCGGCCCAAAGTGTCGGCAGTGATGACCAGCAAGGCTCCGACCAGCGCCGTTACCGGAAGCAGCATTTGATGCTTCGCACCGACCAAGCGCCTGGCCAGATGCGGCGCTATAAGCCCGACGAATCCGATGCCGCCGCTCACCGCGACGCAGGAGGCAGCCAGACCGACCGCCGCTGCCAGCAGCTTCAATTGCTCCCTTGTAACGGAGGCTCCCAGTCCGGTCGCCGTCGGCTCTCCAAGATTGAGAACGTTCATCACCTGCGCTTTGTACATCACGAAGGGCAGCAGCACAAGCATCCATGGGAGCAATGCCAGGACGAACTTCCAGCTCGAGCCCCAGATGCTGCCTGCTAGCCAGGTGGCAACAAACTGATATTTTTCCGGGCTTAAACGCAGCGTCAGCACGATCATAGCCGCACTAATGCCGGCCGCTACGGCGATTCCCGTCAACAGAAGGCTCGTCGGCTTAAAGCCTTGATTCTTCTTGTAAGCCAGCACGCATATCAATGCCGCGGTGCCGCCCGCACCAATCAGGGCGAGTACCGGCAGCAGAAAGACCGGAGCCGCGGCCGTGCTCGGAAAAAATGAAATGAACAGCATAACCATTAATCCGGCTCCCGCATTGATCCCCAAAATGCCGGGGTCCGCCAGCTCATTACGGGAAATGCCCTGCATAACGCAGCCGGATATCGCCAACCCGGCACCAATCAGAAGCGAAATGACGATCCGCGGCAAGCGGAATTCGAACAGCACAAGCTCCTGTTTGTCCGTCCCGCCGCCAAACAAGGTTTTTATAACCTCAAGTGGCGACAAGCGAATGACCCCCGTGTTCATGCTGATGAGAAACACCAGTATGATTAATGCACCCAGGACAGATAGCGTCATAATCTTGCGCTTCCTGCCTTTACGCTCGTGCATGGTATTGGTAACGGCATCCATCTACAGCTCCCTCCTTTCTTTGCGTGCCAAGTAAAGGAAGAAGGGCACACCGATCAGTGCGATGATCGAGCCCACAGGCGTCTCGTATGGGGGATTCACCATTCTTGCCGCCAGGTCGGCTATGACGACCAGCAAGCTTCCCAGTACGGCCGAGCAGGGAATGATGAGCCGGTAGTCCACGCCGACAAGCTTCCGGGTAAGGTGCGGAATCATCAGACCGACGAAGCCTACCGCACCGACAACCGAGACGGCAGCCCCCGCCAGCACCAGCACGATTACCGTACCGCCCAGCTTGACAAGTCCCGTTCGCTGACCGAGTCCCTTGGCGATATCGTCGCCGAGGCTGAGCATGGTAATGGAACGCGACAATGCTATTGCGCCCAATATAGCAGCTGCTATCCAAGGCAGCATAATTTTCAGATGAACCCACTTAATCCCCGCCGTACCGCCGGCATACCAGAACGCCATGTCCTGTCCGACCTGAAAATACAATGCGATGCCTTCGCTCAGCGCGCTTAGCAGAGCGCTCAGCGCCGCACCCGCCAGAACGAGACGAACCGGTGTGAGACCGCCTTTTGCCATGGAACTGACTCCGTACACGAGCACGGCACCCAGGCCAGCCCCCAGGAACGAGAACAGAATCAGGTACATATACGGCAATCCCGGAAAAAATGCAAAGCAGATCGCAATGACAAATCCGGCTCCCGCATTTAATCCGAGCAGACCCGAATCAGCGAGCGGATTTCGGGTCATGCCCTGCATGATCGCACCCGATACGGCAAAGCAGGCACCCACCATCGCTCCGCCGAGGACCCTCGGCAGCCGAAGCTCCTGAATAATCTGATGCTCCGTCACATCGGGATTAAAGAAGAACACCGCTTCCCATACATTTCGCAGATCGATGTCGGCCGCGCCGAGCGATATGGATAAAGCTATGCCAAGCACCAATGCTGCCACGCCCCCGGTAAGAATCAGGGTCGCAGCCCATGGGCGCCCTTTGATATTGGCGTGGGTCTTGGCATCCGTAATACTTGGATTGGACGTGTTTGATGACATCATGTTCCCCTCAATTTTATGATATTGATTATCATTATCATTGGTAACTATAAAATAGACACCTTTCTTCGTCCATGGACAATTTGAATTTCTCCTTGGAAAAAAGTCCATGTCCAAGTCAAGCACTTTTTTCCAGGTCAATCGCAGCAATCCGAATTAAGTGTTCGTTTAAACCCTGATTTGTTGTCTGTTGACATATAAGCCGCCGGTCCATTACAATAAATGCTAATTGAATGAGGCGATGGAGTTCGCCATAACCGCTTCCATAGCTAATGACTCCTACCAGAGGTCGCTTTCCTGGTAGGAGTCTGTTTGTGTATGGGGGGTTAGCGGCGAATCTATAGAAACGGGTGAGCTTGCATGATGAAAAAATGGATTGAGAGCGCCGGGAAATGGTCATTGGCCATGTTATCCGGTTACTTCATCAAATGGGTCGTTCTGGGAAGCCTCGTGGGATTGATGACGGGCAGTGCCTCCGCCTTCTTTCTCTACAGTCTGGACTACGTGACCTCCCTTCGCTTGGGAAATCCATGGCTGTTATACCTTCTTCCCTTGGGAGGCGCCGCAGTCAGCTTCCTTTATTACAAGTTCGGCAAGAGCAGTGCCAAGGGAAATAATCTCATCCTGGAACAAATTCATGGCGGAACCGAAAGCATTCCATTGCGAATGGCGCCGTTGGTCCTGATCGGTACTTTAATCACCCATCTATTCGGGGGGTCGGCAGGTCGTGAAGGCACCGCCGTTCAGATGGGGGGCAGCTTGTCGGAGTGGCTCGGCAAACTTATCCGCGTAACGCCGGCGGATCGAAAAATACTGTTGATCTGCGGAATCAGCGGCGGTTTCGGATCGATCTTCGGCACGCCGCTGGCCGGCACGCTGTTCGGGCTTGAAGTCCTTGCCATCGGGCTGGTCTCGCATCAGGCTCTCCTGCCTGCATTCGCGGCCAGTATGGTCGGAAACCTGACCGCTACCTCTTTATGGGGCGTCAGCCATCTGCATTATCCGATAGGAGATATTCCGGCATTGGGTTTTATGGTGATCATGAAGGTCGTCTTCGCCTCATTGACATTCGGTCTGACAAGCCGGCTGTTCAGTGAGCTAACCCATTCGCTCAAGCGGTGGTACGGTTATGTTTTTCACAATCCGATGGTCAAAAGCGCTGCAGGAGGCGTCATCATCATTGGGCTGGTCTACCTGCTCGGAACCCGCGATTATCTGGGGCTGGGCATCCCGCTGATTGAAGCGGCCTTCGCTGGCGAAGTTTCGCCTTTTGCTTTTCTGGGCAAAATTATCTTTACCTCGCTGACGCTCGGAGCAGGGTTCCAGGGAGGCGAAGTCACCCCGTTATTTGCTATCGGGGCAACGCTGGGCAGCGCATTGTCGGAGTGGATCGGATTGCATGCCCCTTTCTTGGCTGCTTTAGGTTTCATCGCGGTATTTTGCGGAGCGACAAACACCCCGATTGCTTGCTTTATTATGGGAATCGAGCTGTTCGGCGGTGAAGGCGCGGTGTATATGTTTATGGCCTGCGTCATCAGCTACCTCTTTTCCGGTCACTCCGGCATATACACATCGCAACTTATAGGCACTTCCAAACACCCGCAGCTTTCGTACCCGCCGGGCACGACCCTTGCCGGATCGAAGGCGTTTAACCAACGCAAAGACAACAAAAAGACGTCCGAGTAATCGGACGTCTTTTGCCTTTACACCGAGCTTTTACGAATCGAGCGGTAGCTGGAGAGTGCGAGGATAACCGAGATGGGAATGAGCCACAGGGACAATTCAAAGGCAGTGTATCTGACAACCCAGTCAATCACTTGCCCCCACCAGCCGTAGTGGGTGACCAGAACGCTGGCCCCCGACAATAGAATGAAATAGGCCGCGAACATAACAAAGGTCTTGATGCCGCGATGACGAAGATAGAACACGCCGATTCCTATCCCGATAAAGGCAAAGGTAAGCAGCAAAATGAAATAAATGATGAATTGTTCGAATAACGTGCCGTCATTCAAATACGGCAGTTTGAAGAACGATAACCGTTCTCCCCAAGAGCTCGTTAAGCTTTCTATTTCGGCTAATGCCAATAATATAATCGACGTTAAGACGCTGTACGATACCACCATCAGAACAGAGCCCAGATAGAAGTCCGTTCTTCGAATGCTGAATCCGAGGGAGAAGGGAAACAGCTGGAGCACCGATACCAGAGCCGCGATAAACACATAGATAAAGATCGTTGCCAAACCCCCGGCATAGATCGCTTCACCATTAACCATTACGCTAATAATGTAATTGACCAGAAAGCTGAATGCCGTGATGGCCCAGGGCAAGTAAAACCAGGATAGTTTCTGTCTCGAATAAATATGGATTACGCCAGGAATTCCGTTCATGGTTGGACCCCCACCTTTTCGCGCTTAGTTAAATATACGATCAATTGTTGAAGGGAAACGGGGGTTGTTTCCAAGCCCAATTCCTCCGCCTCTTTTTGCAGCCTCGTTGTCGCGCTTCCCATCACCGTGACGGACAACATGGAAGCGAACGATTCCCGATGTATCACTTCGTGCCCTTGAATAAACGATTCGACCGTTCCGGAAGGACCGACGATCTTAAACGCACGCCCCCGCAAGTCATCCGTAGTATCATCAAGTAAGATTCGGCCGGAATCAATGACGATAATATGCTCCAGCAATCTGCTGACCTCATCAATCAAATGCGTGGACAGAATAATCGTGCGCGGATGATTCGTGTAATCCTCGATCAGATGATCATAGAACAGCTCCCTGGCCACGGCGTCCAGTCCAAGATAAGGTTCATCAAAGATCGTTATGGGCGCGCGGCTGGCGAGTCCGACGATGATGCCTACCGATGAGAGCATGCCGCGGGACAATCTCTTTACGAGTCGTTTCATAGGCAGCCGGAAAACCTCGATCAGTTTATTCGCATATGCCGCATCCCAATTCGGATAAACGTTGGCGGCAATTCCCATAACGTCCTTGACCGTAAAGATATCCGGATATTTCTGGCCTTCCTTAATGAAGCATACCTGCCGGATCACCTTATGATTTTCGTATGGATGTTCTCCGAATACGCGAATCTCCCCTTGGCTCGGGAACAGCTGCGCCGTTATCATCTGCATGATGGTCGTTTTGCCCGCGCCGTTCCTGCCCAGCAATCCATAGATCTTATTCGCCTCGATGGTAAAGCTTACATTATCGACAGCCGTCGCATCCTTGTATGCCTTGCTCAAATTCTTAACTTCGATCACGGTTTGGCTCATCAGTCTTGCTCCCCTCTGCGAATCATTTCCGACAATTGATCTTTGGTAATCCCAAGTTTGGCCGCTTCCTTAACCATGGCGACCACATACTGTTCATAAAACTCCGTCTTGCGCTTCTCCATCAGCAGTTCACGAGCTCCAGAAGCTACAAACATGCCAATCCCCCGTTTCTTGTACAAAATTCCTTGATCGACCAGCAGATTAACCCCTTTGGCAGCTGTAGCCGGATTGATCTGGTAAAAGGCTGCAAACTGATTCGTTGATGGAACCTGCGTTTCCTCAGGCAGTCGTGCTTCGATGATGTCGTCTTCAATTTTGTCGGCAATTTGCATGAATATCGGTCTGCTGTCATCAATCTGAAATGCCATTTACCTCACCAACTTTCGTTTATAACCTCGTTACATAATTGGTTAGTTACTTATGTAATTAACCATATAAGAGATGAGCTTCTTTGTCAATGGGTGATCGGAATTTTTTTACAACGCCGTGCCATGAACATGGACTTTTGTCCTAAACAAATAGTCCCTGCAAGCCGATAAAATATAGGCACTAATACTACGCCCAATACAGATATAGAGACAAAGGAGCTTGAGAGGAAACATGAAAAGAATCATTGCAATCGTTGTACTGGCCATGCTGACGGTCATCACGCCGCTTTATGCCGCATCCGCCCCCAAAAATTTGGCCTACGTGGACAAGAACAGCCAATCCTTCATCTCGGTCGGGGTACTCAAGACCTATGACGGTGTAAAGGTAGCTTATACAGCTGCAGAGAAGAAACTCAACATCACACGAGACGATACAGCCCTCACGCTGTACCTGGGCAGCCGAAATGCTTATGTAAACGGCAAAAAGGTGCAGGCAAAAGCAGCCCCGTTCTCCGAGAACGGCACCACATATGTACCGCTGCAATTTGTCAGCCAGCATCTTGGCCTTAAGCTGTCCTGGAGCAATAACAGATCCACCCTGAACATTACGGACGGCAGCGTGTCAAACACCCTTCCCGTTCTTTCGGGGAACATGATGACCGGTTCATCCAAGGCCGTGACGTCGGCCAGAAAAACATTTAAAGTAGGAGCGCGTTCCTTCAGCGCCCAGGTCGTCACCGTTTCGCTGCTCCATCCGAAGGTGGAGCTGGACGTTGTTTTGGCAGGCAATAAAGCAGGCAAAGTCGAAGACTTGCGGAGCATAGCGAAGCGCAGCAATGCCGTGGTTGCCATCAACGGGACGTTCTTTGACGCCTATACTTCGGGAGCGTACAAAGCACCGTACGGTTATTTGGTCAGCAAAGGCAATATTTTTCACAAGGCCTCGGGAGATAACCGGACGATCTTCACCTATGACAGCAACAATCTGGCGACGATGATGCCGGGACTCGACTTCAAATCCGTATATGAAACAGGCCGTATGGAAGGAGCACTTCAAGCGGGTCCGCGTCTGTTGACCAATGGCAAGGTGACGCTGGACGTCAAGAAGGAAGGATTCAAGGATCCGAAGATACTGACGGGCGGCGGTGCGCGAAGCGCGCTCGGCATCACGAAGGACCACAAGCTGATTTTGTTGACGACAGGCGGCGCTACCATTCCCCAACTGGCGGAAATCATGAAGCAGGCAGGTGCCTACCAAGCGATGAATCTAGATGGCGGGGCCTCCAGCGGATTGTATTATAACGGCTCTTACTTAACGACGCCAGGCCGTCAGATCAGCAATGCCATCGTCGTAAAATATAAATAATGAACCCTCTCCTCTGGTTAACCGGATCTTCCGCCGGCCGCCAGAGGAGTTTTATTTTATGAGCAGCACTACCTCCGTCTCGAACCGCATATGCTGATCAAAGAAATGTTTCACTATGAGGACCATTTGTGTAAATATATAGCAAACTGTCTATCGGGAGCCATGGGATAGTTTGTGGTTGATTCAGCGGGGGGTGAATTCCATTACATCGTCAATAGCGGTTATTCGGACGAGAGTCAGGGACACCATGGAGCGGATATACGGGGTCTTAAGGGAATGGATCGGAAAATATCCTATCCTTTCCAAGGTTTATCACTTGTTTTCCTGGATTTCCTTGGCGGTGCTCGTTGTAAGTCTGGTTCTGATCGAAGAATCGCGTACCATGCTTGTTCAATATTTATGGTCCTTCTACGTGCTGCTGCAATTTTGGCTGTTAAGCCGGAGCAAAACGGTCGCCTGGAAGCAGGTCAGCTTATTTGTTCTCTCGGGCGTTCTCTTGGTCATTCCCTTGACCAACGGGACCATGCAGGGTCTGCATATGATATTCGGAGGACGGACGACCGACACATGGTCATTTGCCGTCATGACCCCCATCATCGAGGAAATTTACAAGCTGCTGCCGCTGGCAGTATATTTGTTTTTTTCAAGAAGAGCCACTTCATTGAGCCTCGGCGATTACGTATTATTGGGCGCTGCTCCCGGCATTGGCTTTCAATTTATGGAGGAGCTGTCTAGACGGCTGGTCCAAAGCAATTACGGAGTTTCTTTTCTTGGCGGCAAAACGCTGCATTGGGAGTTCTTCGATTGGTTTCCCGGCTACTTCGAGGAAAGCTTTATTCCTACCATGATGAATGTTACGCATCCTGTACATAGTTCCATGATCGCGCTCGGCATCGGCCTCGCTTTTCGTTTCTCCAAACGCCTCACACGCTGGGCCTATGCTTTTCCGGCGATCCTGCTGCTCTGGGCTATCCTGAATCACGCGGCCTGGAATGGCCAGAATCGGCTGCCGGATTGGATACTTGCCCTTCATGAGTGGACCGGGGAGGGCTACCGAACCGAAGGATTCTTCCTGACCCTGCTTGTTCTCGGCTTGTTCATCGACTACTGGGACCTGCATCGAATACGGGATCGATTGCCTGTGCTTAAGGGGGAAGCCCTCATCAATCCGTTAACGGAGCTTTGGCAGATGACGCGGGCTTTGTTTACGGACCGGAAGCGCCTGGGCTACTTGATCGGTTTCTACCGTGAGCGGCGCGAGCTCGGATACTCGCTGCTGTACGGCAATCTCGAAGCCGCGGACCAAAGGGATCAGGTTCAGGACAATGTAAGAAAGTATTCTGCCGTACTGGGAGCCATCGGAATCCTCATGCTAGCTGCCGGGATCCTATCCAGCGTTGGCGACTTCATGACGGCAGCGGACTCCTCCTGCTTTGCGTGCCTGTTCGACTCCCTCCAGAATTGGTGGGATCGGCTTAGCGGCTGGGAACAAGCGGGAATCATATTGGGTGCCTTTGCCCTGTCCCTGCTGTTTGTCAGCTTCTGGCCGGCACTCGGCATTGCCATGACAGGTGCCGGCATTGCCGCAGGGGGACACGAAATCGCTGGATACATCCGCGATCCGAAGAAGCTGCTTTCTCCTCAAAATGCGGCCGCTGCCGTGTTAGCCGTGATCCTCAGCCGGATCCCGGTCGGCAAAGGCCTCTCGTGGCTGTCCAATAAACTGGGCCCGCGGGCAAGAAGATGGTTCGATTCGCTCACCGATAAATTCGGCTCGAAGACGCGCGAAAAGCCGGATGGGCCCCATGAACAACCGCGAGAGAATCCACGGAAGCCTGACGATGACCATGAGCATAATAAGCCGGACGAAGACAAACCGAATCAAGATAAACCGGATAACGAAAAGCCTGATGAAGATAAGCCGAGTGACAAACCCGATAACGAAAAGCCTGACGAATCAAACGACACCCCCCAAGAGGCACCGAGATATTCCGGGGAGCTGCAGAAGGTCAACAAGCCGGACGCGGCCGCCGATGCGCTGGCGGAACGGCTCGGCGGAGAATCAAGGATGAAGTTTGATTCCGATCCCATCGGCCGGGAATTCGACGCGATTAGCGATGAATACATCGCCCAGACCAAGCCTGCCCTCCAGCAGGTGAACAAAAAGGTGCGCGATCAAATGAAAGCGACCTTCGAAGCTGCCGAGCAAACCGGCAGAAAGGTCTATTATCATTTTGAAGGGGAGCCTGCCCAATCGGTTATTGACAAACTGCATGAATACAGCCAAAGATATGGAATAGAAGTCCACATCGATACCGATCCATTATAACGACAAGGAGTGAGCTTTCATGTACGAATTTCACGGCTGGGCTACCATTCAAGAGAGTCCTGCGGAAGCGGATGCCGGGCAGCTCGATATGATCATTCAGAAAATACAGCTTAAAATTACCGAATTCGCATGGGGCAGCGGCTTGTTATCCTTAAATGCGGCCAACGGCTCATATTATCTTCATGTCGGCGGGTTTACCAACCGCAAGGGAGCCGAAGCTGCCGAGATTGTAGCGTTGTACCAATTGATTGGCGAAATCGCTCCCGGTTCATACGGTTTGCTGTACACCCGGGACGATGAGAACTTGGAAGGCTACGATAACGAGTTCCGGGTTCAAGTGCTGGCACGCGGACAATTACAGGAGCAGCGCGACGCGTTCCTCTCTCCTTGCGTGCCGGTGATCGAAGATCAAGTCGACTAACGACGATATCCGTAGGGTCCTTGCTTCGAATCTATGCGTTCCGTTGTCTTAAAAAATCCCGCATCCCTTCATGCCATGTTTCCATGGAAGACGGGGTGCGGGATTTCTGGTTTATTTGAATATGGCCTGGTTCGTAGTAACACTTGGCGAACGAGCTTTCAAAAAGGCTTAAACACGTCCATTCAATTCATCGATCGTTGCTTGAACGATGATTCGCAGGCCGTTCAGCATCGTTTCATGCGATAGGGTCGGCAGGGTCGGCTTCTCCACGGCCATCTCCGTCGAAGCCGGAAAATGCACGAAGCCGGCAATAGCAGACCGTTGCTCGCGCCGGATTTCATTCAGAATCGCATACATCGTATTGTTGCAAATATACGTTCCGGCTGTATTGGATACCGATGCCGGTATCCCTGCTTCCTTCAGCCGGTTGACCATCAAACGGATCGGAAGGGTTGAAAATAATCCGTCCGGTCCGTCAACGTCTATAGGCTCGTCTTGGGGCCGTGCACCCCGGTTATCCGTCATCGTCGATTCCGGGGGTATGTCCTTGATGTTAATCGCGATCCGTTCCGGCGTAATGGCGGTCCGGCCCCCCGCCACGCCGCAAGCGATGACCGCATCGGGTTCGCCTGCCTTCATCTCCTGCAGCAGAATGTCCGCGCATTCGTCGTAATGCACGGGAAGAAGCAGCGTCCGGATCTCGGCGCCGGGAAAGACCTCTTGCCGGATCTCCTCAACCAGTCTCTCCGTAGGATTGACGGAACTCCCGCCAAAGGGCTCAAAGCCTGAAATTAATATTTTTAACATATGGCATATCTCCTGTACTCGGTTATGTAAGCTGCCTGGGTCATTCGTAAATATTTAACTGATCATTACGATTGGATCGCTTGTACGTTGACGCCCTCGGCTTCAAGCCGGGATCGCAAGGTGGTGGCGAATAGCGATGCGTGCGCACCGTCTCCATGTATGCAAACGGTGTCCGCTGTTATCGGGATCAGCTTGCCGGTCAAGGATACCACCACGTTTTCCTTAACCATCCTCACCACCTGCGCGACGGAAGCTTCGGGATCGGTGATGACGGCATCCGGCCGATTCCTCGGCGTGAGGGAGCCGTCGTCCTGGTACGTGCGGTCCGCAAACACTTCACTGGCTGTTCGAAGCCCTGCTGCTTCCCCTGCCGCGATCAGCTCGCTGCCCGCCAATCCAAACAGAATGAGGGTCGGATCGATTTGTTTGATGGCGGAGGCAATCGCGTCTGCCAGGGGCCTGGAGGCTGCTGCCATATTATAAAGGGCTCCATGCGGCTTTACATGCTGAAGCCCGGCCCCTTCCTGTATCGCAAAAGCCAACAAGGCCCCCACCTGATAGGTGACCATGTCATAAGCCTCAACGGGCGTAATGTCCATCCTTCTTCTTCCGAAACCGGCCAAATCGGGCAAGCCCGGATGCGCGCCGATGGCGGCGCCTCTCTCGACCGCCTGACGCACCGTTGCCCGCATGACGGCCGGATCGCCTGCATGGAATCCGCAAGCGATGTTAGCCGAGGTGATGCTTCGAAGCAGCTCCTTATCGTTGCCCAGCTTGTAAGCTCCGTAGCTCTCTCCCATATCGCAGTTCAGGTCCACTCGAACCATGGCGAAATCACCACTCCTTTAATTTATGCTTGATCATCGCTTCCATCATTCGAATCTCCCGGGCGCGGGCCGCGTATAACCGTTCCGCTGCCGCCAAGGAAATTTCCGCAAAACGGATGCTGGCGCCTGGCGGCAGCTGGGCGATCAGCGGAATATCGACCGAAGCCACCTGCGCGATTTTGGGATAGCCGCCAAGCGTCTGCCGATCCGCCATCAGAATAATCGGCTGGCCATCGGAGGGAACCTGTACCGTTCCCAAAGCAACCGGCTCGGATATGTATTCCTTTGCTTGCCTTAATGTCAGCGGCGGACCGGACAATCGGTAGCCCATACGATCCGATTGCGGAGTAACGGTGAACCGATCCCGGAACAACGCTCGCTGGCTGTCGTCGTCAAAATCATCGAATTGACGTCCGTTCAGGACGCGCACCACCGCATCTTGCCCGGTGAAGTCATACCCTGAAGCAGAAACGGACCATTTCGCGGTGAGAAAGCCGCCGGAATCGTCAACATGAAGGTTTCGTTCAGACGAATCCACCGGAAGCCGGGAAGGATGGGCATGCAGCGTATCCCCTTGCTTGAGTGCTCTTCCCTCATATCCGCCGATACCTGCCCTTAAATACGTGCTGAGGCTGCCCATGACCGGCGGGACATCAAATCCGCCGGATACGGACATATAAGCGCGGCACCCCGCTGCCGGCTGTTGAAAGCTCAGCACACGCCCCGCTTTGACCAGCACCGAGCGCCACATGGGCACCTTTACGCCATCGATTAGCGGCAATAAATCCCCGCCTGTAAGGGCAATCCAACAATTGTCGTGAAATTCAACGGCCAATCCTGACCATGTGATCTCCAGAACGGCGTGTTCACCCTCATTGCCGACAAGTCGGTTGGCAAGCCGATAGGCATAGTCGTCCATGGCTCCAGCCGTAATGATACCGTACCTGCCGTAACCCCGTCTCCCTGAATCCTGAAGAGTCGCCAGCAGACCCGGCTTGATGACGGTCATGCTCATAGTCTCACTTCCCTTAACCGCTCGTATTCCTCGGCTTGAATGGGCCGGAACCGAATATACTGCCCGCTTTTCAACAGCGTTGGCGGCTCGGCGCCGGGACGAAACAATGCGAGCGGCGTCCGGCCGATAATCTGCCAGCCGCCCGGCGTTTCAATCGGATAGATGCCGGTTTGCGTCCCGGCGATTCCAACGGAACCAGCCGGTATTCGCAGTCTGGGCGTCTTTCTCCTCTGGGTTGCGATTTGCTCCGGGATTCCTCCTACATACGGAAACCCGGGGGCGAAACCGATGGCATAGATCAAGTAATCCTGCCCGGAATGAATCTTGACGACATCCAAGGGCGACAGATGATTCTTCCGGGCCACCTCGTCCAAATCGGGCCCGAATTCGCCTCCGTAACAAACCGGAATATCGACAACCTCGTAAGGCCTCCGGTTCTCGTCTGCCGTGTTCGCATCCATCCGCTGTTCCAGCATCGAGCATACATATGCAAATACCGTATCGAATCCGTCAGGCTTTTCGATCTTATGAAAATCGTAGTAAACCGCGATGCTCGTAAACGACGGGATACATTCGATCCAGCCCATAAATGGCTCCCGTTCCAATCGCCTCGTCATATCTGTGACCTGACGATGCACCTTCTCGCTCACGAAGTCCGCAAATTGAATGAGGACGGCCGAATCCCCAAGGGGGTAGAGCGTATAGGACTTGCTCATCGTACATCCTCCGTTCTGTATGTACTAACCTGATCTCCGTCTATCCTGAAAGGATTATCCCTATGATAGCAGAGAAACAGGCATTCGTTGAATACGAAATTCTATTATCATCGATGAACATGAGAAACGGTCAGCTTCGTTCCGAACATGCCGCCGGATGCTGTTGCTGCCCTTTTTGCATAAAATTTAGGCATCCTTGGCAAAATACAGAAGTCGTACTAGCATAAGGAGGTGCCACTATGAGCGAACAAAACCGTAACGGCAACGAACCGACAAAAGCGGAAGTCCAGACTACGAAATTGAACAAAATGCCGGTTCCAGGTGAATTTGACACCGAGTTCTCTGCCGAAGAAGCAGCCGAGGTGTTTGAACAGCAGCAGCCTAACGCGGGTCAAAACACCGATAACCAATCATAATAACATGCAGAAGACCTCACGTATGATCCTTTACGGGATCACGGTGAGGTCTTTTTAGTCGGTCATCTAACAAGCGAACCGGATTTGCGGCTTAAAGCACCCCGCCCTGGATCAGTGTTTATATCCCTTTGGTGCCAATCCGCTTCGCGAGCTCCGCCAAATCCTGCCCTTTGAGGGCGCCCTCCACCAGCTGCGGAAGAAGCGCAGGAGTGCATGCGAAGCAAGGGGTGCCGTCCCGGGACAGCTGTTTGGCTACCTGCTCGTCATAGAAGGGTTTACCCTCGTCGGATAAAGCGAGAAGACACATCGTCTTGACCCCCGCTTCCCGCAATTCGCGCATGCGCCGGATCAGTCCGGCCTGATTGCCGCCTTCATACAGGTCTGAAATGATGATGAACAGCGTCTTTTTCGGCTCCTCGATAAACTGCTCGCAATAAGCGACCGATTTATGAATATCCGTCCCGCCGCCGAGCTGGATCCCGAACAGCATATCCACCGGGTCATGGGCACACTGCTCGGTCAGATCAACGACTTCCGTATCGAAAACCACCACGCGGGTGTCCAGCGAGGGAATGCTGGCAAATATGGATCCTACAACCGAAGCCCAGATCACGGATTCCGCCATGGAACCGCTTTGGTCGATATCCACGATGACGGTCCATTCTTTGCTCCGTTTGGCTCTGTCAAAATAATAAAAACGCTCCGGCACGATCTGTTTGCGGTCCGCATCATAGTTTTTCAGATTGCGCTGTATCGTCCGCTTCCAATCGATCCCGCTGAGCGAAGGGAGCGGCGTATGCTGCCTGCGGTTCAAGGCCCCGGTCACCGCCCGGCGGATATCCTCGTGAAGGCGCTGAACCAGCTCATCCACAACCGCCTTCACCAGCTGTCGTGCCGTGTCCTTCGTTTTCTCGGGGATTTTCCCCTTCAGGGACAGCAGCGTGCCGACCAGCTGTATATCCGGCTTGACCGTAGCCAGCACCTCGGGCTCAAAAAGCAGCTGCTTCCAGCCTTTTCGTTCCATGGCATCATTCTGGATGATGGACACCACGTCTTCCGGAAAAAAGGAGCGGACGTCACCCAGCCACTGCGCGAGCCGAGGGGCCGACTTCCCCTGTCCGGCTCCCCGCTGTCCCGAGGGCGCGCTGCCTGCATCCGTCCCGCCGTCCGTATTATCGTATATTGCAGCAAGCGCGCGGTCCATGATGCGTTCTTCCTCCGACAGCTGAATGCTCCCGTCGGGACTGAAGCCCGCTAGCTGAGGCTCTGCCGACTGGCCCAGAATGAGCCGCCATCGCGATACTTGGTTGGATTCTTGCATACTGCTCATAGTCTAAAAATCCTCAAAATCAAAATCATTCAATTCGTCCAGCATTTTTGCTTCTTCCTCCTTCAAGTCACCGGTCAAAATCTCGGCAGCCTGCTCTGCGTTCACGCCCCAAAGTTCGCCAAGCAGCTCGGCTATCATCGTCTTTTCCTTTGACGAGAAGCTGCTGAACGCCCTGCGCAGAAAAACAAGGGCGCGCGCGAACTCCTCATCGTCCAGGGACAGGATGTATTCATTCAGCTGCTCCCACAAGCTTAACCGTGATAGCAGGGCATAACGGTTCCTCATCGATAAGCCCTCGAACCATCCCGCCCCCAAATCGGCCGGAATGCCGGGGGAGAGTCTGCGCGAAACTTCTTCGGCGCACTGCTGCGGGGAAATCGCGTTCCGCTCCATTAAGACCGCGCATGCATACCCCGACAGCCGTGCATTGAGGTCATCCCTTTCCGACAAATGCCGAAGCTCTTGCAGCCAAAGTTCCTCGTCTACCTGCTCGGTATGCTCCATCGCAACGCTGTTCAGCTCATTCATAGCGGTGATCATCGAGCTGGACACCTCATCGCTGCACTGGCTGCCATCAAGCAGGAACAAGCAAGCGCGCATAAACAGCTGCTGAAGCAGCGGCACTAACGGCTCCGTATCCATTCGCCGGACCCCGCCATAACGGATCATCACGGATAACGACCGGGAAGCGGCCGCGATCTGTACGACATCACGGCTGTCCACAGCCAGCTTCTGCAGGGTCTGCCTGCCTGCTTCCATCTGGTGAATCATCCCGCACTCATAGGCGATTCGGATAAGCGAAGAGGCTTCGGCAATCGAGCTGCAGTCCGCCAGCTTCTGTTGGAGCATATAAGCGGCAGCTACTTCTACCGTCTCTCCCAGCAGCGTGGACTCCACGACCTGGATTTCAACCTCGGGCGTCCATTTCACAACCCAGTGCTCCGCCCACGCCGCCTGCTCCTGCCCGCTCGGTCTCGCGCTGACGAAGTCAATCCCCAGCAGCTTCAAGCGGTGAAACAAGAAGGAACGGTTCAAATCCAGAAAGGCGGATTCTTTCGAAGCAACCCTCCGGTTTTCGCGCAAATCCAGAATTAAATCGTTGGCCACAACCGATTTATATTTCTCCAGCTTCAACCTTTTGAGCTGGCGGTTCAGGTCGTCCTGGATCGGCGTCTGGCTGACGCCTTCGGCCAGCTCGCCGAGCGCCGTACCGATATCCGTTCGGGCAAGCTCCTCTGCCACGACGGCAAGCTCACCGCGCCCAAGCAGCGTCTGGGCCGCATCCCGCAAATCCCGCAAGGTGGGGATGCCGCCCCCATGGAGCACGGCGAGCGACTCCGCCAGCCGGACGGCTTCGATCACTTCTGCCGTTGACCGGTGGGTCCCTTTCTTTCTCATCGAGCCTGCCACCAAGGATAAATACTGGTGCGGCAATTCCGCTAGCGCGCCCTTCAGCATCCGTTCCCACATCATTTCAAAATAATGGGGAGCCGCATTTCCGGCACCGTAGCCGGAAATAGACGACAGTTTATAGTAAGAGTATGGCATCAGGGTCAGTTTGGTTGCCCGGGAAGGCAGCTGAGTTAATTCCTCGTCGCTCATCGGGTTTGACAAATCGCTAAGGGCAGGGGCATGGTATGCCCCGCAGACGACGACAATGCGTTCGGGCTCATGCCCCGCCGCAATCGCTTCAACAATCTGACGGCGCATGTAAGACTCCCGGACGGCATTGTAGGCGTACTCCACTGCATCCGCAACCCGTTCTCTCTCCTCCGAAAGCTCTCGCATCTGCCCGGAAAAAGCCGTTATGGATTGCCGGTAAGACCCCGCGTTTAAATTATGTTCATAACTCCGCTCCCAGTACATATCGTAATCGTATTCGCCAGCAAGCTCGGCAATCCGCTCATATACGGATTTTCCGGCCGGCAGGCTATCATCCGACGGCTCTGCCGCACCTGAAACGCTTCCCGGCTTCCCGTCTTCGGACTCTTTCCCGCCAGAACCGCCTACCGGGCTGCGGCGGAGCTCCTGAAGGCATACGGCAGAGGACGACGGCAGATCGATAAATGCGGCATAGGCTCCATGCTTCTGCGCCCATTTCATCGCCTGATATTCCGGAGAATATACCGCAAAAGGCCAAAGTACGGTTTGTACCGGCACTTCTTCGGTAAATGCCAATATGGCAACCGGCGGCTTTGTCGTAGCATGGGCCAGATGCCGGATTTCCCCGCTCGCGTCAGACGGTCCTTCAATGAGGACGGCGGTGGGATCAATCTCATCCAGAAAGTCTAATAGATGCTTCGCACCAGCGGGTGACAAGTGCCGAACGCCAAAAACATGGATGCCGGCGGCATTCACTTGTTTATCTCCTTACATGCTTGATATAAGCCCCGCCACTCGGCACCGCGCTTTTTCATCACGTTGTCGAGATATTCCTTCCACACGAGCCGGTCCTTATCATCATCCTTCACGATCGCGCCTTGGAGTCCTGCCGCCAAATCCTCGTCGGTGAGCTCCCCGCTGCCAAAGCTGGCTGCCAGCGCCATGCTGTTGGTCAGGAGCGAAATCGCTTCAGCCGTCGAGATTACCCCGGCAGGAGACTTCACCTTTTCCTTTTTATCCAGGGTCATGCCGCTGCGCAGCTCGCGAAAGATGGTAACTACCTTAAGCAGTGCTTCATCTGCAGGAGCAGTAGCCTGAAGATCGTAAGAGGAAGCAATCTCCGACACCCGTTTCTTCACGATTTCGATTTCGGTTTCCAGATCCGCAGGAGCCGGAAGCACGATGATGTTGAAACGGCGCTTCAGCGCGGTCGACATCTCATTGACCCCGCGGTCTCTCGTATTCGCTGTAGCGATAATCGAGAAGCCTTTTCGGGCATTCATTTCTTTTCCGAGTTCAGGCACCGATATCGTCTTTTCGGACAAAATGGAGATGAGGGCATCCTGTACCTCCGAGGCGCAGCGGGAAATCTCTTCGAACCGGGCGATCCCGCCCGCTTCCATCGCCCGCATGATCGGGCTCTGCACCAGCGCTTCGGGGGTAGGGCCTTGGGCAAGCAGCATGGCGTAGTTCCAGGAATACCGCACGTGTTCTTCGCTTGTTCCAGCCGTGCCCTGTACGACCAATCCGGAATTTCCATAGATTGCTGCCGCCAGATTTTCGGACAGCCAGGATTTGGCCGTGCCCGGTTCCCCGATCAATAACAGGGCGCGGTCGGTTACCAGGGTAGCGACCGCCATCTCGATCAGTCGTTGGTTTCCGATATATTTAGGCGTGATTTCCGTCTTGCCGGCCTTGCCGCCAACGATGAATTTGAGTACGGATTGAGGGGACATCTGCCATCCGGCAGGAATTTTCCCGGTATCCTCCTTGCGCAGCGCTTCCAGCTCATGACGAAACAGTATTTCCGCGGGCTGACGCATGATATCTTCCAATTGCTCTTGACCTGCTCCCATGGTTCCACTCCTTAATATTTATTGTTCTTTCATCTTGCGAAGGATATATCGAAGCTGATCCTCGGCGTTGTCCTTGTAGTTACCCAGGACCGCATGAACGCGGTCATGATAATCTGCAGGCAACCGGCACAGCTGCGAGAATGTAAAAGGCTCGATCATGTAGCAGTCCTGATTGCGCTTATCCTCAAGAGCGGCCACAACAGCTTCAAACAGCTCTTCATCCTTTATGCCGGTACGAACAAGACCCATAATAATCAGATTGGCAAACCGGTTGCGGAATTCCGGCGAATTCTGCAGCTTTGCCAGCAAATACGATTCGGCTTTCCGATGTCCCCGGCGGGCGAACGCGCTGACCAGCGCCAGCTCATCCTGCTCGATCAACAGCTCCAGCCATCTGTCATCCCAGCACGCCAGCAGCTGCTCTTGCGGGAGCATCTCCACGTAATACGTGTAGCTCTCCTTGCCCGCAAACGGCATTACTTCCTCATAACGCTTATACTGCCTGGTGATTACCAGATCAGATAGGGTATCCAAAAGCTTTTTCCGCTCTTTGGCCGCGTTGCTGAGCGGCGACGAGGCGAAGCCTTGCAACAGAACGTCCTTGTATTGTTCATATACGCGTTCAGGCGGCAGCACGCGCGTTGCTTTTTGGAATACCTCGCGGACATAAGAGCCGCTGTGTCTATATTGCTCTAAATCATTCTCCGCATTTTGGCGCAGCAGTTCCCTGGCTTCCCCGGAATCCACGCGATTCATGTAGATGACCGCTTCATTCATCAGATAGGTCCATCCCAGAGACTTGATGTATAAGGCATACTGCTGAAGCACGTTCCGGTACAGCTCCTCGAGCTCCGGATTTTGTTTGTCGTGCAGGGCCCACAAACAGCGTTTCACCTTGATCCAGCTTTCCTCCAGCTTTTGCTTGTCGCCCAGGGATTCGGAAACCGATTGAAGCTCCGCCGACAAGTCTCGTACAAGCCAATCCGTCAACAGGGCGGAACGGCATCTGCCTAAGGCAGGATTCACCAGCTCTTTGTCTTTTCCTTGAGCGGCTTCATACAACCGCCCCACGGCTTGATCGGAACCGTTCTCGGCCAGCGCGCCGTAGGCCGCCTCGCGGATGACCTTCTTCTTGCTCCTGCTCCATTCCATCAGATCCGCTTCAAACTCTTCGTACGGCGCAAGCAATTTGATCGCCATGCACCGCACCTCGTCGCTGCCGATCTCGGCCGCTTGGCGGATCAGCTCCAGCGCTTCCTTCCCGCCTGCTGCCGCCATCACCTTCAGCTTGCGTGATTCCGGCTTTCCGCCCGCCGGATTAAAGCTTTCCATCAGAAACGGAACGATTTCCGGGCCGTACGCCGGCAGTATCTCATTGGCCGCGAGCTCGCCAATCTCGACGTAGGGGTCATTCAACGCTTCGATTGCAAGGTATACCAGACGGAAATCTTGGAACACCCCTTCCTTCCACGCTTCTTCTATGATCTCGTAACGGCCGCTGCCCGTCGTGGTCAGGGCGGTCTGTACTGCTGAAAGCTTGCGGTAGGATAAATGGGATGACAGCGGAACCGGATGATGGTCTGCCTGAAACAGTTCTCCCTCGGGTGCTGTCGTTCCTTGCGTATGCAGCACGGAGCTCAGCAGCTGGTTTAAATCCTGAAGCAACTGTGCGGACTGGTTTTCCTTCCCGGAATCCGGCTCGATCAAGGCAAGGATTCCTTCGCCCAATCGTTTGAACACGGGAGCGCGTTCTCCCAGTTGTTGAAACTGCGGCAGCAGCCGCTTCAGGCGGAAATCGCCTGCCGCGAGCTCGCTGCCGGCGATATATAAACGCCTAACCTCTTGGTTAAGCTCCTGCAGTAATGCCGTACTCATGTTCGCTTTCCTCCTTCGTTACCCTGCTTAGTACAATAGCCGGATGATTTCGTTCGTCGTAATGATGCTTAGCGGCTGTGCCCAGAGACGGCCCGTCGCAAGGTTGTGCTCAAACATAACCAGCATGGATACGCTGCTCAGCTTCTCCTCCGGCAAATACCGCAGCATCGGCACGGTTGGTTCCATATACACATCGGCCAGCCCGATCGACTGCCCGGATTCATCCGTAATGGCGTATTGCCCTTCAGCGTTCCGGCCGATCCCGGATACATGCAGCAGCATGACGGGGTTGCTGTCGCTAAGCGGATTCTTGAGCTGGTTCTTCACCTTTTTAACGGCTTCAGCATAAGAACCTGCCGCATGGTTGCGAATCCATTCCAGATCCTCTTCCGTTACCGGACTTGAGGTCATTTCTTCAAAGCGAACACGCCGGTTCATATCTCCCGGGTAGCGATACAGTACAGGGACATGGGCTTTATCAAAGAAGCTGTCTTCTTCCCGCATCAGCTTGGCGGCTTTATAAGGACGGTATTGGATCGTTCGGTGGATTTCGCCGCTGTCCTTCTGGATCCAATATCCGGTATCCACATGCTCCAGCCGCGCATCGTCGGCATAACTCAGAAATGAAAGCTGCACCAGCTCTGCTCCTTCGTTCACTAACCCATAGCTCTGCAGCTCGGTCAGCTGCCATGCATGCCCCAGCCATTCCTCTATCGTCGACTCGTGGTCCAGCCTCATATCCGGATCCTCAAGTTTTGTGGTCAGGAACTGTTTGCCCTTCTTGATCATTGCGTTCATGACGGCAAGCTGCCCCACCGCATATGTATAAGCTTTCTCCTGGTCTTCGGATGACAGAACCAGCGCCAGGCGGCGGAGTTCCGTCTGAGCACCCGATAAGTAATAATTGCCCATCTGCTTCACATGCTCCTGGATCCGCTTATGTTCTTTTTTGTCCAATGTCCCGAGACCGTTCCGGATCAACGAGTGTATAAGCTTTTCCAATACGTCCAAGCCTTCCAGCTGCGCTTGGAGTTTCTTTTTTAACGCCGATTTGTTAACCTTCTTCGGTTTGGGTGCTGCTCCTTCGGCTGCTTCTTTGAGCTTGCGCTCTTCCCGCTTCTCCGCCTTCTCCCGCTTGGCGGCCAAATCCTCCGGCACCTCGGCGGGGGTGAACGACGCTCCGCCTGCATAAGCATATAGCAGTCCAAGCACATGTTTGCACGGAAACTGCCGGCTCGGGCAGGTGCACCGCATGACCGGCTTCTCCGGCACCGCAAAATCGGCAGACGGCTGGTAATCGGAACTTCCGCTGCCGGCACAGGTGCCGAACAACACGGCTTGATCCTCGGAATGATGCAGCTTGAGGAAACGTCCTTTTTTTACCAGACCTTGCCCGTTCTTAATGGCGGCGCTATTCGGTGCCTGCGAATCGATCCATGTCTCTGTAATCTCGACCAAACTCATACCCTCCTAAATCAAATCGCTGCGTTCAATAAACAGCAATAATATCCATTACGTTTAATCATATCGAATCTTCGCCCTGCTCCCTACCCTTCTAAAGACCTATTTAAGAACACCCATTCCTATTTAATCCATCATCCTCCTCCTTAAATGGAACATATTGTTATATTATGCTGCCGTTAAAATAAAAAAGAGCCGGCTTAGCCGGTTCTTCGAAATTTGCTATCACCCAGGAGTAGACGAACGCGCGCAATGCGGACTTAAAGATCGCCTCCGGCGTTCGCTTATCCCTTTTGTCTCCGATGCCGTTAGTCTTTTCGCGCTTGATACCGCCCTGTTCGAATCTCGAGAATATACGATTCAGGGTGGGGCATGCCGGACTCCAACGCATCCTGCACGGCTTGTTCGATCGGATACGGCACACGGATGCATTGAATGTTTAACGGCGCGGGATCTTCGCTTCCATAGACTCCCTCCAGAACGACGTAAGACGCCTCGGGCAATTCAAGTGGATTGCCGACGCTGCCGGTATTAAACAGCGTTCTCCCGTCCAGATGCTGGTGATAGGCATTATGGATATCGCCGTAACCGGCGACGTCCGCAATTCTCGGGCTGCCGCACAGCGGGGAGCTGTGAAACAAGGTAGCCCGCTTCTCCTGGTCATCCCAGGGCTGGATCCGTTCGTACACGCTTCGCGGCGAAGCATGAAACAGCCGGACCCATTTACCGCTCATCATGAATTCTATGACATAAGGGAGGCCGGCAAGATATTGCAGCCTCTCGCTTCCGAGTCTATGCTGATGCCATAGCAGCGACGGATCATCGGTCTCATTGCCAATAAAGTCGTCCCAATTCCCCTTAATGACCTGCTGGCAATGGGTTCGTACCATATCCACCGCCACATCGCCGTGCGGGCCCTTGCCGATCAAGTCGCCCAGGCAATAGATGGTTTCTATTCCGCGGCGTTGGATATCCCTAAGAACCGCCTCCAGTGCAGGGATATTTCCGTGTATGTCGGAGATTAATGCAAATTGCGCCATCAGCCGGCCTCCAAACTTTGTTTATTTCGGTTTGCTATGGTTATGGCGGAGTTGCTTTTCGTATATTCATCCTATGTCTCTTTTTAGCCAAGGATGAACCGGTTCAGCGATTCACGCCGTGCTCCAAAATCAGGTCTTTGGATTTACCAATCCAGCACTTCATTTTCCATACAATATTAACTTATAATGAAAATAGTTTGAAGCTATTCTATAAGAAAGTCAAAGGAAGGAGGTTTTGCCGTTCCATGCATTGCCGTCCGGAAGCGTTCGGGCACGCGATGCTTGTTTCAACTACATCGGCAGTACATAACGTGCATTGGAAGGAGGCAATTATACGCCGGAACGTGCCAAATCCTTATTTTGGATGTTTTAATTTTTAGTCTATTGTATTAAGGTAATCATATATTTTTACTCACGCAAGCTTGGTAACTGAATAAGATTTAAGCATCACCGACTTCACCACGTTAGGAGGCTGACGATAGTGAATACACGCAGGATGGTTAGCTTAGGGTTACTGATTCTTGTCTTGATCATCAGCGGTTGTACGGGAAATGCTTCAACCGAAAAAACGAAAACGCTTACACTTTGGTATTGGAACCGAAGCCTGGACGATGAGCTGATTAAGTCTGTTGAAAAGGAGTTTCCGGGTATCCGCATCGACGCGCAAAAAATCGGAGGCGACTTCAAATCGAAATTAAAAACAACGCTGGCCGCCGGCTCCGGAGGGCCGGACATCGTCGCATTTAACGACTGGGTGGCGGAGCTGTTTACGAGTTCGGATCGCTTCTACGATCTGTATGAGCTTGGCGCCAAAGAAATCGAACCGGATTTCCTGGATTGGAAATGGAAGCTCGGCGTTACGCCGGAAGGCGCCATGATCGCCCTGCCGATCGATACGGGGCCAACGGCTTTATACTACAGAGCGGATTTGTTCGAGGAAGCCGGACTTCCGACCGAACCGGAAGATGTCCACGAGCAGCTCGGCTCCTGGGTTCAATATTTCGAGGCGGGACAGAAGCTGCAGGAGCATTTTGATCAAAAAGTGAAAATGCTCGATAACATCACGAACATTTATACCCAAATCAATGCCCAATCCGATCGCATCTATTTTGCCGAGGATGGAACGTTCATCGGCGAGTCTGCGGAATCCTCGATGAAAACGGCCTGGAATACGGCGGTAAAGGCCTCCCAAATGAAGCTGAGCGCCAACGTCAACACTTCTTCCTCAGAGTGGAATGCCGCCATGAACAACGGGCGGGTCGCTTCCTTTGTCGGTGCGGTCTGGATGAAGGAAATACTCATGCAGGCGGCGCCGGACACCACCGGCAAATGGAGGGTAGCCCGTGCACCTGGCGGTGACGGCAACAACGGCGGTTCCTTCCTTGCCATTATGAAGACAAGTAAATATCCGCAGGAAGCATTTGATGTCATGAAATACATTCAGAACCCGGAAAATCAGGTTCAGTCCTTTAAGAAGATCAACCTCTTCCCTTCCGCCAAGGACGCGCTGGATGCACCCGTCATGAAGGAACCCGAAGAATTTTTCGGAAATCAGGCGACCGGCGAGGTGTTCTCGGAATCTGCACGAAACGTTAAGCCGGCTTATTTCGGCGGGAAGTTCGCGAATGTCAACGGCATTGTCAATCGAGAGCTGTCCTCGGTTGCCCTTCAGGGCAAAAATCCCGATAAAGCCTGGGCCGACGCGCTGGCCAGGGTCAAAAAAGAACTGCTGCGCTGACCAAGGTTCTTGTTTTGCGAGGTATGGCTTTCCGATTGTTAGGAGTACTTAAATACCAACCGCTACAGGAGGTACAGTACGATGGATAATCCAATGCTGAATCGCACGCCCGTGGAACAGAAGCCTGTTCCCAAGCATCCGAAATCCCAAGACCGACTGTCTGCACAGATCTGGAAGCACCGCAAAGAATATTTGGCGATATCCCCTTTTTACATTCTATTTGCCATCTTCGGGCTGTTCCCGATCGCCTTTTCCATGTTCCTGTCCTTTCAAAAATGGGACGGCATCGGCGAGATGACCTATAACGGTCTCAATAACTATCAATTCATGCTGACCGATCCGGAATTTTGGAGAGCCGTCGGCAATACACTGCTGATCTGGATTTACTCCACGATACCGATGCTGTTCATCGCGCTGGTCGTGGCTTTCCTGCTAAATGCATCGTTCGTCCGTTTCCGCACCTTCTTTCGCATCGGTTATTTCCTGCCCAACGTCACCTCGCTTGTTGCGGTTGCCATCGTGTTCGGCACGGTCTTCTCGAACAACTACGGTCTCCTCAACTATATGTTGTCCTTGCTCGGCCTCAACTCCGTCGAATGGTTGAATAAGACGTGGGGCATTCAGCTAGCCATTTCGGTCATGGTTATATGGAGATGGGCGGGATATAACGCCATCATCTATCTTGCCGGGCTGCAGAGCATCCCGACGGTTCTGTACGAGGCAGCCAAGATCGACGGAGCCACCGGCATTCAATCCTTTTTCAGAATCACCATTCCCAATCTAAGGCCCATCATTCTCTTTACGGTCATTACGTCAACCATCGGCGGCATGCAGATCTTCACCGAGCCGCAAGTGCTGGTCGGCAATGACGGCGGCGTAAGCGGCGGCGGGATGACCATCGTCCTCTACCTGTACCGCGAAGCCTTCGTGAACAACTATTTCGGATATGGCGCTGCCGTCGGCTGGGGCATGTTCCTGCTCATCGCCCTCTTTTCCATCGTGAACTGGAAAATGGTGCAGGGCAGTCCTTCCAATGACTGAAAATGGGGGTGAATCGTATGTTCAAATGGAAATCCATTCTGCTGCACACCGGGTTGATCGCCGGATTGATCTTATCCATTTTTCCCTTCTACTGGCTGCTTGTGATGGCGACGCGCACCACTTCGGATATCTACAGCTTTCCTCCGAAACTATGGTTCGGTCCGCACTTGCTTGATAACGTGTCGAGGGTTCTGAGCAGCATCGACTTCTTCGGCGCCTTCTGGAATACCCTGTTCGTCGCTTCCGCTTGTACGCTGCTGGTCTTATTCTTCGATTCCCTGGCCGGATTCACGTTCGCCAAATTCCAGTTCCCGGGCAAAAAATGGCTGTTTGTCCTGCTGCTTGCCACCATGATGGCGCCCGCACAATTATCCTTGGTGCCTTCGTTTGTCATTATGGCAGAATTCGGATGGGTGGGCACCTACAAGGCCCTGATCATTCCGGGAATGGTCAACGCCTTCGGAATCTTCTGGATCAGGCAGTATGCACAGGAATCGGTACCTTCGGAGCTTCTCGATGCCGGTAAAATCGACGGCTGCGGTTTCTTCCGCCTCTATTGGAACATATCGCTGCCGATTCTGCGGCCCGCTTTATCGTTCTTGGCAGCCTTCACGTTCATCGGGGTATGGAACGACTATCTGTGGCCGCTCATCATTCTAAATGATGAGAACAAGTTCACCTTGCAGGTTGCGTTATCATCATTAAACGGAATATATACCACCGACTATTCGATGGTCATTGCCGGCACGCTGCTCGCGGTCATCCCGCTGATCGTCATGTTCTTGTTCATCAGCAAGCAATTCATTTCCGATATCGCCGCAGGCGCGATTAAGAGTTAACGGCAAAGGAGCTGCCTCCAGGTGTTATGCCTGACAGGCAGCTCCTTTCTATATTCCGGTCCAAGACGTACGCGCTACGGCACCATGACCAGCTGTTCATTTTCTTTCGTCCCTGCCTCTTCTGCTGAATCGGCTGTCTCCTCCCTTTTCAGTTCTGCCGTTTCATCCAGCTTTTTGCGTCCCATTAAAGTTGCTGCCAGAAGCGCTAACGCTGCAGGAACGATAGCCCAGGCAAACGTAGCCGCGATGGAGGAAGCGAGCGTGTCCGAGATCGGCTTGAGCAGGTCGGACGGAATCCATGATCTCGTCTCCGGTGCCAATAAGATGTGAGGATCCTTAAGATCGAATCCTTCAGGAAGCCCACCGGTGTTCATCACGTCCGATCCCGATGTTAAGGAACCGGTGAAGGATCGGCTCTGTATCAACCCGAACACCGTAATGCCAATGGTCATTCCAAGCGACCGCGTGAAATTGAAGGTCGAGCTCGCCATCCCGCGCTGTTTATAGGATAAGCCATGCATGACCGCCGTTCCCAGCACGGAGAACGATCCGCCGATGCCAAGCCCGATCAGAACCATGTACAGGGTAACGATGAACCTGCTGGATTCCGCGGTTAACGTCGAAGCGAGCACCATCCCTCCCGTAAACAGGATCAGCGTCGGGATCATGATGCTTCGATACGAGATTTTACTCATCAGAAAACCGCTGACCGTCGCCGTGACGACCGAGCCCACCATCATCGGCAGCAGGACCAGCCCCGAGTTCGTTGCGCTTCCGCCGAGCACGCCTTGTATGAAAATCGGAATGTAAACGGAAGCCACGATGAAGGATCCTCCGCTAAACAAGCCGCACAGCACGCTTGAGGTATAGAGTTTATTCTTGAATAAATGAAACGAGATGATCGGCTCCTCCGCCCTTCTCTCGGCAAGCACGAAGAGCACAAGCATAACGGCGGCAGCACCAAACAAAGCCAGGATGAACCAGGAATCCCATGCCCATTGCTTCCCTCCAAGCTCAAGCGCGAACATGAAACAGATCACGCCCGCAAGGAGCGTGGTTGCTCCCTTCCAATCAATCGGCTGTTTGGAACGTTCATGCGATTCCTTATAGAATACCGTCACCATCAGGAAGGCCACGATGCCGATCGGCAAATTAATATAGAATATCCATTGCCAGGTAATATGATCCGTAATATAAGCGCCTGCGAGCGGCCCGAAAATGCTGGATAATCCAAAGACGGCTCCGAACAAACCGGTGAGCTTTCCGCGCTTCTCCAGCGGCACGGTGTCGAACATGATCGCGAATGCAATCGGGATGAGCGCACCGCCCCCTACGCCTTGCACGGCCCGATACAGCGCCAGTTCCGTGATGGAGCTTGCCGTACCGCACAGCACGGAGCCCAGCATGAATACAATCATCCCGAACACAAAGAATTTTTTGCGCCCATACATATCGGACAGTTTGCCGAAGATCGGCATCCCCGCAAGCTCGGCAACCATATACGCGGAGGTCACCCATACGAAATGATCAAGTCCTCCGAGCTCCCCGACGATGTTTCCCATGGCGGTTGCTACGATCGTATTGTCCATGGAGGCCATCAAGATGCCGAGCAGCAGGCCGGCAAGCACGATAGGCAGTTTGTTGTTGTTGGCTGTTTGTGTCTTCAAGTTCTCATACACTCCTTCTAAGTAGGTTTCCTTAGTACTGCAGTCATTGTAAATCGAAAAGTATGACAGGTGACTGTCACACTTTTGTCCCCGATTCCGTTATTTTTTATCAAACGCTCTTATTCAAGCAGCCTAATGGCTTTATGTTCGCATGCAGGGTAGCGTATAATCGGTTTATCTTAGCTCATGCCAAGGAGGTCATGTGATATGAAGATCAGTGAATTATCGCAGCGCAGCCAGGTCAGCGCACGCTCGATCCGGCATTATGAACAAAAAGGCCTGCTGGAAGCCGACAGACTCGATAATGATTACCGCCATTTTAACGCGTCCGCCATCGAACGGGTCAAAATGATCCAATTGTACTTAAAGCTGGGCTTGACCACGGATCAAATTCGCGTATTGTTTCGCGGTGAAGTCGCTTCGCCGGACGATTATGAATATTGCGAAGAAATGCTCTCCTTTTATGAGGACAAATTAAGCAGCGTGGACAGTCAGATTGCAGCGCTCCATGAATTGAAACACCTGCTGGAAAGGCAAATCTCCCGGACCCTTGGCAAAAAGAAGAGTCAGCAGCAGCCCTCCGCAACGTGATAGAATGAAGTGTACATCTGAAATGGAGGATATCTACATATGGACAATTTCGAGAAAAATCTGGAGAAATACGCGGAGCTGGTCGTGAAGGTTGGCGTAAACGTTCAACCGGGCCAAGTGCTGATCATCAATGCTCCAATCGAGACCGTAGAGTTGACACGCCGCATCGTGGCCAAAGCATA
The DNA here is from genome assembly GCF_058792535.1 of Paenibacillus sp. MT86. NCBI lineage: Bacteria > Bacillati > Bacillota > Bacilli > Caryophanales > Paenibacillaceae > Paenibacillus > Paenibacillus sp. MT86. Next base: position 2,680,945 of record NZ_CM179499.1, on the reverse strand, counting down.
TGATGCAGGCGCCAAATATGTGCAAGTCGACTGGGAAGACGAAAAAATCACCCGAATTCGCTATGAGAAGGCACCGGAAGACTCCTTCCATTATTATCCGCAGTGGCAGGCCGACGCCATGCAGCAGCTCGCTGAAGGCGGAGGAGCCATTCTGCGCATTAAGGTTCCGGATCCCGAGCTGTTCCGCGGCATTGATTCGGTAAAAGTATCTACAGCCGTTAAGGCTGCTGCCATGGCTAACGAAAAATATCAGGTATACGTCCGCAACAATAAGATCAGCTGGTCGCTCATTAAGGCGCCTACCCGAGCCTGGGCCAATAAAGTATTCCCGGACCTCCCCGAAGAAGAGCGCATCCAAGCGATGTGGGATGCCGTATTCCTGATGAATCGGGTAGGCAGCGAAGATCCGGTAGCCGCGTGGCGGGATCATATCGCCGGACTGAAGCTGCGCCAGAACCACATGAATGCCAAACGCTACAAGAGTTTCCACTATCGTGCGCCGGGAACGGATCTGCGCGTCGACATGCCGGAAGGTTACCTTTGGCTCGGCGGCGGTGACGAGAATGAGGCCGGGGTGTATTTCGTAGCGAATATGCCCACCGAAGAAATCTATACAATGCCTCATCGCACGGGCGTGAACGGGACCGTATCCAGTACCCTTCCGCTGAATCTGAACGGCCGCCTGGTGGAAGGCATAAAGCTCACGTTCAAGGACGGCAAGGTTATTGCATATGAAGCCGAATCCGGACGGGAGCATCTCACGACGCTGCTGGAAACGGACGAGGGCGCCTCGTATCTTGGAGAGATGGCACTCGTGCCGCATGATTCGCCGATCTCGCAGCTAAACCGCGTCTTCTATAACACCGGCATCGATGAGAACGCCTCCTGCCACTTTGCGCTGGGAAGCGCCTATCCCGTGAATATCGAAGGCGGCACCAAGATGAGCAAGGAAGAACTGCTGGCTCGCGGAGCCAATGTCAGTCTGACGCATGTCGATTTCATGATCGGTTCCGCTGAACTGGACATTGACGGCGTGCTGGCGGACGGTACGATTGAACCCGTATTCCGCGGTGGACGGTGGGTCTAAAGTTCGTTTGGGTAAATTGGGGCGCCTTAGCGTGCCGTTTGGCGTCATATGACCAGGGGCAACCCTTTAAGCCTACAACTGTAAAAAAGGCGGACACTGGAGCAATTGCTCCATGTCCGCCTTTTTCTATGTTCTACATTCGTATGGTTACTTTACTCTGCATGCTCCAGCATTCGAAGTATCATCATGACCGCTTCCGCACGGGTCGCAGATTCCTGAGGTGCAAACCGGTTACCCGAACGTCCGTTCACGATGCCGGCCTCGCCCGCGGCTGCGATTTCCTTCTCTGCCCAAGCCGGAATATTCTGCTGATCGCGGAAGTCCGTTCCGGCACCTGGCTGGGTAAGGCCTAGGTAGCGTACGATCATCACCGCCATTTCCGCACGGTTAACGGATTCGTTCGGTTTGAATGTCCCGTCTTGATATCCTTTCACGATGCCTTCGGATACGGCCCATTGAATCGCTTCAAGCGCCCAGGATCCGATGGAGGAGCTGTCTTTGAAGTTCAGTTTCTCAGATCCCGCTTGACCTTTCAGTGCTTTTGCCATCATCACCATAAATTCGGCACGCGTGACCTGACGGTCCGGTTTGAAGGTCTGATCCGGATAGCCGCCAACGATGCCGAGCGAAACCGCCTGCTCAATCGCGGATGAAGCCCAATGTCCGCCGATGTCGGTTAACAGCACCGGCTGGGGTTCCGGCTTCGGTTCTTCTGTCCCTGCTTTCGCCTTACGGTGTATGGTTAATTGATAGGTTTTGGTCGCACCGTTCTCGGCCCGAACCACCAGCTTCAGGACGTTATCCCCTTCCTTCAGCTTGATGACCTGATCATTCTTCAAAACCTCTCCTTCCAGAAGGACAGCGGCCTTGCCATGCGCAGCCCCAACGCGGAGCTGCACGGATTCCGCATCCGTTTCAAGCCGGTACTCCGTCGTGCTTTCGTTGAACGCAGGGGTTAATGCAGCCGCTACGCCGCCAATGATGACTTCCAGCGCTTTTAATTGATTGTTTCCGGACAAGGGGACTCCACCGCCAGAGGATTCCGATCCCGATGACGGAGGATTCTCGGATGAAGGGATCACCGAAGCGTTATAGGCGCGGATCGCGGCTTGCAGTGCGGTCATTGCGTCCTTGACATCCTTCGCAGTTGCATGATCCTGCTGCGCTATGGCGCTGGCGTTTGCAATCGCGTCACGGAGCGCTGACCTTGCGCCTGCCGGATACTGCCCTGGCGATGAGCCTTCCCGTGTTTCGTCGAGCCTTTGCTGCGCCGAGGCGATTAATCCGATTAACTCGCTCTTGTCCACTCCTGCAGCCGAAGTCGTGACCGAGTTATGGAGTCCCACGCTCTCGCCGGCAGCGTTATAAGCTTTGACGGTAAAATGATAACGCGTATCCGGCGTAAGCCCGGCTGCGGTATGCGAATACACATCGCTGGTCACGGTCACCACCGGTTCCTCCCGGCCTTTCAAATATACGCGATATCCTTCCACGCCATCGCTTGCAGCCGCCTCCGGCCAGCTCATGGTTACACGGCTCGATGTGATCTCCGAAAATTCCAGCTCCCCGGGCGTCCATACCGGCGCACCCGGTACGTCTACAGCGCTCGTGATCACCGTTAAGATCTCGCTTGGTGGCGATTCCGCTCCATGCTGATCCGAGGCGGTTACTTTGAATTCGTACGGGGTATCCGGCGTAAGCCCTGTCGCTTCGTATACGCTGTCCGTAACGGTAGCCACTTGCTGTCCGTCCTGATACACATGATAGCTCACGACTTGCTGGTCCGGACGGTTCACAGGGTCCCAACCGATTTGAACCGAGGACGACGTGACCTGAAGTGCTTTCAGATTAGTTGGGGCCGCGAGATCCCCTTCATCCGTTGTGAATGTCCATACGTCCGATACCGTTCTTCCCCCGAATTCATCTTGGGCGACGGCATACCAGGAATAGGTTCCATTGGATAACAGTCCTGCCCACGGCTGAGTAACCTCCGTGCCGCTCGCTGCCTTTTGCGGCGTACCGATGGCCTCTCCTCTCAGATGATTCACCTGAATCGAATCGGTGGCTACCCGCTTCAGTTTCGGCTCAAGATCCAGGTTCATCGTAAATTCATCCACGCCCGGATTCGTATAATAATTGTACTTATCCAAATAAGGAGAGTACGTATTCACGTAAATCTGATTGCTTTCCTTATCAAAATGCAGCAGTCTCAAATATCCGCTGCCGCCGTCCGCATGTCCTTGATAGTCCGCCAGCATCTGATACACGGTTCGGTCCGTATTGCCGTCACCGTCATCGTCCAATTCGTTCTTAAGCAGGCTGGCTCCCGTGTAATGGCCGCTCAATACGGCAACCACGTTCGGATTAGGGACGACTACTTCCTTGTACAACTTGTTGCCTACGCCGGAACGCGTTCCGTTCGCGAGCATGTAATCATGGAAATTCAGGAATGCGATACGATCCGGATATTCAGTCAGAACCTCGTTCATCCACTTGATATCCTCGTCTTCGACGCCCCATCCCATATACATCATGATGAAGTCGTTGCCTTCGACGGAGACCAGATCGTAATGTCCCCGGTTGTTCTTGTAGGAGCCTCCGTAATAGGGCTGATCCTTATAACGGTCTTCCCCGAAATATTGACCGTAGGTCGTGTAATCCCAATCGTAGCTGCCCACGTCATGATTCCCGGCAAGCACGCCGTGCGGCAGCTTGGCATCCTCCAGCATGTTCATGTAAGCATCGGCACGTTTCCATTGGTATTCGGCTGTTGGATCATTCACGATATCACCGGTATGGAACAAATATTTGATGTTCATCTCATCGATGGAATCAACGATCCATTCGAACTGCTTTTGCTGAATATGCGGATAGAGCTCCGTCAAGAACTGCGTATCGGATACCCATACAAAGGTGTAATCATAATCCCCTCGGGAAGGAATTTCATCCTGTACGATCACATCGACTTTGTTGTTCTGTACATAGTCCGCTGCCGTCAGTTCGCCTCGAAGCGTAAAATCATCTTCAGACTGGGCAATATGCTTGGTTATTTCCGTCCATTTGCTCAGCTTGTGGTTCCACGCATACATCGTGACCTTGCGGCCGGACACCGTGTGTCCTTCCCAAGCGACTTCGACGCTGTCGCCGGGCTCGACGGCATGCTCCAGCTCTGCCTCGAACCGGATGTATGGGAATTGAGACGTTGAATCTACGGTGACATATTCATCGTTGGATTCGGATACCCGCTTCAATTCCTCTTCGGTCAGCACAGTTTCGCCCGCAGGGAATCTATCCTTTGGCGGTTCTTCGTCCGAAGCGTTCTTGGACAATTTCACCCGATCCCCGCTTAAAGCATGATACGAATAAGCCTGATGGAAGGAGACCTCGAGCTCGTCATCCGATGGATCGCTGACTTGAACCTTCAGCTCCGGCGACAGCCCGGTGCCGCTCTCCTTATCTGCCGGCGACACCAACACAGGTTTATTCGGATGCTCCTGAGCCGTGTTAAACGTCACGGTTCGTTCCGAGCGGTTGCCGATCTTGTCCACTGCTCGAATTTCCAGCTTATGATCGCCTGGTTCAAGCTCAGCCGAGGAAGTATTGTACGGCAGCTGGATGGCGCGTCCATCGAGCGTAACCTCGACCCGGTCCACGCCCGATACGCGATCCGTGGCGGTCACATCGATCGGGATGCCGCCCTTGTAACTCTTGCCCTCTTCAACGGTTTCGCTAATTTCCGGTCCGTGGTTATCTACCTGAACATCGGCAGCTGCTTCAGACTGACCATTGACCTTCAATTGAATGGAATGCGTTCCGTCAGAGACGGCCGAGGTATCCCATGCGTAGGACAATGCATTTACTTTTTCGGCAGGAATGTCGAATTGAAAAGTTACGAAAGGCAGGAAACGTCCATCGTCGCCCAGGTCATGGATCCGTGCGGGATCGCTGTATTGCGGATCCCGGATTTCCGTTCCGTCGCCCAGGAGCAGCCGCACGTTGCGCGCATTGAAATCATCCATATTGCCCGTCGGCTTGTCGTCATCGAAATAGGTCTTCTCGTTATCGCCGGCCCGAAGGGTAATTTCGTTCGATCCGCTTGTCAGCCACTGCGGTTCGATCGGGACCACGATGGTTTGATAACCGTCAATGTTCGCCTCCGTCTCGAAAAGAACCTCCTTGCCGATGGTTACCGTGTTGATTCCATCGTCAATGCCGTCGCCTTCAAATATAAAATAGGCGGAATGCTCCATGGCGGGAGTGCCTTGAACCGGCGTTCCGTCCACTTGAAGCTCCAAATCGGAAGGCCCAGCCCCATCAGCTGCACCCCGAATATACGTGATGCCCGTAACCGTTTGTTGATCTTTAACGTTCAGGCTCGCGCTTGCACCGCTGCCCGTGAGATCAACCTCATATTTAGGGCTCTCCACTTTCTTAAACGTGTTGGACACCGTGAAGAAATACTCCAGCTTGGCATGTCCCAGCAGCTCCAGATAAGGTATCGTATGATGATAGCCTTGCTGTCCTTCCTGAAGCTGTACGACCTTGTAATCGTTCTGTCCGTCGACACGATACGATAACGCGAGCGATGTCACCATTCGGTCATCGTGCGCTTCTGCGGCGATTTCCAGATTGTCTCCCGGCTCCACGTTCGTGGTGGTCGTCCGATTGACAACGGACGGCTCCTTGGTCACGTCGATATGTACCGGCTCCGCGGGCACTTCCGAATGCGCGAGCGAACCCGGCGTAGCCTTATGCTCCAGCTGGGAGATCCGCTGCATTTTTAGACTTCCGTCTTCGGGATATTTATAGAAGATACCCTGATCGGGACCGTTATGAACTTCACCGTCGTTGTAAAACGCGGACACGACCGGGCGGCCGGTGTTCGTTACGACCACGAGCTCCCGCATGCGCGAATTGGACATGCCGCCTGAGAATATTTTGACGACATCGGTGTTTTCGTTCAGGTTGGTACCGTAATTATGATTAAAATCAGCAATCGTGGATTTGCTGTTCTGACCGTTTATGATCCAGAAGACCAGCGTGCCTCCGGATGGAATGGTCACCTCGTCGGGTACATGAGCCCACAGGGTGTCGCTCTCCAAGTAACGGTAGCGTATCTTATAATTGCTGAAATCGATGGCTTGATCGGAATTGTTGTAAACCTCGATAAATTCGTAACCGTCGGCGGTTCCTACGTTCGTGGAATCAGGCACAAGCTCGGTGATCAGCAGCTCGGGCACTGGGTTAAGCGCAGTGGGTGTCTGGGCGGAAGCTTGTCCTGCGAGAGCAGTAAACGAGGCAGACATAACGATACAAAGAATCAAGAAACAGGAAATACATCGTTTAAGGACGATCTTAGACATGGAAAACCTCCTAGAAATGATTTTTTGAGCAATCAATTCAGTTTCCCAATTCTCCAGGTCTCCATGGGATCTCCAAATTATAATTAAAGCGTTTTCAACATAAAATCCCTCGCGATTTCAACTTAGGCTTTTCCCCTTGAGGGGTCCTTTTCCTCTTCACCTCCCAAGATCAATAATTGCATATTCCGATCGTTTTTTAAACCACTTTATGTAAAATTTGATAAATGATATAAAGGTCCCGATATTCGCTGAACCTCTAGTACAATAGGACAACTTAACGCCGCGTCTTTCTGTCCATGGCATATGGCTCATCCGTTTCTCAAGGTACATATTTCGGGATCCAACAACCTCTATTGTTCGATACTTCAGCACTATGAACGACTTATTTTCAATACATCTTTGAGCAACAACTCCCGCTCCGGCGTATCTTACATACTGTAACTATTGCTTAATCCGCACAAAAAAAAGACCCCGCGAATGATATCGCAGGATCCTTATCAGTGGGAAGCGATTTTATTATTCATTATGCAGCAATTTTCCAATTGCTAGGGTGCCTTACCTGAAAAGAATCGAAGAAACTTCGCTCTCCTTCTCCTTTTGCGAGTGTTCATGGCGAATCAACTGCCTTTCGGAATGACATGATGTTCTTCCGTCCGTCGATTGACAATACCACTTCCCACTTGTTCTATATTTACCCGGTCCACGGGAAGTGAAACACGCCGGCCCAAATTTCCTTCGAAATCGGATGCCGCCTATGCCTCCTCCGTCACCTTGAATCCACTATAGCGGCTGTTCATTTTGCATCGTTCGGGACAGCTCTACCAGCTTGTTCATGGTTTTCCAATTCCGCATCGTCATCGGTACGCCGAACTTTGCCATTTGCGCCGCCAGCTTGGAATTCCGAACGCTTTCCTTAAACAGCAAATAGATTTCTTCTCCGATCGCTTCAAAAGTTTCTTTATCGTTCACGTAGAGCCTCAATCTCTCAACGTCATCGGGAGTCGGTGCTTCCGGCAGCATGGCAACATAAAGACTCTCAAACTCCGATGCTGCCTCCGCCGCACGTATCGTTTCTTCCGAAAAAGGACAATGCCGGACGATGCCCTCGATTTCCTGCGAGGTTCTGAGTATCACGGTTATCTGGAAGCCGAACGCTTCTTGTATTCCTTGCTCCATTTGGACCTGCAGCGTTTCCTTGGAATCCGCAGATTCGAAGAGCACGTTTCCGCTCTGAATGTATGTTTGCACGCGGGCTAGGCCCATGCCTTCAAGCATTTTTCTTAAATCGGCCATTTTGATTTTATTGTGTCCGCCGACGTTGATTCCTCGAAGCAAAGCGATATAGATGGTCATTTGAGTATCCTTTCCATAATCATACCTGCCGTCTTCTCGCCGTTCGCGATGCAGTCCGGGATCCCCACACCATAATATGAGCAGCCGGCAAGCATCACGTTAGGATAAAGGTCTTCCATTGCGAGCTCCAGCGACTCCACGACCTGCCTGTGCTTCAGATGATAGTTCGGCATATTCTCATGCCATTTGGTAACTTCGCAGGACACGGGTTCAGCCTCTAAACCTAAGCTCTGACGGATATCCTCCATCCCGACATGCTTCAATTCTTCGTCCGACAATCGGATTAATTGGTCATAATACGGATTGGAGCTTTTGTAGAATAAACGCATCAATAGCCGATTATTCTCGGAGGTGTGCTCCCATTTCCGGCTCGTCCAGGTGCATGCGTCACACTTCAGCTTCGTCCCCTTGGCCGTAATGAATCCCGTGCCGTCGTAAGGAAGCTCTTCATCTCGAATATCATAGGCCAGATACACGCTAATGAGCGACTTCGTATACAATTGGTCAAAATCCTCGTGAAGCCGCGGATCTTCCAGCAGCTCCTTCGCGCTTGATCCCAGCGTGCTTATTACAACAAAATCCGCTTCCATCTGTTCGCCGTTCGCCAGCATCAATCGATAGCCGTTAGGCGTTCTCTCCAGCTTCTCAGCGGCAACGCCCTTGGAGATCTTTGCGCCTGCTTCTGTCAGGCTCCGTTCCAGTGCGTCAATCAACACCGAGACACCGTCTTTGAAGGAAATAAATTTCTTATTGCCGGTGCCAAGGAACTTCTGTTTATTCTCGGCCAAACCGCCCATGATGCTGCCGTAGGTATTTTTGTACTCCAGCAAATAGGGGAATGTGGACGCAATGGTCAGGTCATGGAGCTCCCCGGAATAGACGCCCGATATGACCGGAGCGATCTGGTTCTGAACAATTTCCTTTCCTAGAAAGGACTCAAGGAATTCTCCCAGGGAATCATGCTTGGTGAACGTCTCATTCGGCGTGTAATAGTCCTTGAGCGCTTCCACCTTCCCCTCCGCGGATACCAGCCCGCTTTCGGCCAAGGATTTCAAGCTAAGCGGTATGCCGAATACGCTCTCCTCGGGAATTTTTTTTAGGCCGTCGGTTGTATATATGAAAGAAGTCCCCGTGGCATTGTACACAACCTGGTCCGTTATCTGAAGCTCCTCCAGAAGCGGCGCCACATTCGTTTTCCGGGATACGATCGAATCCGCTCCGGTTTCCATAATAAATTCACCGTTCTGGACGGTTCGGATTTTGCCTCCCAGCACATCGCTTGCCTCAACCAGCACCAAGTCCATGTCCCGTCGATGATGTTTCAGCTCTTTTTGCAGATAATATAAGGTCGAAAGTCCGGTAATGCCGCCGCCGATGACTACGGTAGTTGTCACTGTACATACACCTCTATTATGTAGGTTTATATCAATAATATATAATGTTACGTTAACATTGTATCCAATTCCTAAGTATATCATAGTGACCGTTCATTCGTTGGGTGCCATTCCCTCAATATTGTGAACAGAACCGTTCACAGCCACCGATTTCCCGGACATCACCCCTGAACAATCTATAATTGTTCGTGCTGAACTCATGATCCAGGTGCTGGGATGGTCGTCGACAGCAAAAAACTCCGCGAGATCACTCGCAGAGTTTTTTTCGTGGGAAGCGGTTATATCCTTTTTGACGCTATCATTCCATTGCTTTAATAGCTTAAGGTGTACGCCGGAATAATTCAGGCTGTGTCGTCCTTATTCCTTGTTTCGTTGTACATGGGTATCAAATCCTTTCGGTAATTCCGACTTAACGTCTTGTTATCCGTCTGGTGTTGATGTGTTTCCACTTCCCACTTAGGATATATATACCCGGTGCATGGGCGATGAAACAGGTCAGGCATTCCTTTTTTGCGCCGCCCGGGTACGTCTTAATTATCCTCCGTCAAAACTTCGAGCAAGCCCGCCGGGAGCTCATACTTGCGGTTGTTGATCTGGATGCTTTTTAATTCCTCAAGAAGCGAATCGTCGCTTTCCGAATCCTTAATGGCCTGCACTTCGCGATGCAATTGCTCCATCTGACGGTCCAGCGCGTTGGCGGTATCCGCCGCCTTCTTAAGCTCTTCGAGCAGGTGCTGGGGAACCGACTTATTATATTTGTAAAAGATCTTATGCTCCAGACTCGCCCAGAAATCCATGGCAATCGTTCGAATCTGGACTTCAACGCATACCTTCTCCACCCGGTCAGAGAAAAAGACGGGCACTTCCACTAACAGATGCAAGCTTTGGTATCCGTTCGGCTTCGGATTCTTGATGTAGTCCTTGACGTTCAGGACCGTTAAATCGCTTTGATTCTGCAGCATGTCGCTGATTTTGTAAATGTCGGTAATGAATGAACAGGTGATTCGTAAACCCGCAATGTCCTTAATGTTATCTTCTATGGAACGGAGCGATATGTTTCCGCCCTTGCGAAGCAGCTTCTTCATGATGCTCTCCGGCGATTTCAGGCGGGATTTCGTATGCTCGATCGGGCTATAGTCATGAAGAGCCTGAAACTCTTCTTTTAATATCTCCATCTTGGTTTCGATCTCATCTAAGGCGAATTTGTATTTCATCATGAATCGGGTAATTTCGTTCCGAATGATTTTGAGCTGTTCGATTTGCAAAGAATTCATGGGATACTTCCTTTCGATTGTGTGATTCAGAGCCGTGACGACTCGAGTAGTAAATAAAAACAAAACGCGTTGCTAACATTCTAGAAGTTCTGTCCCTCTTTAAATAGTAGTTGATATTGAGGTGCGACTGCAACTTTAGTGCAATAACGTCAAAAAGACGCCGCAACTACAAACGTCGCAGGCGTCTTTATCTTATGCTTATTCATTCCAATCATTGCGGCAAGGATTAAGCCGCTAAACCAACCTGGATTCAGGAGGACAGTGTAGAAAACATCTGGCCCAATTTCGCAGCAGCTTCGATCTCCAAGGCCTTAATCCCCTCTACCAGCGATATGGCTGTTGCTGCTTGTTCTGCCGTATTAGGCTCGCCACCCTTCGGAAATGGGAACATCCCATGCAGGACACTGAACTTCTTGCAGATCTCCGTATACAGCGCGGCGGCATCTTCGAACGATGTCGTCAAATCCGGACCGTCCTCCATTGCTTTCGGCCAAGCGGTCACCAGTTCCTTGAAGAACTCGGCGGCATAGTACCGGGCATCCCGCAGCACTTCGATGTTGTAAGCATGACCATTCGGCTCTATTTCACGACCATGCAGCGATTCAATCCAAGCATCGTAGGCCGCAATTCCCTTCACAGCCGTCGGCACCGCGTTTTCCTTTCCTTCATATAACTCGGTGGCGGTTTCGAGTGCCAGTCGCAGCTGCTGCCGAAGCGTCAAATCCACGGAACCCTCAATCGCCAGGACGAATATTTCTTCCAAGACGCTCTTGCCTAGATTTTCGTAAGGCAGCGTATCGACTCTTCCGCACTCCTCCGCATATAAGGTTCTCGTCTCGTCATCGTACCCGTACAGCGTTCCGAACTCCGGAAAGAAAATATCCCAGGCCAGGACGGGATATCCGCGATCCAATGAGGCATGGATCAAATCAAGGGCTCTTGGCAGCTCTTGATGAATGCTGCGTTTATTCATCGCTCCCTTTTCCATAAGGGCAGGATCCAGCAGATTGGCGTTTGTCCCGATGCCGTCCGACATGCCGTCGACGAATTTGGAATGGAAGCCGATATTATGAAGGCCGCGAGATAAAGATTCGCCGAAAAAATAGGCGGTCGGGCCCGCGATATGGACATCATTCGGTATGATATTGATCCGGAATGCATGCCCTGTCAGCCCCATGACGATCGGCAACGATAGCTTGCGGTCTGTAAACTGAAGCATTTTGTACGTGGCATCCGCTGCGGATGTCCAGGTTTTGGTTTCTTTCATCGGTCCTTCGTAAGGCAATATGTTCTTCTTCATAATTCCCAGGTCCCTTCTCGTCTTAATATAAGCGTCAACGGTAACGCGGATTTTTTCTTGGATCACTTTTTTCCGTGATCTCGAAATAATCTGGTACACATTGGCCGAAGAGAGCTGAAACAAGTCGGCAATTTCCTGCGGGGACAGCTGATCGAAAAAATGGGATTCGAAAATAAGCCTCTCGCGCGGCTTCAGGCATTGAATGATGCCGGTTAAAGCACGCAGCGTTTCCTGCTGCACGAGGCGTTCCTCCGGTACGTTAAAACCCAAGGCCGCTTCGCTTGCGGAATGGTTGAGCCTGCCCAGAATGCTGTCCAGATCGTTCCATTGCTCCAGACTCCCCGAACCGTTAACTCTTCCCATGCCTTCTAGCTCGGTGAAAGTCTGCTCTTTGCACGCGGAGCTCCCTTTAAGGCGGGTATAGGCCTGATTCCGGACGATGCGGTGCATCCATGGAAGGAACCGCCGGGCATCCACCAATTTGCCAAGATGCATGAATGCTCGGATCAGGGCATCTTGCACCACGTCTTCTGCTATGTAGGACTCCCGCGTTATCGCTCTGGCATAACCATACACCTTGGAGCGATGGCGCCGAACAAGCTCCCCGAATGCTTCCCGTTCCCCTGCCTGCGAGTATTTCACCAGCTCGTCATCTTCCATCTCATCCCATTGAATCGCGCTGTCTGCTGTCGTTTCCAATTGCTCGAACCCTCTTTCGTGTCGTTGACTACTTATATGACTTGAGAAGATCGTCATTTCTGACAATATCACCCGAGAAATAGTATAGCTTTTTTTTCGTTTGAAGCGACAAAAAAACGTCCCAAGCTGACCTGAACCCTCGGTCGCTTGGAACGTTCCCCGGCTTTTCACGCTTATATGGCATCCGCGGCGGCCTGTTGAACCTCCCGGCGAAAATGTCCCGGTTCAGGACGCGTTAGGCCCAGATGCTCCCTCAGTGTATGGCCGCTGTATTCGGAACGGAACAGGCCCCGTTCTTGCAACACCGGGATAACCGCATCCACGAACTCGTCCAGATCTCCCGGCAGCACCGGAGGCATGATATTAAATCCGTCGCAGGCATAGCCTTCGAACCAATCCTGCATCATGTCGGCCAGCTGCTCGGGCGTCCCGACAAATGGCATATGACCTCTCGAGGTCAGTATCTTTCTTCCTAACTCTAAGATCGACAGATTATCCTGATAAGCCATGTCCATATATAACTGGACCCGGCTTTTCATGCCGTTGGATGCGGCCACGGGGTCCGGGATGTTTCTTGGCAGCGGCTGGTCCGGCGGATAACCGCTCAGGTCGTAATTCAGGAACCCGGACAGAACGGCGATCGCCGAAGCTGGCGGAATCAATTCCAGCAGTTCTTGCGCTTTGCGCCGTGCCTCCTCCTCGGTTGAGCCGATGACAGGGGACAGGCCCGGCATGATTTTCAGGCTTCCGCTCGCTCTTCCATATTGGGACAGCTTCGAGTGCACGCTGGCGTAAAACGCCTGCGCTGCCTTCTTGGACTGCTGTGCCGTAAAGATGACCTCGCCATATTGAGCGGCAAAGTCCTGTCCCGGACCGGAAGAACCGGCCTGTATCAGGACCGGGTAGCCTTGCGGCGCCCTCGGAACGTTCAGCGGGCCTTTCGTGGAATACCATTGCCCGTTAAAGTCCACGGGACGCACCTTCGCTCCATCGGCAAATTTCCCGGACTCCCGATCCAGCACAAGCGCATCGTCCTCCCAGCTGTCCCATAACCGGGTAACCGCTTCAACAAACTCGCGTGCCATTTCGTAACGCAAGCCATGCTCCGGGTGCTTCGGCTTGCCGTAATTGTGGGCTTCGATGTCCAACTGGGACGTCACGATATTCCAGCCCGCTCTTCCCCCGCTGATCCAATCGAGAGAAGCAAATTTCCGAGCCACGTTATACGGCTCATTGTACGTTGTGGAGACCGTGGCGGTCAGCCCCAGTTTGTCCGTCACGGCGGAGAGTGCGGATAACAGCGTTAACGGGTCCAGCATGCCGGAAGCGGAATTTTCGACCTGGGTCACGTACAGCAAATCGGCAAAAAACATCATGTCGAACTTTCCCCGCTCTGCCGTGGCTGCCAGCTGCTTATACAGCTCAATGCCAAACATGCCCTCCACGTCCGAGGTTGGATGACGCCATCCGGCGTGATGATGTCCTGCATAATAGATAAACGCTCCCAGGTGCATCTGATGATCTCTGCGGTTGGTTGTCCCCATCTTCGTACCACTCCAATTCATATAAAATTGTCAGCCAACCATCCTTGATCAGCCCTTATATGTCTCTCTCCAGCCCAGCAGCCTGGATTCCAGCCGGCGTACAACGGAATCGGAGAGCTTGCCCACGACCGCAAAAATAATAATGCCTACAAACACAATGTCCGTTTGGGAATAGGCTCGGGCGTCTTGAATCATGTATCCGATGCCCGCGCTGGTCCCCATCATCTCCGCTACGACCAGCACAAGCCAGGAAACGCCGAGCGACAGGCGGATGCCAAGCAAGATGTTCGGCAGTGCAGCCGGTACGATCAACCGGATCAGCAGCTGCAGCTTTGAATATTGAAAGATCCTCGATACTTCATATAGCTTTGCATCCACGCTGCGAATGCCAAGGAAGGTATTTACATAGATCGGGAAAAAGGCTCCGAGGGAGATCATGAGAATCTTCGAGAATTCCCCGATGCCGAACCATAGAATAAACAGCGGAATCAGCGATAATAACGGTACGGTACGCAGCATTTGAAATGAAGGGTCCAGCGTACGCTCCGCCATTTTGCCAAGCCCCGTGGACAATCCCAGAGCCAGCCCCGTCAAGCCGCCCAGCAAAAAGCCCGATAGCGCTCGAAGGAGACTGATCCGAAAATGCTCCCACAGCTCGCCGTCGGCCCCCAAACTCGCGAATTGCTTGGCTATCGTAAGCGGAGTAGGCAGCAGGGACGCCGAAATCCAGCCAAATCCGCCGGCTGCCTGCCATAAAGCCAAGATCGCTGCGGGCACAAGCCAGGCATGGAGGGGCTTTGGAATGGCCTTCAGCCAGTCCCGCCCCCCTGTTTCTGAAGTGTCTGCATGACTTCTCATGACGGGTCGCCTCCCTTATAGCTGTCCTGCCAACGCAGAAGTCTGCCTTCGAGCCCTTTGACGAGGGAATCCGACAGCTTCCCGACGAGCGCAAACACCAAAATTCCGACGAAGACCACCGTGGTCCAGGAGAAGGAACGCGCATCATTGATGATATAACCGATGCCGGAACTGGAACCCATCAGCTCCGCCACAACCAGGCCAAGCCATGCCACCCCGATCGAGAGGCGTATGCCGAGGAAAATATGGGGCAGCGAAGCGGGAACGATCAGCCTGCGGATCATATCCCAACGGCTGAATTGCAGGACGCGGGCTACGTCAAACAGCCTGTTGTCCACGGAGCGGATGCCGAGGAATGTGTTCACGTAGAGCGGAAAGAACGAGCCCTTGGCAATAAGCAGGATTTTCGAGGTTTCCCCGAATCCGAACCATAGAATGAACAGCGGCGCAATGGCCAGATGGGGAAGCGTCCGCAGCATTTGCAAGGTAGGATCGACAAGCCGCTCGGCCTTGTACGAGAAACCAACCCATATCCCCGCGGCCAAACCGAGGCTGCCGCCGAGCAGAAACCCGAGCAGCGCTCGCCAGGATGAGATGCCCAAATGCCGAATCAGCTCGCCGGAGCTTGTTAAATGAACGAATTCCTTCCAGATATCGAGCGGAGTCGGAAGCAGGATCGGATTGAGCCAACCCATGGCCCCAGCCGCCTGCCACGCGATGATGATAAAGAGCGGAACAAGCCAGCCGATCCATGCATGGGTAAGTTTAAACAGGAACCTGCGGTCAATCCGCTTAGGACGGAGACGGGTTTCGACGGGGTCGGCGGTCACGACAACCGCCCCTTTGCTGATCCCTTCCGGGAGCATAAGCGCTACCTCCTTTCAATTTCAGATGATGTGCCGCTTATTGGCTTGCAGCCTCAATGTACTGATTATCAAACACCTCTTTGACCTGGATTTTTTTGCGGATCGTTTTTTGCTCGAATTGGAAGTCGGCGGTTTTCTGCTGCTCCGCGATGATGTCATCCGTTACGGGAATGTTGATCGACCTTGAACGGTCAAACGTGCCTTGAATGACTTCCTGCGGGATGCCACGCTCATCGGCGTAACGTTTAATCGCCTCCGCTTCGTTTTCTTTCTCCCAGGCGAGAGTCTTGTTCAGCACGGTCAGATAGAGCGTGACCAAATCCGGATATTGATCGGCAAAATCCTTCCGCACGATATTGAACGAAGGCGACAGGACGCCAAGCTGCTCGCCGTCCGCCAGCACGTTGCCTTTGCCTGTCAGCGTGTTCAAGGTAATGTACGGGTCCCAGGTTGCCCAAGCATCGACGCCTCCCGATTCGAATGCAGGCTGGGCTTCGTCGGGCTGAAGCTGAATGATTTCGATGTCGGATACCTTGAGTCCTTGATCCGCCAATCCCCGGTACAAAAAGTTAAAGGCATTGCTCCCTTTGGTTACCGCTACCTTCTTTCCCTTCAGATCACTGAGGGTCTGCGCAGTGCTATCCGGCGGCACGATGATGGCCACATTCTTCTGGCCGTGCAAGCTCTGGGAGATGACCTTAAACGGAATATCGGCCGCCTGGGCGGCGATAATCGGCATATTGCCGAGCCCCGCAAAGTCCAGACGATTCGAAGCCATCGCTTCGGTCATGGGAGGGCCGCTCTGAAACTCTGCCCACTCCACCTTGACGCCTAGCTTGCCGAACTCCTCCTCGAACCATCTCTCCTCGCGCGCCTTGCCGAACAAACCGCCGCTTCCCTGGACCCCGAGCCGTACGGTCAAATCTGTGTATTTGCCGTCTGCTCCCTTCTTGACGGCTTCAGCCGCGGGCTGGCTGTTTGCCCCGGCGCAGCCGGATGCGAAGACGGAAAGGATAAGCAATAGCATAATGGCGACGTTCTTTTTCTTTATATTCATGATCAGATTCTCTCCCCCTGTTCTCGTTCTCTATCGTTCATTTGGTTTGACGCTCGACAACCCTGGACCGATTAAATTCCTGCACCGGTATCGAACTCCGGTTCTTCCACTTTCTCGAACTCTCGCAGCACTTTGGTTCGCAGCTCCTGGAAGGAGGATCCGGTCCGTTTCCGCGGAAACGGCAGATCGATCGGCAGGATGGAACGAATATGGCCCGGTCTCGGGTTCATAATGACGACCCGCTCGCCAAGAAACACAGCCTCATCCAGATCATGGGTAACAAATAGCATGGTCGTGCGGTTATTTTGCCAGATGTCCAGCAGCACCTCCTGCATATGGGAGCGAGTGAACGCATCCAGCGCGCCAAAAGGTTCATCCAGCAGCAGCACGTCCGGATTCCGCAGCAGCGCCCTGGCGATGGCTACCCGCTGGGCCATCCCTCCCGACAGCTCCCTGGGATATGCCTTCTCGAAGCCTTTCAGCCGAACGAGCTCAATGAATTCATCCACCTTTTTCCGGACGTCCTTCTGCTTCAGCGATAAATTGCCTGCGATATTCTTTTCCACCGTCAGCCATGGAAACAAGCGCGGCTCTTGAAATATAAACCCCTTCTCAATGCTTGGGCCCGATATCGGCTTGTCATTCAGCAGGACGCTTCCCTCGTACGACGTATCCAGGCCCGCAACGATTTTGAGCAAGGTGCTCTTCCCGCAACCGCTCGGTCCGATCAATGTGATGAATTCCCCTTTACGAACCCGCAAGTCAATGCCTTTCAGCGCCGTAACATTCCCTGTCGGGGCTTGAAAAATTTTGTTTACCTGTTCAATAATCAATGTATCTGCTGACATTTTCCTCACCATCCCCTATTATAATTATTCACACCTGTTTACTTGGTTAAGAGGTGAAAAAAAAGAGATATCACGCTGATCAAAGTACGCTCAATCGTCGTACTTGTTCCTATGCGTGATATCTCCAGTTATCTGGTCGATAATCTTGGTATTCATTTGGTATGCCGTTATATTACAACTGCTGGTAATGGTTGTCAAACCTTTTTTTCGTTCCCTGGTAACAGGTTTGTCAGAATATATTCAACACCAGCAATGGACAAATACCGCCCAATAATGCGACAATATACTCTGCATGTCATATCTTATATAGTAAGAATAACGAAATTTGCACCATTGCGCTTATAAAAGCAACATTGCACCTATAGGAAGGGAACGAAAGCATGGCTCAATTATTTTTCAAGTACGGCTCCATGAACAGTGGTAAATCTATCGAGATTTTGAAAGTCGCCCATAACTACGAAGAACAGAACAAACCGGTGCTTCTCTTTACGTCCGCTCTCGATGACCGGGATGCCGTCGGTTATGTATCGTCGCGAATCGGCCTCCGCCGTGAAGCGATACCTATATCCGATACGACCGATATCTACGGGATCGTGAAGGATCATCAGCCTAAGCCCTACTGCGTTCTTGTTGACGAATGCCAGTTCCTGTCCAAGGACAGCATCCTCCAGCTCGTTCGAATCGTCGATGAGCTTAACGTGCCTGTCATGGGCTTCGGACTAAAGAACGACTTCCGCAACGAGCTGTTTGAAGGCAGCCGCTGGATGCTGATTTACGCCGATAAAATCGAGGAAATGAAGACGATCTGCTGGTTCTGCGAGCGCAAAGCGATCATGAACCTTCGCGTCATCGACGGCAAGCCCGTCTATGCCGGCGAACAGATCCTGATCGGCGGGAATGATACCTACTTCCCTGTCTGCCGCAAATGCCATACCAATCCCCCTTTAGCATAGGACGTTATCGCAATCAAACCACCTTTTTACGTTAGGAGTTGGTCATCCATGCCGATCGTCAGACCGTTATTGACCGACCAGGACTTTCAAGAAGTCATGGAGCAGCAGATCCGTATACGCATCTTCAAGGATAATCATTTGATTGATTCAGGGAGTCTTGTCATCCGTTTCACCGACGATACCGTCATTACGCAATCCAGCGTCAGTTCGCTCGGCTATCACAAACGGGACGAATGCGAGTTTTTTGAAGTACGGAAGTGATCGGCGGATTGCCGATCACTAAAACAGCGGCCCTCTGCAGAACTTATCTGCAGAGGGCCGCTTCGTTAATCAGCATATCAAGACGATAGCTTAAACGTATCCCTAATGAATATCGGACTTTGCCATGCTTCCGCCCAGCACGTCCGCGACATTTTGAATCGAAATAAATGCGTTCTTGTCTATCTCCTGCACCACGGTCTTCAGCTTCGCAATCTCCAGCCTGGTGATGACGCAATAAATCATCTGCGTGTCCTCTTTCGAATATCCGCCCTTAGCATAGATCATGGTCGTGCTGCGTCCCAGACGCTGCATGATGGCACTCGAAATTTCCTCATATTCGTTGGATATAATCGTAACGGATTTGGACTCGTCCAAGCCCTCTACCACAATATCCATCACTTTTGCCGCTATGTAGTATGAGAAGATCGAATACATCGCCGAATCTGCACCGAATACAAACCCTGCGGTAATGAATATGAAAACGTTGATGATCATGATGATCTGACCGACCGGCATTCGCAGCTTCTTGGACAGCAGGATGGCTACGATCTCCGTCCCGTCAAGCGCACCGCCGTAACGGATGACAAGACCGACCCCGAGGCCCAGAACCAATCCGCCGAATAATACCGCCAAAATCTTCTCGTTCGTGAACGGATCTACATGATGCAGGAAGGTTGTCGCCACCGAAAGCACCACGATTCCGTACAGCGTGGAAAACGCAAACGTTTTGCCAATCTGCTTGTAACCGATAAACAGAAACGGTAAGTTGATGATAAACAGGAATACCCCCAATTTGATGGGCGTAATCGATGATAATACGATGGAAATACCGGTAATTCCACCATCGATGATTTCGTTGGGCACCAGGAAGATCTCAAGCGCCACGGCCATCAGAATTGCACCGACGGTGATAAAGATGAACCGTTTCAGAATTTCGCCGACTGTCAGTTTTTTGTGATTTTTGACCATGCCATTCTCCTTTTGTATCATTTTTCACACGCTAAAGCCTGTCGAAGAACCATTGTATTAAAAAAAGGAATGGCGTGTCAATGTTGACACACCATGTCACATGGATCTTTCAGACCATGACCGGGTCCCTGGACATAAGGAGTACAGTCCCGCCCCATATACCTTTCGATCTATTCCTGACCCATCGCTGCAGGGCATGACCGAATCGACTGGAACCAGGCAGGGCCAATACTTGCAATTTATAATATTGATTCCGGTTATGATATAATATATTCCATCCGCGATCGACGAGAAAATACATAATTTACCCCAGGCAGGGAGAGGATTTACTCATCATGTTGGAATGGCTTCAGAACGTGTGGACCCATATGAAAGAAATTGACATGGATCAAGTGCAGGGATGGCTGCAGCAGTACTCGCGGCTGGGTCCCATTCCGGGTATTTTGCTTCCATTTATAGAGGCGTTTCTCCCCTTTCTGCCCCTCATCGTCCTGGTGATGGGAAACTCCGCAGCCTATGGTTTATGGTGGGGATTCCTGCTGTCCTGGATCGGCGTTTGCCTTGGATCCGTCACGGTGTTTTGGATTGTTCGCAAGCTGGGAGGCAAACTGGGATTGCTTATACAAAAAAGAATGCCGGGATCCCAGCGTTTCTTCCATTGGATTGAAGAAAAGGGCTTTACGCCGATCTTCATCCTGTACTGCTTTCCCTTTACGCCTTCCTCGCTGATCAATATCGCATCCGGCATCAGCACGGTATCGGCTACAACGTTCACGATCGCCGTTATGGCAGGCAAATCCGTGATGATCTTCATGGTGGCATTCATCGGACATGACTGGCAGGCCTTTATCCAGCAGCCTTGGCGCATTCTTATCGCGGCCGTCGTCCTCTGGCTGTTGTGGCTGGCCGGCAAAAAGATGGAAAACCGTTACCATCACGATGATCAGCCCGGAAGCGTCGTCATCAGCAGTAAAAAGAAGAAGCGTTAGATGTTTAACAAGAAGACCCGCCGGTCCCGATTGCTGGGATGGGAGGGTCTTCTTATTTATGGGCGTGCTATGTTGGAAATCATCATGTTCACTCCAATACGTATGCCGCCAGTTTATGCACCGTTTCAAAGCCCGCACGATGATACAGCTGGAGCGCCCCTGCATTGTCCTGGTCCACGCATAGCGAGATTTCTTCCAGCTGCAGGACCTGGAACAAATAATGGAGCGCTTGATCAAGCAGGATCCGGCCATAGCCTTTGCGCCGGAAATGTTCGGATACCGCAATGTACTCTATGCTTCCTTCCTGGAATTCGGGGTCTCCCTCCACATACACATACCCGGCGAAACGGCCATCTTCCGTAAGTATGAAGAGCCGGTGATCCTCATCCAGCTTCCGCAAAATAGACTCCGAGCTGAGATAGGTATTCGGGAAGGCCTTGCCATGCAGATCCGCGAACTCATCCCAATACTCGGGCGTGATATCCTGCAATCCAGGCGCGGCATTCGTTAACAAGGTGGATTTTTGGAATCTCAGTACATGATGCACGCCTGTCTTTCTTCCCCCTTTGTCCTCCATAAACCTCGCAGCGGACAGATGAGCTGCATTATAAAATCCGAAATAGCGTGATACGCTACCATTCAGCTTCGTTGTTCCTTCAACCCATAGCTCCTTCGCCAATCGATGCCAAAGCTCGCCTTGTCCATCGATAAAAGGTCCCCATATCTCAGCAGTTCCCTCTTGTTCGTCCACATCGAAACCCAATGCGCCTACGATCTGATCTTGATCATAGATCACGGTAAATCGCTGGCTGCTCAGCCGGCCATTTTCCGAAAAATCTTCCAGCAGCGTGCTATAAATCTCCCCTTCCTGTTCGCCGCAATATCCGACATGATGATGACGATCCCCATTCATTCGGGCAAGAAAGGAAGACAGCTCTCTTAATTTCGTTTGATCTGTATCCAATACCATCTGTACACATTCTCCTTGTTCAGGATCAGCTTTCCTAGCGTGATATCCCATCACTCCGCGAACCCGTTTTGGTCAATTTTACCACGGAATGATATTCGTGAGCCAGGCATGCAATCCAGAAATGGGCTTCCCATATGCTTGGAAAGCCCATCTCATCTTCTCCATTATTCATCGGGAACTTGTTTACGGTTTGCGGTCATCCTTTCTCGGAATGTTCGGCCTTCCGGGAATCGCGCATGCGTTCACGTTCGCGCTTGAGAGCAGGCTTCAGGTCATCATGAACGCTTTTCTCCCACATGGATACCCCAGACCGGTAAGCCGCCCTCCCGTTCAAGTGGCCGGCAACCGGACCCGTAATGAAAACGAACACGATCCCCAGCAGCAGCTTCGCGCTGACATGCTCCAAGTAAAAGGTGAAATACAGAAATGCGCCCGCAAGAATAAAGAGGACGCCAAGGGTAGCGCTCTTCGTGGCTGCGTGGGATCTCATGTACACATCCGGCAGGCGAATCAGGCCGAATGCGCTCAATGCGCCGAGTAAAGCTCCGAGCAGCACCATCAGCGCAATCAGAAACTCACCGATCTGACTCATCGTTTGTGCGTTCAATGACGTCACCCCTTTCGATATATCTGGCGAGTGCGGTCGTTCCGATAAACGTTAGAATTCCGATCAGCAATATGATGTCGAAATAGACCGTTGTGCGGAAGAGCATGCACAGCACAGCGATCATGGACAACAGGATGATTCCGATCGTATCCAGCGACATGATCCGGTCGTTCATGGAGGGTCCCTTGATCAAGCGATACAAGCAGCCCAGGATGGCAAGCGACAAAATCACCAGCGAAGCAATCAGCATGCTCTGGATCATGTGCGGGTCACCTCCTTGATCGCCCGTTCGAAGGTACCGCGAATCTGATTCGACAGCTCTTCGACGTCCTCGATATCCATCGCATGAATATAAAGCGTCTGACCCTCGCGCGACACTTCCAGGGTAAGCGTTCCTGGCGTCAAGCAGATCAGGCACGATAGCACCGTGATCTCCCAATCGGATTTCAGCTCCGTGGAGTAAGCGAAGATGCCGGGACGAACGTTCAGCTTCGGTCTTATGATCTGACCGATGACCGTGACGCTCGATTTAAACAGTTCGCTTAGAAACAAGAGCAGCAGCATCAGGATGGACCACAGCTTGCGCAAATAGAAGTCGTTCGGCCAGAAGCGCCGCAGCATATAAATGAGCAAGATGCCGATCAGGTATCCAACAATGAATTGCTGGGGAGACCAGTTATTGTTCAGGAACATCCAGACAATGGCAATGATGATATTTAACAGGATTTGATGGCCCATATCCACTACTCCTTTAATACGGCATGAATGTATAGTGACGGATCGGATAATACGGCGCCTGCTTGGGAGGTATAGGAATATACCCATTCTGAACCGACCCCCAGGACAATCACTATGATGGCAAGCCCGATCGCTCCCGCATATGCGGTCCGATGGATTCTGACCGGCCGCGATTCGTTAAGCCCTGGGAATTCGCCCCAGAATGCTCCCATAAACACTTTGATCAGGGAGTAGAGCACCGCCAGGCTTGATGCCAGCGCCAATCCCGTCAGCGCATAATGACCCTCGCTCAGTCCGCCGCGAACGATAAGGACTTTGCCAAGAAATCCGCTAAGCGGCGGGATGCCGACCAGCGCCAGCGCCACGATGAAGAACATCCACCCTACCAGGGGATGGCGCTTCATCAGGCCGCCCATATCGCTCAGCTTGCTCGCGCCCGCGCTCGCCATGATGATGCCGCCCAGAATAAAGAGCAGCGCCTTAGCGATCATATCATGCATCAAATAGAACACGGCTCCGTTTAAGGAATCGGAGGAGGCCACTGCTACACCAAAGGCGATGAAGCCCACGCTAATGATGATGTTGTAATTCAGGATGCGTCCGAGATCCTTATACGCAACCGCGCCCAAGCTGCCCAGAACGAGCGTGGCCGCAGCCATCCAGCCGATGACGGCGTGAATGTTGCCGGTATCGTGATGGAAGATCAGCGTAAAGGTTCGGATAATCGCATATAACCCGACCTTCGTCAGCAGGGCGCCGAACAGAGCCGTTACGGCCGCCGGAGGTGCGCTGTAGGAACCGGGCAGCCAGAAGAACAGGAACAAGCCTGCCTTCAGTGCGAATACGATCAGGAACAAAAGGCCAATGACCGACAAGATTCCGTCCTGCTGTACTTCTGCCACACGCAGGGACAGATGCGCCATGTTCAGCGTGCCGACCGTGCCGTACAAATAAGCTACGGCTGCAACAAACAAGGTGGATGAAATAATGTTAATCAGCATGTACTTCAAGGTTTCTCTCAGCTGTCGCTTGGTGCCGCCCAGCACGATCAGCGCATAGGAAGCGATCAGCATGACCTCAAAGCAGACAAACAGGTTGAACAGATCCCCCGTCAGAAACGATCCGATCACGCCTGCCAGCAGAAATTGAAAAAAGGGATAGAAGTAATGCTTCTCTCTCTCTTCCCCGATGCTCCGAAAAGCATAGAACAGGCAGGCTCCCGCAACGATCAGCGTCGTAAGCACCAGCAGTGCCGCCAGCATGTCCGCCACGAACACGATCCCGTACGGGGGCTGCCATCCGCCCATATGAAGCGTCTGGATGCCTTCGTTACTCACCTGGTTGACGATGAACAGGGCGCCAAGCAGGTTGATTAGAATACTACCCGCGCTGATCCACCGCTGCGCGCGGACGTATTTGGAACAGAAAATAAGCATGACGGCCGTAACCAAAGGAATCAGGAGCGGAAGCACAATCACGTTATTCATCGTCCATCCCCCTTAACTCCTCCATGTTGTCCGTGCCCAAACGTTGATATGCTTTATAAGCCAGTACGAAAAAGAACGACGTGACGCCAAAGCTGATGACGATGGACGTCAGTATCAATGCTTGCGGAACCGGATCAACGTAAGAGGAAGCCTCCTCGCCAAGCAGCGGCGCAGCCCCGGTCTTCAGCCTTGACATGGTGAGCAGCAGCAGATGGACGCCGTGGGTTAACAGCGAAGTGCCAAGAATGATCCGCAGCAGGCTCTTGGATAAGATCTGGTAGATCCCAACCGCGAAAATAATTCCGATGGCAAGCGACATATATAGTTCCATGGTCAGTTATCCCTCCCGATCGAATTGATGATGGTCATCGTCACGCCGACTACGGCCAAATAAACGCCGAGGTCGAAGAGAACCGCAGTAGCCAGCTCCGTTTTCCCGAGCAGCGGCAGGTTGAAATAACCGAAGGAATGACTTAAGAACGGTGCGTTAAAAGCAAAGGAGCCGATCCCTGTAAGCAGGGCGATGGCAAGTCCCGCCGCCGTAACCTTCCGGAACTCGAAAGGCACGATCTTGCGGGTCATATCCATGCCGAAAGCCATGGATAACAGAACCAGTGCCGCAGAGGTCATCAGTCCTCCGATAAATCCGCCGCCCGGCTCATGGTGTCCCGAGTTGAACAGGAACCAGGAGAAGGTTACCACGATAAAGATAACCACCTTGGATACGGTTCGAAGAATGACATCATTGCTGTTGGGCAGATATGCCCCTTCATAACGATCCCGCTCTCCCAGAATCCCTTCTCCCAAATCGATTTTGATCAAGGCATAAATTCCAAGGGATGCAATGCCCAGAACCGTAATTTCAAGCAGGGTATCAAAGCCGCGGAAATCCACCAGAATGACGTTGACGATATTTTTGCCGCCAGCGGAGCGATAGCTCTCTTGAATGAAGTAATCCGCAATGGAGTCGAAAGTCCTGCCACTGCTCGCAGCCAGGGCGATCAAGGTCACGACAGCACCGACGCCTGCCGAAATAAGCAGATTTCTCCATTTCAAGCTCATCGGCACCTTCTCCCGCTTCAGCTTCGGCAGATGATAGAAACAGAGCAGGAACAGCATCACGGATACCGTCTCGACGACCATCTGGGTCAGCGCCAAATCCGGCGCCCGGAACAGGACGAAGAACAGAGTCACCATGTAACCGGCAGCACCGGTCAATATGATCGCCATCAACCGCGTCCGGACGAACGGCAGCGCGATGACCGGAATGACCAGGCCGAGTATGGCGACGGCCTCATAGAAGGACATCGGCGCGTAAGCGGTCCTATCAAAACCGATATTGTCGACCAACAGAAGCCCCCCGCCAAGAACGGCTATAAAAAACACGAAGATATACATCACGTAATGACGGAGAGAGCCTGTCATGTAGGTTGAGGTCAGCGTTTCGCCGCCTCTTTCTAGGACTCTCAATCCCCCGTCATACAGCTTGTTCCATGTCCATCGCTTCATCAGCGATGTATTCAAAATTCGAGCTCTGCCGTGAAGCTTATACAGCACGATACCGAGAACTATGATGCCGATGGTCATGAAAATCTCCGTCGTCCAGCCGTGCCACATTTCGATGTGTACGTGAAAACGATCCTCCGCCCCGAGCAGCCCTGGATGAATCGCGGCCATCGCCGGTTCGATGAGCGTTTGGGACAACAGGTTCGGAAACAAACCGAACACGATGGCGAGCGATGCCAGAATGACCGGTGGAATCAGCATTCCCAGCGGGGCTTCGTGCGGCTTCTTCTCCAGCTTTTCAGGCTGGAAGCGTCCGGTAAAGGTTTTGAAGACCAGGATCATGCTGTACAGGAACGTAAACACGCTGGCAATCCAGGCGACGACCGGGATCAGTATGCCCCAGGTCTCTGCATTCCAGAAATTCATGTCAGAGGCCTGAAGGACCGCCGTAAAGAACATCTCTTTACTCAAGAATCCGTTGAACGGAGGCAGCCCGGCCATGGAAAAAGCCCCTATGACCGCCACGGTAAACGTAATCGGCATGAGCGACATCAGCCCGCCGAGCTTCCGCAGATCCCGGGTGCCCGTCTCATGATCCACGATGCCGACGACCATAAACAAGGCGCCTTTGAATATGGCATGATTCATCAGATGAAAGATGGCCGCCGTCGTCGCTTTCGCGTAGAGCAGCGTGTCCACGCCGCCTCCATAATAAGCGGCGGCGGAGCCCAGGCCGAGCAAGCTCATGATCAGCCCCAATTGGCTGATGGTGGAGAATGCCAGCAGCGCTTTTAGATCCGTCTGCTTGATCGCGCGGATCGAAGCGTAAATCAGCGTGGTCAAGCCCGTTATCGCTACGATCCAAAACCAGGATGCCTGCCCGGCAAACACCGGACTAAACCTGGCCACCAAATAGATCCCGGCCTTCACCATGGTCGCGGAGTGCAGATAAGCACTTACCGGGGTCGGTGCTTCCATCGCATCCGGCAGCCAGATATGGAACGGAAATTGCGCGGACTTGGTGAAGGCCCCGAGCAGGATCAGAATCATGGCCGGAATAAACATCGCATCTCCGGCAATGCTCCCTACATCGGCGACGATCTCCCGTACGCTAAAGGTGCCCGTCATGGCATAAAGCAGGATAAACCCCGCGAACATGGCAAGTCCGCCGAATACGGTGATGAGCATGGATTTTAAGGCTCCGTATCTGGAGCGGTCCCGATGATGCCAGAATGCAATCAGCAGGAAGGACGAGATACTGGTCAGTTCCCAGAAGCCGTACAGCACCATCAAATTATCGGAAAGCACGACGCCCAGCATGGCGCCCATGAACAGAAGCAGGTACACATAGAATCTGTGAACCGCTTCCTTGTTTTTATCCATATAAAAGATAGAGTACAGGACAACGAGTGAACCAATGCCGGATATTAATAGTGCAAAAATCAAGCTTAATCCATCCAAATAAACGGTAAAGTTTATTCCCGCGCTTGGAATCCATTCCAGGACGGCTTGGAGCTGTTCACCTCCCTGAATGGTTGGGATAACTCCCAAAAAATAGGCGAACAGGGCAATCGGGACCGGCAAAACCACCCATCCGGTGTGGACGCGGCCGATGAGCTTGTAGGTCAGCATAACCACAAGCGCTACGATAAAAGGTGCCAAAACGGCGATGTGCAGCAAAGACAAAGTCTACTCCTCCTATAGTCCGATTTTTCCTTCATTAGTAGTATTTCCCCATAATTTAGGCATAAGTCCAAAAAAACACAAAAAGAGCCCGCTGTTGGCAGGCTCCTCCAGGTAAAACCATATGGTATTTTTTCGAATCACACTGAAAATCAGTATATCTTGAGATCAAAGCTTTGTCAAAGGGTATGTCGGGGAATGAAGTGGAGGCTCTCGGGAAATTACTGTATGTAAAGGAGTGGTTCCCATGATGATCAAAAAAGCGGCAGTTTGCGCCTTCGTCTTTCTCATGATATTGACGGCGGCCATCGTGATGAATCTACGCACGCAGTCCGCCTACCTACAGGAAAACCCGTCAAACGGCGTATATCACATGCAGCATTCCCAAGGAGGAGCCCCCTTGTTCTCTCCCCGGGAATACGTGAAAATCATTCGCCATTCACCCGAAACCTTGCCGGATCAGCCTTAAGCAAACGCAGAACCCAATCCGTGGGCCTATCCATGAAATTGGATCTCATTATTCTCCTTGCTTCGTTTATTTCTTCGCATCCACCACGAAATGATCAGGATGACGGCCAGCGCCGCAACGATTCCAGCCGCATAATAACCGTACCGGTTAATCAGCACGCCAATATGATCGACGACCTGATCGCCTACAAACATGCCCAAAGAAAAATAACCGGTGGTCCACACCAAGGACGCGGTATACGAGTAGATCGCAAACCGGCGATACGGCATTCCCTTCATCCCGACCGCATACGGAGTAACATTGCGCAGGATGGGCAAAAAGGCGCTAATGCATATGGCATAATTGCCATATTGGCGGGTCAAGCGTTCGGATACATCGAGAAACTGGCGAATCTTCGACTTTTCCCCTACGCGGTTTAACAGCTTGCTGGCGGTAAAGCGGCTAAGCATGAAACCGACCGTCGATCCCGAGCACACGCCGAGAAAGGTCATGATAAAAGACGGGGCCGGCGATAATATCCCGGATGCCGCCAACGCTCCGCCAGTCATGGCCACGACTTCATTCGGCACGGGAAGCCCGACCAATCCCAGGCATAATACGAGGAATAATGCGTAATGCCCGATTTGTTCAATAAAATTCAATAGCGTATCCACGCCCTGGCCCCCTAATCCGTCCCTGGAATATATATCAGCTTATATGACAACGCGGCTTTCGCAAACGTGCTGTAGACGAGGATATGAACTGGACCTGAGACCAGGTTTGTTTGGAATTATGCTCGTTCAGAGATTTTTAAATGCCGAAATGAAGGACCCCGGATCCTCCTTCACCGTGTACGAATACACCCCTTGCTGGGTATGCAGGTACAAGAAACCTCCGCCGTCTCCCATCGGCCGATAGGACAGGTCAAACACCTGCCGGATCGGAAACTCCCGGTATTTGGTTACGATTCGATCCTCGTACAGGAACATCTCCCGCCCTTGCTCTTCCGTTCGTTGTTCAATGCCGTCCACGATTCGGTTGATTTTGTAGTACGGCTGTACGGCTACCCAATCCACAAGCTCCCTCCTTGCCGTCTTCATATTCTCACTTGGAAGATCGCATGTCTCCCCTCTTCTTCCTGCGGCTCTTCATTCGTTCCAGCAGCTCCAGCGCCCCGATAAAAAGCACGAATACCACGAAGAGTGCGGCGGCACGGCCAGGCTCGATCAGACCGGTAACGGACGCTATAATGCCTGTAATGCCTACAATAATAATACCTATTACAGATAGTTTCCAACCTGTTAACATATGTATGCTCCTATAAGTAAACATAATTGCCGTCCCATATGATCGTAGACCTTCATGATCAACCAACTCTCCGGCACACACGGAATGTATCATAAAGAACACCCTATATTCAAGTTATGGCCGCTATGCCCGAATCCAGAATTTCGATTGCCAACCTGCGATTCATTTGCAATAATTTACACATGGAGAGAAATGATAGTCCCGCCTCCGCATACCAAAATAGACAGGAGGAGAATGTATGAACTCAACAACCTGGATACTGCTCATTGTATTCATCGTGGTGGATGTATGGATTATTTCTTTTTTCGTTAAACGCTCGTTACGAAAACAAAATAGCCAGCTGGTCCCTAAGGGAAATAAGCCTCGGCGAGGGAAAATACCGGAGCTGCCGCCGATCGTCAAGGCCGGAAGCCCGGCAAACGAGCTTGTCGGCAGACTGGAGGCTGCGCTGCCCGATACTTATCAGAGCATGCTGAAACAGCGCGTGATGAGTGAGCATCCGGACATGTCCGAACAGGAATATGAATGGAGATGGCAGGAGCTTAAACGTTTCTTTATCATGTGCGCCGTATTGGACCGCGTACCGATGTTCAGCAAGGACGTCGATGAGGTCTGGCATGAAATGCTGATGTATACATACGAATATCAACAATTCTCGGACCGCTTTCTTGGCCGGATGCTTCACCATGCTCCCAACACCGGTACCGAACAAGTGCCGATTCCGAATGAACGCGCCTGGTTCGATACCGTATATGTGCAATTATTCGGCTGGCATGAATACAGTGCCAAGCTATGGGGAGCTTTCTTCCGCGTCCCGCTGCCGCGTGAAGAGCTGGACCTTTGCACCTCCCCCCATTTTGCCGTGAATCATGGCCAGAAGCGCTTTAATGCCTGGACCTATGAGAAGATTCCTGCAGCACGCATGGCCATTGATGCTATGATCCGGGATCTGCAGGATCGGGTCAGAACCGCTCAAACCGAGCCGGGGCGTCAAGAGAAGAGGGTCAACTTTCAGAATAGCGATGTGCTCCTGGCAGCGGCCGTCTATTTTGCCTGGAATGCACCGGATCAATTCACTGATCATATGATCCCGGATGAGCGCGAGCTTCATAAGAACAACAGCAGCTCCTCCTGCACCTATGCTTCGGCTTGCGGCTCAGGCGGCTCGGATTCCCATGACGGATCGTCAAACGATGGTTCATCAGGCGGCGGTTCCTCCTGCAGCAGCGGGTCCTCTTGCAGCAGCGGTTCGTCCTGCAGCAGCTGCGGAGGCGGCTGCAGCAGCTAAATACAAACTTAACAAGAATGCTTGCTTATTCATGAATCGAACAAAAGCATGGACCTGAGAATTCAGGCCATGCTTTTTGTTATATCCAGCGTTCAAACCCCGCCATATACAACTTGGCCTCGTCTTACCTTGATATCGCCAAGCCAGTTAATATTAAGAGATTTCGTATTAACCCAAAACAAATCCGGATGATCCGACACTTGAAAATGCAAATGCGCTTCGGTTGAGTTGCCGGAATTTCCGCATAGACCTATCAGATCCCCTGCTTCGACCTCAGAGCCTTCCTTCACGCATACCGATCCCTGCTTTAAATGTGCATATAGGCTATATTCTGAATGTCCATGATCGATGATGACATAGTTGCCGACGGGCTTGGTTTCGTTGGTCTCACCCACAGGCTCATTGTCCCTGATGTTATTCTCGATACCCACCACCTTCCCGCGGGCACCAGCAAGAATCTCCTCTCCAAACGCGAAGTAACTCTCATTCTTGGCTGGATCTCCTTCATAGGACATGGCGTTCTCCGTCTTGATGACGTCTATTGCGTACCGCTGGCTTTCCTCTGCGTAATGGTAATTATCCGTAACATTCTCGCCGCCCCAGAACACATACCATTTCCCCTTAAACGGAGCTCGGAAAACCGTGACGGTTTGCTTGGCATCCGATTCAGGAAATCTCTCAATAGGCGATAGCATAAGCCCTACAATGGTACCCGTTTCATCGATCATCGCTTGAATGCCTTTTTGCCCGCTATCATCCATCCAGTTTATCAATCGGATTTGGTTGAGCGTGTCGTCCAACGTGATATGGAACGTTTTTACTCCTGCCGTATACTCCACTGCCATCGCTTCAAATTGTTCGATCGTTGCAAGTGAACGCAAATCCTCTCCGAACAGCTCGTACAGCTTGCGATGTTCCCCATTCAACAGGAATCTAGAAACATCTACCATATTCAAACCTCCTTAATATTCAAACCCAATGTTATAAATAGTATATCTGACGAAATGAACCTGCATTGAAACAGAAACTTAACATTGGTTAAACTTTCAGTTCCCGTAGGTACAGATGCCCGGAAAAACAGCCTTCCTCTACAACTAAAACAAAGAAGCACCCGAACCCATTCGTCAAGGTTCAGATGCTTCTATTCTTAATATACATACAGCCGATTAATGGTTAGATGTGAGTACCAAGCCGGAACGGGTTTGCGGTCCGACCTTGCGCACGGAAACCTGATTTTGCTCGGCCCAACGCGTGAGACTCCGAATGCCTTCACAATTCTTCTCTTCAAATTTAAAGCAGCAGTACATCGGATTTACGCTCTTATCCTTGAGGCTAATTTGAAAAGCGGCTTTATGGCAACCGGAAACCTTGATTTCGCGGATCTGTTCAGCGTGAATCTCTACGCCGTTGATCGAAATCGTCTCCGAATTCTCCTGAATATTCACTTCCCGCTTCACCAATCTCGCATAACCTTCAATAGCCAGTGCCGCAACGACAACGACATTCACGGCCATCTGCATATAGAAGAAAAAAGGATAGGAATATTCGGTCAAGGTGGCTACCTGAAATAGGATAATGCTAAGGACAAAGGAAAACAAAATAACGTCTTTCATTCTGGTAGAGTAATGGATCGCATATTTCATGATTAATCAGCTCCGTTCATTCTGTAAGGGTTTTCATTTAGCTCTTACCTTATTATAACACCATTGTACATAATTTTGACACATATCATTCACATTTTTGTCAAAAAAATTATTTGCCTCGCTCCTTATCCTATGCTTATCCATTTCGCGTCGTGTCGTTCATGGTCCAACCAAAATATAAATACACGGTTTGTTTCCTGACAACAAAAAAAGAGAGCATCCCGCCAGATCCAAGATCCGTTGGGACGCCCTTCGCTTCAACACTTTTATCTTTACTTGGTTAACGCCGTATTTCCTTCCTTTCCCCGAAACCATTTCATCACGACAGATACGGTATCAATAAGGGTAATGATCACAATGATGTAAATGAGGCCGTCCCTGGATCGATCCCAAATTGATTTTACGGTCTCATACGCTTCATCCCCCGGTGTTACGAAACCTGCTTGAACGAGCTGATCCATGAATGTCGGATTCCAAATCGTCATATCGGAGAACAGGATCACCGTAACGATAACGGAAGCAACGTTAAATATGACATGCATGACGGCAATCTGCGGCGTCCACTTTCTTGTGATTAATTTCCTGGCTTCATTGAATATGCTGAAGGCGGTAAGAAGCCATATCAGCGGTAAATACTTGGCGAAGGCAGCCTGTTCAAACACCGGAATGGCGATCGAGTTTTCGTCGAATCGATGAACACCGATCAGGTTAATGGAAAACGTGAACAGGACGAAGAACAGCACGGAAAACAGGATGCCGAGCACAGGCTCGATCGGTTTAATCCGAGCGGCTGGTTCCGGAATTGCCGGCAATTCCGAGGGTTTCCATGGATCATCGGGGACTTGGCGAGCCCCGCGGTATTCGATAAAGGCAAAAATAACGGTAACCCATGCAAATCCGTGGATTCCCACGCTAAGCAGCGAAACAAGTAATTCCAGCAGCTTCTCGGCAGTGGGTTCCGTGCTTGTAAAGAAATCAATGATGTAGACGATGCCAAGAGCAACGGCTATCGAATACAGTACGATCCTCAGGACGGACCAATAGCTGTTAATCAAACCCGGACCTATGAGATACCTTTCCCTTCCTCTGTACCTGGCTGCCATTTCCCCGGGCGGGCCGAGCTCAAGCAGCACCTGCTCCACCTCTTCCAAACTTGCGGTCTCTACGCCGACTCCCCGGTCTTCCAGCATGTCTTCGACGAGTCCTTGAAGCTCCTTCTCAATATCCGTCCGCTGCGATTCGGGCAGCTTCTGGGTCACCGCATAAATATACCTGTTAATCAGATCCATCACCTTAGTCCTCCTTGTCATTCACAAGTCCCTCCAGACTTGTCATCATATCCTTCCATTCATGGTAGAGCTGCCGATATATGTCCTTGCCTGTCTGACTTATGATGTAATATTTTCTGGGCCGGGCTTCATTCGTATCCCACTCGCTGTTAAGCAAGCCTTGTTTCTCCAGCCGACGCAGCAACGGATAAAGCGTACCCGCTTCCACGTTGATCCCCCTCTCCTGCAATATGGTCACCAATGAATATCCATACTGCGGTTCGGACAACTGACTGAGAACACCAAGGATGATCGTACCCCGCCGAAGCTCCTGCACCATACTGTTTAGAATTTCTTGATCCTCTGGCATATCATCATCTCCTGGAAATTATTATACTGTACATCACACACTAATGTAAATAAACAATTAATGAATTCATAAAATTATTTTAGTTAGCCTAATGTTAACGACGCCAAGCTTGATGGCTACCATAATTCGAGCATTTCCTTGTACGCAAAAAAAGGTTATCCTACAGCCGTGACGGACTGTAAGATAACCTTCTCTAATTACGCTCACGCATTACCGGGTTCCTGATCATGTTCACTTTCAGGGAATGATATGCCAATCTCCATCGTTCGATGGCAGCTATATGTTCAGCCGCCTATCTCGAATTTCTGGGAAAACCGTTCTGGTATTGTGCCGGAATCGCGATCTCCTTCTGAAGCACCGTTGCTGCTTCTAATGCCCAGTACGGATTGCGCAGCATTCCTCTTCCAACAGCGACGAGATCAGCGTCTTCGTTGCCTATTACCGCATTCGCCAAGGCGGGTTCATCCAAACGGCCCACGGCAATGACGGGGACTTGCAGCGTTTCTTTGATCTGTCTGGCTAGCGGTACTTGGTAGGCTACGTGGGTGCCCGGTCTTCCTTCCGCCGCGATTGGTCCTTCGCCGCCAGCGCTGACATGGAACATGTCAACGCCTGCAGCCTGATATACCCTGGAAAATGCGATGCTCTCTTCGATGCCATAACCACCCGTAACATATTCTCTAGCCGAGATTCGCATGATTAGCGGCATGTCCTCAGGCATTTCGCTTTTTGCGGCTTGAATCACTTCTTGGCCGAACTTGGTTAGATCCTGGCCGTATTCATCCGTTCTCCGGTTGGTCAGTGGAGAATGGAATTGATGAATCAGATAGCCGTGGGCTCCATGCAATTCAATCGCGTCAAAACCGGCCTTCACCGCACGGCGTACAGCCACGCGGAATTTTTCCACCATCTGCTTAACTTCTTCGGTTGTGAGCGCCCTTGGCGTTTTCGAGTGCTCATCGAAAGGAATAGCCGATGGGGCAACGGGCGTTTCCGCGTCCTCCGCTTTGCGTCCGGCATGCGCAATCTGAATCGCCGCCTTCGCGCCATGCTGATGTATCGCTTCAACTATGCGGGCCAAAGCGGGAATCTGCTCATCCGACCATAACCCAAGATCATAATCGGAAATACGGCCGTCCGGTTCCACATCCGTCATCTCCACGATAACGAGTCCGGCTCCGCCGATTGCCCGGCTTGTATAATGCAAATAATGCCAATCGGTGGCAATGCCGTCTTTGTTCGTTACCGAGTATTGGCACATGGGGGGCATAATCACCCGGTTTTTCAGATCTAACGATTTCAATTTATATGGACTGAATAAATGTTCCATTCAGAGACACGCTCCTTCTATCCTCATGATATTGATCTCTTTAAACAAAATGCATGCACATGCATCTAAGTTAGCAAAACAAAGACCATTCGTCAAGAATGGCTGTTGAAACGAACTAGTTACCCTCGGATATGCTTCAATGCATCTTCCAGACCATGCTTCATTTTGGGCATTGCGAATTGCTGCTCCAGCACGTCTTGGACCGTGTTCTTGGCTTTTTGCAGCTTCTCTTCGCCAATCGGAGTCAGTGACGTGTAGATTCCTCTCCTGTCATCCTCGCAAATCGCCCTTTGCATGGCGCCGCAGCCTTTGGCTTCAAAGCGGCTGACCAGTCTCGACATCGCACTCTGGCTTAGCCCCACCATCGTTTGCAGCTGCTGAAGCCTTAACTTTTGCCCGGGAGCCTCGGACAGAAATAACAGCACGTAAAATTCATTCAGCGATAAATCGTGCTTCTGCTGGAGCTTTTGTTCCAGCTCGTTGGAAATCAATGCATGAATCTGCGTCAAGGATAGCCAACTTGTGATGAGTTGTCGCGTTTGATCGGCTGACATAGGGTCTCCACCTGTTCCGGTATATTTCCGCCAGAAGGTTCGTATTACCATATAGCGGTCACTGTCAGTTATTAATAATAGCAAGTCCCTGTTTCCGTCGTCAAACCTGCGACTGGGCGCAGCTGCGGAACAGAAATACATGCCAGTCCTCACGCACCGCAAAATGCGCTAAGACTGACACGCTGTCCAGGCTTTTTTATCGTAAAACCCGTTACTTAATCTCCTGCGGCTCCTTGCCCAGCAAACCGAGCATGCGAAGTCCGTATTGTATTCCGTCTTGGCCGACATCGCGGGTGACATGCCTGGCCGCCTGCTTCACGATCTCCGGCGCATTGCCCATTGCCACGCCGTGGCCCACGTACGACAGCATCTCCAGATCATTCAGATAATCGCCAAACGCGACGGTATCCTCCAGATCGATGCGCAGCAGCTGAATCAATTGTTTGATTCCTTCGGCTTTGGAGCCCCCTGCCGGTAACACGTCAATTCCATAGGGGCCCCAGCGCACGAAATCGAACCGCCCTTCGAATCTTTTTACGTAATCGGCCTCCTCATCCTCGGTACAGAATACAATGGCTTGATATATATCGCGGCCCAAGTAATATTCCGGATCGTATTCCGGGATCGTCAGTTTCAGCTCCCCCCAGCTGGAATCGATATGGACATGCTCGGTTACGTTCATCTTCATCGCTTCGCTGCCGGCATAGATAATCGGATGATCCAGCCGGACCGCTTGTTCCGTCAGCTCCTGCAAGGCATCCTCCGCCAGAGGATTACCGTAGATCGGTTTGCCTTCATAAACCACATACTGACCGTTCAAGCAAACATAAGAATCGATGCCAAGCTCTTCCCGCAGCTCCTCAAAATGATAGGGGGCGCGCCCCGTAGCAATGGCTACGATATGGCCGGCCTTCTTTAATTCAGCAATGGACTCCTTCGTTGTCGCCGGAACCTGCTTCTCATGATCCAGCAGCGTACCGTCAATATCAAAAAATAGGATCTTCTTCATCAATAACGCTCGCCTCTCTTTACGTATATTCAAGCTTGTAACTGTATTGTAAATGATGAAAAGCATTTCAGAGCAAGCCATAATTTTACCAAGCCCTCTGGGACCAAGTCCAGCTAACGCCAAAAAATGCAGGGGAGCACTCTTTTCAGATATCCATTTTTATAGAACAAGAAAGCCGGTCAGCCAGACGATTTACCAGCATCCGGACCAAAAAAAGGCCCGCCTGTTCAGGGCGGACCTTTCGCTTATGGCTTTATTTCGCTTCCGAGCGGACCTCTTCAAGCATCTTATCATTGAATCCGAACATCCAGGTCAGCACGAACGTAATCGCCATCGCCGTCAGGTTGCACAAAATGTAAAGAGGAAGCTGGCTGTTCAAGTACAACAGCGTGCCCGGGATGACGGTAATGGCCATGCCTGTGGCCTCAAGCTGAAAGATGGAAGCCATGAAACCGCCCACGCCGCCGCCGATCAAGGCGATAACAAACGGTCTGACGTAACGCAGGTTGACCCCGAAGATCGCCGGCTCGGAGATTCCCAGCAAGGCGGAGAATGCCGATGGCAGGGATAATGCCTTGAGCTTTTTATTTCTCGTCTTGAGTCCGACAGCCAGACAAGCTGCACCCTGTGCTGCCATGGCGCTGGTCACGATCGCATTGAACGGATTGCTCCCTGTCTTCTCAAGGAGTTGGATCTCCAGGAAGTTGAAAATATGATGCACCCCGGTGACCACAATGATCTGGTTAAAGAAACCGATGACCAGACCCGCGATACCGAACGGCAGCTCCAGCAAGAACGTCGTCGCGTTCAGAACC
The DNA here is from genome assembly GCF_058792535.1 of Paenibacillus sp. MT86. NCBI lineage: Bacteria > Bacillati > Bacillota > Bacilli > Caryophanales > Paenibacillaceae > Paenibacillus > Paenibacillus sp. MT86. Next base: position 2,643,106 of record NZ_CM179499.1, on the reverse strand, counting down.
ACTTCTTCCAGGGAGTGGAACACGGGGCCGATCGCAAACAGGCCGAGGGTTATCATAACGAGCAAGGTCAGAAACGGGGTAACGATCAGATCAATGGCGTCAGGAATGCGTTTTCGCAAAAATCTCTCGAATTTCGCGCCCAGCAGTCCAATGAAGAATGCCGGCAGGACCGAGCCCTGATACCCGACAACCGGAATGAAGTCAAAGATCATGAGTGCCTCAGCCGAGCCGTTCGCCACGCTGTACGCGTTGGGAAGAGCCGGGTTAACCAGCATCAATCCCAAGACGATACCCAGCACGGGGCTGCCTCCGAACACCCTGAACGCGGACCAAGCCACCAAGGCGGGCAAGAAAGCGAAAGCCGTATCCGTCAGTACCTGGGTGAAGAGCAGGAAATTAGCCGAGATATCATCCGGTGTCGCACCGAACCAGGCAAGCACGGTATCCTGGGTCAGCAGCCCCCGTAATCCCATGAACAAGCCAGTGGCGACCAATACCGGGATAATCGGCACAAACACGTCACCGAATGTACGAATCGCCCGCTGAAACGGATTCCCCGACTTTTTCGCCTGAGATTTCAGTTCTTCCTTGCTTGTGCTCTCCATTCCAAGGGATTCGACCGCTTCAAAAATCTGATTGACGGTTCCTGTTCCGAAAATGATCTGGTATTGCCCGGAGTTGAAAAAGGCTCCTTTGACCTTGTCGATCTGCTCGACCTTCTTCTGGTCAATTTTCTTCTGATCATGAACCATGATTCTCAGCCTGGTGGCACAATGGGCAAAGGAAGCGATGTTCTCCCTGCCGCCAATGGCTTCCACTACCTGCCTTGCGATTTCCCGATTATCCGCTGCCATGTTCATTCAGCCCCTTCTTTATCTTTTACGGCTTCGGTCAGATCCCATTTCTCGACCTTCAAGCCGGCACTGCCGTTCTGTACGAAAAATCGAATGTTTCGGCTGTTCCACTTCGGAAAAATTCTGCTTGTAAACACCTCTTCGCCATCGTTGATGAACAGCTCGACCGAAGAAATGTCCACGAACAGATGAAATTTGATCGAATTTCTTTCGGTTGGCAGCATACAGGATCGTTCCGCTCCGTAATCACTGACAATCGTTGCACCCGAAGAAGAGCGATCCAGCGTAACCTTCCGTTGGCCGGATTCATATCGAATAACGGTTCGTTCCCCTTCGCCAGCCCGAAATTCAATGCCAACGACGTCCGCCTCGATGGCTTGGAACTCGCATATCATTTCGAATGCGGTTCCTTGAACCCCCTCGTAACTCCTCACTTCGCTGTGAAGCGTATCCACTGCCTGAGCGGCATGATCGCGGAGCGCTTGAAGCTCGGGAACCGGCTGTTGAATCAGCCTGCCTTCACGGAACGTAAGCATACGCGGAAGCGTCAAACAATGGGCCCAGCCATGCGAATCGGTGGGATACCCGATATCCGGCAAACCCATCCAGCCCACCATGATGCGCCGGTCTTTCTCATCCAGCATGGTCTGCGGCGCGTAGAAATCAAAACCTCTGTCCAGCTCGCAAAAGGGACCGTGATCAAACTCCAGCGTATCCCTATTGAGCGGCTTGCCTGAAATATAGCCGGATTGGTAAATGTTTCGAAAATGGTCGTCCTCCGGAAGCAGCCCTTGCGGGGAAAACAGAAGCACGCCCTGGCCATCCAGTTCAAAATAGTCGGGGCATTCCCACATATAGCCGAAATGCTGAAGTCGGGTTTGTATCTCCCCCTTGAATTCCCAAACCAACAGATCCGAGGATTCATAAACGACAGCCGCACCTGTCTGATTAACCCTTTGGGCACCGATGACGAACCGGTACTTGTCTTTGTCTTGCCATACTTTCGGATCCCGGAAGTGTTCGGTATATCCGTCCGGCACATGGTCGATCAGCGGCTTATCGAGCTTCGTGATGGATCCGTCGCGGTCCATCACAGCCATGCATTGATAAGATTGCCTGTTCCATTCCTCATCCCGGGCATTCCCGGTATACATGAGGCATAGTTTGCCATCTTTCACGATACCGCTGCCCGAATAAGCGCCATATGCATCATGCGGGTGACCGGGTTCAATAGCGATGCCTTGGTTCTGCCAAAACACCAGATCTTTCGAGGAAGTATGGTACCAGTATTTCAAGCCGTGAAACGTGCCCAGAGGAAACCATTGGTAAAACAAGTGATACTCTCCGTTGTAATAAGAAAATCCATTGGGATCATTCATCAGGCCCATGATGGGCTGCACGTGAAATTTTTGCCTCCATTCGCTCAATCGCACTTTCTTCCTTAAGGAGGAAAGCTCTTCGGGAGAAGCCTGATCCAGGCGTCGGTATTTCAGTTCTCTGTCCATATCTCTTCTCCTTATAAATAGGCTTCCTGAAAAATCAAGCAGATCGTGCTACGCGTGCACGCGAATAAATCCAACTGCAGTGGAACCGGTTCCAATCAAAGGTAAAAATAATGAACTCAGTTCCAATACCAAGCAAACACTCGGTTTGGAACCGGTTCCGTTATTTGAAGTATAAAATACCTAATTCAGATTGTCAACGCTTTCCCGATGAATCATCTCGCAATTCATGACCGTCAGGAAATCCACCGGCTCGTCGTTGACCAGCTTCATAATATGCTGTGCCGCGAGGTGGCCCGCTTGGAAATATCCATATTTCACCGTTGTTAACCCGGGATGAATCACCTCGGTTACGTCGTATCCGCCAAATCCGGTAACGGAAAGTTGGTCGGGAATAGGGATGCCTTTCATGTGCGCCGCTTTCATCACGCCCAGCGCAATGTTGTCCGTGGCGCAGACCACGGCCGTTGGCAGCGTTCGGTTCAGCTCAAACATGGAGCATGCCGTCTTCACACCATCCGACATCTTGAATCCACTCTCATAGAGAACCGCTTCCGCCTCTTCATACTCGCTTACCGCTTTGAGGAACCCTTCCTTCCGCTTGACTCCGACGGCTACGTCCTTTTCCGTCACCCCGATATAGGCAATTTGACGATGTCCCATCGACAGCACGTACCGGCCCATGTCATAACCTGCGGCATAATCGTTATAGATCATGCTGTGGACATGGTCATGCTGTTGTCCGAGCAGAATGACCGGAATGCCGATCTCTTGAATCGCGGCAAGATGTGTTTCCGTCACCTGCGTGGCGAACAGAATAATGCCTGATATTTTTTGTCTGGCGAGATCATACAGCGCTTCGATCTCCCTGGATAAATCCTGGCTTGCGTTGATGATCAGTAGCTGATATCCGTGTTTTCTTAATTCTTCGTCCATGCCGGCGACAGTCTGCGATGCGGAGAAGGAGTCCAGACGCGGCATAATGGTGCCGATCATGCTCGTTTTTTTCGCTTTCAGGCTTTGCGCAAAAGAATTCGGGATATAGCCGGTTTCCTGAATAACCTGCTCAATCTTGCGGCGTGTCGCATGACTGACGGATCCTCCGTTCAAGAAACGGGAGACCGTGCTTTTGGCAACTCCGGCTTTGTGGGCAATATCGGCGATCGTGTTCTTCATGCCAAGATCTCCGGAGCCGTTAGCAGCGCTGCATCGAACGGATCATTCTCTGGAGCTCCCTGTTGTCCCGCACAACAGGCCATGATTCGTATAAACATGAATCTCTCCCCTTCGTATTTCTCTTATTCCTAACTATACCATGACGTCCAGGGGTCCGTGAAATGGGGCTCCAAGCCTAGCATTGCATGGTCCATATTGGCTTCTATGTTCCAGGCTCTGGCATGAAATGAAAGATTCGAAGGGGATGATTCATGGGTGCAGCCTTGCTTCACGTGCAAGTAGTCAAGTGCATTCCCTTAAGCTTGGACGGTTCGCTCGGCCGATTCGACGGTATGCTTCAGCAAAGTCGCTATCGTCACGGGGCCGACGCCCGCCGGTACCGGCGTGATTGCGGAAGCCGCCTTGGCGCAGGCTTCGTAATCGCAGTCCCCGATATTCCCTTTATTGTAACCGGCGTCCAACACGACGGCACCCGGCTTGATCCAGTCCCCTTGAATGAAATTAGGCTTGCCTACGGCCGCAACCACAATATCCGCTTGGGACACAATCTCCCCAAGGTTCTTCGTTCTCGAATGGCAGATCGTAACCGTGGCGTTGCGATTGAGCAGCATCATCGATACCGGCTTGCCCAAAATCGGACTGCGTCCGACCACCACCGCATGCTTCCCTTCGATCGGCAAGCTGTAATAGTCCATAATCGCGATAATCGCCGCCGGCGTACATGACGGGTAATCGGCGAAACCAAACGCATTTTGCGAGAACCCGAGCGTGGTTACTCCATCCACGTCTTTTTTCATGTCGATGGCATCAAAAGCCGCCCGCTCATCGATATGGTGCGGTACCGGGTGCTGAAGCAGAATACCGTGGACGTCCGGATCCTCGTTCAGTGCTTGAATCGCGGCGATCAGCTCCTCCGTCGTTGTCGATGTCTCCAGCACTACTTTTTTGGATATGATGCCAAGCCGCTCGCACGCATTTCCCTTCATCCGCACATAGGTCGCCGAAGCAGGATCATCGCCAACCAGAATCGTTGCCAGACAAGGGGTTACCCCTTGCTGTTTCAATTCCTGTACCTTCACCGCCAGCTTTGCCTTGATATCATCGGATACTTTTTTTCCATCCAAAATTACGGGTTCCTTACTCATGCTAATCCGCTCCTTCGCCATTGTATTAAAAAACATAAAGAGGCAAGGCGACTCGAACGTCTCCTTACCTCTTGCCCAGGCGTACGGCATATGATCCCATGTGCTCCCTCTTGGTAACCCAAGCTACGCCAGTAACACATGGATAACTTTTTTTAATATATCACGACTTTGGACTTCGCGCCACCGGCTATGCGGCCGCCCTTTAATCGTAAAGTTTTTGATTTGTTGCCTGAAATCACGTATGTTGCCGATGGTACAAGCATAGAATGTCCTAAGAACAATTCGTTCCAGGAGGCCTTGATGAGATATCCGGCGATCTTCAAAATGCTGCCCTTTATACTGCCGCTTGTGTTCGTGATTCCGGTCTTGACGATATGGCTGCAGAAGGACTTAAACCCCATACCCAGCCAAGACCTGCAGCAGGTTAAAACCGTCTTCACGGGCATCTTCCTTGAGGCACTTCCTTTCATTTTGCTTGGAGTGCTGCTGTCGTCCCTTCTGCAGCTGTTCGTAAAAGAGCAATGGGTGCGGCGTCTCACGCCGAAGAATCCGATGGTTGGCGTCCTGTTCGCTTCCATGCTCGGCATCCTGTTTCCCATCTGCGAATGCGGGATGATCCCGGTCGTTCGCAGGTTGATGCTGAAGGGGATGCCCGCCTATATCGCCGTCACCTTTATCCTCAGCGGTCCTATTCTGAATCCCATTGTATTCGCATCAACGATCATGGCCTTCCGTTCGCATCCCGAAGTGACGATCGGACGAATGGGACTGGCTTTTGCAGTCGCGGTGACGACGGGTTTGCTCGTTTATGTTTTTTCAAGAAGCAGCCCCCTGAAGCGTTCCTTTCAAGAGTTCGCCGAACAGGGCTCCAGCAAGGGGGAACGTTTGTTGCATGAGCATCCCAAAACCTGGAGAAGCATGTTTGTCCACGCCGGAGACGAGCTGATCGAGATGTGCAAATATTTAGTCCTGGGCGCTTTCCTGACGGCCTGCATCCAATCCTTCATTCCGAGGGAGGAGCTGCTGGCTCTGGGGAACGGTCCTGCCGCCTCCTATCTGTTCATGATGGGATTTGCCTTCATCCTGTCCCTCTGCTCAACTTCGGACGCCTTCGTGGCATCGGCATTCACGCACACCTTTACCGTCGGCCCGCTGGTTTCCTTCCTGGTTCTCGGCCCGATGCTGGATTTCAAAAGCCTGCTCATGCTGTCGGCTACCTTCAAGACCAAATTCGTGATCGGCTTAAGCCTGCTGGTGATTACGCTTGTCTTTATCGGCTCTGTAGCCGTCAACGCGCTATTCGGCGGTTAGGTGTAGTAAACAAACTGGAGTGGCAATACACGAAAACGGTTGGAATAACGGCACCTTCAGGCTGTTATGCCTTCGGATATCCACTTGAGATTGGAGGTGTTCGGGACGTGAAGCCCCGTCTGAGCCTGCGAAGCCACTATATACTGCGATCGCTGCTTATCGCAGCTCTGGCCGCCTATATCATGCATCTGAACGCATCAAATTCGCTGGACTATTACTTGGCTCCCCATATGCAGACCCTGCTTCTGCTCTGTCCGGTGCCGCTGTTGTTCATAGCTTTCGGCATGCTGTGGCACGCCATTGCGGGAGCTTCCGGCGAGGTGTGCGATTGCGAGCACCCCCTGCCCAGCGGACTGATCAAAAACATATCGGTTTACGGGTTATTCACGGTGCCGCTGCTGTTCGGCCTGCTCCTGCCGGACCAAGCCCTCGGCAGCGATATGGCGGCCAAAAAAGGCATGATCTACACCTATCCGAACCCCGATGTTCGCCGTAAAACCGAAGAGCGGAATGCTTCCGCCGTTTCGGGCATGGAGAAGCATGGAACGAATGATGACCTGGCGGCAGCGGAGGACATCGCACTGAACGAGCGTTTTGTTCCCAAAGACATCTACAGCGTGGAATTCGCGGAGCTGGCCAAGCGCTTATATACCTTACCCGTCATCCGAGTGGAGCCGGACATTTTCTCGGAGACCGTTGGGGCCATGGATATGTACAAACAGCATTTTCAAGGAAAGGCCATCACCGTCCAAGGATTTGTTTTCCGCGATGGACATATGAACGAAGACGCCTTCGCCGTCAGCCGCTTCCTCGTGATGTGCTGCACGGCAGACGCCGTCCCGTTCGGGGTCATGGTGCGCGCCGCGAATGCTTCGTCATTCGCGAATGACTCGTGGGTTCAGATCGATGGCACGATCCAGGTCACCACCTCGGACGGTAAGGAAACGCTGCAGATTCAAGCGGAACGGATTCAGCCGATCGAGCAGCCGTCATCCCCTTACATTTTCACGAATCCCGACTCTGTCGCAGAGTTTGATGAACTGTATTCGAATGATATCGAGACCAAGGAGGTAATCAATAAATGAACAAGATACCCGTCGTGCTGATTAGCGGATTTTTGGGGAGCGGCAAAACCACGCTGCTCCTCAGGCTGCTGGCGTATGCCGCCAATCGGCAATGGAGAACCGCCGTCCTGATGAATGAGATGGGCGAACAGGACGTGGATGGCGATATCCTATCCGGTGAAATGCCTGATCTTCCGATCGAGAAGCTGCTTGACGGCTGCATCTGCTGCACCAAACGAGACGAGCTGGGGCAAGCCCTGAAAAGCCTGTTAGATCGGAAGCCCGATCTCGTCTTCATCGAGACGACCGGAGTGGCGAATCCTGAACAGATTCTTGAGGATTTGCAGGATCCGTCATTGGCTGATCGAATATCGATCCGTGGCAAAATCGCCTTGGCCGACTGCAGCAAATTCCTCGAGTATAACAGCTTCTTTGCATCCAGTCGCGAGCTGGTCCGTACCCTGCGGGGACAAATCAGCTTCGCGGACTGGATCATCCTGAACAAGGCGGGAGAATGCGAAGAGAAACAGATCCATAAAGTCATTACCTCCATTAGAAAAATCAATACGACGGCAAGCCTGTCCGTAACCGACTACAGCCGTTTGGATGAGCATGAAATGTGTACGGCCCTTCAGCTAGAGCCAACGGAGAATCATAGCCATTCATCTCATGCTTCCAACCGGCAAGGGAGTCCTGCGGAACGCCTGCAAGGCAGCGCATGGACCAGCGAAGAAGATCGGAGCAAGCTGGGGCACCGCAACCATGAAGGAGCTTTCATTCATAATGAGCATCGCCATGGTCACGGAGAAGAGGCCGGGCATGGCAGCCATTCCTATACCGGCCTGGATACCTTGACTCTATCTGCCCCGACCCCTTTCCCGCTTGAGATCAGCCTCATCGAAACCTTTCTCGCTGCACGCGGTTCCGGCCTGCTACGGGCCAAAGGATATATTCAGCTCTCCACGGGTCCCTCCCTGGTTCAGTGGGCAGGTTCACAGCTTGCCATCGAGCCCAGCACGCTGAAGCTGCAGCGGGGCTATCTTACGTTAATCGGCCATCGCCTGGACAAAACGCGCATTGTCCAGCAGTGGGAGGACTTGCTCAGCGGCGTGGTGCAGTGACATTTGAATGCATGCAGGGATATGAAAAAAAGATAAGGAGATCCTCAGGGATCTCCTTTTTTTCGGTTCGTTTATGATTAGTCCCTAGGATAATTCACTTCCATAATATCCATAAAAGGAACCTTCGTAATGACGCCGTTCTGTTTCATATGCACCTTCCCTGTGCGGGAGTCCATTTGATCGATTTGTCCGCGGACCGCCTCTTCCCATCCCCAGACCGTCAATACAATGACCGATTCCTCCTGGTAAGCTTCCGTTAGCTGATTTCCGAGCTCTTCCAGTACAAACTCATCCCTAGTGGGTCGCTTTGGAACTTTTGCTTTTGCCATAATCTTGTCCTCCTGATTTATGTTGTTCATGCGTCAGCATTACATTCTCAATGAAAATGAATCTTTCATCCATTCTATGAATTAGGAATCTACTACCTATTATACATCAAATGCGATTCAGAATTCTCGGGCTCTCCCAGGATTCAGAATATCTGAAGGAACTATGGACTCGATTCGCTTTTTTATACAAAAGACTTGATTTTCAGAAAATAATCCTATATGATTGACCCATCAACCATTGACCAGTCAATGAATTGAAGGAGGTCTTTATCATCTCTACATGCCATACACAAGACCTGCTGTACTTGCTAATGCATCTGAATAAGCACATTGCGACTCGGTTTGAACGATGTGCCGGTGTTAGTCCCAATCGGCTGGAACTCCTCTGCAAACTGACCGGCGGCGAAATTAGCCAGTCGGATCTCCAGAAGGCAGTGTCTATCGATCCAGCTGCGGTGACCCGTCATGTTCAACAGCTGGAAGCGGAAGGATTGCTTCTGCGGACGAGATGCGAGAATGACAACCGGATTACGTTGGTTCAGCTAACTGAAGTGGGCAAAAGTAAAGTCGCAGCGTTTAAGGCGGAGAAAGATCGATTTATGGAGGAACTGCAGGCAGACCTCACGGAATCAGAACGACTTGCGCTTGTTCATGCTTTACAGAAATTGAACAGCCAGATTCAACAGATGAAACACCCAAGCAAAACCGATTAACTTATAGAGACTAAAGGAGAGAATACCATGTCTGTAACGACCCTAAACAATGATTATAAAGAAATTATTACTTCCCGCCGCTCTGTGCGGGTATACGACCCATCGGTCAAAATCAGCCGTGAAGAGATGACTGAAATTTTGGAAGAAGCGACTTTGGCTCCGTCATCCGTTAATCTTCAGCCTTGGAGATTTCTAGTCGTTGATAGCCCGGAAGGAAAAGCGACGCTTGAAGAGCTTGCACCAGGGAACAAAACACAAGTTTCAACTTCTTCGGCAGTCATTGCGGTGTTTGGAGATATGAACGCATTCGACAATGCAGATGAAATTATGGGCACTGCTGTGGAACGCGGTTATCTGCCGCAAGAGATAAAAGATCAGATGATGGCGAACTATACCGATCTGTTCGGACGTATTCCGGCACAGGCTTTCCGCGAAATGATCCTTATAGATAGCGGCTTGGTTTCCATGCAGCTTATGCTTGCTGCCCGTGCCCGTGGATATGACACGAACCCCATCGGCGGATATGACAAATCCCGAATTGCAGAAGCATTTGGTATGGAGAAGGAACGTTATGTGCCGGTCATGCTCATCTCGGTAGGTAAAGCTGCCAAAGAGGCGCGTTTGACGACTCGTCTTCCTATTGATCGTATTGCAGAGTGGAAGTGAGGTCACAGCGATGATTATTATTCATGCAGAAATGAAAGTAAACGGCGAACGTGAGGCTGAATTTCTGGAATCCGTAAAAGAACTTATTGAAGCATCCCGTGCGGAACAAGGAAATGAATCTTATAAGCTGCTCAAAGATACGGAGCAGGATAACACGTATCTCATGGTTGAACAGTGGAAAGACCAGGAAGCTGTGGGGCTCCACAATGCGAGCAGCCATTTTCAGGCGTTTGTGGCTAAAGCTCCAAAATACCTGACAGCTCCGCTAAACGTGCAGGCCTATGCAGGCCAACTGATCAACAAATAATGAAGCAAACTACAATCCGTATTAAAAAGCCAACTCGTTTAGACGAGTTGGCTTTTTTAATTCTATTACCGCATTCCATATCGGATCGAACAGATAAGCAGCCTTACAGCGATAGCTCTTCGATGGCCATCCATGGCAGCGGATTGTGAAACGTTGACCAGTCCAGCTGCATTTCCCGGTCGGTCAACAAACACTCGTCCAGCTCCCGCTCGATTTGTTCCTGTTCCATCCCAATCCCGATCATCACGAGCTCGGTCATCCGATCTCCCCAGACGTTATCCCATTTCCTCCGAACATCCGGCTCACTTCGTAACAGCTCCTGCTGCTCCTGCTCGGTTAAAGCCGCGACCCAGTATCCTGCAGGCCCGAACTGAATCGAAGGCCCGGCCTGGCTTACACTTGCCGCAACATCCTCGCGCACGGCCAGCCAAGCGATCCCTTTCGCACGTACGACTTCTTCCGGCCAATCACCCATGAATGCCGCCAACCGCTCCGGATGAAACGGTCTTCTTCTCCGATAGACAAAAGAGCTGATGCCGTATTCATCCGTTTCCGGCACGTGCTCCTCCTTCTGAAGCTCCTGGATCCAGCCGGGGGACTGACTGGCTTTTTCAAAATCGAATAAACCGGTATTCAGAATTTCCTCAGGTGCCACTTGTCCCTTCACGGTGCGGATGATTTTGGCGCTTGGCTGAAGTTTTCGCAGTATGCCCTCTACCTTGGCCAATTCGTCCTCGCTTACCAGATCGCATTTGTTCAACAGCAGCACATCGCAAGTCTCTACCTGGTCGATTAACAAATCCACCACTTCCCGCGTATCCTCTTCGCCCAGCGCTTCCTTCCGATCAAGCAGGCTTTGCCCCGAAGAGAAATCTTTCCAGAATCGGTTCGCGTCCACCACCGTTACCATGCAATCCAGCCGGGCGAGATCGGACAGCTGTACGCCGGACACCTCATCCGGGTAAACAAAGGTCTGCGCAACGGGCACGGGCTCGCTGATTCCCGTCGATTCGATCAGTATGTAATCAAAACGATTCTCTTGAGCCAGCTTCTGAACTTCCTGCACCAAATCTTCCCGGAGCGTGCAGCAGATGCAGCCATTGGACATTTCGACCAGCTTCTCATCCGTTCGGGACAGGCTTCCTTCCCCTCTCACCAAATCCGCATCGATGTTCACTTCGCTCATGTCGTTCACGATGACCGCTACCTTCAACCCTTCGCGATTATGTAGCACATGATTCAGGACCGTCGTTTTGCCTGAACCGAGGTAACCGCTAAGAACAGTAACCGGAATTCTATTGTTGTAATTCATCAAATGAACTTCCTCCATTCGTTAATCGTAATAATTACGATTTATGGTATGATGATATATCCCCTCCATTAAATTGTCAATCCTTCACGTTTAAAAACATTTCTACAAGCAGAAAAAATCTCCGCAATCAATTTCAAAATATTCCTTTACAAGAATATTCTCTTGATGGTATATTACAATTAATCATTGGTTAATATTTACAAATAAGGAGGATACGTTATGAGCCAAGACGTAATTTCGTTCATTGAAAACCTGAGTTTGCCTTGGCAAGCAGAAGTCGGCAAAAAGCTTCGACTTATGGTCCATGAAGCCATTCCGGAGGTAGAAGAACGGATTCAGTACAAAAAACCGCATTTTCTCAAAAACGGACACTATGCAGCCGTGATTTCGCCATCCAAAGATGCAATCGCCTTTATGATCATGAACACAACCAATCTAGAAGTCCCTTCAACTTTCGATGGTCCACCCGAACGGAAATGGCTTAAAATTCGAAAAGACGATACTCCTGACTATGAACAGCTATCCGAATTATTAGTTCAAGCATCAAGTTCGTTGTAATAACCAGATCGGGGGTAAGGTCCCATGAAACAGACAACGTTGAACGCGCTAGCCGAACCTAACCGATTACAGATGGTCGAACTGTTACGAGAAGGTCCTTTAACCGTCAATCAGATTGCTGAACGTCTTCAAATCCGGCAACCTCAGGCTTCCAAACATTTAAAAATATTACATGAAGCTGGACTGGTAGAAGTCCAAGCGGAAGCTAATCGACGAATTTATAAACTACGTCCTGAACCGCTTCAAGAAATGGACGAATGGTTGGACTCGTTCCGCAGTATTTGGGAAAAGCGCTTAGATCAACTTGAGGATTATTGGGAAAAAATACAAAAGAAAAGGTAGCTGCCGCTACCCTTCTTCTTAGGAGGAATTCAAATGACCGAGCAAAGCAAACAAGGCTTACTTCTGTCACGTGTTTTCAATGCCCCCCGGGAACTGGTTTTTAAAGTTTGGACCGACCCTGAACACTTCGGCAAATGGTGGGGTCCTCAAGGGTTTTCCTTAGACGTTATCAAAATGGATGTACGTCCCGGAGGCATGTTTCTAGGCTGTCAGAAGTCTCCGGACGGCAGTCAAGCCATGTGGGGTAAATTTGTATATCAGGAAGTTATCGAACCTGAGAAGCTGGTATTCGTTCAATCATTCTCTGATGAGAAAGGGAACACGATACGTGCACCTTTTAACGCAAACTGGCCGCTTGAAATTATGAATATCATCACATTTGAAGAAATCGACGGAAAAACAACGCTTACCATGCAGGGAGGCCCCGTAAACGCGACCGCGGAAGAACGGGCAGCGTTCGATGAAATGGCTCCAATGGTGAAACAAGGATTTGGCGGTACTTTTGATCAACTCGCTGAACACCTTGAAAGCCAGCTATAATTACATCGATTAAGGAAGCTCAACCGAGCGGAGGCGAACCTGTTGGTTCGCCTTTTTTTTATTCTTCAGAATGCAGCATCATCACGCTCGAAAACCCCCCTTAAAATTTAAGGAGGGTTTTTCATACTTGCATTCGCATGCAGGTTCGAGAAATTACAGCTTTTGGGCGACCGCTTGTTCCGCTGCCTGTACATCGTCTTTATTCTCAGGCAACTCGCCGTCTTTCCAGATGACTTGTTCGCCGTAATCTTTTCCCCAATCGTACATCAATTTCAAAATCGGCATCAAACTCTCCCCGTAAGGAGTAAGCGAATATTCCACCCGAGGGGGAACCTCAGGGTAAACCACGCGGTGGACCAGCTGGTCTTCCTCCAATTCACGAAGCTGATTGGTCAGCATTTTTTGCGTGATGTGGGGAATCATCCGGTTCAGTTCACCGAAGCGTTTCACGCCCTCCAAACCGAGATGCCAGAGGATGATCAGCTTCCATTTGCCGCCGATGACCGCCAGGGTTAACTCCTTATGGCAGTTTATTTCCTTCAGATTAATTCGCTGCTTGACCTCGTTTGCCATAATGCATCACCCCTTCTTCCCTATAGTATACAACGGTTGCGGGGATATCATCAAAGCGGCAAACTTATCATCATTACCGTTTCTTCTTATTCCAAATTGGCATGCAGGCTAAACATTTGGTCTGAGCGAAGCTTGCTTTTTTCCATCAATCTCAGGATAACCGCATCGAGCACGATCAGCATGCTTTGCTCAAATAATGAAGCCATCGGTTGAACGGTGACGAGGATATCCTGATTCTGCTCCTTCGTTGTTCCCGGAAGCTGGACCATCGCATCCGAAAGCTTGCCGATACTCGATTCCGGTCTCACGGTTACGACCGCAACCGCGGACCCGATCCCTTTGGCTTTCCGAGCCATGGATACCAATCCTTGCGTTTCGCCGGAGCCCGAACCGATAAGAAGCAGGTCATTCGCTCCGATGGCCGGTGTTACCGTATCGCCGACGATATGAACCTTAAATCCCATCTGCATTAACCGCATACCGAAAGCCCGGATCATCAGGCCGGATCTGCCTCCCCCTGCCAAGAAGACGGCATCGGATTGCACGATCCGTTCAATCAATTCCTCGATCTGGCCAGCATCCACCTGCTGAACGGATTCCGATAACTCCTTGGCAATGACGGATGCATGTTGAAAGATGTTATGACTCATGGCGACTTATGCCTGCTTCACAAGCTCGTTCATTTGAGCCGCTGTGGCCTTTTTGTCGGTTTGGCTTGTAATTCCGCCGCCGACGATGACGAGATCGGGATTTGCCTGAATCACCTCAGGGAGCGTCTCCATTTTGATTCCGCCCGCAACGGCAGTTTTGGCTTGTTTCACGACACGTTTGATCGCCGCCAATTCCTCGAATGAGTTTTTGCCTTCCGCCTGGTGGTCGTAGCCGGAATGAACGCAGATGTAATCCACGCCGAAAGCATCGATCTCCCGCGCCCTGCCTTCAATGTCCTTTACATTGATCATATCCACCATTACCTGCTTGCCTTGCTTGAGGGCTTCCGCTACCGCGCCTTTGATCGTGGAATCGTCGGATACGCCAAGCACCGTAATGATATCCGCACCGGCTTCGGATGCCTTCATCACTTCATAACCGCCGGCATCCATAATTTTAAGGTCGGCCAGCACGCGCAGATGCGGGAACGCCTCTTTAATCGCTTTGACGGCATGAAGCCCTTCGTTAATAACAACCGGCGTACCGATCTCCACGATATCGATAAACTCGGCTACCTCTGCCACGACTTCTTTTGCTTCCGGAATATTCACCAAATCCAACGCCAATTGAAGTTCCATATTGTCAATCTCTCCTTATGAGTGTATTGGTTAATAACTACACGATCATTGTAGAGTAGACAGTTTACTTTACGGAAGTACGTACTTATAAGTGAGATACTTACGTGGAAGTAAGTAATAGGGAGGGACAAGGGTTCTCAGGTTTTCGTTTATTTGCGGATCGTTCGTCTCGATGCTGGTAAAAAACAATTAAGCCTGTTTGTTCACTTTAGTCCAGTCTTCGGCTGTGGTTTAATATAGTTGTCAGGCCGGACAAAATGATCGGAAAGGAGGCTGAACGAATTGATTCAGAATATGGAGGTGGCATCCGCGTAAGCGGGTGTCGCGTTTAGGGGAGCCCCGTACAGGGCTCCCTTTCATTTGAAATCCACAGAACCGGAGGTAACATGATGTCCTATTCACGTCAACCTGCCGTTATCGTTGTCACCGGCGTCATGGCTTCAGGGAAGTCGACCGTAGCCCAGCTGCTGGCCGAGAAGTTTGATCGCGGAGTCCATTTGCGGGGAGACTCGTTTCGGAAAATGATGGTCAGGGGCAGGGAAGAAATGCTTCCGGATGCTTCCGACGAAGCTATGCGGCAGCTTGCCTTGCGCTACAAATTATCCGCCTCCGCTGCCAAAGCTTATGCCGAGGCCGGTTTTCATGTCGTTCTGCAGGACGTCATTCTCGGCCCGGCGCTGCAAGAAATGACCGTTATGTTAAGAGGCGTTCCCGTGTTCGTCGTTGTGCTGAATCCTTCCGAGGATACCATCCGTGCCCGGGAACAGAATCGAGGCAAAAAAGGCTACGGAGTCTGGGGCATTCATGAGCTGAACCGGCGGTTAACCGACGAAACGCCCAGAATCGGCCTCTGGCTGGATACTTCCGATTTAACACCCCAAGAGACCGCCCAAGAGATTTGGAAGCGGATTTGGGATGAGGGTAAGATCCATTAACCCATACCCTGCATCTTCACGACCGGACTTCCTGGTTAAAAACAATTAAGCTTGTTTATTCACTTCAGTCCTGCCGCCGGCCGTGGTTTAATATAGATGTCCGGCTGGACCAAATGATCGGAAAGGAGGCTGAACGAATTGATTCAGAATATGGAGGTGGCATCTGCGTAAGCGGATGCCGCGTTAAGGGGAGCCCCTACAGGGCTCCCCTTCATTTCATTTATTCATAGATTACGGCTTTGATTTCGTCGCTATCGATATTGTTTTTGTCGTACCAGTAGAACCCCGTATCGATCTGCGGTTCGACCTTCTCCCCTTTGATGGCCGCCACGGCGGCTTTTACCGTCTCATATCCGATGCCGACCGGATTTTGCGTGATGGCTCCCGCCATCGTTCCGTTCTTGATCGCGTCGATCTGAGCTTTTCCGGAATCGAATCCGACCACGATGATTTGGCCTTCCTTCTTCATCTCCGTCACCGCATTGATGACGCCGACGGCGGAGCCTTCATTCGCGCCGAATATCCCTTTTAAATCCGGATGCGCCTGCATCATCGCTTTGGCCAGGTCCGTCGACTTCAAGTGATCCCCGCCGCCATATTGAATGTCCACGATCTCGATATTCGGATACTTCTCTTCGATCTGCTTCTTGAAGCCGTCGCGGCGGCTGACCCCGGTTACGCTGGTCTGGTCATGGACCACCATGGCGATTTTGCCTTCATTCCCGATGAGCTCCGCCATTTTGTCCGCCGCGAGCGCCGATGCAGCCATATTGTCCGTTGAAGCCGTCGTCACCGGAATGTCGCTTTCCACGCCCGAATCGAAGGCGATGACCGGAATGTTGTTTTCCTGGGCTTTTTTCAGATAAGGTATGGAGGCCTGGCTATCCAATGCGGCAAAGCCGATCGCGTTTGGTTTCTTGTCGAGCGCGGCCTGCAGCATTTCGATCTGCTTATCCACCTGGGATTCCGTTTCCGGACCTTCAAAGGTAATCCGCACGCCAAGCTCTTCCCCTGCTTGCTCGGCACCGGCTTTCACCGCCTGCCAAAACTGGTGCTGAAAGCCCTTGGAAATGATCGGGATGTAGATCTCTCCTTCGGCTTGAGAACCGGCTCCTGATCCGGATCCGCCCTCGCCTGGACTGTCGGTACCTCCGGCAGCGTTATTGCCCGATGAACCGCAAGCCGCCAGCATGCTTGCAGTCAGCAAAAGAATCAGAGTTAATACGGAAAGCTTTTTCATAATGCAATCTCCCCTTGTTTAGACATATTGGTACAGCTATAGATCTTCCGTTATGGAAGCTTCTATCGAGATCAAGCCAACCTACGGCCAACCGAGCTCCGGAGCAAGCACTAGTAAGGGCTTACGCTTTGCGTCTGCGCAAAATATCCGCATACACCGCGAGTATAATAACGAACCCTACAACAACGGTTTGCCATTCCTGGGGCACGGACAGAATGCGCAATCCGTTCGTCAGCACGCTCATGATCAACGCCCCGATCACCGTTCCGATAATGGTACCCTTCCCTCCGCTGAGCGAAGTTCCCCCGATCACGACCGCCGCGATGGCTTCCAGTTCATACCCGGCACCCAGCGCCGGATTGGCCGAGTTCAGCCTCGATGCCATCATGACGCCCGCCAAACCGGTAAAAGCGCCGGTTACGGTGTAGATCACGATTTTCCAGAAGCCCACGTTGACGCCGGACAAGCGGGTCGCCTCCTCGTTGCTGCCCAGCGCAAAGTTATACCGGCCGAGGATGGTCTTCGACAAGATGAGATAGCCGAGGATCGCCGCAATGAAGAAAATGACGACCGCATTGGGAATATCGAGCCCCGGTACCAGCCAGCCCAGCACGCTGCCCTGGGACACCTCGGCAAAGCTTTCGGCATCGTTGAAATAGACCGGTTTGGCCCCGGAGATGATGAGCGCGAGACCTTTGGCGATCATCATCATCGCCAGCGTTGCGATAAAAGGCGGAATCTTCATTTTCGCCACCGCCGTCCCGGACAGAAGCCCGCACAGGGCGCCGGTCAAGATGCCGCCAAGAATGCCGACGGGGACCGGCAATCCCCAGAAGGTGATGCATACCCCGGTCATAACGCCGCTCAGCGTCATGACCGTCCCGACGGACAGGTCGATGCCGCCGGTAATAATGACAAAGGTGGATCCCAAAGCCAGCACGCCGATTACCGCCGTGGAAAGAAGAATGCCCACGATGTTGGAGAACTGAAAGAAATTGCTGGACGAGAACGTAAAGAATAGGACGAGAACGACCAAGCTGGCAAGAGCCAGCACTTGCTGGAGCGCGCCCGATTTGATTTGAATGTTCATCTGCTTGTTCCTCCTGACGTGAATAGATGACGGCGACGGCGTCTTACATCCTCGCTGTAGCCAGATGCATTATGCTTTCTTGGGTCGCCTCTTCATGATCCAGCTCGCCCGTAATCCGGCCTTCGCACATGACGAGAATCCGGTGGCTCATCCGAAGAATTTCCGGCAGCTCCGACGAGATCATGATGATCGACTTGCCCTGTGCTGCAAGATCGTTCAGCAATCGGTAGATTTCGCTCTTGGCCCCAACGTCGATTCCTCGCGTCGGCTCGTCGAAGATCAGGATGTCGCAATCCCTCGTCAGCCATTTGCCAATGACGACCTTCTGCTGATTGCCCCCGGAGAGGAACTTGACCTCCTGATCGACATGCGGCGTTTTGACCTTCAATCGCGACACCATATCCTCCGCCTGCTCGCGAATCCTGGCCGTATTCATCCAGCCTCCGGGACGGAGGAAGCTGCCGTATGAGGCGATAGCCACATTGCTCTTCACGTCGAGATCGACGACGCATCCATAGCGCTTGCGATCCTCGGATAGATAGCCGATCCCTTGCCGCACCGCATCGTGCGGGCCCTTGATCGTTACCTTGCGGCCGTGCACGCGGATCTCGCCGGATTGGATGCGGTCGGCGCCGAAGATGGCCCGGGCAAGCTCGGTCCGTCCCGCGCCGACGAGGCCGGCAATGCCAAGAATTTCTCCCTTTTTCAGAGTCAGGTTAATATTCTTCAAGTTTCTGCCTTGATTCAGTCCTATAACCTCCAATACCGTCTCGCGCTCACCAGCCGTCCTCTCCGGCTTCGAGGTCTCGTAAATCTGCCGACCGACCATCTTCGAGATAATGTCCTGGGTCGTGACTTCAGCCGTGGATACCGTATCGATGTACTGCCCGTCGCGCATCACTGTAATGCGATCCGTGATTTGTTTGATCTCATCCATTCGGTGGGAAATGTAAACGATTCCAACTCCGCTCTCGCGAAGCTGCCGTATGATGCGGAACAAATCCTCAATCTCCGTTTCGCTCAAAGCCGCTGTCGGCTCATCCATCACCAGCACATCGGCGTTGTAGGATAATGCCTTGGCGATCTCCACCATCTGCTGCTTGGCAACCGTTAATTCCGAAACCTTGATGGAGGGGTCCATGTCGAGGCCCATCCGTTCGAACAGTTCCTTCACCTGCCGGTGCAGCGCCCGGTCGTCCAGAAACAATCGGAGCTTTCGCCGCGGCTCCCGCCCGATGAAGATATTCTGGGCGACCGTCAGGTCAGGGGCCAGATTCAGTTCCTGATGAATCATGCTGATTCCCGCGTCCTGAGCCGCTTTCGGGTTCGATAACTCAACGGGCTGCCCTTTGAATTCGATCGTTCCAGCATCCTTCTGATAAACGCCGGTCAGGATTTTCATCAGGGTTGACTTCCCTGCACCGTTTTCACCCATAAGGGCATGGACTTCACCGGCCCGCAGGTCGAACCGGCAGTTATTTAATGCAAGTACGCCCGGAAATTCCTTCATGATTCCTTCCATCTGTATCAGCCATTCGCTCAACGTCACTCACCTCTCTAGCTGGCACCTTTTATGAATCATTGTACAAACCGCTACCCCGCGAAGGAATGGAATATTCTCTGATCGATGTTGAATAATCTATGATCCGCCGCAGAAACCCAAAAGAGAAGAAGCTACTCCTCCACAAAGGGAAAGAGCAGCTTCTGGTTCTCCTCGGTATACATATTGTCCTTATTGATGATAACGGAATCGGTGTATATATGCCGGGGCATCCTGTCGCCCTCGATAACGGATACGGCTGTTTTGATGCCCAAATAACCGATGTTGAAGGGCTTCTGAACGATCGTGGATTGCAAGACTCCCTCTTCGAGCAGCTTGACTTCCTTCACCGAGCTGTCGAATCCGACCAACTTGACTTTGCCCACCAGCCCCAGTTCCCGAATCGCTCTGCCGGCCCCCACCGTAGAAGGCTCATTCAGTCCGACGATTCCATTCAGGTCAGGCCTTTCAAGCAGGAGCTTTTTCGTGATTTCGTACGCCCTCTCCTCCTTGCCTTCGCTGTAGTAGGTGCCTACGATTTCCGTGCCGCCGAGCTGCTCCAGAATGCTTCGAACCCCTTGCTCCCTCTCGATCTGCGTCGAGGTGCCCTGCACGAAACTGATGATAGCAACCTTGGCATGTTCCGGCAGGCGCGACGAAAGCTCCTTGCCGGCCTTCTGTCCCGCATTCACATTGTCGGTCGCGATCAAGCTCTGCGCGTAATCGCCATTCACGGCGGAATCAATCATAATGAGCGGGATGCCGGCCTTACGAATCGACTCTGCTACGGGAACCAGGCGATGATAATCACCGGCGGCCAAAACGATCGCATCCGGCTTCTGCTTGACGGCTTCCTCCAACAATTGAATCTGCAAGTCAACCTCGATTTCCTGAGACGGTCCTACCACCGAGACGTCAACGCCGAATTCCCGGGAAGCCGTGTTCACCCCTTCAATCAGTACCCGCCAGAATTCATTCTCGTCCAGCGCCTTTACGCCGACGATGATCTTCTTGGTTCCGGGTTCTTCCTTGGACCACTGATAAACGGCATAACCCAGAAGAAGCAACGGAATCAGCAGCAGTACCATATAACGCATTCGCAGGTACGACTTCAAGGCACATCCCCCTCCACACGCTGCCACTCATCTGCATGAACGGCCGGAATGACCAGCGTTACGCTTGTACCCGATCCGGGCACGCTTGCATAGCTAAGACCATATTCCGTTCCAAAATATAACTGTATCCGCTGATGAACATTCGCAATGCCAACGCTGTTTCTCGATCGTGTGCCTTCTTTGGACGTGAGCAGCGTCTCCACCTTGGACTGATCCATCCCGATGCCGTCGTCCTTAACTTGAAATTCGATGCGGGTATCTCGACGCACCCCCGTAATCGTGATCGTCCCCGGCCCTTCCTTGTTTTTGATGCCATGATAAATGGCATTCTCCACCAGCGGCTGCAGCAGCACCTTCAGCGTCAGATACGGGTAAAGCCCGCGATCGATATCCAGGGCAAACGTGATTTTGTCCTGATAACGCATCTGTTGTATTTTCAAATAATTCGTTATATGCTCCACCTCGGTCGCAATCGGTATCATTTCCTTCCCCTTGCTGAGCGAAGCCCGAAACAGCCTGGCTAAAGCCGATGTCATCAAAATCACCTCGTCATGCTTCTTGCTCTCGGCCATCCATATGATGGAATCCAGCGTATTGTAGAGAAAATGGGGGTTGATTTGGGCTTGCAGGGCATTCAGCTCGCTTTTTCTCTTAATCTCCTGCTCTACCACGATTTGATACATCAATTCCTTAATCTTCAGCACCATCACGTTGAAGCTGCGGGCAAGTCCGGATATTTCCCTGGAATGCCCCACCGGGACCCGGATGTCGAAATTCCCCTTCTCCACCTCCATCATCTTCTCTTGCAGCTTCTTGATGGGACGCGTCAGATTGCGCGAGAGGACGACGGAGAACAGCACGCCGACGACGAGGCATAACAATCCCGCTATAGCAAAAGACAGCTGCATCTGCTTCTTATTGTCCACCAGCTCATTCTCATAAAAAACGCCTATGATTTTCCAGCCGAAATCCGTGTTCTTAATGCTGTAAATCCGGCTCGCGCCGTCCTCCTTCACGACAAAACTTCCATGTTTGTCCTGCAGCACCTGGTCCAATCTCTCCGTTTTCAGATTGCTGTAAAGCAGCTGCTGCTGGGGGTGATAAACAATCCGGCCTTCGCGGTCGATAACGAACACATACCCCCGGTTCCCCAGATCGAGCTTGCTGAGCATATCGTTAATCACTTTGAAGTTAAGATCGATTAGCAGGATGCCAAGCCCTTGGGTCGAATCCATGCCGCTGAGCTCACGGCTAAGCGATACAACCCAGCGGTACTCTCCCTTAATGACGGGCTGTACATGCGAGGAAGAGATCACCGTCTGTCCTTGGTTTTCCTTCGCCTGCCGATACCAGGGCTGATCGGATATTTCAATATAAGGATTTAACTCCGCGTTGGACCGATCGGATATGAAGGTTCCGCCCGCTCCGAAGATGTTGATCGAAGCAATGTCTTTGCGCGAAATGCGAATCGAGTGAAAATAATCCGATATCTTCGCCTTTAATACCGCCAGCTGCGCAGGCTCCAGCTCGTCGGCCGAGGCCAGGTATTCTCTTACGTTCGGATTGTTCATCGCGGCCAGCGAAATGTCCTTCATGCCTGTAATGTAGGTTTGGATATTCGCATTGACTTGATTGATCAGCTCGGAGGTATAACTTTCCGCCGTTTCGCGAACAGCCGATTCGGACAGCCGATAGGAGATGAAGATAAGCAGCAGCGCCGTGAACAGCACGAGCATCACGAAGGAACTGGCAATGCGGGACTGAATGCTTTTGATTCGCTGCGGAGTCTTCATGGCTGTACCCCGCCAGACGCCATTTTGTTCCGGTACTCCGTCGGGGTATCTCCGGTATGTTTCTTAAACAGCACGCTAAAATATTGTGGATCCTGATAGCCGGTTTTCGCCGCAATTTCATAGGTTTTTAACAAGGAATGCTTCAGAAGTTCCTTCGCTTTCTCCATGCGGACTTCCGTAACGTATTCGACGAAGGTCTTCCCGGTATGCGACTTGAACAAGGCGCTGAAATAACTCGTGCTCATGAAGATCCGGCTGCACACGGTCTTAATCGATAACTCCGCATCCTCATAATGCCGCTGGATGAAATCGACCGCCTCCAGCATCTGGGAGCGTGTAATATCCTTTCTGGTCTTGGCTACGTCCCTTAACGCCTGCTCGCATACCTCGTTTAACCATCGCTCGATCTCATCCAAGGACCGAAAAGAATACAGATCGGACAGCAGCCTCTTTTCCTTGCCGATCAGCTCGTTCCCATTGCTGCCGATTTCCATCAAGGTTTGAAGCACGGAAAGCATGACCCGAAGGACCCGTACGTAACAGATCTCGATTGAAATTGAAGCGCTTCCAAGTTCGCTGATCAGCCGCCGGATGCACGCCTTCACCTCTGAGCCTGTGCCCGCCCGGATTGCCGAAACCAGCGCCGTCTCCGTTTCGATCCCATCCAGGAGAGGACCGCTCCCCCGTTTTTCTAGATCGGTGATATGGACCACCTGATCGCGGCCGATCAGAAGCCGGTACTCCAGGGCGGCCTCCGAGGCCTTGCAGGAATATCGTATGTCCTGCAGCTGGCGGCAGATCGTTCCGATGCCAACCGTGACCGTGAATTTCATGAACTGCTTGGTGGAGCCGCGAATATCCTCCGCCAGTTCCTGGGCCCGGGCGTGCAGATCTTTCTCGTCGGAGCCCGACAGAATGGTCATGACCTTATTCTCTTTGTACCGAAACACGGCCGCACCAGGCTCACCCGCCAGGATCTCCTGCATGATGTTGTATAAGGCAAAAGCATGCAGTTCATTATCGGCGTGCTGTTCATCTGAGCGCAGCTCATCCATATCCGCTGCCATGGCGATATACAGCGGCCCGCGCAGCGGAATATCGAAATAAGCCAGCCGACTCTCCATTTCGGACCGCTTCATCGGCGATGACGCCAATCGTTCCAGAAAACGTTCCCTAAGCAGGACCAAGCTCTCGTTCAACTGCTTCTTGAGTCTCTTCAAGTGCTCGGTGTGACCGCGCTCCTCATCCATTTCCAGCTTGAGCTTGTCGAGCATGTCCCTTAATTCCGCCGCCGTAACCGGTTTCAAAATAAAATCCGTCACCTGCAGCTTCACCGCCTGCTGGGCGTATTCGAAATCGTCGAACCCGGTCAGGATGATGATCTTCGTCTTAGGAAAACGTTCCGTAATATGACGGGACAATTCCAAGCCATCCATGTACGGCATGTTGATGTCCGTTAACACGACATCGGGCTGATGGCGGGTTACGGCCTCCAACGCATCTCTGCCGTTCTCGCAATCCCCGATGCATTCATAGCCATGCTCCGACCACTGAATCCGGTTTCGGATCCCTTCCCTTACGATCGGTTCGTCGTCCACAATAAGAATCGTATACAATCAAAGCCTCCCCCGTTCAAAAGCAAATCCATTCGCTTTGGTTTATCGTGTTACGAGGTGAATAATACAGGAAAAGCCCTTCGGCAGGCAACTGCCAAAGGGCTCCAGACTTCATGTTTTATTTCCGGGCATTCATCCACGTCATGAAATTATTCACCACGATATCGATGAAACCGATCGTCGGTTCATGGATCAGCTTGCCGGACTCATCCATCTTCTCGTGCACGGCGCCGATATAAACTTCATTGTTAGGAAGCAGCGGCGAGGTGATGCCAACGGAGAACAGAATGTCCCGAAGATGCTCTTGGGCGCGAACCGTTCCGAGCTGCCCCATCGACGCCCCCATGATCCATGAAGGCTTCCCGTTCATGACCTTATCGACGCGCGATAACCAATCCAGCGCATTCTTGAGCACGCCCGGTATGGAATAATTATATTCCGGGGTGATCCACAATACGGCATCGGAAGCGGCAATCCGCTCCTTGAATTCCTTGACGGCCGCAGGAGGGTCCAACTCCGTGTCTTGATCGTAGAACGGAAGATCGCGAAGATCCACGATATCAAAGGCGATCTGATCCGAATAGCGCTGCTTCAAATATTCCGCCAGTTTCCGATTGTACGACTCTTTTCTAATGCTTCCCACAACGATTGCAACGTTCATGATATCCTCCAGTTCTATGCCTTTCCAGCACACATGATTCAGTTATTGGGTAACTTATTTTAGCGTATCACCATATTTTACCATTGTCAAAACAACCCCTACTTCATTAGGGAAAGCAGCTTGCACACATCGCGTTCCAGATCTCCCCTTCTTTCAACAGGCACATGCCGCAGCAGCGCCATGGCGGCGTAAGGAACCTTGATGGCATGCGGATCTTCATACAGCCGGCTCCAATAGGCCGATTCCGTGATGGAAGCCTTGGCAGGCGCATCGATCCCCTGAGCCATAAGCGCTTGAGGTCTGAGACGGTTAAGTTTCGTTTGGAGCCGGTGATTGCCTTGGCCCAGCTTGGCCAGCTGGGCATAACCGAGCCGTTCCAGCTCAATCAGCGCGTGGGCGTGGGTAATCCCATGCTCAAGCTCACCGGCAAAAAAATAATATTGGCCATCCACATGCTGATCCGGCAGCACGTGATCCAGCTCGGAAAGTGCGCGGCATGCCAAATCGGACGCATCCCGGTAAGGCGGTATTTCCGAGAGTGAGATTTCCGATAGATCCAGCTGCGTATAATCGTCAATGCCGTAATACCTTGCAAGCTTATGTTCACTCGCTGCATCGTCCATGAGCTTAAGCAAACCTCTCACGATGGACGGAGTCAGTAAGTCCGGACGGTCCCGCAGCGCTTTCAGTCCGAGCACGCCCAGGGTCACGCCGTGGCCCGAGGTGCTCAGGCTTGTCAGGTTGGGCAGAAGCCCTTCCAGCAATTGATCCATCAATTCAGGCTGTGCGGGCTCGGATGGATACGGTTCAAACCAATCTTCATGCTGAGCGCGCAGATGACGGCAATTGGCAGCCAATCCATGAAGCACATCTTGAGGCAGATCTTGCTCCTTCTGCATGTAATACGCTGCCAAATACGCTCCGCCGACATGCCCTTCAAACCAACCGACTTCGCCGCCGCGGCTCAAAGCCGTGAGACCGTCTATCAAATATTGGTCGTCAATGACCGGGTTCACCTCCTCCCCTTCGGCGGCACTCGGCAGATTCAGCTTGGCTGCAATGTCCTTGGGAAAGCTGGTTATCTTCAACCTGATGCTGTAGCCGTACATTCTAAAACGCAGTCCCTCATCGTTATCTGATAGGATCATCCGCCGATCCAGGGCCGAGCGGACCCGGTCTATAAATCGCTCGTCGGTGACGCCATACGTTAATTCCAGCGTCGGTGCCAGCGCGTACATGGAGATCGGGATCCATTTGCGCCTCGTGGATACCACAACGGCATGGGCCGTTCCGCCGATGACAAAAGCAAATTGTTCCGATTCCTTGGCGATGGTGAATCCGAGCGTCCGCTGCATCCACAGTCGGGCAGCTACCGGATCCTCGACAGGCAGTCCCACTTCTCGCAAATAGAGGACGCCATATTTACCGCTCGGGGTCAGGACCCCTTCCTTTATATCCGGATGGGCGATAAACTCCAGCAAATTTCCATCCCCATCCCTGAAGTATACGTTCACGCCCGAATCGGAGGATTCGACCACCTTGCCGTCCGGCCATTTCAACAACGGCACCTGCTCCGCGAGGCTCCGGACGGTGGAATCAAATTGGGAGAAAGCCACTTCAAACGCGATATGGGCAGGGGCTATGGGTTCAAACACCTCTTCAAATACAAGCGTGAAATCGGGTGTAGGCTGAAATGCAATTTCGGCCTCGCTTTCTCTGACGACCGGGAATTGAAGCAATCCGTGATAGAATTGCTTCACTCCCTCGATGGAGACGGTCTTTAATGTTAATCCGGCGAAATGGGTGATCATGAGATTTCAGCCTCCACTTTATTGCTGATCTTCTTAACCAGCTCCATAAAGATGGAAAGCGCCTCTTTCGCCCGATAATCCAGCACGATCGTGCCCTCAGCCGCTTCCGATTCGTAAATGGCCCGTTGAGATCCGCCGATGGAAATCCATTCCGGACTATTAATACCATGCAAATTGCGTATGGTGGCCTGCATTTGCTGCAGTGAACTTACGCCGACCGCCCCGCCAGCCGAGCTTACCGATAAGACGGGTTTGCCCGAGAAATGCATCTGCCCCAAATGATCCAGAGCATTCTTCAACACGCCGCTCATCCCGCCGTGATACTCCGGGGTAGTCAAAATGACGCCGTCCGCCTCCATTAATAAACGCTGCAGCTCACGCACGCCCTCATGCCGATTGAATATTTCGTCCGGGGAATAGAACGGGAGCGGCGTTTCATACAAATTAAACAGCTTCACTTCGACGAACAACCGGTTCATTTGCGCTTCCAAGGCTTTGGCCAAAATGGTGCTTGTCGCTTCTTTGCGATTGCTGCCTGCAATAATTACGATCTTCATGGTAATGCCTCCCTTATTCGTATTCGAATGTTTTGTTAAATACATTGTAGTGGAGGCATGCCATGAAATCGTCAACATATCGAGTGATTTTACGAGCAAAAGCTCTCATGCCTTCGGCTGAGAGCTTCTACGACTATAGTCTGAGAAATGATCATTATGTACGGTTATATAGCATAAGCAGCAAATCCCTAATCCTATACGATTCCATGCTTAAGCGCATAGATGGCAGCCTGTGTCCGGTCGGCAACCCCCAGCTTATCCAGCAGGTGGCTGACATGGGTTTTCACCGTCTTCTCGGTAATATAAAGCGCTTCGCTGATTTCCCTGTTATTCATCCCGGAGGCAATCAGCTGCAATACTTCCTGCTCTCGGCGGGTAAGCTTATCGAGCTGCGCAGCTTCCTGATGGCTGGATCCATTGGCCTCATCCTCTCCCGCCGGGGAAGTAACATGCGTCATGAGCAGGCCTGCTGCATCCGGATGCAATTCGACCTGTCCTTGGAACACGCGTCGAATCCCGGCTACCAATTCCTCCGGCTCGATATCCTTCAGGAGATAGCCGCGAGCACCCGCTCGAATCGCAGGCAGAACATGATCGTAATCAACAAACGAGGTCAGTACGATCACTTTGATATGAGGCAGTTCTTTTTTCAAACGTGCCGTGGTATCGATGCCATTCAATACAGGCATATTCAAATCCATCAACACGACATCAGGCAGCAAAAGTTTGGCCTGTTCCAGCGTCTCTTCGCCATTCGCGGCTTCTCCCACCATTTCGATATCCGGCTGCGTCGCCAGAAAAACCTGGAGGCCCCGCCGTACCATGGCGTGATCGTCAGCTATTAACAATCGGATCATCGGTTATCCCCCCTTTCTCTGTTGTGACCGCCTTCAAGGGTATCGTAACCTCAATGATGGTTCCCTCCCGGTGCACGCTGTATAAACGGAACTGGCCTCCGAGCGATTCGGCCCGCTCCCGCATGCTGGACAGGCCGATGGAATGCCGCGTCAGCTCGTTCCATCGCTGCTTGGTTATCCCGCGCCCTTGATCCTCGATCCGAAGCTCCGCTTCATCGTTTTGCAAGGACAACGCTACCGTTACTTCCTTCGTATCCGCATGCTTGCTCACATTGTTCAGCGCCTCTTGCCCGATCCTCCACAACGCCTCTTCCGCGATCCGCGGCAGCTCCTGCATCCCGGTGATATGTGTACGCACATGAAGCTTCAATCGTTCGCCGTATTGCTTTAGACCTGTCATCAGCCCCTCCTCAAGTCCGGGCGGGCGAAGCTGCATAATCAGCTCCCGCATTTCCTTTAGTGCGCTTTGCGATAATGACTGGATATCGCGGATCGTGTCCTGGAGCAAGCTTTTCTGCCCATCCGGTTCAGCGGCAATCATCCCCCCTACACCTTTGGACATCATCACCAGCGAGAACAGGGTTTGGCTTACCGAGTCGTGCAGGTCCCGGGCCAGGCGATTTCGTTCATCCATCCTTGCGAGCTCCCTCCGGTTCTCCTCCAAACGGATGCGCTGAAGCGTCATGCCGATATGCTCCGCTATGGCCTCGATAACCTCCATGTCCGCCCGATGCTGGTCTCCATACTGATCATAGCCCACCAAAAGCATCCCGGTTAAGGAGTCCGAAGCAACCGCAAGCGGTACCGCAACGGCTCGACGAATGGGAGCTATCCATCCTTTCTCCACCAGTTGATCCGCAAGTTGCTGCGCATCCGGATCGCCGACCGGCTCTGCTGAGCGCTTCACTGCATCAGGACCGTTCCGAGCCATGTCGGCTAGCGGAAATTTGGCATGGGGCAGCGTGGTCTGTCCGCCGCTGTATAGCGCACGCAGCGTGATTTCCTGGCCCACCGGTTCCAGCAGCGCCGCAACCGGCCAATCAAAATAACGGCCGAGCAAACTCATCACCTGCTCCGTTAATTCGGCCCGGCTCACCGCTTGGGATGCATAAGCGCCTAGCGCGCTGCTATATTCTCCTAGCCGGGCGAACAAATCAGCCCGACGCTGCTCAGCCGCGTACAGACGCATGCGCTCGATGGCGGTGCCGATTTGGTAGGCTACCGATTCCAGCAGCGCCAGCTCCTCCTTGGAAAAATGAAGCTTCCCGGGTGCGGCCACATTCAGCACGCCGAACCTGCGGCTGCCGGAACGCAGCGGAACGGTAGCATGATGGGTAATTCCCTCCGTGTCGCCCCACTGATAACGAACGGCGTTATCCAGACGTTTGCAATTCAAAATGTTCACGGCATTTTTCAGTCGGCCGTCATCATAGCGCTCCAGGCACCAGCAGCTGCCGCACCTCATCGGTTCGTCATCTTCCCGTCTCAGAGCGGGCGGCAGATTCCGGCCCGCTACGAATTCATGCGTTCTCTTCTCTTCCACCAGGAACAGCCAGCCGGTCGTAAGTCCGGTCAGCTCCAGCAGTTTGCCGATAACAACGTCCAGCATGGGGGCTAACTCATTGGATTCGTTCAGCGTTTCGGCAATCGTCTTCAACGTGATTAACTCCTGGATATGCGGGTCGTGAGTGGACATACAAGCAAGCTCCTTCTTTATTTTGCATTCTGAAGTAACTATATTATATAATCCTGTCACGCACCATCCAAATTCCGAATGGAATTCCTGGCCGGTGCAGATCATTCATCCCATGAATTGTGGTAAAAAACAATTAATATTGTTTTATCTCTTGCAAATTTCCACCTACATATGGCTTAATATAGAAGTCGGGCCGACGAAATGAGCTGAAAGGAGGCTGATTGCAATGATTCAGATCCGTGAGGTGGTATTCGCGTAAAGCGAATATCCGTTAAATGGGAGCCCGCCGCGGGCTCCCTATATCTATTTTCAACTCCAATAAAACCAAAATCTAAAAAAACCAATTTCACGAAAGGAGGAGGGCAAGCATGATCAATGCAATTGTTTTGAAACTCAGCGATAGCTTAAATATGTACACAGAAAGAGGAGGGCATCGATGGGCCATTACAAGAACGGAAGAGAAGTGCTTCCCCCCGAGCTGCTGCAGCAAATTCAACAGTATATAGACGGAGAATTACTCTACATACCGAAACAGAGCGAGCAAAGAGCCGGCTGGGGAGAGTTAAGCGGTTCCAAACAACGCATCGAAAGTCGCAATAAAGAAATGTATCGCGCTTACTGCAAAGGACGGTCCATTGAGGAATTGGAACGGACCTACTTCCTGTCTGGAGAAAGCGTGCGCAAGATCATAAGTAAACTTACCCGCGTAGGGACCTGAACCGATGAGGTTTAACGGTCTCCGCACGGATTAACATAGGACTGTTCCCACGGGGTACAGTCCTTTTCATGTTGCATGGATCGAGCACGGTGAACCCGTGATGTATCGTTTTTAGGGCTGTTCGGCATTTTTACCGCATTGCCACCCTGTCCGATTGGTCTGCACCATAGAAAAGGCCCGGCTGCAAACGAGCTGCAGCCGGGCTTGATTGTACCCTAAAGTTCTTCCCGCTTCTCCCCGGCTACATCCCATCGATGGCGGAATTTCTCCAGCCTCGGATGCAGAACCGGCGGCTCGGACAACAAGATCAGCCTCAGCTTCACGATCCATTCCTCGAAGGAAGAAAACGAAGCAAACACGTTAGCTACCTCCGGAGTCATGAGAAGAAAATGGGGACTTCCGTACTTCTCGACCAGATGTCGAAGCGCCGTATCGATCGGCGTGTATTTTTTTCGCTTCGACTCGAACGATTCAATCACGACCGAAGGTCTTCCAAGCTCCTCAATCCATTCCTGAAGCTGTTTCTCCCGCTTGTAATAAGGGCTCCCCGGCTCCTTGAACATCCGCTTCACCGTCTCTTCGTGCAGCGGATACAACACCAACTTTGCGAAGGATCGTTCCTCCAAGATGGCAGCCGCCTGCTCGAGGGCCACCTGATCCTGCTCAAAAAGATCGTAGAATATCAAGGTGCCTTTCGTGGTCGGCTTCGGGGGCTCGTAGCCGTATGGGACATATTCCAAATTGCGCGGCATGATGGAACATCACCTCTCTTTACTATGATGACTGGGATGAAAGCTTCGGCGGTACACGATGCTTGGTGGCCTGCTCGAAGCCGTAGGCTAACCGAATCAGCACCGGCTCGCTATAAGCCGTCCCGATGAATGTAATGCCCTGAGGACCTTTGGTGTTGTATCCTCCCGGAGCTATGATCCCATTCTCGGCATAACCGCCGGGAACGGTAACCGAAGGATACCCTGCGCGGGCAGCCAGATCGGGTCCATATTCATTACCCAGAAACAGCAGCGCGTCCAGCTGATGCTCCCTAAGTACATGGTCAATCCCCATGGTGCCCGCCCTTTCCTTGTTCCTCCGCCTGCTCTCCAAATACTCTTTTTCGGTCAACGCACCGCTCGTTTCCTCGGCCCAAATCAGCGTATCCTGTCCATATTTCAGGGCTGTGTCGGCGTGTGCCTCATTATAAGCGATAACCTCAGCTAATGAATGAACCGGCAGCGACGGAGCTACATTCGCCAAATAATCATTGACGTATTTCTTGAATTCATAGCGAAGTACGTTGGCATCCCAGCGGGTGCCCTGGCATGGCAGTTCCACCGGATCGATGATGGTCGCGCCTTGTTCGCGAAGAACATCAATGGCAGACTCTACGATATCTAGTCTATCCCGATCCAGATGCTTATAGTAATATCGGGGAATCCCGATTCGTGCCCGCTTCAGATAACTGGCGTCCAGAAACTTCGTGTAATCCTCTACCCTTGCTTGAGCAGCTGTCTTGGTCACCTCGTCCAGGTCATCCGCACTTGCGATCGCGCTAAGCAGAATCGCGGCATCTTCCACCGTTCGGGTCATTGGACCTGCCGTATCCTGCGTATGCGTGATGGGAATGATGCCCGTCCGGCTTACCAGACCGATCGTCGGCTTCAAGCCAACCAGACTGTTCTGGCTGGAAGGGCTGATAATCGATCCCGAAGTTTCCGTGCCGATGGCTGCCGCAGCCAAATTCGCAGCCACTGCAGCTCCGGAACCGGAGCTCGAACCTCCGACGAACATTTCGCCGGGACCGTAGGGATTTAAAGTAAGCCCGCGTCTTGACGAGTATCCTGCCCACATGGTCGAGGACATGAAATTCGCCCACTCGGTCATGTTGCTCTTGCCCAGAATAACGGCCCCCGCCTCTCGGAGTTTTGCGGCAACAAAGGAATCTTTGGCGGCGTACGAATCGGCCAGCGTGATGGAGCCGGCGCTCGTATGCAGCCGATCCCCGGTGTCGATGTTGTCTTTGAGCAGTATCGGAATCCCGTGCAGCCGTCCCCGTGCTCCCAAGTTTCTGCGCTCCTGATCCAGCTCTTGGGCAATCTGCAGCGCATCCGGGTTCACCTCTAGAATCGAGCGAAGCCATCCATCGTATAACCCGATCCGTTCCAGATACAATTGAACCAGTTCGACCGAAGACATCCAGCCTTCTTCCATGGCATGCTGCATATCCGCTATGGTTGCTTCCACAATCCATGTTCTTTTATCCAAGCTCATATATGGTCCCCCTTATTTTTCTGATCTTGCGGCAGGTGTGGGGTTTAACGTTTCATATTTTAGCCTCCAGACGTTTCAAGTCCCTATTCAATTCGGGACTCAGACACGAAACTCCTTCTGGCACGCAATCGGTCGGCATCTTAGCGGCTCTCTCGTCTCCCATGGCGGCTTGCTCCTCCTAACGTAAACTAAACGCAGGAAGCGGACCAAGAATGACTTCTTGATCCGCTCCGCTTAACTTTCGCATGCGCTTCAAAACCGGTGCCCCATGCTAGCGATACCACTGGGCCTGCTTATTGAACATCTCGGCATAATGGGCTCCCTGTCCGATTAATTCCTCATGTTTTCCCTCTTCAACGATTCTCCCTTCCTTGAGGACGAGAATGCGGTCCGCATGTCTGCAGCTTCCCAATCGGTGCGATATGAAGATGGCGGTTTTGCCTTCGGTCATGGACATCAGGCTCTCGAATATCGCGGATTCCGTAAGCGGGTCTACGGCCGCCGTCGGCTCGTCCAGATAGATCACTTCGAATTCCCGATAGAACGCCCGGGCGATCGCGACCTTCTGCCATTGGCCCTGAGACAGTTCGCGCCCGCCGGAGAAGCGCGTACCCAGCTGGGTTGCTACTCCGTCCGGCAGCGAATCTACTAGCGGGGTCATCGCGGCCTTCTCCATGGCATGATTCAATCGGCGATGGGCTTGCCGGTCGTCCGGATCATGCTCACGCAGCGCAATGTTAGCCTCAAGGGTCCATTCATATCGATAAAAATCCTGGAACACCGCCGTTACTTTGCTGCGGAAGCTGACGGTATCATAATCCTGGATCGGGATGCCGCCATAGCGCACAACGCCATGCGTCGGTTCATACAAGCCTAGCATAATTTTTACGAGCGTGCTCTTCCCCGCACCGTTCTCCCCGACAATGGCAACCTTTTCTCCGGGCTTGATGCGAATCGTCAAATCGTCAAGCACAGGCTTATCTTGATTCGGATAGCAAAAGGTAACGCAATCGACTTCGATTCCTTCCCGCAAAGGCGTGGTCATCGGCAGAGCTTTTTCCGGCTGCGGAACCGGCGTATCCAGAAATTCGAACAATTCGTGGATAAACAGACCGTCATGATAGATTTGCCCGATGTTCTGACTGATGTTCTGGATGGAATATCGCGTGTCCTGGACCGCTTGATAGAGGGCGACATAGCTGCCGATGGTCAGTTTGAGGCGTGAGCCGAGCCATACGAACACGGCTAAAATGCTAAAAGAACAAATCGTCACCGCCCCTTCCACGATCAGGCGATTCTTCATGTTTTTCCGCTCGACGCCCAGCATTTCATACGTATTTTTGAAATGAGCATTTTGCATTAATCTGAGCCCTTGATACACAAGGATTTTCAAACATAAAAAAGGGACTTCACCCCAATTTGGAGAAGTTTTCAAGTGACCAAACCCAAAAACTCCGAGAGGAAGTGAAGTCACTTGTATATTCTCCAAGAAAGTCTATTTTCCTTTGAGGATCTGTTAAAAATGCAATCAAAAGATCGATTGCCCATTTTTTTTAGCGTCTTGGATCTTCGCCCTTATGCCAAGCAATTGAGAAGTCGTTCACCCCGTGGCGCTGACGGGCACTGTAGAGAAGGAATTCTTCGTGCACTTTTGGCTGCGCCGCTTGAGCATATTCAAACGTTTACTGGCTTGCATCATCGATTGGAAACAGATCTTCGATTTCGCTATCAGTGTGGACTTTCATTAGATCGCAAAGCACCGTCTATTTCTACGCTAAGCCGGGTCTTCGCCGAACTGACAAAGAAAAAATTGGCACAGCAGCTATTCGAGAATCTGGTCAACCTCTGTCAGCAAGAGGGCATCATCGACGGCAGCCACATTGCGATCGACAGCGCCGCCATCCATGCTTATGAGAAGAAGCAACCCAAGCGCAAAAGTGAGCAGACCGGCGATGCCAACTGGGGCGCAAAGTTCGATTCATTCGGCCACAAAGTCACTTGGTTCGGATACAAACTCCACCTAGCTGTTGACACGAAAAGCGAACTTCCGCTAGCACTAGAAGTCACGCCCGCACATGTCAATGACGGAGAAATGGCACCTGGTCTGATTGCGAAGGTAGCTGCCAAAACGAGCGCGAAATTCTTTATGCTCGATGCGGGCTACGATCAAATGAAAGTTTACGAAGCCGCTCGAAACGTGAAAGCGCAAGCCATCATCCCTCTGAACCCCCGAGGAGAGAAAGAACCTCCTGCCGGGATGACAGCAACCGGAACGCCATGTTGCTCGATGGGGTTCGCCATGACTTACTGGGGTGCTGACGGCGATTACTTGAAGTTCCGTTGTCCTCATGCCACGGGCAAAGTCGACTGCCCATTAGGCATGGCGGCTTGCTCGACTTCCAACTATGGTATGGTCGTCAAGGTGGATGCGAAGGACGATCTTCGGCGATACTGCAGCCCTCATCGAGATACAAAACGCTGGAAGGAGCTTTACAACAAGCGTACAAGTGTGGAACGATGCAACTCCAGAATGAAAACCTATCTTTCGGCTGATGGCATGCATGTCTGGGGCATCCAGAAAGTAACGACTCACCAGTATTTGAATGCCATCGTGCTGCTTGTATCCGCTCTTTCCATTGTTTCTAGAAAACAACAAACGGCAGCTTAAAAATTGAAACTGATGAAATTCTGCTGGTCTGCCCATTTTTAGAATCGAGTCACTTAGTAGTCTGGGGCTATTGATTTCTGCTGTCTGTTACACAAAAACGGAATTATGCAAAATGCTCAAATAGATGCCCCGCCATTTGTTCAATAAATAATCTTTGGCATGAAACAGCCGGATTTCCTTGGCCGCTTCCTTCGTCTGCAGCAGTTGGTTCATGTAGGCCGCCATACGGGACGAAGCCGTCTGCTGATGAATGACCACGAAGCGGGAAGCCCCCTCTTTCTTCTGGATGATCAACAGCGGAACGATCAGAAGCAGCATAACGATAGGCAATATGTAATGAAAGCTGAACAAGAGCACGAGCAAACCCGTCAACGTGATGAGGTTCTGAATAATCGAGAACATGTAAAACACCATGTTAAAATTCCGCATATATTCAGGTTGCGAAGAGCACGCTGCAGCTTGTCGTAGCTTTCCGGAGATTCAAAGAATACGAACGGAAGCTTGCTTAGCTTCTCCGACACTTGGAGATTAAACCAGTAGGATACATAAGCATTCATCTTTCGCTCGGTATACTTTTGAAGAGATGCCAGCACGAGGCCAATCAGAATGACCGCCATCTGGAGTAACAGCCAATACAATGCTTGGTATGGAGCTTGATCCCGAATCAACACGCCGGTAACGGCGTCTATGACTTGAGCCGTAATATAAATCTGGGCAACGGGCAAAAAGGCCTGCATTAAATAAATCATGGTCGATCTGGTGAACATCCGCGGAGAGACGCGGTACACCTGCTTCATAACCTCGAACATCAGGTTCGCATATTTCATGTTGTATAACCTTGAGCCTCCTTCGTCGCTAAGCCGATTTGTTTAGGGCTGAAGGTTTAGCATGAGGCAGCTGGTTGATCATTTGTTCTAAATGATGCAAATAATTCGTGACGCTTTTGTTGATGACGAGCTGCTCCTCGGACAGGTAGAACGCCAACGGAAACCGGTTCACTTTAAACGAATCGATCATAGCCCGGTCTGCCCACACGACCTGCATATCGGTTAACTCATTGGCAACCGCCATTTCTGCGGCCTCATCCGCATCATGGGCATATAGGAATAGCGTGACCGAAAGATCCGGATGCGAAGCCATAAACGCTTTGATGGCCCCGTACGTTTCTTTGCAGGCATTGCAATGGTTCATCGTGAACAATAGAATTTTGGGCTTGCCGTCGTACAAATTCACGGTATCACCGGCCATGCTCGTATAGGCTGCCCGAGGAATCTGCGTGCCAAGCTCGAGCCCTTCCTTCGGAACCGCAGGCATCTCGTGCCCGGTCACGACTGTCTGCGGCTTCAACTTCAACTCCCGAACCTGACGGTACAGTTTGAACACGAAGAAAGTCAAGCTGAATATCAAGCCATACTGAATCACGAGCACGGTCGTAATCAAATTCATGGATTCGTTCCCTCCTTTGCCTGTAATGAATCAAGAGTATACGCATTCACCGCCACCAACGAAATAACGGCAATGCCGCCGGCCGACAGCATAGTAAGAACCGCTTCTTGGGCCGGCATGAGAAAGAGATTCACGGGTTCGGACAAAAGCCAAATTAGCGCATTCAATATACCTAAGCATGCAATCCTAACGACCGTATTCAAGCCGAGGGCCTCACTAGACCATGAGCCAAAGCAGCTGCATTGGATCTCCTGATTCTGCACCACCCTGGCTTGATAAACGGCGTAGCCGAACCCTGCCAGCAAAGTAAAAATCGCGATCTGCGCAGCGGCTCTGCTCCAGGAAAACAATAAACCCGCCCCGGCTGCAATCTCAGCGGCGCAGATGAGAACAGGTACAATCCGTAAGCGGCCTGCAGGCATCTGCAACCGTTCGATCGTCGTCCTGAAATCCGCTAACGATAACAGTTTCGACACTCCCGAAAACACAAACACCAAGGTCAGAAACAAAAGGCAAAGCGCGCTCATGGACACGGTTCATTCTCCTTCCCGACAACCAGTGGGACCAAGCCCCCATTCGATGACTTTGATATCTTGCTTGGACTGCACCTTGCCGTTTTTCTTCGCTGTTCACCCGTTCACGATCATACTGCAATGGACCCAAAACCATATTCGACCCCTCACTCTTCAACCGTAATAGGAAGCCGCATGCCCTGCGTGAAATATAAACAGCGGAACAAGAAGTTCCGCTGTGTATAAGTGATAGGTTCATGCGTTTACAAAAAATTAACAGCCGCAAGTATATCTCTCTTCGGAACCGTTGCCGCAGTCCCATACTTCAAGACGAACGCCGAATTTGTCGCGTCCGCATTGCTCCGTAGTGTTACAGGAAGTATGACGAAGAATGCACATTAATGCTCACCTCCTTTCAAGTCATGAAGTTCATTCATTTATATGAAAGGTGTTGCTATGCAAAAAGCTTTGGAGTATGTTGAACGCTGGCTATAGGGTTCTTCCAATTTTTTTATGCCGAGTCGTTTGTATGCGGGTTCAATTTCTGAGGGGTGTAAGTGGTTTATGCTAACTAGCTGGCTTGCAGGATAATTTTAATATACTATATTTATCATTTCTTACAAGGATAATATCTTATAGTGAAATAATAGAATATTACCCTTAATTAAAGAAATTACATACACAAAAGGCCGCCCCATTTTGTTAATCGGGGCAGCCCTTTGCTTACCAATTTAACTGATGATCGTAATGACCGGCGCCGAAATGGTAGGCTGTGTCGTGATGGCGGAGGCCGTATTCGTGAAGCTGGCAATTTCCAACAGTACCGGTATTCCCGCCGGAACATCCGTCGTATCGAGCACCAAGCTGGCGGTTGTCAAAGTCGATAACGCAAGCTGCTGCAGCATCCCGTTAATATACACATTAAAGTATTCAGTGCCTGTCAACGCGGGAAATGCCGTCACGGGTGCTTCGGCATCATCGATGAAACTCGTGGCCGGCATGGTAATCGAGTCTGCACCGATCATCGCTTCGTCGACCAGCGCAAAATAACGGGTTACGGTTGGCGTTACCGTCGTGGTGATCGTGCCGCCGGTTGCAACGGGAACCGATGCGACCGCGGTAATGATAGGTTTAATAACTGGCATTATCTTCACTCCTCTCTTGTCTTAGATAGAAAAAATATGGCTGTGCCACATTATCATTAAATGATAGATTCTGAGATTTGGTTCTGACATTCTCCCACTATATAAAAAAACAAACAGTGAATGAATCCATGCTCAGGCCAATATATCACCGAAGAAAGGATAAATGTCCACTCGAGTCCTTCTCCAATGACATAAACTAAGTACAGACATTCATCCGGGGGAGGGGGGATAAGACTGAAAACTCCCGTGATCAAGCGGAAACGATATCG
Organism: Paenibacillus sp. MT86; assembly: GCF_058792535.1. Lineage (NCBI taxonomy): Bacteria > Bacillati > Bacillota > Bacilli > Caryophanales > Paenibacillaceae > Paenibacillus > Paenibacillus sp. MT86. Next base: position 2,604,367 of record NZ_CM179499.1, on the reverse strand, counting down.
AATTCTAAAAGCTGCAGAATATCGAAAACGAAGGAACTGCAAGAAGCGAAAATACAAACGAGTCGTGTCGGCAGGCAAACGAAAATGGAGATGCAACCCTAGATCCACTCATTGGACCACCCCCTCAGCTCTTCAGCATAGACGTCAAGTGGGACGCAGTCCAAAAAAATTCTTATCGACACTATTACCTCTATTCCCTCAAGTCGTTCCTGGGAACCCGGGCTTGGCGGGGCCAGCCGGGCTCCAAGGACCCCAGGGCATTCATGGCAACCCTGGCTCGGAGGGGGCAGCGGGCATTCCCGGACCGGTGGGACCCCAAGGCCCTCAGGGCGCTCTAGGCACTCCAGGTGTGGAGGGGCCGGCGGGCATTCCCGGATCGATGGGACCCCAAGGTCCTCAGGGCGCTCCAGGCAACCCTGGCATGGAAGGCCCGGCGGGCATTCCCGGACCGATGGGACCCCAAGGCCCTCAGGGTGCTCCAGGCAACCCTGGCATGGAAGGCCCGGCGGGCACTCCCGGACCGATGGGACCCCAAGGTCCTCAAGGCGTTCCAGGCACTCCAGGTATGGAAGGCCCGGCGGGCATTCCCGGACCGGTGGGGCCCCAAGGTCCTCAGGGCGCTCCAGGCAACCCTGGCTTGGAGGGGCCGGCGGGCATTCCCGGACCGATGGGACCCCAAGGCCCTCAAGGCGTTCCAGGCACTCCAGGTATAGAGGGGCCGGCTGGAATCCAGGGGCCCACGGGGCCGCAAGGCCCTCAAGGAATCCCCGGAAGCGTCATCGTGCCGGAGATTAACGTGCTGCCGACCACGCTTCGCTATTTTTACGTATTGATGTCCGAGGTTAGTCTGGATGATCCCTTCGTCATATCTGCCGGACAATTTACGGATGACGACGGTAACCAGGCATTTCAGAGCATTATGGTAGGTCCGAACAGCTCCTCGACCGTTTATATCAACGGCATGATTCAGGAAGGCCGTATCTACACCATCACTTCGGAGGCACTAACCTTATATTCTCCCGGCGATGTGCTTCTGGCCGGAACGCCCATCTTGCTGGAGGTGCTGTATCTCACCGTTCAGGTGGTAGCTTGAACGGTGAGCAAAATACCCCGCTGCGGCGGGCAGCAAGGTTCGCGCAAAAAGACATCTCCGCAAGGAAGATGTCTTCTTTCTCTGCTTCTTAACATGTTACCGAAATAAACGGTCCCCTCTCTTTCATCTTATCGAATTCGACTATTCGGCCCGGCTATCGATGACTTCATAATCGAACCAGTCGAACAGCGCAGGGGTTGTTCCATTGTCGCCGAATGCATACATAGCAATCATTAACCCTGTAAATCCGCCGGCTACTTCCGTCGCAAGCAGATGGGTTTCACCTGATCCCATATTCAGGACCTCTGATGAACTTTGTCCCATGGAGAATCGGAAATGCTCGGGCATTGCTTCGATTCGTAACACGACAGGCCCCTCCGGACATCGACTGGTTTGTTCTACGCTAAGCGACCCCACGGTACGTCTGAATACGATCGTTTTTTCCCCGTTTATAAGCTTTACGGCCAGATCATAATGATACCTTTCATTCATAAATACGGTTAATCCCGCTTCTTCTCCCTCGTTTGCAGGCTCAAAGTCCAGAGCAGCGGATATATTGCAAGAAAAGTGCTTTAATCGTCGCCCGACAAAAGCAGGGCATGCCGCGTCGTTCAAGGACGATGGGTTGCCCCGCAGCATGAGATATCCCGGATGTTCCTGCAGCGACCAGCTCCCTGGCAATGGGTTGCGCAAAAAGACCCAGTCCAAACCGAGGGAGGCGTGATCGAAATCGTCTCTGGACGGCTTTGCGGGCCACCGGCATTCCGGCAGCTGAGGACTGTCCATTACCTGCTCGACCCGTCCCTCGAAACCGATGCTCGGCCAACCGTCCGCGGTCCATGTGACCGGAGCCAGATAAGTTTCTCTGCCGAGATGATGGCGCATGGGGTATGAAACAGGCCTGATTCCCAAGAAAACGGCCCACCACGTGCCATCCTGAGCCTGCACCAGATCCGCGTGCCCTGTCGCGTGTATGGGGCTTCTCCTGCTTCGATGGGACAGAATCGGATTATGGGGACAAGGCTCAAACGGCCCGTAAGGATGTCGGCTTCGCGAGACCGTGACCATATGTCCATACTCGGTTCCGCCCTCGGCAATCATTAAATAATACAGATCGTCTATTTTGTATAAATGCGGGGCTTCCGGACTGGCTCCCCCGGTTCCTCTCCAGATTAAGCGGCTTTCCGTCAGCTTCTTGCCGCTTGCAATATCGATTTCACATTGATAAATGCCCTCTCCCTCGTCGCCGCAGCAAGCCGTCTGAAAATAGACGCAACCATCGTCGTCGAATAGCATCGAAGGATCGATGCCTTGCTGGGCGACAAGGATCGGGTCAGACCAAGGACCCGCAGGATCCGTGCTTTTGACGTAAAAGTTGCCGATTCCGCTGACGTTGGTTGTCGTCATATAATACCAGCCCTCGTGATAGCGAAGGGTCGGGGCATAAATTCCCCCTGAGCTCCCGGCGTTCTTAAGGGGCAGTTGTTTTTCCGATGTAAGGCAATGGCCAATTTGCTTCCAATTTACCAAGTCCTTGCTATGAAAGATGGGAACGCCCGGGAAATACTCAAATGTGCTCGTCACCAAATAATAATCTTCGCCAACACGGCAAATGCTTGGATCCGGATAAAAGCCCGGTAGGATGGGGTTGCTATACTTCATGAAACAAAACACTCCTCTGCACTCCTTATTTATGTCTAAGAAACGATGGTCTATGAAACAATGGCGAAAACAGATTGGCATAAAAGAGAGGCAGCTTTTGGGCCTGCCCCTCAAATCAAACGGTTCAGTTATTCCACAGCTCCACCCGATCACGAACCAGCTCCGAATATTCCTGCTCCATTTTTTCCGCCCCGGCAGCGTTCAGATCTTGAATGAACTGATCGTAAAGGGCATCGAATTGGGACGGGTCCGCAAGGATGATCTCCGGAATGCTTTTGCGAACAATCTCTTCAACCCGCTTGTAGGTGATTGCAATGTTGGAGTCGATCGGCGGGGAAATAAGATATGCCGCGCCCCACGGCTTCGTCGGAAATTCCTCCGACTTTGGCCAGAGATCCTTCCACATTTCCGCACCATACGCTTTCAGCGTCTCTTTGGCTGATGGCGTATAATTGGCCTTGATTTGTTCCGGGAAGTTGGTCGTATAATAATTTCCGGTCGAATCCTTCGCGCCGTCGCCATAACGAGGAAACAAACTGTTATATAATCCAATTCCGCTCTCTTTGGTAAAGCTGGCGTTGTCGTTAACTTTGCGGTCCTGCACGTCCTCCGGAATGACGCGTTTGCCGTCTTTGACATTGTAATGCTCGCCTTCAATGCCCCAGTTCATCAATACTTGCCCTTCTTCGGAAGCCAGATAATCCAAGAACTTGATGATCCGTACCGGATCCTTCGCGGATGTCGTGATGCCTACGCCCCAGCCTGCTGCATACCCCGCATTTTGGAACGAAGCATCCTTGGTCGTCCCATCCAATTGGATCGGGAATCTCGCATAGGTACGGTTCTCTTTGCCGGCCGTTCTCAGCGCATTCGTCGGGTTTCCAAACCCCCAATCGGCGTCAATAACGCCAAGAACGCGGCCTGAGGCGATCTTTGCTTCGTACTGGTCCGTCTTCTGAACGAACGTTTCATTGTCCAATATGCCCGTAGCGTTGAGATGATTCAACCAGCGGAAGTATTCCTTGTCCTCCGGACGTCTGTAGTGCAGTTTCGCTTCATACGTTTCCGGATCAACATAATACTCCCCATCCCCTGACAAACCGGTAGCAATCACGGCCGCATCCGTTACGGAGATCATGAATCGCCAGCCATCCGCATTGAGCGTCAACGGAATCGTTGGCTGACCGTCGATCGTCGGGTGCTTCTCATAATAATCCTTCAGCGCCTTCTCAAAATCCTTGACGGTCTTAATTTCCGGATAACCGAGCTCTTTCAGCACTTCATGCTGGATATGAAAGTTTCCGCCGGCATCCAATTGCTGATGATCCACCGCATTCAGCGTCGGAAGAACATAGATCGATTCATCCTCGTTGCTCCACTTCAGACGGTTCATGTAATCCCGATAGAGCTTTTTCAGGTTCGGTGCATGTTCTTCGATCAAATCGGTAAGGTCGATAAAAGCGCCCGAATCAACGAACAGATTCGCATCGCCTTTAGCGAAAACGAGATCCGGATATTCACCGCTCGCTACCATCAGCGGCAGCTTCTGATTGGAACCGTCAACCGCAAATTCGGCTTGGATCGTAACGCCCGTCGTCTCGGTCAGCTTTTTGCCGACGGCATCCTGCATACTTGCCCAGTTCGCGTTCGAATCGGCGCTGAAATACGTAATTGTAACCGGTTTCAAATCTCCCCCTTCGCTGCCTGCGGAATTGCCGCTGTCACCGCTGCTGCACGCAGCCAGAATAAAAGTAACCAGCAGCATCATGGCCAAGAGCAGCGATAATCCCTTCCAGTGTTTCATGCCTTTACCCCCTGTTCAATATCTTCTTGTCAGTCGCCAGCAGATCATGCTTTCGAGCTTTTTTGTATGAATGGTTTAGAGCGACTCACTTTCAGGTCCTATTATATCTTCTAGTTTTGTCCTTATTCCTTGATCTTAGAGCCGGATTATAGCATGATAAGGACATCAAGATGCGACATAATATACTTGGGAGGGTGGCCGAATGAGAAGCGTACATTTGGATTGGTTTACGACCGATGAGCAGTTTCAGTTCTTTATTCAATATGGCGGACACGAAGAGGACATGTACGTGCATCACCATGTTGATTTCTCCGAACTCGTTATCGTTTTGCATGGTCATGCGACCCATATCGTCAACACAGAGGAATCGTTTATCAAGAAGGGGGACGTCTTTGTCATTAACGGCACCACCTCCCATGGATATAAAGACCCGCATGAGTTTCGTATTTGCAACATCATGTATAAGCCCGAGATGTTGGAATTGGCGGGTCCGGAGTTCAAAAGATCGAACGGGTATCAGGCGCTTTTCGTTCTGGAGCCGTATTACCGCAATATCAACCACGCCTTGAGCAAGATGAGCCTGCCGATCTCTAGTCTGGATTACGTATCGTCCGTTGTTGACTTCATGATTGAGGAATACGCGAACAAGCTGCAGGGCTACCAGACCATCCTGCGTTCGCGATTTATGGAGCTCGTCGTCCAGCTGTCACGGCAGTATGAAAAGCAAGAGCGTCACGGAGCCCAAATTCATCTGATGCATTTGGCGAAAGCCATCTCCTTTATGGAGGATAACTATTTGCTGCCCATTTCCCGTGAAGAAATTGCGGCCAAATCCAATATATCCGTCAGGCATCTGAATCGGATATTCCAATCCTATTACCAAACAACGCCTTTCGCCTATCTTCTGCAGCTCCGCTTGGAGCACGCATGCAGGCTGTTAAAGACGACACCCCTTCCGATTTCGGAAATTTCTTATCGGAGCGGATTCAATGACAGCAATTATTTTACCCGTCAGTTCTCGAAGGTGTATGGCCTATCTCCTAAAGTGTACCGAAAGCGCAGGTAAGCACTTTGCATGGCGCGAGAAATACCGTCCGCCACAAATCCGTGAGTTTCAATGCAACCTTGGATCCTGCAGCAGAAGCAAACCGTTCGAAAAAATCATCCTACCTTTAAATTAGCTAAATCGAGGTGAACTTTATGAGAATGACTTCCACCGATATGCAAAACTATTTCGGAAAGTATCTTAAGTTAGCTGAGGCTGGCGAGGACATCATCGTGACGAGAAACGGCAGAGATATTGCCAAATTAATAGCCTATGCCGGCACAGATGAACCTGTCCTGAGAGAGGAGGCTGTAAAGTATACAGCCGACAATGACAACGTCACTTACGAGGATTTCCTGAAACTAACCGAAGGCTCGGAACAGCGCCACGAGCTGATCGACGGGATCGTGTATAACATGGCTTCCCCTTCATACAACCACCAACATGCGGTTAATGAACTGCACGGCACATTTTACAATTGGTTCAAAGGAAACCCTGTACACCGCTGACTTCCCCACTTGATATTACATTAAAGAAGGAGGAGGCAAATATCTGTGTCGTACAGCCGGATCTGGTCGTCATTTACGACAAAGATCAAATCGATGAGAAGGGAAAATATATGGGTACGCTGACCTCGTCGTCGAGGTGTTGTCTCCGCCCACGCGTAGCAAGGACATGATCCCGAAGCTTGATCTATACCGGCAATGCGGCGCAAAAGAGTATTGGATCATCGATCCGATGAAAGCTCAAGTCATCCTCTTTTCCTTGTCCGACGGCGAGATCGCGGATGTGAACTACTTCTCGCAAGCCCATGACTCTTTTGCGGAATCCAAACTTTATCCAGGCTTACAGGTTTCCATGCAAGATTTGTTTGCGTGACTACTATACCTTAGGAAACAACCGCCTATTGGCCACCTGCTCTGCAAATTCAATAAGCATTTTCTAGCGTATAATTGTCTTCTTACGCCCATTCATGAAACCAATCCTCTTCTGTCGGCGTACTAAAAGAAAGCACTCACGCTGGTAAACGATCGTATATTTCCTAGTACTGCTATCCAAATCAGCATCAGGTGAAAGTGTTTTTATTCGTAAACGCTATATAAAAATTATTTGAAAGAAGGAATATCATATGATTATGACAACAACATCTACCATTGAAGGTTACCCGGTTAAAAGGTATATCGGCACTTGTGAACGGCGAAGTCATTATGGGCGCTAATGTAGTGAGGGACTTTATGGCCTCCATTACCGATTTTGTTGGTGGGCGCTCGGGAGCCTACGAGAACAAGCTGCAGGAAGCAAGGGATGTAGCGTTTGCCGAGATGAAAGACAAGGCTGAGCGAATGGGGGCCAACGCTATCGTAGCGGTGGACATCGACTATGAGGTCATTCGTGAGGGAATGCTGATGGTGGCCGTCAGCGGAACAGCAGTGGTGGTATAGCCTGTACAGTGACGAACGACGCCAATCAGCCAGTTATCGGCTTATGGCAGTTTGATGAAGCCACGACCAGTCAGACCGATTACGGTCTGACTGGCGCTGTTTTCTCCATCAACCATTGGCATGAAACCGACCCGTCCGTTTCCATCTGAGTAAATCTCCATTTTCAACCGCCTGTGCGGATTTAGTTTTTTGGCTGTGCCTCAAACCACTTCAGGAAAGCATCAGCAATCACCGCTCCTGCTTGGCCGTTCGGATGCGGATCATCGGAAGAGCTCATATACTTCGGCTCGATCCGATGTTCCTCCGGAGCAGGGCAGGACAGAATATCTGCGATATCGAACACGGCGTCCACGCCTTCCGGAGGGCGGGTGCGAATCGCTTCGTTGACGGTTCGCCATACCGCTTCCCTGTCTCCCATAAAATTGAACGGGGGTACTGTAAAGAGAATGATTCGAGCTTTTGTTCCATCTCCCCTCTGTTTCAAACGCTTTACAATCGCTGATAAATCATCCAGCAGTTCCTGGGAGCTTCTCGCTCCGATATCGATATCGTTTACCCCAAGCGCTATTGCAACAATATCTCCTTCGGCTGCCTTCGCTAGCCACGGACCGTCTGCCGAGGCATCATATGCCCTTGCCCAGCCGGAACCGATATTCCATACGCTGTAGTCCTGCCCGAGGCCATCCGCAATGCGGGACACCCAGTACTGGTAGCCGTCTTTCGCGGTTCTTACGCCTTGTGTAATAGAGTCCCCTAGGAAGATCATCCGCTGCTTGACCGATCTGGCATACCCGGCAAATGCAGGCATGACCAAGCGGCTCGCTGCCGGGACGAACGCTGCTCCAAACTCGTCATCCGCCTTATTCCCTTCAGCTTCATAAGCCGTTACAAGCAGCCCCTCCGTATTGTATGGCACCGTTTTACCTGATGAAAGCGTCGTAATCGTCCACGTGAACGCCAAATCATGTCCCTTGGGCAGTTCGATCTGCAACGGATCGCTCCAAAACGTCTCGCCGGGAGCTACCGTTTTACCCGGATTCCCGTCAAACATAACCTGCACGCTTGTCCCAGGCACAACCTGCCCATCCCGACCGATGCCGCCATCGGCAGCATAAGCCGCTTCAATCCGCCATGCTCCCCCTGGCATACTCCCTTTGGCCACCGAGCCCACATCCCACGTGGAATCTACCGAGTTGCTGTGCCAGAATCTCAGCTCAAGCTGCCCGGACTCTCTCGGTTTGATATAGGTACGATAGGTGCGCGTCATTACATTGTCTTGCTCCATAATATAATTGGTTGCCGTTGATACGACCGATAAAGATGCGTATGTTCCTCTCACAATATCTCACCTTCATTTTTATGATGGTTTGTATTTGCCAGAATCATCTTGGCGTCTTTCTTTCCCGCTGTGTTCCTGCGTTGCCTGTTCTCCTCCATTGACTTGATCATCATAAACACCAGCTGAGGTTATCTGGCCTAATGCTCATTGTAGTTCAATCCGGCGGTGTTGTGTTTATTTTTTACGCATGATGATGAAAACCGCTTGAACCATTGGAAACCGAAAAAAAAGACCGCCGCAGCGATCTCTTCTTTAACACTTGCATCGGTTAGTCTAAACGACTACGCCCTTTTTAAGGATAACATTGGCATACAGCGCTTGTTCGCCCGTCGACACGATGGCATACGCATTCTTGGCGCGTTCATAGAACGAGAAGCGCTCCATCTCGTCGAAATCAACGGGAACGGCGTGAAACTGCTGCACGATCTTGCGATAATCCTCCCAGATCGGCGTTTCCACGGTATCTCCGGGGGTGACGGCCATCAGCGCTACCGGGGATTCGACGTACGTATCCAGCGGAAATAACGGCAATATGGCGTTTAATAACGCAGGGATTCCGTGTCCGTCTGCCCGGACCAACCGCCGGGCGTGACTGGCTGCAGGGAAATTGGCGTCGCCGAGAACGATTTCATCCGCGTGCCCCATCTCCATAAGTATTTTCAGCAGCTCAGGCGAGAGCAAATGAGATATGCCTTTTAGCATGGAACGACATCCTTCTTTATCAGATTTTGAAGCAAGTTGAGAATCTTAACAGGGAGCTGTCAGTCCCTGAACGCTCTCATGATCACGGCTGTGCCTGCTGCTGTCCGATCAAGGACTTGTAACGCCGGAACGCCGCCTCCCAATCCTCACTGGATTCGGGTTCATACCAGGCCAGCGGAAAAGACCGCTTCACGAGCTCGACTCCCTCTTCCCTGCTGCGCAGCGTGCCATTGGCCACAAATTGAACCAGCATGTTCCCGATGGCGCTGGCTTCGACCGGACCGGCCCATACCGTACGGCCCATGGCATTCGCCGTGTACCGGCATAACAGCTCGTTTTGAATGCCGCCGCCAACCATATGAAGCCCATCGTACGCTTGCCCTGTCAGGACTTCCATCCGTTCAAGCACTTCCCGGTATCTTAGGGCCAGGCTTTGCAGTATGCACTGGACATACTCACCGGCGCTTTGCGGAACGGGCTGCCCGGTCTCCAGGCAATAATCCCGAATTTCAGCCGTCATATCGGCCGGATTCATGAAGCGCAGATCATCGGGATGGATGAGGCTGCGGAAAGGCTCCGCGTCCTCCGCGAGCTCAATCAGCTCTGCATAAGAATACTTCAGTCCCTCATTTTCCCACTGCCGCTTGCACTCCTGAAGAATCCAGAGGCCCATGATATTCTTCAACAATTGAAAGGATTGATAAGCCCCACCCTCATTGGAGAAGTCTTCTTCCAGCACGTCCGGGTGAACGAGCGGCTCCGGCAGCTCGGTTCCGAGAAGCGACCAGGTCCCGCATACGAGATAAGCAAACCTGGCGGCGTTCGCCGGAACGGCCACCACGGCGGATTCCGTATCGTGCGACGCCACGGCAATCGCTTCGATCGCCGGAACGCCAAGCTCTTGCGCCACGGCATCCTGCAGCCTGCCAATCACGCTTCCCGGCTGTACGGTTTCAAGGAACAAGGACGAGGGAAGTCCCAGCTCATCCATTAACCGTTCATTCCACTTGCCTTCCGTAACATGATACAGCTGGGTCGTGGTTGCCATGGTGAACTCGCATGCTTGAACCCCTGTAAGAAAATAATTCAGAAGATCCGGCGTGAGCAGGAACTTGTCCGCGATATCCAGCATCGGCGACTTCGCCTTAATCATCGCATTCAATTGGAAGATGGTGTTGAACGGCATGAATTGCAGGCCGCTTTCTTGAAACAGCCGCTCTCTGCCAACCTGCTTGCAGGTTTCCTCCACCATGCCTTCCGTCCGGAGGTCCCGATAATGATAAGGCACTCCGATGAGCTCCCCATTTCGGTCAATCAGTCCATAATCGACGCCCCACGAATCGATGCCATAGCTGACCGGCCGATAACCGTCCTGAAACGCTTTACGGATGCCGTGCTTGACCTCCTGGAGCAGCATCGGGAAGTTCCAGTGCAGATGATCTCCCATCTGAACAGGGGTATTGGCAAAACGATGAATCTCCGTAATCTTCAGTATGCCGGGGGAGTCATGATCAGAAGCGGTGATTTCGCCCAGCAGCGCCCGGCCGCTGCTGGCCCCCAAGTCAAACGCAAGCACCGCAGATGAATTGCTCATACGCCGCATCCTTTCTCACCTTAAGTACGATACCGATTCAAATTTCAACGACCCGAGATCCGAACCTTAACTCGACATTTATTTCATCTTCTGCAGAAGCTGAATCCGATAATCCTCGCTCTCCAGAGCAGCAATATCGTCTACTTCCTGATCTGTCAGCGGCACCGGCGTGCCGGCCGCCTTGGCGCTCAGGTAAATTTTGGAGCTTTCTTCAACCACTTGGGTCCGGTAGTACGCTTCGCGCAGATTCCGGCCGGTTGTGACCAGTCCATGATTACCCAGCAGTATGGAGCTGGCCGTGGTCACTTTCTCCGCGACGGCATCTGCCAACAAATCCGTCGTTGGTATGATGTACGGGATATAAGCCGTACGGCCGACCAATGCCGCCTGATCGGGGAACATCACCGGCAGCTCCTGTTCCACCAGCGTAAAGGCAATGCAATGGGACGGGTGCGTATGCACCATGGCCCCGATGTCAGGGTTGCTGCGGTATCCGTACAGGTGCATCAGCACTTCGGAGGAAGGCCGCAGTCCAATATCGGTAATATCGCCCGTCGGGATATCCACTTCGATCCATTGCTCCGGCTCGATCTCCTCCAGCGCGAAGCCGCTCGGGGACAAATACATTTTGTCCCCTGCCCTGGCGCTGATGTTCCCTCCAGGCCCTACAACGAGTCCGCTGTCGACGATTTTTTTGGCATATTTGCAGAGCTCGTTTCTCGTTTCTACATTCAGCATGATTCGCTCTCCTCTCGAATGACCTTATTTATATAGAGGACCGAAGTTCTGGCAAGCGCGGAAATCGGCGCTTTCCGGATCGGACGTTCCAAACATGCCCCATGCACGCGGGCGGAACACCTCATTAGCGGGCACATTATGCATGTTGACCGGAATTCGCAGCACCGAAGCCAGGGTGATAAGATCTGCTCCGATATGTCCGTAACTGATCACGCCGTGATTGGCGCCCCACTGGTTCATGACCTCATAAACGCTGGAGAAGGCTCCCTCTCCCGTGAGGTTCGGTACGAACCAAGTCGTTGGCCATGTCGGGTCTGTACGCTTATCGAGCGTATCGTGCACCTCCGACGGCAGGTCCACAGAATAGCCTTCGGCGATTTGCAGGACGGGACCAAGTCCTTTCACCAGGTTAAGGCGGAACATCGTCATCGGCATGCCGCCGCGCGTCAGGTAGTCGGTCGAGTAACCGCCGCCCCGGAAATACTCCAGGTTAGCCGGTCTCCACTGCGTGGCCTTGAGCGTGCGATCAACCTCTTCATCGGTGATATCCCAGAACGGTTTCATGGCCGGTTTGCCGTCAAGCTCCTGCTCGCCCGTTCCGTCCAATGCAGCCGAACCGGAATTGATCAAATGCAGGATGCCGTTCTCCGCCTTGCCTTCAAGCTTATAGCCGGTAACCCGTTCTACCGAAGCCGGACTCCAGTACGTCCGCACATCCGCGAAAATCTGTGCCGTATTGGTTAACAGGTATCCGAACAGCATGCCGACTCCGTTCAGGCTGTCATTCTCCGTTGCCACGATATACGGCGAACGTCTGCCGTTCCAATCGAAGGAGGAGTTGAGGATGGTCTCCAGAAAGTCTCCGTTCGGGGAGTGATCCGTCCATTGGCGCTGCCCCTGGAAGCCGGAAGCGATCGCGCTGTGGCCTTGGGCTTCCTCTTCGAAACCAAGCTCCTTCAATCGCGGATTGCCGATCATCAAATCACGGGTGATCAGCGTCATTTTGACGACGGTTTCCCATTCGAGGTCCTTGCGCTCCCGGCTGTTCTGCAGATGATCCGGATTGTTATCCGGTCCTTCCGTACAGTTCTCCTTCACCCAAGCAAGCGCCTTCTCATACTCTTCAGGATCATAGATTCCTTCTTCCAAACGGCGCGTAAACTCGCTCATATCCACATATTCGTTCCGCATGCCCAGATATTCCTGGAAGAAGCTGTCGTCCACGATCGAGCCGGCGATGCCCATCGACACGGAGCCCATGGACAAGTACGATTGTCCGCGCATATAGGCCGCAGCCAGCCCGCTCCGCGCAAAGCGCAGGAGTTTCTCTTGAACGTCATCCGGAATGCGGGTATCCCCTTCATCCTGAACGTCTTCGCCATAGATGCCGAATGCGGGAAGTCCCTTCTGCGCATGGGCCGACAAGACGGCTGCCAAATACACCGCGCCCGGACGCCCTGTTCCGTTGAAGCCCCATACCGCCTTCGGACGCGAAGGATCCGCATCCATCGTTTCCGTTCCGTAACACCAGCAAGGCGTAACGGTTATCGTCAGGCCGACCTCGGCATTCTTGAACTTCTTGGCCGCTGCGGTCGCTTCGGCAACGCCGCCGATGCAAGTATCCGCAATCACGCATTCAACCGGCTCGCCGTTCGGATATTTAAGCTCTTTGGTCAGCATCTCGGCGACGGCCTTGGCCAGATTCATCGTCTGTTCCTCAAGGGATTCCCTTACCCCTCTCCGTCTGCCATCTATCGTAGGGCGAATGCCGATTTTCGGAAATCCGTCCCGCCATCTGTAATCGTTTTCAATTGTCATGTATGTCACGCCTCCCTATAAGGATTATGACATCATTGTAAGTTGATTCGGGCTCAAGGATAACCCACTATATTGTTATATCGGTCCCCAATTTCAGCAAGACAGTGTACCTATGCGTAAGCGGGTTGCAAACGATTTCGGCATCGAGGAGCAATATGCATTATAATAGGAAAAGGATGCTGCTTTCAGGAGGGACGAGACCTTGCCAAAAATCGAAATCTCGCATAGTAAAAGCGATCACTTCCGCTTCATCAAAAATCCGCAGCTGCTCTTTGCCGGCCAGGTCGTGGACGAGGACTTCTTTTATGGCCCGCCGCAAATCCACGATTTCTGCGAGATCATCTATGTGGTTGAAGGTCGCGGAGAATTCACCATAGCAGGTAAAGTATATGAGCTTCACAAAGGCGATGTCGCTATCTATAACCCTGGCATTCCCCATGAGGAGAAATCCATCACGGACGGGCCATTCAAGGTAATCTATTGCGGCGTGGATTCGCTTCACATTGAAGGCGTACCTCAGGGGATGCTGCTGCCGGCCTATGTCGAGCCGGTCATATCCTGCGAGAAATACGCTTATAAAGTGGAGAGCTATCTTTCCGAGATCCTCCGCGAATGCGATTCGCAGGTACTGGGATATGAAACGCTGAGCACGAACCTGCTGATGTCATTGATTACCGTGATTTATCGCATCGTGGACGTTAAACACCAATTCCAATCCTTGAAGGGCAAGAATGAAATCGCGCTGCGGACCAAGCACTTTATCGACGCCAACTACACCCAGAGCATCAGCCTCAAGGACATTGCCGATACGATGTATGTCAGCCAGCATTATTTATCCCATCTGTTCAAAAAAGAAGTCGGCGATTCCCCCTTCAATTACTTGATATCCCGCCGGATTGAAGAGGCCAAGCGCCTGCTGGCGGATTCCGAAATGCCGGTGCATGAGGTTGCTTCCCAAGTCGGCTACGGCAACGACAAGTATTTCTCGATGTTATTCAAGAAAATTACCGGTCAAACGCCAAGCTCGTTCCGGGAACAGAGCAAAATGGCCGTGGAGTGAAGGAATTTTCGTTTGTTTTCCTTTCAATAAAGCAGGCAGCCGCAATGGTACGGCTGCCTGCTTTATATATATTACTGTCATATGTCCTTCTATATCGTCAAAAGTATGGAGCATGCTTGATTTTGACGGGGCCGACCGTTTCGATCCTGCTCTGGCATCCGAGACGGTACCCCTCTTCGATTTCTTCCGGATCCAGGCGCCGTTCTTCGGACAGATTGGGTTCGGACAGATACTCGATTCCCTCCACCACCATGCAGCGGCAGCGCGCACATGTCCCTCTTTTGCAAAAAGAGTTCCAATCCACCTCATTCCGCTCGGCCAAGTCAAGCACCGTCATGCCCAGAACAGGGGCCACGCTGCGCTGAACCTCGCGGCCCGTAAGCTCGATGATCCGGTCCGGCACGGCTTCCATTCTCTCTTCCGCTGCCGGGAGCGACGATTTCTCTCCGCTGTTCCCGCCCTTTTTGTTTTTCCAGAATTTAAACACGCCTTTATCCCCCTATGCATGTACAATCATCAGGTTATGTATGAATTCCTTCAATTATTATACTGGAAAGTTTAAAAAATCAACATCCCTACTCTTATCGATTCTATGACATCATGCAATTGGAACTCTATGAAAATTTTGCTATACTAGCGTATGCTAAAAGCAAATTCCATATTCTATGAGAATCATTCTATTATTTTATTGGGTTGGAGGGAAAACAATAGCATGCTGCATAAACCATTAGGAAAAACAGCCGTCGCTGCCGTTCTTGCCTTATCTCTGCTCGGAACCGCTCCCCATAGCGGCCAGATACAGGCTGCGCCTGCCATTTCGGTAAAGCTGGATGACGTTGCGCTTACATTCGACGCAGCTCCCAGGATAGACAAAGGGGTCACGTACGTGCCGTTCCGGACGGTCGGTGAAGCGCTGGGCATTCAAATCACGTGGAACAGCAAGACGCAAACGGTGAAGGCCATTGGCGAGGTGAAAGGTCAAACGACGGAAGTGCTGCTTCAAGTCGGAAGCACGAGCGCAACCGTCAACGGTAAAAAAGTGAAGCTGGCCGCTCCCCCTGTCCAGCGGGAAGGCCGCGTTCTGATTCCGCTGAGCTCGTTCAGCAGCCAATTCGGCGTTAATGTCGGCTGGAATCAGGCGACTCGCACGGTCTCCCTCGTGTCGCCGCAGCGCGAAATGCATCTAAGAGCCTTTTACGCTTTGCAATCTTTCCAAGAGCGGGATCTCGTAGCATCCATGAATTCAGTCGCCTTCGGCTGGAGCCGCATTGATCGGGAAGGTCAGTTTACGCTTCAAGGCGACGAGTATCGTCTGCCTGCGGCGGCCGGCGACGTGACTCCGCAATCGATTGTTGCGGATGCAGCGGATCGGGAGATTAAACCGTACCTTATGGTTTACGCTTTGGACGGAAACGGCGAATTAACCAAAGTCCTCAGCGACAGCAGCCTTCGCCAAAAGTCCATTGAGGGCATCACGACCGCGGTGGCGGATAACGGATTCGGCGGCGTGGTGCTTGATTTCGAAGGGCTCGGTTTTAAACTGGATGCCGCGAAGCAGCAGAAGCTGCTTAATGATTACGTCAAGCAATTGAAAGCGGCATTGCCGAGCGACATTGCTCTGTCCTTAGCGGTTCCGCCATTGAACAGCGCCTATAAAGGCTATGATTACAAGACGCTGGCCTCCCTTGCCGATGATCTCATCGTCATGGCGTATCAGTACAATCCGGTTGGCACCAAAGCCCAGGTTCCTGAACCCAACAGTCTGGTGGACCAAGCCATTCAGCAGGCACTTCAGGCAGGCGTTCCTAAGCAGAAGCTCCTGCTCGGCATCAGCTTAAGCAGCGAAACCGCCACATCCGTCGACGATAAGCTCGGCTTGGCCAAGCGCTATGATCTGAAAGGTGCCGCTTTCTGGCGTCTGGGCTTGTTCCGTTCCTATAATAATGGCATGGAAGCCGCCGTGAATGCCTCTGTCGTAAAAGAATAATCTAGTGAATCCTTTCGCAGAATCCCAAATTATAATCTTCCATAAAAAAAGAAAGCCTGACAAGATCATCTCTTGTCAGGCTTTCCGGTTATGTATCGAACTCTAAACTGCGTATTCCAATTAGCTCGCGCTTCCTACCAGTTTAGCATAGTTCTCTTGACTCAGTACACGGCGCGCCGTTACATAACGCGGTTCGTAATAGGAGTCGCTAAGCTTGCTGATTCTTACGCCCTTGCTGCTGGAAGCATGCGCAAATTGTCCATCTCCAATGTAAACGCCCGCATGGGAAATGCCGCTTCCGCTTGTATTGAAGAATACCAAATCTCCGACTCTCAGGTCCTCGCGATCCACATGAACCCCGGCTTTAGCCTGACTCTGGGATGTGCGCGGAAGATCCATGTCGAAATTTCTAAACATATACAGAATAAATCCGGAGCAATCAAATCCGCTTGTCGTTGTTCCGCCCCATTTATAAGGCGTTCCTACCAATTGCTTCACTTGATGCTGAAAATTCGGTTGTTGATCAGCATAAGCTGATACGGCACCTGAAGAAAAAATAATTGCAGATCCAAGCAATGTGATGACAAATTTCTTCAAAATATGTTCTCTCCTTCGATGCCTACGGAGTTAGCTAAGGGTTCGGTTGAAGGTTCCCTATACTCTCTATGGTACAAGAATAATTCACCCAAGACGGTTCCCCCGTTTTCACAAACGAAATTCGGCAAAATTCATTAACATTTTGTAACCTTCTCTTAATATAGTATACAAGCAAGGATGCTGTCAATAATATCCTAGAAATCTATCACTATATGTTAATCAATGTCGTATAGGCTGAAAATTTTCATGTTTTTTCATTATGCCATCTCGTATACTCATGACAATTATGTAACACTCCATCGAACCTCCGGCGACGTTTTGTTAACGGGCATGCAACTTTTTTGCAGTTCGGAACGTTTACATATTCAGACAAGAAATCAAAGAGGTGATCCTTCGCTTATGAGTCAAATCACGATGGCTGAAGCTTTGGCAGTCCGGGCAGCAATCAACCGTCTCATGAATCAATTGATGACGGAACGCTTGAACAACAGCAGCACGATCATTGAAAAAGGGGAAACGGCGGAGTATCCTGCTCGCAGCGTGGATGCCATTACGGAAGAGATCGAAGCCGCCGCAGCGGATTACAGAAAGCTGGATCTGCTGATGGCAATCTCCAACACGACGCAGACCATTAGTTGGAACGGCTCCGACATGACCATCATGGAGGCGATCGAGCTCGCCAAACAAATGC
The DNA here is from genome assembly GCF_058792535.1 of Paenibacillus sp. MT86. Taxonomy (NCBI): domain Bacteria; kingdom Bacillati; phylum Bacillota; class Bacilli; order Caryophanales; family Paenibacillaceae; genus Paenibacillus; species Paenibacillus sp. MT86. Next base: position 2,586,795 of record NZ_CM179499.1, on the reverse strand, counting down.
GCAGCGATATCGGACAGCTTGCCCATCTCGGCTCCCGCAAGAAGCTGGAGCGCCAGAGCGGCCGGGGAAGCGGAGATGGCGCCGTAACGCTGTTTAACGTGGCCTTATACGATCCGGAAGCTTATCAGGCGCAGGCGCGCAAGAAGGAACGCGAAGTGACCAGGCTCTCCTCACTGATCGAGCATGCCAACCATACGAGCATGATTACGTTCGACGCATCAAAATACATGGAATAGCGGAAGCCGCCGGCTCCAAGCCTGCAGGCCGCCTCGCGTGCGGGTTTGGAGCCGGCGGCTTCCGTCGGCGGGCGGGAAAGTGCGGGCAACCGCTTATTGTTTGTCGGATACAAACAAACCTAATAGGAAACCAAAAACTCGACTCCAGTGAAAACGGATGACGGCTTACGGTTTACGCCTATCACCTGTCACAAGTTACGGACTTCGCTTACGCAAATATGATCGCTCCGTTTCCCGCTCTCTTCATGAATAATCAGAAAGCCGCCCTTGAGGGCGGCTTTTGTTGCCTTTTCTTACGAATATATTATTGGAACAAGGCTGCGGCTCCCACCAGGCCAACATCGTCCCGCAGTCCCGCAGGAACGATCTCGTAGGTTCCTAGATAGGACGGCATGACCAGCTTATCCGTCATTTCCCGAAGCTGCGGGAAAAGAAGCTCGCCTGCTCTGCTCACACCCCCGCCAACCACGATGCGATCGGGGTTGAAGCTGTGAATGACGTTAACCAGTCCAAGTGCCATGTAATAGACGGCACGATCGATGACCTCCACTGCGACGGGGTCATGAAGACGTTTAGCCTCGAATACATGCCTGGCGTTCACGCCTCCATCGGCTGCGGCCAGTTCAGAAATAACGCTGGTCTGGGTAAGCATCCGCTGGGATGCTGCCAGGCCGATGGCCGTTCCTGAAGCAAACACCTCCCAGCAGCCATGGCTGCCGCAATTGCACTGCGGACCGCTGGGATCAATGATATGATGCCCAAGTTCCCCTGCAAAGGAATTGCTGCCCAGAAACAGCTTGCCATCCAGCACGATGCCTGAACCGATGCCTGTGCTGAGCGTCACGTAAACCATGTTCGTCGACCCTCGGCCGGCACCTCTTACATATTCGCCCCATGCGGCTGCATTGGCATCATTCAGCACTTGTACTTCCGTATTCAGATCTCGTTCCATCCAGGCTTTGAGAGGGACGTTGGTCCATTCCGGCAAATTCGTGCCGTGAATGACAATGCCCTCCCGGCTGTTAACCGTTCCCGGCGAAGCCATGCCTACGCCTCGAAGCGGGTGGCCGCCCGACACGCTGCGAATCATGTTCGTAATTCTCGCGACCACTTCCTCGGCCGTACGCGCTCCGGCTGTCTCCATTTGCTCCCGGTTCAGCAGCTGTCCTTCGGAATCAAAGAGCGCTGCCGCGATCTTCGTACCCCCAAGGTCAACGCCAACCACAAATTCTTGCTGTTTATTCAATTCGGTTTGCAATTTTTGTTCACCTGTTTCCGATAGGTTTGCTACTTCTATTGATGTAAGCTGTCAGCCAAGGATCGCAGTTCAACCGGATCAATGGGCTTCAGCCCTGATCGGCCATACCGGACAGCTGAGCCGAAATGAACCTCGCTCACGCCGGTCTGGTCGATGAAATCGCGTATGATTTCCCACTTCAGGCCATTCCCGGCCAAAATCTTAAGCCCGGTGCCTGCGGCTTGTTCCACAAGCTCGCGAATCCTCGGGATCGCTTGCGGTGCCGGCTGCGGTCCTCCCGACGTCAAGACGCGGGTGACGGCCGGATATTTCTGCAATGTACGCAGCCCTTCGAATTGATCCTCCAATTCATCAAAAGCCCGGTGGAATGTCACCTGCATATCGCCCGTCCATTCCAGCATTTGGGCCAAGGCGGCCTCGTCGATCTTTCCTTCCGGAGTCAGCATGCCAAGGACCACGCCAGCCGCACCCGCCTTGCGGATCGCCTTAACCTCCGCAACCATGGTTGCTATATCCAGCGCGTTATACACAAAGGATCTGCTATGGGGCCTTACCATCACATGGACCGGAATCCGAACGGCTTTCACGACCTCTTCCACGAGACCGATGCCCGGCGTGAGCCCGCCTTCGGTGATCGCCGTGATCAATTCCAGACGGTCCGCGCCATTCTTCTCGGCTGTGATGGCATCGTCCACGCATGTTGCGATAATTTCAAGCAGCATGTTCTTCACTCCTTACTGTCGTTGGTTCGCTTATGCAGGGCGAAACTGCTTCTCCACATAGTCCGCCAGCAGCCTGGCTCCATAGCCGGTAGCCCCTGCCGCGGAGTGAGGGAATTCCCGTTTATACTGGACCGTGCCTGCCATATCGATATGCACCCATTTCATGGTCTCCGCCACAAAATGGCGGATAAACAACGCAGCCGTTATGGCACCTGCCAAAGTCGACGTGCCGACATTCCTCAGGTCGGCATAATCGCTTCTAAGCTCGGATTCATACTCGTCCATCAGCGGCATGGGCCATAAGCGCTCTCCGTTGCGCTCCCCGATCTCAACCAAATCGGCCGTTATCTCTTGATCGCCCCAAATGCCGGCAATTTCCAAGCCCAATGCCGCACCGACATTGCCGGTAAGAGTTGCGATATCGATCACCTTGTCTGCGTTAAGATGGGCCGCGTGCAGCAGCGCGTCCGCAATGATCAATCTTCCTTCCCCATCAGTATTCGCCACCTGAACGCTCAAGCCGTTCGGATAGTGAACGACGGAAGAAGGAAGCATCGCATCCGGCCCCGATAAATTATCCGCTACGGCGATCAATGCCGTAACCCGTACCGGAGATTTCCGCGATACCAGTATATCCATGGCGCCCACGACGGCGGCTGCGCCGCCCATATCCATGCGGGCATCGCTGATGTCTCGGCCGATCTTAACGTTCATGCCGCCCATATCAAAGGTAACGCCTTTGCCGATAAGCACGATATGAGGGTATTCCTTCCCGGATTCCGCTCCATTGTAGGAAATCTCGATCATGGCAGGCTCGTATTTGCTGCCGGCACCCACGGCGATCAGTCCGTTCATCTGCCGGTCGTGAAGCTCTTGACCGCGGTATACATGAAGGTCTACGGGCGCTTTTTTGAAACGATCCTCAACGACCGCAACAAACGCCTCCGGATTTAACGTCTCGGGTGATTCATTCACCAAGTCTCGGGTGAGCTGCGTTCCTTCGATCCGGATTTCCGCCGTCCGGATGACGGCTTCCATATCTTCACGGGAAAGCCCTTCCCAATCATCTTGTCGAAGATGAAGAGACAGGGCCTGTAGATTGGCCGTAACCCCGCGATGCTTATTGAATTGATACAATCCGTACAGCCAGCCTTCCAGCCACGCTTGGAGCTCTTCCTCCGCCGAGATACCTGGAGTTACCCCGACATCGCGGGCTGCCGGTCGGATCAGCACGGCGCTTGATTTATTCTCCTTGAGCAGCGCTCTCGCGGCCGAAGCGCCCGTTCTTCGCACTTGCTCCGAAGTGAGGTTCGAACGTTGCCCCATTCCGGCAACGAGATCGTCCGACTCGTGCTCGGAACGTCCATAGAACCAGGTCAGCGTCTTGCTTTGCTTCCGGGATTCCGTTACGCGGTAATGAGACTCCTCACCCTCATAAACCGCATAGATCGAAGTATCTGCCAGCTGAACTTCATCGATGGTAATGTTCATATCGAGCCCTTACCTCCTTTTATGAGAAAATCGCGGTCTGTTACGCCTTCTTCATGATTTCTTCGTCATATAAATGGCAAGCCACCTGATGTCCCGGCTCAATCTCACGGTATACAGGCGTAATCTGTTTGCATACTTCCATGCAGGAAGGACAGCGGGTATGGAATCGGCAGCCTGTCGGCGGATTGACCGGGCTCGGCAGATCCCCCTTTAGAATGATCCGTTCCTTCTTCTGCTTCGGATCCGGAACCGGCACCGACGACAACAGCGCTTGCGTGTAAGGATGAAGCGGGCGATCGTACAGCGTATCCTTATCGGCCGTCTCCACGAGCGCGCCCAGATACATAACGCCGATCCGGTCGCTGATATGCTCTACCACGCTGAGATCATGGGAGATGAACAGATAGGTCAGGCCGTATTCTTCCTGAAGATCCTGCAGCAGGTTCAATACCTGGGATTGAATGGATACGTCCAGTGCCGATACAGGCTCGTCGGCTACAATCAGATTGGGGCGCACGGACAAGGCTCGGGCAATGCCGATGCGCTGGCGCTGCCCGCCGCTGAACTCATGGGCGAAGCGTTCGGCATGGAAGCTGTTCAAACCGACCGTTTCCAACAGCTCGCAAGCCAGTTTATCGCGCTCTTTGGAACTCAGCTTGGTATGAATCAACAAGGGTTCCGCTACGAGCTCTTTGACTTTCATTCTTGGATTAAGGGAAGCGTACGGATCCTGAAAGACCATCTGCATGTCTTTGCGCAGCGGACGCATCTGATTCTCGTTGTATCCGCTAATGTCGGTTCCGTTAAAAATCACTTCGCCGCTATTCGGCGTCAGCAGTCGGGTCACCAGCCGGCCGGTCGTCGATTTGCCGCAGCCGCTCTCGCCAACCAGGCTGAAGGTCTCGCCCTTATGGATTGCGAAGGAGATGCCATCCACGGCACGGAGCTGCTTGGACGTACCGAAGAACCCTTTTTTCACCGTGAATGATTTCTGCAAGTTTTTTACTTCTAATAAAGGTGTTTCTTTCATGCGGTTTCTCCTCCCTTCGAATGACCTTCCTGTGTCAGCCAGCAGCGGCTTTTGCGATGTTCTTCATTTACTACGGGGAGAAGCTCCGGCTCCCGGGAGAGGCACTGCTCCATGACAAACGGACACCGCGGAGCAAATTTGCAGCCTTGCGGCATATTCCGCAGATCCGGCACATTCCCGGGAATGGATTCCAAGCGGCGCACCTTTTGTCTAAGCTTGGGGACCGAATTAATGAGTCCTTTGGTGTACGGATGCTGAGGGTTCTCAAACAATTCCTCGACCGTCGCCTCTTCGACGACCCGGCCAGCGTACATGACAACCACCCGGTCACACATTTCAGCCACAACGCCAAGGTCATGGGTAATGAGCAGCATGCCCATTTCCTGTTCCGTCTTGAGCCGATTCATCAGATCCAGGATTTGAGCCTGAATCGTAACGTCCAGGGCGGTAGTCGGCTCGTCCGCGATCAGCAGCTTCGGATTGCACGACATCGCCATCGCAATCATGACCCGCTGGCGCATGCCGCCGGACAATTGGTGCGGATAGTCGTCCACGACCTCGTCCGCCCGCGGAATGCCAACGAGTTTGAGCGAATCGATGGCATGCTGCCGCGCTTTTTTGCGGCCGTATCCCAAGTGCAGCATAATCGCTTCCTCCAGTTGCTTCCCGATCCGAAGGACGGGATTCAGCGACGTCATCGGCTCCTGGAAGATCATGGCCAGCTCGTTTCCGCGATAGCGGCGCATTTCTTTTTCCGACATTTGTACGAGATCCTTGCCCTCAAAGCTTACCGAGCCCCCGGATATTCGGCCGGGCGTGTCTTTAAGAAGCCTCATGATGGACAGGGAGGTCACGCTTTTGCCGCATCCGGATTCACCCACGAGCCCGAGCACTTCGCCTTTATTGATGTGAAAATCCACGCCTGCTACGGCAAGCACCGATGAGCCATCGCGTTTGAATTCGGTTTTGAGACCTTTAACTTCAAGCAATGTTTGCGTCACGATCTATCCCCCCTATTAGTTTTTCGTCTTCGGATCAAGGGCATCATTCAGTCCGTCACCGATCAGGTTGAATGCGAGCACGGTCAGGAATATGAGAAGCCCCGGGTAATATACGATATGGGGTGCAATACTCAAGTAGTCCCGACCCATGCTGAGCATGGCGCCCCAGTCCGGTTCCGTCGGCTTGGCCCCGAGGCCGAGAAAGCTTAACGAGGAAGCCGCCAGTATGGCGCCGCCGATTCTCATCGATACGTTGACGATAATGCTGGGAACCGTCTCGGGGAAAATATGTTTCCAGATAATCCGGTTATGCTTGGCACCCATGGACCGTGCTGCCTCTACATATAAAGATTCCTTTGCGGAGAGCGTCACGCTTCGAATGATTCTGGCAAACGACGGGGTCCCGAAGACCGCCACCGCGATGACTACATTGGATAAGCCCGGCCCCAGTATCGCCACGATACCGATGGCCAGCAGCAGGTCAGGGAACGAGAACATGACGTCACTGCCCCGCATGATGAGGCGATCCAGCCACCCGCCATAGTAGCCGCTAATCAGACCAAGAATCGTACCGAGAATTGCGGATATAAAAACAGCGCTTAAACTGACCGCCATGGTCAACCTTGTTCCGTCAATCAAGCGGCTCAGAATATCACGGCCGTACTCATCCGTACCTGCCCAATGAGCAGCCGACGGGCCTTGCATCATCGCATCATAGTTCGGCTCATTCGGAGGATACGGAACGATATGCGGACCGATCACCGCCAGCACAAGTAGTAACAAGATAAATCCGCTTGATATTACGGCAAGCTTTTGCTTCATGAATTTAGTTGTAAACGCTCTGAATTTGCCAGTTGCCTGGCTCTTTGCAAGCATATCCTCCGGCGCGGAGGAATGGACCGTCACTGTTGAATTGTCGCTCATGGGTTCCCCCTCCTATTTCGATGCATACCGGATTTTTGGATTCAGTACACCGTACAATAAATCAACAATCAGGTTTATCAGGATAAATTCAGCTGCGAACAGCAATAGAAGCGCTTGAATCACGGTGTAATCCCGGAACGCGATGGAATCTACCAAGAGACGCCCCATGCCGGGAATACTGAACACCGTCTCGACCATAACCGAGCCGCCCAGCAAAAATCCGAACTGAAGGCCCGCTACGGTCACGACCTGAATCAGGGAGTTGCGCAGCGCGTGTCTTCCGACAACGACGAATTCCCGCAGACCCTTCGCCCGTCCCGTCCGGACATAATCCTCGCGCATCGTTTCTAGCATCGAAGTACGGGAGTATCTCGCCAGCATGGACATAATCCCCGCTCCCAGCGTAAAGGAAGGCAAAATATAGGATTGCCAGCTGTCGACGCCTCCTGTAGGGAACCAGCCCAGCTCCACGGAGAAAATTTGAATCAGGACAAGACCAAGCCAGAAGCCTGGCAGGGAAATACCGGATATCGCAGTCAACATTCCGAGATAGTCCGGCCACTTGCCGCGGTTGACGGCAGATATGATACCAATAATCAGACCAATGACCAGTGCCCAGCCAAGGCTGGTAAAGGTCAGGACAATCGTCGGGAAAAAGCGGCTTTCCAACATGTCCGTCACCGGTAAGCCGGAAGTAACGGATACACCCAAGTCACCCTTCAACAGATCACTCATGTAGTTTACATACTGCTGCCATAGCGGCAAGTTCAAGCCTAGCTGCTCTCGAATCCCGTTGATCTCCTCAAGGGTGGCATCCTTACCTGCAACAAGCCGTGCCGGATCTCCAGGAATCAGGTGAATGAACATAAATACAAGGATGGATACAACGAACAACAGCGGGATTACACCCAGCAGCCTCTGAATTGCATATCTTCCCAAAGGATGTGCCTCCTTTCAACATGCCAGCTTTTAAAATACGATGGGCCGCTTCCTTATTGATTCAAGAGGCGGCCCACCACAAGGTATACGTTTAGCAAGCTCTTCGCTGCCTGATTATTTGACTTCTGCGTTGATCACGCTGATCGATCCGTCCGGTAGGGCCTTCACGCCTTCAAGGTAAGCACGTTTGCCCGTGATGACCTGATCGACTCCGAGGAATACCCAAGGAGCATCTTCCCAGATTTGTTTTTGGATGTTTGCATAGATTTCTTTGGCATCTTCAGCTTTGACGGATGCGTTAGCATCTTTGATCCATTGGTCAACGTTGTCGTTCTTGTAGTAAGCGGTGTTGGAACCCGCTGGCGGGAAGAACTCGCTGCTGAACAGACCTTTTGTCGCGCCGTCGGCATCGCCAGACGAAGGAGACCAGCTTACGTACCACATTTGAATTTTCGCGTTTTCCGGCGTAGCCGAGTTAATCTGATCGGACAGGGTTGCACCTTCCATCGACTTCGGTTCAGCTTTGATTCCGACGAGGGCAAGCTGCTGCTGAATAAACTGCATGCCTTTTACCGTTTCGGAATCATTCTCTCCCCAAATCTCAGCTTCGAATCCATCTGGATATCCTGCTTCAGCCAAAAGGGCTTTGGCTTTCTCCGGATCGTAATCATAACCGGATTGCTCGGAGTAGTGCTGGGTCATGGAGGACATGGAAGAAGTCAGCTTCGAACCCAGTCCGGATTTAACGACTTTAATGTAAGCATCTTTATCAATGGCATAGTTGATGGCTTGACGAACCTTCAGATCGTCGTAAGGCTTCTTCATCGTATTCAGCGTGATATAACGCACGATCGTAGAATCAGTCTTATCGATGACGATATTGGAATCGCCTTCTACTTCGGACACTTGCTCTGTCGGCATAGGATAAATGAAGTCCGCTTCTCCCGTTTTCAGCATCGCGATCCGGGAACCGTTCTCCGGTACCGGTTTGAACGTAATGCTGTCCACCTTCGGAAGTCCTTCTTGCCAGTAATCTTCATTCTTCACAACGACAAGGCGGTCGCCTTGAATCCATTCCTTGAATTTGTAAGCTGCCGTACCTACTGGGTTCTTCGTGATGTCGGCGCTTTCCTTAAGAGCCTTCGGGCTGATCATCAGCGCCATGGCCGTCTTGTTCAAGAAAGCGTTATACGGCTGGCTAAGGGTGATGACAACGGTGTGTTCATCCGGAGTTTGAACATCGGCTACTGTTGAGAAGCTCTTGCGCATTCTGAGGTTGTTCTTTTCATCCATGATGCGATCCAGATTGGCTTTTACCGCTTCAGCATTGAAATCCGTTCCATCATGGAACTTGACGTTCTGGCGCAGATTGAATGTGTACGTCAGGCCGTCTTCGCTGATCTTGTAGTCTTCAGCCAGCACGGGAACGAGTTCCATTTTCTCGTTGAAGCCCATCAAACCTTCATACATCGTGCGAGCACCGGAAATGGAGTGCGTGTCTCCGGCATTGTGAGGGTCAAGCGTGATGAAGTTGGCGTTAATCGCAATGACAACATCTTTGTTATCTTTTGTCACCGGCTTGCTCTCGCCGCCGCCTTCACTTGCCCCTTCGCCGCTTCCGCTGTTTCCGCCGCAGCCTGCCGCAACAATCGTAAATGCGAGCAGCAGCATGAGCAGTGACCATGTTCTACCTTTGAATCTCATTGTTTTACTCCCCCTTTGATGTAGTGAATATCTATAGATTCACTCGCCGCTTCGGCATGTAACAGCCTGCCTGCCGCTTTGAGTTCCTCACCGTTTAAGCATTCCATTCGTACACAGCGCGCCGTTCACCGACAAGCGTGCCCCCATCGTTGAAAATGGCATTTGGAACCAGCTCATACAACCGGTCAATCGTAGACTGATCGCTGTAGCCGAGACGCTCCAGGATGGAAGCGATGATGCACGGCCATACTTGCTCGGAGCCGTCGGATACTTTGAGCGAGATCGCCAAGCGTTCTTTCCGAAGACCGATGCCGTACACGCCCTTCGCGCCGCCCTTGGCTGTCAGGTTGTGGTCCCTGAGCAGAGCTGAGCACACAAACTTGGTGTCTGCAATGATATCCGGATACTCGTTCATCAGCTTCGCCATTCTGGCTGCAGCTTCTGCAGTCTCTGGATCCTCGATCAAATCCGGGCATGCCAGCTTGAGGAAGGAATACCCGATACGATCCAGGGGAAGCGCGAAGATGGGAAGTCCGCAGCCGTCAATGCCTTGCGGGATCGAGGAAACCGGAACCTCGGCGAAATAAGCCAGCGTCTCGAGGATTTCTTGCTGAGCCGGATGCCCCGGTTTGTAATACGTGCTTTCGTCCCAGCCCATATGCTTGCATAGGGCAATCAAGCCGCTGTGCTTGCCGGAGCAGTTATGGAAGATTCTGCGCTTCTCCTCATGATCGCGATGGCGCTGCGCCTTGGCATCCTCATTCAATGGATAAGTTGCGCAGCAGTGAAGCGCTTCTTCCCGAATGCCGGTTTTCTTCAGAATGGATTCCAATGCATCAATGTGGAATCGCTCGCCCCGATGGGAGGCGGCAAACAAGGCCGTTTCTTCCCCCGTTAGTCCGTACACTTCGTCAATCCGGCGTTTCATTACCGGAATTGCCTGGAACGGCTTGGCCGCCGATCTCAGAAAGGTCATATGATGCGGATCGCCCGCTGCGTATACAACCTTTCCGTTCTCGTCTACGACGCTGATCGCGCCGTAGTGCACATTCTCCAATACGTTCCCGCGATATTCCTCTACCAATGGCACAAATCCCATGTTCATGCTCCCCCGATCTCCAGATGAATTAATTCAATTGAAAGTAACGATCCTGTGCGACAAGCCCCGACCCGATGGTGACCCCATGCTCGTGAAGCTCCGAGCGAACAATCGAAAAGGAATCTTGAAGCGGTTCCCAGATATACTGCGAGTAGCACAGATCCGTGATCTCTTCGTATACTTCGGGAAACTTGTCCAGAAACTCGCCGCTCAAAATGACGCTGTCCGGATTGTACATGCTGACGACGTTATTGATCGTAATCGCCATATAGGCAAGGGCCCGATCGATCAAATAGCTTGCCCAGCGCGTTCCGGCCCGCCTCTCCGCGAACAGCTCCTCGATCGTGCGGACGGGTTTGATTTTGCTGGCTTCCGACAACAAGGACGGTATATTGATATACGTTTGGAGGCATCCGGCTTTCCCGCAGTCGCACATCATGCCTTCTGGGTCCACGGTCGTGTGACCGATCTCCCCGGCGCTGTTCGTCACCCCGCGGTAAATCTCCCCCTCCAGAATGAGCGCCGATCCGACGCCATTGCCGAAGCCCAGGAGCACCGTACGGTTGGAGCCGTAGGCCGAACCTTTGAGCTGCTCCGCCAACGCCTTCACCTTCAGCTCATTGTCCACGACAGCTTGAAGCCCGGTTAGTTCCTTGAGCCTCTCGGCGAGCCCCACATTCTTCCATCCCAGCTGTACCGAAAAATTGACGATGCCGGCGTCGACATCGATGATGCCCGGCAGTCCAACGCCAATGCCGACCACCCGTCTTCGGTCGATATCGCATTCGGCGATCAGCTCTTCAATGGTTTCCGCAATCCGGGTCACCGTGACATCTGCCGTTTCATCGGATGATCTTGAAAAGCTTCCGCTGCACAATACGTTACCCTGAACGTCAATGAATCCGATATTCGCTTGATGGCGATCCAGCTCGACGCCGATCGAGATGACCGCCGTATCCAGCAGCCTTATTAAGGAAGACTTTCTTCCGCGGCCGGCCGAGGCCTGCTCTTCCGTTTCGTGAACGTATCCTTCCTCCGTCAGCTCCGATACGATCCGGCTGACCGTTGTCGGACTCATGCCCGTCTGTTTGGCTATGGCTGCTCTTGAAATCGGCTGTTCATTCTTGATGATTTGAAATACTGTGAGTCTGTTCTGCCGCTTCATAAAGTCTTGATCATGCTTTTTCATGAAGACATCCCCTATTTAATTTCACCAGTAGATTAATTAGATCAATTTTCCAAGTAAAAAGATCCGAAATCATCAAAAAACAGTGATTAATATCAGTTTTAATATTTTTATTCTCCAGTGATATTAATAATAAATCGTGTTTTGTAAAAGTGTCAATATATATGACACATTTAAATAAATATTTTTTTGATTCTGGAAATGTAAGCATTTCACTTTTTTACGAAAGAAATTCAATCTCCTGCATACATACATATGACCTCCCATCACGCACAATATGACATGAACATGACGTAAAATCTCCTAAAATGTAGGTAACAACGTCGTTTCACCCCAACAATAAAGCCACCCGAGAAAAGAATGATTGGAACATTCTTCATCCCGAATGGCTTTAAGAGCAGTAAATTATGATATTTTCAGTATTCACCCAGATCGCTAGGGACTTCGTTGCATCATCCGCCTAAAACGAATTAAACCACCCGAGAAATTAATTCGAGGGGGCCTCGAATATCCCGGATGGCTTATGTATAGATCGAAGCATGAACGCAGTTCAAGTCGCTCTATTTTGCACGCTATTGATCTCTTTTAAGTCTCTTATCTTTAATCTTAATCTCTTAATCTCTTAATCTCTTAATCTCTTAAATTTCTTATCTTTATCTTTAGTCTTTTAATCATTCCCACCAGCGGAGGTTTGAGGATAGCCGATCCTTTGGGAGTCCGTTTCTACCTTGCCTATTTCCATTTCGGAAACGGACGGACAACAGAGCGGATAGACTCAAACCGGAGCGCCCGATAGCCGATCCTTTGGGAGTTCGTTTCTCCCCTGTCTAATTTCATTCCGGAAACGGACGGACAACAGAGCGGATAGCCTTAAACCGGAGCGCCCGATAGCCGATCCTTTGGGAGTCCGTTTCTACCTTGCCTAATCCATTACCGGAAACGGACGGACAACAGAGCGGATAGACTCAAACCGGAGCGCCCGAGCGCCCTACTTGTTTTTGTAATATTCAACCGCTTTATCGAAATAATGCTTCTGGTCTTCCGGCAGATCCTCAAAATAGAAGATGGCCGCCACCGGACAAGCCGCTTCGCAAGCCCCGCAGGAGATGCAAATATCGGTATCGATGTAGAACTGGTCATCTCCTTCTTCTATACAATCCACAGGGCAAACGTCAACGCATTCTCCCGCCTTCTCTTCGATACAAGCTGAGCCGATAACATACATCCGTGATTCCACCTTCCCAAGTGTTATAAGAATCTTTTAAATTCTATGACGCACTATCATTACAAAAAGCCCATTACTCATCCATTGCTTGGTTTCTATACTTTTTATACTAAAATATATCATAATTATGTGGTTAATCATGCCAGTTGTCAACAAACCGCGAGAGAACAGCCTCGAAAACGCCCATTCCGGTTGACTTATAGAAGGTAAAGACATAAGATGAGACATATTGCTTTTTAACCTTTTTTGTTGCAAAAGAAAGCATTCATCGAGAAACAAGGCGGTGATTATAGTGGATCAAGAAGTTGCATACAGCACCCGCGAGTATATCATGCAAATGTTGAAAATAAATGGTGAACTCAGCACGAAATCCATAACCGAGGCACTGGGCATTACAGGCATGGCCGTCCGTCGCCATCTGGAGAGCTTGAAGAATGAAGGGTACATCACGTACAGAACCGTGAAGCAGCCGATGGGAAGACCCGTCTCCCTATACAGTCTTACCGAATCTGCAGAGGATTTTTTCCCTAAGAACTATCATTCGCTTGCCCTCGATCTGCTTAACGAGCTCCAGGACGAAGCTGGTGACGAAATGATATCCTTACTGTTCGACAAGCGCAAAGACACGTTGCTAAACAAGTACACGCCGACGGTAAAAGCCGAAACTCTCGAAGATCGGGTTGCGGCACTTGCCCAGATTCAAAATGACAACGGATATATGGTGGATTACCAAAAAGTCACGGATGAAGAATATGTGCTTGAAGAACTGAACTGCCCGATTTCCCAGGTAGCCAACCGGTACCAGCATGCATGCCGCTGCGAGCTTGATCTGTTTCAATCCTTGCTGGAAGCGGATGTGGAACGTACCGAATGTCTTGCCAAAGGCGATAAGAAATGCGTGTACCGGATCCGAAAGCAAGCTGAAGCCAAACAAACATAATATCTGTTATTGCCACTTCAGGCTCCTTCCATACGGGAAGGAGTCCTTTTTTTGTTAAGAGATAAGAAAGTATAAACTTCAGAGGCTTACCTACCTTATCTCGCAAGAAAAACCTCCGCTATATGCGGTCTGTCTTCTGAGAAAGTACGTCGATAGACGTTTTTCTTATAGCACTTGTCCTATCCTATTCTCTTGAATCACGAGTCATGTATGTTTCTCGGAATTATTCCAGTACAAGCAGTCGATCATCCTGATCGGACGGCACGCCCCGGCCATCGGTATTGTTGGTAATGACATAGGTTTTGCCGTTATGGACTTTAACGTCTCTTAATCGGCCTTCGCCTTCCAGTTCGGTCTCGAGCGCGTCTTTCTCCGGCTGGAACCGGTACAGCTTCTGTCCCCGAAGGGTCGCCACGTACAAGCGGTCCTGCTCGTCAAAAGCGATGCCGGAAGGAGCAATTGCCGTTTCGCCGCTATGGTAAAGCGGGAGTTTCATGCCTTCCAACGTATCATCGCCATAAATTTCGGGCCAGCCGTAGTTGCTGCCAGCCGTGATTTCATTAATCTCATCGTGTCCGCCCGGCGTGCCGGAAGGCCCGTGCTCCGAGCTGTAGAAATCCCCATCCGAATTCCAGGCCAGGCCCTGCGAATTCCGATGCCCTAACGTATAGACGTAGGAACCAGCCGTCGGATTGTCCGCTGGGACTTTCCCGTCCAGCGTTAATCGCAATATTTTGCCTGCCAGGTTCTCCTGATTTTGCGCAAGCTCACCCTCGCCCGAATCTCCCGTCGTAACATAGAGCATCTCGTCGGGACCAATCGCGATTCTGCCGCCATTATGGACGTTGGAGCCGGGAATGGACTCAAGGAAGACTTGGGACTCTGTCCATTGGTTTCCCTTCAACTCCAGCAGGACCAGCCGGTTCATGAGCGCTCCACCCTGATCATAGGTATGATAGGCGAAGGCTTTTCCGGAATCCTGAAAATCAGGAGTTAATGCAAAACCCAGAAATCCCCCTTCTCCTTGATGCGAAACCGGCTTCTCGGTATGTACCGATTGTCTGTTCAATGTGCCGTCCTTGATCTGAACGATATTCCCTTCCCGCTCGCTGATATAAATTGTCTCGCCGTCAAAATCGATGGACCAAGGCGTTCTCAATTGCTCGGCAAGCACCTGATAGGATGAATCCGGAGTCGCTTCCCGCCTCTCCTCCTGCGTTCCTTCGTTCGCCGAAGGGGACGACTGGCTTGTACAAGCAGCAAGTAGCAGCAGCGCTGCTGTAAACATCATGCCGAACGTCTTTCGTTTCAAATCCAGCACCTCCCAGGTTTGTTTAGGGTTCCGGTGTCATAATCAGGATGTCCTGCTCTATGCCCTGCAAAGAACTCATCACGATATCCTCATCGCTAAACGATTCGATCCGGCTGCCCGTAACATAACGGGTTTCGTGCCCTCGTCCGGTTATAATAATCCTGTCCTCGTCACCGGCCATTTCCACTGCGCGTTGAATCGCTTCTTTGCGATCTAAGACAACCTCCCAGTTTCCCGATTCGCGGGAAGTTAAGCCGCCCAGCATCTCGGCCATGATCTGCTCCGGATCCTCCGAAAACGGATTGTCGGCCGTGAACAATACATAATCCGCATACGAAGATGCAATATCGGCCATGATCGGCCGTTTCGATCGGTCCCGCTCGCCCCGGCAGCCCATCACGCATATCATTTTGCCTGAAGTAATGGCCTTGGCGGATTGCAAGGTTGCCTTAAGACCGTCCGGATTATGCGCATAATCGACCACCACGCCAAAACGGCGTCCTGTTTGTATTTCTTGAAACCGGCCATGAACCCCTGCAAATTGTCCCAAACTTTCGCGGATTTCTTCCAGCGGTATCCCTTCCAGCAGGCAGGTCGTCATGGCGGCCAGCGCGTTGTAAATGTTGTGTGCTCCATGCACCTTCAGATTAACTTCGCTGCTTCCCCAAGGCGTTTCTGCATGAAAGGCGCAGCCTTCCCTTGTGTGATGAATGTGCGTTGCCCGGACATCCGCCTGATTCTGAATGCCATAGGTTATGATCTGAGCGGATGTGCGTTTAGCGTAATAAGAGGATGCATCATCGTCAGCGTTCAAGACGGCCTTCTTCAGCATGTCACGGTTACTGTTGCCCAGTTGGGCGAACAGCAGCTCCTTCGTATTGCGATAGCTCTCCATTGTCTTATGGAAATCCAGATGATCATGCGATAAATTCGTGAAGACGACGGTCTGAAAATCGCATCCGCGGACCCTGCCCATATCCAATCCGTGCGAAGATACCTCCAGAACACCGTATTCTCCGCCATGCGAGATCATCGTATGAAAATAACGCATAAGTTGGATCGTATCCGGCGTTGTATTCAGCGTCTTCTCCGCATGATTTCCGATTTTCATATACAAGGTGCCGATGATCCCTGTTTTGCGGCGGGCGTCGTTAAGTATTTTATCTACCATATGGGTCGTCGTTGTCTTGCCGTTCGTCCCGGTAATCCCGATCAATTTCAAACGCTGCGTAGGATCGCCATAAAAAGCGTTTGCGAGAATCGGCAGGATTCTTCTGGTGTCCGGTACGGTTATCAGTGTTACGTTTTCAGACAGTCCCGAAAGCTCCCGCTCGGCCACGATGGCTACAGCCCCGTTTCGTATCGCCTGCTCGGCGTAATCGTGGCCGTCCACGTGATATCCCGGAACGCAGACGAACATGCCGCCTGGCCGGATTTCTCTTGAATCTGTATCCAGGTTCGTGATATCCACGGAAAGACTGCCCGTAATCGTCTTAAGGATCAACCGCTCCGTCAGTGATTTTAGAATCATGTCAGCTTCCTCATCTCGTGATGTAATCATAATCCCAGGGTCTGGTGGCAGTGTGATGTATAAGATGTAGAATTTACGACTATGTATCGTTTTAACCAGCATTTCTAATTAACCTAACCAAGCAAGGGCATTCTGAAACTGAATTAGCGGACTTTGTTCTGCTACGGCCCGATTTCTTTGGAGGAGTTCACTTTATGCGCTTACGCCATATCACATCTAACAAAGTGGTGACTGGATTCGCTAACCATGTTACCCTGAAAGTAAGCGGTTGCATTAAGCATGACGATGTATGCAGCCTGTTCTATAAAGAACGCGGACAAAGGATCTGAAAATCCATATCTGCCTGAAAGGGGATCTTTCGATGGGACCGTTCACCGACGATTTGCTTCGCCATAAAGTCGTTTTAATTACGGGAGGCGCCACGGGCCTGGGGCGCGCCATGGGAGAGAAATTCGCGTTGCTGGGCGCAAAGCTCGCCATATGCGGACGCCGGGAAGAAGTGCTGCAGCAGACCGCTGAGGAATTAAAGCAGAAGGGCTGCGAGGTATGGTACAAAAGCTGCGATGTTCGCGACCCTGCGCAAATCTCGGCTCTTGTTGAAGCGGCAGAGCAGCATTACGGAGGCATTGATGTGCTTGTCAACAATGCGGCCGGGAACTTTATCAGCCCCACGGAGCGCCTTTCTCCTCGGGCTGTGGATGCCGTGCTCAACATCGTCCTGCACGGCACCTTCTATGCCACCCTGGAGGTCGGCAAACGCTGGATTGAGCAAGGCAAAGGCGGGACGATGCTCAACATTGTCACCACGTACGCTTCAACAGGCTCAGGCTACGTTGTCCCGTCCGCGGCTGCCAAAGCAGGCGTGCTTGCGCTGACACGTTCCTTGGCCGTGGAATGGGCCCCGTACGGCATACGCCAGGTAGCCATCGCCCCGGGTCCGTTCCCAACCGAAGGCGCCTGGTCAAGATTATCCCCTACGCCGGAACTGGAACAGAAAATGATCGACCGCATCCCCCTCAAGCGCGTTGGCGATCCAGAAGAATTGGCTAATCTCGCCGCCTATCTGATTTCCGATTATGCCGGCTATATTAATGGCGACGTGATCACCATCGACGGCGGCGAATGGCTGCAAGGGGCAGGGCAGTTCAACGACTTATCGGAAGTGACCCATGAGCAGTGGGATCGGCTGGCCGAGCTGACGCGCAAAGGCAAATAGGATATACGCAAGAAAAGCAGCTATCCATCTACTTTCACCGAAGACGGAAACGGAAGAAGGAATAGGTGTGAATCGAGTTTTCAGTTTCTCTGAAAACGTATGTATCTCTATAATCTAAATGAGCCCCAAGCCGGGAGCATCCAACGGACTGCTCCCGGCTTGGGGCTCATCTTGCATTAAAGATTAAATATTATGTTTCGTAGGAATCTACCAGCAAGGCATATACGATGCCGGGTCCGTGAACGCCAATCGTCAGATCGTTCTCGATATCGGCGGAACGGCTCGGACCCGATATGAAATGGATTCCTGCTGGCAGCTGCTCACGTCCGGCCTGATCGAACTGAACGAGAATCTCGCCTAATCGGGTAACCATTCGCTCGACTGGAATAATAGCCATCAGCACGGTCGGCAGCAGGCTGACCGAACGGCCCTTATGCGGGGCGGACTTCACCGTAATCGAACCGGTGTAAGCCGCAGCGTAATCGGCCATGACAACGCCGAAGTCGGCTCTGGCAGCGACTGCCTTCCAGTCGGTGTCCGCCGCTTCGTTCCAGGAGAGAACCAGCGCATCCGGCAGACTCTCTTCCAGGCCCAGTCGATCCAGCGCGTCCTCCTGCTGACGAAGAATCGTAGCTGCGCTCATCTCCATCGCTTTATCCCTGATAAACCGGGTGACCTCATCGCGATGGCTCAGTCTGACCACATGGCCTCCGGCTGCTTCAAAGTTCGCGGTAAACTGCGTAATTTTCTCCTCGAGCGACCAATTAAATTCTTTCCAGAAATCCGGGGCACCGCGGAAAGGGTGCTCCGGAGCGGAGCGAATCCGATCTCTACCCAGCTTCGCGGCGATCCCATCCATGAACAACTCCTGCTTCCTGCGGGATTGTTCTTCTAAACGGGTTAACCAGCCGCGATCGGTTTCGTTAGTCATGCGCGTTCTCCCCCTTTCCGGATTTCTGCTGGCGAAGCCGCTCGCTCAACCGATCGGCGATTACAGGATCCATGGTCCCCGAGGTTCTGCGAATATCCTGCTCCATTTCGGGCCATCGATCACGGAAGGAATGTTTGGGGAGGCTTGGGGTCACCCTGTACGAATTCCATCCCTTCAAAGGACCGATTCTCGTTCGGATCTCGCCGCCCCGCACGACCAGCTTCTGACCCCATTTTCCGAGGGATACCACGCTGCGGTAACGCTTGGCATTACCCATGACCGCCGAGAAGCCTTTCATCCCCATCGCTTCCAGCTTATCGCCGCGTCCGGCTTCAATCTTCCGGCGGCGCAAGGATACCAGCATGTCATGCAGCGGGATCTTGACCGGGCATGCTTCATAACAGGCGCCGCACAGGCTGGATGCGTTGGCGATATCGTCCCATTCCGCGACGTTTTTGTTCAAGGCCGGCGTTAATACGGCACCGATTGGGCCGCTATACGTGCCTCCATAGGCGTGCCCGCCAATATGGCGATATACCGGACAAGCATTCAGGCAGGCGCCACATCGTATGCAATTGAGCAGCTCCTGGAATTCCGGATCGCCGAGCTGGAGAGAGCGCCCGTTATCAATTATGATAATATGCATTTCGTCTGGTCCATCGGCATCCAGCTCTCTCTTCGGCCCGCTGATGCCGGACATGTATACCGTCAGTTTCTGGCCGGTCGCGGACCGCGGCAGCAAGGTTGCCATTACCTCGAGGTCAGACCATGAAGGAATAATCCGCTCCATGCCCATTAGGGTGATCTGCGTCTTCGGCACGGTGGTCACCATCCGGGCATTGCCTTCATTCTCGAACAGGACCATCGACCCCGTCTCCGCGATGGCAAAATTACAGCCCGTCATGCCAATGTCCGCTTCGAGAAATTTCTCGCGCAGTTTCATGCGGACGAAACCCGCCATAATCGCCGTATCCGGCGGCAGCGCTTCGCCCGCCTCCGCGGACAGCAGCTCTGCGATCTGATAACGGTTTTTGTGGATGGCGGGAATTATAATATGGGAAGGCGTTTCATCCGCAAGCTGAATGATGTACTCGCCGAGATCCGTTTCCACGGCCTCCACCCCGATGGAATCCAGTGCCTTGTTCAGGTGCAGCTCCTCGGACACCATCGATTTCGATTTGACGACGGATTTGGCCGACTTATGCTCCGCAATCTGCAGGGAGATCGCAACCGCTTCTTCTGCCGTCTCCGCAAAATGGACATGTGCTCCGTTCGCCCTGGCCTGCTCGGCAAACTCATTCAAATAATAATCCAAATGCGCAATGGTATGGAGCCGGATCTGGCGCCCCCGTTCCCTCCACGCATCCCAGTTCCCATGCTCCTCCGACGCCAGCTTTTTACCAAGCCGCAGCCGTTCTGTCGTAAACTTCACCGCATTGCGCAGAAATTCATTGTTCAGAGCGTAACCCGCACGCTCCTTCACCGTCTGCGCTTTCGTCTCAGCTGTGCTCATGCACGCTCACCCCCTCGTACAAAAGCTCGGCCAAATGCTTGACCTGAACCTTCTCGCCCCGGTGTCGCAAATTGCCGGCAATGTTCATGAGGCAGGCCATGTCAAGTCCGACCAGCACGGACGCCTCGGTTTCCAGCACATGATCGCTTTTCTCCGTTACCATCGCGCCCGAAATATCCGCCATTTTCACGGCAAACGTTCCCCCGAACCCGCAGCAATCCTCGGCAAACGGCAAAGGGACGAGCTCCAGCCCTTTGACGTGACTCAGCAGTTTCATCGGTTCGTCCTTCACCCCGAGAAGGCGGCTGCCGTGGCAGGAAGGATGATAGGTTACCTTGCGCGGATAGACGGCGCCAACATCGGTCACGCCCAGCACGTCGACGAGGAATTGCGTAAACTCATAGCATTTGGATTGAAGCGCTTTCGCTTTATCCAGGTAAACGGGATCGTCCTTGAACAAATCCGGATAATGATGAATCATATACGTGCAGGACCCCGAAGGGGACACCACAAAGTCGCTGTCGTCAAAAGCGTCCAAAATCGTCCTGGCGCTAATGCGCGCCTCTTCCCAATAACCGCTGTTGTAGGCAGGTTGGCCGCAGCAGGTCTGGATTTCCGGGAATTCCAGCTGCACGCCGTACCTTGCGAACAGTCTTGCCATCGATTCAGCTACCCGCGGGAACAAGGCATCGCTGAGACAAGTGACAAACAATGAAATCTTCAACCTCTTCACCCCGCTAATCGTCAGGATAGGCCGATGAGTCGGCCTCTAGCAAGAACCCCCCGGAACGGGGGGATTCCATGTTGATATGATCTAGCAACTTGATTTATACGGATTCGATTCGAAGACCCAGCGCCCGATAAGGCGCCGCTTCCTCTTCCGTCAATCTCCGGTCGGTGATGATCAGGTTCACTTCGGCGAGGTCGGCGACCTGCGCAAAAGCCTGCGTGCCGAATTTGCTGGCATCGGCAAGCAGAATGGTCTCATCCGTCATCCCGATCATTTTTTGCTTGATTCTCGCCTGCAGCTCATTGGATTCGCTCAAGCCCCGGTCCATGTGGACGCCCTTGCAGGAGAGGAAGGCTTTATCCACGTAATAAGCTTCCAGCGAACGCTCCGCCAGCGGACCGACGAAGGACAAGGAGCGATGAGCCAGAATCCCGCCCGTCGAGATGACCTGAACGCGCTCCTTGGTGCTCAGCTCAGCGGCCACCTTAATCGAATTCGTCAGCACGGTAATCGGAATGTCCGGTATGATCTTGGCCATGTACCACGCGGTTGAGCTTGCATCCAGCAGGATGCGGTCGTTCGGATGGATTCGCTTGACCGCTTCCTCCGCAATTCGCTGCTTCTCCAGCGCATGCATGATTTCCCGTT
Organism: Paenibacillus sp. MT86; assembly: GCF_058792535.1. Lineage (NCBI taxonomy): Bacteria > Bacillati > Bacillota > Bacilli > Caryophanales > Paenibacillaceae > Paenibacillus > Paenibacillus sp. MT86. The sequence goes on along the minus strand of NZ_CM179499.1, from coordinate 2,565,159 downwards.
CAGCATACGGTATTTCCGGCTGAGACCGCTGAATTTCCGGTTGATCCTTCACGCTAACCGCTCCCCCGTGGGAACGGCGCAGGCGCCCTGCTTGCTCCAGCCTGTCAAGGTCGCGGCGAATCGTTTCCTCCGTTACGCCGCAGAGCTGACTCAGCTCGGAGACGCGGATGCTCCCTCTTTCGTTGACCAACTGTACTATTTTCTCATATCGTTCTGCAACCAGCATCATACCGCCCATCCTTACTGTTCGTATATTCTATCTCTTCCCGGTCCGCTGACCGAACACCCCGTAAGCTTCCTCCCATAAGGGAGCATCCTGCGGCTCGTAGGTCTTGACCGGGAAGGATTCCCTAATGACTGCGCGCGCTTCCCATATATCGGACAGCTCACCCTGCGCAATGAACTGTACGGCCATATTGCCGATGGCGCTGCCTTCCGCAGGCCCCGCCCATACCGGCTTCCCAATGGCGTTCGCCGTCCACTGGCATAATGTTTCATTATGAATGCCACCGCCTACCATATGCAAGCCCTGAAATTTCCGTCCGGACAATTCCTCGGTCAACTCCAGCACATATCGGTATTGCATGGCCAAGCTTTCCATAATGCAGCGCACAAGCGCGCCATCGTTCTGCGGAACGCCCTGGTTCGTGCGGGCCGCATATTCCCTTACCCGTTTCGGCATGTCACCCGCAGGGAGGAACATGGAATCGTCTGGATCGATGAAGCAAGCAAATGCCGGTGCCGCTTCCGCCATATGAACCAATTCGGGATACGAATACGACATCCCTTCCCGCCCCCAGGTCCGCTGACATTCCTGCAGGATCCACAGCCCCATGATGTTCTTGAGCAGCCGGTACGTGCCGTATGCGCCTCCTTCATTCGTGAAGTTCAGCTCGCGGGCCCTTTCATGAATGACCGGCTGGTCGACCTCGGTCCCCATCAACGACCAGGTGCCGCAGCTCAAATAGGCGAACGACCGCTCCAATGCCGGAACCGCAACCACGGCGGAAGCCGTATCATGCTCTGCAACCGCATAAAGCGGGATGGATGGAAGCCCCAGTTCCTCGGTTACGGCAGGCCTTAACCCCCCGACATGGGTACCGGGTTGAACCACAGGATGAAATAACCCATGAGGGATCTTCAATGAATTCAATAGATGATCATCCCAGCTGGCCGAGTGCGGGTTATACAGCTGCGTCGTGGTCGCATTCGTGAATTCGTTCGCCATCTCGCCCGTCAAGAAGTAGCGCAGCAAATCGGGGATCATTAAGAATCGCTCAGCCTCTTGAAGCAGATAGGGTTTCTTCCGTTGGAGCGAAGCAAGCTGGTACATGGTATTGAACGAAAGAAATTGAATGCCGGTCCGATCAAAAATTTCTCCAGGCGTCAGCTCGCGGAAGACCTGTTCCATCACGCCATCCGTGTGCGTGTCCCGATAATGATACGGATTCATGAGCAGCTCCCCGCCCCGATCCAGGAGACCGAAATCTACCGCCCAGGTATCAATGCCGATGCTCGACGGCAAGCGATGTTTCCCCTTCAGCTTGAGCAAGCCCTGTTTCATCTCATGGTAGATCCGTAAGATATCCCATTGAAAGCGGTCGCCGATTCGAACGGGATCGTTCGGGAACCGGTGAATTTCCTCCACGCCGATGGTGCGGCTGTTCAGCTGGCCCAGCATCGCCCTGCCGCTGCTTGCTCCCAAATCAAATGCAAGAACGCTCAACGCTCCCCAGCCTCCTTGTCAGATCATAATCAACGGTTCGGGCATGAACCCGATGACGATTCCATCTCTTCTCATGCCTGCGAACGCTTCAGCAATACGTCCAGTTCATACTGTTTCACTTCGGACAGCCACTCTTCTCTGACCGGTACTCCCAAACGTTCGCAGTAGTAATCCCACACCGCTCCGAACGGATAGGATTTAAACTCTTCGGTCAACGCCAGGCGGGTCGTGTAATCGCCTTCAAGTTCAGCCTGCTTCAGCCGATCGACCGGTTCAAGCTTGGCGCGCAGCAGCGCCTTGATCGTATTGCGGGTTCCGATAACCCACGCGGCGATGCGGTTAATGCTGGCATCGAAGAAATCCAGTCCGATATGGGTAACATCCAGCAGATGATTGCGCACCAGTTCGCGTCCGATCTCGGTCAGCTCATCGTCCATGATGACGACATGGTCGCTGTCCCAGCGCATCGGCCGGCTGACGTGAAGGAGAAGTCCATCGGTGAAAAGGGCGAGCGACGACAGTTTGCCGGCAATGCTCTCGGTTGGGTGAAAATGACCCGCATCCAGGCAGATCAGCTTGTTGTTCCGAATGCCATACCCCATGTAGAACTCGTGCGAGCCCACAACGTAGGCTTCGGAGCCGAGCCCGAACAGCTTGCTCTCGACGGCATCCAAATTCCATTCCGGATTGATCTCCTCGGCAAAAATCTCATCCAGCGAATCCTTCAGCCGCTGTCTCGGTGCCATTCGGTCTACCGGCATATCCTTGTAACCGTCCGGAACCCAAATATTCGTCACGCAGGTCTGACCCAGCTGTTCTCCGAAATAAGCTCCGATTCTTCGCGAAGCCTTGCAATGCTCAATCCAAAATTGACGGATCGCCGGGTCGGCATGACTCAACGTAAACCCGTCCTTCGACTTGTCGTGGGAAAAGCAGGTGGGATTAAAATCGAGTCCGATCCCCTGCTCCTTGGCCCAATCCACCCAGGACTGGAAGTGCCTCGGCTCCAGCTGATCCAAATCAACGGACTCGTCGGTATCCGCATAAATCGCGTGGAGATTCACTTTGTGGGATCCGGGAATGAGCGATAACGCTTTTTCCAGGTCGGCCCTCAGCTGGTCCGGCGTTTCGGCTGCCCCGGGATATTCCCCGGTCACGGAAATGCCGCCGGACAGGTCCTGATCACGGAACAGGAATCCGCGCACATCATCTCCCTGCCAGCAATGGATGGAGATTTTGATGCGCTCAAGTTCCGTCAAGATTTGGTCCACATCGATGCCATGCTGCCCATAGAGCTGTTTAGCTTCCTCAAAGTTCCTTGCAACGTCCTGCCTCATCGCATATCCTCCCATATGAATGAGGACAGCCGGGTTGTATCAACCCAGCGCCCCATCTTAATAAGAAATCTTGATACCTTGCGTTAGGTTGGTTACTCATTCATTCGATTATCGAGTAAACGCTGCGGGCACTCCCCCGTCAATCGTCAGCATGCAGCCGGTCGTCTTCGATGATTTGGACGAAGCAAAGTAAGCAATGCCTTCGGCAATGTCCTGCGGGTAGATGTTCACGAGCAGTGTCGTGCGTTTCCGATAGTGCTCTTCCAGCTGATCCGGTTCGATCCCGTAGGCTGCAGCCCGCTCGTTTCTCCAGTTCGAGTTCCAGATCGCAGAGCCTTGCAATATCGCGTCAGGCAGGATCGTATTCACTCGGATGCCGTATTCCCCGCCCTCGGCAGCGATGCAGCGGGCCAAATGCGCCTCGAGCGCTTTCGCGGAGCTGTATGCGGTCACATTTTTTCCGGCATAAACGGAGTTCTTCGATCCGATAAACACCATGCTCCCGCCAATTCCCTGTACCTTCATCAAGGAGAAGGCTTCTCTGGCCACGAGGAAATAACCTGTGCCCAGCACGTTCATGTTCAGGTTCCATTCCTTTAGAGACGTCTCGTCAAACGGGCTGGACGTTGCAAGGCCCGCATTGTTCACGATAATATCGACACCGCCATAAGTTACGGAGGTTTCGCGATAGGCGCGCTGCACGGCCTCTTCGTCGGTTACGTCCATTTTAACAGCAAATGCCCGATTCTCCCCGTACTTTGCATTGATTTCCTCGGCAACCTGCTGCGCGCCTTCGAGATTTAAGTCCGCCAGCACGACATGGGCTCCTTCGGCTACCAGCCTGCGCGCCGCGGCACTGCCGATCCCCCCGGCTCCCCCGGTGATAAAAGCAATCTGCCGCGAAAACTCCGCTTCGGCCGGTGCAAGGCTCAATTTATACAGCTCCAGCGGCCAATACTCCACGTTGTAGGATTCGTTCTCGCTCAGGGATACGAAGTCGCCGAGCGCCGTTGCGCCGCGCATGACCGCGATTGCCCGGTGATACAGGGCGCCGCTGACTTGCGACATCGCCCAGCTCTTGCCGGTGTTGATCATTCCGATTCCGGGAATCAGGATGACGCGCGGAGCCGCTTCGAACATGACGTCGCCTTCATGATGGTTGCGTTCAAAGTAGGCTTGATACTGCGCTTTGTATGCCGCAATGCCCTCGATGAGCTTTGCCTTAAGGCCTTCGATATCTTCAGCGTTCGGCGTCCAATCGATGAAGAGGGGAACAACCTTGGTATGAACCAAATGATCCGGACAAGCGGCGCCTACTTGGGACAGCTTCGGCGAATCGATGCCGCCGACGAAGTCCAGCACATCGTCTTGATCATCGAAGGACAGGATCATTTTCTTCGCGTCGCTGACGGCTCCGCGTACGGCAGGCATCACTTCCGCAGCGATGCTCCGGCGGATTTCCGCGGCAAGCGGCGCATGCTTCCGGCCGCCGAACAGCTTGTCGTTGTTCACTCGGGCTTCAATGAAGGCTTCCGCTTCACTTATGATGCGAATCGTCTGTGCGTAACAAGCTTCCGAGGTGTCGCCCCAGGTTACAAGGCCGTGCTTCTCCATAAGCACAAGCTCGGCGTTCGGATTAGCCAGCACCCCTTCCGCGATCATCTTCGACAGCGTAAAGCCAGGGCGGACATATGGAACCCACACAAATCGATCGCCGAAAATTTCCCGGGCTAATTCTTTGCCGTTATGGGCGCAGCACAAGCTGATAATGGCATCCGGATGCGTATGATCCACATGCCGAAACGGCAAGAACGCGTGCAGCAGCGTTTCTATGGATGCTCGCGGGTGCTTCGCATCTACCATGCAATGACCCAGGTATGCCACCATTTCCTCATCCGACATCGAATCTCGTTCGAACAGCGGCCGGATATCCTCCATGCGCAAGCCTGTGAAATTGCCCGCTTTCATGGTGGCCAGATCGGATCCGCTGCCTTTCACGTACATTACCTCGACGTCGTTGCCGCGAAAATCCTGAATCGTTGTTTTACTGGATGTGTTGCCGCCGCCCCAGTTGCATACGCGCCGGTCGGCACCAATCAAATTCGAGCGATAGACAAGCTCATCCAATGTATTTTGTGCCTGCTGTGCCTTTGATTGTTCCCATAAGCTCTGAACCATGAAGCTTCCCCTCCGATTGACCATATGAATTTGCTTTCATTTGTTTCCCATATTAACACGCCCGTTTATTTTTGAATAGTATATTTTCAAAAATAAACAAAGATATTATATTTGTTTGTTTGGTTTTCAATGTAAATCCCGTACAAACAAAAAAGCAGCTCTTGTCAGAGCTGCTTTACGAACCGAGCTGCTATATTTGATTTATGAATGGTCCGTGCCGGAGCCCGCGGCCGCCATTTGATCCGCTTTTGCAATTCCTTCCAACAATGCATCACGGAATGCAATTTCATCCTCGTTGACGTAACCCGTGAATACGATTTCCGAGATGTCCTTATGGTTGAAAAAGATGTTGGAATCCGCGGTCAGATTTCCGTGAGGATAGAAGCAGGCAACGTAATCCCAACGCTTTAGCGTCTTGGAGTCGTTCTGCATCCGGCCATAGATCATCAGCGTCTGGTCCCAATCCTTGAACTTGACTACAGATCCGATTGGCAGCAGCTTCTGCTCCGTTTGCTCATGCTGTTCCATGTTGATCAACCCTTCATTATTTTTTTACCGATCCAATAGACAATCGACACTACGAGCGGTACTCCAATGAGAAAGGATAGGCAGATGACGGCTTTTTCCGCTGCCGCGTAACTCGTGTCCAGCAGATTCGGAATCACCGTGCCCAGAACGCCGACGATAGCAATAATCACCATTATGTATTTGAACCGTTTTTGTCTGTCGCCCATAGGCTGTGCGCCCCCTTCTATTTTACCGTAATCGCTCCGCCGACTCCGACGAGGCTTGCTCCCGGTCCCAACGGGATGTGGAACTTCAAGCCGCTCTTGCCCACCTCCGCGGATGCGCCGAGCACGCCCAGTGAAGCGGAACCTCCGATGTGCAGCTCTTTATCCGTCCAAGGAAGCGGAATATTCACGCCGCCCTCATATTTGTTTAATGTAGCCTCAGCTCCGACGCTAAGCGTACCGTCCTTGACCGCCGCCTCGACTTCGGCCTTCACCAGGCTAACCGATCCTTCGACATGATCATTCGCATAGCCTGCTTCAACAACAGCCCCGCTGGCATGCGCTCCTTCGGATAAGCTCGCTCCCGCGCTGCCTGTTATTGCTTTGGCATAAAGTCCATTCTCTTCGTGCTTGATTACGCTGCCTTCCACTTCTACTCCTTTGAGCGCTGCGTCCAGCGGGTTGCTTGAGGATTTAGCGGCCACGCCGGAAGTCTTGGATGCAGCGCCTGCCGCCGCAGCGATTCCCGCTCCGGTTGCCGCCCCGGCCATAATGCCCGCGCCTGCTGCGGCTCCTCCAGCTGCAGCACCGTTCACCATTTCATCCGTGGAACGGAATTTGACGGAAATTTGCTTCAGCTCGGCGGATATCGTTTGCAAGCACTCCACAAACTTGAGCATCGTCGTCCTGGCATGCTGATAATCCCCGTAAAACCGCTCGCGGGTCATCCCTTCCCACTGACCTTCCATTTCGTGAATGCTTCGCTGGAGCCGCTGCACCAAATCGCCGCTAAGTTGCCCTGATTGGGCAAATTGCGCGGATACCTGCTCCAGCTGCTCGGGTGTAACTAATATTCGATTGGACATAAATACGGACGCCCCTTCTGTCTCGCCGCCCTGCTTCTTCAGGCAGTCTACAAACAAATTTCAATTCCATAAACTATTAAACCGATCTACCAAGCAATAACCACATTTTTCAATTTTAGTAGGTATACAGGAAAGGAACAATCAAGCGAAGGATTCATTTTCATCAGGTCCCGATCTAGTAAAAAAGCACTGACCTCCTCATTCCCCATGCGGAAACAGCCATCTCATCCCCGGCTTAAGCCCAGCCATGAAATCATCCCGGGGTACGGTGCCCATTACATCCCCAGCCCGTTAAAGCAGCTCCCGTTCTCTTGTACATTAGAAACAATTCATCTTTCCGAAAGAGGGTATTCATTATGAACCGACTTGCACGTGAAGCGGCCAGCGGGGCATACCGGCTGTATAAACAGGAGACATGGCTCATGCTGACGAGTCTGCTCGGCTTTTTGCTGGCCGGAATTTGCGGGGTATGGGTGCTGCTCCATGGCGGACCTGTCTCACCGGACGGAGATGTCTCCAAAGCCTTTTCCTTCAACGCGGCCCTGGGAATATTCATCCTATCAACCGCAAGCGTTCTACCGGTTTCCGGCATGCGGCCACGAAGCCAATCGATCTACCGCTGCTGTTACATTCCCCTAGTGTTGTTCTCCTACTTCGCCGAGACCGTACAACATTTCCGCGGCGTCGATCCGAGGTTCGTTCGGAACGGTTCATCCTTCGATCATGTCATCTCCACGATTTTTCCTGCCGTTGCGCTTCTGCTCATCGTGTTCTACCTGATCCTGGGGGCTCAATATTTCCGCAAGCGTGTAATAGAGGCCCATCCGGAGCTTGGTCTCGGCATCCGTTATGCCATGATCGCGGTGCTGGTATCTTTTGCGGCAGGCATCTGGATTTCCATCAACGCGGGTCGTTTCACCGGGATCGGCGGCAATATCATTTGGCTGCACGGACTCGGGTTTCATGCACTGCAGGCCATTCCTTTGGTGGCCTGGCTGTCCATGAGAAAATCCGTCAATGCTGCCGTCAAACCGATAATCATCCATATCAGCGGCCTCGCCTATTTATTCGGACTGATCGCCATCGGATGGCAGACGCTTCTCGGTTACTCCGTGGCGGAATGGTCCTTGCTGCCGATTCTGGCGGGCAGCTGTTTTCTCGTTGCCTTTACCCCTGTGATATGGCTGATCAGTCAATCCGATGCATCCGCCGAACCCTTCAACCGTACCCAATCCACGCGAAATTTATAAAATGGACATAGAAAAAGAGACAGTATGGGGCACCTTCCCCGACTGTCTCATCGAAAACTGCTGGCCTTGATCCATATCCTGATGTGGGTTTAGATAAATAAAAACGGAATGAGGAACAACAAGGCAATGGCTTCCCAAGCAAGCACATTGCCTGCGAAACCGTAGCCTCCATACGGTCCAAAACCGCCGTAGCCGTACGGTCCAAATGCGGACGTTTGTGCACCGCCTTTGGTCGACTTCGAAGATTTTCTGCCCTTTTTCCCTTTGGCGGACAATATATATGCGGATGGGTTCGCAAATTCGAGTTCAAGACCCCGATCATGTACACCGCGAATCGTCCCCACGACTTCCGTCCCATCATGCATGACAGCGCAAACGGTTTTGCCGACGTAACCTTTGCATCCTTCTGCCGAAATTGGTATTGGCTGCAATCCTTCTCCCCCTCCCAAGCGTTTGTGTATTATATTCCTCCTGGGGAGAAGGCGGCAGAGATAGAAGTCCACGCAACCAAAATTCCGCCATTAACCTAGCTTAATCGCTAGCCTTGCGGTAAGCTCTGGCCATGATATCTTCGTCGATCGCGCCTTGAAACCGTTCTGATACGATGCCGCCAGGCGAAATGACGTAGGTGGTCGGATAAGCCACCACCTCGTACCGCCCGGTGTTCTCACCATGCTGGTCGTACAGGACGGGAAAGGTGATGCCGTTCTTCTCAACAAAAGACTGTACTTCGCTCTTGCTTTTTTCCAGATGGGTCATATTGACGGCCAGTATGATAACGTCGTCATCCTGATGTTTCTCGTAAAAATCCTGCATATAAGGCATTTCGACCTTGCAAGGCGGACACCAGGAAGCCCAAAAATTAAGGAGTACGGTTTGCCCGCGGTAATCGGACAGCTTGATCTCCCTGCCTTCTGAATCGGTCAGCGTGAAATCCGGCGCGCGAAGCCCAGGCTTCAAACCTTCCGCTGCGATTTCCTGGCTCCCCTCTTGGTGGGACGGTGCGGCTGCTTCCTGCTCGCTGGCCGTGTCCGAAGCGAAATCATAGATGACCCACGCGAAGAGAGCCGCCATCACGACCATAACCGCCTTGTTTTTTCCTAATCCCAGCGTAAGGAATTGCGGCAGCGGTGCCTGAAAGCGAAGCCAGCTGACCGTCAGCAAGACGCCGAACATCAGAGCATAGAATAAAGAAGGCGTCACACTCGCACCATCCGCCCACAGCCACTGAAAGAGATACCCTGCCGTTCCGCTTGCAAAGGCCGATAACAGCGCCGATTTCAGCAGCAGGCCAGACTCCCCCCTCTTCCTGTTCCAGCGAAGTGCAGCGTAGACGATAGCGAGAACAACCCCCAGCCATATGCCCCTGACTCCCCCCGTCATGTAGATCAGCGAGGTCGGATGCTGGAGGGTGCGGATCGGATCGAATACCAGCATCCCGAATTTCCATGAGAGAAAACCTATGATGATGACGGATAAATAGGTGTCCAGGATCCATTCCCGCTGCGGCATCTGGCGCAAACGAATGCGAAGTGCGGCGAACCCGGCCGCGGCGCAGATCAGAAATATCACCATATCGGCTCGGATCATCAACGGACCTATCGGAATAATACTCAAATGCGAACCTCCTATAGTGCGGCAAAATCAAAAATCGAGTTACCCGCCGGGGTATATCTCCATCATAGTGGATTCTCTCATTAATGTAAAACCGAGCGAAGACCTTCAGGAAGATGAGCGGATTTGGTCAAGGGAACTCCAAAGCAGTGCCAATTCGGCATGTCTTTTTCCCCCGATGACAATCTCTTTTTGCTTCAGCTCTTGAGCGCCCATATATCTATAAAATTGCTCGGCTTTATTGCCTACCAGCACCCAAACCGACAACGAACGATATCCTCTCGTTTGCAGAAATTCCTTCAACCTGGCAAATAGCCGTTTTCCCCATCCCTGCCCTTGAATTTCTTCCAAGAGATAGATCGCGTAGAGTTCTCCTTCATGGGAGATCTTCTGCTCTCGCTCCGTCCCGTACGACATAAACCCGTAAACCTTGCCATGTTCGTCTGAAATAACCAGTAGCTGTTCGTCTTCGGGCATATTGGCAAGCTTCCTGCGCCAGCCTTCTACGCGGTCCGCAACGGAAAGCTTTTGCAAAAAATCATCATCGACGATCCCCCTGTACGTCGTTTTCCAGCTGTTTACATGTACGCTAGCAATGCCTTCGGCATCTTGCTCATTTGCAATTCGAATCTGCATGGTCTTCCACTTCCTCCTGTTCCTCTCTTGATCTCTTGGTATTCGCGGAGAGGCTCGAAGATCCTCTTTTTATCATTGATTGCTTCATCCTGATGACGCTAAGCCCACAACTAGCATAAATAAAATGTATCGGATACCACATGGCGCTCGGATGCCCGTGAAAGGAGGGTCTGTACATGAATAAAGCAATGATACGGCTTGAAGATATCGGCCCTGGCGGATGGTACGGGACGGAAGAACAACAAGCAAAGCTGCTTGTCATCGCAAGATTCCTGCACCAGCTGCAAATCCCCTTTCATCTGGCCGTTATTCCCCGTTATGTTGATCCGGCGCAACATACGGACCGTTCGATAGCCGACCTGCAGGATGAAGCTTCCCTTCGGTTTGTGCGGCTGCTCCGCACGATGGCAGCGCTCGGCGCCTCGCTTGGCATTCACGGCTATACGCATCAGTACGGGAGATCGGCAAGCGGTGACGGATTCGAATTTGCATATTCGGAATGCACCGCCGATTGTCCGCCGGATGATCTCCCCGAGGCTGTGGCTTCGCTCCTGCAGCTGCAGCAATCCTATGCCTATCGGCGGGTTCAGCTGGGGCATCAAGCGTTCCAAACGGCGGGCTTTGCCGCGGCCTGGTTCGAGACGCCGCATTATGCCGCATCGCCGGTTCAGCGGCAGATCATCGAGATCTGCAACGGGGTCCTGTACGAATCTCCGCCGGACGAACCGAATGCGAAGACAGCCGTGCTCCGGCACAACCTGGACGATCCGTTGACGAACGGAACAATCTATGTTCCCACGCCGCTTTATTATGTTTCAGGCCATAACATCGAAGCCGAAGTTGCTCGCATGGAACAGACTTTAAAAGATTTCACGGGTGAACGCGAACTGGCCTCGTTCTTTTACCACCCTTATCTTGAATTTCCATATATCCGATTCCTTGATGACGGCACCGTGCATTATGACCAACACTCGCCGCTCAGAAGGATCCTTCGGTTCTTCGAGAGGGAGCGTAAATCGTTTGTATCCTTAACCTCCATCCTCCCCTTCATACCGGATTTCAGGGAAACCGGGCTGTCGGACAGGTTGAGCATGAAGCGTCCCAAGTTTCTGCACGCCAAAAGAAACAAGCTCCCGAACCGATGGATCATTCGGGACGAGGCCAGCAACACATGGTACGCCTTGGATCTTGGGATCCGGTCCCCCCTTAGAATCCATAATGGCATACATTCGATACGTCCGCTATCGGCCGACTGGCCGCCATCCCCTAGCGGCACCGCAATGACAGGCGATTTCGACGGCGACGGCTTTATCGATGCGGCAGTATGGCATGCAGAGCTTGGGATATGCCATGTTGCCTTGGGCGCCGGCAGCAGCCGTTTAGCACCTGACGGGATTTGGCTGTCCGAGCCCGGAGCCCTGAATTGGAAATCCTTAACGGGAGATTTTAACGGGGACGGCAGAGATGATTTATTTCTATGGGATGACGTCACCGGTAAAGCGGCCATCGCTTACAGTTCCGGGGGGAGCTTTTCTCCTCCCCTTATTCAGCATGAGGTTTCCTTACAGAGCAATGATATGATACCGTGCATCGGAGATGTAAATGGCGATGGCCTGGATGATCTGGTGGTGTGGAACTCCGCCTCCGGAGCATGTCAGGTCTGGCTAAGCAGCGGTACACGGCTTCGGAATGCCGGCGTTTGGTATTCCGCCGAGGATCCCTTTGGTTCGCCCCTGTCCGTGGTGTTAGGGGATGTCGATGGAGACGGGCCGGAAGATTTGGTTCTCGTTCAACCTGCTTCAGGTAAGTGGTTCATCCTGTACAGCTCGGGAACGGCCTTCGGGCGGCAGGAAGAATGTTTTGGGCCATGGGCTGCCGGAGAACAGACGACGCCTTTCCTTGCTGATCTATCGGGCAACAGCCGCGTCAGTCTGCTGGCATGGTCACCGAATCGGCACGGCGGAACCCTGGACGCCGCCATCAATGCGAGGGACCGGACAATGGGATAAGGACATGTTATACTTCTATTCAAACCTATGCGGTGTGTTCCGTTAAGTTATTATTTCAATTCTTATTCCTATGTTTGGAGGAAAAAATCATGGCACCCCCCAATACGGCCGGTTCATCGGCACCGATCAAAATCGTGAAACCCAAGCTCCCCAAGCAGCTTGAGCCTGTGATCCTGTCCGACGCCGGTGTTGACGACGAATCCTCGTTCGTTCAATCCGCTTGTCAGGACGAGACGCTTGTCTATGTTACGGCCAACAAGGTTCAGTTCGACCAAATGATCTTCGATAACGTGACGTTCCAGCACGTCACGCTCCATCATGCCGAACTGACGGACCTCGTGTTCAATCACTGCGACTTGTCCAATGTTGATCTCAGCGAGGCCATCATGTATCGGGTACAATTTAATCATTGCAAAATATTGGGGCTCGACCTGACGGCCGCCACCATTCGTAATGTCGTATTCGACCATTGTACGGGCGACTATGCCACGTTCCGGTTTGCCAACATGAAGCAGGTATCCTTCCAATCGACATCGCTCGTCAAATCGGATTTTTATCATTCCGAGTTAAGCAAGGTAGAGTTTATGGACTGCCAGATCGATCAATCGCAGTTCTCCGGCACGAAACTTGCGGGAATCGATCTAAGCCGAACGGACTTCCACCATATCGGCGCAACGCTGGAAGATCTTCAAGGATGCATTATATCGCCGCATCAAGCCATTCCGCTAACGAAAATATTCGGTCTTGTCGTAAAAGAATAACCTCTTGTCGCTCCATTCCAGTTCGGAATAGACAGGTTAGCCAGTGCGATATAGAGTTCCCGACACAGTGTAAAGCGGCTTACCCCGGGTCCAGTTGACCTTTGGGGTAAGCCGCTATTAACATGTGACGCAATATTATTGATCCAGGGTGTACTTCGGCAAATCAAGCGGAAGCGGTGCCGGGATGTCGCAGGTGCTGGACATCTCATACCGTTTGCCGACATCTGAAGCATCATGGAACCCCCACATGGCTTCAAGCACATGATAGGCAAGCTCGCCGCTCGCTCGATGAGCTCTTCCGCTCCGGATGGCGTAGGCCATATCCGCAGGGCCGATCCCCCTCGTATTCTCGTTATACCCCGGAAGCAGAGGTTCTTCCGTCCACTCGGTTTCACCGGTCAATCGGTATTTTACCGGCCCGCCGAAGGTGTTGGGATCCGGAACGAGAAGCGTACCCTTGGTGCCGTAAATCTCAATATTAGGAAGCGTGCTGCCTCCGAACACATCGAAACTCGTAATCAGCGTGCCGATGGCTCCATTCTGAAAATCGATAAGTCCGGCTACATGCGTAGGAATGTCTACCTTAATCTTCTGCCCTTGCTTCTTCTCGCTGGTAATGGTCCGCTCCGCGAGCGCAGCGCCGATCATTCCGCTAATACCGCGGATCGGTCCCAGCAATTGGACCAGTGCCGTCAGATAGTAAGGCCCCATGTCAAACATCGGACCGCCGCCGGCGGCATAATAAAATTCCGGATCCGGATGCCAATGCTCATGTCCGCGGCTCATCATGAATGCGGTTGCTGCGATCGGCTTGCCGATACGTCCATCCTCAATCAGCTTCAGGGCCGTTTGGATACCGGCTCCAAGGAATGTCTCGGGGGCGCATCCTACCAGCAGCCCTTTGGCTGCTGCCATGTCCAACACCGCTCTGCCTTCTTCCCGGGTTACGCCCAGCGGCTTCTCGACGTACACATGCTTTCCGGCTTCCAATGCATCCAGCATAATTTGCGCATGAAGGGCAGGAATCGTCAGATTAATGACCAGCTCAATTTCCGGGTCCGCGAGCAGCTCCTCGGTGGTATAAACATTCGGGATATTATATTTGGCGGCCTGTTCCTCGGCACGGGCTCGATCGATATCCGCACAGGCCGTCAGCTCCAGGATGTCGAACTTGTGGCAGTTTTCCATATAAATGCCGCTGATTTTACCGCAGCCGATAATGCCTACCTTTACCTTCTTCATGATCCCAGTCTCCTTCTGCCTTTATTGGCTGTCTCCCATGCCTGTGTAGCCCTGACCTTCGGTAAAGAAACTCATGTCCGAGCCGGCATACAATGACTTGCCCTCGGCGGCCCACAGCAGTCCTCTCCGCATCATTTCCTTCACCTGCGGCATGTCGACGATATCTGCATGATGACCCAGCGAATTGTAATAGACCCGTCCGTATCCCCAGCGCTTCGTCCACGCCACCGGCATGTCAACCGCTTTGTTCAGCAGATGCGGTCCTGCCGCAACCGGAAAACGGGTGGTGGCCAGCACTTCGACGGCCGGATCCACATGCAGATAATACTGCTCGGATGCCACGGTGAAATCCTGCAGCCCTTCCACAAGCGGACTGGAGCTGGATTTGATCTCGACCCGGTACTCCACTCCGTCGTTCCCCGGATGCGCAACCCAGTTTCCTCCCGTCATGAACTGCCAATCCACATTATTGCGGAAAGAATCGCACATCCCGCCATGACAGCCGGCCAAGCCGGTTCCCTTCTGCACGGCAAGCGATACGTTCTCCACTTGCTGCTTCGATATTTCGCCCATCGTCCATACCGGCACGATCAGATCCAAACCCTGCAGCTTCTCAGCATCGTTAAATGCATCCAGCGTGTCGGATACTTCCACTTCATACTGCTCGCCCCGAAGCAATTCCGCAAAAATGCCGGCAACCTGCTCCGGTTCGTGTCCGTCCCAGCCGCCCCATACGATTAAAGCCTGTTTCATGCGTAGCACTCCTTTTTTATGTGTCCGGCCAAGCCCTGGCCGAATGACTATGATTACATTTCAGACAGCTGCACCCAGCGGCGTTCTTCAATCGATTTATCCACGGCTTCCAGGACGGCTTGGCATTTTACGCCGTCCGCGAAATTAGGCACGGGCTGCCGTCCTTCCGAAATCGCGTTCGACAGCTCAAGGATTTCATGCGTAAAGGTGTGTTCGAAACCGATCGTATGCCCCGGCGGCCACCATGCTTCCATATAATCGTGTACGGGATCGGTAGCCAGTACCCGGCGGAAGCCCTGAACGTCCTCATCGTCGGTCGTGAAGTAAACCTCCAGTTCGTTCATCCGTTCAAAATCAAATTTCACGCTGCCCAAGCTGCCGTTGATCTCGAAGGAATTGGTGCTGCGGTGTCCCGCGGCAAACCGCGTGGCCTCGAAGCTGCCCAGCGCCCCATTCTCGAAGCGGGTCATGAATAACGTAGCGTCGTCTACCGTAACTTGGCCCATGGGGCCGCCTTCGCTTCCTTTTGCGCTTAATCCGGTCATCTCGCTGGCAATGGGACGCTCCTTGATGAAGGTCTCGCTCATCCCGATTACTTCCTGCATATCCCCGACCAGATAATGCGCGAGGTCGATCAGGTGAGCGCCCAGATCCCCGTGCGAGCCGGAGCCGGCCACTTCCTTCTGTAACCGCCATACCAGCGGGAACTGCGGGTCCATGATCCAGTCCTGCAGAAACCAGGCACGGAAGTGATAGATCTGGCCCAATCTGCCGCTGTCAATCAATTTCTTGGCCAGTCTTACGGCCGGAGAAAATCTGTAGTTAAATCCGACCATATGGGTGACTCCCGCATCTTCCGCAGCCTGCAGCATCTCTCTGGCGTCGGCCAAGGTCAGCGCAAGCGGCTTCTCACAAAAAATATGCTTGCCGGCCTTTGCCGCGGCCATGGCAATTTCCTTATGGGCGTCGCTTGGAGCATTGATATCGATCAGATCGATATCCTCCCGATTCACGAGCTGTTTCCAATCGGTAACGCTTTCACGCCAGCCCAGCTGATCCGCCGCTTCTTGCACGGCCGACGCATTGCGGCCGCAGATGGCCACCATTTCAGGCTTCAGCGCCTTCGGAAAAAACATCGGAAGGCTTCGATATGCGTTGCTGTGGGCTTTGCCCATGAATTTATATCCGATCATGCCGACACGTAATTGTTTCATCTTTCATTCCTCCTTGAATAAGGGTTCATTGATTTCGATGAAGCGAAGATGCGCGGACCACTAGGCGAGTAGGCAGCTGCCGATGCAGCGCGGCGTTCGATCCGCTGCCGTCAGGCGAATCGGAGTCGTCCAGCAGGCGGAGCACATGCTCCGCGGCAAGACACCCCAGTTCATAGAAAGGAACTCTTACGCTGGTAAGCGGCGGGGTGCAGAGCTCTGCAGCCTCCGAGTCGTCATAACCGACAAAGGCAGGCATTCGATCTTCTGCAATACCTAACGCGCGCAGGCCCTGCTGCAATCCGATCGCCATGCGGTCATTGGCCGCAAACACCGCTTCAATCCGGTCCAGCTTCCCGGCGATTAGCTCAGCTGCGGCATACCCGCTCTTGCGGCTGAAGTTGCCCTCGAACAGCAAGGATTCATCCGGCTTGATTCCCGCTTCGTTCAGTGCCCGGGTGTACCCCTTCAGCCGGTCGCGACTGTTGGAATACTGGGGCGGGCCATTAAGAAAAGCAATCTGCCGGAACCCCTGCCCGATCAAGTGATGAACGGCTTGATAGCTGCCTTCTACATGATCCGCATCCATGACGTGAAACGCCTCGCCGTCAAAGTATTGATTAATAAGGCAATAAGGGCGATCCGCTTCACTCAGCTGTTGGATGGCTGCGCGCTCGCCTTCATCGTCCCGGGCGCCGAGAATGATGCAGGCATCCACCTTCTGGGTACGAAACAGGTTCAAGTAATCCATCGAACCGCCGGGTTCACGGAACAGCATCAACAGGTCATGCTTGCTCTCCAGCGCCTTACTGCCGATACCGCTTAGGATCTCCGAAAAATAATAGGCGGAGAATATGCGAGCTTTCGGCAGGTAAGGCATAACGACGCCAAGATTACCGCTCCTGCGCCGCGCAAAACTGCGGGCTAGCGCGCTTGGGGTATATCCAAGCCGATCCGCCGCTTCCAGCACGCGCTGCTTGGTCTCCTCCTTGATCGGCCCGACCCCGTTCAGGACGCGGGATACCGTTGCTTCCGAAACGCCGGCCAGCTGTGCTACCTCTTTACGACTAGCGATAATCATCAAGCCTCCTGCAATTTATGTACGCGCGTACATTTTCTCATGGAGCATGGCAGTTGTCAACCGCTTTCCCATCCTTCATCCTATTCTTTTTGAAACCTACATATTGTTCTTGCACCGTCTTATCGGATGTGCAATAATCATCCCCATAGACTTATTAAATACGTTTAAAAAGAGTGGAAGAGGTGATTCATACGCGCAAAGAAGCTTTGCCTACGCCGCAATCCATGAAATTCGCCGTCCGGCGCGCACTCCGTTCGTCGCTTCTGGAGCTGGGGAGCGGAACCAAAGCCGAGCTCAGCGAAAGACTCGGCATCAGCTTTCCGACGGTGAGCAAAGTTGTGGAGCTCATGGTGCAGGAAGGTGAAGTCAACCTGCTCGGACTGGATGAATCCAGCGGCGGCCGACGTGCGAACCGCTATGCTTTTAATCCGGATTACATGCTCGGTCTCGCCGTTTATTATGAGAAAGAGCAGAGCGTATACACTGTTTTTAATTGGAACGGCGACTTGCTCGAGCGGAAGGCTGAAGACGGCATCCTTCATCATGGACCGGAAGCCTTGGCTTCCCAAATGGCAAACTGGACCCGCCGTTATCCAGAGATTCGCTCCATCGCCGTTGGCATGCCGGCGGCGGTGCGGGACGGTATTATTTTTCATGTGCCGTCGTATGGAACATTCCAGGATTA
Source organism: Paenibacillus sp. MT86 (assembly GCF_058792535.1). Classification (NCBI taxonomy): domain Bacteria; kingdom Bacillati; phylum Bacillota; class Bacilli; order Caryophanales; family Paenibacillaceae; genus Paenibacillus; species Paenibacillus sp. MT86. The sequence continues at coordinate 2,547,079 of NZ_CM179499.1, read as the reverse complement.
CAATCTCCAATCTTACCTGGAGGATCTGTTCTCCATTCCTGTCATCATAGAGAATGACATGAATGCTGCCGTGCTCGGTTACCACAATCTCAGCGGCTCGGAGGAGGCTTCCCTCGTATACGTATACCTCGGTCACAACGGACCGGGGGCCGGACTGCTCATTAATGGAAACGTCGTTCGCGGCCGCTCGTTCTTCACGGGCGAGATCGGCTTCGTCCCGATGAGCGAGGGCAGCAATTTTCAAGACATATTGGAACGTAATCGTTCTGTGATGAGCAGTCTCATCGAGCCGGATCAGGAGCAAATCGATGCGTTAAGCCGGCTAAGTGCCGCCTTCGCCGCGATTCTCAATCCCGATGCCATTCTGTGGTGCGAGCATAATCTCTCGCCCTCCGCCCTGCTCTCCATTAAAGAGCGTGCTTCCGCCTACGTGCCGGAGCGGCATCTTCCCGAAATGCTGCTTCGCGATTGGGAACACGACTATCTAGCCGGCTTGCAGCGGATCGCTCTGGATATGATGATATCCGATACAAGCGCAATGTAAAATTCAACAATGACGATTGGGGATTAACCGTGAATACTGACCTTCAACCAAAAACAAAACCTAAATTGAGCAAAGACTACACCCTGCATTTGGCAACGATCTTTCTCGGCTTTATCATATTTGGGATATCGGAGAATATTAAGGGGCCCGCCATTCCGCGGATCCAATTCGATTTTCGATTGGATGAAATGCAGATCGGCACCTTGCTCTCCCTGAACGCGCTCGGGTACCTGATCGCATGCTCTTTCACCGCGCTGTTGACCCGGAAGATCGGAATCAAGTGGGTCAGCATGGCTGCCTTCGGATCGATGGCCATCTCGGGCGTGTTGATTTTCCTGTCCCACAGCTACCCTCTGTTTACCGCATCCTACTTCTTAATGTACATTGGGAACGGTATGCTGGAGATCGGCCTCGCGATATTGTCAGCCCGGATCTTTGTGCGCAATACGGGCACGATGATGAACCTGTCCCATTTCTTCTACGGTATCAGCTCAACGGTGGCCCCGATGATTGCATCCGGTCTCATGACCGTTACCGTGTTTAATTACACGCTGGATTGGCGGGGTATGTACCTGGCCATGCTGATGTTATCCATACTTCCCATGATCCCGGCACTCATGAGTAAGTTTCCCGGGGACGATCTATCCGAAACGGAACGGACTCCGCTGAAGCTGCTGGTCAAAGATCCCGCGCTGTGGCTGGTCGTCATGATCCTATCCTTCGGCGTCGTATCGGAGATGGCGGTTGGCGGTTGGCTCGTCAACTTTCTTGAAAAATCGTACAAATGGGAACCTGCAGCGGCAGCCGGCATGCTATCCGCGTTCTTCCTCTGCTTCTCGGCGGCACGCCTGCTGCTTGGCCCGATCACGGACCGGATCGGCTTCACGCTGTCCATCATCATTCTGTCCGGACTGACCGGAGTATGTACGTTTGTCGCGATTTTCGGCGGAGAATCCTACGCCTTCCTGTTTGCGGCGGCAGGCATCGGGATTGCCCCGATCTATCCGACGGTTATGGCTCTCATTGCCAAAAGATATCCGAATGAGAGCGACACCGCGATTACGTTCACCGTCACCATGATGGGGATCGGCAGCGTCATCGGCAATTACGCGATCGGCGCGATCACGAACGGATTCAAGCAAATGTACGGTAGCGGTACAGAGCTCGGCCTGCTGCGCGGGCTCCAGGCCGGCTATGGCTTCATTGGATTATGTGCCGTTCTGTGCTCGCTATTCGGTATCGTCTTGTACCGATATTTAAAAGTCCGCAAGCAATTAATCTGATACTCATTCCAACATGAAAGGGAGCCCTCTCAGTTTACAAGAAGGCTCCCTTTTTGTTTATCCATCGTCGGTCTGTTCCGGCCGAATTAACCCAAGTCGGGTGTGTCGACAAGCTTGATGCTTGCCGTTTCGGTATGATGCAGCTCAAATACCAAGATTTCATTCCGTCCCTGCTTCAGCAGCGGTCCAGGCAGATACAGCGCTGCTTGCGGCCCTTGCTCCCAGTAGCGTCCCAGATTGAATCCATTGACCCAGACGACCCCTTTTCCCCATCCGTCTAAGCGGATAAACGTATCGCCAATGTCATCCACATAGAATTCGCCGCGATAGAAGGTAGGTCGGTCCTGCTGTTCAAAAGGCCCCTCCAGCGGTTGAAACGGTGCCGCATTCGGATGATCAAGCGGTAAGGGATAGATGCTCCAGTCATACAGGAACTGGTTGTTCATTCGGACTCCCTCCGTGATTCCTTTATAATCCTTCAGCTTTGGACCGTAATTGATGCGTCCCATATTCTCGACAACGATCTCCAGCTTGGCGCCGGCTGCCGGAACATCGATTGGCAGGGCTTTGGGATCCCAACGTTCGACCGTCCCTTGATACTTTCCATCCAGGAATACCTGTGCCCGGTCATGCACCTCTTGCAGATGCAGGGACTCCCCTTGGCGCGGCCCGGATATATGCGTTGCGTAAACCGTGAAGCCATAGCTTTGGCCCAGCCGTTCCATCGGTACGGGTGCCGTGCGTTTCTGCTCCTCGGAAAGCGCAGGCAGATGCTCCAGCAGGTCGGCATAGTGCGTCATGCTCACAGAGCCATAGCTTATTTTCTTGACAGGCTGCGGAAGACTTGGCAAATCGGAGAGCTCTTTTCCCTGATGCTGTGCGATCGCGCTTCGAATGGCTTCGAATTTGGCCGTCACGTCCCCGCACTCCGAGAGAGGCGCATCATAATCGTAGCTGGTTAGCGTCGGCTCATACTTTTCGTGAAAATTCGCCCCGTTATAGAATCCGAAATTCGTTCCGCCATGAAACATATAGAAGTTCACGGATGCATTCAAGTCCAGCATTTCCTTGAACACGGCAGCAGCATCCTCCGCATCCCGGGTATGGTGTGGCTTCAGCCAATGATCAAACCAACCGTTCCAGTATTCCATGCACATCAGAGGATCTTCCGGACGGTACTCCCGCAGTTTATCAAAAGCCTCCTTCGTTCTTGATCCGAAATTGACCGTGGCAAGCACGCCGGGAACGGCTCCGCCCTGCAGCATTCCGTCCGTGGGACCATCCGAAGTGAACAGCAGCACGTCCACGCCCCGCTTGATCAAGCCATCCTTTAGATACTCCAGATATGCCGTATCATTTCCGTAACTCCCGTACTCGTTCTCGATTTGCATCGCAATCACGGGACCACCCTTGGAGGTCAGTAACGGAACCAATCGCGGAATCAGCTCATCATAATATTGGTCGACCTTCTCCAGATAAACCGGGTCCATGCATCGAAGCTGAATATCCGGATTTTGCAGCAGCCAGGATGGAAGTCCTCCAAATTCCCATTCTGCGCATATGTAAGGGCTCGGCCGAAGAATGACATGCAGCCCGAGATCGCCGGCGATACGGACGAATCTTTCCAGGTCGGCAATGCCATCAAACACAAATTGTCCTTCCTTCGGTTCATGCAAATTCCACGGAATATAGGTTTCCACCGTGTTCAATCCGCAGCTTCTCAGCTTCATCAGCCGATCTTCCCAATATTCCGGAACCACTCGAAAATAATGGATGGCACCAGACAAAATCTGAATCGGCTCATCCCCCAGCAGGAATTGTTGGTTAACCGCTTTCAATTGAGCTTTCATAGCTTGTTTCCTCCTAACACGTTTCATTTGCTTTCTATTGCCATCATCTATCAAAATCCCATGCTGCTCAATCTCCAAATGGGGCATTCTTTATACCTTTTGTGCCGAATCATCGTTATGATACAATATAAGGCATCATTATCGGCGTTTTGTATGCCCAAAAGGAGCCAGCTGTCATGGATATCGCTTTTCGCTTTCCCAATATGATTCAAACGCTGCAGGTAACCGGATGCCATTTTGATTCCCAGCCGCCAGGCTGGAGTTATCCGAGGCATCACCATCACCTGTTCGAGCTGCTATACTGTCTGGAAGGCGAAGTCCTGCAGGAAATTCATCGGGATTCCATTCAGCTCCGCGAAGGGGAATGGCTTCTGATCAAATCCGGGGTGCCCCATCAAACCTCGAATGCATCCAACAAGCAGTATGGGTACTTCAATGTTCATTTCGATCTGGATGATGCAGAAATTCGAAGCTCATTATCCGCTGCCCCTTACCGACATATTCGCCAGCACGAAAGCGAGCGCAGCAAACTGGCTGCCTACGTTCAAGAGCTGGAGGGAATCGTCCGGCGCAGCCAGCCGGCAGCCCATTCGGTCCGTCCGGAGAACCAGCCCAGCGATTACAATCTCACTTTTGAGGACAGGCTTCTGCTCCAGTCCTACACCCTGCTCATCATCCATGATGTGCTCTCTCTCTTGAAGAGGCAGGATGCGCTGAAGCCGCCCCGCGCTTTATTTGCGGCAGCAGGCACCCCTAAACCATCCTCCCTGCTTGCAGCGGATGCGGCTCATGCCATCGAAGCGAAGCTGTCGTCGGGATTGACCGAAGAGATATCGGTCATGGCTGTGTCCCAAGAGCTTAATTTAAGCCGAAGCCAATGCTCCAAGTTATTCCGCCAAGTGTACGGGATCTCGCCAAGACAATATATCAGCCGCCAGAAGCTCAGCCTGGCCAAAGAGCTGCTGGTCACGACCCATCTGCCGATGAACGCAATCGCCGACAAACTCGGTTTTCGCTCAGCCAGCCATTTTTCCAGGCAATTCCGCCGCTGGACCGGGCAGTCGCCGACGGAATACCGGCCCAGGCACTAAGCCATGAACAGCATTAAAGAACCTCCAATATCGAGTACCAGAACAATAGCCATCCCTTTGAGGATGGCTATTGTTCTGTATTGGCTGAACTTCATCTAATCATATGGCATCATGATTGGATATTGTATAATCCAAGTATTTTTAGTTAGTTACTTGACATTCAATAGTTAAATTGAGTATGATACAACCTATAGTTCTCAGCTATATTTAAGTTAGTTGATAACATTTTAAACCAAAATGACAAGGAGTGGTCTATTTCATGGGTAGTTATTCTTCTGCAGGCACTTTCATAATTCGGGTGATTCTGGGGGTCATCTTTATGGCTCACGGTTTGGATAAATTCCAGAGCGGCATCGGGAATATCGAAGGATTCTTCGCAAGTCTGGGAATTCCTGCCTTTATGGCAACCGTTGTAGCCATCATCGAAATCGTGGGCGGAATTGCGCTGATTATCGGTTTGGGAACGAGAATCGCTTCTCTGGTTCTTGGGGTCGTGCTTGTCGTGGCGATTTTTCAGGCGAAGCTGGGCATGGGTTTCCTGGGTGGCTATGAACTGGATATCGCGCTGCTGGCCATGGCCGTACATCTTGTTCTAAGCGGCAGCAGCCTGCTCTCGGTTGATTCGCTGTTCAGCAAGAAGAACAAGGCCTAACGCGGACAAGAGCGTCCTCAAGGTTGTCGGAGCGTCGATTCCATGAAAAAGAGCTGTGCGCAGATCCATTCCGAAAGGAATGAGACTGGTACAGCTCTTTTTTTAGTGATTTCATGAATAGAAGCTGCCTCCCGCTTCCGCCGCTGAAGCCGGCTTCCGCTGCAGCCTCAGGATTGTGAACGACAGCCCTGCGGATATGGCAATACAGATTGCCCCTGCAATGTAAACCATGCGAATGCCGAGCGTATCCGCGATAAGACCAATAACGGCAATCGATACACTTGTTACCGATGATAATAAGATATCCCGAGAAGCATATATTTTCGGCAGCATGTCCTGATCCACACTGGATTGGAGAGCGGTTTGCTGCGCCACATCCCTCAGCTGATAGGCCGGCCCCATCGCAATACATAAGATTAAAGCCACAACCGGGATACTGTTCAGGCCGTACCACAAAGTAAGCAGACTGAATACCGCGGAACCCGCAGCCATGCAGGGTATCAGATTTTTCTGGATGAAGGAAGACAGCAGCAGCATCAGCAAACCGCCAAGAATGGCGCCGACGTAATAACTGGCATTAATAAATCCCCACCAGGCCTCGCCTTGATGCAGCACTTCCTTTACGTATACCAGCGTGATCGCTCCCACCCAGATGGTTCCGGCTATCCCCTCAACCATATCCATGATCGTGACGATTCTTAGCGTAGGAATTCTCCACAGATAGAACCAGCCTTCACGGATTACTTCCCAGCTTGCTTTCCCTCGTCCGGCTGCAGCAGGAGCTTTCGACTGCATGAATCGAGCCGCAATCCAAAAACACAATACGGATAGCCAGATGAGCGTACAGCTCATGATTAATGTCGGCATATGTCCGTAGCGTATGACCAGAAACCCCGTAAACGTATACCCGGCAATCTGCAAGGATTGGCTGGTCACGGATAACGAGCTGTTGGCCTTTACCAACCGGTCAGGAGCAACCATTCTTGGTACCATGGACTGGATCAGCGGGTTCCCCCAACCTTCGGTAAACGCTATGAATAATATGAAGATACACAATATCACGACCTGGGATGATATGTACGGGAACAAGACTACCAGCGTGGTCAACAGCAGGGCTTTCAGAACTTGAAGCCTCAACAGCAGCTTGGAGAAGCCGAATTTCTCCATGACGAGCGGAGCCGTAAAGCCGGCGGCAAACCGCGCCACTGCGTTAAACAGCGGGAACAATGCAGCAATAAAAGCCGAACCGGATTCCTGATACATAAAGGTAGTCAGCACCATGATATAGACAACGCCTGCCAGCGAAATGCTCGAGTGCGCGGTCCAGTAATATAAAAAGCCTCCTTCTTTCATGTCACACCCTATCCTAACGTGCCGATCTTTTTCTATTAGTCATAACATAGGTTGTAAGTTTCTGTAAAGCTAATGAACCCTTCCCGTTCTAAAAAAGCCTGCTCCCATGATCCATCTATGAGAACAGGCCTTTGACTATGCGTTATTTTCTATGAAACACTAACGGTGATCGACCAACGGTCTTGCCCCGGGCACGGGCAGCGCTTGTCTTTCAGCTTCGCGGCAATCTGTACGATGCATCCGCACAGCGTACACGTGGTGCCCCTTTGCAGTTTAGGGCATGCGAAGCACGCACGAAGACGGGCATCATATTCGTCATCCGGCACGCACCGGTCCGATGAGAACATCGGGGAGGACAGCACGCGCGTTATCTGCTCATCGCTGACCCGGTAATCGTCATGACAACCTTTACACCGATTATCCGCCATGACCTTCGTTTATTCCGCCGTGATCTCGAGAACGGTAACGGACATCGGTGCCAGCTTCGCACGCAGTACGTCACCTTCCTGTTCAAATGCAGTGAATGCAGCCGGCTTGAGAACCTCCGGCGATTCAAAGGTATTATGAGCGTCCAGCGAATCGGCGGCAAGCTGCCGGCCTACGATTTGCTTCACCGCACCGCTTAATCCCCGAAGCTGGATCTTCACGTCGCTCTGCTCCGCGTGACTAACATTACACAAGCTTACATGGATTTTGCCGGCTTCATCCCTCGAGGCCGTTACGGATACTTGCGGGATCTTCTCGCCATTCATCTCATAATCGGCCCCGCTGTGATGGGTAGCCAAACGTTCGGCATCCTGATGCACTTTGTACATATCAAACACATGATAGGTCGGGGTAAGGATCATCTTCTCGCCTTCGGTCAAGATGACGGACTGCAGGACGTTGACGATCTGCGCGATGTTTGCCATCACCACCCGATCGTTATGCTCGTGGAATATATTCAGCGTCAAACCCGCAACCAGGGCATCACGGATCGTATTCTGTTGGTACAGGAAGCCAGGGTTCGTGCCGGGCTCGACATCAAACCAGGTGCCCCACTCATCCACGATGAGCCCGATGCGCTTATTAGGATCATACTGGTCCATAATCGCCGAATGTCTCGTGATCAATTCATCCATATGGAGTGCTTTCTTCATGGTGGTGAACCATTCCTGTTCGCTGAATCCGGTGGCAGGTCCTTTGCCTGTCCAGAATTCGCCCGGAATCGTGTAATAATGAAGGCTTATGGCATCCATGTACGGATGTGCTTCCCTCATGACGGTCTCCATCCAGCGGTAATCGTCCACATTCGGGCCGCAGGCAATTTTGTAGATCTTGTTCTCGCCATAGTTGCGGACGTAAGTCTGATAGCGTCTGTACAAGTCCGCATAATATTCCGGCCGCATATTGCCCCCGCAGCCCCAGTTCTCGTTCCCGACTCCAAAATATTTCACGTTCCACGGCTTCTCGCGGCCATTCTCCTGACGCCATGCGGCCATCGGCGACACGCCGTCAAAGGTCATGTATTCAACCCATTCCGACATCTCCTGAACCGTGCCGCTGCCGACATTGCCCGATATGTAGGGTTCGCAGCCCAAAAGCTCGCAGAGACGCAGGAATTCGTGCGTGCCGAAATGGTTGTTCTCCACAACGCCGCCCCAGTGCGTATTTACCATCTGTTTCCGATTCTCCCGCGGCCCGACGCCATCTTTCCAATGGTATTCGTCGGCAAAACAACCGCCGGGCCAGCGCAGAACAGGTATATTCAGCTGTCTCAACGCATCCAGCACGTCATTGCGGATCCCTTCCGTATTAGGTATCGGCGAATCCTCGCCCACCCAGATTCCTTCATAAATGCAGCGGCCCAGATGCTCGGAGAAATGTCCATAAATATTGCGATTGATTTTGCCTTTGGATACGTCCGAATGAATGGTAATAACCTGACTCATGACTTTTTCCGCTCCTCGCTATTATTTTATAGATATTTATATGAAACAGTTTAAAAATCTTTAAAACAATGATATCGATCAATTCCGATTCCGTCAACCAATAATTTAAACGCTTTCACTATATGGCCTTATTTTTTGCCAAAAAAAAAGACCAGCCCACAGCCGATCTTTCGATCCAGCTTTGAGCCAGTCCTTTTTAACGCGCGGCCCGATTTAAAAACTCGCGGGTCCGCTCCATCTTCGGCTGGTTAAATATTTGATCCGGCGTTCCGGCTTCGACTACTTGTCCGTGATCCATGAAGATGATCCGGTCCGCCACTTCCTTGGCAAAACTCATCTCATGCGTCACGATCACCATTGTCATGTGCTCCTCGGCCAGCTGCTTGATGACGGCCAGCACCTCGCCGGTCAGCTCGGGATCCAGCGCCGATGTCGGTTCATCAAACAGCATGATGTCCGGATTCATCATGAGCGCCCGAGCAATGGCCACGCGCTGCTTCTGACCGCCCGATAGATTTCCGGGGTATACATCCGCTTTATCGGACAAACCGACCTTTTGCAAAAGTGCGGTGCCGTTCGTTCTAACTTCTTCTTTGCTTTGTTTCTTGACATGTTTGGGCGCGAGGCCCAGATTCTCCTGTACCGTCAGATGCGGAAACAGGTTGAAGTGCTGAAATACCATGCCCATCCGGGACGTGATCGCTTTGATCTGCGGCGGACTGGAATACACGCCGTCCTTCACCAAATACTGATCCTGCACCTTGATCGATCCGCCGTTGATTTCCTCCAGATGCACCAGGCTGCGGAGCATGGTGCTCTTTCCCGAACCGGAAGGCCCGATGATGGCAATCACTTCATTCTTCTGAATCTCAAAGCTGACGTCCTTCAGCACGTCCAGCGAGCCGAAGGATTTTTTCATATGGGTTACTTCGATAATTGCCATTGCGCGACAGTCCTTCTATTCATATTTGAATCGGCGTTCCAGAAATTTAAACAGCAGCGTTAACACAAGCGTCATCAGCAGGTATATCACGCCCGCAATAACAAACGGCATAATCGTGAAATCCCGATTGACCGCCGTATACGCGAAGTGCAGCAGCTCCGGTACCGCCACGGCATACAGCAGCGCCGTATCTTTTACCAGCGTAATGGATTCGTTGGATACCGCAGGCAGGGCTACGCGGAACATCTGGGGCAGAATTACTTTCGTGGTCGTCTGCCAGCGGTTCAAGCCCAGCACCTTAGACGCTTCATATTGTCCCTTGTCAATCGCCAAGAGTCCTCCGCGGAAGATTTCCGCAAAATAAGCGGCATAGTTCAGCACGAATGCCAAGCATGCGGCTACAAAACGATCCAAAACGAGATATTCTCCGATCACCGGCAGCACCGGCAGCCCAAAGCAGAAGAACAGCAGCTGCAGCAGCAGCGGGGTACCTCGAAAAACATATATATAGGCATTGGCTAACCAAGCCAGCGGCTTGATTGCGCTTCGAACCATTAACGTGAACACAAACCCGAGCGGAATGGAGGCCAAAATGGAAATCAAGAACAACAGGATCGTGGTCTGCGCGCCCTCCAGCATCGGTTTGCCGATTTGAACGATGTAATCCATACTCATATCTGCTTAACTCCTAATGGAAAAACTTCCGGAATGCTGAAGTTCTCCGATGATTTCATTGTACCGACCGATTGGAACAGAAAACCGGAGCCTTTGGTCAAAGTCCGGTTTCTTGGAATACCTATGGGAGGTTGGATGACCAACCTCTTGGGAATGCTTACTTCAACACTTTGTCTTCCCCGAACCACTTCTCGGAAATCTTGGCGGCCGTACCGTCGGCATTCATTTCGTCCAAGGCTTTCTGCAGGCTTTCCAGCAGTTCCTCATTGCCTTTCTTAACTCCGATCCCGTACTGCTCCGGCGCCAGGGACTCCTCCAAAATCTTGTACGTTCCCTCTTCCTTGGACATGTAGTATTTCATGACCACTTCGTCAATGATCACGGCGTCTACGCGTCCATTCTTCAAATCGCTCAATGCCAGCACGTTATCGGGAAATTCGGAAATGTTCTTCACTTGCTCGTGAATGGCATTGGCGCTCAGCGCGTCGGCTGCCGAGGATAGCGACTGCAATCCGACCTGTTTGCCGGCCAAATCGCCGATCGTTGCGATATCCGAATCGTTCAGCACCGCGACGACCTGACTGTTCTCCAGATAAGGCTTGGTGAACAGCACTTTCTCCTTGCGCTCATCGGTGATGGTATAACCGTTCCAGATCAAGTCAATGCGGCCGCTGCTAAGCTCGGATTCCTTCGCTTTCCAGTCAATTGGCTGGAACTTGACTTCCTTGCCCATTTTCTCGGCCGCTGCGCGGGCATAATCAATATCAAAGCCGACAATTTCATTGCTCTCGTCGCGGAATCCCATGGGCGCGAACTTGTCGTCAATTCCGACCACCAGCTCATTCCCCCCGCTTGCCGAGCTCGAACAGCCGACTACAGTAAATAAAAGCATGAAGCCTGCTAACACGGATGCTATCTTTTTCACCAAAAAATCCCCCTCGTAGACGTTAAGCGCAGTCATATTCTAGGATCTGCATCAATCCTCGTCCTATGCATAACTGCTTTTTCACTTTAATACGTTATCAAGACTCCATGATAGCATATTAGCAGAGAAGAGTCGATAGTTTCATAGAATGGCCACTTTTCACCATTTGCATGAAATTTATGTATTTTCATCCTATTTTAAGGTTATTTTAAGGATGAGTTCAGTTTAGCGGGAAAGAATGATGGACTGTAAGACCAACAACATGAAAGGCGGTAAACAACAATGACAACCCACTTGAAGTCAGTGAAGCGGTTGGTGCTGCTCGCCATCGCTGTAGTCATGGGCCTCGCTTATCTTCCCGTCTCGGTTTCGGCGGAACCGATCGGACAGCAATCGGAATCACCGGCTGTTCCTTCGTCCAAGGACGAACGCGGGCAACATAAACCCGGCCATATGTTCAAGGCCATCTCCGAGTTTCTGAAGCTGGAGCCGCAAGTTCTCCGGGATAAACTCAAAACCTCGACCCTCGCGGAAATAGCCAAAGAGCAAGGCGTATCGCGGGATGCCATGAAAGCCAAGATCATGGAGCTGCTGAAGGAGAAAATCGCTTCGCATCCAAAACAGCTGGGCAAATCCATCGATTACTCCGCAGCGGCGGATAAGCTGCTTGACGCCAAGGGCGGATGGCACAAGCAGCGGATGCATCAGCGGCACGGCCGGCTGATCTCGGATAGCGACGAGCTGGCCAAGCTGCTGAAGACAACGCCGGACCAACTTAAAGCATCGCTTCAATCCGGAAAATCGCTGGCACAGATCGCGAAGGAGCAAGGTATACCCGTCCAGTCCGTCATTGATCAGCAAGTCCAGGCACTCACGAAGCGCCTGGATCGGAAGCTGTCCGAGGGCAAGGTGACGAAGGAAGAATACGAGGAACGGAAATCCAAGATAGCACCCTTCGTCAGCGACGTGGTCAACGGCAAAATCAAACCGATGAAACACCAGCACTACAGCAAAGATGCCGGTTAACGCTTGCCGTTAGGCTTAGAAACAAACATAAGAGCCGCCCATCGGTAGGATTAACCGAAATGGAGCGGCTCTTCATCAGTTCGCTTCTCTATTTTTCATGATAAATTAAGGTACATACTGTTGGATGATCTTCACGACGACGCCGTCTTCAACGGTAATATGAAACGGAAACCATTTCATGTCCACGATATCATCCTTTTTGTAGATGTCCGCGAATTTGCTCAGGCTCACCGGCTGATTCCAGGAAATCTGGGCATCCTCATATCGTCCGGTATGGTCGTACAGCTGGAGCAGCACTTCTGCATCGTCCGCTACTGGAAGTTCGATATGCTCTTCCGTATCGTTCACGATATAATAGCCGTCCGGGGCCTCGGTCATCTCAGGGTCCTGCTCCCGTTCGCGGAACACCTGATTCGCTTCCTCTCCCTCATACCACTCGATTGGATCTACTAGAAGAAAGACCTTGCCGTCTTTGATCTCCAGTCCGTTTATGTAGGCAGCTTCCTGATTCGAAGCTTTCGGAACCGGCTCATAATTGTTGCCTGAGGCTACACCGACGGTTGTCATCATGATCAGGACAAGCAGCATCATTGCTCCCAATTTCCAAGCCGACCTCTTCATCTTCTCATCGCTCCCTCTTCATACTTCTATTATAGATCAGATTTATACCACTTTCTGCCTCGGAATCCGACTCAACAAACATTAATGGTCATTAACCCAATTCTTGGGATTTGAAACACCTATGTACTTGTCGTTCCTATTTCTTTCCTTCATTATACGAATCGCCGCCGTAAAAAGGATGTCATTTCGATGTAAATTCATTACAATATTTCAATTTTCGAAAGCGCTTCATATAGGTTGGAGCGGTCCTGCATGATGCAGAAATCCGAGAAAACAGCAAAACAAAAACAAGCCCGCCCCGCTGATTCCTCAGTCGATGGTCAGGCTTGTTCCAATAACCAGCTATTATTGATTGAATGCTTCGGTCAGAACCGGAACGATCTGCGATTTACGGGAAACCACGCCTTTAAGAAGCGCCTTGTTCTCCGACAGAGATACATTGTACGCTCTCTCCACGGCTTTGGACTCTTTACCGAGCGCCAGCGCGATGGAATCGTTGTTCAGGATGTCCGTCACCACGAAGACAAACAAGTCCAGGTTTTTGTCCGTAATAATCGATTGAATCGCATCCTCGAGTTCTGCTTGGCGGGACAATACATCATTCGTATCCACCGCGTTGACCTGGGCGATTTCGACTTTGGCACCGCCCATTTGGAATTCCTTGGCATCGAGGGAGATCAATTGAGCGATGGTTTTGTCGCTCAGATCAGCACCTGCCTTGAGCATGTCCAAACCATAGCTGTCGGCATCCACGCCGGCGATTTCAGCCAGCTCGCGAGCAGCAGCCACATCCTCGTCCGTGCAGGTTGGAGATTTAAACAAGAGGGAGTCCGAGATGATCGCGGACAGCATCAAGCCGGCAATTTCTTTGCGAACGGCTACGCCCTTCTCCTTATAAATCTTGTTCAGGATGGTAGCAGTGCAGCCGACAGGCTCCGCACGGTAGTACAGCGGATGGCTTGTCTCAAAATTAGCGATGCGGTGATGATCGATAACCTCGATTACGCGAACCTGATCAATGTCGCTGGCGCTTTGCTGACGCTCGTTATGGTCCACGAGAATGACGTCCTGCGCTTCGTTTGCAACCGTCTCAACGAGGCGAGGCGCCTCTACTTTGAAGAAATCGAGCGCGTACTGCGTTTCGCCGTTTACGTCACCAAGACGCACGGGCTCGGCCGACAGACCAAGCTGGTTCTTCAAGTCAGCATATGCAATAGCAGAGCAGATGGTGTCCGTATCCGGATTTTTGTGTCCAAAAATTAAAGTTTTAGCCATATTTAATGCCCCTCTCGCAACATGAATTTCATCGTTTATACCAATAAACAGATGATCACCTATCTGATTATAGCGTTAAATTCTACTTATTCCAATTCCTTTACAGAGATTATTTTCAGAGAGCGTTTATACCAATACAATCTCCGGTTCCGGAACGAACCCGAATTGGTTGTTGATCGACTCCGAAATCAGATTCATCAAATATAGTATGTCCGTTGCCTTTGCATGCTTCTGATTCAGAATCATGTTGCCGTGGTGCGGAGAAATGATGGCGCCTCCGTATTCGGTCCCCTTCATATTCAGCTGGTCCACGAGCGAGCCTACGGCTACCCCGTAATCATAATTGTTCTTGAATACGGAACCGCAGGACGGATAGTCGAAATGACGCTTACTCGTCCGGTACTTGATGATGTCGAGCATCGACTGCGGCGTCTCGATTCCCCTTCCGGCCAAAGCATGGACCTCGCCCAGAAAGAACGAGAAAAAGGACGGCAGCGAGGACGGATGGCTGCCGCGGCTCTTCCACTCCGCGAGCAGCGCCGAAGTCGAATGGATCTGCTCCTCCGAGCTGACCGGTATGTTGAGATCGGCGCCTACGATGATCCATGGATGCTGCTGGAAGATGGATTGCTTGTATGCAAATAAACAATCCCCCGCCGCAATGGACTGCACCTTCAGGCCCGGATCCATCGTATCGATATAATATACCGTATCCAGGATATCGCAGATTTGGCGCGCATTATATTTGGCGTTCATATAGATGCCGGCGCCTACGCAGCCCGGCAGCAAAAAAGTAAAGTCGAGCAAATCGGTTCCGCCCATTAACCCCATCAAGGAAAGCAGGGACATCGGCGTTCCGGATGAAACGTACCATTTGTCTCCCGAAACCTGCAGCTCCACCAGGTTTTTGAGCGAGATAAAGACCAGATCGCGTTTCGGTTCGTCCGGGAACAGGATATTGGAGCCCATGCCGAAAATGTACCATGGCAACCCGCGTTTTTTGCAATCCTGCAAAAGTTCCGCCAGGTCGGCTGCCGTTTCAGGCATGGCCAGATAATTGGCTGAACCGCCGATCCCGTACGTCGAAAAGGCAGACAGCTCCACATTGCGCTTGCACAATCGGTCAATAGCAGATGTATGTAAAGTCATCGTAGACATGTCACTCCCTATTCTTCACATTAGGCACAACAACCCTTACTAAATGTGGGGATGTTACATCATTATGATGCAACTACTCGGATGGTGTCAAACTGGGGCGAAATCCTGGCCATATAGCAAAAAATCCCTGGATTACGGCTCGTAGACCGTAACCAGGGATTCGTTCATCATCAGATGATCCGTTACCAAAATTTATTCGAGGAAATCCTTGAGACGCTTGCTGCGGCTCGGATGACGCAATTTACGGAGCGCCTTCGCTTCGATCTGGCGGATGCGTTCGCGCGTTACGCCGAACACCTGCCCCACTTCTTCCAGCGTGCGGGTCCGTCCGTCCTCGAGTCCAAAGCGAAGCCGAAGCACGTTCTCTTCACGCTCGGTAAGCGTATCGAGCACTTCCTCCAGCTGTTCCTTCAGCAGCTCGAAAGCCGCCGCATCTGCCGGTGCCAACGCATCCTGATCCTCGATGAAATCGCCCAGGTTGGAGTCGCTTTCCTCTCCGACAGGCGTTTCCAGGGACACGGGTTCCTGAGATACCTTCTGGATCTCGCGCACTTTCTCCGGTGAGATGTCCATCTCCTTGCCGATTTCTTCCGGCGTCGGTTCGCGGCCCAGCTCCTGAAGGAGCTGTCTGGAGACACGAACAAGTTTATTGATCGTTTCCACCATATGCACCGGAATCCGGATGGTTCTGGCCTGGTCGGCGATCGAGCGGGTAATCGCCTGACGAATCCACCAAGTGGCATAGGTGCTAAACTTAAAGCCCTTGGAGTAGTCGAATTTCTCCACCGCTTTGATCAAGCCCATGTTGCCTTCCTGGATCAGATCAAGGAACTGCATTCCCCGACCGGCATAGCGTCTTGCTATACTAACAACGAGACGAAGATTCGCTTCGGCCAAACGGCGTTTCGCTTCCTCATCTCCCTCCTCTATACGTTTGGACAGTTCCACTTCTTCATCGGCTGAGAGGAGGGGAACACGACCGATTTCTTTCAGGTACATGCGAACTGGATCGCTAATCTTGATGCCTGGCGGAAGCGAGAGATCGTCGTGAACCGAAAAATCCTCTGTTGGAGAATTAGCCGATTTCTCTGTATCCGTAACCTCGCGTTCCAATGCAAAATCCGCACTCTGACGGTTCTCCATTCTATGCCCCCCTGTTGACAATCCCATATTTTCATGCTAATCTAGCATTAGATCATTATGACATTAAACCAATAGTTATTTATCCTTCATTCTAGCATATTTTATAGACTATATCAACTTCTAATATATTCTAGTCCGTTGTACCCGATCTCAACTCTGAGATCGGGTTTTTATATATTCCTATTATATATGTTACGTTTACTTCATTTGATCTAGTACTGCTTTCGTATGCTGATTTAACGGCTTTATATCGGGAGCCTTCACGGGATCATCGCTTAGCTCATATTTGTGCTTTAGCTCAAGCGTCGCCTTTACCCGGTCGTTCAGCATCTCCTCCGGGATCACGCCGCTCCGGACAGCCTTGGTCAATGCCTGGATGACAGCTTCCTCCAGCGCATATTCATGTCCGATCAGTACCATGTTGCTTCCTGCGACAACGGATTTCACGGAAGCCTCACCTACGTCCGTGCTACCGGATATAGCACCCATTGTCATGTCGTCCGTAATGACAACTCCCTTAAATCCCATCTCTTCCCGTAACAAATCGTTGATCACGGGCTTTGAGTACGAGGATGGCGTATCCGGATCGATGCTCTTCATGAGCAGATGCGCAACCATGACCACATCGGCGCCTTCATGAATCGCTTGTTGAAACGGAACCAGCTCCATTTCATGCAGACGCTTCAAGTCATGTTCCACCACGGGCAAACCGAGGTGGGAATCGACCGAAGTGTCGCCATGCCCTGGAAAATGCTTCACGACGGGAACGACTCCCTTCTCCTGTATTCCCTTCATGGAGGCAATCCCATGCTTGGTTACGGTCTTCGCCGTAGTGCCAAAGGATCGATCGCCGATGACCGGATTGTTCGGGTTGCTATGAATGTCCAGCACCGGGGCGAATACCATATTGAGCCCGAGTCCCGCAACCTTCTGCGCGATAAGGCCGCCAACGCGCTTCGTGAGCGCTAGATCCCCCTTGCTTCCGACTTTGCCGCTTGACGGCAGCTTTACATATTCCTCGGGAAAACGCGTAACCCGTCCGCCCTCCTCGTCTATACTCAGCCACAGGGGCACCGGATTGGCAGCATTGGCTTCCTTCAGATCATTGAGCAGCTTTACCGACTGCTCTACGCTCTCTATATTGTCTTTGAAGAGGATAAACCCGCCAACATGGTGATCCTTCACCAATTTACGCGAAGTTTCATCGATGGCCGTTCCTTCGAGTCCGACCAGTACCAGCTGGCCGATCTTCTCCTCGACAGTCATGCCGTTCATAAGCTCAGCGATCTCATCTTCGGTTTCGTACGGAGGCAGGCTGCCGCCCTCGCTTTCATTGTCGGCACTGCCTGATGGAGGCTCGGTTTCGTTGTCATTCTCTTGAGAAGGGGGATTCTGGTCCTGTCCTACCTCCGATGGCGAAGTTCCTTGGCCATCATTGCCCGCATTCCCCGTCTCCGAACGGCCCTGGCAACCTGCCAGAACCAGCAGCAAGATGACAACCAGCATCGTTAAGCTCATCCATGGTGTCCTTCGCTTCAACATTGTCACCTTCCTTCATGTTCACACTACTGTATTCGCCCTCTGTCCCGCAGAGTCCTTCCATCATAACATGATTTCGTTAAGGGCCAAAACGAACCACAACGAAAGCCCCCCGTTGCAAAACAAGAAGAAAAGAGCCGCAGCGATGGCGGCCCTTCCTCTTCTATTTAAGCAGTCCGAGCTGACGGGCCTGCTCCTCCGTCAATATAAACTGCTCCGTCTCCCATACTTCATCCTCGTCCGTTCTTCCGAACATCAGCATGATATCGTCCCATATATTCTTTTGCATCGCCTCGGCTTGCGTGATAATAACCTTCATGTCTGCCTCATTCCTTTCCTTGGGTTCATCCCTACTATTACATAATAAAACCATGGAGGGCAGAATAGAATCGATAAGCAAAGCAAAAGCCTGCAAATAGTATCTGCAGGCTGGGGCGGAAGTATAACTAAGAATAGGCAGGATGGTGTTTAATCCATGACATGGCAATGGTGCCTTCGCCTGCATGGATGCCTGCAACAGGGATAAAGGTCATGATTTCGGTCTTAAGCGACGGATGGGCCCCGCTGATTTCCTTCTGGATCTCCTCGGCCTCTTCCACGTTGTTCGCGTGCATGATGCACACCTTCTTAATTTTCTGTATGTCTGTTTTCATGATATCGATCATTTTCTGCTTGGCTTTCTTAAACGTCCGGATCTTCTCCTCCACAATGACTTTGCCTTCGTCAAAACGGAGCAGCAGATGTATGCGGAGCAAATTGCTCAGCAGCAGCTGCGTGCCGGATACCCGGCCGCTGATATGAAGTCGATGCAGGCTTGCCGGTATGAGATAGAACGACATGTTGTGCACCATGGTCTGAATTTTATCCTTTATCACCTGTACGGTATCCCCCTGGCTATGCCAGTGAATGCCGGACATAATCATTTCGCGCACCGGAAACGCTCCCGCTTGAGAGTCGATGCCAACCACGGGTACCTCGGCAATCTCGGCCGCCTGCAGGGAAGAATTCAAAGTTCCGCTGAGCTCCGAAGAACAGTGAATCGCAATAATATCGTCATACTTCACTTTCAGGGTTTCGTAAAGCTCAATGAATTCTCCGATGGGAGGCTGGGAACTGCTGACTTTCGGCTCGTCTTTCATTCGTTCATAAAAGGCTTCTGCCGATATGTCGATTCCTTCCCTGTAGGCCTCTTGTCCCAGAATCAACCTCAAAGGCACAATGTAAATATGATGCTTCTTGGCGAATTCAGGGTCGATCGTGCTCGTGCTGTCGGTTACCCATGCAATGGATCTCATGATCGTGTTCACGTCTCGCTTTCGTGTAGTAAGAAATAGGAATGGAAGCGATTTAAGCCGCTCATTTCATCATATCTTACCCTTGCCGCGCTTTGCAAATGGAAGGGGGTTAATTTCACGTCCTACGCATGGGTTCGCCACACAAAAGCCTTATTTTCCGTCTCCGTTGTACCCTTTTTCCCCAAAAGGTTCCAGCCGTTCGATCCAATAGGCTTCCCGCTTGCTGACCGCTCCCTTCAAATCGAAGAACGGGTCTTCCTTCGGCTCAATCTTCTCCAGGATCTCAAAAACAAACGCATCCTCTCCAAACTCCTTCCAATCCTGCTGAAGCGGCTTGTTGTAGCTTGTCCCCATCTGCAGCTCGAAACGCTTGCCGTTCATGGTTTTCAGATTGTTCGTTCCTGCGACGAATATTTTATCGTTCTTCGTGTTCCGAATTTGATACACGCCGGCTTCAATCTTGATCTCCTTGTATATCTGATTCAGTTCCTGTCTGCGATTCATGGCCTTAACGCCTCCTTCTTGCTTTCAATTATGTCGTTAGCCAATACTGGCTTCCATCATCCTTGCGATCCAAAAAACCATATTCGATCAAATATCGGCGAATGGTCACATAATCGGGATTGTCTCTTCCGATCGTATCGTTGATTTCCTGCTCGGAATACAAGACATCGGGTTTAAAACGGGCAGCGATTTCGCGCAGCACGACGTACTTCTGCTTCTCTTTAAGCTTAAAAGTCTTCAACGGGCCATCGGTCCCCTCGGGGAACGCCTTGGCCAGGATCGATTGCCTCTCTTCTTCCGTAACATTGTAGCGTTCGTCGATCATTTTGGCCTGCTTGGGGATTTCCACGAACGCCGGAGCATGGCTGTCCTTTTCCTTCAACAGCTCCATCAAGGTCAGCAGCACCTTGGACTGCCTCTCCTTCTCTTTCAAGGCAAACCGGTGATTGCGTATCGTCGACGCGCTTCCGATGCCGAGCTCCTGCTGGACCTCCTTGTCGTTCATGCCTTGATAGAAGAGCTGCAGCAGCCGGTTCTGATGCTCGGTCAGTCCGGTCAGCTTCTTATCGAGGCCGGACAGATACTGAAACACGGAGCCATGCTCCCGGCGAATATGAACGGTCATGTATCGTTCCGATTCGTACAGCACATCCTCATCCGGGTAGATGATCCCTTTCTCCAGCGTCTTACCGCACAAGAGACATACCCAGACGGGGCCTTCGTCGATATAGCCTTGTTTAAGTTCATCTATGGAAGCATTCCAGAAGCGTTCATTAAGGTCCATCGCACACACCACTCCCCCCAAAGTTATTTACATAGACATTTTATATTTTTGTCTATAGCATGTCAATCAAGCTCCACGACGACATAATATTTCTTCCTCCCTCCCGTGGAACCTGCTAGAATAGAGGTTGCTGCTGTAAAATTTAGGGGGTATCATCATGAGATTCATACAACAGTCGGCAAAAGAAATGCGTTCTTGGCCGCGCAACATCAAGCTGTTTTTTCTAGCTAACGTGCTGTATCAGTTCGGTACCGGCATGTTCAGCGTGCTCTACAATTTGTACATACAAGGCCTGGGTTATAACGACTCCATGAATGGAACAGTGGTCAGTATTCAATCCCTCGCCACGGCATTGATGTTTATCCCGATCGGCTTGATCGGCGACCGCGGAAGCCGCAAGCGAATCCTGGTCCTTGGCGCGTTGTTAAGCGGCGCCGGACTGATTGCGCGAGCTTTTCTGGCGAGTGAGTTCAGCTTGCTTGGTCTCGCGGTATACACCGGACTGTTCGCATCCTTTTTTCAGGTGCTGGCGATTCCGTTTCTGGCGGAAAATACGGCGAAATCGGCTCGTATGCGCATCTTTAGCATCCATGCCTCGCTTGTGCTTGCTTCTCAAGTGTTAGGCAGCATGGGAGGCGGCTTCCTGGCGGATGCCCTGCAGGCATTCGGCCTGAACAAGGTCGATAGCTTGAAAACAGCCCTGTTCATCGGCGGTCTGGCAACCTTTGCGGCATTTATCCCGCTCTTGTTCACGACCGACAAGAACGACGCGCATGCACGGCCTCTGGATGCACCCATACCGGATCAACCCCTGCGCCCTGGAGGAGCGGTTACCGCCTCCGGGATCGGAAATTTCAAAGTCATCGGGCAGTTCGCGCTTGCCCAGCTGTTAATCGGCCTCGGGTCCGGACTGGTCGTTCCTTATTTGAATTTGTATTTTACCAACCGTTTCTCGGTATCGTTATCCGCGGTTGGGATTCTGATATCGCTCGGACAAGTCATGACGATTGTATCCATGCTGATCGGCCCTTCGCTGGTGAATCGGGTAGGAGCCGTCAAAGCCGTGGTTCTCTTTCAAGTCCTATCCTTGCCCTTCCTGTTGTTAACCGGCTTCACGAATGTCCTCCTCATCGCATCGGTCGGCTTCCTGTTCCGTCAAGCCTTGATGAATGCGGCCAATCCGATACAGTCGTCGATTCTGATTGACCGCGTACCGGATCACCGGAGAGGCATCGCCAATTCCGTCACGCAAACCGCCTTTATGCTGGGCTGGGCGACGATGGGGCCCGTACAGTCGAAATTGGTCACCACATACGGCAGCTACTGGGGATACGCAATCACCTTCTGCATTACCGGAACGCTGTACGTCGTTTCCTCGTTCCTATATTACCGAATGTTCCGCGAACGCAAGGGCAGCGGTCTTTCCCCGGATGCTTCCGCTACTCTCTAGCCTCGACCCGCAGCGGTTTGACATGGGGCGGGACATCCCGTTCGCCCGCAGGAACGGTCCGGGCCTGAAAGCTTCCCTTATACCGGAAGACAGGCCCCCATATCGGGTTGACCACCTCAACGGATATCCGATATAACTGATATTCGTCATCATACCATTCGCATACATCGGCCGTTCCGGTGAGCCACCGGGGAAATCGAAACTGCAGCCGCCCTTCATAAAACCTCTGCTCCCCCGATTGAATGCGAATTCCGCCATGCTCCGCGGCAGCGATCCGAAGATCGACTGCCAAGTGCTGTTTGTTTCCCAAATAATCCACGACCCGGCTGCGCTGTGCGCTATAAATCATCGTGGCGTCAAATCGTCTTCGAATGCCAGGAAAATCAAAACTTCGGCACCACGTCACCGTTTCCCTTCCCCAGTCATCCCGATAAGCGTAGTTCTCAATCCGAAACGGGATCCCTTTCCCCCGGTTAGGAAACATGATATGCCGCATCGTACCTATATACAGCGGCAGCGCAGCCCATCGAGCGTACCAGATTTCTTCCATGATGCCTTCGCCGATCGAAGCGACGTTATCCTTGCTGTCAAACCCGAACCGCTCCTGGATTTTAGGATGAAGCTTGTGAAACTGGCTTCCAAGCGCCTGCTCATAGATCGAGGTCATGTTCATTCACTCCTTTGCCGGATGTATGCCCACGGACAGTTCTTTGTCTTCGAACCGGACGGTAAGCGCTTGGCAAGTCCGATGCGGACAGCGAAGCCATGAAGCAGAATCCAATCATCGATCCGCTAAGCGTTAACGGATTGAACGGGGCTTTCATTAATTCGGCATCCGTCATCCATGCTCCAAGCATCAAGATCGCAAGCAAGATTATGATCAGCCTGTACCACAACCGGTTCTTGTGAAAGAGCAATGTCAATAAACCGACGCCGATCTCGGTGATGCCGAGCAAGGTCAGCACTACCCCTTCCCGACCGGCTGCCAAACCCGACTGCCTCAGCAGATCAAGCTCTCCCGCTTCCGGGAACAGAAGCTTCGGAACCAGTCCTTCATAGCACCATAGAACAACCAGCATAAACACACTTAAAGCGTGGATGATTGCCTTCCGGATCGTGACCGTAGGCGGAATATCCTTCTCGGCCCATAATCGGAGCACATCGAAGCTCCAAGCCGTCGCTGCGCCGAATAAAGGCCGAAACAGCAGGCGGTCAAACCAGGCCCCCGGCATGCCGAACCGCGTCCTGTAATCGTATTGGGTCGAGAAACGGATGACGCCGTTGCCGCTGTCGGCGTATTTCCAATAGCCGCTCCCCTCCTTAACCAGGGAAATGCGCTGATCCGAGCCGAATCGCAGCACCGAGATCCGGTTCCCGGTCCTCGGGTGCACGGCCGTTTTCGTAGCGCCCGTTCCCGTAACTTCCAGTCCGAATCCGATGCGGGTTTTGTATAAAAACCGCTGGACGTCCGAATCAGCCTGCGGCAAATCATGAATCTCGGAAAAACGCAAATCCCATTGTTGATGCAGCTCGGGTCTCTGTGTCAATGACCACAATGTTTCCATATCCGTGTTGATGTCGAGTTCAACATAGATCGGATTTCTCTTCATGCGCACTCAGCTCCTAATGGATAACCCTTCTCGCTGACAGCCGGGCCCCTCTATTTACAAGTCATTTTACCGCTGAGGGGGATTCCCTGTTAGACCTCACTTTTATAGAACAAACGAAGAAGAGGTACTACGTTTCGTAGTACCTCTTCCATTTCTTCCATATGATCCGTCTTCCGTCCCGAAGCTAGTTGTCGTTCTCTCTCACGATCCCTTTTCGGCGGACCTTCTCTACGGCCTCCCTGCTGCTCCTCACCCCGAGCTTTTTCAGAATTTTATTGATCTGATTCTTGAGCGTGCTCTCGGTTTTGAACAGCTTCTTCTCCATTTGGGAATGGGTGTAACCCTCATCCAACAGATCAAACACTTCACGTTCCGCCGGAGTCAAGCTCCGCAGCTGTTCTTCCCGCTTGAGGCGGGCAAATTCCTTGAGCAGCACCTCCATTGATCCCGGTTGACGTACGGCGCTTCGGATTGCGGTCGGCAATTCCTCGAAATTCGATTTCTCAATGTAATTGATGGCTCCGGCCGTATAGGATTGCGTGATCACCAACTCGTCATCCAGCGAGGTCAGCATGATAACCTTGGCCTCGGGCTTTCGTTCAAGGATTTCTGCAGCCGCGTAGATGCCGTCGAGTCGGCCCGCCGTCAGCTGAATATCCATAAGCACGATATCGAAGGACAGGACTTGCGCCATCGCAATCGCTTGTTCGGGGGACTCGGCCGCGCCGACCACGATCATATCCTCCTGCGCATTCAGAAAAACGGTCATTGATTTAATCCAATCCGGATCGTCCTCGACCAGAAAGACGTGTATTCGATTCAAGGCTCTTCCCTCCCGGATAAACGAATGATTTTGCTGCGGGGAAAATACAACGTGATCTCGGTACCGACCGATTCGCGGCTCTCCAATCCCACGGAGCCGCCGCTTTTCTTCATCACGTTGTACGCATAAGTAAGGCCAAGTCCGAAGTTTGACTTCCTGTGGCCCTTGGTGCTGTAGAACGGTTCAAACACAAGCGGCTGCTGCTCTTCCGGAATGCCCATGCCGTTATCCTTGACGGAAATCGCGGCTCCCTTGCGGTCGGCCGTTACCGTCAACGCGATCACTCCTCCGTCAGGCATCGCCTCGACGCTATTGCTTATGAGATTGCTGATCGCTTCCTTCAAGTGGACGGCATCCGCAAGCAGCCAGGGACGCTGTGTGCACAGCACCTTTAACTCGATGCCGTGGCTGCGCAGCCGTTCCTGTTCACGAAGCTGCAGTTCAGCAAGCAGCTGATCCGCGCGGACAGGCTGTTCCGCCAGCTTAAACGCCTTCATCTGCTGCTGCATGCGCCCTGTCATCGCTAACAAATGCTTGGAAGCGTTAGCGATGACATCAAGCTGCTCCAGGGCCGTTTCGTTATCCGGCGACAGCAGCCGCTTCACGTTATCGGTGCTCATGGCGATTTTCCCGACCTCGTTCTTGATGGTATGATTCAGCATCGTTGTACCCGAGTTGACCGCTTGCATCGTCCGATCCAGCGGATCGCGCTCGAATTTCAGGCGGACGCCCAGGACGCCGTACACAAAGGTGCAGATGACGGCAACGCCCATCGAATACAGAATAAACAGGGACACGTACCGGAATGAATCGTAACCGGGCCAGATGACATTCCCTACATTTATCAACAGCATCACACCGAGCAAGGTTGGCACCATAATCCAGGTGGTAATCCACATGCTTTTGCGTTTCTGCGGGTTCTTCTCAGAGGATAAGGCTCCAATGAGCAGAGCGCATGCAGCAACATAATACGGGCCGGTCCATACGAACAGCCATCCGTAATGAATCCGGTAATCTTTTGTAAGGAGCACCTGGACCAGCATCGCGAACACAGGCAGCAGCAGGCCTATTTTGAGATCACGTTTTCTCCTATGGTGCCGGGGCCTGCCGGTATACACCATGCAAAATATCAACACGCCGTAAGGTGTCAGGGTATGGTTGAGGAATTGAATCCACGGCCCGTAGGCGGTCGCAATAAAACCGGTAGGCGCTAGCCAGTCCGTCAACCCCCCGATCCCTGCACTCCACAGGAAAAAAGCCGCCCAGCGGTTCACCTCGCTTCGAGGCTGATTGAACAGCAGCACGGCCGCTGCAGTCCAAAGCGCGAACACATAATACATCAAGACGCATCGTTCCATTCTCTTCCCGAATATAGTTTCATCCTACCATAATTGCGCCAGCAGGGGGACCTCCCTTCTTACCCATGCCGAGGAAATAAAGATCACTGATATATGACATTGTTTATTTCTTCAATACCTTCATTTTACATTGCGAAAACATTCAGTTTACATTCAGCCGCGCTTAAGAAAGATATCAGGAACGATTGATAGGATAGATCTCGTAAGCAAACAAGCATACGAAAGACAGAGAGAAACGAGGTGGAAACATGACAACCCCATTAAAATACCGGAACGAGCTGAAGTTCTTCGTGAATCTTCACCAATATCGGATCATCAGCCAACGATTGAAAAATCTGGTGACCTACGATCAGCATGCCGGACCCGCCGGGGAATATCACATTCGAAGCTTGTACTTTGATGATATTAATAATAAAGCCCTATACGAGAAGCTGGCGGGCGTCCGGGATCGGGTGAAATACCGCATCCGTATTTATAACGTAGCCGACGACACGATCCATTTTGAGAAGAAAATCAAATTCCGGGATTACATCGCCAAGCTGAAGGAGCCGCTCACAAGGGAGATGACCGATCAGATCATGGCCGGACAATACGACTGTCTCTACCAGCCGGATAAGCCTTTGATGATGGAGCTGTACCACGAGATGAAGCATAAGCTGCTGCGGCCCAAGGTCATTGTCGATTATGTCCGCGAGCCTTACGTCTGCGCTAACGGAAATGTGCGGATTACGTTTGACAAGGAGCTGAGAACCGGCCTGCACTCCACGGAACTGTTCAATCGAAATCTGCTGCCGATCCGGGCGATCGATGAGAATCTGATCATGCTCGAGGTCAAATACGACGAGTACATTCCGGATTACATCAAAATCGCGCTGCAGTTGGAAGGCCTCAACCGGCAATCGGCATCCAAATATGTAATGTGCCGTAAATTTCTGAAATATAACACATGGGAGGATCAATAGTTCATGAACACCACATCGACTTCAAGCAATACGAACACCACCAATTTTTCGGATATCGTCAAAAAATCCGTCATGGAAAATTTCGTATCCGACATCAGCATCGCCAAAATTTTGATCACGCTCGCCGTTGCCTTTGTTATCGGGCTGTTTATTTATCTGCTCTATAAAAGGGTCTTCAGCGGCGTCCTGTATTCCAAGAGCTTTAACGTGTCGCTGATCGGGATGACGATGATCACGGCCGTTGTCATCATCGCCATCAATTCGAATCTCGTGCTCTCGCTCGGTATGGTCGGCGCGCTCTCCATCGTCCGTTTCCGTACGCCCATCAAGGACCCAACCGATCTGATCTTCCTGTTCTGGGCCGCGGTTGCCGGGATCGTAACCGGAGCCGGATTCTACACGCTGGCTGCCATCGGCTCCGTCGTTGTCGGTCTTATCCTGTTCTTCTTCATTAAGAAAGCGACGGTCGATACCCCTTACCTGCTGGTCGTCCATTGCGATAACGAGCAGGCCGAGCAAGCCGTTCAAGGACAAGTCGGTCAGGCTGTGAAGCGTTACAACCTGAAGCAAAAAACCGTGACGCCAGGCAGCATCGAGCTGACGCTGGAAGTACGGCTGCGCGATGCCGAAGGCCAATTCGTGAACAAGCTGTCCCAGCTGCAGGGCGTTCAACATGCGGTTCTGATCAGTTACAGCGGCGATTATGTATCCTAAGTCAGGCGGTGGTCAGAAATGATGAAGAAAAGAACGACAGTCCTGCTGTCCCTTGCGCTGGCCATAATCCTTCTGCTCACAGGCTGCCAAAGGACAACACAGGTTGCCGGGACGGCTGGAAGCTCTGAGAACGATAGCCTTCAGGAGCAAATCGATTCCGCGGTTTTTCCGAAGGACAAGGTCATTGACGTTAAAATCACGATCGACGAAGCAGACTTCCAGGATATGCTGGACAACGCCAGCGCTGAAGAATACAAAGAAGCGTCCGTCAATTACAACGGCATGCAATTTGATCATGTCGGCATTCGCACCAAAGGCAATTTAAGTCTGCGCAGCGTGGTCAATTCCGATTCCGACCGCTACAGCTTCAAGATTTCTTTTGACGAATATCTCAATCAAACCTTGAACGGGATCAGCAAAATCAATCTGAACAACAACTACAGCGACGCCTCGTATATGCGGGAATTCCTGACCTACGAGCTGGCGGAATCCGTCGGTCTGCCCACACCCGGCTTCTCTTACGTCAATGTATACGTTAACGATGAATTATGGGGGTTCTACCTCGCAATCGAACAGATTGGCGATTCTTATCTGCAGCGTCATTTCGATCATTCGTACGGCGCATTATACAAAGCCCAGATGACAGGCACGGGCAGCGACCTGGCTTGGCTCGGCAGCGACCCCGATTCGTACACCGGGCTTGTCATGAAATCCAAGTCCTCCAATGACGATGTATTGATCGACATGCTCGACGAGCTGAACAACGGCACCGATTACGAGAAGGTGCTGGATGTCGATAACGTGCTCAAGTACGTTGCCTTGAACGTCGTTGCCTCCAATATGGACAGTTACTTGGGGATGAACAAACAGAACTACTACCTGTATGAGAACAACGGCATTTTCTCCGTCCTGCCCTGGGATTATAACATGGCGTTCGGAGGGTTTGGGGGCTCCGGCATCCTGATTGACGAGCCCACTCAGGGTGCTTTGGCGGAACGTCCCCTGATCGCCAAGCTGCTCGAGGTTGACGAATATAAGGAACGTTACCACGCCATCCTCTCGGAGATGCTGGAGGGATACATGCAGCAGGACCATTTCGAGGAACGCGTAGCGCAATTGCAGGAATTGATATCCGAGCACGTCAAGCAAGACCCCAGACCGTTCTACTCCTATGAGGAGTACGAGCAATCGCTCCCGACATTGACCTCATTCGCGGAAGAGTCCATGGATAATATCCAGCAGCAGCTGGATGGGACGATCCCTTCGTCCGGCGACGGAAGCGGCAGCGGCGGCGGGATGGGGCCTGGTGGCGGAGGAGGTATGAGGCCTGACGGCGCCGGCGTGCGACCTGGGGGTGACGGGATGGTACCTGGCGGCAATACGAATTCCAATGATGCCGCCCAGGAGAGCTCTACCGGCACCGGGACAAGCACGGCACCGGATGGAACAGCCGGCAGCGGGACTAACGGGACTGACGGGACTGGGATCGTTGTCCCTAACGACGCCCCGGGCGGAGGCATCTCTGGCGAAAACACGCCCGCCAACAACGACGGTGCCGCTTTTGCTCCTTCCAGCAACGCGGATGTTACTTCCAGCGGCATTGGGGAAGGCTCTGGCGACGCTCCTGACGTGGATGAATCTGTCTCGTCGATTGTATCGGCGGTTGGACCAGGCACAAGCAGTTCCGACGAAAGAACAGCGATGGATGCTGCTTCTGCCGTTAATCCAACAAGTCATGCAGAGGAAAGTAACGCAGAGGAAAATTCTACAGATTCAACGCAAGCTCCGAACCAGCCCTCTACAGGCGGCAATCAACCGACCATGCCGCAAGCGCCGGCTCAGAATGGTCAAGGGCAGATGCCGGATTTCCCTCAAGGCCAGATGGGGAACGGGTTCGGCGGACAAATGCAGGGAGGACGCGGAATGGGCCGGCCTGGCGATTGGTCGAACGAAGCAGCCCAGGAGCAGGGCAGCACCCAGGAAGCCTTGTACGCAGGAGTTTCCCTCGTATTGCTGCTGCTCTCATGTCTTTTTGTGGCTCTATATAAACGAAAAAGATTGTAATCAGCAAGCAAGGGACAGTTCCGAAGGCATCGACCTTTGGAACTGTCCCTTTTATATACGCTAATCGTTTATTAGCCGATATCCGTTACATAATCATGCAATTATTAAGCGGTGATCCACGTTAAAATAACCGGTGCCGCGATGAGGAGCGCGCCGAGCGCTACGATGGTTCTCGTCGCATTTCCGGACAGTTTGCGCTGTGTCTCCGCCGAACGATACCAGCCGCTGAATTGCAGGCGATTGCGATAGAGGACCAGGAACCAACATACATTTCCCGCAAACAGAAACAGGAAATATAACCCTTCCCAAGGAATCCAGGACTTCAGGATCTGATGCTCTATACTGCCCAGAACCGCAGTCACGACCATCAGAATGATCATCATTCGAATGATTTCCAGAATGGATGAGGCCAATTTGGTCATAAATGCTTCCTCCTTTCATTCATGCCGATACTGGATATTTTACCATTATACAGCAAATACAAGGACTCCGCATCCATTCCCGTAGAACGATCAGGAACGGGGAGCTCAATTGGAGTTGAGCTCAGCTTCTTGATCGTGAAACGATTGTTTTCTTACAAAGTATGAATCCAGCTTCCGACTGCCCCATAGGGACAGCAAGATAAAAGCTAGGACACCGAGCAATTTGAAGGGCTCCGCCATAAAATCCGAGAGATTAGCCCCGATGTATGAAACGCAAAACACCATAATGCCCTTGCCCAAGGTTACGGCCATGAGATAGGACATGACGTTCATTCTCGCCAGTCCGGCGGCCACGTTGACAGCGACAAACGGCCCGACGGGAAGTATGCCCAGCAGAAAAACATAACTGAAGCCGTTGCGTTGAATCCAGCGCATGCCGCGCTGAACCTTCGGTTTTTTCGCCCAGCGTTCGATCAGGGGAGTACCGGATATTTTCCGCACGAGGAGAAACGTCGTCAAGCATCCCGCCACCATTCCGATCCAGGAGTAAAGAAATCCCGCCCACAGCCCGTACACCGCTGCATTAACGCCAACGATCACGATCGTGGGCATCGGAGGAATAAAGGATTTCAAGAAAGTCAGCAGTATGCCCGGCAGAGGGCCTAAGGCTCGAAACTGGTCAAGAAACCATTCCAGATTGCTCTGTGTAAAATAAGACATGATGTCCAAGTAGCCATTCAATGACTTCACCCATTTCCGCTAAGTATTGCTTGTCCTAACCGACTTGCACCACCTGATTCAGCTGAGCCAGATGGTGATTATCGTGCCAGATGAAATCCCGCATAAATTGCGCCACTTCAAAGGGATGTCCGTCTCCGTCCGCGTACCGCTCCTCATACTTCGTTTCCGGCAACGCTTCAATGGTCCGAATCAGCTGTTCCCTTGCGGTTATCGTCCGGTCCACCAGCGCTTCCGTCGATAACGTTTTGGCATATTGCTTGGCCTCCTCATTGAAGGCGTCATAATCCAGATGCCGGACGGTCAATGCATCTCCCGTTGAGATTTTGGCGATAGCCTCATTAAAAAAATACTCATCCCATCGCATGATATGGCACACCACATCGCGCACGGTCCATTTCCCATCCGCAATCGGGGAATTCCAATAGTCCTCATCCAGGACACCGAACTCCTTCACCTTGCCGATCCATTCCGAATACTCGTTTAACAGCTGCTGTTTGTCATTCATATACATTCTCCTTGTCCATATATGATTTGATATAAGCGTCCAGTCGAGCCTCCGGCCAGCGATACATCTCCAGCAGCTCCTCATAAGGATCGCCCGGTAAATGCAGCAGCTTCGCAAAGGCAGGTTCCGTCTTATACCCCGCCTTCTTCAGCTCAATGATGGTTTCTCTTGCAGCTTCGCCGAGCCGCTTCAACAGCTTGTATTCCACTACCATATGGCGGTAGCCATTCTGCTTCACGGAAGGCACCGGCTGGGCAAAAATCTCGAATTCCCAGCCTTTGTACCGAAATCGCGCTACTGCTCGCTCTACGTTCCCCACACTTCGGAAAGAGTATGTGAAATCCGAAACAAGTCGGTCGTATGACGCTCTGAGTTCTCGCTCGAACCGGTCAAACTCCGTCACATGACATATGATATCGAGATCGCTTGAAGCGATGTCAATCCCTATAGGGATCGTGCCCACCAATATAGGACTGCAGGATTTCAAATGCTCCCATAGTTCCAGTTCATCTATGACCGAAGCTGCCTGCCTCTGCTTGGCCGTGCCTTGACGTAAATACTCCAGGTTTAAAAAATCCGACTCTGCTTGCATCGCTTCCCACCTGCCCTATTCCGCTGAACTTTCAGGTTGACGCTCGGTCCAGGTCGTCCGGACATAGCCCAGCTTCATGCCGACGGCTTCCATGTCGCGATGGCTCTGGGATAAGAAGGCGCATTGACCGACAACCAGATTGCACCCCTCCCGCTTCGCGTCCCGTATTCTTCTGCGAAGCAGCTCCTGATGCAGCCCCCGTCGACGGTATTCCGGCAGCGTAGCGGCAAATGTAAGCGAAGCCGTGGAATGGTTCATATGCATGACACCGGCCGCAGCCGGCTGCTCATCCACATAAGCCATATAGAACCTCCAGCCCGGCCTTGCATGCAATACGCGATTGTTCAATGCTACGGATGGGATCCCTTGCACCGGCAGTCCTGTTCCCAGGCAATGAACTTTAGCATAATCTTCAAACTCGTCTTTGTCTATTCTTTTGATCACAATTCCGTTATCCGGCATATCCACCAGTTCTTGCGGGTTCATATACATGGAATTATGAAAGGCGGATTGGAAGAATCCGCGATCGGCAAGCGCCGAGAGCAATGCCTGATTCAACATGGCGGGCACGATCTCGAACTGGAATTTGCGGTCCCGCGATTGATAGAAGTCGATGATTGCGTCCAGATCCTTCAGATTCTCCGAACGGAGTCCTTTGACCGTGTTAAAAGAAAGCCAAGGCATCGTTTTGCTGTACAAGCACAGCGCTTGGCCGAAACGAACCATCTCGATCCCTTCGGGATTTCCGGTCCGCCCTTCGATGGCTTGCATTCGATCATACATATACTCCGTTTCCGAACGCTGAATGCGATGGATTAGCTCCTCGGATGGAAGATGCGGCATGGTTACCTCCTATGCATTATGTATTCAATTTTAAAGATCCGTGATAAATAGAGCCCGAAGATCGTGTACGGATGCTTCGGGCTCTAGGCTTGCTGTGTATGGTTTATTTCGCGCTGCCCGGCAGATCGCAAGATCCGTCGGCACACATGCCGTCGTTGCTGTCGGACTCGTTCACCATGACCAGGGGATTCGCTTCACGATAGGCTTTGTCCAGTGCATCCGTGAAAACTTCCAGCGGTTGTGCGCCGGACACGGCATATTTGCCTCCGAGCACGAAGAACGGCACTCCCCGAATTCCAAGATTCGTCGCTGCGGCTTCATCTGCGCGTACCTCGGATTGGAAAGCATCGCTTTCAAGCACCGCCATAGCCTGCTCCCGCTCCAGTCCGACCTCCGCCGCCAGATCGGCGAGCAGGTTCTTATCTTCCAGATTCTCGGCATCCGTGAAATAGGCGCGGAACAGCCGCTCCGTCATGTCTTTCATTTTACCATGCTGCGCAGCAAAATGAACCAGTCGGTGAGCATCAAATGAATTGGCAGGGATCACGCGGTCCATGTGGTAGGTAAGTCCAACACTGGCCGCTTGTTGAGTCACGTTGGCATTAGCTGCCTTGGCCTGCTCTATGCTCATGCCGTATTTCGCCGCCAATAACTCGTCCATGGACACCCCGGGCTTATACGACGCATTCGGATCAAGCTCAAAGCTGCGATATACCACTTCAACCTGATCCTTATGAGGGAACTGCTCCAATGCCGATTCGAACCGGCGCTTTCCAATATAACAGAACGGACACATAAAATCCGACCAAATTTCAACTTTCATTTAATTCGCCTCCTAGCGAGCAGGAATACTAACTTACTAATTGTAACCCGCTTTCGCCCTGATATCAACACTCATATGAAAACGGCAATGCTGCACGGTAATCCATGATATGAGCACCCGGTAAACAGCCTTCAGCGATGCTTCCTGCTATCTTGTATCCTGGCCTGAATCCAGTCCATCACAACCGCACAGCCAAGCTTCCCCTCCAGGGAGCCGTTCATCACCAAATCCGCATGCCAACGGGTAGGCTCGACATATTGATCATGCCTGTATCGCACAAGCTGCAAATATTCCTGTATCACGCTTTCCTCGCGATGACCCTTCTCCATGAACCGTCGGTTTCTGCGAAGCATTCTTTCATCCGCGGGACAGTCGACGAACAGCTTCAGATCCAGGGAGTTTCGAAGATCCTCGAATTGATACAGAAGAAACCCTTCAATGACGATGACATCATGGTCACCGCAACGGGCGGCTTGTTCTATCTCATCGGTCAGACGCTGGATGTTGACGGCGTCCGGATGGTTAAAATCCTCAAAGATTGTATTCGTAAAGGGCGCTTTAGACATAGGTCTGACGGACTTATAATATTTGTCCATATGAAAGAGCGCCACCCGATACTCGACAAGCTTCTCCTTGAGTTGGAGGCTTAGCGTCGTTTTGCCGCTGCCCGTCCCCCCGCCAATCCCGATCCTTATAGCACGGCCATGATTCATGTTCTCGTTCTTCCTCCGCATTTGGTTCACTGTGTAGACTTCAGTCGTTTATATTGCATTACCAGATAGGCCAGGTTTTTTAAACCTATCCTTATCTGATGTCTATATTAAAAAACAGACAGCGTGCCGCCGCCTGTCATTTGTACTTTTTCCAATCCATCTCGCTGTGTTCCAGCAGATATTCAAAATCGTTATCGCGACGCTTCTGTTCCGCCTTGCGTGCAGCTTCCCGTTCCTGCCGCTCCTTCTCCAGCCGCTCGGCTTCAGAGGCCTTTAAGGACTCGGTTGTCGCCTTCAGCTTTGCCAAAACTTGAGGGTCCAGCATATCTTTTAGCGTTGCGGGTTTATCGGCAGTTTCCGTCCGCGGCGCCGGGGACGTTCGTTTCTTTTTTGCCATAAATACTCACCTCGATTTCAATCCATTATACCATCTTAAATGTCGTCTGACATCCGTATCTATTGAAGAGGATTTACGAAAAAGGAGAGCCTCTCGGCTCTCCTTCTCGTTATGTATACTTACTTAAGGGCGATCGATGGGACTTGAACCCACGAATGCCGGAGCCACAATCCGGTGCGTTAACCCCTTCGCCACGACCGCCATGACAATGGACATATCATCATGCCCGAGATCATAATATATCAGATATTCAGCCGTTTGGCAAATTGTAATTTCTTACATCGTCCCTTGATTTCAACGACGAGTAAATACTATACTTACTTGAACTCCGTCGTCTGACCAAGAGTCCACATACGCTACAACATGATGATTCAGCATAGGGGGTAAGACATTCATGATCTATCATATCGATTACGTCTCAGAGGGATTGCATGTGAAAGGATATCTGGGTCTGCCGCCGCTATTGTCCCTTAATCGCAGCCAGGAGATGTCCGAAACGGTCGACGCCATACCCGGCGTTACGGTAACCGGCACGCTTGCATGCTCCTTGTATAAGGACCCTGTTCCGGAAGGAGCCTCCGGGTCGATCGAACCGAAGCTGCCGCTGGTCCTGTATTGCCGCGGAGGCATAGGCCGGATCGGCGCGGTCAGGTTGAAATGGGTCGAAGAATTCGCGGCGCAAGGCTATGCCGTGTTTGCTCCGGCCTATCGCGGAAACGAAGGCAGTGAGGGCAGGGATGAGTTTGGGGGCGCCGATACGATGGATGTGATCACCGCCTTGGAATGGTTATCCCGCATTCCATGGATAGACAACAGCCGCATGCATCTGCTGGGCTTCTCCCGCGGGGCGATCAATGCCGCCGTGGCAGCCGCCCGGTCATCTCATGTATCCAAAATGATTCTATGGAGCGGCGTCTCCGACCTGGCGCAGACCTACGAGGAACGGATCGATCTGCGCAGAATGATGAAACGCGTCATTGGCGGTACGCCGACCAAGTTTCCGGAACGATACCTTCTTCGGTCCCCGATTCACTATGCGGATCGAATCCGATGTCCGGTCCTGATTGTGCATGGTACTCGGGACGAGCAGGTCCTGGTTGAACACAGCTTCCGGATGCTGGACAAGCTTCAAGAACTGGGACACCAGCCAGAAGCCCACCTGTACGAAGGGCTGGGACATCATTTCCCGCCGCTGCAGCACGCCGCGGCGATCAACCGGATGTTCGACTGGTTGAAGCGAAGTTAAGGCGTAATTAATCTAAAGCTCATGAGGATCGGTATCTACACCCCTATTCCAGCCTAGCGGCCGTATCGATCCAGTATTTGCAATTCCCGTCCGCAATGGAACTGAGTACCCCATGGTTCCATTCTATGATGCGACGGGAAGCCCGATTGGTTTCATCGCAGGTTAGAAGGACCCGGCTTATGTTCTTCTCACAGGCTTTCTTAACGAGCCCCGCCAGCATCTGTTTGCCATATCCTTTCCCCCGCTCCGACGGCCTGATGACATACCCGATATGCCCCCCTGACTCCAACAGCTTCTCATTCAAGCGGTGTCTGAGCTTGCCGTAACCTACAGGCTTGCCGGTATGATACAGCCAATAAATCGTCTGGGGAACATACTCATCCGGCAGATTGATGCTTCGTGCCATTTCGTAATTGCGACGGACCTTGGAGGAGAATTCCTCCATGCTGCTGCTATTTAAGCCGTTAACAAAGCCGTTCTCGCCGGAGCCAATCTCCTGGACCATAAACAGCAGACTCTCATCCTCCTTCTCCAGCAGCTCCCTTAATGCTAACGTCAAGTCTATCCCTCCACTTGAAAAATCGAATCCACAATGACAGGCAGCTGATCCCGCAAGGATACCGCGCCGAATACGGATCTGGCGTGGATCCCTTGATCCCCGAACACCTCAAGCATCAAGTCCGAGAATCCATTCAACACCATATGATGCTCTTCGTAATCGGTTGTTGCGTTAATGAAGCCCTGAACCTTAACCACCCGCTTCACTTTATCAAGCGATCCAAGGCCTTCCCTCAATACGGCCAAGACTTCGATTCCGGTCAGCCGAGCATATTCGTATCCCTGCTCCGTTGTGTAATGCTCGCCCAATTTGCCCCTTGGCTGCCCGGATGGACCCTTGCCGGAAACATACATCAACCCGTTCACGATGACGTAGTTGGCATACTTGGCTGCCGGCGATCCGGCTTTTGGCAAGCTGATGCCCAGCTGCTGTAAACGTTCCTCCGCACAAACGTTCATTTGATCACTCCTACAGGAAAATCATTCAAATTAAATTTCAATTATTGTATCACGGAATAACCGTTTTACAAGCAAAAAAAGACCAACCCCATTCATCGGGATTGGTCTTGGATGTAGCCTCTCTGCTCTTAGATCCGGAACGAATACGAAGCGTAACGCTCCGCATTGTCAATCGCCTGCCACACGTCCGTCGTTTCTGCTCCCGGATACCAATAGGCATACCCGGCAATTCGGTATTTGGCGGCCATGAGATGTTTCCATGACAGGGAGCGGGAATCCTCGGTCCATATGCGATGCTGGATGCCTCTGCTGCTATAAGCTGCTTCATATTGCGCCACGCTGGCATTCCAAGTTAAGGAAGCCTGGGTCAGACGGATGCGATGTCCCTGTTCAATCAAACTGATATCCGACGAGGACACCGATGAAGCAATCTGCCAATCCCTCGTATAGAGCGGATACGCAATGATGCTCTTCTTAGCCGGCACTTGGGTCAGCAGCTTGCTCAGCGCGGATTCGCTCCATGGCAGCGAGGATACGGAGCCCGCTTTCGGCGAACCGCCCCAGTGCTGGTCATAACTCATGAGCACCATATAGTCCACTAGACTGCCAAGCGCCGCATAATCGAAGGCAGCCGTCCAATCCGTATTCAGATCAGGTGAAACATCAATGGATAACTT
Source organism: Paenibacillus sp. MT86 (assembly GCF_058792535.1). NCBI lineage: Bacteria > Bacillati > Bacillota > Bacilli > Caryophanales > Paenibacillaceae > Paenibacillus > Paenibacillus sp. MT86. The sequence continues at coordinate 2,509,530 of NZ_CM179499.1, read as the reverse complement.
GGCTCCAAGCCGTTTCATTTCCATGGATAACTGCGTGATGAAGGCCGTCAGATTCTGCCTGTCCTCAGGCATGACGTTCTCAAAATCGATATTGATCCCATCCAATCGGTAGCGGGATACGCTCGCAGCGATGCTGTCTACGACAGACTTCCGTGACTGCGGACTGCTTAGAACCTGGTGGGTTCCTTCCGCATTCGCGCGGTTGCCCACCATAGCCCACACCTGCCGGCCATTGTTATGTGCCCAATTCAGCAGCTCGATGTCGGTGCTGTCCGACAGCTTCCCGTTAGACTCCATGTAATACCACCGCGGCACCAGCACATTCAACCCGGCCCGTTTGGCATAGGAGATATATTGCTTGGTCGAGCCATTGTACAACCAGCCCATATGAATATTCGCAGCCGGCTGGCTGTCGATCATGGATTTCACGTTTCCCGATTGAAGGACCCTGTCCAGCAGCATCGCCGTTTCTTCCCGGGTGATCGGGTCCAGCGGTCTGAATTGGCCTTGGCTTCCTTGCAGCCAGCCTGTATTCGTCGCTTGGCCGACCGCACGCCAAGCCCATGCCGCGATCGATTCCGAATCCGTATAGTAGCCGGCGGTATATCCGTTATCGTATCCACTATCCTTCATGGCACGAATTACGATGACCGCGGCTTCCTGTCTTGTTATCGAAGCATTCGGAAAGAACTTGTAGCCGTTCCCCTCCACGATGGATAAATTAAGGCCTGCATGAACCCAGCCGTAGTACCAAGCTGAACGGGATACGTCCTGAAAGGCGGGCAGATCGTTCGGAACAGGCTCCATGTTCAGCATTCTGGCAACCATAGCGATAAATTCGGCCCGCGTAACCGGATTTCGCGGCAAAAAAGCTCCTGTGCCATCCCCGCTTACGATGCCTCGCTTGGCCAGACGGTAAATCGCGTCTTTTGCAAAGCTGGACGAAATATCGTGAAAAGCGGTCGGGCTAGGAGCTTGAGCTGCTGATGCCTGGAGGGGGCTTATAAACGCTGTAAATGACAAAAGGAAACAAAGTGACAGGATATATTTCTTCAAAGGGGCGCCTCGATTCTATCATCTGATATTCTCAGCATATCAGATGATGATAGAATCAGGCATTATGCATTTCTTGGGAATGTGGGCAACGGTCAAGGATTTAACAAGTCAAAACGACCGCGCCTATACCTTCGACTACAAGGGAATCCCGGCTCAATCCCTTCACATGCTCTTCTCCAAACAGAACGTTCCAATCGCCCAGCTCGGGTATCGTCAGGGAGGACGGTTTGCGTCCGGCATAATAGAGCACATAGATATGCTCTGCCGGGTCGCCGCCCGCATGATCGCGAAGCGTGAAAGCAACGGCATGCTCCGGGCACGGCTCGAAATGAAGATGCTTGCGGATCGACGCGGCATCCCTCATTCTGAACGCTGGATGATTCCTGCGCAGCTGAACGAGCCGCTGGATGTACTTCACCCCGTCCTGGTGTTCCGATGCCATTCCCCAATCAAGCCGGTTCACCTCATCGCTGGCATTGTAGCTGTTCTCCACACCGTTCTTGGAGCGATAATACTCTTGGCCGGCGTGCAGGAAAGGAATGCCTTGGCTGGTAAGAATCATGGCCGATGACAGCCGGTGCATATCGCGGCGAACGGCATCCGACTCCCCATCCGTAGACAGCATGATTTTATCCCAGAGGGTATGGTTATCGTGACACTCCACATAATTCACGCACTGAATCAGCTCCTTCAATTCACGGATCCGAACCTCCGGCACATACGGATCGGTAACTTGGATTCTTGGGCTTGGTAGGTTAATCCCAAGTCGGTTCCGTCATAATAAAACAGCTTGTCAAATTCCTTATCAAAAACGGAGACGCCCCCGGTTACCGCGGGATCCCCGTAGTGAATAACAGCGTTGCTTTCTTTTTGTACCGACAAGATGTTCACTCCTCATTTAGGCTTCCGGTCAAGTTGCAGTCCTTCCACTTCTTCTTTCGTAATGGCGCGGTTTCCATAGCGGGCTTCCTCGTACAGCTCGATCAAGGACTGCGGAACGCGATCCTTCCGTCCGTCCCATTCCTTAAGATCGTTTTCGGTCTCCCGCGGTGTAAATGACGCTTTCCAATTATAGCCTTCCCTGATGCTTCGGGAAAGTATCAAACGATACATTTGTCGGATTTTCTCATTCAGATGTTCCGGACCTTCTCCTTCCCGATGCCTTCCGCCGATACGCACGCCGGACAACAGCCGTCGCAGCCGCTTGGATGCCGGGTCATGCTCTATATTCTCCACTTCGTCCTCATAGCCCAGCTGGGGCTGGACGTTCTGCCTGTTCATCATCCTATTCATCCACGCGGAGAATTTTCTGTAGAGGCTGGGCAGCACTTTACCAAACCGGAACAGAACGTATAGCATGCCGATCCCGATCACGGTGAACACGCCATAAATCAGCACTTGCTCCAGAACTTTCATCCACTGGCTGGGCGGCTTGGTTTCTTCATCGAGAAACGGCATCTCGGGAGGAGGCTCCGACATTGAAGGCGGCTCCGGCGCTTGCTCTGCACCCGAGCTGAACCATCCGGAGATCCAGGCGGCGATCCCCCTCGCCATATCGGAGACCCACTGCTGCAGCTGCGGAAGAAAAGCGACCAGCGCAATAAGGATCAGCAAAACGAGGATAAACCAGCGATTGTAGCGCAGCACGCGCCGTTCCAGCACGGGCTGGTCATTGCCTGGCAGCGTTTCGTCCAGCACGTATTGCCGGTTGACGATCAGCAGGGTCAATCCTAACGCAGCCGCTCCCATCCAGGTCAGAGACGATATTCCGCCGCGGAAGGAGTCCATGAAACCGAGAAAAAAGCTGCTGACCCCGTACAGAATCAACCCGATCAGGAAGTATGTTCCCGGGAACATCAAATTCCAGTTCACCTGCTCCATCCGGCTTCCGCGAATACTGGCAATAAACAACAGCGGAATAACGTAAGCAAGGGCGATATCAACCCCTACGAAGGCAACGGATACAGCAACGGAAACCAGGCAAGCCCATACGAACGCTTTGAACTGACGATCCATGTTGAACCAATGTGCACCTGCGTAGCCCAGGACGTACCCGCCTAAGACCAGTGCAGGCCATATCCATCGATACGATTCAGGCAGCAGATAGAATGCCGGGATGAAGAGCACCGGGAAATACAATATACACTCCACTAATCCCTGCAAAAAAGCCCTTATAAATCCGGAGCCTCGGCTGGTCATGCGGACACCTCCTTCGCGGGAGAAGGCACGTCGCTGAGAAGGAATACCTGGATCGTGTGCCCGTTATCCCGGAATCGCTGAAACATCTCTTCCAGCCTGGGACTGACGTAAGTGCTCAGAATGAGGATATCTTTAGCTTCTTCATGCCGCGACAGCTCGTGGGCCAAATAATCATGAAAAGAAAGCCGGCGGGTCAGCTCCAGCCTGGCCAGCATTTCGAATATCAGCTCCTGCTGCATCATGCCGCCTGCGACCGGAACAAATGCTTCATCGCTTGAATCCTCGCCAAGGGTTCCATTGGTCCCCATCCCGATCTCCATGCCCTGTGACAATAAATGCGCCGTAATGCCGGCAGCCAGGCGGATGCCATATTCAATGGCCTCCGGACGCGTTGCCTTGCTCCACATCTGCTCATGATCTTCAATATTCAAATAGATGAAGAGCCGGCTGTCCGCGGTCGTATCCCGCCTGTGAACCTGCAGGGTTCCCGTCCGTGCAGTCGCTTTCCATTGGATATCCTTCAGCGGATCACCGTCCCGATATTCGCGAACGCCCGATATCAGGAACGGATCCTCCATGATCCATCTGCGGACCAGCATCTCCCCCATCCAGGTCTGAACCGGGAGCTCCATGTCCGACGCATCCATCGGCATCGGATACACGATAATTCCGCCGGACAGGGTCTTGCTCTGGACAACCGACTCCATGCCGACCAGATCCCCTGTCGTCATCGATACCGTTCCCAGCTTGTACAAACCTCTTCTTTTCGCGGTAATTCGATGTCTTCGAAGAATCTTGGTCCACGGCAGCAGACTGAAGAAGCTTTTATGGTTCTGATTGAATTGCCCCTCGCTGATGTCCAGGTTCAATTGGTTATCGAACGCCAGACCCGAGCGGAACTGGGATTCTACCCGAAGCCAGGGCACCGGCAGCGCTTTACGGTTCTCGATGATTTCGATCAATTCCACGGAATCTCCCTCATAGCAGGTCGATACCTTGAAGGAACGGCTGTAGTTCAGCTTTTGGAGTGCCGTCCGTTTGAAAATCTTGCCCTGCACGACTACAACTACAGCAGCGATCAACAATATCCAGTAGGCTCCCATCGCCATCGCCCCCTACGACGAGATGCCTTCTTCTGTCGGTACGGCAACCTGCTGCAGCAATCGTTGGATCACTTCTTCTGACGCAGTCGCGCCGCCGCGGTTGTGGAGCGTCCCCCGCAGCTTCAAGCGGTGCGCCCACGTCGGCACGGCGAGCTCCTTAACGTCATCAGGCGTAACGAACTCTCTCCCGTTCAGGACGGCCTGTACCTGCACCGCCTTCAATAATGCCTGGCAGCCCCTCGGGCTTACGCCGGAGGCGACGGCTTCATCCCGTCTCGAATGCTCGGAAAGTTCGACTATATAAGCCAACATCTCATCGCTGACATGTACTTTGCTGACGATATGCCTGGCTTGTACGATGCTGTCGGACGCTGCGATGGCCGTCAGGGATTCCAGCGGCTGTTCGTCTTTGAAGCGCTTCAAAATATTCACGCTTTCCTCCGAGGTAGGATACCCCATGTTCAGTTTGAATAAAAAGCGGTCCAGCTGTGCCTCCGGCAGCGGAAACGTTCCTTGCTGCTCCAGCGGGTTCTGCGTGGCGATGACCAGAAACGGTTCTTTCAGTTGATGGGTTACTCCGTCGATGCTGATCTGGCGCTCCTCCATGCACTCGAGCAGGCTGGACTGCGTACGAGGCGTGGCCCTGTTGATTTCATCAGCGAGCAGGATATTGGTGAACAGCGGACCGGGACGGAATTCAAACGTCGCGGATTGTTGATTATAGAAATAAATGCCGCTCAGATCGGACGGCAGCAAATCCGGCGTAAACTGTACTCGCTTAAACGTGCAATCAATCGACCTGGAGATGGATTTGGCCAACAGCGTCTTCCCGGTTCCCGGAACATCTTCCAGCAGAACATGACCCGATGTGACCATGGCAATAAACAATCTGTCGATCAGCTGCTCCTTGCCTACCATAACTTTGGAAACGTTTGCCCGAATGTCGTCGGCAAGACGGCGGACGCCATGATAATCTGTAATGATTGTAACCACCCCTTATGTAGTTTAACTTAACAACAAAGTTCGTCACGACATCCCATAATTCCTGTTATTCGGGACAAAATAAGACCGATTAGCCAAGTTTGGCCAAGCCTTCAATGACCAGGGCGTGCCTCTTCCAATAACGCCAAGAAGCCGTCCAAGGACGGCTCCCGGGAAATCACCCTCAGTAGGGGATACTCATGCCGTGTTGTATTAGCCGATAAAATGAAGCCCATTTTATTCTGACGGCCTGTTTTCCTCGGCGGAATCCGAGCCGCTTTCCGGAATCAACAGTTTAGCCAGCTCCGATTCCGCCTGCTCTCGGCTGTCGATCCGGATGTCGATATAATGCTTGACCTCAGGCGCCTTTGCATAAAACGGTTCCAGAGAGGCAACCCATTTCTTATAGTCCGGGTGCCCGCGGAAGCCGATCAGGTGATCCTTAATGCCGCTCCAGCGGACAAGGAATATATATTCATCCCGGTTCTCCACGCACTTGTGAAGTTCATGGCCTACATACCCCTTTTTGGATAACAATACGCCGGAAGCCTCCCGAAAGGCACTTTCGAATTCGCTTGCCAGCCCAGGTTTAATATAAAGAATGGCTGATTCCAGTATCATAACGTTCCCCCTCTTTCGACATCGATCCGATCAACGGTAAGGCAGCGCTTCAGACTTCGCAGCACCAGGCTATGAAAACAAGTAGGTGCAGTCAAGTATATGCTGGTATAATGAGAAGAATGAATATACGAATGAGGATGAGACTAACATGGCATTCGGCATCTCGAAGCAGGAATTACAGCAATGGAAACAGAAAGTCGCCAAAGGCGATATCGCGTTTTTAACCCATTATTGGTACGACAAGCGGTTTCCGGAGTTTCATACCGTAACCAAAGTAGGCTGCTCGGATATTCAGCGCCTGAAGGACTGGTGCATATCCAATGGATTAAATCCGCAGTATATCCATCACCGCCAGCCATACCCGCATTTTGACCTGATCGGTCCCAAGCAAACGGAATTGCTGCAAAAATATAAACTCGAAGATCATATCACGAGATTCGGTCTGTCATAACGTCTAGTCGCTCGACTTGAATTCAAGGTGACAGTCCGCTGATAGCACAGAAAACCCGCCTTGATCCACGGTATCGCTCCATACATTCCGTGCCCGATCAGGCGGGTTCTTTAGTCATCATGTCAAGGCCTGGACCATGCCAATATTCCAGCCTGGCTCATAACATTATGTTACGGCTTGGCTTGTCATCTTTTTCAGCGTTTTATGGATCCAGATCGCAGCCGTTGCGCCTTCCCCCATCGCCACGGTGGTTAATTCGGAATGGACGCCCAGGTCGCCTGCAGCCCACAGCAGTTCGACGTTCGTCATTTTGGATCGGGGATCGGTCTTCACATGCCGGTTGTGCTCCAGTTCCGCCCCCAACTGCTCGGCCAATTCGGAATAGATCATGTTCCCTCCAAAGGAAATGAAACCGCGCTCCGCGCGGATGATGCTGCCGTCTTCCAGCACGACAGCCGATAGGATGCCCCCTTCCTCCTGAATTTCGGTTACTCTTTTCTCTATATACGGAATCCCAAGATTCGCTAACTGCGTCATGTTCTCGGACGAAGCCGGCTGTCCCTCATGATTGACATAGATGATTTCCTTCGCCCGCTCGGATAACAAAATGGACATATTGGCACCGGGATCGCCCGATCCCAGCACAACGGTTTTTCGATCCTGAATTTCATACCCATCGCAATCGGGACATACAAAAACGGATGTGCCCAGCGTAGACATCAGGCCCGGCAGCTTGGGAAAGCGATCCATCAAGCCTGTTGCAAGCAGCATGCTTTTTGCCCTGTACCTGGTTCCGTCTTTACCGGTTAACACAAAACACTTCGCTTCATCCCGTTCGGCCTTCCGTATATCATCGGCTGCAAACGTAACGCCCACGGCCTCCGCCTGCTTCCGCCCTCGCTGTCTGAGCTCTTCACCGGACACCCCTTCCGGCCATCCTAGTATGTTGCGGTAGCTCTTGCAGATGGTGGAACGCCCCGTTCCCCGGTCGATGACCAGTACATCGTAGGCCGAATACCGTCCCAGTTGTATAGCTGCCTGCAGACCTGCAATTCCGCCGCCAACAATAATGCAATCTTTCACGTCTCTGTCCATCATGTAGGTTTATCCACTCATTTCTGTATCGAATTAAGAGCTAAAAACTCTTGTGATCAACGCATGCTTCCCGAATAGAGATACACCCTAATATTTAACCAATCCGATGCGATTTACTCCTGATCAATCAAATAACCCCCGGCACATCATGCCGAGGGCTATTCAATAAGGCCTTTACAGGAGAAACTGTCCTGCTAATGCGCCAATGATGACAACTAGCCACGGGGGACTCTTCCAGAACATCAGCATCCCGAACAGTCCCGCGCCGATCACAAATTCAAGCGGGCCGTGGATGGAGGAAGTCCATATGGGATGGTACAAAGCGGCCAGCAGAATTCCGACCACAGCCGCGTTCATGCCTGTCAGCATGCCCTGCAGTTTCGGGTTTCTTCTGATACCGTTCCAGAATGGCATGGCTCCTACAATGAGCAGAAATCCGGGCAGAAAGATGGCAAGCGTGGCAACGATGCCTCCGGGTATTCCCTGAATCAGGGCCCCAAGATAAGCGGCAAATGTAAACAACGGGCCAGGAACCGCTTGTGTCGCCCCGTAACCGGTTAGAAAATCCTCTTTAGACATCCATCCGTTCAGTACCGTCTCGCTTTCCAGCAGCGGAAGAACGACATGCCCTCCGCCGAATACAAGCGATCCGGCACGGTAGAAGCTGTCCACAATGGCTACCCATCCATTATCGGTTATCCCTTTAAGGAGCGGGAGACCTACTAACAGAACGACAAACGCTCCCAGGCAAAAGAGTCCGGCTCTCCGTCCGATCGGCATTTTCATCTCGGGTGTTGCCTCTTCGTTTACTTGACGCTTGAACAGCCACAATCCCGATAGGCCGGCTAGAGCGATCACCGTCACTTGAGACACGGGACTCTGCCACAGCAGCACGACGGCCATGGCGATTAACGCTACAGCTGCCCGGACAGGGCCTGAGGCCAGCTTTCCTGCCATACCGAGCACCGCTTGCGCTACGATGGCTACCGCGACGATTTTAAGTCCCTGAATCCAGCCTGCCGAGCCGGGATCGAAGGTTTGCATCAGATAGGCAAAAATCATAAGCATGAGCACGGACGGCAGCGTGAAGCCGAGCCAGGCGACAAGTCCGCCCCAGAGTCCGGCTCTCATAACCCCAACGCCAATGCCTACCTGGCTGCTGGCAGGTCCGGGAAGGAACTGGGCCAAGGCCACCAGATCCGCGTAGCTTTTCTCATCCAGCCATTGTTTGCGTCGTACGTAGGTCTGGTGAAAGTATCCGAGATGGGCAATCGGCCCGCCAAATGAAGTAAGTCCCAGCTGCAGAGCAGTCCACCAGGTTTCGCCGAGCGCACGCCACCTTCCGGACGGTTGTCTGTTGCCAACTTGAGACTGTGTTTGCTCTTTATGTGTCTGTAGATTCAAGATACCATCGCTCCCCGTTTGCTTGGTGTAATGTGATAGAACTCTTAACCCGTTCAGTCTTAAGTATATAGATCATCTTTATCAAATTTCAGAGTATACCATATTCTCATGATCAATCTACCCATTTATGTAAACGCAATGTAAATTTTTCAGACTTGAATGCTTCGCGTGAATGTCCGCACATGCATTAAAAAAAGAGCGATCCAACTGGAGTAACTCCATGGATCGCTCTTCATATCGTTCTAATAGCATGATGCATCACCAGATGCTGACTTCTGCAGCTTTAAGCCTCCGTCTTCGTTTCGTCCGGAACGGACAGATAACCTGGCTTCGCTGCCCCAAAACCAAAGATGAACAACACCACGACAACGGCGGACAGCACCGTCAGAGGCACCTTCCACCCTCCCGTTGCGTCATGCAGGAACCCGATCAGCATCGGACCGACGGCAGCCAGCAAATAACCCAGCGACTGGGCCATGCCCGATAACGCGGCGGCTTCGTGGGCCGTTTTGGTACGAAGGGTGAAGAACATCAGGGACAAACTGAAATTCGCCCCGCCCGAAATACCTACCAGCATCACCCATAGGAGATTCAATGAAGACATGCCGGATAACAAACCGGCATAACCGATCAGCATGGACAATGCAGAGATCGTTACCAGTACGCGCTGGTTCGGATTCCGGCCGGCCAAGACTGGAATGATGAAGGAAAACGGCAGGCTGACAAATTGGAGAATCGAGAGCATCCATCCTGCGGCGCCGTAATCCATGCCTTGGCTTCTCAGAATTTCTGGCAGCCAAGAGATGTTCACGTAGAACGTAAACGATTGAAGCCCCATAAATAAAGTAATATACCAAGCAAGCGGCGACTTCAGCACGCTCTGCTGCTTTCCGGCAGCCGAACTGACCTCAGCTGTTTTTCCGGAACTGAGGCGCTGGATCAGCCATACGATCATCGCCAATATGGACAAGGATCCCCAAATTAACAGGGAGCCCTGCCAACCAAGCCCGGCTTGGGTAGCCAGAGGAATGCTGACCCCCGATGCAATCGCGGCGAGCAGGTTCATCGAGGCGGAGTAGGTGCCTGTCATCAAACCGATATGGCGCGGGAAGTCCCGCTTGACCAGACTCGGGAGCAGCACGTTCCCTACGGCTATGGCCATACCTAGAAATGCGGTACCTATCAACAGCGTATAGGGAGACGATATCGAGCGTATGCCGATGCCGAAAGTCAGCACGACCATACTCAGCAGAAGGGTTGTCTCCAGTCCCCATTTTTTGGCCATGGCCGGCGCCATCGGCGACAGTAAAGCAAAGGCTAATAGCGGCAGCGTTGTCAGCATGCCTGCCAATGTGTTCGAAATTCCCGTATCCTCTCGAATGATTCCGATCAGCGGACCTACCGAAGTAATCGCCGCCCTGAGGTTAATGGCAATAAGGATGATGCCTGCAAAGATCAACCATGTGCGCCCTGTGGAATTGGTGTTTGGATCTATCGATGTTCTTGATGTCATGACATGGACTCCTTACTTTTCATGCGATATGTAAAAATAAACTTATCCGAGTTTATCACAAACCCGGACTTTAGGCCATAGCCCCGGGAGGTCAACATCCTGGCGGCAATGTCATGTAATAACGCATGGACGCACCGAAGAGCCCTACACAACCGGGCTCCAGGCATACACGGATAATTTTTGGACATCGCGAATCAATTCATTATACCGGTTCAGGATATCCTCGGTTGCAGCATGGCGGAACTGCTCAAAGATCCCCATGCACCGCAGCATCCCGTTATCGCTTTTGATTCTGATCGAATACTCGAGACTGTCCAGGATATAGGATAAACCGCGATCATACTGTTTGGCATTTAAATAGTATATCCCTAATTCGGCGAGAAGGCGGGTATATCGGTTTATTGTGACCTGATCGCTTATCTTTCCAAGCTCATTTTGCTGCGATCTATAATGCAAATGCTCTTTAAAACGGTCCAAAATCGGATCAACATGAAGTTGATAACGATTGGCTGCGACCATGATATTGCATAGAGCAAGAAAGATCTCATTTTCTCTCGATTCAACGTAATCTACATACTGATGTAGGGCACCTGGTTGTCCGCTCATTAAACTAAACATATAGCGATTTGCTTCAGCCCATTCGCTAAACTGACCTAAGATATGAGATTCCTCAGAACTGGGATTTATAACCCAATCTGGTTTATCGTACAATGATACATAGTGGAAAGCATTATCGTAATCTCCTCGTTCTTGACACAAATATGCCTGAACCAGGTACGAATAAAGTAAATAAAAAAGAAGAGGTCTATTAGGAAATTCAAGCGATTCAAAAGTATTTCTATTTTGCTGATAATGAATTCTGGCTTGATGTTCCATTCTTTTGGCAAGAGCTTCGATTTTATCCATACGCTGCAAAGATATATTCAGATTTATCAGCTTAACATATGCATCCAATTGATATATTTCATCTAACCTATCTATATAGGGCTCGAAATATACGGCAGCTTGTAAATTTTCCTCTTGGTTCTCACCTAATCTGATTAAGAATAGTCGATATTGGCAAAGAGCTAACCGTTCGGAATACTGCAATTTTTCGCATTCGGCTACGCATTCGTATAACAACGCAGCCGCTTTATACTTTTCCTCGATGAACAATTCTTCCGCCATTTCGAAAAGCATTGGTGCGTAATTGATGTTTTCCAACGTCATTCGTGCAGCTCTATGCAAACAATCCAATTTATCCAGTTCAGCACATCGCTCAAGAAAAGGCCTCAGCCTCCGCCAATCCGGAGTGGTATGGAAAATACTTTCCGTTATGTAAAGATTGTAGAAGTGCCCCTCTTCCAGACCCATCCCTTCGGTAATCCGGTCTAACTGGTGCATGGACATGGGACGATTACCATTCAAGATATTACTAAGTGTTCCGCTGTTAATGCCGGATATCCTGGCGAATTGGTTAATCGTCATACGATGATTCTGCAAATACCTTACTATTTCTCCGCGAATCGTGGCTGTCGTCTCCAAGTTACAACACCCCCAGATGGAAAACCAAATATTAGTAGAGTAAATAATTAATTACATGCTATATTTTTACATTCGTTAGGTCAATAGTGAATAACCGGAATAAATTTAGATGAAGGTTAATTGAATAGTTAATATGAAAAAGGCGGACCAGACTACCCACTGGAACCACCTTTTTCTTATAAACTATTCAGCTATAAATTACGTCTCTTGTCCTGAACCATGTCCTCCACTTAAAGGCCTGACCTGTTTATCTTGAGGAAATCTTGTGTCTGCATCATGCTTAGTATCCGAAATATTAAATATCCAAATAAAACTACAGATAACCAACAGATAAGCCAATTTTCTTTTCATTTCTTTTATGCACCTCACTGACCAAATTTTTATATTGTTTCTGTTTTTCAAATGATGAAACATGGCGAAACTGCTCAAATAACCCCATACATCTCAACATACCTTTAACACTATTAATTCTAATCGAATACGTTAAACTTTCCAATAAATAATCTATTCCTCTATCAAAATGTTCTCTTTTAAAATTGTATATAGCAAATTCAGCTAGCAAACGTGTAAATCGATCTAAAGTCACCTGTTTGCTTATTTTCCCAAGATGACTCTTTTGTTCTTGAAGAACCAAATAATCTTGAAAACGTTCAAGAATATGGTCGATTTGAATATAATATCGATTAGCAGCAATCATAATATTACATAGTGCTAGAAAAATTTCATCTTCTCTCTTGGCTACATATTCAACATAATCAATTATTACTTCGGCCTGTCCCGCCATTAGTTGATACGAGTAACGGTTTGCTTCAGCCCATTCCTTGAACTGAGTTATAATTTTTCTTTCTTGAGGATCGGGTTCCTGTATCCAATCGGGTTCAGAATATAGGGATATATAATATAAACCTTTTTCATAATCTTCTTGTTCACGTGAAACATCTGCTTGAATTAGATAAGCATACAAAATATAAAAAATAATTGGCTGCTTAGGATACTCTTGATTTTTGAAATCGTTTCTCAGTTGCTTATACTGAGCTAATCCTTTATTCTCCAATCTCTCAGCCAAATCTTTTATTTTATTCCATCGATGCAGAGAAAGGTTTACGTTGATTAATTTCACAAGCGCATCCAACTGATACATTTCATCTAAACGATCCACGTATGGCTCAAAATAAACGGCCGCTTGCAAGTTTGCATCCTGATCATCCGTAAGTTCTAATACAAACAACCGATACTGGCAAAGGGCCAGCCGCTCCGAATGCTGGAATCTTTCGCTCTCAGCCACACTCCTGTAGAGCAGCACGGCCGCCTCATGCTTCCCCTCTTTGAAAAAAACCTCGGCTGTTTCAAAGAGCAGCGGGGAGTATGAAATATTATCCATCGTCATTCGGACAGCCTTGTCCAAGCAGTCCAGCTTCCCCAGTTCCGCGCACCTGTGAAGAAACGGTCCCAGTCGACGCCAATCCGGCGTAGCATGAAAAATACATTCATCTATGTACAACTCGTAGAAATAACCCTCTTCCAGACCCATGCCTGACGTAATTCGGTCCAGTTGCTGCATGGAAATCGGGCGGTTCCCATTCAGAATATTGCTGAGTGTGCCGCTGTTGACCTCCGATATTTCAGCAAACCGATTAATCGTCATTTCGTTCTTATGTAGAAACTCTTCCATTTGTTCGCGAATCGTGGCTGTCATTTCCAAGCTAACACCACCCTCCAGGATCAGAACCCAAATATTAGTATATTTCTCTATACAGTAATCATATTGATTAATATTCCAGCGGTCAATACTTATTTACGTCATTTTTTTACATAAAATACCCAATAAGATTTAAAAATGCCAATTTCCTTGTAAATCTTATTCTATTTATATATCGTCAAATGAAATGACACGATGAGAAAAAGCGCTCCGAAATTTTCGGAAGCGCTTTTTTTTGCTGAATCTATGAACATCTTATTAATCTTCTGATCAAAGATTCCTTGTCTTGAAGTAGAATTTCACCCTAGAACCAAACGATCATCGGACAGCTTATGGCCGCTAATCTGCTCAAATTCCCCAAGCAACTGCTCCACCGTCAGGGATTTCTTGCGCTCTTCGTCCACATCCAGAATGATGCGTCCCTTATCCATCATAATGAGACGATTGCCAAGACGGATGGCTTGCTCCATGTTATGCGTGACCATGAGCGTGGTCAGCTTCATGTCGCGTACGATGTCATCGGTTATTCGGGTAATCAGCTCCGCACGAGCCGGATCAAGCGCTGCCGTATGTTCATCGAGCAGCAGGATTTGCGGCTGCGTGAAGGTTGCCATCAGCAAGCTTAGCGCTTGACGTTCCCCTCCCGACAGCATCCCTACTTTGGCTCGGAGCCGATCCTCGAGTCCAATGCCAAGCCGCTCTAGATGTTTGCGGAAGCCGGCCCGCTTGGATGCTGTAACGCCTATGCTGAGCCCGCGGGACTGGCCGCGACGATATGCCATCGCCAGATTCTCTTCAATGGTCATATGCGGCGCCGTGCCCGCCATAGGATCCTGAAATACCCGGCCGATCCAGCGGCTGCGACGGAATTCCGGCAGATGGCCAATCGAAGTGCCGTCAATGCGCACTTCACCCGCGTCCGGCTTCATTACCCCGGAAATGATATTCATCAGCGTGGACTTGCCTGCACCATTACTCCCGATAACCGTCACGAAATCCCCTGACTTCAAGTGAAGGTTGACGTCCATCAAGGCGATTTTCTCATCCACCGTCCCCGGGTTAAACAGCTTGGACACATGGTTCATTTCCAGCATCAGAGGGCACCTCCTTTGGTCTTCCCTTGCGTAGCTAACAGTTCGGTTGAGCGCCTCCGTGCCTGTGAACGCTGCTTCATCGCCCGGTTGATGGTCGGAACCACGAGAGCGATAATAACAATGATCGCAGTGATCAATTTCAAATCCGAAGCCTCCAGCCATGGAATTTCATAGGCAGCGGCAACAACAATCCGATAAATAATCGAACCGCATACGACCGCGAGCGTTGTCCGGAATACCGAGCCGGTTCCCAGAACAGCCTCGCCAATGATAACGGACGCCAAGCCAATGACAATCATTCCAATACCGGAGCCGATGTCCGCAAAACTTGATTGCTGGGCAACCACAGCGCCGGATAAGGCCACCAGCCCGTTCGAGATGCTTAGCCCCAGAATGGTTGTCGTGTCCGTGTTGGCACCAAAGCTGCGGATCATCCGCTTGTTATCGCCTGTCGCGCGGAGCGCAAGGCCAAGATCCGTGCGGAAGAATGCATCCAGCAGCAGCTTGCCGATGATCACAATCACTAACATAATATAGATCGGATCAATGGATCCGAAGATATTCGCTTCCTGGCTCAACGAAATATTAGGCTTGCCCATTATCCTCATATTAATCGAGTACAGCGCAATCATCATAATAATACCCGAGAGCAAACCGTTGATTTTACCCTTGGTGTGCAGCAGGCCTGTACAGATACCGGCTAACATACCTCCGGCAAATGCGGCCAGCGTGGCAAGCCATGGATTCACACCGTTGGTAATCAGAATCGCCGCAATCGCCGCGCCTGTCGTAAAACTTCCATCCACCGTCAGATCCGGAAAATCCAGAATCCGGAACGTAATATACACGCCAAGTGCCATCAGCGCATACAGCAGCCCCAATTCAATCGGACCATCCAGCCTCATCACGAATTCCAGCATGTCATGACCTCCTTAAGGATTAAGAAGTAAGGCGCGGGCTGTTATCTCCGCGCCTTACCGTTACTCGATGATGTTGTTGTCCGGGTCCTTGACTTCCTGTTTCATGGCGTCGGTCACTTCAATTCCATATTCAGCCGCAACCTTCGTGTTCAGGATCAGATCCAGCTTATCCGGCTTCGTGATTTCCATGTCCCCCGGGTTCTTGCCGTTTTTCAGTATCTCTACGGCCATCTGGCCGACTTGATATCCATGATCGTAGTACTTGAATCCAACCGTTGCAAAAGCTCCCTTCTCCACCGTATCACGGTCACTGGAAAAGAACGGTATTTTGTTTTTTTGTGCTGTCTGAATAATTGTCTCGACTCCACTTACCACGGTATTATCCAGCGTGATATAAAAGGCATCGACTTTACCGACTAGCGATTCCGCTGCTTGCTTCACTTCCGAAGTATTGGTAACGGAAGCTTTCACAAGCTCGATTCCATGCTCCGAAAGCACCTCTTCTGCCGTGTTGGCCATAACAACCGCATTTGCTTCTCCTTCATCTAAGACCAAACCAATCCTCTTAACATTTGGAAAATGAGTATTTACAAAATTCATCAATTGTTTGGTTGCTTCCGGGTTCGTGTCAGATGCCCCGGTGATGTTGCCCCCGGGTTTCTTCAAATCGCTGACCAGCTTCGCATCGAGCGGATCTGTTACAGCTGCGAACAAGACCGGCTTCTCCTTCACGTTCTGCGCCACAGCCTGTGCCGAATCAGTTGCAATTGCAATCACCAGATCCGCTTTCGTATCCTTCAACTTCTGTCCGATCGAGAGGTTGTTCGCCGGGTCACCTTGTGCATTGTTGTAATCAATCTTCAGCGTATTGTCTTCCTCGGAAATTCCGGCTTCCTTCAAAGCCGCCAGAATGCCTTCCCGCGTTGCATCCAAGGATGGATGCTCAACGATCTGCGAAATCGCGATGCTGTAGGATTTCTTCTCGGCATCTCCGCCGCTGCCCGTTTGAGTCGTACCGCCGCCTTCCGGCTTGTCCCCGCAGCCTACTGCCGTAACCAGCAGCGCGGAGAGTGTAAGTGATAACCACATTTTTCTCTTCATCATGAATCCCCTCTCTTTTATTAACCGCTTCAATAATTTTCTACATAAAGCGACAACGCTTCCCCGCTTTCATAGACGAAAGCATTAAAGTCAAAAAATAAGTCGTTCCTATTGAACAACGGTCTATTATGAACATTTTATATGTACCCAATTGTATTCGTCAATCAAGATTTTCTAAGGGAGGATGCTTTCCATAAAGAACATCCCCGGATGTCATACGTCTCCGGGGATGCCAGTATAACGAAACCATATTTATATAGTAGAAAAAATCTTAAAATAACCTCTACAGAATGGAACGGCCCTGCATGGTCGCAAGCCAAGCATCTGCCATAAGAGCATGCCCTGCCGGCGATGGATGCACGCCATCAGGCGCCCAATAACTCATCTCAATCTTGGCGCTGGCTGCAGCGAATATGCCGTCGAGCGGAACGTACAAGGTTTCAAATTCGCGCGACAATTCGCGAACGGCCTGAATTTTTGGGTCCAGATCTTCTCGCCATTCCTTCTTCGCTTCCGTAACGGGCAGCAGGAAGGGCTCCATGAGAATGAAACTCGCGCCGGTCAACTCGCGGGTTTGGATTAGCAGCTCCCTGTAGCCTTCATAATAAGCTTCCACGGACGTGGTTTCGCCGCGATTAAACCTCCTGCCGGTTTCATTGATGCCGACCAGGATGGATACCCATGTCGGATCCAGATCGATGCAATCTTCCTCCCAGCGCCCCCGCAGATCGACGACCCGGTTGCCGCTGATTCCCCGGTTTACAAAACGCAGCCTTTTCAAAGGCAGCTCCATACCAAGACGGGCAGCAGCCATCAGCGCGTATCCATGCCCCAAACTGTCCGACTCCTCGTAATTTCGCCCGCAATCGGTGATGCTGTCGCCTTGAAACAATACGAGTGCATTTTGCTCGATATGTACCATGCTGTTCAACGCCTCCAATAATGAAAGTGTTCACCTGCTCACCCCTTCATCATAACCGCTTTCAAGCATTCGTGAAACCCCTTAAATTCACATATCATGGCAAACTTTCTATACATTTAAGTTGACTATGTGGAATGAATTCACTACAATTCTATAGGTATACGTATGGCTGAATCTTAAAAAGAACAGGTGATTAAATCATGTCAGAGCAACAGAACTATCAGATCCTTCTCTATTATAAATTTGTTCAAATCCCGGACCCTGAAGCGTTCAAAGACGAGCATCTGCAATACTGCAAAGATCTCGGGCTTAAAGGACGCATCCTGGTTGCCTCCGAAGGCATCAATGGCACGGTATCCGGTACGGTTGAACAGACTGAGCAATATATGCAGGATATGCACGCCAATCCGCTATTTGCGGATATGGTGTTTAAGATTGACCCATCCGAAGGGCATGCCTTCAAAAAGATGTTCGTCCGTCACCGCGAAGAACTCGTTACGTTCCGTGTCGAGGATGAACTCGACCCTAACGTGGTCAGCGGAAAACGCCTATCGCCCCAGGAATTCTTTGAACACTTGCAGCGCGATGATGTCATCGTCATCGACGGACGGAATGATTATGAGTACGACATCGGTCATTTCCGCAATGCGATAAGACCAGAGGTCCAATCCTTCCGGGAGTTTCCGGAATGGATTCGCGAGAACCTGAGCGAGCACAAGGATAAAACCATCCTGACTTACTGCACAGGGGGCATCCGCTGCGAGAAGCTGACCGGCTTTATGCTCAAGGAAGGCTTCAAAGACGTTGCTCAGCTTGAGGGCGGCATTGTCACCTACGGGAAAGATCCTGAAGTACAGGGCCGTCTCTTCGACGGAAAATGTTATGTATTTGATGAGCGCATTTCCGTTCCGATCAATCAAACGGACGAGGATGTTATCGTGGGCAAATGCCATCATTGCGGAAAGCCCGAAGATCGGTACATCAACTGCGACAATGACGCCTGCCACCTGCAGCATGTGTGCTGCGAAGAGTGTGAGGAGCTTCATCATGGCTGCTGCTCCGCGGAGTGCGAAGAAATTGTTGCTGCAAGCCACAATGCTTCCTAATCCAATCAAGGCATGTATCAATAACCAAACGAAAGGGCAAGGCGCGAATCATTCGCGCCTTGCCCTTTTACTATACGTTCTCGTCTGCATTCAGACGTATTAAATATCGTGGAAAACAGCCAATTCAGCTTCGATAGCAGCTTTGATCTTCTCGACGCATTCTTCCGTCGTTGCCGCGAATACACGTTTACCATTCACCAGTGCATATGGCCGCAGCTTGCATAGACCGCAAAGATTCATGCAATCCGCCCGCAGGACAGCGATTTCGGGATACAATTCCTCAAGATGCTCAAGTTCCAAAGCACTCATCAAGTTGCTGTCGCATATTTCCACAACAACAATCCCCATCCCCATCTTTATCACCACTATTCATTTGACAATTCGTTCATTCATTATGAGGAAAACGCCCGGATTTGTCAAATCGATCGTAGGGTTTGATCAATGGATGAGGGATTCCGCACCATCGATATAAATTTCCGTACCGGTAATATGGGAAGCATCATCCGATGCCAGAAAGGCTACGAGCTGAGCAACCTGTGATGGCTGTCCCGGTCCGTCCGCCAAAGGCTGGTCTCCCTCAGGGTATTCAATCGGAATCGTCACCTCGTCCAGCTCCGGCTTCGCAATGGTGCTCTCATCAATATTCGTTGCAATCGCACCTGGGCAAATAGCGTTCACCCGGATTTTGTAACGGGCGAGCTCCAGCGCCGCCATCTTCATGAAGGCCACCTGTCCCGCCTTCGTGGTGCTGTATGCGGAGAAACCAAACCCGGTAAATACCCGGTTTCCGTTAATGGAGCTCGTAATGATGATGCTGCCGCCATGATCCTTTAAGTAAGGAATCGCGTATTTTACCGTAGCAAACGTTCCTCTCAAATTCGTGTTAATGGTAGCATCCCATTCATCCAGCTCCATGATCTCGATCGGAGCTTTGGTCCCATTAATACCGGCATTCGCAAATACGATATCAATCTTTCCCCACTGCTCGGCGGCTTGACTGAAGCAATCCTTCAGCGATTCCGCTTTGGAAATATCGCAGTTGCCCGTGAGCACTTCGCCCCCGCCATCTTCTATGGTCTTCTTCACTTTCTCTACGCGTTCACGATCGATGTCGATCAACAGGAGTTTAGCTCCTTGCTCTGCCATAAGAAGGGCTGCGGCCCGGCCGATTCCGGAACCAGCACCGGTAACGATGGCTACTTTACCATCCAAACGTTGATTTGTTGTCATTGCCACAACCTCCTCGTTTAAGTTTTCATGATTATAGATAACCCAACGAGTCCGTATCTGAATCTTGGCAATCCGAGCCTGCCGTGCAGCAAGCAGCAAGCAGCAAGCAATCATATCCCAGCGGTAATGCCTAACCCGATGAAAAAAAGAAATCGTCCCCCGCCTCATGGTAACACCTTACCACACGAGCCGTAAGAACGATCTCTTTGCATTCATTTCCTATGAGAGGATCAAGTCTTCCAGGCCTATCGTTGGAATACCGCAGGTTTAACGCATACCGGCTTGGATTGCGAAACCGTATACCCGGTAAAGTCAAGCTTGCCGTCTTCCGGATTCACGTTAAACAATACCAGGTTATTCCCGTCCCGATTGGCAACGATGAGGAATTTCCCCCTCGGCATGAGCGTAAAATGACGCGGATGGCCGCCCTCCGTCGAAATATATTGCACCGGGCTTAAACGACCGGTATCTTCATGCACGTTAAATACTACAATGCTGTCGTGTCCGCGGTTCGATCCGTATACCGTTTTGCCATCCGGGGACACGGCGATTTCGGCACAATAGCTCTCCCCGTCAAAATCCGCAGGCAGTGTCGATACCGTTTCCAGCACCTCTAAACGTCCCGCTTCTTGATCGTAGCGAAGCACCGTGACACTGGAATTCAGCTCGTTGATGACATAAGCATAGGAACCGCTGGGATGGAAAGCCAAATGACGGGGCCCTACGCCCGCGTCCAGCTGGGTTTCGCCGTGAAAGCTCAGCTCTTGCTTATTCTCATTTATCGTATATGCAAGAATCTTGTCCAATCCCAAGTCCTGTACGAACACATATTGACCATCCGGACTGTAAAATGCCGAGTGCGCCCTGGATTGCTGATCATCACGCACTGTCACGAGATCCGTATGTTTCTTCTCATCCAGCAGTTTGCCGGCTTGTCCATTCTCATCGATCGAATGAAGACCTACCAGGCCTCCATGATAACTCGAAACAATCAGATACTTGCTCGATTCATCACGCTGAATGTGGCAAGTGGAGCTGCTGACACTGCGGGTACGATTCAATTCGGACAGTTTGCCGGCCTCCGGGTCAATTTCAAAGCTGATGACCTCGGCTGCTTTGCCGCCTTGATCTGCAATTTCGCCGATGGCATACAAACGTCCGTTATCCGGATCGACGTTCAAGAAAGTGGGATTTTTAATGCCGGATACTTCATCAAGCAGCTTCAGCTCGCCGCTGTCCTCGTTAAATTCATAAACACATACCCCGCTTTGATGATCTTCCGCATACGCACCTGTAAACAGCAGTGTGCGCTGTGATGGATTCGCCATAAAATCCGATCTCTCCTCTCGTATATCTATCATTTCATGTCCTATGTAGTGATGCTTTCAGTTACCATGTTAACTTCAACCCTGATGAAAATCAAATGACTCGCCGTTTGCAGCCTGTTTGTCTTTTGCCATACCGGGTATGTATGTATTACATTGACTGAAGGAGGTATTCCCATGAATCAACCGAACAGCGAAGAAGTACGCAATCATCAGGACACGGAGAACGACTCCCAGGAACAACGCGACAAGGTGAAGAAGCATCAGGATGTGGAGCCTCAGGCTGAGAATTGGAATCCCCGGGATCTTCCCGATCCAGACGATAAAAATCAATCTAAATCCTAATCGCGCAATAAGAAAGGCCGCATGGACACTGCCATGCGGCCTTCTTATATAGGTGAGTCTCTTTGGCTTGGATGATTATCCTTCCAGAAGCAGCGACTCCGGATCTTCGAGGAGCTCTTTCACGGTTACAAGGAAGCGAACCGCCTCGGAACCGTCAACGATCCGATGATCGTAAGACAATGCGATGTACATCATCGGACGATTTTCCATGCGTTCAGCATCAATCGCTACCGGGCGAAGCTGGATTTTGTGCATGCCGAGGATACCCACCTGAGGCGTATTCAGGATCGGCGTAGACAACAGCGAGCCGAAGACGCCGCCATTCGTAATCGTAAACGTACCGCCTTGCAGCTCAGACAAGGACAGCGCGTTATTGCGGGCTTTGGCAGCCAGATTGCCGATTTCCTTCTCAATCTCGGCAAAACCAAGACGATCGGCATCGCGAACGACCGGAACGACAAGCCCTTCTTTGGCGGATACCGCAATACCGATATCATAGAATTTCTTCACGACGATATCGTCGCCGTCGATCTCGGCGTTCAGATGCGGGAATCTCTTCAACGCACCCACAACCGCTTTGGTGAAGAAGGACATGAAACCGAGCCCTACGTCATGCTTCTCTTGGAATGCTTGCTTACGACGCTTGCGCACGTCCAGGATCGCAGTCATATCCACCTCATTGAAGGTCGTCAGCATGGCAGCCGTATGCTGCGCTTCGACCAAACGATTCGCAATCGTTTGACGACGGCGGGACATGCGGGTACGTTCAACCGGTTTGCCATACTCGGCAGCAGGTGCTTGTGCTGCCGGCTTGCTAGGTGCCGCAGACGGCTTAGCTTCGTTATGATTCTTCACATCATCATGGTAAATCCGACCGATCGGGTCGCGGCCCTGTACCTGGTCCAGATCAATCCCGCGTTCACGAGCCAGTTTGCGTGCGGATGGCGATGCAGTCAGACCTGCTCCTTCCTCGTTCTGAGCCGGTACCGGAGCTTGCGGTTTCGGTGCTTCTGCGGCGGGTGCCGAAGCAGCTTCCGTTTGCACGGAGGCTGGAGCTTCAGCCGCCTTCGGCGCCGATGCGCTTGGAACGCCTTCCTGCGGAGAAATTTGACCGATCACTTCGCCGATCGTTACGTTCTCCCCTTCTTGACGAAGGATTTTTTCCACAACGCCTTCAGACTCTGCGCTAATTTCAAGATTAACCTTATCCGTTTCTAACTCGAGCAGCACATCACCGATGTTGACGCTATCCCCTTCTTTTACGTGCCATTTGAATATCGTTCCTTCGGTGATGGATTCGCCCATAGCTGGTACAGTAATTTCGCTCACAGCCGCTACCTCCCCAATGAGATCTCTTGATTTATAGTTTTACGATTAAGGGCAAAAGAAATGATGGTCTGTTGCTCATAAGCATGAACATCCTGATATCCGCTAGCAGGGCTCGAACGCTCAGGACGTCCGCTGTAACGGACCTCTGTGCCTTTAGGTGCAATTTCACGAATTCTCGGCTCCATGAAGCTCCAGCCGCCCATGTTCTGAGGCTCTTCCTGAACCCACAGAATCTCTTTCAGGTTCGGATACTTCTGCATCACACGGGAAATTTCTTCTTTAGGGAAAGGATACAGCTGTTCCACACGAAGAATGTGGATCCAGGATTGGTCCTCACCCTTCTGCTTATCCAGCGCGTCTTCCAAGTCGATCGCGATTTTCCCCGAGCACAATACAAGGCGTTCCACCTTCTTAGGTGTTTGACCTAGACCCGGCTGTTCCATTACCTTCTGGAAACCGCCTTCGCTAAACGCGTTCACAGGCGACGCGACACGCGGGTTACGGATCAAGCTCTTCGGAGCCATAACCACCAGCGGCTTGGCATCGTCCGTGTTGGTTAGGGAAGCCTGTTTGCGCAGCAGGTGGAAATATTGGGCGGCCGAAGTCAGATTCGCAACCGTCCAGTTATCCTCGCCGCTCAGCTGGAGGAACCGTTCCAATCTGGCGCTGGAGTGCTCTGGACCGTTTCCTTCATAGCCGTGAGGAAGCAGCATCACCAAGCTGGACTTCTGTCTCCACTTCGAACGTCCGGCCGTAATGAACTGGTCGATGATCACCTGTGCACAGTTGACGAAATCGCCGTACTGCGCTTCCCAGATCACCAAAGTCTCGGGAGAGTACACATTGTAGCCATATTCAAATCCAACGACCGCAGCTTCGGTCAGCGGGCTGTTATGGATCGCGAACGATGCCTTGGCTTGCGGCAGCCGGTGCAGCGGGCAGAAGGTTTCTCCATTAACCGCATCGTGAAGCACCAGGTTTCGATGGGCAAACGTTGCACGTTCGGCATCCTGTCCCGTGATCCGGATCGGCTTGCCGTCAGCGAGAATCGTAGCGAAGGCCAGCGTTTCGGCATGACCCCAGTCCACCTTCTCGCCCTCGTCAAGCGAATTGCTGCGCCGCTCGAGGATGCGTTGAAGCTTTGGATATACCGTAAAGCCTTCAGGCCACTGCAGGAGCTCGCGGTTAATGCCGCGCAGCACCTCTGCAGATACATTCGTCGCGGCTTCCGTCTTGGATTTGCCGTCCGTAGGGTTCAGTCCGAGCAGAATCTGATCAACCGGATCCTTCGTCTTCACGTTCTCGTAAGAGTTCTTCAAGACCTCCACGACGCCGTTCTTCAAACCGTCCACTTGTTCTTGGGTCAGAATGTTTCCATCCACCAGTTTCTTCATATAAATCGTGCTGACGGTTGGATGGTTCTTCACCTTCTGGTAGATCAGCGGCTGGGTCGTTTCCGGATCGTCCGTCTCGTTGTGGCCATATTTCCGGTAGCCGACAAGATCGATCAGAATGCTCTTCTTGAACTTGTTGCGGTAATCGCTGGCAAGACGGGCCACTGCGATACACGCTTCCGGATCATCCGCGTTCACGTGGATAATCGGAATCTCATAACCTTTTGCCAAATCGCTCGCATAATGGGTCGATCTGGAATCCTTGCCTTCCGTCGTGAATCCGATGCGGTTGTTCACGATGATGTGAATCGATCCGCCCGTACGGAACGCCGGCAATTTATTGAAGTTCAAGGTTTCCGGCACGATGCCTTCGCCAGGGAACGCGGAATCGCCATGAATCTGAATGCTCAGCGCTTTGTTCACATCCTGCTTCGGATAACCCGCTTCGCTGCGATCCTCCTGGGCGGCACGAGCAAAGCCCTCTACTACCGGATTGACGTATTCCAGGTGACTCGGGTTGTTCGCAAGCGTGATCCGAACCTGCCGGGCTTCATCCTTCTTCAGGTAACGGTCCGCGCCCAAATGGTACTTTACGTCGCCCGTCCAGCCATAGTTGATGCCCATGGAGCCTTCGGACGGCACCAAATGTTTATTCGGCGAGTGCATGAACTCCGAGAAAATCTTGCCGTAATCCTTGCCCAGCACATGAGCCAGAACGTTCAAACGTCCGCGGTGCGCCATACCCACGAGAATGGAGTTGACATCCGCTTCGGCCATTTGGCGAACGATCTCGTCGAGCAGCGGCACGAGTGCCTCATTGCCCTCAACCGAGAAGCGCTTCGCGCCTACGAACGTGCGATGCAGGAATTCCTCGAACTGCTCGGCTTCGAGCAGCTTCTTCAACAATCCCCTGCGCTCTTCAACGCTCATGTCGGACAAGTAGCGGCCTGATTCGGCCTGCTGGTTGAGCCACTTGCGTTCTTCTTCATCGTGGACGTGGCTAAATTCATAGGCAATGGAGCCTGTATATAGTTGCAACAGCCGCTGGATTGCCTCTAAGCCGTTCTTGATATCGCCAGGAGCCTCCTCCCAGACGATCTCTGCAGGCAGGGCGGCCAAATCCGCTTGGCTGAGTTGGTAGCTTTCCGGTTGAAGCAGACGCGTGTCGGCTTCGTTTCCGATTCCAATCGGATCAATGTCTGCGGCCAGATGACCGTAGGTTCTAATGTTCCACACCAGTTTGCCGGCAGCTACCCCTTTTTTCATCAATTGCGGGTCGTAGCTTACACCCTGTCCCTGCGAATCCGCTTTCTTTTCATTGTTTTCCAAAGATGGAGGCGGTCCCCAGCTTGCGAACAGCTCGCGGTATCCTGGCTCCACAGATTGCGGGTCTTGCAAAAACTTCTCATACTGATCTTGAATGTACCCCAAGTTCGGACCGTGATATTTCTGCCATGGTCCCTCTGTCATTCTGTCAAGGGTCTTCATCGCTGACTCCCTCCGTCAGATTATTTTGATTGCTCAAGGACGGAATTTCTAATTTTACATTTTGCATACTACATTTTACATTAAATAAACGTTTTCTTACGATTACATTATAATACACTTGGCCTCAATACCGAAAATACCCTTTATATATAATAATGATCTCAGAAACAGATGAATTTGCGTCAATTTTTTGACGATTTGTCCGCTCGTTCACCAGTTCCCTGTATGGGGTTCCATTTAAACCCATTTATTCGGAAAAAATATCCTCTTCCAGCCAATCCATCTGCCGCAGCGGCTCGGGGCCGGTGTCCATCCCCAGCAGTTGAAGAAGCTGTTTGGCGTTGTCGGAAGCATCGCCTCCCGAATTGTTGTTGAAGATAATCCAGCACTGCTTCGCTTTCTTTAGCAATTGCTCTATCCATCCTCTCAGCTGTTCCAATTCTTCCGGACTGTAACGGTACAAATACCGGACCTCTCGCCAGTTGGGCTGACCGCTGGAATGCCACCCATCGGCGTTTCGTCCGTGCATCCGGATCATCACGGCCTCCGTGCCCGATGTCTCAAGCACGACCGGCACCGATCCGATACCGGCTTGCGGCTCGTCGGCTATGCTGTGGATCCAGCCCTCGCTCCGCATAAATTCGAGGGTCTTCTCGCGAAACTCCGGCGCATACCAGCTCTGATGGCGAAACTCCAAGGCTACCGGAACGTCCTTCATCCATTCCCGCGTACGCTTCAGCGTGTCCACATGCTTGCGTTCGCAACCAAACCATGGCGGGTATTGGAATAGCACGGTCCTTAATTTGTCCGCCGCTCGCAATTCTTCGACCGATGCAAGCAAATGATCGAACATCGCTTTTACGCTGGGATATCTGTCCTTGCCCTGTCCGCGGGCATGTCCTGTCATGCCCTGATAGGCCTTTACAATAAAACCGAAATGGTCCGGGACGGCTGCCGCCCATTTTGTCATTTGTTCCGGCGAGGGTATGGCATAGAACGAATTGTCCATCTCCACGATGGGAAAATGCCTGCTGTACATTTCCAGCTTATCTGCAGGCCTTGCCCCTTCGTCGTACAGCTTGTCATGATCCCCCCACCCGGACAAACCTACCTGAATTACATCTTTTTGTTTATCTTCCTTTGACATAACAATCCTCACATCCACATGATTTACCATATCGGGGACTTCTATTAATTAACCTGATACGGGTGATTTCAAAAGCAGGCAGCCCCATACTGATTTTACCAATGCCTTGATTTCGTTCACTTCCGATCATAAAAAACATGATAGGCTTCCAGGTTACCGTCCAGGATCTCGACCCTTCCATGCGAATAACGGGGCTGCCGCCTTTTATCCGTAGCGGAACCGGGATTGAACAGCAGGAACCCCTGTACATCTTCTTTAAAGGGAATATGGGAGTGGCCGAACAAGATGCAGTCCACCTCCGTATCTGCAAAAGCTTTTCTGGCTCGTGATGGCGTCGTTCCGCCTTGACCGTGTCCGTGCACAATCCCGATGCGCTTGCCTTCGATTTCAACCAGTCTTTTATACCCAAAGCGTTCCACGATCCGCGTGTCATCCACATTCCCGGCCACGCCCTCCACGGGAGCATATTGACTTAACAGCTCGTAGAGCTCCCAATCGGACCAGTCTCCGGCATGAACAATAAGCTCCGATTGCCGTAAATCTTCAAGCAGCGGGTCTGGCAGTTCCTTCGCCTTTTTGGGCATATGGGTGTCTGACAATACCGTAATCCGATATGGGCGACTCATTGGGATGCACCTCTTCTTATGGTTATGTAATGCTGCAATACCAGCCATCTGACATTCATCTATATCCTACCAAATAAACGAAATCAAATAAAACCGCGCAGGGAGCTGCGCGGTTTTTCACGTCTTCTTTTAAGGCAGAAAAAATTCCCAATCCAGTTTTAGTTTGTCCGCCTGCCGAATACAATGTACGAGCAAGCAGGTACAAGCTGTGGTATCCATGTTCCAGACGAGAGGTGGAAGTTGATGAGTATTCTAATTAGCTACATGATCCTTGGCCTTTCCCTATCAGCCCCCGTTGGTCCGATTAATGCGGCGCAGCTTGATAAGGGGATCAAGAAAGGGTTCTGGCATGCTTGGCTGTTCGGCATTGGTGGATACTCGTAAATCTTGCCGGGCATGAGCAGAGACAGCACGATGGATACAATCAACCCGGCGGCGGTTAGGGAAAGGGAGAAGATGGGCGTATCGCGCTTAAACATTTTTCTGGAAAACAGCTTGGGCGCATCCTTATCCTCGGATAACGTGACCAGCATCGTGGTTACGGCATACAGCGAGGCAACCATCGTCGAGAATCCGGCAATGATTAAGACCGCATTGAATATATGGGGGATAAAAGGCAGCTGATACGAGCTAAGCGCCACAACGAAGGGGCTTTTCGTCGTGGAGAATCGATTCCAGGCTACCATCATCACGGCCATGCCAATAGACAGTACATATACGACGGACAGCAGGAGAATCATCACCTTGCCCGATTTCGGCGCTTCCTTCGGATTCTTCAAGCGGACGGCCATCACTCCCATGACTTCAATTCCGCCGAAAGCATAAAACGCAAAGATCAAGGACGACCATACGCCTTTACCGCCCGTCGGGAATAAGGCGTTCATGCTGCCCGGAACATGGGGCTTATTCCCGCCTTTCAACCATCCCATCCAAGCGGCGGCGGCAATGACAAGAAACATGACGATGGCCGCGACCTTAATAACAGCCAGCACATTCTCCAGGCGGTCGAAGCCCTTGGTGCCGATCCATATGACAAAAAGCCCCAATACGGCATAACCTGATGCGAATATCCACATCGGAACGCCAGGAAACCAAAAGCGGGAGAATATCGCCAGCGCCGTCATCTGGCTTCCCATGATCAACACTTCGGAGCACCAGTACATCCACCCTGTTGAGAAGCCTGCCCACCGGCCGTAGGCTTTTTTGGCGTAGGTTCGGAACGAGCCTTTTTGCGGATCCTCCGCCGTCATTCGCGCCAGCACATCAAACACGAAGTAGGTGGCCGTCGCCGCCAATATAATAGAAAGAAGAAAAGCCGGTCCCCCAAGCCGGATACCCAGCGCGGATCCGAGAAAATACCCCGTGCCGATCGTTGATGCGACTCCCAGCAGCGATAGCTGCCACCACTTCAGATTCCCTTTTGCTTCCCCTGCCTCCGTTTTCGCTCCTCTGTTCACGGTTATGTCCTCCGGATATCGTGATGTGTTCGATCAAAACTTTCCTTATTATGAAGGGATTCTCCGTGATTTATGTACCATGCCGCCGAGCCTAAAAATGCCTTTTAAGTTCATGATGAAAAAACGAGCAAACGGTTCATGCAGCCCGAGGCTGGATGCTCTCGCATATTTTGGCTGTTCCCCGAGAAGTATAAACGGAAGAAAGCAGAATTGGGGGATCACACACACATGTCATTAGCTCGCGGTATTCCAACGAATCAGGCGTTTATGATTATGATGCTCACGGCAGGTTTGACCAATCATGTCATGATCATCCCTGTGCTTCTGGAGAAGTCCGGACGGGATGCTTGGATCACCATTCTCGTGTCGGCCGTGTTATTCATGCCCTGGATTCTGCTTATTTATGGAATCATCAAAAAAGTCGGCTCCCGTTCGATCAAGCAAGCGTTGGACGAAAGCAGCGGCAGGGCGGTTCGCATCGTTGCGATGGGCATGTCCGGCTTGTATTTCTTCGCTTTTGCCTTCTATACCTTGAAGGAAGTCATCGATTGGACGAAATCGACCTACATGATCCAAACCCCTGTCGTTGCCACCGCATTCGTGCTCATGATGCTATGCCTTATCAGCATTAACCACGGGATCAAAACCATCGGCGTTGCCGCCGGCATCTTGCTGCCTTGCGTCGTCTTGCTGGGCATATTCGTATCCGTGTCCAATCTGAAAGTGAAAAATTACAGTTACTTGCTGCCTGTCCTTGAGGACGGCTTCATGCCGGTTCTCAGCGGAGTTCCTATCATGCTCGGAGGGCTGTCCCAATTTATCCTGATCTTGTTTCTGCGACCTCACCTGCAGAAAAAACCCGGTTTTCTTACGATCCTGCTCATCCATCTGGTTCTCATCTTCCTCACGTTTGGACCCACGATCGGCGGCATTGCCGAATTTGGTCCGGAAGAAATGAAGCTTCAGCGGTACCCCGCCTATGAGCAATGGCGTCTCGTGAAGCTGGGCAAATTCGTGGAACACGTCGATTTTTTATCCATCTTCCAGTGGCTTAGCGGAGCTTATATCTCCATTTCCATTTCGATTTTTTTGCTCTGCGAAACCCTTCTTCCCAAGTCCAGACAGAGCGTTGGCGTATTAGCCGTCACCACGCTGCTCATCATACTGTGCGCCTCACCGATCAGCAATTTGAAAATGTATTATGCCATGGCCGACTATTTCTTGCCCGCATCCGCCGTTTATATCACCATCCTAAGCCTCCTGTTATTCTTCCTGATCCGCAAACCGAATCAGCAGGAGCCGCAGGATGCCAGTTCCAC
Source organism: Paenibacillus sp. MT86 (assembly GCF_058792535.1). NCBI lineage: Bacteria > Bacillati > Bacillota > Bacilli > Caryophanales > Paenibacillaceae > Paenibacillus > Paenibacillus sp. MT86. The sequence continues at coordinate 2,479,081 of NZ_CM179499.1, read as the reverse complement.
GAAAGGAGAAACGCCGCAATGAACATGACCGAACAGCAATTGCGCGATCGTTATGCCGATTCCGATGACGTCTATATAACGTCCTACCCGGGAATGGATGAAGAGCCTTGGGCGATTATGGTTTACAGCCCGATGATGTGCGATTCGAAAGTGTTGTCCGAGGTCTTTTTGCCTGTCATCAGCAAGGAATGGAATACTTCCGTTTCGCAAAAGCATCCGTTTGACCCGACCAGCCTTGAATATTATCTTACGCTGGATGTCGCCGATGCCGATTTGGAGTCCGTCGATGACATTGTTTATTCCGGCTACGTTGCCCTGTATTTTCCCAAGGACGATAAGCTGTATTCGTACAGCGCCGGCAAAACCATCGGCCGAACGCCGGAAGAAAGCGCCACGGAAACCTCGGTCAAAGGACCCCGCGACGGGTTTGTCGAGGAATTGGATATCAATGTAGCACTTATCCGCAAAAGGCTGAAATCACCGGGACTTGTCTATTCCTCCTTTAAGCTTGGAGACAAAAGCAAAACCACCGTCGGCATCATGTATTTAAAGGACAAGGTCATACCGGAGACCGTCACGGCCATCGTGGACAAGCTAAACCATTACGCCGGGGATCCTCCCGTAGGGATCGGCGAGCTTGCGGAGCATCTGACTCCGTACAGGTACAGCGTGCTTCCCATGTTTGACTACACGGGGCGGACGGACCTGGCATACGACTCTCTGACCCGCGGCCGTTTGGTCATTATTATGCAGGGAAGTCCCGTCCTATTGATCGCGCCTGCGAGCTTCATGCAGCTGCTGTTCGCTGCCGAAGACCCCCAAATGCCGTTCTATTTCGTGATGCCCTGGAGAATTCTGAGAATGTTCGGGTTCCTGATTTCCATTTTCCTTCCCGGCTTCTATATAACGCTATTAGCCTTTCACCAGGATCAAATCCCTTTTCCGCTGCTGGCAACGGTTGCGAATACCAGGCTCGGCCTTCCGATCCCGACCGGGTTTGAGATGCTGATTATCCTGTTTCTCCTCACTCTGCTGCGGGAGGCCGGCATGCAGATGCCTTCTCCGATCGCGTCGACCATTACGGTGGTTTCCGGTATCATTATCGGCGACGCAGCTATTCGGGGCGGTTTTTTCTCGCCGACGATGACCGTCATCGGCGCCCTATCCTTTGTGGCGGGGTCTACCCACTCCAATCAGGATTTTGTTGTCAGCCAAACGATCTTGCGTTTCTTTGTCCTTACCCTGTCCTCGATGTTCGGGTTATTCGGTTTCTTCATATCGGTCTTCATGATCGTTCAATATGCAGCCAACCATAATCCGTTCGGGCAGCCGTACCTTGCCCCTTTCTCGCCCTTCTCCATATCTAAAATCCTGGGCAATCTCTTGCGATTTCCGGGGAAACGGAAAAAGGGCGGCGCGTTATGAAGCGGGTATGGATACTCGTATGCCTGACATCTCTGCTGCTCTCAGGCTGCTGGGACAACAATGAAGTCCAGGATATCAACTATATCACGGCTTTGGGCGTGGATTACAAGGACGAGAAATATATCATATACGTGCAGATGCTTGACTTTGCCACGATTGCCAAACAAGAATCCAACAAACAGACGGAGAAAGCGCCTATCTGGGTTGGCCGTGGAACCGGCACCACGTTGACTGAAGCCCTCGTTGATCTGTACACGTCGAGTCAGCAGCGGGTCTCCTGGGGTCATGTGACGGCTTTGGTGCTTACGGAAGCCGTGTTAAAACCTAAGCAGTTGTCTCAAGTATTCGACCTGACCAACCGCTCGCAGGAAATCCGGTATACGAAATGGATATACGGGACCAAGGATAAGATGGAGGATCTCTTTACGGTGTCGCCGTTCTTTCAGCTCTCCCCCCTGCACTCGCTGCTTCATGAACCCAGGGAAAGCTATGTCCAATTCTCGTTTATACGTCCGATCCAATTCGTGAACTTTATTCGTCTCTATCGGGAAAAAGCTGCAACCGTTCTACTTCCCTCCCTTCATATTTCGACGCAGAACTGGTCGGAAAATCTGAAGCAGCATCCGATATTGGAAGTGAACGGCGGATTTCTGATCAAGAACAAAGAATTGATGGGCTGGCTCCCACGATCCGATCTGCTGGGGACCCGATGGTTAGCATCGAATAATACTCACGCTGCCGTCGTCGTTCGGGCGGACGGTGAAGCAGTCGGGAGCATTCGGCTGGAGAAGCCCCAATCTACCATCGAAGTCATCCGGAAGCCAAACGATGCTTCGTATCGAATCAAGCTGAACGTCATTGGCACGGTACAGAATATATACAAGCAGGTGGGGATTAAGGAAATGAAGCGATTAACGGAAGATACCCTGCGTAAGGAATTGCAGAACACCTTTCATAAAGCAGCATTGATCCACGCGGATCCTTATGAACTATGTCTCCAATTGTACCGAACAGACCCCAAGCTTTGGAAGAAATTAGCGGAACAGAAAAAGGAAATCTACGACGAAACGCCGCTTGAGCTTGATATCAATGTCAACATCCGGTATTGGGGACAACGTAAAAGCCTGAACCGATAATGAACCTGTGCAAAAAAAAGAAACCCTGTGCTTGGAATAGCACAGGGTTTCTCTCGTTAGCAGCAGCTGCCGCCACATTTACATCATTTTTTTGATTTCGTCTTTAATGGATTCCGCCTGCGGTCCGAATACGACCTGAACCGCGCCTTGACCCAGACGCATGACACCGGATGCGCCTAATTTTTTCAACTCCGAATCCTTAACGGCCTTCTCGTCTTTAACGACGAGGCGCAGACGCGTGATACAAGCATCGATGCTGGTAATATTATCCGCACCGCCGATGTTTTGCAAAACCTTGGCCGCTTTGGACTCATTGGATGCCGCGCCGGATAGAGCCGGGGCAGCTGTATCGCCATCGTCAGAAACCGTATCCATGTCGTCGTCTTCCTCGCGTCCAGGCGTTTTCAAGTTCAGTTTGACAATGAGGATTCTGAACAGCAGATAGTAAACGACTCCGAAAGCCAAGCCGACCGGCAGAAGCAGCCAAGCATTGGTAGACAGCTTCAGATTCACCAGGTAGTCGATCAGGCCCGCCGAGAACGAGAAGCCCAAATGCACATCCAGGACATACATGATCAATCCGGAAAGACCTGTCAAAATCGCATGAACTACATACAGTACCGGAGCAATGAACATGAACGCGAATTCAAGCGGTTCGGTGATCCCCGTCAGGAACGACGCCACTGCCGAACCGATAAAGATGGAGCCGACGAGCTTGCGTTTGGACGGCTTGGCGGTATGCATAAAGGCCAGCGCCGCAGCCGGCATCGCAAACATCATGATCGGGAAGAAACCGGACATGAACATGCCTGCCGTCGGGTCTCCCGCAAAGAAACGCCACAGGTCGCCGTGAACGACTTCGCCCGCGGCATTCGTGTAATCGCCGATCTGGAACCAGGCGATGGAGTTTAATACGTGATGCAGACCCAGAGGGATCAGCAAGCGGTTAGCCGTACCGAAAATGAACGAACCGATGCCTCCCAGACCGACAACCCAGTTGCCGAAGGCGGAAATGCCATCCTGGATCGGACTCCAAATCATGCCGATTAGCACTGCCAGCACCATCGTGGAGGCCGCCGTGATGATCGGTACGAAGCGTTTACCCGCAAAGAAGCCCAACCAATCCGGCATCTTAATGTTGTGGAATTTATTATACAGGTAGGCGGACCATAGACCGACAAAGAAACCGCCAAGAACGCCCATATTCAGCTTTACGTCATCCGGTATAAACGGCATTTGCAGCGGCACTTGCGCCAGCACTCTTGTAAGCACCATGTACCCGATAAGAGCGGAGAGACCCGCAACGGCATCCCCGGCGAATCCGATCGCAACGCCGATCGCAAAAATAATCGGCAGATTATCCAGAATGGCAAGGGCGCCTGAAGTCATGAACGGAGTTACATATTGATTCAAAAAAGCTCCGAGAGCTCCCAATGGTATGTCTTTTTGATAGTCGATCAATCCAAGCCCCTGCAAGATACCTGCCGCAGGCAATGTGGCCACCGGCAGCATAAGGGACTTACCCAGCTTTTGCAATTTAGCCAGCATGTCAATCATCCTTTCAACTTCAATAATTTAGCTTTTGCTGAAACCGTTTACATAATGCGTCGATATAATAACCACTTCTTCCCATTCACTCCGGAACAGAAATACCTCAGAAAATCCTCCTCCTTGCGGGCTCTTGTATTCATCATTTTAAGGCGGCATGGATACCATCATCATTCGAAGTCAACAAAAAAAGCCAAGAAGAACGGCGACTATGCATTAAATAGTCCGTTTCTTCTTGGCTCATGCCCATGTTTATGGTAACACGCCTTAAACGTATTCATTTGATGTTGTTATCTTAATTCACGTCTTCCCGTTTTGTCAATAACCAATATTTATTTCCTTATCGAATGAAAACTATTTCAATTCGATGGTCAAAACAGGATTTTGGCCGGACACGACGTCACCGGTCTGACCGTCCACCTTGGAAGCCACTTCATCCGCATTGGTTACGATAATCGGCGTAATCGTCGGATAACCGGCGGCCCGGATCGCAGCCATCTCGAATTCGATGAGCGTCTGGCCCGACTTCACCTGGTCACCGGCTTGAACATGGCTTGTAAAGCCTTCACCCTTCAAACCGACCGTGTTAATCCCGATATGGAACAAATACTGCAGGCCGGTTGCGGGATCCTCGAGCATGACGGCATGCTTGGACTTGATGACATGCGCAACGGTCCCGTCAAAAGGCGCGATTAATTTGCCCTCGGAAGGCTCGATGGCGATGCCTTGGCCCATGTGTCCGGCAGCAAATGCCTCATCGGGCACTTGCGATAAAGGCACGGCTTTACCCGACAATGGGGCTGTGAGTTGAATGACAGTAGCTGTTTTTTTCTTTTTCCAACGATCAAACATGTTAAGATTCCTCCCTGGGTTGATTCTTTTGCTGTAGTCGGCCTGTAAAGAGCCGGTATAAATGCATAGCCAGAAAGCAGACCTCCGCTTCGGGCACTTTCTTGCCAAGTTCTTTCTCCATCATGCCTGCGAGACGTGTTGCCAACTCGTATTCCTGCGTGAATTTGGAGCGGATCTGTTCCGCGAACGGATTATCCACATGGATTTCCTGATTCAGCATGCGGTCTACCGAGAACCTTAGATGCATGAGCAGACGAACATAATCCATGCTTCCCCGGTCAAAGGCGACCTGCCGCTCCTCTTCAATATACCTCACCAGGCTTCCCACCACGTTCGATGCCTTGACCAGATGGCCAACGGGTACATGACTGACGGCCGAATACACATGGTAGGTCAAGAAGCCACTCTCATCCTCAGGAACCTCTATACCGAAGGTCTTGCCAATCAATTCCGCTGCCTTGGCTGCGATATCATATTCTTTTGGGAAGCTAATCCGGGTTTCTTCAAGGAAAGGATTAATAATATCCATGCCTTTGCGGATTCTGTAAATCGTAAACTGGATATGGCTTGGAAGCGCCAAGTATACCTTATCATTTAATGTGCCCGGAAATTCCTGTCCGATGAGATTCAGTATCTGATCCGTAATCTCCATCACCTGCGGATCAAATTCTTCCAGCAGATGGTGAGCTTGGCTCCACTGCTCCCGATCCTCCAGCCTGAACAGCTTTTCGATCCGCTTATCGTCCGAAGCGATCGTGCCGCCTATTTTTGCGCCGAAGCCAATGCCTTTGCCTAAGATGACATATTCCGATTCTTTTTTACCGCCAGTAACCATCACGACATTGTTACCAATAACACGAACGACTGTAAACAACTCGATCCCGCTCATTAACTTCCCCCTTTCCTTTAAGTTTAAACAGTGTTCCGCCATAGGATTCATATGCGGAGAAATACTCCCACCGCATGAACATTGAAAAAGCCAAGAAAAGACCCCCTTAAATAAAGATGTCTCTTCTTGGCTCATGCCCTACTTCAGGTAACACGCCGTTTTATGTTTCTACTATGATTCCATCATAAAACAACCCGCTTGCATTCGTCAACTTACGACATGCCCTTGCAAGGAACAGCACATTAGCGCCGTCATATCCCGGACTTGACTTGATCGCTTATTACCCTATCCATTTCTGAAGGGTAAGGATGACCTCGCGGAGTTGGAGCGGCTTGTGAAGATAGCCGTTCGCACCTTCTCCAAGGTATTGATCCGAATCCCTCATCGCATTCGAGCTCATGACGATCAGTGGCAGATCGCTCCACTCCGGGTTCTCCCGAATCCGCTTCATCGTTTCGACGCCATCCATTTCAGGCATGACCGTATCCAGCAATACCGCATCGATGGATGAATGTTTGCTTAACAGCTCCAAGCACTCGAAACCGTTCTGGGCTGTGTGCACGGTCAACTGGAGTTTCTCCAGCGCATTGGTCAAAGCGTACACATTCCGTATATCATCATCGACGATCAATACGGTTTTGTTCTCCAACCGGCTAAGCTCCTCCTGTTCGTACTCTTCCATCCGGATATCGCTCAAGCTGTTGTCGCTTGCCGTGGCAGCCACTTCGGGCAGCATAAACAGGCTGTCGACTGCACCGCTCTCCGTGACGAGCGGCAAATATAATATAAAGGTGCTGCCGATTCCTACTTCGCTCTCCACGGTTATATACCCGCCAAGCAGTTTGGCTAAATGCAGCGATATGGATAAGCCGAGACCCGTGCCTCCGAATTTTCTGGCGGTGGTTTCTTCGCCTTGCTGGAATGCTTCGAAGATCGGCTGTAGATGCTCTGCCGCAATCCCGATGCCGGTATCCTCAACGAAAAAAGCAATGACGTCGCCGCTGATAATGAAATCCGAAGTGACAATCGAATTCATTTTCTTTACCTTCAGCTTCACGCTGCCGCTCTCCGTAAACTTAATCGCATTGGAGAGCAGGTTGCGCAGGATTTGATGAAGGCGCATCCCATCGCTGTACATCATGTCGGGCAGGTCATCCGCCATCTCGATATCAAATTCCAGATTTTTGGATTCCGCGCTTTTGGAGAAGTATCCTTCCATCAGCTCCGGCAGCTCCGTTAAGTTCACCAAGTCCATTTCGATCTGCATCTTACCTGCCTCGACCTTGGACAGATCCAGGATATCATTGATCAAATTCAACAATTCACTGCCTGAATTATGAATGACGGTAGCGTAATGCTGTTCTTCCTCCGTCAGATTCCCCTGCTTATTCTCCGCCAAAATCTGGGAGAGGATGAGCATGCTGTTCAGCGGCGTCCGCAGCTCATGGGACATATTGGCCAGGAACTGCGATTTATATTTAGAGCTCTTCTCCAGCTCCTTCGTGTATTTTTCCAATTCGCTGGCTGCGATTAAAGCCGCTTCCTTTTGGGCTCCCAATCGTTCATTCAGCAGATGCATTTCGACGGAGTGCGTTTGAAGCTCCTCGGTCTGCGCTTGCAGCTCTTCGGTCTGGCTCTGCAGTTCCTCGTTCAGCGTTTGTGATTCATGATACAGCTGCTGGATTTCCATTTTGCTTTGAATCGAATTCAAGGTCACTCCAAGCTGAAAATTCAACTGTTCGATCAGCTGAATCTCCAGCTCATCGAAGGGTTTGAACTTGGCCAATTCGATCACGCCGAGAACTTGTCCCTCGAACATCACGGGCGCCAGCAGCAGCGTCGAAGGCTCGGCATCGCCGAGTCCAGATTCGATCCGCACATAGTTGGGCGGTATATCGTCCAGTATGATCATGCGCTGCTCCAGCATGCACTGCCCCACCAAACCTTCGCCCGGCAGGAAGCGATCCCTGACCTTGTTCCAAGGCTCTCCGTCCGGATCGGCAAAAGCAGCAGCCTTTACCAGTTCCGATCCTGACCGGGTAATAAACACCGCCCCGTACGGAAGCTTCATGATCAAAGCCAGCTTATGGATGAAAAATTGCACGGCCGTCTCCACGCGATCGGACGATTGAAGAATCGTCGACATGACCGAAACATGGTCCTTGGCCCAGTTCTGCCTGCCAACCTGTGCGAGCAGTTCGTTGGTTGTATCGGCCAACTGGCCGACCTCGTCATTGGAATGCACATGGATTCGCTGGGAGAGGTTTCCTCCCTTGACAATGTCGGAGATGACGTTGGTTACTTGATTGATCGGCTTTACGATGCTTTTCGAAATGACCCAAGCCGCACATATGGTGATCAGTGCCGCCCCGGCCCATAACAGGTACATCGTGTACAATAAACGGGCATTGCTCTCCTTCATTTCTTCGATTCTGCTGGTTGTCAGTTCACGTTCCTTGCTTCGAAAGGAGAGGAACAGCTCATGAATGGAATTCATCGCTTGCTTTCCGGGATCGTTAATAAAGAAATGAAGGGCCTCTTCATCCTGTCCCAGCTGCATGAGTTGAACCGCAGGCTGTCCGGCGTTGGTAATCCACTCTTTGATATTCTCCTTAATATTTTCCAGATGATTGGCTTGCTCCGAGTTATCGCTCACAAGCTTGTACAGCTTGTTATAATTGATCTGCCAGGACGACAGCGCTTGGTTGAACGGCTCCAGGTAGGTTTCATCGCCCGTAATGACGTACCCTCTCTGGCCGGTTTCCATCTCCAGCATATTCTTCTCGATTTCATGCGTGAGATTATGTACTTCGATATCATGTTTCTCTATAAAATCCGCTTCTTGCTGCAGGGAAGAGATACGGTCGGAGACAATCCAGAGAAAAGCTCCAAGACACATTAATATCAATAAATAGCCGATGACAATCTTGCTGCGGATGTTGAATTTCAGGTTGTTAGACATACGGCTAACCTCCCTTGTTATCGATCAGTATAAGTCTGCTCATATTCTCATAGTAATTGTTATGAAAATGGTTTACAAGCAAAACCAGTTTTCATGACATTCAATGATTCTTTAGTCGTAGGCAGTCAGATTTATAAACGTTTGGGCATATATTGTTAGGGGACGTGCTTGTACACTTTTAATATATTCCAGCTAAAAAAAGGAGGACCGCTCATATGAGGAACGTCACAGCGTTTGCGGAGACACTGCGGTGACAAGGCATGTATATCATTCCAGGAAACAGGCTGAACGTACTGCCGGTCGAGGAGCAGCGAACGTGTCGTCCCTGGAGCTGCCCCTTCTGCAGGGCATGTTCATGTCGGAAATCCATCTCGGCCGCGGTGAGGGGCTTCCGCCTCACGGCCATCCGGATACCGATGAATTGTGTTACATCATTCAAGGAGACATCAGTTATTCCCTGGTGGATCCCGCAAGTCACCGGAATCTCGTGTTTCAAGCCGTACCCGGTCAGGTGGTACATGCCCCGATCGGTTGGTGTCACTGGATTACATCGCTATCCCCCGGGACAATCCTGCTCTTGATCTATCGGACCGGGCATCCGCACCAAATCGATTTTGCACCGTTATGGCCATATTCGCTTTTCGAAGAAGATGCCTATGAAGGTAACGACCCGAACAAGCAGCTTTACTCGAAGACACTCCTTACGCCCGTCCCGCTGCAAAACAGGATCGAGAGCGAGACTCCGGAGAAGCCCCTGCCGGGGCCGCCATGGCTCAAAACCGGGCACCTAAACAACAAAACCACACGCAGCCGGTGATCGGCCGCGTGTGGTTCTTGTTGCTGGGACACTTCTTATGTAATGATTTCGCTCGCATCGTATGGCATTAATCAATATAGAATCTTTGTTCTGGGCGAATCTGCTTCTTCAGAAGCCGCAAGTCGGCTTCCAGCTTCGCCACCGTCTCTTCGATCTCTTCGGGATTCAGTGCCGGACGCTCAGCTTCTGGCTTAACGCCAGCCCTCAGATCGCGAATGGTGATCTGCTGCTCCTGCCATTTATCCATCAGATCGGAGATGGTGGCATAGAACCGCTCATAATCTTGAATCACTTCGTCCAGAAAGGAATCCACTTCCTCCTGATCGTAACCCCTCAGTTTATTCGAAAAATTCTTTTCATGGATAGACAAAGCGTCCAGTTGAATGCCTAGCTGACGAAAAAGCTTTTTCTGTTTATCCAATCGGCGTTTCATGTGTTCATCCATAATGATTTACCTCCAAATATTGGTGCAGCCCTTCTTCCTAGCCTTCTCTCTATCATTGTTTATATCATATTAAGCACCGTGATTAAAACACTCCGGGGCTTTTTTGGAGAATGTTCCAAAAACGGCAGGCCGTCATTCCCATGCTTCATGTGATTGTTACCAATCCATTTCGGGTATTGAATTTACATAAGAAGTTTCTATTGTGCACATAACCCAGAAAGGAGCGACTATTCCTATGACCAGCATGACAAAACAACAATACAGTGAACTAAGACAACGGTTGCTCAGTGATAAAGAACGGTTGGAAAATCAATTGGAGTCCCGGGAAGACACCAACAAGGATCTTTCCCTGCGAGACTCCACGGGAGAGCTGAGCGCTGCCGACAACCATCCCGCTGACGTAGGCACCGAAGTTTTCGAACGCGGTCGGGATTTGGCCATTCAGGAGACGCTCGAGCGTGAATTGGAGCAGATTGATGCTGCCCTGCAGCGTATGGACCAAGGCGAATACGGAACCTGCGCCGAATGCGGACGGGAAATTCCGTATGAGCGGCTGGAAGCTTTGCCTTATACGGCCTATTGCCTCGAGCATACTCCCCGAAAAGACATCAACGACAACCGTCCGGTTGAAGAGGATGTCATGACCCCGCCCCCATCAGGCGCCGGCGTCAACCGCCAAGCAGCCGACGGTAAATTTGATGACGCCGGCGCCTGGGATGCCGTGGAAGATTACGGAACCTCCACATCGCCCGGCATGTCCATTAAACCAGGACAAGACGATTATAAGAAGAATGTATGAATTGATTTGGCAAATTAGAAGGGAAAGCTGGTACCTTACGTTCGGGTACCAGCTTTTTTTGCGTAATCAAGATTCTTTATGGTTCCGAACATTGGAAGCAAAAAACTCGTATTCGTCAAATTCTTCCCCGCGCTTCTTTTTATAAGGGGTCAGCATTTTATCCAGCTCAACAAATAACTCGCGCGCTTCATCTTCGCTCATATACAAGGTGGTATTGGTCAACATGGACGTTGCTTCGCCATCCTGGCTCATATTTTTAAAGAAACGGTCTCGATTCTGGTCGAACAGCTCGGATAATAATTTGTTCGTTTCGGATCGAATCAATTCCTTGATGACCGGCTCGTCGGAATCCGCCCCACGCTTGATCTTTACCGTACCGACAAAAGGCTCGTAATATTTAGCGATAATTCCGTTGATCTCTTTCGTCGATACGATCTTGACCAGGCCGATCCGCTCCAGCTTCTTCATATGATAATGAACCTTCGCAGGCACATCCCCGATCTTGTCCGCGACCTCCTTTACGGTTGCCGGACGATCCATCTTGTTTAATACATTCAAAATCTGGAGCCGATATGGATCTGAATATATTTTGATCTCTTCCAGTGTAGTCAATTCCTTCGTTTCCACACCGTACACCTCAGCTTCACGTTAATTTTTCACCTTTTCATTATAGGCCGAGAATGTCGAAATTACAAAAACGGCGATGGGTTCAGATGGCACGGAAACTCTTCTTTCGAATCAGGAACAGCACGGGCACCAGCATGACGAATCCCATCAACGAGAAGAGCGCGGGAGGGGATTGATGCTCTGCCACAACTCCCGTTATCAGGCTTCCGACAGGAATTGCAGCCGTGCACAATACCGTCATCAGGGCGCCAATTCTGCCCAGCATATGCCGCGGCGTTACTTCCATCAGATACGTCGAGATCGGGGCATTCAGCATGGAGACGGCAAAACCGGCAACGAACATGCAGACCGCCGCGGACTCCACGCGCCACGCCGGGAGATGTCCTGGAATCCCTAATGCAAAATATCCGATCCCGAGCATGATCGATCCTGACATGATCAAGGTGCTCTTTTTGAAACTTTTGCCGTAGCGACCAATCCATAGCCCGCTGCAAATCATACCGATCAGAAGCGCCGTTCCCATTACGCTCAGACCTCCCGCTCCGGCACCCAATGTCTCCTTGACGTAGACCGGCTGCAGCACGTTCAACGGTGCCAAGCAGAAATTATTGATCATCGCCAGAACCGTCGTGATGAGAAGCAGCGAATGCTGCTTCACAAACAGAAGCGCCTCTTTGATGTCGCCGAGCACCGTTCTGTTCTTCTCAGGCACCGGTCCAGGGAATTCGGACTTGTCTTCGGCCTGTTCGGCCGCTTCCGGATTCGGCATGAATGCAATAATAACCGCGGCAATTAGAAACGTCACGGCATCGATCAGGATCGTTCCCGAGATTCCGATCAAGGCGATCAGGGCTCCGGCAATGGACAGACCGATTAATTCGGCGCTGCGGCTAACGGATGTGGAGAAAGAATTGCCCGCGAGCAGCTGTTCCTTGGGGAGCAGCCGGGGAACGATGGAGGTTTCGGCGGGTCTGGAGAAACATTCGAGCGTTGAATTCAGGAACGTGAAGACAAACAGATGCCAGACTTGAAGAGAACCGATCGCATACAGAAAGGCCGTCAGAGACACCACGATGCCGCGGCTGAGGTAGGTTAAGGCGAGGACTCTTTTCTTAGGCCAGCGGTCTACAAAGGTTCCCGTAAACAAACTGAAAAGCAATCCCGGCATAAAGTTAAAAGCGAACAAGGTCCCCATTAACAGCTCTGAGCCTGTGAGCATATAAACCATCCAGCTGTAAGCGATGGAGTCCAAGGAATCCCCTAATCGGGTAATGGCTTGAGCAGATAAATAAATCAGGTACGGGCGGATTTTCAACAGTTGGCCAAAGCCTTGTTTTTCCAAAACGGCGGCATTTTGCATGTTTCTTTCTCCTCTTCGTTATGAAATGGTTTCATTAAACTTTTTTGTTCGTTAAAATTATGATTACGTTAAATATTTTTTAACGTTAAGTTTATTTTAATGATTTTGAAGAGGAATGCAATAGGCAAAAAAAATAAATCGCCATGTTGGCGATTTAAGTCTAGCGTTATTATTTGATAGCGCAGCTTTATTTAATTTCCACCCGCGATGAAGATCTCGCAGCTTGAAGGCATGCTTCGATGGCTCTGATATTGCTGATGGCATCTTCCGGACCGTATGGCAATGGCGCGCCATCCATCACGGCAGCAGCCATGGCGTCCGCTTGCAGGGCAAAATGGTTGTAAATCCCCACTTTCTCCTCGCGGGTTCCCTTAGCCGTATGAACGAATATCTGGGCCATATCCTCCATTCTCTCCCAGCCGAAGGCGGAGGGCAGCTCGATCCTGCCGTCGGTTCCCGCAATCTCTAACGAGCATCTGGAGTAGGTCCACATGCCGCAGTCAAATGTCAGGCCCAGTCCATTGTCAAATTCCATCATGCCATGGACCATCATGTCCACGCCGTCATGCTCCTCGGAGAAAAAAGCGTGGGCCGTCACGGCTTTAGGCTCCTGTCCGTATATCATTCTCGCCGCCGAGATGGGATAACATCCCACGTCGTAGATCGAACCTCCGCCCATGTCCTTGCTGTAGCGGACATTGCTTTTATCCTCCGCATTGTTGAAGGTGAACGACCCGTGTATTCCGCGAAGCTGGCCGATTTCGCCGCTTTCGATGATTTCGCGGACGCGCGCGTGCTTCGGATGGTAGCGGTACATGAAGGCTTCGGCGAACAGCACGTTGCGTGCTTTGGCCGCCTCTGCCATCTCACGGACATCCGTTTCCGTCAGGGCTGCCGGTTTCTCGCACAGGATATGCTTTCCGGCCTCAGCGGCCTTGATGGTCCAAGGTTTATGCAGGTGATTCGGCAACGGAATATACACCGCATCAATGTCGGGATCCGCCAGAAGCTCATCGTAAGAACCATAGTATGTTTTAATATGGTATCGTTCCGCGAGCTCCCTGGCTTTATCGGCATTGCGGCTTGCGACGGCCCCAACCTCACAGCGTTCCGATTTCAATATGCCGGGTATCATTGAATTTCTTGCAATTCGAGCGGTACTCATAATCCCAAAGCGCAGTTTCTTGCTCACGAGGTCATTCCTCCTTTGGCTGCATTCCGGATCGATATTTAGTAATTGTCGTTTACGGCTTTATGAAGGATCCCCAAGCATCGATCCAAATCGGTCTTAACCTGTTTTTTATAGAGTTTGGCCTTCTCGGCACCTTCGTCCGTAAAATGATAAAGTACGATTTCCTGGAAATCGACCCGCGGATCGTTTCCTTTCAACTGTTTGGTACGGTATAGAACACCCTCCTGCACCAATTCATGCAGCGCACGATAGATTTCGCTTTGCGGCGGCGAATATCCATGGCTCTTGAATTCCTGCCGAAGCTCTTCGAGCATCTGATATCCATATCCGCGCTGCTGCTCCACCATGGTAATAAGATATACCTTGATAAAAGCGCGCTGCGCGATCATAAATGCCATTCGGACGCCTCCTCCTTCACGAGCTACTTGTCCCATAATATACCTTATTATAACCCACAGTTTCCCAGTTTGCACAATAGGAAGCATCCTTCTCTTTTTAAACCAAGAAACCGTGGATTGAAACGTTGGCAGGTGATGGTCGCATGGGAATGAGGCAGGAAGCGCATGTTTTTCCTATTGTGAATTTTTCATATGTTGCAATTGTATAATGTTTAGTTTTTCAACTGTTGTTGGTTCGGTCGTTTGGTCGTTTGGGTCTTAGGAACGATGGCGCGAGCCCACGAAAAAGCCCACCCTAAAGGGTGGGCTTCATTTTATTTTCACATGCCGGTGGTTGTCCCGGCGGATGGATGCGATTTGCCGTATGGCCGAATAGAGCGAGGGTTCCGTGCACCCGCGATGCCGACGAGCCATTTTCCGAACGGCAGCTTTGCAAGCAGGCGCGTTGCGGCGTACGCTATCGCCACGCTGATGATCCATGAAGAGAGGATCCTCACCAGAGATGGCATGCCGATCAGCAGATACTCATCGACTGCATAGCTTATCCGGAGCGTTAATAAATGCATCAGGTAAGCTCCGTACGAATAGACTCCAATGGAGGTCAGGAGCGCATTCGTCCGCGCTCCGGCATGCCGGGTAATCCAGCCGGCCGTATCGTACATGACCATGATGGAGCTAATCAGGAAAAGCGCCATCATCGGCCGCAGCAGCGACAAGGAATAGAACGTGATCGCTCCATCCTCCGCTGAACGGATTTCATACACGGCCTGCATGAGCATCCAGCCGAACGTAAATGCAAAGACCAGCCATATGGCCGGCCGGGCCTTCCTGAGCCATTTTATCCAAGAGGCATGATATAAGCCGGCTGCTGCCCCAAGCGCAAAATAGAAGAAATAATAAAGTGCATTCCGATCCGCATAGGTTGTGAACAGCTCGCTCCACACCGGTATGCTCAAACTTCCCATCCAGTGTCCGATATCGTTGATAACTCCCGTTAAGCCCACGTACAGCAGCCCGGAAAGAACCAGTATCGTAAGCTGCGTCCGTATGCCGCATCGTTCCTTGATTCCCAGTATGGCGGATCTGAAGAGTGGATACAGCAAATAAAATTGGAACAGCATAATAATATACCAAAAATGCGAGCTGGCTTTTCCGGTTAACCATACTTCCCCAAGATATTTCCAGTCCCCGATCAATGCGGGATTAAACTTATGATTGATTAATAACGTGATCAGGGTCCATACCGCAAAAGGAACATAAATGTCGCCGAATCGTCTCTTGATGAACCTGCCGTAATGTAAACGGCCTTTATCATTATAAAACAGCACCATGCCGGTAATAAAAATAAAGACGGGCACAGCGAATTTCGTCGCCATCAGGAGGAAGCCCATCATCAAGCCATCGTTTGCCGTCATCCCCGGCGCTACCGAATAATGCGCGATGGAGTGCTGCAAAACCACAGCCAGGAAGGCCATTCCTCGGAGGCGCTCGATTTCCGGAATTCTTTGTTTGGACATACTGCTCCCCCTTCATGCTGGCTTCGTATAATCAACCTCATTGTAAGGGACTTCTCCCTTGACGGGCTAATCCAATTATTTACTGGGGCATGACGGCTGGCTCCATACCTAGCATTCATCCGTGTGATTATGTATATATTGAAAACTTCTATCGGCGTGCGTTCACGGAAGACTTACCGCGGGCAGCGACCTCATGGCTAAACGAATATCTCCAGGGCACAAATGAGGAAGTGTTGCTTTCTGACCACAAAAAAAACCGGTTCCGAATCGGAACCGGTTCAAGCGCCTTTACAGCAGCGTAGTTCCTCGAGGAGGCAATGTGTCGACCCGGTCTGGATCAACCGCACCGTATCGCCCCTCGTTTCTGTAATCGTAATCGCGGAAAATATCGTAAATGCCGGTATTCTCTTGATCGGCATCAACCAGGACGAGAATCCGTCCCTGCTCGACATAGGACTCATATTCCTTCGCCTCATCTTCCGGGATGCCAAGGCCGATAAAACCTCCGACCAACCCGCCGGCTCCCGCACCGACTGCTGCGCCCGTAAGCGTCGCTGCTATCGGTCCGGCCGCAAGAATCGGGCCGATGCCGGGAATGGCGAGGGCTCCCAGTCCAGCCAGCAATCCTGCCGTGCCTCCAAGTATGCCGCCTGTTGCTGCACCCGCAGCTACTCCTTCGGGAGCCATCGTTCCCGTCTGCTCGGCTATCATGTCCGCCTCGCGTTTATCCTTCGCTATAATGGAAATGGCATCGTTCGGAATTCCGTGCCGCTGCAGCTGCTCTATGGCTTGAGCGGCCTCCTGTTCCGAACGAAATACCCCAACAACTTTCTTCTCCATGATAAACCCTCCTCATCGGTGGTCGTTCATATTTAACATTACCCGACGGGAGGGGAAATTAAACGTGGCGCTGCCTTGTTATGCCTTGGGTCTGGTCCGATTTGTTGCGATCGCCTCCAGCGGATCATCAGGCCAATAATGCTTAGGATATCTGCCCTTAAGATCCTTTTTCACCTCGTAATACCCGTTTGCCCAAAAGCTCGACAGATCGGAGGTAACCTGGACCGGTCTCTGCGCAGGCGACAACAAATGTAAGGTCAGCGCAACGCGCCCGCCGGCAATTCGCGGCGTGTCCCGCATCCCGAACATCTCCTGCAGACGAACGGCCAGAAACGGCTGTTCAGGATTGCTGTAGTTGATCGGGATCTGCGATCCGCTCGGCACCTTGATATGCGTCGGCGCTTCTTTCTGAAGCTGCTGCTTCTGCTCCCAGCTGAGCATATGCTCCAAGAGCGTTCCGGGTGCCAGTCGCCTGATATCATTGCGATTCCGCAGCCCGTCCAAATAAGGAAGCAGCCACGCTTCCGCGCGATCCAGCAATCCTTCGTCCGATACATCCGGCCAATCCCCTTCGGCTTCGTGCCGGAACATAAAGGCCATCCGTTCTCTCAGCTGCACGGCCGCCTTGCTCCACTGAAATAAGCCAAGGCCCTCCTGCCTGATCCCTTGCAGCAAGGCGCGCGCTATTTCCTCCCCTGTCGGATTGGGATAGGCTTGTTCCTTGACAACGATGGCTCCCAGCATCAGCTTCTGCCTGGCCCTGATGCTGCCGGAAGCTGTATCCCATGCGACTTCTTTCTGCTGTTCCATCTCGTCAAGATAATACTGCTCAAGCCAGGCTTCATCCATTTCGGAAGCCAGCTGGATATTCCCGTCTGCACCTTGATCATCTACGGCTGCGGCCACAATGTACCGGGCACGGCTCATAGGCTGAACCGCAGCCAGCTTCACGCCCCTGCCGCTGCGCATGAGAAACCCGCTGCTTCCCCTATTCTTCGCGATCCGATCCGGATAGGCAAACGACAGCAGCAGGCCGCAGAGATTCAAGTCACCGTCAGCTGCATATTCGATATTCAGCTGGGCATGGAGCTTCCGAATCTCTTGTTTCATCCGCTGCAGCACGGCTTCGTTCGCCGTGTCCTGCTGGGCGGATCGCTGTCCATGCTGTTCAAACAAGAGAAGCCGTTCCACGCGCGAACGCAAATCCTGGTCCCGAAGCGCTTCGCTTCGGCTCAGTATATCGCGCTCCTGAAGCAGAACGGCGATTCGGATGGCTAGCGGGGCCTCGCCGATTTCCTGTGCCTTCAGCAGCATGTGAGCCAGCCTCGGATGAACTCCAAGCAGCGCCATCTCACGGCCGTGCCGGGTGATGCTGCCCGCATCATCCAGAGCCGATAGCTGTTTCAATAACGCTTGACCTTGCGTATAGGCCAGCCGAGGCGGCGCGTCAAGCCAAGCGAGCTGCTCCGGATCACGCGCACCCCATACGGCCAATTCCAAGGCCAGCGGCGCAAGATCGGATTCGCGGATCGCCGGAATGGTACTCTCCGGCAGATGGCGGTGCTCTTCCTCACTCCACAAGCGATAACACACGCCGGCCGAGACGCGGCCTGCCCTGCCCCTTCTCTGATCGGCGGACGCTCTGGACAGCCGCCTCGTGATCAATTGCGGCAGTCCCGTTCTCGGGGAGAATACCTCTGTTCGCATATAACCGCAGTCCACGACGGTTTTGATCCCCTGAATGGTAATGCTGCTCTCCGCGATGCTTGTGGACAGAACAATTTTACGCCTTCCGTTCACATCGCGTTTTATGGCTTCATCCTGCTTCTCCGCTGAAAGCGCGCTGTATAATTCACGAACGACGACTTCTGCGCTTAAGCCCGATCTTAATAATTCATTCGCGGTCCGCCTGATTTCACGAGCACCTGGCAAAAATACGAGTATGTCGCCTTCCTGTTCGGAGAGCGCGCGCGTAATGGCGTTAGCCGCACCTTTATGTATCTCATCCAGTGGGAACGAGCGCAGATAGCGAGTCGTTACCGGAAAAGCACGCCCTTCGCTGACGATGACCGGTGCGTCTCCAAGGAGCTTTGCAACCGGCTCCGCCTCAAGGGTAGCGGACATGACCAGCAGCCTTAAATCCTCCCGCAGCACCGCTTGGGATTCCATCGCAAAAGCCAGTCCGGCATCGGCCTGCAAATTCCGCTCATGAAATTCGTCGAATATAATCATGCCGATGCCGGTCAATTCCGGATCATCCTGCAGCATCCGCGTCAAAATGCCTTCCGTGACGACCTCGATCCGAGTGTCCCGTCCGATCTTGCTGTCCATCCGGACCCGGTACCCGATCGTTTCTCCTATCGCTTCTCCCAATGAGGACGCCATATATCCAGCCGCTGAGCGGGCCGCGATCCTTCTGGGCTCCAGCATGATGATCCGTTTGCCGGCAAGCCAAGGTTCATTCAGAAAAGCAAGCGGCACTTGCGTCGTCTTCCCTGCACCCGGTTCGGCGATCAACACGGCATGAGTTCCTGTTGATAAAGCCTTTTTCAATTGCGGTAATACTCGGTGAATCGGTAGTTCAGTCATGGATATCTCTCCGTCATCCTATCGAATATCAATATAATCCCTTAATTATATTAAACAGCCGATTTACGTCAAGTAGGCCATTGGCTGGCGAGAATCGATGCATATGCGCTACAATATGAATATCATTCCCATGGAAACATCAAGATTCAATTAGTCGGAAGGTGAAATGTATGGAGCAGCAAGCCACATTTCGCGGCCGCTTTGCCCCTACGCCATCAGGTAAGATGCATATCGGCAATGCCTTGACCGCTTTGCTTGGATGGCTGCAAATGAGGAGTATGAACGGTCAATATATACTCCGAATCGAAGATATCGATGTGCAGCGTTCCCGCCAAGAGCTCGCAGACGAGATCATGAGAGATCTGGAATGGCTCGGATTGGATTGGGATGAAGGCCCCGGCGTTGGCGGAGCCTGCGGGCCGTATCATCAGGCTGCTCGCCACGCGTTGTACGAACGGGAAATCGCCAAATTGAAGGAATCCAGTATGTTGTACCCCTGCTATTGCAGCCGGGCGGATATAACGGCAGCAGCCAGCGCACCGCATGGCATTGCATCGGAGGGCTTTCGCTATCCGGGAACCTGCCGAGAGCTGACCCGGGAGGAAGCTGCCCTGAAAGAGCTTCATAAGAAACCTTCGCTGCGCATGAAGGTGCCGCACAGAATCGTTTCCTTTGTTGACGGCATTGCCGGAGTGCAGCGCTACCGGCTATCCGACGGCGGAGATTTTGTCGTGAGGAGAGCCGACGATATCATTTCGTATCAGCTCGCGGTGGTGGTGGATGACGCGCTAATGGGCATAACCCATGTGCTCCGTGGAGCTGATCTTCTGGACTCCACCCCTCGTCAGCTGCTATTGTATGAAGCGCTGTCCTATCAGCCGCCGCAGTTTGCGCACACACCGCTGATGGTGGATGCGGAGGGCAAACGGCTGGCCAAGAGAACCCGCGGGCTCAGCCTCTCCTTTCTGCGCGGCCAGGGCATCGGGCCGGAACGCTTAACTGGCTGGCTGGCATGGACAGCCGGGCTCCTGGACCACCCGGAAGCAGTAACTCCTGCGGAATTGATCCCTGTTTTTGATTTATCGAAAGTTTCTTCATACCCCATAAAAATTACGGATCCTGTCAAAAACCGGCTGTTCGAGCTTTAACTTTAGCGAAAAACAATCAGCGCCAGCCCTTTCATTCTCGAGGCGAGAAGAAAGACTGGCGCTGTTATGTTATTCCTTACCGGTCAATCGTTCCCTGACCTTGGACTCATACTGCGTAAACGCGCTGTTACCGCTTAGCCCCCGCTGTTCCAGCAGCAACTGCAGCCTAAGATGCTTTTCGTTCAGCTTGCGTTTGAGCTGCTCCTGCTCGCCCTCGTTTCGGGTAGCGCCGAGCAAATCATAGAGCTGGACGCATTCCTTCCGAAGCGTGACTTCTTCAGGAACGTAACCCGCGTTTTTCATGATGCGGTAGGACATCCTCAAATCTTCCGGGATGTGCGAAAGATCGTCGATCGGGAGTTTTTTGCCGGCAAGAGGCAGGTTATCGAATTCTCCGTTGCGGATCGCTTCCTCGATCTTCTGCTCAGCCAATCTGGAAAAGATGCTCATGTAAGTCCAGCCTCCTCCTGTTCCTTCGTCCTCTCATCATAAATCAGCTCGCGGGATATTCCAAGTTCTAAATGTAGGGGATCACACGCAGCTACATCCGATCCCTTACAACATTTCGACATTACAACAGCGATTCCGCTCCATCTATGAAGATCTGCGCCCCTGTAATATGCCTCGACTGGTCGGAAGCGAGGAACGCCACCAGATCGGCGACCTCTTCCGGCGTCCCCGGCCCGTCTGCCAGCGGCTGACTTCCTTCCGGATATTCAACCGGTATCACGATTTCCTCCAAATCCCCTTGCTTCTTCGTGCTTTGGTCGATGTTGGTGGATATCGCGCCGGGACAAATCACATTGACTCTGATCTTGAATTGAGCCAGCTCCAGCGCAGCCATCTTCGCAAAAGCGACCTGTCCCGCTTTGGTAGTGCTGTAAGCGCTCATGCCAAAGTTGGAGAAGGTTCGAGTGCCATTGACGGAGCTCGTTATGATGATGCTGCCCTGTCCCCTCTTCTTGAGATGGGGAATTGCATATTTGACCGTCAGGAACGTCCCGTTCAAATTTACGTTCAGCGTCTTGGACCATTCCTCCAGCTTCATTTCATCGATCGGCGTCATGACGCCGTTGATCCCTGCATTGGCAAATACAATATCGACGCCGCCAAATATCTCCACCGTTTCAAGGACTGCCTTTTCCACCCGGTCGGGATCGGTTGTATCCACGTCGAATGCTCTGGCCGCCCCTTCGCGGATGGAGTTGATCTCCGATTCCGCTTGATGGGTCCGGTCATCCAACAGATCGAATAAGGCCACATTCGCGCCTTCCTTTGCCAGCTGAATGGCAGCCGCCTTTCCGATGCCTGATCCGGCACCGGTAATGATCGCCGTTCTCCCATGAAAACGTCCGTGTCCTTCATTCATGTCCAACACGCTCCTTTTGTCGTTATCCGTTATGCGTTCATCTGTCACAAGATTACCCAAAAGGAGTTGTTTTATAATCATGATTTCTAATTTTTTGCAAGATCCGGTTGGACTTACACGTCCGTGCGCGAAAAGATATAGGCTGAGAGCTGATATGAAGCGAAAACCACCAGGCAGGATATGCCGAGTCCATACCAAAGATAATCGGTTTGCAGGCCATCCGACCACAGCGTATTGATAGCCATCGTAATCGCGAACAACACCGCTACCAGCACCAGCTTCAGCGTTTGTCCGCCCTTGGGTCCCAGCCAATAATAGAGAGGATAGTACACGGCTATAAACAGGATCAAGGAAATGCCGGACACAATATTTTGATAAAGAACAGCGCCTTCTCCATCCCCGCCTAACCAGATATAAGCGATTTGGACCAGGAAACCCGCCAATAACCCGATCAACATAAACAAGAGGGAAGAGACATACTTGCTCAACACAATCTCCCGGCGCGGTATCGGCAAGCTCATGGAATATTTATGGAACGGATGCAAATCGGTATTCGATATGACGATGATCATCATCCCGGCCACCATATAACCTAGGATGCCGACGGCATTGCCAAACGAAAACAACGCCAGCCAGATCGCAAAGAGCCAAGCATATTTACGGATGACCATCCAATCCTTATGAATGAGGGGAACGATATGACTCATGAACAGCGTCTCCTTTCGAAGTGTAATACATAATATCCTCCAGGGCAGGCCGCTCGTATAACACGCTGTCTCCGAACAGCTTGTGCGCGGATTCCCGGTTTGCCGAGAGAGCCTCGAACCCGTACGGCGTTTCCTTGAGGCCGGTAAACTGCTTGCGGACATCCGCGTCCAGCAGGTCGCTGCTGCCTTTGACAATGACATATTTGTCGATAATTTCATCCTTGCCGTTACTGAACACGATGCGTCCCCGGTGAATAAAGGTGATGTAATCCGCGATTCGATCCAGATCATCCGTATTATGCGTCGAGAATAGGATCGTCCGGGTCTCATCCTGTATAAAATCGCTCAGCAATTGCAGCAGCTCTCTGCGAAATACCGGGTCAAGACCCGCTGTCGGCTCATCCAAAATCAATATTCGCGGATCATGGGCCATGGCCATCGCAATGGAAAACTTCATTTTCATGCCTTTCGAGCAATCCTTTAGTTTCTTTCTGCCGGGAAGCTCGAACATCCGCATGAGCTGATCCATTCTGGTGCTGTTCCAGCGTTTATAAAAAGGGGACGTCATCCGGATAATTTGATTCAGCGTTAAATACTCATAAAAAATATTCTCGTCCGAAACAAAACCGATCTCTTCCTTATAACTTGCATCGTCCGAGCGAAGCCGCCGGCCATTCACGACGATCTGGCCTGAATCCGGGACAATCATCCCCATGATGGAGCGGATAAGCGTGCTCTTGCCGGCTCCGTTGGGGCCGATCAATCCGGTAATGTATCCCTTAGGGATAAGAAGGGAAATGTCGTTCAGCGCAAACGATGGATATTTCTTGCTCAGATGGTTGATTTGCATTGCAGGTTGATCCTGATCCTGTATTCCGTCTACATGCTTCATTCGGATTCCTCCTTGTTTACTGTATGGATCATCTCGATCAATTCCTCGGCCTCTATAGGAATGCTTCGGCATTCCTCGAGAATGTCCCTGATTTTATCCTCGATCAGGCGCAGGCGCTGCTCCCGAATCATATCTTGATTGCCTCCCGATACGAAGGAGCCTCTGCCTACCATCGACTCGATCAAGCCCACGGCTTCCAGCTCGCTGTATGCCCTCTTCGTCGTAATAACGCTGATTCCCAAGTCCTTGGCTAGCTGCCGGATGGAAGGAAGCGGCTCGCCCGGCTTCATCTCTCCGCGCATGATGCTCTGCTGGATCTGTCTTTCAATTTGCAAGTAAATCGGCTCGCCGCTGGAATGGGATAGAATAATCTGAATCATCGCAATAATTTTTCACCGCCTTTTTAGTGCCTGATATTAGGATTTTGTATGTTGATGATGTGTATATAAAGTATTCATTGTATATATACAATATACACATTTAATAATGCCTCGTCAATTCCGTTTATCTGCGAATCCAAATAAAAAAAGCCGGACCTCATGGGTCCGGCTCGCGAGATAATCGGTCATTTCTGTACTACCATACGATCTCCAGAAAGGAAGCATCATCTTCCAGGCCGCCTGTATGGCGGGCATTCATTAATACTTGCACTTGCTCATCGGGAATCGGCTCCTTCATCGGGTCCAGATCCGTAAGCCCGTCGCTGTATAATTGAAGACGATAACCGGTCTCGGGTTCCAGCTTGCACGTAAACACGTGAGGACTGCCTCCGATCGGTCCGGTGCGGGAAGACCAGCGTTCGGCCGTTCGGAAGCGGTCTCCGAATATCGAACTAATCTCGTCCTGCTGACGCCATAATCGTACCCTGGAGTCTCCCTGCCAGGCAAGCCACAGCCTGCCTTTTCGACGAAAACCCGATGACCGCTCGATGCGTCCGCATATGTACATGGCTTCGCTTCCCTTGCGCTGCTTCTCCTCCAGCACTTCACGCAGCAGCTTGGGGGTTTCGGAGCTCAGCGAATGCGTCCGCATTTCCCGATCTGCTTCAAGCGTTAGTTCCTTCAGCTTGCGCTCCAGCGATGAGGACGTGGGCTCTTCAACCGTATCCAGCCAGTTCATCAAGCCCTGACCGAGCAGGCGCGAAGCCACATCGCCTCGGTAACTCAAGCCGACGCCGTCACACAATACAAAATGGCAGACCTCTTCATCCATTTTCAATGCAATGAAATCCTGGCCCGTCTCGGAGAGCATGACGGATTCCGCCGCTCTGCCATACGCATAACGACATGTGAACAAATCCCTAATCTTCGTAAGCGGCTCTTCCCCGGTCTGCTTGCTTTCGTAATAAAACGACGCTGCTTGAGCCTTCCGCTTGCGAATCCCCAACGTTTCCATGCTTCTAGCGTATGATCGCTTCATGTTGTGACCTCTTACCTTACCGGCGTGGCGGCTGACATCTGGAACCCGATGGACACCAGCTCGGAGCATGTGCCCGGAAGCATCATCAAGGCCCCCGGACTCAGCTGATAATCCGCCTCAACCAGCATTTCTCGGTAGCTTTCGGGAAGAACGGAAGACATCATCTTGAGTTTGCGCGCATGTTCATCCTCAAGCTGCGTATCAGCCAATATCCCCTTCCAGCGGCGTGGTTCGGAGATCGGCTGGTTCATCAGATGGTCGGAGATGAAAATATTCTCCACCAGTACGTTTCCGTCCGGAACGCTCATATTCATGATACGGCGGGCAATCGGTTCCGGGTCCTCTCCCGTGGCCACGCCATCCGTCATATGGCATACGAGCGGCGCAGGGCAATCCTGCATGTTGGGAATCTCCGATTGCAGAATTTTCTCGGCCTGAAGAAACGCTTTGGCCGAATCGGAGAAACGCTTCGGCGTCAAATCCGGAAGCGAGCCGATCGCCGCAATTTCGTCAATGCCCTTGATCCCGTTTAACAAATCATATACGTCATCGCTGTATGCAAGGATGGCGATCCGGTACCTCGGCGTCAGCCGGTTCCCCTTGGTGGAACGAAACACCATTTGCCGAATGGCTAAGGATAATGCTTCGTAAACAACATCAATCCTTCTTCGATCCTCCATCAGCATATTCATGGACGCGCTGATATCAATCAGATATATAATGAGCGCTGGCGTGCGCTGTGATGCTTGAATGGTATAGTTCATCGTGAATAACATTCACCCCTGCAATTTGTCATGTTTACTTCTTTACAGTTTAGGTATCCAGTGGCTGTCGTCACTGATGAATTGCTGCAGATTGTTAAGGCGGCTGCTCATTTTGCCAACCGTTTTGTAATAGGATTTGTCCTTGTTATATAGCGCTATGAATTCACGGGCGGCATTCTTCGCGCGGTCCTTGTTGCCGGCCACCTGCGCATTATACGCCTTGTTATACAAGGCAACCAGTTCGACAACGTTTTGGGACCGCTGCTTCTGAAGCTGGGCGGCTTGCGCTTGCTGAGCGGCCCGCGCTCGAGCCTGTCGTTCCGCCTCCGCCTTGGCCGCTGCCTCTTCCTGAGCCTGCCTTTTCTTCTTCTCTTCCAGCTGGGCTAAATACGCCTCGTATTTTGCCTGATTATCATATTTCTCCTGCAGCGCCTGCTTTTTCTTTTTCTCCTCAAGCGATGCCAGATAAGCTTCATACTTCGCCTGCTTCTCATACTTTGCCTGAAGCTCGGATTTCTCCTGCTCCTTGCGCGCCAACTCGGCTTCCTCGGCCTTCTTCGCCTCTTCCGCCTTCAGGCGTTCCTCTTCGGCTTTTTTGGCCTCCGCTTCCTTCTTTGCAGCCTCCTCCTGCTGCTTCCGCGCTTCTTCCTCCTGCTTGCGCGCAGCCTCTTCTTTCTCCTGGGCCTGCTGCTCCGCTAAACGCTGGGCATCCATCTGGCGGCTCTCGGCCTTCTCAGCCAATATCTGATTCACCGTAATCGCGGAGCCCGCTAAGATCACGATGGCCGCAGCGGTAGAAAGCATGAATTTGCGGGATGACAACAAAGCTTTAATGCCTTTGTTGGATGATTCTTCAGCGGGACGCAGTTGTTCCTCCAGCCCCTGTATGGCGGCCGCAAGCTCCACTTCAAGCGGACTGTCCTTCTTTACGAAGTGATACGCCGAACGGAATATCTCCAATGCTCCGGAAAGATTGCCTGCCTTTTCCAAATCGCGCGCCTGATGAAACAAGCGTCCTACTACATTGTCGTTAACCTCTCGCGTGCCCGGCTCGATTCCAAGCGATGCCATGATGTCAGCAGGCACCTCCCGGGAACGTTCAGATCCGGATTCATCCGAATCGTCCTCCTGGGCAGCCGCAGCGGCAGTGGCGGCGGCAGCCGGAGCTTCTTCCACCACTTCTTCCTCACTTACCGAGGATAAAGCGATGAGCCACTCGCCAAAGGTAGGGCAGCTGCTCAAATCCTGACTGTCCCAAGCTCTGCCGAACAGATCCGAGATCCGAGTGCCCCAACGCTGACCCAGCGATTTTTTAAGCAAAAAATAACGTTCGCACGGGGTCTGCATTTCATGCTGATCAAAATAGCTTTCGCCCCATGCCCGATTCACGATAGCCGGATCGCTCCACCCCAGCATCTCGGCAATGATGACGGCCCCTGCAAAACGATCGGCATACGCACTCCATAAACCGCTGTGCACCGTTCGATGCGCCGCATATCCCGGCGAGCCGGCGAGCAAAACGTCGGGACGGTCCATTTTTGGACTGTACATCTGCTCCACATCGACAAGCTCCACGGCGGCAGCGCCTTCCGGCAGCTTCACTTCCGAAAAAAACGGAAGCATGACATTGGGCGCAGACAGATCGCAATGCGCCAATCCACGCTGCTCCATGCTTGAGCCGATGGCTGCCAAAGCCTTGGCCAGCATCAGGCTTTCGGAACGTCCCAGATTACGCTGATCGCTTATAACGTCAAACCAAGTACATCCATGAATCCATGGCATGATGACCGCGTAGAGCAAATCCGGATATTCCGCTATCAAATCTCCGTTTCTTTCGGGAGTGAGCACCTCTCGACTGCTTACCTGCAAACCCGGTATCTCGCGATAATTCCCCATATGCTCGGATTGATAAACCATAGCCGGAATTCTGAACTTAGGAAAAAACACTTTAAGTGCTTTGGCTTCATGCAGCTCCCCATTCACGGGGATCAGCTGGTAGACGATCCCTTGCCTCCCAGCCTGGGCATAAGCTACGCCAGGTGCCGCCGGATGCTGTCCTACCGTATAAGCCGTTCCATTAACAACGATCCCATCGCCCGGGTTTGGCTGAAATGTCATGAACTTCACCCTCTCTTAACTCCATTACCTTGCTATATAACTCTATTAACCGATTGAACCGCGATTGATTCACGATTAACTACATTCTAAATATCCAAAATTGCAAGAAAACCGGGTTGCCTACCACCCGGTTTATTTTGCCTATTAAACTATTATAATGCATCAGAAAGCAAAAGTCTCCGAATGATATTAACGGGATTCGTCAGCCATACGGAATTTCTGAGCGATCGCCTTCAGCTCATTGCTGATGCTGTCAAGCGTTTGTACGAAGGAGTTCATCAAGCGGCTTGCTTCCTGGAATTCCTGGAAGAAGCGCTGCTTCGTCATACCATCCCATTGACCTTCCATTCCGTTGATCGATTGCGTCAGGCTGTTAACGATTTGCTGACTTTGATCACCGCTCTGTTTAAATTGGTTCGCTACTTGCTCCACTTGTTCTGGCGTAATTAAAATACGTCCTGCCATTTATGTAACCTCCTTGAAATTCGTTTTCTGGTGACACTTGACATCTTAGCCCAGAAGACTCGGTTTATCAAAATGTCCTCAGACCTAATTTCGAGTTACCCTATACGTCCCAATTTGAAACATTTTCCATCCCGAATTTCCCAAATGGAATAGGGATTTAGTTGGCAATCCCAAACGAAGACGGATCGGTAAAGGTCCAGCTCTGCCCGGCTAATGCGGCCTGTTTAGCCGCTCCCCCGTTGTCTCCGCTGGTCATGCCCACGGCTGCGGCTGCCGAACTCGGGTTCGAAATAACCGTGCCGGAGTTACCATATTCCGGAAGTATGGACGAGCGCCCATCCATCCCGGAAGCGGCGAACAGAGCCGTCGGTGATACGGTGCTTACGATTGCATGCTCCAAAATCGTATGGTATTGATGATCCGTTTCTTGAAATTGATCGGCTTTGCTTTGAAGATGCTTGCCCAGCTGAGCAAGAAGAGCTCCCAGATGCTCTCCAAGACTCCGGGCAGACTGCCATTCATCAATAACCGCCGCTTTGAGAGACGTCTCCCAAACAAGGGATTCCATGGCTTGGTTGAGCGTTCTCGTTATCGCTAAATATTCATCGCCACTATGCTGCAGCTGACGGCTTAACGTCCGGAGAGACTCCGGCTCGACAGAAATACGCATTGGTCCTCACCTTTCATACAGGCTCTGTTACTGTTTCAGCCACATGAGTAACATATGACGAAACTGCTCTTTGGTCGCTGGCGCTGCGGTTAGCCAGTCCTGGTCTCCCTCCAGGCTCATACGCAGCAGCCAATTCATGGACTCGTTCACTATAAATGCTGCATTTTGACTTTCCCAGCTGATTCCGTTCCAAATCGACAGCTGGAGTTCCCCCGAAGATACCTTGTTCTTCATGCATTTCGCCAAAGCGATTGAACCTTCCGCATCGTCCGTCAATCTGGCCAACCGATCGCCGATATCGTCGCAATTATGCTCGGTAACCGAGGTATAGATATCGCCGAATTCCTTCCGGCTAAGCAACAATGCCGGAATATCTCCCCAGTTTTGGTCGCTGAGGGCCAGATCCTGCACCAGTTGATCGCAGGTTTGTTCGATGGTACCGAGTTCGCTAAGCATGTAACACCGGTCGTCTTCATCGCTTCTGCATACTTGTATTACCCGTTCGTCAGTAACATGCAAATATCCTTCAAACGCCGAATCCTGATTTTCATATTTCAACCAGCACGCACGTTCCGCAAGACCGGCAATAGCCACTCGTGAGAAGACTTCGGGTGGGATCGACAATTCCCCGCCTTCCTCTTGAATCAAATATTGCTTGCTTAGGAGCGATTGTTTGGTTTTCTCCCACTCAACCGCGATTTCTTCCGTTAAATATCCTACAAAAGGATCTTCAACACCAAGTAATCGGTCCGATCCGATAATTCCAGCCAAGAAGAAAAATTCCTTGTCATTCAGCGTGATCGTTTCTTGTTTGGAAGCATGAATTGTCAACATTATGAGCCACCTCCCCTCAAACTACAACATGCCATCGGTCGCGAATTTCTGTGACCCATCTTTGGGCGTTCCATTCCTCATCGAACGGAACTGCGCCTTTTATTCTGGAAAATTTACGTTTTACGTAGTACCCCTGTCCCGGCGGAAGTATTTTTAGTCCTCCAGGACTATTAGAAGATTCGGAAAAAGGAATCCGGAAGAACGATAAATCGTTGGAATCCAAGGTTCCGAATAAAAATCCGTTTTGAGCAGCTTTGATATCGGTAAACCAGTCGACGCCATACGTCGGGAAATCCGCCGGCACGCCGGCAATGACGACATGAACCCTGCGGTCCCTTCCCTGTCTGACGATGGCCGACAGCTGGTCCTTCAAGGTGAAATCCGAAAGCTGCTTGCTGAGAACGTCGGCGTCATCAATCATGAGCAGGATGGCCGGGTCCTCGCTCTCCTTCGACCGGGTCTGTACCCGCTCATAAAGGCTCGTAATAAGCGGCCCCAGATCTTCCTCATTCTCCGCGTGGCCGCGGACATGCGGGAGATGGTTCATCCGGCTCAGGCCGCTGCTTCCATAGCGCGTATCCACCGTATAGATCTCCAGTTCATCCGGAGAAGTATGATATGCGAGCGATAGCATCCAGCTAAGAAGGAATGACGTCTTGCCGCCTTCCATTGGACTGGCCACGATAAAATGCGGCCCATCCTCCAGATTGATCGCAAAAGGAGTCAGATCATCCGTAGCCACCCCGACGGGCACCTGATACTTCACCGTTGCGGCCGCTTCATAAGGCTTTTGCACCTTAAGCAGCTGATGGAGCGGAATCTTGTCCGGCAGCGATTCGATCCGCGGGGCTTCCTCGCCATGCCATGATTCATGGTGTACCCGAATCCTGTCGCGAAGGGCTGCCGAACGGTCCCCCTCCTCCTGGCCGGAAGCCGGAAGTGCCGTCTGGAATTCAAGCGGAGGCACCTGGCCTTTGACCAGCCCTCTTCCTGGCGGAAGCTGGCTCGGGGCTCTCGTGGGACGACCCACCGCGTAATAATAGTCGGCCGGATCGGCAAGCTCGTACGATACCGCTTGCGAGATATTGCTCCGCACCTTCTCGAACATATCCGAAATCCGGTTCGCCGTGATGATAAACGTGATGCCCAGACTGCCGCCTTCCCGCAGCAGGTATTCCAGCATATCATTCTCGTCCGGATAGGAATTCCTAAAGTTCAGATAACCGTCGATAACCACGACCAGCTGTGGAACCGTCTCCGTGCTGCCACGGCGGTAGGACGCAACGGTCTTCACGCCTGCCTCGGCGATCATGTCTTTGCGTACAGCGGCCGTTTTCGCAAGAAAACGGAACAGGCGCTTGATCCGGTCATCTTCCTCTGCCGTCATGACTCCCCCGATATGCGGCAGTCCTGCAAAGTCCCGCATCATTCGGCCCATATCCACGATGTATCCATGCCAAAAGTCCGGGGTATATCGACTTGCCAACGACATGAGCATCGTTTGAATAAAGGTCGTCTTTCCGAGTCCTGGCATCCCGTATACGGCCCAGTGGCCTTGCTCCAGATTGAGCACCAGCGGCTTCTGGCATTGGTTTGGCAAATCGTCAACCATTCCGACATAGGACACGAGTGCCGAATCGCCGAACGCAGCCGGCTGTTCAATGCTGGATTGTACTGTCTCCAAGTCCAGGCTCTCCGGAAGCGGCGGAAGCCAAGGCCCCTGCAGCCGTTCGATCCCTTGCGCTTCGGCCACTTCCGCTACATGGTCGATAAACACCTGCAGCTGTTTGGGCACTTCCAGATGCGCTCCCAGGGATGGAGTCGACGCAAGCAGCGGTTCCGTCTTCCCGTTGATCCGGACCTCTCGGATCGAGACGGCGCCTGGCGTATCCTTCTCTTCAACGTAAGGAGCGCCGCTCCAAGCAAACTGCATTTCTTCAAACACTTCATCGCTGCCCACCTGGAAGTAGCCTCGTCCGGGCTTGTTGATCCAGGCTGCATTCGGAATCTTCAGCATGTCGCGGCTGTCGCCCTCGCTTTGTACCCGAAGACAGATGCGGAAGCGAGAATTACTCCAAATTTTATCGTCCACGACGCCGGCCGGCTTCTGCGTCGCCAAGATCAGATGGACACCCAGCGTTCGCCCGATTGCGGCGATGCTGATCAGTTCATCCATAAATTCAGGCTGGTCTTTCTTCAGCTGTGCAAATTCATCAATGATAATGACGAGATGCGGGAGCGGCTCGCCATGGCGATTGCGCAGCAGCTTGTAATACTCGTCAATGTGCTGCAGATTTCCCGCATCGTTCAATATTTTCTGGCGGCGGACCAACTCGGCTTTGAGCGACACCTTCGCCCGCTCGATCAGATTGTTGTCCAAATTCGTTATGGTGCCCACGACGTGCGGAAGGTTCACAAACGTATTGGACATGCCGCCGCCCTTATAGTCGATTAGCATGAATGCCAGATCATGAGGGTGAAACTCCGATGCCAGGGAAGCAACGATGGATTGGATAACCTCGCTTTTCCCGGAACCGGTCGTTCCAGCGATCAGGCCATGCGGTCCATGACCTTGGCGCTCTATTTTATCATGAAGATTCAAATTAATCTTCTTTCCGCCCGCTCGCACACCCATGGGAACGGGCAATGAATCCGGATATCGGTTCTGCTGCCAGCGTTTATATACATCCAAATCGTCGATTTTCTGAATATCCATCATCTCGAATAGTGCCAAAACGCTAGGAATATCGGATGCAGAAGACCGCTTCAGCCGAATCGGCGCCATATACCGGGCCAATGCTTCGATCTGTTCCCTGCTGATGTGATGGGATTGGAAGGATTGCTTGGAAACGGTGCCGTCCGGTTTCTTGATCGTGTACGCCGCCTGCTCCCGATCGACTTCGACGATAAGCTGGCAGTGCATCGGCAAGCTTTCTTTCCGGTCGGATAGAATGATGGTGACGGCGTCAGCCGCATCGGCATCTTCCATCAACAGAGGCAGCAGAGGTTCTTCCTCAATCAATTGGGCTGCGGATAGGATCACAACGTAAGCCGGCGTCTCAATCGATTTTTTTCCATGTTCGGAGCGATTGTTTTTACGCCGGTATAAATGGGTAAATATTTCATCAGCAAGCTGATGCGCATTGCTCCGTCGATCTGCAAGATAGCGGCTGGAACGGTCATCATCCCAGGTATGGGGCAGCCAGCGCAGCCACTGCCATTCATTCGCTTCCCTCTCCTCGTAGAAGGCGGCGATTTTCACTTCGTCAGGCGAGTGCCTGACGGCGGTTTGGGCCATCATGACGCGAAGCATGTTTAATACGCGTTCTCTTCCGCCGACGATCCCGATGACCTTGGATTCGAATAACGGCAGTGCAATCGAGGCATCGTCGACCGTCTGGAACTCGGATGACAGCAATTCGGCCGCTTCGATTAACGGGTCCTTATCATACCCGTCCGCACGGGGAGGCTTCACGTTAATGTGAAACGGCACTTCCCCCTTGCCCACGCAAATCTCCAGAAAATCCTTATCTTCCGGGGAACGTTCCCATAAACTGCTGCTCCGGTTCTTCACAACGTTGTAACAGACGTCCGGATCCCCATGGATGTCAAACAGAATATGGACCTGATCCTCCTGCCGCTCCTTCAGTTCTTCCCGATGCACGTCAAGCTGAGCCCGGTACTTCTGATTCCGTTCGGCCAGGTTCTTCTGATAGGTCTTCTTGTTGCTTAAATACATGAAGAACGGCAGCGTGTAGGATGTCAGCATCATAAAGATGGAGAGCATCTGGAACATCATGTAATTGGGATTCCCCATCTTACCGCTTACGTTCATATAGACATAGAAACCGATCGTCGCCGCCGTCATAATAATCGGGATAATGATGGCAATCATGGAAAACGACGGCTTGCTTGGCTCGGACGGTGGTCTCAGAATTTCCAAGTCTTCATTCGGTAAAGCCGGTCTAATGCGCGGCGAACGTTGGTACAACACGTTCATATGTCACTTCCTCCTAATCCAAAGCATCTGAAATGTACAATTATGTATTTGGCTGTTTCAGTTAAAACCAATGGGTTACTTACCCATTTTCAACTCTCTTGAAACAACGATCTTCTGCCATAGACAGGAGCTTCATCGGTGGTTGTCGAGAATGCGCGCTGCAACCGAACGTAGGAGCCTTCCCTCAATCCCGCTTCAACCAGGTTAGAGTGGCCGCCTACCGTAAACCACAAGCCTTCCGGGAATTTCGCTTCTAATATATATTGAATCCCTTCACTCGAGGGTTCGCGAAAAAGACGTAATCCCAGCAGCTCGTTCAACCGTTCAATGGAGCATTCATCGGGTACGTCGATATCAAACCAATCATCTTCGTTTCGACCGCTGATCACGGTGAGTATCATCTGGTCAACCTGCCTTCCTCAAAATGGTAATCCTATGTTTATTCCATATTGAAAGCCCAATCACCTATTTCAATAGTTGCAAAAAATAGTTACATTATTGTAACTATATCATTCCAGGGTCTGTTCTGTCAATTTGTGTCATATTTCCTATTTCCTATTTTCGATGCGGATTTGTTGGTTCCGAGGAACTATTTGTGTATTCATTATAGGGGAAATCCGGGTTTTTCGACGGTAAAATCCCGTCGTTCACAAAAATGTCACGCTCATAAAAATGATGCTGATTAATTCTATGAATTTAAGGTTATTTTAAGATTGGCAATTTATAATGCAAATATCATGAAAAAACTTTCGTGAGGTGATTGATATGAAAACACTGATCATGTTCCAAAACAAGCCGGTTCCCGTTTATTTTACTACGGATAGCAAGCAGCCGGTTCAAAAGGTATTGAAACTGCTAACCAGCGCGCTTGACCATAAAATCCAAACCGGCAAAAAGGCGCTGCAAAAATGCCTCAACTCCCTCATCAGCATTGAAATCGAGGGATCCGAGGCAATTCTACACAGCAAAAGCGAAAACGACTCTCTTGCGCTATCTCTCTTTTAATAAAAGAGGGGTAGCCCTTTTTTTGTTTGTCTCCATTATAACCCGTAATAACGATCCTCTGCTATCTGCGCCCGCTGAATTCGGATCTGGAACAATTTAACGAGATTTCTCCGCGTTGTGATCTCCTGGCAATTACTCAGCTTTTTTAATATAAACCGATCGATGGACATACTGTTCATCCCTCCATTCTTGTCTTGGAAAAACGACCCTATGTTCTGATAACTTCTATTAACCGTGCCTTTTCAAGATTAAACGAGGCTTCCGCCCTTATACAAAGCTTCTCACGGTTCGACGTTTTTTGATGCTAACCCATTTTATGATCAGTACCTTGCATTATTCAGTACTAAGTGATATCTTATTGTAGATCACTACTGAATATTAATTACTACCTCGTGATAACAGCATGAACATGAACTTACGAAAGGAGGTATCGCCGTATGAATGTCAGTATTCAATTCAAAAAAGGCGTTCTTGAACTCTGCGTGCTTGTGCTGATCCATCGCAAGGACCAATATGGCTACGAGCTGGCTCAAGCCGTCTCCCGGCATATCGAGGTAGCCGAAGGCGCCCTGTACCCTCTCCTTCGCAGGCTTGTTAATGAAGGCTACTGCACCACCTACCTCCAGGAATCGAGCGAGGGACCCCCCCGTAAATATTATAAGCTGACGGACAGCGGAGTGATTTATATGCGATCTATGGTGAAGGAATGGCAAGCATTTGTAAGCAACGTGACCAATTTGATAGAGGAAGGGAATTTGTATGACTAAAAAACAGTTTATTTCGATTTTGGAATCTCGCCTTGCCGCGCTTCCTCCGGGGGAACGCCGGGAATTCATTCAGGATGTAGAGTCCCATTTTGTCATCGGCATGCAGAATGGGCGTTCCGAAGAGGAGATTGCCCGGGAGTTGGGAGACCCTTTTGAGATGGCGAAGGAAGCTTTAGGCGACCGGTACGTGGATATGGAAATGCCTGCTCCCTCGGCGGTCAGAAGACCGTTTGCCATAGGCAAATATGCGGTGGGAACCGGTTTGTTCTTCTGTGCATTAGTGACCGTCCCGTTCCTTGCGGCATTATGGTCCGGTGGCGTCGCCATCGCTCTGGGAGCCCTGGCAACCTTGCTGAGCCCGGTGCTCGTTCTGCTCGATTACATCCTGAATGGAACGTTTTATCCGGCTAAATTATTCTTATCGATCTCCTTGATCGGAATCGGCATCTTCCTCGGATATGCCACACGCCCGGCCATGGTTGGATTGTTATCGTTAACCTTGAGGTACTCCAGATGGAATACACGTTTGTTGAAAGGTCGTGACGCACAGTGAACAGAAAATGGTTGTTCAGCTTAGCAATCGCACTTATATTGGTAGGAATCATCGGCATGGCTGCGAACAAGTTTAAATTCGGGGAAGAACTGGTCAGCTACCAGAACCGATGGGATCTGCAGGATGCCGTGAATTTGAAGAAATTAACAATCACCAGCAATATGAATGTCAATTTCGTTTTTGAGGACAGCGGCGATGATAACGGGTATATCGCTTTTGACGGCAAATTAAAGCCGGAGCATGTCGATATCCTTGAAGCTTTTAAGCCTGCAGGTCAAGAAATCGATTTGGATCTGACTACGGCTGATTCGTTTCAGTTTATGAGCGTGGACTTTCATTCGCCGAAAGGGAAAATAACCATTGTCCTTCCTACAAGCACGAAACTCGAGGAGCTCGATTTATCAACGTTATCCGATAACATCCAGGTAAGCGGAGCTTCGTCCAAGTCGATTGCCATTTCCGTAAAGTCAGGCAATATCAACATGAACGGAATCGTAGCTGACCAGTTGAACGTAGAGAACATTTCGGGCAGTATTCGCGGCTCCGACATTCAGGCCTCCGCTCAACTCGTCAATCATTCAGGAGACGTCGAATTGAAAGATATGGAAGGCCCCGTGGACATCGAGGTCACTTCCGGCAATGTAAACGTAGGATTGCTCGGCGTTTCGTCGGTGAATATCCTGTGCAGATCGGGCAACGTGAAAGTGCAGCCTGACCCTTCATTCCGCGGTTTCTATGACCTTAAGTCGCTCACCGGATCGATATCGGCGCCGGAGTCATTGAAGGAAACAACCGATACCATCCAAGTGGAAACCTACTCCGGTAATATCGATATCGTACATTGAGGCATTGTTGACAAACGATAGAAATGAAATATACTATAATTTATAAAGTAAACTATACAACAAGGAGAGTCTTCATACATGTCGAATGTACTATTCATCAAAGCTAACAACAGAGCGATCGAGCAATCGGTCAGCGTAAAAATGTACCATGAGTTTCTGGAATCCTTCAAAGCAAGCCATCCGGAAGATCAAATCACGGAGCTTGATCTGTTCGCAGAGAATCTTCCATATTACGACGGAACAGCCATCAACGGTATGTTCAAAGCTGCCAAGGGTTTGGAAGCTACTCCTGAAGAGCAAGCGGCTGCTGCCAATGTCAGCAAATATCTTGACCAATTCCTTGCCGCAGACAAAATCGTGCTGGCTTTCCCATTGTGGAACATGACCGTCCCTGCCGTTCTTCATACCTATATCGATTACCTGAACCAAGCAGGCAAAACGTTTAAATATACACCGCAAGGCGTGGTAGGTCTCGTGACCGGCAAAAAAGTCGTCATCCTGAATGCACGCGGCGGCAACTATTCCGAAGGTCCTATGGCTGCAGCAGAGATGGCTGTCAACTTCGTTATGGGCAATCTTCGTCAATGGGGCGTGCAGGATATCGAAACCCTCATCATCGAAGGTCACAACCAGTTCCCTGACGAAGCGGAAATGATCGTTCAGAACGGTCTTGAGCTTGTTAAAAAGGCCGCTGCCGGATTTTAATTGAACTTATACGTATTCATTCATATAGCACTTCGCAAAAGCTGCCTTCACTGACCCAATCAGTGAAGGCAGCTTTTTTGCTTTCGTTTAGAGCGCATCCCACTGCGTCCATTCCTCGCGCGGGTTAAGAATATAGATTTCCTGATCCCGGCTCATAAATCGATGATTGATAAATTCTCGCCGAATCGTCGCATAATCCTCGTGAAAGCGCTTGATAAACGCATTGATGTCCTTTTCCGGATATTCCCTCCCCGTCTCCAACTGCTCCACCAAAAATTCCATGATGACAAGCTTCTTTTTATACTGTGCCGGGATGGACCGCAAGGATCCGTCCTTAGCAATAAAACTGCGAAGAACGGATGCTTTGTAGGCTTCTCGGGCAGTCTGTTCCATGCTGGACTCCTCCTTTTCGACAAACAATTTAACGAATTTCTAATTTAACGTTTATCTAATTAGATATTAATTAAATTACAATTGTTTGTCAATCTCTTTCTGCATTTAGTCCCGCTCGGACGGGAGTGCGATCGCCTGCATTCTGGATTTATCGCGATAATTGCTGTAGGATTATAATGCTGATAGATAGCGTAAGGTTAATACATAAGGAGGTTCATCATGCTCGACGTCTTAATTATCGGCGCAGGCCCATGCGGTCTAGCAGCTGCCATTGAGTGCGGCCGCCAGGGCCTCAGCTGCGAGATCATTGATAAACACAACGTAGTCCATTCCATTTATCTCTATCCGACCCATATGCAGTTTTTCAGTACGGCTGAAATGCTTGAAATCGGAGAAGTTCCGTTCGCCATATCGAATGACAAACCGTACCGGCACGAGGCGCTGGCCTATTATCGCCGGGTCGCCAAACATTTTAACCTGAATATTTCCCCATACGAAGAAGCCCTCACCATTGCCAAGCAGCCTGACGGCAGCTTTCAAGTAAAGACGCGGCGACGCGGCGGTGAAGAGGCCCTTCGACAAGCCAAACACGTAGTCATTGCTACGGGTTATTTTGATCATCCGAATTATATTGGCATTCCTGGTGAAGACTTGGAGAAAGTAACCCATTATTTCCGGGAAGCCCATCCTTATGCCGGCATGAAAACGGCGATCATCGGCGGCAGCAATTCCGCGGTGGATGCGGCCATGGAGCTAATCCGTGTCGGGGCCGAGGTTACGATGGTCTATCGGGGCGAGGAAGTCTCGCAGAACATCAAACCTTGGGTTCGGCCCCTGTTCGACAGCATGGTTCAAAAAGGGCATATCCAGCTTCATCTGAACTCCCGCGTCGTTCAAATCGCGGAGTCCTCCATTACGGTGCTTTCGAATCAGGGACAGGAATCGATCATCGAAAACGACTTTGTATTGGCATTGACCGGGTTCCGTCCTGATCGCAAACTGCTCGCCTCTTCCGGCGTTCAGCTCGACGAAGATATGGAGAAACCTCTCTATAATCCGGATACGATGGAGACCAATGTTCCGGGACTGTACGTCGCCGGCGTAATTGCGTCCGGCCGCAATGCCAATGAGGTGTTCATTGAAACCGGCAGGCTGCACGGCCGATTGATCGCGGAGCATCTGGGCACAAAGGTGTAACCAACGTCTTCCAAAGCGTACATTCCGGGAAGACAACCCGCGTGCAATTGATGTTTATTGCGATATCAGGAAGGCTTGCTCATCGGTAATTCATACTTTCTGATATCTAAATCATAAGGAGTGATCTCCATTGGACGTAACCTCGCTCATTCTGCTGGCTATGGCGGGCCTGGGCATTATCAGCAGCAATTCCGCCGTGACCATAGCCATGCTGGCATTGCTGCTCATCCGCGTCACCGGCTTCCAGCAAGCCTTCCCATGGCTTGAGAAATACGGGCTGACCCTCGGCATCATAATTCTCACCATCGGCGTGATGTCTCCGCTGGCGAGCGGCAAAATGAGTCTCCAAACGATCGGCGAATCCTTCCTGAATTGGAAGTCGCTTCTGGCCATCGCCGTCGGCATGCTTGTCGCATATCTGGGCGGACGCGGAGCCACGCTGATGGGCAGCAACCCTACGGTAGTCGCCGGCCTGCTCGTCGGCACCGTACTCGGGGTAGCCCTGTTCCGCGGCGTGCCCGTCGGCCCGCTTATTGCCGCCGGCCTGCTGTCCTTACTTATCGGCAAATCGTGAAGTCTCACGGAACAACTGTTATTTATATAGGTAAATAGGATAAAGGCCAAAAACCTCCCTGCCGGTTTCATGAACCATAAGGGAGGTTTATTTGTTCTATATTTAAGTACCATGCCGGACGGGCCGTTACCATATATAGTCTATTTTATGGTATGATAGCTATCGTATTTTAACGTCTTTTCCCGTAATCCCCTAAGAATTAGGATGTATCAGGAGGTAACACAATTGTCTTTAACGAATACCGAATCGGCCGCTGCCCCGTTAAAGCAGCTTCCCATGCTGCTCTTCAGGCAGCTAAGGCCGAAGCAATGGACCAAAAATTTGTTAATATTTGCAGCCCCCCTCTTCTCGTTTGAAACGGTAAATCCGGGGTCGCTTGTTGAAACCCTGATCGGCTTCTTCCTGCTGTCCTTCGTTTCGGGCTGCGTCTACATTGTGAACGATTATGCCGATCGCGAAGCGGATCGCAACCATCCGGTGAAGAAATACCGGCCCATGGCCTCGGGAGCACTCCCGCCTAAGCTGGCTGTCGTGTTCGGCATACTGCTGCTGATCGCTTCGCTGGCCGTCTCTTATCTGCTCAATCCGCTGTTTACCGCATTACTGCTGCTCTATTTTGCCATGAACGTAGCTTATTCCTTCCGGCTGAAACATGTTGTCATCATCGACATCATGATTATCGCGGCCGGGTTTGTGCTGCGCGCGATCGCAGGCGGGCTCGTCATTCACGTCCCGTTCACGCCCTGGTTCCTTTTATGTACCATGCTGCTATCGCTCTTCCTGGCGATCGGCAAGAGACGGCATGAGCTTCATCTGCTGCAGCATGACAAGGGCTCTCACCGCAAGGTGCTTGATCAATACTCGTTTGATCTGCTCGACCAGATGAGCAGCATCGTCACAACGGCAACCATCATCAGTTATTCGCTCTTTACCTTTACGTCCGGCAGGACCGTTCATCTTATGTGGACCATTCCGCTCGTCATCTACGGGATGTTTCGGTATCTTTATCTGATTCATATCGAGAAAAAGGGCGGAGCCCCGGACCGGGTGCTCCTGGAGGACTCGCACATCCTGGTCACCGTGATCCTCTATGTCATCAGCGTTATCGGAATATTGATCTATTTTGAGTAATTAAAAAAACGGCAATTGAGGGAAATTTTATGAATCAGAAATTCGCTATTTTTGACATCGACAAAACGGTCATCCATACGGACTCCATGTTTCGATTTTTGAAGTACGGCATACGAAAACACCCGGCCACGACACCGGTCATCCTGAAAGTCGTGCTGCATTCCGTGCTCCACAAGCTCCGTCTCCTGGAAGCCGAAAAGGCAAAAAGCGCTTATTTTCATGCGATGCGCCATATGGATGACGCCGACCTGAAGCATTTTTACGAAACGGAATTGAAGCCTGCCATCTTCCCGGATGCGCTGAAGGAAATGCAGCTAAAAAAAAGCGAGGGCTATCATGTCCTGCTCGTAACCGCGTCCCCCGACGCTTACATGAGATATTTTGCGGAGCTGCCCTGCGTCGACGCGGTCATTGCCACGAAATTATCCGTTCGGGATGGGCGTTTCACGTCGATGATTGAAGGAAACAACTGCAAGGGGGAGGAGAAAGTGAACCGGATTCAGGAATACTTAAGCGAGCAGCGGCTGGCCATTGATTACGACTCTTCCTGCGCGTACTCCGATTCCTTATCCGACCTGCCGATGTTTCGGCTTGTTAAGCACAAATATTTGATCAATCAAAAGTCCGCCCATGGATGCGAGGGATTAACATGGAACAAGTAAAAGCGCAGAGTGCCCCGCGCCACCTAGGCAAGCTGTTTATGGTCTTATCGGCTTTTTTGACGGCGACCGGCCAGCTGTTCTGGAAATGGGGACACGCCCATTTGGTGTATATGGGAATCGGATTTGTGTGTTACGGCCTGGGAGCCATCCTCATGATCAAATCGTTTTCCCTGGAGAAGCTGTCCGTTGCTTATCCCCTGATGTGCATCAGCTATATCGTGGCTTTGTTTTACGGGGATTTCTTTCTGGATGAGCCGTTAACCTTGAAAAAGCTGGCCGCCGTGGCCCTGCTTGGAATCGGGGTGACATTAACCTCCTATGAAAAGTGACGTGCCGCTGTACTTGCTTCTGCTTCTAATGACCTTGCTGGGCTCGCTGGGCAGCGTATTCTTCAAAGGATATACCGCGGGTAAACGAATCAAGCTGCTGCTGATCGGTTTTCTTAGCTACGGTTTGGGAGCCTTGTTAAACATTTACCTGCTGGGGAAACTTCCGTATACGCTGGTGATGCCGGCCAATGCCCTTACGTTCCTGTGGGCGCTGCTGTTTGCCAAACTGGTGTTCAAGGAAACCATCGGCATTCGAAAAATCGCCGGCGTTGCCTTTATCATATCCGGATTGCTGCTGCTGATCTGGTAAACGAATGCCGCTAGGCCGAATCTCAATACATATCACGGATAGATTGGTGGAACGAAAAACATGACTTTTTTCAGTTATTTATTTGGAAATAGAAAAGATAATTTCACGGCGGTCGGGCTAAGCGTCTGCCTTGCCTTATGGTATGTATTCATGAACCTTCCCTTCGTGACATACATCAAGGATCACGCAGCCGAATTGATGCCTCACAGCCCCTTCTACGGTGCGCCCTTTACGCTGAATCTATTTAACTTCGACCCTTCGATGGAATATGGACCGGAAAATATTTCGATCATCCATCCGTTCATTAATTTCCTGACGAGTCCGCTAACAACGATGATCGGGAGCTCCAACCTCCCTTATCTTCTGATTCAATCCGTCTTGAACGCCTTTAGTGCAGCTTTGGTTTATTACATCGTTCGGCGAAGCGGAGCCGGCTGGCTGCTGTCCTTCGTAACGGCGGCTTTCTTCGGTATCAGCTCATATTCGCTGTTCACGGCATTCATTCCGGATTCATACGCGTATGCCCAATTCATGATCATTTTGTCGGCCGCTTATTTGCACTACAGCCGGTTGGAGGACCGGTATGCCGTCATGCCGAATGCCTCCCTGGCCCTGATTAATTTCGGGATCACGTCCACGAATGTGGCAACGTTCGCCGGAGCGCTGCTGATCAGCCTGTTCGATCGACGCCGAATGGATACGTTCAAAAGGTTTATCATCATTATGCTGATTTTTCTGGGAATGGTGGTGATCGTCACCCTGCTTCAGCACTTGCTGTTCTCCGGTAAGTCATGGATCGCGAACGTGTTTTCAAGCGTGCAGAATGGTGCGCTCAGCTATGTTTCGCCCTTTTCATGGGAGCATCATTCCCGGGTCTTCTACATGCTGTTTGTAAGCCCGATCCTGTCGCCTGAGCTTGCCATGATCGATCCGGGAATCGCGGCGTTCGTGACAGATCTGGCCAAACCGTATCCGATCCATGTCCATATCGTCGGGATCGGGGTACTGCTCCTAGCCGTTCTGTCCTTCATCAAGGGCATCCGTTCCCGGGATACCTGGGCATTTTCCATCTATATTCTGTTCGCCATTCTGCTGCACATCATCGTGGGGTTCGGTTTGGCCACATATGCTTACGATCTCTACCTCTACGCAGGACATTATCTGTTTGCGCTGTTCGTGCTTGCTGCGCTGTTCATTGCCAAGACGAAGAGCCTCCGGCTTCAACAAGTCCTCACCGGCATCATGGCGCTGTTCCTGCTCATCACGCTCGTCAACAATATCGTGCTGCACGGTCAGTCGCTGGACTATATTCAGACGACCTATGACACGGTGTTCAAACATATCGAGAAATAAGACTGTAAAAAAATCAAAAGACCCGTCCCCTGAAGCATGGCCGAATACCATGCCTAAGAAGGACGGGTCTTTTGTGTAATTAAGTCTCCAAATGCTGCACGTTGTACAGTCTGGCATAGCTTCCATCCAGAGTCATCAGCTCGCCGTGCGTACCCTGCTCCG
The DNA here is from genome assembly GCF_058792535.1 of Paenibacillus sp. MT86. Lineage (NCBI taxonomy): Bacteria > Bacillati > Bacillota > Bacilli > Caryophanales > Paenibacillaceae > Paenibacillus > Paenibacillus sp. MT86. The sequence continues at coordinate 2,435,313 of NZ_CM179499.1, read as the reverse complement.
TAATTCTTCCATTCTCCAGCACAACGATTTGATCGGCGTGCGTTATGGTCGAAAGGCGATGGGCGACGATCAATGTGGTGCGGTTGCTCGATAGGGATTGCAGAGCCTGCTGGATCAGATGCTCGGACTCCAAATCCAGCGCCGAAGTCGCCTCATCCAGCACCAGAATGTCCGGATCCTTGAGAAAGACGCGGGCGATCGCCAGTCTTTGCTTCTGACCTCCCGACAGCTTGACGCCGCGTTCGCCTACTTCCGTGTCATAGCCTTGCGGCAGCTGGGTGATGAAGTCATGGGCATTGGCGGCTTGGGCAGCGGCGACGATCGCGGCTTCATCCGCCTCCGGATTGCCGAACAGAATATTTTCTCGGACGGTGCCGCTAAACAGGAAGTTGTCCTGCAGGACCATGCCTACCGATCCGCGCAGGCTGTCCAGCGTCAAATCCCTGACATCGTGGCCGTTAATCTTCACCGCGCCCTGCTGCACATCGTAGAATCTCGGAATCAGTCCGATCAGGGACGATTTGCCGCCGCCGCTCATGCCGACGAACGCAATCGTCTGTCCCTGCCGAATGGTCAGGTTAATATCTTGAAGCACCCATCCCGCAGCGTCATTGTATTTGAAGGAGACACGGTCGAATTCGATCTGTCCCGCGGTCTTAAGCGTTTTGGCATTCGGACGGTCCACGATGTCATACGGCTCGTCCATTAGCTCCTTGACCCGCTCCAGCGACGCTGAGGCCTGCGTCAGCACCGTTGAAGAGTTTATCAGGCGGCGAAGGGGCGCATACAATCTGTCGAGATAACCGAAGAAGGCAACAAACGTACCTAATGTCAGATCTCCCTGGATCACCCGGTAGCCCCCGTACCCGATAACCAGAATAGGCGCAATATCGGTCAGCGTGTTAATCACCGAGAAAGTCAGCGCATTCCAGCGCGTCTGGGCCATCGCTTTATTCAGGAAATTTCCGTTGATGCCTTCGAATTTCTTCTGATCATAACGCTCCAGGGTAAAGCTTCGGATGACCGAGATCCCTTGAATCCGCTCATGCAGGTATGCCTGAATGCCCGCGAGAGCCTGCGACCGGTCTTTGGTCAAGCGCTTAAGCCGTTTATAGAGTAAGTTCACCGCTAGTCCGTAGAGAGGCAGAATCGAGATGGCAACCAGCGTCAAAACGGGGTTCATGAAGAGCATGACCACTAATACGAACAGCAATGTGAACATATCCAGCCAGATGTTCATCATGCCGACTTCCACCAGGTTTTTCGATTGCTCCACATCATTGATAAAACGCGATATCGCCTCGCCGACCTTGGTATTCTGGTAGTAACGGAGGGACAACCGCTGCAGATGCGCATACAGCCGGTTACGCATATCAAACAAAATACGGCTCGTAATGAACTGCGCAAAATACTGCCGCAGGTATTCCACCGGACCGCGAACGATGACAAACAGCACCAGCGTCCCCCCGAGAATCCACATCAGATCCTGGATTTTCTGCTCGATGCTCATCTGCTGATTGATCAGCAGATCATCCACGACATATTTCATGATCATGGGCAGCAATAACGGGATCGCGAATTTGATCATGCCGATGATGAGGGTGAGAATGATCCACTTCATATACGGCTTAACGAACGGATAATAGATTTTCCATGACTTCAAAGGTGAATCACAGCCCCTTTCTTCAGGTTATAGAATGCACAAAGTTTTCTGCGAAGGTGAACCCCTTCGATAATCGCAAGAAAAACGCCCTTCTAAACGCTGTCTGCCTTCTGTAAAGGTACATCGATGGAGGTTTTTCTCAAGGGACATCCATCTTGTGACAGACGAAGAGCAGTTGACATTTGAGAGCTTCAATGCTTTATTAGTTCTAAACTCATGAAATGTATCATGTCTGCAGGAGGATTTAGTCATGACCAGAATTTTCGTGACGGAGGCGGTCATGCTGGCCATTTACGGTCAGCTGTTAGTACCGCCCAAACCCGTCGAATACATCATTCCATACACCACGATTTTGGAATTATATGAGCTTCATACCACGGAGGAACATCTCATGAATAGCAGTGCTGATGACCAGCACGTCAAAATAAAGATCGGCGAATTGATATCATATTTCGAAGAGCCGCTGAACAAAAAGAAAATCGAGCGGGCCCTCCAGGTTCCCTGGTCCAAAAGCCCGACCATTCCCGTTAGCGAAACCACTCGGGTCTCGGTCATGAACACCATGGACACCGCACCGTACGGAGAGTCCTTCGATCCCATTGAGACCGAGCTGCTGCTGGCTTCCCAAAAAGCGGAGGCTCCCATATTGACCGATCAATACGAGTTGATTCAGCGTATCGTTGAAAGCGCTCTTCCCGTACAGGTCTATGATATCGACGATTTTGACTTTGCGCTGGAGGTCCCGTTATCCGGGCAGCCGTAAGGCTCCTGTGTACATGCATACACAAGGCAAAAGGAGTCCCTTCCCCGGTTTGAATGGGGCAGGGACTCCTCATGTTGACCGAAAAAAATTCCCCGTGCGGGGAATTTAAAGCATGCACATCTGCCTCCACCAACGAGTCTCAGCTCTTCTTTTTTATCTTATCGAGCAAGCGGATCGTGATCGCATCCATAGCGGGCAATGCCTGGAAATCAAAATATTTAAGAGATACTTCCGTATTCGGGGACAAATGAATGGCGCTGTGCAGACCGGTTGCCGCGTAAACGCCGATTACATAATATACCTCATCTCCACCAAGCTGCTTCTTCATATACTCCGGACCTGATACAAGGTCCAAGAGTCGCATATCGTCCGCGGTCAGGCCGCTCTCTTCCCACAGCTCTCTGGAGGCTGTGTCTTCAAGAGCTTCGCCGGGCTTCAGGTTTCCGATCGGGAGTCCCCACTCGTCCCTGTTCTGACGTTTCAGGAGAAGTATCTCTCCGTTATCGTTCAGCACAAGCACCGCCGCTTTCACACGGACCACCGAACGTTTGCCGATATACTGGCGAATATCACGGTGATATACGCTCATCTTGGGAACCTCCTTTCCCTAGATGGCGCTGCAGTCTCTCATCAGGTTAATTTACTGCGCCCTCTTCTTCATAAATATACGAAATGTCATCCAAGGATTCCTCATATTTCACGCGTAGCGTATACCCTTTCAAATACCACAGATCCTGCTCTTCCATATAGAAAGTTACCTCTTCCGAACGCTCCGTCAGTCCTGCTTCCCTTGGCTCTTCTACCGAAATACCGAGCGAAAAGCCGGGATGGAGCCCGCCGCCTGAGCTATAGCGTGGAAAGAAGCGAACGAACGTGCCGGCTTGAAGGTCGAGCTCCTTCTTGTACCAACGTGCTGCCTGATCGCTGACTTGAATTTGCATGTGTCGTGCACCCTCCTTAGACGTTATTTTATGTTGATCCCTATCTTTTTGGCAGACCGGAGATCATAGGGACGGTATCCATATTTAGCTGCAATATTATCATAACGCATACGCACGTTAGGATACAAATCATTTTGATAATTAAATAGTGACATAAGGTTCCGGCCTTCCTTCACTATAAGAATGACTCGCGGGGATCCGAAAAAATAAGTTTGACACATTCCAGTTCATGGTGATAAAATTCAGTCCATACGAGATCGATTTGAATAAAATGTAAAATGACGAAGAAAGGGTGAGTGACATGCTGAAATTGTTTGCGATGGATAAAGATCATCTGGATCATCATTCCCTACAATTCAATATGGATCGACTCCCCGCTGGTGCTGTCTCATCATCATCAAGCCTCGTTCGTTCGTTATCTGAATGAATTAGAACGAAGCTGCTGACCTTTGCGCGGAAGTCATGATCACCGTGCGTATGATAAGTTCAAAATTAATGAAGCATATCGTCCGTCGTCGGATGATGTGCTTTTTTTGGTTTTTGCGGATGATATGATGCCAGAACGATACGAAAGGAAGGGATAATGTGTTTGCCGTACTTAAAAATTTAGGCTGGTTTTTCAAGCGTGAGAAAAAACGTTATTTGATCGGCCTGGCGCTGCTCATCTTTTGCGGATTGGTTGAGCTTCTGCCGCCGCTCCTGCTCGGAAACGCCATTGACGATATCGTCAGCAGTTCCATAACCTGGGCGTCCCTCGTCCAATACCTGCTCATGATTCTCGGCATCGTTGCTGTCGTATATTGTGCCACGTACATATGGATGCACCGTTTATTCGGAGGCGCAAACCTCGTGGAACGCCTACTCCGTACCCGGTACATGAACCATTTGCTGCGGATGCTTCCTCCGTTTTTCGAGCGCAACCGTACCGGGGACCTGATGGCCAAGGCGACGAATGACCTTCGCTCCGTGGCTGCAACCGCCGGCTTCGGCATGCTCGTCATGACGGACTCCACCATCTACTTGATCGTCGTCCTGTTCGCCATGGGCTTCATCGTCAGCTGGAAGCTGACGCTGGCGGCGATTCTGCCGATGCCGATCATTGCCATCGGCATGGTGATCTACGGAAGAGCCATTCATAAGCGCTACACGCTGGCTCAAGATGCCTTTGGAGACATGAACGACCAGGTGCTGGAGTCCGTAGCCGGCGTGCGCGTCATCCGCGCTTATGTGCAGGAACGCGCCGATCAACAGCGCTTCCAGGATATTACGGATGACGTATATCGCAAAAATCTGGCGGTTGCCAAAGTGGATGCCTTATTCGAGCCGACCATCAATTTTTCCATCGGTCTCAGCTACGTCATCGGTTTGGCCTACGGGGTGTACCTCGTGTTCCAAAATCAAATCACGCTCGGAGATCTCGTATCGTTCAATATGTACCTCGGGATGATGATTTGGCCGATGTTTGCGATCGGGGAATTGATCAATATCATGCAGCGGGGTAACGCCTCGCTGGATCGGGTCAACGAAACCTTGAAGACGCCGCCGGATGTTGCCGACGTCGCGGATCCCGTAGACGTGAAGGTTCCGGACACGATTCAATTTAAGGATGTCACCTTCCGTTACCCGACCTCGACGATCGAAAATTTGCAAAATATCAGCTTTACGCTGCAAAAAGGGCAGACGCTAGGCGTTGTAGGACGCACGGGCAGCGGCAAATCGACGCTGCTGAAGCAGCTTCTGCATGAGTATCCGACCGGAACCGGGGATATCCTCATATCCGGCGTGCCGATGGAGAGGCTCGCGACCGATCAGCTCCACGGCTGGATCGGGTATGTGCCGCAGGAGCAGATCCTGTTCTCCAAGACGGTGCGCCAGAACATCCAATTCGGCAAGAAGGATGCCAGCGACGAATTGATCATGGAGGCGATTACGACCGCTGCGTTTGACCGCGATCTGGTCACCCTGTCCGATGGTCTTGATACCGTTGTCGGCGAAAAAGGCGTGGCGCTGTCCGGCGGGCAAAAACAGCGGGTATCCCTGGCCCGGGCTTTCATCGGCGATCCTGAAATCCTGATTCTGGACGATTCCTTGTCCGCGGTGGATGCGCGCACGGAAGCCAGGATCATCGATAATATCCGGAGCAAGCGCGCCGGTAAAACGACCCTGATCTCCACGCATCGCCTCTCGGCGGTCCAGCATGCCGATCTGATCGTCGTGCTGGAGGACGGCCGAATCACGGAGCAGGGAACCCATGATGAACTGCTGGAACTCGGCGGCTGGTACCGCGAGCAATTCGAACGCCAGCAGGTGGAAAACAATCTGACCTCGGAGGAGGTGTCTTAATTGACTCCAAGCGATACAACCATCTCGAATGAATCCGGAATTGCCAAACGGCTCTTCCGCTATGCCTTAACGGCTAAGGGCACCTTCATCACCGCCCTGATTCTGCTGGCCATCGGCGTTGCCGCGGAGCTGGCAGGGCCCTTCATCGCGAAAACGATGATCGACGAGCATATCCTGGGCATCGAGCGTCCCTATTATGAGACGACGCAGGCTCAGGGTGCCGCATCCTATAACGGAACATATTATAAACGCGAGGATCGCTTTCAGGAAGACGAGACGCGAGGCCGGGAAGTGCGCCTCGTTCAGGCAGGCCGCAGCTTCTATTTCATTGATGAGCCGGTAACCCGAACCGAGGGAAACCGTTCCTTCCAGGATGGCGTATTGACGATTTCCTACGCCTCGGAAGAGCTGCAATACCCGGCCGTCAAATTAACCAAGGAACAGCTGTTTGAATTTTACAAGCCCGAGCTGCCCAGCATTTATAAACTCGTCGGCCTGTTCCTGATCTGTCTTCTGATCTCCATGATAACGGTATTCGGCAGAACGTACTGGCTCCAATCGGCAGCCAATCGGGTCATCCAGAAGCTGCGTACCGATGTATATGCCCATATACAGCGCTTGCCCGTCAACTTCTTCGATAATCTGCCGGCTGGCAAAGTCGTTTCCCGGGTAACCAATGACACCGAAGCGGTAAAGGACCTGTTCGTTGCGGTATTATCCAACTTCAGCTCCGGCGCCGTCTATATCACGGGTGTTTATGTCGCCCTGTTCCTTCTGGACGTCAGACTCGGCTTGATCAGTTTGTTTGTCATCCCGATGCTGATTGTATGGACCATCCTGTACCGTAAATTCGCAACCAAATACAATACGGTCATCCGCTCCCGTCTGAGCGAGATTAACGCCATTATCAATGAATCCATTCAGGGTATGGCCATCATCCGTGTATTCCGCCGCCAAAAAGCGACCCAGGACGAGTTCGAGGCGCTAAACGCGGATTACATGGCCCATCAGAACAAAATGCTGAATCTGAACTCCTTCACCACGCACAACCTGGTCAATGTGCTGCGTAACGTTTCCTTTGTGGTCGTGCTCTGGTATTTCGGTTCGGCATCGCTGAACGGTGCCGGGATCGTTTCGATCGGCGTGCTGTACGCCTTCGTCGATCTGCTCGGCCGCATGTTCCAGCCGATTACCGGCATGGTCAACCAGCTGGCCGCGCTCGATACCTCCATCGTCTCCGCCAAGCGGGTATTCGAGCTGATGGATGAAACGGGCGAAAAAGTAACGGACGGCTCCATGCCGCGATATTTGGGGAATGTGGAGTTTCAGGACGTATCGTTCGCTTACAAGAAGGACTACGTGCTGAAGAACATTTCGTTTGAAGCGAAGCAAGGACAGACGGTTGCGCTTGTCGGGCATACGGGCTCGGGCAAAAGCTCCATCATCAATCTGCTGTTCCGTTTCTACGACCCGCAAAAAGGCACCATCACGATTGACGGCCAGCCTGTCACCGATATTCCGAAGCAGTGGCTCCGCAAGCATATGGGAATCGTGCTGCAGGATCCGTACCTGTTCACCGGCACCATTGCATCCAATGTCAGCCTGGGCGATCCGGACATTACCCGGGAACAGGTAGAGCAGGCCCTTCGCGACGTAGGTGCCGATCGGCTCCTGGCCCATCTGCCGCAAGGCTTTGATGAGCCGGTGCTGGAAAAAGGCAGCACGCTTTCCGCCGGTCAGCGCCAGTTGATCTCGTTTGCCCGTGCATTGGCGTTCAACCCGGCCATACTGATCCTTGATGAGGCGACCGCTAACATCGATACCGAGACGGAAGCCTTGATTCAAGACGCGCTGGAGGTTCTGAAGCGCGGACGTACAACGTTTATCATCGCTCACCGCTTATCCACGATCCGCAGCGCCGATCAGATTCTGGTCCTTCACCGCGGAGAAATCGTGGAGCAGGGTTCCCATGACGAATTGATGGCCTTGGGCGGAAGGTACTTTAAAATGTACCAGCTCCAGCAAGGAAGCTCGCCTTCGGTTCCGGAGAATAAGGAAACGGTGCTGGCCGCTTCCAACAGCAACTTGGCCGGAGGGCATTTATAGATTAAGTTAGGCAAAGCTAACGCAGTCATTGAAGACAGACCGAGGTTAATCGTAGTTTTTCTTGCGATATCCGGAAGTTCCAAGCTTCGAAGTTTATACTTTCCGACACTATAAAAAGGCTGTCCCCTGTCGAATGTAACATTCGCTTGGGGACAGCCTTCTTTTTTAGATCGTATTCTGGCGGCACATGACAAGAATTACTTTGCCGAATCAAGAGTACCGGCTGCTTTGACCGTGATTTTGGTGTATTTGGACGGCACGAGCACGTCATCGGACGATTTTGAGATGACCTGCGGGTACATTTTGTCCGGATCGGGTTGCACCACCTTGAAGTAGATTACGGCTTCGGTGTCGCTAACATAGTCGACCGAAGTAATTTTAATGCCATACCCCGGATTCGGCAGATCTTCCTTGGTTACCGTGACTTTGTTCTGCGATTCGTCCACCTTGACAACGCTTGTGCTTACATCCGGTTCAGATTGCGCCGGCTCTTCGGGTGTCATGTTCTTCTGATGCTCCTCAATGAAGCGAATGGAATTGTATACGAGCTCTGCGGCTTCGATTCGCGATAAACTCTTCGTTGGATGGAACTTGTCGTTCGCGTCCAGCTTCGCGATTTTGGTTAACAGCAGGAATTGCACGGCCCCCCGGCTCTCCTCTTTCATCAGATCCTCGTCGGCCACATGCAAATACATCATGATCACGGGATAATTCCCGGTCTTCTGAATCGCTTCCGAGAGCAAGGTCGCGAACCCTTCGCGCGTGATCGGCTCATTCCATTTCATGTCCGCGGATACCGACAATCCGTTCTGAGCCGCAATGTTCACGGCTTCGGCAAACCAAGCATCCTTCGGGACACTGTCGAACGAGCGGCCCGTAAAGTTCGGCTGCACCTCCAGGCCGGCCGCATTCACGATCATCTGCACCGCCTGAGCGGTCGTTATCGTCTTGGACGGAGCGAATTTGTCGGCGCTGATGCCCTGGATAATCCCTTTCGATTGCAGTTCCTTCACCATTTGCAATGGCTTCTCCTCTTGTATATCCGTAAAAGCAGAGGCGGCGCCGGCACCGAGCAATGACGAAGTGACAAGCATAGCGGTTAATAATTTAGTTGTTTTTTTCATAGTTACACCTCCTATTATTCCTGACGCAGAGGTGCTGGAATATGTTTCATCTGAAGCGCATTTTCTTCTACACGCTTTTTTCGCTATCCAGGCCCAGCTTTATATACATCTCGCGGGAGTAACCTTGAAGCTTCTGCTCCAGCGCTTGGGCTTGGTCCTTAAATGCCGTCAGCTCCCGAATCATTCGGGAACGGCCGGCCGGGCTAAAAGTCTCATGGATCCGTTCTTTGAAATAATCATGAACGATATAGTTTCGCTGCTTCCATACTTCTTTTAATTGAAGCGTCTCTTCCTCGGAGAACGGAAAGTAATGCTGGATCTCATGGACCAGCTGGCCCAGGGAGCTGCTTAGTTTCCGCTGATATAACTGGGTGAAATCTTCCTCTGAAGGCACATTCCCTTGAGAAAGCTTGATCAGCATCAACAAATTCGCGAGCTGCTGCTCAAGGGCCTGTGAATAATACACCGCTAATCCGAAATAGGCAAACAGCTCTTTGGAGTGGTCACTGTCCAGCAGTCGAGTTTGTTTCATGGTATCCTCCTCTAGTATTGGCTGTCTTTACCGTTTCTATTTGTGTATATTCCTATGGTAAAGGAAGACTCCTCCTACTTCAACCTACTTTTCGGATCATGGACGCCGCATCCTTGCGGGAAGCCGTCCATAAATAAACAGCCAGTAATATAAATCCGTAGATGAAGGAATAGGCGATCGTCAGGAGTTTGACGGCCGGTGACCGCTCGTCGGCATGCATGAACAGGTCCATCATGACGGAGACAGGCGGCAGCAAGTAATGGATGATTCCCCAATAAGCATGATCGAACCGGACAATGGATTGACCGGCCAAGGAAACAATGATCACGATGAATAGTAACCCTGCCGCTCTTCCCTGGTTCTCCATGAAGCCGAACTGAAAGAAAACCGACAGCGAAATGCCCAGCAAGGACATTGCGACATGTCCCGCATAACCAAGTGCAAGCTCGGAGAATGTAATCGGCTTATCGAACATCCCGAAGATGACAGGATAAAGGACAGCGAATGCACTGAATAGGATGGACAGAAGACTTACCGTGATATATTGGGCGGCATAAAACCGTAGGGCCTTGCCGCTATGAACAATCAGGAGCATCGTTTGACGCCCTTGATCGTGATTGTGGAAATTCAATCCCAGCCAAGCTGAGCCGACAAACAGAAAGGCTGCCGTCACGGCATAACTGTCCATGATCGGGTTAGGCCGGTAGGAATAGAGGAACACCACCGAGATCAGCATGAATGCGATCGGAGCGAAGTATCGATAAGATCTTGTGTAACTGGCAAGCAAGTAACGAATCAGGGATCCCATCATGCTCCCTCCCCCTCCATAGGCTGGCCCGAACCCGCGCGCTCGGGCTCTTTCATTTCCCCGCGCCAAGGCTCAAGCCGTATCAGCGAACCGCCAGACTGCAAAATATCCAGCAGCATGTCGTCCGTTGCCTGTCGCGTAACCATCATCGATGCCGGGTTGCCTCTGGATATCCAATAGAGAAACCCGGGGCGGCGTTCAAGCTCCAGCATGTTGTCTGGCGAAACGTGCGTGAATTCCAGCTTCATCCGCTCTAAATGCGGACTCCTTTCAAGCAATCCGTCCCGCTCGATCCGCCCCTGCCGCAGCCGCGTCTCCCGGTCAGCCAGCGATGCAATAAGCAGCGGCTCGTGAACGGACATCACGATAGCCGTTCCTTGTCTTTTGATCTCGGTCAGAATGCCGATCATCTCCATCTGGGAGGACTCGTCCAATCCCGAAAGCGGCTCATCCAGAAGCAGCAGATCGGGCTGGCTAAGCAAGGCCTGCATGATATTGACCTTTTGCAGCATCCCCTTGGAGCATAGCGTCATCTTCATGTCCTGCAATTGAAACACATTCAGCATGGCATCGATCCGCTTCGCGGCTTCTTGTTTGTCCATGCCCTGAATGCCGGCCATATGGCGCAAATATTCGGAAGGGCGAAACCGCAGCGCAGGAAAACGTTCCGGTACATAGCCGACGCGCAGCGATGTCCCATATTCGATCCTGGACCCTTCAGACGGGTTAGCAAGCCCCGCTATCACATGCAGCATGGTGCTCTTGCCTGCGCCATTGCTTCCCGTTATCGCAACGCACTCAGCGCGGGAGATGCTCCAGGTGATGTTATGCAGGACGGCATACTTGCCGAAACGCTTATGTACTCCGTTCAATTCCAGCAGCTCCTGCAAACACTTCAACTCCTGTTCACGTATTCTGGTGTTTGTATTTCGTTCAGGTATTTTTCGAACACGATCGTGCCGGCGCCTATGACGCCCGCATACTCTCCCAACTCGGATGGCTGAAGCACGATTTTATCGTGAAAGCTGGACAAGCTTCTGTTATATGATGTTTCTCTTACATATGTGAAGTAATCCGGGTACCGGTTCGCAAGGACTCCACCGATGATCATCGTTTCCGGGGTTAGCAGGTTAATGACATTAGCCAGGGATATACCGACATAACGAGCCGATTCGTTCAGCATATTGGCAGCCAATGGATCTCCGTCCAGACAGGCCGTGATCACATCGGTGATGTCCAATCCGTGATCATTGCCATCAAACGAGGATTGAAGAGAACTGACAGCTCCGCGCCGCAGCTCTTCTCCGACCCTGCGGACGATGGCCATACCGGATGCGATCGCTTCCAGGCAGCCGGTATTGCCGCAATTGCAGCGCGGACCGTCAATATCGATCGTGCAGTGCCCGATCTCACCGGCTCCATAAGGGTAACCCTGATATATTTTCTGGTTGAAGATCAATCCGCTTCCGATCCCGATATCCGCATCCACGTATACCAAATGGTTGAAATGCCTGCCGTTTCCATACCATAACTCACCGAGTGCCATCACGTTAGCGTCCTTCTCGATTTGCGTCGGAAGCTCCGTATTCTCCTCGATCAGTCCCTTTAATCGTACCTGATGCAGTCCGGGAAGGTTCGACGGAGACAGAATCTTGCCTTGGACCGGATCAAGCGGTCCCGGTGCTCCTACCCCTATACCGATGATTTGGGACTTCAGGCCCGACTCGTCCAATACGTCTTGGATCGTGGAGATTATGACATTCACCACGCTGCCGCGATTGGCGTTATTTTCAAAGGAGGAACGTTTTTCCATCATCGCTTTCCCCTGCAAATTAATGACAGCCGCTCTTACGGAGGAGGCGCTGATATGAACGCCAACCGTGTAAATATCACCGGGATTCAAGGAGATGAGTTTGGGCTTCCTACCCCGGCTGGACTCGTCGTAAAACCCGGCTTCAGCAATCAATCGATCCTTCATCAGCTCATCCACCAAATTGTTCACGGCGGTAAACGTCAAATTCATCTTGGCCGCGATTTCCGCTTTCGTTAAACTGCCGTAGTCGCGGAGCAGCGCGATAATGCCGATACGATTCAGGTTTTTGACATGCCGATTGTTCTTGCCAACGGAACTGTTCATCTTACAACCTCATTCTTTTTACCCATAATTGTTCTTGCCCTCTCACACATCTATCATAGGGGAAAATTCGGAGTTAGTAAAATCCATTACTCGAACCGCAAATGAAAAGCCTGACCTCCTAATCGGAAATCAGGCCTAATTATATCACGCATTAGAAACTTGTTAGATTAAACGTGGCTCAGCATTTGTCGGCATGCTTCGGCACATTTCCGGCATGCTTCCGCACATTGTTTGCAATGCTCATGATCATGCTTCTCGCACTCTTCCGCGCAAGCCAGGCATGCCTTGATGCACAGCTCGCAAATCTCCTTAACGTAAGGGCTTTTGCGGGACATGGCTTGAGCCGCAAACGCGCAAATATCCGCACACTCTCTATCGAGTGTAATACAATCGCGAAGCATGGCCAGCTCGTATTCTTTCAGGCAGGATACATAGCATACATTGCAAGCGTTCATACATTGGAGACATGCTTCGATGCATTCTTTATATTTGAGTTCATTTAACATTGGATAGATCCTCCTTGTAGTTATTACGCTATGCCTTTGTATTAAACGTTCGACTGCCCTCTGAATCAAACCCGGCCAGAAAGTCCCAAGGTACAATTGCCCAGAATGGTCAGGCAAAAAATGGCTGACTTATGCCCGGCTTGTCTTCCCCTCCAGCTGTTCAAGCTGCTCCCTTAGCAGTGATTTCTGAAAATGCTCCCCGATAAACACCACCACATCCGGCACTTGGCCCTTGGGCGTTATTTTCATGAAATCGGATTCGCGAAACGCGTACTGGAACAAAAAACGGCTGTTCGTATCGCTGAAAGTGAGAATGCCCTTCGCCCGGTATACATCTCTTGGCAGCCCGGCTATCAATCGTTCGAACTCCACGCTGTTTACCGGATGGCTGAAGTAGTATGTGTACGACATGACATGATCATGGGAGCCATGTTCATGTGTATGGTCGTGGTTGTGGTCATGCTTATGGCTGTTGGCTTGCTCGTTCTTGTCTGTGTGCTCATGGGCATCCCCGGCCTCGCGATGATGTACAATCGAATGCTCGTTCCGTTCCCCGGGATCGCTCTGCAGCAAATCTTCAACATTCAAGTCGCAGCGCACCGAAGGAACAATCGGGGCATGCGGATTCCACCGCTTCACCAGCTCTCGAATCGTCTCTCTGTCCCGGTCCTCGACCAGGTCCATTTTATTAAGGACAAGCGCGGAGGCTGCGCGAATCTGCTCCTGCATCAACCGGTAGGTCTTTCCCTTCTGCTCTATGTTCAAATGCAGCAGATGCGCGGCATCCACGACGGTGATCAGTTTTTTCACGTCAATTCTCATATATAATGAAGCTTCCGCGGTTGCGTCCAGAATCTCCATCGGATTGGCGATCCCCGTCGCTTCGATAACGATGACATCCGGCCGCTCCCGCTGGATCAGCATCGCGATTTCGGATGATAAATCGGAACGAATGGTGCAACAGATGCAGCCGCTCAGCATCTCTGCCGTCGGCACCGCTTCATCGGCTGCCAGCCCTTCAATGTTAACCTCGCCGATCTCGTTCATGACAATGGCCGGCCGCAATCCCCACTGCTTGAAAGAGGCAATGAGGCGGCTAAGCAATGTCGTTTTTCCACTGCCGAGAAAACCTGATAGAATATAAATGGGTGTTACGTGCTCCACGTTCCATACTCCTTTGCGCACATTGTTTATTATGCTAGCGAGTGTACTACATTTCATCCGTCTACCGCAAGCGTCCCGCCATTAACTGAACAGGAGTTGTTATAACGCATGAATTCGACGCAAGAACATAAACAGCAATCCCCCGCTTCCGTGAACTGTATGGTGATTACGGTTTCGGACACGCGAACGAAGGACACGGACAAGAGCGGCAAACTGATGATCGGCTTGCTTGAAGAAGCCGGACATGCCGTCGTGGCATACAGCATTGTTCCAGACGACTACGAAACGATCCGTGAAACGATTTATTCCGCGGTCAGCGCTCCGGAGATCGATATCGTGTTATTAACCGGCGGAACAGGCATCTCGAGCCGGGATACCTCCTATGAAGCGGTCTCTTCGCTGCTGGATAAAGAACTCCCGGGATTCGGAGAGATCTTCCGCTTCCTTAGCTTCACCGAAGATATCGGGTCTGCGGCTATATTAAGCCGCGCGATCGGCGGCACGATAAGCCACACGGCCGTCTTCTCGATGCCGGGTTCCAGCGGCGCCGTAAAACTTGCGATGAACCGTATCCTCCTGCCTGAGCTGCGGCACGTCAAATATGAGCTGGATAAACACCGATCATAACCAACTCACGCCTGGCACCATGCAAAAGGCCGGATGCATATGGGCATCCGGCCTTAGCTGTATCCTAACTGCTGGCGCGTCGTTGATGTTTGGCGAGCAGGGAGGGCGCTATTTTTTTGACCTGGTCATAATAGTTATCCGTTTTGTCGCCCGTCGACGTATATACGATGGACGTTTCCTTGTCACTTATGATCAGATTATGCCCGCCGGCCGCATTGGCATCCCCTTCCGTTACGCCATAGATTTCCTTGAGCCCTTTTTCCCTGGCCGCTTGATCCTGATAGACATACACGGTAATAAACTGGCTTGCATCATAATTGATCCGGTATTGATACGTGATATTGCCGACGTTGTCCTCTACATAGGTTTCGTTGGTCAACGGCATATTGGCCTGGTTGAACGAGGCTTGGAGATCCTCAAGGAATTTTCCGTTCATGCCCCGGCCTGATATCCGGGCCTCTCTGGAGCCTTCCTCGTAAGCCCTCATATTATATAGGCGCATCTCGTCCTTGGCCACCTGCTTGGAACAACCGACCGAAATGGCAAGAATGGAACAAAGCAATAAAGCGGTGACGATTCTGCGATAATTCATGTTCACTCACCCTTCCTTAGGTGTCAGAGGTTGCCTTCCCTTAGATTGCCTGAGGATGATGAACATTATGCGTATGCGAAATCAGGGTAATATTACAAAGCGATGACGCTTCTTCCAACCGCCGCGCCTTTAAGAATGGTGTTCAGCACTACAGGCAGATCGGTTAGTCCGTATTCGGTAATTCCTTCTTGAAGCACGGATGCCGGCTTCCATTCATCGGCCAGCTTCGACCATACTGATCGGCGGTAGGCCATTGGGCAGTACACCGAGTCGATGCCCAGGAGATTGATTCCCCTCAGTATGAACGGAAACACCGTCGTTTCAAACGCACCGCCGCCCGTCATGCCGGAAACGGCGACGCTTCCGCCGTATTGCACGCTTTTCAGGATGGCGCCCAAGTGATTACCACCGACGGGATCTACCACGGCTGCCCATCGCTCGGCAGAGATGGCCCCCTTGGAGGCTGCCGCAGCTTCTTCCCTGGATATCACTTCATGGGCTCCCAGCTGTAAAAGCCAGTTCCTCTGACTGGATTTTCCTGTGGATGCCGTCACGCGATAGCCTAACTGGCTTAGGATGGACACTGCGAAGCTGCCTACTCCCCCCGTTGCTCCGGTAACTAGGACGGAACCCTGTTCCTGCCGCAGTCCATTCCGTATCAAGGCTTCTATCGATAATGCAGCCGTAAACCCTGCGGTACCGATGGCCATCGCATCACGCGGTGACAAGCCCTGCGGCAGCGGGACAAGCCATTCTCCCTTAACCCTCGCATATTGGCTGAACCCCCCTTCATGAGATACCCCTAATTCATAACCGGTACAAAGAACGGCATCGCCTTCCTTGTAATCCGCATGAGCGGAATGCACGACCGTCCCTGCCAGGTCAATGCCCGGAATGAACGGATACCGGCGGACAATTTTCCCTTCCGGTATGCTGGCCAGCCCGTCTTTATAGTTAACCCCGCTGTATAACACCCGCACGATAACGTCGCCTTCGGGCAGCCGATCCAAACTCATGTTCTCCACGCTGCCGCGAACCCCTTGCTCATCTCGACGAAGCACATAGGCTTGAAATTCGGTTTCGTTGTCCACACATATCACTCCTTGGGTTAGTTTAGGTGCTGTAAAGCAATCTGGATTGGCACCCTGAACATGTCGAAGCTTTATACATGCTCTCGGAATATGGCGACTTATGCGCTTTCCCGAGAAATGATCCAGTATCGTCTTTTATAATCAGAATTGTGTTATTATGGAAAAAAGAATACTTTTATAAAAAAATTATCAGCTGGAGTTGAAATCCACGTTATGACTCATTTTGATTATGGATCTAGACGTAGATCCTTCCGCTTCTCATTCTGGCTCACTCTGGTGACACTATTTCTGTTACCGGTCGTCCATAAACCGATCAACCAGATTTTTGGATTCCTTGGTATACATACACAATCAGGGGGCATTGCCGGCTCGTTTCTCGTTTTCTTTCTAAGCTTGGGTCTCGTTCTAACGCTGTTTAGACTCGTCTTCTGGGTTTTCCCTTTAATTACCTGGCCTGGTCTCAAAGTGTACGTACTAATCGGCCTCCTCTTCATATTAATGACAGGGATCTACGAATACACAAGCACACACCGCTCGATCGAAGCGGCGGTATTCGAGGAGAAACATGCTTTTTTTGAAGCACCTTACAGCATTAATCATGCTGAAATCATACAATCCGAATTAACCTCTGAGAAGGCTTATTCTTTCGTGGTGACATCTAGAGCGGGACTACAATTATCCGTCTATACCAAAGGATGGTTCGGATGGAAGATGTCCGCCGTATCTATATTATACCCTTCTCCCAAGAATCCCTCTTCTCCGTCCGTATTCTCGGAGACAAGCATGGATTCATCACTCGTCTTTGGCCTGTATAGAAGCACAGAGCCCATTCGGATTCAAGTAAATGGTCAGCCGGCACATACCATACCCTACCAACAACTGAGGCCGGATGTCAGTGAAGATTTGTACATATGGTATTACGAACGCCAGCCCGACATGCTAGAGAACAAGGACAAGGTTCATCTCACCGCGCGTGACGTCAACGGAAGCATAGTGGATCGACTTGACCTATAGGCCAAGTACCAAAAGACGCTCCCTTCTCATGCCAAGCGGCAAGATTGGGGAAGCGTCTTTTTCATTGGTGTATTTTATATTCTAATCTTCATGCTGTTCCATGAACTCGGCCATCATCCGCTGTTTCACTTCCCAGACCTCTTCGCTCAGGTTCACGCGGTATATCTCCGGATTCAGCTTACGCAAATACTCGGGCCAGAACTGTCCCAGCTGTGCGTCATGATAGCTGCGGATTTCCTCCAGCTCCGGCAGTTCATACACCAATTCGCCATTCTGGAATATCGGTTCCAGCATGGACACCGCTTCAAAGTTCTTCACGTTTTTGCGCATGTAAGGATGCAGCGGATTAAATAGCTTCAGCTTGCCGCTTTCCGGCGGCATTTCCTCTTCCGGGAAGCAGATGTAATCGGCGATCGCTTTGCCGCTGCCCTTGGATATGATGCGGTACACGTCCTTTTTGCCGGGGGTGGACACTTTTTCAGGGTTGCCCGAGATTTTGATGGTCGGTACCATTTTCCCGTCAACCTCCCGCTCCACCAGCTTATAAACGCCTCCGAGCGCAGGCTGGTCGGCTGCCGTGATCAGCTGGGTACCGACGCCCCAAGTATCCACTTTAGCCCCCTGTGCCTTGAGATCCAGAATCGTTCCTTCATCCAGATCGTTGGAAGCCACGATGCCGACGTAATGAAGACCGGCCTCATCCAGCATCTTCCTTGCCTGAATCGACAGGTAAGCCAAATCCCCGCTGTCCAGACGAATGGCATTCATCCGCTTTCCTTGGGCCTCCAGCTTCTTCGCTGTCGCGATGGCATGGGGAATCCCGCTCTTTAACGTATCGAAGGTATCCACCAGCAGCGTCACTTGATCCGGCATGACCTCGGCAAAAATATCAAATGCCTCCTGCTCGCTCCGGAAGGTCTGCACCCAGGAATGCGCATGCGTGCCTTTGGTCGGAATGCCGAATTTCTCGCCGGCCAGCATATTCGAGGTAGCATGGAAGCCGGCCAGATACGCTGCACGGGCTCCCCACACGGCCGCATCCGCTTCCTGCGCGCGTCTTGTGCCAAACTCCAGCAAGGTATCGCCGCCGGCCACCTGACGGATGCGGGAGGCCTTGGTCGCGATCAAGGTCTGAAAATTCATGAAGTTCAGGAGCGCGGTTTCGACCAGCTGCGTCTCGAAAATGGTGCCTTCCACCCGAATGAGCGGTTCGTTCGGGAATACCAGCGCCCCCTCCTTCATGGAATGAATATTCCCTTGAAACCGGAAGCGGCGAAGCTCCTCCAGAAATTCAGGCTTATACTTCTCTTCCTGTTTGGCCAGATACGCGATATCCTCATCCGAGAAACGCAAGGACTCGATATAATGCACGATCCTTTCCAGTCCGGCAAAAACGGCGTACCCGTTACCGAACGGCAGCTTGCGGAAATATCCCTCAAACACCGCACGCGTACGATGAGAGCCGTTAATCCAATGCGCATACATCATGTTGATCTGGTATTTGTCCGTATGTAGTGCTAATCCTGC
Source organism: Paenibacillus sp. MT86 (assembly GCF_058792535.1). Lineage (NCBI taxonomy): Bacteria > Bacillati > Bacillota > Bacilli > Caryophanales > Paenibacillaceae > Paenibacillus > Paenibacillus sp. MT86. Next base: position 2,416,375 of record NZ_CM179499.1, on the reverse strand, counting down.
TGTCAGCATCACGATCATCCTCCAGTATGACCCGGTTCATCCATGCTTCCGGGTAGTTCGAGCTGTCTATCGATTAAGAAATTCTTCGCTTCGCACAACGGCTGCCCCGAGACTGCCCTGAAAGTGGCTTAACGCCCACTTATGCCCCTCCGGATTGAAGCTGGCAACGCCATCTTCATACACCGTTATTTTGTACCCGTAATTATACGCATCCACGGCAGTATGCAGCACGCAGATGTCGGTGCATACCCCGACAAGATCGACTTCGGTAATCCCGCGTTCCCGCAGCTTCTGGTTCAGATCCGTACCGCAGAATGCGCTGTATCTTGTTTTATCCATCCAATAGATCGTATCCTTGCGATCCTCATAGACCTGTTGTAACTCGCCGTATAATTCCCGCCCCCGGGTTCCCCGGATGTTATGCGGAGGAAACAGCTTGGTTTCGGGGTGAAAAGCGTCGTCCTGCTCATGCAGGTCCACGGCCATGACGACAAAATCCCCGCGATCGCTGTATAATCGGGTCAACTCTGCAATGGTCTTCTGAATGTCGATGGCGGGTTTCCCTACCGGCAGGTTACCATCCACGAAATCATTCGTGAAATCTATCACGATTAAGGCTTTCATCTGACACACTCCTCTACGATATGATTAATGTGATCGATAAAATAACAGCGGTTGAATCATCGACCTGCTACGTATAAATCGATAGCAGCGGCGCATGATCCGTAAATCGGTACAATTGGGCCGGACGTTGGGAATATTGGTTGGAGCTTAGCGGCTTGCCGTTCTCATCCCGCGCTTCTTCCAGTATCCCCTGTCTGCTGCGGGTCGATGTGATTTTACGGATAAAGTTGGGTTCGTTGAACTCGGGCACAACCGTCTGGATGACCTGGTATAACTCGCTCAGCGTAAAATGCTCCGGCAAAAACTGCCTGGCAATCGTCGTTTGCAGCATTTGCAGCTGAATCTTGCGGTAAGCATCCATAATAATATCCCTGTGGTCAAAAGCAAGCTCCAGCTCCTCCAAAGCTTCCGCGACCGTAAACAGGCCAACCTCTTCCGCGTCATCGGCAGCCTGGCGGTGCTCCAGCATCCACTCCTCTACGAGCGCATAGAAGGCATGGCTGATAATCCAGCCTCTTGGATCACGTCCCGGCGCGCTATACACGCCCAAGTACTCCAAGTGTCCGCCGTCCACCCCGGTCTCTTCCTTCAGCTCCCGTTTGGCGGCATCGTAAATCGACTCGCTTTCACGGCAAAAACCGCCGGGAAGCGCCCACATGCCGGCACAAGGCCATGACCTGCGCCGGATCAGCATCACCTTAAGCTCCCGAATGGGCAGTGTCTTGGTAAAGGTCTTCCGTTCCCGCTTCGTCAAGGTAAACATCACGATATCGGCGGGCACACCGTCCGGTGTTCTGTATTTCTTGGCACTGCTCTTTGGCGCCTGTTCGCGATCCGTCATTTCCATCACCATAACTATTAATTTGATAATTTCATTATGACATATTTAAAAACGATGTCAAGGATTTCCTAGCCCAATCTCTATATAAGTTTACTATGCCCTATCCATCCTCATTCTGTGCATGTTAACAAGAACAGAAAAGGTGCGGAACCATTCCGCACCTCGTTTCCTCTATCCGCAGCTGCTTGGCGGCGTATCTTTGCCTGTTTCCACGTTCACTTTTTCCGAAACGGTATCGTGAATCACGGACACGACCAGCTGAAGGAGATAATTAATGTCGCTCTGACTTTGCTGGAACTCCATCACGAGCGGAATGCTGTCAATCTCCTCCTGCAGCTCTTCGATCTCGCGTTCGATTTTTGCTACCATGTCCTTGTTCTGGAACGTTTCAAAAGCTACGATTTCTTTTTGCTTTTTCTTAATGGTTTTGATCAGGTTTTGGACCCGTTCGTGATTCTGGATCTTCTCTTCCGCTTGCTTAAACATCTGAACTTCTTCGCTTGTGGATATTAAATTCGCCAGCTCGCCGGCTTTCGCCAGAATATCGTCGCGTATAATCAATTCACGCGTATTGTAAGTGGACATACCGTAGGTGTTGGTACGAACATGATCATGTGCCAAGGTTCATCGCTCCAATTCTTCATCATCTATATGGGTATATGCAGGCATGGATCCATTGCGGTAACGGTCTATGCTGCATTGGCATGCTTCTTGCCCCTCCATTATACCGCATCTGAGGCAGGAATCGCGTCCGGGATCATATCCCCTTTGATATACCAGGTCTTCGTATCCGTGATCCGTACATTCACGAAGCTGCCTACGAGTTCCGTTGAGCCTTCAAAATGCACCAGCTTGTTCGTGCGCGTGCGTCCGGACAGCATGGAATCATTGTTCTTGCTGACTCCTTCTACCAGGACCTCCACCGTAGATCCAAGCAGCCTGTCGTTGCTCTTGCGGCTGTATTCATTAATGGCGGCGTTCAAGCGCTGCAGACGCTCGCTCTTAACCTCCATCGGCACGTTATCCTCCATCACCGCTGCCGGCGTTCCTTCGCGCGGAGAATAAATAAAGGTATACGCAGAGTCATAACCTACTTCCCGTACCAGGGACAGCGTCTCCTCAAACTGCTCATCAGTTTCGCCGGGGAAACCGACAATGATGTCGGTGGTGAACGCTACATTGGGAATCGCCTTCTTAATCTTATGTGCCAGTTCCAAATACGACTCGCGGGTATATTTCCGGCTCATTTTCTTGAGCACTTGCGAGCTTCCCGACTGCACCGGCAGATGAATATGCTCCACCAGGTTGCCGCCCTTCGCCAGCACCTCGATCAGATGATCGTCGAAGTCCCTTGGATGGGATGTCGTGAAGCGAACGCGCGGGATATCGATTTTGTGAATATCATCCATCAGATCGCCGAAGCGATACTGGATATCTTCAAAATCTTTGCCGTACGCATTCACGTTTTGACCGAGCAGCGTAATTTCCTTATACCCTTGACGGGCCAATTCGCGAACCTCGGCAATGACGTCCTCCGGACGCCGGCTGCGTTCCTTGCCGCGGGTGTAAGGGACGATGCAGTATGTACAGAATTTATCACAGCCGTACATAATGTTGACCCAGCCGCGGAGACCTTCTCTTTTCTTCGGAAGATTCTCGACAATGTCGCCTTCCTTGGACCACACTTCAACCACCATTTCCTTGCTGAAGAGCGCTTCCTGAATCAAGTGAGGCAGACGATGTACGTTATGCGTGCCGAAGATCAGATCCACGAAGCCGTGCTTTTGGAGAATTCGATTCACGACCGATTCTTCCTGCGACATGCAGCCGCAAACCCCAAGCAGCATATCCGGCTTTTCCGTCTTCAGATGCTTCAGGTGGCCGAGTTCGCCAAACACCTTGTCCTCCGCATTCTCACGAATGGCACATGTGTTGAGCAAAATGATGTCCGCCTGCTTGCGATCCTCGGTTGCCCGGTAGCCCATCTGCTCCAGCAATCCCTTAATCGTCTCGGAATCATGCTCATTCATCTGGCATCCGTACGTATACACGATGTAATGCTTGCCAGCCCCGATGCTTCGGAACTCCTCAGGCAGCTCGGTATCGTACAGGACTTCGACACTCTGTTTGCCGCGTTGTTTTTCCTGTCTATGATTAGGCTCCGAAAGAATGTTGATTTCCCGGCCGTTGATGCGAATTCTCTTCCCGTGTTCGTCTTCCGAGAGAACTTTGGCTCCTGAAAAATCAAAATACTTGGAGTAGTCCTTACTTTCTTTGGACATGCTAGGTCACTCCTTAGATCCGCAAAATCTCTGGTTTACATGACAATATTGCTTAATAGGCACTGTTTTAAATTATATCATGATCTTTATGCCTAAGCTACCACCCTGGTGCTATTAGAGCGTTCCTTGGCCGTTGATTTTCTTCTCCGCATGTTCGGCAGCACGCCGCCCGTAAACTTGGAATTTCCAAAAAAGAGCCTGGCATCGATGAATCGATCCAGGCTCTTCTTGACTGCGAACTTGTAAAAGCTGCGCATGCGTGACACATACAGTATGTTCTTATGGCTTTCTAAAGCCGCGGATTAATCAATAATTTCAGCAGTGTCTCCGGTTTTGGCGCCGGCTGCGTTGGCCTCATCGGTGTCGATGTGCATGTCGAGCGCAAAATTGTCGGATACGCGGGCAATGACGTTCTCCAGCACGAGGCCGCGTTCGCCGCCTAGGCGCACTTTGAGCAGGTCCTTGTCCTTGATGCCCCACTGCTCCGCATCGGATGTATGGAAGTGAATATGACGAGCGGCCACGATGACGCCTTCGTCCACCGTTACTTCACCTGCCGGGCCTTTAATCGTGATTCCCGGGGTTCCGGCAATGTTTCCGGATTCGCGAACGGGTGCTTTCACGCCGATGGCAAAAGAATCCGTACGGGAAATTTCCAGTTGGGTTGCAGGACGCGCAGGTCCCAATATTCTTACTTTATCGAATTGTCCCTTCGTTCCAATGACCGCTACCGTTTCGTTGGCCGCGAATTGTCCTGGCTGGGACAAAGGTTTGAACTCTGTAAGTTGATATCCAGGGCCGAACAATGCCTCAATATGCTCTTGGGTTAAATGAATATGGCGGGCGGATACACCCACGGGTACAGTTTTACTCATCTGTCTCACTCCTTGTTTTTCTCTATATGCTGTACATGCCATCACCTATTATACTCTCTATTACCCAAAAATAAAAAGGCAACCCGCGTGTTTCAGGCCGCCTTCTTTGGTTTCTTGCGCGATCTGCAACAGGATTGTCATAGTTATCCTCGAATCCAGGATGTTATGCGTCATGTTCATCTTCTTGAACCGGGGATGCAGGCAAATGCTGTTCAAGAAAACGCAGCGGATTATCCGACATCCAGCCTTTAACCGTCGATTCGGGATAAAACTTGAGCAGCAGCTCCTGAAAATCCGGATACCGGCCCGGATGCTCCAGCCCTTCGATCCACTGATCGATTCCGTCGAAATCCGACCCGAACATGATGTGCTTCTCTCCGCCCAGCTCACAAATCTTCTCGATGTGCGGCAGGACGTCCTCCGGCGTCACGCGCTGGACACCGCTGCGGATAAACCAGGGCACAAACGTGATGCCGATCATGCCGTTTAACGCTATCAGTGCCCGTATCTGTTCATCGCTCAAATTCCGGGGATGCGGGCAAATGGAGTAGGCATTGGAATGCGAAGCAATGACGGGCCGCTGAGTCAGCTCCGCCAGTTCCCAGAAACCGGCCTGGGACAGATGGGACACATCCAGAATGATGCCTGTTCTATGACATTGCTCGATCAGCTGACGTCCCCGTTCCGTAAACCCGCCGTTTCGCTGCTCCAGCACGCCATCCGCTGCCCAGTTGGCATAATTCCAGGTAACTCCCATCAATCGTACGCCCATATCAAATAAAAGCTGAACATAATACAGATTGCCCTCCAGCCCGTCAACGCCTTCCAGCGACAGGACGCCGTACCGCTCCGTTTTGCGTTGTCTCATCTCCCGGACTTGTTCCCGCCAGAGCAGGGGCTTCAAATGACCCGCGTTCACGATGCGGCTTCGGAATACATCCAATTGGGCCAGCACGCGCTCAAAGGAGGGCCTCCCGAATTTTTCCGACAAGAACACAGCGAATACCTGAAGCGCCAGATCCCCGTGCTCCAAACGCTGCATCGTTACATCCAAATGCGGGCCGTCCACAAAAGAGGCTTTGGGATCTTCCCACATTTTGCTCAAAACATCGCAGTGAAAATCAACCGTCCGCATCGTGCTGCTCATCCCCCTTCTGACCTGTCACAGCAAAAAGCCTGTTTACGCTAAGCAGAGTAAACAGGCTCATCCTCAACATTCGAAATTTATCTAGGTTCCACGATCAATTTAATTGCCGTCCGGTCTTCGCCATCAATCACAATATCCGTAAAAGCAGGGATGCATATCAGATCCACCCCGCTCGGTGCTACAAATCCCCGGGCAATCGCTACCGCTTTAATGGCCTGGTTCAGTGCTCCCGCCCCAATCGCTTGCAGTTCCGCTCCGCCCCGCTCCCGAAGAACTCCAGCGAGCGCCCCTGCAACCGAATTAGGATTGGATTTTGCTGAAACTTTTAATACTTCCATGGTAAGTACCTCCCCTGGGAATGTTGAGTGATGGTTTGCTTCCGCTTACTAGATGTTATTCGTGAGAGGGGAAAAAATTCCTGCTTTTTACCATCCGTACCTAATTTAATTAAACGGATTTTGACGTTTTTAATCCATCCGCCATTCATCTTCGTACATGCGGATTTTCTGGATCTTCCGGGCTTTTCCCGTCTCCTCATCCATGTCCACGCATACGGCGTGGAACTGCCATTTGCCTTCGTCGACCTGGAAACGGGCAGGAAGCTGGGTCTTGAATTTATACATGACCGCATCGCGCTGCATGCCGAGGATGCCTTCCTTGGAGCCCACCATGCCGGTATCCGTAATGTATGCCGTTCCTCCCGGGAGTATGGTATCGTCATTGCTCTGCACGTGGGTGTGCGTGCCGACCACCATCGAGGCACGGCCTTCCAGATGCCATCCCATGGCAATTTTCTCCGAGGTCGCTTCAGCATGAAAATCCACAAGGATGCATTTGTGCTTCTGGCGCAGTGTATCCACGATGTCATCGGCGGCCCGGAACGGGCAATCGATGGCTGGCAGGAATGTCCGTCCCTGCAGATTCACGATCGCCAGCTGTTTGCCGTTCGCTTTAATGACGGTGTATCCGCGGCCGGGCGTGCCGGGCGGAAAGTTCGCCGGGCGAACCATGCGGGGTTCGTCGTCGATGAATTCAAATATATCCTTGTTATCCCACGTGTGGTTTCCCAAGGTGATGCCATGAATGCCCCAATTGAAAAATTCATTGGCGATGGCCGAGGTGATGCCGCGTCCTGAAGCCGCATTCTCCCCATTGGCAATAATGATGTGCGGATTATATTTGGACTTCAGCTCCGGAAGGGAAGCTTTCAGCGCCTTGCGTCCTGTGCTGCCGACAATGTCTCCGATGAATAATACTTTGATGTCAATCACTCCTTCAGGGGAGCCTGTCCTGTCCTGACTTGATCCCAGGCAGGTCGGTTCCCGATTCATGGATAGTCCGATATGTATTTTCGGATATCTTAAAGATAAAAAGTGGCCGGAATGCGGCCACTTTTTAAGGTCCAAACTCTATTTCGCGTAATCGACCGCACGGGTTTCCCGGATAACGGTGACTTTAATATGACCCGGATAATCCAGTTCATTTTCAATCGTTTTGGTAATGTCGCGTGCCAAGCGGAATGCTTCGGCATCGTCGATTTTTTCCGGCTGTACCATGACGCGAACTTCACGTCCTGCTTGAATGGCGTAGGATTTCTCAACGCCTTCAAAGGATTCGGAAATTTCCTCGAGCTTCTCAAGACGACGGATGTACGTCTCAAGCGTCTCTCTGCGTGCTCCCGGTCTGGCAGCGGACAATGCGTCGGCTGCGCCCACCAGCATGGCGATAACCGAAGTTGCTTCGCAATCACCGTGATGGGAGGCAATGCTGTTGATAACCACCGGATGTTCCTTATACTTCTTCGCCAGCTCCACGCCGATTTCAACGTGCGATCCTTCCACTTCATGATCCAGCGCTTTACCGATGTCATGCAACAGTCCTGCCCGTTTCGCAAGCACGATGTCTTCGCCCAGTTCGCCGGCCATCAGGCCAGTCAAATAGGCCACTTCCATGGAGTGTTTCAACACATTTTGTCCATAGCTCGTACGGAATTTCAGTCGACCCAAAATTTTGATCAAATCCGGATGCAAACCGTGTACGCCAACCTCGAAAGTGGCTTGTTCCCCATACTCGCGAATGCGTTCGTCCACTTCCTTGCGGGATTTCTCCACCATTTCTTCGATACGAGCCGGATGAATCCGTCCGTCCGCCACGAGCTTTTCCAAAGCCGTACGGGCAATTTCACGGCGAATCGGATCAAATCCGGACAGAATGACAGCTTCCGGAGTATCATCGATAATAAGGTCAATCCCTGTAAGGGTCTCAAGCGCACGAATGTTTCGGCCTTCACGTCCGATAATCCGGCCTTTCATTTCTTCGTTCGGCAAGGTGACAACAGAAACCGTGGTCTCAGCTACGTGATCAGCCGCACAGCGTTGAATAGCCAGCGTGATGATCTCGCGTGATTTCTTATCTGCTTCTTCCTTCGCCTGCTGCTCGATTTCTTTGATCATCTGAGCGGTTTCATGACGAACTTCTTGCTCGACATTGCTGAGAATGATGCTGCGGGCATCCTCCATCGTCAGGTTGGAGATGCGCTCCAGTTCTGTCGTTTGCTTCTTGTAAATTGCATCGATTTGCTGCTGGGTTTCCTCTATTCGTTTCTCTTTGTTCGCCACTTGTTCTTCTTTACGTTCCAAAGATTCTATTTTTTTATCCAGCGACTCTTCCTTTTGCAACAATCTGCGCTCCTGCCGTTGAATTTCATTCCGGCGCTCGCGAGTGTCTTTTTCAGCTTCGGCTCTGATTTTATGAACTTCGTCTTTAGCTTCGAGAACCGTTTCTTTCTTCAATGCTTCTGCTTCCTTCTTCGCACTTTCGACGATCTGCAAAGCGGCATGCTCGGCACTGGAAATTTTAGCTTCTGCAAGGGATTTGCGAATAAAATAACCGAACCCAAAGAATATAGCGGCTACAGCGAGAACGATTATGATCCAGATCCAAGTTTCCATCTGTTCACCTCCTCGTTGTTTCCTCCAAGGCATTCCTTGGGAAAATGTGCAATTGTCAGGTTACTCATTCATACATAAAATTTTCCGGCAGTGGAAGCTGCCGTCCATACTGCGCACGCCATAATGATCGTACGCAAATCCCGCCTTAGCCAGCGGAATACATTTCACTATGAATTGGCGATTTAAGAATCTTTCACAAAGTAGTCACTTTTTTGGAAGGAAAAAGGATTCTAATTTATGATAAAAAGATTCATATTTATTTTAGTATTTATAAAAAGATATTGTCAAGGGAAAGCAATGGGTAAACGTCAGTTTCATCCAGTGAAACCATTTCTTTTAGCGAAAAAATGCACACCTGCTTGTGCTTTATTCAAAATCATACGGCTCTTCGTCCCATTCGCCTTTCTCCTGCTCCTCTTCGATCAGAATTTTGAGTGCCTGGCGCACAGGCTCTCCCCCAAAACCCCTACGCATTAAATATGCTCCGGTTTTACGTTTGCGATCCAGCAGCTCTCCTTGGGTTTGCTGCCATTTTTTTCGTCCCACGGCCAGGCAGCTCTCCAACTCCGATTCTGCGCTGATCTCGCCCAAAGCCTCCGAGATCAGCTCGGTGCCGATTCCCTTCTGCCTCAGCTCCTGCTTAACCCACAGCCGTCCCTTCTTATGGCTGGTCATGCGCTGCTCTACCCACATCTTAGCGTACAGCGCGTCATCCACCAGCTTGTCCTTCTCGAGGCGTTCCAGCGTCGTCTCCACGCTGCTGGGCTCGAACCCCTTTTGCTGCAAACGCTGCGTGATCTCTTGCGTCGTCCTTGGTTTCCGCGCCAAATGATTCAGCGCTTCCACGTAAGCCCGCTGCCGCTCATCTGCCACGACAATCTCCTGCAGCTCTTCCTTTCGAAAAACATTTCCCTTTAACATGCGATATTTAAGCATCACGTCTTCATGAACGGTCATAAGGTACGGACCGAACGCGATTTGATACCGGTGTTTGGGCTTTTTCAGCATTTCGACAGAGGTTATGACCAGATCCTCGTCTTCCGGAAAATGTCCAATTCCCGAGGAATCCGCCTGCCCCGACATTCCTTTATTCTCTATATCCATACGACGCTCCCTTCACGGCTGCACGCTTCTCGACACATCGTCAAGACCAATGATTCGGCAGAAATAAATGCAAAGAAGACCGTCTGGCGTTACCCACACCGGACGGTCCCCAACACTGTCATCGTTAATCAGCGATTTATTACTCTACCTTAAACAACTCTTGCTCTTCCAATTCCTCTTGTTCCTTCTCCTTATCGGAAGCCTCAGGAACAACCGTCGTCAGGTTACTCGCTTCACGGATCTTGTTCTCGATCACGCTGGCGATCTCCGGATTCTCCTTCAAGAACTGCTTCGCATTCTCGCGGCCTTGACCAAGACGGTCACCCGCATAAGAATACCATGCTCCGCTCTTATCCACGATATCCAGTTCCGTACCGATATCGATCAGGCTTCCCTCTCTAGAGATGCCTTCGCCGTACATAATATCAAGCTCGGCCTGTTTGAAAGGTGGAGCTACCTTGTTCTTAACAACCTTAATCCGTGTGCGGTTACCCACCACATCGTTGCCCATTTTGATGCTCTCAATTCGACGCACGTCCAAACGAACCGTGGAATAGAACTTCAGAGCACGTCCGCCTGGGGTTGTTTCAGGGTTACCGAACATAACGCCAACCTTCTCGCGAAGCTGGTTGATAAAGATGGCAATCGTTTTCGACTTATTGATGGCACCCGACAATTTACGAAGAGCCTGGGACATCAGACGGGCTTGCAGACCCACGTGGGAATCACCCATGTCACCTTCGATCTCGGCTTTCGGTACAAGCGCGGCAACCGAGTCAATAACGATCACATCGACGGCGCCGCTCCGTACCAGAGCTTCCGCAATTTCCAGCGCCTGCTCGCCCGTATCCGGTTGGGAGAGCAGCAATTCATCAATGTTAACGCCCAATTTGTTTGCATAGGATGGATCCAGAGCATGCTCGGCATCAATAAATGCAGCTTGTCCGCCAGCCTTCTGAACCTCTGCGATAGCATGTAGGGCTACTGTTGTTTTACCGGAGGATTCCGGTCCGTACACTTCAATAATCCGGCCTCTAGGCAAGCCGCCGGTTCCTAAAGCTATATCCAATGCCAACGATCCGCTTGGCACAATCTCTACCTGCATATGGGTGGATTCACCCAGTTTCATGATGGAACCTTTTCCGAACTGTTTCTCTATCTGGCGAAGCGCCATTTCCAGCGCAGCACGACGATCTGACAATTGTTCCACAACCCTTCACTGTTGATAGTCTTATCATACCTTGTTTTGACACGTTTGCCAAGCTTTTTTTCGAACATACATTCGTTTTTTTATTCAGCTCCCCTTCCCGTTCATGCTCCGAACCCTATGTATAAAGAACAAGAACCGTGGCAACATCAATCGATATGCCACGGTTCTTCCGTATTTCCCATTATACTTGGAACGGTTCCTGAATTCAAGAACAGCTATTTAGCAAGGTGTAAATTTTTTACTTTTCCAAATACCCGGTCGCCTTTGGCCACGAAGCCTAAGCCTGCTCAGAGGCTACGAGACGCTGCCAAAGCCGATATAACAGCGCCTTGGTTGCGCGGAGCCGGATCGTTTCGCGGTTGCCTTGGAGGTTCAGCTCATGCACTTCCGTTTCTTTGCCCCTTTGGGACAATCCGATGTAGACCAGCCCTATAGGCTTGCGTTCCGCGTAACCCGGACCTGCCACGCCTGTCACCGATAAACCGAAGTCGCTGTCGGTTACCATCCGGACATGATCCGCAAGCGCTTCTGCAACCTCCGCACTGACGGCCCCCGGCGCATCGTCCCCCTCCAGCAGCGCATGCGGGATATGCACAAGCTTCTCCTTGATCTGGTTGGTGTAACAGATGATCCCCCCAAGAAACATCGATGCGCTTCCGGGAATGGAGGTCAGGGTCTCCGCTACAAGTCCTCCCGTGCAGCTCTCCGCCGCGCTCAGGGTCCAGCTTCGATCTGCCATCATGTCCACGATGACCTTTTCGATGGGCACATCCTCGTTGGCATACATAAATTCAGGCCCTCTCTCCCGGATCCTGGCTTCGAGTTCATTCAGCCGGACCATCGCCTCAGACTCGCTGGAGGCCTTCGTGGAGATGCGGACGGTGACCTCCCCATCCTTGGCATACAAAGCAATCGTCGGATCGGTCTGGGCCGTAATCAGATCCTCCAGGCGCTGATCCAGCGCGGACTCCCCGATGCCCGCGAATTTGAGCATCTTCGAATAGATGGGAAGCTCATCCGTGAGCACATGCTGCAGAAGCCAAGGCTTGGCCTCCTGCTCAAACATCGGCATCAATTCTTTGGGCGGCCCCGGCAAAACGATATAATGAGTGCCTTCATAGGATACCGCGTTCCCGACGGCCAGGCCTGTCTCGTTCGGAAGCGGGGTGCCTCCCTCGATGGCGAGAGCCTGGCGCCGATTGTTCTCGGTCATGACGGATCCCCGCTCATGAAAGAAGCGTTCAATCCGGTCCATGGCCATCCGGTCGATATGCAAGGAACGATTTAGAAAGGAAGCCAGCGCATCCTTCGTCAGATCGTCCTGCGTGGGACCGAGACCGCCGGACAGGAGTACAATATCGGCTCTGCTGCTGGACAGGCGCAAGGCCTCCTTGAGCCTCTCCAGGTTGTCCCCGACAACGGTTTGATAGTACACGTCGATCCCCATTGAAGCAAGCTGTCTGGACAAATACTGTGCGTTGGTATTCACGATCTGTCCGAGGAGAAGTTCTGTTCCAACTGCAATGATTTCTGCTTTCATGATTCATCGATCCTCCCGTATCTTCTATCTCTTCGTTAGTAGCTGCCTTCGTTATTCTTACCCGGCGGAAGAAAAAAGCAATAGGATGGCTCCTATTGCCGTTATGCCCCGGTACCTTTGAGAAGGTGCCTGTTCTGGACAAAATATTCGATTCCCGAATAGATCGTAATCAGCGCGGCAGCCCAGATCGCAATGACATCAAACGGAATCCCCAAAAATACAAACGGGAAATTGTTGATCAGAAGCGCGACAATCGCCACGATCTGAATCACCGTCTTGATTTTTCCGGATTGACCTGCTGCGACTACCGAACCTTCCAGAAGCGCAATTTGTCTCAAGCCAGTCACCGCAAATTCCCTGCTGATGATGACAACAGCAATCCAGGATTCGCATTTTCCCATCTCTACAAGCGATATGAGTATGGCAGCAACCAGCAGTTTGTCCGCCAGCGGATCCAGAAGTTTACCCAGATTCGTCACCATATTGTTTTTCCGGGCCAGATACCCGTCAATGCCGTCCGTGCTTGCAGCAAGTATGAATATCAGTGCCGCAATCAATTGGTTATAGGGCAGGACAAAATCATTCCACACAATGGGATCCGGATAAAAATCAAAATCCACCAGCAGGAAAATCATCATGACAGGGATCAAGCAAATGCGGGCCAACGTGATACGATTGGGTAAATTCATGGGGCAACCTCCCTTGCAACGGGTTGTCTTGTTAACTCGGCAGACCCTGCAGCGGTTATCCTTCTGCATGTCATCAGGGTCGCTCTTCCCAAGAGCCTAAAGGGTTTGAAGCGTGCATCGCTGTCTGTCATTTTCATCCCCCAGTAATCTATGTATACGTTAATCCTTATATATCGTTTTTTAGTATAATATTTCCGTTGACGCCCTGTCAAAAGAAACAAACCAGCCGAGCCCACCCCTTATTGCTTGGAGGGAGAGGAGCGTTTATTTAAAATTGGTGAATTGCAGATCCAAGGAAAGGTCCGCTTTGCGAAGCAGCTGCATGATCTGCTGAAGATCATCCTTGCTTTTTCCGGTTACCCGAATCTGGTCGCCTTGAATCTGGCTCTTGACCTTCAGCTTGGAATCACGGATCAAAATATTGATCTTTTTGGAATTCTCCTGGTCGATTCCCTGCTTCAAGGTCAGACGCTGACGGACGGTACCCATGGAAGCCGGCTCGATCTTACCGTACTCCACATTTTTAAGCGACAAGCCCCGCTTCACCATCTTGGTCTGCAAAATATCGATAACGGCGTTGAGTTTGTACTCGTCATCGGAGGCAATGACCAGCGCGTCCTTGTCCAGCTTCAAGCTGCTCTTGCTGCCCTTGAAGTCAAAACGGTTTTCGATCTCGCGCTCCGCTTGATTAACCGCATTGGTAAGTTCCTGCATATCCATTTTGGATACGATATCAAATGAGCTTTCTGAAGCCATGGTGAATCCTTCCTTTCATTTGGCGATAATGCTTCTATTATAGGTAAAACCGAGAGACAAGTCTAATCCTGCAAGGAATCCGAGATGGATCAGGAACGAAAAAGACTCCGCTTATCGCCAACATCATCCGGCGAAAACGAAGCCCGCTCCCTCAACTGCTAGCTTTCTCATCATGCACCGGACGGCGGAACATACTCAGTATGCCGAGTAAAATATGTGCCAGCCCAAAGCCTAATATGCCATACCCCCAGCTGCTCGGAATCAAATAATAGCCCAAGAGGCTGACGATAACGCCTAGTCCGAATATAATCCAATTGACCGTCACAGAGCATCACCTCTTTCGGGAAGTGAAATAACAGCATGCAGCTGCATGCTGTTATGATGACCTGGGGGACAGGCAATTATTCGAAGTCGGTGGTATCCGATGTATCTGATGTATCCCCGGTACCCGTATTATCCATGGTGCTTGCGGAACCATCGGCCGGCTCCAGCACGATGCGCGACGTGGACTTGCCATCCGTTACGGGCTGGCCGCCAACCGTAATGGTCGTTGCAGCGGAATTCCCCGATTTCACGAAGAGTCCCTGGCTGTCCATGTCAAAGCTCAGCGAAGCACCGTTCTCGAGCATTTGGAAAGCCAGCTTCTCCCCGGAAGTATTGTTTCCGCGGTATACCTCGACCCAGCTCTTGCCTTCGCTCGTGGCCACAATCTCAACCTTCACGGACGAGCCCGATACCTTAAATACGGTGTTCTTGCCTTCCGTCCGGTCCTGCGTCACCGTAGCCGTTCCAGGCGTTGAATCACCCGGTTCATCGATGTCCGTTCCGTCTGTGCCTTCTGTTCCGTCCGGGGTGTCAGTTCCTTCTCCGTCCGTGCCTTCGTTAACCGTGCCGTCCGGAACATTGTCGCCGCCCTGCGCTCCGTCGCCTGGCGTCCCGGAATCCGTGTTATCCGGAGTTTGCGGGTTCTGCGCCTGATCGGTCTGCGTCTGATCATTGTTGCTGACCGGCGGTTCGTCCTTAGGCTCATTCGAATTGATGGCCACCAAATATATGACAACAACGATCAAGATCGGGAACGTCCACATCAGCAGCGTAGGCAGCCATTTCATGTTCCGTTCGGCTGTCGGTCTGCTGGCGCGCTTTTGAATAACCGGCTCCATGGTCGCTTCCGGTTCGGATTTAGGCACATCCTGTTTGTGCCCTTCAAGCAGTTCGTCCGGGTCAATCCCCACCGCTTCCGCATAGGTTTTGATGAATGCCCGCACGTAAAAACTGCCGGGAAGTACTTTGTAATCCCCTGCCTCGATGGCTTCCAAGTATCGCTTGCGTATTTTAGTCATTTCCTGCACATCATCAAGGCTCATCCCTTTTTGCAGACGCGCCTCCCTTAATTGCTGTCCCAGTTCGGACATGCCATCACCTCCTACTTTAGAATTTCGTGGTCAAAGTCAAACAAAAATATTACAAATCGTCACTATAAGAGCCCGTGAACGTATCATAAACGATTTCCTCTTCCGGATTGTTTCGCAATTCGATGATAATGTCGAAATCATCGTAGGAATATTCGGATTCGCGAACAAAGATATCGGGATGCTCGATCACCTTCGTGCTCTCCATTCCCATGATATCCTGCAGGAGCTGATAGTGGCGTTCATTGGATCGGATCGTGCTCACAATGCCGTCAATGATAAAAATGTTGTTCGTATTCATCTCGTCCTCGGAGAGTTGACTGCGAATGGTTTGACGGAGCAGCGTAGAGGAAACGAAGGTCCAGCGCTTCATCGCGCAGACGCTGCCGGCGATAATGGACTCGGTTTTGCCCACGCGTGGCATCCCGCGGAGGCCGATGACCTGATTACCTTCCCTTTTGAACAATTCACCCAAAAAATCAACAAGTAAACCGAGCTCATCACGCGTAAAACGAAACGTTTTACGATCATCCGAGTCCCGGTCGATATATCGTCCATGACGGACAGCCAGAATATCCACCAGTTTCGGGGGCCTCAAGGCTGATACCGTAATATTTTTCATTTTGTTTAACATTTTACCCATCAGAACAATTTTTTCTTCGTCATCCGTCTCGAGCAGCATTCCGCGGGTTTGGCCTTCCACGCCGTTAATGGTCAGTATGTTCACTTCGAGCATGCCCAGCACGGATGCAATGTCACCGAGCAAACCGGGCCGGTTCTTATGTATCTTATATTCCATGTACCATTGATTCGATTCCACAAAGACACCTCTTTGCACTTCTTTTCCATCAATATTCGACAAATTCCAGCGAAAATTGCACGCAAAAACAGGTCAAATGAAAAATGGGTCACGTTAATGATATATAAAATAAAAATGAAAGGCAAGTATTAACGGTGACATGAAAATTACATTCTTTTTTCTTGACAAAAAGCCCCCATTGTCGGGGGGCTTTTTGTTAATGGATTATGCGTTGTTCTTGGCCAATTTCACCATCAGACGCGCGATAACGTGGCGTTCTTCCTCGTTACCTACATCCCACAATTCTTTCAATGCCCGGTTGGATGAGTTTTGCGGATCAACCTTCTCATCGAGGAAATCACCGATCTCATAAGCCAGCTGGGAAATGGTGTCTTCACTCATGCCCGCTTTCTCGGCTTGAACGACGCGCTCGCCCAGGAATTTCTTCCAGGAATCAAAGTTTTTGATTACGGATGACATGAATTAAATCCTCCTTTTGCGTGATGGCAATTCAGATTTAAAGTAACAATAGTAATATGTCCCCGTAACCAATACCTTATGAGTGGTGAATTGCACCACGAACGAGATCTAGGTCACCCATCCTCCGTTCGGGCTGATCACTTGCCCGGTAATGTAGCCCGACTCGGGCAGCGCCAAAAAATACACCAGCGACGAAATCTCATCCGGCTGCGCCAATCGGCCGACCGGAATTTCATCCTCCAGCATGCGAATTTCATCCGACTCCAGATGCCCCAGCATGGACGTATCGACCGCACCGGGCGCCACGGCGTTCACCGTTACGCCTGACGGGGCAAGCTCCTTCGCGAGGGCCTTCGTAAAGGCGTTAACGCCGCCTTTGCTTGTCGAATACAATACCTCGCAGGAGGCTCCGGATAACCCCCAGATCGAGGATACATTGATGATCCTGCCAAAGCGCTGGGAAACCATGCGCCCCATAAAAGCCTGGGAACACAGAAACATCCCACGCAGGTTAATGGACATCAAAGTATCCCACTGCTCTTCCGTCACGTCGGACAAAAGCCCGTAATGGGACACGCCCGCGTTGTTAACCAGAATATCCGGCTCCATACCATGACTCTGCAGTTTCTCTTTCATCCGTAATATCTGCTCTTTGTCGCGCAGGTCGGCGGATACGGTTAATACCTTGGCTCCATAAGCCATGCAGCGGCGAGCTACTTCGTTGGCCGCTTCGTGCGAATTCATGTAGTGGATGACCACATTCATGCGGACCGAGGCAAAGCGTTCGGCGACAGCCGCCCCTATGCCTCTGCTCGCACCCGTAATCAATACCGTCATTTCCCCGATCGGCTTCAATTCTCTTCCCATGTCTTGCTTCATTACGGACTCACGACGATCGATACAGCCAGCTGGTTCCAATCGACATGCTCCTGCAGGCGGCGGTTGACATCCTCCAGGGTGATGGATTCATAAACCGGCAAAACGTTGAAGAAATCGGCGCCGCGGAACTGATAGCGAGTAAATTCATGGGCAATGTTTTCCGGGGAATTGAGCATGCGCAAGTATCCGCCCATTTTCTTCTTGCGGGCCCGTTCAAAGTCCGAGGCTTGGAATCCGGATGCCTTTAGCTTATCCACCTCGGTACGGATGCGCTCCAGCAGTTGATCCGGATCCTTCGTGTCCCCGCCAACCGCGGAGAACGCATACTGGGGCGAGCTGTTATATTCATGACCGAAGCTGTCGGAGATCAAATCCTCATCGTACAGCTTCTGATACAACTCCGTACTGGAGCCAAACAGGAGATCCATCATCAGCTTGGTCGTCAGGTCGCGGCGCAGCTGCTCATCGGCCGATAAACCCACCTGCTTCTCCTTGAAGCCGAACAGGCATTTCGGCAGCGATACGGCCAAGCGGCTCTCCCTCCGCTTCTCTTCGACCCCCTGCGGCTCCGGATCGAATAAACGCTCAATGGAACCTTGTTTGTCGTACGATTTTCGGGCTTGGTTCGATCGGATCAGGTTCATCGTTTCCTCGGGATCGACGCCGCCCACCACGAACAGCAGCATGTTGCTCGGGTGATAGAACGCATTGTAGCACGTATACAGATCTTCTTTCGTAATCGTCCCGATGGATTCCACCGTGCCGGCGATGTCGATATGCACCGGATGCACCTTATACATCGCTTCGATCAGTCCGAAGTACACGCGCCAATCCGGGTTGTCTTGATACATGTTGATTTCCTGGCCGATGATCCCTTTTTCCTTCTCCACGTTCTGGTCGGTAAAATATGGATTCTGCACGAAATCGATCAGCGTCTCCAAATTTTCATGAATGTTCTCCGTGGCCGAGAAGAGGTACACGGTCTGGTCAAAACTGGTAAAGGCGTTCGCCGAGGCGCCATTGGAAGCAAACTTGGCAAAAATGTCGCCTTCCGGCTCCTCAAACATTTTGTGCTCGAGAAAATGCGCAATTCCGTCCGGAACCCGGGTCTCGGACTCGCCTTGGACCTTGAAATGGTTATCGACCGAACCGTACTTGGTTGCGAAGGTCGCATAGGTTTTCTGGAAGCCGGGTTTAGGCAGCACATAGACGTGCAAACCGTTATCCATCACTTCGTAATACAGCGTTTCCTGCAGGTTGTCATAATGAATGCTCTCCACCGGCTATTCCTCCTTTTGACCTTTCAGGAAATAGATCGTATCCAGGGAAAATGCCGAAGCCGCCTGCTTCACATCGTCCACTGCAATGCCCTCGACCTGCTTCAGCAGCTCATCCGGCGTACGTTCCCGTCCCGACAGCGTGCGGTTAAAATCATACGCAATCATCTCGAAGGCCGAATCCTGCATTTCTTTGATCACGTTGCGGATCATGGCTTTCGTCTGGGTCATTTCGATGTCCGAGATGGCACCCTTGGCCATGTCATCGAGCTGTTGGCGAATGATGTCGACCGCCTTCTCGAAATTTTGTACCTCGATCCCGGATTGAATGGTAGCAATCCCTTTATGACCGTCATATCGGGAGGAAGCGTAATACGCCAGACTTTCCTTCTCCCTCACGTTAACAAACAGCTTCGAATGCGGATACCCTCCCAAAATCCCGTTATACAGGAGCGCAGCGGCATATTCATCATCTCCGTACGTAATCGTGCTTCGAAGGCCCATGTTGAGTTTGCCTTGATTGATGTCCAGCTTCTCCACGACCGTCTGCGTCTCGTTAGCGGCCGTCCGCGTGATAGAAGGAACATAATCCCTGCTTTCCGTCCGATTCAGTTTAAAATGCTCCTCGACGAGCGTCTTCACCTCATCCAGACTCGTATCGCCAACCACGTACAAATCCAAAACGGACTCTTGGAGCCATTTCTGATAAGATTCATACAAGCCCTCCGGCGTGATGCCGTCAAGGTCCTTCCGCTCTCCGAGCGGATGCAATCGGTACGGCTCGTTCTTGCACATAACCTCAATGCAGCGCTCGGCGGCATAACGGATCTTATCGTTTACGATAGACTCCAGCTTCTTGCGGACCGTGTCGCGCTCGGTCTGCACGTAAGATTTGCGGAATGCGCCATTCTCCAGCACAGGCTGGGTGAATGCCTCGCCCAGAAAAGCAAATGAGGAGCGCAGCAGGCTCTCAGGGCTCTTAACAAAAGAGTCATTGATCGTGTCCATGCGGAAGTGCACGATCTGATAATCGCCGCGCTTATACACGTCAAAGCCAAACCCGGCGCCGTACAGCTGCTCCAGCTGCTCGCGGAATGCTCTGGTTTCCGGGTAAGAAACCGTCCCTCTGCGCAGTACAAAAGGCATAAGCGCGGTCGAGGTCACGGTTTCCTCCGCTAACGGGCTTCCGGCGTAAAGCGATATCGCAAATGTCTTGAATCGGTTCGTCGGCAACACGTGAATCCGTATCCCTCCGGCAGTACCGTGTTCAAATTCCGTTTTCGTCAAGGTCCATATCCCCTTACATCATGGATTGTCGTTGCCATAATTTACTTCATAGATAACTTACATTCTAACCCATCGCAAAGTGAAGAAGCAACCGAAGACAGGCCCCGGTTGCCGTTGGTTGAGCTACATACAGAAGATATGTTGACCGATGGTTTTGACTTGAGGACGCGTCCAAATCCATGGCGAGGTGGCTGTTTTCGGATTGAAGTAGTACAAGCATCCTCCTGTAGGATCCCAGCCGTTCAGCGCCTGCTCCACCGCTTTTCGAGCCTGGGCGTTCGGCTCCAGCCATATTTGGCCGTCAGCGACCGCGGTAAATGCTCTCGGCTCGAATATAACCCCATGCGGCGTGTTCGGGAAGCTTGGCGATTTCACCCGGTTGAGAATAACGGCCGCTACGGCGACCTGTCCCTCAAACGGCTCTCCGCGCGCTTCGCCGTAAACGGCATTCGCCATGATTCTCAAATCATTGTCGGACAGGCCCATAGTATTCGATGAGGCTAAGTTGTTATTTCCTTGATTAGTACCGCCGCCGTTTCCGCCAGCACCGGCCGCTGCACCTCCGCCTTCATGAAGCTTCGGAGCGGTCGGACGGAAATCCTTGGTGGCGTTATACAGTTTCAGTTTGACCTTCGGCCCCACGATGCCGTCCACCTTCATGCCGAACTCGGATTGGAACCACTTGACGGCGCCTTGGGTCTTGGAACCGAACACGCTGTCGATTTTGCCGTGATAAAAGCCTAGGTACTTCAGTCGCCCTTGCAGCTCATACACGTCTTCGCCGGTGGAACCGAATTTGATGGTCTGCTGGCTAAAGGTCGGCAAAGCTTCCTGTAGAATCGAACTGTGATCCGCTTTCAGCCTTCCCTGGGCGAAGACGACGGCAGATAACAGTATCGCAATGCTGATCAGAATCCAGATTCTTGAGTTTTTCATGCTGCGCTCTACCTTTCTCTTGTGGTTTAACAAGCCTCGCTACCGTTATTATGACAAGCCTGCCAATATCCTATGCACCTATTCCCTGAGGACGGCATGAGCGCAGAAGATCCTATAAGCGCAAAGAGAGCTGCTCCTATGAGGGAACAGCTCCTTAAATGTTCTGTATCAGTTGCAGCGTTCAAACACGCTTTCATCCGTCGCTTCTGCCTAGCTCTACGCACGCCATGACCAACGCTCCGACGCCATGAAGGTCATTTTCGCATTGCTGCCTTTCCACATAATGCTTGTAATCGCCTACTCCCGTGCCGATGCAGATTTGGGGCATGACCAAATGTCCCTTGTCATTGCGATATACGGATTGGACCAGGCCTTGATATCCCTGTCTTGCATACGTCATAAAAGAAGGATCCAGAAAACCCAGACGGACTCCTTTTGCCAAGGTATAGGTGAAAAGACTGGAGCAGGAGGTTTCGAGCCAATTGTCCTCCCGCCCCCCTTTGTCCACAACCTGATGCCACAGACCGGTAGCCGGATCCTGATAACGCACCAGCGCTTCGCTTAATTCACGTAGCGCGGCAGCCAGCTCTTCCCTCGCCGAATGATGCTCAGGCAGTAAATCGAGGAACTCGACAAGCGACAGCGCATACCAGCCTATGGCGCGTCCCCAAAATTCCGGAGATTGCCCGCTGACCGGATCCGCCCAGGGCATCGTTCGGCTCTCGTCCCAAGCATGATAATACAAACCGGTAGCCTCATCCTTGGTATGGGAGCGCATCAGCTTCTCCTGGAACAATACCTCGTCAAATAAATGCGGCTCGTTATACTGCCTCGCATAGTTCATCGTAAATACGCCGCCCATATACAGTCCGTCCAGCCACATCTGGTATGGATACCGGTCCTTATGCCAATAGCCGCCTTCAGTGGTCCGGTTCAGCGTGGACAGCAAGCGGAGCAGTTTATCTGCTGCGGCCCTGTAGCGGTATTCGGGAAACACAGCATCCAATTCCATCAGGAGCAGGCCCGCTTGAACGGAATCCAGCTCTCCCCGCTCAAGCAGCAGGTTGCCGTTAGCGTCCACCAGATGATCAACATAGCCTTTGATATAATTCAAAAACTTGGCGTCCCCGTTAAATTTCCACAATTGAGACAACCCAACCAAAAATACGCCCTGATGGTAATGCCACCTGCCTGCAGGCGGAAGCTGCTCGGGCAAATACGTTTCCATGATCGATTGGCACGCCTTGGCGGCGAGTTCTATTGGTGACAAAGCGGACTGTGCCTGCTGCTGTACGGGATTGGACATACGTGCTCCTCCTCTTTCTAATCAATTACTAAAAAGCGATTGAATTTATAGAATAACGCCATCCTTGAAAATGGATATTTCCCGAAAGCCGTTCCGTTCATTTTGCGTCTTCTCAACGCCTGAGGCCAAATGAACGATGACCTCCAAGAGTTCCGCATGAAGCTCATCCATGCTTTTGCCCTCCAGCAGAGCTCCCGCATTATAATCGATCCAATGCTTTTTACGTTTGGCTAGCTCGGAATTGGTCGCGATTTTGACGGTTGGTACAGGCCCCCCAAACGGCGTCCCCCTTCCGGTCGTGAACAGCACGAGGTGGGCGCCGGCTGCAGCGAGTGCCGTAACCGATACGAGGTCATTGCCCGGCCCCTCGATCAGGTTCAGTCCCGGCTTCGAAGTTCTTACGCCGTAACGGAGCACATCGGATACGGTTGCAGTCCCCCCTTTTTGGGTGCATCCCAGCGATTTCTCCTCTAAGGTCGTGATGCCGCCGTCTTTATTCCCGGGAGACGGATTTTCATAGATTTCCTGTCCATGCGAGACGAAATATTGTTTAAAGTTGTTGATGAGCAAGGTGATATCCTGGAACACCTGCTCGTCGGCAGCCCGATCCATCAGGATCGTTTCGGCTCCGAACATCTCCGGCACTTCCGTTAGAAGAGCGGTGCCTCCATAGGCGGTAATCGTATCCGCGATGCGGCCCGCCAGCGGATTGGCCGTAATGCCCGAGAGGCCGTCCGACCCGCCGCATTTCAGCCCGATCTTCAGTTTGGAGAGAGGAACCTCCGTTCTTTTGAAGGTCTCCGCATATTCCACGAGCTCGGATATAAGGGACAACCCTTCCTCCAATTCGTCCTCCATGTCCTGGGCACGCATATATTTGATCCTATTCCCGTCCTGCTCCCCGATCATGGCCTGCATTTGATCGATCTGATTGTTCTCGCAGCCGAGCCCGATAATGAGCACGCCTGCGGCATTGCCATGCTGAGCCAGGGAGGATAATAGGCGCTGGGTATGGCTCAGATCATCTCCGAGCTGCGAGCAGCCGTAAGGATGCGGAAAATGATAAATCCCATCAATCCCTCTCCCTTGAAACTGCTGACCTGCCATTCGTGCCAGCAGCTCGCAGGTTTTATTAATGCAGCCGACGGTGTTGATGATCCAGATTTCGTTGCGGATTCCAACCTCGCCGTTCGGTCTGACATATCCTTGGAACGTTGACGAGCCGTGGCTGGCAGCTGAAGGCTCAAGCCCTTGATTCGCGTTTGGCTTATACTGATACTCCACTTCACCGGAGAGACCTGTTTTCAAATTGTGGGTATGAATCCAGGTCCCCGGCAAAATGGCTTCCTTCGCCAGACCGATCGAATAACCGAATTTGAAAACATGGCTACCCGCCTCAATCCACCGCAGAGCCACCTTATGACCCTTCGGGACGTCCTCCGTTAATTCGATGGCATGCTCCTTCCCGTTCAAGATCCCGATGGCATGTTCTCCTGCCGACAAAGGACGAAGCGCAATGCCGACATCATCCTTGCTGTGAAGTATGACGATGTCACTCATGTGTGTTGTTCAGCTCCATTTCTTCGATATAACTGCTTATCGTTTCATGAAGAGCGGGAATTCGGTTCAGATCCTCGCCCCATATCCTCTGGTTACCAAGAATGGAGGCCACAAGCTGACGTATAGTCCACTCCCCGCCGTCTACCTTTTGCCAAGCTTGCTGCAGTGTCATCAGGTTATCCGGATCATCTCTTAACGGCAGCCGTTCACCATCAAGTCGCGTGCCGTACCATTGCCCCTCTTTTGTGCCGATATGATACAGACGGATCAAGGAAGCCAATCCAAGAGTAATGGTGCTTGGCAGCTCATTATGCATTTTGATATATTCCTTTAAGCTCGGCAGAACCCGAACCCTAAATTTGGACATGCTGTTCATGGCGATGTCCTGCAGCCTGTGCCGAATGAAGGGGTTGCCGAACCGCTCCCACACGGTTGCGGCATATGCTGCAACCTCTTCCGGCGGGAGGGGCACCCCCGGGACGATCTCATCGAGCATCGCGTTTCGTATGCGGTCACCCCATTCAGGACTTTCCGTCATCTCCTTCACTTCGTTCAAGCCATGGAGCAGGCCTATCGAAGCCATAAGGGTATGCGTTCCATTCAAGATCCTTACTTTTCTAACCTGATACGGAGTCAGATCGGATACCCAGCTTACCTGAAGGCCCGCCGACCGTAGAGGCAGTCTGGACTCCAGTGACGGATCGCCCTCAATCGCCCAGAAATAATAGGGCTCGGCCGTGTTGAGCAATCGATCCTGATGACCCCATTTGTTAAAATAACGCTCCGCTTCTTCCGGATAACCGGTTACGATCCGGTCTACAAGCGAGTTCAGGAACAGATTATGGTCCGCCACCCAGTTCTGAAAGGCCGGCGAAAGCCCCCAATCCTGTGCATGCCGCAAAACAATGGATCGCAAGATGTCCCCGTTTCGTTCCAGAAGCTCGCAGGGCAATATCATCAAGCCCTTGTCCGGAGAGCCTTCATAATGCTTATAACGCCGGTACAGCAGCATGGTCAGCTTGCCGGGATACGACAACACCGGTTCGTCCGGATTCCATTCACTGCGCTGATAATCGAGGCCCGCCTCGGTGGTATTGGAAACGATGATATCCAGGGAATCCAACTCGGCGATCCTTAAGAAGTTCTCCCATTCCGCATAGGGATCCACGATCTTCGAGAACACCGGAATCCACTGCTCCTCCTCAACTTTTCGTCCATCCTGCAGACCTCGGGTCAGCAGGCCGTATATCCCTTCCTGTTCCCGCAGTTGCTCCAGCTTGGGCCTTCCGCCGGGTCTTGGCTGACTGACCGCGACGCTCCCTTGAAACAGCCCCTGCCGGTTGCATTCATAGATCATCCAATCGAAAAAGCCCCTGAGAAAATTACCTTCGCCGATTTGCAGCACCTTCACGGGGAAGTTCAACATCTCCGAGTCCTGGCGAATATCCTGCTGCTGGAGAAACTTCCGTCCGACCAACTTCAACGATCCGCTTCGGTCCGTGCTCGTACCCATGGTTTATCTCCCTTCCGTTTGGCCAAACCGGAAATAACGCTCGGCGTTGTTGTAACAGATATCTTCCACGATGCCTCCGAGCCAGGGAAGATCATCCGGCGCTTCGCCCCGCGTAACCCACTCGCCGAGAAGATTGCAAAGAATACGGCGGAAATACTCATGCCGGGTGTAAGACAAAAAACTTCTGGAATCCGTCAGCATCCCGACGAATCGGCTCAACAGGCCCATATTGCCGAGTTTGCTCATCTGCTCGACCATGCCGTCTTTGGTGTCGTTGAACCACCACGCCGAGCCGAACTGGATTTTGCCCGGAATGCCGTCTCCTTGAAAACTCCCGATCAGTGCTGCAAGGATATCGTTATCTCTGGGGTTGAGCGAATAGAGTATCGTTCTCGGAAGCGCCGACTCTTGATCGAGCCGATCCATCAGCTTAACGAGCGGTACGGCGATCGGACTATCGTGAATCGAATCATAACCGGTATCCGGACCCAATTGTCGGAACATCCTTGTGTTGTTGTTGCGTTGGGCATTGATATGGAACTGCATGACCCAGCCGAGCCTGGCGTAGACACGGCCGAGATGAAGCAGCGTATGCGTCTTGAACTGTTCCTCTTCTTCCCGGGAAACCCTCTCCCCTTGAAGCGCTTTCAAGAAAATGTCGCCCGCCTGCGCCTCGCTGACCTCTCGATAAGGCACGTAATCCAGCGCATGATCGGATACCCTGCCGCCAACCGAATGGAAAAATTCCGCCCGCTGCTCCAGCGCTGCCAGAAATGCCGGATAATCCGCTATCTCGATCCGGCTTCGCTCGGCGAGCAACTTCACCCAAGGAACGAACGTCTCCCGGTTAATCTCCAGCCCCTTGTCCGGACGGAACGACGGGAGCATCTGAAATCCGGCATCGCCTTCCTCTGCCAGCTTGATATGATATTCCAGGCTATCCGCCGGGTCATCCGTCGTACACACGACCTTCACGTTGCTTGACGTAATCAACCCCCTGGTCGTAAAATCATGTTCCTGTAGACGCTTGTTTGCCGCCTCCCAAATTCGCGGAGCAGTCTTTTCCTGAATGATATCCGATATGCCGAACAGCCTTTGCAGCTCCAAATGCGACCAATGGAATAAGGGGTTGCCAATCGTCATCGGCACGGTGCGGGTCCAAGCCAAGAAGCGGTCATAATCGTTCACGCCCGGCCCTCCCGTGATGTAGGCCTCTTCCACGCCTGCAGCACGCATCGCCCGCCATTTATAGTGGTCACCGTTGATCCAGGCTTCCGTTAAGTTCTCGAACCGGTGATTGTCAACGATCATTTGCGGACTCAAATGACAGTGGTAGTCGATGATTGGCATGGCTTTAGCATAATCGTGGTATAAGATGCGAGCAGTCTCGTTATGAAGCAAAAAATGTTCATCCATAAAAGGTCTCATGATTTCACCGTCCGTTTCTGTAGATTATCTACTATGTTACGGCATCATCAGTTGGATTTCTTCACGTTTATTGCGAATATAGAGGATTATTCAACATATCTTGCTTTGTTTTGCAAGAAGAAGTTGATACAATATAGCTGTATATATTGAAAAAGCTCCAAGATGTTATGATCTGAACGAAGCGGGGGCGATTGTCATATCCAGCGAAACCCATACCGTATCCTACGGAGAAGAAGAAGGCGAATTTTACTATCATCGCATTCACCGCACGAAGCCCTTTGAACGGAATAACCATTATCACGGAACTTACGAAATCTACTATTTGGTTTCGGGAGAACGCCATTATTTTATCAAAGAGAAGCTGTACTCCATACGGGCGGGGGACCTGATTCTCATCAATAAATTCGATGTCCATAAAACCTCGGGCCATGGAGACCCGGAGCATGAGCGTATCGTCATTAATTTCAGCGATTCCTTTCTCGGTAAAGGCCATCCCTTGCTGGCATCGGGATTGCTCGGCATGTTTAACCAGGATCGGCCGCTGCTGCGTTTAACCGTGCCGGAGCAGGCCATCATCATGCAAATTCTGAATAAAATGGCCGATGAGATCCGGGAACGCTCCGCTTCGTATGAGCATATGCTGCAGGTGCTGCTTACGGAGTTATTAATCAAAACCTATCGATTAACCCATTCCGCCTCACTGCCTGCCAACGTCTCCATGAATCCGCTCCATCAGAAAATCACGGACGTGGTGAAGTTTATTCACGTCCACTACGCAGACAAAATCACGCTGCAGGGATTATCCGAAACCTTCTACATCAGTCCGTTCTACCTGTCCCGGATCTTCAAAGAGATTACGGGCTTTACCATCATTAATTACCTTAACCTCACCCGGATTCGCGAGGCGCAGCGCCTTCTGACGGATACGGATCTGAAAATCGTGGACATCGCCGAATCGATCGGCTTCGAAAGCCTCACCCATTTTGACCGGACCTTCAAAAAAATCATGAACATGACGGCAAGCCAATATCGCAAAATCAACAGCGTCCCCTGAACATGCAAAAAAGGAAGCGAGCCACCAGGAGTCCAGGTTTGTTCGCTTCCTTTTTTAGTTGTGATCATACAATGAGTCGCTTAGCTGATTCGATTCTGCTGCTGCTGATATTGCTCGATGGACATCAGCACTTCCCGCGGCTTGCTGCCCTCATAAGGACCGATCACTCCGCGCGCTTCCATGGAATCGATGAGGCGGGCGGCACGGGTGTACCCTACACGCATTCTCCGCTGCAGCAGCGATACGGATGCCTGCTTAGCTTCCAATACGATGGTCACCGCCTGTTCATACAACTCATCCAATTCTTCTTCGTCCGCGCCTGCAGATTCCTCTATTTCAGGCACCAACGACTCGTCATACTCCGCTTGTCCTTGATCCCGGACGAAATCCACGATGTTCTCGACCTCATGATCACTCATAAAGGCTCCCTGAACGCGGATTGGCTTGGAGGAGCCCATCGGCATAAACAGCATGTCCCCGCGGCCAAGCAGCTTCTCGGCGCCCGCCATATCCAGAATGGTTCGTGAATCGACCTGCGAAGACACGCCAAAGGCAATACGCGACGGGATGTTCGCTTTAATGACCCCGGTGATAACGTCGACCGACGGACGCTGCGTCGCGATAATCAGATGGATTCCGGCTGCACGCGCCATCTGGGCCAATCGAGTAATCGCATCCTCCACGTCGTTGGCCGCAACCATCATCAAATCGGCCAACTCGTCCACGATGACAACGATATACGGCAATACCGCAGGCAGATTATCCTTCATCAGATTGTTGTAGCCCTCAATATTCCGCGTTCCCGACTTGGAGAACAGCTCATACCGCTTCTCCATCTCCACGACGATTTTCTTAAGCGCTAAGGAGGCCCGCTTCGGGTCGGTTACCACCGGCGCCATCAAATGCGGAATCCCGTTATAGACATTGAGTTCGACCATCTTCGGATCGACCATCAGGAACTTAACCTCATCCGGCTTCGCTTTATACAGGATGCTGGTAATAATGCCGTTGATGCATACGGATTTACCGGAACCCGTGGCGCCTGCAACTAGGAGATGGGGCATCCGTGCCAAATTACCGACAATCGTCTGGCCCGAAATATCGCGGCCGAACGCGATCGACAGCTTCGATTCCGCGTCCTGGAACGTCGGCGTTTCCATAACCTCTCGCATGGTGACGAGCGAAACTTCATTGTTCGGCACTTCGATCCCGATGGCGGACTTGCCTGGAATCGGCGCCTCCATCCGAATATCCTTGGCCGCAAGCGCGAGTGCGATATCATCGGTCAGATTCACGATCCGGCTGACCTTGACGCCGATGTCCGGCTGAATTTCATAGCGGGTTACCGACGGACCCCGGACAACCTCCAGAACCTTGGCCCGAACGCCAAAGCTTTCCAGCGTGGCCTCCAGCTTTCGCGCTGTCTGCATGTAATCGTTCTGGTCTCCGCCCTTGCCGCCGTTGTTCGGTTTGGACAGAAGCCGGAACGGAGGCAGCTTGTACGGCTTGGGCGGCGGAGCCGGAGGCGCTGTCGGTGCCGATCCTTCTTGCCCACCAGTATCCGCCATAACAGCTGAATTCGTCTCGCCGTTCAGCGTCTCCGGGTCAACCATGGCATCCGAACTTGATGCCGCGTTCCCCGAAGGGTCCTCATGTGCCGGAGGCATCACCGCTTCGTGATCATCTTGATCGTCATCCAATCGACCTTCTTGCTTCACCTGCTCAAAGAAATCGCGAATAATCGGCGAAGAAGGCACAGGATCCGGTGCAGAAAATGCAGCATCCGTCCCCTCCTCCGTTTGATCCGCTCGGCTGAACAGGACGACCTCGCCCTCATCATGCTCACCATGTCCGTTGCCAACCGTAAATACCGGAGCCGACTCATCCATAACATCCTCTGCCTCTTCTGCGGCTTCGTTCCGCTTGTTGCCCTTGGAACCAAACAGTTGGAAGAATTGCGGCGCTTTACGCTTCGGCAGCCGCATGCCTTCCATATCGTCGAGGTCATCGTCTTCATCCAGATCCTCCGGCAGCTGTATGCGTTGCTCCTTGGCGCTTGCCTTCGCCGCCGCCTTTGATTTCGTCTGCTGGCTGTTCATTTTCTTTTGGATTCGTTCCCCGGCTTTTACAACCCTGACGCGGAACATCCGCATTAAATCGACATAGGACAGATTCGTAATCAGCATGAAGCTGATAAACAGCATGACAATCACAATCAACTTTGCCCCGATGCTGCCGAACAGCATCAACAAGAGGGCAAACTGCAAGGCTCCAACATAACCCCCGCTGATATCCCGGCCCATGACGGGATGACGTCCGTCATCCGCCCCGGCATGAAGGAGCTCGCCCTGCAAATCACTATGTATCTGGCTCATCGCACTCGATGCATTCAATTGTCCGATCGGAGCCAATTTGGACTCCAGACCTGCAATACTGCTCATTAAGGTGAGCGATAATACCAGGAGAAGGACACCGGTACGCCTGCTGTTCCACCGTTTGGGCCATTTCCGGTGAATCATCACCATTAACCCGTAATAAATGCCGATTAGGGGGATGATAAAATAATACTTACCCAGCAGATATCCCGACATCTTGGACAGGGAACGCCCCACCGGTGCTTCTCCGGATAACGCGATGACCGAGAGTGTCATCAATACAATTCCATAAATTTCATATTTCAATACGGCTGCAAAGGCTGCCTTCTTCTTTCTTTTCCGCTTTGCCAAATGTGTCACCCCCGAATCCATATTATAGCATAATATTCGGTGGCGTACCTATGTTCTGTTTTCAGCCTTTAGCCTCATTTTCGACGGTCGGAATATAGCGAATCATGGTCCCTGGCGCGTAGCGCGGGTTCAAGTAATCATGAAGCCCGCAATCCAATAAACGAACGATTTTCGCCTGTTCTTCCGTTACAGGCTTCACTTCCATCAAAATGCCATCGACTTGAACTTCCCTGGACATGACCTCCTGCTCCACTTGAAGCAGCCCGGTCGTCGGATCCAAGGGCATGACGCTGTACCAAGTCATTGCGTAATCCCCCCGGGTTGAATCGTTTTACGCTCGGCGATCATGCTGTTCAGTCGGCTTAATGCCTGTCCGATTCCACCCACTTCGTTCATTAAGCCATACTTTACGGCGTCTGTACCCGAAACCGCAGTACCGATATCCCTGTTCAATTCGCCGGTCTTGAACATCAGATCCTTGAACTGTTCCTCCGTGATCCCCGAGTGGCTCGTCACAAAGCGCACGACGCGTTCCTGCATTTTCTCCATGTATTCGAAGGTTTGCGGCACGCCAATGACTAACCCGCTCATGCGAATCGGGTGAATCGTCATCGTTGCGCTCTCTGCGATAATCGAATGGTCTGCGGCAACAGCGATAGGCACGCCGATGCTATGACCCCCTCCTATGACAACCGTTACCGTCGGTTTGCTGAGCGATGCAATCATTTCGGCAATGGCGAGCCCTGCTTCCACATCGCCGCCAACGGTATTCAAAATGATCAAGAGTCCCTCGATTCGCGGATTTTGCTCGGCTGCCACTAGCTGTGGAATCATATGCTCGTATTTGGTCGTTTTATTTTGCGGCGGCAGCACGAGATGACCCTCGATTTGCCCAATAATCGTCATGCAAAAGACGTTGGATTCTCCGCCGGTCGGAAGCCCCGTCTGTCCCAGCTGCTGAATGGTTTCCGTCACGGCCGCTTTCTTGCCTTCCTCGGTCGGAACGACCGGAGGCGCCTCCGTCTCACCGGTCCACCCCGCTTTTCTGTTTCCCGTCATCCGTTGATCGTTGTCCATCGCGCATCCCTGCCTTTTTATTCTTAATGTCTAGCTGCTGCAACAAACACATAGCTAACCCTTAGTATGGCAAATGACGCGGCTTTTTTATGCTTGTGCAGAACATTCAGCATTAGGCCTTGCTCATAACAAACAAAAAACTCCTGCCGAACCAATCGGGAGAAGTTTCAATGATTTCCATATAAATAGCCCCTTTTTCGCGGAAACCGTCCAATTATTACCTGCGAAAAAGGGGCGACTGTGTGCCTGATTTATTGTATTGTCTCGTATCAGACTTCCATGATGATCGGCAAGATCATCGGTCTGCGACGTGTTTGTTCATACAAGAAGCGTCCCAAAGCGTCTTTCACGCTGGTCTTCAGTGACGCCCATTCATTCACGTTTTCGCTCATCAGCTTCTGAAGCGTGCTGGAAACGATACGGTTGGCTTCATCCAGAAGCCCTTCGGATTCTCGTACGTATACGAATCCACGGGAAATAATATCGGGACCGGAAACGATGGAGCCGTTTTGTTTGCTCAACGTAACGACAACGACCAGAATTCCGTCCTGGGACAGAAGCTTGCGGTCGCGCAGTACGATGTTCCCTACGTCCCCGACGCCAAGTCCGTCAATCAGCACATTGCCGGCGGTCACTTTGCCGGCTTTGCGAGCCGAGCCGCCTTGAATCTCCACAATTTCTCCGATATCGGTAATAAAGATGTTGTCCGGATCCACGCCAACGGATTCCGCAAGCAGGGCATGACGGCGCTGCATCCGGTACTCGCCATGGACAGGGATGAAAAATTGCGGTTTCATCAGATTCAGCATCAGCTTAAGCTCTTCCTGGCTGCCGTGACCCGACACGTGGACGCCCGAATTGGATCCGCTGTAAATGACGTCTGCTCCAAGACGGAACAACTCATCGATCGTACGACCCACGTACTTCTCATTTCCTGGTACTGGAGTCGCTGCGATGATGACCGTATCTCCCGGCAGAATGTCCACCTTGCGGTGAGTGGAACGTGCCATGCGCGTGAGCGCTGACATCGGTTCTCCCTGACTGCCCGTACACAATACGACAACGCGATCCGCTGCCATTTTATTTACCTCTTCGGGTTCGATCAGCATGCCGTCCGGAATGTGCAGGTATCCAAGCTCTGCGGCAATGGATACAACGTTAACCATGCTTCTGCCGATTACCGTGATTTTACGTCCGGTGGACTCGGCTGCGTTGACAACCTGTTGAATACGGTGCACGTTCGATGCAAACGTTGCAACTACAACCCGCTGCTCGGCTTTGCGGAAGATGTCTTCCAGCACGATGCCTACGTTTTTCTCGGAAGGCGTAAAGCCGGGGCGCTCTGCGTTTGTACTGTCCGACAGAAGTGCCAATACTCCCTTGCTTCCGATCTCAGCCATACGCTGCAGATCCGCATACTGGTCATTGACCGGAGTATGGTCAAATTTAAAGTCCCCCGTGTGCACCACATTGCCTTCCGGCGTTTCGATACAGATCCCCACGGAATCCGGAATGCTGTGATTGGTTTTGAAGAAGGTCGCTTTCAATGTGTTTCCGAGTTGAACTTCCGAATCCGCATGGATCAGAATCCGTTTCGTCTCACCAAGCAAATTCGCTTCTCTGAGCTTGTTTTCCACCAATCCGAGCGTCAATTTCGTTCCGTATACAGGAACGTTCAAGTGTTTCAATACGTAAGGGAGGCCGCCGATATGGTCCTCGTGACCGTGAGTCAGCAAAATCCCTCTCACTTTGTCGCGATTTTCCGTTAAATAGCTAATATCAGGAATAACAATATCAATCCCAAGCATATCTTCTTCTGGGAACTTCAATCCCGCATCCACGACAACGATGTCGCCTGCATACTGGATGACATACATGTTCTTCCCGATTTCACCGACGCCGCCCAAGGCAAAAATCGATAGTTTATCGCTGCTTATTTTCTTAGACAAATGTATCTAACCCTCCTATAGTTTTGGACGTCGTACCATTGTTATATTAAATTTCAAAAAAATACCGCACCCAGTCACTTGAATTCATTATACATGATGAAAAAGTGAAAACACAAGTCAGCCACCTTCGTGAGCCATAGGATGCCCAGAATCAAAAGGGTTTAAAACGAAGAAAGCCACCGCCTTCGATGAAGGCAGTGGCCCTGAAAATAGGTAAGCGGCAGCTTACAAGGAAGACAGCATATTACGGATAAAAGCAGCCTCGTTCTCGCTTGGAGCAACGAGCGGCAGGCGAACCCCGCCGACTTGATAGCCGCGTTCGTTCAAAGCGAATTTTACCGCCGCAGGATTCGGAAGCGGGTCAGGACATTCAAAGAGGCCTTTGAACAGCGGGAATAAGGATTGATGAAGCTTGGCAGCTTCCTTCACGTTCCCCTCCACGTAGGCTTCGATCATGTCCTTCATGCGGGCACCTGCAATATGGCTGGCCACGCTTACGATTCCATAAGCACCTACCGACAATGCAGGCAATGCCGCGGAATCGTCGCCGGAATATACAATGAATCCTTCGGGAGCACCTGCGGCAATGCCGGTAACCTGGTCAATAGAAGCGCATTCCTTGGTCGCAACGATGTTCGGAATTTGTGCCAGCCTTAACGTGGTGGACGTGCTTAGGCTGATGCCCGTTCTTCCAGGCACATTATACAGCATGACGGGCAAGGAGGTTGCCTCGGCAATCGCCTTAAAATGCCGGTAGAGTCCTTCCTGGTTCGGCTTGTTGTAGTAGGGTGCAACAAGCAAAATGCCGTCGACGCCGCAGCTTTCGGCTTTTTTCGTCAATTCCGCGGAATGTGACGTATTGTTGCTGCCGGTGCCCGCGATGATCTTGCTCCGTCCGCCCGCCTGTTTCACAGCGAACTTAAACAATTCAAGCTTTTCGTCTTCGCTAAGCGTTGGCGATTCGCCGGTCGTTCCAGCAATGACCAGGGAATCCGACTTCTGTTCCACAATCAGGTGCTCAATCAATCTCGCAGTCTCGTTCCAATTGATCTGGCCGTTCTGATCAAAAGGGGTTACCATAGCCGTAATCAGTCTTCCGAAATCCACAATGATTCCTCCTTAAAGCATTCCCGCGCGGGAATGCTTCCTTCGTAAGTAATCTTATCTATATTATTTCCTATCAAACGCTTTAAGGGAATATCCGTCTTTTAGTAACTTTATCGGTGAAGCTCAAATTTATGATGAAGTGCGCGCAGCGCTTGAGCCATATCCTCTTTTTTAACCAGTACCCATATCGTCGTATTCGAATCCGCGGATTGCAGAATCGGAATGTCGTGCTCGCTCAAGGATTCCACGATTTTGGCCATGATGCCCGGAACGCCGTTGATGCCGCCGCCAATGACGGACACTTTGGCACAGCCGGATAAGCTTTTCGGTTTCAGGTCCAGGCTCTGCAGCACTTCGATCGCCTTCTCCGAATCGCTGTCAAACACCGTATAAAGCACTCCGGTAGGGGTAACATTAATAAAGTCCACGCTGATGGAATGCTCGGCCATCGATTTAAATACCTTCAGTTGAAGACCTTCCGTGCGATCGCATTCCACCGAGATTTGCGTTATGTTGCTTACATAGGCAACTCCCGTCACAAAGCGGTCCACGATTCCGGATTGAATATCTCTGAAGCCTTCAGGCTGGGTTACCAGCGTGCCCTCATTATCCGAGAAGGTCGACCGCACTCTGACCGGAATTTGGGATTGCATGGCAATCTCAACCGCTCTAGGATGAATGACCTTTGCCCCTTGATGAGCCATGTTGCAAATCTCCGTGTAACTTACGTAACTAAGCGGCTTCGCATCCTCGACGATGCGGGGATCCGCCGTTAGAATGCCGTTGACATCCGTGTAGATATCTACCATTTCCGCGCGAAGCGCGGCACCGAGCGCTGTAGCCGAAGTATCGCTTCCGCCTCTGCCCAGCGTGGTAAAGTCGCCGGAATCGGTCTGCCCCTGGAAGCCGGTTACGATGACAACCTGATGACTCTCCAACTCTTTCAAAACCCGTTCAGGTTTTACGTCCTTGATACGTGCATTTCCGAAGTGATCGTCTGTGAGAAATCCGGCTTGTGCACCCGTCAGCACCGTTGCGGTTATCCCCTCATGCTGAAGGAGACTGCACAGCGTTGAAGCCGAGATAATTTCACCGCAGCAGAGCAGCAGATCCCGTTCTCTGTCTGGAAGCGCGTTTCCGTTATGCCCGATCCAGTCCAGGAGCGTGTCTGTCGCATAAGGCTCCCCTCTGCGTCCCATAGCCGATACGACCACGACCAATTGGTAGTGATTGGCCAGTTCACGCTGGATGTGCCCAATAACATGGGTTCTTGCTTGCGGTGTAGACAATGAGGTGCCGCCGAATTTTTGAACTAAGATGCGCATAAAATATTCCTCCGTTTATATATGCCCAGGAGACGTAAATTGCGGGCCGACCGACTGAAACGGCCGGCTATTAAGCCTGGCCGTTCCGTTGTTGATGATGATTTCTGCGATTTGCACAGCATTTCCATGCTGCACCCTTCAGAAGATGATCTAGCGATGAACTCCAGATCATAGTCCTTCTTGAATTCAACGTACATGGATTTCGAATGCCCGTTAACGACCGGGATGCGTACACTAGCAGCCGTCACTTCAATGGATTCGTCGCCCATCATTTTTTTGGTCTCGCGGACCATCTTCATTTCTTCCAGGGTATAACCGTTCTCTGTAATTTTATCGAGAATATTCAACGATCATCGGCTGGAGTTGTTTCCCTTCCAATGCCGCATAACAAGCTTCCGGAATCAGATTCATTTTGGCGACAAGCGAGTTCGGTTTCTGCTGCGGATTATCCTGTCCGTAAGGGACGAAATATATGTTTTTGGTAACCAGCAGCTTCGCGATATTGGCCGCATTCAGTCCAAGGCCGTCATTCGTTGAGATCGCCAGCACCAGCGGTCTGCAATTTCTCATCTGCGCCTTGGCTGCCATTAAGACAGGACTGTCAGTCATCGCATTGGCCAGCTTGCTGGTCGTGTTTCCCGTGCAAGGGGCGATAACCAGGACGTCAAGCAGCTTGGATGGGCCCAGCGGTTCCGCCTCCACAATTGTAGAAATAATATCATTCCCGGTTATATCTTTCAACTGTTTCTGCCAATTTTCCGATGTGCCGAATCGGGTATCGGTCGTCATGATGGTGCTCGATACAATCGGCACCACATTCGCTCCCCCGTCTTTGAATCGCTGGATCTGCGGCATCACTTCTTCGAGTGTGCAGTGCGATCCTGTCAGGGCATAACCCACTGTAATTCCATTCCAATTCATTTACGCATCCCCCCGAATCTTGATTTCTTCAGAAATCAGCTCCACCAGCGTGTTGGCCATGATGATGCCGGCTGTTTTTGGAGCCACGATTCCGGGTAGTCCGGGTGCGAGCATGGCTTTGATACCCCGTTTCTCGGCATAGCGAAAATCGCATCCGCCGGGTGCGGAGGCAAGGTCAATAATGACAGCCTCCCGAGGCATTTTCGAGATGATTTGTGCTGTGACTATCATAGTTGGAATCGTGTTAAAAAGCAAGTCAATATCCGACACATAAGAACCCAGATCCCTTACCAGGAAGGGCTTCCAGCCCATTTCCTCAGCTCTTGCGTAGTGCTCCGATTTACGTACCCCCATTCGAATTTTGGCACCCAGTCCCTGCAGGCTGCGAGCCATTGTAAATCCGGTCCGTCCCATGCCGAGCACCATGCTTGTAGATCCGTGGATCGTAAAATCCGTGTTTTGGATCGCCATCATGAGTGCGCCTTCGGCGGTCGGAATGGAATTATAAATAGCCACATCGTCCCTCTCCAATATCTCTACCAGCTTGATCTTATATTTGTCACATAGCGAGCGCAAATAGGGTTTCGCCATGCCTGTATAGATCACTCCATGTCCGGGCATCGCCGCGATATGTTCTTCCTGCAGTCGCAGCGGCCCTTCCGAGAATAGCGCGCTGACACGTCCCTCATCATCACATCCCACTACAGGCAGGATCAGAGCATCGGCGTCCGATAACAGCTCTGGCGTAAGCGGCTCGCGAGTCACTCCCTGAAAAGAATCCTGCAGTTTCTCAAACCCGGCGATCATGACGGAGGCATCCATCTCAGCGCATTTGCGAATCACTTCAATTTGCCTTGCGTCTCCTCCAACAAAGACGGTCCGGACTCCAGTCAGCATGGAAGGCCTCGCTCCTTTCTTCAAACCAACGTATAAAGCATCTTATGCTGCCGCCTATGGGGAGGTGAGCGCATTTCCCTTAAACTACCGCCTTAACGCAGTAAATAACGTTAGGAGAGATAAGTCCGGCTTCATGTCCATCCTGCTTCAAGACCAACGAAAAAAAACACCGCTCCGTTTCAACCGGAGCGGTGTTCATGCTGATATCATGATCCTGATGATACCCTTAAGCTTCCATGGTATGGTTTATTTGCCGGTATGACCGAATCCGCCCGCCCCGCGTACCGTATCGGACAGTTCGTCAACTTCCGTAAATTCTACGGCAGGCACGGATTTGAACACCATTTGGGCAATCCGCTCATTACGCTCAATCGCAAAAGGCTCCTGTCCCAAATTGACAAGCAGCACCTTGACTTCCCCGCGATAATCGGCGTCAATCGTACCCGGAGCATTCAGGCAAGTAATGCCATGTTTATAGGCAAGACCGCTGCGCGGACGGATTTGCGCCTCAAGCTCGGCCGGCATGGCAATCGCAAAACCGGTCGGGATTAATTTGCGTTCACCCGGGTTTAGCACCACCGGCTCTTGAACGGCAGCGTGCAGGTCGAAACCCGCGGCCAGCTCGGACATTTTCACCGGAAGTTTCACATCTTCATTTCCTGGCAATCTATTGATTTGAACGTAGTGCAACAAATTCATTCCTCCTAAGTACATTCAGTGCTTTATCTGAAGTTCCTACCATCGCTAGTGCATATGGAGTCCCAAACATACGGTCAAGAACCGCATTGACATCCTTCATGTCGACCTGCTCGATCCGTTTAATGATCTCGTCCAGACTGAAATGGCGGCCCAGCATCAATTCGTTCTTGCCCAAGCGATTCATGCGGCTGCTCGTGCTCTCCAGACTCAGGATGAGACTGCCCTTCAATTGTTCCTTTCCTTTGCGCAGCTCTTCCTCCGTCATCCCGTTCTGTGCCAAATCATGAAGCATTTCCGTGGTCAGCTGAAGCACTTCTTTTGTCTGTTTGGGCGCTGTGCCTGCATAGATGGTAAACATGCCGTTATCCGCGTGGGAACTGTGGTATGAATATACCGAGTACGCCAGCCCGCGCTTCTCCCGAATTTCCTGAAACAAGCGTGAGCTCATGCCGCCGCCAATGGCGTTATTCAGCAGAACCATCGCATACTGAAGCTCGTCGCCGATCGAGCAGCCGGGAAACGACATGCAGATATGATTCTGCTCCGTTTTCTTCTTGCGGAACTGCACGCCGTCCAAAAAGGCCGGTACCGCCAGCGGCTCCGACGTTCCATGGTTGGCAAAGCCGCCAAAATGGCGCTCCAATAACGCAATCACTTCATCATTGATGTTGCCGGCGAGGGCAATCACCGTGTTCTCAATGGTATAGTGCCGGTCCATGTAGGATCTCAGCGCTTGCGAATCCATCGACTCCAGCCGCTCCTTCGTGCCGAGAATCGGATAAGCAAGCGGGTGGTCACCGTACACCGACAACGACATCAGATCATGAACCAGATCATCCGGCGTATCTTCATACATCGCAATCTCTTCAAGAATGACATTCTTCTCCTTGGCTAACTCGCCCGCATCCAGCTTCGAGTTGAAGAACATGTCGGACAGCACGTCAACGGCAATCGGAAAATGCTCATCCAGCACCTTGGCATAATAACACGTATATTCCTTGGACGTAAAAGCGTTGACGTTACCGCCGATGGCATCAAATTCTTCAGCTATGGCACGGGCGTCAAAGCGCTCCGTCCCTTTGAACATCATATGCTCTATAAAATGCGTAATCCCATTGATGTCTTCCGATTCATTGCGGGATCCGGTTTTCACCCAAATGCCGAATGAAACCGAACGACTTGTCGGGATTTGCTCCATAACCACTCTCAGGCCGTTAGACAATTGTATTTTTTTCACGAATAGGCCCCCCTAACTGTTCCATCAAAGGCTCACTTCGGCTGACAATCAGCCTCATGCCATCCATTCATTCTATCAAACTTTACCATGCGTCTCAACTTCCCTTTGGCATGATTCGCTCCGGTGAAAGCGTCTGGCTGACGGTCCCGATCTCCAGTCCCTTGGCCCGTATTCCGTCAATCATCCCTTTTAATGCTTGGGAAGAGGAGTCCGTTGGATGCATCAATATCAAAAATCCCGGCTCCACCTTCGACGTAATCTTCTGAACGACGGCATCCGGCGCCGGATGCTTCCAGTCGACCGTGTCAAGCGTCCACAGCACCGTCTTCAATCCTCTTGCATGCGCGATGGATACGGTCTGCTGATTGAAATCGCCGGAAGGCGGTGCAAACCACTTATTTACTACGCCCAGGCTTTCTTTAAGCAGATCCTGCGTCTTTGCGATTTCCATCTCCGCCCGTTCCCTGCTGAGACGGCTCATGTTCGGATGCGTAAAGGCATGATTCTCCACCTCATGGCCTCGTTTCACGATCTCGGCGGCCAGCTCCGGGTTTTTCTTCAGCCAGCTGCCATCCAGGAAAAACGTAGTTTTCACCTTCTCCGCATCGAGCGTATTCAGCATCGGCACCAGAAATTCGTTCCCCCACGCCACGTTAATCATCATCGATACCATCGGCTTGTTGGGGTTCCCTCGATAGATCGGTTGTTCCCCCAGATCATCGAGCGTGACTTTAGCCGGTATCTGCCGGTAAACGTAGGGAATGGCATCGCCGGCTTTACGTTTCTTCGACGATGCTGCTTGATATGTAGCTTCGATATCGACTTCGAGTCCATTGTATCCGGGAATCGCTTTCCACACCGAGTCCACCCTGGCATCCACCGGCTCGATACGCGATTTAGCCGCAGCGGCTTCAATTTGACCCAATAAATCCAGATCCACTGCCGTCTCTGAACCACTGACGAGATGCGCCTCCGGTTTGTTCTCCAGCCCCGATACGTATTTCCAAGCCCCGCTGAACACAGCAACAGCCGACACCATTGCGGCACCGGTCAGCAGCACGGCCATCTTTTTTCCATTCATGGGCATATCCATCCTCCCTAGAGAAGCTTTGTCCCATTTTATGTGCGATCTGACGGAAATATGTACCGAAACATAAGGCCTTAAGCCGTGTAAGCCTGACCCGATGCTTATTCCGAAGCAAAGAACATAGGGAGTCCGGCGTCTGATGAGCAAAAAAGAGCCAGAATGATAGGTTCTGCCTCTTTTCCTTCTATCGATATGCGGTTAAACCTGCAAGCGCGAATTAAGATCCGCTCTTGCTGGCTTCGGTTGTCAACACGGCTTTGCGAGACAGGTTAATCCGTCCCTGCTGGTCGATTTCGGTAACCTTCACGGTAATGACGTCACCGATTGCAACCACGTCCTCTACCTTCGCTACGCGCTCAGTCGAGAGTTGGGAGATATGCACAAGCCCGTCTTTGTTAGGCAGGATTTCAACAAATGCACCGAATTTCTCAATCCGTTTTACAGTACCTGTATAGATTTCGCCAACAGCCACCTCACGCACGATGCCTTCGATAATCGAAAGAGCCTTCTTGTTCATCTCATCGTTGGACGATGCGATGAATACGCGGCCGTCTTGTTCGATATCGATCTTCACGCCGGTCTCTTCGATGATTTTGTTGATGATTTTGCCGCCGGCCCCGATAACATCGCGGATTTTATCCGGGTTGATCTGCATCGTAATGATCTTAGGCGCATATTGGGACAGCGTTTCTCTTGGCTTTTGAATGGCTTCCGCCATTTTTCCAAGGATGTGCATGCGTCCTTCTTTTGCCTGCTGCAGCGCTTCCTGCAAAATCGCGCGGTCGATGCCGTCGATCTTGATATCCATCTGAATGGCGGTAACCCCGTCAGGCGTACCTGCCACTTTGAAGTCCATGTCGCCGAGATGGTCTTCCATCCCTTGAATGTCCGTCAAGATGGAAACGTGGTCTCCGTCTTTAATCAAGCCCATCGCCACGCCGGCTACAGGCGCTTTGATCGGCACCCCTGCGTCCATCATGGCAAGCGTGCTTGCGCAAATGCTCGCTTGGGATGTCGAACCGTTCGATTCAATCACCTCGGACACGAGGCGAATCGTGTACGGGAAATCCACTTCATTCGGAATGACCTTCGACAATGCACGTTCACCCAGTGCACCGTGACCGATTTCACGACGGCCCGGAGCGCGAAGCGGACGCGCTTCCCCAACGCTGAACGGCGGGAAGTTATAATGGTGCATGAAGCGCTTGGTCTCTTCCAGATCGATTCCATCGAGAATTTGTACATCGCCTAGAGCACCTAGTGTACATACGCTAAGAGCCTGGGTTTGTCCACGCGTAAACAGACCGGAGCCATGCGTTCTAGGCAGCAGGCTGGTATCGCAATCGATAGGACGGATCTCG
Source organism: Paenibacillus sp. MT86 (assembly GCF_058792535.1). Taxonomy (NCBI): domain Bacteria; kingdom Bacillati; phylum Bacillota; class Bacilli; order Caryophanales; family Paenibacillaceae; genus Paenibacillus; species Paenibacillus sp. MT86. The sequence continues at coordinate 2,374,039 of NZ_CM179499.1, read as the reverse complement.
GACAGACCGCGGCCGTCCGGACGAACTTTATCGTGCGTGATCAAACGGCGAACTTCTTCTTTCACGATATCGTGAAGGACCTCTTTAACATCCTTCAACAACTCGGGTGTCTCGAGGTACTTCTCTTCGAACACGGTGTATGCTTCGTCGTTGATAGCGTCAATCGCATCTTGGCGAGCGTGTTTCTCCTCAATGCGAACGGCTTCAACAAGACGGGCTTCCGCAAATTCGCGCACTTCGCGATTCACGGTTTCATTGACCGCATGAAGCTTAACCGCCATTTTCTCTTTGCCGCAAGCTGCCACCAGCTCTTCGATCTTGGCTACGATTTTCTTGATTTCCTCATGCCCGAACATGATCGCTTCCAGCATGACTTCCTCAGGAACTTCGTTCGCTTCGGCCTCGACCATCATGATCGCGTCTTTGGTGCCGGCGACGACCAGATAAATATCGCTTGCTTCCTGCTCCGCAATGTTCGGGTTCACGACAAAGTTGCCGTCAACGCGACCCACCGCAACGCCGCCGATCGGACCGTTAAAAGGCACGTCCGAGATGCTCAAGGCAGCGGAGGTACCAATCATGGCCGCAATTTCCGGCTCGCAATCCTGATCAACGCTCATCACCAAATTCAGAACTTGAACGTCATTCCGGAATCCTTCCGGAAACAGCGGACGAATCGGACGGTCTGTCAGACGGCTGGCAAGAATCGCCTTCTCGCTTGGTCTGCCTTCGCGTTTGATGAATCCACCCGGAATTTTACCGACTGCGTACAAGCGCTCCTCATAGTTGACCGTCAATGGAAAGAAATCCAGATCCTTCGGTTCACTGGAAGCCGTCACCGTACACAGGACTGCCGTTTCGCCGTAACGAACCATAACAGCCGCATTAGCCTGCTTCGCAAGGCGCCCTGTTTCGAACACGAGGGGTCTTCCGCCAAGCTGCATTTCAACACGTGTTTCCATGTAATCCCTCCTCATGGGGATAAATTTTTTTGAAATCTTAATCATCAGCATGTTTTTGCCAAACGCTGTCCACATTTCCTAACCAGAGTCATCGAAGCGGTCGAATATCACGAACCTATGTACAGGAACAACCCGAACCGTATAGAAAACATTCTCCGTATAGATTGCCCCGGTTATACCATGAAGTGAAAATTAGCGAACAGACCACGCCTACCATCTATCAAGAATCTATATTAAGATAACCCCACAAAGTGGAGTTTAGGCTATGAAGCGTACGCAGTACTTTGTGGGGAAGCTTTCGTAACGGTAAATTGTACAATACTTAGAAAAGAGCCCGGCTGTGCCGCTGTCGTTCCAAGAAGGACAGTGGACAACCAGGCTGTTTTCGGCACATCTTATGGATGATTAGCGACGCAATCCAAGCTTCTCGATCAAAGCACTGTAACGTTTAACATCCTTGTTTTTCAAGTATGCAAGCAACTTACGGCGTTGGCCGACCATTTTCAACAATCCGCGACGGGAATGATGATCCTTCTTGTGCGTACGCAAGTGGTCAGTCAAGTTCGTAATGTTTTCCGTTAGGATAGCGATTTGCACCTCTGGGGATCCTGTATCGGACTCATGAGTTTTGTGCTCGTCAATCAGTTGTTGTTTACGTTCTTGAGTCAATGCCATCCTGTTCACCTCCCTCATTATAATCGCCGTTGGCCCAGGTACCGACGGTGAGATCGAACATCCAAGCCAAGGTTAGAATTGCCCGATCCTCGGGCAACCTCTAAGAGTATAGCATACTTTACCTGAAAAAGAAAATCCGTTTGCGAACAATTTGTCCCAAAACGTTTTATTCGCTGACATTCAATATTTTGCGGGCCTCGACGGCATCCCGCTGAATCCATTCCACAAGCTCCTGAACCGATTCGAATTTATGCTCCTTGCGGATATATTGAACGATATCCACCGTCATGATCTGGTCGTACAGATCCCCTTCGAAATCAAACAGATGGACCTCGAAGATCGGTTCAGTAATCCCTTCGTGGAACGTCGGCTTCACGCCGACGTTCATGACGCCCGGTATCCAGTCGCAATGCTTATCCGTGCGGGCACGGACGGCATAGACGCCCAATGCAGGCGCCACGAATGGATCCGTCAACTCCAGGTTCGCGGTAGGGAAACCGATCTTTCTTCCCCGCTTCTCCCCGTGAACGACCGTACCCCGGATGTGGTAATTCCGTCCGAGCCAGCGGTTTGCGTCCGACAGCTGTCCAGTTTTCAAGGCAATCCGTATGGATGAACTTCCTACCTTCTCGCCGTCGACCAGGAATGGCGGTACCGTAACGACCGACATTTTGCCTTCCCCGAGTTCCTGAAGTTTAACTGCGTCTCCTGCGCCTTTATGGCCGAACCGGAAATCAAATCCGACTACCGCCGTTTGAAGATTCAAGGGAAAGAGCATTTCTTCAACAAACGCTTCCGGACTTACTTGGGAAAATTCTTTATTGAACTCGACGACGTACAGAATATCGATGCCCATCTGCTCGAGCAGCTGCTGCTTGTCAGGCTGGGGAGTCAGATAGCCTTCGTAGCTCCCCTTACCGATCACGTCCTTCGGGTGCGGATAAAAGGTAATGAGCGCGGCCGGCACTCCATTCTCCCGAGCAATGCTGACAGCGGTCGAAAGCACGCTGGCATGTCCCAGGTGAAGGCCGTCGAACTGGCCGATTGCCGCTACCTTGGGCTCGGCAGCTTCTCGTACGATGTCGGAAGATACAGGATAAGATAATGAAACAATCCTCATGATTTCTCACCTCCACTCACTAAATCCAGTCATGCTTAGGAAAATACTTTCACGGGAACGATAGCGCCCGTCTCTTCCTGACGCCTATAGATGCCCAGAAAGTTTTCCTTTATATCGTACAAACGGATAGGCTCCGAACTGTCGACGGCCGGTTCTACCGCCCTGGCGGACAAGCGTTGCCCCTTCAGCGCGGCCTCCGCCTTCTCTTCGGAAACCGTATGCTTTGCTAGATGATGAATCGCTTGATCCACCGGAATAAGCCGGGTTTGCAGCGTTTCATCCTTCATGAACTGCTCAATTTGCTCTAGGGTCAAGCACTGCGCCTCGGTGATTCCCGCCGATATCGTACGTACCAGCTTAACCATGACGGACGGCAGGCCGAGCTTCCTCCCGATATCCACACAAAGCGTGCGGATGTATGTACCTTTGGAGCACAGTACACGGAAAGAAATTTCCGTATACTCCCCTTCCGCATCAAAATCCGTCATCTCGATTTCATGAATCGTTACGGTTCGGCTTTTGCGCTCCACCGTCTTGCCTTCTCTGGCAAGCTCGTACAATCGTTTGCCGTTGATTTTGACGGCGGAGTACATAGGAGGAACCTGAGAGATCTGGCCTGTAAAAGATTGCAGCGCTTCAAGCGCCTCGTCTCTGGTCACGCGGACTTCATCCGCAGTCTCCACCACATTCCCGGTAATATCCTCGGTATCGGTCGAGTATCCAAGGCGGAGGACCGCATGATACTCTTTAGGCAGCTCCTGCAGATATTCGACGACCCGCGTAGCTCTCCCCAAGCATAACGGAAGCACGCCCGTCACTTCAGGGTCCAGCGTCCCGGTATGTCCGATCCGCTTCAAACGAACCATTCCCCGAACTTTGGCTACCACATCGTGGGAGGTCCATCCGGCCGGTTTGTGAACGGCCAAGATGCCTTCTAATTGCGTCATAGCTTTAATCTCACCTGCTCTACTACTTTAGGGATGATGTCTTGAAGGGAGCCTTCCATGCTGCACCCTGCCGCCCGGACATGGCCGCCACCGCCAAAAATTTGGGCCAACGCGGCAACATCCACTTTGCCGGCTGAACGCAAACTCGCCTTGACCATTCCGGATCTCAGCGATTTGAACAGAATCCCGACTTCGACTCCCTGAATGTTTCGGGGATAATTGACGATCCCTTCAAGATCCTCGCTAACGGCACCGCATAGTTCCATATGCTCGGGGGTTACGTACACCCAGGCTATTTTACCGTCATCCGACAGACTCAACGTGTTTAACGCCTGAACCAACACCTTCATCTGCGGGAGCGTCATTTCCTCAAGCAGCGTTTCCGCAATTTCGGGGCCGTTCACGCCATAGGATAACAGATCGGAAGCCATGCTCATGACCTTGGGCGACGTATTGGAATAACGAAACCCCCCGGTATCCGTTAACAATCCGGTATAAATCGCAGTGGCGATTTCGGCATCCCAATCGATTTCAAACAAATTCAGCAAATCATAAAGGATTTCTGCGGTTGCAGCCGCCTCGGGCACAACCAGGTTAACGGCTCCGTAACGATCATTCGTTGGATGATGGTCAATATTAACGATGCTTGCATGATCGGCAAACACCTGCTGCGTATAACCTACTCTCGCAAAATCCGCGCAATCCACGCAAATGACGTTTGAAAACGTCCTTCCCGGCTGCTGTTCCGACAGATTGAGAATGTCTTCTGCATGCCACAGCTTTTTCATGCGCTTCGGGATGGGCCCCTCGTTGATCATCGTGAATTTCTTGCCCAGACATGAGAGAAGCCAGCCCACCGCAAGGGTGGAACTGACTGCATCTCCATCGGGCTGAACATGCGACACAACCAAATAATCATCGTGCTCCAGCAGAAACGACTTCACCTGCTGCAGCTCTTGTTCATAGGTCTGCATTCGCCCTCTCCTTTATAAACAAAAACTACTCTATTTCTCTTCGCGATCCACGATTTCGGTCAGCAGCTTCTCAATATGGCTGCCATACGCAATGGAATCGTCGAATTTGAAGATCAGCTCCGGAACATGCCGGAGACGAATTCGCTTGCCCAGCTCGGAGCGGAGAAAGCCGCTTGCCTTCTCCAGCCCTTTCAAGGAAGCCGCCTTCTGCTCGTCGTCGCCGAGCACGCTCAGGTATACCTTCGCTTGGGACAGGTCGTTAGTTACATCCACGCCGGTCACGGTAATAAAACCGATTCTCGGGTCTTTCAATTCCGTTTGGATCAGTTGGCTGAGCTCTTTTTTAATCTGCTCGCCTACGCGCCCAGTTCTGATTTTTGCCATGGTCTGATCACCTCATTCGTTAGCGCTCTACCGTCTCCATGATGAAGGCTTCGATTACGTCCCCTTCTTTGACGTCGCTATAGCCTACCAAGGTAATACCGCACTCGTAACCCTGTGCCACTTCTTTAGCGTCATCTTTAAAGCGCTTGAGGGAATCGATCTTGCCTTCATGAACGACAATGCCGTCACGGATCAAGCGAGCTTCTGCGTTACGCGTAATTTTACCGGATGTCACCATACATCCTGCAATCGTACCCACTTTGCTCACTTTAAAGGTGTTGCGGACTTCCGCATGACCGATCACGGATTCTTTATACTCCGGATCGAGCATCCCCTTCATAGCTTGCTCAATTTCCTCGATTACATTATATATTACACGGTGCAGACGGATATCAACCTTCTCCTGCTCGGCGGTTTGCTTCGCTTGAACGTCAGGACGAACGTTAAACCCGATTACGATCGCGTTAGAGGCAGCTGCCAAAATAATATCGGATTCGGTGATGGCACCGGCACCGCTATGGATAATCTTGACGCGCACGCCTTCCACTTCGATTTTGTTCAAGGAACCTTTCAGGGCCTCGACGGAACCTTGCACGTCACCTTTGATAATCACGTTAAGATCCTTGATTTCGCCGTCTTTAATGTGCTGGAAGAGATCATCCAGCGTCACCCGCGTATTCGTGTTCAATTCGGACTGACGATGGGTAATCGCACGCTTATCCGCGATATTACGCGCTTTACGCTCATCCTCGAACACCATGAACGGATCGCCGGCGCCCGGAACTTCAGTCAAACCGGTAATTTCGACCGGCGTAGAAGGTCCGGCTTCTTTTAAACGACGGCCTTTATCGTTCACCATGGCGCGAATACGTCCAAAGCAGTTGCCGGCTACGAAGGCGTCGCCCACCTTCAACGTACCATGCTGAACGAGGATGCGGGCTACCGGTCCTCTGCCTTTATCAAGCTCAGCTTCAATCACGGTACCGCGCGCGCGTTTATCAGGGTTTGCTTTATATTCGTTCACTTCTGCTACCAGAAGGATCATTTCAAGCAAGTCTTCCAGACCCATCCGCTGTTTCGCCGAAACGTTAACGAAGATGGTATCTCCGCCCCACTCTTCAGGCACTAACTCATATTCCGTCAATTCTTGTTTGACTTTATCCGGGTTAGCGTCCGGCTTATCGATTTTGTTCACGGCAACGATGATCGGCAAACCTGCCGCTTTAGCATGGTTAATCGCTTCGACCGTCTGTGGCATCACGCCGTCGTCGGCCGCGACCACGATGATCGTCATATCCGTTACTTGCGCACCGCGGGCACGCATGGCCGTAAACGCTTCGTGACCCGGTGTATCCAGGAATGTGATCTTCTTGTTATTGATCTCGACTTGGTAAGCACCGATATGCTGCGTAATTCCGCCAGCTTCGCCACTAGATACGTTCGTGGAACGGATCGCATCCAGCAGCGTCGTTTTACCGTGGTCAACGTGACCCATAATCGTAACGACCGGTGGACGCTCTTTCAGTTCTTCCGGAGCATCGTTTTCTTCTACGGTCTCAAAACGATCTTCCTCTACCGGAATTTTCACTTCGACTTCTACACCGAATTCGCCAGCGAGCAATAGAATCGTATCGATATCCAGCTCCTGGTTGATGGTGGCCATCACGCCGAGGAAAATCAGCTTCTTGATGACTTCGGAAGCGTCCTTATGAAGCAGCTTCGCCGTTTCACCGACGGTCATGTTGCCACGGACGATAATTTTCTTCGGCGTGTTGTCGATTTTCTCACGAGGCGGCTGCTGATTATGTTGATTCCGGCCGCGGTTGTTCTTGCCACCGCGATTGTTTCCACGGAATCCTCCCTGACGGTTGTCATCAAAACGCTTGGAGTCTGAACGATTGTTATTGTTGTTTCTGGAACCGCGGTTCTGGCCGTTGCTGTTATTGGATCCTGAGAATCCGCCTCCGGTTCCACCCGGCTTGCTCTGAGGACGCGCTCCGCCTTGGTTGTTGCCGCCCTGCGGACGCGATCCTCCTTGATTATTGCCTTGCGGACGCGATCCGCCCTGATTATTGCCTTGCGGACGCCCGCCGCCTTGACCTCCGCCTTGTGGACGGGATCCGGTCTGCGTGCTGCTGCCGCTCGGTCTGGAGCCTTGGCTGCGATTATTCTGCTGGCTTCCTTGTGCGGAGCCAGATTGGTTTCTTCGGGTATCCTGCCCTCCTTGGGGACGCTGGGAACCTGAAGCATGTTGTGTGTTTGAATTCGTTCTACTATTCATACCTACCTGCTTTTCCTGTTGTTTTTTGGGCTGGCTTTGACCTTGTTGTCCTGATACTCGTTGTCCTGAATGACGCATACCGTCCTGCCCATTACGGTTGCCGTCTGCACTCACGTTAGTGGAAGTGCCTTCTGTTTTAGCATTGGATACGGATGCGGCTGCATTCGCTCCGGAACCCGAAGGTTTGCGGTTCTCGGTTCGGGGAGCGTCGCCACTGTCCCGCTTGGCTGCCGCATTCGATTTGATATCTTTGAAGAACTGCTCTACCTTCGACACCGTATCGTTTTCCATTACGCTCATGTGGTTATTGACCGGAACGTTCAAACGCTTAAGGATCGTGATAATTTCTTTACTGCTCATGTTCAACGATTTAGCATATTCGTACACTCGAAGTTTATTGTCTTTGTTTTCCTGTTTACTCAATATACTCCACCTCCGACATTGTCTCCATTTTCTTGGAGATCATTTCTGCGAATCCTTGATCCGTAACTGCCAGCACAACCCGCTCGGGTTTACCTACACTTGTGCCCAGACTTTCCCGGTCAAATCCGATTACCAGAGGGATATTGTAAGAACCGCATTTGTCGCGGAACTTCTTTGTTGTATTATCTGAGGCGTCACCCGCCAGAATAACCAATTTTGCTTCAGAAGACCGGATGGCTTTGAGCACGATCTCATCTCCGGTAACCACCTTGCCTGCCCTCATGGCCAGGCCGAGCTGAGAAAGCGCCCTATTCATCATCGGCAGCACTCTCTTTTGCAGCCAGGAATTCATCCTCAACCTTGATGAAATCCTGTGCCAACTGTTCGTAGATCTCAGGCTTCACATGTTGTTTCAACGCTCGATCCAGTGCTTTATTTTTGTGTGCCAGCTTGAAGCAGGAAACCTTGCCGCATAGATACGCTCCCCGTCCCGACTTTTTGCCGGTGAGATCGATCAGGACAGCGTCATCGGGAGTCCTGACAATCCGGATGAGCTCTTTCTTCGGCATCATTTCCTGACACGCCACACATTTACGCAGCGGTATCTTTCTCTGTTTCAAGACGACAACCCCCCGTCATTTGGAATTAATCGACAGAGACGGAATCCTGGTGCATTTCACCTGATTGGGACTTCGGTCTGCCAAATTCCTGCTCCGCCTGACTTTCGCTCTTAATATCAATCTTCCAGCCGGTCAGCTTCGCCGCGAGACGAGCATTCTGGCCTTTGATCCCTATCGCCAGCGAGAGTTGGTAATCCGGAACGATTACGCGCGCCATCTTCTCATCTTCAAATACTTGGACTTCAAGCACTTTGGATGGGCTCAGCGCATTGGCCACGTATTCTTCGACCTGGTCGGAATAACGCACGATGTCGATTTTTTCGCCGCGAAGCTCATTGACAATCGTTTGTACGCGCAATCCCTTAGGCCCTACGCAAGAGCCGACCGGATCGACTTCATCGTTGCGGGAATACACCGCAATTTTGGAGCGGAATCCCGCTTCGCGCGCAACCGAGCGAATTTCCACGACGCCGTCGAAAATTTCCGGCACTTCCAGCTCGAACAGGCGCTTCAAAAGGCCCGGATGCGTACGGGACAGCATAATCTGAGGCCCTTTGGTTGTGTTCTCAACCTTCGTAATGTACGCTTTGATCCGGTCGCCATGCTTGAACTTCTCGTTGGGCATAAGCTCGGTAAGCGGCAGCGCCGCTTCGATCTTGCCAAGGTCGATATAGATGTTGCGCAAATCCTGACGCTGCAGCGTACCCGTAACGATATCGTCTTCCTTGTCAATAAAAGCGCTGTAGATCAGGCCGCGTTCGGCTTCTCTAATGCGCTGGGTAACAACCTGCTTTGCCGTTTGAGCTGCGATCCGTCCGAAATCACGCGGCGTAACCTCGATTTCCGCTATATCTTCGATCTGAAAATGCGGATTGATCTCACGTGCGGCATGCAGCGAAATTTCAGTGCGCGGATCCAGAACCTCGTCCACGATCAGTTTCCGTGCAAACACCTTGATAACACCCGTGTTGCGATTCATGTCTACCCGTACATTTTGCGCGGTGTTGAAATTGCGCTTGTAACTTGAGATCAGTGCCGCTTCAATGGCTTCAAACAGCACATCCTTGCTGATGCCCTTCTCTCTTTCCAACTCATTCATCGCTTCAATAAAATCCATACTCATTGAAAATCGGTTCCCCCTTTCAAAACTTCCGTTTAAAAAATGATGGCCAATCTGGCACTGGCTACTTTTGCATATGGAATCACGTGCTGCTTCTTCGCGGTCTGAATGACCAGCTCCTCGTTATCAAAGGATTCCAGCTTGCCTTCAAACTCCTTCAACCCGTTAATCGGCTCGTATACCGTAACAAACACGTTCTTGCCGACCGACTTCGCAACATCCTCTTTTTTCTTCAGGGGACGTTCCGCGCCAGGAGAAGAGACTTCAAGAAAATAAGCCGTCGGAATCGGATCGTTCTCGTCCAGCTTCTGGCTCAGGTGTTCACTGATTAAACCGCAATCGTCAATGTCAATGCCGCCGTCCTTATCAACAAACACGCGCAAGAACCAGTTGCTTCCTTCCTTAACGTATTCCACATCTACCAGTTCAAAGCCGTGTTCGTCCAAATACGGCTGCACCATTTCTTCCACAGTCGTTTTAATCTTTGATGTGCTCAAAGAACATAACCTCCAAGTTGATTTCCTATATACCAAAGAGTAAAGAGTGGGTTGCCCCACTCTTTACACAACGGTTTTATCTCCATGATTACCAAAAAAATTATAACATAGTCTGGTAATAGTGACAAGTATGACTCCTTGACTGTCAAGGCGTCACGGCCATGAAAGAATGACAAGAATCAGAACAATGACAACTGGTTGCTCTCCGGCAGACCGCGGAAGCATCCCATTTGGGTCAACAGCTCCACGGCGGTTTTGCTTGCCTTCGATTTTTGCTGGAAATCCTCGATGGAGAGGAATTCTCCGAATTCACGCGCGGCGGCAATATTGCGGGCAGCGTTATCGCCGATTCCCGCAAGCGCCGAGAACGGCGGAATGAGCGAGTCTCCATCCACCTTGAATTTCAAGGCGTCGGATTGATACAAATCGATGTTCTTGAATGAGAAGCCCCTTGCCGTCATTTCCAGCGCCATCTCCAGAATCGGCAGCATGCCTTTTTCCTTCGGGCTCGCCCCGAAGCCGAGCTGCTCGATCTCTTCAATCCGGCGATAGATCGCCTCATAGCCCTGACAGCATAATTCGATATCAAAATCCTCGGCGCGGACCGAGAAGTAGGTTGCGTAATATTCAATCGGATAATACAGCTTGAAGTAAGCCGTTCGCACCGCTGAAATAACATATGCGGCGGCGTGGGCTTTCGGGAACATGTACTGGATTTTGAGACAGGAATCAATGTACCACTGCGGCACTTTGCATTTCTTCATCTCGTCGATCCATTCCTGGGACAACCCCCGGCCTTTACGCACGCTTTCCGTAATCTTAAACGCGAGGCTCGCGTCCATGCCGGCCTTGTAAATCAGGAACAGCATGATGTCATCGCGGCAACCGATAACGGTTTTGATGTTGCAGGTTCCATTCTTGATGAGCTCTTGTGCGTTGCCGAGCCATACGCCGGTTCCATGTGAAAGTCCCGAGATTTGCAAAAGGTCAGCAAAACTCGACGGCTGCGACTCCACCAGCATCTGGCGCACGAACTTGGTCCCCATCTCCGGCACGCCGAAGGTGGCCACCGGCGAGCGTATTTGCTCCGGCTTCACGCCCAGCGCCTCCGTTGAATTGAACATGCTCATCACTTTCGGATCGTTCATCGGGATGGTCGTTGGGTCCACTCCGGTCAAATCCTGGAGCATTCTCATCATCGTCGGATCATCGTGTCCGAGAATATCCAGCTTGAGCAAATTCGCTTCAAAGGCATGGTAATCGAAATGCGTCGTTTTCCACTCCGCGTTGACATCATCGGCAGGGTACTGCACAGGCGTTATCTCTTCAACCTCGATGTAGTCCGGCACAACGACAATACCGCCGGGATGCTGGCCCGTGCTTCGCTTGACGCCGGTACAGCCTGACGCCAGCCGGTTTAATTCCGCGCCGCGCCAGCGCTTGTTGTTGTGCTCCTCGTATTTCTTGGCAAAGCCGAACGCCGTCTTCTCCGCCACGGTGCCGATGGTACCGGCACGGAATACGTTCTTCTCGCCGAACATCTCCTTGGTGAAATTATGGGCATGCGGTTGATATTCGCCGGAGAAGTTCAAATCGATATCGGGAACCTTATCCCCTTTGAAGCCCAGGAAGGTTTCGAACGGGATATCCTGTCCTTCGCCCTTCATCATGTTTCCGCATTCCGGACAAGCCTTGTCCGGCAAGTCGAATCCGCTCGGCACGCTGCCGTCCAGGAACCATTCGCTGTGCTTGCAGTCGCTGTTCAAGCAAATGTAATGCGCTGGCAGCGGGTTAACCTCGGATATGCCGAGGAACGTCGCAACGACGGAGGAGCCAACGGAACCCCGGGAACCAACCAAATAGCCGTCCCGATTCGATTTTTTCACCAGCTTCTCGGAAATCAGATAGTTCGCGGAGAAGCCGTATCTAATAATCGGCTCCAGCTCTTTCTCCAACCGGGCCACAACGACCTCGGGCAGGTTCTCCCCATAGATCGACTTGGCCGTGTCGTAGCAGGTGTTGCGAATTTCTTCGTCGGCTCCCTCCAGGATCGGCGTAAACAGCTTATCCGGGAACAGTTCCAAATCTTCAAAACGGTCGGCCAATTCGCTTGTGTTCGTCACCACGACTTCATAGCATTTGTCCTGACCCAAAAACTCGAACTCTTGCAGCATCTCTTCCGTCGTCCGAAAATGCGCGTCTGGCTTGCGCATATCCTTGAGCGGGCTGAAGCCGGTAATGCCATGGATGGTAATGTCCCGGAACAGCTTGTCCCGCGGTTCCAGATAGTGCACATTCCCTGTAGCGATGACCGGCTTGTTCAGCTTTTCGCCGATGCGCACGACTTTGGAAATCGCGGTTTTGATCTCTTCGGGGCTGCCTACCAGGCCTTTGTCCACCAAATGCATATACATCGTCAACGGCTGGATTTCCAAAACGTCGTAAAAGCCTGCAATCTCTTCGGCTTCCTCCTCCGTCTTGTTCAGCACCGTTTCGAAGAACTCCCCTTTTTCGCAGCCGGACAGCACCAGGAGTCCGTCCCGCATCTCTTGGAGCTTGGATTTCGGGATGCAGGGCACCCGCTTGAAATATTCGGTATGCGACATGGAGACCAGTTTGTACAGATTCTTCTTGCCCGTCATGTTCAAAGCGTAAATCCCGCAATGGAACGGACGGGTATTGGACAGGTCCATGCCCACGTAATCATTAAGACGGTCCAGCATCTTCACGCCTTTGGTTTTGTCTACGTCGCTGAGGAGCCCGTTCAGGATTCCCGCCAGCGCAATTGTATCATCGATCGCGCGGTGATGGCTTTCCAGCAGCACCTTGTACTTATCCGCCAATGTGTTAAGGCGGTGATTCTTAAGTCCCGGATGCACCAGTCGGGCCAGCTCCAAAGTATCCAAATACGGATTCTCCAGCGTGTCCATGCCTGCATTCTTGAGTGCTGCCTGAATGAACCCCATGTCAAACCGCGCGTTGTGAGCCACGAGCACGCCATCGCCGACGAATTCAACAAATTCCTTCAGTACCGGCTCCAGTTCAGGAGCATCCTTGACCATATCGTCATTGATGTTCGTCAATTGCTGGATATGATACGGAATTCGCTCGTGCGGATTAACAAACGTGGCGTACCTGCCAATCTCCTTGCCTTCGTGCATCTTCACGGCTGCAAGCTCGATGATCTTGTTCGCGGTGATGGACAAACCCGTGGTTTCAATATCGAATACCACGTAAGTCGCGCTGCTCAGCTCAATCGGCTGTGCCTGTTCCACGATGTTGACGGCATCATTCACGACATTGGCCTCGATGCCGTACATCATTTTGATTCCGTGTTTCTTGGCGTTCTTGGCTGCGTCAGGATAACACTGCACGCCGCCGTGATCACTTACGGCAATCGCTTTATGTCCCCAGGCGGCCGCGGTTTTGATGTACCGGTCGATCGGCGTGACCGCATCCATCGTGCTCATAGTGGTATGGAGATGGAATTCCACCCGCTTCTCGGCAGCGTTATCCTTGCGGGAAGGGGGCGCCTTGACTTCATTGAGGTCGGACGGGATCATGACCAGCTCCGGCACCTGCATAAACCGGTCATATTCCACGCGTCCGCGTGCCTTCACCCATTTGCCGTTCTCAAGAAGGCTCAGGACCTTCAAGTCATCCTTCGTTTTGCCAAACATCTTCATCTGCAAGGAATCGCTGAAATCGGTTAAGTTGAAGGTAAACAGCGTGCTGCCGTTTCGGAGCTCCTTGCGGTCCAACCCGAAAATGGTACCCTGGATCGTAATTTTCTTCTCTTCATCCTGGATCTCCTGGATCGAAACCGGCTGATCCTTGATATCATATCCGACCTGCAGCCGAATCTCGCCTTCTTCCTCGTCCTCGGCATCCAGCTCCGCTTCCATGCTGCTCATGATCTGTTCGATAACCTCGCGCTCTTCCTCGCGCTTCCTCTGCTCGAACTCCTCGTAAGCGGCCTGGCCGTTATCGCCGACCTGCATCTTCACGCGAAGTGTCAGATCGAAGTACTGCCCGAAGAATCGGGTTATGGCGGTATCGATCTGTTTCTTGCGGGCAAGTTCAAGCGACATGCCATCCGACATGGAGAGAAGGACCTGCCCGTCTTCCACCTCGTGTTTCGCCCTAGTCATCCAGCCATTGACCGATGGAATCTCCCGGTGTGCCCACTCCAGAAACAAGCCCCAATACTCCTGCACGATATCGGCCTCCGGAACGCCGCTTCCATACCGGAACACAAATTTGATCTTAGCGATATGTCCCATCTTCTCCTGAATCCTCAGGCAAAATGTGCGATAAACTTCGGCCGGGACCAAGGTCTCCTTCTGAACGGTTATCCTCCAGTCCTTGCTGTTCCTGCTGGTCTCTACTTGTTCAATCACACCGTCTAAAAAATAGGGTTCCACCAGATTGGCCGGAACTTCTCCCTGCTTGATCAGCAGTTCAAATCGCTTCCTTTTATCTTCAGTCGTGCCCATGGTTCCCTCCCCCTGCATAACATAAAGCTGTAAGAAAAACTTCTATCGACCTACATCCACAGAAGACAGACCGCGTTTAGCGGATAAAAAACAGAATAAAGCTTCCGCCGGCAGCACTCCATCGTCCTGCCCCGAGAAAGAGAGCGTCCGTCATACTGCCATCCGGAAGCTTACTCCAGATGATGAATCCCCGACGCGGACGAAAAATTGCCCTTCGTCATGCAAGTCGGAAACTCATAATATCGAATTCCTAGTACGCTCTCGCGAACAGCACCGTATGCTTCGCATCCTCGCCGCATACGAGACACTTCGTTTTGTTCTCGGCCGGTTCAAACGGAATGTTTCTGCTCGTCGCGCCGGTTTCTTGCTTCACGGTGTCTTCGCAAGCTTCCGAACCGCACCATCCTGCCAAAGTAAACCCGCGCTTGTCCTCCATGCTGTCCTTCATTTCATCCAGCGTCTCCACGGAATAGAAATGATCCTCGCGGAACTGCTTCGCACGATCGAACATTTCCTGATGCACCTGCTCCAGCATGCTCTGCACTTCCTGGATCAGGTTGGCCTGCTCCACAACCTTCTTCTCGCCCGTAATGCGGGAAACGAGCACGCAGACGCCATTCTCCATATCACGAGGCCCGATCTCCAGACGAACCGGAACGCCGCGCATTTCGTACTCATTGAATTTCCAGCCTGGACGCACATCCGGATTGTCGTCCACCCGTACGCGGATCCCGGCGGATTTCAGTTCACGGAACAGCTCGTCCGTACGGCCCACGACGGCGTCTCTCGTCTTCGGAGGCCCGATCGGAATCATGATTACTTGAGTCGGCGCAACTTTTGGAGGAAGCACCAAGCCCCGGTCGTCCCCATGGACCATGATCAAGGAGCCGATAAGACGCGTGCTGACTCCCCAGGAAGTCGTATGCGCGTATTCCAGCGTATTTTCACGGTTCAAATATTGAATATCGAAAGCTTGCGAGAAATTGGTACCCATGTAGTGTGATGTGCCTGCTTGTACAGCCCGACCGTCTTTCATCATCGCTTCGATGGAGAACGTGTCCACGGCACCCGCGAATTTCTCCGAAGGCGTCTTCTGCCCCTTGATCACCGGAATCGCGAGATAGTCCTCTACGAATTGCTGATAGATATCGAGCATTTGCATGGTTTCCCCTCTTGCTTCCGCTTCCGTTTCATGAGCGGTATGCCCCTCTTGCCATAAAAACTCGCTGGTGCGGAGGAACGGCAGCGTGCGTTTCTCCCAGCGCACCACGTTGGCCCACTGATTGATCAGCACAGGAAGATCACGATAGGATTGAATCCACTTGGAATACATGTGCCCGAACATCGTTTCGGAAGTCGGACGAATAGCCAGACGCTCTTCAAGCTTCTCGCCCGCCGCTTCGGTCACCCAAGGCAGCTCTGGATTGAAACCTTCCACATGCTCCTTCTCTTTCTGGAAAAAGCTCTCCGGAATGAACAACGGGAAATAAGCGTTCCGATGGCCCGTTGCCTTAAAGCGCCGATCCAGCTCCGCCTGGATATGCTCCCAAATTTCATAACCGTCCGGTTTAAAGACGATGCAGCCCCGGACTGGGGAATAATCCATCAAGTCCGCTTTTTTGATGACATCGATGTACCAGCGCGAGAAATCTTCTCCTTGCGGCGTGATCTCCGTCACGAATTGTTTATCCTTCGATTCCTTAGACATATAAATCGTGTTCCTCCCATTAATAAAACGCGTGGTCTAAGCCGTTCATTCAGGCGGCTTGACTGGACGTTATTGGCGATATGTGTGAACGGGCCGCGGCTATAAAACCCGCCCTGTGTTATAGAACTCCATGCTGGATATCGTTATGCGTGAAACTCTGCTAACAATAGAAAAAGGTACGGCTTTCGTCGCGGCTGGCGCACCGAGCCGTACCTTAAGGTCTATCCGTTGATCAAACGCAAAATATCGTTATAGGTGACGGCAATCATTAACAGGAACAGCATCGCAAACCCGATAAAGTGAACCATGCCTTCCCTGTTCGGGTCAACCGGCTTGCCACGTAATGCCTCGATCCCCAAGAATACGAGCCGGCTTCCATCCAGCGCCGGAATCGGCAGCAGGTTGAATATGCCCAGGTACAAGCTTAGAATGGCCGCCCAATAGGTCAGCTGTTCGATACCCTGTTTGGCGATTTGACCCGTGACCTCAAAGGTCCGCACAGGACCGCCTAAATCATCCATGGAAAACTTCTGAATCAACTGTCTGAAGCCCTGGAAAATAATATTGGTGGTGTCAACCATCGCCGTCCCGGAGCCGGTAATCGTCTCTCCAAGCCCTGCGGATCGGGTAGGAAGCTCAGGAACGATCCCGACCTTGCCGCCTTCCTGGCCCTCCATGGTCCGAGGCGTCAACGTCAAATCGAAAGATTCCTCTCCTCGACGTACGGTCCATTCCATCGGCTTGTCCTTGGAGGCCGCAATCAATTCGATCATCTTCTGATAATCGGCCCCAATCGCCGTTCCGTTGATGCTCTCGATGATGTCGCCCTCTTTCAGATTGGCTTCGTCTGCTGGCATGCCTTTCGTAATCTCGCCTATCTGTACGTAGGTTGGATTCTCGACCGGTATACCGGCCATCTGAATGTGAAGGGCAAACAGCACGAAGGCCAAAATAAAGTTCATGACAGGGCCGGCAAATATCGCAAGCGCTCTTTGGCCGACGGTCTTGCTGCCGAACTGGCGGTCTCTCGGTGCGATCTGCGTCTCGACACCTTTAGCTACCGTTAATGCTTGCGGATGGATCTCGTACTGCTGAAATTCACCATCCACATCAAGCCTCACCGACAAACGGTCCACCATGTCGATAAACTGGACTTCGCCGCGAATGACATTTTTACGGTTGTCGAGTTGATCCAGATAAATCTTTTTCACTTGATTCTCTGCATTCACTCGAACCGCAATCGTCTGACCGGGCTGAATCTCGACAAGTTCCGGATCTTCTCCGGCCATGCGGGCATATCCGCCGAACGGGAGAAGACGAAGCGTGAACTGCGTTTCATGGCGTTTATATGAGAACAGCTTAGGACCAAATCCAATCGCGAACTCGCGTACCAAGATTCCGGCACGCCGGGCAAAATAATAGTGACCCCATTCGTGCACGGTAACGATCACAAAAAACATGAGCACCGTTAAAAAAACGACCCGAACCATTTCCAATTCTTTACATCCCCCTTTTCCTCTGAGAACGCAGTATGTCCCTATAGATTATCATTATTCTCCTGTCGTCCACAAGAGAATCACAAGCTGTCCGCTTTTTTTCAAGGGAGATTTCAAAAACACTTCAAAACTTATAGTCGGGAAGCTATTTCACGTGCAATCCGATCATTCTCTTCAATCGTCTCCAGCGCCGGTTCCGGCACGTTATGGTGACTATGCAGCACTTCCTCGATAATCTCTTCGATTCGCAGAAAAGAGATTTCGCCGCGGAGAAAGCGGGCGACCGCGATTTCATTGGCCGCATTGAATACCGTTGGCGCTGTACCACCCATTTTACCACATTCATAAGCGAGCCTTAAACAAGGAAAACGCTCAAGGTCCATTTCCCGGAAGTGCAGCTTTCCTGCTTCTGCCAAGGAGAGCCTTGGTGCAGGCGAAGACCACCGCTCGGGATAAGTCAGCGCATATTGAATCGGGACCCGCATGTCCGGGTTGCCGAGCTGCGCGATAATGCTGGAATCGCGGAACTCCACAAAAGAATGGATGATGCTTTCCGGGTGGAGAAGCACGGAAATATTGTCGTACGGTATGCCGTACAACCAATGCGCTTCAATGACCTCAAGCCCTTTATTGACCATGGTCGCGGAATCGATCGTGATTTTGGCGCCCATGGACCAGTTTGGATGCTTAAGCGCATCCTCCACCGTAACGTTGACCAGCTGATCGCGGGTGTAATCCCGGAACGACCCGCCGGAAGCGGTCAGCGTAATCCGTTCGATATCTTCATGCCGTTCTCCGTTCAAGCATTGGAATATGGCGGAATGCTCGCTGTCGATCGGCAAGAGCTTTACCCCTTTTGCAGCGGCTTGAGCGGTAACCAGGTGACCTGCGGTAACCAATGTTTCCTTGTTGGCAAGCCCGATCGTCTTCCCCTCGTTAATGGCCGCAAGCGTAGAAGAAAGGCCCAAACTTCCAACGACCGCAGTAACGACCAGCTCCGCGTCTGTCGCTGCCGCAATCTCGATCAGGCCTTCATGGCCATGAAACACTTCGGTTCCGGCAGGAAGATCATGCCTTAAACTGTCAGCAAGCTCTTTCGTCGCAACGGACACTTTTCGCGGAGAAAACTCCTGAACCTGCTGAAGCAGCAATTCCTTATTGCTCCCCGCAGCCAAGCCTTCAATCTGAAATTGTTCCCGGTGCTTCCTCACCACATCCAAGGTTTGGGTGCCAATGGAGCCCGTGGAGCCGAGTACGCTGATCTTCTTCATGCTCATCTTTCCTTTCATCAGTAAGGCAGGAGACTCAATATATGTACAAACGGAAATACGACGATCCAACTGTCGCATCGATCCAGTATTCCTCCATGTCCCGGCAGCAGCCTGCCCGAATCCTTGATGTCATACACCCGTTTATAGGCGGATTGCACCAAGTCGCCGAGCTGGCCGATAACGGCGCAGGAAAGCCCAATCAGAACCGCATGTCCAGCCGTCAGGATTCCATCTGAGTAGAATGAAAAGAGCAGCGACGTGAACACGGCGATGATCACACCGCCGAGCGCACCCTCCACCGTTTTGTTCGGGCTTATGGAAGGCCATAATTTATGGCGCCCCATGGCGCGGCCGACAAAATACGCGCCCGCATCACTTGCCCAGATCGAGGCCAGCAGCAAAAAAGTCCAAAATACGCCATGCCCGTCCGGAGCATGCCGAGATTCGGCTATGAAGGAAAATCCGATGCCGATATAGACCGATGCCAAAAACAATAAAGAGATCCGCTTGATATCTATCGTATTTTTCGTGGTCACCGTCGCCAGCAAAAATAAGAGCAGCAGGAGCCAAAGCACATGTTCCCATGGGATCGGAAGTTTCAGATCAAGCGGACCCCATGGAAATACAAGCAGCAGCACTCCCGCATACCCGATCCATGCCGTTCCCCCGAACGGTGCCGTATGGGTCATGCGCACAAACTCATAGTAACCGACTAGCGCCATCGCCAGAATTAGAAGATGGTACCACAGACCGCCTATGAAACATAATCCTAAAAAGACCGCTCCCGCTATAATTCCGGTAATCAATCGCTGTTTCAAAACGTTCCATCCTCCATCGGCTACGACAGTCCACCGTAGCGCCTAGTTCTTTGTTGATAATCGGCTACGGCCTCCACCAAATGGTCTTTGGTGAACTCCGGCCAATAGGCATCCGTAAACCATAACTCGCTGTACGCGAGCTGCCACAACATAAAATTGCTCAGCCGCAGCTCGCCGCTTGTGCGGATCAGTAAATCCGGATCCGGCAATTCGCCTGTGAGGAGCCGCTGGCCAATCAGTTCCTCTGTAATGTCCTCAGGACGGAGAATTCCGTCTCGCACTTCCCGTCCGAGCGCCTTGACACTTTCGGTGATCTCTTTCCGGCTGCCGTAATTGAGCGCAAAGTTAAGCACAAGCCCGTCATTGCCGGCAGTTTTCGCAACAGCTTCTTCCATCGCAGACACGGTATGGGACGGAAGGTCTTCCGGATGCCCCATCATGCGGACCTGGACATTTTTCTCGATCAGCTCTTCCAGCTCAATAGCCAGAAACTCCTGCGGAAGCTTCATAAGAAAATCGACCTCATCCTTCGGACGCGTCCAGTTTTCCGTAGAGAAAGCATACATCGTCAATATTTTGATTCCCAACTCATCGGCGGCTATGGCGGCTCTTTTGACAGCCTTCATGCCATTCTGATGGCCAACGATCCGCGGCATGCCGCGCCGTTTCGCCCAACGCCCATTGCCATCCATGATGATGGCAACATGATGCGGGATGTTGTCCGGAGAGAGCTGATGCGTCTGCTGACTGTCCTCCTGATTCAACCACGATCGAACCCGTTTGATCATTCCATTTCCTCCAGGCATCTTTCTGCAAAAAAAGAGACAAACCCCACCATTGACAGGAGGGGCCACAAGTCTCTTATACTTCCATAATCTCTTTTTCTTTAGCAACGAGGACTTTGTCGACTTCTGCGATAAATTTATCCGTCGCTTTTTGGATATCTTCCTGATGTCTCCGGGACTCGTCCTCGGAAATATCCGTTTTCTCCAATTTTTTGATGTCGTCGTTGGCATCACGGCGAATGTTGCGGATGGCCACTTTCGCTTCCTCGCCGAATTTCTTCGTCATTTTCACCAGTTCGGTTCTGCGTTCTTCCGTCAATGCAGGTACGACGAGACGAATTTGATTACCATCGTTCGCCGGTGTCAATCCGATATCCGATTTCATGATCGCTTTCTCGATATCCGCCAAGGACGACTTGTCCCAAGGCTGAATCATGAGCGTTCTGGAATCCGGCGTGCTGATGTTAGCCAGCTGATTCAGCGGAGTTTGCGCTCCGTAGTATTCCACCGTGATCCGGTCGAGGAGCGCCGGCGCTGCCCGCCCTGCGCGCAGAGTTGCCAAGTCACGTTTCAAAGACAGGATCGCTTTTTCCATGCGTTCTTCTGCATTCTTTTTCACCGATTGCGGCATTAGTCTACACTCCCTTTAACGATCGTTCCGATTTTCTCGCCCAGAACGACGCGCTTGATATTACCTTGCTCCGTAATAGCGAAGACGATGAGCGGGATGTTGTTGTCCATACATAACGATGAAGCTGTAGAGTCCATTACCCCAAGGTTTTTGTTCAATACGTCTAGATACGTCAGCTGCTCGTACTTCTCGGCAGTTTCATCCTTAAATGGATCAGCGGAGTACACTCCGTCCACCTTGTTCTTCGCCATAAGAATCACTTCTGCTTCGATTTCCGCGGCGCGAAGCGCTGCAGTAGTATCGGTGGAGAAGTATGGGTTCCCTGTTCCTGCCGCAAAAATAACGACACGGCCCTTTTCCAAATGCCGAATGGCTCTGCGGCGAATATACGGCTCGGCGATTTGCTGCATGGAGATCGAGGTTTGCACCCGGGTCGGCACATCGATCTGCTCCAAAGCATCCTGAAGGGCCAAAGAGTTCATCACCGTTGCGAGCATTCCCATATAGTCCGCTGTCGCACGGTCAATTCCGTTCGCGCTGCCGGCAATGCCGCGCCAAATGTTGCCGCCGCCGCATACGATCGCGACCTCCACACCAAGCTCGACAACCTCGCGAACCTGCTCAGCGATCGATGAGATCGTCTCAGCATCAATACCATATCCATTCTGCCCTGAAAGGGATTCCCCACTGACTTTCAATATCACTCGTTTATATACAGGCTGTTCCAAATGATAACCCTCCACTTTAAGACGGCGCCTTAAGTATACGACGCCCGTTTGAAAAACGACAGACAGACACACCGGCACTGCTTGACGGTTTATAAAAATCGGGTAAAAACATCCGTCTCAAGTAGAAACTTCTGGTCGTCTAATCAAGACCTAAGTCCATTCTTTCTTGTGAGATAAGGGTAGCCTTTACTCCGAATTTATAACAATCTTATCTCTCTTATGCCTTTATATCTCTTAAAAAAGAAGGAACACAGGTGTGTTCCACTCTTTTCTATAACTTATATTAGCCTATCCGGCTTATTTATTCACCTGGGCCATAACTTCTTCTACGAAGTTGTCTTGTTTTTTCTCCAAGCCTTCGCCCAATTCGAAACGGGCAAAACGACGAATGGAGATGTTCTCGCCGATTGTGCTGATTTTTTCGTTAAGCAGCGTGCTGATCGTTTTGTCCGGATCCTTGATGAAAGGCTGCTCAAGCAGGCAATACTCTTCATAGTATTTGTTGATGCGGCCTTCAACCATTTTTTCAACGATTTTTTCAGGCTTGCCTTCGTTCAGGGCTTGGTTTTTCAAAATTTCTTTTTCTTTCTCAAGCTCGTCACTAGGTACTTCTTCACGACGAACGTATTTAGGGTTTGCAGCAGCAATATGCATTGCGATATCGCGAGCAAACTCTTTAAATTGATCCGTTTTGCCTACGAAGTCTGTTTCACAGTTGATTTCCACGAGAACGCCGATGCGTCCGCCACCGTGAATGTAAGACTCGACAACGCCTTCCGTTGCAACGCGTCCAGCTTTGTTAGCCGCTGCGGACAAGCCTTTCTCGCGAAGCACCGCGATCGCTTTTTCGATATCACCGTTTGTTTCGTCGAGCGCTTTTTTGCAATCGAGCATGCCCGCGCCTGTTCTTTCGCGAAGTTCTTTTACCGCACTAGCTGTTACTGCCATTAGAATTCCCTCCATATTGGTATGATCAAGTTTGGCGGTCGGATCTGAAGCAGCCGTCCTTCGACGTGCCCTCCAAGAAATCCGTACGCTTAAGTATTTGTTTCCCTTGCCCTGCCAGAAGCCTGATGTTTCTACCGCAATCCGGCCTGACATCTTAAAAAAAGGGCAGTGAGAGGTTATACACCTACCAACCACCCTTTTCATTTAATTCATGGTTTATACGTTTAATCCCGATTAAGCTGTTGTTTCTTCGCCTTGGTGAGCTTCAACAACGGCATCGGCCATTTTACCAGTCAACAATTTGACAGCGCGGATCGCGTCATCGTTACCTGGAATTACATAGTCGATTTCATCCGGATCGCAGTTCGTATCAACGATACCAACGATTGGGATACCCAATTTGCGAGCTTCCGCAACAGCGATGCGCTCTTTGCGAGGATCGATAACGAACAATGCGCTTGGAAGGCCCTTCATGTTCTTGATACCGCCCAGGAATTTTTCAAGACGATCTTTCTCTTTGCGGAGAAGGATGACTTCTTTCTTAGGCAATACTTGGAACGTGCCGTCTTCTTCCCAAGTTTCAAGCTGCTTCAAGCGGTTAATACGCTTTTGGATCGTTTCGAAGTTAGTCAAAGTTCCGCCGAGCCAACGTTGGTTGATGTAGAACATGCCGCAACGCTCCGCTTCTTCCTTCACGGAATCTTGAGCTTGTTTTTTCGTGCCGACGAACAGGATCGTACCGTTCTCACCAGCTACGCTTTTTACGAAGTTGAATGCTTCTTCAACTTTCTTGACCGTTTTTTGCAGGTCGATAATGTAGATACCGTTTCTTTCAGTGAAGATAAATTTATCCATTTTCGGGTTCCAGCGACGAGTCTGGTGACCGAAGTGAACGCCAGCTTCCAAAAGCTGTTTCATGGAAATTACTGCCATCTTCACGCACCTCCTAAGTTTGGTTTTTGTGTGTCCCTCCGCCAAGATCATTTTCCATTAAGACTCCCATTCCAGGAAGCACCCTCAACGGAATCACTCTGGCGTGTGTTTTAACACCGTCAATTACTATAACATAACCATGGGCAGGTTGCAATGTCTTTTGTGTGCATGACCAGCTCAAGCCAATCAGGGGCTTGAAGAGTTACGCTAAAGAAAAAAACCACTCTCAACCGGAGTGCTAGTTGGAGGGTTTTGTCGTGATCTTCGTGATAATCGAATTGTAGCTCTCGCCGATCGTAAACGAGTAAGTACCGCTCAGGATTCTGGTGTTGATTTTATTCTCGGTAGCTTTTTTGATGAATGCCTGTTTGTTGTCAATGACCCCGGCATTCAGAAGGCTGTTTGCTACATCGCTGAGATTGTTTCCGGATGGAATCTTTACTTGAATAGAAGCTTCGGCTTTAGCCGGTGTTTTCGGTTTGGCCGGATTCGTTACCTGGGAGGAAGCTTCCTGTTTCTTCTGCGCGTCCGTTTCTGGTTTCTCCGGGCTCTCCGGTTTCTCCGGCGCCTCAGGCTTCGTCGCTTCAGGCTTTTCGACCGGTTGGGCACCTTCGGACTCGCCTTCTCCCTCGCCCAGCTTCTTCTCTTCCCACTGCTCCGCCGTCATCAGCTCGTCCGTACCTTCGACGACCTGCATATCCAAAGCCTCCGCTGCAGCCACCAGCTGCTCCTTCGTTAACTCCTTTGTCTCCGAAGCGGTTGCGCCTTGGCCGATCCACATCAGCTGCAGCAGCACAGCGGCGATCACAAGACCGCTCCCGAGGCCCATCATAAACATTCGGTTCTTGATCACACGGATTCCTCCTGTTTGGCCAACTGGATAATGAGTTGAACTTCGCCTCGCTGAAGTCCCGTGGACTTGGCTATCATATCGATAGATTTGCCTTGTTCATATAAATCAAACAGTTCCGCGTATCTGGATTTGATGGAATGGACCGGAGGGGCATGATCCGCCTCCGATGACGCTGCAGCCGCTCCTGCAGACAAAGAAGCCGCCGCAGCTGCCTGCGCCAGCTTCTCTTCAGCCGTTCGAAGACGCGTTTGCGATTCGGTCATTTTCTGCTCCATGGCCAGCATGCGCTGCCGCAAATCGCTGACCTGCTCCTGATGCGCTTGCTGTTTGGCATCAAGTTCTTTCTTCATTTGACTAACCAGCTCGACCAGCTGCTCGTTCTCGTTCTGGATTTCCGCCATGTATCCTTCAAGCGTGTTCTCGACTTCCTTTACAACCCGCTCGCTGGACACGGTCTCTTCCCGGCGTTTCGGCAGCATGAAAGCATACAGCACGGCCGCAATGCCTAGCAGCACGATATATATCCACGGTTTCAAATCCATTAACTCCTTTGTGCCTATAAATTATCTAGAGCGAAACATCGAAATTTTTGCCTTTATAGGGGTGCTCCGCCGGCTGTTCCAAAGTCTCGCCCGCTTCTGCAGACCCCCGCCCTTGCTGCTGGCCTGAGGACTGGCGGCTCCCGTCATCCCGCACGGCTGTTTCGGCCGTCTCGCTCACTTCCGTGCTTCGCTGGGCTTCGGCCCGGCTGTTCTTGGTTTGTTCACCTGCTAGCAGCATCTGTTCGTTCTGCGGCCGCTGCTGGAATTCGTTATGAACCTTGCCCGCTTCATTGGTTCTCGGGACCGCAATTTGCATCTCAACCGATTTTAAACTCAATGGAATCACCTCATGGTATAGGGATCATGTCCACAAGCATTGTGAATGTCTTTCATTCCTACAACAACGGAACCATGGTGATATCTCCTTCATGATAGTAAAAAGAGACCCGCTGCGTGGGATCCTTAACAAATCGGGTGTACCGCCCGATGACGATTTTGGCGCCGCCGTAGATCGTCTTAACCACATTCACTCTGGCTTTGCCGGTATCCTCCAGCATCTTCTCGATTTCCAGCATGCGTTCCTTGATGTCGGCTTGCTCTGCCATGTTGGATTTTTTGGTCGCATTCAGCTTGATTCGCAGCGCCAGCTTGTCCGGCGACAATTGTCCGGAGGAAGCCAACTGGTTCAAGAGATAAAGCGCTTTATCGGTTTTGTCCATGCTCTCTAATGAAAGCTTCAATTGGGCTCTTAGATCCGCCAGTTCATTCCGCAGCTCGGGAAGAACGCCCACTTCAATGACGGTAGCCGTCGACATGCTGTTTCCGATCGTGCGCGCAACGACCTTTTCCCCGGCTTGCAGAATGCCGCCCACTACGAGCCCTTTCATCCCGTTGCATTCGATATTCTGGACAGCTCGTATATTGGAATGCATGATGCTCTGCGACACGAATACGCTGGCGCCCGCAACGACGTTCCCATCCTGAATGAACGAGCTTTTGACGTCCTGGCCCGCCTTTACGTAACCCTTGTTATAGCCGATGATCCCGCCTGATATATCAATGGATCCTTCAGCCTCCAGCTCGGCACCTTCCACAAAGCCCGTGACTCGAATGTCCCCTGCCGCCTTGATTTTGAACCCGGTCAGCACATTCCCGCGAATGACCACCGTACCGACAAAATCGATATTGCCAATGCTGTAATCCACGTCCCCGTTAATCTCATATACCGGGAACACATTGATTTTGCCTTTTTCGGTTTTGGTGAGCAGTCCGTCAAGCGCGGCGTACATGGCGCTTTTCTCGGCGTTGACCACCACGTTCTTCCCCACCTTGAAATGTGCTTCCTTTCCCGGCTTGCTCGGTATCTCTTCGCCGGTGACCGCAGTTCCAGGCACACCCTTCGTAGGCGGGATTCGGGTAGCCAACAGCTGGCCCTTCTTTACATTATTTAAACGAATCACTTCTTTGAAGTCCACTTTGCCGTCCTCGTCCTCCAGCGGCTTCAGATTCGTCTCATTCCCGAAATCGACGGTAAATTGAATTTTACCGTTCTGTCCGTGCGTCGGTTCCGTTCCCATGGCAATCGGCGTTCTGCTATATTGATATTCCTCCCCATGGTCCGCGATTCGCCGCAAGGTATCATATTGAATGCCATACCGAATCTGATGGCTTCTGAGAAACTGTTCAAGAGCCTCGACGGAGCAAGAAAAATCCTTCTCCCACTTGGTGAACTGTATATAGGCGACGACCTTGTCATCCGATAGCGAAACGCTAAAGTATTGATCCAATGCATAATCTACAGACAATCCAGGAACCCCCTTCATAAATGGCAAGCGTCAATCGTTTTGCATCAGCAAATCCCGATCTTTATCGAGCGCGCCCCGAAGTCTCAAAATCGCTTTGGAATGAAGCTGAGATATTCGTGAAGGTGATAGCGACATCACTTCAGCTATTTCGCTGAGTGATAAATCCTCATAATATAATAAGGAAACTACGGTCCGCTCTTTCGGGGTTAATTTACCGATACCCTTCATCAGGGCTTCTCGCAGATAAAATTCATGGACCTTGTGATCCGGATTCTTCGCTTTCTCATCAACCAGGAGCGACATTCGGGTCTCAGACTCCTCCTCGCGGATCGGATCATCCAAAGATGTCAATGTCATGACCGCCACTTCCTGCAGCATGTGCCGGAACTCCTTCTCGGTCACGTCAAGGTAATCGCTCATCTCGGAATCACTGACGCTGCGTAAATACTTCTGTTCCAACTGCTGATATGCAGTTTCAATCTTCTTCGCCTTCTCACGGACAGAACGCGGTACCCAATCCCCTTGGCGCAGCGAATCCAGAATAGCACCCCGCACCCGCCAAGAGGCATAGGTTTCGAATTGCAGCCCTCGTTTGTAATCGAACTTCTCGATGGCGTCAATCAGACCCATTACCCCATTGCTGGCCAAATCTCCCTTAGAAACGTTCTTCGGAAGACCGATGGCCAATCGGCTTGAAACATAGTCAACGATGTGCAAATGATATTCGATAAGTTTCTTCTTCGCTTCATGGTCTCCATCTTCCTTCCATGCGCTCCATAAATCCGCATGGTTAAGGACGGAAGTTTTACGTTCGTCCAATTGCCTTCACCCTCCTTATTTTTCCGTAAGGTGACGAACGGCCTTGGCCAGTTCTTCAGGATCTTTCGTTGAAACCAGCTTAGGAGGATTCAGCGGTACAAAGTCTCCATTCTCTTTGCTGCTGGATTCGGCATGGATCAAATCCATCAATTCCCGATCCTCATCAGGCGTGGATAAGTCAAGAACGGTTCCTCGGTCCTGCTCCCGCTGCGAGCCTGCGTCCCCTTTTTCGGCTGCTCGCGGCCCCGTAATGGCAGCAAACATCCAATTCAGCAGGAACGCCAGAAGAAACCAGATCGCGCATGCAATCAGCGCCCGATACATGCTAGTCATCCACAAATTGTTACGTATGGAGAAAATAAATGTGAACACAAACCCGGCAATTCCGGTAATCAGATAAAAACGGAGTTTTCCCATCATCGCTACAATTCCTTTATGCCCTTTTGTACGCTTCGTATTGTAAACTTACCCGTTGCGCAGTCCAACTCAACGGTTCTCCCGTAATTTCCTCCGGTGTCCTCGGCTATCAGCGTGATTCCCATCTGCTCGAGTCCCGCTTTGCATGACTCCACATTCCGGGGACCGATGCGCATCGTATCGCCCGAACCCGCAAAAGCAAACATCTGAGCCCCTCCGGCCATTTTGGCTACCATCCGCGCCGGAGACGCCCCCAAATTCCTCATCTTGTTCAGCAGGATCGGAAGAGCCGTATCGGCGTATTTGGCCAGATTCAGCTGCCCCTCCCTGGCAATCGCCGAGGATGGCAGCATGACATGCGCCATGCCGCCAATCTTCGTGACCGGATCATATAACGTCAGTCCTACGCATGAGCCGAGTCCCGTTGTACGCAATATACCGTTTGGACCTGCGACGTTCAGATCCGCCATGGCTACTTTCACTATTGCTTGTTCTTCAATCATGCTCTAAAGGCACTCCCAAAGCTTCGAATATTTGAGCAAATGATTGTGGATCAGGTATGAGGAAGAATTGGCCTTCCACCTCGTTTTGCCCTTCCAGGAACGTCGTGTTGATTAAGAGGGCATCGTCTCCCATTTCTCCGAATTGCAGCAATCCATAACTCAGGATGGCACCTGCCATATCCATTGCCAATGCCGGCACCGTGGGTGTCATGGACAGATTGGTGAAGTCAGCGAGCGACGATAAGTACGAGCCTGACAAAATATTTCCGATCTCGCATAAGGCGGACTGCTCCATCTCGGAGAATGGCTCCTCCTCCGATACTTCAATGCCCGCCAGATTCAGCAGAAGGTTCTTCCCCGCTTCCGGACTCATAATAAAGAAGAGATTCCCCGGAGCGCTCCCTTCAACCCGTAAAAATACGGCAAGTACGAGCTGTTCGCTCCCCCCGACGCTTTCGGCAATCTGTTCGAACGGCAGGAGTTGAACCTTAGGAACCGCCATATCAATAGGCTTGTTAAGCAAACGGGAGAGGGCGGTTGCCGCATTGCCCGCTCCGATGTTTCCAACTTCCTTCAAAACATCCATTTTGATTTCTTTGCCATGCTTAAACAGCTCCACTGTCTACTCCTCAAGGCCTTCCAGCTGAATGATCTCACTCTTGTTCAACACTTCGGACAAATTCAGCATGACGAGAAGGCGCTCTTCTCCTACCTTCGCGACACCGCGCAGGTATTTCGCTTTAATTCCGCCGACAACCTCAGGTGGAGAGTCAATGCTGTCCGTATTCAGATCGATGACATCACTTGCCGAATCCACGATAAAGCCAACCTGCATATCATTGACCGCTACGATAATAACCCGTGTTTGATCGGTTGCTTCAACCTCTTCCAGACCGAATCGGCCGCGCAGATTGATCACTGGGATGACGACGCCTCGTAGGTTGATAACCCCTTTTACGAAAGCAAAGGTTTTGGGAACGCGCGTAATGGGCATCATTCTTTCGATGGTTTGAACCTTGTCCACCTCGATGCCGTATTCTTCCTCGCCAAGTCTAAAGACGATAACCTTGATTTCTTCTCCCATGAATAAGTCCTCCTTCAGAATGTGTGGCCTGCCGTGCTTGATAGCAACCCATTATTTGATAAATGCATTTGCGTCGATGATAAGAGCCACTTGTCCATCTCCAAGAATGGTCGCGCCGGATACCCCTTGTATGGCAGGCAAATATTTGCCCAGGTTTTTAATGACGATTTCACTCTGTCCGATAAAATCATCGATGGTGAGCGCAGCCAAACGATCCCCTTTGCGGATTACAACAATCTCCGTTTCCTCTTCCCGCTCCTCATCAAAATCCGGAACTTCAAACAAACGGCTAAGCGAGATCACCGGTATCATCGACTCCCGGAACTGAATCATGCGGCTTCCGTGCACATGTTTGATTTGCCCGCGCTTGATGATGCCCGTTTCAACGATGGAAGACAACGGAATCGCATATTTCTCCGATCCCATCCGGATCAGCATGGCTGCAATGATGGACAGCGTTAATGGAAGCTGAACCGAAAAATTGGTGCCTTTTCCCGGGGTGGAGTAGATCGTGACGTTACCGCCCAAGGCAACAATCTTCGATTTAACGACGTCGAGCCCTACGCCGCGGCCGGATACATCCGAAATTTTCTCGGCCGTGCTGAATCCGGGAGCGAACAGCAGCTGATTCACCTCGTCATCGGTCATGGACGCTGCCTCGGTCTCCGTGACGACGCCTTTGGCCAGCGCATTCTTCAAAATTTTATCGCGGTAGATGCCGCGCCCGTCGTCTTCAATCTCGATGAACACATTGTTGCCGCTATGGAACGCGCGCAGGTGCACGGTACCGGTCTCCGGTTTACCGGCTGCAATGCGGTCGGCAACAGGTTCGACGCCATGGTCAGCCGAGTTCCGCAGCAAGTGGACCAGAGGGTCGCCGATCTCGTCGATCACCGTGCGGTCCAGCTCCGTGTCGGCCCCGGTAATAATCAAGTCGATCTTCTTGTCCAATGTTTTGGCAAGATCCCGCACCATCCTAGGAAAACGGTTGAATACCGTATCCACTGGCACCATGCGCAGCTTCAGGACGATATTCTGCAAATCGCTGCTTACGCGGCTCATATGCTCAACCGTGTCCGTCAGCTCCTGGTTCCTGGACTCGCTGGCCAGCTGCTCCAGGCGCACCCGGTCAATCAGAAGCTCGCTGAACAGATTCATCAATACATCCAGCCGTTCAATATCGACCCGGATCGTTCTGGAAGGATTGCCCCCACCCGCATTACGCGCAGGTGCCTTGGATTCTTTGGCAGGCGCCGGAGCGCTTTTGGCTTCCGTTGAAACCCCGGCCGCCGGAGCTACAGAAGGAGCTTCGGGCTTTACCGCTTCGGCTGTAGCCGCGCTCTCCTGAACCATTTGCTGCAAGGATTCATGATCGAGCGCCACCACTGTCGCAGCTTCAATCTCTGAAACGCCCAGAATCTGGCTTTCAATATCTTGCGTTTCTCTTTGCGTTATGTAATACAACGAAAATACGCGATCGAATTCACCTTGTTCAATCTCTTGAACGTCCGGATAGGTCTTGACGATTTCACCGGATCTCTCCAGCGCTTCGAATACCATGTAGGCCCGAACCGCCTTGAGTTGGCAATCCTCTCGCAATGTCACTTGGATATATAGAACCTTATGACCTTCTGAAATCGATTGATCCAGCACGGAAAATTGAAACTCATCCAATTCGATTCCCTGAACGGCCACAGCGGCGTTATTCCCTTCGACAGATCCCCCGTTAGCCGAGGCGCCTTCTCCGCGCACAATGGACTGCAAGGAAGCTACAATAGCGGACACGTCCGCCTTCCCGTCGCCGCCTTCGGTAATATCCTGCACCATCGATTCAAGAGCGTCCAAGCTTTTGAAGAGCGTGTCAAAGATAAAATCCTGCATCTTAAGCTTTTCGTTCCGGACAAGATCCAGTACGTTTTCCATCTGGTGGGTAAGAGAAGCCAGATCCTCAAATCCCATCGTTGCCGCCATGCCTTTCAACGTATGAGCCGATCGGAAAATAATCTGTACGATCCCGATATCGTCCGGGTTGCTTTCTAATTGAAGCATGTTTTCATTTAATGATTGCAGATGATCATTTGACTCATCAATAAACATTGTCAAATATTGATTCATGTCCATTGAGAGACACCTCCTCTTCAAGTTCACTTTCCGTTATTTACAGCTTGAACCATCCTCGGTGCAATTTCATGAAGCGGCAAAACGTGGCTTACGCATCCCAGCTCGACGGCAGATCTCGGCATCCCGTATACGACGCAGGTTTGCTCGCTCTCGGCAAAGGTGGATGTCACGCCGGCATCGTAAAGCTCCTTCATCATTCTTGCTCCATCGCTCCCCATGCCGGTCATCAGAATGGCGTGCCGCGTGACCGAGGTCAACGGCAGCAGGGATTCGAACAGCACATCCACCGACGGGCGATGGCCGTTGCGAGTCTCATCCTGGCTTATCCTGATTTGGTATGCACCGCCTTCCGAGCGATGAACCCTCATGTGGCTGCCGCCCGGAGCAATGTATGCCTTGCCCGGCTCTAATACCATGCCGTGTTCTGCTTCCATGACCTCCAGCTGACTGAATGAATTCAGGCGCTGGGCAAGCGATTTGGTGAAATTCGGCGGCATATGCTGGACGATGACGATCGGGGCATGGAAGTCGCCGGGAATTTTCTCGAGAAAAGCTTTTAATGCTCTTGGGCCACCCGTTGAACAGCCGACCGCCACCAAATCTTTCAGGTCAGTTGACGGCTGGGTTTTTGCCTCTCTCGGCGGGCGGCTCTCGTTCTTGGGAAGCACGGCTGGGGCCGACTCCGCTTCATTTTTGCGTTCAACCCGTTTTCGCTTGAAACCGGAAAGCTCCGGTACATCCGGGAGAGCCGCCTTCTCCCCGGCCGAGCGGGATACCGGCATGCGAAGCGGTTCAGCCGGCTTGCCGCGCTGATCCGTTCCTTTGGCCGCCGGTCTCGTTTCTTTCACCTGCGGCTTCTTTTTCGGCGTCGTCTCAGAAGGCTTTGGCGAAAGAGGAAGCGTGATGTCCGCACTCCGCCGTTTCTGCTCTTCTTCTTCCCACAAGGCCCTCCGCTGTTTAGCCTGCATCGCCGCATTCAGCTGCTTCATCAATTCGGAACGCACCTGCTCAATATCAAGCGCATTCGATATGGAAGGCTTTCGTATAAAATCAAACGCTCCTGCCTCGAGGGCAAGAATGGTCTCCCTCATGCCTTGTTCATTAAGGCCGGATAACATGATAACCGGACGGGGTCCCGCATCCATAATGAGTTTCAAAGCATCCAGCCCGTTCATTTCCGGCATTTCTACATCAAGCGTAATGACGTCAGGATTCAGTTCCTTTACTTTCTCAACAGCGTCAAGCCCGTTCTCGGCTGTCCCGACAACCTGGAAAGACTTGTCGCGCTCGATGAAATCGGAAAATATTTTCCTCATAAATGCGGAATCGTCCACGACGAGCACACGAAAAGGCTTCATAGATGTCCACTCCTATTTCCATTAATCCAACCGAAGAATCATTTCGTACGTTTAAGCCATCGATGCATAAATCCTTTGATTCCCTTCGGGGTTTCCGGCTCCGCGGCAGCAGGAACGGCCAAGTAACGAAGCGCGATCCGTCTGATATCGCTGGAAGCGTTGCACCGTGGATAAGCTGCCGTAAACGGAACCTGCCGCTTGACGGACTGGACTACATGCGTATCATCGGCAATCGAGCCGAGCAGCTTGATGTCGATGTCCAGAAAACGCTGGGCCGTCAAAATAATTTTGCCCGCCGCCTCACGAGCCTCTTCCTCATCCCCTGCACGGTTGACGATCAGGCTGAACGGAACCTTGCTTTCCGTGCCGTGGACCACCTTGATTAACGCATAGGCATCCGTGATGGACGTCGGCTCCGGCGTCGTAACGACAAGGCATTGATCAGCGGACGTAATAAACTTCATGTTTTCCTTGGATAGCCCGGCCCCTGTATCGAAGATAATGTAGTCCATCCCGGAAGCAATGCGCTCGATCTGGGATATGAAATAATCCATCTCTTCCTCGGACAGGGACATCATGTCCGCCAAACCCGAACCTCCGGCAATGTAAGGCAGCTTGTCCGGCCCATACTGAATCACTTCTTCTATGCTCTTCTCC
This sequence comes from Paenibacillus sp. MT86, assembly GCF_058792535.1. Taxonomy (NCBI): domain Bacteria; kingdom Bacillati; phylum Bacillota; class Bacilli; order Caryophanales; family Paenibacillaceae; genus Paenibacillus; species Paenibacillus sp. MT86. Next base: position 2,340,063 of record NZ_CM179499.1, on the reverse strand, counting down.
CGGCGAATGAGATGATACAGGCTGTACCGAGAGCTTACACCCATCAGAACGTCAATGTTTGCCATGCCGATATCGGCATCAAAGACCAGAACCCTTTTTCCCATCGATTGCAAAGTCAATGCAAAATTCAACGTGAAATTGGATTTCCCAACCCCGCCCTTGCCGCTGCTGACCGTTATGATCTTGGCGGTTCTTGCGGAGGTCGCCTTGGCGCTCTCCCCGGGCTGCTGGGCTGAAACCAACTGGCGAAGCGAGTGAGCTTGATCCGTCATGTACGACTCTCTCCCAGCAGCAGACGGCATAACCGTTCAGGGTCGGCCATCAACAGATCATCGGGCACATTTTGACCATTGGTCATATAAGACAGGCGAAGGTTGTGGGCATCGATCAGATTAAACAAGGCGCCGTAGCTTCCGGTTTCATCCATCTTCGTGAAAATAACCTTATCCAGCTCGTATTTGCTGAAATGATCCGCGATTTCGATCATATCGCTGCTCTTGGATGTGAGGCTGAGGACAAGATAAGTTTCACTTTGATCGGAATGGGAGAACAGGCTTTGAAGCTCGGAAACGAGCAGCTCATTCCGATAGTTCCGGCCGGCCGTATCCATTAATACCAAATCGCAGTCCTGGAGCTTCTGAAGGGCTCGCTGCATGTCGCCGGGCGACTGCACGACCTCCATCGGCACATTGAGAATGGAAGCATAAGTGCGAAGCTGTTCAACGGCGGATATCCGATACGTATCGGACGTAATGAAGCCTACCTTGCGTTGATTGCGGAACAGCTGCTCTGCAGCGATCTTCGCAATCGTGGTTGTTTTGCCGACCCCCGTTGGGCCAGCGACATATACGATCCGCGTCCCGGGCTGAACGCCGTCGCCGATACGCCCCTCAAGGAACGCCTCGGCCTGCTTGTAAATCACGTTCAGAAGCTCGGTCTCGCTCATCTGCATTTGGCTGGCTTTCCAGGCATCTTCCGCGGCCGCGAGCCACTCTTCCGCCAGCTTGGCCGATAAATCCTGCTTCAGGAGCTGATCCCGGATAACATGCAGCGGCTCGGGAAGATGCTGCGCCTCCAGATTCTGCCTGGATAATCGCGCGATCCATTCCTTCATTTCCTTAAGCTCTTCAAGGACTCTCTGTTCGGATTCGCTGATTCCCAGTCGTGAACTTAACGACTCCTCCTGTCCCCCGCGGGATGGTTTCTTTGCTTCAAGAGAAGCAGCGGCTTCCGTTGAATCGCTGCGTTCCGCTGCCGGATCAGCCTCTGCAGGCTGCTGCGTCTGGCTGACCCCGTCCTTTTGCCTGTCCACAACCTCCTCGGAAGCTGCCACCTGGCTAAGCAACTCGGCAAAGCGGCTATAGTCGGCCTCTTGCCGCGCATCCGCTGCGGCATCCGCGTTATTCACTGGAAGCGGGGAGGTTTTAGGGCCTTGCTTCGAAATTTCAGCCGTTCGCTGGTAGGCTTTGGGTACCGCCCCTGATGGAACAGAAGGCGTAACTTTGGGCTTGACCGGCGCAGAGCCCTTGGGCTTTTCCGCCTGCTCTACCGCCGCGATCACCTCTATTTTCTTGCGGGTGAACATCCCGAGGAACCCGCCTACCTTGGTTTCCTTCGTGCTCAGTATGACGGCATCCGCACCCAAATCCGTACGAATATGCTGCATCGCCTCAGGCATCGTGTCGACGATATACCTTTTCACTCTCATAAGTTCACCACTCCGACACTTTGAATTTCGACGTTAGGCTCCAGCTCGCTATAGGACAACACCGGGATATCCTGCATGCTTCGTTCTATGACCTGCCGCAAATACATTCTTATGGCCGGCGAGGTCAGAAGCACGGGCTGCTGTCCCATCTGAATAATCCGATTGACCTGCTCACTGAGCTTTTGAAACACGCTCTGCGTGGATGCCGGATCCATCGCGAGATAGCTTCCTTGGTCGCTCTGCTGAACGCTCTCGGCGATCTTCTTCTCCAGCTGCGGTCCGACCGTGATGACCCGCATCGCCTCTCCTTCTTGAGCGTATTGCTGTGTAATCTGCCGTGAGAGGGCTTGCCTTACATATTCGGTAAGGACATCAGGGTCCTTCGAATAATGCCCGTAGTCGGCAAGGGTCTCGAGAATCGTAACCATATCGCGGATGGAGATCTTCTCGCGAAGGAGCTTGGCCAATACCTTTTGCACTTCCCCAATGGTCAGCACGGAAGGAATGAGCTCGTCCACGAGGACCGGATAGCTTTCTCGAATATTGTCGACCAATGCCTTGGTTTCCTGGCGTCCGATCAGCTCATGGGCATGTCTCTTAATGAGTTCCGTCAGATGGGTAGCAACGACGGACGGTGGATCCACAACGGTATAACCGGCCAGATCCGCCCGTTCCTTCATGGCTTCGTCAATCCACAGTGCAGGAAGCCCGAACGCCGGTTCCGTCGTTTCGATCCCTGTTACGGAATCGTCCTCGTATCCCGGGCTCATGGCGAGATAGTGATTTAATAATAATTCACCGCCGCCGACAGCATTCCCTTTTATTTTTATGACATATTCGTTCGGTTTTAGTTGAATATTGTCGCGAATTCGGATGACCGGCACGACGAGTCCCAGTTCAAGCGCGCATTGTCTCCGGATCATAATGATACGGTCCAATAAGTCCCCGCCCTGCTGAGCGTCTGCCAGCGGAATCAACCCATATCCGAATTCGAATTCGATAGGATCGACCTGCAAGAGGTTGATCACGCTTTCCGGGCTTCGCACCTCTTCGATCTGCTGTTCCTCTTCCAGCTGCTCCACTTCCACCTGCTTGCGATCCAAATTGTTCTGCATCGTCCGTGCCGCGATAAATAGTATGAGTGCAATCGGCGCGGTCGTGATCAGATGAATCGGTGTGAAGATTCCCAGCAGCAGGACGGTTCCTGCAACGATGTACAACAGATGAGGATATGAGAAGAGCTGCCCCGTCAGATCCTCAGCCAGATTTCCTTCGGATGAAGCACGCGTAACAATCAGGCCCGCGGCCGTGGAAATCAGGAGAGCCGGAATCTGGCTGACCAATCCGTCCCCGATCGTCAGGATCGAGTAGGTGCTCATCGCGTCTCCGAACGACATGCCGTGAATCGAGATCCCGATAATAAATCCGCCGATCAGGTTGATGAGCATGATGACGATCGTGGCGATGGCATCACCCTTGACGAATTTACTCGCACCATCCATGGCGCCGTAAAAGTCGGCTTCGCGCTCGATCTTGCTGCGGCGCTCCCTGGCTTGCTGCTCATTGATCAGACCCGCGTTCAGATCCGCATCGATGCTCATCTGCTTACCCGGCATCGCGTCGAGGGTAAATCTTGCCGCAACCTCGGCTACCCGTTCCGACCCTTTGGTAATGACGATGAACTGTACGACGACGAGGATCAAGAAGACGATGAAGCCAACCGCAATTTCGCCGTTGGCAATCCATTTGCCGAACGTGGCAACAACTTCGCCTGCGTTAGCTTCCGACAGGATCAGCTTCGTTGTCGATATGTTAAGCGCTACTCGAAAGAGTGTCGTGATGAGCAATAAGGAAGGAAAAATGGAGAAATCGAGCGCTTCCTTCGTATTCATGGCCACCAGCAAAATGATGAGCGCCAGCGAGATGTTGATAATCAGAAGTACATCGAGCAGCCATATCGGGATCGGAAGAATCATCATGAGTACGATGCCAATGACACCCGCAAGGACAGATAGATCTTTTATTTTCACTGCACAGACGCCTCCGGTCCCTAGTTATTTCGCTTTACCTTTTAGTTTATATACATAGGCCAGCACTTCCGCTACGGCCTGGAACAGGTCTCCCGGAATCGAATCCCCGATTTCCGACCGTTGGTACAAAGCGCGTGCCAGCGGCTTGTTTTCCATCGTTATAATTCCGTGTTCCTTCGCGATTTCCTTAATCCGCAAGGCCATGAAATCTTGACCTTTAGCAATGATTTGCGGAGCTTCCATCGAGGACCCGTCATATTTGATCGCCACTGCAAAGTGGGTCGGGTTCGTGATGATGACGTCGGCATTCGGAACTTCCTGCATCATCCGCTGAAGTGCCATCCGACGCTGGCGCTCCCTGATCTTTCCTTTGATCAGCGGATCGCCTTCCATTTTTTTGTACTCGTCTTTGATGTCCTGCTTGGACATCCGAATGTTTTTCTCGTAATCGTATTTCTGATACATGTAATCCAGAACGGCCAGAATGATCAGCCCGATGGCAATCTTAAAACCGAGCGACATAGTGATATCGGCCACGAAATGAAAGATGGTATCGGGTCCCATCGTCGATAAGGAGGATAAATCCTCCCTGGCAGCCCACAAGGTGCTGTACACGAGGTAACCGATAATGGTCAACTTGATGACCGATTTCAAAAACTCGACCAATGAACGCATCGAGAATATATTTTTGAACCCCTTGATGGGGTCGATTTTGCTGAACTTCATTTTCAGCGTCTCGCCGGTTAACATAAACCCGACCTGCAAATAATTAGCGACCAGCGCTATAACGAAAATCGAAATGAACAAAGGCGCGAGCAGAAGCAAGATTTGAACGCCATATTCCCTGAACAGCTGCATCACATTATCTTTCGTTACATTCATGGAGAGCCGATTAATGTATATATCGGTGAATAGTCGAACGGTGCGGTCCCTCATATAACCGCCAAAGATTAACAGGCAGAAGAAAGCCGCCAGCAAAACCGATGCACCCGATACCTCCATGCTCTTGGCAACTTGGCCCTTCTTACGCGTATCCTGGCGTTTCTTCGGCGTGGCTTTCTCCGTCTTTTCGCCAGCGAACAGCTGTAAGTCGACCGGATACCGGTATGACATCCGCTTCACCTCCATCCTCCTTAAGTCGGCTCGTCGCCAAGAACGCCGAGCAGCTCACGGAGCGCTTCAAACATTTTGGCAAACAGATGATCAAACAGGGACACCAGCATCGGCATGAGCAGCATCAGCAGCACGAGCCCAACGATGATTTTGATAATAATCCCGATGACAAACACGTTGAACTGCGGAGCCGTCCTTGCCAGAAAGCCAAGCCCGACATCGGTCAGGAACAGGGCTGCCACCAGCGGAGCCGCCATTTGAATTGCCAATACAAACGAGTGCGAGAAGGTCCGAACGAGAAAATCCGTTACGTTACCCTCATGTATCTTCCCAAACACGTCACCCGTGATCGGGATCCAATCATAACTGTACATAATCGCATCAAACAAATAATGGTGACCATTCATGCTCAGGAACACCAGCAGAGCGAGATAATACTTGAAGTTCCCGATTAATGGGGTGGACGTCCCCGTAAACGGGTCGATGACATTCGCCATGCTGAAACCGATCTGAATATCAATTAATGCCCCGGCGGTTTGGACGACAGCCATGATGAGATAAGCAGTGAAACCTAGAAGCAGTCCCACCAGCACTTCCTGGACAATTAAGATGGCGTAAGACAGATCTTGCGGAACCACTTCCCCGAGCCCGAACGATAGATAGACGATCAGGGCGATAATGGCCGACAGGGCTATTTTGTAAGAAGAAGGTATGCCGCGCGAAGCAAACACTGGCGATATTACAAAAAAAGATGTTATTCGACAAAAAATAAGCATGAAAACTGGTAAACTTTGCTGCAACCATTCCATGGACACTCAGCCTATCCGATATATTTGTAGAGATTGTCCAAAATACCGTGCGTAAAATCCACTAACGTCGTTAATATCCAAGGACCAAACAGCAGTAACGCTACAAGAACGATGATGATTTTTGGTACGAAAGCCAGCGTCTGTTCCTGGATTTGTGTTGTCGCTTGAAAAATACTGATGATTAGTCCCACAACCAGTGCGAGAACCAGCATCGGCGCGCTCACCTGGAGCACAATATAGACCGCTTGTCCTGCCAGACCGATAATAAATTCAGCGCTCACGGCTTAGTCCCCCTGTATTCGAATTGCTTGCCGCTTATTGCTACGGGTTAAAGCTCATCAGCATGGATTTCACTACCAGATACCAGCCGTCCACCAAAACAAAGAGCAGAATCTTGAATGGCAGCGAGATCATGACCGGCGGCAGCATCATCATCCCCATTGCCATCAGCACGCTGGCAACCACGATATCGATGACCAGAAACGGGATGAAGATCATAAAGCCCATTTGGAAACCCGTCTTCAGCTCGCTAATGGCAAATGCCGGAACTAAAACCGTTAATGGAATGTCCTCGTAGGATTCGGGTTTCTCCGCGCCGGTGTAATTCATGAACAGCAGCAGGTCCTTTTCCCTTGTGTGCGCGAACATGAACTTCTTCATCGGGTCTTGAGCCTTATCCAGTGCTTCCGCTTGAGTGATCTCCCCTTTGAGGTAGGGCTGCAGCGCGACCTCGTTCATCGAGGATAACGTGGGAGCCATAACGAACAAGGTAAGGAACAGCGCCAGGCCGATCAACACTTGGTTTGGCGGTGTTTGCTGTGTTCCGAGCGAAGTACGGACAAAGCCGAGCACGATAACAATCCTTGTAAAACTTGTCATCAGCACCAGAATCGCCGGTGCAATACTAAGAATGGTGATCAGGAGTATCAAGGACAAGGAGCTTGTCCCCGGTGCATCTCCCTCATTACCGATTTGAATATCAATGTTCGGAATCGGATCCGCGAATGCCGTATGGGAAAACAATAATCCAAACATGATGAAAATCGTGATACCGTACGAGATCTTTTTATTCATGAATCCTTATGATCCTCCCGCAGCAATTCTTCGACCTTTTCTTTCCGGTTCGGTACGCTGCGCAGCTTGGATTCGAACACTTCATGGAAAGAAGATGTATCGTCCAACTCCATTTCTTCCGGTGGTTTGTCTTTACGGAGTTTTGCCGCCAATTTCGTTATAAAAGGCGGCAGTGCCCCATTATGTATTCCAGAATCCTGTTCAAATGCAGCTTGGATAAGCGCAACTTCAGCCGGATCAGAAATTTTGTCCACCAACCGGACGTCTTCGCCAACTCCGATCACATAGATGCTGCCCCCAATTTCGACGAGCTGAAGGGATTTGTTAGGGCCCATACCAACCGCACCCAGAGTACGAATGGAGCGGCCCTGCATCCAGCTCTGATTCTTTCTGCCTAGAAAGCGAATCAGGAACACGATCAACGCAATGATGATGGCAAGTACGATAAAGACATAAAACAACTGTAAATAATACCCGGTAGTACTACTTGAGCCCAATCTGTCAGAAGCTGCCATCATCATAAGAAGAATCCTTATACGCCAAGCGTCTTGTTGATGGCTTCAATAACTCTGTCCGATTGGAACGGTTTAACGATGAAGTCTTTCGCTCCGGCTTGGATTGCGTCAATAACCATCGCTTGCTGACCCATGGCAGAGCACATAATTACTTTGGCATTGGCATCTACTTTTTTAATCTCTTTAAGCGCTGCGATACCATCCATTTCCGGCATCGTAATATCCATCGTAATCAGATCTGGACGAAGTTCCTTAAATTTCTCGATTGCTTGTGCACCGTCCTGTGCTTCCCCCACAACCTCGAATCCGTTCTTGACCAATATGTCACGGATCATCATTCTCATAAATGCAGCATCGTCCACGATCAGAATTCGGTTAGCCATTGATAAAAATCCTCCCTAAAATGTTTGTGCTATTGTAATTTTTGAATCCGGTCCCATTGGCTTACGATATCCGTCACACGCACACCAAAGTTCTCATCGATGACAACGACCTCGCCTTTGGCAATCAGTTTATGATTGACGAGGATGTCAACAGGCTCACCGGCCAGCTTGTCCAGCTCGATAATCGAACCTTGCGACATTTCCAGGATATCCTTAATTTGCTTTTGGGTCCTCCCTAATTCTACGGTGACTTTAAGGGGAATGTCCATCAGTAAGTTCAGATTGTTTTCATCCACCTGGGTGTACGGTGCAGATTGCAGATTAGCGAACTGCACGGGCTGTACATTCACATTGCGATTCGGCATGCCGCCATACTGTTGCGGCTGTGCTTGGTAAGGCATCTGCGGCTGACCGTATGGCATGGATTGCTGCGGGATGGGCCCGCCATGTCCTGGCATAGGCTGACCGTAGCCTTGTCCATAATCGTAGCCTTGACCCATGTCTTGGGTTTGTGCCGGATTAACCGGTGCTTGTGCCGACTCCTGGGCACTGGCCGGCGCTTCCACCGCTGGAGCAGCTTCCTGCTTCGCAGGCTGCGGTTCTTCTGTCCCGTTGATGAGCATGTGAACCATATCCTTGGAGAAATGAACGGGCAGCAGCTGCATAATGGTTGAATCAATAAGTTCACCGATAATTAATCGGAAAGAAATCTTAATCAGCGTTTCATCCGGCGGCAGGTTGTTGACCCCTTCCCCGTTCGCCATGTTGAGAATGTCAATGCCCGGCGGCGATATATTGACAAACCGGTTGAAAATCGTCGACATGCTTGTTGCGGAAGACCCCATCATCTGGTTCATCGCTTCCTGAACGGCACTGATATGAATCTCATTGAGTTCCTCTTCCACCGGGTTGCCTTCCCCGCCTAACATGAGATCGGCAATGACCTGCGCATCGCGTGTCTTAATGACCAGCGAATTAATTCCTTCAAATCCGTCCACGTACTTAACGTGTACCGCTACATGCGGCTTCGGAAATTCTTCCTCGAACTCGCTTCGCTTAATGATCGAAACTCTGGGGGTCGTGATATCCACTTTTTTGCCCAGCAAGGTGGACAGGGCGGTTGCAGCGCTGCCGAAGGTTATGTTACCGATCTCACCCAGCGCGTCCTGCTCCAGAGGTGTTAATACGTCATCGACAGTCGCCGCCGAAGGAATTGATGCTGGTGATGCCATTTCCGACTGTTTTAACAAAGCGTCGATTTCTTCCTGGGATAAATAATCTTTACTCGTCAAATTCTTCAGCTCCTTCGATGACAATTTCATCGATTTGTACAGCAACCCGGTCTTTTATCGTTCCGGGACTGCCAATAAACTTTAATTTGTCGCCGACCTTGATGGATAGTCCGTCATGCATCGGCTTGTTTAACGAAATAACGTCGCCGACGCTTAGTCCTAAGAACTCGGACACGGTAAGCTGCGAAACGCCCAGCTCGGCAACGATCGGAAGCTTGGCTTTGCTTACGCGCTGTTTAAGAGCATCCACTTCCTCCGGAACGCTCGCTTTTTTCTCCGAGATGAACCATTGATGCGCGGACAGCTTGGACATGATCGGCTCCAGAACCACATGCGGTATGCACAGGTTAATCATGCCCGTGGTATCGCCGATTTTTGTGCTAAGGGATATTAGCGCAATGGTTTCGTTCGGAGACACGATCTGCATGAATTGCGGATTCGTTTCCAATGCTTCGAGGCGCGGGGATATATCCAGCACCGTTTTCCATGCCTCCTGGAGGCTATCGAACGCCCGGCTGAATATGCGCTCCATGATAATCGTTTCGATTTCGGTCATCGAGCTGATGGAAGACGGAGCAATGCCCGTGCCTCCAAGCAATCGGTCCAGCATCGCGTAGGCAATGTTGGGATGGACCTCAAGCACCATCCGACCTACGAGCGGTTCGGCTTCAAATATATTAAGAACTGTCATTTTTGGTATGGAGCGAATAAACTCATCATACGGAAGCTGTTCAACCTGCACCACGTTGATTTGCACAAAAGTACGTAACTGCGCCGAGAAGTAGGTCGTCAAATAGCGTGCAAAGTTCTCGTGGATCCGAGTCAAGCTTCGAATATGATCCTTCGAAAAACGAAGGGCCCTCTTAAAATCGTAAGAACGGATTTTCTTTTGCGTTTCCTCTTTTTTCAGTTCTTCAGCATCCATTTCCCCTGAAGAGAGAGCGGCCAATAAGGCATCGATCTCATTCTGCGATAAAACATCAACCATCTACTCACCCCCTTACAGGTCGTCCGACGAACAGTCTAGATACCTACGATCATTACTTCTGTCATTTCGATTTGAATCAAGTGACCGGACGTTAACGACTTATTGATCAGGTTTTGCAGCTTGGCAATAAACTGTTCGCGCCCTTTGGAATCATTCAGTAATTCGGGTTTCGTGTCGGCCAGCGTTTTGATAATAATTGGTTTGATCTTGATTTCCTTGATTTTATCGAATTCTTCCTTTGCTTTTTTATCGTTAAGCTGAAAAGCAAAGGCCATCTGGGCAACAAAATCAGGATCTGCCAGATTCGTCTTGATACCGGTTATTTCCGATGTCATCTTTACGATCTCGTCGGCCGATAACTTGGATAAAGCCGCGGCATTGGCCGAAGCCTGACTTTTTCCGTTATCGCCAAGCAGCTTGTCCGACAACAGGAAGATGGCCAGGACAATCAGCGTAATCGATAACAGGATCGTAATTAACCAGGGGAGCATCTTTTTCATGAAGGTTCCTCCAATTGCTGCACTTTAATGGTGGCTTGATGAATGCCTACCTCGTGGTGATACGCCTTAACGGAAGCGATGATTTCATTTGCACTTTCAAGCACAATCATTCGCTTTCCATTAATCAAAGTAATGTAGGTGTCAGGAGTCTCCTCAACCATTTCTATCAACAGCGCGTTAAGCCACAACTGCGAACCATTTAACCTCGTTACCGATATCATGGATAGCCTCCTTGTTTAATTAGGGAGGGGAAGGCCCCTCCCTATCCATCCTTATCGTTTCAGATTGACAACTTCTTGAAGCACTTCATCCGAAGTCGTGATAATCCGGGAGTTGGCTTGGAAGCCGCGCTGAGCGACGATCATTTCAGAAAATTCGCCTGTCAAGTCAACGTTGGACATTTCAAGCTGACCGGCAATAATCGCACCGGTTCCTTCTTCCGCGTTGTTCCCTTCAAACATGACGGCAGCCAGATCGCCATCCGGAACTGCATTCAGGGTCACGCGATACATATTGCCTCCGATTTTTTCCAGGCCTTCCGGATTCGGAATTTTCGCAACGCCGATAATGGCTCCTTCTTCCGTCGTTCCGTCACTCATCTTCTGAATGATGGCGCCATTCTGAGCAATTGTGAATGCCGTAACCTCTTCGTCCAGCTGTATTGGGTCACCCGCCGAATCGAGAACGAGCATACCGTCCGAAGTGACCAGGTTACGCGCTACGTCGACATGAAAGTCGCCAGCACGAGTTAAGAAAGGCACTTCTTGATCCTCGCTGAGCTTCACCATGAAGAATCCGTCTCCGTCAATTCTCAGGTCTGTCGGATTATTGGTTGTCATTGCACTGCCTGGCGTATGCAAAGTATCAATCGAGCCGATGGATACGCCGAGACCGATCTGCTTCGCGTTTACGCCGCCGGATGGATCGTCGGTTCCCGGCGTAACGCCGGACATCGTTTGGCTGAGGATATCTTTAAACATGACACGTCCCGCTTTAAACCCAACCGTATTTACGTTGGCAATGTTATTACCAATGACGTCAAGTTTGGTTTGGAAACCTCTCATTCCGGAAATGCCGGAATACATGGATCTTAACATCGATTTTCCTCCTTCTGTTATGGACCGCTTCTGTCGATCAGCGGCCGCCTGGCTTCCTCACGGGCCAGCCAGATTTATGAAATAATAACTGCACTATCGATTTGCGTGAACACGTTGTCTTTCATCGCCTTGCCATCCATCGCCGTGACTACGGTCCGGTTCGGAATATTCACGATAAGGGCCATGTCCTTCATCAGAATGAGCGATTCCTTGCTCCCCTTCGCTGCGGCTTTGTCCACCGCACTCTGGATCTGTTCCAACTGATCACCCTTCAATTCAATGCCGCGCTGCTGTAATCTCTTCGCCGCATGATTGCTAATTTTAAGGAGATTCTCATTTAAGAGCTCCTGGAACGTCCCGGGTGGAGGACTATGTTGAGCTTGCGCTGTTTTTCGTTCATTGTGAAGCGCTGCGGGATGTATTTTCCCGGGAAATAAATGCCCGATCATCATCCGGTCACTCATGGTGAGGTTCCCCCAGACTTTTCATCTTGTCCCGGGTCTCCGGCTTCAGGCTCTCCCGGATCCGGATTGCCTGCTTCAGGTTCGGAAGGAACAGGATCCGTTGCTCCTGGATCATTCTCGGCCATAGCGTTCTCGATTTTCACGATCTGATCAAGCGATACTTCACTTTCACCGACTTTTGCGTAATGGACGCCTTCGCGGACGATGATGGAATCCACAAGACCGCTCTTCATGACGGAGTCCGAGCCATCCTCCGGTTTGAACATCCAGCTGATCTGTTTACCGATCAAACTTGAAGCAGCACCCAAAGACTGGCTCATTGCCGTCAATTGAGTATTGATATTCATCAGCTGCTCCAGGGAAGTAAACTGGGCCATTTGGGCAATAAATTCCCGGTCCTGCATCGGCTGAAGCGGATCCTGATGCCGCAATTGCGTAATCAGAATGCTTAAGAACTGGTCCTTCCCAAGCTCTTGGCCGTTTCCGTTTTTAGTGCTGACGTTCCCTTTGGCATAATTGGGCCACATATTTTTCGTAGATACCGGATTTGTTGCCATCCAAGCTCACCTCCTCACTGTTAGGCTTTCGCGGTAAATGTTCCTGCTTGCAAGTTCTCATCGTCGGCTTGATGCTCGGCAATCCAATCGTTCAATTCTTCCGTCAAATTCGCGGCAAGAACGGCATCGTCGGAAGGCCTATCTTTTTCCTTCGAGCGGTGCTGCGGCTGCTGCTGTCCTGATCCAGGCTGACGTCCATCCTGATAAAGATTGGCATTGGATGGCTGGCTGCTCTGCGTAACCTCGATTTTCTCGACCTGAAGTCCTTGGGCCAGCAATGCGCTTCGAAGCTGTGCCATTTGCTGGTCAATCAGCTCTTTAGCATCCGTCGACCGCGTCATGAACTGTGCGATCAACTGGCCGTTCTGCATCGTTAGCTTGATGTCCACTTGGCCCAGATGTTCCGGATTCAAGGAGATTCTCGCTTCGGTAAAACCGGTTTGCTTCACGATTTCGAGCTTATTAATAATGAAGGAAGTCATTTCGTTAGAGAAATTCTCAACAGGCACCGGCGGAGCTGCAGGTTTAACCGTAACTTGGGTTCCGGAACGCAGGGCCAGCTGACCGGCAGTAACCGTTCCTTGCTCCAGTAGGGAATCCCCTTCGTTTAACGCGAATTCAGCTGCTGTGCCGTCAACCGGGGTACTTGTGGCCAGAGTAGACCATTTAGCGTTCGCTTGCCCCGTTGTCTCAGATGAAGCCGACTGTCCTGCAGTATTCGCTGCAATGTTAGGCTGTACCGCATCCGGCTGCTTTTGGCTTAGGATGTTGGCAAAACTGCTGCTTGCTTTACTTTCTCCAGTCCCCGTTCCTTGACCAAGCAAACTTTGGAAGGACTGGACAAGCTGTTTGACGGCTGCCTCCGTCTGGAGGTCTACCTGACCCGATTTGGATAGCATCGAAGCCAGCTGGCTGATCGTGTCCTGTACCGCAAACCGAATCGTTTCCGGATGGGAAGCCAATGGCGACATCTCATTGCCGTCCGCGTTACCTTGGGCTTGAGGAGCTGTTCCGCTCAACAGAAGGTTCGCTTGCGTCAGCCAGTTCTGCAGCTCTTGCAATAACGAAGGGTCCTCTTCTAACGCCTGGTCCACGGTATCTAGCTCCTGCAGCAATCCTTGAAGCAGCTCCATTAAGCCTTCAAGCGATTCGTCGGTTTCCGCTGAATACTGCGCAAGCAGGGATTCCAGCTTGGCCGCGACTTCTGTTGAAGTTGTTGCAGCGCCGCTGCCGCTGCCGTTCATCTGGTAAGTCAGCGTCGCATCAAAGGAAACACCCGCTGTCGCTTGACCGGCTGCGCTGGTCTTTCCGCTTCCCGCGGTACTGCTGACGGAAGAAGACATACTGCTTTGTACCGTTATTGTCATCGTCTATTTCACCTCCTTTCCTGAGGATGGAGATTCATTTCAGAGCTTATTTAGAGCCCATCAGGCGATTCAATATTTTAGCTGCCAGCTCCGCGTCTTTCGAGGACATCGCATTTAAAATTCGCGAACGCGTAGCATCGTCCACCGTATTTAGAATGGTCATCGTTTTCGCGGGGCTGATCTTGTACGTTTGCATCAGCAGGTCCGCGGCGTTGGCAGGCGTCATTCCGGCAAAAGTCTGATTCAGCTGGCTTTTATCCAGGTTCTCGGAGGTTTTCTTCTGCGCAGCCTCCGCGTCGTTCTTCTTCAGCCTGGATTGCAAAGCGGCAATGGCCAGATCTTCGGAGGTCTCCGCGTCTTTCAGCATCATGGTTGCATCCGCCGCCGTTTTCGGATCCATCTTCTGAAGGATGGCAACCCGGTTGCTGCTCTTCATTTGGCTCAGCATTAGCACCATTTCTTCCAGCGTCAGGTTCTGCATGATCGGTGCGGCTTTGCTGGGACTCATGTCCGCATAAAGCTTGGACAGCTCACGAATCTGCTTGGTGTACGCGTCTTCCTCTTCCGCCTCGCCGTCCGTGGATGTGCTTTGCATCGATTCTATTTGGGTTTCCAGCTCTTTCACCTTGTTTTCCTGCGTTGCTTTTTGCTCCGTTACTTCGTTTAACGTTTCTTCTTTCTCGGCAAGCTGCTTCTTAAGTTCCACGATCGTCGCTTCTGCGCTTTCTTCCTGCTGCTTCGCCTCTTTGAGCTTCTGCTCTTCCGGGGTCAACACCGGGTCAGGGACCCAGTTCTTAACGACCGGAATTTTATTGGCTACTTCGAGCAGCCCATCCCGGACGTCGGCTCTGAAAAATACGGCGAGCGCTCCGAGCAGAACGATCGTGAATATAGCAGGTACCAAAATCAACAATATCCGTTCAAATCCACCGCCTGATTCTTCCTTATCAAGCGGCATGTCTTTTCGTGCCACACTCATTCCTCCCTCGCGGTCATACCCACCGGTGTTTGCAAACCTTAACGGGCTCTGATCGCAAAACGTACCGTCGCCATTTCGTCCAGCTCGTTTTGTTCCCGAAGGAGACTTTCATGCCGGAACTTTTCTTGGGATTTGTCTCTTGCCTTCAGCCACACTTTTTCGTCAAGCATTTTGTCGGACAATACCTTTTGTTTCTTCGTTACATTGACATGGGCGATCCGTATGTCATCCCGTTTCCGTTCAATGCATTCTTCCAGGTGCTCTGCATAGACCTGAATGTTTCGGATTTCTGCGACAGGCACGCACCGCGACGCCGCTTCCTGCTGAGCGCGGTACATTTGATCCCGCATCTCATAAAGCTCATTCAAGCTTTTCTCTTCCGCCTGCAGCTTCCCGATGGCGCTTGACAGCATCCATTCCGCTTGCGTTTTCTCGTTGCTCTTCAGGTCTACGATTTTCTGGAATGCATAATGAAATTTCATTCTTCAAAGTCATCTCCTTGAAAACTCGGAAATCAAACGTTCCTGAACCTCATCCAATGTGGTCTTCTCATTCACTTTTTGTTTCGTAAAATCCCAGATTCGGCCGATGTATTCGATCGATTCATCGATGTCGGCATTCGAGCCCTGTTGGTAAGCTCCGATATTGATCAAATCCTCCGAGTCCTTGTAGATCGCCATCAAACGCTTTACGTTCTCGGAGGCATCGATTTGTTCCTCAGGCGAGATGTCTTTCATGACCCGGCTAATGCTGGCCAGCACGTCGATCGCCGGAAAATGGCCTTTGTTCGCGATATTCCGGTTCAGGACGATGTGACCATCCAGGATCCCCCTGACCGCGTCCGCGATCGGTTCGTTCATGTCGTCGCCGTCAACCAGCACCGTGTAAAAAGCGGTGATCGAACCCGTCGGACCCGTGCCTGCGCGTTCCAGAAGCTTCGGCAGACTGGCAAATACCGACGGAGTGTAACCGCGCATCGCCGGCGGTTCCCCTACGGCAAGCCCGACTTCGCGCTGCGCCATCGCATAACGGGTAACCGAATCCATCATCAGCATCACGTTCAGGCCGCGATCCCTGAAATATTCGGCGATCGTGGTGGCGATCAAGGCTCCCTTAATGCGGATGAGCGCCGGTTGATCCGAGGTGGCCACGATCACAACGGACCGTTTCAACCCTTCGGGACCCAGGTCCCGCTCGATGAAATCAAGCACCTCTCGTCCCCGTTCACCGATCAAGGCAATGACATTGACATCGGCAGAGGTGTTGCGTGCGATCATTCCCATCAAGGTACTCTTCCCGACGCCGGAGCCGGCGAATATGCCGACACGCTGGCCTTTGCCGATGGAGAGCAATCCGTCAATCGCCCGGACGCCGATGCTGATCGGCTCCTGAACCCTGGGCCGATTAAGCGGGTTCTGCGGTACGTTATGGGTGGAATAATGCGGCATGCGTGCCGGAATAATGGATCCGTCGAGCGGTTGTCCCAATCCGTCCAGCACTTTGCCAAGCAGTTCCGAACCTACCTGCACGCTCAGCGGTTTGCCTGTGCCCACTACATCGCAGCCCGGGCCAATAGAGTGAAGTTCGCCGAGAGGCATCAGCAGCACTTTATTATCTCTGAAACCCACGACCTCCGCCTTGAGCGGCTTGGATTGCTTCGTGGGATAGATGTAGCAAACGTCGCCGATACTGGCATCCGGCCCTTCGGACTCCACCATCAACCCGATGACCTGCGTAACCTTGCCGTTGATGCGGACGGGATCCAGATGTTTCAGATGGTCCATGTACCGGGCGCTATTCAGCTTCTTCATCTTGATTTCTCCGTTCCTCGACATCAAGGGCGATCCGTACGAGTTCTTTTTTGATCTCGGCCAGCTGTGTATCGATGCGTGCATCCACGCTTCCGAAGGAAGAACGGATGACGCAGCCGCGATCCTTAACCGTGGAGTCCGGCAAAATTTGAAGCTCCGCCTGGGAGTCGATCGATAATCCGAGCTCTTCCCGCGCGGCGTTTACGAATTCGAACTGATCGGGAGCTACGCAGAGGGAAATGATTCCTTTTTCCCGCTTGCGCGCCAGGTTCTTTCGAATCAGCTCCAGCGTGAATTCCGGTTCGATCGTAAGCTGACGATCCAGCACCTTCTCCGCAATGCTGCAGCTGAGCTCCACCAAAAACGGCTCCGCTTCCTGGATCAGATCTTCCTTGGCTTGGTGCGCGAGCTGAAGCAGCTCGCTCGCTTGCAGCGTCGCCTGCTCCATCAATTCCTTCATCTCAAGCTCCGCCTTGGCAGAGCCCTCCGCATATCCTTGATTAAAACCTTCCATTTTCAGCGTTTCGGACAAATCCTCATCTTGAAGCCTTCTTTCGGTCCACCATGCCTCAATCTGCTCCTGCGCTTCGGTCAACAGACGCTGCGCCTCTTCCGAGGCCTCCCGGATTTGCCTCTCGGCAAACTCTTGAGCGTCCTTCAGCATTTCATGTTTCAAACGTTCGGCTTCAGCCAGCGTTTGTACAGCGGCCGGCTCGGCCGTCGGCGGTGCAGGCTCCTCTACCGTTTCCTCGGTTGGCGAAGCGTAACGACGAGCAAGATCCAACTCTTTCAACACATCCATCGGTTTATAGTGGGACGATTTGATCAAGTTAGACAATGATGTCATCTCCTCCGCCGCGGGCAATAATAACCTCGCCCGCTTCTTCGAGTCTCCGGATCGTGCTTACGATCCGAGTCTGGGCTTCCTCCACGTCACGCAGCCGCACCGGTCCCATATATTCCATTTCTTCGCGGAAGGTTTCGGCCATCCGCTTGGACATATTGCGGAAAATAACGTCCCGCACCTCTTCGCTTGCCACCTTGAGCGCAAGCTGCAGGTCCGCGTTCTCGACGTCGCGGATGATGCGCTGTATCGAACGGTTGTCCACGTTGACGATGTCTTCGAACACAAACATCCGCTTCTTGATTTCTTCCGCAAGCTCGGGATCCTGGATTTCCAGGGAGTCGAGGATCGTCCGTTCCGTTCCGCGGTCTACGCCGTTCAGAATTTGAACGATGGACTCGATGCCGCCCGCACTGGTGTAATCCTGCGTCACCGTAGCCGACAGCTTCTGTTCCAGTACGCGCTCCACCTGAGCGATGACTTCCGGCGAGGTACTGTCCATGACTGCAACCCTGCGCGCAACTTCCGCCTGCTTCTCTTGCGGGAGCGAAGACAGGATCGCGGATGCCTGCTCGTATTGAAGATAAGACAATACGAGAGCGATGGTCTGGGCATTCTCATTCTGGATAAAGTTCAGGATTTGGCTCGGATCCGCTTTACGGGCGAAGTCAAACGGTCTTACTTGAAGCGTTGCCGTCAGCCTGTTGATCACTTCCATCGCTTTTTGCTGTCCAAGCGCCTTCTCCAAAATCTCCTTCGCGTAATTGATGCCGCCCTGCGAGATGTATTCCTGGGCCAGGCAAATTTGATGGAACTCCTGAATAATGCTATCTTTCTCGACGCTGTCGACTTTGCGAACATTCGCAATCTCGAGCGTTAATTGTTCGATTTCTTCATCTCGAAGATGCTTAAATATTTGAGCAGACACTTCCGGGCCAAGTGTAATGAGCAGTATAGCCGCTTTTTGACGTCCGCTTAACATTTGGTTATTTCCCTTAGCCAATGCTTCCACCTCTATTCCTCAGCTAGCCATGTGCGAAGTAAATTCACGAATTCATCTGGCTTCTTCTTCGCCAAGGTTTCGAGCTGCTTACGAACCTGGCTTTCATTGGTTATGCTTTCGAGATTAATCGACGGGAATTCCGTAACGGGCGGAAGCTGAATGTCCTCTTCAAGCTCCTCCTGCTGCTGTCTGCGTCTGCGGATGAAGAAATAGGTTCCTCCCGCAATCAATGCCAACGCAGCGATACCGATTCCCCATAATACAGGCTGTGAAAATACGGATTTCGGATTTTCATCCGCATTTACATTAAATACCTGCGAAATAACCGAAACTTTTTTGGACAAATCAGCGTCTGTATAAGTAGAGTCTGAATCCGAAAGCGATGCTCTTACAATATTGACCAGGATGTTCTGAATAGCCGTTCTTGTGGCATCATCCAAAGTTTGTTGCCCGGCAGGTGGTTCAACCGAGACATTAATGGTTAAATCTTTAACAGTATATGGACTTGCAATGATATCCTTCGTAATCCGGTTAACCTCATAGTTAACGGTTTTGGAGAGCTCTTCCGAATTCGTTTCTCCGCTTCCAGAATCGCTTGGATATCCCGGAACGGCCTCTTCGCCTACGCCGGCCACGCCGCCTGTAGGACTGCCGGTTCCCGAATAGTTCTTCTGGATCTCCTGAACGCTGAGCTCAATCCCCTTCATTTCTTCTTCATCCACAGGGGTTACGATGTTTTCCTTGCTTTGCACCTGATCAAAGTTCAGTTTGGAAGCTACAAGAACATTGACTTTATTCGAACCCATGTATTGCGAGAGGAATTGCTGGACATTTTGCCTTACGTCGTTTTCGAATTTTTTCTGAAGCGCGAAATTTTCTTCCACCTTGCCGATCAATCCGCCTTGACCGCCTTTAGCTGTTGCGAGCAGCTCGACTTCGTCATTGGTGATCGTAATGTTCTCGATCGGCAAATTGGGAATGGCTGTTTTCACGAGGTTGTAGTAACCGTCTATGACTTCCTGATTAGGACGATAGCCCGGTTTAAACTGTACAACCACGGAAGCGCTGGCCTGATCTTCGTTTCCGTTTTTCGCGAACACACTTTCTTTAGGCAGGTTCAATAATACCGTTGCGTCCTGAACACCCTGCATCTTCTCCAGCAGCCGTTCGACTTCGCCGTTCAGTGCATTTACATATTTCACTTCGAATTCGTTATCCGTCATCCCGATGGCTGACGCATTCTTTTCGAAGGTTTCGAATCCGATCGTGCCGTTCTGCACCAGTCCTTGTGATCCTACATCGATCTGGACTTTAGCTGCGCTTGTGCTCGGAACCAGAATGCTTCTGCCGTCCTCGCTCAGCTTGTAGGAAATCCCCTGGGTCTCCAGGTGGCTGATGATGCCTGCGGCGTCGCTGGAATTCAGATCCCGGAACGCTACTTCATACTTCGTCTTAGAGAACTGCATCGTTAGTACGACTAGAGCAATTAGAACAAATGCTACGGTAGCGATTAACATTATTTTTTGTTTGTTGCTGAATTGGTTCCAATACTGGGTCATTCTCTCCCGATATTGGGTAATTCTCTCGTTCACATTGTCACCCCATCCGAAACTTTGCTAGAAACATTTAGATTTGCGTGCGCATGATCTCTTGATAGGCTTCTACCACTTTGTTTCGGACCTGTGTCGTGAGCTGGATGCTCAACAGAGCCTGTTGGGCGGATATCATCGCCTGATCTACGTTTACTTGTCCAATCATTAATTTATCGCTCATCACGTGCGCGTTCTGTTCCTGCGCGGCCACGGAGTTCAGTGCTTCATTCAGGTAAGAGCCAAAATCTCGAATCGATTCGGAAGGAGTCGCACCATTTTTCACTTGCTCCTGCATTTGCAGCGGCTGTACACCCTGAACACTGAACATTGCATTCTGAATCATCTCTCTCTCCTCCTACTATGCTGGTCTATGTATATATCCTCGTCTTATCTTCCAATCTCCAAAGCCTTCATGATCATCGCTTTCGAAGCGTTTATCGCCGTAACGTTAGCCTCGTAAGAACGGGTAGCTGCAAGCATATCCACCATTTCCTTCGTAATATCGACGTTAGGCATAAAGACATAGCCTTCCGCATTCGCATCCGGATGTGTGGGGTTATATACCTGCTTCAACGGGGATTGATCTTCCCGCACCTGCGCAACCTTGACCCCTTGCCCTGCATTCTGACCGTTCATCTGGGCTCTGAGAAGCCCTTCGAAGGATTCCTGCTGCGGCTGAAACACAACCGTCTTTCGGCGATACGGAACGGCTTGTCCATTCTCGATTCGCGCGCGCGTGGTTTCCGCATTGGCTATGTTGGAGGAGATAACATCCATTCGAAGCCGTTGTGCCGTTAGAGCTGATGCATTAATTCCGAAGCTATTGCTAATATTCATGAATCCCTATCTCCCTTCAATAGCTGTACGCATCATTCGAATCTGCTCATTTACAGCTTGTATGTACGAATTATAACGAAGCTGATTCTCTGCAAGCAGCGACATTTCTCTGTCTGCATCGACATTATTCTGGTTGTTATTCATGGAACTGCTGCCGTCCTTTATGACCGAAGCATCCGGGATTGACCCGGTTGGACCGATGACAAAATGCCTGGGATCCGTTCTTCTGCCCTGAAGCGACAACTGGGCTCCATCCATTTCTTTCTTCAGAAGACTCTCAAAGGATACTTCGGATCTCTTAAAATGAGGTGTATCCACGTTCGCGATGTTGTTTGCAATCACGTTGTTCCTGAGATTCGCTGCATCCAAACCGCTTTGAAGCCGTTGAAAAGAACTATTATTCAACAGATTCACTAGCTCATTCCTCCTGACTGGATTTGCCGAAAGGTATTCCACTCTTCCTAGCTAAACCCTCTTTTTTCGACAAATAATATAATCCGTACGAACTAACCTAGGTCTTAAGTAGAAAAAGACAACATGATGTCACATAAACTAAGTTTCTTAAAGATTGGGACTTTTTACAATAAGAAAAAAGCCCTATCTTTTACCAAAAAGAAGGGCTTTGTGTTCATTTTTATCCGATTTTTTTCTATATTATTGCAAATCGTACCACTAAATCTGTAAATTTTAAGTGAATTTACCCGCTAGGTAGGTCCTGTTCCCATCCTGAAAATTCACAAAAAATTGCGAAATCCGTCCCGTTCCCTTCCAACATGCGAAAGCGCTTCGACATCCAGCAAGAAAGGCCGGGATGAATATCGACAATTATCTCCTTTTTGCATACCCGGCAGATAGACCTATACGAATGCAACTACAGAATATACTGGCTCAGGTCCCGATCCTGGGCGATGCCGGCAAGTTTCTCCCGGACATACTGCGGGGTGATCACCATCCGGTCCAGCGTCAATTCAGGCGCTTCAAACGACAGATCCTCCAGCAGCTTCTCCAATATCGTATGGAGCCTCCGTGCGCCGATATTCTCCGTGTTCTGGTTCACCGAAGCCGCGATTTGGGCAATCTCCCGTATCGCTTCCGGCGAAAACTCGATTTCCAGGTCTTCGGTACGAAGCAGATTGACGTATTGTTTGGTCAATGCGTTTTTCGGCTCGGTCAAAATGGAAACAAAATCGTCGAGCGACAAACTGTTCAGCTCTACCCGAATCGGAAAACGCCCCTGAAGCTCGGGAATCAAATCCGACGGCTTCGCGATATGGAATGCGCCGGCAGCGATAAACAGGACAAAGTCCGTTTTTACCGGCCCGTATTTCGTCATGATCGTGGAGCCTTCCACGATAGGCAGAATGTCGCGCTGCACGCCTTCCCTGGACACATCAGGACCCGATTGACGTCCCTGGCTGGCAACCTTGTCGATTTCGTCGATGAAAATAATCCCGGATTGCTCGGCCCGTCGTATGGACTCCTGGATGACATCATCCATATCAATGAGCTTGCCTGCTTCTTCCTGCGTAAGCACTTTTCTGGCTTCCTTGACGGATAGCTTGCGGCGCTTCGTACGCTTCGGCATCAGGTTGCCGAACATTTCCTGCATATTCATGCCCATCTGATCGTTGCCCTGTCCGGCAAACATGTCGAACATATTCGGTGCGGCATCCTCCACATCGATCTCAATCGTTTCGTCTTCAAGCTTGCCGGACAGCAGGTTAAAGCGCACCTGTCTCCGCTTCTCTTTAAGACTAACGTCCTTATCGTCCGCCTCTTCCTCATCGGCCTGGGTTTCGTTGTTTCCACCGCCAAATAGCATCTCAAAGGGGTTACGCTGGCTCTTCTGGCCTTTGGTTGAAGGCGCCAACAGCTGAACGATCCGCTCGTTCGCCATTTCCTCGGCTTTGTCCTTAACCTTCTCCGTACGTTCCAGCTTCACCATCCGGATCGCGGTTTCCACCAGATCCCGCACCATGGACTCCACATCACGGCCGACATAACCAACCTCGGTAAACTTCGTGGCCTCGACCTTGACGAACGGTGCATGGACCAGCTTGGCAAGCCTTCTCGCAATTTCCGTTTTGCCGACGCCGGTAGGACCGATCATCAGAATGTTCTTCGGTACGATTTCATCCCGCTCGTCATCGGTCAGCAGACTCCGGCGATAACGGTTCCGAAGTGCGACAGCGACCGATTTTTTAGCGTCCTTCTGGCCTACGATGTATTTATCCAGCTCCGATACAATCTGTCTAGGCGTCATCGATTCTTTACTCATCGCGAATACCTCCACCCCTGATATGGCTATATGTTGCTGCATGGCCCTCTTACAGCTCTTCAACAATAATGTTGCTGTTGGTGTAGACACACACCTCAGAAGCGATCTGAAGGGCTTCTCTGGCGATGTCTTTCGCTTCCATATGCCCTGCATGGCGTTTAAGCGCACGTCCGGCAGACAAGGCAAAATTGCCGCCTGACCCGATGGCCAGCACATCATCATCAGGCTCGATGATTTCGCCGCCGCCGGAAATCAGCAGCATCCCCGTTTTGTCCATAACAATCATCAAGGCTTCAAGTTTGCGAAGCACCCGGTCTTGACGCCAGTCCTTCGCAAGCTCGACAGCGGCCCGCTGCAGGTTTCCATGGTGCTCCTCCAGCTTGCCTTCGAATTTCTCAAACAACGTGATCGCATCCGCCACAGAACCGGCAAAACCGGCGACAACTTGTCCCCGGTAAAGACGGCGCACTTTCTTGGCGGTCTGCTTCATGACTACACTTTCACCGAATGTGACTTGGCCATCGCCGGCTATAGCTGCCGTGCCATTGTGCCGCACTGCGCAAATCGTCGTGGCGTGAAAAGTCATTTCCATGATGGCAAGACCTCCCTAAGAAAATAAGATTAGATTGTATTTAGTTCATGCTCGCTGATAAATACGCGGACCCCATCAAGAGCACGGTTCGCAAGCGCTTCGTTCTTTTCCTTTTTGTTGCGAATCCGCTTCTCTAGGCCCGGAAGAAGACCGAAGTTCGCGTTCATCGGCTGGAAATTATCAGGATCCGCATGGGTTATGTAATAAGCCATGCTCCCGATGGTCGATTCCTGAGGGAATACGATCCCCTCACGCCCCTGAGCCGCCCTTGCCGCATTAATGCCAGCAATCAATCCGGACGCCGCCGATTCGACATACCCTTCGACGCCGGTCATTTGTCCCGCCAGGTACAAATTCGGCCGTGTTTTCACCTGATAGGTTTGTTCCAGCAATTTCGGCGAATTGACAAACGTATTGCGGTGCATGACGCCGTATCGCACGATTTCGGCGTTCTCGAGTCCCGGAATCATGGAAATGATGCGCTTCTGTTCGCCCCATTTCAAGTGAGTCTGGAAACCGACAAGATTATAGAGGGTTCCTGCCGCATTATCCTGACGGAGCTGCACCACAGCATGCGGCAGCTTGCCCGTATGCGGGTTCACCAATCCAACAGGCTTCATCGGGCCGAACAAGGCGGTTTGTTTGCCACGCTTCATCATGACCTCGATCGGCATGCAGCCCTCGAAATAAATCTCCTTCTCAAACTCTTTCAACTGTGCGACTTCCGCATTGATTAGAGCGTCATAGAAAGCGTCAAACTCTTCTTCCGTCATGGGACAATTCAGATAAGCCGCTTCGCCTTTATCATAACGGGATGCCAGATAGACCTTGCTCATATCAATAGAGTCTTTTTCCACGATCGGAGCAGCCGCATCGTAAAAATAGAAATAGTCTTCGCCCATCAGCTCGCGGATTTGCGACGACAATGCCGGCGAAGTCAGCGGTCCCGTAGCAATCACAACGATGCCTTCTTCAGGTATATGCTGAATTTCTTCATTTACGACCTCGATTAACGGATGCTGATGCAAGGTTTCCGTAATTTCTCCGGAGAAGCCGTCGCGGTCGACGGCCAATGCGCCGCCAGCCGGGACGGAATTGCGGTCAGCCGATCCGATGACGAGGGAATTCAGCATCCGCATCTCTTCCTTCAATACGCCGACCGCATTGGTTAATCCGTTCGCCCGAAGCGAATTACTGCATACAAGCTCGGCGAACTTGTCCGTATGATGAGCCGGCGTCTTTACGACCGGCCGCATCTCGTATAGTGTAACGGGTACGCCTCGGCTGGCGATCTGCCAGGCAGCTTCACTGCCAGCAAGTCCTGCCCCGATAACCGTAACCCTCTGTGAATCTGTCAACGTCATTACCCCCTGTATGCCTTACAAATCTGCTGCTTCGTCCTGTTCCTCGACCATTTCGGAATAATCGCAAGAGGTACACTGAAGCTTGATGCCTTGCTTGCTTTTCTTCTCTACCATTAAACTGCTGCAATTCGGACACGGCTTCGTTGACGGTTTATCCCATGATACAAAGTCGCATTCGGGATACCGGTCACAGCCAAAGAAGACGCGCCCCTTCTTGCTCCGGCGTTCCACGACATGGCCTTCCTTGCATTTCGGGCAAGATACGCCGATGTCCTTCACGATCGGCTTGGTATTCCGGCATTCCGGGAACCCCGAGCAGGCAAGAAACTTGCCGAAACGGCCCAGCTTATAAACCATGGGCTTGCCGCATTTTTCGCAGATCTCATCGGAAACCTCATCTTCGATTTCGATTTCCTTCATTTCTTCCTCTGCTACTTCAAGCCGCTTCTCAAAGGACTCATAGAACTCTGCCAATACCTTGACCCAGTCCTCGGAGCCTTCCTCCACATGGTCGAGATCCTCTTCCATGTTCGCCGTAAACTCCACATTGAGGATTTCGGGGAAGAACTGCTCCATCTGCTCGATGACAAGCTCGCCGAGCTCGGTCGGCATGAATTTTTTCTCTTCGATGGCAACGTAGCCTCTCTTCTGGATCGTCTCCAGCGTCGGCGCATACGTACTTGGACGCCCTATGCCGAGCTCCTCCAGCGTTCGGACAAGACGCGCTTCCGTATAACGCGGAGGCGGCTGCGTGAAGTGCTGCTTCGGCTCAATGTCCTGCTTCTCCAGAATGTCTCCGGAATGAAGCTCCGGCAGGTATTTGTCTTCCTCTGTCGTTCCGTCGTCATTGCCTTCAACGTAGACCTTCATGAATCCAGGGAAACGGACCTTCGAACCGGTCGCCCGGAAGACCGTATTCCCGGCAGTGATGTCCACCGAAAGCGTATCCAGTACTGCAGAAGACATCTGGCTTGCCACAAAGCGTTCCCAGACCAGTTTGTACAACCGAAGCTGGTCGCGGCTCATATACGGCTTCATGGATTCCGGATCGCGCAGCACGGACGTTGGACGAATCGCTTCGTGCGCATCCTGGGCGTTTGCTGCTTTTTTCGAATATTGTCTCGGGCTCTCCGGCACGAACGGATCACCGTACTTCTCGGTGATGTATTCTTTCGCTTCTTCTTGAGCCGTGCCTGAGATCCGCGTGGAATCCGTACGCATGTAAGTAATTAAACCGACGGTGCCTTCCTTGCCTAACTCAACACCCTCGTACAGCTGCTGGGCTACCGACATGGTCTTGGCGGCACGGAAACCGAGTTTACGCGCAGCCTCCTGCTGCAAGGAGCTCGTCGTAAACGGCGGCGACGGGTGGCGCTGACGCTCACGCTCTTTCACTTCGCCGACCTTAAAGGAAGCATCCCGAATCGACTCGAGGATTTCATTCACTTCCTGCTCATTGGTCAGTTCCTTCTTCGCGCCGTTTAGCTGCGTGAATTTGGCTTCGAATGCGGAGCCTTTAATCGCCAGCTTAGCCGTTATAGTCCAATATTCTTCCGGAACGAAAGCGCTTATCTCATTCTCGCGGTCGAGAATGATTTTGACGGCTACCGATTGAACCCGGCCGGCCGAAAGACCCTTCTTCACTTTCTTCCATAGAATAGGACTGATCTTGTAACCAACCAATCGGTCCAAAATACGTCTGGCCTGCTGCGCATTAACCAGATCCATGTTAATTTTGCGCGGCGTTTTGAAGGCATCCTTCACGGCCGTTTTCGTTATTTCATTAAATACAACCCGCAGGCTTTGAGTATCATCCAGCTCCAACGCATGCGCAAGATGCCATGCAATGGCTTCCCCTTCGCGATCGGGGTCAGCTGCGAGGTACACTTTTTTCACCTTTTTGCTAGCATCCTTAAGTTCCTTTAAGACAGAACCTTTTCCGCGGATCGTAATGTATTTCGGATTGAAGTCGTTTTCCACCTCAACCCCGATCTGGCTCTTCGGCAAATCGCGAACATGACCCATCGAAGCCTTCACGATATACTTGCTGCCGAGATATTTGCCAATCGTTTTCGCCTTGGCAGGCGACTCTACGATGACGAGTGAATCCGCCACAGGTTCATCCTCCTCTCCAACATTCAAACTTTCCCATTATATGATTTTATATATAGCACCGGGTAATTGGGTAATCTGCTTTTTTATGATTAAAGATAACAGAACTGAATGCAAATGTCCAAAATCCCACCGGGTACGCTCGATCATCTCATCCAGCGACCCGGGACCCTGTTCGAGCATATGGTATATTTGTCGTTCGTCATTTGTCAACCCGGCTAGTTCATCCGGACGCTCCTGACGAGGGGCCCGCCGCTCCTTATTGTATGTATCCGAGACCCCTTTTGGCAACCAGGAATCATATTCTTCTATTATATCCCCGGCTTCCGTGACCATCTTGGCCCCTTGCTTGATCAAATCCAAGGTCCCTCTGCTCTTGGGTGAAGTGAGCGGTCCCGGAACGGAAAACACGTCCCTTCCCGCCTCCAGGGCCAAATCCGCCGTAATCAGCGATCCGCTGCGGGCATCCGCCTCCACCACCACGGTTCCCAGCGTCAGCCCGGCGATGATCCGGTTTCGCTGCGGGAAGAATCCCGGCAGCGCCTTGGTACCCGGCGGGTATTCGGAAATAATAAGCCCTTTAGCTGCGATCTCTTCATAAAGTGAGCGGTTCTCCGGCGGATAAATGACATCGATGCCGGCTCCGAGAACGGCCACCGTCGGCCCGCCGCTTCGCAAAGCGGTTTCGTGCACGACGCTGTCAATGCCTCTGGCCATGCCGCTGACAACCATAAGCCCCGCTCGTGTCAGCGCCTCCGACAGCATCGATGCAACCTTGCGCCCGTAGCCGGTAGGCATTCTTGTGCCGACCATCGCGATCCCCGGCGTGGACAGCAAATGAGGATTCCCAATGCAATACAGAACCCAGGGCGCTTGCTGCGACGATTTCAACATATCCGGGTAGACAGCATCAAGGGCTGTTATAATACGTATTTTTGTGCGGTTTGTCAAATTCCATACCTTGTCTTCCTCTTGTCGAAGCTCGATCTCCTCGTCATTCGACAGTTCGACACGCTTTCTTTCGACGGCGATAGGGAATTCTTTAGCCAGCTTGTTTGCTTTTTCGACAGGCAGACCGCACGCTCTCCAATCCTGCGCATCATAGGACAGCAAGCCTTCATGCAGCTCGCCGTTCAATACCATTCGGTTTATGGTCTTCCATCCGATGCCTTCGCTTTCATGCAATGCAATCAGAAGTAATCTGTCCAGCCTCATCACGCGACCTCCTTAAAATATAAAATCACAAACAAAAAAGCAACCCTTCATTTCCTAATCAGGAAATAAAAGGTTGCTTACCTTAAGTTATAACGTAAATCTGGCCTATTAATGGATAGGTTTAAGCCTTAGTGCGTTGTGCAGGACTCCAAAAGCCCCTTCTCTTCCAGCACGCTAACCAAGGTCGAGCCCATTTCGGCAGGCGTAGGAGCCACTTTGATGCCGCATGCTTCAAGCACAGCGATTTTTTCCTTGGCTGTTCCTTTACCGCCGGAAATGATCGCGCCCGCGTGGCCCATACGTTTCCCTGGAGGCGCTGTTGCGCCGCCAATGAAGCCTACCACCGGCTTGGTCATGTTCGCTTTGATCCACTCAGCCGCTTCTTCCTCAGCGGTTCCGCCGATCTCGCCGATCATGATCACCGCTTTGGTATTCGGATCTTCGTTGAACAGTCTCAGCACATCGATAAACTCCGTCCCTTTGACAGGGTCGCCGCCGATTCCTACGGCGGAGGATTGTCCGATGCCGCGGGCCGTTAGCTGATGAACGGCTTCATAGGTCAAGGTACCGCTCCGCGATACAACCCCGACATGTCCCGGCGTGTGGATGTAACCCGGCATGATGCCGATTTTACATTCACCCGGCGTGATGACACCCGGACAGTTAGGTCCGATCAAGCGAGTCTTCTTGCCTTCCATATAACGGGATACCTTTACCATGTCGAGCACCGGAATGCCTTCCGTAATGCAGATCACCAGATCCATCTCGGCATCAACGGCTTCCAGAATGGAGTCGGCCGCAAAAGCAGGCGGTACATAAATGACGCTTGCGGTTGCGCCTGTTTTGGCTTTGGCTTCCTCAACGGTGTTGTAAACCGGCAGTTTGACGGTTTCGCCGTTCTCTAGCGTGATTTCAACTTCGGTTCCGCCTTTGCCGGGCGAAGTTCCGCCGACCATCTGCGTACCGTAATCCAAGGCGCCTTTTGCATGGAACAGGGCTGTTTTACCTGTAATCCCTTGCGTGATAACTTTTGTATTTTTATCGATCAAAATACTCACGATTGATTCACATCCCCTATTGTTATTTGAAAATGAAAGCAACCGCACGGCAGGGCTAAGAAGCCCATCGTGCCATGCCCCTTCAGGAATGAAATATTACTGAACGAGGGAGACGATCTTCTGTGCTCCGTCGGCCATGGAATCAGCAGGCACGATATTCAGACCGGACTCAGCCAAAATCTGCTTGCCGAGGTCTACGTTCGTTCCTTCCAAGCGTACAACAAGCGGACGAGTCAGTCCCAGCTGTTTCGCTGCTTCGACAACACCGGTAGCAATAACGTCGCAACGCATAATGCCGCCGAAAATGTTGACAAAGATTCCTTTTACTTGAGGATCGGACAAAATAATCTTGAAGGCTTCCGTTACCTTCTCCGTTGTTGCGCCGCCCCCAACATCAAGGAAGTTGGCAGGGTCGCCGCCATAATACTTGATGATGTCCATCGTAGCCATGGCAAGACCTGCGCCGTTAACCATGCAGCCGATGTTGCCGTCGAGAGCTATGTAACTCAAGTCGTATTTGGACGCTTCGATTTCCTTCTCGTCTTCCTCATCCAGATCGCGCAGTTCCAAGATGTCCTTATGACGGAACAACGCATTGGAATCGAAATTGAGTTTGGCATCGAGAGCCATGACGTTTCCGTCACCGGTTACGACAAGCGGATTGATTTCAGCGATAGAGCAATCCTTCTCTACGAATGCCTTACACAAGGCCAGCATGAACTGAACGGCTTTACCTACCAGTTCATTCGGAATATTAATGGAATACGCTAATTTCCGCGCTTGGAATGTTTGAAGTCCGATCGCCGGATCCACGACTTCTTTGAAAATTTTCTCAGGAGTTGCTGCTGCAACCTCTTCGATTTCGGTACCGCCTTCCTCGGACGCCATCATCACGACACGGCCGGTAGCGCGGTCAACGACCACTCCGATATAGTACTCTTTGCGAATATCGCAGCCCTCTTCAATAAGGAGACGCTTGACTTCCTTGCCTTCCGGACCCGTTTGGTGAGTCACCAACACCTTGCCCAGAATTTCTTCGGCATAAGCACGAACCTCGTCCAGGTTCTTCGCCACTTTAACGCCGCCGGCTTTACCGCGGCCGCCTGCGTGGATCTGCGCTTTGACAACGGTTACGGGACTGCCCAAAGATTGCGCAGCTTCAACTGCTTCTTCCACCGTAAACGCTACCTTGCCGTTCGGAACAGCTACTCCATATTGCTTCAGTACTTGTTTTCCTTGATATTCATGGATATTCATTCTCGAATCCTCCTATCAACATGACTGGAACAAGGCTGGCTGACACGGAACCAATCTATGAAAGTTCGCACTGTCAACCTTTATATATTAAACCCAAGCTATTGTAACATGTTTTTAAAACGCTTACCTTAAAAAGTTCACCGTTTATCCACTCGATTTGGCATGGGTATGATTCCTTCCAGATATAAATTGGAAATATATGTATGCTTAATTGTTTTTTCGCGCGTAATGTATCAAACCTATAATGCCTAACACCACAATGGCAATGCCAAGCAATCCTGCTGCAAGCATAATTAAGATATTTTCCCATAATATCGTCATTTCGATTCCCTCTCCATTCCTCATAGAATTAGTGTATTCGTTACTATTATACCATTAAATCCCTTTTTAGTAAGATCAAACTGTGACGCATTATAAAACTCTTTATCCTTTCTGTGCGATCCGGTAGAATGATTTGGAAAGAGAAAGACAAGTAGGCGTGTTCATAAGGAGATTCAGCATGAAATGGTTGAAATCGTTTTTTCCGCTTCATTCATTATTCGTCAAAATGTTGGTCTATTTTCTCGTCGTGATTATCCTGCTCTCCTCCTACAACCTATGGTCGATGACCTTCTATTCCCGCAATGTGAACAATGAGATCGTCAAATATAATCTGACCCTGATTCGAAACACCGTCGACAATTTCGAGAAGCAATATTCCACCTGGAAAAGCCTTCTCCTCAACCTTCAGCATAACGAATTCGTCGGCAATATCAGCAGGCAGGCCGATGCCGGCGGAAAGAAAGGAATCGATTATCTGCAGGTTGAAATGGTGACGGATCAGATACGGACCCTTGTCAGCCAGCCATACTATCACTTGAATAATGTCATGATCTACTACCGGAATCATGCCTTCCTCCTTGAACGGGACGGCATCGTTAACGATGACCGCATGTTCAAGCATTATTACATCAGCAATTCCTATCCGTACGAGTTCTGGAAAAAGACAGTGCCCACCAATGGGTTTATGCAAATGCTTCCCAGCAGCGCCTTCTCCATCGGGACCGAGAAGAGCGAGGTGCAGCTGCTGCCGTTAGTCGCTGATGTGCAAGGAAGCCCCTGGCAAATCATAGCTTTCGTGAATATGAAAAGCTGGTATGAATCCTATAAAGGAATGGCCGGTTCCCGTTTCGTACTGTTGGACCCGAAGGGAACGAAACTGTATGAATCCTTGCCGGACACGGCTTCCCAGCCGCTGCCGGAATGGGACGGCCAGTCGGATTGGATCATGGAGAAGGGATCGTACTATTTTTTCGAAAAAGGGGCACGCTCCGGTCTTACCTATATCTCCATCATTCCGCACAACGAACTTAATCAAAGCATCAGCCGCATGAACTGGATTACCGTGCTGTTATTTGCCGCTACCCTGCTAATAGGCACGTTGGCATCGTGGGTCTTCTCTCGCAATATCAACCAACCGCTGAAGCGATTGGTGACGGGACTGGGCCAAACTGAGATGGAGCTGTATCAAGGAAGCATCGCCGAATTCAGCGCCATTTCCAACCATCTGAAGGGATTGCAGCACGAGCGCAAGATGATCAAGGAATGGATGGACCAAACCAAACCGCTCTTAACCAGCTATCATTATTTGGCACAGTTCAAGAACATTGCCATCGATACCGCCGCTTCCAAAGAACTTTGGGTCGGCGAAGGAGCATTCATGGTCATCGTCTATCAATTGAGGTACCGTCATAACCCGACTCCAAAGCTCGATGCCTTGATGACACGGGCAACCGGCAAAATCAAGGACATCATCACGCTGCAGATCCAAGAGGCCTTTCCCTTGTCGCACACCCTTCAGATGGAGGGTAAACAAATCTTATCCATCGTGTACACGCAGGAAAAATCAGACATGCTGCAGCAGTGCCTCAGCCAGCTCAAACGGATATTTGATCACGATCAAAGCGTCTATCTCGTGAATATCGCGGTTTCATCCGTCTTCCAGCAAACCTCGGAGTTCGATCAAGCCTATGCGGAAGCCATGTCGCTCCTGCTTCAAGCCCGGCCGCTTGAGGAAACCCAGATTATCTGGGAGAAGGAACTCCGCGGCGATGCAACGGGCTTCACCGCCGAGCAGGAGCACGAGTTTTATGTGAATTTGCAGGCGGGCAACGAGAGCAGCTGCCAAATGCTGATCGATCGGGCATTGGAACGGTTGCAGCGGCAGGAGGCTACGGCGGATCAGCTGAGCCATTTTGCCAAATCGGTCTCGGTCCGCATGAGAAGAACCGTCGAACTGCTGAAGATCAATACCGACGTGCTTCCGGATTATGTCGATATGCTTGCGTACAGCGTAACTCCCGCCCAATACCGGGAAGTCCTTCTGGGCGAGCTCGCCCATGCAACCCAAGCGATCCGCCGGAAACGGGAGGAGCATTACGATATCATCCAATATGTCATTCAGTACCTGGAGTCTCATTACAACGAAGAAATATCGCTCGAGCAGCTCGCTTATAAACTCAACATGTCGCCCACCTATCTGTCCGGGTATATTAAAGAGAAGACGGGGAGCAACTTCAGCGACCAATTGAATGCCATCCGGATAACAAAAGCAAAAGAGCTTCTGGAGACGACGAACATGCCGATTCAGGAAGTAGGCAACCGGATCGGCTACCGCAACGTCACTTCCTTTATCCGCATGTTCAAAAAAATAACCGGCCAAACACCAGGCGATTACCGGAAAACCAACTGGATCCGGTAAGTCAGGTGAGCGGCCGGCCGCTTAACCTTTGACGGAGCCGATCAAAGCTCCTTTTACGAAATATTTCTGGATAAACGGGTAAACCAGCAGGATCGGCAGGGTGGACACCATGATGGTAGCGAACTTCAGACCATCCTCCACCACCACGATATCGCCTACAACAGGCCCATCCGTTCCCGTCAATTGGCCCGACAGCACGATGTTTCTTAATATCACCTGCAGCGGCTGCATATCGGCATCCCGCAAATACAGCAGCGGACCCATGAAGTTATTCCACATCCCCACCGCATAATACAATCCGATGGTGGCAAGCACCGGCTTGGAAAGCGGAAGCACAATTCGAAAGAAAATTCCGATCTCGGACAGACCGTCGATTTTGCCGGATTCCTCAAGCTCTTGGGGCATTCCCATGAAGAAAGTCCGCATGATCAGCAGGTTCCAGGTGGCTACGGCTCCAGGCAACACCATGCCCCATATGGTGTTGACAAAGCCCAGCTCCTTCACGACCAGAAACGTCGGAATCATGCCTCCGTTGAAAAACATCGTAAACACGATCAGCATCAATATCGGTTTACCCATGACCAGCTTGGCCTTGGACAGCGAATAGGCCCCCAGCGCCGTCACCAACAAGGAAATCGCTGTTCCGAGAACGACATATATCAGCGTATTCTTGTATCCATTCAGCACCCGTCCGTCCTCGAACACATACTGATACATATCCAGGTTGAAGCCCTTCGGCCACAGCCAGACCTCCCCCGAGGCAATGGAGGCGGAATCGCTGAGGGACACGGCCAGCATGTAGACAAACGGGTATAAACACGCCCCTACGACCCCAGTCAATATCAAGGCATTCAGGGCATCAAACCAATTCCATTTCGGTTTCATCACGTTCCTCCTCTACCAGATGCTGCTTCCGCTGACTCGCCGGCTGAACGCATTTGCCGCGATAATGAAAATAAAGCTGATGATGCCGGTAAACAGATCGATCGCCGTTGCATAGCTGTAGTTGCCTTGCGTTAAGCCTACTCTGTATACGTAAGTAGATATGATATCGGCCGTCTCGTAAGTAGCGGGAGTCGCAAGCAGGTATACCTTCTCAAAGCCGATCTCCAATATTTTTCCGATGTCGAGTATCAGGATGATCACAATCGCCGGGGCGATGCCGGGCAGCGTAATGTTCAGCGTCTGTCTCCACCGGTTCGCTCCGTCCATGCGCGCCGCTTCATAGAGCTGCGGATCGATGGCCGTCAATGCGGCCAAATAGATAATGGTCCCCCATCCAATATGCTGCCATACGTCCGTCGTCACATAAATCGACCTGAACCAGGAGGCTTCCACCAGAAAGTTGATCCGTTCAAGCCCAATGGCATTCAGCAGCTGGTTGACCACCCCGCCTGTAGGCGACAGAAACATGACCGCGATCCCCGCGACAACCACGTTGGATATGAAATGCGGAAGATAACTGACCGTCTGGACAAACCGCTTCAAAAAAGATTTGCTCACTTCATTAATGAGTAACGCAAGTATGATGGGCGCGGGAAAGCCGAAAATCAGCTTATACAACCCCAGCAGAAATGTATTCCGGAGAACAGGCCAGAAGTCGGGCGTATTTAAAAACATACTGAAATATTTGAACCCCACCCAATCGCTCTCCGCGATTCCCTTAAACAAGTTGTAGTCCATGAAGGCGATCGAAACGCCGAATATGGGAACATATTTAAAAATGATGTAATACAGAGCACAGGGAAGAAGCAGCAACAGCAGGTATTTATCCCGCTTCACTTTGGTCAAGAAACTCGAATGCCGTGCTTGCAAAAAACGCATCCTCCTTTAGCAGCGAAATCCATGCGGTATCCATAAGCGGCACCCCCTGCGGGCCGGAACCAGGCATAACGAGCATCCGAAGAGCCGATCCGAAAAAGAGAGCCGCCCGGTTCCTCTGGCTGCATGGCGTTCAGGTTAAATTACTTGGCTTCGTTCAGGAATTTCTGCGTCCGTTCATAAGCGCTTTGATGAACATCCAGCACCTGCTGCACGCCAAGTTTGTTCACTTCTTGCACGTAAGTGTCCCATTCATCCATCGGTTTCTGTCCCAAAATGAATTTCGCAATCTGCTCCTCATGGAATTTCTTCACGGTTTCGCCGACCATGCTCAGCACTTCATTCTCTTCATTCGTATAGGCAAGCCTTGGCTGCGGCTTCGTTTCATGGTCTGGTGCGATTTTCATCGCTTCCCGCATTTTTGGTGAATACATGGACTCGTATGCGGTCATGTCCAATACTATGTGAGCGCCGATCGTCGCAATTCCCGTTTTGGTTCTTAAGTCGCCAAACTCTTTGTAATCATCGTTGAACGTGCGAACCCCGTTCTCCGTCGTGAACGTCTCGCCTTCCCTGCCCCAGGTTGCCAGCTCAATCCCTTCGGGGGAGAACAGGAAATCAAGGTACTGCAGCAGTCGATCCCGCTCTTTGGAATTTGACGCTACGGCAAAGCCGTCACTCTGCAATCCGGCAAACACGTTATGGGACTTGCCATCCGGCGTGCCGATAGGCGGAACCATGTAATCAAGACTGAACTCAGACGATGCATCCCCCAGCATCAACGGCAGCTCATCCATGATGCCGATGTAGTCGCTGGCTATAAACGATTTGTTCTGAAGCAGCAGATCGTTAAATTGCTTGCGTTTATGTGCCATGAAGTCAGGCGCAACCAAGCCCTCCGCGTAAAATTTATTCATATATTCGACCATTTTCTTGTAGTTGTCTTCTGTCGGTCCGTAGCGCCATTCGTTCTTCTCGAAATCGTAATAATAGCTGCTGTTGGTATTAAACGCAGGTGCCATATTAACCAGCGGGCTCAATCCGTTGAACACGGCAATCGGGAAGCTGTCCGGGTACAGTTCCTTTAACTTTTTCGCAACGGTATACAGCTCGTCGTAAGTCGTGGGCGGCGTCAGATTGTGTTTCTTGAATATATCGTCCCGGTAAAGCCAGGAACGCCTGGATTGCTGCTCAAGTCCGTACAACGGCATAAAATAATTTTTTCCCTCGGGAGACAGTATAGCGGCCTTTACCTCCGGATGATCATCAAGAAACTTCTTGTAATTCGGCATCTGATCCAGATGCTCGAAATAGTCGACGAACGCGCCGCTGGCCCCGTGCGTGTTGGCGGCATTCAGGCTGTTGACCATCATGAGATCCGGGATCTCGCCCGAGGATATCGCCAGGTTCATCGTGGTGGTGTAATCGCTCATGACGGGTTGCACCTTGAAGGAGATGCCGGTTTCCTCTTTTAAGTACTTATAAATCGGCCAATTCTCCTTGTACGGCCAATTCGTATGGGAAAAGGTCATCATCTCTAACGTGATTTCCTTCCCAGTATCAGCGCTTTCATGATTCCCCTCGTTTGCCGCGTTATCTTTCGAGCAGCCGCTCAACAATGCGCCGGTCATGACGGCAGCCAATGCCGCCAGCCCCAGCTTTCGGTTCCAAATTTTCACGCAACCCTCTCCCTTATGTATGATTATGTAACGCTCGACGCTCAACCCGTCTTGACGTTTACGGATTTGATTGTACCTGCCGGAGCCGCTCATTGACCATTCACAATCCTTCCCGTTATTGGCCAGACCTCAGAATCTGAAAAAGTGGCAATCATCTGAAATACGGTACATTCATCGCCGAAACTCCGCATCCTGTCCGGGTTCCTGCCTGTAAGACGGGGCTTTTAGTATATGCTCGCGAATTGACAGACAGGAGGGAAACTTTTACAATACGGACTAGAATCACCCAGCGAAAATGAGGAAGCACCCTTTTCGAATCTTGGATGTTCGTTCTTGTTACAATCCACTGATATCTGAAAAGAGGTGTTTTTCTTATGTACGGAAAACTTCATAGCGCCTGCTTGCACGGCATTGACGGCGTCATCATTCAAGTGGAGGTGGACCTCGCTAACGGGCTGCCGCAAACCGCCATCATCGGGCTGCCCGATTCCTCCATCCGCGAATCCGTCGAGCGAGTACGGGCGGCGATTAAAAACTGCGGTTTTACTTATCCACTGAAACGGGTGACCGTCAATCTTGCCCCTGCTGACCTGCGCAAGGAAGGTTCCTCCTTCGATCTGGCTATCGCCGTCGGCATTTTGCTGACAAGCGAGCAGTGGGCCTTCCCGAATGCCGATCGAATATTGATCATCGGCGAGCTTGCACTCGATGGCACGCTCAGGCCCGTGACGGGAGTTCTTCCGATGGTGGAACAAGCCCAAAAAGAAGGGTATGCCGGCGTTCTTCTTCCGCGGGAAAACGCGGCGGAAGCTGCTTTAATCGGAGGAATCGAGGTCTATGGGCTCGGTCATTTGAATGAGCTCGTCCCGAATCCACCAGCAGAAACCACTCGCCGTAGTGAAGCAGCAGGAGATGGCACTGTTACCGTTTCGCTCTCACAGCTCCGGTACGACCGATCGATGAATGCAAGCAGATCGCAAGAAAGCAGCGATCAGGGCAAACAGCTTGAAGACTATAGAGACGTGATCGGGCAGCAGCATATCAAACGCGCCCTGACCATCGCCGCGGCCGGCATGCACAATATCCTTCTCATCGGGCCCCCCGGTACCGGTAAAACGATGCTGATGAAGCGCCTTCCCACCATACTTCCGCCGCTGGCCGACCAAGAAGCGTTGACGACGACGAAAATATTCAGCGCTGCCGGGAAGCTAAAACCATCCGATGGGCTGATGAAAAGACGTCCCTTCCGGTCTCCCCATCATACCATCTCAGCCGGCGGCCTCATCGGAGGAGGAACCATTCCGAAGCCGGGAGAGGTCAGTCTGGCCCATAAAGGCATTCTGTTCCTGGATGAGCTTCCCGAGTTCTCAAGGCATGTGCTGGAGGTGCTGCGTCAGCCTCTGGAGGATCGTGAGGTGACCATAAGCAGAGCACGGGCGGTTTTTACCTTCCCGGCGCATTTCATGCTGGCTTGTTCGATGAATCCCTGTCCGTGCGGTTACTACGGCAGCGACCATCCTCATCAGCGATGCACCTGCAGCGTTTCGCGGATCGCCCAATACCGGGCGAAAATCTCGGGCCCCTTGATGGATCGGATCGACCTTCAAGTGGACGTGCCTCGCCCCAAGGAATGGCCGGGAAGCACGCCGCCCCTATCCTCCGAGCACATGCGGGATCAGGTCTATGCGGCACAAGCAATTCAATTGAAACGCTATGACGGGCTGCCATTCGGCTGGAACAGCGAACTGTTCGGCAGCTTTCTGAGAAAACATGCGAGCCTGGACAAGGAGTCGGCAGAGCTCCTGCAAGCAACCATCGATACGCTGGGCCTGAGCATGCGCGCATATGACCGAATCCTGAAGCTGGCCCGAACCATCGCCGATCTCGAGGCATCCGACGGCATTCAAAGCCGGCATGTCGCCGAAGCGATTCAATACCGACAACTGGATCGCCAATATATAGCAACCGAAGAAACCCACCGTTTATGAAATGGAGTCGATACCCTATGATGATCAGACAGATGACCAATGAAGATCTAAATGTCCTTATCGAAATATGGCTGGCCGCTTCCAAAGAGGCGCATCATTTTATACCCGCCGAGTATTGGGAATCCAAGCAGGAGGACATGCGGGAGGTATACCTCCCGATGGCCGAAACTTATCTATTGGAGGAAACAGGTCAAGTCCGGGGCTTTGTTTCCCTTGTAGGCGAGGATTTAGCGGCATTGTTCATCGATCCAAGCCGCCAAAATCAAGGATGGGGGAAAGCCCTTCTTCGCTATGCCATGGACCTTCGAGATACGTTGAAGCTTCGGGTATATGCGGATAACCAAAGGGCACTCCGCTTCTACGCGAAGAACGGTTTTGAACGCCTTGAAGAAACCGTGGATCCCGATACAGGGCAACAAGAGCATATTATGATTTGGAGCAAGAAAAAAGCCGAGAGGAAGGATAGCATGAGCGTTTCCATATTTCAGCATATCGACACCGTCTTTGTCCCCACGAGGAATATAAAAGCCGCTAAAGAATGGTACACAGGCGTTCTTGGGGGCAGAATCGGCTGGGAGAGCGAGCAAGGGGAGTATCAATGCATTCTGTTCGGACAAACCTCCCTTACCCTTTTCTCAACAGAAGAAGAGAGATACTTTGAGCGCCGGCATGCCCTGTTTAATTTTTTCGTTCCGAACGTGGAGGACGCATATCGGCATCTGAGGAAACAAAACGTACGGGTCGATACCATCCTGGAATACGGCGCAACCTATTTTACATTCTATGACCTGGACGACAATTGTCTGGAAGTATGCTCGTATTAAAGAGAACGGCCATTATGCAGAAACAGGTGAGGGATCAAGGAGCCCTCACCTGTTTCTATGGTTATTCTTATCGATTCGGATCAGATCCAACTTAAAATGCATTCTCGATATGATCCATCGAATCTGCCGTCATGTCTTCCCGGAGCATAACCGAAATGACGTCAAAACGTATCGTCCGTTCGTAATAACGCTTCTGGTGAACATACTGCTGGGCCGTGTTACGGACCTGCATCACTTTGCGGGCGTTCACGGACTCGGAGGGCGTGCCGAAGCGGGTCGTACCGCTTCGGCTCCTTACCTCGATCACCACAAGAGTCTCCCCTGTTTCCGCCACGATGTCCAATTCTCCAAAACGGCAGCGCCAGTTCCGGTCCAGAATCCGGTATCCTTTTTTAATCAGGGCGGCGGCCGCCAATTCTTCGGCAGCCGCTCCTTTTTGCTTGCGGTTGTCCTTTTTTCCGGATGGCGAGGTCATGACGGCATCATCCCTCCGTCCTTCGCTTGACGATCCGCACGATAAACATACGTCAGCACTTCCGCAACCAGCTGGTACAGCTCCTCCGGAATCTGCTGATCCAGATCCAGCTTGGAGAGAATCTCCACCAAGGCAGCATCTTCCTGCACGGGAACGCCATGCTCTTTGGCTTTATCCAATATAGACTCCGCCAGTTTGCCTTGTCCCTTGGCAACCACAACCGGCGCTTCGCTTTCGCCGGGCGTATATTTAAGCGCAACCGCCTTTTTCATGGCGGTGATTGACCCTTCCTCTTTCTCTAGCTTGCTCATACCCGCATGTCCACCCCTTTATAAACCTGAGGGGTGTATTCGGCTGCCGTTCCCTGCACGGAATCTTCTGCTGCCGGCAGCGAATCCAGGGGCAGCGGTTCTGTTTTGACGC
The DNA here is from genome assembly GCF_058792535.1 of Paenibacillus sp. MT86. NCBI lineage: Bacteria > Bacillati > Bacillota > Bacilli > Caryophanales > Paenibacillaceae > Paenibacillus > Paenibacillus sp. MT86. The sequence goes on along the minus strand of NZ_CM179499.1, from coordinate 2,299,274 downwards.
TGAGCAATTGGTAGCCGATCGACGAAACGGCTTGTGCCAACTCCTGCTTGGTCCCTTCGAACAGCTCCGCGGCAAATGGCTGATCATTCCGAAAGTTAAGGCTGACGATCCGGTCAACAACCTGCACATCGATCAGGGTCTGCCCCAGAAACTTCATATCCAGGTCGAACAACAGCCTGCAGTTGGTTGCATCCAGCTCGCCTTTACGGCCTCTGCGGGATTGAATATGTACGGACGCGGTCTGTTCCCCGTCGGCGCCATGCAAAGGTATGAACAGCGTGATCTGTGCGAACGGCGCCGTTCGATCGGTATTCAGCAAGAGCTGCTGGCCCGTTAAATGCTGAATGACCTGCTGGGCCGCTTCCTTCAGCGCCGGAGGCGCATCCTGGCTGGACAGCACCTGAAGCAGCACCCCTTTCAGCGTATCCTGCAGGGCAAGCGACGAATCCCCCGATGGCCCTGCAGCCATAGCGGCCTGATGCACGCCTTGGGTTATTTGCTGCTGTACGGTTGGCGTTACCGGGTGCGTCAAGCCCGGCTGATTCGCGGCGCCGGTCTGAGCATTCGGAACACCCGGCGCCTGCTGGTTCGCGTTTGCCGCATTCCCTGGCGTGGCGGAGGCTCCTGGCATATTCGCTGCTGCGCCCCCGCTGCCAGAGGCAGGAGTGGCGGGCAGGGAAGCTTGGGCTGCCGCAGCAGCGGTTGGCTGCGCTGCGGCCGGAGCCGGTGCAGCCGCGCCTGCTGCCGTTGGAACAGCTGCCGATGCGGTCACGGCCGCATTCGCTCCGGGCGCGGCGGCGCCGTGAGCCGTGCCCGCGGCCGTGCCGCTTCCGGGCGTCGCGGCAGGCTGCCCGGCTGGCGCTGCCGGCGCGGTGCTGCCCCTGCGCGCAGCTTCGCCCGCGGGGCCCGTCCCGGCCCCGCGCAGAGCCTGCTGCTCGTGCTCCGCACCGAGCAGCTTCAAGAGCCGCCCCACCCACGGCTCCGCGCCGGGGGTGGGCGGCTTTGGCGAAGGGCCTGCGGCCCCTTCGCCAAGAGCTGCCGCCGGCCCTGTGGGCACGGCGGCGGGTTGTCCGGCGGCAGGCGCTGCCGTGCCGCCGCTGGCCCATGGCTGCGCGAGCTCGCCGCGCAGCTGCTGCAACAGGCCCTGCAGCTTGGTCAGCAGCGCCTGCTGACCTGAGCCGGCCTGCGCGGCAACGCCGGCAGCATTGTTCGCTGCTGTTTGCTGCTGCGCGGCAGCGGTAGCCTCTGCGCCAGCTGCCGTCGAAGGCGCAGCGGACGCTGCATTTTTCCCGGCAGCCGCTGCGCCTCCGATACCGTTGCTTAGAGCAGACGTCAGCTGCTGCTCCAGCGACTGCAACAGCTGATGCAGCTGGGGTCCGAATACGGCCTGATGCAGTCCCTTTACGCTTTCAGGGCTAATCGGCAGTCCGCGGTGAAACGCGATCGCAGCCGACTCCGCCCATTCCGCAGCCGGGATCTGAGGAGGCTTTACGGCCAAAGCCTCTCGGAACATGGCAATATTGTCCTTCGTCAGGGGAACTCCCGCGTTCTGCATGCCCCGGATCATTTCGCGGTTTTCCTTCGTATCCGGTAGACCCGCAAAATCCAGCACCTCAGCCATGGATGAAGGGGACAACGGCTGTCCCGGCGTTTGGCTGAGAGGCTTAAGCACGGCTGTCCCTCCCTCTCCCGGCGGCTGAACCTGCAGCAGAGCCGTTTCCCCGGCTCGGAGCGGCGTTTCCAGCTTCGCTTTCACTTGAACGCCCTGGATCTGCACCACCGCTTCCTGCCCGTCCTCCGATACGTTCATAACGACACCGCGAACGACTTGACCCGGCTTAAGTTCCAACGTCTTGGCGTCTCCCGGCTTCTGCTCGCCCAGGAGTCCGCGAATCAACGATCCGATGTTCACGATAGTTCCTCCCACACCTTCTGTTTACCTTATATATCGGCAGCAGCCCGCCTTTTGACGAGGGCGGGCTGCATCGAAATCTAGAACAAGGACAATTGCTCAATCTCCATATTTTTCAAAAAGCTTCTTCTATGCATGGCGGTAGGTCCGTGCAGCTGCAGCTGTTCCCGGTGAAACTTGGTAGCATAGCCTTTATGTACGGCGATTCCGTATTCCGGATAACGCGCCTCCCATTCCCCCTCGCACAGCCTATCGCGGGTGACCTTGGCTATAATGGAAGCTGCCCCAATGGACTGGCTGTTGGCGTCCCCTTTAATGATGGCACGCTGGGGAATATCGCAATCCACCTTCTCGGCATCAACAAGCAGAAACTGTGGGGGAACCGCCAACTGCTCGATCGCCTTCTTCATCGCAAGTCTTGCCGCTTGTTTAATGTTAATGCGGTCAATCGTTTCCGCATCCACCAAACCGACGCCGACCGCCAGCGCCTGCTCCATGATAAGGTCGTATAGGGTTTCCCGCTTCTTGGCACTGAGTTTCTTCGAATCGTTAATTCCTTCAATGACCAGCCCCTCCGGCATAATGACCGCCGCAGCGACCACATCGCCGAACAAACAACCGCGGCCGACCTCGTCGATGCCTGCAATATGTATATAACGGCTCCAATACTCTCGCTCGTACATTAATAAATCTGTCATAGGTTTAACCCCTTTGGTTCCGAATTACCGTTTGTTGCCTATTCGTTCACACGGTGTATCGCATCTATTCTATCAATCTAGTAACTCTTCTAGAGTATCATACTCGCCAGGGAGCGTCACCCTTTTATCCCGTTCCGCATCCCGGCAGGAATGGGTTCGTCCATCGGCGAACCATCGGTTATACTCCCCGAAAAAAAGAGCCGCCGGCAGCGGCAGCTCTTCCCTTTATTCGATTTATCGATCCTTGGCTTCAAAGCCCAAGCCGCCATCGCTGACGATCCGAAGCGGCATCCGGCTCATTCAATTCCAGCCCCGAACCGTCAGCCTTTACGGCAAGCGCCCGTCCATCGTGGACGGATCGGATGGTTACCGTATCATCTTCCTGACGTTCTACTCTCCACCGCTGATTGTTATAACCGAGATACGTGTATAACTGAATCCGGTTCTGCCCGGTATCCACATCCAAAGCCTTCCCTTCCGGCGTGCGAATGGAATACGTGCCTTCTTCTCCTGTCGGTACCCATACCCATAGCAGGTTGCCCGTACCCGTTGATTCCTTCACGGTAACGGGTTCGCCGTTTACGGATTTCTCGGTATGGATCGCCTTGTTCACGGCTTCGTTCGTGAAGCTGGTTTTCGTCAGTCGAGCTTCAGACGAATGACGGACGTAGACATTTTGATAGGAAGCCTGTCCGCCGAACACATTGACCCCAAAATGTCCTTCGGCAAATGTCCCGTCCATCACATCGATTACCGTCTTCCCGTCCACGCCGACTTGAATATGCGGACCTTTCGCTTCAATCCTCAGGTGATAGCCTCTTCCCCCTTGGATAAAGCCGGGAACGCTGGCCAGGACTTGACGTTCCTCGAATCGACCTTCGACCATGTAGAAGAGCCGAATCGACTTCAAACCAGGATCCAAATTCAGATAATATCCGCTGCGGCCGTCCCCGCTTGCCCGAAACAGCATGGATCCGGCACCGCCTGCTTCCCCAAGCCGCATGTCTCCCTCGAACGTGAAGTCTCCTGCCCTCTCTTGCGCCATATAATTAGCATCACTCGAATGGCTGCCCCGGATTCCATGCTCGGTAAGGACCCACTTCGAGGCCTTAAGATCCGGTTTCCATCCCGTCAGATTCGTTTTGAATGTTCCGCTCGAGACCAACACGCGGGTGCTCGCCGATATTTTTCCGTTTGGGGTTGAGGCCGTAATGACGGCTTCTCCCGCATTCGCCGCTTTCAATACGGCATGGGTCTCATCGGATGAAACAATCCGGACCGTCTCGGGATGACTGGATGTCCATACCAAAGGTTTCTTCCCGTTGCCCGGGACACGATCCACGGCAGCGTACAACGATTCGGTCTGTCCCCGGGACAGGTCCAGCTCGTATGAATCCAACAGGATGCGGGAAGCAGGTTCCGATGGATCAAGAGGCCTCCACACAGAATCCAGCTCATGCACCTTCAGGGATTTCAGCTTTACTTGGCCGCCTAGAGTGTAAAAGCTCATCCCCCGTCTGGCCCGATCCGGAAAAATAACGTCCGAGAACACAATGTTTCCGTCATTGCCGAACACCTCGACGGAAGATTCATCGACATAAATACGCAGCTTGACCACTCCATCTACGGGGTGCAGCAAAGCTTTGTGTTCGGTCGAGAACAGGCTGGAGAAATCCGTGGTTCCCGATGCAGAACGGTCAATGAACATGTGATGCGCGGAGTTGTTATAACCGACCACCGTCTGTTGTCCGCCGCCTTCCCGCAGCCGGAAGCCGAATTCCAGCTCGCTGCTGTCTGTCGGAATCTCGACTTCCGCCTCGATTTCAAACGCGCCGGCCTGAATCCCCTTTAACACATTCTGCGAGGTCTCCGTCACTTGCCTGTTATTCACATGGATTACCGTATTCCGGAGGGTCTCTAGCTCAGAGATTGGAGACTGGTGCAGACGTATCCCCTCACTCGTCGTTCTGAGCGACAGCTCTCTAGGGATGGTCAGCTGACCTTTCCAGCCCGAAGTCGGAAAACTGAAGGGGTAATCCCAGTTCGTCATCCATGCCAGCATGATTCTTCGATTGTCCGGCAGGTCGGAGAAAGACATGGAGGCGTAGAATTCCTTGCCCCAATCCGTTCTCAGCACGGTCCCCGCCGTATGATCATTCATAAATTTGCCGTCTGGCGTCACATCGCCGATAAAATATTCCGCATCGGAGCCTTGGGTGTTCGGATTAGCGCCGCTGCTGATCATCAACACCCATTTGCGCTGACCGGAGCCGTCCACGGCAAGCTGAAACAGATCCGGGCATTCCCACACGCCTCCACGGATATATTCCCCATACCCGAAACGGTCCGTTAAGGTCCAATCGACCAGATTGTCGGAGGTAAAGAAACGGATATGATCTCCCCCTGATACCACCATGATCCAGCGGTTGTTGGCTTCATCCCGTACCACTTTAGGATCGCGAAAATCCCATCCTCCCGGATCCTCGCCCTGTTTGCCCGGGTTCTCGATGAGGATCGGCCGTTCTTTCGAATACGTCCAGGTCCGTCCGTGATCGGTGCTGTAAGCAAGTCCGATCTTCTGATTCCCGCCCGGCCGATCAGGATTGAAGGATGTGTAGTAGGCAATGAGCCCTTTGCCTCCAGAATCCCCGAACAGGCCTGAAGCGTTCGTTGTATCGGCTACGGCAGAACCCGACCAGACATGTCCGAGATCGTTCCAAGGCAGTGCGATCGGCAGCCGGTTCCAATGCACCAGATCCCGGCTGACCGCATGCGCCCACTGGCCTCCGTCCTGATGGAAGAGATGATATTCCCCCTCAAAATAGACCAATCCGTTCGGATCGCTTGCCGAGCCTCGGATTGGGCTATAGTGATACTGCGGGCGATATTCCTCTGTATAATAATCCGCCATCGGGGTTACGTAAACGTCCTGAAAGTAAGCCGTTCCGGACTTTACCTTCATCCCGATCGATCCGCCCGCGTAACTTCCGTCGGATACGCGGATCGCAGCGGGTTCGTAACCATCTACAACCATTTGAATACTGTCTCCGGAGACGTGGATCTCCACATGATGCGCACTTGTTGGCAGGCTTGGATAGGTACGGCTCGATGCGCCAATCACCTTTCCATCCGAGGTTTCCAGCGTTACCCGGACCTGATCATCCTCTCTCCTGAATACGGCTTCGTATCCCTCCGTTCCTTGATCGTTCCCTCTCCAATAGAACCCGGCTTCAGCCTGTCCCCCTAAGGTGATATTGCCTTCCAGCACATAATCCGCAGCCGCATTCTTATAGACCCTGTAGGCTTCGAGCCCCTTCGATGCCGATCCCTTAAGCCCTTTGATGTCAGGCTGCCAGTCCCCGCTCGTATTTGCCCGTCCGAACAGGTTGCCTTTCCACTCGCTCACCTTGATATTTTGAAACAGGGCGGAACCGTCCCACACATGAAGACCCAGGTATCCTGTGGAATAAGCCGTATCATCGATTTCTATCATCGGTTCATATTGGCTTCCCCAATATACCTTGATATTGCTGCCTACCACCTTGACCTTAAGGTGAACGATGTCCCCCCGACTCAACGCGACCGCTTTTTCCACCTTCAATCTTCCATTCCCTTCGCGGGCATCCTTGAGGCGTACCAAGCCTGCGCTGGGAACGATTTGCAGCATATACGATGACCAGCCGTCAACGCTTGAACGAAAGACCAGCGAAGCATCTGCTTGCATATCCGTAATCATCACATCGGCTTCATAGACAAAATCATCCGCTCTGGTTGCGGAGATCGCCGCTGCGTTCTCACTTGAATCGGAACTAAGCCGTAAACCTTCTGCCGTTTGTTCCATCCTGCCGTTGCCCTTCAACTCCCACCCCTCGAGGTTGGTATTTACATTGGATGCGCTTTCAAAAATGTCGTTTTCTCCTTTCCCCTTCAAAGCTGCATTCTCTTCATGGATCGCTGACGCCGCCCATGCCGAATCCGGAACGACGCTTGTCGCCAGCAACAAGGTCATCGTGATCGTAGACATCGTGCGCAGCAACTTTGTATGTACACCCTGCGGTAATTTCATATATCCACCTCTTTTCGATTCTTTACCCCACGTTATATAGGTAGGAAGGAACAGCCCGAACAATCGGGCTGATCTCCTGATGACAGACCTGTTTAGGATTGCGAATCTTGCCATGCCCGGATTCCCAGAGCTAATGCTCCGCATAACCCGGACTGAGTGCCTAATACTGGGGGAACTATATAATGTTCGATATCATGTACAATTTCGTCGGCAAGCACATATCCGTTCAAATTGCGCCTCACCACTGCACGAATGAGGGGATACAGCTGAGCCTGCTGCATAACGCCGCCGCCCAGTATGATCTTCTCCGGGGAATTCGTCAGAATCAGTCCGGTGATGGACTGCGCTATATAATAGGCTTCGATTTCCCAAGCGGGATGGTCGGCTGGCAGCAGATGTCCTTTCAACCCCCATCGGGCTTCAAGCGCCGGTCCAGCTGCCAATCCTTCCAAGCAATCGCCATGGTAAGGACAGGTTCCTCCAAAGGCATCTTCGGGATGGCGTTTCACGGGAACATGCCCGCCCTCCGGATGTACCAATCCATGAACCAGCCGGCCTTCGGAATAAAGGCCGATCCCAATACCTGTACCCACCGTATAATAAGCGCAGCTGTTCAGCCCCTTGGCCGCTCCCCAAGTCGCCTCGCCCAAAGCAGCTGCATTGACATCCGTATCCCAGCCAAAGGGAATATCCATATGCGACTTCATGTTACCGAGGACATTGATCTGCGACCAACCATGTTTCGGTGTTGACGTTACATACCCGTATGTCGGGCTCTCCGGCTTCAGATCGATGGGTCCAAACGATCCGATGCCAATGGCTTCCACCTCATGATCCTGGAAATAGGAAATGGCTCTGGATAATGTACCCTCCGGCTGTCCTGTCGGAAAGCTGATGCGATCCTCGACGATTCCGTTTTCATTCCCGATACCGCAGACAAATTTGGTGCCGCCCGCTTCCATTGCTCCAATACGCATAACGCCGAATCTCCTTATTACTCATTCATCGTACTTTTACTGGCCACTAGATGAAGAAAACTCATAGACTTGCAGGGACTCTATCACCTTCCGGCCATCATCGGCAAATACGGTTATTCCCGTTGAAGCAGGATCAGGATAAATCAAATCCGTGATCACCGCCTGCCCGCGATCCGCGAACAGTTCCACGGACGAACGATCCACGAAAATCCGCATCTCCAGAATAGAGCCCGATGTCTGTAGCGGTGCCGAATGCTTGCCCGGGAAATCCTTATGGAAATCCGCCTGCCCTGAACGGCTGCGATCCACGTAAACCTCGGCAGCTCTTGCATCCCAGCCAACCAAGGTCTCTTGCCCTAATCCTGTCCTTACTTTCAAACCAAGCGAAAATGCAGCATCAAAGCGGACAAGGATCTCGCTGCTCTCCAACTGCAGATCGGCTAACCGGACAGCGGCTTCATCCACAGCGATACCATGCAAGGAAAGCAACTCGGTGCGGTGCGCTTCCATTTCGCGAACCGGCTGCTGCGTTAGCATGACTTCGCCTTCCAGCGTCTCCAGCTTGAGTTCCCGGACCAAGGTCATGGCTCCCCTCCAACCATCCGTTGGCGTCAGGTTTGCGTATTTCCAATTGCTCATCCAGCCGATGAACAGCCTTCTGCCATCCGCTGCCGGAATGTCCGACCAGCTGACCCCGGCATAATTATCTCTGCCGTAATCCAGCCACCGCACTTCACCTTTGGAGCGTTCATCCGGCATAAACGTTGTCCCGTCAAAATCTCCAATGAAATATTGCGTTCTGGAGCCCTCGACGAAGGCCGGATCATCCCCAATGCTGACAAGCATGACCCATCGCACTCCACTGTCTTCCGTTGCAAGGGGGAACAGGTCCGGACATTCCCAGACCCCATCATGAAATCCGATGCCCTCTCCAAACTCGCTGGCAAATACCCATTCCTTTAAGTTTGAAGATCGATAGAGACATACCGTCTGCCCGCATGCCACAATCATCACCCACTGCGACGACGGCTCATGCCAGAACACTTTGGGATCCCGAAAATCAACATAGCTGTCATGGCTAAGGACCGGATTGCCGTCATACTTCGTCCACGTTCTTCCTTCGTCCTTGCTGTACGCCAGACTTTGGTACTGCATCATTTGCTGAGCGCCCGGCACATCATGATGGTGCGTGAAGATCGCCACAAGCCCGGGCTCTTCGTCGAAAAATCCGCTGGTATTGTCCCAGTCCACAACCGCACTGCCTGAGAAGATCGTGCCATGCTCATCCGGCGCTAACGCAATGGGGAGCTCTTTCCAGGAAACCAGATCCTTGCTGACCGCATGTCCCCAGTGCATGGGTCCCCATGTGGTGCCAAATGGGTGATGCTGATAAAACAAATGGTATTCCCCATTAAAATAGACCATGCCGTTAGGATCATTCATCCAGTTCTTCTGAGGTGAAAAATGGTAGGCATTCCGATAGTTTTGCTGTTCCGTGTTCGTCATTTGTGATCTCCTTCATTATCGTTATCATGGATTTACGACCGTACTTCAACGATATGCAGGAACGGCCGCTCGATTCCACTCGGTTACTTCATGTTTCTGTCGTATCCCGTTTGTTTGATCGTCAGCCACTCCTGAAGCCCAAGTCGATCCAATTCCTTCAGATAAGCATCCCATTCCTGATCTACTTTTCCATTCTGATACCATTCGGTGCGCATTCTTTCCAGGTAAGGGAACAAGTCCGCTTCAATCGTGGATAAGCGATCCAACTCGTCGATGGAGAAGAATACTTTCGGGTATGTATTCTCCGCTTTCATGTGCGGTACCATGACGTCTTTCATGAGTTTGAGCCTCCACGCCGCATCATCCGGCATCGTGGTGTATTTTCCATAATACTCGTCCAGGATCGCAAGCGGCCCCGCGATGCTTGTTTTTTGTCTAAGCTCTACCGGAGCCGTGCCTTCAAGCGGAAGGTGCTTCAGCATCCCTTTGGCTTCATCCAGCTCAAAAATATTCTGCTGGGTATCGTCGCCGTAAGTTCCCCAGTTGTTCTGAACCGATTGGAGCGGTTCATACATGGCATCAATCCATTTTGCCGTTTCTTCCAGCTTCTTGTTGCTGCTGGTAATGACCAATCTTCCCCGGTCCAGTCCGATTCCGTTCGTCCTCGTTACATTGATCTCGCCGGTTGGCCCTGCAAGCGGCGGCATCAGGTCATACGTATCATTCATGCCCGTGATGTTGGCTTTATCCCACGTAAAATACATGCCGTACCGATGGTCTTTTCCCTTGGCCAGGTAGGTATTCCAATCCTGCTGGAATGCTTCGATGTCAATTAATCCCTCTTCATACAATTCGTGAATGAATGCTATGGCTTCCTTATACCCTTCCTCTGCGGCGGTGAACACCACCTTGCCGTCATCCGTAACAACGGTGTGATCCCAGTTCTCGCCCAAGCCGAATGAAGCAAACAGGAATGTCAGATCCTCCCCGCCCGGCTTATTAATGAAGGAAAGCGGTATTTCGTCAGCCTGTCCGTTGCCGTTCGGATCTTGGGTTTTGAACGCCTTTAATACGGTTTTCAGCTCTTCCGTCGTAGTTGGCATATCCAGCCCCACGGCGTCGAGCCACTCCACGTTAATCCATGGGAAGTTATCCACCGATTGAATCCGCTCTTTCCCTGAGCCCAACTCCTCGATCCATGGAAAGGAATAAATATGCCCATCCGGCGCCGTAATCATGTTGACGTATTCCGGTGCTTCCTCCAACACTTTTTTCAGATTGGGCATATGCTGTTCGATTAAATCCTCCACGGGAATGATGACTCCGTCCTTTGCCAGCTTCAGCAGATCGTAATCTCCGTACCCCGCATCGAAGATGGCATCGGGCAAATCTCCGCTCGCTACGGCCAGATTGCGTTTTTCCGCAAATACATCGCTTGTATAATTCTTCCACTGGATGTGAATGCCCGTCTTCTCCTCCAGGCGCTTGTTGATCAGCTTCTCGTTAGGGTCGGCAGGAGCCAGCGGCGAACTTTGCGTCAGGACGTTCAAGGTGACTTTACCGTCCGGCGACTCATTTGAGGCTTCCCCGCCCTTGCCGCACCCGGACAAGAGCAGCACGGCTGCCAGAGCTGTCAGGGTTACCGCTTTTTTACGGTTATGTTTCTTGGATCTCTTCGTATTCATATCAATGACCTCCCGAATCCTGTATTTGGATAACTATGTTGAAGCGGCCCGCTATTTGAGAGAGCCTACCATAACACCTTTCTCGAAGTACTTTTGGAAGAACGGATACATAATCAATAGCGGAAGGCTGGAGATCACGATCGCCGAATATTTAATCATTTCCGAGAGCCGTTTCAGTTCCGCCATCGCAAGCTGGTCGCTGATCATGCCCGGCGCAGCCTGGTTTTGTATGAGAATCGATCGTAGAACGAGCTGAAGCGGGTGCAGCTTGGGATCGTCCAGATAGATCATGGCATCGAAGAATGCGTTCCACTGGCCCACGAAGGCATACAGCGCGAGCACAAAGATAATGGGCTTGGATAGCGGCAGTACGATCCGGACAAAGATTTTCATATCGGAAGCCCCATCCACATTGGCTGCCTCTTTCAATTCATTCGGCACTCCTTTGAAGAAGGTTCGTGACAAAATGATGTTCCACACATTCACCGCGCCGGGGATGATCACGGCCCATACCGTATTGAGCATGCCAAGCTCCCTTACAAGCAAATACGTAGGGATTAGTCCGCCTCCGAAAAAAATGGTGATAATGAACAACGTCATGAAACAATGGCGTCCGGCCAGCCGGTTCTCCGAAAGCGCGTATCCCGCACAGACCGAAACCGTTACCGTGAGAAGCGCAAATGCCGTCGAATAGAAAACGGCATTGCCAAATCCGCGGAGCATCGCGGGATTGGACAGAATCATCTGATATCCTTCCAGGCTCCAATCGGAGATTTTAAAAGACAGTCCTTGATTCAGCAGCACGGTGGGATCCATGAACGAGGCCACCACAATGTAAACCAAGGGAACGACAACGACCAGTACAGCAAGCGTTAAAAAGATCGCGTTTAATGACAACAGAAAGCGGTCGAAGCGAGAATGTTTGACGGCCATGAGTATGACTCCTTTCCTAGTAGAGGCCTTCGCCTTCATTGAGTTTTCTGACAATAAAGTTCACCGTTACGAGCAAAATGACATTGATGACGGAGTTGAATAAACCAACGGCTGCCGAGTACGCATAATCGCCTGACTGTAAGCCGACCTTGTACACATAGGTAGCGATAATCTCCGAAGTAGGAAGATTCATCGAGGTTTGCATCAGATACGCCTTTTCAAAGCCTATGGACATAATGCCACCCGCCGCCAGTATGAAGACGATCGCCATAATCGGCCTAATCGTAGGCAGATCGATATGTCGGATGCGCTGGAGAAGGTTAGCTCCGTCCAGGCTGGCCGCGTTATGCAGCTCGGGGTCCACATTCGCAAGAGCAGCCACATAGATGATGGAGGCCCATCCGGCACCCTGCCATATATCTGATAGAATATAAATCCACCTGAAGTATTCCGGCTGCGACATAAACATCAGCGGATTTCCCGTCATCCAAATGACCAATTGATTGATCGGCCCCGTCGGGGACAAGAAGATAAACAGCATCCCGACAATGACGACCACCGAGATGAAATTGGGCGCGTACAGGAACAATTGAATATTTTTCTTGACTGCCGCTTTGCGAACCTGGTTTAACATGAGCGCAAGCAGGATCGGCACCGGAAAGCTAAAGATAAGACCAAAAAAACTCAATTTAAGCGTATTCATAAAAATGACGTCAAAATTTGGCGAGGCGATAAATTTTTCAAAATGCTTGAGCCCGACCCACTCGCTCCCGAGGATTCCTTTAATCGGGCTGAAATCCTTAAATGCGATAACGGCACCGTACATCGGAACGTACTTGAAAATAAGGGTCAATATAAGCGCCGGGGCCAGCAGTATGTACAGAAAATAGTTTTTCTTGATGAAAGCGAGCGTTCGCCCTGCGGAGCTCCGTCCCCTGATTACCCCTGCCCCCTGATTGGCTGGTTCCACTGAATGTCTCAAACCTGTTCCCCCGTTCTTTCTAGAGAAGTTTACATATTGCTTACAGAAAAGGCTTTCATTTTTCACTTATGTTGAATGTCGCTTTTACAATTTATCAAATGATGTAACATCAGTCAATAGTATTTGTAAAATTTAATTTGTGCAATTGACAACATTATTTGTTCATTTATTTCCTCTTCCATTCATGAAAATGAGCAACAGAAGCTCTTTTCCTTATAAAGTTGGAAGGATTTATTATTTTTTTCCTTGTTAGATGATGTTCCAGCCAATATAAATAAATGGCAACCAGGAAAATGACAAAACCTCTTCAGTTTAAATGTTAAATATATTGTGCATTTGTAAAGTCAAGGTTGCTATTTGGGCTAATCTATTATACATTTGATTTAAGATATTCAGAGGTCATAAGCGACTGGAAGAAACAGCGGACCTTCGCATGAACTTGATCATTTGAGGTGAAATCAGATACATGACGAAAGAAAAAGTCACAATTCAAGATATTGCCGATGCACTGGGGATCTCCAGAAACACGGCATCCAAGGCTCTGAACGGGAGCGAAAGTATTCCGGACGAGACGCGCAGCAAGGTTATCCGAAAAGCGATTGAACTGAAATACAAACAGTTTGCTTTCATGGAGACGGACAATCTGCTGACCAAAAACCCGGGAAACATCGCTCTTCTGACGGCGAATCTCCCAAGCACCTCCCATTTTGGCTCGCGATTAATCAGCGGGCTTGAGAAACGAATCAGCGCGGAAGGATATAACCTGTCCATTCATATTGTCCGTGACATCGATCGAAGCTCTCGGACGCTGCCTAACAATTTTGAATCCTCCAAAGTGGATGGCATCATATGTATCGAGTTATTTGATATGGACTACAGCAAGGAGCTCACAAGCCTGGGCCTTCCTACCGTATTTATCGATTGTGCCGCTGACATGTTCTACCCGGACTTGCAGGCGGATTTGCTTCTAATGGAGAATGAACACAGCACCTGTCATATGACCAAGCAGCTCATCGAGCAGGGCAACGCATCTTTGGGATTCATCGGGGACATCCGGCATTGCAAGAGCTTTAACGAACGCTGGGTGGGATTTAATCGGGCTTTGACCGAGATGGGGGTCCGGCTGGATCCGGAACAGTGTGTCCTAAACCCGGACCGCGAGTTTTTCTCCGAGTCCGACTGGATGGAGAAGCGGCTGAAACAGATGAAACAGTTGCCGTCCGCTTTTGTATGCGCCAATGATTTTATTGCGGTCAATGTGATGAAAGCCTTGAAGAATAGCCATATCGCCATCCCCAGCGACATTGCCGTATGCGGCTTTGATAATGCGCCTGAATCGCGCATCGTTGAACCCCATTTATCAACGGTACATATCTATAGCGATGAAATGGGAATTACTGCGGCTAATATGCTGTTGTCCCGGGTGAAAGAACCGGCGCTGCCCTATCAAGTCACCCATATCCAAACCAAGCCGATCTTCAGGGCATCGACCGAAAAAACAGACTAGTTTTATCCTTTTTAAGAAAAAAGAACCGTTCTGCCGGTATTCGGCTGAACGGTTCTTTCGGTTTAATGGGGTGGGAGAGACAGTGCATTCTCCCTTAAACGAATCAATAAGGCGATTCCATGGAATACCGCCCAAGCTTCCCTGCGCGAAGCTCACGCAGGAATAGGCTTGAGGCTTTTTCCAGATCGACTCTTCCGCCGCTTACGATGCAGCCGCGTTTTCTTCCGATTGCCTCCATGACCGCGACGATTTCATCCGGGTTGTCCAGATCCGTCGGGCGCTCCATCAGGTCAAAGCGCTCGCTCATCGTTTCCCAGTAATAGTTGGCGAAATATTTGATCGCAAAAAAGGCAATATCCTCTACGTTCAATATTTCCTCTTTGATGGCACCGGTTACCGCTAAGCGGTATCCTACATTCTGATCCTCGAACTTCGGCCACAGAATACCGGGGGTATCCAGCAATTCCATCTCACCGCCGGCCACCTTGATCCACTGCTGCCCTTTCGTGACGCCCGGACGGTCTCCCGTCTCCGCGATGTTACGACCGGCAAGCCGGTTAATCAGCGTGGATTTTCCAACATTCGGTATGCCGACAATCAACACGCGCATCGCTCGCGGGTTCATGCCCTTGGCGATTTGTTTGTCGATCTTCTCTTTCAGCAGCAGCTTAATCTGGTTCGGAATATCCTTAACGCCTGTCCCCGTGGATGCATCGACGGGAAAAGCCGTCAGTCCGTTTTCTTTAAAATAGGCCTGCCATTGCCTTGTAACCTCAGGATCGGCCAAATCGGCTTTATTCATAATAACGAGCCGCGGCTTGCCCTGCAAAATCTCGTCGATCATCGGATTTCGGCTTGAGAGCGGAAGCCTCGCATCGATCAGTTCTATAACGGCATCGATCAGCTTCAGCTTCTCCTGAATTTGACGGCGCGCTTTGGTCATATGTCCAGGAAACCATTGTATTGTCAAACGTCGTCACCTCTACTTTGCTCTGCAAACTTTCATCGTTTCTATAGCGCCATGCGGCTGGCTAATGGTTGATGAGCCCTATGTCTTTAATCGGCCAGAAAATCAAGTCTGCTCGACCGATAATATCCCCCAAAGGAACATATCCTATCATTCGGGAGTCGGTACTGTTGGAGCGGTTATCCCCCATCACGAACACATGGCCCTCAGGGACAACGCCGTCCTGAACAAACGAGTTCGGAAAATCCGTGTTATTGTATAATCGATTTTCAGCATGGGCTTGATCAATTGCTTCCTGTATGTAGGTTTCATTCACAGGTTCCCCGTTGACAAGCACTTTATCGCCTTCCACTTTAACCGTATCACCGGCAACCGCGATCACGCGTTTAATGAAATCCCTGCCCTCGTCAGGAACATGGAACACGATAACTTCGCCACGCTCGGGTTTGCGGATATCATATAAAATCTCGTTGACGATCAGCTTCTGATTCGAAACAAAGTTAGGTTCCATCGATGGTCCCTGCACAATAAACGGTTTAAAGAGAAGCCAGCGAATGAGAACGACGAGAACCAGCGCAATGAGAAGAGCCTTCAGCCATTCTACAAGCTCGTTCTTAGCCTTTTTGGCCGGTTTTCCCACGTTGGTTTCAATGGCCTCCTGGTGTTGATCTTTCTCCATAATCCACCGTCCTTCCCTATAGATCGCTTTCGCATGATAACGATTTTTGGATATACAAAAGGGGCTTGTATATACGCACAAGCCCCTTTTACCGCCTTGTAATTAACGACGAATTTCTTTAATTCTCGCTGCTTTACCGCGCAGTTCACGAAGATAATAAAGCTTCGCACGACGCACTTTACCACGGCGAGCCACTTCGATTTTATCGATTTTAGGCGAGTTGATTGGGAAAGTTCTTTCCACACCAACACCGTAAGAAATTTTACGAACGGTAAAAGTCTCACTGATTCCGCCACCGCGACGTTTAATTACTACACCTTCAAACAACTGGATACGCTCACGAGTTCCCTCGATAACCTTAACGTGTACTTTTAAAGTATCACCAGGACGAAAGCTCGGAATATCTTTACGAAGTTGTTCTTGAGTAATCGCTTGAACGATATTCATCTAGGACTCCCTCCTCTCACACAGGTGTTCTTGCATCTTCCGGAAACTCTATGTATTTCCTTCATTATCCGCAGCGGACCACCGTATTCACAACAAAAGAAATAGTAACATATTTTGCTGACTGAATCAAGTATTTTATCTTTACACCCTCATCTATAAACCCGCTCAACGCTCACTGGTCTTTAAAAAACCACTTCCAGCATGAAGATCATGCCGGAAGCGGTTAGGCTGAACTTAATTTACGCTTTCTTTCGAGTCATGCAAGCCTTTGTGGCGTTTGCCATAGTATTCAAGGATGTCGTCTACCGTTTGGAATTGAACTTCAGTATGGTTTGTTTCTTCTATTTTTGCTTCCTGCTGTTGTCGATGTTCTGTCATGACAAGATGCCTCCCAGTAATCTCAAGTGTTTCTCCAGATACATATTACCCACCGAAGGAGACGATGCATCAACCATATTAAAAAAATTGACACTGAAGTATACAATACTTGGCTATGAGCCAATTCTAAAGATAGAAATCCTTGCAGCGGTTTGCGGTGCCGTTATCGATTTACTGACCGGCGATAAATTATAGAGCCCAACGGTATTACCTGCACTTAAATTGATGACGGCAGATCCTGATACTTCGGCGTTGGTTGAATTCGAGTTCATGTTCGCCGTATTTGTCGTATTACCGTTAACAACAATTCCGAAAGTATTAGGCGCCGTCGAACCCGTTTCAAGCGATATCTGCCAGTCAAAGTAGTAGAAGCCAGCTGTCACGATGGTCAGCGTCGTGGTACCGTTAAAGGTTACACCTTGAAGTGTGCTTGTTGAAAAAGTAACCGGCGAGTTGGTGGCCACATTTTGTATGACTCCATTGCTGGCATAGATCACACTACCGCCCACGAGGGTAGTAGACCCGGTTGGACCCGTCGGGCCTGCCGGACCTGTTGCTCCCGTTGCTCCTGTTGCCCCCGTTGCTCCTGTTGCCCCCGTTGCTCCTGTTACCCCCGTTGCTCCTGTTACCCCTGTTACTCCCGTGGCTCCGGTTGCTCCTCTTTCTCCTGTTGCTCCTGTGGCTCCGGTTGCCCCTGTTACTCCCGTTGCTCCTGTGACTCCCGTTGCCCCAGTTACTCCCGTTGCTCCCGTTGCTCCTGTGACTCCCGTTGCCCCCGTTGCTCCTCTTTCTCCTGTCGCTCCGGTTCCTCCGGTTGCCCCTGTTACTCCTGTTGCTCCCGTTGCTCCGGTTGCACCAGTTACTCCTATGGCTCCCGTTGCTCCCGTTGCTCCTGTTGCCCCCGTTGCTCCTGTTGCCCCTGATGCTCCTGTTACCCCCGTTGCTCCTGTTACCCCTGTTACTCCCGTGGCTCCGGTTGCTCCTCTTTCTCCTGTTGCTCCTGTGGCTCCGGTTGCCCCTGTTACTCCCGTTGCTCCCGTTGCTCCTGTGACTCCCGTTGCCCCCGTTGCTCCTCTTTCTCCTGTTACTCCCGTTGCACCAGTTACCCCTGTTACTCCCGTGGCTCCGGTTGCTCCTCTTTCTCCTGTTGCTCCTGTGGCTCCGGTTGCCCCTGTTACTCCCGTTGCTCCCGTTGCTCCTGTGACTCCCGTTGCCCCCGTTGCTCCTCTTTCTCCTGTTACTCCCGTTGCACCAGTTACCCCTGTTACTCCCGTGGCTCCGGTTGCTCCTCTTTCTCCTGTTGCTCCTGTGGCTCCGGTTGCCCCTGTTACTCCCGTTGCTCCCGTTGCTCCTGTGACTCCCGTTGCCCCCGTTGCTCCTCTTTCTCCTGTTACTCCCGTTGCACCAGTTACCCCTGTTACTCCCGTGGCTCCGGTTGCTCCTCTTTCTCCTGTTGCTCCTGTGGCTCCGGTTGCCCCTGTTACTCCCGTTGCTCCCGTTGCTCCTGTGACTCCCGTTGCCCCCGTTGCTCCTCTTTCTCCTGTTACTCCGGTTGCACCCGTTGCACCAGTTACCCCTGTTACTCCTGTTGCTCCCGTTGCTCCTCTTTCCCCAGTCACACCTGTGGCTCCGGTTGCCCCTGTTACCCCGGTTGCTCCTGTTGCTCCGGTGGCTCCTGTTACCCCGGTTGCCCCTGTTACTCCTGTTGCTCCCGTGGTCCCCGTTGCTCCTCTTTCTCCTGCTACTCCCGTTGCTCCCGTCGCCCCAGTTGCTCCTGTTACCCCGGTGGCTCCTGTTGCACCCGTTGCACCTGTTGCCCCTGTTACTCCAGTTGCTCCCGTTACCCCCGTTGCTCCTGTTGCCCCTGATGCTCCTGTTACCCCCGTTGCTCCTGTTACCCCTGTTACTCCCGTGGCTCCGGTTGCTCCTCTTTCTCCTGTTGCTCCCGTTACACCAGTTATTCCTGTTGCACCCGTGGCTCCTGTTTCACCGGTCGCTCCTGTTGCACCCGTTGCTCCCGTCTCCCCAGTGGCTCCTGTTACTCCTGTTACTCCTGTTACTCCTGTTACTCCTGCCGCTCCAGTGGCTCCTGTTGCTCCTGCCGCTCCTGTTGCTCCTGTTGCTCCTGTCTCTCCGGTTGCTCCCGTTGCTCCGGTTGCACCAGTTACTCCTCTTTCTCCTGTTGCTCCCGTTGCACCAGTTTCACCGGTCGCTCCCGTTGCACCCATTTCACCTGTAGCTCCTGTTGCACCCGTTGCTCCTGCTGCACCAGTTTCTCCGGTTGCCCCTGTTGCCCCTGTTCCCCCCGTTACTCCCGTTGCCCCTGTTACTCCTGTTGCCCCTGTTGCTCCTGTTGCACCAGTTTCTCCTGTTGCTCCCGTTGCTCCTGTTTCACCCGTTGCACCTATTGCACCCGTGGCTCCGGTTGCTCCCGTTGCTCCAGTGATACCTGTTGCTCCGGTGGCTCCGGTTGCCCCTGTCTCTCCGGTGACTCCTGTTGCCCCCGTTGCTCCTGTTGCACCGGCTGCTCCCGTTGACCCTCTTGCTCCTGCTGCCCCCGTCGCTCCTCTTGCGCCTGCTGCACCCGCCGCTCCTCTTGCACCTACCGCTCCTCTTGCTCCTCCTGCACCCGTCGCCCCTCTTGCTCCCGTCGCTCCCGTTGACCCCGCTGCCCCAGGAACACCCGGTACTCCTTGGGCACCTGTAGCTCCAGATTCGCCCGTCGGTCCCGTTAGATCTTGTACATTTTCAACGAAATCCTGCATCATCATACTTTGAACGCTCTCGGCACTTATTCTTGAAACAGATAACAAAGAAAACAACAACCCATTCCGATCAGTTGTCGGTATATCCAAAGTTGTTACCGTTTCTCCAAGCATATTGGTATAATTCATCAATCGATCATTCACTTGCATCGGAGACGCGCCTTCCACCAGTGATGCTATTACGTTCTGGGACGCTGTCTGCAGAGCTTCCCGCTGCGCTGCAGAAGCGCCCAAACGGGATACTTGTTGATTGATATCTTCAAAAACAACTCCTAATCTATTCGCGGATTCCATCCCTGGATTCGTCACTGCGTCCGCAATATATAACGGGAGATTATCGACCAAGTTGTGTAATGGGATCAAATCCATTCTTTCTTGTGCATAACCCCATCTGTTGAGCGAACTGCTAATTTCAAGAATGGATGATCTAATCAATCTTCCTATTCCGATGCGCTCGGCATAAGAAAGGATAAGTACTGCAAAAAAGTTTATTCGATCTATAATTTCTCTGCTATTGTTCATATTAGAAATAACTAATACTTGCTCAGCGGCCATTCGGATAAATCGCTTTTCGCTTTTAGATAGTGACATATTGGAAGACAACAACATTTTTTGGATCCGTCGAACTTGTCTTTTTAGACGAATGAAGTTTTCATGTACCGGTTGCTCAATGAATATGCGGACAAGTGCTCTCAATTGGCGAAACGACCAAACCAGGCGATTCAACCAAAGCTCTCTTAACCTCGTTCGCCTGGGCGCTATTTTTCGTGAAGGCGTGCACTTCAATTTGCCGCGATTTCCTCTCCGTGGGGAATCCAATATGCTTCACTCCTCGTTCTGCTTCTCTACGACTCAGCAAACACCCATATCTGCAGATTATTCACTGGGCGAACAATAGGTTCGAAATCTTACAGTTGAGCCGCAACAAAAAAAGAGAAGGCCCATTTACGAGAAGCCCTCTCTTTTCGTCATCCAAGTTATTCGTTTCATTTTGCCTTGCCGCTTTGGGCACGTAATTTCTCAAGATACGCCGTATCCTGTTTCGAAAGCTCCAGCCCCTCCAATAATTCAGGGCGTCTTTCCCATGTTCGTTTAAGCGCTTGTTCACGGCGCCATACATCGATATTCGCATGATGACCGCTTAGCAAAATATCCGGCACTTTCCAGCCGCGGAACTCCGCCGGACGTGTATAGTGCGGGTATTCCAGCAGGCCCGTACTGAATGAATCCGTCACCGCCGAGGTTTCATTCCCAAGTACACCCGGCAGCAATCGGACGACGGAATCGATGACCACCATGGCCGGCAGCTCTCCACCGGTAAGCACGTAATCTCCGATGGATAACTCATCCGTCACGAGAAACTCGCGGATTCGTTCATCGTAACCTTCGTAATGCCCGCATATAAACACCAGATGCTCTTCTTGAGACAGCTCTTCCGCCTTCTTCTGCGTAAAAGTCTCTCCTTGCGGGCACATCAGAATGACTCGCGGAGGCTTGGCTGGGCCGGTGATATCCGCCGAAATCTCTCCTGCAGGATGAGCTCCCTCCCCATGATTCGAAATCTCATTCGGATCCGAAGCGAGGATGTCCTCTACCGCAGCAAAAATCGGGTCCGGTTTTAACACCATTCCGCCACCCCCGCCATATGGCGTATCGTCGACCTGCCCATGCTTGTTCCCGGCATACTGGCGGAAGTTGATGGCATTCAGGTTCACGATTTCTTTCTCGGCCGCTTTACCCAGAATACTCGAATGGAACACGCCATCAAACATTTCGGGAAACAGCGTCAACACATCAATCCGCATGGACTATAACAACCCTTCCATAAGATGCACGCGGACAAGCTTCGATTCCTTGTCGACATCCAGTACGACATCCGGTATGGCCGGGAGAAGAATTTCTTTTCCCTTAGGTGTTTTGACAACCCATACGTCATTGGCGCCCGGCGTCAAAATCTCGGAAATCGTGCCAAGCTCCTCAGCCGGTTCCTCATCCGTCATCACCTTGCAACCAATGATCTCGTGGAAATAGTACTCGTTCTCCGGAAGCTCCTCCTGAAGATCCTCGGTGATTTTCAGCAGCGAGCCCTTATATTTTTCAGCCTCGTTAATCCCATGAAGCTCCTTGAATTTCAGGACATACATGTTTTTATGAAAGCGGGATGTTTCGACCGTTACTTCAATCTTATTCCCTTTGTCGGGAACGATATACAGCTTGCTCTTCGCGGCAAAACGCTGGTCGGCAAAATCCGTATGCGGCATGACCTTAACTTCGCCGCGAATGCCGTGCGTGTTCACGATTTTGCCTACGGTATACAACTTTTCAGACATGGTCTTCCTCCTGCATCACTTAATGAACGTTCTAAGCTGGTATGACCGGCTGATTTCTTCAGCATGTACGAAAAAGGGCTAGGACATGCATCCTAACCCCCTTTCGTATATTTTAAGAAATGATATCAACGGTCACCCGTTTATCCATTTTAACTGCCGCCGATGTAACGACTGTACGCAATGATTTGGCGATACGCCCTTGTTTGCCTATGACCTTCCCGACATCGTCAGGATGCACGTACAGTTCATATACAATCAAGTGCTCCTTCTCAACGGTTTTCACAGTCACATCTTCTGGATGATCCACTAAAGCCTTAGCAATAACGCGAACTAATTCTTCCATAGATAACCCTCGCGATCAGTCTTATTTCTGATGCTTCAGCTCATGAAACTTCTTCATTACGCCCGCTTTGCTAAGCAAGTTGCGAACCGTGTCAGATGCTTGCGCACCATTTTGAAGCCAGTTCAGTGCTTTCTCTTCATCGATCTTAACTTCAGCCGGTTGAGCAACCGGATTGTAATAACCGATTTCCTCGATAAAACGGCCGTCACGTGGGGAACGGGAATCAGAAACCACCACGCGGTAGAAAGGAGCCTTGTGAGCACCCATGCGTTTCAGACGAATACGTACTGCCATTTGAAAATTCACCTCCTTCAAAAAATGTCCATTCGATATAACCGGGGCTTAACGGAACGGAAACTTCATGCCTTTTCCGCCGGTCAGGCCCTTCAGCTGCTTCAAGGCCTTGTTCTTGCCGCCTTTAGGACCCATCATATCCGAGAACTGTTTCATCACGCGGCGCATTTCGTCAAACTGCTTGATGAGCCGGTTCACTTCAGCCAGCGAGGTTCCGCTGCCGGCCGCAATCCGTTTACGACGGTTGTGATTGATAATGTCAGGCTGCTGCTTCTCCGCCGTTGTCATGGAGTGGACGATAGCCTCAATGCGTCCCATCTGCTTCTCGTCAACCTTGAGATCCTTGGCTTGCTTCATCTTGCCCATGCCTGGAATCATATCCATCAGCTGATCCAGAGGACCGAGCTTCTTCACTTGATCCATTTGCTCCAAGAAATCCTCAAACGTAAATTCGGCATTGCGCATTTTACGTTCCATTTCCTTGGCCTTGTCCGCATCAATGTTCGATTGTGCTTTCTCGATAAGAGACAGCATATCGCCCATGCCGAGGATCCGCGATGCCATCCGTTCCGGATGGAACGGCTCGAGCGCATCAATCTTCTCCCCGAGCGCCGCAAATTTAATCGGACATCCGGTAACGGCCTTAACCGAGAGGGCAGCACCGCCTCGGGTGTCACCGTCCAGCTTTGTCAGCACGACGCCCGTGAGCGTCAGCTGCTGGTTGAAGCTTTCCGCGACATTCACCGCATCCTGACCCGTCATCGCATCAACGACAAGCAGGACTTCATCAGGATTCACCACGCTGTGGATCTGCTTCAATTCTTCCATCAGCTCTTCATCGACATGCAGCCGGCCGGCGGTATCGATAATGACATAATCGTGGCCGTTATCTTTGGCATGCTGCAGGCCCTGCTTCGCGATTTCAACCGGGCTTGTCTTGTCTCCTAAGGAGAATACCGGCACATTGATCTGATTGCCGAGCACTTCGAGCTGCTTGATCGCAGCGGGGCGATAGATGTCGCCTGCCACGAGCAGCGGTCGGCTGTTCTGCTTCTGAAGCAGCTTAGCCAGCTTGCCCGAGGTCGTTGTCTTACCGGCACCTTGCAAACCGGCCATCATAATGACCGTCGGCGGTTTATTGCTCTTCGCCAGCTTGGCTTGGCTTCCCCCCATCAACTCCGTCAGCTCTTTGTTAACGATGTCGATGATCACCATGCCGGGCGTAAAGCTGTCCATCACTTCCTTGCCGATGGCCTTCTCTTTTACTTTGGATACGAAATCCTTAACCACTTTGAAGTTAACGTCGGCTTCCAGAAGCGCGAGTCTAACTTCACGCATGGCGGCTGTTACATCTTCTTCGGACACCTTGCCTTTACCACGAAGCTTGCTGAACACATTCTGTAGTCTGCTGGTCAATCCTTCAAACGCCATATCCGCCACCTCCGTTCATACTTAATCCCATACTTTTAATCGTTCGACCATATCGGTCATTACATGCTTATCTTGTTCGTCCAGGTCGCTAGTCTCCACCATTTCCCGGAACTTATCCAGCTCTCGGACACGCGCCTCATGCTTGCTCAGGAGTCCCAGCTTCTCTTCATAAGACTCGAGCACCTGCTCTGCGCGCTTAATATGCTCATAGACGGCCTGACGACTAATCTCAAATTCGCCGGCGATTTCACCCAGGGAAAAATCGTCATGGAAATAATATTTCAAAAAGGTCTGCTGTTTCTCTGTCAGCAGCTGCTCATAGAAATCGAACAGCAAATTGATCCGGTTCGTCTTCTCGAGCCGATTCTCCTGACTCATTTAAGGGCACCCCCCTCGTCAAGGAAAAACACTTTACAGTTCGCTTAACGAACCTTATCATACAAAAAACGAAGAAGGATGTCAAGCCATTTCCCTTGTCATCCTTCATCATGCGCAGAAAGCCGTCTTCCCAGCGGTTCAACCGATAGGCAGAAGGTATATCAGTATAGCAAAAAAGTGGAGAATCGAGCCCGCCAGCACAAACAAATGCCAGATGGCATGATGGTACGGGAAGCCTCTCCATACATAGAAAATGGTACCCAGCGTGTACAGCACACCGCCAAGAACAAGCAAATTCATGCCTTGAGGCGCGACTACCGCCGTTAACGGATTCCAGGCAATGACGATCAGCCAGCCCATCGCAATGTAGAAAATCGTGGAGAGGAACAGAAACTTTTTGACAAAAAACGCTTTAAATACGACGCCGAACAGCGCAATGCCCCATACGATTCCGAAGAGACTCCAGCCCAGCGGCCCCCGGATGGCGACCAACAGGAACGGCGTATAGGTCCCCGCGATAAACAAATAAATGGAAGAGTGGTCCATAAACTCAAAGAAATCCTTGGCTTTCCCGTCCCTCAAGCCGTGAACGAGCGTTGAGCTCAAGTATAGAAGAAGCATCGTGGATCCGTAGATCGTAAAGCTCACAACATGCCAGGCTGTGCCCTTCAAGCTTGAAAAAACGATCAGGAGCACCAGCGCGGCAACGCTTAGCGCGGCTCCTATGCCATGCGTTATTGCGTTCGCTATCTCTTCTCTGCGCGGATAAGTGTAAGTATTGGCCATATCAGGTATCCTTTCGCTCTGAAATCTTATAGAGGTTGTTCAAAAAGTCATCTTTTGATCACGCAGCAGCACATGAAGCGACTTTTTGAACCCAACTTATACTTCATTATAAGCTCTGCCTGCATGCAAAATCCAGCGGACGCCCATATCAGCTTCTTTGCGGTAGGAACGAGCTCCGAACGCAACAAGTACCTTCTTGGAATTCGCGAACCTTCACTCTCCCTCGTTTTATATGAAAAGACAGGACCGAAACGTCATATTGAAGGCAATATATAGAATTTAATAGATTCGTTCCGGCCAGGGGAAAGCCTGTAGAAATCAACCATTTTTCAGCGATTCGGCGCATTCGTCCAATTCTATGAAGCTAGCATTGCATATATTATCCGGAGTACAAAGAAAGGAGGAAACCTCTTGGCTGTCATCATTTATCCGAGAACGATGAACTGGTCGTACATGAAACAGAGACCGCAGCAGCTTATGGCGCAATTGGGCTCGCTTGGTCATCAGGTTTTCTTCGAAAACCTGGCCCCGCTCGATAAGGAGTTCAAAGAAATTGAACCGAATGTGTATCTGTTCACCGATACCAAAACGTTTCTGCACAAAAAGCTGCCTGCCCTCCGCAAAGAACATCCCATTGTCGTCTGGACCACCTGGTCTAAGCTCCGGACGCGCATTTCCACGCTTTTCAAGCCCGATATTACGATCTACGACTGCTGTGACGAATTTCCGCATTGGGCTAAATATGAACCGAAAATGATTGATGAGGCGGACCATGTCGTGTGTACCGCAGAGGTGATCCACACCCGGTTGTCCTTGGCTTATCCGGATAAACCGCTCACCCTGATCCCGAATGGAGCTGACTCTTCATTTTTTCATATTCCATTCAGCGAAAGACCCGCCGATCTCCCTCCGGGTCCTGTTGTTGCTTATATCGGAGCCTGGGCATATTGGGTGGATCATGAGCTGTTCGCTAAGGCCGCCCTTCGGTTTCCGAACGTCCAATTCGTTTCCATTGGTGCTCCTTACGGCAGCTCCGGCGATTATTCGAAGCTACCGAACGTGCATATTCTCGGGGAAAAGCCGCACCAGGAGCTGAAGCGTTACCTTACTCATATCGACGTTGCGTTGATTCCCTTCCAATACCATCCGATTACGCTCGCTACCAATCCGGTCAAAGCATACGAGTATATGGCTTCCGGCGTCCGGGTGCTGTCGACGGCGCTGCCGGAATGCATTGCCATGGAGCCGCACGTCACCACAGCGACGACCCATGATGATTTCTTGGGCAAGCTGGAAGCCATGCTGGATCGCCCCGATTCAGCAGAGCACAAGCTCGCCCGCATAGCCTACGCCAGAGAGAACCGCTGGGTTGAACGCGGATTGAAAGCCGATCAAGTCATCCGGCAAGCCATCATGGACAAAAGCATGAATGCCCAGTGATCCCTTACGCCACGATCCGTACGCAGCCGTTCGGCTATAGGTCCACCGATGCCGCATCTTATCGTGAGCGGGTCATTCAGGAAGTATCAGGGACAGACCGCGAGTGGATTTTATGGAGCTGCAGCTTGTCGTTTACCCATCGAGGATCGTCGGCTCTGGTCCCAATGCCGCTTCATATACCGGACCATGTCGTCTGTATATGTAGGAGCGGTGCCCCGATCTATTGGAGAAGAGCCTGGCTGCTTGCCGCCCTCGCCCGCTGGAATGACAAGCTTCCCGCTGCCAGATTTCTGCCTTATGATCTCCTGCCAGTCGATTCCAGCCTAACGTTACATCTGAAAGCTGCGCATTACCCACCGTATCAAAAGGAGCTGGAGTATATTCTCCCCGTTCTGTCTGCAACACGGAGGCAAGATAGCGCCGCTGGCTCCGAAGGGGCTTTATCTTCCAAACCGCCTCAGCAGCCAGAAGTCTCCATTCTCATGAGCATTTATAACATGAAGGACACTTTAGGCTGGAGCATTCGTTCCGTATTGGCGCAAACGAACGAAAACTGGGAGCTCTTAATCGGCGATGACGGCTCGGAGGACGAAAGTCTGAAGGAAGCCTGCGCTTTTCATGACGGTCGAATAAGGGTGATAACACAATCGCGTAACCGAGGAAAGGCGATCATGATGAATCGCCTGCTTACGGAAGCAAAAGGTCAATATATTCTGGAATTGGATGGGGATGATTGGCTGGCACCCGAAACGGTTGCTCTCCTATCCAAGGCGCTTGACAAAAATCCGGACGGGCTGATCGCCACGGGCAGATACGGATGCTGGGAACGAACCAAGCAGCTCGGTCCGTTATGGAGAAGGAATGTTGACTCCGGCAAGCTATATTCGATATACTCTCCGTCCTTCAATCGATCGCATGAACACGACCACCCGCTCGTTCCCCGAATGTACCGCAAATCTTCCCTGGTCGCCGTTGACGGCTGGCGGAACCGCGAGGATCGTTTCGGACGCATCTT
The DNA here is from genome assembly GCF_058792535.1 of Paenibacillus sp. MT86. Lineage (NCBI taxonomy): Bacteria > Bacillati > Bacillota > Bacilli > Caryophanales > Paenibacillaceae > Paenibacillus > Paenibacillus sp. MT86. The sequence goes on along the minus strand of NZ_CM179499.1, from coordinate 2,271,755 downwards.
CGAAGATATCGATGTGACCGCACGCGTTCTTAAACAAAGTTCGCCGATCTGTGTGGATGCGCTGTTGTATCATCGCGTCGTTTATGGCGGCAGCACCAGCCAACGAAGCCGCAGCCTCTACGAAGCCTGGTATCAGCAAACCATGCAGGGTTAGCGATTGAAAAGGAGGTGATACGTCATGCATATTGCCGCTTCCGGCTACTATGGAATGGGAAACTTCGGCGATGATTTGTTTCTTCACACCCTTCGACAAGTATTCCACGAACACCACGTCTATCCTTGGAATTCCCGACTGGATCCCCGTCAGACGGATGCCTTTATCATCGGCGGTGGCGATTTGATTACACCTTACTCGTTCAATTCGTATTACTTCCCTCCGCAGCTCAAAGGACAGCCTACCTGGGTTTACGGCGTCGGCATCGTCGATGCCTACCCGGAACACACCTGGCCTGAAGAGCAGGTATCCGCCTACCGGGAGATGATCTCCCAGGCAAAACGCGCGGTGTTCCGGGATGAACGATCGTCGGCCATCGCCAAGCGGGCTGGCTTTCACCGAAACGTCGAAACGGCCCCAGATATGGTATTCGGCTACCGTCAGCCCGACATCCCGGTAAAACGATTCTCGAAGCGTCCAACGATTGGCGTTGTTGTGTTTTCCTATGAATCGTTCCCGATGGATAATATGACCAAATTGCTGGGTCATCTTGTCGCAGCAGGCTATCATGCCGTCCTTATTCCGGTCATTCATCATCCGGGGAACGCGTATTCCGATTACAACACATGCCTGCAGTTACAGCAGAAGGTAAGGGAGCTAACGCCCGGCGCTTCCATTGAAACGCTGCCGTTTCTCATGGATATTGAGCTCACCTACAGTTTCATACAATCCGTGGACTATCTGATCTCGTTCAAGCTTCATCCTTCGCTGGCCGCTTTACGCGGAGGCAAGCCCGTACTGGCGCTCAGCACCATGGGCAAAGTGCACAGCCTGCTGAGCTCTTTTCATCTCGGCCAATACTTTACGGATTACCGTCAGCCGCTTGATGCGCTGGTGGATAGAACCGAGAGCTTCCTTAAATACGGCCCTGGTCACGTGCAGCAGATGATGCCGCTGATCCGGGCAGCCGAGAAAAAAAGCACAGCCTCGCTCCTCGATTTAAAGAATCACATCGAAGAGCACAACCGTTGGTAATACAGAAAGGAGAATGAGTATGTGTTGCTTCCTGTTCTGCAGAAAGCTTGCCGGACGAGTAAAAAAACTAACGCGGCAGGTCGAGCTTCTAAGCCAGGAAACCAGTCAATTAACCGTTAGGGTGGAATCGCTGGAGAGCCAGGTGCTCACGGGGCTAACCATTAATCCGGAACTGACTCAGTATTTCGAAGTCCGAACCGGTCAACAGGTTAGAGTAAGCACAACGTTTGTCACCTTGGAGGGGATCGTTTTGGCCACCGCCGAAGACGGCGTTCAGCTTCGTGAAGCATCCGGTGACCTTGTGCTGATTCCATTCGCCAATATTACTTCCGTTCAGTAATCCCGCTTAGGGATGCTGAAGATCAGCTCCAAACTTTCATTTACGGCAAGGAGGTTAACCGATATGCGCTACGTGGATTGGCTGCAAGGATTTATCGGCTCGGAAACCGAAGTAACCGTGTCGGGAGATGTCATCATCGGCACGCTGAACAAAGTGGGCGAGGGAACCATCACCTTAAAAGTACCGCCGATCATCTATGGCCCGCCAACCGATACCGCCATCATCCCGCTTCGCTCGATTGAATTCGTTCGAATCGTTTCTTCATAAGAATAAGTATGCATGGCTCTTGGACCGAACTGAACACGAAAAAGGACCGAAAGTAAATCTTTCGGTCCTTTTTGTATACCTGCTCGTTTTCGCTAGACAAGGGTCTAGTCTTGTTGTTCTTCAGCATTCTCTTCTTCTTTAATCAAACCCGCAAAGAGAGCATGCACAAACTGCTCCGAATCGAAGGTCTGCAGATCACCCATCTTCTCCCCCAAGCCCACCAGCTTCACCGGCAAATTCAGCTCTTGACGGATCGCGATGACGATTCCGCCCTTAGCCGTACCATCGAGCTTGGTTAACACGAGGCCGGTCACGCCGCTCTTCTCGCCGAACAGCTTCGCCTGGCTCAGCGCATTCTGTCCCGTCGTCGCGTCAAGGACCATCAGCACCTCGTGCGGGGCACTTGGAATTTCGCGTTGAATGACGCGGAAGATTTTGTTCAGCTCTTCCATCAGATTCGTTTTGTTCTGAAGGCGTCCCGCCGTATCGCAGAGCAGGACATCCGCCTGCCGCTGCTTGGCGGCTTGAACCGCATCAAACATGACGGCTGCCGGGTCTGAGCCGGGCTGCTGTTTAATGACTTCTACGCCAACCCGCTCTCCCCATACCTCCAGCTGCTCGATCGCACCGGCCCGGAAGGTGTCTCCCGCTGCGAGCAAAACCTTCTTGCCCTCCTGCTTGTAACGATGCGCCAGCTTGCCAATCGTTGTTGTTTTGCCGACTCCGTTAACGCCCACGAACAAGATGACCGTAATCCCGTCCGGATTCTCCCGCAGCTCGTTGCTGCTGTCATCACGGAGAAGTCCCATCAGCTTCTCGGACAATACCGGCTGCAAATCGGCAGCGTCCTCGATCCGCCGTTTTTTCACCTCGGCACGAAGATCGTCCATCAGATCCATCACCGTATTGACGCCGACGTCAGCGCCAATCAGAATCTCTTCCAATTCCTCGTAGAACTCCTCATCGATCTTTTTCCGGCGAATCACCAGGTCCGATACTTTCTCGATAAACCCCTTCCGGGTTTTCTCCAATCCGTCGCGGAACTGTTTTGTTACGTTTTCCGTTTTGCTGGAAATGCTCTCTTTTAACCTCTTAAAAAAGCTCATACGTACCCTCCATGTCGTTATGTTAAATTAGGCAATCTCCGCTTCCTCATTCTCAAGCTTGACGGATACCAGCTTCGACACGCCGCCTTCCTCCATCGTGACGCCGTACAGCACGTCCGCCTCTTCCATCGTTCCTTTGCGGTGGGTGACCACAATAAACTGCGTTTGTTCAGAGAATTCGCGCAGATACTGGGCAAATCGTACCACGTTCGCTTCATCTAGCGCCGCTTCGACTTCATCAAGCACGCAGAACGGAACCGGCTTCACCTGCAAAATGGCAAACAGCAGCGCCATAGCCGTTAATGCACGTTCTCCGCCGGAGAGCAGCTGCAGATTCTGCAGCTTCTTGCCTGGAGGCTGGGCGACGATATCGATCCCCGTCTCAAGCAATCGTTCCGGATCGATCAGGATCAGGTCGGCTCGTCCTCCTCCGAACAGCTTCGTAAACACCGTGCCGAACTCGCGCCGGATGGCATCGAAGGTCTGCTTGAAGCGCTTGGACATTTCATCGTCCATTTCCTTAATGACTTGGTAGAGCGTCGTTTTCGCTTCTACCAGGTCCGCCTTCTGCTCGCTCAGGAAGAGGTATCTCTCATTGACGCGCTGGTATTCTTCAATGGCCCCGAGATTGACGTCCCCCAGGGAAGTGATGGACCGTTTCAAATCACGAACTTCGTTCTGAGCGGCCGTGATGTCTTCCGGAATCGGATACCGCTGCTTGGCAAGCTCGTAGCTCAGCTCATAGTCCTCGCTTAACTTCTTCAATATATTTTCAAGCTCGACATCGAGCCGGTTTACCCCAATCTCGGTCTGGCGCAGCTGATCATCCACGGACCGCAGCTGGGTGCGCTGTTCCTTGGTTTCGCTCTCTTCCAGCTCCAGCTTCCGGCTTAGCGCGCTGCGTGCCGCCCGTTTGAATTCGAGCTGCTGCGTGGCTTCTTCCTTCTTCAGCTTGTACTGGTTCAGATCCTCGATCTGCTTGACGCTCTCGCTTTCGTTCTGACTTAGGTCCGCTTGAACGGAGGCCAGCATCGTGCGGTTCTGCTTCTGTTCCTTCTCATGGTTGTCAACATCCGATTGCAGGCGTTTCAGCTGCTCCTCAAGCGAGAAGGTTTCCTGATCCAGCTTTCCTTCGCGAACCTTGAGGGTTGTCAGCTGGCTCTGAAGCTCTTCCTTGGCCGATTCATTTGCTTTTCGGGCAAACTCTGCCGCTTGGATGGCCAGATGGGTGGACTTCTCTTCTTCCTCCAGCTCAGACAGCAGCTTCTGCGCGCGTTCACGGCTTTGCTGAATTTCCTTGGCTTCCTTCTCTTGACTGCTCTTCTCTTCGCCTGCCAGCTCGGCTTGCTCGAGGACGTGCCGCAGCTCATGCTCAAGCTGCTTGCGGTCGCCCGCAGCCTGCTGTTCCTCGATCCGTTTGTCGTCTCCGGCTTTGCGAAGCTCGTCCAGCTTATCTTGAGATTCAACCATTTGATTCCGAACGCCTTCAATGCCCTGCTGGAGCTTCTCCAGCTGCTTCTCGGTTTCCGAAATTTCCTGATCGAGCTGCTCCAGCTGCCGTTTGCGTCCCAGCAGGCTGCTTGTCTTTTTATGCTGACTGCCGCCTGTCATGGAGCCGCCTGCATTGACGACGTCTCCCTCTAGGGTGACAACGCGGAATCGATAGGAGAATCGCGCCGCGATTTTATTCGCTTGCTCCAGGGTCTCGGCGATAACGACATTGCCAAGCAGACTGCCGACGATGTTGCTGTATCTGGAATCATACTTCACCAGCTCGGAGCCAAACCCTACGAACCCGGCCTCCCCTTCCGCCAAGTGCCGGTCGGATGCCGATACGTTCCTTGGACGAATAACGTCCAAAGGCAGAAATGTCGCACGGCCTAACTGGCGCTGTTTCAGGAAGGAAATCGCCTGCCTCGATACGGATTCGTTCTCCATGACGATATGCTGAACCGACGCGCCAAGGGCGGTCTCCATCGCAAGCTCTAGCTTTTCCGGCACGCGAATAAGCTCGGCCACCGCACCATGGACGCCATGGAGCACGGATTTGCGCGAAGCCTTCAGCACTTCCTTAACGCCCAGCATAAATCCGTCAAAATCGTCCTGAAGCTCTTTCATGGTATCGCGACGGGATATTTGCGCTTCCCGCTTCTGCTCCCATTTCCGAAGGGCTCCCTGCGTCTCCTCCTGCAGTTTCTGCAGGGACTGATACCGCTCGCTTTCGCTGATGTAACCGCTGCGAAGGTCCGCAATTTCTTTGCCGAAACGTTCAATGCTTCGATCGATGCTATCTTTGCGACGAAGCAGATCTTCTTTCAAGGCTTCCCATTTGCCGGATTCCTCCTGCGCCCGGTTCATCCGCCGGTCGAGCGCTTCCTGCTGCTGGTCCGCATACCGGATTTCATTCCGCGCCTGCGCCATTTGGTTCATAAGCTCCAGCAAATTCCCCTTCAAGCTCTCTTCCTGCTGCTGGCTGATACCGCCGGTTACGCCAACCAGCTTCGCTTCTTCTGCCGACAGCTGATCCCGAACCAGGGTAAGCTCCTGCTGCAGATCCTGCAGCTTGCTCTTCATTCTCGCGAGCTCGCCTACACGCTCTTCCAGACGATGATCGCCCGAGTGCAAGCTTTCTTCCAGCTGCTCGCGCGTACGTTCCAGGTTGCGGCGGCGTTCCTTGAGCACCTCGCCATAACCCTCGCTCTTCTCGAACAGCTCACTGAATTGAAGCAGCTGACTTTGCAGATCCTCAACTTCCTGCTCCAGCTGGCGAAGGGCCGATCGGTCACTCTCCAGCTTGGCATCATGCGCGGATACTACGGTGGATAAGGCAAGCTGCTCTTCCTTCAGCTGTTCAAGCTTGGCATTAGCCTCGCTCCATGAGGTATGTATCTGTTCGATCTGATACACATACAGCGAAATTTCCTTGTGCTTCAGCTCCTCCCGGAGCTCCTTGTAGCGAATCGCCTTCTCGGACTGCTCTTTGAGCGGTCCGATCTGATCCTCCAGCTCGGTGACCAAATCATGGATGCGAAGCAGATTTTGCTCCGTTTCATCCAGCTTGCGCACAGACTCTTTTTTACGAGACTTATATTTAACGATCCCGGAAGCTTCCTCAAAAATCCCCCGGCGATCTTCTGATCGTGTACTCAGAATTTCCTCAATGCGGCCTTGTCCAATGATGGAATAGGCTTCTTTGCCGATCCCGGTGTCCATGAACAGCTCCGTAATATCCTTCAACCGGCAGGACTGCCTGTTAATGAAATACTCGCTGTCCCCGCTGCGGTGCACCCGTCTGGTTACGGTCACCTCGTTAAAATCCAGCGGCAGCACATGGTCCTCATTGTCCAGCGTAAGGGAAACCTCCCCATAATTGACCGCTTTACGCGCATCGCTTCCGGCAAAGATAATGTCCTCCATCTTGCCTCCGCGGAGGGATTTAGCGCTTTGCTCGCCAAGCACCCAGCGGATCCCGTCGGAAATATTGCTCTTGCCGCTGCCATTCGGACCTACAACGGCCGTGATTCCCCGGACAAACTCCATCTCCGTCTTGTCGGCAAACGATTTAAATCCTGCTAACTCGATCCGTTTCAAAAACATATTCGAACTATCACCTCTCCTGCTATTGTACCACAAGTAGAATCGGCTTCACCGCCGTCTTTGGACGAGGCCCATCAACGTTATAAGCAGCTGTCCCCTTTAACAAAAGACAGACAACGAAAAGAGCAAAAAACAGTCATCCTATCCGGGTCCGGTTATCCGCTTGACTGCTCTTTGCTCTTTGTTTGTCATCACATCAGCGAAGCTTTAGGCATCCGCACGTTTCAGCTGCTTTAAGGCTACCGCCGCTGCCTGCTGCTCGGCTTCTTTCTTGGATCTGCCGCTTCCGCGTCCAAGACATTCGCTTCCCATGTATACCTCCGAGACAAACTCCCGCTCATGCGCCGGTCCTCGCTCTTCTACGATACGATATTCCAGTGCGCCCATGCCGTGATGCTGGGTCAGTTCCTGAAGCTCGGTCTTATAATCGCTCATCTGCGGTCGACCGTTGACGGTCACCGTAGGGAAGACGTGGTCGCTCAAAAACCGGCGAACCGCTTCCAATCCCTGATCCAGATAAAGCGCCCCCACAAATGATTCGAATACGTCCGCAAGAAGAGCCGGGCGGGTTCGACCGCCCGTCATTTCCTCTCCTTTGCCTAGCAGAACGTATCGTCCAAAGTCCAGACTTACAGCAAATTGCACCAGGGAGGGCTCGCATACGATAGCGGCCCGCAGCTTGGTTAATTCGCCTTCCGGACGGTCCGGAAAAAGGTTGTACAAGAATTCGCTGACCGTCAGTTCCAGAACGGCGTCTCCGAGAAATTCAAGTCGCTCGTTGTCCTGGCTCTGACTGAAGCGATGCTCGTTTACATAAGATGCGTGGGTAAAGGCCTGCTTCAGCAGCATTGCATTGCGAAACTGGATTTGAAGTTTATGCTGTAACTGCTTCAGATCTCCACTCAACACACTGTCCCCTTACTCGGCGTATTTTTTCAGGATAATCGTGGCATTATGCCCGCCAAACCCGAACGAATTGGACATCACGACATCCAAATCGGCTTTACGCGGGTGATTCGGCACGTAATCCAGATCGCACTCCGGATCCTGATCCTCCAGGTTAATCGTCGGTGCAATGGTCTGGTTCTTCAAGCTCAATCCGCAGATAACCGCCTCGACACCGCCGGCGGCCCCAAGCAAATGACCTGTCATCGACTTGGTCGAGCTCACGGCCACTTTGTATGCATGGTCGCCAAGAGCCATCTTTACGGCCTTCGTTTCCGAGCGGTCACCCACCGGCGTTGAAGTCCCGTGAGCATTAATGTAATCCACGTCTTCCGGCGCAATGCCTGCGTCGCGGATCGCCATCTTCATGCAGCGGGCTGCCCCGTCCGGATCCGGCTCGGTAATGTGATGGGCATCGGCGCTAAGGCCGTAACCAACCACCTCGGCGTAGATCTTGGCTCCGCGTTTCAACGCGTGCTCAAGGGATTCGATGACGAGCACGCCGGCGCCTTCACCCATGACAAAACCGTCGCGGCCGGTATCGAATGGCCGGCTGGCCTTCTCCGGCTCGTCATTGCGGGTCGACATTGCGCGCATAGCGCAGAAACCAGCCATCCCCGTCGGACGAATGGTCGCCTCCGCCCCGCCGCAGATCATGACGTCGGCATCGCCGCGCTGAATCAGGCGATAGGAATCGCCGATCGAATGCGTTCCGGTAGCACAAGCCGTCACTTGGGTGGTGTTCGGCCCTTTGGCTCCCAGATTGATGGACATTTGGCCTGAGGCCATGTTGGCGATCATCATCGGAATAAAGAAGGGGCTTACACGTTTCGGGCCTTTTTCCAGCAGGATGTTATGCTGATCCTCCCAGGTTCCCAAACCGCCGATACCCGATCCGATGGAAACGCCGACCCGCTCTGCATCGGCATTTACGCCGATATCAAGACCGCTGTCCTCCAGCGCCTTCGAACCAGCCGCCACAGCTAGCTGCACAAATCGGTCCATCTTGCGGGCTTCCTTGCGGTCCATGTAATCCTCCGGGTTGAAATCCTTCATGGACGCAGCGATCTGCGTGGTGTAATCACTCACGTCAAACGCTTCGATTCGGGATACGCCGGACTTGCCTTCCATCAAACTGTTCCAGAATGTATCAAGATCTTGACCAAGCGAGGTCATGACTCCCATTCCTGTTACAACGACTCTTTGTTTCAAACAGACTCACCTCTATGTGGACTGCCCGTCCATCTATGAAACCGCAAGGACTCAAGATGAACCAAGGCAGTAATAATCTATCACTTGTTAGAACTAAAGCTTTGATTGAATGTGGAGAAGTCCCGCCTTGCTAAAGAACGGGACTTAACTGTAATGACTTAGGTATGAGATTGTATGTAGTTTACAACTTCACCTACGGTCGTAATTTTCTCCGCATCTTCATCAGAGATCTCCATATCAAACTCATCTTCCAACTCCATCACCAATTCAACTACATCGAGAGAATCAGCTCCAAGGTCGTCTTTGAAAGATGCTTCTAATGTTACGTCGGCTTCGTCAACACCCAGGCGGTCGATAACGATGCGTTTTACGCGTTCCAATACATCGGACATCCGGCTCACCTCCTCTTGGTCATTATACGAGATATGACTTCAAATTGCCATAGAAGGCATTTGAAAACGATTTAGCGCCCGGCGCGTCAAGCGCCGGAACAGCAGCGGCTCTACATGTACATGCCGCCATCCACATGCAGCACCTGTCCAGTCATATAAGACGCGCTGGAAGATGCTAGAAAAGTCACCACGCCGGCAATCTCTTCCGGCTGGCCAAGACGGGCCAGCGGAATTCCGCCAAGCAGGCCTTCGCGCATGTCCTCGGGAAGTTCACGGGTCATGTCGGTATCGATAAATCCTGGCGCTACCGCATTTACCGTAATGCCACGGGAAGCCAGCTCCCTCGCGGCTGATTTGGTCAGACCGATGACGCCGGCTTTGGCCGCGACATAATTGGCCTGTCCCGGATTGCCAAGCGCTCCGACAACGGAGGATATGTTGATAATGCGTCCATAGCGCTGCTTCATCATGGGACGCGTCACCGCTTTGAGGCAATTGAATACCCCTTTCAGATTCGTTTCGATCACCTGATCGAACTCCTCTTCCTTCATGCGCATGATTAGATTATCTCTAGTAATCCCCGCATTATTCACCAAGATATCAATTCGACCAAAAGTCTCTAACACCTGCTTAACCATCGCATCGGCTTCCTCGGTCCGTCCGACGTTGGATTTAACCGCGATCGCCGAAACGCCCTTTGCGCGTATCGCCTCCACAACCTCGGTTGCGGCCGCTTCGCTTCCTGCATAATTGACAGCAACGTTCGCGCCCAGATCGGCAAGTGCGAGGGCAATGCTCCGGCCGATTCCTCGGGAAGCACCCGTAACAAGCGCAGTCTGTCCTTTTAGAGCTTCACTCATACCTGTTCCTCCTTTCCAGAGTGATCCGGTTGGCATCAAAAGCTGTTTAAACAACCGTCTCCAAATTATTGACGCTCTCCAGACTATTCACATTCATGACTTTGACGGATTTATCAATTTTCTTGATCAAACCGCTGAGAACGCTGCCGGGACCAATCTCAACGAAGGTGTCCACGCCTTGAGCGATCATCCACTCCACGCTGTCATGCCACAGCACAGGGGAATAGACCTGCTCCACCAGCAAACCGCGGATGGCAGCCGCATCTTCCACCGGACGCGCCGTCACGTTGGCAACCACCGGTACGGAAGGTGCGTTGAATGAAGCCTGCTCCAGTTTGCCGGCCAGACGCTCAGCCGCCTCCTTCATTAAGGAAGAATGGAAGGGGCCGCTGACTTCCAGCGGGATAGCCCGCTTGCCGCCGGCTTCCTTGACTCTTTCTGCAGCAGCTGCAACGCCTTGAGCCGAACCGGAGATGACGATTTGCCCCGGGCAGTTCATGTTCGCAAGCTCTACGACATGCCCCTCTGCCGAAATGCCCTTGCACAGCTCGGCCAGGGCCTCCCGGTCTGCGCCGAGAACGGCTGCCATGGCGCCTTGTCCTCCGGGAACGGCAGCTTCCATGTATTCGCCGCGTGCTCTAACGATCGACACGGCTTCTTCGAACGAGAGCACGCCGGCGCACACAAGCGCACTGTACTCGCCCAGGGAATGGCCAGCAACGTAATCCGGCACGATTCCTTTGCCGCGAACGGCTTCCAGATAAGCCATGCTGGTTGCGAGCAGAGCCGGCTGCGTGTTGACGGTTTGCTTCAAATCTTCATCAGGGCCATTAAAAATAATGGAGCTGAGCGGAAATCCAAGCTGAGCATCCGCGGTTATAAATAAATCGCGTGCGGAAGGAACCGCATCATAGGCGTCTTTTCCCATTCCGACGGACTGAGCGCCCTGACCCGGAAATATAAATGCTGTTTTACCCAAAATCGTTGGCTCCCTTCTCTTCTTTCACTAGTCCTGTTAAATCCATTCGGTTTACCAGATGAGTACGGAGGAACCCCATGTCAATCCGCCGCCAAAACCAACCATCAGCACCTTGTCCCCTTCTTTCAGGCGGCCGGACTCCTGGGCTTCCACGAGCGCCAGCGGCACGGAAGCGGCCGAGGTGTTGGCATACTTGTCAACATTGATGACGACCTTCTCTTCCGGAAGCTCCAATCGCTCCATGGCCGACTTGATAATCCGGATGTTCGCTTGATGAGGAACGAATAAATCAATATCTTTTTTGTCGATGCCTGCTTTGGATAAGACGGCTTCCGTGGCAGTGCCCATGACCCGCACCGCAAACTTGAACACTTCGCGGCCGTTCATGTAAATGTAGTGTTTGTTGGTGTTAATCGTTTCAGCGGACGCCGGCAATCTCGAGCCGCCTGCCTCGATATACAGATGGGCCCCGCCCGCGCCTTCCGCGCCCAGATCAAACGCCTGGAAGCCGCGGCCTTCCGGCACTTCGCCGACGATCGCCGCTCCGGCGCCGTCACCGAACAGGACGCAGGTGTTGCGGTCGGTATAGTCGGTAATCCGGGACAAGCAGTCCACCCCGATGACCAGGGCGTTGTTGTACATGCCCGTTTTCACGAAGTTGGTGGCAGTGGCCAGGCCGTATACAAATCCCGAGCAGGCCGCGGACAGGTCAAATGCCGCTGCTTTCTTGGCTCCAAGCCGATCCTGGAGCAAACAAGCGGTCGATGGAAAGAACATATCCGGCGTAATGGTCGCCACAATAATCAATTCCAGATCCTCAGCCTGCATGCCGGCGGATTTCAACGCATTCACAGCAGCGTGATAAGCCAAATCCGAAGTCGCTTCGTTCGGCGCGGCAATATGCCGCTCGCGGATCCCCGTCATCGAGACGATCCATTCGTCGCTAGTATCTACCATTTTCTCTAAATCGCTATTGGATAAAATCTTTTCAGGCACGTATTTGCCTGTGCCAATAATACCGACCGGACGCAAATTGTTCATTTCCTCACTCACTTCCCGCTGATTTCATTCGAAATACTCTCTACCAACCGGTTCTGCAGCGCCGTACGCGCTTGACGAACCCCATTCTTGATGGCGTTCGCATCCGACGAACCGTGGCTCTTGACAACCAGGCCGCCCAGACCAAGCAGCGGCGCACCGCCGTGCTCCTTATAATCGAGCGTCGATTTCAAGCTGCGAAGCTCCGGCATCATCAACGCGGCCGCCATCTTGGTCTTAAGGGACTTGCCGAACTGCTCCTTCAACAGCGAAAAGAGTGCACCGGCTGTTCCTTCAATCGATTTTAACAGAATATTGCCCGAGAACCCGTCGCAAACGAGCACGTCGCAAACGCCGTTCATGACATCGCGCGACTCCACATTGCCAACAAAATGAATAGGCAATTCCTCAAGCAACGGGTATGCGTGCTTCGTCAATTCATTGCCCTTGCCCGGCTCGGTGCCGACATTTAACAGCCCGACGCGAGGTTTTGCGATACCGTGCACTTTCTCGCGATACAGGCTGCCCATCAGCGCATACTGCTGTAAATGCTCCGGCTTCGAGTCCATATTCGCTCCGAGGTCCAAGGCGAGCATCCCCTTGCCGTCGAGCGTCGGAATCATAGGGGCCAGCGCGGGGCGCTCAATCCCTTTCATCCTGCCCACGACGAGCAATCCGGTCGTCATGAGCGCTCCCGTGTTGCCCGCCGAGATCATGGCATCCGCTTCGCCTTCCCGAATCATCCGTCCCGCCACGACCATCGACGCATCCTTCTTCCGGCGCACGGCCTTAACGGGCTCATCCTCCGCTTCGATGACTTCGCTCGCATGAACCACCTTCAGATTGGACGGCTTGTCCTTCAGAAGGGCTCCAATCCGGGCCTCATCCCCGACGAGGATGATCTCGGTGTCGCTCCATTCCCGTGCGGCAATCAGCGCGCCGTCGACGTTGCTCTGGGGGGCATTGTCCCCGCCCATCGCATCAACCACAATTCTCATGCCAAATTTCCCCCTTCACTTATGTCATTCTCCTGCAGATCGGTAGATTACGAAATTTCCCTGAAACACCATTTCATCAGCGACATAAGTAAACACTTCCACCTTGGCCTTCCCCTTCTGGCCGGCAATGGACCTGACGTAGGCTTTGGCAATGCATTTCTCGCCGAGGCGCACCTGTCTCAAAAACCGTATATCCGCTGAAGACGTCAAAGCGATTTCTTCATTGATCACGGCAATGGCAAGCGAATTGGCCTGAGCGAACACATAATGTCCGCGGGCAATCCGCGTTTTGCTGAAAACATGTTCCTCACGGATTTCAAATATCGATATTCCGCTCTTGTCCAACTGCAGGTCAACGACATCCCCGATCACCTCTTCAAGCGACAAGGAACGAACCTGGTCATAGGAATGCTCCGCCATCTGCTTCATTCGCTCACGGAGCTCCGGGATGCCCAGTTCCATACGGTCAAGGCGTATCGTTTGAATGCTTACTTTAAGCTGGCGAGTCAACTCGCGGTCCGTAACAAAGGGATTCTCGTCGATCAGCTGAATCAGCCGCTGGTGACGGTCTTTCTTGGATAAACGATCGATGACGAAACAACTCCTTCTGCCGCTATGGTAGCCGCCAATCTTCAAACATACTTATATGTAAATTAGTCGCAAATATTAGAACCTGGTACTAATGTTAAGTATAAATCATGTCACGTTAAAAAGAAAGAGGGACTTGAGACAAAAAAAATAGCACCTCACCAAAGATGAAGTACTACTTATTTAGAAACTATTGTTTGATGATCTCTCTTGCTTTATACGTTCCGCACACTTTACATACGCGATGAGCAAGCTTCAATTCACCACATTGCTCGCATTTCACCATGCCTGGCACAGCCAGCTTAAAATGAGTACGACGCTTGTCACGACGTGTTTTGGACGTTCTACGTTGAGGTACTGCCATGTTCCCACCTCCTTATCAATTCAACCCGCTGAACACGGGTGCCATATCCATCATCATTTAAAGAAGTCCTTCAGTCCGGCTAGCCTAGGATCGATCACTTCCGTATCGCAGTCGCAGGCGCCTTCATTCAGGTCCTTGCCGCAATTCGGGCAGAGTCCCTTGCAGTCGGCTTTGCAAACCGGAGCTAGCGGCAGGTGGAGCAGAAATGCTTCTTCTACATAGGGAGTGAGATCCACACTCTCACCCTGCACGTATGTAGTATCGTCATCCTCATCCTGAACCACAGATTCAGGATCTTCCACCGGCTGGAACACTTCATGAAAAGGGATGTGCACGTGCTCGCTGATCGGCTTCAGGCAGCGGGAGCAATTCATCTCCAGCTCGCCTTGCAATCGTCCGCGAACATCCACCGAACCGGTAACCGACGGAGTTGCTTTCAAATCCACGTCTAATGGCTTAACCGCAACAATATCCTTCCGGTCCTTAATGGCATTGCTTACATCCACGGTTTGATGGAACTGTAACGGTTGATCGCTGGTTGTCAATTTACGAAATTGAATTAGCATATCCATCACTCCAAACAAACAAAGATTATTATACCGATTCCCAGAGAGTTTTGTCAACAGGATAACCCTAACAACCTCTATATTGTTACCCGATATTTCTCTTCATACTACCAGAATTATAACACTCCCGGGAGGGGGGCTTATGGTTGCAGGAACGTCATGCAATTATGTTATATTCTAATCAAGGAGTTGAAACGAATGAAAACGGTTGGCATAGTCGTTGAATATAATCCCTTACATAACGGTCATGTACTGCATTATCGCAGTTCCAAAGAAGTTTCGGGGGCAGATGCCGTCGTCGCGGTGATGAGCGGTCCGTTTCTCCAGCGAGGCGAACCTGCCATCGCTAGCAAGCGCGCTCGGGCGGAAATGGCCCTTGCCATGGGCGTTGACCTGTGCCTCGAGCTGCCGGTAACCTATGCCGTGCAGCCTGCGGAATGGTTCGCGTTCGGTGCGGTAGCCATTCTGGAAGCTACGGGGGTCGTGGACTGCCTTTCCTTCGGATCCGAAAGCGGGACGCTGGAGCAAATCCTGCCGTTGTCCCGTTCGCTCGCAAACGAATCCGGCGAGCTTCGATCCGAAATCGAAAAGCGCCTTCGGGAAGGCATGAACTTCCCATCTGCCTACGGCGCTGCCGCCGCTGTCCTTTTCGGTGAATCCGGTCCTGCAACGGCAACGACAGAGCTGCAAGAGCTGCTCACGCAGCCGAACAACTCCCTGGGGCTGCACTATCTGATCGCACTCCAGCGCCTCGGCAGCCGCATTACGCCCTATACCATTCCAAGAGTAAGCGCACATTACCACGATCCGCTGCCGGGAACGTCATCCATTGCCAGCGCAACCGCCATCCGGAACATTATTCTGTCACAAGGCTTGGAAGCGGCCAGACCCTATATGCCGGAATTCACGTACGACATCATGGAACGGGAAATCAAGAGCGGACTAGCTCCGGTCCATTGGGAGCAGTTTCGCCAGCCGCTGTTCCAAGCCCTGCTCACGCATACACCCGCTCAGCTTGAAAGCTTCCTCGAAGTAACCGAGGGCTTGGAGCATCGTGTTCAGCGCTCGCTATCGCAGCTGGAACAGCCGACGGTTGACGCCCTTCTGGAAGCCTTGAAGACCAAGCGCTATACGCGTACCAAGCTTCAACGCATGCTGATGCACATCATGCTGAATCATGACAAGGCATCGATGAATCGTGAAGAGCTCGCCAAAGGTCCGGGATATATCCGGGTCCTCGGCTTCAGCGAGACGGGGCGTTCGCTGCTGAAACGAATGAAGCGAAGCGCTTCACTCCCCGTCATTCATCAGCCGGCTAAGCTGGAGCATCCTCAGCTGGAGCGTGACCTGGCGGCAGCCGCCGTCTATGCTAACGGGCAACCTAGGCCCCAAATCGGAAACTACTACAGCGATTACCTGCTGCCGCCGCTCACCCCTTAGGCGGCAGCTCCTCCAAATAATCCACGGCATCCTGCAGGTCATCGACCGGGATCAGCTTCATATCCGTTTTGATCCGGTCCGCGCGCTTTTTGGCCTCATCGTAATTTTTTTGAGGCACAAAAAAGATATCGGCTTCCTTCCGGTCGGCAGCCACGATCTTGTGCTTCACGCCGCCAATAGGGCCTACGGCGCCTGATTTATCGATGGTACCCGTTCCGGCTACCCGGTAACCCTTGCTTAAATCCCCTTCGGTAAGCTGATTATAAATCTCAAGGGTGAAGATCAGTCCGGCTGACGGTCCTCCGATGTTGGTATTCGCAAAGTGAATGGTGTGATCGGGATCAGCCGGCTCCACGTTCTGCATCGTGGCAATCATGACGCCTAATCCCGGACGCTCCGCGCCGGTCTTCTCATCCTTTATACTTACAAGCTTCACCTGTTCCTTCACGGTTTTCCCCTTGCGTTCAAGCTCCACGGAAACCTCTTCTCCGATGCTTTTCCCGCTTAACAGGCTGGCGATCTTTTCATTATCCTCTGCAGGCTGACCATCGATCTTGATCAATTTATCGCCAGGCCGAAAATGCTCGGCATTGGCCGAATTCTCGGAGATCGACATCACGAAGACGTAAGCGGGCTCGATGCTGTAATCGATTCCGGCCTCCTGATAAGCGGCTTCCATCGCGGAAGACTGTGAAGAATTCATATAATACACTTGCGTGGCCGCATACTCGTCCTTGCTCTGATCGCCCATTTTTTCGGCCTTCTTCACGACCTCTGCATTAGGATTAAACGCGGACAGCATTAACAAAGCCATATTGGCATAGCTTGCCGACACGGTAGTCATCATGAACGTACCCTCTTCCGCCGGATCGCCCTTCTCGACATTGATCATGGGACGAACCTCTTCGGCACTCCCGGGCTGGTATACAAGATAAGGGGTCGGCATATAAACGACAACGTACAGCATGACCCCGACCAGCAACAAATACAGCGCAATTTTTAAGCCATTCGGTTTTACGGACTTCTTCATGGTTTTCCTTCCCTCCGCCTCATATATCCAGCCTTCCACCAAGTTTGGTCTGACGGTTGTCTCCTCTGCATAAAGTTGTACTAGCCATGTTTACGCCGAAAGGAGATTCCTTATGAATAAAGACAACGCCGTCAAGTCATCCAACGGACTGTGGAACACCATTCTTCTCGGTGCCGCCGCGTTCCTGCTTGTACTGGCCGTCGTCAGCGCGCCCGAACCCGCCTTCCAAGCCACCCTGCAAGCACTCAAGCTGTGGTGGAATATCGTATTTCCATCTTTGCTGCCTTTTCTCGTGCTGGTGGAAATACTCATCGCTTACGGCTGGGCCCACGGGGTTGGCGTACTGCTGGACCCTATGATGAAAAAAATATTCAAACTCCCCGGTACTGGCGGCTGGGTTCTTATAACAGGAATGACAGCCGGGTTCCCGGCAGGCGCTCAGGCCGCGGCCGGCATGCACAAACAAGGCGAGCTCCGTGCCGTTGACGCCGGCAGGCTTGCCGCTTTGGCCCATTTTTGCAATCCGATGACCATCCTCGTTGTCATCGGAACCGGCCTGCTGCATAAACCGGAAGCCGGTTATCTGCTGCTGATCGTCCACTGGATATCCGGCCTGCTGGCCGCATGGACATTCAGCCTATTCAGCAAATCGCCCTCTGCAGAAGCCGGGAAGCAGGGCGCACCCGTCGATAATGACCGGGTGAACGAATGGGCGAAGCGCCCGATTCTTCGACGGGCAGCCTCCGCCGCGCTGGACGCCCATCGACGGGATGGGCGAAGCTTCGGCAAACTCCTTGGCGAATCCGTTACCCGTTCGGTGCAGACCTTAATGATGACGGGCGGCTTTATCTTGTTCTTCGCCGTTCTTACTAGAGTATTGACCGGCCAGCTGCTGCCCCAGCTTCCATCCTATCTTGTGCCAGGGATATTGGAAGCCCATCTGGCCGCCCAATCGATCAGCTCCTCGGTGTTTCAAGCAGGGGCTCTGCAGCTGGCAGTCCTGTCCGCCGCACTGGCATGGAGCGGAATCAGCGCCCATCTGCAAAGCCTGTCGCTGATGCGGGAAGCCGGTCTCTCCTGGCGTTACTTTATGGCAAAGCGATTCCTGCATTCGATACTCGCCTTTGTCATTACATTGGCCATATGGAAACCGGTCAGCACCCTTTCCGCGGGGATCGTGCCGGCATTCCGAACGGAACCGATCGATCATGCCGATACGGAACAATTCTTCAATTTTTGGAGCGGACTGCCTTCTTTCCTGCAGGTTCAAGGTACGATCTGCTTGTTATTAATAGCGGCTTTCTGGCTGTGCTCCCGTTTTATCGGGCGTGATCCCCGCTGAATTTGCGGCGCAACGCCGCATCGACCTCGGGGCTGACCAAATCTGTAGTGTCGCCGTTAAAATGCGCGATTTCCTTCACAAGACTGGAACTCAAGAACGAATATTTCGGATGCGTCATCATAAAGATGGTCTCCGCATCCGGATTCAGCTTATGGTTGGTGGATGCCAGCTGAAGCTCATATTCAAAGTCGGTCACGGTCCGGATCCCGCGTACGATGACCTGGGCGTTCTTCTGACGGATATAGTTCGCCAAAAGGTCGCGGAAGCTGTCGATTTCCACATTCGGCAGATGCGCGGTCGCCTGTCTCAGAAGGTCCTTACGCTCGTCCACCGTGAAGAGCGGGTTCTTGCTTAAATTATTGAGTACGGCCACGATCAGCAGATCAAACTGCTTCGAAGCACGTGTGATGATGTCCATGTGTCCCATGGTGACCGGATCAAAACTTCCCGGATATACGGCAACGCGGTATGTACTAGTATTCTCATTTGTCATCGTGTAATTCCTCCTCATCAAGCTCCGTCGCTTGATCTTGCGCTGTGTCATAACGATATATCGATATGGCGGTTTCTCCGTATTTCGCGGTTCGGATACAATGAAAATCGCCAAATTCCTCAGCATAATTGTAACTTGATTCGTATTCCAATACCACCAGGGCTGAATCCTGCAGCAGCCCTCGCTCGGCCATATCCAGCATCAGTTCATCGCCGTTCTTGAACCTGTACGGCGGGTCCAAGAAGACCAGATCGAAGCCATAGCCTCGCTTTTCAAGCGCTTTAAGCGCCCGTGCCGCATCGTTGCGATATACCTCTCCGCTTTCCTCAAGCCGGGCCGCTTTCAAATTATCCTTGATCGTGCTGATGCTTTTCGGTTCCACATCAACAAAAACAGCACGATCCATCCCCCGGCTTAACGCCTCAATGCCAAGGCCTCCCGTGCCTGCGAACAGGTCAAGCGCGATTCCTCCCTCAAAGTAAGGGCCGATCATACTGAATATGGATTCTTTCACTTTATCCGTCGTCGGACGGGTGCTTGTACCCGGCACGCTTTTGAGCGGCCGGCCTTTTGCACTTCCGGATACTACTCTCACTGCTTCATTCACCCGTTTCATTATCTATAAATTAGATGCCCAGACAACGTCATGGACAGTGATTATCGTAACACAATCATCCCATATATGAAAAATGAAACGTAACAGCTCCCAACTTTTTTTCAGAGCAAGGTATATTTCTGCACCAGCCGGGCATCCTTGAAATATCGACATCAATGAATGTCGTAGACAACCGCGGAGAAGACTTACGTTTCCCCATAAGCTCTTCGTCCGGTTTCTCCTCTCCCATGAGGGAGTCACTTCGGTGGCTCCCGAACTAAATCCCTGTAACGGCAATGTCTATTACAGGGATTTAGTTCTTTTTTTATGTCCGAATTACTAATTGGGTACCGATTGGGCACCAACTTATTGATAACTGTCGCAAAATCATGGACGATAAAATAAAGCCACTCAAGAGAAAAATGAGCGGCTTGGTTTATTTCAATCGTCTTCTTCACCTTCATAAGGCTGTGGCTCTTCCTTCTCCGTGGGCTTTCTTAATATGTATCCGAGATCGTCCTTACAAACCAAATCCCACCCTTCCATAGATAAGTCATCAAGCGCTTCATATAAAGTGCAATTAATATTCATAAACTCATAGTCGCTGGACCGGAATGTCCACGTCTCCATTTCGTCATATATACCACGAGTAAGTTCCCCGTATTCAAAGCACTTAATCAGTTTCGGATTTTCAGTCAACAATGATATCACCTCTTTCACCTAGAGCTATCAGACATTGTCGGATGTGTTCTTTGGTCAACATGTCAATCAAATCATCAAGAACTGAATCCTCTTCCTCACCCGCAAAGTTGACCCTTACCCATAGTTTATATTTTTCATTAAACCTTGTGATTGAATTTTTTTCTTGGTCCCATAGATACTCGTTTTCTCCTATTTGCAAATACCGCGGTGTTACTCCATTCGAAGACAGATCATCTGTTTGATTCTTCTTTAAATAATCAGTTTTCATATTCGAGTCATACCCCCAATGAATTTATAGCTGATGCCAATTAATTCATCGGACAGAAGAAGCAATAAGTGCAGCTCTTCCGGTTTTTCTTGATATATGGACGATTCAACGCCTCCGATCGGTACCTGCCAAGCGAAAGGGAAAGTAACTTTTAAAATTAAAATCTGATCCCGGATCGGGGTCGTCCGCACCCGCAAGGCTCCTGAGATGCTGGAAGGACCCGGACTTCCTTTATTCAGAAGTGGTCGCATGCTATTAGATCAACAATACATGTAAAAAATGAATCACAGTGCCGATATATTATGCAGAGCAGTTGGAATGGTTTGTTTTACTGGAGAGGATGTGGAACTAATGGCTGGACGTAGAGAGTTTTATGAGAGTCAAGTCTCCGAGTTGGTGCTTCGCGAGAATGAAGAACTGTATGATGTTATGGAGGGGCCCTATGGTCTGATCGAGATTATAGCTGTTAAACACGAAAACTCAACGGCACTAGCTGACCTGCACCGTACTATAGCCGAGATCATGGTAAAACAAGCGAAAAAGAAAGCTGCTCAGGATAAAAAGGCCAAATAAATAAATCGATCCTGGCATAAAAAAGCCCCTCATTACCGCAATGTCATTTAGTTAAGGCTCAGGACCAAACATCAAGAAAAGAGCAGGTTATCGAAAAGATAGCCACGCTCTTTTTTTTGTATATGGCATAAAAAGACTTGACAAGTCGTTAGAAATGTGTGGCGAAGCCCCTTGAAAAACGAGGAGGTTTTGCCAATGAATGAGTACGCGAACGCGCTAAAACAAACACTGACATCCCTCATACGAGAGATGTCAGCCGATCCAGCACCTTATGTCAAAAACCCTGAAAAGGATTTTACCCGAAAGAAAAAGCTGCCCTTTGAAACGGTCATGCAGCTCCTGATCTCCATGGGCGGCAATAGCATTTATAAGGAACTCTTGGAATCTCAGGGCTATAACGTACACACCGTGACCACGTCTGCCTTTGTCCAGCAGAGGAATAAAATCCTGCCAACTGCTGTGGAATCCTTATTTCACAAATTTACGCAATCGTATACGGATATCAAGTACTACCGAGGATATCGATTGCTTGCCATTGACGGTTCGGATTTGCATATCGCAACGAACCCTGCCGACACGGATACATATTTTCAAAGTCAACCGAACACGAAAGGCTTTAACCTTCTGCATTTGAACGCAGCCTATGACTTGTGCAACAGACTTTACGTGGATGCCATTGTTCAGCCCCGTAGGTTGTGGAATGAGGGCAGGGCACTGGCCGATATGGTGGACCGCTCCCCCATCCAAGGAAAAGTCATTGTTATTGCCGATCGCGGCTATGAGAGCTACAACAATTTTGCGCATATTGAACGTAAAGGGTGGAACTACGTCATACGCGTAAAGGATTTGAACTCCAATGGTATTCTTTCAGGCTTGCGTTTGCCCACTAGCGGAGAATTTGATCTTGACGCTCAAGTGATACTCACCAAAAAACAAACCAAAGAGGTCAAGGCTCATCCTGAAATGTACAAGTTCGTCCCTTCCCATTCCTCATTTGAATTTGTGGATTTGCAGAAGAACTTGTTTTACCCGATTTCCTTTCGGGTTGTTCGTTTCCTCCTGCCTACTGGCGCTTATGAAACCGTCATTACCAATCTATCTGCAGACGAGTTCTCACCCGTCGAAATCAAGTCCATTTACAGCATGCGATGGGGTATTGAAACCTCATTCCGGGCATTAAAATACACCGTAGGTCTTACGAGTTTTCACGCAAAAAGACAAGAGTCCATCGCTCAGGAGATTTTCGCAAGATTAATCATGTACAATTTCGCCGAAATGATTACCTCGCACGTAATCATTTCCCGAAAAGATAAACAGCACCAATACCAAGTCAACTTCACGGTTGCCGTTCACGTTTGTAGACATTTCCTGCGCTCGCGGGACGATGAACCCCCGCCTAATGTAGAAGCGCTGATAGGTAAGAATATTTTGCCGATTCGACCCATCCGCCCAGGACAGCAGAATACGCGCAAAATCCGCTACAAATCAGCTGTTAGCTTCGTTTATAGAGTAGCATAAACCGGCCCCAATGAACATTTTTAAAGCGGGTATATCGTCCGCTTAGTTTGCTGTACGCATTTTCACTTGTCTCCATGAGAAAACAAACGGCACAGGGCGCTTCCCCATGCCGTTTCAGAATCCATCGTATTTCCAATCTTGCCTTTGAGCTTATCTTAATGACATTGCTCATTACCGAGGGGCAATTGTTGGACCGTTCCAGTTGGTCAAACTGTTGATCATGTGAATGAAGCCATCCTCCAAGGAAGAGACAATCAATACTACAGCAGCTATTCCAAAGCTAATCGCTACTGTTGCTTTTAGTGCTTTTTTAGGTATGTATTCCATTCCACGTTATCCTCCTTTCTTAGATCAGTACGTTTTCCCGTCAGCAAAAGTTTCAATAAAAGCTAAAGGCAAATTCATCATGACAAGAGCGACGGGAAGGAATTTTGATGTTGGATAATTCTTTGTGAAGGTTTTTGTATCCTATCGTCGAATTATGGCTGTTAAGGATATTTAACCACGTTGGAGGATTATATATGGATTTTGATTTGGGTGGATTTTTAGGCGGCGTATTAGGCGTATTTGGAGCGTACGGCATCGCTGTTTGGCAAATACGTAAGCAACGGCAGGCGGAAAAACCGACTAAGGATCGCAAAGCTTACGGTCTGGCAACCATTCTGAGCCAAGAACTAAATTCAGCCTGGGGCTATTTTACAACAGAGAATTTACAATATGGAGAACTTTTTAGAAATGTAATTCAAATGAATCATCAATTACAGAAGCATCTGCCTGAGGCAATCGAGACAGACAAGAAACTTGTTTCAATAATTACTAAAACAATTGACGGGTTGTCTGCGATTAGCGAGAAGTATTCAAAGGAAGACCGCAATCACGATAATTTCATGGCTTATGAAACTGAACTTCTTACTTATACAGAATTTATGCGCAATAAGTGTCACGATTTGATTGAGGAAATAAAGAAACGCAATCAACAAGACTTTTAAGCGAAATGCCCGCTGAAAGGAGCGTTCTTATCACTCGAATCACCTCCTCCCTCAGAATTTATGTAAAAGAAAAAGCACCCTGAATGGGTACTTCACCATATTATTTATAACCATCATCTAACTATTATTTTCCACTTCTTTAGTATCATCATTTTTTTCTTCAGTAGGTACAAAAAATAGCAAACCATACAAAAACGTCCCAAATATAAACACGAGCATACTAGATATATCAAAAACTTTATTTATGTCTATTTTTAATTCAAAGTTATAAACAAGACCTCTTATATTGAAATATAGAAGAGCGAATGTATATAAATTTACAGCTATATTATCATAAGCCTTCATAGTTTTAGGAAAATAATAAGGTTGCCTTTGTTTGAGATTATAATGACGTACATAAAAAGCCATAAGAATCAAAATAATCAACATTAACATAACTAGCAACCCTAACATTAAATGAATTACGTTTATTAACGATAGCCAGTCACCATAATATGTTTATTAGCTATTGAAACTAATTTCGTTACATATTCAGGAAACAACCTCTTTACTCCTCCAAAAAGGAATACAACTACAAATAATATCACCATCACTCTAAAGAAGGTTAAATTCTTAAGTTCTTTGAGCCCCGTAATCAACTCCACTAAAAACACTCCCATTTTGTGTAAGTTATAATTTCATTATCACACAAATTCAGGAATAGGACATCAACATATTCGGCTAGCTTTAATTTTGTATTATAAAATCAACAAATGCGGGGGATCTCAACAGCCCCGCCTTCGTCCAGTTCCGGATTTTCACCTTCGCTCTAATCCGCGGCTCCAGATGAACAAAGTTCTTATCCTCTCCGGTTACAAGCTGCTGGCTCACTCCATAGAAAGCACGTTTGGCTTTCGGCGGAATACCGAGTTCAATGATCCCTGTCGGCCGCAGCCGCCCCGACTCCGTAACCACGGACGTAAGCCATCCGAACTCCTCTTTCCGGTATCCGGTGATAAACACCTCGGCATAAGTCCAGTTGATGACCTTCTGCCAGTTAGGGGATCGGCTGCTCTCATAGATGCTGTTCATCTTCTTGCCGACCATTCCCTCAAGTTCTTGGGCTTCCAACTGCTCAAACAATGCCTCGCCTGCGCCTTCTACAAACGGCACAACACCGAAATGCGGGTTCGGCATGGTAATACTGTTCAGGATCTCTTTCCGACGAATCAGGGGCAATTTACGAAGGTCCTGGCCCTTATACCGAAGGATATCGAACACGACATAGGTCACGGGCAATATGTCCATGAGCTGCCGGATGCGCTGCTCCTTCTTCGCTTGGAAGCGAGTCATGACGTTTTCGAAATCCACCAGCCCCGTCTCCGGATCGGTACAAGCAACCTCGCCATCCAGGAGGATGTCATCGTCAAAGGGTGCCAGCAGCTCAGGGTACTGTTTTGTACACTCGGTCTCATGCCGTGTATACAACCGGATTCGGCCGTCCTCCTGCGAGAACAACAGCCGGTGCCCGTCTATCTTTGGTTCAAATATATAATTGTCATGGCTGAATGGGCCACTCGCTGTTTCTAATAACATTGGACTTATGAACATAAAAACACCTCTCATTCGATTATACCTATTGGTATGTTCGAAGGGAGGCGGTAAGTCTTGTTAATTCAATTCCTTGCTATAGCAGCGTTTGCCCAAAACACAGCCTGCTCCAGGTTGGTCATCGCCAGCGACTTCTCACGGCTGTCAGGGGCCTTCTGATCGATCAGGTACGCCAACTCCTTCGCCTGATCCCGGATCTCCTGGTAAATCTCCGGCTGTCCAGGCTTCGGTGCGTGGTAACTGAAATTGTTCTCGATCTGTTGGTTCATATCTTTTCACCCCTTTCGATTTAAAAGAAAAAGCCGCTCATTGAGCGACTTTCTGCTATTCAAACTTGTTATATTCTTATTAACTGACGAATCTCTGTCTGCCACCCAACTATTCAAAATTGTCTGACTTAGCACTCAGTGCATCACTTACCCTCTGCATATATCATGAGAAGCTCCGAAGAGAATGGATCAGGCTTTGAAGTGACAAATATTTTTTTAAAATTTTTGGCTAGCTTTTTCAGTAATACACTGGCCGCAACATCATCCTCATTCCAACCATAGCAATAAAACATGAAATAATCGGATAGGTTCAATTGTTGCTCAATATAATCAATGAACATTATTTCTTTCTGATTCAAAATAATCGGTTCTATATCTTCGAGGAAAGGCTCATATTGAAAGACAGCACTCCCCATGATTTCCATTTCCCCTACTTTCATTTCGTTTGTAAGTGCTACAATAAATGGATTCAACAGAGATTTCTCATATAATTTTTTATATAGATCATAGATTTTTATTTTTGTATCTATATCGGATAGCATCGCAGCAATAATCATCATATTTTTTTTGTAAACCACATTCAAGGAATCAAAGACAGAAAGCAAACTAGATAATAACTCATTACTTACCTTGCTTCCCTCATTGGGATAACGAAGCTCATAAACTAATTTTTCCTTTTTATGCGCTTCTTTATTCTTAACTCCACTGTAATAGACATAAAATTGATACAATGATAATTGAATGTTTATGTTTTCAACGATAACATCTGCTATTACCTTTGGGTCGAATACTGATTCCGTGAACTCTATATCACCATCAACAATTGTTCGGGTTACTATTTTATTGTCTCTGACAGAATGCACTTCCTGTTTAATCGTATCTTGATGCATAGAAGCAACATCATATTGATCGTTAAATGCCTGCCTATCGATTTTAGAAAGAATCTTCATATTAATAAAACTCCCTTAAATAGGATTTATCAAACCAGGTCAACGAATGGCTGAATAAAAATGGCGTGCAGTCTTGTGCGCTGCACGCCAATATTACACTTTTGTTCACGCGTCATGATCTCATTACTTTAAGTAGGAACGAATTGATTTATAAGTACCTTTCGTTATCGAAGAAAACATCTGCGTCAGACCATCCACCTAATAAAGAAACAGTAGCATAACCCTTCCACATTACCAAATCAGTATCATAATCTATGCGTATATCGGTTTCTTCTGTAACATACACCACCTTATTTGGTGGGATAGGAACGTAATTAATCTCCTCTCGTTGGCCTTCCACATTTGTGGAAAAAGCCGCATAACCCTTGACCCTGTTGATTAAGGCAGATATGCCACCACCTTCAACCCATATTTCTAAGTGTACAGAAACACGGCCGGTTACACCATTAACTTTGTAAAACCCGTATGTAGGACGTACTTTAACAACAGCAACATCAACTGCTTGAACGCTTGCTCCAGGTGTCGTACTTGGTCTAGTAACCTCAACTTCGATTACCTCAGCAGTTTCATTGAGCTTCTCGATTACTCGAGTGGCTTCTTCTTCACTTAGCTCTGAAATTGGGGTAGCGGATCGCCCTTCTGTGATTGCTGTCTGTAAGTGTTTTCCCTCAGGTGAAACCTCGGCTGAAACGACTCCCATAGCCGAAAAAACTAGAGCAAATGCCAACAAGAACGAAAGTAATCTTTTCGCATTAAACATCAAGATACATCCTCTCTTTTCATAATTTTTCGTTGGTTCCTAGTTTAAGTGTGTTCTCCTTTCTTTAAGGATGGATATTCATATTAATAAACAACTCCAAACATAAAAAGGTTACGCCTTTTTTTAAATATATTTAGGAATTTCAATAAAATAGGCCGGCCCCATGGCCGACCCCGATCACCAGGGCACTTGCCCCTGTGGTGTCCTCTTCTCGATTTCCTAGTTACAGATATACACGATTATGGAGAGCAGCTAGAATCACTCGAGTTGATCCTCTTTAGCGAGCATTTTCTATGAATAATATCCTATAGCTAATTCGCTTTTTACTGCCTCTGTTAAGTTCTTTATTAGCTTCTCACAATGTTCTGCAATATCTTTATAGTTTTGTGGCTGAACTCTTCCCATTACTTCCTGAGTAAAAATAATATTGGCGTATATTTGGTTTAATTCGCTCATTATTTTATGGGTCTCTTCACTCAAAAAAATCCTATTAACAAGGAATGTGTTTTTAGCATTATTCACTGCATCTTTGGTTCGAATATATTCAAATTGTTCAAGGTACTTAATCAGTTCGCGTATTGTATCTTCTCTATTTTTATTTTCCCAATCTTCAACAAAACGATTTGCAATATGTACAGGGATATCTGCCTTTGATAAATTATAGGCTAAATCTTGCTTATCATAAAAATCTTGAAGAGTAATATTAGGTTGAGTTAATAACCTTCTAACATATCCATCAGCACGAAGGAATAGATCATATAGTTCTGCGTAAATAGCGTGTTTCCTTGATGTATACAGTGAGAAGTCTTGTACTTTTCTTTGAAAGTCAAATTTGTTGTTTTCCAAGAGAACTTGCAGTTCAAATTTATGATCTTCAAGCCTCTTATTAAAGCGTTGATCCACTAATTTCTTAACAAGATATTGAACCCCAGCCCAAATAGCCCCAATTAATGCAATTGATGAAATTATAATTTCTTTCCACTCTACTTGAATTATCATGATTCACCCTTGATAAAAGAAATTCTTTATTTATGAACATTATATACCACATCCGTTTAATTCTCACAATAAAAAGGCTGGCATCTGCCAGCCCACTATAATTCTATTGCGCCATGCTAACACGTTGCCTGTTCCGCTGCATCTGTTGGAACAAGCCCTCAAACTCTTTCAGGGACATCTTGAGGCCTTCTACCACCTGCTGAGAAACGTCACTTCCACCACCTGATACGTTCACCGTTGGATTAAAATTAATCACCGTGCTTTCACCAGAAGACCCAGAATCGACACCGAGCATCCGGCCGGTCATAGCATGCAGGTCTCGAGAACGTTGGCTGTTGTCGATAGGGATTGCCATCTCTGGACCAGCTTCGCCGAATATCGAAGGGCGGTCAGCGTATCCACCTTCAGCGTATTTCGGCATCATATCGATCATGTCAAACTTCTTAGGCATCAAGTCAGCTACTGGATTACCGATCTGGCGCCACATCAGGTCGATGTTGATCTGTTTATCCGTAGGAAGCATATCCATTGATTCATGGAGTTCAGAGATTGCTTGAATGCCCTTGGTTGTTCTCTCCTGCTCAGCTGCTGTCAAATCCTTATAGTTATTGATCTGGTCCAGAAGGTTCCCGCCGAAGTCCAGATCAATCAGTTTGATCTGCTGGTCGTATATTTCCTTGTAGCTATCTTCGGCGATCTTCAGCTCCTCTTTACTGGCGATCAGTTTATCCCGAGTCTTGTTTTCTCTGCCTACTAGATCCTCAATATTGCTATCTAATAGACCTAAGTGGGTGATATTGTCGTAAACAAAACCAACGGTTTCTCCAACTTCATCCGCTCTTTTCCGAAGGTCCTCCAACATCGAAGCAGTTTCGCTGGTGAAATCCATCTGCTGAATCTTTTGATACTCGACTTGGAACTCTTTTAGGGCCGGGATCGCTTTGCCTATCGTGTCATATTCCTCTTGAGATCCTGCGGTTTTATTCCTAATGGAGGTTATCTCCTCCTCGAGTTTGGGAAGCTTTTTCTCACCCTCAGCAACTGCTTTTTCGAGCCGTAATTTATCGAGTTCTCTTTCGGCATCAGCTTCACGTTTGAGAAGGCCGATCTTTTCCTCCACTTTCCCGTTTTCGATATCATATTGAGTAATGGTTCCCGGATGAAGCCCTTGAAGTTCCTCGATGACATCGGCTAGTTTACCTTGTTGTATAGCCAAGAGTTCGGAGTTCCCGGTGCTGTTTTCAATTGCTGAGCTTAGATTCTGATAAGTCCAGACCAGATCGTTCGTTTTTTGCGCCTTCTCAACGGATAGATCGTATTGTTTGGAGGCTTCTTCTAGCTTATCGCCAAAATTGATAACCGATTGCCGGGCCATATCTTGATGTTTCTTATAAGCAAGTACGCCCAATGAGAGAGCCCCAACAGCACCGACGGCCAAACCTACTGGATTGGTCAACAGCCCCGCAAACTTACCGAACTTGCTCACGCCATTCGTTGCATCGAAAAGCGCCCTGCTAACAGTGGTGACATCCTTGACCATACCCACCGAATTTTTAGCAAGCATGGCAGCTGGCACAGCAAGCCCGATGGCTTTGATAACGTCCTTATTGTCCTTGGCCCAGGCCGTCATGTCCTTCAACACCGGCATAAGGTCCTCGCCGATCGGGACGATCACTTCATCCATGAGCTCGCGACCCAGCACCTTCAGCTCATGGGCCAGGTTGTCGTACTTGACTGCGGCCATCTCTTCCATCGTCGCCGTTGTCATATCAAACTGACTTTGGGTCGATCCGAGAGCAGCCACGACGTCCTTCTCCAAGTCCTCCCACTGGGTGCCAAACAGTTCAACCCCGAGCATGTTGCGGTAAACCGTGTCATCGATGGTATTTAACTCCGCGATTACCTGCTGCATGACGTCCTTGCCTTTGAGGGCTCCGGTGCTCAGATCGGCCAGGATTTTATTCCCGCCACCCATAATGCTTGACAGTGCCTTGAATGCATCTTCCGAGCCTTTGCCGCCCTTCTGGAGGTCCTTGACCATTTGTTGGGCAGTATCGGCGGAAACGTGCTTCAGCAGCTCCATGTATTCGGCCGACTTGGTTCCGCCTTTGGTCAAGGCGGTCGTAAACTCTTCGATGCCTTCCGGAGCGAACAGAGCACCAAGAGCATCAGCGGTTTTCGAACTGCCGTCCTGGATGCGAATGTTGAATTCCTTCGCTATATCCCCCAACTTGTCTAATGACCAGGCACCTGCATCCAAGCCAGAAGCAAAGAAGTCGAACATCTCGTTTGCAGAATAGCCAAGTGCAGAAAATTGCGGAGCGTACTCGTTCGCAGAATCGAGCAATTCGCCGGACTTATCCAGCCCCCGCTGCGCCCCCTGGGCGAGCAGGTTCATGGATTGTTCGGAGGTAATTCCAAACTGCCGCATCATAGTGTCCGAGGCCTTTATGGACTCTGGAATGTCAAACCTAAACACATCCTGCAGCACGATCGCGTTTTTTGCGGTGCGTTCCAGTTCGTCTCCTTCTTGCTTCGTCACGTTTCTAGCAACAACTAAGGCGTCTGTAAGGTCGCCCACGCCCTCCCCTAAGCCCTCACGGTACAGAGACTTTGAGACTTCCTTAAGTTGCTCGAGTTCTCCAACCGTGGCCCCTGTAGCAGCAGCAAGCTGCCCGGATTGGGCATCCAACTCTCCAATCGTATTAGCTATATCGCCAACCGATCCTGCAACCGTACTGATGACCGCATAGGCACCGGTATATTGGGCGACACGATTAAGGACATCTCCGAATTCTTTGACTTCTTCTCCAAGTTCACCGAATGTACTTAAAGCTTTCCTGGAATCTTTATTAAGTTGGTCGAAGCTTCTTACCTTTTGAAGATCGACAAGATCATTCCTTAGATCGAGAACGTCTCCGCCAAGATCATCGAATGCTCTTTTTAGTCGGGGGTCAATTTCGCCATTCAGTTCGAACGACATTTCGTATTTCTTTGGCATGATTTAATCCTCCTTATAGCTCATTTAGGCGCTCCGCTTTGGTTAGGAATGCGTAACATTGTGGCATTGACGATCTCAACCGCAACGTCAGCAGCCGTTCGACCGTCTTTAATTGCTTCAGAAACAATCTTTGACGCTCCTGGAGACTTGGATAGTGCGATGAGGGCTGTAACACGATCTCGTTCGGATTGAACCGCCTCTGCTACTAATTGGTTGTACAATTCCGGATATTCATTTATGAGCTCATCTATTTTCATGGCTTATTTCATCCTTCCTTCGGTTGTTTTAATTACTTCTCAGCTTTCGCTTTTACTTTCATTGATTTGAATATCTCACTTTCGCTTTTATGGCCGAATTTGAGGGGTGTTTTTAGGATGGAATAATTCGAAGCAATTTTTAACCGGCCGTATATCTAAAAGCGAAAGGGAAAGTAACTTTTAAAATTAAAATCTGATCCCGGATCGGGGTCGTCCGCACCCGCACTTGGTTTTAAGTGCTGGAAGGACCCGACCCGTAATCCACCTGATTACCCCTGAATCAATTCATTAATGCTAATGATTTTGAAGTGGCTCAAATTAAATGCCAGGCTGTAAAACGCAGACCTCCTGATCTTTGCGTATGTGTCCCTGCTCATTGGCGTAACGTCCGTGTACATCCTGGTATCCGTTATGTGGTTGTCCTTCATGTAGCGTTCGGTGACCAAGAGTTTCTCTTTGGGATAAAGCTTATCGACTGCCCTTTCCACCCTTTCACAGAAGGACCGGCGTGCCTCTGGGTCGAAGACGTTGCTATTGAGCGCGTCACAAGCATTCAATGCTATATTCGTTTCCAGTTCTTCAAACGTGATGGATTTGAAAAACTGGTATTTCTTAAGCACTTCCTCAATGGCCGCTTGAGTCTTTTTATAATCCAACTCCGGAAGGCCGTCCTTCACTGACGCCCTGGATCCGGCTGTTAGCGGTAGCCGGTTATACCCTTTTTGGGCTGTGTGTGCCGGCGCCCTGAATCCAGACCCATGGTTACTGACATTCTTTGCTTTCCAATGATTGAAATTCTCACGTTGAAGCCCCTTCTGCCAACTTGTTCCGCCCATTTAAACTCCCCTTCCCCTCTTGTATTTCGATATGGATTTAGAGATAAGGCGCGGTCCGTAAGAACCGCGCCGTTATTACCGAGCTTCGCTATTATCGCAAGTAGTCAATATGAGTCACATGGGATAAATTCGGGCTTTCTTTCTTTTCGAAGTAACCCTCCGTATTTCCGCCATGCAACCATGTTTTAATAAAAGCTTGTTGGGTGTAATGACTTAATTGAACTGCACGTGGGTCAATGTGACGGAGTTGACCAATCAACTCTTCAATTGTGGTTCTACTAAACTGAAATTTCCGCTTTTTCTGTTCCCTCTGTTCTTTTAATTCATCAATCTTTGCCTGCAGATCATCTATTTCAGCATTTGCGGCTTTCTCCTGTATGATCCGATCTTCCTCTGCCTTTTTAGCCGCTGCGCGAATCTTGTCCCAGTCCTTCGCATAGTAATCACTTGAAGTTCCTAGTTGACTTTCGTACCCAGAAATAGAGTCCTGGATCTCGTCGAGTTGAAGGCGCAGGTTTCGGTTTTCCTTCTTAAACTTCTCGACACCGTTTGTGTCCTCATTCATTTCAAGCTCGATCATTTGATCAGAGTTTTCTCTGATCTTTGCCGAGATGACCTTCGCTTGCTTCTGGAGCCCGTCAATCTTATCTTGGATCAGCTGCTCCCGTTTATCGACTTTATCGACGAACTCCTGCATAAGTTCTTTCCAGTCCTTTTTCTTCAACATAATTCAATCACTCCTTCGATTAATGGTTAGACGCCTCTATTGCGACGATTAATAATTCCAGCAGCTCTACGGGCTATTTCGCTTCTCTCTGACGCACTGAACTGCGTTGGCCGCATACCAGATGCAGATACTTTGGCCTGCTGTGGCTGCGTAAGAGTTTTACTTACAATCTCGCGGTTAAGAGCCTGGCGTAAGTTTTCCAGAGCTCCGACACCTTGACTCTCCATCATTTTCACCAGTGCAGCTTGAAGCATCTCCATAGCTTCACTTGGCTGTCCAGGTAATTCCGCCCTAACTCTGTCAGAGGTATATCCCTGTGGACC
Source organism: Paenibacillus sp. MT86 (assembly GCF_058792535.1). NCBI lineage: Bacteria > Bacillati > Bacillota > Bacilli > Caryophanales > Paenibacillaceae > Paenibacillus > Paenibacillus sp. MT86. The sequence goes on along the minus strand of NZ_CM179499.1, from coordinate 2,238,652 downwards.
CATGTCGTTGTCCTCCTCAGCGTTTATTTATGATGTCCGTCCGTTTTGCTGTTTGATGATTTCAGCTACGAGTGCGGCGATATCTTCATCACCTGTAGCAGCCGGGATTGCCTGCGCTTGATTTGTCACCGGCTTCGAACGTTCAGCGACCAGGCGGTTCATTTCAGCTATGATTTCATTGGCTGCCTCATCCTGCTCTAACGATGCCCTAACAAGTCGTAAAGCAAATGCCCCGGAATCCTCTCCAGATGCAATAGCTTCGTCAACGAGACGACTGTTTTCAGGCGTACGCATAGATTCAAGCTGTTTGACTCGCTGCTGTTCTGTGTACTTGGATGATGATACGGCCGGTCCAGTTCCAGCAGAATTGTAAGGACCGTAATTAAGACTCTGGCGCAATCCTTCCAAGGCATCGGGATCCATGTTCTTGATCATCGCCATGAGAAGGGGTAGCATCTTATCCAGGCCTGCACCCGATCCAAGCACGCTTTCAAGGCTTAATCCCAAGGGCCCCTGATTTGTATTTCCAAACATATTTATTACCTTCTTTCCCTGGGGCCAAGGCCGGCCCCTTATTTGTTTTGCGATCGATCTATTCCATCACCGTCAGTTTGACGGGGTTGCCCGCAGCCGATCTATACGGGCGGCGGCCTCGCCACATTCCGATTTACGAACACCGAAAATCCCCCTTATTACCTATGAATTAACAGCCATTTATAGTTGATTCCTATAAGTGCTGCGTGTATAATCGAGTTATCCTTGTTTTTGCTTTGATCATTCAAGCCTCCGTTGTTCGCGCAACGGGGGCTTGTTCTATTCCTGCCGCTTGAGCAAAGAATCCATCCGGCAGCCCCAACTTCTTCTCGACGATCGTCAATTCGATAGCTTTCTTTCCTGTTTCTTTAATCACAACCGATTGCTGAAATACGGTCATTACGTCCGCTACTGACATGCAACAGCGCTTGGACAATGCTTGTACGAGTATCAGTACCTGTTCTTCCACTTGAATCACCTCCCCCCAAGACGGTGACTTTCATTAAGTGTCTCATTCCGTTTTTGCTATGCGTTCTTTCTTCATCTCCTGTGCAACCATTGCAAAAGATCGGATCTGCGCCATTTCACGACCGTGTGTTGCTTTCATGCATAACCCTTCCAGATGGTGAATCTCCTCAGACAACGAGATCAGGTCTTTGATCGTAAGCCTGCGATCAAACTTCTCTTCTGGCTCATGAATCAATACACTAATCAGTTCCATGACCTTAGACTTCACCTCTGCCAGCTGCTGCCGGATAATCGTATTCATAGGCTGGACCTCCAAACTGATGAATTAAACATCAAACTCCACCTTTATAACTTGGCCTTGGATCATAACTTCTTCAATTGGGTACGGGCGAGATCTGTTCGATGCCTGCAGCACCACAGTGTCATTCTCATAATAGATCCGTTTTAAAACAGCACCTTCTCCCTCAAGGATGACCACACCAATTTTCCCATGCTGACAATGGTTCTGTTTCCGGACAAGGACGCGCATACCTTCACAAATCCCCTCGTCAATCATGCTGTCATCCTTAACGATCGAATAGAAGTATGCTTCTGCAGCCCGCTCGCCTGAGTTCTTATTCCAGACCGCTAAGCCCATCGTATTTCCCCTCCGATGCTTATTGGGATTGATAAATCTCCATCAGCTGAGCAAAATCGCTAGTTTGTATGTATCGTGATGGAATGAATTATGTTGAAATGGATTAACGCGTCATTTGTCTTTGCAGATTTCGAAGGATGATAGCGCACTGCAACGGGTTTCGATCCCGCCACAGCTTAGCCAGGTCATTCAGTGACATACTTTTCAGCTCCTTCCCCTGGCGTTGAAACCGTCCGAAGAAGTGCAGCCTTCAGATAACCATCGTTGCCTAAACGGTTATCATATTCCTCCAGAAGCCAGCCTGCTTCCACGTGCTGAACAATACTAGACATTTTATTTTCAACCTCTGTTAGAGCGTCTACCTTGGTATCGATTTCAATAATTTTACGCTCCCGACAAGCCATTAACTGATCATGTGATTTCTTAATTGCCTGCAGCAGCTGGCGATAAATCTCCGGATGATGTGCCTTACTGAATCCAAGAATTTCGGTTGCAATGGGGGCGATAATTTCATACGCATCATTTTGATCGTGGGGCGATTGTAAGGCAGTCTCCAGAATGGTTGAGAAATATGGTTCATAGATTTCTCCGCTGTTTGTTAACGGGATCATATATCCCTCAAATGTTCTTTCCTCTTCTTCAGCAATAATGGGTGCAACCAGGTTCTTTAATTGACTCATAGTTTTCATCCTCACTTTTCGATTGTTTTATTGAATTACTCCCGTTACAAAGGCGTTCGGATCGTTCGAAATCTCGTCTTCAACGAACTTCTTGAACTCTTCCTGCAGCCCCATCTTCTCAACGAATTGCAAGGCGGCCATCTCGGCCAAATCGGAATTCAGCATGTTCGCTATGTGCTCTTTCAGAGCTTCCATACAGTCCGATGTTTCTTGAAGGGTTTTCTGGTACGTTTGAACGATCTCCAGGATGTGTTTGATGGCCGTCTCTTCATATTCCGGATAAATCGCCACGGATCGGACTTGCCCAGCGATTCGTTTTTGAATAGATTCATTGATCACTTCTCCCACCTCCCTTCCCGTATTAAATCAAGTGTTTAAGCTCAGCAATTGGTATATCCAGCATTAGCGCCAGCATTGCCATCGCTCTATTCTTTATTTTTGAATACGTAGCTTCTGCGACGGGCGGATCCATTAGCAAGCTGTATACTGCATAGTCAAAGGGCATATCCCGTTTCATGTACCGCTCTGTGATGAGGAAGCGTTCCTTACGGGGCAACCTCTCTACGGCCTGCTCCAATCGCTCGCAGAATGCTCTGCGGCGTGCCGGCTCATCCACGTTATATACGGCCACATTTCCTGTCTGATCACTTGTTGTACCTGTGAAGCTTCTCGGGATGTCGCTAATGCTTGATGTCGTGCTGGCTTCCCTGTCATGAAACAAAGTGTATTTATATATGTGGTACCGCTCGAGCTCATTTTCGATTGCACTCCGGATCTCTTTTTTCACAGCAGCCGGCAACTTATCTATACACTTCACATTCATGCGCCCCTTTGGTAAGATGAATTTAGCCACCGCACCTTACCAGGTGCTTTTTTTATGCCTTTCTGGTTTTTCTTGAACTCATTCGTGTTCATATCGATAAAGGTTTCCATCCTCCAGATACAATTCTTGGATTGATTTTGAGGCCAATTTTATGAACCTCTCTTTTTCCCTTCTCTAAAACCTAAATCTAGTACAAATAAAATCCCTAGATATGGCTATATATATAAAGGTCCCCTATTTTTAGGGGTAGTGGAGGGAAAATCGAAAATCAGCCTCTAACCCTTGCCCGTAAAGGGATTAATGAATATTTGCTTCCCCTATTTTTAAGGGTAGTGAACACATCAATTTTGAGCTCATGTCAAGTTGATACCCTTATATTTAGGGGTAGACTACCCCTATTTTTAGGGAAGCCAAAATGTCATTTCGGATCCTTTCTTTGACGTTTCGGTCTTGGAGTAACAGAAAATTTATCAGTACCGTAATTTTTCCATTGATCACTAAATCCGTATATTGTAGCTGTTCTTGTCGTCCAACCACCCTTAATAACTTTGATGAACCCCAGGTCATTTAACTGATCCAATGATTTTGAAAAGGTTGCTTCGTTCATCAGTTGCTGTCCTTCGGAATAAGTGAAACTAATATCATTTTCATTGTCGTAATTGAATTTGGCCTTCATGTGGATATACAAGGTGATGGAATGGCAGGATAGTTCTTTCCATGCTTTCGATTCCATCATGCTAAGAGTTATCCTTAAATGCCTACCTTTCGTTCCGATACTCTCGAAAGGTTTAAACCCGTATTCCTTTTTCTTTCGAGCCATTTCACCTCACCGCCGCACCTGCCATAGAGAGCAGACTCATAAAATCATGTTCCTCGATATCTCCTGAAATGTAATCGGACAAAGACAGATAAAGCGGACCGGCGCCAGTTGCGTTAATTCCGTTAATCTCGAACATTGCAGCCGTTACGCCCTCGATCATCTCATCCGTGGCCACCAGCTTAATTCCAACTCCCTCTAGCTCCGTTGCTTTGTTACTCAGTTCTCGGATTAACTGCAATAACCTAAGGGTAGTTGTACGCTTAATGTTCATTCGGTGCTCACCCCTATCTGCCACTGCAATCATTGGTGTTTTCAGCGATCCATTTATCGAGTTCGTGCCGACGGAAGAAATATCTGTTCTTCACCTTGAAAAATGGAATGCTTTTCGTTCGGATCAAGTCGTATATGGACCAGGCTGACACCCTTAGATACTCTGCCGTCTCCTTCACGTCGAATGTCTGAACCCCCGGATCTGGTGTTTGAGCCTGTTGTTGGGCAATCATTTGAGCAAGCTGTAGCAGCAGCCCCTGTTGATCTATTGGTTGCTGGCGCTCTACCACCTCAACAACCGGTGTATTATAGGCCGGCCGCTGGATGATTACTGCAGGTGCTGCAGATCGTGCATTTCTTTTACGCATAGATCGTTCCTCCTCAATGTAAACCGTTATATAATTATTGTGTTTTTGCCGCAAAAAGTAGTTTTGTACCCTAACCCTTGTTTAATAGGGCATTACTAATCCAGACATGTAAAATTTATATAATGGGACAGCTTAAACGGGTTGTTCTCGCTTAGCCTTATGCATTTGCACGATTCGCTCTCTACGAGCTTGCCTTTCTTCTGGAGTAAGAACTTTCGGTGCAGGGGTCTGAGCAAATCGAATTTGCTTTTCATTCACCTTCCACTTGCCAGCAATTATTCGATGGTTTCCGTTTTTCCCGATCTCTTCTTCCTTCCAGTATGGTTCACCAGCCACTTTCAACAGTTTGGTTATGTGCTTGCGATAGCAACTGTAAACTGTCCATTTTCCATCCACTGGGTCGAATACCGCTGTCGTTTCTTGTTCATCTGATGGATACATGACTTCTCACAATCCCCTCTTTGCAGTTTTTACTTAATAAAACTTCCATGTAAGTTCGATTGATCTTGTCTAAGGATGTGAATGCCTTAACGATGAGACGATATACATCACCTTAGGGGATTACTTTGCTCATCTGTTCACCACCGTTTGTAAGGATACGGCAGCTTACCGCCCCCTTACAGTTTGCAGTCACTGCCTCATAGGGTCTTTCATACTCCAATGCTCGGGCAACATCATTACCAACAAAATGCGGTTTTTCATTAACTTCTACAGTTTGTAGTTCTCCGAATAATGGGTTACTAAAAATGTTAGGTTTGTTCATGAATTGAATTTGCTCCTTTCTAAATGAGTTAAGCCCTCTACAGAAGGACACCCTACAGAATTTTGAGCCTCTTGATTGGCAATCCACTCATCGAGACTAGATTTTCGGAACATAATTTTGTTTCCAATCCGATATGCAGGAATCTTTTTATCTCGGACCATTTCACGAAGCTTGTACTCACTAGCCCCAATATACGGTGCGGCTTCCTTAACAGTTAATCGCTCCATTCATTTCACCTCCTTGGATTGCTATTTGTTGTTGCCTAAATGGATATTGTATTCTTTATGGATACCCTACCACGTTGTATCCTTTTTGGCAACATTTATTATTACACGTTTCTCCTTGTTGTCATATTGAATACTTTGTTATACTAAATAAAAACAATAAGGTTGGTGTTACTGTTGAATGCTGAAGATTTTGGAAAACTTTTGAGAAAGAAAAGAAACGATAGAGGGTTAACACTGGATCAGCTTGCGACGAGGACCGAATTGTCAAAGGGGTACTTATCGAATATTGAAAATGGACGACGAGGTATTCCTGCACCTGAACTACTAAGAAAGCTATCTGAGCCCCTCGGAATCGAATATGAAGAATTGATGATAAAAGCTGGCTATTGGAATAATAAATATAGCGAAGAAGACAGGGCGTTGTTTGAGGATATTTATCAGGGACATTGGGAGGTTAATAACAAAATAATTAATCTACTAAAAGAAATAGCTGATGACGATGGGATATTTCCAGATTATCTTCATAAAGACATATTTAAGATCTTTGGAATGTGGCTGCCACTTAGTGAGGGGAATTACCCTGCCCATGATTTTGATAAAATGTACTATTACGACTTTTTAAACAAAAGCGATGATGAGTTATTAGCTGAGTACGCTGAAGGAACAATTAAAGAGGTAACCGAGCGTTTCAACAGTATTTATAATTATTCAACAATCAAAAAGGGAATTATTGAGTACAAGGGATACAAAAAGGATAGGGAGGACTTTTTACATGAACTAATTGAATTAATGGATAAGCACGGGTTAACTGTCAAAGTGAATGAAGACGGCGATTTGCCCCTGCAGATTGAACTTGATCAGATTCTCGATAGCTCAAGTACTACATCCGTCCGTTACAAAGGGAAACTACTTGGACCTGATGATAGATTGCGTATCCTAGGTATGCTAAGCGTTTTATTTGACGAAAAAAGTTAGGAGTTGCTATGAAAAAGAATACAAAGTTCAACATCATCGAAATCAACGGAACTAAATCACCAAATGATTGGTATGCTCGTAAGGTTCAGGAATTTGTTAAATGCCGTTATGGGATGGACGTTACGGTCAGTGTAATTAATTCAGATAGAAAAACAATGGAGACTAGACATGAAAAAGAAGAAATCTATTAGCATACGATTCGTTAGAGTAGGCACTGAGGAACAGGCTGTAACCATTGTCAAATCAATTGTTAGACGAGCCATTCAGAAAGAGCTTGATAAGTACGGAGCTGTTAGCCACAATCTCGACGAAGTATTGGACAAGTATATCCAATATCCTAGCGATCGATATCGTGATCCACACCCGTCAATATGACGGACGTGCACATTCTAAGCGATTAACTCCTTAACACCGCACCCAGAGTAAATCACCATTCGCATTCTAAGCTGAATTCCATAAGAACTAATACACGAAAGAACACCTGACAGCATTTGAAGGTACATTTACCCTATCCGTTGGAATGATGTTCTTAAATCATTATAAATTCTTTTGTTTTCAGTCAATGCCTGCGTTACTGGAGTGTTGGTTTAAATATGATACCCATATGAAGGTTCTTGGGGGATAATACTCCACCATTAAAACTTAGGAATCGCTATATATATTGTCTTTATGTCTTTTGTCTTTCTTGGGGGGCAAATCAAATTGTTCTAGAGGGGGTGAATCCCCCCCCCTCTACGGCCGAAGGTTGGGAAAGCGTGAATTTCAAGGTTCGCTAATTGCGGTTCCTATTTTCGGAATGCAAGAGCCGATCACCCAAGAGCATCCATACGCATAATGTGCGTACTTACACTATTTCAACAACCAGCAGAGCAACCACCAGAACCTCAAGCAGCACAAGTCATCTCAGCCACGAGCAACCAGCACTCTAACCAGCAGCTCTTTTGATAAATAAGAACAAAACCTGATTAAGGAGGAATTTATTATGCCGAGCATTCAGAAACGCGGTGAACGTTCTTGGCGGCTGATAGCCGAACTCGCCGCTCTACATTGAGCGGCTTTTTATATTTGTCAGTCCCGCGGTCTGTTGGTCCAGCAATCCATATGCGTAATGAAGCATAACCAATCCCGCTCTGCGAACGTTCATATTATATAAGAGCATAATGGGAGGAGTTCATGATGGACCTGCTATTGTACGCAGGAATAGCTTGCCTCTTGGTGACAGGAATCCTATCTGGAGCGTTTACAACGGGGTATCAGCAGAGAGGCAACTTCTATGCAGATTCCAAGGACGACCGCGCATCCAGAAAAAAGGCGGCCAACTGGTTCTTTCTCGCGGGAATTGTATTTCTTGCAGCAGCCGGTATTGTATACCTTCTGTTCCGTTAACGGCTTATCTTATATGTCGGGCCGGGACAAATTCATCGAATAATTGCAAGCTTAATCTGCAAAACGCCCCCATCCGGGAGCGTTTTTTTGTTCCTTTTTAATCAACGCTCCCCTAAATCTTGCAGGAATAACGCCTATTTTGTCGAAAACAATGAGGTTGTTTGAAAAATATTCCTATTTGTACAGTAAAGAGAGGTCATGTAAGTGAAAAGAACGTTGTATGTTCTCCTGTTATTCAGCATGCTGGCAGGGCTTGGTTTTGCGGGGACGACGCAAGACATCGCTTCTGCCGACGGGGCCGAGCTCCGGATCCAAGACATTGCCGGAAGAAACACCTATCTGATGAGCGACGGCTCCATGTGGTCCCTGATTGACGGGCGCCACGCCATTCGAACACCAGGTAACGTCGCAGCCATCAGCGGTTATGAATACGGCGGCATCGGCATGACGCAGGAGGGCCGCTTAGTAGAGTGGGACATCGGCAAGGGGCCCCAGGTCGTTCCGGGAACAAGCGGCGTGAAGCAGATAGCCGGTTCCTACTGGCTGAAGTCGGACGGTACCGTATGGGCCGGCGATGAAAAAGCGAAGAACCTCAGCGGCATATCGCTGATCGCCGATGCGGATCAGGAATTCGCTGCATTATCCTCCAATGGAGAGCTGCTGCTCCAGGATAACTACAAAAAGGGGCAGTTCAAAAAGCTCGGGATCGTGGAAAACCCGGCAGCCGTCAAATCCATGACGGTACACAGCGGACGCGTTGCCCTGCTGCATGACAACGGCGACGTTGTCGTGTACGAAACGTCCAACTTCGACGATAACGGGCGGATCATACCGGTTACCGTGGCCCAGAATGCAGCTCATATCGTCTATGCATCGAGTGAGCCCACGGATCTTCTCATTGTAACGCTCCAGGACGGAAGCGTATGGACTACCGGCGAGTATAAAGACCGCTGGAAACTCAAAGAGCAGATTACCGGACTTAGCGGGATCGTAAAAACATCCATCTATGGGGATGCAAAGGATTTGTCGGAAGGCTTTTATGCGCAGCGGAGTGATGCGAGCTGGGTACATCATAAGGAGGGACAGAATAAGAACATCGATGTACCGGTAGTCAAGAATTTGTCCGTTGCCATATCCGTTGCGACGCCTTATGTAGGAGAATCGCTGGAAGTGAGCATCCAGGAAACCTATACGAACGGGGCGAAAATCAAGGTACCGGTTAAAGACGCCGTCATCGATATCGAGAAGCCGTATTTGTTGAGTATGCAGAAGAATGGGATGCTGAAATCTGCCGGCGTTGGCAAAACGCAGATTACGGTAACCTCCGGCGGCCAGTCCAAATCGGTGACGGTATCGTCCAGCCTGCGCAACAATTTGAAATATGCAAAACAGGTCAACGGCAACGTCATGGTACCGGCTAAATCCGTCATCCAGGCACTGGGCGGCACCTACTCGGCTAAAAACGGAAGCGTGGAGGCGAAGTTCGGCCAGACCCTGCTTTCGTTCAAAGCAGGCAGCAACCAGGCCAAGCTGAATGAAAGCACCATCCGACTCAAAGCCGCACCCGTGAACGACAAGGGGGAGCTGCTCATTCCGGCCTCCGTGTTATCCGATGCTCTGGGAGCTAAAACCACCTGGGATGCCAAGTGGAAGCAAGCGCAAATCTCCCTCGGCGCGGATGCGGCCATGACCGTCGTCTCCAGCGAAACGGCTGGATTGATCAAAAAAGCGATGCAGGGCAATTTGGTTAAGTATATCGGCCGAACGTATTGGGTGAACGAATTCGAAGATTTGGAACGCTTCTCGAAATTGACCGTTACCGACATTTTGCCTGACGACAAGGGCGAATTCAACGTAATCTTCAAATCGGCAACGGGGAAAACTATAAAAAGTTATCCCATGCGGTCTTCGGAAGTGACGCAGCTGTTTGCGGACCGTTCCTCGTTACTAACTTACGATCCCTATAAAAAACACAAATGGTCCGCCTCCGTCTGGAAGCAGATCAAAGCCGGGCAGGTTTCCCTCGGCATGACGAAAGAGCAGGTACAGCTTTCATGGGGGAACCCGGCTGCCAAAGACATTACCTCCGGCGGCGGAAAAACCATTGAAACTTGGGGGTACTCCAATTTCAATATCGTATCTTTCGTAAACGGGAAAGCCATATTGATCATGATGTAGCATGAAGGGGACACAAATTAATAAAGCTCGTTATTCATAAAAAAGACCGTCCTAAGAAGCAGCAATGCCTCTTAGGGACGGTCTTTCCTTGTGACTGCTCATGGTGCCTGGTATTCTCTTATTGATTCATTAGTTTGTTCGCTCAAAAGATGGATTAGATAAATGCGCGAGTAATGATCACCAACAAGATGAACAATACCAAAATAGCACCTACAGAAGAGCCATATCCATAGCCGCCGCCGTAGCCTTCTCCTACTCCGCTCACAACAATCCCTCCTTTTTTGAACATACCACATGTTATGTCGTTTCCGCTAAAATGAACTGGGCTGCCGCCTGTTCGCGATAAGAATAGTGAACCCGCCCAAATGCGCGCATCTGCGGGTATCTATACGCCGATGTTCCATGATTCCCATATGAAAGAGGCGTGGTGGAACCGTCGTTCAACCACGCCTCACTATAATTACTGTATTTTCTGCAGCTGCGGAACCTGTACTTTCTCATTCCGTTCGTTGTCATGGTCTGGATGCACGATTCGTCTGCGGCGATCGACCAAGCCTTCTTCTCCCAGCTCCCGATATTTGCGCATCCACACTTTCAGCCGTCCGATGTCTGATATTTGTAAGGCGGATGCCACTTCTTTCTTCGTCATGCCCTCCAGCCGCATGGCGACTGCCTTTTTCTTTGTTTCGAAACTGTAATGATGGAATGTCTGTCCCTTTTTCGCCATGATTATCACCTCTTTACTACCTATATCGGTTATCACCTGGCTACTTTCAATACCTGCGACCTATTCCGACATGCGCATCCTTTTAAGGTCTATAGAACCGACCGCATTTCCCCCTAAATAAATCCATGATATGGTATAATTTGGGCTAATACATTACAAGGAAATAGAGGGATTTATTTGTTTAAACTCATTATTTTCGGATTTTTGTTTTACATTTTCGGCAATCCGATAACGGCGATTCTGGTGCTGCTTCTTATCGTGTACGTGCTGGATCGCCGTTTTGTCGGGGTATTTCCCAGTGTGACGAAGCCGTTCAAGCGTGCAAGGGCTATATCCAAGCTGCGCAGACAGATTGCGGTCAGCCCCAGCGACGTATCATCCCGGCACGAGCTTGCCCGATTGCTGCTGGAGCGTCGCAAGTATGGAGAGGCCCTAAAGCTCCTGGAAACCATGGAATCCAGTTTAGAGGATTCCGCCGAATTCTGGGACGATATCGGAAGCGCGCGTCTGCATACCGGCAGCATCGCTCAGGGAGAGGCGGATATCGTCCGGGCCCTTCAAATCAATCCGAGGGTCAAATATGGCCGGCCTTACCTTAGGCTTGCCGAGGAGTTTCGGGATTCGGATCGTGAGAAGGCACTCCACTATTTGGAGCAGTTCCATGCCATCCACTCTTCCTCCAGCGAAGCCTTTTATTTGCTGGGGTATATGTATCAATCGCTGGGAAGGGCCGAAGATGCCAAGAAATCCTATCAGGAATCGATGGACGTGTATCGCTCGCTGCCCAAATACAAAAAACGGCAGGAACGCAAATGGGCGGTTCGAAGTTGGTTCAGGAACTTATTCTAAGCGTTAATATTAGATTAAACCAAAAGGACGTCCGTTAGAGGTCATGGGACCCGGGGACGTCCTTTTTTTCATGAGAATTTCCGTTTCTTATGCAAGTGGCTTGTACCCAAGCCGGTTTAACTGTTCCGCGATCACCCGGTACCCTCGGCCATTCGGGTGTAAACCGTCCACCGACATCAGTTCCTTCTCTCGGCCAGAAAATTGTGCGTAAATATCCGCAACGCGAAAATAGCCGTCGCTCAACCCCATCAAATGCCGATTGAACCGAATCACGTATTCCGTTGCCTCCGTCCAGGCCGGATATGGATTATACAGTCCGATAGCGCGAATAAAATAAGGCTTGCTGGCCGGTGACTTTATTTTGCGGATATGTTTGACGATATTAGCCACATGGTTCTGGCATCGATACAAGGCGGTGTCCAGCACCTCCCGATTCGGTCGACCTCCCGTGGACTTCACCGCACGAATCAGGTCATTGCCGCCGATCGACATCGTGATAATCTGGGCCTGCTGCAAATGATAGCGATACGTTGGAAGCTGAACGACCCGATCGTATAATTCATCCGAGGTTAATCCATTGACCCCGAGATTCTCATGGGCCACGAATTGGCGAAGCTTCTCCTCCGCCATCCGACGGTATAACGGAACAAAACCGCTGCCAGGCATCGCCCCAAACCCAAAGGTCAAGGAATCGCCGACAGCGGTATAATGGTACACCAACATGTTCACCCCCTGCCCCGCTCGTTACGACATTATATGAGGAATGCCTCCTGTGCGAAACGGGTATATGAACTTGAATGGCAATTTTAATTCCAATCGGAGACGCAACATGCATCCATAGGAATGACTATTCTTCGGATTCCTCCACCTCATAAATGCAGCGGAATCTTTCGACGCCCGGGTACTTCTCTCCCAGGCTGTAAACCTCGAAACCGATACTGCGGTAGAAGTTCACGGCCTCTTCGTCCGTTTCCGCAATGACCCGTTCCGGTTTAGGCTGCACCTCGAGGAGCAGCTCCAAAATCAACCCGCGTCCGTATCCCTTCCCCCGATTCTCCGGCAGGACCGCTAAATGCCGGATGATAAGCTCGTCCTCCATCACATCAAAACCGATGACTCCCAGAAGAAGTCCGTCCTCCTCGTAGCCGAACAACCGGCTGTCGCCGCCCTGATAAAATGCAGCTGCCTCGTCCACCGCCTCCGGATCAGGGAAAACCGAGTAACTGAGCAGCTCCTTGATTTCGGGCTGCGACGCTTGCATCGTTATATCTTTAAGCATACCTATCTCCAATCTAAACTCATGTAGGACTACAGCATCTTCTCTGCGCTGATCCCCAGCTTGCGCAGCAGCATGGCCGCCTGCGCTCTTTCCTCGTCAGACAATCCGCTAAGCACCTTCACCATCAACTCCTGATGCTGAGGAAAGATGGCCTCGAAAAATTCCTTCCCCTCTGCGGTCAGCTCGGCATAGATCACGCGGCGGTCCTCAGCGGAAGCCCGGCGAACAAGCAGGTTTTTCTTCTGAAGCTTATCGACCACGTATGTAATGTTACCGCTGGAGATAAGCACCTTCTCCCCTATTTTTTGCAGCGGCTGCGGACCTTTGTGGTACAGCACATCCAATACCCCAAATTCGGTGGAATTCAAACCGTGGCTGTTGATGCTTCGATGCGAATGCGTCATCACTGCGTTATAAGCTCTGGCCAGGACTACCAGCAAATGCAGCGGGTAATCCTCGTGTTCTTGAAAATCCGACATACTTCACCCTCCGAAAGATATCATGTATTTAAGGTTAATGAACGCCGGATCAACTGTCAAATGTATTCTTGGCCTGCATGCTCGCGGAATGCAATATCCGTACCGAACCGTCCCGGCAGCCGATAATCGCTTGGTCGGCCATGCCGATGAACAGACCATGTTCAACCACGCCGGGTACAGTGCCTAAACGGGAGCTCAATTCCTCCGGCCCCGAGATTTCCTGGAACCGGCAATCAGCAATATAATTCCCGTTATCCGTTACATACAACCCTTCATCCGGCTGACGGCGCAATTGGACCGAACAACCAAGCTGTGCCAGGGATCGAATCGTCCACTCATAGGCAAAAGGGACAATCTCAACCGGCAGCGGAAAAGCACCCAGTTGTGCTACCGCTTTTGCCTCATCCGCCACAATCACGAGCCGTTCGCTGTGATAAGCCGTGATCTTCTCGCGAAGAAGGGCTCCGCCTCCTCCCTTGATTAACCGCAGCTGATCATCCAGCTCGTCAGCCCCGTCGATCGTCAAATCCAGGCGATCGATCTGGTGTACGGGCGTCAGGGGTATTCCTTGTTCCATCGCCAGCTTCTCCGAAGCGTCAGAGGTAGCCACGACCTGGATCGAGAGACCGGACCTGACCATCTCCCCGATTTTGAGAATGGCGTAATAGGCGGTGGAGCCTGTGCCCAGACCGATCTTCATCCCGTCCTGAACATACTTGGCGGCATGCTCAGCCGCTATTTTCTTCATATTCATTTCACTCGTCATAGGACCCGCTCCTTCGTCTTAAGCTGAATCAAATGTTATAATATGGGGTACAGTGATCATTTTCATGCCAAAGGAAAGGATTATGCCATGCGAACAGAGAACCAGATCAAATCCAAAATCAATGAACTTTCGATGCAAAAGAAAAAACTGCAAACCCGACTGGCAGCTCTCGAAGAGAACAGCCCTGAGCGCGCTTCCCTTCTCAATCAGGATGCCCGTCTTGACGACATGATTACCATGCTGGAATGGGTGCTGTTTGAACCAAGCGGTTCCTATCATATGTAATAAACGGCGAATAAACGGCAGGGGCGCACATTTGCTCCCCTGCTTTTTATTAAGGTTACAGAATACACCATGTTACAGCAGAGCTGAACACTTCTATAATCACATGGTTTTTTCTTTAGATCTCAGAAAGTATGAACTTCGAAGCATGGCCTTACTGATATCGCAAGAAAAACGTCCTATACATGCGGTCTGTCTTCTCAGAATGTACGTCGATAGAGGTTTTTCTTATACTTGCGCCTCCTTCTCCTGCGTGAACCGCTCCAGCCAACGGACATAGAGCTCTTCATTCTCGGGAGAAAAGCAAACGAAATCAACCCGCTCCAGCCGGTTATCCGGCAGATCTTCCTCAAGCAGCTTCGTCACCGCCTTTAACGCCACGTCACATGCCGGAGCTTTAGGATACTCGTAGATACCCGTGCTTATATTAGGAAAGGCGATGCTTTTGGCACCGACCTCGATTGCAAGCAGGAGACTGTTGCGGTAGCATTCCGCCAGCGTATGCTCCTCGCGCCTTCCGCCGCCCTCCCAGATCGGGCCGACGGTATGAATGATATGCTGGGCAGGCAGCCGGCCTGCTCCTGTAATCACGGCGTTGCCTGGCGGGCAGCCGCCTTGCTGCTTGCGAATTTCCATGCACTGCTCCATGATCTCCGGCCCTCCGGCGCTATGAATCGCGCCATCCACGCCTTTTCCGCCCAGCAGTCCCGAATTTGCAGCATTGACGATAATGTCGCCCGTCCATGTCGTAATATCGCCTATAAAGACGGAGACCGATGTCCTTCCGATTTTAAATGTTTTCATTTCGGAAAATCTCCTTTCGGTCTTTTATTTCTCTATTACCCCGCAACAGGGTGGATTGACCCGGTTCGGCCTATTCTGTCCTCGCCTTTTTTTTCGCGGCTGCAGACAGACGGTCGGTTAAGCTCTTCTCCTCCGGCCCCTGCAGCGCTTCCTCCACGGTCCGATAAAACATCAGCGTGCCGGTGTCCCTGGCCTTGGTCAGATGATGAAGAAACACGTTGCCGGCTTGCTCCAGCTTCAAGTCTTCGGATTCATTTTTAACCCGGCAAAGATATACCTTCATCAAGCCTTGCGGATCGCGAAATTCCATGACGCCGATCGGACTCAGCGTCCTTTTGTCCTCCTCGGTGAATTGAGGCGTCATATAAACGGTATATTCCGAAGCAGGCGGAGGAATGTATGCTTCCCGCTTTTTATCCGCAATTAATTTGGAATTCATAAATGCGATGTAACCCGCTGCCGCGAACAATAGGATGCAGGCAGCGATTGCGATATTCTGCATGAATGTCTCTCCTTGTACATAATCAGTCCATGAGGCATTAACCTAAAAATCTTCTGTTATATAAACACCCGCAATACGGCAATAGCCAGTAAATGCAGCGGATAAAATGAACGCCATACCCAGCGGCTCACCCGGACGGACTCCAGTTTTCTCCATAGATGAGGGCCATAAGCTATCACGGCCGTCGGGATCACGCTCCACATCTGCAGCTCCCAATCATTAAGGAACCAGAACAGCAGGTTCAATAACATATGAAGCGGAACGAGCCAGCCGGCCTGAGCATATCGGAAAATCAAGATCAACAGCAAGCCGTAGGCTCCGTAATCAAACGGAAACTCACTCATCAACGCACAGGCTGCAACAACCACCATCCATGATAGCAGCCGGGAATCCGATCGTTCCAGCACATAAAGAACCAAGGCTCCGGCCAACAAGGTTACGACCACGTTCAGCCCTTCGGGATCCAGCGCAAGCTGGTACGGAATTTGGGAGACCGCTGCAATAACGGCCAGCCGTGCGATATACTTGGGTCTCGATGAAGTGTAGCGGTGTCCCTGCACGAGAGCGTAAACATAGATTGGAAATGCGATGCGGCCGATGATTCTCCACATCTCCTGATGCGGAAAAAACACAAGCCCGATATGATCAATCAGCATCGTCAGCATGGCGATCCACTGCATGATAACCCCCTCCTCGCACGGTAAGATGAACATTCGTTATGTATGTGGAATCGATATATCTATTATGGGTTGCAAACAGGGGACTTGCAAGCGGAGAAAAGATGAAGAATTGGGTATCCGGCATCCATGTCCGATATCCTATATAATAAGAACAAAGGCAGCTTGAGGACGAAGGAAACGCTGGTTTGAATCCTAGTATCAACATCTTCTCAGCTGGAGGTGACTGCCCGATGGAAAAGAAAAAAAACAACATGGCCTTAGGCATATGCATGGGGATCGGCGTGGGCGTGGCGATTGGAGTGGCAATGAATAATATTGCTATTGGCATAGCAATCGGTGTTGCCATCGGCATATCGTTCGGCTCCGCCATGACAAACAAGAACAAAAGGCCGCCCCAAGAATAAACGAAAACGCCAAAGAACAAGGAATAGACCACCCGGCTAGAATCGGGTGGTCTATTCGGGTTCCGTAAAACTTACCCCATGACTGCAAGAATGGACCGGATGTTTCCGTTACGGACTTCATGGGCCCACTTGCCCGTAAGTAGGGGGCCGTCAACCTCGAACGTGTCTCCTCCCGCCGTCGTCAAGGTGAACCGCTGAATCGCAACGCCGTCCTGTCCGAACGTATTTGCCGCGCGCTCGCTGCGATACGTTACCTTGACGGAACCGAGGAAGGTGAACGACACCTCCTGCCGCTCGTCAAACAGCCAAGCCGGAAGCACCGGGTTCAGATGAAGCTGAAGCTCGTTGTCCTCATAACGGAATACTTTTTTTCCGGCCATCATCATAATCCACATGCTTAAGAATTCGGCCGTCGATCCGCTCAGCCTTGCCACAAAACCGCGTCCATGCACATGGGGATCCGGATTGACGCTGCTGGCGATGAACGATGAATTTTCCAGGGTGCTGCGTCCATAAACGGCCGGGTCCAGAAATGGGATAAGCGATGTTTTGATTTCCGAGAAAAACTCGTCGTACAGTCCCGCTTTTAATAAGGAAAGCAAGTATTTATAGGTCATATGCAAAAATACGGATTCCCGCTCCAGCCAGCCGGCCGTGAATGCGCGGATGCGTCCGATTTCATCGCCTTCCCCTTCCAGGCTGACGGACGTCTTATACATCCCCAGCGCGGCATCATATAAATCGGAAGCCTTGATCCGATCATACATCGCTCTCGCCTGACCTTCATTGGCGAGCTTCATTCCCCGAGCCGGGGCTTCGAGAAAATGCGGAAGCGCATATGCTTTGAATTCCAACACTTTGGCGGCAGGCAAGCCATAGCGGGTGATGACCGGGCTGCCCTCCGCATCCCGGATTTCTTCGAACCGCTCCGCTTCAAAGCGGAAGTACGTTGGAACGATTCCGCCTCCCAGCTGCTCGGCACGCTGAATCCCTTCTTCAATCTTGTCCAGGAAAGCCGCGTATATCCTCTTTACGCGCTTCACCGGAATCTCGACCTCCAGGCCGCTGATGCCGTATCGGACGGATGCCCGATAAGACTCGCGCTGCCCAGCTACCCGATCCCAATATCGGAAGGAGTCCAAAACGCCGGTTTGATATTGCTGCACGGCATCATATACGCCCTCTAAATAAGAGGCGATTTCCTCCGGCACCATCACCGTATGATGACCGAACCGCTCGGCAGCCTCCACAATGAATGCCACCATACGCTTCAATTCCATCGTTTCGCTCATCCCGGAGCCGAACAGACCCGGCAATCCGTTCATCGCGTCATTCCAGCCCGGCTTGTTTGCCTCCATCTCAACCCCCATCCCGTAAGGATCGAGCGTTGCCATTTTATTGAGGGATAACGAGATCATTTTGACAAACAGATTCGTACGGTAAATGTCGCCTTGTCCGCCATTCCCCCGCAGCCATTCCGCCGCGTTCCGCTTTCTGCCGAGCTTATTCAGCTTCTCCTCGTCCTCCAGCAGCGCGCCGTACTGGCGAACCTTGCCCCGGCTGATCACAACCTTCTCGCTCCGCGGGAGCACATATACCGGGCTGTCAAAGAATGTATAGGCATTCTCGCCAAACAGCAGCTCTTCATATTTGTCGGGATAAATATCCAGGAAACCATCAACCAAATCCATGTTATAGGTCCAGTGGTCCGACCAGAAGCCTTCGCCGAACGAAGCCGCAAAATGCTGTTCGGATATCGTCAGCAATCCCGATAAGAACCGTTCCTCGTCGATCGCCAGCCGAATGCCTTGATCCGATATCGCGTTAATGATTTTGCCCGGGGTGAAATCCCCGGCACATGCCTTCGCGAGCTTATCGTAATCCTCCCGAGCCGCGGAGGCTTGCAGCAGCTCCTCCAATTCCCCCTCCATGCCTGGGGCTACTCGAAACCTCGTGCCTTCTACGCTAAGGGGATTATAACCGTCGGCTTGAATGAGGCTGAAGAACATCCGGATGTTGAACGTGCCCACCTTCGGATTGAAAAACACATCATTTCGGCGGTTCTGATTCATGTCCCGGAAATTGCCGTTCCCTTGTGAATAATATTCCGGGGCCAGCGAGAAAAAGTTATAGTCCCGCTCCGGATCCCCGTGCTTGCGGGAATAGAGGTGGACGACCGCGCCTTCCTTCCCGTTATCGAATATGAACGGATAACCGCCCCGCAGGAAATTGTCCAGATAGGACTGCCGGCTGTATTCATCAAATACAGGCAACCCTGTTTGGGTAGATACGTCATCGGTTAATTGCCGGATCAATGCCGATGCCTCCTTCCGTTTATCGAGGATATAGGCAGGCGAACACAAATCTTTCGAGCGTTTGTTGATTTTGCCGATATCGTTCACATGACCAACCAGCGTATACACCGTTGCCGTCTCCCCAGGCTCAAGCCGCGCCGATAATCCGCTGAAGCCGCATGGCACTTTGTTCACAGGATACGGCGTGGCTTGCGCCAAGGATTCGATCGAACCCGCGGCAAATCGATCGGGGTGGATCAATGAAGTGTTTCCGCCGAATATCAGCTCAAAATCTACGATCGGTTTGATCAAATTCCCGTGCTGATCAAACGACAGATAGAAATGGCCGTTCGTAACTTCGGTAACCTCCGCCTCATCATGCGTACTGGAGCGAACCTTATAGAATGGTATGCCCCGGTCCAGATTCTTCACTTCCATCCAGCTTCGCAGCAGATTGCCGACCTCCTTGTACCCGCTGTTCTCGACGCCGTAAGGCAGAATCTCCGGCATACCGTCCAGCAGCTCAAGCGATTCCGTCCGGGCCCCGATATTCGTCACGCTGACCTGGCGGACGAGCGCGGCAAAATCTTCACCGGGCAGCTGGAAATACGACACCGATGTTCGAAGCCCTTTATCTGCATGCTCCTCCTCGATGACCAGCTCATTCTGACGAATCAGCATCGTTCTCCGTGCCTTCGTGTCCGGCTGAAAGGATTGGAACGGCTCATATACGGCCGGCGTCCCGGCCATCTTGATAAACGTGCGGAAGCCGGTGGCGGATACGTTCTTATACGAGATATTGGCCGGCGAGAATTCCATGATCGGCGAATTCTTGTCGCGTATGCCGAAACTGCTTATCCCTTGGCCCCGATTGACGTAAAAGGTCCACATCGGTATCCCCTTCAATCCGGCAATCCCCGGCAGGAAGCTGGAAAACGGCTTGGCGAGATCATACTGCTCGATAACAAAGGCATCCTTCTCAAAACGATAATTGGGCATGTTCAAATCCTCCTTAAATGAGTGCATCATTCGTTGAAATCAAGAAGCCGCCCGTTTCGAAACCGGTTTCGAAACGGGTTAAAAATGAACCCTGCTCTTTAGGTTCACCTTAGGTGACCGGGCGGCAGGACTCCCGGATCATTAATTCGACTGGCAGCATAACCGACTTCACGGCGGTATCCCGCTCTTCGATTGAAGAAAGAAGGATCTCCGCGGCAACCTTGCCAAGCTGCTCCGTATCCTGGCGGACCGTCGTTAATGCAGGGGTAATGTAGCGGGACATTTCAATATCGTCAAAGCCGATGACCGACACGTCTCCCGGCACGCTCAGGCCCTGGTCCAGCACGGCACGAATCGCTCCAAGCGCGAGCAAATCCCCAGCGGCGTAAACGGCTGTCGGCCGATCCTCAAGCGCAAGCAGCCTCTTCATGGCTTCGTATCCGCTCTCGGTGGAGTAAAAATCGCTGCCGGTTATGTACTCTTCCCTTAGGTTCAGATCCAGCTCACGCAGCGCTGTTTCATAGCCATGTTGGCGCTGCTCGCCTGCAAACGTATTCAATCCGCCCGAAATATGGGCAATGCTGCGATGGCCAAGCGAGTGCAAATACCGGATTGCCAGCATGCTGCCTCCGATATTGTCGGAGTAAACCGAATGCACATGCTCCGGTGACGAATCCAGAATGACGCACGGAATGCCGCTATCCAGCAGCTCCTGGAAATCGGGATCATCGTTGCTCGACAGGATGACCACAACGCCGTCGACGCCCCTGATTTTGCAATGCTCCACGTAACTGCTTCTTCGGCCGCCGACATCCTTGGAAATGAACATCAGGTCATAC
Organism: Paenibacillus sp. MT86; assembly: GCF_058792535.1. Classification (NCBI taxonomy): domain Bacteria; kingdom Bacillati; phylum Bacillota; class Bacilli; order Caryophanales; family Paenibacillaceae; genus Paenibacillus; species Paenibacillus sp. MT86. The sequence continues at coordinate 2,217,619 of NZ_CM179499.1, read as the reverse complement.
CCTTTGGATACGGAGATTTTCTTAAAGCTTTCGATGACGGCTCCAAAATAGGGATGCCGAATTCCGGCTCCCGTGGCTTCAACAAAAAGAATGCCGATAGTCCAGGATCGCTTGGTCGTAAGCGACCTGGCATTGGCGTTTGGAAGATACCCCATTTCCTTCGCGGTTTCCAGGATCTTGACCCTCGTCTTTTCCCGGACGTCGGGATAATTGTTGAAGACTTTGGATACCGTCGTAGGCGAATAACCTGTTTTCTTCGCAATATCGTAAATCGTTGTCAACCTTGGAATCAGCTCCTGCCCTTCGCCGACATAATCTAAAACCATCTCTCTGGTATTAAATACTACCTGTGCCGGCAGGCACTCGTCAATGTTATTCCGCACATCCGGGCAGGAGCTAAAACTCCCGGTTTTCCAAATGACAACGGCTAGGACAAGCTGGCGGAGGCGTTCTGCGCTTTAGCGGAATGATCCGTTTCCTGATGACGAATCATCAGCATGCAGATCAGCGCAAGCAGCATGCTGCCGGCGGCGCAATAAAACAGGATCGAATACCCCATTCCGTCAATAAGCTTGCCCAGCAGAGGCGGCGACGATATCGCCGCCAGCGAAGATACCAAATAGTACATTCCTGTCCGCGTTCCGATGCTGTCCTCCGAACCGGTCGATACGATGAAAGGGTAAGAATTGATATTGATGCAGGCCCAAAACAATCCGCCAACGGTCAGCAGTACGCGAAGCAGCAGCAGCGATTCTACCCACGGGACGAGCGCAAAGACAATCAGCAGCCCGCTGACGCCGATCAGGATCAGCCGTTTCTTCCCGAATTTACCGCCAAGCCATCCGCTGGGAATCGCAAACAGAACGAAGGCGAGCGAAAAAAACGTCAAGGAAAAGGACGCCTGCGATTCCGTCAGCCCCATCTCATTCTTCCCGTACAGCGTAAACAGCGTCTCAACCCCTTGGTACGCCACGAACCAGAAGAATATGGCTGCCAGCAGCAGCACCGTCGTTCGATTGATTTGGCTTTTAAAGGAAATTTTGGCTCTGGCGGCCGTCTGGGCTTGATAGCCCGGAGCGTCGCGTTTCTCTTGGATGAACGTCTTCAGAATGAACAAAGAGACAAGCGTTACGCCGGCAGCTGCAATGAAAGGCAGCGTCGCATGGGTGCTGTACAGCACCGAGCCCACGCCGAATGCCAATATGGACCCCAAGCCGCCCATAAAGTTAATGATGCCGTTGGCTCTGGTGCGCCGCTTCTCTTCCGTTATATCCGGCATCAATGAAACGGTTGGCGAACGATACAGGCTCATGGCCAGGTTCATGAGGACCATGAACAGCAACAACGTCGCCATTCCGTTATGAAACGGAATCATGGCCGTAAACAAAGCGCCTAGCGGCATTCCGATAAGCAGGTAAGGCATTCTTCTGCCGTACCGGGTGTGGGTACGGTCGCTTCGGCTTCCAATCCATGGCTGCAAGAACAAGGCAAAGTAATTGTCGATCGTCATAAAAAAACCGATCCATGCGACACTGGATATGTAATCCTCCAGAAAGTAGGGCACAAACGCATTGTACAGCGCCCAGGTAATGCTAATGCTGAAAAAGCCGAATCCCAGCAGCCATGTTTTCCTCACAAAGTCACGCTCCCTTGGTTTGCAGCAGTCCGTTCAGCACATCCGGATAATCCGTAATGATGCCCGCAACGCCCGCATCCATCAACTCTTTCATCCGTCCCTCGTCATTCACGGTCCACGGATGATAGGCGACGCCATGCTGCTTCGCTTCCGTTACCCACTCCGGCAGAACCGCCCGATGGTATGCGTGCAGGGCATCCGCTTTAGCCAATTTGGCGTATTCCCACGGCTGGTACAGCCCTTCGCCGTACAGCAGCCCGGTACGAATTTCTGGATCAATAAGTTTGCATTCCACCAGGGAATAATGATTGAAGCTCGAAATGACGATTTGCTCTGCCATGTTGTAATGCCTTACAGCCTCAATCACGCGCTTTTCCAGCTCGGGGTATAGGATCGTTCCGTTCTTCAGCTCGATATTAACAATCGTGCCGCGGTTTTGGGTTAATTCCAGCAGCTCTTCCAGCAGCGGAATCCGTTCGCCTTGGAAATCGGCACCAAACCATGAGCCTGCGTCCAGCTTGGCCAGCTCGTCGTATGTATAATCCTTGACAAGCCCCTCGGCCCCCGTCGTGCGGGCGACGCTCTCGTCATGGATCAATACCAGCTTTCCGTCCTTCGTCATTTGGACGTCGGTTTCGATCCCGGTAGCTCCCTGCTCCAAGCCTTTGGCAAAGGCAGCCATCGTATTCTCGGGGCATATGGCCGATGACCCGCGGTGCGCGAAATTGATCAATTGTGACATTTGTACTTCCTCCTGAGTGATTAAGTTTTGGTTTTGTACTATAAATATAGCTCGCAAATGTTAGAGCTATGTTATCATTCCATTTTTCATATTCCACATCGGTTGATGAAACCCTGTCATGTCCTAATTAATTTTTCAAATGATTGACCAATTTGCATGTCAGGCATATAATTGTTTAGACAAGTATTTTTGAAAACCTGAAATGAAAGGTGTGACTTTTTCTTGAAAATACCTAAACGCAACCCTTCCATCGGTTTTCATCTGGGTTACACCTATCGGCGCGCATCCCAATTGTTTGCCAATGCCCTGAAGCCCTATGACATCACCCCCGAGCAATGGCTGGTTCTGTACCACATCGGCGAGCACGAGGGCCTGAATCAGAAGGAAGTTGCCGCCAAAGCGGACAAAGACCAACCCACGACAACCCGTATTCTGGACCTGCTCGAGAAAAAAGGATACACTCGCAAAGCCGTATCGGTTAACGACCGAAGAGCTTTTCAGCTCTTTTTGACAGATACAGGCAAGGAACTGATTGAAGCGACCACAGCCATCGAAAGTCAATGCGGAAGCCAATTAATCGAGGGCATTGACGAGAAGCAATTGGAGATGTTCTGGGACACACTCTCGCGCATCAATGCCAACATACACAACTTACACAACAACAGGAGAGATGTTCCACATGAATGATATCAACACGAAACAACCGCTATGGACCAAAGAATTCATCACGTTGATGGTCAGCAACCTTTTTCTGTTCCTGACCCTGCAGATGATGCTGACCACGCTGCCCGCATACGCCAAGGAGGCGTTCACGGCAAGCCCCTTGCAGGTGAGCCTCATAACCAGCCTGTTCGCCTTCAGTGCGATCGCGTCCCGCTTCGTATCAAGCAAAGCGCTGGAAAAAGGAAAGCTGAGGCTGCTGCTGTACGTCGGGCTGCTGATTTCCCTGGCAGCCACGCTCGGTTATTACTGGGCGAGCGGCATAGCCTTCCTGCTGCTGATGCGCATATTGTTCGGCATCGGCTTTGGGATGACAAGCACCTCGTTTCCAACCATGGCATCGGATGTCATTCCAATCAAACGCTTGGGCGAGGGCATGGGGTATTTTGGGCTATCCACTACGCTTGCCATGTCGATCGGTCCCATGATCGGCTTGACGCTGCTGCAAAGCGGCGGTTTCACTCCGCTCGTGATCATCACGGTCATCATCAACCTTCTGATCTTCCCTCTCGCCTACCTCCTGACATCAAGAGCGGCTAAACGGAACGCGGAGCGCCCTGCAGCGGTTCAACCCCGAGTTGAGGATAAACCGAAGGGCTCCTTCAACAAAAAGCTGATCCTTCCCAGCGTCCTCAACTTTTTGATGTCGATTACGTACGGCGGATTGCTGAGCTTCATGGCATTGTTCGGAGCGGAGGCTCACCTCCGGAATCCCCAGTATTTTTTCTTGTTCAACGCCATTGCCATCATTCTCGTACGGCCGTTCTCCGGCAGAATTTATGACCGGTACGGACATAAGGCGCTTGTTATACCCGCTGCGATTCTGATGGTATCCGGTTTGCTCCTGCTTACCTTCGCCACATCGACGGGATCCATGCTGTTATCGGCACTTTGCTACGGCATAGGCTTTGGGGCGATGCAGCCGTCCATCCAGACCTGGATGATTCAGGAGGTTCATCCGCTGCAGCGCGGCATGGCCAACGGCATGTTCTTCAACTCCCTGGATTTCGGCGTGGCCATCGGCTCGATCGCGCTCGGCGCCATCGCCAAATCTACATCCTATGCCATCATGTACCGATACTCGGCGATTGCGCTCGTGCTGTTGATCCTGATTTATATCATCATGCAGGCAGCCGGCAAGTCGCGTTCCCAATCCACCACGGCAGTCGAGGACACCGAGGCTACCGCGGCAGGTTAACGAACAAAGCGATAACGAAAAAGCTTCGTCAGCCGGAATGCACGAAAACCGGGATGATGCTTGGCCACAAGGAAAGGGATCGGCCATCCAAACGGACCCGGCATATGAGAAAAGGTCTTGTCCATTATTTATGGACAAGACCTTTCTTTTTCAATCCTTGCGGTTTCTTGAAATCGACCCGGTATGAATTCCCTCCGGAATCGTCTTCTTTTGCCTCCGGCTTCACCGCGAACAACGTAAGCAGGCCGCCTACAGCCGCCACGGCTGCCAGCGTGCCAAACATCACCCAGTGGTTCGCGCCCAGCAGGAGAGAAACGACCGGCGGCCCCAGCGATACCCCGATAAAACGCATGCTGCTGTAAAGCGAGGTGATGGTGCCGCGCTGCTCCTTCTCCACGCCTTCCGTCAGCAGCGTATCCATGCACGGCAGCACCATGCCGATCCCGATACCGCCAAGCGTCATCATACCGACGACAAAATAGATCTGTTCGCTAAAGCCGGTGACGATCAGGGAAGCCGTCAAAATAACCATGCCGGCGAAACCGGTCCACTTCTTTGCCGCTTTGTTTTTGCCCGTAAATTTACCGGCTAAATAAGAAGATAGGCATAATAAAGCCAGTGGAATTGCAAGCACCAATCCTTTTACTACGCCATGTAATTTGTAAGTGCTTTCCAGCGTCTCCGACAAATAAAAAAGAACGCCGAATACGCCAAACATTGCGATGCCGCCGATGGCGAATATCGCATACAACCATCTTCCCTTCTCATGCAAAACCCCCTTGGTCGTTTTCAAAAACTCACGCAGAGATTGTTTATCATTGTTATTCGACTTTGGCGTCTTCACGAGAAAAATGACGAGCACGAGTGAAATCAGGCATAGAACCGGAATCGATATGAAGGGCAAGAACCAGATGAAGCTTCCCAGCAGCGCACCCAATATCGGACTGACAACCTTACCGAACGTGTTGGAGGTTTCGATGATTCCCAGGCTTTTGCTAACCTCTTCTTCCTCTTTGAACATGTCGCCGACAAGCGGGATGACGATCGGGAAAGCCCCCGCTGCGCCGATTCCCTGTAGAAACCGGCCGGCTAATATGACATAATACGCCCCTGTCCCGCTTAGCAGCCAGGCAGCTACCGCGGACACAGCTCCGCCTAACGCCGCAATAATCAGACTCGGGATGATGATCTTCTTTCTTCCATACCGATCCGACAAATACCCGGCGATCGGAATCAGCAAGATGGCTACAACAGCATACACCGTTATCAGCATACTCACTTTGAAGGAGCTGATCCCTAAAACTTTGGAAATTTGCGGCAAAATGGGAATCAGCATGGAATTGCCTAACGTCATGATGAGTGGTATGGATGCTAGGGCAACCAGATCCCATTTCTTGTTTTCCATGAGAGAAGACCACCTTTGCGTTATCTGTCATCCATATTGTAGGTTCTTTCGCCCAGAATATGCATGACGGCAAGGTGGCCGTTTTTTCCCATATGCAATTTTTCCTTAATTATACTTTAAAGCCGGACATCAACTGACGAAGCTTGCCAGACATCACGTTAAGATCTTCAACGGAATTTGTGATTTCTTCCATGGACGCCAGTTGCTCTTCCGTTGCGGCACTGACGCTTTGCGTACCGCCTGCCGTCGTCTCCGTGACCTCCTGGATTCGACGGATCGCTTGAACGAGCTCCCCGGCTCCCGAATTCATCTGTTCGGTTGCAGCGGTGACGCTTTGAATCTGACCGTTCAATTCGCCGACCGACTGCTCGATTTCCTTAAAGGCTCGCTCGGCTCCTTGCGCCACGTTCATGCCTTCGGTTACTTCGCGGGTTCCCTGTTCCATCACGCCGGCCAGATTCACGATGTCTTGCTGCAGCTCGTGAACGAACTGTCTGATTTCGACGGAGGAGTTCGATGCCTGATCAGCCAAATTCCGGACCTCTGCGGCGACGACCGCAAAACCTCTGCCATGTTCGCCAGCCCGAGCGGCCTCAATGGAGGCATTCAAGGCAAGCAGTGAGGTCTGCTCCGCAATTTCGATGATGATCTGTCCCATCGCCCCGATGTTGGAGGCCTTCTCTCCGAGCGCACGCACGGATTGCGCAGATTGGTCCACGCTGGTACGGATGCCTTCCATCTGGGTTAGCGTATGTACAAGTGCCTGTTCCCCTTCAGCCGCAAGCTTGTTCGCCGCTGCCGCCAGCCCGGAAACGTCTTGGGCTGCAAGCGCGATATGCTTCATGCCTTCCGCCATATCCGTAACGGTCGCCGTCGTTTCCTCCGTATCCTGCAGCTGGTTCTCTACCCCGGCAGCCAGCTCTTCCATAATCCCGGACGTTTGGTGGGAGGCTTGACGGATTTCCTCTGTCGTCGAATGCAGCGTCGAAGCAGCGATACCCACTTTACCTGCAGTATCCTGCACTTGGACGACCAGCTCCCTGAAGCCATCGACCAATTTATTATAAGCATCGGCTACATCCCTGATTTCATCTTTCGTTGTAATGTGTAATCGGGTAACCAGATCACCCCCGCCTTCGGCAATCTTCAGAAGCTGACTGCTCATCTGGTTCAACGGACGGATCGAACGGGTCAGGAGATAGCCCTGTATGGCAAAATAAACGACGGCGGCCGCTCCGATCAGCATGATGATCAAATTCTGAAACCGGCTGCTGGCCGCAATCTGATCAGCCTGCTTCGCCAGGGTTTCATTTTTATGTACCGTAAACTTTGCGATCAGCTCGCTAAATGACTTGCGCACTTCCCGCTCCTTGTTAAAGGCAGCTTCGTACACCCGGAAAGGGACCGCCTTGTAAAAACCGGTGTCATACCCCAATTTGTTCAATACCTCGGCAATGGCCTCGGAGTATACGACATAACCGGCTTCAATCTCGTTAAATACCTTCTGGTCTTCTTCTGCCGTCATTAAGCCTTTGGTTTCGGCCATGAGTTTGACGACGGACTCCTGTTTCGATTTCAATGAATCTGCAAAGGTCGAATCCCCGGTCAATAAGTAGCCCCGCTCATCATTGGAAACGCCCGTCAACAGGGTCTCCAATTGCGTCAGGTTATAAATGACCTTCTGGTCCTCTTCAATAATCTTGCTGAACCTCTTCTCCGTCATATTCGATGTGATAAACGCAATGATTACGATAACCGCCGTAACCGTCGCAAGTATCGTAGACGAAAGAATTAATTTTGTTTTTATCTTCATCCGCAAGCACCCGACCTTTGATATAAGTAATATACCCCCATTCCTTTTTTCGTCAAATTTGTGTCAAGAGTGAATAGGCAGGACTACCGTGAAATCGCTTAACTCGAAAATAATTGAAAAAAATTTATTAATCACCGGTCAAATGTTGATAAATTTTGGATAACTCCCTCCTTATGGTATAACAAATGCCATAAATTACTTACAATACTACATTCCATTTTTTACCTCCGCTATGAAAACGGGTTTGACTTTCATATAGTCATCATGCAAAAAGAGGCCCGCCTGAGACGGGCTCAGGCAGACCTTTTTCCTTTAAGCTTGATCGGAGATAAAGTGACTCTTCTCCCCGATATGATAGACATGCAGTTTATGCATGGCACGCGTACATGCCGTGTAGAACAGCTTACGATCGCTTTCCCGGTGGTACACGTCCTCGGCGCCGTTATAGATAATCACCGCGTCAAACTCCACGCCTTTGGCCAAGTAGGCGGGAACCACCAGCGTTCCCTTTTCAAAGGCCGGCGTGGTTTTGGTGATTAAGCGGGCGGAGATATCCGCCGACAGCTGCTGATGTACGCGCCTGCTCTCCTCTTCTGTCCGGCAGATCACCGCAACGTATTGGAATCCCTGCTCATGAAGCTCGCGGATATCGGATACGATCGCGCCATGAAGTTCTTCTTCATCGTTCACCCGAACGACTCGAGGAGCTTCGCCTTGCCGGTTGAAAGGAACGATCCGCTCCCCGCCCGGTATCATTTGTCGCGTGAAGTTAACGATTTCATACGTCGACCGGTAGCTTTGGGTCAGATTAATGACCTCCGTATCCTCTTCGCCATACAGACTCACCAGATTCTCCAAGCTTCCGAGTGCCTCTCCATGAGCATAAATGGCTTGGTTGAGGTCCCCCAGCACCGTCATTTTGGCCCGCGGGAACAAACGCTTCAGGAACTCCAGCTGAAATGCGGAATAATCCTGAACTTCATCGACAATGACATGGCGTATCGACGTATTCGTACGGAACCCTTGCAGCAGTTCCTTCAAATAGAGAAACGGCGTGGCGTCTTCGTAAAGCAATGCTTTGTCGTCCAGGGACGCAACGGTAAGATTGCATATTTCATCCCAATGTTCAGGGAGCGTCTCCAAATTTCCCGCCGCCCGGCGGAATAAGGATTCGTCCGTGTACAATTTACGGTACATACCCTTGACGTCCACATACCGGAACCGCTTGATCCAACGTCGAAGCGGCTTGAGCCGGCTGCTGACCACCATTTTCGCAAGGACGTCTTTTTCCTTATCGAAATCGTCAAACGTGTCTGCCTTCCGGTTTTGCTTGCGTCTCATCGTTTGAAAGGCCCGTTGGTAATCTTCCGTATCCAGCAGCTGAATTTGCTCTTCTACCCACGGGGCATCTTTCTCGGTCTGGGCAAACTCCGACAGGCGCTTAAGCATCCATTCCTTCATCAGATCAATGCGGCCAGCGAGCTTAACCGCCGAATCATAGCCATAGAACTGCGATGCCATCTCCTCCGAGCTGACAATCACCTTCCCCTGGAATACGACCGGCTTAAAGAGCATGCCTCCCTTTTCCAGCAGCTCCTTGTATCGTCTGATGGTGTCCAGATAAGCCCCCGAGGATTTATACGATATGCTCTCCAAGCGTGCCCGGTAACGCGGCGAATCATCCGCGTTCAACAGGGTTTCCGTCTGAGTGAACACGTCTTCGAGATCGAACTCCTTACCGAGCCGGTGCTCCAGATAGGACTGGAAGGTCGTCTGCTGCATATTGTCCTCGCCGAGCTCGGGAAGCACCGTGGACACATAGCTGTTGAACAGCGGATTCGGGGAGAACAGGATCATCTGGTCGGCCCGGAGCGTCTCCCGGTACTTGTACAGCAGATAAGCCACCCTTTGCAGTGCAGCCGAGGTCTTTCCGCTTCCGGCAGCCCCCTGCACGATCAGCATGCGGGTTTTGTCATTTCGGATGACCGCGTTCTGTTCCTTCTGAATCGTAGCCACGATACTCTTCATGCGGTCATCCGCGCTATGGCTGAGCACCTGCTGCAGCAGTTCATCTCCGATGGTCACGCCGGTATCGAACAGCACCTTGATCTCGCCGTGATGGATAACGAATTGGCGCTTAAGCAGCATTTCGCCCTTGACCGTACCCGAAGGCGTCTCATATTGGGCAGGGCCCGGCGCACCGTCGTAATACAGGCTCGAGATCGGTGCGCGCCAGTCGTAAACCAGAAACGTCTCCATCTTTTCGTCCAAAAAAGAACCTGTTCCCAAATAAATGGTTTCCGTCTCCGCAGTTCCATCCTCCTGAAAGTCAATGCGTCCGAAGTATGGGGATTCCACCAGCTTCCTGTACTTTTTAAGCAGCTTGCTGGACTGCAGATGAGCATGCTCGCGTTCGGCGAGCACCTGCGACTGCTGTCTCAGGTTGGTGGACGTTTCGCCCAAATCGTCCGGGTTGCTGAAGTTTACCGTAACTTCGTCCCAGAAGTCCTTCCGCATGTCAATGACGACTTCACGGATATCGCCGACGCTCGCTTCCAGCTGGGATATTTTATTTCCGATTTTTGCTGTTACTTCCGTTACCCGCGCCTGTTCCTCTTTCCAATCTTGATCGCTGATAGCCATTTGTTCATCCCCCTAATATACCGGTTGACAGCGTTATTTAATCGTGATAAAATACAATTGTGATATTCTAACCACATATCAATAATTTAATGACAAAGCATTGTTAATTATAGCAAGCTGCCGTACATAATTCAACATGGAATTTCAGTAACCGACCCGCCGGGGCGGTTTTTTTATGTTCATATACCATACCATTCCCGAGCCTCAAATGCCAAACTTGCTGCTTGCTGAGATGTATAAAAACAGCCGATCAAATGTGAAATCTTGATCGGCATCCTCATGGCGAGCTCCCTTATTTTCGCAGCCACGAGAACATGGCATCCTCTTGCTCCTTATCATCCACGACTCGGCTGATTTGATCCGCCACCCGATTCAACCGGTCAAGCTGATAGCCGTAGTCGTACATGGAGGCGGCCACCACCGCCAGCCGGAGTCCGCCGGGATTTGAGCCGGGCCCGCACATCACCTGCTCCATGAAAGCTTCATTGTTCTCCGCCATGGTCTCGGCCTCATCCTCGTTCGGCTTAAGTTTATCTTCGAATTTCCACAAAATATGCTCATGGTACTTCATTAACCGCTCCAGATTGTGATCAAACTGTTCGTCGATTTCATCGGATCGATCCGCCTGGAAATAGTGGTTCTCCACCGCATCCAGCACTTCATACCCCTTGCGAAGGGATTGGAGCAGCTGCTTATACACCACGAGCTGTCTTGCTTGACTGTATTTCGCCCGCTTCAGCTTCTTCTGCTCTTCCTCAAACAAATTGTATTTGTCGGACAACGATTTGATGGCCGATTCCAGTTCTTTCTTCTCCGCACGGTAGACCGAATCCTTCATTTCATGGGAGATCGCCGTGCGCAGCAGCAGCGACATTTTGCCAAATACAATATGAATCCGCGTGATGTACTGTTCCTTCGGTTTCGGTGGAAACACAAGAATATTGATGAGGAATGCAGATATGATGCCGATAATCGTCAGAATAAAGCGATTGAGGGCAAAGTCCCATTGTCCGGAAGCTTCCATCACGGATATGACCGTAACAAGCGTAAGTCCGATGGTCTCGCCCATTTTCAGCTTCATGCAAATCATGATCACTAGAATACAGACCAAACCGACGGAAATCGGTTGATTCGATAAAAAATACCCTCCGAGCATGGCCAGAATCGCACCGAGCGTACTGGTCTGCAGCTGGTCCAGAAAATATCTCCACGACCTGTATATCGATGGCTGCATCGCGAAAATCGCGGCGATGGCGGCTACGACAGGTGATTTAAAGTCAAACAGCATGGCTAAATAAAGAGCCAGCGTCACGGCTAGGCCGGTTTTGAACATTCTTGCTCCAAACGCCACGGACAGCCCTCCTTACGCAACCCAACTTCACGTCTATGCCTACACACCATGATTCATACTCCTCCGTTTGAACCGCTATTACATGAATTACCCTTACGCTTCCAATGTTATGCAGTCTCTTCATTGACATCATCCGGGTCGGCCCGCTTCCCCATCCTTTTCTCGTAAGATCGGATCACGAACCCAAGCCAAGCGCAAGAAGCCAGATATCCGCCAACGATATCGCTCGGGTAATGGACGCCGAGATAGATTCGACTAAGTCCGATGCTTAGAATCATCGCGATGGAAACGGCAATCAACGTCCCTCTCCCCGCTCTGCTGTCAATATGTCTCCACAACAAGTAAGCGAGCACGCTGTAGAACGAGAAGGCCCCCATCGAATGGCCGCTGGGATAGCTGTATCCCGTAATTTCGATCAGACGATTAATGTCCGGCCTTGCACGTTGAAACACCCATTTTAATAATAAATTCAGAATAGATGAACCGAAGACGACCACAATAAGGAGAAGAATCTCCTTGCGGTGGCCCAGAATCCAATATAGCACGGCGATCACGATCAGGCTTAACACGATCACCGGTCCGATGGAGCCTATGAACGACAGCCCGATGGCAATATCCGTAAGCAGCGGATGTTCAAGGGCTTGTACCGTCGTAATGATCGCCAAATCAAGCGCTGCCAGGCTTTCCCGCTTTACCAGCGCCGCCAGAATGACAAAGCCGATGAAGCTGATCATCGATATGAGGAATATCCAGCGTTGTCTTCCTGAAGCAGGGTATATCTTCTCTCCGCTCAACTCTCTGTTCTCCTTTGACCTTGTTTCGAAACCGTGCGATTTGGTGAAAACAAGATAATATCATTTTCCTGTCATAAAGGAAAGTCCCAAAGGGATTACATGACAAATATCCCGTAGTCTATGTCAAAATCGCAGGGATTACTCTTTACGAGAATATATACCCAAAAGAAAAGGAGCATGTCATGATGAAGGTCCTAGTGGCCGGCGCGAACGGCCAGATTGGCAAACAGCTTACGTTTCTCCTGCATGAGCATGATGCCTATAGCGTAAAAGCCATGGTGCGTTATCGCGAATTTGGAAGGATCGGTCAAGGAACTGGCGGAAGCAGCACGAGATTGCCAGGCAGTGGTATTCACGGCTGGTTCTGGCGGAGCTACCGGATACGACAAAACGCTGCTGATCGATCTGGACGGAGCCGTCAAGATGGTGGAAGCTGCCGAAGAGGCGAAGGTCCCGCGCTTTGTGATGGTTAGCGCGATTGGGGCCCATCATCGAGAATCTTGGAACGGGGACATCAAACCGTATTATGCCGCCAAGCATTACGCGGATCGAATGCTTCGTCACAGCAGCCTCTCCTATACGATCATTCGTCCGGGAGGACTTTTGAATGAGCCTGGTACCGGCCGCATTACGGCTGCGGAGAATATCAAGGGCGGCTCGATTCCGCGCGAGGATGTGGCGAAAACGATCTTGTTGGCGCTGGACGAAGAACATACCTTCCGGCGTTCCTTCGACCTGATTTCAGGTGAAACGCCTATCTCGGAAGCTCTATCGTCACTCTAAGAGCAATTCATATTCAAAAGCAAAATCGCCCCTCAAGCAAAAGCGATACCTTCGTATCTGCTAATGCTTAAGGGGCGATCTTCTATTCGAAGCAGGACCGGATCGCAAAATAAAGAGACATAGGGGAACTCCTTCTCGTTACGCACTCAACCGATCCTGGCATTTACGCGCCTGTCTTGTGCAGCATTCGGCTTCGCAGTATGTCTTTTACGGCATCCACCGCTTCTTCTACCCGATCTACCGCTACAACGATAGGAGCGTTGTCCTCATATTGACTGAAGGAGTAATTATATTTGGGATCATAATAATGCTCAAGCAGCAGCTGTATTCCCTGAGCATACCTTCCCTCCTCCAAAGACTTGCCAATTTCCGCGGCGATCGGAGTGTGGATTCGGTTCTTGATTAATTGAAAGGCTGCCAAATATTGCTCTTTATAAGCCGCAGGGCTGTAATCCTCCAGTATCTGGCGAACACGCTCCGCCATCGGCAATTCCAACACGATGGCTGCCCCCGACTCCTTCTTCTTCATTAGGAAATCGGGAACGACGATTTTGCCGATCCGTTTGCTCTCGGCCTCAAATAACAAATAAGGCGAATTTTCCAATTGCTTCAGCCGTTCAACCAACTCCGCATCGAAAGTCTTCTGATTGTTGGACGGCAGTCCGATATGCCCGAAGATCGAGCCGCGGTGGCCTGCGAGCCCTTCCAGGTCCACGACGGGGTAGCCTTCCTGCTGAAGCTGCCTTAGCACTGCCGTCTTGCCCGTACCCGTCAATCCGTGAAGGACAAACGCTTCCGCATCCAGACTCTTCTGCTCAAGCGTATCCAGCACATACTTCCGGTAAGCCTTAATCCCGCCCGTAATCCGATTGACATGGATATCCATCAGGGACAGCACCGTTGCAGCCGTTCGGCTGCGCATGCCGCCGCGCCAGCAATAGACCGCCTTATCTCCTTCGATCTCTTTGAACTGCTTCACGAAGCTGGGTAGCTTGGCCGACATGATGGCGAGCCCCCGCTCTTTGGCGGCATCCACGCTCACCTGCTTGTAAATCGTCCCGATCTCCGCCCGTTCTTCATCATTGAAGACCGGAATGTTCAGACTGCCCGGAATGGTGGAGTCCTTGTATTCCGAAGGGGAACGGACATCAATCAAAGTAATCTTCTTGCTGTTTTGCAGTTCCAATAATTCTTTTACGGTGATGTCTTGAAACATGTCTGTTCGCTCCTTTATGGTTACACAAACAAAACCCGGCTCATGTTACGCCTCAACGACAATGCGATTCGGATGGTCATGTACGACTTCTCCGATTCTGCCGGCTTCCAGCCCGGCTTGGCGAAGCTCTGCCAGTAATGGTTCGGCCTGCGAGCCGTCAACGGCAATGAGGAGTCCCCCTGACGTCACGGCATCGCACAATATCCATTTATCGATCTGGTCCATGCCATCCGGGAAATCCACGTCGTCTTTCACGTGTTCATAATTGTTTTTGGTGCCGCCCGGAATGACGCCCCCGTCGGCCATTTCCCGAACCCGTTCCAGAACGGGAACGGAAGGCTTTGAAATCCGGATGCCCGTGCCGCTGCCTTTGGCCATTTCGAGCGCATGGCCAAGGAGACCGAACCCCGTCACGTCGGTGCAGGCATGCACATCGTAAGGCTCCATCGTCTCGGCAGCCGTTTTGTTCAGTGCCGCCATGACGGCGGTAACGCGGCGAATCTCATCTTCAGTTAAGAGATCCTTCTTAATGGAGCTCGTCAGGATGCCCACGCCAATCGGCTTCGTCAGAATCAAGGCATCGCCCGGCTTGGCTCCGGCATTGGTTCTTACCCGGTCCGGGTGAACGGTCCCCGTTACGGCAAGGCCGAACTTCGGCTCTTTGTCATCGATGGAGTGTCCGCCAACCAGGGTAACCCCCGCTTCCTTCAATTTATCTCCTGCACCTCTCAAAATATCCGTCAAGACCTGCTTGTCCAGCGTCGAAATCGGGAATGCTACGATATTCAAAGCGGTCAGCGGTTTGCCGCCCATGGCATAGATATCGCTGATGGCATTCGCCGCGGCCACCTGACCGAAATCATAAGGGTCATCCACGATCGGCGTAAAGAAATCGACGGTCTGCACCATGGCCAGATCATCCGTGAGACGGTATACGCCCGCATCATCGCTGGTATCCAGACCAACCAATAAATTAGGATTCGGCTCGGCTTGCGGAAGCTTGCGGATGACCTGCGCCAGATCGGCAGGTCCGATCTTGCAGCCGCAGCCACCTTTGGAGGAATACGAGGTTAGTTTTATTTTGTCCGATTGACTCATCACGGATCTTCCCTTCGTCTTAAGAGTGATTTTAGGCAAAGCACATGCAACAACCCCGGCGTGGATGCTTGGATAACGTCTCATCTACACCGGGGATCATCTGATATTCATCCGTTTAGCTAACACTTGTTCAAGCACACAATATCTATATTATATGGAATCGGCTGCTTCAAGTCTAACGGTCTTCCTATTTCTTGCAATTACCGGGAATATCTTTCTGCAATCTGCCGGCAATGTGATATACTATTTGATTGGATATGTAAATAATTTCACGATACATCGGGGGAGTACGGATTATGAATCACTCAAGCGACGGTGGAAGGGCCTTGAATCATACGGATCGCAGAAGAACCGTCTGGCTCATCACCATCTTCATCATCATAGCAGCAACAGGCCTTACCTATGTGAAGTGGTGGCCTTACTACGATAAAGCGCTCAAAGCTATTATGGAACACAGCATCGGCTCTTCCATATTAGGCATGGATCCGGCCGATGCCGCCCCTTCTTGGCAGGCAGCCTGGAATTATGCGCTCACCTATTTTAAAGCGGTTTGGAAAGCGGCGGTGCTCGGCATTCTGCTCGGGACTCTGG
The DNA here is from genome assembly GCF_058792535.1 of Paenibacillus sp. MT86. Classification (NCBI taxonomy): domain Bacteria; kingdom Bacillati; phylum Bacillota; class Bacilli; order Caryophanales; family Paenibacillaceae; genus Paenibacillus; species Paenibacillus sp. MT86. Next base: position 2,201,629 of record NZ_CM179499.1, on the reverse strand, counting down.
TCCAGTCGCTGCTGCCATCCCAATGGCTGCTTCGGGTCCTTGGCAAAACGACCTTCGGCAGCACGGCGATTGGAGGAATCGCCTCCATTCCGGGCATGATGTGCTCCTGCTGCGCCGCACCGATCGCGATCGGTCTGCGCAAGAAAAAGGTGTCGGTCGGCTCTGCTCTCGCGTTCTGGATCGGCAATCCAACCATCAATCCGGCAACGCTCGTCTTCATGACGTTTGTTTTATCATGGAAATTCACCGTGCTGCGATTGATCTTCGGCATCCTGCTAACCTTCGGCGTCAGCTACCTGGCAAACCGCTTCGCCAAGGAAGCGGATCCCGTGGAGATCGATGCGCCTCAGAGCACGGATCAAACCGATGAGCGTCCGCTGTGGAAACGCTGGTTAACCAGCATCGGGCAGATGCTGGTTCGGGTGGTCCCGGCTTACTTTATAGCCGTGCTGCTCCTTGGCGCCATGCAGGCATGGATGTTCCCGCATTTGGGAGCGGCAGCGGGGAACACGCTCTTGGCCGTCATCTTCTTCTCCGTGATGGGAATGCTGTTCGTCATTCCGACCGCGGCGGAAATCCCGATCATCCAGGCCTTTATGGCAGCGGGCCTGGGGGCGGGTCCGGCCGCGGCGCTGCTTCTGACGCTGCCGGCTGTCAGTCTTCCGTCTCTGCTTATGGTGAGGCGTTCATTCCCTAAAAGAGTTTTGTGGTTTGTTACTGCCTCCGTCGTCCTGCTTGGGATTCTTTGCGGCGTGGCGGGAATGCTGATTCTGTAGGCAGGAACCACTTTTCCGTTTATATTTTCAATTTTTATTTTTTCTTAAGGTAAACCATAGGCTTATCTGGTAAAGTGATAAAAGAATGAACAACTCATTATTATATGCAGTCGAAGGGAGTCAATCATTACATGAAAGATAACGATTTGCAGCCAAACCATCCGGGACAGCCCGAGGATGATCAGGGACAAGCCCAAGAGAAAGAGAATAACCAACAAGATCAAGGCGGCTTGCCTCATGAAGAAGAAAGAATAGATTCCACCTATCCGGAGTCCGACGAGCTGTACAAGGATGAGAACGAACACCCAGCCGTTATGCATTCGGGAGATCAACCGCATTACGATGAACAGCCACCTGCAGATGGCGGCGGCAACGGAAGCAAAGGCTGGATGATCGCGTCGCTGGTTTTGGCGGCTGCCTTAATCGTCGTCCTGATCGTACCTCCGTTTGCCAAGGGATCCGGCAATGAAGCTATAGCTAAAGTCAACGACGTTAACATTACCAAGGATAATCTGTACGATGAGCTTGTCAGCGTAGGCGGCAAACAAACGCTGAATTCCATGATTACAGAGGAATTGATCCAGCAGGAACTGAAGAACAAGTCCATTACGGTGACCGATGCCGATGTGAATAAAGAAGTGGATGCGCTGAAGGCCTCCTTCCCTTCCGAGGAACAATTCAATATGGCTCTGCAGCAAAACGGCATGACGCTCGACAACCTGAAGGAGCAGACCAAAACCCAGGTTGAGCTTAAAAAGCTGATGGCCGACAAAATCAAGGTAACCGACGAAGAAGTCAAAGAAGTGTATGACCAAAACAAAGAAAGCTTCGCAACGCCTGAGCAGGTTCGCGCTTCCCACATCCTCGTTGAGACCAAGGAAGAAGCCGAAGCCATCGTGAAGCAGCTGAAGGAAGGCGCTGACTTCGCAACGATTGCTAAAGAGAAAAACCAGGATGCAACCAAGGATACCGGCGGCGACCTGAATTTCTTCGGACGCGGCGAAATGGACCCCGCATTTGAAGAAGCGGCGTTCAAACTGAAGAAAGATGAAATCAGCGAACCGGTGAAGAGCTCCTTCGGATACCACATCATCAAGGTTACCGATCGTAAGGAAGCAACGAATCCTACCTTGGAAGACAAGAAGGAAGAAATCCGCAGCCAGCTTGAGAACCAAAAGGTCTATGCCGAATCCACAGCCTACATTCAAGAGCTGAAGGATAAAGCTACCATCACGAATACCCTGGAAGAAGCTCCTGCTGAAGCTCCAGCAGAAGCACCGGCAGATGCTACAGAGACACCTTAACACCTGCTGCGCCTTGAACACCAGGCAAAGCCCCTACCCTCGCGGTACGGGGCTTTTTTTTCATGCAAAATAAAAAGTTCTTTAAACCCCAAGCAAAACATGTTAGAATGTAAGCGTTATCAAATGTTGATCTTGGAAAAGGGGGAAGCAGAATGATGAAGCACGTATCGGAATCCCGCAACATGTATGAGGACTTCGTGGTGGAGACAGACATTCTGTTCTTTAAAACCGGATCGCACGGTTTGGTCAGCTTTCACGGCAGGAACTATAATATTAAAAAGAGAATGACTGCCGAAAAAATCGCATCCCTGCTGTCCGGTAAACAGTTCTATCATGTCGGCGGCAACTGCTACGTCAACGTAGACAAAATAACTACGGTAGAGCAAGGCATCGTTTATTTCGGGGAAAAGGCGCCTTCCGCTAAACATCTTCGCATTCCCAGATGGAAGCAGGAATCGCTGAAGCGCCTGGTTGCTGAAGTCAAACAGCCGGTTTGAGCGAGCAGCGGCGTATACCTAATCTGGCGCAGGACAAGAGAAGATCCCGTATCCGTTACATTCGGAGGCGGGATCTTCTTGCGTTGGCATGATTTTAGCAGCCTTTTTGTTCTTGGCGTCTGTTCTACATAGATACGTTAGCGACGCGGACGATTTCCTTCCCCAACGCGCTTCGGGTATATATGAACAACCCACATTATGGTAATATCGAATAAAATCTTATGTACATTCAAAAAGGAGTGGTCATGCATCGAATCCTATTTTGATCCGCAATACCCGGAAGCGTTTGCTGCCTTTTCCGTTGAACATTGGATAGCCATTGGCATATGCATCATCCTTGGCCTGCTGCTGTACCTGTTCAGGACTGCCATCGCCTCCAAGCCTTCTCTGCAAAAGACCGTAAGATGGGGCTTGCTCGCTGCCCTTGCGTTGCCAGAAGCTTCCCTTCATGTCTGGTATGTGTCAACGGGAATATGGGATCCAGCCACTTCGCTTCCCTTGGAGTTGTGCAGTCTGACCCTGTTCCTTTCCATCGCCATCCTGCTTACGGATAAACGCCGCTTATACCCGCTGGTTTACTTTGCGGGAATCGGGGGAGCCCTGCAAGCTGTATTAACCCCTAATTTGGGATACCCTTTTCCGCACTTCCGGTTCTTTCATTTCTTTGTTGTCCATATCGCGATCATCATGACGGCATTGTATATGACATGGGTTCGGGGGTACCGTCCCACCTGGAAATCCATCGCCTGGACGATGGTCTTTCTTAACGTGTCCGCACTTTTAGTCGGTCTGGTCAACCTCGCTGTCGGTTCGAACTATATGTTCCTGATGCGCAAGCCGGATACGGCTTCGCTGCTCGATCTGCTGGGGCCGCATCCCGTTTATATTGTTGTAGAAGAACTTATCGCGTTATCGCTGTTTATCCTCATGCATCTCGCCTTCTTCGTCATCCCGGATCGGATGAGGCGCAGCCGCCGACGCAAACACGAGCGGGCTTCCTTGTCTTCGACAGGCGGTTGAACAAGGCATCATACAAACATAAAGCGTATGGATCGTTAACACCCCTGTCGTTTCGGGTGCTTCCATCCATACGCTTTTTTAAGGAAGGGGTCCTTCCCCTAATTCTTAAGATACAAACGGGAGCTTGCCTCCCAAATCTCGCCCGGCGCCAAACCGAACAAACCGATCTCGTCCGCAGGCAAGTCCGTGTTCGGTGCATTAACCAGGTTGATCTGCGGTTCAGGACAGAAAAATTTGCGGGACGCTTTGCTGTTCCATACCATCCACTGCTTATACGAGTTGCCGACATCGTAAACGAATGTTTTGCCTAGCTTGGTATCCGTCAGCTCCATGCGGTTTCTGCCGTTTTGCGGAACGGCCGTATAATGGTTGTCCATCGAATCGAAATAGGGATTCACGCCGCTCGTGCGAAGCAGCTTTTCTTCTGCCGTCAGCGCTTGGAACTTGCCGGTCGGCAGCATCCGGTCGCTCATCTCCCACCGCTCGCCAATGGTGATTCTCACGACGCAATCATCCGCCGTGCTTTCCGGGGCAAAGGGAGCATTGATCGCCGTATGAAAGGCAAGTAGGCACGGCATGCTGCTGGTACCCTGATTCCGTATAAACACATGCTGGGCCAAGCCGTCCTGATTCAGCGTGTAGCGAAGCCGGAAGGTGAAGCGATGCGGAAGCATGGCGTACACCGGATGATGCTCATCAACCGTGACGGAGACCACCACATAACTCTCGGTCTCGCTGCTGCCATAATCCTCGACACTCCAAGGGGTCGTATGTAAAAAACCATGGAGGTGATTGCCCGTCTCTTCTTCATTTACCGGGAATTGATAGGTTTGTCCGTTCCAAGGAAACCGTCCGTCCTCATATCGGTTAGGCGGAAACAGAACAGGAATGCCGTGAACGCCCGGACTGGCTTTGAACGCTTCCATTTCGTTCTCTTCCGGCTCGCGTAGGAACCGGTAACCGCTTACGTTATCCCTGAAAGCGATGAGATTGCCTCCGATTTCAGGCAATATCGCCGCTTCATAAGGGCCATGCTGGAGCCAAACCGCACGCTCTCCCTGATACGATCCTTCATACGCTTTGTGGTTCATCGGGTGATCTCTCCTCTCAAGTGTGAACGTATATAGATTATCATACCAGTGCCCTTACTTCTATATGTTCGGGGTAGATGGGCTGACCCATCCCCCCTCTCACGGCCGGCCGGTTAAGACGAAAGTTTGGCCTTTGAAACGTTTGGCGGAATCGGTGCCTGGGCCGGCGGTTCGTTAGCGGCCGGCTGCGCGGCCGAAGCCAGCTCCTCATCCAGTTCCCTGGTGTACTCGGTTCTCTGCTGTTCGCTCCAGCCCAGTACGGTAGCCATATAATTGATCACGGGCATCTTCCATTTTCTCGTCCAGTCGATATGAAACAAGAGAGACCCCGTGCGACGGATAAAAAAGTCGGCCGGCTTCGATGCCATCTCATGCTCAATGGCATACATCAGCGGAACCAATACCGACACCGGAAGCGCCGATGCCTCCGCCTGATCGGAGCCTTCCTTGGCCAAGCGGAACAATTCCGCTGCGTTTGAGCCGTACATTCGCGCCCAGTGCTCGGCAAGCTTACGGTCAATTCCTTGCGCCGCGCCGATCTCCGTCTGCTTGCGGACAAAATCCGGGAATTGGCTGGAACCGCCAACCTGACCGCCGGAAATCGGCAGATTTTTCGTTACGCTGGCGCCATAAGCCTTCCCGCCGCTTTCTTGAATCCGTTTCGCTACCAGGTCAACGACGGTGTCCGCCATTTTCCGATACCCGGTCAGCTTCCCTCCCGCAATGGTGATCAGGCCGGAGGGGGATTCCCAAATTTCATCCTTGCGGGAAATTTCGGACGGGCTCTTGCCTTCCTCCAGAATCAGGGGCCGGACCCCGGCCCATCCCGATTCAACGTCTGCCGGACTTAGCTTTACGCCCGGAAACATGTAATGGATGGCCTTCAAAATATAATCCCGGTCTTCCACCGTGATCAAGGGACGTACGGGATCCGCCTTATAAACCGTGTCGGTTGTGCCGACATAGGTTTTCCCGTCCCGGGGAATGGCAAACACCATCCTGCCGTCGGGCGTATCGAAGTAGACCGCCTGGCGAAGCGGGAACCTCGATTGGTCGATGACCAGATGAACCCCTTTGGTCAGCTGAAGCATTTTTCCCTTCCTGGACTTATCCATTTCGCGCACTTGGTCCACCCAAGGCCCGGCCGCATTTACGATTTTGGTGCCGGAGACGGACTTCACAGCACCGCCGAGCATATCCCTTACCGTAACCCCGGTAATCCGCCCATTCGCATCATAATTCAGCGACTCCGCCTTGGCGTAGTTAAACAGAACCGCCCCTCTGGCGGCCGCCTCCTTCATGACCTCCAGCGTCAGCCTGGCGTCGTCCGTCCGGTATTCCACGTAATAGCCGCCGCCCTTCAGGCCCTCCTGCTTCAGAAGCGGCTCCCGCTTTAACGTCTCGGAGGCGGACAGCATGGATCGCCGTTCTCCCCGCTTCACGCCGGCCAGGAAATCATACACCATCAAACCGATGGAGGTGCTAAACTTCCCGAAGGTGCCGCCCTGGTGTATCGGCAGCAGCATCCATTCCGGGGTCGTTACGTGCGGCCCGTTCTCGTACACCACGGCCCGTTCTTTGCCTACCTCGGCCACCATGCCGACTTCAAACTGCTTCAAATACCGCAGCCCGCCATGCACCAGCTTGGTGGAACGGCTGCTCGTTCCCGCGGCAAAATCCTGCATTTCCACCAGCAGCACCGACATGCCGCGCGTGACCGCATCCAGTGCAATCCCCGCTCCGGTGATTCCGCCGCCGATCACGATCAGATCGTAGGTGTCCTCTGCTATTCTTTGAAATCGATGCCCGCGGTCCAAACTTGAAAACGACTGTGACTGCTCCACATTGAATCCCTCCCAGTATGCTTTACCCTGTTTTTATCTATCGTTACCTTTCCCATGAAAAAAGACAGCAAAAAAGAGACCACGAAACACGCGGTAACAACCCCATAACATGAGGTATCCGCGCCTAGTGGTCTCTCCAAGTCTCCAGACATCTATTCACTTATTGATCATTATACCATATAAAATGCTAATGAAAAGCCATTGCCGCATAAACGGCTTTTTTCCAGCCGCTGTATAATTGCTCCCTTGCGCTTTCCTCCATGGTTGGTTTGAAGCTTTGCCCCATGCTCCACTTGCTGCATATCTCCTCCTGATCCTTCCAGAAGCCGACTGCGAGCCCTGCCAGGTAAGCTGCACCGAGCGCCGTTGTCTCCGTAATGTCCGGCACTTCCACCGGGACGTTCAGGATGTCGCTTTGGAATTCCATAAGAAAGGTGTTGGACACCGCTCCTCCATCCACCCGCAGGGATTCGATATGAAAGCCCGAATCCTCTTCCATCACGGAGAGCACATCGCGCGTTTGATATGCAAGCGACTCGAGGGTTGCACGGATGAAATGCTCCTTCGACGTGCCTCGCGTCAGGCCGAAGACCGCCCCCCGCACATCGCTGTTCCAATACGGACTGCCAAGACCGACAAAAGCCGGCACCACATAGACGCCTTCGGTGGATTGGACCCGTCTTGCATAGGGCTCGCTGTCCTTGGCTTCGCGGAACATTCGAAGCCCGTCGCGCAGCCACTGTATCGCGGAGCCCGCCACGAAGACGCTGCCCTCAAGCGCGTATTGTACGCGGCCATCCAGTCCCCAGGCGATCGTGGTGATCAGCCCATGCTCGGATTGAACCGGCTTATCGCCGGTATTCATCAGCATAAAGCTGCCTGTTCCGTAGGTCGTCTTCACCATGCCTTCGGAGAAGCAGGTCTGGCCGAACAGCGCCGCTTGCTGATCGCCGGCCGCTCCGGCAATCGGAACCTCTCGCCCGAAGAAGTGATAGGATGCCGTATTGGAATATATTTCGGATGACGGCCTGACCTCAGGCAGCATGGCCTTGGGGATGTCCAGCAGCTGCAGCAGCTCCTCATCCCATTTCAATTCGTGGATGTTATAGAGCATCGTACGCGATGCGTTGGAATAATCGGTTACATGCACCTGGCCGCCCGACAGCTTCCAGATCAGCCAGGTGTCGATGGTCCCGAATATAATCTCTCCTCGCTTGGCCCGTTCGCGCGCACCGTCCACATGATCGAGGATCCATTTGATCTTCGTTCCCGAGAAATAGGGATCGATCAGAAGTCCCGTCTTCTCCCTAACCGTGGCGTCATGGCCTGCTGCAATGAGCTCCTCGCATATGCCGGCCGTCTGGCGAGATTGCCATACGATGGCGGGATAGATCGGTTCACCGCTCTTGCGGTCCCATACCACCGCGGTCTCCCGCTGATTCGTAATTCCGATGCCGGCAATCTGCTCCGTCTTCACGCCCGCTTCGGATAAGCAAGTCGCAATGACCGCCAGAATCGAGCCCCATATTTCGTTGGCATTCTGCTCCACCCAACCGGGCTTCGGAAAATACTGCGGAAATTCCCTTTGAGCGGAGTGAACGATTTGCCCTTCGCGGTTAAACAGGATCGCGCGCGAGCTTGTCGTTCCTTGGTCAAGCGCCAGAATGTACTTCTCCAAGCATCTTCTCCCCTTTCTGCTTATGCATTTAACCAAAGATAACGTGCAGATGGAAACGTTGTCAAATCCATTATTCCATCAAAGAGAAGCCCAGCAGGTCCTGCAGCAGGACCGAAGCCGCACCCATCAGCTTGTCCTCCTCGCCCAGGGAAGCCAAGCCGAAAACCATGTCATCCTTCAGAATCGGCATCGCATGCCGGTCGATATATGCGCTGACCATGTCCAGCAATTCCGGATTACCATGCGCCAAATCCCCGCCTAATATCAACGCCTCGGGATTAAACATGTTCACCAGGTTGACGATGGCCGCCCCCAAGTGTTCGGCCACTTCTTCATTCAGATCCCTCGCCAGCTTGTCCCCCTTGCGAAGGGCTTCCTTGAATACGGACGGAACAATTTTACTGTAATCCCCTCCGCTCAGCTCCTGGATCAGCGTCGGCCTTCCCGTTGCGATTGCCGTAATAATGCGGGAATACACGGCAATCCAGCTGATATAGCTGTCGAGGCAGCCTGCATTGCCGCATTCGCAGCGGATTCCGCTGCGATTCACGCTCGTATGCCCGAACTCCCCGGCACCGCCATGCTTGCCTCTTAGGAGATGATCGTTAATCAATATACCGGAACCAAGCCCGTCCCCGATGGATATATAGATCAGATTCGCGAACGCGTAATCGCCGAACCGGCGTTCGGCAAGCACAACGGAATTCATGTCATTCTCAACCCAGGTCCGCATTCCGTAGCGGTCTTCAAATATCCGTTTCAATGGAACATTCGTCATCCGCAGTTTCGTGTTATAGTGCACGACGCCCTGGCTGTCGCTCACAATGCCGGGGACGTTAATGGAAATACCGACGCACCGTTCCAGATCCTCTTGACCTGCCATGAAATCATCCATCAGCTGCAGCAGCCGTTCGATAACCGCTTCTCCCTGGAGTCCGGCTATAGGGTGCGTTTCCTTCGCGAGCACCTTCGCCTCCAGATTCATCCGGGCCAGTATCATGACCGAATTCGTTATGCTTACGGCTAACAGGAAGTGATTATCCGGATTGAATTTAAGCAGTATGGGTTTTCTACCGCCGCTGGAGGAGCCTGTTCCAATTTCCGAAACGTAGCCTTCCCTGATCAGTTCTTGAACGGCCGATGCCACCGTGGAGGGACTCAGCTTGTTTTTTTTGGCCAGTTCGATTCTGGATATAGGGCCTTCCGTACGGATCTTGTTCAGCACCTTGGACCGGTTTAGCGCCTGGATCAGCTTGTGATTGCCTTTTTTCATATTGTTCAAGCAAGTTCAACCTTTCTATGGGTTCTTCATTGTAGTGCGACTTTCTGTATCGGAAAAATGAGGTTAGAACCACTATAACATTTTCAACAAGCGGATATAAACTTATTCCATCCATCGAAATAACATACGGCGTAAGATTTGATAATGACTCTCTCATATTGTGAAAAAAAGAATTTAAAAGGATTTGAAATCGCTATCTTGAAAAATAAACAAGGTAATTATATAATCTTTCGCAATAGAAGCTGGTTATTCTGTCAAGATAGATAGCATATGGATGTTAACTTTTTTCGACAATTGGAATAACTATCGCTTTTTATACTCAAACACAAAGGGGGCGCTTTGGGGGATCGATTCGCTTCGAACAAGCCACACGACCATCAACGCTTGATCAAAAACCATGTGAATTCAAGGAGGGTTATTTGATGAAAAAAAGAATGTCTGTCCTGATTTCGGTACTGTTCGTGTTCTCCGCCCTGCTGTCCGCCTGCGGGGGCGGCAATGCCTCCGGAGGAGATAATGGCAAGAAGGTCATCAACGTTGCCCTGTGGGACGAAAATGTGCGGGACACGCTGGACAAATCCATCAAAATTTTCAATGAGAAGCACCCCAATGTACAGGTGAAGGTGACCTACACCCCATGGGCGGATTATTGGACCAAGCTGAAAACCAGCCTCGCCGGCAACAGCGGTCCCGACGTCTACTGGATGAACGGACCCAACTTTCACTCGTATGCCTCCTCCGGTCTGATCAAAGACCTGTCCCCCCTGATCGAGCAAAGCGGGCTCGACACCTCGGTTTATACCGAAGCGCTCGTCGATATGTATACCTATCAAGGCAAGCTTCACGGACTTCCTTACTTCCAGGATTCCGTAGGACTATTCTACAACAAAGAATTGTTTGACAAGGCCGGGCTGCCCTATCCGGACGATACCTGGACCTGGGAAACGGTAGAAGAGAACGCAGCCAAGCTGACGGATAAATCGAACGGAATCTACGGCTACATTACGCCGATCGACAGTCAAATCGGTTATTACAACTATATTGCCCAGGCCGGCGGATTCGTGATATCCGACGATAAAAAAACGTCCGGTTACGATACGCCGGAAGCTCTTTCGGCATTCAAATGGCAGCAGAGCCTGATTGAAAAAGGCTACTCTCCGAATGCGCAGCAGCAGCTTGAAACCAAGTCGCGCCAGCTGTTCGGATCGGGCAAAGCCGCCATGTTCCCGGGAATCTCCGTCAACTCTCCGGAACTGCACAAGCTGCTTGGCGACAAGCTGGGCGTCGCGGTTCTGCCCGCCGGAAAGGAAAAGGCGTCCATCGTCCATGGGCTCAGCTGGGCCATCAACGGCAAAACCAAGGTCGAGCAGGAGTCCTGGGAATTGATTCAGATTCTATCCGGCAAGGAAGGACAGGAATTGCTGGCCGACTCGGGCTTCTCGATGCCTGCTTACAAAGGCACGGAGGGAGGATGGCTGAAATCCATTCCTTCGCTTGATCTGCAAGTGTTCGTCGACAGCCTGGAGTTTGCCGTCCCGTATCCCGTATCCCAAAAAACCGCAGAGTGGCAGGACGCGGAAGTGAAGGAAATCCAGGCCGCTTTCCTCGGCAAGAAAACGTTTGAAGAGGCGTTGAAAAATGCGGGTGAGCAGATGAATGCCATCCTTGCGACGGAAACCAATTAACGAACAGCCCCTTCCAATACGGAACCTAAGAAAGGACGGTGCAGCCTGTGAGCTCTCCCATCACTGTGACCACGAAACCTCCTGAAACGACGGCCAAGCGAAAGGTCGGGAAACTTGCCTTTCACGAAGCCATGTGGGGATACATCTTCATTCTGCCTGTCGTGCTGGGCCTCGGTCTGTTCTACATGGCACCTTCCGCCGCCTCCCTGTTTCTGTCGTTCACTTCCTGGGACGGATTGACTGCCCCCCAATTCATCGGGCTCGATAACTTCGCGAATTTGATGAAGGACGACAAATTCACCGGCTCCATGCTGAACACGACGCTGTATACCATCGGTACGGTACCGTTATCCGTTGCACTGGCAACGGTGCTGGCGGTGCTGCTGAATCAGAAGATCAAGGGTATGGTCTTCTACCGCACGTTCTATTTCATTCCCGTCATCACCATGCCGATCGCGGTCGGCATGGTGTGGAAATGGTTGTACAATTCCGAATTCGGATTAATCAACCATGTGCTGGGCGTCATAAACCTGCCGCAGCCCAACTGGCTGTTTGACGAGAAATTCGCCTTGTTCTCCATCGTGCTTGTCAGCGTGTGGAGCAGCATCGGTTATAACGCCGTCATTCTGCTCTCGGGTCTGCAGGGCATCTCCGGCAGCTACTATGAAGCGGCTTCGCTTGACGGAGCGGGGACGCTGTATAAGTTCTTCCGGATTACGCTGCCTCTGCTCACGCCCAGTTTGTTCTTTGTTTTGGTCATGTCCTTCATCAATTCGTTCCAGGTGTTCGACCTGATCTTCATCATGATGGATCAGCAGACCACGATGCTCGAGTCCACCCGGACGGTGGTATACAGCATCTGGGAAGACGGATTCAAATACTTCAACATGGGGTACGCTTCGGCGCAAGCCTTCATTCTCTTCGTGGTCATTCTGATCATCACCATGGTTCAGATGTACATTCAGAAGCGCTGGGTCCATTACCAATAACAGGAGGTGCGTAGACGTGACTTCTTCAACCCAAGCTGAAAAAGCAAGCCGCCTGGCGGTACACATCCTGTTAGCCGTCGGGGCGCTGCTCATGATCATGCCGTTTCTGTGGATGATCTCGACATCCTTCAAGTCCTTTGCCGACTCCATGTCCGTTCCGCCGAAATGGCTGCCTGTGGAATGGCATCCGGACAACTACCTTCGTGTCATCCAAACCATTGATTTCGGCACTTATTATTTGAACACCGTCATCGTGACGGTGGGTCGCACCGCGGGCCAGCTCATTCTGTGCTCGCTGGCAGCCTATGCATTCGCCAGCTTGAGGTTCCCGTTCAAGAATGCCATTTTTCTCGCCCTCCTGGCCGTATTGATGGTACCTTCCCAAGTCGTTATGATTCCGAGCTTTGTCATCATGCGCGAGTTCAACTGGCTCGATACGTTTTACGTGCTCATCGTACCCGGCATATTCAGCGCCTTCGGCACGTTCTTGTTAAGACAGTTCTTCATGACGCTGCCGAAGGATCTGGAGGAGGCTGCCAAAATCGACGGCTGCAGTTATTTCCGAATTTACTGGAATATCTACTTGCCGTTATCCAAGGCCGCACTCGTCTCGCTGGCGATTTTCACCATCTTAGCTTCATGGAACGATCTGCTGTGGCCGCTCATTATGACGAGCTCCGAGGAGATGCGCGTCCTTTCGATCGGGATATCCAGCTTCCAGGGGCAGCATTCCACCGATTATCCGCTGCTTATGGCCGGGGCCTTGATGGCCACCCTTCCCATCATCATCCTGTTCATCTTCCTTCAGCGGTATTTCATTGAAGGCATAGCCATGAATGGGATCAAAGGATAACGGCTGAATCAGCCCACCAAGTAAAAAAGGAGTGTACGATAAATGTTACACGTGTTAGTCGTTGGGGCAGGCGCCATGGGAAAAACCCATGCCGCCGCCTATGCTTCGATGCCGGGAGTGAAGCTTGCCGGCATCGCCGATATCCGGCTGGAGAAAGCGAGGCAGCTTGCGGACGAATATGAAGCAGGCGCCTATCGTTCGTTCGAAGCCGCGGTAGAGGATTTGGGTGCAGGGCAGATTGATGTCATCGACGTCTGCCTGCCAACACCGCTTCACAAGGACTACGTTGTCAAAGCGGCGGACATCGGCAAGCATGTCATATGCGAGAAACCGCTGGCAAGAACCGAAGAAGACGCGCGATTCATGATCAACTACTGCCGTGATAAGGGCGTACGCTTGTTTGTCGGTCATGTGCTGCGCTTCTTCCCGGAATACGTGAAGGCCAAGTCGCTGCTCGATCAAGGCAGCATCGGGAAGCCTGCCGTCATCCGGGCTGGCCGCGGCGGCGGTTATCCGATCGGCTGGAACCATTGGTACAGCGATTTTGGAGCGAGCGGCGGCATTACGCTGGATGCGATGATCCATGATTTTGATTACCTGCGCTGGTGCTTCGGAGAAGTTGAGCGCGTCTATGCCAAGGGGCTGAACGGCCGCCTCCAGGCTCAGCTGGATTATTCGCTGGTGACCCTTCGCTTCCGCAGCGGCGTCATCGCTCATGTTGAGGGCACCTGGGCCCATGACGGCTTCTCCATGAATTTGGAGATGGCGGGCACCAGTGGCATCATTGACTACGATAGTGCCAAGGACAGCCCGCTTCTCTTCAAATCGCGGAGCAGTGCCGCGACGATTCCCGGCGTCGCCGTTCCGGAAAGTCCGCTTGAACGAAGTCCCTATTACCGGGAACTGGAACACTTTATGTCGTGCATCCGCGACGGCAGCGAACCGCTGGTTTCCGCCGAAGACGCATATGAAGCGCTTCGCATCGCACTTGCCGCTCTAGCCTCCATGGCTGCAGGCGAGCCGGTGGTTGTCGGGGACGCTGCGCTTACCCTCGCCTCGACATGAAATAAACGCGATCGATGTATTATCTGAGAGAGCCCGCATCCTGCAGATTTTGTTGCTGGATAAGGAGGGCAAGCCTCTGCGGGATATACTTTCATATCACTAAACAAGGAGAGAAAGTCATGAAATTGGGAGTGATCAGCTTTGCGCATATGCATGCGTTCAGTTATGCCAAAGCCCTTCTCGGGATTGAAGGCGTGGAGCTTGCCGGCATCGCCGACCCTGTAGAGGAGCGCGGCCGGAAATACGCCGAGCATTTCGAAACCGCCTATTATCGGGATTATCGCGAGCTGCTGGACCAAGGCTTGGACGGCGTCATCGTGACGTCCGAGAACGCGCATCATAAGGAGCACGTGCTGGCCGCCGCTGCGGCCGGGGTTCATGTGCTCTGCGAAAAACCGCTCTCGACCAACATACAGGATGCACAGGACATGATTGATGCCTGCAAAGCAAACGGCGTGCTGCTGCAAACGGCGTTCCCGGTGCGTTACAATACGACGGTCGTGCGGGCCAAGCAGATGATCGATGAGGGAAAACTAGGCCGCATTCTGGCCATGAAGGGAACCAACCGCGGACGCAATCCCGGCGGTTGGTTCATCGATCCGGAGCTCTCCGGCGGAGGAGCCGTCATTGACCATACCGTACACGTCGCCGATATTATGCGCTGGATCACCGGTGCCGAGGTCAAGGAAGTGTACGCCGAGGTCGACCATCTCATCTCGGAAGCTCCGATTGATGACAGCGGCATCCTGACCATGGAATTCGACAATGGCGTATTTGCTACGCTGGATTGCAGCTGGTCCCGCAACAAGGAGTTCCCGACCTGGGGCGACGTCACCTTGGAAATCGTCGGTTCCGCCGGGACCCTCAGCGTCAATGCCACCAGTCAGAAGCTGCACGTATACACCGATGAATCCGGATACCGCCATCAGGCTTGGGGTGACAGCATGGATGCCAGCCTGATCAGGGATTTCGTGGATGCCATCTCCTCCGGCGCCGCGGAGGCATCCGTTACCGGCGAGGACGGGCTTCATGCGCTGGCCGTGGCCGTAGCCGCCTACCGATCGTCCGCGGACAAGCGGACGATCGCGATGTCGGAGCTGTGATTCGATAACCGGCACAGAAGTCGTTTTCTCGTCGTATACGAGAAGGCCTTCTGTGCCTTTTCTCATAGCGGATCCGTGAATCCGGGCCCAAATGAATGCTTGAATAATATGGATGGCGGGGCTATAATCACGTGTGAGTAATCGAGTTACCGGAACTTGGAGCCAACATTTATACGATCGGGAGTGAAGCAACCTATGATTAAAGCAGGCGTGATGGGAGCGGGCGGCATGGGCGCCGTCCATATTAAAAATCTTCACGGGAACGAACATGTCCAGCTGGCCGCGATATGCGATACGAATGAAGCGTTAGCCAAACAGCAGGCCGAGCTTTACGGTGCGGCCTATTATACGGACGGCAGCACGATGCTGGAGCAGGAGCCGCTCGATGTGCTGTATGTCTGCATCCCGCCCTTCTGCCATGGCGACATTGAAGAGCAGGCAGCTGCCAAGGGCATTCACCTGATGGTGGAGAAGCCGCTGGGACTGGACGTCGAGTCCGTTCGCCATAAAGCCAAAGTCATTGCTGAAAGCGGAATCATCGCCGCCTCCGGTTACTGCCTGCGGTACCTGGATACGGTGGCGATCGCCAAGGATTTTCTCAAGGACAAAAAAATCGGCATGGTCCGCGCCCACTACATCACAACGCCTGTGCCGACTCCATGGTGGCGCAAAAAGGCATTGTCCGGCGGGCAGCTGGTTGAGCAATCCACGCATACCATGGACTTGGTCCGTTACCTGTGCGGCGACATCACCCGCCTGTATGCCGATATGAAACTGCTGCTGGTCAATGACATCCCGGATCTGGACATTCCGGATGTGGGCGCCATCCAATTCGCCCTGGATTCCGGAGCCGTCGGCCATATGCAAACCGGGTTTATCCAGTTCGATCACCGCAGCGGCATCGAGATTATGGGCCGGGATTTCCGGGTCGTCCTGGACGGAACCACGCTCTCCATCGTAGACAAGGAGAAGGAAGTGGTGTACCGCAGCAAGACGGACTTTTACAAAAATCTTACCAATGCCTTTATTGACGCCATTCGGAACAATGACCCGAGCCTGGTGCTGGCATCCTACGAAGACGGCTTCAAGACGCTGGAAGTGACGCTGGCGGCCAATGAATCCGCCGAGACCGGCCAACCTGTAACGATTCAGCCATAATGCAATAAGGGCGTTCTCGCGGTCTGCAGACTTTGAGGACGCCCTTTTACTTTTCGTTTAACAACAAGTTTCGTTCTGTTCATGCAGCGCAGTAAGCTGCCGCTTCCCTGTCAGAGGCTTCTTTCCGCTTGCGCTATCACTGGGAGCGTGAAGATGCCGGGTTCCACTCTTATAATCCAAGCGAAATGTATTTTACCTCCAGGAACTCCTCCATTCCGTAATGTCCGCCTTCCCGGCCGAGCCCGCTCTCCTTAAAGCCGCCGAACGGCGCTTGCGCTGTCGAAGGCACCGGATCATTCACGCCTACAATCCCGTAATCCAACGATTCGGCAATGCGTACCGCTTCACCCAGATTTTGCGTAAATACATAGGCGGCCAAGCCATACGGACTGTTATTGGCACGCTGCACGGCTTCGTCTATCGTTTCGAAAGTGGTAATCGGCGCAAGGGGGCCGAAGGTCTCCTCGTTCATGCACTCCATGTCGTCCGTAGCGTTCATGATGACCGTGGGCTCCACATAATTGCGGCCGAGCTCGGGCAGGGCTTGACCGCCTGCCAAGACGATGCCGCCTTTCTCTTTCGCATCCTTGATCTGTCGTACGACTTTATCCACGGCTTCCCGATTAATCAAGGGACCGATATCGACCCCCTCCTCCATTCCGCTGCCCACCTTCAATTGCTTGACAAGCTCAGTAAACTTCGCAGCGAATTTCTCCGCGATCCCTGCCTGAACATAAACCCGGTTGGCACATACGCAGGTCTGTCCCCCGTTGCGGAACTTGGAAGAAATCAATCCCGCAGCCGCTTGATCCAGGTCCGCCTGATCGGTCACGATAAACGGGGCATGGCCGCCAAGCTCCAGCGATATTTTCTTGACGTTGGCCGACGCGCCGGCCATCAGCTGTTTCCCTACTTCGGTGGATCCCGTAAAAGACAGCTTTCTAACCCGGCTGTCCTCTTGCCACACGCCGGAAATGTCGCTTGAAGACCCGGTTACGATGTTAATGACCCCGGCCGGAATGCCGGCTTGATCCGCTAGCTCCACCAGCTTGATCGCCGTGAACGGCGTCTCGCCGGATGGTTTGATCACCACGGTGCATCCCGCCGCCAAGGCCGGCGCTACCTTACGTGTAATCATGGAGGCCGGGAAATTCCACGGCGTGATGGCGGCAACGACGCCAACAGGCTGCTTCGTTACAATGATGCGCTGGCGGCTGGATGATCCGGGGATGGTCTCGCCGTAGATTCGCTTGCCTTCTTCCGCGTACCATGCCACGAAACTGTTGGCATATTGAATCTCGCCCGCCGCTTCCTTCAGCGGTTTCCCCTGCTCCGTAGTCATAATCCTTGCCAATTCGTCCGTATGTTCCGCGATCAGCTCATGCCAGCGGCGCAGCAGCTCTCCCCGCTCGTTCGCCGTTCTGCGGGACCATGCCGGAAAAGCATCGGCGGCCGCATCGACGGCAAGCCGGGCTTCCTTCTTTCCGCCTTTGGATACGGTACCGATAACCGTGCCGTCCGCCGGGTTATATACATCCATCTGCTCCTCGGTCTGAATCCATTTTCCCGCGATATAGATTTGATTTTGAAACATAAGAATGACCTCCTAATCGATTCTTCTAAGCTGCGATTATTTGATATCATGATTGACTAACATCTATTTAACGTTAGGGTCTGTCAGCCTATTATCCGATATCCACTTACCCTAATGCAAAAAAATAAAACACCGGAGCTTCGTCAAGAAACTCCAGTGCTTCCATATTCATAGCTTAGCGTCCGTCTATTTAACGGCTGCGTCTACTTCCGTGATCATTTCGGATACGGATGTCAATCCGCCGCCGGACAGATACCAGAAGTCAGGGTTCAAATACACGATGTTGCCCTCTTTCGCGGCATTGGTTGTGTTGACAAGTTCGTTCTCGACAACCGCTTTGGCGCCTGATTCTCCTTCACCCGTGGCTACCGCTGCACCGCGGTCCACAACAAAGAGATAATCCGGGTTCATCTCAACGATGTATTCATTGGAAATATCTTTACCATGCGTACTCACTTCAATGTTAGGATCGACGGCACCGAAACCGAACACGTCATGCAGAATGCCGAAACGGGAGCCTGGGCCGTATGCGCTGATTTTGCCTTCGTTTGCCAGAATGATCAGGGCTTTCTTGCCGGTTGCAGTAGCTTTCTCATTCAAAGCCTTGATGTTTTCGTCGATCGTGGCAAGCTCTTTTTCAACTTCGGCTTCTTTACCGAAAATTTGACCCAGCGTATTCATGTTCTCTTTGAAGGATTCCATGTATTTGCTTGTGTCCACGCCAAGGAAGATCGTCGGGGCAATTTTGCTGAGTTCCTCGTATGCATCCTGCTGTCTGCCGGAAATAATGATCAGATCCGGATCGATGCTGTTGATTTTCTCAAAGTCAGGCTCTTTCAGGCTGCCCACATTCTCATATTTCTTGTCTTCGAATTTGGACAGGTATGCCGGGATATTCGCTTGCGGAACGCCCAAAACCTCAACGCCCAATTTATCCACGGAATCCAGAATGCCAAAATCGAATACGACGACGCGGGAAGGATTTTTCTTGACAGGCGTTTCGCCCAGCTTATGGGTAATCGTAATTTCTTCGGACGAAGGCGGCGTTTCTCCCGCAGCGTCGCCTCCACCCGCACCGCTAGTTTTATCGTCCTGCCCACAAGCCGCGAGCACAAGCGTGAACATTGCTACCATAAATAAAGCCAACCATTTTTTCATTCCTAACACCCCATTTTTTATATTTAAAATCTTTATGATTCAACATATATTTGAATTTATGGTTGAATATGTAATTCAATTTGGACAGAGGAAACCATGCCGTCCTTTGACCAAGGCGGCCTAGTCCTTGTGCAGGGAGTGAAGCTCGCACGCTTCATCAGCATCTCCCGGAGTCCATATCATATTTTCGAATCCCGCTTATCGATTAACCGTAGTATACGCACACCCGATTGTCGTTAATCTCTTCGATCTCGATGTCCATGTCGTAGATGCCCCGAAGAACATTGCTCTGAATGATGTTCTCGGTTTTCCCTTCGCTTTCAATCGCTCCGTCCTTCAATGCCACGATGTAATCCGAATAGAAGGAAGCGAAGTTGATGTCATGAATCACGATCACGATCGTTTTGTTCAGGTCGGCGACAAGCTTTCGGAGAATCTTCATAATCTGTACGGAGTGTTTCATGTCCAGATTGTTCAGAGGTTCATCCAGCAGGATATACTCCGTGTTCTGGGCGATGACCATCGCGATATAAGCACGCTGGGTCTGACCGCCGCTGAGCTGATGAAGATATTTATGCTGCATATCCTCAAGCTCCATATAGGAGATGGCTTCATCCACGAATTTCTCGTCTTCCGCGTTCAATCGGCCTTGGGAGTATGGAAAACGCCCGAAGGATACAAGCTCGCGCACCGTCAGGCGGAGGCTGATATGGTTCGATTGCTTCAGAATCGAAACCTTCTTCGCCAGGTCCCCGCTTTTCCATTGGCTGACCTCTTTGCCGTCCACCGTAATTTGACCGCTGTCCTTGCCCGTTAGTCTGCTTATCATGGACAGCAAAGTACTCTTACCGGCGCCGTTCGGGCCGATAAAGGACGTAATTTGACCTTTCGGGATCGTAACCGACACGTTATCAACGACCTTTTTGCCGCCATAGACTTTCGATACGTTCGTAACCTGGATCATGCTTTACTCTCCTTTAGTAGCAGGTATATGAAGTAAACGCCGCCGATGAAGTTGATGATGACGCTTAGCGTAGTAGAGAACGTAAACACCCGCTCTACCACCAGCTGACCGCCCACCAAGGCGATAATGCTAATCAGAATGGACGCCGTGATTAAGTGTGAATGCCGGTATGTTTTCATGAATTCATAAGCGACGTTGACCACAAGCAGTCCAAGGAACGTGATCGGTCCTACCAATGCGGTGGCCACCGAAATGAGAACCGCGACAACGATCAGAAGCCTCTTCACAACGTAATCATAGTTTACGCCAAGGTTGATCGCCTGATCACGACCCAGCGACAGCACGTTCAAGTACTTGGCAAACCGGGCAAAATACAGCAGGGTCAGCGCAACGACAATGACGGACAGGATGAGAAGCTCGGTCTTCACATTGTTGAAGCTGGCAAACATCTTGTCGGACACGTACTGGAACTCGTTCGGATCGATCAGCACTTCCATAAAGGAAGACATGCTGGAGAACAGGGTTCCAAATATCATGCCGATTAGCAGCAGGAAGTAAATATTGTTTCCTTCCCTCTGAAACAAAATCTTATATAGGATCCCGGCAAACAGGATCATCGCGCCGACATTGATCAAAAAGTTAACATTGCTGCCCAGTTTATACAGCGTGAAGGAGCCGAAGACAAAGATCACGGTCGTCTGGATCAGGATATACAAGGAATCCAATCCCATCACGCTTGGCGTCAGTATCCGGTTATTCGTGACCGTTTGAAACACCGTGGTAGACAGAGCGATCGCCCCGCCGGTCAGAATAATGGCAAGAACCTTCTTGATTCGTCTTGGAAGGGCGTAATCCCAATTGCCGCCAAGATCAATGAACAGAAAGACTGCCACCAGGATGATTGCCGCCGCGGCCAACAGGCCGAGTTTGGCTTTATAAGTCATAAGCCTTTCTCCTCATCAGTAAGAAAATGAATATACCGCTTCCGAGTACGCCCACGGTCAGACTAATCGGAATTTCATAGGGATAAATGATGATCCGGCCAAGGATGTCACAGAACAGTACGAACCCGGCCCCCAGCAGCGCGGTATGCGAAAGGCTTTTTTTCAAGTGGTCCCCTAAGTACAGACTGACAATATTAGGTATGATCAGACCAAGGAACGGAATCACGCCGACGGTCAGCACAACGGAAGCCGTAACCAGCGCAACGATGACCAATCCCAGGTTCACGACTCGCCGATAATGAAGTCCCAGGTTGGTTGCGAATTCCTCTCCCATTCCGGCTACCGTAAACTTGTTGGCAAACAGGTAAGCCAGAATCACAAGCGGGATACTGAGATACAGCATTTCATATTGGCCCTTCATGATCATGGAGAAATCGCCCTGCAGCCAAGCCGACATATTCTGTATAAGATCATATTTGTAGGCAAAGAAGGTCGCGACCGAGCTGACGATGTTACCGAACATAAGCCCTACCAGCGGGATGAAGATCGCGTCCTTGAACTTGATCCGATCCAGTATCTTCATGAAGATAAAGGTTCCTGCCAGTGCGAATACGAATGCCACGAGCATTTTGATAAGCGGGCCGCTTGTCGTAAAGACGAGCATGGCAACCAAGATCCCCAATCTGGCGGAGTCCATAGTGCCCGCGGTCGTCGGCGATACGAACTTGTTGCGGCTGAGCTGCTGCATGATCAATCCGCAGATACTCATGCTGACTCCAGCCAAGATGAGGCTGACAAGCCGTGGAATCCGGCTTACAAGCATAATATGCTGTTGTTGTTCTGTCATCGAGAACAGTTCCAGTGGCGAGATATCTTTAACTCCAATAAATAACGAGATTATGGAGAGTACCACAACGGCTGCGAATAAGTATCTAATCTTCATGGTTCTTCCTTCTATGCGTATGTCTGTCGAAACTCCGGCAGTCAGCAATTCCCCAACCATTCTCATTGAGATTGATTATCAATTGCGTTCTGATATGGATTATATCATTCTCATTCTCAGTCGACAAGTATAATTGAGAATCAAAATCATTTAATTTGTTCATCCAAGTATCATTTGTTCATGATTTGTTCATAATATGGAGTTTCGCAGAGATAAACTTTATATCACCGAGGCTGAGCCGCTTGGATTCGCGGTTCCCGAAATACATTCGTATGTAGAAGCTGATTTAATTCTCAGTAACCGGGTATAAAAAATATAAATTAACTTTCCCTCGAAGCGTTGACAATCCCTCTAAGTTATATTAATATGCTAACATAATTATTATTTCTAACTAAACGTAAGTTAATGTGGAATGATAATTCAACGACAGCAATTCAACTCAACATGCATATTTGCTTGAATTAAAGGACATCTTTGTTATCAGGCTTATGCAAACATGATTACATCAGGAGGTTTTTTTCAATGTCTAAAGATTTTTCAGCAGCACTTAAGCATCGCCGTTCCCATTATGCCATCAGCAAAGACCCGGTCATTTCCGACGAACGCATCCAGGAGATTGTTAATGAAGCCGTTAAATATACTCCGTCTTCTTTCAACTCCCAAAGCGCACGCGTCGTTGTACTGCTTGGCGAACAGCATGACAAACTGTGGAACCTGACCGAAGGCATTCTGAAAGAGGTTGTCGGAGACGAAGAGGCTTTCAAATCCACAGCTGAAAAAATGGGTGCATTCCGTGCTGGATACGGCACTGTTCTCTTCTTCGAGGACAATAACGTAGTTGCCGACCTGCAGCAAAAGTTCGCGCTGTATGCCGACAATTTCCCGGTTTGGTCGAACCAATCCAACGGCATGCTGCAATTCGTGGTATGGACGTCCCTCGAGGCAGAAGGCCTGGGCGCATCCCTCCAGCATTACAACCCGTTGATCGACGAGAAAGTGAAGTCCGAATGGAACATTCCGGAAAACTGGAAGCTGATCGCTCAAATGCCTTTCGGCAAACCGGTTGCAGATCCGGGCGAAAAAGAATTTGCGCCGCTTGAAGATCGCGTGAAGGTATACAAGTAAGCCATAGCCGGCCTAAGCCGCCTACCCAAGCCCTGAGGATTGGAATAGGCGGCTTTTTTATGGTGCCCTGCCATTGAAAACCTGCCGGCAAAACGATACAATAACACAGGAAGCAGGCCTTTCGCCTTCTGATCTTCGGAAGTTCTTGGAGCCGGCTTGATACCAACTGCATATTTGATGTTTGGCTGTACTAGGGGTGCCATGTGCTGAGAGACGGCGGACCGCCGTTAACCCTTATCACCCGATCTAGATCATACTAGCGTGGGGAAGTGTAGCATTTATGTTTATTTCTTTGCGTAGGCATAACTGCACTTCTTCATGGGGTGCGGTTTTTTTGCGTGGACTTATACAATGGGGAGGAAAAAAATTTATGAATGAGCTTGTATGCGGAACCAGCCGGATCGTGGGTTGCCGGTTCTCGGTATTTCCCATGACGGATCGGTTCGTTGAAGTGATCACGGAAGCGCTTCGTTCCGTGGATTCGGAAAAGGTCTCGATCCAAACGGATGATGTAAGCACTTGTATTCGCGGACGTGCGGAGCATGTGTTTGATGTGACGAGAGCAATATTCGCTTATGCCGCGGCTAGCGGCGTGCACACGGTGTTTAACGGTACTTATTCTATCGGCTGCCCAGGCGATACGGATGCCGATGCGTATATGAATGAGGATTCGACCCGCTTAAACCACGATATCGGGGAACGCGCCGATATCGAAACGGCCTGCCAATTCGCGCTTTACCCGATGGGTAGCGCCAATTACATGGATGTCATTTACGCAGAAGTGGATCGTGCGAAGGCAGCGGGCACATTCGGTGGAAGCGTACATTACGCCAGCCGATTGGACGGGACGTTGTCCCGGGTGTTCGGATCACTCGAAGACGCGTTCCAACATGCGATTCAATCCGACAGCAGCCATCTGGTCATGACTGCGGTGGTTTCGGCCCACAGCCCATCCCCCAAAGCCAAAGCTTAAGGTCCTTTCCAACAGATAAAGGCCCGGCACGCGCCGGGCCTTTATCAATTGCAGGCAAGAATATTGACGGTGTTTAAACCCAAGCACTCAAGATGATTACGAGCAGGATAAAGAGAACCAATATAGTTCCTACTGAATTGCCCCATGCGCCGCCATATGCTCCGCTCATGAAGATCCCTCCTGGATTTAAAAGAATGACGTGAGTTAATCACGTTATTATCTTATTGCTTATGGCGGGCGAGCGTCACGGCTAATGTACCCCCCTCTTTTTTATGCAGGGCTTATTTATTCCTCATAACCGACCAGCAGCCTGCCTCCGTACGGCCTGAGCGCTTCCTCCGTCACTGCAATAAGGTCCGCAGGATCGTCCTCCCGATAAATCGCCAGAAGCGCTGCCTCCAGTCGATCCCCCATAGCTGGGCTATAGCGGTTGAATAAACGAAACAGCATCTTCCCTTCACCCGTCCACTCCCGGTTTGCCCTCAGCACGAATTCGCATAGAGTCGACGCTATTTTGTGTACAGTAAACCATTTTTCGCCTTCCCTGCGGGGACTTGTCAAGTCCAGCAAAAACTCGGTCAGGATGTAGCGGTATTCGGCAATATCGCTCGACGACAAGGGCATGGGGCCGTAATTCAAATCATTCCGGGCATCCGCCCGCACCTCTTCTCCCTCAGGCAACGAACGCAGCACCGTACCTTCGGCGACCATCCGCTGCAAAGACGGATTCGCCGCCAGCACTCCCTCGTCGAAATATTCGCGATAGGAGGATAAAGACAATATGAATATTTCCGCGATCCAGCCATGCGCCTCGATCGTCTTCCTGCTGAAGTCATATCCGTCCCGTTCAATGACGATGATGTCCAGATCGGATTGTTCATTATATTCACCACTGCTCGCGCTGCCGCCAAGTACGGCAAGCAAGCAGTCGGGATAATTTCGTTGCATGACGCGTATCGCTGCCTCCGTCGGTTCCAGTCTCATGGCCGTTTCCTCCAGTAATTCTCTCATCCGCCACAAAAAAGGGCTCAAAATATTAAATTCAACGAAAACCCCAAACGTACCTGAATCATATGGTAAATAAACGATTACCCGCATTGACGATAAGGAAGAAGGGATAGATGAGATGAATTACATTCACATGCTCTCCAGATTAGGCATGGGCAGTGCCCACCCGGGAGGATTCGAGGCAACCCTCAGAATGCTGAAGAATTATCCCATTCAACCGGGCAGCCGCATTTTGGAGGTAGGGTGCGGAACCGGCAGAACCGCCTGTCATCTTTCGGAGATGGGTTATCAAGTGACCGCCATTGACCTGAACGAAAATATGATCAAAAAAGCCCGCGCAAGAGCCGAAGCCATGGGTATGGACGTGGAGTTCCTGCAGGCGGATGTATGCGCGCTGCCTTTCGAAGACAACCGGTTTGATCTGATCATGGCCGAGTCCGTCACCGTATTTACGGATACCTCGAAATCGCTGCCCGAATATTACCGCGTTCTGGATCGCGGAGGCGTCCTGCTGGACAGGGAACTGCTGCTGGATAAGCCGATGCCGGAGCCGAAGCTTAAGGAGCTGCTCGAATTCTTCGGCATTCCTAATCTGATGATGAGGGAAGAATGGGCGGCGTCCCTTTTGTCTTGCGGTTTTAAGCAGGCTGAATTTTTGGAGTACAACCACTTCAACGAGCAATTAAAGGAAGAGCAAACCCGTCATCTGGATGCGTTTGAGCAGCGCGATAAAGGACTCCTGTTCGATGCTGCGCTCTGGGAAACGCTGTTCAAGCATGACCGCATGATTCTGGATAATACGGATTATCTCGCTTCCGTCTTATTTCGTGCGGTGAAATAATCCGGCTTCATCTCTATGCATCAAGAGGGGATCTGCATATGGCTATGCTTCCCCTCACTCCCATCACATTCAGTTCTTTCGACCTAATTCAACACTTTTTGTCAATTCGTTATATCTAGTTTAGCCCGTCGATGCTATAATCATGGTAAATATATCCTATGTTGTTGAGGAGGACTCATTCTTATGGCATGGTTCAACAGACTCCCTATGTCTCAAAAAATCACCGCAGCCTGTTATCTCATTGCCGCTTTGTTTGCGGTACCCATGCTGCTTGCGTTTATTCTGATGGGTAAAGCAATCATTGGCGTGGTCATCGTCGTGGTACTAACCGGGCTTACTTTTCCTCTTTCTCGCCTCATTGAGAAAACGCTTACGAACTCCTTCGCGGAAATCTCCAGCGTTTCCGCCAAAATCGCCAAAGGCGACTTCACCTTCCAGGTGGAGGAGGTGGGAGGCATGAACGATCTGAGCAGAACCTTCAACAGCATGGTGGACAAGCTTCGCAAAATATTGCAGGAAACCTCGGATATCACCCGTCAGGTGATGACGTCAAGCTCAAGCATCTCGATTAAAAACCAGGAGCTTATTCAAGTGATGAATCAAGTCTCCCTTTCCTCCAACGAGCTGGCCGTCGGCGCCAACGAAATTTCGGAAGACGTATCCGAAATGACGCATTCCATCCGTGAGATCGAAGAGAAGGTCAGCAATTATACGCATTCGACTCAGGAAATGAATACCCGCTCGATCGAAACGCTGGGACTGGTTGAACAAGGAAGGGATTCGGTAGCCAAACAGTCAGCAGGGATGCAGCGAAACATTGAAGCGACAGCCAAGGTTTCGGAATCCATCAATGCGTTGGCCCAAAGCGCCAGGGGAATCACGAAGATTACGGAGACGATCTCCGAGCTTGCCGATCAGACCAACCTGTTGTCCCTGAACGCATCCATCGAAGCGGCCAGAGCTGGCGAGCATGGCGCAGGCTTTGCCGTTGTCGCCCAGGAGGTGCGTAAACTGGCCGAAGAATCTACGTCTTCAACCCGGGAAGTATTCAATCTCGTTCGGAGCATCGAATCGGACATCAAACACGCGTCCCAAAACATCAAAATCAATGAGGAGGTCGTCAGGCAGCAGACCGAGATGATCCGCGAAGCAGAGCTTGTGTTTATGGAGATCGTAAACAGCGTGCAGTATATTTCGGAACAGATCGCCGCTTTCTCCAAGGAAAGCCAGTCCATGCTGGATAGCGCGCAGAGCATTTCTTCCGCGATTCAGAATATATCCGCGATCACGCAGCAATCCGCTGCCGGAACGGAGCAAGTGTCGGCCTCCATGAACGAAGGCATCTCGTCGATCCAGAAGATGGCTGAAGAAGCGGAAGCGATGAATAACGCCGTTTTCCGGCTGCAGAAAACCATCAATATTTTCAAATTTTAAGCAGCGAAGCAGTCTACATAAGCTCGCATTTATAGTAACTAAACTTAAAGGCCAAGAATCTATCGAGATTCTTGGCCTTTTTATCATCCTTCCTCTTGATGCTCGCTCCATAACCGCGCGAGGTTCACAAGCCGCCCTTCCTCAAATTCGGCGCGGTAAATATCAGGCAATGTGGTTCCCAGCCAAAAATGATAATCGAAGCGCTCATCATAATGCTGGAGCATGAGTGTCATGATATCGCCGTGCGCCCCGATCGCTACCCGCTTGCCTCCATATGCATTCAAAATTATCTCGAAGGCCCGGATCGCACGGCTTTGCGCGGCTTTACCGGATTCTCCTCCGGGGAAGGAGAAGGCCGAATCCTGGAACAGTTTCTTTTTGGCATCAAGGAAGGAATGTCCCTGCAAATCGCCGGCCATCCGTTCTCTTAAGTCCTCCTGCTCCGCAATCGGTAATCCTAAAGCGTCCGCCAATGGTTGGACCGTGTCCTTCGCTCGCTGATAAGGGCTCGACAGGATCGCGTCAATCCCTTCATCCAGCAGCATCTCTTTCACTCGCTCCGCAGCATGAGATCCCTGCGCCGACAATCCACGAGACCGTTCCTTCCCCTCGATAAATGGGGATTCCGCATGTCTCACAAAATATATAATCGTCATTCTTCGATCCCCGCTTCTGGATTCGTCTCTAATTCGGGCTCCATCATCATCTCGACAAACGGCGTTAACGGCAGCAATCCCAGTGTGTCAATCGGAATCCATTTGGCTCCCAAGGAGTCTTGACCGTCACCGTCCGTTTGGATTCTAGCTTGATCATCCAGCAGCTCGACATCATAAATAATGCCGATATGATGCAGCTCTTCCATCTGATTCGCTTCATACTGATACACGATCGTATAAGAGACGGCCGTCCGAATGCTTCCCTTAATTGAACCAAGTCCGGTCTCCTCCATAAATTCGCGCTGAAGGGTATGCTCCGGCTCTTCGCCGAACTCGATCGAGCCGCCCGGTAAATCCCACTTCCCCTTATGCGGCCCTCTCGCTTTCTGGATCAACAGGATATGATCATGCTGAACCAGTATTCCATAAACGCCGAGATGCGTATGTTTCACCATGGTCCATCCCCTCCCTTTCTCGCAGTGAAGGTCATCCATTGACTTCGGAAAAGAACGTCTCTCCCCTCCTTCACTTCTTGAATATCCTGCTGCACCTGCCGCCTCGTTAAGATTTCCCATTCCGAATACAGCTCATCAAGGATGGAAAAGGCCCTTTCGGTCGACAGATTCAACTCGATTAACCCCTTTTCCTCCAAACCAGTCTTCCGATCGATTTCCTTCACTTCCGTACTCATCATGATGCAGTGAATGCCCTGGTCCACGGTTCCAGCCTGCATTTGTTTGACCTTACATACGAAGGCTTCTTCCGAGCTCAAATGCTCCAGGCATGAACAGGCAATAATGTAGTGATAAGTCGCCTCGGCAATTTCGTAATGCTCTACGTCTGCTGCAAGTGCCTCGATGCTTGAGCTTAAGCCGTACAACGCGGCATACTGCACCAGCTTGTCGATAGCCGATGGCAGCAAATCCACGCAGATGACCTGCCCGTTCCCCGATTGGATCCGCTGCGCAACCGGGATACTGTTACGCCCGACGCCACATCCCAGATCCAGTACCCGCAGATCCGGAAACGGCAATAAGTCCAAAAAATCCAGAACGGTCTGAACGGGCTTGGCTAACCAGCTCCCAGGTTCAAACAATACGACTTCTTCATACAATTTCTCGTGATACGACTTTTCCTTTTCACGCGCTCGGTCGAATATGTTCAATGTTATAACCCCTTGTTTCTGCCGTTATCAGCCGCTTTCCAACAAATTCCACATAAGAATGCCTAAATCCTTGCCGATCGTATCTCTTACTCGGCAAACTCTAATCTAATCCTCGATGATCGATAAACGCGGCCACTGATCCTTCCATTGTTTCTTGCGTACCCGTTCCAAGTAATAGCCCCGTTTATCAAAGTTAGGACTTCTTCGAACCCGAAGCGCGAATAAATCATCCAATCCGTAAGGACAGCAAAGCTCAAGCTCCCCTGCGACGTTCAGTCTGGCCCCGACCGCGGTGGCCGTCTCCGGCCAATGGGTTAGCGCTGCATGGGTTGAATGATAGGGCTCGTCTCCATTCTTGGCATGCATTCTGGCCTGATTCTTGACCGACCATTTCGGGTTCGCCGTCGAGGTCCTTAAGTGCTGCTCCAGGGCAGCATCCCGTTCTTCGGACACATCATCCGGATCGAAGTAAACGACATCGATATCGGTATGCCGGTCCGT
This sequence comes from Paenibacillus sp. MT86, assembly GCF_058792535.1. NCBI lineage: Bacteria > Bacillati > Bacillota > Bacilli > Caryophanales > Paenibacillaceae > Paenibacillus > Paenibacillus sp. MT86. The sequence goes on along the minus strand of NZ_CM179499.1, from coordinate 2,171,978 downwards.
CCCGTCTAATCCATGCAGGATGTCCCATACATAATTTCGAATGTAACCCGCGGCAATATAACATTGCGGCAGGGCTAAATCCCGAACGATGCCCAAATCCGCCATCAATGGCTTGTGCTGCCTTATGTATTCCTTTAACCGTTCCTCTAACATGCCTTCACCGCCCATGAATGGTTGATATGAATCCCAGCTTGCTTGTAATCGCGTCGTCTCCAGGTCCCTCACGTTTACGAACCCCGCCGAATATGCGCGAGTATGCCCCAGAGAACCTTGATCCGTGTAAAAAAGCATAGACCGCTTCACGAGGAAACCGGCCTATGCACGCTTAGATAAAACTATTATATTCCAAATAATCCCTGACTTCTAGTCCTTCCTTGGTATCGGGAAGCTGCTTACACAGCCGCATCCACCCGCTCCTGCGATGCCCCGTCGCAGCGCTTGCACACTTTCAGGGCAGTTCCGTCCGATTTGGTCCGAGGATACAACAGTTTGGTCCGGGTACTCTTGCACACCGGGCATGTGCCGCGCGCGCGAGTCGGTAAGTGCCATAAGGATTTGCCTCTTTTTTGTTTTGCCATTTGCCAGATCCCCCATTCCATAGATTCATTATCGTCACTCTTACATATATGAAAGGGTTCGGCATAACATGTCGGCAGCTCCCATGGAATCTTGCATTATACAACAAAAAGAGAAGGCATCCGTAAACGCCCTCTCTTTAGCAGCATGATTCATGTATTCATAAACGCCACAATCTCTTCCTTAGCCGGTATGGAGGATTGAGCACCCGGACGGGTCACCGTCAATGCAGCAGCTGCGGTCGCAAACCGCAGCGCTGCTTCCGTATCCAGCCCCTCCGTGCAAGCTGCCGCATAAGCACCGATGAAGGTATCCCCTGCCGCCGTGGTATCCACGGGTTTGACGCGGAAAGCCGGAACGTTAAAACGCTCTCCGCGCGCATTCCCATAGAAGCACCCTAACTCGCCAAGGGTGATGATCACGTTGGAGGTGCCTCTTCCGATGATCGATGCTGAAGCTGCCTCGGCCGAAGCTGCGTCCTCCACCCTCAGCCCGCTAACCACGCTTGCTTCCGTTTCGTTTACAATCAATGTATCCAGCAGCGGAAACACCTCGTGCGGAATCGTTCGCGCGGGGGCCGGATTCAGCCAGACGCGAACGCCTGCCTTGCTGGCCGATCGGATGACATGCTGTGTCGTCTGCCACGGAATTTCATTCTGCAGCAGCACCGCATATACGCCGTCCCAGTTCACTTCGGCGGCAACATCCTCTTCGGTCAGCCGCCCATTGGCTCCTTCCGAGAGCACGATATAGTTCTCGCCTTCTTCGTTGACCGTGATGATCGCGATTCCGGATGTGCCTGCCTTGGTGAGAACGGACGAGACGCCAACGCCGCGCTCCTCCAAGGAAGCAACCAAAGTGCTTCCAAAAGGATCCAGGCCCACGGCGCCGACCATGCTGCAATCGGCACCTGCCAAGGCTGCGGCCACAGCCTGATTCGCCCCTTTGCCTCCGGGAAAAAACTGTGCATCCCTGCTGTGAATCGTTTCCCCCGGCTGGGGAAACTGCGCTACATTACTTACAACATCCATATTAATGCTTCCAATGACAACCAGCTTGCGCAAAGTTAACCCGCTCCCTTCTGTTAAACCGGCTTCGGCTCGAATGTACGGACGCGAACTTCCTTGATCTCGTTCTCGCCATCCTCCAGACAACCGAAACCGAACATGCCGTGAGCATAGGCGGTTTCCTTGCATTCCAGCACATTTTCTCCATTAATATACAAAATGAACCTGTCCTTCTCGGACACCAGCTTCAGGCGGTATTCTTTACCCAATGCCCAATCGAATTTTGCCGTAATCAGACGCTTGATCCCGAAATCCTGTTTGATAAACGATACGGAGTTCGGTCCGTCGAAGCCGGCCAGATAATGACGCATGATGCCTTGCGCTCTTGCAATCAGACAATGGCTGGTGCCGGATATCGGTTTGATGGTTGCCTCAATCTCCATATCTCCGGCATAATAATTGCCGGAAAAGGAGGAGGTATCCCCTTCTGAGGAACAATGCAGGGCACCGTCACGCAGCTCCCATTTCCCGCGATGATGCGAGAATGGGGTGACGGAAGCGAACTCTTTGGCCTGCTTGGCAAAATCGATCGTATAGTCTGAAGCCCCCGTGATGCGGAATTGCCCGATGAACAAACTTCCGATGGCACGGTTCAAGAGCGGCGACGGGCTCTCCAAGATCCAGCCGATCTCATCGATCATGGCACCATCCGTATCCGGGATGACGAATTGCACCGCGTTCCACTCTCCGCATACGGGAGTCAACGCAGCCAAACGCACGTCCTCCTGCGTATAGGTATTGCGCACATACGGAGTCAAGGTAACCGGTTCGCCTTCCCACTGATCCACATAAATGCGGGCGGATACGGTTTGTCCGCTATAGGCCAGCGGCGCAAAGGTCGGCTTATACTTCTCATCGTTGAACTCGGCGCGCCGGTAGAACGGTTTGAAATAGATTTTGCTGCTGTCGCCTTCAACTAGTCTGTCAAAAACCACTTCCAGCGATCCTCTGCTGTCATAAACATGTTTCGTCGAATGGCGAACGACCGGCGTTTTGAAGGAATTGCTCGTCCGGAAGCCATGCGTAGATCCCGGCAGGTCGAAATCAAAGTATACCTCGCCCTGCTTCACCCGACGAAACAGCTCTTCAGGTGCTTTCTCTCCGTTAAGGCGATAACCTAGCAGTGCAAGCTCTTTGGCGAATGTCGGAAAATCGACCAGATTCAAATAGCCGGACACGCTGGAAGCCACGATGAAGTCATTGATCGGCTTACGGTAATGTTCCGGGATTCCCGCCAGACCTCCGTAAACGCCGAGGATCGTTCCCACATTGCCTGCGTTGCAATCGGTGTCCCAGCCGCACATCGACGCGATCTCGACCGTGCGCGCATAATCTCCCTCGCCATACAGAAGGGCAAGCACGCACACGCCCGCATTCGGGATAATGTGGCATACGCCCGTATATTTATCGTATCCCCAGTGGTCCTCCAAATACTGGCGGCAAGCGCGGAAATCGGAAGGCTGCTCCCGGTGGAAGTCCATCACCGCATGGACCACGCGCGCATAGGTGGAGTCATCCGGAATCATGCGCAGGCCTTCCGCGATAATCTCATCCATGGATGAAGCATCAAAGGCTTTGGCTATGCAAGCGGCCATGAAGCGGGCGCCATACAGCCCGTTGCCGTCATGGGAGACACTGGCCGCTTTTTCCGCGTAATCCGCCGCTTTCTCCGCTTGCCCCGGGAACAGCAGGCCCCAGGAATCGATGAAGATCTGGCCGCCGATCTGCTCCGCCATCTCCGTGCCGTTGACCTCGATCGAACCGGAACGAGGGGCCGGGATGCCTTTGCGCAGATTCACATAGGCGCGGTGCTCGGTACTGATATCCTCGCCGCCCCACCAGAACATGCCAATCCCTTCCCTAGCGTAATTGAGCCATGCCTTGCCCACATCCTCCGGCGAAAGCTCACGGTCCGTCGCATCGTCATATAGCGCGCGAATAAAGAAAACCGGACCATTTGCGTCATCGTCCGCGGCAAAGGTTTTGTACGGCTTCACGTAATCCCGGATATCGCCGTATACGTCCCGAATGCGTTCATACGTCCAAGCTACCGGTTCGATGGGAGCACCGAGCCTTATGCCAATGTTCATGCCGATGAATCCCGCATATACCGTCTCTACATAATGTTTAGGTATCATTTGCTCTCCCTCCTGTATCAACCATTCCTCTACATCCGCTGAGATCCAATAGCTTGCAAAAAAACTATGGGCTCACAATATCCTTCCGAGATTCATTGATGCGAAGATCCTCCTCGATGATCTTCGCGGCAATGCCGCTGAACCGGTCGGCGATGGCACACAGGTCCAAACGATTCACCTTATTCAGCTGTTCGATATCTTCCTTGCGGATGACCTCGCTGCCATACATGGCGCCCAGGATCACCCCGGCCATAACACCGATCGAGTCCGTATCGCGCCCGGAGTTAACCCCGTCCAAAATCGAACGGTAGTACTCTCCATCATTGAGCACGATGAACGCCAGTGCCATCGGCAGCTCCTCAATCGACCATAAACGGCTTGGCGTATAATGGTTGCTCGGGATGCCGACCTTGTCGATATGGCGGCTCACGTCATCGCCCATCGGCGAATATTTAAGCATGATCGCTTGCAATACCTCGATCACTTTGTCCATGTCATCCCGCTCCTGCCGCAGATCGCGCGCGGCTTGCGTCATCTCCACAATGGCCGCTTTCGTGCCGTCTTTCGCCAGGCTGATGGCGGTGCGGACAATATCGTCAACACTCACCCCTGGCTCAAAGGCCTTCGCCACGCAAGCGGCCAGCACGCCCGCGGCTTCCAGGCCGTAGCTGCTCTGATGACCCATCGCAAACAGGATGGCTTCATCATAGGCCGCCTTGGGATTGCCCGCATTGACGATCCCGATCGGGGCGATGTACATTGCCGCCCCGCAGTTCACCATATTCCCGATGCCGCCTTCTCTCGGATCGCAATTGGCCAGCACATGACGCATGAAGATGTATTTTTCCGGATAGAACAATCGGTCAATAATCAGCGTCTCCTCATTCAGCTCAGGGACAAACGTCTTGCGGAACGCAATCTCCTTCACGAACTCGTTTCCCATATCATAGGCATCCAGATGCCTGCCCTCGGTAAGATACACGTTCATGAGCGCAATGGTCATCAGCGTATCGTCCGTGACAATGCCATCGCCCCTTACCCGGCCAAGCCGGACGTCGGGGGGCAGGTCCATCTTATGCCATCTTGTCATGAGGGATTCCACGCGTCCGTACTTGGACTTGATCTCCCTGTACGTCAATTTCTCGATTGGAGCTCCCATTGCGTCTCCGAGCGCGGTGGATATCACCACGCCCCTCACCCGGTCACGAAACGAAGTCATAGTTATAGGCTCCTTACTTGATGTTTTCGTTGGCGTATTTCGTTATCTCTGCTCCGCCTGCAGCATTCCATGCTTCAACGAATTGGTCGAATTGGGACAAATCCTTCTTGCCTGTAATAAAGTCCGTCGAATATTCCTTGTACAGATTGTTCATCGCATCCCAGTTCGCAATGAATTGCTCAGGGATGATGAAATTATTGTCTTCCGTGTAGAAATCGCCAGCCATTTTCAACGATTCGGTTCCAGGCTCACCCAATAGCGGCGTTTTCAAAGGCGTTTCGGATTTGATCTCGGTCGGCTCCCAGAAACGCGCATACCATTCGCTGTAATATTTCTCGTTCAGCTCGATCTCGCCGTCAACGACTTTATAATGCTCGTCTTCGAAACCGAGACGGTCCAGCATTTGCCCCTTCGGACTTGCAAGGTAATCAAAGACCTTGAACGCCACGTCTTTATGCGGTGACTGGGAAGAGATCGCAAGTCCTCTGGATTCCTTCGTTACATCGGTTGCCCCGAAGCCTTGAGCTTCACCCTTGGCAGGCGGCAGCACGATCAGGTTAGCGTCTTCTCCGCCAAGCTCCTGCATTCTTCCGTCATACAAATCGATGATTTTGCCGGCTGTGCCCGTAATAACGGCAGCTTCCCCTTTATAGAAGGCATCTTCCTTGGTATCCCACTGCTTCGTAATGAATTGCGGGTCCAGCAGCCCTTCCTTGTAGAGCTTGTTGTAGAACGTCAGCTTTTCTTTTTCATTCTGGGAAACCTTGGAGTACTCATAAGTGCCGTCTTCCTTCTTAAGCCAAGTCGTATCCAAACCGAAAGCCGTATTGAAAATGAAATTGATCTCGGCAATATCGCCTGCTGCCGTCAGCGCGTAGCTCGGCTTGCCTTCACCCGGCTTCTTCTCCACCAATTCCTTAAAGAAGGCGTAATAATTGTCGACGGTCGGATTCTCCATCAAGGCCTTGGAGCTATCCATGGCATTAAACCAGTCGGCCCGGATGACCGGTGTCTTCGGTGCGAGCGGTTTGATCCACAGCAGATACGGATAGCTTGCCATCCGCGTTTGGTTATGCGGCTCGATGATATCTTTAATGTAAGTGGATTTTTCAATGTAAGGCGTCAGATCCTCCAGCAGGCCTTGTTCGGCAATTTGCTGGTCGCCGCCTTGGAAGTAGATGATATCCGGAATGGTTCCGCCCAACAGCAGCAGATTCAGGTTCTCGGCATAACTGCCCTGTGCCAGATCCACTAGCTCGAATTTCACGTTTAAGCCTTCGTCTTCGGCCAGGGATTTCTCCAAGGTCTCGAAGAATTTAACGGAAACGGGATTCGCCGTTCCTTCATCCTTGTACACGATCTTCAGCGTAACCGGATCACCGCTTCCTTCAGGCTGCGCGGTCCCGGGCTCGGTCTGGCCCGCTCCCGGCGTCTTCGAATTCGATGTACATGCCGACATGACCATAACCAGCATGGCAACGATTAATAACAGGCTTAATTTTTTCATGTTCATCTTTCTCCCCTTTTTTGAATTTGAACATTCATGCCTTAAGTTAAGCTGCCTTCCTTAGCTTAATCCTTGACTCCGCCCTCCAGTTCGCCTTTGGCGTAATATTTCAAAATGAACGGATATAGGAATAACAGCGGCACAATCGCGATCATGATCGTACCTGCCTGCAGGGAAGCGAAATCAAAATTGATCGAGCTGTCGAACATGTTCTGGTTCCCGATCAGGGACGTATTGTCCTTACGGACAACAAACTGCCTGAGCACGACCTGCAGCGGCCATTTGGTCGGGTCCGAAATATAGAGCGTCGCCCGGAAATATTCATTCCAGTGATACACCCCGTAGAACAAGCCCAAGGTCGCCAGCCCCGGTTTGGAGAGCGGCAGGATGATGCGGCTGTACAAGCGGAAATGGCCTGCGCCGTCGATTCGGGATGCCTCCAGAATCTCCTCCGGAATGTCCTGAATGAACCGCATCAGAATAAAGAGATAGTACACGTTGATCGCTTTGTACAGGATCAGCGAGGTTAACGTATTCATCAGTCCGAGATCCTTCACGAGCAGGTATTCGGGAATCATGCCCGGCTCGAATACCATAATGACGATCAGGAAAAACAACACGACCTTTTTGCCGATAAACTCGGTTCTCGCCAGCACGTACGCTGCCATGGAGGTCAGCAGCAGATTCAGGAATGTGCCTGCCACGGTAATCCATACCGAATTCAGAATACTGCCCGTGATCAAGGGATTGGACAACAACAGCTGGTAATTGATCGTTGAGAATCCCTTCGGAATGATGTCCAGACCGCCCATCAGATGGGCTTTGCCGGGGTCGGTCAGAGACAGCGCCAGCAGATTCAGGAGAGGAACCAAGACCATGAGCGTAAATACAAACAACATCAGATAAATGACGATTTTGGAAATTTCAAGCCGTCTCATCGTAAATCCCTCCTTTACCAGACGCCCTTGCCCGAGAAGCGCTTCGATATGAAATGCGTGCCCAGGATGAGAATGATGCCGATCACGCCCTTGAACAGGCTCGCCGCGGTTGCATAAGCAAACTGTCCGTTTCCGATACCGATCCGGTACACATACGTATCCAGAATATCGACCACGCTGATGATGGAATCGTTCATAAAGTTAAACACCTGATCGAAACCAGCATTCATGAAGAAGCCCAGATTCAGAATGAAGACGGTTACAACTGTGCTGTATAAATGAGGAAGCGTGATGTACCTCATCTGCTGCAGCCGGGTCGCCCCGTCGATCTTGGCTGCTTCATACAATCCTGGGCTGATCTTCATGATGGCTGCCAGATAAATGATGGAATCCCAACCCGCGCTTCGCCAGATTTCGGAGAATACGAGCACCCAACGGATATGCTCCTTGCTGGTCATGTAATCCACCGATGGCAGTTGAAAGAAATTCGCAATCAAATTGACTCCGCCTTCGGCTGGGTTCAAGAGACTGATCCAGATCCCGGCAATCACGACCCAAGACAGGAAATGCGGCAGATAAACCACGGATTGCACATATTTGCGGTATTTCGAGCTCCGAACTTCATTAATCAGAAGCGACAGCATGATCGGAATCGGGAACACGAATACGATTTTCATCAAACTGATGATAATGGTATTCTGCAGCACGCTTGTGAAGGCGGGGGAGCTAAACAACGTCTTGAAGTGCTTCCACCCGACCCAAACATGATCCCCAAGAATCCGGTAATCCTGAAAGGCGAGTTTCATGCCGTACAGCGGAATGATATGAAAAACAAAAAAGTAGAGCAGAGGCAGCGACAGCATTGCGTATAATACCCAATCCTGCCTTAAGCGTCTTAACACCTTCATGGATTACCCCTCCTCCCCATGTTCGACGGATAACTTCATGAGGGGAGCATGCTGCTGGGCACCGTACACGTCGCGGTCGCCGACGCTGCCCGACGATATGTCCCGCGACATCGTGATCTTGAAACCCAGCGCCTGGTCGAAAAACACCAGATGATGAATCTGCTCCTCCCGTATCTGATACAGCTCGCATATGGTCCGTTTCGATATGATGCCGGACTGTTTCACTCTGTCATATTGCTCCTTGGAATCAAACAACACGTCTAATGTAATTTCGAAGGGGCCCGAGTTTTTGCTTCGCAGCACCTTCGCCAAATCGCCGAGTTGAGTCATGGTTTGATCCTCCTTATCGATGCTCTATACGAAAAGCATTATTTTTCATTTCCATCAGATGGTAGACGGAGAATTCATACACAGGACCGAACTCGATGTCGCTTGGCGCGAATGGAAACGCGAGATTGCCTGCCGTTGATTTCCGGCCTTCGTAGCCGTAGTGCAGGAAGGTGGAACGCACCGTCGCGCATATGCTGTTTGCCAACTCCTGCGTCTTGGCCACCACTTCGAACATGACGCCGATCTCGTGCCCGTCGAACGACTCGGGCTCCTTGCTTCCGAGAACGCCGTTCTTGCCGTAGTTGTAGAATTGAATCCGATAATCCGATTCCGGAATTTCCCGGTAATATTCCCGCGCCTGGTTGCGCACATATTCTTCAACCTCTTCCAGCTTCCCGATCAGGATCGGGTCCCGGATCCCTGCGACCACAAAGGTCCGATACGCGACGCGTCTTGCGCCTTCCAGCTTGATGAAATATTTCTCCGCCGGAAGGTACCTGCTGCCCGTCACGCGAACGACGCCTTTTTCCACTTCCTCGAATCGGCAATTCTCCAAATCAAGCGTGAATCCGGGACCATGCAGGATATACGGATGTTCCTTCTCATAGAAGGTATGGGCGGCAACGCTGGTCGGGCTGCACGTCCGGTTCGGGTTAAGCGATTGAACGGTAAACGAATCATCGCTGATCGTGCCAAGAATGCTGTCCTTGGTTGTGCCAGGTTCGGCGCACAGTGCGCCGCATTCCAATATTTTTCCCAGATGATAGGATAGCCCCGGGTCCTTGCCATGATAGATCCCGATCGCCGCGAATGGGGACGGATCATAAGCCCGGCCGCATACGATGATGTCTCCCCCTTGTTTAAGCGCTTCCACAATAGGCTCGTGTCCCATCTGGGCAACGATGCTGTTCGTGGAATCAATCCGCTCGCGGGTCAGTGGCGGAATGTTCGGGCTCAGTCCCTTGATTCTCCCTTCTTCGCTTGCCAGATGGATTTCCTCCTGCGTAAAATCCGCCCAGATAACGGACACCTTGGCCTGAAGACCCCGCTCATCCAAAATCTCATCAATGATATCCAGCGTCCAGTTCACATGGGTCCTTGCTCCCGAGCCGCCGGCCGATCCGATGATAATCGGAATGTTCCGAGGCAAACCCTGGGTGATCATGATGTCCAGGTCTTTCTTAACCGCACGCTTGCTGACGATCGATACGCCGGCGCCCAGCTTATGCGGTCCGCCATCCGTAGATCCTGCATCCACGACGATGCCGTGCAGATCAAACTCCAGTCCGTTCATAAAGGATTGTTCAGGAAAGCCATATCCCAGCATGCCGCAGGGTGATAGAATTCGAATGTCTGTATTCATCTGCAGTCCCTCTCTACCCACATATTCACCCATGACCATTGGATAATTGGATTATCCAATTTGTGCTAAAAGGGGGTGCATTTTCCCCCTCTTAAACATGAATGTGGTTTTTCTGTATGTTTTCTTTAACCCGGCTAAGATGGTTCAGCAAAGCCAGCTTCGCTTTTACCGGATCCCGTTCCTTAATGGCTTGCATAATAAGTAAATGCTCTTCGTAGACCTCGCTCTTGCGCCCCGGAATCTGGGCTGTTTTGCTCAGCGTCCGCTGAAGTAAATCCATATGCAGTTCAATCATATTGACAAGGACCACGTTATGCGTGGCTTTGGCGATCGACAGGTGAAACGCCTGATCCGGCTTCGAGCGATCCTCCGCGTTCTGATCGATCTCCCCCCATGTCGCGAAGGCGGCTTCAATCTCGGCAATATCCTCATCGGTTGCGCGCTTTGCCGCCAGCTCCACGATTCCCGTCTCGAACAATTCCCGCGCCTCCAACAATTCTATAATGGTAGCGCGTTCAATATTGTCCAGAATGCGGCTTCGATCCTCGGCTACATCCAGTGCTTTGCTCAGGAAACGTCCGCCGCCCGGTCTGGCTTCAATCAAGCCCTCACGCTCCAGAATACGAAAGGCTTCCCGCAATGTTCCGCGGCTAATGCCGAAGGACTGGGCCAACTCCCGTTCTGTCGGCAGGACATCACCCGGAGCCAGATTCCCTTCCAGAATCAGATTCTTGATCTGTTCGATAACATCCTCGTACACCCGATGATATTTAATCTTCTTAATGGTCATATGACTACCCTCTCTATCCCTACTTGCGCAAACGATAATTGGGTGATCCAATTAACCGCACGTTTAGCATAAACGCATCTGAATAGGCTGTCAAGCATAAAAATAGCGCTTTCATCGATAAAATCACGGTAGTTTTGACCTATAAGGCAGTGGAAACCGGATAATTGGGTCATCCAATCATCCGATATATTGGGCGATTGAGCGCCTCTAGACGGCGATCCATGGAACGAAATAAATAACCCTGCCGTGGACGAAAATCCATGACAGGGTTTGTGCTCTAAGACTTCAAATTTATGACTGCGATCTCCGTTTGGTCCATTGCCATCTTATGTAACCATATAAGCCGCCCAATAGAACGAAGCCTCCGATCGCTGCTGCTGTTTGCCACCCGCTGCTCCGTTCCACCATTCCAAACGTAACCTGGGTCTGCAGGATTTCCACCCGTTCATATTGCCTGGTCAGATCCAGATCCTGCGCATGTCTCTGTGTTAGCACCATCCCTTGCAGCATCATAAATGCAAAATAGCCTATATATATCGCTGCGGGAAACAGCACGGATTCCATCGCCAGACGTCTACGCGTCATCATGATCCCCCCTCCTCTCTCGTTCTTGTTTTCTAACCAATACCGCCGTCTTTATATCCATTTCACAATCTCACTGATGACGTAAGCCGCCGGAATAATCACGAGCTGGGCCAGCATCGTTCCGAAAAACCGCGAAACCATCAGCATCGTATACACCTTGCCCAGCTGTTCCCTCGCTTCCTCATTACGGGTGGCTTTGTCCGTAATCAAACCAAGCTGGGGATCGATAAATATCGTTAAGATAATTGTTGCAATCCCGTTGATCAGTCCGGACGCTTGGGAGGCCATGGTGCTGTACTGGGGAACGAGATGTGCGGCATACAGGGATGCCAGGACACCCACCGTGTAAAAAGCCGTGACCACGATATTCAGCAAAATAAACCGTTTAGGTACGCCTAAGTAACGAAACTGGCTCCACTTCAGATTCGGCTTCCTGATGTAATGTCGCGTATTCTTGAGCTGACCGATGGTCACGCTCGATACAAGCTTCGGTATGGATCCGGCGACCTCCAGCTTACTGATAATTCGGCTGAACAGATTGACGAAGGTAGGAAACAATGCGATCGCGACAATCGTTCCGATGGATGCGGCCAGCAATATCGCCCTGAAATAGGAGAGCACGTCAAACGAAGGATCCACTTTTGCATAATCCACGAATTTCCCCGTCAGCGGAGCTTGAACCAGATTGGACGTTCTGGAAACCAGCACAATGATTCCGGTCAAGGATAACGCCACCGCAATTTTGTTCAATTTCACTCCGGCATATCTCGCAGAGTATGACAACGTCTCCGCCGTATGAATAATCATCGTCAGGACAAACACAACGATCAAGCTCTGTATCATAGAGGGTTCCTCCCCACTGAGGTGCAAGCTAAGTCGTGCCATATCATGTCACCGATTGAATCTGCAGTCTGTTTCTCCCTATATGTCTATCGCGTTTACGGCCGAATTAGTACGTGCCCTCCCTGCTCTTGAAGCATGAATGCCGTCTGGTCATAGATCTGCTGCAATTGCTGCCGAGTGATCAGGCTTGCGTTATGTTCAAACGTCACATGGAACCGTGAATTACGGGCGGCAACGTATTGCAAATAGGCGTAGGCTTCTCCATAGTTCGAATCATGATCATGCTCCGGCAGCACCGGCAGATGATGCGTGAACTTGTCCTTTTCGTACCATACGTTACTGTAATGGACCAAATAAATCCGGGACGCCATCCGATCGAGAAACGGGTATGGATCAAAACCTTGAAAGGCCCTGCGAGCTATATCAAGCCTGGCCGTATCCAGCACAAACCCGATGTCGGGATAAGCGTAAAAGCTATCGATCAGCACATCCCCGTAATCTCCAAAGAAATCATGCTCTAGCACAATGCGCTGCCCATAGCGAAGCTGGAGTTCACAGAGAAACTCGAATAACCGCTTCGACATTTCCCGGAAATTTCCTTTGCCCAATTGGTTGTAACTGTAACGATCCTCGGGGCCAGGAAGTCTCGGGTACGGCGTGAAAGGCTCCTGAAAGACCGGATAAAACGGATAATGAAACAGCATATAATCTGCCCCCACACTGGAGGCTAACTGAACCTCTGCCGAGATTTGTTCGAGCGCTTCCCGAAAGACCTCGGGTTCAGGTGCATTGACTTGTGGCAACCGATATCCCGCTTCACGAAGAATCGGGGCATGAACACCGAACGCGATCCGCCGGTTACGGCAAAAATCGCTGACCTCAACCAACGCCTCCCGATTCGGAAAGCTGCATATTTCCATCCCGCTGATATGTTTGTCCGCAAGCCGTTCCCATCGCTCTTCCGTAAACTGATCCCACATGCCTATCTGTAAACGACGCTGAGTCATGTGCTTCCGCCTCCTTCGAGTTTTACTGCAGACTATACCGAATCATGGCAGTGATCCATAGTCAATGTTGATTCGACTGTGCGTCTCGGACGAAAGCCGCACCGCGTCAAGAACGGCTTGGGCCTTATGCCCATCAGCAAAAGTCGGTAAATCTATTATTGGGGTGTTTCCAGTTAAACTGTGGTATATGCCATCTATCATCTGATAAAAGCCGTTATAATAGTGCAATGCCGGAGCCTCCAGATTTGCCGGGGGATGAAACGGGTCGATATCGATCGATTCAAATGCACCGCCAAAGCTACATTCGATGTTTTGGTCATTTCGCATGATCAGCGTTCCCTTGGTCCCGTAAATCTCCAACGTCCAACCCATGCCGTGGATTCCTGGAAAAAACACATCCACCACAAGCGAAGTTCCACCTTTAAATCTGCCCGTGAAGGTAAACGCATCATCGGCATCCCTAATCTCAATCCCGGCATCCCCATTATAAGAGGGTATCTGAGTTTTCAAATCGCCGTACACTTCCGTTATCTCTTCGCCCATCCACCATATCAGTGAATCAACCATATGGGAACCCACCGCGAACAGGAATCCTCCGCCATTCTCACTTCGGGCTTCCCACCCCCTATATGACTCCGTCAGAACGGAGTATCCAGAGAAACTCCCGTTATATTTGATATGCTGAATATCTCCCAGCTCTTTGCCCATCAAAATATGTTTGATTCGTTGCCTAATCGGGTTCCATCTCCATTGAAAATTAACGAAAGCTTGTCGATCCAGCCGTTCTGACTCTCTTAGCATTTGTAACGTTTGCTCCGTATTCATGCCCAGAGGTTTCTCCGTCAGGACGTGGTAGCCGGACTGCAGGACAAGCATCGTCATTTCATAATGATGGCCTGGTGCAGATACGATCGATACCAGATCCAACTGCTCTCTATCCAGCATGTCACGCCAATTTCTGTAATACGGAATTCCATTCCACGTGCGGTCCACCGTGCGTTGTCGATGAACGCTGGCAATTGCTTTCACATGAAACCCGGGATGCATCTGAAAAATAGGAGCATGAACCGTTCTGCCAAATCCCGTCCCGATGATTCCTACAGACAGTGGCTTCATCATCCAATCACCTCATATAAAAAATCATGGTACCCCCGACTACTCTATCGTTAAAGAGAATCGCTAGTTTTGGTCAGATCTTCGCCGAATAGGAGCCCGTTTCACCCAAAAAATCCTGGCACGGAAATCACGACTCTGCCTTTATTCGCCCAAACTTATTTTAACATTATTTCCCTCCCGTGTATCCCGTTTCCTTGAGCAAAGCACACGGTTCAACGTTCCATGCACTCGCGTGACGATATGCAAGAGGGTAAGGAAACGGTTGCCTTTCCCTGGAACGGTGGAACCGTGTTTTAAGTTTAAACTGCTGCTGCATCGATAATAATGGAACTAGAGGGTCTATGTTTGAAACTTTGTTGCCTGAACAGGGGGATTCACATGTGGAAAATGGTGCTTTCCTACATTCCGGAATGGAAGGTTTTTATGCAAGGTTTCATCGCTTTTATGGTTCCATATATCATCTCAAGGTTTTTTAAATGGGTTCATAACTCAAAGGAAGACTGAGGAAATGGCAGGTATCCACAATGAAACAACATGACCATGAAAATAACAAATCATTGGATCCCGCTCAAACCTCACTAGATCATTTTACGGGAAAATTCGCCTTGGATCTTGAACTGGTGAGAAACGAGATCGGTCATAACTCGGATGTGCGCTTTAGGGAGTTTTACATTGGAGGCACAGGCATTTATGCGGCCATCGTTTTCGTAGACGGACTGTCGGATAAAGAACTCATCGACAAACACATTATGAAATCGCTTATGGCGAGCTTCTTCGAAAAAAATGATCGGGATCCCTCTCTTGTGCAAGGTGTCATTACTAAAGAGTTTATTAAAAATCAAGTTCTTACCATTAGTGAAGTAACAGAAGCCCATCATGTTCATGATTTGGTGTCCAAGATATTGACAGGTTCGACTGCACTGTTAGTGGATGGCGTGCAGAATGTGCTCATTCTCGGTACAACCAAAGGGAAATCGCGCAATAATGAAGAACCGTCATCAGAGCCATTGGTTCGAGGCCCACGGTTAGGATTCACAGAATCGTTAAGTGATAATACCGCCCTTTTACGACAGCATGGTGATAACAGCAGCTTATCCATCATCAAGTTTCAAGTAGGAGAACGTTCTAAAAAAGAACTTGTCATCGCCTATATCAAAGATATGGCGGATCCTGCTTTGGTGGAAGAGGTTCAGAAAAGAATCAAAAAAATCAATGTAGATGATGTACCGGAATCAGGCTATGTAGAGCAGCTGATCGAGGATAATTACCTCAGTCCTTTTACACAAGTACAGAATACGGAACGTCCCGACCGCGTTTACAGCGCCTTGATGGAAGGACGGGTTGCCATCTTGTTGGATGGGACGCCTTTCGCTTTGATCGTTCCGGTTTCATTAAGTATGATGCTGCACTCACCAGAAGACTATTATGATCGTTGGTTGCCGAGTTTTCTCATCCGCTTGTTACGTTATTTCGCGGCCCTTATATCGCTTTTTGGTCCCTCCTTGTATATTTCGTTTGTCTCGTTTCACCAAGGGTTGATCCCTACCAAACTGGCCTTGTCGATCATGGGCACGAGGGAAGGCGTACCGTTTCCAGCCATAATCGAAGCCCTGATCATGGAAGTGGCGATCGAGATTCTGCGGGAAGGTGGTCTGCGATTGCCTAAACCCATTGGTCCGGCCATGGGTATCGTTGGCGGATTAGTCATAGGGGAAGCAGCCGTACAAGCGGGGATTGTCAGTCCGATTATGGTGATCGTGGTGGCGTTGACTGCCATTTCTTCCTTTGCCGTCCCTCAATACAGCGCTGGAATTACGTTTCGCATGCTTCGTTTTGTAGCGATGTTTTTCGCTGCTGTGTATGGATTGTACGGGGTCGTTTTGTTTTTCCTTTTCCTTTGCAGCCATTTAGTGAGGTTGAAGAGTTTTGGTGTTCCCTTTATCACTCCGGTCGTTCCTTATCGAGTAAGTGATTGGAAAGACTTAATGATTCGAATGCCACTTCTGAAGATGAAACGCTTTCGGAAGGCGATACATAAGAAAGATTCCATCCGTTAAGGATAGCTCTTTATGAAAGGAAATAAAACAACATGATGGGTAGTTCAAAGGGCCAAATTACGAATGTGCAAGCAGCGGTTATCCTCGTCAATTATATTCTTGCAGCCGGGATCCTCACCCTCCCCCGAACTTCCGTGGAGAAAGTGAAAACGCCCGATGTGTGGATCACCGTTATTTTGGGCGGAATCATCGCCATGATCGTAGGGCTGATCATCGTGAAATTAAACCAGCGATACCCCGAAAAAACCTTCTATCAATACAGCCAAGAAATTGTAGGAAAATGGATGGGCGGGTTCCTCAGTTTACTTATTATCGGTTACTTTTTTACACTTTCTGCATATGAAGTCAGAACAATGGCAGAAGTAACCGGCCTTTTTTTGCTGGAAGGTACCCCCACCTGGGCCATCATCCTTCCTTTTATGTGGATAGGTCTTTATCTGATCATAGGCGGAATAAACACGATCGCCCGTTTGTTTGAAATCATATTCCCTATTACCATCGTCATTTTTTTACTGGTTGCCTTTTTGAGTTTAGGCATATTTGAAATAGATAATCTCCGTCCCGTGTTAGGATTGGGAATTGTCCCTATGCTAAAGGGAATAAAGACAACCGCTCTCGCTTTTTTAGGTTCTGAAATTATGCTGCTCCTTGTAGCGTTTATGAAAAAGCCGGACAAAGCCGTTAAAGTTGTTCTAATTGGCGTATTCATCCCCTTGCTCTTTTACGTCATCACCGTTGTTATGGTCATCGGAGCCCTATCGATCGATGGAGTGGTCACGAGTACATGGCCCACGCTTGAACTTATGCGTAGTTTTGAAATCCCCGGTTTGATCTTTGAACGGTTTGAATCTTTCTTGCTTGTCATATGGATTATGCAAATATTCACGACCTTCACCATTACCTACTATGCGGCTGCTCTAGGGCTGGCCCAACTCTTCAAAAAAAAGATTCATTCATTTGTATATGGCTTGGTTCCGATAATTTACGTCATTGCCATGGCTCCCAAAAATATCAATGACCTATTTAAACTTGGGGATATGGTCGGCAATGTTGCGTTATTATTATTTGCCGTACTGCCAGTAATCTTACTTCTAGTCTCAAGAGTGAGAGGTGGAAAAGCTTGAAGCATATTACGATACGAACCCTCTTGAGTGCGCTGTTGGTTCTTATCCTCCTACCTCTTGCAGGATGCTGGAGCAATAAAGAAATTGAAGATTTGGGCCTCATTGTAGGTACTTCGTTGGATTTGGAAAAACAGGGGCCTCTGGAAGAGTCTGCGGGACAAGCAGGCGAGCCTCCTAAGCGGGATCGAATTACGATAACCAATCAAATTGTTACCGCAGAGACAACAGGCAAAGGAACAAAAACCGGTTCTTCACAACAAAAAGCGTATAACAACGTTTCCGAAACAGGAGATGCGATCCTGCCGACCTTACGCAATATGGTATTAAGAATCGAAAAGCACGCATTTGCTGAGCATTCAAAAGTGATTATTATTGGCGAGGATCTTGCACGTACCTTGGATTTGCAAAAGATCTTGGATTTTTTTATCAGGGAACAGGAGATGAGGCCAAGCGGCCTCCTTCTCATCGCTCAGAACCGTGCGAGCAAAACGCTAGAATCGAAAAAGCCGATGGAAATTCCAGCGTTTAAACTCGTTGAAATGACACATGGTCACGAAAGAACCACAAAGATCTTACCACCGACTACACTGACCAAGATCGAGGGGAAGCTGCATTCAGGGGCCAGCTTTCTTTTGCAAAATGTCGTTTCATCGTCGAATGGAGACATAAAATTTGCAGGAGCTGCCGTCATTGAAGGGAAAACTAGAAAACTGCGCGGTTTTTTGAATGAAAAGGAAATCGAAGGCTTAACGTGGATAACCGGAAAGGGGAAAGGCGGTCTGGTTAAAAGCGTGGATAAAAAGACAGGCCAGCCAATTATATATGAAATATTGTCAATGAAAAGTAAAATTAAGCCTCATGTTGACGGGAACAACATCTCGTTTGATATAAACATCGAGTCTGAAGGAAGAATCGCCGAGCATTGGGTGGTTTCGGAGAAAACCATGGAAACTGAATTTTTGAAAAGAACCGAAAGAGCGATTGAGGAAGAGGTGGAGCGTTTAGTTGAGAATGTCCTGGATAAAATTCAACATGAATACCGAGCAGACGTTTCCGGGTTCGGAAACAAATTGAGAATCAAGTATCCTCATATATGGAAAGAAGCCAAAAAAGATTGGGATCAAACCTTTAGTGAGGTTCCGATCAAGCATGAGGTCAAAATAACGATCAAGGATTATGGGACGTCCGATGAATGAGTTCGCTGAATATTCTTCTTCATCCCAATGGTGAATCGCTGAAAGCCCAGTTTCTCGTAATACGGTTCCAGTCCTTCCTCACACATCAGCTGCGGGAAGACCCGGGACTTCTCGCAATGTTCAACCAATCGTTGGAGGATCCGTCGGCCTATCCCTCTGGACTGATAATCCGGATGTACGCCTAATCCGCAAATAACGCCGGTGATCACCCCGTCGGAAATCACACGTCCCATGCCCACTAATTTCTGTCCTTCAAACGCATAGACGGCATACCAGCTATTCAAGCACATCATGTTCAATTCGGTAACGGATAGATGGATAGAGTTCCAACCAAGCGAAGCGTACAAAGCCTCCAGTTGCTGAAAATCCTCTGGGGGCTCTGAGGTGTAGATCACAGTCTGTGTCATACAATCACCATCCTTTAAGATCTGCTTACCGGGTACGCCATCACGCTCATTAGAGCATTCTCGGCCTGAGTGGAATCGAGTCGGCTGTATTGAACAAACACAGGTGCACTGCTTGTAACTTCCATGGCATAGGGAATACCCGAAGGAATGCCTTTCCCTTCGTCCGTTTTAAGCAAGCTGGTCCGTATGTGCTTGGTTCTTCTTGCTGGCACGATGGTTTCCATTCCCAGCAATGGGTCACGATCCTCGAAGTAAGCATGAATCGTAACCACTACGTCCTGCTCGGTTAAGTTCAAAACACAGACGGATTCATGACTGGTTAGTTCTCCGCTGCTTTCAGGAGGGATATACCCATCGGGAATAATCCATTGCTTTTCACCTTTTGACATGCGTTTCGCTCCTCGCTCGTATGATTTAGGGTGTTTTGAATAGATTCGCTGCGGGTGCCAAAGTTCCTCTTTTTCAGGTTCGGGACCCGGCTTGTTACCGCAGAAACAGGGACAACGGCTGGAGTCCAAGCGCCTTCAAACCGCCAACCACCATATCGGCCAACTGGACCGCTCCTCGCTGTTGAAAATGAGTGTTGTCCATTACGCCCTGCGGGAACCGAAGAAATTCCCCCGGCCTTCCCCACATAAACACGGATTTGGTACCTTCCGGACCCAGCCGGTTAAAATACTCCAGACTCAGCGCCGCCAAATCGACCAAGGGCACCTGCTCCTCCGCGGCCAGCTCCCGAACGGCCGTTACATAATCACCATGCGTGTCCTTCAGCCTTCCCTTGCCATCAAAGTAACGGCGGTGAACAGGGGTAACCAGGATCGGAGTCGCCTGTTTCTCCCTGCAAACGTCCACGTACCGTGTTAAAAACTCCCTGTATGTCGAGTTAGGTTCCGTATACCTTCCCTCGTCGCGCTTCTGATCGTTATGGCCAAACTGAATCAGCATATAATCATGGGGTTTCATCTTCTCCCGGATTTGCTCCAGGATTCCCTCCGCAATAAAGCTCTTGGAGCTTCGGCCGGAACGTGCATAATTGCTCACGGCCGCATCCGCTTTTATGAATGCGGGCAGCATTTGCCCCCACCCGGCATAAGGATAGCCGTCCGCGGGCTGGTTTGTTACCGTCGAATCCCCAGCCAGAAACACCTGGCACGCATGCGGAGCAGGCAGCACTTCCAATGCGTTAATTCGGGGAGCCCGTCCAGAAAAGTACAGTACGATTTTCCCTTGAACCGCTGGCACCGTCATACTGTAACGTTCAAAGTGGCCTGCCGGGATGAGTTTCCCAGCGAGCAGCATTTGCCCTTCCGTCCCCCGAATGGAGGTTTCCGTATCAAACCAGGCATCGCCAATCAATAGATGCAAGGTGTACAGGCCATCCGAGACATCGACCTGAAACGCTGCGTTCAGCGGGATGATAAAATCTCCCGTTAATGCCTCTCCCCCCGCCCGATTCACGGCAGATATGCTGGATACGGAATGGAATCCGTAGCCAAGCTCAGGAATATATAAGGTCTCAGCGGTTATTTTGATATGTTCATGGCCTGGCGTTTCCGTACCGAAATCGAATTTATACATGTTTTGCAACGACCTTCACCTCTCCCGGTCGAAATTCATCTAACTCCATTATGGAACGGTAACCGCCGAACATACATTCAAATAACCGTCCTCCATGTTCAAATAACCGACTAAATAAAGAAAAGCCGCACCGATTATCCCGGGTATTGGAATAACCTCGCATGTATTGACAGCGTTTACAACCCGGTACATAATGTGTACACAACATTTTAGGACCAGCGCAAGGAGACGTTGCCGTGCAAAAATGGATGACGATCTATAAAAATATGAAAATCAAAAATAAGCTTTCCCTTCTTATCAGCCTTATCGTTGCCATGGCATTTGCGTTCGCCGTCATCGTCCAGCAGTATGCCTTCTCCATCTACGACGAGCAGCTGTACCTCAAATCATCCCAGGTCCTTCACCTGTCTTCCTCCGCGATTGAGTCAGAGCTCGAGCGGGTCGAACAGTTATCCTTTAATATCATTACGGATACCCAGATCCAGAATATATTGCGTTCCATCGCCGGGAGCGAATCCGATTATGACAGGCTCATCCTCCGGCAGCATTTGGTAGACCGCCTCCTGAATTATGTCGGTTCCGAGCCCATGCTCTACTCCATTCACCTGATTGATTCATATGACCATCAACAGGACGTCGGCAGCGTCGTCCCGATTGATCCTGCCAAGAAGGAACGGATTCTTCAGCTTGCCGGGGACGCGGATGGAGAAGAACGCTGGATATACCCGGACGAAAGTGATTCGGCCCTTCTACTTTCCCGGGAAATAAGATCCTATTCCGGCACATTATTCGATCTTAACTACTTGGGCACCATCATCATTCGCATCAATATGGACAAAATCGTCCGGAAATCCGCCGGCGGGGAAGGCGACCTGATCGTGACCTCGGGTGCGGATGTGATCTATCCCGCAACGCCGCACTTCGATCCGGCGGTCATTCAATCCTCCCTGTCAACCGGAAACGGGTACCTTACCCGGGAAATCGATGGCCACACCTACTTCATTGCGCATAACCGATCGGGCAACACGGGCTGGACATATATGAATGTCACGCCCTTTAACCAAACCTTCAAGCAAATCATATTCATTAAAGAGCTTGTCATCATCGTATTTACCGTTATTTTCGCGGTTGCGATTCTGCTCGGCATCAGGTTCAGCCGGGGACTGACACGTCCTATCGAAAGTCTCATTGCCCGGATGAAACTCGCGGAAAAAGGAAACTTTGCGGAAGCCAACGTGCTGCCTCAGGACGCAGCCCCCGTCGCCATGAACGAGCTGGGACTGCTGCATCGCACATTCCGTCTCATGATCGAGCGAATCAACGCCCTCATTACCGAGAACTATTCAAATCGGCTGTTGATCAAAGAGACCGAGTTTAAAGCGCTGCAAGCGCAAATCAATCCTCACTTTCTGTATAACACGCTGGAATCCGTGAACTGGCTGGCGAAGATGAACAAGCAGTCCCAAATCTCCGACATGGTGCAGGCATTAGCCTTCCTTCTCCGAAACTCCGTCAGTTTGAAAGAGCCCATTCTGACATTGGGGGAAGAATTGGAGATCGTCCGAAACTACGTCATCATACAAAAATTCCGGTTCGAAGACCGCTTACAATTTACGCTGGATGTACAAGAGCAGGATCTGCACCGCAAAATACCTAAGCTGTCCCTTCAGCCCCTGCTCGAAAATGCGATTCATTACGCACTGGAGCCATCCGTTGACCCTTGTCGAATTACGTTGTCCTGCAAGGAGACGCCTTCCGCATTCTGCGTCATCGTCGAGGATGACGGTCCCGGCATGGCGCCGGATACCCTGACACTTCTGCGAAGCGGCGATTTGGCCACCGGCGGTAACGGAATCGGACTGTTAAACATCGAAGAACGGATCAAGCTGGCTTTTGGCGACCATTACGGTTTATCCATCGACAGCGGACCGGGTCTTGGAACCCGCGTGATTCTGTCTTTACCCAAATAACGGAGGGATTCGAATGTACAAAGTACTTCTTGTGGACGATGAACGGATTATTCTGGACGGCATATCTCAGATGGTGGACTGGTCGGCATACCGAACCGAGCTGGCGGGTACCGCCCAGAACGGAATTCAAGCGTATGAAAAAATCGTCAGGGAGAGCCCGGATATCGTCGTGTGCGACATTCGCATGCCCGGACTCGACGGTCTGGAGCTCGTTGCCAAGACCCACGCCTCCCATCCTCATATCAAATTCGTGCTGCTGTCCGGCTTCGGCGAATTCGAGTATGCTAACCGCGCCATGCAATACGGCGTGAAGCATTACCTGCTGAAACCGACCGACGAGGACAAGATCGGTGGAGCGCTGAAAGAGGTCATCGACGAGCTGATCCAGGACCGGAACAAGGAAACGTTTGTCCAGGAGATGAAGGACCGGCTCCGGAAGGTGCTGCCCCATGTCAAAGAACAGGTGCTCAAGGAGTTCGTCACCAACAAGACCTATGGGCGCCATGATCTGGAGGAGTACCGGAGCCTGTTCGAATACGATTTCGATCAGCCTGTGCGTCTTCTGCTGTTCCAGCTGGAAGGCTTCGTCGAATTCGAGCATCAATTCGCCGTGAAGAACATCGCCGAGGATCTGCTGGACACGACGCTGCTGAGCACGACCATCGGGCAGCAGGTCCTGGTGCTGATCGAGGACCGTAACGATCAGCAGTGGCTTCATCAGCAGCTCCAGGATATCCGCTGCATTTTTAAGCAGTATTACAAAATGGACGTCACGATCGCGATCAGCGATCCCGGGCCTGTTACCCAGGCGCGGAGGCTGTACCGGGATACGCTGCAGTGCCTGAACTACCGATTCTACTTGGACGAAAGCGGAATGATCACAACCGAGGATACGCTGCACGGCAGCGGTATGGAAGGAAGCTTCGTCCTTGATGAGGAGCGGCTGTGCATGCCCGTCCGATCCGGCCATCGAAACGAAGCGGAGCATGCCCTGACCGAGTTCGTTCAGGAACTGAAGCGTGCGCAGCTGAGCATCGAGATGACCAAATCCTATATCATTCAGCAATACGTATCCCTCATCCGGCTGACCGATCCGGACCAGATGCAGGAACGTTACGCGCGAATCCCGGAAATCGCCGAGATGAGCACGCTCCAAGCGATTCAAGGCGTACTGGAAGAAACGGTTCGGGAAATCACGCTGCGAAACTTTGAACGGAACAAGGTCCAATACAACGCCATCGTGCGCAAGGTGGTGGAGATCATCGAGAACCAGCTGGGCAACTCGGAGCTTACCCTCAACCTTGTGGCAAACGACATGCTGTATATGAACGCCGACTATCTTGGCAAGCTGTTCAAAAAGGAGACCGGCGAGAAGTTCTCCAATTACGTGATGAAGCTTCGGATGAAACGCGCAACCGAAATGATGCTGAGCGATCCCGATATCAAAATTTTTGAAATGGCGGAGCGGCTCGGTTTTGGCGACAATCCTCAATATTTCAGCCAAGTGTTCAAGAAACAGATCGGTTGCACGCCATCCGAATATATGAAAAAGAGCGATTAACTTGTACGTACATCTCTGCTTTTTAAACAAACTGCACGGTTTTTTTCCTTACTCTTTCTCCTCGAAAACTAGATAATTGGGAATGTAAGCACTAACATTTGAAACGATGATTCGTGGTCCATCAACAAAGGGGAGGAAATGGAATGAAAAAAGTGTTAAACGCGGTCCTGATGTTTTCCCTGATCGGAAGCTTGATCGGCTGTTCGGGCGGAGGCGCTGCCGAACAGCCGGCAAACGGCGGAACCGGAACGGAAACGCCGCCGGCGGCTGCAAGCGATAGCAAGGATCCGGTCAAGCTCCGCATTGCGTGGTGGGGCGGTCAGTCCCGGCATGATTATACCTTGAAGGTCATCGAAATGTATGAGTCCCAGAATCCGCATGTCACCATTGAACCGGAATATGCCCCATTCGATGACTATTGGAAGAAGCTTGCTCCCCAAGCGGTGGCCGGCGGACTTCCGGACATTATCCAAATGGACATCTCCTACCTGAATCAATATGCAGGCCGGAATCAGCTGGCGGATTTGAAGCCGTTCACCGAGAGCGGCGAGCTGGATGTCGCCGACGTCAGCGAGAATGCGCTGAGCGGCGGTGAGGTCAACGGCAAGCTGGTTGCCATGAACCTCGGCGTGAACGCACTCCAAACCACGTTTGACGTCGAGACGATGAAGAAGAACGGCATCGATATTCCGTCCAAGGAATGGACCTGGGACGACATGGACAAAATGGGGGCCCAAGCCAAAGAAAAAGGCCTGCAAATCGGAGGCTTTGCTTACCGGCATGACGTCTTCTTCCCGTACTATTTAAGAACCATCGGGCAAAAAATGTACAGCGCTGACGGCAAAACGATCGGGTACAGCGACGACCAGCCCTTTATCGATTACTTCACCCGCTACCAGAAATGGTACGACAACGGATATATCCTGTCTCTCGACAAGGAAGCCCAGAAGAAAGGCGTAGCGGAGGAGGATGAAATCGTCCTTGGCAATTCCATCTCGGGCACCGGCTGGTCCAACCAGTTCCTTGCCGTGGCCAATCTGGTAACCGACCGTTCGTTGGAGTTGAATCCGATGCCGGGTCCCGGAACGAAGGACGGTCTCTTCCTGAAACCTTCGATGTATTTCTCGGTCACCGAAACCTCGAAGCACAAGGAAGAAGCCGCCAAATTCATCAGCTTCTTCATCAACGACATCGAGGCCAACAAGCTGATCAAGGGCGAACGCGGCGTTCCCGTATCCGCCAAGGTAAAGGAAGCGCTGAAGCCGCTCCTCTCCGAGAACGAAGCCAAAATTTTCGACTATGTCACTTGGGCTGAGGCCAACAGCACGCCAGGAGATCCGCCTAACCCGATCGGTGCGGTAGAGATCGAGAAGCTGCTGCGAGATCTCAGCGAACGCATCCTGTTCAAGAAAATCTCGATCGAAGATGCCGCGGCCGAGTTCCGCAAGGAAGCGAATGCCATCTTGGCCAGATCTCAGCAATAACCAGGATACGGCTAGACAAGGCATCTCCCGCACGTCTTTCCCGTGCAAGAGATGCCTTTTTACATCAGTGACCCCTGCACGGGGCGCAACCAAATCTGAATCGTAGGGGTTGAAGTCTATGAAGAGGCTCCGCGAGAACGAGCACATCACCGGTTACGTGTTTTCAGCGCCGTTCGTTCTTGGTTTTCTCATCTTTACCTTATATCCAATCCTGTCGTCCCTGTATTATTCGTTCACCAATTACAATCTGATGGAAGCGCCGAGATGGCTGGGCCTCGGGAATTATGAGCGGTTGTTTCTGGAGGACGACAAGATCGGCAAGTCCTTTCAGGTCACGTTCACCTATGTATTCGCCAGCGTTCCCCTGCGCCTCATTTTCGCCCTCTTCGTTGCCATGATTCTGAATACCGCAACCAAAGCCGTAGGGCTGTACCGCTCCGCCTTTTACCTGCCTTCCCTCATCGGGGGAAGCGTGGCCGTGGCCATCATGTGGCAGCAGATCTTCGGCGACAAGGGGCTCGTGAACTCTGCCCTGTCCCTCTTCGGAATCCATTCCACGACCTCTTGGATCGGGAATCCCAGCACGGCGCTTTGGACGCTCATCGCATTGTCCATCTGGCAGTTCGGCTCCTCGATGATCATTTTTCTGGCCGGCTTGAAAAATATACCGAAGGATTACTACGAAGCCGCCAGCGTGGACGGTGCCAATGCGGTCCATCGCTTTTTCAAGATTACGCTGCCTATGCTCAGTCCGATCATTCTCTTCAATCTGACGCTCCAGACGATCTCGGCGTTCCTGACCTTCACCCCCGCCTACATTATATCGCGCGGCGAAGGCGGCCCGCTGGATCAAACGCTGCTTTATTCGCTCTATTTATACCGCAAGGCGTTTTCGCATTTTGAAATGGGTTACGCGTCGGCTCTTGCCTGGATCATGCTCATTATCGTCGGTGTCCTGACCTTGCTCATCTTCAGATCATCCACCCGCTGGGTTCATTACGAGACGAAAGGAGATTGACGGTTATGACCACATCCAGACGTGTTCTCTACCATACCCTGGTCGGATTGTTCGCCCTCGGCATGACCTATCCGATTCTGTGGCTGGTCGCCAGCTCGCTTAAGCCCAATCATGAAATATTCACGACGGCTTACAGCCTGATTCCGAGTCGGCTGGAATTCTCGAATTATGCTACAGG
This sequence comes from Paenibacillus sp. MT86, assembly GCF_058792535.1. NCBI lineage: Bacteria > Bacillati > Bacillota > Bacilli > Caryophanales > Paenibacillaceae > Paenibacillus > Paenibacillus sp. MT86. The sequence continues at coordinate 2,145,015 of NZ_CM179499.1, read as the reverse complement.
CTGGAAGGGATTCGCCGGGACCACCTTCGGCACCTTCTTCAAAAACTCGTTCATCATTGTCATCATCTCCACCATCGGTGCCGTCGCCTCCTCGGCGCTTGTCGCCTTCGGATTGGCTCGGACCAAGTTCTTCGGACAGCAGTTCTGGTTCGCCTGCATGATGATTACGATGATGCTGCCTCATGATGTCGTGATTGTTCCGCAGTATGTGATGTTCGCCAAATTCGGCTGGCTGTCTTCCTTCAAGCCGTTAATCGTTCCCCAATTCTTCGGCATTCCGTTCTTCATCTTTCTGATCATGCAGTTCATCCGCACGATTCCGAAGGAACTGGACGAAGCCGCCAAGATTGACGGATGCAGCAAGTACGGGATTTTCTTCCGGGTCGTTGTGCCGCTGATCGTGCCCGCGCTCATTACATGTTCGATTTTCTCCTTCTACTGGAGATGGGACGATTTCATCAATCCGCTCATTTATTTGAACAATCCGGAGAAATATCCCGTGTCACTTGCCTTGAAGTTGTTCCTTGACGGGGAGTCGCTTAATAACTGGGGCGGCATGTTTGCCATGGCTACCTTATCGCTGCTGCCGGTCGTCATCGTCTTCTTTATCTTCCAGAAATACATCGTGGAAGGGATCAGCACGACAGGATTGAAAGGGTAATCCATACACATAGATTCAATTGAATATGAAGGGAGTTTCTCATCATGCCAGCACTTGTATTTGATGATCAACAGATTGAGAATGTCATAGACCGCGTGGTTGACCGGACTTTTCGCATGGATTTCAGCTGGGATTGGCCGGGCGGGGTCGCCTTTTACGGGGTATGCGAAGCCTACAAGGCCACCGGCAAAAAGGAATATCTGGAACAGCTGAAAGCCTGGGTCGACGAAAATATGGAAGAGGGGCTGCCGAAGCTGTCCGTCAACGGCGTCTCCATCGGCCACTCCCTCCTGACGCTGTATGAGGTTTATGAGGATGAGCGGTATATCGAAACGGCCAAGGAAATGGCCGAGTATCTTACTCATGATGCACTGCGTTTCGGCAACGGCATCTTTCAGCATACGGTGAACTCCGAAACGTATAACTTTCCGGAGCAGGCGTGGGTCGATACGATGTTCATGGCAGGCTACTTCCTGCTTCGGATCGGCGTGATGCTGGACCGGGAGGATTACTTCGAGGATGGTTTGAAGCAGTATCATGGCCATGAGGATTGCCTGCAGGATCCCGTCACGAATCTGTATTACCACGGCTGGGACAACATCGCCGGCAACCATATGTCAGGCGTCTTCTGGTGCCGGGGCAATGCCTGGGCTGCCATCACGATGGCTCGTGCCCTGGAGCTTGTGCCGGTCACGCATCCGTCCTTCATGATCATCGAAGGCTCGCTGCGCGACCAGCTCAGCGCCCTGGTCCGGCTGCAGCATGAATCCGGCATGTGGCATACAATTACGACCGATCCGCAATCCCCGCTGGAAACGTCCGGCTCGGCCGGCATCGCCGCCGCCCTGTTGACCAAAGGACGCATCTATAATAAATACACGCAGAAATCGATTGACGGCATCATGGCCAAAATCACCGAGGATGGTACCGTAACCGGCGTATCTGCAGGTACGGCCGTCATGAAGGACGCCGCAGGTTACAGAGGCGTGCCCGATAAGCGAATCCAGGGCTGGGGCCAAGGCCTAGCCTTGACCTTTCTCGCAGAAGTGCTGAAGATCAGGAGCAATCCTTATTGATTGAGCATTTTGCATAATTCCGAATTTGGATAAATCATAGGAAGAACAGACATTGTCTCGTCTCTAAATCACGCGTTTTCTGAAAAAGGACAGACCTCCAGAATTTTTGAAGTTTGAACTTTTTAAGCGGCGGCTTGCTTTCTTCTCGAAGCAGTTGAGAGCGCAGATACGAGTAGGACGATGGCGTTCAAATACTGCTGCGTAGTGACTTTTTGAACGCCCCAGACATGCAGGCTATCCGCGGACAAATACGTTTTCATTCGAGAATTGCACCGTTCCACGCTGGTTCGTTCATTGTAAAGCTCTTTCCAGCGCTTGGTATCGCGATGCGGATTACTATATCGCCTTAGATCGTCCTTCGTATCGACTTTGACGACCATGCCATAGTTGGACGCTGAGCAAGTGGCCATGCCTAACGGGCAATCTACTTTGCCTGTGGCATGCGGACAACGAAACTTCAAGTAATCGCCGTCGGCGCCCCAGTAAGTCATCGCGAACCCCATCGTACAGCAGGGTGTTCCGTTTGTCGTCATGCCAGCGGGCGGTTCTTTTTCTCCCCGAGGATTGAGAGGAATAATGGCTTGAGCGTTCACCTTTCGAGCCGCTTCGTACACTTTCATTTGGTCATAGCCCGCATCAAGCATGAAGAATCTCGTGCGTTTATCGACAGCAACCTTCTCAATCAGGCTCGGCGCCATTTCTCCATCATTCACATGCGCTGGCGTGACTTCGAGCGCAAGTGGAAGTTCGCTTTTCGTATCCACCGCCAAGTGGAGCTTATAGCCGAACCAAGTCACTTTATTACCGAAGGAGTCGAACTTCGCTCCCCAGTTCGCATTGCCCGTTTGCTCGCTTTTTCGCTTAGGCTGCTTCTTTTCGTAAGCGTGAATCGAGGCACTGTCGATCGCAACATGATTTCCGTCGATGATGCCGTCTTGCTTGCAGCGATTGACCAAGTCTTCGAACAACTGTTTGGCCAGCTCTTTCTTCGTCAGCTCGGCAAAGACTCTGCTTAATGTAGCGATGGATGGAGCCTCGCGGTCGAGTGGAAGTCCGCATTGATAGCGAAACCTAAGATCGGTACTCAGTCGATGATGTAAACCAGTAAATGTCTGGATACGTTCTAGAGGAGCAGCAAGAAGGGCGCGCAAAATGCCTTCTCTGCAATGCCCGTCGGCTCCTCGGGGTGAACGACTTCTCAGTTCTTTCGCGTAAGGACGGAGGTCCAGCACACTGAAAAAGATCGGCAAACGATCTTTTGACTCGATTTTTAGCAGTTCCTCAAAGGAAAACAGACTTTCTTGGAGAATATACAAGAGACTTTACCCCTTCTTGAGTTTTCTGGATTGGTCTCTTGAAAACTTCTGCAAGTTGGGGTAAAGTCCCTTTTTTATGCCTGAAAATCCTTGCGTAGCAAGGGCTTAGATTACTGCAAAATACTCGATTAAATAAGATACAAAAAAGGCAGGATGGAGAGGATCAAGTTCGCCTCTACAGCCTGCCTTTTCGTTATATGCGTTTCCACAAGCGAATGGTATTGATTAATAATGATGAACATGAACCGACTGCACCCGATATACTTTCATCCCATATCATTGGTTTAGTCTCCCCGTCTCCCATCGCTAATCTTCACGATTCCCCGTCTACGCTGTTTATTCATTGTCCCCTGTCTCGTCTTCTCCGTTATTCTTAGCTTGATCTTCGGTTTTCTTCGGATGCGGCGTTCCGTCAAGCCCGTAGATTTCGTCATAAGCGTCGAATATCTTCCTCGCAATCGGCGCTGCGCTTTGCGAGCCGAAGCCGCCTTCCGGTACAACGACGGCCACCGCCAGCTTCGGGTTGTCGCGCGGAGCAAAGGCGATGAAGACGCCGTTATCAATCTTCTGCCACTTCCCATTCACTTTAGCTTCCTGCTCGGAGGTTCCCGTTTTGCGGGCGAAGTCATATTTAAAATCATCAAAGGCTGCGAGACCCTGCGTATTCATCCCCCGCTTAATGGTCTGCCAGTACGTTTTGGGGAATTCGACCTCATTCAGGACCTCGCGCCCGAATTCCTTGACCACGTTGCCATCCTGGTCCGTAATTTTGCTGACCAGCTGCGGCTTGATGCGCTTGCCTTCATTCGCCAGCATGACGGTGTATTGAGCAAGCTGTAGAGGGGTGTATTTCCCCTGCTGACCGAAGGAAGCGTAGGCTAAAGCCGCCAGATTACTTCCCGCTGCTTTGGTATCGGTATAATTTTTCAGTCCTTTATGCTCGTTGGGCAAACCGCTCCCCGTTACGACGCCAAGACCAAACTTCTCCATATACTCATCCCAGACCGTAACGCCCTTCTCCCCGCCGTACTTGCTGACTAGTCTTTTGCCGATCATATCAATCATAAAAGCATTTGAGGATTGCTGAATCGCTAACTGCGGCTTGATGGGTCCGTTTCGATGACCGCTCGAGTTGGAAATTCTCGTTTCGCTTCCTTCCCGACCTATGGTGGCGTACCCTTGATCAGGATAAGTGTCATTAATGCCAAATAACCCCTCATTAAGCCCGATCAGCACCGTCAGCGGTTTAATGACGGAACCGAGAAAAATCATGGATTCAAAGCCGTTTCCCGATCTGCCCGATCCGTAAATCGTTATCGTGCCGTTTCCCGACGCGTCCACGACATCCTGCGTAATTTTGCCTCCGCTTTCCCATACATTCGGGTCGTAATCCGGCATGCTGGCCATCGCGACCACATGACCGGTATCCACCTCCATGGCCACGGCGTATCCGGTTACGGCATTCTTATGAAGCTTGCCCGATACCGGATGAGTATGGAGATATTGGAGCTGATCCATGATGGCCTGCTCCGTGGCAAGCTGAATGTCTTTATGAATCGTGGTGTGAATATCATGGCCTTTTTCAGGAGCGACCATCGTCGGTACGCCGTCCACCATATTCTGCGGATTGATTGGAATGCTGAGATACCCGCTCTTGCCGCGCAGTTCTTCCTGATACATCCGCTCCAATCCGTCATACCCCACCGATTCTTCTTCCGTGTAGATCATGCCGGGATTATCCTGATCCTTGTTGCTCTGATCAATTTCCTCATAAACTTTTACGGATTTAGAACCTTTGAACTTCCTTAAGTATCCGATCGTCTGAACGGCCACCGTATCCGGATCATAGTGCCTTACATTCTCCTCCACGATCTGGATGCCGGGAAACTTGGCTCGGTTCTCCATGAAATAAGCGATCTCTTCCTTTGTCAAATCGGATTTGATGCGTCTGGGCTCATAACCATGCTGCTTGTTATATTCCAAGTCCAGGTCATCCATCACTTTTTGAACGGTCGTCGGTTCCAATTTCGGATCCCCATACTTGTTAAACGCCTGGACAAGACGCTTCGCCATCTCCTCCGCTTCCGGCCGGTTTTCTTTTCCTTTGTCCGTCTTTTTGCTGTAATCCTTCATGAGCGTGATATATAAAGAATTTGAAGCCGTAGAGTATGCAAGCTTGGTGCCGGACGCATCGATGATGGACCCCCGGATCGGCTGCAGCGGGAAATGCTTCTGCTCCCCCCCTGTTTCCTGGCTTGCCAGCTCAGGTCCCTCCACGAACTGTAATATGGCAAGGCGAACGATAATGACGCAAAAGATTAAAAATGCGCTGAAAAAGAAAATATTGATCCGTCCATGGAATTTACGTCTGGTTTCCGATTCATCCGGTACGTCTTTATAAGGTTTAAAGCCGATCACATTGTCTACGCTCCTTTGTTATATGGTTTAATCCAGCCAAGTCGGCAAATGCGGGTTGTTCTCGAATTCGAATATTCTCTTCAGCTGCTCCTTGGTATTCCGTTCTTCGGACAACGGCGGCAGTTCGTCCTGAGGGAAAAAACCGACCGCGGACGTTTCGGTCCCCACGCCTGCGGCTCCGCCCGTAATGTCGCACTGAATGAACATTTTGTACACGTGGAAGGCCGAGGGCGGATGGTTATGAAATTTCTTGTCCAATACGGCCAGCAGCCTCCCTGCACGCACGTCGTAACCGGCCTCTTCCTTCACTTCCTTCACCACGACCTCCGCAGGGGATAAGCCGATGTCCGCCCATCCTCCCGGCAGCGCCCAGGCCCCGTCGGCCTTTTCCTTCACCAGCAGCAGCTTTCCGTCTTGAAAAATAACGCCGCGGACATCCACCTTCGGCGTCTGGTATCCGGTTTCACTCGCAAACAGCGTACGGATCTTCTCTTCGCCTGCTTCGGTATACTCCTGCATGATCTGGATGCTGAGCTCCCTCAGCTGCTCAAACCGTTCCTTGTCGTAAACGTCCCTCGTATACTCCAGTCCGGCCTGGCTGATGGCCTGCATCTCCTTGGCCCACGCTAACCATTTTATTGTCATAGGTTTCATCCTCTTCAAAGAATCTCATAATATATAACGCCTGCTATCCGTGATTGGTTTATAATGGAAGTGCTTGATTTCAAAATTATAACATATTTTCTAGCAAGTTATGAGACAAAGGATATAAAGGGGGGGACAGCTGGACATGAAAAAAATGCGGCCGGTGTTATACATTGTTCTTCTAATCATGGTGTTCGGTACCGGGTACTACATCGGATCCAGGTCCGAGAACGTAACGCCGATCTCGAAGGAAAATGCCCGCAAAGCCGTTCAGACCCTGTGGGTGAAGGCCGCCGAACCTCCGCTGCCCAAGGTAAGCATTGACGGCACCGAGATCAATCTCCAACGTGGCGGTTATTCGTGGTGCAACGGGGATAACTGCGCGACGACGGATGCGGCCCGTCCCAGGCTCGAGGATATGACGCCGGTTGCGGTCCAAGGCGGTGCCGACATTCAATCGAAGCCGCCCGAAGGAATACAAGGCTTCACCATCCTCAACCTGACGGATTCAGGTAACGATGGATATACCGTGCCAGCGAAAGCCGGCTCGTACCTGTACGAAATTCACTGCACATGGCCTCTGGATCAAGGTGAAGCCCGCTTTTATTTTGCGGTGAAGGTTGAATAGACCTGCTCTGGATCGATTAACCAAGCATTTCCGCATCCGAAAAAGAAACAGCCCCGGCGCCAGGGCTGTTTCTTCGTTTCCATTATGAATTCGTTGTCTTCTTCTCTTCCCTTTGATTCGTACGGATTAAAGCATACGCCAACTGTCCGACCATTCCGAGGAACAAGCCCGTCCCGACGACGATGTAAACCATGGTGAAGGTTTTTCCGAGCGGCGTCTGCGGCACGAATTCCGGATGCCCTACCGTGCTCAAGGTCACCACGCAGAAATAAAGGGCATCCAGCACCGACAAGCCTTCTTGCCTGGTATAAAACATCGTGCCCGATAACAGCATGATGACGATCAGCACAAACAGCGCCATGAAATACCGCTGCTTAAACGCTCGAAACAAACCGCTCAGGAGACGTTTTAACGTTAATAAAAAAGAGATCATCCGAGAACCGTCCTATTCTATATCTGGAGTAAATGCTGCATACATCACATACATCCTATTATATCAGCGTTTATGCTTCACGCCCATCCGCTACGGTTGAACGGAAAGGATATTCCCTTCGGCATCGATGCTCCGAAATATGAAGCCCCCGGTCTGGTCGGCAGGCAGCTGCTCATAATGGATGGCGTACCCTTGCTCCACGTCGATTTCCATGTAAATCCCGGACAAAGCCTTCACCTGTTCCAGATCTTCGATCGGTTTATCGTCCCAGGGCTCATTGGTGACGATGATTTTCTTGCTTTCGGGTTCCGACGTCTCCACTGCCACCAGGGTGTCATAGATGCCGTCACCACGATGGCTGGCAGACCAGGTTCGTACAAAAGGTTCATCTTCGGACTTGGGTTCCAGCGCGACCGCGTTCGTAATTTTATGCAGCATTCCCCATTTGCTCTCCAGGACGTTGACCGTCTTTACATGCCCATCTTGCCAGACGATCAGCTTATGATGATCCTCTGACCTCTCGTACAGCTTATCCCCGGTATACGCAGGGTGAACGCGCCGTATCGCCTGCTCTTCATTGTATGCATAGCCGTCCAGTAACAGCGGCAGGTAGCTGATGACGACCACAACGGCGGCCAGTATGAGAAACATGGCTTTTTTCAAAACAACAGCTCCTTGTCATCCTTTTGGAACGCGGTTCATCTTATCCGACCGATTAGCCCTGAAGGGCAAGCAGCTCCCGAATTTCCGCTTCAGACCAGCTTGGAAGCGACTCTTCCCCCGGCTGAACCAGCTCCTCGATCAGATCCTTTTTCTTCTGCTGCAGAGCCACCATTTTATCCTCGATCGTATCTTGAGCGACGAAGCGTATGACCTGCACAACCTTCTTCTGACCGATACGGTGCGCCCGGTCCATCGCCTGCTGCTCGACTGCCGGATTCCACCACAGGTCATACAGGATCACCGTATCGGCCCCGGTCAGGTTGAGCCCCGTTCCGCCTGCCTTCAGCGATATCAGGAATACCTCCCGTTCCCCCTCGTTGAAGCGATCGCACAGCTCCACCCGCTCCGATCCCGGCGTCTGTCCGTCCAGGTAAAAAAACGGAATCCCCCGATATCCCAGCTCCCCTGCGATCAGGTTCAGCATGCCTGTAAACTGGGAGAATACCAGCATCCGTCTCCCTGCAAGACGACATTCCTCGATCGTTTCCAGCAGCTGCTCAAGCTTGGCCGAACCGCCCTCGTAGTCTTCCACGAACAGAGCCGGGTGACAGCAGATCTGTCGCAAGCGGGTAATGCCCGCCAGGATACGGATCCGGTTCTTCTGGAAACCGTCCTGTGCCAAATGCTTAAGCGTCTCCTGCCGCAGTTTCGCAAGATAGGCGGTATACAGCTTCTTCTGTTCGATCAGCAGCCCTGAGGCCTGAATCGTCTCGATTTTCTCCGGCAGCTCCTTAAGCACGTCCGATTTCAGCCTGCGGAGCAGGAAAGGACGCACCCGTTTCACCACCGCTTCTTTAGGCAGTTCATGAAATGCTTTACGGTCACCGAAAAGAGCCGGGAAAACGGCATCGTAGATGGACCATAATTCCTCCAGGCGATTCTCGACCGGCGTGCCTGTCAACGCAAACCGATAACGGGCATGGAGCGTTTTTACGACTTGAGCCGTTTGCGTCGCGTAATTTTTGAAGGCTTGGGCTTCATCCAGAATCAAGGTTAAGAACGGCAGCTTCGCATATCGCTGGATATCCCTGCGGAGCAGCGGGTAAGAAGTGATGACAACATCCGCTTTGCCTATATTCTGGATCACCTTCGCGCGCTCGGACAGCGTGCCATCGGCAATGACGGCCTTGATCTCCGGCGCAAACTTCTTAAGCTCGTTAAACCAGTTATAGAGCAGGGAGGCAGGAGCCACAATGAGCGCGGGTTCTTTACGCTCCCGGATTTCAGGCAGCAACGACAGCATGAAAGCGATGCTCTGAATGGTTTTGCCGAGTCCCATATCATCGGCCAGGATGCCGCCGAAGCGGTAATGGGCCATCGTCTTCATCCACTGGAAGCCGAACTTCTGATAATCCCGGAGAACCGTTTCCAGGCTGGCCGGCACGGCAAAGTCCAAATGATCCGGATTCTTCACATTCTGCAGCATCCGGCGCAGGGAACGGCCAAGCTGGACCGATGATCCCGAATCCTCCCAATCCAGCAGTTGAAGTCCTTGGACCGCCGGCAGTTTAAACCGCGTCCCCTCCCCTTCGTACAGCCAAGGTCCCACCCGGTTCATTAAAGCAACCATGGCCTGGAACTCCGCACTTTCCAGCGGAAGCAGCGCTCCGTTTCGCAGCCGATGATATTTGCGCTTTTCTTCGAGCGATTTGACGATTTCCCGGATTTCGGCTTCGCGAATCCCCTCCATGTCAAACTTCAGTTCAAGCCAATCCGTCCGTTCATCGACCTCCACCCGAACCTTGGCTCCCATCGGTTCAGTGAGCACCCGCTCCTTCACCGCCGTCGTTGCATAAACAACCAGCAGCTTCTCCAGCTGCGGAATCGTATGATACAAAAATTCATATTCGGCATCCTCGTCATTCATGAAGAAACCGCCGTCAGTCCTGGCAAAAGAGGCGTTCTCCATGAGCTCCAGAATCCGCTGCTCCGTCTCTCCATCGCGAACGAGAATCGAGCTGCTGCTGCGTTTGGCGCGGTGTCCCTCCAGCGGATTGATGATGATGTCGCCGTATTGAAATTCGAGTCCGGCCAATAGACGGCCGCGGACACGGTCCAGAAACAGCTTCGCTTTTAAAGGCGTTTTGACGATGCGGTCGGACACGGTCTGCGCCACATGCACGCTGCCCAGTTTCATCAGCCCCGGTACCACCCGCTCCATGATGGACTCCATCATCTCCGGCTGTATCCGAATATGCGGTGTGTTGGAAGGTTCAAGCAGCAGCTTCATCTCGGCGAGCCTTTTGCAAGCATCCATTTCAAGCTGTATCAGCCTTCCCTCCGCAATGACGACCCCGTACCCCTCCAGCACGGTCATCCGCTCCAATCCGTCGATCTTCATCAGATAGTGATCATCCGAAGCCTCATCGAACTCGAATTGCAGCGGGATCGGTTCCTGAGCGAACTCCAGCTTATCCGTCATGATTCCATCCATAGACAAGAGGGCACGATCCGAAGAACCGAGCGCCTCCCGTACTTGAGGCCAAAAGGCAGGAGGAATGATCAGCATTCGGTCGCCGTTCCCCTTTTTGCCAGGCGAAGCGTAAATGTCCAGTGACTGTTGATACATGCTCTCATGATCGGAAATACGGATCAGCTCCTGTAGAAGCGCGTCATCCTCCTTTTTGAAGCTGTGCACCTCCGGATCGTAGGTGAAATTCTTCGTGAACACGCAGGCTGCGCCGCGTTTCACGCACGCTAAGAACTCCCTAATCCGCTGTACGATGTACAAGCGTTTGTTCCCTACTCGCAGCTCGACGCCGAACAGGTATTTCCGGTCCCCGTGCGGATATAGCTTGAAAATGCACTCCATCTCCAGAACCTCTCGGGTATCAAAGCGGGATGTCGCCGCAGCCCTCCGGCCGCCGGAATACGTGAACAATCCGAGCAGCTGGCTGCTGAGCAGCGCATCCCGTTCTCTTTCGCTCGAGCTTCTGCCATATTCCGGTGAGTGCCGGGGCGTTAACTGTCCTTCTTCCATGTTCACGTTGGCGGAAGGATGTAATAACGATGGAAAGGGGCGCATCGGAGCTTCAACCGTTTGTTCAATATCCCGTATGTTCAGGAGGAGAGCCGCAATATGCCTGCACCGCTTTCGGGAAAATCCGTAATCGATGCAGCTGCATTCCGTGTATACGTCCCCGTTCGAGTCAATCTCCACATAGGCGATTCCCGACTCCTGATCTTTCACTTCAGCCTCGTATTTTCGAGCGTCCGGATCCTGCTTCAGCATCGATACATAACCATCTCTATATAAAACCCCGCCGCGGTCGTAGGAGGTTTTTCCGCATAACAGTTTGATCACCCGTTCAGTCAGCTGGTAACCCATAACCACATTCCTTTCTCTATTGCCTGTTAAAAAACAGTATACCATTTTCTCATATTTTCAAAAAAAAGAACTCACCGCTACGGCAAGTTCCTGCGCTCTTTGTCATCGACCTTGGTCATCCTTTCATATCGCTTGTTATTCCCTTTCCATGCCCCGTTGGATACGATAAAGCCCACCGCGATATAAATGGGAAAATAATCTTAGATGCGCTTGTAATACAGCACCGTTCCGGCAAGCTCACCGTTAGAGGATATGGCATAATCGGGTATAACTCCAGCTTGGATGTAACCCAGAGACTGATACAGCTTGTTGGAAGGGTCCCCCTCCCGGGTATCCAAGACCAATAGGGTTCTGCCCTCTGCCTTGGCTTTCGGCTCCAGATGCAGCATCAGCGTTCTGCCGATACCTCCGCGGCGGGAAGCCGGATCTACCATCAATTTCGCCACCTCGGCCCGGTGTCTGCCATTCGCTTTCGTTGCGCACTGCAATTGAACCGTGCCGATCATCTTCCCATCCTGCATGGCTGCCCACAGGGTAACCCCTGGGCCAAGCGCATCCTTCCAGTAAGCGGAAGCTTCATCATAAGACAGCGGAGCTAAGAATCCCACCGAGGCCCCATCTTCTACAACCCGAATCAATAATTCCGTTAATTGATGATGCGTGTCGGTTTCTAATCGGTCGATCTCCACAATCGTAAACTCCTGATTCATGTTCGGACACCCCTCTCTCATCTATTAAACCCATTCTATCCGTTCTGTTGCCATATGTAATCATTTTCTGCAAAGTCAAGCCAGGGCGCGCGTTCAGAATCCCTTATCGTTTCAAGATGTCGGCCAGTGCTTTATTCAGCGTATCGTACGCAAAATGAAAACCTGCCTTGCAGAGTCTGTCCGGAATCACCCAGCGGCTCTTCAGCACGAGTTCCGTTTCCGTACGAATAAGCCCGGCCCCTATCTCAAGCAGCCATTTAGGCGACGGCAATCCTATTCTGCGATTCAACGCAAGCCTAAGCTGCTCCATCAGTTCCTTGTTCGTCACCGGATAGGGAGAAGCACCATTGAAAACCCCGCTCAGCTCTTCCTTCTCCTGCAAAAACAGAATCATGCGGTACAGATCCTCCACATGAATCCAGCTGAACCTTTGCTTCCCCGTACCTTGAACGCCGCCGAGCCCGAATTTTACCAAGTTAACATAAGGCGTCATAACGCCTCCGCCAGGTCCCAGCACAATGGCAATGCGCAGGGCGATTTGCCTCGTCTGAGGCAATCGGAATGAGAAGAAAGCGCGCTCCCATTCCTTGGCAACCTCGACGGAGAAGCCTTCGCCGATCTCGCCCTGCTCCTCCGTCATCGGCTTATCTTCGGCATGGCGATAAATCGTGGCCGTGCTGGAATTAAACCAGGTTCGCGGAGGAATACGGCAGGCCTCGACGGCGCTGCCGAGTATGTTCGTTGTCTCTGTTCTCGATTTCAGAATAAGCTCCTTGTTGGTTTCATTGTAACGGCAATTAACGGATTTGCCCGCTAAATTAATGAGCATATCCGCCCCCTCCAGGGCAGCGACGATGGCTTCGCGATCGTTCCATGCGATATGACCCTGCCGTCGGGAGATCATAAGTACCTGTGCTTGCAGCTCATTCGTGAATTTTTTCGCAAGATAAGTTCCGATAAAACCAGTTCCACCAGCTAAAACGATCTTTTTCATAGAATAGAATCAGCTCATTTCTCTATGTTTTATCCACATCATATACTCCATTTGACCTTCGTTTCTTCCAATATACCATTTTTTCAATTGAGAATAAAAAGAAAACACCCTCCTCATAGAAGGTGCTCCATTCATACGAAACCTACTTCCTTGGCATCGAAAACAAATACGTGGAGAAATCACGGTTAATGTAATCCTTAAAATGCCTCTTGTCAGCTACGGGAAAACGATCCAGTTCCTCTGTTGTCCACTCGCTCAAATGGGTCTCGAACTCATTGCCGTATTCAGCGCCCTGCGGCCAGTCTGTTCCAATCGGAATATTAAGCAGGACAAAGCGGGATTTTTCAATGCAGGTCTGCAGCAGGACGAGCGCCCGCTCTTTTGTAAAGTGCTCCAGAACGTCACCCAGAATGATTAAATCGAATTGTCCCGGCTGGACTTGCGTTTGCAGATGATCGTAAGCATCCGCAACGTGGATTTTATTATAGAAGCATTCGTGGTAGGTATCGATATTGACGGGGTAAATCTCGATTCCTTCGATCCGCGTGTTCCAATACGCGCGAAATACGCGCCCTTCCCATACGTCCAAATACTCCCGGCAGATCATGCCCCAGCGGCCAAAACCTACCCCGATATCCAGAACGGACTTGGGAGCTACATAGCGGATCAGATCCACGCAATACGATAAATTCTGCCAGTTTGACGTCCCCATTCCCATACCTCCATTCGGAATCTTAACGCCCCAAATTCATCATCATATTCATCATTCGGTAACGCTGGATTCATGACGCTTCCCGGCTCTTCCATTCCAACCTAATCCAGTGTATTCCTGGCCTTCCATTCCGGACTCGTCAGGTAACCATTTTCGTTGCACATTTCGCTCATAAACAAAAAAAAAGATCCCCGAAGGGCAATGTCATTAAGATAAGCTCAAAGGCAAGATTGGAAATACGATGGATTCTGAAACGGCATGGGGAAGCGCCCTGTGCCGTTTGTTTTCTCATGGAGACAAGTGAAAATGCGTACAGCAAACTAAGCGGACGATATACCCGCTTTAAAAATGTTCATTGGGGCCGGTTTATGCTACTCTATAAACGAAGCTAACAGCTGATTTGTAGCGGATTTTGCGCGTATTCTGCTGTCCTGGGCGGATGGGTCGAATCGGCAAAATATTCTTACCTATCAGCGCTTCTACATTAGGCGGGGGTTCATCGTCCCGCGAGCGCAGGAAATGTCTACAAACGTGAACGGCAACCGTGAAGTTGACTTGGTATTGGTGCTGTTTATCTTTTCGGGAAATGATTACGTGCGAGGTAATCATTTCGGCGAAATTGTACATGATTAATCTTGCGAAAATCTCCTGAGCGATGGACTCTTGTCTTTTTGCGTGAAAACTCGTAAGACCTACGGTGTATTTTAATGCCCGGAATGAGGTTTCAATACCCCATCGCATGCTGTAAATGGACTTGATTTCGACGGGTGAGAACTCGTCTGCAGATAGATTGGTAATGACGGTTTCATAAGCGCCAGTAGGCAGGAGGAAACGAACAACCCGAAAGGAAATCGGGTAAAACAAGTTCTTCTGCAAATCCACAAATTCAAATGAGGAATGGGAAGGGACGAACTTGTACATTTCAGGATGAGCCTTGACCTCTTTGGTTTGTTTTTTGGTGAGTATCACTTGAGCGTCAAGATCAAATTCTCCGCTAGTGGGCAAACGCAAGCCTGAAAGAATACCATTGGAGTTCAAATCCTTTACGCGTATGACGTAGTTCCACCCTTTACGTTCAATATGCGCAAAATTGTTGTAGCTCTCATAGCCGCGATCGGCAATAACAATGACTTTTCCTTGGATGGGGGAGCGGTCCACCATATCGGCCAGTGCCCTGCCCTCATTCCACAACCTACGGGGCTGAACAATGGCATCCACGTAAAGTCTGTTGCACAAGTCATAGGCTGCGTTCAAATGCAGAAGGTTAAAGCCTTTCGTGTTCGGTTGACTTTGAAAATATGTATCCGTGTCGGCAGGGTTCGTTGCGATATGCAAATCCGAACCGTCAATGGCAAGCAATCGATATCCTCGGTAGTACTTGATATCCGTATACGATTGCGTAAATTTGTGAAATAAGGATTCCACAGCAGTTGGCAGGATTTTATTCCTCTGCTGGACAAAGGCAGACGTGGTCAGGTGTGTACGTTATAGCCCTGAGATTCCAAGAGTTCCTTATAAATGCTATTGCCGCCCATGGAGATCAGGAGCTGCATGACCGTTTCAAAGGGCAGCTTTTTCTTTCGGGTAAAATCCTTTTCAGGGTTTTTGACATAAGGTGCTGGATCGGCTGACATCTCTCGTATGAGGGATGTCAGTGTTTGTTTTAGCGCGTTCGCGTACTCATTCATTGGCAAAACCTCCTCGTTTTTCAAGGGGCTTCGCCACACATTTCTAACGACTTGTCAAGTCTTTTTATGCCATATACAAAAAAAAGAGCGTGGCTATCTTTTCGATAACCTGCTCTTTTCTTGATGTTTGGTCCTGAGCCTTAACTAAATGACATTGCCCGCGAGGGCAGCTTTTTTCTTGTTATGGTTGAGCAGGCGTGTACAATTTCATATATTCTTCAACCGTTATTTCGCCATGCAGCAATCGATATGCCGATTCGCTATAAGTCTGGAAACCTTCCGAATCGCCAAAATCCAAAGCGGCCGGCTCATTCCGAGAGAGCAGCACCTGGGCGGGAACCGCTGCTTTTTGCCAAATGCCCCGATCCCTCAGGTTCGTGCCCGTGACATACATTTCGGATACAACGGGGAGTGTTCCTGACGTTTTGCTCCATTCCTGCTGCATCTCTTTGCTTGTCATATACGTAATCCATTTCATGGCAAGCGCAGACGACTCCGTCTGTGCGGCTACCGCTAAACTTCTCGCTCGCACAACCGGCGTATTCAAATGACTCTTTCCCATGGCCAATGCGGAAGACAATCCGCTTACCTCTCGGTCCGCGAAGCTCGAATACGGCTCAACGGCCACGGAAGCCTCCTCTATGCCAGAGGAAGGTTCCTGCCCCGTTTCTATCGTATCTGCTGCGCCGTGGGACGATTCCAGCGTTCGAAGGTGATTGCGGATTAACATTTCAAGCACCTCTTGATCCGGCTTGGAAGGATCGCCTTCAAGCAAATGCACCGCCGCGCCGAATGCGTAAGGATCCTTCGGATCAAATGAGAGGACAGGGCTCGTCTTATGAAGCTCCATATATTCCTTCCAAGCCTGACGGCTCTCCGGCATGTTAAATGAGGCGCCGTCCTTCCCTTCGGTCTGCCAGGTCACGATATAGGGATCTATATCAAAAGGCATTCCCCATTGATACCCGTTCCATTGCAGCTGCGGCAGAAGACCATTCAGGGTATCTTCGCCGGTCACCGTTGTCTGTGATGCATCGACGGGCAGAAGATATCCCGTCATTGCAAGCGCTTTAATGTAATGGGAATCCGTTAATATAATGTCCGGTCCTTCGCCAAGGGACATATGAAGCAAAAACGATTCTTTCTCCGTACCGGCTGTTTCCAGAGGCGTGATTTCGATCTCGGCTCCGGTCTCTTCCATAAAGCGTTCGTTGAGCGCTTTCAGGTGCCTCAGCTCGTCCGGATTCAATTGGACGCCGACCTTGATGGGGCCCAGGTCGCTCTCTGGCACCTCCGGCCTCTGCTGCGGAGGAATCGGTTCATCCCCGGGCGGTTCCCGTCTCGTATGATGAGTGAAGTCAAAGCTGGGAGATAAACTGGATAAGGATAATAATAAAATGGCGAATAAGAACCAATATTTCTTCCGCTTCATATCCCCTCTTCACTCCTCCCATAGTCGCATGCCCTTATTTTACCAAACTTATAGTGCTCTTGTCCTATCTTTTTTTATAATTTACCAGTCCATATTTTACTAATAGGACCCGATCGCTAAAAGGACTGTCCTATGAATTCTGGACAGTCCTTCTCGTACAAGTTACTTTGTGAGATCATTTCTCGGGAAATATCACGCTACAGCAAATCGGCTGCCAGCTGTGCCAGCTTGGAACGCTCCCCTTTAGTCAGCGTAACATGTCCGCTTAAACCTTCCTGCTTAAATCGTTCAACCACATAGGTCAGCCCATTGCTAACGGCATCCAGGTAGGGATGGTCAATCTGTTCGGGGTCCCCCATCAGTATCACCTTGCTCCCTTCTCCCGCCCGGGAAACAATCGTCTTGACCTCATGGCGGGATAAGTTCTGAGCCTCATCAACGATGATGAACTGACCTGGAATGGAGCGACCGCGGATGTAAGTCAGTGCTTCTACCTGGATGCTTCCCAGACCCATCAATATTTTATCGATATCGCCGGATTTCTTGGTGTCGAACAAATACTCCAGGTTGTCATAGATCGGCTGCATCCACGGTCTCAGCTTCTCTTCCTTTTCTCCCGGCAAATATCCGATATCTTTCCCCATCGGAACGACCGGACGCGCAATGAGCAGTTTTTTGTATTTGTGCTCATCCTCCACCTTGGATAGTCCTGCTGCCAATGCCAGCAAGGTTTTTCCCGTTCCGGCTTTTCCCGTAATGGTAACCAGCGGAATGTCGTCATTCAGGAGAAGCTCAATCGCCATGCGCTGTTGAGCATTCCGGGCACTGATGCCCCATACGGGCTCGTTGCTTAGATGAAGCGGCTCTAGTCGGGTTGCATCTTCATTCACATGAAGAAGGGCAGACTTGCCGGATCCCATCTCGTCCTTCAGAATAACGAATTCGTGCGGATAAAGCGGATAAGTGAGTTGAAGTGGTTTAATCGGCAAATAACGATAGCTGTAGAATTCATCGATCACGGAAGGATGCACCTTGATCGTTGAGAATCCCGGATATAATTCGCTTGGATCCGCCGTGCGGTCAGATAGATAATCCTGTGTCGTTAGCCCAAGCACATCCGCTTTTATTCGAACGAGGACATCCTTGCTGACAAGAACAACGGGTCTTCCGTCCTCCTTCGGCTCCTCCTCCAATTTATAATTTAACGCGACAGCCAAAATACGATTGTCGTTCGATGCTTCGCTAAATAACTCCTGTACCTTGACGAAGCTGCGATGATTTAGCTCAACCTTCAACGTCCCGCCGTTCTCCAGAAGAACTCCGTCGTGAAGATGCCCTTGTTCTCTAAGCCCATCAAGCAATCGGGAGACCATACGGGCATTGCGGCCGATTTCATCGGCATTTCGCTTCTTGGAATCAATCTCTTCAAGAACCACCGCAGGAATGATGACTTCATGCTCCTCGAATGCATAAATCGATTGAGGATCATGCAGCAGTACGTTCGTATCCAGTACAAATATTTTTTTCATCTTATCCCTCCACTGCTTCTTCATCAGGTACACACATAAACCTTTCCGTCCCGGACATAATAAGCGTAGCGACTGGAGTAATTTAGCGAATTCTATTACGAAAGGACAGATCAATCCATGAGAGCTGCTCTATCCATCATGCTGGCGGTGTTGTTGCTCGCAGGCTGCGGGACCGCCAATAACAATGCATCACCCTCTCCTCGTAATCAAACCGATGGAACCACTGCTAACAGTGTTCGCAACATGAACGGGAACAGAGGTTATACCACCAACAATGTAGACGGTTGGACACCGGATAACCCCAATACGGGGCGTGTCGGTAACGTAAATGATAACAACGGACGAGTTGACGCTACAACCGCAAATCACCTGAAATCGCTGGCTGAGAGCGTGCCTGGCGTTAAAAACGCGAACTGTGTTGTCATGGGCAATACGGCTGTCGTCGGGCTGAATGTAGATGGAAATTTAGATCGTGCAGAAGTTGGAACCATTAAATACACGGTCGCGGAAGCCCTTCAAACCGATCCGGCAGGCGCCAATGCGCTGGTTACCGCCGATTTGGACGTAGCCAACCGGATTGCCGAGCTTGGTCGGCACATTCAGGAGGGACATCCTGTTTCCGGACTTGCCAGTGAACTTGCAGACATCGTTGGCCGTATCATCCCTCAATTGCCGAAAGACGTAACGCCGCGAGACGGGAATGCACAGCGAAACGGGAATGGGCAGCAAAACGGAAATGTGCAGCAAAACGGTGCTAAAACGGTAAAACCAAATCATCGCGGTCATGCACCGGCCCATCCACAAAACGGGAAATAAACTTGAGGATGAATTCGGTCTTACGCGCGGACATATCCCGTCATGACCCGAGTTTGTCCGTCACAAGTCTCCAAATTTCATACAAAAAAAGCCCAGTGATGCTCACTGGGCTTTTTTTAAGGTCATAACAACGCCACTAGCAGGCATAACTGCTTCGCTAGGGACATGACCGTTAACATATTTGGAGTATGACTGCTTATTCGGTGCAATATGGACACCCATGTCGAAAGAACCCGTCATGAGCGACATGGAATCAGAAGGACGACATCCGAAGGATTCCCATTCCCTAATGGAATCCGCCCGCACCAATGTAGGGGCAGGGCAAACCGTCTGCCGACTATGGATCAATGGGTGTGTCGTATGCATCATGAGGTAGGACATTCCTTCGGCCTCCTGTACAATGATCTCCATCTGATACATTGTATTATAACATACGATAAAACTTGCCTTCAATTGTCACGGAGCCGTTGCAGAATCCGCTTCTGTTCCCTGATCGCCGGAGTTGTGTTTTCCTGCAAGCTCATCTTGCAGCGCTTGTTTGGCTGCATTGAGTTCATTTGCGTTAATGTAAACGTTAGGACTTCTCCACTCACCGGTAATCGGCATAAATTTAACGTCTTCTTTGCCAATATCATAATAAGTCGCGAGCAAGTTCCGGATTTGCTCCTGCTCGAAATCGGTGGTCATGTTGTCGCTGACCGCATCCAGCGCATTGCCGACTTTCGTAACGCCGCCGAACGATTTCATCTTGTCGAGCAAGGAATGCAACACTTCGCTTTGGCGGGCATTGCGATCAAAGTCGTTGGACTCCTTGGTTTTCGGATTACAGTTCATTGATTTGCGGTAACGCACATAGTCTAGCGCCTTCTTGCCGTCCAGCTTTTGTGGACCCACTGTCAGGTTGATGTCGGTTCCATCCACGGAATCCCGGTGGCACATGTTGTATTGTACGTTAACATCCACCCCGCCGAAGGTATCCACGACGTCGCGGAAACCCTGAAAATCGATGACCGTTACATAATCGATATTAACGCCAAGATACTTGCTCATCATGACTTTCATTTCTTCTTCTGCCGGAATGCCGCTGCCCGGCTCCTTTTTCTCGGCTGCTTTATAAGCTGCTTTAAATCTTGGGTAGTAGGCGTTCAGCTTCGTCGCCTTGTATCCTTCAAGTTCAATCAGCGTATCCCGCGGCAGGGATACCAGCGTCGACGTATTGGTTTCCGGATGCATGGAGGCGACCATCACCACGTCCGTCAGGTACGTCCCTGTTTCCGGACGATGATCGGTTCCCAAGAGCAGCACGGTAATCGGTTTTTCTTTCGCGGAATGGCCCGGAGCTACCGGCTTGTCGATCCCGCTTTTCTCGATAACCTGATTTCCCTTGAAGAAGAGATATCCGGCATAACCTGCTGCAGCCAAAACCGCGATTAGCAGTACGATCAGAATAAATTTAAAAAATGATTTCCATGGGCTTTTTTTCTTTTTAGGAACTGGCTGTTTCTTGCCCTTCCCCCCACTTTTGGCTCTTGGAGGGAGACTGGTATGAGTAGGATTCATATCATAACACCTGATTTCATTCAAATTAGATGAATGTCCGATAAACGCTTCAAATTGCGAAGCATTTACCGGACCATGGTTGACTTCTCTCTCTTATAAACGATGGGGACTGACAAAAAGTTGCCGTATGGTTGTTGCCTGAAATGCTAAATTTCTACAAACCTTATGACTTCGGCTCGGCTTGAGCCTTCTTCTTCTGACGATCTTCAACAAAGTATCGAATACGCACCATCAGCATCAACGCCACGGCGACCAACAAGCATTGGATAATCGGCAGCTTATCGATCTGAAACACAAGCAGTATCGCCGAACCCAGGGCCATCAAGATATACAGGAGAATCTCCTTCAACAGAGGAAGCTTCTGCTTCACTCGGAATACCTTGTTGTAAACGTAGGTGATCAGCACAAATATGACGATATACGAAACGAGCGGGTGCGCGGCAAACCATTCCTGCATGATAGGTTCACTCCTTTTGGGCAAGTAGATCTCTATCTATTATAGATTTGCTTGCGCCATTTTACGATGTTTTTCTGCGCGTTCGCGCTCACTCTTGTTCAAAATCTTCTTGCGGAGACGAACGGATTTCGGCGTAATCTCGCAATACTCGTCGTCGTTCAAGTATTCCAGAGCTTGCTCAAGCGAGAAGATGACCGGTGTTTTCAATTTCACCGTATCGTCCTTCGTTGCCGAACGAACGTTGGTCAATTGCTTCTCTTTACAAATATTGACGACGATATCGTTGTCGCGGGTATGCTCCCCGACGATCATGCCTTCATAAATCTCGGTCCCCGGTTCCAGGAACAGGGTTCCGCGGTCTTCAACCGACATCATGCCGTAGAACGTCGAAGATCCGTTTTCCGTGGAAACCAGCACGCCTTGATGGCGTCCGCCCACTTGGCCGCCAACCAGCGGGCCATAGCTGTCGAACGCGTGGTTCATAATGCCGTAGCCGCGTGTCAGCGTCAAGAAATGGGTGCGGTAGCCGATAAGCCCGCGAGCCGGAATCAGGAATTCCAGACGGACTTGACCGTTTCCGTTGTTCACCATGTTCACCATTTCGGCCTTGCGTGTTCCAAGGCTTTCCATAACAGCGCCCATGCTCTCTTCCGGCACGTCAATGAGGAGGCGTTCGATCGGTTCCATTTTGACGCCATCGATTTCCCTTACGATAACTTCAGGCTTGGATACTTGAAGCTCATAGCCTTCACGACGCATATTCTCAATCAGGATACTGAGGTGAAGCTCGCCGCGTCCCGAAACGATATAGGCATCCGGGCTGTCCGTCTCATCCACTCGCAAGCTGACGTCCGTTTCCAGTTCTTTGAAGAGACGGTCACGAAGCTTGCGGGATGTCACCCATTTGCCTTCGCGTCCGGCAAAAGGACTGTTGTTCACCAGGAACGTCATTTGCAGGGTAGGCTCGTCAATTTTGAGAACCGGGAGGGCTTCCGGATGCTGCGGATCCGCAATGGTTTCTCCGATGTTGATGTCTTTGATGCCTGCGATCGCCACGATGTCGCCAGCGCCTGCTTCGGCAACCTCGATCCGCTTCAGTCCCTGGAAACCGAACAGCTTCTCGATACGGGCATTCTTGGTGGAACCGTCTCTAAGCATAACGGCAACCGGTTGGCCTTGCTTAATGACACCGCGATTCACGCGGCCGACGGCGATACGGCCCAGATATTCATTGTAATCCATCAAGGTAACGAGGAACTGCAGAGGCTCGTCCACTTTCTCGGTAGGGGAAGGGATATGGTCGATAATGGTTTCGTAAAGAGCAAGCATGTTATCGTCTTGCTTCTCCGGATCCATGCTAGAAGTACCGTTTAGGGCAGATGCATATACTACGGGGAAATCCAACTGGTCGTCGTTCGCTCCAAGCTCAATGAACAGGTCAAGCACTTCATCGATCACTTCAGCTGGGCGAGCAGCCGGACGGTCGATCTTGTTTACAACGACGATCGGCGTCAAGTTATGGGCAAGCGCTTTGCCCAGAACGAACTTGGTCTGAGGCATGCAGCCTTCGTATGCGTCAACAACGAGCAGAACGCCGTCGACCATTTTCATGATACGTTCGACTTCACCGCCGAAATCGGCGTGTCCAGGCGTATCCACGATGTTGATCAAGAAATCTTTATACGTAATAGCCGTATTTTTGGCTAGGATGGTAATACCGCGTTCGCGCTCCAAATCATTGGAATCCATCGCGCGCTCCTGCAGCGTCTCATGCTCCCGGAAAATACCGGACTGCTGCAGCAGTTGGTCTACAAGTGTTGTTTTGCCATGGTCAACGTGAGCAATAATGGCAATGTTGCGAATCTGATCTCTTGATTGCATAAATATATCTCAAATCCCTTCTATTCGAATGAGCCACAAAGAAAGCGCCGGACGACATGCCGACGCTTCAACATACATCCTATAATATAGGTAAACGAGCGGGAAAATCAAGTCTTTTCAGAAAACTTCCAGCAACTTTTACCTCTTCCCGATTACCAGCCTCGGCTCCATTTATTATTGCGTCTCGAACGATTGCGGCCGAAGATCATCCAAGCGCCCGCCGCGATCAAGATCAGCGCAATAATGTAGAACGCTCCTGTCTGAAGCCAGGTGAAGATGAATATCACAACGGAAAGCGCCGTCAGACCAAGCGCAATCGGCAGTGCAGCGCCGGGACGCGGGCTCTCGTACAGATAATACTCAAACAGGCCTACGGCCACACCGAGAATGAGAACAGGCCATAATGAGGCCATTAGTCCCCAGCCGCCGATATTGCATATGAGGAACAGAAGCCCGTATACCGTCAGAATACCGCCCGGTATCAGTACGGCGGCAGAAGCCCGGCGACCAAAAAACAGGATATGCAAAAAAATACCCGGCAGCAGCAGGACGAGCGGCCATAACGTTCTGCCCAGAAATCCGAACACGCCAAGCTTGCCGAGCAAAATAACGACTCCAGCGACAACGATGAAAATACCCAATGCCAAATCTTTTCTGGAGGACATTTGATCACCCTCTCTTCAATATATGTATCACCATAAACAGCGGTTTCTAACAGAAGCAGTTACGTTAATTTTAGCCCAAACCGACAAAAAAAACCATATCCCGAGCTTGTTCCGCTTAAAAATTACCCCGCCCGGCCCACGAGGCATCGGCCTAGCATCACAAGAAATGGACGACTGCGAGAGACAGTCGTCCATTTATCCGGTTTACGGCTTCCGCATGAGTATGTCCAACACCGCAGCCTGCAGTAATGTCCCCGTTTACGCGCCGGTCCGTCTTACCGTCTGCAATCCGCCGATGAGAACAACGAAACCCGCCACGATAATCGGCAGCAAGCTGTGCGCATAGGGCATCCAATAAGCCAGCAGCAGGCCGACGCGAGAATCCTGTATGAGCATTTCGCCTGCTGTAAAAGCTAAAATACCGGCACCTATATAGAGCAGTACGGGAAACTTTTGAAGCAGCCTGGAGATCATCCCGCTTCCCCATACAACAATTGGAATGCTTAATATAATCCCGATGACAATCAGGGAGAGATCGCCATTGGCAAGCCCCGCGATTGCCAAGACATTGTCCAGGCTCATGACAAAATCGGCGATCAGAATCGTATTGACCGCGCCCCATATCGTGGAAGCCCTGGCCATGCTCGCAGGATCATGTTCCTTTTGCATCATCAGTTTGACCGCGATCCAGATGAGCAGCAATGCGCCGCCAGCCTGCAGAAACGGAATTTTCAACAGCAGAACGGCCACAAAAGTCAGAATGCAGCGCAAAAGTACGGCCCCCGCCGTCCCGATCCAAACGGCCCGTTTGCGGTGTATTTCCGGAAGATCCTTGCTGGCCATAGCAATGACCAAGGCATTGTCGCCGCTGAGTACAAGATTGACCACTAATATTTGTCCCAACAAAAAAATCGTCTCCACCAGAACAACCCCCCCACTCTACACATATGTGGTTTTTGTCCAGGCTATGCTTGCACATCGGGAAAAATAGGCCTATAATAAATCCACTTTGTTTAATGGTGGAACGTATTCTAAGAGGAGTGACATTCATGGAAACCACAGCCGCTGAATTTTTTCTTGCATTAATCAACATTGTGTTTTTGGATTTGATATTGGCCGGGGACAACGCCATCGTGATCGGCCTGGCGGCACGCAATCTTCCGAAGGAAACCCAGAAAAAAGCCATTATCTACGGTACGGCAGGTGCTGTAATTCTCCGCATCATAGCCACCATCCTTGTAGTCTGGCTGCTCAACATCCCTTGGCTGCTGCTTGTGGGAGGCGTGCTCCTGATCGGCATTGCTTACAAGCTGTTGACCGACGACAATAATGATCACGGCAATATCAAGGCTGGCAGCAACCTGGGCGCGGCCATCCGCACCATCATCGTAGCCGATGCCGCCATGGGCCTGGACAACGTCATTGCCGTTGCCGGCGCGGCAAAACATAACATGATCCTTGTAACCCTGGGCCTGCTCATCAGCGTTCCCATCGTGGTATGGGGCAGCACCCTGTTCATCAAGCTGATCAACCGCTTCCCATGGATTATCTATGTAGGTTCAGCGGTGCTTGCATATACGGCATCCTCCATGATTACCGAGGAGAAGCATTTTATGGGGTACTTTGAAGGGCACCAGATTATAAAGTATCTGTTCATTGCCGCCATCATCGTCGGGGTACTGACGGCAGGACATCTGAAAAAAAAATCAGCCGCTCGCCGTCAGTCGTCCACCCTGTCCTAACGGTCTCAACATACCATAAAAACGCCCCGAGGCTTATCGTAAGCCTCGGGGCGTTTTTATGGTTTTTATCTAATCGAATAGCATAAGACGCTCTGTCGGCGGCGCCATGGCGGCCGCAGCTTCATACCCGATTTAGAACCAGTCTTCGTTGACTACGGGCTCCTCACGCTTCTCGCCAAGCTCGCCGATCTTACTGTCCGGCGTGATGATCACGGTCTCCGTGCCTTCAACCGCCGCTTGAATCAAGGCAGGCAGCTCGGTAAGCGAAGCCTCCACCTTCTCGATAATCTTCAGATTCGGATTGGTGGTCGGCGATTTAGGAACAAACAACGTGCAGCAATCCTCATACGGCAGAATCGACGTGTCAAATGTGCCGATATCCATCGCAATGTTGATGATGTCGTTCTTATCCATCATGACGAGCGGCCGGAGAAGCGGCAGCTCGGTAGCTCTTCCGATCACATTCATGCTCGGCAGCGTTTGGCTGGCCACTTGTCCCAGGCTATCCCCGGTCACGATCGCCAGTGCCCCTTCCCGCTCAGCAAGCGAGGAAGCAATCCGTAACATGGCTCTGCGCATAAAAGTAATGATCAGATTATCCTGGCCGATGCCGACAAAGGAGGTCTGCACATCGGTAAACGGCACCAGGTGAAGCTTGATTTTTCCTGTATAGCCCGATAACAGCCTCGTTAACTCCATGACCTTTTCCTTCGCAAGCTGGCTGGTGTAGGGGAAGCTGTAGAAGTGGACGCACTCAATTTCAAGTCCCCTGCGCATCGCTGACCAGCCCGCTACAGGACTGTCAATTCCTCCGGAGAGGAGCAGCATCGCCTTCCCGTTCGTACCAAGGGGGTAACCGCCGGCGCCGGGAATCACTTCATAGTACAAATACGTCTCGTTCTCCCGAATTTCCACGCGCAGCTCCATATCGGGCTGCTTCACTTTCACTTTAAGCTGGGGATAGGTCCGCAGCAATGGCGATCCGACCAAATGATTCATCTCTTGCGAGGAATGAGGGAATTGCTTCCATACTCTTCTGGCATTGACCTTGAAGGTTACCGTGCCTTCCAGTTCCTTCTGCCCCACAAATTCAACCGCTGTTTCGATAATGCGTTCAGGTTCCGAAGAACAAACGCGAACCGGACTGATGGAAACCAGGCCAAATACCTTCTTCAGCACTTGAATCAGCGCCTCGGGAGACTCCCCGTTAAGCTCGACGTACAGGCGGCCGTATTCCTTGATGATTTTCGCGCCCGGATACGGTCTGAGCACGCTTCGAATATGATTCAGCACCGATCTCTCGAACCGGTTGCGGTTTTTGCCTTTCAGGGTAAACTCGCCAAAGCGAAGCAGCAGTTTATCGTAAGTCATCTCCGATTACCCTCTCTTTCTATGACGGGACGCAGGTTCCCGCAAACTTTCGCCAATACCTCGATCAGCCGCGCTGCATCGCCCAGCTGATGCTCCTTGCCAAGACTGATACGAATTCCGGAGGAAGCTGCCTCCCTGTCTTTTCCCATCGCCAACAGCACCCGGCTGGGTTCGCTGAATTTGGACGAACAAGCCGATTTGGTCGATACGAGCATGCCCATCTCTTCCAGAGCATGGACCATCACCTCGGGTTTTAATCCCGGATACGAAAAATGAATGATGTGCGGTGCGCTCTGCTCGCTGCTGTTTAACACCAAGCCCGGAATTTTGCGGATGCCCTGAAACAGCAGCTCCCTGATCTCCGTCATCCTGGCATAAAGCTCAGGCTGATTTTCCCCGGACAATCGCATGGCCTTCGACATCGCTACCGCTCCGGCAACATTCTCCGTGCCCGCCCGATGCCCGCTCTCCTGGGATCCGCCGGATATCAGGGGAAAGAGCTGCACGCCTTGCCTGATGTACAGCACCCCCATTCCCCTTGGACCGTTGAACTTATGTGCGGACAAGCTGTACAAATCGGCCTGCCACCCGGATAGCGAGACCGGGAGCTTGCCGAATCCCTGTACGCCATCGACATGCAGCAGCGTGCGCGGGTTCCGCTCCTTCACGATACGCCCCACTTCCGCCAGCGGCTGTACGGCCCCCGTTTCATTATTCACATGCATGATGCTGACCAGCACCGTATCTTTACGGACCGCTTCGCTCAAGGCAGCCAGATCCACCATGCCTTCGGCATCCACGGGAAGGTACGTCACTTCCCAGCCCAGCGTTTCCAGCTGTCTGCAGCATTCATATACGGACGGATGCTCGGTTCCCGTCGTGATGATATGCTTGCCCCGGCTGCTGTACTGCATCGCAGCCCCTTTTATCGCCATGTTATTGCCCTCGGTCGCCCCGGACGTAAATACGATCTCATCAGGCTGAACGTCCAGCGCGGCTGCGCACACCTCTCTTGCCCTTTTCTGCAATTTGGCGGCCGCTTCGCCTGAACGGTGAAGGGCTGACGGGTTGGCATAATGAAGCTTCATGACTTCCGCCATCGTGTCCACCACTTCATCAAAAGGAGGGGTCGTTGCAGCGTGATCCCAATATATCAAGGTAATTTCCCCTTTCCATCTTACGCATCGCAGATTGCATAGCTTATGATTCCAGACCTTTATATTTACACAAAAAGACCAAACGGTAAAGCCGCACTCCATCTTGCCTTGGACAAAGCGGCGCTTATCGTTTGATCCTCTATCAGATTACTATTCGCCCCAATCGGACTACAATGCGTATTTCGACTGGGCGTTCATGACTTTGCTAATGTATGCCTGGGTTTCCTTGGGCAATTCATGAGCCACGGACATCAGCTCTTCATCGCTGGATACACCCAAACCCGCGACGCGTGTCGGTCCTGCATTATAGGCAGCAAGCACCATGGCTATCTCTCCGCCAAACCGTTGGATCAGATTGGACAAATATTTGGTGCCGCCCTCGATGTTCTGAGCCGGATCAAAAGGGTTGCTTACCCCGAGTCCTCTCGCCGTACCGTCCATGAGCTGCATCAGTCCCTTGGCACCTGCAGACGAGACCGCATGCGGATTAAACGAGGATTCCGCGTCGATGACCGCTTTGATCAACGATACCGGCACGCCATAGCGTTCCCCTGCCGCCGTGATTAAATCCTCAAAAGTCGTAGGCTTTGTTGCCCCGGTGTCGTTGACCACTGCTTCTATCGAGGTGCTCGACGAAACGGATTCATTTACAACGCCTAACTGCTGCCACAACAGCCCGTCCTTAAAGGTGACGCCGGGCGCCAGCTGTGTCATGGAACGTTCAACCGGTTTGGAAGTGGATTCTTCGTTAAGCAGGCTGCTCAGCACATTGACAAATCCGGCTGACGATTCGGTGGAATTCGTATTCATCTGTGATACATCCGTCATTTGCTTCCATGATATCGGATCTATTTGCATCGTTTAACTCACTTTCTGCCGTTAAATTTCAAACTTGTCCTTATTTTATCACGGAACTGGAACAATCTGCTATACCTATTCGACAAAAAAATAGGCGGACCAACCCTTCCCGGTTGACCCGCCCATATTAAACGATGATAAATAAATCAATCATTATCTGCTGAAAGGAATCAAGATAAAATAACTGAGCGTCGCCAGAATGCCGAGTCCTATGGACCAAGCACCTGTCGTTCTGCTGCCTTTGCTGTATGCGTAATAACCCACGACAGCCGCGATAGGTCCGAGAATGACCGACCACATGAACAAGGAGGCAATCCCTAATACAAGGCCTACGTATCCGACCGCCCGGCCGGTGGAGAGATCCGTCTTATCCTCGTCTGCATGCCGTACCGAGGTTTCCATCGGCGGAGCCACCTCGGCAGCATATTCCTCGCGGTGATCCTTTCGCGGGAAGTCTACCCGGTTTCGCTTGCCTTGAACAACCTTCATTTTATTTTTGCGATGTTTTTTATCCATAGCTCGCTTCCTCCATTTCCATCATCCTAAAGTGCCCGGCACCCGAACTTTATCCGGAGCTTGTGCCCGTCAGCCCTTCGGCTTGAAGGTCAGACAGCAGGTCTCGGAAGACTTGTCAGCAACATCCTGATGATCGTCTACGTAAGGCTCTGCCCCATACTCTTCGTTAAGTTTCACATTCGCATGACGGTCAATCTCGATCATAATCATCTCGGCATGACATAAATTTTGTTCTCCCCAGTAATGGCAATTGCTGACACTGCACTTCACTAATGGTTTGGCTTCGTTGGCCATTTTAGCATCACCTCGTCAACATTTTTTCCTATGTTTAGGGCCGGTATGCACGATAACGATTGTCAGTTGGTGCCTTAGGCGCGGAACGCAAAAAAGAGATGCCAACGGCTGGCATCTCTTGAGTCTTCCATAATTATACTAAGCGTGGCTTCTCTCGGATTGCATCCGGCGCTCCGTCAAATAATCGCTCTCGTAATAAGCAAGATCGTCGCGAAGCTCTTCATAAATCTTGGTAATGTTCATGATGACGTCACGTGCGGGACGTACCGGCTTCTTCCGGAAACGGATGGCATCCTGTCCGGTGTAGGCGTAACGGCCATCTTCGGAATAACTTTCATTTTTTGGATAGAAGAAGCTGTTCACGCAGCGATGATACAAATTATACAAAGCCTTCTCGGCAAAATCGATATCAAAATTAGGGCGACGCTGTACAACGCCTAGCTTCTCATAGGAAACTTCAGAAAATACGAGCAAATGGCGAACATCCGACAGAAATCCTTTGTAAAAGTGAACGGTTTCCTCGTCCTGTTCCGTTACCAATTGAGATAAAGCATGTTCATTCAAAAACGTTTCCATAATCGAAATAGCAGATTTCAACTTTTCTCTGGATTCTGAGCATAATTTCTGAAGATTGTCTGCTGGCATTACGATAGATCCCCCTTAAATGGTCGTGACCTGCAGGCCAAAACGGCCTGACGGTCATGCTAATATGTACTATCCTAACACAAATTTTGGGATAACGAAATCCCTATCATGAATACACTTACAAGGTTATTTTTAGTACATTTTTTTGGCGTATTCACTCTTATTGACTAAAGATTTCTTGCACGCATAAAAAGGATACACTCTTCCCACGCTAAGATTACTTACATCCTGAAATGCGGCGAGGAGGAAAATATGTGAAATCTCGTACCTTTTGGAGCATTATAGGGGCAGCGTCAGTTATTGGCGCGCTTTTGATCTTGCTGTTCATCCCCGGCTCGAAACAGCCGGCTCCAACGGCTGAACCGTCACGGCCCTTAAAACCCCAGCAGGAGAACAAGGCCAAGCATTTTACCATGCTGGGCGATATCCAGGCAACGGATCAATTAAACCGTCTCGATGCCAGGGGACACCTCCGCAAAATGCTGAACAATGATTCTTTGCGCAGCGCGGGGCAAGTCAAGGCGTATACGCAGAAAGAGCAAAAGATGCACAAGCATTTTCAGCAAGTACGCTGGTATAACCTCAAGGAAAACAAGATGGCGGACATTCAAGGCCAGCTTCCCAAAATGAGCAAAACCGACAAAAATCGGATCGCTCATCATTTTCAACTGGCGCAGCAGAAATTGAAACGTGGCGAACCTTATGATTCCCCCAAATTCAACGCGGCGGGGCAGCCTTATTTTGTTGTGGCCGAACCGTCCAAGGATGGCAGATATGGCGCTGCCGCCCTGGTCAATCAAGCCGTGCTCCAAGAGGTAAGCAATCATCAGAAGCGGAATCTCCGCTTAATTCCGTATCCGAAGGAAGGAAAATTCCGGGTCGAGTCCATCCATGCGGATACCCTCTCCGACATCACCGTCAAAACCGGCCATGATAATGAAAAGGCCAGTCATTTTTACGAAAATGAAATCGTGGTGTCCTTTCAAAATGAACCGTCAAAGCAGCAGCTGTTGGATATCTCCAAGGAAATATCATGCGAAACGCCAAGGAAACTGGGTTATGCCTATGTTTTCCGTTCCAAAGATATGGATTACCAGAAGCTTCGCTCCTATTTCCAGCAGAAGTGGAAAATCAAATACACGGAGCCTCACTACATTTATTTAACCAATGATCGCAGCCCTCAATCCCGGGTTAACTCGGATTTCCCGGATGGGACGAATGCCCAAGTCAATATTCCGAATGATCTCCTGTTTTCGGAATATCAATGGAATCTGCCCGTCATCGAGACAAACCGGGGCTGGGATCTGTCCAAAGGCAGCGAAGATGTCATCATCGCCGTAATTGACACAGGGGTGGATCTTCAGCATTCCGATTTGGACGGACAACTGGTGGAAGGATACAACATTGTCCAGAAAGACAAACAGCCGCTGGATGATGTGGGTCACGGGACGCACGTAGCCGGGATCATCGGTGCCCTGGTCAACAACGGCGAAGGCGTTGCGGGCGTTAGCTGGTACAACAAAATCATGCCGGTCAAAGCGCTCGACGGATCCGGATCGGGAACAACCTATGCTGTCGCGGAAGGCATTATTTGGGCCACGGATCACGGAGCCAAGGTAATCAATATGAGTCTTGGCAACTATGCCGACTCCCAGTTCCTGCATGATGCCGTTAAATACGCCTATGATCGCGACGTTGTGCTTGTTGCCGCATCAGGCAACGACAACACGGAGCGCCCCGGCTATCCTGCCGCCTATCCGGAGGTGCTGGCTGTCGCCGCAACGGATTCCAATCAGAAGCGGGCCGAATATTCCAACTACGGCGATTACATCGATGTGGCCGCTCCAGGGACCAATATCGCAAGCACCTTCCCGGGAAATCAATATGCTGCTCTATCCGGGACCTCCATGGCCAGTCCCCATGCAGCCGCCATGGCGGGGCTCATCCGTTCCCTTAATCCTGACCTGACCAATCAAGAAGTCATGGACGTCATGATCAACCAAGCGGTGGATCTCGGCGACAAGGGAAGGGATAAATATTACGGTCATGGTCAGATCGATATCTTCCAGTCCTTGAAAGCGGTTGGCGCGCCTGAAGTGCCTCTTCAAATGTGGCCCGGCCATACCCTTCGCAATCTGGAGCAAGAGCTCCGCAAATTAAACGGCTCAAACGAATAAAAGATAAAGAATAAAGCAGCTTCCGCCTCTCGCGTTGGCTGCTCTATTCATGATCCGAGACAATGCCGTCACATTTATTTCTTCCGGCGGGTACGGCTGGTACGCACTGTAGCTTTCTTGGAACGCTTGCCGGATACCGTAACGCCGCCGTAGCCTCCATTTTCGGTTACGACTTCTTCTTCGCTGTACGTGTACAGATGTTTTTCTACCGGGACGCAGTGAATCTTATCCACCACTTTTATAGGATGAATAACCGGTACGATTTGCGGTACATAGTGGTCTCTCACGACTACAATCGGATCGCACACAATCGGGGACACCGGAGGACATGGATAATCGTTATGACAAGACATGTGTTTGCATCTCCTTTCCGTTGATGATTATAGCTTATTATCCCAAGGGCTATTTGGTATGGACGATTATCCGTACAGGGCACATGATCTCCCAATATTTTCACAAATCCAGAAGAAAAACGTCTATCGACGTACTTTCTCGGAAGACAGACCGCGGTTAGAGGAAGTTTTTCTTGCGATATCAGGAAGACCCAAGCTTCGAAGTTTAACTTTCTGATATCTTGAAAAAACGCGTATTTCCTATACACCCCCTACAAGGAGTGAAAAGAAAATACGCGTTTGTACCTTAGCATATTCATAAACGTTGTGCAGTTGGGAAAGTTTTCCGTAAGCCGGGTTCTGTGCTCTTCGTGGTCATAGCGGGAACTACCCTGCCACCATAAGCGACAATCATCTATCTAGGCCGATCATTACTAATCGGCTCAAGCGACCAACCCGGACGCGCCTCGGGCTAAGGCTGTCTCCTCGAAGGAGACTGCGTCCCATTAGGTCTTGCTCCAGGTGGGGTTTACCAGGAACGAAGTCACCAGCGTTCCTCGGGGTCTCTTACACCTCGGTTCCATCCTTGCCTGTGCCGCCCTAAGGCGGCCATCGGCGGTCCATTTCTGTGGCACTATCCTTCAACTCGCGCTGACTGGACGTTATCCAGCACCCTGCCCTATGGAGCCCGGACTTTCCTCTCGCGGCTTTGAGGCCGCCAGCGATTGTCTGTCAAACTTTCCGGACAACATTACATATTATATCGTGATTCCATGCGGTACACAACCATTAAACATTAACAACAGCTGATTATTTTCCCATTCCGAAATCAAACAAACTGGAACGGCTCCGTGTTGATGCGGGAAGCCACGACCCGAGTTTCGTACTTATGCTCCTGCAGCTTCTGCTCCATCCACTCGGCAACTTTGACTTTCATGATCTTCTCGGCATTGTGGCCAGGATCAATGATGGTAAGTCCTGCGGCCAACGCGTCCTGTGCCGTATGATAATCCACATCCCCCGTTACCAGCACGTCTGCTCCCCGAAACAGCGCCTTCATCATGTAGCGTCCTCCGGAGCCGCCGATAACGGCTGCCTTGCGTATGGTACGGTCGAGTTCTCCTACGACGCGAACATGAGGGACCTCCAGCTTCTCTTTTACCACGTCGACCAACTCAGCCAGTATCAGGGGCTCCTTCAGCTTCCCGACCCGTCCAAGACCGAGGGATCTTCCCTTCAGGTCCATGTTATACAGATCGTAGGCAACCTCTTCATAAGGATGCGCCTTCAGCATGGCCTGGATGACCTTGTTCTTAATCGTGTGGGGAACGATCGTTTCGATCCGGACCTCGTCTGCCCGTTCCATCTTTCCTTCTTTACCTTGAAAAGGGGTGCTGCCTTCTCTTGGAACGAAGGTACCGAAGCCCTCGATATTGAAGCTGCAGTGGCTGTAATTTCCGATCCAGCCTGCGCCGGCCCCGAGCACGGCATCCAGCACCTCTTGATGATGGCTCTTCGGAACAAACACCACCAGCTTGGACAGCTGCTCGTTATGCATGTCATGGATGGGCGACGTATCCTCGATGCCCAACGCCTCCGCCATCCAATCGTTCATGCCGCCCTCGGTTACGTCCAGATTGGTATGGCTTACATAGACCGCGATGTCGTGTTTGATCAGCTTCTCGTATACCTTGCCCATCGGCGTATCCGTCTGCAGCTGCTTCAGCGGACGGTAGATAATCGCATGATGCGCGATAATCAGATCAGCCCCAAGCTCAATGGCTTCATCCACCACTTCATCATTCACGTCCAGTGCAACCAGCACCGTGCGAATGTCCTTTTGCAAGGTTCCAAGCTGGAGCCCGATTCGGTCATCGGGTTCGGCCACGTGCTTCGGGGCCAATTGCTCCATGTATTGAATTACGGTTTGTCCTTTGGCAAGCATGCCAGCACCTCCTGAATAAACTCGATATCCGATCGAATCTCGCTCGCCTTATCGGCCGCCGTGGGCAGATCCGAACGCGATAACGACTGAAGTATATGCCCCATCTTCTCCATCTCCGACGTCCATTTATCGTGGAAAACCGGATTCGGGGATTGCGTCAACCAAGGCCCCATACGGAACAGCCAGTTCGCAGAAAGCCGGACACCGTCTCCGATCGTCCTTTCCTTGTATACCTGTTCATTCGTCAGGTCCGTTCCGTCCGAAGGCTCGGCGACCAGCACCTCGTAAATTTTCCCGTCTTCCTCCAGGATCCATTCCTCGATCAGCACCCAGCCATGGGAATGCAGCCATCTGCGCAAAATATCCTCTCCCACGTTCGGCTGTAAAACAAGCCTGCGAACGCCGGCCAGCTTCTCGATCCCGCGATCCAGAATCGCTGCAATCAGGCTGCCGCCCATGCCGGCAATGGTAATAACGTCGGCCTCACCGGCCGAGAGCACATTCAATCCGTCCCCTTTTCGCACGCTGATGACATCGGTCATCCCTGATTCGATGACCTGCTTGACGGCAGCATCGTAAGGTCCTGGATTTACCTCACCGGCGACGGCTTGAACCGCAGCTCCGCACTCCACGGCAGCCACGGGCAGCAGGGCATGATCCGAACCGATATCTGCAAGTTTGCTGCCGCGCGGAATCTTCTCCAGAATTTTCGTTAATCTTATTGATAATTTCAATGCTGACACCCTTACATTCCATATTTTCGTTCAATCCACGATCTATTCATTACCCTAACAGACACAATACCAAACTGCAAACCCGCAAATCCGGCAATCCAACCTGGTGCCAAGTCATTTGCAATGGGTCTGGAAAAGAGCTAAAATAAAGACCAATACAACAAATGCAGGAAGAAATTCCAGAACCAAGAAACTTCATTCGCCCTGCTTGCATTCGAAAAAAAGGACCTGCTGCGTTACTGCAGAAGGTCCGTGGATTAAGCTATTCGAGAAAATCCTTTAACCG
This sequence comes from Paenibacillus sp. MT86, assembly GCF_058792535.1. Lineage (NCBI taxonomy): Bacteria > Bacillati > Bacillota > Bacilli > Caryophanales > Paenibacillaceae > Paenibacillus > Paenibacillus sp. MT86. The sequence continues at coordinate 2,109,286 of NZ_CM179499.1, read as the reverse complement.
CTTGCTGCGGCTCGGGTGACGAAGCTTACGGAGCGCTTTGGCTTCGATCTGCCGTATCCGCTCACGCGTAACGCCGAATACTTTGCCGACCTCTTCCAGCGTTCTTGTGCGGCCGTCATCGAGTCCGAAACGAAGGCGAAGGACATTCTCCTCGCGCTCTGTCAGCGTATCCAGCACATCCTCGAGCTGTTCCTTCAGGAGCTCGTAGGCAGCCGCGTCAGCAGGAGCGAGTGCTTCCTGATCCTCGATGAAATCCCCAAGATGGGAATCGTCCTCTTCGCCGATCGGCGTTTCCAGCGAAACCGGCTCCTGGGCAATCTTCATGATCTCCCGGACTTTCTCAACGCTGAGTTCCATCTCTGCAGCAATTTCCTCCGGCGAAGGCTCGCGCCCAAGCTCCTGCAGAAGCTGTCTGGATACACGAATCAGCTTGTTGATGGTCTCTACCATATGCACGGGAATACGGATGGTACGGGCCTGGTCCGCGATCGCGCGCGTGATCGCTTGGCGAATCCACCAAGTCGCATACGTACTGAATTTGAAGCCTTTTTTGTAATCGAATTTCTCCACGGCTTTGATCAAACCCATGTTGCCCTCCTGAATCAAATCCAGGAACAGCATTCCACGACCCACATAACGCTTCGCAATACTTACGACGAGACGCAGGTTGGCTTCGGCCAGACGGCGCTTGGCTTCTTCATCTCCCTGTTCAATCCGGTTGGCAAGCTCAATCTCATCATCCGCGGACAACAGCGGAACCCGACCAATTTCCTTCAGGTACATCCGAACCGGGTCGTTAATTTTGATCCCCGGAGGCAGTGAAAGATCGTCGTCAAATCCAAAATCCTCATTATCATGGGATTCGGAATCTCCCGATTGCCGGTGAGGGCCCTCTTCGTCATTTTCATTTACCACATCGATGCCCAGGTCGGCCAGCTGCTCATAGAACTCTTCCATCTGCTCCGTGTCCTGATCAAATGGCGACAATTTCTCCATAATATCTTTATAGCTTAATACGGATCTCTTTTTACCCTGTTCAATCAACTGATCCTTGACTTGATCCAGCGTAAATTCCGTTTCTAGTTCAGTATGCTGATCATTCGCCATCATTCGACTCCCTCCTCCCTAGAAACAGCAATGCGCGGGGCTTCATTGTCTTTCTAGGGCGATAATCTCACTTGCAATTTGCGCGGCTCGCAAAAAATCACCAGAGCGCTCCGCTTTTATCATTTCTTCTTTTTTCTGGTCGATCTCTCTCTGCTGCGGAAATTTCAGCACCTCGCGTATGCAATCATCGAGCACTTGAACGTTCCACTCGGCGGGTGCTTCCATCATCATGATCGAGCTGACCGTCATTTCCAAACGATCGTCTTGGAGCGATGACATGAAACGGCTGATATCCGGAGATTTGCCCTGTGCGTAAAAAGCATATAGATAAGCAGCGATTGCCGCATGATCTTCAATATTAAACGCTTCTCCCAGGCGATCGCCAACGTATCGCGCGGCCTCCGCATCCTGCAGCATCAGCGACAGCAGCCGCCGTTCTGCAGCATGGTAAGCAGGCAGAAGTGCCGGGGCGGGCTGGCGCCCTTTTTTATGCCTACCATTATTCCACCTTTTTTCCTTATTATCCCCATCGCCCATCTTTTTTTGCATCGATTGCCGAAGCAGATTGCAATCCTGCTTAAGACTTTCGTAGGAAAGATGAAGCTCGGAGGATAATTCCCTCAAATAAACCTCCCGTTCGGTTGAGGAATCCAGTACGGCGATAATGGGCAGTGCCTCTTTGGCGTACGCAATTTTACCATCTTCTTCTAGCAGTATATGGTTTTTCTTCAGATATATAAGTTTAAATTTTGTTGTTGAAACGGCTGTTTCTACCACATGCCTGAAACGCTCGGGACCGAACTTGCGGATATAATCATCCGGGTCCATTCCTTCGTTCACCAAAGCGATTCGTACCTTGAGACCAACGCCTTCCAGCATTGGAATGACTTTTGACGCGGCGGCCATGCCGGCTTTATCGCCATCATAGACAACAACAACTTCTTCAGCCACCGATTTCATGATTGCCACTTGGTTTTCCGTTAGAGAGGTTCCCATCGTTGCCACGCCGTTGTGCAGTCCTGCTTCCCATGACGAAATGACATCGCCGTATCCTTCGAATAACAGGATTTGACGCAATTTGCGTATGGATGTTTTGGCCTGGTGCAGGTTGTACAATGTGCGGCTCTTATTAAATAGAAGTGTCTCCGGGGAATTCAGGTACTTCGGTTGACCGTCCCCCAGTATTCTGCCAGCAAACGCGATGACCTTGCCGCTGCGGTCATGTATCGGAAACATGATTCGTCCGCGAAAACGGTCGAGATAGCCTTCTTGTTCATGTCTTGCGGATAATAAACCGCCTCTTTCCATCTCTTTCAAGTCAAAGGAGCGTTTGGTCAGGAACTGAACCAGCGTGTCCCAACGATCTGGCGCATAACCGATTTGAAACTGATCAATCATCTTGTCGTTCATTCCGCGGGCTCTTAAATACTTCATGGCTTCCGTACCATGTTCCGTATTCTTCAGCAGGAAATGGTACAGCTTGGCGCTAAGCTCATACGCTTCAATCAAACGTTCTTTTTCCGGATTACGAGGAATTACGGGAACTCCTTGACCTTCCGGCAACGAGATATCATTCTCTTCTGCCATTGTCTTGACGGCTTCGGGAAAAGAAAATCCTTCGATTTCCATTCTAAACTTAATGGCGTTTCCGCCCTTACCGCAGCCATAGCAGTAAAAGATTTGGCGTTCCGGTGTAACCGTAAAGGAAGGAGTCTTCTCTGAGTGAAACGGGCATAAGCCCTTCAGGTATTTCCCCTGTTTGGTAAGATGCACGTATTTGCTGACCGTATCCACAATATCGCTTTTGGCCAGTACTTCCTCAATGACATCATCCGGAATATTGCCTTGTCCGGTACTCATCCAAACCACCTTCATCTCTTTTGGCACGTAAATAGTATTCGCTACGGGTGGACATTCTCCTGCAATTCACGCAAAAGTTTTGTCAGTTTATGTTGAAAAAACCTCCGGTCTTCGTCAAGCAGTTTCTTGGGCCCTTTGCCATACCTTCCTTGTTTCCTCGCCTTCGCCTGATGGTGACGGGAATCCAGCATGAAATCGATATCCGTATTATGGAAAATACGGCCGCGAAAGGAGATCACGTGGCATGATTTGGCAAGCGCAAGCGCAGCCAGTCCATAATCCTGCGTCACCACGATATCCCCCCTGGATATGTGGTTGGCGATGTAGAGGTCCGCACTTTGATCACTCCGGTCCACCTGGATCGTCGTAACCCCTTCTTCGGCTTGCAGCAGATGATCATAGGAAGAAACAAGCAGCACCGGCACACGGAATGTACGAGCAGTCTCTGCGATTTCCTTCTTGACTGGACAAGCATCCCCGTCAACCACGATCGAAATGGAGCTTTCGTTCATACGCATCACCGGCTCTTATCTTAATCTTGGGTCCTTATTATGCTGTATATTATTATATACGTCTTTGGCCGATTAAAATCCTGCTGCCCAAATAAACAATGACCTTGCCCTTGCTTGAATCCGTCCGTTCATAGCGAAAGCGCCATCCCGCGCTGAACCGCGGGCTGTCGCTTTCACTGAACAATACATTATACCATTTGCAAAATCATGCTGTCACTACTACCACACCAATTTCGTGAAATCGGCATACCGCTTCAAGTCACCGTCGATGCCGGAGAGCAGCGCGAGGCGATTGGCCCGAACCGCTTCGTCTTCAGCCATCACCATGACCGAATCAAAGAACCCGGTAATCGGCTCCCTTAGTCCACTCAGCAAGGACAATGAACGTTCGCCGTCCGCTGCCTGCAGCGCGGCATGGTAATCTGCGCGAATCGCGTTCCAAGCTTCATAAAGCTTGTTTTCTTCCGATTCCGTGAACAGTTCGGCGTTGACAGCGGCCTTGCCCGCCTTGGCAGCCAAATTGCTGACCCGGTTGAAGGACTCTACCGTCGTTTTGAAATCCTGGACGCTCTCCACGGCATTCATCAGCGCATGGCCGCGGGATACGACGGACACCACATGATCGAATCCGGCCGTAATGACCGCATCCACCACATCATAACGCTGGTCTTCGGACAACAGCTTCTTCACGCGAAGCCCGAAGAACTCCTTAAGGTCTTTGCGGATCTCGTCCGTCGATCGCTTCAATACGCGAATGTTCTCGTGAACCTCGAGCGCCACGCCGAACACGTCGGATAAAGTCACCGGAAGTTTGTGCTCCAAGATGATCTGAACGATGCCCGCAGCCTGACGCCGGAGTGCGTAAGGATCCTGGGAGCCAGTCGGAATAATGCCGATGGAGAAACATCCCACGATGGTGTCGATTTTATCGGCGATGCTTACGATGGAACCCACCATTGTGGAAGGCACCGAATCACCGGCAAAGCGAGGCTGGTAATGCTCAAACACCGCTTTGGCCACATGCTCCTTCTCACCGGCTTTTCTTGCGTAATCCTCTCCCATGACCCCCTGCAATTCAGGGAACTCATAGACCATCTGCGTCACCAGATCGAATTTGCAAATATCGGCCGCACGGCTTACGGAATCCGCTGCGTCTGCAGAAACGTTAAGCTTCGCGGACAACTGATCCGAAATCCGTCGGATTCTGCGGACTTTATCGCCGATCGTCCCCAGCTCTTCATGGAAAACGATGCTCTCCAGCTTCGACAGGGCATCCTTGATCTGAAGCTTCTGGTCTTCCTCATAGAAAAATTTTGCATCCGATAACCGGGCCCGCAGCACCTTCTCGTTTCCTCTCGCAATCACGTCGAGGGAGCGGCTGTCCCCGCTGCGAACCGTTACGAAATACGGAAGCAATTGTCCCTGCTTATCCAGCACCGGGAAATACCGCTGATGCTCACGCATGGACGTAATCAATACTTCCTGCGGAATATGAAGGAATGAGGAGTCGAACGATCCGTACAGCACGGTTGGAGTCTCAACCAGGAACAATACCTCTTCTAGCAGGTCATCCTTGATCGCGATATTCCAGTCCTTCTCCTGGGCCAGCGCCTGGATTTGCGAAACGATCATCTCCTGGCGCTCATTCACATCGACGATAACATGCTGTTCGCGAAGTACGTCGCGGTAAGCAGATGCTTCCGGAATTACGGCTTCTCCGCCAAGGAAACGATGCCCGCGAGTTACGTTACCGGCCTTCACGCCCGTAATTTCCAGATCTACCGTCTCGCTGCCCAGCATCGCGACCATCCACTTAATCGGACGGACGAATTTGAATTCGTGCGCTCCCCAGCGCATGTTTTTCGGGAATGTCATCGAAGTCAGTATTCCAAGCAACCCTTCGGACAGGATGGACTTCGTATCCACGCCGACGCTATTCTTCGTCACGTAAATATACTCGACTCCGCCGAGCTCCTTAAACATAAAGCTCTCGGGATCAACGCCCTGGCTTTTGGCAAAACCAAGAGCCGCCTTGCTCCACTGCCCGCTGTCATCAAGAGCGATCTTGCGGGAAGGCCCTTTCACTTCCTCGCTGACGTCCTCTTGCTTATCCGCAACGTTCTGAACCCATACCGCCAAGCGGCGCGGGGTAGCAAATGCCGTGACTTCGCCATGCGCGATTCTGGAAGCATCCAGCCATTTGACCAACTTGTCCTGAAGCTGCTCCATCGCGGCGCGCAGAAATCTCGCCGGCACTTCTTCCAGACCGATTTCAAACAATAAATCCTTAGACATGCTCTGCGCCCCCTTTCTTAATCAGCGGGAAGCCCAGCTTCTCGCGCTCCTCCAAATACGTGGCAGCTACCTGACGAGCCAGGTTGCGCACGCGCATGATGTATCCCGTTCTCTCCGTTACGCTGATCGCGCCTCTGGCATCCAGAAGGTTGAACGTGTGCGAGCATTTCAGAACATAGTCATAAGCGGGGAACACCAGATGCTGGTTCATCGCTTTATTCGCTTCTTCCTCGTACATGTTAAACAGCGTAAACAGCATCTTCACGTCGGACACTTCAAAGGTATACTTCGAATGCTCGAATTCCGGCTGATGGAACACGTCTCCGTAGGTAATGCCGTCTACCCACTCCAGATCGAACACGTTCTCTTTATCCTGGATGTAGGATGCAAGGCGCTCCATGCCGTAGGTAATCTCCACAGCCACCGGATTGGCGTCAATGCCGCCAACCTGCTGGAAATACGTAAACTGCGTGATCTCCATACCATCGAGCCATACTTCCCAGCCCAAGCCCCATGCACCGAGCGTTGGCGCTTCCCAGTTGTCCTCGACAAAACGGATGTCATGATCAAGCGGATTGATGCCAAGACGCTTCAGGCTTTCCAAATACAGCTCCTGGATATTGTCAGGCGAAGGTTTGAGAATGACCTGGAATTGGTGATGCTGATACAAACGGTTCGGGTTCTCCCCATAGCGGCCGTCGGCCGGGCGACGGGAAGGCTCAACATAAGCCACGTTCCACGGCTCAGGTCCGATCGAACGCAAATACGTCATCGGGTTCATGGTACCGGCGCCTTTTTCCGTGTCGTACGGCTGCACGATGATGCAATTCTGTTCCGCCCAAAATTGCTGCAGCGTCAAAATCATCTGCTGGAAATTCATGATTTTAGCTCCTTTGTTTTCTTTTTCGAATCCAATCCATCATGCTAACATTTCTCTGTACAACAAAAAGCTCTCGTCCTACGCCTGTTGTACAGACATAGGGACGAGAGCTGTAGCTTCCCGCGGTTCCACCCTACTTGGCCTTGCTTTTGCCGCCGAGTGATCTGACGATCTCCAGCGATAAGCAAAACCCACTTTATCGTTTCACCATGCTCCCGGGTGCCCTGTTCATGAATATCTCCCGCCAGGCTTCCACCGCCCCCGGCTCGCTATCATTGGATCGATTATTCACTACTTTCCCGTTCAATGCATGTCAGTATTCAAAAAACTAATAAACTGATAAATATAATACCTCATTCCATACCTTACGTCAAATGTTGTACTTGTCCATTTGATCCAAAAAGTTTTGCGATTTCAAACGCAGCCCCAGCTGCATATCCATCAACGCTCGCATAACTTTTTTGAGCTCGGCCTTCGTTTCGTCCTTTACGTCTACATTGCCCAGCCGCCTCAGGTCCAGGCGTCCAAACAGGCGCAGCAGCTTCAACGTTCTGGTTGAGATGGCCATCGCCGGCGGATCCAGATGTTTGCAGTAACGGCACAGCACGCCGCCAAGGCGGGGGCTCACCAGCATATCTTCGTCTTTTCTGGATTGATTGCATGAAATGCAAACATCCAGCTCCGGCCCGTACCCTGCCGCCTGCAAAATTTTCATCTCATACAGATTGATGATAATTTGGGGATCCTTATCCTCCTGAAGGGCTTCCAGGCAGGCCTTGAGCTGATGAAACCAAAAAGCGCCCGTCTCCTCATCCTGCAGCACCCGATCCAAGAGCTCGCAGGCATAAGAAGCATAGGCGGCTTTTACAAGGTCCTCCCTGAGCCCGTGGTGAGATTCCATAATCTCGCCGGCGTTCAAGTTGCCAAGCCCGGTACCATTCCGGAAGAACACATATTCTCCATAAGTAAACAGCTGCGTCAGAGCAGCATGACGGCTTTTCACCTTCTTTGCTCCTCTGACCAGCACGCCTACCTTGCCCGATTCTTTGGTGCAAAGTGTAATGATTTTGTTCCCTTCACCGTAGTCCATGCTGCGGATGACAATCCCTTCCGCCCGATATAGCATGCGCTTTCCCCCAACCATTCCTGGAACAACCAATGATTACTCGTCTTCTTCATGCGGGGCCGCCTCATCTTCAACGGATGCAGCTGCAAGGACCGATTCACCCTCGGCTTCCTTATACAGCAAATACGCATCGACATCTCCAGTCATCGCAAAATACTTCCACGAAAAATCTCGCATTCGTATTCATCCTCTCTTCGGAAATGACGTCTGCATCATCTACGAAAATTAGGATGTGCCTCTAGAGCAGATTTATGAAATGCAATTGTTGGCAGGCGGCTGCCGCGTATGATTTTCCTCGAATCTGCACCGGCTTCATTATTCCCCGCGGTGAAATCCGAGATCGCGAAGAACGCGTTCTTGATTGCGCCAATCTTTTTTTACTTTAACCCAGAGCTCCAAGAAAATCTTGGACCCCAGCAGCCTTTGAATATCCTGGCGGGCCTGTCTGCCGACTTCTTTAAGCAGCGCCCCCTGCTTGCCGATAATGATGCCCTTCTGGGAATCGCGCTCTACGAAAATAACGGCGGAAATATAGACAGTTCCGTTCTCTTCGACCCGCATATCCTCGATGGTGACTGCGATGGAATGGGGCACTTCCTCCCTGGTCATGTGCAAAATTTTCTCGCGAATCAGCTCGGCGCATACGAATTGCTCCGGATGATCCGTCACTTGGTCCTCAGGATAGTACTGCGGGCCTGGCGGCAAATACTTCTGGATCTGCTCGAGCAGCGTATTTACATTGCTGCCGAGCTTTGCGGAAATCGGGACGATCTCTGCAAAATCATGCAGCTTCCGATATTGCTCGATCAGAGGCAGCAGAGCGGGCGGCTCAATCTTGTCGATTTTGTTCATCACCAGGATGATCGGCGTCTTGATCTTCTGCAGCTGCTCGGCGATATACCGGTCTCCCCCGCCGATGCCCTCGGACGCGTCAACCAGGAACAAAGCCGCTTCAACCTCACCCAATGTGCTCAAAGCGGTCTGGTTCATATAATCTCCGAGCTTGGACTGACGCTTATGGATGCCCGGCGTATCCAGAAAGACCACTTGGGAATCCGGGGTCGTATACACGCCATGGATTTTGTTTCTTGTCGTTTGCGGCTTGTCCGACATGATGGCGATTTTCTGGCCGATCACTTGGTTCATTAGCGTTGATTTGCCTACGTTCGGTCTACCGATAATTGCCACAAAACCGGATTTAAATTGTTTTTTTTGCATACCATGCCTCCGTTACGGTTCCGTATCTACGTGTTGTGTTATAATACATGATTCCATACCATATGATTTGCAGTCTTACTGCTTGTTTAAATCCCATGGACCGAACGCCCCCGGCAGCAGTTCGCTGACGGTCGTCTCCTTGATGTCGCCCTTCATGTTGCCCATAATGACCTTCATATCCGGCTTGCACAGCTCCACCAGCACTTGCCGGCATACCCCGCACGGCGTGCACGGGCCGTCCGTATCCGCAACGATGGCAATCGCTTGGAAGCTCCCCGCTTCATGACCGTCGGCAATCGCCCGGAACAATGCCGTGCGCTCCGCGCAATTGGTCGGTCCGTACGCGGCATTCTCCACGTTGCAGCCCAAATGCACCTGTCCGCGCGAATCCAGCAGGGCCGCTCCCACGCCGAATTTCGAATAAGGTATGTACGCCCGCGTGCGCGCCTTAATCGCTTCTTGCATCAACAAACCTGCATCCATATCTAGTTCCTCCTATATCGTTCAGCTTGTTAAAGATTGTATCCATTCCCATACCGGTTCATAGAAGACCAGAATGCCGATCACGACGGCAAACGCCGCTGCAACGAATGCTGCACCGGCTGCCGTATCCTTAGCCACCCGGGCTAGCTCATGTTCGTCTGGCGAGATCAAATCGATGATGGCCTCCACCGCAGTATTCACCAGCTCCGCGATGAATACAAGGGAAACCGCCAATAGCAAAAATAACCAGCGGATTCGATCCAATTGCAGCAAAGCTGCTGCGATGAACACGATCAAGGCAGCAGCAATGTGGATTTTCATATTGCGTTCCGTTTGTACAGCCGTCAAGATGCCTTTTATAGCGCACCTAAAAGCCCTGTATAACGATTGTCTGTGCGGCTTCACTATCTTGTCAATCCTACTTCGGCAAGTACGGCTTCCTGTTTGCCCATCATTTCGGCTTCGCTTGCCTCATCCTGATGGTCATATCCGAGCAAGTGAAGAAATCCGTGAACAAACAGAAACCCCAGCTCACGCTCCAGGGAGTGACCGTATTCTTCGCTTTGCAGCTTCGCCCGAGGGACCGAAATAATGATATCGCCCAGTACATCCGGCACGCTCTCAAGCTCTTCTCCCTCTTCCAGCTCATAAATGATCTCGAGCTCATCGTTCGTTATTTCATTCATTGCAAAGGAGAGCACGTCGGTCGGACGATCGATTCCCCGGTACTCCCGGTTCAATTCATGGATCCCTTCATCATCGACAAAGGTCAGATCAACCTCGCCATCGGTTACGCCTTCAGCCTCTCCGGCCTTCTGCAGAATCGCTTCAAGCAGGGCGATCAATTCCTCGCTAATCTGAAAATCCTCTTGTTCATTATTCCATGCCAGCTGCAGGCTCATTCTTTATACGCTCCTTCTCTGTTCCTCACTCGTTGCGGACGTCTCCGAAGCAGTCGACGCTTCGCCGTTCGGCCCGGACAGCTTGGGACGCTTCACATCCTCCGGATATTCGATCCGCGAATGGAAAATCCCCATTACCGTCTCCTTTAACGTCTTGGCGATGATGTCCAGTTCCTTCATCGTTAAATCGCAATCATTAAACTGATGGTCATCCAGACGCCCCTTGATAATCTTCTCGATCATCGATTCGACCTGTTCGACCGTTGGCTTACGCAATGATCGGACCGCCGCTTCCACGCTGTCGGCGATGCCGACAATCGCGGACTCCTTGGATTGGGCCTTCGGTCCCGGATAGCGGAAATCATCCTCCGTGAAATCCGGCTCGACGCCCTGCTCTTCCGCCTGGCGAACCGCCTTATGATAGAAATAGTGTAAAAACGTGGTGCCATGATGCTGCTCCGCAATATCCCTTATCGGTTTGGGCAGCTTGTACTCCTTGAGCATCTCCACGCCATCCCTTGCATGCGCTACGATAATGGATTTGCTCAGCTTCGGTTCTATGGAATCATGCGGATTCTCCATATTGTTCTGGTTCTCGATGAAATAGATCGGGCGCTTGGTTTTTCCGATATCGTGATAATATGAACCGACGCGGCACAGCAGTCCGTTGGCGCCAATCGCTTCCGCAGCAGCTTCGGATAAGTTACCGACCATGACGCTGTGATGGTATGTCCCCGGCGTCTCCGTCAGCAATTTACGGAGCAGCGGATGGTTCGGATTCGACAATTCAACGAGCTTCAGCGCCGAGAGAATGCCGAAGGTGACTTCAAAGAACGGCATGAGCCCGATAACCAGGATCGCCGTTAACAGTCCGCCCGCGATGGCAAAACCGATCGAATACAGCGTTTCCGTTGTAGTCCACGTGTCGTTATTGAGCAGCAGCATAATGAACACGATCAAGGCGCCGAAGAGAGAAGCCATGATGCCGCCCTTCAGCATCGTCGACCGCTGGCTCGCGCGGTGAATCGAGAAGATCGCCACGCAGGAAGTCACGGCCGCGAATAACCCGAACTTGAAGTCGAACAGTTCCCCTTGAACGTTCAATATGACGCTTGCCATGATGCTGAAGATAATGACGCTGAAATAGGCAAGCGAGGTTTCCAGCAGCAGGGTAACCAGAATCGCGCCGATCGCGACAGGCGCCAAATACCCCACGTACATCTGGGAATCGCTTTGCAGAAATGCGGTCAAATGCATGGTGATCAGCGTGATGACGTACACCAGGACCAGCATCAGCAGCTGCGAGTTGTTGTATTTGAATTTGCCCGGCTCCGACTGACGGATGAACATCAGTATGCCGAGGGACAGCAAAACGGACAGGAGCAAAACGCCAAGCTCCGGCCAATAGTTGATGTCGTCCTTCAGCAGCCCGTTCTTGCCGAGCAGCTCGTACAGCTCCGGCGTGATGAGCTGGCCCTTTGCCACAAGGATGTCCCCTTGTTTGATAAAGACGGGCGGGGTGTTCTCGCGAGCTTCAACCTTCGCATTCTTCGTGGCAACCTCGTCATAGAACTTGTTGGCCGTAATCGTTAAACTCGCCAGTTCCTGAACGACTTCCCTGGCGGTCCGATCATTCAACGAGCTGGTGTTCACTCGTTCCGCCACGCGGGTGCGGGCCGTGTCGGCATCCACGATCTCGTTCAGCATCAGCCTGGAGACGATCTCGCGGGCTACGGGCTTCATCTGGATAATATCTTCCGAATTCAACCGCGGTATCTTAATGAACGTTTCCTCGGGAATCCGATAGGTCTGTTCTTCGATGACCCGCTGCATTTCCTGAAGCAGCTCTTTGGAGTAGGCTTCATTCGTGCTGTTGGCCGACACGAAATTTTGCACGAATTCTCTGGCCATCCGCGGAATTTCTTTGCGATAAATTTCCACCTTTTCGGCGGAGCTGATATCCACGTCCTGGTTCAAACGTTCAATACGGTCAAGGATCTGCGTAACCAGAACATCGTTCCGCAGCGGGACGAGAGGGTAAATCGGCTGGACGTTCTCCGCCGCCGCCTCCTGTGCCTTCAGCGTCGCCTTGCTGTCCTCGATTTGAACGGGCGCCACGATATTCTTTTCGCTTTTCGTATTGACCTGGATGTCATAGCGTTCCGGCAAAAGCTTGGATGCTAGACTGATATAAAAGAGCAAAGCAAGCAGCAGAAACAGAATATAGCGTGTTGCCACGCTATATTTCCATCCGCTGTTTTTACTCCATATGGACTTGTCCGTCGATGGTTCTTTGGAGGCCATTGCGACAATCCCCTTTAATCTTGGTTTTCTGCTGCTTTATCATAAGCGACGATGATTTTTTGTACTAAGGAATGACGTACAACATCCTGTTCGGCGAAATAGACGAATCCGACTTCCTCAATTCCGCTTAATATCGTTTTAGCTTCGATAAGTCCTGATTTTTTCCCCCGCGGCAGGTCAATCTGGGTCACGTCCCCTGTAATGACCATCTTCGAACCGAATCCGAGCCGTGTCAGAAACATCTTCATCTGTTCCGGCGTGGTATTCTGTGCTTCATCCAAAATAATAAACGAGTCGTCCAGCGTCCGTCCGCGCATGTACGCGAGCGGCGCGATTTCGATCAACCCGCGCTCCAACGCCTTGGCCGTTTGATCCGGGCCCATAACGTCGTATAAGGCATCATACAAAGGTCTCAGATAAGGGTCAACCTTCTCTTGCAGGTCTCCAGGCAGGAAGCCCAGGCTCTCTCCGGCCTCCACCGCGGGCCTTGTCAGAATGATCCTTTTGACGGATCCTTCCTTCAGCGCGGCTACAGCCAGAACGACGGCCAAATAGGTCTTCCCTGTTCCGGCAGGACCGATGCCGAATACGATGTCCCGCTTCTTGATGGTGGTCACATAGTGCTTCTGACCGATGGTTTTTACTCGAATAGGCTTACCTTTGAAAGTTGTCGTAATCTCGCCCTTGTACAGATCCAGCAGCTGATCGGCTCTCAGATCCTTGGCAAGTTCTACAGCATAAAGAATATCACGCTCGGTCAAAATGTAGCCGTTGCGCACAAGCTGGAGCAGCACTTCAAACAGTTGCTGAAGACTCTCCACATTTCGATGTTGTCCGCGAATCGTGATGACGGCTTCCCGTGAATCGATCGTCGCAGGAATCTCTTTTTCGATTAATTTTAGAAATGTATCTTGTGGTCCGAATAAGGACAGACCTTCTGACGCGCTTTGAAGTAAAATTTGAATGCTGGTCGTTTGCTGTGACAAATAGCCTCATTCTCCTTGATCGTATACTATGGGAAGTTCTTTCGCGATGGTCTCTTCCACCTCAAAAAGCACTTTCATATAAACTTTACCATTCTCTTTCTTATCATGCAAAATTTTTTGGCTTACGAATCTTGAATCGGTCCCATATTTCGCCAAAATATCCCGGCGTGCCCCCTCGATTCCCTCTTTTTTGGCTTCATCCTCGGTAATGGTCCGCTGGACCTCGGTGACCTCCATGATTTTTTCCGTCATCCAGCCGAGCGGCAGCACGCGCGTCCTCCAAGTCAGCGGATCATAGAAGGTCAGGGTCTCCTGCTGCGAATACGGGATTTCCCCGTAGCCCCACAACTGAACGGCACGATCCCCGAACACGATATAGGAGCGCTTCTTTCCTTCGCCCGTATAGACCTTATGCGTTTTTACCAACGGAATTTCGATATCGTATTCATGCCATACCAGGCCCCTCACTTCACCCTTGGCTACGACTCTCTCCGAATTCTCCTCATCCCCAAGAATCCCGGAGATCAGAATGTCGCCCTTCTTCACCCGGCTGTTGATCCCTACTTTAGGAACCCCCTTCTCTGCGTACATTTGAGTAATTACCGCGTCCTGGGTACTGATCAGATGCCTTGGGCTCTGGAGAGGCGGTTTCTCCGGCACGGCTGCCTCGACGATCTGAATGCGTATGCGCGTCCCGTTGCGTTCCACCCCTACCCAAGAGGTCCCCGGAAGACGGACGGTCATATTGCCCGACAGCTTGTCCATCGATTGCAGCTTAAATATCCATTGAAACGGATAAATTCCCTCCTGTTTGGCCGCATCCAGCACATCTTCCGACGCGATCGTCTCATTCCCCTCGACTTCCACGTTCCATACCATGGACGAAAGCGTCAGCAGAATCATAAAAAACGCGACGACGCCGATAACAAAAGCTTTTCGTTTCAACAGACGTCGTGCTTGAAAAGGATATCCAAAACGCTCCTTGATGCGCGTACGGCAGCCTGTCCGTTTTAACAGCGGACGTAGCCCTTTGAAATCTTTCAGCAGCAGCTTAAACTCTGCTGAATGCGCCCCTGTCGGTGTTACGTCCCAAACCGGGGTCCCGGCCTCCGCCAATGAATTGATGAATGCTTCCACATGCTCACCGCGAACGGCGAGCTTCAAATACCCTCGAAGATGGATCATCGTCGGAATCTTCACGGTTTCTCCCCCAATCCTATGTATTGAATATTATGAATGGTGCCAATGATGGTCACTTCGTGGCTTTGAATGGCCTGAATCGCAAGCCCGGTCCCGGAAATCTCCAAAGAACCCTGCGTTAATGACAACACAAGTCGTTCCTCGGAAAAATGCCGGACTCCGCGATGGTTTTCGATATGCAGCTCTTTATTGCCAATCAGGGTCAACCGCGGTAAATCAAATAACAGGTCCTGTGGCAAATCAAGCATTTCTTGAGTCCATTTCTGCAGCTTGCGGCTGATGCGGGACATATGGAGACTTTCCCCCTTCCTGTACTGTACACCTTATGCCCCAGGCAGCCGTTTTATGAGATGAAAAGTAAAAAGACCGCCCCGTCAAAAATCTGACGAGGCGGTCTCCCGCTTCTTTGAATCTATTAACTGCAGCTAATTTCGTAAAACTCACCCAATCTTAGTTTCTGAAAACCCTCAAAAGCGTCCAAAGATTACCGACGAGAGTTCATGGAGCGTTTGGCACGCGGGGGTCCCAAAATTTCGGCCCAAACAATGCCGTTTCGAGCCTGTTCTGCAAGATTCGATCGACTGCTCCTAGTCTGTTCACGATTTTCATCTTGGCTTTCGACAACAGTTTCAGGTAATGCGATGGTCATCCGATTCAAATTAGAGTGAATCCGGGTTAAGTCCTTCTCCATCATCTCGATTCTATGATCTATGCTGTCAGGGTGGAACCTCATCTCTTCCTCACGTCTCGCTCGATCAATCTCTTGATGTTCAAGAGAGTATCCGTTCCCGGTATCCGTTTCTTCTTCATCCAACCGCTCGATCCGGGTGCTTTCCTGAACAGGCGGACGGGAGACTTGTGGAGCCGTCTGTACCCGTCTTGCTTCAGGCCGCTGTGACCGCTGCTGCCCCGGTCTTGCAGGACGGTCCCCTTCGCCGCCGAAGGATGGCATACGAGGGTTTTTCCCCTCCTCGGGGTTCTTTCCCCTTCTTCCGAGGGCGGAGATAATGAAGAAGCCTATAACAGCTACAATGTAAAAATTTTCGATTAACCAGCTCACTATAGGCTCACCTCATCGTGGTTACTTGGTTTTGTTGTCTCCGGAGTTGTCATTATTCTCACCCATCTTACCGAAGGAACCTCTCATTTGCGTATCGGCTTCGATATTCTTCAGGTTCATATAATCCATCACGCCCAGCTGGCCGCTGCGAAGCGCTTCTGCCATCGCGAGCGGAACTTGAGATTCCGATTCCACGACGCGTGCTCTCATCTCTACGACGCGAGCCTTCATCTCCTGCTCTTGCGCTACCGCCATGGCACGGCGTTCTTCCGCCTTCGCTTGAGCAATGCGCTTGTCGGCTTCGGCCTGTTCGGTCTGCAGGTAAGCACCGATGTTTTTGCCTACATCCACGTCCGCGATATCAATAGACAGAATCTCAAACGCTGTTCCTGCGTCGAGTCCCTTGGACAGAACCGTTCTTGAGATCAGGTCCGGATTTTCAAGAACATCTTTATGCGAATTACTGGAACCTACCGTCGTTACGATACCTTCACCGACACGAGCAATAATCGTCTCTTCGCCAGCACCCCCGACCAAACGGTCAATATTGGCACGTACCGTTACACGTGCTTTAACTTTGACTTCAATACCGTCTTTTGCTACGGCTGCTACAACCGGCGTTTCGATCACGCGCGGGTTAACGCTCATTTGCACCGCCTGCAGTACATCGCGTCCGGCAAGGTCGATCGCAGCAGCTCTTTCAAACTCGAGCGGAATATTCGCGCGCTGGGCTGCAATCAAGGCGTTGACCACCCGGTCTACGTTACCGCCGGCCAGATAGTGACTCTCCAGCTGGTTGATATTAAGACCAAGTCCTGCCTTTGTGGCCTTGATGAGCGGATTCACGATCCGGCTTGGCGTTACGCGCCGCAGGCGCATAGCCACCAATGTAATAATCCCGATGCGCACGCCGGAAGCGAGCGCCGAGATCCAGAGCATTAACGGGAAGAAACTGAAAAACACGCTAAGCAGGATAATCGCGACAACCCCGATTAGAAGAATCGGTACCAAAGAACCATCCAATTCCATATTCGTTTACCCTCCAATATTGAATATTTGCCTTCATCACGTAGAACGTTTAAACACGGGCTCTTTTAATACTACACAATTCCGCGCAGAGGTTCACCCTTTTTCTTCCTCTACCACAATTCGGGTACCGTCCGTCTTGATGACGCGGACCGGTCGGCCGGAATCGATGAATCCGCCAAGGGTAACCACATCAAGGCGCCGTCCCTCAAGTTCCATCGTCCCAGCCGGCCTAAGCGGCGTAATCGAAGTTCCGACCAGGCCGATCAGTACATCCCGGTCTTCATTCGGAATATACCCCTGTTCCTTCGATAAGCTGTCGCTGAGTATGAACTTGCGCCATACTCCCCGTTCCTTGAATACGAGGGCAACCACAATGATGGCCACCAGGGCCGATGCCGCCGCAACCCCAAGGGACAGAGCAACATGAGAGGTGCTATAGGCCGCCATGACGACGCCGGCAATCAAGCTGGCTGAGCCTATGATGCCCAGTATCCCGAAGCTTGGCACAAACAGCTCCATCGCCAGCATCACGATACCGATCACAAACAGCAGCCAGGTCTCCCAACCGGCAAATCCGGCCACCTGATTGCCGAAGAAATAGAGCACGAATGCAACCACGCCAAGAATCCCCGGCACGCCGAAGCCTGGAACAATGACTTCGATAATCACGCCGGCGATACCGATGAACAACAGCAGCGTCATAACCCCGGGATGCGTAAGAAATGTAGCCAGCTTCTCCGAGAAGGTCGGCTCCATCCGAAATACGTCCTGCGTGGAGTAGTCCATCCATGTGATGACCTCTTCGGTGCTGTTCGCAATCGTGTCCGCATAGCCTGTCTTCAGCGCTTCATCATGCGTCAAGGATAGACCCTCGCCAGGTTGTTTCGTCAATCCGATTTCAGGCATATCGACCTTCAGATTGATATCTGCCATGCCCATCGCGATTTCTTTGTTTCGACCACCCGCCTCGGCAGCTCCTGCCATCTTGCTCTTCCACCAGGAAACCAGCTTGGCATCTTCGATCCGATTGCCTCTGGCATCCACCATATAAGCCGCGCCGATCATGCTGCCCTCGGACATGGCAATCTTGTCTGCATTGAGTGCGATGTAACTGCCGGCCGATGCCGCATCGCCCGTAATGTAAGCCACGATCGGAATCTCGCTGCCCTTCATCAAGGTAGCAATTTCACCCGCTTGGTCGACAAGACCGCCCGGCGTATCGATTTCCAGGACGATCAGTCCTGCCGCCATCTCTTTGGCTTCCTTAAATCCGCGTTCCATAAAGCTGGTTAAGCCGCGTTCGATCGGCTGCTTCACCGGAATGACGTACACCGACCCGATGTTAGCCGCCATCGCGGATTTCATCGGTGCTGCATACATTCCGATCGATATCAGCATCATCACGACCGCTGCCGTTAACGTCAGGAATCTGCGCATCCACAACTTTCTACTCATCTTTTCCCCTCCTTTTCGACTTAATTCGGCCACCTCTACCTTCATTTCGACAAAACAAGTTCAGCGGCCTGCCTCTTGCATAAGCATATGTATCTACTTGCACCCATATGGTAGTTATTACGAATCAGAAACGATTTCGTTTCAAAAAGTATGCCCATCCATGGAAAAAACCATCGATCAAGGCGCTCGGCTTCTCCAAGCCCTGCTCCTTCACGACAAAGAAAAAACACCCCTTGAGAAAACAAGGGGTGTTTCACTTATGTTGTTACAGAAATTGTTGAACAACTTGATTGACAAGCTTTCCGTCTGCACGCCCTTTAACTTTCGGCATGAGAGCGCTCATTACTTTACCCATCTCGGCTTTTGAAGAAGCACCGGTTTCCTGGATGGTCTGCTGTACAATGACTTTAATTTCTTCTTCAGTAAGCTGTTCCGGGAGGTAGGCGCTAAGGAGCTCAATTTCTGCTTTTGCATCGGCGGCAAGATCGTCGCGTCCCGCTTTTTCAAATTCTTGGAGGGCATCTTTGCGCTGTTTGATTTCACGACTAAAAATATCAAGCACTTCGTTGTCATCCAAACTTCGTTTCAAATCTATTTCAAGATTTTTTATCGTCGAACGAACCATTCGAATCGTTGAGAGTTTGAACTTGTCCTTACTCTTCATCGCTTGCTTCATATCTTCGTTCAATCGTTCGCTAAGATTCATGCTAGTTCAGATCCTCCTAAAACTTTCTCTTACGAGCAGCCTCGGACTTTTTCTTGCGCTTTACGCTTGGCTTTTCATAATGCTTGCGTTTCTTCACTTCAGCCAATACGCCATCTTTAGCAATGGAACGCTTGAAGCGACGAAGTGCAGCATCAATTGTCTCGTTTTTGCGAACTTTAGTTTCAGACACCAGTTTTCCCTCCCTCCGACCAGACCGTCCAAGAGCATTAACACGGTTCATCAAACTTCATTATAGGGCAAACCGAAATAGGGTGTCAACCTTGGGCGTTTAATTTACGATAGTCCGTGCAATGGAAACACCCCCGCGGCGGCCATGCGCTGCGAGGCTGATATATTTCTTCCTATGCAAGAAATTATGTATGAGCCGGGGAAATGCCGGTTAATGCGCCTAAGCGGCGGCCGCCCATCAGGTGATAGTGCACGTGGAACACCGTTTGTTCCCCATCGCGACCACAGTTGTTAATTAACCGATAACCGCTCTCCGCAATGCCCAGCTTGGCCGCGGCCTCTTTAGCCGCTTTGTGCATCTCGCCAATCAGCAGCAGGTCCTCATCCCCAATATCGTTCATGGAAGCGATATGCTTCTTCGGAATGATCAAGACATGAACCGGCGCTTCCGGGTTGATGTTTTGAAATACGAGCACCTTATCATTCTCGAGTATCTTCGTGGAAGGAAGCTCACCTTCTACGATTTTACAAAAAACACAATCCATTCGCGGTTACCCCTTTCATGCGTGTACATGCTTTTATCATATAAGAAAACGGGCAGTGCGTCCAATCAATGGAAGATGATCCATATAAAAAAAAAGAGAAGCACCCCTGGAACGCAGCTGTCCAGTAAGGAGGCGCTTCATCACGAGAGCAAGGGAAAAGAAAGGAATCTCTCATGATCAAGCGCCAGCCCGGTGCTTCCTCTATATGTCGGCTTATCTGTACTATAACAGTGCCTTGTTGCTGTTTCCGTGATTTAAATCACACCGCCTTATGTTTTGCGGCTACATCGATTCGATTGCAATCCGGGATCCCGCTCCCGCCTGTTCCGCCGGCTGTACCACCAGCTTGCGCGGCAGGCGTGCCCGAAGCTCGGGCACATGGCTGATGATGCCGACGGTTAGCTTATCGGTATGGAGGCGCTCAAGCGCGGTGATGACCGTCTCCAGCAGCTCCGGATCCAGCGTGCCGAATCCTTCGTCGAGGAAAAAGAATTGCAGCGGATATTGCCCGCGCAGCTGGATTTGGGCGGAGAGCGCCAAAGCCAAGGCCAATGAGGTCAGGAACGTCTCGCCGCCGGATAAAGTGGATACCGGACGCCGGACGCCGCCGTTGGCATCGTCCCGAATGACAAAACCTCCGCCGGAATCCACCTCAAGCGAGTAGCGCTGCTTGGTCAAATAGCGAAGACGCTGGGAGGCCGACTGGCTCACCTGCATCAGCTGTTCTTCCGCAATATATTCAACAAACGCGTTGCCGCGCAAGCAGGACTGCAATTTGGACAAGCGTTCGCTCTCTCGCTGGAGGTTTAGGCGCCGCTCTTCCAATTCCATGAACCGGACGTGACGCTGGTTCAAGTCTTCCAAATCCCGCTCCGCCCGGGCTCTCGCCTGCAGCGCTTCCTCGTCGGTTGCACGGGCCGCCTGAAGCTCGGCTGTGCACCGTTCCCAGTCCTCTTCTTGGAACGGGCGGGTGCCAAGCTTCAGCTCGACGTCGCGAAGCCTCAGGGTCCATTCCCGCTGCCCGTCCCGATGCGCTTTCACGAGCTGGGCACATCGTTCGCTTTCTTCCGGGGTCAAGCAGGCTTCCATGACGGCATGCTCCGTAGCGAACGGAGAGGCGGCCAGCTGGTTCTCCCAGGCAAGCTTGGCAGCCACGTGCTGCTCCTGCGCGGCTATTTCCGCCTGTTCCGCAAGCGCCGCTTCCTTGGCTGCATGCCGAGCCGCCTCCTCTGCCTTCCTGCATTCGCTCCTGGCTTGTTCCGCGGACTCCTTAAGCAGCTTCATCCTGGACCTGCACTCGCCCAGCATTTCCTCAGCCGACCGGTCTCCGATCCAAGCCTGAAGCCGCTCTTCTTTATCCTTCAGGCCATCCGCCTTTCCTTCCCGCTGCGCATCCCATTGAATCTGCAGCTTTTCGAGCTCAAGCAGCTGCTGCTCCAAGCGGAGGACGGCCTCCTTTTTCTCTTCGATGAATGGAACGCTGCGCTCAAGCCCTTCCTTAATCGATTCGGATTCCGCGTCCTTCTCTTGCATGAGCTGAAAACGGGCAGCTGCCTCTTCCAAAGGAAATTCCGGCTTGTTTTCCTGCCAGGAAGCCAAAATGTCCGCAGCTTCGGTTTCCAACCCGGCTAACTGATCCCGCATCTGGTGCTCTGCCGCTTGCCCATTCTCCAGCGCGGCGCTCTGTTTCATCAGCTCCTGCCGACATGCCAGGAGACTCTGCTGCACCTTGGAAACTTCCGCTCGGCATTGTCCGATGGCAGCAGCTTGAGCATCAGCCGCTTCTATGAGCCAGGCTGTATCCGAAGCAAGCTTTTCCGCGTCGTACGGCCCTTCAGCGACAGGCATGGCGGTTACCGCGGCTTCCATCGATCCGCTCTGCCTGAAGGAAATCGCGTCAATCAATTCGCCTTCTGCGAAAGTGCCGATCTGCGAACGCGATTGACTCGCCAGCGACTCCGCTTCGTTATGCTGCCCCCGCAGAGTCAGTCTGGCTTCCTGGATTTGATGCGTGATCCGCGTCAGCCGGTCCATGCCCTCATCCAAAGTCTCTTCAGGCTGTCCTGCCGAAACGGCCGGTTGCGGATGATGCTGACTTCCGCACACGGGACAAGGCTCGCCTGGCCGGAGCTCGGCGGCCAGCGAAAGGGACAGCGCATGAAGCTGTCTGTCCCGAAGCGATCGGCTCATCGCCTGGCTTACCTCGACTGCGGCGGCGGCGATCCGATCGGCAAATGCCGATGCTTCGGCTGCGTCACGCTGCAAGCCGTCAGCCTGCATGGAGAGCTGTATGTAATCGCGCTGCAGCTCCTGCTCCTGCTTCTGCATGGTACCCAATCTGGCCTCGAGCTCCTTCAGCTTGCCCTCCTGCGATTTCAGTTCGAGCTCGGACTTGTGCTTCTGCCTTCGGACAGCCTCAAGCGCTTGAACCTTCTGCATCGCCAAATGAAGCGCCTGGCGCTCCCCTGAGCGGGTCTCCAGCCCTTTCAGCTTGTTCTGCAGCTCCTCCTGCCGCCTGCGGCCTCGTTCGAGCAGCTCCTGCTCCTTATGCAGCAGAGCGGTTACCCCTTCGCGCTCTTGGCGCGCTTTCGTTCGCTGCGCATCCAGCTTGGCCAGTTCTTCCCGTAATGCATCACGTTCCCGCTGCAATAAAACGGCCTGCTCCAGCTGCTGCTCCCGAAGCACCAGCTTCGGTTCCTCGGCCCGAAGCGCAGCTTGGGCGGCTTCATCCGCCTTCACCGCCTGCTCGGCTGCCTGCTGGGCGGACGCGGCTTGCGCCAGGAGCCCTTCGGCAGTCCGCCGCCGCTGATCCCATGCCTTGCCGGATTCGCGCCATGCCTCAAGCGCGGGGAGAACGGCGGCCGCAGCCCCTGTCAGCTCAAGGCGGCGTTCCAACCGCTGCATCTCTTCCTCATGCTGGGCAAGCTCGTCCAGCTTCCCCTGCAGCCGCCGCTTTTCCATATCCAGCTCGCGAATTTTTCCCATAGCTTCATGGGCTTCCATGGCGGCTTGGAGTTGATTGCGGGATAACGCCGCGTGTTTCTTGGCATGTTCCAGCACCGCAGTTGCTTCCGCCAAAGCTTCCTTGCCTGCACTTCCAAGACCCTGCTGTTCCGCTTCGACCGATTTCAGAGAACCCTCCGTATCCTTAACACGGCGGCTGAGCTTGATCGCAAGCTGATCCCCGTACCGTTCCAAATGGAACAACCGCTGCAGCATCTGCCGGCGTTCGCTCCCCTTCAGGGAAAGGAATTCGGCGAACTTTCCCTGTGGAAGCACGACCGCACGGGTAAAATCGTCCATTTTGAGCCCGATTTTCTCTTCGACGCAGCGGGTGACCTCGGCCAATTTATCCGCCACCACCTGATCCCCTTCGGGGGTAACGCGAATGAAACGGCTCACCGTATTGCTGATGGAAAGCTCGTTTACCCGTTTGAACCTGCGCTCTACCCGGTATCGCTCCAGCCCAGCCGCGGAAGACAACTCAAACGTAAAGGAGACGGACAGACCGTCCTCCGAGTGGTTCATGATGCCCTGGGTTCCGTTAACCGCGCGCTCCACTTTTCCGTACATGGCTAAGGTAATCGCATCCAGCAGCGTGGATTTCCCGCTGCCCGTCGGTCCGAAAATACCGAAGAGCCCGGTTTCGCACAACGTTTCGAAATCAATCTCCTGCGTGCTTCGGTAGCTCTGCAGTCCGGATAACTTCAACAAAATCGGCTTCATTCTAAGACTTCACCTCCGTGCCGTCAGACTCAGACTCCTCTTCCTCAACCAGCTCCAGAAACAAATCGACCAGGTGATCCTCAGGCTCAGCTCCCCCGGTTTGCCGTTGGTAGAACTTTCGGAACAGGTCCGGCAGCGGCAGCCTTGAGCGCTCGCTCTCCAGCTCCAACGCTTCCATCTCCGGGTATACCGGACGAATGTGGACGATGCCGTCCCTGCTCTTGCGCAGCCGCTGAATATCGGCAAGCCCCATGGCCTCCGTTAAGGATACCTCCAGATCAATGAAAGCCTCGGGATCACGCCCCTCATCCAGCCAGCGGTAGACTTCATCCAAGCCGCCTTTGGCCTTCCATCGGACAAGCGGGCGGCCGCTGCTGAGAAACAGCTCCTCAATCACGGGACTTCCTCCCGGCGATACGTCAACCATGGTCACCGATTTCGCCTGTCCCGCTTCCGAGAAGCTGTAGGCCAGCGGAGATCCGCTATAGCGGATCATCCCCTCCCCTTTCACAGCCTGGGAACGATGCAGGTGACCCAGCGCCGTATAGGCAGCGCCGACAGCGAGTGCCGACGGATCAACCGTGTACGCTCCCCCGACTTGAATCGGACGCTCGGAATCGCTCTCGACGCCGCCAAGGACATAGATATGGCTCATCGCCAGATTGACCGTCTGCGGAGAAAATTCCCTTGCCATCATCCTCATCAGTTTTCCGACTCTCTCGCTGTAGGCGCGGCGAAGCTGATCCTCATCCCCGTCGACCGATAACAGCTCGTTGAGCCTGGCCTCTGACGGGTAGGGCAGAGCTGCGATCTTGGCCGTTTCTCCGGTACGGGCTGTGGCAACCGTTACCGCATCGGCGATAGGTGTCCCTATCAGCGTGATGCCTCTGGCTGCAACAAGCGGCGTAACGGATGCAACCCGTTCCGGCTGATCATGGTTGCCTGCAATGACCACCATGGGGCGGCCTCCCTCCGTAAGTCTGGCGGCCGCTTCGTAAAACAGCTGCTCGGCTGACGCAGGCGGATTCACGGAATCATAAACATCCCCCGCCATAAGGATCAGGTCCGCCTGCTGATCGTCCGCCAGCTTAACCAGTTCATCCAGAAAGCGCTCCTGCTCGGCAAGCCGGCTTCGGCCTTCGAGCGTGCGCCCCAGATGCCAGTCCCCGGTATGCAAAATACGCATCGATAATCTCCTCTCCCGCTTCAAACGTCTAACAAAACATAACTTACTGAAAGGTTATACCTGTACGGCATGTCCCCCATCAAAAAAGTACAGCCATTTCTCATGCACAGGTTCGCCTAAAATATCCTCCAAAGCCTTTGCATACAGGTCCAGCTGAAAACGATACTGGTCAGCCAAGGCCGTCAGGCCGCCGCGATGCTCCAGCACCCGGTCGGTCTTATAATCAAGCAGCACAAGGCGGCCGTTATGCCTGAACATGCAGTCCACAACCCCTTGAATCAGCACCGTTTCGTCCCGCAGCAGCTCCATCTCAGGTAATCCTTGGGCCGAATGTTCCGAAATCGGGTCCAGAAAAGCCAGCCCCTGATAAGCTTCTGCCGCTGGGAGTGCATAGGAAAACGGCATCTCGCGCCAGACATCCTCTGCTGACAGCACCCGCTTTCCAAGGTCGCAATCAAAAAGGCTGCTAATCTCGGCTGCTTCCACCGCGGAAGCCTGCTCACCGGTGATGATCTCCTTTTCCACCAGGTAACGGATGGTTTCTTCGATCTCCGCTGTCGGTTCTGCAGCGTCTTCCAGCCGTTGAAGCGGCAGATGCTGCATGATGGTATGATAGACGGTTCCCCGCTCGGCGGGCGTCAGCTTCGTGGACTCCATAAATTTCGGCCGCCGCAGGCTCAGCGTGAAGGAGGTGCTTGCGTCGATACTTTCCCTGCTCTGGCGTTTCACGGCCCGTTCCTCCAATAAATCCAAGGAGGGGCTGTCCTGCAGGGCAAGCAGCTTTTTCATCTCCGTTACGGACGTTTTGGCCGATATTTGACTGACCGCTTCATAACGATAACTCCACGACAACCGCTGATCGATGGAAGCCCGCTGAACATCCGTCCCCTCCTCTTCCGCTTCGGCAATCGCAGATTCCGGAACAGGCTCGAGGCTGCGCAGGGCATTCAGCTTCATCATTCGATTTTCGCTGTCCGCCTGAACGTCATCGCTCATGCCGGTCATGCCCTGTGCCAGGGATTCCGGCGTTTCAATCGAGAATATCCATTGCGATCGGTCTGCCGCTAACGCGCGCGAGCTCGTCTCTTCCGGCAATCCCGCCTGTCCGCGGAGCGGACCCGCAGACGGATGCCGTATCACGGCCGGACCGATCCAATCCAGGTAGCTCCGTCCCCGGGCAAGGACGTAATCCGGCAGAAGCAACTCCGGGTTAAAATCGGCCTGTGCCCAAGCGGACACCTTTTTCGGCAAATCCTTCACCGTGCCGACCAGGATCATCTTCTCTTTCGGCCTTGTAAGCGCAACGTAGAGCACCCGCATCTCCTCGGCCAGCAGCTCCAGCTGCGATCTGCGCCGAATCGCCAGGTTTGGCAGCGTCGGGTAGCTTACGCGCATGCCTTCATCCACGAACTTCGGTCCGAAGCCAAGCTCCTTATGCATCAGAAAGGGGGCGTTCAAATCCTGTTGGTTGAAATTTTTGGACAATCCCGCCACGAACACGACCGGAAACTCCAGGCCCTTGCTCTTGTGAATGGTCATCAGGCGCACCGCGTTGCCCTGGCTTTCCGTGCCTCCGGCCGTGCCAAGATCCCCGCCGCGCTCGCGGAGACGCGAGATAAAGGTCAGAAAACGGAAGAGCCCTCTGGAGGCTGTGTCCTGTTCATACTGCACGGCCCGGTCATATAGGGCGGTCAGATTGCCCTGACGCTGCCTGCCGCCGGGCAAGCCGCCAACCCAATCCAAATATCCGGTTTCGCTGTAAATCCCCCAGATCAGATCGCTCAGGCTTCCCTGACGCGCTTCCTGCCGCCAGCGCTGCAGCCGATCCATAAACAATCCAAGTTTGGCGCCAAGCTCCGCCGATATTTCTATAGCATGGCCCTCCGCCGTTAGCGGGGCATCCGAAAGATGGCTGCCTGCTACGAGCTCATGACCGGCGGCGGCTTCGGCCAGGCCTTCCAGTCCTGCGCCCGGCGTCCATTTTCCGTCGACGAAGCCCATAGGGCGTGCCGGATCCATGACCGGCGGCGCGACGCTTAACGAGACCGCTGCCTTCAGCGCATCGTAATAAGTCCCTTTCGCGCACAGGCGAACCTGTGCCATCTCTTCCTCGGATAATCCAAGAATGGGCGAGCGCAATACCGAAGCCAAAGGAATGTCCTGCCGCGGATTATCGATCACCTGCAGCAGCGATAAGATGATTTCCACTTCCGTAGCCTGAAAGTATCCCTTGTTCTGCTCGCCGAATGCCGGTATTCCCTCCAGCCTTAACTCCTCAATAATTAACGGTGCCCAAACCATGGCGGAGCGCAGCAAAATGACCATGTCTCCGTACCCGGCGGGCCGCATCGTTTTCAACCCTTTATCGTAAACCATGAGCGGCTTTCCGCTTTCGCCTGTCATTTCGCGGATTTTGCGGGCGATGGCGCGGGCTTCCAGCTGGGCGGTTTCCATTTCGAGCGCCTCAGCTTCAAGCTGAACCCCGTCCTCTTCGGAAGCCGATTCATCGGACTGCTCCTCCGGACCTTTTCCGGCACGGTCGATCAGCAGGATTTCGGGCATGTAGGGATTCGCGCCTCCGTTCGTTTCCTGTTCCGGAAAAGAAGCTCCGCATACAAGCTCGGCCCGTTCATCATAGGCAATCTCGGCTACCGATTCGTTCATGATCTGCCGGAACAGCAAATTGACGGCGTCCACCACTTCCATCCGGCTGCGAAAATTACGGGCCAGATCAATTCGGATGCCTGTTTGGGACGTGCCTGTCCCGGAAGAAAACGTCTTGTACTTATCGAGAAACAGTCCCGGTTCCGCCAGACGGAACCGATAAATACTCTGCTTCACGTCGCCGACCATAAACCGGTTGCCCGGCATTTCCCGGGAGATCAATCGTACGATGTCTTCCTGCACGCTGTTCGTATCTTGATATTCATCCAGCAGCACTTCATCAAACTGCTCGCGGTATTCCATCGCCGCATCGGAAGGCATCATATGTCCCGGCACGGAATCGGGATGGCGAAGTATATGGAGGCAGTAATGCTCAAGGTCGTTAAAGTCGACCATGCCTTTGGCCGCCTTGGCCTCCCTGTAACGCTCGCCAAACGCGATCACCGTCTCGGCCAGCTCCATCATCAGCGGCGCTGCCGTATGAAGCTCCCGCAAAAACTCCGATGCCGGACGGCCGAACAATGCATTTTTCAGCTCATTTACGATTTTCTTCACGTTGTCGCGCAGTTCCTTGACCTGCTCCTGCAGCTCCGGCAGCACCTCATCCTTCCGAACGGATTTGAGCTTGCCGAAAGACGCCTCGCGGAAAATGCCGTACAACGATTCCCACGGCGAAGTATCGATGGCCTCCAGCAGGGAAGCCACCAGTCGCAAGTCCTCATCGAGATTGTCCGCATACGGTGTTGGCCCTCCCGGCTGCATGGCAATGGCCTTGGCTTGCTGCAGCAGCCCTGCCGCTCCGTTCAGAGCCAGGCGTGCATCAGCCAAGATGCTCTGGACCCATGGCGTGTTACCGAGGGCTTCCGTATCGGCCACCTGAAAGCCGGCGGCTGTCTCCCTAAGCCAGTGTGACGGCCATGAATGGCTGCGGGAGAAATCGTATAGACGCTGCACGAGACGGTACAGCGCATCGTCCGTTCGCTCGCCGCTGAACCAGTCCGCCAAGCGCAGAAACCGGCTTTCCGGGTCCCCCTCCGCCTCACCGTATTTCTCTTCGAACAGCTCCTCCAGCATATCCTGCCGCATTAAATCCGCCTCATGTTCGTTCAGGATGCGGAATCCCGGATCCAGCGGTATTAACTGATAATATCGCCGAATGACTTCCATGCAGAAGGAGTGCAGCGTTGTAATCGACGCTCTGCCAAGCAAAGCGAGCTGACGCCGGATATGCTCATTATCCGGATCCCGGTCCAGCTCACGGTCCAGCGCTTCCCGGATCCGTCCCCGCATTTCGGCAGCGGCGGCTTTCGTGAAGGTAGCCACAAGCAGCCGATCTACGCTGAACCCGGCGGCATCGTCCAGGATTTTGCGAATGATCCGTTCAACCAGCACGGCGGTTTTCCCTGAACCTGCCGCAGCTGCAACCAGCATATCGTCGCCCGACAGCGCAATGGCTTTCCACTGGTCGTCGCTCCACATGCTTCCCTCGGGTTTTGCTATCATCTCTCTCACCGGCTCTCTCCTCCCTTCGGATGTCCAAGCATATCCCACACCTGATCTTTGCCCGGTTTGCCCAGCAGCTGGTATTCGCTGCCCTCAATCGCGTCGTCGAACTGACATACGGGCCGGAAAGAACAGAACGTGCAGGCGGTCTCCTGCTGTATCCGGTACGGTTTAATCGCGACATCGCCGCCTGTGATGCGGGAGCCGATGTTCAGCATGTTCTCCCGCACGGCGGACAACAAGGTCTCCCACTGGTCAGGCGTTGCCACGGCCGCGCTGCTGTAGAAGCTGCCGTCCGTTTTGACGGCGACGGGCAGGATGGCAGAGTGCCCTTTTTCAAGGAACGAATCCATGAGGGACACCGCTTCGCGGTCTGCCAGGAGCAGGCCTTTCATTTTGTAGCGCTTGAGCAGCTCCTCCGCCGCCTGCTCCGGCGTCATGCCGTTGGCGGACTGCAATACCGGATCATGCACGTGGAAGTACAAGGTTCCCGCAGGCAGGGCCTGCTCGCCCAGCCATTCCTCCGCAAACGTCAGCAGCACGTCCAGATAGGTCAGCATCTGCAGGGATAGGCCGTAATAGACCTCATGCAGCCGCAGATCCTTCTGGCTCGATTTATAATCGATGACCCGAAGCATGATGCCATGCTCGCCTCGAGCCATGTCGACCCGGTCTATGCGCCCGACAATCTCCATCTTGGTCCCGTTCGGCAATTCAAACGCCAGGGGAGGCAGCGGCTTTCCGGGACCGAAATCAAGTTCAAGGCCGATCGGCTCGAATTTGCCGCGCCTCGCCTGCTCTCCCAATATGACCGACGCTCGGCCCACGATGTTTTTAAGCTTTCGCGAAATATAGCCGTACCGCTTGGAGCTGAGCAGGATTTCACCCTGCAGCATGGGTGCGAGCCGATCCACGGTCGCTTCCGCTTCGCGCAGGCATTCCTCGGCGGTCAGGTCTCCCCAGCTTCGATGCTGCGATTGGAACTTGACGGCCATGCTGCTCAAGGCAGCATGGAACAGCTGTCCGATGTCGGGAGCCTGAAGCCTGTACAGCTGCCGCTCTCTCAGCTTCAACCCATGGGAGGCAAAATGGGAGAACGGGCAGGCAACAAAGCGCTCCATCCGGGATACGCTTGTCCGCAGCTTCGTTCCGTACAACTGTCTGCTGGTTTCCAGCTTGAGAGGCCGGGCTTCATTCCGGTAAGACAAGGAGGAGAGCATGGTCGTGAGGCGGGGCCGCAAACCCGGCTGCTCCGCATACCAGTTGTAAACATGCCACCACAAATCCGGGATCTCCTCCCCATTCCTCCAGTCGCGAAGCCGGCCCGCTAAATAAGCAAGCGTCTTGTCTGGACGGACCGCATAACCCTCCTGCTCAAGGGCCGATTGCCCGGCATGCGGTCTTGGAAACAAAGGTTCCTCTTCCAGCTGGAACATCAGCTTCAGATGCCGCACCACCTCGGATGGCAGTAACGGCTTGCCTTCATCATCCGCTGCAGGGTAGCTGACCCACAGCTGTTTGCTGGCTGAAGTCAGCGCATTATAGATCAGAAACCGTTCATCCAGCAGTCTTCGGGATATGCTCGGGGCAAGCTCCAGCCCGCGGTCTTCAAGATGAACCCGATCCGGCTCCGTCAGGATGCCGTCATCCTGGAACTGGGCCGGGAGCACGCCGTCGTTAATGCCGAGAAGGAAAGCATATTTCACCCCGCCCGTCCGCGTCCGGTCCATGCTGCCGATGAGCACCTGGTCCAGAGACGGAGGCACAAGAGCCATTTTCATTTCCGTAAGTCCCGTACCCAGCACGCCGGTAAACAATTCGGTGCTTAGCTTCTCCGCGCCCATCATCTCGACGATTTGGTCGAGCAGGCCGAGCACGGCTCCCCATACCTGGCGATGTTCCCGGGCTTCCTCAGGACGCCCGGCATCCAGTGCAGCCCGGCTTAACAGCTCCAGCTTCTCGGGCACAGCGCACTCCTCCAGCAGCCGATAGACCGCGGTGCTCTGATCCATCGCGCTCGCAGCCTTTTTCATCCGCTTCTCGAACGCATGCAGCGGTTCCGTTATCACCTTCCTGGCGTACTCGATCGCCGCCATGCCGTCCTGATTGCGGATCTCGCTTTCCCCCTCTTCTAAAGAAAGGCTTGGAACTCCCTTCCAGGGACGGCCGTCCGTCCAGCGCGTGCCCTGGATTCCGGAAGCCAGCACATGGTTCTCCAGACGGTCCATGTCCTCACGGGTAAGCGAACCGTCCAGCGGCAGCAGCAGATCCGTCTTCACGCAGCGGAATACGTCCTCATAACGCCACCGGCGTCCGACGACATCAAGCGCTGAGCGAATGAACTCGACCAGCGGATGGTGAAGCTCGCTCCGCTTCTGATCGAGAAAATAGGGAACGCCGTATTCTCTGAACAAAGGACCCATCAGATGCTCATAGTCCCCCATATTCCGGACAAAAACAGCCATTTCGCGGTATCTTGCCCCTTCCTCCTGTGCCAGCCGCAGCATTTCGCGCAGAGCTCCTTCGATTTCGGCCCGGCGATGGCTGGCAGCGTGTAAAAGCAGACCTTTCCTCCCGCGGTTTGGACTGCTCGCTGTGTCCGGGCCTTCATCCGGTTCCGCCCATCGTCTCTTCCGATCATAACCGCGCTCAAGATGGGCAAGCATGGGAGATTCCTGAAACCGCGGCAGAACATCGGGATGAAGAATGCGGTGCTCCGCCTCCAGCCCGATCTCATCGATAATCCCTTTGAGCTTTATGTACGTCACCGCAGTAGGATGAAAGAGATCCAGCTCATGCGGAACCGTCCCGTTCCTGTAAGGCTTGTCCAGCGTCAGCGCGATCGTCACTCGCTTGGCGTGTGCGATGATCTCCCGCAGCACCCGGTACTCCTGCGGCGTAAAGCCGTGGAAGCCGTCGATCCAGATGTCGGCACGCTTGATATATTCCGATTCGGTCACACCCTCAGCCAATGAGGCCAGCGTGTCTTCCTCATCCATGTAAAACCGTGAAATTTCAACCTCGAAATCGCGAAAGACCGTTACGATGTCCTCCAGCTTCCGCCGCAGCATCGGTGAATTCCCGGAGCCGGATACCATCTGTCCCAGCTGCTCCTCCACGCATGAGGCGTCAATGCAATAGCGCTTCATTTCCGTGTACAGCTCGCTCAGCTTGCCGATAAAGCCATGCTGCTCTCCCGAGGCGCCGAACATGTGGAGCTCTTCCTTGCGCCTCCGCAGAATTTTATACAGCAGCATCCGCTTGCCTTCCTCGCTGATCGCCACTTTCGCGGCTCCGCCGGTTTCCTGCATGACGCGGTAAGCCAGACGGCGGAAGCTAAGCACCTGCGCGCGCATCATGCCGCGAATGCCTCCCGCATTGACGAGCGCGTGCTCCGCTTCATAGGACCCTTGCTCCGGAACGATCAAGATCATCGGATCCCCCTTGGGATTATGCTCCAACCGTTCGATCATCTCTTGGCGGATCGACGTGCTCTTGCCGCTGCCCGACCTGCCGATAACAAATTGAACGCTCATGCTATGCCTCCTTTACATCTTGCCGAAAGAGACTCATTCACCTTCAAAACCAGCTGCTGATCCGGTGAAATCATGCCCTTTGAATCTAGTAGTTCAAGATCAAAAATGTATGTCAAATCTTGCGTGATGGTTCGGCTCTATCAAAAAAGATGCTGATTACTAGTATAACATAAGTCCTGATTGGTGGAACATACGTTTGGATTTCATTCCCATTCCCAACGATTTCGGACATATGAAAAAGGACCCTGCCATCGTGGTTATCCACCATTGCAAGATCCTCTATATGAACCGCCAAGCTGGGGTGTTTACAGTTTTGATTTGCTGCGCACTTCAAAGACGGCGAATTTCAAATAATGTCCCTCGTCGACCCCAAGAATTTGCGGATGGTCCTTGCCGGCCGCACGCCATTCCACCAATCTCAGAATTTTGCCGGCATCCTTCGCCGCATCCTGGATCGTCTCCAGGAACAAATCCGGCCGCATATGGTACGAGCAGCTTGCCGTAACCAGATATCCGCCCTCGTTGACCAGCTTCATGCCGTGGAGGTTGATATCCTTGTACCCGCGGCAAGCCCCCTTGACAGCCGACCTGGTTTTGGCAAACGCCGGCGGGTCCAGAATGACCACGTCCCAGGATCGCCCTCCGCCCGCGGTCAACGGTTTCGAGGTATCCACTTTCTGGTCCCCTTGGGCACGTAGCTCGCGCTCTTCCAAACCCTTTACCTGGCTGCGCAAATATTGGAAGGCGTCATCCACCACAAATTCCACGCGATCCTGGAATCCGTTCAATTCCACGTTCTCTTTGGCACTTTCGATGGCATGCTCCGATATGTCGAGGCAGGTGACTTTCTTGGCGCCGTATTTGCATGCATGCAGCGTGAAGCTGCCCGTATGCGAAAAGCATTCCAGCACCGTTGCGCCGTCCCAATACGGGAACGTAACTTCTTTTCCGCTTTTGTTTACCGGCAGGGTCTTCGTCTCACCGTCCCGCTCCACGGCCTGAAGCGTAATCCCGCTGCGGCTTCCCCAACCGGTCATTAACGGTTTGATGGATGCCCGGTTCTCCCGCTGATCAAAGAAATATCCGGTCTTCTGACCCTCTTCGATATCCACTTTGATCTTCAAGCCGTTCTCCGTCACGACGACGTGGCGGGGACACTCCCCGTAAAGAGTTCCCTTCCGCTGTTCCAGCCCTTCCAGTTCCCGGATGGAAACGTCGCTGCGCTCGTAAATTCCTTTCGGCTGTACCACTTCGACAAGCGCCTCCACGATGTCCGCACGGCATCGATCCATGCCCAGCGTCAGTAGCTGCACGACCAGCACGTCGGCAAAACGGTCCACGATCAGCCCCGGCAGAAAATCAGCCTCGCCATATACCAGCCGGTAAGCATTCTCGTCTCCGATAAACCGCTCCCGGTGTTTCAGGCATTCCTCAAATCTGGCTGCGAAAAAAGCCTTGTCCATCGCTTCGACCGGTTCATACGAAACGGTGCGCACGGTGATTTGTGATTGCGGATTGTAATACCCGGAGGCAAGAAAACGGCCTTGGTGATTGAACACCGATACGATATCGCCCGGCTCGGGCTCGCCCTCGACAGAAGCAATCTCGCTTTTATACACCCAAGGGTGCCCCTGCTCCAGTCTCTTTTTTCGACTGCGCTCCAAAATAACCGATGGCACTGTATTTCACTCCTTAAAATTATCCCCTGGTTTATTGCAATAGGTATGCATGTCCGCCAAGGGTCATATACGTAATTAAGAAAAACGTCGACCGACGTGCTTTCACAGTTACCCGACCGAGTGAAGAGATCGTTTTCTTGCGATGACCGATGACTTTCGGCTTTGCTGGAAACTCCGCTCCCACCTTATTTTACAAAAAGGAGAACATCATGCTATCCACGCTCTGGTTTCCCGTCTGTTATGGTCTTGTCCTGTTTCTGTTCGGCATGAAGGTCATGGAGGTCGCCCTCCAGCGCTGGGCCGGACCGCTCTTGCATAAGTGGCTCCACAAAGCGACATCCACGCCCCTGAAAGGCATGGTTGCCAGCACGGCGGTTACGGCCCTGCTGCAGAGCAGCACCGCCGTAACCGTGCTGGCGATAGGCTTTGCCAATGCCGGATTGTTAAGCCTGTCCGGTACCTTGGGCGTTATTCTCGGCACGAACATCGGCACGACGGTAACGACCGAACTCATCAGCCTGCAGATCGGACAAGCCGCCATGCCACTGCTTGTCCTCTCGCTGATGCTGTGGGTCGGGGCCGTTCTTGTCAGCGAACGCGTACCTGCGAGTCACGACAAGTTAAAAAACCAGTTGATCCGCAGCCAATTTTTATGCCTCGCTGTCGCCGGATTTTCACTGGTGCTGCTCGCGATACAAATCATGCAATCCATTGGGCCGACCCTTCAAAGCCTCGGGTTGTTCCAATGGTTCCTTGACCACGCCTCGCAAAGCGTCCTCTGGGGCATTGCAGCCGGTGCGATCCTGACGGCTTTGATGCACAGCAGCGCCGCCGTCATCGCCATGGCTATGGGGCTCGCCACCAGCGGAGCGCTGCCTCCCGAGATCGGCGTGGCGATCGTGCTGGGCTCCAATGTCGGCACCTGCGTGACGGCACTCATCGCAGCGATTGGCAGCAGCCGCGCCGGACGATTCGTGGCTTGGTCCCATTTGGGGCTTAATATCGGCGGAGTCCTGCTCTTTATTCCGTTCACAGCGGGATTAACCGCCGTATCCGGATGGTTAGCCGCAGATCCGGCCGGACAAATCGCCCATGCGCAAACCCTGTTTAACATCGTATGCTCGCTGATCGCGCTTCCTCTATGCTATCTGCCTTTCTGGAACAAGCGGTTGCCGTCCTAAAATTTCATATCTTCATCCGCCGGGATAGCGACTTCAAGCAGCATCAGCGCTTTACGCAGGATGATATCGTTGTTATTGTACCCGTTGCTCCGCTGCTTCCTCCATGCGGCAAGAGGCTCGAACCAGTCCACCCCGTTGATTTCCTCGATTTGGGGTTTTAGGATGCCTCCTTCTGCCTTAACGAGGTAGTAGTGAACTTCCTTGTCGACCTGGCCGAATTCGGGATGATGGTATTTATATGCAATAATGTCCACTGGAGAAGTGATGGATCCGACTATACCTGTCTCCTCGCGTATTTCTCGGAGAGCCGTCTGCTCGACGGTTTCACCGGCTTCCATCTTGCCTTTGGGAAGCGAGGTTTTTCCATAACGGTCCAAGATGAGTTGGATCTGAAGCGCCCCTTCATAATAACGGTATACAACGCCGCCCGCGGAAATTTGTGTATATGCCATGTCCTGTTCCTCCTTCATGTACAACAAGGACTCCACTTCCGGTAGCCAGGAAATGAAATCCTTGTCTGGTATGGCCGCTATGGAATATTACTGGGCAGCTGCCTTTAATCCATGATCCATGACGCTGAGGAGTTCGCCCTCGCATTCATTTACACCGGCTTTGGTTACTTTTACGCGGCACAGCTTGCCTTCGAGATCAGGCGATCCGTTGAATACAAGCTGCAGGTAGTTGTCGCTGTAACCCTGCATTTTACCGCCTTTGGGAGCACCCTTGTATTCGCGCTCCGGTATCACGTTCAGAATCTGGCCCACGAAACGCTCGGCATAAGCCAGCTGAAGCTGCTCCGACAAGTCGATCAGATCGTGCACACGCGCATTCTTCACTTCCTCGTCCACCTGATCCTCCATTCGTGCCGCCGGCGTGCCGGTACGCTTCGAATACGGGAATACATGCATTTCCGAGAATTGAATCGCCTTCATCAGGTCATATCCGTTCCGGAACATCTCATCCGTTTCGCCAGGGAAGCCGACGATGACGTCCGTCGTAATGCCCACATCCGGCATCGCTTGACGAATCAGGCCCATCTTGTTATAGAATTCTTCCGTCGTATATTTACGGCGCATCCGTTTTAGTACCGTATCATCCCCCGCTTGGAGCGGAATGTGAAGATGGCGGCACATTTTACTGGAGCGGTTCAGCACGTCCAGCATCTTCTCATCGATCTGGCTTGCTTCAATGGAGCTGATGCGGATCCGTTCCAAACCGTCAACCCGATCAAGGTCCCACAGCAAATCGGACAATCTGTAATCCTCGAGATCATCCCCATATCCGCCGGTGTGGATACCGGTCAGCACGATTTCCTTATAACCCGCTCCGACTAGCTGATGCGCCTGCTTGATGATGCTCTTCGGATCACGGCTTCGCGACAAACCGCGGGACCAAGGGATGATGCAGAACGTGCAGAAGTTGTTGCATCCGTCCTGAATTTTCAGAAATGCGCGAGTACGTTCCGCGAAATCCGGTACGTCCATTTCCTCGAATACCCGGGTCTTCATGATATTACGCACGGCGTTAATCGGCTGGCGCGTCTTTTCGATGTCATGAATGAAATCCATGATTTTCTCGCGATCCTGGTTCCCGATGACGAGATCCACGCCCGGAATATCCAGAATTTCGGCCGGCGAGGTTTGGGCATAACAGCCCGTTACGGCCACGATCGCCTCGGGATTTCGGCGAACCGCGCGCCGGATCATCTGGCGGCTCTTCTTATCCCCTGTGTTGGTAACGTGGCAGGTGTTAATCAAATAAACATCTGCGGTTTGTTCGAAGTCCACCTGGTCGTAGCCTTCATTCTTGAAGTATTGCCAGATGGCCTCGGTATCGTAAAAATTGACTTTGCAACCCAACGTATAAAACGCTACGGATGGCATGTTCAAACGCCCCCCATTTCTCCAGATTCGTATAGTGCACAGGCCAGCGCCGTCATGCCGGCGGTCTCGCAGCGAAGGATCCGCCTTCCGAGTCCCACGGCTACGGCTCCCGCAGCTTCGGCCGCTCGGCATTCCTCTTCCGTAAAGCCGCCCTCGGGTCCAACGACCAGCAGCAAGCTGGCAGGCTTGGCCGATTCACGCAGCGCCTGCTCTGCAAAAGGCTTCAGCACGTCCCTCAGCTGGGAACCCTGCTCTTTTTCATAACAAAAATATACGGCATCATAGCCGGAAAACGCTGCAAGCAGATTTTTCCACGTCAGAGGCTGTTCTACAGACGGAATCCGGTTGCGATGCGCCTGTTCAGCCGCCTCCTTCGCGATTTTGCGCCAGCGCTCCAGCCGCTTCCCTTCCTTTTTGGCATCGTACTGAACGATCGTTCTTTCCGACAGGAAGGGAACAAAGGACACCGCGCCGATCTCGGTGCACTTTTGGATGACGGTTTCCATCTTGTCGCCTTTCGGCAAACTCTGGGCAATGCTCACTTGCAGACGCGGTTCCTGCGACATCTCCATGGGTTCAATCACAACGGCAAACACGCTGCCTGCATCGATGCGCTCAATCTCCATCAAGGCCTCGCGGGATACCCCGTCGCTCACGATCAATTTATCGCCAAGCCTGCCTCGCATGACCTTGGCAATATGACGGGCATCGTCGCCCGTAATCTCAACACGGTCTCCCTCGAATTGTGCGGGAGTCACAAAATATCGCTGCATCTCTATCCTCACCTAACTCAAAAATCGCCAAACCCCATCATACAACTTTTCACGCAAACTGACCAGAGTAAATCAGAGCCGGTAACCGCCGGTCATCATAATGAACATGTCCAAAATTTCGGAAGACAGTGCATACGCCGCATCATAAAGAGGTTTGATCGTATAATTCTGAAATACGGGCAACAGTATGATCAACAAGAATACAAGAATCGACCATTGCTCAAACTTCTGAATCTTCGCACTTATCCGTGGAGGGAGCGCATTCTCTAGAACTCTATAACCGTCCAGCGGAGGCAATGGTATCAGATTGAACAGGCATAAAAAGAAATTGAGCAATATAAATATATTAAAAAATAAATGCACCGCTTGATCTGTTTTAGTAATTCCCTCCGGAGGAATAACCCCTGTTTGATAGAGGATAGCGTAAACAAGTGCCCCCACTAAGCCCAGCACCAGATTGCTAAGCGGACCGACCGCCGCAACAATGATGCTCATGCGGCGGGGGTTGCTAAAATTCTCTCGATTGACCGGCACCGGCCGTGCCCAGCCGAAACCTGCAATCAGCAGGAGAAGAATCCCCAGAAAATCGAAATGCACCGCCGGATTCAGCGTGACCCTGCCCAGCAGCTTGGCCGTCGGGTCTCCGAATTTATTGGCGAAATAGGCATGCGAGAACTCATGCACGGTAAATGCGATGATCAAAGCAATCAGGTAAAAAGGAAGCTGCTCCAACGGGTAAAATAGCAGTTGGTCCAAAAAATCCATAATCAGTTCTTCCTCGCCACGAATGCAACCCAATCATCCTCACGGCAAATATCCGCAATTTCGAAACCGGAAGCAATCAAAGCCTTCTCCACGATCTCTTCCTTGTTCTTGTAAATGCCCGAAGCGATATAAGCCCCTCCCGGTTGAAGAGCCTGGTATACGTCGTCCACGAACAGCAGAATAACCTCGGCCAAGATGTTTGCCACCACGATTTGTACCGGCAGCGTCACGCCCAGATCCGAGTCATCGGACGAATCCGTGAGTACGGAGAGCAGGTCGCTTTCCTTCACCGTAATCCGGTCTTCCAGGCCGTTCAGGCGGGTGTTCTCCGTCGCGCTGGATACCGCGACCGGATCCAGGTCGAGAGCCAGAATTCGTGAAGCGCCCAGATGCGCTGCGCCGATGGAGAGAATGCCTGAGCCTGTCCCGACATCGATGACTTCCTCTCCGCCCTTGATCACCATCTCCAATGTACGCAAGCATAACGAAGTCGTCGGATGCGTTCCTGTGCCGAAGGCCATGCCCGGGTCCAGCTCGATGATGGACTCGTGCTCTGATTCCGGGGTGTACTCTTCCCACGTCGGTTTGATGGTCAGCCTGTCGGAGACGCGGATCGGTTTGAAATACTGCTTCCAGGCCGTAGCCCAATCATTCTCGTCCACCGTCTTCATCTCATACCGCACTTCGCCCGTTTCGATACCGAATTCCTTCAGCTCGTTGACGCGCGGCGTTATTTCATCGAGGATCGCTTCCAGC
The DNA here is from genome assembly GCF_058792535.1 of Paenibacillus sp. MT86. Taxonomy (NCBI): domain Bacteria; kingdom Bacillati; phylum Bacillota; class Bacilli; order Caryophanales; family Paenibacillaceae; genus Paenibacillus; species Paenibacillus sp. MT86. The sequence continues at coordinate 2,069,777 of NZ_CM179499.1, read as the reverse complement.
GTTACCGTCTCGTCGAAGTAACCTTTGATGACGGCCTGACCTTCAGGAATATCGTTAAACGGAACGATCTCGTCAAACCACTGTCCCAGAGAGGTGTCCCGCTTTTTGTTCGTAGTACCAGACTCCTCGATCGAAACGCCTCCGGCTCCCGCTTCATGCAGGAAATTCGTAATCATCTCCACGGCTTCCTCCGTGGTATGTATCGTTAATTCACGCCATAACATGTGCAATAGTTCCTCCTCATTCATACGTAAGTATCATTGTACTATATTGAGGACCCCGGATACAAAGTTTGCACTAAAATACCATGATAACTTTTCAAAGACATTCATCAAATTCAAAAAAGCCCTGCTGCAACCTCATTAAAAGAAGGCAAGCGGGCTTTTCCACATTCCACATCGGTAGCGATTAATCTACATTTTTACTGGTTTCATCCAAAATTTTCTTCAATTGGCGTTCATCTGCTGCCTCGCTTCGACGCAGCGCTTCCACATCATCGTGATCGGCTTCCATAGCCGAAAACTCAACATCCTCCGCCTTGGCGGACTGCAGCGCAATCATCTTCTCGGTTTTGCTCGAGATCTTCCCTTTTTTTACGCGTCTCATCATGGGTGTTATTCTCCTTTCCGATATCAACACTCAGAGCGGTGCCTGGAACCTTAAATCATGCCGCCGGATTCTTCGATTAACCGCATGGCTTGCGGGAAGACGCTTTCGTCCAGTACAACCGTCAGCAAAATATCCCGGCCTTCGGTTCCATCCTCACCGCCGGTGCTCATCCCGCTGGCCGCTGGGTCCGCAGCTCCGAGAATTCCGGCTCCCGGCCCCGAAATATCCGCATTTAAGGTCATCGTTGTTAAGCTTGCGATGTTGCCTGTCAACGGATTCATCGGATTGTTGAGCTCCCCGCCGGGATCGGCGCTAAACCGGTCGATGGACATATCGGCAACGCGCAGCGACTGCAATTTGCGGGCGGCATGCCGGGCTTCTTCCGGACTTTTGAAATAGGCCAAAATGTTTTTCTCTGCCACTTCATTCACCTGCATTTCCTATTCAAGATTGCATCTTCCGAGATGGAACTATCCTAGGTTGCTTCATTGTCAAACCTTTTATTCTTGAGCGATACGAACCTGTAAAGCAGCGGGATATCCCTGCTGCTTCTTCTGCCACAAACCAAAAAGCAGCAGGCCAAAGGTAGGGAAACCTTTAGAGCCTGCTGCTTTTTGCTATTTTGCTATGCTATGAGGGAATTACCCCTATCGTGGATTAATCACCGCGGAAAGCTTTTTTTACACGGTCAAAAAAGGACTGTTCCTGTTCATGGGTCTGTTCGCCATCAAGCGAAGCGAATTGACGAAGCAGCTCTTTCTGTTCATCGCTGAGCTTGCTAGGCGTAATGACCACAACCTTGACATGCTGGTCACCCTGTCCCATACCGCGCAGCCGTGGCACCCCTTTGCCTTTCAAGCGGAAGAAAGTTCCCGTCTGCGTGCCGGCCGGTATCTTCAGCTTCACTTTCTCGGTTAGCGTCGGAATCTCGATCTCGTCGCCAAGCGCGGCTTGGGCAAAGGTAAGCGGCACTTCGCAATAAATGTCGTCCCCTTCGCGTTCAAAGAAGTCATGCGGCTTCACGCGGATTACGATATACAGGTCGCCGGCCGGACCGCCGCGGAATCCGCCTTCGCCTTCGCCCGTCATGCGCAGCTGAGCTCCGTCATCCACGCCTGCAGGTACACGAACGTGAATCTTGCGCTGTTTCTTCACCTTGCCGTTGCCGTTACAAGTCGAGCAGCGGTCTTTGATGATCTTCCCTGTTCCGTTACAGTTCGAGCAGGCGCGGCGGTTCACCATACGTCCAAACGGCGTATTTTGCACGACCTCCTGCTGCCCGCTTCCGTTACACACCGAGCAGGTATGCGGCTGCGTGCCCGGCTTCGCTCCCGAGCCGTGACATGTATCGCATGTCTCCGTTCTCGGAATGGTAATGTCCGTTTCCTTGCCGAATACGGCTTCCTTGAATTCAACCGTCATCGTGTATTGCAGATCGTTCCCCCGCTGAGGCGCGTTCGGATCACGGCGTCCATTGCCGCCAAAGAACATATCGAATATATCTCCAAAACCGCCGAAATCACCGGAGAAACCGCCTCCGCCCATGCCTTGGTTCGGATCTATATGACCGTACTGGTCATAACGCGCACGCTTCTGACCATCGCTCAATACATCGTAAGCCTCTTTCACTTCCTTGAATTTGGCTTCCGCGTCCGCCGCTTTGTTCACGTCCGGATGATACTGGCGGGCCATTTTGCGGTACGCCTTCTTGATCTCATCGTCCGATGCATCCTTGCCGACACCGAGCACCTCATAATAATCACGCTTATCAGCCACGGTTTCACCCCAATCTCTTTATTACTCTTTACATAAGGAAAGCCAAAGTGCGAAGATGCGCAGCTTTGACCTTCCCATACAATCTATTCAGATTAACCTTTGTTTTTATCTTCGTCAACAACCTCGTAATCTGCATCCACGACGTTGTCTTTCTTAGGAGCGCCGGACTCGGCACCTTCAGCACCTTGTTGTTCTTGTGCCGCTTGCTCATACAGCTTCACGGACAGCTGCTGTACGATTTGAGTAAGCTCCTCTACCGAAGCGTTAATCTCTTCCAGGTTATCGGATTCAAGCGCCTTCTTCACTTTGTCTTTCGCTTCGTTTGCTTTTTCCACTTCGGAAGCATCGACTTTGTCGCCCAGGTCCTTGAGTGTTTTCTCGGTCGTGTACACGAGTTGGTCGGCATTGTTGCGAGCCTCCACCAGCTCTTTGCGTTTACGGTCTTCTTCGGCATGAAGCTCAGCGTCTTTCATCATTTGTTCAACTTCAGCGTCGCTCAGGCCGCTGGAGGACGTGATGGTGATCTTCTGGCTCTTGCCGGTACCTTTATCTGTTGCCGACACGTTTACGATCCCGTTGGCATCGATATCGAAGGTAACCTCGATTTGCGGAACGCCGCGCGGTGCAGGAGGAATGTCTCCGAGCATGAAGCGTCCCAGCGTTTTGTTGCCGGCTGCCATTTCGCGCTCGCCTTGCAGCACGTGAATTTCCACGCTCGGCTGGTTATCCGCATAAGTGGAGAACACTTGGGATTTGCTTGTAGGAATCGTCGTGTTGCGGTCGATCATTTTGGTGAATACGCCGCCTGCGGTTTCGATACCGAGGGACAGCGGGGTCACGTCGAGCAATACGACGTCTTTAACGTCACCGGTCAATACGCCGGCTTGAACCGCTGCTCCAAGCGCAACCACTTCGTCCGGGTTTACGCCTTTATGAGGCTCTTTGCCCGTCAATTTTTTGATCGCTTCCTGCACGGCAGGAATACGAGTGGAACCGCCGACCAGGACAATTTTATGAATATCGTTCGCTGTCAAACCTGCATCGCTGAGCGCTTGACGAGTCGGTCCAAGCGTACGCTCTACAAGGGAAGCGGACAATTCTTCGAATTTGGCGCGGGTCAGGTTGATCTCAAGGTGCTGAGGAACGCCGTCTGCAACCGTGATGAACGGCAGCGAGATCGTTGTTGTCAGTACGCCGGACAATTCCTTTTTCGCTTTTTCCGCTGCGTCTTTCAGACGTTGAACGGCTGCTTTGTCTTTGCTCAGATCGATGCCTTGCTCTTTCTTGAATTCGGCTACCAGATAGTCGATGATCACTTGGTCGAAGTCGTCGCCGCCCAGTTGGTTGTCCCCGCTGGTTGCTTTTACTTCGAAGAAGCCGTCGCCCAGTTCCAGAATGGAAACGTCGAATGTACCGCCGCCAAGGTCGTATACCAGGATGGTTTGGTCTTCGGATTTCTCCATGCCGTAAGCCAATGCCGCAGCCGTCGGCTCGTTGACGATACGCAGAACTTCAAGGCCCGCGATTTTGCCGGCATCCTTGGTCGCCTGACGCTGGCTGTCATTAAAATATGCGGGAACCGTAATAACCGCTTGGGTTACAGGCTGGCCCAGGTATGCTTCCGCATCGGATTTCAGCTTCTGCAGAATGATGGCGGAGATTTCTTGCGGCGTGTAGTCTTTGCCGTCGATGGATTCTTTGTGATTCGTGCCCATATGGCGCTTAATGGAAATGATGGTGCGATCCGGGTTGGTGATCGCTTGGCGTTTGGCTGTATCCCCGACGATGCGCTCGCCGTCTTTCTTAAATCCGACAACCGACGGGGTTGTGCGGGCACCCTCCGGATTCGGGATAACTACCGCTTCCCCACCCTCCATGACGGCTACGCAGGAGTTGGTTGTTCCTAAGTCGATACCAATAACTTTGCTCATGTAAAATTTTCCTCCTTATTCATTCATGCGAATCCCCGCATGACATTCATCATTTTTATATGATAAACGACTATCGAAAGTCGTTTACATGCTCACTTTGACCATGGCAGGTCTCAATACTTTATCTTTTAACATGTACCCTTTCTGCACTTCCTCAACCACGATGCCTTCCTCGTACTCATCGCTCTCCACCTGCATGATCGCTTGGTGGTACTCCGGATTGAACGGCTCGCCCACACTCTTCATCGCGCTCAAGCCTTCGGTAGCAAGAACGGATTCCAATTGACGGAAGATCATGCTGACGCCCTTGGAGAAGGATTCAAATTCCGGGTTCTCCTCGGATGCCTGGAGGGCACGCTCAAAGTTGTCGATGACGGGCAGAAGCTCCGTAATCAGTTTGGAGGAAGCATATTTGCCCAGATCCTCTTTCTCCTTCTGCGTGCGGCGGCGGAAATTATCGAAATCCGCTTGTACCCGCAGGGTACGCTGCTGCTGCTCCTGCAGCTCGGCCTGAAGTTTCTCAAGCTCGGCCGAACCTGCGGCTTCATCAGCCGATTCCGTTACGGGAATCTCCTGCTCGGGATTCACGGCCTCCTCCGGAGACCCGCTCTCACCCGTGTTTGGCGTGTTTTCCAAAGTTTCTTCGATCGTTTCTTCTGTAACTGTATCTTGAACGGCATCCTTGTGCTCATTATTCAAGACGCCTTCACCTCCTTCATATTCTAAACCAGACGTTCTATAACTCATCTATCTTAGCGTTATTCGCCTATTTCCTTCATCTTGATCACATGATGAATCCGCAGCACGGCAGCCGCAACCTCGCCGGCTGCCCGCAGGCCGTGAAGTTTGACCGGGGCCGGATCCAGCACGCCCAGCTCTTCATAGTCGACAACCCGCCCACTGTCGCAGTCAATCCCCATGCAGTCGGAGTCGGCTCGGATTTGTGCGGCTCGGACCTCCTCCATCTTCTCAAGCGGATTATAACCGGCGTTCAGAAGAATCTGCGACATCGGCTTTCGCAGCGCGGCGGAAACTGCCTCCATGCCGAAGGCTTCCATGCCTTTCTGGGCTTCCCGGATCCGTTCCAGTTCATAAGACACGGCCAGTTCGCTTGTCCCGCCGCCTGGAAGCACCCCGCCGGATACGGCAGCCTGCAGTGCCGAAGCGGCATCGCCCGCAATCCTGGCGGCCTCCCCTACCACTTCCGAAGTGCTTGCCCCGACGATCACCGTCACAATGCGGTCCTTGCTGCCGCAGGACAGACGGATTTTTTCGATGCCTTCATCATAAGCGACGCGCGGGGTATGACCCAGAAGGGCCGCAAGCTCTTTCGAGTCTTTATGTAACGCCTTGCGGCGTATCGGTGTAGCTCCCGTCATGTCGCTTACCTTGCGGAGATCCGCACGCGATACGCGCGGTACCACCATCATCCCGTGATCCAGGCAAAACTGCTCCGCATCCGGATGAATGCCCTTTTCGAGGAGGATGAGTTTTACGGATAGTTCGGACAATCTGTCCAAATCCGACGCGAACACTTTTCTCAGATCCATATACTGCGCGAATCCGGCTTCGGTTGTAAGCGCCTCTTCGTCGATGTCGTCGGGCTCCAGGGAATCATACAGCACCAGCACTCTGGCATCGTCGTAGGACTTGGACTCCCTGGCGAAGATCGGCCGCTGCCGGAGCAGAACCCCCTCGAACACTTCATTCTCGGCATTCTCCAGCGCAATTATACTGTCTGCGAGCGAGTAGGAAGGATCCTGCAGACGGTCGATTCCGGCTTTGCGCGCGGCTTGCATAACCAGCTCCACGATGTCCTTCCGTTCACGCCCGGCGACATGCACCGTCCGTTCCAGCAGCGGATCATCCAATCCGCCGATCAGCCGGACACGCTTCGACAAGAGCTGCATCGATTTCTCGACTCCCTGGCGCAGGCCCTCAACCACCTTGGAAGCGGGCACCCCGCGCGTGATGCGGGATACCCCTTCCTGCACGAGGGCGCCCGCAAGCACGGTTGCCGTTGTGGTACCGTCGCCGATTTTCTCCTGCTGCGCCCGAGCCACCTGAATCAGAAGGCGCGCGGCGGGATGGGTGACATCCATTTTGTCCAGAATCGTCACTCCGTCATTGGTGATGACCACTTCGCCGCGCGGGCCAACCAGCATGACGTCGAGCCCCTTGGGGCCAAGCGTGCCTTCTACGGCGGACGTAACTGCGCGGACGGCATTGCTGTTGTTCAGCAGCGTGGAATAACGCTCGTCTCCGTCCACTTGGCTATGTTGTCCTTGGCTCATCTGTCTCACTCCTTTATTTGTACCAGTGTGACAGCAGCTTCGTCAGGTCATGGGATAACACATTCAAGATGCCGATCACCCGTGCATATTCCATTCTTGTAGGACCGAGAATGCCGATCGAACCAAGCGCTTTGCCGTCGATCGAATACGTCGCAGTGATCAAACTGCAGTTCGAAATGGCCTCATGCGTATTCTCCGTGCCGATCTTCACTTGGACACCATGCTCCCCGGGAGCAGGTGCCATGAGCTTCATCAGTGCGGGAGTCTGCTCCAGAAGCTCGAATATTTCCCTAACCTTATCAACATCCTTGAACTCCGGCTGGTTCAGCATGTGGGTCGTGCCGCTCAGATAGACCCCCCGGTGATCCGGTTCGTTGTTGAGAGCGATATCCAGCATACTCATCAGATCCTCATAATGTGAAATATGCCGCTGCATTTCCTCGGCAATTTCCGAATACAAACGAGTCTTGAGTTTATATAGAGGCACATTGACCAGCTTCTTGTTCAGAAGATTTACCACTTGCTCCAGTTCCGATACGGACACGCCCTGCGGAATCGAAACAACCTTGTTCTCGACTTGCCCTGTGCTGGTAACGATGATGGCCACCGCTTGATCCTCATGTAGAGGAAGAAGCTGGAAATGGCGCAAAGACGTATGAAAAACTTCCGGTCCCAGCAGGATGGAAGTGTAATTAGTCATTTGAGACAGAATGCCGGCTGTATGCTGTATCATCTGCTCCATCACGTTCAGCTTTTCTGCAAAAAATGATTTCATCATATGCAGTTCCGCAGGGTTCAAGGAAAACGACGACGTGAGATGATCAACATAATATCGATATCCTTTATGCGACGGTATTCGTCCGGCTGAAGTATGGGGCTGCTCCAGAAACCCGAGCTCCTCCAGATCAGCCATCTCGTTGCGAATGGTTGCCGGGCTGTAGCCGACGTCCCCTCGCTTGGAAATGCTTCTTGAACCAACCGGCTCGGCAGAACGGATATAGTCATCCACAATGGCATTCAAAATCATGCGCTGACGATCTGTTAACATGTCGCTTCCCTCCTTGCTGACTGCTCATTTTCGCTTTCGTTAGCACTCATCGCCATCGAGTGCTAACCGATATAACAAAAATACCAAACCGACCTGAGGATTGTCAAGTCAGTTCAGTACTTTAAGAACAGCTATTTCGTCACAAGCATGCTGCTTCTTGCAGTGGATGCAGTCGGTCCATACCTTCTCCGGAAAAATCTCCTTCTCTACGACGGCAAAGCCGTTTTTGATGAAAAAAGATACCTCATACGTCAAGGCCATTACTTTTGGAAGCTCGCGGCGTTTCGCTTCTTCCAGAAGGGTGTCCACCAGCATGGAGCCGATGCCTTGCCCTTTATATCCTTCCGAGATGCCGAGCGAACGGATCTCGACCAAATCGCTTCCCAGCTGACACAATGAACCGCAGCCAATGACGTGCCCTTCGGATTCAGCTACAACGAATTCTCCGATTTGTTTCTCCAGCACTTTTTTGGACCGGGGGAGCATAATCCCCTTCTCGGCATAACCCTGAATCATCTGATACAGCGGCTCGACATCCTCTAACTTTGCTTTTCTGCATACCGCCGACATGTTGTCCGTCTCCCCTTTACACGCTCCGTCATGTTATGAATAAATATACAACAGAGCGCATATAAGTTCAATAGATTAATTTGTCGTCAGGCTTCCTATGAATTCGCCAAACACATCGTTGCCAAACAAAATGCCTTTGCTGCTCAGCTTATACCCGTCTTCGGTGGCATCGAGGAGGCCCGCGCCTACCATTTTATTCAGCGGACCGGCAAAAACATCCTCCATGGAGATCCCGAACTGCTCCCGGAACCGGCTGCGCGAGACGCCGTCCAGCACGCGCAGCCCGACCATCAGGAAATCCTCCATCGCTTCTTCCTTAGATATCTCAAAGCTCTCCAATCTTGGAAGGCCTTTATTGGCTGCTTCATTATAGGGATTGACCCCTTTGATGTTCACATGGCGCTGACGGCCGACATATCCGTGCGCCCCCGCGCCTAGGCCGTAATAGTCTTCGTTGCGCCAATACGTCATATTATGCCGGCTCTCGAAGCCGGGTTTCGCAAAGTTGCTGATTTCGTACTGCTTATATCCGGCAGCCTTCATCCGTTCCATTAAAAGAAGGTACATATTCAGCTCGTCCTCCTCATCCGGAAGCGGAAGCTGGTTTCGCTGGTACATCGTATGGAACAGCGTATTCTCTTCGACCTTCAGGCTGTAGATTGAATAATGCGGGAGTTCGAGCTCCAATGCCTTATCCACGCTTTCCGCAAGCATGTCCAAGGTTTGATTCGGGAGACCGAACATCAGATCGATGGACATGTTGTCAAAGCCTGCTCTTCTGGCGTTATCGAGACTTCGGTATACGTCATCCGTATCGTGAATTCTGCCGATGCCGGTCAGCAATGTGTTCTGGAAGGCCTGCACCCCGAAGCTGATCCGGTTCACCCCGCCTTGGCGCATGACGGACAGCTTCTCCAGATCCGTGGTGCCGGGATTCGCCTCCATTGAAAATTCGATGCTATCGGACCATTCCGGAAAATGGCGCTTCACGCTCTGCAAGAAGTATTCCATTTCGTTCGGCTTCAGCACGGTTGGCGTCCCGCCGCCTACAAAGATGCTTTTGATTCGTCCCGGCGGATTAGCCTGAACGGTCAGCTCCATTTCCTTATCCAGCGCTCGCAAATAATCCATTACCGGCTGATCCTTTAACACGTAGGAATTGAAGTCGCAGTAAAAACATTTATTGGTACAGAACGGAATATGGATGTACACCGCTTCCGTCCGTTGATCGTTTGCCGTCATTCTTTTCTTGCCCCCTCATATACCGCTCTGGCATGACTTACTTTAAGTAACTTCTTGAAAGTTCCTTCTCTACTATAACGCTATGCCTCTTGGAATGAAAGAAAGGAAAGCCGAGAATCGGCTTTCCCATCATTTACATCGAGAAGGCTATACAGGCAAGGAGCGGCTCTTTAACTCAAAGGCCTTCCCCTGCCATTGGCTTCCTAATTACTTGTCGTCGATTTTCAGAACGGCCATGAAGGCTTCCTGCGGCACTTCGACGCTGCCCACCTGCTTCATCCGCTTCTTACCTTCCTTCTGCTTCTCCAGAAGTTTCCGTTTACGGGAGATGTCGCCGCCGTAACATTTGGCAAGCACGTTCTTGCGCATCGCTTTAACCGTTTCGCGGGCCACGACCTTGGTACCGACCGATGCCTGAATCGGCACCTCGAACATTTGGCGAGGAATCAGCTCGCGCAGCTTCTCGCAAATCGCCCGGCCGCGGTGGTAAGCGCGGTCCTTGTGCACGATAAAGGACAGGGCATCCACCTGCTCGGCATTAAGCAGAATGTCCATTTTGACCAGATTGGACCGGCGGTATCCGGACAGCTCATAATCGAATGAAGCATATCCTTTGGTGCTCGATTTCAACTGATCGAAGAAATCGTACACGATTTCCGACAACGGAATTTCATAGGTAATGGTGACGCGCGTCGTGTCCAGGTATTCCATGTTGACGAATTCGCCGCGTTTGTTTTGGCAAAGCTCCATGATCGCTCCGACATAATCATTCGGCACGATAATGGCTGCTTTAACATAAGGCTCTTCGACATAATCGACCTTGCCGACCTCAGGATAATGGGAAGGGTTATCGATTTGAATCTGCTCTCCGTTCGTCAGCGAAATGCGGTAAATCACGCTCGGCGCGGTCGTAATCAGCGGTATGTTAAACTCGCGTTCGATCCGCTCCTGAATGACGTCCATATGAAGGAGGCCCAGGAATCCGCAGCGGAAGCCGAATCCGAGCGCGCTGGACGTCTCCGGCTCAAAGCTGAGCGATGCATCGTTCAGCTGCAGCTTCTCGAGCGCCTCGCGCAGATCGTTGTAGTCCGATGTTTCGATTGGATACAATCCGCAGAACACCATCGGATTGATTTTGCGGTAACCCGGGAGCGGCTCGGCCGTCGGACGCTTGGCATCCGTTACCGTATCCCCGACCTGCGTATCGCCAACGCTCTTGATGCCCGCGACGATGAAACCGACATCGCCGACGTTAAGCTCGTCCACGATGGACATGCGCGGCTTAAAGGCACCCACCTCGATCACCTCGAAGGTTTTGCCGGTAGCCATCATCTTGATCTTGGAGCCGGCCTTGATGCTGCCGTCAATGACGCGAACATATACGATGACGCCCTTGTAAGGATCATAATGGGAGTCGAAAATCAGCGCTTTCAGCGGTTCTTCGGAACTACCCGTTGGCGCAGGCACTTTCTGAACCACCTGCTCCAGGATTTCCTTGATTCCGATGCCCGCTTTCGCGGAAGCCAAAACGGCATCGCTGGCATCGAGCCCGATCACATCCTCGACCTCCTGCTTCACCCGTTCGGGATCGGCGCTCGGCAGGTCGATTTTGTTAATGACAGGCAAAATTTCAAGATTGTTGTCCAAGGCCAGATATACGTTGGCCAATGTCTGCGCTTCGATTCCCTGCGCGGCATCGACAACGAGCAGCGCGCCTTCGCAAGCGGCCAGGCTTCGGGATACCTCATACGTGAAGTCGACGTGTCCCGGAGTATCGATCAGGTTCAATATATACTCCTCGCCGTCATCGGCTTTGTAGTTCAGGCGAACCGCCTGCAGCTTGATGGTAATTCCGCGCTCTCGCTCCAGATCCATCTGATCCAGTACCTGCTCCTGCATTTCACGCGAAGTTAATGCGCCCGTAAATTCCAAAATACGGTCGGCAAGCGTCGATTTCCCATGGTCTATATGTGCAATGATACAGAAATTACGAATTTTTTGTTGTCTTACTTGTACGTCTGTCATGCCTAACCCCCAACAACCACCAGATGTTTGAATCAACTTATTATACCAGTTGAGGGGATGCACAGCAATGCTGAGAATAAAGGCGAAATTTATTCGGTAATCGATCCGAACATCGACACGACCCAGCGGATGCTTTGGTCAGAGAGCTGCTGAAGCAGTCCGGCCGTTTTGTCGGCAAGCACATCGGCAGGCGGTTGGGAGCGTTCGGGGAGCAGGATGTCGCTGGGCGACGGCTCGTATTCGGACAGTGCCGTCTTACGGGCGTCCGGTTCCTGGTCGACGGATTCAGGGGCGGGAGGATGCTTCCGCGTCCCTCCCCATCCATTCCCCTGGGCCGTACCGCCTTGCGGATCCTGAACATGGCCTTGCACCACGGTCTGCGTTCCCCCGGTACCGTCGGCCGGCACTGGCCCTTTGGCCCCTCCAAGCTGCATGCCGACCAATATGCCGATGCCTGTCCATATGATTAGCGCCACAAACCGTTTTCCCAATCTCGACATCATAAGCCCCTCCTTGATTTACCCCTTCATTCCTGCTCCGTTAATGACCCCTTACCTTCAACCTGCTTTGGATGCTTTATCCTCGGCACCTTTATCTCTACCGTCCTTGGCTGCTGAAGCCGACTGCTTCTTCGCTGGATCACTCTCTTTTTTCACACTGGCCTTCTCGGCTTCTTGTTCCTGCCAGTACACGTCGGCGATGATGTCGGCCAGCGCTTCGGCCGTCCGCTGCAATTCTTCCTTCGTATTGTCGATGCCGCCGATTTCGATCAGGATGCTGTTCGGGGACAAGGATTGGTTGTACTCTCCGTTCCCTTGGTCCGCCGATTTGCCCCACACGCCCCGGGAAACGCCGGGATAGGACTTCTCCAGCTTGGCATTGATTTTGCTTGCAAACGCCTCGTTCTGTCTCCAGTTCTCGTTCGCATGTCCGATGATGAAGTACACCTTGGCGTAATTGACGCCGTTTACGGTAGCCGTCGTTTTGTTGTATCGCTGCGAATCCCGGTGGATATCGATCAGATAGTTGATGCCGTCGTTCTGGGACATGGCCTCCATGGCCATCTGGCGCGAGTATTTATAAGAATAGTTATAGTTATATCCTTCCACGGTAGATTGATAATCGCTCTTGTCGTGCAGGGTGCCGATTCCGTTGGCTTCAAGCCTTTTGCTCAGGAAGCTGCCCACCAGCATGACGTTCTTGGTCGGGGATACCGCCCCCGGATTATCGGATGGATGCGAGAGCAGCGGGTTATACGCCTCCTGCGGGTGGGAATGATAGATGAGCACGGATTTCTTCCCGTTCGTTGTCTTTCCGTCCTTGGAGGTGCTTCCGGGTTCATTCTTGCTGCCGGGATCGTCCTTCCCGCCCTGATCCGGAGCATCCTCGCCCTTTCCTTCATTGCCGCTGTTCCCTTGTTCGCCTTGCGTCGGCTCTTCCCCGGTCTCGGCGGGCTCTCCCTCCGCCTGCTCTTCCGCCGGATCCGGCCGGTAATCGGCCGGTGCCTCGCCATCCTCGTTACCGGAGCCGTGCGACAGCTGAACCGGTTGATTAGCCTTCATGCCGGGAAGCTCTCCCGCAAGGAGGCTCTTCGGATCCTTCGGGTTTACGCTCGTCAGGAGCTCAAAGACGAACGTGGACATTTTTTCGCCGGAGAAGCTCGAGGTCTCTTTGGAAGCCGTCATATGCGGCATCTCCATGCCGATCATATCGATGAAAAAATGGCTGGATAACGAAGCGGCCAATCCTTTCATCGACGACACGGGCGAGGAATTCATCCGCTGTTCCGCCATTCCCCCGAGCCCTAGCAAAATAAAAAATATAAGAGAGCCTAGCATCAGTATAATTAACGTACGCCCCATGCTCAGACCTTCCATGACCTTCCGTTTCATTCTGGCAATATTCCAGATGCGGAACTTGCGATTGTTCATAGCGATGTCCTCCTCGGTTCGCCGGGAGATGCCGACCTCATCCAGCCGTTCCCGCGACTCTGTAATCTCTTATACTTCAAATCTATGAACCGGGGAGATTCGATAGAACTAGATCCTGGAAAAATATAAAAGCTCCGATAGATTCGGAGCTTTTACTATGGGTCAGTGGGTATACGCGCCTACATTGCCGGGATCCACGGCTTCATGGAGCGCCGCGTTCAGGCCGGTCGCCACGATGTTGGCGATATCTTCTATAAATTCGTCAATCTCCTTAGGCGTTACGATAAGGTCATGGCCCAGCGGCTCCAGAACCTCCTTCACCAGGGCGAGGCGCTCGCCTTCGGGGATATCGTGCAGCATTCCCATAATCTTGCCCGTCTCCGGCGCGCCTTCCCCGAAGTGGGATTTCATCAGCTCAATCGCATTATTGACGATGGTGGAAGCGTAGCAGACGGTCGGAACGCCGATCGCAATGCACGGCACCCCGAGAATTTCTTGGGTCAATCCCTTGCGCTTGTTGCCGACGCCGGAGCCGGGATGGATGCCGATATCCGCAATCTGGATGGTCGTGTTCACCCGCTCCAGCGAACGCGAAGCCAGTGCGTCGATGGCGATGATCAACTCGGGGCGCGTTTGTTCCACGATGCCTTGAACCGTTTCGCTCGACTCAATCCCCGTCAGGCCGAGAACGCCCGGCGCAACGGCGCTTACCTGGCGATAGCCCGGGGCCACCCGATCCGGCATGAGCTCGAAATACTGGCGGGTCACCATCACGTTCTCCACCACGAGCGGTCCCAACGAGTCCGGCGTCACGTTCCAGTTGCCGAGCCCGACAATGAGCACGCTTGCCTTGGGTCCAATCCCGATCCGGGACATGAAAGCTTCAAACTCGCGGGCAAAAACAACGGATACCTGATCCTGAAGCCCCGTATCGCCCTTGCGAAGATCGGGAACCTCCAACGTGACGTAATGCCCCTTCACCCTTCCGATTTGCTGAGAGGCAGCATCGTTCTCCACATCCAGCCTTGTAATCTTGATTCCGTCCTCCTGCACCACGTCCTCCATAACCCCGGGAATGGGCGCGCTTCCTGTGCCTCCAGCCAGTTCTCTTGATTCCACGGCCAGATCCGTTCGGACCGAGTATTTTTGCAGATCCAGATCCATCTAAATTCACACTCCTCCTCATATTGTTAGTAGTGTGCGAGAGTAAGGGAGAGATTATGCAGAAGTCCGAATGAGTATTGCTTTTTGTCCACCCCCATGCTAAAATATTTTAAGTTGTGAATCATTTCGCTCTATTGAAATGCCTTACAGGAGGTGAATGTAATGCCAAACATCAAATCCGCGATTAAACGTGTAAAGACAAATGACAAACGCCACGCGCTTAACATTTCTCAAAAATCCGCGCTTCGCACAGCTGTTAAAACTGCTGACGTAGCGTTGAACGGTACAGAAATCGAAGCTGCTAAAGTAGCTTTCCAAGCTGCTTCCAAGAAGCTTGATAAAGCCGTAACGAAGGGCCTGATCCATAAGAACGCAGCTGCCCGCAAGAAATCCCGTCTGGCGAAAAGACTAAACGCTCTTACGTCCCAAGCGTAAGAAACGTTTGTTGAATACGACATGGAAAAAGCCCTGAACAGTTCACGCTGCTCAGGGCTTTTTGTGATTAGAAAAACGTTCACCGATGCACACTCTTCCGAGGATTGACCGCTTATAGCGGATGTTTTTCATGCGGGGTCAACTTGGTTTAGCTCTGCAGGTCATACTTTCTGATCTCTAGATGAAAAAGAACGTACGTCCGCTCGCGCGTCCCCGTACGCTCTTGACTTATTTCGGTTCGCTTACGCACCAAGCCGCAGCAGAAACAACTCGATTCCGAGCACCTTATCCACGGCCCCGGTCTTCATCTGGTAATCCAGATTGGCGAGATGGTTCAATATGCCTTCAAGACGTGCCGTCTGAAACTTGCGGGCCTGCTCGCCAGCAATCTTCACCGCATAAGGATGCACCCCGATTTGGGAAGCAATCTGCTGCTGCGAGTAGCTCTGGGTGGATAACGTCTTCACCTGAAGAATGATTCGGAACTGTCTGGTAATCAGGGCCGCAATCTTGATGGGCTCCTCACGCTGCTTCAGCAGCTCATAATAGATCCCGAGCGCCTTGTCCAATCGGAGATTGGCGATATCCTCCACGAGCGCAAACACATTCTGTTCCGTGCTGCGCGCCACCAGCATATCCACGGTTGCAACATCAATGGCTCCGTCGGCTCCCGCATACAAACACAGCTTCTCGATTTCACCCGATAAAGCCTGAAGACTGGTTCCCGCATTCCGAACAAGCGCTTCCGCCGCGCCTGCGCGCAGCGTGCAGCCGCCTTTCTTCACCTGCTGGTCCACCCAGCGAAGAAGTTCGTCCCCGCCCAAAGGCATGAAGGAGAGGGCAACCCCCGACTTCTTGACCGCCTTGACTACCTTCTTGCGCTCATCCAGCTTTTCCTGCCCCACCATAAAGACAATCACGCTATAATCTGCGGGATTGGTCAAATAATCCAGCAAAGCCTCTGGACGATGATCCACTTTCCCGTTATCTTTTGCAGCCGTAAAAAAAGCCGTATCCCGGACGAATATCAGTTTTTTCTGAACCATAAAAGGAACCGTCTCGGCTTCCTCTACCACGGTTTGTATCGGAACTTCCCCTAAATCCATGTGAACCAGCGCAAAATCCCGGTCTTCTTTCGGGATCAGCTGGGCTTCCAGAAATTCGGCGAACTCCTTCATCTGGAATTTCTCGCTGCCGTACAGCAAATAGACGGAAGACACGTCTCCCTGCTTGACCGCCTTGGCCGCCGCTTTGGCATCCATCGGCGTCCCCCCTTTCTACTCTGTACACTATACCAAAAAACAGTGCCCGAATGCGATAGACGTCCAACATAAAAAACGAAATCGCCCACGCGAAAACAAAGAGACCTCGGCTGTAGGCAGCGGCAAGGTCCCTTCGTCCCAACACATCTATATAAACGCCGGCAAGCATGCTCTAGAAACACCTCGCCGCCGGTCATACGACGGTAGTTGGTATAATGCTCTCTCTAATATATTGTATTCATATCTCCCGGCATTGGTGCGCCGAATGTATTTATATCTGTATAATTCTATGGTTTAGGCTGCTTCTGACCCGCAGACGCCGGCGGCTGAGCCTTCTCTATGGAGTAGACGGATTCAACCAGCTCTTTGTTCGTCTGTACCTTGTACTTGAACGTTAAGCCGTCCTCGGACCATTGACCGGATACCCAGCTTCCGCCAAGCGGAATCCTCTCGACCGTTTCGACCGCTTCAGCTGAAGTCTGGTCTCCCGACGGCAGGCGATAGATCACCAGATATTCTGCCTCCAGGGAGGCCCTGTACAGACCATCCGGGGACGGCCATTGTTCCGGCACCATCGCCAGCCCTTGGTACGATCCGGTGGAACGGTCGGAAGATTCCGTGCTTCCAGCGCCTGCATCGCCGGCAGGGTCGCTGATCGGCGGCACCATCTCGGTTTGGACGTCCATTGCTTCATTAGGCGAAGTCTGGATGCTCATGCTCTCCGAGTTCTGCCCAGGCTCGTCGGCCGGAGGGTTCGAAGGGCTTGCGTCATTTTTTTTGGGTACCTCATTGCTGCTTGTTGCAGGTTGGTCTGGCGCTTGAGGCTCCCCATCATTGTTCTTCTGAACCGGAGCATCGGGGACTGCTGCATCTTCCCTGGTGTCTTTAGCCCCATCCGATGGCTCTGTCTTCTCCTTTGATTCGTCGTTCGGGCCCGGATTCGGATCGGATTCCGACGATTCCGGCGGCGAACTCCGCAAACCTGCGGAAGGATCGCTCCCCTCGTTCGCCGTACCGCCAGTCTCCGCGCCGCCATCGGCGGCAAACGGCTGAACCATATCCTGAATCTCCGTCTCGGCCGAATCCTCATTCGCTCCCGCGCTGGTCGTGCTCGCCTCTTCATACGGAATCTCCGCATCGGATAACATCTTCGGTTCATAATTAAAAATAGCGACGCCGAGAATAAGTACAGCGGCGGCAGCCCCGATCGCCGTTCTTCCGCCAACCGTGCTCCACCAGCTGCCCGCACGCCGCGGACGCCGAATGTCCGGCATCATTTCGGCAGGCTCCTGGCTTTTCACGGCCGGAGGTGCGACAAGGCTCTCGCGATCACGGTCGATGGCATCCAGTTTAGGCATGATAGCGTCTACCAGACTGACAGGCGGGGTAACGGCCGGAAGATCTTCAAGCTCTCTGTTTAATGACTTTAATATGTTAAAGGTCTCCGCACACTCGGGACACACGGCAATATGCTGATACATTTGGGCCGTCTCATCGGAAGTAAGATCCCGGTCCAAATAGCGGTGCATGCGTTCCACCACCTCTTGGCAATTCATCCTGATACACCACCTTTCTGATGCTCTTGGAGCATATTCTGCAGCTGCTGCCTGGCCCTGAACAAATAGGATTTCACCGTATTGAGCGGAAGGTTCAGACAATCAGCGATTTCGTTGTAGGACAGGTCCTGCAAATACCTTAAGACAATGACCGTGCGATGATGATCCGGCAGTTGGTTAATGGCCTCCTGGATATCCTGGGCCAGATAGCCCGACATCACTTCCCTTTCCACGTCGAGATGATCCCGAAACACCATGTCATGCTCATCGATGGAAACCGTCGGCTTCGTTCTGCGGAATTTATCGATGCATATGTTGGTAACGATCCGCTGGACCCAAGTCTTGAACTGGGCTTTCTCCTCATAGGAGTTGATCTTCGTATATACGCGTATCAGTGCTTCCTGGGCTGCATCCATGG
This sequence comes from Paenibacillus sp. MT86, assembly GCF_058792535.1. Classification (NCBI taxonomy): domain Bacteria; kingdom Bacillati; phylum Bacillota; class Bacilli; order Caryophanales; family Paenibacillaceae; genus Paenibacillus; species Paenibacillus sp. MT86. The sequence goes on along the minus strand of NZ_CM179499.1, from coordinate 2,051,516 downwards.
CATCCTGTTCATTGTTTAAAATGTAATAAGCAGTTCGGTAAACATGTTGCTCAATTTCTCGCAATAGGGTGATTAGAGCGTCGCGATCGCCCGATTGAGCGGCTCTTATGAGTCCCTGCTCCACCACAGTGGATCCCCCTCTCCCTGCATACATACAGACGGATAGAATTAAAAAATGTTGCAGTATGTAACCTATTAATTTTTTCAGGAAACTTCATCTAACTATACCAAATATAAAGATTATAGTCATCCGCTGCATTTTCCTATAAAGATCATACTACGAAACCCGGTCCCAGGAACAGCGGTCGTCTTCATGGAATCTTCGTTCGCGTCTCAATATGCCCGTTCTTGATCCTCATCTGGATTTCGCCATGAAGATTGGTTTGATAGATGATGGATTGAAAACGTTCCAACCGGCCGACCACGTCCGGATGAGGGTGACCGTACATATTGTTGACGCCGGCAGAAATTACCGCAGCCGTCGGCTTCCATGCATTCAGCCATGGCGCGGATGTGGATGTCTTGCTTCCGTGATGGGCCACCTTCATGACGTCGATCCGGTCTTCGGCAGCAAGCCGTGAGGCTGCGTCATCTTGGGATTGCCCCTCCAGGTGCTGCAGTATTTTCCGTTCGGCTGCTTGATCCGTATCCCCCGTAAATAAGACGCGGCTGCCGTTCATCTGAAGGACAAATACTAGTGAAGCATGATTTTGCTCCTTAATCAACGGTAATGCTTTGATGACTTCTCCACTTTCTGGGAAAAGAGGGGATAAAAATCGGATCTCCGTGTGACCGTCAAGTTTCCATTCGGATTCCGCTCCTGCCCGATATACGGGAATGCGCTGTTCAACCGCGGATAACATCAGCTTCCGGAAGGAAGCGGATTCGGTCAAGGTCCCGTTAAACACGACGGATTTCACGGGGATTTCCTGCAAAACAGCCAGGAGTCCCCCTATGTGGTCCTGATCCCCGTGGGTCATGATGACGGCTTCAAGCTGGTGCACGCCCCGTTTTTTCAACAAAGGCACCACCACTTTCGCTCCTACCTCGTACGGAGCTTTCCTTTCCTTCCAGGCATCCTTCTCCTTGCGAAAATTCACCGTCCCGCCACCGTCAATGAGAACATGCTTGCCCGAAGGCGTTGTGACCAATATCGAATCTCCCTGTCCCACATCCAGGAATTGCACCAGTCCCGCCCCTTGCGTAGACGGCGACTGATAGCCGCTGTACAGCAGAACAATCAAAATCCCGGTCAGCAGGGCTATCGCAGCTCCGGGGGCATACCGTTCGATATGATGACTGGCACGAAGGAAGCCTCTCCATCGCAAAGCACCGGCCAATCGACCCACGATCGGCAGCGTGTCCACGCCGGACAAGTCTGCTCTACCGCCCCATGGCGGGCGTCCGTCCAATGGCTCCGTATCATTCGAACCGTTCTGCCCACCCTCGGGATTCTTGAATCTCTTGTTCAGGATGGACAGCAAAGCATACAGGACAACGAAATAACACAGTATCCAGGCTAACGACGGAGACGGCCACAATGTCATAAAAACCGAGGAACCATTCATCCATTCAACGATCCGGAACGTGATATGGTTTAACCATTCGGTCACGGCGGCCAGCCAGCCCGCCCCGCGCATCCATACCCATCCCATCAACAGAGACACCATGCCTAAAGGCAGAACGACCAGGCTAATGACCGGAACGAGGATCAGATTGGCGAAAACGGAAATAAGCGAGACCTGGTTGAAGTAATAGATGGTGAGCGGAAAGGAAATCAGCTGCGCCACGACCGTTATGCCGACGGTTCCCCCCAGCCAGCGGGGCAAGAATGCCAGCAGCGGCATCAGCTTGGGCACGAATATCATCAAACCCGCCGTCACGATGAAGGACAGCTGAAAGCTGACGTTCACGAGAAAATACGGATTCCACACCAGCATGGCAAGCGCGGCCACGCTGAGGATATGCAGCCCATCCTTCAAAAGCCGCCGCCGCGCAGCATACAAACCGATCATTCCCATGATGCCCGCGCGCACGATGGAAGGACTCGCCCCGGTCAGCAGGACATATACGGGAATCAGCCACATCACCACAGTCAGCGAGGCCTCCCTCGTCATTCGAAGGGTTGTGCATACGAATAGCAGGCATCCTACAACCACGGCCACATGCATGCCCGATATCGCAAGAATATGAGTCAATCCCAAACGCGAGAACTCCATGAATGTATCGGGATCCAAGTCATCCTGATTGCCAATGACGAGTCCCTTCATATACCCCGCATGGATGCCGCCGTACAATTGATCCAGCTTGCTTCCAAGCTTGTCGCGAAGGGCATCATTCCATCTGAGAACATGGCTTAATTTCCAGCTGTCTGGCGGTTCGATCACCGCTTGGTCCGAGCCCTTCACTTTGACGATCCAATGAATCTTCTGAGTACGCAAATACTGAAGGTAATCAAACCCGCCAAAATTGCGGGCCACTCCAGGCCTTTGCATTTCCCCGCTCAGCTGTATGCGGTCCCCGCGCTGCCATTGGTTCACAATCTCCAGCTCCGTTTTATCCAGCAGTTTTACTTGGACCATAACGATATCGTCTGTATTCAGCATCATGCTGTCATTCGGATCGGCTTGTTTTTGCACAACCGGGTGATTGGATTGGATCAGATCAGCCCGCTGCAAGGTTACCTGGAAATCAGCCCGGTCGCCATCCACCTCGACAGGAGAAGAAATCACCCCGAACGCAGTAACAGGAATGGGTTCAGTCGACTCTTCCGCTGCAAGGACCGACTCGAGATCACTTACATTCGCCGCATCATGCCATTCCCAGTACGAGCCCGATACGCACAATGAGAACAGCATGCAGATCGTAAACAGGCGCCCTGCGCCCACCCACTGGCATACAGCTAATAATAGAAGAATTAGACCGACCGCAATCACGGCGAGCTTCCATCCGTCATACAGGCATGCAGCACCGCTGCCGATCACCCATAACACGGTAAACACAAGTAATGGCCTTCGTTTCATCATTGAATGTATCCCCTTCTTGACGAAATAAAAAAAAGAACCCTTGCCTGCAAATCGCAGTCAAAGGTTCTTCCTCCATAACTTTCTATTCCTATCATTCGCAATCGTCAATGCATGATTTATTCCGCTACCGTCATCAAAGTTTCGCGCGGCGGCTCGTATGCTTCAAGCTGCCGAAACGAAATCCCCTTCTGTTCCATCATGCGGGACACCTTGCCGGAGTCCTTGGGATAAGGACGATGGAACACAACCTCGACAATGCCGCTGTTGGCAAGCATGTTCGCACAGGTCCAGCAAGGCTCGTCTGTCACGTACACCGTACTACCCTCCCTGTCGATCCGGTCCGTGAACAGCAGCAGATTCTGCTCGGCATGAATCGTGCGGATGCAGCGCTGCTTCTTCACCATGCTTTCCTTGCCGTCCTGCACGACCAATTCATAATCCTCCGCGATCATACAACCTGCTTCCGAGCAATCCGGCACCCCCATCGGCGCGCCGTTATAAGCCGTCCCGAGCAGCTTCTTGCCCTGCACCAGCACCGCTCCCACATGACGCCGAGGGCATTGAGAACGGGTAGATACCATAAAGGCAATATCCATGAAATAAGTATCCCAATCTTTACGTTGATCTGCACTCATCATCTGTCACCTGTTCCTTGTCAATATCTCCTTTATTGTAGCACATAGCTAAAGTCCTACGTAAGGCTTCATCTTCTCCAGCATTTTGGGCCCGATGCCCTTTACGTTCATCAAGTCGGCCTGAGTTCGAAACGGGCCGAACTGATTCCGGTAATCGATAATCGCCTTGGCCTTGGCCTCGCCAATGCCGGGCAGCTCCATCAGCGTGGCTGCATCCGCCGTATTCACATTGATCAATCCGGACGGATCCGGAATGGACGGCGGCAGCGCTGGAGGTTCATTGGCAGAGACCGGTTGACCGACAGCCTCCGGCGGGGATGAAGCCGGCGAAACGGCTGCCTGATCAGAAGCTGAAGATGGTGAGGCTTCCGCTCCTTGGCCGTTCCCGGCCGCAGCAGCCGAGTCCAGACTTGGCACCGGTTCCTTCGCGTTCGTAGCGGGCTCGCCTTGTCCACCCTGAGCGGTCTTTGCAGCATCAGCAGAATCCGTTCGAGCGTCAGCAGGGGCTGCAGCCCCTCCCGCATCCTTATCCCGGGAATCGGAAGCAAGCGCCTTCGCACTGGCGCTCTCCTCCATGGTCATGACTTGCTCCAGCTGTTCGTTTAACGGCTGCCAGCCCTCGATTCCCTGTTCCGTACCGCCGGCAAACAAGATGAGTCCGCAGCCCGCAAGCGTTGCGGCAAGACTCCAACCTAAAGATATCCGTTTCATCCAAGACCTCTCCTTAACTTCAAAGTTCAATTCGTACAAACTCTGGAATAATCTTCGGCTTCCCCACCGGAATCGCATGAAAAACCGTCATGAATCGGCATCTTCCCCGCATACATTAGACGTAAGGACGGTACATTTCTGCCGTAAAGCGCGAAAGGAGGGAACATACACATGAAGGTCGGTTTTATCGGTACGGGCAGCATGGGTAGTCTGTTGATCGATGCCTTCATTCAATCGGGCGCACTCCTGCCTGAGCAGATTCGGGTCAGCAACCGAAGCCCAGAAAAGCCGCTGCAGCTGGCAAAACGTCATCCCGGTCTGACGGTATGCAGCTGTAACACGGAGACGGCTTCTCAAAGCGACCTGCTATTTTTATGTATCAAGCCGTTGGAATTCAAAGCGGTCATCGGCGAAATCAAGGATCGGCTCGAAACCCAGCAAATCGCCATATCCATCACAAGTCCGGTCCAACTGATCCATCTGGAATCATCGCTGCCCTGCAAGGTAGCGAAAATCATACCGAGCATCACTAACATCACCGGAGGCGGAGCATCGTTATGCATGTATGGTTCCCGAATAAAAGAAGAAGACAGGCAGCTTATAGAAAGCCTCCTGTCTTATATCAGCAGGCCGCTCAATATACTGGAATCGCACACGCGAATCACTTCCGATTTCTCCAGCTGCGGGCCTGCTTTTTTAAGTTTATTCATGGAAAAATGGATCGACGCTGCCGTTGAAATGACCGGAATCGACCGCAGGTCCCTCAATGCACTAGCCGGCGAAATGCTGCTTGGCACCGGCAAGCTGCTAACGGAGGAGGGCTTCTCCCCCGAAGAGCTGCAAAAGCGGGTGGCGGTTCCCGGAGGCATCACGGCCCAGGCTCTGGCACTGCTGGAATCGAACCTGAACGGGTTGTTCTACCAATTGATCCAAACCACACACGACAAGTATGAGGAGGATTTGGCCAAACTGGATGCTGCCTTCGGTTTTACGATTAACCGGCCACGATATTGACCAGTTTACCCGGTACGGCAATGATTTTGCGAATACTCTTGCCTTCCAGCGCCTGCTTGACATTTGGAAGGGAGAGGCTATGTTGTTGCATGGCTTCTTGGTCCATGTCTTTCGCGATTTTGGCGCGTTCCACGATTTTGCCGTTGACTTGCACCACGATCTCGACTTCTGCCTCTACGGTCCAAGCCTCGTCAAACTCAGGCCATGGCACGTAAGTTACGCTCTCCGTGTAGCCTAAACGGCTCCACAGCTCTTCAGCCAGGTGAGGGGCAAGCGGGGAAAGCAGTTGGACGAAGTTCTCCATCGCCTTGCGAGGAAGCACTTCGCTCTTGTACCCCTCGTTGATGAATATCATCAACTGGCTGATCGCTGTGTTAAAGCGCAGATGCTCAAAGTCGTCGGTCACTTTCTTAATCGTTTTGTGCAGCGTGCGTTTGAATTCGTCCGTACCCTCGCCATCCACGATTTTAGGATTCAATTGACCGTCGTCTCCGATGAACAGACGCCATACGCGGGAAAGGAAGCGGTGCGTTCCTTCAACGCCGTTGGTGTTCCATGGCTTCGTCGCTTCCAGCGGCCCCATGAACATTTCGTATACGCGCAGCGTGTCAGCGCCATACTCGTTCACGATATCGTCCGGATTGATGACGTTGCCGCGGGATTTACTCATTTTCTCATTGTTGTTCCCCAGGATCATGCCCTGATTGACCAGCTTCTGGAAAGGCTCCTTCGTATCGACGACGCCCAGGTCATACAATACTTTGTGCCAGAAGCGCGCATACAGCAAGTGCAGCACAGCATGCTCCACGCCGCCGATGTACAGGTCAACAGGCAGCCATTCCTTCTGTTTCTCCTTGGAGCACAGTTCGTTATGGTTATCCGGATCGATGTAACGCAGGTAGTACCAGCAGCTGCCGGCCCATTGCGGCATCGTATTGGTTTCGCGGCGGGCTTTCATGCCCGTTTCGGGATCAACCGTCTCCACCCACTCCGTCACGTTGGCCAGCGGCGATTCGCCGGTTCCGGACGGTTTAATCTGGTCTACATCCGGCAGAAGCAATGGAAGCTGATCTTCCGGCACGGTCTTCATCGTTCCGTCTTCCAGATGCAGAATCGGAATCGGCTCGCCCCAATAGCGTTGACGGCTGAACAGCCAGTCGCGCAGACGGTAGGTTACCTTCTTCTTGCCCTTGCCCTCTTTCTCCAGCCATTCATTCATCGCCTGAATAGCCTCTTCATTATCCAGCCCGTTCAGGAAGCCGGAATTCACGTGCGCGCCGGTGCCGGTATATGCTTCCTCCTCGACGTTTCCGCCTTGAACGACTTCAATGATCGGAAGACCGAATTGCTTCGCAAACTCCCAGTCCCGGCTGTCATGTCCCGGAACCGCCATAATGGCACCGGTGCCGTAGCCGGCAAGCACGTAATCCGCGATCCAGATCGGTACCTTGGCGCCGTTTACCGGATTGACGGCATACGCGCCCGTGAATACGCCGGTTTTATCCTTGGCCAGATCCGTCCGCTCCAGGTCGCTTTTACGTGCTGCCTGATCCTGATAAGCCTTCACCGCTTCGCGCTGATCGGCTGTCGCAATTTTGTCCACGAGGTCATGCTCCGGTGCCAGGACGCAGTAGCTTGCCCCGAACAGCGTATCCGGACGAGTGGTGAACACCTCCAGATGACCATCATACCCTTCGATGTCAAAACGGACCTCGGCGCCCGTGGATTTGCCGATCCAGTTGCGCTGCATATCCTTCAAGCTTTCGCTCCAGTCCAGCTCGTCCAGATCCTCCAGCAGGCGATCCGCATATTCGGTAATGCGCAGGATCCATTGGCGCATCGGCTTGCGTACGACCGGATGGCCTCCGCGTTCGCTCTTGCCGTCGATGACCTCCTCGTTCGCCAGCACGGTGCCGAGCGCTTCGCACCAGTTCACCGGAACCTCGGCCACATAGGCCAAGCCGCGTTTATAGAGCTGGATAAAGATCCACTGCGTCCATTTGTAATATTCCGGATCGGTGGTGCTGATCTCGCGGTCCCAGTCATACGAGAACCCGAGGGATTTGATCTGGCGGCGGAACGTATCGATATTCTGCACGGTGAACTCCCGAGGATGTTTGCCCGTGTCCATCGCATACTGCTCTGCCGGCAGGCCGAAGGCGTCCCATCCCATCGGATGAAGCACGTTGTATCCGCGCATCCGCTTGTAGCGGGACACGATGTCCGTTGCCGTGTATCCCTCCGGGTGACCTACGTGCAGGCCTGCGCCCGATGGGTACGGAAACATATCCAGCGCGTAAAATTTCGGTTTGGACGAGGAATCTTCCGTTTTAAAGGTTTTGTTCTCATCCCAGTATTGCTGCCACTTCGGTTCGATGGCCTGCGGCTGGTAGCCGTGGCCGGTTGGTTGATTGTCCGTCATACTTCATTGCTCCTCCTTCACAGTCGAGAGGCAAGGCCTGCGCCATTGCCCAAAAAAACAAAAAAACCTCATCATCCATAGCGTTGATCGCTAGGGACGAGAGGTTTGATTCCCGTGGTACCACCCTAGTTAGCCAAAGGCATGCTTTGCCTTTCGCTCCCTTTGCATCCTTATCGCGGATAAGACGACGATGCTTCATCGGCCGATTCTGCCGGAATACAGCCCTCCGACGGCCGGGTTAACACCATTGCTCCGAGGCGAGTTCATCCCTATCGTCAACCGGTTTTCACCAGACACCGGCTCTCTGCATGATCGAAATTGGAACGATTGATCCTCATCATCGCGTTCATATTACCGTTTTAATGTGGCTATTATACCCAAAAAGCGCGGTCAAGTCAACGAAAGCTCTTCTCCGCTTCTGCGGTAATGTTCCGGCGTGGTCCCGACCATGGCCTTGAACATCCGGCTGAAATGGGCCAAATGCTTGAAACCGGACGCCTGGCTGATCTCCGTTATGCTCAGATGGGGGTGGAGCCTAAGCATGATTTTGGCCTGGTTGATCCGCCGGTGATACACATATTTGAACACCGTCGTTCCGGTCACTTCCTTGAATAAGGAGGATAAGTAGTGTTTCGTGATATGCATGTCGCGGGCGATTCCCTCCAGCGTCAAATCCAGCATATAATTTTCCTCGACAAACGAGACGACATGCTGGACATGCCGCTCCTTCTCCGAGATCGAGTCGTGATCCTGCACGGCGGCCTGGCACCAATCGGCGATGACGTACATCATCTCCTGGATTCGAAGGGTCATCCGCTCCTGGCGAAAGCCGGCCGTGGAGGACGACAGGCGGTGTATATCGGCCAGCATCCCTTCGAATTCTTCCCGGTTCTCCCCCGTCAGCGTCATGCGATGATTCCGCAGCGTTTCGAAGGGGTCCAGCAATATCGATTTGGCCGTCTCCGAAAGCCCCCTGCAGACCCAGGCCGGATCAAAATGCAAAATGCTCCTGACATATCTGGAATCGGGTTCAACGTTCGGACAGTGCAGCGTAAGCCCGTTCATCAGGAGCAGATCCCCCGGTTTCAGGGTGAACACGGAATCGCCGATCAAATACGTGCAGCGTCCCTCATGGAAATAATAAATTTCATAAAAAGCATGCGAGTGAAACCGCCCTCCCGACAGCGGCTGTTCATTGTAGTAGGTCAGATCGAACGGCGCTTGAAGCTGCATGCGGTCAAAGCCTGGCATCATATCGACAGATGAGGTCATTTAGAGAATCGCCCCTTTAGCGATTTTGGAGTCGTCTAACCCCCAACCCTCAACGTAACGGGGTTTTCTCTATTATAAATGATTTTAGGGAATACGCACGGCTTCATTTTGGGCAATCACGCACAATTCTCCGGCCTTGAAGGCATGCTCCTGGGACATGGCATGTTCCGTGCGTTCCAGGCAGTCCAGGATAAGCTCCCCGAAAAACGGATAGCCCACTTTCCCCTGGAGTTCCATATGAAACTCTCCTTCACCGTTAACCAAGTACAGATGATCCCCCTGCGGATGCCTTGCGATATCGATGTATTTGCGAAGCTCGATGTATCCTTCCGTTCCCAGAATAAAGGTTCTGCCATCTCCCCAAGTGCCAAGTCCTCCGGGCGTCAGCCAATCGACGCGGAAATAATTGGTGGCTCCATTGTCTCCCACCAGCGTTGCATCTCCGAAATCCTCCAGCTCGGGGTATTCCGGATTCGCATAATTGCCCACCTTGCTGCTGAGCACCTTGGCATCGCGGCATCCCGCATAAAACAAAAATTGTTCGATCTGGTGGGAGCCGATGTCACACAGGATGCCCCCGTACTGTTGATGACGGAAAAACCAGTCCGGGCGGGAGGACGCATTCAAACGGTGCGGTCCGGTTCCCATCACTTGCACCACTCGCCCGATCGCCCCGTCCTGAATCAGCTTCCCGGCATGGACGGCACTCTCCACATGCAGCCGTTCACTGTAATAGACCATGTATTTCTTGCCCGTCTCCGCGGCTTTCGCGCGTGCAGCGTTCACCTGCTCCAGCGTGGTGAACGGCGTTTTATCCGTGAAATAATCCTTGCCGTGCGACATGACCTTCAGGCCAAGCTCGCATCTCTCCGAAGGAATGGCGGCAGCCGCCACCAGTTGAACTTCGGTATCTTCCAGCACCTGGGCCTCGGAGGAAGCCACGGCAACCTCCGGGTATGCCTTGCAAAAAGCAGCAACCTTGGCGGGGTCTGAGTCATACACCCACTTCAGCGTCGCCCCGGCCTCAATCAAGCCGTTGCACATGCCGTATATATGGCCATGCTCCAGCGACATGGCTGCAAAAATAAATTCTCCGGGCTTGCACACCGGCTGGGCCTTGCCCACCGGCGCATAGAGCATTCCATTGCTGCGGTCCATACCAAGAGCCTCCCCGATTGTAATTTAATAAGCGCCAAACGTCTTGCTCATATCCACCGGCCCGATCTCCTTGACCGTTTTCCGGGTGGACGAATTCGCTATCCGTTCTTGCAGCATCTCGTAATACAGATCTTCGTCCAACGGCAGGTCGACCCAATTGTCGGTCCAGGTGGACAAATGCATGGCATTGGACAGGGTCAATCCGTGGATTCCCTCTTCGCCCGGCGCAATCAATGGCGTTCCGTGCAAAATGGCGTCCGCAAAGTTCTGGATGATGCCGTTATGCTGCGGATTGTCCCCCGAAATCGGCACCTCGCATTTCCAGCATTCCGGTTCGCCGAAGCCCCCGGTATACTGATGATTGAACTCCGGTTCAGGCACCCGGAGACGCCAGAAGGTAAGCTTGCCGTCCTCGATGACGATTTTACCGCGGTCTCCCGTCACTTCATACCGATTCGTGCCCGGCGCTTCCCCCGTTGTCGTAATGAAGACGGCCGTGGCGCCGTTCTCGTATTCCGCATAAGCCGTCACGTCGTCTTCCACTTCAATGTTCCGGTACTTGCCGAACGAACAAAATGCGCGGATTCTTTTCGGCATCATGCCGGTTGTCCACTGCCACAGATCCAGCTGGTGCGGAGATTGGTTAATCAGGACGCCTCCGCCTTCTCCCGCCCAAGTCGCGCGCCATCCGCCTGAATCGTAATAACTCTGTGAGCGGTACCAATTCGTGACGATCCAATTCATTCGCCGCACTTCGCCGAGCTCGCCGGCCGCGATGAGCTCTCTAAGCTTTTTATACAGCGGATTGCAGCGCTGATTGTACATGATCGAGAACACTTTGCCGCTGGCTTCGGCCGCGCGGTTCATTTCCCGCACCTGCTTCGTATACACGCCCGCCGGCTTCTCAATCAGGACGTGGAGTCCTTTGTTCAGACACGCGATGGCCACTTGAGGATGGGCATAATGGGGCGTTGCGATAATCACCGCATCGATCTCTCCCGAAGAGATCATAGCGTCCGTGTCACTCCAAATTTTCACGTCCGAAGGGAGCGTAGCCCTCGCTTCTTCCTGCTTGGCCGGGTTGAGGTCGCATATGGCGCTAAGCCGCGCCCCCGCAATCCGCCCCGCGGCAAGCGATTTGGCATGCGAAAAACCCATCCCCAGTCCGATAACCCCTACTCTTACCTGTTCCATATCTATCGCCTCCTTCATAAGTGTCCTATACGCTTTGTTTATGGTCTGCCCACATGTTCATCTGCTCGGCAAAACGAAGCAGCAACTCCCTGGATTCAAACGTCCCGCTAAAATCCTCGATTCCGTAGTAACCTTCATAGCCGACCGACTGCAAATCCTGTATGACCTGCTTCCATGGGACGGCCCCTTGGTCAAGCGAGACCCATTCTCCGGACCAGGATGCCGAGCTTCCATCCTTCGAAGGCGTTTTTCGATATCCCCCGTTCTTCACATGGACATGAGCCAGGTAGGGACCGAGAAGCTCCAAGCCCATCCGGTAGTTCTCGTAACCTTCATGGACCATGTTGCCCGGATCATACAGCACGCCGATATGCTGCGGATTGAAGTGGGATACGAGCCGGTGCGTCAGTCCGGCGCTCGGAGTGATCGTAAGATGATGGGTTTCCACCACGGCTTTAACCCCGTAAGCGGCAGCGAGATCCTGCACCTCATGGAGGTAACGGACCGCCTGGTCGTACAGCTCGTTGTAATTGCGCGTTCGGTCATATCCCGGAATCCCAACGCGAATGAAAGAGGCTCCGACCAGCTTGGCCGCTTGCATGACCTTCTCCGTCGCTTCCACGTCGCCGCAGGTCAGATAAGGAACGACCGCAAGACTGCGCCGGCCATGCTTGTCGGCTGCTTGCTTAAATCTGAGCCAATCTTCCTGCGTGCCGTTTGGATCGATGGAGCAGCGGTTATGCCGCCAGAAGGAAGGCTTCTCTCCGGCAGCCTCTTCCGGAATCTCCTTGAAGCGCCACTCGATCCCTTCGATACCGGCATCCGCCGCCGCTTGGGCCAATTCCTCCGGCAGTAAATCAGGGGTGGCGACCGTAAATACGGACAGTTTCATAATCATTCATCCTCTCTCGACCAAATTTATTAGCTTATGCATCATTTGACCAACGTTGAACTCATATGATGTCATTCAGTGCGTTCCGGATGGTTAAAAGCCTCCCGAAAGATAGCGCTCTCATATCTGATGATCCTATCTATCCCCCATCGTAGCACAGTACCGAAAGCAAACCCATATCCCTTCCCATGAACCTTAACCACAGTCAAATAAAGCCGAAAAGAAATGTCTTTGAATATAATGCAGCTCCCGTTGATACAAGCACAGTGTCCATCGACGTGTTTCCCTTGAGAAAGACCGCGATGAGCCGTCGCATCCATAGCGATTTTTGAAGAGGCCCGGACTCGAAGTTTAGGCACTCTTATATAACCAAAAAAGGCACCTCCTCCGTCCTGAATAGACGAAGAAGCGTGCCTTCTCATAGGGTATTCGTTTATTTTACGGCAACGTAGAACAGCCTGGATGCATCCTGACCCGCTTCCGTCCACTCAAAATCGGCATAGCATTTCACGTCCCGGAATCCGGCCTTAATCAGCTCAACCTTCATCCATTCCGGGTCGTATCCCCGCTGGACATGCGTTTCTTCAAAGCGGCGGTAGATCGTTCGGTCTTGGTCATCCCGTGCAAAAATGGAGAGATGGTGTTCAATCTCCATCCTGCGTTCGTCCAGGTCGCATGTCCATATATAGGACACTTCCCGTTCATCCAGAACAAATGGCTGCTCTTCGTCGTATCGCAGCAGCGTATTGGGGTGATGCACGTCAAACAGGAACGTGCCGCCTTCCTTGAGACCGTTGTAGGTCCTTGCAAAAGCGGAGCGGATGTCCTTCTCCTCCAGCAGGTAGTTCACACAATCACAAAATGAAATGACGGAATCCACCTGCTCGGGCAGCTCCCAGGAACGCATGTCCTGCTGCACCCAGCGGACGCTCCCTTCCCGGAACAAGCGATGTCCCTGAGGCGTGCCCTCCAGCTTGCGCCTGGCAACCGACAGCATATCCGCTGACAGGTCAATCCCCGTTACTTCAAAACCGGAGTTGACGAGCGGTATGGTGATGCTGCCTGTCCCGCATCCGAGCTCGACGACGCTTTTTGGCATTCCGTGCTTCTCCCAGGCGGTTCTCGCAAAGCGGATCCAGTCCGGGTACGGCATGTCTTCCATGAGTTGATCATATACGTAAGCAAACTTGCGGTAAGACAACATGATGACACCACTTTCTTAGAAGCTTCCCCTGCGTTGCCGGGTTATTCGTTTGAACCGGAGTTCTCCTCTTTTTTGACCATATAAGTCCAGCTATCCTTCTGCGTAACCAGGCCTTCCTTCATCAGCTTGCCAAGGGCGCGTTTAAAGGCGGATTTGCTGATGCCGAAACGCTGCTTGATGATGTCGGGCGGCGTTTCATCCGAATACGGCATCGCATGGCCGGGACGCTCCTTCAGAAAAGCCAGCAGCCGGTCTGCATCATCGGTCCGTCCGATCTCTTTTTGCGGAACCATGGACAGGTTGACCCTGCCATCCTCCCGGATATGGCTGACCCGAACCTTTACCTCTTCGCCAAGACGCAGCATCCGCGTCCGTTCCGAGGAATGGATCATGCCGATCGCGCCGAAGCCGACCACGCCGCCGTCGATGATGACAAACGTGCCCATCTGGAGCGGTTTATACACCAGGGCAGTAAACCATTGGCCTTTCCACGAATCCGGCGCATGGAACGCAAGCGGAGCTAGCTCTTGTTCCCCGGCGAGTTTCGCTCGCAGCCGGCCTTGCTTATCATGCTCCATGATCACAAACACGTGGTCTCCCACTTGCGGGTGAAGCTCCCGCATCTCCGGCAATTCCCGGATCGGAAGCAACAGCTGCCTGCCAAGTCCCATCTCAAGGAAACAGCCGAGGCGCGGATGGACGTCAGCCACTTCAAGCTTCGCCGTTTCGCCCAGCGTTAGGTACGGCTTCTTCATCGTTGCGGCCAGGCGGTCTTCCGTATCGAAGAATATAAAGACCTCTATCGTATCCCCCGGCTCGATTTTACCCGTAAGCTCCGAATAGTGAAGAAGCACATCCCGATCTCCGCCATCCAGAAAATAACCGTAAGGGGACACTTCCCTGGATACAACGAGTTTCGTTAATGTGCCGGCAATCAGACTCATACGTTCTCCACCACTTTGGCATCCGACCACAGACGCTCGATGTTGTAGTATTCCCGCTCATCGCGGTGAAAAATATGAACGATCACGTCGCCAAGGTCCATCAGCACCCAACGGGCAGCATCCATTCCTTCCAGTCCGCGCAATGCCACGCCCTCGTCGTGAGCCCGTTTGCGGACCTCGGTTGCGATCGCTTGAACCTGGGTATCCGAGTTACCGTGGCAAATGACAAAATAGTCGGCGATCAGGGAAATCCCTCTGAGATCCAGGACCACGATATCCATCGCTTTTTTATCTTCAGCGGCAGCTACTGCCACATTTAACAATTCATTCGGTTTCAACGTCATGAATTCGCCTCCAATTGCTTAATTAGATCGTTGCGGGCTAGCACCGTCAACGGAAAAATGATTTGTCTGCGCGAGAGCAGATATCCAATCGTCGAATCAAAACCGGCTGCAAGCGCCTCTTCAAGGCTATGGTTGGCCAGTTCGCGAATATTATTCACGCCGGGGAAATCCCGCCCCGGTTCCATATAATCCGCCAGGCAGACCACCTTGTCAAGGAGCGTCATGCCGATGCGCCCCGACGTATGGTACCGAATGGCGTCAAGCACTTCGCCATCCGTTACGCCATATTCGTGTTCCGCTACGAATGCCCCGACTTCAGCATGCCAAAGCTGTTTGTCATAATGGAGCAGCTCGTAGGAGAGCTTATGCTCCACCATCATCTGATGAAGCTTCTGCACGGGCCAGTATTTGGCCACATCATGCAGGATGGCGGCCAAGTCCGCCTTAACCGGGTCGGCTCCGAACCTGCCGGCAAGGATGACCGCGGTTTCCATGACGCCTTTGGTATGCTCCCAGCGCTTGGCCGGCATTTGGGAGGATACGGCTTCTATGAGCTCATCACGGCTGTAGTCCATAAATACCGCTCCTAACAATATAATCGTATACTCGGTCCGGCACCATATAACGGATGGACGAACCTGATGCCGCCCGGCTCCGAATGATGGTGGAGGAGATTTCGATCAGCGGCATCTCGGCCGTGACAACCGCCTTTTGCAGAAAATCAGGCAGATCATCCACCGATAGTTCGGTTCCGGGACGGTTAAGCCCGATAAAAGTCAGCATTTCCGCCAGTTCGCCGATCCGGTTCCACTTGGGAAGATACGCAACCATATCCGCACCGATAATGAAGTAGAAGTCATGCTCGGGGTACGCATCGCGCAGCTCTCTGACCGTATCTACCGTGTAGGAGACGCCGCCGCGTTTCACTTCCCAATCCAACGTGCGAAAAGACGGATGACCGGCTATGGCTTCAGCGGTCATCTCCAGCCTCATCAGGCCCGTTACGCCGGCATCTTCCTTATGCGGCGGGATGTGGCTTGGCATAAACCACACCTCTTCCAGATCGTAAGCGTCCCGCGCGCATTCGGCTGCGAGCATATGCCCGATATGAATGGGATCGAAGGTTCCTCCCATTATCCCCACCTTCATCCGGGTTCACCTCCCCTAATTAGAGAGTTATTAATATCCGCTAAGCTGGAGCCGTCCGGCCCCCCTACGGCAGTTCGATGGTTTTGTGGTCTTTCGATTCTTTATAAAGCACGATCGTCTTGCCGATCACCTGCACCAGCTCGGCTCCGGCTCCTTCAGCAAGCTCCTGGGCGATTTCGCGCGGGTCTTCAAGACAGTTGTTGAGCACGGATACCTTCATGAGTTCCCGCTTCTCGATCGCCTCGGAAATGTGACGGATCAGATGCTCGTTGCTGCCTCCCTTGCCTACCTGGAACAGCGGATCCAGATGATGGGCGAGCGAGCGTAAATGTCTTTTTTGCTTTCCTGTTAACATGCTTGGTCATTACTCCTTAAACATTCAATTATTAAAACCTGGCGCTTGTCGAAAGCTATATTGTAGCTTTTGCATAAGCATTAATCAATAAACAAAGATATTAAGACTCGGATTGGAAGCTGGTCAGAACGGCTTCCTTCATGGCCTGCACGGGTGCCGTCAGACCCGTCCAATATTCGAATGCATAGGCACCTTGATTAATGAACATTCCAAGCCCGCCGTGTATGGTGCATCGCCGAAGCTCCCCTTGCCGCAGCAGCTCGGTCTTCAACGGATTGTAGATCAAATCGCTGACAACGGTCCCTTCACGTATGGACTCCGACGGAATGGGAAGCTCCGAAACCCGGGGAAACATGCCCACCGAGGTCGTGTTAATGATTACATCGGCATCCGACAACGCCTCTCCGGCCTGTTCCTCTCCGTACCCTCTCAAGTCCGCAAGCGAGCTCCACTCCTCGGCAAGCGCTAATGCTTTGGCGGACGTCCGATTTACAATGGATATCTTCTCGGGCCCTTCGCCGATGAGGGCATAGATGATGCCTCTTGCGGCACCGCCCGCACCAATGACAACGATGCGCTTTCCCTTCAGGTCGGGACAGGCTTCATCCTTTAATGAACGAACATATCCGATGCCGTCCGTATTGTAACCCGTCAATTTGCCGTTGTCATTGACGATGGTGTTCACGGCACCGATGCGCTGCGCCCCTTCATCGACGACGTCCAAATACTTCATGACTTCCACCTTGTGCGGGATCGTTACGTTCACCCCTCGAAATCCCAGTGCTTTGACGGCCTGGATGGCGTCGCCCAGGCCCTGCGGACGAATATGAAGGGGGACGTACGCTCCTGACAAACCTAGGGCGTTAATCGCCGCATCATGCATGGCCGGCGATTTCGAGTGGCCGATCGGATCCCCCATTACGCCAAGGAGCAAATAATCACGCTCGTTCATTGGATTCACTTTCATTTCTCCTCTGCCTCTCCCATGATAGCCGGACGGTTACCATTGGGATATATCACTTATATCAGGGATGGACGCGACAAGACTTTGATACCTTTAGGTACATGAACCGCTACAAGCGCTCCCTGCTCACCGTTGATCTTGATCCAGCCGAGTCCCGAGATAAACACGTCTTGGCGCGCACCCTTAGGAATACGAATTTCGTGTCTCGTCCATTCCGGAAGCTCTTCAAGCCGTTCCTTGGTCGGCGGGGACAGCAGCTCCCCGGCATGCTCCGCAAATAGCGAATCCGCCCGTTCCAGCTTGGTCCGATGAATGCCGAGCCGGCCGCTGATGAAGCAAGTAAAGGATTGATGCTCCCCTTGCAGAAAATCAAAGCGGCCGAAACCTCCGAAGAAGAGGGTCTGCCCTTCGTTCAGCTGATATACCATCGGCTTCAGCGGATTCTCCGGCATGACCGTCCCCAGATCCTCACGGCTCACGAGCTCGCTGTAGCGCCATGGGTACACAATGCCGGGCGTATCAATAATATACCGGCCGTCATCCAGCGGAATATTGACCATATCGAGCGTCGTTCCGGGATAACGGGAAACGGTCAGCTCCTGGTCCAGATCGCTGTAGTCGCGGATCAGGCGATTGATCAAGCTGGATTTCCCCACGTTCGTGGCGCCGACTACATAGACATCCCGGTCGCCCCTGTAATGCGCAACCGTCTCCAGCAGCCGCTCAAAGCCTTGGTTCTTCTTCGCGCTGCAGAGCACGATGTCTTCCGTTCTCAGACCATGCTCCTTGCACTGCTTCTGCACCCAATTCAGAACCTTGTTCCAATTGGTCACCTTCGGCAGAAGATCGGTTTTGTTAACCGCCAGAATCACCGGATTGTTGCCGACAAACCGCTGCAGCCCTGAAATCAGGCTTCCTTCAAAATCGAAAAGATCCACGATGTGAATGACCAGCGCATTCTTGCCGCCGATCTGTCCAAGCAGCCGTAAAAATTCATCCTGGTCTACGGCGACCGAAGAAGCCTCGTTGTAATTCTTGATACGGAAACAGCGCTGGCAAATCACCGGATCGCGGTCCCAAGCCTTCTCCGGCAAATAGCCCGGCTTGTCCTGTGCAGCGCTCTGAAGCTGTATGCCGCAGCCGCTGCACTTCTTGATGTCATCTCCGCCTGTAGGCAACGTCATGATTTCGGTTCCTCCTCCATCCATAATCCTTTTTTGCGCAAACGGGTCAAGGCGATGCGTTCCACCCGACGATTGACGAGGCGGGTAAACCATCCTTCATCGTTGATGGCGATGGGCATAACCAGAACCGTATACAAGCCGAGCCGATTCCCGCCG
Organism: Paenibacillus sp. MT86; assembly: GCF_058792535.1. NCBI lineage: Bacteria > Bacillati > Bacillota > Bacilli > Caryophanales > Paenibacillaceae > Paenibacillus > Paenibacillus sp. MT86. The sequence goes on along the minus strand of NZ_CM179499.1, from coordinate 2,032,892 downwards.
TATACGTCGGTCAGCATCTGGTCGCCGACAACAACCGTTTTCTCCGGAGTGAGCTCCATCATGTTCATTGCTTTGCGAAACGGAGTATTGCTTGGCTTGCGGGCTTCATGCACATACTGGATGTCCAGCGGCGTCGCGAATTTAGATACGCGCTCGAGCTGATTATTCGATACGATGATGAGCTGGAAACCGATCTCCTTCACTCTTTTGAACCAAACGACCAATTCCGGCGTGGCAAGCGGCGCCTTGGCCCCAACAAGGGTATTGTCCAAATCGGTAATGATTCCACGATACCCCTGCTCATATAATTCCTCCAGGTTAATATCAAAAACCGTGTTGACACGGAGCTTTGGGATTAACATTTCAAACAAATTCGTCACCTCAATTTCATACGAAAAACTATACCATATTCCGGTTCCTTAGTAAAAATAATCACGGCCGGCGCCTTCCTTCTTTCCGGATTGCAATCTTTACCAGCAAAAGACCACCCGGCAGCCGTCGAAGCGGACCGGGCGGTCTTGAAATGACCGATATCAGAACGTATTCATATCAAGCTATCCTGATATCGCAAGAACAACCACTTGTGACGCGGTCTGTCTTCTTGGATTACGTTGATAGACGTTTGTCCGGCACAATGCGGACCTTCTTGATGGACTTCTTCAGCTTCTCGGCATCCTGTTGGACCGAGCGCCACTGCTCTTCCTTCACTTCCGCAGGGCTGTAACGGGCAGCCTCGAACTGCTGCAGCAGCGGTCTCAGCTCTGCTTCCAGTTCAGGATGCGCAAATGCCCAGCGGCGAACCGATTCACGGAGCGTTTCATGTTCTTGCCTTACCAACCCCTTGCGCTGCACGGAACGGATCCAGCGTTCCGTCTCGGCAATCACCTTATCCGCTGCCGTCAGCGGCTTGCCTGCCCGAATCCGTGCCCCGGCGAAGCGCAGGCTGATGCGCATTCTCCACATGATATACAGAATCCACAGCACGATGACAACCACCGCTGCCGTTACTATGACTTTAACCCATCCGGATGATGGATTATCAGAAGTCGGGGCAGGAGCTGCCTCGTCCTCGGCCTTCTCTTCCTCTTCGACTTCCTCCTCGATGACGGGCTCAGCCTCGGTGTCTGCCGTCAGAATCGGCATGCTGAATCCCGGAGTCGCTTCGATCGGAACCCAGCCGTACTCGCCGAAGTATACTTCAACCCAGGAATGGGCGTCAGCGTTCGTAACGGTATAGTTATCAGGCTCGATCGAGGTTTGACCGTCGACCGGAACGTATTCCGTAGCCGTCATCCTGCCGGGGGCGTAGCCCTTGACCCAGCGTGCAGGGATATCCAGCGACCGAGTCATCATCACCATGGACGTGGAGAAGTAATCGCAATACCCTTCCATGATTTCGAACAAAAAGGCATCTACGAAATCGTCGCTCTTTTTGAGCGAAAGGTCGGGGGTGTTGGTATAGGTATAGTTGCTCGTTAAATATTGTTGCAAAAGCATAACCTTCTCATACGGCGTGTCTCCGTCCGCCGTAATTTCTTCGGCCAGATCCGATACGCGGTCCGGGAAATTTCTCGGCATCTGGACGTAGGCTTCGTCGAACGAGCCGGAATACAGCTCATCATAAGTTCTGGCGCTCAGCTCATCGATCGGGATGACGGGAACTTCCGACGTTAAGGTATAACTCTTCGGATAGTCCGCATCGCGAACGTCGTCCAAATGCATCTCCGCGCCTTCGGTCACCCAGCTGAGCCGGTCCGGATCGATGTCCTCATCCAGGCTTTCCAGCTGACGAACGCTGTAGGCCCCGAACAAGACCGGATACACCGTGTCGCTCAGCATCGTTACCGATTGTTCCAGCTTTTTGGTAGGTACGGATGTGCCGGCTTCTCCCGGCAAGGAGTCGCCGATGTCGACTCCCGTCCCGGATCGACGGCTGCTGGCTCCGTCAGCCCAGCCCGTGCCCGAGTACACGGCTCTGGTTTCGCCGCGCCAATAGCTGCGTTCTTCCGAGGTGATCGACATCACCGGCGAATAATCAAAATTAAAACCGCCGCCAAGATCGTTATCCTCTCTTCCGTAACCGGACATGCTTTCGGACGCCGACTCGATAAGGGTTCCGGTCCCCGATGTGCCGACGCCGGATAACGGTACCCCGTTCCACTCTCTCCATGCCGTATAAGGATCGGTCAGTGTCGGCTTCACGTGGGGCATGTTCACGCCGGCCACGATAATCAATGAGAAAATGACCAGAATATTGGCGATAATCTTAAACGGATACTTCGACAGATTGACCCATCCTTGAGGAAAGCGTCTGCGGAACCGGTTGAAGTGGCTGGATACGAGCCAGCCCATTCCGGCCCCGACGACCCAAGCAATCTCGTCCCACAGCACGATTTTCGTGAAGGAATCCAAAATGGCAAAACTAATGACGTGGATCCCGACTACAAGAAGGACGCGTCCCTTGGTTTTGGCCCAGCGGGCAAGAAAGAGGAACATGGCCCAAGCAGCGATAGCAAACCATAAATAAGGAAAGAGATACAGGAGTTCTTCGGTCAGGAAACTTTCCGCTCCGAAGACAGGAACCGGATTGCCGGAGGTTTTCAGCAAACTGTATACGCAATACAGGATCAATAGAAACTGGAGAAACACTCGGTAACCCTGCTTGATCGGCAGCAGCGCTTCGGTAACCGCCGTAATCGTTAGAGCCGCGATAACGATGGCGGTCGTTTCCGACAGCCATATCGTTTCCGTGAAGGATACCCACTGCATCCCCATGATCCAGATCCACAGCATCGTTAACGTGCTGAAGAAGGTCGTCGATAGTTTGTCCAGCCATAACTTCATCATGCACCACCTCCAAGCGCAGCCGGAAGCTCATCGAGGGAAGCAACCGAATAACTTGAGATCCCCCGGGATTGCAGGAGCGAAATCGATTCATCGCGTTTTGTTGTTTCTTTGGAAGGAGCGATTTGCAAGAAGCACGGGTTCATCCCTCTGGTCTCCACCCAGCGCATGATCTCAGAAGCCTCTTTGCCGCTCATCGGGCTGATCAGCAGGAACAAGGCTCCTTTGGGAAAATGGCGGTAGGATTTCTCAAGGGACGCAATCAGCTTGCTCTTCCGGTTATAATCCACGTCAACCAAATGCTGAATCATGCGCATCCGTTCCCCGGCGTGATCGGCAGGAGCGAACATTTGGGTTTCCTGGGCAGCCGTGAACAGCCCCGTCCCCGCATGCTCCTTGGCCCCGTATTCGATCAGCGAAGCGGCTGCCGATACGGCAAGCTCGAATTGCTGGGCATTGTCGTATCCGTCGGCGGCGCAATCCAGAACGATCATCGTTCTGGGGAAGGACTCATGCTCAAATTCCTTCGATTTCCACGAGCCGGTCTTCGCCGTTGCATTCCAGTGAATCCGGGAGATCCGGTCTCCATATACATAATCGCGGACGCCGTTAATTTGCGTGGTTTCCCGTCTTGAAGCCGACACCGTGGTTTGCGTCCCGCCCAATCTGGAGTTCCGTATGTTCCGCTGCCACTTTGGAATATAAATGGTTCTCGGCAGAACGCGGAAATCCGTTTGAACCTCGATGCGTCCCTTATGCTCCATCAATCCGAAGATATCTTCGCTTATGCATTCCGTCTTGGAAAAAACATATCGCCCGCGTTCGAGCGGAGGAGTCTGGAATACAAGCTTGCCTGCCCCCCGGAGGTTCGGAATGACGCTGTCTTCAAAGGACCAGGAGTCTCCGTTATGTCTCTGCAGCACTTCGCGCACGATCATATAGGGCATCGGCAGCAGCCCCGGGACATGGACCTCGAGCTTAACGCGCACCTGCTCGCCGGCATGAAGCTGTTCTCCACTGCGCTCCGTTCCCCCAAGGACGACCCGGTGCGCTTTGACGCGATTGACCCCGCCAAAACCCGCGCCGATCAGATAGACCGTCAGAAGGCTGACCATGGAGAAGAGCATGAGCGAGGTTTTCCCTCCCTGGAATAAAACATACAAAAGACATAGGCACCATACCGCCAATACCGCTGCCAGTCTGGACGGCTGCATGCCATTCAAAAATAACGAAACCGCGCGGCGCATGCCTATCTCCCCATCTGAACAGGCACTTTAACCTGACGGAGTATAAACTCAAGCACCGACTCCGGACTCGCATTGTCGAGCCTGGCTTCCGGACGCAGCATGATCCGGTGCGAAAGTACGTAGGGAGCAAGCGTCTTCACGTCATCTGGCAGAACGTAATCCCGCTCTTGCAGAAAGGCATAGGCTTTAACCGCATTCATGAAGGACAGGGTGGCCCGTGGACTTGCGCCCAGCATAACGGAAGGGTGCTCACGGGTCGAACGGGTGATATTCAGCAGGTAATCGGCAACGGGCTCGCCGATGAATACCTCGCGAATCTCGCGCTGAATGGATGAAATCTTATCCATATGCGTCACAGGCTGAAGCTTGTCCGACAGCTGCCCGTCGCGCGAACGGTACATCAGCTGCTTCTCCGTGGCGGCATCAGGGTAACCCAGGCTCAGCTTCAGCATGAACCGGTCCAGCTGCGCTTCCGGAAGCATATAGGTGCCTTCAAAATCAATCGGGTTCTGGGTCGCGCACAGCATGAAAGGATGCGGGAGTTCGTGGGTAGCCCCGTCCACCGTTACGCTGCGCTCCTCCATCACTTCCAGCAGGGCCGACTGCGTTTTGGTTGTGGCCCGGTTGATTTCGTCCGCCAGCAAAATATTGGTCATGACCGGACCTGGTCGGAAGTAAAACATCTCGTCTCGAGGGTGGAAAACGGAAACGCCTGTTATATCACTCGGGAGGATATCCGGGTTGCATTGAATGCGGCGGTAATCCCCCTGCATGGATTTCGCTAGTGCTTTGATCAGTTGGGTCTTTCCCGTGCCGGGCACATCTTCGATCAGTACATGTCCGCCAGCGAGCAGCGCCGTAAGGAGCAATTGGATCTCAAATTCTTTGCCTAGCAGGCACGACTCCAGATTGGTTCGTACCGAGGTAATGATTTTCATGGATTCTTGGCTTACGGGCATGTATGACTAACCTCCTGTAAGGGAATAAATACTTAATTTAGTACTATTGTACATGATCGAAGTCCCGGAGTACATTCGTAGAGATATTTTGGTTGTTCTCCTTCTTACAGGCCCTTTAGGCAGAAAAAAAAGACCCCGGCATAAAGCCGAGATCTTTTGCTTCTGGATGTTCAAGGGTGTTATCCCTTCGGACGAACGAACAGCGCTGCCAGGAAGGAGAAAATGATCGCCGAGGATATCCCCGCGCTGGTTACTTCGAATATCCCCGTCACGACCCCGATCCAGCCGTCCCTCCCCAGCTCCGTCAACGCGCCGTGCACAAGCGAGTTGCCAAAACTCGTGATCGGCACGGAGGCTCCCGCTCCCGCGAATTTCACCAGCGGCTCGTACAATCCGAAGCCGTCCGCGATGGCCCCTGCAACCACCAGCGTACTCATCGTATGCGCCGGCGTCAGTTTAATAACGTCCATCATAATTTGCCCAATGACGCAAATCAATCCGCCAATAATAAACGCCCATAAAAACTGCATCTTGTTATCCTCCCATCTCTAAGGCTACGGCGTGAGCGATACACGGAATGCTCTCACCCTGCTGGTAAGAAAGGGGCGACAGCAAGGCACCGGTAGCAACGACCAGCACCTTTTTCAATTCGCCTTTGCGCATCCGTTTCAAAATATGGCCGTAGGTGACAACCGCCGAGCAGCCGCAGCCGCTGCCCCCTGCGTTGACGTATTTCTGTTTTTCCATGTCGTAGATCATTAAGCCGCAATCGGCAAATACCGTGCCGTCCATGATGACATCGTTCTGCTGCAGGAGGTCCTTGGCAATGGGAAGCCCAACCGAAGCAAGATCGCCCGTCACGATCAGATCATAATCCTTCGCCTGCCGGCCCGTGTCCTTAAAGTGCTTCGTGATCGTGTCGGCCGCCGCCGGAGCCATCGCCGCCCCCATGTTGAACGGATCTTTGATGCCCAGATCGACCACCTTGCCGATGGTGGCATACGTCACGGCAGGTCCGTCTCCCTTGTCCGAAACGACGGAGCAGCCTGCTCCCGTGATCGTATATTGCGCATAAGGCGGTTTCTGTGATCCGTATTCCGTCGGATACCGGAACTGCTTCTCGACGGTACAGTTATGGCTGGCCGTACCAGCCATGACATACTGGGCTCCGCCCGAATCGACAAGCATGGAGGCGACCGCAAGGCTCTCCATCGATGTGGAGCAAGCACCGAACACGCCGATATACGGCACGCCCATCTGTCTGGCGGCAAACGAACTGCTGATGATCTGGTTCATCAAGTCCCCGCCCACGAAAAACTGCAGCTGGTCTTCCTTGATGCCTGCCTTTTCGACGGCTTTTCTCGACGCGTCCTCCAGCAGCTTCCGTTCCGCCTTTTCCCATGTTTTTTCGTTGATCTCAATATTGTCGTAGACAAAGTCGAAATCGTTGGCCAGCGGACCTTCCCCTTCTTCAGGGCCAACGATCGTCCCCGTGCTGATAATGACGGGTTTGTTCTCGAACTGCCATGTTTGACCGATCACCTTCATAATCGCGTTACCTCCCCTCGATGCCGAAAATAGCGTAAATGATACCGATAATGAACGCAGCCACGGTACCAAATACGATCACGGAGCCCGCCAGCTTGAACATGCTGGCTCCGACCCCGAGAACCAATCCCTCTGCACGATGTTCAAGCGCAGCGGAACACATGGAGTTCGCAAACCCCGTGACCGGCACGGCGCTGCCCGCTCCGGCCCATTGCGCGATTTTGTCATATACGCCGAAGCTCGTCAGAATGACGGAGAGGATGATCAATACGGCGACCGTGGGATTGCTCGCTTCGGTGGTGCTCATATCGAATACGGACATAAAAAAACGCTGAATGCATTGGCCGATCAGACAGATGAGGCCTCCCACCAAAAAAGCGCGCAAGCAATTTTTAAGCACGGCGCGGGGAGGCTCATGCTTTTTGGCAATCGTCTGATATTCCGCCGAGCTCATCGTGGTGATATCAGACTTAGGCTTTTGGTTGGAGCCTGACATTTCAATACACCTCCGCAATTGGTTAAGTATGGAATCCTTTTGAACAAACGCTGAAAAGCCGCTATGGATATCACTCACATATCATTATGCTTTGAATGATCTCCCTTTATGTTTGGAAAATCATCCTTCTCGCCGACGCATCATGGCTTGTCCGGCCATAGTGACGCCAACGCGAAAATCAGCTTCCAGGAGCATCCTGAAAGCTGATTTTCAAACTCGCTGACTTGATTCGTTTGGAGCCGGCCGTTATATAAGAATGTATTTCAATAAAATGACGAGTAGGATGAACAAGACCATAATGAGCAGAAGTTCTCGGACTTCGGCATGATAGTCGTATCCATCAATCCCATGGCGGTTCATATTCTGCCCCTTCCCGCTGACAACAAACATCCACATGTTTTTCTATATCGTATTCCCGTCCAGGATAGGGGGTGCTTGTTCCACTTACATTTATATAACGCAGCCTGACGAAGCCGGCTTTGTAGACTTTTCGGATGTATAGGGGCATACTAGAAAAGGAAAAACTCTTACATACCTTTTCTAAAGGAGCGATTTCGTCATGAATGAATCAACACTGGAATTATTCCGTACATTAACGGAATTCCCTGCTGCACCGGGCTTTGAGAGGGAACTCCGTTCTTGGGTGAAGGATGCCCTCTCTCCATATACAGATGAGTTCGTGCAGGATCGGCTGGGCAGTTTGTTCGCGGTCCTTCGCGGCAACGATGAAGGTCCGAAAGTCATGGTGGCCGGACACATGGATGAAGTCGGCTTCATGGTAACCGGCATAACCGAAGCGGGCATGGTTCGTTTCCAGCCGCTCGGCGGCTGGTGGAGCCAAGCCGTGCTTGCCCAGCGCCTGCAGATCATCACGGACAACGGCCCGGTCGTCGGGGTTGTCGGCTCCATTCCTACGCATCTGCTGGATGAAGCGCAGCGCAGCAAACCGGTCGACATCAAAACGATGTATATCGATATCGGCGCCGACAACAAGGCCGAAGCGGAGTCGTTCGGTATTCGTCCAGGCCTGCAAGTCGTTCCGATCTGCGAATTCACGCCGCTGGCCAATCCGAAAAAAATCATGGCCAAGGCATGGGATAACCGCTACGGCGTAGGCCTTGCCATCGAGCTGGTCCAGGCGCTCCATGGCGAGAAGCTGCCCAACACGGTATACGCCGGTGCGACCGTGCAGGAAGAGCTGGGCCTTCGCGGAGCCCGCACTTCGGCAAACCTGATTCAGCCGGATATTTTCTTCGGTCTGGACGCCAGCGCAGCGAACGACATGATGGGCGACAAGAGCCAGTTCGGCCAATTGGGTCAAGGCGCGCTGCTTCGCATCTTCGATCCGACGATGCTGACCCATCGCGGCATGGTCGAGTACGTTCAGGATACGGCGGAGACAAACAAAATCAAATACCAATACTTTGTGTCGCCGGGCGGCACGGACGCTGGCCAAGTGCATTTAAGCGGCATCGGCGTTCCGTCCACCATCATCGGCATTTGCTCCCGGTATATCCACACCTCTTCGTCCATCATCCACACGGACGACTACGAGGCAGCCAAAGAGCTTCTGATCAAGCTCGTCAAGGGCTTGGACCGCACGACGCTCCAGACGATCCTGGACCGCGCGTAAGCCAAACGAAAATGGAAAAGGGTATCCTGCAGGTCTTGAACAGACTGCGGGATACCCTTTTTTTCTTTCTGCCTTTACGAAGATAACGTCTCCTTATGCCTGGCGAAGCGAAACGATATGAGCATCGTGATATAAACGATGGCAACCAGCGCCGTATTCAGCACAAATATCATCCGAAATCCGATAAGCCCCCCTGCCGCCTGACCCGGAAGCGCCAGCATGGCGCCTCCCGCCGCCGTGCCAAACATCATCCCCAGATTTCGCGACAGCGCCAAAATGCTGCTGATCAGTCCGAGGTCCGTTTTGGACGTCCTGCCCATCACCAGGGAATTGTTCGGCGGCGTGATCAAGCCCATGGAACCGCCGAGCAGGACGATAAGCAGAATCAGGAAGAAGATCGGATACGCAGGCGATACAAAGCCCAGCACGATTAGCGCCGCCGTCATGGCCAGCAAGCCGGCAGACAATAACGGGAATGTCCCCAGCTTGTCCGACAAGCTTCCGCTTAAGGGGGAGAATATGATCAACGACAACGGGTACCCCATCATGATCAGCCCTGCCGTCGCAGGTTCGATGCCCAGCTCGCTGAGCAAAAACACCGGCAGCACAAGCTGCGCGGAGAAAGCGGCCATATAGGTGATGATGGTAATGAGGATTCCGACGCTAACGCCTGCATCCCGAAACAGATCCAGCTTCATAAATGGAAGATGGCCCTTCCCTTTTCGCTCCCAGCGGGAAGACAGGCACCACCCGATGAATGCGGCGGCTCCTGCCCCGAACATCATGAACAGCAGCGTAACCTGCCAGGAACCCCATCCCCACTGAGCCCCCAAATTCACGGCCGTGACCAGTCCGGTCAAGGATATCGCAAAAAAGGCAGCCCCCGGCACGTCCAGCCGGCTCACGCCTTGATCCGGCTCGTCCTTCGGAATGAAACGCTGCGCGAATATCCATGCAACCAGCGAGATCGCCGTAAGCAGCCAAAAATTGCTCCGCCACGAAAACCATTGAATCAAGATTCCGCCAAGGCTCGGACCGATCATGGAGCCCGCAGCCACGAACGTGCTGATTAATCCCAGCGCTTTACCGCGCTGTTCCTTCGGAAACACGGAGATGATGAGCGCCATATTCGTGGCTTGATACATGGCCGCTCCGATGCCTTGAAGAATCCGGGAAGATATCAGACCGTTTAAGGAAGGAGACAATGCGCAGCATAGCGCACCGGCCATAAACACGAAATAGCCGATATTGTGGATCTTCCGCCTGCCCAGCATGTCCCCCAGCTTACCCATGACCGGGAGCAGGATGGAGATGACGAGCAAATATGCGGTCACGATCCACTGTGCCGCGGGGATACCGGAATCGAATGTTCTTGCGATATCTACAAGCGCGATGTTGAACATGCCGGCCGACAGATTGGACAGAAATGCCCCTAAACATATGGTGTATTGAACGATCATCCTTGATGTGCTGTTCATGCAGGACTCACCCGCTTTATTCATGAATTTCGGTGCCGCTCAGAGAAAAAGCCCCCCATGCGGAGAGCTCCACTCTGCTTGAACCTGCGTACCGTGCAAGCTAACCGATGGCCGGATGCGCCGCGGATTTCGGCCGCACTGGCTCCTCGGCTTTTTTATCCATCCAAATATCGATAAGCCGCGCCACCTCACTAACTTTCCCGAAATAACCCTCGATATTCTCGAGCGTCATGTCATGGGCCGTTTGCGAATACGACGCGCAGGCATCCGACGCAAGCACGATATGATAATCCAGCATGAAGCCGTCCCGGGCCGTCGATTCCACGCACACATTGGTGCTGACCCCCGTCATGATCAAGGTCTCGATCTTCAGCGTCTTTAATACCGAATCCAGCCTAGTATTCACAAATGCGCTGTACCGGTGTTTATTGACAATGATATCGTCCGCCTCGGGCGTGATCTCGTAAAATTCCGCTCCCCAGCTTCCCCTTCGGCACACATGAGCCGAGCGTCCGGAGGACCTGGTCGTCCAGGCCTCGGAATCCGTCGCTCTTTCATGCAGCGTTTGGATGAAGATAATCGGCACATTCAGCTCCCTGGCGGAATGAAGCAGCTTATGCAGCTGCGGCATCATCTCCGCCACCCCGCTAACATCGCAGCCCGCTCTAGGCAATGCCCCCTCCGGATGGCAATAATCGTTTTGCACATCCACCACGATCACCGCCGCTTTGCTTCCCAGCATCAGTTGATTCAAAGATTTCATCGTGACACTCTCCCATTCAGGCCCGTATATTTGAAATTTCACTTCTTGGATTGGTTCACAAACTGCATATCCACCAGGGCATCATAGGTATAATCCCCTTTAAAAATTCCGGTCTCTATCATGACATCCATATCATGCTTCAACGCTTCTTCCGAAATCATCCCGTCCAAGCTCCACAGATTGTCCGCATAGGCACGGTCCAGCGCAGCTTGTATCGCATCCTCGGATAATGTAGGGAATTCGGCTTTCAGATTCTTCTTGGCCAGTTCCTTATCCGACTGGACGACTTCAAGCGCTTCGATGATGGCATCGGTAAAGCTTTGAACGGCTTCCGGATCCTTCTCGATGGTAGACTTCTTCACACTGAGCACCGAATACGAGAAATCCCCGAGATCATGAAACTTGTAAAACGGCTCCTCCCACACGTTCTTCGAAATTCCGTCGCTGATTTGCGGTTCGGCTCCATTGGCGATATCGGCTGCGCCCTGTTGAACCATCGTCACCACCGTGGAGCCGTCGGCCGGCTCCAGCAGCTGCACATCCTTCTCCGGATCGAGCCCCAGCTGAATCAGCAGATAGCGGGTTAAGAGATTCGGTGTCCCTCCATGGCGGCCGGCGTTAATCTTTTTTCCTTGCAAAAATGCCTTCAGGTCCTCGGGGGAATCGCTCGCAGGCGCGGTGCCCTTCTTAGCCATTAAATACACGTTCGCCCGATTGACGACATTGACGACCGAGATGATCGGGTCGGAATTGTTGTTGTTGGCCAAGGCATTGGACTCCGTCCCGCCGATAACGCCCCAGGCATCACCGCTGACCACGGCGGTTACGTGCGCTCCCCCTGCCGCTTGGATAACCTCGACGTCCAGCCCTCTTTTCTCGAAGTAGCCTTCGCGCTGTGCGACGTACAGGGGAAGATAGCCCGTGGAGTGGAGCGGCTCGGCGATCACGATTTTCTTGAGCTTCCCGTCGCCGGAAGCGGAGACGGTGCTGCCGTCGCTTTTCTCGTTGCCGCAGGCGCCAAGCAGGGCGGTGACCATGACCAGTGCGAACAGCAGTGAACGTTTCCTCGTTTTTTTGTTCATATGAATTCCCCTTTTTAATAGAAATAGTTCGTTTTTGGTGGATGTGTCCAGTGCTATTGCTTGGTCAAGCCCTTGGATAACCACTTCTCCAGTACGACCACGCCCCAGTACATCACCATGGACAGCAACGACAGGACGACGACGCCCACCCACACGAGGTTGATATCCAGTATCGTTCCTGCATACATAATCATCCGGCCGACGCCCTGGCTTGAGGCAATGAACTCGCCCACGATGGCACCTGCCAGCGCAAGGGCAATATTGATCCGTAAACTGCTGATGATCCAGGGCATGGACCACGGTACAACGACCTTGGTAAAGACCTGATGCCGCTTGGCGCCCAGGGAGTACATCAGCTTTTCCATATCCGGGTCCACGCTCTTCACGCCGCTGTATGCCGACAGGGCCGACACGACAACCGTCATGGAGAAAGCCAGAGCCACCTTCGAGAAGAATCCGATTCCGAGCAGAATGACGAGTACGGGCGCTAAGGCGAGTTTTGGCATCGCATTCAGTATGATTAGGTACGGCTCGCTGATCCCTGCATACGATTTCGACCACCAGAATGATAGCCCGAGCAGTGCACCGAGGAAGGTGCCGAACACAAACCCGAGTATGGTTGAGCCGGACGTGTACGTAATATCCCTTAACAGGGTCCCCTCGGTGATTTGGGTCCAGGTTGTGCGAAGGATCGCGCTGGGGCTGCTCCAATAATAGGAGTCCAGCAGGCCGATTCGAGTGAACACTTCCCATACCAGAAAAACAAGCACGGCTACAGCGGCCCTTCCCCAAACGATCCGCCGGCTCCTGCGGCGCTCCAGTCCCTCTTCATCCAATATGTACGGCACGACCTCCGGCCGCTTGGACGAACCCGCGGCAGACTCCGCGGGTGTCACGGCATGTACGATAAAAGCCTCTTTGCGTGCAGTTTCCATCAGGCTCCCTCTCCTTTCGTTCTTCTCGCTTTACGATATTTGCTCTTCCTCATGCCCAGCCGACAGCAGGTCCATGAGATGATGCTTCAGCTCCATGAATGCCGGCGACGTCATGTCTTCCGTTTTGCGTGGACGCTCCATCGTCACGGTGATTTTGGACTTGATCCGCCCGGGCCTGGACGAGAATACGTAGATGTCATCCGACAGGTAAATCGCTTCATCGATGTCGTGGGTGACAAACAGCACCGTTTTGCCAAAGTCCTCCCAGATCTGCAGCAGCCAGTTCTGCATGGTCAACCGGGTCTGTGCATCAAGCGCACCGAACGGCTCGTCCAGCAAAATGATGTCCCTGTCGTAGAGCAGCGTCCGCAGCAGCGCGGCACGCTGTTTCATCCCCCCAGAGAGTTCCTTCGGATAATGCTTGTCAAAGCCCTTCAGACCGTATTTTTCCATCAAGGGCAGCGCCCTCTCCACGGCTTCCTTGTAGGGAACGCCCCGAACCTCCATGCCCAGAATGATGTTATCGAGAATGGTGCGCCATGGCAGAAGCATGTCCTTTTGCAGCATATAACCCACATAACCGGTCGTACCGACGATATCCTTTCCGTCGGCCATCACTTTGCCCGTGGAAGGAGGCATCAGGCCGGCGATAATGTTGAACAGGGTGGATTTGCCGCAACCGCTGGGACCGATTATGCTGACAAAACGCCCCTCCTCGATCGCCAGACTCGTCTCCCGCATGGCCGGAATCTCTTCCCCGTTTCTGCGAAACCATTTGCTGACGCCCGAAATTTCGATTTTGTGAGTCATGGCCCTTCCTCCTCTTCTTTGTTTTTCATGTTTTTTCAGTAACAACACACATTTATTTTCAAAAGCGGATGTAACAAAAAATCGCCAGTCCAGCCCCAAGCCGCACACCAACGTGTACCTTGGTACCAAACTGACGATCGGCCCGCTCTCTACCCGAGTTCCGGCATGTCGTTCAGATATGTTTCTATCTCCTTCTCCAAGAATACGATGGTACCGGAAAACTCGGTCTCTGCATCATAGTCTTTAAGAATGGAGATGATTTTAAACGGAAACTTCTCTTCCAGGCTGGTTTTAATCTCCTGCTTGAACACCTGGAATAAAAGGTGGTCCAACTGCCGGGTAGAGAGGGGGTAATTCTCATCCAGCAGTTTTAGGACGGGGACTCTACTATTCCTCGACACAATGATGATTTTGTTGCCAACGAAATCGACTTTTTGCTGCTTTACACCCACGTTAAATATTTTCTTATTTATCGCGTTGTAAACCCTCAAAAGATCCTGTTTGAGTTCGCCTGCTGTCATCATGGTTCAACATCCCTTTGTGTAAATTATTATTACATTGACCGGGGTAGGTATAGGGTGTTTATCGAGTTCGTTGTGTCCTTGGGTTTAATTATAGGCAAACACAGAGGATTGTCAATACATTAACGTCAAAAAAGTTAACAACATTTAGTTTTACGTTAATTTATATGACATATATATAACAAAGCGACTTGCGATATACCGTTCATGCGTGATCTCTTTTCACATTTTTACACATCCTTAGAACGGGACAAAGCCCTATTTTCCCGTTCCGTTCATTTGTCTATCTCCGATTAAATACCCGTTCCAGGAACAAAACGCCTTCCCGCTTCTGATACTCACTGACTTCATGGCCGGAGAACGGATAATCCCTGATTTCTTTTGCCGCCTCGATCCGGTTGTAAGCCGCATAGATGGTCTCGGGCATGCAAACCGTATCCTTCCATCCGACGGACACCATGATCGGCGCCTGGATTCGCGGTGCGAGATTCAGCATGTCAAAATGCGCGAGATGCGCCAAAATCTGATCCAGCTGCTCCGGGTACCGCTTTATGTATTGGGCGATTTCGTTCAACGAGCTGACCGAATACAAAATGCCGTAATCCATCCTGCACATGTTGGGAATGTCGGCTACGATGGCCGCAACCTTGGGGTTCAGCGCCCCTGCCAGCATCGACAGGCCGCCGCCCTGGCTCCCGCCCACCACGGCGATTTTTGCAGGGTCCACTCCCGGCTGCCGTGATGCCGCATCCACGGCTCTCACGGCATCCATGGCAATGGCCATGTAATAGGAGCGATGGATATCCGTAATCCCCTGCGACACCCAGCCTTTAACCACGCCGCTGTCCAGCGGCAGCAAATTCCCCGTCTCCCCGCCCTGACCCCTGACGTCGACGGCAAACACCGTATACCCCAGCATCAGCCAATGAGCATACCGTTCAGGAAATCCGCGGTCTCCGGTATAACCCGGGAAGGTTACGATACACGGCCTGGCCTCTGCTTTCGATGAATGATTAGCCGGCGCTATATGCCAAGCGTTGATAGGAGTATCATCATATCCATGATAGGTTACCCGAGATACCTCCATATGGGGATAAGGCGTAGCTTCCGGTCTACTAACCATGCGAAGCGGTCTGTCCCCATGCGACTTCAGCACTCCCTCCCAAAAAACATTCAAAACCTGCTCGTCGATCGTTGGTTCCGGACGCAAGTTGCCAAGCTCTTTCTTACGCTGCTCGATGGTATTCATTCTGTGTTAACTCCTTTTCGCGTGTTAAGTGAAAGTTCATATGACATGGTTATTTCGGCATAACGTCCTTTATCCCCTTCGAAACGATTGGAATTCATGCCGGTTTATTACAAAATCCTCTCAAAATAACGATGGTGGCCGCGGCCACCATCGTTATCTTTCTTCAAAAAATTAAAAAGCGATCATAGATTTATAGAGTTGAACATATCATAATAGAAACTATGAAATGCCAAACGGGTTGATATAAACAAGCACCCGCCTCTAGCAATACGACATCATATAGCGAATGGAGACGATGAATATGCTGCAAGGTTTAACAAGCGCAGGGCTCGGAAAACTTGAAAGCGATTTACAGTTTATCGAGCTTGCGGCCAAATATGAATTCCAAAGCGTCGATATCGATGCCAAAGGTCTTGTGGACCGGCTTGGCGCGGAAGCGGCTGCCGAAATGCTGCAATCCCGCCAACTGGAAATCGGGGCGATCGGTCTCCCGGTGGAATGGAGAGGGTCGAACGAGCAGTTCCTAAGCGGACTCGAGAAGCTGCCGGCCGCCGCGGCCGCCGCCAAGGCGCTTGGCAGCACCCGCTGCTGTACATACATTCTTCCTTCCACGGACGCGCCTGCAGCCCATTTCATGGCGCTGGCCACTTCCAGGCTGCGGGCCTGCGCCAGCATTCTGGGAGCATACGGAATCCGATTGGGCCTGGAGTTCGTCGGTCCGCACCATCTGCGCACCCAATGGAAGAACCCGTTCATATGGACGGTACAAGAGACGTTGGACTGGATCGATGCCATCGGGGAGCCGAATGTCGGGCTGCTGTATGATGCCTATCACTGGTACACCAACGAGATGACAACCGACGATATCCGGCAGCTGCGCGCAGACCAGATTGTTCATGTCCACATCAACGATGCCAAGGACATTCCAATTCGGGACGTACTCGATAATGACCGCCTTTACCCGGGTGAGGGCGTGATTGATTTGCCAGGCTTCCTTCAGGCGCTGAACGATATCGGCTATAAGGGCCCGGTAACGCAAGAAATATTGACGCCTTCCACACCGGCGGGTACTCCAGAGGAACTGGCTGCCAAATCGCGCCAAGCCTTCAACAACGTATTCGGCGCTGCAGGTCTGTAATATTTTGTTTGCACAGTCGGTGCCGCGCACATATTGGAATGATTCCTCTAATACAGGGCACACTGAAAGGGTACGTTAAGTACCTTTTCGGGAGGTCTTTAGCATGAACGGATTTGAGAAGGAAAAACGAGCGGAGTCCACGGATTTGTCTACCGTTGAGTCCCAACGGAACGATCTGGTGGCAGAGGAATTTCCCGAGGGACCCTACGGTTCCGATCTTCGCAGCGATTCCCTCGGCAAGAGCACGCCTTGGCGCAAGGATCAGCGGCCTCCGAATCGGTTCGATTATGAGGATCGCCGGCTGCATATGGGCATCGAGCGGGAGTATCCCGGCGAAGACGAGAGCATGCAAGCAGATCCGGGACAAGAGGAACCTGAGTAGGAGTTTATAACCAACCGTCGTTATTTGGACAAGACGGTTGGTTTTTGTCGTAACAGGGCTTGTATTCACCCGACACCGAATGCATAATGGCCTATAAAAATACATAAAATGGCATGTAAAAAACGCGCATCTAACACACGATCCCCAGGAAGAAACACCGTTGGCTGCAGTGTTAAAAGACATGAGGGAGCGGGGGAGTATACCATGCCCATTAAGAAAGAGAAGGAATTCGTGATTTATGTCGTTTCGTTATCCAACGTCAAGCGCTACATGTCCATCGAATTTATCGGCGGTTCTTGCGGTTACATCATCGCTCAAAGAGCGCTTCAATCCGATCTGCTCGGCATGATCGGCAGCATCATCGCCCCGATGGCGATCCGCCGCGTGCTGCAATGGCAGCAGCTCAAATCCGGGCGTCATGCGCGCCTGGATCTGCGCTCACTCTTCGAGCCGAGCGCGCCGAACCCTACATAACACCGTGCATCATGATGGTTTTGACTGAGCACGCCTAGTTTCCGAAACCTCTTGCCGAGCATCGTTTTTTCTAACCCGAAACAACTAAGATAAAGCCACTTCCATCATATGGAAGTGGCTTTATCTTTCTTTATATAGACAATCCTCTTCGATCCTTTTGATGTGAGAACAGCCGCTTCTTATCGTTTCTGCTTATAAAACTCATGATACAGCTTCATCAGCGCCCGCTTCTCAATGCGCGACACGTAGCTGCGCGAAATTCCCAGTTCCTTGGCGATTTCCCGCTGCGTCCGTTCTTCTCCCCCGGCTTCCAATCCAAACCGTCCTATGACAACTTCCTTCTCCCGGTCGTCCAATATGTCCAGATTTCGATAAATTTTGCTCTTTTCGATTTTCAGCTGCACTGCATCCACAATGTCATCCGCTTCCGTCCCGAGGATATCGATAAGAGTAATCTCATTCCCCTCTTTGTCCGTTCCGATCGGATCATGCAGAGATACGTCCTTGCGCGTTTTCTTAAGCGAACGCAAGTGCATCAATATTTCGTTTTCTATACAACGGGCAGCAAACGTCGCCAGCTTCGTCCCCTTGTTGGGCCGAAAGCTTTCAATGGCTTTGATCAGACCGATGGTGCCGATGGATATGAGATCTTCCAGATCCTCGCCGGTGTTATCGAACTTCTTGAGGTTGTGAACACGAACCGATGTCATCCTCATGCTGAATAAATTGTTGGCGTTTTAACTCATCTAGTGCTCCGACTGCAGTAATCTGTACTTCGTTCCCGTCGTAGCGAATAATAACTTCATCAACCAGGGTCTCCAGGATATGTCGCTTCTCCTCAAGGGTAAGCTCGTCGCCGGCGCTCTCGATAAAGTTTCGGACAGCCTTGGAGACCTCGGCAATCCGATTGGCCGATATTTCCTTCTCCGCTTGTTCTGACAACTGCTTTTCGTACCCGGCAAGCTCTTGCTCCAACGACTTTAGTCCGGCATTAATCTTTTGCATTTCGGTAAGCATCTCCTGCTCATCAATGACCTCCCGCTTGAACATGATTTTGATTTTTTCCTTTTCCTTCTCCTTCTGCTCCAGCTGACGTTTGATGTGGTCCGCGGCGGATTGAAGTTCCAGGTTAATCTCATTCGATTTGCTTTGCAGCCGCTCCATATAATCATCGGGATTAGACAATGTCTCCAAAATGAGCTGCCAGACGTAATGATCCAACATATCGGCGCGCAACGTTTGAGTTGGGCACTTCTCAACTCCTTCACCATACTTCTTTGGGAAGAGGTTTGGACATCTGTAGCAGGTGTAACGGATCTTTTCTCCCGTTTCTTTATTTACCCGGCCTGTATAAGTAGTTGCTTGCCACATTCTGCCGCAATGTCCACACCGGATCATGGATTTTAACAAATACTCATACTTTACATTTCCTGACCGTTTCATGTTTTTCTCTTTCTGCACCTGGGCTAATTCAAACAGTTGCGGGTCAATGATACTTGGCACGGTAACCTCGATCCAGTCCTTTTCCTCGCGAAAGGCATATGTTTTTTTCGGTGTGCCGTTCTTGGTTTTCTCCCCGCGAATCTTCCGGGTTTCTCTACGATTGTAATAGAACTTGCCGATGTACACCTCAGAAGTAAGAACCCTTCTAATGGAACTGGCGCTCCAGTTCCTGCTTTCCCCTCGTTTGGGTACCGCCCCCAACGCATAGAGTCGATCCCCGATTTCACGAAGCGTATAGTTCTCATGAACATACCAGTGGTATATCTTCTGGACAAATTCGGCTTCCTGCGCATTGATAATCAAGGTATTTTCATGAAGATCATATCCATAGGGAGCCACACGCATGGGCATGATCTTCTTATCTTTTTCCACCGCTTTGAGTCTTCCGCGTACCGTCCGCTTCTTGATTAAAGACAACTCGTATTGTGCTATGGAACTCATCAGGTTGAAAAAAAGCTGCCCTTCCGGCGTATTCCGGTATTCCGTGTCCACGAACACCAGCTCGATATTGCTCCGCTCCAGCTCACGGCAAAGGATTAATTTATCCGTCAAGTCCCTGGTCAACCGGTCGGGGTGGGTAACAATCAAGCGACGGACCAGCCCTTGCGCAACATCTTGTCTGAATTCATTCATGGCGGGCCGATCGATATCTTCACCTGTGAATCCTTCTTCGCGATAAACTTTGATCATGGATTCGGGAATTCCCAAGTCTTTCGCTTTCCGCATGCAAATCTCAATTTGTGCATCAAGGCTTGTGCCCTCTGATGCTTGCATGCCTGTAGAAACCCTTGGATATATGGCCGTATACATGGAGGTTCGCTCTTCTCCTTTCTTATCACTATCACTTTCCAGTATGGACAAAGAGAGAAACAAAAAAACCGGCTTATTCAGTCGGTTTCAAGATCAAACGCTTTAGGATGTAATCGATAACGGCATTTTTGGCCTCTGCAGCGGATAAGGTGTTTGAGACTTGAACTGAATCACTACATAAAGTATGAGGCACATATACGATTTTGATTGTCGGCATTCGCTCCATACTTTTCACCTCAATACACCTTATTCCGTCTGCGGTTTGTCCTATCACAAGCGCATGGTGTTTTGGATATACTTGAACTCTGCTTTGCTTCCATGATCCGGACAATAGCAGAATCATCTTCAGCACCTATGAATGTCCAGTACCGGTACCCAGGCACAACGGATTGGGTAATGAAGCCAGACCATTTGAAGGACGTCGACTTTAGCCCGGACATGAGTTGGTCCAAACTCAATAAGTCAGCTTGATAAAGATCAACGACGATCACATCCGCTCGTGATTCCAAACGGATATAACATTCTTGATCCGTGCTTCCCTGGATGGCATATCCATTCACATTTCTATTTCGGCATTCAGCCATTCTCAATAACGGGATTATGTCTTTCATATGAGTTAAAGCTATCCCACTAAAATCATAATTTTTGAAGTTCCATCGCTCTACAACAGACCCATCCTTATAAACCCAATCAAAAGGTACGCGGTGGATGATGCCAAATTGGGCTAGCAGCTCATTGGTAAATCTTCTTCTATATTTCACTGGATGATATAGGTCAGAAATCGTTGAAGAAGAATCCGAAAAATCCCCCAGCAAGAGTGTTCTTAGCTCCACTGTCCTTAAAGCAAAAGCCTGAATCAATGCTCTTCGACGATTAGGCAAGGAGAGCTTCCGCAGCAGAATTCCGAAAGTTAGTGTGTCAGTAGCTGCTAGTTGCTTAACCTCATACCAGTCTTGATCATGCCTGCTGATATAAGTGATTTCATCTATTTCATCCTTGATGAATTGGAAAGCCAGTTGAAGAAGATCTACCTTCAACCTAAGCTTTACCCTCCATCAGCTTAATCCCGTATCAAGGCATCCATCATCATCTCTCCATATATGGAGCAGATTCTTGTTTCTTTCGACCGAAATCCTCGCACAACCCGAAAATCCAACGTGTTTTTGCTCCAAATGTGGAGCAACCGGGACAGAAGTTAAAGCAAATGATACCTTTACATCAATGATGAGGGTCACCTGACCCCACCTCCTTTCTAAGCAAAAACTGCGGTCTGAACGGTCGAACTAACAGAATCTGAGGGAGAGATGTAGATGGATAACGATCAGGATATTAGAGATATGGATATATTCCGATCAGATCATTGGGAAGCAAAATGCGAAAACTATCTCGTCGAATGCTTCTTATGCGAAATCTACTTCGCTAGAATGTTTAGAAACCTCCCCAACTGGCAATCATGATATTAGAAGTCTAAGTTGGGAGAAGGTGCTGTCGTTCTTGAATAACTTGTATGCATTCCGATGGCCTGAAGAGGATACGTCAATAAGTTCTCTAGGCTCGCATGGCTTGAATGAATGGCTTTTTAAAACCCAAATCCAAGGTCGAATTTTTACACCTGTAGTACTCGATTTCCTGGAAAAGAAAAAGTCACTCAAATCAACCAGCTATTTTTCTTTGATTCAATACGCACTAGAGCTCATTAATTTTTTCAAAACCCGCACTGGGCTTGATGCTCGATCCATTCAAGACAAGGTATTGACCAATAAAGATGACCTTATTAATTTCACGGAACAATCATACCCGGACTTTATTCAACGAGACATGATTCTTGCGATATCTAGAAAATTATTCTCGTATGAATTCGATCTAAAGAAACCTTGTGAGAGTCAGTCTCCAGAAGAAGCAACTCAAGTTATCCATCACCCTGCGATAAATGCGCACATCATCTATTTAATCCGATCAGGGGTGAAAGTTAAATCTGTTGCCAAGTACAAGTTCAGTTACACCATGTTTATGAATTGGCTCCATACCAATTACATCCAATTCCAGAGTAACTCGATCAACGACCTTCCTTTATCGATGGTTACGGAAGAGCTACTCATCGAATTCAGGCAGTACTTATTACGGCTGGCATCGAAAGGTGTCTATAGCAAACACACGGTTAGTGACTGTTTCTACGATATCCGATACTTATTGTCTAACCTTTTCAAGTTAGGCTGGCTCTCTAAAGACATTACTTTGGATGTCTCCGGAATCCCGTATGAGAAGTACCTTTATCGCGATTTACCGACCGATGCTGAACTTCAAAACTTTTACCAAACGATCCTACGTCATTCAGACCAGCCAATACTGGAGCTCGCAGCATTTGGGTTGATGCTCTTACTTGGGTTGCGGATACATGAGGTAGCAAGTATTTGTTATGAGGACCTCAATATAGAGAATAAAACCATCTCTGTCTTCGGCAAAAACGAGAAATCGGTCTTGCTCCCGTTACCTGAACCATTACAAAAGTATTTTCAATCTCTGATGGCAAGCCGTTCTCGTAATGACTATGTGTTCGGCGACAATATCCAAGCAATTATTCGCGAATTACGGGCACGCTACAGGCTCTATTCCTTTGTCGCTGGTTGGAATTATCCGGGAGGTCCCCATTTACTCCGGCATGCTTTCATAAGCAGGCTGTCGGAACGTTCGGATTGCCCGCCACAGTTACTGATGTATCTAGCAAGACATGACCGGCCAGAAAATACTGCACGATATGTTCATCGAAGTCCACATCAATTAACAGATGCCGTGAATAAAATCAACTACTGATAGGAGTTGTTCACATGCCAAAAGTAATCCGAGATACTAAGTACTCTGAACTCAAGGAACAATTAAACCAGATGTTAAGTCATTATGGTCCAGAGAAAATGCGACAAGTTATGGAAACCTTGCCTGTCCAGACACAGACAAAACCTAATATGCCCCCGGCAGTGCGGAACGTTTCATTTCTCGAAGCCGTTGATGCTTTCTATCAAAGCAGCAAGTTTTCTGGACTTAGCCGGACCACGCAAACAACGTATCGGTCAGAGATGAAACTTTTCCAGCAACATGTGAAGGAAAAGTTTGGCGACGATCCGCAGTTTGAAAAGGTATCAAACGGCGAATTCTTGTCCGACTATATTAAGCTTAATGAGGATCCTAATACAAAAGCCAAGAAGTCTTCCTTTCTTCGAACCTTCATAAAGACCACATACAAAATATTCTTTGGTCATCAGGATCTCGGGGACTTGAAGACTATACTACGCGTTCGATGGTCAAACGATGACGCACCAAAAGCCTTTACTAAAGTGCAGATCGCGGAAATCTTGCAGATCGCTCAATCTCGTAACCACGATAGCCTTTACACTGCAATTATCTGGACTTTCCTTGGGAGTGGAATTCGCATAAACGAGCTCTGCCATCTAAGAATCGGTGATATCACTCCTGATACTCAAACAATCAAGGTAACACCCAAAGGGGCTGAGAATACCAAGAAAGTCCGAAAAATCAACGAGCTCGCCTTAATGATGCTCACAGATTTTATAGAGAAAAAATACAGTCGCGCTCGCGAGGTGATGCCAGATTCCGATTATCAAAGGCTCTATATCTTTTCAAGCACTGCCGGGGATAAACCCATCACATCTAGAGCCATTCAGCAATTTATAAAACGTATTATTCGCGAGTCTCAGTCGATAAAGGAGGAAGACAAAGATCGTTTAGGTCCTCACTCTTTTCGTCATTCTTTTGCCGTTCAAGGCCTTGAAGCAGGGATCGATATATACACCCTCTCGAAGCTTTTAGGACACGAATCGATCGACAGCACAATGAAATACTTGCGGCTATTCGATGATCAGCTTCGAGACGCCATTAACAAGCACCCATTTGCTCAAGAAGTCATGAAGCAAATTAAGGAAAGGCTGGAGAAAAAATGAGCCACTTATTATTGGACTCTCCCTACTATGCCAATTGGAAGAAACATACCCATCTTAAAGAATCGGCAAAATACACTTATAGCCGTCAATTCCTCAAATTTGAGCACTACCTTAGTCAGGATTACGATGGAGAACTGGATTTCGATAAATTTTACTACGACACGGAATCCGAGACCTATCGTCCTATTGATGCTAATTGCATCGATGGTTATATTGAGTTCTTGAAGCAAAGATATCAGGCCTCAAAGAATACCATTTTCAATAACATAGTTTATCTGAAGCACTTTTTCACATTACTCCATGGCCTTGGTATGGTTAAGCAAAACCCCATGAAAAATTTCCCAAACCCTTATTACGAAAGACGAATTATTGATCGTTCTCTTTCGCTCGAAGAGTGTCAGAAATTATTTCAAGTGGCTATTAAAGCCGACCCATTTGTCCGGAAGTACTTCACCCTATTTTTGCTAATGACTACGACCGCTCTTCGAAACAGGGAGATCATACAGTTAACGCTTGAACAGATTGATTTTGAGCGCAGGGTTATTATAGTGAATAAAGGACAGAAAACCATATCCGAAGTCGTTTACATGCCCGATTCCCTCGTTGAAGAGTTGGAACGTTATTTGAATCATCCTTCTATACAAGAATGGCTGAAATCCGGCCATCCAGAGGTTTTCTTCGAGAATAATCGTCCCTTAACCAAGGAAGCGTTAAACCGGATCATTAAGGCGTTTTGTCGGGAAGCCGGAATACTAAAGAAAGTCACAGCCCATAGTTTCCGGCATACAACGGCATACTTGATGCAAAAAAGTGGAATTGACATCATCGCCATTAAGCGCCAACTACGCCATAAGCAGCTGTCGACAACTTTGCGATATGTTCCTCCAGTTGACGCTGCCAAGCTGTTGAACGACGCGTGCTCAACTCTAATTGAATAACAACAAAAAGAACCCGAAGAAAGCAAAGAAAACATGCTTTCATTCGGGTTCATTTATTTGAACAATTATAGTACACAAAGACAGACTAGTCCTGTGGTGTAATTAATCTCCATAAAGGGAATTGGATACCGTTAAGCTCACGGCTCGTGGATAGGTATCAATCAGCTGTCCCGCGAGGACATGATTTGGGCCAGAGGATGGCAGCTCATTAGGCTTCCGTTGGGAACAGAAGCGATAGAAGGACTGATTACATTATAATTCGATTACAGACTGATTTCAATATTCTTAGGTTTCTGTAGTCAACAATTTGTCAGTGAATGTATGTTCCGCTCTTTTTCTGTGCTATCTAACTCAGCATCCCGACTATCAAACGGACCGCGGCGGTCGACTACGATGGCGAGCTCAGTTTTCCTCAGCGAAGCCGGCTCGATCCCACACGCAACCAACCTCCTCCTCCTGAGTTTGTCAATCGTGCCATCGAAGCCGACCCCAATCGATTTTCACTTTCCCTGCCCGAGGTGACCATCGTATCCAATATCAGCCTGATAAAATATGAACGAATAGATTCTGCTGGGTGGCAGCATATCTTGCTTGGTTACATTACCTTAAAACAACTCCAGCTGTTTCCCCTCTCCTCCGATCCTGTCCATCGATTCCGGCGCATGGTCACGGAAGTACGCTTGTTGAACCTGCTGCTGGGGATCGACGATTTGCTTGCCTCCTCCGCCAGCCGCTGCACGCAAGCGACAACTATAAACAACTGGAAAATAGTCCTGAAGGAACTTGCCCTCCACATGCGCAGTTAAAGCGATCATCTGGAAGCCCAGTTGCTCTGCGATATAGAATACAGGGCTGAGTACATGGTCACTCGATGCCTTGCCAAACGGGTTGTCTAGAATAACCGCACGATGACGCTTCATGTGACTATGAATGTGCTGGCGCTTCTCTGCCACATAATTCAGAATTCCAAGGAACAAGGTCATGTTCTTGCTCCACTTCTCTCCGCCTGACCAGCGATTGGATTCCTCCCAGGAATAAGTAGCCCCTGTTACTTGTTGATCGTTATTCACTTTACGGCAGCTGATGCGAATCGCCGCGCCCTGCTGGAATACCTTCAGCAGCAGCTGTTTGGTATCCAGCCACTTCTCAAGATCCTTACGGATGGCCCCCGGCTGCTCGGTTCCATCCACATCCCGGTACTTGGCGTGCTCCAGCTGCGAGATGATCCATTCGATATGATTGCGAATTCGCTCCTTGCCCTCCTGCTCGTCCCAATCCGGAACATGAAATACATAAATTTCCTTATTGCCGCTTTCGGTGCGAACCCGGGTCCTCTTGGGTAACTCACGAAGCTCTTGCGCAATCTGCCTTAGATGGGCTTGTATGTGCGTGATAAACTGCTGAAGCTTCTGATCCTCTGTCTGCATCCGCAGCTCGGCGATCTGATTGGCCTTCAGAATGCTTGCCCCCATCATCGCTTCGAACTCCTGCAACTCGGCATAATCATCCTTTGCTTCCACGCCTCGCTCGGCCATCTCCCGCAGCTTTACATCCTGAACCTGCCGCTGACAAAATTCCCGGAATCGCTGGCGGCTGGCGGTAACTTTGTCCCGCTCCTTCCCGATGCTTTCCCGCTGCTGTTCCAAGCGCCTGATCACATCCTGACTGCCGGCCTCCAGACGATAGACGATCTCCCGCATAGACTCCGCATCCGAATCTGACAACTCCAGATAAGGATCATCCAACTTATGCACCCGGACATAGCTGTTCCACAGCTGTAAGACCCGGCGCGTCTCGTTCAATCTTCGTTCCACTACATGAAGAAGCTGTTCCATTTCTCTACGGGCTTCATCCTGTTGCCTTCGTTCCTTTGCTTGCCTCTCGCGCACGCCGCTGAGCGGCTCCAAAAACAGAACTGGCTGCTCATTATCAAATTCCTTCGCATACTGCTCCTGTTGTATGCGAATCTTAACCTCCTGCTCACTCAAATCGCGTTTCTTCCGATCCCATAACTCGCGGACCTGCTGAACCTTCTTCTCCAGTGTACGAAGCTCTGTCAAAGCAGTCTTTAGCTTTGACTCGACATGCAGCGGAAGCTCCAGTTCCGTATCCAGGCCATCATGTGCAGCAGCCAGACGTTCCATCTGCCGAGAAGCCTCCGCCTGTCTGTCCCGTTGATATCCGAGTGCCTGCTCCAGCTCTGACCGCTCCTTCATGATGCGGTGCCGCTGCAGATTAAGGCCCTTGCGTTCTTCTCGCAGCAGTACAGACGATTCCTCCGTGAGAAACGGCAAACAATCCTGAACCTCTTGATACAGCTCATCCGCACGAAGCAGTTGCAGTTTTCCGTGAAAATCAGAACGTAAATCCTCTTGCAGCTTCTGCTGCTGTTCAAGTATCTCCAAACGCTGATTGCATCTGTTCAGAGATCGTTCGGCTTTGTTAAGAGCCTCCCGAACGAACTGCAGATCCTCCATGATCCTCGCCAGCTTCCCGGAAAGCTGCATGTAGAACTGCCCTTGCTCCAACTGATACTCCACATGCTGCTGGCGTTGAGCAAGCAATTGTTGGTCCTCCCCCAGCTTATCCTTCTTGTAATCCAGTTGCTGAAGATCCTGCTCGATATCCGTAAGCTTCTGCTCCAGACTCCTAAGTAACTCCAGGCGATCGGCATAGGTCTGTTCTTGCTCATGAACGATTGTCAAAGGATAGTCACGGAAGAATCCTTCCGCAAGCTTCTGTACATCCCGCCAAGCCTCAAGTTCTCTTTCCTTCTCCCGTCTGTTCTCCTCGGCAGCCTTCGCCTCCCGGACGATTTCCTGCTTCCATTCCTTGAACCGGTCTACATGGTGGAGGATTTTCCAATGAGCCGGCTCCACCCAAGCTCCCTCTCCCTCCACAAACGATCCGCCCATCGGACTGCCATTGACCAATGCCTTCGCTTCCTGCGTCGACAGGATGCGGATCGGAAACTGCAATTGATCCGATGTCTCGGCAAGCTTGCGCACAAGAAGCGGCTTCTCCTGCGAAGTCGTCACAAGCGTCACAGCCCATAACAGCTTGTCATCGGATGAATCCGGGACAGCTGAAGCATATCGTATCCCCGTCTCTAGAAGCGAGAATTGATTGCTCCATAGCTCGGCTAATCTAGCGACTTGGGGATCTGCGAAAAACTGCTCCTGCCCTTCGTAATCATCCACGTAGCGGAATGCAAGCCGTTCCTTGTGCAGCAGTTGCTGCTTCTGCTTCATTCTCAGCCCTAACCCGTCCGCCAACTTCTCACGAATCGAATCCATCTTGTCATGTACAGAAGCCATCCGCTCCCAGGAGGGATGCAAATTCGCCAAAGCCATCTTTACCTTTCGATGCTCCTGTTCGTAACGATCCCGCCAGGCTTGCAGCTCAGTCAGCTCCTGTTTGATTCTGAGTTGATCTGCGGACACCGCTTTTCCTTCTTGTTGCAGCTCACCTTTGTTACGATCCAGTTCCTTCAACGCCTTCGTTTGCTCCAACCGCTGCTGCTCAAGTTGCTGCTGTTCAGAGAGCCACACCGGTATCTGCTCCTCTACGGTTTGCGAGGACAGCTGGGACAAGATTCTTCGCGCAATCCCGCTATGCTGCTCTTCTGTCATCTGAATCTGCGTGTCCAAGTCTCGAATCCGAAGCAGCTGCACTTCTCGCTCCTTAACCGCGGCATCCCGCTCGCGAATACGATCCTGTTTCTGCTCCGCCAACGTATCGAGTCCTCTCTGCACCTCCTGCATAAGCTCTAACAACCGCTGTTCTTCCCGGTCAAAATAAGCTTTGAGTTTACGCCCGCTTAGCTCCCACGCCTGTTGCAGCTCCTCCTCATCCTGCGACTGGGTCCATTTAGCCAGCTCCTGCTGCAGGTAGGATATCCGCTTCTCAGCTTCTCGAAGCTTCTCCCGTTGCTCCGCATATTCCAGAGAGTGATAATAACGTGCCGCGGCAAATACTTGTTCCTCAAACTGCTCTTTTTCAACTCCAACTTCATGCAGCTCCGTCTCTAATGCCCCTTCTTTCAATCTCTCACTGGCGATTACAAGAGATGTCTCTCTTTTACGCCAATCCCTGAATTCTCGCTCCCATTCCTCCAAACGTACTTGAAGCCGGACCTGCTCCGCCTGCTGCTCCAGCTCGACATTCATCGCCACATCGAGATATAGCTTCGCTTCCTTCCGCAGTGCTTCATACTTAAGCCGCTCCCGATGCAGGATCTCGTAGCCGGCCACATACTTGTGCAACTCCGCAAGGATACGCCGATTCTCCTCGATTTTTTCCTTCAGCTCCTTATACTGCTTGAAGCCCTCCCGCTGTACCTGGAACAGATCTGCGAAGGTGCCCTGCTTAAAACCTTCCATCGATTCTTCTATCGTCGGTATAAGCAGCCTGTCTACCAATTGGGATAAAGTTTTACATTCATCGAAAAACGCCTCAACCCCACCCTCGTTGGAATTGACCTTTACAATCGCCTCCCATTCCGACTGGATGATATGGAAATGTTCTTCGATATATTTCTGAAATCCCGTAATGGTATCAAAGGTTTTGGCCAACAGCGGATACTTCGACTGCATCGATTGATAATACTCCTGAATCTCGCCCTTCTCCGTTACCCTCTGCTTCCCGCCACCCATCTCTTTTGTAAAAGGGAGATTTCCCAGCCGATGCTCGTCATTTTCGGAATACTCGTAAACATAACGCAGCGAGTCCAGCCCGGTCGCACTCATAAACAAACTCACGCAGGTAACGGCATATCTGCGCCGGGGTTTATCAGCCAATATCCACTCGATTGCCACATGGGCCGGGCCATTCTCAAGCGAGAGCGTATCCTTCATCTTCCGTCCAGCTACATCATTGTGAGGCAGCACGGCCTGAATCGCGGTTTGAATGAATACCGTCTTCCCGCCCCCATTCTCCAGAACAATCGCTCCGTTATGCCCGTCAAAATAAAAAGTAGAATCATTGTAGCGCTTGGCTCCACCCTCATAGACCACATTTGTAAATCGGATTTTTGAAATGACTGGCATTGGACTTAAGCCTCCTCCTTCCGTTTCGGCTCGAGGCCATATAGAAATTCCAGGATGCCGCGATTATATTCCCGCTCCATGAAATAACGCTGCACGATCATTTTCGTTTTTTCCGTCAAATCCAACTCATCGGGTCCAACCTGCTTGACAAGCTCCTGATCGAGCATGAATCTCCGGACCGTATCAAGAAAGCTTACCCGGCTGATGGTAGCACCGCTCTGACGCTTGGCCGTCTCCTTCACATCATCCATTGCATCCCACTTCTCAATAATATCTGTCCAATGATAGGAGTACTCTTGACTAAGCGCCTTCAATTCTTCTGCGGAATGCTCCTTCAGACCGTTGATCCGCTGCTGAACCAAATTCATCCAGTCTTCCATCTGAAGAAAATTCCGCGTCGCTTCCGCAGTCTGATAACTATCGTAAAATGCACCGATTAACACAATAATGGCCACATACATCAAGTACAAATCTGCATTCACCGCATTGCCGCGCAGATACATCCGCTTCAGTGATTCGTTCGTAATATGAAAAGGAGACAGCCTGACCAACGGAATCAGTATCAAGCGGTCACCCGCTCCCATCACGACACAGTCCACTTCAGAGGCAAATTGATCCAAAAGCCCGCGGACATGGTCATCCGCCTCCACCTGCAGCAGACTTTCCTTATCGGCAACCCCGCTTCTGGCCAACTGCGCATAGATGCGGAAAGCCTTCATGACCTCATCACCGGAGTAATTCATCCTGATCCCCTCCCAACCGTATGATAAGCTCTTGAATGGAATAACGCTCATTAACCCTAAGAATGCCCTCCGACTCCTGAACGATCAGCGTTCTCCCCTGGAGTGGAGACCGGATTGCTTCATAGAGACTTTGGTCCGATTCCCCGGCTTCCTCTTTATCCATAATCGGACGAATTGGGCTGCGTTGATGCAAAATCATCCAGCAATCGTAGAAATCTCGTTCCGTCTTGAGTTCAGCAGCTTCATCCTGATCCAAATACGCTATCAATTCACTCAACCGGACTTCATCACGATTGAGCTTCTCATAACAACGAAGAAGAGCTTCCACCACTTGGACAAAACGCTCCTTACGCTTCCGCATGTAAGAAGAATCCCCCTCTTCCTCATCCAGAGCAAGAAGACTTTCCTCCATAACAGACCCATCATCATGGCCCGAAAGCTGTTGTTTGGCAAATACCGTAAGAGGCGACCATGTCCTGACCTGTTCCAGCTGCAGGAGCGGGGCTACAACTCCCTTCATCGCCTCAATGGGCAAAGGAGCGCCGAATAGGAATGATGCAATATCCTGCTCAAAGTTAAACGCATTCATCCCCGTGTAATAGAGCGACTCCTTGGCTGCCCGAAGAGCGCTGCTCTCCAGTTCGATACTTTGCTGCAACAGCCGTGTATGCTCGTTGTGGACTTTTTCTAATTCGATACTGATACGTACGATGAGCTCATAAGGCCGCCTGCTTTTCATAAGCTCCCGCTCGGCGTAAATCCGATCCTTCGTTTCCTTCACAAAATCTCTGAGCTCGTTAAATTCTTCGTTTTCCCGTTTTAGCCTGAGGTAAATATCCTCTAACAGAGAACGGTACCGAGCAAATGTTTCTTCAGAGACAATGCTTCGCTTAATTTCATGCTCCAAGGCGACAATGCGCTCCTGCAGCGTTTCCACATCGATCATCATCTCATCAATTTGGCGTAATGCTCCCTGGAATTCCCCTTTTTCCAGCTGCTTGCGCAGCAACAGCTGATGGATCGACAGCTGAAACTCCAAGTAAAACTCCTTCGTTGCAAATACTAGCTCCAAACCATCCTCGTCCAGTGCGTAATACTGGGTGTTGGTTGCCGCATCATACGAATCGGTGCGCAGAATAGACGTATAGTGAATCCCTTCCTGCCCCGTTCCCACATGGAAAAAAGGAAACTCTCGCTTTCGTCCGGAGGAGGGACGAAACACTTGGATAATCCTTCGGCCGATATCTTCCAGCTCTTCCTGATCAAGATCATACTTGTCTTCCAGCACAGCGGCCAGAAAACCGACCAAATCCTTTACACTAGTCTTCCTGCTGCGCATCAGCTTTTTCTCAAAGAAAAACAGCAGCGTCAACAGCCCCAGCTCCATCATCGCTACTTGTTTCCCACTGCGGTCCGTTTTCCTTTGCCGGCTCAGCTCAAATAGCGGATCGAACAGTGCAAGCTTACCCATTCGCTCCTGGAAGCCGGACAGGATGTCATTCCATTCGATTGGCATCCCTTTTGACTCCATATGGCTTCCCTCCCAACTCGAATCAATTCCTCACTTTTCAACGTTTCTTGCGGGATATAGCATCCATCGCCCAGCATGGTGATGATCTGATTGGATTCCTCTTTGTTAAAGCACCTTGTAAAAGCCCGTAAAGCCTCTTCGTTTAATCGGTGATTGTGCTTCCCTCTAGCTGGAGGCTTTTCCAGGCATGCCTGGTAAAAGGGCAGCGCCAGCTCTACCCCAAATTTCACATGAAGGTCGTACCAGATCAGAATTC
Source organism: Paenibacillus sp. MT86 (assembly GCF_058792535.1). NCBI lineage: Bacteria > Bacillati > Bacillota > Bacilli > Caryophanales > Paenibacillaceae > Paenibacillus > Paenibacillus sp. MT86. The sequence goes on along the minus strand of NZ_CM179499.1, from coordinate 2,000,551 downwards.
CTTCCAGATCGAGATCTCCAAAATAATAAAGTTTATGTTCCGCAGCTTGAACCGGGTACTGTAAAGGGAGCATCCCCAAATTCCCTACAATTTTGCGGCCATAGCCCAAAATCAATGTGGAGAAGGCCATCCCCGGAAGCTCCGGCACGAGTCCCTGGAATGTCGACTTGTTCTCCACGATGAGATGCAAGTGGTTCTTGCTGGCGAATCCGATGGAAGGATTGACCGCCAGCATCAAGGGATCGCTAACCGGTACAATCCGAAGCCGTTCCCAGATGCCCAGACGCTCCAGCAGGGCTTGTCCTCCGTGATCCGTGATCCACTTTTCATCTTGAACAAGCTCGTAGCTGCGCTCGGGAGCCGGCGCTTGCCGTTCCGGTAACGCTCCCCGCTTCAAGTATGCATCAATTTTCTCAATATAAGGAAGATCCGCGCTCCATATATCCGGGCTGAGACTATAATAAACATCCAGACTCATGTCTGGATGCAGCTTCGTACTCCATTGATGCAGCTCACGAGCATGCTCGCTTTGCAGCTGCCGCTTGTGTATGCGATAGTGATAGGCCAACGAAAGCAGCTTTCCGTTCCGGCCGTGTGACTTGACCGCTCCAAGACTTCCCTCATGTTCAAGTTCCAATACGATCTCGGCGAATGTTTCGTAGTCAATCTGCTCGCCTTGAAACGCTCGCTCCAGGTCTGAGAGGCCAATCGTTACTTTGGGAAATGTGGATAAGAAATCAATCAATCGTTGTTTATACTTCTTCATCTGCCAGCCACCGTTCCACACATGTCAAATTTCTTCAAGCATAGCCTTTATCATTCGTTGTTTCAACATCGTCTCCTTTAAGCTGCTCCTGCCGTTTGTATGGCCATAGCACCCTACCCGGATTTATTTCAGCTAATTTGTTCTCCAGCTCTTGATCAGTCCCGCCCGGCTTTAAGCAATAAGCTCCCATCCGATACCGCTTCCGATATGCATATCCGAATAGGTGCGAATTTTCCTCCCCAGGTGCCGGTGTGATGATATATACCTCTTCCACAACCCTACTGCCGTCCGCTTTACTCACGATCCCATCCCGATATTTATGCATCTCGCCGAGTGCCATCGGTAGGTTATAGTCAAGCCGGTATTTGGGGTCAAAAATATATAGCTTCCCCTCTGACTCGAGCACAATATCCGGCTTCATCCCATGCGTGTACGTGACAAAATCCTGGGTTGCGCTTGTAAACCACCGCTGGTACGCAAGTGTCGCTCCGCCCACAAGTTTAACTCGACTCTCTTTCTTCTCAGACAAATTCAATACCAGACCGTCCTGCTCCAGGGAAAACAGCTCGGAAGGATCCAGCAATGCTTCCTTTTCCCGGAGAATCTTAACCATCCGCATGAAAACCCAAATTTCATAAAGATGATACGTATCCTTCAGCGGAATCGAGTTTTTGAAGCCGATCGAATACTCCCTAAACTGATAAAGCTGATGAAACCAAGAAAACCAATTGCGATAGATCGGATGCTTGCGAAAAGCTTGGGAAACCACAATCGGACCGACATGCGGCTGTATTTGATGCAAAAAGGAAGACCGAAGCCAATAGTGGATACGGTCAAGATAATGCTCTGCTTTCAATCGTATGGCATCAACAGCTGCGGTTTGATATTCACGCAGAAGACGCTGTAATTCATGCAACTGTCGAAGCAGGACTTGATTCTCATATACGTTAAAGGTATCTTCCCGTACACCGGACCAAATGAGCTCCGGAACAGGAATCTCCGGACTCATGCCATAGCCTGAATGACGTTCCGACCAAGCGAGCAGAGCCGGCGTTACATGCTTCACATTTTCTCTGCGAATCCATTGATCCGTTGTTCTTAGCCTGCGAAGTGGTTCCGCTTGAATTTCTTTGAACGTTCGCTGCAAACGATAAAATGTCCGATCGATATAATCCCACTGGGCCATGGATATTTCCCGCACAAAACCGCTGTTATCAAACTTCGATTGTACACCACAATGCTGAAAACAAGCCGCGGCTTCTGTAAGAATATCCGAAATCATCTGCCCAAAATCGTCTTCGGTTAACTTCCGCTTATCCGAATACAAAAAGGTTTCTACGGTTACACGCTTTACCTGCTCGATGGTGAATTCCAGCATGCCAGACTGGAAAGGCGCCGCCCACTCGCCTTCCCAGCCGTAATCCGTAGAGACCATGGGCAATGGCATACCATTCAATAGGAATCGGAATGGAGCATGGCATGTCGTTCTCCATCGATACGTTTTGGCTTCTTCGAAACGCATTTTCCCGATGGGAGTCCATATCCCCGTATCCGGGCATAAAAACTCAAGACTATCTCCAGAACTGGGCTGCACCATATCGATCCAGTTCTCCCTTCATACGCAGCAGGTGATGAAGCGACTCCGAACCGTCACCGAACACTGCGCTAGTCCAATCTATTAAATCGCTTAGCAGGGAATCAATCCGTTCATCCCCGCGTATCTTAGGCAGCACCTTCTCAGCGATCACCCGATCTACTGCATCCTTCTGTTCCATCCGGATATCCGGATCAAGCTCCACATTGGCGTAAAGTTTACGGAGCATCTCATTCATCGTTCTATACCCGAAATGAAGGTCATAGCGTCTTAATTTACGATGGAGCTCCTGCAGCAGCTCCCATTCCTCCTGCAAGGCAGTCTTATACTTGGACTCTGCCTGAACCCAGAACTGATCCAGATCGACATCCGACAAGGTCATGACGAAGGCTCTATCCAACACTTTATCCGAGATGCTGTGTGTCGTCTCATCCACGTTGATCGTGCCTATCACATAGAGGTTGTGAGGGATTTGCAGCTCCTGCGGAACATCTGTAATATGGCTTTCCGTATGCAGACGAATCGGCTGTCTCGATTCAATGGCACTTAAGTAGTCACTCAAATAATATTCGACGCGGGCCAGATTCATCTCGTCCAGCACAATGAACATCGGTTTTCCTTCCTGGATGGCTTGAAGCACGGAGTTCAGGAATGGCGTCCTAACATATCTTTTTTCCAGAGCGCTGTAATAACCGAATAAAGACGTAGAATCGGTCCAATCCGGCCGAACCGGAATGACTTTCAAATACGGATTCATCGCGTCGTACGTTTTGCCGTATACCGCGTTTGCATAGAGTAAGCAAAGTCTTGTTTTCCCCGTACCGGATATCCCGTTCAGGATAACAAAATGTTTGTCTTCCAGGCTCGTCAGGTTCAAATGGAAATCCCGAATAATGGCGTCCGGGTAGGTGAAGGGACTCTCGCGTACATTGGACAAGATGGCGCTCAGGTTAAAATCGTGCTGAAATACCTCTTCATTCGGATCATCATTACTATTTTCAAGTCCAAAGTCTGGTTCAGGTAGAGATTCAATATTATCTTTCGGAAAATTAACTCTTCCACTACAATCTGCCAATAATGCTCCTGCGATAAACAATCGCTTCTTCACGTCAGCAATTGGCTCGACGAAATTTATGGAGTCATTGTCCCACGTTCCAACATAAAACGAAGATCCACTGACTTGAAACCCATGCTGAGTTAACACTTCCATTGCTTTTGACTGAAGTGCTTTGTTCATATCAGCTGAGTTCACTTTGCCGCGGGAATAAAAGCTTTTTGAAATCGACCACTCTACTTTTCCAGAACCATGTAAAGCTCGAAGATTCGAATAAATTTGACCTCGACCATCAATTTTTACGCCAATAACTTCGTTTGGTTCTCTTAAAAAGCTATACAAAGCAATTTTGGCTAGCAACTGTCCTTTATCAAATATACTGTACATTTGACGACGGTCATTTGCCTTAACTTCCTGTAACTCATCAAACTTAACCGTATAGTTTTTGCCATAAAGCGTAATCGAGAAATCATCCTGATGCTTATTAAATAACTCCAATATTTGCAGTGATAACGCATGACTGGATGCTTCCTTGCGTACAAAAACACGGATTGGCTCTAGTTTGATCCAAGTATTCCAAACTAAATCAACAAGTTCTTCTCTACCAGGAATTTGATCAAAATCTATAAATGCACCAAAGTATAACCATGGTTTTCTCTTCTCGTCGACACACTTGTGAAGGTAGGGAAGCAATTCAAATTTTGAAAGAAAAGGGGTGTCTTTATCGCTGACTTGAATCAGTACGTCGTCTGATATAGACTCTATGACCTCCGTTAATTCTTTGGTATTTCCCTGCGTCCTGATGGCCTCCCAGAATGGATAAAAGTTACTGGAGAGAACAATTTTCATCCTCTTTTCTATCCCGTTTATTTCCAGAGACAATACCCCATATTCAGTTTGAAAATATTTTTTGTCCATGAATTCAACAAATGCTTTTTTGCCAATATCAGAATTCTGTTTGCTTGCCGCATATTTCGGATTCCGGGCATCATGCATCGTTGTACGAAGCGTAGCTTCGTATGTGTGCACATGGTAATCGAGCAATTCCGGGGCGGCATTCGCATATTTGTTTTTGAACTCGTCCATAAGTTGACGAAGCACGGGTTGGACTTCATCCAGCACACGTTGACAACGCAGCGATGTTTCGGGAATATTCAAGGCTTCTTCAATTTGGGTAATGTTCATGGTTGCCTCCAGGTCTTTCTGCTTTTTTATTGCGAGCAGTTATTTCCAGTAAGTCCGGATGATTAATCTTGATCTCATGAAGCTCATTTAATTTTTCAAGGAAGAACTTTTGAATTTCGTTGATGTGATCCTCATGATGAAGAAAATCGACTAAACTACGATCGCAAGAAATCCCTTGCCATTCTGCGTCAGTGTTTAGATCGAAAGTTTCCCAGCCCGAATGTGAAGCAATAAAGTTTTGCATGGCTGCCACAACTTTAGGAACGTCTGAGCAGCGTCGTGGACAGAATTCGTAAACAACGGAAACAATGGGGTAATCGTCATCTGTTAAATAAAAACCTACAGCCACCTCTGTGGCTCGCCCCTCCTGCTCGCTAGCTTTAACGTACCGTCTCATATACTTCAACTGGGTATGACGGTTATTTTGCTGAAGCGCCTTTCCGAAATATTTTGCCATTATTCCGTCTACTACCCCATCCATGCACTCGTCCATCATGCGTTGTAGCCGATTCATGTTTTGAATAGCATATACGTCAACTGGTGTGAACTGCCGATTATCTTCCAATCCGATCTCCCCCATATAATCCAAAACTTTGGACGCATAGCTATTCTTCGAATCCAACTGCTTAATCCACTTGAAAATGTGAAACCACCGCAACTGCCTGAAAACTATGTTTTTGTGATTCGCTAATACGAGCGATGCATCCTTTTCATCAGAATATTGGGTTAAATTTTGTTCCTTGACTAGTGAGTACGCTGAGGTGATCCGCGTATCTAGAGAGCTGATCCGTTCCTTCCTGAGAGCCTAGCTTGCTTTCGATGAACAATACATATGGTTTCTGTCCTTCATAAAATCGTATCACCATATCCGGGCGGCAATCCATCTGATGATGAGGTAAAGCCGGAAACGTCACCTGAGTTTGAATGGATGAATGCTTCACTTCCTGCACCGGTATTTCTAATACATTCTCGAGAAAATCACTCATCATCTCCTGATCACAGAGAAGTTCGGCGAACACTTCAGTTAAGAAGTCCTCGTGAGGATGACTATTACTGTTATTCAACACCCGAAATAGTCGGGAAAATACGCTCTTCATCATACGCTCCTTCTATAAAATTCCACGATCCATGTTTCTCTTGAAATGCAGATACACTTCGGACGGATACATATTGAGCAACTGCTTTAGAGCAGTACTGAAACCAATCAGAATCATGGGACCCTCGCTGTTCGATTGGAATTCGATACCACGCATCTGCAGATATGCTGCCATTGTAGAAAAATCCTCACTGTTGATCAGTTCAACAGAGTAAGCTTTCGTATGGATTGTGTCCATCAGATCCGATGCACCAAGACGCTTGAATTGGAGTTCACGATCCTTGATCGACTCCTGGTCCCCGTAGGCCGTTTCGAACGCGAGATCTATGAATTCACGATTCCTTCTCAGCTTCTTCCATTCTGCGTTTAACAATGTCGGACCAAATACTTCTTCGACTGCGTCTTGAAGGTCGTCTAACAATGCAAAACGAGAAGCGTAACCTAGGCTATCGATTATCCCTCTATAATACACTCCTGACTCTCCCGTCCGCGTTTAAACCTTTTCCAAGCCTCCTCCCCGTGTACCTTCAAATCCCTCTGGTTGAACGTATATTATGCAGCTTATCTGCGCAAGACACCTGCCGAATCGGTAATGAAGCATGTTTAAGTTCATCGAGCGTATGCTGCTTTCTCTCTTCCCAAGACGCCCCCTTGTCCGGTTCCGAGCAGCCTTTGACAATTTCAAACACAACCGGCCCGAACCTCTCAAGCAAGTCTCCTTCCGTCGTATCGGTATCTTCAAGTGTGTCGTGTAAAATCCCAGCAGCGACGACCTCCTATGCACACCCTGCCTTCTGCAAAATCATTCCTACAGCATAAGGATGACTGATATACGGGATTTCGGTGCCTTTACGCTTCTGACCCTTGTGGGCCAAAGCGGCATACTCGATCGCTTGGTCGACAAGGGATGGCAACTGTGCTCCATTTTCCTTTACATGATCTCTGATAGCATCGATTAACTTTTTTATGAATGCTTTGTCCTTAGGGGCCAGATCCCATTCTCCGGAATGACGCCACATTCTATGCAACGCAAACAAACAGCCCGTAACTCTGAAAGATTGAGTAACCATCGAATGTGAGAGCAAATTCTGCCCATCTTTGCCATACTTCCTTGGTCCGAGTTGAAGGGATATTCCATAATCTTAAGTTTGCATTACGATACGCCATCAGCTCCTTGTCGCTAACACCGAATAGTGGTCCGCGCAATACACTCAGCATCGCTACTTGATCGAACGGATCGGCCAGGTAGAGGACCAATTGTCCCAGCGTATGAAGTTCGGGATATAGAGCGGAGCTTCCGACGGTTTCCGCGGCAACGCCCCTTTTCTCCAGCTCTTCCGCGTATAGATGCAAATAATGTCTCGTTCTTGTCAATATAAGAAAATCGCTGGGCTGCGCCTCTCTGAGCACCCAAGATGAACCGTTGCGCTCCTGAACCTGCAAATTTCCGTCGCGGCAAGCCCACGCGATGTATGCGGCAATACGCTGTGCGTCAACCGCCGCTACTTCCTCCTTGCCTCCGGAAATTTTCGGGTAAGTGAGTGCATAAACCCCGTGATCCGCGCGCTTATTCCCCTTGGGATTCGGTATATTCGTTTCCATCCCGACATACGCCGCTTGAACATCGGTCTCCCGAACGGGAAGCTTGCCGACAAATTGCCCGTTCACAAAAGCGCCGATCGCATCGACGGACCGGAAATTGCTGGTCAAGTGAAGCACATCTCCACATGCTTGAATCCGCGATTTCACCTCGTTATAGATGGAAATATCCGCGCGACGGAAACGATAGATGGACTGTTTCGGGTCGCCCACGACGAACAAGGAGCCAGGCTTTGGCGTAAGCTTCCGCCAATTCCGTTCATTCGGATCATCGCCGGCTCCCGTTAAGAGAAACATCATTTCCGCTTGGACCGGGTCGGTGTCCTGAAATTCGTCGACCATAAGCCGTTGGTAGCGCCCGGCGAAAAACGCGCGAACCTCCGGGTAATCACGCAGAAGACGGCAGGCATACATCAGCAGATCCTGAAAGTTCAGCTTCCCTGCCTGCAATCGCCGTTCTCTGCAATACTCCAATGCAGGCAAGACAAATTGAATGACCTTCGGATACAGATATTCCCGCCACGATTGAAGAAAGGGGAACAGGACCGTAATCTGCCAATCGTGAAATCGTTCGGATATGGCTTTGGCTTGCTTCTTATCCGTCCATTTGTACTGCTTCACATCCAGCTTGAAGTCAAACATCTTCGCAAGTGTTAGCATCAGCATATCGTCCTGCTCATCCGACAACCGCAACATACGATTAGCAGCACGCAGTTTTGCCTGAAGATCATCCCACCCTTTTTCCGGTTCAACTGTCGGTAGAAACCTGTTGGCTTCTTCGATCATAGGAAGCAGGGAGAGCCGGATGAGGTTGAAATCAGGACGATGAACCGGTTCGCAAGGGATTTGGAGATCCGTAAAAAGGGATACCCGATCATAGACATTCTTCAGGATGCTGACGTCGATTCCCACCTCGGCAAAGGAGGCAAGTGCTTCACTATCTTCCTCCTGCAGCTGAATCAGATATTCATCCCAGCATTGATCGTGGAACGCGCGATTCATTTCATCATCCATTTCTTCGAAAGAAGGGTCCAATCCGGCCTCAATCGGTCGCTCGCGAAGCATGGAGGAACAGAACGCATGGATCGTTCCAATGAAGATTTGGTCCAGATTGGCCAAAGCTTCTTCCATTCGTTCTCTAGTTTCGCCTTCAACATCAGCCGTTTTCTGCTCCAAAGCAATGCGGAAACGCTCCTTCATCTCATCCGCCGCTTTATTCGTAAAGGTGATCGCCGCAATATGCTCCATCTTCGCCGTTCCGGACTCGATGAGTGCCAGCAATCTGCCGACCAAGCTGGTTGTCTTTCCCGAGCCTGCACCGGCTTCTACCAGAAAGGTCGTGTTCAGCTCCTCCAATATCCTCTTTCTAGCTTGTTGATCGGATGGTTCATTCAATGTTCTCCACCTCCAGCAGCGTGTGCAACAGCTCCGAATTTGCTTCATCCTTTCGCTTATGGGCCATCATCTCTGCGTGCTCTCCGCATACAGCCGCATAGTCGCAATATCGGCAGACCGCAGGATTTGAAGCGGGAATAAACAATCCCTGTTCCATCGACGAAAGGATTCCTCGGATCACCGCGGTGACTCGATTCCGTTCAGTTTGCGAACGTGCAATCACTTGCCCGTGCCCCCGTTCGCTTGGAAAGACGTAAGACGCTTCAAGCACTTTTGCATCAGAATCCACACCCGTTTGCCGAATCCAAAGCTCCGTCCCCATTGCGTAAAGCGCATGTTGCAGCTGCGTGCCGCCTGCGAACATGCCATTTTCCTTGTAAGGCCGAGGACTGCCGGTCTTATAGTCGATAATTCGATATTGATGCGGCGCAACTTGATCGATCCGGTCGACGATTCCGCGCAGCGTAATCGCCATGTCCTCGCCAAGCTCAAGGTGCAACGGCTGGCCGTCCACGATGAGCTCTTGTTCGAAAAACCGGGGAGCCGTCTTAGCCTGCAATTCCATGCGATAGAACACGTCCACATCCCGGAGCATCGCTTGCCGTTCCCTCTCAAACACATGAGGGCTCGGTGCCGGAATCCGCTCGGCATACAAGAGAATCGTCTCCTCCGTAATACGAAGCAAACGGGCATAATCGTGTGTAATAGGCATGACTTTACTTGCGTTGACTTCCGTCATATAACGACGATAAACCTCGTGCAGCAGCGAGCCTCTTTCATTCGGCTTCAGCCAGGAGGTACGGTCAAAAGTCACCTGATCTTTCACGCGAATCCTGAGCACATATTGGAAAAAGTACCGCATCGGACATTCCGCGTACTTCTCCAATTGACTTGCGCTAAGCGTCCGTTCGTCCCGGTCTTTCCAATAATCAGTCCATTCATCCCCCGCTATATATCCGTCATGCTCCGTCACTTGCGAGCTGCCGCGTGCCTCGAGTGCAAGTCTGCCTTGACGAAGCGACGGATAGACCGATTCGATGAAGGATTGCCGGTCCCTCATAAGGTTTACATTCGCATGGATTTGTCGGAAGACATAATGAGAGCCGTCCAATGGCAGTCCATTTAGCTCAGTAGAGGATGGCTGTTCTACATCCAAATACCCGACAGGTTCGCCTAAGCTTCGGTGCAGCATCTCATAGTCCGCATTCGTTTCTCCGGATACTTTTCGGAATACCTGTAGAAGTTGAAAAGCCGGGCTTGCTGTCGCTCCTTCTGCCAAGTCATACGACGAGAAGCTAAATGTGATATTGCCGCTTATCATCCCAAACCGACCATCACGAAGGCGTTGCCGATCTCTTTGTCTCTGCACGGCTGTTTGAAGCCCGGCACCGATCCGTCTGCACTCTTCATCGAGAAGCATGGGATTTTGCCTGATATTCCCGGACCACGACTGTTCATCCATCCCGAGAAGAAACGTATGTTTTCTCCCGCTGATCCCCCCGTTCGACAAACTCGATATGTACAGGAATCCGGGCTTGGGTAACCGTTGCACCCCGACTCGAAGTTCCTGCAGCATGTCTCGGGCATACAAGAACATTTGCTGAAACGGCATCGAGTCCGGAACAGGACATTCCTGCAGTTCTTTAGCGATACCTTTCATTTCTTGCAGGACGATCGCATCCTCTTCCGTTCCGCATACACCAAATCGATCCAAGATATTAACGAGCCATCCCCAGATTCCCTTAGGAGAGGAGAGCGCCGCTTCGTCAGGAAACAATTCTCCTAGGAGGTTTGTCAGATGCTTCTTGATCTCGTCATCCCGCTGTTGTTGTTCCGTCCGCTCCCGTTCTTCGGGTTTTTCATCTGAATCCCCTTGGGACCGAACATGCCCTGCCACCAGCAACTTGATATACCGTTCTTTCCCCCAGCCGATTCCACTTTTCTCCAGAGCTCGAATACAATCCGCATTCGTTATTCCTTGCTCACGTTCGGATAACGTAATCAATTGCTGCTGCAGCATCGATACGAGCGGCCGCACCTGATAACCGGACTCCAGCCAGTTCAGCAGGAAATGGGCGGCTCTTCCCATTCCGGATGTAATCGCAGGCAGCCCGTCTGCGAAGGAACAAGCAAGACCCAGAGAAGCACACATGGTCGAAATGGCCAGCGTATATTCTTCATCCGGGACGATCATCTCCACTTCATCCAATGGCATCCGGCCCTGAATAATTCGTCTCAATGCTTCGCGAACCTCCGCCATCCTTCCGGTCGCATGATAGAACTGAACCTCTCCGAACAGCAATGTGGATTGGACGTCAGTGAAGGAAGAATCCGCTACAATCCTTGTCATCCGTTCGTTTGACAACCGCTCCATCATCCGGGCGGAAACCGGTGGAAGCGGCATAGGGTCTGGCAGAAAAAGCTCCATGTTTTCCGGCAATTGGGTTGATATATACGACAAAAGGCCGGGGAAATCGGTCCAGCGCCGCTGATTCAGAAAGCGCTCATACGCTGACAGCACCTTTTTGACATAGATGCCTTTTTGCTGGCTCATAAAGTGGTCGTCTCGAAGCTCCCCCGCTCTCACTCCGGCACGGCGAAGATCCATAATGGCTTGGTGAACATGCATCACAATACCAGGCTTTACTTGATCCATGGAGATGTAGGAACCCGGCTCGGAAGCCATTTGTTCCATGACATGATGGATAATCCAAAAGGACCGCTGTTCCCCGATGAAAGTCAGCCCTTGTTGATACAGGGAGAACTCAACCTCGCTTCTAACAAAGGATTGAACCGTATGGACCTCCGTGTTCATTACCGGTCCTAATTCCCGACATATTCGTATCAACCAAGACTGTCCTTCCATGTAGGAAGGAGCGATCACAATCTTGCGGCGAAAAGGCTCTTTACGGATTGCATCATATAAACGTTCTAGAAATGTGCCTTCTACTTTCACAAGGGACACCTTCCTTTCGGTTAAACGCACATTTGCACTTACTGCCCATACAACTGTCCCCAACGCTGCAGCTGTTCCTTAAACTTTTCCCGCACAGATGCAGGTTCTAGGATCTCCGCCGAAGGTCCGTACTGAACCACCCAGTTCATAAATTCGCGCTCGTGGTTGACGGTTACTTCGAATAATAAGCTGCCGTCTGGCAGATCGGTCATCTTCGGTCTCACGAACAATTCTTCTTCCTTTACATAGCGGGCGACATCCGGATGGAATTTAATCTTGAAGGTGATTAAAGAATCCCCGCGTTCAATAGACCAGGTGTGCTTCATGTACTGCGCGATGCTGAAATCGCCCTTGTCAAAATGATTTCCTGTCAGCTCTACATGCCGGAAACGGCTCATGCGAAATGTACGAATCTCCCGCTTGGCACGACAATAACCGATCAAATAAAACCGCTGATCCCTTGGAACCAGGTAGTACGGATCAATTTCGCGCTCCGTCAATTCATTCCGGCTCTGGGTATGGTAAACAGCCCTGATCGTCTTGCAGGCGATAATCGCTTCCATGATGGGCAGCAAAAAGTTGGCATTGTTCTCCCGATAAGCCGGGGTGCCCATTTGGATCATGTCCGCGACATTTTCCAATGTATCGTACCGCTTCCTAGTTTCTTTCACATGAGTAGCCATCACCTTGTCGTAGGCGGATTCAAAGCCTGGAGGCAGTTTGCTGGTGTCCAACACGGAAGGCAGGACAGAAACTACCAACGCTTCCTGCTCCGTGAAATTCAGCGGATAGATGGCGAAATTACCGACAAAACGGTACCCTTTCCCATACCCCTCGTTCGTGATCGGTGCGATTAAATCCAATATCCTCAAGTCTCTGTAAATCGTTCGATCCGTTGTCTCGCATTTATCTGCCAGCTCTTTGGCTGAAATCCCCGGATTAGTCTGAATGGCAAGAAGCATTTTAAAGAGTCGTATTACTTTATCCGTCATGCAATATCTCCCATCTTGGCATATGTAATGTAAATTCTTATTATATTTGGGATTCTACGTTTTACCTAGTCCTTCCTGCCTAGACAAGGAGAAAACACAACGTCCTCTGTCGTTTTGATGATGTACATTTCCTCTATGCCCGGTGTAAGTTCAACAATGGCTGTATCCTTCACGACAAATCGCACCATACCGCAAACATGTTGTTCAAATCGATCATAAATCCGGCCGGCACTCCGGCATCCTTTCGGTACGGTATGCGGACTGTTGGCGACATAACCGATTTTGCCCAATGGGATCATATCCACCTTTATTGCTTCATGGTCATGCGGATTATCCGGGTCTTTGATCAAGTGAACAACCTGACCCGGCTTTAGTAAATCAGCTCCGTAATAGTGCTGCGTGCCCGTAACGGCGACATAGATCTTTTGGTCCACTGTACTCACTCCCGTATGTCTTTCCTCCATTATGACGAATCAAAGAGACAAGAGATTGTCAGCGAATGTACGTTCTGCCAATTAAAAAAGCACCGCGAAATCTCATCTTGAGATCGCGGTGCTGCATTCATTTCAGAAAATGAGCAAACTTATCCGGGGCACTCCGAATGTCTTGAGCCAGCTTCTCGTATTCCGCGGATAATTTTACAGAACGAACTCTTTTGGCGTCTTGATCGCGCGGCTCAATGAATCCTTCTTCTCTCCAATGGCTCACTTTTTCCCTTATTGAACGATCCGACAAGCGCAGCAGGTCCCTCATTTCACTTGTCGTCAAGGTGTCTTGTTTGAAGGTTAGTTGAGCGAACACCATTCTTTGCTGGGGATCCAACTTGCGAATCAGATCCGGTTCGATTTTGGTCAATTGGGCGGATTTCTCGGTAACAATGGCAGCAGCTTCTTGAAAAACCTCCGCCAATCCATCAATAAAGAATTCCAGCCAAGGCGTCAAATCAGCATCATTCCGCCCAAAATAATAATTATGATGGAGACCCAACTGGAGTCGACGATAATACTCAGCTAAGTTGCGGTCGTAGAAATTCTCTAATACGAATAAACCCTTCAGTCCATGACCACCGCGACGCAAAAGATAGGTAGTAATCATCCGGGCTGTTCGGCCATTCCCGTCCAAATACGGATGAATCGTTAGAAACTGCCACATGAATATCCCGGCCTTGATCGGAACCGGAACCGAATAGGTTTCCGGCGAGTTCACCCAGGCAACCAAATCCTCCATTAATACCGGAACATCTTGCCATTCCGGCGGCAAATAAAAACCGGAAGCATTGCGGCTGCCAACTTGATTTTGTTCTTCGCGATACTCGCTAACTCGCGGTCTTCGTCCGTGCGATATTCGGATAATGGCATGCAGCTTTTTAATCAATTCCTCTGTAACCGGGAGCTGCCTTTTTTCGGCTTCATCCAGGTATTCCAAAGCTTTCATTAAGTTATAAACTTCCTGCTCTTCATTGTCATTGCTGGTTTGGTACAAGACTTTTCGCTTTGTCGCCTCATCAAGTGTGTTTCCTTCAATTTTCGTAGAAAGAATGACCGTCTTTTCCATCGATTCTTTCTTAAGCAAGTCCAGAATAGATGCGGGCAATGGAAGCAAATCCACCACAACACTGGCGCGTTGTATATCCATTAGTCTGCGGGCAATGGAGTCCGTTATTGAATATTTGGGTGTAAACATAACATCACCATCCTCAATAACATTATACCATTGCCGCTATTTTGCCGCAAAGTATTTTTAATTCATTGCATTTTCTACGTATATTTCAATTTCTAAGTGTCATCTTATACAACGCTTTATTCTCCAGCCCTCGGATGGGCTGTGTCCACAACTCCTTGTCAGAAGTGGCACTTAGTGCATCCTCTGCCATCTGCAGCTTAGCATCCAGTGCGTCGATATGATGTAGCGCTACTGCTTCCGCCGTTTGCGGCTGTACCGGGCTTCCCCATTCCCCGAGGTTATGGTGTGAGAGAATAAGGTGCTGCAATCCGATCACCTGTTGCGAATCGAGTGGAAGCTCCAGCCGCAAAGCCGCTTCAGTGATCCAACTAGCCGCCATGGCAATATGACCGATCAACTTACCCTGGGTGCTGTAATCTGTCACGACCCCAAGCTGAGCGATCATTTCCTCTGGCTTTGCGATATCATGCAGGATAATTCCCGCTTTGATCATGTCCGCATTTAGAAATGGCCTCTGCTTGCAAAGGAACTCTCCAATCTCCAGCATACGAACGACATGATAGGACAAGCCTGCGAAGTATGCATGATGGTGCATTTTGGCCGCCGGATAATGAGCTAGTTTCTCTCTCACCTTATCGACGCAAAAGCTTACAATATCGCGAATCACCGGATCCGAAATACTCTCAATGACTCTGTCTATGACTTCTAATAATTCCGTAGATCCAATTGGAGCCGCTCGAATAAAATCGGTTAGAGACACACCGTCTTCTTCCCTTATATTGCGAATCCTGATGATCTTAAGCTGCGGTTTTTCCCGATATAACTGAACGATTCCTTGAACCTTGACCAGCGTCATCGGAGAAAAGTTGTCTCTTTCCGTTTCTTTCACATCCCAATACTTGGCAGGCAACTGTCCACTGGAATCACACAGCACCAAATCAAAGTAGTCCTTTGCCGGCGATGTGTTGGTTTGCTTCAGTTCCAGCTCCTTCAATAAATAGAAGCCGACAAATTCATCATTTGTACTCAGGTCTTTAATCAACGTCATGCTTTAACCCCCATCTACAACTCCAAAAACTCTGCCTCTGCCTCAGAAAACCCATATTCCTTGAATTGCAAATATTTCTTTAACGTCCCCGTCATTTTCAGAGGATAAGGCTGTGCCGTAGTCGATTCAAAGGTAATGCATACCTCACGCAAGCGATGCACCGTCCAAGCTAGACGCTCTCGGTCTTGCCTATCCATCGGACCTAATGGCATATATTCGACAACTCGAGGTTGTTGAAAAGCCGTTCCCAAGTTATCATACTTGGTCATGGCCTTGGCAATGTTCATCTGGGTCTTAGGTTTGTTCCCCACACCATAATACAATCCAGACTCGTGATCCGAATAAACGCCAATAGAGAATGACATGGGGATAAAACCGTAGGCTGGAACATCATCGTTGGAATTAACACGAATAACAGTCATTCCGCGTTCGTTTTGAATCCATCCAGGTAATTCTGGGTCCTTCCCACGGACAATTTTGTTGTTTCGAATCCCATCCAGTCCTTTATATCGAAGCTCCGCTTCAACTAAAACGATCGGCTCCTTGCCATTCATTCGTTCCATTCTTAACTGCTCTCCGAACCAGCGTGCTATTTCTTTCTTTTGTGCATCCGGGGCTTTGGGAAGCGGATCAAATTGATCTGTTTGTAACACAGCTTCCGACAAAGGCACCCATTCCTCAAGGCCTCGGCTCTTTACCATTAGTACACCGTTTTCGAATTTCGTCAAAATCGCATAGGTTCCTTTATCACCCGAAACCAGATCATAGGCTATGATGGGACGTTGTTCATTGACATCCAGATATGCCTTGTAATCGATAACTCCCGCATCCCCCAATAAATCCAAGATACAGTTGAAGACTTTGTGAATATAGTTTGACTCTGGTTTATCCTTCTTTCGTTTAGACTTCTTGGCCCCGCTTTCGGGATAGACAAATTGAGTCATCCTCCCCGTTAATTGAAACCCTTTACGAACCGCTTGCTTGGGGTCGGTTCCTTCGCCAAGCTTTTTCCATTCATCTTTAGGTAATATTTCAATCAAGGAGCATGTGATGGACTGACTCCCTTTAACATGTTCGATACTTCGGTCGATTTTGTTAATTCGATGTTCATCCGCCATGTCCTTAAGTGCTCTGCGATCCAAGCCATCCACATAGTCTCTCCTGTCACGCTTGACCACAACAATACGGTTCCGAGAGGAGGAGTTTAACCTAAAGACATCACCATCGACTTGTTCAGCTAGCAAATTCCCTTTATATTTCTTAGCTTTCAGTGCTTCAATGACACATTGGTATAGAGAGTCCGATCCCCACACTTCAAGTACAAAATCTTTATCATGCCCGCAGTAAACGGGTGGGATTAGGTCTTTCCCTCGCCTCCTTGTCCCTTCTCGCTTCGGTTTCGGCACAAATGGCAGCGGCGTAAGCGGTCTCCAGTCGGATATGTTTCTCTGTACCATCTCATAGAATCCCATTTTTTCCTGGATACTGATACCCGCTTCAATATAAGGGGACTGGTTAAAGACTCTATTATTATGAACGATCCATATCTTAGGAGAGTTTCCTGAGTGATACTTAACTGGATTTGTTAAGATATCCTCAGTCGATAACGGATTGCCCCATAAAATATCACTGAACAATTCGTCTAGCCCTTCGGACCAACGGGTATAAGGCTCAGTTCCACCTTCTCTGCGAAAAGATAAACTCGCATACGAACGTAATCCCATTCCCTGATCTTTTATCAGAGGATTGTCCATGGAAACTAATAACGTGCTATTGATACCGCCCTTCAAATATTTGGTCTCCTGAGAGTTTGTAATAAACCGCCTTATTCCAGCCGAAACCATCAATAATAGTCGTTCCGGCTCACCGGCCCTATATTGTAACCGAAATCGGACGACATAAGAAAAAGTACCAGATCTAGTGGTTATGGGCTCAGACATGCACTCTGCCTTTTGCGTGGCATATACCTGCGAGAACATAAGCTCAACAGGCTCATCCCGGTTATCAAGCAGTAGTTGTTTCGGACTCAAGCAAAATTGATGTGCAACTAGAGCAGGAAGCAATTCATATTTCAACCTTGAATCACGATGCAAAATGGAATCTACCGCCTCGCTTCGCCAGTCCATTGTACTCGTATCCAAATCATCCGGTGCAGCTACGCCTTGCCTCGTTGCTATTTGGTTCATCCATCCCTTAGCCAGTAATAGGGTCATTCCAACCGGGACTGGCTGCGTTGCAATGAGCCACGGACGGTTTTCATCCAGATAAAATTGGTTATTGACCGAGACAATCTGTGGAAATATACTTTGCAGTTTTTTACCTAATGGCTTAATCGCAAAGGGCAGCTTAACTCCATTATAAAATCGACGAATAAATTCTCTCCAAACCGTTGGTATATCCAGTAGATAGATCTGCTTATTATTCCAAGCATTTTGGTCGCTCTCGAAAGCATACAGCTGCAGCAATTTACCAGTCCGACTCATGGGCCTCATTCCTTTCCATCATGACTTTCATACTGTCTATAAATGGTCCATATAAACTGCGAAATGCTGGATTTGATTCATGATCCACCATGATCTTCAGCCAGTAATCCAACATCGATTCCCCAACCTCCGTGCGCATGGGCTGAGCTGGAAATTTACCATCACAGTAGAACACTCTCGCCGGTGTGCCTTTGCGAAGAAGCCTTCCAATCGTTTGCCAGACTGGGATAAACGTATACCAGGCTATGGTCTTTCTCTCCGCAGGATTTAATACGGACCAATAGTCTGGTTTACGGTACATCCGGTGGAGCAAGCTATTACTTTCGCTGCGAATGAGGTCCAGTGCCTGCCTATAAAGCTTGCCTTCAAAATCGGCACGTTCAATGAAGTCAGGCAGTTTGGCATGCAAAAGTTGGATGAGATAGGTCATGTCCTGCGGTATCGGATATGGCCGTATCATAAAAAACACAGATCCGAATAATGAACCTTTCGTATCATCCAGAATGTTATAACCGCGACTTATCGCAAGTAACGGGGCGATCAGCACATCAGCGTTTTCGTTAGCAAACCGCTCTAATTCTGCTCTTGAAAACTCGGCTTCATGAAAAGGATCCGGGTCCCTCGTTAACTGGCGGTATCTATTTTTCCAAGAAGAATGTGATGCAAATACGGCTCCGACATCAGCAACGTCCTCATAAGAGTTGACAATCAACAGCACTTTACGATTTGCACCCGAGTAACGCCACTCCAGCAATTCTTGTTCAATCTTGGACATTAACTTGGCGGTTAGCGCACGTAGATTTCGTTCTCTCCTATCCTCAATCTCACCGGATATTTGGATAGGGGTTTCCTTCCCGTGCTCATAGCTCGGATAATATTCCTGGTGAATGACTGGAACACCCAGATTGGATTCCAACAGCCATCCAGGCAACGATGCAATATGATAATGGGCTGATCCTGGAGCCAGACTTGTACCTGAAAGCAGAACAACCGCAGGACCTTCATATCCATCTATTCCAGCGTAGATCGATTGCCAGTCTTCAAGGAGAAGTCGACCGACACCTGAATACTGAACGGCTTTGAATGTACCTGTGTCATTCCCAGGTTTTACTTCATACAGATACCCGGTCATACGTCCTGTCATCGCATCTTTCATAATTGCTGAAAACTCACGTTGAATCGTGTAAAGTCCCTCGAATTCAGATAATTTTCCTAATTTGGCTTGAACTAGCGGATAAAGATCCATGAACACTTGTATATCATGATCGATAAGTGCCAGACATAAATATAATTCCAACGAATGAACCGGGAATTTCAATCTTCCAACAGGGTTTGTCTCACCGCCCAACTTATGGAGAATGGTAGTTAGAGCTTGTTCCCGCTCCTTCTTCGTTCGAGCTTGCAGCATTTTCGTTACATCTGCATAGATAGGGTGGTCCAGCGGATGATCCGCATAGTTGCGTAATTCCTGTTCAATTCTCTCCCGATTCTGTTCGTCCTTGGCGAAAGCGCCACTGATGCGATAAGCTTCGGTAGAGATCCGTAATAGCTTCCGGTACAAAAACTGAGCGAATTCAGGCGATAAATTCAATGTACGATATACACCGCGGCGGATGGTGCTTTCAAGGCGATTCAGAACATCCATCCAGTCTTGTACAACCTCGTCATGTGCATACTTACCATAATAACCTATCGTTTTTCGAAATGATTCTAACAGGGTCTTCTCAAAGAGATGCTGAGAGTTACCAAACAATGCAATCTCGGAGACGAAGGAATCGTCGAATTGCTTCTGAACCGCATCGGCTTCATCAACGAAAATGATGTCTAACAAGTCATACATCGCTTCATAGACTGTTCTCTCATAAGGGTCCAGCATAACAGGTAGTTTTGTTTTCAATATGCTTGCTGAGGTTGTAACCCATACTTCCGCATGGATCAGGGCTGCGAAATCGCGATAGATTCCGCAACTGGCTGCATAGGGGCATACGCACTTTTTCTCCTGCTGTATTAACTGACGACATGGATAATCTGTCGTATTTTCATGGTCATTGGCAAGGGCATGGATGATGCAAAAATCGGATACATGTCGGAGTTCCAGATAAGAATCCTGCCCCCAATCCGTTACATCCCGAATCTGATGGCGACGGGCGGATATATAGTCCTTCTGATGTTTACGGCGGCCCGATTTTCCAATTACAGGAACAGCGTTAATACCTAATAAACGAAGTTCCTTAACCCGATTTAGTACTTGGGGAACACTACTCTCAATAAATCCGATACGAGCCCCCTCTCGGACTAATCGATCCGTCTCCAACACCATAAATGTGGATTTTCCCGATCCCAGTCCCCCCACGATATGCTGTAAGCCCTTATACTCAAACTGTCGAATACTGGGGTTTGTCAGTGATTTTAGTTTAAGTCCAATTCCGGCCCGTTCCTTCCATTCCAAGGCTGCCGAAGCTTCTCGCATCCCCTCTGTCTGATAGGTATGCTCGTCTCCAAGATGAAGTGTAAATCTCCCCTTCGGTCTATATCTCGGAAATGTTGACGTACTAACCAACGGCGGTGGAATTTCTCCGCCGTAAAGAATGGACTCTTGTTCCTGATTATATTTGTTGTAGTGGAACTTGCCCGCTGTAGCAAAGCGTATGTCCTTTGACTGATGCGCAACAGGCTGTTCTAATAATTGCTCGTACCATTTCCCGCGATCGGCGAACAAGGCAGGGGTCCGTAGTCTCCAATGACTACCGTCGTTTTCATATAATCTAAATTCAACCGAAACTTCTTCATATCGTTCGAATAAGTTGTCCCATGTCATCCTTGAGCGCAAAGCACTATATAAAACTCTTAAACGGTGTGCAATCTCCTTCCGAGCAGGCTTGGGAAGAATAGGTGAGTCGTAACCTGATAAAATCGTATAACCTTCGCTGATATCCATAGAAGAATCAACCATCAAACATCCTGTAACGAACAATTCCACATTATAAATGGTTTCAATGTTTTGCCGCGGCAATCCAGATGGCAAGAGACGCGGAAGGAACTGCTCAAAATAGGTCCAATACGATACTCTCATCTCTCCGTTGCCTCCCCAGCCAGATGCTTCTGCACATCCCGCTCATTTATGACTTTCAGATGACTCGCATGAGTCATAAGTGCTTGTTTAACAAGCTTCGAGTAACCGGGGTATATTTTCGTTCGGTATTGCGGAATGACAATATATACATGTGGGTCTCGATATTTCTCTAGTTGGTGGGGTTGCATTTTATTGAAGAAGTTAGCCAGGTGTAGGGGGTGCTTAAAATCCTTCATATCCAGATAGACGATATGCGTATCCAATTCGACGGCTAAATCAAACCGGTCTACTTGCGGAAAGAGTTCAACTTTGTAACCTTTCTTCGTTAGCCAATCTTTAGCTGTAAGTTCAGCCAACCCTGGCAACATCGTGTACCGATAAATTCCATAACGCAATCGATGCATGGGCTCATGGATTTCCCATTTCTTAAGCTCTCCGCGACTGGCCAGTTTCCCACAAAGATCTTCTGCCCCGCATTGCCAGTGATCGTTACGAAATTCCAGCGTCCATCCGCATCGTGGACATTTGCGATATCGTTCTACATCGTCCGAAATTTCTTCATAACAGCGACTAAGCTTTTTCATCAGTTCTGTATCCTTAAGCTCCAGCCCAAACTCCATTAAACGGTAAGCAGATACAACCGGATTGGTAATAAGAAACTCTCGAAGTTTTCGGTACTTCTCCTCTAGCATCGGCATTGTCCCTCGGCAGTAGCGCAATATCTCTACTATTTCTTGTGTCTGAGCTTCTTCAGGCGAATCGTACATGATTTTAAATTCACGTGCGTCTGGTGACAAGCCCAGATCCGGGATCAAGAGCGGCGCTTCCTCCGGATAGATACCGGCTACTACAATTCCCCATTCTTCTGCCGGTTTTTGCAACAATTGAATAAGTGAATGCAAATCAATTGGAGCTTTTTTTCCCTCCAACATCAGGAGTCGAACAAACTGCATATGTCCTTGACGCAATAGAGCCGGCGGCTCGCTGAAGTCTTCTCCCCACTGTGACAAACCTGCGATTAAGTTTAACAAACAATCCCTCACATCATTCTTATCAATTTGCATTTCAACACCACCGGTAATGGATTAAGAATCACCTAGTATATTTTTATTTGAGTATTTTGCAGTAATCTAAGCCCTTGCTACGCAAGGATTTTCAGGCATAAAAAAGGGACTTTACCCCAACTTGCAGAAGTTTTCAAGAGACCAATCCAGAAAACTCAAGAAGGGGTAAAGTCTCTTGTATATTCTCCAAGAAAGTCTGTTTTCCTTTGAGGAACTGCTAAAAATCGAGTCAAAAGATCGTTTGCCGATCTTTTTCAGTGTGCTGGACCTCCGTCCTTACGCGAAAGAACTGAGAAGTCGTTCACCCCGAGGAGCCGACGGGCATTGCAGAGAAGGCATTTTGCGCGCCCTTCTTGCTGCTCCTCTAGAACGTATCCAGACATTTACTGGTTTACATCATCGACTGAGTACCGATCTTAGGTTTCGCTATCAATGCGGACTTCCACTCGACCGCGAGGCTCCATCCATCGCTACATTAAGCAGAGTCTTTGCCGAGCTGACGAAGAAAGAGCTGGCCAAACAGTTGTTCGAAGACTTGGTCAATCGCTGCAAGCAAGACGGCATCATCGACGGAAATCATGTTGCGATCGACAGTGCCTCGATTCACGCTTACGAAAAGAAGCAGCCTAAGCGAAAAAGCGAGCAAACGGGCAATGCGAACTGGGGAGCGAAGTTCGACTCCTTCGGTAATAAAGTGACTTGGTTCGGCTATAAGCTCCACTTGGCGGTGGATACGAAAAGCGAACTTCCACTTGCGCTCGAAGTCACGCCAGCGCATGTGAATGATGGAGAAATGGCGCCGAGCCTGATTGAGAAGGTTGCTGTCGATAAACGCACGAGATTCTTCATGCTTGATGCGGGCTATGACCAAATGAAAGTGTACGAAGCGGCTCGAAAGGTGAACGCTCAAGCCATTATTCCTCTCAATCCTCGGGGAGAAAAAGAACCGCCCGCTGGCATGACGACAAACGGAACACCCTGCTGTACGATGGGGTTCGCGATGACTTACTGGGGCGCCGACGGCGATTACTTGAAGTTTCGTTGTCCGCATGCCACAGGCAAAGTAGATTGCCCGTTAGGCATGGCCACTTGCTCAGCGTCCAACTATGGCATGGTCGTCAAAGTCGATACGAAGGACGATCTAAGGCGATATAGTAATCCGCATCGCGATACCAAGCGCTGGAAAGAGCTTTACAATGAACGAACCAGCGTGGAACGGTGCAATTCTCGAATGAAAACGTATTTGTCCGCGGATAGCCTGCATGTCTGGGGCGTTCAAAAAGTCACTACGCAGCAGTATTTGAACGCCATCGTCCTACTCGTATCTGCGCTCTCAACTGCTTCGAGAAGAAAGCAAGCCGCCGCTTAAAAAGTTCAAACTTCAAAAATTCTGGAGGTCTGTCCTTTTTCAGAAAACGCGTGATTTAGAGACGAGACAATGTCTGTTCTTCCTATGATTTATCCAAATTCGGAATTATGCAAAATGCTCATTTTATAGTTAAGTCATGACAACACTTTGTCAGCGAATATATGTTCTGCACAAAAAAACGACCAGATCTAATCCGGTCGCGTAGAATTCCTTATTCACATTGGGAGAAATGTAAAATTCAAGATTTAATCATCTTCGGTTAGTAGTAATTCCCTTTTACAAACATCACACTGGACCTTGATAACCAATCCTAGACTTGTTGGTATAAATATGTACGCAAACTTTGCTCCCGTTACATCTTTGGGTTCACATTTATCCCAATTATTAATTTTGTTTTCCATAGATTTGCTAATTTCAAACTTCATATGATTCTCCATAATCAATGTAACTGATCCTTGATCTTATGCACCCATTTTGGAAGAGATTCGGCCTGATATTTTAAAATACTATGTTCATCTTGCATAACGATTTTACCGGAAACTTCGCTATTATCAATCACAATCAAATGATCAATGAGATGGATATGAGTTAGCTGTTCGCCTTGGCTTCCCGTATCAGTCGTATCGCATTACCGCCGGCCGGATACTTTGCGGCGATCCGGATGGTCAGAATCAATGCTCCGAGCTAAAGCGTCGGGATCTATATTGACACTGATACCAAGCCTGTCCACTATCAAATTGCGAATGGTGCTTTTGCCGCTGCCGTTATTGCCGGCGAATACAACCATCACTGTGGAGTACTCATTCATGATGAACCCCAGGATTGTCGATTGGCTCGATCACACCGTTTGCATATTCTTTGACAATCTGGCCTTTTTCCGTTTGATAGACAATATAAGTTCCGTTCGCTTTTGCATCCAGTTTCGCGCGATCGCCCGTAAGTTTGATCAGTTTTTGCAAATCTTGAATACGATCCATCATAGATCACCATCCAACCCGACTTAATCTTGCCATTATTATAACATACTCGTTTCAGATCAAAATTACAGGCCTCGCATACCAGTTTGTCCACCCACTCACAAAAATCAAGCTATGCTCAAACCGCGTTACTTCTTATTCCCATAAAGTTCAAAAACGAATCTTCCCCAGCTCCTCCCGGAAAGCCGGTCTTCGCGGAAATTTGGTTAACAATTCTTGTGTGACGGTGAACGCTTCTTTCCGTCCGCCAACCTGTTGAAGCATTCGAATGATCCGGCAAACATCGGCGTAATCTCGCCTGTCTCTGGATTGATCCGCCCGGAATTCGATATATGCCACGAAAAGCGCCTTCACCTCCTCCGGGTAATGCGGAAGCAATTGCTCATAGAACGATTCAATTCGGTAAGGTGCCTTGCGGACATGTTCCAAAAGCCGTGCGTACATCTCCTCTTCCACCAGAATTTGGGTATACGTATGCTCTCCCCTCGGGCTCTGCTCTAATTGATCTAACATATCTTGCAAATACAAAGTCCATTCTCCCTCATCGGAAAATGTATCCTTCACAGAGCGATAATACGCATACTCTCCGTTCACAATCAGCTCCATCCCGAGTCTCCGCTGCTGTTCGACTTGTCCTGTGCGATGGTATGCCTCATACCGATATTTCTTCCAGCGATAGACGAGCCCCGGCAGCCCCTGATCTTGGGCTTCCCCGGCCTCCGCCAATCGGATCGCTTCCTCGGCATCGCCTTGCTCAAGCGCCGCTCGAATCGCAATCTCCCGAATTTCCGGGAAATGCAGATGTTTATACAAATAAGCTTTCGCCTGTTCTTCACCTGAACGTTCCAAAATTTGACCATATCGGAGCACAGTTACCCGCTCGTCTGTGTACTCCCGCGACCAATTGCTTCCGGACGTATGACCCAGGAGCGAATCCGCCGCATCATCCCATTGATGTTGCATCTGTTCCGACTCGATCAGCGCGCCCGCCGCCTCGAGGAGCGCGAGCTGCCAATCCGACCACCCGTCGTAATAAGGCTGGTGTGTCTCCTCCAACAACCGGCGGAAAATCTTCAAGCGTTCTTCCGCCGGAATATGATGGTGATCCTGAACCAGCTTGAAGATCGATTCCAGACAGCTTTCGATCACGATCCCGACTCCACCGTCCGAATCGTCGGCGGACTGCAATAATTCAATCATCTCTTCGATGATGCAAAACAGAATCGCCAGCCCGTGCAACCATTCCTCTTCATCGAAGGCGGAGAGAGCCTTTTCAGCGACGATCTCCGCACCTTCCACCTCGCGGCTTACGTTCCGCCAAGACACAAAACCATGATCATCCGAATATGTGTCAATGTAGGATCGAATCAACCGTCGGCAGGCGTCCAACTCCTGATCCGCGCCCCTTTTCGACAAGTGGAGTCTGATGCGCTCTTCCGCGGTATATGAATCCGATGCAATCGAGAGCAGCAATTCGATTAATTTCTCCTTGCACTCTGCTTCCAACAGTTGCCGGAGAGACGGTTCCGGTGAAGATACCCCGTCTGCTTCTCTATTCTTAAGCTCGAGGAATACAGCGACTTGATGCTTGCATACCGGTCCAAAATCGTACGGACAATCGCATTCCGATTCCATTATGTTGTTCTCGTTGTCTAGCCTTACATAAACCTCATAATCCTCGTACCCGCGCACAACCGCAGTGTACTTTTCATCGGCAATGGACTTCAAGGAAATTACCCGTCCTTCGAACGCGTATTCCTTCCCTCTGTGTACAACTGCAGGATCTATGTATCTGGAAAAATCGGATAAATTCAAGAGGACCACCCCCTTTGGATGCTTCTTTCCATTTTGGAATTCCAATAGTCGATGAACACCTGATAAGATCGCACCGTGGTAAAGAAGGGAATATGTTGGTCTGCCGCAGCGTCGACATATTCATCTTTTAGAAATGGTGACAGCGACACAGGTCGTATATCGGTTGCCATTTGGAAAATAATCCTGCTCATTTGTTGCTTTTATGCTTAAGGATGTATGTTTTAGCCAAGTGGTTTAGATGGCCAACAGCAATTGAATTGGGATAACTCGGGTCATGCTTCTTCTGCATGGCACGTTCAAATTCATCCATCATCTTTGCAAAATCGCATACATTCTGCTCAAGACCAAATAAGCGTTTCATGTCTCGATAGTGTCGAAAAAAGACTGCGTTAGCTTGATCATTGGGATAACCAAATTGTTGAAGTTCCGAAATGACCGCTTGAGCATACAGCTTAATCATCGTCTGTCTTGAAGAACGTTTCACCGGTATCCCTTGCCCAAACATTTCTTTATTACTCGAGAATCAACTTCACTTCAATGGATTCCAACCAATCCGAAACACGTTTGCGATTCTGCTCTTCAACAAACTGGTAATACCGCTCTAACTGCTCGCTGTCGGAAGATAACGCATCCTTGAATCTTCGGAATATTCTCTTGCCGCCGCTCAATATGTGCATCAAAGTGGACTGCAGCTTTTTATCTTCAACCGTTTCCGCAAAATCAACCATGTCGGTAAATCCTTCATCCGATTCCCGCTCTGGTATCCGAAAGTAAATTTCATTAAAGCCTTCTTCAATGACCTCGCTTAATTCTTCGTCCTCTTCATCCCGGTCAAACGTTCGTAACGTGACAACATCTCCAGTTTCGATATTCAGGAAGGACTCTATTCCTTCTAAGTACATGTCGTATGCATCCACAATCTCCTGAAACTGCTGCCTGGTCAATTTCAATTCTTTCATAGGTTCTCCCTCAGCTACTATCGCTTTGATCAACTCGCCGCGTTGTTCCGCCTCATATTCCTCCCACGTGATTCCATACGGGAAGCCGCCATCCGTATATCCGGCGATAAAATAGAAATTCTCGTCTTGTTCCAACAGCCCCGTGAATTCCGCTTTCTGACCGGTCCGCTTATTTTTCTTCCTGCCGCGCATTAAGTTCCCCACCTAAATCCATCTTATTTGAGCGTGCAGATTAGCCAAATGGTCATGAAAACCCCAGCCGATCCCTTCTGTTTTCGAAACCACGGCTTCGAGGCGCTCCTCGAATTCGTCGAACAACTCGGTTGTTTCATCTTCATTTACTTGATCAATGATATCGGCATACATGGACGCCATACTGTAGTAAAATCGTTCATCGATATCCCCGTAGCTTAGGGTGAAATCGACTCCATTCTCGACGTAGACCAGCTTCAATTCCAGGGCGTACCTGGCATTTCCAGTCAATCTCTCGAATTCCGAAATCGCATGTTTCGCTTCCTGGAGTCTCAGCTTGCCAAATCCCCGCTCAGGGAAAAACTCTTGCTCCACCTTCTTGCGATATTCTTGAAAGATAGATTCTACCGCTTCATCGCCTAGAATTCTTACAGCAAGAAATTTCTCCATATCTTTGCTGGCTCCATAACAAGCCTTGACCAAATCGATAAGCTGGTCGCTATTTAACTGCTTCAGATGTTTATTCAATACCGACTTGGTCAATTTTACAGGCTTGTTCCCTGCCGACCGCTTAACCAGTGATTTGGGGGTCAGCTTGTCCTTCTGCCGCCCAAGCTCCTGATTCACTTCTTCGCAGGAGAAATATTCAGGATCATAACCTTCACGAACCCAGCCCATAAAATGCTCCCGCTCCGGATGATTGGGAGTAAGCAAGACCTCCATCAGATGCTGATGGCCCCAAACGCCTCCTACATCTTCCTGAGGACAGCTGCGTGCTCCATCCAGACACAATGGAGTTGGATCGGATGTCGTTGAGTCGATTTTGATCAACGTAACCGTGTGCTGCCAATCGTCGCCAAAATCATAGACATACGTAAAATCAGTACGTTCTTCTTGAAGATGCTTCTTAACGGTTTCCCTCCGTGCGTTTATGACCTCTCGGCCTCCCATATCCGCGAATGTCGAATCTGGCAGCCCGATCACTTGTCCATTGACATGAAATTCGTATAAATGGCGATTTTCCCATCCCATGACTACTTGAACAATCTTGTGAAGCTGATGAAACGTCACGTCCGGATGAAATTGAAACTCCCGCCAAAGCTTCGGTGCGATCTCATTCAGTTCGATTCTGCATCTATAAACCATGATCGTCTGTTCTCCTTTTGAGTATTTCGAGTATATAAACATACCTGTCCGATTTATATTCCTATCCGCTCTGTTCAATCAGGAATTTGTTGTTTTGTTGCATTCAAGCAGTGTTACACCAGTATAGCATACACCGCACTGAACCCAGAAGAAGCAGAAAGCCGGCCCTGACAGACCGGCTGGTTTAAGCTCCATTCTTCTTTGCTATATACGGATAGTGCCTCAACATACACAACGGAACATATTTCTTCAACTGCATAATTCGGCGTATATTGGATATTATAAATTTCGTAAAAATAAATATGGAGGTGCTTTTCCGTATGTCGTTGATTCCATACGAACCCTTTCGCCATCTTGAAAGCATGAGAAAAGAATTAGACCGTTTCTTTTCCAATGAATTCCCTTCGTTGAGAACGGGATTTGGCCAAAACCTCGGTACACTAAACATTGATGTTCACGAAACCGAAAAAGATGTTGTTGCAACATGCGATATTCCCGGTTTGGAAAAGAAGGAAGATGTAGATATCCACGTGGATAGTAACATCCTTACCATTAGCGGTTCGATAAACAGAGTTCATGAGGTCAAAGAAGAACAGATGCACAGACAGGAACGTTTTTACGGCCGCTTCCAACGTTCTGTTCCATTGCCAAGTCCTGTTCAAACGGAAGGAGTTAAAGCAACCTATAAAAACGGTGTTTTGGAAATTCATATGCCCAAAACGCAAGATGACAACAAGAAAAAAATTGACATCCAATTCCATTAAACGTGAATCGTTTACTTGCGGTTATGAAGGAGTTCGGCAGAAACTATTGGGATGAAATTGCTGAGGAGCAGCCCGATTTTGTTGACTTGCTGATTCTTAGCTGCCATTTGCCTGTGCAAGAGAAACAACTTGTTTTTACATCGCTAACAAACGACATTAAGAAAACGTATGAGTTCATAAAATGATTGCTCGAGCATGGAATGACACGATCATTCCATGCTCTTTTTCCACCTTCACTCCTACATTTCAGTTCTGGCTTCGCTTCAGCATCGGCTTGAACGAATGGTTGCTCCTCCGTATCTCATCATATTATGGGGAAGCCCATATGGCTCGTCCACCCTCACCTCACAAACCGCCCGCTGCACACAAACCTCGCAGGTTCCTGACATCGGTTCGTGTTCACAACGTATTGACGATGTGCGCGACCAGCCGAAGATTATGCTCAATCAGTTTATTCCGCGACTGAGGATCGCCTTCGGCCATTCGCTGCAGATGTTTAGCTTCCTCCTCCTCGGTCAGAGGCTGGGGAAACGCGTTGTTTTTCACATACGAAACGAGCAGGGTCAACTCTTTAATGAACAAAGCAATTGCGGTAAACAATCCAGGCACTTTAGGACACCTCCTGCGAAGTTACAATGCAACCGGCCCTTATCGCGCTCGGTTTCTCGGTCTTCTCATTGTATGTAGGCAGCGGCCCAGAAGTGCCTGTACGGGGGAAACTGATGCGCAAAAACGTTAAATGCGCTATCGCTTTCCCGTAAATTCCAAACGCCATTCGCTCTCTTGGGCCAATGGAGTTTCTGCGGATCTAATGGATCCTGCTGCCAAACATATACGATCCGAAACATCGAAAATCCAGAGGTACGCCCCATATCAATATAACATGATATAAATCAAATAATCAGCAGAATCCACATCTTGAAAACAAAGAGATCTCACTTCAAACCAAAGTAAACGCTCCAAAGAACCACCGTTAACTCGCGCAGAACAACAAAATAATATAACAGCATAAAATTTATTAAATATAATATATTGACATTAAATTGGTATGTAATTATATTGAATGTAAGCGTTTTATATATAGGCATGACAGCAACGATCGACACCCGGAACTATGGAAGGGAGAAGAGCTAATGTTTACGTTGGACTATTTTGCTGTTTTGCACGATTTGCACCGCACGATATCCGAAGGCACCCCGGATGATCCAAAACTTGGGCATATGTTCAGGAGCATGCTGGACAACACGCTGGGATCGACCATCCGAAGACAGCCAGACGGCACCACCTTTGTCATTACCGGCGATATTCCGGCCATGTGGCTGAGGGATTCGGCGGCGCAAATCCGGCCGTTCCTCGTTCCGGCAGGCCAAGACCCCAGACTGGCCGATCTGATCGAAGGGCTCGTACGGAGGCAGTCGGCATTCATCCTGCTGGATCCTTACGCCAACGCGTTTAACGATTCGCCTTCCGGTCAAGGCCATCAGAACGATCGCACCGCCATGAACCCCTGGCTTTGGGAGCGCAAATATGAGGTCGATTCATTGTGTTACCCCCTCCAACTTGCTTACCTGTTGTGGAAAGAAACCGGCAGAACCTCTCACCTCGATCACACATTCCATTCAGCTGCCAAGGCGATTCTGGCCCTTTGGCGAACCGAACAGCATCATGAATCGAAATCGCCGTATTATTTCGAACGCTTTGATTGTCCTCCAAGCGACACGCTGCCCCGCGGCGGCAAAGGCACGGAAGTGGCTTATACGGGAATGACCTGGTCCGGCTTCCGTCCGAGCGACGACGCCTGCGCCTATGGATACCTGATTCCGTCGAATATGTTCGCCGTCGTCGTGCTCGGTTATCTGGCGGAAATTTGCCGAGACGTCCTTCGCGATCCCCAGATGGCGGCGGAAGCGGCGAAACTGGCGGATGAAATCCGGCATGGCATCGAGATGTACGGCGTACTCGACCATCCCGAATACGGCAGAATTTACGCCTATGAGACGGACGGAATGGGAAACCACCTGCTTATGGATGACGCCAACGTCCCCAGCCTGCTGTCCATCCCCTATTTGGGTTATGCAAGCGCCGATGACCCGGTCTATCAAAATACCCGCCGGTTCGTGCTGAGCCAGGCCAATCCGTATTATTACCAAGGCACTGCCGCCTCCGGCATCGGGAGCCCCCATACGCCGACTCGTTATATATGGCCGATCGGGCTGGCCATTCAGGGCTTGACGACCACCGATCAAGAGGAGAAGCTTCGGCTGCTTCGGTTAATGGCGGATACCGATGCTGGCACCGGCATGATGCATGAGGGATTTCTGGTCGACGACCCTGCCCGTTATACCCGCCCATGGTTTTCTTGGGCAAATATGATGTTCTGCGAGCTGATCATGGACTATAACGGCATTCGGGTCAAAGCGAATGAACGCCTAGGAGGTCATCGGGATCATCATGGGAACCAATAGAAAGCTACGCGGCTGGGTCATCGGCTATCTGTTCATTTTGCCGTCCATTATCGGCTTTAGTGTTTTTGTCGGATATCCCCTGCTTTCGTCCATGTATTATGCCTTGACGGAATGGAGCGGGTACGACACCCCCCGTTTTATCGGCTTCGAGAACTTTAGATACCTGTTCACGGAGGATCCGGCTTTCTGGCCATCGATCCGCGCGACGTTTTATTTCGTGATCCTGAGTGTTCCGTTATCACTGATCCTAGGTTTGTCGTTGGCGATGATGCTGAACAAAAACCTGACCGGCATCAAATGGTTCCGTACCATCTTTTATCTTCCGGTGGTCGTTCCCTCCATCGCTACGCTCACGTTGTGGCAGTTCATATATGAGCCGCAATACGGGCTGGCGAATTCGCTGCTAAGGGAGTTCGGGCTGCCGCCGGGCACATGGCTGACGAGCGAAACGACAGCGCTTCCATCCATCGTGTTGATCGGTTTATGGCAGGTCGGTTCCAGCGTCATCATCTTTCTGAGCGGGCTGCAGTCGGTTCCGCAGGACATGTATGAAGCCGCCGAAGTCGACGGCGCCTCCAGATGGCGAATGTCGATCAACATTACGCTTCCGATGATCACGCCCATCCTGTTTCTGCAGCTTATACTCGGCATCATCGGCGCATTCCAGGCGTTTAACCAGGTTCAGGTGCTGACCGGAGGCGGGCCGAATTTTTCCACTTCCCTGCTGAATTACAAGATCTATACCGATGCCTTCAACGGAAGAATGTTTGGATATGCCATCGCGGAGGTATGGGTTCTGTTCGTTATCATCATGATTTTTACCGTTATTTCATACCGGTACTCCAACCGGTTCGTTTATTACGAAAGCGACAAATAAGGGGGTAAGAAGCGATGCAAGCGGAAGTACGGCCGGAACTAAGAGGAAACCTGAATCCAGCGGACATTCGCGTGAAGCGGCGAGCAAGGTTCAATTGGATTGACGCCTTTCGATTTATGGTCTTGGCCATCGGCGCCATAGCGATGCTGTTCCCTCTCTTCTGGATGGTCACCATTGCGCTGAAGAGCAACAATGACGTGTTCAAAATTCCGCCCGAATGGTTTCCGCGGGAATTTCATTGGTCCAATTTCGTGACCGGAACGAAGGAAATCAACTTTTGGCAAACATTCGGAAACTCCCTGTTCATTGCCATCACCTGCACGATCGGGCAGATTATCAGCTCGGTGCTGGTCGGGTACGGGCTCGCACGGCTGAAGTTCCCGGGGCGGAAGCTGTGGTTCTCGCTATTTATAGGAAGCCTCATGCTTCCCGGATTCGTAGGCATGATTCCCATGTTTAATCTGTACACCAGCATCGGATGGTACGATTCGTGGCTGCCTATCATCGTGCCCGCTTTTTTTGGAAACGCCACGTTCTCGTTCCTGTTCGTCCAGTATTTAAGAACGATATCCGTTTCGTTTGACGAGGCGGCCAAAATCGACGGGGCTTCGGACCTGTATGTGCTGCTTAAGGTATTGGTGCCCATGTCGATGCCGGTGATCATGACCATGGTGATCTTTGCGTTCCAAGGCGCATGGAATCAATATTTGGAACCCCTGCTCTATATTATCGACCCGAGCAAATGGACGCTGTCTCTGGCAATGGCTACCTATACGGGCACCTATGCGACAGCCTGGAATTTGTTCATGGCCGCGGATCTGATTTATATCCTGCCGATGCTGCTGCTCTTTTTCTTTGGCCAGAAATTTTTTATGCAGGGGCTCGGCTCCATGAATTCCGCAGGCTTGAAGTAAGTCGTCCTCACGGATGGGAGGTGATGCAGACCGGGTTGGCTGAAGCGAAAACAAGGTGATGTTCAGTTCATTAAATTTACCTTTGGGGAGGTCTTTCAATGAGACAGGGTGCAAAAGGGTGGGCCAGCGCTATCATCGCTTTATTGTTCTTCTCAAGTCTGCTGGCCGCTTGCGGCGGGAACGGCGGCGGAGGCTCCGGTTCGGCGGACTCCGGGAACGCGCCGTCCGGACAAGATAACGCGGGATCCGGCAAACCCGTCGAAGTCACGATGATTACTTGGGAGTCGGCGGCCATGAACGAAAAAATCATGGCATCCATGAAAAAATTCGAAGAGGAAAACCCCGACATCAAAGTAAAACTCATCCCTACGCCATTGGATAATTACGGCGTCAAGATCAACGGGATGATCACGGCCAAGAAAGCGCCGGACATCTTCATGACCGGCAACGACATGCTGCTCGATAATGCCGGCAAGGGACTACTCTACGACTGGACGGAGCTTGCCACCCAGGACAAAGCGTTCATGGAGGGCTTTTACGAAGGCGTGGTGGACAGCTGGTACTATGATGGCAAGCTCGTTGGCTTACCGGGTCTCTTGAACACGTACGGCATTTTTTACAATAAAAAGTCCTTCCAGGAGGCAGGCCTTCCGGAACCGAAAATCGGCTGGACCTATGACGAATTCTTTGCGGCGATGGAGAAGCTTTCGAGCAATCAAGGCGGCGTGCAGCAATTCGGTTATTATGCCCCCCTTGATCCCTTCCACGTCTCACTCTATTCGGTTTCCGCGGGCGGTGCTCCCTTCGCCGACGCCATCATCAACCCGACGAAGGTGGAAATCAGCGACCAATTCCGGGAAGGCGTCGAAAAGTACAAGTCCGCGATTGCAAACGGCTACATGAATCCCCCTACCTTTGATTTAACGAATGCCATGAGCTCGTTCAAACAAGGCAAAGTTCCGATGACCCTGCAAGGACAGTGGGTAGCGGACGATCTGATCCGCACGGCTCCCAAGGAATTGGAATGGGGCTACGCGCCGATGCCGGTGGTGAACAGCCAGACCGAGATTTACGACGCCGTAGGCTGGTCCAGCCCGGCAACGCTCAAAAATCCCGAGGCGGTATGGAAAGTGCTCAAGTACCTGGATTCCAAAATGTATGAAGAGGTCCTCCCATCGACCCCGGTCGCTCCTGCAGCCTACCAGGCTTCTTCCGCAGCTTATTACGATGCGCTGAAAGCGGCGGGCCATCCCGAAGTAGGCGAAGGCCTCGATCATATTCTGAAATCCCCGAATACGCAGCCGGTTCGTTTCCTGTCGACGTGGGCGGGCAAAGCGTACCCGTTCATCGAAGCATCATGGAAAAACATACTGATGGGCAAAGCCCCGATCACCGAACTGGATGTGATGGCTGAAAAAATCAATAACGTGATCACTACCGGCAAATAACCGGAAGCATCAAGCGCTCATGAAGCCGATCGCGAATCTGCCCGGATCGGCTTCCAATTGAAAATGAAGGAGGAATATTCATGTCACGAAGATCAGGCAAATGGTTCAGGTTTTTGACGGTGCCTTTGACCCTCGCATTCTTGCTTGGCTCCATGCCGGGGATCGGCTCTTCCAAAGCCTATGCCTATACCGCATCGGACGGGGATACGGCGATGAACGCTTATAACGAGACATTCTGGGATCCGAACGCCAAGATGTTCTGGAAGGACACCAAACGCGACAAGCATCAGGACTTCTGGGTGGAGGCCGAGCTGTGGGAATTGGTCATGGATGCGTATCAGCACACCTCCGATCCTGCTTTGAAGGCTGAGCTCAGAACACAGATCGACGATGTTTATGACGGCACCGTAGCCAAGTACGGCGAAGATTGGACGAATAATCCGTTCAATGACGATATCATGTGGTGGGCGATGGGCAGCGCCAGAGCCTATCAAATCACCGGGAACCCAAGATACTTGGAGGCAGCGAGGCATCATTTCGATTTCGTGTACGACACGCAGTGGGACGAAGAATTCGCGAGCGGCGGCATTTGGTGGCTGAACAGCGACCATAACACCAAGAACGCGTGCATCAATTTCCCGGCCGCACAAGCGGCATTGTATCTTTACGATATTACGAAGGATGAGCATTATCTAAACGCGGCAACCCAAATATTCAGATGGGGCAAAACGATGCTGACGGACGGAAACGGAAAAGTATTCGACCGGATCGAGCTCGAACGCGGCGCGGTTCCGGACGCCACTCACTACAACC
The DNA here is from genome assembly GCF_058792535.1 of Paenibacillus sp. MT86. NCBI lineage: Bacteria > Bacillati > Bacillota > Bacilli > Caryophanales > Paenibacillaceae > Paenibacillus > Paenibacillus sp. MT86. The sequence goes on along the minus strand of NZ_CM179499.1, from coordinate 1,964,824 downwards.
AGGGTACATACATCGGAGCGGCCGTCGGATTGTATAAAGCGACCGGGAATGCGGTTTACCTCGACGACGCGGTCAAAGCCGCGAAGTTTACCAAGAGCCGTCTGGTGGATGCAAACGGCATGTTGAACTATGAAGGTCCCAACGGGGATCTGAAGGGCGGCAAAACGATCCTGATGCGCAATTTGGCCCACCTGCAAAAAACACTGGATGAGACCGGGCAGCACCCGGAGTTCAGCGCTGAATTCGACGAATGGCTTGCCTTCAATACCGAAATGGCCTGGAGCCACCGCAATCCGAATCAGATCGTGGATGGAAACTGGGCAGGACAGCTGCTGTCCGGAACCTATGAGTCCTGGTCCTCGGCTGCTGCCGTTCAAGCTCTGAACGTCATCAAGCCGATGGAAGCCGACCTTCATTATGGCGTTAAGAATCCCTTCGATAAAATCGAGGCGGAACGCTATAATATCGGTTCCGGATTCGTGCTCGAGGGTGCGTTTGAAGGTTCGCTCCAACTGGGCGGAATTCAGCACGGCTCTTATGCCGCATATAAAAATGTGGATTTCGGATCAGAAGGGGCGATCGGCTTCATCGCAAGGGCGTCCAGCGGAACGGGCGGAGGCCATATCGAAATCCGGCTCGACTCCAAAGACGGCCCTAAGGTCGGGACCTTGAACGTTGAGGGAACGGGCGGCTGGAATAATTATATCGATGCCGTCACCCTCCTTAAGGACGACCAGGGATCGCCAAGCTCCATTACCGGCGTCCATGATGTGTATCTTGTCTTCACCAAAACGAATGACGATTATTTGTTCAATTTGAACTGGATTAAATTCACGACGACCGATCCCACCGAAACCGATGCCTATGCCAAGCTTAAAGCGGGAAATTACGACAGCAGCGAAGGTCTCAGCAAACATGCCGAGCTTGGGTACTTAGACGGTATTCATCACAATGCTTATGCGGCTTATGAAGGAATCGACTTTGGATCGGGCGCGGCAGGCGTGACCGTCCATGTGGCGAGCGGCAATCAGGGCGGCACGATCGAAGTCAGGTTGGACGGCCTGGATGGACCTACCGCAGGCGTAATCCCAATTCCGGCGCTTGGAAGCTGGGATCGTTGGGTCGATATTATGGCGAATATCGATGACACCATGGCCGTAGGGGTGCACGATGTTTACCTGGTTTTCAAGGGAGCGAACGGCAGCGATTATCCCCTTAATCTGGAGTGGTTCACCTTTACCACCATGAAAGGAAAAGCCAGGGATGCTTACGGCAAGCTGGAGGCCGAAAACTATACGAACGGAGTAGGCTTCGGCAATGAAACCGGGGGCGGGGAAACCTACCTGGCCGGCATGTTCGGACCGAATAATCCTTATGCCATGTACAATTATATCGATTTCGGCAGCGAAAGCCCAACCCAGTTCCATGTCAATGCGGCCAGCGACACTAGCGGCGGGACAATTGAAGTCCGATTGGATAGCCTTAACGGGCCTGTTATTGCTATCGGAACCGTCTCTGGAACCGGGGGCTGGCAAAATTTCAAGGTTTTCTCGGCGGACGTAACGACTCCCGTAACGGGAAAACACATTGTATTCATGTCTTTTAAAGGCGGAGACTGGTTATACAACTTCGATAAATTCACCTTTGGCGATCCGGCCGTATTCACGGAGCCTGCCCCTCCTACCATACCCGAAGAAGACGACGTTGCTCCGGGCGAAGTAGAGAACGTGCAGGTGAAGCGCGGAGAGGGCAGTATGACGCTGTATTGGGACGGTCCTTACGATATCGATGCTCAAAAAGTGCAAATTACGCTGCGGAGCGATGGGCAGCAGGTCGGAGACGTCATCGAGGTCAATCGCGGAATTCAAACAGCGGTGGTACAAGGAATCGAAGCGGGCAAGGATTATTCGCTTTTCATCCGGTCCAAGGATCTATCCGGCAATGTTTCGCAGGGGATCACCCTCGAGGTAACCGACTCGCCTGCCTTCTCTCTGACTGTGAATGGCAAGAGCTTGCAAGACGGCGATTCCATGGAGGATTTTACGCCCCTCCGTTTTAATATCCTGGACTCTTCCATTCGTTTTGCCGAAATCACCATCGACGGAAAGGCTTACACCCTCGATCCGATGACCATGGATCCTATCGACATTGATTTGGCCGGCAACTTGGGCGATAAAACCGCCACGATTACGACCGAGGACCGCTCAGGAAACAAGCTTCGGAAAAACCTCCGGTTCCGGGTCATCACCAGCGTGAATTCCATGAAACAATTAGTCGAGCGATTCACGGATTCAGGCGATGTACGCGGTGCACTCATTCCCCAGCTGAGCAATGCCCTTAACCAGGTCCAGCATCATCTGGATAAGGGAAGACGCGATCAGGCCGTGAAACATATGCAGAATTTCACCAAGCACCTGAATAAAGAGGCTATGGGACGCAATATCAACGATCAAGCCAAAGCAGTATTGAATACGGATGCCAACTTTCTGATCCATGATTGGCAGGATGACTTGGAGTAAACCGGAGGCGCTTTAGCCCCCCTTGGATGACATGTAAAAAAGATGACTCCCGGTCACTCGGGAGTCATCTTTTTCAAATTTAATCTCCTGTGCGTGCGCCACTCTTCCAAGTTCAGACCTTAATCAATGCGAGATCGGGCTCTATTTCTGTGCTGATCAGCGGCCAGCAGGGAAAATCTTCAATTCTCCGGGCTGCTTAACCGTTCGAACAACCAATCGTACGAATGACGGCCGCTAATTTCGTGCGCTCCAGGAAACAGGTCGGCTTGAAGCCTATCCTCCGCGCCGGCACGCCGATAGGTTTCCCTGAGCTGTTCAACCGCCGAGTTAAAACCCGCAGCCGGAAATATCCGATCATCGGCTCCCGACTCCAGATACAAGGATCTCGGAGCGATCAGCCCTATCCATTCCGGCAGCTCGGCATGGTTCAGGATACCCGGAATGTAATTGCATATACAGTGCTGCATCGCCATAATGCTGTCCTTGAAGGTGTTGGGATAACCGGCAAGCACCGCAGCCCGGATCCGTTCATCCAGCGCCGCGCACAGGAACGAGATCAGGCCGCCTCCCGAAAAACCCATGATGCCGATTCCGCCAGGCTGGACTTCGGGGCGCTCGGCCAGATAGTCCACTGCCCTTAGCGTCTCGGCTACGCGGAGACCGGCGAGCGTCTTGCCATGCATCAGCAGCTGGGCGGCCAGCCGGTGGCAGGAGTTCGCGGCTTCCGGGTTCCGTGCAAGATCGGCGGCTAGGCGACGCTCTCCGAAACCGGCCACATCCGGAGCGATCACCACCATGCCCCGCCGCGCCAACTGAACCGCGAAATGCCGATGGATGCCTGGCGGATCCGAATCGTTGGATCCGTCCTGCCTCAGCCCTACGATCTCCCGGCTTCCATAGCCATGGCCATGAACGGCGACGGCTGCGGGCATCGGCTTCCGCTGATCTTCCGGGATTAGGATATACGCGGCAAAGGATACGCCCGGTACGGCTGATAATTCTATCCTTTCGCGAATATAACCGTCGCATGATACCTGTTCGAGCAGGACAGGCTTGTGATTTTCGTTGGTTTCGAACTCGCCGATCAATCGCCGAAGCGCTTGCTTCAAATACCGATTGCGCTCTTCGGCGCTCATGGCAGCCTGACTGTCTTTCGTTTTTTTCTCAGCCTCGTTATACATGGATTCCAGAAAAGCATCTGCACGCCACATCCGAAAACTCACCCCCTTCGATAAAGTCACTATTGTAGACCAGGTGCTCCCTTGGATCATCGCATATCCCTGCACCTAAACCTCAAGCCATCAAGGCCCCATATTCACCAGGACGGCTTCGGGCCCGGTCGGACTCCGGCTCCCCCCTTTGGGTTCCATGCTGACCACGATCCGCTTCGCGTTCTCCGCGCCGAACCCGTAATAATAACTCTTTCCCTGCGGACCCTGAACCAGCATAAAGCCGGCGCTCGACAGCCGCTCCTCATCCTGCAGCCATACCTGATAGTCTGTTTCCTGCAAGGAATGCAGGCCGTTCACAACGATCAGCATTTCTCCAGAGCCGCGTTTGAGCCATACCGATCCGCTGCCGTAAAACGGCTCTACGGGCTGTATGACGTACCGCTCGGTATCGTCGCTCTGCATATCGGCAATCCGCTGGCTCACGGTATGTTCGAAGGCCGCCTGGGTCTGGACGTCGTTCCCTTTCAAGGAGAATAAACCGGCTATCAACAGGATGAGCAGCGCTCCGGATATCGCCTGCAAGGCAGCATGCTTCCTGATTCGGACCTTGCTTCGGAAGGACCGGATATAAGCCTCTCGCATGAGCCTGTGGCGCAGCCGATCGGGAGGCATGGGTCCATCATTCGGAGCTTGATCCTGCACGGCCCCCCGTATGGCCGGCTCCGTACCTGCCGGCTGAGTCGATCCGAGCTGTTCGCCGTCTATCTCACGGCTTCGAAACAGCTCCTGCCCGAAGACATCGGATTCATGGAATGGCATTGAGAGATTTTCTGCTCCCATAAGGCCGGCCCATTCCGCCGCCGTGCCGGAGCACGCCTCGCATTCCTTGAGATGGAGCTCCAGATTCCTGCTCTCCGCGTACGGCAAACGCTTCATGACGTAATCGACAAGCTTCTCCTCGGGATAGGCCGTGCAGCCGATGTCACCTTGGACAAGGTGTTCAAGGTTATGCTTTGAAAGTTTCATGCTGTGCGCTTCCCCCTTCCTTCCCGTTCATCGCATCCAGCCGCCGCCTGACATTGAGGATGCCGTACCGGATTAAGGATTTGACGGTGCCGACCGGCCGGTTTAACAATTCCGCCATTTCCCGGTGGGACCGCTGCTCGACGTAGCTTCCGTAAACCGCCATCCGCTGAAGGGGCGGAATGCCTTGCAGCGCCTCCTTTACCTGCTCCAGCTCCACCCGTCGCAAGGCGGCCAGCTCAACCGACTCCTGCTCTTCGCTCCATACCGTCTCCGGCAGCGCCTCCCCGTTCCATTCGGCCGCAGCGATGCGCTGCCGCTTGCGCAGGCGATCCATCGCCCTGCACCTTGTTCTCACCGCCAGCCAAGCCTCGACGCTTCCGCGGGCGGGATCGTACTGATCCGCCTTATGCAGCACCTCCATGAAGATATCCTGGCATACATCCTCCGCCTCGGCCGGGTCCTTCGTCATCTGTAAAGCCAACCGGTACACTAGACGGGCATAGGCATCATAGAAGCGTCTGAATGCTGCGGCGGAGCCCTCGGCAATCTCCTCCAACCATAACGCGGAATGATCGTTCATCCCCATAACTCCCCCCTAACCTGTTCTCCTCTCCAATAATTAAGGATGGCTCGCCTGCATACGGCCATTTTCGATTCAATATTTTAGCAAACCGTCCTTGGCTTTTGAATAAACCGGGACGCTTTTCAGGTTCCTTTAATGAATTTTTTAGGTAATTTTAATCTTTCCGATAAATCCAATCCCGGTCGTTCCAACGTACTCTTTGTGACAAAAAAATTTAGGAGGGGTAGTGTCATGAAATCATGTAAACAACGAGCCAAGCAGCTGAGCCTGATGCTCTTGTTCATCCTGGGTGCTTGCTTGTACGGCGGGGGGAACACCGTATTAGCGGCCGGAGAAATCACGTTATACACGCCATATACGTCGATTTCCGTTCCTCCTGGAGAAGTCATCAATTACCCGCTAGAGGTCAAAAACAATACGAATAGCGTCATTACGGTTCCACTGCAAATCAACAGCCTCCCGAGCGGCTGGAGCACCAAGCTAAACGGTGGAGGCTGGCAGCTGAAGGAGGTATCGGTGAAGCCCGGCGAATCCGAATCGGTGACCCTGGAGGTAACCGTGCCGCTTAAGGTAGATAAAGGCTCCTACCGGTTTCAATTAACCGCGGGCTCGATGGCCAGTCTGCAGTTAACCGTGGATATCACGGAAAAAGGAACCTATCAAACCGAGCTCACAACCGATCAGGCCAATCTGGAGGGCCACGCCGATTCCACGTTCACCTACACGGTGAATCTGCAAAACCGAACGGCCAATAAGCAAAACTATGCCCTGAGCGCCGATGCCCAGGCGGGTTGGGACGTTACGTTCACGTCAGGCGGCAAGCAGGTATCCTCCGTCGAAATCGAAGCAGGCGCAAGCCAATCCATTACCGTCGATGTCAAGCCGCCTGCGGAGGTGACGGAAGGCTCCTTCTCCATTCCGATCCGCGCCTCCAATTCATCGACGTCCTCCGAGCTTGCGCTGGAAGCCGTCATTACAGGGTCTTACGGGCTGGAGCTTACAACGCCAAGCGGCTTGCTCAGCACGAATGTCAATGCGGGCGGAAGCAAAACCATAGAGCTGCTGGTGAAGAATACGGGCACCGCACCACTCTCGGACATTAATCTCAGCGCCGATACGCCGGTGGACTGGGAGGTCAGCTTTAATCCGAAAACGATCGAGAATCTGCCTGCAGGCAAATCCACAACGGTAGAAGCCAAGCTGACTTCAAGCGACAAAGCCATCGCCGGCGATTATGTTACGAGCCTGAAAGCCGCTGCGGCCGAAGCAAGCTCCGACGCCCAATTCCGCGTAGCCGTCAAAGGTTCCATGCTATGGGGCTGGATCGGCGTGCTTGTCATATTAGCCATTCTGGGAGGCATCTATGTCCTCATTCGCAAATACGGAAGGAGATGACCCTGATGGATACGGTCATTGACATTCAGGAACTGACGAAGAGTTACCACGACACGAGAGCGGTGGACCGTTTATCCCTTCAAATCAGGCGGGGCGAGATCTTCGGCCTGCTCGGTCCGAACGGTGCGGGCAAATCCACCACGATCCTGATGCTGCTGGGGCTGAGCGAACCGGATTCGGGATCGATAAGCGTGCTTGGCATCAATCCGACAAGAGAGCCGATTCCGGTGAAGCGGCGGGTCGGGTACCTTCCGGATGACGTCGGCTTTTACGAAGACCGTACCGGCATGGAAAACCTGATGCTAACCGCGCGGTTGAATCGAATTCCGGATAACCAAGCCCGCGAAAGGGCATTGGAGCTGCTGGAGCAGGTAGGTCTCACGCATGCTGCCCACAAGAAGACGGGGGCTTATTCCCGCGGGATGCGGCAGCGGCTCGGACTTGCCGACGTCTTAATGAAATCCCCCGAAATCATCATTCTTGACGAACCGACCCTGGGCATCGATCCGACAGGTATGGAAGAGCTGCTGCGGTTGATTCGGAAGCTCAGCCGCGAGCAAGGATTGACCGTGCTGTTATCGTCCCATCAGCTCCACCAGGTTCAGCAGATTTGCGACCGCGTCGGCTTGTTCGTTCGGGGACGGCTCCTCGCCGAAGGCGATGTCGGGAGTCTGTCCCGAACTCTGTTTGCGGATGATCCCATTATGATCACGGCGGAGCTGGATGAGCTTGTGCCCGAACTGCGGGATGCCATCGGCAGCATCCCAGGGGTTCACCAGATCGAAGTTCCGCCTGCCGAGAGCGGTCCGGCTGAATCAAACGACACGCTGACCAGAGACCTGCCAATTAAAGTTCTGATTCGGGCCGATAGGGATTGCAGCCCGGAGATTGCCCGAACGGTCGTAAACGCAGGCGTTCGGCTGTTCTCGCTGAATCGCCAGCAGCACGGCCTGGACGAAATCTACCACCGTTATTTTGCAGGAGGTGAGGAGCATGGCAGAACGAACGACGCCAAGCATACCGGCTAAGCTGACCGGCATGGGCCGCCGGCTGCAAGCCTTATTCGAAAGCAGGAAAAAGGGATCTGCCAAGCCCGCCCGGGCCCCCGGAGAAACGGCAGCCGAAAAATCCGCCCAACCCTCCATGCCCTCGGCATTCGGCGTGCTTGTCCGCAAAGAAATAGCGGACCATATCCGCAGCTGGCGCTTCATCCTGCTGCTAGGCATCATTGCCCTAACCTGCGTAGCCTCGCTGTATACCGCCATGAACAGCATCCGGGAAGCCCTCGGATCGGAGAACGGGGTCCATGATTTTGTCATTCTGAAGCTGTTCACCATCTCGGACGGCACCCTTCCGACCTTCATCGGGTTTGTCGGTTTCCTGGGTCCTTTGCTCGGAATCGGCATGGGTTTTGATGCCATCAACAGTGAACGGAACAAAGGCACGCTCAGCCGAATCATGGCCCAGCCGATTCATCGCGACGATCTGCTCAATGCAAAATTCGCTGCTTCCCTGATCGTCATCAGCATCATGTTTATCACGCTCGGGCTGTTGACCATGGCACTGGGCACCCTGATTATCGGCATTCCGCCTACCTTTGAGGAATTTTTACGGATCATCAGTTTTCTGGTCGTGACGATCTGTTACGTCGGCTTCTGGCTGAATCTGTCCATTACGTTCTCCGTAAGGTTCCGACAGCCGGCCACCTCCGCCTTGTCGAGCATCGCCGTCTGGCTGTTCTTCAGCTTCTTCTTTGACATGATCCTGCAGCTGCTGTCGCGGGGACTGGCTCCCAGTACTGCCTCGGCGACGGTCCAAGATGTCATGACCTATCAGAATCTGATGCTGTGGCTAGGCCGGCTGTCGCCGTATACCCTGTTCAATGAAGCGACGACCACCCTGCTGATGCCATCCATCCGCAATCTCGGTCCGCTCACGCAGGAGCAGGTGTATGGAGCCATTGCCAGTCCGCTGCCGTTCGGCCAAAGCCTGCTGCTCGTCTGGCCGCAAATTATCGGGCTGGCCGCAGCCACGCTGATCTGCTTTGCCATCTCCTACGTCCTGTTCCTCCGCCAGGAGATTCGAGGCCGGTCCTGATCTTCAGGCTATACGAACAAGCTCATCTGAAGGATTCTTCAGATGAGCTTGTTTTTTTATCGAGCGTTCAAGCGTTCTCAAGTTATATGATTTGTTCTACCTTCCTTGCACGACGGCTTGCGACAGGAACCCAATCTTCTGCAGCCAACCCTCGCACAGGCGCGTCCATTGCGAAACACTGGCATCTTCTTCCGCAAGGCCAAGGCCATGCCGGCCTTCCGGGAAAACATGCAGTTCGAACGGAATTTGCTGCTTGCTCAGCGATCCGGCATACATCAGGCTGTTCTCGACCGGGACCGCGCCGTCATCCGCGGTATGCCACAGAAAGGAAGGCGGGGTATCCGGTTTTACCGCCCATTCGAGGGACATCGCATTCCTTAAGTCTTCCGCCGGATTCTCCCCCAACAAATTGATCATGGAGCCCTCATGGTAGTAGTCCTTAAATGAAATGACCGGGTAACAGAGAATGGATGCGTTCGGACGGGAGCCCTGCCTCTCAACGCGATCTTCGGCCTCCGGATTTCCTTCATCGAAATAGGTGCTTGCACTGGCCGCGAGATGTCCGCCGGCAGAGAATCCGAGAATTCCGATGCGTTCCGGATCGATGTTCCATTCCTTGGCATGATGCCTTACGAGCCGAATCGCCCGCTGGGCATCATACAGCGGATAAGGATGCCGGTACGGGGCAACCCGATAATGAACGACGAATGCCGATAAGCCGATCGAATTCAGCCACAGGGCAACCGGATCGCCCTCATGATCTGCCCGCCGTCCATATCCGCCGCCCGGCAGAACGATCACGGCTCCGTGTGGTGTTTCTTTTTGTAGAAGATAAGGTGTCATATAAGGCGTGAACGACTCTTCCACCGACGCATATCCTGGTGTATCCTGTTCCCAAAGCTTCATTCTATCCATTCCTTTCCGACTTCATATGTTGTCGTTGTCCTTCGAATCGATTTCTTTCAGCCGCAACTCTCTTCGGGTCCAAGCAAATCAAGCCTCAACGGTGTAAACGCATCCAAAAGAGCGGATGGCTCGAGTGCTTTCACGCCATGCTCCGCTCCGCCGGGAATGACGATGGTGTCTCCCTGACGCACAAGGGTCGTCTCGCCGTTGATATAGAATTCAATGGCTCCCTTCAGGCAATAACTCATCTGCTCATGGGGATGACTGTGGAGTGCCCCTTCCGCTCCTGCTTCAAAGTGAACCTCCATCATCATCAGACCGGTCCCAGGTTTAAATATCTTCCTCGTCACACCGGGCTCCGCTTGCTCCCAAACCCCGATCTCCGCCATCCTCTTTCTCCTCTCCTGTGCCAAGCGCCTTATTTTCGCGCCATCGATTCTTCCGTAAACGAGCTTTCTACTTCTTCGGCGAAGGGCATGGATTTTCCTATGGCCATCACCAAAAAAATCGAAATGTCCGCACGAAGATGGATCTTTCTTAATGAGAAGGTCCTTGCCTTCAAACCCGCAACTATGTATCTGCAGCTGCCCGAAGATTGGAGAATGCGGAATCGGCGGCATCCAGCTTTCGCCCCTGCAGCCCGCCCAGCTCCCGCAGCGAATAGCGGATCAGAATCGCCTGGGTTCCCGCATTCATATCCCCCTCTACCTCTCCATTGCCCAGCGGAACCGCCTCCGGCATGTCGGGATAATACTCTCCCGGCTTTACCTGGGCCACATTCGGCGCCGGCGGGGAATGATCGATTTCCCGTGAAAATCCGCCGTCCGCGCGTTTGAGACGCGCCATATTCTGCAAGGTGATTTCCGCGATGATCCGAACATCCTGCTCCGGGATGCGCAGCTTCATCGATGTGAGGAGACTGATCGGGTTCCGGACATAACACATATCAACAGCCTTCTCGCTTTGCAGCGCACGCATCAACGAATGGTATATTTCCGATATCCGCGGCAAGGGAGCTTGAAACCGATTATAGAACGTCAGCAGCTTGAAGGTTCCCGATATTCGGACATAAGGCGTGCCTTCGCCCCACAGCCCCGTCGCCGGATCTTGTATGCTCGCAAAATACGACAGCGCCTTACGCAAAAACGGCTCCCTCTCTTCCTGCGGCATTTGGGATAAATAAGGGGCTGAATTACACAGACGATCGCAGCCGCGCCAGCTGTTCACCAGACTGATCGAGCGCAGCCACTCCGCATATTCCTCGGGAGAGCGGCAGTATGCCGGAGCCATATGCCGATTGCCCGGCAGCGGGTGCAAGGGGGCTGCACCCAACTTGCGGAGTGCTCCCACGCTGTACCCAAGCGCTCGTCCCACCATCACATCGTCTGTTCTCATATTGGGATCGGCATCATAAAAATAACCCGTCGCGGGGTCTTGTTTGGACTGAAAAAACCGCACGAGCCCCGCCTTGATGCCATCGGACAGTCTTTGCAGAAGCCCGCATCGCTCGATAATGCCCAATGCCTGCGCGGTCGACTCGATGTCCGGAACGAACGCCTCGGAATCCCGTGAACTGCGGGCATAATAGAAACCGCCGGAAGCCGCGTCGTATTGCCCCTCGAGCCATTCGAAGAAGCCTTCAAACAGCCTGTCGCCGCCTGCCAGAATATCCTCTAATCCCTGTGCCATTTCTACCCCTTCTTTCAGCTGCTTATGACGTTATATGAAAAGTTCCGGAAAATCACCCTGCCTTTGCCGATGGCATCCAATCCGACGCGGAGACTCTGAAATCCGCCAAACGTGTTATGATGGAACCCTGAAACATCCGCGACCTTGTCGTACCGGATCCACTGCGTCCCCTCGAAGCTGTAATAGAACGAAACGATATGCGCATCGTTAACCAACCGCAGAAATGCCCTGCGAGTATGGTTCGGCATCGTGCCGTATCCCTTGAATGACCGGAAATGCCGGACTCCGCGCTCGTTGACTCCCATGCCGAGATATGCCGCATCGTTGTAATAGAGCAGCAGTCGGCCCTCCGCCGGACCCTCCACGATAATCTCGACCTCTGCTGAGTAACGCTTATGGCCCGCCATGTAGAGCAGCGGAGAAGCTTTGGCTTCCTCGGGTGCTGCTTCGGCTGCCAACTGATGATTCCCCGGACGGAACCGGGTGGAAGGCTCCACGCCTTCGCACTGCCAATGAAGGCCCAGTTCAGATCCGGCAAAGGTATCCCTGAATGAAACGCTTTGATTCACCGCATCGATTTCTTCTTCGTCGTGCGACCCAACATGCCGGGCAAGCCTCTCATGGCCTTCCGCAGCATGAAACCACCCGTCCGAGGTCCATTCGATCGGTTCGAGCAACGTCTGCCGACCGAGCGAATGGAATCCGCCCGCATATGCATGGTAGACCATCCACCACTGGCCGTCAGGACTGTCGATCAGCGAGGCATGTCCCTTGGACCACCAGGGCTCCTCCTTGGATTCCGTATGAACGACCGGGTTATAAGGCGAATGCTCCCACGGCCCCCATGGCGTTCGGGATCTTGACGATACAGCCATATGGCTTGTAGGCGGTCCTGCCGTCCCCCCGACAGCTACCGTCAAATAATAATATCCGTCGCGAACGGTCATCTTCGGCCCTTCCAGGCTGTATGCCTCTACGACCCACACCTCCGGATACCGCCAGCCGTTATACACATGCCTCACTTCGCCCGAGACCGCGAGCCCGTCTGCCGTAAGCTCTACAAAATCACCGCCCGACATATGCAAATAACGCTTTCCGTCCGGTCCTGCCGTATGCCCCGGATCAATTCCCTTGATCCCCAGATTGATCGGCTTGCTCCACGGTCCCGCCGGACTGAATGCCGTAACGACCCAATTCGTCCGCCCTGCCGGATAATAGATGTAATACCTCCCGTTATGCGCGACGAAATCCGGCGCCCACACATCTCCCTCGTAATGGGGCAGTGCGGCCCCGACCCGGCTCCAATTCAGCAAATCACGCGAATGCCAGATGACGAGCCCGGGCGTCAGCTTGTAGGATGAATGCGTCATGTAATAATCCTCGCCGACCCGGATGATCGACGGGTCCGCATAATTGCCGGCCATGATCGGTGCATGCCGTTTCTTTTCCAACACGCTCCTTCGCTCCTCTCTATCCCTTGATGGATCCTAGCAGCGCGCCCTTCGCAAAATGCTTCTGCAGGAACGGATATACGCACAGTATCGGCAGCGTGGCAATGACGATGACCGCCATTTTCACCGTCTGCTCCGGCGGCCGGACGAATTCGTCCATGCCGGAGGTATCGGCCGTCAAGCCGCTGGCAAGAATGACGATCTGCCGCAGGATGACCTGCACTGGCCACTTGGCCGCGTCATTCAGGTACAGAATCGCCGACATATACGTATTCCAGTAAGTAACCGCATAAAAGAGCGATATGGTTGCAATGGCTGGCATCGACAGCGGAATCACGATTCGGAACAGGATGCCCCAATCGCCGGCTCCGTCGATTTTTGCGGATTCCTCCAGACCTTCGGGCAGGTTCTGAAAAAAGTTTCGCATGATGATGAGGTTGAAGGCATTGATCGCCGTCGGGACAATCAAGGCCGCATACGTATCGATGAGCCCCATCTCCTTTACCACGAGAAAGGTCGGTATCATCCCCCCGCTGAACAGCATCGTGAACAAGACCATGAACATGATGAAATTTCGGCCATCCAGATCCCTGCGCGACAGCCCGTAGGCCATCAGGCAGGTTAACAGCATGCTGAACAAAGTGCCCAGGAAGGTGACGCCAACGGAAACGCCAAGCGAACGAAAAACCGTATTGGTCGAAAACACGTATTTGTAAGCGTCAAGGGACCATACGGTCGGAAACAGGACAAACTGCTTCTGCGCCAGCTCCGTCACCGTCGTGAACGATCCGGCGATGACGTGAAGGAAAGGCAGAATGGTAACGAGGCCGATGATCGACAGCAGCGTGTAGTTCACGATATCGAAGATTCGGCTCGATATCGTTTTATCTTGTACCATAGCGGTCCACCTTTCTCATAATTAATAGATGCCTTCTTCTCCGGCCTTTTTGGCCAGCCAATTGGCCAGCATCACCAGAATGAGACCGATCAGCGATTTAAAGAACCCGACCGCCGTGCTGAAGCTGAACTGTCCTTGCTTCAGACCCGCGGTGTACACATACGTATCGAAAATCTCCGCAACATCCCGGTTCATCGAGTTTAAGAGGAGATAGATATGTTCGAACCCAAGTTCCAGCACGTCGCCGATTTTCAAAATCAATAAAACGACGATCACGCTTCGAATCGAAGGGAGCGTGATATGCCACATTTGCCGAAAGCGGCTGGCTCCGTCAATTCGGGACGCTTCGTATAAACCCGGATCAATCGCGGCCATGGCGGCCAAATAAATGATGGTCCCCCAGCCGGCCTCACGCCAGATGATCTGCAGGACATACATCGGCCTGAACCACTCGCTGCTCATCAGGAAATTGATTTTTTCGAATCCGGCCATAACCAGCAGCTCATTGATAATGCCGCGATCCATCGAGAGCATGACAAACGAAATGGATACGATGATGACCCACGACATGAAATGGGGAATGTACACCAGCGTCTGGATAAAACGTTTAAACGCTTCGCGCCGGACCTCGTTGAGCATTAAGGCAAGAATGATCGGCACGGGGAAATAAAATGCCAGGTTCAAGAAAAACAGCAGCAGCGTGTTGCCTAATATCGTGAAGAACATCGGCTCGGTAAACAGCCGCTCAAAGTGCTTGAGCCCCACCCAGGGGCTGCCCGTTACGCCCAGATAAGCCTGATAATCCTGGAAGGCTATGATCAATCCCGACATCGGGATGTATTTAAAGATCAGGAAGTATAAAAATCCCGGAAGTATCATGAGATAGATCGCCCGGTTTTTAACGATTCTTCTCATTCGACCGGACTCCGGTATTGTGGGGGCGTCCTTGCGCATCCCGGTCTTCACTGCGGTTTCGCTCATGATCTCAGACTTCCTTTCTGCCCCGAAGCCTGCCGGAGACTGCAGCATTGCAGTCTCCGGCCGTTCGGGATGCTGGCATGTTCGTTATTTGGAAGATTCGTAGGAAACGTTGAACTCATCGATGATTTGCTGACCGCCGCTCTTTAGCCAGTTGTCCACGACGGCTTGGAATCCGGCCTCGTCCAGATCTCCGAGCATGAACCGATACGTGCCGTCCTTGATCATCTCCTGCAGCTGCACGCCCTTTTCGTTAAACGTCTTGGAGTCCAGGGAAGCTGAAGGATCCTCTATGAGATAATCATTGTTCTCCACGATCATTTCCTCCGCCTTCGCTTTAACAGGAAGCATATGCTTCGGCTCATAGAATCCTTCGATCGTTAGCGGCCCGCCCACCTGCATCGCTTGATAAGGCTTCACTTCACGATCGGTTAGCTTGGTGTCCTCCGAAGGAACGACCTTGCCTTCCTCCAGCTGGTGGTGCTGTCCTTCCACTCCCCAATAGATCAGGTTGCCGAGTTCAGGGCTCATCAGCTGATCCATGAAGGCAAGCACTCCTTTCAGTTCTTCCTCCGATTTGATGGCTGTTTTCGGAAAGAGTATCACCGAGCCGTAGCCGGGAACCGACCAGATTCCGAAGCCGTTCGGTCCCCCCTCGATTTTATTCTGAACATCGAGCTCCGCATCCGGATTCACTTCGACGACCTTGGGATGCAGGCTGGATACGTCCCCCATCGCTCCGATATAAACGCCCGATTTGCCGGTAATGAACAAATTTTGCTGATCGGTTTTGCTGGTAACCGGGAAATCCTGATTGATCAACCCTTCCTGATGAAGTTTCTTGAAGAATTTCATCGTCTCCATATATTCGGGGAACATGAACTCGGGAGCCAGCTTGCCGTCCTTCTCGCCCCAGTTATTCGGTGTCCCGAGCCATGAGCTTATCGTTTTGAATGCCCCATAGATCAGATCGTTCCGGTCCGTCAACGGAATCGTGTCGTCTTGGCCGTTGCCGTCAGGATCCTTTTCCTTGAACTGCTTCAGCATATTATAGAACTCGTCAATATTGGTCGGAGCGCTGAGCCCAAGCTTGTCGGCCCAATCCTTGCGATAAATGATGCCTTGGCGCGACAAAGGCACTTCACGGTATAACGCATAGATTTTGCCGTCCACCGCCGTGTTTTTTAACACATCGGGTTTCAGCTTGCTGAGGTTCGGGTATTGATCCAGCAGCGGCCCGATTTCCCAGAATTGCCCGTTGCGGATCGCGTCCCGCATATTGACTAGCGAAGCGGCATTCTTCAGATACGTCACCTGCGGCAGCGTTCCGGTTGCGAAGGATGCATTGACCTTTTCGTCGTAAGTGCCGTCCGGCACCCACTGAATGTCAAGCTTGGTGCCCGTTTTCTCTTCCAGCAGCTTCTCAATCATGTCGGAAGGAACTTCAGGGGTGTGAAGGTTGGCCATGATCGAGATGGCAACCGGTTCGCTTGGTTTCTCGCCTTGCGCCTGACCTCCATTTGTGCTGCTGCCGGTTGCTGCAGGGGCGGAGCCGCCGCCACAGCCCGCCAACACGGATAAAGCGGTTACAATTGCCAGGATGGTACTGGCTTTTTTCTTCTTCATCATCTGACCTCCGTTATAATTGGGTTAAGGACTGACAAGAAACAGCTTAGATGACGGAAGCTCGGTGCGTATATAATCCTTCGATTGGATATGGGGAGTTCGGCCGCACCCGGCATAGGGAGCCGGGGGAATCAAATCTAATGATTACATAGGCAATGGGATCGCCGATGATGGCGCGACAACAAAAAAACCGCCGGGGAAATCAATCCCCTAGCGGTATTTCTCATGCAGATACGGTCCCACCGTGCTTCGATACGAAGCATCATATTCCTCGATAATCTGGCTCCCCCCTTCTTCAAGCCAACGGTCGATCTCCGCCTCGAACCCCTTCTCATCGATCATTCCCAGCATGAATTGATAGGTGGCGTCCCGCATGCGTTCATTCAATCGGACGCCGATCTCGTTATACAGCGGAGATTCGAGCGGTGCGGTAGGATCATAGATGAGGAAGCTTTCATTATCATAAATCAGCCGCTCGGCTTTATCCTTGACCTTATTCGTGTTAACCGGCTCCAGCATGCCCGGGATGGTGCTGAAGCTTCCGGCCATCAAAGCCTGGTAAGGCTTCACGTCCTTCTCCCTCAGCTCAAAAGCATCCACCGCCACCGCTTTGCCATCCTGTACGGTATAGTGGGTGCCCTCGATTCCCCAATACATCAGGTTCGCAAGCTCTGGACTCATTAGCGTATCGTAGAAGGAGAGCACATTCTTCAATTCCTCTTCCGTGGCGATCGCGGACTTCGGAAACAAGATGACCGTTCCGTATCCCTGCGATGCCCATATCCCGAACCCTTCCGGCCCGCGAACCCGATTCTGAACATCGAGTACGGCCTCAGGGTCATTCGCCAGCAGCCTTGACTGCAGAGACAGGACGTCCCCCATCGCGCCGATATAGACCCCGGCTTTCCCCGTAATGAACAGCTCCTGCTGGTCCGTCTTGCTGGTAATCGGAAAATCTTCATTCACCAGTCCTTCGCTATGCAGCTTCTTAAAGAATTTCATCGTTTCCATATACTGCGGAAAGACGAATTCCGGCTGCAACGAATCGTTGTACCATCCCCAACGATTCGGCGTTCCGTAGTAGGAGCTGATCGTCTTGAAAGCCCCGTAAATCAAGTCGTTGCGGTCCGTTAAGCCGATGGTATCATCGATGCCGTTGTTGTCCGGATCGTTATATGTAAACCCTTTCAGCATTTCGTACAAATCGTCGAGCGTTTCCGGCGCCGGAAGCCCCAGCCGATCCGCCCAATCCTTTCGGTAAATGATGCCCGATCGGGCCAAGGCACGCTCCTGATACAGGCTGTACAGCTTCCCGTCAATAGCGGTATTCCTTAAAACCTCGGGCTTCAATCGCTTTAAATTCGGATAGCCGTCAAGGTACGGGCCGATTTCCCAGAACAGCCCGCTTCGTATTTCATCCCTGAAGTAGGACAAGGATGCGGCATTCTTGAGATAGAGGACTTGCGGCAAGGTCCCTGTCGCAAGCGCTGCAAACACTTTTTCATCATAACTGCCGTCCGGCACCCACTGGATGTCCAGCTGAACGCCCGTTTTTTCCTCGATCTCTTTCTCGATCCGATCGGATGGAATCTCGGTGGTGTGCAGGTTGGCCATCATCGAAATGCGGGTACTGCGTTCAAAAGACGCATTTCCGCCATCCGCCCCCGATGAGCGGGCCATGGTGATGCAAGCAGCCGATACCAACAGGATAGCGAGCGTAAGCATAACATAGTTTGACAGACGGGTCATCAATCCGTTCTACCTCCGTTCCCCCATGTTTCTTGCGGATCCCAGGTGACTGAGACGATCATATCATATGTACATCTTTTTTCATGACAAACCAGGATGATCAAATCCAGTGATTATTCATTTTGAAATGATTATTGAATGTAACGGGGGTTGCCCATACAATGATTATACACTTTGTTAAACAGGAAGGTGTACCTATTGCATCCAAAAAGTAGCTTTTATTCTAAAATGGTCCTGTTCGGCTGCTTCATCAGCATCATTCCTCTTGTGGCCCTCGGCTTCTTCTCGTTCATGAAATCATCCACCTCCGTGCAAAACCATGTCAACAGCAGCAACATCCAGATCATGAATCAAACGAACAGCAATCTTGAACAGGTGCTGAGGACCGTAGACTATACACTGAATTACGTCATCAATTCCAACATGCTGCAAAGCGCCTTATATCGTCCCCTGTCCTATTATGACTTCCAGCTGTATAACAAGCTGAGAGAAGAGATGAGTCTGCTGCAGTCTCCCGAAACCAAAGTAACGGACGTCATTCTTGCAAATGCGACAAGCAACTGGCTGATCAATAACCGGGGCATGTACGAATTTAATGAATACGCTTCCAAAGAGACGCTCCTGAAGCTTCTCGAGCTGCAAGGAAACTCCAATTGGATGATGCTGGAGACCGAATCCCTCGGCTCCAGCGATACGCTCAGTTATGCCTGCCCCTATACGATCGCCCTTGTGAAGAAAATGCCGCTCTCCTCCTCCAGCGCCCGGGGCGTTGCCCTTGCCACCATTCCCAGCTGCAGTCTTGCCGCCATGATGGACAGCCCTTCCGAATCCCGGGAGGTCATGGTGCTGGACCACAATTACCGGATCGTTGTGCATCCGGAGCAAGGGAAACTGGGACTATATCTGACCGATACCGGGTATGCGGAGGCGGAGCTGGACCATTTTGACAGCAAATCGGGGCAGTTCGAGACGAAGATCGACAACAGGCAAGTGTCGGTTACGTACGTGCGTTCCGATTTTAACGGCTGGCTGTATGCCTCCTTCACCGAAATGTCCGCCATCACGAAGGAGTCCCGTTCCATCGGCTGGTTCACGCTGTATATCTGCCTGCTGATGATCGGTTTCAGCGTCCTGATTGTATGGCTTGGAACGCGGAAGATGTATACGCCGATCCGTCACATTTTCGAAAATATCGTGGAGCGTCTCCCGGAAATCCAAGCGAACAAAAAGAACGAGCTGCAAGTCATCGACGAACATATCCGGGATATGTTCAATTCGAATACCAAGCTCCGCAGCGAGCTTCGGCAGACGAGCCAGCAGGTGCGCACCTTTTTCCTCCATAAACTGTTCCTGGGCAAAATCAATCCGCCCGAAGCGATGGAACAAATCGAGATGTTCGGCTTCAAGGAGCAAGTATCCGCATGGGAACAGCTGGCGGTCTTCACCCTCCAGATCGACATGCTGGACGAAACCCGCTATGAACGCAAAGACCGGGATTTGCTGCTGTTTGCCGTCAACAATATCATCGAGGAGATGATCCCCTCCTCCCACCGGCTCCCCTCCGTCATTATCGACCTTACGCAGGTTACGCTCATCGGACGAGGCGGCATCACGCCTGAGGCATTCAACGATTATGTGTATACCCTATCGGAGGAGATCCAGAAGACGACGCGAAGTTTCCTGGACCTGGAGGTCAGCATCGGCATCAGCCTGCCTTACGACAACCTGTCCAAAACGTCGCGCGCCTACCAGGAAGGGCTTGAAGCCCTGAAACACCGCATCAAGCTGGGAACCGGCGTCATCGTCCCTTATTTCAGCCTGAACTCCGGCAAGCATACCCGGGTCTACTTCTACCCGATGCAGGTGGAGAACGAGCTGATCGATGCCATCAAGCTGGCTGACGAGGAACGGGCCGTGGAGCTTCTGAGGCAGTGGCTGGACGAGGTGTTTCGCAAGGACCGGACGCCGCATGAGTATCAAATCTCGCTCATCCGGCTGTTGAATGACCTGATGATCGTGATGCAGGAGAACGGGATCATGCTGGAGCAGCTCGACATCCGGGACAGCTCCCTCGTGGAGGAGCTTCTTCGGCTCTACACCAATCCCGATATCGAGAGCTGGTTTAAATCCCGGATCATCCGGCCGATGGTAAGTGTTTTCCGGGATCGCCAGGACTCTCAATACCAGAATCTCTCCGAGCAGATGATCGAGATGATCCGCAAGGAATTCGACCGCAACATTACGCTTGAGGAATGTGCTTCGCGCCTCCATTACAACAATTTTTATCTAAGCAGCGTATTCAAGAAAGAAACCAACATGTCCTTCAGCGAATACCTGTCCCAATACCGCTTCAAGATGTCCAAGAAATGGCTTGTCGAAACCGATATGCCCATTAAGGATATTGCGGAGAAGCTGAGTTACAACAATTCGCAGAATTTTATCCGGTCCTTCCGCAAGCTGGAGGGGATGACGCCCGGGCAATATCGCAGCAAATACAAAACCTGATCATAAGCCTTGTAAAACCGCATCAGATTACCAAAAAAGGTCACCTGTGTCCCGTACTTTTCCTAAGGATGAGCATCTACAATTAGAATAGTCACTTTTTGTGCTGATTGTTGATCATTTACGAAACCATCCCAAAAGGAGAATCTGTGCCATGATACGAGAAATGCAGGCCGATATCGTCATTCTCGGCGGCGGGACGGGAGGAACAGCCGCTGCGCTTGCCGCCGCCAAATCAGGAAAAACCGTCATCATGACCGAGGAAACGACTTGGATCGGGGGACAGCTGACCAGCCAGGCGGTTCCGCCCGACGAGCATCCGTGGATTGAATCCTTTGGCTGCACGCGCAGCTACCGGCTGTTCCGCGAAGGCGTCCGCCAGTACTATCGCGATTATTTTCCCATGACGCCCGAGGCCAGATCCAACGTGCAGTTGAATCCCGGCAGCGGCATCGTCAGCCGGCTGTGCCATGAGCCCCGCACGGCGCTCGCCGTTCTGCACCAAATGCTGGCCCCGTACATTCACAGCGGGCGGCTGACGATCCTGTATCAATATGCGGCGGAGTCTGCCGACGTTTCAGGGGATCGCGTGGACAGCGTAACCGTGCGTCATCTTGAAACCAAGGATCAACTCGTCCTCCGCGCCCCGTTCTTCGTGGATGCCACCGAGCTCGGGGATCTGCTTCCGCTGGCAGGCATCGAATATGTCACCGGTGCGGAGTCCAAATCCCAGACAGGAGAGCCGCACGCCGTCGACGGCGATCCGCTGCCGCAGGACATGCAGGGCTTTACGTATTGTTTTGCCGTCGACTATCTGGAGGGTGAAGACCATACGATTGAGAAGCCCGCGCTTTATGATTTTTGGCGGGAGTATAAACCCGATTTCTGGCCGGATAAGCTGTTAAGCCTGACCGCCGTCAAGCCGTCGACGAATGAGCCGATCGAGTATGAGATTTTCCCCGGACACGGCAAGTTCCCGCTTTATCAATACCGTCAAATCCTGGACCCGAAGCATTTTGCCGAAGGTACGTTCGACAGTTCGGTGTCGCTTGTGAACTGGCCGCAGAACGACTACTGGCTGGGTTCCATTATCGATGTGCCGAAGGAAGAGGCCGACCATCATATTGATCAAGCCAAACAGCTCAGCTTGTCCCTGCTGTACTGGCTTCAAACCGAGGTGCCCCGGGCCGATGGCGGACAGGGTTATCCCGGACTGCGTCTGCGTCCCGATGTGGTTGGAACGGAAGACGGCATGGCCATGTACCCTTACATCCGTGAGTCCAGAAGAATTCAGGCCGAGTTCACGGTCCTGGAACAGCATGTGGCAACCGAATCGCGCCCTGACGGCGTTGCCGAAACGTTCCACGATTCCGTCGGTATCGGCTGTTACCGGATCGATTTGCACCCGAGCACGGGTGAGCGTCCTTACATTGATATCTCTTCCCTGCCATTCCAAATTCCGCTGGGCAGCTTAATACCGAAGCGGATGAAGAATGTGCTGGCAGCCAGCAAAAACATCGGGGTCACCCACATTACAAACGGCTGCTACCGGCTGCATCCTGTAGAATGGAACATCGGCGAGGCCGCCGGATACTGCATCAGCCATTGCCTGGATCATGACATTCTGCCGACGGATGTTCGGAACGACGAAGAAAGACTGGCCAGCTTCCAGCAAAAGCTCGTAAGCGAAGGCATCGAGCTGGCATGGCCGGCACTCCGGCCCGTCTGATCCGCCGCCGCTATAGAACCGCTGCAAAAACCAGCTCAAGGACAACGCCCTGAGCTGGTTTTGGTGTTTTTCCATTTTATAACTCATCCGCCGTTACGTATTGAATCTGATCGGGGAAATGGCGATCCATGCTGCACACCGACAGCTTGTACCCTTCTTCCAGCGCATATTGCTTAAAATAGTAGGTTCCACCGTTCTCGCCAACCACGGGTGCCCACTCCCATTCACAGCCTTGCCGCTCCATTACAAAAGAATCCAACGGCAAATGCAGGCCTTTGCCCTCGGCCTTGATGTAGCTTTCTTTTAACGTCCATAAATCAAAGAAGCGGAAAAGCCGTTCGGATGGAGGGCAGTTTAGCAGCGCGTTAAACTCGGTTTTATGGAAATAACGTTTGGCGATATCCATATCGATGCTCTCCATTTTCTCGACGTCGATCCCGACCGGCTCATAACCGACGGCGCACACGACCCAATGCCCGGAATGGGAGACGTTAAAATGCAGGTTATCATGATCCTTCAAGAATGGTTTGCCGTAAGGATTTCTGATGATTTCCATATTCGTAAGTTCCCGTCCCAGCTTATCCCGAAGCATGCGATGGGCCAAGGCATCGCCAAGCACCGAACGCTGGTAATCGCTCGCCCTTCTGAACTTGGACACATACTCCTGGCGATCAGGGGACAGCGTCTGGAATAAGGCCCGAAACGTTTCGTCGCGGATATGATCCGAATTCCGGATCGCGTAGACCTCCACAGCGCTAGGCTGATTCTCATTAAAAGTGCCCATAACTCCGCCCTTTCTCTAAACATAGTCCCGTGTTCACTTCGATATGTACGTTCCGTTCCCCTGCTTCTTTCCGCCATCCTGCTGCCTTTTCCTCCTATACGGGGGAAGGAATGATCATTGACAACGGAAAGACCACCTTACCATAATGGATAAAAAGAACGTTTAAATGAAGGTGGGGGTTCGATTGGACACGCAATCGGTTTTGGATCAAGCGGTGGACTTATTTACGGAGGAGCTTGGCAGCCATTTGGTCGGCGTTTACTTGCATGGTTCCTTGGCTATGGGCTGTTTCAACCCGGAAGCAAGCGACGTGGACCTGCTGGTCGTGGCAGCAAGGCAGCCGTCCCGGGATCAATTGAGGCGGCTTGCCAACAAACTCATAGCCCTCCACGATGGAATGGCCAATCAGCAGGGATTGGAACTGAGCCTGGTCCTGGAGTCCAGTCTCCGGGAGCTCGTTTATCCGCCACCATTCGAATTCCACTACTCCGCCTTCCATCGCGAGAGGTATCTGGCCGATGACGATTACCTATGCGGCGGATTCCAAGACGCGGACCTGGCCGCCCATTATACCGTGATCTATCATCGGGGCATTGCACTGTACGGCAAACCCGTTCGCGAGGTCTTCCCGCCCGTGGACCGATCCTATTACGTTCAAGCTGTCCTCGAGGATGTAGAGAGTGCGGTACAGGATATTACCGCCTCTCCTGTGTATTACACGCTGAACCTTTGCCGGGTGCTGTACTATCTGAGGGAAGGCGTGGTGTCCTCCAAAAAAGAAGGAGGCGAATGGGGGCTTCGCGCACTTCCCTCGCAGTATCATCCGATGATCGAGCATGCCCTGCATCAATATACCGGCGGAGCCGGGAAACCCGCGGAATCCGCACCGGATGGACTCGTCGCGTTTGCCGGCGGCATGCTGGAGCGAATCCGAAAGGCATTATGATTGACAAAGATGCTCATCATGATTTAAATCCAAAAGGTGCTTAATACAATAACCAACAGAATAAACAATACCAGAACAATGCCTACCGAAGTTCCGTATCCGCCGCCGTAGCAGCATTTATCGTAGCTCATCGATATAAACCTCCTTGTGTGATGGTATGGTACAGTTTATGTAAACGGATGCCCTTAGACAGGGCATTTCGGCAATGATGATCAGAATGTGCATGAGTCTAATTTCCATGGCATGCCATGCCAAGCCTCCTGCATGCACGAAGCAGGGTTCGGTACATCCGCCTCCTATTTATTGGAACTTTGAATAGATTCCTGCGTAATATTTACTTTAAGAAGCTGATCTCATTCTGAAGCGAGGTGCTTAATATGAAAAAATTCAGGTTTGGAAGATCCCGTATAGAAAACTGGGCAAACATCGTTACCCTCATATCTGATACCGTGTTATATATCCCGCGACTGATGATGAAGCTATTCAACTGATGGCTGGGTCGATAGCCGCCGCGATGCACTAATATTTTAATTTAGAAGGGCTATTCCTTTCTCACGATCAAACAGGGGGTAATCGGATGAAGATGATACTCAAACTGTATTCGGAATATTTAATTATCCCGCGTCCTTTTCGTTTATTGGTTCTGTGGGGTTGGATCATATTATTTATGGCTGTTGGAATTAGATTGAATTGGTTCTTCTAGGAGAGTTTCTCTTATGGATAAATTAACGATCATAATGGTTAAGTTTCTGACCGTTGTTATTTTCATCCTTCTATTTATCGGGGTTTTCTTGCTCGGGAGATTCGTCGGTAACGCAACTCCTTGGTACGTAACAACCTCCTTACTGATACTGTTGATTGTTAGATGGGTTTACTTAAGAATAAAGAATAAAAAATAATCACTATTATACGGATCGATAATAATCTATCCGTATTTAATAGATCGTTACTTATATGCAACGCCCTGGTACATAACAAAGACCCGTTCGATAGAATCGAACGGGTCTTTGGCTTTAACGGTTAATAAATTCAGCCATTTGCAGCATTCTGGTTAATACGACCGCTCCTTCAGCACGGGTAGAATGTGCCTTTGGAACGAACTTGTCAGAAGAACGTCCCTCCATCAGACCTGAATGGACGATGGCCGACACGGCCTCTTCGGACCAGGATGCGATGCGGTCACGATCCTTGAACCCTTCCAATATGGAGCCGGAGTCTCCTGTCTCCAGATCCTTGCCGGCAAGCTTCAGCGCCCGGAGCAGTAAGACACTCATCTGCTCACGGGTAATCTCCTCGTCCGGACGGAATGTGCCATTGCTGAAGCCTTCGATCAGCCCATTCTCCACAGCCGTAGCGACAGCGGACGCAAACCAATCGTTTGCCTTCACGTCCTGGAAGCCCGTGTCGGCTCCCTGATCCTTCAACCCGAGCGCACGGACGAGCATGGCCGTGAACTGCGCTCTCGTGATCGGCTCGTTCGGACCAAAACGCGTATCGCTCAGTCCTTCAATCAATTTTTTCGAGGCCAGCAGCGATACGTCCTCGCGGGCCCAATGACTGCTTAAATCCTCAAATGTCTTCGCATGGGAGACAACGGAATAAACCCCGCTCTCCCTCCATTTGAACTCCGCTTGGGAGGTACCGTTCGATGTGCGAATGAGCGCCGGTACGAAGACCAGCTTGCCGGATGCCGGATCCATCCGCAGCACCGTCGTTTGGGATGGACTGGCGACACGGGATAGAACCTTCGTAAACTTAGCGTACGGTCCTTTCAGTGCCGGGACTGTCGATAACTTGTCACCCTGCTTCCATGCCAAGGTTATGGCAAGCGATGCATCCAGCATGGAGGCTCCCTCCTCCAGTGCTGCCTTCATCCGGTCCTCTTCTGTTTTCGAAGCAAACCCGACGCGGATCTGCAAGCTTTCCGCCGTCCCTCGCTGCTGCATAGCTTCCGTCAGCGACTGAAGCGGTATTTCCAATCGGCCTTGGGAGGATTCCAACACGATGGAGCCCCCCGGCAGGTCTTTCACGGCAGCGCTTAGTCCTTGAACCGGCAAGTGAAGAACGAAGGAATCCGAAGCGTCGGTCACCGAATACGTAAGCAAGCGTGAAGCCGCCGGCAGCTTGCTAAGCCGTGCCACATCATCGAGCAAAGACTTCTCGTTTGCATCCGCTATGATGACCGTCCTGCCGTCCGGTGCCGTCTCTTTTTTGATGTTCAAGCGCTCGGGTTCGGTCGGTTTTGGAGGTGGCGGTGTCGTTCCTCCACCCGGTGAACCGGATCCTCCGCCCGGAGTTCCCGGATCGGATCCGCCGTCTCCCGTAGAAGTCCGGATGACCTCAAACGTCTTACTGTTTGTTTTGAAGTTGTCAACGAATACGTCCACGGTGATCGAATTGGCGCCCGTTTGCAGCGGCACGTTCGCTGTAAATTCACCTTTCGCCGACAGGGTCGCATCGGCACCGTTCACCTTCACGGCCGCTTGGCCGGGTCCGAGAACTTCGACCAGCCCTGTCAACGCAAGCTGGCTAGCGCGCGTTTCCTTGCCTTCGTCGTCCATCAGCCCACTTAATACGGCCGAACGAACCTGGTTGCCCGTATTGTAAGCATTGGCCACGAGCTGGCGGAGCGTTCTTGTGCCTGACGGATCCAGAGCGGAAATAACAAAACCTCCCGCAGGTATGACGCTGTTGTTCTCTTCCGGGGCTCCCCAGCTCCAGTTGATCGCTTGGTTCCGGTTGACTACGCGCGTCACGTGACCCGTGTTATCCACAACCACTTCAACCCCGAAGCGGTTCGTGCCCGTGGAGTATCCGAAGGCTTCAGTCATCACGTTAACGTTGCCCTCGATCCGGTTGATGTTATAGAAATTGCCTTCAAGGAACGAATCAGGGCTTCCCGGCAAGCTCATGCCGAGCTGGTAGTCCTTCACCCACTCCTTATCTTGGAGAGCGGCAGCCGCGATCGGCCAGTTGACCTGGGATGCGTCAAACAGCATCAGGCCGTTCGTAGACTTCAGCCCCGCCTGGAATACTTCGCGCTGGACGGCCGGCGCCTGCACGTTGTTCATGGCAATGCCTGCATACAGCGGAATTTCCCCGTTCGTTACGATATTGCCAAGCGTAATGTATTTCTGGATTTCCTGACTGGTCGTTTGATAAGCCCCGATCATCAGAAAATCCAAATACTCGATGTATCCGGTTTGGTAATATTCCTCCGTATACACCGACTCGTCCGGCATGCCGAGTGCGGGATTGAACCGGAAGTTTTTGCTGCCCCAGTTGACGCCGTTTAGATAATACGTTTCATACCAGGATCCTACATAAGAGGATACCTCGATCTTTCTGCCTTCTGAGACTTCATAGGAATCCACCAGCGCCTTCACTTCACCGAAGAAGCTCTGAATCGTGCCCGAGCGGAATTCCCACCAGTCCTGAATCAGCGGGCCGTATACCCTTACATTGTTGTCATAGGAGAAGATATCGTTTGGCCAATCGACAAGCTGCTTGCCCCGGGCCTGCAAAAACTGCTCGAACTTCACGCGGGTTTCGTCGCTGAAATCGGCCCCTTCGTTGTCATACCGGCTTCGGTCATGGACAACCCCGTCCACGTCGTAGTTCTTGATGATTTCCTCAAACGTTCTGAGCTGATAATCCCGAACCTCGTCATTGGACGGGTTGACGAAGGCTACCAGGCCCTGCTTTTTGCTTTCGCGCAGACGCTTGATCTCGCCGTTGTTTTCAGGGAAATACACGCGTTCTTCCCAATCGAGATGGTCGTTCAGAACCGCATACTCGTTATGGGCGATCGATCCTTCGGCAAACACGTTGATCGCCGCATGAATCTCTAATCCCAGGGCATGACCATGGTCAATGAACTCCTGCAGCAGGTCCAGATCCGGACTTGCCCCCGCCTTTTCGGGTGCCTTGATCTCGCTGACGTAAGGTCTGCCCGTCAAATCGTTCTTTTTGTACGAAACATAGCCTTCAACGCCCTTCACGTCAAACGCGACCGACGTCACGCCCGTTTCCTTGGCTTTTTGCAGAAATGCCAAAACATCCTCGCTGGTTTTGAACTTTCTCGCATTGGATGCCTGGTCCACCCAGAGAATGACTTCTTTTTCCGAAGAAAAACCAGGTCTGGCAAACACGGCCAAATGACGCACATCCTGCTCGATGTCATTCTTCATCACTTTGACTTCGATATAGTTGGTGCCGTTCGTTAACGTATAATTGTGAGTGAAGGTGCCATCCGCTTCAAACGGAATTTCGTTCCCGTTCACCAGGAGCTTGATCGCCGCAACATCGTCCATGTTGTCGATGCGCCCCGTGATGGCGGTGCTGCCTTCCGTTACGGTATACATCGTCTGGTTATCCAGCGTGAGACGTGCAATGAGGCCGTTGCCGCTCATGATGTCGCGTACCTGAACCACTTCCCCGTTCTTGCGCAGCTTGATCATGTCGCCGACCTTAAAGTTCTCGGCCAAATACCGCTTGATGTTGTTGCCTGCATAGCTGTTGTCCTGTGCCATCAGCACATAACCGCCTTCGGGTATTTCAAGATCGGTCGGTCCGGTCCACACCGGAGGCTTGCCGTTGATCGAAGGATTGACCACTCGCAATACGCGGTTGTTGGCATCCACCTGCACGGCCACATTGGTCTGGGGAATCGTGATGGAGCTGCCGTAATCTCTCGTAAATACCACCACGATGTTCGGCACGCCCGTGACATCCTTATCGACGTAATCCAGCTTCTTGCGCGGACCTTCGATGTCGATCGTAATATCCTTCGGTGCCGCCTCGACTTCAATATAATCCTGGTTCTCGATCGGTTCGTACACGATGTTCAGCGTTTGGGAGGCCAATTCGCCGTCTCCCTTAAACAGCTTTACCTCAGCCGCGTTCGGGCCCGGTTCCAAATACACATTCGTGCGGAACACGCCATCCGCCGTAAGCGCCGTTTCATCGCCATTGACGGTTACGCTTAAATCCAGGTCCGCGGCATAGTTCGCCACAAAACCCGCAATCTCAATGACCGGGATATCCACCGTCGCATCGTTTGGCGTAAGCAGATGCAGCTCCGGCGGCAGCGGATCCGGCCCAGGCCCCGGCTGATCCGGCAGGAAATCGGATGCTTTCACTTCGACGCCCGCGCGCATCAGCTTCACCGAATCTCCCGTTTGGTTTTGATTAAAGAGAGGCTTTTGAAAAGCGGATTGCTCCCACGGAAGCGTGCCGCCTGCCACGACGACATAACCGCCGGCCGGAATCGGCAGCAGCGTGCCCGGATCCCAGGCAGTCGGAGGATCGGCGTCCGGTCCGAGAATGTCCAGGACTTGACCGCCGGCATCCACCGAAACCGCGACATGAAGCGTAGGCACCCATACCTCATTGGTATACACGGAGCCCGTAACCGAAGCGCCGCTCGTGTACAGCGCCAAGTAGTCATTCTTACTCTCCAGCGCGTCGCCTGCCACGTTGATATCCGTGAATTCCAGACTGTTTCCGCCTTGGGAGACCAGCGTAACCGGTTCGGGAACCGCGCTTTGAGCCGGGGCAATTTCGTTATCCGCGAACGCGGAAGAACCAATCGGCACGATGAGCGATACGATCAGCGATAAACTGAGGAGCAGCGCGATCCGCCTGCGAAATAAACGATACATCAAGGAATACCACCCTTCTTTTATTCAGAATGAACGATCACGTGAATATAAATTCAACAGTCACCCCCTTTACTAATTTTGAAAAAGCAGCTGCTTGCGCAGACTGCTTTTTCGTTTAGGTCATTTACTTCGTGGATTGAAACCATTCATTGGCTGCGGTCACCATATCAGCTCCACCTTCGGCTCTCCATTGAGCCAGGAATTGATCGTAAGCATCAATCGGCTTCGCTCCGGAAATGAATTGCAGCACATTGTCATCGAGCATGGTCGTCAATTTCAGCAGGTTTTTGGATACGGCTTCAATCGGCGGTGCCGTTGACATCGGATCCACAACGATGATGCCTTCGGCATTCTTCTGGAAGGCTTCGAAATGCGCTTGCAGAATCGGATCTTTACGTACGCGTGCCTGCCAGTAGATCGGGTATTTCTCTTCGTCTACCCCTGTCAGGAAGCTGCTTGCATTACTCAATTCATCATTGAAAATCGGCAGAATCGGATAGTATTTTTCGTCTTTCACTTCATAGTGGACGCCTTCTTTACCCAGTGCGATGCCTTTGAAGGTCTCCGGCTCCATCTTCGCGTTCAGGAACTCCATGGCGGCTTCCTTGTTCTTCGAGGATTTCAGGATGGCTACATACCAAGTGGTGTTCGCTTTCGCTCCGACCACGGCTTTGCCGTCCTTGCCTTTCAGATAAGGAATGATGGACGTTTTGGCATCCGGGAAGTTTTTCTCCAGTGCGGCAATCGTCGTGCCTGCGTTCCACCATGCCAGCTTATACATCGCCGCATTGCCGCCCGAGAATTTCTCGATGGACTTTTGCGCGGTATTGATCGGCGTTTCGGTGTCCAGCAGACCCTCTTTGTACAGTTTGTTCATAAAGGTGATGTATTCTTTCATTTCCGGCTGCTCGGCACGATGCACCAGCTTGCCGTCAACCTCTTTCCAATCGGTCAAAATGCCGAATGTCGTTGCGATGTCGCCATACAGGGAGTCCTTGCTCATGGTGAGCGGAATGACTTTTTTCTTCTCTTTGATCGTTTTGAGCACATTGTACAGCTCATCGGCGGTCGTAGGCGTGGCCAGCCCTAACTCATCCATCCAATCCTGTCTGACCACAAGCTCCTCCCCGATGCTTACGCCGGCTCCGGTTTCAGGAATGCCGAAAATCTTGCCGTCGATCGTTGCACTGCCGAAGGATTCCTGTTTAATGGACTGCTTAATATAGTTGCCGTGGGATTCCAACAGCTCATCGATCGGCTCGAGCGCACCCGCTGAGGCCAGATTGTAGAACTGGGCCGCATTCAATTTCACCAGATCATAGTTATCTTTGCTGGACACGAGCAGGTTCAGCTTCTCGTCCGCGTTCTCGGCCGGCAGCAGCTCGTATTCCACGTTGAACCCGGTTCTTTCTTGGATGTACTTGGCCACGTATTCGGTCTTCGGATCAAACAATCCATATTGCATGATCATGCGCAGCCCTGGTTTTTCAGCCGTTGTATCTTTGTTCCCGTCGTCTTTCGGGGTGCTTGCCGGTGTGTCCGATGGCTGAGCCGCCGGCGTGTTCGTCGTGCCGCCTCCCCCGCCGCCGCAGCCGGACAGCGCCAGCGTGAATCCGAGAATCCCGGCTAGTACCGCGGATTTTTTAATCTTGATCATGGATAACCCTCCTTGTGATTGAGAAATTCAATGAATTCTGCCAGCTGAGCAATACGAAGCGCATCACCACCTTTAAGATCCCCCCACAAAGTGGGGCCTTGCTCCGAAGTCCATTCAGGTTCTTTGCGGGGACCCCGGAAATTATAACTTCTATAATGTTAAGAAAAACGTCTATCGACGTACTCTCAAAGAAGACAGACCGCGTTTAGCGGTGGTTTTTCTTGCGATACCAGGCTGCAGATCCTCCAAAGTTTATACTTTCTGATATCTTCAGAAAATCTGATGACCCTAACCTTTAACCGAACCCACCAGCACGCCTTTGACAAAATACTTTTGCAGGAACGGATACACCAGCAAAATCGGGATCGTTGCCAGCAGGATCGACGAAGCTTGTATGGACTGCGGCGTTGCGTTGATCGCGGCGTCGACATTGTCCTTCAGGAAATCCCCGCTGGACGAAACCAGCAGTTCCTTCAGGTACAGCTGCATCGGTTTGATCGCCGGATCGGTAATGTAGATCATCGCTGCAAAATAGTCGTTCCAGAAAGCAACCGCAAAGAACAATCCGATCGTTGCCATGACGGGGAGCGAGAGCGGCACGATGACCGAAACCAAAATGCGGATGTTCCCCGCGCCGTCCAGCTTGGCGGATTCCTCCAGCTCATCCGGAAGACCCTCGAAATAGTTTTTGATGATCAGCATGTTGTACACGTTCACCATCGCCGGCAGGAATAACACCGGGAAGGAGTTCACCAGATTCAAATTCTGCATGAGCAGGTAAGTCGGAATCAGTCCGCCGCTGAAGAGCATCGTGAATACGAAGATCAACAGAAGGCCTTTCCGTCCGCGCAGCCGGTATTTGGACAACGGATAAGCCGTCAGCGTGGTCAAAAACAAGCTGCAAGCCGTTCCGATGATCGTCAGTAAGATGGACACCTTGAGCGAATTCAAGAACATGGAATCCTGCAGCACGTACTTGTACGTTTCGAATTGAACCCCGACCGGGAGAAGCCCAACCTGACCCGATATGACGGCTCCCTCGCTGCTCAGGGATTTCGCGATCAGGTTCATGAAAGGCAGCAGGGTCGTTAAACCCATCACGATGAAGAACGTATAATTAAATACCGAGAAGCATTTTTCCGAGAACGACGTTTTGATGACACCTCGGGTGGTGTTTGTTCCTTCCAAAGCTTTTTTGTGATCCATTTGTGCCACCCTTTCTTTACCAGATCCCGCGCTGTAAGTATTTTCTGCTCATGGCATTGCCGAGAATGACCAACGTGAACGATATCACCGCTTCGAACAAGCCGACCGCGGTCGAGAAGCTGTAGTCCTGGTTCCCTAAGCCTTGCCTGTAAACATAGGTGCCAATGACATCCGACACCTGGTACACCACCGGGTTGTACATGACCAGAATCTGCTCGGTCCCCGCTTCCAGCACATTCCCCAGCCGCAGGATAAACATCAGGACAATGATTGGAGCAATCCCCGGCAGCGTGATATGCCACAACTGCTTCCAGCGTCCGGCGCCGTCAATCTTCGCCGCTTCATACAGCATCGGATCGATCATTGTAAACGCTGCCAAATATACGATGGTGCTCCAGCCCGTTTCCTTCCAGCCCGCCGACGTGATCAGCACGCTCCGGAACACGCTGTTATCCAGGAAGAACGCAATCTGCTCCATGCCCAGAGACACCAGCAATTTGTTGACGATTCCTCCATTCGTCGAGAGCAAATCGATAAACAATCCGCCAACGATGACCCAGGACAGGAAATGCGGAAGATAGATGACGGTTTGCACCGTGCGTTTAAATACCATATGCCTCAGCTCATTGAGCATCAGTGCGATAATGATAGGGAGCGGAAACAAGATCACGATTTTCAGGAAGCTGATGATGACCGTATTTTTGAATACCTGAGCAAAATCCGGCGACGTGAACAGCTTCTCGAAATGCTTCCATCCTACCCACGGGCTGTCGGCAAATCCGGTGAAGATGTTGAAATCCTTAAATGCGATCGTGATCCCGTACATCGGCGTGTACTTGAACAGTAAAATGAACAAAATGCCCGGCACGAGCAGCAGATAAAGATCCCACTCTTTCCATATATCGGACCCTAAACGGCCCCAATACCCTCGTTTTGGCTTCATCTCTCTATGCGGTGCGGGCGATGGTTCTAGCGTGGGTTTCATCGACTCGTCTCCCCCTTTCTATTGATTCAATCTCCTTGGTTACTACAAATTGTAATTCCCTGCGCAGGGACTGAGTAGGCGAGGATCATTACTATTTATGGTAATATGATGTTGTGTTGGGGCACGGACGTCAGTAATTATGCCATGGGGCTGCGGTGGGTGTTTCATGGGATGTTAACTTGTGACGATCGGCGAACCGTTGCCAACGAAAATTCATAACTGGAGTTCAAGCATTTGCTATTTGAACCCCTACGAGCCTTTAAACCCACATCAAAAAAAGAGGATTGTTCATCACTCCGCATGCGGATTGTTCTTCCGATCCCTGTTACCCCCGGATTTCTTCCGAATGGATAGATAATGTTGAAATCCGGTGATAAAGGGGACCGCTGCCGCTTCTCCAGAACAATTCCGCCTGCTCCGTTGAAGCCGTTTCAATCATGGCGTTGGCATTCGAAATACGGCAATGCCGTGCTTCGTCGCCAAGCGAGGCCTCCTCTGCTCTGCGCCGAGCTTGGCCTCCCTAGCCTCAACCATTCTGCGCGGGTGATTACTTCCGCCCTGCCGATGGTTGGGGCTGGGGGTAAACGCAAACGAGCCGTTCGGGATGTATGCCCCGAACGGCTCGTTTGCTTGGTTTATGTAACTGCGCACGCTCTGCTGCGCTGCGTTTTGCCCCCTCCCCCATCCTAATAGGGGGAGGATGGGAGGACCCTCGCGGACCAGCGGAGAGGGCGAATCGATTCCGGAAAAGCGTTAGCGCTCGCCCGAAAGTTTTCCAACGGAAAACTCGCATCGAAAGCATTGACTGGAGCCGAATTTCTTCCTCTGCAACATTCATTCAGGAAATTTGGCGACAACAGCGATTGGAGGAACGATACGACCGCGCAGCGGGCTTCCACTTCCCTCCCTTCACCCAAACTCAAGGGGGAAGACGTTCTTGCGATAGACCTCACGTGAACCAGCGGAGCGGACGAATCGATTCCGGAAAAGCGGAGCGGTCGCCTTTGGAGCCGAATTTCTTCCTCTGTCATCATCATTCCAGGAAATTTGGCGACAACAGCGATTGGAGGAACGATACGACCGCGCAGCGGGCTTCCACATCTCTCCCTTCCCCGACCAATTGGGAGAGGATATGGAGGGGGTTGCCCCACATGAACCAGCGGAGTGGACGAATCGATTCCGAAAAGCGAAGCGGGCGCCCGAAAGTTTTCCAACGGAAAACTCGCATCGAAAGCATTGACTGGAGCCGAATTTCTTCCTCTGCAACATTCATTCCAGGAAATTTGGCGACAACAGCGTTTGGAGGAACGATACGGCCGCGCAGCGGGCTTCCACTTCCCTCCCTTCACCCAAACTCAAGGGGGAAGACGTTCTTGCGATAGACCTCACGTGAACCAGCGGAGCGGACGAATCGATTCCGGAAAAGCGGAGCGGTCGCCTTTGGAGCCGAATTTCTTCCTCTGTCATCATCATTCCAGGAAATTTGGCGACAACAGCGATTGGAGGAACGATACTGCCGCGCAGCGGGCTTCCACTTCCCTCCCTTCACCCAAACTCAAGGGGGAAGACGTTCTTGCGA
This sequence comes from Paenibacillus sp. MT86, assembly GCF_058792535.1. NCBI lineage: Bacteria > Bacillati > Bacillota > Bacilli > Caryophanales > Paenibacillaceae > Paenibacillus > Paenibacillus sp. MT86. The sequence continues at coordinate 1,929,684 of NZ_CM179499.1, read as the reverse complement.
TAGACCTTACATGAACCAGCGGAGTGGACCAATCGATTCCGAAAAGCGAAGCGGGCGCCTTTGGAGCCGAATTTCTTCCGCTGTCTTCATCATTCCAGGAAATTCGGCGACAACAGCGATTGGAGGAACGATACGGCCGCGCAGCGGGCTTTCAGATGTGTGCAGCAGTGCCGTACGGCCTCTCCCATATCCTTATCCCTTGAACTCCCCCGGGTTCACGCCCCAATACTTCCGAAACACCTTGGTGAAATAACTGACATCGCGGTACCCGACCAGCCGGGCTGCGTCGTATACCTTGAGACCGTCCTGCAGCAGCGACTTGGCCCGCTCCATTTTGCGTTCCAGCACATATGCGGAGAAGACGACCCCCATTTCCTGCTTGAACAGCCGGCTGAGGTAGGAAGAATTCACGTAAAGCCGGTCCGCTACCGTGTGCAGCGTAATTTCCTGGTCCATCTCCTCCTCGAGCAGGTTCAGAATGTCCTTTACCACCTGATTGCTTGTCGTTTTCCGCTGTTCGCCCATAAACGTGATGATATGCTTCACCGTTCGCTCCAGGAGCGACCAGGTTTGCATTTTGGTGCTCAGCAGCTTGACGTTGTGGAAATATTCGATATCGTCGCCGACGACTCTTTTAACCGTCCAGCCCTGCTTCTGGATCATGCGGGTAAAGAAGCTGTTCATGTAAAGCACCGCCTCCTGGAATTCGTCCGAGGATTCGGACCTCGAGAAGGCTTCCTCCCATAATCCCTTCAGCGCCTCCAGCGCCTTCGTTTCATCCGCCGTTTCCAGCGCGATCTCCAGCGTCTTCTCCAGGTTCTGCTGCACGATCACGCCCTGAATATCCCGCTGAAGCTGCTCCCGGTAAGGAATCGCGAGGTCGTGTCCATACACGACGCGCTCCTGAAGCGCCCGGCAAGCCTGCGCATACAAGAGGCTCATCTCCTCGATCGTCCCGATGGATGCACAAATGCCGGCGCTGGCCGTTATCTTCAGCACCTCCCTCGTTTGGGAGAGGAGCTTGGATACGTCCGCATTCAGCCGCAGCATGGCTTCCTTGGCATCCTGGCTTTCCTCCAGGATCAGGACCATCAGGAGCATATTGCCTGAATCCGACGTGATCCAGAGCGATGGATGGGACAGCAGCTCCTTGGCCAGGCACTGCATCGTAAACTGCAGCAGCTCGACATCCCCCCGCTGAAAGCGGGTCTCGCTCTCCGGCAAGGGGTCCAGATCCACCACGGCGACGGCGAAACGGTCGTTCTCCTTCAATGAAATATATAATTCCCTGCCCTTGGTAAGGACGTCCTGTTTCGTATATTTGCCGCTGACCCATTGGATAAAAAAGAGATTTTGCAAATGCGGCAGATTGTCCTTCCATTTCTGCTCCAAAGCCGCCTTGCGCTGCCACTGCTCCAAGTCCTCCCGCAGCTGCTGCCTCGCTTCAAGCACCGCTTCGAGAATGTCTTCCTCGCCGGCGGGCTTCAATAAATATTTGGACACCCCGTATTCCAGCGCCAGCTGCGCAAATTCGAAGTTGTCATGTCCGCTCAGGATGATCATTTTCGTCAATCGGCTGATGTCCTGCCGGCTTCGCAGCTCGCCGAGGAGCGTCAGCCCGTCCATTTCAGGCATCTGCACATCGATCAGCATAATATCGGGTTTTTTTCGGCCAACCAGCTCAAGGGCCTCGATGCCGTTGGACGCCATGCCTACAACTTCAATCCCATGCTTGTCCCATGGGATATTGTAAGCCAGTGCGTTGCGCAGCCGGGGTTCATCTTCCACGATCATGAGATTCATTCGGTTTGTTCCCCTTTCGAGCATCTCTATATAAGTGTCTGCTTCAGGTTAAATTCCTTGCAGCGATCCAGCGGGATGGAAATCGTGACGGTGGTGCCTTCCCCTGCCACGCTGTGTACCGTCAGATCCGCTTCTCTGCCATAATACAGCTTCATTCGGCCAAGCACGTTCCGAAGACCGAACAGATCCTTCACATGCTCTTCATCCTGGGAAGACGCGGGCACGCTGCGCGAACCCATCATCTCCAGCTCATGCTGGATGTAGCGCAGCCGTTCTTCGCTGATCCCGGGCCCGTTATCCTGTACGCTGATAACCATCGTATGCCCTTTTTCAATCCGGCTGGAGATGACCAGGTTCCCTCCGGAGGATTTGCCCTCCATGCCGTGAATGATGGCATTTTCCACCAAAGGCTGAAGCAGGAGCTTGAGAATCGGAACCCCCTTGCTCTCTTCCGAAATTTGATAATCCACGGTGAAATTGTCCATGAAACGAAGCTGCTGGATTCGTAGATAGTAGTGCAGGTGGGTAATGCTCTCCTCAATCGTAAACACCTGCCTGCCCTTGTTCAGGCTCAACCGGAAAAACTTCGACAGGTTCATCACCATCTCGCTGATCTCATCCGCATCGTAGTTTTTGGCCGTCCAATAAATCGAATCGAGGGTGTTATACAGAAAATGCGGATTGATCTGGGATTGCAGGAACTTCAGCTCCGTTGTCGTCAATCGCAGCTGCTGCTCGTAATGATCCTCGATCAGATGCTTCTGCACGACGGCCATTTTGTTAAACGACTGGATGAGAAAACCGAATTCGTCCTTCCGCTTGGTGTCGACATGAATGTTCAGCTCTCCGCTGCTGAGCCGCTTCATCCCGCGCGACAATTTCAAAACAGGCGAGGCAATCCCGCTGTACACCACCCATGAAATGATAATGGCCAGCAGGATGCTCAGCCCGATGATCGCAACCGTGAACAGGCGCAGCTGATCGGTCTCTTCGTACAGCTCGCTTTTCGGCTGAACCAACGCGAGGCGCCATGCGGAGTAATCCGAGTCAATCGCTACGGTCATATCCTTGTCGGAAATGTTATCCTCGTACATTCTGCCGGTCTCCACCACCACTTCTCCCTTTTCGTTCAATAGGGCGATACGGCTATTTTCAGAGGGTAGCAGCGTCTTGATGATATTTAACAGCTTGCTCTTGTTAAAGGACACCACAAGGAGATTCGACTGCCGCTCGCTGTTGTACAGGTCCATGGCCCGAATTAAGGAGACGCTGTCCGTATTCGTCATCTTGCCAAACGTAATGCCCTCCGCCACTGGGGATTCCGACATGACGTAGGAAATCCCCGTCCCGTTCCTCCGGGCAGCTTCGACCAGCCATTCTTGCTGCGTCTCGCCCGTCAGCTCTTTGACGCCGTAATTGGTAGAGATAATCCTATTGGACGCCTGATGATACACCGAAATTTGGGATACGAACCGGTTCACCGAAACGGAATTCAATAATTGTTCCAATATATCGGAGAAATCCACGATCGATTGAGGGGAGAAGTTCGTGCTGTTTTTGTTCAGCAGCTCATTCATTCCAGGGTCGCTTGCAATCAGGGTCGATATCTCCTCCACGTTTTGCAGCGCCAGATCAAAATGGTTCATCGCCGACGAAAGCGCCATCTCTGTCCGCTCGACCGCCTGTTCGTAGAGAATATCCCGGGACCGTTCAACTGCGAAGAGGCTGATAATGACCAACGGCAGCAGGATCAGCAGAAAATAACCGGTCAAACGGGCTTGAATGTTCTGCGAAAACCGATCCCGGATCCAGCGAAACAAGTCGATCACTCGGTCCCCCGCGCTCTTGGCTGCCAGCATTATTGTTTGGAGTACCATTCATTCACTTCCTTCGTGATTTCATCTCCCCCTTCTTCCTTCCAGGTCTTCACATAGTCGTCGAATGCGTCCAGCGGCTCAAGCCCCATGATGATTTTCGTGAACACATCCTCCAGATTTTTAAGCTTCGTGTTGTATTTCGTCATCCCGGGGGTAGGAACTCCGTAGAATGCATTCGGAATAATATGCTGATTGATCAGCTGCAGATTGTTGTACAGATTGAAGTCCCCGAGCGAATCAAGCCGTTCCTTGAACAGCAATTGATCCGGCACGTCGACAAGGGACTGGTAAATGCCGCGGTATAAATGCTTGTCGTGCAGCGCGAAGTCCGTAACGATCGCCCCGTCCTCCCAGCGCCAGATTTCGTTCTCGAAGCCGAGTTTAAGCGTCTTGTAGTCGCTGGCAACGAAGTCCAGAAACCGGATCACTTCGGCAGCCTTCTCCGATTCGGCCGGTATGACGTTATAACCTCGTATGATGTCCTTCCCTTCAACGCCTTTAAATCCGTCCGGTCCCGTCGGATACGGAAGCGGCATCCATTCGGCCTCGGGGTCCTTGCTCATATTGGCCGCAATCGGTCCGCGCGTATCGTACCAAGCCGCGGAGAACAGGCCGACCGTGCCGTTTTCTATTTTTTCGAACAGATTGTTTTGCAGGTTTAAAGGAAATTCCCGATCGAGCAGATTCTCCTGATACAGCTTGTTAAAAAAGGCGAGGGCTTCCTTCGTTTCCGGCAGAATGCTTCCGTTCACCAGCTGCCCGTCCCGTTCAAACCACGTATTTCGCTGCGTGCCGAAAGCGCCGAAAAACGGCGAGGACCTTCCCAGGCTCGAGGTCAAGGTTAAACCGATCGTATCCTGGACGCCATTGCCGTCAGGATCATCCAGGGTGAAGGCACGAATGACTTCGTAATATTCCTCCAGCGTTTCGGGCGGCTGTAAGCCGAGCCGATCGAGCCAGTCCTTCCGGACATACATCAATTCGGCTCCAGTCACCTCATTCAAGCTCGGAACCGCATAGATTTTACCGCCGTATCGGACCCGATCCCAGACCTCCGGCGGAATTTTTTCTTTCAGGTGGGGGCCGTACTCGTCGATTAATTCATCCAGCGGCATAAATGCCTTCTGCTTGACGTAATTGTCGAACCACACCGGCTCGTACGTATGGAGCATATCCGGCAAATTGCCTGAGGACATAATGACGTCGAGCTTCTCGTTGTATACCTCGGGCGGAGGAAGATTGACTCCGATCTCGAGCCCCGTACGCTCTTCGATGTAATTCAGGTACGGATTGTCATTCTCGTCCATTCCTGCAGGGAACGTCATCCCCAGACTGGAAATGACGATGTTGATGGATGCGCCCTTGGGGAGGTTCTCCGGCGGATTCTCCTCCTCCGAAGACCCCGGGCCGTTGCACCCGGCAGCAAAGAGCATCAAAATTACGCATACGGGAAGCAATAGAACGTTACCTTTAAGCAGCCTTGACACCCCTCGATCCCCATGTTGACTAAATTCATCATTACAGGCCTTGTTCTTCGGCATATGTCCTCACTCCCTCCAGCTAGTAAGCTAATATTACTATATAACGATGATGTCGTGAGTAAGATCACCTTAATAATCATTCTCCTAATCAAGCGCTGCTTCCTTCACCCCGGACAAAAAGAAAAAGCCGACCCTGGTCATTCCCGAACCAGGGTACGGCTATTCATGAAGCAAACAGCTTCTATTTCGGCTCCTCTTGGTCGCCGCCATCCTCCAGCAGCGGAACCTCTTTGCGCTGCTCTTCCGTTTGAACTTGAATCACTTCGAACGTACGGCCGCAGTGGGCGCAAAATTTGGCATTCACGGCTGAACTGTTCCCGCACCCCCGGCATATTTTTTCATCCGTAAGGTTGGCAATCTGGAGCAGATTTTGCTCGATTTCGAAATTCAATTGATGAATCTTGGCCACGTAGCTTTGGATGCTCTCCTGATCAGGCGGCCACTTCCCTGCTTCGGTTGAAGCGAATACAACCTTGCCGATTTCCAGGAGCTGTTCGTCGATATCGCTTTTTTTGCCGTTGTTCTGCAGCTTTAAGCGATTGATCTCCACCAGCGTTTTCGCTTTGTTTCCGGCGTCCGATACACCGGCTTTAAATTTATCAAAAAAACTCAAAGCAAACTCTTCCCCTCTCTGTTCGCAAAATGGAACCCGTGTTTATTTTATTCCTTAAACGATATTCTCAGAATTTTATCATGCTCGGTATAGTTCACGCCAGCGCCCAGCCCCCGTGCGAACACCTGAATGGGAACATACGTCACGCCGTCCATCACTTTGGGAGCGACCGCAACGGTTTCCGATTTGCCATTATAGAAAACGGTTTTGCTTCCGATCGTGAGCGTGATTTTATGATTGCCTCTCTGCACGCCGATGCTGGCCGCATCGCGATTCCAGTTGACCTTAGCCCCCATGCCCTCGGCAATTTCCCTCAGCGGCACCAGATTGATGTTGTTATACACCAATGGCTCGCTATCAAATTTTACCACGCTGCCGTTGACGTAAACTTTAAGGCCGGACTTAGCATAAGCAGGAGCCGCGGGCTTCGGCGCTGCAGGCTTAGCCGTGCTCTTTTGCGATGATTTCGACTTAGGCGCGGATGGGGACGACTTGCTTCCGGAAGAGCTCCCGCCGCCGTTATGATAATGATACTCGCCATATGACAGACCCCAGCGTTCGCAATTGGTTCGGCAGGTATGCCCTCCGTTGGCATCCGTTCGTCCCGGATGCGCAGATACGATAGAGCCGGATACAAGCAATAAAGCAAGGGTGCAGCCTATCCATTTTTTCTTCATGCCTAAATAACCCCCTGGTATAATATTCCTCTACTATTCTAGCATATTCTTATATAGCTGATTGATATATAGGGTTACATTATATAGAAGGTGAATTGTTATGAATTGTTACCAGGCCGACGTTCCTGCATTGTTTCACTTTCATCTCCCGCGTTTATTCGTTACATATAAAAGATCCTTTTGTGCCACAATATTGCCAGAAAGGAATGAGAGCCCAATGAGCAAACAGAAACCTGAATTTGACGATCAATTTCCCGGCGTGGACCCGATTCCCGAGCCCGACCGGCCGGATCAGGCCGCAACCGATAAACTCGACGATCTTGTCCTCGGCGTTTTGGAAGACAAGGATCAAGCGAAAGCCGATATCGGGCCCGATACGGAAAACTATGATAAGCTTCGCAAAAAATAGAAGAAGCATCGCTTCTATATAATGTAAAAAATTGAATCGATCTGTAAAAGTGTTCGAAAATAATTTATCGTTCTCATTTTGAGAACGATTATTTTTATGTTATGATTAACATAGAAGCTTGGGACGAAGGGGGGAGTAACCGTGAACTGTTTCTTAAAAACGGCAAGAATTGCATGGATGCTGGTGCTTGTTCTGGTTACGGCATTTGCCCTATACATTCCCGTCCAGGAGTATTACAGCAACGAAACCCAAGATGAGCGGTATGTTTACAAGCATGACCATCATCTGAAAGCGGCTGTTCTGAAACACTCTCAAATTCTCTCCAAACTTAAGGCAGCCGGCAATACCATAGCGCTGTTCTTATTGATGTCGGCCATTGTGATGCAGCAGGCTCCCAAAACACGTCTGCCCTATCGGCCGATTATTCCGCTTCGACTCCGGCTTTTAGTATTATTCCCCATTAAATACACATCGAAGTTCGTATAGTCCTCCACACTTTTTCGCATTCCAACTGACTGCGGTTTCTTAAATTTTCCAATTTTTCTTTTCCCATGCAACAACATAAACAGCCTGTGCGGATTGACCTGTGCATTAGGGTTTATTAAAGACTGTGCAATTTCATCGTGAATGGATTGTTTTATTTGGCTGCGTGTATTTTTGATATCCGTGTGATCGGTGTGCAAAACAACTAAAAAGTGTATTTTCTTAGGAGGACTCTAATCTATGCATGTTCGCGAAACAGATTTGCCTGGAATCGGTAAGAAATTCGTAATTGATACCCGCGGTGGCGATAAACTGGTCATCATCATTCATGACGACGGCCGCCGTGAAATGTATCATTATGAATACGACGATCCGGACGAAAGCATCTCCATGATTTCCCTGGACGATGACGAGGCCCGTCAAATTGCGGCCATCGTCGGCGGTCTCACGTATAAACCGAAGGCGCTCGAAACGATCGACATGGCGCTGGATGAATTGATCATCGAGTGGTACCGCATCGAGCCCCACTATTACGGGGCAGGTAAATCGATTGGCGATCTGGGCGTACGCCAAGCCTCAGGCGCAACCATCATTGCAAGAGTTGACAAAAACAGCAAACAAATCAATCCCGGGCCTGACGTTATCATTACACCGGATTCGACGCTCGTCGTCGTAGGTGAACGTCAACAACAGCGGCTATTTAAACAAATCTTGATGAACGGACGTGGTTGATGAATGGATCATTTGGTTTTAGAAGTAGGATTGGCGATTGCCTTGATCGCCCTGGCGGGGTTGCTATCAGCTAAACTCCGGTTTTCCGTCGTCCCTTTCTATATTCTGGTGGGGATGGCGGTTGGGCCTCATGCTTTTCATTTTGGATCTTTCGATTTTCGTTTTATAGAAAGTGCTCCGCTCATCGACTTTATGGGGCGGATCGGCGTACTCTTCCTTCTGTTCTATCTCGGACTCGAGTTCTCGGTCGGACGATTGATCAAATCGGGCAAGTCCATCGTTGTAGGTGGCAGCATCTACATTGCCATTAACTTTACGCTTGGACTGATGATCGGGATCTTTGCCGGATTTCCCTTGGCGGAGACGCTCATTGTCGCAGGCATAACGACCATCTCCTCGAGCGCTATCGTAGCCAAGGTGCTGGTCGACTTGAGAAGAACGGCGAATCCGGAGACCGAGATGATCCTCGGGATCATCATGTTTGAGGACGTATTCCTCGCTGTATATATCTCGATTCTTTCCGGGCTCGTATTGAGCGGCTCCTCGTCGCTGGGCGGCGTCCTGATATCTGCCGTGATCGCTCTTGGATTTATGCTGCTAGTCATTATTATCGGGCGTAAAGCCGTACCGCTTCTGAATAAAGCATTGAATATACGGTCTAACGAATTGTTTGCCTTGGTCGTATTCGGCGCGTTGTTCCTGCTCGCAGGATTCGCTGAAACGATTCATGTTGCCGAGGCCATCGGCGCGCTGCTCGTCGGGCTTGTTCTGGCCGAGACCGAGCATCGTGAACGCATTGAGCATTTGATATTACCATTCCGCGATTTCTTTGGAGCCATATTCTTCTTTAGCTTCGGTTTAACGATAGTACCGTCCGAGCTTGGCGGAGCTGTGTGGTTATCGCTGATCGCCGTGATCATCACGCTTCTTGGCAACTTCATTGCAGGCATGCTTGCCGGCCGCAGCGCCGGATTGTCTTCGAAAGCATCCTCCAATATCGGTCTGACGATTGTATCCCGCGGGGAGTTTTCCATCATTCTCGCCAATATGGGGAAAGCCGGCGGGCTTGCAACCTTCATTCAACCGTTCGCGGCCCTGTATGTACTGATACTCGCCATACTCGGACCGCTGCTGACCAAGGAGTCCAAGCACGTCTATAACTTCTTGAACAAAATATTTAAATTTAAAGATCATAAGGAGAAGAAACCGGTTAAACCGAAGCTAAAGGATGAAAGTGCCAGCGGATAAAGGAGGGTACATTGCCTATGGTTCAAGCCCCGGTTCGGACAACGAACGGTGCACAAGAGGCCGCAAGCAAGGCAAGTACACGAAGAAGACTGAGCATGGCTGCCATCGGAGGCCTGATCGCAGCGTTCGGTTTGGATTTATTTCTTGTTCCTAGCGGAATCATCGCGGGCGGCGTAACGGGAATCTCTGCGCTCGCTTCGCATCTGACGGGACTTCATACGGGCATGTTTTTGTTTGCATTAAATCTGCCCTTGCTTCTGTTGGCTTATCGCCGGTCGAACCGGGAAAAAGCCGTCATCGCAACCGTCGGGCTGCTTACGTTTTCCGTATGCTCGATCCTGTTCTTTCCGATCCCCGCTCTCATCGACAGCAAGATCGGGAGCGCAGGCATCGGCGGCATTTTCCTCGGTCTCGGCATCGGCATCGGCCTTCGTTACGGCGTCGTCCTGGATACGCTCCAGATGCCGAAGATCCCCCAGCAGCTATCGCAGCTGCTGACCCGGCTGAAGCTGCCCTACGTCCATATCATGATCAATCTGTTGGTACTGACTTTGGCGGGGCTCCTCCTCGGCTGGGAACGGGCGATGTATTCCGCCATCGCGTGCCTGATGGCACTGGAGACGGGGCGCGTTACGACTTCAAGCCTTCCTCTTAAACGGGAGGTACGGATTCTAAGCATCAGCGAAGCGGAAATCCGGCACACCATGAAAGCCATCATGGGATATGATCCCCTATCGGCACATGCCAAGGGTGAAGGCGCGAACCACGGTGACGCCGCTCATTCGCAGCAGCTGGTCTACCGGGTTCACATTCTGGAAATGCCCAGGTTCAAATCCATCGTGTTTAGCCTGGATCCGAATGCCGAAATCACCATCATCCAAAAATAAAACGGCTGTTCCACGTAAACAGGCCGGTTAAGGGTTTCCCCTAACCGGCCTGTTTTTTTAGATATCAGAAAGTATAAACTCCGAAGCTTAGGCCTTCCTGATATCGCAAGAAAAACATCCCCTAACCGCGGTCTGTCTTCTGAGAAAGTACGTCGATGACGTTTTTCTTATGAAATCCCGACTACTTGCGAAACTGCTGGATCAGAAACAGAATCAACGAACCCACCACGCTGATGACGAGGCAGGTTACGATCGGAAAATAAATTTTGACATTGGGCTTATCCACGACGATGTCGCCCGGCAGCCGGCCGACGAATCGGCCGATGACGGGCCACAACAGCCCGATCACGATCAGAGCGCCGCCAATCCATAGTAGAGCCTTTGTTACAGGATGCACGATATGTCACCTCATTCATCAGAATACGCAGGTTTCCTTGTATCATAATGGATTTGAGGTGCCGACAGCAAGGGCAGGACCGGTCATACCGACAGAACGATCAGCCTTTCACCGCCCCCGCCGTCATCCCGTCAATGAAATATTTCTGGAAGGCCATGAACAAGATGAAAATCGGGATGATCGAGAAAAAGGAGCCGACAATCAATAAATCATAGTTGTTCCCGTAAGGAGTCAACAGCGTCTTCAACCCGATCGGAAGCGTGTACTTGCGATCATCGCTGAGCACCATGAACGGCCATAGGAAATTGTTCCAGCTGTTCATGCCGTTCAGAATCGCCATGGCTGCAAAGGACGGCTTCATCACGGGCAGGATCAACCGAACATAGATCCCGTATTCGCTGGCCCCGTCGACCCGACCTGCCGCAATCATTTCTTTTGGAACCCCTCTTAAATACTGCCTGAAGAAGAAAATCGTGGCCGCGCTTGCGATCCCCGGCAGCACAATCGCCGAGTACGTATTCATGAGGCCCAGATTGTACGTCAGGGAGTATAACGGAAGAAGAAGAATTTCAAAAGGAACCATCATAATCAAAAGCACGCAGATAAACAAGAAGTTCTTGCCGATGAAATCATAGGCTGCAAACCCATAGGCAACGGTTGCGCTGACCAGCAGGGTTAATGTAACCTGCACCACCGTGAGGAGCAAGGAGTTAAAAAACCACATGAAGTAGGAGTGATCGCCCGTAAACAGGTAGGCGAAATTGTCCAGGCTCATCACCGACAGATCAAATTTCAAATTCAGGCCATACCGGATCAAATCCTCGCCGGGTTTGAAGGAAGCGATGGTGACGGCATAAAAAGGCACCAGGATCAGAAAGCACAGTATGGAGAACAAGATCAAGAGGATTATTTTGACCAGCGCTTCTCTTCTCATCCTCAATCCTCCTTCTTGAACATGCCGGAGAGCTTCAGCTGCGTCAGGTTAATGATCATGGTGATTGCCAGCAGCACGATCCCTACAGCGGCGGCATAACCCAAATTGTTCTTCTCGATGCCTTGACGGTACAGGTAACCGACGATCGTGAGGCCGATATTCTTCGGAGAGTTGTTGCCGTTCCAGAGCATCATGCTTTCGATAAACATGGCAAGCCCCGCATAAATGCTGATCGTTAACACATAAATCGTGGTCGGCTTCAACAAAGGCATCGTGATTTTGGTAAACTTCTGGAAGGCCGAGGCACCGTCGATGGATGCCGCCTCGTAATATTCACCCGGAATGTTCTTGAGTCCCGATAAAAAATATAGCATATTGACCCCCGTCCACCGCCAAGTGGCGAGAGCCACCAGCGCGATAAAGCCGGTGACCTGTCCCTTCAGAAACTTCACCGGATCGATCCCGAACCACCCCAGGATGCTGTTGATCAGGGATCCTTCCATCTCGCCGAACATGAGCCGGAAGATGGTGCCTGCCACAACGACCGACGTCAGTGCAGGGAAGAAAAAAGACGACTTGAAGAACTCCCTTCCCCACATGAACTTGTTGTTGATCAGCACCGCGAACAGCATCGGAAACGGAATCAGGATTAGGAGCGTCAACACCATGTAAATCGCGCTGTTCGTGACTGCCTTCAAAAAGACGCCGTCCCCCATCAGCTTCCCGTAATTAGCCAAGCCGACCCAATCCGCTTCCTGCCCCAGCTGCGTTTTCTGAAAGCTCATGCTGAATGAGCTGCCGAGCGGAAACACCCAGAATACGAGGAATACCAGAATAAACGGCAGGACAAACACGTAAGGAGCAACCTTTTGAGAGTACAGAAATTTTTTAATCATGATTCGACTCCTTTGAATGAGAGCCGCTCACCGACGATCCATGAGCAGCTCTTCGTTTTTGTACCGTATAAGCGAACGTTATTTCAATTCCTGTTCGATTTGCTTCTGGGCGTCATTCAGGGCTTCGGTAATGTCCTTGCCGTCCTCAAAAATCTCGTTGAAGGTGGTTGTGCACAGGACGTTGTTGATGGTGGGCGATGCGGAGGTCGATTTGATTAAACGGATTTCATCCCGGATCTCATTCAGGACATCGAACGGGTTATTGACGAAATATTTCACGAACTGATTCTCGGCATTGTGCGTAACATCCTTCATATCCCAGACGTCCATATTGACCGGATCGAATCCAAGCGTGTTCCAAATTTCTTTATTGGCATCCAGGGACAGTTTGGCGAAGGCCAGAAAATCTTTTGCCAGCTGCACGTCTTTTGCCGTCTTGGTCACGACCGTGCCGGTTCCGCCGCCGCCAACCGACCGGGGCATTCCTTCTTCGATGACCGGAATCGGCGCGATGGCTATTTTTCCCGACAAATCGGACATGTAATTGGTATATCTGGACATTTGCCATAACGGCATGAAAGCCGTGGCATAATTTCCTGCATTAAACTCGCCGTAGGCCTCTTCGGTGTCAGGCTGACCGCCGGCGATGGTCGCGATGACATTGCTGTCCTGCAGATCCTTGAGCAGCGTCATGGCCTTCACCATCGGCTCCGAATTCACGATCGGATTGCCGGAATCGTCCGTCAGATCCGCGCCTTGCTGAGCGAGCAGCATGGAAGCTTGCCAAGCCGCGCTTGTATCGGCCGTCCCCATATACTTGCCGGTTTTTTCATACACCTGGATACCGGCCTGCTTGAAATCCTCCCAAGTCACGATATCCTGATAATTGACCCCGGCCTCCTCCAAAATCTCGGTATTATAGAAAGCGACGGAAGCTCCGACATGGGTCGGGATGCCGTAATTCACATCCTCCTTGCTGTAAAGGTCGATACGGGATTTCACGATGGTATCCCGGTATGGATCAATGACGTCGTTGAGCGGTTCAAGCTGCGGCGTGCCGGCAAGGAAATCCGGAAATTTCCCAAGCTCGATATCCGCAATGTCGGGGGCACCCGTCCCCGATTGAACCGCGATGGATAATTTGTTATGCATGTCGTCATAAGGCATGACCGTTACGTTCAGCTTGATCTGGCGATCGGGGTTCTCCGTGTTCCATTTGCCCAGCATTTTCTCGAAGTGCTGGCCGTGCAGCTCAACAAACGTCCAATACGACAGCTCCGTAGCGCTTTCTCCCGCCCCCCCGTCCAGGACCGAGGTTTCGCCGCCGGCATTGTTCGATTTGCCGCATCCCCACAGGAAGAGCGCCATACATAACACCATGAATACAATCATCCATCTTTTCATCATCTTACTGGACCTCCCTTAATTTTCGTTCATACAAACCTACACTTCGAACATCGGTACTTCTGCTATTCCTCAGAAATAAAGCGCTTTCATATTGTGTGTAATTTGATATGAGTGTTTGGGAGACGGGGCAGCCCACATCGAGGACCGCCCCCTTGCTGTTATTAGGCTTTTTTCAAGCGGATGACGTTCCATGATGCCTTGGCAAGCCTTGCGTTAACCATACCGTTATCGAGTTTCGCGCCCCCCTGATGATGAGGCTTTACTTTTTCCTCGGATGCGGTGTTCACCGCTTTCAGATCCTCATGCTCCAGCACGATATGTTCCAGCAGCCGGTAACCTTCAAAACTGCGAACATCGCACTCGAGCTCCAAGGCTTCCTCCAGATGGCGGTTCACGGCAAAAATCGTAATTTCTTCATCCTCTTCGTTATGAACGACCGCGCTGTCCAGATAAGGAACGTCGGTAAAGTCCTTGGAATCGTATTTCGGCGAGTCGACGATCGGCAGCAGGGATACGCCCCGGCCAAATTTGGAAGCATGAAGATACGGATAAAAGATCGTCTGTTTCCAAGAACGTCCCCCGTTCTCGGTCATGATCGGAGCGATCACGTTCACGAGCTGTGCCAGGCAAGCCATCTTGACCCGGTCCGCATGGCGCAGGAACGTGATCAGCATGCTGCCCACAAGAATCGCATCCTCGAAGTTGTACACATCCTCCAGCTGAGGGGGGGCGATGCTCCATGGATCAATCTGCCTGTCGGCGTCATTGGAATGATACCAGACATTCCACTCATCGAAGCTCAGATACATCGTCTTTTTGCTGCGTTTCTTGGCCTTGATATAATCGCAGGTGGATTTCACTGTATGAATAAAGTGATCCATATCGAGCGTAAGCGCCAGGTAATTGGCCGTATCGTTATTACGGTTGCCGTAATATTGATGCAGGGATATGTAATCGGCCGCCTCATACGTATGATCCAGCGTTACGGCTTCCCATTCAGGGAATGTCGGCATGCCCGTGCTCGAGCTTCCGCAGGAAACCAGCTCGATGGTCGGGTCGACGAGCCGCATGGCTTTTGCCGTCTCGAGCGCGAGCCGGCCGTACTCTTCGGACGTTTTGTGTCCGATCTGCCAAGGTCCGTCCATCTCGTTGCCGAGGCACCAGGTCTTGATCTTGTGCGGCTGTTCATAACCATGGCGGCGGCGTAGATCGCTCCAATACGTGCCTCCCGGATGGTTGGTGTATTCCAGCAAGTTTCTGGCGGCATCGATCCCCCGCGTCCCCAGGTTCACGGCCATCATGACATCCGAGCCCACTTCCTTGGCCCAGGATATAAACTCATTCGTGCCGACATCGTTCGGCTCCAGCGTTCTCCAAGCCAGCTCCAGCCGTTTTGGCCGTTCGGCAACAGGCCCCACGCCATCTTCCCAGTTATACCCCGAAACGAAATTCCCGCCGGGATACCTGATAATCGGGACGTCCAGCTCCTTGATCAATTCCTTTACGTCATTCCGAAAACCGTCCGCATCCGCGGTTTCATGGCCTGGCTCGTAAATCCCGCCATATACTGCGCGGCCTAGGTGTTCAATGAATGAACCATAAATGCGGTTATCAACTTGCGCGATCCGAAACGACTTATCCACGATCATTCGTGCTTTCATGTTCTCAGCTGCCAAGTTCTTCACCTTCCGTTTGATATAATTGTAAAACAATTCAAATAAAATTAAATGAATTCGTTTTCAGATCTAAAATATCATATGGTGGGGTCTCTGTAAATATACAAATATAAAATGATTTATATAAATAAAAAATAAACTTTCATGATGATAAAAACCAGCGCAATTTCTGTCGAGAATAGCCGAAATCACTTGTTTTTCGCAATCCTAATTTAATATAATCCTCAAATAAAAGCGTTTTCCGCATCGATTTTATTGTTTCACGCACAAGTTTTCTGAAGATTTTGAACGCATCTTTATTTCACGCTCATATTGATTTATAATTATTTGAAATAAACGTTTGCAAACATCCCATCCTTATAAATCCCTTAATCGGAAGAAGGTTTGAAATAAGATGATCTACATTAAAGATTTAATGAGCGGACTGGATATCTTCAAAGCGCTCAGCTCCGAGATCCGCATTCAAATTTTGGAGCTGCTGGCCAAGAATCAAAGCCTGAACCTGAATGATCTCGCAAACAGGCTGAACCTCAGCAATGGCGCCATTACCATGCATATCAAGAAGCTGGAGGAAAGCGGCTTGATCGAAATCCATACCACGGGCGGGAAGCATGGCATCCAGAAGATCTGCTATCTGAATAAAGACACCTTGATGGTCGATTTGCGAAGCAAGGATATTAATAATCTGTACGAGGTGGAAATTCGGGTCGGCCATTACAGCGACTACCAAGCCATCCCGACCTGCGGACTTGCGACCAAGGACAGCATCATCGGAGATTTCGACGATCCGCGCTATTTCGCCGATCCGGAGCGCATCAATTCGGAGATTATTTGGCTGACCGAAGGTTTCCTGGAATATCGGATCCCGAATTATTTGAAATCCAACCAATCGTTCCGCGAGATCCAATTCTCCTTGGAGCTGGGGTCTGAAGCACCGGGACATTGCGATAATTACCCGTCGGATATTTTCTTTTACGTCAATGGGATCGAAATCGGCAGCTGGACAAGTCCGGGGGATTTCGGGGACAAACGCGGTACCTTCAACCCTGAATGGTGGCCTCCCCACTTGAACCAATACGGCATGCTGAAGCTCATCCGAATTAATAAAGAAGGCAGCTTTATCGACGGGTGCCGCATTTCGGATGTCGGTTTGGACCAAATACAGCTCGATTACAAGAGCGAGCTTACCTTCAGGATTGCCGTTAACGAGCAGTCGGTGAATAAACGCGGCTTAACCATTTACGGCAAGCATTTCGGCAACTACAGTCAAGATCTGTTGGCCCGCGTGCTGTATGATGTGAAGGAAGGATAAGGGAACGACGCAAAAAAGGCCTCTCTATGATCATTCGATCATGAAGAGGCCTTTTTTAGCAAAACGGAATACCTTCTATAACCTTATCAGCAAGCCCATTCTTTAAGGCGGCGGACGGACATGGCCCGCTCTCTGCTTTGCTATCTGTATGAAGTCACAGGTTGTCCTGCCCCGTCAGCCTCGTTCAGTGCCCTCAGGATGGTATGACGGTCGCGCAGCTTATGCGCCTCCCGCAGGCTCTCCCCGAACAGCTCCTCATCAATGCCAAGCTCCTCCAGGCTGGAAGGACCTCCCGCTTGCCGCAGCAGCCCGGCGATCTCCTCCTTCGAAGGAACCTTCCGAAGCCACTCCCGAACCTGCTCTCTATACGTCTCCCAAAGCTTGGGCTCGGCATAAGGATACACTCGTTGATCAGCCGCAGCATGGTAAAGGCTCGATATCTCGCTGCAGGCTACCCCTACCTTGGCGCCATGAAGCAGCGCCCGGTTGCCGCGGCGCAAGTACTCCATCTCCCAGTAATGCGACAAATGATGCTCTGCCCCTGAGGCAGGATGGGACTGCCCGAACAGCAGCATCGCGATCCCGGATTCAATCAAAGCCGTCATCAGAATGCGGATGCCTTCCTCCGTGCGCTGGCCGATGGCCTCCACGTGCTGGATGCAAGATTCCAGTGCCCGCTCCGTGATTTCTGCCACTTGGCCATCATAGGGCTCGCCGGCCGTGGTCGAGGAGAATCTCCAATCCAGCAGCGACGTATATTTGCCGAGCATATCGCCAAACCCCGCCGCTATAAGCGGCTGCGGGGCTTTCGCAAGGATATCCGGGTCGGCGAATATGGCGATGGGAGCCGTTGCAGCATAGGTCTGCTTGATCCCCCGAACCACGATCGGCGCGCCGGCCGAAGTAAAGCCGTCTACCGAAGGTGCCGTAGGTACAGAGACGAACGGCTTCCCGCACCGATGAGCGACAAAGCGGGTAATGTCATGAAGGGTACCGGATCCGGCAGCGATGAGGCATCCTGTCCGCTCTGGCTCCACCTCGATAAAAAGCTGCATCAGTGAGCGTTCATCCGCCACCACGTCGCCTAACTCATCAGGCTCGATCAAGCACAGCCGGGGTTCCAGACCTTCCGCTTCCAGCCGCTCCATCAGCGTTTGACCCGCAGCTTCATACGTATTCGCATCGGCCACCACGATCGGTGAATTGAGGCCCTGCCGTTTAAGGTACGCGGGCACAGCTGAAATAGCGCCGGGCTCCAGCTCCATCGTTTCAAGTCCGCGGAACGCCGGCCGGACTTCCCTCATTCGGCTCATTAAACCTTTTGCTTCGTTCAAATAATCCGTCATGCAGCTCCTCCCCTTTCATCCCATCCCATGTTGACGATCCAAGCATCTGGTCTATATTTGTCTCGAAGGACGTCCCGCCCTCTATATGCAGGGCGGGACGATCCTCTTCTGGTCTTGCGCTGCTCCGCCAGCCTATTCTGCCGTCTGCTTAATCCGCTTCAGCCTTTTCATGACGTCGTTTTCCCCGCGGCCGAAATAATCATGCAGCTTGCTGTATTCCTGATACAGCTGCTCATACACTTCCACATGCTCCGGTATCGGCTTGAAGGTCTCTTCCTTCACCCGTGCCATCTTTTCGGCCGCATCGATAATGGAATCATATCCGCCTTTCGCCTGACCCGCCGCCACTGCGGCGAACATCGCGGCACCAAGCGCCGGCGTCTGTTTGGAATCAGCCACATAGATTTCGCGATTGGTAACGTCCGCATAAATCTGCATCAGGAGACGATTCTTTTGCGGCAGTCCGCCGCATGCATAGAGAGCATCCACAGCCACGCCGTTCTCATGAAAGGCGTCCACGATTTTGCGCGTGCCGAAAGCCGTCGCCTCCAGCAGGGCGCGATAGATTTCCTGCGGCTTCGTCAACAGCGTCATCCCTAACATCAACCCGGTCAGATCCGTATCCACCAGCACCGAGCGGTTGCCGTTCCACCAATCCAGCGCTAGCAGACCACTCTGGCCCGGTTTGTATGCAGCCGCTTCCCGTTCCAGCCATTGATGCACGCCGATTCCTTCCTCGGTCGCAGCCTCCTTAACGTACGCGGGAAGCGCTTCCTCAACGTACCATTCAAAAATATCGCCCACCGCCGATTGCCCGGCTTCATAACCGTATAATCCCGGAATGATGCCGTCTTCGACGACGCCGCACATCCCTTCGACCTGCTTCTCTTCCGTGCCGAGCAGCATATGGCAGATCGAGGTCCCCATGGCCATGACCAGCTTGCCCGGTGTTACGACGCCGACCGCCGGTACCGCGGCATGCGCGTCAACGTTGCCGACGGCCACGGCTATGCCAGGCGTTAAGCCCATCATTTCCGCCATCTTCTCGGTCAAGCCGCCGGCGCTGCTCCCAAGGGGACGGACCTCTCCGCGCAGCTTCGTATCGGCCAGATCCTCCAATCTGGGATCCAGCGCTTTAAAGTAATCCTTGCTTGGATATCCGTCTTGCTTATGCCATATCGCCTTGTAACCAGCCGTACAGCTGTTGCGGACAATATGGCCGGTCATTTGGGAGATGACCCAATCCGTGGCCTCCAGGAACCGATCCGCGCGTTCATAGATGGCCGGCGCCTCGTCAAGAATCTGCCAGACTTTGGCTATCATCCATTCGGATGAGATCTTCCCGCCATAACGGGGCAAGAATGCTTCTCCGCGCTCAGCGGCGATCGCGTTGATCTTGTCTGCTTCCGGCTGGGCCGCGTGATGCTTCCACAGCTTAACCCAGCTGTGCGGCTGATCGGCCAGCTCCGGATGGAAGCAGAGCGGCTCGCCAAGCTCGTCAACCGGCAGCATGGTGCAAGCCGTAAAATCGATGCCGATGCCGATCACATCCGCCGGATCAATGCCGGATTGTTGGATGACGGCAGGCACCGATACCTGCAGAACCTCCAGATAATCCCCCGGATGCTGAAGCGCCCAGTCATGCTCCAGCCGCTTTCCGGAACCCGGCAGAAACTCATCAATAACATGGTGCCGATAAGGCGTTACATGATCCGCCACTTCCTGCCCGTTCGCCAGATTAACCAATACCGCACGTCCGGACTGCGTTCCGTAATCGACACCAATGGTGTATTTATTCCCCATCTCATTTCCTCCTACCGATGAAATCATGAATGATGAATATATGCGTTACTTTTGACCGTAATAAGCATTAACTCCATGCTTCCGCAAAAAATGGCGATCCAGCAGCGTCTGATCCATCGGTTCGGTTTCGGGATTGATCTGCTGCATCCGGGCTGCAATCTTGGCGCACTCCTCCAGCACCACCGCATTATGCACGGCATTATGGGCATCCTTGCCCCACACGAACGGCGCATGGGAATGCACAAGCACCCCGGGCACCATGTTCGGATCCAGATCCGCGAATCGTTCAACGATGACATTGCCCGTCTCCAGCTCGTAGGCCCCTTCGATTTCTTCCCGGGTCATGGGCCGCGTAACCGGAATCTCCCCGTAAAAATAGTCGGCATGCGTCGTTCCGTAAGCAGGCAGCGCCCGACCCGCCTGAGCCCAGCTCGTTCCCCATGGCGAGTGGGTGTGCACAATCCCGCCGATCTCCTTAAAGTTCTGATACAGCACCAGATGAGTCGGGGTGTCGGAGGAAGGGCGCAAATCCCCTTCAACGACATTCCCCTTCAAATCCAGCACGACCATGTCGTCCGCTTTTAAATCCTCGTACGGCACGCCGCTCGGCTTAATGACAAACAGTCCGCGTTCACGGTCGATGCCGCTGACGTTTCCCCATGTAAAGGTAACGAGCCCGTACTTCGGAAGCTCCAGATTCGCCTCAAGCACCTGCTGCTTCAAATCCTCCAACATGAACAACCGCTCCTCTCCAGCCTTGAAAATATAGTTGTACGTACAAGTCGGCAAGCAAGGGTCCGAAATATCGGACCTTAAACTCCCTATTCTCTATCGTTTGTCCACCGATTCTCTCTCCACAAGCTCCGGTTGATAAACCGTATCCTCAAATACGGTATGATGCTCGATCATGCTGATCAACTGCCTGGCCGCCATGATCCCCATCTCCGTCTTCGGGTGGGTCATCGTCGTCAGCTTCACGCCGGAAGCAACGGCTAGGGTGGAATCATCGAAACCGACCATGGACACGTCCTGCGGAATGTGCAGCCCGCATTCCCCTGCCGCCTCCGCCAAAGACACGGCCAGCTCGTCGTTATAACATACGAATCCCGTCGGCCGCTGCCCGATCGGCTGCTTCAGCAATTGGACGGCCTGTTCATAAGGGAAACGGCCCTTCTGTTCCGTTGTATACGTAACCACCCGCTCCGGCAAAACGGGAATGCCCGCCTCCCGATGCGCCCGCAAGAAGCCCTTCAGCCGGTTTACGCCCTGAAGGTCGTCCCGCTTGAAGAATCCGGCAATCGCCGAATGGCCGTTCTCGATCAAATGCCGCGTAGCCTTGT
This sequence comes from Paenibacillus sp. MT86, assembly GCF_058792535.1. Taxonomy (NCBI): domain Bacteria; kingdom Bacillati; phylum Bacillota; class Bacilli; order Caryophanales; family Paenibacillaceae; genus Paenibacillus; species Paenibacillus sp. MT86. The sequence continues at coordinate 1,908,303 of NZ_CM179499.1, read as the reverse complement.
AACCGCCAAGCTCATCGTCCAGCTTAAGGCAAGGGCATTCCAGTTCCCGATACTTCTCGTTGATCATCAGAAACGGAATCCCCTTTTCCTGCAGGGACAGGAAATATGTCAGATTCGGATTGCCCTCCGCGCTCTTGGTCGGCTCGATAATCAGCCCGCTCAGCGGCTGGCTGGTCATGAGCTGAAGGCTCTCCATCTCCTTCTCCTTGTTGTTGTCGGTGCTGGAGAGCAGCAGGCGGTATCCCTTGCTGCGCAGCTCCGCCTCCGCTCCCCTGACGATATGCGGGAAAATATAATCCGAGATGTACGTCGTCATGATGCCGATCGTCTTGACCTGCTCGCTTTCCCGCCGCGCCGGATTGCGGGCAAAGGTTCCTTTGCCTTGAATCCGTTCGAGCCAGCCTTCCTTCTCCAGCTCGCCGAAGGTTTGGCGGACCGTCTGGCGGCTTACGCCGAACTGGTCCGCGATTTCATGCTCCGAAGGAACCTGTTTGCCTGCTTGAAGCCGGCCGGATTCAAACCACGAGAGCAGTTCGTTTTTTAATACAATATATTTGGGTATCCGTCTATTATTCATCATTCACCTCTAGCCTCACGCACTCATTATATTAGGATCCCCTGCAATCCTAAGCTATCTCGCTATTGTAACACAGGCCAGGCGAATGCCGACAGAACCAGTTACCGCAGACGGTATGCGGCTTCGCTCCAGCGGAGCTCGTTCTTGATGCGCGGTATCGTTGTATCCTTGTCGATAATGACCGCTTCAATGCCGGCCATCTCCGCCCAATCGCTTAAGTGTTCGGCCGTCATGGCATAAGAGAGAACGGTATGATGCGCGCCGCCGGCCAAAATCCACGCTTCCGCAGATTCGCGAAGGGATGGCTGCGGCTTCCACAGCACGCGGGCTACCGGCAGCTTCGGCATCGGCTGCTCCACCTTGACGCCGTCCACCACATTCACCAGCAGTCTGAAGCGGTGCCCGAGATCAATCAGGGAAGCATTGACGGCAGGGCCGTCTTGACCGTTAAACACGAGTCGTGCCGGATCCCCCTTGCCTCCAATCCCGAGCGGATGAACCTCAAGCGTGGGTTTATCCAGCGCGATGGTCGGGCATACCTCCAGCATGTGCGATCCGAGAATCATATGATTTCCCGGCTCGAAATGATAGGTGTAGTCCTCCATGAAGGAAGTGCTTTTATTGTCTGCAAGCACCTTCAACACGCGTGTCAGGGCCGCTGTTTTCCAATCGCCTTCCCCGCCGAAACCGTAACCGGACTCCATCAAGCGCTGAACGGCGAGCCCCGGGAGCTGTTTCATTCCGTGCAGATCCTCGAAGGTCGTCGTGAATGCGCCGAAGCCGCCTTCCTCGAGGAAACGGCGAAGCGCAATCTCGATCCGGGCTTGGTACGCGATCGAATCGCGCACGGGACCGACGCTAAGCCCTTCCTTGGTAATCGAATACGACTCCGCGTATTCGTTCAGGAGCGCCTTGACCTCTTCATCGCCGACTTCGTTCATGGACTGCGCAAGGTCGCCGATGCCGTAACCGTTCACGGACCAGCCAAGCTTGATTTGCGCCTCCACTTTGTCCCCTTCGGTTACCGCTACCTGACGCATATTGTCGCCGAAGCGGGCTACCTTCAGCCTGCGGCTTTCGGCATAGGCCGCGGCAGTCCGCATCCAGCCGGCGATGCTGCCGCGAACCTCCCCGTCTTCCCAGTGGCCCACGACGACCTTGCGTGCAATGCCCAGACGGGCACCGATATGGCCATACTCGCGGTCGCCGTGAGCGGACTGGTTCAGGTTCATAAAGTCCATATCAATCGTTTCCCAAGGAATGTCCCGGTTGAATTGGGTATGGAAATGAAGAAGCGGCTTCTGCAACTGGGACAGGCCCGCGATCCACATTTTGGCCGGGGAGAACGTGTGCATCCACGTCATGATGCCTGCGCAGGACTCATCGTTGTTAGCCTCAAGAATCAGGTTGTATATTTCATCGGGTGTCGTTACGATCGGCTTGAATACAATGGGGTACGTAAATACAGGATCTTTGTCAAACTCCGTTGCCACGATGCGGGAGTGCTCGGCGACCTGCTCCAGCGTTTCGGGACCATACAAGTGCTGGCTTCCGGTGACAAACCAAAAAGAATGCGGTTTCAAATTCATGATTATAACGCCTCCTGTACGAATGATTACTCACTAACTTGTACATACCTTTACATATAAATGAATGTTAATCAAATGAATGTACGTACAAGTTGAATTACTCACATTCTACCCCCGCATCTCCAAAATAGCAAGATCAAAATAAAAAAAAGAGCTGCCCTATAGGTAACAACGAACCCATAGAGACAACCTCTATCATTCAAATCTCATTGACGGTCTACCTTCAAATGCGAACCAGCTTTCATGAAAACTCTTTAGACCGTCAAATAATGCTCGAACTGCTCTATATCGATGGCATCCTGCACCCCTTCGGCTACGATCGTACCTTTATCCATGACATAGATATAATCGGCCACGCTTCGGACGAATTCGATGCTCTGCTCCACCAGAATGACCGACGTTTCTCCTTTGGCTTTGATCCCGCGGATGACGTCTTGAATTTCCTCCACGATGGAAGGCTGGATGCCTTCGGTCGGCTCGTCGAGCAGCAGCACCTTGGGCCGGGAGGCAAGCGCCCTCGCGAAAGCAAGCTGCTGCTGCTGTCCTCCGCTTAGATCACCGCCTTGGCGGTGATACATTTGCGGCAGTACCGGAAACAAGGCTAACACATCCTCCGGGAATGCCTTCGTACGAGGCACGCATGGCTCAAGGCCGAGCAGGAGATTCTCTTTTACAGTGAGTTGAGGGAAAATCTCGCGCCCTTGCGGGACATACCCGATCCCGCCTCTTGCTCTCTTTACGGAATCCCAGCCGGTAACCTCCTGCTCGCCAAGGCTCATCCGCCCCTGCCGGATTTTCAATTGCCCGGTTATCGTTCGCATCAGCGTGGTTTTCCCGACTCCGTTACGCCCAACCAGGCATACAATCTTTGCGGGGTCCACGACCATGGACACGCCGCGCAGGACGGCACTCTCCCCATAACCCGATTCAATGCCCTGCAGCTTGAGCATTCGCCTCCCTCCTTTTTCCAAGATAAACCTCGGCCACCAGCGGATCGCGCTGAATCTCCTGCATGGACCCTTCCTTCAGCAGTTTCCCTTCATGCATGACGGTAACCTTGGCGGCAAAAGAACGTACAAACTCCATATCGTGCTCGACCACAACGACAGAGCATTCCTTAGCGATGCCTTGAAGGAGCTCGCCGGTCTTCATCGTTTCCTCGTCCGTCATTCCCGCTACCGGTTCATCCAGCAGCAGAAGCCGTGGCTTCTGAAGCAGCAGCATGCCGATCTCCAGCCACTGCTTCTCTCCATGCGACAGGGAACCTGCCCGAACATGAAGCCGATCGGGAAGTCCGATCAATTCCAGCACCTTCTTCATCTCGAACGTAGTGCATCGATTTCTCCTGACCTTCAGCGCCCGGAGCACGCTTCGGTCCGAATCGACGGTCAGCTCCAGGTTTTCCTTGACGCTCAGGTTGGGGAATATCGACGGTGCCTGGAATTTCCGGCCCACGCCGAGACCCGCGATTTCATAGTCCCGCTTCCTCGTAATCTCAAGACCGTCGCCGAGCAGCACCCGCCCCGCCCCAGGCTTAGTCTTTCCGCAGATCACATCCAGCATCGTGGTCTTCCCTGCCCCGTTCGGGCCGATCAGAAAATGCAGCTCATGCTGGCGAAGCGCCAGATTCATGCCGTTCACCGCTACAAACCCGCCAAAGGCCACCGTTATATTTTCCGCGGACAGCACGGTGGGCGACATGCCGATGCCCCTGACCTCCCCATGTGCGGCTACCGAAACATCAGCTCTCTTTGCGTACGGCTGCATGGACAGTCCCTCCTCTTTTGGATAATGACGAAGCCGCCTTGCTCCACAACCCGGTCAATCCTTTCGGCATCAAGACCACAACAATGACAAACAAAGCGCCCAATACCAGCAGCCACCCTTCGGGATAAGCTTCGCTGATCCCGGTCTTGGCCGCGTTCAGCAGCACGGCGCCGATTATGGCTCCGATCAGCGTTCCTCTGCCGCCAAGCGCGACCCAGAGCACCATTTCAATAGACGGGACGATGCCCATCATGGACGGCGAAATAATGCCGACCTGAAGGACAAACAGCATGCCTGCTAGCCCGGCCAGCCCCCCCGATACGGCAAACGCAAAGGTTTTGTAGCGGGAAGGATCAAATCCCAGAAACCGTACCCGGTTCTCCCCATCCCTCGACGCTTCCAGCACCTGGCCCACGCGGCTGTTCACAATTCTTCTGCATAGAATATAGGCCCCTGCCAAAGCGGCCAGCGTAATAAAATACAATCCTATTTTCGTGGAGGGCGCGTTCAGGTTAAATCCCAAAATGGAGCTGTAGCCCGTAAGCCCGTTCGTGCCCCCCGTCCACTCCTGCTTGCCGACAAACAGCGTAACCACGATCATGACCAGGGCCTGCGTCAGAATCGTAAAATACACGCCGACGATCCGGTTGCGGAACGTAAAGAATCCGAGTATCAACGCCAGCAGGGCCGGCAGCAGCATCCCGAGTATCAAGGCCGCCGGGAACCATCGGAAAGGCTCCCAGAACCAGGGCAGGGACGCCACACCGCTCCATCCCATAAAATCAGGCAGGGCCGAGCCGCTGGCGTCCAGCTTCAGATACATGGCCATGGCATAAGCGCCCAGCCCGAAGAACACGCCATGTCCAAGACTCAGAATGCCGCCGTATCCCCAGATCAGGTCAAGCCCGACCGCAAGGATCGCCAAAGCCAAAAATTTCGTTAGCAATCCGAGGCGAAAAGGGGTCGTGAACAAGGGGGCCAAACACATCAGGAGCAGCACCGCGCTCCATAGAATCCGTTTCGATCGGCCGCCGGGGTTTCCTGTCAACCATTTCAGCACCATGCATTCCCCTCCTCTCTAATCCAAACTGCGCGTTCGCAGCGCGACGAGCCCGCTAGGCTTCCACTGCAGGAAAGCCACGATGCAGGCGAACACCAGCACTTTACCGATGGAAGCCGAAGTATAGGTCTCAAACAGCGTGTTGAACACGCCGATGCCCAGCGCTCCGGCAACCGTGCCAACCAGCTTTCCGACGCCCCCCAGCACCACCACCATGAAAGCATCGACGATATAGTAGGTTCCGATCGATGGTCCGATCGGGCCGAGCAGCGTCAATGCGCAGCCGGCAATACCGGCGATGCCGGAGCCGATCGCAAACGTCAGTCCGTCCACGCGCCGGGTCGAAATGCCGAGACAACCGGCCATGCTTCGGTTCTGCATCACCGCCCGCATTCTACGGCCTTGAACCGTTCTGTAAATATAGAGATACATCGCCGTCAGCACGATGGCCACGAGCAATACAATGAACAGCCTCTTGTAAGGAAGGATGATGCTTGAGGTGATCGCAAGCCCGCCGTTCAGCCAGGAAGGGCTGGTTACGGCCACGTTCGGTGCGCCGAAGATGAACCTTGCGATTTGCTGCAGCATCATTCCGACGCCCCATGTGGCGAGCAGACTATCCAGCGGCCTGCCGTACAGATGGCGGATGAGCACCATTTCAAGCAGCCAGCCGACCGCGGCGGCAACCATGAAGGATACTAACAATGCGGCGATGAAATAGGTATCGAACCAGGATTTCGGCATATAGGCGGAGAACAAGCCTTGGGTAACGTACGTGGAATAAGCGCCGATCATGATCAGCTCGCCATGGGCCATATTAATGACATTCATTAAGCCGAACGTTACCGCCAAGCCGAGCGCGATCAATAATAATATCGAGCTGACGCTCAGTCCGTTAAACACCTGCAGGATCGTCATATCCATCCGGGGTGACCCTCCTTTCAAGAAAGGCCCGCAGGCCTTTCATGCATGAGATGAAGTTTTATTCGCCGCTCAAACCTTTTGCCCAATCGTATGTTTTCAGATAGGGGTCCGGTTTGACGGGTTCGCCCGAGTTCCAGAGCTCCTTGAATTGTCCGTCAGCCTGCACTTCGCCGATGCGCACCGTTTTATGAATATGCTGATTGTCGCCATCGATGGTCACTTTGCCTTCGGGGGCGGCGAACTCAATGCCTTTGGCCGCTTCCTTCACCTTATCCACGTCCGTGGTTCCCGCCTTCTCTACCGCAGCCTTCCACAAATACACCGCGGTATAACCTGCCTCGATCGGGTCGGCCGTGACCCGGTCAGCGCCGTATTTCGCTTTGTATTTATCAACAAAAGCTTTGTTTTCAGGAGTATCCGTGGACTGATAGTAGTTCCAGGCTGCCAGATGGCCCTCCAGGATATCGGCGCCGATGCCGCGGATTTCCTCCTCCGCTACGCTTACGGACAGCGTGGTCATATCCTTGGAGGTAATGCCCGCATCCTTCAGCTGCTTGAAGAAGGCCACATTACTATCGCCGTTCAGCGTGTTATAGACGATATCGGGTTTCGCATCTTTGATCTTGGCTATAATCGTGCTGAAATCGGTGTGGCCCAGCGGCGTGTATTCCTCTCCCGCCAGCTCGCCGCCTTCGGCCGTCAGCTGGGCCTTAATGATCTTGTTGGCCGTTCTTGGGAACACATAATCGGAGCCGAGCAGAAACATTTTTTTGCCGCGGTTCTCGAACAGCCAGGACACCGAAGGCACGATTTGCTGATTGGTTGTTGCGCCCGTATAGAAAATGTTAGGTGAGGATTCCAGCCCTTCATATTGAACCGGATAAAACAAAAGACCGTGGTTTTGTTCGAAAACAGGGAGCATGGCTTTCCGGCTGGCGGAGGTCCAGCCTCCGAACACGGCGGCAACCTTATCCTGCTGCAGCAATTTGCCCGCCTTCTCCGCGAAGGTCGGCCAATCCGAGGCGCCGTCCTCGATCACGGGTTCGATTGGCTTGCCGAGCACGCCGCCCGCCGCATTGATCTCTTCGATCGCAAGCATCTCGGCATCCTTAACGGACACCTCGCTGATCGCCATCGTTCCGCTAAGCGAGTGAAGAATGCCGACCTTGATCGAATCGCCTGCAGCTTCTACCGGCGGGCTCCCGTTACCCGCTCCGGCGGTTGGAGCGGTTTCCTTTTCCGTCACGCAGCCTGACATTAAAATGGCGCATAATACAAACGAGGCCCATCCTTTAACGATTACGCTTTGTTTTTTCATTGGCTCCCCACTCCCTTTTTCCGTTTCCGAACATTCCGTCTATAACCTCTCTACTCTGTTCGTTATTCCACATTATAGTTGCCTTATATTTCATGTGTCAATAATTCTTACATAATTTTATTCCATTTTTTCAATTTTAGTAAAATTGTCGTGTGAATCCCTTATTTTGTGTTATATAAAATAACATTTAGTTTGTGATTATATAATGATAGAATGAATTTTCTTTATCGTGTGTTATTTTTATTGACGTAAAGTAAAAAACAGCCCTTGATTTCTCAAGAGACTGCCGTCGTTCATTATTCATCTGGTCATGTTCCTGTTCGAAATCGTAATCGGCACCCGGTCCGGATAATCCGTAATGATACCGTCAACGTTAATTTGAAGCACATAAGGTATTTGCAGCATATCCCGAATGGTCCACACCATCGTTTTCATCCCCGATTGATGGATCTTTTGGACCAGACCCTTGGAGACGAGCCTCATCGATATACTCACGTAGTCCGCGTACGCCTTCATATTATCCAGCCGCTGCCTGGATAAGTCGCCCGCACTGGTGATAACTACGCCAAGCGGGATATCGGGCATCAGCTGGCGGAACCGAACCAGCGAGTCCGTATCGGCAGACTGTACGATAATCAGGTCCTTGTACATTTGTCCTTCAGTCTGGGCGGCATATCTTCTCAGATCGCCAGCAACCTTTTGCTCGATGCCCGGGTACCGGGAGGGCGATTTCAATTCGATCAGCAATCCGATCCGGCCACCGAAGTGCTCAAGCACCTCCGCCAATGTCGGAATGATTTCTCCTTTGAACGACGAATCGTACCAAGAACCCGCATCCAGCCGCCTCAGCTCCTCCAAGGTTAGGCCGCCCACTTCGCCTTGCCCGTCGGTGGTTCGCTCAACCGTGGAATCATGGATCACCACGACCTCTCCATCCTTGCTCAGCTGAACATCCAGCTCCAGCATATCCGCTCCCATGTCAAACGCTTTGACAAACGAAGCCATCGTATTCTCAGGCGCATAACCCGACGCCCCCCGATGGGCGATATTGACCCAGGACTCGTCGCGTTCATCCCCGGACCTGATCCAGGCCTCTCGTTCCCTGGCATGATGAAATGGATAATGAGGCACGTCGGCTGCCGTTTGGGAACCGGTTACTGCCAGCAGAGCAGCAAAGATAACCATCATTCTTTTCATAGGGCTTCCCATCTCCTAGTCCTGCTTTGTTCGCTTTATGACTTCCTAAGTCCGCTCATCCTTTGTCATATCTTCTCAAGCTAATTCTTCCCTTTCCTCCCCCTTTTCAGTCGGTAAAAATGGAGGAAAACGGCTTTTCAAGACTCAACAATTCGTTCATTTTGAATTTTGGCTATTGTAATATGAACGTAAATGGAGTAATTTGTACTTATATGAACATTATGAATGGATTATAAAATGACTCTTAAGGAGATGACATGCAATGGAAAGACGTTATGCCTCACATCCGAATGAAGTGAAACAATTTGACACGGAACGGCTTCGCAAGGAATTCCATATTCCCGTCCTGTTTACGCCCGACAAGCTGGAGCTGGTCCTGACGCATGAAGACCGTTTGATTATCGGGGGTGCCGCACCCGTACGGGAGCAGGTCAAGCTGGATACCGACCTTAAAGAGCTGGGCGTTTCTTCTTTCCTTGAGCGCCGTGAGCTTGGCATCATCAATATCGGCGGACACGGTACCGTCCTGGTTGACGGGACGGAGCATGAGCTGAACAACAAAGAATGCCTGTACGTTGGCATGGGGACCGAAGAGGTCATTTTCCAAAGCACCGATCCGGCCAATCCTGCCAAATTCTATTTGAATTCGGCCCCGGCCCACCAATCGTTCCCGACGGCCAAAGCCACCCTTGAAGAAGCCGATTCCAGCGCTTTGGGCGACATCAAAAATTCCAATGATCGCGTGATCTATCGCTTCATTCATCAAAAAGGCATTCAGAGTGCCCAGCTTGTCATGGGCATGACCCTGCTGAAGGAAGGGAACATGTGGAACACGATGCCTGCCCATACGCATCCAAGACGCATGGAGGCGTATCTGTATTTTGACTTGCCGGAGGATGCGGTCGCCATCCATCTGATGGGTGAACCGAGCGAAACGCGCCACATCGTCATGCGCAACGAACAGGCCGTGATTTCGCCGAGCTGGTCGATCCACAGCGGAGTAGGCACAAGCAACTATACCTTTATCTGGGGCATGGCCGGGGACAACAAACGTTATGATGATATGGACCCCGTGTCCATGAAGGATTTAAAATAGAGGGGAATATCCATTAACCCACGGAAGAGTTGAGAACCATATGAACCCGTTACGACGTTATGAAAAAATAATGGAGTACCTTCTAACCCATAAAGAAGTGACCGTCGCCGATTTGAGCCAGCAGCTTCAGGTAACCGGAAAAACCATACGCGAGGATTTGACCAAGCTCGAGGAGCAGGGTCTGATCGTCCGCGTGCACGGCGGAGCCGTGCTGGCGCACAGCGACCAATTCGGCATCCTGCCCTCAAAAGAACCGCTGGCCAAGCACCCGGATGAGAAGACCGAAATCGCGCAGAAGGCACTGAAGCATATCAACACGAACGACATCATTGCCCTTGACGGCGGCAGCACCACGCTGGAGATCGCCCGCAGGCTGGAGGATATGCCGTTAACGGTCATTACGAACGATGTCTATATCATCAGCGAGCTGGCGACCAAGAATCATATCCGGCTGGTCGTTCCGGGTGGCTACCGGGTGCGGAACATGCTCGCAGGCCCGGAAGGCGTAGCGTACGTAACGCAGCTGAACATTCAAAAAGCCTTCGTATCTGCCACGGGCGTCCATCTTGACCATGGGTTGTCCATCTATACCGGGGATTTGATTCCGTTCAAACGGGCCTTAATCGAAACCTCGGCGGAGGTTTATGCCGTCGTCGATCATCATAAATTCGGTCAGACGGCCTTGCGGACTTTTTCATCCTTGCAGGAGATCAGCGGCATCATGACCGATGCGGGACTGTCTCCCGAGACGGTAAAGCAATACGAGGGAGCCGGCGTTACCCTGCTGTAACCGCCCGCATGAGACTCTTACCTCTATAACGAACGGCCTAGTTTCGTACTGCATCCATTTAGCGAACATATGAGAGGGGATTAACGGAGCATGAACAGGTTTGATTTATCAGGCAAAACGGCGATCGTCACCGGCTCGGCCCGCGGACTGGGGCAAGGCATCGCCATAGCGCTGGCCGAGGCCGGCGCGGATATCGTTGCCGTGTCCATGAATACAAGCGCCGAAACGATTGAAGCCATCAAGGGATTCGGCAGAAAAGCCTCCGAGATTCGGGTCGATTTAAGCGACCAAAGCAAACTTCAGCAGACCTTTGATCAAGCGCTGGAGCTGACCGGGCATGTGGACATTCTGGTAAACAATGCCGGCATTATCCGCCGGACCCCGGCTAAGGATCACGGCGTGCAGGATTGGCTTGACGTGATCGACTTGAATTTGAACACCGTCTTTTTGCTGTCCCAACTGGCCGGGAGACATATGATCGAACGCGGCAGCGGCAAGATCATTAACATTTGCTCCATGCTGTCCTACCAAGGCGGAATCAATGTGCCCGGTTACACGGCGAGCAAGCATGGCGTTGCCGGCTTAACCAAGGCTTTGGCCAACGAATGGGCAGCCAGCGGCATCCAGGTGAACGGCATTGCTCCCGGTTACATCGAAACCGATAACACGGCAGCCATCCGTCAGGACGAGGATCGCCGCACGTCCATTACGGACCGCATTCCGGCCGGACGCTGGGGCAAGCCCGAGGATATCGGAGGCCCTGCCGTGTTCCTCGCTTCCGCCGCTTCGGATTACATGAACGGGCATGTGTTATGCGTGGACGGCGGATGGATGGCCCGTTAACCAAGAAACGGCGTTATCTTTAAGCCTTGCCGTAGTGAGCTCCAACCGATTCTAGCGATAAGAGGCCTTGCGCTTTCTGCTGCTGCCGCAGCCGGAGGAGGCAAGGCCTCTTTTGGTTCGTTTACTCTTACGTTGAATTAGTACACGTTATTATGGCCGGGCACTGACATTTCGCGAATATACGAACCATCCTTTGGGACATGCTAACTTTACGAAATGGGCCTCGAGGGACCGTGAATAAAGAAAGGATGGTTTTTGGAGTCATGCGCGGAACAAAATCGATACGTTATGTCAGTCTTGCCTGCTTGCTTTCTCTTTTCGGTTCCATTGTGCTTAGCGGCTGTACGGTGAACAGCAACGACCGGGTCCCGTCCCCGAACATGGGCGTTAATCCATACCGGGTGAACACCGGCTTCCTGCTTCGGAATGCCGTGGAACGCGGAACCCTGCGAATCGCCACGGAACGGGATTACCCCCCTTTCAGTTACCATGGTACAGGCGGAATACTTACGGGATTCGATGTGGAAATCGCTGAAGAGGTTGCCCGTCATATGGAGCTAAAGGCCGAATTCGTTGAGACCGGGTGGGAGAATCTGCTGCCTGGGCTGACGGAAGGCAAATACGACGCCGTCTTCAACCAGATCGAAGACCGGCCGGACCGGCGGGCGCTCTATGATTTTTCCGTCGCTTATTTATCCTCTACCCCCGTCCTCCTGGTTCATTCCTCGGGCGAAGCTCAGATCCGTACCTTTTCGGATATCAAGGGCAAGCGCGTAGGCCTGAACCCAACCGGAATCTATAAGGATATGGCCAAGCGGTACGGAGCGGAAGCGGTCCCGATTAAATATATATCCGACGCCGCTAACAAGCTCGCAAATGGAGACCTGGATGCCGTCATTTCGGACCAGCTATCCGTCACCAACCTAAAGCAGCAGTTCCCGGATATACCGGTCGTTGCCGCCGAATCCGCCGATCAAGTATCCGAGATTTCCGCAGCCTTCGTCAAAGGGAATCCGGATCTCGTGGCGGCCGTGGATAATGCCCTGGCTACCATGCAGCAGGACGGAACGTATTTGACCATATGGAACAAATACTTCGGGGACGCTCCGATCAGTTACAAAGGCATTCATGACCGCAAGGTTAAATAAAGCCATTCCTGCCTTGCGCCAAAAAAGGCGCTTGCCCTGCTGGATACCAGCAAAGCAAGCGCCTTTTTATCATGCTTATTATGATTCTTCGGTTGTGGCCTCTTCCGCATTCGCTTCCTCAGCGTCCGCTTCACTCTCGGTCTCCGCCGCCTCCACCGCGCGAGGCACGATGACCGTGGCGAGAATTTCCTCTTCCGAGGCGTGTAATGTGATACCCTCCGGCACCTTAAGATCAGCTACCGTGAGCTTGTCCCCAATCTCCAGGGCGGATACGTCCGCTTCCAGGGTAGTAGGCAGATCGCCCGGCAAACCCTCCACTTCGATTTCCGTGACCTGGGTTTGCAGGATGCCCCCGGACTTCGTTCCGGCAGCAGTGCCCTGATAATCCACCGGGATGCTGACACGCACCGGCTTGTTCATGGAGATGCGCAGGAAGTCCACATGGGATACGTTGCCGCGTCTCTTCTGAATATCCTTAATCAACACAGGCACTTTGCCAGAGCCCGGAATATCTAGCTGAAACACCTCGGAACGCCCGGTGTGGAACAGCTTCGCCGTATCCTTGAAATCAACAGCTACGGGGATGCTTTCCTCGCCCGCACCGTATACAACACCGGGAAGTCCGCCGCTTTCGCGAAGCTCTCGGCGAGATGCCCGGGTAAATTCATCACGCACATTGGCTTTCAGTTGAACTGTGTTTCCTTTTGACATGAGTGACATCCTCCTTTATCGAAAACAAAGTCTATCTCATTATTACCCTATTTACCTGCTAACTAATCATGGAATTTCGATGTTTTAAATGACAATGCAGCGGGTAATAAAGAGTACCCCTTTTGAAAATATGTAAATAGGAGCCCTTTCCATGGAAAGGGCTCCTTGTTATTTCATCCTATTCTAACTGGCGATATCCCGCTGCTCTTTAGAGTCGCTGTCTTCGCTTTGTCCGCTTCGCAGCGTTATCCGAACCTCTGCTTCATCCGGCGGAATATCGATAAACCAATCGTTCTCGCCTTCCCGGTCCTCCCATTCATTCAGCCTGACGATACAGCCGATCCGATCGGTTCCGGAAGCCGCGTAGAAGACCGCCCGTGCCCTGCCGCTGTCCGTGCGGGAGAATGGAATGCTGCCATCCTGCACGCCCGTTCCCCATACCCATACGTTCCATCCCTCGTATGCTTGGTCGCGTCTTTCATATTCGATCTCAACGGCCGTCAGCCCCTGTTTCATATGGGCCAGATCCTCATAAAACACCATCAGCGACAGACCTGGAATGACTGCCTTCCCTTGATCCAGCGTCTGGATCGTATCTATCCCCGCCTGACGATCATTCACCACGATGTTCCAGCGGTAAGGGGTAGGCGGCAGATCCACCGGCATTTCATGTTCATTGCCGTTAACGATGACGACGATTTGTCCCCAGCTGCCTTGTTCGGCTGGCTTCGTAAGGCGGAAAGCAATAATCCGATCGCTGCTTCGCAGCACTTCCATATGGCCTTCGATCTCTTCTCTTGATGCCATCCGGAACGCCGGATGGGCTTTTCGCAGGGCGATAAGACCTCTGTAATAATCGAACACCGGTTTGAAGCGTCGCTTATTGGACCAGCGAATGGCATTGATGGCGTCCCCGCTGCGGTAGCTGTTATGATCGCCGTATTTCGTCCGTAGCAGCTCATCGCCCGCATGCAGCAACGGAATCCCCTGGGAGAGCAGCACGATGCCGTTAGCCAGCAAGCTCCGGCGCACGGCCGCAGCCGACATCACATCTTCATCAGGTATGCCGGCATAGGGTGTGGACGCAGCGGTTGCCTGCCATACATCTCCTTCGTTAACCAGCTTCCCATCCGTCAAACGGAGAAGCCCTGCCTGCTCTTCCATGCCTTGCGCCACTAAAATTTTGTCCCACAGATTCAAATTGTCGTGCACGGTGACATAATTCACCGTTTCCTCCGGGTGGAGCGCAAAATCATGGATCGAGCCCATCATTCCTTCAACGACGGCCCCTTCGTACCATGGCTCGCCCGTAGCAAACCCTCGGCCGCGCCCGTCATTGTCCCCCTTGATGGCATGCCGGAAATGATCATTAAATACGGCGAAGCCTTGGCCCTTCTGGCTTCCCTTGACGGTTTGCTCCGTTAACGGGCTCATTCCTCCCGTCCATGGCTCACCATAGAACAAAAGAGAACGGTCGACCTCTCGGAGCAGCTCGCTTACGATCTCTTTCATCGTCGTTGTATCGATCAGAGCCATCAGATCGAACCGAAATCCGTCGATATGATATTCCTGGGCCCAGTATTTTAACGAATCCTTGATGTATTTGCGCACCATCGGCTTCTCCGTGGCCAGCTCGTTCCCTACGCCCGAACCGTTCGATAGATTCCCGTATCCGTCCTTGCGATAGAAGTACCCCGGCGCCAATCGTTCGAACGGGCCGTCGTCCACCGTATACGTATGGTTATAAACCACATCCATGACGACGCGGATTCCCCTTGCATGAAGGGCCATAACCATCTCCTTCAGCTCCCGGATGCGCACGATCGGATCCATGGGATCTGTTGCATACGAACCTTCAGGCACATTGTAATTCTGCGGATCGTAGCCCCAATTATACTCGCGGCTTAAACGCCCGCTTGCATATCCGTCCAGCTCATTGACCGTCCGGAAATCAAATACCGGCAGCAGATGCACATGGGTCACGCCCAATTCCTCAAGATGATCCAGACCAAGGGCGTTTCCTTCGGAGTCTCGCAGACCGCCCTCCGTAAATGCCTTGTATTTTCCTCTATATTTCATTCCCGAATCCGTGTGGATCGAGAAATCGCGTACATGCAGCTCATAGAGCACCGAATCCGTAGGCTTTAGCAGGTTCGGTCTAACATCCTGCTCCCACCCCGGCGGATTGCTCTTCGCCAGGTCGACCACTGCGCCGCGGCAGCCATTCGCGGACACAGCGGTTGCATAAGGGTCAACGGCATAACAGACGCTCCCCTGTGCAGACTCGATTCGGTACATATAATAAGTTCCATGGAGATCACGGTTTACCTGAGCCGACCATACGCCTTCCTCATTCCGGACCATCGCATACAGCGTACCGCCCTCGTGATCCGTCACAAGACCCTGCTCGTTATACTCTCCCGGACCCTCATATAAAGCCAGCTTTACATTAACCGCATCCGGAGCCCATACCTGAAAGGCCGTTCCCTCTCTTCGGTAGGTCGCTCCCAGCTTAACGCTTGTGCAGCTCTTGATCATGTCCATACTCATCGTCACCGTCACTTATAGTAGATTTACTTCCTAGTATGGGCGCCTGAATCATAAGACAGACCTCTAGCACATGAATTTAGAACGCTTTCATATATCATGGTATGCCAAAAGCCCTGAATTGGTTTGGGTTCCAAGCCAATTCACTATATATTTAGGCTATTATACTAGCAAATATGCCCGGTGTCTTTCTTTTGACAAAAAAACATCTGTCCGCTATGGACAGATGTTGTCAATGTGATGCTATCGTGGAAAAAGATTGGTAGAGTCCCCAGAAACAAACGTAATACGACTGCAGGGATCGATCAAGTTGTACGTTGTCTTCCTTCTTACTCGGCTGCAGCCTCAATGGATTCCACCAGAGCCACTACTTCCTCTGCGGTACCCATTTCAAGCGCTTTGGCTGCAAGTGCCTGCATATCGCTGCGGGACAGCTTCCCGATCTGGCTGCGAGCCGGCAGAATGGAGGTCGCGCTCATGCTGAACTCATCCAGCCCCAGACCGAGCAGAATCGGAATAGCAGTCGCGTCGCCGGCCATTTCGCCGCACATGCCTACCCAGCGGCCTTCGCGATGGGCGGCATCGATGACCATTTTAACCAGTCGCAGAATCGCCGGATTGTATGGCTGGTACAGATACGCCACCCGTTCATTCATGCGGTCGGCGGCCATCGTGTATTGAATCAGGTCATTGGTTCCGATGCTGAAGAAATCCACCTCTTTGGCAAATTGATCGGCAAGCACGGCGGTAGATGGAATCTCCACCATGATGCCCAGCTGGATTTCTTCGGAAACCGAAATGCCTTCGCTTATAAGCTTAGCCTTTTCTTCCTCCAGAAGCGCTTTGGCTTCGCGGAACTCGCCCAGTGTCGCTATCATGGGAAACATGATACGCAGGTTGCCGTGGACGCTTGCACGCAGCAGCGCCCGAAGCTGTGTTCTGAAAATATCCTGGCGGTCCAGGCACAATCTGACGGCACGGAATCCGAGGAACGGATTCATTTCCTTGGGAAGATCCAGATACGGCAGCTCCTTATCCCCGCCGATATCAAGCGTGCGAACAACAACCGGCTTGCCTTCCATTTTCTCCAGAACCGATTTGTAAGCGACATACTGGATCTCTTCGGAAGGAAGTTTGTCTCTGCCCATGTACAGGAATTCCGTACGGTACAATCCTACGGCTTCTCCGCCGTTCTCCAGCACGCCGGCCACATCATTCGGCGTCCCGATGTTGGCAGCCAGCTCCACATGGATTCCGTCCTTGGAAACCGTCGGTTCGGAGCGCAGCTTCTTCCACTCCTCCACCTGCTTGGCATAGGCGTCTTGCTTCGCACGGTATTGTTCTACGATGGCTTCCGTAGGATTAACGATGACATCCCCTTCCAATCCGTCAACGATGATCATATCCCCGTTTTTGACCGCAGAGAGCACGTTCTTCGTCCCGACGACAGCCGGAATTTCAAGGGAACGGGCCATGATGGCGGAGTGCGAGGTACGTCCGCCGATATTCGTCGTGAAGCCCTTAACGTAGTTCCGGTTCAACTGCGCCGTATCCGACGGAGTCAAATCCTCTGCAACCACGATCACTTCTTCGCTGATCTCCGAAGGGCTGACATAATTCAAGCCGAGCAGATGCTTCAGGATGCGTTTGGTGACGTCGCGCATATCCGCTGCTCGCTCCTGTAAGTAGGCGCTCTTCATGTTCTCGAACATTTGAATGAACTGGGTTGCCGTTTCGTTCAGCGCATATTCCGCGTTAACCGATTCAGAAGCGATTTTCGCCTTGACCGGTTCAATCAATTCGGGATCATTCAGGATGAGAAGGTGAGATTCGAAAATCTCAGCCTTCTTCTCCCCGAGTTCCTGAAGCGTGCGGGCTTTGATCGCTTCCAGCTCAGCCTGTGACTGGGCCAGCGCCGCATCCAGCTTCGCGAGCTCCGCATCCGTGTCCGTCACTTGCTTCTCCGTGACGGAATAATCGGGATGCTCCAGCGTAAAAGCACGTGCTATCGCAATACCTGCGGAAGCCGCAATACCTTTCAAATTATTCATGAAGCTCGCCTAGCCCTTCGTTCACCATCACTTCTTGCAATGCTGTCAGCGCCTCGCTTTCATTGCCGCCTTCCGTGATCAGTGTCAATGTGTCGCCTTGCTCCAATCCGAGGGACAGAACGCCGAGAATCGACTTCAGCGTTACTTTTTTGCCGTTAGCTTCGGCAAAAGAGTTGGTATCCTGGAATTTGTTAGCCGTATTCACCAATGCGGTTGCCGGGCGTGCGTGAATTCCATCTTCGTCAATAATTCTGAATGTTTGTTGCATGTTCATCATCCTACTTTCGTATATTTTAATTTTTAGAATCCTGGAAACCATCGCGAGGTTAAGGTTTCAATAGGGTAATGATCCCTTCCTCGCCGCTTTTCACTTCACCGGTCTTGTTCAGCTTCACGGAAGCTCCCTCCGGCAGATTCGAGAAGATAATAGGAGAAATGATCGATTTGGCATTCTCCTTCACATAATCCAGATCCACTTGCATGATCGGTTGACCGGTGGAGACCAGGTCCCCCTCTTGCACCAGGACTTCAAATCCTTGCCCTTTCAGCTTAACGGTATTGACGCCGATATGGACAAGCACTTCCTTGCCGCCATCCGACATAATGCCGACGGCATGCTTGCTGGGGAACACATTGAACACGGTGCCGTTAACGGGAGACACAATCGTTCCGTTATGAGGCACGATCGCAAATCCGTCCCCTGTCATCCGTTCGGCAAACACGGGGTCAGGCACATGGGAAATATCCATAAGCTCTCCATCGGCCGGGGATACGATTTCCTCCTTAACGAGCGTTTCCCCGTTCCGTCCGGCCTGCTGTTCCTCTTGAGCCGTCGGCATCGTCTCCAAGGCCTCTGCTTGAGGCGCAGTGGTCGGCGTGATTCCCGACATGATGTCTTGAATCTGCGATTTGATCGTATCGGAACGGGTTCCGAATATCGCCTGGATATTATTCCCCACCTCCAGCACGCCTGACGCACCCAGCTGCTTCAGCCTTGCCTTATCGACATGGCCCTTGTCTTTTACCTCTACGCGAAGACGAGTGATGCATGCATCCAGATGCGCGATGTTAGGCTGGCCGCCCAGTGCAGTCAGGATATTAGACGGCAGATCATTTTTACTGCCAGCGACCGCTGCTCCAGAGCCTGATTCCGGCTCTGTCGTCGAAGCTTCCTCGCGCCCCGGCGTCCTCAGATTGAATTTCCGAATGACAAACCGGAAGCCGAAGTAATAGATTACAGCCATAATAGCACCCACGATGAGAACATTCCACCATGGCGTCCGGTTCGGAATGACACCGAAGATCATGTAGTCGATCAGGCCGCCGGAGAAGGTCATGCCGATTTTGGTGCCCAAAATATGCATGGTCATGAAGGACAGGCCGGCAAACAGCGCATGCACGGCGAACAGGATCGGTGCGACGAACAGGAACGAGAACTCAAGCGGTTCCGTGATCCCGGTCAAGAAGGAAGTCAGCGCCGCAGACCCCATGATGCCGGCCACGAACTTTTTGTTCTCCGGTCTTGCCTCATGATAGATGGCAAGCGCTGCCGCAGGGAGACCGAACATCATGAACGGATACTTACCCGTCATGAATGTGCCTGCCGTAAACTCGACGCCGTCCCGAAGCTGGGCCATGAATATGTTCTGGTCCCCTCGAACCAATTGTCCTGCCTGGTTCAGGTATTCCCCGAATTCAAACCAGAACGGGGAATAGAAAATGTGGTGCAGTCCGAACGGAATCAATCCGCGTTCCACGACGCCGAACACAAAAGCGGACAGCGTCAGGTTTTGTTCCAGCATGAAATGCGACGCCGTGTTAAGCGCCGACTGGATCGGCGGCCATATAAACACCATCAACAGACCAAGCAAAACGGACGTTGCGGCCGTCATAATCGGAACAAAACGTTTTCCTGCAAAAAAGCCCAGATAGGACGGAAGCTCGATTTTGAAAAACCGTCGGTACATGCTGGCTGCCAATATACCGACGATGATTCCGCCGAATACCCCGGTAGCCAACGTCGGAATGCCAAGCACGCTGGCATATTCGTAATTCGTGCCGACCATGGCCGGCGTCACGCCGATCACGCTGCCCATGGTGACGTTCATGACAAGGTAACCGATGATCGCGGCCAGTCCCGCAACGCCCTCGCCTCCGGCCAAACCGACCGCAACCCCCACTGCAAACAGCAAGGATAGGTTCGTGAATACGATTTGTCCCGCATTCATCATGACCGTGGCAGCCGCTTGAACCCAGGCCGCATCCAGCCAAGGTGCGTATTGCAGGAAATCGGGGTTGACCAGCATATTTCCAAGACCGAGCAATAGTCCGGCCGCCGGCAATATGGCCACTGGCAGCATCAGAGCTTTACCGACCCTTTGCAGTACGCCAAAAAGCCGCTTAAACATGAAAATTCTCACCCTCTGTCTCTAGTTGTTATCACAAGCTGTAGGTAGATCATCATAAAGCCATCAAATCAAAAAAGGCATGAGCAACCACAGGTAAATGGATGACTAATCTCATGGATTAGATTACCCAAAAATGGGTAATAACAACCAAATTCCTGCAATACTCATGCCTGATCGAATCAGTTACACGTTGGATTTGAAGTTTTATGGTTCATAACTGTTCGTATTGTAACACCGTTCATTTATCGTTGCAACCACATGGTAAGGGACTTAATAAAATCTTCACATTTGCCCGCCCTGCTCTTTACGCTGGACCAACCGTTCCAGATGTATGGTCAAATAACCGGCCTCAGCGGGATAGACGGGTTTCTTCAGCCGCTGCTCCATCATTTTGGTCAGCTTCCATGCCAGGGAATAGGTCTCGGGATATTCACGCTTCAAAAGGCCGTCAAGCGAACTCGTCTCGTTCACCGCTTCTCCCCGCCGAACCCGTTCCAAGGCAAACCGGAGGTGCGTCAGCAATCGGGAATAATCCAGCGTATCCTTCGGGATGGCGTACTCCAGCTGCTGCTCGACGGTATGTACCAAGTCCGCGATCAGCTCCGAATGCTTGCGGACCTCGGAGATATGCTGGTTCGTAAGGGCACCGTGAAAATGAAGGGCAATGAATCCGATTTCTTCTTGGCCCAAGTCAACCCCGAGCTTCTCCCGAATGGTACGGACGGCATATTCGGCCATCTCGTACTCTTCAGGGTACATCTCTTTGGTTTCGTATAAAAAAGGATTGTGGATATAAAGACCTTGGGCATGGCGTTTAATGGCAAATGCGATATGATCCGTCAAGGCAATGTGGATATGCTCATTCAGAGGAGCGTCGCTGGACTTGGCGGCATTCAGAATAATATCATTCATTGCCTCAATCAGCTTCTCATCGATGTGAGGCACCAGCTGCTTATACTGCTCCTGCTCCTCCGGTTTGGTCAAAATGAACATCTTCTCGGCAGCGGCGGCAGGGATACGGTCTTTATTCTTCCGGTTAAAGCCGATGCCCTTGCCGATAACAACAACCTCGCCATGTTGAGGATGCTTCGCTATGATTACATTATTGTTCAACACTTTAGCCACTTGTAAGCTGCTCACGTTCGCACCTCTTTTTGATTCATACGCGTATACTCGGATATCTTATCAGAAATATAAGAGCGCGGCAAAATCATTTGTGGTTGCCAAAGTCTTCAAGGTGCCGTACCGCTGCCTGCCACCATGTATTCCGGCCCCTGCTTGCGGCTTGATCTACTCTTCCTTAGCGGCACTTGTCTCTACAGGGACCGGTACAAGTTCCTGCTCGATGGACACCGGCTTTTGAGCCGTGGCGGATTTTTTCGTTGTTAATCCCTTAATGAGATCCTCCACGTCAATCCCGGACACACTCTTCAGCATCTCAGGCGCCGTGGACATCAGCTCGGTTACATAATTGCTCACGCGAGCCGCTCCTTCGCCTTTTCCCGTATCGACAACCGTCAGCTTGTCGATGGACGAGATCGGCTGAGCAATCTTGCCGGCAAGCTCAGGCAGCATTTTCACGATGATATCGAGCACAGCAGCCTCGCCGAACTTCTGGAACGCTTCCGCCAGCTTCTCTTTGGCATCGGCTTCGGCAATACCGCGCAGGCGGATGACTTCGGCTTCGGCCGTACCTTTCGCGCGCTCGGCATCCGCAACCGCCATACCGTCTAGGCGCTTCTGCTCGGCAGACGCTTTGGCCTGCGTTTCGATGGAGTATTGCACAGCATCCGCTTCGCGCATCTTCCGGGCCTTATCCGCTTCGGCAGCCTGCTCAACGGCATAGCGATCCGCTTCGGCTTTTTTCTTCACGTCCGCGTCATACTGCTTCTCGCGAACCATGATTTCTTTCTCCTGCAGGTCGATTTCGCGTTCCTTGCGAACGAGCTCAACCTTCATCTGCTCCTCAACCACCGTTTGTCTGGCTCGGGCTTCCTGAATATGATAAGCTTGGTCCGCTTCGGCCTTCGCCGTATCCTGCTCCTTCTTAAAGGACGCGACCTTCAGCTCCCGTTCCTTCTCGGCTTCCGCGATATTGGTATCGCGTACGACCTCGGCCTTCTGTCCTTCTTCTTCGGCGCGCGCCTTCTGAATCCGCGCATCCCGCATCGCTTCGGCTTCGGCAATCTCCGCATCCCGCTTGACCGTAGCGATCCGCGGTTTACCAAGCGCTTCCAGATATCCGTGTTTATCGCGAACGTCCTTAATGGTAAAGGAAACGATCTGCAGACCCATCTTCTTCAGGTCTCTTGCTGCGACCCCCTGAACTTCCTGCGCGAACTTGTCGCGGTTACGATATACTTCCTCTACTGTCATGGAACCGAGAATGGCACGAAGATGGCCTTCCAGCACCTCCTGGGCTTCACCCTTCAGCGCTTCAATGGGCTTGCCCATGAATTGCTCGGCTGCGGTCGCCACATCTTCGATCGAGCTTCCCACTTTAATGATGGCCACCCCGTCCGCCATAACCGGCACGCCTTGCTCCGTGTACACTTCAGGCGTCATGACATCCAGTTTATGAGATAAGAGCGATACGAATTCGGAGCGCTGAAACACGGGGAGTATAAAAGCGCCGCCGCCGCGAACGATTTTGATTTTGCGGCCGGATTCGTCCTCCGACAAATTTTTGCTTCCCAAAAAAGAACCGGTGACAATCATCGCTTCATCCGGGCTCACCGTTTTGTAGCGGGCCCAGAACGCAAGTCCTAACACGACAATGACGCCTACAACAATCGACGGAATTACTAAGTACTCTGGCATTGAATCAATCCTCTCCTTTTCGTTCTTCCAGTTCGGACACCCTCAGGACGCCATCAACAATGTCGACAACCACCACGCGGACACCTGCCGGAAGCGTTTGACGATCAAAGCTTGAGGCAATGTGCATCGTGTTGCCTGCCCCGACCTTGACCATCACTTCCCCGAATCCTTCAGCAGGTAGCGGCACCGTGACAACGCCGATCCTGCCCGCAAGCTCCTTGATGGAAAAGCCCGTCGAGTTCTCGCTGTTCTCCATCGGTTTCACGTACCCGAAGTAGACGAGAATCGAAATGACGATGGCCGCCAAGACAGATAGCGTTACATGGGCACCTGCCGCCAATTCCGTGTATTTCGTCAGCATGATTCCGGTCCCGCCGAATACGGTGATTCCCCCGGCGATCACAACCGGATTGAAAAAATCCACTGACAAAAAGTCCAACAATCCGTCAAGCGCCGAGCTAAGTATGTCGCCTAGCACCACGGTTACGATGGCGAAGATCACGCCCCCGATCAGACAGCCCCAATATAACGCTTCCATGTTGATTGCCCCCTCTGGAATTCCTTACTGTGTATAACAAGTAATACGGCAAAATGTTTGCTAAAGTTTCAATTATTTGCCTCAAACGTATGAAAATCTCTTCATATCTATATTCGACGCCCCAGCAAAAAAGCCTGCACGGCTTGAACCGGCAGGCTTTAAAACCATTTTTATTCCTTGTCAGCTAACGACAGGACAACCCCTATAACGACATCCGATAGATTTCAACGACGTCCTCGCGCTGCAGCTTGCGGAAGTTGCCAAAAGGACCGAAGCGCATCGCTTTATCGGCCATGGACCCGATCTCGCGGTCGTCGATATCGTAATCTCCCAGCGTGCTCGGCGCACCGATGGAAGTCCAGAAGCGGCGGAGCGCCTCGATTCCTTCCAGTCCGGCCGCTTCATCGCTTTTCCCGGCAGCATCAACACCGAATACATTCACGGCAAGCGACTTGAAGCGCTGAGGATCCGCGTTCAGATTATATTTCATCCAGTTCGGGAACAGGATTGCCAGGCCGCCGCCGTGCGGAATGTCGTATACGGCAGACACCGCGTGCTCGATGTTATGGGTTCCCCAGTCGCCGGCCATTCCCATGTTGATCATGCCGTTCAGCGCCATCGTACCGCAGTACATGATCGTCTCGCGGTGCTCATAGTTCTCCAGGTCCTCAACCAGCTTCGGCGCCGTATCGATAACGGTTCGAAGAATCGTTTCGCAGAAACCGTCCTGCACCGGCGTATTGGTATCCTGATGGAAGTAGTGCTCCAGTACGTGGGACATGATATCCACGATGCCGTACACCGTTTGATCCCGGGGAAGGGAGAAGGTATGCACAGGGTCCAGGATCGAAAAGGCGGGATAAGCATGCGGGCTGCCCCAGCCCATCTTCTCTTGGGTCACTTCATTGGTGATGACGGAGCCGCCGTTCATCTCCGATCCCGTTGCGGCCATCGTAAGCACCGTTCCAAGCGGCAGACCCGCTTGCGGTACGGCTTTGCGCTCTACGAAATCCCACATATCTCCGTCATACTTGGCCCCTACGGCAATCGCTTTGGAGCAGTCGAGGACGCTTCCGCCGCCAACGGCCAAAATAAGGTCGATGTGATGCTCCCGGCACAACTCCACTCCTTTATGTACCGTTGACAGGCGCGGGTTCGGTTCCACCCCGGCAAGCTCCGTCACCACCGCATTCGCTTCTTTCAGCAAGGCGATGACCTGATCGTAAAGGCCGCTGCGCTTGATGCTGCCGCCGCCGTACACCAGCAAAACGTTCCGGCCGTATTTGGCCACTTCACCGCTTAAAGCACTCAGCTTGCCCTTGCCAAAAATCAACTGAGTCGGATTATGAAAAACAAAAGGTCTCATGTCACATTACCTCCATCGCATCTGGTTTGCATCTAATTCATTCATGCGTGCTTTTTCATTCTATACCATTCCCATTAAGCAAAACAAACAGCCGTCCTTCTTTCGGAAGATCGGCTGTTTGAATGATGATCCTAGTTATCGTTAGCTTCAACACATCATATTTCCATCCAAGAATATTTATCTGCTGTCAGGGACGTACCCCATATGGCTCAGGAATCGCTGAAATGCCTGCTGCCCTTCCGCCGTCTGTTTGTATACCCCGGCATGCTCCAAAATCGTCGTGAATTTGCTGCCGACCTCCCGGCGTACCAGCTGGGTGGCCCCGGCTTTATCGGATGCGGCTATGCCCCGGCCCCGCAGCTCCTCGATCCAGTCGCCGTGGACGGCGAGCGGATGGTCAGCGGCCTGGCTGTCCGCATACAGTGCCTCGTTCCCCGCCAGAATCTCGGCGATCTGATCCAGCTCTTCCTTGAGCCTGCCCGGCAGGATCGCCAGCCCCATCACTTCGATCAAGCCGATGTTTTCCTTCTTGATGTGGAACATCTCCCGATGAGGATGAAAGATCCCTTCCGGATGCTGCTCGTTGGTGCGATTGTTCCGCAGAACCAGATCCATCTCATAGATGCCCTCGTCATTACGGCGGGCAATCGGAGTCACCGTATTATGGCGGACCCGTTCGCCGTCCGCTTCGCTGAAGGCCTCGATGTCTGCCGAAGGGTCGCTGTAGGTTTTCCAGCCCTCGTAAATGCCGTTCGCGCATTCAAGCAGCGAATCCCGATCGCTTGAGGATAGGCGGATCACCGACATCGGCCATTTCACGATGGCAACGGATACCCCCGGATAATCCCCGTGCGTAAACCCGGCCACCTTCGGCGCTTTCTGGATCGGGAAGGTATGCCGCCCCCCCTGGAAATGATCATGTGTGAGAATGGAGCCCCCGACAATCGGAAGATCCGCGTTCGATCCGAGAAAATAATGCGGATAAGCATCAACAAAACTCAAGAGGCGGGCAAGCGTCTCCTTGGTCAGCTTCATCGGCACGTGATCGTGGTGGAACACGATGCAGTGCTCGTTATAGTAAACATACGGCGAGTATTGGAAGAACCATGGTTCACCGTTCAACTCCAGCGGGATAATCCGCAGGTTTTGCCGTGCCGGGTGATTGACCCTGCCTGCATAACCCACGTTCTCCCGGCAGAGCTGGCATTTCGGATAAATCGGCGGAGGCAGCAGTTTGGCCATGGCGATTTCCTTCGGACTTTTCTCCGGCTTGGATAGATTGATGGTAATCTCAATATCGCCGTACGCGCTGGCATGCCGCCAGTATTCGTTTTTGGCTACGCGATCCATCCGAATGTAGTTGGAGTCGATGCACAGGCTGTAAAATTGCCGGGTAGCCTCGATGATCCCCTGCTCCTGCTCTACCGCCCGGAACCGAGCGGTTACTTCCGAAGGTCTTGCCATGAGGCGGCCCATGATTTTGGCGTCCAGCAAATCCCGGTACGTATCGGTATTCTCCGGGATCATGCCATGCGCCGCACCGTAATCGATCAGGATGTCGAGCATAGCCTGGGGCCCATCCGGCATCGGGTCGTTCACTTCGTCGCCGTACGGCTCGCTGAACCCGAAATCCTCCAGCAGCAGGTTGCGGCTGTAATCCGCATCCGCTGCCTGGATCAGGCCTTTATGAAGCGCGAAGCGCACCAGCATTTCAATGGCATGCAGAACCTGCTTGGATTCGGGAGTACTTGATGTTGCAGCATTCATGTTCATCGTCCCCCTTGGATTAATTGTCGCCGTAACCGTCCGGACGACTGCTGTGCCACTTCCATGCGCTCTCGATAATTTCCTCCAGCGTCGTTCTGGACGGCGTCCATCCGAGAACCGTGCGCGCTTTGTCCGAAGACGCCACCAATACCGCAGGGTCACCCGCACGGCGGGCTTCCATGACAACCGGAATGTCGGCACCCGTCACCCGCTTCGATGTCTCGATCACTTCCTTGACCGAGAACCCGAGTCCGTTGCCGAGATTGAACACATTGCTGGACTCGCCGCGACGAAGGTATTCAACCGCGCGCAGATGCGCATTCGCCAGATCGCTGACGTGAATGTAATCGCGGACGCACGTGCCATCGGGAGTTGCGTAATCGTCGCCAAACACCGAGATGCTGGCGCGCTGCTTCAAAGCGGTTTGCAGAACGAGCGGAATCAAGTGGCTCTCCGGCCGGTGATCCTCGCCGATCTTGCCGCTGGCATGCGAGCCGGCCGCGTTGAAATAACGAAGGGAGACATACTTCACCCCGAGCACGGTATCGAACCAGGACATCATCCGTTCCATCATCAGCTTGGTTTCCCCGTACACGTTCGTCGGCTGGGTCCGGTCCGTTTCCTCGATCGGCACCTTCTCGGGCTCACCGTAGGTCGCGGCCGTTGAAGAGAAGACGATCTTTCGAACGCCAGCCTCATTCATGGCTTCCAGCAGGCACAGCGTGCCGTACACGTTGTTATCGTAATATTTCACCGGATCCTTCATGCTCTCGCCGACCAGAGAATTCGCGGCAAAATGGATAACGGCATCAATATCGTTGTCCGAGAACAGCTGCTTCAGCAGCGCCTTGTCGCGCAGATCGCCGACATACAGCTTTCCGCCCAGCAGCGCTTCGCGATGACCCGTCTCCAGGCTGTCGATGACTACAACGTCTTCCCCTTGCTCCAGCAGCTCCGCCACGGTATGTGAACCGATATAACCTGCTCCGCCGGTCACTAAAATAGCCATATTATTCGCCCTCCTTTACTTCATGCACGCCTTGACCTACGCCGCATACGTAGAAATCCGCCTTCAGTCCCGTTCTGGCCTCATATTGCTGTCCCACTTCCGTGATGAAACGTTCCACCGCGTCCTCGTGCACGAGGGATACCGTGCAGCCGCCAAAGCCGGCTCCCGTCATTCTGGAACCGAGCGTACCCGGAATCCGCTGGGCTTCTTCCACCAGAGCATCCAACTCGTCGCCCGTGACTTCGTACAGATAACGCAAAGAGTCATGGGACTGATTCATGTACTGTCCGAAAACTTCCAGATTCCCCTCTTTCAGAGCCTTCACGGAATCAAGCACGCGCTGGTTCTCCTCGACGACATGCTGGGCGCGTCTTCTGACGGTCTCATCCTGGATGCTGTCCCGCAAGGTCGCGAATTGATCCGGATTCAGCTGGGCGAGATACGATAACGCCGGGAGCTCCTTTTGCAAAATTTCCAAAGCGCGGTCGCATTCGCTGCGGCGTTCATTATATTTGGAATCGACGAGTCCGCGCCGTTTGTTGGTATTCGAAATCACGATTTTGTATGCTCCGGTCCGGAAAGGCACCAGCTCATACTCCAGCGTATCGCACATTAACAGAATGGCATGATCCTGCTTGCCGTTGGCTACGGCGAATTGATCCATGATGCCGGAGTTGACGCCGACGAACAGGTTTTCCACCCGCTGCGAAAGCTTTGCGATCTCCACCGTATCCGTCTCCTTGCCCTCCATCTTCAAGAAGGCGTAAGCCGTGACCACTTCGATGGACGCTGAGGACGAGAGGCCTGCCCCGTTCGGGATATCCCCGTGGTACAGCAGGTCATAGCCGCTGCTGAGCCCGCAGCCGATTTTATTCAGCTCGGTAATGACGCCGACCGGGTAATCCGTCCATTGATCGATTTTGCAGCCATAATCCTCGTCCAGACTGATCGTTAATTCATAGGGGATATTGGTGGATGAAAAGCTCACCTTGTTATCGTCACGCGGCCGGATGATCAAGGTTGTGCCAAACTCCAGGGCTGCCGGAAGCACATAGCCCCCGTTGTAATCCAGATGCTCCCCGATCAGGTTCACGCGCCCCGGCGCATTAAATATGCGAACCTTATGCTGGCTCTCACCGTGCTTGTCCATAAATCTTTCCATAAGCTGTTGCGTCGTCACTGCCTATCACTCCATCCTGTACATATGGTAGTTTTACTGTCTTCAGTATAATGGAAATCTCGTTTACCGATAATGAAATCTTGTGTGATACATATGGATTTATGTGACTTATGGAGGTACAATAAATTCATGATCACGAAATCCCTATAGTTCCTCTTTTTCCCAAACTCATTGTAAAGGAAAATGAATGATGAAACCAACCTATTCTGTTGCTTCCAACCCAGCACAGCAAGGCGGCGGCTGGCTCCACGTGCGATTCGCCGGCGAGAGCCAGACCCTTCCGGAGCATGCGTTGGGGCCCAAAATATTCGATCATTACCTCTTGCACATCATCGAATCGGGCCATGGCGTATTTCGGACCGAAACCGACAGATACCAGCTCGGGCCCGGCGATTGCTTCCTGATTCATCCCGGCCAGATTGTCAGCTATGTATCCGATGCGAGCCAGCCGTGGCGTTACCGCTGGGTCGCCTTTGACGGAGAACACGCCGATGATGAGATATCCCGTTTGGGGCTCACGCCCGAAAAGCCTGTCCTCCACCTTGTGGAGAACAACCCCATTCCCGGCTATGTATCCCTCATCCAGGGCCATTTTCAATCAAGGGAAGAAAGCTCTCACATGGCCGCCATCGGTTACCTGCATTTAATCTGGGCCGAGATCATGAATCAGAGCGACCGGCCGTCCCGATTGACGCTGTCAGAACCCCAGGTTCAGCGCACGGTGAAGCAGATGATCAGTTACATGGCTTCCCAATACGCCCATCCCGTCTCGATCGAACAGATGTGTACGAGCCTAGGCTACAACCGCGCATACCTGTCACGGATCTTCAAGCAGGAAACGGGCATGACTCCGATCACGTATCTGCTTAAATTAAGAATCGACCAATCCAAACGGCTGCTGCGCGAACGTCCCGATTTGTCCATTGAGCAGGTTTCCGCATCGGTCGGACTGACAGATCCGCTCTATTTCTCGCGCCAATTCAAGCGGCTCGTCGGCAGATCCCCGTCGCGGTACCGCAAGGACATCATCTCTTCATCCGCGCTTACTTAAAGAGTGCGCCCAAGCCATCCCTTAGCAAAAAAAAGGAGCGCCCTTCAGGTCGGTTATCATCCTAAAGGCGCTCCTTGTCATGTATCTATTTCAATGCCACCGTGTTTTCGCCAGCATCTATCCTTCCGAAGAAGATGCATTCTCCGTTTTGAGAATCGCTTCGATCCGATCCAGCTCTTCCTTCGAGAACTCCAGATTGTTCAAGGCAGCCACGTTGTCTTCAATCTGGCTTACTTTGCTAGCTCCGATCAGGGCAGACGTCACCCGGCCGCCGCGCAGAACCCAGGCGAGCGCGAATTGAGCCAGACTCTGGTTCCGGGCTTGGGCGATTTGGTTCAAGGCTCTGATCTTGCGCAGCACCTCAGGCGTGATATTGCTTTCGTTCAGGAACACGGATGCGCTTGCGGCACGGGAATCGACAGGCACGCCGTTTAAATATTTGTTCGTCAAGAGCCCTTGGGCAAGCGGCGTGAATGCGATGCTTCCGATCCCGTTCTCTTCCAGGACGTCAAGCAATCCGTTCTCCACCCAACGGTCCAGCATGGAGTAACTCGGTTGATGGATGAGCAGCGGGGTACCCAGGTTTTTCAGGATCGATATCGCTTCCCGGGTCTTCTCCGGCGAATAGTTGGAGACTCCGACATACAGCGCCTTGCCGGAACGAACGAGATGATCCAGCGCTGTCATGGTTTCCTCGAGCGGCGTTTCCGGATCCATCCGATGATGATAGAAAATATCCACATAGTCCAGGCCCATTCGCTTCAAGCTCTGGTCGAGGCTTGATACCAGATATTTACGCGATCCGAAATCGCCGTAAGGACCGGGCCACATATAATAGCCGGCTTTGGACGAAACGACGATTTCGTCACGATATGCCTTAAGGTCTCTGGAAAGCACTTTACCGAAAGTCTCCTCGGCAGAGCCTGCAGGAGGTCCGTAATTGTTCGCCAGATCGAAGTGGGTGATGCCCAGATCGAAGGAGCGCGTAATCATGTTCCGCCCGTTCTCGTACGTGTCGACGCCACCGAAATTATGCCATAATCCAAGGGAGATCGCGGGAAGTTTAAGCCCGGACCGCCCCACGCGGTTATACTTCATTCCTTCATAGCGGTCTTCGCTAGCCACATAGGTCACTTGCAATCCCTGCCTCTCTAAGTGAATAGGTCCATTGCTAAATTCCATCTTATCGCGTTTGGTCTTCCTTTGACAAGAAAACGATTACAGGGATAGGTACGGCAATACGCCGCCTTTTGTCCCCTCACGTGCTGATCAGTTTATCCACCTGCGTCATGACTTGACCGATCCGATCCGCAATCAGGAGGCCTGCCCGATGATCGTATGGGGTTGGATCTGCATTCAGCAAAGCTACCTTGCTTCCATGAAAATAGGAGATCAAACTAGCGGCGGGGTGTACCGTCAGGGAAGTCCCCCCAATAATCAACAAGTCGGCCGTCGATATTTCCTGGATCGAGCGCATGATGACGTTCTGGTCCAATTCCTCTTCATACAGCACGACGTCCGGCCGAACCAGCCCCCCGCAATCCTTGCAGCGCGGGACGATTTCCTTAATGTCCAGAATCTCCTGAAGGCTGTAGAATCGGGAGCAATCCATGCAATAATTGCGGTGCACGGAACCGTGAAGCTCCAGCACCTCGGAACATCCCGCCGACTGATGCAGGCCATCGATATTCTGCGTGATGACCGCCTTTAGCTTCCCGTCATGCTCGAGTCTCGACAATAGGCGGTGACAGCCGTTCGGCTGCGCAAGCGGGTGCAGCATCTTGCTCCGGTAAAAGTCGTAAAACACTTCCGGATGCTGCATAAAAAAAGTATGGCTGAGCATGACCTCCGGCGGATACGGAGACTGGTGCTCGCTCTGGTACAGTCCGGCTGCCGAACGGAAGTCTGGTATTCCGCTCTCGGTGGAGGTACCCGCTCCTCCGAAAAAAACAATGTAGTCGCTCGCTTCGATCCATGTTGCCAACTGCTCGATCTTTTCCCTGTTCTCCACTCTTATACACCTCCGTACAGCCCTTAAAATAACACGTCTACCTGTGCACGTCTAATTCATTATAATCGGATATGACAACATCGGCATCTGTCAGATGCGCCGGCTCCCCTTCATCCGTCATTAAACCTACGGCCAGCGCAGCGCCTGCTTGCTTCGCCATCTGCATATCCGCGTTGCTGTCGCCGATGACGACCGCTTCCTCCGGTTTGATCCCGAGCCGGCGGCAGGCAGCCTCGGTCATTTCGGGGTGCGGCTTGCCATTTCGAACCTGATCTCTTCCCATAATGACCGTAAAGTACGAGCGAAGCCCCATCCATTCCAACTGCTCCACGGCACCTGAGGTTTGATCCGAAGTCACCACTGCCATCTTCACGGAGGCCAAGCTGCATTTTTCCAGAAAATGTTCCAGTCCGGGCATCGGGAATGCCGGCTTTCGCTGACGGACTTCGTACATGGCATTTTTCGTAATCTGATGGACCTGCACAATCGCCTCGTTCCATGGCATCCCGGCTGCGTACAATTGCCA
Source organism: Paenibacillus sp. MT86 (assembly GCF_058792535.1). Classification (NCBI taxonomy): domain Bacteria; kingdom Bacillati; phylum Bacillota; class Bacilli; order Caryophanales; family Paenibacillaceae; genus Paenibacillus; species Paenibacillus sp. MT86. Next base: position 1,876,009 of record NZ_CM179499.1, on the reverse strand, counting down.
GGCCAGAAGCCCGTTCGTCTCCTCCACGGTGCCCATGGCGAGCGGACCCCGCAGATCATACCCCGATACGCGTCCGCCGGCATCGTGCTTGGTCCCAAGCACCTTCTCTTTCGGCAGCGTAAAGCCGGATCCCATCAGCTCCAGCCGTTCCTCCATGAACTCGAGCACATAATCGGCCCATCCTCCCCACAGCGCCATGAAATGAAGCAGCGTACCGTCTTTATCAAACAAGATCCCTTGGCAGGGAACGGTTCGTTCTTTCAGTTGAACAAACGGCAATGGTTCAAAACCTCCCTATCCTATTCTTGATCATACTCTTATTAAACCATGAAATAAACTCTGATTTAAGCGTTATTGGCGCATGGGATCAAGAAATCGCTCCGACTTGAAAATTTACCAATCTTTAGTCGAATGTTTTGATTCATGACAAATGGACCGTGGTAAGTAACATATACGCATAGCAAATACGACGGTAAAGGAGTGATTTGTTCATGGCCACCAGCAGCAATCGAAAGATGACCCGCGAAGAAGCCGGACGTCTTGGCGGCGAAGCCACCGCCAAAAAACACAGCCGCGAATTCTATCAGGAAATCGGCAAAAAAGGCGGCAAAGCGACGTCCAAAAACCATAGCCGCGAGTTTTACCAGGAAATCGGTCAAAAGGGCGGCGAAGCCACCTCGCGGAATCATAATCGCGAATTCTATCAGGAAATTGGCCGCAAAGGCGGCAAGAAATAGCATATCTTTTCAGTAGGAAGCCTGTTCCCGACCAAGGGGGACAGGCTTTTTCTTGGCCTTCACGACAGGCTTCCTTCCATCGCTTCCTATTAATATCATGTAGAAAAACCTACCTTTTTGTGATAGACTCATTTAAAACCTATTCGCTGTTTACAGGTACCCGGCTGCTTTGCCGGAAGACCGCGCTAAAGCGTAACAATTTTAAAATAGATCTGGGGGGAAATCGACATCATGACAACCAAAAAAATGCGTTCAGACATGATCAAGAAAGGCTTTGACCGCGCGCCGCACCGCAGCTTGCTGCGTGCAGCAGGCGTTAAGGAAGAGGATTTCGGCAAACCGTTCATCGCCGTGTGCAACTCTTACATCGATATCGTTCCGGGTCACGTGCATCTTCAGGAATTCGGCAAGATCGTGAAGGATGCGATCCGTGAAGCCGGCGGCGTTCCGTTCGAGTTCAACACCATCGGCGTGGATGACGGAATTGCCATGGGACATATCGGCATGCGCTACTCGCTGCCAAGCCGCGAGATCATTGCGGATTCCCTGGAAACCGTTGTATCCGCCCACTGGTTCGACGGCATGGTGTGTATCCCGAACTGCGACAAAATTACGCCCGGCATGCTGATGGGCGCCCTGCGCGTTAACATCCCGACGGTGTTTGTCAGCGGCGGACCGATGAAGGCCGGCGTGGACAGCAAAGGCCGCAAATTGTCCCTGACTTCCGTATTCGAAGGCGTCGGCGCTCACCAGGTCGGCAAAATCAATGACGATGAGCTCCTGGAATTGGAACAATACGGATGTCCAACCTGCGGATCCTGTTCCGGCATGTTCACCGCCAACTCCATGAACTGCCTCGCCGAAGCGCTGGGTCTGGCTCTGCCGGGCAACGGCACCATTCTTGCCATCGCCGAAGAGCGCAGAGAGTTTGTTAAACAATCGGCCAAACAATTGATGGAACTTGTCAAAATGGACCTGAAGCCGCGTGACATCGTAACCCTGGAAGCTATCGACAATGCGTTTGCGCTCGATATGGCGATGGGCGGCTCCACCAACACGGTGCTTCATACATTGGCGCTTGCCCAAGAAGCCGGCCTTGATTACCCGCTGGAGCGGATCAACGAAGTCGCTGACCGCGTTCCTCACATCTCCAAGCTGGCTCCGGCTTCGGATTACTTCATCGAGGATGTGCATTTGGCAGGCGGAGTAAGCGCGGTTCTGCACGAGCTTCTGAAGAAGCCCGGCGCACTGCACGGGGATTGCATTACCGTAACCGGCAAAACGCTGGCCGAGAACGTAGAGGGCTGCGAAATCCAGGATGAGAACGTCATCCATCCGATCGATTCCCCGTATTCCGAGCGCGGCGGACTCGCGGTACTGTACGGCAATCTGGCTCCTGAAGGATCCATCATCAAAGTCGGTGCCGTCGATCCGTCGGTTGGCGGATACCATAAAGGACCTGCCATCTGCTTTGACTCCCAGGACGAGGCGCTAAGCGGCATTGCCAACGGCAAGGTCAAGGAAGGCCATGTGGTTGTCATTCGATATGAAGGGCCGAAGGGCGGACCGGGCATGCCGGAAATGCTGGCGCCGACCTCGCAGATTGCAGGCATGGGGCTTGGAGCCAAAGTCGGTCTGATCACGGACGGACGCTTCTCCGGCGCTTCCCGCGGCATCAGCATCGGACACATCTCGCCGGAAGCGGCTGAAGGCGGACCTATCGCTTTCGTTGAAGACGGGGATATCATCGAGCTGGACCTGAATAAACGGACGATTCAATTGCTGGACGTTTCCGAAGAGGAAATGGCTGTACGCCGCAGCAAATGGGTTGAGTTCGAACCGAAAGTGAAAACCGGTTACCTTGCCCGCTACTCGAAGCTTGTGACCAACGCCAGCTCTGGCGGCGTATTGAAAATCTAATCCTTAATAAAGCAAAGGGGTTATCCCGCGCAGGCATTTGCAGCAGCCTGCGGGGATAACCCCTTTTTTATAACCAAAACCATCTAAGAGATAATCCATGCATAATAGCGGAAACCATCGATTCGATGAACTACATGCCTTGCGAGACACTGGCAACCGCCAGATCACCCGCATGCTCCTGTTGAACTTCCTGCTGTTCCTCCGATGGAGGCAAAACCTGCGTTTTCTTCTCCGCATAACGTCCGATCAGAACATCCACCGGCATGACGAGCATTTTCGGCTCCATCATCTGGGTGCCCTCCTTCAGGCGGGCCTGCCCTTTCGGGTGAATGACGCTGAGCAGCAGTTTCAGATACAGTCTGGACGAGCTTGCGAACAGCCCCCGAGGCAAATCCATCACATGGAATCCGAATTGCTCGGGGCCACGCGAAATCATGGTTACGGCATACAACCCTTTGATATCCTTAAACTCGGGCCGGTCCAGCACCATGTTCGCCAGAGAAGGCAAATCCTTCTGCACGGCACGAATCATTTTGATGGCAAGCTGCACTTCCGAGCGGGAGCGGCTGCCGATCTCGAACAATTTTTTGTTGTCAAAGTGGAGCTCGAGCACCTGGTCTCCCTTCTCAAGCCGGCTGCCGTCTTCCATCACGACCGTTTTGCCGGTGAAAGCACGCTTTCGGAAATGCAGCATCGGATCCTCCGGATTAACCGTTTCAAGCGCGAACACCGCATGAAATGCTTTTTCCCACAAGAGCCACAACGAGACGATCAACCGCTTGAGAGGAGACAGCTTCTTCGCTTTCGCTTTGCTTTCCTTAGCCATCATGTCGTCGATTCGGATGCTTCTCATTCCCTTCTGCTCTGCGACTTTCAGTACGCGTTCCAAGGCAATCAGCATTTGCTCCGGCGCATCGGGGTTCGCTCCCATCGTCGTACCGCAGTCATGGAGGAGCATAACCTCGCCGCCGTTCAGCTTGGCCAGCATACGCTGAGTCAGCTTGTCAGCGCCGATCTTGCTTCGCCAATCATTAAACATCGAGGACCATAAGATGATGCGGCAGCCGGTATTCTTGGCAAAATCGAATAGATTCACGATTCCCCAAGGCGGTCTGTAATATCTCGAGCGCTCGCCGGTTATGGCGTAGATGATATCGTCCGTGCGTTTGACTTGCTTGCGGACGGTCACGGGTCGCATTAACCAATTGCTCTTGTGAACATAGTTGTGAATCCCGATCAGATGACCCTCGCTATGAATGCGTTTGACGACCTCCGGATGCTTCTCGGCATGGGAACCGACCAGAAAAAAAGTCGCTTTCATATTATACCGCTTCAATAGATCCAGCAGTCTTGGTGTATAGAACGGATCAGGACCATCATCAAAGGTTAAGGCGAAGTCTTCCAAGCCTGTTCCCCTGCGAAATACTCGAAATCCGAATATCCGGGTCAGGATGCCGGGAATGAATGCATAAAAAGATGAAAGGTAAAACAACCATAGCAGTAACGTTTGCATGCTAACTCCCCGCTTTTTATTTCTTTTTCTAATGAAAGACACTATTATTATTTTATCATAGCACTTAAAGAAATAGGCTTTTTTTTCGCAAATCGTGTACAATGATATCTATCAATAAAGTATAAAGGAGCCGATATCCCACTATGCTTCCCTTGTATAAAAAATATTGGAGAACCGCCTTCGATATAGGTTTAATCGTGCTTACGGTTTACTTGATCATGCTCATATTCAGCAAGCTTTACCAGATTGCGGCTCCGGTGTTTTTATCTTTCCTCGTTTTCCTGATAATTGAGCCTTTCTCCAAATTCCTGCACCGCAGGGGGCTTCCGAAGCCCTTCGCCGCCGCGATATCCGTTCTGCTCTTCCTGCTCGTCATCCTTGGCATCCTGTTTGGAGCCGGAGCGCTCATCGTATCGCAATTCATGAACCTGCAGGACAATTTGCCGGCTTACACCCAAACGATCCAGAAACATTTCTCGGAAACCCTGATGTTCCTGCAGACGAAGCTCGACGCGCTGCCGCCGGATCTGACGGACCGCCTGAACGGTTACTTCCAAGACATTACCACCTTTGCCCAGGGCGCTGCCGAGTCGTTCTTCCGTTACATCGTTGGATTCATGGGGTCGTTCTCCTCGTTCATCGCGAATTTCGGGGTTGCGATTATCCTCGCTTTCTTCCTGAGCACGGAAATCGGCAGCTGGCGGAGAATCGCCAAGGACAAGACGCCGAAGACGCTTAAGACGGCTTTCGTTTTCCTGAAGGACAATGTATTCAAGGCAATCGGCTCTTATATTAAAGCCCAGATGAAGCTGGTCAGCATCACCTTTGTCATTGTATACATAGGACTCTTGATATTAGGTACGGGCAATTCCCTGTCCGTCGCGCTTATCTGCGCCGTATTCGATGTATTGCCACTGCTTGGGGTTCCCGTTATTCTTATTCCGTGGATCACCTATTTGTTCATTGTAGGCAACACCGGGCTTGCAATCGGCTTGATCGTTCTGCTTGCCGTTGTGGTCATTTCCAGACAGCTGCTTGAGCCTAAAATTACGGGAAACTCGATCGGCGTATCCTCCGCCTTTCTGATGCTGTCCTTTATGATGATCTCCCTGTCGATATTTGGGGTTGCCGGTTTGATTCTGGCTCCCATCCTGCTGATTCTCATCAAGGAATTGCTTGCGCAGGGATATCTGAAGCAGTGGATCCATCTGCCGAGCGAAGAATTCGATGTGTCCCCTTGGGATATGTCCCGCTCTTACGCGGAGCCGGAGCCCGCTTCAACCGAGGCCAAGAAATCGGAGACCTGACCGAATATTTCGGTTGCCTGATTGCTGCTGTTCGTGCTCCGATTCTCCACCAATACTGCCACCGCATAAAGTGGCTTCTCTACCGGGCCGTACCCGACAAACCACTGGTTGTTTCGGGCGCGGCCCTTTACTTTGACCTGAGCGGTTCCCGATTTGCCTGCAAGGGTCCATTTGCGATGATTCAAAGCGCTTCCTGTTCCCTCTTGAACGACATCCTCCATCCATTCGAGCAGGATCGAAGAGGTTTCCCGGGAAATACCGTTTCCTGCCGGGCGTTCGTACAGCGGATTCGTATCCTGAAGCAACTGGCCGTTCGCGTACCGAATCTGCTTCACAATACGCGGCTTGGTCTTCACCCCGCCATGAAGCAGCGTCACCATCGCATTGGCGGCTTGGAGCGGAGATACGGCAGCGTCTCTTTGGCCTATGCCTGTCTGCACTCTTACGCCTGCATCGGAGGCATCCGCGGAGCCGGAAAAGACCGTCCCCTTCTCTTCATGATCCAACGGTGCAAATGAGCGAAGCCCTAAAAACTGCTGTGATTGCCAGCCTACGCTTTGACCAAAGCCCAGCGCGGATGCCGCTGAGATTATTTGCTGTGGGGTTAATCTTTCCGCAAGCGTGGCAAATACGACGTTGCAGGATTCCGCAAAGCCCTCGCGCAGATCAATCGTTCCATGCCCGCCCTTTTTCCAGCAGGACAATCCGAACTTGCCGTATTCCCCATCGCAATGAAAATGTTCGTTTGGCGAGCTGAGACCATTCTCCAAAATAGCCGCTGCCGTGACAAGCTTGAACACGGAGCCTGGCGTGGCCGCTTTCAATCCGCGATTCTCCCACTGACCGTCTTTCGGATGTATCTGCTCCGGATTGTAAAACGGTTTGGATACCATCGCCAAGATATCGGCATTGCGTGCATCCAGCACGACAACCGCCCCTTCTTTCATGCCCGCTTTTTCCGTGATGGCCTCGATCCCCCGCTGAATGTCGATATCGATCGTTGTGGATACCCGTAACGGATAGTACCGATTGTCCGGCGCCTTCACCATCGGCTTCATATCCTGAATCACTTCATTCGTGCTGTTTACCGGAAAATAGACGACCGTAGGTCCTTCACCCCGGATCAGCGAATCCATCGTCTTCTCCAGGCCGCTGGTTCCCGAAATCTCCGGATAATCCTGAAAGAACAGGCTTTCCTTACGCTGGCCGGATACAAAACCAAGCCACTGCATGCCCGATTGGCGGTTACCGTACCGCTGCTCATAAGGAAGAACCTTGAGTTTGGGGAGCTCAAGCTCGCGAATCTGCTCGATCTGCTCCTTGGACAAGGAACGCGGAATGCGGGAATCCGCTCCATGCCACAGCTGCGGCTCCTTTAGCTTGCCCCAGATTTGCAGCAACTGATTCGTGTCCGTTCCCAGGATGCGGGCCAGCTTGGCAACCTGATGATGGGCGTTCCTCAGTTCCTTCTCGCCGGCCGGAAACAATACGGCTGTCCAGATCAAATTGCCTGTGAGCGGTTTTCCGTTGCGATCCGTAAAATGTCCGCGGCCCGAATCCAGCACGATGCCCCGTTCCCGCTGGATAAGCGATGCCTCCACCATTGTATGCCGGCTTCCGGGGACCCGTTGATGCTTCATCACGAGCTGCACCCAGGCAAGGCGCATCGTCAAAATAGCAATCAGTACCGTCAAAATCAGCCATCCGTATGTAATTCGTTTATTGCGGATTAGCCTCATGGTTCCGTCCTCCAATTGAGTCTTTGTTTCCTCATTATTTCCATATGGAACCTGACTCAATCATGTTCGCTTCACTCTGCACCATCATCCGGTTTCTCCGGCTGCTTCCAGGGCGGATCCCCGTATTTGTGCAGATACCGGTTCGTTTGGAATAAGGTCAACGGTACGATGATGAGCAGCAGTATACCAATCACGACAAGCGGATTTAACAAAATATCGTAGCGAAGATCCATGAATTCCATCAACCTGCCTTCCTTTCTTATTCCGTCCCGGTAATGGTTCCAATGGTTCGGACTCTTGCGTCTGCGTGCACATGGATCTTGCATTGCGAAAAAATGTTTTGACCTCGGTCCCAGTCGTCCTTGTAACGGTTCCAAGTTTCGTACTCCTGCTCTTGGCATTTCTTCCAGAAGCCCAAAAAGTCCGATTTATAATCGTTCTGGGCTTTTTGAATGACATCCATTGCGATTTCCTTGATCCGTTCCTCCGCCTTGCGTTTGATCTCCCCGTTTAGTTCGCGAACGATTTCGCTCTCATCCAGCTCAGCTTCCCCAATATTGCCTCTGACCGAAATTTCAACGTCAAACTCGGGAAGTCCGCGATCGTCCAGATGGACTCGAATGATCCGGTTGAATTCCCTGACTTCATAAACGAGCTGTTTGCCGTGAACGACCAGTTCCAGGGATGCGGTTTTTACCGTTCCCTGCATCATGTTCCGGCCCGTGGTTTCATCGTTGTCCAGGAATCCCATGAACCTGTAGTTCTCGCCGTTAAACACAGCCGCGCCGCTGGTGGATACTCTGTCGTCTTGCGTGATCGATACCCGGGGCAGCGCATAACTCGACTTGGACAACAGGAAATGATGCAGTTCCCCCATATTCGTTGGAGGCGTGATGGATTCGCTTTTGTCCTTATTTTCTTGCGTCGAACGAATGTACTGCACGGGCAAGGTTTCAATCTTTGAATGGATTTCCAGGATTTTGCTTGCCTCTCCCTCAGCGACCATAATATTGGAAGCTCGCCGGTTCTCCGGATCCCGGACAAACAAATCCAGTACATCGCCTATGTGCTCCGTTCCGGCCAGCGCTTCAGAGATAATGATCACTTGATTATGAGCCAGGTAAGGAGAGCGGCTGATCTCATTCGACATCTTCCTCGCGGCTTTGAATACGCTGCTCGCGGTCGAGGACAGATTGATAAAAGGGCTCCCTCCCTCACTCTTTTGGCCGCTGGAGCCTTTCATCTGCGTAGGCACGACAATTTGAAACGTAAGCTTAATTTGTCCTTCCTCTGCCGCGTCAAGAGCCGTGCCGACTACAAATCCGCGCTCCTCGATTTCGATGCGGTCCCAGCAGCCGGCTGTCGGCCATAACAGCATGAGCGCCAGGAACATCCGGAGTTTTCTAGCCATCCCCCTTCACCCCCCGAACTTTAGCGATCAAGAGCAGCAGTGCCGGAAGCACCCATGCGAATCCGACCCCCATATAACTGATCCATTCGGCAAATACGTTGAGTTCTCGGAGCGAGCTCGGCAATAAACCGAGGATGAACAGTACCGGTCCAAGAACAAGGATCATCGTAAATCTTCGATGTTTAGGGAATACGGATTCCAGCGCCAATAAAGCCACGTCAAACGCCATCGCATTCGTGCTGAACAACGTCATCAACCAGATGACAAAAAGAAAAATTCAAACCGTTCGAATATTCCTCCCGGAACTTCAACCTCTTTGGCCAATTCGGCTAACGGATACAGCGTATTGGAAACCACCATCGGTCCAAAAACACCAATGACAAACACAAAAACAACAAAGTATATGCAGATCGGTATCATCAGCCCGCGTAAGATAGAGCCTGGAAGCTTGCTTTTCCTAGCGACATAGATGTTGTAGAACAGCATGATCTCCAGTCCGAGGTAGGAGAATACCGTATCCTTCGAAGAGGCAACGATTCTTCTCCAATCGGTTTTAAACACAGGCAGCAGAAAGTGCATGTTTAAGCTTCCAAGATTCAAGAGGACGATCAGCAGCAAAATCGTGACAACGATGGGAAAGAAAATCAGGTTCAAGCGCACCAAAGCGATGCTTGGACCGGCAACGGCATAGATTAATACCAGCAAGTAAACCAGTCCGATGATTTCCTCCGGCGTGTTATCGAATAAATACAGCCTCGTTATCGTAGAAACGCCGCGCACTTGATAACTGACAAATAACAAAAAGTAGAGACTCATTAACAGCGTCAACACATGGGCTGCTTTTCGGCTCAAAATCATCGAGGCCATTGCATGATAGTTTTTACCGGGAAACCTCGAAGCCAATACGCCGATGGCCCAAGCAAATACAAATGCGATCATGCCGCCCAGAATGATCGGCATCCAGCCATCCGAGAACTGGGTCTTCTTCGCAATCGTATGGGGGAGCGTGAGGATTCCGAGTCCAATCATCATATTGCTGACAGAGTAGACAATCTCTTTTCTGCCGATTGTTTGACTGCTTCGTTGGTTAAGGTTCATTACGAATCACCGCTTTTTTGCCCGATGGATATCCTGGGGCTTCATAAATAAAGGTCTGAGCGTAAGCCAAGTCACCGGCACGCGGATAAACATATCCTTCCAATCGTGCTGAACAGAGGGGGCAATGGGACTCAGATACGGGATTCCGAAACTATGCAGCCTCATCAAGTGGATACAGATCATGATAAAGGTCAGCACGATCCCATACAGTCCCAAAAAGCTTGCAGCAATCATGATCGCAAAGCGCAGCATTCGAAAAGAAATGCCTGCGCTGTAAGACGGAATGGCAAAGGAGGATATTGCTGTCAGTGCCACGATGATGACCATAATCGGGCTCACGATCCCCGCCTGAACCGCAGCCTCCCCGATCACAAGTCCTCCCACAATACCGATCGTTTGACCTATCGGTTTCGGCAGGCGAATTCCCGCTTCGCGCAGCAATTCCAGTGTAACTTCCATCAGTAAGGCTTCGATCACTGCAGGAAAGGGCACCCCTTCCCGTGAAGCAGCAATCGAGAATACGAGCTTAAACGGGATCATGCCGGGATGGAAAGACAGGATGGCAATATACAGCGCGGGAAGAAACAAGGTAATTCCGATGGCCACAAGACGCAGCAAACGTATCAGCGAACCAATGCTCCATCGTTCGTAATAATCCTCCGGGGAATGTAACAGGGAAATGAAAGTAAACGGAAGCAGAAGCACAAAAGGGGTACCGTCCAGCAAAATCGCTACTTTTCCCTGCAGCAGGGCGGAAGTGACTTTATCCGGTCGCTCGGTATTGAGGATCTGGGGAAACGGCGATAAAAAGCTGTCCTCGATCCATTGCTCCACCGTTCCGGATTCAGGGGCATAGTCGAGATCCAGCGACTTCAGCCGGCGGTTGACTTCTTGATCAGCTCCGGATTCGTCAATCCTTTAATATAGACGACCGCAAGCGACTGGTTCGATCGCCTGCCGATGGTATGGGGGTCGATCGTCAGATTGGGCTCGCGAATATGTCTTCGCAGCAGGGAGATGTTGGTGTAGATGCTTTCCGTAAATCCTACTCTCGGGCCGCGCACCAGCGCTTCGGTTTGAGGTTCCTCAATGCTCCGTCCCGGCCATTTGCGGGTTTTGATCAGCAGGACCTCATCCGTACCCTCCAGCATAAGAATCGTATCGCCCGAAAGAATGACCGGAATGACTTCATCCCAGCGTCTCGTTCGGTTGGTGATCTGCAGGGATATCATCCGATTCTCGATTTCATGGAGAACATGCCGCACATCCTTCATGGATGACGCGTTTTGCTCCGGGTTATGCTGAATCGGCTGGATAATCTGCTCCTTAATCAACAACTGATCGGATAATCCTTCCAAGCTGACAATGGCTGAGGTATATGAAACGCCCCCAACCTGAAGCACTTTGGTGGTGAGGTCGCTGGGGTCATTGAGCAACAGACTTAATGTTTCCAGGTTTTCCTTTAGGTGCGTTGACAGGAATTCAGGCGTTTGGCCAGGCTGCTTCGTCTTCATGTGACCTCGACTCCTTCAACCATATTCTCCGTTATGATACCCTCTGAAATCCATTTTTATCCGTAACAGAAAAAAGGCTGCTCCTACCCGCTTAACGGATGGAACAGCCTATGAAACAACTTTCTATAATCTAAAACGAGACAAGGTCTCTTTCAGCTCATTCGATACATTCTCAAGCTGTGTTGACAGATTGACCAGCTGACTGCTGACGCTTTGCTGCTCTGTGGAGAGAGAAGCCACCTCTTCCGAAGTTGCGGAGGACTCTTCGGCTACCGCGCTCACATTGCTCATCGCTTCCGAAAGTACATTTTGAGATTCATTCAACTCATCAATCGAATGCGTGACGGAATCCAAGCGATCGATAAATTCTACCATCTGCTGTTGAACGGATACGAAGATATCGTTCGTTTCCTTAACGGCATCCATCTGACCCTTGAAGAGCGGGTTCGCATCGAGCAGTACCTGCACGGTTTCGTTCATCTCGGCCATGATGCGGTCCGTAATTTGGCTGACCATATCGATGGATTGCCTGGATTGGTCTGCCAACTGGCGGATTTCATCGGCCACGACCATGAAGCCTTTACCGGCTGCTCCGGCACGGGCCGCTTCGATCGTTGCATTCAAGGAGAGGATGTTCGTTTGCTTAGTGATGTTCTGAAGCACATCAAGCACTTTGGCAACCGAAGATGTCGTTTCCTTCAAGCCATCAACCTTATGCATCATCGAGCGGGTCATATCCTCGGTCTGATGGGTCTTATCCAGCAAGTCGCTCAAATGCTTCGTTCCCAGCTCACTGGAGCTTTCTACGTGACGGGCCGATTTGCCCATCTCTTCGTTAGCCGTAACAACGATTTGCATCTGCTTCGAGATGTTGTTGGTCAGATCGCTGCCGCGCTCTGCTTCAACTGCCAGACTGCTGGCTCCGTTCGCAATTTCCTCGGTAGCCACGGCAATTTCTTTGGCCGAAATCGCAGTCTTCTTTGAGGCATCGCTTAATTCTGCAGCCGTTCGAAGCACTTCCTGGGCGGTATTGCTCGTTTGCTGCACGAGTCCGGTAATCTGCTCCATCATATCGTTGAAGCTGGCCGAGAGCTGACCGATTTCGTCCTGGCTCTTATGGTCTGTACGAACATTCAAATTCCCTTTAGCGCCTTCCTTCATCAGCAGGTTCAGCTTGCCTATCGGACGGGCAATCATTCTTACCATCCAAATACCGATCAGAATGGCAAAAATAACGTCGATCGCAGCCACGATCAGCGTGATGACCAGTATGCTGGAGGCATCCTTCGTGAGCTCGCTCGTTTGGACAGAGCCTACGAGCTTCCAATCGTTCGTGCTCAGCGTATTGTAAACCGCCAGTACATTTCTTCCTTCCTCATCCTTCGTTCTTACGTCATCCGTTTTGGTGTCGGCCGGAAACTCTTTCGCAAACGTCCAAGCGGTTTCCGAACCCACGATGGAGGAATCGCTGGAGGAAACAACGATGCCTTCCGGACTGATCAATTGCAGTTGACCGTTCTCGCCAAGGTTAATTCCCTTCAGCTGGGCATCCAGCACCGAGGCGTTCAGTTCAAACATGACGACATACGTAGACGTCAGGTCGTTCATGGAACCCAAGGAGCGGGCAATCGTGAAATACGGAGCACCGCTGTTCTGCATCGTTGGCAGCCACATAATCTTCTTGTCGCCTTCCTTCAGTTCGGCATACCAGCTTTGCTCAAGGACGGTTTTGGAGGATTCCGAGGATTGTCCTGCGGATATGATCTTCTCTCCCTTGGAAGGGATCAAATAAATGGCTCTGATGGCCGAGTCCGACGTAATCTGATTGGATAGTTTATCGCGGATGGTCCGCTCTACCGTAAACGCATCGTACTCGCTTAACTTCTTATCCGTGTACTCGGACAACAATTTCTGCAATTCAATGTCATAGAAGATTTGTCTGCCGGCATTCTCGTACTTATCCAGAATGATGTCGATTTTCTCGGAGGTTTGGATAATCGTCTGCTGATTGCCGTTCGCAGCATTCTTCTCAATCGTGTCCTTTGCCTTGTTGTAAGACAGATACCCCAGGACGATCACAAAAAATACAATGGCTGACAAAAAGATCAGGAACAACCGGATTCCGACGGATTTTGCCGGGTTCATCGGCATCCGGCTTATGGCCGTTCCCATGTTGGAAACGAACGACTTGGCAGTATGTATCCCTGATGATGCCGAAGGCGTTTTCTTTTTCTCTTTGTTTCCCCCGGGCTTCTTGTCCTTTTTCGGTTTCTTATCATGCTGCTCAACTTCTGACATTAGCTGTTCACCTACCACAATCATATTATTAATACGTCGGTCCAATCCCCTGAAACGTATTCGTTACTCTTTATTTCGACAATTGGGGGTGTTTTCCTTTGGGTTTTCGCAAAAAAATAATTCTTAAATCCTAATTTTTTTGTAAACAAAAAGAATCCAAGGTCCATCCACAGACCCGGATTCTCAATTGTGTAGTTCTTAAGAACTATATTTTATTATCCTTTGCGTTTTCGCATCATATCAAAATGACGCACCGGCTGATCCACCTTCATGCGAATAAGCTGAAGGGGATGGCGAGCTGCATCCAGTTCGCTTCCATTCTCATCCTGGATAGGCCCAACCGTCTGCTTAAAGAAGGTCCCTTCCGGCCCGAAAAATTCGATTTGATCCCCCGGCTTAAAGTGGTTCCGCTGCTGGATGACGGCCGTTCCCGAGTGTTCGTCATATTCCATCACCAATCCCGCGAAATCATAAGGCACCGCCTTCTCTTCCGGTTCATAAATATGATCCTCATGGTCCGGCGTATCATAGAAAAATCCAGTATTCAGCGGTCGGTTGGCCGCTTTATTAATTTCCTCGATCCATTCCGGCTTCAATACATAATGGTCAGGGTCGGCCATGTAAGAATCAATCGCCTGTCTATACACATTGACCACGGTCGCAACGTAATGGATCGATTTCATCCGTCCCTCAATCTTGAAGCTGTCGATTCCGACCTCGATCAGATCCGGAATATGCTCCAACATGCAGAGATCCTTCGACCCCATCGTAAACTGATTATCTTCCGGCTGGAACAGCGGGATCTGGGTAACGCCCGGTTTGAACGGGGATGGAGCAGGGGCAGGCTGTTCCATCAGCTGCTGCTCTTCCGACACCCAATGTCCCTGCTCTTCTCGTCCATCCTCGAACAAATCATATTTCCAACGGCAGGATTGGCAGCATCCGCCCCGGTTGGAATCACGGTCCGTAAAATGGTTGGACAATACGCAGCGGCCGGAGAACGAGGAGCACATTGCTCCATGGATAAAGGCTTCGATCTCAATGTCAACATGCTCTTTAATCGCTGCGATTTCCTCCAGGCTTGCCTCCCGTCCCAGTACGACCCGCGGCAATCCTTCGTCCTTCCAGAATTTCACGGCCTGCCAATTGAGCGTGGACTGCTGCGTGCTCAGATGCACTTCAAGTTTAGGCGCAGCGCGCTTGGCAACCTCGATAATCGCCGGATCGGCAGCGATGATCGCTGCAATGCCTGCTTCTTCCAGGCTTCGCAGGTAGGATTCGATGCCTTCGATGTCCTCGTTATGCGCATAAATGTTGGTGGCCACAAACACCTTCGCGCCGTATTTCTTGGCGAATTCCACGCCTTCTTTCATTTCTTCGAAGCTGAAGTTGTCCGCATTCGAACGAAGGCCGTATTTTTGTCCTCCGATATATACCGCATCGGCGCCATAATGCACCGCAAATTTCAGTTTTTCCAAATTACCGGCCGGGGCGAGCAATTCCGGCTTGTCCAGGCGATAGCGTTTGCCTTTGTATTTTGGCTGTGCCATTGCTTCCATGCTGTCCACTCCTTAATAAACTTGTTCCTTGTAGAAAAATCCAAACGACAATTCGCGTTCCGGATCCTGAATCGCGCGGATTCCGTCCATCCACTCTTCCTGAAATGCATAAGCTGAAGCGTCTGCAGCATAGAGATCGATCGCGTTACGATACGTTCGAATTACAACCTCATTGTAATGGCGCGGCTTCAGCAGGGTCTCCACCTTAAAGCTGTCCACGCCTGCTGCCATCAGCAGATGCAGATCCTCCAGAATGCAGATATCCTCCGAACTCATGATATGGGTGCCATTGATATCCTCATAGATCGGATATTTCTCGTCCTGGCGTTCGGCCTCGATGAGAAACAGGCCTCGCTCTTTGCCCAGGCTGCCGTCATTGACCGGTCTGCCCTGCTGCTGCATGTAACTGTTCACCAGGCGCCGCTTGGAGTGATAGATGTTGGTCATGCCGTGGACCTGGACCTGCGCTTCCAGCTGAAGCTGCGGCTTCATGTCCGTGACTTCGTCCATATTCAATTCACGCGCCAGAATAACCCGGGAGGCGCCTTTGCTTCCCCAGTAATTGGCCGTTGAATAGTTGGTGGCGGTCATTTCCGCATTCCAGTGGAGCTTTACCTGCGGAGCCAAGTCTTTTACGGTGGTTAGCACCGAGGGATCGTTGAATTCCACCGCATCCACTCCGATGTCTCCGATCGCTTTAACATAAGCGGGAAGCTCCGAAAGCAAATCATTGGTCATTAAGTTGTTCAAGCTTACGTACACTTTGCTTCCTTGCTCGTGAGCAAGCTGCACGACTTGCGCAATTTCGTCCAGGGTCAAACTGCCGGGCAATCTCATGCCGAAGCGGTCTTCGCCGACAAGCAGCGCATCGGCTCCGGCTTCCAAGTAAGCAGCAGCATCGGCCACGGAGCCGGCTGCCGCCAATAATTCAGGTTTGATACTCATGATGATTTCCTCCCTATTAGAGGTTGTTCAACAAGCCTCTTTCATGCCGTAGTATTGAGGCGTCGCCCGCCTGCCGCAATCGGACTTGCTGAACACGTCATATTATTGTTGTGCCATCTTTTTGCTGGCTTCGATGTTTTTTAAATGCTCTTTGTACGTTTTGGCAAAGAGATGCTCCTGCGTACCGTCCTTCTTCGTCACATAGAACAAATAATCGGATTTCTCCGGGTTCAGGGCTGCCTGAATGGATTCCAGGCTCGGGCTCGAGATAGGCCCCGGCGGAAGTCCCTTTTGACGATAAGTGTTATACGGGCTCTCGACCTCCAGGTCGGCGTAAAGCAGCCGCTCCTTCGGCTTATCTAACAGATATTGAACGGTCGCATCGATTTCAAGCCTCATATCCTCGTCCAGCCGGTTATAAATCACGCCGGCTACCAGGGCGCGCTCCTGGTCCGCAACCACTTCCCGCTCCACCAGCGAAGCGATGGTCATGAGCTCATGGAACGTCACGCCTCGCGCCTCCAGCTGGCTCTCCCAATCCGGAATTTCAGCCAAACGCTTCTCGGTTTCCTTCAGCATGGTCTCTGCGATCCCTTTTGCCGTTAGATCCTTCTTCGGCAGTTCATAGGTCGCCGGGAATAAGTAGCCCTCCAGATGATGCCTCAGATTTGCTTCTGCGGGTATCTCTTCCGCTATGGGCACATTCCAGCCGGATGGCTGATCCACAACCTCCAGGAACTCCTTCTTGTCAATGCCGCTCTCGCGAGCGATGGTTTCCGCCATCTGAAGGATCGTATATCCTTCGGGGATCGTGAAACGGACCATTTCCTCAGGCTTCACTTCGCCGTTGTTCATCTTGGATAACAGCTCCTGGAAGGGAGTGCCCGGCGTTGCTTCATAGGTGCCCGCCATGAGACGGCTGCCTTCGCCGCTAAGCTTCAGATAACCTTTAAGTATGAGAGCATTTTTGATCAGTCCCTTTTCCTCAAGCAGATCGGCGATAGAGGATGTGCTCATGCCGGACTCCACGGTGAATTCGACGGGAGTTTCCGAGCTCTGAACGGGTTGCAAACCATTCCATACGTAGAATACGGCCCCGCCTGCAATGAGGATCAGAACCAATGCTGCTATTGCCAGTTTCTTCAATCTACTCATCCCTTCACACCAAAAGGGGCGGACAGCTCCGCCCCTTCCTGAACTTTCATTTGAAAATTAAGCATGTGCCCTGCAGGAGGGAACTTAGTCCTCGTCTCCCTCGGGAAACGTCAGCTCATCGTAGAGCTCGGACACATTCTCCCATTCCTCGTCGTCATCAATGGTGGCCAGCTCCAATCCGCCATCCGCATTCTTCACGATCCGGAGAACCTCGTACTCCTCATCGGTGCGGTCCGGCTGAACCAGAATGGCATATCCTTGACCATCCACTTCAAATTCGGCGGCAATATCATAAACCTCGAGATGGCCTTTATCGTCCTCAAGCTCAACACTCTCACCGAATGCTTCCTTAAGGGCTTGGGTCCATACGATATTCTCAACCGAAAAATCAGACATCATTCGTCTCTCCCGTCCAGCTCTTCCACGAGCGTATTGAAGGTTTCTTCAACAATGGCCCATTCTTCATCGTCTTCGATCATAAACAGTTTCAGGTCTTCTCCGTCTTCCTCATAACGGAAGGCGTAAACCTCGTCGGTCTCTTCTTCTGCAGACTCCCTTGGTACGACCATCATATATTTGGCATCCGAGCCATCCACTTCGAATTTCATGATGACTTCGAACTCTTCCTCGTTGCCTTCATCGTCGGGAATATAAATAATTTCCGGTTCTTCTTCCATACCAATATGCTCATTAGCCATTGTAATCACCCTCACCTTTACCTTTTAGAATCCAAGTAGTTTTGCAAAATCAAGCTTGCCGCCATTTTATCTACAACCTGTTTTCGCTTCTTTCGGCTGACATCGGCTTCAAGCAATGTCCTTTCAGCGGATACTGTTGATAGCCGTTCATCCCAAAGGTGAACGGGTAAGGATAGGGACTCTCGCAACGTGTTTGCGAATTCCATGCAGATTTCGCCCCGCGGACCAATCGTGCCGTTCATATTCTTAGGCAGGCCGACCACAATCTCGCCGACCTCGTTGTCTTTGACGAGTGCGGCAATTCTGTCCAGCTCGCCTTCGTCGCGGCGGCGTTCGATAACTTCAACCCCTTGGGCCGTCCATCCGAACGCGTCGCTGATGGCAACACCGATTCTGCGGTCCCCGTAATCTAATCCCATGATCTTCTTCATCCCTGTGTGCTCCTAACGGTGACTGGCTAAGTAGAACCGGACCAGTTCTTCAATCAATTCATCTCGCTCTTTTTTCCGGATCAAACTTCTGGCATTATTGTGCCGAGGTATATAAGCGGGATCCCCGGACAAAAGATACCCTACGATTTGGTTAATCGGATTGTACTCCTTCTCTACCAGCGAATCGTATACCGAAAGTAGAATGTCCTGGGCGGAAGCCTCCTTTTCATCACCTTTTACATTGAACTTGACTGTCTTATCCATGGAGTCCATGTGTGACACACCTCGCTTCTTCAAAGAACATGTTTACCATGCTTCGTCGAA
Source organism: Paenibacillus sp. MT86 (assembly GCF_058792535.1). Taxonomy (NCBI): domain Bacteria; kingdom Bacillati; phylum Bacillota; class Bacilli; order Caryophanales; family Paenibacillaceae; genus Paenibacillus; species Paenibacillus sp. MT86. The sequence continues at coordinate 1,857,360 of NZ_CM179499.1, read as the reverse complement.
TAAATATTTACCAGCTTGATCTAGTTATATCATAACATAATCCTAAGTCTCTACGGAAATCCAAAGCGAAATATTTAGAGAGTGTTCCAAAAAATTCGGGATTGTGTACAGCAAATGCCGCTTCCCGCTTACGGTCGCCTGCCGTACACAATCTGGACAAATCATGTTTACACGCCCCGGGCTACGAGGTCCTCCGCATGCTGCAGCGCCTGGGCAAGCTTGGAAGCATCTTTGCCCCCGGCTTGGGCCATATCCGGACGGCCTCCGCCGCCCCCGCCGCATACCGATGCGACTTCCTTAACCAGCTTGCCGGCATGATAGCCCTGCTTCACCAGCTCCTGCGGAACCGCTACGACGAAATTCACCTTGTCGCCTGCTTTGGAGCCGAGCACAAGAATGGTCTCGGGCAGCTTGCCCTTCAATTCGTCAGCGATGCCGCGGAGTCCGTCCATGCTGCCGGCCTGTACTTCGGCTGCCAGCAGCGACGTGTTGCCGACCTGCTTCACTTTGTCGGTCAGCTGGCTGGCTTCAATGGCTCCCAGCTTCCCTTGCAGGGACTCGTTCTCCCGGGCAAGATCCTTCACCTGTTGGTTCAGGCCTTCGATCCGCTTCGGCACGTCCGCAAGATTGCTCTTCAGCAAGCCGGCAGCCTGCTTGAGCAGGTCCATTTGGCCCTCCAGGTGCTCATAAGCGTAACGTCCCGTTACGGCTTCAATGCGGCGAACGCCGGAGCCGATGCCGCTCTCGCCAAGCAGCTTGAAGATTCCGATCTGGGACGTGTTGTCCACATGGCATCCGCCGCACAGCTCGATGCTGTAATCCCCGACCTGAACGACACGGACGATATCGCCGTATTTCTCGCCGAACAAGGCCATGGCGCCCATCGCCTTCGCTTCATCAATGGCCTTGCGCTCGATAACGACCGGAACGCTCTTCCATACCTGTTCATTCACGCGGCGCTCAATATCGGCCAGTTCCTCCTGCGTAATGCTGCCGAAGTGGGAGAAGTCGAAGCGCAGACGCTGCGGTTCGACAAGGGAACCTGCCTGATTGACATGATCGCCAAGCACTTCCTTCAACGCTTTATGCAAAAGGTGAGTCGCTGTATGGTTCTTGACGATGTCATTGCGCATAGCCGAGTCGACCTGCGCCTTGACCGTATCGCCCACTTTGAGCTCGCCGAGCTCGACGGTTACGAAATGTACATGCTGTCCATGCGGAGCCTTGAAGAGGCCTTCCACTCGGGCACGCACGGATCCGCCTTCCAGCATCCCCTGATCGCTGACCTGGCCGCCGCTTTCCGCATAGAACGGGGTAACGTCCAGAATGACCTGACAGGTCTCGCCTTCACTGACGCTGTCCGCAAAGCTGTCACCGGACACAATGGCAAGCACTTTCGCCTCGCTGACGGTGTCATTATATCCAACAAATTCACTTTTAACCGTATAATCGGAAAGAACGCCGCCTTGGACCTTCATGCTTTCCGTTTCATGACGGGCTGCGCGCGCACGGTCACGCTGTTCCTTCATCGCGGCATCAAAGCCCTCGCGGTCCAAGGTCAAACCGTGTTCGGACGCATAATCCTCCGTTAAATCAAACGGGAAGCCGTACGTATCGTACAATTTGAACGCGTCGCTGCCGCTGATGACGGATTTGCCCTGCTTCTTCGCTTCGGCGCTGACGTCAGCCAGGATGTTCAAGCCGTCCGAGAGCGTTTTATGGAACTGTTCTTCTTCCGTCGCAATGACCTTCTCGATAAAGGCGCGCTTCTCAACGACCTCTGGGTAGTATACTCCCATAATATCGCCTACGGTTCCGGTCAAAGTATACATGAACGGTTTGTCCAGTCCGAGCACCTTTCCGTAACGAACCGCGCGGCGGAGCAAACGACGGATGACATAGCCGCGGCCTTCGTTGGAAGGCAGCACGCCATCGCCTACCGCGAATGCAACCGTACGGATGTGGTCTGCAATGACTTTCAAAGCGATATCGTATTCCGTCTTCTCGTTGTATTTTACGCCGGCAAGTTCTGCCGTCTTCTGAATGATCGGCTGGAACAGGTCGGTATCGAAATTGGAAGCCACGTTTTGCAGAATGGAAGCAAATCGCTCCAGACCTGCGCCCGTATCGATGTTCTTGTTCGGAAGCGGTGTATAGCTGCCGTCCTTGTTGTGGTTGAACTGGGAGAACACGAGGTTCCATACTTCAAGCCAGCGTTCGTTCTCGCCGCCGGGGAACATTTCGGATTCGGGTGCCTCCGTGTCGTATCCTTCGCCGCGGTCATAGAAAATCTCGGTGCAAGGTCCGCATGGTCCTTCGCCGATATCCCAGAAGTTATCCTGCAGCTTGATGATGCGCTCCTTCGGGAGACCGATTTTCTCGTTCCACAGTTTATAGGCCTCCTCGTCCTCCGGATACACGGTTACGGACAGCTTCTCCGGATCGAAGCCGATCCACTTTTTGTCCGTCAGGAATTCCCAGGCCCAGGTGATCACTTCTTCTTTAAAATAGTCGCCGATGGAGAAGTTGCCCAGCATTTCGAAGAATGTATGGTGCCGGCGGGTCTTGCCGACATTCTCGATATCGTTGGTACGAATGCATTTCTGCGAGTTGGCAATTCTCGGATTTTCCGGCTTCACGCGCCCGTCGAAGTAAGGCTTGAGCGGAGCCATGCCTGCATTAATCCAGAGCAGGGACGGGTCATTATGCGGTACAAGCGATGCACTCGGCTCAATATTGTGGCCTTTCTCTGCAAAAAACTCTAGCCATTTGGAACGGATCTCACTAGCTTTCATCTCTACACTTCCTTCAGTCATAATATAGGGATACAATCATCTGTATCCGAACACAAAAAACGCCCCTGAATATAATTCAGGGACGAATGTTCTCGCGGTACCACCCTGGTTATCGTCCATTCATCCTCCAGCATGTCTTCCTTGGATAACGAATACGACGATCGCCTCGTAACAGCCTGATAACGGGAGCCGCCCGGTGAATTTGAATCACACTCGAAAATTAGCATTCGGCTAGGGACGCTTCCAGGTTCTCGCAGCCAGCCGGAAATTCTCCGGGCAGGAACCTGTTCTCTGGGCAAGGTGCACAAAGCCTACTCGATTTTGTCATCGATTTTAACGGTTATAGGTTTATCATTTCAAGTATATATAGGGGGAATCCATCTGTCAATGCATGAACATGCCTGGTTATCGGCCGAAGGGGTCAACCGGATTTCTTCCTGACATAATAAGCGAAAACATGCTGCAGCAGCACTTTGATGACGGCAAAGACCGGTACGGCCAGAATCAGACCCACGGTTCCTGCCACCTGTCCGCCGACAAGGAGCGCAAATATGATCAGAAGCGGATGCATATGCAGCTTCTTGCCGACCACTTGCGGCGAAATGACATTGCTCTCCAGCGTCTGGCAGACCATATTGACCACCGCCACCAGCAGCACCATCCTCCAGGAAATCGTGGATGCCATCACAAGCGCAGGAGCCGCCCCGAGAAAGGGGCCTAGATACGGGATGATGTTAAACACCGCCACGATGCTGGCCAGCAGCAGCGCGTACGGCATGCCCACGATCATGTACCCCACGTAAGCGAGAACGCCGATGATCAAGCATACCAGAAATTGTCCGCGGACATAATTCCCGAGGGCCGTGTCGATCTCTTTCAGCAGCGTGACGATCGACTTCCGGCGGCTCCGCGGCAGATAGGATACGGCGGTTCGCTGGAACACCTCAAAATCTTTTAATATGTAGAAGATCAGGAACGGAACAATTAACACATTAAACAGGATGTTGATGGTGTTGCCGATATTGTCCATGAAATCCGAAATTCCACCGGCCAGCCTCGACTCCATCTGCAGGAACCAGCTGTTGACGCCTGTCCTTACTCCCGGGGGCAGCAGCCTGCTGTCCAGATTGGTCATCAGGCTTTGGGCGTTCATCGATAATTCAGGCAAGTGCTCGTTGAGCTCCTCCAGCTGCCGGATCAGCATTGGAATCATATTGATCAGAATGACGGCCAGCGAAGTCAGGAAGACGGCATAAATGAGCAGCACCGCAATGCTTCGCGGAACTTTGCGGTCAGAGAGCGTGCATACAATCGGATTCAACACATACGATATGATCATGGCAACCAAAAATGGCGCCAGGACGGCCTTAAGAAAGCGATAGACATCCAGAAACAGCGGGCGCAGCAGCCAGACAAAATAAAGGGAGATGAGTCCAAGCATCAACCAAACCAACAACCGAAACCATTTGTTCTCGGTCAGCTGTTCCACACAGGCACCCTCCTTTTTTCGAAAGCTACCCTGTAGTATATGTACAAGCTTCCAGAAATAAACTAACATTTCCGCCGGCCAAAATGAAAAAGACTCCTGCTACTCAGCCGCACGGGCCTTAAGCAAGGAGTCGTTGATCTTACGCTATGTACGCGTTCTTCAGGAAGACGCGTGCATCTGAGGAAAATCCGGCTGCATGTCATCGCCGAAGAACAAATCATCCAGCGAGCTGAGCGTGCCGTCCTCTTCTACCTGGTATACGGACATTTTCTCTCCGTTAACCGTCAATTCGATAAAGCAACCCCAGCAATAAAACTGGTGGGAGCCGATTTTTCCGATATCTTTGGAACTACAGTTTGGACATTTCATCCTACCTCACCCTATCCGTTCACAGAATTAATGGCTTTTTCCAGACGCTGTTCGCTCATCGGGGGTACCATGACGGCACTCTCGCCGATAGCCATTTCCGCTGTGCAAGGCAGCCATTTGCGACCTTCGATCAAATCCGAGACAAATCCATCGGATATTTCCAACCCTAGTATTGTATTGCCCTGTTCCTGCTCAAAATAAACATCCGATATACGACCGAGCAGGACACCATCCTCTGTCAGGACCTGCATCTCTTTCAATTTGCGCTTGCCCAAAAGGTACGTAAGCGGTATATCGTTGGCGCCCAATTTGCGGACAGCCTCTTGGCTCCGGATCATGACGGCATCTTCCCCGTAGGCTACGATATCTTCCCATGAGACGCTTTTCACATGAGAGGAAAACAAAGCCTTGCCTTCAAGCTCCAATCCGGTAATCAACCAGTTCTCATCTAGTATAAAATCGTGGATTTTGCCGATTTCCTTACCGTTCTCCACGTCGAATACAGCCAGTCCGATCATTTCTTGAAGTTTCATAACCGTGGACACCTCCTCATCCTTCATGGTTTGAAATTAACCGCGGTTCCCAAAAAACGCTGACCGACGGGCAATTTCCAAGGATGAAATGGACGAACGCATACCCCCTATTCCGTAGAAGGAGAAATCCCTTAACATCTATTTACGTAACCGATTCAGGATGGTTCCAATTTTTTGGGCAGTGTACTCCATTTCTTGAGTAGTATTACCCAAACCGAAACTAAAACGAATCGCGGAGCGCAAAACAGGGTCAGAAAGTTTCATTGCTCGGAGTACATGGGATATTTCCAGGGATCCCGACGTACAAGCCGAGCCGCTTGCCGCCGCAATTCCTTCCATATCGAGGTTCATCAGCATCGTCTCCGTATTGGCACCGGGAAAGCTGATATTCAGGATGTGAGGTAGGTGATGTTCCGGGTTTCCATTGATCACAATAGAATTCTCTCCAATCTCCTGACGAAGCCCGTCAAGGAGGGTCGATCTCAGTTCGCGATAATGCTGGATTCGCGTCTCCATATTCTGCACGGTCCATTCCACTGCCGCCGCAAAACCGGCGATTCCGGCCATATTCTCTGTCCCGGCCCGGCGCTTCTTCTCCTGCAGCCCTCCGAACAGACGGGGAGATACGCTGAGTCCCCTGCGGACGACCAAAGCGCCTACGCCCTGCGGCCCGTTGATTTTGTGGGCGGAGAAGCTCCACATATCCACCGGCAGCTCGCGGCAGTTGATCACCTCCGAGCCCAATGCCTGAACGGCATCGGTATGGAATACGATTCCGCGGCTCCGGCATAACTCGCCGATTTCGGCGATCGGCTGAACGGTGCCTACTTCATTGTTGCCGTACATGATGGTCACCAGCGCCGTGTTGTCCTGAATCGCGCCCGCAATGTCCTCTACAGAAACACGCCCTGTAGGGTCCACCGGGACATAGGTAACCTGGCAGCCCCGCCGTTCCAGCTCATGGCAAGTGTGGAGCACCGCATGGTGCTCCACCGCTGACGTAATCACATGTCTGCCTTCCACGCCCAAGGACTCCAGCAGTCCCAGGACAGCCAGGTTATCGCTCTCGGTCCCGCCTGCGGTAAACACCAGCTCGTCCGAATGGCATCCCAACAAAGACGCTATTCGATCACGCGCCCCGTTCACGATCTTCTTCGCTTCCCGTCCAAAAGCATGGACGCTCGAAGCATTGCCGTATTGGCTCGTCATGACATTCATCATCCGCTCCGCGACCTCCGGATGAACCGGGGTTGATGCGGCATGATCCAAGTATACTGATTTCATCTCCGTCGTCACCCTTAAATGTAAAACATATAGTTGTCTGCAGCAGACTGTTCATGGTAATTGATCAGATAGTCCAGCGTCGTGGAATCCAGCACTTCAGCGATGCTGTCGCGGATCCGGAGCCAGAGGTCACGCTTCGCCGGATCGTCCTCTTCCGTAAAATCGACGGGGGATATCGGCCCTTCCAGAACGCGGATGACGTCCCCTGCCGTGATGGATGCCGGGTCCCGGGAAAGGATATATCCGCCGTATGCACCGCGGATGCTCTTAACCAAGCCCGCATTCCGCAGCGGCGCGATCAGCTGCTCAAGATAATGTTCCGACAGCTGGTTCTTCTCGGCTATGCTCTTCAGCGAAGTCGGCCCTTCGCCGAACTTGGCGGCCAGCTCCATCATAATCGTTAATCCGTATCTTCCTTTTGTTGATATCTTCAAAGGTGACACCTCTTTCGGTAATTTGTATATTATGTCCATCCTGTACATGAGTTGTAGGTGGCGGGCGAGCGATAAATACGTCGTAATCCATGAGTAAAGCAGCTTATCCTGTATTTTTCTCCGTATTCCGATCATTACCCTCAGCTTATCGTAACATATCCTGGACCCCAATGGGTAATATTCCAGCTGGAAACTCGAAAAATGTTCACCCTGAGTGGACAAAATGAAACGTGTGAACCTTGTTCCAATATGTTAAAATACCTCCATGGGCACAATTCAATATGAAAATGGTGATAACGATGTCAAAAGAAAAACATAACACTCGTATCGTTGTCGGCATGTCGGGAGGAGTCGACTCCTCCGTAACAGCGCTCCTGCTCAAACAGCAGGGCTATGAAGTGATCGGCATCTTTATGAAAAACTGGGATGATACCGATGAGCTTGGCTACTGCACAGCCGAAGCGGACGCTGAAGACGTGCGCCGCGTGTGCGAGCAGCTCGACATTCCCTACTATACCGTCAATTTCGAGAAGGAATACTTCGATAAAGTATTTTCCTATTTCCTCGATGAATATAAAGCCGGGAGAACGCCGAACCCCGATGTCATGTGCAACCGCGAGATCAAATTCGGCGAATTTCTGAACAAGGCCATGGACCTGGGAGCCGACTACGTCGCTACCGGCCATTACGCCCGCGTCATCGAGGAGGACGGACAGTACCGGCTGCTGCGGGGTGTGGACAGCAACAAAGACCAAACCTACTTCCTCAATGCGCTGAGCCAAGAGCAGCTTGCCAAGGCGATGTTCCCGATCGGGCATCTGCCGAAACCGGAAGTCCGCCGACTTGCTGAGGAGGCCGGGCTGTATACTGCCAAGAAAAAAGACAGCACCGGCGTTTGCTTCATCGGCGAGCGGAATTTCAAGGAGTTCCTTGGACAATACCTTCCCGCCCAATCCGGCGATATGGTGGACATTGTCACCGGTGAAGTAAAGGGCCGCCATGACGGCTTGATGTACTACACGCTGGGGCAACGCCAAGGCCTCGGGATCGGCGGATCCGGCTCCGGGGAGCCTTGGTTCGTAGCCGACAAAGATTTGACCAACAATATTTTGTACGTAGTTCAAGGCGATCATCCGAGCTTGTATTCGACCGGACTCGTTGCCTCCGGAATAAATTGGATTGCAGGACAAGACGCTATGCCCAAAGACGCCTACACCTGCACCGCCAAATTCCGCTACCGTCAGCCGGACCAGGAAGTAACCATAACTCCGCGCGAAGACGGAACCGTTCATGTCGCGTTTGCGAAGCCGCAAAAAGCGATCACGCCGGGACAAGCCGTCGTCTTCTATCAAGGGGACGAATGCCTTGGCGGGGGAACGATCGAAACGGCGGATAAAGTTCCTTATTAATCCGCTGAATGATACGCGAAGAGCACACACTTGATACGGAATATTCCGTAAAGCGTGTGCTCTTTTTTTGCGTGCTAGCGAAGAATATACTCCACGGCAATTCCCTGCTCCATGCTGGCGGCTACATCGATGAAACGCTGATTCGAGCTGCCCCGGAAAGGAAGCGAGACATCCCTGCGCTCCAACTCGAATTTGCCGTCAACGATGACGTCGCACAGCAGGGCCAATTCGCGCAGCTTCGGCTGCCTCAGCAGCGCTTCGAAGGTGAACCCCGTGTAGGCCCATACGTTTTTTGCGGGACAGAGGGTCCTGAACCTGCGTACGAATGCCGCACATTCTTCCGGGGAGAAGAAGGGATCTCCACCGCATAAGGTCACGCCATCCAGCAAAGGATTGTCCAGGATATCCTGCAGTATCGCCGCTGACATTTCTTCGGTAAAGGGCTCCCCCGTTTCAAAGTCCCAGGAATCCGTATTAAAACATCCGGCGCAGGCATGGCGGCAGCCGCTCACGAATAGAACCGCACGAAGTCCGGGGCCTTCATTGATGCTCTCGGGGATGTATCCGCACACATTCACAAATGCTTCACCCGATCCCGAACCTCGGCCTGCTTGGCCGAATTGAAGCGCTCCGTATAATTGCCCGTTAAATATCCCGTTACCCTCCGCAGCCGCTGGAAGTTTCCATCCGTCTCCAAAGCGCCGCATCCAGGGCACGCACTTCCGATAATGCCTTCGTAGTTGCATGCCGGGCACCGGTCGACGGGATGGTTAACGGAGAAATATCCGATGTTCTGCTGCAGGGCAAACTGCACGATGTCCCGGAAAGCAGCCGTATTCTGCCTTGCGTTGCCGTCCAGCTCCACATACGAAATCGCTCCGGCGTTGCACAGCTCATGGAAAGGAGCTTCGGAACGGATTTTGCGGTAGGCGGCCATCGGATAGTACACGGGTATATGAAAAGAATTCGTGTAATATTCGCGGTCAGTCACACCCTCGATCACCCCGAAGGTCTGCCGGTCGAGCTTCGTGAATTTCCCGGATAACCCTTCTGCCGGCGTGGCAAACAGCGTGATGTTCAGGTTATACCTTTCACCGGCTGCATCGCAAAACCGGCGCATATGCCGGATGATCTCGATCCCCAGCCCTCGGCTGTCCTCATCCTCGCCGTGATGCCGTCCGGTCAACGCCTTCAGGCATTCGGCCAGCCCGATAAATCCAAGCGCCAGGGTGCCGTGCTTGATCAGCTCGCGCACCTTATCCTCCGGCGCCAGCGCCTCGCCGCCTTCCCACACGCCCTCCCGCATCATGAAATCGGACGCTTTGGCCGGTTGGTCGGCCTGCAGCTCGTAACGGTGAATCAAGCCCTCCACCGCAATTCTCATATAATGATCCAGCTGTTGATAGAAACGGTTCAGGTCCGGCACTTCCCGCTTTCCTTGAACGATGCCATGTTCAATCCCGAGCCGGACCAAATTGATCGTATTAAAGGACAGGTTGCCCTTGCCGCTTAGGCGGTTTCGCCCAAAGCGATCCGAAATCGTGCGGGTCCTGCAGCCCATGGTGGCAATAATCGTGTCCGGGTCGCCCGGGTTATAATAGACGAGATTAAACGACGCGTCCACGTTGACGAAATTCGGATAGAGCCTGCGGCTGGAGCACTCGACGGCTTTCAGGAACAGGTCGTAATTCGGCTCGCCTTCCGCCTGGTTGACCCCCTGCTTGCACTGGAAAATATGCTGCGGAAATATCGGCGTCTCTCCCCCGCCGAGCCCCTTCATCGTGGCATCCAGCAGGGCGTGGGACACCAGCCTTCCTTCGGTTGACGTGCACATGCCGTAATTCAACGAAGTGAAAGGAATTTGTCCGCCGGCCCGGCTGCTCATCGTATTCAAATTATGGATCAAGGATTCCGCGGCCTGCTTTGTTTCATTCACCGTTTCATGATAGGCATAATGGTATATTCGCGGATATGTGTCCTTCAGCTGCTCATTGTCTATGTATATTTCGTGATCCTCAAGAGCTCGTTCATACGGCCGATCCGCTCCCAGCCCCGCTTCTCCGAAGTAGGCCAGCCCTTTGCGAAAATGCCGACGAAACGATTTGCCGACATACGGCGCGAGATCCCAATCGATTTTGCTGCCGGACACGCCGCCGAATTGGCTGTTCTGCTGGGATTGAAAGATGATGGCTACCAGCGCCATGGCGGTCATGATGCTCTGCGGCGGCCTGACCGATCCGTTACCGGTATTGAAGCCCTTGGCCAGCAACCGGCCGAACGGGATGAAGATGCAGTTCGTCGTTCCCAGCGCATACTGGTCCAGGTCATGAACGTATACATACCCATCCCTCACCGCTCTCGTGAGCTCTGTCGGCAGGATGAATTTGCTTGCCATCCATTTGGCGTATTCGGAGCCGATCCGGCTCATTTTTCCGCTGAAGGATTCCCCGTTCAGATTCGCGTTCTCCCGCAGCAGGTCCAAATCGGTTACCCCGATCACATCCCTGCTGATCTTATAAAGCTCTCCCCGCCGCATCCGCTCCAGATCGCGGGCCTCCCTGTAATGTTGATAGGCAGCTGCTACTTCGGGATAACCCGTGCTTTGCAAATGCTCCACAACGAAATCTTGAATCTCCTCCACGCTAACCTGGTCCATCCCCGCAGTGGCATGGGCAACCTCATCTCCAATCCGCAAGGAAGCATCCTTGCGGGAAACACCCTCTACCGCCATAAAAGCTTTATCCACCGCCTCCACGATTCGGATCGTCTCAAATTTTACCAGGCATCCGTCTCTCTTCATGACCTTCATGAATAGGAACAACTCCTCTTCTTCATATCGTTAACACACTATATATAGTTTTATTTTATCAATTTACATCCATATATAGTTTAGTGCTGTGATATAGGTCACGATGGTCGGTCTTTAAAATCGAATAGGGCTGCACTTACGCGTAACCCTGAAGGGGATACTGCCCTACAAAAAAAAGGCACCTCGGGCGATCCTTGGATCACCATCGGGTACCTTCTTGTTTGACCGATGACAATTTAACTTTCCACAGGCGGCATCGGGGTTGGCGTCGGCTTGGCATAGCCGGTGCTGTATTTCTCGTCGATCGCGGTCCGGATATCCGTTAAGCTCATACCCTCGCTGCTCATTTTGGCAGATTCCACGGCAATGTCCAAACACACCCCGCAGCGGGTGCCGTGATCGTCCCACACCACCGTGCCGTCCTCCTGAATCTCATCGATAAAACAGTTCAGGTTGCTCTCATGACCGGCACTTTCCCCGCAGCCGCAGTAACAAGGAATGTATTTCAGGACATTACTCACCTGCGCGGACAAAGCATAAATCGTTTGGAGCTCGCTGGTCTGGCTCTTCAAAAAGGTCGGCAGCTCATCGATCGAAGACGTCGCCTCCTGGATATCCCCGTTGGACAGCTGCGTCTGATGTCCGTGCTCATGCGCCGCCTCGGCTGCCTGTCCACCTGCGACCTGCTCCTGGGCGCTTTTTCCCGAACAGCCGCTCAGCATAAGGCCGGCGGACAGCAGCAGGATGACAAACCGTTGTTTCCCTGTTTTCATCATTCATTTCCTCCATTTAATTAAGCTAGCGGCCGTAAATCCCGTTATCGCCATACGACCCTATTCTTCGCGTCGTAATCGCTGGTTGTGGGCGATCTTGGCTTCGTTCCCCTGCTCCGTGGCCTGATAGAACACCCGGCGGGAGAGCTCCTTCGGCAAATACTCCTGCTTCACGTAATGGCCCGGATAAGCGTGCGGGTACTTGTAGCCGACATGTCCCAGCTTAACCGCCCCCGAGTAATGCGCATCGCGCAGATGCAGCGGAACCTCCGCCGATTTCACTTCATCCATGGCGGACATCGCGCGGGATATGGCGGATACAACGCCATCGGATTTCGGGCTCTCCACGGCGAACAGGATCGCCTGGGCGATATTCAGCTTGGCTTCCGGCCAGCCGTTGTTCCGGTAGGCATCCAATGCGCTTACCGCCTGCACCATGGCTTGGGGATTGGCCAGCCCGATATCCTCGCTGCTGGCAGCAATCAGGCGGCGGATGAACACCATCGGGTCCATGCCGAGCTTTTCGACTGCATACAAAAACCAGAACAGCGCTGCATCGCTGGAGCCCCGAATGCTCTTGTGAAAAGCGGACAGCACATCATACTGCGTGGACTCGTCCGCACGCACGGTAGGCCGGCGAATCGATTCCTCCGCCACCTCCAGCGTGATATGGACCGTACCGCTTGCGTCCGGCGGCGTCGTCATCGCGGCCAGCTCCAGCGCATTGAGTGCACGCCGGATATCCCCGTTCGCCATGGCTGCAATGTGCTCCAGCGCTTCCTCATCGGCCTTGAGATCCATGAACCCAAGACCCTTTTCTTGATCGATCAGCGCGCGCCGCATCGCGATCATGGAATGGTCCTTGGTCAGCGGCTGTAGCTGAAACAAAGTGGACCGGCTCATTAGAGCCCCGTTGACATAATGAAAGGGGTTCTCGGTCGTCGCGCCGATAAATATGATCGTGCCGTTCTCCACGGCAGGCAGCAGCGCATCCTGTCTGGAGCTGTTGAAGCGGTGCACCTCATCCAAAAACAGGATCGTTTTGGTACCGTACAGGCTGCGGTTGCTCTGGGCTTGTTCAATGACTTCCCTAACGTCCTTGACCGTGGCTTCCACCGCGTTCAGCCGAACGAAATGCCCCTTCGTTTGCTGGGATATGATATGCGCAAGCGTTGTTTTGCCGCATCCCGGCGGGCCGTACAATAAAATCGATGAGACCTGGTCTGCCTCTATGGCCCGCCGGAGCAGTTTGCCCGGTCCGATAATATGCTCTTGTCCTATATATTCATCCAGCGACGAAGGGCGCATCCGATCGGCCAGCAGCCGGGAGTCCCGGTCCCCTTCACGCCCGATACTGAATAAATCCATGGCTACACTTCCTTGTCTGATATCGATGCAAAAATAAGTCGATTCCATTCAATCCATCACGCTCTATCATATCATATTCGAATTCGCCGTGCCTGCGCTGCGGCAACTTCCTGTCCTACGCTTCATTCGTCCCATGGCTCGGATATTGCATTTTATTTTGATCATATCCAACTTTTATCGAACCGGAAGCGTTTCATATAATAGGGAAGCGTTTGAAAAGCCTGATCTGGGGAGAATGTGATGACGACTCGCAAAAAATCCGTACGCAAATTGTATAACGCGGTGATCCATATGACGTTCAGTATACTGGGGCTCTACCTTCATGCCAGCACCTATCATCTTTTACAAGAAACATTCGGCCCCGGTTACCTCGACGATGAGAGACTGGCGATGAACCTGCTGTATGCCGTTCTTATCCTGCAGTTCCTGCTCGGCTTATACGTCTTCATACGTTCAGCCATCATGCTTTACGAGTACAGGCAGGGAATCCGGAGTGAGGATGACGACGAGGTCTTGTTATGAAGCGTGTCGCTTAACCACTATCCACGAAGGGAGACTATGGAATTGAAACGAAAGCCTATGCGAAAAATGACCCTCTTCATCCTTCTGGCCGTTGCCTGTTCCATCCTTGCTGTCTGGACTTTGATCCGGTTTATCGAAAATCTGGGCTCCTCCTACCAAATGCTTGGTTAACCCCCTAACAAGCCCCTGCACAACAAATAAGTCCCGCAGAGGCTAACACATGCTGCCATGTGAATCCCTGCGGGACTTCCGATTCTCTCTATTGACATTCCGGGAGCCGACAGCCGATTCGCAATCGCACGATTACTCCGCCGGCCAACCGCTCGCCATGATCTCTGAATTCTCTGCCATGATATACGAAGGCAGCGGCTCCCCGTGCAGCAGCCACAGCTCATGCAGTGCACGCGTACAGCCTACATACATCAACTTGGCATCCCAAGCTTTCTCCGCGTAATGCGCCCGGTCCGCATCCGCCACCACAACGGCATCGAACTCAAGCCCTTTGGACAAGTACACGGGGAGCACGGAATATCCGCCCTGATACGTTCCTTTGCTGCCATCGATCAGATTCAACATCGGCCAGGACGGGCTTAACTCCTCATGCAGCTCTTTCGCTTCCCGCAAGGTGCGGGTGAGAATGGCTACCGTCCGGTATTCCTTGGCAATGAGCGCCCCCATGGCCCGCTCCAAATCCTTCCTTCTGGCGTTCGCGGCATCATAAGGAATGAGGCGGACGGCATCGCCGCTACGGAATACGGGCACGGCGAGCAGGTCGCTTGCGACCCCCTTCTCCAGTATCCCATTGGCAAATTCAATGATCTCCATCGTGGAACGGTAACTGCGCGTCAGCGCAAAATAAGCCGTTTCCTCTTCCTTGAACAGGGAGCTCATTTCTTCCCATGCATGCACGCCGCGATACGCATGAATGCCCTGCGACAGATCGCCTAGTATGGTGAAGGAATGTCCTCTTACGAATAGATCCAGCACAGCCACCTGAAACGGAGAGAAATCCTGGGCTTCATCGATGACGATGTGGTCAAACCGCTGTTCTGAAGAAATATCGTTCAGCAAGCAGTGGAAATACAGCAGGGCAGGCAAATCCTCTTCCCGGACCACATTCTTCTTCAGATCTTTGCGCGTGTCTGCTAGCACCTCGGACGGAATAAGAGCGGAGAGCTCTTCAAACCATGATCCGGTCACCTTAGCCGCACCAAACAACTGTTTATATAATGAGATCGGCTCAAATTTCGGCCAGCGATTGGCATAAGCTTTTTCGCGTTGTGCCGCTTTTTTCTTCCGTTCTTTCAGCACGGCCGCCGATGGCGATTTCTTCAGCTCCATCTCGACCCAGCGATGCAATCTGGCGAGCAGCCGTTCCTTTCGTTTCGCCAGCGGATAGGGCTTATATTCCTGGTAGAACCATTCCGCAATCGTCTCCTGCTTCAGGATGGCTCCATCCCATGGAGAGAAATCCCCGTCCGGAAGGGCCTCTGCTTCGACGTACTCCACGCAGCGACGGACGATCTCCATCAGCCTTAATGAGCCTTTATAGCGTCCGCTTACATTGTCGTCGATATCCGGCGTTCCCTGGCCCGGTTCCGTCTCGAACCACTGATGAAGCGTCTGCGCATGATCCTCCGAGGACAGCTGAATATCAAGCAGCTTCGCCGCCCAATCGCCAAAGGTCCGCTGCTGAATATCGCCAACTCCGAGCTCGGGCAGCACATCGGATATGTAATCCAGGAACATGAGGTTTGGCGCGAATATGATCATTTTCTCGGCCGTTACCTGCTCCTTGTACTGGTAGAGCAAATAAGCCAGCCGATGCAGCGCCACCGTCGTTTTTCCGCTTCCCGCCACCCCTTGGATGATGAGGGCGGTGTTCTTGGCCGCCCGGATGATTTTATCCTGCTCCGCTTGGATCGTGGATACGATATCCCGCAGCCGGTTATCCTTGTTCTCTCCGAGACGGTAGACCAAAAACTCATCGGATACGGCAGGTCCGCCGCTTTCCCGATTGTACGTGTCCGATACCCGCTCCAAAATTTGCTTGCGGATCACGACGTTTCGTTTTAAATACACAAGCCCCTCGATGATTCCTTCGGGCGCTTCGAACGAAGCCGGATCGGTACCGCCCGTAAAGGAGTAGAATAAACTCGCGACCGGAGCCCGCCAATCAATCACCATCGGGTGATCACCAGCGTCCGCCTTGTCAAAGCCTATCTTCCCGATGTAGAGCGGTTTCTTCGCCCCCGTTCCGTTCTCTTGGAAATCCAGCCTTCCGAAATAAGGCTCCGGCAAGCTTTTGGCGAGGGCCTGCCGTTTCTCTTCCCGGCCTGCCTCGAGCACCTGCTCCGTAAAATCATGGCCCGTGTATACCGGAATACCGCGCAGCCGTTCAAGCTGACGGTCAATTTCAACGATAACCTCGTTTAGCCTTGACTCTTCTTCTTGATAGGCACTTTGAAAAGATTCTGACACTTTCAGTTACCTCCTAAGAACATATTTTTTCGTATCGAAGTCTGGCTTTAGGGCCGTGACACAAAAAGGAGTTCCATTGTAGCACAACTCGCCGGGATATACTAGCAAAGCGCTGTCACAGGAATTGTATTGTTTGGGTTTGCTGTCCTAAACGCTTGTCCACGGCAGCAAAAAACGCAGCGTCCATTGCTGGACACTGCGTTTGGTTAACCACGCTCAATTTTGCCGAAAGGCTGTTCTTTCTTTCTGCCTTCCTTTTGTCTATCGTTTTCTCGATCCGAGTTTAATGTGTCCTGACACCCCGTTACAACGAGACGCCGCCTTTTTCGAGCAGCTCTTTCACCGTCACGCTGACCATGATCAGTCCCGCCACAGGCGGCACGAATGCATTGCTTGCCGGCGGCTGCTTCGCCTTCCGGATTTCCGGAGCATTCTCGGGCACGATTTTCTCCGTCACGTCCTGGCGGGGTTTCATCGGCTCTTCCAGAGAGAACACGACCTTGACCCCTTTCTTAATGCCGTCCTTGCGCAGCTTGGTGCGCACGATCCGGGCAATCGGATCCATGGAGGTTTTGGAGATGTCGGCCACCTGGAACTTCGTCGGGTCCATTTTGTTGGCCGCGCCCATGCTGGAGATGATCGGAATGCCGCGACGCAGGCACTCCTTGATTAAATGCACTTTATAAATAATCGTATCCGAGGCATCGATCACATAATCCAGCTCGTACTTAAACAGCTCTTCATACGTTTCTTCGGTGTAGAACATGTTCAGGGCGATCGCTTCACATTCCGGATTGATCAGTTTGACCCGATCGACCATCAAATCCGCTTTCTTCTGACCCACCGTCGTCGTTAACGCGTGGATCTGCCGATTGATGTTCGTGATGTCCACCACGTCTTTGTCGATCAGAATGATGCGGCCGACTCCGGTTCGGGCGAGGGCCTCCACCGCAATGGAACCCACGCCGCCGATACCGAGCACCGCCACGGTGCTGTTCTTCATCACTTCAAGGCCTTCGGGACCGATGGCTAATTCCGTTCGGGAAAATTGGTGCAGCATAATTCAAGCAACCTCCTTTATCAAGAACAACAGGCTTATTTTTTCTCGTCGCCCGGCTTCTTGGCGAGTTTGATATGCAGCTGCTCCAGCTGTCCTCCGTCCACCTGGGAAGGAGCGTCCATCAACAGATCCGTTGCGCTTGCCGTTTTCGGGAACGCAATCGTTTCACGCAGATTGGTGCGTCCGGCAAGCAGCATGACCAAACGGTCCAACCCGAAGGCGATTCCGCCGTGCGGAGGCGTGCCGTACTCAAAGGCGTCCATAAGATAGCCGAATTTGTCGTGCGCCACTTCCGGCGACATGCCAAGAGCCGCAAACATTTTCTCTTGGATCTCGCGTTTGTAAATCCGCATGGAACCGCCGCCTACTTCGTATCCATTCAGAACGATGTCGTAAGCCTCGGCGCGTACGGCAAGCGGATCCGTATCCATCAATTCTAGATCCTCGTCTTTTGGACGGGTGAACGGATGATGCTCGGCCACATAGCGCTTCGCCTCTTCGTCATAGCTGAACAGCGGGAAGTCCAGCACCCAAGCAAACTTGTATTCGTTGTCGTTGATCAGGCCAAGCTGGCGTCCGATTTTCAAACGGAGCGCGCCAAGCACGTCGGCAACCACTTTTTTGTTGTCTGCAGAGAACAGCAGCAGGTCTCCGTCTTCGGCTCCCGTGCGTTCTCTTACCGCTTCAATCTCCTGCTCGCTGAAGAATTTCACGATTGGCCCTTTGAATTCGCCCTCTTTCACTTGAATCCAGGCAAGCCCCTTCGCTCCGTAACGGGCTGCATACGGTCCGAGATCGTCAATTTCCTTACGGGTCCAGGTGCCGCAGCCTTTAGCGTTCAAACACTTCACTTCGCCGCCTTTTTCAATGACGGAAGAGAATACTTTGACGCCGCTGCTTGCAACGATGTCGTTCATTTCGATCAGTTCCATGCCGAAGCGGAGATCCGGCTTATCGGAGCCGTATTTGCCCATGGCGTCGGCATAACTGATACGCTGGAACGGCGTCGCCAGCTCAACGCCGATGGTTTCCTTGAACAGCTTCACCATCAGCTGCTCCATCATGTTCAGCAGGTCTTCCCGATCCATGAAGGATGTCTCGATGTCGACCTGGGTAAACTCCGGCTGACGGTCGGCCCGCAAGTCTTCGTCACGGAAGCAGCGCGCAATTTGGTAGTAACGCTCAAGTCCGCTCACCATAAGGAGCTGCTTGTAGATTTGCGGGGATTGCGGAAGCGCAAAGAATTCGCCTGCGTGTACGCGGCTCGGCACGAGATAGTCGCGCGCGCCTTCCGGCGAGCTCTTGGTCAGAATTGGCGTCTCCACATCCACGAAGCCCTCATCATCGAGGAAGTCGCGGAATACTTTCGATGCTTTGGAGCGCAGCATCAGCGTTTTTTGCATCTCCGGACGGCGAAGGTCCAGATAACGATACTTCAGGCGGAGCTGCTCATCCACTTCCACGCCGTCTTCGATAAAGAACGGAGGCGTTTTGGCTGCGTTCAGCACTTCGATGCTGGTTACTTGTACTTCGATTTCGCCTGTCGGCAGGTTCGGGTTGAACGTTTCCGGATCACGCTTTACGACTTTCCCGGATACGGCCACCACGAATTCGCTGCGGACTTTATCGGCAACGGCCAATGCCTCGCCGGAGAAATCCGGGTTAAATACGATTTGCATGATGCCGCTGCGATCGCGCAGATCGATGAACAGCACGCCGCCCAAGTCGCGGCGGGTTTGTACCCATCCGTTCAGTGTTACAGTTTCTCCAATGTTCGCGGTTGTCAGGTGACCGCAATGATGCGTCCTTTTCATCGGTTATCATTCCCCTTTAGTATAATTAAGCCGCTTTACGGCGATTAAACAAATTCCTGTACCAGGCTATCCAGCCTCACGGTTCGCTGCTCGCCGGTCTCCATCGACTTCAATGCGATTTCGCCCCGCACCAGCTCGTCGTCGCCCAGAATGGCGGTATAACGGGCTTGCAGACGATCGGCCGATTTCATCTGGGCTTTCATTTTCCGGCCGAGATAATCGCGTTCCGCGGACACGCCATTGCTGCGGAGTTCGTAGATCAATTTCGCCAATTCCCGCTCGGCGGCTTCACCCAGCGCCACCAGATAGACATCCAAAGGCTTCGAGGCCGACAGATTGACGCCTTGATGCTCCAGAATCAATTGGATACGCTCAAGGCCGATGCCGAACCCGATGCCCGGCTGATCCGGTCCGCCGATCTGGCCGACGAGACCGTTGAAGCGTCCGCCCCCGCCTACCGTATCAATCGCACCGATGCCCTGGGCCTTGAATTCGAAGGCGGTATGCGTGTAATAGTCCAATCCCCGAACCAGTCTTGGATTGATCTCATACTCGATGCCCATGGCGTCCAGGTACCCTTTGACTTTCTCGAAATGCGTGCTGCACTCCTCGTCCAGGCTGTCCAGGATCGAAGGCGCATCACCGAACTTCCCTTGGTCCTTCTTGCAATCCAGCACGCGAAGCGGGTTGCGTTCCATGCGCGACTGGCAGTCCGAGCAAAGGCTGTCTTTCATCGGTTCCAGGAAAGCAAGCAGCGCACTGCGGTAAGCTGCCCTTACCTCGGGCGTTCCCACGGAGTTAATCTCTGCTTTTACCCCGTTCAGTCCAAGTTCCTTGTAGAAGCTGTACCCCAGCGCAATGACCTCGGCATCGATAGCCGGATCCGCGGTGCCGAACACCTCAACGCCGAACTGGTGGAACTGGCGGTATCGGCCCGCCTGCGGCCGCTCATAGCGGAACATGGGCCCCATATAGTACAGCTTCGTGACATCGGGCTCTCCATACAGCTTGTTTTGCACGTAAGCCCGAACGACGCCTGCCGTCCCTTCCGGACGAAGAGTCATGCTGCGATCCCCTTTGTCCTTGAACGTGTACATTTCCTTCTCTACGATATCCGTCGTTTCGCCGACCCCGCGTTCGAACAATTCGGTCTGTTCGAAGATCGGTGTGCGAATTTCGCGGTAGTTGTACCTCCGGCATAGATCCCGTGCCTTTTCCTCGATAAACTGCCATTTCTCGACGGCTCCTGGCAGGATGTCCTGCGTGCCTGTCGGCTTCTCGAATTTCTCGTTTGCCATCTTCATCCCTCCGCGTCCTATGACATACTCACATTTTGAACATGTCCCTTGCTAGATCTGTTTAACTATGGAAAAACTCCTAGGGAGTCATTTCTCAACAAGCCGTGAAACCAAAAAATCTCCCGTCCCGCTGTCCTAAGACAACAGGGACGAGAGATGTTTAATTTATCACCCGTGGTACCACCCACATTCCGGCGGCGACACATCCTAACATGTGTTCAACCATCCGCTTCATCCGTATAACGCCCGGCCGCGCAGTTCGGCTACTGTCTATCCCACCGGTTAACCGGTGCTTGCTTCGCCGTCTGTTCTCGGGGAGGTCATTCGTCCACTCATCAAGCGAATCCTTACAGCCAAGGGATTCTTCTCTGGTCTTGTGGGGATGGAGTACTTGTTCCCGTCATGAAATCCGTTATTCATAAATATAGTATACCCAAAACATTATATTTTTAGATTCTAATGAACCGCCGCACTAAAGTCAAGAAACTTTGTAGAAATTTCCCGAAAAAAGAAAAAGACCTACAAACCACTGTTGTAGGTCCAAAACATATATTATATAAAAAAGGGGGTCATGCTGTTATTATAAACAGGGAATATTAAAGAAAGATTGAACAAACATTACAGTTATATTACAAGCAAGAAAGCGCTTTTATGCCATAGAGTTGAAAAGGGCCGCTCCACCAAAGGAACAGCCCTTTTTTGCGTTTCGGGCGGATAAGCCCTTCTTAGTAACTCATCGCCTGCCGGTCTATTTGCTAATCAGACATTAATCAAATCGCTCCACATAAGCGTTATTCGCCCGCAAATCATGCACGATCTGATCATAGTCCTCGTCCCTTACCTTAACGGACAGGGTATATCTGAGATCGTCATAGTCCCCGTCGGTCACGTCCGCTTCCCGCCATCCGTCGCCGGGCAGATCATCGCTGTCCGTCCGATCCTGGGCGATGTCGCGGCTGGTATCCCTTGCCCCCACAATCACCCCGGGAGCCCCGACTACGCCGCCGGGAGCCCCCATCGTTGTAGCCCCTGCGGTAGCTCCGCCCGTGCCGGCATTGCCCCATGGCACCAGCGGCACGAGGATATTCCCTCCGCTTCGGACCGAATCCTGAAGCTGTCCTACTTCCAGCTGTTCCGTGTTGTACGTCAGCAGCCTCGTCCTTGCGCCTTCAGCGTCGTCTTCCGTCCTGAAATAAGCTTGAATTTGTCTAGACATGTCCATTCCTCCTTTTTTTCAACCCGTGTGTTTGAAAGATCGGTATTACATGGACAACCATACAGCTAATTTAGCGCCTACAGCGCTTTTAACAGCTCGCGCACGAAGGCCGGCTCGTCTTTCGGAGTCCGGGACGTAATGAAATTCCGATCCACGACGACTTCCTCATCCTTAAAGTTGGCGCCGGCGTTTACCATATCATCCTGAAGCGGAGGATAGGAAGTGATCGTGCGTCCCTTCAGCAGGTCGGCGCTTGCCAAAATTTGCGGCCCGTGGCATATCGAGGCAATCGGTTTGCCTGCCTTGTCCGCTGCTGCAACAAACTGCAATATATGGGAATCCAGACGCAAGTTTTCCGGAGAAGAACCGCCTGGAATAACCACCGCATCATAATCGTTTATGTTGACGTCCGCAATGGCTTTATCGGTTGTGTAGGAAGCCTTGCCCTGTTTGCCCTTTACCTCTTGTCCTTGTTTCAATCCAATGATATCAGCCTGATGCCCCGCTTCCTTCACGGCATCGTAAGGAGTTTTCATCTCGGAATCTTCGAATTGGTCGGCTAGTAGAAATGCTACTTTACTCATCTGGCATGTCTCCTTCCTGAAATGTCCTCGATTTGTTATTACCCTGGAATCTCTTTTTTATAACAGCGGAATTCACGAAAAAGGCCCATGAACGGAGCTTGGCTGCAACAGGCATTGTCTGAAGGAAGCTTTGAGTATGGCGATGATCGGCGAACGTCAAAAAGAGCCTGAGATCATCTCAGGCTCCGCTTATAAAAATCCGCATTTATGACACGCGACGCTGTGCTGAATCTACGATCGGGGCAGCTGCTTCCGCATATTTCCCTTGATGCTGATGAGCTGTGCAGATTCTTCCGGCGCCGAAACCATCCGTTCCGTGCTGGCTGCTTCCCTGACGCCTCCGGTCCCGACCGTCGCAGGCAAACTGCTCCATATCGAAAATTTGGGGGATTGACGCATTTCGTACGGCTCCTTTATTTGCGAATAACAACCTTCGATTATTCACTCAGGATGCCCCATCTCTCCGATATGATGCATGCTGCTATCCTTTCCACGCAGGTTAGGATCGGCTGTCGATAATTAGCGTCACCGGTCCCCAGTTGGTCAACGACACGTCCATCATCGCTCCGAACACCCCGGTCTCCACCTGCAATCCCTTCGCCGAAAGCTCGCGGTTAAACGACTCGTACAATGCATTCGCTTCATCCGGTTTTGCGGCAGCCATAAAGTTCGGCCGCTTTCCTTTGCGGGTGTCTCCATAGAGGGTAAATTGGGACACCGACAGAATCGCTCCGCCCACGTCCTGGACGCTGAAATTCATTTTTCCGTCCTCATCCTCAAAAATCCGCAGCCCCGCTACCTTTTCCGCAAGGTATTTGGCATCCTTCTCTTCATCCTCATGCGTCACGCCGACCAGCACCATCAATCCCGCTTCAATCTTGCCGACGATTTCATTATCCACTGTGACTTGCGCATTCTTGCATCGTTGAATGACCACTCTCATCGGTTTAGCTCCTTCATCTTCAAAAAATAAAACGGCCTGTCTCCCTCAGGATAACAGACCGCATTCGTATTATCCTCCGGGATCGTCATGAACCCCGGGACCATTCCCTTAGCGCATCGTGCCGTCACTGCATGATCCGATGAACGGTATACACATCCTTCACCCGCTTGATTCGCTCCACTACGGATTGGAGATGATCCGTATTGCGAATCAGGATGGTCATGTGGATCATGGCCATTTTGTTCTTGTCGGATCGACCCGTGACGGCGGAAATGTTCGTCTTGCTCTCGGAGACGGCCTGAAGGACTTCGTTCAGCAATCCGTTGCGATCGTGTCCCGTCACTTCAATATCGACGCTGTAATTCGCTTCGACGGCCGTTTCCCATTCCACCTCAATCACGCGTGCCGCATCCTCGCCCTCATCCGTTGTCGGCAGATTCGCGCAATCCGAACGATGGACCGATACGCCGCGGCCGCGGGTTACATAGCCTACAATATCGTCGCCGGGTACGGGATTGCAGCATCTTGCGAAACGCACGAGCAGGTTATCAATCCCTTTGACGCGGACGCCGTTGGTCGGGCGGCTGCGCTTCTCGGCCGGCTTGATTTCCTTCATCTCGGAGGTTAATTCAAGCTGGTTGGCTTCCTCCTGCTCCTTGCGCAGCTTCTCGGTCACCTTCGTACAGATCTGCGCGGCAGTGATACCGCCGAAGCCGACCGCCGATAGCATATCCTCGATATCATTAAAAGCGAATTTCTTGGCCGCTTCCATTAATTTATCGTCCGTCGTCCACTCGGACACGTCAAGACCGAGGCGCTTGATTTCGCGCTCCAGCATCTCGCGGCCCTTCTCGACGTTCTCTTCGCGCTTCTCTTTCTTGAACCACTGCTTGATTTTACTTCGGGCATGCGAGGATTGGGCAATCTTCAGCCAGTCCTGGCTTGGACCGTAGGAATGCTTCGACGTCAAAATTTCCACGATATCGCCGGTTTTGAGCTGATGATCCAGCGGAACGATTCTTCCGTTGACCTTGGCACCAATGGTGCGGTTTCCTACTTCGGTATGAATTCGGTAGGCAAAATCGAGGGGAACGGAGCCGGAAGGCAGCTCGATCACCTCGCCTTTTGGCGTAAACACAAATACCAAATCCGAGAAAAAGTCCATTTTCAAAGATTCTACAAATTCCGACGCATCCTTCGTTTCATGCTGCAGCTCCAATATCTCGCGGAAAAACGTCATCTTGTTGTCGAAGCTGCCCCCGTTGCCTGCTGAGCCTTCTTTATACGCCCAGTGTGCCGCGATACCGAACTCCGCCGTTCGATGCATCTCCCAGGTGCGGATCTGAACCTCCGTCGGCTCCCCGTTAGGCCCTACCACCGTCGTGTGGAGGGACTGGTACATATTCGTTTTTGGCATGGCGATATAATCTTTGAAGCGGCCAGGCATCGGCTTCCACAGGGTGTGGATGATGCCGAGCGTGGCATAACAATCCTTGATATTGTCCACAATAATGCGGATTGCAAGGAGATCGTAAATTTCGTTGAACTGCTTGTTCTTCACCGTCATTTTCTTGAACACGCTGTAGATATGCTTGGGTCTGCCCGACAAATCGGCTTGAATGCCCATCTCGTCAAGCTTCTCGCGGATGCAGACGATGACGTTGTCGATGTACTGCTCCCGCTCCGCACGCTTCTTGTGCATCAAATTCGCAATGCGGTAATACTGCTGCGGATTCAAGTAACGAAGCGCAATGTCCTCCATCTCCCACTTGATCGCGGAAATACCGAGACGATGGGCTATCGGACAAAAGATTTCCAAGGTTTCATAGGAAATGCGGCGCTGGCTCTCCTCGGATTGGTACTTAAGAGTACGCATATTATGAAGCCGGTCCGCCAGCTTGATGACGATTACGCGGATATCCCGTGCCATGGCGATAAACATCTTGCGATAATTTTCGTTTTGCTGCTCTTCTTTGGATCGGAATTGGATGCGTTCCAACTTCGTTAAACCATCCACCAGCATTGCGCAGGTATCCCCGAAACGCTCGCGGATCTGCTCGAGCGATACGGTTGTATCCTCAACGACATCGTGAAGCAATGCAGCAATAATGGACAATGTGTCCATCTGCATGTTCACCACGATGTCTGCAACCGCAAGCGGATGAAGAATATAAGGTTCTCCCGATTTCCGCACTTGTCCGTGGTGGGCTTGCTCCGCAAATTCATAAGCTTCCTGGATGCGGAGAAGATCGGGTTCTTTTATATAGGCGCTGGCCTTTTCGAGTAATCGCTCTATGCCCATTTTGGAGTCCTTCTCTTCCCTTTCTATATAAAATGGAACCCGCCCTTGTCAAAACGTGCAGGTTCCCTCGTGATTGTTTTCCTATCATTATGACGCTTGCGGCGTTATACGTCAACATGTGGAGCGTTCGGTCACTTATAGTATGCCCTTTTCCTGCACGGGGACATCAAAACATGACATGAATTGAATATTTTGACGAACTGTAAAAATTATTGTTGAAAAAACGAACGATTGTATTTAATCTATTAAAGATCGTACGCGAACGGTCCTATATTTAAAGTCCTATAGAGGAGTGAAATGGTTTGCAACGTGAAATTCAAGTAGATGAGAAGCTTCCGTTTGGTCCCGGGTTCCTTCTGAGCCTGCAGCATTTGTTCGCCATGTTCGGAAGCACGGTGCTTGTACCGAACATGTTCGGCGTGGATCCCGGCATGATCCTGCTGATGAACGGTATCGGCACGCTGCTCTACATTTTTTTATGTAAAGGAAAGATTCCGGCGTACCTCGGCTCCAGCTTCGCCTTTATCTCACCGGTGCTGATCGTACTGGCAGGCGATCCGGAAGCCAATTACGGCAAAGCCTTGGGCGCCTTTATCGTGACGGGTATTATCTTCTGTATTGTGGCGTTCATTGTCAAATATGCGGGAACCAAATGGATCGACTTCGTCTTCCCGCCTGCGGTTATGGGTGCCATCATTGCGATGATCGGGCTTGAGCTTGTTCCGGTTGCCGCAGGCATGGCTGGATTTTTGCCGGAAGAAGGGCAATCCATCGATCCTAAAATCATTACCATCTCGCTCGTTACCCTCGGAGTTACGGTGTTCGGGTCCGTCCTGTTCCGAGGCTTCGCCAAAATCATTCACATCCTGATCGGGATCGTTGTCGGTTATGCGCTTTCCTTCGCGCTTGGGGTCGTGGACACGGAGAAAATCGCAAACGCGAAGTTCCTGTCGGGTCCGGAGCTGACAACCCCGGTTTTTGATAGCGGGGCGATCTGGAGCATCATACCGGTTGCGATCGTAGTTATCGTGGAGCACATCGGCCACCTGCTGGTCACCAGCAATATCGTGGGCAAAGACCTTTCCAAGGATCCTGGCCTTCACCGCTCCCTGCTCGGCAACGGTATTTCCACCATCTTGTCCGGATTCGTTGGTTCCACGCCGAATACAACGTACGGTGAAAATATCGGGGTCATGGCTTTGACGAAGGTGTATTCCGTGTTTGTCATCGGAGGCGCCGCCATTATTGCCATTATTCTTTCCTTCTCAGGAACATTTTCCGCCGTTGTAGCGAACATTCCAACACCGGTTATGGGCGGCGTGTCTCTCTTGCTGTTCGGGGTTATCGCAGCTTCCGGCCTTCGGATCTTCGTGGAGCAGAAGGTGGATTTCTCCAAAGCAAGCAACATGATCTTGGCTACAATCGTACTGGTAACAGGAATCAGCGGCGTAACCTTGAAGATTGGCACGGTCGAACTGAAGGGTATGGCATTGGCCACCATCGTAGGTGTCCTAATGGCTCTCCTCTTCAAATTCTTCGAAATTACCGGGCTTTCCAATGAAAAGAATGATGAGCCGCTCGTGGAAAAAACGCCGGATTGAACCGACAACTTTATTGCAAACAGAAAAATGCCCTGAGCTGATTGCTCAGGGCATTTTATTATTTCCCGGGAAAATCAGGAAGAATAGTGTCGTTTACTCGTACTGCATCAACGTAAATACATCGATTCCGTCCAGCTTCGAGCGGCCGTTCAAATCCGTCAGCTCGATCATGAAAGCAGCGCCAACAACGTTCCCGCCCAATTGACGGATGAGGTTAACCGAAGTCGCAATCGTACCGCCTGTTGCAAGAAGATCATCCGCAATCAATACATTTTGCCCTTTCTCGATTGCATCGGTATGCATCGCCAAGCGATCTTTACCGTATTCGAGGTCATATCCCACTTCAATCGTTTCGTAAGGCAGCTTGCCGCTTTTGCGAATGGGCGCGAATCCCACGCCAAGCGCGTAAGCCAGCGGAGCACCCACGACAAATCCACGGGCTTCGGGACCAGCTATCACATCAATTTTGAGATCGGAAACCAAGACCTTCAGTTCCTCGATGGCTTTGCGATATACCTCACCATTCTTCAGCAGTGTGGTAATATCCTTGAAGCTGATCCCCGCTTGCGGAAAATCGGGAATGACACGAATATAATCTTTAAAATCCAAAATAATCTCCTCCTGTATAGTTGCGGTTAAGATACGCCTTTTGTACGGGACGTCATCCACTGGGTTAACTGTTCGGTGCCGGCATGCAGCAGATGCTGCTCCATATCCGCCAAGTCGCTTAATTCCCGGAAGTGACGGGATGCGTCGAGCGGTTTTTTCTCCGGCTTCGGTACAAAGGTAATTTGTCCCTGGTCACGCTGAATGAATGCCAATTCTTCAAAGACATCCAGTACTTTGACCAGCATGCGCGATGACAACGAAGTCTGCTTCTGTAGACGTGCTACGACCTCTTTTTCCGGCATGGGAGCGGACGTCAGTCCAGCGAGTGATACGTACAGCTTCTTAAACTGTTCCCGGTCCGGAATTTGCAGCCGTTCGCGCAGGTTCCGGGTCGGATGTAACATAAATATATTGGGAACGGAATGGAAGGCTGA
The DNA here is from genome assembly GCF_058792535.1 of Paenibacillus sp. MT86. Lineage (NCBI taxonomy): Bacteria > Bacillati > Bacillota > Bacilli > Caryophanales > Paenibacillaceae > Paenibacillus > Paenibacillus sp. MT86. Next base: position 1,829,233 of record NZ_CM179499.1, on the reverse strand, counting down.
CATGAATGCAGCGAGCTGCTCAGCCGTCTCCGGTACATCCAGTACGAACAAAACGGAAATGTCTTCTTGACTGCCGCTCGCGGCGATTTCATTATCCGGCACGATGCCAGCATTCCTATCATATACCCAAAGGCACATATCATACAATTGACTTTTTATTTCCGGATGTGAATCTTTTGCGTACACCACCGCGGAACGGACAGCCGGGCACCGCAGATGCGGCTCCAGTTCAGCTCTCCACCTCTGGATCTCCCGGATCGGTTCTTTGATCCCGCGGTAATCAAACACCTGCTGATAAGGGGCGCAGATATCCTGAATCATGAGCTGCACTTTACGGCTCCCGTTCCATTCATTGACGGAAAGCTCGCCAAGCACATCCACAACCGAACCCACCGGCAGAATATCGGCAAGATGGCCCCAGCCGAATGAGATCGCATCGATAACCTCCCGCTTTTGCTGCAAACGAAGCTTCAGATGTTTCCCTTCTTTGCCGATCTTGCGGACGTCCTTGATGACAACGTCCCGAAAAACGATCTTCGGTACGGCATTCGCCATGCCGAACGGGCCTAACTGTTCCATCTGTTCCAGAATGGGTACGGATACCTCCGACAAACTGGCTTCCAGGTCCGCTTCGCAAACGGCAATCAGATGCTCTGCTTCGAGCGCATCCTCCGCATATCGATGAAGTCCCTGTTCGAATGCCGCCAAGCGGTCTCGATGGAGGCTCATGCCGGCTGCGGAAGGATGGCCGCCAAAGTGGTCCATGACGTCTTTGCAAGAAAGCAAAGCCGCATAGATATCGAATCCCGGAATCGAACGGGCAGAGCCTTTACAGTTTCCCGTTTCGGGATCAATCCCGAGAATTACAACGGGGCGGTAAAAGCGCTCCAGGATTTTGGAAGCCACGATGCCGACCACGCCGACATTCCAGCCCTCGCCCGCCAGTACGATTACAGGCGGGATCTCCTGCCCTCTCCAGCGGTCTTGAACCATCCCCAGCGCTTCCTGGACGATGTTTTCGACCACTTGCTGCCGATCCTTGTTCAGCCCGTCCAGCTCCCAAGCAAGGCGCTCTGCCTCTTCCCTGTGCTCCGTTGTAAGCAGCGTAACGGCACGGCCTGCATGGTCCAAGCGGCCGCTGGCGTTAATCCGTGGTGCCATGGAGAAGGCCACGTTAACGGCCGTCACCTGCTCTACATGAATTCCCGATACCTCAAGCAAGCTGCGGATGCCTTCATACCGCGTTTTTCGCATCGATTCGATACCGTGCTTCACAAGCACCCGATTCTCCCCCGTGAGCGGCATCAAGTCAGCGATCGTTCCGATCGAAACGATCTGGAGCCATTCCTCCGGCGGGTCACCCACGAGAGCCTGTGCCAATTTGTAAGCCACGCCTACGCCGGCCAGCCCCTTAAAGGGATACGGGCATGTCGGGATCTTCGGATTAATCAATGCATATGCCTCAGGCAGCACCTCAGGCGGTTCATGATGGTCGGTGACGATGACGTCGATGCCAAGGCTGTTGGCATACGCGATTTGCTCGACCGCACTAATCCCGGTATCTACGGTAATCACCAGACTGACCCCTTGCTGATGGGCCCAATCCAGCGCATGATTATGTAAGCCATAACCTTCATTGGATCGGTGAGGGATATAAATATCATAAGATGCTCCCAAATAACGCATCAGATGAATCATCAATGATGTGCTGGAAACCCCGTCCGCGTCATAATCGCCGTAGATCAGAATATGCTCCCGATCCTCCAGCGCTTTGCGGATGCGCGGCACGGCCTCCCGCATTCCCTGCATGAGATAAGGGTCGTGCGTCAGCTCAAACGTTCCATATAAAAATTCCCGGCCATCCTCGGCTGATTGTATCCCCCGGGACGCCATGAGTGAAGCCACGATGGGTGGCAGCGACAAATCATGGGCCAGCCGTTCGGTGATCGTTGACGCTGCCTCTCGTATTCTCCATTCATATTTGGAATACAGCACAGGGATTCACCTTCCTTTTCCTGCCTATTTCCTGCTGTCTTAAAAGCTCCGCCCTTATTGCGGCAGTGTCGGCATATCGTTGTCCATCAAGTCATAGTTCGATTTATACGGGTACCCGGGTTCATAAGGCACAACGTGAACCTTGGCATCCGTAACCTGAATAAATCGATGGGTCAACAGCTTCCGGATTCGCTCGGCAATTTCCTGAGCTTCCAATACGGACGTTCTCGGATTCACGGTGATTTTCACTTCGATGTTCACGTGGCGAATCTGTCCGTATTCTTGAACCTTCAGCTCCTCGATCGTGATCACGCCGTGAACCCGCTGAATCGTATCCATGAACTCGGCTTCGTGTTCATGGCGTTTCTCCTCCGCAAGCGTGCCGTAAACGGAATGAACGATGAGTATATATCCTTTCCGGACCACGAGACAAGCCACGATAAGAGCCGCTATGGAATCCATGTAGAATAGAGGCGACCATTCAAAATAGGAGCCTGCCATGGATAGCGACACGCCGATCAATACCGTTAGCGATGAATATAAGGCAAACCGATGATCAGCCGACAGCATTTCGTACCGGGGATCATGCAGTCTTTTCATCTGCCAGCTTTGATATTGGAATACCGCTTCGTTCACCGCCATCGATATGAAAATTGCAAGGAGCGCCGATGTGGCCGGCGGCTCGAGGTTATCCGATGCCATGGTCTGGATCGCGGATACCGCAATTTGAATGCCGCCCATGATCAATAACACGGCAAATAAGATCGATATGACGGGCTCCGTCGTACTCGAAACGTTCCGTTTGTCCCGCATCGGACTTTTCGTGCCGAATATGCCAAGGCTTGGCAACCGGTCCACCAATAAAGTTACGGCATTCGCCGCAGAATGCAGGGCATCTCCGATGAGAGCCTTGCTGCCGGATAAGTAGCCGGCTATCCCTTTGCACAAGGCTAATGCCAAATCCGTTACAATGCCTGTCCATAGGACAGTCTCCGTATGATTCAAGCGTTCATTGCTCACTTGAGGCCCCCCTCAATGTCACTGTCGATCCTGTACTCGTCATGCTGCCTGCTGCTAACTTTAGAAAGCCGCGTCGCCTGCGACGCGGCTTTCACTTGTATAGGATCTTCTGATATCTGGACTGCAAACGCCCTTCAGCGGTTTAATTAAATTTCGATTTTATCTTTGCTTGGCTTCGGCGAATTCGGCTTATTGCTCACGTTGCGGCCTTTAAGAAGGAGCCACAACGGACTTGCGATAAAGATCGAAGAGTACGCGCCGAATGCCAAACCGATACAAATGGCCAGCGAGAACATCTGGATCGACTCGCCGCCCAAGAGGAGCATGAAGAATGCAGCGATGAATACGGACAAGGCCGTATAGATCGAGCGCCCGATCGTCTGCGACAAACTTTTGTTAACCAGATCCTTGAGATCCGAGACCCTCTTAATCTTCGCAAACCGCAGGTTTTCCCGGATCCGGTCAAAGATAACGATGGTATCGTTGATCGAATAACCAATGATGGTCAGGACGGCGATGATGAATGTCAGGTCCACCTCTAATCCAAGGATGGAGAAGATACTGATGACAACGAAGGCATCATGCAGGAGCGCTACGATCGCTGCAATCGCAAATCGCCATTCAAAGCGGATGCTGACATAAATGATAATCCCGATACAGGAAATCAATACGGCATAAATTGCGTTTCGTCCCAGCTCTTTGGCCATCTCGGGATCAACCGTATTAATTTCGAAGGTTGCCTTCTCGTCCAGCTTCTCGATGCCGGAACGAAGCTTCTGATCCTGATCCTCGGTCAGCACCTCGCTGAATCGGATGTTGACGCGGTCATTACCCGGAGTAACGCTCGCATCCTCCCCGATTCCGGCATCCTCTAATACGGTATTGATTTGCTCCGTAGTCAACGGTTTGGAGAGTGAAATGTCCACGTTCGAGCCGGATTGGAAATCAACTCCGTAGTTAAGACCGCGAGTCAGGAGAAAAACTAAGCCCAAAATCGTAATTACAATGGATAGTACGTAGAAAATTCTGCTTTTGCCTACGAAATCGAAGTTCTTAAAGCTCACGAATGTCACGCTCCTTTACGCCATAATGGCTCGGTTTGCGGGCCCAACCGATATTCACAAGCAGATTGAGCAGGAAACGGGAGAAATAAACGTTCGTGGCAATACTAACGATGATCTCCAAAATCAATACAAGGGCAAAACCTTTTACCGCACCGGTACCGAATCCGAACATGACAGCGGCAACGAGAATCGTCGTCAAGTTGGAGTCCATAATGGCGCGCAGGGAGGATTTACCGCCTGATTTCACTGCAGATGGCACGCTTTTGCCTGTCTTGATCTCTTCCCGAATGCGTTCATAGGTGATAATGTTGGCATCCACCGCCATACCAATACCTAATATAAATGCCGCAATGCCTGGAAGCGTCAACGTAAAGTCAGCCCATACGAAAATAAGGATCAGCAGCCATGTGTGCAAAATAAGTGCGAAACTTGCCAGCAAGCCCGGTACGCGATATCGGATAATCATGAACAGCAAAATCGCGACGGAAGCGATCAGACCGGCTTCTAAAGTTTTTGTAAGAGATTGCATGCCAAGCGTAGCCCCTACGCTCTGCGAATATTTCTCGACCAGCTTCAGCGGCAGGGCGCCGAGATTGATCGTATCCCGGATCTGCTTCGCTTCATCCAGCGAGTAGTTCCCTGTAATTTGCGCGGTACCGTCCGTTAATACGGCTCGTACCGTTGGAGCTGACAGCAATTGGTCGTCCATGAAGATAGCCAGCTCTTGACCGAGAAGACGTTCTGTAATTTCAGCAAACTTCCCTTTGTCCTTCACTTTAATATCTATCATAGGCTGATTAAGCTGGTCATAGGCTACCGATGCGCCGTTCTCGACGAAATCGTCGCCGCGGAGCTCTATTTTACAGAACTCCTCGCCTTCTTTACAGCCGTCATTGCTTCGGAATGTGAGGTTCGCAGGTTCTTTCATTGTTTTTCGAACTTCGGCCTCATCCGTTACGCCCGCCACCTTCAAGCGAATCCGGTTCGCCCCTTCCGGCGTAACCTCAGGCTCCGATGTTCCCATCGCATCCGCACGCTTTTGCAAGCTCTTTGCGGTTTCCTGCAGCGCTTCTTTGGTAACCTGCTGCCCTTCCATCAACGGTTCTGCTTCATAAAGGATTTCGAATCCACCCTTTAGATCCAAACCTAGACGGACGTCTTTCAGCAAGCCTGGAGTTGTAACGGCCATTAAAATAGTGATCACGAGCACGGTTCCGACGAAACTGATAATTCTCTTCATGCCGTCCCTTGTTCCCCCTTTTTACTCAATATTCCTATTATAGCGATGTCATAAAACCCAGTCAATTTATCAAAATTTGTCGGGCTTATGGATGAACCCCTATATCCGCAAGGCAAAAGGGACCTCTTCGATTAATCGAAAGAAGATCCCTTATATGCTGATATTGTCATATAGTTCATCAAGGCTGTTGCTTTCAAGGACAGAATGTCGTTGACCAATTGGTGGAGGGACGGAACGCCTTCCTTTTCGTACTTGCTGCTGACACAGTTCCAAATATCGTCGCTCGTCACATACTCGTACCCAATCAAATGCATTTCCTCAACCTTGCTCAAGCATACCATCTCAATGGTGCTCATCAATTCTTCCTCGCTCATTTGCTCGAGTTCCATGCATATGGCCTCCTCACTGACTCCCTGTTGTCCCTAAGTTACATTCGACATGACATATGGCTTTCCTTCTATTCCTACCATGTCCAGAAAAAAAAGTAAAGTCATCAGATGGGACAGGTAGGGCATATCCATAAGAATAGCCATGTCGTGTCAACGTATTCAGCCTTAACCAGGGAGTGGGATGGACAGTGAACAAGCAATCGTTTATTAAAGGAACGCTGATTTTACTTGCAGCCGGCATATTAAACCGCCTACTCGGTTTTATCCCCCGGATCGCCCTTCCCCGGATCATCGGACCTGAGGGTGTCGGAATTTACCAATTGGGGTACCCCTTCTTTATCGTGCTCGTGACCATCATCACGGGCGGTATTCCGCTAGCTATTGCCAAAATGGTCGCCGAAGCGGAAGGTGCCGGGAAGCCTGATGCTTCCAAGCAAATTCTGCATGTCAGCCTGATGCTGACGATTACGGCAGGTGCCCTCTTCACGGGACTCAGCCTGCTGCTTGCTCCTTGGGTAACCGGCGTGCTTTTGCCGGACGAGCGTGTATATCAAACCTTCATCAGCATGACGCCCATGATGATCATCATTGCCGTTTCGTCGGTCTACCGGGGATATTTCCAGGGCAAACAAAATATGATCCCCTCTGCAAGCTCCTCCGTTATCGAGACGATAGTCCGAATTATTTGCATGTTGTGGTTTGCGCATCTCCTGATGCCCAAAGGCATCGCTTACGGGGCAGCCGGGGCCATGCTTGGAACAGCCGTGGGCGAGCTGATTGGCATGATTGCGCTGCTGCTGCAATATTCCGGCGAGGGCCGAAGAACGAACAAACTTTTACCTAAGCCACAAGAAGCCGTATCTGAAAAAAAAGCGCCGGAAGACTCTTCTTCGAATAAAGGCATCCTGAAGCGGTTATTCGGCATTGCATTGCCTGTAACGGGCGGAAAGATGGTAGGGTCCTTCTCCTACCTGCTGGAAACGATACTGACCAATCGCAGCCTCGCCATGGCAGGTATCGCGACATCCGTGGCCACCGCCCAATACGGCGCTCTGCAAGGCATGATTATCCCGCTCCTGCTATTGCCCGGTGCGTTGACCGTTTCCCTGGCCATCTCCCTGGTGCCTTCCCTATCGGAGGCAGCGGCCCGCAACGACCGGCCTACCATCCATAAGCGAATGAATCAATCCCTTCGGCTGGCTCTTGTCTCGGGAGCTCCGTTTGCCATCATTATGTTTGTCCTGGCTGAGCCGCTGTGCCTGCTGCTCTACGACAACGCCGAGATTAGCGATATGCTCAAAATCATGGCGCCCTTTGCCTTATTTCTGTATGTGCAGTCCCCGCTTCAAGCTGCCTTGCAAGCATTGGACCGCCCGGGACGGGCATTGTTGAATACCTTATTCGGTGCGATCATCAAGATGAGCCTTATCGTATATTTGGCATCCAACCCCGCCTTCGGCATCATAGGGGCCGTCATTGCCATCATCGTTAACAGCATCGCGGTTACATTGCTTCACGGTTTTAGTCTCTCCAGGCTGATCGGCTTTCGCTTCCGCCTGCTCGACTATGTCAAAATCGCTGCCGTCATGATCATTATGGGTGCCTGCGTTCTTTACGGGTATAGACATCTTCCGTTCTCAACGACCCCCTGGCTGCAGTTTTGGACCTCGATCGTGGTTGGCATCCTGGTCTATTTCATCATGATTTTCACGACCAAGCTGGTAACGCCCCGGGATCTGGAACGCGTCCCTGTCGTCGGTACCTGGTTCAACAAGTTTAGCCGCCGCTAGTCCCTGTCTTTGCGGTCGATGTAAATACGTCCTTTATGGTCGATGGAGCATAGGAAGATATCCTTAAAATCCTTGGCTCCGTGGTTTTGAATCTCGTTTTTCAGCCAGAACCTTGTTTTTTCAATCAGTTCAAGGTTTTCGTCCTGCACCTTTCCATCCAATATAAGCGGAATGGGCAGTCCTTCGTACGTAATTTTATCGTATGGAATATCAACAACGGTAGGGTTTCCTGTTTCGGATTTGGCCTTGGATAAAGCACCTGAAGAATGAGTGGAGCTTGAGGCGTTGGAAGAACTTGATGAACTATTCGAGCGGTTCGAACCGTTATCCGCATCTTTTGGAATAACGGTGAGCTGGCCGGAAGTTTCGAGAATCGCAAATTCCACGTCTGCCAAACTGTCGATGTCCTTTCCCCTTAATTGCTGCATCAGATCATCCAGATTGTAGCGAAGCTTTGACATCTCTTTGCGGTGAAGCTTGCCTCGGGATACCAGTATGCTGGGTTTTCCGTCCGCAAACAGCCGTATGCTTCGATTTTTCAGGCCGATGTAGGCAAGTCCTACCTGAATGGCAACCAACACGGCGATAGGAGCTAGTCCGTCCCAAATCGGTTTATGGACATCTTCGAGGACAAAAACGGCGATCTCTGCGATCATGACGGATATGACCAAATCGAAGATAGACAGCTTTCCGATTTCCCGTTTGCCCATGATTCTCATGGTAACAAAGATAACCACATACATCAGAACGGTCCGCAGAATCAGAATAGTCATATGAGACATAAACAATCCCTCCCTAGCTTGTCGAACATTCTCATGTACAGCTATTCTGGCCTGCCGCAGCTCTTCCCATTCGATTACAATTGATTAATTAATGGTAATCCTGCAAAACCCGATGCAAAATGTTCAGTTTGTACTATATGTACAGGCTTGGCCATACAATGGAATTATCAAGATTTGTTAAGGGGGATGATTCATGGAACCGATCCGGCGAGTATTCACTTTCAGGATCACCAATCCGATTCTTTCAGGACTCTTGTATTCTTATTTCTGGATGTTTCTTGGCGCATTGGCGCTATCCCTGCTGCTGTGGGGCAGCGGACTGGCCGAGGATGATTTATCGTTCTACACGTTTCTGGTACATGCCGTCGCGGCCTTTATTGGGGGCTGTGTGAGCGGCAAACGCGCAGGTAACAAAGGCTGGTATTATGGCTGCCTGACCGGGCTGGTATATGGGATTACGCTGCTCGTCATCGGCTTTCTAGCCTTGGATAGTTCTTTGTCACTCGGAGATTTGACGCTGATTGCCACGGTTTTTGCTGCCGGCGCCATCGGGGGAATGTTCGGGGTTAACTTAAAAAAATAAAACCATGCAACGACTTCGGTGCACTTCACGCCCAGTGATAAAAAAACATAGGCCGATTCCTAAAAGGGAGTCGGCCTTTGTTTATAGCGATGACTTTCCATATGTAGGTGAAACGAGATTATGCATCCGTATTCACGCTATGGCTTACCGAGTTGCGGTCGAACGTCAACTTCGTTACGTCGTTCACTTTCAAAACCACGATGTCGTCGGTAATCTCCACGATCGTCCCGTGAAGGCCTCCGATCGTTACCACTTTATCGCCTTTGGACAAGGCGCTAAGCATTGCGTTTCTTGTTTTCTGTTTCTTCTGCTGTGGACGGATAAGCAGAAAATAAAAGATGACGAACATCAGAACGAAAGGCAAAATCAACCCCAAAATGCCTCCGCCCTGACCTTGCGCTGCTGCGAGTTCAACTGAACCAAACATTTCTTTCCCCCCTTTCACAAACTTATCATGATGGCCATGATCTTGCTTTAGAACCCTTTTTCATTATCGTGTAGGCCGTACTTATCAAAAAACTCATCGCGGAAATCAAGCAGACGGTCTTCCATAATACTCTGACGCACGCTCCGCATCAAATTGATCAGGAAATGCAGATTATGATACGTCGTCAATCGCAGTCCGAACGTTTCGTCGCTCTTGATCAGATGGCGCAGATAAGCACGCGAGTAGTTACGGCAGGTATAGCAGTCGCATTCCGGATCCAGCGGTCCGTAATCCCTGGCATATTGAGCATTTCGAACGACAAGACGGCCTTGACTTGTCATCGTTGTCCCGTTGCGGGCGATCCGCGTCGGAAGCACGCAATCGAACATATCCACACCACGAATCGAGCCCTCAATCAACGCATCCGGTGATCCGACTCCCATCAAATAGCGAGGCTTATTGTTCGGCAGCAGGGGCACCGTGTAATCCAGCACTTCATACATAAGCTGCTTCGATTCTCCCACACTAAGTCCACCAATAGCATAACCCGGGAAATCCATGGAAGTCAAATCACGGGCGCTCTGACGGCGAAGATCCTCATGCATGCCTCCCTGCACGATGCCGAACAGGGCTTGGTCCTCCGGTCTGGCATGACTCTTCAGGCAGCGTTCAGCCCAGCGGGAAGTCCGCTCGGTGGATTGTTTGACGTACTCATACTCCGCAGGAAAAGGCGGGCATTCATCAAAGGCCATCATAATATCAGATCCCAGCGCGTTTTGGATCTCCATTGCGACCTCTGGAGAGATGAACAGTTTATCTCCGTTCAAATGCGAACGGAAATGTACACCCTCTTCCGATATTTTTCTCATTTCCGCCAGGCTGAATACCTGGAAACCGCCGCTATCGGTCAATATCGGCCGGTCCCAGTTCATGAATTTGTGCAGTCCGCCTGCTTCCTTCACAATATCATGTCCCGGTCGCAGGAAGAGGTGATAGGTGTTGCTCAAAATAATGTGGGCATCCATCGCTTTAAGCTCTTCCGGGCTCATCGTTTTTACGGTTGCCAACGTTCCGACAGGCATGAATGTCGGCGTATCGATTACGCCGTGGGGGGTGTGCACTCTGCCGAGCCTGGCGCCCGATTGTTTGCACGTTTTAATATGTTCATAAGTAACAGCTGCTGCCATTGTAATAACCAACCTCCGAAATTAATAGATAAACATCGCGTCGCCAAAGCTGAAGAAACGGTATTCTTTGTCAACGGCTTCCTTGTACGCATGCATGATGTGTTCGCGTCCGGCCAGCGCGCTGACCAGCATGACCAGCGTGGATTTCGGCAGATGAAAATTTGTAATCAGCGCATCCACCACGGTAAAAGAGTATCCCGGATAAATAAAAATGCTTGTCCAGCCGCTGCTCTCGCGCAGAGGCTCGCCCTTTAACTGTGAGCCTACCGTCTCCAGCGTTCTGCAGGAGGTCGTTCCTACGGCGATAACCCGGCCGCCGCGCCGTTTCGTTTCATTCAGCAGGTCTGCCGTTTCCTGGGATAGGGAATAGTACTCTTCATGCATGACATGGTCCTCGACCTGATCCACGGACATCGGGCGGAATGTTCCCAGTCCCACATGTAAAGTGATGAAGGCGATGTCCACTCCCTTGGCCCGGATTTGTTCCAGGAGAGCCTCCGTGAAATGAAGGCCTGCCGTCGGCGCGGCTGCGGATCCTTCATGCTTCGCGTATACGGTCTGATAGCGATCGCGATCATCCAGCTTTTCCTTAATATAAGGCGGGAGCGGCATTTGGCCCAGTTCATCCAGGATTTCTTGGAAAATCCCCTTATACGAGAAGGACAAGGTGCGAGCACCCATTTCTCCTTCCTCCTCGATGACCGCCTTTAGTTTCCCCTCGCCAAAGGAAATCACGTTTCCCTTTTTCAGCTTCTTGCCGGGTTTTACGAGTGCTTCCCAACGGTCTTCTCCCATATTCTTCAGCAGAAGGACCTCGGCTTTCGCGCCGGTATCCTCCTTTTCGCCGAATAATCGGGCCGGGATTACCTTCGTATCGTTTAATACGAGCGTATCGCCCGGATTCAGGCTGTCTATGATATCCGCAAACGTCTGGTGGCTTATCTGTCCGCTCTCTTTGTTCAGCGTGAGAAGCCTGGAAGAACTTCGATCCAGCAGCGGCGTCTGCGCAATTAAGTGTTCGGGTAATTCAAAATCATACAAATCCACATTCATGTCGGTCAGTCCTTCGTTATAGTCGTGTTGCGGTAATAGTGTTGGAGTATCTGCTTATAATCATACCCTTCGTCAGCCATTCCTTTGGCACCCCATTGCGACATGCCCAGTCCGTGGCCGAAGCCTTTACCGGTAAATTTAAAGCCCGGAGAGCTTTCGATTACGCGTGCTGTCCCCGTTCCATTCATCACGACGGTGCCGGAGCCTTTGACGTTTCCGTTTCCGCTTCCGGAAATGACGGATACCGTTTGACCGCTCGAAACCGTTGATACCGCACCATTCGCGCTCAATACAGTATAACTTCCGGTCGATTCAATATCAAACAATGTGCTTGGCAGACCGTTAAAAGCCGAGCGGAACATATCCGGATATTTTACGTCCAGCACTTGACCGTTGGCTTTCACCGTGAGGGCCCGTCCGGACGGGCCTCGCTCCGTTACATCCAGCGTAGTAATGGAGGCCGGCAGGCTATTGGCGGTTTTTCCTTTTAAAGTGGCCAGCAATTGATCCGAAGTATAAGGGCCCCGAACCCATTCGAAGCTGTTGGATTCCGCGACTTTGTCCAGGACGACGGCCGTTTCTCCCGGATTCATCTTGCTTACGGGCTCAACGTTCGATTGGATCAGCGGCAGCGGGCGCACGTTGGTATCCTTCGCGGTAACAGTCATATAAGGAAGACCTGCCGATGTTGCATTGCCGGTTTCCTTTACATTGTCCTCACGCACGTAACCCGTAACGCCACTCGGAAGAAGCACATGATACCAAGCTTTAAGCGCGGCCTGGGATGAGGAGTCGCCAGGGCTTTCCACCGCGGCAAACAGATCGTTACGATTGCCCCAGACCTCGGTGGAGTCCGCCGTCATCCCGCCGCTGTTGGAAGAAAACACGGTTTCCACGATTTTGCCGTCTTTCATGACGACTTCGCCATCGGTTGCATCCACTGCCTGAATAATGCTTGGATACTCATAAGCCGTCCCATAATAGGCCTGGCTCAGCGTGGTGTCCACGACATGCGCTACTTCGAATTTATTACCTTGGAAGAGTGCATAGCTGCGCGCTGCCACGGCCTGTGCCTTCAGAGCCTCGGTTCCCCAAGAAGAAGGCACCTCCGCCCCCACGACGGAATATAGGTACTGCTGGAACGGCAATTCGTTGACGAGGTATAATTGACCGTTCTTTTGCCCGATCTCCAAAGCGCCCCGATATGAGCGATCGGATCGCTCCTTCACATTCGTTCCCGCTCCTGACTTCCCATCAACCCGCAGAACGGATTGATTACCTGACAGCATGTAATGTGTCACCTCTTGGGGAGCCGCCAGATTCAGGCTTACGTCACTTCTTATGATAAGACCCGGCGTATTGGCGTTCTGTTCAACCAGGCTGCCGGATACCTTGGCAGCTTCTTTCTTGACGGCAGCGAGATCGGCGGTGTTTGCCGCTTCGCCTACCCATACCTCATAAGCCGAAGTTTCCCCCGACGGCACCATGACATTGAATGCATCCAGACCGGCATCGGCGTACGCCTTACGCACCGTCTCCGCCTCAGTCTCCGATCCGTACGATCCGGCAGACAGATGCAGCGCGCCTTTAACGGCTGGCGTTTGCCCATTCAGATATGCAGCCGCTGTCTTCGCTGTCCGAGCAGCCGCATCCGCGGCCGCTTTTTCTGTACCGTACATGCCGGCGTACAGCTTGTACACCTTGCCATCCGCAAACAGCATCGGTTTGTCACTTGTCGCCTGCAGCTTTTTCGCTGCTTCCGAAGCGGCTTTCCAATCCGTTGTCTCAAGCACCTTAACGCGGTATGTATCCACGCTCATCCGGACCTGCTGGTTCGCAGGGATGCTCATCAGGGTCTGATGAATACCGGAGGCAAGCAGCGATGCGGTCAGAGCCTCGGCGGATTTCAGCGTCACGGCATTGGTTGTCGATTTATACTGGCTTCCCAGATCCAGGAACATCGCAACCCGAATCGTATCTAACGAAGGGGCGGCTGCTTGCACGGCGGGCGCGCTCCATAAGCTTCCGGCAACAGCCAGCGACAAGAGTCCTTTGGTGGTCCAACCGAATAATGATTTCGTCCAGTTCCTATCCATGTATGTCTTTCCTCCTGTAACTAATTGGATATGGTATATGCATAAATGTCATGATTCCTTCAGTTAGCGGCGATCCTCCGGAAAGGGAATGCCTAAATGCTGATAAGCTGTAGGCGTTACGACGCGTCCCCGAGGCGTACGCTGCAAATAACCGATCTGTAGAAGATACGGTTCATAAACATCCTCTATGGTTTGGCTTTCTTCCCCGATGGTTGCGGCAATGGTATCCAGTCCCACAGGTCCCCCGCGGAAGCTCTTGATCATGGCGTTCAGCATTTTGTGATCGATAAAATCCAGGCCCATCGGATCGATTTGGAGCATCTTCAGCGCTTCCTGCGCGATGCTTGGCGTGATCATGCCGTCGCCCCGAACCTGCGCATAATCGCGTACCCGCTTCAAGAGGCGGTTCGCAATGCGCGGTGTCCCCCGAGATCTTAGGGCAATCTCTTCTGCAGCCTCTCCCAATATCTCGATCCCCAAAAGATCAGCATTGCGGGACACAATGTAGCTCAGCTCATCTACCGTATAGAATTCCAAACGGCTTACCACACCAAAACGGTCCCTCAGCGGCGCTGAGAGCAGGCCAGCCCGGGTTGTGGCGCCAATTAGGGTGAACGGCGGAAGATCCAGGCGAACGGAGCGTGCGCTTGGCCCTTTCCCGATCATAATATCCAGCGCAAAATCCTCCATGGCCGGATACATCACTTCCTCCACCGTCCGGTGCAGCCGGTGGATCTCGTCAATAAACAGGACGTCTCCTTCCTGCAGATTGGTCAAAAGCGCCGCCAGATCGCCAGGCCGTTCGATGGCCGGGCCGGACGTCGTCCGCAGATTAACGCCAAGCTCATTGGCGATAATATTGGCCAGCGTCGTTTTGCCAAGTCCCGGAGGACCGTACAGCAGCACGTGGTCAAGCGCCTCGTTGCGCATTTTTGCAGCCTCGATATATACCTTCAAATTTTCCTTTACTTGATTCTGTCCTATATATTCAGCCAAATAACGCGGACGCAGACTAAGTTCGACAGCCTGTTCGTCCATCATCAGATTGGCGGAAATAATTCGATCATCCATCTATATAACTCCTCTCTTGCAGCGATTCTCTATCTATCCAGCGAATAGCTGCTGCAGTGCCCGTTTCATGAGCACATCGACGGATTCGCCGCTTGCGCCGGAATCCTTGATCTTCAGCCAGACTTTATCCAGCTCGCTATCCGTATAACCGAGCGCCTTCAGGCCCTCGCGAGCCTCGGACCATGCCGAGCCGCCATCATCCGATTCCGGCTCCTGGATGGCAAAAAGACCGGTCATCATGCTCGCATTCCCGAAGCCCTCAAGCTTATCCTTAAGATCCAAAATCATGCGCTGCGCTGTTTTCTTGCCGATTCCCGGAAGTTTGATCAAGAAGGATATATTCTCTTGATAGATCGCGGAAACCACATGATCCGGAGATCCTCCGCCGAGTATGCCGAGCGCCACGCGCGGGCCGATTCCCGAGACCTCGATCAGCTTTCGGAACAGCTTCTGCTCCTCCCGCGTCGGAAACCCAAACAGCAGAATGGCATCCTCACGAACGTGATGATGGGTGAAGACCGTCACGGTTCCTTCCGTTTTGGCAAAAGCATACGGATTCGGACAAAACACCCGGTATCCTACGCCTTGAACATCCAGCACAATATATTCACTCTCTAAGTGGACAACTTGTCCCCGTAAAAAATCGATCATTTTCGCAATACCTCATTTAATTTGGAATTAAGTGTGTAGGAATGGGCGTGGCAGATTGCCACGGCCAGAGCATCCGCCACATCGTCGGGCTTTGGGATGCTCTGAAGCTTCAGGAACATCCTGACCATTTCCTGTACCTGCTTCTTCTCCGCCTTGCCATAGCCGACGATGGCCTGCTTAACCTGCATAGGCGTATATTCTGCAATCGGGAGTCCGCGCTGGACCGCCGCCAGTATGAGAACTCCTCTCGCCTGGGATACGGACATCGCGGTGGTCACGTTGCGGTTAAAAAACAATTTCTCGAACGCAACGGCCTCCGGCTCATATTTATCGATAAGCTGCAGCATGCCTTCATACACGTGATGCAGCCTTTCTTCATCCGGTGTATGGGCTTCCGTCTGGATGCAGCCATACTGGACCGGCGTGACTTTGCTTCCAACCTTATCGACAAACCCGAAGCCCACAATCGCAATCCCCGGGTCGATTCCTAAAATGCGCAAACCAATCTCTCCTCTGATGAAGCGAACATATGTATCGTTCTCCCATTATAACAAAAGTTCGGCCTCAATTGAGGAAAAACTTTGATCCGTAATCCACAGTTCTATATCTTCACTGACGGCACCGCCGATGGAACGGCTAAACACCAAAAAACCGCCCGGAAAAATTCCGGGCAGCTGCGGCTTTGGTGATGAAGCGACAAGCATAGACGTTTCAAGGGCTAGGACTCATGACATTTTCGGCCATATCCCGTGCAAAGTCGCTAAAGGTTGACAGTACACTGTTGTACTCTTCCATATCTTGAATTCGAATACCTTCTTCAAGCTGCTGAATCACGTCTTTAGGCAAAGAGGATTCCATCGAGCCGACATCCAGTTGGAAGAAGGTGCGCATGACCTTCTCTTCTTCCGGCGGGCCGTCAAACAACGTTAAGTTCCCGTTGGCATCGATGCTCATATAGG
Organism: Paenibacillus sp. MT86; assembly: GCF_058792535.1. Taxonomy (NCBI): domain Bacteria; kingdom Bacillati; phylum Bacillota; class Bacilli; order Caryophanales; family Paenibacillaceae; genus Paenibacillus; species Paenibacillus sp. MT86. The sequence goes on along the minus strand of NZ_CM179499.1, from coordinate 1,812,926 downwards.
CTTGCCGCTTGCAGGCGGGCGAAAGGTCGGATACGGTTTGCTCGAGCCAAACATTGCCTTTATTATCCAATCGTCCCTGCCATAAAGGATTTTTATTCATCAGTTCATAAATGCCGTCCGCCGTAAGCTTTCCCATATCCTGCTCTTCAATGCCGCAGACATACGTGATGCGGACATGAACATGCTTCTTTCCCTTCGAGGTATTCAGCTTCTGCATGAATTCCCTCTGATCCTGCCTGCGTTCCTCCTGCTTATCATCCTCGATTTGCAGGTATTGCATCGTTTCCACAGCCAGCGGCGTTTCATCGAAAGTAGCGGTGAGCAGCCTCTTCATCTGATCGGTTATATTCTGGCCGGACCATACCATGACACCTACGAGCACTACGATCGAACAAGACCAAATCGCGCGTCTCCAACGTCTCCAACGTTTTCTGAACAGTTTCTTGAAGAAATGAAAAACACTCAAGGTTATCCCCTTCTATTCAATGTTTTTCATATTGTGACCGGGATGCTGTCAAAATATTCAGTTCCGCTCTTGCCGTTGGCATCATTTCTATCCATAACAAAGAAAGATCGCCTTCAGATATACTGAAAGCGATCTTTCGGTTTGAATCGGGATGACACGATTTGAACATGCGACCCCCTGGTCCCAAACCAGGTGCTCTACCAAGCTGAGCTACATCCCGTTAATTAATGCCGGTGAAGGGACTCGAACCCCCACGGTTTCCCTCACGATTTTGAGTCGCGCGCGTCTGCCAATTCCGCCACACCGGCACAAAGAAATTTCATAAGTTAAGCATCTGATTGTAAAAATGGCACGCCCTGAGAGATTCGAACTCCCGACCTTTTGATTCGTAGTCAAACGCTCTATCCAGCTGAGCTAAGGGCGCAAAATGGAGCGGACGACGGGAATCGAACCCGCGACCCTCGCCTTGGCAAGGCGATGCTCTACCGCTGAGCCACGTCCGCAAATATGATATGTATTCCGTTTCCAGCTCTCTTGGTAAAGATGGTGAGCCATGAAGGACTCGAACCTTCGACACCCTGATTAAAAGTCAGGTGCTCTACCAACTGAGCTAATGGCTCTTATTACTAAGAGTTAAAGAATGGCGGAACTGACGGGATACTCTCTCTTCGTTCGAGACTGCGAAGTCTATGCTAACGAAGCTAAGCTCCGACGAACCCAATATGGATTCTCATCCCTGAAGCTAATAAGAATGGCGGAACTGACGGGATTCGAACCCGCGATCTCCTGCGTGACAGGCAGGCATGTTAGGCCTCTACACCACAGTTCCAAGAGGCATTATCGCCATTGCGATATAAATTGGTTGCGGGGGCAGGATTTGAACCTACGACCTTCGGGTTATGAGCCCGACGAGCTACCGAACTGCTCCACCCCGCGTCATTAAAAGGGTTGCTAATATGGGGTCCCCGAAAAGTAATCGGAATTACCTGCGAAGCGTGAGCTTCACTTTATGGGGATGAATTATGGTGGAGGCTGAGGGGATCGAACCCCCGACCCTCTGCTTGTAAGGCAGATGCTCTCCCAGCTGAGCTAAGCCTCCATCTGGATTGTTACATGCATTAAAGAAAGTGGTGACCCGTAGGGGATACTCTCACTTCGTTCGACTGCGAAGTCTATGCTTACGAAGTTATCCTCCGACGAACCGACGGGATTCTCATCCCCTGATGCATTAAAGAAAGTGGTGACCCGTAGGGGATTCGAACCCCTGTTACCTCCGTGAAAGGGAGGTGTCTTAACCCCTTGACCAACGGGCCGTATATAAAGTCCTTGCTGGCGGAGAGAGAGGGATTCGAACCCTCGAGACGCTTTTGGCGCCTACACGATTTCCAATCGTGCTCCTTCGGCCAACTCGGACACCTCTCCGTATGGCTCCCCGAACAGGACTCGAACCTGTGACAACTCGATTAACAGTCGAGTGCTCTACCAACTGAGCTATCAGGGAATATGTACCGCTTGGCGACGTCCTACTCTCCCGGGACCCTTCGGTCCAAGTACCATCGGCGCTGGAAGGCTTAACGGTCGTGTTCGGTATGGGAACGCGTGGAACCCTTCCGCCATCGCCACCAAACGTATATTCAGGATACGGCATCGCCAAATGCCGTGACCATCCTCCTTGCAAGCATAGCTTGTACACTTACAATTCAGTTTTGATCACCTGAAAACTAGATACGAAACGATATTTGCAGCACATTAGAATCCGTAGCATTCACCCGATGTGGTATCGGGGTCCCCAGAAAGTATTCGGCGTTGCTTCACTTTTTGGGGTGATTTTGGATAAGCCCTCGACCGATTAGTATTGGTCAGCTCCATGCATTGCTGCACTTCCACCTCCAACCTATCTACCTCGTCGTCTTCAAGGGGTCTTACATACTGGGAAATCTCATCTTGAGGGGGGCTTCACGCTTAGATGCTTTCAGCGCTTATCCCGTCCGTACGTAGCTACCCAGCCATGCTCCTGGCGGAACAACTGGTGCACCAGCGGTACGTCCATCCCGGTCCTCTCGTACTAAGGACAGCTCCTCTCAAATTTCCTACGCCCACGACAGATAGGGACCGAACTGTCTCACGACGTTCTGAACCCAGCTCGCGTACCGCTTTAATGGGCGAACAGCCCAACCCTTGGGACCTACTTCAGCCCCAGGATGCGATGAGCCGACATCGAGGTGCCAAACCTCCCCGTCGATGTGGACTCTTGGGGGAGATAAGCCTGTTATCCCCAGGGTAGCTTTTATCCGTTGAGCGATGGCCCTTCCATGCGGTACCACCGGATCACTAAGCCCGACTTTCGTCCCTGCTCGACTTGTAGGTCTCGCAGTCAAGCTCCCTTATGCCTTTGCACTCTTCGAATGATTTCCAACCATTCTGAGGGAACCTTGGGGCGCCTCCGTTACTCTTTAGGAG
>NZ_CM179499.1:1050000-1805000 GCF_058792535.1 Paenibacillus sp. MT86 | reverse complement strand
TGTTCCCATAGGTACAGACGGAGAGCCGTATGCACCAGCATTGTAGTTCATTCCCCCCTGCCACGGTTGATACGATGCCCCCATGTCAGGCGCGTACGGACGATGCCCATGTTGTGGGTACCCGAAATGCGGCATGTGATGGTGTGAACCCACTTCTCCCCCGTGGCATCCGCAAGGAGACGGAACATAACCATATGTCATTGCGGTATGATGATGCTCAGGATATGGATGGTAGTCGGAAACCATATTCCCTGTATAAGATTCCGTGATCGAGAACTGGGAATATTCCATGCTCATCGGCTGTTCAGAAAGACCCGGATATCCTGAAACTGTACTTTCCCAGCCTTCATTGTAGGAAACAGGCATCGCTTCCTGCGGCATGTTGTGATACGGATGGACGGCATTGCCATAATCGGCGCCCGGCCATTTCATAGGCTCATGACACCCGCAGGGACCTTCATGAAGACCGAATGGAGGCATTGCAAATGCGGGTGCCTCTTTAAAAGGAAACTCCGGACACGGATGAGGCATCATCTGCATCGGCATCTGGGCAAAAGGCGGACATGGTTCGGCTATGGGATGAACAGGATGCGGTAACGGCATGGTTTTGACAGGATACGTATACTCCGGCTCCATAGGTTTATATGGAGATATGAATTCGGGTTTAAACTCTGGCTTGAACTCCGGTTTGTATTCTGGTTTGTATTCTGGTTTGTATTCTGGATTGAATTCTGGTTTAAACTCTGGCATGATTACGGGCATTTTAAATTCCGGCATCACTTCCGGTTTTTTCACCTCTGGCATAATCTCTGGTTTCTTGATTTCCGGCATGATGATCGGCTTCTTGATTTCAGGTAATATCTCCGGTTTGTATTCCGGTTCCATTTTCTTAGGCTCCTCGGGGAAAGGCGAAATCTCCGGAAGCTTCGGCAGAATCGGCGGCTCAGGCTCCTTAACCTCAGGAACGACCGGAGGCTGCTCGATCGGCGCTGTTATTTCTTCCTTAACTCCGGTGTAATCCTTGCTGCCGGGTTTCTTCTTGCCTGCAGCTGCACCGCTGCCACTGCTCATGGAAACCCCGTCATCAACGCCGGACTCCATAGAACCGCCTGATGAAGGGATGTTGACGACTTCTCCCACCAGCAGGGCATTCGGATTTTTAAGCTGCGGATTGGCATTGATGATTTCCTTCAGAGTGACTCCCCATGCCTTGGACAGTTTCCAGAGGGAGTCTCCCTGCTTTACCGTATGCTTATGGATAATGGGTTGGCTGCCGTCGGGGACCTGAACGGGCTCAGTCGGAACTTTGATCTTGGCACCGACATCGAGCTTATTCGGATCCACCAGCTGTGGATTGGCATCGATGATTTTCGCTAAAGGTACGTCGTATTTTTTGGACAGCTCATATAGGGTGTCGCCTTCCTTGACGATGTGTATCTTCACGCCGCTAAAACCTCCTACACTCTTCTAGGCGTCATGTAATTCGCCCGCTTTCGTTACTACATCCTATGCACGGAATAGGCGATTGACATCCCTCTGGGCAAAAAAAATCCTTTCATCGACATGAAAGGATGGTTTAAGTCGTTTATTTAGTTGTCCTGAAACCCTAGGATTCCCATACTTTATAACCGTCTTGATCCACAATTTTGCGGAATTCCTCCAGCAATTGCAGCGTAACGGGACCAGCCTGGCCTTTTCCGATGATCCGTCCGTCGATTTCGCGGGCCGCAATGACCTCAGCAGCCGTGCCCGTAAAAAATACTTCGTCCGCAATATATACGTCATGCATGCTGAACGGCTCTTCCTTCAGTTTAATGCCGAGTTTCTCGCATAAATCGATAATGGCCTGGCGCGTAATGCCTTCGAGTGCGCCAAGATAGCACGGAGGCGTAGTGACCACGCCGTTTTTGACGATGAAAATGTTGTCCCCGGAGCCTTCCGTCACATATCCCTGCGCGTTCATCATAATAGCCTCATCCGCTCCCGCAAAGTTGGATTGGATCTTCACAAGGATATTGTTCAAATAGTTCAAGGATTTAATTTTCGGGTTAAGCGCATCCGGTATGTTACGCCGCTGGGCAACGGAGACGGCCTTCAGGCCATTGAGATAAGCTTCTTCGGAATAAATCGCCAGCTGCTCCACAATGATCAACACGGTCGGTTTAGGGCAGCGGCGCGGATCCAGCCCCAAATTGCCGGCACCGCGGGATACCACGATACGGATATACCCATTCCGCATGTCATTGCGTCGAATGGTCTCGGCCATTGCCTCCAGCAGTTCTTCATATGCCAGGGGGATGACTAAATCGATGGACTTGGCGGAATCATACAGCCGGTCCAAGTGCTCTTTGCACTTAAAGATGTTGCCGTTATATATTCGAATGCCTTCGAATATGCCGTCTCCGTACAGAAACCCATGGTCAAAAACGGATACTTTAGCATTCTCTTTCGTGACATATTCTCCATCTAAATAGATCCATTGCTCCGACATTTACTTAACCTCCATTTTCTCACTCTCATAGGCGTAACCCGGATAAGAGCCCAGCACTCGAACCAGACATCCCAGCGCTTCAATCTCTCCCATGGCGGCAACCAACAGAACGGAATCCGCTGCGGCCATGACATCGATATAAAAATAGTAATTACCGAGCTTCTTCTTCGTTGGACGGGATTCGATCCGCGACAGGTTCAGGCGACGCCACGCAAAAGCGGAAAGCACCTGATGCAGCGCTCCCGGCACGTCTTCTGGAAGCGTTACGAGAATGCTGGTCTTGATATGTTCCGGCGAACGGTTGACCAATATCGGCTCGCGTCCGATCAGCACAAACCGTGTGTAATTGTTATCATGGTCGGTAATACGCTCAGCAAGCACGTTTAATTCGTGGGTGGCCGCGCCTAGCGAAGTGCCGATTGCCGCCCATCCCCGGCCGGGATTCTCCTTTACGATCTTAACCCCTTCGGAGGTGCTGCCCACTTGCTCCAACTCAGCCTGCGGTGCAGCCTTCGCTAGGAACTGACGACACTGGGCTGTCGCAACTTGGTGGGACCAGATCTTTTTGATCTGACTGTAATCCATCGTTCCGTCACTTGAACGGAATTCGGCAGCATTACCGATCAGGTTCTGGATGGAGGGATAGACCCACTCCACCTGCATCGGCAGATCCACCTCATTGACCAGCCAATCCATATGAAGGCTTACGGAGCCTTCAATGGTGTTCTCGATCGGGATCACGCTGTAATCGCTTTTTCCTTCTACTGTTGACATAAATACATCAGAGATCAGTTTATGGTGGACAAATTCCACCGGCTCACCATTTAGGAGATAAAGTATCGCTTCATGAGATACCGATCCTGAGGGCAACAAGGCTATTTTTTTCATGCGGTAACTTCCCCTCTAATCATATCCAAAAAGGATCTATTATTAATATCATCCAAGAGCTGGACGCCTTCCGCAACTGGATTCAATGGGTAGCACGAAGACTGGATTCCTTCAGCCTTCATCGTCTCCGTGAGATACGCGCCCAATTCTTCTGCACGCGGTTCGTTCCGGTCCACCAGCGCAATCATCGTCGGACCCGCTCCGCTCAGCGCGATGCCGAGTGCCCCATGATCAGGCGCTTCGGCCAAAATCTTGGACATCCCCGGTACAAGCGGCGCACGATATGGCTGATGAATCCGGTCTTTCATCGCGGCACGAATCAAGTCCAGTCTGCCTGCCGAAAGAGCAGCGGTCATTAAGGAGGACCGACTAATATTATATACAGCATCCGCTAAACTGACCTGGGCGGGCAGCGCTTCCCTTGCTTTGGATGTCGCCAGCTCGAAATCGGGAATCACCACGAGCGTTCCAAGGTCCGCCGGAGGTTCAATGCGCATATAATCCGCATGGGATCCATCCCATACGGCCGCAATGATTCCTCCAAATAAAGAAGCCCCCACATTATCAGGATGCTTCTCAAGATTCGTCGCCATATCAAAAAGCTTGGAATCCGGCAGTGGTGACCCGATTAGAGCGTTGGCTGCAGCCAGCGCGCCTACGATCGCCGATGCGCTGCTGCCAAGGCCGCGGGTAAGCGGAATTTCGGAATACATGGAAATCTCGAGATCAGGAACTGCCTGTCCCGCTTCTTCAAAAACCATTTGAGCCACCTTATAGATCAGGTTGCTCTTATCGGTCGGCAGACCGCCCATCTCATCGCCATGAAGATGGAACACGGTCTTCTCCGACGCTTTCATCTCGATCCAGGAATACAGGGACAATGCCATGCCGAGCGTATCGAATCCGGGTCCCAAATTAGCCGTGCTGGCCGGAACCTTCACCCGGACGCCTTGGGACAAACTCATACCCGCGCAGCTCCTTCAAGCTTAGCAATGGCATCCATTACGGCCGATTCCGTATCCGATACGACGAGCGGTTCGGCGTTCACGGTAGAAATCGCGATATTCGGATCTTTCAGCCCATGTCCTGTCAGCACACAGACAACGGATTCCCCACCTTTAAAATATCCCTCTCGCTTCATTTTATAAACGCCTGCGATGGAGGCGGCCGATCCTGGCTCGGCAAAAATCCCCTCACGCGATGCGATTTTGCGGTATGCTTCCAAGATTTCCTCGTCCGTGACGTAATTAATTTGTCCGCCGGATTCCTCAGCCGCGGCAACCGCGGTTTTCCAGCTGGCCGGGTTCCCGATGCGGATGGCCGTCGCTACCGTTTCCGGATTCGGAATAGGCTCACCCTTGACGATAGCCATGGCGCCTTCCGCCTCGAACCCAAGCATCTTCGGCAGGGAAGTGGATTTACCCGCTGCGTGGTATTCTTTAAATCCTTTCCAGTAAGCGGAGATGTTCCCCGCATTGCCGACCGGAATGGCCAGTACGTCCGGAGCTTTGCCCAACTGGTCAACGACTTCGAATGCAGCCGTCTTCTGGCCTTCGATACGATAAGGATTCACGGAGTTTACCAGCGAAATCGGGTGCTTGGCCGTGATCTCGCGAACGATTTCCAGCGCGCGGTCAAAGTTCCCTTCAATCGCGATCACCTTCGCTCCGTAAATCATCGCCTGCGCGAGCTTGCCCAGCGCGATATTGTTGTTCGGAATGATCACGATGCAGTTTAATCCGCCGCGAGCGGCATAAGCAGCAGCCGCAGCCGATGTATTGCCCGTCGAAGCGCACATGATGGTACGGCTTCCTTCTTCCATTGCTTTCGCGACGGCCATGACCATCCCGCGGTCTTTGAATGAACCTGTCGGGTTCAGCCCTTCGAATTTGAAATGCAAATCGATTCCGAGCTCTTCGGATAGATTCACGGCTTTGATGAGCGGGGTATTCCCTTCCTTAAGCGTTAGCAGCGGGGTACGCTCATTTACCGGCAAATATTCTCTGTAGGTTTGCAGCAATCCTTCATACGGCATCTCTCATGTTCTCCTTTTCTTATGAAAAAATTATATATGTTGATTTAATGGATGCTAATCCTTATCCTTCAACGCGGTAAACACTTTTGATTCGGCGAATGACTTCCAGGCCTTCAAAGTGATTCAGCACTTCGTCCATGCTGGCTTTGCTCGCATTGTGCGTAACGATGATTATCTCTGCGTCCGGGTTGTGCTCGTTCGGCTGCTGAACAACGGACTCCAAGCTGACGTTATATTGAGCGAACACCTGCGTTATTTGCGCCAGCACTCCTGCTTTATCGTCCACATGAAGCAGGATGAAATTCTTGTACATGATCTGCTCATCGGTTTTGAGCTTCTTCGGTTTATAAGGAACGATGGCTTTCAGACCGTTAACGCCGAGCTTCAGATTCTTGATGACCGCCACCAGGTCTGCCACAACGGATGTCGCGGTTGGCATCTCGCCCGCGCCCGCTCCGTAGAACATCGTTTCGCCGACGGCCTCCCCGTATACATACACCGCGTTAAATACGCCGTTCACGGCGGCGATGGGATGACCTTTGCGAACCATCGTCGGCTGGACGCTGATGCTGAATTCATCGTCCTGACGCTCCGCGATACCGAGAAGTTTCATCTCGTAGCCCAGACGTTTGGCATAAGCGATATCATCTTTCGTAACCTGCGAAATGCCCTTGACGGATACATCCTGGAGCTCAACGTTCGTGCGGAAACCGAGGGTACCGAGTATTGCCATTTTGCGGGCCGCGTCCAAGCCTTCCACATCGGATGTCGGATCGGCTTCCGCGTACCCCAGCTCCTGAGCTTCTGCCAGGACATCCTCATAGGAGGCGCCTTCCTGGCTCATCTTGGTCAAGATAAAGTTGGTCGTACCGTTCACGATCCCCATGATTTTCATGATACGATCCGATGAGAAGCCTTCAATCAGCGTACGGATAATGGGAATGCCGCCGGCTACGCTTGCCTCGTAGAACACGTCGCACTGCTTTTCTTGCGCCTTGGCCAATATTTCGGCACCGTGCAGGGCCATCAGATCCTTATTGGCGGTTACGATGTGCTTGCCGCGCTCAAGCGCTTCGAGGATGTAGGTTTTCGTCTGCTCGATCCCGCCCATCACTTCAACGATGACATCAATCTCGGGATCGCGAATGACTGCCCAGGGATCTTCCGTTAATTTACTCTGATCCACATTGACGCTGCGGTACTTCTCCAAATGTTTGACGGCGATGCGCTCGATCGTAATCGGCGAACCGACCTGACTGCTCAAATCCTCCTGATGCCCTTCAACGATGCGGACAACGCCTGTTCCTACGGTTCCTAATCCCAAAAGCCCTACTTTGACCGGTTTCATTAATACACTACCTCCTGTATCCCATCACATAGATATCTATTTATTCGTCGTTTCTACCCTAACCTTGCCCTATCATCTGCACTCTTCTGACTCCGGCTATCCGCCTCAATCCGTCAAGCAGATCATCCAGCTCCTCATTCAGCCGGGAAACTTCGACGGAAATAACGACATTCGCGATTCCTTGCAGCGGGATGCTCTGATGAATGGTTAGCACGTTCCCGCCTTCACCCGCTACCAGCCCCAGCACCTCGGATAGCATGCCCGAGCGATGTTCCATATCGATGGAAATCGTTACGATTTCATCACGTTCCAATTGATTGATAGGGTGGATGCCGTCCTTGTACTTGTAAAAAGCGCTGCGGCTAAGCCCTACCTGCTCGACGGCTTCATGAACCGTCCTCACGTCTCCCGACGCCAGCAGTTTTTTCACTTGCATCGTTTTAACTACAGCCTCGGGAAGGATGTCTTCCCGGACCAGATAGTAGCGTTCCTTCACAAACGTCCTCTCCTCAAAGACTACTGTATTCGTATAGTGGACATTATACTGGATATACCCCGTAAGGGCAATACATAAGTGACCCATTTTTAGCGAGCCCGATATTTCCGGGCCAACCCTATAGCCTATACTATATCGCAATTCGAAACGGAACTCATCGGTATTCACGTCAAATTTGCAAATGATGCGTTAAAAAAACAGCCCCCGGTATTCCGGAGACTGCCGATCACTTCAAGCTAACTGGTGTATCTCATGGTCAAGCCGCAGTACTCGCACTCTTTTTCCTCATGCCGTGAAATCACGGTTCTTGCGCCGCAGCCGGAACATGCCACGACTTGGATTCCGTCTTCGTTTGAGATTCAACGGGGTTTACCGGCTCTCTATGCAGCGAACGGATCACCAGCGCGCCATCCTCAATCTTCCCGGCAGGAAGCATGCGCTCCTTCAACATATAGTTCAAATCCCGGATCACATGGGCCGGACTTTGGTTCGCAACGATCGCGATATGCTCGATGTAAATTAGCCGCCGCTGCAAGACAGCCTCCCTGTAAATTCCGAGCAGCTTCCGGAATTTCTTGTCTAAGAAGTCGGCAGCAACCAGCAAAAACAACGCGGGGATTAATATACACAACGCCATCGCTAAATTATCGTTTAAGAACTGCTCGCTGGATTCGCTCGTCACTAAATTGATTACCAGGATAACAATATAAGTGCCGAACAATACCCATCCGACCAATCTAAGGTTCCTTCCCTGATAACTGTGATGCTGCTGCGTGGGCAGAATACGAAACGCAGCGATAATCAAAGCTAATGGAAAAAACACATACGTCAGTCCGATAATAAAATAATCGAATGAGGTAAATTGCGATTTAAAAGGCTTTACCGGAACGCTCATACGAAGTTCTCCCCAGTCTCTTCTCTTTTAAATGGTACATCCGACGTGCTATGCCACAATCACGGTACCGCAATACTCGCATTCCTTCCCCTCCACATGCGTTACGACCGTTCTTGCTCCGCAGCCGGGGCATTCCACGGATTTAGGAGCCGGATCGGACGCAGGTTCGGTTCGGGATATGGGGGCCGGACCTGCAGTCGTATCGCCCAATGAATACTGCACGCGCTGCCCGCTGCGCGAAACGAATTCGCCACGGAACGCTTCGGACTTTCTGTGCAAGGACGGGATGAGAACAACTCCGTTGTCGAGCTTTCCGTTAGGCAGCATACGCTCTTCAAACATGAACGTGATATCCCGGATCACGTGTGCAGGCGATTGTCTCGCCTCACGGGCAATATGTTCGACCTGGACGAGCCCTCGATGCAGGATGGCATTCGAATAGAATTGAAGCAAGCTGCCGAATTTCTTGTCTTCCTTATTGGCGATCACCAGCATGATCATGGCTGGGACCAGAATGATTACGCCCCAAACGACGGTGGCCGAATAGAGGCTTTCGATATCTTTGTCATCAATCGTCGCAAGAATCATGAGCAATTCTATGATTCCATAGGTAATGGCAAGCACCCAGCCGAAGAGACGGTTGTTCCTCCCCTTGCAACGGTTGTGCCGATGGGTGACAAGGACCCGAACGGCTGCCAGCACGATGGCCAGCGGAAAAAAAAGCACGGCCAACGCGATGATCGAATAATCCATTTTCGTGAACTTAAGTTTAAAACGCTTCAGATTAGAAGCTCCCATATGCTATCCCCTCTATCATCCTGCATTAGGTTGATCCCGCCTTTGCCTTCAGAAGCACCGTATTGCGATCCTGCACCGTTCGGAGAATATCGCGGATGATAGGAACGGTTTGCTCTGCCAGTTCCTTGCGATGTTCAGCTTGCGCCTCGCCGATCAACGTTACTTGGTCCTCCAGCATCGCAATTTTTTGCTGAATCAACTGCTCCTCTTCATATAAGGAGGTATGTGATATGGGATCACTATAACGCAGCGTCTCTTCAAGCTCGGCTATCTGCCGTTCCAACGACGGCATGTTCTCTCCCGGCAGTTCGCTTAGCTTTCTGCGAATCTCCCCGATCCAGGCTACAGTCTCTCTCTTGACCGCGAGATGATCGCTTTCCTTTCGCTCCTGTGCGCCCGCATATTTTGCCGCCAGGAATACGAGCCCAAGAACAACGAAAAATCCAGAAAGCGTAATCAGATGAATCATGAAATACGAGGATACAGGCAGCTTAAATAAGTATCCCAGCAAAATAACCTCCAGCACAACGGACACCGTATAGATACCAATTATGATGCCGGAAGCAATATAAAATGGGGTGCCTGACGAAGCTGCCTTCCCCCTGCCGATGACAGAGCCGATAAATAGGAGAACGGCCGCTTCGGCGCATCCGACGGCAACCCCCGATATCCAAGAATTCGGCTGAAACATCCCGCCGACCCATCCAAATAAGAGGATCGTGACAAACGGAAGCGCAATGGCTGCCAGCCATGCCCCGTTTCGATCCTTGGTTCTTGTATTCACCTGATTCCCCCGCTTTCGCTTCACATCAATTTATGACCGCACTCCATGCAAAACTTCTGGCCCGGTTTGATCTCATGATCGCACCCCGGACATGTCAGCGCGTGACTCGACCCGCAGTGCGGGCAAAACTTGGCTTCGGCATCCACCAATTCTCCACATGCCCGGCAAGGCATCGGCAGCGGTGCACCGCAATCCGGACATTCGGCAGCGCCAGCCGGGTGATCATGTCCGCACTTCGGGCATGCATGGTAAGGGTCGCCGCAGTGAAGGCAGAACTTTGCATTCGGAGCCAGGGGCTGCCCGCAATCGTTGCACAGGATGGCTTTCGCCGGCGCTTCATCGGCCTGAGTCTGAAACGACTGGCCGCAGCCCGAACAGAACCGCGCTTCTTCCCCGTTCAGCATTCCGCATTTGGTGCATGCCTTCTGCTCGATTTGCTTATCGTTCTTCTCTTGAGGCTTGGCATGGTCAAACATATGGCCGACGGTCTCATACATCGGACCGACCATTCCGAGTCCCATGCCCAGCCCCGTCCCCATGGCCGCAGCCGGGCTTCCGGGATTCTTCGCCGCTCCCTCAAGCGTATTAAAGGTTCTTTCCTGATGGTAGGTATAACCGATGATATCCATCTCCGCTTTTTTTGCCAACGCTTCCTTGATTCGGACAGCTGCAGGATCATGCTCCGGTATATTGATGGAATCCACATAAAAATTCAGCAGGGTAATCCCCATCTCTTCAAATGAAGGCGCAATCGCTTCCATGATGTGCTTGGATATTTCCGCTATGTAAGCATTGATTTCCACAACGCTGATTTTTTTCCGAACGATATAGGAGGATATGATTTCCGTAATGTTGGACATCAGCACGCCGCGGTAATATTTGACCAGCGTTCCCTGATCAAAGGTTGGCAGGGTACCGACCATGGTTCCCAGAAACTTTCGCGGATCGCTGATTTGAACGCCGAATTGGCCAAAGGCTCGGAGCGATACGATGATGTTGTATTTCGGATCCTGCAGCTGGATCGGCGAGCTGGTCCCCCATTTCACGTCCAGCGAACGAAGTTTGTTCACAAACCAGACTTCTGCCGTAAAGGGAGACTTCCCTCCGAATGGAAGATTGATGACATTGGATAAAATCGGGATGTTTGCCGTACTCAGCGTATGCCGCCCTGCCGGGAAAGAGTCCAGTGCCTGCCCCCCCTTATACAGGATCGCCTCCTGCGTCTCATGAACAATAAGCTGGGTCCAGGTGCCTAACTCCTGATTCGGATAACGCCAGGCAAACACATCCGGCGGGCCTTCGTATTTTACGACTTCAATAATAGCCATAGTTCTACTCTCCTTTTTGCGCCGTTCCTTCCATCCTGAGATCCATGGAAAAGGTACTATTGTACTACTATTGTATACGATTTACCCGATAAGTGGATGCAAAATTTGGAAAGCTTGATCCGGCATTTCGAGCCAGACTCCCAGCCAATGGAATATACGGCTGCGCACGCTTGATTCACGATTTATGGGAAGCCTCCTTCGCTCACGAAAAAAAATACCGCCAAGCCTGCTGTAGACAGACCTTGCGGTATTTTTGTTATACATATATTCATCTGAACATCAATAGTAACTGCTGCCTTCGACAAATTCGAATTCGAAATCGCCGATCCGTACGATGGTGCCTTCCGTCGCGCCCCGTTTCCGCAGCTCTTCATCAATGCCCATATGACGCATCGTTCTGGCAAGCTTCAGGATCGCATCATGCGAATTCATCTGCATCCGTTTCAGCATTCGCTCAATTCGCTCACTGTGCACCACATACATTTCATTGTCTCTGGTGACGGTGAAGGAATTGTCGTTCTGCGCTTTGAATTTATACACCTTGCGCTCGGAAACTTCGGATACTTCTTCAATCGCCGGCTCATCCGGAATGCTCTCCAGCACATCGATCGTGCGGTAAAGAAGTTCCTGGATCCCCTGACGGGTCAGCGAGGAGATCGGCATCACCTCGATGTCAGGGCGAATCTCCTTCACCTTCTCTTTGAAGGCCGTTAAGTACTCCTCTGCTTCCGGCATATCCATTTTATTGGCGGCTACGATTTGCGGCCGTTCGATCAGAACCGGGTTATAGAGCCTAATCTCATCGTTGATTTTTTGCCAATCCTCGAACGGATCCCGTCCTTCCGTGCCTGCCATATCCACGACGTGGATAATGACGCGGGTTCGTTCCACGTGCCGGAGGAATTCGTGGCCAAGTCCCACGCCTTCATGGGCACCCTCAATCAGGCCAGGCAGGTCAGCCATGACGAAATTGCGCCCGTCCCCGACCTCAACCATGCCCAAATTCGGCGTGATGGTCGTGAAATGGTATGCCCCGATCTTCGGCTGAGCCGCGGATACAACAGACAACAGGGTGGATTTGCCTACGCTCGGGAATCCGACGAGACCTACATCAGCCATCACTTTAAGTTCCATGGTTACGTAGCGTTCTTCGCCTTCTTCTCCATTCTCGGCAAGCTCGGGCGCCGGATTGTTCGGCGTGGCAAAGCGGATGTTTCCGCGGCCCCCGCGGCCGCCTCTGGCAACAACAACCTGTTGACCGTGACGGGTCAAATCGCCAATCACTTCACCGGTATCGTCATCCGTTAAGATGGTACCCGGCGGAATACGGACAATCATGCTCTCCGCATTGGCCCCATGCTGGCTCTTATTGCGGCCCTTTTCCCCGCGCTTGGCCTTGAAATGCTTCTGGTAACGGAAATCCATCAACGTGCGCAGTCCTTCGTCCACCCGGAAAATCACGTCGCCGCCCTTGCCGCCGTCGCCGCCGGCAGGTCCGCCTTCAGGAACGTATTTCTCACGGCGAAACGCAATGAGCCCATCGCCGCCGTCGCCGCCTTTTACATATACTTTTGCCTTATCTACAAACATGAAATCACCTTCCTCAAGTCACAAACGGCAGATACAAACGGTACGAGGTCTCCCCCGGCTCCGTCTGCTCCACCCGAATGCCTTCGCCTTTTACGGATTGTTCAATCTGAAGCTTCAAGCCCTCCGGGTCTCCAAAGGAACCTTCTCCTAGAGCCCATACGATCAGCTCTTGCTCCTGCTGCATAAATGTTAATGTTAACTGCCGGGTATCCCCCCATGACGCCGTTCCGCTCAATTGAAAGGCTCTCACCGTTTGAATGATCGCTTCGGTAAAAGACTCTGCCGTTTGTGGCGATACTTTGTCTTCCAGCTGTACCTGGTCCACCACTTCAACGCAGAGCTGCAGGTTGCTGCTGTACGTTCGGTATGAATGTAAATAAAAAACCAGTGAAGGAATGCCAAGCTTGGAGATCCTGCTCTCCGTCGCCATCCTGTCCTTTATTCTTTCCACAGAACCCACGGTTTTATCATGCTTCCCCAGTTGAATGTAGCCGTACAAAATTTGAAGCTCATTCATCCAATCATGACGATGGTGATTCAACATCTGAATCGCCGTCTGCTCCATATTCCGAATGATGGCTTGCTGCCTGCGCTCGTCCGATTTACGGACAAGCCATGCTCCGCAGGCAGACGCGGCGACAGCCCAAGCCGTCAACACTGCTCCTGCAGCCAAGGATGGTTTCCATACCATCCATGCCACCGGTATTACGGAGGTTAACCCCGCCACAGCTGCTATCCATTTCCAGGATTTCATCGCTTCTCCTCGTCTTTCAACAGCAATTGGTTACATTCACCAAATCCCAGTATATCATAGACTTTCAGGACGGTTCATCCCCTGGATGATCTTTCTTTGCGCAATTTACAAAAAAAGAAGCCCCGGCAACGATGCCGAAAGGCTTCTTCTGTATGCAGCATAAGAAACGATTAAGCTTCAACTGCAGCCGCTACTGGAGCGACATCAACCGGGTAGACGCTCACTTTCTTGCGATCACGACCCCAACGTTCAAATTTCACAACGCCGTCAACTTTCGCAAACAAAGTATCGTCTTTACCGATACCCACGTTCGTGCCTGGATGAATTTTCGTTCCGCGTTGACGAACCAAGATGCTGCCGCCAGTCACTGCTTGACCGTCTGCACGTTTCACGCCAAGACGTTTCGATTCGCTGTCACGACCGTTCTTTGTGGAACCTACACCTTTTTTCGATGCGAATAACTGAAGATCCAATTTCAACATGTTGTCTACCTCCTTCTTCAAGTAGTCAATTCTTGTATTCTTATATACTTGCCGTACGAATCGGCAATTCCCTGTAACATAACAACCATGGATTCGAGAAGCAGTTGAACTTGGCCGGAGACGGAATCATCTGCCGTATGCGGAAGATTCGCGCTAAGAAAGCCGCCCTTCATCCGGGTCTCCATAACGGTTCCGGTTAACGCTTCAATGGAATTCACCGTTCCCACGGTAATGCTGGAAACTCCAGCACATACAATATCTTCACCCGGATCGGCATATCCCGCGTGCCCCGTTACCTTGAAGCTATGGATCCGTCCATCTTCCCCGCGCAGTACTTGTACAGTAATCAATTACCGCACCTTCTTACGCTTGGATTTTCTCGATGGTTACTTTAGTGTAAGGTTGACGATGACCTTGCTTCTTGTGGTAGTTCTTCTTCGGCTTGTATTTGTATACAACGACCTTACGGCCTTTACCGTGCTTCTCTACCTTTGCAGTTACAGTCGCACCGGAAACAACCGGAGTTCCTGCTACCAATCCGTCCTCTTTGGAAACGGCCAGTACACGGTCGAAAGTCACGCTCTCGCCGTCACCTGCAGTCAGCTTCTCGATGAACAATACGTCGCCCTCTTGAACTTTGTATTGTTTACCGCCTGTTTCGATAATAGCGTACATTTGCTTGCACCTCCCTATGTCTCAGACTCGCCTGGTATAAAGGTGTCCGTCCCAAAAGGAACGTTCTTGTGAACCCAACCGGAGCGGTTACAGCATGTGCAGCAACCTATCACTAGACACATACCCAATGATAATATCATATTCCCCGTTCACCGTCAACATCATTCTTCGATAACCACGCCCCGGCCTCCGCAGGTTCCGCAAGGCTTGGCAAAGGGGAGAGACGAGCTTTCCCGGGCTTTTTTGCGGGTCATTTCCAGCAGTCCCAGCTTGGTCCAGCCGACCACAAAGCTCTTCGTGCGGTCTTTGCGCATAACGGCCTCCATGACTGAAACCACCTGCTGCCGGTGCTCTTCATGATCCATATCGATGAAATCCACGATAATAATGCCCCCGATATCCCAGAGGCGAAGAATCCTTGCGATCTGCTGCGCAGCCAGAAGATTCGTCTTCAGTACCGTTTCCTCGAAATTATCCCCGCCGATATATTTGGCTGTGTTCACGTCGATGATCGTCATGGCTTCGGTTTGGTCTACGACGATGGTCACGCCCTCGGGAAGCGTGATTTTCCTTGCGAAACTGGCTCTCATCTGCTCGTCTAACCCGTACGCTTGAAAAATCGGGCCTCCTTCCGAGTAATATGTAACCTTAGGCTCCATTCCCGGAACGGTTTCCTTCAAATAACTCTTGGTTTCCTCGCCTTTCTGCTTGCTGTCGATCACAAGCTCGTCATGCAGCGGATCAAAGGCATCGCGCAGAAACCGCTGCAGCAGGCCTAAATCGCGATGCAGCAGCGCCGGAACGGGCGCAGATTCCGCCTTGTCGAGAATCCGGGCCCACTCTTTTCGCAGATACTCCAGATCTCCCTTTATGAATTCCAGGGGCTCGTCCTCCGACACCGTTCGGATGATGATTCCCTCTTCATCTGTGCGAAGCTGCTCGCCGATGCTCTTCAGCCGGGCCCTTTCCGCATCGCGTCCGATTTTCTTGGAGACGGCAACATAGTCCGCAGTCGGCATATACACCATGCATCTGCCCGGAAGCGAAAAATGCGTCGTCACCCTCGCTCCCTTGCCGCCTCTGGGTTCCTTCATGACCTGTACGATCAATTCCTGCCCCGCCGTCAGCAGCTGCGAGATCGAAGGCTTCTGCTTGGGCTGCTTCTCTAAATGCGGATGGAGCACATCATCGATATATAAAAACGCGTTCTTTTTCAGCCCGATATCTACAAAAGCCGCCTGCATCCCCGGCAGCACGTTCACGACCCTGCCTTTATAAAAGCTTCCGACAACACTTTGCTCACGACTCCGCTCAACGGCGAATTCGGCTAACCTCCCATCTTCGATGAGGGCCATCTGAATGGTCTCATGTTCACAATGAACTATCATTTGCCTCATGGCTTCACCTCTCAAATGGAAGACGATATTCTATTGTTTTATCCTAACACAATCTCTGATGACATGAATGGATAAAGAAACTTGGCCCGCCCCCCGTCTTCCTCATGATGTTTTACGATTTACGCATACCAGGGCGGACCAGTTGATGCAAAATAAGAAGAGATCACATGCTGCTCCGGAACAACGGCAAGCAGGCTGCCGCGTCCGCTCATGACATAAATCAAATGATACTTCTCTCGTTTAAATAGACGCATGATATCATCCAAAGGTTTCGAAGAATCTGCAACGATTGGCTGGGCAGGACCGAGTCCGTCCAAATTCCGTTCATAAACCTCGCTCCGATTGACCAAAAATCTTAAAAACCGGTAATGGACGTTCCGATAGTCTTCGAAATTGGAATACGCCAGG
Source organism: Paenibacillus sp. MT86 (assembly GCF_058792535.1). Classification (NCBI taxonomy): domain Bacteria; kingdom Bacillati; phylum Bacillota; class Bacilli; order Caryophanales; family Paenibacillaceae; genus Paenibacillus; species Paenibacillus sp. MT86. The sequence goes on along the minus strand of NZ_CM179499.1, from coordinate 1,788,631 downwards.
AAAAGGCCGATCATCAGCACATTTAAACGAATGCCGTCTCCAGAGAATAACGGCTGCAATCCGTAACCGATCATAATTAAACTGCACAAAATGCCTGCGCGGGAAGCCCACAGCAAGGTGGCATGATAAGGAGCGAGCAGGCTGATGACGGCCTGCAGCACTTTGCCGCCGTCCAGCGGCAGAATCGGAAGCAGGTTAAACAACGCGATGACGAGATTCCCTTGAATGATGTAAGACAGCAGCTGCTCGTCACCCCACCCCGCCCATTGGCAGGCCAGGGTAATGCCGATCATGATGACATTTTGCAGCGGTCCCGCAAGCGCAATGATGATCTCCTTCATCGCAGTCATCCTGCCGTCGTCTTCAATGACAGCAACGCCGCCGAACGGCAGCATCTGAATGGCTCGTACCTTGAACCCCATCGCTGCCGCGGCGGCGGCATGTCCCAATTCATGAATAAACACGATAATAAACAGGGTCAGCAACTCCAGGAAGCGACCGGTGAATACGGATGCCAGCATGACAATGACAAAGAGCGGATGCAGCGACAAGACCGTTCCCTTAAACTTAATCAAACGGAATCACTTCCGCCGGATCGACGTCACGATCCCCCTCTTTGAGTTCGAAATAAAGGGAGGGCGGGCTGCCTGTGCCTGAAGATGCCAAAGTCCCGATAATATCTCCGCCTTGGACCCAGTCATTCGCCTTAAGCCCGGTTTCCGCCAGCCTGCTGTATGTCGCCGTTCGCTCTCCCGTATGCTGTATGCGTACCGTAATCCCGTTCTCAGGATGTTCTTTAACCTCAAGGACGCGCCCGGTCTCTATACTTTTAACCGCCCGGTCGGCTAAAGAACCCCCTCCGGCTTCCAGAACGATGCCTTTCAGATCAACGGCAAAGGATTGAACCACCCTTCCCGAAAGCGGAGGAACCAAAGAGGTCCCGGCATTCACCTTCGTCGAATGCTCGTCGGTTTGTCCAAAAATCGGAATAAAGGACGGCGCGCTGCCAAAATGCTCCTCGTACCATACCTGGGCCGCCTGGAAATCCATCTCATGGCTCAGCCCTTCAATGATGAATGCCTGCGCGCGAAGGGCCCACGGCTGCTGAAACGAAAATACGCCCCATGCCAATCCAAACACCAGCGCACTGACGGCGACGCGGCGGATCAAGCCCGACAGGAACGAAGCTTTTTTGGGCGGTTCTCCCGGAGCACCGGGATCCAGCGTATCATACCAACCGCGATGCCCTTGCTTCCAAAGCCGCTCGGGATCCGGTTCATGCTCTGCGTAACGTGGGGACGGGTTCGCTATGTTGTCCTTGATGAAGCCTGGCTTTGGATTATGGGGATTAGCGGGTGTTCTATCGGGAAGCGCCGTCCAAGACGGCTTATCGTCCTGCGCCGTGAACTGCTCCCCTTCCAGCAGTTCGCGAATGCGGGCTTCTCTTCGGTTCTTGACGGAAGTTTTGATGTCCATTGTTCTCTCCCCCTTGGGGCTTGTTTTCTTACTCTATCCTATGAGGAGATGAGAGAGATTTAGAACAAGCCCTGATGAAGAGGCGGACGGGTTCTACGAAAGCCGCTCAGACCGCCGAAGGAGAAAAACAAAAAAACCGATGCCTCCCGGCACCGGTTCTTGGTCGAAACCCTTAACCCATTCCAAAAAACTTTTTGAATTTGGTGAACATTCCTTTTTTCTGATGGATTTGCATCAGCGGAACGGTATCGCCAAGGATACGCCGGGCGATGTTTCTATAGGCGATGGCTGCCTGGGAATCCGGGTTCATCACCGTAGGCTCCCCGATGTTGGCCGCTTTAATGACCATTTCATCATCAGGCACGATACCGATCAGATCGATATTCAGCACCTGCAGCACATCTTCGATTTCGAGCATGTCCCCGGATTTCACCATATTCGGGCGAATCCGGTTCACCACGAGCTTCGGAGACTCGACATGCGAGCTCTCCAGCAGGCCGATAATCCGATCCGCGTCCCTTACGGCCGCATTCTCGGGCGTCGTGACGACAATCGCTTTGTCCGCGCCGGCGATGGCATTCTTGAATCCCTGCTCAATTCCGGCCGGACAATCGATAATGACGTATTCGAATTCCTTTTTCAATTCAAGTACGATATCTTTGACCTGCTCCGGAGAAACGGCATTCTTGTCCTTGGTCTGGGCTGCAGGAAGCATATACAGCTCATCGAAGCGCTTGTCCTTGATCAGCGCCTGGTTAAGTCGGCATCGCCCTTCCGCAACGTCGCACAAATCGTATATAATCCGGTTTTCCAGGCCCATCACGACATCCAAATTGCGAAGACCGATGTCCGTATCAACCAGACACACTTTTTTTCCGAGCAGTGCCAAAGCTGTGCCGATGTTCGCCGATGTCGTCGTTTTACCGACTCCGCCTTTACCTGAAGTTACGACGATTGCCTCTCCCATGTTCTACACCCCTTTAAACACATTAAAATCCCGACCCAAACGTGAGATGTTGCTGATCTTGTCGATCTCCATGCTTCCGTCCTTCAAATACGCAAACTCCATGACCGTTTCCCGCGTTTCCCATTCATCCGGCGGTCTGCTGATCATCTGGGAGATACGAAGCTGGGTAGGGGCAAAATACGAAGCCGCTATAATCGCTTCCTCGTTGCCCTCTACACCGGCGTGCGCGGTTCCGCGCAGAGCGCCCAATATGTAAATGTCGCCGGTGCACGTAATCGTCCCGCCTGGATTCACATCGCCGAGGAACAAGAGATCGCCGTCATGATGCAGCACCTGTCCGGAACGCACCATCCCCGTCTTAAGCGCAAGCTTTTCCTCCGGAACGAGCTCGGACGCAAGCGGCGGCGATTCCACATTGCGTATCAGCAAGTTGCCCTTTTGCTTCAATATGTCAAGAATCGTCTGCTTCTCTTCTTCGGAAATTTGCCGGGAACCCAGCTTCACATCCACATGAATGATGGGTCCGGTCAGAATATTCTGATGACTATGCTCCAGCTTATAGCGGAGCTCGCCAAGCAATTCCTCCAGCTCGCATTGATCGTCAAGCAGGAATACCAGGCCATCTTTGATGCCCTTAATCGTCACATGATTGGATTTTACAGCCATAAGCCTGTCCCTCCCATCCCTATACATTTCGCGCTCAAACCTACAAGTTCCTGCTAGTCTAGTAAAATGTCATATTGGAGAGGGTTCAGGTTGCCTTCCTTCTCTGATTCTTCGTTACCAGCTCAATCTGCTTGCGTAAGGGAACGTAAATTGCCAGAGCAAAGGCAAAATGAACAAGGAGATTGGGAAGCATATGATGAAGCAGTGACCAATTATAAGAAGTCGGGTTGAGTCGAAATACCTTATATATGCCAAAAAGCGTACTGTCAAACAACAAGCTTCCCAGAATGACAATGGTCATCATCATGGGCAGCGGCGCCCGCGGGGACTTGAAGACAAGCCCCACCAGATATGCGGATACGCCCATAGCAAACGAATAAGTGCCAATCATCTCGCCGTAATACACGATATCGTGAAGCATGCCGAATAGGAGTCCGAGCACGAGCCCCGTGTGGCGATGGTAATAAATCGATACAAAAAACAAACAAACCAACACGAAATTAGGATAAATCTGAAGCTGCAGCGAGCTTGGCGTTAACCAGAAAACCACCGTGCCCTGCAGAATAAACAGCACGAACAGCAGCAGGACCAGAATCTGTTTACGTGCCATACTATTCCGGCTCCTCAGGCGTAAAGACGATGATCAGATACTTCCAATCATCAAACTTGGCCGCAGGTTCGATCGTAGCCGTTCTGCTTTGACCGTATTGGCTGGTCTGAACGCTGAGGACCTTACCGATGATCATACCTTGAGGAATAACGCCTCCGGCACCGGATGAAATGATTTTATCGCCTTTCTTGATTGGATCATCTTCCGAAATCCGCGTCATGAGCAGCGTGTTGGTCTTCTCATCATAGCTCTCGACCACGCCGAACGTCTTATCCTCTTTGCCGATGGCCGTGACCGAAATCGGCTGCGGATTCGGATCCTGGGCGTCCATCGTTGTCAGCAGTTTCACGGTGGAGGTGAAATTGCTCACGCTGCTAATGATGCCTACCATGCCGTCGACAGTCGTGACCGACATATTAGGACGAACCCCATCGCGCTCGCCCAGATCGACGACCAGTGTCCGGTTATTCGGATCCGAGTTGACGCTAAGCACCTGCGCCGTACGGTAGTTGTATTTGTAACGTTCCTTCTGGTTCTTCGTAAATCCAAGAATATCTTGAAGTTCTTCGTAATTGGCTTTCATCGTATTGTAGGAAGCGCTCTCCCGAGAATATTGGGCTACCGCTCTTCGCAGCTCCTCATTCTCTTCATAGATTCCCTTCATGTTCCGTACATCTTCAAAGAAACCCGCTATATAAGCAGCGGGCTTATAAAACACACTTTGCACAAAACCGACCGTATCTTTGACGAATTTTTCAGGCCAAGATAAAGAAGCTCTCGGGCCGAGCGTAAACCCCATAATAGCGATAAACGCTACCAGCCCGATGAGCATAATGAACAAACGCTTATTGCCTAGCAGCTTAAACAGTTGCAACACCCTCTAACTTACTGTTTTCTCTCCCAACATTAGGGGTTTACACTTTTATTTTGGTTTCTACCGTTTGGAACGGACGGCAGAGCTGCTCCGGGATTTAAACAAGTGAATGTTCTCGAGCGCTTTACCTGTGCCAATGGCCACGCAATCCAGCGGATTCTCCGCAACGATGACCGGCATGCCGGTCTCTTCGGCAAGCAGCTTGTCCAGGTTGCGAAGCAATGCGCCGCCTCCCGTAAGCACGATGCCCCGGTCCATAATATCCGCAGCAAGCTCCGGAGGACATTTCTCAAGGGTAACCTTAACGGCTTCAACGATGGCATTAATGGTGTCTGCCAACGCTTCGCTGATCTCATCCGATGTAATCGTGATCGTCTTCGGCAGACCCGTCACCAAGTCGCGGCCGCGAATTTCCATCGTTTCCACGGTCTCCAGCGGCATCGCGGAGCCTACTTCCATCTTGAGCAGCTCGGAAGTGCGTTCACCGATCATCAAGTTGTATTGGCGTTTGATATAAGAAATAATGGACTCGTCCATTTCATCGCCCGCAACGCGCACGGAGCGGCTGGTTACAATCCCGCCAAGGGAAATGACCGCAACCTCGGTCGTGCCTCCGCCGATATCTACGACCATGCTGCCCGTAGGCTCCCACACGGGCAAGTCTGCACCGATTGCCGCTGCAAAAGGCTCCTCGATCGTGTAGGCTTCGCGTGCACCCGCTTGCTTGGTCGCATCTTCAACCGCACGCTGCTCGACCGCCGTAATGCCGGAAGGTACGCATACCATCACGTTCGGATGGCGCGGGAAGATGGAACGCTGCTTCTGCGCTTGACGAATAAAGTATTTAATCATCGTAGCCGTTGTATCAAAATCGGCAATGACGCCGTCTTTCATCGGACGAATGGCACGAATGTTGCCTGGCGTCCGTCCAATCATTTTCTTAGCCGATTCCCCGACGGCTTCAATGCTCTTTGTATCTGTACGCAGAGCAACCACGGAAGGCTCTCTTACGACAATTCCTTTTCCACGGACATAAACCAGCGTATTTGCCGTCCCCAAATCGATTCCCAAATCTTTCGTAAAACCACCTAACATGATGTATCTCCCTTTCTTCGTCAATCTGAACTATTATATTACATCAAGCCCCGTTCCTTCAAACTTACAAACGATCCGTCCCCGATGATCAGATGATCCAGCACGTCGATCCCGACAATCTGTCCTGCCTCCACTAAGCGTGCAGTCAGCGAAATGTCCTCCGGGCTGGGCGTCGGATCTCCGCTCGGATGGTTATGCGCGCACACCAGGGATGCACTGCTGCATTTGATGGCCGCTCTGAACACCTCGCGGGGATGAACGATGGAGGCGTTAAGGCTCCCCATCGATAGCGTTTCCTGGGCAATGACATGATTTTTCGTATTTAAAAATACACAGACAAAATGCTCTTTCTGTAAATACCGCATCTGTTCACTGAGCAGTTCTGCCGCGTCATGCGGACTGCGGATAATAACCGGCTCTACATGTCTCGATGCGGCCAAGCGCCGTCCAAGCTCGATGCCAGCCTTCAGCTGAACAGCCTTGGCGGTTCCAATTCCTTTGATTTGCGTAATTTCCTCGATGCTAAGATCAACGAGCTGCCGGATGCCGCCTGCTTCCCCCAGCAGCCGCTGGGCTATATGTACGGCAGATTCCTGGCGGGTACCGGTCCGAAGCAGTATCGCCAGCAATTCTGCATGGCTTAAAGCGCTCGCCCCATATTGCATCATGCGCTCTCTTGGTCGTTCATCATGGGGGATGTCGCGCAGCAATAGCGTTGGCGACTCCATATATTCCCCTCTTTTCTAAGATTTAAATCAGCAGGTCACCGAAGCTTCCATGATTCCGTTGGCTTCGGATGCCGTGTTCTATATCTATGAATCGGTGAGTACATCCATCCCCATTTCAGACAGCATGTCCGAGAGCAGAGAAAGCGGCAGGCCGACAACGTTAAAGTAGTCGCCTTCGATTCCTTCCACGATGGTTGCACCCAGGCCTTGAATCGCATACGAGCCTGCTTTGTCGGCAGGTTCCCCGCTCTTTACGTAAGCCGCGATCGCATCATCACTTAACGATTTCATCTTTACGGTCGTCACGCGGTGAGATACCTTGGCCCGACCGGAACGCCGGTCGATGCAAGCCACTCCCGTGTAAACGAAGTGTGCCCGTCCTTGAAGCATGGACAACATCCTTGCAGCATCAGTTTGATCCTCCGGCTTCCCGAGGACATGGTCATCTACGACCACAATCGTGTCGCTTCCCACAATGATACCATCTCCCGGATCATCCGTCAGCTTTCGGAGAACCGCTTCCGCTTTGCGCAGCGCCAGTGACTCCACAATTCGCTCTGGCGACCACCCTTGCGGTGTGTCCTCGTCAGCTTCACTTGGCATAATCTCGAATGGGATACGAAGGGAGGCAATCAATTCCTGACGCCGAGGAGAGGTGGAAGCCAATATAATGCGGCGGTTTCTCTTCTCATTCAAGGGGGATAATCTCCTTTGTCATGTCTTAGAGCCTGCGGTATAACCAGACGGCAGCAATAATGCCGAGCAGACTGAGCAGGCAAAAGTTAAGTTCAAGGTTAATGTCATAACGAATAATGTCAAAATCAGCTGAAGGCGACCACTTGATCGGTGTAGTAGACGTCAGAAACGACAGAGCCTTGACCGGTTGAAGCGCCTTGGCAAGCCATGTTCCCGTCAGCCACCCCAGCAGCAAAAACAAGATGAGCATTCCTTTATTTTTCTTCATGCATCCTCTTCCCTCGCCATTTTTTGACACCCTAATTATTATACGGTGAATCGATAAGCAATACAAACAGAAATCCGGCATGGGGAACTATTTCCAGTTCCAAGCCGGATTTGACGTAAATTTGAATTTATAGGCCATCCAGGAGTTTCTTTTGGCCCATGACATAGTTCATCATGCCTGTTTGAATCTCCCACAAATGCCCCTTGGATTGATTTTTGTTGTATTCGGAGAGCGCCGTGATCGAACTGTTCATCGACTGCTCCATGGCCGGCAGCGCGGCCCCGGTCTCCGGACCCAAGCCTGCGGCCAGCTGCTTGACCGATTGGATCCATTGCTGATGCAGATTCGTGATGGTATTCATATGCTCCGACGTCGCTGCGCCGGGCTCCTGCAGGCCCAGCAAGGATGCCGATAGTTGGCTAAGCTCCGATACCAGCTCCCCGCTTATCGTAAAATAGTCCGTCAGCGTCTGCTCCTCGCCAGCGAATGCCGCTGACTCTATGCCCGGCAGCGCGATCTCTCTAACGTATAATTCAACCCCTTCGGCCTTAAGCTGATTGCTGAGCAGCTTCGCCTGCTCGCGGTCGGGCGAGATGCCCGCATACACGCGGTTCTCCTCGTCCAGATCGCCGCCGGCGGCAATACCGGATTGCTGCAGTTCCCCGATCGCCTGCGCTGCCCGCTCGGGCGTGCTGAACACGCCGTATTGAAGCAGATAAAAGTTTTGCTCTGGAATATGAACAGCCGATTCGGTCATATCAGGCGTCGGTGATGCCCCCGCTCCCCCGGATGGATCGGTCGGCGCTAAGTTCCCTGGATCACTGCTCTCGAGCTGCCCCGTTGCCGGGTTCTCGCCGGCGTCGCCGCCGTTAAACATGGACAGCACCATGTACCCGAACAGTAGGCCCGTGATGACGGCGGCGGTCACGGACACCGCCATCTTCCAGAAGGAGGTGGGTTTGCGTGAGCGATAATAACCGTAATCGCCGGCAGATGTCTCATATAGATCCGACTCGGGCCCGAGATTCCAATGGGGGTCGTTCGCTTCGGGGGTCATTCTCCCGGAAAATGCATCATCATGGAGGTCGTAGAGCTCCTCGTGCACGTGATGGTATGTATCCGATTCTACAGGGGCATCAGGGGCATCGTCGTACGGCCAGCCGTTATCATGGTCCAGGCGCCGTCTTTCCTCAGCCAGCCGTCCCCTGGACCGATGATTGCGCGATGGTCTCCAGTCACGATTGTCCACGTCCCGGGTATCCCGCTCCTCCCGGAGCGGCGGAACGACGCGCAGATGATCCTGCTGAACGCTCCTCTGAGGTTCGTACGAAGTGTCCGTATCGGTAAACCGATTTGCTGTCGCTGTGTCATATTCGTCGAAGACGGAATGGCGGTCGTAGACCCGGGGGTTTTGGCCCGCCGGAACGTTTTGGTTCGCGTCGTGTTCCTCTCGCGCATGGTCTTTGTTCCTGCCCTTCGGCGGATCGTGATCGAAACGTATCGTCATCCGTGCTTTATTCATATCCATACACCTCACTTGTCCTTCTACACCTAGCTATATGATCAAGCTTGGCAACTTATGAGTATGCGAAAAACAAAAGGGCTGACCAAGAAATGATCTTGATCAGCCCTTCGTATCGTTATCGATGCTGGCTTTGTCCCCTCATAAGAGGCAAAGCCAATGCAGTCCCCTGCTGCAGCGAAGCAGCAAAGGAAGCAGGCAACCTTTATTTCTTGCCCTTAATGAACTCCGCTAAAGCCGCGCCGACCTTCCAGATGTCGCCCGCTCCCATCGTGAGAACCAGGTCGCCTTCTTTTACGCGACCTTTGAGATCGTTCAGGACATCTTCCTTCGTAGGCAAATAGCGGGCACCGGCATTGCTGTTCTGAACGATCAGCTCCACCAGCTTACCCGAGCTGATGCCCTCGATCTGCTTCTCGCCGGCAGGAGAGTAAATATCGGTGATGATCACCTCATCCGCTTCTCCGAACGCGCGGCTAAACGCATCCAGCAGGAAGAAGGTTCTCGAATACCGCTGCGGCTGGAATACGGCAATGATCCGTTTGCCCGTAGCTTTAGCGGCACTGATCGTCGCCTCGATCTCGGTCGGATGATGCGCATAGTCGTCAATCACCAGAATGCCTTCAGCTTCGCCAAGCACCTGGAAGCGGCGCTTAGCCCCGTTGAATTTGACGATGGCCTCTACAATCGCCTCGAACGAGATGCCGCTCTTCAAGCAGCATATCACCGTGGCCATGGCGTTGTAGACATTATGTTTGCCCGGTACGGACAGCTCGACGGTGCCAAGCTCCATGCCGTTATGAAGCATCGTGAAGCTGACGTGACGGTCGCCCAGCACCAGATTGGTTGCCGTATACTCCGCATCCGCATGAATGCCGTATGTGGTCACATTGCATTTCAGGTCAGGCAAAATCGCCTGAATGTTGTTATCGTCGGCGCAAACCACGGCTGTACCGTCAGCCTTGATCTGGCTGAGGAATTGCACGTAGGCGGCCTTGAGACGATTGAAATCCCCTTCGTAATTCTCCAGGTGATCGGCTTCGATATTCAGAACGACGCCGAGCCATGGATGGTATTGCAGGAATGAACCGTCGCTCTCGTCGGCTTCGGCTACCACATGCTCGCCTTCGCCCGCTTTGGCATTCGTGCCCACGTTCATAATTTCCCCGCCGATGATAAATGTCGGATCGACTCCGCATTCTTCCATCACGAGCGCAATCATGGATGAAGTGGTTGTCTTGCCATGCGCTCCCGCTACGGCCACGCCTTTGCGTTCGTTCAAAAGACGCGCCAGCATCTGCGCACGGTGAAGGACAGGAATGTTCAGCTTCTCTGCCTCGACCCGCTCCACGTTGTCTTTGGACAATGCCGTGGAGTACACCACAAGGTCCGCGCCTTGGACTTGCTCGGCGGTATGTCCAATGTATATTTTGGCGCCCTTGGCCGCCAGCTTTTCTGTCAATTCTTGCGATGCCACGTCAGAACCCGTGACTTTATAACCCATCTCCAGCATTACTCGCGCTATGGCGCTCATCCCGTAGCCGCCAATTCCTATAAAATGAACATGTTCTGATGTATTCAACAGATATCACCAACCTTTTTCAGAATCGGAAAGGCCCAGGAGGTTGGAACGCACGTCGGCAATCAGGTACAACGTGCCCGACACCACCCCAAGATCCTCCGCTTCCGTCCGTGACTTCAACTCTTCAAGTGCGTTTTTCCAATTTGGTTCTATGATGATTTGCAGTGTATGTTTGGCGTATTTCTCCCTTACCTGCTCTACGATGTCACCAAGCGCCTTGGCGTCCAGTTTCTTCCGGAAATCCGGTTCAGTCAGGATAAGCGTATCCACTATTGGCAGTATATGCTGCAAATACGATTCATGATGCTTATTTGCCAGCATTCCCATCATTAAGTTCAGTTTCCGATACTTATAGATCTGCGGCAAGCTTTTGGCCAAGGATTCAGCCCCTTCGGGGTTGTGCGCGCCATCGAGAACAATCCGCGGGGAGGACTGCACTTGCTCCAGTCTTCCCGCCCAGAACGTATCCTTAAACCCGGCACGCAATTCTTCTTCATCCACGATAAAGGCCATGTACTGGCGAAGCACCTCCAGCGTCATCATGGCAACCGCGGCATTGGCGCATTGATGCTCGCCCTGCATCGAAATATCCAGATCCATATCCCGGAACGGTCCCTGAAAACGGAAAGTCTGGCTTTCTTCGTTCCCGCGCAGCCGTTCATAAGAGAATTGCTCGTCTACGAGGTACAGACTTGTACGGTTTTTGGCGGCCGTTTCTTTCAGAATTTCGACAGCCTCAGGCTGAGTGACCGTGCTCACCACGGGCACTCCGGGCTTGATGATGCCGGCCTTCTCCATGGCGATCTCCTGAATGGTATCTCCCAGAACGTCGGTATGGTCCATGCCGATGTTCGTGATCACCGAAATGATGGGATGAACGATATTGGTCACGTCAAGACGACCGCCAAGTCCGGTCTCCCATACCACCACGTCCGGATAAGACACCTCGCCGTAATACAGGATCGCAAGAGCCGTGGACACCTCAAACATCGTGGGCGATCCAAGCCCGGAGCCCGCAATTTCGGCAACAAGCGGCTCTAAGCGATTCGCGAGTTCCAGCAGCGTCTCTTCCGGTATGTCTTCGCCGTTATACTGAAACCGATTGGTAAACTTCGTAATATAGGGGGACGTATAGGTGCCTACCGTGAATCCCCCTTGAAGCAGAACCTTTGTTAAAAAAGCGCATGTGGAGCCTTTTCCGTTCGTTCCGGCCACGTGGATAAATTTTAATCGACGCTCCGGATGGCCGAGCAGCTCCATCAATCGCTGAATTCTATCCATGCCAGGGCGGATCCCAAACGGAATCAGCCCATTGATCCAAGCTACCGCTTCCTCATAGGTATGGAACGGAGCTGCCGCTGCAGCTGCCGATTGATCAACCATCGTTCTCACCTTCTGGTCCAGATTCATCTTGCCCATTAGCCTCTCAATTCTTCGATGCGCGCAATCACTTTGCTTCGTTTGTCCGAGTAATCCGCGAGTTTCGCCCGTTCTTCCTCAATCACCTTCTCGGGTGCTTTCGATACGAAACCAGGATTGTTCAGCTTCTTCTCCACACGCTCGACTTCGCTGTTCAAGTGCTGAATTTCCTTCTCCAGACGCGTGATCTCCTGAGCGATATCGATCAGTCCGGCAAGCGGCAGATACATCTCAACACCTGTCACCACGGCGGTCATCGCTTTATCCGGCGCCTCAAGCGCAAGGGAGGACTCATATTCCGACGTGTTGCAGAAGCGGCGAATATAATCGGAATTGCGATCGATAATGCCGGCAATTTGCCCGCTTACCGGTTTCAATTGCAGTTCTACTTTTTTGCTCATCGGCACGTTCACTTCCGCCCGGATGTTACGTACGGCACGGATCACATCCATCAGCAGGTTCATTTCGGTAACGGCTTCCGTATTCTCAAACGCCTCATCATAGGTCGGCCAAGAAGCCAGCATAACGGTCTCGCCTTCATGCGGCAAATGCTGCCAGATCTCTTCGGAGATGAACGGCATGAACGGGTGAATCAAGCGCATCGTGCGGTCCAGCACATAGGCAAGCACCGACTGCGTCTTTTTCTTGGCTGCTTGATCCTCGCCATATAGGGACAGCTTGGCAAATTCGATATACCAGTCACACAGATCATCCCAGATGAAATTGTAGAGCAGTCGACCGGTTTCGCCAAATTCGTAGGCATCAATTAGACGCGTAATGTCGCGGGAAGTTTCGTTCAAACGGTGCAAAATCCACCGGTCCGCTGTTCCCAGCTCTCCGGAAATGTCGATATCCGCCGCCGTGAAGCCCTCCAGGTTCATGAGCGCAAACCGCGACGCATTCCAGATTTTGTTAGCGAAGTTACGCGCTTGCTCCACGCGTTCCCAGCGGAATCGAAGATCCTGACCCGGCGTGCTGCCGGTCGATATCATATAACGCATAGCGTCTGCGCCATACTGTTCAATAACCTCGAGCGGGTCAATGCCGTTGCCCAGCGACTTGGACATCTTGCGGCCTTCGCTATCCCGAACCAGGCCATGGATCAGCGTGTCCTTAAACGGCATTTGCCCTGTAAATTCAAGTCCTTGGAAAATCATCCGCGACACCCAGAACGGGATGATGTCGTAACCCGTTACGAGAACGCTGGTCGGATAATAACGTTTGAAATCCTCGCTGTCCTGGTCCGGCCAGCCCATGGTCGAGAACGGCCAGAGCGCGGAGCTGAACCAGGTATCCAGCACATCCTCGTCCTGTCTCAGATCATCCTTGCCCAGCTTCGCGCGGGCTTCCTCTTCATTCATGGCAACAACCACTTCGCCCGTGGATTCGGAATACCACGCCGGGATCCGGTGACCCCACCACAATTGACGGGAAATGCACCAATCGCGTACATTCTCCATCCAGTGCAGATAGGTTCGCTCGAACCGGTCAGGCACGAAGTTCACGCCCTTGCCGGATTTTTGCGCATCCACGGCTGCTTCCGCAAGCGGCTGCATCTTAACGAACCACTGCGTCGACAGGTAAGGCTCGACCACCGCACCGGATCTTTCGCTATGGCCAACCTGATGGACATGGTCTTCGATGCGAAGCAATACGCCCGATTCCTTCATGTCGCTGACGATCTGCTTGCGGCATTCTGCACGGTCAAGGCCCTGGTATTTGCCGGCAAACTCATTCATCGTTCCGGATTCATCCATTACGGTAATTTGCGGCAGGTCATGTCTCAGCCCCATCTCGAAGTCGTTCGGATCATGCGCCGGTGTAATTTTAACCGCACCGCTGCCGAAGTCCTTCTCCACGTACTCATCCGCAATAACCGGAATCTCGCGGCCCACGATAGGCAGCACCAATGTCTTGCCGATCATGTCTTTATAGCGCTCGTCTTCGGGATGAACGGCGACCGCCGTATCGCCGAGCATGGTCTCCGGACGGGTGGTTGCCACGGTAATGGAGCCGCTGCCGTCCTTCAGCGGATATTGCAGGTGATACAAATGGCCGTTGACCTCTTTGTACTCCACTTCAATATCGGACAAAGCCGTACGGGCAGCCGGGTCCCAGTTGATGATGCGTTTGCCGCGGTAGATGAGCCCTTTATCGTAAAGCTTGACGAATACTTCCCGTACGGCTTCGGACAATCCCTCGTCGAGCGTGAAACGTTCTCTGGAGTAATCGAGGGACAGGCCGATCTTGGACCATTGATCACGGATCGTGTTTGCGTACAGGTCCTTCCATTCCCACACCTTCTCCAGGAATTTCTCGCGTCCCAGATCGTAACGGGTAACGCCTTCTTCGCGAAGCTTCTGCTCTACCTTGGTTTGCGTGGCGATGCCCGCATGGTCGGAACCGGGGAGCCACAGCGCATCGTAGCCCTGCATCCGCTTCACGCGAATCAGGATGTCCTGCAGCGTAAAGTCAAGCGCATGGCCGATATGGAGCATGCCCGTAACGTTAGGAGGAGGAATAACAATCGTGTAAGGCTCCGCGTCCGGTCGCTTGCCGGCTTCAAAAAAGCCGCCTTCCTTCCAGTACGGATACCATTTTTGTTCGGCTGCCTTCGGATCATACGTCGTCGGCATTTCTAACTGGGATTGGTTTTGTTTTTGATCCATATTTTCGTACCTCCGATACTGTTAATCAGTTTTGCCAACCCGAAACGTTTTAGCCTCCGGGCGTGTTCGTGGATATCATAGTTGGCGTGAAACAAAAAAAGCCCTTCGTCCTCAAAGGACGAAAGACTGTTCTCTCGCGGTACCACCTTTGTTTCGTGCTTACATGGTTCAGCAACCGTTGTCCTCCCATGAAGAACATGAAAGGCTTTCGGTCAAGCACGACACTTTACGCAGATAACGGCTGCGGCCGGCGAACTCTAACCAGGGTAGCAATCGATCCTACTCTATCTCAAGTCCGCAACTCCGGGGCGACTTCGGCAAGCTGGTTCCTGCGGAATCTCACAGCGCTTGGTAGCAATTCCGCTCTCTGAAGGCCATACCTTCCTACTCTTCCCGTTCAACGTTGTTCTAGCTTTTGGAATACCTGTACATATACTATTCAAATATAACGTGGTTGTTCCATATAGTCAATATTTCGAGTGTTTCCGAACGATTTAGACATCATACCTGCCGATTCGAATTAATCCTTGTTCGATGCAACATCCTATCCAAGCTCGCTGCGCTTTCTATCCTCCAAACCGGTTCCCCGCAGCACAAAAAGCAGGCCAAGGCTGCCTGCCTCGGCCTGCTTCATTCTTGCCCCATGACGACTTCCCGGGTTACTGGGGAATATACAATACCTGGCCTTCTTCCACATTCTGCTCGGACATGCGGTTATACAACAAGAGCTCTCGCGGCGTCAGTTGATAACGCTCGGCAATCACGTCGAGTGTCTCCTCACGCTGAACAATGCACATCCGGACCTTACGGAACGGCGTTTCCTCCCGGCGGTTGCCCAGGAACAGACTCTTCCATTCCACATCCTCGGACGAAACGGCATCCACCGATTCTTCGACGGCCTCTTCCTCGTCTCGAGCAGCTTGTTCCTGATCCTGAACCGTTCTGCTCGATTGAAGCAATGAGGAGAAGCCTACGCCCGAAGCGGTGTTAGTGGTGCTGTTCTTCGCGTTGAAGGCAACCTTTAGCTCCGGTTTGGACGGAGCCTCTTCGACTTGAACGGAAACCTCCTCCTCTATCTCCTCCAACGGCTCGGCTTCCTCGGCAAAAACAGGCTCGGCTTCCTCCGTTTCCGGGGAATCCAATACCGGCAGGGCTTGAACCTCTTCGCCATTGCGCTCAGTTACGCCCGGGAAATCGGCTGCCGGTTCTTCCTGCTGCGGCTCCGGCTGGGCCGCAGCCCGTTCGAACTGCCATACACTCGGAGTCGACGGCTCAGCTGACTGAAATTCCGTCTCATTATGTAAGGCATATTCGACCGTATCTTGGGCTTCAGGGGTACTGGAGATGCTTACCGTTCGGTCCGAGTCCTGCGTATCTTGAATTTGATTCTCGTATTCCGCCCAAGATGCCAGATACTGCTGCGTGCGCGCATCCGCCTCGGACTCTTGGACTCTAGGCTGAGCCTCGCTGAAATAAGAAGGCGAAGGCGTAATCGCTTCAGCGTTGGCTCCGCCGCCTTGATACGGTTCATACGGATTGGCTGCGAACTGCTGCTCTCCGCCTGCATACATATCATTCGCTTCAGGAGCATGTACCACTGTGAATTCCTCATTGGTCCATACTTGGTCACGAGCTCCCGGAGCCGCCGCCTGGATTCCTTTGAGCGATAAAACCCCCGTTATGTTCAAGCTGCGCTTGGATAACAGATCCACGTCAAAATTCTCGATCTCGACCGCGATGTCATCCAATGACGATACGCGGTTCAGCGGGACCGTGATCTCGACCGGAATCCAATGCTCGAGCGGCTCCGTCTCTCCTGCTTCGGTATCCCCTTTATACAGGCCTGCTAGAAGCAAATGGCCCCGAAGCGTGGCCTGGTCCTGCTGGCTGATCACCTGAATGTGCGGGATCAACTCCGCCTCTTCCAATTCTTCGATTCCCGGCAAATCTTCCGTCAAATTAATACGCTCGTAAATATCGAACCGCAATCCGTAGGACTGGTCAAACACGGGAATGTCCTCCTTTTTGGCATATACTATCCGTGATCTGTCATCACGGCATGAGCCTAAGTTTTGCCACTCAATTTATCTATATGCCGAAAACAGGAGAGCATGACTTTTTTGCGAATTGCACATGGAAGTTAGCGGGCGTTCAGGGCCGCTGCGGCATCCCCTATCGGTTCGCTCCCTCTATGATTCGCTCTCGTAACTCCATCATATCCTGAGGCCACGGCGCCGGCACCTCAATGCTCTCGCCCGTAAAAGGATGATGGAACAACAGGCGTTCACCATGCAGCGCTTGGCGCGCAAACGTCCCGGGTCCCCCGTACAAAACATCCCCCAGAAGGGGATGTCCCATATGGCTTAGATGGACCCGGATCTGATGCGTACGGCCGGTTTCAAGGCGAATGTGCAGCAGACTGGCTTTCGGATACGCTTCGGCTGAGAGAATATGCGTGATCGCGGCCTGTCCCGTTAATGAAACCCTCCGGCGGCTTGCGTGATAGCGATCCTTGCCGATCGGGAGATCGATTCGCTTCAGCTCCTGCGATACCCTCCCTTGAACGATAGCCGCATACATTCGAACGATCTTCTTCTCGCGCATGGCCTCGTCAAGCTTCAGCTGCGCATATTCGTTCTTGGCATACAGCACGGGCCCCGTCGTATCTTTATCCAGCCGATGGATGTGACGGACTGCCGCGTGAATCCCCTCTGCTTCGTAATAGGCGGCCACGACATGATTCAGCGTTGTCTCCCGGCTTTCGTTGTCCGGATGGACCGCCAAACCGGCCGGTTTGTTCACGACCAGGCAGAAATCGTCCTCGTACAACACCTGAAGCTCCTGCCACCTCGGTTCGATGCCGTATTCCCGATAAGGAAAAAGGACCAGCCGAAGCCGGTCCCCTCTCCATTGTATCCCCTGCTCATGATGAAGCTTGCGATACAGCTTCTCGGGCATACCGACCGTTTCCAGAAGCCACTTGGCGGCGGCCTCATCCCGATCCGGCTGGCCCAACAGCACTTTGCCGGGCGTCATCTCGAGCCATTCGCCGCGTTTACTCCAGCTGCCCCCGTAGCTCATAGGCTTTTGAAGGCGTTGTAATTGGCTTCGATGGTAGCATCGATATCTTCCACCGTATGGGCCGCCGAGATGAACATGCCCTCGAATTGGGAAGGAGGCACGCTGACTCCCTCTTGCACCATCGCCGCAAAATAGCGGCGGAAACGGTCCAGGTCACTCGTCTTGGCCGTATCGAAATTCACGACCGGCGAATTCGTGAAGAATGGGCATACCATGGAGCCGATCCGGTTGATCGTAAGCGGGATGCCGAATTCCTTGGCGTTGCGCTCGAATCCTGCCTGAAGGCGGGCCCCCCGTTCCTCCAGCTGGTCATAAACGGCAGGCGTCAACAGCTTCAGGGTGGTGTATCCGGCTGCCATGGCCAGCGGATTTCCGCTTAACGTTCCCGCCTGGTAGATCGGTCCTGCCGGAGCGATCTGATCCATCAGCTCACGCTTGCCTCCATATGCGCCGACCGGCAATCCGCCGCCGATCACCTTGCCCAGGCATGTCAAGTCAGGCGTAACGCCGTAACGTCCCTGAGCGCAGTTCAGGTCCACCCGGAATCCGGTCATCACCTCGTCGAAAATAAGGATGCTGCCATAATCGGAAGTGACCTTGCGGAGGCCTTCCAGGAATCCTGGTTGCGGCGGAACCACGCCCATATTCCCTGCCACCGGCTCAACGATGACGGCCGCGATCTCTTCGCCGAAACGCTCGAAGGCAAGCTGTACCGATTCCAGGTCGTTATAAGGAACCGCAATGGTGTTGGACGCCACGCTTTCAGGCACGCCCGGGCTGTCAGGCAGGCCTAGTGTCGCTATGCCGGATCCCGCCTTGATCAGAAGGCTGTCCGCGTGACCGTGGTAGGAGCCCTCGAATTTGATGATTTTGCTGCGTCCGGTATAACCACGCGCCAGACGGATGGCACTCATGGTGGCTTCCGTGCCGGAATTCACCATTCGCACCACCTCGATCGACGGCACGCGCTCGCACACGAGCTTCGCCATCTTCGTTTCGAGCAGGGTTGGCGCGCCGAAGCTGGTCCCTTTGGCAGCAGTCTCCTGAAGCGCTTCAACGACTTCAGGGTGTGCGTGGCCCATAATCAGCGGTCCCCAGGAACCTACATAATCGATAAAGCTGTTGCCGTCGATGTCGTATACCCGGCTGCCTTCTCCGCGATCGATATAAATCGGCGTGAGTCCTACAGATTTAAATGCACGTACCGGACTGTTGACGCCGCCCGGGATATATAACTTCGCTTCTTCGAAAGCAGAACGCGACAACTCTTCTTTTCGCAAATCTTGGCTCATTCTATGCACTCCTAACTCTTTAGTCGTTAATCGTTGCTAGCCGCGCATCCAGCGTGCCGCATCCTTCGAGAAATACGTAATGATAATGTCCGCACCGGCACGCTTCATTCCCGTCAGCAGCTCCATCACGATCGCCTGCTCACTGATCCATCCCTGCTGAGCCGCCGCCTTGATCATGGAATACTCGCCGCTCACGTTGTAAGCGACGATCGGCAGATCAAACTGGTCTCTGAGCAATCGGACAACGTCGAGGTAAGCCATCGCCGGCTTCACCATCAGCATATCCGCGCCTTCCAGCACGTCCGTCTCCGCCTCGCGGAGCGCTTCCCTTACGTTAGCCGGATCCATTTGATAGGTTTTGCGGTCGCCGAACTGCGGAGCGGAGTCTGCGGCTTCGCGGAATGGACCGTAAAAAGCCGAAGCATACTTAACCGAATACGACATGATCGGCACATTATAAAATCCGGCTTCATCGAGTCCGGTACGAATGGCTTGGACAAAGCCGTCCATCATATTGGAAGGTGCGATGATATCCGCTCCCGCTTTCGCCTGGGAGACCGCCGTGCGAACGAGCAGCTCCAGCGACTCGTCGTTTAATACGTCGCCGCAGGTGTGACCGTCACGCTCGAAGGTATGGACCATGCCGCAGTGGCCGTGGTCGGTGAATTCGCACAGGCACGTGTCCGCAATGACCAGAAGATCGGGATGCCACGACTTAATGAGGCGGGTGGCCTCTTGGACGATTCCGTCATCCGCGAAACCGGACGTGCCTACACTGTCTTTTGTCTCAGGAATCCCGAACAGGAGCACGGCAGGAATCCCTAGATTTACGATTTCGTCCACTTCTTCCTTCAGGGTATCCAGCGAAAAATGATATACGCCCGGCATCGAGGAAATTTCGGATTTCACACCGCTGCCATAGGTCACGAAGATCGGCTGAACCAGATCCTCCGTATGAAGCACGGTCTCCCGGACCATGCTGCGAATGCCGGCATTTTGACGCAGCCGGCGATGGCGTACGATTGGAAAACTCATGACGTTGTACCTCCATAAGATGTAATTTAAATCATGTATTTAAAAGATAAGGATATTATGGCGTCGTTATACGGCGTGGATCGCTCTCGTTCCAAACACACAAGGCCTTGACCAGACTGTCGACCGTCGCTTCCTCGGCGAGGAGCGATACGTGCAGTCCGGCTTCCTCCGCGGTTTGCGCGGTCAGCGGTCCGATGCAAGCAATCGTCGATTCCTTCAGCAGATCGGCAGGCTCTGCCACGCCCATCCCCTTCAGCACTTTCAGCAGATTGGTAACCGTAGAAGAACTGGTGAACGTGACCGCATGAATGCCGCCGTCTTGAAGCAGCTTCAGCAGCTCATCATCGTCCTCGCCGCACAGCATGTTCTCGTATATCACGGCTTCCGTCACATGCAGTCCCATTTCCATAAGCTTCTCCGGCAGCCATCGGCGCGCGAGATCGCCGCGAGGCAGCAGCACGCGCTGGCCCGGCTGAAGCTCCGGACCGTAAGCATCGATAAGGCCCTCCGCCTGGTAACGCTCCTTGATCACTTCGGCGGTTATACCGTAATTCCCAAGAGCATCGGCTGTTGCGGGACCTACCGCGACGATGCGCGCCGAGGCCAAGGAGCGAATATCGCGTCCATGCTCCTTCAGGTGGCGGAAGAAAAACTCGACGCCGTTTACGCTGGTGAAGAACACCCAATCATACGTACCCAGCTTGTCCAGCGCTTCTTGAATCCCGGCAAGCACCTCGCCCTTCGAGGGCATCACCGTTTCAATGACGGGAAACTCATAAGGCTCCCCGCCAAGCTCCTCGATTTGGGATACCAATGAACTGGCTTGGCTCCTTGCCCTCGTGACCAGAATCCTTTTGCCGAACAGGGGCAGCCGTTCCGCCCACTTCAAGTGCTCCCGCTGAAGCACCACCTCGCCAACGACGATGACGGCAGGCGGCTGAAAATTCGCTGCCTTGACCTTGTCCTCGATGTCTGCCAGCGTTCCCGTCAGCGTATCCTGCTCCGCCCGGGTTCCCCATCTTATTAGAGCCACCGGCGTTTCCGGAGGCCTTCCATGCTTCATCAGCTGACGGCTGATATAACCGATCTTCGCCACGCCCATCATAAAAATCAAAGTCCCCGTCGCATGGGTCACCTTATCCCATTGAATCATGCGGTCCAGCTTCTCGGGGCTTTCATGTCCTGTAATGATGGATAAGGATGAGGCATGATCGCGATGCGTCACCGGAATTCCTGCATAAGCCGGCACGCTGATCGCCGAGGTGATCCCCGGGACGATCTCGTACATGATGCCATGACGATATAACAGCTCCGCTTCTTCGCCGACTCTTCCGAAGATCGTGGGATCGCCGCCCTTTAAACGGACCACCGTCTTGCCTTCCAAAGCATAATCCACCAGCAGTTGATTGATCTGTTCCTGTTTCATCGTATGCCGATCCGGAAGCTTGCCCACGTAGACCTTCTCTGCTCCGGGTTTCATCCAGCGCAGCAGCCGAGGACTGGCTAATCGGTCATACACCACGACATCCGCTTTTTCAATGCATTCTTTGCCTTTGATCGTAATCAGGCGCGCATCGCCCGGACCTGCTCCCACGAGATAAACCTTGCCTGCCATCCCCTCAACCCCTAACTTGTGCCAGTATCTTCTCCGCTCCTTTAGCTTTCAGCTTTGCAGCCACTTCCACTCCGAGCGCTTCAGGGTCGGTTCCTTCGGCGCTTTCCTTCAAGACGATTTCGCCGTCAGGAGAACCTACCATTCCTGTTAATTGTATAACGTTTTGTCCGCCGCGGGAATCTCCTGCCTCCACATTCTTCATGACGGCGTAAGCCCCGATCGGGACCTGGCATCCGCCGTTCAGCTCGCTTAGAAACTTGCGTTCCGCGGCGACGGTCCGCGCGGTTACTTCATCGTTATAAAGAGAGAGCAGATGCAGCAGCTCTTCATCGTTTTCACGGCACTCAATGCCGAGAGCGCCTTGGCCTACGGCAGGCAGACTGACTTCAACCGGCAGGTACGACGTGATCCGATCCTCCCAGCCCATGCGCTGCAGGCCGGCAGTTGCCAGAATGATGGCCTGAAACTCGCCTTCCTCCATTTTGCGAATCCGGGAATCGATGTTTCCCCTGATCCAATCGATCTGCAGATCAGGCCGATAGGCCTTGAGCTGGCTGGACCGGCGCAGACTGCTTGTCCCTACCTTGGCACCTTGAGGAAGGTCATCCAGCGTCGTCCCTTCTTTGGAGATCAGGCAGTCGCGAGGATCCTTTCTTGCGGGCACCGCCCCGGAAACCAGTCCTTCAGGCAGAACGGAAGGCATGTCCTTCATGCTGTGAACCGCCATGTCAATTTCGCCGTCCAACATGGCCTGCTCGATTTCTTTGACAAACAATCCTTTGCCGCCTACTTTGGAAAGGGTAACATCCAGTATGCGGTCGCCCTTGGTGACGATTTTCTTGACCGCGAAGTCATATTCCAATCCGTGCTCCTTGGCCAAACGCTTCAAATCATCGATAACCTGTCCTGTCTGTGTCAGTGCCAGAGCACTTTGTCTACTGCCAACTACGATTGTGCGCATCCTTCATTCCTCCTGATTCTTCTCAATCCACTGCTTGATTTCGTCCGGACTCCACGGCACATAACCTCCGCGGCGAATCTCCCCGAGCATGTCCATGCGGTATGCCTTTTGCAACAGCCGCCTGCGCGCGTCGGCGGACTTCACCTCATCCTTGATCATCGAACGCATGCTATATAAAAAATCCAGATAATCCTCATACTCCGGTCCGAACCGTTCTTCGAGCTCATCGCGTATATCGCGTGCGGCCATCGGCCCTGCTCCCGACGTGGACACGGCCAGCAAAAGCCTTCCCCGCCGCAGCACCGTCGGATTGATAAACGTACCGGCATCGCCATCGCTGGCTACGTTAACCAGCACGCCAAGGCGATCGGCGTCCTCGGCTATCTTCAGGTTCAGCTTGGCGTCATCCGTTGCCGCATGGACCATAAACGCGCCTGCCGGATCGTCTGGCCGGTACTTCCGTTCCGTCCATTGAAGGGCCTTCTCTCCCGCCAAATGCCGGAGCGTCTCGCTTCTTAGTACAGGACTTACAATATGTACGCTTGCCCCGGCGTTCAGCAGGGTGAGCGCTTTGCGTTCCGCCACCTTGCCTCCGCCGACGATCAAGCATAAACGTCCCCTGCAATTCAGCAGGACGGGCACATAATGGTCATGCGTCATCAGCCGTCACACTCCTGACCAACTGTGGAAAGCGGACCACGTATTCAGAAAAAAATTCAATATAATGAATCCATACCCGATTAAAGCCCATATGGCGGCCTCCCTGCCGGACCTTCTCCACAGTCGGCGTTTGATGAAATACACCATATACATCGCTAGCGCCGTCAGCGTAGACAATACTTTGATATCCAAAAACAGGGTCCACCGCCCGGCCATGGCCACCGACATTACGGCCAAGACAAGCGACATGACCAGAATAATCGTACCGGCCATCAGCGCTTTATAAGAATACACATCCAGCTTCTCCAGACTCGGCAGCCTGCGGACCGTATCATTCCACTGCTTGTGCTTCAGCTTCCGATGGAGAAACATGTAGATCGCCGCAAACACGGCCCCGACGGTCAAAGCGGCGAAGCTGATGCTCGCCAGGGCAATATGAATCAGCAAGAGACGGTGTTCCGTCTCCCAGCTGTACAAAGCATTATCTCCTGCCGTGAACCATAAACGATTGACCAGCATCACGCAAAAACCGACGAGGTTGATGAGCAGGACGGCAAATTCCGAGCGTTTCATATACGCCAGGGCAATCGAAGTGATCGAAATGCAGAAGGCCAGCAGGAACAGGAAATCAAACAGCGTAAATACCGGGAAGTGGAAATGTCCGCCCTCCATGGCCCTGATGCCGATGCCCGCGAATTGCAGCAGCGCGGTAATGACAAGAAGCCCTGTGCCTATCCGCTTCGCCACCGAATTGCGTGAAATGCAATCCGAGATATAAAACAGAAGGCTCAGGGCATAGATACAAATGCCGGTGATATAAATTATGTTTAACAGCATGGGTTATACTCACCCTCCTCAAAGGGTGGCTGGGGCCAGAGACACCTTAAGCGGCTTCTCTTCTGCCTGCTGATCTACAGCATTCTTCGTCCGTTCAGCTTTAACGGGTGCAGTTGCTTTCTTGTTGCGGCCGCGGGCTTCCTGCTCATTCTCATGGATCAAGCTTTCCAGCGCAAAGATTTGTGAAAAATAATCCAATGCCTCGCCGCCCTGCTTGCCGCCCGTCATCTCCTTGATCCGGTTGATCGGATCGTGCATCATCTGGTTGACGATGCTTTTGGTCAAACGACGGATGACTTTCCGTTGGCGTTCGTCCAGCTCCGGCAGCTTGTTGAACAAGCTTTCCATCGTTTCTTCATGAATGGCGTTCGATTTCTCCTGCAAAGCCCGAATCGCCGGTCTGACACCGAGCGTCTTCAGCCATGTGTGGAATGCATCCATCTCCTCTTGAATCATCACTTCGATCTTCGCTGCTTCCACCCGGCGCATTTCCAGATTGGTTTCCACAATGCCTTCCAGATCATCGATATCGTACAGGAATACGTTGGAGAGCTCCCCGACTGCCGGATCGATGTCCCGCGGAACCGCGATATCAATCATGAACAACGGGCGGGACTGGCGTTTTTTCATGCTCTCTTTAACCCGCTCCGCATTCAGAACATATTCATTCGAGCCTGTGGAGCTAATCACAATGTCGACTTCATTCAACAAATTCTTAGCTTCGGCGATGGTGCACGGCGTTCCTTTGAACTTGCGAGCCAGTTCCTCGGCACGGCCAAGCGTGCGGTTGGCCACGATCACTTTGGCCGCGCCGTTGGCATAAAGATGCTTCACGGTAAGCTCGCTCATCTTGCCTGCGCCGAGTATCATCACTTTTTTATCGTTAAATGCGCCAAAAATCCGTTTACCCAGTTCCACCGCAGCATAGCTGACCGAAACCGCGCTCTCTCCGATCGAAGTTTCCGAATGCGCCCGCTTGCCGAGCGTAACGGCCTGCTTGAATAACATGTTGAACCAAGTTCCGGTGGCATCATGCTTCTGCGACGTCAAAAAAGCATTGCGCACCTGTCCCAGGATCTGCGTCTCTCCAATGACCATGGAATCCAAACCGCAGGTAACCTTAAACAGATGGGAAATGGCTTGTTCGTCTTCATATATATAGAGGTGCTGCGTAAATTCTTCACGATTAATGCCGAACCACTGTTCCATAAAACTGCGGATAAAGTAGCCGCACATATGAAGGCGGTCTACCACAACATAAATCTCAGTACGGTTGCAGGTAGCGACAATGACGCCCTCCAATACGCTCTTGGTCGAATTAAGCTGCTCTAACGCCTTAGGCATGTCTTCTTCCGAGAATGTAAAGCGTTCTCTGACTTCCACGGGCGCCGTGCGATAGTTCAACCCAACAACGACGATGTGCATTGCATGTTCACCTGCCTATTTCTCCGAGTAGTTTTGCCGTTCACAACGGACTGCCTTGACCCTGTTCATTATATCACAGTATGCTGGGCAGCCTTGTCTATTTTATGAAATGTTTATGAAATCCCCATACTTCTTCATGCCATTCTTGAACAATCCTTCCTCTAGATCGCACCTTACTATTGTGGATATAGAACACCCTAGATATACGTATTATTTTCTACGAAATCTCATTTCAGAGAACGACGGCATGGAATCTTCATGAAACTTTCCCGTCTTCACAAAATAAATAACCATGGAAATATCCATGGTTATCAGAATACGCGTTTTTTTTAAGGGCTGGATTAAACGAGCTCAGCCTGTTTCATCTCAGGCGTTTCCACGGTCATTTCGCCGAGTCCGCGCACGAGTTTCTTAGCATAGCATTTTTCAGGTTTCAAAGCGGATACCAGATAGTCAATAGCCAACTGCGGATCTACTGTCTCCCCGCAGGTATAACAGTCAATCGCAGCAAAACCTCTCTCAGGGTATGTGTGAATCGAGAGATGGCTTTCCGACAGCAACACCAGCACAGTCGCACCTTGTGGTTCAAACTGCTTGGATTGGACGGACAATACCGTTGCTCCACATGCTTCAGCGGCTTCCACCATCTGAGCTTGTAAAAATTCTGCACTGTTCAGTAGTTCAAAATCGACTCCCCAAGTATCAACAGCAACGTGTCTTCCGAAAGTTGAGTATTCCATCTTCCGGTTTCCCCCTTCCTAGGAATAAAATGTTTGAAAATTTCATCCGCTAGGACCTACGTCATTCACTTCCCGAGGGAATAATCTCTCGCAACATTACATGTCCTGAGTGAATCCTGGTTCCTATTTTCTTTTCAACGAGATTAAAAATAACATCTATGACGCTTAAATGCAACACCTTTTTCGAAAATAACCCATAAATATTTTACAGCTCAATATATGTGCATTTGAACCACATGGTGTCTCCGGCCCATGAAATAAATATCACCCGCTCTATGTTACATAAACATGCATGAAACCGAATTTTTAACGATAAATACACATAAAAAAAGCCGCCCCTTGCGGGGCAGCCCTCCCTAAGCTTCAAGCACGAACAGGCGCTGATTAAACCGTCGCAGCCTTTCGTCTATCGTCTTCGTAATCAGTTTATCATTCCCTGCTGCAATCCGCTGGTCCAGAAGCACGTTGATATGATGCTGGATGGATTCGATCTCTTTCTCTGCTTCATTGCTGTTAAAGAGACGCTGCAGCTCGCCTGCCGTATTCTTGTACTCATAAATGACAATGCTGTCGTTCCCGGCGACTTGCGTAATTCGATGCACCGTTCCCGCATGGTAGTCGTAGCTCATCGTAAAGCCGCGATAAATCCGATTCACTTTACCTGATCCCTTAAAAGCCGCAAACAGTTTGCGTACGGCATTCGTCAGATGGGGAGTAACCAATCGGCATGACAGCTCACAGACGTACAAGCCATTCTTGCGTTCAAAGGGCAAATGAACTTCTTCCCCGCTTTCATCTTCGAGCACGAACTCCTGCTCTCCGCTATCCATGACTTTTACCCGGTTAGTGACCCGGAAAGCTTGGGTATATTGCAGAAATTGATCCATTTGAATATCCGTCATTTGCATTGTGGCATTAACATATTCTGTGGCTAACCGCTGAGCCATAAAAATCTCCCTCAATTCTTTTAACTTACTACCATTATACAGCAGATCCAAGCGGTCTTTCCTGCCGTTCGAATGAGAATATCCATCATATTTCATAAAAAAACGGAATTAGCCGGAATCAGAGCGATATTTCCCGCAAGATGCTCACTTTCCTGTAAAGAATGCACCGATTCCCTATAGCACCCTTGAAAAAACATCACAAACCCATCCGGATCAGACATGCTCGTTGCTGTCATTCTCCGAACCCGGGTGCGGCTCTTCCTCATGATCCTTCGTTCCCATATGGGACTCCATAATGGCCCATAACTCATCTTTACCCAAACCCAGCTCGGATGAAAACATGACAAAGGAATGATAGGGCTTGAAACCGAGCGTTTCCTTCACGATCTTCACATGCTTCTGGCGGCGCGTTTTCGGAATTTTATCCGCCTTGGTCGCGACTACGCACACCGGCCGGTTGTAATGCTGCAGCCATTCATACATGCTGATATCGTCTTTTGAAGGCGGGTGACGCATGTCCACAATCAATAATACAAGCTTCAGTTCTTCCCGGCTGAGCAAATATCTTTCAATCATTTCGCCAAATGCCGCACGCTGGGTCTTGGATACCTTCGCATAACCATAGCCGGGAAAATCGACCAGATACAGGTCGTCGTTCACCCGATAATAGTTGAGCTGCTGTGTCTTCCCCGGCGTGGCGCTTGTACGAGCCAGGTTCTTACGGGATATCATACGGTTAATCAGCGATGACTTGCCCACATTGGAACGCCCTGCCAGAGCAATCTCCGGCAAGGCGTCTTCAGGATATTGGGCAGGTACGACAGCGCTGATGACAAACTCGGCTTTCGTAACTTTCATAATGTAGACTTTCCTCTCTAGTGCACTCCCGCTTGTTCAACGAGCGCATGCTCCAGAACCTGATCCATATGGGATACCGGAACGAACTCCACGTCGTTCTTTACGCTGTCAGGAATATCACGCAGGTCGCGTTCGTTATCCTTAGGGAGCAATATTTTTTTGTACCCGGCACGGTGGGCTGCCAGCGACTTCTCTTTCAAGCCGCCAATCGGCAGTACGCGTCCCCGAAGTGTAATTTCACCCGTCATGGCCACGTCACGGGCTACATGCCGTTTGGTTAAAGATGAGATAAGAGCCGTCGCAATCGTAATGCCGGCTGAAGGGCCATCCTTCGGTATGGCTCCCTCCGGGATATGGATATGGACATCAAGCTTCTCATGGAAATCCGGATCAATGCCCAGCTCTACCGCTTTCGAGCGGGTAAAACTGAAGGCGGCTTGAGCCGATTCCTTCATCACGTCACCAAGCTTGCCCGTCAGCGTCAGCTTGCCGGTACCAGGCACCACGGTTACCTCAATGGTCAGCGTTTCGCCGCCCACTTCCGTCCATGCGAGCCCCGTGACCGTACCTACTTGATCTTCAAGCTCGGCCATGCCATAACGAAACTTCGGAATGCCGAGATAATCCTTGATATCGGCAGCCTTGATCTCGATGGATTCCGATTGCTGGGTCACGATCTGCTTGGCGGCTTTGCGGCACAGCGCCGCCACTTGCTGCTCTAGATTCCGCACGCCGGATTCGCGGGTATATTCCCGGATCACCTTCATCAGCGCTTCCTCGTCCAGAATCAGCTGCTCAGGCTCAAGCCCATGCTCGCTCTTCTGCTTGGGCAGCAAGTAACGGTTGGCGATTTGGAGCTTCTCCAGCTCCGTATACCCCGGAATGTTCAGCACTTCCATCCGGTCCAGGAGCGGTCTTGGAATGTTATGAAGCACGTTCGCCGTCGTGACAAACATAACGTTGGACAGGTCAAAAGGAATTTCCACGAAATGATCGCTGAACGTATTGTTCTGCTCTGGATCGAGCACTTCAAGCAATGCGGAAGACGGGTCCCCGCGGAAATCGGATGCCATCTTGTCGATTTCATCCAGCAGGAACACGGGATTCATCGAACCCGCTGTTTTCATGCCTTGAATAATGCGGCCCGGCATAGCTCCGACATAAGTGCGCCGGTGACCGCGAATTTCCGCCTCGTCCCTTACCCCGCCTAACGAGACGCGAACGAACTTGCGCTCCAGGGATCGGGCGATGGACCGGGCAAGCGATGTTTTACCGACGCCCGGAGGGCCGACCAGGCACAAAATAGGCCCCTTCATCTTCTTCACCAGCTTCTGGACCGCCAAATATTCCAGAACGCGTTCTTTCGGCTTCTCGAGACCGTAATGATCCTCGTCCAGCACTTGCTCCGCTTTGACGATGTCCAGATCATCCTCGGTTTTGTTCGTCCACGGCAGCGCCAGCAGCCAATCCACATAGTTCCGGATAACGCCGCCTTCCGCAGAGCTCGCCGGCATTTTCTCGAGTCGGTCGATTTCCTTCTCTACCTTCTCCTGGACGCGTTCCGGCAGTTCAAGCTCCTGAAGCTGACTTCGGAGTTCCTCTACTTCCCCGGCACGGCCTTCCTTGTCGCCAAGCTCTTTCTGGATGGCCTTCATCTGTTCGCGCAAATAGTATTCCTTCTGGGTCTTCTCCATTTGCTTCTTGACCCGCTGGTTGATCTTGCGCTCCAGCTCCAGCACTTCGCGCTCGTTATTCAGTATATCTAGAAGTTTCTCGAGCCGTTTGCGAACGTCGATTGTTTCGAGAATTTCTTGCTTATCCTTGATCTTCAGCGACAAATGACTCGTAATGACGTCCGCCAGCCGTCCTGGCTCATCGATATCGGAAACGGCTGCCAGTGTCTCAGGCGTCACTTTCTTCGACAGATTGATATAATTCTCAAACTGAGACAGTACGGTTCGCATTAATGCGGAGACTTCAGGATCATGGTTCTCCTCTTCGGGAAGCTCCCGAGCGATGACCTCGTAGTATTCCTCTTGATCCGTATATTCAATAACTTCCGCCCGTTCCATACCCTCCACTAGCACACGTATGGTACCGTTTGGAAGCTTAAGCATCTGGCGTACGTTCGCAACTGTGCCAATCCGAAAAATATCATCCTGCGTCGGTTCTTCAATGTTCACTTCCGATTGAGAACATAGGAGAATCAAATTGTCTTCAACCATCGCCTTTTCTAAAGCCCTTACCGATTTCTCCCGGCCTACGTCCAAGTGAAGCACCATGCTTGGATAAACCAGAAGACCTCTTAAAGGCAGTAAAGGAAAACGACGACCTTTGGATTTACTTGGTCCCATCGCTTTCGCACCTCCAATGGCTCTCAATGTTGACACTATTCCTATTTTATCAAATCTGCGTATAAAAAACCAACTATACGAGGCTTAACATCCTCCGGCATCCGTTATTTTTCCGTTGCGCGGAGGCGTGGCCTGCAGCAATGAAGCGGAAGAGGATGGAAATACCTCGTTTCCGGGAAGCTGTATCACCTCCGGAGCGAACGTACCGCCAAAGATATGCCCGAAAACTTCATCCACCGATTCTACCGGAATCACCCGCAAGCCCCCGCTCAAATCCTGGAACAAGGTCTGCCAATTGTCCTTGGGGATGATCACGCGGGTCGCGCCTGCCTGGAATGCCGCCTCCACCTTGGCGATGACTCCGCCAATCGGCTTCACTTTTCCATGGATGCTTATCTCGCCGGTCATCGCTACCTTGTTATCGACTTCAAGCCCTTTGATGGCCGACACGATGGCCGTGGCCATCGCAATGCCGGCGGAAGGGCCGTCGATCGGCGTTCCTCCGGGAAAATTGATATGCAGGTCATAGTTTTTGGGCGTAAAGCCCATCGAGCCCAGCACGGTCAGCACATTCTCGATCGAGCCTTTGGCCATGCTCTTGCGGCGCAGCTTGCGCGAGCCTCCGCCAAATTCCTCTTCATCCACTACCCCGGTGATATTGTAGGTACCCCGGCCCTCCTCGACAGGAACCGCAGATACTTCAATTTCTAGCAGAGCCCCCATATTCGGGCCATATACGGCCAATCCGTTAACTACCCCAATCTGCGGCTTCTCCGGTATTTTCCGGTCGGGCCTTGGCTGCAGCTGGCTGCTGCTGGCCACCCATTCCACATCCGCCGCGCGCAGGGCATCCCGCTTCTCCGTCAATGCCAGGCCGGCCGCCAATTGAATCATATTGACCGCTTCCCGGCCGTTGGAGCAGTACTGCTTCACGACTTCTACCGCTTCCGGCGGAGCGTTCAGGCCAATCTTCTGAATGGCATCCTCCGCAATCTTGCCGATCTCTTCAGGCAGAAGCGGACGGAAAAAAATCTCCATGCAGCGCGAACGAAGTGCAGGAGCAATCTCTTCCGGCGAACGTGTCGTAGCACCTACCAGACGGAAGTCCGCCGGAAGCCCGTTTTGAAAAATATCGTGAATATAAGCGGGCGTATTGGCATCCTCTGAATTATAATATGCGCTTTCCAGCAGCACCTTGCGGTCCTCCAGCACTTTTAAAAGCTTATTCATCTGGATGGGATGCAATTCCCCAATTTCGTCAATAAACAGGATTCCCCCATGGGCCTTGGTCACCGCGCCCGGCTTCGGCTGAGGGATGCCTGCCACCCCCATGGCACCAGCGCCTTGGTAAATCGGATCATGAACAGAACCGATGAGCGGATCGGCAATTCCACGTTCATCGAAACGAGCCGTCGTTGCGTCGATCTCCGTGAATTTCGCGTCGTATTTAAACGGCGATTGCGGGTTCTTCTTGGCTTCCTCCATCACCACGCGGGCAGCAGCGGTCTTACCAACCCCCGGAGGGCCGTATACGATGACATGCTGAGGATTCGCGCTGCATAGCGCGGCTTTTAAGGCGCGCAAGCCGTCCTTTTGCCCCACAATGTCATCCATAGTTTGCGGCCTTGTTTTCTCGGCGAGCGGTTTCGTTAACGATACCGACCGGAGTTTGCGGAGTTTATCCAGCTCCTTGCGCGATTCCCGGTCCACCGCTGTTTTGCTTGTCTTCTGTCCACGCAATAAATTCCAAAAATAAATGCCGATGATGACTGCAAAAAACAGCTGCACCAGCATAATCACGATACTTAAATTCACAAGTCATTCCTCCTGTACTCCATTATGTCTTCATCCAAACGTTAATACATGGTAGTATTGCCGATTCCTCGGATGGTAAAACGCAGGAGGCGGAACAAATTGTAAAAGAGGGGATGATTGAATCAGGTTGTTTTGACGAAGCCGTAAAAGTATCAAAAAGTGGATGGAGACGCTTAGGTGAGACGCTCCAATGAGACGCTCCGCGTACGTATCGTTCCTCCGATCGCTGTTGTTTCCGAATTTCATGAATGAGGATAGTAATGTAGAAACTCGGCAACAGCTTATCCTTCCGATGCGAGTTTTCCTGCGGTAAACTTTCAGCCGACCGCTTCGCTTCTCCGGAATCGATTCGTCCGCTCCGCTGGTGCGGCGCATGGCATCCTTCTTCATCGTGGGGGGTGGGGAGAGGGAAGAGCTGAGCTTCATTTATCAGAAGCTCAATAAAGAGCCAATATACTCGGGACAACAGAACGCCTCTTTGCAACTTTGTACTAATAAGTAGACCGCTCTTTTGTTTGAGCATTTTGCATTAATCTGAGCCCTTGATACACAAGGATTTTCAAACATAAAAAAGGGACTTCACCCCAATTTGGAGAAGTTTTCAAGTGACCAAACCCAAAAACTCCGAGAGGAAGTGAAGTCACTTGTATATTCTCCAAGAAAGTCTATTTTCCTTTGAGGATCTGTTAAAAATGCAATCAAAAGATCGATTGCCCATTTTTTTTAGCGTCTTGGATCTTCGCCCTTATGCCAAGCAATTGAGAAGTCGTTCACCCCGTGGCGCTGACGGGCACTGTAGAGAAGGAATTCTTCGTGCACTTTTGGCTGCGCCGCTTGAGCATATTCAAACGTTTACTGGCTTGCATCATCGATTGGAAACAGATCTTCGATTTCGCTATCAGTGTGGACTTTCATTAGATCGCAAAGCACCGTCTATTTCTACGCTAAGCCGGGTCTTCGCCGAACTGACAAAGAAAAAATTGGCACAGCAGCTATTCGAGAATCTGGTCAACCTCTGTCAGCAAGAGGGCATCATCGACGGCAGCCACATTGCGATCGACAGCGCCGCCATCCATGCTTATGAGAAGAAGCAACCCAAGCGCAAAAGTGAGCAGACCGGCGATGCCAACTGGGGCGCAAAGTTCGATTCATTCGGCCACAAAGTCACTTGGTTCGGATACAAACTCCACCTAGCTGTTGACACGAAAAGCGAACTTCCGCTAGCACTAGAAGTCACGCCCGCACATGTCAATGACGGAGAAATGGCACCTGGTCTGATTGCGAAGGTAGCTGCCAAAACGAGCGCGAAATTCTTTATGCTCGATGCGGGCTACGATCAAATGAAAGTTTACGAAGCCGCTCGAAACGTGAAAGCGCAAGCCATCATCCCTCTGAACCCCCGAGGAGAGAAAGAACCTCCTGCCGGGATGACAGCAACCGGAACGCCATGTTGCTCGATGGGGTTCGCCATGACTTACTGGGGTGCTGACGGCGATTACTTGAAGTTCCGTTGTCCTCATGCCACGGGCAAAGTCGACTGCCCATTAGGCATGGCGGCTTGCTCGACTTCCAACTATGGTATGGTCGTCAAGGTGGATGCGAAGGACGATCTTCGGCGATACTGCAGCCCTCATCGAGATACAAAACGCTGGAAGGAGCTTTACAACAAGCGTACAAGTGTGGAACGATGCAACTCCAGAATGAAAACCTATCTTTCGGCTGATGGCATGCATGTCTGGGGCATCCAGAAAGTAACGACTCACCAGTATTTGAATGCCATCGTGCTGCTCGTATCCGCTCTTTCCATTGTTTCTAGAAAACAACAAACGGCAGCTTAAAAATTGAAACTGATGAAATTCTGCTGGTCTGCCCATTTTTAGAATCGAGTCACTTAGTAGTCTGGGGCTATTGATTTCTGCTGTCTGTTACACAAAAACGGAATTATGCAAAATGCTCGTTTGACATTGTTATACCTTATTCCTTAAAAATACATTCAAACAAAAATGTAAGAAACAGACTTTGGACGTCCTTGGAGCTTTTGTTTCCTAAAAACAAACAAAACGGCAGTCTCAATTAGCCAGAGACTGCCGTTTCAATATAAGTGGTTGTTACAATAACTTAGTTATCAAGCTCAGACCGTGGATTTGTGCTTGCGCCCCGGGATTTCGCCGGTTTCCTCATACACCTTCACGATATGATCGATTTCTTTCTTAAGTTCTTCCACCATGGTGGCTTCCGGAACTTTGCGGATCATCTCTCCGTAACGGAAGAGCAAACCTTCCCCACGAGCGCCGGCAATACCGATGTCGGCTTCTCTGGCCTCACCGGGACCGTTCACGGCGCAGCCCAATACGGAAACCTTAATCGGCACTTTAATCTTCGAGATGTACTCCTCCACCTCATTGGCGATGGAGAACAAATCGATATCCAGCCGTCCGCAAGTCGGGCAGGATACCAAGGTTGCCGCATCCGAGATCAGACCGAAGGATTTTAGAAGCTCCCGGCCAACCTTGATCTCTTCGACCGGATCGGCGCTCAAGGAAATACGCATCGTGCTGCCGATGCCTAGGGACAACAGCGCCCCAAGACCGGCCGCGCTCTTCACGGTACCCGAGAAGAGGGTGCCTGCTTCGGTAATCCCCAGATGAAGCGGGTACGGAATCACTTCCGCCGCCTTGGTGTACGCCGCAATGGCCATCGGCACATCAGACGCTTTAAGCGAAACGATGATATCGTGGAAGTCCAGTTCTTCCAAGATGCCGATATGATACAAGGCGCTCTCTACCATGGCTTCCGGTGTCGGATACCCGTATTTTTCAAGAAGGTGATTCTCCAGGGAACCGGCATTCACCCCGATCCGAATCGGAATCCCCTTCTCCTTGCATGCCTTCACGACGGCTTCGACCTTTTCGCGCTTACCGATGTTCCCCGGATTGATCCGGACTTTATCGATACCGTTCTCGATCGCCATCAGGGCGAGCTTATAGTTAAAATGAATATCCGCCACGAGCGGGATATGAATGCGTTTCTTGATTTCTTTGATGGCAGCAGCTGCTTCCTCATTGTTTACCGTTACCCGGACGATCTGGCATCCCGCTTCCTCCAGGCGCAGTATCTCGGCAACGGTTGCCTCCACGTCTGCTGTTTTGGTGGTGCACATGCTTTGAATAATGACTTCGTTCTTTCCCCCAATGGTAAGGTTCCCCACCTTGACGGGCCGTGTGTCTTGTCTCAAAAACATGGTACGATCTCTCCCATATAACGCCAAAGCTCCACTCCAGCAAAGCCCATTTGGGCATAACTGGAAGTGGAGAATCAGCGTAGATTTATTCCACGTCTAAAACGCTATAACGCATTAGGCGCTTTCTTCTTGTTTCTTGTCGTCTTCGTTAGCTTTGGTTTGAAGCTCAGGAATCACTTTATCCCGAACGACCTGCTCCGTAATGACGCAATCCTTGATGTCATCCCTGGACGGCACTTCATACATCACGTCAAGCATGATGCTTTCGATGATGGAACGCAGTCCGCGTGCACCCGTATTGCGCTTAATGGCTTCGCGGGCAATCGCTTCAAGTGCGCCCGGCTCAAACTTGAGGTTCACGTTATCAAACTCAAGCAGCTTTTGGTACTGTTTGGTCAGCGCGTTTTTAGGCTCGGACAGAATACGGACCAATGTCGCCTCATCCAGCGGCTCGAGCGTGGACACGACCGGCAGACGGCCGACGAATTCCGGAATCAATCCGAATTTCAACAGATCCTCCGGCAGAACCATCGTCAGGTATTCACCTGGCTTAAGATCCTTTTGGCTTTCTCCGGATGCATTGAAGCCGATGACCTTTTTGCCGATCCGGCGTTTGATGTACTGCTCCAAACCGTCAAACGCACCGCCGCAAATGAACAGGATGTTCGTTGTATCGATCTGGATGAATTCCTGATGCGGATGCTTGCGTCCACCTTGCGGCGGCACGGAAGCAACGGTTCCCTCCAGAATTTTCAGGAGAGCCTGCTGAACCCCTTCACCGGAGACGTCACGCGTAATGGACGGATTCTCCGATTTGCGGGCCACTTTGTCGATCTCATCAATATAGATAATGCCGCGTTCTGCTTTTTCCACGTCATAATCCGCAGCTTGAATCAGCTTCAGCAGAATGTTCTCAACATCCTCACCCACGTAACCGGCTTCGGTCAGCGAGGTTGCGTCCGCAATAGCAAACGGTACGTTCAAAATTTTGGCCATCGTTTGCGCAAGCAAGGTTTTACCGGAACCTGTAGGTCCGAGCAGCAAAATATTACTCTTTTGCAATTCGACGTCCTCGATCTTGCTCTGGGTGTTGATGCGCTTGTAGTGATTGTAAACGGCAACCGAAAGGGATTTCTTCGCTTGATCCTGTCCGATTACGTATTGATCCAGGATATCGCGGATTTCACGCGGTTTCGGAATATCCTTCAGATCCACTTCTTCCTCGTGTCCGAGCTCTTCCTCTACGATCTCCGAACACAAGTCGATGCACTCGTCACATATATAAACACCGGGCCCCGCAACCAGCTTGCGGACCTGCTCCTGCGATTTGCCGCAGAAGGAGCACTTCAGCTGCCCTTTGTCATCGTTAAATTTAAACATGCTATTACCACCCCTTAAGATTTGGTCGGTGAAGACAGAACATCATCAATAATACCGTACGCCTTCGCTTCCTCCGCGCTCATGAAAAAGTCGCGGTCTGTATCGCGTTCGATTTTTTCAAGGGGCTGACCCGTGCGCTCCACATAGATTTGATTCAGTTTTTGTCTGGTCTTGATGATCCAATCTGCATGGATTTGGATATCGGATGCCTGACCTTGAATGCCTCCGAGCGGCTGATGAATCATCACCTCACTGTTCTCGAGAGCATATCGTTTGCCTGGCGCTCCTGCAGTAAGCAACAATGATCCCATGCTGGCGGCCATGCCGACGCAAATCGTGGATACATCAGGCTTGATCAACTGCATCGTATCATATATACCCATCCCGGCCGTTACCGAACCGCCAGGGGAATTGATGTACAAAGAGATGTCTTTTTCCGGATCTTCCGCAGCCAGAAACAGAAGCTGGGCAATAACAAGATTGGCAACATCGTCATCGATCGCACTGCTGAGGAATATAATGCGATCCTTCAGTAATCTTGAGTAGATATCGTAAGATCTTTCGCC
Source organism: Paenibacillus sp. MT86 (assembly GCF_058792535.1). Lineage (NCBI taxonomy): Bacteria > Bacillati > Bacillota > Bacilli > Caryophanales > Paenibacillaceae > Paenibacillus > Paenibacillus sp. MT86. Next base: position 1,751,252 of record NZ_CM179499.1, on the reverse strand, counting down.
TCGACTGGTTTGTTCAACAACCATAGGTACAAGACTCATGCGACCAACCTCTTTTCCTTGAAAAATATACTACAGCGTTACAAAAGTTATTCTAACATGTTCAAAGCACGATGTCATTTTTTAACCCTGTTTACATTCTATGAACTTGCCAAGAATTATATCCTGCCAACTTGTCTCATTATGTATGTCGAAATTTATAACCAATTCATGTCACATTTAGTAGTAAATTGGCTATTCTTAGTTAAAAATAAGGCACGCATGAAATGTACGTGCCTTATCTAATGTGAGGGCAGCTTTTCGCAGCCGCCTATTTATTATTCTTCAGTTGCTTCTTTTTTCTCAACAGGAGCGCCTTCTACGCTGTTTTCCAGCAAGAAGTCGATCGTTTTGCGAAGAAGCAGTTCTTCACGAAGGCTGTCGAGGGAACCGTTAGCACCGAGGATGCTGCGGATTTCATCAGCGGAACGCTTGTACGTATCAGCCATGTTTTCCAGCTCTTTGTTGATTTCTTCTTCGGATACTTCGAGTTTCTCTTCCTTCGCGATTTGCTCCAGCACGAGGTTGTTGCGAACGCGTTTTTCAGCATCGTCCTTCATTTGGCCTTCCAGATCGGCATTGGTTTGGCCGGAGAAGCTTAGGAACATTTCCAGGTTCATGCCTTGCTGGCGAAGACGGTTGTCGAAATCGCGCATCATGTTTTGAACTTCGGATTGAATCATGGCTTCCGGAATTTCAACTTCAGCGTTTGCTGCTGCTTTTTCAACGGCTTCGTTCTCACGAACGCCTTGGGCTTCTTGCTCTTTGCGAGTCAGCAATTGCTTCTTCAGATCTTCCTTGTACTCATCAAGCGTATCGAACTCACTAACGTCTTTAGCGAATTCATCATCCAGCTCAGGAAGCTGTTTGCGTTTGATTTCGTGCACTTTCACTTTGAAGACGGCTTGTTTGTTAGCCAATTCTTCAGCATGGTAAGTTTCAGGGAAGGTCACTTCCACGTCTTTGAAGTCTCCTGTAGCCATACCGATGACTTGGTCTTCAAAGCCTGGAATGAACGTGTTGCTTCCAAGCTCAAGGGAATAACGCTCAGCTTGTCCACCTTCGAAAGGAACGCCGTCGACGGAACCGTCGAAGTCGATTACAACGATATCGCCGGACTGGGAAGCACCTTCGTCGATAACGGTAAGCTCAGCATGACGTTGTTGCAGACGCTCAAGCTCTTCGTTCAGTTCCTCGTCGGAAACTTCTGCAGCTACTGCAGCAACTTCGACGCCCTTGTATTCGCCAAGCTTAACTTCCGGCTTCACGGTTACCCTAGCTTTGAACTTGAAAGTTTCGCCTTTAGCGAACTGCTCGATGTCCACTTCCGGACGATCCACAGGGAAGATATCCGCTTGTTCCACTGCTTCGCTGTATACTTCCGGAAGAAGGATGTCGATTGCATCCTGATACAGGCTCTCTACGCCAAAACGCGCTTCAAAGATCGGCCGAGGCACTTTACCTTTACGGAATCCAGGTACATTTGCTTTTTTAGCTACTTTATTAAAAGCCTTGTCGAGAGCGGATGCAACGCGCTCCGCATCAACCTCAACGTCAAGAACGCCAAGGTTCTTCTCTATTTTTTCCCAAGTTGCTTTCATTTATGCTTTCCCCTCCAAAATAATTCACGTGGTCGACGCAATAATGTATCACGTACCGAATAACCACTATAGTATAAACAACATTAAATCCTTTTTCAAGGGCGAACCCTTATGCCGCGATACCGTAAACGTTTTCCAGCTCTGGCTAATCTTCCACGCCTGCAGCGACGAATTGCTTGAGAGATCGATAGGCTCCCTCATAGCGGAACCGCATGGTGTCCGTGATGCCGTAAAGCGGGCGGATTTCCTCCTCATTGCGAAAACCTTTCAGGCTCTCCGACACGATGTCATGCAGCGCTGCGGCCCATATATCGAGCGTGGCTTCTTCTTCGTCCAGCATGGAATGGTAGTCCTCCGTGCCGTAAATCGCCATGATGAACTGGGACCATAATTCCTGGGCAAAATAAAACAGCGTCGGCTCATGAACCTCGGTCTGATCCGCAACGCGCTCCAAAATCCTCGTAATCGCGTCCGGGAAGCCTCCCGGATCCAAGGGAACCGTATCGATCTCGATCTCGACGGCTTCCTGCCCGCGATGAAGGCTTACGTGCCCTTCCATCCCTCTTCTCCGGAGCGTTTGCAGCACCCGGAATTGCAGCAGGGGATGAAGCGGCGTATCATGCAGCCATTCGACCAGAATCGCGTCGATCTCCGGACGGTCCAGATAAGCGAGCTGTTCCAGCGCCAAAATGGTCTGCTCCGTCAGTGGCCCGGTCATGACCGAAGCCAGCAGCTTGTCGGCGTATCCGGCATCCTGGGCAACCTTGTCCCTGACCATCTGTCTCGCCATCTCGGACTCGTCCGGATCATCCTCGTCAGCCTCAGCATCGAAATCGACCGAACGGGGCATGGCCTGTTCCGGAAATGCGGCTTCAAGCCATTCGAGGAGCGAGTTCCACTCTTCATAGTGCCGTTCGTTCTGTCCCCCGCACTTCAGCAGAAAACGCAGCACTTCCATCGCTTCACCGTAACGTTCGTTCTCGAGCATAACCGTAAGCTGAATCTGGTAATAATCCAGCGTCTTCGGAAACAGGATGATGTTCTTATCCTCTTGTTCTTGGGAGTAAGAGTCCTTGATAAGGACACCTCCTTTCTGGTCCTGTTTTTCGTATTCGTTGATTATAGCATATGTACTGCCAAGTTTAAAAAAGGGCGTAACAGCTTGCGTGCATCATGCCCTTGGCAACATAAAGACGGCGATCCCCAGTTTTTCGTGCGTATATTTTATCAATATAACCCGATATGATACTCGAATAATCTTGCAAATCCGAAAAACTTTATGTCATAAAATAATGATTGAATTTCTCCTGTGCATGTGATAATATATTTTTTGCTTGAAAAATTTCTATGTCCCAGTAGCTCAGCTGGATAGAGCAACGGCCTTCTAAGCCGTCGGTCAGGGGTTCGAATCCCTTCTGGGACGTAAAAGAAGACACCGTCATATGACGGTGTTTTTTTATGTCCCGTGAGGATGAGAACCCCTAGAAGGGGTTCGTCGGAGCCTACGCTTCGGGAGGATTGCTTCGCAGTCGGCCCGAAGGGCCGTATCCCTTCTGGGACGTAAAAGAAGACACCGTCACATGACGGTGTTTTTTTATGTCCCGTGAGGATGAGAATCCCTAGAAGGGGGTTCGTCGGAGCCTACGCTTCGGGAGGATTACTTCGCAGTCGGCCCGAAGGGCCGTATCCCTTCTGATGCACTATCGACATTATTCTACATATGAACGCCATGGCCGATTCCAATACGACGTACACCCTAACACGACTTTGGCGGACCGTAGGTTCGTTATTTCATCAAAAACGGCCCGATTTAGAAATTAGCGGACACCACAGCCGTTATTTAGCTAATTCACAGTCAAATTACCCTCATTTTTCATGAATAACGGACTTCTGGTCCGCTAGCATACCTGTATGAGGGTTTTACCCTCAATTAACGGCCCCTGGGTCCGTTAAGGCAGCGCAGCACGGTGCATCACACCCCATCCCATGACTCCCTCCACATTCCGCGAACACTCCGGATCCTCTACCTCCAAGCACTAACCCGCTCCGATTTCTTCACGAACATGGAGGACAAAGCCCGCGTTCGCGCGGTCAGGAGCATTTTTCTGCCTTCCGGCGTACGGGTGTAGACCAGCTCGGCCGGACCGATATGCTTGCGCCACAGCCGAGCAAAGCGTTCCGCGTGCTCTTTTCGACGTCCGATTTCCTCCGGTACGGCATGATAATCCCGCCTGGTCGCAAACCGGCCGCGCGATTCGCGGTACAAAAGATAACGCGGGTTCTCGATCGGGTCCAGCACCTGCTGCAGCGAATTCAGGAAAAGCGTCTTCTCCTGGGTGGTTCCGTCTTTCAGCCAACACACGACGGCTCCTTCTTCCTCCTCCGCTCTCAACCGGTGAAGGCTTGGCTCGGTTTCGACCAGCTCCATATCGTATAACGCCGTATACACGACCAGAGCCACTTCTCGAATGCTCCGCTCCAGCGATTGATGACGCATTACCATTTTGACGGCTTTAAATATCCAAGGACTGGATAAGATCAAGGCAATGGCGACCGAGAATAGCAGGCTGAACCAAGCCGGCGCGTCCGATTGAAGCAAAACCGGCGACGTTAAGGTCTCGATGAAGGCGCCCAGCCCCAAACCAACGGCAAAAGCAAGCACGGCCCTTACCGTATGCGAGAAAATCAAAGGCTTAGGAATACGCTCCCGATCCACCGTCAGTTCCTCCGTCATGGAGCTGTGAAGGGCAATCGCCGAATTCCATCGCTCCTTCAAAAGATGCCGCTGCCTCGCCCGCTCCCATGTGTCGCGGTTATAGGCGCTGATGCTTTCTGCGGTTTGGTTTTTCCGAAGATCAAGTCCCATGCGCTCCATGCCCGACTCTATGGTTTGATGCGAGATCGATAGACCGACGAGAGATCGAAATCTGCGCGCAAGCGAGCTCAAATCCTCGCCCCCATCGATTTGGGCGGTATCGACGCATGCCAGATGCCAGATCGCTCCGGTCTTATCCGGGTTCCCGCGTTGGGCCCGAATCGCCCGTCCCCGCATCTGGTTGGACAGCATGAACGAGCCTACATACGATGCCATGATCAAGGAATTGATCCCGGGAGCATCCCATCCCTCGCCCAGGAGAGCCGCCGTACCGATCAGCACCTGAATTCCCCCCTCTGAAAACACCTCCGTTATAATAGCCACGATAGCCGAGCGATTTGCATCGCGAACATCCATCGTTACATAACGGCAGTCATGGGCAAGGGGACGTTCCGACAAGCGGAGGCCCCGTCGATCGGCGCAAGCCCTGGCCAAAGGCATAGCCGTCACCGGGAGCACCACAAAGGAGCCTGTCAAAATACCGATGGGCAACTCGCGATCGCCCCGTGACCAGCTTTTCTCCGCTAGCTGCCTGCGGATCAGCTCAAAAATCGGAACAACGCCGAGCCGATTCAGCGGCTTCTCGTCATCCGCATCCTTCGGCAGGTCCTCCTTGCGGATATAATCGGTCAAGATTACCATCCGCATGCTCTCCCCCAGCATGGAGCGCTCGAATTCAAGAATGCGGCCGATGCTGTGCAATTTCGAGACGCTCTGGACCAGCATTTTATCAATCGCAGGCGTCGATCTCATATACACCTTCCGCCGTTCAATCATCCCTAATCGGCTGAGCCTCTTCTGCAACGCCTTTAACTCCGGCAGTCCGCGATCAATATGGGCGTCTTTATACAGCATGCCGCCAAGGAGTTCCTGCAGCCACTCCTCCGTAAAGTCGGGCGCTTCCTTCTCTTCCATGCCGAGCAGCTTCACAGCCTCCTTCCAGATCGGCCGATTGGCCGCTCGCAGATAGAGCACCATGCTGGAGTAATACCCCGGGGAGGACAAAATGTCCTCCATGTACGCCTCGGACCGTGTTATCCAGGGGTGATGTACGATCAAATCCGCCAAAAACTCATCTCGGACCAACTCGTCTTTGACCTGTTGTGCCTGCATTCGAAATTCCCGCAGTTTAGCGGCCTCTTCATGAGTTGGCCTTGTCAGGCTGATATAATCCTGATGGGGACACAACTCCCCATGGCGAACCAGCTCGGGCACGCTGATCTCCTCGTCGATAGGGCCGCAAAGCTCGATATACCGCTGCCATTCCCTCGGATTGACATCGTATGGCGGAGTGGCCGTAAGCGCAATCTTGGTCGGCTCGTCCAGCATTTCGCACAGCTGCATGGCGCTTTGCCACCAAGACATTCGAAGATGATGCGCCTCGTCAAAAATAAGCGTATGATATCCCTGCTGCTTCAACAGATCCAGAGCTTCTTGAGCCTCGGTGCCGTCCGTGATATCGTCCTCGCGGTCAGCGTCCCTCCCGGCCGGTTCAGCCTCAGCGTCTTCCATGCCCGTATCCGAAAACTCCTGATTCTCATCACCGGTTTGGTCCGCTTGCACCATCCCCGCGATGACCTTCTTCTTCGCAGAAGTCGGCTGCCCTGCTGCACTAATCAGGCTGTGTAGGGCTTGGTAGGTCGTAATCGTTACCAATGCCGGTCGCTTGAGCGAGGTCGAGACCCACTCCGGCTGGACATCTTCGTCAAGAAACAGCTCCACCAGACGGCTTGCCCATTGCTGTTTAATGGTGATGGTGGGAGCCAATATAATCGTCGGCCGATTAATCCGAAGCATGACCTCCAATCCAAGAACGGTCTTCCCCGAACCGGGCGGCGCCACCAGATGCAATTGGCGATTCTTCAGATGATGGTCAAGCCCGTGGAGCACGCGCCTCTGATAGGAGCGCCAAGGATAGGGAAACGACAGGTTGCTCGGAAAAAACTTCATTGACTCCTCCAGTTTAGCTGCACTCCCTTTTTCATTGGATAGGTTAAAACATACCGTCTATCGATGTTTGTTCTTTCACCCAGAGATAGGCTGCTTTTCGAAAATACTATACTCGCGATTATCGTGGACTCGGCTGTGCCGATCCATGACATTACCGCAGCTGCATATGAATAAGCGGAAACGGCTTTCCGGAACCGTCGAGCTCCGAACGGCCGATCTGCACGAATCCGTATTTTTTATAAAAAGCGTGGGCCTTGGGGTTCTGTTCATTCACATCCACTTGAAGTCCGGGCCCCTTCAGCCGTTCGGCATGCCGGATCAATTTCGTTCCCGTCCCTTGGCCGTGGTGAAGGGGATCCACAAACAGCATCTCGATTTTGGAGCCGTCCAGTCCGATAAATCCAATCGCTTCCTGTTCCGTATTCAAGCACATCCATATCTCCACGGACCTCAGTGCCCCGCTTTGCATCATGCCATAATAGAACCGGATATCTTCCTCCGTCAAAAAATCGTGCGTTTGGGATACGGCACGAAGCCATAATTCCACCAGCTGATCATGGTAAGCTTCCGTATAAGCCGCGATATGATGTGTCATTTTTCATCCAGCCCTTTCCAAGTCGTTCAATCCTTTGAACATTCATGAGATCCTTCAAATTGCTCTATACTATTATAAAGGAATCCGGTACATTAATCAGAGACTTTATCTTGTCGAAAAGGAGAGGTACGCATGCCATTATGGCTTGTATACGCATTGCTGTCGGCAGTCACGGCGGCACTTGTGGCCATTTTCGGAAAAATAGGCCTGCAGAACATCGATGCCAATTCGGCAACAGCCATTCGCTCCGTCATTATGGCCCTGTTTCTGCTGGGGGTCGTAGCGGTTCAGGGGAAATTCTCGGAGCTCGGAGAAATTCTGGTTCAGAAAAAGGCACTCAGCTTTATAGTGCTCAGCGGCATCGCGGGCGCGTTGTCCTGGCTGTTTTATTTTCTGGCGTTAAAATACGGCAAAGTATCGCAGGTAGGTCCTATCGATAAATTGAGCGTGGTTATTGCCGTGATCCTGGCCTTTGTGTTTCTGGGTGAGAAGATCTCCTGGATTAACGCAGCCGGCGTTGCACTCATTGCCGTTGGCGCGCTTCTTGTTGCCGTTAAATAGTCCTCTGCATAAAACCGCTGACAAAGCGGCTTTTTGTTCCTCCTCTTATTAGTTAAACCTATCAGTGTTATCGAATTTATATATTTCTAATTATAAGCCGATCATGTCACAATGAGGATAAATCATGCGTGGAGGGGTGTTGTTATGTCAGAGCAAGTATGGAAACCTTACGATTACGATCGACAGCTATCGTTTGTATCTGCTTATGGAAAAGGAGCTGCAGAGCTGCTGGCGCCTCAACCCGGAGAACGGATTCTCGATCTCGGCTGCGGAACCGGCGACTTGACTCATGAAATATCCAAATCGGGCGCACATGTAACCGGCATGGATTATTCCAGCGAGATGATTGAGCGGGCCAAAAGCAAATATCCTGGACTTCCGTTTCTGACCGGGGATGGCGAGAACTTCGAAACCGAAACGCCATACGATGCCGTCTTCTCAAACGCGGCCTTGCACTGGATGAGGGATGCTGAAGGCGTGGTACGCTCCGTACATGGAGCCCTTAAGCCCGGCGGCCGATTCGTTGCCGAGTTCGGAGGCAAAGGGAATATTGACGGCATCTACCAAGCCTTGAAAACCGTGTTCGCCGATCATTATCGAATCGATGCGGACGCCCGGAATCCGTGGTATTTTCCTAGTCTTGGGCAGTATGCCAGCCTGCTTGAAGCCCAAGGGTTCCGCGTGCATCTCGCCCATCATTTCGACCGTCCCACGCGATTATCCGAAGGCAAGGACGGCATAAAGCATTGGCTGCTGCATTTTGGCGATTGCTTTTTTGCCGGATTCTCGGCTGAATCGAAGGAAGAAGCGATCGCTCGCATCAGCCTAGCTGCTCAATCGACGCTATGGCAAGAGGATGCTTTCTGCGCGGATTACCGGCGTCTGCGAGTATTTGCAGAAAAGATTTAGCCATTGGGGGGTTGCTTTTCTAAATAGAATGGTTATAATATGAAAAAACTTGAGAATATTATTTTCGTTGATTGGGAGAGTAACTGCACTGACTTTAGTCCAAGCGAGCCGGGAGGGTGGAAACCGGTACAAAGTCGGCCGTGAAGCGGACCCAGGAGATGGCCTTCCGAAGCAACATGCTGTAGGGAGCCCCGGCTTACGCCGTTATCGTATGAAGGTGGTTAGACCCTTGCGGGGTTTAACAACAAGAGTGGTACCGCGAGCACAAGTCCTCGTCTCTTTTGGAGATGAGGGCTTTTTTGGTTTTCCGAGTCGTTTTATTTTTTAAAGGGGGATTTACCGTGTTAAGTCATAAGATTATTTCGAGCCTTCAACAAGCCGTGAACCAGGTCTGCGAAGCTTACGGCACCAAACTGCCGGAGTCCACTCCGATCCGGATCGAGCAGCCTGCCAGCATGGAGCATGGGGATTACGCAACCAACGTTGCGATGCAGCTTGCGAAGGTGCTCCGCAAGGCTCCCCTGCAAATCGCCGAGCTGATCCAAGCCGAGCTGGAGCAGGACGCATCCTACAAACAGCTCGTCCGCTCGACTGAGATTGTCGCTCCGGGCTTTATGAATCTGCGCATCGATTGGGAGTATTGGGCGAGCCACCATTTTGAACTCCCCCCGGCAGCTAACGAAAAGATCGTCATTGAGCACACGTCCATCAACCCGAATAAGTCCGCCCATATCGGGCATCTTCGAAATTCCTGTATCGGAGATACGCTCGTGAGATTGATGAGGAAGCTGGGTTACGAGGTCGAGGTGCATAATTATATCGACGACCTGGGCAATCAGCTGGCGGATACGGTGGTCGGCTTGCTCCACACGCCGCTGACGAAGGAGCATGCCCGGTTCGGCGATTACTGCTGGGACGTGTATTCAAGCACCAATAAAGCCTACGAAAGGGAGCCGGGGCTGGTTCAGCATCGGACCGAGGTTCTGCATGCACTGGAAGAGGGCAATCAGAACCTTTCCTGGATTGGACTGCTTGTTGCCGAGCGAATCGTTAAGGAGCATCTTGAGGAGATGAAGCAGTTCGGCATTGAATACGATCTGCTTGTATGGGAGAGCAGCATTGTTAGGGAGGGATTCTGGGCGTCCGCGTTCGAGCTGTTGAAGAATACCCCGCTTTTCCATCAGGAAACCGAGGGTAAACTTGCAGGCTGCTGGGTGCTCAAGCAATCAGGAACCGAAGCCGGAGACGAGGCGGAGTCGGACCACAGCATCGATAAAGTGCTGGTGCGCTCCAATGGCATCCTGACTTACACCGCCAAGGACATCGCCTACCACTTGTGGAAATACGGCGTGCTTTCCAATGATTTTGTATATAAAAAATTCACCGACGAGGTTTGGACGACGAGCTCGCACGGCGAGGAGCGTTCTTACGGCAAAGCGGACATGGTCATCAACGTCATTGATTACAGGCAGCAGTACCCGCAGGCGATGGTGAAGCAGGCTTTGGAAGGCCTGGGCTTCCAACAAGAGGCTGAGAAGCTGCGCCATGTCAGTTACGGCGTCGTCTCGTTAAGCCCTTCCGCTGCAGCGGATCTCGGCATCGATACTTCCGACGGTAAGGCATCCTATGCGATGTCCGGACGTCAGGGAATCGGAATCAAAATCACCGAGCTTATTCATCAAGTAGCCAAGGTCATCGAGGACACCCGATCCGATAAAAACGGTTTGTCCAGCCATGCGATCGCAACCGCCTCCATCCGTTACTACCTGCTTCGCTTTGCACTGCAAACCGAGGTGGTGTTCGATCTGAAGCAGGCCACTGAAATATCGGGGAATACGGGGGTGTATTTGCTCTATTCCTACGCGCGTGCACTCAGCGTGCTTAATAAGGCTCAAGAAGCCGAGGTTACGCCGTCTGTGCCTGCCCGGTTCCCTGCCATGGAAAAAGCGGAACATGCGCTGCTGCGGCATATCAGCACCTGGGATGATACCTTATATGCCGCCGGACGGGATCTATCTCCTAGTGCCATCTGCAACTTCACCTATGAGCTGTGCTCCCTGTTCAACAATTTTTACTCGGCATGCCCGATTCTGAAGGCGAAGGAGGAAGTGCTCCAATTTCGCGTATGGCTCACTTCCTTATTCAAGAACACCCTTGGCGAAGCGCTGGAGGTGCTGGGTTTGCCTACTCCGAGCCGGATGTAAATTCACTCTGATGAATGAGCGGATCATGCCTAATAAAAAAGCCACCGTACTATTATGTTGATCAAGTACGGTGGCTATCTTATTTTATTGCAATCCTCTGACGGTCAATCTGACCTGAACGCCGTCTGACGCCGGCTCTTCCTGCAGGGTCCAGTTGACAGCCAGCGCTTCCTTCAAGCGAGCCAACTGCTCCTTCTGGAGCTTCAATCCTTCAATAATGCCCTCGCCCACGCTGAAATCGGATTCCGAGCTGATGCGGAAGGCTTCCTCCAGCCAGATCTTCAACCCGTTCCGGGTATTAAACGTAATTTGGTACCCCTCGCTAACGGCTTTCTCCAAATCTTCCCCATGCTCTTTTGCGTAAGAGAATAATTCCTCATAGTGAAAATGACCGTTATTGGCGATCTGGAATCTCTCTGCGTCTCCTGAGCGCACAGCCTCCAGCAGATCGGAAGAAGTCAGCCCCGATTTTCTGGCATGCTCCAATAGAATGGCGGTATTCTGTGATATTTTAGTAAGCTGCATGCTCGATGCCTCCTCGATAGGGTTCGTAAAATATTTTTTCTTCTATTATAAGACCAAATGGCTAGGATGTCAGACTCTTCTCAAGACATAAACTATATTCGCACCCGATGTATTCGCCAAACGGTTCAATCTGGGCATACCCCAGCTTCTTGTAAAAATGAACGGATTCCTTCTGCGGTTCGCCTGTTTCCAGGCGCGAGAAACGATAGCCCCGCGTCTTCGCTTGTTCTTCCAGAAAGAGCAGGATCCGGGAAGCTACTCCCCTATTTCGATACGGGACATTCACGAAAAACCGTTTAATTTCAACCGATTCTGCATCCAGCGGCCGGATGGCTCCGCAGCCGACAGGCTGGCCATCATGGTAAGCCACCACGAATAGCGTTTCGTTTACTTTGGGATCGGCCAGATCCAGCCCGAATATCCCTTCCGCCGGGTATAACGTCGATAAGTAATCGTCCAGCTTCGCGATGAGCTCCTGAAGATCCTTGTGAGTCTCTCTTACCAAAGTCATAGTGATGTCATTCATCCCATGTATCCCCTCCACTGTTTCTAATCGTGTCACGAATACCTTTCGTTTGCAAGAAAACCTTCAGGCCGACTGCGAAGTAATCCTAACGAAGCGTATGCGCAGGCGGACCCCCAATCGGGGTTCTCATCCTCACGGGACGTTTCGTCCCAGTCGGGATGCGGCCTTCCAGGCCGACTGCGATGTAATCCTAACGAAGCATAGCTCCGACGAACCCCAACTCGGGGTTCTCATCCTCACGGGACGTAAAAAACACCGTCATATGACGGTGTCTTTTTTTACGTCCCAGAAGGGATTCGAACCCCTGACCGACGGCTTAGAAGGCCGTTGCTCTATCCAGCTGAGCTACTGGGACATATATGTATGAAAATATTTTAAACAGTAACGAAGTATATTATATCGCATCTTTTGTTTTTTTCAAAGTACTTTTTTTCGGGTTGATCACCTGACCGAATCAGGAGCCTGCTTACTGGGTAAAATGTAAACATGAGAATGACTTCAGGAGCGTGATACCATGAGACAGCTTTTATCCTCTTTATCGTATTTCAGCATCTTCTTTGCACCGTTCATCCTCCCTGTCCTTGTATGGATTCTGTCTCCGGACGCCTATGTGGCCAAGCACGCACGCCGCGCCCTGTTCTCCCATCTGTTCCCCGTTATAGCAGCGATCCCGTTAATCTACATGGCCGTGACCTCGGGCTCCTTTGGTTCCGTCATCGGATACCTTATTCTGTTCGGCATCATTTATTTCGGGGCTTTTGTGTATAACGTGATCATGGGCATTCAGGTGCTGAGGGAGCACGCTTATTGAACTTACCCTATAAAAAAGGACCATGCGCTTACCGCATGGTCCTTTTCGCATTATTTGGTCGTAATCAATACCATTTTCTCATTGCCGTCCCATTTCACTTCACAGCCCAGCGCGGATGCCACGAAACGCAGCGGTACCATCGTGGTGCCCTTCACCATCCGTGGCGCCGAATCCAGCGTGACGGTCTTCCCGTTAACGACCGCTTGCTTGGAGCCCATCTTCAGCTTGATTTGGGTCGAGCCTTTGGAGGAGGATACGCTTTGCGTCTTTTGGTCCCATTTGACCGAAGCATCGAGGGATTCGAAGATCGGACGCATAGGCACAAGAACGCTTCCTCCGACCATCACCGGCGACTGCGCATAGGATTGGAGCTGGCCGTTGATTTTGATGCGGATCGGCGCTTCTCCGATTTCCCTGCCGGATTGGTCATAATATTTCAGCTTCACGCTTTTGACCCGAGTATCGTAATCAATGCGCAAGGTCGTCGTTTCATTGGCGGTCATGAACATGGAGTCCGTATCGGTTCCCAAGGAGCGTCCCTTCGCATCGTACGCCGTCGATTTCACGGTAATCCGTTGCGACACATCCCCGTTCTCCACGCCGATCGTAACGACAAGCTTGTTGTTGATGGTCGTTCTGCCCTCGGCTATGATTTTAGGCGTCTGGCTGTTGCCTGTCAGGAAAACCTTCAGGTCGCTGATGGCTTTGCCGCCTTCCAGCTCGGCCTGGAAATTCGCGATTTCGTTGGATGAAAGATATCCGGACGTCGTGTTGACCTCCAGAACCTTGCCGCCGGCGTTGCTGCCGACAACGATGACGCCGGCCTGCCCGCCTTTATTCCGGTTTTGAATCGAACCGGTAACGATAAGCTTTCCGTTCTCCAGGCGGCTGCCGGATTGCAGCAGCTTCACGGCATCTTCAACCGGATCAACGACCGATACCTTTACGCTCTTGATCAGCTTCGCTGCTTTAAGCTCTACGACGAAGGTGCCGACATCGCTGCCGCCAAAGTAGCTGTCCGCCGATGTCACTTCGACCGCTTTGCCGGAAGCATCATACCCTACGGCGAGCATACCCACATTGTGCCCGACCGTAGAATTCTGCACGACGCCAGAAACGTTGACCACGCCGTTGCTCGTATAGTATCCGGATGCCAGCAGCCGCGCCTGATCACCAGCCGGTCCTGCCGGGAGCACTTCCACCCGCTTGACGCTGCTGCCGCTGTCAAGATCCACTTCATATGTACCGATTTCGTCGCTCATCATATATTCGGAATCACCGACTGCCTCGAGCGCTTGGCCGTTTGCATCGTAACCGACAACATAGAATCCCGCTTCCGCTCCGGTTCCTCCGTTGCGAATGTCCGCCGTCACGCGCATCTTGCCGTTCACGAGCTCATGAGACGATTCAAGAACCGTAACGTTCTGCGTTGCTTCGGCGCTTGCCGGCATCTGCACGGATCCCAAGGTAAGCGACAACGCCAGGAATCCCGCTCCCCATAGCTTGACGATATGTTTATTCCATCTGCCCAATTCCAATCTCCCCTTGTCCATTATGTTAGTAGATGACACTAATCCAACATTATAGGGAGGATTCTCCAGTAATCATATAGAGGAAAAGCCCTATTTGTATCTATTTCGTAAACAAGGATACCGGATGGTCCATACTCCCTACCGCAGCGAAATCGAAATCGACAAGAAACCTATCTTTGTTCGACCTTTTTTGCAGAACTGCGTAAAAACCCCATGCAATCTTTCATAGATGAACCTGCACATGCAAAAAGAGATCTGCCGATGGTATCCGGTCAGATCTCTTCGTTCGTCAAAGCTCTAGAAATATTGAGGGCCTTCGCTGAGCCGCTGGTTCAGCTGCTCATATAGCTGGCCTGTCGAAAGCAGCTGCTGCTTGAATGCATCGCGGTCTTCCTCTGCCGTGGACTGAACGTTGTTCTCGAATGCTTCGTCCGTGGCATCCACAAAAGCATCATGCATGCTGTTGTCGAACCAGTCCACCTCCATGCTGGCGTTGCTGCGGACAATTTTCACCAGCTCGTAGCCTCCCAATGGGGAAGATGGCGTCAGATAAGCCAGCAATGCGCTTTCTCCTTCCGCGGCAGGATAGACTTCTACCTCTGCGCACGGGGCGCCGTTTACTTCCGTAATCCGGCGGATTTTTGCATCTCTGATTGCATACATCATACATTCTCCTTCATCAGGATGTACTGGGACAGCACGATCCTTCATATTTTCATGTCAAATCGGAGAGCAGCCGCAGCTCTTCCATTTGCTGGCGCGTAGCCGGCGTACCCAATTGATAAATGGTTCGATACACCTTGTCCAAGGAAGATTGAAACAGGGCGTTGGCGCTTTGTTGCGGCGTATCCGGCCAAGGAAACATGTAGCCTGTCGCTTCTTCGTCCTTCTCCTGCATCAAATCCAGCTCAATCCGAACTTGATCGGCCTCTTCCGGCGTTGCTTCGATCTCCCATTCATAAGCGCTCGCTCCCTGCTCGGTCAGCACGGACCGGCTCTGCACGGAAACATAATAGGTTGACTTCTCCATGGACGCATCTCTCCTTCTCTTTGATATTCGTCCTCTTCCTTAGTTTTCGTAAAAGGACAGACATTTTATGCCTTCCTTCGGCATATATCTGTATCACTTTGGCGACGTAGGATGAAAAAGAGTGGACAGCGTATGACAAAGACAAAGAGAGGATGAACCGTCATGTGCGGAATAACCGGTTTTATACAATGGAGCGGCGATTTGACGCAGGACTCGCAGCTGCTGGTAAAAATGACAGAAAGTTTGGCTCACCGCGGACCTGACGGATCCGGCACCTGGATTTCCAACCCGTGCGCATTCGGTCACCGAAGACTCAGCGTGATCGACCCCGAAAATGGCGCTCAGCCGATGATCATTCATCAGGAAGAGGAAGTCTATGCCATTGTATATAACGGGGAATTATATAATGCTGCGGAGCTTAAAGACGAATTGGTACGACGCGGTCATCGTTTCAATACGAAATGCGACACGGAAGTTTTGTTAGTCTCCTATATCGAATGGGGCCCCGAGTGTTTGGAGCGCCTCAATGGAATATTTGCTTTCGCTATTTGGGACAGCGTCCGGGAACAGGTATTTTTGGCTCGGGACCGGGTGGGAGTGAAACCCCTGTTCTACAGCTATATTGACGGAACGCTTGTATTCGGCTCGGAACCGAAAGCGTTGCTTCAGCATCCGAAGGTGGAGCCCGTCGTAGGGGCCGAAGGGCTTGCGGAAGTATTTATTATCGGCCCGGCGCGTACCCCTGGACATGGCGTCTACAAGGACATATCGGAGCTCCGGCCCGGCATGGCCATGATCTTTAACCGGGAAGGCTTGCGCAAGTATACTTATTGGAAGCTGGAAAGCAAACCCCACGAGGATGATGCCGACCAAACGGCAAGCTTCCTTCGCGATCTTCTCCGCGACACCGTGGAGCGTCAGCTGGTCTCCGACGTACCGGTCTGCTCCCTGTTATCCGGCGGGCTCGATTCCAGCGCGCTTTCCTCGCTGGCCGTCGATTACTACAAGCGGACGGGCCAAGGACAAGTGCACACCTACTCCGTGGATTATGTGGACAACAACAAACACTTTAAGTCCCATTCCTTCCAGCCGGGAGCGGATGCGCCATGGATTAAACGGATGCACGAGGAGCTGGGCACGAACCACCATTGGATCGAATTCGACACGCCCGAACTGGTAGAAGCGCTGGATGTCTCCACGCAAAAACGGGATCTTCCGGGCATGGCCGACGTGGATGCTTCCTTGCTTCTCTTCTGCCGCGAGATTAAAAAAGGCGCAACCGTCGCAATATCCGGTGAAGCCGCTGATGAAATATTCGGCGGTTACCCTTGGTTCCACCGGGAAGAAATGCTCAATTCCGGTACCTTTCCGTGGTCCGTCGCGCCGGATATGAGAGCCGGGCTGCTGTCTGCCGAAATCCGGGACTGGATCAAGCCGCTGGAATACCTCGGGGACCGCTACTCCGATGCGGTAGCCGAAGTGCCTAAGCTGGACGGGGAGACCGGGCAGCAGGCCAAAATGCGGATCATGTCTTACCTCAATATCACCCGCTTCATGCCAACCCTGCTTGACCGCAAGGACCGGATGAGCATGGGCGTTGGACTGGAAGTCCGGGTACCCTATACCGATCACCGCCTAATCGATTACGTGTGGAACATCCCTTGGAGCATCAAAACGACAGGAGACCGGGAGAAGGGCATTCTGCGCAAGGCCCTTGAAGGCGTGCTGCCGGATGACGTCCTGTACCGCAAAAAAAGCCCGTATCCGAAAACCCATAATCCGAACTATCTGGCGGCCGTCAAAGCGCAGGTGCTGTCCATTCTGGATGATTCTTCTTCGCCGCTCCTGCCGCTCATCGATACCGCCCGGATCCGGGAGCTGGCATCTTCGCCGGATGCTTCCTCCAATCTGCCTTGGTTCGGCCAATTGATGTCAGGTCCGCAGCTGTTTGCCTACCTGGCCCAGGTTCATTTCTGGCTCAAAGAATATAACGTATCCATCCGTTAAGTCCTTATGGACTGCGACAAATCAAAAAAAACCATACCGGCACATGCCGGTATGGTTTTTTCGCGAATGGTATATCAATTAAGCGCCTGCAGGTCCGCTACAAGCTTTCGCAGCGCTTTTCCCCTGTGGCTGATCTCCTGCTTCTCCTCCAGGGAAAGCTCGGCCATCGTCTTCTCATGGCTTGGCAAATAGAAGAGCGGGTCATACCCAAAACCACCCGCTCCGGCAGGATCCGAAGTGATCCAGCCTTCAACGTTCCCCTCCGCCTCGAGCTTTTCTCCCGAGACCGGATCATACAGCACCAGAACGCAGACGAACCGGGCCGGACTTAGCAGGGGCTGCTCGGTGTCCTCGCCGAGCCTTAACCGTTCGAGCTCGCCGAGCAGCTTCTCGTTATTGTCCTCGTCCGCGCCATGCTCACCCGCATACCTGGCGGAATAAACGCCGGGCGCGCCGTTCAGCGCATCCACGCACAATCCGGAATCATCGGCCAGCACAGGCAATCCCAGTGCGTCGCCGACTTCCTTGGCTTTTTTGAATGCATTGGCTGCGAAGGTTGCTCCATCCTCAACGACGTCAGGCAGATCAGGGTAATCGTACATGCTCTTTACATCCGTGCCGAAAGCAGCAAAAGCATGCGCGAATTCCTTGACTTTCCCCTGATTGCGTGTAGCTACAATGAGTGTATCTCCAAGTGTCAGTTTCATGGGATCAGACTCCGGTGCTCGCATTCACGGAACCGATCTTGGCCGCAATCGGGCCAAGCGCCTCCTGCTGACGCTCGATAAGCTCGCGGATTCCCTGTTCTCCCAGCTCCAGGATCTGATCCAGCTCCTCGCGGGAAAACGGGCTCTCTTCGCCGGTTCCCTGAACCTCAACGAATTTGCCGCTTCCGGTCATGACCAGGTTCATGTCCACCTTTGCCTTGGAATCCTCTTCATAGTTCAGATCCAGCAGCGCCTGTCCGCCGGCAATGCCCACGCTAATGGATGCCAGGTAGTCCGTGATCGGGAATACCGCTAATTTATGTTGTTCTGCAATTTTATTTACAGCTATGGCTAAAGCTACAAATGCTCCTGTAATGGAGGTGGTCCGCGTTCCGCCATCCGCCTGGATTACATCGCAGTCCAGCGTAATCGTCCGCTCGCCAAGAGCATGCAGATTCACAACAGACCTGAGCGCTCTGCCGATCAGCCGCTGAATTTCCATCGTCCGGCCACTGAGTTTACCGCGATTGGCTTCCCGTTGGTTGCGGGATTGTGTTGCGCGCGGCAGCATTGAATATTCAGCCGTCACCCAGCCCTTTCCTTGTCCTTTCAGAAACGGGGGAACTTTCTCGTCCACGGTTGCCGTAATCAGCACCTTGGTGTCTCCCATCTCGATGTACACGGAGCCTTCCGCATATTTATTCACATGGGTCGATAAATTCATCGGTCGGAGCTCATCGCTCTTACGTCCGTTAGATCTCATGTTTTCTGCCTCCTACTTCTTATCGCAATCCTGATTAGCATTCCCTATTCTACCAAAGTGCAGGCACAAAAGCACCTTTTGCGGGGGAAATTTCCCAAAGCTGGCGGAGAATCGGTCAGATCGAGATTTCGTTGATGAACTCCGGACGGCTGACGGGCTCGCTATAATTTCGGCTATCCGTTCCAACCACCTCCGTGAGATCGTTCATCCGGATTTTCACTTTGGCATCATCCGCATTCTCGGCTACGGTAAGCACGACGGCCTGCAGCAGCTCGGTCGGAACCTGCTCTCCCTGTTCAAACATGCTGTCCTGAAGCGATACGGTTACGGCTCCGTCCTCCCCTTTTTCAACCGCCGCAACGGTGGTGTCATCCGGGATGACCTCAACCAGTCCGTCGCCATACTGCGGTCCGCGAATCAGCTCGTTTAAGGCCGCCTTCACCGCGTCTTGTCCGGTTGGAACAAGTCTTGTGACCGGCACGTAGTACTGAATGCCTTCCGGCGTCACCGACGAGAAATAGACCGTGACCGGTGAAGAGTTCGTGTACAAGGCATCATCCGCTTTTTGAAGATTGATTCCCATCGAACGTGAAAGCGGACGGTCCAGCGGCGTGTGATTGACCGGCATTTCCGTCAGTTTGACGCCGTCCACCCATACCTGCATCTGCTCGATGCCTTCATGTCCTGTCAGCGTCCACGTCAACGCCTCCAGGATTCTCCGTTCATCTGCCGCTTTATATTCCGCAAATGATTTATTGAATTCGACGACCGCCAATTTGCTCTCCGGATCGACTGTCACGTTATGGACCTGCGTACCGGCAGGCAATACCGCCTGAAAGCCCTGTGGAACATAGCCCGCGTAACGGCCTCCGTTCACTAGCACTTCAAGGGATTCCTTCACCACGCTGGCGCCCTCCACCTTCGGAATGCCCAAGGTTACAGGTGCCAGCATCCCCCGTGCATCCGCAAGATATACCGTTGTCTGCATGCCGATGTCTCCTTGAGCCGCCGTGGATCCGGCCGTGTTCAGCATCTGCTTCTCCACTTGCGCAGGCGGCGGGTCAATCGCTTCCGATTGCTTCCCGGATAACATGCCGCAGCCGGACATCACGATCGGAACAGCAAGCAGCCCGGCGGCGGAAAGCCTGCGAAGAGTACGTGGATTACGTTTCATGTATTGTTCCTCCCTAACATTTTTTTGTACAGGTTGTACTCCTATGTATACGAGCCCTTTCCAAAAAAATAACTCTCAGTTTTGCCCTTTCTGGACAAAGGGGTGCGGAAAAAGTACAATCGTCGTAAGCATCTTCATCAACCACGAAAATGAGGTGAGTTCCATCATGGCAGAAAACGATTCAAACATTCCATACAGCCTGAACAGCAAGAAGGTAGCGGAAGCGACACGGAGCCTGCTGCATAAGCGTGGAATCAAGTTGGAGGAAATCGCGGAGCTGGTGATGATCCTTCAGAAAAAATACTACCCGAATTTGACGATGGAAGAGTGCATCGAGAACGTGGATGCCGTACTCAGCAAACGTGAAGTGCAAAACGCGGTGTTAACCGGCATTCAATTGGACATTTTAGCCGAGGAAGGCAACCTTATATCCCCGCTTCAAGAAATGCTCGCCAATGACGAAGGGTTATACGGCGTGGATGAAGTCCTGGCATTTTCCATCGTTAACGTGTACGGAAGCATCGGCTTCACCAATTACGGGTATATCGACAAACTCAAACCCGGCATTCTTGAGCAATTGAATGATAAATCAAGCGGCCGCGTACATACCTTTCTCGACGACATCGTCGGCGCGGTTGCCGCAGCCGCCAGCAGCCGGATCGCCCATCGCAAGCAAGCGGACCGGGAGATCGAGCTGTACGGTACGACCGAAGAGCTTCCAAAAGAATAAAACCACTTCAAAAAGGGAGATTCGCTCAGCGTGCGAATCTCCCTTTTCCAGCCTGCCGGAAGATTGCGGCTTATCCGCAACTAGCGACCTACCGCAGGGCTGATTTCAAAGAATCATAGACGATAGCAGGTAGAAACGCAGCCGGGATTCGGACCCGAAAGCTGAGTTTCTTCCTTTATAAGAAGGCTGGTCACCGCATGAAAAATCGGGCGGCCCCTTCACATCAATCGGTAAATCTATCTATTCATTTTTACGAGTCTCGATCATATGTTATGTTGAAGCACAATCCAATAGAGGACCTATGGAAAGCCCCGCCATTTCTATGGCGGGGTTCCTTTTTGAGCATCGATATCGTTGACTATCCCTTCAGGCCAACCTTCACAGGCGAAACATTCCAGATGTCGGAGGCATAGCGGTGAATCGTATTATCGCTCGAGAAATGTCCCGAGTGCGCGATATTGACGATCGACTTCTCGGTCCAGGACCGGGCATTCAAATAAGCATCATCAATGGCCGACTGGGTTGCGACATAACTGGCAAAGTCCTCTAACACAAAAAACTCGTCATTATGGTCCAGCAGGGACTGCAGGATCTGCCCGAACTCCAGCTCGTGGCAGCAGAACGGGCCCGAGGAAATCAACTGATTCAGCACGCGGGCGATTCTCGGATCCTGCTCATACCGCTCCCTGGATACATAAGCCCCCGTCCTGTAATACGCTAACACGTCCTCCAGCTCCAATCCGAAGAGGAACATATTCTCTCTGCCGAGCAGCTCGAACATTTCCACGTTAGCCCCATCCAGCGTTCCGATGGTCAACGCGCCGTTCATCATGAACTTCATGTTTCCCGTGCCGGAGGCTTCCTTGCCGGCCGTGGAAATCTGCTCGCTTACATCGGCTGCCGGAATAATCTTCTCCGCGAGTGAGACCGAATAATTTTCAAGAAACAGCACCTGCAGTTTGTCATTGACCTGCGGATCCTTATTCACGACATTCGCAACGACGTTAATGAGTTTGATGATGCTTTTGGCCAGATAGTAACCCGGCGCTGCCTTGGCGCCAAAAAAGACGGTACGGGGAACGCGCTCCATGCCCGGCTGATCCTTAATCTCATTATACACATGCATGACGCGTAAAATATTCAGCAATTGCCGCTTATAGCCGTGCAGCCGCTTCACGTGCACATCGAATATGGAATCGGGATTGACCGCGATCCCTTGTTTATTCGCGATATAATCGGCAAGCCGCTCTTTATTGCTCCGTTTGATCCGCTGAATGCCCTGCTGGAAGGCGGAGTCGTTCTTCAGTCCCTTGAGCTGAATTAACCGACGCGGATCCGTAATCCATGAATCGCCGATACCATCGCAGATCCATTGACTCAGGCCGGGGTTGCTGTGCATCAGCCAGCGCCGGTGGGTAATCCCGTTCGTTTTGTTGCTGAAACGCTCCGGATACAGCTCATAGAATGGTTTCATGACCTGCGTCTTCAGCAGCTCCGTGTGCAGCGCGGCCACGCCGTTCACGTGATAGCTGCCCACGATCGCCAAATTGGCCATGCGGATCTGGTCGCTTTCCAAGATGGCGAGCTGGGAGATGCGCTCATGATCGCCAGGATAACGGTCCAGCAGCATGCCGCAGAAGCGCTTGTTGATCTCTTCGATGATCATGTAAATGCGCGGCAGCAGCTCACGGACCATGCCGGCAGGCCATTTCTCCAACGCTTCGCTAAGCAGCGTATGGTTCGTATACGATACGGTCCGGCTCGTGATGTCCCACGCCTCATCCCAGCCGAAGCCTTTGTCGTCGATCAGAATTCGCATCAGCTCCGGAATCACCAAGGTCGGGTGGGTATCATTGATATGAATGGCAACATGTTCGGGAAGCTCATGATAGGTTTTGCCCAGCTTGTCGAACGTTCTAAGAATGCTCTGAACGCCGGCCGAACAGAGGAAGTACTGCTGCTTGAGGCGAAGGAGCTTGCCTTCGTATGCCGAATCATCCGGGTACAAAAACTCCGATATCGATTCGACCGAACGGTTGTATTCCAAAAATTTATAATAGCTGTTATGATGATGGGTCGAACGGATTCTGGATATATCCGAGGCGGACTCGGCGCTCCACAGCCGCAGCGTGTTCACCTGCCCCTCGCCGTAACCGATGACCGGCACGTCATAAGGCACGGCCAGGACCCGTTCGTAGTCCGCCGTGCGAAACACGGTCCGCCCCTCCTGCACGTCCACCTCCACGCGGCCCCAGAAGCGAACTTCCACCGCCTTGTCTGCCCGACGTTCTTCCCAGACGTTCCCCCGCTGGAGCCAGTTGTCGGGCAGCTCCACTTGATGGCCGTCGATGATCTTCTGTTCGAACAGGCCGTACTTATACCGGATGCCGCAGCCATGGCCTGCATAGCTAAGCGATGCCAACGAATCGAGAAAACACGCCGCAAGGCGTCCGAGCCCCCCGTTGCCTAGGCCCGCGTCCGGCTCCTGCTCCTCGATCTCATTCAAATTCCATCCCAGTTCCATAAGGCCGCTGCGGACCATATCCAGCACGCCCAGGTTCAGCAGATTGTTGCCCATCAGCCGGCCGATCAAAAATTCCAGAGAGAAATAATACACCTGCTTCTGCCCGGTATCCCGGTATATCCGGTTGGCATCGGCCCATTCCCGTCCGACATATTCTCGGATCATGCCGCCGATGATTTTGTAAACATCCTCAGCCGTTGCTTCCTCAAGTCCCTTCCCCAACCGACTCACCAATTGCTCCGTAAAGACCTGCTTGAATGTTTCCTTGTTGTTAAACAAAAGAAAGTTCCTCCTGACGGATCGTTTTATTTTAGAATCAGATCGAAATGTCCTTGGCAATGACAAAAGGTTTGCGAAAATCGCCTTGGAGCTTATGGTCGCGAGAGATGATCACATCTTTATCGAGTATGACGTTCTCGAGCCTTACGTTTTCGCCGATGACGCATTTTTGCATAATGATGGAGTTATGGATGCTTGCGCCCCGCTTCACCTGTACCCCGCGGAACAGAATGCTGTTCTTCACTTCCCCGTCGATCTGGCAGCCGTTGGCGACCAGCGCATTGCTTACATCGGCCGAATTCAGGTATTTGGCGGGAACCTCGTACTTGATCTTGGTGTGGACCGCCTGCTTGCGGAACAAGCTGTTATACGCCTTCGGATTCAGGAGGTTCATGCTCGTGCGGTAATAACTTTCCAGGGAGTTGATCACTGCGTGATATCCGAGGTATTCATATCCCGCAATGTTCAGCTTGTGCCGGTTTTGCATGATCGCGTCCCGAAAAAAGTTGTTGCCGCCATGGGCGATGCAATGATCGGCCATCTCGAGAAAGCGCGATTTCTCCATCACGAACATTTCCATATATACCGCATCATGCTTGTGTTCATAATGAATGTCCGTGACCATGCCGTCCTCGTCAACTTCCAGGCGGGCGCAGGAACGATGCTCCTCCCTCGGTGCATTCACCCTGGTATACACGAGCGTTACGTCAGCGCCTTGCTCCAGATGGTACTCGTACACCTCGTTCAAATCCACCGTGCTGATATGCTGGCTGCCGGAATGCACGATAAACTTCGCCGCCCCCCGCTCAAAAAAATCGAGATTGTTATAAATATGCCGCAGCTCGCCGGCGGACACATCCGTTTCATCGTTCCAATCCGGCGGAAGAATGAACAGGCCGCCCCGTTTGCGATGCATATCCCACGGCCGGCCTTCGCCCAGATGATCCATCAAGGAGCGGTACTTCCTGCGAACGAACAGGGCGATATCCTCAATGCCCGCGTGCATCATATTGGACATCACAAAGTCGATCAGACGGTACCTTCCCGCGAAAGGGACGGCGGCCCCGCACCGGTAATACGTCAATTCACTCAGCACATCCCGTTCATGCTCCAAATTTATAATACCCATGAGTTCTCTCATCTGCGCACCCGCCCTAACCTTGATTATTGTGGGACGAAGACGATTGAAGCAGCTTCAG
This sequence comes from Paenibacillus sp. MT86, assembly GCF_058792535.1. NCBI lineage: Bacteria > Bacillati > Bacillota > Bacilli > Caryophanales > Paenibacillaceae > Paenibacillus > Paenibacillus sp. MT86. Next base: position 1,726,714 of record NZ_CM179499.1, on the reverse strand, counting down.
GACGTCTTCATCATGACCGCTTACAAGCACAATCTGGGATGGATCTTCCGGCGGCGGACCGATCCGGGCATGATCTTGAATGACCATGTCCTCGGTGACGATCGCCCGGTGTATGCGAACATGGCTGCCGATGCGTACCTTGGGCATGATGACGGAATCGGTAATGACGCTGCCTTCCCCCACCTCCACGCCATAAAAGAGGACCGAATGCTCGACCTCGCCGCACACGGTGCAGCCTTCGTTGATCATGCTGTTCCGGACGACGCCGTTCGGAGAAATATACTCTGCCGGCTGATTCGGATTCCGGGTGTAAATGCGCCACAGCGGATCGTTCAGATCCAGCTTGGGCTGCTCGCTCAGCAGATCCATATTGGCTTCCCACAAGCTCTCGATGGTGCCGACGTCCTTCCAGTACCCTTCGAACGGATAAGCATACAGCGTTTTGCCGTCCGCGAGCATCCTCGGCAGAATGTCGTTGCCGAAATCATGGCTCGTATCCGGAAGGTCCGCATTCTGCAGTAAATAAGAACGCAGCAGCTTCCAGCGAAACAGATAAACGCCCATGGAAGCCGTTGTGCTCTTCGGATGCGCCGGCTTCTCCTCGAACTCGAAAATCCGGTAGTCCTCATCCGTGTTCACCATGCCGAACCGTTTCGCTTCGTCCAGACTTACTTCGATGACGGAGATGGTGCAATCGGCATCTTTCTCCTTGTGGTAAGCCAGCATGCGGTCGTAATCCATCTTATAGATGTGATCACCCGACAAAATCAAAACATGCTCGGGATCATACTGGTCGATAAACTTGAGATTCCGGAAGATCGCATCCGCCGTCCCGCGGTACCAGGTCGTCCCGTCCTCGCGTTCATGCGGCGGGAGCACGAAAACGCCCCCATTCAGCCGATCCATATCCCAATCGCTTCCTACGCCAATGTAGGAATGCAGAACCAGAGGCTCATACTGGGTGAGTACCCCGACCGTGTCGATTCCCGAATGGGAGCAGTTACTCAGCGGAAAATCAATGATCCGGTATGTACCCCCAAAATAAACGGCCGGTTTGGCCAGCGTCTTGGTCAGGCCCTTCAGCCGTTTGCCTTGACCTCCTGCGAGCAGCATCGCGACTACTTCCTTTTTCTTCATGACAGATTCTCCTTTGAGGGGCTTAATGAGATACGAATCCTATAACATGAAAATTGCAGAGTGAACCAAGGGAACGCTTCGATACGAAAAATGGCGGGTGGATCATGGTGATCAGTGTTAAAGAAAAAAGCGCTTGAGGGAATGCCTTGCCAAACAGCAAAGGTACATCAACTATATGCGGGGTAGAGAGAAACTCTGACTCGAATGAGGAAAGGCCGCCCCCATCTTAGGTATCACCTGCCTTCTCTTCTCTAAAAAAAGGCCGTGGAGACACTTGCCAAGCATCCTGATCGCGGCCGTTACGCCAGCAGCCTAAGGGCCACTTCAAAATATCGGATGCTCCATTATGTAGCCTTCTGAATCTATTAAACAAAAAACCGCCCTTTCTACGCATGATGGAAGCCAACGTACAAGAAGACGGTTTTATTCATGTCTTGATTATATCAGGAATGCGGCGGTTTCCGTACAGAAAAATAGCACATTCCGTCCCCGGTTTCGATCATCGCGGCGTCTCCGCGCCGGGCCAGCTCGGCGAGATGGGCCAGCGCTTCGCACATGGCGAAGCGCAGCTGGTGGATGCCGAGCTTATCGCCGAAGAGGGCGGTGCAGACCTCGTAGGCGGTGAGCCGTCCGGCAGCGCTCAGCATGCCGGCGATGGTGATCAGGCGCTCCTCGTGATGGAGGAGGAGCGCGTCGATCCGTTCACGGAAATGCGTGAACGGGTGGCGGTGTCCGGGATACGCCGTCCGGACATGCAGCTCCCGCAGGCGGCGTAGCCCTGCAAGGAAAAGTGCCAGCGGCTCGGCGTCGCTGCCGGGCAGCAGGCTCACGTTAGGCGAGATTTGCGGCAGCACGGCATCGCCGCATAACAGGACGCCGCTGTCCGCATGGAAGAATGACAGATGCCCCGGCGCATGGCCGGCCGTTTGCACCGGCATCCAGATCCGGTTCCCCATCCGGAACGGCAGGTCCTCCCCGATGAACGAGATCTCCGGCTGCGGCGCGACTTGGGGAAAGAAGCTGTTCAGATGCTCCGGCAGCAGGGCAAGCTTGGTTTCCGGCATGCCATGCTGCCGAAAGAACGCGGGGAGCGCACGATCCATCGAGGAATCCGCTCCCCACATCAGCATCGCTTCCCGATGCGCCCGCTCTGACATCCACACCTTCGCGCCCGAGCGTTCCTGAAACCACCCGGCAAGCCCGTAGTGGTCCGGGTGATGATGGGTCAGCACGATGGAGACGATGTCGCTAAAATCCATCTCCAGCTGCTCCATCGCCGCCAGCCATTCCCGCTCCGAGGAAGCCGTGCGCGGCCCCGGATCGATGACGGTCACCCCGTCATCTCCCCGCAGCACATAGCTGTTCACCCATCGTAACGGGTTGGACAGTGCAATTTTTACCTGACTGAGCTGATGCTCTTCTATATAATGAATATCCGGGCTGGAGCCCTTCTCTTCCTGATTCATCGTAGATGTAACCTCCGTCCGCAGTATGACTTATTATCCGACTCCTTCATCATAAGCTTGTAATCGGGATATGTATAGAAGGCTGCGGTGGTTTGTTTGCTCGCATTGCCGAAGTGTCGGTTTCGGAAAGATAAGGTGTCAGGGTTGCAGCAATGTTAGTACAAGGATTCAAAGATTGATGTGAGCGGGTTACTATGTTCCATTAAAGGACGCTGCACGTACGTATCGTTCCTCCAATCGCTGCTGCCGCTTTTCCGGAATCGATTCGTTCGCTCCGCTGCTTCATGCTACTTCATCATAAAGCGTTAAACATCTGGTCGGCTCCTTATGGCTTATTAGCAAACGAACCATCTTCATAAACGAAAAAGCATCCCCTAAGGTCATACAACCTTGGGGATGCCTTCTCCATTTACGGAAACCGTAGGTTCTCTAGAGCTAGCTGCGTACGCTCCATTATCCATCCTGTAAGTCGTTTTTAGAGTCTTGAAAGGTGTGCAAACTCTCTTTTCGATCCACGAAATCCCTCTCCGGGGGAATTGCACGTTCTGCAACTTCATGATCTTCGAAGCTCATTCCTTCTCATCATCCTCCAACTACATGAATCCTCGCCTCATACTGAGAGGCTCCACAGCATTCACTTCAGCTGACGGGCTGCCTCCTCGCGGGAACGCTGGATTGCTTCCTCGGCAGGCAAACTGATCTTGACTCCATCCTCGCCCATCCATTCAACCTCCCCCGAAGCCGCACCGCGCCCGACGATGATGCGCAGCGGAGCGCCCGCAAGGTCGGCATCCTTAAACTTGACCCCGGCCCGTTCGTCCCGGTCGTCCAAAAGAGGCTCAAGACCAGCACCGCTCAGCTCGCGGTAGATGTGCTCGGCCAGTTGCATCTGGGTCTCATCCTTCACCGCAACCGGGATGATGTGGACCCTGAACGGAGCGACGGACATCGGCCAGACCAAATGTCCATCCGAAATTCGCTGTTCGGCAATGGCCGCCATGACGCGGGAAACGCCGATACCGTAGCATCCCATGATCAGAGGTTTTTCCCGGCCGTCGGCATCCAGGTACTTGCCGTTCATGGCGTCACTATATTTGGTTCCCAGCTTAAAAACATGCCCGAGCTCAATCCCGCGATGAAACTGCAGCGGTGCTCCACAGCGCGGGCAAGGCTCTCCTTCCGTCACATTCCGGAAATCGCCGACGTAATCCAGCGAGAAATCAAGTCCCGGGCGGACCCCCTTCAGATGGGTGTCCTCCAGGTTCGCACCGGTAATGCCCTCCGCCATGGCGGCCACTTCATGATCGACCATGATCTTTAGTTGTAAGCCAACCGGTCCCGCAAACCCGACAGGTGCTCCTGTCGCCTGTTTGACCTCTTCGGCACTCGCCATTTCCGCAGCTTCTGCTCCCAAGTAGGACTTCACCTTGGTCTCGTTTGCTTCCCTGTCGCCGCGGACAAGCACTGCAACCAGTTCCCCGTCCACGCGGTAAATCAGCGTCTTCATCAATTGCTCCACACCGACCTGGAGGAAATCCGTCAGTTCCTGAATGCTCTTTACTCCAGGAGTGAATATGCGCTCCATAGCTGAGCTGCCGCCGGTTTTTACGGAATCCCGCATGGCATCAGGCTCTCCCGGAGCCGCGGACTCCGCACGTTCCAAATTCGCCGCATAACGGCAATCGCTGCAGGATACAACGGTATCCTCCCCTATGTCGGCCAGTGCCATGAATTCATGGGTCTCCCCTTGTCCGCCAATCGCGCCGGCATCGGCTTCCACCGCCCGGAACATCAGACCGCAGCGGCTAAAGATTCGCTCATACGTGTCATACATGTTCCGGTAGGACGCGTCCAGTCCCTCCCAGTCCCGATCGAAGGAATACGCGTCCTTCATCAGGAATTCCCGGCCCCGGAGCAGGCCAAAACGAGGGCGTCGCTCATCCCGGTATTTGCTCTGAATCTGGTACAGGTTGACCGGCAGCTTCCGGTACGAGGAAATCTCCTGGCGTACGATGGACGTAATCACTTCTTCATGGGTTGGTCCAAGCACGAATTCACGGTCATGGCGGTCATGGAGCCTGATCAGCTCCGCGCCGTATACCTCGTATCTGCCCGATTCCTTCCACAGCTCGGCGGGCTGGACAGCGGGCATGAGAAGCTCCTGCCCGCCTGCTGCGTCCATTTCCTGCCGGATGATCGCTTCGATCTTCCGCAAGACCCGCCAGCCCAGCGGCAGGTACGAATAGATCCCTGCCGCCGTTTGACGGATATATCCGCCGCGGAGCATCCATTGATGGCTCAGTGCTTCCGCCTCGGACGGCACATCGCGCATCGTGGTCATCAATAATTGGCTTTGCCGCATCTTCCTCATACTCCTTCTTCTACTATCCATGAATAAGCACCAGCCGCACGCAAAAAAAGCACATTCGCCTCCTAGGGACGAATGTGCTCGTGGTACCACCCTGATTCCATCTTGCAGACCGTCTGGACGCTTCTAGCAAGATGCTTCATGCGGCGGTAACGGGCCAAACCGGCGCCGCTTGGTTACGGCGGGCAACTACAAGGTAGGAAGAATGCAGCCTGGCGGGGAGAAGCCTTTCAGCCGTGGGCTTCCTCTCTGTCTCGCCGAATCTTGCATTCTCATGTCCTTGATGATGGTTATTCACGGAATTTCATTTTCCAATACATTACAGCCGTGCGGCCGGAATGTCAAGCCTCAATAGGACGGGATGTTCTAATGAGCGATATGGTCCAGCACCTGCTGCAAAATCCCGATAACATGCTCATCTTCATACGTGTAATAATATATATTTCCGTCCCTTCGGTATTTGACCAGTCTCAAACTGCGCAGATAGCCAAGCTGATGGGATACCGCCGACTGACTCATGCCAAGCACCTCGGCAATATGACCGACAGGGCATTCTTCCTGTGAGAGCAAATGAAGAATCCGGATCCGCGTCGGATCCGAAATGGCCTTCAGGAGTCGTGACGCTTCCATGGCCTGGTCTTCGTGCAGCAGCTCATGGTGTTCTTTTTCCATAAACTTATCCCCTCTTCTCCATAATGGCTTGAACGATTTGGCGGGCATCCCGTGAAACTCCTGCCAGCAGCGCGGAGCCCCGATGCGTCTGCCAAGGCAAGCCTACATAATACAGCCCCTTCACCGGACTGATGCCGCGTGTATGAATAAGTGCCTTCTTGCGATCCAACGCTTGCTCTATATGAAGCCAATCATAGCCGGCAGCAAAGCCGGTAGCCCAGACGATGTTCCGGACCTTTAACGCCGTCCCATCCTCGAATCGCATGCCGGAAGCGCCGGCACCAACGGCTCTCGTTTTCAACACCACTTTACCGCACTTGACCGCTTGTTTCAATTCATATCCGAAAATCGGGTCCCCCATGCCCCTCAGCTTGCGTCCCACCCAGGAGGAACTGCTGGCTGAGAGAACGCCGAGCCTGTCCAGCCACCAGAACATCCCCTTCCCCCAAAGAGCCATTGGCAAATACCGCGGCGGCTGCCCAAGCGCCAAATACGTCTCCCGGTCCACGGACAATTCCACCGCGATCTGCGCCCCGCTGTTTCCGCCGCCAACGACAAGCACATCGCCCTCTTGAAGCTGGGAAGGCCTCTTGTACTCGGACGAGTGCAGCTGGAGAACATCCCCCGGAACAGAGGCTGCAAACGCAGGGATTCTAGGCTGCTGAAACGGTCCGGTTGCGATAATAAGCGCCTTGGTATGGAAGCTTTTGCGATCGGTATCGACGATAAACATTCCACCTTCCTTGCGGACCGATGTTACATTCGTCGCGAACTGAATGGGCAGCCTGAACCGTGCCGCATAGGATTTCAAATAGGAAGCCACTTCATCTTTATCCGGGAACCCGTGCGGATCCCCCTCTATATCCATCCCATATAGCGCGCTATGCGTTCTGGGCGTGAACAATTTCAGGGAATCATACCGCGTCTTCCAAACCTCCCCCGCATCCGATCCCCGATCCAGCATCAGAAACTTCATCCCCGCCTGCTGCAGCCAATAGCCGGATGCCAATCCCGCCTGTCCCGCTCCGATTACGATAACATCCCAAACCATATAGGAATCCCCCTTATTTATATGAGTAATTGCTCATATATAAATATTACACGCATCTTGCTTCCCTTTCAAGCATAAAATGGAAGTTCCAAGGGAAGCTGCATGGGGACCATCCGCATGAAACCGGAATAAATATCTGATGAATCCAGTTGACAATACACGCATTCGGTCATACTATAGGCATAAAGTTGCTTCAAGGAAACAATATATGCTCGGCCCAATTTATTAGGGAGAGGTTAAACTTTATGGATGAGACAAAACATCGGCAGCATCTGCATCAGGCAGCTCTCGGAGAGCGATTTTTGATTGAACAGGTGGATATCCGCGGCGAACATAAACGGCGGCTTCTGGACCTCGGTTTCGTTCCGGGTTCCGTCATCGAAGTGTTGAAGGCCAGCCCGCTCGGAGATCCTACCTCTTATAGAGTAGCAGGCACCGTCATTGCGTTAAGAAAAGAAGAGAGCCAGTTAATATGGGGTAAGGTGATATCATCATGAGAACGTATACCGTCGCGCTGGCGGGCAACCCGAACACGGGAAAAAGCACGCTTTTCAATGCGCTCACCGGCTTGAAGCAGCATACCGGCAACTGGTCCGGCAAAACGGTCAGTCTCGCGAGCGGCCATTACGAATACAAAGACGCCCGCTTCCAGTTCATCGATCTGCCCGGGACGTACTCCTTGTTCTCCAACTCGGCCGATGAAGAAGTGGCGCGCGATTATATTATTTTCGAGAAACCGGACGTCACCCTTCTGGTCCTGGATGCAACCGCGCTGGAGCGCAGCCTTAACCTGGCCCTTCAAGTGCTGGAAATGACCGACCGCGTCATCGTTTGCCTGAATCTGATGGACGAAGCGAAGAAAAAAGGAATTCAGGTTAACGCGCGCAAGCTGGCGGATCAGCTCGGCGTTCCCGTCATTCCCATATCGGCCAGAAACAACGAGGGGCTGGACGTATTGTCCGAACAGCTGCTGATGTCCTCGGGACAGACTCCGACCAAGCCCTACCGGATGAAATACAACGAACAGCTGGAGGCGCAAATTTCGGGATTAGAGTCCCAATTACGAGACGTTGTCGGGGACGAATATCCGGCCAGATGGCTGGCCATCCGCTTTCTCGACGGAGACCGCAAGCTGATTGCGACGTTGAAAGAGAGATTAAAGGCCGCGGATAAAGGGGGGATTTCACTTGGAACAGCTAAGGCGCTTGGAAGCTCTAACAGCGGCCATTCCTTCTGATCAGGTTGAGGATGTCCGGGAAGACATCGTGGGCGAGTTATTCAAAAAATCCCGGGAGCTGTGCAGCGACGCCGTCACCGTAACCAACCGGGAGCTGCTGTACCGTTCCGAGCGGCTGGACCACATCTTCACCTCCAAGCTGTGGGGATTCCCGATCATGCTGGCCATGCTCGGCGTTATTTTTTACTTGACGATCGCCGGGGCAAACGTGCCCTCTTCCATGCTGGCCAGTTTCTTTGGCTGGGTTGAAGGATACCTGACCCTGGCTTTTCAGGCCATCCATGCTCCCGACTGGCTCCATGGCGTGCTGATACTCGGGTTGTTCCGGGGAACCGCTTGGGTTGTCAGCGTGATGCTGCCACCCATGGCCATCTTCTTCCCGGCCTTCGCGCTGCTCGAGAACTACGGCTATTTGCCGCGGGTAGCCTTTAACCTGGACCGACTGTTCAAAAAAACGGGAGCGCACGGCAAGCAGTCCCTCACCATGGCGATGGGATTCGGCTGTAATGCGGCCGCCATTATGTCGACACGGATTATCGAATCGCCGCGGGAGCGGATGCTCGCCATTCTGACCAACAACTTCGTGCCCTGCAACGGTCGTTGGCCGACTTTGATCCTGCTGGCTTCCTTGTTCATGGCGGCCGGCTTTTCGGGAGGAGCCCAGACGCTCGTGACCGCCTCCGTTGTCATGGGCATGGTGTTGATCGGCGTCGTTGTCACGCTTACGGTGTCATGGGGATTATCGAAGACGGCATTGAAAGGCGTTCCTTCCCACTACACGCTGGAGCTGCCGCCATACCGCAAACCGAAAATCCTGAATACCATACTCCGGTCTACGCTCGACAAAACGATTTATGTCCTGCGCAGAGCCATCATCGTCGCAGCGCCCGCAGGCGTGCTGACCTGGATTTTGGCCAATATCTACGTCGGGGATTCCAGCATCCTGATTCACTTTGTAAGCTTCCTTGACCCGTTTGCACGCGCGCTCGGACTTGACGGCTTCATTCTGATGGCCTTTATCATCGGGCTTCCCGCGAACGAGATCGTGCTGCCGATCCTGCTGATGGGATATTTGGCAACAGGCTCCCTGACGGAGGTGGAGGATATGTTTGCCCTCAAGCAAATCTTCCTGGACCAAGGCTGGACCTGGCTGACCGCGCTGAACATGATGCTGTTCTCGCTGCTCCATTACCCCTGCGGAACCACGCTCGTCAACATCTGGAAGGAAACGAAAAGCGCGAAGTGGACGTTCCTGTCCTTTGCCATTCCGACGGCCATCGCCATCGGCGTGACCTTCCTGGTCGCCCAGGCGGCGCGGGCATTGGGATGGGTTTAAACGACAGGCTTCGGCAGGCAAAAGTTAGTTTCATCATGTACGGGGCATCCGCAAGGTTAATCCAACCTTGGATGCCTTTTTTATGGCAAGCGGCCCTGCAAGCCAAACATTATGCAATAGAAAACGAGCCGCTCCAAGAAATCCCTTGAATCGGCTCGTTTTTTTTATCCGAATATTAATGAGTTCGAAGAAACTTAACCTTTAACAGAACCCGCCGCAATGCCCTCCACGATACGATCGCTGAGGAAAAGGAACATCAGCAGGATCGGCAAAATGCTGATCATCAGGGTTGCGCCGATAGCGCCCCAATCGGTCGTGTACTGACCGATAAAGTTCTGGACGCCGACGGTCAGCGTCTTGAACATATCCGAGCTGATGAACGTGTTCACGAAGATAAATTCGTTCCAGTTATAAATCATGTTAATGATGGCAGTCGTCGCCAGCACCGAGCCCGTCATCGGAAGCACGATCCGGAAGAAGACCCGGTGAACCGAACAGCCGTCCATGACCGCCGCCTCTTCCACTTCCTTCGGCAGCGTGTAATAGAATCCGAGCAGAATCATGATCGTGATCGGCATATTGAAAGCCACGTACGACAATATCAAAGAAACCGGATGATCGGTCAAACCGACCTTGTTAAAAATGCTGAACAGCGGAATCAAGGTAGAGTGAACCGGAATCATCATGGCCACCATAAACAACCCGAGCACGAATGAGCTGCCCTTCCATTTCATTCTCGTAATCGCGAAGGTGACGAGACTTCCCAGAATGACCGTAAGCGCAGTCGCGACAACGGTGATCCACACGCTGTTCAGAAAATAAACGCTGATGTTGCCGGCGCTCCATACCTTCTCGTAATTCTCCCAGCGCGGATTCATCGGAAGGGACAGAGGCGGAAGATCGAATACTTCCTGATTGTTTTTCAAAGAGAACAGCAGCAGCCATACGAGCGGGAACAGCTGGAATACGGCTACGCCGATCAGCACGATGTACAACAGCGCGTATCCGATCTTGCCGCCCGCTCCGTTTCCGGACCGATCACGCCCTTCTTGGAGCTGTCCAGTGGCTCCGGATATCATGAAGCATCCCTCCTTATGAATATTGGATCGTTTCTTTCGATGCCGTTAATTTCCGAATGACCCACGTTACGATCAGACAGATCACAAGCAGGAAGAACCCGATCGCGCTGCCGTAACCGAAATCATAAGCGCGGAAAGCCGTATGATACATGTAGGACGCCATGACTTCACTCGCGCCGTTAGGCCCTCCGTCCGTCATGACGAAGATGAGGTCGAAGTATTTCAAGGAACCTACCACCGCCAGCACGATCGTCACCTTGATCACTTCCATGATGAGCGGAAGCTTGATTCGGAACGCTATTTGGAAGGAGGTTGCCCCATCGATTTTAGCTGCTTCAACCAGCGAGGCCGGGATATTCTTCAAGGCTGCATAATAGATCAAGATATAAAAACCGGCATACTGCCACAAAATCGGAATAAACAATGCAAATAATACAAGCGACGGTTCGGCAAGCCATGCGGGCGGGTTCGTGATCCCGATGGACTCCAGGAAGCTGTTCACGATCCCGTTCGTCGGGTGATAGATGCGCAGCCAAAGCTGCGCGATGGCAACGGAGGACAGCAGCATCGGAATGAGATAGATTTTGCGGAACAGGTTGGCGCCTTTGATCTTGGAGGCCAGCACCATCGCCACGGCCAGGTAAATCATCAGGCTTGCAGCCGAGAATACGGCTAACAGCAGGGAGTGCCATGCACTGTCCCAGAACTTGCCGTCCGAGAGCAGGGCCTGGTAATTATCCAGCCCGATAAAGGTCATCGCACCGATTCCGTTCCATTCGTTCAGTCCGTAATAGGCGGTTAGCATGATCGGAATATACACGACAGCCATGATCACAAGCAGTGCAGGCAGAACATACAGCGCGATGATTTTTTTGTTGGACATCACTTTATCCAAAGTGTCCGACTCCTTTCTTCCTATGGTCTTGAGGAAAGATTTATCCGGCATCGCTGCCGGATAAATCGCATCCTGTTTCATCGTTGTCCCGAGTCTTAGTTCCCTTTGGAAATCGCTGCGTCATGCTCTTCGGAGAATTTCTCAGGTGTGACGGCTTTGCCGAAGAGCGCCTGGATCATGTTCAGATGCGTTTCGGCGGCATTCGCCTGCATTTGCACATCCGCGAACAAGGTAATGCTGCTAGCTTTGTTCATTTCATCGAACAGATCAATGTACAACTGTGGAAGCTCAAGCGCCGAGGTATCCACCTTGGTTGCCGGGATGACGCCGGCACCCGTTACCGACTGCTCGCCCCACTTGGTCACGAAATACTCCACGAATTTCTTGGACTCTTCCTTCACCTTCGAGTTTTCGCCGATGAACAAGCCGACGCCCGGTCCGCCTACCCAGCTGTTAATATCGCCCTTGCCGCCTTCGACGGTCGGGAATTTGAAGAATCCGACGCTGTCGCGGAATTCTTGCGGAATCTCTTCATTCGTCGTGAAGTTCGGCAGCTCCCAGGTACCCATCATGTACATGGCCGCTTTGCCGTTAAGGAATTCCGACTTCGCTTCCTCGTTGGACAAGCCGTTGAAGCCTTTGACAAACGCGTTGCCATCGACCAGCGATTGAACTTCGGCGGCTGCCTTGACGAGCGATTCGTCCTTAAACGAGCCAGAGCCGCTGATTGCACCGGCCAGCGTTTCTTGTCCGCCGATCCGGTCTGCCAGGTACATGTACCAGAGCGATCCGGTCCAGCGATCCTTGTTGCCGAGCGCGATCGGAGCAATTCCGTTATCGGACAGCGTTTTCACGACCGTCTTGAATTCTTCGTAGGTTTGCGGAATCTCCAGGTTGTGTTGTTCGAATATCGCCTTGTTGTAGTAAACCGGAGCGATATTGAACTCGAGTGGAAGCGCATACGTTTTGCCGTCAATCGCATAAGCCTCGGTTGTGCCCGCCACGAACTTGTCGCCCAGCTGGCCGTCCAGCAAATCGTCGACCGGTGCAAACAGGTTGCCTTCCACGTACGGCTTCAGGAATCCGGCTGCCCAGGTCACGCCTACGTCCGGAAGCTCGTTCGATGCGGAAAGCACCTTCAGTTTGTTTTTGTATTGCTCATTATCCAGAACTTCCTGTTTGATCGTCACGTTCGGATTCTCTTTTTGATATTCTTCGATGATCTGATTCACGATTTTGTTCTGTCCCGCCGAGACGCCCGCCGGCCACAAGTGCATGAAGTTTACCGTAACTTTATCGCCTTCGCTAGCGCCGCTGCCCGATTCACCCGTGCTGCTGCTGTTCGATCCGCAGCCGGCTGCAACCAGAGCGAGACACAATGTCAAAAGCAGAACCGTCCATTTTTTATTGAACACGTTTACAACCCCTTTTCTAGTATGCTGTTCGCGTTATGAAACCGCTTTAATCAAATTTTATCAGTGAGGGGAAGATTGTATAAGGTCATAATGATTGGGACTAATTCCACTTTTATTGGATTTCCTCTCCGTTATCGGATACGCTTTGGCGATATTGGCTCGGGCTTACTTCCTCAAGGTCCCGGAACACTTTCACGAAATATTTCGCCGTCTGGTATCCGACCTTCTCCGCAATTTCCGAGATCGGCAGCGGCGTCCCCGCCAGCAGTTCCTTGGCCCGCTGCACCCTGCGGCGCGTCAGATACTCGCTGAACGTGAGCCCGGTCTGCTCTTTGAACAGCACGCTGAAATAACTGGAATTCAGATGAAGCACCTCCGCCACTTCCTTCAGCGATACCGGTTCCTGAAGATGCTGATCCACGTACTTCAGCGCTTCCTGCACCTGGACGCTGTATCCCTTATCCTGCTGCGCCGCCTCCAGCAGCTTGGGGTCGACCAGTTTCTCCATCCGCTCAATCCGATCGATCTTTTCCCGCCGTTCCAGCGCCGATTCAACCGCGGTTACCAGCTTCCGCTTATCCAGCGGCTTCAGCAGATAATCTACTACCCCGTATTGCAGCGCTTTGCGGGCATAGTCGAACTCCGAGTAGCCGGATATGACGATAATGACTGGCGGATGCTCCAGTTCATGCAATCGCTCAATCAGCTCCAGCCCCCCAATTTCCGGCATGCGGATATCCGTTACCACCAGATGCGCCACCTGCTCCTGCAGCCACTCCAGCGCCTCTACGCCGCTTGTAGCCGTCACGATTTTGCATCGGCCGGACGACCACGCCTCCAGGGTCTTTCTTACCCCTTCCCTCGTTCTTGGTTCATCATCCACGATCAGTATCGTTTTCATGCTTTTCCCCCTCCCCGTCGATAGCCGGGAAATCGTTCGGTATTTGAAATGAAATGGTCGTCCCCTGACCGACCACGCTGTGAATGCGCAGGCCGGCCTGCTCGGAAGCGTAATACAGCCGGATTCTCTGCTCGACATTGGCTATGCCGACGCCGCTTTTTTTAGCGGATTCCGCATACCCTTTTTCCATGGAGGAATATAACGAGGCTACGGTCTCCTCGTCCATCCCGGGCCCGTCGTCGGTTATCGAAACAACCGTGTAACCCGGTTGATCGGAGGCTTGCGCGCGCACAATGACGGTGCCTGGCCCCAGTCGCTGCTCAACGCCGTGCAGGATCGCATTTTCCACGATCGGCTGGATCAGCAGCTTCGGAATCGGCACGTTCTTGCTGGCTTCGTCCGCCTCGATTCTCCAGGATAACCGGTCGAGCATCCGCATTTTCATAATCATCAAATAACGTTCGGCATGATCCAGCTCGTCCCGCACCGATACCCATTCATCCTCGTCTTTGCGGTTGATGACGTAGCGGAATAATCCCGACATGGCGACCACGATCTGGGCCAGCTCTTCTTCGCCTTGATCGTCGAGCGCCCAGTAAAACGCTTCCAAGGTGTTAAAAAGAAAGTGCGGATTGATCTGCGCCTGCAGCGCTTTAAGCTCCGTCCGGCTCTGAATGATCTCCTTCTGATACACGACCTCGATTAATTCGTTCAGGGAATCCACCATCTGGTTATACGAATTGTTAAGCTCATTGATCTCCATCGTCTTCGAGGTGACGGCAATGGGCTTCAGCGTTCCCAGCCTCACGCCGCGCATGGCTTTGATCAAATTCAGAATCGGCCGGATGATCATCGTCGTCAGTATAAAGCTCAAGATCAGAAACAGCAGCGCACCGACGGCTCCGGATACGATAATCGCGGTCCGCAGCACCGATATCCCTTCGGTCGTATAGTCTACGGGCGTCAGGATGACCAAATTCCAGCCCGTTGCCGCAGACTGCCTCTGTACGGCGATATAGTCCTCGTCGCCGACCGTAACGGTCTCTCCTTCGCGGTGCAGAACCGCCCTCGAATCCACCGCCGTCGCAAAATCCGACGAGATCTCATGGCCCGCCTGATCAAACAGCCCCATCGTTTCACGCGAATCGCCGCCCATGCCGCCGGCAGAATCCGTTAGCGCAAAATAGTCCTTCTCCAGCTTCACGAGCAGGTATCCGCCATGCGCAAAAGAATGGTCGATCAGCCGGATTCGGCGTACCGCTACCACCACGTCCGGATCCCGGGGATCCTGGCCGAACCATACCAGCTTCCCCATGCCCTTGTCAGCCGCTATAATCCAATCGACCCCGACCCGGCTGGTCAAACTGCCTTCGTCGAGCGGGAACAGCCGCCGATAATCCGTTGTATACAATTCAAGCGACCGGATGCCCGTAGCGTATGCCTCATACTTGCGCACTTCCTGCTGCAGGGACTGCCGTTCTCCGAACGTAATCGGATGACCTGCGGTCTCCTGCGCGAGATAACGCTGAACCGTTGCGTTCGTGGACACTTGGGCCGTCAGCGTATCCACCTGCTTAAGCAGCGCATCCAGCTTGCCCGTGGCCTGCACGGCCGTCTGCTGGATATGTTTCTCGGCACTGTTGCGCAGAAGGGCGGAAACCTGGTCATATACAAAAACCCCGACTAATGCCAACACGATGATCATCACCAGCATAAACCCGAGGAAGATTTGATTCCGCAGCGTATTCAGACTGCCAAACCTGTTCACGTGCTTACCCTCCCTTTCGCTTGGAGCTGTAATTCACTATACACAATCTTGAAGAAGTTAGGGAGTCCTCGTTCATCTGCACGGGCGGAAGCTATATGTACTTTATTACTAAAAAAGAGAAAGTGCGGGCAGGTTATTTTTCCCTCGCACTTCCTCTTATATACCGCTGAAACTTCCGCTATACGGGATACAATTCCTGATGACGACCCAGCTCCTTTTTGCAATCGGTGCACAGCCCTCTTACGGCACCGGAATCATCCGCATAAAAGGTCAGCGGACGCTTGCGGCGGCACTTGCTGCAGGCTTGTCCACGCTGCCCGCTGCTCGTTCGCGTTTTGGATTTCAGCTGGATGACATTGCCCTTTCTTCCGCTGCTTCGCTTGCGTCCAAACCCAATCAATACCAAGAGGACCAAAACGGCGCCGGCCGTAATCCCGATCATCCACCCCATGTTTATTCCACCTCCGACATGTGCAGGCTATTTGTATAAAACAGCTACAAAACGAAATGCAGGTTTGCATTCCAAGCTCGACCCAAACGATCGTACTGCCTCCAATACCAACTGCGAACATTTTACCATATCTTCATTGTTAATAGAGGTTCCTGCTCATTATCCGTCACCATCGATAACCGGATTCTTGGAGCCAAAACACAAAAAAGCCTTCTCACTCCCGAGCTAACGGGAAGGAAGGCTTTCGCTGTGCTTTCGTTCATGCAACCGGCATGGTGTCAGATCTTCAACTCACCGAGTTTTATCAACTCAACGACAGCTTGCGAACGGCCCTTGACGTTTAATTTCTGCATGACATTGGAGATGTGGTTACGCACCGTCTTTTCGCTAATAAACAACTGCCCGGCGATATCGCGAGTCGTTTTGTCCTGCACAAGCAATTCAAACACTTCGCGTTCACGGTGGGTTAACAAGAACTTGCTGTTATGGTCGGTCCCCTTCAATGGTGTCACCCCTCCTTGCCCGGGTATGTGTGGTCTAACAAGGTTAAGGGATACAGTCAACTCATCTTATGTCAGATCAGGGGGGAAGGTGCGAAAGAGGCGAATAAATTGGGCGTTTGGCCCGTATCAGCGATTTTTATCCTTGCTTCCCACCGCTTGTTGGTCTATGATGGGGGTGTAAAAATTATTTTCTTCATTTTTTCATATTTTTAAAAATAATTTTCAGAACGAAATCCCATTCGTTATGCCCAGGCAATAAGCTCACCGGGAACCTTGAAGGAGGCTTGTGATGACACCAATCTTGCATATTATTTCTGTCGAAAAGGAAAGTCTGCCCCGTCAGGAACGACGGCTCGCGGAATTCATTTTGACAGCCCCATCCGAGATTGTGCATATGGGCATTAAGGATCTTGCCGATCAGTGCGAGGTCAGCGCTGCCACCGTAACCCGTTTTTGTAAGAATTTTCAGTGTAAGGGGTATCCTGATTTTAAGCTCAAGCTTGCGGCCGAGATCGCTCATGCCGAAATGGCCTCGCGCACGGGAAACACGCGCTATCAGGACATCGTGGCGGGCAACCCGCTGGCCGGGATCGTCGAGGCGATCGAATCCAATCATCTGACTTCCATCCGCGATACGACGGAGCTGCTTGATCTGGGTCAGCTGGAGCGCGCCGTGGATGCCCTGTGCCGCGCGAAACGCATTGATCTGTACGGCGTGGCGACCTCTTCCATCGTGGCGCAGGACTTTTACCAGAAGCTGATCCGGATCGGAAAAAACTGCACCGCTTTTGCGGATTCCCATATGCAGATCACGTCAGCCTCTACACTGACCTCTAGCGATGTGGCCGTTGCCGTTTCTTACTCCGGTGAAACGCCGGAGACCATCGATGCATTGGCCTGTGCCAAAGACGCCGGCGCCTTCACGATCAGCATCACCTCTTACCGGAGCAGCGCGATCTCCGCCCTGGCGGATATTACGCTGTATTCATCGTCGCTCGAGGAAGGTATGCGCCGGGGTGATATGGCTTCGCGTATCGCTCAGCTTCACATTATAGACATCCTGTTCATGGGAATGGCCAGCCGGGACTTCTCCACGTATGTCCCCCGTCTGGAGCAATCATATCTTAATGTTCAAAATTATCGCAAAAGCCGAGGAGGACAATAACCAATGAATATTTACACATTCCGCGACGAAGAACAATTCGTGCAAACAGGCGCTAACCTGATTTCCAGCCTGCTGCACACCAATCCGCGCGCCACGCTAGGATTGGCTACGGGAAGCACGCCGGTTGGGCTCTATGCCAAGCTGATTGAAATGAACCGTCAGGGACTGGTCAGCTTCGCCCAAACCACGACATATAATCTGGACGAATATGTAGGCCTTCCGGAGAATCATCCCGAGAGCTACCGCACTTTCATGAATGAGAAGTTCTTCAATCATGTCGACATCCAGATGGATCGCACCCATGTACCGAACGGCAATGCTGCCGATCCGGAAGCAGAATGCCTGAATTACGACAAAATGCTCGAAGAATACGGGCCGGTTGATCTTCAGCTCCTCGGCCTTGGACATAACGGACATATCGGTTTCAACGAGCCTGGCGAATCCTTAAGCGGCGGTACCCATGTGGTTGAGCTGCAAGAAAAAACACGCAACGCGAATGCAAGATTCTTCCCAACCCTGGACGATGTCCCGACCTACGCGATTACCATGGGCGTTGCCACCATCATGAAGGCCCGCCAAATTCTCCTGCTCGTTCGAGGAGAGGATAAAGCGGAAATCGTACACCGCGCATTGACGGGGCCGATTACCACAGAGTGTCCGGCATCGCTGCTTCAATGTCATCCGAACGTAGTCGTCCTTCTGGATCAAGGCGCAGGGAGACTGCTGGTATGAGCAGCGAACGCAAAGATTCGGTCCAATTGTTGTACGGTCAAGTCTTGACGCCAGACGGCTTCTGTGCAGACGGCGTGCTGGCGATCAAAGGTGAGGACATTGCTTACGCCGGAGATGTTTCCGGGCTCCCAGCCGAGCTTAAGCAGGCTGCAGCGGAAGTGATCAACCAACCCGGCGGCTACATTATTCCCGGATTTATTGATATCCACGTGCACGGCGGCAACGGCGAAGATTTCATGGATGCAAGCAAGGATGTCCTGGATAAAATCACGTCGTTCCACAGCTCCCAGGGAACCACGTCCATGCTCGCCACCACGATGACGGCGCCGAAGGCAGCCATCGACCACGTGCTTCGCGAAGTTAACGAGTACCGCAGCCAAGGCATGCCTTATACCAAGCTGGTAGGCGCACATCTGGAAGGCCCTTTCATCAGTCCGAAATGGCCAGGCGCACAAAATCCGGAGCATATCGTCCATGCCAATATCGACTGGCTGGAAGAATGGGTGTCCACATACCCGGATCTGATCCGGCAGGTGACCCTGGCACCGGAGCGCGAAGGAGCGCTGGAGGCCATCTCCTGGCTCAGCAGCCACGGGATCGTGGCCGCACTGGGTCATACGGATGCCACTTACGAAGAAGTGGAGGCCGCCGTGGAGGCAGGACTGAGCCATGGCGTGCATACGTTTAATGCGATGACAGGACTGCATCACCGCAAGCCTGGCGTGGTGGGTGCGATGCTGGGCGATGATCGCCTAAGCTGCGAAATCATCGCCGACGGCATCCATGTTCACCCGGCTGCCATTCGGATTCTGGCCCGCATGAAACAGGACGGCAACCTGATTCTGATCACCGATGCAATGTCCGCTACCGGAATGGCTGACGGCGAATATACGATTGGCGATTTGCCGGTCGTTGTCGAGAACGGCATCGCCACGCTAAAGAGCAACAGGGATAGCCTGGCTGGGAGTACGCTGACGATGATCAAAGGATTCCAGCTGCTGGTCCGAGAGGTCGGTTTGAGCATTGAGCAGGCCTCTCGGGTCGGAAGCCTCAATCCCGCCAGAAAAATCGGCATCGATGACTGCACCGGATCCCTTGAGTCCGGCAAACTTGCCGACGTCCTGGTGCTCTCCAGCGACTTGGAGCTGCAAGGCGTTTGGATTCAAGGAGTACGCAAGCATTAATCCGCTACCTTAACACGCATTGCAAATAAGCAAAGGAGCTGCCTTAGTTAGGATGACTTCAATCCTAATGGGCAGCTCCTTTTGGTATAAGGGTTTTACCGGCTGTTTCGATTGCCGCCAAACCAACCGTCGTCCGTATCGTTCTTCATCAGGTTGCCGCGGGTGTCGTTCATGCCGTTTCGGCCGCCAAGGTTCAACGGGAAAACGCGGTTGATCCAAGAGCCGAAATCACGCGAAAGCGTACCAACCGTGTTCGCTGCATGACCATCCGTTCCAAAACGAAGGGCATGCTGATAAAATCCTTCATCTGCGGAAACATATACTTGACTGATATGTGGAGCGGTTTTGCGAATTTTGTTCGTTATTTCCTGACGAAGGTGCTGAGGCACTTCTTCACGATTGTTGCTCATGATGCCCATATTATTGTTGTAGGTCCCATAAGGAACGCCATTGATGCCTGTTCCCATGTACGTGTCGTTGGTTGCGCCGTTTGTTCCGGTAAAGGTATTGGTACGCGTGCCGTTAGTTCCCATAAGACCGTTCGTGCGCGTGCCGTTTAACGTATTATAATTGCTGCCGCCAAATCCGCCATGGGTTGTCGTTCCATTAACGCCGAAACCACGGTTATCAGCCGTGCGACCAAGCCCTGTTGTGTTTTCTACAGCACGCGTGGTATTTCCCACGACACGTTCTGTACCCCTAGCTATGTTGTTCAGCAGGCCCACGCTGCCCGTGCTCGAAGTTCCGAACGTACGGTTCCTAACATTTGTTCTGTTCATGCCTGTCGTCGTCCGGCCGTCTGTATAACGGTTTGGAGTGCTTAAGCCTGTGACATGCCCGTCAATACTGCCTATGTTTGCGCCATCTTTGGACAGCGAAACATAGGCAGTGTGATTCGTCACGAAAACATGCGCAGGTCCCACGCCACTGATATCCGACACTTTTTTGGACAGCGTTTTGCTGTACTTCAGGTTCGTCAGGTCATGCTGCTGCGTGTTTCGCACTTGCAGGTTATTATTGCGCACGGATTTCACACCGACACGGCCACCGTCCACATTGTTCGTACGTGTGGTGTTGCCGTCATTGGCGTTACCGCATCCTGCTACTGCAGCCATACTAAGCAGTAATGCCGCGGAGACGGTCAGGTTGAAGGCCTTGGATTTAATCATGTTTCATCCTCCATCTCTATAATGAGTGTGTTAACATCGTATAGGATGACCTTGCGGCAGAAGTGGTATGCTGAAAGGTTTTAACATGGAGAAAAATGCGCTACAGCCATTTATGCACAAAAAACGCCGATGGAATCATCGGCGATCATTTCATTAACTAATCATTCAATTAAAGAAGTCCTTCTTAATGACCGCTGTCTGCTGACTTTTCAAGCACTTGTTCCACCCAAGCCATGTTCTCCTGATACCATCGAATCGTCTCACGAATGCCGCTTTCGTAATGATATTGAGGAGCCCAACCGAGTTCCTTCCTTATCTTATCTGCATTTATCGCATAACGGCGGTCATGTCCGGGACGATCTTGGATATGCTGAATCAAGGTTTCGGGGTTGTTCAGTTCAGACAGGATCGTTCGAATAACCTGCAAATTATTCCGTTCATTATGTCCTCCGATATTATATAATTCGCCGTCGACGCCCTGGCGCAAAACCAGGTCAACAGCTCGACAATGATCTTCCACGTACAATCGCGAACGTTCAAACCGTCGCCGTATACCGGAAGGGGCTTGTTATGCAAAGCATTGTAAATGATAAGCGGTATTAGCTTTTCTGGATACTGATATGGGCCGTAATTATTTGAACAGCGCGTGATATTGATCGGTAATCCAAACGTCTCATAATAAGCTCGAACCATCAAAATCGGCGCCTGCTTTGCTTGCAGAATACGGACTGTTCGGTTGAAGCGGTGATTCTTCGGTAAATAGGCCGGTGGCTCCCAGCGTGCCATAGACTTTATAGTAGAGACCTGGACAAACTTGACGACTCCATATTGCCTCGACAGATCGAGGAGCGTCTGAGTTCCTGCCACATTCGTCAAGACAAACAATTCAGGCTGCAAAATGCTGCGGTCGACATGGGACTCAGCCGCAAAATTAACGACCGCATCAACCCCCTCCTTAAAGAGGGGTTCTAAAGCTGCCCGGTCTCTGATATCCGCTTTCACAAAACGATATTTGGGATTCGTCCGCACCTCGCTCAGATTTCCTGAATTGCCGGCATACGTTAGTTTATCCACATTAATAAATTCGTCATTCGGATGTTGAGACAGTATATATCGTATAAAGTTACTGCCTATAAATCCCGCACCGCCTGTGACAACGATCTTCATGCGACCTCACCCCCCGTATATATAGTTATTTTCTGCCAAAGCCAATCGAGGATGTTTTGAATCTTTCTCAGAGAGAACAGCTTTGTTCACAGGCCAATCGATATTGAGATCCGGATCGTTCCAGGCTATTCCCCGATCATGCTCTGGCGAATAGTAGGCATCGACCTTGTATATGACCTCCGTATCGTGAACAAGGGTACAGAAACCATGGGCAAACCCTTTGGGAACGAGAAGCTGAATGAAATTGGCTGCGGATAAGATAAAACCTTGCCATTGTCCATAGGTAGGGGAGCCCGACCGAATATCAACGACCAAATCATAGATCGCCCCGCTTACAACGCGGATCAATTTCGTCTGTCCCTCGGGAGACAGTTGGTAATGCAGCCCTCTAATAACACCTGCCTCACGTGACATCGAGTGATTGTCCTGAATAAAATGGTCGTTAATGCCGCATCCTTTAAGAACTCGATCATTGAAACTTTCCATAAAAAATCCCCGATGGTCTTGGTGAACGGCCGGTTCAATCCGTTTCACGCCTTGGAGCTTTGTATCCGTGATTTTCATCTGCTGCCTCCGGTACATGGATTAGAGAGAGCTTTACCGAAAACGTCCGGTTGCTGCTCTCTCGATTATTTATATGTCTAATCCCAAATTAGGATATAGGCATACGCTCCCCCATGCAAAAATCCCGATCGCCGCTGCAGATCGGGATTTCGCAATGATATATATAAGTTCTAACCTAAATCGGTTCTTATCTTCCCTTTAACTTCTTCCAGCAGGCTCAGCACTTCTTCCAAACGGTCCCCTTTCACGATGATCTGGCCGATTCGGTCAGTGCCAACCCTGAATTTATTTACCTTCTCGCCTATATGATAATCAAATGATATTTGAATAATATTCTCATGCTGATCATTTCCGTTCTCAAATCCCGTGATATCCCCATCTTTGTCGGAGATCAGTAGTTCACAAGCACAAGGCTGTGAATTCTGAGTGGGAAATGACGGATTCATGCGGAGAGCAGCCTTGATGATCTGCTCATAGTAATCGAATCCATAGAAAGTGGACACCAGTTCGGGCAAGCATGTAGCTCCTGCTCTGCCTCCGATTTCAAGAACATACACATGCCCGTCTTTCAAAATAAAATCCGCATTGATTGCGCAATGATTTAATTCCAGCGCTTCGATACTTTGTTTCAACTGGGAAAACAGATCGTGCTGCACTTCTTCGGGCAATTCATATGGGACATAGTGACCGATGGGAACACCGGTATCCCCATAAAAGACGAAATCCCCGTGCGGCATGATGAATTGAATTTGGTTATCGTAGACGAATGCCTGTGCGCCGAACTCGGTTCCTTCAATAAACTCTTCAACAATGAAAAAATCCAGTTTCGTATCCTTGCGCACGGTTTCAAATGCGTATTCCACATGGGCCATATCGGCAACCTTCACAATGCCCTTGCTTGCTCCCCCGTCCACTGCCTTAAAGATAAGCGGGGGCGACAATACTTCGAAAGCGCTGTAAGCTTCCTGCAAGGTTTGGACTTTCAGAAATCGTGCCGTTCGTACGCCATGTTTCATAAAAGCCTGTTTCATCTTCCATTTATTTGAGGAGAGTAGAGCGGATTCGTAACTCAATCCGCTTACTCCCAATTCATCCACGACTCTGCCGATCGACTTGACGGCCACGTCCGTACCCGTTGTACAGATTCCATGAATTCCTTCATGCCGGGCGATTTCGACAATCTTATCCATATGGGTCGTATCCTCGTAGTAAACCTTGTCTGCCTTGGCAAACCCGGGATAGTTTCCTTGTCGGCTCACAACAATAACGTATAATCCCATTCTTTTCGCGGTTTCAATTAATGGGAGCTGGGAGATTCCCGCACCTAGAACCAACAGTTTTCTCATGGCTTAAACTCCCTTATACGGGTTATGATCCGATCCAAGTCCTCCTCCGTAATGTTCGGATGAATAGGAAGGGTCAGAATTCTTTTCCAGATCTCCGAGGAGAGCGGCACGATCGCTTTGAGATGCAGGTAGCTCGGATGCAGATGGCACGGATAATAATGGACGCCCGTCGCGATATTGTGTTCCTGCAAGTGTCCAATCATACGGTCCCTCTGGCTTTCCTTGCTGAATTTAACCTGGAACAAATGCCAGGAGCTTTGAGCATACGGCTGTTCACGAGGAAGTTCCAGCCATTCCAAATCCTTCAGTTCGGATTGGTAACGAGCCGCTATTTCTTTTCGTCTTCCGTTCAATTGGCTCAGCTTATTTAACTGAACGAGCCCGATGGCAGCCTGCATGTCGTTCATATGATATTTGTATCCTACGTCATCAACGAAATACTGCCATGCATACACCTTCTCATGTGACGACCGTATCCACGTATCGCGGGAAATGCCTACCCACCTCTTCTCACGCAGCTTACGGTTCATCCACTCGGTATTGCAGGTAATTGCGCCGCCTTCACCACTCGTTAAATTTTTGACGGCATGAAAACTGAAGCATGTGATATCGCTGACGGAGCCGATCTTTTTGCCTTTATATTCCGCGCCGCATGCATGCGCAGCATCTTCTACTACCTTGATTCCATTGGCATGCGCCAACTCATGGATGGTATCCATATCGCCGGGATGCCCGCCCATGTGAACGACGATAATTGCCTTGGTTTTATCTGTTATCTTCCGCTTGATATCTTCCGGCGATATGTTCATCGTATCAGGTTCAATATCCGCAAAAACCGGCGTTGCTCCCACATAGCTAACCGCATGGACTGTGGATATGAACGTGATGGAAGGCACGATGACCTCGTCACCCGGCCCAATACCCAAAATGTCCATGGCCAGATGGAGCGCGGCCGTACCAGAATTGAGCGCAACCGCGAAACGGCTGCCGACATACTTGGCAAATTCCTGCTCGAACTGTTCCGTTTTGGGGCCAAGTCCAAGCCATCCTGACCGTAAAACATCTGCTACAGCGTCGATCTCCTCTTGACCTATACTCGGTTGAAGAACGGGTATCAGCTTATGGTCCAAGTGAACCTCTCCTTTCATAATCCCACGTTATTCCGACATTAGAATTTGTGAACGCCATCGTTCGGCGCAAGCTTCCACTGAAAAATTCGCCCATGCTACTTGTTCCGCACGCTCCGCGATGCTCTGCCGTAGTTCCGGCTGTTCGATCAGTTGGACCATGGCTTCGTACCAATCATCGCTCTCACCGGATACAATCAGGCCGTTTTCCTTCCCGGCAACCCATTCCTCGTAAGCCGGAGAAGAAGAATATATACCCGGAATCCTGCAAGCGGAATATTCGCGAAATTTGTTATTGCTCTTGCAATCATGCAGCAGCGTTCGCTCCAACGGCGCTAACCCGATATCCCAGTTGGAACGGTAAAGGCGCTTCAGAAAGTTTTTATAGTTCTCATCGTAGGATTCCGTAAACACCTGCGGCTTCTCCCTGAGTTCATCGGGAACATACCCGCAGAACTCGATTCTGAGTTTATCCCCGTACTTCCCAATGATTTTGTTCAATGCCCCGATAACAGGTTCAAAAGCCACTTGTTTTTTTCCGCCTTCATACCCGATTACGACTTTCCCTTCTTCTTTACGGTTCTTTTTCAAACCGGAAAAAACGGAGAAATCAACGCTTCCCGGAAAATAGATTATTTTTTGGGGACTAAAATGCGTTTCAAGATGTTTGGCAAAAAAACTGGAAGCAACCTTTACGCTTTGGGCGTTTTTCAGAAATTTAACATACGTCTTTCTTCGTGAAGAATCATGATAATATCGTCCCATATCCGAACCCGGAGACATCGCGATAAAATGGTCGTCGATCACGTACACCGTCTTTTTTCCCATCTCCCGGGCCATCTCCAGATACTTATAAGCTTCGGGCTGAACCGTTCGGAAGAAGAGGACGATATCCGCTACAGCCAGCCTTGATCTGTCCATCTCATCATCGGATCTGACGTCAAAGTCGCAAACTCCCATCTTCTCCAGATGGCGGAGGGGCTGCTCAATGCCGATTTTATAGGATGCGATTTTTTCCGATCCGACGATGAGTACGTTTATATCCCCTCTTTTCCCTCTTTTCCCCATGTTCCCGCTCTCTCCCCCGATTTTACGTTTTGAAGATATATCTCTTCCAATTATCGATGCATGTCTGAAGCGAAAAATGCTGCCGGGCTGACCTATGCGCATTCTCCTTGATTCTCTGCCGCATCGTCGGATCTTCAATCATGGCCTTGATTCCCTCATACCAATGCTGCTCGGTATGCTCAACCAAGTAGCCGGTTTCGCCCTGCTCGACCCAATGCGTATAAACAGGAGACTTCGAGTATATGCCCGGAATGCCGCAGGCACCGTATTCACGGAATTTGGTATTCGTTTTCCCCTTGTTAAATGAATTGTTGGCAAGCGGCGCAATCCCGATGTTCCAGTTGCTCTTATTAAGCTTTTTCAAAAACTCCTTGTATTCCATCCCCCCGCCTTCATATTTGACGCTTGGATGATCAGCCAGCGAAGGCGGAAGATAGCCGTAAAATTCTAATCTCACGAATCCTCCATAATAATCCAAAATTTTGTTCAACGCTGAAATGACGGGCACGAAATCTTCCTCTTTGTCCCCTCCTGCATAACCGATGACCACTTGCCCCTGATCCTTATCCGCCTTCTCGTTCTGGTCCAGCCACTCAAAATCGATGCTGGCAGGGAAGTAAATCACGTGTCTATTGTACCGCTCATGAATATAGGTGCCGAGATCAGGTGCATCGACTTTAATGATTTGCGTGTTTTTCAAAAACTTAATAAACGTCTCTCGACGGATCGGATCATTATAATATTCGCCCACCGGAGTTGTTGGCTGAATCTCCAGGAAATTATCGTCAATAACATAGACCGTCCTTTTATTCAGCTGATGGGCCAGCTCTAGTAATGCATAGGCCGCCGGTTCCACATTGCGAACGAATACAATCGTGTTCGCGGCCGCAATCATTTCGTGGGTCACGTCGGTTTCCAGTTTCACGTCGAATTGCAGGTTCTCTTGTTTATTCAGCGTTTGGAGGGGCTGGATAACGCCGATTTCAAGCGACGGTATCATGCCTGCCGCGATAACCAGAACGTCCATCTTGGGCAGAGCCGTCTCGATGACGGCAACAGCGGTTTGGGACCTTTTCTGAGCATCGGCGCGCCCTTGAGCGAGCCCTTCCTCTTTTCCCCGCTGGAAACCGTCTAAACTGCCCTTTTGATATGCGCTAAGACGAACAGGATGGTGTTTTCGTTTTCCAGCTCGCTTTCGAGGCCTTATTTTTTTTCTTAAAGCCATCTTATCCTTCTCCTTTATAAGCTTCTTGATGACCGGCCTCCATACCCTCCGCATAACCAACGTTAAATCCTTCGTTATACGCTTTATCAAACCCCGCATCATAGGATTGATTGTATTCGGCAGCCGTTTGTCTCGGAGCTATTCTTCCTGGACCTTTTCTTCTCTTTCCCCCAAAAACTCGATTCGCCCCCTTCCCTCTTAAGCCTCTTCCACGGATTCCTTTTCTCTTCAACGCAGCACCGCCATTTTTTTTCCTTGCTCTCATCCGTCTCACCCTTTTCTCTTTAATTAAATGTTATCCGCCTTAATCACCGGAGGAGAAATGATTGGAATTTCCTCCCCATATTGCTGGATTTCGTGTTCGTTCACTAGCAGCGGCTCGTAAAAATCAAGGCGCCAAGCCGCTAAGACGAGCCGATTCATGAATCGCTGCAGCCGATTCCCCTTATACTGATAAACGCTGCCGTTCTTATGCTTGATCAGTTTGCCTTCTTGCTCCCAAGATTCCGTGGATGGAAAATACACAGTCCTCATACGCCCAACGGCTTCCTCCGCAGCCATGGGATCCCCGAGCGGCCAGCAGCGGAGATCAACCTGTGAAACCCGTACTGCCTGAATGCCGACGGCTCCATGAATCGGACGCCGGATTCCGTTCTCAATCCAATAGATTACCGAGTCTGCCCCTGTCACGAAGACACACGTCGGATACATATCAACGGTCCGCAGCTTCATGTCCCGGTTTAAGCTCCGCTGCCACTTCAGGGACAACATCTCATGAGGATCTTCCCACTTGCTGGAGTAGAAAGTAAGATTATTCGCATACACTTGTTCGAATCTGGAATTTAACGTCTTCATGCTGACGCTGCCATAATGGTGAATAAACGTATCCTTGGCGATAATGAGCTGCATTCCAAGAAGACGGGCACGCAGCCCATAATCGTCATCTTCACAGTTGCCGATCTCAAAGCCCTCGTCAAAAAAACCCAATCGGTAAAAATCATCACGTCGGATCAACATGCAAAAACCTGTCAAGCGTTCTGTAACGGTCCAGCTGTGGGCATTAGTGTGATTGTATGATTTGGAGAATTGCTGCATCTCGGCGATATCGTGGTAGCTGACATGAATAAGTTGCTCTCCGCTGATATAATTTGTCACCGGACCGACAATCCCGAACTGCGGGTCGCTGTGCAGACAGACGAGCAAATTCGAGAGCCAGTTGGTCGTTACAACGGAATCATTATTTAAGATCATCAACGTTGTTCCTTTTGCCATCATCAGTCCCTGATTTACAGCTCCTGCAAAGCCTAAATTTTCTTCATTGATTCGAAAGCGAAGCCCTTGGGAAGATTTGAGGAATTCCGCAGTTCCGTCATCGGATGCATTATCAATAATAATGAGTTCATACGGCGTGCCGGTATATTGGGCGATACTTTCAATGCATTCTTTTAAATAAGGAAGCTGATTATAGGTCGGTATAATGATACTTGTACCCTCAAAAACATTCCTGAATTGGGATATTCCCATATGCCGCCCCCGGCTGTATCCATCCTTGTAGCCGGAATGGAAGCCTTTGTTAAACCCGTCGTTGTAACCGTCCGTTTTATGATGGCTGATGCGGTTCATAAGGTTGCTTCCCCGCTTGCTAAGGAATCAGCCAGATGTCCGAAATCGACAGCGACCTTTCCGAGCTCGGAGGCAATTCGCTCTGTAATGATAACAGCCGGAATGCCGGCGCCCACCAGCGCGATGTCGAATGAATGCCCTCGAATTTCATCCATGATTCTGGGAATATCGTGGATTCCTTCCACGGGAGAAACCGTGCCCGCCACCTCGATTCCGCGGCCCGACAGCACCCGTGAAAGACCGGGAGCGGAATTGCCCACCACGAGAACTCGACGTCCTGCTAGGGTCCCTCCCAGTAAACCTTCCAAATGCAATGCATAGTTGACCGTCGATAACGTTAGTTGCAACTTTCGATAATCAATGCCATGCGCTTTAAAAACCGAAAAGCCCAGAGGTTGAAAGTTCGGCAATCTTAGTTTGGGAATGCCAACGATATCGGCCTTTCTCACGGAGGCTGCCAACATATCTCTTGCTTTTAGATCAGGTAAACGAACACCGGCATAACTTAAAAAATGTCCTTCTTTACGCACTTCGTCCGTGTTCAAAACCAACTCCTGCGCAAGCGTAAGCAGCTCCCCATCCCCTAAGCGGATAACGGACAACGGGGAGCTTGAATCCAAAGCTTCGTTAAGCCTCCTTGCAACCTCCGCCGCGCTTAGAAGACGATAATATTGAGAACTCATTTGTTCCATACCAGCTTCGATAATCTGGCGAACCGAAATTTCAGGAAGAATCTCTAGCTCCGGGAGTATCGAGTCCACGATCCCTTCTCCTCCTTCATATAATCCCTTCGCGTACTCCTCTCCCGAGCTTGGTTTTGCCATCGTTTCGGGTTCCGAATGCCGCGACCTCATCATCGCCTGGTCGTAGCCGGTATCAAAGCCTTCATTAAACGAAGCTGCCGCTTGCTCCAGCAATTTCTGGGTACAGTCGCTTGGCGTTTGGCCTTTTGTTCTCTGAAGAATAACTTTTCGCTTATGTCGCCTCTTTACCGGCCTGTGTCTTCTTTTCTCTAAGTGCTGCCGTATGATGATCACCCCGTCTTACGCACAATATATTCTTTGGAACTCATTAGGAAACGGGTATAACAATCCAATTTGGCTTGACTCAAGGAAAAATGATACGAAGCATCGTACTCAATCGTTTATGGTAGGTATGATCCTTTCTTGTTCTTATCAAGCCATTTAAAGCAATTCGCTGTCGCTCTTCCTCATGACGCAAGTAATAGTCGATTTTATCCATCAGTTCATCATAAGAGCCGTAGGTTTCTATTTCCGTACCAGGGGAATATAACTGATCCATATCGTGGCGGATATCCGATAACTGAAGCGTGCCGCAGCCGGATATTTCAAACGTGCGGGGATTGACGGAAAGCGCCTTTACCTTTCTGCTGTTGGCGTTGATTGTATCGTCATCGGATGAACGGTGATGGTTGATGACGATCTTGGCTCCATTGTAGTACGTTGCCGTGTCCTCCGGCGTCATCCAATCGCCGAGCTTAATCTTGTCGGACAGCTGGGCGTAATGTTTCATCCGGTCCCACCACCATCCGGAAATGACGACTTTTTTATTATTCAATATCGGGGCCAGATGATCCATTAACTCCACTCTGTTCCAATAGGCCGTTCCGATAAAACAAATATCGGTCTGATTGGAGGTCGGCACATGCTTCGGATAAAATACGTTCGGATTGACTGCAAAAGGCAAGTGATACACATGCTGACAACCTAGATCGCGATAAAATGACACGCAGTTGGATTCTAGCGTAAAAATATAATCGTAACGGGGAGCGATGGAAACCGTCCAGTCCGTATAGTACGGGTCGTCCGTAAACCAAATGGCCGTTTTAAATCCGCTATCCCGGAGCGCTTTGAGCGAATCGGCTTCCAAAACGACACCGTTTAAAGCAAGTACTAGGTCCGGCTGGAATTTCTTAGCCAAATGGACGATATCTTCTGAAGGGCTCGCGACCAAGAGACTTCGAACCAGTCCCTTTAATGCGTCAGTCACCGCCTGATCCAGCGCAGGATACGGAACGCCAATGCCTGCAGTGACATAAAGAATACGGAGATCGCGGACCTGCTCCTCTTCCTTGGGTAAGGACCTTATTACCGCATCGGAAAAACCGAGCCTGTATCCCTCTCTCCGTCCCACTGAATAACCTTTTCTGTATCCTTCCAACTGGGCGGATTGCTCTCCCCCCTGAAGCAGCAAATGCTCATTCATTGTTCTCATGCGGTCAGGCCTCCGGATTTATTCATTCCCGAAATAGGGTTCACCACAATCGGCCGCTGGCTTGGTACAAGGACTGGAAGGTTCCGGCGTCCGTCCACCATCCGTCTAATATGTCATAGGTAAGCTGCCCCTTCGATGCATACACATTATTCACGTCGGTAATTTCCAATTCGCCTCGTGCCGATGGTTTTATGGTTCGGATCGTTTCAAACACCGTCGAATCATACATATAAATACCGGTTACGCAATAATCGGATTTAGGCTCCTCCGGTTTCTCTTCGATCAAAACGATGTTGTTTTTCTCCAAGACGGGAACACCGTATCTCTTCGGATCAAGAACTTTCTTCAGAAGTACGCGCGCTCCAGCGGCCTGTTTTTCAAAAGCTTGCACAAAGGTGATTAGATGATCCTCAAACAGATTATCGCCAAGAAGCACAACGAACTTTTCGCCCGGTGTTATGAACGGTTCGGCAAGGTATAATGCTTGGGCAATCCCCCCGGCTTCTTCCTGGATTTTAAATGTGACGCTTACCCCCCATTCTTCTCCGCTGCCGATCAGGTCTGTATACAGGCCAGCCGATTGCTTGCCGATCACGATGAGAATTTCCTCAATGCCCGCTTTTTTGAATTTCTCGATTCCGTGACATATCATCGGAACTTTCCCGACAGGCAGCAGATGTTTGTTTATGACTTTGGTCAGTGGATAAAGCCGGGTACCCGTACCTCCTGCCAGAATGACGCCCTTCATATAATCCTTCCTTTCGCAAAATAGATGATTATACATAGATCGTTGGATCGACGCCCCATTTATCCATGAATTTTTGTTTGTTAGTATCGATAAGATGCTTCACTTGACTCATGTCCTGCTTGGCAAAGCTGGCACTCCCATGATGAAAAACGAAAACATCGCCCGCAATCCTGAACGTATATCCCGCATTCCTGGCCCGATAACAATAGTCATCGTCTTCAAAATGACCTGGTGAATAACGTTCGTCCAGCAGTCCGATCCGATCCATCAATTCCCGTTTAAACAGGAAACATAAGCCCACGATTCGATCCACTTGAAGCCACTTACTGGCATCCGGCTCATTCAGCTGGTTCGACATCTCCTCTAAGCTGGTATATGGCATATCGATCTGTTGTTTCCCGCTCGCATAATTGGTAAGCGGCCCGACGATCCCGATATTGGTTTCGCTGTTCAAGCAATTCAACATATTCTGCAACCAGTTGCGGGTGACGATGACGTCATTATTCAGCAGAAGCAGCGTATCGCCGGTTGCAATTTTCAAACCCTTGTTGCATGCGGCTGGAAAGCCAATGTTATTTGCCAATGAAATGAAGGTAATCCCCTCCTGACGGCAGATATCAACGGTACCGTCGGAGGAACCATTATCAACAACGATGATCTCATAAGGCTCATTCGTATGGCGTTTAATCGAATAAATACAATCCTTTAGCAGATCCCTGCCATTGAAAGTCGGAATAATGATACTTGTTTTATTCATAGCTACCACCTTCTAAACCTTGGTTAGCTGCCTTTGTCTAATCTGATCCATAAAAGATAGCCGCGGCCCCTTTAAGTCGAATACCGTCTTGAGAGCTTCGATGTGGTCTCCAATGATCAAGTCGGAAACCGCGTTTTGTTGTCCGACATTTCGAGCTCGGAGCCGATTTTTTGTAATAACGTCTACACTGGCCGGTGCGTTTATTTTTAAACCCTTTTCAAGGGCGATGACTTGCGCTTTCGGTGGGACAGATAAATTGGCGTATCCGATGATCTGGGCAGCTTCCTTCCTCATCGCGTGAGGTACCGCTGTAAGCGAATTGGCTTCGAGATCCGCCCTGCCCATGGATCGATTAATAAACTCCTTAACCGTTGTTACGTAATCTCTTTCGGAAAACATCCCGATCCATGGAGAAATATTATTTAAGGCAATATCACTACCCTGTTCAATGGCATCAATGAAAGGTACGAGATGCTCGGCTAATATCGGAACATCTCCATCAAGGAACAGCAGAATGTCAGAATCGGCTAACTTCGCCCCGACCGCTCTGCCAACATCGTGTCCCAAAGCCTGTTTATAGTGCACAATAATGGCTCTCGATTGGTTTCGGATCATTTCAAAGCTTTCATCGGTTGATCCGTTCACCACAAATATGATTTCATGAAGCGGCAGCCGATGAAGCTGCTCCAGCAATTTTATAATCGTATCTTTCTCGTTCATCACCAGGACGATCGCCGCTACTCTTTTATCCGTTGGCAGAAGTACTGCATTTCCAAGATATACTCCAGTATGCTTGCTGTGTCCTTCCACAAATTTTGATGCCGCCGCGTGATAAACCGTCCATGGCAGTGGTTTGACTGAATGGTACCAGCGATTCCAGCTCTCGTTCACTTTGATATGTGGGGGTGTATCCGCCGTTGTTGAAACTTCATGGGCCGCTTGCTGATAACCGGCAGCATAAGCTCTCTCATTCCAATTGTCGACCGCTCCGTTTGAAATCCGGCGATTCTTGAAAATAAGAGCCCCCAATTTATGACCGCTCCGTTTTCTCTTGGTCCTTGCTCTTTTATTTATGCGTTTCATTGCTCTCCTTAAAGAACTTGAGGCGGGTATCATACCTCGTCTCCGCTTTCTTCGCACCATCTCATCACCACACGCTTTCTCTTTTTCGTGCGAGATCCGATCGATTTCCCCGCATGCCGGATTGAGAGATTAACCAATTTATTGCCTCCAAATGGTCCCCCACAATCAGGGTTTCAAGGGGATCATTCCCTCTGGTTCTACCCCTCCGGGGATTTCTTTTTCCTACATCCACGTAATGGATCCCGCGTACTTTCAAACCATTATAAATAGCCATTGCTTGAGCTTTCGGAGGAACGGCCAAATTGTCGATACCAATCAAATATACTGCTTTTCGGCTCATTGCATGTGGAATGGTTGTCAGTGAAGCTCCTTTCAAATCGGGATTGGATACCAAAATGTTTAACGTATGCTTAGCGAGGATAACGCTGTGAACGTGATGCTTATCGATCGGACCCAAATACTTGTTCAAAGCCACGTCCACCCCCTCTTCCACAGCTTTCGTTAAAGGGGTCAAATCACTTGTTTTTATTACGATGTCTGCATCGGTAAACAGCAAGATGTCTCCTCTAGCCGCTGCAGCGCCGATACTTCGTCCCACGTCATGACCAAGCGGAAAGGGCAAGTGGATCACCCTCGCTCCGATGCTCTGAGCAATATCTGCCGTACCGTCCGTTGAACCATTAGCAACAACGATAACCTCTGTGGCGGAGTGCACTTGGCTGGCTTGCCGAATGACTGCCGCAATGGTCTTCGCTTCGTTCATGGCAGGAATGATGACGGATACCTTCGGAGACTGGGCATTTATGATCCGGGACAGGGATCTTCCCCTCTTTTTTCTGTTAACGGGACTCGCAGGACTTCGTTTCGACATGTTTCTCACCTGCCAAGTTGGGATTAAGGACACTTCCTCCTCATTTTATGTATAGGTTTATTTACTGTAACGGCGTTCGTACCTTACACCGAATAAAATTGGGTTGAGCGGATGGACCAATAAACATACCAACTCTATCGATATCGAATAAACTAGAACATCAAAAAGAAAGGAAGTGAAGACCTATCAGAACATTCAGGGCAACATTATTAGGCAGAAACGAGGTACCCGCCGTTAGAACGCGGGCCACGGGGAATATTGTTTTTCAGCTCAACAACACAGGCACTCAGCTAAGATTCAGACTTGTTATTCGAAATATCAGCCAAGTGACCCAAGCTCATATCCATCTCGGAAGAGTCGGACAAAACGGCCCCATTGTCGCATTCCTGTTCGGTCCGTCAAAATTCGGTATAACCGTAAGACGCGGGATTATTCAGGGTGTCCTGACGAATCAGGATTTGATCGGTCCTCTGCAAGACAGAACGATTCGAGATCTGATCCGTGAATTCGAGCGTGGCAATGCCTATGTGAACGTTCATACGATCCAAAATCCGAATGGTGAAATTCGCGGGCAGGTTCGGCGATAAAATCACATCATCTTATTTGTATATACGTTTTATGAAGAAAACCCTCCAACTGTGCATAGAGCGGAGGGTTTTACACTTGGTCGGCTTTGGCAGCGGGAACGTAGGTTTTAATCTATCTGTTCTTCCAACCTCTCAAAAATGTGCGTTTCATCTCATCCATCTGCCTTTACATTCATCTCTCCCATTGCATTAACTGTTACTAGATTAAGAATACAAAAAACCTTAATCAATTCTATATGAGGAGGTAGACGTGATGGCCATTATTTCGGTCTTCCCTTCACCTACAGGGACGCCAATTGCAACTGCGGTAGCTTCAGCTGTCGCTGGTGACGTCGTATTGGTTAATGATGGAACGTATCCTGAGCCGGCGGTGACTGTAGCGACTTCCAACGTAAAAGTTATAGCTAAAAATGAAGGTGCGGCGATACGCCAAGGACTCAACGCTGCCGCAAGTGCGTTCATTGTCACAGCAGCTACGGGGGTTGAAATTAACGGATTCTCCATTCAAAACTACACGGCCGATGCGATTGATGTTACCGCTGGTACCAATCACCGCATCATTGGCAATACCATTAACAACACGCTTGGTATTGGTATTGATTTAGCGGCCGGTACCGGACATGTAGCCTGGAGAAACAGTGTTCAAGATGCAGGCGGCGTTGCAGGAATCAACGTAGTAAGCACCGACAGCTGGATCGTACAGAATGTATTCTTCAGCAATACAAGTGTGGGTATTTTGTTGGCCGGCGCCAATAATGCGGCTATTGGTAATACTGTCTCTCAAAACGGCACAATCGGCATCTCGAGCACCGCAGCGAACAATCTGTTATTCGGCAACACGGTCACGCAAAACGGAATAAGCGGAATCACCGTTGCAGCAGCAAACAACGTGCTGATACGCAATAACGTGGAAAACAACACAGGTACCGGTGTTTCGATCACAACCGGCGATAACGGATATCTTGGAGCCAACGATTCGAATCGTAACACTCAAACCGGTATCGCAATTGCCACCGATTTTAACAGTGTGGAATTCAACGAAATGGAGTTCAACCAGAATTTTGGACTCCTCATTTCCGGCGATGAAAACACCGCATTCGGAAATCGGTTCACCGGTAACACGCCAACTCAAATCTCCGTAACAGGTACAGATAATAACTTGTTCTAAATTCCTAGTGTATGTAAGGCTTTTACGCTTGCTCTCCTCGTGAGGGCAAGCACTATTTTTCAACTGAGTTACCCGCAAGGGCATCCCGTAAACATGATGGTTTGGAGGTCATTTGATGAGAAAAATTCTTGTGGTCGGCTCAGAGGAAACCGCATCATACCAAATCATTCTTCTTCCCCCTCTCCGTTATCTGGAAGGACAAGGATACTGCAGTTTCAAGATCCTTCCACATAAGCAAGTAACCCGATCTATCATTTCTTCATATGATATTATTTTGTTTCTGAGAAGCATTGAGCCTGCAGCGCTCCAATGTTTAGAATGGGCACACCGTGAGGGAAAGAAGACCGTATACGTCATTGACGACCATTTTCTCGCGATTCCTCAAACCACCCGTCTTGGCCAAATATACTCAAAACCCGCTTATAAAGAAACCTATACTTACTTTCTAAAGAACGTACACGCAGTCAAAGTAGAATCACCCGTCTTTCGCGATGTGATTAAGATGCACTTCACTCCTAAAGTGGTCTATTTTCCAGGAAGCATTGATGTTTCCTATACACAATTGTCCAACAGTCCGAAAAAGGAAGATCGACTCGTGATCGGATATGAAGGTGCCAAAAAGGAAAGTTCTTTCCGCCCGGTTATTCCTGCATTGCAGCGCATACTTAAGGAATACGGAGATTTTGTTAGACTGGAGTTCTACGGGTACTGTCCTGAAGAATTGAAGGGGCATCCTAATATCTCCCATTGGAAACATAATGAAAATTACAGCCAGTTCATGCAGCAGCTGTATCGGGCCAATTGGGATATCGGTCTTGCACCCATGGATGATGGTCTGTTCTACCGCTGCAAAAGCAATGTGAAGTTCCGCGACTATGCTGCCTGCCGCATTCCCGGCATTTATTCATTATCCCCCATATACCGTGATTGCGTATTCCACAAAAAAACGGGTTATTTTGTTCCTCAAACAGAGCAGGGCTGGTACGTCGGAATTCGAGAAATGATCGACAATCCCAAACTTCGAAAAAAAATTTCACAAAAGGCCGCAAAGGCCGTGGCCAAGAACTTTACGGTCAAACAGTGTGCGAAAAATTGGAAGTCTCTTTTTCAAGGCCTGCTCGACATACCATAGAACCTGTAATAGATGATGACCTATTATCTGGAATGGAGAGTGATAGCATGCCTACTATTCAAGAGGCAGCGTTGGTTCTTAACCAGCATTATGACATCAAAAAGCCGAAAATCGAATGGATTCAGGACGAACCGGATAAAGCGGTGTGGAAGGTAATCGATAACAAAGAAACCTATATCCTTAAGTCGGATTACAGATCAAGCAAAACCTTCACCCCTTCTATCACTCTACAATACGAGCTATCCCAACAGGGGTTGAAGGTTCCGGAGGTAATCGCCACGAATCAACGGAAACTATGTACGAAGCATGGTAAGCATCGTTATTATTTATCTAGATATATTTCTGGCGGTTCTGCATCGATAATTGACCGCGTAAAGGTCATTGGGGATTTTCATCAAAACGCTACATGGCCAAGTTCACTCTCATCCAATCAAAAACCGAGCGCCTTGAAGAATGGAATAAACAGATGGATATCTGAATATCAATTAAAATTAAAAGATTTGATGAAATGGAAAGACCAGTACTCCTTGCCGTATATTCAACCCTGTTTACAATTAGCTGAGAAATGTATAAGAGTTTCTTCCCGAAGAGCCCCCCTCCTCGCTGATCATCTCACATCCCTAAACAATAGGAGATGGCTTGTACATGGGGATTTAACCCATTTAAACGTAATAAAAACGCCATCAGGAGATTTATGGATCATTGATCTGGAGCATTCAAGAATTGACTCTCCCATCAAGGATATCCGTTATTTATTACCGAGGGTCGTGTTATCTTCCCACTATAAAGAGTACTTTACGAGATTTCCTGAAGGGAAGTCTTATAAAGAACTCTACTATATAGATGCGATATTTCCTCACAGCCTCCACTTCTACCTCGGCGGATCGATCAGGCAAATGAAACTTCCGCTGAAGAGTACCAAAGTACAAGAGATTGTATCAGACGAACTAGCGAAGGATGACATGATAAGCAAGGAGTTGGGCGGCATTAAATAAGGGAATACCGAAGGGGCCGTTGTACGACAACAGCCCCTAAGTTACATATTAGCGTTTCAATCTTTTCATAACCGGCTTCTTATGGTGCTTGCTCCAATTAAAAAATTCATTATTACGGATATTGCCATTGATCGCCGTAAAAGGAACCTTGTTCTTCCAGGCCACGTAATTAAAACTGATCTGGTCTCTTTTACTATAACTTATAATTTGTCTCCACCATGTGGTCATTGCTCCCATAACGATAGGATCATTATGGCGTCTTAGGATCACGCCGGACTCAATCAGTCCATTATCCCTCGGATATCCCGCATTCTTATACAAGGCTACTTGTTTTAGTATGACTTCTTTGTTATCCTTCCCCAAGGCAATGCAAGCCTCAGCTTCTTTATAAATACAATTCCGATGTGAATGTTTGTAGAACACGAGCGGTGAGGCGCTATATTTTTCAATAAACCGATCGATATCTCCGACGATTCTGATATTCCCGTCAACCCAAACACTGTGTTTGTAGGTCGGGAATAATAAGTGTGGCATAACTTTTACCCATCTAGCTTGACGGGCCGAATCAGCGAATATTTTATCTAACTTAATCATTTTCCAGGTTCCGGACTTTAATTTCGGATTATCCGTAAAACAATAGTAATCACAATGCTTGCTCATTTGTAAAGGATCCTGCAGCTTATCGTAATTGCCGGTTATCGCTGTGTATACTACGTTTTTTCGTTGATTACTTGTGATGATTTGTCGTCTGCACGCTAAGAGCCACTTTAATTTTGCCCTTGTTTCTCTGAGCGATTGATGGACGGCCATTTTTTGTATCGATCGTTGAACCCTTTCCTCGCCATGCTTGCGATAGAGAGCAGCTTTTCCATTCTGCACTAATTTCTTTCTTCTATCGGTTCCAAAACTTGCCGACTTTTGATGATAGATATAACAATGGGTGGCAACCTTTAATTTAAAGTTGGCAGCCCGGGCGCGAAGGCAATAATCATCTTCTTCCCCGTAACCTACCGGAAAGTTCTTCTCATCAAAATATCCGATTTTGTCTAACACTTCTTTCTTGATCATTAAACAGAAGCCGTTCAAAAACATGACTCTCGGAAAAATCTTATCCGAGGCTTGATAGACAAGCTCGGCCATTTGTTCGATCGTCAAGTTGGGCTCCAATCCATTACGGTTCCAGTCCCGATGGGGAATGGATTGCCAGCTGGCTGCATTTGACAGCGGACCGACGATACCGATCCTGCGATCGGATTCCATGGTTTCCGTCAGCCTTTCCAACCACTGACTGGTTACGATCGTATCGCTGTTGAGGAGGACGCAGTATCGTGATGTTGACTGTTTTAATCCTTGATTCGCTGAAGCCGTATAGCCTTGCGGTTTATCGTGTCGAATTAATTTATGGTGAAATTGTCGTGTGTACTGTTCCAGATATCGCTTTGTGGTTTGATCGCTTCCATCATCTATGATAATTAAATTAATTTCTTGTGTCGTGTTATTTTGAATGGAGCTCAAGCATTGTTTTACTGCGTTCAAACCGTTATGCACACAAATGACAACATCAATCAATCCCTTCCCTCCCTTCCCCGTTATCTTTGATCGACACAATCGGGGATGAGCTCTTCTCCAATCGCTTATGTCCGCCGAGCAAGACGATGTTTCCTTTAATCGACCGGGTCACATTTTTCGTGTCATACAGCAAAGCGGCATGCTCAGCAATAAATCGGTAATCGATCGTACTATGATCGGTAGTAATAACGACCAGGTCGGCGGAGGCAATCAGATCCGGCAAAAGTTCTATGGAGGATATCCTGTGGCCGTTGTCCATAAACCATGGAATGAGCGGGTCATAATAGGTTACCGCAGCCCCCTTCTGCTGTAGAAGCCTGAACACTTCCAGTGACGGCGATTCCCGCATATCGTTGACATCCTTTTTATAAGCCATGCCGATCAATATAATGTTGGAGTTTTTTAGCGGCTTTTCATGGTCATTGAGTATGTCGGTAATCTGCGATATGACATAGCGGGGCATATTGCTGTTGATATCGCTGGTCAATTCAATAAATTTGTTATAGAAGCCGAACTTTTTAGCTCTCCATGACAGATAGGTCGGATCGATCGGGATGCAGTGGCCGCCGATCCCCGGCCCCGGGAAAAAGGGGATGTAACCAAACGGCTTGGTCGAAGCAGCGTCGATCACTTCCCAGATGTTAATCCCCATTCGGTCACACATGAGCGTCAGCTCGTTCACGAGCGCAATGTTTACGCTTCGAAACGTGTTTTCGAGCAGCTTAACCATCTCGGCCGCTGCCGTTGAGCTTACGGGAATCACGTTATCCAAAAAAGAACGGTAAAATTGAATGCCGAGATGTGCACATTCCTCCGTGATTCCACCTAAGATTTTAGGTGTGTTTTTC
Source organism: Paenibacillus sp. MT86 (assembly GCF_058792535.1). Classification (NCBI taxonomy): domain Bacteria; kingdom Bacillati; phylum Bacillota; class Bacilli; order Caryophanales; family Paenibacillaceae; genus Paenibacillus; species Paenibacillus sp. MT86. Next base: position 1,686,072 of record NZ_CM179499.1, on the reverse strand, counting down.
ACATTGAATTTACGGTTTCCAGGGTCCACTCTTTCCGGAGAATAACATACAAAAACATCCTTGCCCACTTCCCATGGCTTATTGGCTTCAATCACATTCTTAATTAATTCTTCGGTCGTTCCGGGATAGGTGGTGCTTTCCAAAATAATGAGCGTATCTCTCGAAGCATACCGGATGATGGAATCAACCGCTGACCGAATCATGGAAACGTCAGGATCTCTGTTGATGTTAAGCGGGGTGGGCAAGCAAATAACGATGATATCTGCCTCAGCCAGCGCTGAAAACTCATGAACGGCATACAGGCGCTGATGGATCAAAGAATCGATATCTTCATCCTTTATATCCGTAACATACGATTTTCCGCGTTGCAGCTGTTCCGTTTTATTCTTATCAATGTCAATTCCGTACACCCTGTAATTGGCTCTTGCCGCCTCCACTGCCACAGATAGTCCGACGTAACCAAGACCGATCACGGCCACCGTTGCCGTCTTGGTTTTTATTTTATGCAAGATTTCGCTCATCCTGGTTGTCCATCCTTTCTTGAAGAGTAAGTCCTTGTTCAAAAAACACCCATGATGAAATTACCGGGCGATCATGAATTTCCTTCTCCTGATAAAATATGAAATACGCCTGAGAGTAGCAACGGCGAATTCACCAGACATATTACCCATGTCATTCCTATTCGTCCGGTACATACAGAAAAGACAGCGAACGGTTTCGCTGTCGTAGTATACAAGCCATATTGTCCTGCCTCCCGAATGCATATTAATTACTTTCCGGAGTCTCCCCGAGCAAACGCTCCGCTAAAATGGCGGGCTTCTCTAAACGTTGTTGTACCGTTGGCCAGTTCTCCTTCGTAGCCGTATGAATAACCATATCGTAAGGGACCCCCCTGATCGTCAGGCCATTGCGTTCGATTCCGGTTCGCGGCAGCCCGCAGTGATCATGAAAAGAAACGACGCTCGCATTCTCGATAACCGTATTGGAAAACACACTGGACAAACCCAGAATATCGAACGCAACGTGAAAAATAAGCCATACGCTGGCAGGAGCGGCTGGGATCGAATCGGAAATGATCCATCTTCCCCAATTGCCGGCTTGACCATCAATATCATAGATCGCGATGGTTCCGATCGGCACTCCCGAGAGAAGCTCAATGCAGAAGTAATAATCGCCCTCTCTATGAAAATATTCTTTCAACCATGCTTCATGCACAGCATAACGAGAGTCGATTTCTCCGATGTACTTCGATAACTCAGGGGACCTTCTCAGCTTGAAAATAAATTCGGCGTCGTCCATCGTAATCGGTCTTAATCGAATGCCGAAACGTTCAACGGTGATGTTGTGGTTCACGACTTCACCTCAATGATCCTGGCGATGTCATCCAAGCTTTGAATACCCGCTACTTCCCTGATGGAAAAGCGAACATCGAATTGCTCTTCAAGGCGAAGAATGAGCTCCATGTGCTTTAAAGAATCCCAATTCGGCAATTCTCCCCGCTTTGGATTACCTTGAGGCGGAATCGGGGTGTTCAACACCTCGGATAAGATCGACCCAATTTGTTTGCGTATTTCCGTCATCGATTTACCTCCACTCTGGCAGGATGGTTCCCGCAAGCAGCTTTTACACGTGCATAGAGATCCCTAAGCGGCAGCTGTTCCGGCGAGCCCTCAACAAAACGCTTTATCCAGTCCAAGGCGGGGGCATTCCGCGGCCCCTGGGACATCTCAATGTGGATACGCTGCACTCCGCGATCCATCAATTTCTCCAAGATCCAGGCAAAGGCTACCGTTTCAATGTCACGTCCAAGCGCCCTGCAGCTAAAAAGCGTCTCGATGAGATGCGCTTGTTCGCCATCCAACCTGCATACAAAGGTGCCGATAATTCCGCTGTCTGACAGTATATCCGATAGGCCAACCGTAATCGTAACGTATTTGGAGGCGTCCATAACGTCATTTGCTTCATTTTCTGTCATACGCCTTAAAGCTAGGTTAAACTGATTTGTTTTATGACTTAGATCATACAGCCGCTTGACATGGGAAGCTTCATTCTCATAAATGGTAATGACCATGTTCAAGCTGTCTAAATAGGAATGGTAATCCGATGCGGTTTGCCTGATCTTCTCTCTTGCCTGATTGGCCTGGATATCCGTTGTTCGGGATACGGCAATGTCATCCCGGTGAAGTTGATACAATCCGGGAAAATGACATAAACCCAGCATCGTTTCTTCACCGTTTCGTTTGGCACGTAGAAGGCGTACCTCCGGTAGTTCTGCAGCCATCTTCACCAATTCCGCCGGATTGTCATCCACAAACAAGAAGGCAGACGGATCGATATTCAGTATTTGAGAGAGCCGATTCAGATTTTCTGCTTTTGTCTGCCAATTTGCACGAACAGCGGCAAAATCGTCCCATCTCAGCGGAAAATCGGTGCGCGCATCGAACAGTGCTTTAACATCTTCCTCCTCATTTCGGCTGCACAAGGTAAGCATAATTCCTGATTGTTTTAGTTGAAGCAGCAGCCTTTGCAACCGATGATGGCCTTCCGTTAACGTTACCCCTTCAGCTCCTTCTTCTCCGAGGACTCCGTGATATAGCGTATCATCTAGATCCAGGGCTATCGCTTTAAGCCTCGGAACCAAGGAAGCGGGCAAGAGCTGGACGCCAAGGTGACGGGAAATAATCGTTGTTGCCTGATTGGAAAATGGGTAGTTGCTGATTTCTTCGTTCCGATAATCATAGAAGGATTCGGTGCCTTCATGGGCCAATTGGGCTAAATCGATCAGAACACAGCCCGTGTTGTTCTCAACCGCCCCCAACAAAAACGAATTTAACTTCCGGAACCATCCACGGTCGCTGGCACGGAAGCTGAGCACCCTATCGGCATCTTCCAAGGACTCCGGCCAGTTATTTATCCAGATCGGTTTATCCGTTACCATTCGCAGTTTAACGATCCGTTCATTCAGCCATTGTGCAGCTTCTTGTGCACTCATAGAGCGGGCGTAAATCCGCCAATCTAACCAGATGATATATACATCCGCCTGAGCTTCCCCTCCAATACCGGACAGAGCGCTATCATAATCTGAGTAATCAAAACAGACATCAGCCTCCCATAATCCGCAAAACGGAGACATCAAATTGGCAACAAACTCAAAGGGCATCGTTCTGTCAACTCGTATTCGGAAGGTTCGAATGCTTGGAAGCTTCGGGCTTCCTGCAATCCGACCCCTGGAGGGAAGGGAGCACAGCAGAGAATCCGCTAAATCTAAACGGGTTAACACATGATTCATTCCTATACCTCCCTCCTGATTTCAGAGCTTTGACCTGGCCATCATGCCAATGTTCTTGATACTCCCGGAGCCTATCCCGCTAAAGCCATTGGCATTAATATAACCCGAGCTCCTTACCCCACACATTGATTCTTTCTAAATAATGATCCAATAAATGAACCGTCTTCAGATCCTCCACGCCCCAATAGAGCTGCTGGAACAAGCTGCGTTCCAAAACGCGCTGCAAATAGGCCATTTTGTACAACGTAACCGGGTCCGTATCGAACCGGATTCCATATTTGAGCATTTCTGCGGCATATAAAGGCGCACAGCGTTCAATTACGGCATTTTCGTCGCCTCTCCAGTCCTTGCGGTATGCAAAAAACACACCCATTAAATTAAACATATCGAACCAGCAAGGTGAGAAACGTGCACCTTCCCAATCGATAAACTTAATGTTCCAGTTCTCTTCGGCTACATTGTGGCAGCCGATATTCGGTGTTTGCAGATCATTGTGAATGATGCTTTTACCTGCCTGCAGAAGCTCGGGAAAATAAATAGGTCCTTTTTGTAACATGGTACGGACATTAGCGTAGCTAGACTCCAGCCTCGCCTTTAATTCGGGACGTTCCATTGCTTTATCCAGATATTCTATAGTTCTTTGATGCGTCTTCTGGCGCTCTTGCGTTGAGTTGGGGGAATCGTAAAGCGGGAGCCATTCCTCGAATGTTTCCCAATGACTATAAAAATTGTCGTTATAGGTTAGCGCGTGAAGTTTCGCCAAGGAAGGGATAATCCGGTCAAAATAATCAGGTGTAAAGATAACCTGACCCTTTACTTGAGGGACGAACTCCATGAATACCCATACATCATCACCATTCATACCTTCCACGATCAGATATATGTTAGGTATCAGATCCGATAAAATATGGGTTGCTTTTCGGTACATGTTTAACTCGATAAGTTTCTGTTCGTTCACGGGTGCTTTGAATATCTTTAAAATCATTGGATATTTTTGTCCGTTTGCCGTAATTTCGAGTTTCCAGATTGCACTCTTGAATGTTTCTTTCAAACACTCCATATTTCCGTCGTTCAAAACAACGGAAGATCCGAAATGGCTTGCAATCTGATCAGCGCATCCAAGCTCCCGCCACTTCAGACTTATATCGTTAAGAGGCGGGTTTGCCAATAAGGCTTGTGCATCCTCAAGCCCTTTATTATATCCATCTTCTTTTCCCTTTTTAAATCCATCCGCACGACCTTGCTCGAACCCTTCCGAATTTCCTGTTTTCACCATATCCGCGATCCTCCACTCCGTATTCCTTTTATATCCTATGTGGAGGACCTCCGACATGACATTAAAAAAACGCGATTTAACATTCCGTATACACGATTTTACATCCTGCGAATAATTGGATCTTTATGCGGATGGGCGCTGGATAAACATTGTAAAGCAACGCAAAATAACCCGCAGAACACGCGGGTTAACCGTGTAGTATTCAACTTCGTATTCATAGGACCGAATGTTTCTAGCGCTAATAAAGCTCCAAATTTTTTCCTAAGACCTTGATTTTTTCTAAATACGCCGGCAGCAGCTTCGCCTCTTTTTTTCCGGTAACAGCCCAATTCAGCTGCAGATACAGCCCTTTCTCGAGTATTCGTTTTGCAAATGCCATCTGATACAGTTTTAGTGGATCCGTATTAAAGATAACTCCGTGCTTTCTCATCTCATTCGAATATAATTGAACGCAGCGGCGGGTTATATCCTCTTCCTGATCACCCCATTCTCGGCGGTATGCCAAGAAAACCCCGATCAAATTGACGAGATCAAACCAGCACGGGGCATATTTTGCGCCTTCCCAATCGATAAACTTGATTTTCCACGACTTCTCCTTAACATTGTTGGTCGCTATGTTTGCAGTGTGAAGATCTCCATGGATAATGCAGCAGCCTTCATGAACGACCTCCGGGAAATAATCCGGCCCTCTCTGCAGCAGGCCCTTTACGAGTGAGTAGTATGGATTAATCATATCTTTCAACTTGTTGTTTTTCATCGCTTCATCTAAATAAAATAAGGTTAACTTATTTATGTTTTTTCTTTCTTGTCTCATAACATTGGAATTATATCGAGGCAGCCAATCACCGAATAGTCCCTCATATTGTATAAAGCGTTCATTCATCGTAGAGGAGTGGAGCTTCGCTAGTGTCGGAATGATTTTGTCAAAATGATCCGGATTATACTGAACTCGCCCTTTAAGAGGCTCAACGTATTCCATGAATACCCACAAATCGCGTCCGTTCATATTTCGTTTGGTCTTATAGACCAGTGGCATGAACGGTTGAAGCACTGTTCTTCCTTTACGGTAGATATTTTTCTCAACCGTGCTTTCCGGCCGGTCTTTTTTGAGCGCTTTCGAAATTTTAAGAATGACGGGGACGCGCTTTTGGTCATGTTCGATTTCAAGTTTCCATATGCTGCTTTTGTAGGAGTCTTTTAAACATTCCATGGTTTGATGAACCCATCTCGCTTCGGTGCCAAAGGACTTGAATGATTTGGGGAAACCCATCTTACGGCATGTTCTTCGAATGAATCGCTTGTCTATTCTGCTGGTTCGACTCATTAGTCCTCACCCCATTTTTTGCTTTTAACCATCGTATGTCGAACATAGCGATACAAATCCATTCATTCGCCTACCAAACGGAAATGTGCTCTGGCTCAAATTGGTCCGCGGGGTTCTTCCATACATAATTTTGATTCGGTAAACGGGATCGTTCTTCAGCCTTAGTTATATAGAATGCTACCTGTGTCGTCTAGGCTAAGGTAACAGCCTGTCTCCCATCTTCATACCCTTTCGCAAATCCGGCTTTAAAATCTTCCATGTAGGAATGATCATACCCTTTGTCATGGATTTGGTGGGATAAAGGCCGGGATCTGCCGGCCTCAGACCTGGAGCTGTAGCGTCCACCGGCTCGATGGCGCTTGACTGGCTTGCCATGGCGGCGTTTAGTAACTGATGACTTCAGGCTTCTCAGCCCTTTTGCGAATGACTTCTTCCGTGCCATGGGTGAAGCCTTACGATGATTCCTGACCGTTAATGCCGTGTTCATGGCGAATCCTCCTGCAAGGTTCAATTCGTAGCTTCTAACCCGGCCTCATTGTAAAATAGCTGGCACTCGGATGTTATCCAGGGCGATGCCGGACTGCCTAATTTGTACCGATTTAACGGAATGCCTGTCAACATTTCAGCCATCACGGATTGATAGCCGACAAGCAGCCGAATATTCTCCGCAAGCGTGCGCGCGGTTGTTTCGGAATGTGCCGTAACCTCTGCGATACTTTCCAAAATACTTGCCAGCGCTTGCTGGCTTCTAGCAATGGATGATACCATAGCAATCTTGGCCTCATGTTCCCGTTGTATGCGCGCGATCATGAGTCCGTATCTCCGAAATCGAATGCATCAAATCCCATGGCATCATCTTGTTCAGCGTCCGTTCCGAGAATAATCCGCAGATTCCGGCACAGACCGGAGCCTATTTTCGTCAAGCCCTCGATTTGCTCGACAATTTGCTCGTGAATGGATAACGAATCCTTCAACTCTCCCTTGGAACGAGGATATTGAGTCAAGACCCATTGACAAACCTTTTCGGCTTCTACCGCTTTCCCTTGAAGAATGAGATAGGTATTATATTGAATAGTCACGGATGCATCGAGAATCCGCATGAACGATTCCTCTTTACTCACATACATTCCCCCTTAACCAACGAAGTCGGATCCCATTATTCTTCGCCTTGCTCGTTCGCTCTAAGCTCTTTCATTACGATTTCCAAACTGTCTGCCGATGTTTGTTGCAGGTCGGCCATGGCGTTCAAATAAGCAGCAATGCTGCTATTGACTTGTTCCACCTGGGATCCTGACGACCGGCCACCTAATAATTGTCCCCCTAACGATGGTCCTCCTAACGATGATCCTCCTCGTGAATTCGGTTCTTCGGAGGCTTGGATTTCATGATTCGGTAAGGAATGTATAATTTGAGCCATGCGGACTGCTGCATGGCGCTGAGCTTCTAGAATGCGCGCTAATTGCTGCTGGGAGTGCGATAGGTATTCGACCATATCATCTATTTTTTTCTCCACGACATAACTCTCCTTCGCTCATCATATTTTTCAACATATGCTTCGACAAGCTTCCTGGTGCCATCAATAATGCCATCCTTCGAATCAAGTGAATAGATCCTTAGCTGGCAACATCGTTCTATATTGCTGCGGAACTCGCCCTAACCATTCGCTTATGCTTTCCTGTAATGATGGAAGCCCCTCATCTAGTCCTCCAACCTCCGTTAACAGCTCGGGGCGGAACAGAGCACAGCATGCATTTAACCGGTTATGGATATCCGCTTCGTCCCCGGAAAGTACGGGGGTTCCTGACTGTGCAAAACTAACGCAAACCGTTTTGATAGCGGGTGCATGTTCCAGCTCATCCATCAGACCGCCGATCCAGTTATCCATAACAGGTGTACAGCCATATAGAATAACTAACTTCTTCCCGTGTGCAGCACGAAGTGTCTTATTAAGAACAACCGCTATGCCTTGACCACTTCTCTCCATAATGTGTCGTACCGCTCCGATCCGGCCGCGCACATATTGCCTGGTTCCTTCCGAGGAGCCGGCATCAGCTATGAGCAGCTCATATGGATGCGGCGTTAAGGCTTCGATTCTTCTAATCTTGCCAATGGCATCTTCGTTTGGATCATGAATGGGAATGATGATGCTGATGCCCTCAAATGAGGCTTCTCCGTTTTTTTGTCCGTGTTGAACGCCATAAGAATAGCCAACGATAAATCCATCCTTCCGTCCTTCAACCGGATCAGCTTTGGGAAGAGTCGCCGATAAAGATGTCCGTAAGCGAGTGCCGCGTCTCTTCATCGTAAAAAGTCCTTCATATACATTCCGCCTCCCGTTTCTCATCACTGCGTGAGGACCGAATAATCATTTGGCAATTCATTTCTATTGTATGTTGACTTTCTCGCTTCGTGACGGCATCCACAGGGACCATTCCATTCTCTAAACGTATGATCATCTTCCATATGTAAACAACACTTGATTGGAGTAACATGTTCGTAAATGAGCGTCATTCGGAGAACTCCTTAGTATTCACTTTCGCGGATGATTGCACTGAGGCTCTTTCGGAACGGCATCTTCATCATGTTGACGAATGGGACCTCCCACGGTTACTAAAAAGGATGGGTGGAATCTCGCTTCCCCCATCCTTCTCCTCCATTATGTTGCCATCCGGCCTATTGAGATCCAGTACAGCCAGCCTTCTGAGATCACAGTGCCTGCCGGCCGCGTAATTCCGATGGCCACCTCCGCATGCTGCCGTTTTCGAATGCCAGCTTGAAACACCGGATCACTGCACGATGCCACCACTACATAATGTTCATCTTGATAGGAGGTCTGAAGCGGTATTGCAATTTCGATCGTTTCTTGTTCATCAGAAAAGATGAAGGGGAAATATCCAAACTGCTGAAGTAAAGGCATATCAGGAATCCCTTGAACCGGATTAAAGGAAAGATGACTCGGTTGAACCGATTCAAGCGCTAGTTTGGAAGAAATAATGGATTCGGATGACAGATGAATACTGTGTACGGCATAATCCTCAATCGCTTCACTTCTTACGCTGCGATGCTGCAGATGGGAAGCACTGATTACATCATCAGCCAACGCGTGATCCATCACATCATTATCTAAATCTGACCACTTGCCGGAAGTTCCTCTGATGGCTATCTTCTTATTATAGCCATCGTACCGCCGAAAGGGCCTTCCCCTTCTTATCCTGGTGATCCTTCTGGCTTTGTTCACTGTCAGCTCTCTCCTCTGCTTCTAATCGTTACCTTCATCCTATTCAAGAGAAGGGGCTACTGCCACAGTCGGTTAGATGGTTTGCATCAGGTTAGCCCATCGTTCTGCCGTATGATCCCATCTGAAACGCTGACGTACCGTTTCACGGCCAGCCATCCCGATTCGGGTACGCAGATTCTCGTCCTGAAGCAATCCGTTAATCCGTTCGGCAAGCCCGCCAGGAAAATCATCCCTTTGAACCAGGTAGCCCGTCACGCCGTTCTCCACGATCTCCGGGATACCGCCTGCATTCGCAGCGATGACGGGAACTCCTGCAGCCATGGCTTCCACGTTCACGAGCCCAAAGGCTTCCCTCGGCGCTGAGGGGACAACCACAATATCGGCAAGCGAGTACCAGTCTGCAATTGCGGGATAAGGGATAAAGGGGCGGAAAAATACCCATTGGGTATAAGGTCCGGCCGTTCTTTTCAGTTCCCGTACATATGCGGTTTCCCGATCGGATCCGTAGGCTGCACTCCCGATGATAAGCAAAAGAACATCCGGATGCTTGTCAATGATATGAGGCAATGCGGCAATCAGATGGTGAACCCCTTTGTCAGGGATGAGCCGTCCCGCAAACAGAATGATTCGCCGTCCGCTCCATCCGTAATGAGCAAGCTTTGCTTCTCTTAGTGCCTTGGCAGCAGGACTGAAAGCAGGAGTAAAATGATCAAGACTCACACCAAGATGATTAATCGTGATCTTCTCCAGAAGCCCAGCATGTCTTGAAGTGATATCCTCCAGCAGGAAACGGCTGTTCACCACAATGCCGTCCATCCAGCGAGCAATGGTCCCAAAACGCTGCTCGCTCATATACGGAGGTGAAATAAATGTATTGGAGTGAAGATTCAATACGATTTTCACATCCGGCAGATGCATTTTGAGGCGCTGCGCCAGCAGCGGCCGATTGTGAACTTCGATAATATCCGGTCTCCACTTCTGAAGCCTCCGCAGCAAGGAAGGATAATAATTCGTTCCAGATGGCAGGCGGTAGCACGGAACGCCGTTGATCGTGTCTTTTGAAGGGAGCCCTTTTCCCAGTACTCCGAATATGCGCACATCCATGGCACCCTGCGCTAATGGAATGGTCTGCTCTACTACCCGCTCGACGGAGCTGCTCCTCCCCGATGGAATGACAAACGATCCCGGCGTCACAACCGCCACCTTCCGCAAACCCATAACTCCACATCCTTCTCACATCTTATCTATATGAAAAACACCTACTGATATATCAAAGGTTCCCCCTTGATCCGTAGTGTTTCGTTGCCATATCCAAAATGCGCATACCTGTTCATTTGTATGGTTAGATACCTTAACATATACCGAATCAGGGCCTGTTGGTGACTAATTCCCGACAAAGAATAGGCCAACCACGGGCGACACCCGTCCATCCGGGACAATCATCCTCACGCATACGATATGGTACAAAGACTACAGGATTATGGTGACAAGGAGGGTGACCATGCATCTGGAATATGTCGGCATTCTGCTCAACAACAATACGTATCGCAGAATTTCCAGCGGGGGAATCGGCACTGAATCACTGGCCAACTACGAAGAAGCTGCTGCCATGAATGGGTTGGTTCCTTGTTTTTTTACAATCCATCATATTTCACTAGAGACTGGAAAGGTGACTGGTTTTGTTCCGGCTCCAGCTGGATATTCGCAAGTGCATATTCCCATCCCACGCGTTATTCATATGCGGGCTATTTATCATAAAAAACAGGAGCAGGCGCTGATTGATCAACTGATCAAGCGCGGGGTATTCGTTTATAACGGGCGTACGCGTTACGGTAAAAACGTTATACATCATATGCTGGAGCAGGACCAGGGGATATTACCATCCCTGCCTCATACGGTAGAAGCTACCCCTGCCTCGATTCGCTCCATGCTGAGCCAGCACGGGGATCTCGTTCTAAAACCATGCAATGGAAGCATCGGGGTTGGTATCATGCGATTAAAAGGTAACTCTTTACGCAGTCAATTCACTTACTCCCGCTCATCCCCATCGGCCAAGGGCTGGCGAACGGTTACCTTGCCGCCCGGAAAGCTCCATCCTCTGATCTATCAGCGGATTAGGCAAGCTCCATTCGTTGTACAGCAGCGCATACCGCTTGCCGAATATGATGACCGCCCCTTTGATATCCGAGTTACCGTTCAGCGCGGGGGAAGCGGGCGCTGGGAAGTCGCCGGCATGTTCGCCAAAACATCGGCTCCACGAACGTTTGTCTCCAACATTGCTCAAGGCGGCTCAGCCTATCGGGTCCCGGACATACTCGCCCGCTGCATGCCTGACTTGCCTGTAGGACTTACCATCGAACGAATTGCTGAGTTTTCCCTCCATGTCGCCAAGACGCTGTCCTTGTATATTCCGTACGCAGCTGATTTTGGAATGGATGTCGGCATTACCGAGAATGGAAAGATCTATTTCATTGAATGCAATGGCTGCGATCAACGTTATGGATTTCGGGAAGCCGGAATGGAGGAAGTTTGGAAATACTCATACTACAATCCGATGGCTTTTGCCCGGTATCTTTATGATAACGGGGTCTGGCCGCATTATTGAATGGAAAAACCAGCCTCTCCTGAGAACGGGAGAGGCTGGTTCATGACGATTTTAATGGGGAACCTGGGATTTGAAATCCCCTTTACTGGATTGATCTGCATGATAAAATACGACATCCCCATCCAGCAGGGTAAGTCTTTTGCCATACGGATCGGTATAGGTTCGGCTGTACCCTTCAAGCTGCCACTGATTCATGAGCGGTGCATGAATGTATTGCAGATGGGGCTTGGCCGTATTGCCCTCCCGGATCGTCTCGATGTTGAAATTGACCACGATATACCCCTTCTTCAGAAATACAGAGGACTTCTCGTCCAATCGGTTACTCCGCCCATAAGCCGCCAGATCCGTTCCTTTCTTCACCACATAGACGTCGGCGGGAAGGCTGTATTCACCGTACCAGCGCTGAACAGCGGCGTTGGCCCGCTCACCGTCAACGGAGGTTGGCAGCCCCGACTTTGGCCCAATCAATGTTCGAATGCCGGAAGGCAGCAGCATCCAGTCGAGCCGGCCTACCCAGGTCTTGCTCCTGCTGATCTTCTCCATATACTGCTTCGCGTAGGCCGCCGGGGACATTCCCGACGGTGCCCCCCCGTGGTTGTATAGATACGAAGCGGTATCCTGCAGTTCCTCATGGGGTACATTGCGCAGCCTTTCATTCAGAATGACGTAACGCTTCTCTATATCCTGCGGGGAACCGATTCGAATGAACTTCCGGTTTCCACTGTGGTAATACAGATCGACAGGCTGACGTCCGCTGCCGTCTTTATTCACGAAATAAAAGCTCGGCGTAACCGAAATGCCGTCCTGCGCCCCGAACATATTGCCCTTAGTCTTCAAATCGAATTTGAAGTGGTATCCTGTCTTCACGGCCGCATTCTTATACCCCTGTGCCGGATGCTTGCCCGGAGCGATGGGAAGCGTATAAGGCAGCGCGTTCCCCCGGGCCTCGCCGTCAATGCCGCGGAGTCCTGTCCAATAGGACGCCCCGCTTGGTGACGCATTCCCTTTTTGTTTGCGGAAGACCGTCTCCCAGTTATAATCGGCAATATCCGTGATATGAAAATCATACACGCGCCCGATCACTTCCACAGGTTCTATATCCGTAGCCACATGGTGGGATAAATTCGTGTTGGCATCGGGCTGCGTCGTATAGTCGGGCGGCGCGTTCTCCGCAATCGTACGGAAGTACACCTGGTAATCACCCTCATCTACCCACACCGGCAGGAAAAACTCCGTGTCCAGCTGTGCTGTCGGGATCGTGATCCAGGTGCCTTTTGGATAGAAGGTGCGCTTGTCGCTGCTGTACACATCGAACGGAAAATAAACCTGCTTCGATCTTACATACTTCGCATAGTCCCGGTTTCCGTATCCCTGAATGTTCCGATGCTGGCCCGAGGTAGGGATGCGTACCGTAAACGGCCGATCCAAGATGAAGGCAGACCGATTCGGATTAGGGGTCGTCTTCTGGTTGTGGGCCTGATCATCCGTTACGGAGGAATAGTTGACGACCGGGGTGTGGACCGTGACGGTGTTTATGGCGTTGACCGGGAACGTTTGATGGGACCCGCCATTAATGTTGCCCGGGATGAGCTCGTAATCAATCGTACCGGTGCTCGCCGTATTCGCTTTATTCAACAGCGTACTGCTGATAAGATAGTTTCTGCCGTACAATACGTCTCTTTGAATCGTCGCAGCCGGAGGGATAATCCCTGGAGATGGCGCCGTTCCCTGTGCCCAGCTGTCACTCATGACGGTAGATCCGTTAAACAGGACTTTATCGTTTCTTACCTGGTTTTGGCCCACGGCCGACTCGGCTGCGGACGTAAAATCGGTTGTCGGCACCGCCGGCCTGCTTGAACCGCCTGAAACGGTTTCCGTCCCTAAATCCACTTCTTCGCATGAAGCAGGCTCCACATGATCGTCAAGACTCGCGCTGTGATCGGACGTAAGAACGGGAGGTGTGTAACCGGCCGGAGTGAGGCTCACCGAACCGCTTGGCAAAGCATAGTTGCTGACAGTCGTTTTGGACAGCTTATAAACCTCCAGGTTATCGATTTGCCAGTAGGAGTACGGCCTCGTTATCGTCACCTGTTCTTCTACCGGAACCTCTTCTTCCATAGGTTCATCGGGCGTGCCGGGATCATCCGGTCCTGAGCTTGGCGTTCCCGGGATCGTCCAGGTGAGAAGGTATGTTTTTTTGACGGGAACAGTGTAGGTGATCTCCCCCGTCATGTTCGCCCATTGGTTCTTGTACAGATAATTGAGGCCAAACACATTGACGTACAGGGATTCCGAAGTCGGTATCCCGTCAAGAACATCAAACTTTTCTGAATCCCGGTTATCCGCCTTAATGACGCCCGTTGCCACGGGGTCCATTACCGTGTGCGAAGTAACAGTTCCCTTTCTCGCAGCACCGATTTGGATCCCGCATGTGTTGGGCGGGCCGCCTGAGCCTCCATCTCCACCGCCGCCGCCTCCTCCGTTATTTCCGCACGATGACCCTGTCCCGACCTGTATCATGGCATCGTCGGTTTCGTCCAAGGCTTGGGCCGTGTCCTTAAAATGAGCCGTAATCGTCGCTTGCCCCGTCGTTGCCACGGCTGTAACCATACCGGAAGCGTTCACGGACATGATGCTGTTATCCGAGCTTCGCCAAGTCAACTTATCGTGTCTTTGCAGATTATATGTACTTCCGTCTACCTTCGTTAATTTCGCTGTAAGTTGAACGGTACCGGCCGGTGGAACACAGGTGGGGCCGGTAATTTCCAGGCTTGATGTTCCATCTGCAAAGGTGGCTCGGAGGAGTTTGTCTTTGTACATATAAGTGTAGGAATCAAAAGACACCCAAAACTTAGCAAAGTACCATACCTGCTTTGCTCCTGGATTTGCCCAGTATCGGTTGTAAGTGTCATTGTTGAATGTTTGAGTATAATACATCCTTATACTATCAATTGAAGTGACATCTGCTATTTGTCCTACTAAGGTGCTTGGATCAGTTGTCCCAGTAGATCCATGAACATCTGGAATTCGTGATGTATTGTCAATCTTTGTATTTGAAGAACTTATATCATTAGTAGAGATAGCACTATGTTTTATCCACGTCCCTTCCAAGGTATGCCCGGTTTCACTTATCAAAAAAGCAGTAGTTCGATTGATAGGTAAAGATAATTTATTATCCGTACAGCCAGGATATTTAGGAAGTTGGTGTCCTTGAATTGTTTCTTTTTCTACATAACCATTACAGTTTCTATTATCCATGATAGTTCCATTGGTACTTGATGCTTTCCATAATTGGCCAAAGTCATGACCTGCATCTGTTACTGACCACCTATCCCAGTAATATACGCCACCATAATTGGTATTATCTACGGATGAAACCTTTAGTCTTGTACCACTTAGAGAATCCTTTCCAGCCCATGTTGTAGAACCTGGAGTAAACCCTTTGACTGTTCTGATAGGGTTATTAGTACTCTTATTTATCCATTCAAGTTTTTTTATTACTTTTCCTGCGGGAGCATTTACACTAATTCTTGTAGTTTCTAGCTCCTTTTTAGATGAAAATAATATTCCACTATATTCGTAATCTTCAGTAGTTGTTACAAAATCATACGTAATATTCTGTGTAGTATCAGCAGCATCCAAGGTCTCGATCGGAGGAATGCAAATAGAGACTATAGACAATGAAAGAAAAAAAATCGCTGTTTTAAATAAATATTTATTCTTAATCATGTTGAGTTACCTATCGTATGAGCTTTGACTTTGATAGGGTACTCTGATAAATCGGAGCTCCAGCCGAGATAGTTTCTACTAAGACCCTAATGTTTCCGTCTGTGCTAAAACCAGTTTTCGGGATAACTAGACCATTAATTTTTCTTTTTGGATCTTTGGATTCAACAAGATATGCCATATTCAGTAGTCCTCCAGTTGGTTGGCCGTTATATCCCAAGATTGCTAGATTCAATTGATTAATTGGGTAGGACTTAGGCTTTTTATTTATCGGCAAATGTGACTTCAATACGATTACATAAGCTTGAAGATCATTAGTAAAAAGATTTTCTTTCGAACCAAATTTCCATACCAGTTTATCTTTACTTGGAAGTAATTTGCGGTTTGGATCTTTCGGATCATTCCAATCTATTGCAATAAGTTCATCAACTTGGGCTACTACGGATCCATCCGGCGCTCCGAAACGCAATTTGGATGTTTTCCATGAATCAATTCCAAAATTTTTGTTATGGTTATCAGGCCCATTAAAAATCTCCGGTGCCACCGAGAAAATATTCGTCTTGTGCCAATACACCTCAGCAGCAGCTACTGCATATTTATCCACGGGAAGCTCCTTGCCGCCTTTTACCTGAAGCAGTCGCTCAATGACCGCAATCGCTTGAGCTCTTGTGGTAGCTCCTGTTGGTGATATTACGCCCGGGGCGGTCCCGGATATGATGCCATCCTTGGATGCAAGATACATCCACTGCTTATCCTCTACATTTTTGTACCCCAGTGCTTTTACCGCCAGTTTGGACATTTCTTCACGCGTCATCCGTTGAGTCAGGTTACCGTCGGCATAATCGCCGACTTTATAGATCCCTGCCGATTCTGCCGCCGTCACGTAAGGAGCATACCAGGAACCTGAACTTGTAGAAGCTGCCTCAAGCTCCAGGGCCGACACCGCCAATTTGATGAATTCCGCTCGGGATACCTGTTGGTTAGGCAGGAATCTTTTATCCGGGTACCCATCCACATAACCTCGTTGTACCGCATCTTGTATAGCTGCCTGGGCCCAGTGGCCCTGAATATCCGTAAACTGGACAACCGGGGTCTCACGAGACTCCACCGCTTTGCCGATCGTATTGTCTTGGGCCGCCTCCGCCACGGCCGAATTCAAGCTTCCGACGATTACGGTTAGCACCGTTAATACACTCATCAAAATCTTCTTTTTCATGCATATCCTCCTGAAAATCGTTATAGATAAACCCTATGTCATTGCTTCATATCTCCTTCCTACGCCCTTGCTTAGGGACATCTACCGCCAGCTCTCACAATTACACAACGCTTACAGTTTTGTATGTATGAGAGAAATTGTAGTTATTTTATCATATAATCCACTATTTTGGTATAATATTCCTAACCTGATTCTAGTTGACTAGTTGATTCATCATCTCTATTCACGACCGCAGTTGCACCCTAAACATGACAAAACCTCGACGATAGTCACATGAATTTGTGTCCATTCGTTCGAGGTTTAATTGTTACATGTAGTGAAAGTGTTATAAACCGGTAGTGGATTCTTCCCGGTCTCCGGCTTGAATCTCAGCCTTCTCCGCGCTTTGCTTATATACAGCAGCCAACACCTTTTCATAAGCGCTTTCAAATTCATCCGGCAGGATCGGCTTGATTTTGTCCATTACATTCAGCAGTTTAAATAGTGCCTGCACCTCCTCTTCCGTTAAACCAAGGGGGTACATTGCAAAATGTCCAATGAAGGTATAGCCGCGGCCGCGGCCTTGGTGAGTGATGGGGATATGCATGGCACTGAGGGCATCCATATCCCGATAAATGGTTCTTTCACTGGTTCCACAGCGTTCGGCAAGCTCCCGAGCAAGTATTCCTGGTCTTGCTTGTACAAGGGTAATGATTCTCATTAGTCGGATCAGTCGGTCTGTCATATGGCATTCTCCCTATCTTTCTAGTAAATTAGACATATTTTTGTTGACTGCTAAATAGTACATTCGACCCTGATATCATTTTTCCTTTTTTATATAGGGATTCTTGTTTCCTGGTTATGACTTAAGTCTAAAGTCCCTTTTCCAGTTCGCATTTTCAGAATAAAACTGCTGATATGTATTCTTATATAGAACACTAAGTTTATAAAGGACTTCGGCCTCCTTTAAATATTCCGGATCTCGAAATCGGGTTGCGTATAAAAGCATCTCATCTGCCTGTCTACGAATCAGATCTTCACCTTGAGTCAAATTCCCCTGTTCCAGCTCTTCTCTTGCCTGCTCCAGGATGAAAGCATTCTGGTATAATTTCAGTACTTTCTCTACCCGGTAATCTGCTTTTCGGTATCTCAATGTCGTATGATTGCTGAATTGAAGCGGTATCGTTCGGGACGGCTGCAAAACCACCTTCTGCTTTAGAACATCCATATAGGTCCATAAAGCAGTAACGATCGGATACACCCCCGATTGACGAGCACCGACACTCAGCTCCAGAACCAATTGCTTGGTTCTCCCTTCGGACAAAGAGCCTAAAGACAACGAGATGTTGCGATCATTCAGAATCTCTCCTTGGCAGCCATACATCTGTTCCACTTGAACGCCTTCTCCTAATTGAAGGTGCAGCTGGACTTCTTCGGCTATGCGCCGACGAAGGCCATTGGACTGCGTTTTCTGCTTCTGGACACCAGCCCTCCACTCGATCCGCAGAAAGACTTGACTAGTGCCGCCAGCGAACACATGGCTGTGGCTCCATGTATAATCCGAATACAAGCCTGACTGCAATACATCCACCTCTTTCCTCTTCTTCTAATAATGTACCAATAGAGAGGGACATCTTACTGTCACGGAACATACGTTCCCATCCCAATTTCGACAAAAAAAGACCACAGCCCTTGAGCTGCGGTCTTTCGTGGATATGCTTTTATGGCAGTTCGCGTACAAGGAAATCTGCGGCTAACCTCAGAATGCCCTTCCTTTACAATAAAATGGTGTTGACGACGGCAAGCAGCACAACATATATCCCTAAAGCGATCCCAATGAATTTGACCAGCTGGGTTGAGCCGATCCGGTACAACTCGATTGCGGCGGCGCTGTTTGCTGCCAATCCGGTCATTAGAGCAAAGACAAGAAGGAAGAAAGCCGGCTTTACCAACAAGAAGCTGAGCAGTCCACTAACGATAAGCACCGCTCCGAACGGCAGCTGGAACGAGCCCATTTTGGCGATGTAATCCTTCATGTCGAGCTTTTGTTTGGTCATCATGTTCCCGGCAAGCCAGAACGAACCCAGCAGGATGACGGTTGAGAACAATCCCAGCAAAAGAAAACGGCTCCCCATGCCGAAATCGCTTAACAAGGCGGACATCATGCCCAGTCCGGAATAGAACATCCGCTTGACTCCAAGGCCGAACAACCAAAAGCCGAGGATGCTGGAGGCCATCCCGATCAGGCCATAGATCATGCCTGTTTGTTCCCCTCGCATATTCAGGGCGCTCATCGGATTTTTCAATAGATTCAGCAGCACCTGACCATCGACTTGAACGGCCGAGGAAGTTTTGGCATGCGAGCCTCCGGCCGATGCGGAATCTTGACGCCCATGTTCCGGCTCCGCCGCTGCCGCGGTGTATTTCGCCGAGATGTCGTTAGCGCATTGATGTGCGACGCCATCCGTTAATTCTTTACCGCAATGAATGCAAAAGCCCATTTTCTTCAAAACTCCTTTTCTCCTGTTATGGATTATGTATACTGATTCAAGTTACAACCTAGTATAAAGGATAAATGTATTATTTTGTAACTGTTTCTGCCATAAAACGTCATATTCAGACGATATTTTCTGTTTGTCTAGGATACTCCCCTCCCGCAGCAGAATGAAAACGACTTCGATAGATTAACGCCAACCAACGCAAAAAAGCCCGGAGCGTTCTCCGGGTTTTAAAGGCTGCTTATTTGAATATACGGGATCTACTAACCTATTACCGCTGCCGAAGCGGACTTCGTATCTCCCATAAATCTTTCGGTGCGTTGAATGGGCGCGTACGTGACTTTATCGATTAATAAGCCGTTGCCTACGGGCTTTCCATTCACCGTTATCATAATTTTCTTCACGTTGTTATCTTTCATCATAATCGCAATCTCCTTTTATCTGCTAGTTCATTTTATGTTCATTTCGTATGGGATGGCCTCTATGCGCTTGCTTGAATACATTACCCGCCGCATCGGCAAGTTAAACAACTTAGCTGCGAATGGATTCACTTCCCATGCGAATGTGGGTAATGTATATTAATAGAAACCTGTCGAAATCTGATTCGTATTTACTATAAATAATCGAATGGTGGTGACCCCGCATGTTTAAGCCGTCAAAATCCAGGCTCATCCAACTTTCTTTTATTCTGCTGGTGGCAGGAATCGCGCTGCCGGCCGGAGGACGGACCGCCGACGCCAATTATTTCAATAATATGTACGATAATATCCAGCAGTTCACGGGACTCCCCGATGAAATAAACCAGCTTAAGAGCAACTATAACCAAGCCCTGCAAGAGCTTGATAAAGCCAAGATCGCTTCCGAACGGCTGCAGCAGCAAAATCTGACCCTGGCGGAGCAGAACTCCAATCTTGCAGAGCAGAACCAGCAATTAACCCAAATGGTAAGCCAGTTACAGGAGGCTGAAGCCGCACGAAAGCGCGGGGCGGAACGTTTAAAAACGGTAGCGATCACCGCCGTGGCGTTGGCTGCCGGATACTTTGTCATCATTCGCGTCCTGCGATTCGGCATGCGCCGAACGAACCGTTCGAGATAGGACAAGCTTTTATCCAGTTCCATACCATTCAACCAGGCAAAAGGAGGCGCGGCGATGATTATCCGAATGGAAGATGCAGCCGGCAGCGGAGCAGGTCAAGCGGTTACGTTCTCCTTGACGGAAGGGGACACGGCGCATGTCCTTCATCCCGAGCAGATCGTTGCCTATCGGGGACCCTCCTCCGGGCGCAGCGATCGACTCATGAACGTGAAGGGCATCTACCGCAAAAAAAAGCTGATCCGTGCCGACATTACGGGACCCAGCCAGTTTACGGCTGCGCTTCCCCCGGGCTTCAACATGCATGAAATTCAGCTGGAAGGCGAACAGGACATGCTCTATGATTTTCGTCATGTTTTCTTTTACACCCAGTTTGTTACGATGCAGACAAGAATACTGAAAATCAAAAACATGCTGGTCACGCGAGATGCCATTAAGATGAAGTTTTCCGGGAATGGCAGCATCGGCATTCTGACCCAAGGCCCGGTATGCAAAGTCAAGCTGCATCCTACCGAGCCGCTGTATGTGGACGCCGGAAGCATCATTGCCTACCCCGAAGCCGCTAAGCTGGATCTGACCGTATACGGCAATCATCTGGCCAGCCAGCACATGAACTATCACTGGAAGCTCACCGGCGACGGTTATGTGCTGTTTCAAGCGGGACGCCAGAATCAGCGGCTCGTGAACGAATTAAACGACGAAGGCATCATCAAGCGATTCCTCCGGGAAGCAATTCCCTTCGGCGGAGTGTTTATCAAATAATCCAGCCGTGTTATAATGGAGGGCGTAATCGGACTGCATGCCGGTCACGGCTCTCCATGCGGTCACAAGGACAACAGAAGACAATCCATGCGCCTGCATCGGTGCGTGGGAGAGGTTCGTGAACTCCCTCTATAAAAAACTATCGTGTCTTATTCGGTGTTACACCCTAAGAATAAGGCTTGTTTTTTTACGGATTCAGTTCAATGAACTTCTCTTTCTTCTACGGGATCGGCCCTCTGGGGCTGCTCTTAAATTATGAAGGATGAGAGGTTTTTTTATGCTTAAAAATGAAAAAGCAGTCGTTGTTTTCAGCGGGGGGCAAGACAGCACCACCTGCCTGTTCTGGGCGAAGGAACGCTTCGCCGAGGTGGAAACCGTAACATTCGATTATGGCCAACGCCATAAGCTTGAAATAGAATGCGCGGCACAGATTGCCAAGGAGCAAGGCGTGAAGCAGACAGTGCTTGATATGAGCCTGCTTAATCAGCTGGCACCGAATGCATTAACGCGCAGCGATATCGAGATCGCCGAAGGCGACGGCTTGCCTACGACGTTTGTGGATGGCCGAAACCTGCTGTTCCTCAGCTTTGCCGCCGTGCTGGCCAAGGGCGTCGGAGCGAAGCATCTGATCACGGGCGTATGCGAGACGGATTTCAGCGGTTATCCCGACTGTCGGGACAGCTTCATCAAATCGCTCAACGTTACGCTGAACCTGGCCATGGATTACCCGTTCGTCATTCATACCCCGCTCATGTGGCTCGACAAATCCGAAACCTGGGAGCTTGCCGACCAGATGAATGCGCTCGAATATGTTCGCGACCATACGTTAACCTGTTATAACGGCATCAAGGGAGACGGCTGCGGGGAATGTCCTGCTTGCAAGCTGAGAAAAGCGGGGCTCGACAAGTATATGCAGCGCCGCAGCAGCATCTCCGAGAGGGGGCGCCTGGTATGAGCCGCGAGCCCGGGGCTTTCCGCATTGTAGAGCATCTGCAGAAGCTTGGCGAAGACATCGATGCTGGAAGCCTGCGTTACCATCGGAAGCGGGTGCTTGTTTCCAAAGAGTTTACCTTCGATGCTGCGCACCACCTGCATTGCTATGAGGGAAAATGCAAAAACCTGCATGGCCACACGTATAAAGTGGTTTTTGGTATCAGCGGAACTCCAAACGAGGTCGGCATTACCGTGGATTTTGGAGACATCAAGGATTGCTGGAAAACGAGTATCGAACCTTACCTGGATCACCGTTACCTGAACGAGACCTTGCCGCCGATGAATACGACAGCAGAGAACATGGTGGTCTGGTTGTTTGAGAAAATGGAGGAGGCCCTCCGCAGCAGAGAATCCTACGAGGAACAAGGCATGCGAACGGAATTCGTTCGCCTGTTCGAGACGCCGACCAGCTATGCCGAGGTCAGACGGGAGTGGATGATCCATGAATAATGTGCATGAAACGCCTGTTACGGATTCAAACGGGGGCTCCTCCCCTGCCATGACGGTGGACCGTCCGATTCCCGTGATGGAAATTTTCGGTCCTACCGTTCAAGGCGAAGGCATGGTCGTTGGCCGCAAGACGATGTTCGTTCGGACGGCGGGCTGCGACTATCGCTGTTCCTGGTGCGACTCCGCATTCACATGGGACGGTTCCGCTAAGGACTCCATCTCGCTGTTGAGCGCTGATGAGATCTGGCAAGAGCTGTACCGTCTGGGCGGAGAACGCTTCGATCACGTCACCCTGTCCGGCGGCAATCCCGCTCTTCTTTCCCAGCTTGGAGCGCTTGTGGATGAGCTGCATCGGCACGGAATTACCGTTGCCGTGGAGACCCAGGGCTCACGCTGGCAGGACTGGCTGAATCATATCGATGAAGTCACCATCTCCCCTAAGCCGCCAAGCTCGGGCATGGATACGGACTGGGGCAAGCTCGACGATATCGTCTCGCGTTTATCCGCCCGTCCGCCCGGCAGAACCTTCAGCTTGAAGGTTGTGGTCTTTGACGATAAGGACTTGACCTACGCGGAAACGGTACATGAACGATACCCGAACGTGCCATTTTACTTGCAGACCGGCAATCCCGATGTAGGCACAGGCGATACGACTTCGCTTGTCTCCCATCTGCTGGACCGGTACGAGTCGCTTGTTGATGCGGTCATGCAATCCGACCGGTTAAACGATGTGCGCGTCTTGCCGCAATTGCATACGCTCGTCTGGGGGAATAAACGCGGCGTATAGCACGGCATCAAGAATTTACCGATGATTGGATTGAGTTTGAATTCATATAAATGAAGGAGTTATCATATATGGCTGGAAGACAAAAAGAAGAAATGGAAGACGTTACCCTGCTCGGCAACCAAGGCACGAAATACACCTTCGAGTATGATCCCGGCATTCTGGAGAGCTTTGACAACAAGCATCCCTACCGCGACTATTTCGTCAAGTTCAACTGTCCCGAATTTACAAGCTTATGCCCGATCACAGGCCAGCCGGACTTTGCGACCATCTACATCAGTTACATTCCGGATATCAAGATGGTGGAGAGCAAGTCCTTGAAGCTGTACCTGTTCAGCTTCCGCAATCACGGGGACTTTCATGAGGACTGCGTCAATATCATCATGAATGACCTGATCAAGCTGATGGATCCGAGATATATCGAGGTATGGGGCAAATTCACCCCGCGCGGCGGCATTTCCATCGATCCGTACTGCAATTACGGTCGCCCGGGCACCAAATACGAGGAGATCGCCGCGAATCGTCTGATGAACCATGACCTGTACCCCGAAAAGGTGGATAATCGGTAAGAAACCACCTTTATGGGTTGCGTCATGATATTTTCCGTGATGGATTAAGAAAAGGGATGCCCGCGCATGGCGGGCATCCCTTTTTGTCGTGTCGATCCGTATATCAGCCTTGATTACAGCGGATATTCCATATTCCGAAGCCGGTAATGAACACGCCGCTTCTTGTACAGCATTTTCCCGGCTTCGGCCACATCGCTTATGGTGCCTTTGTTGCTGATCGAACCGAATACGATCCCGGCGATCGGAATCAGCTGAAACAGCTTTTTCATCCCGAAGTTATCGGTATACGACTGAACGACTTCACGCCAGCCCTGCAGCTGCGAGAAGACCTGCTCCGTCGCCTGGACGTCGTCAAAACTGGCAAGCTCCTCCAGCACCGCTTTCTTTCCGACGATGTCGGCGGATGCAAACTGCAGGCATTTCACGATAAACACCCGCTCCCGGGGATCGTTCGGATCATACCCGTAACAAAGGGCCATCTCCTGAAGCACCTTGAGCGATTGACCGAGCACCATGGGCAGATCGGCCGCTATCGTAAATACGCCTCCGATTCCCGTTGCCGCCCCTTGGGCCGCCGCGAATTTGACCCGCTTTACCGTCAGCGTATCCGCTGCCGCATCCATGGCCTGGAGCGGCAATTTCGCGGCTGTTGCCAGCGTAAGTCCGGAAGCCACCGCCTGCTCCTCTCCGTTCCCAGCGCCACCCGACTCCGCCTCGCCGGATTTCGCGGAAGGGTCGTTCACCGCGGCTGAACCTTCCAATCCAGCGGTCTGAGCCAGTACGTTCATGACCGACTTCTCCCGAACCAGATGCTTCCCGCCGCTTTGAATAAATCCGCCTACCTCGTTCAAGGCGCTTCCGATTTTCTCTTGAACAGCCTTGGGCGTGAGGCGATCCAGCAGCATAAAGGGAATTCTTCCGAGCTTCTCCCAGAACATGACGTCCTTCTGCTCCTTCTCCCATTTCAAAATCTCTTGAAGCTGCGACTCCAGCTGTTGTCGTGATTCCATCTCTGCCATCCTCACTACTCCTCTATCCGAATTAAAACGATCTATGAAGGTTATACGCACAAAATTGAAGAAAGGCGCAATAAATTTCAAATTGAATCTTGCAACAGCATTCGCAAGGCGAACAAAAAAAGAGATCGGCCTTATCAGGTCGATCTCCCTTTGCTTATGTTAGCCGTCATGAAACGGCAGCAACGGATATGAACTTTATTTGCCCAAAAATGCGTTCAGCATCCACGAATGCTTCTGCACAGCGCTCGCCATGCCGGTCAACAGATCGGCTGTCGCATCGTCGCCCTCTTGGTTTGCTGCCTCGATACCGGACTTGAGCTCTCCGGCCACTTTCTCGAAATCCGCAACCAGCTGTCCGACCATCTGCTCGGCCGTGTTTTCATTCGAGACCTCCTGCAGCGTCGTCAGCTTCAAATATTGAGCCATGCTGGCGGCCGGTTTGCCGCCGATGGCCAGCATTCGCTCTGCCAGCTCATCCACATAACTAGCGGCCGTGTTGTACAGCTCCTCGAATTTCTCGTGCAGCACGTAGAACTGAGGACCTTTCACATACCAATGATAATGGTGCAGCTTCACGCCAAGCACACTCCAGTTGGCTACCTGCGTATTCAGAATTTGTTGAAGTTCATCGGTCGTATTTCCTTGTGCTTGTTGGGTTAGGTTACTCATCTATATCGTCTCCTTTGATATTGTATTTAGACTTATTCTAAATCCTTGAATTAATCATAACAGATTCTTGTCTCTTTTGCAAAGGAAATCGAAACTTCTCGGATGAAGATAGGATGAAGAAATTACCTCCGATTTATACCTATCCTAAATTATTTTTAAGACCGTCTGCTGTGATGGGGATCATATAGCTTCAGCTGCGAAATCCCTAGGATAACCCCAGAATCGATTTCATTTCCTTCCGTTTTTGCTTCGGATTCATCACGTACAACGTGTCCCCTGCCTCAATGACGGTGTTTCCTCTCGGCGTGATGATGCGCTTCTCCCGAATGATGGCCGTAAAGAGAATATCGTCCGGCAGATTCAGCTGCTGAATCTCCTTGCCGACGATGGGCATATCCCCATCCACCAGCACGTGGTTGATCTCGGAATCCGTTTTTCCTAGTGCCATCAGCTCCAATAAGGACGGAGCCTTTGCTTTATCCTTCTCCACCAGCGCAAGCCTTTGCGTGAGCGGGGAGATGGTGGTGCCCTGGATCACCGCTGAAGTCAAAACAACAAAGAACACGACATTAAAAAACAATTCCCCCTGCCTGATTCCCGCCAGTACGGGATATGTAGCCAATACGATCGGTACGGCCCCGCGGAGGCCGGCCCATGAAATCAATATTTTCTCGCGGACGGCAAATTTGGCGAACAGCAGACTGCTGAACACGCCGATCGGCCTGGCGATGAAGATGAGAATCAAGGACAACAGGAGTCCTTGCCATACGACCTTCGACAGCTCGTTCGGGAAGACAAGAAGCCCGAGCAGCACAAACATCACGATCTGCATCATCCACGCAAAACCTTGGTTGAATGCTTGAATCGTCTTACGGTACGTCAGCTCGGTATTGCCGAGCAGCAAGGCCATAACGTATACGGCAAGCAAACCGCTGGCTCCAAGCCATGCGGCGGCTGCATACGTAAGCACGGCAAATCCTAAAGCGGTCACGGGGTATAGCCCCGAAGAATCGAAGTTGATGCGATTGATCACATACACGGCCAGCATGCCGACAAGAATGCCGACAACCAGTCCCAATCCCATTTCCATGACAAAGGAAAAAATAAGCCCGAACAAATTTAAGCCCGGATGTTCTATCCATTCGATTAAGGACACGGTTAGAAACACCGCCATCGGGTCATTGCTTCCGGATTCGGCCTCGAGCGTCATTCGAAGCCTTTTCTTCAGATTCGTTCCGCCAAGAACCGAGAATACGGCTGCCGCATCCGTCGAGCCGACGATAGCGCCGATTAACAGCCCTTCTTTCAAAGAAATATCAAGCACGAAAGAGGCGCATAGTCCGATTACAACGGTTGTCAGCAGGACGCCTATCGTGGCAAGCGAAATGGCCGGACCCAGAACCGGCTTGATTTCTTTGAAATCGGTCTGCATCCCGCCCTGAAATAAAATGACGATCAGTGCGAATATGCCGACCAGCTGCGTGAGCTCCGCATTATCGTAATAAATGAACCGGCTGAGAATCATCCCGATCGCGATAAACAGCACCAGAGCGGGCATGCCGAAACGGGAAGAGAACTTGGTGGTCAATACGCCTGTCAGAAGCAAGGCGCCGCACAGCAAAATCATGGAATCAACAAAACTTGGCAAGCTCATCCCTCCGGCGTCAGATTCGTTCATTTATTATTACCCGAAAAACACCGCCTTTTCGCATACGCCTAAACCGTAAAACGCTTCGCTGCAGGGCTGGCTAACTCCGCCAACCGGACAATTCCGAATAACCTTAGAAAACGTTTACTGGAAATTCCCCGCCCAATGACTTTATACTGGTAATAACAAGCGACATACATAGGGGAGGCGTCAATCGAGTGAAGATTTCTATGATGAAAAGCGATCAATTGCAACAAGCCGTCGAGCTGTCCGACCGTATTTTTCTTAAGCAGCCGGAGCAGCCTTCAATGGGGGTATCCTTCCCTCCGATATTCTCGCCGGGTATCAGCCATTCCTACGGTGCCTGGGATCAGGACAAACTGGTGTCTTTCATGGGATTCGTGCCGTTCACCATCCAGACTCGCGGTGCCCGATTAAATATTTTCTCCATCGGCTCCGTCTGCACGGACCCGGATTACCGGGGACAGCGACTTGCAGGCAATCTCCTGGAACAGTGCATGCGGCATGGCGAGGCGTCCGGTGCATCCCTCATCCTTATTTCCGGCGGCAGATCCCTGTATACCCGGGCAGGCAGCCGTTTATTCGGCCGGGCGCTCCGGTTCCGTCTATCTCCGGCCGTCGTGGAGCCGCTGCGTGCTGCAACGGAAAAAAAAGTGAACATCCGGGCCATGCAGCCGCACGATTTGTTCCAGATCCAAAGACTGATGGAACAGCGGGAGGCTGGATATGTTACGACGGCTTCGGAGCTTAACAAGCTGCTGGATGCAAGCGCATACTCCAACGTGATCCGCCTTAAGCAGCAGGTGCTTGTCGCCGAAGAAGACGGGGCGCTGACCGCTTTTGCCATCATCGCCGTACCCGGAGACACGATGACGCCTTCCAGGGAGTCTACCCTCGTCGAGTGGGGAGGAAGCCCTGAAGCAGCCGCACTGATTATAGCCGATGCCGTCGCGTCCTTCAGCCTTTCGGAGCTTACGGTTCCGCTGCCTTGGCAGGATAAGGAGCTTGCCGCTTTAATCCAATCTGCCGGTACCCTGCCTGAGTATATTCGCAACGAGGGAACCATTTATTTGGTAAGCGGCCCGCAGCTGCTTCGTCAGTTGGCTCCTCTGCTTCCGGAGGGGTTGATCCAGGCGGAAGGCGAACATGGTCCGTACCGTCTTACCTTGAGCCATGAAACGTTGGAGCTGGATGACGAAGGTTTGCTTTCCATCCTGTTCGATCCGGAATCCCCGTATCGGGCTAACGGGAGCGTAACCTTCGATCCTGTCCCTCTCCCTTACACAACCGGACTTCAATATATATAATGGAAGAACGAAAGGTGCATCTGATCCTTTTCCCTACGCAGGGGAGGTCATATGCGCCTTTTTTACTTTCGCTTGAGATTGAGTACCTGGAACCTGTTCATCCCAAACAGAACCAGCGTCGATACTGCATCCCGAGGAGTAGCCGTCCGCCTATTTTTCCCAGGATAAGTGCCCTTCCTCTCCGCTTCCACATAGGATGTGATAACCGATCTGATAGAAAGAGGTGCAAGGCCTTGAGTCATCAACCGAAAAGAGGGCTTCAATCCCAAACAAGCCTCGGTATCCCGGGTCTCATCCCTGGATACCCTTACTATCCTTATCCATACTATCCACCGTTTTATCCGCCGGTCTATCCGTTTCCTCCGTATTACCCGGGGTATCCCGGATTTCCCGGACATGGGCATGGGCACGGTCCTTGGCATCCGGGACATGGCCCAGGACCGTGGCATCCGGGCGGACCTGGACATGGCCCCGGTGGACCTGGCGGTCCTGGACATGGGCACGGCCCCGGCGGTCCCGGGTACGGGCCGAGGGGTGCGAGAATGCAGCGCAACAAGCGTTAAACACGACTTCAAGCAAGCCCCATGAAGCCGGATTGTCGCCGCAAACAAACCGCCCGGAAGAATCCGGGCGGTTTGTTCATCGTTCATGATGCATATGAGAATAACCCTTATCGTCTTTTCGTGGTTTCTTCACGATCCGGGCTTACAATGTTAGGACTCACGGCGCCGCCATTGCCATCGCCATAGCCTTGATACAGGTTAGGGTCCGGCACGGCATCCTCGGTGGCAGCAGCCGCTTCAGAACGCGAATCTACCGGTGCTCCCGTACCGCTGTAGGTACCTTCTTCGCGGTAATGATGTTCATTGAGCGCGCTGTTGCTGCGGAATATATCATATACCTGGCCACCGTTCGACTCATCGGCATCCACCATGACCAGAATATGTCCTTCATCGACGTAGCCCCCATATTCCTCCGCTTGATCTTCCGGAATGCCAAGGCCGATCAGGCCTCCTACCAACCCGCCTGCACCGGCACCCACGGCGGCGCCCGTCAGCGTTGCCGCGATCGGTCCAGCGGCAATGATCGGACCAATGCCCGGAATGGCCAATGCGCCAAGACCTGCGAGCAATCCGGTGACGCCGCCCAGCACGCCGCCGGTAGCCGCTCCGGAGGCCAATCCCTCGGGCGCTTTGGTCCCGGTCTCGTCCTGAATATGGGAAGATTCGCCGCGATCCTTGGCAATGACAGAGATTTCATCGGCTCTGAATCCTTGCTGCTTTAGTTCCTCAATGGCTCGGGTTGCTTCCTGCTCCGTCCGAAAAGCTCCTACAATTTTCTGAGTCATATGAATTCCTCCTATTTGGTCATTTTCGGTTATCGCTGTACATCCCTAAATTAAACGCCAGCCGCCATAATCAAACAAGGAAACCGAATAACCGCTTGTAAAGAACCCCGTCGCAGAGCCGAAACTTCCACATATCGCCATGGAATGGGACTGGTAATATTTAACTCCATAAGCATTCATGTTAATATAGCAAGTAAGCACTTGTACCTTAAAAATTGAATAGGTTGGTGATTCCATGAACTGGTTCAAGCCTTTCGAGGACGATCTTGCCGCCGCTTTCTCGGCCTGCGAAGCAAGGCTGTCCGAATTCCCTGCTCCCCTGAACCAAATCGGTCTTTCATACCTCAGAAAGTTTGACGTCTTTGAGCAGGACAGTTCCAAAAATTACATCTGCTATCTGCTTCCCTTCTGGATGAAAGAACGGACCGCACTCCCTGCCGATATTTACCGTGATCTCTCCACGGCCAACATTATCGGCATGTTATACTACTTCATTCAAGACGACATCATGGACTCGCCTCATGACGGCCAGTCCTCTATCGATCCGAAACACCATCTCGCGCTTGCCAACCTGCTGTATTACGAATTTCTCACATCCTATCAACCCTACTTCCCGGCAAATTCAGAATTCTGGTCTTATCTCAAACACTATACGCACGAATGGTCGGAAGGCGTCATCCATGAAACCCGGGAGGATTACTTCAAGCACGACAGGGCCATGGTTGCCAAAAAGGCGGCTCCCGTGAAGCTGGGAAGCACCGCCGCACTGCTTCTATCGGATCAAGCAGACCTTATTCCACGAACGAACGATGTGATGAATCATGTGCTGCTTACCTTGCAGATGATGGACGATTGGACCGATTGGAAGCAGGATCTTGCAGATGGCAGCTACAACTGCCTGCTCTCCCTTATTAAATCGGAACGGGGGCAACCGCAGGACGCTGTTCTAACGATATCCGAAGTACAGGAAGCCATCTTTATCAACAACATGCTGAAGCCTTATGCAGAGATTGCCGCTGCCACCCATGCCCATCTCTTATCGGTTGATATCGAGGCTCCGCACCTGATTTCCTTCCATCAAACCATGGTGGATGAACTTCAGAACG
Source organism: Paenibacillus sp. MT86 (assembly GCF_058792535.1). NCBI lineage: Bacteria > Bacillati > Bacillota > Bacilli > Caryophanales > Paenibacillaceae > Paenibacillus > Paenibacillus sp. MT86. The sequence continues at coordinate 1,655,152 of NZ_CM179499.1, read as the reverse complement.
AAGCGAATCATATCGAAAACAGTAAAAAAACCTTGTCTTTTGGCGGGTTAAATTACCACTTGTCTATTCTAAACAAAAAATAATAGATTTTATATTTGTTCCATGGTATTCTTTAAGAGTAAAAAATAACCAATTTATTTGAAAGGGTGATTCTTATGACGACAGAAGCCATCTTTCAAACACAATTGATTCAAAAAGCCTGGGAGGATCCTAGCTTTAAGGCAAGACTGCTGAGCGATCCAAAGTCCGCGATCAAGGAAGTTCTTGGTGTACGGATTCCCGACCACATCGAGATTCGAACGCTTGAAGAGAATCCGGGCGAGCTGTATCTGGTCATCCCTCCGAATCCGACTAGCGTGATCAAATCGGAAGCCAAGGAAAGAGCCATCTGGTAAAGACTACATAACAGCCTGGACATTTCATAAATAGATGAATAGGTAAAAAGAGTGGGGACGGTAACCGCCATCGCTGCCGCAGCCTAGCGAATCATTCGCAAGCTGCGGGAAGCGTAATGACGGCATCGGTCCCCACTCCTTGTTTACTCGTAAAATAAATGTCCCCATCCATGGCCTCGATAATTCGGAAGGTCACCATCAGGCCAAGGCCCGTACCCTTCGTTTTGTTAGAGAAATAGGGCTCTCCCAGACGTGCCAGCACATCCGGCCCCATCCCCTCTCCATTATCCACCACATGAATAAACACCTGGCCTTGCTGGCGATAGCAGCGGATATGAACCAGCCCTTCGTCGCCCAGCGCCTCAATGCTGTTCTTCACGATGTTAATGAAGGCCTGCTTGAATTTCGAGGAATTGCCCCGAATCGTAATATCCTCCGGAATATCGACGGTAATTCTGCCTCCTTGCAGATGAGCCAGCGGGCCGAGTATGCCTTCGATATGCTTGAACTCCTCGGATATCCGCAGCACCGTGTCTTTGCCGAATTCCGGCTTGGCAAAGGTTAAGAAATCCGTAATGATGCCCGAGGCACGGTCCAGCTCGACCAAGGCCAGATCCAGATACTCCCGTTCGGTGGACTGGGCTTTTCCGGTGAGGAGCTGCAGGAATCCCCGCGTCACTTGCAGCGGGTTGCGAACCTCATGCGCGACCGATGCCGCAAGCTCACTGATGATCTCCATCTTCTCTGAACGCTGCAGCTCATTGTTGAACATCTCAAGCTCTTTGGAGTATTGAAGCATCTGTTCGTGATTTTTGGCAAAATGCCGTCCGAGAATAACGATGAGCGCAATGATGAAGCTGACGATGCCCCATTTCCAGAGGAACAGATTGTAGCTGCCCCGGGTCAGGAAAAACTGCAGCAGCTCGCCCAAACCCACAATGGCAAACACCGCAAAGCCGGCGTTGAAAATAATGGCGTCCTTATTTCCCTTAACGGCATAGTACATCGAGCTTCCGACCAGCAGTACGAATTGAACAATCATGACAAAACCCAGGACCTGAACGGAGAAAAAATAATACAGGTCGAACCATTGATTAATGGCCCATTGATTGAAGATCAGGAACAGGCCGCAGAACAGCGAATAGAACACCTGGAACTTCCGAAGTTTGCGCAGCACGCCCCTCCAGCCGGGGCCGAAGATTTTTTCAAAAAAGAGACTGAACGAAGGAAGTAAAATAAATAATGAGATGTCATATAACTGAGTATATAAATTTCCATATTCATCAAAAATCGTATAAAGAAACGGGGAGTATGTAAATGAGCATTTTGCATAATTCCGAATTTGGATAAATCATAGGAAGAACAGACATTGTCTCGTCTCTAAATCACGCGTTTTCTGAAAAAGGACAGACCTCCAGAATTTTTGAAGTTTGAACTTTTTAAGCGGCGGCTTGCTTTCTTCTCGAAGCAGTTGAGAGCGCAGATACGAGTAGGACGATGGCGTTCAAATACTGCTGCGTAGTGACTTTTTGAACGCCCCAGACATGCAGGCTATCCGCGGACAAATACGTTTTCATTCGAGAATTGCACCGTTCCACGCTGGTTCGTTCATTGTAAAGCTCTTTCCAGCGCTTGGTATCGCGATGCGGATTACTATATCGCCTTAGATCGTCCTTCGTATCGACTTTGACGACCATGCCATAGTTGGACGCTGAGCAAGTGGCCATGCCTAACGGGCAATCTACTTTGCCTGTGGCATGCGGACAACGAAACTTCAAGTAATCGCCGTCGGCGCCCCAGTAAGTCATCGCGAACCCCATCGTACAGCAGGGTGTTCCGTTTGTCGTCATGCCAGCGGGCGGTTCTTTTTCTCCCCGAGGATTGAGAGGAATAATGGCTTGAGCGTTCACCTTTCGAGCCGCTTCGTACACTTTCATTTGGTCATAGCCCGCATCAAGCATGAAGAATCTCGTGCGTTTATCGACAGCAACCTTCTCAATCAGGCTCGGCGCCATTTCTCCATCATTCACATGCGCTGGCGTGACTTCGAGCGCAAGTGGAAGTTCGCTTTTCGTATCCACCGCCAAGTGGAGCTTATAGCCGAACCAAGTCACTTTATTACCGAAGGAGTCGAACTTCGCTCCCCAGTTCGCATTGCCCGTTTGCTCGCTTTTTCGCTTAGGCTGCTTCTTTTCGTAAGCGTGAATCGAGGCACTGTCGATCGCAACATGATTTCCGTCGATGATGCCGTCTTGCTTGCAGCGATTGACCAAGTCTTCGAACAACTGTTTGGCCAGCTCTTTCTTCGTCAGCTCGGCAAAGACTCTGCTTAATGTAGCGATGGATGGAGCCTCGCGGTCGAGTGGAAGTCCGCATTGATAGCGAAACCTAAGATCGGTACTCAGTCGATGATGTAAACCAGTAAATGTCTGGATACGTTCTAGAGGAGCAGCAAGAAGGGCGCGCAAAATGCCTTCTCTGCAATGCCCGTCGGCTCCTCGGGGTGAACGACTTCTCAGTTCTTTCGCGTAAGGACGGAGGTCCAGCACACTGAAAAAGATCGGCAAACGATCTTTTGACTCGATTTTTAGCAGTTCCTCAAAGGAAAACAGACTTTCTTGGAGAATATACAAGAGACTTTACCCCTTCTTGAGTTTTCTGGATTGGTCTCTTGAAAACTTCTGCAAGTTGGGGTAAAGTCCCTTTTTTATGCCTGAAAATCCTTGCGTAGCAAGGGCTTAGATTACTGCAAAATACTCAAATACCAGTATGCCAACGGATAAAATAATAAACGATAAGGACAGGACGGTAATCAAATATTTTCTGTTCAGAAACACGGCGCAGATCAGCATCACCAATGCAATAAAAACAAAGGCGCTCCCGAGGATGATATCCACCAGATTCGACTTCACGAATTGGTTCAACAGATCATGATAATTGCCGACCAGTATTTTCCCTTCCATCGTCACATGATCTCGCGCGGTTTCCAGCCAGATGTACAGATCCTTCCCGAGTAAGTCCTGATGAAGGGGAAGCAAAATGTAGTTCAGCTCATAATTGTACGTACGAGTTGATTCGTAAATCTTCTCATGGTCCGCATATACCGCAACCTGCTGTCCGTGCAGCTTGTCAATCAAAATGCCGGGGGATGCCGATGATATTTCGGGAATCTTCATTTGAATCCATGCGGATGCCTTGGCATGCGGCTTGGAAGGCGTCGAAGCTCCGGTCGAAGTTACCAGCCAGTCATCCCTGTGGGCCGGTACGCTGTCCGGTACCCCTCGGGTTTCGGACCAAAGGATTTTCCACTCCTTAATCGCTGCCCGAGCTGCCGTTTCTTCGGTGGCAAAGACAAGCCCAGGTAACCCCTGGCTAAAAGCTATAACGATGATCAGGAACACAGCGATTCTCCATCCAGACCTCATGGACGCACCTCAAACATTATAATGGGTGATTCTCTTACTGTGTTATTCGCTGCGACAAAACCTTCCACCTTCTAATTTTCGGAAAAATGATAAAATTTTCTATTAATGATATAACAAAGAGAGATGCAGCGCGGCATCTCTCTCGATTGGAAATCTAATCTTCCACTGAATCAGGAACGGACGGAAAGCGAATGATCGCCTCGGTGCCGCTTCCTTTTTCACTGATAAAATGAATGGTTCCTCGCATCGCTTCGATGATCCGGAAGGTGACCATCAGGCCAAGCCCCGTCCCTTTCGACTTATTCGAGAAATACGCCTCGCCCAGCCTCTCCAGATCCCCAGCCTCTATTCCAATGCCGTCATCTTGGATGTGAATCACGACTTCACCTGATTCGGCATAGGCCCAGATGCGAATAACGCCTTCTCCATCCAGTGCCTCGATGCTGTTCTTGACGATATTAATCATCGCTTGCTTCAGTTTGGATGAATTACCGGTGATGTATAATTCCTTGGCGTCATCCAGTTCGATCGTGCCCCCGCTCAGATTCGCAAGCGGCAGCAGAATGCCTTTCACATGCTTCAGCTCCTCATACACGTTCAGCCTGGTCTCATGCTCCAATTCAGGCTTGGCAAACGTGAGGAAATCCGTGATGATCCCGGAAGCCCGGTCCAGTTCTTTCAGCGCCAAGCCAAAATACTCCTTTTCCGTCTGCTTGGAGTTCTCGGCCAGAAGCTGCATGAAGCCGCGCGTCACTTGCAGCGGATTTCGAACCTCGTGCGCAACCGAAGCGGCGAGCTCGCTGATGATCTCCATTTTCTCCGATCGCTGAAGTTCGTGATTAAACATCTCCAGCTCCCGGGAATATTGCAGCACTTGCTCATGGCTTCGGGCGAATTTACGCCCCAGCAATATGATCAGGGAGACGATCAGGCCGATAACGCCCCATTTCCACAGAAAGAGCTCATAATGCCCGTCATGGTAATAGAAGGCCAGCATATCTCCGAGCGTCGCTATCGCCATCGTGCCGAAGCCTGCGGTAAAAATATAAGCGTCCTTGTTGCGCTTGGCAGCGTACAGAATCGTGGTACCGATCAGCAGTACCATCTGCAGGATAATCAGGATGCCGAGAATCTTCACGGAGAAGAAATAGTACATATCATAAAACGAATGATGGCTCAGAACATGTACCGCAAGGAAAACCAGGCAGATCCCGGAGTAGGCCATCTGAATTCTTCGGCCGTAACGAATGATCCGGTAGGGACCGGGTCCGTAGATTTTCTCGAAATAGAAATACAGCGCCGGCAAAACGGTGAAAAGCGAAATATCAAATACCGAGACCCATACGCTGCCGAGTTCGCCATAAAAGGTGTACAGGAACGGCGAGTACGTAATTAGCAAGGCTCCGCTTGCCAGAATGATCACGCTCAGGGACAGCCAGCTGGATACCGTATGCTTCGGAAGGAACAAGCAGCAGAAGAACATGACCACCGCAATAAACAAAAAGGAGCTGCCTAATATAAAATCCTCCAAATCCTTATTGATAAAACCTCTACGCAGATCATCATACTCGCCGAGCATGATCTCGCTATCGATGCCTAATGTCATATCGCTAGAACCGTTTGTCCAAATATAAACGGTTTTGCCGGCATCATCCGGATGAAAAGGAAGCAGCAGCGAATGATTCGTATACATATAGTCCCGCTTGGCTTCATACACCGGTTCGTCGTTCAAGAAAGCCAGAACATCCTGCCCCTTGATCCGGTCAATCATAATGGCCGATTGTTTCCAAGGAAGGTCGGGCAGGGTAAAACGATTCCATGCTGAAGATACCCCATCTGACTTTGGGGGTTCTTTGTTCTCTGGTGTCCCTGTCAGCCAACCGCTTGAATTCCGAATGCCGGCCGGCGAAACAACCTCCTGTTGTTCGTTATCCCACATAAACTGCCAATCAGGTATCACGGTATGAGCACGCTCAGCATCCGATTGTCCCGGTGATAAAATCGATATAATCAGCAGCAGCGGCACGACCAGCAGAAGCAGGAATATGGATTTGGGCATATCCTTCATCTAGTCAGCACCTCTAACCGTTATTGTCAATATAAATCCGTCTTCTTCTCCATCCTTTGCATCGATTCGACAAACTTCGTGTTCATTTACAATCAATATAACATGAAATGCCAGGTATCGTTTGTAAAATTTTATTTACGTTCATACCGACAACCGGCCGAAAAGCAAGAATGGCGGTGCAAGGATCATATCCTTGAGCACCGCCATTTCTTCATTTGGCATGTTTTTCATCTGACAAACCTTACCTCTATTGAGCACACCTGCTTACAGAATGACTAATGCTTCTAATGCGTAGAGTTTGAAGCAAGGCCGGCTTTATCGACCATCCGCTGGCTTTCGTCGTTCAACCCTATGAGCGTGAGGTCTTTCCCCGCTTCCTTGTACTTATGCCATACCTTCGAAATGGCATTCGTGGCTGACTGATCCCATACATGGGATTTGGAGAAATCAATCACGACATGTTCCGGATCATCGTTAACGTCAAACAGATTTACAAAATACAGCATCGTTCCGAAAAACAGCTGTCCCCGGATTTCGTATACCTTGGTGCCGTTCGGCTGCATATGGGGCACGGCGTGAATTTTGGCCATCTTCCACCCGAAATTCAAGGCGCTTAAGATAATCCCGATCATGACCCCGATGGCCAGATTATGAGTCGCTACCACAATGATGACCGTTGCCAGCATGACGATGGCATCTCCTAACGGCACGCGGTGAAGCGTGCGAAGCGATCCCCATTCAAACGTGCCGATCGAAACCATGAACATGACCCCGACAAGCGCCGCCATCGGAATCTGTTTCACGACATCCCCGAGCACAATGATGAGGAACAGCAGAAACACGCCGGAAACCAAGGTGGATAACCGGGTGCGCCCTCCCGATTTCACATTAATCACCGTCTGTCCGATCATGGCGCAGCCCGCCATGCCGCCAAAGAATCCGGTGATCACGTTGGAAACGCCCTGACCGCGGATTTCCCGGTTCTTGTCGCTGCCCGTCTCGGTCATCTCATCCACGAGCGACGCGGTAAGCAGCGATTCCGTCATCCCGACGACAGCAAGAGCCAGGGAAATAGGCAATATCGTCATGATCATGTCCAGGCTCACGGTTACATTCGGAATGTGGAAGAACGGCAGTGCCTGGGTAATGTTGCCCATGTCCCCGACCGTTTGCACCGGGGCTTTGAACCAAACCGCAACGATCGTCATCACGATGATCGCAACGAGTGCCGATGGAACCGCTCTGGTTATCAGCGGCAATAAATAAATGATCAGCAGCGTGCCGATCACCATCAAGTACATCGGCCACGATTCGCCCTTGAAATTCGGAAGCTGGGCCAGAAAAATGATGATGGCCAGGGAATTCACGAAGCCGGTGATAACCGGCTGGGGAACAAACGTGATAAAACGTCCGAACTTGAGCGCTCCCATCAACCATTGCAAGATTCCCGTCAGAATCGTTGCCGCATACAAATACTCGATCCCGTGCATAGCCACAAGCGGTCCCATCAATGACGCCATGGCCCCTGTCGCCGCTGAGATCATGCCGGGACGGCCGCCGAAAAACGAAATGCTGACGGCAATCACGAAGGACGCATAGAGTCCCACCATCGGATCAACGCCTGCCATGATGGAGAAGGCGATCGCTTCCGGGATGAGAGCGAACGCTACCGTCAGACCCGATAAAATATCTTTGCGCGAGTTGCCAAAGAAGCCTTGTCTAATCCATTGAAACAAAGTCCTGATCACTTCCTGTTCTGTTGTTGGTTGTTGACAATCCACTCTCAGAATTGTCCCGGTCCGTTAGTCGCTTTTTCGATTATAACGGGATCATTTTAAAATTTCATTGTTCAATTTAAGGGAAATAATCCACGAAATCATTCATTTTCTCTCATTTATCTTGTGTTTGGTCCATTTTCCTTATTTGAAAATTTTCATAATACGTCAACCGACAGGGAAAGATAGAGCTTGCTTGGTTTACCATAACCTGATTGTTTCGGGATTCATTCTTGATTCAGCGGGTAAAGTCGAAGTATAGAAACCTATTGTAATTGAAAACAAGGAAGGAGATGGACACGATGCGAGACGAAAACAATCGGAATACGCTGGCAGATTTGACATATTTGGAATTCGAGGCCAAACGGAAAGTCGAGGATATGGATTTGATTCCGCAAGACGATCTGAGAGACGTCAACACCTATACGGAGCAAAGCCTAAGCAGCGAAGACGCGGATCATATCGCGTACGATCAGAATGAAGCGGCTCCTGCGGATGCAAAACCGGAGGAGCGGATGAACCCCGATCACAGCGCCATTGATGCATGGGAAGCTACAGGTGCCGATCCGGATCAACGGACCATTGCCGATGAGCGGTTATCCTTGTCATCCGATGCCGGAGAAGCCGACGAGGTGCGGCTGGACCGCACCGCCGACGAAACGGTTATTCGCGATGTCGCGGACGACGAGACGGACCGGGAATGGCGGGCCATCGAGGGTGAGCCCCCAACTCGTCCGGGTGACGAGGTCATCGCCGAGTACACCGGCGATGCGAAGCAGAGAGTCGCAGCCGACGCCGCGTTTTCAGGCAGCGGTACCGCCTTTCTGAATCAGGACATTTTTATGAATTACCCTTCGGGTGAAGAGGAGTATACGCCGCTGGAGGACGTGCCCGACGCGGACGCGATTGCGGCCAACAGCCCGGTGGATCCCGCCGCGCCTCCGACGGAACAGATGCACGGAACCGATCTGCTGAACGGCAGCAATGGCGAGGACGACTAAAACCTGCAAGACCCGCCTCTCCTTATAGGAAGGCGGGTCTTATACTAGCACTGTATGATCCCTCTATTTTCCGAATATGATATCCAGCCAGCCGAGAAATGACATCCACAACAGGATGCCGATCAGGGTACCCCATATGAGTGCCGTTAATATGTTGCCCTTTCTTTCCATGCCTACGCCTCCCATACAACCGTCTTTATAGTAAAACAGTATGGGTCAAGCTATCAGTTCTTATACCAGCCGTTCATTTCAAAGATTCGATTTCATAGGAGGAACAGCCGATGAAGAAACAACCTGACGAGAAGCACCGTTTAGTGACCGAACGCGACATCGATGAGGAATTCGGCCTGTTTGTCGAGGATTCCTATCCGGACAGCATTCCGATACCCGACAGCATCAAACACGAGAAGCCGGATGGCAGCGGTACGAGTAACCGCGGAAATCCTCCGTCATCCTGAACAACACCGGGCAGGAATCGTGATCCTCTTCTTTCACCCATGCCATACCTTCCAACATACACTACACCATACGACCCTGGAAGGATGATGCCTCATATGAAAGGATTGCCGATCCATCCCTGCAGACATAAGATCACCCTGCAGCAGCGACTGGCCTCGTTGACCGGACATCTGGTGGAAATCAACGCGCCGAACACCGGGTTGGAACCCGGACGGCTGCAGCGGGTATTCCCAAAAAATTTCATCAAGGTGCAGGGCGAGCTTTTTGTGCCGTCCAGTCTCAACTCGGTTCGGGTATTCGATGTCAAGCCGCCGGGCAAAACGGTGCGGGTTGGGGTACGGACCACCTTCCCGACCCGCGGCGCCTTCGACCGGATCCGGCTTGTCAGAATCGGAGCCGATTTCATCGAATTGCTTGCCAAGGACAAGAACCGTTCGCGGATTCTGCTCCCTTTAAACAAAGTGGAGGGCATATTTCCTGCCAAGTAAAGACGTACAATGCTCCCCATTTCCTGAAGCTTCCGGACTTGTACAGGTTCGGGAGCTTATTTTTTGCATTCTGAGCCGCTGGCCTTGATTCGTTAATCGCAAGGAAAACATCCTCTATACGCGGTCGGTCTTCTGTGACATGACGTTGATAACGGTTTCCTTAATGTATACTCCGCTATTTCGATTTTCAGTACTTGTCCAACCTGTGATAAAATATGATACAGATTACATGCTTAAGACCTGATAAGGCAAAGCACAGGAGGAGTCAATGATGTTGAAACGCAGAACACGCTGGATGCCGGCCCTGCTCGTCATTCTTGGGCTGTTGTTCGTGATGACGGCATGCGGCCAGAATGACAAGGAAACCGAAAGCGGCGCAGGCGGCGGAACAGGTTCGACGAACGGCGCCGCGGCGCCCGAAGCGGAACCACCGAAGGAAACCGAGGTCAAGCAGAACGTGCCCGACCCGAATGCCAGCCACCCCATCGTCACGATTGAAATGGAGAACGGCAAAACGATAAAGCTTGAGCTTTACCCGGAGGTTGCGCCGAATACGGTGAACAATTTCATCTCTCTGGTGGAACAAGGGTTTTACGATGGCACAGGCTTTCACCGCGTCATCCCCGGCTTCATGATTCAAGGAGGTGATCCTGACGGGAACGGCACGGGGGGACCCGGCTACGCAATCGCCGGAGAATTTACGTCCAACGGGTTTCAGAATGACCTGAAGCATACGACAGGCGTATTATCCATGGCGCGCGCGCAGGATCCAAACTCCGCCGGGTCGCAATTCTTCATTATGGTCGCGGATGCGCCTTCGCTGGATGCCCAGTACGCCTCCTTCGGTAAGGTCATCGAAGGCATGGAAACGGCTGAGGAAATCGTGGGCTTGGAGCGGGATCAGATGGACAAGCCGCTTGAAGTGCCCGTCATGAAGAAAGTGACGGTCGATACGCTCGGGAAGGATTATCCGGATCCCGAAAAGCAGGAATAGCTTTTTTGGGATAAGCGCTGCGGCACAGGGCGCTGTCAGCGAACCATTTTCCTTCCTCGCTTGTGAATGAGCACAGAATCCGGACGGCTTACCAAACAACATGCGAAAGAGGACCGAAGCACGCTTGAAATATAGCTGCGTTCCGGTCCTCTTTTTTATAGATTACAGCAGGGTATGGCCTTTACGGACGAGTCGGCTTCTCGATCACGTAAAGGCAGGTGCTGTCCGGCAAAGTTACCGCCTTCCCATCCTCATCCATGAATTCGATGCGGTCAGCCAATGCCTCGGCATATCCTTCCTGAAGATAATGCTGCTGCACGCGGATCAGCGCTTCGGGGCCCAGCGTTCGGCGGATGCACTCCGCATACTGCGTAGGCGTGAAATATCCGAACTGCTCCTGCACTTCATGAACATACGCTTCGGGGCCCCAAGTATAGGTATACAGAAACTCCATCGCATCGTTGACAGGCATGCGCACCTCCGCGTCAGCCAGCTGCTCGTAGGATATGACCCGGCCTTTGAAATCCGAGGCATACCGGTTCAGCCATTCCATGCCGTCGGCCTCAAGGAAACGGATCCTTCTCCAGGTATCCTCGGGCTCGGTCATGATTCCGTCACGGATAATAATGCGGCCCCCGGGTGCAAGCACCTCATAGGCACTGAGCAAGGCTGCCTCCACGGTCGCCGTATTGAAGCGCGCACCGTCTGTTTCAATGTACGAATACAACTCATGCAGTATCGAGGAGAAGATGACCGTATCGACGCTCCCGGGTTTCACATAGTTCCTGAGATTCAGCGCGTCCCCCTTCAGGACCTCCCATGTTTTGTGCTCCAGACGTTTGCGTTTCTCCAGCGCTTCAATCACGTTCGAGGAGATATCGATCCCGACGGGGCGCGCGTGCGGCAGCCGTTCCTCGATCAGGTCAAGCAGCACGCCTCCACCGGGACCGATATCCAGTACCGCCGTTCCCGTGATATAATCCAGAATCACTTTCTTGTAATCTCCCGTGCTGTTCATATCGTTTAAATAACTCTCTTCGTTATGAAACCGGTCATAAGCATCCCGCCTCAGGCCAAACAGATCAAACAACAGCAGCACTGCCTTCTCGTAGAGCGGGGATTTCTCCGCCTCGATGCAAAAATCGATTAATTTCTCCGCGGCCTGCGAGAATTCGAAGGTAAAGAATACCGTATCCGGCAGCTCCGGCTTTCGTTCGATGCGGTGGCGCAGATGCGGGTTGGCACTCGCCTGACCTTGAAGGCAGGCCTCCCAATCCGTCTGGCGCAAATATTGCTCGATCATTCTTTTCTTGTACACGTTCAGCTTCTTGACGCCCTTGTAATCGTAATACATATCGTTCATCAGCGACTCAAAGCTCAGGTGGCTCACCGAATCCGAAGACCATTGATCCTCCGGGCTCTGTTTCTCCGGATGGAGAGCCAGCAGCAATACCTTCACGAACTCTTCCAACGAGAAATCCTGCAGGGCCGCTTCCACATACCAAAGCGTCATGTCCTGAAACCCATGCAGGGCAGCAGGCAGATCCGTCTGCCTCCGAATCTCCTGAAACTGCCTGTCGAAATCTTCTCCCCGGGCAATGGAAGCGGTCCGAAGGCGGCGCAGCCTTTCCTCATAAGTCCACCGATCCGGGACGCTCCCTTGGGCAAGCTTGCGAATCAGTTGTTTGATTTCCTCCTCAACGGAATGCCATAGCTCCTCCGATACGGCAGCAATGATGCAGTGATTCAAAGGGATCAGCAGCCGGATCAGCTCATCTTCGGTGAGCCGTCCTTCCTCCGTAAGCTTCATCAGCGGCAGGTTTTCCTCGAAGGCGACTTCCCCCCGGATGTGTTGCCCGAGCAGTCCATGGGTAAGTATGAGAGTATGTACCATCTCTTCGTGCGGTGACAGGGTTCCCCTGCCTTGCCGGATATGTCTTTCATACAGCTGCGCGGACCCGATATTATGCAGGAACAATTGGATGCCCGACTGCTGCCAGCGAAGGCGATCCCTCATCGTTCCGCCCTTGGCCGTTTCCGCCCACACCAGGACTTCTTCCAGCAGCTCTTTGATCCAATAGGAAACAGGCAGCGAATCCAGTATCTTCAATGTGCGTTCTACATAATCCAGCACGGGGTTGGCATGGGTCAATTGCCCGATGGACGTGATCCGTTCCAGATTGACGATTCGTTCCTCGGCCGATATCAGCTTCAATAGCCATGGATGCGTTCCCGCAGCCGATTCATCCCCCTGACGAAACGCGGTTATGATATTCAGCGCTTGCAGCATAGGTTGTTCCTCCACTTCCTGTTAAAAATGAACAAAGGTTATCTTTGGTTTCGCTGCTACGATTATAACAAATTGTTTAGGGTGGATCGCGGGCATTTGGTAGTTGCGGATGGTACAGGGTATACTGGTCAACGAAACCATATTTTTTTATCAATGTGAAGGAGTGAATGTACATGAGCCTGAAAAATAAAACAGCCCTCATCACGGGTGCAGGCAAAGGGATTGGACGTGCCCTGGCCATCGCACTTGCCAAGGAAGGCGTGCACGTTGGACTCGTCGCCCGCACGGCAGCAGACCTGGAGCCGCTGAGCGCCCTGGTTGCCGAGCAATATGGTGTCAGAGCCGTCGCGGCGGTGGCCGACGTTTCCGTGCAGAGCGAGGCAGAGGCTGCTTTCGCGGCGGTAAACATGGAGCTGGGCTCGGTGGACATTCTGATCAACAACGCGGGCATCGCCCAGTTCGGCAACCTGCTGGAGATGGAACCCGAAGCCTGGAAGCGTATCGTTGACGTGAATCTGATGGGGACTTACTATATGACCCGCGCAGCGCTGCCCGGCATGATCGAGCATAACCAAGGAGACATCGTCAATATCTCTTCTACGGCCGGAGAACGCGGCTTCGCCACGGGCTCAGCCTATAACGCTTCGAAATTTGCGGTTATGGGACTGACCGAAGCCGTGCTGCAGGAGGTCCGCAAGCACAACATCCGCGTGACGGCGCTGACCCCGAGCACCGTGAACACGGATCTCGCCGTCAATGCCGGTCTGAAGATCGGGGACGAGGACCGGATGATGCAGCCGGAAGACGTAGCCGAGCTTGTACTGGCTGCGCTCAAGCTGCCGCAGCGCGTATTCGTCAAATCCGCCGGGATTTGGACAACCAACCCGCAATAAGGACGCGTCGACAGACGCTCCCATTGCAATAACCAAATTCAAGGGTGTTCTTTGGTCAGGGGCCAAGGAACATCCTTTTTGCGTGCAGCTTGCGTGTAACGCGATGGTCTGCGCCAGCGAATCCTGCGCAACCCTTCCCCCAAGGTTAGGTTCCGATGAAGTCAAGAACGTTTCGCTTAAATACCCGGCAAGATGCGCGTGCTTTGTTCTTTTTTCCATGCGGAATCAAGTGTCAACCATCCGTTGTCATGATATAATGACATGGCGTCATACGCACAGCCAGACCATTACCAAGCTATACTCATGGAAAGAAGATGACAACAGCATGATCGCCGACATTTTACTTGAAGTGGTACTTCCCATCTTTGTCCTGATAGGCTTTGGCATTATTATGCAATATGCCTTTAAGCTCGATTTGTACACACTCGCCAAAATCAACTTTTACTACATTACGCCTGCAGCCGTATTTATGAGTATGTACGAATCCAAGATGTCACCGCAGCTTCTGGGCATGGTGGCGTTATTTTATGCGCTTTATATCGGCGTTCTCTACTTGATCAGCATGCTGGTTGCCAGACAGCGCAAGTTCAACCGGGGGATGAGAGCCGCATTTACCAACAGCCTCCTGCTGGATAATTCGGGAAACTACGGCCTTCCGATCAATGATCTGGCCTTCAAGGGAGATCCGATGGCCGGCTCGGTGCAAGCGCTGATCATGTCATTTCAAAGCCTCCTTACGTTTACGTACGGAGTTATTTCCATTCAGGGAGCCAAGACGGAGGGATTATACAAACAGGCCATTATCGGATTTCTGAAAATGCCCGTCCCCTATGCCCTCGTCATCGGCATTGTGCTGCATGCCCTGGCCTTGCCGCTTCCGGTCTTTATCTCGCAGCCGTTGACCTATGCGGACCAGTCCATGGTGGCGATCGCCCTGCTGACGCTCGGGGCACAGATCATTAAATATCCGCTGCGCCTGCGCCGGCTCGATGTTTACCTCAGCGTCCTGCTGCGTCTTTTGGTCGCGCCGGCTATCGGCATTCTGATCGTGCTGCTGCTCGGGCTAAAAGGCGTTCCGGCGCAAGCGCTCATCATCGCTTCCGGCATGCCCGTCGGCGTCAATTCGTCCATCCTGGCGGAAGAATATCAGAATGAGCCTGATTTTGCTGCACAAACTGTCCTTATATCGACCATACTAAACGTAATTACGATTACCGGCCTGATCACGCTGGCCAAATTCATAGCCTAAAGACTAACTCAACTCAGCTAGGAGGAATTACATATGAATTTTGATCTTGCGATTGACCGCACCTGTACCAACTGTCAGAAATGGGATAATGTCCCCACCGTCTTCGGCGTGCCGGACGCGCTTCCGATGTGGGTGGCCGACATGGATTTTGCCGCGCCATCCGCCGTTGTAGAGGCGCTTCATAAACGGGTGGAGCATGGCGTGTTCGGCTATACGTTCCCGTCCGACTCTTACCGCGAAGCGATTAGCGATTGGATGAAGAAACGCCACAGCTGGAGCATTCAGCAGGAGTGGATTCAGTTCTGTCCGGGCGTCGTCCCGGCTCTCAGCCTTATCGTGGATGCGTTCACCGAGCCGGGCGATCAAGTCGTCATCCAGACGCCGGTCTATCCGCCGTTCTACAGCGTCGTTCAGGACCATGGCCGTGAGCTGGTGCATAATCCGCTTCTTCTTAGCGAAGAGGGGGATTACACGATGGATTTCGAGGACCTGGAGAAGAGCTTTTCTACCGGCCATGTCAAAATGATCATTCTGTGCAGTCCGCACAACCCGGTGGGCCGGGTGTGGAGCCGAGCGGAGCTGGATCGTCTGGCTTCCCTCTGCCAGCAATACGACGTGCTTGTCGTATCGGATGAAATCCATGCGGATCTGGTGTTTGAACCCGGCGCGCATACGCCGTTCGCCGCGCTGTCCGAGGATGCCGCCGAGCGTTCCATCATCTGTACCGCTCCTAGCAAGACGTTTAATATCGCCGGCCTGAACACGGCGAACATCATCATCCCGAATGCGCAGCTGCGCAGCAAGTTCCGCAAAATATTGAACCGTTACGCCATCGGCTCCATCACGCCGATGGGTGCGGCCGCCACCGAGGCTGCTTACCGTGAGGGCGAACCGTGGCTGGATGAGCTTCTGGTTTACATCCGCGGGAACATGGAGCTGGTAGCCCAATATGCACAGGAACATCTGCCCGAGCTGAAGGTGGTTATGCCGGAAGCCACCTACCTGTTGTGGATTGATTTCCGCGGCATGGGCATGTCCCACGAAGAGCTAAACCGCTTCCTCGTTCAAGAGGCGAAGCTCGGATTGAACAGCGGCGCGGCCTTCGGCAAGGAAGGCGAAGGCTTCATGCGCATGAACCTGGCCTGCACGCGCGCCACCGTTCAGGAGGCGTTGTCCCGCCTGAACAAAGCTGTCGGGGAATGGCGGAAGGCTTAAAAACATACAAGATCCCGGAATGAAATGATTAACGGAGTCAAGCCCATGGCTGACTCCGTTTATTTTTGTATTTTACGATAACGGCTCTTTTATTAGATAAAGATCTAAAATTATTATTGACCATCATCTAACAGTTATGTTTTACTTCTATCTAGAAAGGTGGTTAGATGATGGTGATACAAGAAAACGCTCGAGAGATTCGTTATCGGGATCTGTCATCCCAAAAGGAGTATCTGAAGTTAATGATGGCCAATGCCGTGAACCGGTTCGGCGATTCCATCGACATGATTGCTTTTTCCTTGATGGTATACCAGCTTACCGGTTCCGCTTCATGGGTAGCCGTTATTTTCGGCATCAATGCACTCCCTTCCATCCTGTTTCAGCCCTTTGCAGGCGCCATCGTTGAAAGACTTCACAAGAAAACCATCATGATCCTTGCGGATATCGGACGAGGAGTGATTGTAGGCGTCACTGCCGTCCTGCTTATGCTTGATCTGCTTCAGCCCTGGATTCTGCTTGTGCTTACGTTCATGAATTCCACACTGGAATCCCTTCGCATTCCCGCCGGGTTAGCCATCATTCCCCAAGTGCTTGATAAAGCCTTATATACCCATGGCATATCCTTAAATTCAACCATCAAGAAAATCGTGGAGTTAGCCGGTCTTGGCGCTGCCGCAGCCATCATCGGATTATTCGGCCTTGGGGTGGCTATTTTGATCGACGCCGTCACCTTTTTACTGTCCGCCCTCTTCATTCTGGGCATCAACAGCAAGGAAACATGGCAGCGGAGCCCGATTCGGCTGGATTTGAAAGGCTATCTCCATGCGCTGGCCGAGGGATTCATCTATCTAAGAAAGGCAAAAGTCGTATTCGCCGTCTGCATATTAGGCGGCATCATGGGCATCTTCCTGATTCCCATTAACTCCATGATGGCTCCATACACGACGGGAGTGTTAGGACTGTCCGCCAAGGGGTTGTCCGTTGCCGGCATTTCCTCAACGATCGGTCTTGGCATCGGTGCCTTCTTGTTCCCTTACTTAAGAAAACATTTCTCTGCACGCATTCTGTTCATCACTGGCGGGACGTTCATTGGAATCTGTTATCTGGTATGGTTCTGGATATCGCACTATTCCGGACAAGTCATGCTGACCTATGTCATGTTGGCTTCTACCATGCTGATATTCGGTTTTTTTGCTTCCTTCGTGGAAACGGTGATCGGGGTAGCCTTCATGGAACACATTGAGGAATCCTACTTGTCTCGCGCCGGTGCCATTTTTAACGCTATCGCAAGCTCAACCATTCCGCTCGGTTCGCTGATCGTCGCCACCGCGATGACGTTTATAACCCTTGAACAGCTATTTGTCGCTACTGGTATTTTTACAATTATATTGTTTGTTGGTATGCTCTTCATAAACACATTACGCCAGCTGTAAAGGAGTAATCCCATGAACATAACGGTATTGGCAAGGCCGGATATTCTCCGTGAATGCATCGAATTGCTCTATCGGTATACGAATCATGAAGACACCCGGTCCGTGAAGAATGAACTCACGATGAAATATAATCTGGACTCGCCGGACCTATTGCAAACCTTCGACCCCATCATCGAGATAGGAGAGCTGGTTTACGGCCAACTGGAAGCAGCGCCTGATCGCATGGCTTTTTTCTTCGAAAGCCGGGGACAAGCGGGGTGGTGCTGCGCCAAGCTGCTATTGGATGAATATCTCCGCTCAGCGGGTACGAATGCGAATATTCTTCGGCTGTCCCCTGTCATGCAGGATGAACGGCGGCGCAAATACGCGGAGTCTCTCTTCCGATTATTTATGGGGGATGCCGAAAGCCACGAATGCCAATCGACTCATACCGATGCCGATCTGACCAACATGATTGACGGACTCGAACTGGACGTTCAGGAAAAATGGACGTTACATCTCTTATATCAGAACTTCGAGATATACATGCAGGAATTGCAGAGCATCCTTGAACAGGCCGTGACCCTGTATGAGGAACAATTGCCCTTGCTTGAGCCTCTGCTGGACCGCTTTGCGGCAAGATACCATCAGGTGGTTCAAACCGAACCGCTGGAGTACATCAATAACCGATTCCAAATCAATCTCTTGGACGATGAGGAAATCCGAATCGTTCCGCAAATCATGGGTTTCAATATGGTCACGCTCCATCCTCAAAAAAGCGAGAATTCAATAGAGACGCTGTATATCGGCATTCTCTTTGAAGCTCTTCAAGAAGCGGTCAGCCGGGTCATCTCGGACGAGAAGATATGCAAAACGTTGAAAATGCTGAGCGATGCCAGCAAATTTGCAATTCTGAAGTCAATTTACCGTGAGCCGGCATACGGTTCGGAACTGGCAGACCGGCTGAATCTAACCACGGCTACCATCTCGCATCATATGAACGCACTCATACACCAGGGATTCGTCATGATGGAAAAGCGGGCAAACCGAATCTACTACCGAATGAATCGGACGGCTGTCGAGACTTACCTGGAACAGCTGCGATCCAGCTTATTGCAGCAGGAATGAGCAGTCGTCCTTGCATGCCCGGTATGGGATTTATCCTCTCCGCATAAGGAAAAAGAAGGGTGAGCCAATGTCTCTCCTTTGGCTCACCCTTCTTATGCAACCCTTTCTCTTCCACAGCCGTTAGTCGCTTCGCCAAACGAAAATAGCTGTTGAGCGAACTCTTATCCGTCTGAATGCTACTGCATATGCTTCGCCAAATACTCGCCGTTTGCCTTCAGCAAGGGATAGGCTTTGCCGGATACCGTCCCGCTCTGCTTATGGCTTTCCAGCAACTCCATGAAGCCGTCCAAATGGTGGGCCGCCTGCTGCTTGTTCCCCTTCTCTTCGAAGCGGATGACCGAATCCAGGTGCGCCGTAAGCGAGCGGGCAGCCCCTTGGTTCGCAAACCCGCCTGCTTGCTCCAGCTGATCGACCAGACCTTTCAGGTGCAGGGAGCTTGTATTCTCCAGCTGGTACGTTCCTCTAACAAACTGATACAACCAGTCATACATTATCCGGATATCCGGATCCTGGCTTGCCGCTGCATCTCTTAACACAGGCCCGGAGCCTTTGTAATACGCTTTGAAGGTATCGTTCATATAGCCATACTTCACGCCGCCATCCAGGTATTCCTTATACCGGTTGCGGAATACATCGTCGGTCAGCATCCGTCCGTCAAACTCGATCTCGACGCCCATCCCGAATCGTTTGGCCGTGTATGCGGCATCGTCCAGGCGCTCGCTGCTCATGTCTTCAAAGAAATAGTTCGGCTGGAACGCGACCGCGTCGAATCCGACCTCTTCCCACATATAACTCTTATAGGCCAAGAAATGAGGAATCCAGAAGGACTTTAAGCCTTCGCCGTGAATTTGGCCGTTCACGTATTTCAGCATATCCGGACCGGAAGCGCTTGTGCTTACCTGTTCGGACAGCCAGTATAAACCGGCAAGCTCCAGATTGGAATAATGGTTAGCCTCCCACCGCTGCAGCACTTCGTCCATCCACCAGCGGATCGCCTTTTGCCTGTTCGCCATGGCCGACTCCTCGCCAATGGCCCCGGCGTTAAAATTTTCGGAGATTCCATCTCCGTCCACGTCGCCGAAGTCGGTTAGATACTCGCCCGTATCCGGGATCATCACGACCACCTTGGTTTTATGGTCAGGCTGCCCCAGCTTGGCTCCTACCTCCTTGGTGGCTTCATTGAGATGGTGCATCTCGCCGTCCGCATCAAAAGTCTTGTCGAGGTACCACTTCCAGTCCTTCAGGTTCGCGCCGCCGCCAAAGTCGCGTCCATCCGGCGATATCAACCCAAGCGTAAGCACGCCGTCAAAAAACCAATCCACCGGCTCCCCGTTCTGGTCCACGTAGCTGATCTGAGGAATGATCTCCTCTTTGCTCCAGTCTCCATCCCCATTGGCATAATGACCATTGTATAGAAGGGACAAATCATGAATGCCGGCCGTAGCCTCTCCCGGCTGCAAATATTTAAATTCTTGCGGCGGAAGCTGCACCGCCCCAGCGGCTTTGCCATCAGTCCCCATGATCTCGATTTCGTCGATGAAGGTCCAGGCCCTTGTATGCATGGTGAAGCTCACCTTCACATAACGCGCGTAAGCGAACTTCCCATCTTCGAAGCCCGGCACGCCATCGGTCTGGCTATCCCAAGCGTACGTTTCGTCTACGGGCGGACCGTCCACCCATAACGTCTGGGTCGCTTTATTCGTCAAGTTCGCCCAATGAACATTGTCGTCCGAGACATACATCGAAACCGTTAGCGGAAACAGAATCGCCGAGCCAGGCCAATCCTGCAGAAAACGCGCGTTGATGCCCGAGATGGATTTGGCCTCGCCAAGATCAAATACGACCTCACGCGTCTTCTTGCGTATATGACCGACCCATGCGGAATCCAGTACATTCCGCGTTCCATGTATTCCGTCGTTCAGTTTATGGCCAGGGTCGGGATAATTGGCTTCCGGGGCCTCCGACCACGAGTAGGTTGCATTTCTTGCCAGGTTTCGCACCTCCGATTGAGCCTCATCAGCATAAGCGAAAGGAATGATCGAGAACATCATGACCACAATCATGGCTAACGATACCCGTTGTTTCATAGAACGCATATAAATTAACCTCCTCTTATCATGCTTCCTGATCTTCGCCGGTTTTCACCGGACTTCAGCCTTACGAGCTCCAGCAATCGTGGGCCGGCGCCGTAACTCGCGCCATTGCCATGGTTTCGTCATCTCACCCCCTTCCAGTCATGATCTGCCTTCATGCCTCCAATCCTATATTCGCCCCCCCTGCCCTTTCCTTCGTTCAGATCCACCTGCGCTTCAATCGATTTCCGATATCGTTCGGTTATATCCTGGGGACGCGTAATTGCGCTGCCTACCACGACAAACCGGGCGCCGGCATTCAGAGCCTGAATCATGTCGTCCGCGCTGGCAAACCTGCCTTCGGCTATAACCGGCAGCCGCGTTCCCTGAACCAGCCTTGCGACCAGCCCGATATCGGGCTTTGTCGTTTCCGGACTATAGGCTGTATACCCGGACAGCGTTGTGGAAATATAATGAACGCCCAAATCGGCCGCATACAGTCCTTCCTCCAAGGTGGAAACATCCGCCATCACATGGATTCCCCGACGAATCAGCTCATCGACTATCTCTTTCAGTTTGTTCCCATCCGGTCTCGGCCTCAGCGTCCCGTCCATTGCTACAATATCGGCGCCGGCCTCATGGACGGCTAAGGCATCCTCAAGGGTCGGCGTAATGTAAACGGGATAACCTTCGATCTGCCGTTTCAGCAGCCCGATGACCGGCACGCTCACCGCCGCTTTAATTGCCGCAATATCAGCCGTTCCATTGGCCCGGATCCCGATGGCTCCTCCCAGCACGGCCGCTTTCGCCATTTCAACCATATGCTGCGGTCCAAACAGCGGCTCTCCCTCATACGCCTGACAAGACACCACTAATCCTCTATCTGTAATCATCCGCCTCATATTTAGCTCCTACATCTGGTTTAGTATAAACTTGCGTCATCCTTCGTTTACTTCAAGCCCGTAATCGTGATTCCTTCGATAAACTTCTTCTGGACGAAGAAGTATAGAACGATGATGGGAATCGTAAACAGCGTAGCGGCTGCCATTAAAGGCCCCCACGCCACCCCATTCTCCCGAATAAATTGCTTCAGGCCGATGGACAGGGTCCATGTTTCCTGATCGTTCAAGTAAATCAACGCTCCCTGGAAATCGCCCCATGCGCCCAGAAACGTAAACAGGCCGATCGTCAGAAGGGCCGGTTTGGCAAGCGGCAGCACGATTTGGGCGTAGATGCGAAACTCCGACGCGCCGTCGATTTTGGCTGATTCGGTGAGCTCCATCGGAATTCCGTTAAAAAACTGCCGGATCAGGAACACATTGTACGCCATCCCCGTCCCGAACCACGCCGACAGCACCAGCGGCCAGTTGGAATTCAGCAGGTTGACCTTGTTGAATACGACATACAGCGGAATCATCGTTACCTGCATGGGGAGCATCAGCGTGCTGAGCATCAGGATAAACAGCATGTTTCGGCCTTTAAATTGAATTCTCGAAAAGCCGTACGCGACCAGCGGCGATAAAATCACGACGCCTGCAACGCTCATCAAGGCAATCACGACGGTGTTCCAAGTGTATTTGATGAACGGAATCATGTTGACCGCGTTTACGTAGTTATCCCATATCCATTCCGTCGGAATCCATTGGATGGGAATGACGAAGATTTCCTCCTCGGTCTTAAAGGTGGTCAGCAGCAGCCAGGCGAAGGGCGCCAGAAACAGCAGGCCCACGAGGATTAACAGCATATGAGGAATGATCTTTCGGCCGATAAATGCTTCGTTCATTATTTTTCACCTCCATAGAAGACCCACTTGCTGGATGTTTTGAAGATTAACAGGGTCAGCAGCAGCACGATGATAAACAAAATCCAAGCCATCGCCGAGGCGTATCCCATCTTCAGGAACATGAAGGCGTTCTGGAACAAATAAATCGCATAGAACAAAATCGAGTTCCCCGGCCCGCCAATGGCCTGATTGCTTGATTCCGCAAACACGTAGCCTTGGGAAAAATATTGAAAGGAGCCGATCAGCCCCATAATGAGCTGGAAGAAGGTCAGGGGCGAGATGGCCGGCAACGTGATATGCCAGAACTTATGCCACTTGTTCGCACCGTCAATGGAAGCGGCCTCATAATACATTTTGGGCACTTCCTGCAGCGCCGCCAAATACATGATGGTGATCGTCCCGGTCCCCCAGAAACCCATCATAATCAGCGACGGTTTGGTCCAGTTCTCGTCCATCAGCCAATTCGGTTCCGGCAGGCCGATCGCGCCCAGCATCTGGTTCACCAAACCATATTGCGCGTTCAACAGCCAAATCCACAGCAAGGATCCCGCTACGGCCGGGACCAGCGTTGGCAGGAAATAAATCGTCCGGTACAGGGACAGTCCCTTGACGCTCTGGTTTAGCAGCAGGGCAATGCCCAGCGCGTACGCAAGTTGGGGGAAAAATCCGAACAAAGCCATGAATGCGGTGTTGTACAGGGATGAGAACATTTTGCCGTCTTGGGTCATCTCCACATAATTGTCCAGGCCGACCCATTGGGGCGAGGTAAACAGGTTATACTCCGTGAAGCTGTAATACAATGACGTGATAATCGGATAGAGCTGGAAGACCAGGAAGCCGAATATCCATGGACTTAAAAACAAAAGTCCGATGATCAGCCGTTTTCTTTCCCTGCTCTTCATTCCGCTCCGGGGTTCCAAACGTTCCATGTGATCTTTTCACCTCCAAGTAAAAAACAACAACCTGCAGGGAGCGGCCAGCCTGCCTATCGTACTCGCCGCTCCTGCATCATCAAGATTATTTTTTGTCCGCGATCGGCTGCATCTTGCTCACGACATTATCCATCGCTTCCTGAGCGCTTATCTGTCCTTTGAGCGCCTTCTCCGTTTCTTCATTCAAGGTCTGCAAGTATTCGTTAATGTAAATGCTGTTCGGGAAGCCCTTCAAATTCGGATTTTTCGCACTTTCATAATAGTCCCAAAGTTCCTTCACCTCTTGGTTCTCCGTCAGCTTCGGATTATCAAGCGCTTTCATTAGAACGGGGATAGAGCCGCTCTGGATGCTGTATTCAATCTGAACGTCCTCACCGAGCAGGTACTGCATCACCTTCCACGCCTCTTCCTGATGCTTCGCCTTGGATGGAATGAACATGGCGATCGGACTAACCATGCCGGAGCCTTTAAGATCAGGGTTGGCTGCTGGGTAAGGGAATGGCGCTACGCCGACTTCCTTGCCTTCGCCGCGATGCTTGACATACCAGTTCTCCCAGCCGATAATCATGGCCAGCTTGCCGGTCAGGATCGGATCCTGCGGAGTTTCGAGACCGCCCATGCCCGATTTGAATTTATCGATGCTCTCCTGCCCGAATTCCTTATAATAATTCACTTGATAATCAATGGCCTTTACATTCGCTTCCTGGTTCGCGGTCAGCTTCCCGTTGCCGTCGTCCCATGAGCCGTTGAAGATGATCGGCCAAAACACGTTATCGATCCAAGGGTAATCCGGTATAAAGCCCATCTGCGTTATATTTCCTTTATCGTCCTTCTTGGTCAGCTTCTTCGAATATTCGAGCAGATCTTCGAGCGTCTCCGGCGGAGCCGTGAGTCCTGCTTCCTCGAACGCCTTTTTGTTGTAAAACAATTTATTGGCCATGCTCATGGAAATCGGGAACCCGAAGATATCATTGTTGACCTTCATGCGATCCAGCGCCGCAGGAATGATCTGGCTGGTGTCGAATCCGTCCCGTTTGATGAATTCCTCCAGCGACTGCACCGCACCGGCAGCAGACCAAGGTCCGATGTTATTCCACTGCGTTACGATGAGATCCGGAGCACTGCCCCCCGAAATCGCGGTTAGTTGTTTCTGATGATCCTGATTGCTGAGTGTCTTGACTACGATGTCGTCCTGGCTTTCATTAAATTTCGCTACAGCATCCTCAATCGGCTTCGCGTTTTCTGCTGTGGCAGAACTCCATAGTTGAATTTCAACCTTGCCGTCCTGGCCGGCCTTGCCGCCAGTGCCGTCCGCTCCGGAGCATGCGCTTAATACGGTGGAGAAGGCTAAGAGCAGCATAAGCAAAACGTGAAACGACTTCTTTCTATAGTGCTTCTTCAAATGACTCACCCTCCAACATTTCATGGTTTTATAATTTCATAACTGAAGAAAAATTCCTTCTAAACAGAAATTAATGGATAATTACTCTTTCGTCAATCCTTATTTTTCTGATTTTTGTTTTTATCCTGACATAAAAAAAGCAAGGATTATAATCATAATCCTTGCTGCATCTAGGATATTTCATGATAATTATGCCTGATCAACATTAAAAATATTTTTTAGTTATTTGAATCGTTTTGGAGAAATGATCCACCTATATGACGTATTGCATACATTCCATCTCACCGTAAAACCATACTTGGGCCGCCGCTCCTATGACGCCGGCGTCATTGCCAAAACTCGCAGCCATAATCCGGCAGCAGCTTCTCATATACGAAGACGTTCGGGCATCGATTTCCTGATCGAGCTCCTGCAAAAAACGGGGACCGGATTCCGCAACCCCGCCTCCGATCACAACGACCTCCGGATTAAAGGCATGAATATACCCGGCAACAGCAGCTCCCAGCGCCCGGATGACCACCCGCATGACCGCCGTGGCGGATGGATCATTCTGATGCCAAGCCCGAATAATATCCCGGGAATTAGGCCTCCATGCATATGAAACGCTTTCATTTCTTTGCATTTCAAGACCTATTCTGGCAATCCCGCTTCCGGAGGCATACAGCTCGATGCATCCGTTATTTCCGCAGCTGCAGCGAGGGCCGTTAATGTCAACACTAACATGGCCGAGCTCCGCCGCCCCGCCAAAGACGCCTCGCAGAAGGCGTCCTGATTCCATGACGGCACCGCCGATGCCGGTGCCAAGAGCCAAGCACACAAAATTATCGCAGTGTTTGCCAACCCCGTACATCTTCTCCGCCATCGCAATGACATTGACATCATTGTCCACATACACGCGAGTGTTATAACGCTGTGTTACCAGCCGTTTAATTGCCGTCCCCGTCCAGTCGGGAAGCGTATCTCCCGCGTATAGAACGGTCCCTTCCCGAAAATCGATCTGGCCTGCGCTGCCGATGCCGATCCCTTGCACCTCTCCCTCAGCGCCGGCCGATTTCATCATCATGTCGATGCCAAGCAGCACTTTGTGCATAAGCTGCTCTGGACCTTTATGGGCCTCGGTTGGCACCCGATGCCGGTTTATGATCTCCCCCCCTCGATCGATGACCGCAAATTGGACTTTCGTCCCCCCAATATCAACGCCGATGGCGTAACCCATAACAAGGTAACACTCCCTTCTGTGATCCTTAAAAAATGAACGAAAGATCACCCCGCTTTCGCCGATGATGAATATGTGAATCGATTCAAGGAATCGATTCACTAGTACAGCTTATCCGCAACGGAACTTGCGGTTTTTTTCAACGATTCCGAGGCATCCTCTTTTTTCATCGTTAAGAGCGTTGTAAGAATGTTCAGCATGTACGTCTGCATGAATTTTGTCGCCAGTGCCCCGCCCTCGGTCGGCATTTCCCGGGAAGACACGAGCAGCACCGTATCTGCGTACGTGGCAATCGGGGAGCGCAGGTGCCCGGTCAAGCAGATGACGTCCGCTCCATTCTTCTTCGCTTCCTTCACCGGATCCACCAGGTCGCGCGTGCTTCCGGAAGTGGATATGGCGAATACGAGATCGCCCTTCTTGACCAATGAAGCGGACATGGCAATAATATGCGAATCCCGGTGCGCTTCCACATTGAGTCCCAGCCTCATCAGCTGATAATGCAAATCCAGGGCGGTTATGCCTGAAGAGCCTACGCCATAGACATACACTTTGTTTGCGGCCAGCAGTTTATCAACCGCCATCCTCAGATTGTCGGCATTCACCAGATCCAGCGTATTCTTCAGTAAAATTTCATGCTGCATCGTCAGCTTTCGAGCCACCGTCATCAGGTCGTCCTGCTCATCGATAGAGGTATCGACTACGGATGGGGGACGATCCACCAAGTCCTGTGCAACGGACAGCTTGAACTCATGAAATCCCCGGAACCCCAGCTTGCGGCAGAATCGAATGACGGAGGTCTCTCCGACCCCTGCTTTCTCGGACAGATCCGTAACGGTGGCAAGGACCGTTTCCTCGGGGAAACCTTTTACGTAATCAGCCACTTTTTTCTCCGTCTTGGTCAGGGAAGAATAAATGCTTGATATCATCAGCAGCGTATTGGATTGATTCAGTCTTGGGCCTACTCTTGCCATTCCACATCCCTCATTTCTCTCTATCTGGACAAAAAAGAATATTTTCTCCTTAATTATATATTAAAAAAGAGTTTTCTTTCAATAACAAAAAAGAAGCTGTCAGCATCCTTATGGATCGGATACTGCAGCTTCCATCATGATTTCGTTGCATTAAGAAAAATTCTGTCCCGCGCATCCTTCCAGGCATGCTTACATCATCGTTCCGCTGTCGTCCGTGCTTGAAGTCAGTTCCTCGATAGCCACTGCCCCGTTCAGGCCGCCGTCGGCCGTTTGCGCCCGCTCCATTCGGTATCCTGCGTCCAGCATCGAGCCATCCAGCTGATGCAGCTGCTGGCTGACTTGATCCATCTGTTTGAACAGCTGGCGATACTGATAGGCTTGCGCATAGTCGCTCTGCTGCGCGGCCTCGTCCAGCTGCTCGAACATCGTTTTATTCTCGCCCAGCACCTGTCGGTACTGCTCCGCCGCAGCGGTTCGGATATCCTGAGCCGCCCCCATCATCCCATGCAGCACCATCCTGCAGTTTACCAGCTCCTGGCGCACGGCGGAAGAAGTTTCAGGCGTGACCGCAGCCTGCGCATTCTGAAGCTCGGCGTGGATCCCGCCGAGCTCGTTCACGATCATCCCGACTTCGTCCATGCGGCCGTTCTGCCCTGCAGCAGCCAATTGGCTGGATAGCTGATTGAGTCTCATCGACATGTTTTGAATATTGCTCATTCGTTATTCCCCATTTCCGGACCAAGTCCTTTTTATGAACTAGGATGCGATAAACCATGGATTGCTATTCATTCCGGTATCTGGGCGTGATTAACGGTCTGCTGGAATGCGGGGCGGGATGCCGATATAATAGAGTAAGCCATCATATGAAAGTAGGTAGATTAAAGAGTCCGCATGATCAAACGCAAAAAAACGACGCTTTTCCTTGTTGTTGCCTTATTGCTCGCCATATTCTACATGCAGCTGCAAACCGCCATACCGGGATTTATCAACGATCTCGATTTTGATTTTAATAGCAAAGAATCCCCTGAAATCACCCAGCTCCACCCTTATGTACTGCAACAGAAGAATGAGCTTGTCCGTCTCACCAAGAAAAAAGGGATCACGATTGTCATAACGGACGGTTACCGGAGCCACGAAGAGCAGACCCGCATCTACAATCAGGGCCGCAGCACCGAGGGCAGCATCGTGACGAACGCCAAGGCCGGGGAATCTCTTCACAACTACGGGCTCGCCATTGATTTTGCGCTGAGGCTGAAGGATGGCAGCGTCATCTGGGATATGGAATACGACGGGAACGGAAACGGTAAGGCCGACTGGATGGAAGTCGTGGAGATTGCAAAGGATTTAGGCTTCCAGTGGGGCGGAGATTGGGCCAACTTTCCGGATTATCCGCATCTGCAAATCGATTTTGGATTATCGATCCGTGATTTGAAACGGGGAAAGCTCCCTCCCATGGACGCTTCCGAGTATTCGGAAGCCAAATGAAATGAGATTGTTATTTGTTTTTATTGAGCATCGAGGTACGCATAGCATAGTTTAGCTATACTCCAATATGACTAACGCATCAGGTAAATAAATCAAGGCCGACCAGATCCTTCTGGCCGGCCTTTTTTGACGTTGTTCGCTGTTAAAGCGTCTCGATGGAGGTGTGATATTCAACCAAATGCTTGACATGCCGTTCACGTTTTGGTTATATAGTCATATATATAAGCATATAACCTTAACAGGACAACGAAGGCAAGGTGGTGATTCTTATTGAGCGGTACCGTGCATCCAGATAATAGGCCCCTGTTCATCCAGATCAAGGAAAAGATCGAGGACCAGATCGTCAATGACCAATTGCTTGAAGGTGAACA
This sequence comes from Paenibacillus sp. MT86, assembly GCF_058792535.1. NCBI lineage: Bacteria > Bacillati > Bacillota > Bacilli > Caryophanales > Paenibacillaceae > Paenibacillus > Paenibacillus sp. MT86. Next base: position 1,626,128 of record NZ_CM179499.1, on the reverse strand, counting down.
GGTTCCTTCCACGACGCAGCTGTCCCAATTTTACAAAATCAATCACATTACGGTGTTGAAAGGCATCAACCTGCTGGTTGATTCCGGACTCATCTATAAAAAGCGAGGTGTCGGCATGTTTGTTGCTGAGGGGGCCAAGGAAATGCTGCTCCGGACCCGAAAGAGTGCATTTGCGGAACATTATGTGGTGCCTATGGTACAGGAAGCGGACAAACTCGGTTTGTCCACGGATGAGCTTGTTCAAATCATAACCCAGTTAAAAGGAAGTGAACCCCATGAATCTTGATGTACAGTTAGATCGGGTATCGGTGACATACGGCAGCGTCGAAGCCGTCCGCGATATTTCCCTCCGCCTCCCGGCCGGCAAAATTTACGGTCTCCTCGGTCGCAACGGCGCAGGCAAAACCTCGCTCCTGTCGATCCTGGCTTCATTTCGCGAACCATCGTCGGGATCGGTTACGATTGGCGGCGAGCAGCCCTTCGAAAATGCCAAAATCATGAGGGAAGTTTCCTTCATCTACGATGTCGACTATAAAGAGGAGACGGACAAGGTCAAGGCCGTGATTGAATCCGTTGCCAGGTACCGGCCCCATTTTGATACGGCTTATGCCCTGGAGCTTGCCCGCAAATTCAATTTGCCCCTGGATAAACAGCTCAAGCAGCTCTCCAAAGGCATGCAGTCCGCTTTTAACGTATGCATCGGCCTCGCCAGCCGGTCGCCGGTTACCATTCTGGATGAAGCTTATCTCGGCATGGATGCGCCGTCGCGCGAAATTTTTTACCGGGAACTGCTGAAGGACCAGGAGCGCCATCCCCGTACGTTCATTCTTTCCACCCACTTGGTATCGGAGATGGATTATTTGTTTGAGGAAGTCATTATCATCCACAAAGGCCGGTTCATTCTTCAAGACGATTATGAAAGCCTTACGTCCAGGGGTGTATCCATTACGGGCCCCGCGGCCAAGGTGGACGAATTCATCCAGGGCATGAAGGTGCTCAACGTGCAGCAGCTCGGTTCCACCAAGGCCGTCATGGTCTACGGGGATCTGGGCGAGGCATCTCAATCAGCCGCATTGAAGGCAGGACTTGAGATCGGGCCGATCTCGCTCCAGGACTTGTTTATCCATCTGACGGGGGAGGAATATTCCGCATGAAAAAGACGTCATCGCCCGTAAGCAAAGTATCGACGGAAATGTTTATTCAACAAGGCAGCTGGGCCTTGGGTTTTCTAACGATTGTGCTGCTGATCTATATTGGAGCCGGCATCGGCAACAGCATTGGCATCAATGTTCGGGAAGGAATATCAGATGAGGACTTCTTCTCCATCGCTTACCGCTCCACCAAAGGATTTATGCTTGTCATCGGCATCATTTCAGCTTACGGTTTTCTGAGCTATTATGTAAGACACGGCATTACGCGCCGGGATTTCTTTGGTGGTTCCGCTTTAGCGGCCGTCTATCTGTCCCTGGCATTTCCGGTTGCCGCGGCTCTGATCCAGTGGATTGTCTCGCTGTTTGCATCACAAGATGCGGGAAGCACCCGACTGCTGCAGGAGTTCGACAACAGCTGGCTGCTGACGCTCGTTTCCTACGGTATCCAAATCTTCATCTATTACCTGATGGGGTGGATGATTGGATCCGGATTTTACCGGTTTGGCTGGATTCGCGGCTTGGGATGGATCGCCGTTGCCCTCGTGTTGATCGGCTTTATGGATGCATTGTGGCAGTTCGAGCTGGCTTCCATATGGGAACAGTGGTTGCCGGTCACGACAGACTTTTCCGTCACGCTGCCGGTTTCGCTCGCAGGCTCCCTGGCCGTCATCCTGATTGCAATGATTCTGATTCGGCTGATCACCCGAAGAGTTACGATCAAAATGTAACCAATACGCAAAATAAATGGCTGATCCAGGGTAGCACCTTCTACCCCGGAATCAGCCATTTTATGATATAACGCCACCGTATAGATTAAGCGGCACTGCTCTTCTTCTTATTGTAAATGTCGAAGGCTACCGCCGCGAGGAGAACCAGGCCCTTAATGCCTTGCTGCCAGTCGATGCCGAGACCTACGAGCGACATCCCGTTATTGAGGACGCCCATGACGAGCCCCCCAATGATCGCGCCGAAGACCGTCCCGATCCCGCCGGTGGCCGAAGCGCCGCCGATGAAGCTCGCCGCGATGGCATCCAGCTCGAAGTTCGTACCGGCTCTCGGCGTCGCCGCGTTCAAGCGGGCGGCAAAAATCAAACCGGAGATGGCGGCCATGACGCCCATATTGACGAATACCCAGAACGTGACCTTCTTGGTTTTCACGCCGGACAGCGCCGCCGCTTTTTCGTTGCCGCCAAGCGCATAAATATGACGGCCCATCACGGTTTTGTTCATCACGAAGGAATAGATGATAATGAGCACCAGCAGCAGAATCAGGATGTTCGGCAGGCCGGCGTAACTAGCCAGCATGAACGTAAAGGCATTGATCACGGCCGCGATGAGCACCAGCTTCAGAAGGAACAAGCCGCTTGGCAGAACGTCGAAGTTGTATTTTTTGTGGGCCTTTCGTTCCCGCAGCTCATTGATCAGGAAAATAACCGTAAAGATGATGCCGGCCAGAATCGCGATCAGATTGGTGCCGGTGTTCCCGAAGTCCGGAATGAAGCCGGAGCTTAGCTTCTGGAAGCCGCCCGGAAACGGCGCAATGGATTGGCCCTCCAGCACAATCATCGTCAGGCCGCGGAACAGGAGCATGCCGGCCAGGGTTACGATAAAGGCCGGTATCCTCACGTAAGCCACCCAGAATCCCTGCCATGCTCCGATCAGACCGCCGACGATCAAGGATACGATGACGGCAATGACTGGATGCAGCTGCATATCGACCATCATGATCGCAGCAACGGCACCGACGAAGGCGGCTACCGAACCGACCGACAAATCAATATGACCCGTAATGATGACAAGCACCATGCCGATGGCCAGTACGAGAATATAGCTGTTCTGGAGAATCAGGTTCGTGATGTTGATCGGCTCCAGCAGCAGCCCTCCCGTAATGATTTGGAAAAAAATCATAATGACAACAAGGGCGATGATCATCCCGTATTGGCGGATGTTGTTTTTAAACATTTTTTTGAGCGTCTCCATGCTTAAGCCCCTCCATTCTTGGTCATGTATCTCATCAAGGTTTCCTGCGAAGCCTGCTCTCTGCCAACTTCTCCGGTCATCCGTCCCGCGCTCATGACATAAATCCGGTCGCAGATCCCTAAAATTTCAGGCAGCTCCGAGGAAATGACAAGCACCGCCTTCCCCTCATCCGCCAGCTGGTTGATGATCGCGTAGATTTCGTATTTGGCCCCGACGTCAATCCCCCGCGTCGGCTCATCCAGAATCAGGATGTCGGGCCCAGCATAGATCCATTTACTCAGCACAACCTTCTGTTGATTCCCCCCGCTGAGGTTCCCCGTCTTCTGGAGAATGTTCGGCGTTTTGATCTTAAGCTTCTTCCGCATGTCTTCCGCCACGAGAATTTCTTCCCGATCATCAATGACCATGTTCTTTGCCAGCTTGGACAGTCCGGTCAGCGAGATGTTGCGTTTGATATCGTCCATGAGGATCAGCCCGTATTCCTTCCGGTCCTCGGTCACGTAAGCAAATCCGTTTTCAATCGCCTCGTTGATGGATTGATTCCGGATTTCCTTGCCGTCTTTCCGAAGCGTACCCGTGATGTTCCGGCCGTAAGCCCTGCCGAAAATACTCATCGCAAGCTCGGTCCGGCCGGATCCCATCAGCCCGGCAATGCCCACGACCTCCCCCCGGCGGATATTCATGCTCACGTTGTCAATCACTTTTCGGCCTGCTTGCAGCTCGTGATACACCGTCCAATCCTTAACCTCCAGGATGACCTCCCCGATCTTCGGGGTCCGCTCCGGATAGCGGTTCGTCAAATCCCGGCCGACCATGCCGCGGATGATCCGATCCTCGTTCACCTCGCCGCCTCTCATATCCAGTGTTTCAATGGTCTGGCCGTCGCGCAGAATCGTAATGGAATCCGATACCTTCGACACCTCGTTCAATTTATGGGAGATCAGGATGCAGGAGATTCCCTGCTTCTTGAATTCCAGCATCAGCGCAAGCAAATTCTCGCTGTCGTCCTCGTTGAGCGCCGCCGTCGGCTCGTCCAGAATAAGCAGCTTCACCTTCTTGGATAAGGCCTTCGCAATTTCGACCAACTGCTGCTTGCCGACGCCGATGCTGCCCACCTGCGTATTCGGGTTCTCGCTGAGTCCCACCTTATCGAGCAGCTCTTTGGCCCCCGTCATCGTCTCATTCCAGTTCATGATTCCCTTCTCGGCACGCTCGTTCCCCAAATAAATGTTCTCGGCAATCGACAGATAAGGGATCAACGCAAGCTCCTGATGGATGATAACGATGCCCAGGTCTTCGCTTTGCTTGATGTTTTTAAATTCACAGACGCTGCCTTTGAACAGAATATCTCCCTCATAGCTGCCGTAAGGATACACGCCGCTCAGTACTTTCATCAGCGTGGATTTGCCCGCTCCGTTCTCCCCGCACAGGGAGTGGATCTCGCCTTCGCGAACCTTCAGATTCACCTGGTCCAGCGCCTTCACCCCGGGAAACGCTTTCGTAATGTTCCGCATTTCAAGAATGTACTCTGACATCTGGCTTCACCTTCCTATCCTTTCGTGTTCGCTTGCCTAAAGACTATTTCAATCCGATTTCTTCCTTGGAATAGTAGCCCGTCTCCACAACCTCTTTCTCCACGTTTGAAGCATCCACGGATACAGGGGGAAGCAAATAGGCAGGCACGACCTTGATGCCGTTGTCGTACGATTCCGTATCGTTCACCTCGGCCTCTTTTCCCTTCAGCACGCTCTCCGCCATCTTCACCGCCTGCTCGGCGAGCTGGCGCGTATCCTTGAACACCGTCTGGGTTTGCTCACCAGCCACGATCGATTTAATGGAAGCAAGCTCCGCATCCTGACCCGTGATGATCGGCAGCGGCTTGCCTGCCGTCCCGTAGCCTACGCCCTTAAGCGAGGAGATGATGCCGATGCTGATCCCGTCGTAGGGCGACAGCACCGCGTCCAGATTCTCGCTGGAATAGTTGGCGCTGATCAGGTTATCCATCCGCGACTGCGCCAGGGCGCCGTCCCAGCGCAGGGTCGCAATCTGGGCCATCGTGGTCTGTTTGCTCCGAACGACAAGCTTGCCCGAATCCATGTAAGGCTTGAGCACGGACATCGCGCCGTCATAGAAGAAGTAAGCATTGTTATCGTCCGGCGATCCGCCGAACAGCTCGATATTGAACGGCCCCTTCCCTTCCTTCAGGCCAAGCTTCTCTTCAATATAGGAGGCTTGCTGAACGCCGACCTGGAAATTGTCGAAGGTGGCATAATAACTCAAATGCTCGGTGTTGCGGATCAACCGGTCGTAGGCGATGACCTTGATTCCCTGATCATGGGCCTTCTTGATCACGTCGGTCAGCGTATTGCCGTCGATCGAAGCGATGACGATCACGTCGACCCCTTTCGTAATCATGTTCTCGATTTGGGAAATCTGGTTTTCAATCACGTCCTCGGCGAATTGAAGGTCGGTTTTATACCCTTTTTCCTGAAACAGCCGCTCCATGTTCTTCCCGTCAGCCACCCAGCGTTCGGATGATTTGGTGGGCATCGCAAGGCCGACGTAACCCTTCTCAGCATCGCCGGTTTGGCTTTCGGCGAGGTTGCAGGCCGTCAGGGCCAAGAGCAGCACCGCGATCAGCAATCCTGGCAATCCTCTCTTCATCGGTAGTTCCCCTTTCCGAAAAATGAAATCGAGAGCGCTTACAACCGAAGGTTCGAAAAGCCTCTCTGTACTAAAAAGGATACCTCCGTTCGGGTGGAGGGGTCTTTCCACGAAAACAACCTTTTTTATAATTTTCATACTTTTGTTGTTCGGCATTCTTGCGAGATGTGCACAATATGCTCCATGGGAACCGGTCCGAATGACTTTATCGTCATCAAAAAGAGCCCCCGGTTTGTTGTTTGCCAACGAACCGGAGGCTCTCTCCATGCTGCAGCGTATATCCGCCCGCAACCAGATGTTCTCTTTCCATGCATCCATGGAATTAAAAAGGCCGGCGGGCACTAACGCCCGCCGACCATACTGCGATCACATGCCCGATTGCAGCATTCTTGCCAGGATGGCCGCCGTTTCCGCGCGCGTTGCCGCCCGCTCCGGCGCCAGCCTGTTCGCTTGGTCGCCCGTCAACAGTCCTGCCTGCGAAAGCTGATCGACTGCCCCGCGAGCCCATGATGCAAGCTTGACATCGTCGGCATATTGCAGCGGCGCTCCCTCGGCCTCCTTGCCAAGTCCCGTCGCTTCCATCGCCCTTGCGATCATGACGATCATTTCCTGACGGGTCACGGCCGCATCCGGACGGAAGCTGCCGTCCGCATACCCTTGGATCAATTCCGCCTTATAGGCGGCTTGAACGTCGGCTGCAAACCATCGGCCCGCCACGTCGTTGAACGAAGCAGGAACCGCGGCCGCTCCGCTCGGATGGATCCCCAGCATCCTGACCAGCATGGCGGCAAGCTCCGCCCGCGTGATGGAGCGGCCCGGCTCAAAACGGCCGCCCTCCGTCCCCTGCACGATGAGCTTGTTCGCGAGCAGTTCGGCGTCGGCTTCAGCCCAATGCCCGCTCATGTCGGTGAATGCGCGGCGGCTCTCCAGAACGGTATAGGTTCCCGATGTCTTCAAAGTGAGAAGGGCATTCTCGGCCGAAGCGAAACGGGCCGGAACGTGTTTCCATCGTCCGGCGGCTTCATCGAGGTAAGCTGCCGTCAAATACCGGCCGTCGGCCAGCATTCGCTCTGAAGGCGCGAAGGTTGCGGATAATCGGCCATCTGCCAGCGGCTGCGCCGTTCCGTCCGGCTTCCACGCGTTCAGCGACACGGAGAACGGCTTAAGCCGCATACTCGCTCCCGTTTTTCGCGAGAGCTCCACGAGTCTCGTCTCCGTCTCGTCATCGGCCGTTCTGATCGTGAGCCCGATGAAAGCCGCAGATAAATCCGATGGCAGCTCGCCAAGTTCAGCCAGTGAGAAGACTAATACGCCCTGCGGCGTGCGCCACTCCAACACCGTGCCGCTGACAAGCTCCTGCAGCCGCTCCACGACGGCAGGCTTCATGAGCAGCGACCATTCCTTCGTTCCGCCCTTCGTTTCAATCACGATGCGGCCTGAACTCAGCTGTTCGTGCTCGAGCGTGATCGTCTGGCCGGATTCACCGTCGAGCACCAGATCGACGGTGAGACCGCGATCTTCCCCTTCGGGCGGTTTCACCCCGCCGGCATCGCCCGGCAGGCCGACGGCGTTGCCCGGGCTTCCGCCGGAACCAGGATCACCGCCTGAGTGAGCCGGCGGCAAAACGGCAACCTCGGCTGTGGTGCTTAAACCTTCGTAGGTCACGGTCATGGACGATTTCCCTGACCGGATGCCGTGCAGCCGGCCCGCTGCATTCAGGGATGCATAGCCTCTGTCTGCAAGACGGTATGCAGCTTCCGCGGTCACATCGGAGGACGTGCCGTCCGAGTAATGTGCAGTTACCCGGATCTGGCGATATTCGCCCTCCCTCACTTCATACCGGGAAGCATCCAGGGTCAATCCGGTCGGCACGGCATAAACCGTGACGGGGGCGGCGGCTGACAGCCTGCCGGCATCAGCCTCATAGACGGCCTGCATGACGGTACGCCCGGTACGAAGACCTGTGACATACCAGGAACCGTCCTCGGCCCGCGCCACCCGGATCAGCCCATCATCATATTGAAAGCGGGCATCTGCGGTTACGTCCGAGGTAGCATCCCCGTAAGTCACCTCGACGACCGTGCGCACCGATTCGCCGATTTGAAGGCGGTACGAGGGCGGCGTAAACCATATGCCGTCGGCAAAGGTCACCTGCACGCCATCCCGAATCGGCTCGCCGCCGATCCAGGCGCGAATGTCGGCCACTCCCGGCTCGGTTGAACGGACTTCCGCCGTAAACACGCCGTTCTCGCGGTACGTGGCTTCCGTCACGGTGCCAAGCGTTGTTTCAAGCCGGATATCGGCCCCGCTCCCCGTGTTGTTGCCAAAGACATCCCTCACCGAGATGGTAATCGTCGAGGCAGCAGAGCCGTTAGCCGGGATTGCCCCGCTGTCGGCGGACAGCTCCGATGCAGCGGCCGAAGCGGGACCCGGCAGAAATTCGACCTCCGCCGTATCTGCAAGCTCGCTATCGTCCACGGATGCCGTAATGACGGCAATGCCGGCCTCGGTTGAGATCAGCGATGCCGTGTACCGCCCCTCGGCCTCATATACAGCCGCGGAAACGGTGCCGATCGAGGAATGAATCCGAATGTCCGCGGGCCCGCCGTCATCCGGAACCGTATTGCCCGCGGCGTCCTTCAGCTGCACCGTAATCCGCGCGGATTGCTTGCCGTCGGCCGTCAGCCCGGTCCGGTCCGCATCGACCGTCGAGCGAAGCGCCGAAGGCTCGCCCGGCTCGAAGGATACCGTCACTGCCGAGGCGATCCGAATGCCGTCCAAGGTTCCGGTAATGACGGCTGTTCCGGCCCTATTCGATGCAACGCCGGCCGTGTAACGGCCATCCGCTTCGTACTTCGGCTCCGTCAGCAGGCCAAGCGTCGACGCCAGCTTAAGCTGGAGCGATCCGGCATCGGAGCGGAGCTCGTTTCCGTAAGCGTCCTTCAGCAGTACCGTCACGATTGAACGGCTTAGCCCGTCAGCGGTGACGACTGCCCGGTCGGCTGACAATATCGTTTGGTCCGCCGAAGCCGGGCCAGGCATGAACTGCACCGACGCCGTGTGCGCCAGCGGCACATCGTTGACCGTTCCCGTGATGACGGCCTTGCCTGCCGCCGTGCCGGCCGTCAATATGGACGTGTACGTACCGTCATGATGATCCGTCATCCGTCCCAGCGTTCCGGCCGTCGTCTCCACCAGGACCTTGTCGCCTCCTGCGGTCAACGCATTGCCGAAGGCATCCTTCAGCCGAATCGTGACAACCGTTGACGTGCTGCCGCCCACGGTGATTGCTTTGCTGTCCGTCTCGATGATCGATTCGGCCGCGGATGCCGCCCCGGCGAGAAGATCAACCGATACGGGGTGCTCCAACGGCACGCCGTTTACGGCACCCGATACGACGGCTGAACCGGAAACCGTGCCGGCCGTCAGCATGGCTGAATACGTGCCGTCGCCATGGTCTTGAACGCTGCCCAACGTTCCGGCCGTCGTGGTTAACACGACCGTATCACCGCCCGTCTTCAATTCGTTGCCGAAGGCATCCTTCAACTGCAGCGTCACGGTTGTTGTGCTGGCGCCGTCAGCCGGCATCGCCGGGGATGCTGCCGTCAGCAGCGATTCGCTCGCCGAAGCCGCTCCGGGCTCAAAATCAGCGGACGCGGTCTGCAATAGCTTCGCACCGTTCACCGTCGCGGTGATCGTTGCCGGACCGGCAACCGTCGGTGCCGTAAGCACGGCCGAGTATGTGCCGTCCCCATGATCCGTTACCGCTCCGATCGAGCCGGCGGTCGCGCTCAGACTCACCCTGTCGCCGCCGGACGTCAGGTTGTTGCCGTAGACGTCCTTCAGCTGCACGGTCAGCGCCGTTGTGCTTGACCCGTCAGCCGGGAGCGCGGACGCCCCCGCTGTGAGGAGCGATGTTGCCGGAGAAGCGGCGCCCGGAACATACGCGATGTCCGCCGTCTGCGTGACGGTCTTGCCGTTCAGCTCGGCCCGGACGACGGCCTTGCCGGCAGTCGTCGGCGCCTTAACGGTAGCCGTATAAGTGCCGTTACCGCGGTCCGTGACGGCGGAGAGCGTGCCTCCGCTTGTTTCGACGGATACCGCGTCGCCTCCTTGCGTCACCGGGTTGCCGTAGGCATCCTTCGCTTGGACCGTAATGACGGCCGTACTGACTCCGTCTGCCGTAATCGAGGCCGGGTTGATCGACAGGCTCGTCGCTGACGGCGATGCCGCTCCGGCAACGAAGTTCAAGCTTGCCTTGCCGGCAAGTGCCGAGCCGTTGACAAAACCCGACACCGTTGCGGTTCCGGCGGTCGTGGGCGCCGTCCAGGTCGCGCTGTACGTCCCGTCGCCGTGATCCGTTACCGCACTCAGGCTGCCTGCAGTAGCCGACAAGGTTACGGTACCGCCCGAAGCAGCCAAACGATTGCCATGCGTATCCTTCAGCTCCACGGTAACCCTGGTCGTGCCGGTTCCGTTAGCCGGTACGCTTGCGTTCGCGGCGCTGATCGTGGATGCCGACAGAGACACGGGGCCGGGCACGATGCTTACGTTCGTCGTTTGCGCGAGCCTCACGCCATTAACCGATGCCGATACGACCGACATGCCCGTTGCCGTCGGCGCCGTCAGCGTCGCGGTATACGTTCCGTTGCCTTGATCCGCAACGGAACCGATGGAGCCGATGCTGGCCTGCATCGTCACGGCATCGCCGCCTGTCACGAGATCATTGCCTCGCGCATCCTTCAATTTTACGGTTAACGTCGTGGTCCCCGATCCGGCCTGGAGACTGCCTGAAGCAGAGGCAAGGCTGGATTTGTCCGCGGAGGCGGCCCCCGGGACGAACGAGACAACGGCCGTTTGTTTGATCAAAGAACCGTTCAATCTGGCCGATACTTCAGCGGTACCGGTCGTGGAAGCCGAGCTCAGCGTCGAGGTATAGGTTCCGTTGCCTTTGTCGGACACGGCCCCGATGGTGCCGCCGCTTGTGCTCATGGACACGGTACCTGCTGAAGCCGTCAACGCGTTGCCGTAGGCATCCCGGAGCCGTACCGTCAGCATCGTTTTACTGCTGCCGTCGGCAACGATCGAGACGGGAGCCGCTGACAGTTCCGAGGTTTGCGTGGACGCTCCCGCGGGAAGAATCTGAATCGCGGCCTTCTGCTGCATCGCCGCCCCGTTCACCGCGGCACTGACGGTCCCGCTGCCGGCGGCCGTGCCTGCCGTCAGCACAGCCGTATAGGTCCCGTCCCCATGGTCGGTTACCCTCCCGGCCGTGCCGTGCGAGGACTGGATCGTTACCGTGTCGCCTCCGGACACCAGCGGATTGCCGTGCGCATCCTTTAAGCGGACGGTCACCGCCGTGCTTCCGCTTCCGGCCGTGAGCGTGTTCTGCCCCAGGCTGATCGTGGATGCCGAAGCCGATGCGGCTCCCGGGACGAACGTGACCGCTGCCTTCTGCGCGATCGGCGTTCCGCCCAGCTCCGCCGTTACGGTTGCCGTACCGACGGAAACGGGCGCTTTCAGCTGTGCCGTGTACGTCCCGTTCTTCCGGTCCGTCACGCCGGACAGCGTACCGGCGGTCGTCTTCATTTGCACGGTACCGCCGCTCGTCGTCAACGGATTTCCGTTGCTATCCTTCAGCTGCACCGTCACGGTGGAGATACTGCTGCCGTCCGCCGGAATCGATGCCGGGCTCGCGGTGACCGTTGAAGTGACGGCCGAAGCGCCAAGCGGATTGAACTTCACCGTGCCGCTTGCGCTCATGGGATAACCGTTAATGATGCCCGTAATCGTTGCGGTTCCGGTCGTCTTGGACGACGTCAGTTCAGCCGTATACGTCCCGTCCCCGTGATCGGTGACCGGACCGAGCGTACCCGCTGTCGTGCTAAGCTGAACGGTCCCTTCGCTCCTGCCGATGTTATAGTTGCTTCCTTCCTTGAGCGTTACGGTGACCGTCGTCTTGCTGGTCCCGTCCGCGTCGATGGAAGCGGGACTGGCGCTGATTTGCGTCCGGGCCGGATATACTTGCAGCGCAGACGTGTAATATACCAAAGGGCTGGCATCCGATATGCCCAGTTCTCCCCTGCTGGTCCAGCCTGCGCCCCATACGGTACCGTCCGCATTAATCGCAAGGGCATGGTTGTCGCCGGCAGCGAATAGATCTGCGTCGCCGAGCAGCTTTGTTGCCACTTGGAGGTTCCGGTTCTGCATGCCCCACCACCACAGGGTTCCGTCGCTTTTTAGAGCCATGCTCAAGCGGCCGCCGCCGGATATCCGGACTACATTCGTAAGCGGCAAGGAACCTGCCTGCTGAACCTGAATCGCCGTGTTGGAAGAGGTCAGTCCCGGGTTGCCCAGGTTAAAATTCTCATTGTATCCCCAAGCCCAGACGGTTCCGTCTCCCTTCAGAGCCATGCCGCCCAATCGATTACCTTGGATATCGGCAATGCCGGTTAAAGGCTGTCCGGCAGAATCGATCACCTGTACCGGATAGTCGGAGTCGGCCGTTGATCCGTTGCCCAGCGCTCCGAAGCCTCCGTAGCCCCAGGCCCATACCGTTCCGTCGTTCAGCAGCGCAACGGAATGGTATTCGCCCGCCCCTATGGCCTTCACGTCGTTGAGATAAGATCCGCTTGACGCCTTGATGCGTACGGCCCGGGGATTGATGACGTCATAATAATCGGTAAGCGTGCTGCTGGAATTGGATCCCCACCCCCAAGCCGATCCGTCTTCCTTGATGGCCAGAACATGGTTGTAAGCCGCGGCGATGCTGCGTACATTCGTTAGCGGCCCGCCGCCGGACTCCGTTACCTGCACGGCACGATGCTGATTATCCGATGCACCGTTGCCGAGCGTCCCATAGACTCCCCTGCCCCAGGCCCATACGGTGCCGTCATTCAGCAGCGCGACCGAGAAATAGCCTCCGCCCGTCACGAACTTCGCGTTTCCCAGCGGCGTACCGTCGAATTTGGTCACCGGTACGGGTCGGAATGCATTATCCGTTGTACCGTTGCCCAGTGCTCCCGCACTGTTGTCCCCCATCGTCCAAACCGTGCCGTCTCCGGCAATCAGCAAGGAATGAAGGTATCCCGCTCCGATTCCTTTGATGCCGGCGGGGGCCGCGGATGCGGCATGCGCCGGCTGCGGCAGATTCGGCATGATCATCAGGAATGCGAGCAGAAGCATCGCGATTTTTTTCAATCTGCGCAATGGAATCCCCCCTTCTTAAAATAAATAGTGAGTAAATAGCAAGGAATAGAGACTCTGGTGCATGTTGTCCATGATTCCATGGTCCTGACCGCCATTCTAGCAAAAAAGGATGTCAATAATAATTAACAAACGTTAACGATTCGACAAAAAATTTATCTCGGATGAGTCCCCTCGGATTGCAAGAAAAAAAGCGGGATTGCCATGGAACGCAATCACCGCTTCTCCGCTTCTTATCGCTACCTACCGTGGGCTCCGCTCTTCGTCTCGTCTATTCTTCCAGAACCGCCGCCCCTTTGCGGTACCGGTTCGGCGACACCCCCATCACCTTCTTAAAGGCCGTGCTGAAATAATGCTGGCTGTCATACCCCACCCGCTCCGCGATGTCCAGGATGCTCAGCTCGGTGGCGTTGAGCAGCTGGATCGCTTTCTGAATCCTCGTCTGGGTCATGAGCGTGATAAAGGACGTGCCCAGCTCTTTCTTGAGCATCCGGCTCAGATAGACCGGCGATACCTGCAGGGCCTGGGCGAAAGATTCCAGCGTCAGCTCCCGAACGGCATACTGTTCCTGGATGAGCTGCCGGGCACGCCGTACCAGCGGAGACAGCTGCGCCTCCTTGAATACGCCTTCCCGGCAAGCCTCGTAGGCGGCCGCAACCGCGCCGTCCGCCCCTTCCGAAACCGGCTCCAGATGTACATTCACGGCCAGCTTCAAGTACTTCTGGATCAACTGCTCGGCATCGGCCGCAATCTCCGTATCCGCTTCTCCCCAACAGCAAATGCCGATCCAGCCGGTATGGTCCCGGAACAAAACGCAGGGTGCGGGATGAAACAGCTCGGCGATTATATTTTCCATCGCGAACAGATACAGCTGGCGGTCGCTTTCCTTCATCAACGGCTGCGGAGCCGTCATCTCCGGCCATCTGGCGATGCCGATCCGGGTGGGACGGCAAGGCGGCAGTCCCAGGAACTCCAGCTGCTCGATCGCCTCCTCCTCATCCAGCAGGCCATGCATCCATTCGAGGCAGAACCGTTCCCGAAGCAGCGGAATGTTCTTCTCGATTTGCTCCGACGCCTTCTTCAGGTAGCTTTCCTGGATTTGATGGTCGTTCAGCTCATCTCGAACGCTGCTGAGCACCTGAATCAGATGCTCCGCATTTACCGGCTTCAATATATAATCCTTAACCCCGAGCCGGATCGCTTCCTGCGCATAAGCAAATTCGTCATGGCCGGTAATAATGACGAACCGGCATGCGGGGCGTTCTTCCTTCATTCGCTTCATGAGCCCGATGCCGTCCAGGAACGGCATATTCATATCGACCAGCATAATGTCAATCGGCTGGCTGAGCGCAAGCTCCAGCGCTTCCTCGCCATCCTCCGCTTCGGCAGCCACTTCCATGCCGAGTGCCCCCCAGTCGACCGCATCCCGAATCCCCTCACGGATAATCGGCTCATCGTCGGCAATCAAGACTTGATACGCTTTCTTCATCGTGAGTCTCTCCCATCATGATCGGAGGACGAAGGAACGGCATGCAGCAGCGGATGCGTAATCCGTACCGTGGTTCCCTCGTTCTCTATACTGTCAATCATAATTCCGTACGTCTCCCCGAACGTTAACTTGATACGGGCCTGTACATTCAGCATACCGTAGCTTCGGCTTGCACCCGGCCCTTCTTCGGGAGGCGCCTCCATGGCCGTTACCGGATCGGCAAGCTGCCTGCGAAGTGCCTCCAGCCGCTCCGCAGGCATACCTGCCCCGTCATCACGTACGGCAAGCACCAGCACATTATCCTCAACTTGTGCTTGGATCCAGATTCGCCCCGGGCCTCTCCGGGCCTTAATGCCGTGGTATATCGCGTTCTCCACCATCGGCTGGAGGATAAGTTTCAGGACGTGCAGTCTCTCGGCTTCAGGGGATAGCTCCATCTCAACCTGCAGCCTGTCGCGGTAACGCGTCTTCTGGATCTGCAAGTAACTGCTGATATGCGTCCATTCGTCGGACATGGGAATGATATCATCGCCTTTGCTGAGCCCGATCCGAAACAGCCGCGACAAGGATTCTACCAGATCCGATACGTCATCCGCCCCTTTCTTGCGGGCCATCCAATGGATCGTATCCAGCGTGTTGTACAGAAAATGCGGCTTAATATGCGCCTGCAGGCTGCGCAGCTCCGCTTCGCGCTTCTGCCTCTCCCGCAGCTCGCTCAGCTTCATCAGCTTGCGGATCTGCAGGAGCATGCGGTTAAAGCTGCGGCCGAGCATGCCCACCTCATCCTGCCGGTTTCCCCAGTAGCGGATCGTCAAATCCCCGGATTCGGCTTTTTGCATGAAGGACATAAGCTGCCAGATCGGCCTGGATATGGACTGCGAAAGCGTGTAGGACGCCGTAACCCCAAACAAGCACACTATAAACAAGAAACAGATCATATAAAAACGAATTTCCCGCACTTCATACACCGATTCGCTGGTTGGAAATACGCCGATCGTCCGCCAGCCGGTAAAGGAGGACGTGCCGTATATCAGTTGCAGCCGTTCCCCGTTCACCTCGCGGATCAAAGCGCCGCTCTCCTCTTCGGGAAACCACGATGGCGGAATGGACGGGATGATGGAATCCTCCGGGGTATAAATGCTCGAGCCGCCGGCCTCTGCGACCATCAAATATCCGCTTTTCCCGAGCGTGACATCCCGGACCGCCCTGGCGACCGCCCGCAGCTTCAAGTCGATCAATACCGCACCGGTCACTTCCCTCGTATCCGGATCCACAAACGAGCGTACGACCGACACCAGCTCCTCGTTGGCGTAATGAACGTGGGTGGTGACGTTACGGTCTGCCGGATGGCCGAGCACGGTAAAAATCCCTTCGTTTAAAACGGCCTCGCGGTACCATTCTTCCTCCGTCAAATTCGCCGGACTGCGCGCGTACATTTCGTTACTGATATAGGCTCCTTCGCGATTGACCAGAAGAATGGAGGCGATTTCCGGATACAGCGTCGTGAAGCCTTGAAGGTAACGCTTAATCTCGTAGTTTTCCTCATTATCCTGCTTGACCGGGGACGTTTGCGGGCGATAGGTTCCCGAAGGAACATCGGCTCCTGCCGCCGGCTTATCCCCTTGAATGTCCCCTTGCAGAAACCGTTCCGTACGAGGGTCGAAGCCGATCAAATACGTAATGTTCTGCAGATTCTCCATATCATTGTCCAGGGTCTGGTTGACCTTTCCGATCAGTTGAATGGTATTCGAGGTTACCTGCTGGTCCACAATGCGGTTTACCGTCCAATTGACAAGAACGCCAAGAGCGATTGAGGGCAGGATCCCAACCATGAGGAACAGGATGACCAGCTTGTATCTCAGCGGCAAATCCCCGAACCGCAGCCAACGGGAAATGCCTTTGCGCCAGGATTCCACTCTGTTATTTCGCATAATAATCATTCACATTCTCTCGGGTCACAATCGAGATTCCGGTGTCCACCCTCACGGGAAGCGGCGACACGTCATTCCCGAGCGTCGGGGCCGGTACGGTAAGTCCGTGATGCAGGTGAAATAAATACTGCAAGGACCAGTAGCCCATATTCCAAGTACCCTGGGCGATCGTAGCAACGATGGTTCCGTCGGAAATCCGGTCCAGCGTCCCCTTGTTCGTATCGAATCCAATGATGGTCACCCGGCCTGCCTTACCCGCGCCGATAACGGCATCCGCCACGCCCATTCCGCCGCTGGCCTCCGTCACGAAGATCCCTTTGAGATTCGGGTGCTTGCCCAGCATGTCCGCCGCAGCCTCTTTGGCAACGAGGGTATCCCCTTTTCCTTCCCTGATCTCCACCACGGACATGGAAGGATATCTCTGCGCCAACGTGTCCCGGAAGCCCTCCGAGCGGTCGTCATGGTTCTGCTGCCCGGGCTGGGTCACAATTCCGATTTCCCCTTCCCTGCCGAGAAGCTGCGCCATCTTGTCCGCGGCCGCAACCCCTGCATTGTAATTGTTGGTTGCAAGAAAAGAATACGCTTTGCTGTCAGGTGCATCCGCATCGAACAGGACGACCGGAATCCCGGCATCCACGGCCTTATTGATCGTGGACGTCAGCGCCTTCGAATCGATGGCCGATAAGGCGATGCCGGCCGGACGCTTCGCGATGACCTGCTCCAGGACGGTAATCTGTTCCTCCACGTCATATTGCGTGGACCCGCGATAATCGACGGTTACGCCGAGCGCGTCCCCTCCATCCTCGAAGCCCTTCAATATATTTTTCCAATATTCCATCCCCGATTGAAATGTGACCATGACGTAATTCTCGCCCATGCTGCCGTGCAGCCCGCCTTCCTCCCAGGCCGAGGAGCGCTTGTCTTCCAGCCTGTACATGAACACATAGGTGAGAAAAGCCAATATAAGAGCGCCGTAAACCAGCATCATCTTCTTCATGAATGAGTCCCCCGATTCTTGATCCTTCGTGTGCCATCCACCAGTTGCAACCGGTTACATATCGTATAATGAATATACTGCAATTCTCTGAAAAAGATCAAACGCTTGCTAGAATTTGGCAACGTACAGCAGCAAAAAACAGGCTGTTCCAGGTTCCCCTTAACCATGTTCACAGCCTGTTTCTATGATTTCAAGCATCTGCATTTCGTTCCTGCATGAACGAGGCTTGGGTTGCCCGTACTGCTCACTTAGCCGGATAGATGCTAATGCCGTGCATAAATAAACTCACCACGTGACGCGCAAGATCCTCAGGAGTCCGCTTGCCTGTCAGCAGCTGCTGGGAGGTCAGCCTTTCGATGACGCCGACCAGGCACTCCGCAACGATGTGCATGTCGGAATCACGGTCAAAGTACCCGTCCTGCTGCTCTCCTTTCAGATTTTGCTCGATCATGGCTGCCATTTCAGCCTTTACGATGACGGAATCATCCCCGATAAAAAAACCGATTTGCGTCAAATCCGGGTCCTTGCCAAGAAACGTGAACAACCCCGTAAGCACGCCAAGCAAACGCCCGGTCACATGAGCCTCATCGATTCCGCTCTCCAACCGGCTTCCCTCGATCAGGCCTTTAAGCTCCGAACGAAATTTCTCCATCAGCTCCCTGAAAATCGCCTCTTTGCTCTCAAAATACAAATAGAATGACGGCTGCGTCAATCCTGCCCGGGAAACGATGGTGCTGATCTTGGTCTGATGGTATCCTGACTTCGCAAATTCATTGGCGGCAACAATCAGTAGTCTTGCCCGGCTTTCTTGTCCGTTCGCACCCTTCTTCCGCAAAGCTATCCAACCTCCGAATCTACCCATGATGTATGTATGCTAGTTACCCTTCATTATACTCTATATCGGAAAGTTGCTGCTACACATAAAGTGTCCCGCCTGAACCGAAGACTTTACATCGCCACCGGAACGTTATAACGTAAAAGGGATGAGATGCTTAACGTTTCAGCCAAAAAGGAGATAACTCACATGCAGGAACATACCCAATCCAACTCGGTAGATACAATCGAGTCATATAGCTCGGCCCCGCATTCCTCCAAGCGCGTGCTTATCGTCACGGCGGTTGATGCCGAAAAAGATGCCGTGTTGCGCGGCCTAAAGAATGCGTCCGGATTCGAGGTTATCGCGGGAGGAGTCGGTCCGGCGGCAACGGCGGCCGCGACTGCCCGACAGTTGATGCAAACCTCCTACGATTTCGTTGTCAGCGCAGGCATCGCCGGAGGTTTTGCCGGTCAAGCTGAGGTTGGCTCCATCGTCATTGCGGACCTCATCCTTGCGGCGGATCTCGGATCCGAAACCGAAGACGGCTTCAGCAGCGTTCAGGAGCTCGGCTTCGGAACGGATCGGATTCCGGTCGATGCTGCCGCTGCCGGCAAGCTTGTCGAGGCCTTGGAGGATGCCGGCGCAGCCGTGACCCTTGGTCCCGTGCTGACCGTATCCACCACGACGGGAACGGCGGTTACGGCCGCCAGCCTTCTCCGCCGGGTGCCGAACGCCTGCGCCGAAGCGATGGAAGGGTTCGGCGTAGCCACCGCTGCCGCTGCAGCCGGGGTACCCGTGCTTGAGATCCGTACCATATCCAATCAGGTCGGTCCGCGGGACCGCGGCGCATGGAAGATCAAGGAGGCGCTGCAGGCGCTTGAGACAGCAAGTTCATTACTACCGGAGGTGCTACGATGAAAATCGCTTTTTCCCCTTGCCCCAACGACACATTTGTATTTCATGCCTGGGTTCACGGTCTTATTCCCGGTGCTCCCGAGCTTGATGTATCCTATGCGGATATCGATATCACCAATCATTGGGCGGCCGAGGATCGGGAACATGACATCTTGAAAATATCCTATGCCGCACTGCCCTGGGTGCTGGATGAATACGCCCTGCTGCCCTGCGGGGGAGCGCTCGGCCGCGGTTGCGGGCCTCTCGTTCTGACGGCGGACAAGCTGACGGGCGGAAAGACCCCGGACAGTCCGGCAGCGCTGTCCGGCCGGCGAGTAGCCGTTCCGAGCGAGCGCTCCACGGCTTATCTGTTGTTTCGCCTGTGGGCCGCCCAAAACGTACCCGGGGGACTCGGCGAAATCGTGGTGATGCCGTTTGACCAGATCATGCCGGCTGTCCGCGACGGTGCCATCGATGCCGGGCTGGTCATTCACGAAGCGCGATTCACGTACACGTCCTACGGATTGAAGCTGATGACCGATCTCGGCAGCTGGTGGGAATCCGATACGAATCTGCCGATCCCGCTGGGAGCGATCGTGGCCCGCAGGTCGCTGGATCTGGCCAGCATCTCGAGCTGGATCCGCTCCTCGGTCGAATACGCCTGGGAACATCCCGGGGAATCCCGGGATTATGTCCTCCGGCACGCACAGGAAATGGACCCGGACGTCGCCGATGCCCACATTGACTTATATGTCAATCCATTTACCGCAGAGCTGGGCGAAGACGGCTATGCAGCAATTTCCGCCCTGCTGAACCGCGCAGCCGATGAAGGGCTCGTGCCGCGGATCGATCCCGCGCTGCTGAAACGTCCGGAATAGCCGGAAGATAACCATCTAACGACGTATTCTCTCGAAAGACCGACTGCATGCAGCGGAAGTTTTTCTTGGGAGAGTAGGAGGGGGTTCCCTCCGAAGTCAACACTGTATTTCTCTAAAAATAGAGGAACGCCCCTGAGCCCGACCAATCGTGTCCGGCTTCTCTTTTGGCGTTCCTCTTTTTCCTGCCTGTGAATCGTTTCATCCGAACTTTCCAAATCAGAACTCGTTCCTCGATATCCAATCATGCAGCTGCCTGTAAATTCCGATTATTTCATCCATGGGCATCCTCACCAGCCCGCTGGACGATGGAGCTACAAACTCACGGACGCCGTCTACGACGGAGTCCGGCTGGATTCCCCAGTCCGCCTTGGCCTTGCCGCTGTATTCGGTATACACGCCCTTGCCGACAAAACAGGCAACCTCCGGTCTGTATTCCTCCAGCTTCTTCCGCAGCGTCTCTCTTCCGAGCCTATACTCTTCGCGGGTAATGTCTTCCGCGCCCCGGGTGGGCCTGGCTACAATATTGGT
Organism: Paenibacillus sp. MT86; assembly: GCF_058792535.1. Lineage (NCBI taxonomy): Bacteria > Bacillati > Bacillota > Bacilli > Caryophanales > Paenibacillaceae > Paenibacillus > Paenibacillus sp. MT86. The sequence continues at coordinate 1,605,593 of NZ_CM179499.1, read as the reverse complement.
GAATCCATAACCCAGTTTAAGCAATTCCCCGTCCTCTGCGGCTTCATATAAACGTGGAGTCAAACCGGACTTATGCAGGATCCTCCAAAAATTGTTGCGCGGGTTTGCGTAATGGTGCCCCACTTCGCCCGATCGCAGACTCGGGTTAAAGCCGATAAATACAAGGGTTAATCCATAATCCAGATGATCGCTGACTTCGTCCAAGCTTGATTCCTCCTCATCATCTAATCGGGGTTCCCTTAAGTTTAATGAGAGCTCGATGCGGCGGCGCTGTTGTTGCGTTTGCGTATTTGGTGAATGCCCATCACGACGGCAACGAGCTCCCAGTCATCGAGAACATCGCTCTCATTCTGCAGCTGATAGGCTCCGGCTTGGAGCCAGCCGCTAATACGGGGAAATTGGGCGATGATCCTTCCGGTCTCATCCGTTATTTCATATTCATTGGAAAAGGCAGGCGAAGTGATCTCATACACGCCACGCGCCCCCGCATCGTATTCGAATTTTTTCGTAAAGAAACTCATCCGCATGCGCAGCAGACCCAGTTCTTCCCCATTGCCGCCCGTGATATTCCATTTGTTCGAGAAGAATCGGAACGAGCCGCTGCATACGGCCTCTCCCCCGGCTTTATACACGTCCAGCGAGGAGCCGAAAGCGCTCTTCAAGTCCAAGCTTCCTATTACGCGGCCTTCCCTATCCATAATATCTGTTATCCCCGAGCTAAAAAAGTTATCCTTAAAATACAAATGCATGCCCCTGCTCCCCTTCCTCGATTTCCTGCATCCCTGTTATTCATACAACGATTTGCAGGTTAAATTGTTTCAAATTTTTGCGGGAAATTCGGGAACCGATCCATGTTTCGATTGTCTAATATTCGAGGTGATGCTATTGGAGACCCTTAAATCTATGGTAGCCGTGAATGATCCAAGCACGCTGCTGAGCGGCTGGATGGAGTCCTTCGGCCAGGACGTGTGGAATTATGCGTTCTTCTTAACGAAACGCAAAGATGCGGCGGACGATATCAGTCAGGACGTGTTCCTTAGGGCTTATAAGCACTGGAATGATTTTGAGGGCCGAAGCTCGGTCAGAACGTGGCTGTTAACCATCACCCGCAATCTTTCCCTGAACTATCTCAAATCCTCCTTCATGACAAGGGTGTCTTTAACCGGCTGGATCACCTCCAAGCAGACCGAGCCTTCCGCGGAAAAAGAGTTCATGGATGCTGCGGCCGTCTCGCAGATCTGGAAATGCGTGATGGAGCTGCCGCCCAAATACCGGGAAGTGCTGATCCTGGAATTCCACTATCAGCTGCCGCGAAAAGAAATGGCCCAGCTGCTCGGCCTATCCGAAGGAACGATCAAGTCCAGACTGCACCGGGCGCGCGCCCGGATGGAAACGATGTTGAAAGGAGCGGATATCCCATGAAAACCGAACAAGAGCCGCAGCCGGATTGGATGCAGGAGCTTGCTTCCCCTCCGTTCAACGAGCCGATGTTCACCGCGAAGATGAAATCCGATGTATCGCAGAGCGCCGCAAACGGCGCCATAAGCCGTAAACGACGAAGAGCTCCAGGGCGTCTTATCAGCATGACCGCGGGCGTATTGGCGCTGCTTCTCATAGCGGCGGTATGGGGATGGCGCGAGTCCCCTGCGCTTCAACGGATGATCCCCATCCAGGGCTGGGGATACGCTGCCAAGTGGACTCCCCGAAGCGTATACACGGTAGATGGCGTGGATAAACTTCAGGTTTTTCCGGGCGGGGAAGCTGCCGCGGGCTCTCCGGCCGGAGCCTGGTGGAATTTATTAACCCCGATCCAAGAGCTTGAAGGGAAAACGATCAGCATATCCGCCGTTCACCGAGATACGGGAACTATCATCGAGGAGCTTGCCGAGACCAAGATTACCTCCGATATGGCTTACAATGAATTAACGCGAGTTTCTTCCCGCTTCGCTCTGCCGCTTTCCGGTTTATGGCGTTTCGACGTGATGGTGGATCATGAGAAATACGGCGATATCGTTATTGATGTGCCGGATAGCAGCTGGGAGCCGAGCCCGAATTTCGTTTCGGCTGCTTCTGAAGACCAGGCGATGCTGTCCTCCCAGTTTCCTCCCACTGAAATGACCGGCATTAAGGGACATCTCGGCTTTATTGATCCTGGGTTTATCGCAGGTCATCCCAATAAATACATGTGGCACTTTTGGGGAAGCAAGGAAGAATTAACGGGGGATCTGGTCATTACCGCGGTGAAACAAAATTCATCCGAGATCATTGATGTATTTAAGGTTGCCGGTTTAAGGCCTTCCCCCTTAAACGGTGCAGATGCAGCCATACCCACCTCCATGTCACTTCCTTCCCCGGGACTTTGGCGCATTATGGTCTCGATCGACAGTCAATTGTTCGGCAGCGTCATAGTCGAAGTTGCTAAACCTTAAATTTGGCGATGCCGCAAGATATATGAGCCGCAGACCGTTAACACAAACACGCATCATGGCAAGCCTCTTGCAATCATGGAGGAAACCGCTGCCTTGACCCTGCCGTTGAGATGAAACGAATTTCATTAAATAAGGCTGCCCCGGTCCGTAGAACATCTACGGAGAACCGGGGCAGCCTTTTTCAAGAGGAATATGACGGTTCATATTCCTCTTGTTCCATCAGCCGAGATGCATTATTTCGCTTCCAATGCTTCCTTCGGCACTTCGATTTTGCTGATTTCGTTATGCTTGGAGTATGCGCTCTTCATTTTCATATCCAAGGATACCTTCTGACCCTCGGCTTCCATTGCCATCACCATGTCCAAATCCGTTGTTACAGGCAGGTAAGATTCCTTCTGCACGCCATAAGTAATATGAATGCTCTTGATATCCATTTGGTCCATCATGGCTTCCATCTGCGGATCGTTGCCCGCTTGGCTCATCATAGACTTGGCAAGCTCCTTCAGATTGTCGCCGGAGACATCCGCCGTCAGGACGTATGCGTCTCCGTCCTCCGTTACTTCGAAGTCCTTAGCGAGGGTCTTGAATTGCTCTACCTGCTGCTCAGGACTCGCGCTGCTCGGATCCAGGCTGTCGCGGATCTCCTGCTCCGATTCCTTCGGAACCTGCATCCATTGACCATCCATGAGCATGTAAATGCCGTCTTCCGTTATATACTGCTTCATCTCGACCTTGCCTTCCGGCGAATCCATCACGACGTTCTGCATCATTTCCACCGGCTCGAGCGTAAGCTCCGAATCGAGCGACATATCAACGTTTTGCTCCTGTTTCTCTGCGCCTTCAACAACGATGTGCTGCTTGACATCGGCTTTCATGGCAAAGCTCTTCAAGTTTTTCGAAGCTTCGGCCGATTTTTGAAGAAGCTCGTCAGCGGTCGGCAAAGCCTCCTCCTTCGGCTCTTCTTTAGCCGGCGGCGTCTCTGCCGGAGTCGTCGTCCCTTGTTCCGCTGCAGGCGGTGTTGCTGCGGCATCATCTGCTGCTTTGTTGTCTTTGCCGCATGCCGTCATGCTCATTACCAAAATTGCCCCTAGTAATACTGCTGTCCACTTCTTCAATCGAATTTCCTCCTAAAATATGTATTCCGGATTACTTACCCATTCTATACGATTTGTAACATCCGTTGATCAAAATTTCCGAAAAAGGTACACTAGACCTAATTCTGTTCAGGAGGCGTGCTCGATTGGAAAACATTCTGATTACCGGATATCGAGCCCATGAGCTCGGTATTTACAATAACAAACATCAAGGCATTCCTTATATACGCAAAGCGATCGCCAATCGTCTGGTTCCCCTTCTGGAAGAAGGCCTCCAGTGGGTAATCACCCCCGGCCAATACGGCGTGGACCTGTGGGCCATTGAGGCGGCAATAGAACTAAAGTCCCATTACCCTCACCTGAAATGCTCCATTTTGACGGCGTACCAGAATCCCGAAGAACAATGGAACGATGATAAAAAAGCTTATTTTCAGGAAGTCATGAAGGGGGTAGACTTCTATGCGCCGGTCAGCAAGAGTCCGTACCAGGGGCCATGGCAGTTCACGGCCAGAGACGATTTGCTCCTCCGCAAAACCGATGGCATTCTGCTCGTGTATGACGAAGACGGCGGGGAAGCCAGTCCCAGGTTCATCAAAGAACGCGCGCTGAAGAAGCAGGCCGCGGACGGCTACCGCTTCATCAGCATCGGTTCCGAGGAAATACAAGCGGTTGCCGACGAAGAGAGCATGTCGCAGGATGATTACTAGGTCGGCTGCCCTCCGGTTACCACTTCGATCCACCGGAGGAATTGTTATTGTCCCAGCTTGATCCGCCGGACGAATTTCCGGATGACGAATCCCCCCAGCCGGAACCACCCGAGGAATGCGAGGAACCGGAGGAGCTTCCCCAGCTGGAGCCCGATGACCGGCTGCTGTTCTGCGCTGCCGCTTTGCGGGCGTCCGCCGCGGCTCTTCGCGCTTGATCGGCCGCTCTTTGGAGCTGCTGGGCCGCCCTGCGCTGCTGCTCCAGCATTTCCTGATGGCGAATCTCCCTTTCTACCCGATCGATATATTCCGCGATATTCAACAGTTCATGCGAGGCTTCCGCATACATCCCCTGCTCAAACAACTGCTCGACTCGAAGCCGATAAGACTTGTAATTTTTCTTGAATCCCCTGCTGGCCTTCCGCGAAACTTGTTTGAAACGCTGCTCGATCTGAACGGATAATCGTTCGGCTTCCTCCTTCTGACGTACAATGTCTTGGACCCCGTAGGCAAAATGCTCGGCATCTTGGGTACAGCTCCTCGCTGCGCTCTCCAGATAATCCAGATCATACAACGGGGATGAGAGCGCATCGCCCACGGTCTGTACATTTCTCCAAAATGAATCAGGCAGCCCTAACAGAAGCGAGTGGTTGCTCGTGACTACGTTATGAATCTGCAGGGTCTTCTGCTGACTGACAAACACTTCTTGAGCTGCTGCCAATTCACGGCGTACAGCCTGCAGCCGATCATCCAGGCCTTCAAGCGTTTCCTTCATTTCCCGTACCCATTGCAGCACGCGGGCCATCGTCATCGATTCGTTCTCGATGATCTCGCTCGCCTCTTCGAACTCCTGCACCTCGTCGTGCGTCAAGCGTTCGGCCTCCGGAAGTTTACCGTCCGCCATGCGGACCTCCTGCGACTCCTTCGCCAAAGCCTGCTCCCAGCTTTGCCAATGTCTCGGTACATAGTGGCTTCTGCAATGATTCAGCATCGATTGCAGCACGGAGCTTTCGTTATGAAATTGTTGTATTTGCCCATACAACCGATCCAGATCGTTTCGATTCTGCCTTCTCAGCTCCTCCTGCCGTCTAGTCATGCCCAGCGCCTCTTTCAGCATAGCGTTCGCACGTTCCGAAGACTTGCGGACTTCCCCCATATTCCCTTGACGGAGATAATTTTCCAGTTGATTCATCTGCTCCCGGGCATCATCGAGCCGCTCAAAGGGCCGGACCTTGATCCGATACAACTGGTGGGTTTCTATGATCTTAACAATCTCGGCGCGAATAGCCGCCGACTGATCCGAAAATTCATGAGCTTCCTTAACATAAACAGCCACGTCTTCGATGTTGCTCTTGCTCATGGAGTGCTTCTGCTCGGCTGCCTTTAGAACCTCCTGCGCCTCCAGCGGGTCAAACAACTGAAGCTCGACGGCGCGCTGAATATCTTGTTCCAGCCCTTCAAGCTCTTGGTACAAGATCGGGAAGGAATATCCCGTATCGGCTGCCGTCCGGTCAAGGGTTTGCTTAAGCACCGTGTAATCCGCGTGCAGCTCCGTGGTTCTCCCTTTCGCCGTTTTATCGGCATGCTCGATGACGGTAATCCGGTTATCTTCGGCCTTGATCCCATGCTCCAGCCGATCGGCGATTTTCGAAAACCGCTGGATGGCTTCATCCATGGAAGCATAACGCAGGATGAAAATCCGGGTCTCCTGCAGCTCGGTTTTACTCTCTGCGGCAGCCACCATAAACTCGGACAAACGATCTGCGATTTCCTGCACCGCTCTGCCTGTCTTGCCTTGAGCAATCCCCTGATAGGCGCCTACCTTCTCGAGACTTGCGTTGCATTTGACCAGCAATTCAGCGAACTGCTCCGAAATCATGGACAGTTTGCGCTTTTTAAGGTAACCCCAGATCAACATAAAGATCAGCGTGATTCCCAATCCCCCAGCAACCATTTCGATCCATGGGAGCTTCGGAAACTCGAGCTTCAGAGGGGCGGCGGTATCTGCCGTGAACGTTGACCGGGTTGTTTCATCCGTGGATTTGACGCTCCCCTTGTTCTCGGGTGCCGGTGATACCGCCTCGGCCTTATGATCATCTCCCTGAACGGGATCTTCACCGCCGGGCAGAGCTGCCAGGCGATGGACCTGGTGGATCATGCTCGCGCTGGCCTTCGAGAAACTTCCCTCCTTCGCATGCGGTATGAAATAAGCGTCCAGCATGGCGGTTATGGCGGAACTGCCGGTACCCTTCCCCTTATTGCTGTTCCATTCGTCGATGGCTTGCTGCAGCCGCGGATTGTTAAAATTGAATTCCACGCTCCGGTCTCCCGAAGAGATCAGCAGCAAAACATCCGCCGTGCCCAAATTCCAGGCATCGTACGCTGCATTGGCATAATCCGTCGGACTTTGACCTTCCAAACTCGGAACCGTCAAAACAAAGACACGGATCTGCTCCCCTTTGGCGATTTTACTCAAATACTGCCGCTGCGACGAATCAAACAGGCCGGCCGTATCTCGCACCAGCCCTTGTTTGGACGGAATACCCGCAGCCCATACCGATGTGCCGGTCCCTATGATCAGAACCAGCAAAACAATCAACCATCGCATACGTTTCATTTCAAGCCTTCTCCCCCATTCGCTACAAGCCAAAGACCTTTCTATATATATCGGATATTCAGGCCAACATAAAAAGCCATCTTTCAATTTTGCTCACGCTGGCTAAATCGTTCATCCCCAAGGTTTACGCAATAAACCTTGGTATCGTGTCAAATTTTTAAAAAATGGCTCTTTTTATGTTTTTTCTATGCCAGCAGATAGTCGTCAATGCTGGTATGCGCATAACCATGAGCTGCCGCCACGGCTTCATAGGTCACTTTGCCTCCGATGACATTGATGCCCTTGGCCAGCGCCTTGTCATGGCGGGCGGCAGACCGGATTCCGTTGCTTGCTATTTTCAACCCGTAGGGTGCCGTTACATTGGTCAATGCCATGGTGGAGGTACGGGCTACGGCGCCCGGCATATTGGCAACGGCATAGTGGATGACGCCATGTTTTTCATAGGTCGGATGATCATGGGTGGTGATCCGGTCGATCGTCTCGATCGAACCTCCTTGATCAATCGCCACGTCCACGATGACCGATCCCGGGCTCATCTCTTTCACCATCTCTTCCGTGACGAGGCGCGGAGCCCGGGCGCCGGGAATCAACACCGCACCCACGACGAGATCGGCGGCCTTAACCGTTTCCGCAATGTGATACGGATCGGACATGATCGTTTTGACCCGCCCTTGAAAGAGATCATCCAGCTGACGAAGCCGGACGGGATTAATATCAAGAATGCTGACGTCCGCACCGAGTCCCAGCGCAATTCGTGCCGCATTGGTGCCGACGATGCCGCCCCCGATGACGGCGACCTTGCCCGGAGCTACCCCCGGGACACCGCTTAGCAGCACACCTTTGCCGCCATGCGCCTTCTCCAGGAAATGCGCCCCGATCTGAATGGACATTCTTCCCGCCACTTCGCTCATCGGGGTCAGCAGCGGCAAGCTGCCGTCCGCCAGCTGTATCGTTTCATAAGCAACGGCGCTCACCTTGCGGTCCACCAGCGCTTTGGTCAGCTCCGGTTCGGGGGCCAGATGCAGGTAAGTGTATAGAATCATTTCCTCCTGGAAGTAGTCATATTCCTCCTGCAGGGGTTCCTTTACCTTCACCACCATCTCGGCTTTCCAAGCCTCCGCGGCCGTTGCGACCACTTTGGCTCCGGCCGCCTCATAATCTTCATCGGTAAAACCGATCCCCAGACCGGCTCCGGATTGTACAAGCACTTCATGCCCGGCATTCCTGAAACTGATAACGGTACCCGGCGTCATGCCTACGCGGTTTTCGTTATTTTTGATTTCTTTGGGAACCCCAATAATCATTCCCATGGCCTCCTTCGTGGTCAGCTTTGCCTATCTAATTGCATTGTACCCATTTTTACCCAAACTGTGTACCTGTCTAAGGTCAGGGATTGTCCATCCGAATTTTCATCTATATATCCGTAGTATATGCCGGGACAAGAGGAACGGCATACAAAAAATCACTCCCGGCAGACGGATTATAACGGATTTTTGTCCGTTATACCATCCTCTGCCAGAAGTGATACCATACTTGCGTATATATGAAAGACTTGCATTGTAATCTCTGATTGCCTTCGCTGATGTGCAATCGGCTTACACTTTTTCGCGATCTTTCCCTTTATCGGATTCTCCTGCGTTTTTATTCGCTTTCTCCCGATCGAGCTGCATCTCCTCCACCGTTTTCACCTTGAGTCTGGCTGCGCCTTCATACGAGCGGGTCGGGATCAGATTGCCGGCCGCCAGGCGTTCCTTCGCCTCGGCGATCGAAGCCGAATACTGAGGAAGCCATGCTTCACCGGCTACCAGCATTTCATCGACCAGCTGCCAGATTTCCTTCGGATTGCATACCGCCCCGACCAGCGGATCCATCATAAACGCCTGCCGAAGCAGCTTGTCGTCTCCATGAACCGCCGCTTCAACCGCCAGCCGTTGAACGGATATGCTTACGCTGCATACGGCAGCCGGGCCAAGAGGCAAATTCCCGACAAGCGGCATGGAAATACCGTTGCGGTCAACGTATCCCGGTGCCTCGATGACGGCATCCTCCGGCAGGTTGGCGATAATGCCTTCATTCACCACATTAAAGTGTCCACGGTATACCCTGCCGGTCTCCAACCCTTCAATGATATAGGAACCGTGCTCCTCTCCCCGGTGCTCCGGCTTGAATTCCATTGCCGGATCCTTCATCCAGTTCGGGAAATCGGTCTCGAACCAGTTGCGCCCCTCGGTGCAGACTCGCAAATACCCGCCCGTCTCTCCGTTGATCCAGCTGCTGAGATCAATCCACTCCGTAATTTCCTCCGGCCGTTTGCGGTACCAAGGCACGTATTCGCTTAGATGACCGTTGGATTCGGTGCTGTAATATCCGAAACGCCGGAGCATATCGATGCGGACCTTCTCCGTCCTGCTGTACTCCGGATGGCGCTCGAACGCCTCCAGCAGCCCGGCCGTCAAGTCCTTGCCTTGATGCGAAGCTTGAATATACCAGGTCTGATGATTGATTCCGGCACAGACAATATCGACGTCCTGTTTCTTTAAACCGTAAACCTCGGCAATCTGGTGGTGCCCATGCTGCACGCCATGGCATAAACCAACCGTCCGCACGCCTCCATACCGATTGCATGCCCATGTCAGCATGGCCATCGGATTCGAGTAATTCAGCAGCAGGACATCGGGCGCGCACACCTCGCGAATATCCCGGCAGATGTTCAGCATCTCGGGGATTCCCCGCTGGCCGTACATGATGCCTCCTGCGCAGAGCGTGTCGCCCACGCACTGATCGATGCCGTATTTCAGCGGAATGTCCACATCCGTGCGGAATGCCTCCAGACCGCCCACGCGGATGGTGCAAATGACGTATTTGGCATCCTGCAGTGCCTGCCTACGATCCGTGGTGGACTGGATCGCAATCGACAGCCCGTTCTCATTAATGTCCCGCTGACATAATTCCGTGACCATCTCCAGGTTATGCCGGCTGATGTCGGTGAAAGCGACCTCGATATCCCGGAACTCCGGTACGGTCAGCAAATCGCGCAGAATCCCCCGGGTAAAGCCGATGCTTCCCGCTCCGATAAAAGCAACCTTAAATGACATTTCATCCTCTCCTAAGCTACTAATTAGATTGTACCCATTGTAGCAATGGAGGGACGGTAAGCGTTATCAAAATCATGACCTCTTGGACCCTTCGGAGTCAAAAATCCTCACTTCTTATCTTCGACATCGTCTTCACCGTAGTTCCAGGCATTCCGGTCTTTCCGAAGACGATATTCCACCGGCGTGCTGCCCGTATACTTCTTGAATAACATATGAAAATACTGCCTGCTGCCCACACCCACATAATCCGATATTTCATGGATGGGGATGTCCGTCTGCTCCAGCAGCATCTTGGCCTTTTCCATTCGGATCGTTGTCAGGTACTCGGTTATCGTCCTGCCTGTCCCTCTGCGGAATACCCGGTGCAAATAACCGGGATGCAGATTCACTTCCGCGGCTACGTCCTTCACCTGAATCTGGCGGTCATAGTTCTGATGTAAATAATCGACGCTGCGTTTAATATAGAAGTCGCTCTGCTGCATGTCGCTGCGTTCTCTTTCTTCATACAAACGGGCGATGCATACCAGCAGCTGTATAAACAGCGCATGCGTCATCATCCTGCCGTCGGTACCTCTCTGATCGAGCTCAAGCACAAGGCTTTTCAGCACCGGATATACCTCCTCCTGATCAGCCAGCACCAAATAGCGGAACGGCCGCTTCAAGAGAAAAGATACCTCTTCTTCTTCTCCGACGATATGCCTTAAAGATGGCGCCTTCCCTTCGCTTTCCATAAAACCGAATTCCACGTTCAGCATTCGGCATGAGGCGGCCTGATCCACGATTAACCGATGCGGAACACCAGCATCCAGCACCATGAACTCCCCTTTCTTCAAAATGACGCTCTTCTCCGTATCGCCTGCCTTCACGTCAATCCGGCATACTCCGGAAATCATATACATGATTTCGGTTGAATCATGCTGATGGTAAGGCATTTCATAATTCATCCACTGTTTATAATAATAGGCATAAAAGCGCGGGACATAATCCCCCTCTTCCAGCATTTGCTGAAATAAGCTGCCGTTCACAATCACTCCTCCTCCCCTTTGTCATAAGCAGAACAGCATTCGGTTTATAAAAAACGCCCATCGGCGCCATAAACTTACAGAACTCGGTGACCACGGTACGCGCATATAAAAAAGCCTGGCCCTTAGGCCAAGCTTATCATCATTATGGCAGTGGTGCTACGAGATTTTGAAAGCGGAGACGGTATGGTTCAACTCTTCGGCAAGCTCGGCAAGCGATTGTGCCGTTGCAGCCGATTCCTCGCTTGTAGCCGCCGTTTCCTCCGTGGAAGAAGAGATCGTCTCGATAGCCGTCGCCACCTCTACAGCCTGGGCCGCCTGCTCCTCGCTGGCGGCGGCAATATCCATGACTTTGCCTGCCGACTCATTCACCATGCTTGTAATATGGGCAAAGGCTTCCCCGGCTTTTTCCGTATGGATGACGCCCTGATGCACCGCCTCCACGCTATCGGCCGTATTCTTCTGCATGCCTTTGATAATGTCGGCAATCTGCTTCGTGGCTCCTCCGCTTCGTTCGGCAAGTTTACGCACCTCATCCGCCACCACGGCGAACCCTCTCCCTTGATCCCCTGCACGTGCAGCCTCGATCGTGGCGTTGAGCGCAAGCAGATTGGTCTGCTTGGCGATATCGTCGATTACCTCGATGATTTCGCCGATCCGCTGGGAGTCTGTCTCAAGCTTGGCAACATGCTCGCGTATCCGATTCATGCCTTCCACCGACCGCTGGACGATTCCGCTGCCTTCCGCTGCAATCCCGGAAGTCTGGTTCACGAGCTCGGACGCTGCCGATGCATCGCTCGCAACGGAATTGATGGCATTAGACCATTCCTGGAACAATTCGCTGACCGTTTGCACGGATTCAGCTTGGCTGCTGCTGCCCACCGCAAGCTCCTCGGCACCGGCCGACAGCTGCTGCGAAGCGGCGGCAACCGAGGATGCATTCATATTCACTTTGCCGATCATTTCCCTCATGCTCTCCAGCAGCTGGGCGAACACCCGGGACAACGTTCCGATCTCATCCGCCCTGCGAAGATAATCCGCGGGAACCTCCTGCGTGAAGTCTCCCTTGGACATGGACTCGCCGATCGCTACGGAAACGCCCAGCGGTTTCACGATGGATCTCGTTAACAGGATCACGATGACCGCCAAGGCCGCCAAAGTGATCACGCCTGCCGCTATGATGGAGATGATCAAGGCATCCGAATTCGCCGTAATCTCATCCATCGGGATAATGATGGCGGCCGACCATGGCGTTTCGGTCATTCCGGTCTTAATCGGCGTATACAGCTTGTACAGCGCGGAGTCTTCCTCGGTATAGACATCCCCTTCCCGAATGGCATCCAGTATGAGGGGAACCGTCTTGCCAGGATATGCTTCTTCCAGCTTCTGTCCCATCAATCCGTCCTCCGGCGACGTTACGATCACGCCGGTATTCGAATAAATATGCGCATACCCCGTATCAAATAACCGGAATTGCTCCATGACGCTTTGCAGATGTGCGAGGGATATATCGACGCCCACTACGCCGACGGTCTTGCCGTTATCGATAATCGGCACGACGAGCGACGTCATCATGACATCCTCGTTGCCTACTTTGAACTCGTACGGATCCATAATGATCTCTTTGCCGCTGTTCTTCGCCAGAAGATAGAAGTCGCCTTCCCCCTCCTGATCGTAATCCTCTATAATCGTACGTTCCAGACCCGCTTCTGTCCTTGCCCAGTAGGACATCATGCGGCCCGAATGGTCGCTGCCGAGTTTGTTTCGGTAATCGTTGTCCCGGCCGTCAAAAGCATCCGGCTCCCATAACGTCCAGATTCCTTTCCAGGACGGATTATCCTCCAGGTTTCTTCTCAAAATTTCATTAACGGCTTGACGATTCGTTGTATCGGTCTCTTTCATGCCAACGAAGCTTACGGCCAAAGTACGTGCAGAGTTCATGACATCGTCAAGCTCGGCCTGAACCAGCGCGCCGATCTTCTCACTCGTTGTCACTGCAAGCGTCTTGGCCGAATCCAGAGCTTCTTCCGTTGTCGTCATGCTGATATAGGTCATCATACTGCCTAAAAATATCGTGATTGCTCCCAAAATTATAAGCAGCATGCGACTTTGAAGTTTCATCGCAAACAGAGATTTCCATCGTTTCATTATGAGTCACCCTCGCTTCTTCCGGCTGTTAAATTCATTCCACTCTTCTTCAAGCTGCGCCAAAACTTCCTCAATCTCTTCCCGTGACAAGAGATCATCGGCGCCATATTCAAATAGGTCCTTTGTCATGCCGCAAGTTACCACCCTTCCTACTTACAGACTATATCCATCCAGTAAGATAAGCATATACACTTGCTTACCGTTCGTAACCGAAATTCTCTTGCGTGCTCACGCAAGAATTTTGCGGGATACCTTGCGGTTTATTGTCGAATCTTTGCGAAATGAATCGGAGTCATGTCGAAACATGCTTTGGATATCGTCTGAACTTATAGAAAAAAGACCGAGTTATCAGCTCATCTGAACAAAATCGGAATCCGACAGAATCCCCATTTGCTTCGCTTTCAGCGCAGCCTCTATGCGCGACTTCACATTCAACTTTTGAAACAGGTTGGTTAAGCAGTACTCCAGTGAACGCTGGCTCATAATAACCGTCCCCGCAATTTCCTTGTTGCTCTTTCCTCGAGCGATCTCCTTAAGAATGCTGTATTCTTTATCGGTTATAGACTGGGCTGCCGGCGCACCCGTCGTCCGTTCCGGGCCACTCGCGGTCACGCGGCGGAGCTGCTTCACAAGTGTCAACGGAAGAACCACTTCGCCTCGCAGCGCACATCGAACAGCCGTCACCAGCTGCTCTTTGCCTGACGTTTTCGAGACAAAACCAGCCAGTCCCGCCTCCATGATCAGGTTAAAATGATTGCTGACTTCAAAGCCCGTATAGATCAGCATCACCGCGTTCGGGGCGATCCGGAGGATCTGCTTGGCCAAATCGATTCCGTTCATACCCGGCATATGCATATCGATCAGCATCACGTCAAAGCTCTCCGCATTGACCAGCTCCAGCGCGCGCTCCGGCGTATTTGCAAGCTTGACGAACATATCCTTTTCCTGTTCGAGCAGCACCTTGGTTCCCTCCATCACCGAGGGATGGTCATCCACCAATAAAATATCGATCTTCATAACCCTCATGACTCCTTTAGTCTGGTATCTTGTTTGCTGCTTTGCCGGCATCCATGCTTACTTTGCCGTTATCGATATATAGACAGCCAGCCCCCCGCTATCCGATGAGTCGAACTGGATTTTGCCGTTCATGCTTCTCACCCTTTCCTTCATGCCGCCGATTCCCATACTGTTGAATTGATCCGGCTTTTGGCTGGGATCGATTCCGACTCCGTTATCTTCATAACTCAGATTGACCTCATCCGACTGGGTGGACAAACGAAGCTTTACCTCCGTCGCATTGGAATGCTTCGTGGCATTCGCCAGCAGCTCCTGAACGATCCTGTACAACCCGATCAAATGGTCGTCACTGATATCATCAACGAAGTTCGAGCAGTCGAACTGTATGGAGTAATTGGTGCGGAGCTGGGTGAATTCAAACAATGCCTCAAGCGAACGTTCCAGCCCCTCTTCCTTCAGCAGCGGTGGGCGAAGCTCATTGCAAGTGATTCGGATCTGATAAATGACATCCAAAAGCCCCTGCTCAATCTCCTCCAGCTGTGGACGCAGATGTTCCGGCAGATCAAGATCGGATGTAATCTGATTCAATTTCCTGTACCAGATAATCTGTTCCTGGAGCGCGGCATCGTGAAGATCCTGGGACAGTCGCTTCCGCTCATTCTCGGAGAGATGCAGCATCAGCCGCAGCAGCCAAAGGGGCATGATCTGCTGTGAGGATCCCAGCTTCTCCAGCTCCCTCGTCAAGTCCTCAATCACGCGAAAATTATCGTACAGGACGCTTGCATAGCGGGTAATCGTCTCCAGCCATATTTTCTTGGCCTGAATCATGAGCAGCGGGGCCTCGCCTGCGATGCAGACGATGCTGCTGTCACCGTTCATCTCCCCGATCTTGACGAAATATCCGTCGCACGTCTCAAACAGCTTGCAAAGCGGAACATGCTCGGGACCGCATTTATGGATCGCGTGAAGCACCCTTTGCGGCAGCTCTTTGCTGCCGCCTTGAATCTTGATATGCAGGCTGTGATGGTTGATCCGGATCAGGCTCACCCGGTCCGTTCCCAGCACTTTCCTGATCTCCTGCACGATCCGGGCGTTCAATTCGCTGATCTTCACCATCCCGAACAGATCCGAGGAGAATTGATCCAGGCTCATCTGAAGCCTGAAATACCGGTCCTCGCTCTCCCGGACAAGCCGCTCTGCCGCAATCCGCTCGCGTTCGGCCTGCTTCTGTTCCGTTACATCCCGAATAATGGTAAGCGCCGTATTATCGCCTATATAAGGGATCGGCGTCGTGATGGCCTCGATATCGATGATCATTCCATCCAGCCGGACCAGCTTATTTCCCGCGAGCTCGGAGGTAGTCCCGCTTTTGTACACATGTTCAACCTCAGACGCCACGAACTCGAGCTGGTCGGAAGGAATCACGTCCTGGAAGGAGGTGCCGTCCAATTGCGCGATGTCCGTAATTCCCAATAAGGATAAGCCAGCGGGATTGGCATAAATGTAAGAAAAATCGGAGTGCAGGAACATCGCGACCGGTGCGATATCCAGAATGTGGCGGTTGATACGGTCGCTCTCCATCAGAGCCCTTTCCGCTGATTTACGGGCGGTAATATCCTCGAAGAAAATTTCAATGGCGTCCGATTCCTCGTCATACAGGGCCGTCGCCACGACATCGACCCGCTCTCCGTCCACCCGCTTTATGGATAACTCCTCGGGAACGACCCGCCTGCTGCGAATCAGCTGCGTAAGCCGTTTGCGTGCCCACTCCTCATAGGGATCAAACACCCAGTCCCAAGGATCGGTGCCCAGGATCTTGTCGGGTCCAGCGGCTCCAAGGATCCGAAGTCCGGCGGGATTCACGTACATCAGCTTGCGTTCTTTGCACACCGCGATGGCAATAGGCGATAATTCCACGAGGCGGCGATACCGGTTCATGCTTTCCTTGAGCGCTTGCTCCATCTTCTTGCATTCCGCCATATCATACAGCGCCTCTTCCATGCGGAATCGGGTGGTGATGTCAATGGCAATGCCATCGGTACGGACGATTTGCCCGGACTCATTCATCGTCGGAATCATTTTCACCTGAACCCAGCGTACGTCGCCCTCCGCGTGGAGGATGCGGTATTCGGTATGGACCGCCTCGCCTTGCCGAAGCTTGTCAACCAAGGTTCGGAACAGCGCCATATCCTCGGGATGAATCATCGTTTCCCAGGAGAGCCCGTCCGAGAAATCGCGATGCGAATAACCCGTGATTTTATGAAAAGCCAAGGATGTATTTCGTATGGTCCTGGTGCCGACATCGTATGACCAAATCCCGACATCCAGCGTAAGCAGCATATCGTCAAGCATGCGGAACCTGCTCTCGGCCATGTCCAAGGCCCGATGGCTTAACTTCCGCTGATAACCACATCTGTATAAGATAATCAAGAAAAGAATCGTCATGGCGGCCAACACCAAAACGGTTGCCCCCAAGAAGTAGCTGTGCATGATGTTTGATAGTCTCCTTATGAAGCATACACGCAAGCCACGTCAGGGGCTTTGCGTTATGCCGAATGCAGGCTGCGGGACGAACCCAATGGCAGCCATATCATTTATCGGCAGATCCTTCACAAATGCGAAGATCAGGGACTAAGAAATTTTATGTCACGTTTCTGAGTGTCATATCTGCGAAAATACACGAAGCGCCAGCGGTCCTATGCAAGTGCATGCCCTATGTGAAAATGGTCGATCGACGTACATGCCAAGATGACAGACTACGTATCAAAGGGAGTTTTATTGCGTGTTCAGGAGGGTAAACCTGTGGAGATACTCCCGTTCCTTGTCTCTTGCCAAAAATAAAAGCTCGAAGCGGTTTCTCGCTTCGAGCGTTCCATAAGCGTTCCATAGCTAACGGCCTTATGCCAAATCCCACTCGGAATGGATCTTGGGCACATCCGATATCAGCTGCTGCGTATACGGATGCTGCGGGTTCAGGATAACCTCTTCCGCCGGTCCGCGCTCCACGACTTTCCCCTGTTCCATAATATACAGCGTATCGCTTACATAATAAGCAAGCCCTACGTCATGGGTTATAAAAATAATCGTCATGTTATTCTCATTCCGCAGCTTCAAGAGCATGTCAAGGATCGTGGACCGCGAGCACGCATCGACCATGGAGGTCGGTTCATCCGCAATAAGCAGCTTCGGATGAAGCATGAAAATCCGGGCGATCATCAGGCGCTGCATCTGCCCGCCGGACAATTCGAACGGATATTTATTGTGCAGCTCTTCGAATTTTAGATTGACGAAGGAACACGCTTCCTTCATCTTGCGGAATTGCTCCTCCTTCGTCAGTTTATCTCCCTGCAGCTTAATGCAGTCGAGCAGCAGCTTCTCCACTTTGTAGAACAGGTTGAACGAAGAGAACGGGTCCTGGAAAATCGCCTGAATGTTCTTCCAATAGCGCTTGCGGTCTCCATGCCGCTTCAGCCGTCTCGGTTTGCCCATATATTCAATCGTCCCGCTGCTCTCTTTCAGCAAGCCCATGATCATTTTTGCCAGCGTCGTTTTGCCGCTTCCGCTCTCGCCGACAATCGATATGATTTCGCCTTCATGAAAGGTAAAGCTGACATCCTCCACGGCGGTTGTCTTCTGCTTCCCGTAACCGAACACCTTCGTGAGATGCTCTCCCCGAATCAGTACGTCATTCCCCTTCATTCGCATACCACTCCTTAAGCACATCAGGCTCCACGATGCACCGATAGATTCGATCCCCCACGGTCCGGCTCGTTATCTTGCCCTTCCGGCAGGCATCCTGCACATAGGAGCAGCGGTCGGCGAACCGGCAGCCCTCCGGCACGTTCTTCAGATTGGGCGGGGTCCCCGGAATGGCGGCAAGCTTATGGCCCTTCATGCCCTCCTCGGGCACGATGATGGAGCCCATCAGCTTTTTCGTATAAGGATGGATCGGGTCAAATATCATTTGCTCCGCGGTTCCCCGCTCCACGATTACCCCCGCGTACATGACGATGATGTCATCCGTTATATGATAGAGCAGCGGCAGCTCGTGCGTGATGAAGACAAGGGATTGGATAAAGCCGCGGTCCAGCAGGCTCTTCAGCAGCTTGATAACCGCTTTCTGCGAGGTTACGTCCAGAGCCGAGGTCGGTTCGTCCGCAATCAGCACTTTCGGATTCAGAATGGTGGAAATCGCGATGACCGTTCTCTGCTTCATGCCCCCCGACAGCTCGTTCGGATAGGAGTTCAGCACCTTGGTCGACAAATTCAAGGTCTCGAACCGCTCCGCCGCCATATCCCACACCTGCTTCTTGTTCAGCTCGGGGCGGTGCTCCTTCATGATATCCTCGATGAATCGAATGATTTTGAGCGTTGGATTCAGGGCATTCATGGCCGCTTGCGGAATATACGATATCTCTCTTCCCGACACCCGGGAACGAAGCTGTTCCTTGCCGAGCTTCATAATGTCCGTGCCGTTGATGACAATCGAGCCGCTGCCGAAATGCAGCGGGGGAAAATAGAATCCCATCAGGCTGAGGGCAAGGGTCGATTTGCCGCAGCCGGATTCGCCGGCAATGCCAAGCGTCTTCCCCTTCTCGAGCGAGAAGCTCACGCCGTCTACGGCATATACATGCTCCTTCAGCCGGGTACGGTAAAAGGTTTTCAATTCGTTAACTTCCAGTATATTTGTGCTCAAGGCCCCATCAGCTCCTAATCTTCGGATTGAATATTTCATCCATGCCGGTGTTCATCATGTACAAGGAGAAGGTGATGATGGCGATGGAAATCGCCGCCGGGATAAAGGCCCACCAGGCCCCGGCAACCGGCGCTTCGAAGACGAGCGCCCAATTCATGATGATGCCGAGGGAAATCGTGTTGTAAGGGCCGAGTCCCAACATCGAGATGGAAGCCTCGGAGAGAATGCCCGATGCCGTCTGCAGCACGAAAGCCATCACGACATAGGAGGCGATGTACGGCAAAATCTCCGAGACAATGATGCGCGGCGTGCTGTACCCGGAAATTTTGGCGATGTTCACGTGATCCCGGTTTCGCAATGAGGAGGTTTGCGCCCTTACGGCCCTGGCCGTCCAGGGCCAGCTGGTGATGCCGATGATGACCGCCGTGACAAACGAGCTGCGCGAATCGATGCTCACCGAGATCAAAATCAGGATGACAAAGGAAGGAATCACGATGAAAATGTTGGTGATCGCGGTCAGCAGATTATCGATCATGCCTCCGATATAACCTGAGGCTAAACCGATCACAAGGCCGATAACGGTAGCAAATACGCCGGCAATCAGCCCCACCTGCAGGGAGGTCCGAATGCCGTAGATCAATTCAAGAAATAAATCCCTGCCGAAGTTATCCGACCCGAGCAGCAGCTTCGAGTCCGGCGGTTGATATGCCAGCGCGATCATTTCCAGCGGGTCATTGCGGTTAAAGAGCGGGTAGATCAGCACCATGCCGATCATGGCCAGCAGCATGCAGGCTCCGAACATAAACTTTGGCGATTTGATCAATATGCGAAAGGAACTGTTCATATTATTGATCCTCCATCTGAGCGGCCTTGATTCTCGGATCGATCCAGCCGTAGATTAAGTCGATCGTAAAGTTGGCCAGCAGCACAGCCAGGGCGATCAAGAGGGTGCAGCCAGAAATTAACGGATAATCGAGCTGACGGATCGCCGTGAACATCCAGGTTCCGATCCCCGGATAACTGAACACGATCTCGCAAATCAGAGAGCCGCCTACCATCGTGCCGATGGATAACGCCAGTCCCGTTATCTGGGGCAGCATGGCATTCCGGAATACATATTTCGCGATCTTGGAATCCCGTATCCCGAGCAGCTTGCTGTACAGAACATAATCCGAATTGAGCTCATAGATGGACATCTCGCGCATGCCGATGGCCTGACCCCCGATGGTCACCAGCACGATCGACAGGAAAGGAAGCGTGTGATGCCGAAGCACCGAAGCGAAGAATTCAAAGCTGAGCGTCGGCACCATCTGATAGTCGTAACCGCCATGCAGCGGAAACCAGTTCAGGGACAGTGCGAACACGTACAGCATGATGATGGCCAGCGTGAAGAACGGAATGGAATTCACGAATAAAGCCACCGGAAAAATCACTTTATCGAACACGCCCTTGCGGTATGCCGCAACGGCGCCCAGCACGTTGCCGATGATCCAGCCAACCAGGATGGCCGGAAGCTGGAGACCGATCGTCCACGGCACTGCCGAGGCCAAAATCTCCGTGACCGGTTTCGGATACAGCCCGAACGAAGTGCCCAGGTTGCCGGTCGCCAAATTTTTCAGATAGATGAAGAATTGTTCCCATAAAGGCTTGTCGATGCCGAACTCCACGAGAAAGGTCTCATAGACCCGCTTGATCGTATCGCTGTCGGTCATCCCCTGCGTCATCTCGGACACGATCATGCTGACCGGATTTCCCTCAATCATCCGGGGCAACAGAAAGTTCAGCGTAACGGCGATTACCAGCGTCAGAAAATACCAGAAGAACTTCTTGACGATATATTTTCCGTAAACACTCAAGCAGCTCACCCCCATGAATCGCACCTTCGAATTTGGTGGAAAAGAGACCTATATCAGGGGTGCTAATCCACCAATACAGGTCTTCGTTCATTGAGTTATACCTCAGTTATGAATCTGATACAGCGACTTGATGCCGGCCCCATCCATTGAAATTTGAGGAGGGATGTTGCTGCCGTCCCCTTCGGTCGGGAAGCCCTTCCAGACCGATTCATTAACCGTATCGAATACCCATGGACGATACATGAGCGGAATCGACGGGATATCCTTCAACCAGATTTGGGTCAGTTCGGTGTAGAGCGCTTTCAATTCGGCTTCGTCCGAAATGGTAGGAATCTTCTCGATGATGGCATCCGCCTGATCGTTCTTGTATCGGCCCCAGTTGTAGAATGCCATTTCGCCCATTGGCGCAACGCCTTTGGAGTACATGATGGTCATGGCGCGGTTCCACGGCTGGCTCGGGCTGACTCCGCCCGCAGGCGTGTTCATGATAATGTCGAACTTGCCGGTCTGAAGATCATTGGTCCATACCGGCGCTTCCGGGAATTTGGTCCGAATCTCGATGCCGATCGCTTTCGCGTTCTGGGCGACGATCTCAAGCGCCGCATTCCAATCCGACCAGCCGTACGGACATTCAATCTCAAACGGACCGAGTCGGGTACCGTTCAGAACGCGGATGCCGTCTTTCCCTTTCGCGGCGCCGATGGAATCGAGCAGCGCATTGGCCGCCTCCACGTCCGTTGTCCACTGGAGCGGTTTGATGGCCGCCTGGTCCACATATTTCGCTTCGGCCTCCGTATTGAGCGTCAATGACGGCTCCATCGGGGCGGAGTAGCCGCTGATGGCCAGCTCCGAGATTTTGCCGTAGTCAATTGCCATGGCAATCGCTCTGCGGACATCCGCATTGTCGAGCCCTTCCTTTGTCATGTTGAAGAAAATCGACGGCATGGAGCCCGGCACATAATAAGGTGCCTCTTTGATATAGGTTTTGACCGGAGCCCCGCCTTCCCACATTTTCCATACCTGCGGAATAAACTGCTGCGATACGTCGACCTGGCCGCTCTTGAACGCCAGATCGCCCGCGGCATTATCTTTATAGATGACATGGGTGATGTACTTTGGAGCCGGCAGCTTGCCGAAGAGCGCCTGGCCCCAGTAGTTATCGTCCCGTATAATCGTGATTTTCTGGTCATTGTAAAAATACATTTTATAAGGCCCCGTTCCGATCGGGTCCTCGTTGACTTCCTTCCGAATGGTGGCAAGGTCGTTATTGGCCTTCTTCTCAACCTCTTCCCAGACATGTTTAGGCAGCATCGGCATGATCTCAATGCTGTCGAGCACCGTCAACTTGTTCGGATTGTCTTTGTTGAGTGTGATGTTCACCGTTTGCGGTCCGTCTGCCGTTACGTCCTCGATGTACGTCCAGAAGCTGCTCCAGTTGATGTCATACTTTTTGCCAAGCTGGTAGGTATAGACGACATCGTCGGAGGTGAACGGCTTGCCGTCGCTCCATTTGGCATCCTGGTTCAGCTCGATCCGCAAGTTGAGATCGTCGGTCCATTCGTACTTGGTCCCAAGCAGCGGCTCTAACTCGCCTGTGAGCTGGTTGACCATAAACAACGTTTCATACACCAGTTCCCTCGAATTTCCGTAGTTGATCGGAAACGCCGGGTTTCCGCTAAGCAGGTTGAAATTCGTGGGCGCTCCCCATTGCAAGCCGTTCACGTAAAGCGTTTCGTTTCTCGGCGTTGCTTTCGCATCGCCCTGCGGTGCCGGTTCTTCGCTTCCTCCGGGCGTCTTAACTTCTTCATTAGGCGGCGGTGTTTCTGATGCTGTCGGCGGCGGCGTTACGCTTTGGCACCCCGCGACAAAAAAAGACGCGGCCAACAATAGAATGAACATGGGTCTCAGAACGGTTTTCAGCTTCACTTGTGAACCCTCCCATTCATGGAAATGTGTTCTCACTTAAGTGCTGAGTATCCGAGTCGAACATCGGTTGTCTGCAAGCGCTTTCTTGATGGATTTATATGTACCTCGGTTCAATCTGAGTACGAATTATTTTTTTTGTCATTTTTATTCAAGCCTCAAGGATTTTTCCATTTGACGTCGAACTTGAATGGACATGGTAATCTAGCGGACGATCCGATACTCTTCAAAGGGGTGGGCCTACTGCCTGTGATCAAAGATGTTTTGCTGCAGCTGTTGTTTGCATTGATGCCTTTTGTTGCATACAACATCTATTACAGAAAACTGACTGTCAACTATTCCCGTAATTTCATCGTTGTCATTTGTTCGCTGTGCATGCTGCTGTCCATGACCTTTGCTTCGTCTGTCCAAAGCGGTCTGATCTTTGACGTACGGTATGTCATTATGTTCTTCGGCATGCTGTTCGGAGGGTTCCTGACAGGGGCAATTCTGCTCGTGGAATTTCTAATCTACAGATTGTACATTGGCGGATCCGGCACGATCGACGCCATTATAATCTTGATCTTTACGTTCCCGCTGTCCGTTCTGCTGTCATTCCTGTATCACCGAAGCAAACACAAATTATGGATCATTTTTATAGCCGGCATCAGCTTCTCGGTCCTTCCGCTCCTGGTGCTCTATATAACCAAGCCCGACTACATCATGAATTACTTTGTTTTTAATATTTTAGCCATGCCGGTTCATAACTCGCTCGGGATATGGCTTCTCGTGACCCTGTTTAACAAGTCCGTATCTGACAAGGAGCTTTATCTGCGGTATATCCAGAATGAAAAAGCCGAAGCCGTGAATCATGTCGCCGCCTCACTTGCCCATGAGGTCCGCAATCCGCTGACGACCGTGCTGGGGTTCCTGCAATTGATCAAAAGCGGCACGTTCCCTCCGGAAAAGACCGAACGATTCCTAGAAATCAGCATGGAGGAAATTCGCCGAACCGAACAGATCTTGTCCGAATACCTCTCGATCAGCAAGCCTCACTTGCCGTTTCAGCAGCGAATCGAGCTTACCGCCCAAATCAAGTCCGTCGTTGAGCTTATGACTTCATATGCCAATATGAGCAACGTCACCCTCAGCACGGACTCTCCCCAGTCGAATCTCTACATTTCGGGGAGTCCCGCAGAGCTCAAGCAGCTGCTGGTCAACTTTATTAAGAATGCGATCGAGGCGTGCAAAGACGTCGACAACGGCATGGTCAACATTACCGTCTATGAAGAAACGGACCAGGTGGCCGTGGAAATCAAGGACAACGGGATCGGCATGACCCCCGAGCAGCTAAGCCGTCTCGGTTCGATCTACTATTCCACCAAAATGAGCGGGACCGGGCTTGGGCTCACCTTCTCCTATCAAGCCATCCGCGCCATGAACGGAAGCGTCTCGGTTCGAAGCTCGCCAAGATCGGGAACCGTGTTTCTCATCACGCTCCCGCGCGCGAAACTGAACCCGTAAGGGATGACGCACGAGGTCCGTTAACGAAAAAGAGAGACGTCTTTCCCAGCGAAAGAGCGTCTCTCTTTTATTGGGCTTGCAGCATAATTTCTTTGGCCTCAAAACTTCTGTTGTTCTTGCTTATGTTCAACGGCTTTTTTAACGTGATGCGGATAAGATCGCCTTCCTTTAGCTCATCCAGCGTGATAGCTCCTCCTCCACTTGCCTTCAGGGAAGTCGATTCGGTGACCAGCACCTCACAGTGGTACCCCTCATCCGTGTGATTCTTCCGGTTACGATTCACTTCGTCGGAGCAGTCCACGGCAATCCTGTCGTCTTCCAGCGAATAAACCGCGGACTCGAACACCGTTACATCACGGGCACATCCTGCCGTAAACAGGAACAGCAGGCACATAAATAGCCTCAGCTTCATACCGCACCCCCATATACCTGCATAAGCAGTTTTCATTAACATAGAGTGACAGGCAAAACGAGTCATCATTAGGTTTAGTGTAACATCGGCCCATCCATTGCGCTTCAAAAAAAAGCAAGGAGCAGGGAGGATCCCCTGCTCCTTGCGTTACTTTCGTTCATCCATTCTTCCTTACTGGTATTTAGGAAGCCAGTCTCCGTGCGCTTCGATCAAGTCGTCGCACAGGCTCTTGATGTCATCCATGGACAATTCGGCTGCCGTATGCGGATCCAGCATCGCCGCATGATAGATATGCTCCTTCTTGCCGGTTGCCGCGGCTTCCAGCGTCAGCAGCTGGGTGTTGATATTGGTGCGGTTCAGCGCGGCACACTGCGGAGGCAGATCGCCAACATAGGTCGGCGTCACGCCGCTGGCATCGACCAGACACGGAACCTCGACGCAGGCTTCCTTCGGAAGGTTCGTGATCAGTCCCGTATTCATCACATTGCCGCCGATTTTGAACGGTTTATTGGTCTCGATTGCTTCCAAAATGTAGGAGGCATATTCATGGGAACGGTTGTGCTTCAGATCCTGGTTGTTGACCAAATCCTCGCGCATCGCCTTCCATCCCTCGATTTGGTTCACGCAGCGCCGCGGGTATTCATCCAGCGGGATGTTAAAGCGTTCGATCAGCTCCGGATAGTTGCGCTTGATGAAATACGGATGATATTCGGCGTTATGCTCGGACGATTCGGTAATGTAGTAACCGAAGTTCAGCATCATCTCGAGACGGACCATATCATGGTGCTTCTCCTTCTGCTTCTCCGCCGCGCGCTTCTTGATTTCCGGATACAGGTCCACGCCGTCCTTCGTTACCTCAAGCAGCCATGCCATATGGTTGATGCCGGCGATTTTGGCCTGCACGCCTTCCTTGTCTATTCCCAAATTATCGAACAGATGCGGGATGCATGCCTGAACGCTGTGGCACAATCCTACGGTTTGCACGCCGCCCAGCGTGTTCATGGCATTGGTCAGCACTGCCATTGGATTCGTATAGTTGAGGAACAAGGCGTTTGGACAAACCTCCCGCATATCAGCCGCGAAATCCAGCATGACCGGGATGGTACGAAGGTTGCGGAATATCCCGCCGATTCCCACGGTGTCCGCTATCGTCTGTCTTAGCCCGTATTTCTTCGGAACCTCGAAGTCCGTGATCGTGCACGGGTCATAGCCTCCAACCTGAATCGCGTTAATGACGTATTTTGCTCCGCGAAGCGCTTCCTTGCGGTCGCCGTATGATTTTACGACACAGGTGCTGCCGCTGGTTTTCTTTATGTTATTCAGCATGTTCTCCGAGTCTTTCAAACGAACGGGGTCAATATCAAACAAAGCAAGTTCAAACCCCTGCAAAGCCGGCGTCTGCATGCAATCACCCAGGACGTTTTTGGCAAATACGGTACTTCCTGCTCCGATGAATGTAATCTTAGACATCAATAAATGCCCTCCTTAAACTCCATAAATTAATACGCTTTCACATGACTAACTATAAGATAATCGGCCTTTTTTGAATATGGAGCAAAACAAGTGCCATATGGACATTTGTCGTGCGATTATGTAATCTAACTCTATCTCATATCCGCTCATCGATCGATTTCGCACACGTTTAAGGAGGAGCCAAAAAGATGTCCATTTTGCCGGACCATACCCTTTACACGATTGGCATGAACCCTTCGCCCGGCGGTCATGACCTGAACATTCTGTTCAGCGGCGAAGGCACGCCCGTACCCCGCCACAAAATCGGGCCCATCATCCATGATTACTGCCTTATTCACACCGTCCTGACAGGCCAAGGCGTGTTCGAATGCGCTGGCACGGTGCATCACTGCCGGGCAGGCGATACCTTCGTGATCCTTCCCGGCGTTCTGTTCAGCTATGAAGCGGACGACCGGAACCCCTGGCACTACAACTGGGTGGCTCTGCAGGAGAAAGGCACGAACCTGCTGCTGGCTGATATGGGCGTTACACCCGTCAGGCCGATTATCCGCTGCACGGAAGAAACCGAACTGAACGCCCTGGCCGAGATGTACCGTCATCTGCGTCTCGGGTTTAACCAATCGGATCACCCTTGGCTGGAGGATCTTCAGGCATCCGGGTGGCTCCGATTGCTGCTCCATAAGCTGGCGATGTTAAACCGCGAGTTTCTTCCGTCGAGCTCCAATGACGTGCCGGATATTGAGCGGGGCGTGAGACAGACGGAGCGCTGGATTTCGACCCAATATCACCAGCAGCTGTCCATAGATCAGATGGCGAAGGCACTCGGCTATCACCGGGCCCATCTGTCCAAGATGTTCAAACAGCATATGGGCCTTTCGCCCATGCAGTACCTCATGAAGGTACGCATCGAGAAGGCCAAAGCACTCATGAGATCGTCCTTCTCCATCCATGAAATTGCCTCCTCCGTCGGTTTCAACGACGCTCTCTATTTCTCCAAGCAGTTCCGCAAATGGACAGGCATGACCCCCAGCGAATATAAGTACAGCCTGGAAAAAAGCTCGAATAAAACATGATCCTGCAAATGAAAAGAGCTCCCGGCATGAATGCCGGGAGCTCTTCTATAAATAACACAACTGCCTTTTAACTTATGCCTGCGCCTCATACAGCTGGACAATCTCGATAATCGTCTGGACGGCCAGTACCATATTGTCGGCGGACACGTATTCATATCGTCCGTGATAGTTTTCCCCGCCCGTAAAAATGTTCGGTGTCGGCAGGCCCATATACGACAGTTGGGAACCGTCGGTCCCCCCGCGGATCGGTTCGATGATCGGCTTGATTCCCAGCTTCTCCATCGCGGTCTGCGCGATGTCGACCACTTCTTTGACCGGCTCGATTTTCTCCCGCATATTGTAATATTGGTCTTTCATCTGAAGCACGATCCGCTCGGCTCCATACTTGTCCTGAAGCTCTTCGACGATGGAAGCCAGCTTGGCTTTCCTGCCTTCGAACAGCTCCCGGTCATGGTCGCGGATAATATAACGAAGCTCGGTCACCTCCACATCGCCTTCGATGGAAGTGAGATGAAAGAAGCCTTCATACCCCTCGGTATGTTCAGGCGCTTCTTCCGCAGGGAGCATGCCGTTCAGCTCCATGGCGATTTTCGCCGCGTTGACCATTTTTCCCTTGGCCGTTCCGGGATGGACGTTCTTGCCTTTGCAAGTCACGAGCGCGGCCGCCGCATTAAAGCTTTCGTATTGCAGCTCTCCCAGCGGCCCCCCGTCCATCGTATACGCGTATTTAGCGCCAAAGGCCTCCACGTCGAATTTATGCGGTCCTCGACCGATCTCTTCGTCGGGCGTGAAGGCCACGCGGATTTTGCCGTGCTTCAGCTCCGGATGCTGGATCAGGTAATTCATCGCCGTCATGATCTCTGCAATGCCCGCTTTATCGTCGGCGCCCAGCAGCGTTGTGCCGTCCGTTGTCACAAGCGTATGTCCTTTGTAACCGCTCAGCTCCGGAAAATCGCGCGGGGAGAGGATCACGTTCTGCGCTTGATTCAAAACGATGTCTTGTCCGTCATATTGTTCAACGATCCGCGGTTTGACGCCGGCACCCGTAAAATCGGTCGCCGTATCGATATGTGCCAAAAAGCCGATGGTCGGGACGGGTTTATCCGTGTTAGCCGGAAGCGTGGCCATCACATAGCCGTTCTCATCCATGGTGACCTCCTGCATGCCGATGCCCTTCAGCTCGTCCACCAGCAGCCGGCCCAGCGTCAGCTGCCCCGGGGTAGAAGGGCAAGTGTGGCTGTTCTCGTCGGATTGCGTATCCATCTGCGCATAGGTAATGAGTCTGTCGATTACTTCTTTTTTCATAAATTCTCAACTCCAATACGTATGGTATGTAAGGTGCACCTCTCAAATCCATCAAGAGTATACCATATTTGCCTGCGCTCAAAAAAATAACCGCTCCCCGAAAACCAGGGGAACGGTCAGGCTATGGCCAAAATGAAACGTTGATTTATTCAAAAGCCGGCAGCGCGATCTCGGAATAGTTCTCCTCGAAGAATTTCTTCACTTCGGGGCTGGTCATCGCCTGGGCGAGCTTTTGAATCGGCTCGGAATCCACGTTATCCTTGCGGGCCACCAGCGTAATGGTGAAATCGGAGTCGTTGCCCTCGGTTACCAGGGCGTCCTTCTTAGGCGTCAGTCCCAACGGTTTGGCATAGGCCGGCGTCATGGCCACCATATCGACGTCGTCGAGGGTGCGGGCCAGCATCAGCAGATCCACCTCGGTGAACTTGTATTGATGCGGGTTCTCGACGATGTCGGCCTGCGTCGCTTGGATGCCGACGCCTTCCTTCAGCTTGATCAGACCGTTCTTCTCAAACATCACCAGGGATCGGCCGATGTTGGAAGGATCGTTGGGAATCGCTATCGTTGCGCCGTCCGGAAGCTCTTCGATGGTTTTGTATTTTTTGGAGTACGCGCCGAAAACGGCATTATAGATCGGCGTGACCGGAACCAGTTCCGACCCGTTGTTCGCATTGTACTCTTCCATGTACGGTACATGCTGGAAGAAATTCGCATCCACCTCTTTATGGGCAAGCGCATTGTTCGGCTGCACATTATCGGACAGAATCCGGATGTCCAGATTGATGCCTTCTTCCTTCAGCATCGGCTTCACCAGCTCTAGCACTTCCGTCATCGGCGGAATGAGCGTTGCGACCTTCAGCGTCACTTCTTCTTTCGCTTCGGGCGCCGCGCTCTCCGGGGCTTCGTCCTTGGCTGGCTGCTGTCCGCAGCCCGCAAGCGCAAGCATGAGGGTCAGCAGAAGCAGCGATAATTTCTTATTCATTTTAGGTTACCTCCAGGTAAAAAATAATCTGTGCAAGCATGTTCAAAACCGCAATTATACTTTTCTTTTGTCCAGCAGCCTGGAAGCCAGGTTCCCGCCGAACTGGATCGATTGTACCAGAATGATCATGATGATGATCGTAAACGTCATGATCTCTTCCTCGAATCGCTGGTACCCGTAGCGGATCGCGAAATCCCCGACGCCGCCCCCGCCCACGATCCCCATGACCGTGGAGTACGAAATAAAACTGATCGTGGAGGTTGTCAGTCCGAGCGCAAGACCCGACCTGGCCTCCACATACAGGAACTTGAATATCATCTGGATCGTGGAGGCCCCCATGGAAGAGGCGGCCTCCATCACTTCCTTCGGCACCTCCAGCAGGGATTGCTCAACCAATCTGGAGTAGTAGGCAACCGCTACGACGGATAGCGGCACGGCAGCGGCCACCGTGCCGAGCGATGTACCGACAATCCACCTTGTGACCGGAATCATGGCAACGACAAGCAGCAGAAACGGAAATGACCGTATAACATTGACCAGAGCATTCAGAATGGAGAACAATAGCCGGTTCTCATACTGCTGTCCTTTTCGGCACAGAAATAGCAGTGTTCCGACCGGAAGACCCAGTATTATAGCGGCAGCAATCGAAATGCCCACCATAATGAACGTCTCGCCGATCGCCCGCCATATTTCATGCTGATACTGGAGGACATAGGCCAAATAATCGTTCACGTATTGAATGATGTCATTCATAGAAGCCCAGTCCCCCCGTTTCTTCAGCACCGTTAGTTGGAGTTCCGGTACCTCGAGGCACCTCTCCATCCTGTTGGCGATTACGGTACGTTCGGGTCAAGCGGCCGTCCTCCATCACGGACACATGGTCGCAAATGCCGTTCACCACGTCCATTTCGTGCGAGACGATGACGATCGTAACCCCCAGCGTCCGGTTAATATGTCTTAACACATCCAGAATATCCGCCGTCGTCCGCGGATCCAGGGAAGACGTAGGCTCGTCGCACAGCAAGACGGTCGGCGAATTGGCCAAAGCTCTGGCAATCGCTACCCGCTGCTTCTGGCCGCCGCTAAGCTGAGCAGGATATGACTTCGCTTTATCCTCCAGCCCGACAAAGCGCAGGACCTCCTGAACGCGCTCCGCACGGGCAGACTTCGGTACCTTTGCCAGCTCAAGCGGCAGGGACACGTTGCCCCATACCGTCCGGTTGCTGACCAGTTGGAACAGCTGAAAGATCATGCCGATGGACCTTCTTGCCTCCCGAAGCTCCCTGCCGCCAAGGGCGGTCAGCTCCCGTCCATTCACCGAGACTATGCCGGCGTCCGGTCTCTCCAGTACGTTCATGATGCGCAGCAGCGTCGATTTACCGGCTCCGCTGGCGCCGATGATGCCGTGTATGCTGCCCTCTTCAATATCGAGAGAGACGGCATCGATTGCCAGGTAACGGTCCGCGCCGTTGCCATAGCTTTTACTGACCTCTTGCAGCGAGATCATCCTAAAATCCCCCTCCTTGCCACATGAAGAAAGCCCGCGTGGCGATACCGCCTGCGAGCACATGATGCTGCAACAACAATTGAATCATACCATAATTTTAGACAAAATGTGACACCCCTTGCCCACTGCCAGAAAGTGCATGCTCTCAAGATAAATAAAGCTGATGTCCATACATGCCCGTTAAGCGTTCAACCGCCTTATCCAGCAAACCTTCCTCAAAACCCTCAAGGCCTTCGATGGCTTGAATTTTCTCCGCAGCCGGCATCTCCTTCTGAAGATGCAAACTCCAGTTCACGATCGCCTGCACCGCATCTTCATGCTCAAACTGGCCGTAATAGATATGCGCTTTGTACAGATAGCTTTCGGCATGCTCCGGCACCACCTTCAGCACCTCGTCAAATGCAGCCAATGCCGCATCTTCGTCCTGATCCTTGTAATAAATCTGCCCCAGCCTGAAATATGCCCCGGGGTGACCCGGCGAAAGCTCCAGCACTTGCAGCGTATCCTCCTTCGCGCGCGCGTAGTCTCCCATCGAATAATAAATTCCGCTTCGCAGGCTGTACAGGCTTCCCTGCCCCGGGTTCAAGCTGAGCCCCTGAGCGCAGTCCGCCAGTCCCCGCTCGAGCTGGCCGGTCTCCACGAAGCAAACGGCGCGGAATTCATAGAATCGCGGGTTGGACGGATGCGCTTGAATCGCCTGGGAATACGCATCGATGGCAAGGTCCCACATGCCCATCTCCTTGTAAATATGACCGCTGGCCGCCAGGTACGTCGGGTGCTCCGAGAAGGCTTCCTCCTGCTTAACCGCTTCCTGCAGCTCCAGCAGCGCTTCCTCGTTGCGTCCTTGAAGATAGAGCACGTAGCTGAGCTTGTTGCGGATCTCGGTCCCGTCCTGGAGCGCGGCCGCTTCCTTCAAAGCCTGCTCCGCAGACGGCAGATCGTTCATCTCCATATAAATATCGGCACGCTGAACATAATTGGGCGCGTCATCATGCTCAAGCTTAAGCAGCTTGTCATTGATCGCCAGCGCCTCCTCCTGGCGACCCAGCCGGTAGTAGCAGTCGGCCATCCAGTAGCAAGCCAGCGGAGAATCCGGCTGTCTCGCATACAGCTTCGAAATCAGCTCGAAGGCTTCCTCTTCCCGGGCATCCTCGCGGTAGATACGGGCCAAATCGAAATAAGCGCGGTAATCGTCCGGTTCCGCCTCGATCGCCCACTCCAAATCGGCTTTGGCCGCAGCTTTGCTGCCGGACCGGTTCAAGACCTCCGCCCTCTTTAAGTAAAGCTCGTACGTATCCGGATACCGTTCAATGGCCTCCGACAGATAGTGCTCGGCCTGCCCCAAATCCCCCAGCTGCACGTACAGATCCGCCATGGGCTTCCGGAAGGAATACGCCTCGCGCGCTTGCCGCTGAAACGTCTGGAATGCGCCATAGCTGTAGTTGGTGCTTCCCGCGAACAGCGCATATCCGCCATCCGCTTCCGCTTCATACCGGTCAGCCAGCTGGATTCCCTCCTGCAGGACGCCCACGGCTTCCTGCACATGATCCATCAGATCCAGCGACACCGACAGCATGTAGTAATACATCGGAATGGCGCGCTCCGGCTTCTGGATGCTTAAACGAAAATAGCGCGCCGCTTCCGCCGGATTCCCGCTCTCGTAATAAGCCATGCCCAGTTCATAGTAGGTCGAAATTACCGTGCTGTCGTCCTCCCGCTTGATGCTTTCCTTAAGATCCCGAATCGCCTCGTCGTACTGGTTCAAATCCTTGTGCGCAATGCCCCGGGTATACCAATTCATATAATTGTCCGCATTCAATCGAATCGCTTCATCCAAATCCTCGATGGCCTCGCGCTCCCGGTTCAGCTCCCGCAGAATATGGGCGCGCCGCTCGTACGCGCGATGGCTGCCGCTCGTTTCGATCACGCGTCCCAGATAAGCCACGGCCTCATCCGAATAGCCGCTGTTGTGCAGCAGTTCCGCATAGTGCAGCTTGTCATTAAAACTTGTAATGGCGCTTTCGCCTTTTCTCATATATTTAAGGGCTTGCTCAAAATCCCGCTTCTTCCTGTAATGGTTCCCGATACGGAACCAGATCCGCTTCATCAACTTCATGGTGGCTCATCCTTTGTATGTAGATGTTATTCTTGGGTTTCTTGGGCTCCTATGATTAGAGCCGGGGCAGCTTTCGCCTTATCTCTATATTATACTTCCTCTATGTCCATTTGCACCCAAATTAAAGAGGAACCTCCTGCAGGCTCCTCTTTCGGTGTGTATCCTATTATATTGTATAAAGATACCAAAAATGTGCAATCCAAAATATTACTTCCGATTATTTAGTGAAATGCTCTTCCATTTTGCGCCATCGGGTTTTTCCGGCATGGTATGCAGCAATGCCTAGCGAAATTCCCCAGACCAGAAAGAGCGCATACCAGAAGTATCCCCACGCCGCCATGGGGCTTGCATCTTGAGCAGCGTGCATCGGGGCCGACTGAACGCGTCCAACCGCTAACAGATACTGCAGGGCGAAATAGATAAATCCCCATAATGACAACAACACCGAACCGGCTGTTGCCGGAACAACTAACATCCATTTCGGCAGTCGTCTCCCCCAAGGCCTGGCGAAAGCAAGCGCGAAGACGGCAGCCAACATAGCGATGGTTCCCATTCCCCAGTAGCCGATCGCATGTGACCAAAAATCATCCGGCGTCTCCTGGAAATCCCCGGGGAATGCAAACCCGAAGCCAAGCCCCCACCAATAATGGGGAAGGGCATACAGCACAGCAGCAATGCAAGCAACAACCCCCGCTTTTTTCATTCTTGATTCATTCATTTCATCACCTCAAGCTCATCATACCTATCTAAAGAGAGCATTAAGTTGACTCGAAGTTTAAGTTTCGTTTAAATTTCCGCCCAAACCATAGCTGAGGTGCGGCTAAGAATGGACTTCACTTCCCATTGCAAGTTCATTTCCTTTGTCTGAATAAGCGAGCGACCCACATTCATGAGCACACCCGGTATCCGACCCCCCGGATCGTTTCTATAATTTGAGGAGAGCTTGAATCGATCTCGATCTTCTCCCGTAAATGGCGAATATGCACCATAAGCGATTTGTCGCCATGAATATACGGTTCCCTCCATACGGCCTCGTAGATTTGCTTTTGGGTCAATATTTGATTCAAATGATCGATTAAATACATGAAAATGTGAAATTGCTTGCCCGTAAGAACGATTTCATCCATCGTTTCCGTATTTAATATACGGTTCGTTCTCCGGTCAATATTTAAATGCTTCACCTGGAGGTTATCCGAAGCCATTGAACCAGAACGTCTTAACAGCACCTGAATGCGCGCAGCCAGCTCGTCGGGATGAAACGGCTTGGTCATGTAATCGTCGGCAAAGGACAGCCCTTGCAGTTTATCCTCCATTGACGTTCTGGCAGTCAGCATTAAGATCGGTACATCCGGACGGCGCTGCTTGAACCGCTGTCCGATCGTATAGCCATCCAATCCTGGGATCATGATGTCCAGTATGACCAGGCTGCACGTTTCAAAAGATTCCATAGCATCATGGCCTGAAGTCCTCCAGATCACTTTATAGCCAAGTTCGATTAAAAAATCTTTGGACCAAGCGCCGATCTCCTTATCGTCTTCTATGTATAAAATAGTAAAACTCATCGTCTGTGTTTGACTCCTTATGAGGGATATACTGGTAGTTTAGCATATTGGAGTGAAACGAGGGCTCCTATTTGAAGCCCTCTCTTGATTTAGTCAGTATACCTTATGAATCACGTCTTCAAAATCGGGATCTTCCATATCGATATCATCCAGCTCGCCCCAGCGGCCCAGCTCTTTAAAAATATCAAGCGTGTTCATCTCGCGGCGGTTCACCTCAATCGTGACGGTGTTATCCAGAGAACCTGTCACGCGGATCGGGACGGAAAGATTGCCTTCCCCCTGAAACTGCTCAGGGATAACAAAAGGTCCGCGGAAGGTCACGGTGATGACCGTAGGCAGCCCGATCGTCTCGCGCAGGGACTTCACCGTTCCATCATAGGAAAGCTCGCCGTTGTTAATGACCATTACGCGATTGCAGAGCTGTTCGATATCGTCCATGTCATGCGTCGTGAGCAGGATGGTCTTGCCGAATTGCTCGTTGACCAGCTTGAGAAAATGGCGGATGTTCCGCTTGGCGTTCACGTCCAGGCCGATCGTCGGCTCATCCAGGAACAGCACGTCCGGATCATGCAGCATCGCGGCCGCGAGGTCTGCGCGCATGCGCTGCCCGAGCGACAGCTTGCGCACAGGCGTTTCCCAGAACGCCCGTAAATCCAGAAGTTCGGCAAACTGTCCGAGTCTGCGCTCCTTGTCCGCCTGATCCACGCAGTACATTTTCGCCAAAATATCGTAGGAATCCTTCACCGGCAAGTCCCACCACAGCTGGCTGCGCTGACCGAATACGACGCCTAGATTGTTCACCACGCTGCGCCGTTCCTTGTGCGGATTCAAACCTCCGATCGATACGTGGCCCGAGGTCGGGTGGAGAATGCCGGTCAGCATTTTGATCGTTGTGGATTTGCCGGCGCCGTTCGGACCGATGTAACCGACGAATTCCCCCGGCTCCACTTGAAAGCTGATCCCCTTCACGGCTTCCTTCGTCCGGTATTCTCTCGTAAACAGGGTTCGCAGACCGGAGAAGCGCCCCTCCTTCACGACCGGCGTTTTGAACTCCTTGCGTATGTTGCTCACTTCAATCATGGACGCATTCCTCCTTTAGCTCCCTGTACTTTGATATTTCGTCAAACCAAACTGCCAGAACCTCAGGCTTAAACCGAGACATAACAGGGCCGCTCCAGCCAACGCAGGCAGCACCCAGGCTCCGAGCTCGCCCCGCAGTATGTATAGCGATGGGACATAATTGACCAAACCGACCGGGACCACGATCAGCAGGATCGACGACATCCATTTGGGATACAGCGTGAGCGGATACTGGGCCGCCGTCCGGGCTGCGTCCTCCGTCAGGTTCTGAAGCTCGGTGATCCGGGTCGTCCAAAAACCGAAGGTTGCGGTCGCAAGGCCGATCGAGAACAGGATGACGGCACCCGTGACGATAATGTACAGCGATTGCGGCACCGCGCTCCATCCCACCTGACCTGCCGCCATCATGCCATGCAGCGACCACCAGAGCAGAAAGCCGCCCTGCAGCACTTCGCCCAGCATGATCCGGAATTTCTGCGGCATGAGCGCCAGCAGCACCGGCATGGGACGGGTCAGCAGCTGGTCAAGCTCCCCGTTGACCAGATATCTCTCAAGATGATGCACTTCATCCCCAAACGTCCGGTAGAGCGTCTTCGACAGCGTCATGACGGCAAACAAATACCCGATTTCATGCATGGACCAGCCCTGAATGGCTCCAAACTTGTAGAGGACGATGGCGACCATGAGAAACTCGGAAATTTGGATCAATGCGGCAAGAAACGAAGCCAGGATGAAATTGAATTTGTACTGCATGCGGCTTTTGATGCTCGTACGGATCAGCAGCGCATACAGGGATAGCCAGGATCTCGCGGTCATCCTCCCTGCACCTCCACTTTCCGCCTTAGGAATCCGGTAGCCAGCAGGCTTGCCAGCGTCAGCAGCACGCACCATGACAACGTGCCCCACAGATGGGAAACGTCATCGAAGCCCAAATAGATCCGGGTCGGCACATAGAGCAGATACGGATACGGCGACCACCAGGCAATCGCCTGAAGCCAGCCCGGCAGCCATTCGATGGGAATGAAGAAACCGGCTAGGAGATTGATCATCGCGTGGTTGCCCCAATACAACCAAGACGATTCCGTTGTCCATAATGCCGATGCGCCGATGAGATAGTTGATGCAAATCGATAAGTAGGCGGCGCCTGCGAGCGCAATGGCAACGTAGAGGAAGGTGACTGCTTTTCCAGGCAGCTGCAGTGAGAAGGCAAAA
This sequence comes from Paenibacillus sp. MT86, assembly GCF_058792535.1. NCBI lineage: Bacteria > Bacillati > Bacillota > Bacilli > Caryophanales > Paenibacillaceae > Paenibacillus > Paenibacillus sp. MT86. The sequence goes on along the minus strand of NZ_CM179499.1, from coordinate 1,568,767 downwards.
TAATACACCAGGTAGATCGGGATTGATTTGTAAACGAATTGGTAGGCGATTTGACCCCATTCCTTGGCCATCAAATGACTGAACAAATGAACGGGGCGCATCAAATCCAGGGAGATATGGCCGGTTCGCACGGCTTGGGGGATGCCGAGGCCATTCGTGACGAAACTGGAAACCCAGAGCGCGGCTTGCGTAAAGGCGATGTAGCCGACCATTCCCTGCGTTCCGTAATCTCCGAGCGCGTAATCGGCGCCGAGACCGAGCCAGATACAGGCATACATGAAGCCGAACATCGCACTGGCGACATTGTGCACCATGTGGGCGCCGCGGTACTGCAAATTGCGGGCATAGGCTTTGGAAGCCAATGTGAAATAAAGCATGAAGCACCTCCGATAAGCATTTTAGATGGCGGACCCATCCACTTCAGACAAGGCGAAAATGAGAGAAGGACAATAGCATACCAGAACGTTCCATTTCAGGCAAGGATTTTTTCGCAAGGGATATCAAGTGAATATCAGGCGGAAGTTCCGGCGTTAAAAAGAAGCCTTCTTCTCCCTAAGCCGGTTGAGAACAAACGTCAAGGGCGTGCGAAGACCTCATCGTCATGAAGAGTAACCAACGGGCGTGGCAATCTACTTCTCCCTGTTCTTTGGTCTAAAAAACGGTATGAAGGGAATGCTCGGCTTATGTAGAAGGGAGGCGGCCGGACAGAAAAAAGACGTGATTTGTCAGATCACGTCTTTATGCTTCATCGGCTCCTGAAACTCGCCGAAATAGTCTACCAGGAATGACTGGAACTCCGTTGCGGCCTTGGACAAGTAGCGCCGCTCCAGCCAAGCTATGGTAAAGGTGCGGTAGCAGGAAGGCTTCTCGATGCGCACCATCGCGTACGGGGGCATGTCGTCCCCTTTGCATCCGGGTACAAATGCGGCTCCAAGCCCGGCCGATACGAGGCTGGACAATGCCGCCGGCTCATCGACTTCACATACGACTTCCCGGCTGATCCCGGCCAATCGGCAAAACTCTTCGTTCATTTTACGAAACGGATGGCCTGCCTTGTACTCGATGAAGGCATCCCCCGCCACCTCCTGAAGGGAAATGCGGGACCGTCCCGCCAATCGATGGCCGTGAGGCACCGCCAGGAACACCTCCGCATGGAGGACCGGAATCTCCCGAATGTGGTCTTCGTCCAGGGCCGCCGCGGTAAAGCACAGATCGATTTCTCCGTTTTCCAGCATCTGCACCATCTCCATCGTGGAGTCGGGCGGAATCTGAATGATGCGAAAATTCACGTCAGGATATCGCGCGCGGAAAGCGCCCAGGGCTTTGGACAGCCGGGGCAATGCCGTCGTTGCTATGCGGATGCTCCCCCGCTCCATGCCTGCCAAATCGGACACTTCCCTCCTGCCTTCCTCTAGGGCCGATAACGCCGTATCGACGCTTTTCAGAAAAGCCTTCCCGAATGAATTGAGCTTAATTTGCCGGCTCTGCCGATCAAACAGAGGCACCCCCAAATCTTCCTCCAAGCGGGCAATCGTCTTGCTGAGCGCAGGCTGGGCAATGCGAAGTTCCTTCGCGGCCTTGGTCATATGCTCCATTCGGGCCACCGTCTGAAAATAATGCAGCTGAAGCAGTTCCATGGGGTTCTTCCTCCTTTATTGATATCCTTGAGTATATGAATGCATGTCATAATATATATTTTAATTTATTAACTATCGATTGTAGAATAAATCGTAACCAAAGGAAAGGGGGAAATCACATGAACGAACATCAACAACCGCAACAGCCGCCGGCTGAAAAATTAATACGCATTCTGGCGTTTACGATGATTCTCTCGTCGATGAGCGCAACCATGTTTAATATCGTGCTTCCGGAAATCAGCCAGGAATTCCGACTTTCCTTCGCCCAGGTCAGCTGGGTATCGTCGATTTACATGCTCATCTATGCCATAGGCTCCGTCCTGTACGGAAAATTGGCCGACACCTATAAACTCAAAAATCTGGTCACCTTCGGATTGCTTCTCTTCTTTGTCGGTTCCATCACGGGCTTGGCCGCACAGGCCTACTGGATGGTGCTGCTGGGACGGATCCTTCAGGCAGCGGGGGCAGCCGTCATTCCGGCAATCGCCATGATCATTTCGGTCCGTTACTTCCCTGCGGAAAACCGGGGCCGCGCACTCGGCATAACGGCGACCGGGCTCGCTATCGGCAACGCGGTCGGGCCAGTGGTTTCCGCATTGGTCGTTAGCACGTTCCATTGGAGATGGCTCTTTTTCATTCCGCTGCTCATCCTGGTCACCCTCCCTCTCTATCGCAAATATCTGGGCAATGAACAGGGCGAGGGCGCACGGATCGATTGGCTCGGCGGCGGCCTTCTGGCCGGAACGGTCGCGCTGCTGCTCCTCTCGGTGACCCAAGGCGGCTGGATATTCGGTTTAGGCAGCCTGATCCTGTTCCTTGCGTTCCTTCTGCGCATTCGTTCGGCTAAAGCGCCTTTCGTCCAGCCCCGTTTATTCCGCAACCCAAGCTATACGGTCGGACTTATCCTCGGCATGTTCATCATGAGCGTCGGGTATGCGCTGCCCTTTCTTACTCCGCAGCTGCTGTCGGATTTGAACGGTCTGGCTCCGGGATGGATCGGATTTGTCATGGTGCCCGGTGCCGTCGTCACGGCCATGCTGGGCGGAAGAGGCGGCAAGCTCGCGGATACCAAGGGAACCCGCTATTTATTCTATGCGGCTTCCACCCTGCTGCTGCTGTGCTTTGCCCTGTTGTCCACCTTTGCTGGCGTATCGCCGCTCCTGATTGCACTGTTCCTGATCTTCGGCAATGTCGGTATCATGTTTATGCAAATCTCGCTCTCCAAGACGATCTCCTTATCGCTGCCCAAAGAGCAAACCGGCGTCGGCATGGGACTGTTCTCCCTGCTTAACTTCCTGTCCGGCGCGATTGCCACCGGGGTTTACGGCAAAGCCGTCGACCTTGGCGCCGCCACCCGCTGGAACCCGCTGAACATGGTACAGGGAGCTTCGACCTACAGCAACATCTATATCGTCTTGGTGGCGTTGCAAGCAGGAATCCTTCTGCTGTTTATGCTGCAATTTGGCAGGACTGCACAGCATAAGCTGCAGGTTCAAACCACCGGATCCAAATAAGGAACGGCAGCCAATGCGGGGGCGTTTGATGAAAACATGCGTGCCCATCCGACTATGATCGGGGCTATTCGCATACAGGCTGCGCAGATCTGAATCCGCGCATGCCGACAAAAAAACCACCGGAGCAACGCTTGGCTGTAAGCCGCTCCGGTGGTTTTGATGATGTCCTGATGCTTTTAATTTGTTAAATGCGATGGCGATGCTGTGGATACTATGGTGCCTGCCCATACCTGGTAACCCTTATACGTCCAAACGCGGCTGCGGGCAGAGAAGAACATGCGCTTCTTCCTCTTGGTGCCGACTCTAAGGTTACATGGCGGCGCGCTTCAGCTGTCCATGATATAAGTCGCTGTAGAACCCTCCCTGCTTCAGCAGCTCATCATGGGAGCCCTGCTCCAGCAGGCGTCCGTCTTTCAGCACCAGGATGCGGTCGGCGGAGCGGATGGTATTCAGACGATGGGCTATCACGAAGCTCGTCCTGCCTTTCATCAATCGCTGCAGCCCTTCCTGGATCTTGATCTCCGTTACGGTATCGATGCTGCTTGTCGCTTCATCCAGCACCAGCATGGAGGGGTTGGCCAGAATCGCCCTTGCGATCGCAAGCAGCTGCTTCTGCCCTTGGCTGATGCCGCTGCCGTCAGGCTTGAGCATTTTGTCGTAACCGTCCTTCATGCGCACGATGAACGAGTGGGCGTTAGCCAATTTTGCGGCTTCCTCCACTTCTTCGTCGGTCGCATCCAGCCGGCCGAAACGGATATTCTCACGGATGGTGCCCTGAAACAGGAACGAATCCTGAAGCACGAAAGCCATCTGCGAACGCAGGCTTTCCCTGCGGATCGAAGAAATGTCCCGGCCGTCCAGGGTAATGCTTCCGCTGTCCGGATCGTAGAACCTGGAGAGAAGCTGGATCAAGGTGGTTTTTCCCGCACCGGTCGGACCGACCAGCGCAATCATCTCGCCGGGCTTTGCTTCAAAGCTGATGCCTTCCAGGGTGTCCCCGTCTTTATCGTAAGAGAACGAGACTTTGTCGAACTTGACCGCCCCCTCCACGCTCTTCAGCGTGACGGCCGCTCCTTCATCCTTCGCTTCCACCTCTTCGTCCAGCACTTCGAATACGCGTTCCGCACCTGCAATGGCGGAGAGCAGCGTATTCCATTGGTTCGCCAGATCGTTCAGCGGTCTCGTAAACTGCCGCGCGTAACTTTCGAATATAATGATGACGCCGATCGTAATATGGCCCTGAATCGCCAGAATGCCGCCAATGCCTGCTACGATCGCAAAGCTCAAGTTGTTGAGCCCGTTCATCAGCTTCGGAATGAAGCCCGATATGCTCTGCGCCCAGAAGCCCGATAGACGAATCCGTTGATTGCGCTCATCGAATTCGCGGACCACCCGTTCCTCCTGGGAAAAAGCCTTGATGATTCGCTGCCCGGACAGCGTTTCTTCAATGTAACCGTTCAGATCCCCCAGATTGCGCTGACGCTCTTTAAACAGCGGGCCGGTTCGGCGGGTAATCCAGCGCATCCCCATCATCATCAGGGGCACGACCAGGAACGTCAGCAGCGTAAGCAGCGGGCTAAGCCATAACATGACGGTTAACGTGCCGATTAAGGTCAGCACGCTCGAGAAGATTTGAATGGCCGAGCTGTTGAGCGTCGAGCTCACGTTCTCGATGTCATTCGTCAGACGGCTCATGATTTCTCCCTGCTGGCGCTTCCCGTAGAACGGAATCGGCAGCCGGTGCAGGTGCGTGAACAGATCCATTCGCATCCGGTACACGGTCTCTTGGGCGATGCCGATCATCCAGACGTTGTGCAGCCAGGTGGTTAAGGCCTGAAGGACATATACGACGGCTAGTCCAACCAGAAAGTACAGCCAGGCGGAATCGATGGAACTGTCGGGATTTCTTACATCATCCAGAAATTTGTCCACCCCGACGCCGAGCAGATAGGGACCCAGCAGCGCCAGGCCCGAGCTGAACATCACCATCAGCAGCACGAGCGCGAGTTTCCCTTTGCGCCGGGCAAGATAGGTCCATATCCTGGAGAGGGTGCCCGACCAGTTTTTCGCCTTGGCTTTCGGCTTGCCGCCACGGCTGCCGCCATCCTTGTTCTTGTCAAGATCCAGCTTCGGTTTCGGGTGACGAAACGGTTCAGTGAATGCCTTGAGCATGATGCTGCGCCTCCTCTCCATACTGGGATTCATAGATGCGTCGATACAGAGCGGAGCTTTTCATCAAAGCGTCATGATTCCCTTTTCCGATCAAACGCCCGTCATCCAGCAGCAAAATCAAATCCGCCGAAGTGGTCGAGCTGATCTTCTGCGTAATCAAAAACGTCGTGCAGGATAAATCCTTGAGGGCATCCAGCAGGGCGCCTTCCGTTCGGACGTCAAGAGCACTGGTGCTGTCGTCCAGAATGAGGATGGCGGGCTTTCGCACGAGCGCCCGCGCAATCGACAGGCGCTGCTTCTGTCCGCCGGACAAATTGACCCCGCGCTGGCCCAGCATCGTGTCATACCCGTTAGGCAGATGCTCAATGGTCTCATGAATCTGAGCTCGGCGAGCCGCCTCCTGAATTTCTTCCATCGTTGCATCCTCGCGTCCCCAAGCAATATTCTCCCGCACCGTCCCGGAGAAGAGCAGCACTTCCTGAGGCACATAGCCGATGCTGCTGCGCAGGTTCACCTCATCGATCGACGCGGCGTCCACGCCGTCTACGAGCACAGTCCCCTTCTCTTCCTCGTAAAGCCGCGGAATCAGCTGGACCAGCGAGGATTTGCCGGAACCCGTGGCTCCCATGATGGCGATGCGCTCACCGGGCTTCGCTTCAAAGGAAATATCCGTCAGGACGTCGATGTCGCTGCCCGGATAACTGAAGCTCACTTGCTCGAATTTGACGCCCCCCTGAATATCCACTTTTCCGGTTATGTCCTTGTTTGCGCCTGCCGCCGTATCCTCCGTGCCCAGCACCTCCTGCGCACGCTGGGCGGAAGCCCGTCCGCGGGAAAAGGCAACGACAACCCAAGACAGGGCTGACATGGCGCCGATGCAGCGCAGGGAATAGTTGACGACGGCGACCACCTCGCCGACGCTGGCACTGCCGGACGCAATATCTTTGCGGCCGAACCACAGGACCGCCATGATCCCGGCGTTCATGACGAGGAGAATAAACGGCATCGTTGTCTCCGTTAATCGCAAGGTCGAGACGGTGGTGCTCATCAGCTTGCCGGAGGTACGGGCAAAGCGCTCAATTTCATGGCCCATGCGCACGAATACGCGGATCAAGCGAATCCCGGTGAGATTCTCCTGGATGACGCCGTTCACCGCATCCAGCCGCTGCTGGACGCTGCGGAACGCATCGGCAGCCCGCTTCATGATCCAAGCGATGAAAATAAACAATACGGGCACGGTCAGCACAAGCAGCAAGCCCAGCTTCACATTCACGACCAGTGCCATGATAATGCTGCCGAGCACCACCAGCGGAACGCGCGTCATGAACCGCAAGCCCATGAACACCGTGTCCTGAATCTGGGTGACGTCGCCCGTAAGCCTGGTAATCAACGATGAAGTGGCGAACCGGTTAAATATCGAATAAGAGAAAGACTGCACCTTGTCATACAATTGATCGCGAAGATCATAACCGAGCCCCTGACTCGTATGCGCCGCAAAAAAAGAGCTGGATATCCCGGCGATGAAGGCTATAATAGCGCTTCCAGTCAAAACGGCTCCCCACATCCATACGACGGACATGTCCTGCTTCTGTATGCCGTCGTCGATGATTTTGGAGATAAGCAGCGGCTGAATCAGCTCGACGGTGAGCTCGATCAGCATCATGGCAAGTGCCGCAATCGCTGCAACGCGGTACTTTTTCAAGATCGAGAAGACAATTCCCATATGCATTCCTCCGAGTGTCGAAGACCCTTATCCTATTTCTTACATCATTTACCCACAGGTCTTCATGTAGTAGCAATATTAGTTCGTACAATGGCTGGATATGTCTATTATAATATATTTTCTCCTAGATCTTGCCGGCGGATGAAAATTATCACCGGAAATCGCATTCCATTACCTCTTCACGCATGGCGCAACATAAAAACCAGGATGAACAGGCAGCGAAAAAGAGAGCCCGTTCACAAGGATCGTCTCCCGCGAAAATGGCTCTCTTGCCGAACTATAGGTTATTCCACGGACTTCAGCGCTTCGATCATGTCGATCCGCTTCAGCTTGTAATGCATGGAAGCCATGACGATGGCCGAGAACAGCAGCGTCAGCAGCGCCGCGTAGCCATAACTGATTTCATGGATGGTGGGACTGAACATCATCGCGTCCACTTCTGCGGTCAGTAGCACGAAGCGGTGCAGGAATATGCCTGCCAGATTGCCCGCTATGATCCCGAGCACGGTCAGGATCATGTTTTCGCGATAAATGTACATGGTTACTTCCTTGTCGTAGAAGCCAAGCACCTTAATCGTCGACAGCTCGCGTATCCGTTCGGATACGTTGATATTCGTCAGATTGTACAGCACGACAAACGCTAGGGCCGCAGCGGACACAATGAGGACGACCACCACGACGTTCATGCTGCCCATCGTATCGCTGAAGGCGTCGCTCACGCCGCTCGTGAAACTCACCATGGCGACCCGTTCGCTTGCGGTTAGCGATTCCCCAAGCCGATCCTCCCACCCCGGATCCTTACGGTCATAAGTCAGCAGCTGGCTGTTCGCTTCGGGCGCTGCGTCAAAAATGTCTTCGTAGTATTTCGGCGTCATGTACACGTAGTGCAAGGCATAGTTCTCCGTAATCCCCGCCACGCGCATTTCAAAGGGTTCATTATCGCTGTTCTGAACCGTGAATGTGCTGCCAATGCCGAGATCGAACAGCTTGGCCAGCTTCTCGGTAATGATCGCGCCGTCATCCGTCAGCGACAGCGTCTGCTCCTGTTCGCGGGGCTTCAGCACGATAAACGAATCGATCTTCTCCGGCGATTGCGGCACGAACAAATTCACATCCTGGCCGTTCACGCCGGGGGCCGCCGCGGTCATCGCCTCCTGGGTCACGTTCAGGATTCCCGTAATCTCCGGAACTCCCGCTAGGCGCTTGTTATAGTCCTCCAGCCCGCCGCTCTCGCCGTTATCTTCTTGGAATACCACGGTCGCCTGGTGCTGCATGATTTTGCCGTATTGCATCGGCGCGATATCCCCGATGGAGTCCTTAAGACCGAAACCGGTCAGAATGAGGGCCGTGCACCCGGCCACGCCGCAGACCGTCATGAACATCCGCTGCTTGTAGCGGAAGAGATTTCGCGCGGTTACTTTTCCAATAAAGCCGAGCCGGTTCCACACCCATGGCACTCGCTCCAGCCATATGCGGGATCCGTTTTTGGGCGCCCTTGGACGCATCAGGACCGAGGCGTTGCTTCGAAGCTCCACCCGCACGGCCACATAAGCCGTCATCGTGGTACAGAGCACAGCCACGACAACCGAGACGATGCTATAGCTGAGATAGAAGCTGGTTCTTACATCGGGCAGATTATACAAAGCGCCGTAAGCATCATAGATGATGGCGGGAAACAGGGTAAAGCCGACGGCCAGTCCGGCAGCCGATGCGGCAACGCTCGCCAGCGTCGAATAGACCAGAAACTTTTTCATCACGTCCCGGTTGCTGTAACCGAGGGCTTTCAGGGTTCCGATCTGCAGCCGCTGCTCCTCAACCATCCGGGTCATCGTCGTCAGACTGACGAGGGCCGCGATCAGGAAAAAGAAAACCGGGAACGCGGTCGCAATGGAAGATAAGCGGTCCGCGTTATCGCTGTACTCGGTATATCCCGGGTTGACGCTGCGGTCCATGACATAGACCTTGGGAAGCTCAAGCTGATCCAGCTCCTTCCGGCCCTCGGCCACTTCCTTCTCGCCGTCGGCGATCTCCCGCATAGCCTTTGCTTTTTCCTCTTTGAATTTCTCCTGACCTTCCCGGTAGTCCGCCTGTCCTTGGGCAAGCTCCGCTTTCGCATTCGCGAGCTTGGCTTCCCCCTCCCGTCTGGCGGCTGCAAGCTCTTCGGTTCCTTGCTTCAACGAAGCCTCGCCCTGCGCGAGCTGACGCTCGGCTTCCCGAAGCTTAGCCTGCCCGTCCTTCAGCTCTGCTTCGCTTGCATCCAGCTTCTGCTCAGCCTGATCCAGCTGCAGCGAAGCCTCGCCCAGGCCACGCTGGAACGCGGAAGCCGCCTGTCGCAAAGCAGCTCCGTCCAATGCGCCGTCCATGAAGCCGGCGACGGCGACCGCTAGTTTCGGATCGGCTGACTGAGCTGCCGAGAGCAGCTCTTGCCTCTGCTCGTCAGGAATGACCTCCGAGTCCAAGCCGGAGATTTGCTGCAGCGCCTTCGCCAATTGCTGTCCTTGTGCCAGCTTCGGCGCAAGCTCCGCCTTTTGCTGATCCAATTGGCTCTGACCCGTCTTGAGCTGATTCCGGCCCTGTTCCAGCTTCTGCTGATTGCGTTTCAGTTCCGCTCTGCCTTGCGAAAGTTCTTGTTCCGCCGCATCGAGTTTAGCCTGCCCTTGGGCCAGCTCGGCCTGAAGCTTGTTCACCCCATCGCGGTACGCTTGCTCGCCTTCATTCAGCTTGAGCCTCGCATCCGTTAACTCCTGCTCCGCATCGGCAAGCTGCCTCTTGGCATCCTCGATTTTGTGCGTCGCCTCGTCCAGCTTCTTCTGACCTTCTGCACGGATTTCCGCCAGCCGCTCCTGCGGCATGGCCTCCAGCGCCAGTTCAACCGCTTCTTTGTGCCGGCTGATTTTCTCGTCATACTCGGCTGTATAAGGAGCAGGTTCCGCCGTGTCATGAAAGGTCAAGTAGACTTCCGTATAAACAGGCAGTTTAAAATCCTTCTCCGGAATAACGGCAAATACATCCGCCGTTCCTTTGCCGATACCGCTCGTTCCCCGGCTCATGCTGCTTATGAACAGCGGGCTTTTCGCTCTTCCAACGACTGTATACGTCAGATGATCAAACGTTTCCCCCAAATCCACTTCCTGATCCGGATTGGTAAAGGTGACCTGATCCCCTATTTTAAATTCGTTTCCTCTCTCTCCTGCATCGATGACGATTTCGCCTGCTGCCTCTGGCATTCGCCCCTCTGTAAGCACATATTGATTCAGATTATTTCCTGGGTCATAGGAGAGCACCTTCGCGATCCGCCCGCTGTCGCCGAGAAATACGTCCGCGCCGTAGCCCGGTTGAACCGCATCCACGCCGGCAACCCGTTTCAGCTTTTCAATATCGCTTGGTTCGAGACCCAAGGTCGATTGAACCTTAAGGTCCATCAGTTTTAAATCCTTATAGTAGTGATCCGCCGTATCCAGCATATCAGGCCCGGTGGCCTTGATCCCCGCGAAAAAGCCAACGCCGAGCATAATAATCGCAAAAATGGACAGAAACCGTGCCTTTGTCCGCGATATTTCCCGGAAAATATCAGTCCATAACGCTTTCTTCTTCATCATCGATGTCTCCCTACCACTCAATGCTGTCTACGGAAACGGGATTCGGATTCACCACCGTCTTCCGAACCTTGGCATTGTTGATCTCGATGATTCGATCGGCCATCGGTGCCAGGGCAGAATTATGCGTAATGACGATAACGGTCGTTCCCGTGTGGCGGCAGGTATCCTGGAGCAGCTTGAGCACCTGCTTCCCGGTATGGTAATCAAGCGCACCCGTGGGTTCATCGCAGAGAAGCAGCTTCGGCTGCTTGGCAAGCGCCCTGGCAATCGCCACCCGCTGCTGTTCGCCGCCGGACAGCTGTGCCGGAAAATTGTTCAGGCGCTGCTCCAGGCCGACATCCCGCAGCACTTGCTCGGCATCCAGAGCTCGGGGCGAAATCTGCGAGGCTAATTCCACGTTTTCTTTTGTCGTCAGATTGGGAACCAGGTTGTAAAATTGGAACACAAATCCGACGTCATTGCGCCGATATCCCGTCAGCTCCTTGCTGTTGAACTTGGCTATGTCCGTTCCATCCACCAGCACTTGCCCCTCATCGGCGGTGTCCATGCCGCCCAATATGTTCAGCACCGTGGATTTTCCTGCCCCGCTGGGACCGACGATAATCGCGAACTCGCCCTTTTCGATCTCCAGGTTGATTCCGTCGTTGGCTACAATGGTGGTCTCGCCCATCCGATAGCGCTTATATCCATCCTTAATGCTCACAAAAGCCATGTCACTCCACTCCCAACTCATCGTTGCCTTTTCGGCCTGGAACGTTATGTAGAAAATTAGGTAACCCAAGCGGTCTATAAGCGCGTCAGCTGCAGGATGGTCAATCGGCGTTTGCCTAAACCTGTGCAGCGGACTATTCTATTTGCGTGTTCTTCGTTGTTAGATTCACTTGTTTGGCTTGTCCTGATCCGTGAATCCATCTTTAAAACCAGTGTAGCATAAACAAATCCGCCAATGAAAACGCTGAACCGCCCCAGACGGCTAAGTCACAGAATGTTCCAAATTCGGCATGCACGAACGGCACAAAAAACGCTCCTTCACCCGGAAGAAGCGCTCATAATAAAGCCATGATAAACATCCTATGATTTCCAGAAGATCGCCCGGTCCTCCGCACGAAGCTTCGTTACGAAACCGGAAGGGTCCTGAGCCGTGTACTCGATCGAATCCACGATCCATCTGCCCCCTGCGTGCTTGTATTGAATCGTGGCCAATCCGGTATCTCGGAGACGATGCTCGCTGGTTCCCGTCTCATGGCTCGCGTCGGTCATGAGCTTAAAATAGGGATCGATCCGTTTGACTTCTTGAGCAAGGGCTTCTCCTGGAACCAAAACATCAAACTCGCTCCGCTCCGGGAGGCGGCTAAGCCGCCATTGATCCGTGAGATGTCCACCTCTGGGATAAAAGAACGAAACCAGCTTGCTGCCATCCGCCATTTCGTGAATTTCATACGTATAGTCCCGTTCTTTTCTTACGATATCCGGTTTGCCGTATTGGCTTTCTACTGTATATGAATCCGGGGCATACGACATTAGCAATCGATATAAAAAAGGAATGTTGATCTCGTTCTGAAGCGTAATATCCTCATCGGCTTTTCCGGCACAAAGCAGCAGGAGGACTAACAATGCCGCGATTGCACCCAAGCGCAATCCTGCTGCCCGAGCTTTAAACACGCTGTCCGTCCTCATATCCATCGATATGTCCCGTCAACGCCGCTTCGGGGATATCTTGGCCCCGGATCCACTCCCTGAACGAAAAATCAAGCACGCCGCCCTGAGCAAGCGAGGTCATGACCCTTCCATCTTCGAAGGCGTACGAAAAGGTATGCAGCGTTCCGAACAAATCGTCGTAATCCGTAAAAAACAACGGGGACTTTGGATCCTTAAACAAACCGAAAGCCTCGGTTTGGGTTAACCGTTCCGCATCCAGGCTGTCGAGGTAACGTTTACGCCGCAGGGAATGCTCGATGGCAGGCCTGTTTTTGCCCGTCAACGCCTCATAATGGTTAACGCAGGCAATTGCCGCCTCCCCGCCCGCACGGGGAATCACTTGGTCCGGGCTTGCCTCGACAACGGCCATGTTGCCCCGTGCATCTCCTATTGAAAAGTTATAACAAGCCGCATGGGGAATATGGCGCAGCATATAAGACGCTTCTTCTGCCGTACTGCACGATTCCAGTATCATCCGAACGCCGACCCAAGGCGACAGTCCCGTCCGGTATCCGTCAAAGCTGACAAAATGCAGCCCGGCGGCAAGCCCTTGCTCATTCACCCCGTCATGCCTGCCTATGGCCTGCAAATTATAGCCCGCGGTTGCCAGGCCTTGATCGGCTTGAGCCACAGTAAAATAACCATCGTAAAACGCAGGCGTAAAATCGTAATTTCTTACGTAATACGAGGCCGTGATCATCGCCGAGCAGCCCATGGCCGCGATTTTCGGGACGTCGTATCCGCCCAAAAGCGCCGCGGCTTTGGGAAAGGACATTTCCAAACCTTCCGCCAGTCCTTCAAGCTCCGTTAGCAGCTGCGGGGCAAACTCGTTATAGATGCTCTTCAACTGTTCCGTGTCGATCTCCGGTTTGGTGGCCGCTTCGAAAGCTTTCAATATGGGCTGATTTCGCAGGCTGCGGCCCAGCTTAAGCCCGTTATGATAGTTATCTTCTCTAAGCTGCAAGATGTTTACCTTGTAATCCGGCATTTTGATCCCTCCACCCAGACGGTATTACATATGGGAATATATCCCTCACCCGATTATAGATGGAATTCACCCTCCTTCCAATAAAAAAAGCTCCAACCCCGCATGTTTGCATGCTGGGAAGGAGCAAAATTTATGCTCGGGGCAATTGTTCAAATACGTGAACGTATTGCTCGTATTTTTCGGACCAGGCGTCTTTGCGCGATTCAAGCGTCCTGCCATCCAGCAGTGCCTCAATGACGTCCAGGCATACGTCCCAACCGGCAATATCCTTCGGCGTATGATCCGTGATGTTCGTTATCGTCTCGATCAACACCAGACGGCAGCCTTCGGCCTCGAGATGCAGCTCAAAACGCACCCGGTCCTCTCCCCACGTATACTCCAGTACCGATAACTCCCGATAGTCCGTAATCTCAAACTCCTCGAACGTTCCGTCCTGCATGTCAAAGGTAATTCTTCCGCCTTGGCGCAAATCCTCCACCTTCAGCTCCGAAAACCACTGCTTCAGCTTGTCATTATCCGTTAAATAGGACCACACCTTCTCAACCGAATGCTTCAGGCGGCGTTCAAATCGGACGGTCGTTCCGAACTCGTCTTGCCGTACAACAGCCAGCATCACTCATCCTCCTCATGGAATGTTTGATTCAAAAATGGTTCTTCCAATCCGGCGGCCTTAGGATGATTACGGAGCTTCATCCTCATCCAGCAGCCTCTCCAGATCATCCAGCTTGTTCGTCCAGAACTGCCGATAGGGCTCCAGCCAGTCGTGGATCTCCTCCAGAGGCTTGGCATTCAGGCTGTACACATGCCTCTGTGCTTCTTTCCGCAGCGAGACAAGGCCAGCATCCCGCAAAATGCGCAGATGTTTGGACACGCCGGGTTGGCTGAGCTGCATGAGATCTACAATCTCCCCCACCGTACACTCTTTCACGCGCAGGTAGTCCAATATCGTCCTGCGGTTCGGCTCTGCCAATACTTCAAAAAGGTTGTCGTTCAACATGTTTATTATATTACTACACAGTTATATTTCCGTAAAGTTATATAATAGACTCACGCCGTCTTTGAACAAACATAACGCCTTCTTTATAATGTAGCTATTGATGTCCGGTTTTAACACGGTAATACGGGATTGCCCCAGTCAAGAAGGAGGAGTGACGAAAATGCCCGATATTATATTTTTGCGCGACCCTGCTCTGCCGTTTTTGGAAATCAAACAATGCGATGCTTTGGATCATCTGGCCTACAAAAAGCATTTTCACGAAGAAATCTCCATTGGTCTCATTGAGCAAGGGGCTACCCGCATATGGTCTGCCGGGAAACGGTATGAGGCTGCTCAGGGACATATTGTGCATTTCCCGCCGCTGCTCCCTCATGCTTGCCATCCCCAGAATCCCGCCGACTGGAAATATACGATGGTTTTTATCCATCCCCGGTGGCTCGACCCTGCGCCTGCCCGCTATCATCCCTCCCAATCCGATATGCCCATCCTGCTGCCGAAATATCAAAACGATCGCTGCCGAAATCTGGTTCATTCCTGCAGAATTGGGCTTCAGCAAAAAGCCACTCCATTGGAGATTGAATCCATGCTGATGGCATTAATGCGGGAAACGGGCCTGCTTCAGGAGGAAAGCGCCTCGGTGCCTGGCGGCAATGTGCCTGAATCCCCGGCTATGCTTCGAGCGAAGAAGTATTTGGATCATCATTACAAAGACCGCATTACACTCGATACCCTGCAGGACATATCCGGGATCAGCAAATTCCACCTCATTCGGATGTTTACGGAAACCTATCATCTTGCTCCGCATGCCTACCAAAATTTATTGCGCATCAATTATGCGAAAGAGCAGCTGTTACAGGGGAAGACCATCGCCGACGTTGCTGCCGAGTCCGGGTTTTACGATCAGAGCCATTTCACGAGAGCTTTTGCCGGGTGCGTGGGGACAACGCCTCTTCGGTATGCGAAAGCAGCGTCATCTTAAACTAACCGCAATTTTATACAATACCGCCTCGCGCAGACGCTGATAGAATCATGAAGATCCCAATGTTGCGAGGTGTTTAACTTGAACGATTCTTTATCTGAACAGGCTTTTGCCGACGCTCTGAAGTCAGTTGCCCGTAACCTGCAGCTCAAACAATACGTCCGGCAATCCGCCGAATGGTATCCGATCCTGCTGCGTGCAGCGGAGCGTTTTGTCGCGGGAGACGTGCTGGAGCGAGGTTTGTTCTGCCGAGATGCACTGGATGCACGAGGTTATCGGACTTCGCTGGAATATATCGGGGAGAACACCCTGACCGAAGCCGAATGTACACAGGCTTTCCTGGAGTTCTCCCGGTTAATCGAAGCCTGTTCGAAAGGCCGGCCAGGCACCCGTATTTCGCTCGACCTGTCCCATATCGGATTATCGGTAGACGGGGATTTGGCTTACCGGCATCTTGAAGGGCTTGCCAGCCAAGCGGAGGAAGCCGGTTTGGAGCTGGTCATCAGCATGGAGGAGTCCGCCAAAACGGATGCCATCCTTGCGCTGCATCGCAAAATATCGGCCCGATTCGCGAATGTCGGCATCACGCTGCAAGCCCAGCTCCCCCGAACCCTGGAAGATCTCGAACAAGTCCTTACCTACGGTTCCGGCACGATCCGCATCGTAAAAGGCGCCTATCAGGAACAAGAGGGACGCTATATTCCTCGTTCCGAGACGCTTAGCTCTAGGTATATTCAAATGGTGGATTTATGCGTTCAGGCAGGCAGGCCGGTATCGGTCGCCACTCATGATGAACCTATCCTGCGGCATATGACCCGCAACGAAGTGTATCGCGGCGCAGCCGTCGAAATTGAAATGCTGTATGGCATACGAACGGATTTTGCCAAGCAACTGAAGGAGGAAGGCTTCCCCGTCCGAATCTACCTGACATACGGCGAGGAGTGGTTCCTGTACTTGTGCCACCGAATCGCCGAGCACCCGCCGAATATCTATGATGCGGTAACCCGGTCGATCGCAGGCGGCACCGAACCCATTACCCAATATTGATCAACAATAACGAGGGAAGAAACGGCGAATATGCACCGTTTCTTCCCTTATTTATGATCTGGTACTAAAAAATATTTTCGGAATGCCGATGTAATAGTTGAAACTTTATTCTGAACGAATGCGTCATATTGTAGAGGAAAATAATAACAAAGCGAATTCAGGAGGTTGAGTGTGTGAAAAGAATATGGACTGCCTTGCTAGCAGCTATACTGTTAATCCCCATGACATTCCAATCGCAGGCCCAGGCGGCAGTGAACATCAGCGTATTGATTGACGGCGTCAAGCTGTATACGCCTCAAGCGCCTGTCATGATCCAGGGGCGCGTCATGCTTCCGATGCGATCCATCTTCGAAGCCTTGGATGCATCGGTCAAGTGGAATCAAAAAACGAAAACCGTCACGGCGGTCAAGGATGGCACAACCGTCATCCTAAAAATCAACTCCAAGACAGCCACCATCAATAGCAAGACGGTGGCGCTGGATGTACCGGCGAAGAACTTAAAAGGCAACACCATGGTGCCGGTCCGCTTCGTAAGCGAAGCCCTCGGCCAAAAAATCGGCTGGAATTCCAAAACGAAAACCGTTACCGTCACCACGACGAACAATTCCGGCAGCGGTGGAAATACTACCGGCATCGTGCCGGTGAATTACGTAACCCTTCGGGATATCGGCAATGCCGGCGACGGCCGTGATTTGCAGGTCAGCTTCTCCAAATCGTCGACCGAACCTTTAATCTCGCATTACCGCGTCATGATTGTGAAGCAGTCCAAGACGTTAAACCAAACCGAGGCACAGCGCGTATCCTCCGCTGCTTACGCCACGGTATATCCGTCCGGCTCGGATCCTACGCTGACCCTTACATCCGGCTCAAAGGATGTGGACGGTGACCTTATCCGCGATAATCAAGCTTATAAAGCTTATGTATTGGCAGTCAGCAAAACTGGCGGCACGTATGCCCTTTCCTCGGCTTCCCCGTCGTTGACGCTGACCAACACCAATTCGGTGAACGGAGCAACCAACGTAAAAGCGAGCGATGTGAGCGACTACGGCGATGGCCGTGATCTTCAGGTCAACTTCACGCGCGCTCAGAGCGAGAGCAATGTAAGCAACTACCGCGTGTTTGTCGTAAAAACGAAGGATGCAGCTAACTTCAACCTGGCCGCAGCCAAGTCTGTATCCAGCCAAAATTACTCAACGGTAAGCAAAACTAGCACGACGAACACAACGCTGACCACGACGCTGAGCTCTTCCGCCCGCGATACTTCAGGCGAGCTCATTCGCAGCGGAGTCGCTTACACCGTATTCGTTCAGTCTGTCAGCAGCAACGAGAGCGTGCTTGCAAGCAACCTCTCGTCCGGTTCGGCCAGCATCACCCTCAGCACGGGGAATACAACGGTTCCTTTCATCACGCAGGTAACGGATATCGGCGATGCCGGTGATGGCCGCGATCTTCGCGTAAGCTTCAACAAGGTATCCAACGAATCCAGTATTCATTCTTATCGCGTGTTTGTCGTAAAGGACAGCAATTATAGCAGCTTTAACCTAAGCAGAGCCAACACGGCTTCCAGCTACAACTACTATACCCATGTCAACAAAACCGGCAATAACATCACGAACCTGACGCTGTCATCGGGCGCCAGAGACGTCGATGGAGCAACGATTCGCAACGGCGTGTACTATCGCGTATTCGTCATGGCGGTGGACAACAATAACGCCAATAACAACGTGCTGTCCGCTCCATCGAGCTCCATCATCTTGAGTTCCAGCTACAATGTGGGCGCGGTTACCAGCCTGTCCGTCACCGACGTGAACAACTACAATGACGGTCGCGACCTGCAGGTGTCATTCTATCGCCCGTCCGATCAATCGAATATTAGCCATTACCAGGTCTTCGTTGTCAAATCATCGAATAGTTATTTTGATCTGTACAGGGCAAACAATTTAAGCAGCTATTATTATACGCAAATCAGCAAGAACAACAGCAGCAGCAACTACATGTCGCAAGTACTGAATTCAGGCAGCCGCGATATTGACGGAGATCTGATTCGCAATGGCGTCAGCTATCGCGTTTATGTCCTGTCCGTAGGATATTCGACCAGTAACAATGCATTATCTGACTATGCTTCCATTACGCTTGGGAACGCCAATCAGAACGTTAACCCTGTTTCCACGCCGTCCCTGACGCTAAACGGCAATAACGGAAACGGAAGCGACCTGAGAGTCACCTTCAGTCCTGCTTATGGCGAAAGCTACATCGACCATTACCGGGTTATCGTCGTGAAGTCAAACAAAAGCCTGAACGTGTCGCAAGCTTACAGCAACGGGTATTACACGTTGGTTAACAAAACCGGCGGTACCATCACTCGGGATTTGGCTAACACGACCAAGGATAGCGATGGAGACCTCATTCAAAGAGGTTCAAGCTACCGCGTGTATGTCTTGTCTGTAGGCAACAGCTATTCGAATTACAGCAACGCGCTTTCGGCGGTCTCTAATGCGGTTACGATTCAAGGCGTGACCCAGGTAGCTGCAGCAACGAACGTTACAGCAGCTGATAATGGCGACAACAATAACGCAAGCGACCTGAAAGTATCATTCGCCAAAGCCGCAAATGAAGCCAATATCAAAGAGTACCGAATCATGGTCGTAAAACAAACCAACGCTGGCAGCTTTACTGTAGCTCAAGCTAACCAAGTAGGTTCTGGTAAATTCGATCCTGTACCGGTCGGCTACAATTTTGATAATGTTCTGAGACCTGCCACAAACGATGTTGACGGTCAGCCGATTCGCAATTCGGTGGATTATCAAGTATTCGTACTGTCCGTAAGCAATAATGGTTCCATAAGCAATGCCCTGTCTGCACCATCGGCGCCTATCAAGCTTACGGGTACGGCCGTCACGGTTCCTTCGGACGTGTATGCCGGGATTGAAAGCACCAACGGGAATGCCAGTGATATTGTTGTTAAGTTCTCGTCCGCAACAGGAAGCGTTGAAGAATACCGGATCATGGTGGTACCAGAAACCAAAAAATTTGGTGATTATGAAGCAGATAAAGTACTTCCCGGAAACTACACTGTAGTCGATGTCGATACAAGACTGAATCAATATGTGAAAAACTTGGAGGCTACAGCAAAAGACGTCAATGGTGCAGCCATTGCCTCTGGTCATAAGTACAGAGTCTACATTCTGGTAGTTGCCGACGGCACAACCTCTACCACCAACGCACTGTCCGATTCATCTGGTTTGTTTACGATTCCGAACCCGCTCCAAACCACGGCCGTCACAGCCAAGCTGGATGCAAGCGGGAAGCTTCAAGTCGATTTCAAGAGGGCGATCGATGAGCGAGGTATTACGGCTTACCGCCTGTTGTTTGTAGAGGAAGACAACATCAAGACCTTCAATCTTAAAGCAGCAACGGACGCCGCTGCCAAAGAAGATAAGAATGCAACAATAAAACCGGATGGCAAAGATGTCTCGACCCTCATCGATATCCCTGCCAAGGATGCCCTGGGTAAAGACATTAAAGACAATGCGAAGTACGCCGTTTATGTCCTGTCCGTGCAATCCCAGGATAAGAAACTTGCTTCGAGCGCACAATCCGCAACGCCTTTATCCGAAGCGTCCAAAACGCTTGTTGTATTAAAGAAAACGCCTTAATCCAAGGCGCATCAAAATAAGCTTTAATATAGGGAGCCGTACCTCATCACTAAGACGATGAGGTACGGCTCTTTTTTATCCGCTTCTTCCATCAACCCCCCATTTTCAGAACTCCTTGCATCTCATAACTAATTTCCACATGATTTTAAGATGAATTATCCGGGTACTTCCCCATGGAAAAATATGATAATTTATTATCAGAAAGCGCTTTCAAAAATATCGTTTGGAGGTGAAGCCTGACCTTAATAGCCAATGTTGCAGCTAGGTCCTCAACAACGGATAACGGTTATTGAATGAATCTAGTGAAAATACCGCTTCACAACTTCATGACAAAGGAGATGCTAATGATAAACCTCAATAAGAAATCCATCTGTTCCTTGGCTCTCATCGTTTCTCTGGTCATCTCATTGTTCCCTGCTTACGCATCCGCAGCGAAACACGAACACCCGAAGCATCCAAAGAAAAATCCCCAAGCCTACGTCAATGATATGCAGCCCGGCTGGAACCTGGGCAATTCGCTGGATGCCGTGGGAGCTGACGAGACGGCATGGGGAAATCCGCGCATCACCAAAGCGCTGATCGACCAAATCGCGGCACAGGGATATAAGAGCATCCGCATTCCGGTAACCTGGAGCCATCACATCGGCAGTGCACCGAGTTATGCCATCGACGGCTCTTACATGGACCGGGTCGAGGAGGTTGTCGATTGGGCGCTGGACGCCGATCTGTACGTCATGATCAATGTCCATCACGATTCGTGGCTGTGGATCAGCCATATGGAGAACAACCGCAACGAGGTCGTTGCCAAGTACAACGCCGTATGGACTCAAGTTGCCCAACGCTTCCGTACCCATTCGAACAAGCTGATGTTTGAAAGCGTCAATGAACCCCGCTTCTCGGATGGTGGGACCACCGACGAGTCCAAAGCCTTTCAGATGCTGGATGAGCTTCAAACGTCGTTCCATCGGATCGTCCGCGGATCTGGAGCACGCAACGCAACCCGGCCGCTTGTGCTCTCTACCCTTGAGGCATCCCCGACTCAAGCTAGAATGAAAGAGCTGTACAACACCATGACCAAGCTGAATGATGCCAATCTCATCGCCACCGTCCATTATTATGGATTTTGGCCGTTCAGCGTGAACATCGCGGGGTATACCCGTTTTGAGACGGATACCCGAAACGATATCGATCAGACGTTCAACCATGTATATGACACTTTTATCGCCAGAGGGATTCCCGTTATCCTTGGCGAATACGGGCTGCTTGGCTTCGATCAAAGCACAGGGGTCATTGAGCAGGGCGAGAAACTGAAATTCTTCGAATACCTAACCTATTATCTCAAACAGAAGAACATTACCCATATGTTATGGGACAACGGCCAGCACTTTAAGCGAACCGCCTTCACCTGGTCCGATCCGGAGCTGTACAACATCATGAAGGCAGGTTGGAGCGGACGTTCTTCCACGGCTGATACCGATCTGATTTTTGTGAAAAAAGGAGCGGCTGTCCAGGATCAAAGCATCCCATTGAACTTGAACGGCAACGCACTGACCGAAATCCGCTCAAACGGACAACGGTTAGTCGCCGGGCAGGATTATACGCTGAACGGAAATACGATTACGTTTACATCCAGCCTGCTGTCCAGGCTGACCTCATCCGGACAATTCGGAGTGAATGCCGTACTGACGGCCAAGTTCAATCGAGGCGCGGACTGGAACTTCAGGGTTGTCTATCATGATACGCCTGTGCTGCGCAGCACGCAGGGAACCACCGACTCGTTCAGCATTCCCGCGACGTTCAATGGGGATCAGCTGGCCACGATGGAGGCTGTTTACGCATCGGGAGGCAATGCAGGGCCGCAGGACTGGACCTCCTTTAAGGAGTTTGAATACACGTTTTCCCCATCCTACGCGAGCCATGAAATCAAGCTTAAACCTGTCTTTTTTAACGAAGTCAGAGACGGAGAAGTCATCCTCAAGTTTCATTTCTGGAGCGGCGAGGTCATTACCTACAACCTAACGAAGAACGGCAGCAGCGTGACCGGCAGCACCTCCTAGGTTATGCTGCATGGGAATAACAAAAGCTCAAGTGAAATCACTTGAGCTTTTGTGTATTTAGGCCTGCGCAATATTTCGTTCAGCCAGAAACTGATCGATAATGGCCGAGATGACATTCAAGCTGACAGGCTTGCTGACATACTCATCCATGCCCATTCCTAAATATTTCTCCCGATCCCCCTTGATCGCATGGGCCGTCACGGCCACGATATAAGGTTGATGATCGGGCGGGGCCGATTCCTTAATGAGCTGGACCGCTTCCATGCCATCCATGAAAGGCATCTGTATATCCATGAACACCATGTCATACGGATATCGCATAAAGGCCTCGACCGCCTCGAGCCCATTAAGAACGGTAGTCGAATTGTACCCCAGCTTCTCAATCATCTTCTTGAGGACTAATTGGTTGACCTCATTATCCTCAGCAATCAAAATTTTCAGATCGCTGCCGTTGGAGTGATTCTCGTGAACCGTCCCGGCCTCCGGCATGTTGCCCGCGTTTGCACTAAACGAAAAATCGACCGTAAACGTAAAGACGGACCCCTGCTGATTCGGATTTCGCTCATACCAGATATCCCCGCCCATCAACTGAACGAGTTTTTTGCATATAGCCAGTCCGAGTCCCGTCCCTTCCACCTGCCGTGTCATATAATGATCCACCTGATAGAAGGGTTCGAACAGCTGCGCAATTTTCTCGCTTGGCACCCCTATTCCCGTATCCGTAACGGAGAATTGTATGAGCTCCGAGTTAGCTTGGTCCCTGACACACTGAACGGAGATCGAAACGGAACCGTTCGGCGTAAATTTAATGGCATTGCTGAGCAGGTTCATTAATACCTGCCGCAGCTTCGTCACATCCCCATAGACTTGATTCGGCACGTCGGACGCTACAGAGGTGGTCACCTCAATATTTTTGTCCAGCGCCTTCGGAAGAATCATATTCAATGTCTCGGACAGGGCCGTTCTTAGGCTGAATGTTTCCTCCACCAGCTCCGTTCTGCCCGATTCGATCTTCGAGAAATCCAAAATATCATTTATGATGTTCAGCAGGGTTGTCCCGCTCTTCTTGATGATCTGCACGTACTCCCGCTGCTCCTCATCCAGCTCGGTTTCCAGTATCAAATCCGTCATTCCGATTACGCCGTTCATCGGCGTACGGATCTCATGGCTCATCATCGCCAGAAACTCGCTTTTGGCTTTATTCGTCTTCTCGGCTGCTTCCTTCTCGATGATTAGCCTTTTCTGCTCCGTCATATCCTTGGCTATAATGTAGAAGCCCACATTTTTGCCATGAATGACAATGGGAGCAAGCGTCGCGAGCACTTCAACCTGATGCCCGTCCTTGTGATGGATCCAGTTAATCCCCTTCTCGGCGGCAACATAATCGGCCGCAGAAGAGAGCACTCGGGCGAGATTGCGTTCGCCGATCAAATTCGAGATTTTGGTTCCGATTAACTCCGGAATCTTAAAACCCGTCAGCTGCTCCGCCATCTGGTTCCCGTTAATAATCCTGCCCTCCAGATTGAAGGAAATAATCGCATCATGGTTATACTTCTTCAGCGAGGTGTATCGCTCAATACTCTCCTGGAGCTTCTGCTCGGCTACCTTGCTGTCGGTAATATCAACAATTTGCGAAATGAAGAACAAGGGAGTTTGATCCTGATCGTCGCGAACGAGAGAAACATGTATCGACGCCCAGATGACATTGCCATCTCTATGTACGAATTGTTTCTCCACCGAAATGGTTGAGGACGCTTCATCCAGAGATTGTAACAGCTTGTCTTTATTGTTAATACATTCAGAGTAAATATAATCGGTTGCCGGCTGTGCCATCAATTCTTCGTCCGTGTAGCCAAACATCTTGCACGCCGCAGGATTTACGCTGATCCAGCTTCCTTCTATCGTAACCAGGGCAATGCCAATTGGAGCACTTTTGTAGACATGTTCAAACAGAGCCTGATGGCCGAAAATGTTGATATCACTCATACTCTGCACCTCCTGATACCGCTTATTATACATCAGCGTCTTCAAAATAGGAGTTTTTTCAGAGTAATTTTATATTGCTAATCATTAGTAGAGTCATCGGTATACCATAAGATAGATTTAATCCCTTGTTAGCTGAATTATGTTCCGCATTACCAAGCGATCCGTTGCCGTTCACGAAAAAAACTCCCGCTGGGTCCATCATCCTCCAACGTCGCCAGCCATACCGCCGTATCGGCCCCTTCGGCAACGGTTAACGGAGCGTCTGCTCCTCCCATATCGGTCTGAACCCGGCCCGGGAGCCCGACGCCCTACACTCAAATCATCCCGAATAGCATCAAACCGATCGCATTGATCGCAAAATTGGCAAACATATGCACCATCCAGGACGCGTAAATATTGCCGTTTCGCTCATTCAGCCAGTTAAACAGCAGTCCCGCCACAACCAGTCCCGCGATTAACAAGAGGAACAGTCCTGCCGAGAACCAGCTGGACATCATCGCAACATGATACATGGCAAAAGCCCCGGCACTGAATACATATGCAAACCTGCGCCCGACCTGCTCCTTCAGCGTGAAAAAAGCAAATCCGCGGAAAAAGAACTCTTCCAGCAATGAATTCACGATGGATATGTAAAGGGCGACCAATACGAAATTGCCTGCATTGACACCCATATTATCCTCCAGTGCCCCTGTCACCTGAGTAAAGTCGAATAAAGGCCCCAGCCCAAAATAGGCGCCGAGTATGAAGGCGAATACGCCGAGTCCCAGCAGCAGGGAGGTTAGGAGCCCCCTTCTCTCGAACGCGAACAGCCTGCGAAACGGAACCCCGCCCGCGAAGATGGCGTAGCCAATCGGCAATGTCAGAAAGAGGATGATTTTGATGGCGGATTTGACGGCGTAATCCGGACGGATCACCGCGTCGACCAAGCTCATGGCTAGACAGCTAAACATGATGATGGCCATAAGAGAAACGATTTTCCTTCTTGATCTCATTTAAAGTATCTCCTTTAAACAGGTTACATCCCTTCATCTTCCATATATTAGAGTTCGATACGCCGGGCGTAATGCCCTCTACTCCAAAAGAAAACGCCCCTGACATCATGACATCAGAGGCGTTTTCGCTATTCATTCATTTTATGATACATAACGGCCCAGCGCCGCTTGGTATACACTCTTCGGCCGGAGCCCTATCAGTTTATCTGCCGGTTCTCCGTTATGAAACACAATCACCGTCGGCATGGACATGATGCCGAATTGGGCGGCAAGCTCGGGGGATTCGTCACAATCCACCTGATAGATGTCCAGGCGACCCGCCTCCTCCCGGCTCAGCTCTTCCAGAATGGGAAGCAGCACTTTGCAGGGCGGACACCATGCCGCTCCGAATTCAACAAGCGTGACCCCGTTCTGGTTGATCGAGCTTTGAAAGCTCCCTGCGTCTAATCGTGGTAAACTCATTTGCATTCCTCCGCTTCCTCCGATTCCCGTTCATCCAGAATCGATTGCATGCGTTCCTCCAGATTCATCTTGATATGATTCAGCTGGTGAATCTGCGCTTCGATCTCTGCGATTTTTTGACGAAAAATCGGGAACACCTCCGCACAAAACGCCTCTTTGTTTTTCAGGACGCAATGCAGGAAACCGGCGATCTGCTCGGTGGTCAATCCAAGGTTTAGATATAACTGGATGGTACGCACCTGCTCTTCCGCAAGCATCGAATATTCCCGATAACCGTTCTCGTTTCGGACCGGCGTCAGCAATCCTTGCTGCTCGTAGTACCGCAGCGAACGAATGCTGACGCCGGTACGGGCCGCGAGTTCTCCGATTTTCATGCTTTCACACCTCCTGGACGAACGATTCGATTTCATTGTAAACCCTGACACTAGTGTCAGGGTCAAGAGGATTTCGCGATTTTTTTCAAAAAGCGAGAATTCGAAGTGTTGGCTAACGCTTCAAAGTCGCTTTCTTTTCTTGGACTTGCTGCCGGCGCCCTTGCGAAGCTTCGGCCAGCGATTCGCCGGCACATGCTGGAGCATCGCATGAAAAACGGTCCCCCACTGCTCTTCGTTCAGCCGACCGATGGGGAGCTCTCGGTCCACTCTAAGCACTTTAACGAGCTTCGCCATCTGGGGAGGCGTAAACACGCCGGATAGAGCCGCAAATAACGGCAGCCAGGCATCCCGCAGCCCATAGGCGGCCAGCGCCGTAAGCTTGGGCTGATGCGATGCGGCAATGAGCGGCTTCTTCCTCCGATGAATGGTCAGAATGGCTGAATCCACTTGGGGAGGCGGCGCAAAATGACGGGGCGAAACGGTCCGCACGAGCCGAATGTCGTACTGCATCCTCCAGCTGAGAATTCGCGGATCTTGAATAGGAACGGCCGTAAAACGTTTGGCTGCCCCCATCTCCACAAGCAGTACGGCCCGCTGCAGAGGGAGGCCGGGGCACTCCAAAAGCTTCCCCATGATCGGCGTGGTGATCGAATACGGAATATTGGCCACGACGGCAAATGGATTTCTCGGCAGCGGGATTTCCAGAAAATCCGACTGCTTGACGAGAATGTTGCTGCTATCCTTCATCTTGCCCAGCAGTTTAGCCACAAATGCCGGATCCGTCTCGATTGCGAGCACGCGTGCCGCTTTCTCTGCAAGCGGAAAGGTTAACGCCCCTGTACCCGCGCCGATATCAAGAACGGTGTCGGTGGAGCGAATCCGGGCCAAGTCGATCATATCATGAATCAGCCTTTTGCTGATTAATAGATGCTGCGCGGAAAAGTTGGATGGTTTCTTCAGCTTTTCACGATGGGTTTTATGATATTTGGACACAAAAAAGCACCTCATTCATTCGTATAGTAATGAAAAAGGCACAGCACAAATAATCCTTCGCATTTTTACATGAAAATGGATGGATGTAGATGTTCTGTACCCTCATTAACGAATACGTATGAATGCGATGCAGCACATGTCAGGACAATCCTCCTTAGATGAAACGGATAAAATAACACTGACAGTATAACATAGCTCCCCCGCGGGCTCACGGGTACATTCTGTTAAAAGGATTTTTTACCGCCGGTACATGCAACACATATGGTATGTTGAGGAGGAGAGCTAGCATAACCCGTATCCGAATCCGGCAAACACCTCGCATCCGGCATACCAGAAGGAGTAAAACGATATGAATATCTATTTCACGAATGAATCAAACGAAACCGATAGCGTGGACAAACATTACGTAAGAAACCAAATGATTGCGTATAATCTGAAGCATTTCCCTGACGATTTAAAAGGCCGTTACCAGGAAATCAACTTGTTGCTAAGGAAGGAGGACGGTCAGATTTTGGGCGGAGTCGTTGGGGAAATATGCTGGAACTGGCTGGAGATCCACTATTAGTTCGTGGATGAACCCTTCCGTCAATCGGGGTACGGCGCCAAACTGTTAAACAAGGCCGAAGACATCGCGAAGGAGAAGCAATGCGAGTTCGTTAAATTGGATACGCTGAGCTTTCAAGCCTTGGATTTTTACCTTAAGCAGGGTTACGAAGTGTATGGCAAAATCGAGAACGCCGGGCGGCATACCCACTACTATATGAAGAAAACTCTATAAGATAAAAGAAGGCAGCAAGGCTGCCTTCCCCTCCCGAGCACTTCGCCTACCTCTTCTTTTTCGCTTTGCTTTCTGCCTTCTCCAGGTTTTGCTGAACCCGATATTGGACGATTCGGCGTATCAGGTCATAAGGCAGCGGCTGATCGATCGGAAATTGCAAGGTTCCCTTGGACGCATGATATACCTTCAGCTCATCTTGGAACGCCTCGATCCCGCTGGGCGCGGGGTAAAAGCCGATATGTTTCTTGAATGCCGCAAAATGCACGAGGTTCCCGTGGAGGTCGAAGGTTGGCATCTGGTAGCTGATTTTTTCCTTGGCTTCCGGGGCTGTTTCCTGAATCACATGCCTTAATGTCTGCAGGATATCCTGGACCTCCGGAGCAAAGCCGGAAATGTAATCGTCGATCGACCCGTATACGATTTTATCGTCTTTCATCAGATATAACAGCCCTTTCGCAGGTTAATACGTTTCATAAACGAGATCCCCGTTCATTTCAAGCTTGTCGTTAAACAGGACGTATATGTATAGTTGTCCGGCCGGCGTATCGCCTGCATCATACCCTAGCCGAAACGTGCCGTCCTTGTCGAAGGCAAGCTCGGATAGAACCAACTCGTTCACGTCTTCGTCGGGGTGCATCCCGGCAATCAGATCCAGCGCCCGATCGTTCAGCTCCCCAAAATTCGCCCAGGCATTCCGGATGACCGGGGACAGCCGGTTCATATCCGCTTCGGCAGAGGCCTCCGTGCTGACGGAGAGCTCCGTCTCCTTCCATTGAAGCCTGGCCCCGTAGAAAGACAGCGAGACATCGTATTCGAAGGTCCCAACGTCCTTAACGGTATGGTCCGGCTCCATGATGAGATTGTTGGAATGGTTCAGCCGCTCCAGCTTGGGATTACGATGCGTATCCAGTTTGGAGATTTTGTTCTCCGAGCAATAGAGCTCCGTTAATAGCACATTGCGAGTGAGATCCAATTCGGTGATGTGATTATTGAAGCATCTCAAGCTTTGCAGCGAAGGATTTCCGGTTACGTCCAGCTTCGTCAGATGATTGTGGTTGCAGCGGATTTCGATCAAGTCCGGACAGTCCTCCAGGTGTAAGCTCATTAAATAATTGTTTGCGCAATGGAGATAGGTTATCCGGGGGTTCTGATGCAGCTCCAAAGCAAACAGGGAGTTGTAGCTGCAATCCAGCTCCGTTAAATCCACGTTCTGCTCGAGCCGCAGCTCGGATAGAATATTCCAGTAACAGACCAGCTTCGTCAGCTTGGCGTTGTGACTGACTTCCAAATTTCGAATTCGGTTAAATCCGCAATTCAGCGTTTTCAAGTTGCTATTCTTGCTGAGATCAAGCTCCGTCAAGCTATTGGACGAGCAATCCAGCTCTTCCAGCGACGCGAAATGCTCGATCCCATTCAGGCTTGAGTATCCATGATTTGAAAGCTGCAGCGATATAATATGTTCTACATCGCCCGCTTGAATCCGTTCACGGTTCCCGCAATAGGTTTCGAGCACATAAGCTTTGAAACATTCATCTATGAAATCCTGGGTTATATCCATCGCGTCCTCCTTAGGGCAAGCTCCTGATCGATTCATGCTTAACCGGGATTCCGATGTCCGACTTCCCGCAATTCCATTATAGGGTTCCGCCTTGAAAAGGTCAGGGGTCTTTCTACCTACTTCCCAGGGGAATTATGGAAGAAATCGATGGGTAAAGAGCTTTCCTCTGCCAGCGCGGATTCCTATCAAGGGCTTTAACGAAAAAAACGGCAATTGCTTCCCGATATTCGGGAAGCAATTGCCGGCAGCAGAAGCTACATAGCCTCCGGTTGTTCCGACTGGACTTTCGGCGTTACCACCGATACAAGCAGCTCGTTGGCCGAAGAAATCGGCACGACGCCGTCGGGCAGCTTGAGATCCCCGACATGCAGCGAATTCCCGATCTCTAGTCTGCTGATTTCAACGGGAATCGTGGCAGGAATTTGGTCCGGGAGGGACTCGATCTCGATGAACGTGCTTTGGATTTGGACGACTCCTCCCAATTTGGCTCCTTTTGCGGTGCCGATGTAATCGAGATTCACTCTCGTCCGCACAACTTCATTTATATTGATACGTAAAAAGTCGACATGAATGTATTCACGAGTTACCGGATCACGCTGAACGGACTCCAGCAAAACCGGAATCGGCTCCCGATCTTCAAAATGAAGCTCAAGGATCCCTCCTTTACCGTTCCGTGCCCATTTGCCGAACTCTTTGGCGGACAGTTGAATCATCATATTGTTTTCCCCTGTGCCAAATACAACCGCCGGAATTCGTCCCGAAAGACGAAGCTGCTTCAGTCCGGTTTTGTTCATCGCAGCGCGCGTTTCTGCTCGTAAATTTACTCTCATCTCAACAACACTCCTCAGATTATCGTTATTTGGGTGCACTCTCCATCGATCGTCCGTTATGAACTACGGATTTCTCCCCCCGTAGCGGGGAAATCAGGAGCACCATTGCATCACCTCCAGATAGACATTTAATGTAAAAACCTTTTATATATGCGAGAAGGCACCTCGTTCCATGGGAACGAAATGCCTAATTACTTGCTACCATATCATAGAAAGGGGGCGTTGTCGACCAAAGCGAAAATGGAAACTCGCTTACATGAAGCCATCATATGGCTTCTATGATTTCAGCTTCATCAATAGGACTGCCTCCACATGGCTGGTTTGCGGGAACATATCGACCGGCTGCGCCCATTCAAGCTCGTAGCCGCCGTCCAGAAGCACCTTGCAATCTTTGGCTAAGGTCGAAGGGTTGCAGGATACGTATACAAACCGCTTCGGCTTGGTGCGGAGCACCGTTTCCAGGAAGCGCGGGTCCAGGCCGGTGCGCGGCGGGTCGGCAATGATGACGTCCGGCTTCATGCCTTCCTTGACCCAGCGCGGCAGCAGCTCTTCGGCTTGGCCGACGTGGAAGCTGGCGTTAGCCCTTCCGTACCGCTGTGCATTCGCCTTGGCGTCCTCGACGGCTTCGGGAATCGTCTCGATTCCGCGCACCTCCTTGGCATACGGCGCAAGCCACAAGCCGATCGTGCCGGTGCCGCAGTAGGCGTCGATGACGGTTTCCTTCCCGGTCAGCCCCGCTGCCGCCCGGACCGACTCGTACAGCTTGACGGTCTGCTGCGGATTCAGCTGGAAGAACGCTCTCGGCGACAGCGAGAACTGCAGGTCGCTCAGCGATTCCTGCATGCTCTCGGTGCCCCATAGCGAGATTGTCCGGTCTCCGAAGATGAGCGAGGTTTTCTTCGGATTGATATTGAGTGAAATTCCGCTTACCTCCGGAATGGTAAGGCGCAGCATACGAACGAGATCGTCCTGCCTTGGCAGCTTGCTTCCAGCCGTGATCAGCGTCACCTGCAATTCCCCGGATTGGAAGCCGTGACGGACTACGATCGTCCGTACGCCATCCTTGGCACCATTCTCCTTATAAAGCGGTATCCGCAATTCCTCGAGTACGGATTTGACCTTCTCCACCGCTTCATTGACCTTCGGATGCTGAATCGGGCAGCCGCTGATATCCACAATCGTATGGCTGTCCGCTTCATAGAGCCCTGCGATCACTTCATGGCCCTTCCGTTTCAGCTGCAGCTGCGCTTTGTTCCGGTAGTCCCATGGATGCTCCATCCCGAGAATCGGCTTAAACTTGACATCGTCCAATCCTGCATAGCGGCTGAACGCTTCGCGCACGATATCCGTCTTCGCCTGCAGCTGTCCCTCATAGGAAATATGCTGAATTTGGCATCCGCCGCAGATGCCGAATACCGGGCAAGGGGGCTCTATCCGGTGAGGCGAACGCTTCTCCACTTCCAGCAGCTGCGCCTTGATAAATCTAGGCTGAACCTCCCTCACCTCGGCTTTGACCACCTCATTCGTGATCGCTCCATCGATAAACACCGCCTTGCGGCGGTAGTAACCCACTCCCTCGCCGTTAATGCCGAGGCGTTTGATCGTAACGACAATCACGTCCCCGGCCTGCAGCTCATCCGCATGCTCGCGCCCGGATGACGGCTTCGGTCCGCGTACCCCTTGCTTATATTGATCCGCTCGTCTCCCCTTCGCATGCGGGGATGCCGACGACGAATTGCTGTTCTTCATACGGTCACGTTGAAAAATCGGCTTTGCCCCTGCTTTGTTCGCTGCAGTCCGCTCACCAGGCTTCTTCCCGTATGCCGCTGATTTGCTGTTGTTGGTTCCTTGTCCGGAACGCCGTTGTTCACTCATGCCTTGATTGCTCCATCCTTAATGGTATCGTGTCCAATATACCATGCCGGACCCGCGAATGCGAACGAGCCATGTACTTTTTCCCGGTGTCGTACGGGGATTCTTTCGCTTCATTGACGCCAACATCTTGGCTCCGCAAAAAACCGCAAAAAATATTTTTTCGATATGGAAACCAGAGACGATCCTCCAGCGTATAATTCCATTATCATACATTCTCTTATGGAGGTATCTTTTATGTCGTTTTTTAACAAAATGCTAGCCAGTGTAGGAATTGGAGCCGCCCAGATCGATACGCACCTCGAAAAATCCTCCTATTATCCGGGTGAAGAAGTACGCGGAATCATTCACATTAAGGGAGGCAACGTAGAGCAGACGGTCGACCGCATCTATTTGAAATTGATGACGGAATATACCAGGGAAAGCGACGACAAGAAATACATAGAATCCTATACCATTGCAAAAGTCAACGTCTCAAGCCGCCTCACGTTGAAGCCTGGCGATCAGCAGGAAATTCCGTTCGCCTTTCCTTTGCCGCTGGAAACGCCGCTCACCATTTCGCGGCAGCCGGTCTGGATCCACACCGGACTCGATATCGATAATGCCATCGATCCGAAGGACCGCGATTTCATCGACGTCGAACCGAACGAGGACGCATCCATTGTGTTCGATGCCGTCGAATCGCTTGGCTTCAGCTTCAAAATAGCAACATGCGAATATCATCCGCGGCTCGGCCAAGGTGTTCCATTCGTGCAGGAAATTGAATTTTATCCCGGCTCATCCTATGCCGGTCATATCAAAGAGCTTGAATTGATTCTCTATCCGGAGCAGGAGGGGATTTCCATCCTGGTCGAAGTCGACCGGAGAGGCAGAGGCGTTTCAGGCTGGCTCCAGCGTTCGCTCGATATGGATGAACAGCACTCCTGGGTAACCCTCGACAAGCAGGATCTGGCCCAGGGGCCATCCCACGTGGCCCAAATTCTGGACCGTGTCATCCGCAGATCGATTTAATGAAAAATGGCCCGCAAGGCAGGTCGCTTGATTCCCGGGCGACTCTCCTGCGGGCCATTATTTTTGAATGATGAATGTATATCGATGGTTAGATGAAATAATGCGGATACTTCTCTCGCAAAATATCCTGCTCCACAACGACGAGGCGCAGATGACGCTCCATCACATTCATGGCTTGCTCCGCCTGCCGATTGACGATCAACTGATACATTTCTTTATGCTGCGAGATGATATTCTCCCAGTTGGAGTCCTTGGACAGGCGAAGCAGCCGCAGACGGTTGAAATGAATGTTCAATTGCTGCAGCATCTTCCAGGTCCGTTCTTTGCCCGTCCCCTCAAACAGAATTTGGTGGAACTCCTCGTCCAGCTCAAACAGCTTATAGAAGTTATGGTTGCCCGCGCACACGTCCTGCAGCGCAATATTGGTTTCCAGGCGGAAGCGGAACTCTTCGGGAAAAGAACCGCAGGCGAGGGCCACGATTTCCTTCTCGATCTTCTCCCTGATAAATCGGCCTTCCTCAACATGCCGAAGATTAATACGGGATACGATCGTCCCGCTTTGCGGAATGATGTCCAGCAGTTCTTCCTCCGCAAGCTTCATGAACGCTTCCCGGACCGGTGTCCGGCTGACGTTCAATTCATCCGCAATTTCTTTTTCCGAGATTTTCGTACCCGGCTCCAGCTCCAGATGAAATATCCGATCCTTCAATAGCTGATAAGAATACTCTCTGGTAGAGCCTTTAATCTTTTGCTCTGTTGACATATATATCGCTACCTCTTTCTTAAATGCTCTATGTTCTCTTTGCTTAAAGTTACCCTTCCCTCTATATTACCCGAATCAAAGGCCCGGACGGTATATAATGTATAGGAATCCCCGGAAAAAACTCCCGCAGCCTATCGGCCACGCAGGCCATGCCGGGCTCCTCGCTGGCAGCATGGCCGAGCAGAAGCAGGGACGGGCCCCTGCCCTGCGCCGCCGCATCGCCCATGTATTCAGGCGTCTCCCATTCCGGACCTTCCCCTGCGATGAGAAGATCCAGCGACTCCTTCAGGCAGAGGGGAATGGCATGCGCGCCGCCGCCGCGATAGCCCACGGTTATGCCGATTCTGGAGCATATGCTGCTTCGATTACCGACATAACGAAGGTAAGGAAGATTCAGCTTTCTTTTTACATGCTCCGCAATATCCGGCAGGCTCATCTCTTCCGGCAGCGTGACAATGGCCGCTGCCTTAAGATGCTTATCGACATAAACTTCCCAATCCAGCGCCTGAACCAGTCCTTGCGTCATGATATCGGGAACGTATCGGTGAGGCGCATCATGGAACCGGTAAATCGTCAGATCCCCGGACTCCATCAAGCGGAGTTTATCCTGAAAGACAGGACTCGCCTCCACCCCCTCATATCCCTCCTCCTGATGGCTGTAAAACGCTCCTTCATGGGTAATGACAAGGTTGGCCCCAACTTCGATCGCTCTCTGCAGAACCGAATACGATGCCGCAAACGTGACGGCAATGCCGTGGACCACCGCTTCGGCGCTTCCTGCCGTAACCCTGTCCACCTTGGATTCAAGAAATGCTGCGGGCTCTGTTAAGCGGTTGATGATGTCTTGAACGGTGACTCGCAATCTGGAATGCCCTCCTTGGGAACCAACGCAAACGGCCGAACCGAAAAACAGGCTGCCCTTCCATCAAGAAACGGCAGCCTGTCGATCCGTTGGTTATGGTTGCTCTTTATATTTTTTATACGTTTTATTCGCAATCTCCAGGTATTGCCCCACGCCCTGGCTATCCAGCTCTTGCACGAACTTGTCGTACTCGGCGAGATCGCGGTCGCCTAGAATGAACTTCAGCGTGTTCT
The DNA here is from genome assembly GCF_058792535.1 of Paenibacillus sp. MT86. Lineage (NCBI taxonomy): Bacteria > Bacillati > Bacillota > Bacilli > Caryophanales > Paenibacillaceae > Paenibacillus > Paenibacillus sp. MT86. The sequence goes on along the minus strand of NZ_CM179499.1, from coordinate 1,533,986 downwards.
GATCCGTGTAGTCCTTCAGCGGCGTGCTCAAAAGCGTCACTCGCTCGCGCTCTTCTACCGAGTATGGAATCGGCGGCTCCGGCTTCACAACCGTTTTTGTTTCGCTCATGCTCTTCTGGAACTGCTGCTCTTCCTCGCTAAACATGGATTGCAGCAGCTCGGTCGTGCCGCCGTAAGCGAACACGCCGCCCGAGAAGCCGTGCTCGATCCGCAGATCCTTCGTGCCCTTCGGATTCAGTCCGTTGTAGTTGATGTCGTCCATCAGCTTGCGTACGCCGCCTTCCTTCGTATACGTTACGCCTTCGACGCCCCACTTCGCGAATTCCTGTCCTTCGTCGCTGTAATAGAGCCAGTCGATAAACTGCAGAATGGCTTTGAAATGCTCGCTCTCCTTCACTTTGGATGAGATCATGACCCCGTTCTCGAGTCGGCTGCCGGACATCGGCTGGCCGGCCGGTCCGCCGGGAACCGTGATTTTGCTGATGGCATACTTGCCTTCGCCCAGCGTTTTGTCCATATCGGTGCGGTGCTGGACCACGGTCTGGGAGTTGCCGTTGATGATGAAGGATTTGCCGGTCACGAATTTTTGCACGGCCTGATCGTCATCCTGGGTAAAGCTCTCTTTGTCCAGCAGTCCTTCGTCCACCAGCTTGTGCAATTAAGCGCTTACATATTTGGCTTAAAGAATAGACTCCCTCATTTGGAGCGTTAGATTCAATAGGTCCCGCTGCTGCTTTCACTTATGTAGAGAGTCGTAATTTTGTATACTAGTATAACTAGTATGGTAATTGGTTTCATTGTAATGGACGTTTTCTTCAATTTCAATACATTTTTTTCTCATGTATAAAATTCGGATCCCAAGCTGCAAAAAAACCGTGAGCATTCAGGCTATGGCCTGCTGCTTCACGGTTTTCGGGTTCCATTGCTGCCCGAGGTATTCATCATGGATAAGGGGCAGAAGCCTTCGCTTCTGCCCCTTTATGGTTTCCCCATGCCGGCTTTATATTTATTTCAGCTCCGTCACGTTGCCGTCAATGCTGACGCTTTTGATGTCCATATCCCCCAGAAATACGAGGTTATTCTTGCTGTCCAGATTATACAGCCACTGAAATCCGCTCTTCGTGGTGCTTGTCGAGCTGGCGTGAAGCTTCAATTCCGATCCGTCCGCGGCGATGACCTTAACCTCCGGCGTATAGTCCGGCAGTTTATCCAGCTCACCGTCGGTACGCTTGCCTTCGATGGCTACACCGATGGATGAAACACTAATGGTGTGGAGAGACAGTGCTTCCTTACCCTCATCAATTGCCAGATTCAAACTCTGTTCTCTTTGCTTGCCCGGAGAAATGGTGAATTGCACATTCCAAGGGCCTTCAACGGCTTGGGCGTTGTCCGCTGACATGATTCGATCGGCTGTGATCCGTGCCTTCAGTCCCTCGAGGTCATTCATCGCATCCAACTCAAACACGCCGACAAGCTTTTTGTTGTCGTCAAGAAGCTGCTGCCCCACCATATAATTCACACTCTGCTCCGTTTTCAGTTCAAGTAGGGGGATCGAAGCACCCTCGGGGAATGGCATGCCGTCCTCTTTCGTGAAACTGACCACCAAATAACCGCTGTTGCCGACATAAACCCCTTCTTCAACATTCATGGTTACCCCGGATGCTGTATCCGTCCCTTGTATAGGTGACCGTTCGTCTTCCGCAATCGACGCGGATTGACCGAAGAACTGCTTCAAGCTATCCATGTATTGGCTCGCAAAAGCGGTCGTGCTAAGTATCATAATCATCGCGGCAGCGATAACGATACTGGCTTTATATTTTTTCACTTTCCTGTTTTTAAACACCATCGTTTCCTCCTCTTGAATACGGTTCATCGCTCGGTTCTTGATCCGTTCCATACTGATCTGCTGCGTCAACTCGCGTTCCTCTTCCTCCGTAAGGAGGAGGTCCTCCAGCTCCTGATTGTCGATATTGGCCATGATATCTACAATTCGCCGCTTCACATGCATCCATCCCCTTTCGCAATCGATTTGAAGCTTCACTCCTATAGACACGGTCTTTATAGAAATCCTACGGATTCTCGGTTTCATAATGGATGCGCAGTTTGTCCCTTGCCCGGCGGATCCGGGCGGTGACGGCTTTCTCCTGCATATTCAGCCGGCTTGCAATATCGCGGACTTTCTCTAAATAGAAGTACCTGCGGATGAATATTTCGCGATCCGGTTCGCCCATCCCCTGTACCATGCCGCTTATCGTTTCCTTCTCCTGCCGTAGAATAGCCAGTGCCTCCGCAGAGGGACAAGAAACGGCGTCATCTTCCAATTCGGATTCAATGACCCGCTGCCTCTTTCGCAAGGCATTCAAGGTATGATTACGCGCGGCTATGGCCAGATAAGGCTTGAGACTATCTCCGCGCAGCATGATTTTGGGCCCGTCTGTCCACAGCTTGACCAGCACGTCCCCGGTGATCTCCTCCACATCGAAGGAATTAAACCGCCCTCCTGCCACCTTAGCAACCACCGCGGCTATGTAGCGTGAATAGCGGTCAACCAATGTTTCAAAACATCGCGGATCTTTCCTCGCCAGCCCATCCAGCAATGTCTGATCCTCCATGGGATCCTCCCCCTCTTATATAATCATCTCTGTTGGTAGAACCAAGCCACAAATCCCGTGCTACTATATAAGACACCTTTAATTCCGGAAACCCTACACATCTTTTGAAAAAATAATCGTTTCGCCATGCAAACGGATTGGAGTAGCTTTGCTTGGAGTAACGGCAAAAAAAGCCGACCCCATCGGATCGGCTTTTTCTACAAACGTATGATTTTATTGCAATTGCGGAGAAGCCTCGGATTGCTGTCTCGATATGATGAACAGCACGATCCAAATCAGCAGGAATCCTAGGAGCTGAGGCCCTGTCACGATTTGCTGGAATACAATCCAGTTGATGAGCACGCCCACCATGGGAAAACTCAATTCAGCCAGCGTTGCGACAGAGGCTTTGGTCGTGGTCAGCCCTTTATAGTACACCAGCAAGCTCAGCAGACCCGGCAGCAGTGCCTGCCCGATCAGGTTCAGCGATACCAAGGCAAAGGCGCCTGTGCCCCATGCCGGCATATTCCAAGCTGCCCCTTCGCTCCAAGTAATGACGGTCAGGAGCGGCAGCGCGAGCACGAAACGAAGCGAGGTTACCGTCTCATACTTCAGTTTGCCTACCATCAAGCGTCCCATGACCGTTGAGCCGCCCCATAAGGCTGCTGCGCCTAAGGACAGGAGGCTGCCGACTTGAACAAACTCGTTCCAATGGCCGATCGGCAGGGTTAAGCCGAAGGTGAGCAAATACGTGCCTGCCAAAGCGATGATAAGCAGGATTCCAAAATGGCGCGGAAGCTTCTCTTTCAGAAGCAGGCTGGCCAGAATGATGGCAAACAGCGGCTGCAGCTTCTGCAGCAGCAGGACGGCATTCAGATTGCCGCTCGACAGCCCCATCGTGAACAATACGGTAGCCAATGCCGAACCGCCCCAGGATATAAACAGCAGTGCGCCGACATGATTCCAGCCCAGGCTCTTAAGTTCCTCCCGGTTCTTCCACAATACAGGAATCGCAATCAAGGAAATAATGATATGTTCGAGCAAAACGATCTGAGCCGAAGTCAGATTCTTGAGCAGAATGACCCGAAATAACGGGTCAACGCCCCACAGGGCGGCCCCCAAAACAACGAGCCAGAACCCTCCTTTAAAACGTCGACTTGCCTGTGTGTCGGAACCATAAGGTTTCACCTTGATCCCGGTATTCATATTACTCATCTTGCCCTCTCCTGTCTTGAATACGGAGGTCTTACTAGCAGAAAGCCCCCGTCATCGGCATGGCCGACGTATACGGGGGCTGATCAAATAAGCCTGCGCCAAAATGGAATATTCGCATTCACGGCAAACTCATCTTTGATCTTCTCCCATCCGGACTTTACCGTCGGCCTTGGAATTGCACCAAGTCAGTCGCTGCATTCATGTTGGCTACAGAACGCAGAGAGTCGCGGGCTTGGTTCATTCGCGAAGGAACGAACCATCACCGCCGGTCAGGAATTTCACCTTACCCCGAAGATCCATATTCATGTTTTATTTTGGTCGTGCCATCAAACTGATTGACCGATAATTCCTATAAACTTAGTTGTTATATTGAAATTATAACATGAACCCTTTCATGTAAATACATCTATTTTCAAAATAAACGAAATTAGACTTGAATACAATGAAAAATCTCACGTTCATCCAATACTTACTGAGAATTATACAGCAAGTATCAATTTGTTACCAGCGTGATTTTTTACCATCTTCTCGCGTTTATCTCGAATACCTTCTGCCTTGAACAGCAGCCGCTCCTGCCCGAAGATTCAGCAGCTCCAGCGCTTCCTCGGTATTAAGGCTCACTCCGTTCCCATAAGGCTTAGATACCAGCCGAGAACACTCTCCGCAGCTGCTTCCTCCGATTGCTTCGTCTCACTCAGCAATGCTTTGCTTCCACTTCCAAATATGTATGTTCAGATTCAATGCGCATGAACTCACATCCTTGTCAGATCGTTAACAGGTCGTTATTTCTAACCCTTATTAAATGCATGGATGCCTGATCGCTTGGCTTTAACCGATCGTCATCTGCCTGAGTATGCAAAAAGACCGCCCTCAAGGTTTCAATCCACCTTAAGAACGGTCTAATCGCATGAAATGCTATCCCGCTTCGATTAGCTCATAAACTCCAACGCTGCCAAAGTACGCTTCAGCACGAGTGCTGCTTGCGCACGCGTGACCGCATCGAGTGCTCCGAAATTGCCGTTGTTGTCACCCTGTACGATGCCTTGCTTAGTAAGACTGGCCACATGGGCCGCCGCCCATGCCGGGATGGATGCCTGATCCTTGAATCCGGCAGCGGCATTCGCACCCTGATTCGATAGATCTGCCGGATTCACCGCCTCCATGGCCCGGGTGATCATTACAGCCATCTCCGCTCGGGTCATGCTGGCATTCGGCGAGAAGGCACCGCCGTTGCCGCCCTCGATCAAGCCGTAGCGCGAGGCTGCGCCAATCTCGCCGGCATACGCGGAATGATCCTGAACATCCTTGAATGCACCGCTCTCGATGACCGGGCTGAGCCCCATCGCACGGACGAGCATGGCCGTAAATTCAGCTCGCGTGATCGCCTTGCCCGGTGCATAGGAGTCCGCGTTGACTCCGTTCACGAGCAGCTTGGAAGCCATGGATTCGATTTCCGATTGCGCCCAGTGGCCGTCAAGATCCGCAAACGTCTTCTTGTATTGCAGCAGCGCATAAACGCCGTTTCCGGCATGCTTGACTTCGATCGCCGCTTTACCGTTCCATGTCGTCCTTACGGCCGGTACAAACCGGAAAGTCCCCGCCGCTTCGTCATAAATGACGGCAGCAAGCGAATCCGGATTCATCCCTGCCGGCAGCGGCATGATACGGCTGATGACGCGCTTCCCGAAATCCTTCAGTTCCTGTTCTGCGCCAGGCGCTCCAACCGCTGCGCCGAACCGCAGTCCTCCATTCGCTGCCAACGAGGCGCCCATGGAAGAGGCCTTGCTTGTCATAGCGTCCGCTACCTTGCCTGCTGCCGGAGCCACCGACACCTTCACCTCGATGCCGCCGGACCCTTGTGCCGTCTCCAGAGCCTCATCCAGAGGCAGAGCCGTTATCGGAAGACGGAAGGCTCCAAGTGCGGTCTCCAGCACCAGGGTTGCCTTCGGATTCCGTTCCATGGCCTGCTTCAGGCCTGCTGCCGGAAGGGACAGCTCCGCGGCACGGTTCAGTTCAGGAGCCCGAATAATCAGTTCCTGCTGCCCGTTCGCGGATAATTCGGTCAAGGCCTTTTTCCACGCCTCTTCCTTTACCGTAATGCGGTCCATCGTTCCGCCCGCAGCGGCGCTAATATTCAAACTATTGCCTGTCATCACGTTCGGCTCGGAGGTATTACCGCCCGTGGAAGGAGGATTAGGCTGCGTTGTCGGCAGCGTTACCGAACCGCCTCCCGAACCGCCTGATCCCGATCCAGGAGAAGAGCCGTCGCCAGGATTTGCCGGCTTCTTCTGCTCCGTAATTCGGCCCTCGACCTTCGGCGACACCTTACCGCCCAGCTTGTTCACATATTCCATGAAAATTTCATAATCCGGGTAACCCAGATCCTCGTTGTATTTCCCTTCGGCAATCGCATCGGCAAAGGATTTGTATCCATCTCCGCCCTTGGCTACAAAACTGTTCGTTGCCATCCGGTACGTTTCGGTCAATACCAGAGGTTTGTAGCTTCCGTCTTTCATGATCTGTACGTCGAACACTTTATCTCCTGCCGGTGCGCTAGGATCCCACTTGAATTTCATCCCGGCGATTTGCGGGAACTTCCCTGGCAGATCCGCCAGTTTGGCACCGCTTATTCCGTTTTCCAGCCCGTCTTTCAGCTGCTGTCCGGTGACGTCCATAACAAACAGCGTATTTCCGAAAGGCATCACCGTACGCAGCTCGCCCATCGTAATATCGCCTTCATCAATCGCGGCGCGGATGCCTCCGCCATTCGTGAGGGCAATATCGGCGTTTTTCAGCTCTTTGGCTTTAACCAGCATGCCGTCGGCAATCAGATTGCCCAGGTTCGTCTCCTTGGAGCGGACATTCTCGCGTTTGCCGTCAAGCTCGACTCCGGCAATGCCGATAACCTGCTTCATCAGTTCTTCCAATTCCGCTTTGTAAGGAGCCAGCATATCCTTCGCTTGCGTGTCTTCCTGGACCGTGTTGTCTACCGGGATCAGCTTCCCGCCAAGTTCGCCGTCTCCCACGAGAACGACGCCGTTTTTATCAAACTGCAGATCTACCCGGCCGAGGAACTTGCCCCATTCATTCGCTTGAACGATGACGGTAGGGGTATGATGCTGACTGTCCGTCACCACTTCCGGCGCGTTTAGCGTCGTATGGGTATGACCTCCGACGATGAGGTCGATGCCTTCGACGGCTTCGGCCAGCGCCAGATCTTTGGCGTACCCTAGATGGGACAGGGCGATGATCTTGTCCAGCCCCTCCTTCTCCATCGCCTCAACGGTAGCCTGAGCCGAGTTCACCGCGTCACGGAAGACCACGTCTTTACCCGGGCTGGAGGTTTCCGCGGTATCTTCGGTCGTTAAACCGAACACCCCGACCTTCTGGCCGTCAACCAGCAGTATCACGTATGGGTATACCCCGCTATTTGCCATCGTCTTGGGCTGATCGGTATCGATAACCGCCGGCTTGTTAATCAAATGTGAAATGTTAGCGTCGCGGCTAAGATCCACGTTCGCGCTGACGAGCGGGAAATGCGCCTTGCTCACGAAATCCGCAAGCGTCTTGGTGCCTTGATCGAATTCATGATTACCGAACGTCATCGCGTCATACCCCATATAGTTCATGAAGGCCAGATCAGCCAGCCCAAACCATTTGGTGAAATACAGATCGCCGGAAAAGACGTCCCCAGCATCCAGCAGCAGGCTGTTTCCGCCTTCGCTGCGGATCTCCTGAACCAGCGTAGCCCGTCTGGCCACTTCCGCCAGATGCGCATGGGTATCGTTGGTATGCATCACCGTTAACTTCCACGGTTCTCCATCCGGCGAACCGTCCGTTACGTTAACCGATACTTCCGCCGAACCGTAGCCATCCTTGCTCAGGACGGTGATCACGGCTTCTCCTGCGGATACCGGCGTAACCAGGCCGTTTTGGTCCACGGCGGCTACCGTTTCGTCGGAGGAACGCCAAGCCAGCTCGGCCGATCCGCCCTGAACGGGCTCAACGCTTGCTTGCAACGGTTCCGGGGACCCGCCCGTTTTCAACGTGAGCGATGGCTTATCCACCGTAATTTTGGTCACCTGAAGCTCCAGCAGCACCACCGTTCCGCTAACTTCATTCGCAACCAGCAGCAGCGGGCGTCCTGTTTTGCTGTCCGAAGCCGGAATAAAGTCCAGTCCCTCCGGTCCGGAATCCGATTGGATGCCTCCGTTGAAATCCCGCGAGTTGAAGTAGTTCAGGAACGCCGGCGCGGCCGGATCCGTTACGTCATAGGTCATGACGCCGCCAATGCGCTCCAGTCCGACAAAAGCCAGCGTCTTCTGTCCGACCTTGCCCACGGCAACATATTCCGGCTCCGGGCCTTTCTTGGCGCTGCGGCTGTCCAGATCGGTTTTGTCATTGCTTGCATTGAAATGATTCGGCAAGCGCTCCGCCGTAATCTTCTCAAAATCACTGCCGCTGTCGTATGTCTGGGACAAATCCGCCGCATTCCAGATGGAGAAGGAACGCCCCCCATACAGATACAGCCCTTCATTGCCCATATCGCTCGCAACTTCAACCTTGTCATAGGTTGTCCCTTTGCCAGCCAGGAATTGGGCTGCCGGCGACGATGGATCCAGATTGGATTTCATTTTGCCGATGTCGCTTTCATTGCTTCGGTCATCCCAGCCGGTAGCGTCCCCTTCGTTCGCGGACAGAATATACTGCTGCCCGTTCACGCTGTAGGTCGCAATTCCGTCCGGCATATACATGCCGTAAAAAGGAACATTCTCAAACTTGATTTGTCCATCCTTCAGGAGGTCGAGCTGATTTTCCGGTTGATTGAAATCCTTATATCCGAGTCCCCGGACCGATTGAACCCGCTTCGAGGCGATATCGACCACGGCTATCGCATTGTTTTCCTGCAGGGCCACGTACGCTGTCAGCTCGTCCTCCGACAATGCGATGTATTCGGGCTCCAGATCATGGACGGCATCGTTTTTCGTTCCGGTGCTGCGAATTTGGCCGTCCGCTTCTACATTCCCGCGAATATGCACCCGATCGTCAATGATCGACGGGTCATCGAACTTCAAATGGCTTACTTCGCCAGCCAAAGTATCGATAATCGTGATGCTTCCTTCCGGATCCGGTGCGGTCTCCGTGCGGGGCTCGCCTTCATCCGCCGTCAGGATATAACGGCCATCGGACGTGTACTTGACCATATCCGGCTGAACGCCTGTTTCATAAGATCCGATCAAACCGCCGTCATAGTCGAGCACCAGGACCTTGCCGGCTTTCGTATGATCCTGCTCCTGAACGGCAACCACGACCTGCTTCGTCTTGGTGTTGATATCCACGCTGGTCAAGTCTCCATACAGGAAACCGCCCGTGTTCGCCAAATCTTCTACATGGATCTGCTTGTCCTTAACCAAGCTGCCATCGGCGCCTAGAGACACGATTTCGAGACTGGCCGGCTGGGTCGATCCGTTAACCAAATAGAGCTTCCCGTTATCTTTGTTGTATTTTACAATCTCCGCTACGCCGCCATCCTTGTTGGAAGTACCTACGGAATAATGTCCGATCATCTTCATGGCCAGCTTGTCGGCCACAGGTGCGGGACGCTTGCCCAATATTTGCAATTTCACAACCGACTGGGCCGTAGCAGGTAAGGCTGCACTATCCTGTACCGTTACCTCAACCGTATGCTCGCCCTCTTGGCCAGCCGCAGGCGTACCTGAAATGGCTCCCGTATCGGACGCAAGGGTCAAGCCTGCCGGTAAACCTGTCGCGGAGAACGTATACGGCGCTTGTCCACCATATACCTCTACGGTGACCGCATACGGCTCATCCGCATATGCATCCGGAAAGATCATATCGGTAATGCCCAAATCCACGGCAGCTATAGCTGCATCTTGTGATGTCGTCTCCATGCTGGCGGTCTGGAGCAATTCCTGCCCCTCGCCAGCATTCACGCTGCCCCCCGAAAATAGAGAGGCCATCGTGATTTCCGCTGCCATCAACAGCGAGACTACTTTCATGCTTTTATGCTTCAACTCCATATCCCCTCTTCTACCTTATTTACATTCAAGTGTAAGGAGGAAGTGTTAACGGATGCTCAACATCAGTCGCGGTTTATGTAAAATGGCTCCGAGCAGCAAAAAAAAGCCTCGACCTCCAAGTCGGGCTTCCCAGAGCAGCAGCTGCATTCGAGCTGGCGGCTTCCTTATTCTTTTCTTCCATATGTATTTCGGTCTGCTTATAACATGCGCCAGCCTCGGATCATCTCACCCCTTCAATCAAAAACCCCGAAATGCCGCAATGTTGCAATCGTGATCAGGATGAACCACCGAATGAGAATGATCCCCCAAACGATAAGAAGACCTTGGAACAGCCGCTCAACCATCCATTCGATCTTCTTGTTTGACGTATATCTGCGCCTCTGCTTAAAAAACCACGCCGCGAATCCTTTGGGAATATCGCTGAAAGTTGTCTTTGGCTCCATTGGCTGCGTCCTCCTCCATTTTCTATCGATTAGCATGTCGGATATACAACGCAAGTCTTCGGTTGAACCGTTTCTTGAATTTTATCATGTTTAATGGAAAAATCTACCATACATCATGTTTCTTTGTCACATTTCCGACAATATTGTAGTCAAATCGACATGATGTCTGATAAACTAACATAAAGAATTGCTATTTGTAACACAAACACTTCACAAGAATAACAGCCGAAGATCTATTCATGACTATTCGAAGGCCATAACGTGTGCATATCATTTATGTTTGCCTAGGAAAGAGGAACCAACATGAATCGTAACTGGTTTACGCGGATGCTTATGCTGTATATCCCTGCTTTTCTGATCGTCCCCGCCTTTTTATTTTTCGTCTTTTTTCAATCATTGAGCGAAAGCAACCGAAAGGATGCCGAGCGTTCCAATGCTTTCGTAACCCAGCAAGCGATGCTGATGATCGATACGTCGTTGTCTTCCCTGGATCAGAAAATTTCGCTTGAGATGCTGCGCAATCGAAAGGTCATCTCCTTTTTCTCCAGAAGCACGGAAAAGAATCTGCCCCTTCAGGTGGACGTGATGAATCTATTGCGCGATTTAAAAATGACCAATCCTCTGATTCATTCCATTTACATGGTTCAAGCGGATCATAATCAAGTCCTCAATGAAAGCACAAGCTATTCCTTGGATCAATATGCCGATAACGCCTTCATCCGCTCCAAGCTGGAAGCACCCAACAGCCATTGGTCGGATACCAGGCTGTATAAGGAGCTTCCGTCCGACAAAGGGGTCCCCGTCGTCTCATTGACGCGCAGCGTTTCCATCTTCTCCAAGCATCATGGGTTAATCGTCGTTAATGTAAGCGCTGACGCCCTGCAGGGAATGCTTCTTCAAATGCACGACCCGTCTTCCCGCATACTAAGCCTATATGATACACAAGGGAACAGCGTGTTCGATATGGCAAAATCGGAGACTTCCGTCAGCAGGAGCGGAACCAGCAACGGCGCCCTTCAGTCGGAAGCGAATTCCGACTATACGGGCTGGCGCATCGTTAGCAGCGTTCAAGGAGCGGATACCTTCAATTTCATCATCAGCCTATCGAATATTTGGTTTATTGCCGGTTTGCTTCTCTGTGCCGTTTCGGTCGCCTGGATCGTCTACGTGACGCTGCAAAATTACAGGCCCATTCAGCGCCTGGTCAACCAGCTGCAGCAGCTATCCTCCAAGGAGGACGCCCCGGAGGAAATCCATAAAAACGAATTTACGTTCATCAATTCTAAATTGCAAAACATGATTGATCAGAACGCAAGATTCCAGCTTCAGTTCGAGGAGGATTTGAAGGCCCAGCAAAATTTTTTCGTGTATGAGTTGCTGGAAGGGACGCGTTCCTTCGATTTGAAGGAATGGGAGAAGGAATCGGCCAAGCATGGCCTGCCCGTGCTGTTTGGCAAGCAGCTGGTTTTTGTCCTGGAAGTGGATCACCGTTCCGAGTGGAGCGCAAATTACGGTCAGATGCAGCATGGCACTCAGCAAAAAGCCATCGAAACCATCATCCTGGAAGCGGCGTCGGATCATGCCTGCGAGGTGAAGCTGCTCTGGGTATCCTTGCACCAGCTTGCTTGCATTCTGGTCATATCGCCAGAAGCGGAGAAGCTGGCATTCGAGGCACTCTCCTTCGCGGAAGAATGCCAGCGCCGATTTGCCGATGCCTTATCGTTCACCTTATCCGTCGGCCTCGGGGAGCCGGTCGAGCATCCGGACAATCTGCATGATTCATACCATGAGGCATTGGATGCCCTGCAAACGAAGCCCGTCAATCGAAGTGCCATGATCATTCCTTATTCGTCCGATCCCTTATCGAAGGATCATAGTTTTCATTATTTTCAAAAGGTTGACCGGATCGTTGACGCCTTCCGACTCCAAGAAGCCAAGTGGAAGACGGATATGCAGGCGCTCTTTCAGAACATGCTGGAAGAAGGCATATCGCGCCGGGGCGCAAGCAGCGTGCTGCATTACCTGACCTATCATCTGAACAAAACGGCTTCCGGAATGAACGACGAATACTACCTGCTCTGGAAAACAGAAACGATGCCGGCACTCGACCAGGTTCAAAAAGAAATCGACCTGCCGGAGGATTGGACGCAGATGGTGCTTCAGCTTCTGGAGCAATTTGCCGAACGGCTGGATACGCAGCGGAATCTGCGAAGCCAGGGAAACCTCGTCCAAGAGGTTAAGGCCTATATTGAAAAGCATTATACGAAGGCGGAACTATCCCTTGATTACCTGCAGGACAAGTTCGGGATCAGCGGCAAATATTTGAGCAGATTGTTCAAGGAAGAGTACGGCTTGAAATTCGTGGACTTTTTGATTGATTTACGAATTCAGGAAGCGAAACGGCTCCTCACGGAAAGCGCATTGTCTGTACAGGAAATTACGGAGAGGGTCGGTTACAGCAGCCCGATTTCATTTGCCAGGACTTTCAAAAAAATTACCGGCGTCCCCCCGATGGATTACCGCAAAGGCAAATAAAACGGCGCAGAACCTAAACATCAAACGAAGGTCGAGAAGGACATAATATGGTCCCTCGGCCTTTTCCCGTTTATCCGTAGTGGCTCCTGCCCGCGCAGCCATTCCCATCGGGCGCAAAGTAGAAAATAGTTCCGGGTAGAGAAAAGTTTTTTGTGATTTATATTACATACATTTTCCAGTGTTATTTAAATTGCCATCGCGGTAACGTTTACACTAACACTAGATTCGCCTTTCGGTTTGTTAAGTGAAAAGTGTTTGTTGTCTGGCCTGGCAGCAGGTGTTTTTATTAAGGGCAAGGAACGGCGCCTCACCGCGCTTTCCACCATAACCAAAAAACCAGAAGGGGATGAACTAGCAATGGTAGACAGAAACAGAAAGAAAAAGGGATGGACGGCGCTGATCGCTGCAGCCGTTACGTTATCAACCGTATTAAGCGCCTGCTCGGGTGGCAAGGAACCGGCCTCCGCAAGCAACGCCCCGTCCGACGGCGATCCAATTACGATCTCGTTCGAGACGTCGGTATACGCCGAAGAACCTCATAAGAAGGCAATCGATGCACTCATTGCCAAATACAATGAAACCCACCCAAACGTCACCATCAAAGTTCATGGAACAGACTACGAGAATTACTGGGATAAACTGACCACCGAGATTCTGGCAGGTACGCAGGGCGACATCGTTCAGGTATACCCGGAGAATATCGCCACTTATAATGCGCTGCAGAGCGGGGGCACCTTCGTGAATCTCGACGAGAAGATTCAAGCGAGCGGACTTGAGGACAAGCTTGTCGGACAGGAACTGAGCAAGGTGGACGGCTCTTATTATGCCTTATCCAATTACGCATGGGGATCAACCGGCATTTTCTACAGCAAATCGATGTTTGAAGCCGCCGGAATCGATCCGGCCTCCATTCAAACGATGGATGATTTCAAAGAAGCCGCCATACAGCTTGGCGGTGTTAAAGACGGACAATACGGGTTCTCCAGCGTCATCGGCACCCATCCCTTTATCGCCTCGGAATGGTACCGGCTGCTCGCTCGTCCCGTATCGGGAGGCATTTACTTCCCGGACGGCGAAGCTGGCCCTTACGAGGCCGACCGGATTAACGTCAATTCCGCACCAAACGTTTGGGCAGCGGAGTGGTGGCAGGATCTGATCAAGAACCCGCAGGCCACGCCTCCGGGAACCCGCGACAAGAAGGTCAGCCGCGAGATGTTCTGGAACGGCCAGGCCGGCATGATGATGGATGGTCCCTGGTTTATCGGCATGACCAAAGAACGCGATGAAGCTTTAATGAACGACCTGGGGCTCATGCCGCAGCCTTCCGTCGTATACGAAGGCCAAACCTATAAACCGAACCCGCACAATTATCCGATCGTGTCGATGATTTCCAAAGACAGCAAGCATCCTGACGAAGCTTGGGAGTTCCTTGAATGGATGACCTCCCGGGAAGCGCAGCAAATTATTGCCGGTTCCGGCATGATCCCGAGCAGCAAGGAATACGCCGAATCCGAAGAATACAAAACGGAGAATCCGCTGGCTGCCCAATTCTTCGATTTCCAGGAGAATGTATACGCCCCGGCCGTGATGGACCCGCCCATCCCTGAACTCGGCTCCCTGTCCCAAATTCTGATCAATGCCGCGCAGGAGATGTTCGTCGGCATGAAAGACGCCAAGACGGCGCTGGATAGCGCGGCTGAGCAGATGAAAGACACGATGCATTAAGAGGCATTCGAATACATCAAACGATTGAAGCTGCCCGGCTCCACTGCCGGGTAGCACTTACATCATAAGGAGGTGGGGGAATGAATCCAACGCGAACGGATGTGACAAGCAGGCAAACTCCCTTGCCGTTGAAGAGAGCTTCGAAGGCCAAGCGATTATGGCTGGAGGAAAAACGGCATTTCAAAAAAAATACAGCCGCCTATTTATTTATTGCACCGCTGGCCATTACCGTTGCTCTTGTACTCCTCTATCCGATTTTGAAATCGGCGCTCATGAGCGTGCAGTACTGGAAGGTTGCGAAGCCGATTGCCGAAGGCAATCCCTTCGTAGGCTTGGACAACTATGCAGCCGCCATCCAGTCGGGGCATTTCCTGAAATCGTTGGGCATTACCTTTCTATACATTATCGTGACGGTGGTTCTGCGTTTCCTGCTGGGAATCGGTACGGCCGTCCTGCTGAACATTCCCTTTAAGGGCCGAGGACTCGTAAGAGCGCTGGTGATCATCCCATGGGCCGTCCCTGAAGTCGTTGCTTGTCTCGTATTTATTCTGATGTATGATTACCAATTCGGCGTGATCAACGATCTCCTGCTGAAGCTCAACCTGTTGTCCAATCCGGTCGCTTTCCTCGGGGAAGCCGACACCGCGCTCTGGGCAGCCATGTTCGTCAATGTATGGAAGGGCTTCCCGTTCGCCGCCATCATGCTGCTCGCCGGTCTGCAGAGCATATCCAAAAGCTTGTACGAAGCGGCGGAAATCGACGGTGCCTCGAAATGGCGCCAGTTTCTCAGCATTACCTTCCCGATGTTAAAGCCCGTATCCGTCATCGTCTTCCTGCTGCTGATCATCTGGACCATCAAGGATTTCGGCATCGTCTACGTCCTCACCGGGGGCGGACCGAGCCGGGTAACCGAAATACTGACCATTTTTATCTACAGGGCAGGGTTCAAATCGTTTGACTTCGGTTTGGCTTCCGCTGCGGGGATGATCCTGCTGGCCATCTCCATCGTATTCACCGTGATGTACATGAAAGCAACGAAGGCAGGTGAGATGTCATGAGTAAAGGGATCAGCAAAATCATCGTATATGCATGCGCCGTTCTCATTTCGTTGTTTGCCGTATCCCCTTTCCTATGGATGATCCTGACTTCGTTGAAGCCTCAGGCCGAAATCTACAGTACGCCGCTGACGTATCTTCCTCAAGAGCTTCATTGGGAGGGGTACAAGGGCATGCTGAATCCCCATGCGGACGACAGCGCCAACTTTATGAAATGGTTCGGCAATACGGCGTTTGTCTCGCTGCTAACGACGGTATTCTCTCTTATCATCTCCGCCTTTGGCGGCTATGCGATGTCCCGGTTCGGTTTCCGGGGACGGATGTCGCTCGGATATATCATCTTGTTGACGCAGATGCTCCCCGGCTCGCTGCTCATTATTCCGCTGTACCTGATCATGAAGGATTACAATCTGCTGAACTCCCATCTGGGTCTCGTCATTGCCTATACCACTTTTGCGGTACCGTTCTGTACCTGGATGCTGAAGGGCTACTTCGACAGCGTATCCCAGTCCATCGATGAAGCTGCGAGCGTTGACGGTGCCAACCGCTTCACAACCTTTATCCGGATTTTGCTCCCGCTCACGCTTCCCGGACTCGTGGTAACCGGCATCTTCTCTTTCTTAACCAGCTGGAACGAGTTTATGTTTGCCCAGACGTTCATCAGCGATTACGACAAATGGACGCTGTCAGTCGGCATCGCCAGCTTTCAGGGACAGTATGTCGTCAACTGGGATTACCTCATGGCGGGCTCCGTCATAACCACGCTTCCGATCGTGATTGCGTTCTGGCTGCTGCAAAAGCATCTGGTCAGCGGAATGACCGCCGGAGCCGTTAAATAAAGCTAACCATTCAAGGAGGGGTTACAATGATCAAATTCGGAATCGTAGGCATGGGGATTCGCGGCAGCATGTTCGCCGATACCCTCAGCCAAAATCCTTATGCGTCGCTGGCCGCGGTCAGCGACGCTTATGAAACTACCCTGAACGCGAGCATAGAGAAATACGGGGTTCCCGGCTATTTGCAAGTTGAGGATATGCTCGAAAGCGAGGCTTTGGATGCCATCGTGATTGCCACGCCGGATTTCCTGCATAAAAAGCCCGTTATGCTCGCGGCTAAGCAAGGCATCCATATCATGGTCGAAAAACCCTTCTCCACCTCCGTAGAGGAGGCCGAGGAAATGTACGCCGCGGTAGAGAAAACGGGCATCAAATGCCTCGTCGCATTCGAGAATCGCTGGAATTCTCCTTTCGTTGCGGTTAAGGAAGCCGTCCGGAATGGGGACATTGGCCATATTCTGACCATCAACACCCGCTTGAATGACACCATCTACGTGCCTACCAAAATGCTGAAATGGGCCGGGGAATCCACGCCGGGCTGGTTCCTATTCCCGCATGCGACGGATATTGCCTTATGGCTGAAGAGCGGGGTTCTGCCGGTCAGCGTCTACGCGGTAGGGACGAAGAAGAAATTGGCCGGGATGGGGATCGACACCTACGATTCCATGCAAACGATCGTATCCTTCGACGATGGCACGCATGCAACATTCACGACCAGCTGGGTGCTGCCCGAATCGATGCCGCTGATCTATGACTTCAAAGTCGAGATCATCGGCGAGGACGGGGCATTGTATGTCGACTTATCCGATCAAATGGTCCGTAAGGGCGGCAGCGTCTACAGTCATGTCCATACGCTCGGCACGCCCATCAACGGCCAATATACCGCGGCGCCCCATTATATGCTCCATTCCTTTGTCGATCATATCCGCCTGGATACGATGCCCGAATCGGGCGCAGCTGCCGGCCTGCTGAATACCAAGCTGGTACATGCCATCCATCGCTCCGTCTTAAGCGGACAGGTTGAGCAGGTGTGACATGGAGGCATGCCCAGCGCTTGAATCATGCACTTTTCTTGACATGCCTGCAGTGAGGGCCGAAAATGATCGCTTATCCATGACGGTGGTTCCGGGATGGGGGAGCAGAGTCATCTCGCTGCGCTGGAAACCATCGGACACCGAATTGCTGCGCACGCCGCCTTCCATGACGGAATATGAGCGGACACCCTTCTTATACGGCATGCCTGTCTTATTTCCGCCCAACCGGATCGAGAACGGCAGCTTTACCTTTGAAGGCCGCCCCTATCAATTCCGCATCAATGAGCCGCAGCATCACAATCATGCGCACGGACTTGTTCATGACGAAGCATGGGAAGTCGGACGCTGCTGGACCAAGGGGAATCGGGCCGTGATCGAAACCGTGTTCTCTTCGAGAGGCCGCCCTGCGGTCATGTCGCAATTTCCGCATGAGTTCTCGATCCTTCTGCGCATGAGCATTGACGGCGCTTCGTTCAGGCAGACGGCAGAAATCCGCAACAAAAGCAAACACTCTTTTCCATGGGGATTGGGGTATCATACCACCTTCCGCTTTCCCTTCGGGGATGCGGAAGCTCAGGAGCGCTGCACGCTGCGGGCGCCTGTCTGGAAACGATGGGTTCTTAACGACCGGGTGCTGCCGACCGGGGAGCTCGCTCATGACTTCCGCAGCAGAGGCCTGCGGGACGGCATTTCCGTCAGTCAGTTCCCGCTCGATGATCTGTTCCTTGCCATGCCGGAAGACCGTAACGAAGCCGTATTAACCGATCCGGGGGCTGGCCTCAGGGTTACCTACCGCGCGGATGACGCCTTCAAGCATTGGGTGCTGCACAATGGCGATGGGGCGAGCGGTTATCTATGTCCCGAGCCTTATACTTGCGCTACCAATGCCTTCAACCTGGGGATGGATCCGGAAATCACCGGCATGCAGGTGCTGGGGCCTGGCAGGAGCGCCCTGCTGTTCTGTACCATCCATGTGGAAGAACTCTGATTCACCTCGACTAAAACCATGACAAAAGCGGTCCGCTAGCAAGGATGTTTCCTTGAACGGGCCGCTTTCCCAGTTTGTTATACGCTTGCTACGACCTTATCACCCCTTTCGGGATATTTCACCAATTGAATAAAAAACGCGATCCGGGTTTCTCCCCGAATCGCGCCCTGGATTTATATATTTTTCGTTTACTCCGCCTGATAGCGCTCATATGCGGCCTGGTAAACTTCCATGTATCGGTCCAATCCCATCTTGTTGAGCGTGTTCACATACTCTTCCCATTGGCTGAACGAGGCCGAGCCGTTCACGAATTTGGCTTCCATTTCCTTCACGTAATCCTCGATATCTTTACCGATCGAGGTCATGACGTCCGTTTCCTCCAATGTAAAGTTAAAATTGTACAGGATCTCCTTCACCGCATACGGCTCTGCTTTTTCGGCAGCGGCCATTGCGTTAGGACGCGTCTCCGAAGCTTTGAACCATTTCTCCCGCACAAAGCCCGGATAGCTGCCCCCGAGCCAAGTGAAATTCTTGGCCAATGCCTGATCCTGCGTTAATCCGTTAGGATTCTCCGTAATCTCTTTTACATATTCCAGCTGACCGTCCGCATTCTTCGTGTAAGTCTCGCCTTCTTTACCCATAAAATAGAATTGCGCTCCCTCGTCCCCGTAGAAATAATCCATCCAGCGGATCGTGGCTTCCGGATTCGGGTTCTTATCGGTAATCGCAAATGCACCCACGTGAACCATCGGCACTTTGACGTGGGAATAGAGCTGGTCACCGTGCGGTCCCTTAAGCGCCCCGAGCCCGATGTATTCTTTGCGTCCCATGACCATTTCCGGATTCGGCACGATCGTGGCACCGAGCAGGCCCTCCTGCCCTTTCGCATTCAACGCGCCGCCTTCAATCGTGAAGATCTCTTTATCGAGCAGCCCTTCCTGGTGCAGCTTGTTGACGAATTGAAGCATTTCCTTGTACTCCGGCAAGGCCTTGGTAAAGCGCAATTTCCCAGTGTCCGGATCGACATCCACCAATTTATGGCCAAGTCCGCTCGTGCCAAGTCCCCAAGAACCTTTCAAATGATCGATGATCCCGGTAATGCCTGTGGAAGAGAATGGAATCTCGTCATGCTGTCCGTTACCGTTCAGATCGGTTTCCTTGACCGCCTTCAAATAGGCATAGAATTCTTCGGTCGTTTGCGGTTCTTTCATCCCGAGCTGATCGAGCCATTCCTGATTAATCCATATCGGGGTGCCGATCAACATGGAGAGCAGTTCAGGATCATAGAAAGAAGGCAGGGAATAGATGTTGCCGTCCGGCATCGTCAATCCTTTCCGAATATCCGGGTACTGCTCCATCAGCTTTTTGAAATTCGGAGCATATTGATCGATCAGATCGTTCAGCGGTATAAATACTCCTTGTTCCCCATAGCGGGTCAATTCGGCGGAGCTGACCCTTGCGGAATAGAACACATCCGGATAATCCCCGCCTGCAAGCGCCAGGTTCCGCTTCTCGGTCAGCGTATCGAATGGAATGAGGTTCCAGGTCACATTTACATTCGACATTTCCTGGTAGGTTTTCCATACAAGGGTTTCCTCGAATTTGCTTCCGTTCGTTGGCGACTTCCCTGTGAAAAACGTAAGGTCGAGGGGCTCGTTCACGATCGGCATTCCGGTCTCGTTAAAATTAGCCTGCGGCGTTTCGCCCTTATCGGCTGCGCCCTCCCCGCTCTTGCTTCCACAACCGGCCAGCAATCCGGCGGCCAGCACGGCAGCCAATGTAAGCGAAGTCCATTTTTTCATCACCATAAATTTCATATCCCCCTCATCGATTGTCCGTAATCAACCTTTAATTGCACCAATCATAACACCCTTCACAAAATACTTTTGCAGGAACGGATACAGCAGCAGCATCGGCAGATTCGTCACGATGACCGCCGCATATTTGATCGCCTCCGCATCCATCAGGCTGCGAGCCAGCGAATCGTCGCTGATATCCACCATCTCCTGCATTTGCCCCTGAACCAGAATTTCGCGCAGGAACAGCTGCATCGGATAATTCGCGCGGTCGGACAAGTAGATCAGCGCGCTGAAATACGAATTCCAGTGGCCCACGGCATAGAACAGCACCATCACGGCCAGAATCGGACCGGATAACGGCAGGACGATGCGCCATAGCACCCGCATGTTGGAAGCTCCATCGATAAACGCCGCCTCCTGCATCTCCTTCGGAATGGAACTCTGGAAGAAGGTCCGCATAATAATGATGTTCCACACGGATACGGCCGAAGGGATAATGATCGCCCAAATCGTATCGAGCATCCCCAGTTCCTTCACCAGCAAGTAATTCGGGATCATTCCCCCGCTGAAAAACATGGTGAATACGATGATCGCCGTAAAAATGCCGCGGCCGTTAAAATCGGCTCTGGACAACGGATAAGCAGCTGCGATCGTCATCAGTACATTCAAGGCCGTTCCCGTCGTCGTATACAGCAGCGTGTTCATGAATCCCCGCATGAGATCCGAATTGGCGAATAACCGCTCGTAACCGACAAACGACAATTCCTTCGGCCATAACCATACTTCCCCCCGCATCACCGTTTCCGGGGCGCTGATGGAAGCAATCAGAACAAAAAATAAAGGATAGAGCACAAGGAGCGTAATAAATGATAGTATAATGTAAATAAATACTCCGGCTATTCGTTCACTGCGGCTTTGCGGCATATGCCATCACTCCTCCTTACCATAGGCTGTTCTCGCTGACTTTTCGGGCAATCCGGTTTACGGTAATCAGCATGATAAAGTTGACGATGGAGTTAAACAGGCCGACCGCAGCCGAGAAGCTGTACTGGGCACCCAGTATACCGCTCCGGTATACGTTCGTGGCGATGACGTCGGACGCTTCCATATTCAGCGAATTTTGCATCAGGAAGATCTTCTCGAAGCCGACGCCAAGAACGGAGCCGATGTTCAGAATGAGCAGAATGGTCATCGTGGGCGCGATCCCCGGCAGATTGATATGCCAGATTCGCCGGAGCCAGCCCGCGCCATCAACCTTGGCCGCCTCATGCAGCTGCGGGTCGATCCCGGCGAGTGCCGCCAAATAGATGATGGAGCTCCAGCCCATGCCCTGCCACACGCCGGACCACACATAGATGCTCTTGAACCAGGAGGGCTCCGTCATGAATGCAATCGGCTCTCCGCCGAAGGAGGTGATAATCAAATTGACGAGGCCGCTTACCGGCGACAGGAACATCATGATCATTCCGACAACAACGACCGTGGACAAGAAATGAGGTGCATAAGTTACCGTTTGTACGAATCGGCGGAACCGGCCCGATCTGGCTTCGTTGATCATCAAGGCCAGAATGATCGGAATCGGAAATCCGACCGCCAGCTCATATAACCCGATACCCATCGTATTTTTAATAATGCGCCAGAAATAAAAGCTGTCAAAAAAGCGTTCAAAATGTTTGAAGCCCACCCATGGGCTATCCATGATCCCTTTGTTGGCCATAAAATCCTTGAATGCAATCTGGACGCCATACATGGGTACATAATGAAATACAATGAAGTACAACAGAACCGGTGCAAATAAAGCGTATAGCTGCCAGTTTCTGCGCATCTGCATCATGGTTCTTCGCCAGACACTTTTCCTTTGAATTCTTGAATGCGCTTCCACGTTGCTTAGCTGACGTTGCAAAATCGGCAATCCCCTCTCTTTCGTCTATGCGTCTCCTTGTGTGTCCCAAGGTCCACGTCTGCATCATAAACGACCCGAACGCATGAGGGATATTGACCATTTTAATGATGTCTTGCCTTTCATTGGATGGAAGGGCGGAAGCCGCGTTTTCCTAAAGCAATGCTTAAAATCTAAAATATTGACTATCCCATTTTTACGAAAGATTAACACGATTCGGGCACATTCCTTAATACTTGTCCTATATAATGTTATGAAACCTGGAACGTCAGAAAAATACAAAGGGGGGAAGACTGTGAATTGGATCCGGCATAAAAGCCACAGTGTATTCTTTAAAATTTTTCTGAGCTTTCTGGCCATCATCGTGTTATTCGGATTGTTCTATGCGGTGATCTTCCAGCTCTTCAAGACCAGCCTGCAAAAAGAAATCATCGATAACAGCCAACGGTCGGTTCACGATACGGCAGAACGGTTCAACAACCAATTCAGCAGGCTGCAGGTATTAATGTTCGATATATATAACCAGTCCGAATTAATCGGCTTCAATAATCAGCTTCGCCACCAGACCGGAAACGAAGTCAATTACTTGAAGGCCCGAGATGTGATGATGCAGATGCGGAGCGATATCTATAACCCGCTGTTCTTTCTGGAGGACACCCTGATTTATCTTCGCGAGTTTGATTTTGTGCTCAGCAAATCCGGGAGCGGCGATGCTGCCTATATGTTCAATCGTTCCTATACGAGTCCGATGTACCCTTATTCGTTCTGGAACGGTTATACGGGCGATCCGGAATCCTTCAAGCTCCTCCCTGCGTCAACCTATCGGATCAACAACGATTTGTCCGAGAAAACGCTGATGCCTTTTGTTTACAAGCAGCCGGACAGTCCATATGAGGTCATTGCCCTCATCGATATCGATAAGGCCGCCCAATCCTTCTTCGGCGAGTCGAACGATCGCGCGCTTGCCATTCTGAATGCCGAAGGGCAAGTGCTGTACACGCTGGGCTCCATGGACCAGGATCAGCTGCCGCCGTTCGAGGCCGGTCAAAAAGCCGTGCTGAAGGATGGAACCTACTATTTTGCGGAAGCCGGATCCGACGGATTGACCTATGTTTCGGCCGTACCTTACAGCCATGTCTCTTCCCAGCTGAGCCGGTTAACCGGCGGTTTGCTGCTTATTTTCTGCCTATCGCTCGGGGTAGCACTTGCTGCATCCTATTTCCTCAGCCGACGGCTGCATAAGCCGGTGAAGCAGATCCTGACAACCGTGCTGAACAGAGCCAGCAGCTCTGCGATGCCGGAAACAGGCAGCGTCACGGAATACGACCTGATCCAGAACCGCATTCAGGAGCTGTTCCGGGAGAAGGAAGAGATTCGGGACCGCATGAACAAACACAAGTCCGTCCTGACCAGTTACTCTTATATTAGTCAGTTGAAAAGCATTAATACCGATATCAGCGAATGGGAGGATTTCCTGTCGGATGACGGAAGCTTCATCGTGGTTCTGTACCATATCCGGTTCCGGATGAATCCGGTCTATGAGCTTCCCCTCCAAACCGATCAGGCCGTCCGCCATATGCTGGAGCATATTCATCTGATCACGGCCGAACGCTATCCGGGCTCCCATACGTTCCAGATCGAGAAGAACGAGATCGTCTCCATCTTCAAACGGGAGGAAGCCGCCCGCCTGGAGGAATTGCTGCTGGAGATCAAGGAAATGCTGAACGAGGAGAAGGAATTGTTCCTGGTCACGATTGCGGTCAGCTCCCAGGTAAGCGATTCGTCCGAATTCAATCAAGCCTACCATCAGGTCAAAGGATTGACTGCCCAGGCTCCGCTGCTCGAGGAATCGCAGATCGTGACCATGCAGCGGGTACTCCCTACCACCGTCAACCTGAGCCCACCGCAGGAAAAAGGACTGCTCGACGCGCTGCAATCCGGCAGCCATGGCCGCTCCCTGCAGATCATCGACCAAGCGCTTGAAGCCATGCAGCGCAAGGAGGCCGGCATCGCGCAATTCCGTTTCTTCGCCGATTCCGTGGCTTCCAAAATTCTAAGTTATATGGAGATGGCCCAGATTGACAAAACATCTGTCCAATCCTTAAAGCAGTGGAGCGCAAGATTGGCAGAATGCCATTGTTTAACCGATTACCAGGGGGTATTCCGTCAGCTCGTCGAAGCCTCCTGTGCCCTCATCCGCAAGAAAAAGGATACCGGGGAAGAGCCGCTTATCGCCATGTTCATGAACATTGTCCATAACCAGTATGCCGATGATCTGTCCCTGGACTATCTGTCAGCCAAGCTGAACCTGTCGAGCGCCTACCTCTCCGTTTATATCAAGGAGAAGACCGGTCTCAACTTCAGCGATCACCTCCTCGGCATCCGCATGAACAAAGCGAAGGAGCTGCTGGCGTGCACCGACCTGACCGTCAATGAGATCAGCCAGCGCGTCGGCTATCTCAACATCACCTCCTTCAACCGGACGTTCAAGAAGGCCGTCGGCATGACGCCGGGCGCCTATCGCAGGCAGCATGTGGTGCAGACCCATGCGAGCGGATCCTAAAGGATACGTTGACAAAAAGAAAACCTTCTCTTTCTCGGCATGGACCGGGCGTAAGCCCGGCCGGTAACCCGGAAGAGAAGGTTTTTTTGCGTTTCATTGTTCGCTCACAAGATGGAGGTAACCGAATCTGTATCTAGTCGGCCTTTATGGTCTGTTCCGTCTGTATTTGGCCCTTGCGTCCTCTCAGCTTCCCAGACGCGAATAACGCTTTGTTCCACCTGGATAACCAGAGCAGAATCCGGGCATCCACGAGCCGGTAAAACCAATGGGCCACCGCGGCGATAACCGCAAACGTGAGAATCGTGGTAAGCAGCACGCGGAGACCATAGCCCAGAAACGGGCTGAGTTGCAGAAAGACATAGCTTCCGAACGAGCAAATCACCGTAAAGTGCACGAGGTACAGCGAGAACGAGATTTTACCCAAATAAGCAAAAAAACGATGGCTGAATATCGACTGCATTCGGCTCGAATGCAGCAGCACCGTTAGGATCAGGAATGATCCGATTACATGATAAAACACAAAAAAATCGAAATTGGGAGCCCCCCATTGGAGGACCGAATATACCGTTCCTTGCGGTGCAATGTAAGGATAGGAGCCTAAGTAAATACCGGCGCAGAGCAGCAGAAGCTGGATCCAGGACCGATGGATAAGTGCCGGCCGCTCCCTCCCGTTGTTCTTTACATCGCTTAACAGCATGCCCAGGACGAATCCCAAATAGTAGGAATCGATGAATAAACAGATGAGGATTGCATACACGGCATAACGAATCCGATGGCGGCCGCAAACAATCAGAAAAACAAAGATCATGAACGAACCGAACAGCTCGTACGTCATCGTCCACAGCACGGGATTGTACTGTGAGCCATAGGTGAAAAAGGTATGGAACAAGCTTTCCTTCAGCATAACCAGCAGATTGGCGTCCGCGGCAAACGGATCGGGCATCGAAGATAACGTCATCCCGCGTATATTGTCGTAAGCTCCGAGATCCAATACGAGGATCAGATAAGCAAGGAAAACGGATGCCAAGGCCGGCACGGCCAGACGGAAATAGCGGCGGATCGCGGAAGAATAAACGATGAACCTGTCCCCGGTTCCAAAAAAACGATAGCTGAGCACATATCCGCTGAGCACAAAAAACAGACAGACGGAGAAGTTGCCGTTAAACAGCAGATTGAACGGCGTTCGCGCGGCGATCCCCTCGAAAGCGAAATGCTCGATCTCCTTCCTCCCCTCAAAAACCGACGGTGCAAACACTTGAAAAAAATGAGATACCACCACGATCAAGGCAGCAAACCCTCTCAAGCCGTCCAAATATACGATTTTCATAAACAACCCCACGTTCCCCTATGAAATAGGCTGATAATGTAACCTATATTTCTTAGGGAGGAAGAGGAATTCTGTACACGATCCGGATGTTTTAGGGATAATCATGTTTAAGAAAATGGCTGCCACTTAAAATGAAAGCGTTTTCTTAAACTAAGGAAAATCATAGGGGAGGGGAAAAATTTGAGTATTTATTGGAGTCAGGTCGATATTGAAGAACTAACGGGATCAGGTGTCGTTTATTTTAACTCAAAGATGGAGATGTTGGAAGGTCTTCCATGCAAAATGTATAAATTGACCTATCAGCAGAGCCTATGGACGCATTGCCATGATTATTTTCAGATATGGTACGTGGCAAAAGGCGCTTTCCTGCACACCGTCCAACAACAGGTATACGAGATACGCAAAGGCGATATTTTTGTTATTCCTCCATTTACCCTGCACAGCGTAAGCATTTCACCCGAAGAGGACATCGAAATTTACGGATGCGAATTCATGCCCTCCTTCGTGAACGAGAGATTTCAGGAACAGCCGACAGACCATGCCTTTTTCGATGTGGCCTTTCTGGAATACTTTCTGCGCAAGGAAACGAATGCCCAATCCCAAATCACGCTGGACAGCGTTACCGACGTAACGGTCCGAAATGTCCTGAAGGATATGCTGATCGAATACGAGAGACGCACCCCTTTTTTTCAAATCTCGCTCAAAGCCAAGCTGCTTGTGCTTCTCTCGATTCTGGCACGGCAGGTTAACGGCGAGCTGCTGCGTGAAGGATTCGAGAAATCGGAGAAATACCGGGAAATCATGACAAGAGTCGTTGATCACATCCATAACCACTACCAGGAAGATATGAATTTGAATGATCTATGCAGCCTATCGAATTTATCAAGGTCCACGTTCTGCATCCTCTTCAAAGAATGGACAGGCAAAACATTCAACCGTTATCTCACCGACCTGCGGATTCTGCAGGCCATGATGATGCTGAAGCAGCCGGAGTTATCCGTAACGGATGTTTGCTACTCCACCGGATTTAATGAACTCTCCTATTTTTGCAGAATCTTCAAAAAGTATACGGGCATCTCTCCCACCGACTTTCGTAAGCAAGCGATGAAATAGAGTGTTCAATGCCATACGATAATCCTATTTTTGAACACGATAGTGAAATGAAATGATTTTTTTACATGCTACGATATCCATAATTCTTACAAATAACTGGATCAGGGCCGGTTGTTTAGTCAACTGTGTTGGGGAGGGAATTGATAGAACTTCAATGAATGACGTTGCACGATTGTACACGATTGCTCAAGGGGAGGAAGAGGAATGAAGAAGAAATCATGGATCTGGAGCCTTATTCTATTATTCTCTATCGTAACAGGATGCTCGGGCGGTAATGCGCCCCAAGCAGGCAGTGATGCTGGTGACGAGCCATCCGATAATCCGCCTGCCCAGGATGCCGTAACGCTCGACTTCTGGTACGGATGGACCGGACCCGAAGCGGAGGCGTTGGAAGCGTTGATTGCCAAGTGGAACAGCGCCAATCCCGACATTCAAGTGAAGGGCTTATCCCAAAGCGATTACCAGAAACAGCTTACCGCGATCACCGGGGGCAATCCTCCGGACATCGCATCCCAATTCGGACAAAATGTCGTGCCGTGGGGACTCCGTGGCGCCATGATGCCGCTGGATGATTATATAGCGAAGGACGGCGTCGATCTTAAGGACTTCGTGCCGGCTGCCCTAAGCACTTCCCAGCATGAAGGCAAGACGTATGCAATCCCGACGGCCATGCACGTGTCCATGCTGTTCTACAACAAGGATATTTTGCAGGAAGCCGGTTATGACGGTCCGCCGGAAACGATAAGCGATTTGAAAGAGTATATCAAGAAGCTGAGCGTCGCTCAGGATGACGGCCGCCTCCAGCGGCTTGGATTGTGGCCGGGCATGGATGCGTATACGTTCAGTTATGCCTTTAACGGATCGTTTTATGATGAAGCAACGCAGCAGGTGACGCCGGATCATCCAGGGATCCAATCGGCCATCAAGCTCTCGAAGGAGATCTGGGATCAATACGGTTCCGATAATCTGGACCGATTCTCCTCCGGGCTCGGCCAATACATGTCGGCACAGAATCCGTTCTTCTCGGGCAAATATGCGATGACGATTGACGGAGAATGGCTGCCCACCTTCATCAAGCAATACTCGCCTGATCTGAACTACGGCATAGCTCCCATTCCTTATGATGAGAGCAACCCGGAACTTAAAAACTCCGGAAATGTAACCACCAGCGTATTCTATATTCCGAAAGGCGTCAAAAACCCGGACGCTTCCTGGAAATTCATCAAATGGATGACCGAGCCGGAGCAAATGGCCGAGTTTACGGCTGCCCTCGGGAATCTCCCGACGCGAAATTCGGCCTTCTCCAACCCGCTCTACGAGGATGTGCCAGGGTTTAAGGAATTCCTCGACTATTCGGGGAGCGAAAACCTGAAGTCCTTCCCGGCTTCTTCCTACGCGAACGAGTACATGACGGAGTTCAGCGCGCAATATGACGCTATTCTCCGAGGCACCGTCAGCATGGAGGAAGGCTTGGAGAAGGTGAAGGCCAAGATTCAGCCGCTGGTGAAATGACGAACCAAGCAGGCTCTGTCCAATGCAGCGTTGGTTTGGGCAGGGCTGCGTTACTAAATACTTAAAGCGGAAGGAGAATCGCGAAGATGAGAGTCTCCACAGCAAATCAACGAAAGCCCGTATCAGGCTGGTCCAGGAAGGAGCGTCATTATGTGTATCTTGGCCTGGCGTTCGCCTCTCCTTGGATCATCGGGTTTCTGGCTTTTACCGTCTATCCGTTCTTCGGTTCGCTCTATCTGAGTCTGACCGAATACGATTTATTCAGCCCTCCCCAGTGGGTGGGGCTGCAGAATTACGAGTTAATCCTCGCGGATGACCGCTTCTATAAGTCGCTCGGTAACACCTTTTTCATGGCGTTCATATCCGTGCCGATCACGCTGGCCGTCTCACTGCTGATTGCCGTGATGCTCAATTTCAAAGTAAAGGGGATCAATTATTACCGCACCATCTTCTACCTTCCGTCCGTCATACCGATCGTTGCAAGCGCTCTATTGTGGACATGGATGCTGAACCCCGACTTCGGGTTGGTTAACTTGGCACTTCGCACCCTGGGTTTAGCAGACCCGGCGTGGCTGCTGGATCCCCGTTATACGAAGCCGTCTCTTATCCTGATGAGCCTGTGGGGCTCTGGTGCGGGCGCTTTAATCTTCCTGGCCGCCCTTCAGGGCGTGCCGAGGCAATATTATGAAGCGGCTCAGGTGGACGGAGCGAACTGGTGGTACCGCTTCTGGAAGATCACGGTCCCTGCCCTGTCCCCCATCATTCTTTTTCAGCTCATCATGGGGCTGATCGGCGCCTTTCAAATCTTTACGGAATCGTATATTTTGGCTGGCGGCAAGGTGGATGGAAGCGGCTCATTGGGCGGGCCGGAGCAATCGCTGCTGTTCTATGCGGTCAATTTGTATCAGGAAGCCTTTGTCTTTCTGAAGATGGGTTATGCCTCGGCGCTCGCCTGGATTCTGTTCATCATCGTGCTGCTGATTACGTTCATCCTGTTAAAAACGTCGGGCCGCTGGGTCTATTACGGAGGTGAGTAACATGGCTGTCAGGTTGCGGGTTATCTTGCCGCATGTAGTCCTTCTTCTATTCGCTGTGATCTTCCTGTTTCCATTTGTATGGCTGGTGATGACCTCGCTGAAAACGCCGGAGGAGATACTCGAGTTCCCGCCGAGCATTTTCCCGGAGACGTTCCAGTGGTCCAATTATAAAGAGGCGCTTTCTGCCATTCCGTTTACCCGCTACATGATGAACACGTTTCTGATTTGTATGGTGAATATCATCGGCCAGCTATTCTCTGCACCGCTGGTAGCCTACTCGATTTCCCGCATCCCCTGGAGGGGCCGGAACATCATCTTTACCATCGTCGTGGCGACCATGATTCTGCCGGCTCAAGTGCAGATGATTCCGCAGTACATCATCTTCACCAAGCTCGGCTGGGTCAATACGATCATGCCGCTTACCATCGGCGCATTCTTCGGGGCGCCGTTCTTCATCTTTTTGCTTCGGCAGTTTCTGCTTGGCGTGCCGACCGAATTGTCCGAGGCAGCAAAGATCGACGGGGCTTCGGAGCTGCGGATCTATATCAAGATCATTATGCCGATCCTGAAGCCGGCACTGGCCACCGTTGCTTTATTCTCTTTTGTGTGGTCGTACGTGGATTTCATGGGACCGCTCATCTATCTGAACGATTCGGCCAAATGGACCATCACCGTCGGCCTGCAAAGCTTTCAGCAGGACCACGGGGCACAGTGGGAGAAACTGATGGCGGCATCCACCATCATGGCGATTCCCATGATCCTGATCTATTTCTTCGGACAGAAGTATTTCATGAAATCGGGATCGGCGTTGACCGGGTTTAAATAATGGGTTGAATGAAACCTTCTCTTCCATGGCAGTTAGGCCGATCAGGCCCGCTGCGAATATGGAAGAGGAGGTTTTTGTGCTGATCGTGCAGAAATAAACGATGAAGAAACGATATCAATAGACATAAAGGATGAGATTAATGACTTATCATATCACTGCCATGACGGAGGCGTTTGCCGATCAAATCATGTCTTGGAACTATGAGCCTCCCTATGACTTCTACGACAGCGGACAGGATGAGGAGTTTCGAAGAGAGCTTCTGGAATGTTCGTATTACGCCATACTGGACGATGAGCAGCAATTGATCGGTTTTTGCTGCACGGGTTCATCAGCCCAAATACCGATTGCGATCCCGTTAGGGGCATACGATGAGGATCTGCTCGATATCGGACTCGGCATGAAACCGGAGCTGACGGGAAAAGGCTTGGGACACAAGTTCCTCTCCTGCGTGCTGGCATCCATGGGAGAACTTCACCAACGCAAATCGTTTCGGCTGACTGTAGCCCGATTCAACGAACGAGCCATTCGCCTGTATGCCAAGCTTGGCTTCTCGGAGGCTGCATCGTTCGATAAGGGCGGCACCTCCTTCATGACGATGGTCAAAAAACGCGGGGTATCTTCAAACAGCAAGAAGGGCATCTCGCAAGATCCAGGATCTTTTGAGACACCCTCTATTTGATGTTGACAACCATCGGTTGTCCCGGATCGGATCGTAGTCCCTTTGGATCGTCTTATCAGCTCCAGGCACCCGAACCGGTCTTCCGCTGCTTCGCGGCTATTCAATTGCGATATATAGTTCACCACAGTATTCGCAGGATCAAACTGCTGCATGTCATAGCGTTCGTAATCGCCCGTATAGGTTCTTTTTTCCGCCGCTTGGTCGAAGTAGCTCCAAATTTCATGCCATACCTCAGGCACGATCTCCATTAAGGGGCCGCGTCTTGTCCGGAATACCAAATACCTGGATGCAGGGACGGAGGCTTGCTGAAGTTCACTGGAGGTTTCGGCAGCCACGTCTTCATCTATCCTGTTGCCGATTATTAAGGTGTACGACCCGGATGCGTCGCTTTCGTAATCCGTGTACAACGCATAGATGGCTTGATCCTTATCAGATAGTCGTGCCTGCAAGCCGCTTTGGAAATACCGATCCCATAACTGCGGTATTTTGCCTTGCGGTCCTGCCTCCGCTTCGTTTGTCGTTCGGACGCCTACGCCCTGAATGGACATGGCGGGTCTAGTTTCGATCCATCGTTCACTTTGATTCTGCTGTTGACTATGACTCATAGTTGTTTCCTCCTTGAGATGAATATATCTCTATTCTAAAGAGGTAACGTGGACATCTATCTGTCCGGGTTATCGTAACGCAGCAGCATCCGTTTCGCCCTTCGCTTCACTTCCTCGGCTGCTTCGCCCGGAAGCTCAACCAGCACT
This sequence comes from Paenibacillus sp. MT86, assembly GCF_058792535.1. Classification (NCBI taxonomy): domain Bacteria; kingdom Bacillati; phylum Bacillota; class Bacilli; order Caryophanales; family Paenibacillaceae; genus Paenibacillus; species Paenibacillus sp. MT86. The sequence continues at coordinate 1,502,015 of NZ_CM179499.1, read as the reverse complement.
TGATCTCCGAAGCTCAGAATCATGCCGTAAAACCACTCGTCCAGCTTGTATAACACATGAACGCGCAAAGATCCGTCCGGGTTGACGGTCACTTGTTCCGGCGGAAACATATCCGCCACCCGCTGACGCGCGGCAGCCTCGAATAGCAGCACGGTCTCCTGCTCCCGAGCATTGGACCAGGAGGAATCCCATTCCAAACGTTCCTTGCCGGGCCATGGCCTTGGCTCATACGCTTCGCTCAGCATCTTGATATCCTGCATGCGCGACAACCGGAAGAGGCGAAAATCTTCCCGCTCCAGGCAAAAGGCCTGCACATACCAGACATTGCCCTTCAGAAACAAGGATGCCGGTTCAATGATTCTTCGCTCCGCGCTGCCTTCCGCATCGATATATTCCATCTGCACCCTGCGCTTGTCATGAATGGCTTGTTTGAGCAAGCCCACGGCGGGTTTCAGTCCCTGACGCTGTCCCCAAGGCTGAAAGTCCATGACTACGGGCTCCTTCCGATATTCATCGCCAAGTCCCTGCTCTACCCTGCGCAGCAGCGCTTTGATCTTCTCCAGCAGCATGCCCATCTGCGGATCCTCCAGTGCGCTGCTCAGCCCCTTAACGGCTGTAACCAAGGTGCTCATCTCCTCGGCGGACAGCCAGTACTTATCGATCATATAATGCTCCATGATCTCAAATCCGCCGGTGATCCCCTGGTGGGCAACAATCGGAATGCCGGCTTGGCACAGCGTATCCATATCTCGGTATATTGTCTTGCTGGATACCTCGAACCGATCCGCCAGCTCTTTGGCGCTCAGTCTCCCACGGTTAAGAAGCAGGACGGTTATGGCTAACAGCCGGTCTATTTTCATGATCAGCCATCCTTTCGTTCTCGATCATTTCATCAGCTTTCTTAACTCAAGCTTAACAGAATCGGGATGTGTTCATGCAACCGTTAGGTCGGGTTCAGATGATCGTTAATCTGTTATGCTACAATGATAAGCACGGCAAGCAAACAGGGGCGGAATGAAACGCGGTTTTCCCAAGCAACGTAGACATACATATAGGTAAGGAATGATCGAATCTTTAACATCAAGGAGGAACCTACATATGGACCATCGGCTTGACGCCATGCGCAAGTGCCACCCGGACTCCGTCACGATCTCCCGCATAACGGGCTTCATCACGGACGGAATTATTATGCTCGCTGCAGCAGCTTATCTGATCATCGCGGCTATACTCGGATGGACCCTCATTCCCGGGTGGATCACCATCGGACTCCTGGTTCTCGGAGCCTGGTTTACTTGGGCCGTGCCCTCTTTCACTTACAAACAATTCGGCTTTAAAGTCAGCGAGGAGGAATTGGAGCTTCGCTCCGGCTGGATCTGGCTCAGCGACACCCTCGTTCCCATGACGCGGGTCCAGCATGTCGAGCTGGAACGGGGGCCGCTTCTTCGCAAATACGGCTTAGCCAAGGTCAAGGTGGTCACGGCGGCAACGACCCATGTCATTCAAGCGCTCAAGCTGGAAGAAGCGGAGGAACTAAAGAAACAGATCGGCGAGCTGGCCAGAGTGGTGGATCATGATGAATGAACCGACAAGGCTGCACCGGCTGTTCATCCTGTTTCCGCTCGTAGGCAGCGTAAAATCGCTCATTCCGATCGCAGCCCTGGTATCCATCAAATTCCTTAACGGAAAATCGCTGCGCGACATCCCTTGGTATTGGCTGTCCGCCGCCATCGTCATCCTGGTCTCCCTTCTGCTCCTGTACGGGTATCTGAAGTGGAAACGCTTCGTCTATACGCTGGAAGAAGACAAAATCCTCATCCGCCGCGGCGTGCTGTTCCGGGAGGAATTGTCCATCTATACGGGCCGCATCCATTCCATGAATATGGAGCAGCCCTTGCTGCAGCGTTTATTGGGGCTTACCCAGGTCCGCATCGAAACGCCGGGCAAAAAGGAAGGCGGCGGCGGCATCCTTCCGGCCGTCACCAATAGCGAAGGCGAACGGCTGCAGCGCTGGCTGCGCGAGCAAACCCAAACCAGGCAGGCGGATCGGGAGGTTCACCCAGCTGCGGAAAACTCCGGCCGATCCGGTCAGAGCCTTTTCTCAGAGACGGAGAGACCGTCCCTTCCTTCTCCGGGGACCCCGGAGGCTTATGAATCCGTTCACCACCCGTCGTATCATAACCGGGACTTCGAGAGCGTTCAGTTGATGGATTCCGAATCCACCGCCGCCGGCGGAGAGAAGGCAAGCCCTCCCATCCCGGCCGAGGAAGAACGCAGCACGCTGCTCCAGCTATCCTCGGGCCGTCTGCTCATTGCCGCTCTATCCTCGCCCAATCTGTCATTGGCTTTAGCCTTTGTGGGCGGTATCGTGTCTTTTGCCGATGACCTGCTTCCGGATCGGATGTACCAATCGCTGTTTCAATCGGCTGGGAAGCTGCTGCCCGGTAGCTGGATCAGCATCGCGGCATTGGCGCTCATCGTGTCCTGGCTGCTCTCGGCCGTGCTCTACACGATCAAATATGCCGGATTTACCGTCGAGCGTTTCGGGAAACAAATCTCGGTCAGCTGCGGCCTGCTGGAGAGAAAAAGACTGCTCTTCTCCCCGGAACGCGTATTGGCCATAACCGTAAAGGAAGGCGTATTCCGGCGATGGTTCGGTTACGCCGAAGTGAAGGTTCATGTGCTTACGTCAGAGTCCGAGAAGCATTTCATGCTGCATCCTCTGCTGAAGACCGGGGATATCCCGGCGCTGCTGAAGCGGGTTACGCCTCAATTCAGCGCTCAGGCCATTTCGGCTTCGCCGCCGCCCCGCGCCAGATGGATGTACGTCCGCTGGAAGCTGGCTTTTGCCGCAGCGGTCAGCGCCGCAGGCATTTGGTATTTTGACAGGCTCGGTTTATTATCGCTCCTGCTGCTTCCGCTCTCGTTGGCCTGGGGACTTCTGTCGCACCGGGATTCCGGACTGAACGTCACGGGTAAACAGCTTACGATCCGCAGCCGCTTCATAGCAATGTCCACCAGGTACATACGCCGGCCGCAGATCATTGCCATGGAGGTCAGCGGTACCCGCAGGCAGCGTAGAAAGGGGCTTCTGTCCCTTCAAGTGAAGATGATATTCAGCGAAATCAACGAGAGTTTAAGCGGAATGGAACAGCAAGAGATCGAGGCCGTACGGGCATGGTTCCAACAGAAAAAAGGCGAGACCTTAGCACCTCCGGAGCGAAGCGGTCCCACCTCATCGATCGAACGCCTATAAGCGTTTGGCCTCCGTTCTTCCCGAACGGCCAAAGCCCGACAAGCGGTAAACCAGAAGGGTTACGGCAAGAAATACGCCATATACGCCTACGGTTATTAGGATATGGGAAGGATTGGACATCAAATTGTCTCCTACCATCGAGAACAGCAGCATGGCGGGAATTTTGCCCAATGCGGACGCCAAGCTGTACGATACGAACGTTACCTTGCTGAGCGCTGCGTACACATTGATGACAATGGAAGGAATAAACGGGATCAACCGGGTAAACAGGATGGTCAAAAAGGCGTTCCGTTCAAACATCGTGGTCACTTTTCCCAGGCTGTTGTAACGGTGAAGCGCCCGGTTGCCCCATTCCTGATAACCGTAGCGGATGAACATGAACATCAGGATGGAAGCAGCTGTGGAGCCGACCCAAGTAACCATCCCGCCGATAACCGGACCCAGGGCCGCCCCGATTACGCCGCCGACAACGGGATAAGGGATCACCGGGAACAGAGCCATGGCGACAGCTACGAGCATGATCAGCATGATGCTGTCTGTCGATCGAATCCATGCCAATATGAACTCGCCTTGATAGTAAATAAGACCACCCACGGCAACGTAGACAAGTGCCATTCCTAATTTTTTGACCATGCACCACACTCCAAGACATAATGCCTCTATTGTACCATGGAGCATGTCGATTGGAACAAGCAGCAAAAGGGACGTCCTAAGGCATTATGCCTAAGGATGTCCCTTTTTTACAGGTTCTACAATTTCAACAGGTTGTGGATGATGACCGCTGCCTGAGCGCGATTGGCGATTCCTTTCGGCATAAACCGGTCATTGCCGGTGCCTTGTATCACGCCCTTCTCGGCCAAGAGGGCAACCGCGTTCCTTGCATAGCCTGCAATGCTGCTGCCGTCTTTAAACTTCGCCAAGGTGCCGTTCTCATCCTCTGCCTTCATATCGGTGAATAATGTCAGCGCGTTGGCGCTCATGATCGCCATTTCCTGGCGGGTGATCGGCCGGTTCGGATCGAATTTGCCGCCACCGATTCCTTGAGCTAGGCCGGCATCTACCGCAGATGCAATGACGGTATAATGCCAATCGGTCGGCTTCACGTCGGTAAATTCCAGGTCGGCCGCCCCCGTCAGCTGGAAAGCCCGGACAAGCATGGCCAGGAATTCGGCTCTTGTCACCGATTTCATCGGCCGGAACGAATCCTGTCCCACCCCCTCTACGATGCCAAGCGCCGCCAGTTCCTCAATCGCCGCTTTCGCCCAGCCAACGCCGTCCACATCGCGGAACACCGGAGGTTTCGGCGGCGACGGCGGGTTGACCGGCGGTGTCACCGGAGGCGTTACGGGTGGAGTCACCGGCGGTGTTACCGGTGGATTCGGTTTCCCAGGCGGAGTGACCGGCGGGTTCGGATTCCCCGGCGGGTCAACCGGCGGCTGGCCGTGGTCCCCCGCTTTAATCGTTACGGAAGGGCTCGGGGCGCTCTCGTTATGCAAACGATCGACAGCCGTCACCACATACGTGTAGGTTTGTCCCTTTACAACGGTACGATCAACAAAGAACTGCGTCATTCCGGCGTTTTTCCTGAAAGTCCCTATTAAATTCGCCGGTTCCTGAACGCTGCCGGTTTCCCGACCGTTAAAGCGATAAACCGCGTAATACGTCTCGTCGTCAGACGAAGACCAGCTGAGCTTCACGCCTTCCTGTACTTGGTCGGCCTTTGGCTTCTTGGTCGCAGCCGGTGCCTCCGATTCAATCCAAGGCATGGCCGGGATGAGCGCCGGGTATCGGTACAAATCGTTTTTCAGTCTGTCCGTAAATCCAAGCGCGTTGTCCTTAAACCATTTGGAGCTGAAATACATGCTGCCCCGAACTTCCTCGAAGTTTCGATTGTATTGGATCTGGTTCGGCATTTCGTCGGGATTGGACCAGTCGGCATTCGACCCGATTCTATATACGGCTTGTCCGCTGTACAGATGAACGTTCTTGCCGGACACGATCCCGCTCCACCAATCGATCAGCTTATCGTAAGCCGCTGCGGAGTACCCGATGTTCCAATAAATCTGCGGCGTAATATAGTCGATCCACTCTTCTTCGACCCATTTCTTCGAATCCGCGTAAATCGCATGATAACTCTCGAGTCCCGTCGTTTCGGAGCCGGACGGATCGCTGGATTTGTTTTTCCAAATACCAAACGGGCTGATGCCGAATTTCACGTAGCTCTTCTCCGCCTTGATGGCTTCCTTCACGTTTTGAATGAAGGTATTGACGTTATTTCTTCTCCAATCGCTCTTGTTCGTAAAGGAGCCCTTGTACTGATTAAACGTATCCGTATCCGGGAAATCCACGCCCGTTACGGGATACGGGTAGAAATAATCGTCAAAATGCACGGCGTCGATATCGTAATTCCGAACGACCTCCATGATGCCGTCAATGATGAACTGCTGCGCCTCCGGCACCCCTGGATTGAAATACAGCTTGCCGCCGTATTCCTCGACCCATTCGGGATGCTGTCTGGCCGGGTGATCCGCCACCAGTTTGTTGATGTCTCCCTGCAGGCTGATGCGATACGGATTGAACCAGGCGTGGAACTCCATGTTTCGCTTATGCACTTCCTCGAGCAGGAATGCCAGCGGATCGTAACCCGGATCCTTGCCTTGTTCACCTGTCAGCCACTCGGACCAAGGTCCGTATTGGGACGAGTAAAAAGCATCCGCCGTCGGTTTGATCTGCATGATGACCGCGTTCATTCCGGCATCCTCCAGCTGATCGAGCAGCTGAATGAATTGCTGCTTCTGCTGCTCCGGATCGGTAACCCCTTTAGCCGGCCAGTCGATATTATCGACGGTGGCGATCCATGCCGCCCGCATCTCGCTTTTCGGATGCCGGGAAGCTTCATTCACGGTGATATAGAGCGAATCGGTCTTTCCTTGGAACGCGGCTGTTATTCTAGCGGAGCCTACCTTCAAACCGCTCACCACCCCTTGATCAGAAACCGAAGCGACGTCCGGGTTGCTGCTGGTAAACGTAACGCCTTCCTCTATGGTTAGCGGTTCAGCCATCCATGAGTATGTGGCGGATACTACCGTTTCAAAAGAATCTCCAACCGTCACGGACGTAAGCCCCTGAAGTTTAATGCTTTGCAAAACAGGAACCGGATCCGTCACGGTAATGGTATGATGGGCGGATGCTCCCCGGTAAGACGCCGTAATGGCAGCCGTCCCTTCGGAAACCGCGGTCAGTCGACCCGCTTGATCGACCGATACAACGCCAGGCTGATCGCTTGTATAGCTAATGCCTTCGGTCATCCACACCGGATCCGTCTGGTTTCCGTAGACGGAGTAAACCACGCTGGTTCTCATGTTGTCGGTAACGCTAGTCTCCATATGAAGCGGCCCGGACAACAGCAATTCATGGGGAGCCGGGGCATCCGCCGCCACATGCAGCTCCAGCTGGGCTTTTGGCGCATCGCCGTACTCGGCCGTGATGGTCACCGTTCCCGGTGCCAATGCTTCAATGGTGTCGTATGTAGCGCCTGTCACGGTGGCAACGGATTCGTCGCTGCTGGTCAGTTTCACGCCGGATGTCAGCAACGTTGGCTCCGACTGTCCTTCATAGGTTGCATACACTTGCGGTTTGACCGCTTCACCGACGCCCATAGGCGTCAGTCCGCCGATGTCGAGCCCATATACCGGAGAAGCCGTATAGAAGGCGGACAGCCTGTCGAAGTATAAGGCACCTTTGTTTTTATTCGTGTCTTTTAATTCGGCTACGTAGATTTGATTCACTTTGAGAGGAGCCTGAATGGTAGAGGGAATGTTTAATTTGACGTATTTCCAGCCCTTCCAGTTAAGCCCGGAGGTGGCTGTAAAATCAACGGTATGCTTGCCGCCGGAAGAATCCTGAAGCTGTGCACGGAGCCAGTGGTTGCCGCCGTCGCCGTAAACCCACAAGCCGAGTGCCTTCGGTGATCCGGGAACGCTCCTGCCTGTTGATCCATCCGGGTCTCTGAAATTGAGATAAGCCGCCGAGGTGCCGGATTCGCTGCCCACAAAATCATAGCTTAAGGCTGCAGCGTGATGTCCGTAATAAATCGGCTCCGGCCTCCCCGCCAAATCCAGCTGGGCCTTCCCCCTAACGGAAGACGCAAATAAATTCGTTACCGATTCGAAATCCTCCAGCACCACAGCTTCCGGCTGTCCTGCGCTTGCGTTCGTTTCAACGGAACTGCCCCAAACAGACACGGCCGAGCTGAGCATCACGGCGAATGCCAGCGTCATGGACAGAATGGACTTACTGCTTCGATAGACACGCCTTTTGGTTATCATTCATCAATTCACTCCCTTTGGTATGAGTGCTTGCTATCCGAACCGAAGCCCGATTTCCAGCGAAATCGCTGCCGCTCACCTCCGATCATGCGACTGAAGTAGATGACGTCATGCTGTTGTACCTGTGTTCATCTCTATCACTATCATATTGAAATTTTATTTCAAATTTCAATAGTTTTTGTAAAATATAATTTTAAATCTCCGGCAGGAATTTTAGTCCGCATGACGTACAATGACCAAAAAAAGCCAATACGAGGCAAAGCCCGTATTGGCTGCTTCAAACCATTCTTTTATTTCGTATACTCAAGAAGCCCGATCATAAGCGTCACGGCTTAACCTTCCGAAGGATACTTCAATCCCCACTGCCCCCGGATCCGATCCAGCAGCCTCATAATCGCAAGCGATTCGTCCAGCGTCATCACATCGCTCTCGAGCCGCCCTTCCAGCAGGCAGCGTCCCACTTCGTAAGCCTCGAAGCTATATCCCTTCTCTTGTCGGTCATCCGTCACAACCACCGGTTCCTCGCCATCGACATGAAGCGCAGCGGATGTCGCGTTCAAGAAGGACGGAATGTGGATATGCCCGTTGGTGCCATAAATATAAGCTTCATTCGTCAATCCCAGCCGGATCGCCCCGTTTAACGATGCCGTCTTGCCTGATTCATAGGATAGAATAACGGAGAACTGCTCATCTACGCCCGTCTCGCCGATATGCGCCGTGCTCCAAATCTTCTCGGGCTCGGCTCCAAAGATCATGGCCGCAAACGACACCGGATAAATGCCCGCATCCAGCAGCGCGCCCCCGCCGAGCTCCAAATTCAGCAAACGGCCCTGCGGATTCCAGCCGCTCCGGAAACCGAAATCGGCCTTCACCAGCCGGACGTCGCCGATAAGACCGTCCTTCAGCCATTCGCGCACCTGCCGGATCGGCGGAAGGAAACGCGTCCACATGGCCTCCATCAGGAACAGCTTATGCTCCCGTGCTGCTGCGACTAACTCCTCCAGCTCATCCCCGTTGATCGTAAAGGGCTTTTCGCACAGAACGGATTTGCCTGCTTGGAGACACATCAGCGCATGGTCCCTGTGCATCGGATGCGGAGTCGCTATGTACACAACGTCGACATCCGGATCCGACACGAGCTCCTCGTAGCTGCCATACGCCCGCGGTATATCGTATTTCGACGCAAACTCGCCTGCACTGCTGGCCGTACGGGAACCGACCGCCAGAAACTGAGCGTTGTCCACATATGCCAAATCGGCTGCAAACTGCTCCGCAATCCATCCCGTCCCCATAATTCCCCATTTGACCTTGCCCGGATTCTGCACCATAAAACTCCTCCTCTTCCTCTCTATGATCTGGCCTTGCCTAAAGCTTATAGAAGCTGTCCCGCTCCACCTTGCAAATTCGCAAGCCAAAGCTTTCATACCACTCGTTCTTGCCCCGTTCCTGGGCTACCTGATGAGCCGCGTTCTCCTTCCATAAACGTATGGACTCCAGGGAGTCCCAATACGAAACCGTGATCCCGAGACCCTCGTCCCGAGCGGATTCCACCCCGAGATAGCCGGGCTGCTGCGCAGCGAGCTCCGCCATTTTATCGGACATCGCTCCGTAACCCCGGTCGCCCTCCGTTCGTTTGGACACAAAAATGCAGGCATAATAAGGCGGCTTCGGCGTATTCGCGTATTCCGTCATCCTCTTCCCCCTTTCCGGTTACTCAATAGGTGTAACTTCGGCTGACGTTCGTTCATTGACCTTGTATATCATTATATCGGAACTTCCGCCATACTTTAACCTAAAAAAAGCCTCTCTCCTCTGCGAAGTTCTACAGTGGAGAGAGGCGATATTCGCCTAAGCTTTACTTCAGCTTATTCAACAGATTATGGATGACCTGCGCGCTTTCCGCACGCGTGGTCAAACCTTCCGGTGCAAAACGGCTCGGCGCATGGCCCTGAACAAATCCGAGGGCATGCGCGGTTTCTACCGCTTCGCGAACCCAGTCCGGAGACTCGGCGAGATCGGCAAATCCGCTTCCCGCGCTGATGTTCTCCTGCTGTTGTTTCATCGCGTGGGCATAAGCGCGCACCAGCATCGCCGCCATTTCTTGGCGTTTGATCGGGGCGTCCGGTGCAAAACGGTCTTTGGCCGTTCCGTTCACGATGCCGGACTGGGCGGCCGCCGACACGGCCTCGGCGTACCATTTGCCTGAAGCTACATCGGCGAACGGCGCAGGTCCTTCTGCCTTAAGATCCAGCAGACGAACCAGCATCGCGGCAAACTCGGCCCGGGTCACCTGCTGCGCCGGTGCGAAGCGGTCCGCGCTGACGCCTTCGATGAGCTGCTTCGCAGCCAAATCTCCGATCACCTCCGCTGCCCAGAACGAGGATGGCACATCCGCAAAGGTTTTCTCGTAATCCAGCAAACCGTAAGCACTGAAATGGCGGATTCCCGCGGCCATGCGGCCGTCTTTGTTTACACCGCCTATATACTCCAGCTCTCCGCTGCCGGATACATAGTACATGGAAATTCTTTTGCCATGAGCATCTGAAGATACCGGCAGTTCCAGCATGATCGGATGATCGAATTCGGTTAAGCCGTGGACTTTGCCGTCCGCTGTCGTCAGTTTAAGCTCGAACTCCAGCATGGCTCCGGCTGCTGTCAGCTTAGCGCCGGAGACGCGGGCAGCTTGCGCGATCCGCTGCTTCATCTCGGCCTCCGTTAATGTGGCGGCACTCAGTTTTATCGTGCCCTTCTCAAGCTGGCCGGCATCTGCAAGGCCGCCAAGCTGGCGAAGCACTTCGGCCGGGATCGTTAGGGACAAATTCTTCCCTTCAAGATGGATCGAACCATCCTTGAGGATGTCTGCTGCATTCCCTGGCAGCGTGATATCCGTAAAGTTTCCATCTACCGACAAGGTCACTTGCCCGTTCGACAGTTTAGCTGCAAGCTCGTTGGCGGATAAGGTGATGCTGCCTGATGACGGCTGTGTCACGGGAGGCGTAACCGGTGGCGTTACCGGCGGCTGCACGGGCGGGTCTACCGGCGGCTCCGGTCCCGGATCGGGATTCCCTCCACCACGGGTGATCACCTTCAAATCATATTCCGACTTAAACCCTTCATAGGTTGCCGAAATAACGGTTGCCCCTTCTGCCAAAGCCCGCACCGAGCCCTGTTCATCAATGGAAGCTACGTCCGGCTTACTGCTCGCATAGGTGATGCCTTCGATTAAACGGATACGGCTGCCGTCGGTATATACCGCCTCGGTTACCGTCTTATCGGTATCCCCGACCTTCAGCTCGGATTTGCCGCTTAAGAGGATCGATTCGATGCTGCCGTTCGGGATTCGGTCTACCGTAATACTCACGTCTGTATAAACGTCCGGTGCCGCCGTGCTGGTCGCTCTGACGACGGCATTGCCCAGCCCTTGAGCCGTCACGATGCCGTCTGCGGATAGGCTGATGACGTCATCCGACGGTTCGGAATGGTAGACGGACCATACAACGGTTTGTTCAGCCCTGCGTGGTTTCACTTGAGCCAGCAACTTTTGGCTCTCGCCTACAGCTAGCGTCAGCTGGTTTGGAGTTACTTCAATCCGCTGCGGCTCCGGCTTCGTATCCGATTTCGCCAACGTAAACTCGTCTACGACGCGTCCGCTAACCGTTTTGGTTACGTAATAAAGCTCGTCTCCCTCCACTTCGATAGAAGCATACATCTGTGTTGGTTCATCGTCGACCACCTCATGCCAGCCCCGCTCCGTGTGGGAGTAGAATTTAGGACCTGACGATCCCGCCACGACGTAGGTCGTGCCCTTCCCGTCCGCGGCGATCTGGTTGTTCATCATCGGGTAGGAACGAATATAAATATGATCATGTCCGTTTAACACGAGATCCACGCCGAATTCCTCAAGCACCGGCGCCCACAGGCTGCGTACCTCGGCGGAATCGTAGATGCTGCCGTATGGACCGCGGTGGAACATCGCGATGGTCCAATCCTTGTCATTGCTAGCCAGATCCTGCTGGAGCCACTTCTTCTGCTCCTCCAGCTGATACTCGCTGTTCAGCATAATGAAATGAACGTCCTTGTAATCAAAAGAGAAGTTCGTTCCCTTCAGGCTGTCCAAGCCATTGCCCGGCTGGTTAAAGTGAGCCAGGAAGTCTCCGTTTTCCTTCGTCCCCATCACTTCATGGTTGCCGATGGCCGACACTAACGTCGTATTCAGGAAATGCTTCTGGGCTTCGTCGAACCAATAGTTCCACTGCTCCTCCAGGAAGCCCTTGTCCACCATATCCCCGGCATGGACCATGAATTCGGCGTCCGGATGCTCGGCTGCCGCCTTGTCGATCGTATTCCCCCACAGCTCGAACTCTTTGGCGGTGGATGCCTGGGAATCCGCAAAGTATAAGAATTTCGTTGTATCTCCCGCAGGCTCTGTCGTTTTAAACGAGCCTTGTACACTGTAATGGCCTTGGCCGTCACCGACACGGTACACATACTCTGTCCCTGGGTCAAGACCGGCCGCCGTCGCTTTATGGACGCGGACCGTCCCGAGATCCAAGGTATGGTACAGCTCGCTGGCACCATTGAACTTCTGGACGTTCGGCGCATCGAAATCCGTGAATTCGGATTGCTTCGCTAGTTCCACGACGGTCCCCTCCGTCGCCGGGTCCGTGTGCCAGTTCAACATCCGCGACGTGGCCGGATCTTCTCCCATGCCCACGCTGATGTTGAAAGGAGTAGGGCTTCCGGCCAGTGGCGAAACCTTGAACTCCAATGCCGGACTGTATTGATTGCCTTTGACGGCCTGCACGGTATACGTCTTGACCTGGGACGTCAGCGCCCCGGTCTTCAGGATACCCGCTGCATCCGTTGTTCCCACCGCTGCCGAGTCTGCCAAGATCTGTACGCCTTCCACAGGCTGCCCTTGGGCATCGGCAACTTCGAACACCGTTTCGTATCCCTCTACGATTCCTTCCTCATTCCAGCTCAGCGCATAATGCGTTGCGATCTGCGATTCGATCGGAAGACCATAGAACGAAAATTCGGTATTGCCCGTATCGGTGAAGGATACCGCCCCGGAAGTGAGCGCTATGATGCTGCTGCCGGTTGCGTTCTTTTTCACGTCATACCGGATTTGGCCGATCCAATCCGTATCCTGCAGGGATGCGGTATGGATGTCCTTCCAGGTCACTCTTACCTTTCCTGTTGTACCGTCGATGCTTGCGCTAACCTGGGATGCACTCAGCTTGTCCCCCGGTATGAGCTCCAAATTCTCTACTTTGGTGGGATCGAATTGGAAATCGACATGGCCGCTGCGGATTTGGGATGTCTTCACACCGCCGATATCCAGCGTATAACTGCCGCCAACATAGATCGTATCCGGCGTATCGTACACCACCTTGGCTGCACCGGTATTTACGGTGAAGTTCCATTCCTCGGTCGTTTGGTTGCCCGACAGATCACGGACGGTGACTTTGGCTTGATGAACGCCATCGGCGAGCGGGACGCTCGGCGTGTAATGGATTCTTCCTTCCGGCGGATACAGGGTATGCTGCACCAGACTGCCATCCAGATAGAATCGGATTTTGTCCGGATCGATCAGCGTCGTTCCCGGATGTGCGACCGGATCATAGCCGGCATCCTCGGCATACACGGTAATGGTCGGCGTGTTCTCTGTAATCTCCGCACCGTCGGCCGGGGAGAATTTCTTCAGAACCGGCGGGTCGATATCGTCGTTGGCAGGACCGTACAATGCCCGAATTTCGTCCACGTAGATGGCACCGGCGTCTTTTTTCGCGGCCTGTGTTTCCATATATCGAACCGGCATGTCCATCACCAGCGGAAGGGTTCTTCCTTTGGGCACGGACGCTTCGAGATACTTCCATCCCTTGAAATCGACGCCGACCGTCTGATCGGTGAAATTGAGCGGGATCGCACCCTTGCTGTCACGAATTTGGGCACGGAGCCAGTGCGCGTTGCCGTCTCCGTATACCCACATGCTGATTTTCTCCGGATAGCCCGGAATTTCGATATTGTCCGCGGTGCCGTTCGTCTGCAGATAAGCACCGGAGGTACCGGTCATTCCGGTAAAATCGTACTCCAGCTTCAAGGCGCCATTCCCGGAACGAATATAGGTCTCGTCGGTTTCAATGGATACCTGGGTCGACTTGAACTGCGCACCGGCGCTTGGTTTATAACGGCTGAGGCCGTTCTCGAAATCCTCGAGCATCACCGGCGGAAGACCGACGTTCACTTCGATTGAGGTCTCGATTTGACCGTACTTCACGAAGATTTTGCCGCTGACGTCCTGCTTGTCCGTAGCGGTAAACGTTCCGTTGCCGTCAATCGTCCCGATATCGCCTTCGGTACGCCACTCCAAACGGCTATTGTCGGCCTGTACCACTTGACCGTTGCGAAGCGCCGTGACCTTGAGCGTCTCGGTCGAGCCGGAGGAGAAGGTCTTCACGGCGTCGGAGAACTTGAGCTCAGTCAGCTCATCGACGACTTCCAATGCGGCTTTCCCTGTCAGATTACCGGATTGTACGGATACCTCGGTCAATCCAGGTTGGTTGCCTGCCGTAAACGTCCCGCTGGCGTCGATCGTCCCATAGGCTGGGTCAACGCCCCAAACCGCGGCCTCCGTCATTTTCGCCGGATGCAGATTCTGGTCCACGGCCGCCGTTTTGAAGGTAGCGGATGAACCGGTCAGCACTCTTTCCAGCGTCGGTGCAACGACAAGTTTATCCGCCGCTCCTTCAGGCGCTTTGTTCACCAGCAAAATGCCGTTGGCCGTTTTGCGTTCCCCGCCGTCAGAAGGCGAGTTGAGCACCTTGCGCTCCGTTTCTCCCGGCAGGCGGGCAACGAAGGTAGCTGAACCGCCTCCGTCCAGATTCAGTGCGTTAACCACGCCAAGCTCCTGCAGCATTTCGCCAAGCTCGATGTAGTTAAGCCCTTCACTGAACCCCGGCTGGCGGCCATCAACCTCGAACAGCACGACGGAGCCGTCCGCTTTGGTTCCCACCACCGTTCTGGGGTGTACAGCCGGATCGGTATGCTGCTGCACGACCCCATCCTTGACCAGCATCACGGTACCGCCAATCGCCATCGTGACGTCCTGCCACTCGTTATCCAGCTGAAAACCCGCCGTCACTTCATCCCCTGCCTTCAGCCCGGCAAGCTTGCTCCGCTGCGAGCCCGATGCGGACAAAACCACTTGACCTTGGCCGATCGGCGAATTTCCCTGATCCTTAACAACCGAGACCACCTTCATCGTCAAGGTCTCTCCGCTGGCGGCCCTGCCGCTCACAATATCCAGAATCACTTCGTCTCCCAAATTATTGGTCATCGTGGTGGCATTGAATTTTTCGGTATAAAGCACAAGTGCGTCCGTCCCTCTTAGACGGTTGATAGAGGACAGGCTGCTGACCGTTCCGCCTATCGTCACGTTTTTCGTTAATTTCGGACTGCCGTAGAGGCTCGTTCCGTCCTGTTTAATGCCAAAGGCGTTCCGGCCGCTGGGCGGATCCGTCAACAGCTCTCCGTCCCCCATGAACAATCCGAGCGGAATTCCGGTGGACATATCGTAGAAATCTCCGTTCACCGCCGCGATGACGCGATTGCCTGCCTTATCGGCATCCGACGCCATTTTGCTGACTCCCTGCATGCCGTATACCTTGCCATCGGTGAGACCCGGCTGAAGCTCCAGATTTCCTTGCGATGGATCAAATTCCACCATATGGACCTTCTGCTCGCCGCTGCCTTTTTGCATATTCGCCCACGTGTATGTAGCCCCCGGGCCGATCTCCATCTGCCGCATATCAATGACCGATGCAGCGGCGGCTGCTGTGCCGGCAGCAGCTTGTCCTGCGGGAAACAGCAGCGATAGAAACATCACACCGCTGAGCAGCGATGATATTCTCTTTTTGCTCCTTAACATGTACATGAATTCCTCCTTCTCTATGCTTGGACTCTGGTTCCTCTCGGTTGTAAGTCCGCTCATGAACGTAAGACCTACTCGGGAGTATAGCGCTCGCTTGTTAATTCCACCTCCAATCTGTGTTAAGACGAGGTTAACTCTGCCGGTATCGGCTTTACATTCAGTCATTAGCTGGAAGGGCTGCAAAAAAGTATGCTGCCGATTCGTATTTACCGCTTCCGACGAACGAAATTAACCCGTCTTCTTCCCTTCATCATATTGAAATTTTATTTTAAAATACAATACATTTTGTAAAATTTTATTTTATTTTTTCGGCAGGAATTTCCGGATGGGCGGCGTAAGCGCAGCTTTTGTCGAATGCGGGGAATGAAAACATACGCCTCGTCGCCAGTTTCCGACTTATTTTTACGGTGAGCCTCCAAAAGCGCACAAAAAAAACAACCGCAGCTAACAGCCGCAGTTGTTTTCAAGCTTCCCTATTATTTTTTGCTGACATTGCCGTTGGCATCAATTTTTGCATTGTAGGAGAGTTTGTTCAGTTTCGCGATGATCTCTTTATTATACTTCTTGTCCATCAGATTCGGCTGGCCCTGAAGTATCTTCACCGGCGTAATCCGGCTGGTGATCTTGGAGCCCTGAATCTCAACATGCACCATCATCGACAGCAGGGTTTTGTCCCCGCCCCGGGTGGAGCGGTTGAACACGAAGTTGCCGAGCGAATAATAAATCGGCTTGTTCTTGTAATATTCGATGCCCATCAACGTATGGCTGTGCGATCCGATAATGATGTCGGCCCCGGCGTCAATCATCTTCTTGGCCATCGTGCGCGCATATTCTTCCGGATAGTCGGCGAATTCCTGGTTCCAATGGATGTATACGATCGTATAATCGTTGGTTTTGGCCGATTTTTTGATATGGGTCAGCATCGGCTCCATCGTGTAGGCGGAGGCAGCACCCGGGTGGTTCTTGCCCGCAATCCAGGAATTGTCCGACAGCACCCGGCTGACGCCCAGCACCGCGACTTTCTTCCCGTTAATGTTCTGCACGTAAGGCTTGAAGGCCTCGTCTATATTTCGCCCGGCACCCGTATACCCGATCTTCTGGCGTTTCAGATGCGTGATCGTGTCCAGCATGGCCTGCTGGCCATAGTCCAGGATGTGGTTGTTCGCCAGCGTGACGCCGTCGATTCCCGCGTATACCAGGCCCTTGAGCGTGTCCGGCTTCGAACGGAAAGCAAAGGTTTTATCCGCAGCCTTGCCGCGAATGGAAACCGGCGTCTCCAGGTTGGCAAACGCCATATCCGCCTTTTTCAAGATGGGGGCTACCTTCTTAAAAGGATATAGGTTACCGAATCTATCAATCTGGTTTCCCACGTATCCGTCTAATAGAATGTCACCTGCAAAAACAAGATTTATCGGTTTGTCCTTCGACTTGGCTTGAGTGGTTGTGCCCGCCGCCGAGACGATGCTCGCCGGGATCAGCATAACGATAACCAGAATGAGGCAAAATAATTTCTTCATATCCATGCCGCCTTTCCAAATGAAAATCCTGAGAAGCTAGTTATTTACCTCGTTTATCCTATCATAAATTGATATAAAAGGGGAATTATATAAAATGAACCATTTAATAGAATTGTGAAATGGATTCTAACCAGTAGCCCTTTCAGCACTACGCATGCGGATTATTCTTCCGATCCCTGTTGCCCCCCAGATTATTTTCCAACGGATTACAAGTGGTGAAAATCCATGGTCAAAGGGGACCGCTTCGCTTCTCCGGAATCATTCCGCCTTCTCCATTGAGGCATGTCAACATCCAAATCATTCAAATCTATCTTTTTCTATCCATAGTCTTAGACTTGAAATGCGGAGAAAAAGTTTCAAATTATGCAAATCATATTGAAAACAATGTAAAGAACTTATATATTTAAACGTATCGTAAGTGTAACTTTAATTTTAATTACGTTTTGTAATATCCACACGCGGTTAGTCTTACATATAATTAAAACTAAAGGAGCTGCATTCCATGAATATTCACGCTGCCGGCGAGAACTCATCTCCCCTGATTGATGATACGGACCGTAAAATCATTGCGATTCTCGGAAAAAACGGACGAATCTCGTACACGGATTTGGCTAAGGAGATCGGTTTGTCCCGCGTGGCCGCGCAGGCCAGGGTCAATGCCCTGATCGATGACGGCGTCATTGAGCGCTTCGCGGCCGTCATTAATCCGGAGAAAGTGGGGATTTCGGTGTCCGCTTTTTTCAATGTGGAGGTTGAGCCCAAATATTTGCAGCAGGTGGCGGACACTCTCGAGAACGAGCCATATGTGACCAGCCTGTATCATATGACCGGTCCCAGCAAACTGCATATGCACGGCTTGTTTGCCGATCATAAGGAAATGGAAATGTTTCTAAACGAGAAGCTTTACCCGCTTCCGGGCATAACCAGCGTGGACACGCAGATCTTAATCAAGCGCTATAAAAGCCGAATGGGCATCAGGCTCTGATTTTCGACAGAAAGGACTCCTACCCTTGGATGATAAAAACAGCAATCCATACATGGAATTAACGTTCGGCATGTTCCGAACCGGCATACTCGGTTATGGCGGCGGTCCCTCCGTCATTCCGCTGATCCGGCATGAGGCCGTCGTTCGTTACGGCTGGCTCAGCGACGATGAATTCGGAGAGGTGCTGGCTCTGGCCAATGCGCTCCCGGGTCCGATCGCCACGAAGATGGCCGCCTATCTCGGTTACCGGGAAAAAGGGGTGCTAGGCGCGGTGGTTGCGGTTCTTGCGCATATCCTCCCGACCTGCATCGCGATGATCGCCCTGCTGTCGGCGGTGACGTTCCTCAGCAGCTCCAAAGTCGTGGCGGGCATGATTGCCGGCGTTACGCCGGTCATTGCGGTCATGCTGGGCACGATGGCTTACGAATTCGGCGAGAAGGCCGTGAAGGGACTTGGCATTTACGCCGGCATCGGATTTTTTGTGGTGTCGTTTCTCCTGCTGGAAAGCATACAGATCCATCCGGCTCTCGTCATTATGCTGTTCCTTGCCTATGGCACCGTGCATTTTAGAACCGTAGCCAAACTCAAAAAACAAAGACGGGATAAGGAGGGGTCCGCCTGATGGAAGAATGGCTTCAGCTGCTGATCAGCTTTTTTGTCTCCAACGTGCTCGGCTATGGCGGCGGTCCTGCTTCGATCCCGCTCATGTATAAGGAAATCGTCACGAATCACGGCTGGCTGACCGACCCGGAATTCTCCAACATGCTTGCGCTTGGCAACGCGCTTCCCGGGCCGATTGCCACCAAAATCGCGGCTTTTGTCGGGTACGACGTATCCGGCTGGATGGGCATGACGCTCGCCCTCGCGGCGACGGTCATCCCTTCCGCGATAGCGCTCATCTGGCTCCTGAATCTGCTGCAGAAATACCGCACGTCGCCCGTGGTCAAAGGCATGACTCTGCTGGTTCAGCCGGTCATCGCGATCATGATGCTGACCCTGACCTGGCAGATCGGCAAAAGCTCCGTCATCTCCATCGGCCTCCTGCAATCCCTCGGCATTGCCGCCGTCGCCTTCTGGGCCATGAACATCCGCAAGATCCACCCGGCACTGGTGATCCTGGCCGCGTTCGCTTACGGGGGCTTGGTGCTGTCGCAGGTGGTATAAGGGATTATAGTAGAAAACACTATACCTGCCGGAAATACCGGGACGACCAAAAAAGCGAGTATGAGGGGCTCACTCCCACCATACTCGCTCTTTTTTCAATCGAGAGCCATCCAAGCCGTTACCGGACTACGCACCGTACCTATGCCCCCGCTTAGACGAACAGTGCAGTGAGCAGCAATTCACTGTGGACCGGACGTCCAAAAATATGATCGCCATATCATTCCATATGTCCCGAAGTCCTCTTGCTCTATGGTCGTGAGGGCTTTCGGCTTTCTTACGGACTCAGAATACCTTATTTCGTACAAAATAGCCCTTTTGGTATCTTTAGCGGACATAGAGGACCTTATTTGCTGTTTTTATTGGTGTTGGCATCCATAATTCGCACATAAGCGGATCTGGAGTCCGATACATTGTAAAAAATCGAGTTTTGATCTTAAATAACGGATCTAGGGTCCGTTAAAAGCTGACACAAGTAACTTGAGTTCCCATGGCTAGTAATGATACCAGAAGCCCCAATAATCACATTCCTTCAATTCCCCGCCTATTTCCTCCCCATCACCACCCCGATCTTGCCCTCTTGGACCTCCACCTTATACTTCTTCACCCGGATCCGGTCGCTGAACAGCGACTTGCCGGTCTGCAAGTCGAATTCCCAGCCGTGCCAGGGACAGCGGACAATTTCGCCTGCCCGGCCGTATTCGTAGTCGTATACCTCCGAAGGAAGCGTCGTACCGGAGACCAGCCCTGCGCAGATTGGCGCCCCCTGATGCGGGCAGTAGTTCAGAATCGCATGATACTCGCCGTTGACCCGATAGATGCCGATTTCGCGTCCCTCTATGTTCACGACCGCGTGCCCGCCCTCCGGAATGTCCTCCTCCGCCAGCACGTAATGTACCGCCATACATGCCACCTCCTTGCCTATGCGCCCAGCTTTGTAGGGTTTGGCTTTGAGTTTGGTTCAACTTGGGTCCAACCTTGTTTTTGCCTTTCTTTTCGACCCTCTTCTTTCGCCTTTGATTTCGACTTTCTTTCAACTTTGTTTTCGACTTTCTCTCGCCTTTGGTTCGTCTTTCGTTTGTCTTTGGTTTGTCTTTGGTTTGTCTTTGGTTTGCCCATAGCCCCAGCTTCAATTATTCATGCTAGGTTCATACGGATACCGTTCATCCGTTCATCCGTTCATCCGTTCATCCGTTCGTCCATTTATCCATCATCCATTCATCCAATCCCTCAATCCAGCCGATACAGCTGCTTCGCATTCTCATAAAAGATCTTCCGCCGCGCTTCCGGCTTCAGGCCCCGCAGGACATGGCCCGGCGAGTCGAAGTCCCAATGCGGATAATCGCTGGAATAGAGCAGCATGTTCTCGGCATCGATCATATTGAAGAGATCGATGAGATGCTGCGGATTATCCGGCTCCTCGATCGGCTGCGTCGATAAGTAGCAGTGATCCCGGATGTACTCGCTCGGCATTCTCGTCAGCCAGGGCACGGTTGCGCGCAGTGCCTTGTAATTTTTGTCCAGCCGCCACATCAAGCCCGGCAGCCAGGCTACACCGCCTTCAACCAGAACGACCTTGAGGTTCGGATACTTCACGAACACGCCTTCGCAGACCATGCTCACCAGATGCGCCATGAACATCTGGGAGAGACAGGTGTGCCATTCGATGTACCGGGTCGGGTAGCCGGCCGCGGTGGGAGCCGTCGAGCTCCCGCCGCCTTCCGCTCCCGGGTGGATCGCGACCGGTAGGCCGTTACGCGCCGCTGCTTCGTAGATCGGGTGATAGTGGCGCTGTCCCAGCGGCGACCTCGCCGCACTGGAGATCATCACCTCTACGATATCCGGATGGCCGCCGATCCTATCGATCTCGCGTGCCGCCAGCAGCGGGTCCTGGGTAGCTACCGCCATGGCTCCCTTAAAAGCTTTATGCTTGCCAAGCCACTCGGCGATCAGATAATCGTTATAAGCCGAGCATATCGCCGCTGCATAATCCGGATCATGCGTGGAGGAGATGTTATAGACGACTCCCGTCAATACGGCATAGTCCAGATTGTAGCCTTCGATCAGCTGCTTGATCATATAATCGGGATCGGAGCCGGCCTTGCCTCCCCCCGGAGGGATCGAGTCTTTTTTCATCACGCCGATCGGCGAGTAATACCCTGAGCCTGCATACCCGATGCCGGATGCCGCTACCCGGGAGCGCCAAGGCTCCTGCAGATATGGCAGCAGCGCCCTGTCGTCCTGCTCGTTATGAACGTCGACATCGATGATTTTGGTATCGTCCATTGCCTGATTCCCCCCATCTCCATTAAGAATTACTTGCCGCCGTATGTGCGCGTATATGCGGTGTTATACATGGCAAGAAGTTCGTCGGAGCCGAGTTTCTTCGCTTGGTCGATGAATTGCTGATACGTGGAATCGTTGATCGGCGTTTTGCCGGTTACGAACTCCGTTACCTTCTGTTCAAGGAATTTATTCAGATTGTTCAGCTTCGATTTCTCGAGCTCCAGCTCCTCTTCCGTCTTGACGATCTGCTTCGGTGCAGGGACGATATACTGCTCATACCTTGCATTGATATCCTTGCTCTTCTCGCTTAACCCGCGCTCCCACACTTCCCGCGACTTGGCGTTATTCAGCGTGATCAGGTCATACCATACGCCCCAATCCTTGCGCAGCGCATTAAACGGAGATTCGCCGAACTCCTTGTTATATACCGCTTTACCGTCCTCCATCGTATACGTTTTGCCTTCGATTCCTAAGGACAGATAATTCGTCCCCTCTTCGCTGACCAAATAATCGAGGAATTGGACGGCGCGCTCCTTATCCTTCACTTTGGCCGATATCGCTCGGCCGACGGTGCCAACGACCGGGCGGGAGAACTGATAGTTCTTGATCCCTTCGGCAGCAAAGGATGGAATTGCGTCCAGCTCATATTCCGCCGTGCCGGCCCCCCTCGCCTTGGCAACCAAGGATTCAAGATCGGCCTTCCAGAAAAACGTCACCAAGGATTTGCCCGTCAGGATGCGCTCCTCCCACTGCGCTTGCGTCAGCAGCGAGAATTCCGGATCCAGCAATTTTTCCGCATACAGCTTATTCAGGTATACCAGCATATCCTGATAATTCTCATGATACGGCGCGAATGCGTATTGATCCGTGGTTGGATCCAGGTTGTAATAACCGCTGATGCCGGTAAAGATACGCCCGAAGGTCGTATACAGCCCCGTGTCGCCTACGATCGCGTTCGATATGAGCGGGTAGGAGTCCGGCACCTTTTCTTTCAACTTTTTCAGATATTGATAAAATTCATCCACGGTGGTCGGCGCCTGTATCCCGTGCTGATCCATAATGTCCTTGCGGGCATACCAGATAAAGTTAAAGCCCTTGCCTTCCGCATCCCCTTCCAGGACAGGTACGGTATACAAACCTCCGTCCGTGCCCGTTGCCAGCGCCTTGGCTTCAGGATATTTCTCGTAAAAGGCTTTCAGATTCGGAGCCCGATCCAAATAATCATTGAGGTTCAGGAACACCTTCTCCGGCCCATGCTCCCGGCCGTCCTGCGTCGGCACCTGGATAAAATCGGTAGCGGTATTCGTGGCAATCATGATCTGCCTTTTCTCCTCAAGCCCTTCCTGGCTGACGATCTGGAACTTCACTTTGACGCCCGTCTTGGCCTCGATCTCTTTGAAAATCTCCCAGTCATCCCGAACCTTGCCCTCCACCCGGTCGTATACGAGCCATGAAAAAGTAACCGGTTTGTCAGGGCTTAACGTCCCCGAATCGTCCTTGCCCCCGCCGGTGCAGCCCGTAACCAGCATCGCGCAGAGCAGGATCATGGCAAGCGCCGTTCTGAACCCCTTTTGCCGCATTCCATAACCTCCTTTTTTTATCATCACATCGTATAGAAATGGATTCCCGTTAAATCCATGACTACCCCTTAATACCGCCAATCATCGTGCCCTGTACAAAATATTTTTGGATAAACGGATAGACGCACAGGATCGGCAGCGTCCCGATCATGATCATGGCGTATTTCAGCGTTTCCAGATGCGTCAGGTCGCCTTCGCCCTGCACGTTCGTGCCGGCGATCAGGATGTTGCGCATCATGATTTGCAGCGGGTACATTTCCCTGTCATTCAGGTAGATCAAAGCGCTGAAGAAGGAATTCCATTGATTCACCGCCGTGAACAGGCCGATCGTGACCATCACCGGCACGGATAGCGGCAGCACGATCCGCACCAGAATCTGCATGGATCCGCATCCGTCGATGGCAGCCGCGTCCTCAAGCTCCTCCGGCAGCGCCTCGAAAAATGTCCGCATAATGAACAGGTACCATGTGCTGATCAGCGACGGAAGGACGATCGCCCAGATCGTGTCCAGCATTCCCAGCTTCTGAACGATCAGGAAGGTTGGAATCATGCCGCCGCTGAAGAGAAGCGTGAACGCTGCCATGAGCAGAATCACTCTTCGGCCGGGGAGCCACCGCTTTGCCAGCGGATACGCCATCGCCGAGGTTGCAATCAGCGTCAGCAACGTATGCAGGAACGTGTACCGGATCGTATTCCAGTAACTCACCCAGAGATCGGGGTTGTAGATGAGCTGTTCGTAAGCGATCAGCGTAATCTTTTTCGGCCACAGCAGCACCGCGCCGCTCGCGACCATGGCATTGTTGCTGATGGAAGCCGAGAATACGTACACCATCGGGTAGGCCATTACCATGATCAGCACAATCATGAACAATATATTGAATACGTCAAACAGCTTCGAAGCGAAGCTTTCCTGCTTTTTCATCGCGCACCTCCCTTACCACAGGCTGGTCTCCGAGTATTTGCGTACGACCCGATTGGCCGCAACGACCAGTATGAAGCCAATCGCCGACTGGAACAGGCCTACTGCGGTCGCGAAGCTGAAATCGGCATCCAGGATGCCCCGCCGGTACACAAAGGTATTAATGACATCCGCGGTTTCGTAATTCATCGTGTTGTAAATCAAGAGGATTTTTTCGAAGCTGGCCTCCATGAAATTGCCGAGCGACAGCACGAACAGAATAATCATGACAGGCACCATGCCGATGAACGTAATATGCCGGATCTGCTGCCACCGGTTGGCTCCATCCATCTTGGCCGCCTCGTACAGCGTCGGATCGATGCCGGCAATCGCAGCCAGGTAGAGAATGGTCCCCCACCCGACCTTCTGCCATATTTCGGAGCCCACGTACACCGTCCGGAACCACTCCGGCATGCCGAGAAACATGATCGGCTCGATGCCGAACAGCTTGACGAGCAGATGGTTCACCACGCCCGTGGTCGGAGACAGGAAGGTGACGAGGATGCCCGCGATCACGACGGTCGACAGGAAATGCGGCATGTAGCTGATGTTTTGCACGAACCGTTTGAACCATTTGCTCTTCAGCTCATGGAACAGGATCGCCAGAATGATCGGCGCCGGAAAATGAAACAGCAGATCGTACACGTTCAGCATGATCGTGTTGCGTATCAGCTTCCATGCATCGGGGGTGACATAGAAAAATTCAATGAAATGCTTCAGTCCCACAAATTTGCTTCCCAAAATGCCCCGGCCGATCGAATAGTCCTGGAAGGCAATGATGATGCCGTACATCGGCGCGTACTTGAATATCAAGTAGTACAAGATGCCGGGCAGCATCAGCAAGTACAACGCTTTATGCTTTTTCAGAACATAGCCGATCCGTGATAGCTGCGCCAATAATCCCCACCTCCGATTGAAAGCATTTACGTTTGTTTGTTGTTGTCCCCACTATACGAGCCGTGCTTCCTTCGCGTAAAGCAAACATCTTTTCCTTATGACGCATGTTTTGTTATGCCCGCGCCGCAAGGCTTTCGGCCTGTTCCATGCAAAAAAAGAGACTTCAGAAAATAATGCAGTCTCTTCTTTCTTATTGATGGGAACTCCGGTATTTGGCAGGCGTTATGCCTTCATATCGGCGGAAAGCCCGAATCAAGGAATTCCTCCCCCAATACCCCACCTTTTCGGCGATTTCGTCTATTTTCAAATCCGTTTCAAGCAAAAATTGCTTCGCCTTCATCAGCCGGTACTTCGCGATATATTCCACGTACTTCTCGCCGACCTCCTCCTTGAAGGTTCGACTGAAATGCCCGATGGACATATTCATCATGCCGGCAAAATGCTCGATCGACAGCTCTTGATCGTAGTGCTCGTGAATGTACTCCAAAATCTCCATAAATTGTTGGCTGCGGCTGCTGGAGGCCGGTTTCCGGAACAGAAAGCCATGAATGTCCTGGAAGCATTGCGTCAGCTCGTCCCATGTCATGCAGCGATTCATTCGCTCGAACAGACCGGAATAATAGGGAACGTTCAATTCATTGCGCTCCGACTCCACCGCCCGAATCCAGGTGTTGAGCACATCGGCGAGCAGATATTTCATCTGCACGGCTGCCGCATCCTTGCGCCTCCCTTCCTCCAGCAGATCCAGCACGGATTGGAGCAGCTTGTCATACTCCCGGGTTTTGCACTGGTTGTGGATCCGCTGGACCTCCTGCACGGACAGGAAAGAGTCCCATTGCTGCAGCTCCCTTGAAGGCGGACTGCCGCAAATCTCCACCGTGGAATGCAGCCCCCGGTAATTCAGCATAGCCAGCGCATGCTCATAGGACTGATGCAGCTCTTCGATGGCATGAACGGTTCTGCCGATGCCGATCGTCGCTTTATAATAGACACCGTATTCCAGAAACACGTGCCTGATCTGCTCCGCTGTTCGTTCCGGATACCCCTCCGTGATGTGATCATGCTGGACGACGCAAGCCATCAAATCCGGCCTTGTCTGGCAGATCCAGACCATGCCGGGCGGCGCCAGCCGGTGGATCTTGTCCTTCAGCTCCGTCAGCAAAAAGATCTTGGCGGATTCCGAAGTCGAATCATAGAACGACCGGTCATAGTGAAAAGAGATGTTTAGGACGGTTCTCACCGCCTTATGGCTGTAAGCAAACTCAATCTCCTTGGCGTAGTACTCAATCGATAAGGCATCCCGGTATTGCCCCAGCAGGATTTTCGTGAAAAACTGCTCCTGTACGATCGGCAGCATCCCGTTCACCATCTGGTACAGCTCTTTATTCTCGGTCATGATGAACTGGGAGTAGCGCTTGATGACGTCAAACTCGTTGCCTTCGTAACGGCCCTCTTCATTCGGAGCATGATGCAGCTTCAAGCCATCCTTGATCTCCCGAATCGGCCGGTACAAGCGCCGGCTTAAATAATACGAGGCGAGCGCGCCGACAATGAGGAAGAACAGGAGGAACAACCAGCAGATTAAGCGGGTAATATGGACCGGCTTCATCAATGTGCCTAGATCAACCATGCTGATATAATGCCAGGACTCGTTGAAGCCGGACGCCATGAAGGACAGCCCCATCTTGTCCGATATCGTAAATTGCGAAGCGAAACCATCCGTGCGTATTCGCTGCTGCAGGGCATGCTGGTCCTGCTCGGTCAAACCGGTCCGGGCGATCACTTGGGCAGTATCATCCACAATGGCCGTGCCCGTGACCCAGCTCTCCGGAATATGAATCCTCTCCTCAAGCTTGTCTCGCTTCACTTCGACCAGGAGGTAAACTTCAGGGGCGGCGGTATTGAACGGGTAACTCATGGAAGCCGTCACGGAAGCGGGGGAATCCATGAAATCCATCATTTTCTTGCCGGATAATTCGGCTTCCAGCTGGTGGCGGCGGTTCAGATCCAATGGATAGCGGGAACTGAAATAATACGCTTTGTTCGTATAGGTCTCGGCATCGATCATTAAATCCTGATGGACAAAATAATAATAAGCCTTCTCGACCAATTCATCCGATTCCAGCTGCTGCAGCTGCTCCCGCAGGGAATGAAGCAGCTCCGGAAGGAGCTGGCTTTCCGGCGACGAAGACATGGGAGCGAGCAGCACGCTCCGCAATCTGGATGTGCTCAGGATATTAATCATGCTTGTCTTTAGCGATTGAAGCTCGGCATCCGTCTGCTCGGAGAACCGGTTCATCACCACTTGGTTAAAACGCTCGGCATCCTTTTCGATGATGCGAACGACAAGCACCTGAGCAAGAACCGAAGCAACAATGACGGGGATGAGAATAAGGAGAAAATAGTTCGCGAACATTCTCCAAAACAGGGTGTGCCTTCTGGGAGGCGGAGTATCGGCCGCCCCCGGCTCAGACAATCGGTCAGGCGGTATCCTTCGCTTCATGAATGTCCCCCCTTTGTATTTAAAATTGCAAGTAACAGGGCTTGCATTTACGTTTACTATATTTTGATGTAAGTTATAATATTCGCCGCATAAGGGAGACGGATGGAGCTTGCAGTGGGATGGTATTCGTCCACGAGAAAGGATTGCTTCCATAGCAAAAAGGGCCAGGAATCTCCTGGCCCTTTTCCGAAACGAGAATATCTTTTTTGCTTGCTCGCATTCGCTTACTCGTATTCGAATACCGCATCCGGCGTAAGGGTTACATTGGGTGCATAACTCGGCATCTGACCGGTCTCCTGCAAATACTGCTCAACAATCCGAGCGGCATCTACCAAGGAGCTAAGCAGCCAGTCCTCATAAAGTCTTCCGAACTTTTTGTGAAGCCATTCTGAGGTGTACTCATTCGAAAGGGTGAACAGGGAGTAGATTTCACGGACGGTGTTGGTATGCTTGCGACCGTAATCATCCGTCCAAGTCACTTTTTTATTCAAATCCACTTTGCGGATATCTTCCGTTTTGGTCGACAGAATGCCATTCTTGTATTGGTAATAAATGCGCAAGGATTTTTCAAATTCATGGCCTTTTAGCAGCCTCCAACCAGCCATGCTTCCGGTCGCAGGAACCGATGACATTTTGCTTTTCCCGGCGTTTCCGGTGTTGCTGCTGCTCGTTGCCTTCTTCGGCTCGCCCTTTACGACGAATTGTGCCGCGCCCAGCGTCACGGTCATTTGCTGTTTGGATGCATCCCATTTCAGTTTTGCACCCAGTGCTGCGGTCAGCAGATCCGCGGATACGAGCGTCTCCCCTTTGTTCTGGATCGGGGCGCCTTTCATGTTCACGGTTTTGCCGTTGATCTTCGCCTGCTTGCTTCCTGCCTTAACGGAAAGCTTGGTTTCTCCTACGGTAATGTCGAAGGTCTTGGAAGCAGCCTGATATTGGACCGAGCCTCCCACGGCTTGGAATACCGGCTTCAACGGCAGGTAAGTAATCCCCTTTTCCTGCTTGGCGTTCTCCAACGGCTTGCCAAGTCCTGAAACGATTTTCACGGACTGCTTCTTGCCCGCGACCTCCACCGTCAGCGTGGCTTCGCCTACGCCCATGATTTTGTAAGTTCCTTTATCTCCAGCTTTAATTAAATGCGGCTTGTCTACGGACAAAGCGATCATATTCGCCGGAATCTTGTGCTTCTCTCCGCTGCTGTACTGAAATTCGACCGTTGGCGTGATGGAGCTCCCCACCTTCGGCTTGCTGTTCGCTACCTTTAGCGTAACGCCCGTAATGCTCGGAACCGTCACATCATATAATTGTCCATGATCATATTCGGTCCAAGTCCCATCCGATAGCCGGGCGAAAAAGCTCTTGGAACCTTCGATTCCCACAATCTCTTTCACTCCGCTGATCCCGTTCAACGGGCTCATTTCGAAGGTTTGCGTGAATACATCCAATCTCGCATTCCACACCGTTCCGTCCTTTTTGACGAAAATCAGTTTCTGTTCTTTACCGAAAGAAATATCAGCCCCGTCGCTAATCAAGTTTTGGGACAGGTAAGTCGTGCTGCCGTTGATTCGAAGGGTACTGAACAGCACCAGTCTTCCGTCATTGTATAAAATAGCGGCGTAGTCTCCGGCAACCTTGATTTTGCGGATCGCGCCCACGTCCGCTGCTTGACCCAGAGCCACGGGCTCCGGCGTATAAGCACGATTATGGTATAAGACCGTCCCCGACTGGGTAACGCCGCCGATAATCCCGTTGTTCTCGTCAAAAACGGAAACTCCCTCAAACCCCTTTACAGTCTGCGGCTTGGAATCAACCATGCGATGGACGATGCCGTCGGTGGTCAACCAGTAACCTTGTCCAACCTGTTTCACATGATTAGCACCCGCTACAGCCTGATAACCCGATTCCCCCCACATGACTAGTCCGCCCGCGTTATTGACGCCGAATCCGTATCCGCTGGAGCCCGCGACGAACTTCAGATCTCCGCCCATCGGAATCGGGATTCGGTTGATGGGAAGACGGCTGTACGTAATCCAGACCGTGCCGTCCTCCATCAAGGGCGTGCCATCGGGCAGCAGCATTGCAATCTTGGCGCTTGCCTTGCCCGACTCCCCATATGCTGCACCGGCCACGCTGGGAACCATCACGCAAACCGCCAATAGCAGAACCAACATTTTCTTGAACATGAATGAACCTCATCTCTTATCAGAATGTAAGTCTTTCAAATCTAGTCAATTTGAACCAGGAATATTATACCATTCAATAGAAACGAAACAATATCAAAATTCGCAAGATAACATAAGACCAAAAAAACGCCCCCAGCATCTGTTTCCAGACACCAGGGACGCTTATCGTTCATCTGCATTTATTCCATGCGCTCAAACACCCTGAATCTTCGGCCTTCCTGCAAAGCCACCAACGTATGTTCATCGACGACATAGATTTCCGTGCCTTCGGGGAGCTCGTTCGAGGATAAATGCGTATCCGGATATTGATCAGGCTCGAGCCGCTTCTGGATCGTGCCCGCCAAGGTCAAATCCGCCTCAGCAAAAGCCTCGGCACCCTCAGTGCCTTTTCCGATATACTCTTGGTCATCGTATTTTACCAAAGACGCATAACTGGCCGACTGCTTGCTGCCGCAGCCCAAACATAGGATCAACAATAGGCTGATGATCGGAATCCATGCTATCTTAAGCCTCTTGCCCATAAGTCTTCCTCCTTTGCGGACGTCTCCCTACGGTGTTAGTCATCTATCGATACAAGCTATAACAGCTCATCCAAGCGTTCCTTTAACGCTCGGGCATCATAACGAACAAAAGCTCCGTTGACCGTGCCGACGAGCACATCCTGATCCGTTACGTTCAGCGCGCCGTTTTTGGCATAGGTCTCTCGCAAATCGACGTTGCCGGTGATCACGTCATGCAATCTGCCCAAGCTTCTGCCGTCTTCCTTGTTCAACACCACAAGATCGCTTCCCAAACTTATCAGCAGGTACGAATCCAGGATTCCGTAGCTGCTGCCAACCAGATGGGACAGATCGTCACCCGCTTTGGAAGTGGTCTCCATCTTCCATAGGATGCTGCCGCTCTCTATATCTACCGCAGCCGGAATGCCGTTCAAGGCAAGATAGACTCGCGCTCCCTTGATGACGCCACGGGTGGCCTTCCCTTTAATTGTCCATAGTTCCTTATCTTCAAGGCGGTCATACAGTACACTTTCGTAAGCGGCGGCCCCGCTGAAATACTCCCCGCCAAGCGCACGCTGCACCAGCAGATACCGCTCATTCAACACCTCGAACCTTTCCATCTCAAGTGCCTGATACGTGTCTTCGCGCTCGCCGGTTTCCGTATTGAGCAGAACCCATTCCTTGCCAAGCAGCATCCATCGTGTTGTCATATCCGCTGGCGCAGTTGGATCGTAACGATAACCTCCGGTAAAATACGGATCTCGGGACGGATCGTCCATCACCCTCTTGCCGACCTTCACATGCCATGCCGCTTTGCCGGTGACCGGATCGTAAGCGGTAAGCTGTCCGTTCTGCTCGATGAGCACGTACGGATCGTCCGTTCCTGCATTCAGCAAGCGGTGTTCGCCGGACAAGGTCTTTTTCCAACGCTGCTTACCGGTATCCTGATCCAGGACGCTCAGCACGCTTTTGGTTTCGTTCATGTTCAAAGCTTCGACCAGTACGATCGCATCGGCCGCAGCCGTCATCGTCAAACCGAATTCGTTCTTGGGCTTAACCTCCCATAACACCTTGCCATCCGACAACCGGATATGCCGCACGCGGGCCACGTAATCCTTAACCTCAGGGTTATATGCCGAGTACATCGTGACATGCTGCCGCTCCCGATCTGTAATGGCCGTATACCATCCGAATCCCGCATCCTCCTGCCACAGCTTCTTGCCGGTGCCCCGGTCAATTGCGTACAAGGAAGAGTTATCGTGCATCCCGCTGAACCCGCCGTCATCTCCCTTGAGAAGCAGGACATCCTCGTTGGCCTCCAGCAGGAAGGTGAAATTCAGATTACCCTGATTTCGCCAATCGGGATCGGCTGTTATGGTCTTGCGCAGCGGCAGGACGTCCAAACGATAGGTAAACTCGTAATCATCGCCTGGATTGTAACTCCGCTCGAAGGATCCCGCCGAAGGGATTACCCATTCGCTGGAACTCAGCTTTCCGGATGGGGAGAACGTCACGGTATAATGGGCATCCCGCTGCTCGTATCTCAAGGTCTCCCCGAGTATCATCGGTTGATTGGAGCTCGATTCCTGATTCCGCGATGTCTCCCTCGCCTGCGGTTCGCCGAGCAGCTTTTTCACGTACGAAGAAGGGGTCCCTTTCTTAAAAAGAAACTCCGTCAAGTTGCGCACCACATCCGTCGCTACTTCCGAATTGCCACCGAGAAGCGCTTCAGGCATCGCCTTCTTGGCTGTCGTGTCCTTCCCTTGTACCCACATCATCGCCGGGCGGTAGATCCGGTAATCTTCCTTCCACTTGGAGGGAGCGACCATAACGCCGTACCAGTCCTTCCACTGGGCTACGGCGATGAGGGACGTTCCCGTCTGGGATACCGGCCATTTCACCGCGCTTCCGGGAGCCAGGTATATGCTGCCGCTGCTGCGCAGTTGAAGCGAGAGCGGGGAAATATCGTTCACTTTGGCAGCTTCCTTGGAAACATACCATGTCGGGAGCCACAGGTCCCCACGGGAATCGGACTTGATTAATGCCATTTCCCCCTTCACGGAGTGAAGCCGGAGCGATTCTCCATCGGCCCCGTAATAGCTGGCCTTGAGATTCCTCAGATGGCTGTTCTTGCTAAGCGCATTAGGGAAAAAAGCAGTCCTCTGCTGAAGCGTGACGCGTTGACCGGATGTAAAGCTCCCGGTTCCTGCAGCATCGGCGAATACGGGACGAGTGCCCTCCTGCGCCTGCTGAGCCGGAAGTCCGACGAGTGAAATGCAGGCGGCTGCCGTTATTCCGATGAATAGTCGCTTACGGATCGAAACGCGTGTACTCACAAGAAACCATCCTCTCCCATACAAGCATATATATTGTAAACGCTATTATAAGACAATATGTTCCAAAATCAAAACAAAAAAAAGCTCCCTTTCAGAAAAGGAGCTCTTTCTAACGCGTGTATGAACGGGCTATTCCTGTTGTGATGCTTCCGCGGCTGATCCGACGCAGGCTCGCTCTCTTCAGCATCATCGGACATTCATTCGCCAGGCTGAATCAGGTACGCTGCGGCTCTGCGTTTGCCTGCCTGTCATGATTCTGGCGCGATTAGACACGCCGTCCGATAATTCCCCCCACACTTGACCGATAAAGGATGCGGGGGCAATAGACGAGTCTCGATTGCCTTCTGATGCCGCCCCGCCGATGGATCGCTCCTCAATCTGCATATTAGCACGGAATGCACTGAACTCTGCGCATCCCGATAATAAAATGACACCAACCATCACAATCATAATCTGCCACGCCACCACGAGCCTGGCGTTCCGTTTCGAATAATCCAAGGATTCCATCCGACTTCCTCCTTATGTACGTTCTGAAGGAAAGTATAAGGAACATATCTTATCAATCAGCGGGGCAAGTTCTTAACGAATGCTTAAATAAAACTGAACAATTCCATAGGGATCCTTGCAGCAGCGATCGGGGAGCCCTTCTCAGGATCATATAAAAACGCTCCCTCGAAGGGAGCGTTCGCTTTGGCTGCCTCAATTGCTTCGCAATGCAGAACGACCACCGTGCGGCAAGCGAACTGCTGCTATACGACTTGGGGAAAGCGGGTTTCAAAGGTCGTCCGCTGCCGGTCGCTCCGAACCCGGATTTCGCCGCCCTGGACCTCCACGATGCTCTTCGTGATCGCCAGTCCCAGTCCCGTGCCCCCGGTCTGCTTCGAACGGGAAGCCTCCACGCGGTAGAAGCGATCGAAGATGAAAGGCAAATCCCGCTCCGGAATCGGATCGCCGTAGTTGGTGAAGCTGATGCTCACCTGACCGCCCACGCTGCGGACGGCGATGTCGATCCTGTGTCCCGACTCTCCGTACCGGATCGCATTGGATATCAGATTCTCGTAAGCCCGGACAAGCTGGGCGCCGTCTGCCCGAATAACGAGGCCTTCCTCCGCCGCAAGCTTGCATTCCATCCCGGCTTTCTCCAAGGACGGCACGAATTCCTCGATCAGCTGTCTCATGAACTGAGCCATATCGATCTCCCTAATATCCAGCGGAAGCCCGTTATTGATCCTCGTGTATTCGAACAGGTCATCGATCAGCTTCTTCAGATTCTGCGCTTTCTCATAAGCGATATTCACGTAATACCGCAGCTCTACTTCATCCTGGTACCGGTCTTCCTCGATAACCTCCAGGAACCCCAGTATCGATGTCAGCGGCGTCCGGAGATCATGGGATACCCCCGTGATCAGATCGTTCTTCGTTTTCTCCGCATGGCGCTCCTCCAGAATGGATTGGTGAAGCTGCCTGCTCATCTGGTTGATGCTCTCGGCGACCTCGCCCAGCTGGCTGCCTGAGCGAACAGGAATCTCGGTATCGAAATTCCCCTTGGCAATCTCGCGAAGGCCATGCGTGATTTCCTCCAGGTACGCGTTCAGCTGCTCGGTCATGCGGTTAATGCTAGCAGCGACGGCGCCTACTTCGTCCCGGGTGTCGAGCTCGATTCTGGAATCGAATCGTCCGGCCGTGATGTCCTGAAGACCGGTCTCTACCTTCCGCAGATCCAGGGCAAACCACCTCGTGCTCATGTAATAGCTTGCCAAAAAAAGAATGACGCCCGTGACCAACATAACCGGCTTCGAACCGAGGTTATTGACGATCCAGGCAAGCGGCGGGTTGATGGCCGGAATGGAGAGGACCAGCGTGCTTAACGCATAGAGTATGATAAGCAGGGCGGCCGCGATGCCGATGCTGGCGAGCAGCATAAGCAGCATCTTCAGGCGGATGCTATGAAGCTTCAATCCTTTCAAGTCAGTCACCTCTGGTTAAGTTTACTCTATTTTGTAACCGATCCCCCATACCGTCTTAATGTATTCCGGTTGCTGCGGATCCTTCTCGATCTTCTCGCGCAGCTTGCGAATATGGACCATGACCGTATTCTTCGATTCCATGAACGGCTCGTTCCATACCTCGGTATAAATCTTGTCCATGCTCAGCACGAGTCCGCGGTTGATGGCCAGCGTATGAAGCAGGGAGAATTCGCGCGGCGTCAGCTTAATCTCCCTACCGGCCACCGTTACCCGGTGGGACGCGACATTGAGGATCAGCTCATCGATCTGGATTTCGTTCTCGTCCCGTACCGATTGATTGTTCAGCTGTTTGTACCGGCGGAGCTGCGATTTGATCCTTGCGACCAGTTCCAGCGGACTGAACGGTTTGGTCACGTAATCATCCGCGCCGATGCTGAGTCCAGCGATCTTGTCAATCTCCTGGCTCTTGGCGGACAGCATGATAATGGGCGTGTTGTTCTCCTCCCGAATCTTCATGCATGCCTGGATGCCATCCATCTGCGGCATCATGACATCGAGAATGATCAAATCCACTTTATGGTTTTTTAGAATCTCCAGCGCTTCCAGGCCATGAGATGCGGTGAGCAGCGTATAGCCCTCATTCCTGACGTAAATCTCCATCAATTTCAAAATTTCGGTTTCATCGTCAACCATCAGTATCGTAACTCCAGACATGGCTCCTCCTTGATCATAAAGCGGCAGTCAGCATAACGCCTTTTACGTTCTCTTCTCCATGGATGTTGTCAGGCCGGGCAATGCTGCTGTTTTGGTTTCCTTTCGCCATGGCCATGCCTCGTCGGGTATACGTCCTATTCTTGCGAAACAGGCTAGGAACCGGAAAGCGGCACAGCCGGCGCATCGGTTGGTTTACCCGATCTCTTCGCCTTCGGAATATTACCGAAAATCACCCATGAGCCCGGTATATATCGAACCGTCAATTCCACGACGATCCATGAACAGCCTAAGGCTGCCGCAAAACCGCCCGCATACCACAGATGGGTTAGGATCGAGTTCCCCGTGGTTAGCGGGAATTGACGGTAGACGAGCAGAAAGAACGGATGAATGAGATAAATCCCGAAGGATACGGCCCCCAGTCTCTCCAGCGCGGGCGTCCATCCGCGTACCCCGGCCCGGTAGAACAGAATGGCGAACTGGAGCAGGACAAGCGCCCCAAAGTAAGTATGCATATTCCACAGCAGCTCGTACAGCGTTGAATTATATCCGGTTCCGTGAAGACGGTTGTTGTAATAAATGTACACATGGCCGAGACCGGCAGCTGCCCATGCGATCCACAGCATCGTCCAAGCCGCTATGCGGTAAGGCTGTGCGTTGGCACGGCTGATCACAAGCCAGGCCTTCAGTTTCGGATAATAGATGCCGATAAAAGCGCCCAGCATGAAGTAAGCTATATAGGACAGGGCCCAGCTTCCCTTATTCGGCACCTGCCAATAATACTTATTCATCAGTATAAACGTCCACTGGATCACCAGTCCAATCGGTATCGCCCATTTTGCAAGCTGCGGCATCTTCTTGAACAACCACAGCACCAGCGGAAACAGCACATAAAACTGAATGCTGATAAACACGAAGTACAGATGCGTATACGCTTTGCCGGTCAACAGCTTTTGAATAAAACTCTCCATCGTCTCGCCAAACGGCCTGCCTTGATAATGCAGATAGTGCAGCAGCCCGAAGTAAAACACGGAAAAGAGTGTATACGGGATGATGATGTACAGCAATCTTTTTTTGTAGAATCCGCCGATCAGCTTCTTGGTCGTAGGGCGGTCATAATAATTGTAGAAGAGTACCAG
Source organism: Paenibacillus sp. MT86 (assembly GCF_058792535.1). Lineage (NCBI taxonomy): Bacteria > Bacillati > Bacillota > Bacilli > Caryophanales > Paenibacillaceae > Paenibacillus > Paenibacillus sp. MT86. The sequence goes on along the minus strand of NZ_CM179499.1, from coordinate 1,465,778 downwards.
GCTGCTCAAAAATATAAACGTCGGCGTTCCGTATTTCATGAAGATGTTCATAAAATTGTAGATGAAAAAGTATTTGGAGTCCGTCATGGCCGATACGGCATACGATGTCGAGTGAACGGACAGCACGCCGATAATGGCGAATGCGCGGACCAATTGCAGCTCGGGAAGACGCTCCCTTGGCAGAGAATTCATTTTGTTCATGGCAGTACCCTCTCATTTCAAAGTCCGAATTTTTCTCGTTCCTAACCGAAACGAATTCAACCAGTATAGTAGACATTTCTTAACGTCTTACTTCCAAATTCTTAACAATTGCTTAAGATTCTGGTTCATCCTCCTAATAAAATTCTCCTTGATCCCGAAGAATCCTTGGTCTTACAATAAGAAAAATATCTATCGACGTACTTTCTCAGAAGACAGACCGCGTATAGCGGAAGTTTTTCTTGCGAGATAAGGATAGTAAGACTCTGAAGCTTATACTCTCTTATCTCTTAAAATAATCTTTAATTGGGGTGAATTGGATGCTGATAAGGATCCTTGCCGTTCGAAGTAGCTGGGCCCGGTCTGTCATACTGGACCGGGCCTAGCCAGAATCACAGTAACTGAGCGAACGAATATGAGACGATCTGTTTTCAGCATCCCATTTTATCTCAATTGAAAAGGTGAACCATATATATGAAATCACAGGAATACAAATCATTTTATGATATCGTAGGAGCCTTAAACGGCTGGGATTTCAGCAAGGTCAGATGGATCTCGGAAGGCGTGGAGTGGAATTTTTACGATGAGGTTAGCAAGCGGTGCACATCATCGGGCGTTCTGCTGGATATCGGCACGGGAGGCGGAGAGAACTTGTTGTCCATCGCCTCGAAGGCGGCATTGCTGATTGGAATCGATCTTTCCCATGCGATGATAGAGACTGCCCGGAGTAATAAACGGAAGGCTGCGGCTTCCAACGTACGCTTTGTCCAGATGGATGCAGGGGTGCTTCAATTCCCGGAGGCGTTTTTCGATTTGATTTCATGCCGGCACTCCCCTTTCCGTGCTTCGGAGGTTGCCAGGGTATTAACCGATGATGGCGTGTTTCTAACGCAGCAGGTTCGCGAATGCGATAAAGCTAATCTGGCCCAAGCCTTCGGCAGAGGACAATCCTCCCGCGAAGACGGCGCTTTAATGGAGGAATACAAGATAGAACTTCAGCTGGCAGGGTTTCGCGATATCCAATGCGCCGAATATGATGCCGTCGAGTACTATGAGCGTGAGGAGGATCTTATCTTCCTGCTTAAGCACACGCCCATCATTCCCGGATTCGGACAGGAGGAATCGGATTTCCGCATCCTGCAGCAATTCATCGAGGAGCATCGCACAGATCTCGGAATCCGGACGAATTCCGCACGGTTTATGATCGTGGCGCGGAAATAGCCGGTCCTCCATGGTTATCCATAACCCGTAGCTTACGGCTATTAAACAGAAAAAGCGCACAAGGGGCAGCCCTTGGCGCTTTTTTTTTAGAAATCAGCATCGTATATTATCTCAGCATGATGGAACCGCCGTCCACCATCAGCGTTTGGCCGGTCATGTAATCGGAATCGGAGCTAGCCAAGAACACGGCCACGCGTCCGATATCCTGCTCGGGATCGCCCATTTTTTTGAGTGGAATCTTATCGACCATTTCTTGATACGCTTCCGGAAATGCCTGCTTCCACTGCTCTACGCCCGGCGTCAGCGCGATCGGACTGATCAGATTGACATTGATGCCGTCTGCTCCCCACTCGTTGGCAGCCACGCGTGACAATCCCCGGATCGCTTCTTTCGCTGCGGCATAGGAGGCCTGGTTCACCATGCCGGACAGTCCCGCACCGGATGCAAAGTTGATCACCTTGCCCTTGGCTGCTTTCAGATGAGGATAACATTCCTGCATGAAATAAAACGTCGGATAGAATCCTGTATTGAACGACAATGCCATCACTTCATCGGTTGTTTCCACAATGGGTACCTGCTTGGACACATGCGCGTTATTAACGAGAATATCCAGTCTGCCGTAGGTGCTCACAACGTCATCCACGATTCCTTTAATCGAGGCTTTATTCGTAATATCGCCGTTAATAAACATCGAATCGCTATATGCCCTCAGCGCTTTCTCCGTTTCGCGACCCTTATCCTCATTCACGTCCACGATGACGACCTTGGCGCCTTCCTTGGCCATGGCCAGAGCCATGCCGCTGCCGATTCCGCCGGCACCGCCCGTAATTATAGCTACTTTGTCTTTCAATTTCATGCTGTACACGCCTTCTTTCCCAAAAATGATAGCCTCACTATCAAAGATAGATCATTTCGCGAAAAATTTCAAATTTAAAGGATCCGCGCAAAAAAAAGCAAGCCCCTCACCCATGGAGGAGCTTGCTGCTTACGTGTTACGACAGGATCAACTAAAGACCTGTGAAGCTATTCGTTATTAGCCGTTGACCAGCAGTTCTTTCAGCTGCTTGATCTGCTTGCGCTCGCCCGCAAGCACCAGCGTCGATCCTGCTGTCAGGATGTCGTCCGGACCCGGATTGATTTTCTGCTCTTTCTTGTTCACAATCGCTAATACATTAGCGCCAGTACGTTGACGAACCTGAAGCCCTGCAATGGATTGTCCCACGCATTTGTAATGCGGCTCGATTCGCGCCCATTCGATGATCAAATCTTCGAGCGTCACTTCGATGGTCTCCAGCGCTTTCGGTTTATACGTCATGCCGCCGATAATGCCTGCGATTTGTCTTGCCTCGTCATCCTCTAATGTAATCTGGGAGATGGTCTCCTCAGGATCGTCATCTTCAAAGTGGTACAACTCTCTACGGCCATCGTCATGAATAACAACAACCAGCTTATCCCCTGATCTCGCCTGAATAAGGAACTTCTTCCCGATACCCGGCAGATCAGATTCGCGAATAATACTCATGTGTAAATCCTCCGTTCTGGGGTTAATTCAATCTCTAGATTATATAGATTAGTTGGAAGAAAGTAAATCATCCCGGGCTTCCCTATGCATTCCTTTTTTTCACTTTCTCCACTGGATCGCTCCATTTGAATATTTTATTCATTCCACGGTACACGCGCTTCGACTCCTTGGCCAATAAGGGCCCAAGAATCGCGAGAATCAGGACATAGAGTGCCGAGAATGGTTTCAGCATCGCGGACAGTCCGCCGGCAAGTCCCAGATTCGCAACGATAATCGTGAACTCCCCGCGCGCCATAATAGTCAAGCCGATGTTAAGCGACGATTTATGCGATAGTCCGGCCTTGCGTCCCGCTATCATGCCTGCGACCAGGTTGCCGATTATGGTCAGTACCACGGCGCCAAGAGCCAGCCATAACGCATTCCCCAGCGTGGTCGGATCGATGCCGAGACCGAAGCTGAAGAAGAAGATCGCTCCAAAGAAATCACGGAAAGGTATGACCAGCTGCTCGATCCGTTCGCTATGATCCGTCTCCGATAAAGCCAGTCCGAACAGCAGCGCGCCGATCGCTTCGGCTACGTGCAGCGTCTCCGAAAACCCGGCAATAAAGAACATCGACGAGAACACTACGATAATGAAAATCTCGCTGGACGTAATATTCAGCAATTTGTTAAGTATGGGTGGACCTTTTCTCGCAATAACAAAGAACAACAGCATGTAACCTATGGAAATGCAAACCGAGAGGATCGTTGCCCCTATCGATGTAGCCCCGCCTAACAGCAGTCCCGACATAATCGATAAGAACACGGCAAGGAAAATATCATCGAACAAAATCATGCCGAGTATGAGTTCCGTCTCCGCATTCCCCGTGCGCCGCAGATCCACAAGCACCTTAGCGACGATGGCGCTGGAGGAAACCGACAGCATCCCTGCAATGATCAGCGTCTCGTACAGAGGCATGTTGATCACGAAACCGTAAGCCACACCCAGCACGAAGTTCAATACTACATATACGGTTCCGCCTACCACAATGTTTCGTCCGGACTTGATCAATTTTTGAACCGAAAATTCAAGACCAAGGTAAAAGAGCAGGAATAGAATACCGATCTGTCCCAGAAAATCGATGATCCCCTGGCTCTCAATGAACTTAAAGTCAAGAATCCCTATCGTTGGTGCATGCGGACCGACAAGCATCCCGAGCACAATCAAGAACGGTATGATCGAGAACTTGAGCTTTCCAGCAATTACGGAGGCTATAGCAACCAGAATCAGAGCAGTTCCAACCTCAAACATCATATGGTCCATAGAAGACCTCCTCCTCCTCAAATTTGACTTCTGGCAATCATTACTATTATACATAAAAATGCATACATTTACAAAGGAACTGCAATATATTTGCTTGATTGCCTTTTATGCAGGAAATGGCATCATTTAAAAACAGGCTTATTTTTATTAGCGATTTCATTATTTCCAAAAAATATAAAATCTATCCACAATCGCATTCAAGCTTCATTAAATGAATAAATATGCACTTTAATGCATACAATACCAGGTAAAAAAATCCATTATTTTTAAGCGGCATATTCACCTTCTTCCTGTTTTTCGTTTTTCTTCTGCGCACGCAAAAAAAGCCCCGCGGCTGCAACCGCGGGGTTTTGCTTCTTCTTTGTACTATTTAAACCAGCCTTTTTCCTTGAAACGCGTGATCGCTTCGATCCGGTTGCTGACGCCAAGCTTATCGAGAATAACGGAAATGTAATTACGCACGGTTCCCGTGGTAATGAACAGCTGATTGGCAATTTCCTTCGTATTCTTGCCGTCCGCGATGAGGCCCAGCACTTCCTTTTCCCGCTCCGTCAGCGGATTCTCTTCACCGGAATACGCTTCATCCACCAGCTCGGAGGCGTAGATTCGCCTGCCTGCCATAATGCTGCGAATGGACGCGGCCAGCTCCTCGCTCGGGCTGTCCTTAAGCAGGTAAGCGTTGGCGCCCGCTTTCACGGCACGTTCGAAATACCCGGGCCGGGCAAAGGTCGTTAAGATCATCACCTTGCAGCCATAACCCTTGATCTCCTCGGCGGCTTCAAGCCCGTTCATGATCGGCATCTCAATATCCATGATGCAGATATCCGGCATATGAAGTTTGACAAGCTGTACGGCATCCTTGCCGTTGCCCGCCGTCCCGACCACCTGCATATCCTCTTCCAGATCCAGCAGTGAGGCCAAGGCTCCAAGCAGCAGCCGCTGATCTTCGGCAATGACGATTCGGATCATATTCCCGCCTCCTTATCCGGCATTCTGAGCACATTAGGGACTCGAAGGACAAGCGTAGTCCCCTCGCCTGAAGCAAACTCCATGCTTCCGTTCACGAATTCAAGCCGCTCTCTCATTCCCCGCAGCCCGTTGCCGCGGTTTTTCGCGTCCGTCACGAACCCGGTCCCATTGTCCTTCACCCTGGCAATCAGATCCGTTTCCGTGGATTCGATCACAATGGAGCAGGCCGTGGCATTGCTGTGCTTCACGATGTTATTCACTGCCTCTTTCAGGCACATGCTGATCACATTTTCGTTCATCAACGATAGATTCTCCGGCTCCTGCGTCCCCTCAAAGGTCAACTCGATCTGCGCCGCCTTCAGGATTTGCCGAATACGGAAGATTTCATCCGCAAGCCGGGTCCCCCGCATCCGCGTTACCATCTCGCGCACTTCCTTCAGTGCGGTTCGGGCCGTCTGACGGACATCGTTGATCTCGGCTTGGGCCCTTTCCATATCCTGCTTCATCAGTTTGCCGGCCAAATCGCTTTTGAGGCCGATAAGAGACAGCTTTTGCCCCAGCGTATCATGCAAATCCCGGGCAATGCGCTGGCGTTCCTCCAGCTTCACCAATTCCGAAATCCGTTTGTTGGCATCCTCCAGCTGGCCCTGCAGCTGATCGTTCTTATTCCGGTTATAGTTTGTCACAGGGAGCAGTATAACCCCTACCACACTCACAAGCACGAATGGCAGCTGCGTGATGAAGAACGGATTCCGCGTTAACAATCCATAGTTCACCGTAATAATGGTCGTAACCAAATGGATGGAGTACAGCGTAATAAATCCGGCCTTATTCTTGATGTTCCCGATGAAGAAGGCGAGGAACAGCGAGAAATAGATATATCCGAATACCACGGACATCGCAATCGATATCAGAATTTGCAGACTCGTCCAGAAATAGACGAGCCAGCCTTTGGACAGAAATGACAACACATAAAAAGCGAAGAACATCACGATCATCAGAACGCCGATCACGATCTGATAGGTCGAGGTCGACCGGAAGATGAAATAGAACGGAAGGATGTAGAAGACGACCCATACGTAAGGGCTCAGTCCCGTGCTTTTATGAAAGATCTGATACCATTTCTGCATGGAGTCCCACCTTCTGTCGGTTCAAGCTTAATCCATTTACTAGCCTTAGCGAATCCGTGCTCTAATATAGCATCATGACTCAGCGGCCTATTCGCCCTGCACCCTGGGTCTCGGGCTCGCCAGGTTCTTCTCGGCCTTCGGCAATGCCGGCTCCTGCGGCTTACGAAGCGACTGACGCGCTTCCTTAAAGGTGACGAACACCTTTTTCTCTTCATCCCACAGACGGAAACGAATGGATTTCAAACTGGTCTTCAGCGTAATCGTTGTTGCCTTCTGCAGCGGAGGAGCGGCTTCATGCGCCTTCTCCAGGTTATAGTTAGGCACCTTCGGGCTTAAATGGTGGACATGATGGAAGCCGATGTTGCCCGTGATCCATTGCAGAAGCTTCGGAAGTTTGTAATAAGAGCTGCCTTCTACGGCTGCATTGATATAACTCCACTCTTCATCATGCTCGTAATACGTTTCCTCGAATTGGTGCTGCACATAGAACAACCAAATGCCAAGCATCCCGGAAACCATGAAGATCGGAGCCTGAACGAGCAAAAATGCCTGCCATCCGATCGCCCAGCACAGCAAGGCATACAGCGCTACAATCGAAATATTGGTTATATAGTTACTGATTTTCTCCTTGCGTCTCGCACCTTTGCGGTTGAAACGATAGGATATCAGAAATATGGCGATGGGACCCAGACCGAACATCACGATCGGGTTACGGTACACGCGGTAGTACAGACGCTCCCAAAAGGAGGCCGCACCATATTCTTCAACGGTCAATACCCACATATCGCCGATTCCCCGCTTATCGAGATTGCTGCTCGTCGCGTGATGGATCGCGTGGGTGTTCTTCCACTGCTCGTAAGGGCACAGCGTAAGCACGCCCGTAATCGTGCCGAGAATTTGATTCGCCTTGCGGCTTTTGAAGAAAGATCCATGACAGCAATCATGGAATATGATAAACGTCCGGACAACAAACCCCGAAGCAATCACGGCTATGGGAATGGTAAGCCAGTACGATACCGATAAGCTTAAATAGGCTGCATACCATAGCAGTATCAAGGGAACCAGTGTATTGAAAAGCTGACCTATACTCGCCTTTGTGTCAATTTCTTCATAAGGGGCAACGTTCTTTTTCAAGCTGGACAATTTGTTATCGGGTTTAGCCATAGTTGTCTTCCTCCTCGAAATGAAGCGCAAGGACGTCATCAAGCTATCACGCACTTGTCTAACTTAAGTATAGATAGAATGTCATGCGCGTCGTAGTCATAAACGTCATTTCGGGAGTATGACAAATATCATATATCGGTGCGGGAATCCGCCGGGAACCGCAGTCCGATCTGGCTTCTGGCTTCCTGCATAATTTCGGCCGTAATGAGCGAGTTGGCATGGGTGTTGATTGAACTTTCCCGTTCGCCGCACCGGATCAAATCGATAAATTCCCGGGCTTCGTAATACATCGATTCATGCGTTTGCAGCTGGGTCACGTTCTCGATGGTGCCGTCTCTGTAACGGATCTTCACATCGTACGGCTGATTGATTTTGTCGATGATCATCGTGCCGTTCTCGCCCTGAATTTCGGTTGGAGCGTAGGAATCGCTGATTTTGGAATGCATGATGACGGCATCCATCTCGGGATAGGACAACAGAAGACTGCCTTCGCCGTCCACCCCGGAAGACAGCATGTAGCCGGAAGCCTTCACCGTGTCCGGTTTTCCGAACAGGGTCACCATCGGGTACAGGCAATAGATCCCCAAATCCATCAAAGAACCGTTGGAATATTCAGGGTTGAACGCATTCAGCACCGTCCCCTGCTTGAACGCGTCATAACGGGAGGAATATTGGCAATAGCTCGCAAAATAACGCCGTATCGGGCCCAGCTTGTACAGGTTGTCCCGGACGGTCTTGAAGTTCGGCATCAGCGTCGACTTCAACGCTTCCATCAACAGAACGTCATTGTTCTTCGCAGCTTCGATCATTGCGGCCACTTCAACCGCGTTGGAAGCCATCGGCTTCTCGCAGAGGACGTGTTTCCCATGGTTCATGCATAATATCGCCTGGTCCACGTGATAGGAATTCGGACTCGCAATGTATACCGCATCAATTTCGTCATCCTGCACCATCGCCTCAAGATCGGTGTAGACCTTGGGATCCGCGTACTTAGCCGCAAAAGCCCTGCCCTTCTCTTCCGTACGGGAGTATACGGCAGCCAGAATAAATTCTTCCGTCTCCAGTGCCGACTGGAGAAACCTCTCGGTGATCCAGTTTGTGCCGATAATGGCAAAACGGATGTTCATCCCTTATCCCTTCCCTTCATGGTTTATCCTGATTGATCTTTATCGTTGGCTTACATCCATCCTTCAAAAGCCGAAATACGTTCGCGTGCCGAATCCGGAATCGGCGTGCTCTTGCCTGAAGCGGTCTCGATGAGCACGATGGTTCCGCGGCCGGCTGCCTTCAAGGCGCCGTCCACCACGATCGCATATTGAATGTCCATGGAGGAGCGTCCGATCTCAGCCACCCGCACATGAAGCCTAAGCGGGTCCTTCAGATACATTTGCGCCAAATACTGGCACTCCAGATCCGCAACAACCGACACCTTTTGATCGCCGAACAGCTCGTCGGTCAATCCCAGATTCTCGAAATATTCAATGCGTCCCTGCTCAAAATACATGAAATAACTGACGTTATTGACATGACCCAGCATATCCGTTTCGCAATACCTAATCTTTATCGGAATTTCAAAGTGAAACGTGTCCAGCCAGGACTTGGGATCCGGTTGTATGAAGGTTGTTTTTTTCATGATGAGTCCCCTTTCTCTTTATAGGAGGGAAATGTATGTACAATGCTAAACCAGTCTTCTACAGGATAATGAATACCCGCTGCGTCCGTCAACTAAATAACCAAATGATGGATATCTTGCCGGATTCGCCCTTAGAATAAGTCTTTGAATTCATTTCCCTCCCATAGGTTGCCACCCATAGAACCGATCCATGAAAAAAACCATCCGCCCCCGATCAGGATCACGGGAGGGATGGTCTCGATAGTATGAATGGAACTAGCTGGGTCAATGCACGTGACGCTTCGTCATCAATGTCTTTTCTTATAGTAGGTTAAGGCCAGCGCCAACGCCAGCACCGAGCCCTTGACGATATCCATCGCATAATACGGCACGGACAGCATGATCAGTCCGTTTTGCAATATACCGATCAACACAGCGCCGACAAAGGTCCCGAGCGCGTTCGGCTTGCCGGCTCCGAATACGGAGTATCCGATGAATGTCGCGGCAACGGCATCCATAAGATAGGGCCCGCCGGAGTTGACCTCGGCCGTCATGACGCGAGCCCCAAGGATAATCCCGCCGATGGCGGCAAACAATGCGGAGACCAGATAAGCGATCAGACGGTATTTACTCACCGGGATCCCGGATAAAGCCGCCGCTTCGCGGTTGCCCCCGATCATGTACATGTACCGTCCGTGTTTCGTATAGGTCAGGAACAGATGGACCACGAGGACCACGAGAACCATAATGATAATGATCCATGGCACCTGCCCGATCTTCTCGAACAGCGCCGGAATTTTACCGGTGGCAAAGTCCCCGCTCGGCATGATCATATTCTGGGAGATGGTAGCGCCCCGGGTATACGTCAGGGCAACGCCCTGGAAGATAAACATCGTCGCCAGGGTCATCAGCATGTCGTCGATCTTGAAATTGATGACCAGAAACGCGTTGATCAGCCCGACGGCCAGGCAGAACAGCAGCGTGAGGCCGATGCCGACGCCGATGTTTTGCCCGTGCCAGACGAACATGGATATGACCAGCGCGTTTGCCAGGGAGGCCGTCGAGCCGACGGACAGGTCAAAGCCGCCAACGGCGAGCGATACGGTCAGTCCTACGGCAATGATCGTCACGATCGAGATCGAACGGAGAATGTTAATAATGTTGCTTGTATTCAAAAAGTTGTCGGCAACGGTCCCGAATACGAGAATAAGAACGAATACCGTAATCAACGTGCCGTATTTGTATAGAAAATCGAATGCGAAGCTAGCCGCCGGCTTCTCCTTAACAGGTCTTGCTGTATTCATGTCAACCCGCCTCCTGTGCAGTAAAGCAATAATTCCTCTTCATTCGTTGACCGCGTTGTCAGCTCCTTCGTGATGCGGCCGTCATACATCACATACACCCGGTCGGTGATGCCCACGATCTCGGACAGCTCACTCGTAGCGTACAGAACGCATTTCCCCCGCTTGGCCAGCTCGGCCACCAGCTTAAAAATATCCCGCTTCGCGCCAACGTCTACGCCCTTGGTCGGCTCATCGAAAATATACACGTCCGCGTCGGCCAGCAGCCATTTGCCGATCGCCACCTTCTGCTGGTTGCCCCCGGACAGGTTTCTCACCCGCGCTCTCTCGCTCGGAGTTTTGATCCCGAGCGACTCGATCATCTCTCTGGCCGCCTGTTTCTCCCTGCCAAAGCTTAGCCAGGAACCCCATTTGGAAAATTGGGACAGCACCGCGGCCGTTAAATTGACGGACACCGGCTCTTCCACGAACACGCCTTCCCGGCGGCGCTCCTCGGGTACGAGCGCAATGCCGTTCCGCACGGCATCATGCGGTGAGCGGATGCGCAGCTTTTTTCCATCCAGTATCATCTCGCCGGTTGACGTGCCGGAAGCCCCGAATACCGCCCGGCACAGCTCGGTTTTCCCGGCCCCGACAAGGCCTGCCAAACCGACGATCTCCCCTTGGCGGAGGCTCAGATCAACGCCGTTGATTTTGCCCGGGTCGTACATGCCTTTTACCTCTAACCGCGCAGGACCGATGTCTCGCTCGATGTGGGGAAACTGCTGGTCCATCTTGGAGCCCAGCATGTATTCCACCACTTTCGGCTGATCGATATTCGCGATGCGGTCGCTCTTCACCAGCAAACCGTCCCGCATGATCGTAATGTCATCGCAGATTTCGTACAGCTCCGGCAGCCGGTGCGATATGAAAATAATGCCGACTCCGTCCTGCTTCAGCTTGCGCACCAGCTTGAACAGATGCTCCGTCTCGCTATGGCTGAGCGGCGCGGTCGGCTCGTCCAGCACCAGAATGCGGCACTGTTTGGAAACGGCTCTGGCGATCAGCACCATCTGCTTCTCCGCCAGCGTCAGCTCCGAAATCAGCTTTTTGACCGGGACCCGGATATTCATCCGCGCAAGAATCGATTCGGCTTCCCGATGGAGCTCCTTCCAACGGATCAAGTGCCGTTTGCCCATATCGTGAACCGTCCGGTCGAGCATGATGTTCTCGCCGACCGTCAGGTTCGGAATGAGCGCGGTATCCACCTCTTGATAGACGATCTGAATGCCCAGGTCCTTTGCTTCCTTCGGTGAACGGATGTCCGCCCTGCTTCCGTCGATCCAGATCTCGCCCTCGTAATGGGTATACGCTCCCGATAGAATCTTCATTAAGGTAGACTTTCCCGCGCCATTCGCACCGATCAACGCATGAGCCGTTCCCGCAGTCGTCTGAAAGTCAACATCGGTCAACGCCTTAACGCCTGGAAAAGAGATCGATATGCGCTTCATTTGAAGTAAGGGTGCCGCTCCCGAAATGTCGGTCGAGCTGGCAGTTGTTGGCTCCATCACGCTTCGCAAGTGTATTCTTCCCTTCAAATAGGATAGGGCGCCCCTATCGATGACCGACAAGAGCGCCTGTATGAATATTGCTGTTTATTTGCCGCCTGCTTCTTTCAATGCCTTCATCCAGTCCTCTTCGAATTCCGTGCTTGTTCCCCAGTTCGGGATAATATCGGCCAAATTAACCATGTTGACCGCTTCCGTAGCACCCTCAAGGCCGGAGCGCTCGATCAATACAGGCTCCAGATTATACGTAGCAGGCGTTTCCTCGCCTGCAATCTTCTTAGCCAGCAAACGAACGTTGATGGCGCCGATCATCTTCGGATCTACGGCTGCGGTAGCCACCCAAGGGCTGTCCGGTTTCTGGATCAGCTCCAGGTCCGCGTTGGATACGTCGATGCCGTAAATCTTAACCTCGCTGCGTCCCGCTTCCTCCAGCGCTCTGGCCGCGCCGATGGCGAATGCATCCCAGGTTGCGAAGATTGCATCGATTTCGCCCTTCGGATATTTCGTCAGGATAGCGGATACCGCATTTTGCGTTTCCAAGGAAGTCTGGTCACTCGCTACGCCGAAACGCTCCACTTCCTTGATGCCCGGGTTGTTCTTCAGCGTTTCCTGGTATACGGCATTACGACGCACCATCGGCGGGAATCCATCTACCCAGAGGTAAACGATGTTGGCCTCCGGCCCTTGCTCTTCAATCAGCTTGTCCAACGCCAGCTTTGCGAGCTGCTCGTCATCCTGCGATGTCTGGGTTACCCCTGCAATGTCACCGATCTCCGGCAAGGAGTCGAAGGTGACGACCGGAATTCCCTTTTCGGTAATCTTCTTCACGTCCTGAACCGATGCAGGATCGTCGCCATGCGATATGATAAATCCATCGTAGTCGCTGTCAATGGCTTGTGCGATCGCGTCATGGAATTTAGCGGAGTCTCCATTCGCCGAGAAGGTATCCACCTTAAACCCGAGAGCCTCGCCTTCCTGCTTCGCCCCTGCCAAAAATTGAGCCGTGTGGTCATCGCCCCCGATTTTCCGAACGACCATCAATTTCACCGGATCCTTCTCGGCAATGCCTGCCGGCAGGTTCTCGACCTTGTCCGCCAGATTGCCCGACGCGCTGCCGCCGCCGCTGCCCGATTCGGCGCATCCGGTCAATACGATCACAAACGCCAGCGCCAGTGCCGATAATTTCCTTACATGTTTCATGGCTTTCATGTTCTCTCTCCCCCTGTTTTCCGTAAAAAAGACGAATATTAATTAATACAAGTAATCCTATAGGATTTAAAAGGAGGCGTCAACCATTATTTTTTCGCTTTAATGCATTACACCACATACGCAAAAAAAATGAAAGTGATTTCTAACATTTCTAATTGTATCGGCAGCTATGAACCCATATTTCATACCTATTGCCATTCTCATTGAAAAAAAGAGATCGGGCACGACATTCGCGCCCGATCTCTTTCCATTAGGAGCACGGATTCCGTGCATCCAGCGTTTGTTGCTTCCAGCTTCAGCTCTAAGACCAACCGTTAAGCGTTACCCTAGAGAAACGCCCATCGTTTCGAGCCATGCCTTCGCGATCAGGCCGTGTCCGGCCGGTGACGGATGCACGCCGTCCGGCGCCCAGAAGGCAGCCTCGCGTCGCACCGACGCCGCAGCGAACAATCCGTCCAGCGGCACCAGGAGGGCTCCGTATTCCACCGCCAATTCGCGGACCGCCGTGATTTTCGGATCCAGATCCTCGCGCCAGGCTCTCCGATCCTCCGGATGAGGCAGCACGAACGGTTCGACCAGAATCAGCTTGGCGTCCAGCGCTTCTTTCGTCCGTTCGATCAATTTGCGGTACCCGGCTTTATAATCCTCGGTGCTTGTCGGGTCCCCGCTATCATATCGGCGCCAAGTGTCGTTGATTCCGATATAGATGGATACCCAGTCCGGCTTCAGGTCCAGGCAATCCTCCTGCCATCTGTTATTCAAGTCGACGACCCGGTTTCCGCTGATCCCTCTATTCAAAAAGGTAACGTTCAACTCAGGAAATTTCATGCCGAACAACGAGTCGATCAATAGCGGGTAGCCGTTCCCCAAGCTGCCGGAAAAGTTGCGGTCGCGACCGCAATCCGTAATGCTGTCCCCTTGAAATAATACGACATCCCCTTGCTGCAAACGATTCATTCCACTTCCTCCTCATCGGTATGTTGCTATTGTGCGTATACTTGGAAATTCGTAGGCTCATGTATCGTGAGAACGCTTCCTAACATTTAAATATTTGCCGTGCAGGGCTCAATTCCTTTTTATGAGCACTGCAAATCGCCGATTCGGATCGATTTTTTTTGGATAAAAAAACCTGCCCCGACTCCGGTCGGGACAGGTTCTATTATTCGATTAGGCTCCGGTCGGCATGGCCACCCAGTGGCCTTCCGATACTTCCACAAGCTCGGAATGCTCCAGATTATATTTATCCTCTCCGGTGCGTTCTTCCAGCAGGACCCGTTTCTTCTTGGATTCGATCTTCGGATCGGGCACCGGAATCGCCGCGAGCAAGGACTTCGTATAATCATGCTGCGGATTGGAGTAGAGCTCCTCGCTTTCCGCGAGTTCGACGATCTTGCCCATATACATAACGGCAACGCGGTCGCTGATATGCTTCACCATCGACAGGTCGTGCGCAATGAACAGATAGGTCAAGCCCAGACGGTGCTGCAGCTCCTCCAGCAGCTTCACGATCTGCGATTGGATCGACACGTCGAGCGCGGAGAGCGGCTCGTCGCACACGATGAATTTCGGCTCTACCGCCAGCGCCCGCGCAATCCCGATCCGCTGGCGCTGGCCGCCGGAGAACTCGTGCGGGTAGCGCGTCGCATAAGCCGGATCCAGTCCGACCATATCCAGCAGCTCCTCGACCCGCTTCTTCCGCTCCTGCTTGCTGCCGGTTAACTTATGGACATCCAGCGCTTCGCCGATAATGTCCACGACCTTCAATCTGGGATTCAGCGAAGCATACGGATCCTGGAAGATCATCTGCATATGGCGCCGCATGGCCTTCATTTCCGAAGGGGAGAGGCGATTCACGGACATCCCCTGATACAGCACTTCTCCGCCCGTCGGCTGATGAAGTCGAAGGATGGCTCGTCCCGTCGTTGATTTTCCGCTGCCGGATTCGCCGACGACCCCGAGGGTCTCCCCCGCCTGAATATGAAAGCTGATATCATTCACCGCTTTAAGCACATTCCCTTTGCCCATATCAAAATACTGCTTCAGGGATTTCACCTCTAACAGCGGTCCTTTGTAATCCGTGCTTGGCACGATGATCGGCGCCGGCTTCGCTTTCTTCTTCTCGTCGAGGCGCGGTAGCGCGTTTAACAGCTTCAAGGTATAGGGATGCTGAGGATTCTCGAAGATCTCCTCCGTCGTTCCCGTCTCCACGATCACGCCGTCTTTCATCACGGCCACGCGGTCGCACATGCCCGCCACAACGCCGAGATCGTGCGTGATCAATATAATGGAGGAACCGAAGCGCTCCTGCATATTTTTCATCAGATTGAGGATTTGGGCCTGAATCGTTACGTCAAGCGCCGTCGTCGGCTCGTCCGCAATCAGCAGCGCAGGTCGGCACGCCAGGGCGATGGCGATCATCACCCGCTGCCGCATGCCGCCCGAGAACTCGTGCGGGTATTGATTATAACGCGCTTCGCTGTTCGGGATGCCGACCAGCTTGAGCATGTCAAGCGCCTGCTGCTTCGCTTCCTGCTTGGACAGCTTCTGGTGTTTGACCAGACTTTCCGATATTTGTTCCCCGATGCGGATGGTCGGGTTCAGCGAGGTCATCGGGTCTTGAAAAATCATCCCGATATCGCGTCCCCGGATGCTCTCCATCTCCTTCTCGGTTTTCTCGGCCAGGTTCTGGCCAAGGAACAGGATCTCTCCATCCTTCATATAAGAAGGCGGGGAAGGCAGCAGCCGCATGATCGAGCGTGCCGTGACGCTTTTGCCGCTCCCGGATTCTCCGACGATACCGAGAGTCTCCCCTTTCTTCACTTCAAAGCTGACCCCACGCACCGCGTGAAATTCTGAATCACGGGATTGAAAGGCCACGCTCAAATTTTTAACCTGCAATATCGGTTCCAACTCTGCTCACCTGCCATTATGCTTATGTCATTAAAGTAATATACTCTACAACTCTTATAATCTATTGACTTTTAAAATAGGCTAAAATAAAATATACTATATCACTCGGAATAATGCAATTTGAAACAAGGAGGAAAGGCACCTTATGTGGGGGACAGAAGCAGCAAGACCAAACAGACTCATAAGTTCGATAAGCAGCACATACAGTAAGATCCTTCTGAATCCTTCTTATAGATACTTACTATTATTATTGGGAGCGCCCGTGAATCTCGTGGTCTTCCTATTTTATTTGGTCCAGAGAAAGAAGGATGACTACGCGGCGGCTGAGAACCGCATACGCAGCGAGATGCTGGCCGCCGGATATCTGGAGGCCCTTCGCTCCGAGATGATGGAGCAGCAGAAACGCAAGCATGAGTTCTTCAAGCAAAAAATCAGCGAGGCTCAGCTCCGGCAGGAAGTCGATAAGATCGCAGAGGCAAGGTTCCGTGAAGTCCTCAAGGATCGGACCGCCAAAGACCTGAAGCTGAACAATCGCAAACGGCTGACTCTGGCCGATACGTTCGGTTCTCTCATCGAGAACCCGTTGTTCTTCATTATATCACTTATTCCGGGCTTGCTGATGTACATCCTTATTTTTTTGTACAGCAATCCCTATCTGAAATATATTTTGGAGAGACTCGTGATGACGGTATTCGTTATCTTTGGCGTAGCGGTTCTCGTCTTTACGATTCTTCACTTGTCGCCGTTTAACCCCGCGGCCAACATATTGGGCGAGACGGCAACGCCGGAACAGATCGCGGCTTTCAACAAAATGCACGGACTCGATCAGGGCTATCTGACGCAGCTGTGGAACAACATTAAAGGCATCGCCTATTTCGATCTCGGCAAATCCTTCTCGGGCAACGAAGAGATTACCTCCAGCATCGCCAGAAAGTTTCCGATCACGCTGACGCTTACGGTCATTTCGTTGATCATCGCGATTGCGATCGCATTGCCGATCGGGATTATCTCGGCCACGAGACCGAATTCGTTCTTTGACTATACGTTTATGTTCATCGCGCTGATCGGGCTGTCCATTCCGAACTTCTGGCAGGGACTGATCTTCATCCTGAATTTCTCGATCAAGCTGCAGTGGCTGCCCGCCACCTTCAATCCGGAGAACTGGCTGTCCATGATCATGCCGGTGATCGTGCTCGGGACGGGACTTACCGCTTCGGTTGCCCGAATGACGCGCTCCTCCACGCTGGAAGTCATTAATGAAGATTATATGATCACAGCCAGAGCGAAAGGGCTCGGCAAGCGTACCATTCTGATGAAGCATGCTGTCCGCAATGCCATCATTCCGATCATTACCGTCATCGGACTTCAGTTCGGCGGGATGCTTGGCGGTTCCGCCGTTACGGAGAAGGTGTTCAACATCAGCGGTATCGGCAGCTACATCGTGGATAAACAATTTATCCCTGACATCCCGGCCATCATGGGCGGCGTGGTTTACACCGCCATCACCATATCGCTGGTGAACGTCATCATCGATATCTTGTACGCATTCTTCGATCCACGGATCAGGTCCAAGATGAAACAATACTAAAGCAGGTGTACTCATGATTAAGAAGCTTCTTTCCAAACCAGAAACCAAACACCAGCTGAAATCCTCACACGAGTACAGTCAAGCCAGCTTCACATGGGTTATCTCTCTGACCTTAACGGTGATCCTGCTTCTGAACAGCTTTGATTTCACTGGGGGAACCATCAAACCGTGGGTGTTCACCGCCTTTGCGGCATATGCACTGTTTACGATCATACAGATCATCATTACGCTGCTGATCCGAAGGGATCTTCAAAGGGACGGAGAAATCCGGCGCTCGACCAGGATCCTGGGTTACGTTCAGCTGCTGAGCATCGTTACGGGGAATCTGTTTACCGTCACGTTCGGTTTCAATCTGATCAAAAAACAGAAGCCTCCCGAATATACGATTGCCGTTTACATGCTGCTAACCCAGCTGTTCGCCATCGCGATATCGGCGCTGAATCTGTTCAAGCCTTACGTCTCGAATACGTTCCTGCCGGCCATGGCCGTGCTTCTGGTTATAGCCGTCGTTCAGCTGATCGCGCTTATCCTCGTTGCCAGGTACGTAAAATCGAATTATGCGCATCCGGCATTGACCTGGCTTGCTTTTCCGATCATTCTGACTGCGGCAACGGGCAATATTTTTGCTCTGGTGCTCGGCATCAACCTGCTTGCGAAGATCCGCAAGAACGGCAATCCCGCGATGACCCGCTGGGGCGACGTATGGGTAAAGCTTACTGCCAATTCGACGGCCATGTCCGGACTGTTCTTCGTAATCTTCCTGTTCTGCCTGTCGGTGACCAGTCTGTTTACCTTCGATTACAGCATTGCGATCGATAACAACTACAGCGCCATCCTGCAGCCGCCAAGCCTGGCATACCCCTTCGGTACGGACAACTTCGGCCGGGATTTGTTCTCCCGGATCGTATTCGGGGCCCGCATCTCGCTGATCGTCGGATTCGCTTCTACGGCGATTCCGGTTGTCATCGGCGGCATTCTCGGTGCCGTCTCCGGCTACTATGGCCGCCATACCGACAACGTCATCATGCGATTGCTGGACGTGCTGTACGCCATTCCGGGCATCCTGCTCGCCATTGCGATCATTGCCGCATTCGGAGCCAATACCGTCAACCTCATTCTGGCGCTCAGCGTAGGAGCTATACCGACTTATGCAAGAACCATGAGGGCGAATGTGCTCCTGATCTCCACCTTTGAGTACGTCGATGCGGCCAGAGCTTTCGGCTCGAGCAATTTTTCGATCATTTTCAAGCATATCGTTCCCAACTCGCTCGCGCCCATGATCGTCAAATCGACGTTAACCATTGGTGCAGCCGTCATTTCGACGAGCAGCTTGAGTTATCTGGGTCTCGGCGTCGAGCCGCATATCCCGGAATGGGGGAATATCCTGAAGATCGGAAGCACGTATCTTGAGACGCATTCCTACTTGGCGATTTATCCGGGTCTAGCCATCATCGCGCTTGTCCTGTCCTTCAACTTTCTGGGCGACGGATTGCGGGATGCGCTCGATCCGAAGCTGGATTAAAGCTTTTCGTGCCCTGGGCACACTAACGTTGGTTTCAAAAAATATTTTATATATATACAACTCAGGAGGGTATCACCAATGAAAAAGAGTTCCTTGCTGTTATTGTTCCTCTCGCTAGTCATCGTACTGGCCGGATGCAACGTAACAACCAAAGATGATGCACAGCAAAATCAGCAAGAACCAGCGGATACAGCTACAGACACATCCGCTGTTAATATTGAATTGCTTGGCATGAGCTCTAACGAATCCGATGTCAACATCATTCGCGACCAGCTCACCAAGAACGGCTTCAACGTGAAGCTGAATCTGCAGCCGGACTACGGCAGCTTCAAGGCACAGCAGGATGCCGGCAATTACGACATCGCGCTGTCCAGCTGGACAACCGTAACGGGTAACCCTGACTATGCCGTTCGTTCCCTGTTCAAAACCGGCGGCGACTACAGCATCATGTCCGACGAAGAAGTGGACAAGCTGATCGACCAAGCGGCCACGCAAACGCCGGAAGACGCCGCTCAGACTTACAAGCAGCTGGAACAACGTCTGGTAACGGACAAAGCTTACATCGCTCCATTGTACATCTCCCTGAAGAGCCAAGCGTTCAACAAGGATGTGCTGGACGAGAATTCCGTTCGTCTTTCGAAATCCCGTTCCCTGCCTTGGGAAGCCGTCGATTTCAAAGACCAATCCAAGCGTGCGACGCAGCCGCTGATTCTGTCCCAATCGATCTCTGAACTGACTTCGCTTGACCCGATCAAGGGCAACGACGGTTCCATTAACATCATCAACACCAACATGAACGTACGTCTGATCAACCTGACCGATGATGACAAGATCACGTCCGAAGGCTCGCTGTCTTATAACCATGCCATCGGCGAAGGCAACTCGGAGTACTACTTCATTCTTAGAGACGACATTAACTTTGCAAAAATCACGAACAAAAAAGCGGAAGATTCCGGCGAACGCGTAGGCGCGGACGATGTCATCTTCTCCATGAACAGAGCGAAAGACAAAAATTCGGTGCCTGATCATCGTACCTACACGCTTCACGAGCACATCAACACCGTTGAAGCCGTAACCGACCTGAGCGTACTGGAAAACACCAAGGTTTCCGGCGGCAGCGAAAGCGTCAAGGAAGCGCTGGAAGCCGGCTTGGATACCAAGATCGCTTCTCTCGTGGGCGACAAGAATCAAGCAAGCACGAAAGACGGCAAATACCAAGTCATCAAATTGACGACAACCGAGCCGTTCCCGCAAGTATTGAACTACCTGGCTCACCAATC
Source organism: Paenibacillus sp. MT86 (assembly GCF_058792535.1). Classification (NCBI taxonomy): domain Bacteria; kingdom Bacillati; phylum Bacillota; class Bacilli; order Caryophanales; family Paenibacillaceae; genus Paenibacillus; species Paenibacillus sp. MT86. Next base: position 1,445,302 of record NZ_CM179499.1, on the reverse strand, counting down.
GGCCGGTATCGTATCAAAGAAGCAAGTTGAATCCATCAACACGTATGACGTTGAGAAATTCGACGTGAACAAAGACATCCCTTACGGCGACCAGAACACCGTAACCGAAGGCGATAAATACAACAACACACTGTATGCGAGCGGTCCGTATATCCTGTCTTCCAAGAATGACTATGAAGCCACCTTCTTCAAAAACCCTGGCTACATGAAGGGCACGGAGCACGAACCGAAAATCGAGCAAGTGAAAGTACGCTTTATCAAAGATGCGGACAGCACGCTCTCCGCACTGCGCAGCGGCGAAATCCACCTGTACTACGGCGTGCCGGAAACGAAATACGACGTAGTGAAAGGCGACGGCAAGCTGAAGCTGCAAACGATCGAAAGCAACGCCGTATCCTACTTGCTGTTCAACACGAAGAACCGCGATGTGGCAACAAGCGACGATCTGAGAAGAGCGGTGCTTTACTCGATCAACCAGGATGAAATCCTGGCCTACTACAACAACAACAAAATCAAAGCCTACTCCACCGTCAGCCCGATCGTCAAAACGGGCAACGAGCTGGTAGCCGATCCGGCGAAGGTGAAGGAATTCTTGAGCGCATACAAAGCGAGCAAGTAAAAAAAGAGGACGACATTAGCGAAAAGCTGATGTCGTCTTTTTTATGCGAGATTTATATGGACGGCCGCTTTACTTCTGGGTGGCTCCCATAGCATCGCAATGGGAGTGAGAAATTCTTCTGCATCGCTCTGGTTATTTGCATCGCTCCGCATGCGGATGATTCTTCCGATCTCTGTTGCCCCCAGATTTCCATGAATGGATTTTCTAAATGTAGAAATCCGGTGGCAAAGGAGCCCGCTTCGCTTCTCCAGAATCATTCCGCCTTCTCCGCTGAAGTCTGGCATGGACGGGCTGACTTTGGAAGCATATTCGAAGTTGCTTTTTAAGATCAAAAGGACCGATGATTAGCCACGCGCAGCAAATGTCGTCCCTTTTTTATATCCGCTTGATATCGTCCACAAGCTCGGGCAAGCCCTCGCGGAAGTAGTGATCGTCGCCCTCGTATGCCCGGGTGACGGCCTGGGGAAGCTGCTTCGCGTAGTGCTGAGCATGCGCGAACGGTACTACTGGATCGTGACGGCTGTGATATAGATATAGGTTCGGGAGATGCGGCAGCTTGGAAACAAATGAATCGGACAATGCATATTCTTCGTTTTGCCAATCGTCGTCTTTGCCCCAATAAGGGGCGGCGATCAAAAACAGTCCAGAGACGGTTAGCTGCCCGTCTTCTTCCGAGAGGTATTTCAACAGTATGGAACCGCCGAGGGAATGACCTACCAGCAGCACATCCCCATCCACCGCCTTGATTTCATTGGCAATCTGCGCTTTCCACAGAGCGTAATCCGGATCCGGCATGCCGGGAGATAAGACATGATAAGCTTCACCGAGCCGTTCTTGTAAATGGTCGATCAAGCCGCTGCTTCCTTGGCGGTTGCCTTGCGGGCCGGCACTATGGATGAACAAAACTTGTTTTTTCACGATCCGTCTCCTTCCCGAGCTTTGTTAATGGGTATCAGCATGTCCAACAGGATGTGTACCAACCTAGATTAACCGATAGCAGCATGCCGGACTTCTTTTCGTTTGCTGACATCTGACCCCATCCGACCTGTATCAGAAACCCTTGGCATACCCTTTACCGCATAATAAAGGTATATCAAGATCAAGGTGTCGAACCCCCGGAATCCCCGCTTATGATGACGCCAACAAAGAAATGGTTTGCCGTTTCAGCATCAAATTCATGGCTCCATTAAAGACAAACAAAGCCGCCCCTGCACCGGAATCGGTTATAGGGGCGGCTTTGTTAGCGGATCGATTGCAGGATGAATTACACGGTCAGCACCATTGACGGATCGATGCAATCAGCCATGGACCGAACCTCGGCCCGGCCCGGCTTGCCTGGTACAAATGCCTGCTCTCCGTTATCTCGGCGGCTGAAGGATACGGTCACCGGGATGCCCGGAATCAGGTCGAAGAAGTTATCGCTGTAGAAGCCTTCCGCTTCGGCGGACAGCCATACGTGGCGGGCAAGCACGTTGCTCTCCAGCACAAACGCCGTACCATCGCTTCCTTCGACTTCTTTTACGCTGATGGTCGGACTGTGCAGACGAAGATGCTTGTCATTCACGAAATAGAATGTTTTGCTATCAACCACGACTCCATCCTGAAGCCATTGCGCCAACAGCACGACCTCGGATGAATCATGCCCGCGGAGCAGCTCATCGGCCGCAGCCCGGAATACGACGAGCGACGCTTGCTCTTCCGCACGGATCGGCTGCTCGGATCCATAGAGCTCTTTTCCGTTAAAATCGAATAACTGAACCTTCAGCGTGCCCTGGACCGCTTCTGAAATATCGGATACGAGATGAACCCGAATCTCCTGTTCCTTGGATTCGACCGAGAGACTGACATCCCGGAAGCAGCGCTTGGCCACGTACTGCAGCGCCTTCCATCTGCCGAGGTAATCCATGCCTGCCCACGAAGCGACCGGCCAGCAGTCGTTCATCTGCCAATACAGCGTGCCCATGCAATACGGCTTGTTGCGGCGGTGGGCTTCGATCGCCGTCTTCATCGCTTCGGCCTGCTGGATCTGGCTCATGTACAGGAAAGCCTCGAAATCCTTCGGCTCGTTATAATATTGATCCATGTAACTCTTGATCAAGCGGTTGCCGGCACCGTTCTTCTGATGAGCCAGCATGACCTTCGACTCCAGCTCCATATCGCGATCTTCCGCATATGTCCGCACCGTTTTCGGTTCCGGGAAGGACTGGAACCCGTATTCGCTCATAAATCGGCCGACGTAAACGTTGTAGTTGTCAAACGGCTCCGTGTTATGCCACACGCCCCAGTAATGAATATCCCCGCTCGTTGTGGAAGGATTGGCATGCTGCTCCTTGTCATGGCTGAGCGATACCAGCGGGGAGGAAGGCCAATACTCCGCTCCCGGAGCATAACCGGTTACGGCCTCAGGAAGAATTTCGTGGAATATCTTTTCGTAGTCGCTCCAGATCTTTTCGCGGAGCTCCTCGGTATAGTCCTGCTTCCAGCCCCAGCCGCCCTTCTCTTCATAGTGCGCCCAAGCGGAATCAATCTCGTTGTTGCCGCACCAGAGCACGATGCTCGGGTGATTCCGCAGACGGACCAGGTTCTCCTCCGCTTCCAGCCGAACGTTCTCCAGAAAAGCCTCGTCGCCTGGATACATGCTGCAAGCAAACATGAAATCCTGCCATACCATGAGCCCGTATTCATCACACAGATCGTAAAAGACGTCCTCTTCATAAATACCGCCGCCCCATACGCGCAGCATATTCATGTTCGATTCCGCTGCGGACGCGATTTCATGGCGATAGCGTTCCGCCGTCACTTCCGTTATGAAGCTGTCGTTCGGAATATGGTTCGCTCCCTTGGCAAACACAGGCGTGCCGTTGAGCTCGATGTAAAAGGACGTGCCGCGGCTATCCTGTTCACGTACCAGCTTGACGCTGCGCAGGCCGGTTCGAACCTTTTTCTCCGCAACGGTCCGTTCCGCTTCCGCCAGCTCGGCATGGAACGAATACAGATGGGCCTCGCCCAGGCCGCGGCACCACCACAGCTTCGGCTCGGCAAGTTCAAGGCTCAATTCAACCGAATGACGGCCTTCTTTCAGCAGAACATCCTGTTCCCATGTCTGGCCGCCCGCACTTACCCGAAGCACGCCTTGCCAAGCTTGCTCCGCTGCAATGGTGGCAACGGCCGTAACCCTGGCCATTTCTGCCGTAACCTCATCCTGGCGAATAAACAAATCATCCAGCCTGACTTCGGACCAAGCCTCGAGCCTGGCCTCCCGCCAGATCCCGCTGGTCACGAAACGCGGCCCCCAATCCCAGCCGTAATGATAAGGCGCTTTGCGGGCAAAAATACTCACTTTCTGGTCGCCCATCCCGCCAACCTCGGACTGGTCATTCGAAGCAGGCAGCGGATATCCGAGCTTCTCAAGCTTCGGCAGATCCTCCTGGATAGGGGAACGGAAGCGGATCTTCATCACATTTCCCGAATCCTTGAGCTGTGATTTCACATCGATCCGCCATGAACGAAACATATTATCGGCGGAAAGCACCTTGGCCCCGTTCACGAACACGTCCGCGTAGGTATCCAATCCGTCGAATACGAGTTCGATGCGGGATTGTGCGCTCAGATTCGAATCCAAATCAAATGACGTCTCATATTCCCAATCCTTCTTATCGATCCACTGCAGGTCATGCTCATTCGTCCCGTAGAAGGGATCGGGGATGATGCCATTCTTCAGCAGGTCGGTATGAACGCAGCCCGGCACCTGGGCCGGAAGCCACTCGGATTCGTCGCAAGCCTTGAATTTCCATTGATTTAAAGTCATAACGTTAAAATTCATGATCGTCTCTCTCCATCTCTATATATTGATTTTGATGCGGTTCGGGTCATACCTCATACAGACGTGACTTTTTTCGCACTTCAGCTCGTTCTCCACGCTACGATCAGCTTCCCGGCGAGCGGCAGCGGCCTATAATTGGCATGCCTTACAGATCAAGCCGTCAGCCTTTCAGATCCGGAAGTTCATCCAGCGTGACCGTAAACGGATGATGATAGGTACGGATCAGCTGCAACTCATCCGTATACTCTTCTGAATACCTCCGGTTATTTCCTTCCCCTGTGAACACAAAGTTTCCATACCATGTGCAATTCCATGCCCACGGGCATCCGTCCTCCTGCATGAGATCGGGGTCGGGTATGACACCGTTCTCGGTCAGGGCAATGATTTTTGCCGCATCCGTATACGATGCAGCGGTGCGGAACCGCTCGGATTGCGAGCCGTAATCCCGGGCAGGCGGATAAATGTCCTCCCCGATGATATCGACGTAGGAATCGCCCGGATACCAATCCTTGTGCTGCCCGTTCCATACCCAGATCAGGTTGTTCAATTCGTGGTGATGCGTCATGCGCTCGTACATCAGCTTCCAAAGCGCGATGCAAGGCTCGGGGCCTTTGGCCCCCCACCAGAACCATCCGCCCGATGCCTCGTGAAGCGGTCTCCACAGCACCGGAATGCCGGCATCCTGCAGACGCTTGAGCTCGGCAGCGATCGCATCGATATCCCGGATGATAAGGCCGTACTCTTCCGACGAAGGCTCCAACATCGCCCGTGCGATATCAAAGGTTGTCGCATTGGTATAAAAACCTCGGCCCCAAGTCCGGTCCGGCGGCAAATCGATCAGATCCTTCGGGGCATTCCAATGCCAGCAAAAGGTGACGATCCCGCCGCGGTCCCACCACTTCATCGCCAGATCCGTATCTTGACGCTCGGCTCCGCGCTCCACCCGGGATGGGGAGTAATTCATGAAATCGAACCCGCCGACGGCCGGGTATTTTCCCGTGACCTCGCGGATCATCTCGAATTCCGGCGTTGACACAACCCCAATCTGCTGCCCGGTCAGCATCCGCTTGCCGTAAATGCTGCACAGATAACCCATTAACCGTTTCGCTTCATTCGAAGCGGCCGGATTGATCAAGTCCGGCCGGACCTCATAGCTGCTGCTTGCTTTTGTCATGCGATTCACTCCTATCCTGTAATTGCCGTATGGATGAAAGATCCCACACATTTCCTCCATCCGTCACACCCAATGGCACAGCCCGATTCCTGCGGCATACCTAATCAGGCAAGCACAACATCTGTCCTGCGGCATGTTACGCATTCTTCGGGATTGCACCTGCCCTGCAGCAGCCTCTACCCGACAACCCCCGTACGCTCCACGCTCTCCACAAAATGGCGCTGCACGAACAGATACAATCCGATCAGCGGCAGAATGGCCAGCAAAATCCCCGTATCCACCACAAGCGCCACATAGTTCGGATCGGCCTTGGCCGATGAGCCGAGCCCCATCAGAGCCGGGAGAAACTGGTTGGCGTCCGCCGGCAGCGAAGCGATTTTCAGCGGCATGAGGGACTGTTCGCTCATAAAGAGCGAGGTATAGAAGGTGTCGTTATACTGCCAGACGAACGAGAACAGCGTCACCGTAATGAGCGGCGGAATCGCATTGGGAAGCATGATCGCAAAAAACGTCTTAATCCCGCCTGCCCCGTCAATCAGCGCCGCCTCCTCAATCTCCTTCGGCAGCCCCCGGAAAAATTGGCGGAAGATATAAATGAACAGTCCGGCCTTAAGCCCGGTGGCCGTGGCCGATGTAATGATCGATGGCCAGTAGCTGTTCAGCAGGTTGATGCCCTCTTTTCCGGAAAACAAGTGAACCAGTCCCAGAATGTCAAAGCTGCGGAAATGCAAATACATCGGCACCATCAGCGTGCTCATCGGGATCAGGATCGTCAGCACCACCAGGCCGAACAGCAGATTGCTTCCCGGAAAGGTGAACCTTGCAAAGCCATACCCGGCAAGCGCCGTCGACATCGTGGTCAGCAGCATCGTGATGAATACGTAAATCATCGTGTTCAGCAGCAGCGGCCAATAATCCAGCAGGTCGAGCACGATCTTGAAATTATCCAATGTGAAATGCACCGGAATCATGTAAATCGTCGGGTTATAAATATCCTGTTTGTCTTTGAACGCGACGGAGAATTTGGTGATGATCGGATAGATAATGATGAATGTGATGCCGATGATCAGCAGATAGCGGAACACTGACCACAGAATCGGCAGCGCCTTGTTCTTGAACCGGTTCAGTCGTTCCTGAGCCGTTTCGTCCGAGCGATCCCGAATCGATGCCATAAGGACCTCCTTTTTTTCCTGCACCCGTCAGTCAGGAATCTCTTTGCCATTAGTTTTGATAAAAGGTTTTCCTTGAGACGATGATTCCCATCAACACCAGCAGCAAGCTGATAACGATGGTATACAGCCACGCCATCGCGGCACTGAGCCCGAAATTCTGCGTTTTGAAGGCCGTCTCATAAATCGTTCGGGTCACGGTGCTGTCCGCGAACGAATCGATGATGGTATAAATCATGTTCGTCAGGATGAGCGGGCTCACCATCGGAAAGGTGATTTTCCAGAACGATTCATAAGCGGTAGCCCCTTCTATCTTCGCGACCTCGTACATCGAGCCAGGGACGGCCTGCAGGGCGGCAAGAAAGATCAGAATCTGCACGCCCGAGCTGCTGATAATATCGTAGATCCTCATGACCGCCCCGATAATGTACTCGGTTACGGTAATGGGAAATCCGGCTTCGGACAAGATGCGCACCATCGATAGCACGTTGAACTGCCCGGAGGCTTGCCCAAGCTCCTCCGCCACCGTCGCATTTCCGACCAGATTGATCAGACCCGAGGTTTCCGCTGCCGAAATCGCGCCTGACGCCAGGATGACCGGCAGGAAGAAGATCGCTCTCGCAAGGGCTCTCCCCCGGAATTTCTGATTCAGCAGAACGGCCGAGAACAGACTGAAAAACAAGATCAGCGGAACGTCCACCACCATGCCCAGTATCGATTCCGTCAGGATCCGGTTGAAGTTCGCGTCCACGAACAGCGCGGTGTTGAAATTGCTCCAACCTACCGGCTCCAGCTCATAGCCCGTGGGAGAGATGTTCAATTTACTGAAGCTGAACAAAATGGACTGAAACAGAGGCCCGGCAAACAAAAAGATAAAGCCGATCAGCCATGGCGCGATGAAGAGGAGGCCGAGCATGGATCTTTTCTGAGTCAGGGACAATCTCATTTTCATGCCCGGTCACCACCTACAGCGTAATTTTGCGGTTCCACCAGGACCCCGTTAACATCAACCGCTTGATCGGTATAATTGATCAGAATCGAGGCGCCGTTCTCGTACCTTACTTCCACCACGCCGTCTTCATGCCGCTTATGCTCCACCATTCGCTGCGTCCGGATCGGCGCCAGCACCTCGTTCAGCTCGTGGTACAAGGAAACCGCTTCTTCGAACCAATCCTTGTAATGCGTGGAGTACATGTCATCGAAACGCGTATACTTCAGCTTCGAGCTTAGTTCATAAGACCATAGGAAATGCGGAGCCGTTCCCAATTCCAGCGACTGCAGGAGCGCTTTGCGCAAATGTTGTTCATTCAGGTTATTGACCGCTGCTCCCGCATAATCCAGGTAGCCGTGAATGACCATTTGATAAAACGGCACGGCTTCATCCGTCAGCCCAAATCCGCTGCTCGACGTCGGGACATCGAGCACGTGGCCTGCATATGGCCAGCTGTAAGCATTGGCACCGGAAACCATCGTATCCGGGTATGCCTCGTGCAGCGCCTTCAACTGATCGGTCACGATAAACTTCGCGGTTTCTCGGAAAACCACCCGTTGCACCCGGTAATCGGAGCTCAGGACATCGCCCAGGTCCCGCAATGACACGGCCCCCATGCCAAACCGTTCATATTGCCCTGTGAATCGGTCCACGTAATAGGGAAGCTTCGCCGGCGACATCAGGTTGTACGTGCCGTAATACGAGTTCATCCGGTTCGTGTTCCGGTCATACGGATGCAGCGCTGCCGTTTCCCTGGTTACGAAACGGGAGGCATCGGATGACGGCGTAAACGCCCCATCGTCATGGTAGACATGCTGGAAGGCAACATCCGGATACAGCCCGCCGCCGGCGTCCTGCAATTGCTTGGATAGTGCCTTAAGCTCGGCGGCGTTTCCGACAACGCTGTCCGTCTTTACCTTCACCGGGGTTTTGTGATGGACGCCTTGGCCAAACCAGCCGAGATAACGCATTCGGAGATTGGCGATGCCCTCGCCGTTCAGAAGAGCGGCGATCTCGCCTGCCTGCTCGAAGGTGGTCATCGAGACGACGGCATCATACGGTACGCCCAGAAAAGATCTCCGTTTATCCACGCTTCCCAGCATATCGAGATAGAACGGAATGCCCTCCGCTTCTTCCAGGGGAACCAGCTTGTTTTCCTTCGCAAGCGTTTCCTGATACAAGCGGGCCATGCCGGAGTAGCTGGCCTCTTCGCCGGACAGGAAACGGTATTTGACGGACAGCTTCCCGTTGTACAGCTTGTCATTCAACAGCTGGATTTCCTGCACCGTACTTCCGGTGTAAAGCTCCAGCATATCCTCGCCGCGCACGGCAAAGCTGCTGAATACATGATTGTACGAATTCTGCTTCCCGCCAATGTCCGCGGACACACTCGCGATGGCGTCGCCTTCTTCAATCACGGCAAACCAGCCGCCGTCCCCGTTCTTCATGCCGAATACGGGCATCCGCGCCTGCTCGGCCACCTGTCCGCGGCTGCTGCTGTTATGATTCGGATCGGTGCCGTATATGCGCTGCACGTACTGTTCTTCCTTCACTTTGCCGTTATTCAGGTGGATCAGGCTGCCGCTGCCGTCCGGCACCAGCATATAACCCTCGGCCTTCGTTCCCGCCGCGCCGAAATAGCGAAGCAGCTCCACGCTGCGCAGGCGGTGACTCTCGCTTTCCGTTACCTGGTCAAGCGGTATCGTAACGACAAGCGAATCCTCCTCCAGCCGGTATTCGAGCGGAATCTTGAACTGCGGCTTCGAAGAGGCGCTTGCGGCGGCTCCTCCGCCCGCTTCGTTATCATAGGCAAGATCCTCCGCGGTGTAGCCCGCCTGCTCGAAAGCGCCCAGCATTTTTTTCAGAACCAGCTCTTTCTTGATCTGGTCGTCCAGGCGCTCCAGCATCGCAGGGTTATCCTTCATGGGGTAATACCGGGCCTGCACGTATCTGGCCAATGACGCATCCAGCTTGCTGACCACCTTCTCCTGCAGCCGGTCCTGCGAGATGTATTTCGGCAAGGCGTCGATCCCGAGCGAGACATCTCCCAGCGTATACGTGACGCGAACGCCGTTGTCCAAGGCTTCCGCCGTATAGTTCCCGTTCATCACGCTCCACGTATAATTCGGATAAGTCTCAAGCGTGCCGATCCCATCCCGGAACGTCAGCGTCAATTGCGAAGACAGCACTTCTTTCTCGAAAGGCGAAGCAATTCCATCCTCCATCCGGTCTGGCGGATTGCTGTACCATACCGTATCGCTCCGCTTATCCCGCACCGCGACCTCGGTCGTGTCCGGATGGTAGTACAGCGCAAGCGCCTCCGTTTCCGCTACCAGATCCATCCCGGGCACGCCGCCTGTCAAATCGTTCAGGGCGGAGAGCTCCCTGCCCTGCGCCGTCTCGGTCGCCGCAGCACTGTACGCAGCGACGTCGACCGCCGGCGCTCCCCGGTTCACGTAGATCAGAAAGCCCGCAGCCATGCACGTTATAACGGTACATGCAAGCACCGTGTACAGCCATTTTCTTTTTTTCACGGCCTACGGCCTCCTTATTGCCTGAAAATGATCTCTCGGTAAACGTTGACAACGAACGTGTAAATCTGCTGCAGCATGCTCAGGACGAGCGTGCCCAGAAATACGATAATGCCCATGACGATCAGGCTCAGTAACATCGTGACGACCGTTTTGCCGGCCGAGTATTGGTGGACCGTCATCGTGCCGACAAAGAGCAGCCCGATAAACCAGATCGCTGCTACCGTCGTTAGCAGATAATAGAACACGGTCTCTTCCTGGACCATGAACCGGCTCGCCAGCGTCATGGGCGGATAGATCAGAATCATCGGAATGAGGGCATATGCGCTGGCCATCACGATCTCCTTAAACTTCCCTTCACCGCCCATGAGCGTGGTGACCGACCAGTTGGAGACGCACCACAGGAAGAACGGGAGGACGATAAATATCAATTCGTCGATGCTGCTCAGCGTCCGCGGATCATTGTAGTTGACCAGAAATCCCGCATACTGCCGCTGCAGAATCATGGCAATGACCACGAGCGCCAATACGAGATAAGCGACCCCGAGCCGCCCCCGGTTTTCGTACTTCAGGTCCCAATATCCGTCGAAGGGGTGAACGATCAAATGAAGGGGGAATTTAAGATAGTCCTGCTTCATGCTTTCCTGCCCTCCTCTGCTTTCGGGTTCTTACCGTTCTATAGACCGCGTAGAGCAGCAGGCCCCCGGTCCCTGCCGATAAAAAGGTGCCGAAATGCTCCTTCATGACCTCCCTGCGATATCGTTTATACGCCACGGAATAATTCTTGCGGTCCATGCCCAGCTCAAAATACTTAAGGGCTTCCTTGTTCTCCCCCTTCATGAGCTTCGCTTTCCCGATGCCGATATAAGCGATGTCATAGTTCGCATTGAGCTGAAGAACCCGTTCCCAATAGCTCTCCGCCTCCGCGTCTTCTCCCCGGTAATGATGGCGGACGGCAAGGTTAACCTGCTTCCCGAACTCGGTCGGCTCGAATATGACGATGCTTGCCTTTCCCCGGTCCAGCACAAGCTGACGGTCCCCAAGCCGTTCAATCGCCGCCGGCGTCTTAAATAGGCCCAGCTGATTCCCGATGCCGCCGTATACGAACAGCAGATTGCCGGTCTCGTCGTATGTGAAGACGCGACCTTGGGTAGAGTCCAGCGCGCTGTACATCCCGTCGCCGAGCACCTTAATATCAACGAACTTGGATGGCCCCACCGTTCTTCGATAATAAATATCTCCTGCAACCGGAAAGTAGCCGAAGCGCTTTAACACATCCTCTCCCGACGGATTGAGGCGTTTCATCGGTTCCCTGGATCCGACGTCAATATTCGTGGCATAGACGAACCCCTTGCCGTCCATATCCAGATTGGAGAACTCGGTCGGGATGAACAGTCTCATCTGGGCTTTCTGCGCGTTCGTCGATACCAATCTCCAGAAATAATCGCCATAATCGCGCTTTACCTTAATCGTTCCGACGTACCCGAGAAAGGTACCGTCCTCCTCGAACTGCATAATGCCTTCGTAAACGCCGCGGGCGACAACGAATACCCGTTTGGCTTCATCCACCGCTACTTTCAGGGGAATGAATTGAAAGCCTTGTGGCAGCACATCCGACTCCGGCTGCTCCATGATGCGGACAAGCGACCCTTCCGTCGTCAACACGACAACCCGTTGATGGTCCGTATCCGCAACATAGATTTGCTCATCCCCGTCAATGAAGATGCCGGCAGGATTTGCAAAACCGTCCTCTTTCCCTTCGTTCATGAAAGAATCAATCACACGGATCACGTTCCACGTGTCGTCCAGGACAACGATCCGTTTGTTGCCGCTGTCCAGCACGTAGACGTTTCCGGCTTCCGACACATGCATATCGCTCGGATCCAAAAAATCCCCAATGCCCAGCTCCTTCCCCGTAACGGCGCGTTCCGGCAAATAAGCCGCAGGCACGGCAACCGTTTCCTCCCAATAATTGTAGATATAGCTCTCGTACGGAGCACTGGCGGAGACGCTCCCCGGCATTAGGCCGGTAAGCAGCAGGGAGGCCGCCGCGAGAGTTAGCAACCATTTTTTCGCTGACATCTGATCCCCTCCCTAATCCTTCATCCCGGAGGTCGCCATCGTCTCGATGATCCGGCTCTGCGAGAACAGAAAGAGCACAATCGGCACACTCATCAGGATGACTGCCACGGCCGCGCCCGCGCCGGCCCGGGAAATACCGCCCAGAATGATCTGATTGGATGCATAATGCAGGGTCTTAAGCTGTTCGCTGTAAATAAAGCCGTTGCCGTCGGTTCCCCACAGGATCTGGAACAGCAATATGATCAGCGTGAGCCACGCCGGCTTCACGTTCGGCATCACGATGGACCAGAAGATCCGGTATTCGCTCGCTCCGTCGATTTTGGCCGCTTCCAATAGGGCATCCGGTATCTGTTCCATGAACTGCTTCATCAGATATAACCCTAGCGAATAGCCGAAAGCCGGTATAATGACGGCCCAATAGGTGTCGATGAGCCCCAGCCACGACAGGATCATATAATTCGGCGTTGCCGTAACAACCGGCGTGAACATCAGCGAGAGCACGACGACCTGGAAGAGGAACACCTTGCCCGGAAACTTGTGTTTGGCCAGCGGATAAGCCGCTGCGGATGCAAAGATCACATGACCGACAATGCCGACCCCGGTTATGAAAACCGTATTGAAGATATACCGCGAGAACGGTACCCAGGACTGGCCGAGCAGATTGATCAAATCGGAAAAGTTATTCCATGTCGGATTGCGGACAAACAGCGTCGGCGGGAACAGGAAAATTTCGTCCAGCGGTTTGAAGGAGTTGTTGATGGCGTACACCAGGGGCAGCGCCATGAAAGCGCCGAACACCGCCAGCAGCGCAAACAGGGAGAAGGTCCCCATGAACGAGCGGTTTACCCGTTTGCTGCGAGTTTTAAGCCTGACGTTCAGCAGGCGGCCGTCCCGTTTTTTCGGAAGTTCGTATGTAACCCTCACGCGTCTACTCACCTACCTTGCGCAGCAATTTTTGGACGATCAGGTTGGTCCCCACCATCAGGATGAACAGCACGGTCGCAATCGCCGACGCAAAACCCATCTCAAAGCGCGTAGTCCCGAAATCGATGAGATGCGTGACGATGGTTTCCGCCGCGTAGTTCACGCTCGGGAAACCGGCCAGCGCAATCGATACGTCGGCCACGGCAAACGATGTCGTAAGCTGGATGACCGCGCCGAACATAAGCTGCGGCCGCATCGAAGGCAGCGTTATGAACCACAGCTCCTGCCAGCGGTTGCGGACCCCGTCCACGGCACCCGCTTCGTAGAGTGTTTTATCCACGGTTTGAAGTCCGGCGATGAAGGCCAGGAAGCCGGTTCCGAGGCTGAGCCACAGCTGGACCAAAATGATAATCGGCATGATCATCGCTTCGGTTTTCAGCCATTGGATCGGCTCTAGGATGATGCCCAGCTTAATCAGCATGCCGTTCGCTATGCCGTAGCGGTCTCCCGAGAAGATCATCAGCCAGATGAAGTAAATGTTCCCCGAGATCGAAGGCGCATAGAAGATCAGGGTCATGAACGCCCGCAGCCGCGGACCCAGCTCATTGATGACCCAAGCAAACAGGAAGCAGGCCAAGTAACTGATGGGTCCCGTTATGGCGGCAAAGAGCAGCGTGTTCTTCAGCGCGACCAGAAAGATATCGTCCTCCAGGAACAGGCGCGTATAATTATCCCAGCCGACAAACCGCGGAAACTCCAGCATATTGAAGTACGTAAAGCTGAGAATCATCGAAATGACGACCGGAAAAACGGTAAACAGCGTGAACAGGATCATATAAGGCGCAAGCAAAATATAGGAATGCTTGCTGGCCTTCATCTCCGCCAGCTTCCGCCTCCACCAGGATTGCGGCTTGACGGGGCGGATTGCGGCTGACATCGTAACTTCAGGATCCTGAAGGCTGGCATTATGCAAATTGGACTCCCCCTATTCCTGCAGCTCGCCGAATTCTGCTTGCTTGGTTCGGATTTCGTCGTGAATATACTGCACCGAATCCATCAAGGCCTCCCGCGGCTCGATGCCGCTGATGACCGCACGATAGAAGGCATTGAACAAATGCCTGCCCGTCGAATAACCGCCCGGCACCTCGGGTATTCCCTGAACCCATTCGAATTGGGATTTCAAATTCTCGTAGTCGGCTACCGGCCACGGCAGACTGTCCAGCGCCTTGATGTTGGCGGTCGGATAGCGGGCCGCCGCGCCCATCAGCCCTTCCATTTCGCGGCCGAAATTCGTCTGCGTCGCATCGCTGGTCCACCATTTCAAGAATTCCCAGGCCGCATCCTTGTCCTTCGCATCGTCCAGCATCAGCACGGCGCTGCCGCCGCTCGGTACGGTGCGGTCAATCGTGCCGTCCGCCTGAACGGTTCCCGGAACGGGGGCGAACCCCCATACGCCGCGGATTTCCGGCGCGAACACCGACAGCTGGTTATAAGTGGTGTAATCGGAAATGCCGATCGGCATCTGTCCGGTACGGAACCGGTTCGCAAAATCGTATTCCCGTTCCAGCTTGTAGTCGGTGTAATACTCCGTCCACTGTTTAAATGCTTCCAGTCCGATCTTGGAATCCAGATCCGACTCCCGGCCGTTGTTGCGGTAGAATTGTCCGCCGGATTGCATCAGGAGCGCCGCATACATCGAATTCGGCGGCAGCGTGGTCCACTGATCCGGTGCCTGCGCCACGACGGGAAGACCGAATTGCATATGATTTTTGTTCAATACGGCAAGCAGGCTGGCCACATCGTCCCAAGTCTTCGGAACTTCAAGACCCAGCTCCTCCAGCACGTCCTTCCGATAGAACATCATGTTGAAGGTTTGCGTCTCCGGCAGCGCATATACGCCGCTGCGGTATCGGTATGGCACCAAGGCGCTGTCCCGGAATCTGGCCGCTACCGATTCGAAGTCAGGGAATTGCGTCAGGTCCGCTGCGGCATTTCGCATGGCAAAGTTCACGGGGAGGTCATTGCCGATCTGCATCGCGACCTCCGGTCCCTGTCCCGACAAAGTGGCGGGGAGCAGCGTCCCCATGTTCACCAGCTTCAGATTCACGTTGATACCGGTCTCCGGCGTAAAGGTCTCGTCGATCATCGCCTTGATGGTATTGGCCTGATCACGGCCGCTGCCGATCCATACGGTGATCGAACGCTGGTTCTTCTCATCCGTGACGTTACCGATATTGTTGTAATCGATGAAGAAGGAGCTAAAGAACGTCGACGCCTCATGCTTCACCTTATCGGCAGCCCCCATTCCGCTCTTCGGCAGCTTGGCATCGGCTGATGCAACATAGAGGGCATCGATCTCCAGCGGCTGCTCCCTTGCCTGCTGCAGCCATGTTCCGAGTCCGCCGGTATTCGTCTTGTAGGCCTCCAGCCTGCGCGGAATCGTATCCGGCTTCTCGATCATCTCATCCAGCTGAAGCGCCATGGTCTTCAGCAGCGCCTCCTGGTCGCCGGATTGACCCGACAGCTCAACCAATCTGGCCGCGACCGCTTTCAGTCTGCCGCTTTCGTACCGGAAGGCTTCCAGCAGTTCCGGTATCCGCTGCTCTACGCGGTAATCCCTGAATTCATCCGGATTCGTGCCGGTGATCATCAATATTTTGCGGTACATGGCATTCAGGTTGAGCAGACTGTCCTCCACCTCATGAATGAGGGGAGCGAATTCACCCAGACTCGCCTCGAGGCGTAACACATGCTTGCCTTGCTCCAACCGGAACAGATAAGGTTCATCGCCCCCAAGCACGTCCATGCGATATCCGTTCTTGAAGCGGAAAGCGACGTGGTTCATTTCTTCAAACGGAACCTTCCCGTCGATCGTCAGCTTTCGCGTCGAGTACATTCCCCTCACAAAATTTTGCTGCGATTTGAACGCTATCTTATAGAGCCCGCTCTCCGGGACGTCCAGTTCCCATTCGATCCACTGTCCGGGCAGCCGCCAGTTGAAGCCGCCGATGGTGTTGATTCGGACTTTCGACGCACTGTAAGGGCTGACGCTCGGACTCGAACGCTCGCTTAGCGGATACAGGGTCGGCGAGGATTTGGCGACTGCGTCTTCTCCCTGAATCGCCAGCAAGGCGCCTTCGGTTCTTCGAATCCCTTCAGCCTCATACTGCCGGTACAGCTCGGCATACGTCGGCGGACTCTCCTGCTGGAACAGCTTGAGTTCCCCGATAACCATCGGTTCCCGCGCGGCCGTTAAAGATACGGTATGCTCCCCCTCCTCAAAGTAAAAAAGAAGCGGCTCCGTGATGTAACCATCCGCATCCTTCAGCACCGCCGTGGTCCAAGCGGGGCGTTCGATTTGCTTCGGCCTCAGGTCATTGCCCTGGTTATCCTGATCGATGCCGTCCTTGGCGTTACCCCATATGCGGTCGAATTGCAAATAAGCGGCCTCCTGGAATGGGACCTCCCCGTCGATGCGGATGGAACGCTCAATGGAAGAACTCTTTCCTTCCACCGGATAATAGAGCAGGGACAGATTGTACAATCCCTCCTCCTCTACATGAACCTTCCATTCCACCTCACCCTTCTCCCCCGTGAACAACGAGGTTCCGGGATGACCCTCATAAGCTTCCAGCCTGCGGAATTCCCCGCCGTCGGCACGGCTGTAATCCGCCGCGGGAATCATGATCTCATGATCAGGTCGATCTTTTCCGTCATGTTCCGACAAATATTGGACATAGGAAATGATTTTCCCCGGCTGCGTGCTGAGATTGACCAGCGATGCGGGACGTTCCAATGTAAGCCCTGTCCCGCCGTGTTCCGGCCTCCCCCCGGCTCCGGACTCATTTCCCCCTCTATTAAAGAACAACGTCAAAGCGGCCAAGATTGCCGCAAGAACCAATAACCGGGTCATCCATTTTTTTAGCTGCGTTTGAAGTGTCAATGTTCATCCCCCTGTTCAGGAGAAGGGGGCGCGGCTTTAAGCTTTAACGCCCCCGTCCATCTTATTTGCCCATTTTATCGACAGCAGCCTGTGCCTGTTGTTTATATTTCTCGGCCGTAGCGGTTACCGATTGATTGTTCACGATAATGTCCTCAATGAAAGCGCCCGTAGGGTAATCCGTGTAGGCTTCGTCGACCGTGATGACGCCGGTTCCGGCAATATGCTCGCGAATCATGTCGATGTCTTCCTGATTGGTATAGATGCTCTCCAGGTAATCCTGTCCCGGGTATTCCTCGGTCGGCGGTATATCGAACGTCTCTTCGTAAATTTGGTAGACGATGGCCGGATCTTTCACGCCCTTGGCAATGAACTTCGCGGACGCGGCGGTATTGGCATACGTTGTTTCTGCCGATCCCTGCGGGCCGGCAGGAATCGGAACCACGCCAACCTCGAACGTAATGTCGCCCAGCATCCATTCCGCCGCCGTAAACATGGCTACGTCGCCGTCTTTGAAGGTGTTGGTTTCTTCCCAATTCGTTTTGTTGCCGCTCTTGACTTTCACAACCTTCTCCACGTTGTAGAGGCGGTTCACGAACTCGGCTGCTTCTAATGTCTTCGGATCGGACAAGCCTTCTTTGCCGTTGGAATCGTCTACGATTTTGCCCCCGTTAGCGGCGGTGAAATGCTTTACCGCATCAATGGCCCAACCGGAGAAGCCCCATACGTCCGTTTTCCCGTTGTTATTCGTATCTTTGGTTGCCTGTTTGGCAAGCTCCATGAATTTATCCCAGTTCCATTCTCCCTTGGCATACAGCTCCTGAAGATCCGGAAGCCCGTTCTTCTTAAACAGGTCGCGGTTGTAATGAAGTCCGAGCCCGATGGAAGTCGGATTATCGAAGCCGTATTCCCCTCCGCCAATGGATGGATATTTCGTCTGCAGATCCGCTTCGTTATTGATGTTGTTTTTGTCCGTGGTAAATTCGCTGATCGGCAGGATCTGTCCCTTCATAATCGCCGGCAATGCCGACTCGTACTCCAACTGCACGATATCGGCGAACGGCTCGCCTGCCAGCACGCTTGTCGTGAATTTATTCATGTACTCCTCAAAGGGAACGTTGACGAATTCGATTTTGCAATTGTATTTCTTCTCGATTTCGGCGATCTTCTCCAGGCGTGCCTTCTCACCGGCCGTTGTGCCTGCCGGCTTCAGGTCCCACCAAGCGGCTACCTTAATCACGCGGCCGCCCAGATCAACAGGTTCTGCTTCAGGTTCGGCGGGTTCTTCTTTAGGAGTCTCTGCCGCGGTTTCCATGCTGGGAGCCGGGGTCGCCGGCGGCGCCTCCGCCTGCTTGGCCCCTCCGCCGCTGCAGGCGGTAATCAAAAATAACAAACAGATAAGCAATAAAGAAAGCCCTTTCATTTTTCTCACGCTAAAAACCTCCCCTATTTGTTTAACGCCCTGTTAACGTCATGCAAGTACCCCCAAGATGATGTCGATGCTTCATTCCCGGCAATCCTGTTGTTCCCCCGCCCCCAATCCGTTTTCCCTGTTTGCCAAAAAATATAACACCAGGATCGTAATTGCGTCAATATATTTTATGATAAAAATAACAACTAACCTAAATATTATTTTATAAACAACCTAAATAATTAGCGACAGCGTTTACATTTTAATTCAGCAAAAATCGGACTTGTTCGCTATAAATCCCTATATATCAACTGAAATTACTGTTATTCTATCTTAATTGACTATCATAGAATCCGTATAATTGTTATTTGTTTGTTATGAATACAAAAAGGCCCCGATGTCTTTAAGACATCGGGGCTAACTTAACATTACATGTACAGCTTATGGTTCGTCCGTATCCCGCGCAGCGTTATTCAATTCCCTAACAATGACATCGGCTTGAATAAGGAGACGCTCATAATTGGAATCCGGGTTCACGATCCGCCAGAGCAATTGATCGACGGCACGCATCCCCAGCAATTCCTTGTCGATGTTCACCGTTGCCATAATCGGCAGGCTGTCGTACGTATTATCGAACCCTGTCACCTGTACGTGACCCGGTACGTCGATACCCTGATTCCCGAGCGCCTCCATGGCAAACATGGCGGTGATATCATTAGCGCAAACGAACACTTCCGGAAGCTCGTTTCCGGCAAGAGCCTTGCCTAACGTTTCGTGTATGTTCTCTATCTCCGGGCTGATCAGAGAAGGCAGCTGCCGATGCTCGATTTTGTAATCGGCCAGCGCGGACGAGAAACCGATCCAACGCTCGTAAAAGCTCTGGGCATCTTCGATGTTGCCGATGAACTGATATTTTTTATATCCTTTGCTGATCAGTTTGGTCATGATTTGTTTCATGCTGTGCATATTGTCGGTGAACACCGTGTCCGATTGGAACGCGGGGTCCATGTGGTCTACCATGACCACGGGAATGTTCAGCTTCTTGATATCCATTAAATTTTGCGTGGACACGGCTCCCACCGTTACGATCCCGAGAATGCCCTGGGGATTCAGGAGGGAGAACATGTGGTCATTCGAAGGCTCCGTCAGCGTCAGGATGTCGAGCCCTTTCTGATTAAGGCGGGTCGATATTCCGTCAAAAACCGGCCCCCAATAGAGCGATTCGCGATTCTGATATCGGACATTCGGGAACAGGACCAGTACCGCCCCCGCCCATTTTCGGTTCTCCGGCTCCTGGAGCTGCTGGTTTCTTCCTGCCGCTTGGCCTGGCTGATCCTTGAAATACCCAAGCTGTCCGGCAGCCTTCAGGATCATGTCCCTGGTCTGCGGGCTGACGCCGGATTTCCCCGACAAGGCCCGGGATACAGCGAATTTAGACACGCCTGTGAAATCGGCGATTTCCTGAATCGTCACTTTCGTTTTCATCGTTATCAACCTACTTAAGTGCGAATTTGTCGTTCAGCTTCCGTGTTATTTATGTTAGTTTTTGTTAGGTTACTGACATAATATTATGTGAAATAATCGTTAAAGTCAAAGAATATCCTGCATTTTCTTGTTTTCATTTTTACAAAAACAAAAGCTGCCCCTATGGTCATGTTAGGACCATCTGGGGCAGCTCTTTTCTTGCAGGCTTAAAAATATAGATAATTACGGTTTCTCCACGAGCAGCGCTTCCCATTTCAAGCCTTCTCCGGCAATTTCGATCCGCAGGTCGGAGATGCTCTTCAACGCCTCCTCGCGACGTGTCTCAAGTATAACCACCGTTTCCTTATATAGCTCGTCTATCTTCTTCTGCGTACCGCTTGCCATTTTCGTTATTTCGGATTTTCTTGCAGCATTGCCTTTGGAGATCGCGGTTGTCTGTTCCTTAAACAGCTTGCCGTATTGGCTCTTAGCTGTTGCTTTGCTGATTTTCCCTTGTTTGTACTTCCACATCGGACTGTTCAGGTACGACGTACTGGATCCGTTACGGAGCTTCCACATCGGGCTGTTCAAATAGCTTTCACTGACCGTTTTGCTGAATTTCCATGCGGAACTGTTCAAATAGCTCGGGGTGATCGTCTTCTTGTATGTCCACATCCAGCTGTTCAAATAATCCTCGTTCATTTCTTTGCTTAGTTTCCATAGGGTACTGTTCAAATAATTGCGGTTAGCGGCATTCGCATACTTCCACATCGGACCGTTTAAATAACTTGGATTGATGAACCGTTCATATTGTGCCAGCTTATCCTTTAGGTCGCGGTTTCCCTCATACTTCAGCTTCAGCTGCTCCAAATCGGCTCGAAGCTTCTCGTCCCACTGCTTTTGATCCTCCAGCACTTTTTTCTCGAGCTGGTCCAGGGAGGCATGGCTGGCATTATAAAACGCCTTATATTTCTTGTCTGCTTGTTTCTGGTAATTGTTATACGCATTTACCGTCTTCTTGTTATAGGATTTATACTCGCTCCATACTTGATTGATCCATTTCTGATCCGCTCCATGAACCGTTGTTAGCGGCACCAAAACTGAGACGGCAAGCAAAAGGCTGCATAAGGTTAATAACGATTTTCGCATCAATCTCATCGATTTTCGCCTCTCTTCTGTAGATAGTAAACAAGGGATATTTTACCTAATAGGAAGACATCTTCCAATAGGAACTCCGAACCCCTAACTTTTAGACTAGAGCCGATTTCTGGAACCTCCGGATATTTTCGCACGGCAGCGTGTCTCACTCCCTGGATGCTTCATGAAAAACATGTCTTCCCTTCGTATATCCCACATCAAAAACGGAAGATTTATGCACTTCCTTGGTCCTGTAGTCCCTTAGTATCGCTAAAGTTAGTTAGCTAGTTATAACAGCCCATCTTTGTTCGGAACCGCTTTCTGATGCTTGACCGCCCGAAAAATAGGCCTATACAATGTATTTTGTAGTATTTTAGCAAATTATAGATGGAGGATTGCAGATGTTGAAGTTCAGGACACTATGTGCGCCTATACTCCTGGCTGTCTCTTTGTTCGTAGGAGCTGGCAGCGCTTTTGCCGGGGTTACTTTTCGGGATATTGATAACCACTGGGCAAAAACGACCATCGAATGGGGCGTCGACAAGGGGATTGTCAACGGCTATGCGAACGGAATGTTCATGCCTAATCAGAATGTGACCGAGGCCGAATTCATCCGCATGCTGGTTGTCGGCATTACGGGCAAGGACCTGCAGGAGAACTATTTGACCGAACTATGGTCGGATAAATATTATCATTTTCTGCACTTCAAGAACTATCCTGTACACGGATTCGCTGACAAAACCAAGCGCAGCCAATACATAACGCGGGCCCATGT
This sequence comes from Paenibacillus sp. MT86, assembly GCF_058792535.1. Lineage (NCBI taxonomy): Bacteria > Bacillati > Bacillota > Bacilli > Caryophanales > Paenibacillaceae > Paenibacillus > Paenibacillus sp. MT86. The sequence continues at coordinate 1,423,262 of NZ_CM179499.1, read as the reverse complement.
GGCCGAGCTGATATCCAGCGCCGACGGCGTGAACTACGGCGGGAATCAGGCCATTCAATACGTTCTGGGGAAAAAGTACGCGCAGGGCCGGATCAAAGGTGAAAATACGATTGAAGGCTATGTAGGCAGCGGCACCATCACGCGGGCCGAAGTGCTTCAGCTGATCAAAAACCTGACCGATCGCGGAATGTCGAACCTGTACGACCGCCCTACCGCGCCAAGCGCGGAGGCCATGCTGCCGAAGCTGCCAACCCCTTGGGACGTTTACCGGGACGAGATGTACCTCGTGATCCGCCAGAAGGTATTTCCGAAGTACAGCGGCTACCGCATTTATGACGACGGATCGAATAAAATCGTGATGACCAGCACGAAGCAAACCGGTGAGACGGATTACGCCGTGTCCGTTCAATTCGAGCCGCAGATTATGCAGTTCAGCGGAATCGCGCTTTCCAATGCCGCCGATAAAACCCAGCGCGGCATGCTGATCGAACTCCTCCAGCTGTATGGCTTCGAGGTCGATTCCGCCTTCCTCGCGAAAATAGACTCCGCGGAGAAGAACAAGAAGGTGATTGAGCTAAAGGTGAGCGGCAAAACACTCGTTATCGATCCGCTCGTGGCAAGCCCCGCCGGGCATGTCCATATCTACTATAAGTGGTGGGACGGATCTCGGGCATAATTCAGGAAACTCGACTGCGCTGCAACCGAACAAAAAGCCCTGACGGCAAATCGTCAGGGCTTTTTGTTCATTTATATATCAGCTTCTACGCTTCCGCTTCCGTGGAGATATTCCAGTTCACGCCGAATTTGTCAGCCACGATGCCGTACGCCGGGCTCCAGAACGTCTCCTGAAGGGGCATAACCACTTGACCGTCCTCCCGCAGCGCTTCATATATCCGCTTGGCCTGTTCGGCCTGATCGGTCATGATACAGATCTGAACCTGATTGCTGGATTGAACCGGTTGACCGGGAAACGTATCGGAGAACATCAAATCCGTCTCTCCTACCTTCAGCAAAGCGTGGGAAATGCGATCTCTCGCGCTATCCGGCAGCGGAAAATCAGGGTTCGCCGGCATCTCGCCGAAGGTCTGAACCATGACGACCTGGGCATCCAACGCCTTCTCATAGAATTGAATAGCTTCCTTAGCATTCCCGTCCATCACGAGATATGGATTCATTCGAAGTGCCATATGATCGTCAACCACCTTATTTTCATATTTACAACGTTACTCCTATTATCTCCCAACTGGATCACTTTAGCAAAATATGAGGCATTTTCGGCTGAAGGACCGTTATGGTTATCCCTCATTCCATCCATACAGGATTTTGAAGTCCGCCGTGACCTCCATCGCTTCATCCAGCATTTGTCCGATGGCCTCGGGCGAAGCGCTCCAGGATAAAGGCGTCATGCGAATCAATTGTTTCATCTGATCGTTATCCAGGATGACTCGATACTGCACCCGCTCGGCTTCGATTTGCTCAAAGTGGCGGCTGAATAGCTCTATTGTGCTGTCATTGGAGTAATTCTCCTTGCCTGTGCCTGTATAGAACAAGGTTCTAAGCTCCTGCAAATACAGGCTGTCCGGGATTACCTTCACCAATGATCCGCCACTCGCAAGCAGCCGCCTGAACTCCGAATAATTGGACGGGGACAGAATGTTCAGGATGTAATCGAACTGTTGGTCGGCAAACGGGCTCCGGGATAAATCGGCCACGCACCATATAGAGTCAGGGGATGTCTTGGCGGCCATAACGATGCCCTCTTTGGCAATATCCATGCCTACGCCGAGAACATCCGGCACCAAAGGGTGCTCCCGAAGCTTATGTCCGATGGCGGATAGATGGGAGCCCTCCCCGCAGCCTGCATCAAGCAGTTTTACAGGCTTCACGGATTCCCGGGACTTCAGCTCCTGGATCAGGCGATTCGTTACCGCTTCTACCATGGGGCCGAAGAAGCCGCTGCCGCTGATCGTGTTTCGGGCCTCAAACAAAGCCTTATCATATTTGGTTTTGGATGAATGGTTCAGCAGGTTTACGTATCCCTGTCTGGATATATCATAGCAATGCCTGTTCTCGCATTCCAGGCTGGCCATGCGTTCTACCTTCATGGCACCGCCGCAGATCGGGCATTGAAACATCTTCTCGTGTATCGAAAGTTTTTGTGCTTTTTTTAATTTTTCGTTGTTGGACACAGCAAATCATCCTTTCATTCGATTGATCGCAATAAAAAAGGCACAGATAAATAAACTCAAGCCGCAGTTGTCAAAAAAAAGGGCCGAGCCTACTTGGATCTGTACCTCACATTAGCGTAAACGAATGAAATGGATCATGAGAAAAAACACGCTCCCGACATCAATTTGGGCAAGAGAGATGCCCTAATTCAATTCTAACACGCGAGCACAGAATGTAAACCTCCAGGGCAAGCGTCCGGTTCAGCAAAATATATCAAGAATAAGTTCCTCCTATAGACTATGATGAGTGTTTGAGACTCTTTTATCCACCTTCTCACCTTAAAAGACAAATATTAAATTCAAAATGACATATATATATTGCAAAAAGACGTAAATACTATTACAATGCATGTATCCAGAAAATCTCAGGAACGTATCTCTAACCAAAAGGAAGGAATGATGAGCTTGAATTGGTTTAAGAAAAACTCGGTTGAGGATGAGCGTATCGTCAATTTGAAGAACAAGTTATATAAAGAGGTGTATACCTTGATCATGGTCATTTGCAGCATTTCTGTCATCATCAAATCTTTTGTGCTGCCGCGAACGGAACCCGTCTGGCTGGAAATGCTGATCATTCTGGGAGGAAGCTTATATTTCGGGATACGCAGCGTGGCGCTGGGGATTTACTCGGATGAAGTGGAGGTCCATGACCAGCGGAGCAAAATTTCGTTCAGCATGCGTACGGCGATATGGGGGCTTGTTATCGGTGTCGCACTTGCTCTTTTTTTCGGTATCCGCAGCGCGGTTCTGTTTGGCAATGACAACAGTGCGACCGAGCTCAAATATTTCTTTAGCGTTTTCCTCGTCTCACTGATCATCTACATCCCGCTCTTTGTCGGGGGGAATTGGTTGATCCACTACGGCGCCAACAAGGTAAGCCAAAAAATGTCGCAGAACGATCCATTCGACTCGTAGAAAGGGATATTAGGGGGACTGCCGCATGAAAAACATCAAATTGAAGATGGCCCGCGTCGAGAAGGATTTATCGCAGGAAGAACTGGCCCAGATCGTCGGTGTCTCCAGGCAGACCATCGGCCTGATTGAGCTGGGGAAATATAATCCGTCCCTCAGCCTGTGCGTTGCCATATGCAAGGCATTATCGCGTACGCTGAACGATCTGTTCTGGGAAGAAGACTAGGGCAGGGCTGCATTTCAATTCACTAACGCCGCCAGACAGCAATTGCCGACAAGGTTAAGGAGGTGACGCCAACGCTTCAAGGCAAGAACTAATAACCAATCATCATATAAGGAGTGACCTAATCTATCATGCCATTACATAAAGCTAGAAAAGCATTCACCGTGTTTTTGCTCACCGCTTCCCTATTGGGAACCACCTTCATCCCTGAAGGAAAAACATATGCTTCTGCCGCCGATCCCATCCAAGGGCAGGTTACCGAGGTTACGACTGCACGAACGTCGGATGAAAAAATTGCCGAGTGGGAGAATTGGGCCAAAGACCATGTATATCGACTGGATACGATTCACCCGGCCAACACAGCCAACGGCACTAACCAGTATAGGGATCTGGCTATGCTGAAGCCCTTGCTGCATGACAAACGTTTCGTGTTTCTAGGGGAGAGCTCCCACGGGGTTGGCGAGTTCAATCTGGCGAAGACCCGCTTGATCCAGTTCCTGCATCAGGAGATGGGGTACAACGTTCTGGCCTTTGAGAGCGGCCTTGGCAACAGCTCCTTGGCTTACGGTAGGGCCGGGCAGCGGAGCGCGGAACAAACGATGAAGGATTCCATCTTCGGCGTCTGGTGGTCCAAAGAGATTTTGCCGTTGTTCGACTACATTAAAACAGCACAACAGAGCAAGCAGCCGCTCGTGCTGACCGGTTTTGACATGCAGCTGCAGCATCCGCTGTTGGACGGACAATGGCTGCAGGATCAGGCCATGGCTAAGCGTCTATCGGAAGCTGAGAAGAAACTGTCTGACTACTCTCTTGGTACGGATCTAGACGCTTACCGCAAAGAGAAACATCAGCTGATTCAAGTGTACAAGGATGCTCTGGAATCATTAAAGACGGAGGCAAACGAAGCTCATCTGAAACGGCTGTACCCGGATAACCCCAAACTGTCCATGCTGCTCGAGCGGACCCTGAACGACCGGATTCGGGTAGCCCGGGAATATGTGGAGCTCTCCATTCAATCAACGCTTGGTATGGAAAGCGGGGATTATGTCCCGTTCCTGGAATCGATGGAATGGCGGGACCAGGCGATGCATGACAATCTCATGTGGCTGGCAACCGAAGTATACCCGATGGAAAAATTCATCGTGTGGGGACATAACGACCACATCCGCAAAGCTCAAACCGAGGTGATGGGTACGCCATATCCGGTGACTTTAATGGGAGAGAAACTCTCGGATGAAATGAAGAAATACAGTTACGTGCTTGGCCTGTATCCGGCCAGTGGCCAAACCGCGGATAATATGGGGAATGTGCATGACGTCCTGCCGGCAGAGCCGGGCTCCATTGAATCGATCCTCTCGGCCGCAGGCTCGCCGTATACCTTCGTTGACCTGCGTTACCAAAAACGCGAGGCAGGCAACTCGTGGATGTTCGAGCCGCGTTTTGCCTATAGCTGGGGGATGATTCCGGAAAGCTTAATCGCCCGCGACCAGTACGACGGTATTCTGCTGATCGATGACGTAAACCCGCCCCAATATATGAGATCCTCCGCTTCATCCAAGGCTTCTGTGCCTGCTGAGGAATAAGGTGCTATCATTCCTTGCTGTCATATAAGAATTTTTCATAGGTTAAGATGACAAGCATCCTCTGACGATCTGCTCCAAGAGTCCGGAAGCAATGAACTCTTGGAAAGGACCGAACGGGGATGCTTCTTTTCTTACGCTCAGTTCCGCATGGTTATTTTATCGAGATGTTCCCCGAGGAGGTTTTGAGCTTCACCTCAAACTCCCCGTCACCGGTGCGCCCTTCCGTCTTCCGGTTGCTCTCGTTCCTGTCCTGGATCGGAACGGCAATGGACCTCCGTCCGCTCCCGGACTGGAGCACCCATGTCGCATCAGGCGTCTCTTCATCGAGCTGTATGTTCACGTTTCCGCTTGTCGCCGATACATCCACATCGTTGTTCAAACGGGCGAACGCAAGGGAGATATTCCCGCTTTTACCCTTCACCTGAAGGCTGTGATTCTGCAAGCCGGTTCCCGTTACCTTGCCGGAAGAACCGTCAATTTCGACCTTCCCTGCATAGTCCGCGGGAATTTTCACGCGAAGCTGCGGCATCCGGCCGATATTCAACACCCGAGTGATATCGTTATCTAAAGAAATCTTCACCCGATTATCTTTTTGATCGACAACGGCTCCTGCGGAACTGCCGCTTCGGAGCAGCGAAACCTCCAATGCTTCCACATCCGCTGTCTCCACGAACAAGGTCGTGCTGCCATGGTCGATCTCCAATACTTCAACATCCTCCAGCGTTACGCGTTGGAGTTCCTCTTCTTCATCCCTTGAACCGCATGCGCTGAGCAAGAACATGCTTAGGATCCATAGGATTGCAGCTGGTGCATATCGTTTCATAGCTTTACCTCCACCCCTTTTCAACATTGAAGTCATTGTACAGGATGACGCAGCGTCATTTTCAAGCGATTTTTCAAGTTTGGTAAACAACAGGAAAAAAGACACCGCCATGTGGCAGTGCCTCCTGCTAGGTCAAGGTAGGGACCCTATGGTTGTCCATCTATTTTGTCGTACCACGATAAAGTTGGACGGGTTGGAGGGTATCCGTGCTGCTCCCTGAATTGCTTACGCACTTCGGTAAAGTCATGCCAGCTCTTCCCGCTCCCCGGATGATTGGCATGATGTACGATGCAGCGAAACGCATCCTCCACGCAAGGATCCACCCAGAAACCGCTGCTCGCTTCCATCCGGTCCGTTAAAGAGGCAGCGTCTTCATCCTTGATATCTTCCAATGCGTAATACCCTAACTGGACTACGCGTTCAGCCACTTTCGGTCCGATTGAAGGAACCGTCTGAAACTGTGCCAGTCCCCGGATATATTGGGCACGGCTATCCGAAACACCAAGCACGCCGGACAATAACTCGATATCCATTTGCGCAATATCGATAAGCTTCATTTTGTTTGACCGCAGCTTCGCCAGCTCCTCGCCGGTTAACGGCAGCTTCGGCGATTTTCTCGGTACATGCCGCTGCATCCTTCTCACCCCTGTTCTCTCACTCTGCATACCTGACGTTTAATATAAATCGAACATATTTACTTCATAGCCTTGGGCTTTCAGGTAATTGAACATTTGCGCCCGATGATGCTGGGCATGCGTGACGATTTCAATCAGCCACTTGGCTTGGGTTGAACCGTGCTCCAAATAGAAGGGTCTCGTAGTATTCTGCATAAATTCTTCATCTGTCAGCCCATTCATGTAGGATTTTACATCGGCAAGTCCCTTTGTCATCCAAGAGATCAGCTTGTCCTTGTCCGTGCCGTCAGCGGCGATGCTTGCCTCCAGTTCCCGGATCTCCGCTTCGCTCTTCTCTTGCAGAATCAACAGGTCCGTCGCAGGCACCGAAACCAGATGATGCACGAGTTCCTGAAGCGATCTCATATTATGGGCAGGCCTGTAATCCCAATGCGCTTCTGAAATTTTGCCGATCAGATTCGAACTGGTTCTAACGTTAAGCTCCAGCTCCTCGAACAACAGCTGCTTCATTTCATGCAATTGACTCACGTTCCATCACTCCATTTATTAGTTATGTGGGGGCTCTGGGTTCTACGGCAAGTATAGCGTATAATAGTGACAACTATTGTCATAGTCATTCCACGATTCGGAGCTGATCCTATGTCCAAATCCAAACGTCTCATCGAGCTGATGATGACCGTTAACCGAATGCGAAAATTCACGGTACGAGAACTGGCCGATCAATTCGGCGTGTCGTCCCGCACGATTTTGCGGGACCTGCAGGAGCTCAGCGAACTGGGAGTCCCCCTCTATTCCGAGGTAGGACCGCACGGCGGCTACCAGGTGCTGAAGGAACGGGTTCTTCCGCCGATCGCCTTCAGCGAGGAAGAAGCCGTGGCGATGTTTTTTGCCAGCCACGCCCTGCGTCACTATCTATTTCTTCCCTTTGAAGCCGAGTCCTCTACCGCACTTCAGAAATTTTATTATTACATGCCCGGGGATGTGCGCGACCGGATTGACCAGATGAAGAACCGGGTGGATTTTCTGACGCATACCAGACAGCAGAAGGCTGAATCTCTCGGGGCTCTGCTGGATGCCGCCGTCGACCAGCGGGTCGTTACGGTGTTATACGAGAGCAGGGACGGCTATGCCGCGCGAAGCATCCAGCCCGTGGGCATCTATGCAAGCAACGGTTTCTGGTATTGTCCCGCTTATTGTTTTCTGCGCGATGATTTCCGTCTGTTCCGCTGCGACCGCATGCAGTCCGTGGCTGAGGATGCAACCGGCATCGAGCCGCGGGATCACCGGCACATCCATCTGGGGAACTGGAGGGAATACGGGACGGAGAAATCGGTCTATGTCCGGATGGTCGTGGATTTGAGCCGGGAAGGCGTTCAGCGCTGCGAATCTGAGTTATGTCCTGTCCCCCATATCGCTATGCGGCCGGATGGAAGCGGACGGCTTGATCAGAACGTCCCTGCCAGCGAACTTTTGTATTTTGCTAAATTTTTTATCGGATTAGGGAATGAAGCCACCGTGAAGGCGCCGCAGGAGCTGGTGGTTCGCATCAAGGGGATGCTCGCGGAGATGATGGCGAAGTATGGTTAGAGGTAGCTGACTCTCCTTTGGGCTAAGAGTATGGATTATTTTATCGGAACCTTGCACCCGCGTACGTTGACGAAAAGAACACGCCTTGCTACAATTTCATCAACAATTAGGAAAAGGATGAGGACGATGGTTCGTCGTTTGATCAGGTTTAAGAATGTAGCTACTGTATTCAGCTTCTAAGTAAAATTGATCTATTCTACTTAGAAGCGAGGAAATAGAATGAAACAACATCGATTTGAACACTGGTCCGAGATTAAGTATCTGAAGGATATCGTCACAAACCCGATGATAAGCGTAGGAGAATACTCATACTATTCCGGTTATTACGATCATCATGATTTTGAAGATGGCTGCGTTAGGTATCTATGGGGGGATGCAAAATCCAGAAGGTTGTTTAATCCCATTGAAGACTATGGTTGGCATATCGATAAATTGATTATCGGAAATTACGTATGCATAGCAAGCGGCGTCATTATTTTAATGGGTGGAAATCACAACCATCATCCTGAATGGGTAACCGTGTACCCGTTTGTCGATCAGATTGAGGCTTCTTTCGCGCCAAAAGGCGATACCGTCATCGAAAGCGATGCTTGGATTGGAATGAATGCCATGATTATGCCAGGTGTGACCATAGGCGAAGGCGCCATTGTTGCGGCTGGTTCGGTTGTTACTAGAGATGTCCCGCCCTACAGTATCGTAGGCGGTAACCCTGCCAAAGAGATAAAGAAACGCTTTGCGGACGAAGACATCGAAAAGTTAATGGAAATGCGATGGTACGATTGGGAACGCGAGCAAATTGAACGAGCCGCACATATCTTGTCCAGTTCTTCCGTCCATCGATTATATGACTATTATCAAAAAGAAATAAAACCCTGCGTTTAAATTTCTGATGCCTCCCTATAAATAGGAATGCAAATATCCCTTCTTGAATTCAAGAAGGGATATTTGTTGTCTTGGCCTCAAGCTTGTCGTTCATCGTTCAAAACTCATAACATCCTGTTTATGATTTCAACATCGATCGATCCGCACGGTAAACCGAACGCCCTCCCTTGACGGTCTCCACGATGAGAAGGCCCTCCTCGCGCTTCTCCAGAAGCACGAGGTCGGCCTGGGCTCCTTTCTTCAGCCCATAGCGTTCCCCTTCCATGGCCTGGGCGGGCAGCACCGAAGCCATGTCCCAAGCTTCGGAAAACGTGCACAGTCCCGACCGAGCCAGCCGCCAAACCGCATCGGCAAGCATCATGGCCGAGCCGGCCAGCAGCTCGGGCTTGCGGGCGAGATGCAGTCGGCCTTCGGGAGTCAAGACGACATGACCGCCGATATGGGTCTCGTATTCGCCTGGCGGCATTCCGCTTAAGTAGACGGCATCGCTGACCAGCACCGCTTTGGATTGCTTGGCGCGGAGCATCACCTTGATGACCGAATCCGGCAGATGGTACCCGTCCGCGATCATGCCTGCCCACAGCTGATCTTGCGCAAGCTGCTCCCATATATAATTCGGATGCCGCGGCAGCGTCAGATGCGCGCCATTGCCCAGATGGGTGGACATCGTCGCTCCTGCTTCCACGGCTTCCCGGATTTGCACGGGTGTAGCGGCGGTGTGCCCGATCGATACGATGATTCCCGATTCGACGCACGCCCGGATAAAACCCGCAGCTTCCGGCCACTCCGGCGATAGGGTGACGATCCGAATCCGGTTCCCCGATGCCGCCTGCCATCTCGTAAACAATGCCCAGTCCGGTGCCTTGATGTGCCGGGAATCATGGGCTCCCCTGGGCCCCTCCTCCGGAGAAAGAAAGGGGCCTTCCAAATGAATCCCGCCTATGGTTGAACCGACCGCTTCATCCTCCAGGCAAGCCGCGTCGATAACCCTCAGCAGTTGTTCGACCTCTTCGTCTCCGTTGGTAATGACGGTGGGGTAGAACAGGGTTAGACCCTTCTCCCATAACCGCCGGGTTGCCTGGATGACCGTATCCGTTGTAAGCGGCAGCGAATTGAAGTCATATCCGTAACCGCCGTTAATCTGAAGATCGATCAATCCGGGAGCAACCCATATTTCCTCATCCGCGCCGCGTGGAAGGACTCGCTCGATCCGGCCGTCCGGATTCCATGCCAGCTCCATTGGCTCGCCTGTTGCATAATGGCGGCCTGCCCGAACCCGATCGTGGCTATCCATTCCGAATTTCTCCGTACGACTCCAGGTCGACGTACAGCGTGCAATCCGGATGCCGCCGAAGAATGCTGGCAGGACAAGCCTCGCTTATCTCGCCTTGCAGCGTCCGCTGCACCGCTGCCCTCTTGCTTGCGCCCGGCACGACGCAGAACAGATGGGCACCCGACATTAACGCCGGAACGGTGAGCGTAAGCGCGTATGCCGGAACCTCCTGCAAGCTCGCAAAACAGCCGTCATTCACCTGCTGAAGGCGACAAGCCTCGTCCAGCTTGACCCGCTTCACCCATAAAGGGTCGGCAAAATCGGCAACAGGCGGATCGTTGAAGGCGATATGCCCGTTCTCGCCAATGCCCAGGACCACCATATCGATCGGCGCGGCGGCGACCAGTCGGCTATATCTATCGCACTCAACTTCAGGATCATTCAAACCGTCGATCAGATGCACCTCTCCCGGAGATACCCGATCAAACAGCCGCCGGGATAAAAAGTTCCCGAACCGCTGCGGGGCCAACGGGGGGAGGCCGATGTATTCATCCATATGAAATGCAATTACCCGGCTCCAGTCCAGTCCTTCCGCTTGAACCAGCGCCGCCAGGCACTCATTCTGGGACGGGGCGGCCGCAAAGACGATGCGAATGCGCTCTTTCTCGGCCAGCAGGCGCAGCATGGTCTCGAGGATATCGGCGGCCGCCGCTTTCCCCATCGCTTCGCGCTGGTCATAAACGCGGACCTTCAGTTGATCTTGAGCTTTTTCAAGAACAGGCTTGATGTTTCCCTCAGTCCTCATAAAGTCACCTCCATCCCTTACAACGCCGGCGTTCCGGTCAACAGTTGAATTTCCTTGCGCTGCCTGGAAGCCTCGTAGGTACCGAGAATGATCTCCAGGGAATGCCGGCCGTCCTCCCCGGTGACGATAGGCTCGCGGCCTTCGCGAACGGCAAGCGCCATATCTTGAATTTGCAGGCGGTGGCCGTCAGGTATAACTTTGAACGCATCGAATTCAGGCAGCTGAACTTGTTCACCATCGATTTCAAAGGATACGATCGTATCTTCTTCCATGACAAGCACGCCCTTCTCTCCATGAATGACCAGCCGCTGCCCTTTGCCGTCGCAGGCCGTCGTCGTGATCTCCATGACCCCGAGCGCGCCGTTCGCAAATTCAAGGGCGGCGATAACGGTATCTTCGACTTCGATATTTCGCAGCACGGCTTTGGCCTTCGCCGACAAGGATGCTACGGGCCCAACGAGCCATTGGAGCATATCCACCGTGTGTATTCCCTGATTCATCATCGCCCCGCCGCCGTCCATCGCCCAGGTCCCGCGCCAGCCCGCACTGTCATAATAGGCTTGATCGCGGTAGAGCATGACATACGCCGAGCATAAACTGAGCTTCCCGAGGCGTCCTTCTTGAATGACCCGGCGGGCATACCCGGCCTGCGGGGACATGCGCCTCGGAAAGACGGTGGCGAGCAGCACCCCGTTCTCCGCACATACCTCGATCATGCGCTCGATATCGTCAAGCTTGATCGCCATCGGCTTTTCCACCAGCACATGCTTGCCCGCCCGGGCAACCATCGCCGTTTGCTCTGCATGCATGCCGCTTGGCGTGCAAATGCAGACCACTTCCACATCCTCGCGCGCCAGCAGCTCCTCCAATGTGTCGCAGACATCTCCTCCATACGTTTCAGTCAGCTTGACCGCCGATTCCCGTTTCGTATCGAACACGGCGGCAAGCACGGCTTCCTCCGTGTTCATGATGCCCTTGGCATGGATATCCGCAATAATTCCGCAGCCGATGATCCCGAATCGAACCGGCAGCTTTTCCTTCGTCATGTTCCCTAGCCCCCTCATTCCCGTTCTGTTTGCATCGAAGCCCGTGCTTTCTTCTATTCCCTAATCAGGATCCGTGCTCCCTCATCGGCCATCACCGTAGCCTCCGAGGCTTTGTAAATATCGTCATGCGTGATCAGGCCCGCTTCTCCCGCCACCCGGTTCAGAAAATCCTGCGAGAGGGAGAACGCCGGAGCCGTTAAAGGCAAAGAACGCAGCTCCTGATCGGTGATTACAAGCGCTACCTCATCGCTGGACAGCAAGGGATCGCCTTCCAGCCGAATTTCGGCAATGCCGCGCGTCCCCGTAATGAATATCCGGCCGTCTCCCCAAGTCCAGCTGCCGGCGGGCGTGTGCCAGTCCGCGTATAGCTGTGCCGTGATCCCGCCAGCCATGAATACCTGCACGCCGGCCGCATCGTAAAAGGTCGGGTATTCAGGCAGAATATGCTTCGCCAGATAACCGGATGACGTCTCCACTTCCCGGCCGGTCAGCCACCTTAACAGGTCGAAGTCATGCACGAAGAGATCGTTGATGATGCCGCCGGACTGCCCTCTGTCAAAATGCCAGGCCGGACGGGTTTCCGGATTCAGCCGATGCGGCTTACGCATCGAGATATGGATGATGTCCCCCAATTCACCAGCTCGAATCATCCCGTGGACGGTATGGATAGAAGGACGGAAACGTTCGGTCAGCATCATGCCTACCTCGATTCTTCCTCGATCCAACAAGCCGCGCAGCCGGATGAGTCCGGCCCGATCCGTTACGGCAGGCTTATCGATCATGACAGGCTTGCCGTGCAGCTCGCACAGCTCCATGACATCCATCTTCTCATCGTTGATGGCCGCGCAGCCGATGATTCCTACGCCTTCGTCTGCCAGCATCGACTCCCGATCCCCCGTCAGCTCCAGGCCGTACCGGTCGGCGAGGGTGCGGGCTAACGTCTGATTGTCCGGTTCGTACACTCCTGCACATTCGTAGCCCAGAGCCAGCATCTCCTCGATAAACATGCCGATGTGGGCATGCTGGCAGCCGATGATTCCAAATTTCCGTGCGTTCCCCGTCATCCGGTCGACACCTCCACAGCCTGCAGCCACTCCTTAATGACGAGCAGATCATAAGCGAGCCGTTCCTTCGGCGGATAGGGAGCTGCGCATTCCAGCGTAAGCCAACCCGCGTACCGCTGTTCCCGTAATCCCCTAAGCAGCCCGCCGTGATCCACTTCTCCTTCGCCAAGGCGGCACTGCAGGAAGAACTCTTCCCCGTGACGGGTCAAATTCTTGAACGTTCCCGGGGCGCCTCCTTGCCCGATCCGCCGTTCATCCTTGATATGCACATGGAACAAACGGCTTCCTAGCTGCCTTACCGACTCTTCCCCAAATTCCGTGTCCGTGATGTACATATTTCCTGCATCATGAATCAGGCCAACCTGATCATCGCCGATCAATTCCAAGAGCCGCAGTGCGCTGTCCGTCGTCTCCACCAGGCTCTGGTTGTGAATCTCCAGGACGATCCGTTTTCCTGCAGCGCGGGCTTCCTCCGCGCATTTCCGAATCCAGAAAGCCGCCTTGGCATAATGATAATCCTCCGCCAGGAAGGCATTCGGGCCTCCCTGAAAGATCCGGATCATGCCGGCTTCAAGCATCACCGCGCGTTCAAGCAGGCCCATGAACTGATCATAGGCCCCGGCACATTCGGCATCCCCGCTTGTCGAGAAATGCCCCATGTAACCCGCCAATGCCGGAATCTCCAAACCGTGCCCATCCGCAAGTGCCTTCATTTCGCGAACCCGGGGAAGCGATGCCTCCGGGCTCAAATGCGGTTCGCGGCAGGCGATTTCGATGCCGTCAAAACCGAGTTCGGCCGTGATCGACATCGCTTCATGGATGCTGTAATCGATGAGTGATCCGCTGAATGCCGCTATTTTCATCTCGTCTTTCATCCTTTCGTCTGCATTTTCGCCTTCTCAAGCGCTGAATACGCCGTTATTTAATACCGGCCATATTATGGTTCTGCACAAAATATTTCTCGGCGAACAGGAATACCAGCAGGATCGGAACGAGACTGACCAAGGCCGCCGCAATCATGAGCTGTTCATTGCCGGTCCACTGTCCGGACAAGGAGAGTATGCCGATAGGCAGCGTATACTTCTCGTTCGAGGTCAAATAAATGACAGGCGTCAGAATCTCGTTCCACTTGCCCATGAACGTAAAGATCGCCAGCGTCGCCAGCGTGGGCCTGGCCATCGGAATGAAGATCCGCAGATAAATCTGGAACGGATTGCAGCCCTCCATCTTGGCCGCTTCCTCATACTCTTTAGGTATATTCATAAAAGCTTGCCTCATGAGGAAAATGCCAAACGGTTGAGCCAGCCATTCGATGATCCACAGCGGCGTGAGCGTATCCAGCATGTTCAGTTTGTTAAAAATGATGAAATGCGGGATGATGATGACCACCGCCGGAATCATCATCGTCCCCAGCACCATCACGAACAGCGCGCCTTTCAGCGGAAAGCGCAGTCTCGCGAACGCATAGCCGACCATCGAGCAAGAGATTAGTGCGCCGATGACGGACAACGCGGCCACGATGATGCTGTTTAGCGTGTAGCCGCCAATATTCCCAAGCTGGAACACCTGGGCGTAATTGGACCATTGGAATACTTCGGGAATCCAACGGGGCGGAACCGTTGTATATTCCCTGTAGGTTTTCAATGAATTCATAAGCGCCGACAGAAACGGCACGATCATGATGAGCGAGCTGATCCCGATCAGTACGTATCCGATACTTTTTCCCAGCAGTCTTCTTCTCATTTGAGGCTCCTCCTTCCCCCGATGCCGTTCCGCACTTGCAGTAGTTCCATCTTGAACGCCGGATCAGTCATAATGCACCCATTTCTTTTGAGCGCGAAGCTGGATGAGCGTCAGCAGGAACAGGATCATGAACAGCACCCAGGCAATGGCGGAAGCATAGCCCATCCTCATAAACGTGAACCCTTCGCGATATAAATACAGCATCATGACCAGGCTCGAGTTATTCGGGCCTCCCGCCGAGCTGATGTCGCCCCTGCCGGTCAGCACGTAGATCTGTTCGAATGCCTGGAAGGTAGAAATCGTGCTCATGATGACAACCAGGAAGGTCGTCGGCGAGATCAATGGAACCGTAATGTACCGGAATTTACGCAGGGCTCCTGCGCCGTCGATCTCCGCGGCTTCGTACAAATCCCCTGGAACGCTCTGAAGTCCCGCCAGATAAATGACCATGATATAACCGATCCCTTTCCAAACCGCAATGAAGACGAGCAGCGGGATGGCCAGCTTCGGGTCCTGCAGCCAGCTTTGCCCTTCCAGCCCCAGTTTGGCGAGCAGCGTATTGGCCAGGCCGAAGCGAGGATTGAATACGGCGTCGGCGACGTAGAGGATGACGGTCCATGAGGAGATCACCGGGATGAAGTGAGCCATCCGAAACCATTTAAGCCCTTTCAATCGCTGGTTTAACGCGACGGCCAGCACGAGCGCGAGAAAAGTCTGGAGCGGTACGAACAGAACCGCAAAATACAGGGTGTTCCACAGGGAACGCCAGAACATCGAATCCTCGGCCATGCGCCGAAAATTATCCAATCCGCTCCACTCGGGCGGATTCAGCATATCGTAATCGGAAAAGCTGAAGTACAGGGATGCGGCGAGGGGACCCGCCACAAAAATGATAAAGTGGAGAAGATAAGGGGAGGCCATGAGCAGCCCCCATCTCCCCTCATGATCCCATTTCCGTTTTCGGGCGGGCTTTCCATGCGGCATCGGATCGGCTTTGAGTGCTGCATTGTCGTTTAGCGTATTGTCCATTTCACTCCCGCCTTTCTTCCACCCTTGATTTATTTTTTATAAAAATCATCGAGGACCGCCTGAACGGCTGCGTCCGCTTCGCTTAACGCCTGATCGACGGTTGCATCGCCCAGGAAGGCTCGCTCCGCATGTTCGTTGAATTTGCCCACCCATTCTTCCCATACCGCGTTGTTGTCGAGCGTTTGGGCGAACTCCAGACTGTCCAGGAAGGCCTGGCGGTTAGCCGGCTGCTCTCCCGCCTTGAGGAACACTTCGGATTCCGCTACGGATTTTTTCACGGGCACGGCTTCGCCAAGCTCCGTCCACTGCTTCTGCACATCGTCTTCCGTAGCCCAGTATTTAATCCACTCCCAGGCAGCTTGCGCCTTCTCGTCGCTCGACTTCTGGTTAATCACCCATGAATTGGCGATGACCGGGGACACCCGCTTGCCGTCAGGTCCCTTCGGCAGCAGCGTCACGTCGTAATTCAGGCCGGCTTCATTCGCTGCCTGCACCCGGGCATAAATGCCGATCCGCATGGCGGCCGATCCGCTTGGGAACACGGCGGTATTGCTCTGGAAGCTCTTCAGGTCGACCGGATCCGTAATAATGCCGCGCTGCATGCCGTCGACCATCCATTCGAACGCCTGCTTGTTCTCCGGGGAATTGATGATCGAGTTCTCCGCCTTCTCGTCAAGGGCACCGCCGCCGTAGGATTTCATCACGGAGAACCAGCCCTCGGTAATGCTGAAGAAGGTAAGCCCGAACTGATTCACGCTGGCTGCATCAAATCCGGTGTCCTCGGCTGTTTTTCCGCCGGCGTCCACCGTCAGCTTGGCTGCCGACGCTTTCAGGTCTTCCCAGGTCCATTCGTCCGTAGGATACGCTACGCCTGCTTTATCGAACAGATCCTTGTTGTAAAACAGCACGCCGACCTGAATGCCCTGCGGCACGCCCCAATAGCGTCCGTCCGCGTCCTTGTTGAAATCGAGGCCGTAGTACTCGTCGGCTTTCAGATCCTTGGCAATCCAATCGGTCAGATCCTTGGCGGCACCGCGCTGGGCATATTTCATGACGTAGACGCCGTCGGACAGCCATACGTCCGGCGCCTGGCCGGCCGCGATCTGCGTATCCAGCTTCTGATAGAACTGCCCGTAAGGAGCGCTCTGCGTCTTCACCGTAATGTTCGGATGCTTTTCCTCGAACTGCTCGATCAGCTCCTTCATCTTCGCATCGGAGCTGTCGCTCGAATAATATCCGAGCAGGATTTCTACCTTCTTATCTTCCTCGCCGCCTCCGGTGCCGGGAGATGCGGTGCCGGTCTTACCATCGCTGGCATCACCGCATCCGCTTACAATGATGGATATCAGCAATAAGGCCGTTACCCAGCTGTAGAACCCTTTTCTCTTTTTCACTAATCGTCGCCCCCTATTAATGTTGAAATGGATTAATGAGATTGTAGTTGATAACGACCGTCAGCGCCCATGTACTTTCTTATCCCACTTGTGATTTCTTGCCGCGGCATCATGGTTTTTTATTTACAACTTGTGTTTTTTTGCTACAATGTTCCTTACATTCCCTACTTCAAAGCCAGGAAGGCGGAAGAGCGATGAACATCCAAGGCGTTTCCATCGGTAATCTGACCATTAACCAACGATTGTTCGTGCTGATCATCCTATTCATTGGCCTCCCCTTCTTTCTGCTCGGCAGCTTCTGGTACCAGTCCTCCACCGAAGCGATTGAACAGTTTGCCGCAGGCGCCAACAAGCGTATCATCGAGCAAACCAACGTCTCGCTGGATTCTTACATATCCAATCTGGAGAATTCCACCTATCCCTTTATCCATAACCCGCAGATCCAGCAATTTCTCTCGACCACGGAGCTCACTCCCTATGCCTATTTTCAGCTTGCCAAAAAAGTGGAGGACGACTTGTTCGCCCAGATGATCTACGGAAGATCGGATATCATCGGGATCTCGCTCGTCGCCGAGAACAAGCGGCAAATTACCGATTACGAAAGCGCGCCGGGACTGCTCGATATGAGCGAAATCCGCAAACGCAACCGCTCCTTTCAAGCGCAGCTGGACCAATACAACGATTTTCAGATCATCGGCCTCAGCCGGGTAGGAAACACGCCTTCCCTCACCGTCGCCCGGAAGCTCTATGACAATTCATCCTTTCTCTATAAAGGCTTATTGATCGTCGACCTCAATCTGAAGCAGATTGGCGCCATCTGCTCCAACGATTCGCTGGGCGGCTTTGACGTCTGGATTATGGGCGGCGACGGGCATATGATCTACCATCCGAATCCGAAACAGATCGGGGCCGAAGTCGAGCGCGGAGGCCGGAAGGTATGCGCGGCAGGTTCTAGCACCTGCCGTTGTGGAAAGTCGATATTAAGGCATGCTTGACCATAAACCATAGCACACTGGCTCTTGTCGATTAAAACCATATAGGGCATGATGGAGTCATACGTGGATAATCAGAATGCCCGTCGACACCAACGCGCCGATCTCGTCTTCCCTTAGCCCCCGGAAGAGCAGATGCAGATTCAGGACGAGTGTATAGAGGCCGATGCCGATGCCGTAGAAGGCCTCGCTTATCAGGAACCGGCGCACCCCCGTAGACAGCTGCAGCAGGTCTTTGATGTAAAAGGACATGTTATTCCCCTTCTCCAGAAAATCCGAAAACGATATGAGATGAACATCACCGGGTTACTCGTATAATCCCGCTTCCGAGCGCATCCGCCTGCTCAGCCGTACCGGATCGGTATCCTCGGCAGCGTAAGGCTTCAGCAGCATGCGGAACGAGAAAGGCTCCGGCTTGATCGAGTGCTCGGGTGCCTGTGCCGGACCGCAGCTGTTGCTGCCAAGCCCGTTCTGCCGGTAATCCAGATTCAGCGTAATGAAACGCTGCGGAACCAGATCGCTGGCATGCGCGGCAGACTCCACGTCCTGATCGGCGTAGCGGCTCGCACTGAAATTAAGGGAGGGGTCGCCTACGGCAAGAAGCCCCAACCCCGCACCATCCGCCAGCGAGACCCAGCGGACATCCGAGCGGTTCCCGTTTTCCTGCGGATAGATATAGGGCGTAAACAATCCGTCCACGGTGCTGCGGTATTCCCCGAACCGTCCCGCTTCCAGGCTGTCCGGGTAGCTTTCCCCAGGTCCTCTGCCGTACCACCGGACATGTTCCATGTCACCCGCGACTTGCATTTGCAATCCGATTTTGGGCAGCATGCCGGGCGGCGTGCCGATCGGCTCACCCTTCACGTCCATGATGATCAGGCCGCTGGAAGTGATCGTATAGGTCGTTTCGCAGCGGAAGCCCCAGTCGTATACCGGCGGAGCGATGCGGGAAACCCGCTTTACCTCAACGCATTCCCGGTCCAATCGCTTCCATTCGAAATGATCGACCCGCTCGGAGAGCCGGTCCAGATGGGCCTTGCGCCAATCCGGAAGCACGTACATGTCGTTATCGATCGGCGGACGCCAGAAATTCAGCGCCGGTCCGCCAAGTGCAATTCTTTTGCCATGCATGGACAAGGTTTCGAAGCCGGCATGAAGGGCGCTGAGGGACAGCTGAAAGCTTCCATTCTCCACTTGAAGGCTATGCTTATCCTCGCTAATCTGTAATGGGCCCCGCCGCAGGGAAGCAGCCGACTCGAATTCGGGCTTGAACGATTCCCGCATCAGAAGCTGGGACCACGCCACCTCATGCCCCCGTTCCGCCCAGCGGCAGTCCGCGGCCAGCGAGAGGGATACTTCAAGCCACAGCTCGGCGTAAGGACTCGCGCCTATTGTCGCGTCCCCCAAAACCTCCAGGAGGCTTAGCTCCGCGCCTGTGCCTGCTTCGATGCGGGGAAGCTGCAGGACTCCGCTACGGACAAGCTGTCCATCGGCCAACACCCGGTAATGGGCCTGCAGATGATCCAGCGAAATGAAATCATAGCGGTTCATGATATGAAGCACACCGTGCCTTGGCATCGACATGCGGACCGGTTCAATGACCTTTTTGTATTCCAGAAGTCCGGGTGAAGGCGTCCGGTCCGGACGGACCAAACCATCGATGACGAAATTGCTGTTGTTCGGCACATCGCCATAATCGCCGCCGTACGCATAATCCTTCCTGCCGTCCGGGGTCCTTCTGCTCAGCCCGTGATCGATCCATTCCCATACGAAACCGCCCGCAAGGCGGGGATGGGCTTCAAAGGTATCGAAGTAGGGACGCAAGCCTCCGGGTCCATTGCCCATCGCGTGCGCGAATTCGCACAGAATATGCGGCTTGGGATGATCGGCCATTTTGCCGAAGCCTTCCATCTTCTCGACGGAGGAATACATCGTGCTCACCACGTCGCACACCTCGGCTTCGCGGTCCTCCTCATAATGGATCAGCCTCGTTGGATCATGCTCCCGGCACCACTCCGCCATCGCGCGGAAATTGCAGCCGAAGCCGGATTCGTTGCCGAGGGACCAGAACAGTACGGACGGATGGTTTTTATCCCGTTCCACCATCCGGCGGACACGGTCCACGTACGCTTCCTTCCAATCCGGATCGTCGCTCAGGCGGGAAATGTTGCCGAGCGGCTCAAAGCCGTGGGTCTCCAGATCCGTCTCTTCCATCACGTACAGCCCGTACACGTCGCACAGCTCGTAGAACCGGGGATCATTCGGGTAATGAGCGGTCCGTACGGCATTGATGTTGTGCTGTTTCATCAACCGGATGTCCTCCAGCATCGTGGACAGGGTGACGGTTCGGCCCGTATCCGGATGATGGTCATGGCGGTTGACGCCTTTCAGCAGGATTGCCTTGCCATTTACCAGTAGCTGTCCGTCCTTCACTTCGATGGAGCGGAAGCCGACGCGCTGCGCCACCGTCTCCAGCGTCTCCCCCTGATTATCCCGCAGGGTGATCACCAGGTGGTACAGCGCCGGTGACTCGGCACTCCATAAATCCGGGCCCGCCACCTCGATCTCAAAATTCTCCACGGAAGAGTGCCCGACGTCTTTGCCGGTTGACCCCGCTTCCGCTCCGGCGCCATTCAACAGCTGCAACTGGACGAAGCCGCGCTCCGTACCTTCCAGCTCCAATTGCACCTGCAGCTTCGCGTTCAGATACTCCGCATCCAGCTCGGTCGTTACGCGGAAGTCGTTGACGCGAAGAGCCGATGGCTCCGCGATCAGGTATACGTCCCGGAAAATGCCGCTCATCCACCACATGTCCTGGTCTTCCAGGTAGCTTCCATCGGACCATTGGTATACCCGGACGGACATCTTGTTTACGCCGGGCTTCACATAAGGCGTCATATCGAACTCCGAAGTCAGCCGGCTCCCCTGGCTGTAGCCGATAAACGTCCCGTTCAGCCACACATGGAACGCGCTGTCCACCCCGTCGAATTTGACGCAAATTTTTCTGCCGTCCCAATGCTGCGGAAGCTCGAACTCGCGGACATAGCTGCCGGTCGGATTCGCATTTGGCACATGCGGCGGGTCCACGGGGAACGGATAGTACAAGTCCGTGTAATGCGGATGCCCGTAGCCCTGCAGCTGCCAGTGTCCCGGAACCGGGAGGTTATCCCAGGCCGATACATCGTAATCCTCCTCATAAAATGCTCCCGGAGCGCTCTCCGGCTCCTCGGCATAGTGGAATTTCCACACCCCGTTCAGCGATTGGTACCAGGCCGAACTGCCTCTGTCATAACTAAGCGCTCCGTCCGCATCCGCGAACGGAATGAAATAGGCCCGGCTTTTTGCCCGATTTCGTTCCAGCACGCTCAGGTCATCCCAGTCGCGGCCGATACGATGGTCTTTCATCATGTCTCTCCATCCTTTCCCAAGCGGTCTAAGCTTCTAGAGGTCGTTCAAAAAGCCATCTTTCCATGACTTTTTGAACACGCACTTCTATGTTCTGATGCTGCTTCAAGCTCCATATCCATTGTGGATGCCGCTTATCGCCGGCACCGTTTACCCCTTGATCCCCGTTGTGGCGATGCCGCCAACGATATAACGCTGCGCGAAGAAAAAGACGGCCAGCGGCGGAATCGAGATCAGGCAGGTGATGGCCATAATGGATTGCATGTCGACGCCGTGCATGCCCTTGAATTGGGATAACCCCAGCGTCAGCGTATATTTCGTCTGGTCGTTCAGGAAGATGAGCGGGCCCAGGTAATCGTTCCAGCAGCTCATCATATGGAACACGGCCACCAGGATGAGCGACGGACCCATCAGCGGCACGATGATCCGCAGCAGAACCGTCATTTTGCCCGCCCCGTCAATCGTTGCCGCTTCATCCAGCTCCTTCGGCAAGGTCATGATGAACTGGCGCAGCAGAAAAATGAAATAAGCGGAGCCGAACCAGGACGGAACGATGAGCGGTTTGAGCGTATTGATCCAGCCCAGGTAATTGAACTCCATATACTGCGGAATCATGGTCACTTCCCAAGGAATCATCATGGTGGCAAGCACGATCAGGAACAGCGCGTCCCGCCCCTTGAATTGAAACCGGGCAAACCCGTAAGCCACCAGCGTGCACGAGACGAGCTGCCCGAGCGTCGACAGCAGCGTAACGATCAGCGTATTTTTCAAAAACAGGTTAAACGGCTGAATGCTCCAGGCCTCCGCGAAATTGCTGAACCTCCACACGGAAGGAAACCATTTCGGAGGAAACAGATAAAGCTCCTGCTGCGACTTCAGCGCCGTCGTGACGGCCCAGAAGAGCGGAGCAATGAACAGCAGCGAGCACAGAATGAGCAGTGCGTACGTGATCACCTTTTTCATACGGAACTTCCCTCCCTGCTGGCTTGAACCCCTTGCTTGGCACGCTTCGGCTTCGCCTTCTCCTTCTTTGTCTTCATCTCGCCCTCATAGAACACCCAGGCCTCCGAAGACTTGAACACGAGGAACGTCAGCGTCAGCACGATCAGGAACATGAACCAGGCGTTGGCTGCGGAATACCCCATCTTGAAATATTTGAACGCATTCTCGTACATGTACATCGCATAGAAAAACGTCGACTTCAGCGGGCCTCCGCCCGTGAGCAGAAGCGCCAGCGTCAGCTGCTGGAACGCGGCGATGATGGACGTAATCAGGTTGAACAGCAGCGTCGGCGTGATCATCGGAATGGTCACATTGAAGAACTGCCGAATCTTGCCCGCCCCGTCCATCGAGGCCGACTCATACAGGTCCTTCGGAATTCCCTTGAGACCCGCCAGAAAAATAAGCATCATCGAACCCTGTCCCCATAGGCTTGCAATGACCATGGCGACCAGGGACCACTTCGTATCGTTCAGCCAGTCCGGCCCTTCGATGCCGACCAGCGATAAGAAATAGTTCAGGATTCCGTAATCTCCGCTGTATACCCAGGACCAGATCATGGCGAGGGCGACGCCGGAAATGACCGACGGCAGGTAGAAGGCGGTGCGGAAGAACGCGCTCCCTTTTACCTTCTGATTCAGCAGCATGGCAAGCCCCAAAGCCACGATGATGTTCAACGGCACGAACAAAGCCGCGAATTTCAGCGTAACCAGCAGCGATTTCCAGAACAGCGGATCGTTCGAGAACATCTCCACATAGTTGTCGATGCCGACAAAGGTCACTTGGCCTACGATCGGCCAATCAAAAAACGAAATGACGAGGGAGAACAGCAGCGGGCCAAGCGTGAAAACCAGGAATCCGAATATCCATGGAAAAATGAAGAGGTAGGGCACGGCCCCACCCCAACGTTTTGGTCCAAGTCGCTTCGGGGCCGCTGTCTGCTGTTGTGGGTAAGGCACTTGCGTTTGGGCCATTTTCGCGAACCTTCTTTCTTCGATTATTTCAAATAGCGTTCGCTATCCTTCACCGCCTGGTTCAGAACCTCCTGCGCATCGCTGCCGAACATGACGGATTCCACGGCTGCCGACAGCTGGCGGTTCACTTCGTTCCATTTTGGATTCAGCAGAAAGGCCGGCGTATTGTCCGAGCGCTCCAGCATCGTGTAATACGGCTTGTAGAGCGGATCCTGGTCCTTCTTCAGCTCGTTGACCACGCTGACCCGGACCGGCAGGTCGGCCACGCGCATTTTGATCGCTTCATCCGATACGTAGAATTTGATGAACTCCCACGCCAGATCCTTGTTCTTGGAATCCTTCGCTATGGATAACGCGGATTCGGCCAATACGCCCTTCACTGGCTTGCCCTCGAAGGCCGGCATCTCTACCGTGCCCACATCGATTCCGGCTTCCCTGAAGGATTCCAGCGGCCAGATGCCGCTCTCCCACATGGCAATCTTGCCGGCTTTGAAAATATCCTCGCCGCTCTGCTGCCCTTTGCCTCCGGTCAGGACCGCCGAGCCGTTCTTGAGCATATCGCCCAGCATCTGAATGGCTCCCGCCGTTTCCTTGCTGTTCATGTAGCCTTCGATCGTTTTGCCGTCCTCCGAGATGAAGGATCCGCCGTTGCTCCATACGAACCCTTGAAGGTCATACGTATCGTTCTCGGCCCGCACGCCGAAGCCGTACTGCTTCTTCGATTTATCCGTCAGCTTCTGGGCGATTTCCTGGAATTCCGCCCATGTCCATCCATCGCTCGGGTAAGCAATGCCCGCATCGTCGAACATCTTCTTGTTGTAGTACACCACCCGGGTCGTAAAGCCCGCCGGGATTCCGTACAGCTGATTGTCGATTTTGCCGTAGTTGAACAATCCTTGGTAAAAATCATCGATGTTCAAATCCTCGTCCTTGGACGCGTAACCGTCCAGCGGCTCCAAGGACTGGTGATACGTCGGAAAATCCCACATGTACATCACGTCCGGCGGATTGGCTGCGCCGAATCCGGCGGCCAGCTTCTGATCGAATCCGTCGGCATAGGCCTCGACCTGCACCTTCGTGCCGGGATGCGACTCTTCGAACTTCTTGGCGATCTCCTGCTCGATCTTCAGCGCATCTCCCGTATCCCATGTCGCGAAACGAAGCGTGGTTGCCGCCTTCGATGAGCTGCCGTCCGGCTGCTTCGCGCTGCCGGTCCCGCCGCTGCCGCCGCATGCGGCCAGCAGCGATGCCATTAACGTCATAACCGAAACCATTGCGATCCATGACATTTTCTTTTTCATATTGTCAGCTCCCCTAAAGTATTGAGTTGATATGAATTGAACCGCTTTCATCATAACTCGGATGAAAGCGGTTCAAAACGTGCGCTGATTCGCAGATGATCGTATTTTTGTTCGAACTTTAGCCCGCGGGTGTTCATTTGTTTACGATGATTCCCCTTTTTGTTCGGCACGGTATTGGCTTGGCGTCTGACCCGTGCAGCGCTTGAACCATTTGCTGAAATATTTGCTGTCTCCGAGTCCCGTCTTCTCGGCGATCTCCTGCATCGTTAAGGAGGTTTCGCGCAGTAGGCCGTAAGCAAGGCGGAGCTTGCGCTTATATTGGAACGCGATGAAGCTGTCGCCGACCGTTTTCTTGAACAGGATCGAAAAATGGCTGCGGCTCAGCCCCACCTGCTGGGCCAGCTCCGCTGCCGACCACTCGTCCGCGGGATGTTCGTGCAGCAGATGAACCGCCTGCAGGATCGGCTCCGGCCACTGCTCTCCGTTCAGACCGTACACCCGCTCCAGCTCGGCTTCCTTGTGCAAGGATTGAAAGGCTTTCTGCACATCCACCGAGTCCTGAAGACCTCCCCGCCAATTCCAGGCAAGCTTCCCGCATCGGCTCTTAATCTCCACCAGCAGCCCGTCCGCCGCTTCCTTATATTCCTCCGGCACGGCCCAATAGCAGCTGTCCGCGCCGTACGGGACCCGCTTGCTGCTGCGCAATCCCGGCTCCTCGGAGCCCTGCTCCTTCAGCAGGTGCTCCCAACTGCCGCTGCAGCCCGCCGTTTTGATCAGATACAGCGAAATGCGCTTGCCCTCTCCCAGCCCGGCGCGGCTGCAAAGCTCCCGAAGTTCTCCGGGGAAACGGTCGCTGTGCCCGTTAAGCCAAGCAAACAAATGGGCGGAAACCTGTTCTTCCAGCCCGTACACGTTGGCCGGCGCATCAGACAGCTCGCGTTGAAATTTACCCAGCATCGCTTCGAGCTCTTCGTCCTCGAAGGCGGTTTTCAGCAGATATCCGGACGCGCCAAGCCGCATCCCTTCCTGGGCATATTCGAAATCCCGGTGGCAGCTGAGCAGAATGATCCGGGTTTCCGGCGCAGCCTCCTTCACCTTCCGGGAGAGCTCGATCCCATCCATCTCCGGCATGACGATATCCGTAATGACGACCTGCGGCCGAAACTCCAGAAAAGCCTCCCAGGCTGCCTGGCCGTTGGGGCTGTCCGCCACAACCTCCATCCCGAACCGTTCCCAGGGCACCGTGGAGCGGAGTCCCTTGCGCACAATGCTTTCGTCGTCGGCAATCATCACTTTAATGTTCCCTGTATTCATCATCGAAAGACTCCTCCCTTTTCGGCCAGCGTATGATGATGGTTGTTCCTTCTCCCTTAACCGAATGCACCTTCAGTCCGTAGAGAGGACCGAAATGCAGCTTGAATTTCTGGTCGGCGTTCCGCACGCCAAGCCCGCCGCGGCCCTTCCGCTTCGTCTCCGGCGAAAACAACCGCGCCAGTTTGTCCTCCCTGATGCCGGCTCCGTTATCGCGGAGCGTGAGCACAAGCTCGTCATGATCCTCCTCGACCTTGACATGGATCTCTCCCTGCCCGTCCGTAAAGGCATGGAAAAATATATTCTCGAACAGCGGCTGAAGCGTCATCCGCGGAATCAAATACGGCAGAAGCGAATCATCGCAATCCAGGCGATAACGAAATACTTCACCGTACCGGATTTCCTGAATCTTCAGGAAGTGGCCGATCATGCGCAGCTCCCTGTTTAGGGTAACGAGCTCCTGGGAAATATCCAGATTTCCCTCCAGCACCATCGTCAGATGGTACAGCATCTGGCGAATGTCCTCCGCGCCTTGCAGCCGCGCCTTCCACTGGATGGAATTCAGGGTGTTGAACAGCAGATGGGGGTTGATCTGATAATGGAATGCGCGCAGCTCGGCCTCTTTTTTCAGCCGCTCGCTCTGCTCCACCTCGCCAATCAGGGTCTGCACGCCCGTTACCATCCGGTTAAAACTCATGTCGAGGCTGCCCAGCTCATCCCTCCCCTCGATCGGCGTACGGGTATCCAGCTTGCCGAAGCTTACCTTCTGCATCGAGTCCTTCAAGGTCCGGATCCGCGAAGTGAACCGGGAGGAGAACAGATAGGCGATGCCAAAAGCGAGCAGGCAGGAGACGATGGCAACAACCATCGTGTTCGCCCGGATCACGTCCGAGGATTGATAGAACGCCTTGGCGGGAATTCTGGCTTCCATGGTCCATTGGTTGGCGTCAATCCTCCGGGTCCAGGCCACATCGCTGTCATGGGGCGTATACGGAGCGTCCGTCTCATACACGACCGTGCCATCCGGCGATGTAATAAGCAGGTGGGCATGCGTATCGGCCTCGAACTTGGCATAACTTCGCAGCAGCTCCTCGGCGTTCTCCTCGATCAGGATGACGCTGCCGTCCTGAGCCTTGTCCGGGTGATGGATCGGCACCGCCAATCCCAGGACAGGCACGTTGTCGCTATCGCTGTTATTAATGGAATGATCCTGCGGATAGAAGCCCAGCCAATAGGTGCCGGCATAGGCTTTCGGCCTGGCGTTCCACGCCGGGATATTGCCGAGTTTGTTCACGTCCAGGTTGTTCTCCCCATAGTAATAACCGGAGCTCGTTATGATGTAGATTCCGGCTGTCAGCTGCGTCCGCAGGGATTTCAACAACGATTCGAAATCGTTCTTCTCCATGATGTCGCCATAGGTGGACGGCGTCCCGTTTCCGATTCCCGAATGGCTCGGGTCCAGCAGGTAGGAATAAATCGTCTCCGCCGTCTGCTTCATCCGCCCCAAAGCCGAACTGGTCTGCTGCTCCAGCTGCGCCACGGCATTATCGCCGTATTTGCCGAACTGGGAGTTAATCACTTTAGCGGATTGCACATAGGAAAGTCCGCCAAGCGAGAACAGCGGAATCAGGGTGACGACTAAAAAACAGGTAAGCAGCTTGGTTCTTATGCTGTGATAGGTGCCGGTGAACATCCGTCCGGCTCGGTCTTTGATTCCCTGAAAATTCATGGTTACTCTCCCCATTGTCGTATCGAATCGTATCGTGAACATCCATCCGATCGTTCGCCATGCGGCTGTACTGCTTACGAGATCCCGTGATACCGCTTTCATTATAAACCTGAACAAAGGGCTTGTAATTAGGCGGCAACTGGAAAATGAGAGGAAACGGAAAAAGCACCTCCTCCGCAAGGCCAAAAGCCCGGGAAGAAGTGTCATTCCGTGACAGTTATAACGTGTATTCATGTCCCAAAATCAAAAATACGCTGGAGGTCCAGGTGAACGCCCGATCGCGCAGCCCGGCTCCGGTCAGGGCATCAAAATTCTCGGCCATGCCGCTGAGACTGACCATTCGGCAGTACCGCTGCGCAATTTCCATGGCCAGCTCCTTATCGCCGGCCGCCGCCACCCCTTCGACCAGCAGCATCGTGGAAGGAGCCCAGATCGGTCCGCGCCAATATCCGTCCGGCTTATAGTATGGGCTGCTTACGCTTTCGGTCGCCCAGCCGTTGCTCGTCAGAAATCGGCTTTCATCCCGAAGCCCTTCCAGCAGAGCCGTGCGGATATACTCGGGAAGGCGTTTACCCAGCAGGATAGGAACGAACAGCAGCAGGCTGTCCCCTTCGGACGGCTCATGCGTTCCCGAACGGCAGGCCGTAAACCGGCCGTCCTTCCAGAAGTGCCGAATCATGCGGTCCAGCGTATCGTCCGCTCTCCGTCTCCATCCGGCCGACTCCTCCGACAGGCCCAGCAAGCCCGCGATTTCGGCCAGCGTCTCCATCTGGATAATCAGATAAGCGGCAAGGTCGGGACTCTCGACGGGAATGCCGTTATTGAACGCCGTGCTGTTGTCCCAGCCCGAGTCGTTGCCGTGGTTATACTGGGGAATGCCGTCGCCGTCATGATCCCGGTGCGTGAACCACCACTGCGTCCATTTCGCTAGAGGGCCATAGACCTCGCGCAGCTGGGCCTCCTTGATGTAATCCGTCCGACGCATCATCCAGGCCAGCGTCCAGCCGTGAATCGGCGGTTTGTTGCAATTCCAAAGCTCGTATTTATCGTTCACGAAGTCCGGGATCAGGCCGCTCTCATCCTGCCGGTCAAAAAAGATCATGAACTGGTCCCAAGCCAGCTCCGGCTGATGCCGCACGAGAGCCATCGCGTTAAAGCAGTTGTCCCAGCTCCAGATGTTGGTCATCCAATTCTTGGACATGTACATGGCCGGGCGAGTCAGGCAGCCTTCGGCGGGAACCACGCAGGACCAGGTAATATAGGCGGCCAGCTCCCTGGCTTCCTGCCACTGCTCAGAGACGGCAAGGGTATTGTTCAGCCATCTGGCGTAATCCTCGCGAGCGCTTACAACCGCATCGTCGAATGACTCCCATTCGCCGCGCGGCTTCAAGACGGTCATGAACTCTTCGACCGCAAATTCGGCCACATTGGATGCAGGATCCACGGAAAAGTCGGCGGTCACACGCGAGCTCTTGATCTCGTTCCATTCAACCTCCATGCCCATCTGGCCCGCAAGCCGGGTCAGCATGAAGCGGCAACCATGCGTGAAGCTGTTCACCTCCCAGCCGTCCGGATGGGTCTCATAGGCATAATCATACGCGGCGGGGAAAAAAGTAAGCCGGATGCCGCAGCCTTCCGAGCGGAATCGCACGGTCCGGGAGTCCGATATGCAAATATCCGCATGGCCTAACGAATCGGATGCCGTTAGCCTGATGTTGTCGGGTGATGCAATAGGTTCAAACGGAACCGGCTCGTTCTGCCGGTTTAGCAGTTCTATCAGAAACGCCTCGCCAAACTTGTCATCCCCTCCGCGGACGGTTCGCAGGTAAAGACCTTGTCTGCGATCCTTGGCCGCTGGCAGGAGGGATATCGCCAAGAAGGACGCTCTTCGGCTGAAAGGTACGATATTCAGATCAAAATTCATAGGACATCTCCTTCGCTGAGGTATCGCTTTCATTTTAAAACTTCTCAAGGAAGGAGAGGACTGACGGATGTCTTGCCGATAGAGGGATATTGTTCGGGGCACGCTTGCTTTAGCGAGGGAGGTGTCATTTTGTTCGATATGAGGGGATACAAATGTGCGGGCGAATGTCTAGGGTGACCGCAGCCGATGACGGTCATCCCGGTCGGAGGATTCAATCTCCGTCCGGGATCGTCCGTTTATCGGACCAGCCAGCCCTCATGGTTGCTATGCCTGTTATGGCTTCTGCCCGTGCTGACGCCAATATTGTCTTTTTCCGTCATCGCGCACGGTAATGCCCAGCTTCGATAGTTCCCGGCGCAGATCAGCCGCGTCCTCTCGATCCTCGTTCTCGATGGCCTTCTCCCGTGCCAGGAAGAGCGCGTTCATGCTGGGCGTCAGTTCCGGCGAATCGGCAACCCATTTGACGTAATCATGGGCAAACGGATCGCGGTCTCTCCAGGAGTAACCGTGCCGTTTGAAGGCTTCGGCCACCGTTTCCCGCTTGGTTTCGGGTTTCTCGCGATAGAGCTCCTCCCCCATGTTGCCTAGCAGGACCAGCTGCTTGCCGTCCATAAAGGCAGCGGAAACTTCTTCTCTCGTAAAGATTTGTTCAGCCTCATGAATGCGGAGTGTAATCTCCTTGTCCGACAGGCGAACCGCAAGGCTTTCTTTAATGGCTAAGTGAGAGAGCACCGTACCGGCAAGCAACCCCACAACAGCGGTTACGATAACAACCCATGGGCCCTGGATCGATGCGATCAACTCCAAGGGTCCTTGAAATGGCACCCAAGCCAGGCCCGTGGCCCAATCCGCAATCGTAGGCAGAAACCAGCCGACCACCGCGCCTAATAAAGGCGGCACCGCCCATACCAGCATCCGGTCTGCCCATGATAATCCGAGATCACTGTATTCCATTCCGTTATTCAATGGCATCCGCACCTTTCCTGAGAACGCTGTTCACCGCTTCTTTCCAGACCGCTTGATAGTCCAGCGGAATCTCCATCATGATATAACTCGTGATATTATCGATGACCAGAGCCAGAACATAGGCCTTGGAATCCGCATGCTGACGATCGACGAGCCCGAAGTCGACCCCCAGCTTCATGAATTCCCGAAAGCCGCCCAGGAACGATTGCTGCATGGCAGCTACCCGCTGGCCGTAATTGGCATTCCGGTTTGCGGTCAGCATGAACTCGCTCAATAGGCGCATCACCGGCACGAAGGCTTCTTCCTCCTCGGGAAACATGCGCAGCCCGCCCTGGTACAGCTGCTCTGCAAAGTTAAACTCATTTAGCCCGGTCAGGGAGAAATAATGATCGAAATGATAATCGCTGAACATGTATTCAAAGACCCGCTCCACCAATTCATCCTTGGACGCAAAGTGATAGTAAATCGACGGTTTCGTAATGCCCACTTCGCCGGCAATCATCGCCAGACTGGTCTTCTCGATGCCATGGGACGCAAACAATCCGATGGCAGCCTCAACGATTTGCTGCGAGGTTAAATCCTTCTTTTTCACGCTGTCACCCGCTCCTTTTTTTTACCTACCGATAGGTAGAATTTTAAGATGGATGACGAAAGATGTCAATATTTTTTAACTACCGGTAGGCAAAAAAACTAAAAATCGCCGATGCTTATCGCATCGACGATTCATAAGAATTAGGATTTGTCGCTTAACCGGCTCAACCGATTAAAGCATTCTTCTTCCCATCATGATGATGGTTTCAAGCAGCGCCTTCCACTTTCCTTCGACCGTGCGTGCGGTCTTTGCGGCGTGGGCCGCTGCATTGCGTTTCGAGCGCAATTTCGTTGCCATCCGGCATCGTTCCAGTTCCTGACGGAGATCGCGAACATGCTGTTTGGCAATATCTTCATTATTGATATTCATGTTTCATTCCTCATTTCTTTTTATAGCGACAACATTCCGACATTACCAATACCTGCAAGCTCCTCTTCCGTCCCCTTCACTATAATACTTCCATTGTTTGCCCGAAGGTAAGGGTACAAAATGCCTTTAATTCTTTTTTCCCCTACAACGACTTCGCCGAAGAGATCCAGGGAGGACATCGAAGCCTTAATATCTTCCTCGGTGACGTCATCGTCAAAGGTCAGCGTCCCGTCAACAATGAAGCTCGCCGGCTGGCCCAAAGCCGCCAGCTGATCCCTCGACCAGGTCTCCTCGCCGCTGATGAACACAAACAGCCGCTCATAACTTACGATTTCCGTATTCAGGTTGGGGCAGCGCTCCCAGACCAGATCTTCGATCTCTTCGCCGCAAATGATGAACGAAGTTGACTGTATCTCCGACACGGCCTGGCTGAAGGCGTCCCGGGTCACGTCCGCCTCGAGAATGAGCGGCTTATTCGTGTAGAGCTTATGGCCTTTAAAGCGCCGTACGCTTCTTGCGTTTAGCCGTAACGGTTTGGTTACATACTCGAATCCTGCCGGGATCACCTCGACCAAGCCGTTGATCTTTTTCAATTTATCGTAGAAATACGGGGATTGATGTTCATGGATAATCGCCTTGCCGTTGACTTGGATCTTTTCAATCCGGGCCGAGAACTGCTCCATATCCAGCTCCTTATCCAGATGAACCATGCCGTTCAGGACCAGCTCCATAGGCTCGCTGTTGGAGGCCAGATATGCATTGTTCAGCTGCACTTTCCCGGACTCGAACCGGGGTTCGTATTCGTAAGCGTGAATCTCCGCGCTGGCGCCTCCTACTCTGAGGAGTGCAGAGGTAACGGCAGCGGCCAGATGCCGTGGAGCATAGACCTCGCCGTTAACCACCAAGTGCAGCGTGCCGCTCTGGAATGCTTCAAGGGATACTCCTTTATCGATGATGACCGTGCCGTTAACGAATACGCGGTCCGGCTGCTCCAAGAGCTGAAAATATTCCTCGTTCAGCCGCAGCGTGCCGCTGTAATAACGGTGTCCCTCGGGGATTTCAATCGTCTTGCCGATATTGCCTGCGTTTTTCAACAGCGTGAGGAGGTGTGCCGTCTCTGCCCGGTATATTACGAGACCTACGTTTCCGATCCGTTCGATGCTTGTTACGGTTTCCTCCGTAGCCTGCGTAAGATCCAACATCCCTACATTCTCGATGATTCTGCTCATTTCATATCTTCCTCCCATAGTTTTCTCAATTTTTTGATGGCGGTTTGCAATTTGTAACGAACCGTGGCTGCCGGCATACCCAGCTGCTCGCCGATTTCCTGGCTGGACATCCCGAGCCAAAAGCGCTTAAACACGATATCGCTCTGCGATTGCGGC
The DNA here is from genome assembly GCF_058792535.1 of Paenibacillus sp. MT86. Lineage (NCBI taxonomy): Bacteria > Bacillati > Bacillota > Bacilli > Caryophanales > Paenibacillaceae > Paenibacillus > Paenibacillus sp. MT86. Next base: position 1,390,088 of record NZ_CM179499.1, on the reverse strand, counting down.
AAACGGGCGAGCCATTCCGTCATTTCTATATTGCGGCTTGAAACGGGGAGCTCGGCGAAGACCAGATCATCCTCCCACGATACGAGCCGCTTCTCCCGGCGGCTAATATCGATCATGCGATTTTTGACGACTCTGAAGAACCAGGCCTTTTGCTTGTGAAGGGGCAGCGCTGCCAGGTTCGGCTCCTTGATGGCTTTCATAAAGGCATCCTGGACCAGATCATCCGCTTCGTAAGCATGCTTGGCGATGGATCTGGCATAACGCTGGACATCGTCCTTCAGGTTTTCATAGAGATCACATACTTGCATTAGCCAACCTCTCACTTTTCGTTTTGTCTTTTCTGTTAATATAACGTTTGGGAAAAAGAAACTGATGGATATTCTCGAAAATTATTTTTCAACCAATCAAAAACACGCCGACCGTCTTCGCGGTCAGCGTGTTAACGAACATTAATCCCACATGGAGAACAGCACCAGCAGTACGGCTACTGCGTCCAGCAAGAGCGAGTGCCTGGAAAACCATATCGAACGCATCTCTTCCTTCATGCTTGCATCCTCCTTCTATTTTCATTCAGCCGCTAACAACTCCTCTTCCCTGATGCCTTAATCCCACCAGCTAAGCATGCACACCAGCATAACCGCCGCAAAGAAACCGTCCATAAACTTGAGCTGAAGTTTAGCCATATTGGATTCACCTCCTTCGAAGAGACAACAACTCGAGAGAGAAACCCTCGATTTATTATTGATTGATCAATTACTAATATCTAAAAAATAATCCCTTCGCATATCATGATATCGCTGTCTTCATGGCTTCCGCTGCTCATGCGCGTTTTTTCATTAAACCCCTCATGGTCGCCGCAATCGCCTGCTCATGAGGCGTCCATTGAATCGGACCGATCAGGCGCTCGTATTTCTCGCCGCTCAGCACCAAAGGCTCCTCGGTCAAATACAGCATCTCAACCACCTCTTTCATCACCGGATTGAATAACCCGATCAGGGAGAGCCCGATTCGTCCGAGCGGCATTACCGCCTTGCGCTTTCCGGCGGTCTGCTGCGCAATCCGCACCAGCTCATGGCCTGAAATCACGCCCGGTCCGGGGATATGCCAGTTCTGCCCGTAGGACTCCTCTCTCTCGGCAATCTCTACGATCATGCGGGCGGCATCCGGCAAATAGACGTATTCGCGGGGAACGCTCATGTTGCCGATGAAGGCGGTTGGCTTCCCGGCCGCAATGGCTTCCATCGTGACGGATAAATAGGATGCCTGCTCGGAAGGGCCATAGTAGTCGGGCAGCCTTACGATAAGAGGGTTTGCTTTATGCCAGCGCGACGAGAAGATCAGCTGCTCGTAGGCCAATCTTATTTTGCCCTTACGGGTATGCGGTTTTTTGGGATGATCCTCCGTTGCCTTTTCCATTAAGCGTCTGCCATAAGGATAGATTCCATCTACCACCACAACCCTGGTCCCCAGCTTCTCCGCAGCCGTCATGACCGATTCCCCCAGCGGCAGCAGCCTGGATTCCATCTCGTGGTAAGGAATATTGGCACTTTGAAAAATAACGTCGGCCCCATCCGCGGCTCTTCGGATATCCTCCGGATTAAAGGCATCTCCCGTTTCCAGCATAAGCAGAGGAGAATAGTCCAGCTGCTCAGCCAGCTCATTCAGCTTCTTAACGGAACGGCCGAAGGCTACCGTTTGAATTCCGCGCTTCACCAGCTCCGCCGTCAATGGGGCCCCTACGCCGCCTGTCGCACCCAAAACAATCGCTTTTTTCATCATCAATCTCTCCTCATAATAAAATAATTGATTGATCAATCACAATTGATTAAAAAAGAAATGCCCTTTCTCCACCGCGCACAACCTGATGCAGTACGCGGTGCGGCACATCGACGCGCGCCTTATCTTTTGGGCATCATATTCGGCATATCCATCGCCATGGCTACATTACACAGCATCCCCCGGGCCAGAAAATCGGAGGTTTTCTTGTCGGCATCCTCGAATCCCGCTTTCACGAAAGCATGCTGAACCAGGTCCTTCACCTCGTTCATTCCCTGCTGCATCGCTTCGCGAATGGGCGCTTCCTGGATCGTCTGCGCCTGCATCTGAAGCAAGATTTCGCTGCGATGGGATTGCACGATCCCTTCGTACGCCCGGATCAGGCCCGTCTCCAATTCCTCCGGAGCAGCGGACTCGATGACCCCCTGAAATGCCTGCACGATGCGCTTCCAGGAGACCGTCAGCGATTCCACGAGCAGCGATTCCTTGGTAAAGAACCGATAGACGTAAGGCTGGGATATCGCTGCCCGTTCGGCAACCTGAGCCGTGGTCGCGCGATAGTATCCGATCTCTGCAAACACTTCGATTGCTGCTGCTACAATCTCATTTCGCCGATTCGCAGAGGTTGAAGCTCTAGCCATTCAACCACCCTCCTCTCACTCGTTATGATTTATTATTGATTGACCAATCACTAATTGAACTCAGTATATACGGTCCGTTTTCCTTTTGCAACTGTTTTCTTCCAATATTATTGAATTCAACACCTGGGATAGCTTGAGCATAGGGGAGGAATCCGCTATTTCTTATCGAATTGTGTTTATGAACCGCAAATAAGACGGGAGCCTATTCCAAGACTTTATCCTGTAATCGATCAAGGAGGATCAACCATGAGTCATGAAGGTCAACAGCAATTCGAACGATGGCATAGACACCGTACGGTCTTGCTTCAGCTGCTGCAGGACGTACAGAGCGAGCATTTGGATTATAAACCGTGGGAAAATGCCTATACCTTGGGCGGATTAGCTGTTCATATTGCGGCAGCCTCGGATATGTTCCTGCGTTCCATCCAAAACGGCTCGTTTACTCCACCCTCGATTTCCACCCAATTCGAGACCATCGATGACATTCGAAATATCGTGCAAGCGTCGACCGAATCGACCACGGCCCTTTTTGCCGAATTGTCCGACAGCCAGCTTGAGCAGCCGCTCGACTTCAATGGGTTCACAGCGCCCGGCAACGTGTGGTTAAACAATATGGTCGACCATGAAATCCACCATAAAGGACAGTTGTTTACTTACGTGCGGGCTGTCGGAATCGAGAAGGTTCCCTTCTTCACGCTTCAGCCGGCCAAGCAGTAAAAACAAGACACGGCTGGATTTGCTGTTTTAAGTTATCAAAAGGAAGTGCATCTTACTCAAAATAGAAAGCCGGATTTCCTGCAGCTTACGCTGAGGTAAATCCGGCTTTCTTCATCCCTGGCTAGCCTTGCTTCGCCAGCCTCACCACGGCCTGCAAAGCGGTGTTAATCTCGCGCTCCACCGCGTCGGCAACCACGTTTGTGTTCGGGTCGTACTCGGCCGCAAGGTCGGCGTCGGCAAAGCCGTCCATGGCCACAATCGCGCCGGCGCGAACGCCGCGGATAGCCGCAACGACGTACAGCGCCGCAATTTCCATCTCGACGCCGAGCGCGCCCGCCGCTTTATATTTCTGGTGCGGCACTTCCTCGACTCCGTTAAAGAACACGTCCAGCGTGACGGTTATGCCCTTGCGCACGACGCCTTCGCCGATCGCGAGCGCGGATTCGTACAACGCCTCCGCCACCTGGCTGTCCGCAACCGCCGGAAAGCCGTCCGGCACCAGCTGCTTCGTCAGACCGTCCGTACGGATCGCCGCGGTGCTGACCACAAGGCTTCCTGCAGGAGTGTCCGCCCGATAAGACCCGGCGGTGCCCACGCGAATCAAGGTCTTCGCGCCCGCGCGGATCAGCTCCTCGAAGCAAACGGCCGCTCCCGGGCAGCCGACGCCATGGCTGGTTACCGCCAGCTCAACGCCTTCATGCGTCCCCACGAAAGTCCGGTACTCGCGGCTGAACGCCAGCTCGCGCGCATTTTCGAGCTTACGGGATATCGTCTCCGCGCGTTTCGGATCGCCGCAGACGATCACAAATTCAGGTATATCCTCTGAGTTCACTTGCAAAATAGGCATCAACATATTAGTCAAACTCCTTACGTGTCCATTCGTCTTCGGGTATATCCAGCGCCTCGCCGCTAAACCGCTCTTCCTTGAACGGGTCCGCTTCGTTGTGGAAGCCGTTGCGTTCCCAGAAGCCCGGGCGGTCTTCCTTCATAAACTCGATGCCGCGCAGCCACTTGGCGCTCTTCCAGAAATAGCGGTGCGGCACGACCGTGCGCAGCGGCCAGCCGTGCTTGTCCGTCAGCGGCTCGCCGTTGAAACGATAGGCCAGCAGCACATCGTCACGGAGCAAATCCTCGATCGGCACATTCGTGTCATAATCGGGATCGGCATGAAACATGACGTATTTGGCATCCGGCTTGATCCGAAGCCCTGCTATGAAATCCCGGAACAGGATGCCCTCCCATACCGTATCGAACTTGGACCAGCGCGTGACGCAGTGAATGTCGGTGTTCACCGTTACCGTTGGCAGCGCCAGAATATCTTCATACGTAAAGGTCCGTTCCTCTTCCACTTCGCCGAAAACCCGGAGGGTCCATTCCGACATGTCGTAATGGGGAATCTCCCCTTCATGCAAAATCGGGAACTTCTCGGTCAGCGTCTGCCCCGGCGGCAGCTTGGCCCGCTGCTCTTCGGTCAGGTTGCCCACCGCCACCGGCTTCATTTTTTTCAAACGTTCTGCTTTTTTATGCACCATGTTCATCTCCTTTACGCTTGATCGCTTTCGCATCCGCTTATCGACGGGATGACTTCAATCACAGGTTGTCGCGTAGCGGACTACGCGCTTATCTGGAGCTGGATCCCTGCTTCAGCGCGTCCTGCTGGAAGCTTTTATCCTTAAAGAAGAACATCGCCAGAATCGTTACGACATAAGGCAGCATCTGCGTAAAATGCGTAGGCAGCGCCAGCCCCTGGAACCGGATGCTGAGTGCATCCATAAAGCCGAACAGCAGGCTTGCCGCCGTTACCCCAAGCGGACCCGATTGGCCCAGCATCGTGGCGACGAGCGCGATAAAGCCGCGGCCGGCCGTCATGCCTTCCGTAAACATCGTCACCTGTCCAAGCGACAGCTGCGCGCCTGCAAGCGCACATAACACGCCGCTCGCGAGCACGGCTCCATACTGATACCGTCTTACACGGATGCCCACGCTTTTGGCAGCGAGCGGATTCTCGCCGGCAGCCAGAAAACGGAAGCCGTTCTTCGTGCGATAGAAATAATACCACATGAGGCCCGCAATCAAAAACGACAGATACACAAGCGGCGTCAGGCCCGCCAAAATGGGACCGATCACCGGAATATCCTCGATAATCGGAATGTTCCATTTCGGCAGCCCGACCATCGTATTATCATAAAATGCACCTTTCACATCAAAAATAGCCCGCAAGCTGAATGTGGTCAACCCTGCCGCCAGCGCATTCATCGCGATACCGACCACGATGACGTTGGCCTGCAGATTAATGCTGAGGTAAGCAAAGATAAAGGAGAAGATCGACACGATCGCAATCGCGAACAAAATCGCGTAAAACACGTTGCCGAAAAAGTGGTTCCCCACCACGGCTGAGAAAGCCCCCAGCAGCATAAAGCCTTCCAAACCGACGTTGAACAATCCGACGCGCGAACACAGGGCACCGCCGAGAGCCGCAAGCAGGATCGGAGTGAGCACGCGGAGGGCCGAGTTGATTAAAGCAAGGTCAAACAGCTGTTCCATCGGATTTGTTCCCCTTTCTGCGCTTCAGGAAGCTGTATGTGAATCGGGCGGAGATAAACAGAATCAGCACGGCTTGGATGATCGCTCCAACCTCAAGCGGCACTTCCGTATTCCGTTCCACGCCCATGCCGCCCGTCTGCAGCGCGGCCAAGAAAATCGATGCAATCAGCGTGCCGATCGGATGCGACCCTGCCAGCAATGCTGCCATGATGCCCGTCCAGGCATAGTCGGCCGTAGATAACGCACCATCGATATAACGATACTGGGAGCCTAGGATTTCAACGGCCCCGCCAAGTCCGGCCAAGCCGCCGCTGAAGAACATCGCGCCAAGCATCATCGGCCCGCGCTTAACCCCGCCGAACAGGGCAAACAGCGGATTGCCGCCAAGCATCCGTACTTCGTAGCCGATCACGGAGCGCTTCAACAAGACGAATATAATCAACGCGGCCAGCACCGCGAGCACAAAGCCGACATGCAGCGGCATGCCGGAGATCAGCTTCGGCAGCCAGACGCTGTTATCGAGCATTTCGGATTGCGCCATCGCGGCAGAACCCGAGCGGTCCTTCAGCGGATAGGCGACCAGATACCCCGCAAACAATACGGCCACATAGTTCAGAAGCAGCGTGGAGATCAGCAGGTTCACCCGGAACCGGGCATCAAAATATCCGGCCATTACCGACCATAATCCCCCTGCGACAACGCCGGCAAGAATCGCAACGATGCACACCAGCCAGCCCGGACCCGGCATATACAATCCGACCAACGCGGCGGAAAGCGCGCCAAACACCATTTGTCCTTCCGCGCCAAGGTTAAAGAAGCCTGCACGGAAGGCAAACGCCGCGCCCAGACCGATCAGAATGATCGGGGTCGCGCGGGACAGCGTATTCGTAAAGAAATACATCCCGCCGAAGGCACCCTTCCACATCTCCGCGTAGGTCTGCAGGATATCGCCGCCGGCAATCAGGATCGCGATGGCTCCGGCAAGCAGCCCCACGATGATTGCGGCAATCGGCTGAAGCAGCGGAAGCGTAAATTTAGTCCATTTGTTCATTACAGAGTTCCTCCCGCCATCAGCAGTCCCAATTTCTCTTCTGTCGCTTCCTTCGCCGACAGTTCGCCCGCGATCCGGCCTTCATACATGACCAGAACACGGTCGGACAGCTTCAAGATTTCCGTTAATTCCGACGATACCAGCAAAATTCCCGTGCCCTCTTCGCGCCGCTTGAGCAGTTCGCCATGAATCGTCTCCATGGCACCGATATCGACGCCTCGCGTCGGTTCCGCCGCGATCAGGAACGGAGTTCCCTGCTCCAGTTCCCGTGCCACGATTAGCTTCTGCAGATTGCCGCCGGACAAATACTGCGTGCTGGTCTCCAGAGAGCCCGTCTTGATGGAGAATTTCTGAACCCATCCGGATACGAGCGAACGAATGTCCTTGAGTTTGAGGAAGCCGCCCTGCTGCAAGCGACGTTGGTGCCCCATAAGCCCGGTATCCATCACGGTTGCCGTTCGATTGGCACCCCATACGTAGCGATCCTCCGGAATATGGGCTAACCCGTGTTCCCGTATTTCTCTTGTCGACATGCCGGTTACGTCCTTGCCCGACACGGCAATCCGGCCGCTGTCCGGCTGTGCCAGGCCCGAGATCACTTGAAGCAGCTCGGATTGCCCGTTGCCTGAAATACCGGCGATCCCGACAACCTCGCCGGCCCGTACCTCCAGGTTTACGCCGTCCAGAACCGGCTTGCCTTTCGTTCCGCGGATCGAGACGTCCGATACTTCCAGCACCTTCTCGCCCGGCGTGATCGGCTTGCGGTCCAGTTCCATCAGCTCGCGGCCGACCATGAGACGGGAGAGCTGGTGGGCATCGGTGTTCCCCTTCTCCACCACGCCCGTGACGGCACCGTCACGGAGCACCGTAATGCGGTCGGCCACGTCAAGGACCTCGTTCAGCTTATGACTGATCAGGATAAAGCTTTTTCCCTGTTTGGAGAGCTGTTTAATGGCATCCAGGAGCTCCTGCACCTCGAGCGGCGTCAGCACGCCCGTCGGCTCATCCAGAATGATGATTTCGGCTCCCTGATACAGCACCTTCAATATTTCAACCCGCTGCTGCACGCCGGGGGCGCTGCTGCTTACGGTGGCGCGCGGGTCCACCTTCATGCCGTATTTTTCGCAGAGTCCTTCCACGATCTTCACGGCTTGCTTGCGGTCAAACCCGGCACCTGAGCCCGGCTCATTGCCGATCACGATATTCTCGGCGATCGTAAACGTAGGAAACAGCATGAAGTGCTGATGCACCATGCCGATTCCGCCTTGAATCGCGTCAAGCGGGCTTGCAAACGAAACTTCCTTGCCATTCAGCCGAATCGTACCCGAGGTTGGCTGCTCCATCCCGTACAATATCCGCATCAGCGTCGTTTTGCCTGCACCGTTTTCCCCGACTATCGCATGAACCTCACCCGCGCGCAGCGAAAAATCAATGCCGCGGTTTGCGCTGAACTCGCCATACTTCTTCGTAATATTGTCCATCTGGAGTAGCATCGAGTCATGCCTTCCTTTCGTTTCTGAATGAAAGACCGACTGCCCATGTGCAGCCGGTCCAGGTAAGAACTAATTTTGTTCCAATGCGTTCGTTACTTTAATCTTTCCGGCGATGATATCGTCGGAAATCACCTTAAGCTGATCCACGATGTCTTGTCCAATGAATGGGTTAAGCGGCGTTTTGCTCTCATGCGTAACGTAAGTGAGACCTACGGCGCCTTCTTTCAGGCCGTAGTCGCGAATATCGAAAGTATAGTTGCCCTCTGCAAAATCCTTCACCGTTTCGTATACGACAGCGTCGGTACCTTTCAACTGCGCAAGCACCACATGCTCAGGCTCGGTGTTGTCCGTATCTTGTCCGGAAGTGTAGAAGCCCTTCTCTTTCGCTGCTTCGAACACGCCCAGATCGCCAACGGCGGACATGCCGGCTACGAAATCCGCGCCCTTGGAGTTCTGCAGGAGCGCAAGCTCCTTCGCTTTTGCCGGATCGTCGAATCCGCCTACGAAGTTAACGAAAATTTCGATGTTCGGATTGACCGATTTCGCGCCTTCCTCAAAGCCGGTCATATATTTATGCATAATCGGAATGTCGTTGGCCACAACGTTGCCGACCTTGTTCGTTTTCGTTGCCAATCCTGCAGCCGCCCCCAGAAGATAAGCAGCCTCATGCTCGCGGAAACCGACGCTGCGGACGTTCGGCAAATCCACGACCGTGTCAATGATCGCAAACGGCACGTCCGGATTCTCCGGTGCAACCTTCTTCAATGCATCCTCCATCTGGAAGGTGGATGTGATGATCAGATCATACTTCTCGGCTACCGCCGTGCGGAGGTTCTGCTCGATCGAAGCAGGGTCTGTCGATTCAATCGTTTTGACTTCAACGTTGAAATCGGCAGCAGCCTTTTGCAATCCTTCGTCCATCAAGGCAAAGAATGGATTCACGCCGATCTTCTCAGGAAGAACTAGTGCAATGCGTTTCTTATCTTGAGATCCTTCGGAACCGCCATTAGCTGCACCACTGTCAGTAGACTTATCATCGTTGCCGCAACCTGCAAGCAATCCAACGGATAATACGAGTGTTAATAGAATTGACCATGTCTTTTTCATTTCCTGACCTTATCCTCCTAAGTGAGCACTTTTTATACTATTATCCTATGGTATAGACAAGCAGATGTCAAAACAAAAATTTTAGCGTTTTATGTAGTTTAATGTGTTTTTTAGCAAAAATTTGGTGGAAAACTGCGTATATCACAGAACATTACCTTATCAAAATGTCGATAATGTTCGGAAATTGCCAACATTTGATCAAACGCTTCCAGCATGGGTCCGGGTTGAAAACGCATTATTTTCAAATTCCTGGCCATCACGCAAACCTGGATTCTCTCTATTTATATTGAGCATTTTGCATTAATCTGAGCCCTTGATACACAAGGATTTTCAAACATAAAAAAGGGACTTCACCCCAATTTGGAGAAGTTTTCAAGTGACCAAACCCAAAAACTCCGAGAGGAAGTGAAGTCACTTGTATATTCTCCAAGAAAGTCTATTTTCCTTTGAGGATCTGTTAAAAATGCAATCAAAAGATCGATTGCCCATTTTTTTTAGCGTCTTGGATCTTCGCCCTTATGCCAAGCAATTGAGAAGTCGTTCACCCCGTGGCGCTGACGGGCACTGTAGAGAAGGAATTCTTCGTGCACTTTTGGCTGCGCCGCTTGAGCATATTCAAACGTTTACTGGCTTGCATCATCGATTGGAAACAGATCTTCGATTTCGCTATCAGTGTGGACTTTCATTAGATCGCAAAGCACCGTCTATTTCTACGCTAAGCCGGGTCTTCGCCGAACTGACAAAGAAAAAATTGGCACAGCAGCTATTCGAGAATCTGGTCAACCTCTGTCAGCAAGAGGGCATCATCGACGGCAGCCACATTGCGATCGACAGCGCCGCCATCCATGCTTATGAGAAGAAGCAACCCAAGCGCAAAAGTGAGCAGACCGGCGATGCCAACTGGGGCGCAAAGTTCGATTCATTCGGCCACAAAGTCACTTGGTTCGGATACAAACTCCACCTAGCTGTTGACACGAAAAGCGAACTTCCGCTAGCACTAGAAGTCACGCCCGCACATGTCAATGACGGAGAAATGGCACCTGGTCTGATTGCGAAGGTAGCTGCCAAAACGAGCGCGAAATTCTTTATGCTCGATGCGGGCTACGATCAAATGAAAGTTTACGAAGCCGCTCGAAACGTGAAAGCGCAAGCCATCATCCCTCTGAACCCCCGAGGAGAGAAAGAACCTCCTGCCGGGATGACAGCAACCGGAACGCCATGTTGCTCGATGGGGTTCGCCATGACTTACTGGGGTGCTGACGGCGATTACTTGAAGTTCCGTTGTCCTCATGCCACGGGCAAAGTCGACTGCCCATTAGGCATGGCGGCTTGCTCGACTTCCAACTATGGTATGGTCGTCAAGGTGGATGCGAAGGACGATCTTCGGCGATACTGCAGCCCTCATCGAGATACAAAACGCTGGAAGGAGCTTTACAACAAGCGTACAAGTGTGGAACGATGCAACTCCAGAATGAAAACCTATCTTTCGGCTGATGGCATGCATGTCTGGGGCATCCAGAAAGTAACGACTCACCAGTATTTGAATGCCATCGTGCTGCTCGTATCCGCTCTTTCCATTGTTTCTAGAAAACAACAAACGGCAGCTTAAAAATTGAAACTGATGAAATTCTGCTGGTCTGCCCATTTTTAGAATCGAGTCACTTAGTAGTCTGGGGCTATTGATTTCTGCTGTCTGTTACACAAAAACGGAATTATGCAAAATGCTCATATTAAAAAGGATGCCGTTAGGCATCCTCGCTCTTGCATGATTTCTATTTAGATGAAGCAGCATACGAAATGTTAAATTTCTTCAGCCCAGCCTGCTTCGACCGCCGATTCAATCGATCAGCTCTGAACCTTTCAATAATCGCTGCAGCATGACTGCCGCTTCGCCGCGGGATAACTTCTGGAGCGGATTAAGCCCTGCGCCCGATCCCAGGACAATTCCTTGCTTCACTAGGGCGGCCGCAGCCGGTCTGGCCCAGTCGGACAGGTCTTCACGGTCCTGGTAAGGGGAGAGGATGGCTGCCGCCTCCATCTCATTCACTGCACTCGTTGTTCCCGCCAGCTTCATCACTCTCGCCATAACCGCTATGGCCTCTTGACGCGTGATGCCTTGGTTCGGCCTGAAACGGCCGTCCTCATACCCCTGAAGAAGACCATACTGCACAGCTTGCGTTATGACGCCGCCATGCCAGTCTTCTGCGTCGACATCCCGGAAAGCAGGAGCTCCGTCCTGCACCTCATCCAAACCGAGCGCCCTCACGATCATGGCGGCAAACTCGGCACGGCTCACTTGGGCATTCGGCTCGAAATGAATCACCGCCGGCTGATTCGCGTTTGTATCTGTTCCACCCTCGACAAGTCCGGTTCCGTTCAGAATCATTCGCGAAGCAAGATCGTCCACCGCATCCTTGGACCAGTGGAACGATGCATCAGCAACTCGCACTTGATGAGAGATAAAAGCAATCGTACCTGCCGATAAGGAATGCAGAATCGCCTCGCGGCTTCCGTCCTCCTTCAGCTCGAAGCGCGTCGGGATCGGGTAAAAGCTGCCGTTCCGATCCAGCAAGACAGCCGTTGTCATGCGGCCCGGCATTCCCTGCGGCCAAATGATTCGCTGCTTCATATATTGCGGGAACGGATCTAACAGCAGTGCCGTGTCCTGAGCTTTAGCCGTGATTTCAAACTCGATAGGCAAACCGATAAGCGTACTGCCGGATTGCGATGCTTCCTTCTTAACGGCCTCTACCTTGGCAGCGTCGCTGCCAGCCATCGTCAGGGTTATCGATATTTGATCCGCGGCCGGCAAATCCGTGCTTCCTGGCGCGTGCCAGCGCGAAGATGCCATCACGGCCGCAGGAACGTGGAAATGACCAAGCGCCGATCGGATTTCAATGGCGCCCTGCTTGGCGTTAAGGAGGTCAAGAGCAGCTCCGCTGGTTTCCAGGGAGACCTGATCGGCGGGCCGTGCCAGCGCGATGACGATTACCGGATTGTAGTCCACTGTCTCTAAACGGGCTTCCAGCTTAGCCGTATCCAATTTCATCGATACGACGGTATGTCCATTGGCCTCATGGAACAAACCTGTAACCATCCCTTCCTGAGATTCATCGTTTATCGTAACTTTGACGTCTACTCTATTCGAAGGTGCGGCATTGCCTGATGGGCCCGGTATAGCCGATCCTTGGCCGGAACCTCCTGGCGACGAACCTTCCGGTTCTTCAGGCGTTCCGCCACCGCCTCCGGATGAAGCTCTAATTACCGTCGTTCTGTATTTCATATGCTGGCCGTCAGGCGCCGTCACCACGACCTCGATGGCCTGGCTGCCTACGGCGACGGGGAAGGACGGGCTCTCCTGGCCGGAGAGGAGAGCCATCGGCCCCCATACCAAATTACCGGCCTCGCCGTACACGCTGGCCGTTACCGACGCCCTCGCATCATATACCTGTGCCGTTACCGTGAGGCGGTCCGTATCGCTGGCGACCTGCGCTTTGTAATCATAGTGATCTCTGGCGAACACAGGGCTCAGCGCTACTTCTCCGCTCGATGATCGCAGCGCCAATGCTTGCAAATCAGCGTCGTAGGCCGGAGCCTCATGTTCCCTGACCGTAAAGCTCCAAGCATCCGCCCCCTGAATGCCGGCAAAGCCGGTACCCGAATGGTTACCGATAAAAGCACCCGGCTCGATCTCGACGTAATAGGCTGCTCCCGCATCAAAATCATTCAGCGGATCTATGCTCGCCGCGTTCCCGAGAATCGTGACGCTCCCTGCATCGACGGTCTCGACGACGCGATGATCCGAGGCCAGCCTAATCGCAATCGATTTACCGGACATCGCCGTCACTTCTTCATTAAAGACAACCTGCAAGGTTACATCTTTTTCCACGCCGACAGACTGGTGGGATGGCGTGTAAGATACGGCCTTAAGCTCGGTCGGGGCCTGGATCGCCTTCCATTGGGCATACAGCGTGACGTCCTGCGTACCGAATATAAGCTTGCCACCGGCAGGATAATCGATTCCGCTTCCGTCGGCCTCCGTATTCCAGCCGTCGAAGACATGTCCATCCTTGCCCAGCTGCCCCGTATTGCCCGCCACGACCGCTTCGTCGCCTCTGGCAAACAAACCGCTGCTTACCGGAACATTCCCTGCGGTGTGTCCGTTGCCGTCATAGGTTAACGAGTAGATTTGCGGCCATAGGGTTGTCACCTTCAGCATGCGGTATGCGCTTTTCCTGCCTACGGCATCTTTGACCATGACGTTAAAATAATGATCCGTGCCTGCGGCAAGCCCGTTCACCACCATCCCGGCGCGTAGCTTCCGAGGGGCTTCCCGTTCCTCTCCATTTGGCTGACGTCCCCGATATTCGGGCTGCCGGACGAATATAACAAATACTGCAATTCGTGCTGCTCCGTCATATTGTCTGAGGCTTTCGGCCATTCCAATGCAACGGTGTCTGACGTGATGCTGTGCGGATTCAGGCTACCGCTGCCCGTATCCGGAGACGTCGTATCCAGCACGGCTTTGGTCAGGGTAGGTATTCCCCTCGTATTGTTGTACGTCCCGTCTCCGATCTGTCCTCCGGAGTTATAGCCCCATCCCCAGACGGTCCCATCCTTTTTCATGGCCACGCTATGAAAGCCGCCGGCGGAAATTTCGCGTACATGCTCGATCCCCGGCACAGGGACCGGAATGAGGCTGGAAGCATTCGAGTTTAGGCCCAGCTGCTGTTGACTGTTATCCCCCCAGCTCCATACGTTTCCTGCCCGGTCCACTGCAAGGCTGTGATAACCTCCACCCGCAACGGCAACGATATGCTGCAGGTTTCGAACCTGCACGGGTCTCGTCCGGTGCGTTCTCGTACCGTCGCCAAGCGTACCGTACGTATTGTTTCCCCATGCCCACACGGTGCCGTCTTGTTTAATGGCCAAACTATGGGAACCGCCGGCGGCGATCGCCATGACGTCCGTCAGCCCGGCAACCTGTACCGGAACGTGCCGGTCCGTCGTTGTCCCGTCTCCAAGCTCCCCGCTTCCGTTCACGCCCCAGGCCCATACGGTGCCGTCCGATTTTAAGGCAAGACTGTAGTATCCTCCAGCCGCAATCGCCGTCACATCGCTTAGACCGGCCACCAGAACCGGGGTGTTTTGTTGTATCGTCGTTCCATTTCCCAGCTCGCCGTTGTCATTCTTCCCCCAAGTCCAAACGGTGCCGTTCTCTGAAAGCGCCATGCCGTGATAGGCCAATCCGCCCGATATTGCCTTGATCCCGCTCAGACCCGGAACTTGCGCGGGCGCGTTCACATTCGTTATCGTTCCAATCCCTAACTGTCCGTTCTCGTTTGCCCCCCAGGTCCATACCGTTCCATCCTGCCTTAGCGCCATCGAACTGCGGACGCCGGCGTGAATGTCAATGACATGGTTCAAATTCTTCGCCATGACCGGAGTCGTCCGGGTATTCCAGGTGCCGTCACCCAGCTGCCCCCTGTCTCCGTATCCCCATGAGTAAACTTCACCGCTGCTTACGAGCGAAGCGGTATGATAGTACCCGGCTACAAGCTTTGGTGCAACGGCCGCAGCCGCAAAGGCTTGGCGATATCCCAATAACCCATCCAGCTGCAGCAGCAGCAAAGCCGCACACAGCAGGATTTTTCCTGAACGCCTTAGCATAATCTCCTCCTTCGTTTCATCAGCGTTATGATAGCTGCGGCCCGGTTAGGACCGCGGCACCAAGGATGCTATCAAATTTATGGGAGGAAAACGATTGACAAACGTTAACTTTTCATCTTTTTTTTCATATAATCTAGTTATCGCGACTCAATTTCCGTAAAAATAACGTTTCGTATATTGCGAGGGTATCCTATGAAACTACTGACCGACTCACCCATTCTGAAAATGAAAATAAGCCTTCCCGGTCTGAAGGAGCATCTGATTCGCCGGGACCGGCTGCTGCAGGATATGGCAGCAGGCCATAAGGGTCAGCTGACAACCGTCATCGCGCCTGCCGGATACGGCAAGTCGACGCTGCTCGCCCAATGGGCTCATGAGACCGACGAACGAAGCGCCTGGGTTTCGCTGGACGAGCGGGATAACGATCCCGTCCGCTTTTGGAGATACGTGGCGGCCTCGCTGGCCTCGATTCTTCCCGAGCCGCAAGGAGCTCGTCTCATGCACCATACGCAGCTGCTGCCAAGCGCCTCGATTGAAACCTTTCTGGATACGCTGATCAGTGAATTATACGAGGATTCCGAGCCCCTCAATCTCATTCTTGAGGACCTGCACAGTATTCACTCTTCAACCATCCATGGAGGGATTTCCTACTTGGTCGACTACCTCCCCGAACATATTCATCTTCTCATCTCGTCCCGGACCGAGCTTCCATTCTCCACGATCAAGGGCGTGGTAAACCATGAGGTCCATCTTATCGGCATGAAGCAGTTGGAATTTACCTATGAGGAGACGGAGCGTTTGTTCCGCCATGCGTCAAACGGCGGCCATTCCAATCTGACCTCGATGGAGCTCGATACGTTACGGAACCAAACGGAAGGCTGGGTTACCGGGCTCCAGCTTGCCGTGATTACCATGCGAACCGGCAGCGGTCTGGAAGGATTCGTGGAGGATATGAAGGGGAATCCGCTTCTCGTATCCAAATATCTGTTTCAGGAAGTCGTAAGCAAGCTGTCGCCCGACGTGTTCTCCTTTTTGCTCCAGACCGCCGTCCTTTCAGAGCTGCATCCGCAGGTTTGCGATGCCGTAACGGATCTCAGCGACAGCCGTCCGATGCTGGAGGAGCTGCAGAAGCTGAATCTGTTTCTGGTTCCGCTGGACGAACATCAAACCTTCTTTCGTTATCATCATTTATTCTCGCAGTTTCTGCTCGACCTGCTTCAGCGCGAGTTTGACGGGGAATATACCAAGCGCCAGCGGCTCGCCGGGCAGTATTATGCCTCCGTCGGCTCCATGGATGAAGCGATTGACCATATGTTGGCAGCGCAGGACTTCGGGCATGCCCTGAACTTGCTCGAGCAGCATATGCAATCCGTGCTCGAACTTGGAGAGATTGCCACCTTGCTGAAATGGTTTGACCGCATCCCCCCCAGCTATCCGATGACACCCGAAATGTCGCTGGCGCATGCTTTTGTCTTGGTACTGACAGGAGATCTCGAACGTTCCGAGCGCATGCTGTCCCTTATTGAGGAAGCCTGCGCTGCGCTAGAATCATCGGACCGAAGGGAGCAGCTTATGAGTTCCATCCTGTTCGTGCGGTCCAATCTTGTTTTCCTGAACGGTGACTTCGGCAAATGGTTCGCCTTCAGCGAAGGTATCCTCGACAACCTGATGCCCGACAATCCGATGTACTACCAGTTCGATTACAATCGGCGGGAGCCTTATGTCAGGCGTACCTCGCTCGGCATGAAGGGAACTCTCTCCGCCGATACGGAAAGAATCGCGCATCTGTTTACCGGTGTGCTGGAATCCCACGGGTGGGCGCATTCGCTCATGAACTTATATGTTAAACAATCCTTGTGCGAGGGATATTATGAATGGAACCGGCTGGCGGAATGCCGGCAGCTGCTGGTGCAGATCCGTAATGCGCCGCCCGCCAAAGAAACGATGGGGCTGTTCGTGCCGCTGCATATCACCGAAGCCAGGCTGTTCGCTGCCGAGGGCAAATTCCATCTAGCCCATTATGCTTTGGATGAAGCGTGCTCCGCTGCGCTTGCCAGGAAATCGAGCCTTTGGCTCGCCCCGTTAAAGGCCGTCAGAAGCTTGATCTATATCCGGGAAGGGCGCATAGCCGAAGCACGGAAGGAAGTGGCCGAGCTCCCCGTTTCCGTCAAGGACAAGCCCGCCTATAGCCGGGAAACGGAATACCTGGCGTTGGTCCGCATGTTAGGCAGACAGCGCAGAGAAACCGAGGCGCTGCGCCTCCTGGACCTGTTGAAACCTCAGGCGGAGCGCGAACAGCAGCGATCCAGCATCATTGAAATCACAAGCCTGCAGGCGCTGCTGGAACATCAGCGCGGCCAGCGGCAGCAGTCGCTTCATCTTCTTGGCGAAGCCTTGCGTGTCGGGGCACAGAACGGTTATGTCCGCACCTTCCTCGACGAAGGGGAGGACATGTGCCAGCTGCTGCAGCTGTATTCGAGCCGACTCGGACAGGAAGACGGCTTAAGCCCGGAGGAGCTTCGGACGCTTGAATATGCACGCACGCTCGTGAAGCGTTTCCCGGATTATCCCGAAGCGGATATTCCTTCCGCCGAGACATCCCAGTCAACTCTTCCCGAACGGCTGAATCGGAACGAAATGAATTTGCTGCATCTGATTCGCCAGGGCGCCGCGAATAAACAGATGGCCGCAGCACTCGGCCTGTCCGAAGGAACGATCCGGGTGTATTTGTCCAGACTGTACGGCAAGCTCGGCGTGACGACACGCACGCAGGCTCTGGTTAAAGCCCAATCGCTGAACCTGCTGGAGGATTAATCGATAAACCTACAAAAGAACCCCGGGACACGCGTTCCCGAGGTTCTTTTTTTACGCTATAGATTTACCTTATAATACCCGTCCGCACCATCATGAGCTGAAGGATCGGATCCATTTGAACCGGTTCACCTTCACGATCGCCACAAAACATTTCAGGATTTGATCCGATTTCAGGCAGATGAACACGGCGAGCGGCGATAAATGGAACACAAATGCGCATAAGGCGGATGATGGCAGCACGATCAGCCACATAAATATCAAATCGTTGTACAGCACAAAGCGGGTGTCTCCGCCGCTCCGCACGATGCCCGTCAAAGCCGGCATCTGGTAGGCCGTTCCGACCACGGTGATCGACAGCACCGTCATGAAATGCAGGGCAAGCGTTTTGGCCTCATCGGATATCGAATAGAAGCCCAGCACGAAATCCTTGATCACAAACAGCACGGCCCCCGTCAATAAACCGAGCAGGATATACAGAATCTGCAGCGTTTTGGCATACGATATGATTTTATCCATCATGCCCTCGCCGATGGTCTTCCCGATCAGCACGGCCGTTGCGCTGGCGGAAGCGTACACGATGACCGTCACCATCTGGAAAATCGTTGTAGCAATGCTGTTGGCGGCGATCGCGGATTCCCCCATATGCCCCAGGATGGCGGTTTGTGCCGCCATGGCGAGCCCCCATATCGTATTGGACATCAGAATCGGGGAGCCTACGCGAATGTACTGCTTGAAGAGCTCCATATCGAACTTCAGGAAATCCTGCAACTTTAACAGGATCTTGCGATCGAACCGCTTAACATACACGATGACGATCACGCATTCAATGATCCTCGCCGTCAGGGTAGCGATAGCCGATCCGGACACGCCCAGCTCCGGGAAGCCCATATACCCGTAAATCAGGATGTAGTTCAAGCAGATGTTGATAACCAAGGTGGACAGCGATACCACGAAGCCGATTTTTACCGTTTCCACGCTTCTTAAGGAAGCCAGCAAGGAGCTGGTGACCGCAAAGAAGATATAAGAGAAGCAGATGATGCGCAAATATTCCACGCCGGCAGCTATGACGTTCTCTTCCTTGGTAAACAAGGACAATACCTCGTGCGGGAAAAAGAACACGATGACCCATAACACGATACTGAGAAGGATGGCCATTCGCATGCCGATGCTTGCCGCTTTTTTGATCAAGCCTAAATCCTTGGCTCCCCAGAATCTGGACGACATGATGACCAAGCCTTCGCATACGCCCAGAACCAGCATGTGCAGCAGGAATTGGATCTGGTTCGCCAGCGCGACGCCCGACAGCGCCGATTCGCTGTATCCTCCCAGCATGACGTTGTCCGACAAATTCACGCCGACCGATATCAGGTTCTGCATCCCGATCACAAGCGTCAGCCAGAAAAAACTTTTGTAGAATCCTTTTTCCCGAACAAATAAACTCATGTCAGCTAACCTTCTTCGACTATAAGATGATGAATCTCTAATATATACGAAATTATGCAAATGAACAGAACCAAATGAAGTGAAGCATCCTTCCCGCCGTATAGTAGATTCATAGAATCAAAAACATAATAACATTATAATGTTTTTACGGTAAAAAACTAGTCGTCTGGTTGCACTACGTTACGAAAGCCGGTTATCGAACTTCGACGGCATCCTGGAGGATTCCGCAGCAAATCCCCTGCCCCTTGTCTCATCTCTCCCCGCTTGATCGCCCTAAAGCTCATGTAACGTGCTAAATTCGCGTGATGCCGTGGGATTTCCTGACTATGTACAAAAGGACATGCCGTATATATGATGGCAATGTAATTCCATCCCAACGATATAGAGGAGAATGTGTATGACCGTGTGGAAATATCCGTTATCCCGCAACATGGTTCAGCGCAGCATGATTGCAGCCCTCAGCGCTGCCCTCCTTATGACCCCGCTTCAAGCCCTTGCTGCCGATGAGGCGCCCCAAGCCGAGGCATCGCCAATGAAAACGCCGTCCAGCATCCCGACCGACACCACGGCTTTCGCACAATTCACGGGGAATCCAGCCGATTCCCTGGCGATTGGGGAGCACCGTTTGATCAGCCGCAAGGAGATAGACCGGCACTGGGAAGGCCTTGATCCGGATTACACGCCGGAAAAGTCGATCGAAGCGGTTAAAGCGCTGCTGTCGGAGGAAGACTTCGAGGCTTTATTTCCTTACAGGCTAGGTTCGGCCGCATGGTTTAACGTCGCCAAGGGAAAAGAATACTATAAAGCCGATCAGACGGACTATTTCTCTTACGACAACCTGATTCACGCGGTGGCCGAGGTGTCCAATCTGAAGATCAAGATCCGCACGCGGCAAGGAGCCCCTTCTGCCCAAGAGATTTACCGATTTGACAAAGATGCCCGGGTCGAAACACTCGTCGTGCGTTCGGCGGATTTCCATTCGGCCGAGAACCTTAACCAAGCGATTGAAACCGTTATCATTGACGGCGGCACCTTTCTCAAGGAAGGGTTCAAGAAGGACCGCAAGCGCGAACTGGCCGCCTTCCTGGCCAATCTCTCCCATGAAACCGGCGGGGGCTGGGCTGCCGCTCCCGGCGGTCCGCTTCGCTGGGGATTGTTCTGGAACGAAAACATCGCCGGCCGGACAGGGGCCAACATGGATGCCTTCGTTGATCCGGCAAGCGCAGAGCTGTATCCCGGATCGCCGGACAAGCGCTATTATGGGCGGGGACCGATCATGCTCAGCTGGAACTTTAACTACGGACTCTTCAGCTCCATTATCTATGGGGATAAAAGCGTGCTGCTGGACCATCCCGAGATCGTTGCCGCCGACGGCAAGATCGGCTACATGACCGCCATCCTCTTCTGGATGACGCCGCAGGACCCGAAACCTTCCGCCCATGACGTGATGGTCGGCAGATGGAAGCCTTCCCCGCTCGAGAAGTTCAGGGGACTGGGCAGTCCCGGCTTCGGCACAACGGTGATGGTCTTGAACGGCCTGGAAGCGAACCTCGGGGAAACCGAGGGCAGTCCCGTGCAGCGGCGCGCCGGGCATTTCCGCGATATCACGGGCCGTATGGGCGTCGATATTACCGGAGAGAAGGTCGATACGTTAGGGATGAAACCGTTCTGATGCGGAACCCGCCTGAAGCTCGGATCCATCACGTTTGATGGATCATGCAAAATCGCCCTTGGCGGATGGATGGCTTGCGGCCACCACGCTGCCATAGGGCGATTATGTTTTGGAGCAGCGTTCATACCAGCCGCTGGGAGATGGCAACGCGCTGCGCTTTCGGCAAACTCTTCAGCACCAAATCGTAGGAATGGTCGATCATATCGCGCAGGTCTGCTTCCGTTAGGGAGCCATCGACGGTCACCGTGTTCCAGTGCTTCTTATTGAGATGGTATCCGGGCTGCACGGCGTCATGCTGCTCGCGCAAATTCTCCGCGATGACCGGATCGCATTTCAGGGAAATATGGCTGACCTTCTCCCCTGCCGTAGTGGTAATCAGGGCAAACATTTTGCCGCCGACCTTCATGACGATCGGAAGCGGTCCGAACGGATAATCCTCGGCTGCGGCTTTCTTCGAAAGACAATAAGCAATGAGTGGGCTTCGCACCTGGAAATTCTCTCCTTCAAGATCAGATCTATTTGATTATAGTAGATGATGTTTCCCTGTTCAATTCCGTTTGATATGTTGTTCATGCTCCGTTCATACAACTCTTGTATATTGGGACTGATTCAAGATGCAAGGGGGAATTTATCCATGTTGAAATACAGCAAATGGCTGATGCGCATCGCGGCCATTTATATGCTCATCGGCGCATTGATCGGAGCGGACATGGCAGGCAGAAGCAGCTACAGCATGGTTGCAGGCCACGCCCATATCCTGGTGGTAGGCTGGCTGACCTTGTTTGCCTATGGCATGTTCTACTACGTCTTTCGGGACAAGCTCAGCATGAAAAGAACCGCCGCGATGCACTTCTGGACGAGTTTGCTCGGGGGCGGGATCATGCCGCTGGGCATGCTGATGTATTACCAAATGCAGAATACGGCAACCCTGCTGGCCTTTATCATTCCAGCGTCGATTTTGCTTGTCGCAGCAGTTTTATTTATCACCTTATTGTTTTTCGATAAAAAATTGTTTTCGAGCACATAGCTTGGCTCAAGGCCATCGTGGAGGCTTGCTCTACTTTATCGGCATATGCTGAACAAAAAAAGAGAGGTGAGCCTCTTAACTATGAGCTATAAAAGCAGTACCATCAAAAGCAAGTGGAAGAAAACGAAATGGTTGAACGAAGATGCTTACTTCAGGCAGTACGTGCCCCACACGCTGCCGTTCAGCAAAAAAAACCTGAATGCTATGCTGGCGGACTACACCACGGTTTTCTTCAAACCTACGGATGGCTCTGGCGGCAATAACATTATCCGGATCCGCAAAACCGGCGGAGGCTACCAAAGCCAGCTGAACACGACGAAAACGTCGTACTCGAGCTCATCTCAGCTGTACCGCGACCTGAATCGCTTTGCAGGGAGCAGACCTTATCTGCTGCAAAAAGGAATTCGCTTGGCTAAAAGCAATGGCAAGCCTTTCGATATCCGGGTGATGGTCCAGAAAACCCGGGAAGGCGCCTGGGTCGGCACCGCCCTGTTCACGAAGGTCGGCAACCCGAACAAAGTGGCCACCAATTATAATCAAGGCGGCTCCATCGGCACGTTCAAGAAAACGATGAGCGGCGCCAATTTCGACTCGGCCTTCATCCAGCAGCTCGAGTCTGAACTCAAGGGACTCGGCGTTGCCGTAGGCAAAAACTTTGACCGCCATTATAAAGGATTCAAGGAACTCGGCCTGGACGTGGCTGTCGATTCCAAAGGCAGACCGTGGATTCTCGAGGTCAACACCCGACCGCAAATTTATCCGCTCAAAAATCTAAAGGACCGCAGCCTCTACCATAGAGTGCTGTCTTACGGTAAGCATTATGGGCGTACGAAATAAATGAGGATACTTCAGCCGCTTAAACCAAACGGCCGGGCATCATGCCCGGCCGTTTTTGGCTGTAATCTCATTTTAAAAGCTTATTATCAGGATACCTGGAAGAGCGCTTATTATTACGGCTTGCTGGCTACCACTTCAATCTCAACTAAGCCATCCTTCGGCAATCGGGCTACCTCTACGGCGCTCCGTGCCGGATACGGTTCTGCAAAGAAAGAAGCGTACACCTCGTTGACCGCTTGGAAATCGTTCATGTCCTTCAGGAACACGGTCGTCTTGACGATGTGCTCCATGCCGAAGCCGGCAGCCTCCAGGATCGCTTTCACGTTGAGCAGGGAGCGCTTCGCCTGCTCTTCTACCGTCGCCGCGAAATGCCCCGACGCATCCATGCCGAGCTGGCCGGAGGTAAACAGCAGATTTCCGTATTGCACGGCTTGGGAATAAGGGCCGATTGCTCCTGGAGCCTGCTGGGTTGCGATGGTTTTTCTTTCTTGTTGCGTCATGGTGTTCTCTCCTCTGTAGCGCATAGTATTACGCATTTATATTTATGGTTGGTTACCATCTTCCAAAACATCATCATCTGTATTAATGGGCCGATGCAGCTTCTGCAGCGTCTTTTCGGCTTCCGTGATGCGGATCATCGTATTCCTTCAGCATTTCCTTTTGCTGCTCAGGCGTAAGTTTGGCAATGCCGAACCCGGTAAAGCCCCAAATCGTTGCAAAAATAATGCCTGTCCAGCACAGCACCGCCCAAGGCAAATAGGATAGCGTTGCTACGCCAAGCGTTCCGGCCATATAGGCACCGGCTGCCGTCCATGGCAGAATCGGTTCGGTAATGGCGGCGGAATCCTCCACCGTCCGTCCCAGATTCTTCGGATGCAGACCGCGGCGGATGTAAGCCTCGCGGAGCATCTCGCCCGGCATCAGGATGGAGACTTGTCCGTTGCTGGTTACGCCGATCATGGTTAGCCCCGTTGCAATCGTCGCCAGGATCAAGAAGCCTGTGGAACGCACATGCTTCAAGAGCCTGTCCACGATCAGCTCCAGCGACTTGGTCAGCGATATCGTGCCGGCGAATGTGATCGCGCTGAAACAGATAAGCAAGGTTCCCATCATGGAACTCATGCCGCCCCGATTAATAAGGCGAGGTATGTCCGCAATGACGGTATTCGGATCAAATTCGCTGACATGAACCATCGCGATATCGAATCCGCTGACAACCGAGGTTACCACGTCATGCAGCGTGAAGCCGTGAAAGATCATGCCGTTCGCCATCGCCACGATCGACGACAGCAGCATGACGGGAATCGTAGGTTTCTTGGTGATCGAGCCGTACAGCACAATCAGCACAGGCAGGATCAGGAGCAGGTTCCAGTCGTATATCGTTGCCAAGGTGTTCATGATGTCGGTTACCTTCTCGGGAACTCCTGTACTGGACACATGCGTGTTCAAGCCCGTGACCACGTAGACGATCCCCGCCACGAAGAAGGACGGCAGCGTCGTGTACAGCAAATGGCCGATATGCTCATACAGGTTAACGCCGGTCGACAAGGCCGCGATGTTGGTTGTATCCGAAAGCGGCGAAAGCTTGTCCCCGAAGTAAGCCCCTGCTACAACCGCGCCGGCCACAGCCGCGAGATTGGCGTCCATGCCGGCGCCAACGCCCATGAAGGCGACCCCGATCGTACCCGCGGATCCCCAGGAAGTGCCCGTACATACGGAGACCACGGACGTAACGAGAAAAGCGGTGATCAGCAAAAACTGCGGATCGATGATTTTCAGGCCGTAGTAAATCATCATCGGGATGGTTCCGCCGACCATCCACGCGCCGATCATAAATCCGACCACAATCAGGATGAGGATGGCGGGCATGGTTTTCGCTATTTTCTGCGAAATGGATTCCAATATATCGTTGTAGCTGTACCCCAGCTTAATCGCGATCAAACCTGCGACGATGGCGGATACAATAATCAGCGGCTCGGGCGGCAGCTCGAACAATACGTAACCAAGGCACAGCAAGATTACCATGGTGAAAATCGGAAGCAGCGCCAGAAACATGGTCGGCTGCTTAATCATTCGTTCCTCTGTTGGCTTAGCCATTATGAATTCCCCCTGGATGTAAATAAGAAAACGTCAATCGACGTAACCTTCTGTAGAAGACATACCGCATATAGCGGAAGTTTTTCTTGCGTGATAAGGTTGGTAAGCCTTTGAAGTATATTCCTTCTGAATCTCTTAGACTTTGATTGTTAACGCTTTAGTGGATAAGCCGCGGCAAGCCGCTTCAGGCCTTCCTGCAACACAGGGCGCGGCGCAGCCACGTTGACCCTGATATAGCCTTCACCGCCGGGACCGAAGGATGAGCCGAAGCTGACGCTGACGCGCGCCTTTTCCTGGATCCACTCCACCAGATCCTTTTCATGACGGCTCACTGCCTTACAGTCGATCCATAGCAGGTACGTCCCTTCAGGATCGATGACGTTCAGCTCAGGCATATGATCGGCAATGAAGGTTCGAGCATAAGCAATATTGTCTTTGATATAAGCGCGCAGCGCCGTCAGCCATTCATCGCACGAAGTATACGCAATTTCCAGCGCGGGCACGGCGAAGAATGTGGGATTATGAATCCCCGCCTGCAGCAAACCTTGTTGAAACTGCTCCCGCAGCGCAGCATTGGGAATGACGATGTTGGCGATTTCGAGACTCGCCAGGTTAAAGGTTTTGCCCGGCGACGTGCAGATTATGGAACGGTTCGCAACCTCTTCGGACAGCTTGGCGATGACGGTATGCTCGTGACCTTCATGAATGAAATCGGCATGGATGTCATCGGACACAATCAGTGCGTCATACCGGATGCAAAGCTCCGCCATGCGTTCAAGCTCCTCCCTCGTCCATACGCGGCCCACCGGATTGTGGGGGGATATGAGCAGGACCATCTTGATCCCTTCCTGCATCCGTCGTTCCATATCGTCAAAATCGATCTCGTATCGCCCGTCCGCAAGCACAAGCGGACTTTCAACCAATATCCGGCCGTTTAGCGTAACCGCTTTCGCAACAGGCTGATAAACAGGCGTGTGGACAAGAATCCTGTCTCCGGCTTCCGCGAATTTCTGAACAATGACCGAAACGGCCTGCACAATGCGCGGACAAAACACGATCCAGTCGGGCTCGACCTGCCAGTCGTAGGCCTTATCGAGCCAAGCACGGACCGCTTCGAAGTAAGGCGGAAACGGGTCGGTATATCCGTAAATGCCGTGACGCGCCGCCTCCGCTACCTTGTCCACCACCATGGGCGGTGCCGGCAGATCCATATCCGCCACGGAGAGAGCGATCATGTCGTTCCCCATGCTCTGCGCCATGCCGTCCCATTTGGCGCTGTTCGTTCCATACCGGCTGACGACCTTGTCAAAGTTATATGTCATGATGTCACCTTCCATTGTCTCAGGATGCAATGCATGTTTAACAGGATAAAAGGCCGCTTATTTCAGCTTCTGCAAATAACGATACACGGTAGGCTCCGATATGGATAAAGCAGCGGCAACCTTGGAAACCCCGCCCTTTAGCAGGAATACGCCCTGTTCGTTCAATTCCTTCACAATCTCGATCTTCTCGTTCGAAGATAAACGGTCCGCCGGAATGCTGATTTTGCCTAGGACGGTCTGGATGATGTGCTGAAGCAAATCGTCCACGTTCCCCTGCAGGTATTCGGTGGAAGGTTTGTCCTCCTTGGGTGCATCCAGGGCGGCCGGCGGCGTAAGCGAGCCTCCCCGCAAAATGCTGTTGATCCAATCAGCGGCAACCTCCATATGCGTGATGTCGATGTTCAGGCACATAAGACCGACCAGCTCGCCGCTTCCGTTCTTAATAAAGTACGTAGACGACCGGAAGGTTTGCCCCCGAGCGCCGGAAGCTTTGTAGTTCGCGATGAACTGCTCTTCGCGGTAGGCCTCCGCCTTCAAAATCTTCAACACGAGGTCGGTGGAGGCATCGCCGACCCGGCGTCCGCTAATATGGCCGTTCTCGATAAAGATGATAGAGCGTTCCGGATCGCTGATATCGTGCACGACCACCTCGCATTGAGGTCCGATGATCGCCGCGATAAACGAAGCGATTGGAAAATAGCTTTCAAGCAGCTGCTGGTTTTCATTCATAAAGAGCCTCTCCCTTCTCTGATACGCCATCATTTTTATGAATATCGTCCATTGAAGAATAATAATTAATTATCATGATAATATTATATTATAATAATAAACCGTTTACAATATTTTTGTCAAAAAAAGTCGATGACTGTCCGAATGCTCGAATAAGCAGGCATCCGGCGAAGGTGTATCTCGATAGCTGCGCGCTCTGTTTGCTGCATGCCATAGTAAAAGGCTCTTGCGAACCTGCCGCAAGAGCCTTTGTTCCAACCGTATGGTGAGGGCGTTGCCCCCTCATCTGAACTGACCGCGCTTGTCCCAAGCGCCTGCCGCCCTATTCGAGCCTTATTCCGCTCAGGCTTCCCTGCCTGCTTGAAGCTGCAGATCCCGCCATACCTTTTTGTTGCTGTATTGTTTGTCAGTGCTGATATCTCGTCCGAACCATGCCGGCGGCACAAAGCCGTCAGCGGCTTCCAGGGAAGGAAATTCGACTTCCAGCACTAGCAAGCTTATCTGCGCATAATCGTCGATTTCGATGATCGTGCTGCCCCAACGGGCGGTTACCCGTCTCTTGGTCAACGGAATCGCCCCATGCGCCTTGACTACCTGATCGTAGAGACCTTCGGAAATCGCATATTCAACTTCTTCCCGGGCAATTCCCCACCCTTTTTTGAACGTATGGGTGAATTCGAGCCGACCCGATGTCAGATCCGTTATTTTCCGGACCCGCAGCTCCTGGTCCCCATCCAATGCCAAATACGTCTGCTCGATGAACTGCTCCTTCTCGACCACGATGCTTCCTTCCTGAATCAACTCATCGGGATAAGCCTCCAGAAGGTATTTGCGTTCGATTTCAATCGCCATGAGTGTGATGTCCTCCATTCGTCATTCCCAGTCTGCTGATTCCATTATAAGGACCCGCAGCCCCAGCGACAAATCAAAAGCGATAGAAGGTATACGCTGGGCATACTTCTATCGCTTCGAGTTCATGCATTACTTTATCAATTTTCTATAAGCCTTGATCGTCTGCGTGTGCATGCCTTCGTGGTACAAGCTGAACGTAAGAAACTCGCCGACGGTTTGGAACGTCACGGGACCGATCGTCAGCGGGTGGGCAGAGGCCTGGTCCAGGCGATTCGAGAAGGTTTCGCGGATTCGGGCGGTTTGCTCCTGCAAAAGCTCTGCCAGCTCGGACAGCGCAGGCGGCTTCGACGTCCAATCGGCCGGCTTGGTTCCGGTTGCAAACCATGCCTCGAATCCTTCCGGAAGACGCGGCTGCTCGCCCGCGGTCGCAAAAGCGAACTGCTCGGTTACGGTGTAGATGTGCCCGAGATTCCAGCGAATGCTATTCGCGAATCCTTCCGGGATGATATCCGCTTCCTGTTCCGTTACGTGTTCCACCGATTTCAAGGTTGCTCCTCTGGCAAAATCCAATTGGTTGAAAATCGCTTCATTCATATCATAATCCCCCTTCCAATTCGTACGTAACTATCCTATCGTACTATTCAGCCTATCGCAAGGAGTCCTAAGACAATTCGCGTTACCTTTAGAATTTAGTCACGAATCGCTTCATCGTTAGCTAAAGAAGAATATAGTAAAGCCTGGAGCTATGAATGAAAGATTCACTCAGTTCCAGGCTTTATGCATGCAAATAGAATTATGCCGCTCTAGCGATGATGTGGTTGTTTTCAAGAACGGCTCTAGCTTCCTCCGTGGCAGGACGGTAGCCTTTCTCCAACAGCTCCTTAATATATATCTTGTTATACACGAACGAGAATATGATTCCGCTGATCCAAGCCCCGATTCCCAATGTAAAAGGACCGACTACGGCAGAGATAATAAACATGATGACTGCCCACTTCAGATCGCCTCGGAACAATGCCGGGAAGAATGCAAAGAATAGCGTCGTCCAGCTAAAACCTACCTTCACTTGTTTCGTTACCCCAGCATCATTTTTCAGATAAATCTTCATGATTCACACTCCAACCATTAGTGAAAAAAGAAGTCGTACTCCAACATCCGAAGTAGTTCTTAAGCAGTAAATCTCATGGTTAATCCGAATCTTTTCTCCTACGACTATATTACCATTTCATGGTATGGAAGTTAATCACTTTTTTAGATATTGTCGAAAAAAGATGTAGAATCTTACATCTTCATACCTTTTATGCGTTCGATCCATTTGAAGCGCCTCTTGGATCATGTTTATACTATAGGAAATCTATACATAGAGGAGTGTGATTAAGCATGAATTATCGCCGTCTTGGCAGCAGCGGCCTCAAGGTTTCGGAGCTGGGGCTCGGCACGAACGCTTTTGGCAAAAGAGCCGATCAAGAAACATCCACCCGGATCCTGGATCACGCGCTGGACCGTGGCATCAATTTCATCGATACCGCCAATATTTACGCCGGATCGGAATCCGAGCGCATCATCGGTGAGGCGCTGGCCGGCAAACGCCATAACGTCGTATTAGCCACGAAAGCCGGACTCGTGAACGGCCAAGGACCGAACGAACGGGGCTCCTCCCGCTATCATCTGCAGCAAGAGCTGGAGAACAGCTTGAAGCGGCTGAAGACCGACTATGTAGACCTATATCAGATCCATACGTTTGATCCGGACACTCCCCTTGAGGAGACCCTGCGCACGCTGGACGACATGGTAACATCGGGCAAGGTCAGATATATCGGCGCCTCCAACTATGCCGCTTGGGAAATCATGAAGGCGCTCGGAATCAGCGAATTGCGCGGATATGCCCGTTATGTATCGACCCAAACGAGTTATTCCCTGGCAGACCGTACGCCGGAGCTGGAGCTTGTCCCCCTCTGTCTCGATCAGGGCGTTGGCATCATTCCGTATTTCCCGCTGGCCGGCGGCATTCTCACCGGCAAATACGGTCAGGGCGCAAGCAAGCCTGCCGGCTCCCGCGCGGAAACGGACCCGAACTTCAATCGCTTCCTTGAAGAACACAATCTGAAGCTCGGTCAACAAGTAAACCAGCTCGCAGCAGAGCACGGCCATTCTCCCAGCGCGCTATCCATTGCCTGGCTGATGGACCGCCCTGCCGTCTCGACCGTCATCGTCGGGGCTACGAAGACCGAACAGCTGGACGATAACCTGAAAAGCCTCGAGATTAAGCTGGACGAGTCCCTGCGTTCGAGCCTGGATGAAATCAGCGACGGCTTTGTTCATGCCAAGCCGTTTGCGACGTATCGGCTGGGGTAAGCTGCGATGTTCCGCTAATACAAAGAGCTGCTCCGGGACCAACGGCCCTTCGGTGCAGCTCTTTTTCTTCTATACTCGAAAACCACTATTTAGACGGCATATCTCCGATCATCCCCGAAGCTGATAGCATCCGTAGAAGAATCGTTGCCGTTTCCGCCCTGGTCATATCACTCCGTGGTCTCAGCTTGGCATCGTAACCGCTCATGAGTCCGCTGTGAACCACTTCGGCTGCAGCCGCCTTCGCCCAGCTTGCCAATTCGGCACGGTCTTGGAAAGCAGCCAGCACAGCCTCCGAATCCATGGCCTCTACCATTGGGGAACCCTCAGCGAACTTTAACGCTCTTGCGAAAATAACCATCGCCTCCTGTCTGGAGATCAAGCCATTCGGCAAAAAAGTCCCGTCGGCATAACCGTGTATGAGTCCGCTCCCGCTTGCTGCCGAAACGGCCCCCACATACCAGTCCCGGGAAGTTACATCTTGAAACGTGCTTGTATTGCTTTGCTCCGTTAAACCGAGCGAGCGTACCATCATGGTGACGAATTCCGCACGGGTTACCGGTTCATTCGGATGGAATCCGGCGGCGCCTCTGCCGCCAACGAGAAGGCGTGACGCCATCTCGTTCACCGCCGCCTCGGCCCAATGGCCTTTCATATCCGATAATTCTTCGTCGTGGCTGATTAAAGCATACGTCCCGCTGTATAAACCTTTTATTATGGCGTAAGTACGGCCTTCCCGCGTAACCAGCCGGGTTGGTGCGTGATGAACCTTCCCTTGATCATCCAGCAGGACGGCCGTTGTCACGATGGCAGCTGACCCCTCTGCCACGGGAACTTCCAGCTCCACATAAGAGGAATAGGTATTTCCGCTCAGCCGTTTTCCTTGATCATAGGCTGCGACGCTAACGTCTATGGAGCCATAATGTTCACCAAAATACTTCCCGTTCCCGACCCGCTTCAGCTTTGCGCTGATCGCGGCGTTGCCATCGGCTAGCCCAAGTTGAATCGTGCCTTCCTTCGTTCCGGCAAGACTGCCGATCTGTTCGGAAATGGCCTGAACCGGAATACGGACGCTGCCTGCCAAGGTCTCGAAGGCAATTATCGCTCCGCTTGCTTCAAGCGCTTTGGCTGACTTGCCATCCAGAACCGCCACGGCTTGATCAAGCCCCTCCGTGGCGCGCAGCCGGACGATCGGTCGGCTGTTCTTCTCCTGTGCCAGCAGCGGTTGGAGCCTGTCTCCGTTCATCTTGACGGTCAGCACGGTCTGTCCATTCTCTTTCGTTATCTCCGATGATATCAAGCCGGTCTGCAATACATCATTGAAATACGACGTGACGTGGCTGCTGCCTGACGGGCTCTGCCCTGAGCCTTCCCCTTGACCTGCTTGAGAACTCCCGCTTGCGCCAGGTCCTTGACCTTCCGAAGATCCTGATCCGCCGCCCGGCGTCCCCGGATTGGAAGGATTTCCGGGTTCAGGTTCAGGAGAAGCGGCTGCCTCTCTGGTCACATCCACCGTGTAAGTTTTCGCAGCTCCGTTCTGAGCCGAAACCACAAGATGAATGGTGTTGCTTCCTACCGCTAGGCTGATCGGATCTGATGCCTGTCCGGCGGAGACAGCCTTACCGTTTATCGTCACCGTTGCCTGAGGATCGGAAACGCTCGGCGTTATGCGGATCTAACGGTGCTGCGACAGGCCCAGCCTCCGTTGTAAAGCTCCAATCTCCAGGGCCCTTCATGCCTGCATAGAGGTTGCCTGCTGCATCCTGAAATGCACCCTCCTCTATTTCGATGTAATAACGCGTAAGATACGACAGCTGTCGCGTCAGACTTACCGCAACCCTCTCGTCGATCACGCTGACGCGGGAGCTATCGGTTATGTCGATCGACTCGATCTTTTGATGGTCCGCCGCTCTCATAATCGATATGTATTTGCCGCTGCTTGCGGTTACGGGTTCATCGAACGTGAATTCAAGTTTCGTCCCGATCGGCACGTCATCCGCCAGATGCAGAGGAGCCCGATCCACCACGACAGGCGCATCCGCATCGTTCCATTTGGCATACAGCGTCAGGTTAGCCAGAATGGGTGTCTTAAAATCAAATGGAAGCTGAAAGATTCGATCCATATACCACCCCCCGAAGGCATAACCGGGTTTTACCGGATCAACGGGCTTCGTTGCCGTTGTATGATGAGGGACGACCTCATCTGCCACGGGAGCCCCCCCGTTGCTGTCGAACGTCACGGTTTTAGGGAAATAGATCGAGAAATGAACCTCAGCCTTATTCCCTGCACGGTCGGTTACGACGAGATCGAATTCCCCTTCCGTGTTAACCCTGTCTCCGCTTCGAAACGCTTGCTGATTGAGCGTTGCGCTCCCCTCATTGAAGAAGATTTGCAGCTCCCGATCGTATTGGCCTCCATCTGCCACGCCTGAAACCAAAGGCGCCGTTTGGTCGATCTCAAAATCGGCCTTGACCGTTTTTCCGCGAGGCGACTCGACGATCAGTCTATACTGGCCATCTTTGCGGATGGTCGTACCGCTGGCAAAGGGCTGCCCGTCCAGCGTTCCCGTGCCATGGGTATAAACAGGCGTCACTTCGTGATTATAAATTCCTCCATCGGTTACACCGCTTATCCGGGGTTCAGGCTCTGCCACGTGGATGGTAACGCTGGTTACGCTGCCGCTCTTGTTATTGTTGCTAGCGATATATGTAAAAGAATCTGTGCCAACAAAATCGGCATCCGGCGTATAGGTAAAGGAGCCATTCTTATGAAATGTTATCTTTCCATGAGCAGGCAGATCCACGATGTTGGCGATCATGGCATCGGAATCATTTTTCAGAACACCCGGTGCAGGAACGCTTAATACGGTGGACTCCGCCGTCGTGTATTGATCCGGCACGCTAACGGGCTGAACCTGCTGCAAGACAGGAACAATTCCCGTTTGGAATACATAATACGTTGTCAGCGGATCGACTCCAAGATCGGGAATCGCAAACGTTTGATCCGGCGATCCCCCGAAAGCGTTGCCGATTAAGCCGTACAGCGCCATGTTCGAGGCAACATTCAGCAGTTTACCGTCCGCCTTAAAGGAAGCGAGGGCAGGGATATCGAGAGGAAACAGACGTGTCTCGCCCATGTATATGGCACCGGCCGTGCTGGGTTGGATCCCGGCCTTGGCGGCGAAATATCTTACTTTGGGCTCCACGGGGTCTATCTGCGGCAATTTAAAGCTGCCCTGCCAGTCTTGGCCGAATGTAGTGCCGTAAACACCGTACAGAGGTTCAGAATTACTTAAATCAGTCCCATCGGCCGCGACCCAGTTATCATTGAACTCCATGTTGTAGGGAAAGAGCCGAAGCTCTCCAAGCATCGTATTGGTGGTCAAGCCATTGTTCCTAGGGTTTAATCCCTCAACCGCTATATAGTACCCCATACCCGGCACGGGTTCTTCTCCCCGTAAATCAGGCACTGCAAACGTCTTGCTGCCATCTCCTCCGAATTGGTCCCCCAAAAATGAATACAAACCCACATATTCGAGACCTAACGGCAGCTCCTGCCCTGCACAGTATATCCACCCTTCGGGGCCGTTATGGTATGGAAACAGTCGGATCTCCCCGAGATAGTGAGAGTTTGGAGGATTCGCCTTAACCGTCTTCGGAGATGCGAGCACACCCAGTACAACCTCTAAACCTATTAGCATGGACAACATCACCTTCAACCATTTCGTGGATGCCATCGGCCTTCGTTTTTGCATATTGCAACTTCTCCCCCTAATGCATTTGTCCTATTTCAGTAATATAATACTAGAAAGTATTATAACATTACTAGGGAGTATTATAACATTACTAGGGAGTATTATAAATGATGGAACGTATAATTCAACAAGAAAATGTCTTCTAATTGAGGGAGGCTCCATTAGCCAAAGAGACACGCAAAAAAAGATGGCCCCTGAACCAAGTCAGAAGCCATCTTATATAAATCTTTCATACTGCCCTCGGATTCTCTTATTCCCAAGGGTCCATGCGATAACGTTTTAGTTCTTAGTCGATTTACTTCCCTATTTCAGAATCTCCTCGATGCGAGTCTGAACATCTTCGCTAAGCTCGATACCGGATGCCTTCGCATTCTCGGTTACCTGCTCCGGACGGCTTGCGCCGACCAGTGCGCTGGCTACGTTCGGCTGACGCAGAATCCACGCAAGCGCCAGATTGCCCACGGACACGTCAAGCTCTGCCGCAATCTTCTCCAGCTCGCGAACCTTCGCGATTTTCTCCTCGGTAATGCCTTTGCGCATCCATTCCAGCTTCGCGGCACGGCTGTCAGCCGGAATATCGGAGGCAGAGGTATATTTCCCTGTCAGCAGGCCTTGTGCCAGCGGGGAGAATACGACCTGCCCAATGCCGGAGCGCTCGCTGAGCGGAATGATTTCCTTTTCAATATAACGTTCAAACATATTGTAGATGGGTTGATTGACCACGATGCGGTCGAGGAGGTAACGATCCGCTACCGTCAATGCCTCCGCAATTTGCGATGCCTGCCACTCGCTGACGCCGACATAGAGCACCTTGCCCTGGCGAACAAGGTCGTCGATCGCGCGAAGCGTCTCGTCCAGCGGCGTTTCCGGATCATGACGGTGGCAGTAGAAAATATCCACGTAATCATGGCCAAGGCGCTTCAAGCTGGCATGCGCCTGCTCCATAATATGCTTGCGGGACAAGCCCCGGTCGTTCGGGCCGTCACCCATCGGCCAGAAGGCCTTCGTGGCCAGCACGTACGATTCGCGCGGATACGCTTTCAAGGTTTCGCCTACCAATACTTCGGCTGCGCCCTTCTCGTAAACATTCGCCGTATCAAAGAAGTTAATGCCCAGATCATAAGCCGTTTTAATCGCGTTAACCGCATTCTCGCGTTCAACGTAACCTCCGTATGTAAGCCAGCTTCCCAAGCTGACCTCACTGACTTTGAGACCTGTGCGTCCTAATCTTCTGTATTTCATGGCAAATCCTCCTTCAATAGATTAACTTGGATGCTACATGAACTATTCTAAAGTAGTTCCTATTCCCACGGAAGAAGTGAAAAGTTCTTCACTATATTATAGGAAGGATAGCTGATATACTGGAGTATAGTTAATAGAATACCGGAAGGAGCCTATGGTTATGGGAAATAAAGCGAGCAGTTACATACCGAAAACTCCCGAACATATCGAATGCAATATCGAAAAAACGCTGCTGGTCCTAGGGGGAAAGTGGGCTTTTCTCGTCATTCGGGAGCTCTTTGGAGGCACGAAACGATTTGGCGAACTGCAGCGGCAAATCCCGAATGTCAGCCCGCGGGCGCTGACCACGACGCTTCGCCACTTGGAAGAACAGGGCGTGCTGGAGCGCGAAGTATTCCCTACCGTTCCGGTTACGGTGGAATACACCCTAACGCCGAAGGGCATGGACCTGCATGTCATCTGCAAGGAAATGAAGCTGTGGGCAGCACGGTGGACTTAAATTCAAGATAGCTGACAGCGTCCGGCAAACGATCCGAACCCGACGGTTAGCTCAAAAAAAAGCAGCGGCGGATTCCGTTTAACGGGAACCGCCGCTGCTTTGTTAAAAGCTTGCTATTTTTAGATTGTAGATTTCATTTAATCGTTATTGTTTTGATTGCCGCGGGATTCTCCGCCTTTGCGGCCGATTTCCTCGTAGAACTCCTTATCGTGGGAATCCGATGTGGCCTCTCCGCCCTTACGGCCGATTTCTTGGTAAAACTCCTTGTCGTGATTCTTGGCCGTTGCTTCGCCGCCTTTGCGTCCGGCTTCTTCTCTGCTCATTTTGTTGCCGTTGTTGTTAGCCATTGTTCATCACTCCTAAGTTGTTTTTTGTTGCTGCTACGTCATCTATTTAACCCTTCGGAAAAAAATTAAACATTACTTTTCGATTCCTTCGCTCACCACATAGGGACCTGTTCCCAGCGTAAAGTGCTGGTTTGGAGGGAGGATTTAATACGGGAACGTCGCCATAAGCCGCCGGATTCGCCACGTATTCGAAATTGCCGGTACCGTCTGGCAACAGGCCGTTCGCCCAGCGCCATTCGCGGCTCTCCTCGCCGCTGAAACCATACCCGCCGGTTCATGCGGAATCCATGTATGCGTCAGAAATGACAAAAGCCGCGGCTCGCGCGGCTTCATCATAGGATTTACGTCAGATTCGCATACGCCTCTGCAGCCGCATGCAGATAATAAGCCAGCCCCGTCTGCTGCTCTTCCAGCATCCGAAGATGGAATTCATCGTGCAGGAAAAACTTCGTTTGCCCGGCAAAATCGGCGGCGGTAAAAGCGTGGCCATGCTCGTTCATAAATCGCAAATGTTCGTGGATCGCATCTTGAACACGCTCATCATCGTGCCTGATTCCCGTTTTCAAAGCATTGGCCATGCCGGCCATGAAGCCTGCCGCTTCCTTCGCTTGCTCGTTCATATTGGGAACATCCATCGGTGCACCGCCAAGCAAATCCACCTCGTACCGCTCCTTCAAATGTTGATTCTGCTCAGCCAAGGCATCCTTCCACTCTTCTTCGCTATCAAACCCTTTGAACATTTCTTCCGGCTCCATGCGTCTTCCCTCCCCAACGTATTCTATGGACTGCCTCAACGTCTGCAGAACGCACTCCAGCCGATTCCACCGGCCACGGAGCAGTTTCTCCTGCTCCGTGAGAATGGAGAGCCGATCCGGCGTTTCCTCCATCAGCTCTTTAATTTGTTCCAGCGGAAAATCCATCTCCCTGTAAAACCGGATTTGCTGCAAGCGCTCCAGTTCCGCCGCGCCGTACAAGCGATACCCCGCATCGCTGATCTCGGCAGGCTGCAGCAGTCCGATTTTGTGATAATGATGCAGCGCCTTGATGGT
The DNA here is from genome assembly GCF_058792535.1 of Paenibacillus sp. MT86. NCBI lineage: Bacteria > Bacillati > Bacillota > Bacilli > Caryophanales > Paenibacillaceae > Paenibacillus > Paenibacillus sp. MT86. The sequence continues at coordinate 1,353,052 of NZ_CM179499.1, read as the reverse complement.
TACCCCGGACAGTTCCGAAACCTCTTTTACCGTGTACAGCATGCTGTTCCCTCCTTCGATCTACAGTCTAAGGCCTCCCCTTGGAGGAGAGTCAACATGATCATGGATCCCGGATCTTTCGAATCTCCGGAATCGCTTTTCTCAAGAAAATATGATTTTTGCTCATTATTTTGCTAGAATGGTCCATTATGCACTCAGTTCAACAGAAAGGATGTTATAGGAAACGATGAAAAGGAAATGGTTCAAATACGCCATGCTCTTATTATCCGTTGGAATCTTGGGGATTATCTCGTACTATACCTACGCTATCATACAATTCTCAAACCAAATCTCGACCGCTTCGAATCCGGTGAAGCCAACGGGCAGCACGGGGGCCGCACAGGAAGAGGTCATTGAAATTCCGAAGTGGGAGGGCAAAGAACGCGTCAATATTCTCCTGATCGGGGGAGACTCCCGGGGAGACGATGCCGGAAGATCCGATACCATGCTGGTGGCCTCCATCGATCCCGTTACGAAAAGCGCCCATTTGTTCTCGATTTTGCGGGACACTTACGTGGACATCCCCGGTCATGGCAAAGGAAGGCTGAATTCGGCTTTTGCTTACGGCGGCATCGAGCTGACCAGACAGACCATCAGCGATTTGTTGGACCTGCCCATACATAAATATGTTTACACCGATTTTGTTGGATTCATCGCCCTGGTCGATGCCATCGGCGGGGTCGACATTGAAGTAGAGAAAGACATGTATTACACAAGCAAAGCAGACAAGCATATGTACGACATCGATTTAAAACAAGGACTGCAGCACCTCGACGGCAAAATGGCGCTGCAGTATGTCCGGTTCCGGCACGATGCGAGGTCCGACTTTGCCCGTACCGAAAGACAACGGATTCTCATGACGGAAGTCGCCAAGAAAATGCAGACCACGAGCTCGCTCATCAAGCTGCCCGGCATCCTGGATTCGATCGCGCCTTATATCGAGACGGACTTAAGCCCGAAGGAAATGCTGAAGCTGATGGCGCTCGGGTTTGACGTGAACCTGGACAAAGTCGATCAGCAGCAGATCCCGCCGTTCTCGCTGTTGACCAACGAGAAGGTCGGACGGGCCCAGGTGCTCGGCGTGGATAAAAACAAATTGCGGCAGTACGTGAAGGAATTGTTCGAAAGCGATGCCGCTGAATAAAGCCAGCAAGCAAACGAAAGAGGGCGTATGCCCTCTTTTTTTTCGGCTAGACCGTCCGCGGACGCTCATGCAGCAGCTCCGACGGAGCACTGCCTGTGAACCGCTTATAGATTCTGTAGAAGTAGGAGAGGTCCTGATAGCCGAGAAATACCGCAATCTCCTGTACCGTCAGCTGCGATTCCGTCAACAGATAGGCTGCCCGTTTCATCCGCTGGGCGTGCACGTACTGGCTGATCGTCTGTCCCGTGACGCTCTTGAAGAGCGCCGCAGCGTAATTGGGCGTTTTGCCGATGGCATCGCCGAGCTCCTCTTTCGTTATTCTCTCCCGGTAATGCCGCTCAATGTAAGATTTCATCCGTTCCGCATGCAAGTGCTTCTCAGGCGTGATAACACCCCGATCCAGCTCTCGGCTGATATTAATCAACACTTCTGTCAATAATGCTTCTATCATCATTGCATAATAAGACGGGCGCTCCCGCCACTGCTGGTGGATCGCCTTCAAACGTTCGTGGATCAATTCGTAACAGCCCGGTTTATGCTTCAACGCTTCTTCCCGTTCAAGCGCGGATAAAGCCGTGGACGGCTCTCCCGTCCATTGTACGACCATTTGCGTGTGCGTCACGGTAGGGATGCTTTTGCCGTAATAGGGAACGCCGGCCGGAATAAGCAGCAGTTGCCCCTTCTCCATAATCTGCTTATCTCCATTCACCCAATATACGCATTTTCCATAGGTCGTCACGCTTAGCCGCCATGCGCTCTTTCTATGGTCTGCTTCTTCATACCAATCGACGCCGCTAATTTGCCGAACTTCAACCGGAGTGACCATAATTTCACCTCAAATGCATTACTATAATCCATTCATTGTACTATAGTTCATATCATGATTCGACAAGACAGGCTACAATGTGATCATTAGGGTACTTCATGAGCTTTACATTTCTAGAAGCCCGAGTGCTGCAACATTGCCGCAGGGTGCAAATACAAAGGAGGAACAACCAACCATGCTTAAGACAAAAATCATCTGTACGATGGGGCCGGCATGCGATTCCATCGAGCTGTTGAAAAATATGATTCAGGAGGGGATGACGGTCGCCCGATTGAATATGGCACATGGCGAGCCGGAGGATCACGTGGCCCGGATTCGGAATGTTCGCCAGGCCGCATCCGAATTAAACACGTACGTCCCGATCATGATGGACATTAAAGGTCCCGAAGTCCGGATCGGCAAACTGAAAGAGGCTTCCTGCCTTCTGAAACCCGGTGAGGAACTGATCCTGACGACCGAAGAAATTCTGGGAGACGCCCAGCGCATCTCGGTCAATTATGCCGAGCTGAATCTAGTCGTGAAACCGGGAGACCGCATCTTGATCGATGACGGCCTCGTGGACCTGAACGTCATTCGCTTCGACGGACCGGACATTTTTTGCAAAATCGTCAGCGGCGGCGTGCTCAAACCGCGCAAAGGCGTCAACCTGCCCGGCATCAAAACGACGCTGCCCGGCGTCACCGAGCGTGACGTCATGCATATCGGCTTCGGACTGGACAACGACATCGAGATCATTGCCGCATCTTTCGTGCGCCATGGCGACAACATCCGCGAAATCCGCAGCATCCTGAAGGAACGCGGCGCGGAGCATGTGCAGATCATCTCCAAGATCGAAAACGGAGAGGGCATGGAGAACCTGGACGACATCATTGAAGCCTCCGACGGAATCATGGTTGCCCGCGGCGACCTTGGCGTCGAAGTGCCGATCGAAGAAGTGCCGATGATGCAGAAAGAAATGATCGATAAATGCAATCTGGCAGGCAAGCCGGTTATCGTGGCAACGCATATGCTGGAATCGATGCAGGTCAATCCCCGCCCTACCCGCTCCGAGGTGAGCGACGTGGCTAACGCCGTGATCCAGGGCGCAGACGTGGTCATGCTGTCCGGAGAATCCGCCGCTGGCAAATATCCGGTGGAATCCGTGCGTACGATGGCGGCAGTCGCCCGCCGCGCCGAGACCATGATCGATTATAAGGACCAGTTCGCTTTCAAATCCAGACAACAAGTAGCCGATATTACCGAGGTCATCAGCCAAGGCGCGGTCAGCTCTTCCCTCGTGCTGAATGCCAAAGCCATCATTACGTCAACGGAGAGCGGATTTACGGCGCGGATGATTTCGAAATATCGTCCGGAAGCACCGATCATCGCCGTCACGCAGCATGAAGAAGTGCTGGCCAAAATCTGCCTGCTCTCCGGCGTCATCCCGGTAAAAGGCGACAAGGTTACCACAACGGACGAAATGTTCGAGTCCGCGACTCGCAACGCCATCAAGACAGGCTACATCGAAAAAGGCGACATTATCGTATTGTCTGCCGGCGTGCCGATCGGTCAATCCGGCAACACGAATCTGATTAAGGTTCTGCAAGTGTAACGAAACACACAACAAGACCTCTCCGATGATTTAAGCAGCGCCAATCCGACCCTCCGGGCATATAACGAACTCAGAGGAATAAGCTCGTAAGGAAGGCGCTGCCCGTTTCGGGTGAACCGAACACGTTACCGGAGGTCTTGCCAGAATGTATATACCTTATCATCCTATGGGGATGCAGCAGCAGACTGCCCTTCCCCATGCGAGGAAAGCTCATCACCCAACAAGTCCTTACCAAATGCTGTTCCACTGGAACCGCTTGGACTGGAACTTTCCGAATGCTGCGATGAAGCAGCGGTTCGAGCTGCATCAATACTGGAAGCACTGCATGCCTGCAGGCGTCAAAGTGGACCGACAGGGGCGTTTCTATGTTTCGGTTCCGCGCTGGGCGGAAGGCGTTCCCGCTACGCTCAACACCATCGTGATGGTGAACGGCAAGCCGGTGCTGAATGCTTTTCCAAGCTGGGAGTGGAATACGCCGGGAGATGTGCGAGTGCTGCAATCCGTCCTGGGTTACGAGATCGATGAACATAACCGGATGTGGATTCTGGATCAAGGAAAAATCGCATATAACACCTCGCCCGAAGGCTCCCAAAAGCTGGTCATCTGGGACCTGAGCGCAAACCGCCTGATCGACTCCATCGTCATCCCGGATGATATTGCACCGCCCCGGACGTCGTTCCTGAACGATATCGTGGTGGATAACCGGAACGGTTACGCCTATATCACCGATTCGGGCTCCGGCTGGCCCGATCACGAGGTATACGGCGGCATCATCGTCTACAATATGAGAACGAAGAGATTCCGCCGGGTCCTGGACAGCCATTACAGCACGCAGGACGTGCCAAGGTTCCGGTTCGAGATCGATACGGAGCCGGTCTACCGCAACAAGCCGGTCCGGATCGGCGCAGACGGCATCGCCCTGACGGCAGATCGCGAAACGCTCTTCTACTGCCAGGTAACCGGACGCAATCTGTATGCGGTCGATACGGGGCTGCTGCGTAATTTCGATACCCCCGATCCGCTCATTCGGAATTCCGTTCAAGCTCTGGGCAGCAAAGGAACGACGACCGACGGCATGCATGCCGACAATCAAGGCCATGTCTTTTACACCATGCTGGAAGGCAAAGGCATCGGCTATTATTCGCCCTGCACGCGCTCATTTCACAAGCTGCTGTCCGATGACCGAATGCTGTGGGTGGACGGGGTGGCTTTCGATCAGCGCGGCTCGATCATCTTCAACAACAACCGCCTGCACCGCATGTTCGAGGAGCCGCAGAACATCGACTGGGACGATCCTTACAATCTGATTATATGGAGAGCCTACATCGGCCGGGATGTGAAGTCGTATTTATATGGTTGACGGTTATGAAAAAAGGGTTAGGCAGTTCGGGCTATCAAGCCCTCTGCCTAACCCTTTTCGTATTATAACTGCAATGCCTGACCGCAGCGGCCGCAGTAGCGCGTCCCTGCAGGCGACACGGTGCCGCAACCCTCGCAGGTTAAAGACGGCGGGGCTGTGCCCGGTCCTTCGGAACCGCCGCGCTTCGAATCGGAGCCGACCGCTTGCCGGAGCCGTTCCTCTACCTGCTGGGCCGGATTGACGGCCCGATGCATCGCCCTTTCCTCGTTCGTGCCTTGCCGAATGAGCGAAAAGAGCAGCGCAATGCCGATGCCCCCGACCATGACCATGCCGACCATTTTCCACAAGCCCGCCGCATAAGGATAGTCCCAAGCCGCATGCAGCAGAATGCTGATCAGCAGCAGGGCAGCCATCCTCAGGAGCCGATGCGCGGTCGAGCCCCGTTTAGCGGATCTCCCCAGGCCATACCACAGTCCGGCTGCGGCAATGGCCGTCCAGGTGCCGTGCCCGAACGGGGACAGCAGCGCCCGGACCCACAGCACAGCCAGCATCCCCGAAGTCGCATGCTGCTGCAGATACATGAAGCCGTACAGAATGCTCTCAACAGCGGCAAAGCCCATGCCTGCCGCAGCTCCGAATACTACGGCATCCATCAGGAATCGCTGCTTGCGGCCGCGGAGGAAGAAGAAGCATACGAGCAGCTTGGCCATTTCTTCGATAACGCCGATCAGAAGCGATGCCTGCACATGCTCAATGGTCGTTGTCTCCAGGCCGCTGCCGACGGACCAGTAGCGTTCCAGCACCCACGCAACCGGCACGGCGATGATGCCGGAAGCCGCGAATACGGCTGCCAGCCGAATGGGCTTGAATCCGAGCAGCTGGGAGCTGCGCATATAAGCAACAAACGAAACCGGTCCAACGAATCCGCCGGATATCAAAGCGGCATATATCCAAACCGGCTGTTTCAGCCAAATGGCTAGCCCTGTGAACGCAACGAAAATGCCGCCGAGCGCCAGCAGCACATCCATCCAGCGATCTTTTTTGGGAGCGGCCGGAATAACGTCTTCCAGGGTCGAGGCAGCCTCGACTGCAGCTTCCGGCACCTGCTCCGCCTCCGTGAATTGCAGCTTCGCCGACACCTCTTCATTGAGAAGCTCGGGCCTGCGAATCCGCAGCACCTCATGAAATTGCCGCCTGACCGGTTCGTACTGTTGCAGGACAAAATGAAACTCATCTCGTCCCATCACCATCAGCTCGCCGTTCTCAAGCGCCGTCACCGTGCCCGTATGGGCTTCGCCGCTGAGCAGGTCCATCTCGCCGAAATAATCCCCGGGTTTATAGACCGCCTTCTTCCGGCGCCCGCTGCGCACTTCGAACCGTCCTTCGGCAATCATATAGAAACGGTCCGCCATGGTGCCTTCCGCGACAATGACGTCCCCTTTGTATACTTTCCGCCTGACTGTGACCTCGGCAAGACCGCGCAGCTCCGCGTTCGGAATCGCGGCCCAGATCGTCGCCTTGCTCAGCATCGCATGCATCGTGCGGATTCGGGCCGAGAACGACAGGCTCTCGTGGAACATCGGGCTTGCCGCGGCAAGCCGGCTGAACGCGTTCTGCTCCAGCCGCAATGCCGTTACTTCGCCGATCGCCTGGGCACCCGAAGTCCTTTTTTCCTCTAGAAACAGGGAGACCTCCCCGATCAACGCGCCTTCGCCCAGAACGTCCAGCGTCACCGTGTGGCCGATCAGATTCCTCGAAACGATCTGAACCTGCCCGCTCATGATGAAATAACAGGAATTGCCGTAGCTTCCCTCTACGATCAACGGATCCCCGTCATGAAACAGCTCCTCATGCATGGACTGGACGGCACCTTCCAATTCATGCAGCGGCACCCCGCGAAACAGCGTATGATTACGCAAAAACTCCATCGCCTTCGTCGTCATCTGCATTCTCTCCATAGACGAAAAGAATCCGCCCGACGGCAGATTCCTCTCTATTCATTATGTACGACTCTATTATCGCATATTTCCGATGATGCTGCTGCGTGATTCTTCCATTTTCTTAATAAAATTCGTCATGACGTCAAAGGCTTCATTGCGCTTGTTGGTCATCGACTGCAGGCGAAGCATGTCCATTTGCTGGGAGTTCGATAGACTATCGATCGATCCCTTCAGCTTCTCCGTGGCTTGATTGAGCTCTTCGGCCGTATATTCCTTCTTGGATGCATCTGCGATGCCTTCCGCTGCCAGCTTGCCGGCAAGATCGTCCGGTATCGAATATTTGCCGTCCACCGCTTCTCCGGTCAAGGCGCTGTTAATGCCTGCCATGGCGTCGTTCTTCTTGGCGATTTCCTCGTTCCGCTTCTGCACGTCCTGAATCTGGTTGTTAAGCTGCGCATCCAGCATCTGGGTCCGCTGCTGCTGCACGACCATCAATGCGCTCTCAATATCCATGCTGGACAGATCGATCTGTGCGACGTTGCCGATCCCGCCAATGGCATTGTTCGTTGCGCTTCCTCCTACGGCCTGCTTGACCGACTGGTAAGCCTGGTCGTTCATCATGATGCCCGTGCCTGCCACTACCCCGACCAGAAGAGACGCGGCCGTGGATAAAATCATTTTTCGATTCATCGTTTCAACTCCATTCCTCTGATTCTTTGTGCCTAGTACGAAAATCATAGCAAATGCCTGAACGGCGAACAAAGCAATATTTACCATTTCTCGACAATTCATATAAAATTGAAGGGATATTTTTCGCTTCCGCCCGCTCGCTGCTTGCCCGATGCGATCCATGGGGATGATTTCGGCTGATGCCGCCTTGAAGCCGCGACAAAAAACCACATCGTGCCCGATGTGGTTTTCCTGGTTCGATTAGCCCACTAAAGCCGTCCGGCTGCTAGCAGCCAGCATCCAAGCTGCGCGTCATGGCTCGTGCGGTTACCACGGTTCCCTGAACCCCTGTCTATCCTTCTCGCAATCGCGCAGCAGCTTCGTGCGAAGCCCCTCATACCAAGAGTGGACATCGGCCAACTCGCTGTCCTCCAGGGAACGCAGCACGCTGGCAAAACGGTACAAACGGCTGAATCTTTGAAATCTTGAAAACTCTGCCTCCAGCTCGTGATCCAGGCTTCGGATCGAGCGATACCCTTTCAGAAATGCCTGCTTGTCATGCTCCGACTCGGCATCGGCAAGAGCCGTGACGATATCCGCCGCATACCAATGGTACATGGCATCGTCGAAATCGATCACGTGGAATGAACGTTCCTTCGCTTCATAAAAGATGTTATCCAGCTGGAAGTCATAGTGGATCAAGCCGTACGTCTGTCTCGACGCGGGCAGGAACTGCAGCCATAGACTAACCCGATGAAGCTCATCCATAGCATCCTGCTCCCCGGGATGCCGCCGCAGCACCTGATCGATCAAACGCAGGATGTCCTCCACGCTTCTTCGCCTTACGGCTCCAGGTTCATATCGGCTGGACAGCGTATGCAGCCTTGCGAGCGATTTCCCCCAGTCCCTGCATTGGCGCGCGGTGGGAGTGCCATGGAATGCAATCCCTCCGGCGGCGCTAAAGACGACGCCGTGATACTGCCCCTCCGGTACCTGAATCGTCTCGATCCATTTCCCGTTCACCGAAGGAATCGGCGCGACGCAAGGGTACTCGTGCTTAAGCAAATACTGCATGAATTCCAGCTCGGCCGCCAGCTGCTGGGCCGTGCTTTCTTCCTCAAAATTAAACCGGAGGAAATAACGCTCTCCATCGCGGTTAAACACATATACGAAGTTGGAGCTGGCCCGCCAAAACTTCAGCGTTCCCTCGTCAAACTCCCAGTTGCGGATCAGCTCGCGGGCCGCCTTGTCGCCAGCAAGTCCGCGAACCATCGTCGTTAACTTCATCATTTGCTCTTTTTCCTCCCGCTACAGCGTGAGAGGACTTAAACCTCGACTTATCCTAAGTAACAAGCCCTCTCATCTGTATCCCATTGTGAATATGAATCGTATTCAACAACGTCACCCCTTTCCGCACATGGACGCAAGAATTGGTCTTGCCCAATCCTATTCTAACGGAGGCGCCAGCCATGCGGGTGGGAGAGAACGGGTATAGGTGAAGTTTACGGCACTATCCTTCTCCCCCACCTTCTTCCTTAGATAATCTTTTGAATGCGAACGCCAGAATCAGGCTCATGACGATATACATCAACACTTTGGAAGCTGTGCTATACGGGGAGAGCAGTATCCCTGCCAGAAAAAACAAATTCGCTACAAGGTACAGCAGTTTGATTATCATAAGACGGCCTCCATCCGTTCCCTACTCAAACAGCCCGGCGAATCCACCGTAGCCTTCCCGGACCAGCGCTTCCTCCGGTATAAACCGCAGCGCCGCGGAGTTTACCTGATAATGCAGGCCGCCCGGCTGAGGCCCGTCATGATACAGATGTCCCAGGTAAGAGCCGGACAATCTGCCGTAGAGCGCGGTGCGTACCTTGCCGCCGCGGAGATCCCCCTTTTTGCTGATATATCCTTCGTGCAGCGGCTTCCTAAAAGCTGGCAATCCCGTACCCGCATCATATTGATCGGTCGAGCTGAACAGAGGGTCGCCGTTCACCACGTCCGCGTAAATTCCCCGGCTTGCGTGATTCCAATACGGATTATCGTAGGCAGGCTCGTCCAAGCCTTCTTGCGTCACCGCGTATTGGATTGCGGTAAGACGCCTGCGCAGCTCATCCTGATCCTCTTTGCGGCTCCAATGCCGCTTCGCAAAAGAATACCGGCCGGAACCCTCATAATACCGGTTATAGTCATACCGGTGGGTATTATAGTAGTTCTGATGGACATCCTCCGCGGGATAAAAGGGAGCCGCCGGCAGGATCGGCGTCACGATCTTCCCCTTGAACCGGCCGCTAAGCTGCAGGCTGCGCTTGGAGGCTTCCGCCTGCTCGCGCTGCGCTTCGTCATGCACGAAAATCGCCGACCGGTAAGACGCCCCGCGGTCCATGAACTGGCCTTCCGCATCCGTTGGATCAATCAAGCGCCAATAGATGTCCAGCAGCCGTGAGTACGGAAACACATCCGGATTAAACCGGATTTGCACGGCTTCGTAATGCCCCGTCGTTTCCGTTCCTACTTCTTCGTAGGTCGGATTCTCCATATGGCCGCCCGTGTAGCCGGAAACCAGGGAAAGGATGCCAGGCAGCTCGTCAAACGGCTTCACCATGCACCAAAAACAACCGCCCGCAAATGTCGCCAATGAGGTCTTGCCGCTTCCATGCTTCAAGGCTATCCGCTCCTTTCATCCATCGTTGTCTGTTTCATGATGATATTAGTGTAGCCTTGAGGGCGCAATGGCAGCAAGCATCATAAGGTATAATTGGTGTGTTAATCGGCGATTCTCCTCCAAGATCGAGTCAGGAATGAGAAAGCAACACACTTGGGCGTTCTTCGGGAGCACTGACCTTGAACTCGACATGCGACATAAAAAACCAACCGTCTCCTGGCTGGCCATACGAGCCTGTCATGAACCCGTTGTTGATCTTATATTCCACTGGTGTTATATTACATATGTGAAATATTAAAAGACAAGGGGGTTCTTCATGCACCCTATTTCAAACGTCGAATTCATGCTGCTGCAAATGATCGCAGAATGTCGTCAAGCTTCGGGGTACGATATCAAGAAGTTAGTCGATCAACGAGGCTATCGGGAATGGGCCAACATCGGCACGACTTCAATCTACGTAGGACTGAGGAAACTGAGCGATAAAGGATGGATTGCATCCGAGGAATCCGACGAAAAATCCGGCAAGGGACCCATGCCGACCCGGTTTGTCCTCACCGAAGCCGGTATGGTCAAGCTGAAAGATGAAGTCCTTGACAGTCTTTCGTCAGCACGGGAGCGCGACAACCGCTTCGATCTCGGTTTGGCCGCTTTGCCTCTTATCGGGAACGACATGGCCATAGCTGCCTTGCGGAAACGGTTGGATTTTCTTCGTGAGGCTTCAGAAGGCATAAAGCAAAAATTCGAATCCCAGGGCGGTGTTCGATTGCCGCTGAACGTAAGAGCGCTGTTCTTGCATCCGATCAGCCTAATGGAGAGTGAGCAAGCGTTCGTTGCCAGTCTAATTAACGAATTGTCGAAGGAGACCAGGGAAGATGACCATAATCATTGAAGGTTTTGTTCCTTACCAAGGCGACCATTGCGAAACGACCACCATGGGCAATTTAATGCAATTTGCGGGAGTCCGGCTATCGGAGCCGATGCTGTTCGGACTCGGACAAGGGCTCGGATTCATTTATTGGGACTCGAAGGGAATGGATTTTCCGTTCATCGGAGGAAGGGTGAAAGTGGATAAATTGACGGCGAACCTCGCCGACAGGCTGGGATTGACCGTCAGAGTCCAAGAAACGTCGTCCGTCGACAAAGCGTGGCGGAACGTACGAAGCTGCATCGAACGCGGAATTCCGGTTGGGCTGAAATTGGATTCCTATTACTTGGACTATTTCACGAGCAAAGTGCACTTTGCCGGTCACTATGCGGTCCTATACGGCGTGGATGACGAATATGCCTACATGGCAGATACCAGGCAACAGGGCGGGCTGGTGAAGACGCGTTTGACAAGCTTGGCATCAGCCAGGAACGCAAAGGGTGCCATGAGTTCCCGAAATCGCTCTTTTACGCTCGAGCCCATCGACGCCTTACCGCCGCTTGTTCCCGCATTACGCGAATCCTTGACCAAGAATGCACATGACTATTTGAACCCGCCCATTCGCAATATCGGGAATAAAGGCATTGTAAAAATGAGCAAAGAGATCCTGAAGTGGCCTTCCCGCAGCAACCATTTCGAACATGATTTATGCCTGACCGCATTGCTGATGGAGCGTGCGGGAACCGGCGGTGCTTTGTTTCGGAATCTGTATCGGGATTACTTGAAGGAATGCGCCGATCGGTTGAAAGACCCGAGAATCGAACAAGCCTACCTTTTGTTTACGGAGATCGCGCCAATGTGGGCCAGTGTCTCCGCAGCGATCGACCGTGCGGGAAGATCAGGTAACACCCAGGAGCTACAGCAGGCGTCCAACCTATTGCTCGAGATTGCGGATAAAGAACGCGCAGCCATGGAGTTATTGCTCTGAAAGCGATTAGCATGGCGCCGGCTGACAAGCAAATCCGTGGATTTTGCGGAAGCAAGCCGAGAAACGTATAAAACCAGCCCCGCTCATTTCTGTGCGGGGCTGGTCTAGATGAATTCACTCAGTCTCTTGAATTAATGCACCTGATCGAGCAATCGATATGCCTCTTCTTTGGTTGTCACCGCCAAGAGCGCTTCCCTGAAATCATCGTCCATCAGCTTGCGGGACAACATTTGCAGCACTTTCAAATGCGCATTCTGTTTACTATTACGCGGCACGGCAATCATAAAGATCAGTTTGGCTTCGCTTCCGTCCAGACTCTTCCAGTCGACGCCATCCTGCTGGATGCCAAAAACCACGCTTGGTTTCAGGACAGCATCCGATTTACCGTGAGGAATCGCAATATTCATGCCGATGCCGGTGGAGCTTTCTTGCTCCCGGGCTAATATGGCCTGTTTAAAATCTCCGTCGGCTCTGATCGCCCCATTCCGCTCCAATACACCGATCATTTCGTCGATGACAGCATCCTGTGTTGTTCCGACCAGATTCAGGTTAATGAGATCCGGTGTCACAATATCCGTCAATTTCTCAACGCGGATAGCAGAAACTTCCGTTGCTGTACCATTATGGATCACGGTTGAATCCACTTCAGCTGAATCCGCAGCCACGGGTGCAGCCGCGTCTACTGTCGACGATTCACCTGCTACGGCAGGATTCTCTATCGCTTCTGCTCCTTCTCCAACAACTGCCGGAGTCACAGCTGCAACATCTTTCTTGAGCAGGCTCACCATGATAACCGATACGGCTGAACCGGCCATGACCGCTATGAAGAACATCAACACATGATCCACGGCACCGAGCACGGCTACAATCGGGCCGCCATGGGCTACGCTGTCACCGACACTGCCCAGCATGGCAATCACCGAACCCGTCATGGAACCGACCATGATACTCGGAATGACGCGTAGAGGATCTTGCGCCGCGAATGGAATCGCTCCTTCGGTAATACCGAACAATCCCATCGTAAATGTCGCTTTTCCAGCTTCGCGTTCCGCAGGCGTAAACTTCCTTTTGTTCATCATGGCCGCCAGTCCCATGGCAATCGGAGGAACACAGATGGCAACGGCAATTTGGCCCATAATTTCATAGTTGCCTTCACCGATCATGGCCGAGCCGAACAGGAACGCAACCTTATTCACGGGCCCCCCCATGTCAAAAGAAATCATCGCGCCCAGAATAAGCGCGAGCAGAATCGAACTAGTACCCTGCATTCCCGCGAGCCAGACGGTTAACGCTTCAAACAGATCCGCAACCGGAGCGCCAATCACAAAGACGAAGATTAATCCTACAACCAGTGAAGCCAGTACCGGGATAACGATAATGGGCATAATCGGCTGCAGCGACCGAGGAACCTTGATCCTTTTAATAGCAAGTGCGACATATCCCGCCAGGAAACCGGCAATAATCCCCCCGATGAATCCAGCTCCTGCTTCACTTCCATAAAAGCTGCCGTTCGCAGCAATGAACCCGCCGACCATACCTGGTGCAAGCCCCGGCCTGTCCGCAATACTCATGGCGATAAATCCGGCAAGGATCGGAACCATGAAGGTAAACGCAGCCGCGCCGATACTCTCAATCGTTTTCCAGATGGAATCTTCCGGTATAACCAGACCACCCGGCGTTTTCACGCCGCCCATCGTCAGGGCGATTGCGATGAGCAGCCCACCGATCACGATAAACGGCACCATATAGGATACACCGTTCATCAAGTGGCGATAGATCGGATTTTGTTTAGGTTTGTTCTCTCCCGTCATAGCTTCAGCCGACTTGGATTGTGCCTGATAGACGGGCACATCCCCTTCCATCATCCGTTGGATCAGCTCTTCTGGACGACGGATACCATCCTGCACCCCAACGACAAGCAGTTTTTTACCCACAAACCGGTCCTTCACCACCGTCTTATCCGCTGCGATAATAATGCCATCGGCTTCGCGGATATCCTGCTCCGTGAATTGGTTCTCCACGCCGATGGAGCCTTGGGTCTCCACTTTCATCTCAACGCCAAGCTTCGCGCCTGCCTTCTGCAGATTCTCAGCGGCCATATACGTATGTGCAATTCCGTTAGGACATGAAGTAATCGCTAATATTTTCATGTTCGTCATTCTCCTTCGCTGTCATGTTCCCGCTTACATTTATAGTGTACATGCTGAAAACGCTGTTATCGGATGAACTTTTTACCGGAACTTCCGGAAAAACAGGTTTATTTCGCAAACAAATATCCCCACAAAGTGGAGCCTATATGCTTAATCCAAATACTTTACGCGGGACCCCAAAAAAATGTAAAAAGCAGGACGGTATACCGTCCTGCTTCATCATCACAGTTTGAAATAGTGCGTGTTCAAAAAGGTCGATTTTCAGCACCGAGGCTTATGCTTCCGATGTGCGTTTTTTCAAAACGCTTCAGTTGGATGAAGCTAGGGACGTCAGGAGCGGAGCGTACGTTTTGGGTACGTGAGCACCTGAAATGTTTCCGCAGGAAACATGCTTCGAAAGCATCTGCTTAGGCCCGGCTGAATTCAAGATTCGATGCCGAGCTGCTTCCTGATTCGCTTCGTGTTAGATATAGAATTTATGAGTTATCAGTGGAACTGATGAAATTCTATATCGCAAGAAAACCTACCTATGCATCGCGGTCGCTCATCCTTGAAGTGGCCTCGATAAGAGGTTTTCTTATCAAAAGCGGACTTTTTGAACAACCTCTACTACTAATTTTACCCTTTTAACGTATTCAGCAATCGTATCGCGTCCGTCTCCTTAGACAATGCACTGACCAATGCCGGCTGCTCACTGATCCGTGACAATTCCCTGAACAGCTGCCGCATCTCTTTCCGCTCATCATGCTTGATAGCAAGTAAGAACACAAGCTCTACCTTCTCGGTTCCCCAGGTAATCGGCTGCTTTAAAGTAATAACAACGATGCAGGACTGTGTAACCCGCTCCGAGCTGCCATGAGGGATGGCAATGCCTCCTCCAATCGTCGTAGCAGACATATTCTCACGATCCAGCACACTTTCCGTATATCCTGCCTGGACATATCCTTTGTCCACCAGCATCTGCGCAAACTTGGAGATCAACTGTTCTGGACGCTCGACCTCCTGCTGAGGAAAGATGAGAAAAGGCGTCGTATATTTCAAAAAGACCGATTCCTCAGCCGCCCTGCCGTCCGGCTCATCGAGCCCCCGGATCGCTTGCTCCAGCTTCCGCTCGTCACTGGCCTCGAGCAGAGGGGAAACGAGGATATGAGGTGTTTTTAACTCGGGCAGATCAACGGTCGTAATGACAAGATCCACCTCATGAGCTGCCAGATAATCCTCAACTTCCGCTTTGGACATCGTTGTCTCTACATGCACGGACGGGAATCTTCGTTCCACCTTCGCGAGAAGCAATTGGGACATCCCAACGCCCATATGACACACGATTATGACCTTCTGAGGGTGGCTTTCGTTCTGGTGAAGCCGTTCTACGGACGCCTGAAAATGCAAAGTCAAATACGCGGCCTCCTCTTCTGGAAAGTACAGTTGGAGCGCTCCCCCTACCTCCTCCAGGGCCATGATGACGCGATCGAACATATAGGGATACATCTTTTTGATCTCGGCCAGCATCGGATTGGACACAGCCAGACCATAATGAAGACGGTTCATGGTCGTGTACAAATGCACTTTCAACCCGTTCAATAATACCGGGTCCTTGGAAAATGGGATCATATTCAGCTCCGACATCCGCCGAATCAGTTGCTCAACCAACTGTGGCAGCAGGGGGTGGCTGTCTGCCAGATCGCCCCGCCGGGCACTTCCATCCTCCTGCGTGTATCGGAACTTCCCGCCAAGCAGGTGCAGGGTTAGATAAGCGGTTTCTTCCTTGGAAAAAGGGACGGCGAACAATTTTTGCAGCTGCTTCAAAAAGTCTATCGCCCATGCAAATTCCGCTTTATTCTCCAGAAACGCTATGTCCTTAGCAGAGAGCGAAATCGGCTGTCCCAGCTTGGTCCGTTTGACCATAAGCAGTATATGCAGCATCAGGCTTTCAAAGGCTTCATCGGTGAAACGGAGCTGGTGCCGCTTTTGCAGCGCCTTCAACTCATTGTATACGGCTGCGATCTCGTGCGGTTCATACTGGTTACGCATCATCTGTCCCGTCAATTCCGGACGGTTGATCAATTGGTTCAACCGCGCCAGCGCCATCCGTTTGTTCTTCTCCGAGCCCTCAATCATGAAGCCTACTCGCTGCTTCGTCATTAAGCTCAGATCAAAGCTCCGCAGCCAGCCCTCAATCTTTTCCATATCCCGACGGATAATCGCCTTGTTCACGTAAAACGGTGAAGCCAGGTTCTGCAGGGTTACGGGCTTCGCGTTCATCAAGAGCCGATATGCCAGGTGCAGCACCCTTTCCTCATCGGATTCATCCTCGGCGGTACTCTCGTTGGAATACAAGCGGCGGAATAAATCAGCCTGATCCGCTTCCCCGATCTCCAGATAGACGCCAAGTCCCGGCCTTTTCACCAGATGGCCGCTGGAGTGCTTAGCTATATATTCTTCAATCACCTTCAGATCGTTTCGGATCGTCTTCTCCGAGCACTCGGTCTGATCCGCCAGATCCTGAACGAGCCACAGCCGGTTCGGTTCCATTAACAAATTGCGAAAAATCTCTTTTTGCCTATTATTCATTCCGATCCCCTATTCAACTTAATGGGAGTGCTCACTCATCGTAGAGCGGGTGCATTGTCCTACGTATATCATATCCGGGTCTCTATGGCAAACTGATCTGGGAGGTTACACGAGAGTGGATCAAAAGAAATGGCATATTGACGGAAAAGCTGAGCATATACAGTATTCTAAAATCCGACGTAAACAAAACAAGGGTGCCGCAGAAGTCGGCCCCCTTGTTTCATGATCCGATTTTAATCCCTCTTACATCTTAAGAAATTCTTTCGGTCGTACATCGTATCTTACCTATAAAAGCCTCTACAACTTCCCGCGCCGACTCCGCTCCCGTCACGGCGGATATCACCGCGACGCCATCCGCACCCGCTCCAATCACTTCCTCCACGCGCTCCACGGTAATCCCGCCGATCCCAACGATCGGCAGGTGGATTCCAGCTTCGCGAAGCTCATGGAGAATGGCTGGGCCTTGCACAGTCTTGGCATCATCCTTCGAGCGGGTCGGATAGATCGGCCCGATGCCAAGATAGTCGGCGCCGTGGAGAATCGCGCGCCGCGCTTCCTCCACGGTATGCAAACAAGCAGAAGATATGATATGCCAGCAGCGGAATGATGACCGAGGCGATCAGCTTCTCAATAATCTCTCGGAATTCAACCGTGACCTTCTGCAAGGCCTGTCCCTTGATTACAGTCGCTCCGAGTCCCAACGTAAAGGCAAGCAGGAGAGCGGTTATGACCTCGAATACAGGCGGCATTTCCACCTTAAAAAAGGTTTCAACAGCGCCTCTTCCGGATTGGTGTAGGAATTGACCAGACCGCTAACCTCTCCAAAATAGACGGATATAATAACGTCGCTGCCAAGAGTGCCAACAGTCCCGCGATAACGGTGGAGAGATAAGCAAGGCCCGCGGTCACGCCCAGTAACCTCTCAACACAACACACTACTTATAATGACGAAAATTGTAGAATTATATCAGCTCATTCTAAACTTTTAGGCTAAAATTTCTAAAATGAACTTCTAACATAATTATTTTCGACGAAAAAAGACATATTAAATAATTGGGATTGATTGTTATTTTTAGTTAAAAAGTCCCATTAAATATATATATTGCAAATGTTATATTAGTGTTAGTATATTCCTAAAATTATACAAAAAAGGGAGTGAATAAATTATTTCTTTATATTAGGTTTATGCTTAGACTAATATTAAGGAGAATCAAATTAAATTATGCTCAAAAAACTATTTAAACCGGCCGTTTTATCTGTTCTTGCTTTCATGCTCACGCTGTCTCTTTTCTCACCGCATGCTTTTGCATTAAAATCAAATGCATCGCCAGATATATATTTGAGAACGTGCCATAACAATTTTTCTGATTGGTATGTTGATGGCGGAATATATGAAAGTACCTATGAGAAAGTAAGCTCGGTTTCTGCTTACATGGAATTATACCGTGACGGAACATACTTAGGATCGAGCTATGATATCGATGATCTTTATCGTCCTTCCGGTCTAAGAAGCGCGGCAGCTAATATCTCAAGCTGTACACATAAAACATTCGGATTTTATGTTATGAATTGGAATTCTCGCCTTTCGCCTCTTACTGGCAGTGATGTAACTAATTCGGGTTCAGTAAATATACTAAAAAACAAATGATGACTAAAGGAGGAAGCATCTTAATGAAGGTAAAAAAAAGAACTGCTATAATAACTCTCGGTCTAGCATTTGCTATATCAGGTTCTAGTGTTTATGCGAGTGACTCATTAACAAACATCTTCTCTTTTAATACAGAAAGTCAAGAAGAACAACAATATATTAAAAACGTAGAAAACAAACTTGTTTCTTCATGGAATTTAGGGAAAGAAACGATCCTAAATCATTCAATTAAATCCGTGACATTGACAACACAACAAGACTTAAGCGAATGGAATATGATAAGCTCCATCGAGATTGAAGATAAATTATATTCAAAATTCAAATCAGAAGAGAAATCGTCTTTTATTGATGCATTTTATGGCGAAGAAAGAAGAGCAAACCTAGAAGTAGGGGATTACATGCCTGCTATTCTAATAAACTCCGAGTTAACGGAAGCCAAGCAGTTTTGGCAGAAGTATGATGGCTCTTATATTGTTATTAACATGAAAACGAAGAACTCAAATGGATCAAAAGAATGGTATGTAGAAGGAAAAGCAGAACACTTAAACTAATAAAATTCACCCTATAGTTGTAAAGAGTGTCGAAAAATTTCGACACTCTTTTTTTATAGTAAGTTCTATTAATTGTAAAAATCCTTTCTCATGAAAACATCCAACTACCTGAAGCACTTATCTACAATAGCCTCCACTACCTCCCTCGCCGACTCCGCTCCCGTCACGGCGGATATCACCGCGACGCCATCCGCACCCGCTCCAATCACTTCCTCCACGCGCTCCACGGTAATCCCGCCAATCCCAACGATCGGCAGGTGGATTCCAGCTTCGCGAAGCTCACGGAGAATTGCTGGGCCTTGCGCAGTCTTGGCATCATCCTTCGAGCGGGTCGGATAGATCGGCCCGATGCCAAGGTAATCAGCACCGTGGAGGATGGCGCGCCGCGCTTCCTCCACCGTGTGGGCGGAAACACCGAGAATCCGGTTGCCGATTCGCTCGCGGACGGAAGCCGCGGATTCGTCGTCCTGGCCGACGTGCACGCCGTCTGCGTTCAGCTTCAGTGCCAGCTCTACATCGTCATTGACGATGAAGGGCACGCCCGCTTGGCGGCACTGATCCTGAATCCGGCGAGCCAGATGAATCATCGGTTCGCCGACAAGCGCACCGTGTCCCTTCTCACGGAACTGGACCATGGTTGCGCCTCCAGCCAGTGCTTCCTGCACGACCAAGCTTGGCTCGACGATACAGTTCACGCTGCCGAGCACGAGGTACATCCGCAGATGCCGTCTCATCATCTCGGGTGCCACTCTGCCCGTCATCGCAGCACCTCCTGACGGCGGCGATTGTATGCCCAATGATTGGTCGGGCCCTGTCCGTGCCCCAGGTTTAAGCCGTCCTCAATGGCCGCTTGGATGAATATGCGCCCGCTCTGAATCGCATCCAATGCGCTCAGACCTTGGGCCAGGCCTGCGGTAACGGCCGCAGAGAAGGTACAGCCGGTACCGTGCGTATGAACGGTATGAATTCGTTTGCCATATAATTCTGTGAAGGCCGTACCATCGTATACGAGGTCGATGACCGGAGGACTGTCGGGATTACCGTCATCGTTGGAAAAGAGCGAACGGCCCCCCCTATACTCCCCAGCAGGCATGGCAGTTCTCATTTGACCGTGCGTCCTATCGGACTGAGGCAACTCTTCCTGCTGCATACCCGCCGTTATAGCCGGTCCCCTGTCTCTTTCATGATCCGTACCTTCATCGCTTCCAAGGATTCCCTCGTCATGACCGCCTTTGATCACTACGATCCTGGGCCCAAGAGCATGAATACGTCTCGCCGCTTCTTTGCGATCGTTCATCGTGCGGATTCGCATCCCCG
The DNA here is from genome assembly GCF_058792535.1 of Paenibacillus sp. MT86. Classification (NCBI taxonomy): domain Bacteria; kingdom Bacillati; phylum Bacillota; class Bacilli; order Caryophanales; family Paenibacillaceae; genus Paenibacillus; species Paenibacillus sp. MT86. The sequence goes on along the minus strand of NZ_CM179499.1, from coordinate 1,332,728 downwards.
CCAATACTTCGGCCTCCGGTATATTGGGGGTGACAATCAACGCCAGCGGCAGCAAATCTTCTCTTAAAGCCTGCACCGCTTCGCTTTGCAGCAGCTCCGCTCCGCCCTTGGCGATCATCACGGGATCGACAACGACCTTCCCCCAGCCGAATGCCCGAATCCGGTCAGCAACCAGCCGAATGATCTCGGCGTTGAACAGCATGCCCGTCTTCAATGCATCTACTCCGAGGTCCGAGCCAACCGCTTCAATCTGCCCCGCAGTTGCTTCGGGTGGCAGCGGATATACGCCGTGAACCCCCAAGGTATTCTGCACCGTGATCGCGGTAATCGCCGACATGCCGTACACGCCGAGTTCCTGGAAGGTTTTCAGATCGGCCTGAATGCCGGCGCCGCCACCGCTGTCAGACCCGGCAATCGTCAGGGCACGGGGTATGCGAGCCTCGCTCATCGCGTGCCTCCGGCAGCCGCCGCTCCCGCTTCCAGCACAGCGGCATACCCTTCCAGCGATCCTGGATGAAGCTTCGCCAGCTCGTCCAGGAAAGTTATCTGGAAGCTTCCCGGTCCCAGATCTGCCGTTCGCTCAGCAGCTTTCGCCGCCGCGGCCCCATAGAAGGCCAGACCCGCCGTACCTGCAAGCAGCAGGTTTGCTTCCACCGCGGCAAAGGCACCCAGCACCGAGGTCAGCAGGCAGCCTGCGCCGGTCACCTTCGTAAGCAGAGCATCCCCTCCGGTAATGATGCGCACTTCCGTTCCATCGGTAATCACGTCCTCTTCACCGGTAATGGCCACGATCGTGCCTAACTCGCGCGCCGCCCGCACGGCCAGCTCGGCATGATTGCTGCCTGCGCTATTGCCTGCGTCTACGCCCTTGATCTCGCGGTCCTCCCCGATAAGGTGAGCGACTTCAGCCGCATTTCCGCGCACGAGCGAAACCTTCACCTCGCTTAGGATCCGCAGCGCCGACTCCGTCCGAAAACGGGTCGCTCCCGCGCCGACCGGGTCCAGCAGCACCGGCACGCCATGGGCATTCGCCGATTGCCCCGCGATAATCATCGCATCCACCAGCTCGCGGTTCAGCGTGCCGATGTTCAATACGAGCGCGCCCGCGATGGCGGCCATATCCGCCACTTCCTCCGGCGCGTAAGCCATCACCGGCGACGCGCCCAGCGCGTACAAGCCGTTAGCCGTAAAATTCGTAACCACCACGTTCGTCATATTGTGAACGAGGGGGCTCGTCTGCTGTACCTTCGTTAAAAGCGCCGAAACCTCTTTTTCCCATGAATGCATTTATATCAGCCTCTCTTCGCTATAATGGAATTCCATGTGCTTGCGAACATCGCTCTTTACAGCACGGCAGCTTCCAGCTGCACCGGCCATTCCTCCTGCTTATAAGCCATGTCCCAAAACAGATACTCCAGCTGGCAGCTCAGCATGAAATGCTCCCTCATCCGTTCCCGCTCGGCTGTCGTTGCACGCTCCGCCCATGCATCGACACGGTCGCGGAACTTGGCTGTTGCGTCTTCCCCCCGGTTTCCGTAGAAAGAAATCCAGTCGTAAAACGGATGGGAGGCATCCGGCTTCACCTCATTCAACAGCTTGCGGCCAATCTCCAGGTACGTCCATGGGCATGGCAGCAGTACGGCCATAATCTCCCCCAAACTACCCTCATGCGCCACCGTCAGCATATGACGGATGTAATGATGCGCGGACGGAGCCAGCGGATATCCTTGAAGCTCTTCATAGGTCACCCCGGCGGCTGCGCAAAAATTCTGATGCGGGTGCACCTCGCTGTGCAGAATGAATGAAATCTGTTCGTTAAAGGCCGCAATCTCTTCACGGCTGATCGATTTGGATATGGCTATTCCGTATATCCGCATGTAGGCATTCAAATACTCAAAATCCTGCTTCACATAGTGAATCAGCTGCTCCCGCTCCAGATTCCCCTCGGCAATGCCTGTTACGAAGGGATGATCGAAGATTGCTTGAAAAATGCCTCCCGCCTGCTGACGGAGCTCTTGCGTGAAACGCATCTTTGTCCCCACCTCCAACATATTGAAGAGCAGGAAGTCCGTAAGACACGACTTTTCAGACAACGCTAAAAAGCCGCCCCGAAAACTGGAGCGGCTTCGTCAACAAGCCCGGGTGCGCCAAAAAAACGCACCGAGACCTCATATTCGAAGGCTCCACTTTCCTACGCTAGTACGAACTAGATCAGGTTCAAAGGGTCCAAGATACGCTCTTGTCTCAGCCGCCAACGGCTCCCCTAGTGGACTTCCTATTCTTTTGTCTAATACTGTACATAGGTTTGGGGGTGGTGTCAAACGTTAACAGTTTGTGGACGGAACCTCAAGCTCGACCTTCCTCCGACCGCGTGATTGTGACGATGTACGGTGGCGGCTGTCTTTTCGCAAGATAAAAACGCAGGCTACCCCAAACTCATTCCGGAAACACTGACGCTCGGCTGTCATATATGCCCCCGCATAATGAGTGCATAAGCACAATTCAAATAAATGAAATTTAAAGGAGCGAGCGTATTTATGACGTACCGACTGAAAACGGTTAAACCCATTCCGGATGGCTACACCTCCGTGACGCCGTGGATCATCTCAAGAAACTCCGCAGCGCTGATCGATTTCCTCAAGCAGGCTTTTCGGGCCGAAGAGTTAGCCCGCGTCTATGTTGGCGATGGTGTCATCGGCCATGCCGAGGTGCGAATCGGGGATGCCGTCGTCATGATGTTTGACGCAAAGCCGGAATGGCCGGATAGCCCGGCATACCTCCGTTTGTATGTTGAGGATTGCGATGACGTGTATCGGCAAGCGCTGGCCGCAGGAGCGGTCTCGGTGACGGAGCCAACGACCTTGTTCTTCGGCGATCGGGTGGGACGGGTACGGGACCCGTTCGGCAACTTATGGTGGGTACAGACACGAATGGAGGACCTCACTCCGGTGGAAATGGAACAGCGTGCCCAAGACCCGGAATACATCCAAGCGATGACCTATGTTGCAGGGGCGGAGATCGTGGTGAAGATGTCGTAAAAAGTTACCGTGAAGCGAGCGTTATTACAGGGAGGACATGGGTGGATTCGGTGTCCCAGGGGTGTGCATGGATGGCGCCGACCAAAACAACTTAGAACACCATAACTTAGAGTAGCTTTGGGTTAGAGGTAGAATCCGGTATATAGTTGGTGCTACTACTGGTCCTGGTACTACTACTGGTATTGATGCTATTACTGTTCTTGGTGCTATTACTGGTCTTGTGCGACTGCTGGTCTTGGTGCGACTACTGGTATTGATGCTACTACTGGTCTTGATGCGACTACTGGTCTTGATGCGACTACTGGTCTTGGTGCTACTGATCGAGGACAAGCGGACTGAGGATACGTTATTTAGCTGAATAGGCGTAATTTTTGATGGCTAACGGACACCAGATACGTTATTCATAGAATATGACGGCAAATAGACCGTTTATTGCGGTAATAAGGGATCCTGTGTCCGTTAGATCTAAGAATCGAGGGTTAATCAGGGAAATAAGGGATCTGGTGTCCGTTAACGAGTACCTTGGTGACTGGCTGGTATTGATGCTATTACTGGTCTTGTGCGACTACTGGTCTTGATGCTATTACTGGTCTTGGTGCTATTACTGGTCTTGTGCTACTACTGGTCTTTGTGCTACTACTGGTCTTGGTGCTACTGATCGAGGACTAGCGGACTGAGGATACGTTATTTAGCTGAATAGGCGTAATTTTTGATGGCTAACGGACACCAGATACGTTATTCATAGAATATGATGGCAAAAGGACAGTCTATTGCGGTAATAAGGGATCCTATGTCCGTTTGATCTGAGAATCGGGGGTTAATCAGGGAAATAAGGGAACTGGTGTCCGTTAACAGGTCATGGTTAGCGGCATGATGCCCGGAGTTGGTTAGGCTGTACTGGCGAGCGATGTGACATGCAGCTGCATACCGGCGGTACTTCGACGTTGCGGTACTGGCGACGCGCGATGTTAAAAAAGGAGGCATCCCAAAAGATCTCAGATCTTGAGGGATGCCTCCTTTTTTAACTTTTCCTAGCATCTTCCGCTATACGATGATACTAGCCTTCAGCATCCGTCTTCATTCCTTACTGAATGCCGTAAAACTCCTGCAGTTGGTCGATCATCAGGTTGGCCGCCAGGATGCCGCCTGCCGTATTCCAGATCGCATCATCCACTTTGTGGGCTTGACCGTTCTTCACAACGTTCAGGTTCTTCCACAGCGGATCGTTGATCCATTCCTGCTCGGTCTGGTTGGCGCCGCCATCCCCTGTCTCATAAGTGAAATAGAACAGTCTGTCGGCTTCCACCTCAGGCAGACGTTCCTTCGTGATCTCGTCCACGAAATCGTCCTTGGCATTCTTGGTCATGTCGTTGCGGGCGATGCCGATTTTATCGAAAATAACGCCCGAGAACGTATTGGTATGGTACACCCGGGTCTTGCCTGCCATGAAACGAACCACGGAGACGGTTTCGTCAAGCTTGCTGCCGGCCTTCTCTTTAAACTCCTGGATCCGCTTGTCGTAGGCTGCCAAGAGTTCTTCGCCTTCCGACACTTTGTTCAGCGCCTTGGCATACAGTTCAAAATTGTTCTGCCACTCGCCGCGAAGATCCTCGGCAAAAACAGTCGGCGCGATCGCCTTCAATTGCTCGTATACTTTTTCCTGACGCATCTTGTTGCCGATGATCAGGTCAGGCTGCAGACCCGCGATCAGCTCGATGTTCGGCTGGCTCTCTTCCCCGACAACGGTAACGCCTTCCATCTGGTCTTTAATATGCGGATACCAAGGATCCCCCGTCCAGGATCTAACGGCACCTACCGGCTTCACGCCCAAGGCCAGAAGCGCCTCGGTTCCTTCGTTCGTGAGGACGACGACCTTTTGAGGCGTTCCTTTGATCGTTTCCGTCCCCATGGCATGCGTAACTTCATACGATTCGCCGCCGGCAGCAGCGCCGCTGTTGCCCTCTGCGGTATTCGTCGTGTCGCCGCCCGCGTTGCTTGTCCCTTCTTGCGCCGGGCTTGCTCCGCACCCCGCAAGAATCATGATCATGATCAGAGCCAGCAAGCTAAACTTGAGGCCTCTTGCCCGTTTCTTTGCCATTCCTGTTCCCATTCCTATCTAAATCCCCCTTGTGTCATATCCCGCTATTTGAAAACCATTATCAATCACTGATTCAAAACTATAAAGGGTTTCGTGAAAAATATCAATATATTTGTGAGAATGATTATCAAGCTCATTGACAGATACCGTCCCTTCACCTAAAATTCATATGAACTTAATTATTCATGGACTTAAGAAAGTGAGCATATATGCGCGTATTCGGACTATTGATATCGCTATTGGCGCTGGCCGCTGCCGTCATGGGCAGCATCGCATTCGGAGTAACGAACATCCCTCTTTATCAGGTATGGGAATCGTTCACTCACTTTAACGGAAGCAACGAACATCTGATTATTCTCACGGCAAGGCTTCCTCGAGCGCTCATTGCCGTCGCCGTGGGGGCGTGCCTTGCGGTTGCGGGTGCGCTCATGCAGGTCATCACGCGCAATCCGATTGCGTCGCCAAGCACGCTTGGCGTGAACTCCGGCGCGGCTTTCTTCATTATTCTGGCATCGGGCTGGCTGGGCATTGGCGGACTTCAGTCCCTTACCTGGGTCGCGTTGATCGGAGCCGCCGTCAGCGGCGGTATCGTATTCTTCCTCGGCAGCATCGGCAGGGACGGCATGACGCCGGTCAAAATCACCTTGGCAGGAGCTTCCATGGCCGCTTTCTTCCACTCCCTGACCCAAGGATTAATGCTCTCCGACGGCAAAATGTTTGATCAGGTGCTGGTATGGCTGGTCGGTTCGGTAGCCGGACGCGATTTGAACCAGCTAACTGCCGTATGGCCGTACATGGCCGTTGGCATGCTGGCTGCGCTGCTGCTGGGACGGCATCTGAACGCCCTCTCCATGGGAGACGACATCGCTCAGAGCCTCGGGCAAAAAACCGCACTCATCAAGCTGTTAGCTGCTGCAGCCGTCATCCTGCTGGCCGGCGGCTCCGTAGCGGCGGCGGGACCCATCGCATTCGTGGGGATCATCATCCCTCATATCGTTCGGTATTTAATAGGAAATGATTATCGGTGGATACTACCTTACAGTGCGGTGTTTGGCGCACTCCTGCTGGTGACGGCCGATCTCGGCTCCAGATACATTGCCATGCCGAAGGAAGTCCCTGTCGGCGTGATGACTGCAATCATCGGCGTGCCGTTCTTCGTGTACATAGCCAGGAAAGGAAGACGAGCACAATGAGTAAACACCGCATATTCCGCTCCAGGAACGCGAAAGTATCGTTTATGCTGGAGAGAAGAACACTATGGGTATGCCTAATCCTATTCGTGCTTTGCATCGCCGCCATGATTATTAGCACAGGAACAGGAAGCCAGTTTGTTTCGCCGCTTCATGTCATAAAGGCATTGTTCGGCGATGCTCCGCCCATGGAGCAGGTCATCGTCATGCAGCTAAGGCTGCCTCGAATTATTATCGCCGTGCTGATCGGCGCCGCTCTCGCGGTGGCGGGAGCTATTCTGCAGGGCGTCATCCGCAATCCCCTGGCCTCCCCCGATGTCATCGGCATAACGGAGGGAGCATCGCTTGGGGCGGTTCTCTTCATCTTCATATTTACGGGCACCGTATCGATCCATTGGATGCCGCTATTCGCCATCCTTGGTGCCTTTTTCATTACCGGTCTATTGTACGTGCTAGCCTGGAAAAATGGCGTATCGCCGCTGCGGCTCGTCCTAATCGGGATCGGAGTATCGGCTGCCATCAAATCGATCTCCTACATGCTGATCATATCCGGACCGCTGCAGCTGGCCGACCGCTCCCTTACTTTTATGGCAGGCAGCATTTACGGTATGTCCTGGGATAAGGACGTTATGACCCTGCTGCCTTGGGTAGCCGTACTTCTACCGCTTACTTGGCTGCAGGCCCGCAATGTGAACATTCAAGCCTTAGGAGACGACGTTGCCAGCAGCACAGGCGCGCAGGTTCAGAAGCAGCGTCTGATCCTAATCGGACTCAGTGTAACTCTGGCCGGAGCTGCCATCTCGATCGGCGGCGCCATCGCCTTCATCGGACTGATGGCACCCCATATGGCCCGCAGGCTGGTAGGCCCCAACTTCGGAAGCGTACTGCCGGTCAGCGCCCTGATCGGTGCGATTCTACTGCTTGTCGCCGACCTGGTAGCACGGACGGCATTTCTGCCGCGAGACGTGCCGGCAGGTGTATTCACCGCTGCGATCGGCGCGCCGTTCTTCCTCTACTTGCTGTATCGTAACCGCAATCGATTCTAGAACCGAAAGGAGCTGGCGTCATGAATACGCTGGAAGCAAAGGGATTGGGTCTGTCCTATGGGGGAGACTTTATATTCGAAAATCTGGATTTAACCGTGCCAATAGGTAAAATCACCGTGTTTATCGGCAGCAACGGCTGCGGCAAATCCACTTTGCTGCGCTCCATGGCCAGGCTGCTGAAACCGCAGCGCGGCTCGGTTGTACTGAATGGAGCCGATATCGCAAGCTTGTCCACGAAGGACGTGGCGCGTAAGCTCGCAATTTTGCCTCAGGGACCTACCGCCCCGGAAGGATTGACAGTCATGCAGCTGGTAAAGCAAGGACGCTATCCATACCAGAGCTGGCTTCGTCAATGGTCACGCGAGGATGAGGAAGCCGTCGCGGCGGCGCTGGCATCCACAGGTTTGACTGAACTGGCTGACCGTACGGTTGACTCGTTATCCGGCGGCCAACGCCAGCGGGCTTGGATCGCGATGACGCTGGCACAAGAGACGCCGCTCATTTTGCTTGATGAACCGACCACCTATCTGGATTTAACCCACCAGATCGAAGTGCTCGATCTGCTGTATGAATTAAATGTTCAAGAGCAACGGACCATTGTCATGGTGCTGCATGATATCAATCTGGCCTGCCGCTATGCCGATCATATCGTCGCCATTCGCGACGGAAGCATCAAGGCCAAGGGCGCACCGGGAGAAATCATTAATTCCGAGCTGATGCAAACCGTGTTCCAACTGCCGTGCGAGATTATTCCGGACCCGTTGTACGGGACCCCGATGTGCGTCCCGCGCGGAAAAGGCATGCGCAGGCCTTCAGCCGTCAAGCAAGAACCAGCGGAACCAAAACAACCAACTACGCCACCCGCCCCTGAACTGGCACCAGTGTAGCATACATGTAATTAAGCCGGCTCCCTTCCGCATTCAAGCGGGAGGAGCCGGCTTTTTTTATTTGGGCTATTCTCGCAGTATGGTGCTATTATCTAAAACAGGTCTTTGCAAACCAAGACATGAGGGCAGCCGGAACGGCGGAGAGACTGAATAAGTGTATCGGCTTTAACTCATCGATCATTTTTGAAAACAACAACCGACAACGTGCGTTCTGGAAACTTGCCGACACAAAGAAAGACCGCCCTAGCCATCAGGGCAGTCACTGTATTTGGAATTAGTCTTAAACATAGGATTTGTCTGCCACTGTTAACGTCTGCTTCGCTGGCGGCACATCATGACCATTTACCTACACGCAGGTCTTTTTTCCTTTGGCGATGCGGGAGTACTTTGAACAGCTTGGACTTTTCACGTTTTCGCTGTTCCAGCAGGTTCTTTACCCCTCGCATCAATATCCGGTACCTCATCTCATCCTCGTGGCCGAACTTGCGCATCTCGTCAAAATACTCGTCTGTCATCCTATCACTCCAGCTGTATAAGTCTATAGAACTAGAATATAGGACCGAACTATACAATTTCTAAACAAGACTGGGTTGCACGTTAAGCCGATGGCTCTTGCATAGCTGAGCTGCCGGCAGCCTTCAAGGTTTGCTTTCTTCGCCGGAGGAGAAGAGCCAAGGGGATGGCCAGTGCAACCAGCCCGCTTGCCACCAGGAACACATCATCAATGCTCCTCGTGTAAATGATCCGATGCAGCCACTCCTTGGTTTCGCCTAAAGTAGCGTTAGACAATCTGCCTTCATGCACGTTCAATCGCGCATAGAACAGTGACGTAAACATGCCCAGCGAAATCGAGCTGAACAACTGCCGCAACCAGTTCAGCAGCGCCGACGCATGGCCCGATTCCTGCTCCGTGACCGCTGCCATCGCTGCGCTTGTTGCCGGGGAAATAGCCAGGCCGGAGCCTACATTGCGGATACACATCCAGATCATGACGGTGATCAGCGTCGTTTCCATATGAAGCCTGCTGAATCGGAAGGTCGTGACGAACAGGATCAGGCTGCCCAGCGTAATTAGCAGAGCTGGTCCCCAAGAGGCATACCACCTCCCTGACAGGAAGGTAGCGATGGTGAGGCACGCCGCAGCCGGAAGGAACAGCAACCCGACCTGGAAAGGAGACAGACCCTGGATTTCCTCCAGAAACAGCGGGATGAAGTAAACACCGGAATAGAGCGCGAAGGTTAATATGAGCGAAACAGCCAAGCTGATCGCAAAGGCAGTATTGCGGAACAATCTTAGATTCAGAAGCGGCTCACTTGTTCGCAGCTCAACCCGGACAAACATCATCACACATAGACTGCCTATGATCAAGCATCCCCATGACAGAGGGGATTGCAGCCCCCATGCATGTATATTGCCAAAAAGCAGCAGCAGGACCAGACTTCCTACCGTGGCTAGAACAAGACCGGCCACATCCAGCCTTTTCCGAACAGCGGTAAACCGGGATGGGAGCAGAAGCAGGCCGGCTATCCATGCAGCCGCTCCAATCGGCACCGTAACCAGAAAGATCCAACGCCAATCATGCTGCTGAAACCAGCCGCTGAGCGAGGGGCCGATGGCGGTGCCGAGCACCGTCGAGAACGACCATACGCTGACCGCAAGCGGTTGTCTTTCCCGCGGGAGCGTCTGGTAAATCATCGTCAGGGAGATGGGGTGAATCAGCCCGCAGAACAAGCCTTGAACCATGCGAAATCCGATGAGCGCATAGATGTTCCATGACAACGCGCACAGAATGGAACCTGCCGTAATTCCCGCAAGGGACAACAAGAACATGGATCTGCCCCTGAAACGGTCCACGAGGTATCCGCTCACCGGCGTTATCATCCCGCAGGCCAGCGAGAACCCGGTAATCATCCACTGTACCGTGCTCAGCTCGGCATCGAATATGCCGATAAAACCTGGGAGAGACACATTGAGTGATACGACGTGGTACATGCCGGCAAACGATCCGAGAAACAACGTGATCAAAAGCGGCCAGAATGGAAGCTCGGCCTGCCCGCTGCCAGTCTTCGCCCGGAAATGGCCCGTATTTATGGACATATCTTATTAACCCCCTGCGGGTGGACTGCCGCCATAATCCTCACAGCGGATGATGACAGGCTGCATAATGGCCGCTCTCCAGAACCAGCAATGGCGGTTCTTCTTCGCGGCAGCGTGCGGTTACAAGCGGGCAGCGGGTATGGAACCGACAGCCGGAAGGCGGATTCGCCGGAGAGGGAATCTCTCCCTCTATGCCGCCTGTCGGCTGGCTTCCGCCCGGAGCTCCCTGCGGTATCGAATCGATCAGCGCCCGCGTATACGGATGGGCCGGCCTGAGAAACAGGGATTCGCTCGGGGCAATCTCGACCAGCTTCCCAAGGTACATCACGCCGATCCTATCGGATAGATGGCGAACGACTTGCAGGCCGTGGGCGATGAACAGATAGGTCAGGCCTAGCCTCTGCTGCAAGTCCTGCAGCAAATTCATTATCTGCGCCTGAACCGACACGTCCAGAGCGGACACCGCTTCATCAGCCAGTATAAACCGCGGGTTCAGCGCGATGGCCCTGGCGATGCCAATGCGCTGCCGCTGCCCTCCGGAGAATTCATGGGGATACCGATCCGCCCACGAAGGGTCAAGCCCGACCAGACCAAGCAGCTCATGGACACGCTCCTGCACGGCCGATGCGGGCAGATGAAGGTGTACCAAGAGCGGTTCGGCAATACTGTCCCCGATCCTCCAGCGAGGATCAAGCGACCCGTAGGGATCCTGAAAGATCGTCTGCATATGGCGTCGTGCCCTGCGCAATGCCGTGCCTCCCAGCTTCGTCAGGTCCTCTCCTTCGAACAGGACCTTGCCCTCCGTTGCCCGCTCCAGCTGCAGCAGCACTCGGCCCAGCGTGGATTTCCCGCTCCCGGATTCACCAACCAGCCCGAAGGTTTCCCTCCTGCGAATCGTGAAGCTTACGTCATCCACGGCCCGGATCAGCTTCTTCCTGCCGAAGCCATCCCCATGCACGGGATAATACTTTCGGAGATTCTCGACGGCAAACAACACGTCCGGGGATTCTACGAACGGATCATGCTTGTGCTTCTGAATATCCAAGCTATTCTTAATCGTCATCTCATCGATGCCAAAGCTTATATCAGCACATCGTGGTTGCGACGCTTCCCCTGGAACAGTTTTGGAAATCGCCTTGAAAGCAGCCTCGGAAACTGCACCAGAAACTGTACCAGAAACTGTACCAGAAACTGTACCAGGAGCCACTTCAGAAACAGTCTCAGAAACAGTTTCAGAAACTATATCAGAAACTACACTAGAAACTGCACCAGAAGCTGCACCAGAAGCGCGACTTGGAAATTGAACCTGGTTATTATGATCTGATTGTAACCGGTGACCTCTCTAAAATCGGTTATGAAATCGCTTGTAAATTGTTTAAAAAACATAACTTCCCAATCGGTCAAACCGAATATTCCGATTGCGGAATGATGATTTACGATTATGAAACTCAAATGGTTCAGTCTGGTGCAAGCGGCTGTGGGTGTTCCGCGGTTGTTACGTATGGACATTTGCTGAAACGTATGCGAAAGGGCGAATTAAAACGAATCCTCGTTGTAGCCACGGGTGCGCTTCTATCCCCGATCTCCTTCCAACAAGGGGAAAGCATCCCCTGTATTGCTCATGCCGTATCGATAGAAGCTGGGAGGAGTTTGTGATGATATTTGTATGGGCATTTCTAGTTGGCGGCGCAATCTGTGTCTTCGGTCAATTTTGTTTCGATGTATTTAAGCTCACACCGGCCCATACAATGAGCTTGCTTGTTGTGTTGGGGGCGTTTCTCGATGGAATTGGATGGTACGATCCGTTAATTGAATTTGCCGGCGCGGGAGCTTCAGTGCCGATTACGAGCTTTGGTAATGCGCTCGTTCACGGTGCGCTTGAGGCATTAAAGAGCGACGGTTGGATCGGGGTCATCACCGGAATTTTTGAGGTGACCAGTGCCGGAATTTCTGCAGCGATTATTTTTTCATTTTTGGCTGCATTGTTCGTAAAACCAAAAGGATAATATGGGGAATCCAAGGGAAATATAAAAAGGATTCTACTAAGCAGAAAAAGGAGAAGGTTACAATGGTAAACAAAAGATACATGAAGATGGTTATTGCCTTAACATTTGTGGTGCTTCCGATCGTTGCAACGGGATGTACCGATAATAATGAGGTGAGGCAACAAGGAAATCGAACAGATCGGATAGATCGAATACAACAACAAACGGATACGAATCCTGCGGATAATCGCATTCTAGTAGCAGACCAAGCGGCGCAAAAAATAGTGTCGATCCCTGGAGTGAAACAAGCCAATGTGGTGGTTACACAAAGAAATGCTTATGTCGCTGCGGTATTGGATGATGGGCAGAGCCAGTTAAGCAGGGAGATTGAAGATCAAATCGCTTCCAAAGTCAGGGAAACCGATCCGACCATCCAAAATGTATATGTTTCCACCAATCCGGATTTCATTGACCGAATCAATGCGTACGTAAGGGATGTGCAAGAAGGACGGCCGGTCGCAGGTTTTGTTGAGGAATTTAATGAGATGGTGCAACGAATATTTCCGAATGCCCGGTAAAGTACTCCTGTATTCCCCGTCTTTTGTAAGGTGCGAAAGACGGGGCCATATCAGCATTTAAGTCTGTTCAACCCCGAAATCTCCCCAAATGCTGCTCCTGAAGTTGATATAGTATATTCGATGTTAAAAAGACTCCAACAGGAGGCAATTGATCAGTATACTGGTATGGCAAGGAATTTCCACTAATGGGGTATGCGTTCAGACTTATATCAGTTGTAGCAATCCAAGTTCCATATTCACCTGCTTGTAGAGAGGGAGGTTTCATAATAAGACGTCCACTCAAAATAAAATGTCGAATTCTAATCGGAGGATCGTCAAATATAGTTAAGTTACCGGAGTATGTGGCATAAGGTGAATCAAATGTGATTTGTTTGGCGCTTTCATTCCAAGATCCATGAATTGGAATAGGCATACCACGAAAATTAATCGTACCAATTACCCTGTTATCAGTAATAGAGTTAATGATGAGTTCTCCCCAAACGATCGGTCTACCAGCTATATCAGCGCGGATACCCCATTTTGTTGGGAATGGTATACTAACCATAGTTACCTGTGCAGTTTGCAAAATGATCTCTCCTTAATTTTAAGAACTCAGGATTTTAGCGAATATGATTGAATACGCTTACGTTAATGGCTGATCATTGAATTAGATGCTCTGTTTAAAGCAACAATACAGTATATGCACCACCAACAGAATGATCCACTAGTGAAAGTTATATTCAGTCTCGGGTAAATCTTCTCAGGGAGAAAATAATGGATGTTATGGCCCAGAATAATGTATTGAACCGGACCCAACTAATGATAGCACTTGGAAAAAAGTAACTATGACTATATGATGAAACATGATAATGATTGGTTTAAAAGAAAACTTCCCTCTCAAAAGGTATTTTTCCAGATCATTAATGACTAGGAACAACAACAACAACGATTATTTATATTGTGGAGTTGCCGCGGCAGCTCCAATTTTTTGGTTCTGTTTTTACAAAAGCAAATATCAATAACAAACTTTATTTTCTACATTTCCTGTTTGCCCCTAACGAAAGAAACCGACACTAACAAAATTGCTCAACACATGGATTGTAAAATAAACCTTTAAAATCCATAGAAACAAGCTTTTTAGTAACGAACTTTATTTTCTTACACCATTAGGCACTCCGGAAATATTGCTGATTGTTGCAGTTCTCGTTAGAATTGCGATCGCTTTTAGAAAGTGAATCATGAAATGGGTGCTGGAAATGTTTAATGCCACGCAAACGCATATTACTGTGGCTAGTTGAAACAAGGTTGTTTAATTCGACGATCTCCCCCGCATACATCACCACGATCCGGTCCGCCATATCGGCCGCGATCCCCAGATCATGCGTAATCAGCAGGATGGACATGCCGAATTCCTGCTGCAGATCCTTCAGCAGGCGCAGAATCTGCGCTTGTATCGTGACATCCAGCGCGGTTGTCGGTTCGTCCGCGATCAGAAGATCCGGCCCGCAGGACAAGGACATGGCGATCATCGCCCTTTGCAGCATCCCGCCGGACAGTTCCCCCGGATACTGCTTCAGCCGCAGCTCCGGTTCGGGAATGCCTACCCGTCCAAGCAGCCTGGCCGCACGATCCCTCGCCTCCCGCTTCGATACCCGCTCATGCTGCAGAATGGTTTCCTCAATCTGCTGCCCAATGGTAAAGACGGGATCAAAGGCAGCCATGGGCTCTTGAAAAACCATCGCCATTTTTTTCCCGCGATAACGCCTCAGCTCGGCCTCCGTCAGGCTGGCAAGATCCGTCCCGCCAAGCCTCAGGGAACCGCCCGTGATCCGGCCATGCTCATGATCGATCAGGCGCATGATGGCTTTGGACGTCACCGTCTTGCCACTCCCGGATTCGCCCACCAGACATACCGTCTCCCCTGCCCCTATCGAAAGCGTCACGTCGCGGATCGCATGAATCGTCCCCCGCCGGGTTCTAAAATCAACCGACAGCTGTTGAATATCCAGTAAATTACTCATCCATGTCCTCCTATCGCTGCGTGATTTTTTTTGGATCGAGATGATCTCTCAGCCGGTCGCCTATAATATTGACGGACAGCACGAATGCCGTAATGGCAAGACCGGGAAAGGTGCACATCCACCACGCAACGGCGAGGTATCCTCTGCCTTGAGAGAGCAGCGTCCCCCAATCCGGCACTTCGCGAAGCACGCCAAGACCGAGAAAGCTCAGCCCCGACCCTGTCAGTATGGAGGTTCCGATGCCGATGGTTGCCATAACCAGAAGGGGGGACAGGCTGTTCGGCAGCACATGGCGCCAAAAAATACGCAGCGGCGAAGCGCCGATGGACCCGGCCGCCTTCACGAACGTCCGGTTCTTGATGCTCATAATCTGGGCCCTCATCACCCGCGCATAACCCGGTATGGCGGAGACTGCCACCGCCAGCACAACATTGAACAGGCTCGGACCGAGAGCCCCGGCAATCGCCAATGCGAGCAGGATGCCCGGAATGGTCATCAGAATATCGTTCAACCGCATCAGAACGGTATCCACCCAGCCACCTGCATACCCGGACAATGCTCCGATCGTGCCGCCAATCAACCCTCCCACGAGGACGGAGGCAAAACCGATAAAGAGCGAATCCCGGCTGCCATGAACGACCACGCTGAATATATCCCTGCCAAAATAGTCGGTACCAAATAGATGGGCCGCGCTCGGCGCCTGCATAATACGGTCCGTCAACATATCCGTCGGGGCATAAGGCGCAATCCACTGCGGCACGATGGCGCATGCGACGATAAACAGCACAACCAAACCTGCGGCGTACAAGAACCCATCATTCGCCGAGAATCGGCCGAGCCGGCGCGTAGAAGGGGACGTCAGCCTTCGTTCACGCCAAACCGTTTTGGCGGAGACCGCCTCTCTCATATGAACTCCCTCCTCTTCTTTAAGCCGAACGTCTGACGCGCGGATCAATCCATGCATAGGAAATATCCACGATCAGGTTCACGATGACATAGATGATGGCGGAAAAAAGAATCACCCCTTGAACGACTGGCAGATCCTTGGCCATGATGGCATCGGCAATAATTCTGCCGATCCCCTGCCGGGAAAAAACCGTCTCGATGACCACCGTGCCCGCCAGCATCTCGCCGACAAGCATCCCGATCATGGTCACGGCTGGAATCAGCGCATTGCGCAGTGCATGACGGTACATCACCGCCCGCTCCGCAAGGCCTTTAGAACGCAAGGTCACGATGAACTGCTCGTTGATCACATCGAGCATGCTGTTACGGACCATGCGCACGATGAAGCCTGCTCCCACCGTTCCCAGCGCCAGTGCCGGCAGCACCAGCGTCTTCCAGCCATCCGAGCCCATGGCCGGGAACCAGCCCAGCGTGATGGAGAAAATCAGGATCAGCAGAATGCCCGACCAGAAGGTGGGCATCGATATGCCGAATAAACCGACGATCCGGGCGATGATGTCAATCGCCTTGTTCCGGTGAATCGCCGACAATACCCCAAGCAGAATGCCAACGATGACCGAGACCAGCGAGCTTGCCGCCGTCAGCGCGAGCGTTGCCGGGAAACTCTCCACGATCTTCGGCAGCACCGGATCGGAATTGATCAGCGACATGCCGAAATCGCCTTGAAGAATGCCGCCGAAATAACGAAGGAACTGAATATGAAAGGGTTGGTCGACCCCAAGCTCGTGCCGCAGATTCGCGATCACTTCCGGCGTTGCCATGGAGGGATCCACCATGTTATCCGTCGGGTCCCCCGGAAGGACATATAGAATGGAGAATACCAGGACAAGCGAACCGACGATGACAATCAAAGAGGTCAACACTCGCCAGGTCAACGTTCTAGCCATACTTCTTCAGGCCCCCTTTCTTCTATTTTTGCAGAGACACATCATTGAATAACGGGTAGCCCAGCGAATCGAACAGCACGCCTTGAACCGAGTTCGATGCTGCCACCGTGTATGGAAACACATAAATCGGGAGGATGATCGCATGGTCGATGATATATTGCTGGACAAGCTGGTACAGCTCCGCACGTTTCGCGTCGTCCTTCTCCACCCGCCCCTGTTCAAGCCATTGATCCACATCCGGATCGTTCAGCCTGGACAGGCTCGCCTGGCCTTTCGGATCATAGGAGTGATAGAACGAATAGAGTGCGTTCGGATCCGAGTTCACCTGGCTGTTGCCGTACAAATCATAATCGCCGTTGGTATACACCACCGTGCGGATATCCTTTGTGATTTCGACCTCGACGGCGATGCCGATCTGCTTCAGCTGCTGCTGAATCATCACCGCAATATCGTTGCGCTTCTCCCGGTTCGGCGTGCCGTCCACATAGCGAAGCGTAAGTTTCTTGCCGTCCTTAACCCGGATTCCGTCTTCGCCCCTCACCCATCCGAGCTCATCCAGCAGCCGATTAGCCTTTGGGATGTCCGGCTTAATCGACTGCTCAAGCGATGCGTCATACCCGAACGTTCCCGGCGTTAACGGGGACCAGGCACGCTCATAAGTGCCTAAATACAATGTCTTAACGATCGTATCCACATCCACCGCAAGCTGTACGGCCTGCCGCGCTTTTAATTCATTCCATGGTTCGCGGTCTTTATTGAAAAAAAGCGTGTAGGGCAACCCGACGGTGTTCGTCTGCAGCAGCTGGAAGTTCGGGTCCTTCTCCAGCGTCAAAATATGCTGGGGCGGCACCGTCTCGGCGGCAAGCACCTGCTTGCTCTGAACGCTTCCGATTCGCGTGGCCTCCTCCGGAACGATTCGGAAATCGATGCCGTCCAAATAAGGGGCTCCCTGATTGGTCACCAGCTCCGGCGCCCACTTGTAATCCGGATTACGTTCTACGTGAATCCCTGCGTTCTCCTCCCATTTCACAAACTTGAACGGCCCGGTGCCGACCGGATGCTGCCCGAGCTGATCGCCGTATTTTTGTGCCGCGGCCGGAGAGACAATCCCCAGTAATGCTTGACTCAAATTGCCGAGAAAAGCTCGGGATGGCGTGGCCAGATTCAGCTTGACCGTATATTCGTCCAGAACTTCCGAAGACTGGTACGGCTGCAGCAATGCTGCCGCATTGGACGCTTTCGTGGCCGGATCCAGGATCCGGTCGAAATTATATTTCACCGCTTCCGCATTAAACGGGGTACCGTCGTGGAACTTCACGTCCTTCCGAAGCTTGAACGTATAGCTGAGGCCATCCTCCGAGACTTCCCACTCCGTCGCCAGCCAAGGCTTGATCGTATGATCAGGCAGCTGAACCACCAGACTGTCGTGAATCGTACGGATGACTCGAACGGATACCGCCAGCCCGCTGCGGTGCGGATCCAGCGTGTCAGGCGATGTCGCAAGGGCAAAGCTGAGTTCTCCTCCCTGAGCGGGTACGCCTTGTGCGGCAAGCGCTCCTGCTGCCGTCGTGCTCCCTGAGGTGGCCTGCTGCCCTCCGCATGCGGACAGCAGCAGCATCAATACCATAGCAGCTGCGGCAACCGGTTTTCCTCGTTTTCGAGCATGGTTTCTCATATCCAGACTGACTCCCTTCGAATTCGATTTTTATTAATGGAATGCCGCATAAGATGCTGGAATACTTATTTGTCGCTCTCACTGGCATTACATACATTCATATTTCCAATGAGTATAGTCGGAATTATGTTGTTGATTACTCTATCACCCAGCATTCTGTTCTACAAGACCATATAGAGAAGTTCTATCCTCACTTCTTGATTCTCTATTTGAGCCCTTAACCCTCGGTAATTATGGCAGCGCAAAACCACGATCCACGGATTCGGATCGCGGCTGCTGAATCTCAAGATCGCACACAGTTTGCCTTGGAAACTTAGGGTCAGACCGCCTGCCCCTGCCGCTCCGCCGGCACAGCCGAATATCGGGCCAGTTCTGATTGCAGCTCGTTTAGCGCGTCATCCAAGCGTTCTCTCAGCTGCTCCGTGAGGTCGTATTCGCCCAGTTCGAGACGGGTGATCCACTGATCTACAGCAAACACCCCGCTGAGAATATGGGTTCCTCCGAGTGCGGATATTACCGGCTTCAGCGCATAATCCACCGCGAGTAAATGCGCGATGGTGCCCCCGATGAACAGCGGGAGCACGACTTTGCCTTGCAAACCTTTTTGAGGAAGAATATCCAAAATCGTTTTCAACGCCCCTGAATAAGAAGCTTTATACACCGGGCTGGCAATGATCACGGCAGCAGCTCCTTCAACCGCCGTTATGACCTGCTTGATGGCCGGACTGTTGAAATCGGCCCGCAGCAAATCCTCAGCCGGTAGATCCGCTGCCGAGATGAATTCGATCTCGTAGCCGGCAATGACCAGGCGATCCTCTACATATTGCGTCAATCCGAACAAGCGCGACCCTTGAGTCGGGCTTCCTGCTATAAAGGCGATTTTCGTCATGATTTCCTCCTTATTCGTTAACGTCATGTAGGGCTAGGCGCACCCATATTCGCGTCCCATGCACCAGGACAGCTTCATCCACATCGAATCGGGGCTGGTGAATCGCATGGACGATCCCCCGATCCCGGTTCCCGCAACCGATGAATCCAAAAGCGCCCGGGACCTGATCCAGGTACCAACCAAAATCCTCGCCTGCCAGGCTGGGTGGATGGAGCACATGTACTTGCTCCTCGCCCAGCACTTGCCCTGCGGCTTGCGTCATACGACGCAGCGCGGTTCCGTCGTTGACCACGGCCATCCCTTCACGAAGCTCCAGCTTATAGCTGCCGCCTGCTTGGTCCGCAATGGAGGCGGCCAGGCGCCTTAAGCCCTCCGTAATCGCCGCCACGGTGTCCTTCCGAAACGCCCGAAAGGTTCCCGCAAGCTCACTGTGCGCAGCGATGACGTTGATGGCGGTGCCTGCCTGAAGCGTCCCGAATGCCAGCACGGCTGGTTCAGAGGGATCCACCCGGTTGGCCATCAAGCTGTTGGCCTCCGTTACGTACCGGGCTGCCATTTGGAGGGCATCCGTAGCCAGATGAGGGGAGCTGTGATGCCCCGGGGTCCCATGGAAATGCACTCTAAAATGGCTTGATGCCGCCATGGCATAGCGGGTATGGACGCCAAACGAACCGACAGGCAGCTCAGGCATCACATGGAGGGCATAACATTGATCCGCATGCTCCAGCACGCCGTCTTCAATCATATCGCGCCCGCCCGACAGCAGCCGTCCGTCTAGCGGACTTGGTAGAGCCCCTTCCTCGGCAGGCTGAAAGACAAAGCGGATCGTGCCGCGGACGCGATGGCGATAGTGTGCCAAGGTCCGCGCCGCGCCCAGCAGCATTGCGGTATGGGCATCATGCCCGCAAGCATGCATCACCCCTTCATGTTTCGATCGGTAAGACACGTCGTTCTCCTCCCGGATCGGCAGGGCATCCATGTCGGCTCGCAGCAGAAGGGTCGGTCCGCTGCCGGCCGTTCCATGAAGCGTACCGATGATCCCCATCCCGAAATGTCTGCCCACATTCCGCCTAACCTCAATCCCCCACGACTCCAAGAGATCAGCCACAAGCTTCGAAGTGCGGAAGACATCGTACAGGAGCTCGGGATGCTGATGAAGGTCCCTCCGGATCCTGGAGAGCTCTTCATGAAGCTCCCCCGCAAAATCCATCATTTCATCCAGTTCTACAGCTGCCGTCATGCCCACTGCTCCCTATTATGAACGTGCAGCAACTGCCTTACCTTTGCTGTACCGGTTCTCGGGCACGGGCAATCCCAAATTGCCGCGCAGCGTGTCGCTCTCGTACTCGGTTCTGTAGAGGCCTCTCTCCTGCAGAATCGGCACGACTTGGTCCACAAAATCCTCCAGCCCGTTCGGCACCGCCGCGGTGGTCATAAAGCCGTCGGCCGCGCCTGCTTCGAACCAAGCCTGGATCTTGTCTGCCACCTGCTCCGGCGTGCCGATAAACCCGCCGCGCGGCGTGGCCGACTGCAGCGCCACTTGCCGGAGCGTGAGCCCCTTCTCCTTGGCATCCCTTTTGATTTTGTCAGTGCCGCTCTGGAAACTGTTCTTGCCCAAGTCACCCAGCTCAGGGAACGGTTCATCCAGCGGGTACTGGGAGAAATCGTGATGCTCGAAGAAGCGGCCGAGGTAATCCAGGGCATTCTCGATGGTCACCAGACTGGCTACCTCCTCATATTTGCGCTCGGCCTCTTCGGCCGTGCTGCCGATAATCGGACTGATGCCGGGGAAGATCAGCACTTCGTCCGGATTCCGGCCGAATCCCGCCGCCCGCGCCTTCACGTCCTGATAAAAGGCTGCCGCATCCTCCACGGACTCATGACCGGTGAATACGGCATCAGCTTCCTTGGAGGCGTAGTTCTTGCCGACCTCGGACGATCCCGCTTGAAATATAACCGGCTGTCCCTGCTTGGAACGGGCGATGTTCAGCGGCCCCTTCACGGAGAAGAACTCGCCTTCGTGATTCAGCGTGTGCATTTTCTCGGGATCGAAAAAAACGCCCGTCTCCTTATTCCGCACGAAAGCATCGTCCTCCCAGGAATCCCATAGGCCCCGGGCCACCTCCAAATACTCCGTTGCGATCCGATATCGCTTATCGTGCTCCGGATGCTCCTTCCTGCCGTAATTCAGGGCGGAGCCCTCCAGTGGAGAAGTGACGATGTTCCAGCCTGCCCGTCCGTCGCTAATCTTGTCGAGCGAAGCGAACTGACGGGCAACGGTGAACGGCTCGCTGTACGAGGTTGATAACGTACCGACTAGACCGATGTTTTTACTGACGGCGGCTAGTGCGCTCAGAATGGTGATCGGCTCAAAGCGATTCAGAAAATGCGGGATTGATTTTTCGTTGATATACAAGCCGTCCGCAATGAAGATCAGATCGAACTTGCCCTCTTCGGCTTTCTGAACCCACTGCTTATACAGCCCAAAATTAACGCTTGCGTCAGGCTGCGCGTCCGGATGCCGCCACATGGAGGTTCCTCCCCCCACGCCGTGCAGGAGCGCCCCCAGTTTCAATTGTCTTTGCTTTGCCATATTCCATTCCTCCTTACAGATATTGGCGCCCTCGTCTCACACCGGAGCGGCAGCCAGTTTAATGCGTTCGATCTGCCCGAGATGATTCTGTACGTGGCGGGTAAAACCATTGACGATATCTGAGACGCTGACGGTCTCCCCTTTGATATTGATGCCGGTTTTGGCCGTATCGGCCCCGCTCAAGCGGCGAAGCAGCAAGCTGTTATAGTGCAGCAGCGCCCGGAATGCTTCCAATATATCCTCGGCTCTGCCTTCGTTCGAATATTGGCCGTTGACCCAGGCATCCTGATTGAACCCGGGCAGCTGGGTCGTCGTCCCGGCCAGAATATCCCGAATCCGGAACGAAACCACGATGCTGTGATCTACCAGATGAGAGAGCACCTCCTGCACGCTCCATATGTGCGGGGCTTGCTTCCATTGGAGCTGATCCTCGCTAAGGTCGGCGACGGCGGCCAGCAGTTGATCATGGGTATTAACAAAAGCTTCGATAAGGAATTCGCTCATTCGATCTCCTCCAATACAAACTCGATTATGACCTGCCGACAGAAATAATAACAAAAAGCTCCTTCACATCCCGCGCAAGGTTCATGTTCCGGGCATCATAACGGTAAAGCTTGATAGATAAACCGGTGCTTCCTTTCAGATGACAGCAACAGAAGGTATTCCTTATGGCGATGGTGCTGCCGAGGGCGAGGGTGATACCGATGGCGATAGCGAAGTCTCCCCGCCGGAGCGGTAATGCCCGAGCGCCCGCTCCGCCAGCCTCGTGAAGAAGTCGATGCTGACCGGAATCGCCCGCTCATCCAGATCAAATGCCGAATGGTGCCACTCCTGCTCGCCCGCCGTCCCCATGAAAACAAACAACCCGGGAACCTCGCGCTGGTACACCGCAAAATCCTCTCCGGCCGGCGAAGGAACCGGTATCACCGCCTCATATCCCGCTTCGGCAGCGGCGATATAACCGAGCTCCGCCAGCCTGCGGTCACTATGGACCGGCGGCGGTCCCTCGATCCAGCGCACGGCAGCCGTCGTTCCGAAAGCTGCGGCCACGCCTTGAACCACCTGGTTGAATCGTTCAAGCACCTGTTGCCTGACGTCGTCATCGAAGGTACGTATGGTGCCTTCCAGCAGCGCTTTATCCGGAATCACATTCCACGCGGTCCCGCTATGCAGCTTCGTAACGCTGATGACGGCGCTCTTCGAGGGGCTCACATTCCGGCTTACAATTGACTGGAGGGCCGTAATGATATGCGACGCGGTCACGATCGGGTCAAGGCCCGCTTCGGGTACGGCCGCATGGGACCCCTTCCCCGCCACCTCAACCACGAAGCCGTCGGCGGCGGCCATTAGCGGTCCCTCCTTAATGCCGATGGTGCCGACAGGCAGGTCCGGCTTGTTATGCATGCCGAAGATCGCCTGCACGCCTTCGAGCGCCCCGCTGTCGATGACTTGCCTCGCGCCCTTGGCTTTCTCCTCGGCCGGCTGAAAGATCAGCCTCACGGTTCCTCTCAGCTCCTGTTCCCGCTGCTTCAGGGCATACGCCGTCCCGATCAGGGCAGCCGTATGAAAATCGTGCCCGCAGGCATGCATCTTGCCGGGAATCGTCGAGGCGTACGGAAGCCCCGTCTCTTCCTGGATCGGCAGGGCGTCGATGTCCGCTCGCAGCGCAATGATCGGCCCCTCTTGAAGTCCGCCGACTTCGGCGATTATGCCTGTGGCGAGCGGATACTCCGCCACCCGTATCCCGGCTTCCTCAAGCCAGCCCCTGATCAGCTGCGTCGTTTCGAACTCCTCGTTCGACAGCTCCGGGTATCGGTGCAGATGACGCCGGATCTCAATAATTCGCTGAATGTCTATGTCCGTGGATAAAACATGGTTTGGCATGCGTAAAACCTCCTAAATAGTCACGTGCCCATCGACGATTCCCTTATGCTTCGGCAGGAACCTCAGCCAACGCCTCACTCAGCAGCTCGAATGAGCGGATTCGCTTGGCAAAGGGCTGGATGTTGCTGGTGACGATGATTTCGTCAACACCCGAAGCCCGCTGAAGCCGGAGCAGCTGTTCACGCACGGTCTCCTTCGTCCCTTTAGTGATGAACGGTTCCTGTTCCTCAATCGTATACGGTTCGCCTGCCTGGCGTCCGAATTCTTCCGCCTGTTCCCTCGTCCCCAGCGTCAGCGTCCGGCCGCTGGCCAAATGAATCTTCACCAGCTTCATTGCCCCTGCCAGCTCCGCCGCTTCCGCCTCCGTATCGGCCACAATTACGGATAGAGCGACAAGAATTTCCGGTTCCCTGCCATAGGTATAGTCAAATGTGCTTCGGTAAACGCGAATGGCCTCCAACGCCGCGGATTCCTCCCCGTTGATGAAGAGGGAGAATACATAGGGCAGACCGAGTCCGGCCGCTATTTCCGCGCTGCCCGCGCTTGCCCCCAGCACGTACAGCTCGGGGGCGGTCTCCGGCAGCGGAGCGGCGCGCAGCCCGGCTAACGGATGGTCTTCCTCCAGCGTATTGTGCACAAACTTTCGAAGCTCGACGATCTTATCCGTTAATGACGCGTCCTCCTGCACGCCCCGCTGCAGTGCCTGCGTGCTGCGCGGCAACCCGCCAGGCGCGCGCCCGATGCCCAGATCCACGCGTCCCGGCGCGAGCGCGGCCAGCACGTTAAAATTCTCCGCTACCTTGTAGGGACTGTAATGCTGCAGCATGACGCCGCCGGATCCCACGCGGATGGTTCGGGTTCTGGCTAACAGGTAGGAGATGAGCACCTCCGGCGAAGACCCTGCCACATGGTCCGAATCGTGATGCTCGGAAACCCAGAAGCGCCGGAAGCCGAGCTCCTCCGACTTTTGGGCAAGCAGCACGGTGTGCGCGAACGCCTCCGCTGCCGTTTCCCCCGGATACATCGGACTTTGGTCAAGCACGCTTATCGTAATCCCCATATTCGTCAACCTCCTAAATGCTATAGTTAAACTCAGGCGTGATCCGCTTCAGAAACTGCTTGGTTCGTTCTTCCCGCGGATGATGGAACAGCTCGGACGGGGGCCCCTGCTCCACGATCACGCCTTCGTCCATGAACACAACGTGGTTCGCCACATCCCTCGCGAAGCCCATCTCATGGGTCACCACGATCATGGTGATCCCTTCCTTCGCGATTTTGCGAATGACGGCAAGCACCTCGCCCACAAGCTCCGGGTCGAGCGCTGACGTCGGCTCATCGAACAGGATCACCTCCGGCTCCAGGGCCAGTGCCCTGGCAATGCCCACCCGCTGCTGCTGTCCGCCCGAGAGCTGGCTCGGATAGGCATCCAGCTTATCGGCAAGACCGACTTTTTCGAGCAGGGCGACACTCTTCTGCCTTGCCTCGGCCTTCGGCATTTTTTTGACGACGATCAAGCCTTCCATCACGTTCTCGATCGCCGTCTTATGTTTGAACAGATTGTACTGCTGAAACACCATCGCCGATCGCTGGCGGAGTTCGTGAATCTCCTTCTTCGTGGCCCGCTTGCAATCGAGCCGGTAATCGCCGATGGTTATCTCGCCCCCATTCGGCTTCTCGAGATAATTCACGCAGCGCAGCAGCGTGGTTTTGCCCGAACCGCTCGGCCCCAGAATCACCACCACTTCCCCTTTGTTTACCGTCAGATCAATCGATTTCAGCACCGCGTTCTTGCCGTAGGACTTTGAAATTCCGGTTAGTTGAATCATGCGACGCCCCCCCGATTGTACAGATTGATTCGTTTCTCAATGATTGCGGTCAGTCTCTCGATGAGGAGCGTAAGTCCCCAGAAAATAGCTGCCGCCGCCAGATACGATTCGAAGAACTTCCAATTGGTCGATGCCACGATCTGCGCCTGCGCATTAATATCCACAACCGACACGGTAAAAGCCAAGGTTGAACCGTGAAGCATACCAATCACCGAATTGGACAGATTCGGCAAGCTGACCGCCAAGGCTTGGGGGAATACGATTCTGCGCAGCGCCTGCCAGGTCGTCATGCCGATCGAATAACCTGCCTCCAGCTGCCCCCGGTTGACCGCGAGAAGTCCGGAGCGGATCACTTCCGACATATACGCCCCTGCTGTAATGGAGAACGATATGAACGCTAACCAGATCATCGGGATGGAGGATGACTTAAAGCCCCAGCTCATCTGGGCGGACAGCGCATCCACCAGCACCGGCAGGCCGAAATAGATCAGCAGCAGATGCGTCAGCATGGGAGTGCCCCGGATAAAGGTCACGTAGACGGTGGCGATCTGGCTGAGCACCGGCACCTTATAGATCCGCACAAACGCCGCCACTAACCCGATCATGAATCCAACCGATACCGATACGGCGGTGATTAACAGCGTTGTCGGGATCGCGGACAGCAGGTTTACGAATGCGGTCCATATGAAGGATGGGTCGATTTTCACAGCTCCGCACCTCCTTTTTCAGCTCTCATTCCGGCAATGATGCGGCGGTAGGACCATTTCTTTTGCATACGGAATCTTTTACGGGCCGCCGACTCCGGAACCTCATGACGCATCAGGCTCCGCTCCGCTCGCAGCAGCAGTTTCTCCAGCGTAAAGCTGATGACAAGATAGATGATTGCCAGCGCCAGATAGGCCTCGATAAAATGCTGGGTGATATTGCCCAGGGTTTGCGCTTTTCCTGTCATCTCCATCAGTCCAAGGGTGAACGCCAGCGAGGTATCCTTCAGCAGGGCAATCACCATATTCGAAAATACAGGAACGGCGATCGCGAGCGCCTGGGGGAGAACGATCCGAAGGAAGGCTTGATGTCCCTTCATCCCCATGGCATATGCTGCCTCTACCTGGCCTCTGTCCACCGCCGTTACCGATGCCCGAATCATCTCCGACATGAAAGCTCCGGTATGAAGCCCGTAAGTCAGGATCACGAATACTATGACGGGCGCCCGGGACATGTCGATATGAACCAGCTTCAGCATCTCCGGCAGACCGTAATAGAACAAGAAGAGCTGGATCAGGATCGGCGTTCCCCTGAAGAACGATATGTACACCTTGGAGAACGTGTCCAGCACCGGGATCCGGTACAGGCGAGGCAGGGCCACCAGAAAACCGACGACGATCCCCACCAGCAGAGAGCCTGCCACGATCAGCAGCGTGACGCCTAAGGTCGACAAGAGTTTAGGCAAAAAGCTAAGCACATACGTGAAATCGAACGGTGCCCCCATGAATCCTTCTCCCTTCCTGTATGGTTATCGCGTCATGGATTCGACGACGTGAAGTCGTCGCCCAGCCATTCCTTGCTCAGCTTGGTCAGCGTCCCATCCGATTTAAGCTCTCTGATCGCATCATCAACCGCATCCGACAGCTTCTGGCTGTCCGGGTCATCCTTACGGAATACGAACAGGATATCGGCCTCCGACAGGTGATCACCCGTTGTTTTCAGCTTTCCTTGCGGATCGATCAGCGGCAGCGTAAAGTCCGCCCCAACGGTTGCATCCACACGGCCCGTCGTAATTACGGTATCATTCGCCGCACCGTTCTGATAGACAATATTGATCGTATCGTTATGGTCCTTGTTGTAGTTTTCCAGAATCTGAGCAGCCGCACTGGTTGCACCGGTCAATACCTTCTTCCCTTTCAAATCATCCAGTGATTGAATGGAGTCGTTCTCCTTGGCAACAATGATTTTATTTCGCCAATAGGCGTAAGGCTCTTTATTGAACAGGTACTTTTCGGTTCGTTCCGGATTCTTCTCCATCTGGTGAGCCACAAAATCGATCTTCTTCGTTTCCAGGCTCAGCAGCAGATTGGAGAATTCCTGCGTCTGCAGCTCGAACTCATACTCCGGCAAACGCTGATCGATCTCCCGCACCAGCTCAACGTCAAAGCCGGTCAGCTTTCCATTCTCGTCAATAAAGCAAATCCTCGGAAAGGCCGTGCCCGTGCCAACCACAATCTTTGTTACTTTTCCTTCCGCCTTGTTCACCGTGCTATCTTTTTGCGCCTCTCCGCTCTTCGCGTCTGCTCCGCACCCGGCGATCACCCCTGCCAACGCCATGACAACGGCTGCCACGATTGATTTCTTCACGACCTCATCCCCTTTCGATCTTGTCCCCATCCTAATTTAATAATTCCTATAGATTTAGTAAGAATTATGTTGTCACTAACTTTACCGCGATTTGGAAAACGCGTCTAATAGAGTTTTTCTATTCATCCATGTAAATCATCAATAGGACAATTCCCGACCGAGCTCCAGCAAGGAATCCAGAAACTCATTATTCTGCCCGTTCAAGGAGATGAGATGGGTCTGCAGGGAAATGCCTGCCGTTTCGGCAATATCCACGGGAATCAAACTTCCCTCGGCTGCCTCCTGCTGAGCGCACAGCCCCGGTAGAAAGCAGATCCCCGCCCGCCCCAGCACGAGCTTCTTCGCCGTCTCGGAATTATCCACCTGAAACACGATGTTCGGCGGCTGTTCCAGACTTTCGAATGCCCGGTGAATCCGCAGCCAGTCCAGCGAACCGCATTCGAAGAAGACCAGCGTCTCGCGCCGAATATCCCGAATGGAGGCTCTCCCGGCCGCAGCGAGGGGATGATCCTTATATACGTACAGGCGGATGGGGTCTTCGAAGAACGGATAGGATTGAAACGCCGGATTCATCAGCTTGCGAACGAAAGCCAGATCGATGTCCTTAGATGATAGTTTGCCGGCCAACTCTTCTGTAGGACCTGTTGTCAGCTTGAAGTTCATCTCGGGAAACCGGCGGTTGAGCACCATAAGCAGATTAGGCATTAAGTAATTGGATACCGAAACCGTGCTTCCGATTCTGAGCTCATTGGGCATGGATGCTTTCGATTGAAGGTGGTGCTTCCCTTTTTGGAAGGTTTGGAGGATTTGCTGAGCATAGGGAAGAAATTGTTTGCCTTTGTCGGTCAGATGAATCTGTTTACCTAAACGGTCGAACAGCCTGCAGTCAAGCTCTCTCTCCAGCGACTGGATGCGTGCGGTCACCGTCGGCTGGGACAGAAACAGGACGTCTGCCGCCTTATTGAAGCTGCCGTAGTGATGGATGTAGACAAAAGCCTCGATATTTTCGATGTTCAAGCTAACACCTCCGGAAACATCATGATATTATTATTACTATTATACTTACTATTCCAATGAATATAGGTGGTTTTATGACCGCAATTTCCTTATAAATTATCCTTATCTTAGGCAGTTGGCAAATTATTGTCAATCCAAATATGCTTATAGATTTTTTTAATGAGGGGATTAATGTTATTTGTATTCCGATGTGATTAATGAGATAAACTGCTATACTAATCTCACCTTATCAGGATATGACCGTATCCTCTGAAGTTATAAACACCGTAAAAAGGAGTGGTAGCGATGAATTCAATGCAAGAAGTGATCGTACGGGATGCACATGATTGGGAATGCGAGGCTGTTGCGGCTGTGATGCTGGAATCTTATCAGCAGTATGCCTTCGATCTGTCAACGGAACGATGGGAGGAGTATCGGGATTCCATCAGGAATTCCGCGTACAGCCATGCGCCGCATGCCCGGATCGTCGCCGAGCTTGCCGGGGAAATCGTCGGCAGCGTCCAGCTCTTCCTCTCCTCGGAGGACGCTTACGGAAAACCGGAAATGGGAATTCACTCCCCCATTATCCGTCTTCTTGCCGTATCTCCAGGTTTCCGGGGACGAGGCATTGCCACACTTCTGATTCAAGAGGCTGCCCGCAGATCGATCCAGCTCGGCTCAACCACACTGAATCTT
Organism: Paenibacillus sp. MT86; assembly: GCF_058792535.1. Classification (NCBI taxonomy): domain Bacteria; kingdom Bacillati; phylum Bacillota; class Bacilli; order Caryophanales; family Paenibacillaceae; genus Paenibacillus; species Paenibacillus sp. MT86. Next base: position 1,303,045 of record NZ_CM179499.1, on the reverse strand, counting down.
CATACCTCCGACATGATGGCCTCTGCGGTGAAGCTTTACGAGCGGCTCGGCTTTGAGCGGGCATACGACACGGATACGTTCAACGGCGAACATCTTGTCAAAGGATACCGGATCGAACTGCCCGGCTCCCTGCTGCTGCAAAGCGCCGTGTGAAATAACAGAGGACGCGAATAACCGGAATTTTCCCCCGTATATGGAGGAGGAATCCGGTTATTTTATATGTGAGCATTTTGCATAATTCCGAATTTGGATAAATCATAGGAAGAACAGACATTGTCTCGTCTCTAAATCACGCGTTTTCTGAAAAAGGACAGACCTCCAGAATTTTTGAAGTTTGAACTTTTTAAGCGGCGGCTTGCTTTCTTCTCGAAGCAGTTGAGAGCGCAGATACGAGTAGGACGATGGCGTTCAAATACTGCTGCGTAGTGACTTTTTGAACGCCCCAGACATGCAGGCTATCCGCGGACAAATACGTTTTCATTCGAGAATTGCACCGTTCCACGCTGGTTCGTTCATTGTAAAGCTCTTTCCAGCGCTTGGTATCGCGATGCGGATTACTATATCGCCTTAGATCGTCCTTCGTATCGACTTTGACGACCATGCCATAGTTGGACGCTGAGCAAGTGGCCATGCCTAACGGGCAATCTACTTTGCCTGTGGCATGCGGACAACGAAACTTCAAGTAATCGCCGTCGGCGCCCCAGTAAGTCATCGCGAACCCCATCGTACAGCAGGGTGTTCCGTTTGTCGTCATGCCAGCGGGCGGTTCTTTTTCTCCCCGAGGATTGAGAGGAATAATGGCTTGAGCGTTCACCTTTCGAGCCGCTTCGTACACTTTCATTTGGTCATAGCCCGCATCAAGCATGAAGAATCTCGTGCGTTTATCGACAGCAACCTTCTCAATCAGGCTCGGCGCCATTTCTCCATCATTCACATGCGCTGGCGTGACTTCGAGCGCAAGTGGAAGTTCGCTTTTCGTATCCACCGCCAAGTGGAGCTTATAGCCGAACCAAGTCACTTTATTACCGAAGGAGTCGAACTTCGCTCCCCAGTTCGCATTGCCCGTTTGCTCGCTTTTTCGCTTAGGCTGCTTCTTTTCGTAAGCGTGAATCGAGGCACTGTCGATCGCAACATGATTTCCGTCGATGATGCCGTCTTGCTTGCAGCGATTGACCAAGTCTTCGAACAACTGTTTGGCCAGCTCTTTCTTCGTCAGCTCGGCAAAGACTCTGCTTAATGTAGCGATGGATGGAGCCTCGCGGTCGAGTGGAAGTCCGCATTGATAGCGAAACCTAAGATCGGTACTCAGTCGATGATGTAAACCAGTAAATGTCTGGATACGTTCTAGAGGAGCAGCAAGAAGGGCGCGCAAAATGCCTTCTCTGCAATGCCCGTCGGCTCCTCGGGGTGAACGACTTCTCAGTTCTTTCGCGTAAGGACGGAGGTCCAGCACACTGAAAAAGATCGGCAAACGATCTTTTGACTCGATTTTTAGCAGTTCCTCAAAGGAAAACAGACTTTCTTGGAGAATATACAAGAGACTTTACCCCTTCTTGAGTTTTCTGGATTGGTCTCTTGAAAACTTCTGCAAGTTGGGGTAAAGTCCCTTTTTTATGCCTGAAAATCCTTGCGTAGCAAGGGCTTAGATTACTGCAAAATACTCATGTACATATATCTGCCTGCCCTCGTACTCGCTCGATTCGTTCCAATGTTGCACAGCGAATATTCGTTTCACATCGGATCGACAGGTATTATACAATGAACACAAAAGGGGGCGTCGTTCATGTGGAGTATATTCAGGTTGAACGGACCGGTCTGGGCAGGCATCGCGGCGGGCATTCTTCTCGGGCTGTTCCTCAAGATCATCGAGCATATCACCACGCTGAAGGTCTATACGCTGCTCCTGAACGTCGATTACGTGCCTGTCCTGAAGGAGCTGAGGCTTCCCGAACTGATCGAGTTTGTGCTACACCTCGTCATCTCCGTCCTGTTGAGCATTCTTCTAGCCATCTTTCTGAAGTCAAAGAACTGGCCTCGGGGGCGAAGTTTGTCTTGGGTTTCCTTGGTATGTCTGGCCGTAGGACTGCTCCTGTATCCGACTACCGTTTTGTCGAACCGTACGCCGGAGTTAACTGACCTCGCTGCCCTCCTATTCTGGCTGGCCGGTCATCTGTTATACGGCATTGCATTGGGCTGGCTGCTGACGGTTTCACGCAAAGCTTCAGCCTAGGTCGGATAGCAGACTTACGGAAACGCCGGTTTATGGATTAACGCAAAATGACCGCTCCGTTTGAATGGGAGCGGCTTGAGCGTATGGTATTTGTTTAGTACAATTTTTTTTGATTTAATTTTCCAACGCTTTCAGTTGATTAACGATAGGTAAAACCCAATTCGGCAAATTAATTTCCCTATGCTTAATTATCCCGAATTCTGCTTCCAGAACAATTTCTCCACTTAGTGCGCTATTATCTATCACTAGTAGATGATCAACCAGGCCCAAGTATTGGAGAAGATTTTGCATAGAAGAATGATGCCGATGCATGATATCTTTGGCAGGGATGTGGTGACCCCCATTACGAACTCTGCCGGCTACTCGTTCAACATTAAGATTTGGATCACCAAGGCCTACATAAAACATGGTGACCTGGAAACCATTTGCTTTTGCTTCCTTCATAAGCCTAATGGCGTACCCACCCGAGAGTGTCGTTTCTATGGAGAAATCCCGTTGAAATTGTAGGCATTCTCGAGCTAATTTTATTGCCTCTTTTCCTGCTGAAACGCGGGCTGATTCAGGTTGCTCCGGGCTCAGACGCCTAGCCAGTGCATCGGGATCAATATTTACACTCACCCCAATTCGGTCGATGATGAGATTACGAATCGTACTCTTCCCACTCCCATTGTTTCCGGCAAAAACAAACATCGTTGTTGGTTCAACTGTCTTTTCCCGAGACATATTCCTTCTCCCCATTAGAATACTCCCTTACCAGTTTGCCAAAATCATCTTTATATACAACATAAGATTCGTTTACTTTGGCCTCAAGTCTTGCTCTTTCGCCAGTCAGCCTAATAAGTTTGGTTAATTGTTTATCCTTTTTCATAGCCACAACCTCCAACTTATTGTCGTTGAATACCGTTTCTCTTTTAAATCATATCACAAACTGATTAATCCACCACATAGGATTAACTTGTATAAACATCTTTGAATTCGACTGGGTGATTAACGCAAAATGACCGCTCCACTTGGGAGCGGTCACAGCTATGAAACCGAATGCGCAAATGCCGCACTCATGCTATGGAGCCTCACTTTGGCAGTGCTAGCGTCCCAAGGACAAGTCCTTGTCCACTTCGCTATCGGATTCCTCATCCTCGACGTTCGCGTCGTCGCCGGATGCAGCTACGCCATCCATGAAATCTTGAATCTGACCGCTGTTGCGGGTCAATGTAGCAACGGAAACCTCATGCTTCTTCGCGATATCAGACTTCGTTGTTGAAATGTTAAGCGATGAAGTTACTATATATTCTAACGCACTTGCATATCCGCCCTGTTTGCGGTACTTCGGATTGGCTTCTCGGGAGAAGCTGTTCCAGACCATCAGAAGGCTGAACACTTGAAACAGCTGCTGATCATCCTGCAATTCGTAATCCCGGCAGATTTGAGGAAACACAGACTCTGCAAGCTCACGATGCTCATCAGCGTTCCAGTCCATCCATCCCAGCTTGTCGTTAATCATCTGCCGCAATTGATCGACCTGTAGCTTAGGATCTGCTGCTCTCGCACCAGGGAACTGGATGACTTTACCGTATACCGTGCGTTCATCTCTTTCAAGACAACATCTTTTGTACTTTTTCCCGCTTCCGCAGTGACATAGATCGTTTCTTCCTAGCTTTTTCATTTCCTAGCTCCTATTTGAATGATTTCTTCTATTATACATGGAAAATATGAAAATGCGCATCCCAAGCCTGTAGACCCTTAAGGCATGCCGGCCTTCCGCGTCATAACACTCTCTTACAGGGGGGGCTTCCGATAAGAAGGTGTCCAGGCAAGTTAGATAGCAAAAAAGCGCGGGTTCCCTCTATGAAAGCCGCGCCCCTTCATATTATTCTATAATATCGTCTTAACGCAAGTAGGATGTAACAAATTTGTTAGAACCTATAATAGACTTATGCCATTTTTGGTAAAGATTCCATAGATTCGCGCCTTAAGGCTCATTGGCCTGGCCCAAACGTCACAGATAGCGACCGAGCATCTCCACCACCGAGTCGGCGCACATCCGGTATCCTTCCTGATTCAAGTGAAGGCGGTCATCCGACAAATAACCGCTCAGATCCTCTTTGACCCTGGCATTCAGATCATGAATCGTAATGCCCATCGGCACAAGCGCCTTCACAGCGTATAAAACGAGAAGCGCCCGTTCTCCCCCGGTGCCACGACTTCTGCAAGGCTTGCCAGCCTTTCTCTAACGTAAGGCTCATATCCCTCCCGGATGGAATCGCCCAGCAACAATATCCTCTTCATATATCCGCCTCCTCTTCAATCCATCTATACTCGTAACGAAACGGCCTTATCCTGATCACCTCAGGATAAGGCCGCTCGAGCACGAGCAGCACTACGGCTGAACCTGCTGGTTCCTCCAGATTAATAGCCCAGTGCGGTTTTGGCTTCCTTCCACTTCGCATTCAGCTTGTCGAACGCAGCCTGCAGATCGTCTGCCACAATATATTCCTGAACATAATCGCCAGTACCAATACCGATTTGTGCTTTATTGGCGATTTCGTTAAACTTCGGATCGGTCGCTTCGCTCTCGATCAGGGTCGGATTGAACGATTGGAATTCGGCGAGCTGCGAGATGGAGGACTCCGCCGATTTGATGATCGGCATGAAGCCGGAATCTTCCACGTATCCGGATTCCTTCACGAAGAAATCGACCCACGCGGTAGCAAGCTCTTTGTTCTTGCTGTCTTTGCTGACGGCGATGAAGTAATCCGAACCGAGCGGCGCGTTGTACTTGCCGCTATTATCGTACGGGAGCGGGAAGAAGCCGATGTCCTCCGAAGCCGCGCCGGCGCCGATCACCTGCGGAATCACCCAATTGCCCAGGAAGTACATCGCGGCTTTGCCGGAAGCCATTTCGCCTTTCGAAATCTCCCAGTTGTTTGTGTACAAGTCTTTCTCTACCCATTCCTTTTGCACGAAGGTGCGTCCGATATTCGCAAGGATGCCCCAAGCATTGTCCACCTGGAACGGCGCTTCCTCGGCGACCTGCTTCGAAGCGAACTGCGGATCTCCGTTCACGTACCATGCGGAGTTATCCGCCCAGTTGCCCATCGTCCATTGGGCTCCGAAGTTCATGTACAGCGGAATGATGTCCGCCGCCTTCAGCTTCTCTGCGGCCGCGTACAGCTCATCCAGCGTGGTCGGCACTTTGTCGACGCCTGCAGCCTGGAACGCTTTCTTGTTGTATACAATGCCTTGCGTATTGACGCCGGTGGAGATTCCATAGCGTTTCCCTTCGAAGAGGGTATTGTCCGCAAAATAAACGTCCTCGAACATCGTATCCGGCAATGGCTCAAAGTACTTGCCGTACTCCGAGGTGGCAAGGCCTGTCGGAATCATCAGCACGTCGCCGGCCTCGCCCGTGGTCAGCCGGACCTGAATGTCCGTCGCATAGTTGGTCAATCCTTCGAATTCAATCTCCGCCTTCGGATATTTCGCTTTGAAGGCTTCCACGTATTTGTCCAGCGTGCCGTCGTTCACCAGGTCGGTGCGGTGCGTCAACACCTTCAGCTTGCCGCCCAGCTCCGCTTCGCTGGATGCCTCGGTCGGCTCGCTGCCGGCGCTGCCGCTCGGCGGTGCCTCGGTGCCTGCGTTATTCGTTTTATTTCCTCCGCAGGCAGCCAAAATGGATGATACGGTTAAGAGCAGAAGCAGTGCCATCGTAAATCTTTTTTTCATTTCGTCTTCCCCCTGTACGTTGAATGTACTTGCGTTTCTTCGCATCTTCATGAAGCGCTTACTGATATCGCTTACATTTCAAATGATAATCGCTAACACGTTCAAAACAAATGAATTGTTTTTGTTTTTATTGTCATAAATTATGCTAACATATCATTTTCTTGTTAGGCTCGAAATAACCTGCTTCTCGGCAGCCGACAGCAAAAATCGCACCGTACGTCCTAACAAACGTGCGGTGCGATGTTAACCCTATGTTTATGTTCAGCTGCCTTGCGCACCGAGCCGGTACGCCCGTCCGATCCTGCATTAAACCCGGATGCTGGCCGCATAAAATGTCTTCACCGTCTCCTCGGCCAACTTGCCGTACATGCAATAATCATCATTCAGGGACGCTTCCTCCACGCCATACAGCCGCGCCGGCCAATCCCACAGCATGTACCCCTGCATCCACTCCCGCTTGGCGCAAGCAGCGAACATCGCTTCATAATACTGCCGCTGCTCCTCCTCCGACGGTCCGCCGGGCAGCGACCAATCGTTCGGGCGGGCCGCGGAGCCCTCGCGGCTCGGACAGCCGGCTTCCATGAAGAAGAACGGCTTGTTCCATCGGCGGACCGTGCCTTCGATCCGATCCAATTGCTCCTCCCACTGGTCGATCGGATAATAGCCGCTGGAGGAGATGATATCTACCGCATCCCACCAGCCCACGCGCTCCTCCTGATATTTATCGCAATTATACGTCACCAGCCCGCCGTAGACGTTTCGTACATCTGCAATCAGGATCCGCCACTCCGCGTCCCGCTTGTCGGCCTGCACCATCTCGCAGCCCACGCACAGCATCTCGCATCGCTCTTCCTCCGCGATTTCGGCATAATGGCGAATGAACTCCCCATAGGAGCGGAACCATTCCGCCCAGCTCGGCTCACCCGGAACCTCCTCGTCGAAGAAGTTAATATGGGCCCGCCACGTTCCGTTCGCGACGTTCACGACCGGCTTCAAGCACACCTTGAGGCCCAGGCTCTTCGCCTTGCGGATAGCCCATCGCACCTCATCGTCCGTCACCGTCGGTTCCTCCCGGAACGGGATTTCCGTCGACTGCGGCGTTGCCTGCACGGCCGACAGCGCGATGGCCACCCAATTCACGTCCATGTCCGCCATGCGTTCCATGGAGAATTCCGCCTCGGGTCCCGTCCAGGAGCCCCGTACGCCGGTCCACCCCCAGGTCATGCCGCATACTTTTTCCGTCCACTTGTTTGTCGAGTTCATCTATCGAGTCTCCTCTTCTTCATCGTCTAGTGTTCGTTATTTGACCGCTCCGTTCGTAACCCCCGCAAAAATGTACCGCTGCATGAACAAGAACAACACGACCGTCGGAATGAAAATAATGAGAATGCCTGCCGAGATCACGTTCAGCTGCGCCGCGTTCGGACCGATGAAGGAATAAATCGCGGTGGATACCACCTTCAGGTCTTGGCTCGGCATATACAGGTACGGCGTGTAAAAATCATTATAAATCGAAATGCTCTTCAGAATGACCAGGGTCGCCGTAGCCGGCGCAAGCAGCGGGAAGATGATGGAACGGTAGATTTTGAACAGGGACGCCCCTTCCAGCATGGCGCTCTCATCCAGATCCCGCGGGATGCTGTTCACGAATTGCAGATAGATGACGATCTGGAGCACGTCGGCTCCCAAGTACAGCAGAATCGGCGCAAACATCGTGTTGTAGGCTCCCAGGCTCTGGATGACGCTGAAGGTAGCCACCTGCGTCGTGACCATCGGAATGACCTGAGCGACCAGGTACATGCCCATGATCGCTTTTTTCATCTTGAATTCGAACCGTCCGACCGCATAAGCGACCATGGTACCGAACAGGATGTTGCCGACCACCGAAATGACCAGTACGATCAGGATATTGCGAAATCCGAGCCCCAAATCCCCGATGTCGATCACCCGCTTGAAGTTCTCGAAATTAAGGAAATTGTCGGGCAAGCTTAGGCCGGATTGATAATACTCCACCTGGGTCTTGAACGCCCCCACGAAGATCGAGTAAATCGGGAAGAACACCACGAACAAAGCGACAACCAACGTGAAATAATTGAAAATCCTAAAGCCGATCGAGCCTTCCCTTCTCATGATTGCTTCTCCTCCCTGAACAGCAGCTTCCGTTGGATGACAATGAACAGCAGCACGATGATCAGCAGCACGACCGCCATCGCCGAGGCCAGTCCGAAGTTCTGATACTTGAATGCCGTATCCACCGTCTTGATGACGAAGGTCGACGTATCGTTCGCCCCGAGTAACATCACGAACGGAATATCGAACGCTTCGAGCGCGCCCGTCAAGGTGAGGATCAGCATCAGCTCCAGCACGCCCCGGATGCTAGGCAAGGTAATGTAACGGAACTTCTGCCAGCCCGATGCCCCGTCGATGGAGGCCGCCTCGTACAGGTCGCCCGGTATCGACTGCAGCGCCCCGATAAAGATGACCATGTTCAGCCCCATGTACTTCCACATCGAGATGAAGGCCAGCGCAAAATTCACGATCCCTTTATCGCCCAGCCAGCTCTGCTGCCAGGATTCGAGTCCCAGCGCGCCAAGCAGCGTATTCAGCGAGCCGTATTCCATGTGGTACACGTTCTTGAACATGATGACCGTAGCCACGCTGTGCAGCACGTACGGCAGGAACAAGGCGACCCGGAAGCCGTTTCTCCCCTTCAGCTTGCCCGTCAGAATAACGGCAAAATAGAGGGCAAAGACGACCTGGATGAGACCCCCGATCAGATAATACAGATTGTTCTTGAGTGAGCTGAACACTTCGGGCTTCGTAAAAATCTCGACGTAATTGTCAAAGCCGATAAAGTTCATATCCCAGCCGAGACCCGACCAGTCCGTCAAGCTGTAATACAACAGCGAGAGCGCCGGATAATAAGAGAAGGTCAGTGACAGGAGCACGGGAATGGCAAGGAAACCGAACAGAATAAGATAGCGCTGCGTTTTATAACTGAAATTGAACACGTTCCCTTCCTCGCTTTCTGGATGAAATGGTACCGTTTTCAATCATTATAAAAGACAGCGCCCCGAAAAATAATAGACTTTGTTTGCTTTTATTGTCCTCAGTTTAGATAACAGTCACCTAACAAAATCGCGGTACTCCTTTGGCGTTTTTCCGGTCATTTTTTTGAACACTTTATTGAAATAAGCCGGGTCCGGGTAGCCCACGCGTTCGCCGACCATATACGTCTTGAGCCCGTGATCCTCCTTCAGCAGCCGCTTGGCATGCTCGATTCGCACGGCGATGCAATAGTCCGTAATCGTCTCGCCCGTTTCGGTCTTGAACAGCTTGCTCAAGTAGCTCGGAGTCAGATAGACCAGGTCGGCGAGGTGCTGAAGCTCCAGCTCCTCGGTGTAATGCCGCTGAATATAGGCCTTGATCGTCTCGACAGCCCGATGCTCGCTCTTTCCTTGATCCAGAAGCCCGGCAGCAGCCTCTACAGCGCGCTTCAGCCGGCCCGCGAACGAACGCCAATTCTCGCTGTCCCCCGGCTCCAGGTTCCAATCTGCATCCCCTGCGTCAATGCCGCGCTGCTTCATCTCTTCCGCCACATGCGACTCCAGGGTCAGGCAAGCTTCCCTCAATTCGGCCCAGCCGGGCCGCAGGGAAGCCGTCTCTTCCAGCCAAGTGCCCATCGCCGCCGACAAGCGTGCATACTCGCCTGCACGCAGCGCCGGAAGCAGCTGTTTATCCAAGGAACGGACAAGCCGGTAGCGCTCTTCCCGGTGAACCGCCGCTATGCCTTCGCCTCCGCAGTTGCGCCGTTCATCGCTGTACCAAGCCTGCTCCAGGACGCTCGCGGCTTCCCTATAGGCTTGCGGGAGCCAGCGGCTCCCGCTGAATACGCCGCTGATGCCCAGCTTCGCCGAAGTGCCCGCGGGAAGCTGCTGCAGCAGCATGGCCGCCCATTCTCTCGCCATATCCGCATGGCCGGACTCGGCGATGGACGCCAAGATCGCTTGCCTTCCTCCTTCGCAGCCGATGATTCTCCGCTCCGTCCCCCAGACCGACGTCCACGCCAGCAGCCTCTCTTCCGCGATCTCCGGGAACGTGCGAAGCAGGAGCACCGCGTAATGTCCGTGGAACAGCGCCTTCCGATCCAGCCGGTCGCAGACTTCTTCGAACAGATGCTCCGGCATGGTTCGCTGATCCGTGCCTAACAGGAAGCTGACCAGATCGTCCGACTCCAGCTTGCGCTCGTTCTGCTCGCCCTTCACCAGCTCGTCGACGTTCTCCAGCATGCGGAGCAGCTCTTTCATGTTGACCGGCTTAAGCAAATATTCCAGCGCTCCCTGACGCATGGCGGTGCGGGCATACTCGAAATCGTTGTAACCGCTGAGCACGGCGAATTTCGTGCGGCAGGCCATCTGCTTGATATTCGCCATCAGCTGGAGCCCGTTCATTTGCGGCATTTTGATATCGGTAATGACCAGGTCGGGCTGGAGCTCATGCCATTGATCCAGCAGCTCCTGGCCGCTTGCAAACGTCCCTACGACCCGATATTGCTCGCCTGCGTCCCGTATCAGCTTGCCAAGCCCCAGCCTGATCCGTTCTTCATCGTCCACCACGGCGATGTTAAGCATTTGCAAGTCCTCCTGTCCTCGGTTCTTCTATATGTTCCGCGGGAAAGGTAATCCGAACGGCGGTTCCTCGCCCTTCCTCGCTGTCTACGGTAAGGCCGTAGGGTCTTCCGTATCGGAGCTGCAGCCGCTCGTGCACGTTTCGCAGCCCGACTCCCCGGCCGTCCGTTCCTGGGGACTGCGCCTGATCGAGCATGCTGCGCAGCCTCGCAAGCGCTTCTGCCGACATGCCCAGCCCGTCATCCGTAACCGTAAACACATGGTTCATGCCATCCATGGCATAGGTAATGGTCAGATGCAGCACGGTTTTGTTCTCGTCGAAGCCGTGATTGACGGCGTTCTCGATGATCGGCTGAAACAGCAGCTTCATCACTCGAATGGAATCAGCCCCCGGATCATCCGGCAGCGTCAGCACGAACCGCTCGCCGTACCGGTAATTCAGCAGCTCGATGTAGGCTTTGACATGCTCCCACTCGCGCTTCACCTCCACGACCTCGCTGCCGGCATGAATGCTGTAACGAAGCTGCTGCCCTAACAGCTGAACCATGTCCCCCACTTCCTGATCGTTATGAAGGACGGCCGTCATCCGGATCGTTTCCAGCGTATTGTAGATAAAATGCGGATTGATCTGGTGCTGAAGACGCTCCAGCTCCGCCTCCTTCTTCCGCTTCTCGATCGCGTAAATATCGTCGATGAGCTGTTTGATGCGTGCCATCATCCGGTTGAACGAGACCCCGATCAGCGAGGCTTCGTCCCTCCTTCGGACCGGGAACACCACATCCAGCTTGCCGGTCTGCACCTGCTTCATCAGATGGACGATGGACCGCAGCGGCCTTGTCAGCGCATGGATCAGAATCAGGGAAATGATGAGGGCAAAGCTGGTAACGCCGACAGCCGCCGCGATCGTTATCTTGCGGGTCTTCAGCGCATCCTGCATCAGCTGCCGCTCCGGCACCGTAATCAGGATCAGCCAGCCGGTCTGCTCGGATTTCCGGTAAACGACAAGCTGCTCCTCCCCGTCGACCTTATGGCGAAAGCTTCCTTCGTTGCCGGTGGCCTGGGCAAGCGCCGCATTGTCGGTCATGCTGCGGGACAAATATTTCTTCTTGCTGTCATAGATCACGGTCCCGTTGTCATCCAGAATGAAGGTGGTGCCGTGCGTCGTCTCCTCCAGGTCGGTGACGATGTTCTCGATCACGCCGATGTTGGCATCCACCACAATGGTGCCGATGGAATGGTACGATTTATCGATGATGTCGCGGACGACCGTGAACATGTACTGCTTGCTGCCGGCGGACACGGCGATCTCCTGGGTGCTGACCAGCACGGGCCGGCCGCCGGCCTCCGTGGCCAGCTTGCGCCAGTTGTCATAGTACTGCTGCAGATTCGAACGGTTGCCGCCGCTTTTGACCACGTAATAGGGGTTGCCGAAAAGGTCGAACAGGTACACGTTGCTCGTGCCTTCTTTGATGTTGTTCATGAAATAGATGCTCCGCTCGACCTTGCGGGTAATCTGGAGCTTCAGCTCGCTCTCGTTCAGGCTTGCCGATTCCTTCGGCTGCCCTTCCGCCTGGTAATGCCGATTGGACATCTCGAGCCCGGACTGAATTTCATTAAGGTACGAAGGAATGATCGAAATTTTCATCATATCGGTCACGTAATCATCCAGCTTGCCCATCATTTTGCTCGACAGCTGGGACACGTAGGCGACCGTATTGTTCTCGATGGTGGCCGTATAACGCTCTGCCGCAAAATACGTGATGAGTCCGATCGGCAGGATAATCAGAAACAGAAAGACCACAAACAGCTTCCGGTCCAAGCGTCCGGCCGGCCGCTCCTTCCATAGACGGGTAATGTAGCCGCGCAGGTTCACGTCAGTCGACCTTCTTTGCATAAGCGGTGGATTCGCGGAGGATGAAGTCGCCGGCCAGCAGTATTTCATTTATTAGGTAAACAATTAAAACTTTTGAATGCAGCGACGGCGCAGACAAAAGCCCGTTCCAACCTGGAACGGGCTCTCTCACGATTGTAGCTTATGAACGTTTCATGACGCCTTTCGTTAATTAGCACGCTAACCGTTCACCCCGTTAACGGTTCTATCGCCTTGCTGCTGCAGCCATATCGCCGATCACTTGCCTTAGCACAGGCTCAAGCCGGTCCGCCATCAGCTTGAAGCCGAGGTCCGTCGGATGAACCCCGTCAACGGTCGTTTCCCCGGGATCGTCGCCTAACCAATCCGATCCGTCCACAAACGTTAGGTTATGGTCTCCGGCCACCGTCAGTTCCCGAATGAGCTCCATCTGAAACTTTTTCCGTTCAAGCCGTCCTTCGCGAAATTCCGGCATGAACGACTCGGCTCCATGAGGGATGCGGGATACCAGAATGATGGGAACCTCCGGATGGAATTTCCGGTAGGTCTCGATATACCGCGGCAAGGTCTGACGATAAGCTTCGGTCCCTCCGCAATTCGCCTCATAATCAATCACGAGACAGGCCGGCTCCGAGATTTGGGCGGCCAGTTCGGCAAGCTCCGGCTCTCCCTTGCCGTTCCCCGAGAAGCCCAGGTTGATAAACTCCAGATGGAGCCTGCGGCTTAAGATGTTCGTGTACGACATGCCGGGCCGCGACGCGCATCCGCCTTGCGTGATGGAGGTTCCGTATATCACCACTCTCGAGCTGGAATCATAGGGCTCCGGCGCAAGGACCTCGGCTCCCGGCTCCATTCCGATCCATATCTCCTCAACGCCCTGATATAAGGGCATGTTGAGCAGGAACGAGCGTGCTTTGCGGTCCTCGACAGTGAAAAGGCTGCTCTCATACTCTGCCTGACCTGGCTGGAAACGGGCGGTTCCTGCATGTTTCCACTCGCCCGGGCCGCCGATATACGCATCCACTCCGCACTCCCCGGTGGAGGGCATATGGTACATGCCGGATCCTGCCGTCAACCGCACGCGGACGGATACGTTCCGCGAATCCGTTCGGAAGCGGATTTGACCGCCCGATGTGCAGTTCGCAAGCATATCCACCTCCGGTCGGACGGGGACCTCAGGTACGGCGGGCAGCCTGCGATAGATGCGTTCGGTGTCGAACCAGGCAAAGCCGGATACTCGGAATGGCTCTTCCAATGGGGAATACCATAACCATTCGTCCGCTTCGACGTGATCGATCTTCATGTTCTGATCCAATTGAAACGGAGACACCTTCTCAGGTTCAGGGCTATTGTTCTGCACAATGTCGCCTCCCTATGTAAGCTCGAATTGAAGTACATTTCCTTAGAACGGCTTATCTGTCCCATGCGGTGGCAACCTCTTCCTTGAGCTCCTTCAGCAGCTCTTCCTTGTCATCCCGGTAAAACATGTTATAGGTGTCGAACGGGATCATCCGCCCGTCGGGATGCACGATATGCACGCAGGATTTCTTGACGGACCGGACATCGAAGTTATGGGCATCCAGGAACTGCATGATAATGACCCGGAAGACGTTGTCGTACGTAATCTGCTCCGGCACGGCGGCCAGCGGCAGGCAGCAGAGCAGGCTCTTCAGGGAAAGCGCCGAGGATTGCGGCGAGTGGCCCGTCGACAGCAGCTCAAACATCTTGCCCCGGATGACCGGGTCCTGTTCGAATACAATCGTGTTGCTGTCGCCTTCAAGCAGGATTTCCGGGTCGATCATCCGCGTCAGCGGGAGCACTTCCCCGCCCAGCTTCAACGCATAACCCATGGCGAGGCAATCCGGGTGGCAGGGCACCGGCAGAATGTCCGCGTCCGTAAACACTCCGGACTGGTCGATGATCATCCGCCGGACTTCGCTTACGGTCAGCCGATCGGTTGCCGGATCATACCCCTCCAGCCGTCCCGCCGCCTGAATCGGCTGAATGGTGACGCCGCGCACCGCCTTTTGCTGAAGCCCATACTGAATGATGTCGCCGATTTCGCCGTCATTTAGCCCTTTTTTCAGCGTGACGACCAACGTCGTGGAGATGTTGAATTCATTCAGGTGCTCGATAGCCTGCCGGCGGATGCGCCGCAGGTCGGCCCCTCTCAGCTCCTTCAGCACATGTTCCTCAAAGCTGTCGAACTGCAGGTAAATCTCGAAGCCGGGCATATACTCGGCCAGCCTCCGCGCAAAATCGCGGTCCTGGGCGATGCGGATGCCGTTCGTGTTCACCATGATATGCTTGATGGGACGGCTTTTGCACATATCCAGGATGTCGAAGAAATCCGGGTGCGTCGTCGGCTCGCCGCCGCTGATCTGCACGATGTCGGGCTCCCCCTCGTTCTCCACGATCCGGTCGAGCATGAATTCGATCTGTGCCAGCGACCGGTAGGAGGTGCGGTGCGGCGACGATTCGGCGAAGCAGATCGGGCACTGCAGATTGCAGTGATCCGTAATCTCCAGCAGCGTGAGGCAGCTGTGCTGCTCATGGTCCGGACACAGTCCGCAGTCGTAAGGGCAGCCGTAACGGATCGGCGTATTCCAGACGAGCGGCATTTCGGACGGCTTGATGAACTTTCGCGTCTGATGATAATACTCGGCCTCGGTTGCGATCAGCACTTTTTCCGGACCGTGCACGAGGCATCTTTTGAGCATATACACCATGCCGTTCTCCTCGATGATCTTGGCTTCCACTTTGCGATAACAGGTCGTGCATATGCTGTTCGTCAGTTCATGATACAGATAAGGCCGGTTTTTTGGCATAATCATACTCCTTTGGTC
This sequence comes from Paenibacillus sp. MT86, assembly GCF_058792535.1. Taxonomy (NCBI): domain Bacteria; kingdom Bacillati; phylum Bacillota; class Bacilli; order Caryophanales; family Paenibacillaceae; genus Paenibacillus; species Paenibacillus sp. MT86. Next base: position 1,287,748 of record NZ_CM179499.1, on the reverse strand, counting down.
AGCTTGGAAGACGGGAATCCGACGTGAAGCGGCGAAGCTGGTTTCTGCCGCCGATCAGCCATGCGTAATAGATGAGGCCCGCGATGCAGGCCAGCTGGATATTGTTCAATCCCAGGTAAGGATGCGGCGTCGGCTTGATCCATTCGATCGCCAGGCGGAACAGCAGATACCCGGCCATGAACCACTGGAACATCCGCCCGGACACATAGCCCTCGCGAGTCGATCTGCCGCGGCTTTGGCGGTACAGCGGCACCAGCAGCAGGGCCAGCACGATCAGGAAGAGGATCTCATACAGCTGAGTCGGGTGGCGATAGATCCCGTCGCCGAAATCCACGCCCGTGAACCAGGTTGTCGGCGTGCCATAGGTGTGGTCGTCGAGTCCGGTCAGAAAACAGCCGATTCGCCCAAGGCCCAGGCCCAGCATCAGCGGGTACACGAAATCATCGCCCGTGGAATGCTTCCAGCCCACCCAGCGTTTGGTCAGCTCGACGCCGATCAATCCGCCGAGAAGACCGCCGACAATCGTCTTGCCACCCCAGAGGAGATGGAATTGGCGCAGCTGTTCCCAAGTGGCCGCCGGATCCTCAAACCAGTACAGCAGCTTGGCCCCAATGGCAGCCCCGGCGATGATGCCGGCCAGAAGCTGCAGGCTCATCAGCTTTGTCATGCCGCTCGGCCGACGGGTCCATAAATATACCCGAAAGCCGATAAAGTAGGCCAGCGATTCAAATAACACATGCGGATGAATCCGCCAGGAGCCCAGGTACAAATAAACAGGAAATTCCATCCGCCCACTCCTTGAATGAAAACTTGAGTTGAAAATAAGACCTTGTTCGAGTTCGAAACGCGTACTTTAATAGGAAAACAGGATCGTTCCGCAAATCGCGAGCAGCAGCAGCGTAAGCCCGCCCAAGATGGCTAGTATGGAGACGATCACGGTCACCCATATGTTCCTGGATCGTCCGGGCATGCCGGGAGCGGGGGGCATTTCGCCGCAGCGGTAGCGGCAGCGGCCCGTCTCCGGATTATGGCATTCGTCGCACACCGGCTTCCCGCATCGCGTGCACTGCGCGGCGGCTGCCCTTTCGGGATGGTTCATGCAGCGGTAAAATTCCATCGAATCACCTCATTTGGCATTTAACCCTTATATTGCCTATTGTAAACGCTAACGGAGAATTAGACCACCACCTGCAAACGACAGATGGTCCTGGGGTGAATATTCATAAGACGTCATAAGATGCCGCCGTTTCCAATCGGAATCGCGGAAATAAAAAAAGGCAAGCCCTCTGACTCATTCAAAGCCAGCGCTTGCCCTTCCATTCTTGCGGCTCGATGGGTCAGCTCGTGGGTGCATCCTGCCAAACATTAAACTTGTTGCCGTCGGGATCCTTGAATTTGAACTGCAATCCGCAGGAACCGTGATCTACCAGCGGCTCGACCTGTGCTCCATTTTCCCGCAGCCGCTTATGCAGCTCCGTAATATTCTCGACCTCGAAGGTTAACGAGAACATCTCGTAATTCTCCCCTTCCCATTGGTTGGTTATGAAGTTGGCTGTTCGGTTATCCAGTGTTTCCAGCAGGAATAACCACTGTCCGTCCCCTAAGATCAAGATGGCGCCTGTATCGTCGCATTTTCTCACCGTAAGGCCAAATAGCTCCGAGTACCATTTTACCGCCAGCGGAAGATTCCTTACCGGGAGATAATTGCAATGAACCTTCTTTAGCAGCGGCTTGTTCAAGGATTGGAGCTTGGGTGCTTCGTTTAATGGGTTGTCTATCGTCATTCGATTCACCTCTTGTTCAATGTGGTTTCAATATATAGACGATGGAACCGGACCGATTCCGTCACGGAGAGCCATTTTTTTATCAATTCGGTTCAATAGCATGATACTTATTGCCGTCAGGATCGTAGAATACCAGCAATTTGCCGAATAAAGCATCTTCCCGGATCGGCTCCATTCCAATCCCCTGTTGATGCAGCCGCTGCTCTAACTCCCCAACGCTCGCTGCTTCGAACGTGAGTACAGGCATGCCCGCCGGGGCGTGGCGCTGACACTCGAGCAAATACAATTCCTGTCCGGATTCCAGCACCGGATTGCCGTGCCTGCTGGTTCCCAGATGAAAATGCAGGATAAACCAGGCGGTGGCCTGCCCCTTATCCGTGACTGGAATATAGAAATGACCGGCTCGCTTAAGGACATGTTCCGAGACCTGCTGCTCGAAATCCCTCCCCAAACGATGAGTAAGGAAATAATGCTCGAAGTCACGGGCTAGAAGCTGTTTCAAAACTTCTCTGGCACGTCGTATTCGGCTTTCAACCGCAGATACCGACATGTTAAGGAACTGTCCGATCTCTTTCATGGACCACTCGCTTAAGTAGTGCAGCACGACAACGGATTTACTCTTCTCCTCCAATCCCTGCAAGGCTTCCCAGACGGAATCATGGATCACATATTGTTCCAGCCATGGCGTGATATTGTCCGATGCTGGAGTCGTTTCGTGCAGGGGGAGAGCCTGCTTGCTTCGTTTGGCAAAATCGAGGCTGGTCCGGCGCGTTATCGCATACAGCCAGCTGCCCAGTTTCGCTGGATCGTTCAGCGTATGGAGGTTGCGATAGCACTTCAGAAATGCTTCCTGCACCGCATCCTGTGCCTCGTGGAAATCTCCCAGCACGCTGTACGCAACGGATAACAGGGCGTTGGAATACTCGTTGACGATCATCCTGTAGGCATCAAAATCCCCCGCTTTGGCATCCTCGATCCGTTGATGGGTTAGCGGCGAATGTTCTTTCATTAGGACAGATCCTCCCACCGTGCCCACATCTTCTCCGGATTGAGCTCATACACCCCATTGTCCCGGAACATGAAGTGATGCATGATAAACTCCCTCCGGATCGTCGCAAAGTCTTCATGATACTCTTTGATAAACTCGTTCATTTCCTTCTCGCTGTACTTCCGTCCCTTCTCCAACCGGGATACCATATGCGTAAGCACGATGAGTTTCTTCTTTAGCTGGGCAGGGATGCTCTTCAGCTTCCCGTCGGAGGTGAAGAAGTTCTTGATCACGGAATCCCTCATCCGCCGTTCTTCTTCCTGCAAGCTTTCCGTTACGCCCTCGGACCGGACTCTTTGGTAAATCAGATTCTCCGTCGCTGTCGCACTGTTCTTAATAAAATAATCGTTCAGCGAAAAAAAGATCGTGTTCTTGTCCCTGCGTTCGTTGATGAGGCTCGCTTCCCGCAGCTTCGCCGCGTGGTGCGTAATCGTAGCCGGCGTGACGCCGATCTTCTCGGCCAGAAGCTGGCCGTTCATTTCGCCTTCCGCAAGCAGGATGAGCATCTTGATTCGGGTCGGGTCTGCGAGCGCCTTGTGATAACTGACCACCTTATCCAATTGCATGGTTATCGACTCAACTCCTTATATAAATTTAACATCTATCTAATTTATAGTTTGTTAAATCAGATGTTAAACCATCCGAATTACAAAGTAAACCTCCTCATGGAGAATGAAGGCCCTGGCACCATAAAAAAACCCGCCCTTCTTCATGAAGGAACGGGTTTTTCGGATGTTGCGGCTCCACGTACGGAACACGGTTGCTCTGTTGCTGTTGACCTAGATATCAGCACAGCTGCATCTTACACTACCGCTGCGTCCACTCTGGACTGATCGGCATTCTGGCATCGTTTGCATACCTTCAGCGCCGTGCCGTCCGATTTGTTGGCGACGTAGAGAAGTTTGATGCGCGACGTGCTGCATACCGGGCATGTGCCGCGGCCGCGCGATGGCATGTTCCATAGTGCGCGGCCCCGTTTTGTTTTGGCCATGGTTCATATCCCCTTTATTTCATAATCTCCAATGGTATTTCGAACCCATGCACGCCGCTCGCCTCCGCCGCGATTATTCTTTGTTATGCGAAGCTCAATCCTTAGGATGGACAAGCCGGATATCCGTGCAACTCCATTATAGGGGACGGGCCATCGCCAAATATAGGGAATAAATGCTTATGAAGTCTTTTTTACATACGCCTTCTTTCGTGGCTATGAATTCCATATCCGCTGGATCTCCGGTATATCTGAACGGAAGCTGAGCTTATATACGTCGGGATTGGAGAAAGCCTCCCACTCGTTGAAGCCGATCCGGTCATCGTAATGCTTCAGCAGAAGCGAGATCAGATTGCCATGGGATACCATAACGGCATTTCGGCTTGAACTCTGCAGGACCTCATGGACTACGCTTACCGCACGATGCATGGCTGTACGGCTTGATTCTCCGCCTTCAAAGCACAAGTCCAGATCCTCATAGGTTCTGCGCAGCATCTCCCGCCATCCAGGTGCATTTCGACCCGACAGTATTCGCTCGGTCAACCTCTCATCCAGCACAACGGCCACGCCCATGCGATCAGCCAAGGGTCTAATGGTGTCGTGAGCCCTGCGATAAGAACTTGAAACAATACGGTCAATCCCTTTGTCGTGCAGAAATTTAGCAAGTTCAAGCGATTGCTGAAGCCCCTGCTCGGTTAACGGAGCATCCGCCGCTTGTCCCTCCGCTTGGCAATGGCGCACGACGTATATCTTTTTCATAGGACCAGCACCTCCCTATAATCCAATATTGCGCTTGAGCCCTTGATAGCTTCCTGACTCCGGAAATCCGCGCTGAACGATCGTCATAAACTTCTCGGAAAACCCGTGGTTTGCTAAATCTGCGATCGGGACCATGACCACATCGCCGATAGGATTGAGATCGAACTCATTCGTCGGGAGGCGGATTTCCCCCTCCAAGCGTTCCAGCAAAAACGTAATATGCAAAAGTGATGGCGATGAATCCGGCTTATCGCATAAATACAGAAGCTTGGTCACTTTTGTAACAAGCCCGGTCTCCTCTTCCATTTCCCGAATCATGGCTTCCTCCAGCGTTTCCCCTTGCTCTACCCTTCCTCCCGGAAGCGACCAGCCGCGTTCCGACGAAACGCTCTGTTTGACCAGCAGAATCCGTTCATCTTCGATCAAAATTCCGGTGACTCGAACCTGCAATAGGCTGCTCATACCCTTCCCCCATTCTTAGGATTTTGCTTTTCGAAAACCATGCTTATTTAAGCTTCCTCCGCGCCTCCTCCGCCCGCCGTACGCTCTCCATCGTCCACGGCGGCGTCTGGGGATGATCCCTAATTTCCGACGGCGTCATCCACTGCACCGAATCGACCTCGTCCGGGCTTTTGCAATACGGCGTTCCTCCATCATACTCGCACAAGAACACCATATTGATGACGGAACGGCCATCGCCCGTTACAAACGAAGAGCTGTAGACATATGTAACGTTTTCCTTCACCTCAACCCCGACTTCTTCGTAAAGCTCCCGCTTCACCGTGCGCTCCAGAATATCCGGCGTGCTGCCTTCCTTGTCGACCTTGCCTCCCACGAACGAAAGCGTTCCTCCTGCGTTCTCTTCCTTCAAGCTGCGCGTTATCATCAGCCACTGCCCGTCCTTATGCACGGCACCTTCCACATTGACGATGAACATGAGCCTTCTCCCCTTCATAAACCTCTTCTATCTTACTTTATATGATCATACCATTGACTCTCACCTTACAGGAGACCTTAAAATAGGTTCCAGCATTTTTTTAAATGAAAAAGTCGGCTCATGCACCATATGAAGGGGACCCAGGGTTGGTGCGATTCATCTTTGGTCGTCGCTTCATTTTTGCATCATCAAGGATTTCCTGAGTTAAGATTTTTTCGCCTTTTTGATTCATCTCATATCTGCGGTGTGGTACAGTACATCAAGATGGATGCAGGCTGATATCCGAAGGAGGCGTCTATGAGCTATCACGGATCCGATTTTTACGACAACGACAAGAATTTCGAAAAATACATGGAACGGCGGCAGTGGCGGGAGAATGCCAACGATACGTTGGAGAAGCCCGTCATCAGGCAGCTGCTGGGGGATATCGCGGGCCTTCATGTATTGGACCTGGGGTGCGGTGATGCCGGCTTCGGCGTGGAACTGCTTCAAGAGGGGTGTGCCTCCTATGCCGGAATCGAGGGCTCCCGCAACATGGTGGAAGCCGCTTCGAGCAGCCTGGCCGATTACAAGAACGGGACCGTTCAACACATGAGGATGGAGGATTACGCGTATTCGCGCGACACCTATGATGTAGTGCTCTCCAGGCTTGCCCTTCACTATCTGCAGGATATCGGGGGTATCTTTCGAAGCGTTCACCAGACCTTGAAGCCAGGCGGAAGGTTCATCTTCTCCGTCGAGCATCCCGTCATTACCTCCACGCTGCAGCCGTCCGGCACCAGAACGAATTGGGTGGTGGACAACTACTTCATCCAAGGCTACCGGGAGCAGCAATGGCTCGGCGGCACCGTTCATAAGTACCATCGAACCGTCGAGGATCACTTCCGGGCGATGCAGGAAGCCGGCTTTATCGTGGAGCACTTGAGGGAGTCCCATCCTATGCGAGAGTATTTTGTCAACGAGGAAACCTATGAGCGCAGGCGCAGAATTCCGTTGTTTCTGTTTCTTGCGGGGAAAAAGAGCGAGTAGCTCACTAGCGGCATCAAGAAAAAAAAGCACCCTTCCACTTCACAAGTGAAAAGGGTGCTTTTTAAGTTTAATGGGTTCGTCGGAGACGGCTGCATAATTCATGCGCATGGTGCGTGGTTTGGGGCATGCATGAATGGCTGTTGGCCATGATAAGAAGTCATCCCCCAATCGCCGCTTCCACTTATGAAGGTCTGCCGGCTCTGCTTCCCTTGTTGAATCCGCCGGACTTGCGTTTCCGGGCCTGGCCGTTGTTAGGTTTCGAAGCTGCTTCCGAACTCAGCTTTCGTGCCATCTCTGAATATGGATTCGTGACGGCTTCCGTCATGGGCTTACGCGCCGAGTTCGTCTTGGATTGGCGGGCGGCGTCCGTCTTCGGCTTATTTCCCGCGTCTTGTCTTGATTGGCGGGGTGCACCCGTCTTCGGGTTGCGTGCCGCGTCGGCCTTTGGTTTGCGGGCCGTATCCGCCTTCGGTTTAGCAGGTCTCGATGCAGCTGACTTGCCTTTGCCGGGCTTGGACGAGCCGGATTTTGGCGTCGGGTCCACCTTGGCGGCTCTTAACGCCCCGGACATCGGGAAGTCATGGTCCTTCACTTCCGGAATGGACTTTCCGATTAGCTTCTCGATATCCCGAAGAAAAGGAACCTCGTCCACTTCGCAGAACGATATCGCCGTCCCGCTCAGTCCCGCGCGCCCCGTGCGCCCAATCCGGTGCACATACGTTTCCGGAATGTTCGGGAGGTTGAAGTTAATGACATGCGACAGCTCGTCGATGTCGATCCCGCGCGCGGCGATATCCGTTGCCACCAGGACGCGGGTCGCCCCGCTTTTGAAATTGTTGAGCGCCGTCTGGCGGCTGGTTTGCGATTTGTCGCCGTGAATGGCCTGAGCCGTAATATTCACCTTGTTCAGACCGCGCGCAACCCGGTCAGCTCCCCGCTTCGTACGGGTAAAGACCAATGCCGACACGATGGACGGGTCCTTCATCAGCTCATTCAATTGCTGCTGCTTATTCCCGGTTTCCAGCAGGTACACCGATTGCTCGATCCGTTCGGCCGTAGAGGAGACCGGCGTGATCTCGACTTTTACGGGATTGTGCAGCAAGGTTTGGACAAGCTGGGTGATTTCCGCAGGCATCGTGGCCGAGAAGAACAGCGTTTGTTTTTTGCTCGGCATTTTGGCGATGATTCGCTTCACGTCATGGATGAAGCCCATATCCAGCATCCGGTCGGCCTCATCCAGCACCAAAATCTCCACATGCTGCAAATCGACGTGCTTCTGATTTATGAGATCCAGCAGTCTGCCTGGCGTAGCAATCAGAATGTCCGCTCCTTGCTGAAGCGCCCGCTCCTGCGTCTTCTGCGAAACGCCGCCAACAATGGCCGTCGAACGCAGCTTGGTGAACTGGCTGTAAGCTTTGACGTTATCCGAAATTTGCAGGGCAAGCTCCCGGGTCGGCGACAACACCAATGCGCGAATGCGGCGCCCCATGCCCGGTTTAGGGGGTTGCTGATTCAACAGCTGGATCATCGGCACCGAAAAAGCGGCGGTCTTCCCGGTTCCGGTCTGGGCGCAGCCCAGCAAATCTCTGCCGGCCAGCACAGCCGGGATCGCCTGAGCCTGAATCGGCGTCGGCGCTTTGTAATTCTCCTTGGCCAAAGCCTTGAGAATGACAGGGGATATATTTAAATCTTCAAATGTCATGGGATCTCCTTTATGGTGAATATCTATATTTACGTCATAACATATAACGATACCACAGATCGGCATAAAAAAAGAAGCGGAATTTTCCTCCGCCTCCCCTTTAAGCCCCAAACCGCTGCCGATATCCGCATTTTCTGCATAATTCCTCAACCGCTTCCCGGCGCGAGAATCCGTCTACGAGGTTGTTCGCCCGCTCCCCATCCACGATGTCCGAGAAGGACTTCTGATGAAGGTTGCCCAAGTTGATGACCCCTTCCCCGTCCAGACAGCAAGGCACGACCGTCCCGTCTACAAGAATGGCCGCCTGACTGCGCAGCGCGTGGCAGAAGCCCTTGCCGTCATCCTCCGGGGCAGACAAGCTCGGCCACTGGAACTCATAATCCTGGTTCAGGTAGACGCGTTCGGCTACCCTTACGCCACCGCCGGGTTCAACCTTTTCCTCGATGCGGTAGTCCAAATTGAATTCCTGCTCCAACATTTCAAGCGTCTGGCGGTTTCGGCTCTTCTCCAGGTTCGTTTGGTTGTCCTGCGTTAGGTTCCACAGACGGAACGAGAAGATGACCTTATGTTCCTCCGCATCCCGCACAAAAGAGAGGATGTCCCGCAAATATCCTTCACGGTCCGTGGAGCCGACATGTCCGTCAAAGCTGTGGAGCGAGAAGTTCATCTGTCTCAACGCCGGCTTGCCCAGCAGCTTATGCCGGTTCTTCGCGATCAACGTGCCGTTGGTCGTGATATTGACCTTGAACCCCTTCTCATGGCTGATATCCAGCAGCTCGTCGATCTTCGGATGAAGCAGCGGCTCTCCCTTCACATGCAGATAAATGTAACTCGTGTGCGGCTTGATCTCATCCAATCTTCTCGCAAAGTCCTCCACTTTAATGAAGTTGGCCTTGCGCTCCGTCGGCGGACAGAACGTGCAGGCCAAATTACAAATGCTCGTGATTTCTATGTAAACTTTCTTAAACGTCTTCAAGATGTTATCCCCAATCCCATGTCTATGATCGTATGACGATTTGCCAGCTTGCTCGCTTGCCAATCCTTCACATCGTACCATAGGCTGGCATTTACAGCTACAGCTATAAATGCGATCTGAGGCCATTCTAATATATAGGGAAAGAAGAGGGAGTACCCTCTTCTTTCGTTTTTGCTCTAATTATTGATGTTATGTTCATCGTTTATGTTAGAATGCGTCACTCATCAGCATCAAGCACACTCAGAATATCTTCAAGCGTCATGGATCTTATCGTAATGGAAGTACTCGGGGAGTCTCGTTTGGATGAGACTTATAACCCTGATCGACAGGACGAGCTTCTGCTGAAGGAGCTACAACCGGGTTTCCTTCACTCTCAACGATTACCTCCGAAGGGGCAGCTTCCGTTGAAGGAGCTATAACATTGCTACCTTCATTCTTAACTTCAGCCACAGGACGTGCTTCTGTTGGATAATCCACAACACCGTTTCCTTCTTTCTCAACTACAGCTGCAGGACGAGCCTCTGTTGGATAATCCACGACATTGCTTCCTTCAGCGACAGCCACAAGACGAGCTTCTTCTGGATAAGCTACAACATCGTCTCCTTCATTCTCAGGGGCAGCTTCAGGACGAGCTTCTTTGGGATAATCTACAACATGGTTTCCATTATTCTCAACTAGGACTTCAGAGGATACCGCTCTTGGGGCCGCTTCTGTTGGTTGAGCTTCAGCATGACCAGCCTCAATGATTTTAGGCGTATTGCTAGAAGCCCATGCCGCTGCTGACGTGCTAATTACAGCTACCAAAAACACCCCTGTTAACGTGAGATACATTGTTTTCTTTTTTTGTTTCTTTACATTCAGCATCATCATTAATCTCCTTTTCAATTGTTTGCCGTCACCGGATAAGGAGGCAATAAATTGCACGGGTAAATTCCTTGACCCTGCCATGACGCTTAAAATCGTCTCCCCATAGCGTTTCCGCTCGGCATAGGACATCTCTTTTACGACTTCTTCATCACAAGACAGCTCGCTCCATACATGAAGGTCCTTGCGAAGAATGTGCACCAAAGGGTTAAACCAATGTAGGGCGCTTGCTCCGAGCGTGAACGCTTTGACCCATAAATCTTTCCGTTTCAGATGGATCAACTCATGACGGATTACCATGTCCATGTTAACGGTATTCTCTATAGGGAGATAAATGGTAGGTTTCCATAGGCCGACAAGAACAGGGCTCCGAATGATGGAGCTGTGGGCAAGCCCGACGCTGCTTTTCACACCGAGGGCTTCCTTGATGAAGGAAAGCTGTTTCGCTGCTTCGCTGCTTATCGGAACGGTGACACGCGAATGTTCTAATTTCTTTAAAAATCTGCGATAACAATACATCTGCCATGCAGCAAAAGCTATAGCGCCGAGTGCCCATAAGACAATAAGGGGCAGGGCTACGTTTACTGAAATGGTCTTTGCCGGAATGAACGGCTCCAAACCAGTCCCTGAATATGGACCGGGCAGCGCATGTTGCTCAGTTGAAGGCAACTCGTTCACAATGGGAACGGTTGCTGCTGCACTAAATGTAAAAAGCGGCGAGATCCACTGAATACCAAGGACGACGGGTAAAAGATAAAAGACTACTGCCATTTTGCCAATTCCATAGCGCCACTTTGTAGGAAAGGTATTGACGAATACGATCCGCAGTACAAGAATGCAGGCTACAACGGCACTTCCGGCAACGGTAAGGGTTAACAGCAATTCAAGAATAGTATTCATAAGCACCCCTACTTTTGCGAGAACCATTGCTTCAGCTCTGCAATATCTTCATCTGAAAGCTTTTCGCCGTCATACAAAGCCGAAATTAGGTTTTTAACCGAGCCTTGATATAATCCGTCCAGGACGTGCTGCGCTTCCATCAGCTTATAATCTTCAGGCGAAATGCGCGGCGTATATTTATTGGTCCGTCCATCCCTCGCAGCCGTAAGTGCCCCTTTGTCCACCAAACGCGACAGGAAGGTGGAAATGGTCTGTGCCTTCCATTCTCTTCCTCTCTGGGCAAACAGTGCGAGCAATTCGGTGGATGTGACAGGCGGCGTACACTCCCAAATCACCTCCATGAGCTCCATTTCAGTATCCGATAATTTTTGAACCTGGTTCACGGTGAACACCTCTTTACGTCGTTATGCGTCCATAACGAACTTATTACTACACGATGTAGTGATTATAACCTACTACATCGCGTAGTGGTATGTCAAGCGAAGGGAATTGAAGTTTACAGCTGCATAGAACTTATATGTAAAATGAAAGAACCGCGCAGGAGCGCGGTTCTTTGTCCAACCATACAGCAAATAATTCAGGGCACACCGGATTCACCAGGCCCCCTTATTTTTACTCGTACAGATGGTAGTTTAACGCCGTTTATTTTGAATCGTTGTCGTCATTTTCTGCAGCCTCGCCAGCTTTGTTACCCAATGCTGCGCCTGCGATACCACCGGCAATCGTGCCGATCGGACCCAGTATGGAACCTACAGCAGCACCCACGACGCCGCCGCCCGCGGTTCCGATAGCTTCTCCAGCGTCAACGCCCATGTTGGTCGTGTCGCGGTCAGCATCAGCCTTATGATTACGATCGTTTTTATTAGCCATCCATCTCACTCCTTCGAAATTTGTGACAGGAACAGCTCCATCTTGCCGGACGTTGTTCCAAACCATATCTTGCCCTAACGGATCTAAAAGAATTCTTTAAAATATGCCGGTTCGGATTCCTTTCTAATCGAAAATAGGTTGCGAATTTTAGACGATGTTTGCGGATTATGGGATTATGTAAACGGTACCAAGCTTGCTACAATGAACATGCAATTACGAAACGAACATTTGCTCAAGGGGGATTATTCATGAAAAAGCTGTCGATTTTACTGTTAACCTGCGTGCTCATTATAGGTGCGCTGAGCGGTTGTGCAAGCAGCGAGTCCGATTCGGGTTCGTCGAATAAGCTCGTGATCTACAGTCCAAACAGCGAGGAGATCATCAAAACCATCATTCCGATGTTCGAGAAGCAGACCGGGATCACGGTTGAGCTTGTAACGGCTGGCACCGGAGAAATTATTAAGCGCTTACAGTCCGAGAAGCAGAACCCATACGCTGACGTAATGTTCGGCGGTTCCATGGCCGGCTTCCGCGAAAACGAAGCTTTATACGAGCCTTACGTATCGCCTGAAGACAAGAATTTAATGGAAGGACACCGCAATACGTCGGGCTTCGCTACCCCTTATATCTCGGATGGCAGCGTGCTGCTCGTGAACAAAAACCTGATCGGCGATATCAAAATCGAAGGTTATGCGGATTTGCTGAATCCGCAGCTTAAAGGGAAAATTGCTTCCGCCGACCCGGCAAGCTCCAGCTCCGCTTTCGCACAGTTAACGAACATGCTGAAAGCCATGGGCGGCGATTATGAGAGTGAGCAGGGCTGGAATTATGTCGGTCAACTGATCGAGAACCTGGACGGCAAAATCGCCAGCGGTTCCGGCGCCGTCCACAAAAGCGTGGCGGACGGAGAATACGTAGTCGGCCTTACTTACGAAGACCCTTCCAGCACCTATGTAAAGAACGGCGCACCGGTAGAAATCGTGTATCCGAAAGAAGGCGCTGTATTCCTGGATGCGGGATCCGCCATCATCAAAGATGCGCCGCACATGGACAACGCCAAGAAATTCATCGACTTCATCCTGTCCCAAGAAGCGCAGGATGCGTTCGGCACGCAATTAACGAACCGCCCGCTTCGCCAGGATACCAAGCTTGGCGACCACATGAAGCCTTATGAAGAGATCCACATGATCGATGAAGACACGGACTACGTCAGCGCGCATAAATCCGAGATCGTTGAGCGTTATGTCGATTTGTTCACTAGCGTTAAATAAACTATAGAATCAGGTGACAACCATGAGCGTAACCATAACCATTCAAGACTTAATCAAAAAATACGGCGACACAACCGTCATTCCCGAGCTGTCCCTGGAGATCAAGAAGGGTGAATTCTTCACCCTTCTCGGGCCTTCCGGGTGCGGCAAGACGACACTGCTGCGCATGATTGCCGGCTTCAACAGCATTGAAGGCGGAACCATACATTTTAACGAGCGCGTCATTAACCAGGTGGAACCGGGCAAACGGAATATCGGGATGGTTTTTCAGAGCTATGCGATCTTCCCTCACCTAACCGTCAAAGGAAACATCGCGTTCGGGCTGGAGAATCGGAAATTATCCAAGGCCGAGATTAACACCAAGGTCGATGACATCCTTAAGGTCGTTCAGATCGAGCCCTATAAAGACCGCATGCCGAAGAACCTGTCCGGCGGCCAGCAGCAGCGCGTTGCGCTAGCCAGAGCCATCGTCATCCGGCCGGACGTCCTGCTGATGGATGAGCCTCTGTCCAACCTGGATGCCAAGCTTCGGGTCGACATGCGTAACGCGATTAAAGACATTCAGCGGGAGGTCGGGATTACCACCGTCTACGTCACGCACGATCAGGAGGAAGCCATGGCGGTTTCCGACCGCATCGCGGTCATGAAATCCGGCGTGATTCAGCATCTGGGAACGCCGCAGGAGATTTACCAGCGTCCTGCAAACGTATTCGTTGCAACCTTTATCGGTCGGACCAACATTCTTGAGGGCAATATAACAAAATCCGCAGGCAGCTATGCCCTGGCATTCGGCTCCGGCTATTCGGAAGAGATGACGAACATCGAGGTGCCGAAGTCAGATGCCAAGGCTGATACGCTAAACGTTCAAATCTCGGTTCGGCCGGAAGAGTTCATATTAACCGAGGACCAGACCGGCATGAAAGCAACGATCGTACACAGCGTATTTTTGGGGCAGAACACCCATTATTTTGTGGATTTGGCATCCGGTCAACGCGTGGAGATTACGCAGGAATCGAAAACGTCACAGATCCTCGAGCCGGGTCAAGACATCTATCTCAAGGTGAAAAAAGATAAAATTAATGTCTATGATGCGGCCGGCGAACTGAACTATACAAGGGGCGTCCGGCTATGAGAGAGACGCGCAAACGATTTGATGTCTGGACCAACATTTCGTTACTGATCTTTGCGTTCTATATTCTGTTTCTGGCCCTGCCATTGTTTACGATGCTGTTCAAGAGTGTGTACAATGGCACGACAGGCGATTTTTCCCTTGCCTATTTCACGAAGTTTTTCAGTAAGCCCTACTATTTGAACGCCCTCTTCAACAGCGTTAAGGTGACCGTCAGCGTAACCTTGCTTGCCGCGATTATCGCAACGCCGCTGGCTTATATCATGGCTACGGTGAAGATCAAAGGCAGCTCGGCCATTCGCGTACTGATTCTGATCTCGTCGATGTCGGCTCCGTTCATTGGCGCTTACTCCTGGATCCTGCTGCTCGGAAGAAGCGGCGTCATTACGAAATTCGTCAGCAGCACATTCGGCATTACGATGCCGGATATCTATGGATTTACGGGGATCTTAGTCGTCTTAACCTTGCAGATGGTCCCTCTGATCTTCATGTATGTATCAGGCGCACTCAAGAATATGGACCAATCGCTGATGGAAGCTGCCGAGAGCATGGGCTATACAGGCTTAGCCAAAATGCGCAAAGTGCTTCTCCCGCTTATTACGCCAACCTTGCTGGCAGGCGGCCTGCTCGTCTTCATGCGCGCGCTTGCCGATTTTGGTACGCCGATGCTCATCGGCGAGGGATATAAAACCGTGCCCGTGCTGATCTTTAACGAGTTCATCAGTGAGGTCGGCGGCGATGACGGCTTTGCGGCGGCGATCAGCGTCATTGTCGTTCTGTTCGCCACCACGATATTCCTGCTGCAAAAATTCGTAGCCAATCGCAAATCCTTTACGATGAGCGCACTGCATCCGATCGAAGCCAAGAAGAAGAAGGGCGTCGGCAATATCGCGGCTCATGCGGTTATCTATCTGTATACGTTAATCGCGCTGCTGCCGCAGCTCTATGTCATCTATACTTCGTTCCTGAAATCCAACGGCAGAATTTTCGTTGAAGGGTTCTCGCTCCAAAGCTACCGGGATGCTTTCAGTAATATTGGCGGCGTCATTCTGAACACGTTCTTCCTGGCCATCGTGTCGCTGGTCGTCATCATTCTGTTAGCGATACTGATTGCTTACGTAACCGTTCGAAGAAAGAATGCGTTGACGAATACGCTGGATATCTTCACCATGTTCCCATATATCGTTCCCGGCTCCATACTGGGGATCGCGCTATTGATCACGTTCAACAATAAACCGCTGGCGTTAAGCGGGACGGCCGTCATCATGATCATCTCGTTTGTCATCCGGCGCCTGCCCTATACAATACGATCCAGCGCAGCCATTCTGCATCAGATTAACGACGGGATCGAAGAAGCGGCGATCAGCCTGGGCGCTTCCCAGATGAAGACGTTCTTCAGGATTACGCTTCCGATGATGCTGGCAGGCGTCGTCTCCGGCGCGATCCTGAGCTGGATTACCATCATTACCGAATTAAGCACTTCGATCATTCTGTATACAGGCAAAACCAAGACCGTCACGGTCGCCATATACACCGAGGTCATTCGCGGGAACTACGGCGTGGCGGCAGCGCTCTCCACGATTCTTACCGTCATTACGGTCGTGTCGCTGCTCGTTTTCCTGAAGCTTTCCGGACAAAAGGAAGTTTCCATGTAAATGTAATGTAATCATAACGTAGACCTACATCCAAGCCGGCGCCTGCAGCATGCAGGGCCGCTTGGATGTATTTGGATTATCTGCGGTTAACCGCGAGTCAGTATAATAGGATCGAGGTTCTTATCGCAGATGGAGGGCAGCATGAAACCAACACCTTATCGTAATTTCAAGGAATCCACCCGTCATTTGTTTCGCGTATATACGATGATCCCCTTCTCCATCTTAATCGTATTGTTCTTGGCGTTCACGATTATGAACGGGCGTTTGAACTTAACCCAAAAAACGACCGAAGCCGCCCAGTCCATCAGCCAGTCCATATCCGGCGTATATCGGCAGTATGACGAGGAGATTCATCGGATGGCCGAATCTCCCACCGTAATCAACTATGTAAGCTCCCATCTGGGCAGCGAACAAGTATATTCCGAGTTCTATGATTTCAACAATCGACAGAAGATCAAAAGTATTTTTCATATCGTCAATACCGATGGCGTCTTCCTGGCCAGTTCAGCCCCGGCGGATGCGCTGTACTCCAATTTTGCCTTCGGCAACCTCATTCACCGGATTGAACAGCGGCCCGGCGACACGCTAACCGAAATGAACAGCTTCCGCTATTCGCATGACCGCGATACGAGCTACACATTCGGCAAAGCCATCGTGAAGGACCAGCAGACGATAGGCTATATCATCTATCAGCTGTACGAATCGGACATCCAGAAGGTGATTTTCGAGCAAAATAATGAAATCGCCCTGATCACCGATGAACACAACACCATTATCGCCACGACAAGCAATGTGACCAAAGGCGTGCTCAATAAATTCAACCCCAAGGTCGATAACAAGGGACATGTTCTGCTGAACGGGGGCAAGTACTACAAATATTCCAAACGAATTCCTGGCACGCCGATCCAAGTCATTACGCTGAATTCCTACAAATCGGAGCAGTACACCTATTATACGGTTTCTTTCTTTGTCCTTGCGGCCAGCCTGCTGCTCTGGGTCTTGATCCAGTTCCTGGCGAACAAAATGTCGGCGCGCAATTCCGAATCGATCGATAAACTCATACACGCTTTAGCCCAGCTGCGCGAAGGGAACTTCAACGGCTATGTCGACATTCAGACGAATGACGAGTTTCAAATACTCGGCAATGAGTACAACGTGATGCTGGATCGGCTGAAAGAATTGATCGAGAAAAATAAAGAGCTGTCGGAGCTCCGCACGATTATCGAGGTGAAGCAGCTGCAATCGCAGTTCCATCCGCATTTTATTTTTAATGTGCTCGAAACGCTGCGCTATGCCATTAAGATTGACGCGAATCAAGCCCAGGAGATCGTGCTGATCCTATCCCGATTGCTTCGATACAGCATCGGACATGACCGAAGCGTCCAGCTGAAGAATGACATGAATTATGTCCGGGATTACCTGAAGCTGCAGCAAATCCGGTTCAATGACCGGCTGGACTATCGGATTACCGTAGCCGAGGAAACGCTGGATGTGTACGTCCCCAAGCTTCTGCTGCAGCCGATTATCGAAAACGCTATCAAATATGGGTATGAGAATCAAAGTGATGTGATGATCGAGATTAACATCCACACCTCCGCCGGCAAGCTCATTCTCGAGGTTCGCGACAACGGGCAAGGCATGAGAAAAGAGAGACTGCAGGAAGTGAACCGGATACTGCAAAGCCAGACAAACACGACGCAGCATATCGGACTGTACAACGTTCATCGCCGTTTAGTGCTTCTATATGGTGAAGCGTCCGGCATCCATATTGACAGCAACCAAGGAAAAGGCACCTGTGTCGTCCTTACGATTCCTTACGAATGGAGTGAATATCATGTTTAAAGTACTGCTGGTCGAAGATGAGGATATGATTCGCCGGGGCATCCGGTTCAGCATCGATTGGGTTCAATACGATTGCATCGTCATTGAAGAAGGACTAAACGGACAGGACGGCTACGAGAAGATCTGCGAGCTGAGGCCTGATATCGTCATAACCGACATCACCATGCCGATTATGGACGGCATCTCGATGATTCGGGAAGGACTGCGGCAGCATACCTTCAGCAGCATCATTATCTCCGGTTATAATGAATTCCACCTGGCGCAGCAGGCACTCCAGTTAGGCGTCACCGAATTCCTGGTGAAGCCCTTAGAGGATGAGCAGCTGGTAACGGCACTCGAATCAGCCAAAGCCAAAGTGGATTTAATCCGCAAATATGAAGTAATTTCGAATCATCCGCAGGAAAAAGAAGAGATTTTGAACAGCAAATTTCTGGAGAAGGAAACCAAAACCTCGAAATACGTGTCCAAAATGATCGCCTATGTACAGGAGAACTATGCCAAGAAGATCAGCATTCATGACCTCGTGGAAGAGCTCGGCTTAAGCGCCTATTACCTGAACCAGAAATTCAAGGCGGAGACAAGCTATACCTTCAATGAATTTCTTAACCGTTACCGCATCCAGAAATCGATCGAGTTACTGAAGTCAGGCGACAACAAGGTCTACACCATCGCGCAGGATATCGGATTCAGTGATTACAAGTATTTTATCAGCATCTTCAAGAAGTACGCCCACGTCACGCCGAGCCAGTATCAGGAATATTTCGAGGAGAAGAATGGATAGAACGGGGAATCTGGATACTAGGGGAACTCTATCGCACTTATATTTGCACACACCCCTGCTAGGCATGAGCAGGGGTGTAGAATTTTTATCTATGATTCCTGTCGTTCATACAGCCGGTACATGGATAGCTCGCCACTCATCGCCACCGCTTGCGCAAAGGCTTCCTTCACGTCCCGTCCTTGCTGAACGATCTCATAGAACAGCCGGAGAACGAACATCAGCGCATCGTTGCCGTCCGGGTAGTCATCCGGCCCGATATACATCCTGCAGCCCCGCTTCAGGAAAGCGTCGGCCAGTGCTGGATCCCCCAGCGAGCAGCCGTTCGCGATCACCGTCTTCCCGTCCAGCTTCGCATATCGCATAATCTCGCCTGGCCCGAAGCCGCCCCTCGGCTCATCCTCCTCGTATACCTCTTCGCCGAGCTCCGGCATGATCATGCTGCCCTCATCCCCGTGAAAGTTCAACAACATTATATCGGTGCCTTCATATAGATCATCGCCTGACAAGACGGAGATCAGATCATTCGGCCTCCCGATCCAGTATGTAAAGACGCGCACCCCGAAATACTCCAGAGCCGCCCTTACGGCTTGGCTCTCCATATCGCAATCCGGTCCGACAACCAGAGCGACCTGCATAATCGGCTTACTCACTACTAAATCCCTCCTGATGATGACTTCGATAAGAAGCTCATACTTTTCTCCATATCATCCACCATTGTTTATCGTACGAATCGACTTCGATCTCTTCCAGACCTAGATTCGCTTCGCTGATCCAACTTCTAGCCAGTTGTATATAGTCGTTGTGAAATTCGGAGGAATAACCCATTTCATCATATCCGGCATAGGTAATGTTATCGAATATCATGTATCCTCCGCTCTTTAACTGCTTACAGCTTGTGTCTATGATTTGGATAAACGCCTGATACGCTGCATCTTTTAGCGTACCTTTGCGGTGATAATCCATCACCGCTTGCAGCATTAGAGGTTCGATCGTCCACCAATCTTGATTTACTGTATCAATGCCTTCACGATCCGCGATAATGGTCTGGATGATATCGTTAATAGCGTGATGAAAAGCGACAACGTCAAAAGAGGACTCCGGATAATATAAACCGATATTGGCGGCATCGTCCTCAACAACCCGTATGCTGACGTCCATTCCTTTTGTTTTCTCCTGAAAATGTTGTGTCAGCTCCCTGTTGAGGTTGGCCGTCACATAGGACCCCGCTTCATGGGAATAGGCGTCTACAGCCTTGGGAATGTAAATGACATCGCCTGCACCGACTTCCAAAAGACTTAAAGCACGGGGCACATTCAGCTCCGTGAAGAGATTCTGCCAGGATGCTGAATAATACAGTTGAAGATATTCGAATACCCTCTGCTTGGATATATCTATTGGTACTGCTAATATGTCTTTCAATTTGTTTTCCAATTGGACTGCGTTCATCTGTTCCAATTCCGAAATCATGTCCTGCGAAAAGTCACGTTGTAGGATATCGTTAAACAAGCCGGCACTCGTTTTCTCTACTAGCGTCTGCATATTCATCAGCGTACCCTCTCTTCTTATGGTTTCTAGAGTATATTCGAATATATGATGTTTTTTCCTCTTTTTATAATTAGCAAAGGGATCTATTTCACATTACAAAATCATCCACCGCAACACCTTTATCTATCGCATCGACAAAATCAAAGAGCTGCTGAATTCCAGCTTAAAAAACGCAGACGAGTTATTCCAGATTCAATTAGCGCTCACGCTTTATCGGCTGCTGAATAAAGGATAATCCACGCCAAAAAGACGTGATGGGAAGGATCGCTGTGCGGTCATTTCCATGTCACGTCCTTTTTTTGGGGATTCTTCACTAACTGTAAATGAGCAATCGAATAATAATTATCGAGTTACATCACTCTACAAATTCCTTTACAAAAATAAACATTAAAAAGCACAAGCCAGTCCAAGGCTCAAAAATTTATTATTCACATACTTGAATAATCTCTTTAGGAATGGAGTCAAAGACTAATACTTCCGGCTTTGGATATGGCTTCGTCGCATTGTATTCTTCAAGTGTCATCAAACTCCCCCAATACAAATTTATCCAATGTTCAATACTTTCACCTGTATCAAAATTCAGTGCTTCTTCATCGGTATCCTTCAAATCCTCATAAAATGCTTGATCGTATATAGAAAGAGAAATATCTCCATCAAAGACTAGGATCCTATCCGTAAACACCGGGAAACAAAAAGATTTAGTAAAACGATTAACCAGATCTACTCCGACTGCTTCTCTGAAGTTAACCCAATCTGGTGTATTGAAAGGTCTGAACCGTTCTGTAATCTCAAGTTTCACCCTACCACCGTTGCTATATCGGTTGTTTGATTTTGTCATAAAGTTTATGCCGCCTGACATAATCTCTTCAACAGAAGCATGGTGTTCATGACCTTCAGATAAGTAAGCATGATACAACAAGTCGTTCATATTTTATTTTTACACCACCCAAATTTATTTTCTTGGAAAGTAAGGAAAATGGGAACTTCTCGTAGGGTCATCCAAGTTTTCAAATACTCTATGGCTTCCTGTTACCGTGTCAGGTGTACTAATGTTACCGTCAAACTCTTTATAGTACTTAGTTATTCTTTGAGTGTTAGGGTTATTAGGATTCGGCCAGTTTGAATATGCTTTATCAGGATTAGTCATGGTTTCTTGCCTTAATCCCTCTACATCAACATTTTGACCATATTGTGTACGATTAGGGGTTGAGGGCTTGCTTGGATCAAACATGTGCTTTTCAGAGTGCGGGTTAACAAAATCATTGGGATTACTTCCTCCACCCGGTTTTGTTGGGACTGGAGATTGTTCCGTTCCCTCCTGCCCGGTCCCGGTCCCTGTCCCCCCATCCCCACCCGAATCATGCTTCAAATGCGGGTGAGTCTTCACGCCGATCCGGCGTGTGGCCAAGCCGGCGATGGCCATGGCAGCCTGCTGCCCCATATAATTAGACGCGCCGCCCGAATCCTCAATGTCTGAGGCAAATTTCTCCCGGGTATCGGCATCAAAAATCATTTTGCCTCCCCAAACCGCCGTGTCGATGATCTCTTCCGCCGTCCCGATAGTTGCATTATAGGCCATGTCCTTGGCAGTGCCAAGCGGGTCTTCCACCAAGGATGTAGCCGTATCCTTTACCGAATTTGCCACGGATTTCGCCCCGGTCTGCAGCCCCTGCCAGAAGTCCCCCGCATGGTCCCAGAACGTTTTGGGCTCGTTCGCAGCGCCCGCTGCCGATGCCGCCATCATGATATCTTCACGCATATCGGCTGAGATGAACCGGAAAGCAATGGCCTTCAATTCCTGGCCGATGATCCGTAAATGCTCAATCGTTTTATTCATTTCGCCATGGGCACGCTGAAAATCTTCGAAAAACCGCGAACGTGTCGTTCCTTCCCAC
This sequence comes from Paenibacillus sp. MT86, assembly GCF_058792535.1. Classification (NCBI taxonomy): domain Bacteria; kingdom Bacillati; phylum Bacillota; class Bacilli; order Caryophanales; family Paenibacillaceae; genus Paenibacillus; species Paenibacillus sp. MT86. Next base: position 1,265,773 of record NZ_CM179499.1, on the reverse strand, counting down.
GAAGACATCATATATGTAATCTGCTGGTCCAGCCGACTCTTGGTCGTTTCCAGTTCTTCCGCTGCCCTGGCGGCTTCCTCCGACACCCGAATCAATACCTCGGGCGGGACAAGTATTCTAGGCATTCGCATCCTCTCCAACGTTTCATTGGACCTTATTGTATCCATCTTCTAGGATATGGAAAAGGTTCCAGAGTCCTTCATTATTGAAGGCATTGGAGTATGCCAGTTGGATGAAGCGAAGCCTTCATGCTTTCATATGGTACAGAAGCCCCAGTATATGCGTGCTCAGAATCCTGACCTCATCAAATCGCTTAGCACAAAAGCCAGATGTTTTTCGGCCAAACGCATATGACGGTAAAAGGTGGCTCTGCTCATATGGAAGGATGCTGCGAGCTGGCTTTTGTTCCGGTCCTTGCGCAGATAACTTGCGATGAGAATTTCCTTCTCCAACAGCGTCAAAGGTTCCATCGGACGTCCGTCGGCCAGAATCCCTTGAATGATGTCCCTCACCTGCATCCCGTCTAAACCCAAACGCCGAATTACAGGGAGTTCCTCCAGCTTGTCCGGGTCGAACAGCCGTTCCAGCATTTGCTTCATTACGCTTCTATCAATAGCCAGGGGATACTCATCCTCCCGCTGATATGCCGGTTGTCCTGCTGCTGTCTCCGTTTGCCGGATGATCCGCTGAATCCACTGATCAAAGCTCGTTTGCCTAAAATCTAGCTCCCATGTCGTCAATTCGATGCCCGCATATCCCGTCGCTTTCCCGCACGCTTTGAATCCCAGGATCGACAATAAGGAATTCAACTGCGGATCCCCCGCCGCCAAAATCCCCCGCAGACCACCGGTCATGCGAACCAGCCATTGCTGCATCAGCAAAGCTCCCAGCTCTTCGGGACGATACAGGGACTGTTCGGCATTTACCGCAGATAACAGCACAAATATCGTATCGGCCGCCTCCGGAGGAAGCCGATGCAGCGAGGAAGCCTCCTCTCCCAGCATCCCCCTGCACCCAGGCGCATATCGTTCCAACAAGGGCATACTTAAGGCATGCAGCCATACGCCTGCGCAAAACGCCAGCGGCATCCCTTTTTCGTCCCGCACGATAAAGATTCCCTCAGGAAAATGAGCTGCAATCTCCTCCAGCAAAATCGGGTAATCGGCAGAGTCAACCAGTTCAGACTGCCAGTCGGAACCCCGAATAGACGCCTTCAAAAAACGCTGCAAATACGGCATATCCTCCTGCCGGAACGGCTTCTGTTCGCCTGGTTTCAGGCTTGACGAGAAATTGGCATATGCATGGGCCGAGGGCAAAAATTCGCGGTACAGCTCCAAGATGTGGGCGCTCAGACGCATCTGCATCCGTTGATCGACCGAATGGAATCGTTCCGCCAGCAGAACGAACGCCTGATGGCGAACCGCTTCGAATTGTGCGGGGTTTCTGCGCGCAAAGTCATCCCGTAACATCCGAGCAACGACCTGGTGCAGCGTTATCCCATCCGCCGTATTCCGTACGAACGAAAGTGCCCTCAGATGGTAATAGTCCGTCCCTTCCAAGGGTGTATCCAACATCCGGTTCAGCATGTTCTCGTCGGCTGCAGGCAGAAGCGATAAAACCGTCAGCCCGCGGTACACGCCAGGAGAAGCCGCTTCCCGTAAAAATTCGGCGCTCAATACAGCCGGAACCTCTCGCCATACATCCCACTGCGCCACAGACTCGGAAAGCAGCATATCCACGGTCAAGGCAAGCGACAACGGATGGCCTTCCGTCTTCTCGGCAATAGCCCTTTGCCATTCCGCAGACAAGCCGCTGCCTTCTAAATAATCGTAGACCTCTTCTCGCGTAAACAGCCGCAAAGGGAACCTTTGGATTTGGGACTTCCATTCCGGATTCGTCTGCCACTTGAGCGGCAGTCCATTGCGCGAGGCACATACGATCAACACGCGGGCGGACTTCAACTCAGGAAGAAAGCTGGAGAACAGCCACCCTTCCAGCTTTTCGATCTCCTCGCCATTGTCTATGAACAACACGGTACGCTGCAGCTGAAGCTCGTTAACGATGTATGGCAGCAGCGCGGATTCCGGAGCCCTGGTTCTGCCGTATTCCGTTGCAAGACTCATCTCCAGACTCGCCAAAAAAGCGCCCGACGTCGTTAAGCCTCCTTGCCCGTCCAGCCAAAGGGAACGCACGGAGGACTGCCTTGCCATTCGGGCCATTTGCAGCAGCAGCGTTGTTTTGCCAATGCCGCCAATTCCAGATATTGAAAAAATGGATGTCTGCGCCCGGGGATCCGCCAGCCAATCCGTGAAACTCATCATTTCCCGATCCAAACCGATGATGCGATGTTTTGCAATCTTCTCCATTCGTTACATCCTCACTCCATCCGCTTTTCGCCCGTTGAATCTTACAACTAGTAAACCTGCTATTTTTTTATACTATACTATGTTACGAGTCTACGAATAGGCTCCCTTACGGAATAAACGCAAAAAAACGCGCACATTCTCGGTTGGAATGTGCGCGCCAGCTATTCGGCTGCAATCAGTTCATGAAATTCAAGTAGAGCAGCATTCGGTTTAAGAGAACGGTGCTTTGGGCGCGCGTGGCAAACGCCTGCGGAGCGAACGCAGCCTTCCCGCCCCCTTCGATCATGCCCGCGGCCAACAGGTCGGCAGCCGATCTCTTGGCCCACTCGGATACCTGGGCATGGTCCGAGAAGCGTTCCAACGCAGAGGCATCCTGCGACGGAAGCTCACCGGCATATCGGATGGCTCTGCCCAGCATCACCGCCACCTGCTCTCTCGTGACCACAGCGTCCGGTCGGAACGAACCGTCGGCGTAGCCTTCAATCAAACCAGCCGCGGATGCGGCCCCTATCGCACCGGCATACCAAACTTCGTTCGGCCCCACGTCCGAATAGGAAGCTAGCTGCGGTTTCTCGGCCAGTCCGAGCGCACGCACGAGCATCGCGACGAACTCGGCGCGGGTCACCGTACGGTTAGGATCAAACGTGCCGTCAGCCGATCCGTTCACGATCAGCTTGTTCGCCATCCGCTCGATGTCGCTTTGCGCCCAATGTCCCTGGATATCCCCGAAGGTTCGGTTGGAGCGAACCGCGGTGAACACGCCATTATATGCGTCATAAAAAGTCGCTGTCTCTCCTTCAAAAACGGAAGGGACGAAGCGCGGCTTCCCTGCGCCATCCACCCGCACGACGGTGGAATGGTCGGGTTCTGTCGCACCGTCCATTAAGAATGTGCGCTCCAAATACGTACCTTCCGCTTCGATTTTTACATTGCCGTCGCTGTATAGCTCAAAAATCGTCGGCCTAGCCAGCATGTCATAACCTTGACGGGTCAATTCCTCTTCCAGCTCACGGCTTGCAGAATCCGTCATTCTCGCAATGACAACCGTTACGGTCGCTCGGTTCGGGAGGTCGCTTAGCACGTGCAGCGGAACGCTGTAGCTTGCCCCGTTCACCCCAATCCGAATGGCTGCATTCGGCTTCGCCGCAAGGAGAACCTGCAGCGCTTCAGCCGGAAGATCGACCTTCACCACCGGATCCTCATTGTCGATGTCGATGACGATATCCTCCCCGCCAGCGGCCCATGACCGAACCAGATCGGAGTCCGGTATCAGTCTCAGAACGGTGCGCCCGTCATGCTCCTGCTCTTTTTTGGCGGTTACCCGAACTTGTTTGCCGTTGATCGTTACGATCTTTCTTGGGTCCGGCGCAGGGGAAGGGGCAGGAACCGGAACCCAGCTATAGGATGGGGATTCCGGTTCTGGGGTATAGGCAGCTCTCAGATCGATGCGCCCTACGTCGACCGTCTCCCCAGCTAAGACATTTACGGTTGTCGCATAATCGTTATACGTCGCTGCTGTCACTGTGAGTTCATGGCGGCCTGCCGCTACGTTATTCAGCGCAAATCTCCCCTCGGCGTCGGTCATATCCTTCATTCCGCCCACCGATACCGCTGCACCGGCCAGCGGTGTATTCCCTGTACCGTAGACTGCGCCGGTCACCGTCCCCGTATCCGTTGGAGCCGGATGTACCGTCACTGCTGCGGTGGCCGTGAACCCGCCGTCGATTGTCGTCACCGTAACGACCGCCGTACCTTCAGCGACCGGCGTCACCTCACCGCTCTGATCCACCTGGGCGACGCTTGAATCGCTGGAACTCCAGGATACCGCCTGATTCGTCGCATTCGCCGGCAAAAGGACGGATGTCAGCTTCTGTGAAGCACCTCCTGCCGTAAGGGTCAGAGTCGTCTGATCCAGACTCACCCCCGTAACGGGGATTGTGTTACGAATATGGCTCGCTTCCACTTGGATAACGCTCCACGCTTGGATGCGCTGCTGTGCATCCAGTTCAAATACCTGGAGATATTGACCCGGGATTGGATCCACAATGTCCGTACCTAACGAATACAAGGCTGCTTCGCCAGGCAGAGCATCTCCCAATAGGGGACGCTCACCGGCATCTGGCCCGAGCAAATAAGCAAACGTATGCCCCGAATTACCCGGAACCGCCGTCACGCTCGTCGAACCGTTCGCGCTGCCTGGACGAATAGCAAGCCCGTCGATGTCCGGTGCCGGTTCATCCACATACAGAGTTAAGACTGCGCTAACGGTGTTCTGGCCCGCATCGGTCACAGAAACTGTAACCGGGAACGTACCACTCACCGTAGGTCTGCCTTTGAGCATGCCGTGATCCGTCAACGCTAGGCCGTCAGGAAGTCCGGAGGCGTTCCAAGTCAAGCCCCCCCTTGCGCCGTCGAAAGCTTCAAGGACCAAGGAATAAGGGGTGTCCTTGTCCGCCCGCGGTAAATCGGTTGACAAAATGTCCGGACGAAAATAAGGATATCCGCCATTAATACCGGCATCGACGGTCCAGATATCGGTGAAATCCCAGCCTTGGTAATTGGATGCTTCCCTCATTTCGTTGGTCGTAAGGCCCGTGAGATGAGGTGAGACTATGATATCCCCAACCCCCACGCCAATGGTTTGGCCCGATGCTGTGTTATTGTAATATGAGGCGTCGATGGATGAATACGTCACGATTCCGATAAAACCGCCCACCGTGTAATAGGTGACGCTTCCGGATTGCATGATTGCAGTTGAAGAATAACTATTGGTGATCGTTCCGTATATCATTTGTCCGGCCAATCCGCCCCCAAAGAAAAAGTGATCGCCACCCGAATTGGTCACCGTTCCTGTGGCATAAGAGTCACTAATGGAGCCTGCACCTTGGGAACCGACAAGCCCTCCGGCATATTGGTTGGAGGCATCGCCGCTTTTGACGGCAGCGGTTGAAGATGAGCGAAGAATGGTCGAATCGCCATTGGCCGCCCCGGCCAAGCCGCCTGCTACGCTCACGCCTCCGTAACCAGTAATATTGCCGCTCGCAACAGAGCCCTGCGAATGTGAGTTGATGATGTTACCGCCCAACAGATGGCCCACCAATCCGCCGGCATAGCTGCCGCCATTGACTTGTGCGGAAATGCTTAGATTACGAACGGTCCCCGATACGCGGCCGAAAAAGCCGACATATTGCAGAGCTCCTCCATCGATGGTGAGACCTTCGATCCTGTGTCCCCTTCCGTCAAAAATACCGCTGAAGACGGTCGCTTCATCGGCTATGGGCACCCAATCGTATCCGGACATATCGATGTCGCCGGTCAATCGGATATTCCGATCCAGGTAAGACGCTTGATTCCGATTGATATAAGCCAGTTCTTCAGTGGTCCCGACCCACACCCAACCGTCCGCTTCAACCGGAACCGAGTTGTTACCAGCCCGGACCACCGGCTGAGCGGAAGCCAAGGGAGCAAGCACCATCGAAAAAATGAGCGTTACTGCCAGCATAATGGACATTTTTTTCATAAACAGGTTTCTCCTTTGCATCAGTACAATCATCGATGAGTCATAGAAACACGACGTGATCTGATAAATTTCAACATCTTTAATTAAGTGTAATATAACAATGGAACAGAGACTGTCTCAATTTTGTTTCAAGTTCATAGGAAGGGGCTGTCATAACGAAAAACCGAGCGAATACAGGGAACGGCCCTGCGTTTTCGCTCGGTTAAGATATATGTGTGAGGGACCATCACTTTTGTGAAGAATTCCGCTAATCGATCAACTTAAAATAAAGGAATATGTAATCATTCCTACTACTAGTGATCCCTTACTATCTAAAACGGGTGATGCCATAGTTTGGACTTTGTTTCATTCTTTCATGAATCACTCTTAAAGTAAGTCCTTGTAAAAATGAACTATATCATATTTACCCAACTTAAACTCTCCAAAAGTCTTCTATCAATGCATGACTCTTCTATCACTGAAAAATCGTCTGAATTGTTGTGAAGTCCATGCGATAGTATAATTTTCTTCCCATTATCCATAATCATCTCAACACCAACCTCATTAGGTAATTCAGCTAGAATTGCATTTTGTGGATCACGCTTAATAATATTAACCTGCATTAATTTCTGTCCTACGATTTGGCTCCAATAAGAAGTGCTATATTGTTTATCCAAGGCATTAATAGGATAGAGTTCGGCATCACTTTCAATAGAGTCAACAGTTATGTAGCCTGTATCATCTTTTTCAACCCATATAATAACGGAGTTTTGAGATGGGTCACTTGCTACTCCTATTACCAACCCTGATTGAAAATACATAAGCAATGGTCCTGCGGTTAATGAGAATACATCTTCTTGTTCAATCTCACATTGCTCCATTGCAGCACTACTCTCCCACCAGCTAAATCTAAAAAAACGATCCTGTTACGGATCGTTTTTTATCATGTACTTGGCTAAGAATGCAGTCAGGCTAAACGCCAAATCTCTGTGGAAATTGCGTTTTCTGCATAACTCCTCTTCAGCTTCCCGGCGTGAGAATCCATCCACGAGGTTGTTCGCCCGCTCATCGTCAACGATATCCGAGAACGACTTCGGATATTGCCCGAATTAATGACTCCTTCCCCATCCAGACAACACGGCATGACCGTTCCCTCCACCAATACTATTTCATGTACAATCAGAATGTAACGGAACCAGCCGCTCAATAAAGGGGGATCTATGTCAAAAAAGATGTGATTGGAGGGGCCGCTGGTTAGCGGTTAATTGCCGACTCACATCTTTTTTGGTGGTAGTTGTATTAAAGAGTTTCTTCTTTCGGAGGGCCATTGATGCGTTATACTGTTGCCTCGTATATGCATAGAATCGTAAATTATTTCTATTTAATTTTTATCCAATTTCAAGAAAATCATGTATTTATTACTGCCCAGCCATTGCTCCGGCTAAAATTATTATTTTATTGATTTTCTTAAATTTAGTAATTTAACAACGAGAGCAATAAGATAAAGGAATATAATGATACTAATAAATGAACTTAATGTATTAATTACAGTATATTTTTCAAATAATAATAATAATAATTTTTCTCCAATATCACCACGTGTTGTTATAGAGATACCATAACTAATCTCCTTTATCTTGAAATTACTCCAAAAGGAAACTCCAATTGACAAAATATTCAACAAAAATACAAATCCCACCATATAACAAACATTTCTAGAAACCGAAATAAAATCTGATATTCTATTTTTATTTACCCAAAAAAGAATCAATAATGATATTAGTATCAAGAACTTTATAAAAGGAAAAATGTTCAATAGAGAGAGAAAATAAATTAAAGAAAATGAGGAAAGCAATATTAAAAATCCATTTTGTTTCATTGATAATCCTCTCCTTCATTAATAATTCTAATAGAACTTGCTGCAATTGCCAGTTTAATTAAATTTTCATTTGATTCTTCATTAAGAAAAGAAATTAAAAAGTTGTATGTTTTTTCTGGATAATTCATCTTGAGGAACTTGGAAAGCTTTATAAAGTAATAAGTATCTGCAATAGGTTCTCCATTCGTGTTTATTATAGCACCTTTGCTGTCTAGAAAAGAATTAATTAACTTATTTAACTGTTCCTGATCTATAGGTTCCCAATTTCCGGATATTTTTTTTAGTGAATAAAGATAATATATATCAAGAAATGTCTTGTTTTTTTGCTGAGACAGTTCATTAATAATTCTCTCGGATTCATTTTTAATTTTGTTAGGGAGATTAATATATTCTAATTCAGTAGCTATAGTTATTGTTATTATAGCATCGATTACCATGGGGTTAATTTCGTGTTGTTCAAAATTATTAATTTTATTAATGATAATACCTTTTATAGTATTGAGAGCTTCTTTATTTCCTATCACTTTGTAGCTCAATGCTAAGGTCCTTAAATTATTTATATCAGGAAGATGTAATTTATCCTTTTCTAGTAACATTGTTAATTTCCGGTTTAGAAATTCATTTATACTTTCCAGATCTAATTCATCTAACTGATCATAATACGCCAATATTTCAAGCGAAAAATAAGTATTATCTAAGCTTAGTACATTTGATATTTCACCCCAAGCCTTATTCTGTATCAATAAAGAATTGAATCTCTTTGAGAATTTATTTTTTTGTTCATCGCTTATTGCATCAACATCTAAAGTAATTAAATAATACATTATTTGGGGGTCTATTGTTGAATCTAAGTTTATTAGTTGGTTGAAACTTTCTGATACAAATCCTCTATTTATGCTTACTTCTCCCCAGATCTCTCCCATATTATTAATATAGTATGCGTCAACTATACTTTTATAATCTAAATTATTTATTGTTAAGGTGTAATTATTTTTATTAAAAATTTCTTTATCTATATCCACATAGGAATATAAATAGTATTTATTAAATAATGATAATTTATCAACATTCTCTACTAAATACGAAAAATATGATTTAAACCACTTTTCGTCAGTAGGCTGATCCATTAATTGGTATATGCCAAACAACTTGCTGTATATAGTAATATTCTTATCATTTATTGCACCATTTTCCCTCTCCAGATCATCTAATGCTGATAATATTTTTGTTTTATAAGTTCCTTCAAGTGGGTATTTTAAAACTCTTAAAGCGTCTAAGTACATAATTATGCTTTCCTCAAGAGGCAAACCCGTTAGACCTATCCTATCTCGTTCAGATTCATTTGTAATATCTATATTTGAAATCCATCTTCCTATATGATCTTGGTGCTTTATTGGTAATGAAAGTTTGTCATAAATTTTTATTATCCAATAAGTATGATAGAAACTAATATTATTGTCATTTTTAAATGCGGAAATACCATCCAGTTCTACATATTGTTCCTCTAATAAATTATATATATACTTTGGAAAGTTCTCTGATTTTGAACAGCCAACGAAAATAAATGAAAATAATATAACTAATATAAGGCATTTTTTCATGGTTCACCTCGGTAATTGCTTATGTAATATGACATACTAGTTTAAGTACAGCTATACATTTGGTTTACACTACCCAGTGGAAACTTTAGACTTTCTTTTCCTAGCTATTGTAGTTTAGTCGTGTTTCAGTTGCTTACATATAAATTTATGGTCAATAACTCATAATCTACATCGCATAAATGGTCTGACCACAAACATAATATTTTACGGAATTTCAATACCCCCACCAAATATTACTATAAAAGCTACACAACTTTTTTTCTAAATGATGGCCTATTACCATCTTACATTCTACCGAATAAGATTGCGCTAATCGATTGTTTGATGATCTCTAATACAAAAAGAGGGCAAACAGGTTTAGTAACACATGTCGGTGTTATATGATCAGGTAAAAAATATAAGATGATCAAAGATCCTATTATTTACTTTTATGGCTTAAATGATTCATAGGATTCATACTGGCTCCAAAAAATGTAACCTGGTCTCATATTGATTAGTACTTTAGGATTTTTGGAGTCTTCTTCGATTTTCTTTCTTAGTCTACTAATATAAACATATAAATTTTGATCACTATAGCATATGTATTTATCTTGCATATAATCAATAATCTCTTCGACGAAAATACGTCTATTGTAATTATTAATAAAAAATAATAATAACTTATTTTCTGTTAAGGTTAGGCTAATCATCTTGTTATTCCTAACAATGTAATGGCCATTCAAATTGTAACTTAAATCCTTATTAATTCTGATAACAGCATTAGTGAAAGAAATACTTGATGTGTAGTTCAACACTACATCAGCCCCTTTATCTTGTTTTAGATTTCTTTCTGGAAATTACGACAATTACCTATTAAATTTTCCTTAGTTTAACATTTATAAATAAAAATTGAAACCTTACTATTTTGATATATTACAGATATTTACTTAAATCCCTATATTTTTTATAGTTAATTCGAATAAACTTAAGGAGGAGAAATAATGTTAAAAAAAATCAAGGTTTCTATTGTATTATTGTCATTAGTTTCAGCATTTACCTTTGTCTCTAGTTCATTTGCATCTAGTTCCCTTGACTACAGTTCCTCAGAGCCCAGTCCACTAATTTTAGATTCGGACTTGCCTGTTTCCACTCCGACAGAACCTAACTCGGAGGATCCCACTTTAACGGAGCCTAGCTCAGATCAGATCGATGAGAACAAGGCGGCACTTGCAGCCAATGGAAGTTGGAATTTGTATGGTACCCCTACACCTTCCTGCAACTGTATGTATGTAACTTCCCAAGGTGATATAACTCTTGAACCAACACGTCAAACAGTTAGATTTAGTGGATATGCTTCAACTGTGTGGTCAGGTGGGTACTCAGGTGATGTTACTATGAAGATTTGGGCGAAAACTTTAGTCACTTACGTAAATAGTAGCTCGACCAGCAGCACTCCTCATGAGTCTACGCAAACTAAAAATGGATCGAACCAAACCCTTGTCTCAGTAAATATTAGTGATACTTATAGCTCCTATTATTTATGGACAGCATCCGTACAAACCTCTGGTTGGGTTGATTTTGACGGGAAATATTTCCAAGCGACTGGTGTAGGAAACAGCGGAATCTAGTAATAGACTTAATAAAAAGATATACGAGAAAGTCAACTCGTATATCTTTTTTCATAACAGAAGCAGATTAATAAGTAAGTATTTCTATAATTTTCCAATAAATTAAATAATAAACATGAGACTCCTTATCTACGAATGGAGGAAAAACCTATGAAAAATAAATTTAGATACTGGGCCGTTATCTTGCTAAGTTGCATTGCAACGTTTACTTTTACCGTTATCGTGAGTGCTGAAACACATTCCTGGAAATGGGCCAATCTCAATTCCGACGGGGAAGCATATCTCTTAACCAACGGGGATAATTTGAACAGTAGCTACAGTGGTACTGCCTATACTAATGGTGTAAACTTGTGGAATAATAGCTCTGGAAATATTAGTATAGCATTGTCGAGTTTTAGTTACTCCAACGTGGATATATACTCTGTTACTGAAAGCACATGGAAACAAAACGGATGGGGAAGTGGCCTATTTGGCTGGGCACAAGTATATAATGAGGGATCTCCTTGTTTTACAGATCCCAATGCTACCGGGAATAAATGCTTTGGTAAGGTGAATTATGCCGGTATCTTCTTAAATGATGGAACAATGCCTGGGACTGCAGCGAGACGAAGCGCAATTATTGCTCATGAAATTGGCCATGTTGTTGGGCTAGCCCATACTCTTGCTAGTCCGGTGGTTACTCCATCCATTATGAATGCAGGTGTAACAAGCAACACGCCAACGAGTTATGATATTACTAACTTAAATGCGATTTATCGTTAAAGGGGGTTGAACGAATGTTCCGAAAACTTTCGATTACAATTTTAGCGTTAGGATTGAGTGTTTTTTTGGGCAACTGGGTGGGTTCAAACATTTTTACCGATTCCCAAATGGACGAGCATGCTACCGCACGAGTCATGACAAAGAGTCTGGAAGAAGAAATGTATTTCGTTGATTTGATTGTTAAAGGTACTATTATAGAGCAAAAAGAACCGTTCAGCAGAAACGCTGGATTACCTGAGAAAACAAATTTCAACTACGACGTCACACCTTCTATCGTTAAAGTTAAAGAAGTGATCTATGGCGAGTTAGATGAAGATATAATCACTTTTTTGCAGCACGGAACACAAAAAGAGAATAAAGAAACAAGATATCTATTACCGGATGAAGAAGTTATATTATTGCTAGTGAAGACTGATGATAATTATTATTGGTCTTATCAATTTGAAGATGGAATTTGGAGAGTCGAAAACGGTACGGTGGTATCTCAACAAAATAATGTGAATAGCTTCCTTAATGCTGATTCTACCATCAAACAACAACAAAATTACGACGTTGAGACTTTTATTGATAATATTAGACAAGCTGCTTTAAATAAAAAGCGTCCCGCAGATTTTTAACCTTTGTTTAATAACAATTAATACAAAACCATTGTCCTCTACTCTATGGATTGTGGTCAAGCCCCAATTTAGTAGACATTGAAAAAGCCCCTAGACTGCAAGCTGACGTCTGTATCTACCGGAGTCAGCTTGTTTAGCTTTCTCTGTGCCTCCACTTCGTTATAGTAGTGAATATATTACCGCAATACACCATGTACTGAGAAAAGATCAACATTCATGATCTCGTGGAAGAGCTTGGCTTAAGCGCATACTAGCTGAACCAGAAGTTCAAGGCTGAGACAAGCTATATCTTCAATGAATTTCTCAATCGCTACCCGATCCAGAAATCGATAGATTTACTGAAGTCAGGCGATAACAAAGTCTACACCATCGCGAAGGATATCGGATTTAGTGACTACAAGTATTTTATTAGCATCTTCAAAAAGTACGCCCACGTCACGCCAAGTCAGTATTAGGAGTATTTCGAGGACCATTGACTGCACACACCCTGCTGGGAATGAGAAGGGGTGTAAAATTTTTATCTATGATTGCTATCATTTATACAGCCGGTACATGAATAGCTCACCACTCATCGCCACCGCTTGCGCAAAGGCTTCCTTCACGTCTCGTCCCTGCTGAACGATCTCATAGAACAGCCGGAGAACGAACATCAGCGCATCGTTGCCGTCCGGATAGTCATCCGGCCCGATATACATCTTGCAGCCCCGCTCCAGGAAAGCGTTAGCCAGTGCTGGATCCCCCAGCGAGCAGCCGTTCCGATCACCGTCTTCCGTTCAGCTTCGCGTAACGCTGAATCTCGCTTGGCCCGAAGCCGCCCTGACGGCTTGGCTCTCCATATCGCAATCAGGTCCGACGACCTGAGCGACCTGCATAACTGGCTTACTCACTACCAAATCAACTCCTGACGACCATACTTGGATTTGGATTTAAAGCCTTATTATTGCTGGTGACATTTTCTTTTTCAAACAAGAGCATTTAAAACAACGACGACCTCTCCCCGATCGACCAAGAACTCAAACTATAATTACACTTTCTCCATATCATCCGCCATTGTTTATCATCCGACTCGACTTCAATCTCTTCCAGGTCCAGATTTGCTTCGCTAACCCAGCTTCTACCCAGTTGTATATAGTTGCTGTGAAGTTCAGAGGAATAACCCATTTCATCATATCCAGCATAAGTAATGGTATCGAATATCATGTATCCTCCTCTTTTTAACTGCTTTTGGCTTGTGTCCATGATTTGGATAAACTCATAATACGCTGCATTTTTCAACATGTCTTTTCTGTGATAATCCATAACAGCTTGCAACATTAGAGGTTCGATTGACTACCAATCATTATTTACTGTATCTATGCCATCACGGTCGGCGGTAATGGTCTGGATGATATCGTTAATAGCATAATGAAAAGCGACAATATCAAAAGAAGACTCAGGATAATATAAACCAATATTGGCGGCATCGTCCTCCACAACCTGTATGTTTATGTCCATTTCATTCGTTTTCTCCTGAAAATTTTGTGTCAGCTCCTTGTTGAGATTGGCCGTCACACCGGGGCAAGTTTAGCTCCATGAAGAGGTTCTGCCAAGATGCTGAATAATACAATTGAAGATATTCGAATACTTTCTCCTTGGATATGCTTATCGGCACTGCTAGTGTAAACGTGAATATAGCGCCTCTTTAACCAACGCTTGCGTCATTAGCTCACAAGGCCTTCGCGAATGAGCTGGTCGAGCTATTGACCCGAGAAATGAATTAAATGCAGTTTCTTATCAGCATCGGCAGCCAATATAAAACATTCTCTTCCCTGCATCCAAGCTTCTTCGAAGCCTAGGAAGCCATGCGATTAATGCAGCGATTCAAAGACATACGGATCATCGTGATTGGAACGATCGCCGGGCGGACATTTCCATGTCACGTCATTTTTTTGGGGGTGTTTTGGTGAGCAGAGGGTTTCGCTGCAGCTCTGCGAACAGTGAAAAGATGGAAGTACATCTCGAAAGGCATTCAAAATCTTCGTCTATACCTTCTCAACTGAAATTGATTTACAGACAATTTCAGCATTAAGAGGAGGCATTGTAATTTTACAATTTAGTAATTGATAACCTTCACTTTGAACATCTGTAACTTCGATATCTTGTAGAAAATAAGGAATTTGTGGTCTAGTCAACTCTCTTAAAGGTTTTGTCCTATCATCTACATTTGTAATAAAGGAAAATTTAGAACATCCCGTAAAGGACAATTTGACGTCACACTCTGTGTCCTCAAAAATAAGTATTAATTCGTCGCCAAAAAAACTCGAATCAAATTTTAGTACTCTAGCATCCCAGTAATGCATTGCTTCAATCTTACCCAGGATTTCTTCAGCTTTCACTGTATCACCTCATTTTTTATATGGAATATGAGCATCAGGACTTTTTCTGTCAACCACATTCAGACTAACATCGATTGAGTTACCACTTTCATCAAACAAATGAACATGGTCATATTTGGTGACTTTATCAGGTGGGTCGATTCTCATGCGTATATTTCCGTTTACATCTCGAATATGAACAAAACCGTTATTATCAGTATACTCCCAGTCCTTTGGTAAGCTATCCAAGATTTCCTTCTTGGACATATTAGGAATGCTTTCAGCATTAATGTTTCCTGCGAAGTTGCGGATAGAGTTACCCTTACCCTCAACCTTCCCCCCATCCCCACCCGAATCATGCTTCAGGTGCGGGTGGGTCTTCACGCCGATCCGGCGTGTGGCCAAGCCGGCCAGGATCATGGCAGCCTGCTGCCCCATATAATTGGACGCGCCACCCGACGCCTCGACGTCTGCCGCGAATTTCTCCCGGGTATCGGCATCAAAAATCATTTTGCCTCCCCAGACCGCCGTGTCGATGATCTCTTCCGCCGTCCCGATAGTTGCATTATAGGCCATGTCCTTAGCAGTGCCAAGCGGGTCTTCTACCAAGGACGTAGCCGTATCCTTTACCGAATTTGCTACGGATTTCGCCCCGGTCTGCAGCCCCTGCCAGAAGTCCCCTGCATGGTCCCAGAACGTTTTGGGCTCGTTCGCAGCGCTCGCTGCCGATGCCGCAATCATGAGATCTTCACGCATATCAGCTGAGATGAACCGGAAAGCAATGGCCTTCAATTCCTGGCCGATGATTCGTAGATGCTCAATCGTTTTATTCATTTCGCCATGGGCACGCTGAAAATCTTCGAAAAACCGCGAACGTGTCGTTCCTTCCCACGAAGACATCATATATGTAATCTGCTGGTCCAGCCGATTCTTGGTCGTTTCCAGTTCTTCCGCAGCCCTGGCGGCTTCCTCTGACACCCGAATCAATACCTCGGGCGGGACAAGTATTCTAGGCATTCGCATCCTCTCCAACGTTTCATTGGACCTTATTGTATCTATCTTCTAGGATATGGAAAAGGTTCCAGCGTCCTTCATATTGAAGGCATGGGAGTATGCCAGTTGGATGAAGCGAAGCCTTCATGCTTCCATATGGTACAGAAGCCCCAATATGCCTCTATTCTCTCTAGTATAGTGACAGGCTTGGTTGGCATCATGGTGTATCCCTAATAAAACAGCCATAAAAGGGTTACCTTCCATGACTGTTTATACTTGCTCTTATTCATTTTTCCGTTAGCGCTCGACTACTTCTTAATAAACACAATTTTCACGCCAACCACTTGATCCTGCTCATTCACGGCCTTATACACGCCGTATGCACCATCACCGATGCCGGTACGAGATACAACGCCCCCATCCAAGACACCCGCTTCTTCCCCGCTCTCGGTGATGTCGCAGCAGGCATAATACCAGTCCGTATCCGTGTCCGAGCTATCCGATGCTGAATTCGCATCCGGAATTCGGTACTTTTGAATATCAAAAATCCCCGCCTGTCCGCTATCCACTCCAGCCACAAAAGGACACTTGATCCACTCCAGGAATGCCCCTTGTTCTGCTACCGAGTGATGGTAAGCCGTCAGCTTGGCGTTGGCTTCGCCCCAGTCCGGGATCTCCACCTTCTCCACTTCCCCTACCCACGTTCCATTTAATATGGCTTCCAACACACCCATGATAATAATGTTCGTATCCAATTCATAACAAGGATCGGCCACAACCAATTGTCCGGAATTCACTTCAAAATGGCCCAGTTGAATGTTCAATGAAGATACCTCCAATAACAGCGTATGATGGTTCTATTTTAACACGTACAAATAATCAGACTCCATTTTCAACCTATCCCCTCATGATTCCACAACGACATCTCCTCAATCCTAGCAGTCACCTGATTTGTTCCACGCTCCATCTATTCGCCTTTAAACTATGGACATCTCTTTTTTAACGGACTATAATGACAAAAGCGCTCCAAAAAACGAACATTAAGGCGGTAAACATGAGTAAATATATGTTATTATTTCAAGGGACTTCTTTTTCAAGCAAATCTCCCAAAGAAATTCAAGTATTGAGAGACTATCTTTACTGCGTCAACATGGGCGGCATGATTGAGCGAGTCGTGGCACCGGAAGACGCCGACTATCAATCCTTGCTGGATACGTATCAAGGCACGGACAGCTTTCACCGACTAGAGGAAGGACAGTATTTCCTGCCTGGCTTTGTCGATTTGCATGTTCACGCCCCGCAATGGGCTCAATCCGGAACCGCATTGGACATTCCACTCTATGATTGGCTGAATACCTATACGTTCCCGCTGGAATCCAAATTCTCCGATCTGGAGTTTGCGCAAAAGGTTTACGACGATGTGGTAAGCACCCTGCTGGCCAACGGAACAACGACAGCCCTTTATTTTGCCACGGTGCATAAAGAAGCCAGTTTGTTGTTAGCCCAAATCTGTGCGAGCAAGGGCCAGCGCGGACTTGTCGGAAAGGTCGTCATGGACGACCCCGAGCAGAATCCGGATTACTACCGCGATGCGGACACATCCACGGCACTGGCGGATACGGAGGAATTTATCATCGCTGTACAGGAACTCGCCAAAACCACAAAACAAGGCGTGTATCCCGTCGTCACCCCACGCTTCATTCCAAGCTGTACGGATGAGGGGCTGAAGGGGTTAGGCGAGCTGGCAGCCAAATACGACACATATGTGCAGTCCCACTGCAGCGAAAGCGATTGGGCGCACGGGTATGTGAAAGATCGATTCCAGAAAAACGATGCGTTTGCCTTGCATGATTTTGGCCTGCTGCGCGATAAATCGGTCATGGCTCATTGTAATTTCCTTGATGATCAGGATGCTGAATTGTTCGCTGACACCGGCACCGCAATCGCCCATTGCCCGATATCCAACGCGTATTTCGCCAACAGCGTCATCCCGGTCGCCCGCTTCCATGCCAAAAAGGTCGAGATCGGTTTAGGCTCGGATCTATCCGGCGGCTTCTCGCCCAGTCTCTTCGATAATATAAGGCAAGCCGTGATGTCTTCGCGGATGCTGGAAGATGGCGTGAATACCTCCCTTCCTGCGGAAGCTCGCGGCGTACCCGAGTCGAGGATTACGGTCCATGAAGCATTCTATCTGGCTACGGCCGGGGGCGGCGAAAGTCTGAGCCTGCCGATCGGTCGCATTCAAGAAAACTACGCATGGGATGTGCAGGTGATCGATACGAGACTTCCATCCGCAAAGCTGCCGATTTTTGACGAGTTTGAAGACATACAAGATATTTTTCAGAAAATCATGTATCTGGCACGGCCTGAGCATATCCGCGAGGTGTGGGTGCAAGGGGAAAAGGTTCATACGCGTTAAGAATAATAGAGGTTGTTCAAAAAGCAATTCATCCTAACATTCGAGGTGTCCAGCGGAGTGAAAACACAAGCAGAAGAGCTAAATGACACGCAAACAAAAACACAGCATTTAACGGTTCCCCCCGACGGCAAAATATCTTTCGGGAAATCCGCCATTCTCGGTTTACAGCATGTCGTCGCGATGGACGTCTATGTCGTCCCTTTCCTGATTGCCATGTTAATCGGCTTAGCGCCTAATCAGTCCAGCGCATTGATTCAATCCACGTTTATTGCGGCCGGGCTTGCCACGATCGTGCAAACGTATTTCTGTATGAAGCTGCCGATGGCGCAGGGGCCTTCCTATGTTCCACTCGGCGCGATTGTCGCGATATATGCCGCCAGCGGCGGCGGAGAGATGGGTTGGAGTTCCGTGCTGGGCGCGAGCTTGATTGGTGCGATCCTCGTGATTATTTTGGGGTATACGGGAATCTTCAATAAAATCGTTACTTCCTTCATCCCGCCCATTGTCGGGGGTACGATCATCTTCATCGTCGGTCTGTCGTTATTACCTGTTGCTATTCGAGACAATATCTACGGTGCCACGGACGCTACCATCAATCAGAACGTGCTACTGGCCTTGATCTCGGCGGCTGCACTCATTCTGTTCGTGATCCTGGGTTCTTTGTTCCGCACGAGAGGCGCGATATTCCGCGTTACGTCTGTAATGGTCGCACTTATTATCGGGTGTATCTCGGCCAACTTTATGGGTGTGCTGGATTTCAGCGCTGTCGCAAACGCCAAATGGTTCAGCATGCCGCAGATTCCGTTTAAGGATTTTGGCTTCTCGTTCGACTTCTCGGCGATCATCACCATGATCATTATTTATCTCGTCCTGCTGGCAGAAACGACGGGTACATGGTTTGCCATCAGCAATGTCATTGATAAACCGTTAACCGATAAGAACATTAACCGTGGGGTGATTGGTGAAGGGATTAGCTGCCTGATTGCTTCCGGACTCGGCTCCACGCCGGTTACCGGCTATTCCACGAATGCAGGCATCATCTCCATCACGGGTGTGGCCAGTCGTCGGGTCTTCCTGGCGGTAGGCGGATGGTTTGTCCTCTTCGGCTGCTCTGGCAAATTGGCCGCATTGATCTCCTCGATCCCAACGGCTGTCATCGGCGGCGTATTCGCCATCGTCTGCGGCATCATCTCGATTAACGGGATCCAGGTCATGAAGAACGAAAAAATCGGGGAAAAAGAAATGTACATTATCGCCATCCCGATGATTTTGACGTTGGCGTTAGTGCTCATTCCTAAAGATTTCTTGTACACGCTGCCTACGTTCGTGCAGTATTTACTGGGCTCGCCGATTCTGGCTGCTTCGCTTGCAGCGATCCTGTTGAATAAATTGCTGCCTAGTGCAAAGTAAGTTGTAGAGCGAGGCAATTGTTATATGTAAGGTTTACGGAGCTGCCCCTAGAGAGACTACGTTTGTCGTAGGCTTTGGGGGTGGTTTTTTTTGTATATGGGGTACACTGATCAAATCAAACATGTGTTTACTGAACCTGTGATTGCACTCACCTCCTCTTGTTTCTCATCGCGGCTAGCAGCTTCACATTCCCATAGGCTCCTTCCACGAAGCGCCGATAATCAGGGGATTCCACCGAAACGATCGCGATTTGCCCCTTTGCATTGAAATGAATACCCCACCCGTATTTCTTCGGGAGCATCGATGCTCTCAAGCATGGTTGCGGCTTCATATAAAACTCGTCTCGAATCTGGTTCCCTCTCTCGGCTAACTCTGCCTCCGGAATGTTTTTGTGCCGGATATGCACTTCGTACAAGAGCTCCTTCTGGGTATAGCCATACGGATGATTCGTGATTAACTCAAACTCGATGCCCGGCTTGGTTTTTCCGTCTTTCTTGTCTGGCGGCTTCGTTCCAGTCTCAACGGGGCAATCTGCGGCAACGGTAATAAACGTATCATAGTAATTCCAATCCATTTTCGTTCCTCCTAATCCAATATGTATAGCACCGCTCATAACACATCGACTTATTTATAACCAATTATAACCCCTTATCCCTGACAGAATCGGTCAGTCATTCTGACCGTTTTTTCGTATTTCCCCCCCCTAATTCGCGGATTGCGAATTGCCTTCTAAGCGGTATAACGCGTGTGGTATACTTAGCACAAAAAATTAGAGCGCGTGACGAAGGGAGTTAGTATGAACCATCATAGGATAATAGAGCAAGCATTGATTCATATTGAGGAGAATTTAGAACAGCCTTTATCCGTGTCATCCGTTGCTCTTACTTTCAATATGTCTAAATATTATTTTCATAGGCTTTTTTCTGCCATGATGGGCTGTTCGTTAAATCAGTACATCCTATCTAGAAGATTGAATGCCGCTTTATCACTCATTCATAACAACAACTTGTCGCTAACCGATATTGCTTATCAGTTAGCCTTTGGTGCGCAAGCCTCATTCACCCGGGCATTCAAACAACATTACGGCGTAGCTCCAAGTTCGCTAAGAGCAGGGTTCAATAAAATCTCTCCGACTCCAATACCTAGTGTGGTTAAAAGACCATTTAAAAATATGAATGGTGATGTCGTCACGGATTTCACACTGACAGAGTTCAAAGAGACCCGAATAAGCGGGATTGCCTTTGAAGTAGATCTAGCCACTGATGATTACAAGAAGAAGATTCACTCCCATTCCAAAATGCTGTTGAATCATATTGATGACAACATAAATGGTTCTTGTTTTGTCATTTATTCAAACTGTCAACCCAATTCAACCCGGTTCAAGGTTCTGTTCGGAATCCCAAGTGACATTCAAATTCATGAACCCTTTTATTTCACGGTTGACGTACCGACTATTTTTTGTGCGAGGTTCAACTATTTTGGCGACCTGCTTGATATTGGAGAAGTGCTCAAAACAGACTATGCAAGATTCTTAAAGATTTCCAAGCAAGAGTCTGATCAATCGGATATTGAGCTTATCCAGGTTTTTAATGACGTCCACAATCTGGATTCAACCTACCATATCTATGCACCCATCAAGAAACTCCCTGACGATCTGGAAATTTAATGTTGCCCGAGGAGCCAAACCGTCAGAGGAACTATTATTTCATTCAAATAGGGAAGATCGAAGACATCTCTAATTCGATGCTTACTTACGTTCCGACCAAATAATATATCCGATCCATATAAGAGCAACTCCCATCGGTATCGCCAATGCCCGATCAAACGGATGGGGGATGATTGCGGCAGCAATGGTCACTACAGAAGCGAAGGCCAGCAGAATTGCTGCTGGGCGAGGGAAGACTCTGGCACGTAATGTGGCGATGCCTAGCAACAGACCTCCTAGCATATACAATACTCCCGCGAGCGGCGCTAATATTGGGAAGATCCCCAGATTAGCCTCGCTAACCGTTCCTCCAAAGAGCCCAGCCATTCCTTCCACAAACTTCTCAGCATCACTTGTCAACAACGGCAAAACGAATGCTTCGATGAAACTAAAAATGATTGAGATTAACCAGAACAGATTGAACAAAAGGAAACCGACCAAGCCAAGCCACCCCGTTTCTTTCGCTTGGCTTATATAGAATCCCGTAATTCCGATCAGGTTAAAGAGCGACATAGCCATAGTCAGGCATGCAACCACTACCCAAGAGTTTGTGTGCACAGAAGAAATATCATCTGTCGGGTGAATAAACTGAATGACGATATATAGTATCCCTGCTATTACTGCCATAAATCCTGACCACCGTCTGAGAACATGTGGTGTTATTATTGATTTACTTCCCTCTTTATTGTGCTCTATATTCACGATGATTCCTCCACTTCTAGGTATTAATAACAAGATCGCCAAGTCTTTTCTCGACATGACAGGTTTTCGACTCCAACCATCCATTGAGGTTATTTTGAATTTTTTTGCTACGGCCCCTTCCTTATTATGTTTGTCGAATATAACTTAACAAATAATAGCCTGCCCTTACTTTTCAAATCTTGCTGTAATTGGTGAAGGGATCGTAAGGAATCTTAAAACGAAAAAAAGCACCTCTCTCGAGATGCAAACGAATGTATAATATATTTCCCAAATCAAGACCGTAACAATATCAACCATTCGCCGTTACTTGTGATACGGTTCACCGCGCTGTCTGTAACGGCAAGTTTAAGGGCCATCCTTATGCGGGACGGCCCTTCCATTGAATCACCGAACTAACCATTCGGTTAGTCTATTCCTTTGAAGTAATCAATCGGACGAATTTCTATCCCCCATCCAAACTGCTCCCCCGCACTAACCTGGACGGTCGGATGTAAGGAGGCGATTCGAATTGCTTCCTCCATGTCCTGCGCTTCTATCAGAAAAGCGCTGCCGATCATTTCTTTCGTTTCGATAAAAGGACCGTCAATAACTTTCACCTTGCCGTTCGCCCGACGCAGGCATTTCGTTTCGGAGGAAAGACCGGCATCGACAATGACTTGGCCGCTGTTGTAGAAGTTCTCCAGATGAGGCGGACATTCATGCATGATCGCTTCAATCTCGTCTTTGGGGCGAGAATCCATTTCCGCTGCATCCAAGTAACCCAAACAAAGAAATTTCATTTTCATATCTCCTTTTGCAAAAGATTGAAGCATTTATTTTTGCCTCTATTTATTCGACGAACGACATGCAACAAAATCGACACACCTTTAAAATTAACTTTTTAAACAAATTAACTACCCTCAGCACACCCAGCGGCACGTTTCAATAGAAGCACCTGCTCACGGGAAAGTCTCCTTTATCCTAGGCAAGGGTGACGACCTATTTCTGAACCTTGTAATTCTTACCGCCCTTTAAAGCGGTGTTGTCAGAAGTGAGGATGTTAGCAGCACCCTCACTCCACTTATATACCATAAAAATTATCCATCAAATAGGTTCGTTCTATCCGCTACTTCTTACTTGCCTCCTCTTACTTGCTCCCTCAATCCCTCACTGAGCTGACAGATTCGTTCGAAACGCAGGCAAATTGCTTGCCTGCCCCATCTCGCTCAATAGTTTTTCCATGGTCGCTCTTTGAAAGGACGCCAGGTATACAGCCAACAGTTCATCCGTCTCCTCTTCGGATATGTCGAGTTCAAACACGATCAGCACATCGTCCTTCAGATAGATTTTCCATGCATTCAGCTCTGACCCTTCCTCCATCTCAAACTCCGGTTCCTCCAGACGCATGCATCTGCGATAGTCGGACAAGCTCCACATGCTCTCATCGAAAATGGCCCAATACGGCAGCCGATCCTCAACGCCCAACTGAACGAGTCCCTTGCCAGCGAGAAAACGTTGAAGCGATCGATTTTCCAGCTGCCAGTCGGGAGAGTTCCACGCGCACAAATAGACCGGTGGATCTTCCTGCTCCAAATCCTGAAGTCGGATCCCGCAATATATTACGGACTCCTCTACTTGATAGAAGATCAGAAATGCCTTATCTGTCGTAAAAAATGTATCATCAGGAATAAACACATCCTGCAGAGGGAGCGGTTCATATTGGTTATTGCACCCTTGAGTGATATACGGGGATTGTCCCAAAATCTTATAATATTCCCTCAGCACCGTCGGCAACGGGAAACCCAAGCTTTGTTCCTTTGCTTGAATGTCCGCCTCCGGAATGCCGTGGGCCTCCTTGTGATGCTCTCCTAATACATGGAGAATTCCTTCGATATTTGCTTTCATTTAGTTGGGTCAACCTCCTCGATGTATATCGTTCAACAATATTTCTGCGAGTTCTTATAGAGAATATTGATACGCTTCGCAACGAATACAATCTAATTTATTCAATCTAACAATCATGAATTGAATAAGTCTGATGCTGAAACCCTTTTCCAGCCTTCAAGTCCGACTATATTTAGTATCCGTTCTTTTTCGGAAGCATCAAATTTGTCCGTATCTTTTCCGGGTTTCTTGGCGAACAGGAAGTTAGGAGGGAAGCAACAAGAACAGCATACAATAGGGCTATTTTTTTGTTAATATGAAACCCTCCTATATATCACTTCAATTAAGAACGTATTTTCCGTATGGGAGAATATACATTACGCCATATTTTAACATAGCCTCCTCCATAGACTATAGACTCGCATATTTCCGGTTGACGAAACCATAATCGGGAAGTATAATCAAATCCATATTAAACTTATAGGAATTATTAAACATTAAATGATACCGACCATTCAAATGGAGGTCACAGCCTCAGCAGATATTGTGCTGGCGTTGTGGCCTTTTTCTTTTGATCCTATTTTTGAAGGCTAGGTGAGTTGAAATGATGAGAAAGCTCATGTCCAATCCCATCATCGGAAAATGTTTGCCTTGGGTTCTCCCCATCTTACTGATCGTTGTGTGGGCTATATTATCCAATCTTGACGTGATTTCGAGGAAAATCCTCCCTCTGCCTCAAGACGTTTTATTTTCTTTCAGGGATTTGCTGTTATCTGGAAAGTTAATCGAACACATCGCCATCAGTTTCCAAAGAGCGTTCATTGGTTTCTTAATCGGCGGGGGGATCGGTCTTGTACTGGGCTTTATCAACGGCTTATCGTCCATCGCCGAAAAATTGTTGGATACCACGATTCAAATGGTACGCAATGTTCCTCATCTGGCGATGATTCCCCTAGTCGTTCTATGGTTTGGCATTGGCGAGGAGTCGAAAATATTCTTGGTCGCGGTTGGCGTGTTATTTCCGGTCTACATCAATACCTTGCACGGCATCCGCTCCGTGGACAACGGATTGATCGAAATGGGCAGCGTATACGGACTGCGCACCGCTTCGCTCTTCTGGAAAATCGTTCTGCCTGGCGCCCTGCCTTCCATTTTAGTCGGACTCCGCTACGCTTTAGGCATCATGTGGTTGACCCTGATCGTATCCGAAACGATTGCTACGAATTCGGGCATCGGCTTTCTGGCCATGAATGCAAGAGAATACATGCAAACCGATATCATTCTGCTGACCATTGTGCTGTATGCCTTATTTGGAAAGCTGGCCGATTCCATCGTGAAGCTCTTAGAGAGGCGGTTCTTACGATGGAACCCGAATTATCACAACTAAGCTCTGAAAGGATGTGTCGACCCTGAAATCCTCTACCCACGGTGTACATCTTCGTATAACCCAATTACAGAAAAGCTTTGGCGAACAGCCTGTACTTCGAGGCATTGAGCTGGACGTGAAGCCGGGAGAGTTTATAGCCATCATCGGGCGAAGCGGCTGCGGGAAAAGCACGCTATTGCGCGTGATCGCCGGATTGGAGCCCGCCACGTCGGGAGGCATATGGATCAATGACCATCCGGTCGACCAGGTGCAAACCGAAACCCGGATGATGTTTCAAGACGCCAGGCTTTTGCCCTGGAATAAGGTCATCGATAACGTAGCGATCGGACTTCGAAAAGAAGACCGTCATAAAGCGGAAGCCGCTTTAGATCAGGTTGGGCTCGGAGCCCGGGCCAATGAATGGCCGTCCGTGCTCTCCGGCGGTCAGAAACAACGAGTCGCCTTAGCAAGAGCATTAGCCAGCCATCCCAAATTATTGCTGCTCGATGAACCTTTAGGAGCATTGGACGCATTGACCCGCATTGAAATGCAGCAATTAATCGAATCGCTGTGGCAGCAGCAGCCATTTACGACCGTTTTAATTACGCACGATGTCGAAGAGGCTGTCGTCTTGGCCGATCGCGTGGTGCTCATTGAGGAAGGGCGGATTGCGATGGATCGAGCCGTCCCTTTCCCGCGCCCCCGTCAACGGGGAAATGCCGAAGTGGCAGCATTCATCGATCACATCCTGAAACGGGTCATGGGCATAACCGAAGTGGAAAGCCGACTTGAAGCAGAAAACCTCCCCTATCCCTTAAAGAAAGGGTCATAGGTGTCTGACACCATCCCGCTTGGGAGGGGATTTCGATCACCATTTCTTGAAGGAGGTGGATGACAAGCGAGCGTTTGACCAGACGTGAAATCGTAAGAAAAACGTCTATCGACGTACTTTCAAAGAAGACAGACCGCGTTTAGCGGTAGTTTTTCTTGCGATATCAGGCAGCAGATTCACCGAAGTTTATACTTTCTGATATCTAGAAAAAGAAAGGAGCCCAGAAAGCATGCCCAACATCGATAACCCGCAAGAAATCGTGAAGGAAATTAGGATTACACGCTGCCCGGTTCCGACAGCAGCCAGTTTGGCCCTCGATCTCGGGCTGCTTCATCAGGAGCTAGAAAAGTCCGGATGTACGGCGGCGGAACTAACGAGAGACACCCGTCAAGCTTTGCCTGACGCGCATTTTAATCACACCTTGCCTTTCCTGGTGCGGGAAGGAGGCAACATTCCGGCTTTATGGGCACGCTCAAACGGGAGCGATACGCGGCTGATCGGACTAAGTTGGGTCGATGAATATCAAGCCATCCTCACCCTTCCCGACTCGGATCTTCAGGAGCCTGGCGATCTGCGCGGAAGACGAATCGGGATTCCTCGTCATGGATATTTGGAGATCGATTTTCGAGCAGCCCAAGCGCTTCGCGGGTTTCATAATGCGCTCTCGCTGGCGAACCTTACGCTGGATGACGTCAACATCACCCATCTTGAAGCGGCTCGTGAAGGAAGAAGGGATTCGTGGAATACCGAAATCGAGGCGCTGCAGCGGCGTGAGATCGATGCTGTTTTTGTCAAAGGAGCTACCGGACTGGAGGCCTCCCGTACGGTCGGCCTAAAGGAAGTGATCGAGCTCGGGTTCCATCCGGATCCGCTGGTGCGAGTCAACAATGGCGTGCCCCGAACCGTGACGGTCGATACGGCCTTGACGGAGCAGGAACATGTCGTGGAACAGATTCTCACTTCGCTGCTTCGTGCCGCTGATTGGTCCAAAGATCATCCCGATGATTTCATTCGGGTCGTTACGAAGGAAACCGGCGCTTCATCCGAATATGTAGCCTCCGCTTATCGTAATATTTCGCTTCGACCTGCACTACGGGAAGACTATTTAACGGCGCTTGATGCCCAGAGCAGGTTCCTGTTCGAGCATGGTTTCCTCCCGCATCCCGTCAACGTATGGGACTGGATTCTTCCAGAACCGTTAGCCGCGGCTGAACAAAACATTGCCAAAGGAGTGTCCCTCACATGACTCAAACGAAAGCAGACGTAACCATCGGCGTTCATCCCAATAATCATTCGTTATTCGTATTGCGCCGCTTAGGCTTTTTGGAAGAGATTCTTAAAGACCACAACGCATCCGTTGCCTGGGTTGATTACACCGACGGAGCGAGGACGCCTCTGCGGATCGCTTCCGGCGAAATCGACTTCGGAGGTACAGGGTCTACGCCGCCCTTAACCGCGCAGGCTTCGGATATCGATATTGTGTACGTTGCGGTATCGAATCCTCGTACCGCTAGCGGGGCTCTAGTCGTGCGCAAGGAATCGCCGGTGCAATCCGTTGCGGATTTGAAAGGCTTGCGCATTGCACTGTCCGAAGGGTCCTGGCATACAAGTTTTCTGGCAACTGCGCTCGATAAGGCAGGCCTTCTATATGATGATGTCGCCCGTGCGGATATAGGCAATAAGGGGGCAAACGCACTGCTGGCCGGCGAAGTGGAGGCTTGGGTCGGCAACGACCCGCAGCTGACGGAGCTGCATAACAAAGGCCTCGTTCGCACGCTGGTGCCGCTTGAGTCCCATATCTCCCACCGTTCCGTATGGTTTGCCAGCCGGGATTTCGCGACGAATCAGCCGCAGTTGCTTCAGGCCGTCGTTGAAGCGCTGCAGCAAGCAGATCAATGGATTCAAGACAACACGCGCGAAGCGGCGGAGCTGTTTGCCCGGGACTTGCCCGACTGGCCATCCGCGGATTCATGGGAAGCCGCGCTTCAGCGGAGACCTTGGGGGCTGCAGCCGATTACCGAGGAGTTCATAAGCGAACAGCAGCGGGTTGCCGATCTGTTAGCAAGGCAGCATATTTTGCCTAAGGGCATTGTCGTTTCCGATGCCGTTCTGCCCGTACCCGTAGAAATTGGAGGAGAATAGCATGGCTGCTCACAAAGAGAACGTTGAAGTGTACTGGTATTTAACCGCGCCGGATGGCCGCAGTCCTTGGTCAACGGAGGGTGCGCGCAAAATCGATTTGCCTTATCTACGGCAGATTGCCTCGGCTGTCGACCAATTGGGGTTTACCGGCGCCTTGCTGGCAACGGGCCCGCATGATACGTGGGTGCTGGGCTCTTCCCTGATTTCCAGCACGAACAATATGCGTTTTCTCATCGCTGTGCATCCGCCGCTGATTTCCCCCGTGCTCGCCGCGAAAATGACGCAAACCTTCGATGATTTCTCCGGTGGACGCGTATTATTAAATATCGTGAACGGGAACACGGCGCAAATGCGCGCCTATGGATCGACGCTTGGGCATGATGAACGTTATGCCTATACGGATGAATGGATTCAGGTGTGGAAGCAAGCCGTGGCCGGGGAAAGCCTGGATTTCCATGGCAAGTATATTACCGCCGAAGGCAAAGCCTTGCAGCTCTCTTCCACGCAGAAGCCAACGCCGCCCCTGTGGTTCGGCGGATCGTCGCAAGCGGCCCACCTCGCGGCAGCCAAGCATATCGATACGTACCTGAGCTGGGGCGAAACGCCTCCGCAAGTTGCCGAGAAGATCAAAGATCTTCAAGCTTTAGCTGCCGAGCAAGGCCGTACTTTGCGGTATGGCATCCGGTTGTATCTGATCGTGCGCGATACGGATGAAGAAGCTTGGCAAGAAGCGGATCGGCTGCTTAAGACGATGGATCCGCAAACCGTGGAGCATATGCAAAACGTTCTGCGAAACAGCGATTCGGTGGGGCAGCAGCGCATGCTACGCAATCACAACGGCCAAATTCCTAAAGACGCGAGGGAGCTCGAAATTTATCCGGATTTATGGGCCGGGATGAGTCTGGTACGACCAGGTCCGGGCACAACGATCGTAGGCAGTCCGGCAACCGTCCTGGCGCGCTTAAGAGAGTATCAGGATGCGGGCATTTCGACGTTTATTTTCTCCGGCGTTCCACTGCTTGAAGAAGCTTACCGTGTCGGAGAATACATCCTGCCCCATCTACTCGATAACCGTCAGGCTGTGACCACACCGAAGCAAGAAGAACAGGAGAAGGTCTTCACTTGGGCTCATAACATCCACTAAATGATCCGGCAAAAAGGGAAGTGTCCTATGCGAAAAATAAGCTTACATGTACTATTAGTAATTCTGTTAGTTACGTTATCGGCTTGCGGTAAAGCCGGCCAAGCGAAACAAGCCAGTGCCAAGGATGAGGCCGTACCCGTTCGTCTTGGCATACTGCGCAGTGCCCAGCCCTTAAGTTTATCCGAGGAAGGCGGGCCGCTGTATAAGAGACTGGAAGCAGCCGGAGCGAGCATTGAAAAAACCGGCGGTTTCGCCGCCATGTCGCCAGCGATCGAGGCGTTAAACGCCGGTTCGATCGATATTACGATCGGCTCCATTACGGCAGCCATCAGCGCCCTTGTCGGAGGCTCCTCGGAATTCACTATTTTTACGAAGCAGCCTGGCGATCAAGATAATCAAGGCATTGTGGCCAAGCCGGAAGCCGGCATTAAGGGCCCTTCCGACCTCCGGGGCAAGAAAATCGCCGTCAACCGCGGCGGTACGGGCGAATATTTGCTTTATAAAGCGCTGGAGAAAGGCGGACTCGATGCGAGCGAAGTCGAGATCGTCTATCTTCCGCCAACGGAAGCGGGACCTGCCTTTGAAAGCGGGCAAGTCGATGCTTGGGCGACATGGGGTTCGTTCACGGCCGTGGCGCTCGTCGACTTCGGTGCAGAGTTAGTCATTTCCGCAGGCGACATCGAATCCGAGAACGATACGGTGTATATTGTGCGAAACGGCTTCCTGAAGGAGCATCCTGAGCTCGTCCATGAAGTGTTCGAAGGCTTGAATGAAGAGTCCGCCCTTCTATCCGACGACGTCGATCACACCGTCCAATTAATTCAGGACATCCAAGGCGTCTCCGAACCCGTCGCTCGTCAGCAGCTGGAAGGCTCTTTATACCCGTTTGACCCGATTGATGACACCGTCCGCCAACGTTGGCAAGCAGTGGCCGATTATATGTTTGAGAAAGGGATTATTCCGAATGAAGTGGATGTCCTATCCAATACGGTGGATGTAAGGACGTTGAAGTGAGGCTGTTGAAGGTGAGTTAAGTGGATTAAGACGTGGACGGATAGCAAAATTGCAAAATGCAACAATTTGAGGCACGAGGTCTATTGAAGACCTGGTGTCCTTTTTTCTGTTTCCCGGAACTTTTCACCCTAAATTACATTCAATTAACCCTTTGGAATGTTAGCTATTACTAGACAAAAAAGGCCGCCCATATGCAGCCTTTCATTTCCCCTCGGTGATTATTTCTTCGCTTTCCCTGCCTTCTCTACATGATCAGTTGCAATTCTTCGTGATAAGTTAGCTAGTACATCGTCCACTCTCCTTAACAACCTCTGAAGATGAGCTGTTTTGATTTTTTGAAGGAGGGCAGTATCTTTGAAACTTGCTAGAAAATGAATGGAATGAATAAACATCACAGTATCCAAATCAGGGCCTGACTCCCTACCAGTAAGCTGAATTACGTCATTTAGGGATAGCGAATGAGGAGGAGTAGTCAAATTTTTATCTTTTATATACATCGCCATCAGCATGGATTCCAATGCTCGATCACCTAGCACAATGCAAATATGAGCTGAGGATTGGTGTGTAAAACGAAAAGCCGAATTCATATAAATCTGTGAGCGTTCATGTAGCCTATCAATGATTCTAGTTTGAGTAGATCCGCTTCTCTGTAATTTTGACGTCTTCATCATATCTTTACCAGTATTCATGGAGGTTGAATGATTGTCCACTAACTTTCAACTCCCGCTTGGTTATTGTACGACTCATATTGAAAACATTGCCTAAGATGTTTTGAATTCATGGATCGTGGGAATACTTATATTTACCATTATACACCATATTAATACCTATAGATATTATTTTCAATATTCAGACACCAGTGTATTGCTATTGAGATATTATCTACACTTTTTAGTAGTGAGGTGTGGAATGATGACGGATAAAGAGATCCTTCTTCGGTTAGGTGCTCGTTTACGTGACTTAAGAAAAGAAAAAGGATTAACGCAAGAAGCTCTCGGAGAAAAAGGTGGGTTCCATTTTTCTTATATCGGACAAATCGAGCGGGGAGAAAAAAACGTTGCTCTATTAAATCTTGCAAAGATTGCTGAGGCATTAGAGGTAGAAATATCGCAACTCTTCATCTATCCCAATGTTGAAAGTAACGAAGAATCACAATCTGATCTTCAAGAAATAATGCATATGCTCGAACACCAAAATCCTCAGCAAATCGCTATGGCAAAGAACGTACTTAAAGCGATTTTTAATCATAAGTAAATATGATACATAGCAAAAAGGCTGCTTGTTAGCAGCCTTAATTCATACTTATGATCTATAAACTTCGTGTCTCATCTAAAGAAATCTCCAAGTTAGATTTACTCCAGCTCAATTGAGAAGACAGAATCGCTGTAACAGCAACCGCCACCTTTTCCGGTGGTAAATCCTCAGCTGCTCGCCACCGAATGTCATCTGTAGATCCCCTGTAAATACCATACTCGATGGGGTTACTCAGTCTGACCAGAAGAATGTCAATCCTTCTGCTTCCGTATGCTCAGGTTGTATCTTCATTAACAATTCTGTAAACCGCTGATCCAATCGAGCTCCAAGCATGGTAATTCCCCGTGCCTGTAAAATGGGCTTTGCGAGACGCTTCTTCTAATTGGCCCTTCTTCTTGAATGACCGTTCGAATCTGCCTAAAATCAACTCCGTCGTTCTGGTGAATCCTCTTTATTCTAGCTTTTCCTCCTTAATTCAGTGACACAACTTTTATATTATGATGCAAGAAGATTCTCCATGCTCGTTTGCTTAAAAGACACAAAATAAATGGCCAGCGGTTCATCCGTTTCCTCATTGGATACATCGAATTCGAACACGATCAGCACATCATCCTTTAAGTAGTTTTTCCATGCATTCAGATCTGCCCCCTCGTCTATCTCATGCTTCGGATCCAGGCGCATGCATCCGCAGTAGTTTTTAAAAATATCTTGAATGACCATCCAGCTTCATATTGAATACATACAGAACAAATGAATCAGTAGTTAAATAATTGCGTGAATAAAACGCCCCATCGAGTCGTTTTATCTGCCTACTTTACATTTAGGGATTTTCAATAAGATTCATTACATTTTCTTGCTGACCTTGAATAAGGTCATACATGTATCCTGTTGAGTAGAACAACGAGAACCCGCATAAGACTATCAATGCTACCAGCATATGATATGGTTTTGTTGTAAACTTAACGGTATGACGTATGAAAAATGCTGTCACTCTGTCATTAAGCGCACGATTCAAGTTTACTGACAGCATGTGTATGAGTAATACGAAAAGAAGAACATTCGGCAAAAGGCTTAATATATATCCAATTCCGATAATTCCAAACCTAGCCACGCCTTCAATTCCCGCCGAACTAATAAAATCAGTTAAGCTTAATGTTGAAATCAACGAAATGTCATGTTTAGACATGACAACGAGCTGAATACTGTCAAAAATCAAAATACCAATCAGTTGCAATGTCCATAGACGGTTCAAGTTGTCATAACTGTTGTTTCTATATAGTTTCACAGCAACGGTTATCGTGCCTGCAAGTCCAATAATAATTAGACTGGTCATAAAATTCATTAGGTGAGCATGGTACTTTACATATGAGTACGATAGAATAATCGTAACGATAGAAATGATACCAAAAATGGAGTTATCATCTTCCGATGATTTAGATTCCTTGCTATATGATCTTCTTTTAATTTGATCCGGATAATGAACAATAATTGTTTGGGTTATGTATTGCGCACTTTCACGAATAGTTGTTTGATTATTAATTCCATCATTCCGAGTCTTTTGAGCCAAAATCAAACCAGCGATTAAGCCAATTATAATATCCTTCAACATGTCTATCCAGTTATTTTCTAGATAGTTTACCAACCAATCAGCCATAAAGCTCCTCCTATTTCTAAAATGAAGAGTGGATTAAGAATTAACCCACTCTTCAAAGAACCTAATTCTCCTTACGAATGCCTTTAAATGCACCACCAGAAGTTTTTTGGTCCAAAAAACGTCCTGTAGAAGCGTCACGTTTTACGTAGTTGCCGTTAGCCGCTTGGAACTGAGTACGATTAGTAACAGCACCTTTACGATATCCGCTGCCTGTATTTTTAGCCATGTTTTTTCACCTACCTTGTATGAAAGATTTACGGGAAAAGGAATCCCCTGCCACAAAACCAAACTTTTTTTCTAACCTCTATTTATCTGTAGACTTAGCTTTTTTCTTTTTTTCAAGATAAGCTTGATGCTTCTCATCAGACACTTCGAAACAAATTGCTTCAAGCCCTAATTGGCTCGCATAAACACGTGTACCGTCTTTCCGAGTTATAAACTTACGGCAAATCAGCATATTTATCATTCCTTTCGTAATATGATGTGATGGATTGTCAAAATTTGTTCATCGTGGGTTCTCGACAGAACCTACGTTTTTTTATTCTGCTCATTTTTTCACCGCCTTTGATTTCAATTTCAATTTTGAATACCATGTTAATTTTAACTCTCTTCGCAGGGAGTTCAATTTTAATTTTGAAGTCCATTATTTTAAAAACGGAGGTTGCCCTCCATTAATAAAATAAACTTCGGTATATGTATTGCCTACCGCCTTCTTCGAGCTGCACTTCATATCGTTTTAACAATCGCATTTCATTTAATTTATTAAGCTGAGTGCTTGTTAAATTAAGTTTTTTATCCAATCTATCCGCAATATCACGTGCGGTTACTTCTCCAAGCTCATGAGCAATTTTAAGAATTTCTCTTAAAGAATCACCAATATGTCCGATAATTACAATGTCATTGTTCTGCTTACCCACGACAGTCACATTTTCTTCTTTAAGCGTTAAATCAATGTTATAGATGTGGTCGTGTTCTTGGCTTAAGTTCATTAATACTAAATACTTATCTTCCGTTTTGTAATGCTTAATGAATTCTTTTATTGGCTTTGCAATAATCTCGTCAGTCCCGGAGCCATTGATACCCTCAACTTGACTCATATCGTAATAAAACACAGTTCCAACTGGTGACTGGCTCATCTGCTCCATTAAACTTTCCCTAATTGGTATTAATTTAGGTCTGAAAAGTAAATTAACTTTATCCTGCCCTTCACTCAGTAAATTTAAATACATCATTTAGTTTTCCACCATTCCATTAGACTTCAAATACAAAATTGAAATCCCTATATCTGTACTATATCAGTTATAATGGGTTAAAGTCAAGCGCTCACCATGATATAGTAATATGTTCCGTAAAAATACTTTCCTTTATATAGGGGTTTCACTTTATCACTAAAAACTTGATAAGCGTTCTTATGCGTTCGTAGATAGAACTTTGCATTGTTTAGCATTAAAGCTACATTCCTTACATCTGGCAACCCCTTCCCTCTTCCTTTACCACGTGAAGATGCTTTGGTAAAAATAGCTTTCCTTACAACATCGTCATCATCTTCTGACTCAATATGTGGTTTTAAACTCTTAACAATCCCCATGCCACTGTCACAAATAGCGATACCCATTTTCCCTTTGCTATATGACTGAACGCAGTAATAACATGAAATCTCTTCATTGTCCTTACCATGTTCAACTGAATTTAAACCTAGCTCTGTTACAATTCGACTAATGTTAGAAATTTGATTAGGTGCAATTCCTTTATTTCGCAGTATATGTTTCAAAGAACTATCAAATACTTCAACATCAGTATCAGAACTACACAAGGTAATTTCATTTAAAGAATCTTGCTTGTTATTGCGATTTCTTTTATATAAAAACTCCATATCCAATTCATTTTCAAACGTTGAGCGCACATCTTTAGGGCAATACTTAAAGAAGTTCATTCTTTCCATATAGCCAACGACGTTTGTTTCCTCAATTCTAGAAATATGAGGAACTATTGTATCCAGATAAAAATATTTATCTAGAAAACGTAAAGTGGATACCAATGTTGTGCATCCAAGTGGTGATACATAATTAAGTTGGGACAAGTCAATTGTAATCCTATCCCCAGAGCTTGATTCATTGTAAGTGTCAGCGCATAAATCTAACCAGTTATGAACCTGTTGAATATCTAATAATTCGTCAGATACTTTTAACAATTTCTACTACCTCCTTTTTCAGTTATTACAATGGTTAGCTCTATACAGTAGGGTTACGAGATAAGGAATAAGCTGATTTATTACAACTAGTGGTCTTGAGTTGAAAACCCCGTTTGCTCGTATTATCATGCGAATAGGAAATGTCGTTCATAATAAAATCTTTCTAACTGTTTTAATGTTTAGCATACTCTTATTTCGATAGACAAGGGTACTTCTATTTTCTTCAATCATTTTTTTAGAATGTCATCCATAAGTTAGTCTTCTCCCTTCATTAGGTACCTATGTATAGTTCAATAGTTCGACAGCATCAGATAATTCCCTGCATATTCTTCCGCATCCTACAAGTTACTAACATTTTTTTGAAGATTGAATATCTGTGACAAAAAAACACCATCCAACTCACATTGGAACTGACCCCAAAAAGAGACAAATTAAAACACCTTCAAGAGAATTCAATCAAGTCGTAAGATATGGGGACAAACTTGGAAGTGTTTTGCAATGGCAACAAGAGTAAGCTATCTTGTAGAAATTAAGATGAACGCCATGGAAGTGAGATTAGCAGGAGTTCCGGTTAGAGAAGTCATAAAATAACTTGGGATGCGGAACAACAGCTAGTGCCGTGGATGAGAAGGTAGCGGGAAAGAGAAATGCATCGGCTGAAGCCTGTGGGTAAGCAATACCTACGGAAAGGGGCCAGAACACTCTTCAGAGCTAGAAAAACTACAGGCGGAAAACCGATTTTTATAGCTGCAATTGGACCAGCTAAAACAGTACAAGGAGTTGGAAAGGAAGTGGAACTAGAGGTCGTCGTTGCACCATTTCCTCCTATCTTGATCTCTTCTTACTGAACAAGTAAAACTATAAAGTTACTGGCCAATGATAAATATTAAACCCGAAACCTAGCATTAAATGACCACTACTAACAATCATGGTGATGGTCAATTGTAGTCCATTCCCACCTGACTTCTAGTGAAAACTTATGAACGATATATAGATTAATTTTGTTATACAAACAAGTTACAATGATTTATTACCAAACAACAAAAAGTCTGCCCGTAAGCAGCCGCCTTTTCATTTCCCTTCGATGATTATTTAGCCTTCCCCACACTCCCCGCCTTATCCACATGCTCAGCCCGAATCTTCGGATCAGTGATATTGGCTTCTTTCAAAGATTGATAGATCTTCTGAATATCCGATTCCGTTAGAGCGGGTTCCGTCTTCTCGGCTTGAGTTCGGTTCATTTTACGCTGAATATATTCGGATAGTTCAACATCGTACACGATCAGCTCATCCGACTGGATTTTTCTCAATTCAGGGTCCACGCTAAATCGGCAACGCATCGTGAAGGAAACGAGTGATATATATCGACTCTCTTGATAGTCGGGGAGCAAGCTTTTAATCGCTTGAATATGACCGTAATTCTGCATAAACGGGTTGTACATTTTAAACCGGTTACTCACTGTCCAAGACTTATTGTCTCTGGTCCCCTTTATTTCTCCGTTATAGTTTTTTGTCTCAATCACAAAGAGTCCTTGCGGGGTAATGACCACATGGTCGATCTGCGAATATCCTGTACGGGATTTCGAATTAGCTACCATTAAATCGCTTACGTATTTACACCCTTTAGGGAGCTGATCTAGCTGAATGTTAATCTTATGCTCTCCCAGCTCTCCTATTCGGGTTGGCTGAACTTTAGGCTTTGGTGCTGGATGTTTTGGTTTCACTGGGTTGGATAGGCTTCTTATCCGGAGTATTGGACTTGAATATCGACATTAATTTCTTTAGCATATTGGATCTCCGTTCTTATATGATGTAGAGAATAAGGGTCTTCAAGCGATTTGCACTAGCGTGGTCGATTTCTTTTACAATTTCAAACTCCTCTTATCGTTTTCAGAAGCATCAATCCGACGATCCTCGTCAACATATACATTCATTCGGCAGAAATCGATGAATCCCTTCTATAGAACTATTGCAGATGTAATTTTATTATTTAATCACCATTACTAATGACCTACTACTAATCCGAATGACAACCAAATCTTTATTGGTTTATTCCTCTTTATGTGGATCGGAATCGCAGCTTTCATCAGATTTTTGCTCTTCTTCCCTATACTTCTCCTTCATTTCATCATAAAACTCTGTTACTTTATCACTCGTTAAACCTAACTTCTCAATGACTTGTTTAATCTCCTAATTCATTGCACGGTTTCTTGGTTTCATGAGATTCCTCCATCGCTAATTCCTCATTTATCCATAGTTTAAAGAATAGTGATGACATGGGAATGCCAGCAAACGTAAGTTCGGAACCTAAAATCGGCATAAAAAAAGACTGCTCATTGAGCAGCCATTGATTAGCCTTATGCTAACATAGAGAGTAACCTGGTTTAATTACTTCACAACCACCCGCCGGTTTTCATCTTCATAAGCGAAGCCAAGCTCAACAGCTCTTTGAATCCCCGATTTAATCGACTTCTCCAGAGCACTGCCGGATCTAGCGTATCCGAGCGCCTTAACCACTTGTTTCGTTAGCTCATCATAAGGAAGGCTAATTTGAGAAGACAGAATGGATTTCACGGCAACCGCTACTTCTTCCGGCGGTAAATCCTCGGCCATTCGCCGCTGAGCGTCATCTGTGGCTACCCTGTAAATGCCATACTCGTATGGTTTTATCCCCTCTGGCCAGAAGAAGGTCATTCCGTTCACTTCCGTATGTGCAGGTTGTATCTTCATCAACAACTCTGTAAACCTCTGATCCAATCGTGCTCCCAGTCTGGTAATGCCCCATGCCTGTAAAATACGTTTTGTAAGTAAACTTCTGCTGATAGGTCCCTCTTCTTGAATGACCTTTCGGATTTGACCCAAAATGAGCTCCGTCGATTCTAGGGAATGAAACCAATCCGACCCTAAAGAAACAGCATCCAGAACGCATACATGGTAAGGCTGCATCTCTTTCGGTTTCTGAGGCTGTGAAGGTTGAACATGATGATCCTTGCTTACCGGAGGATTCTGTGAGCGTTCAAATGTCACTTGTTCATGAGTCACTGCTACTTCTGCTTGGGATTGAACCCGTAACTTCTTGACCTCTTTTCCTCGCTTAACAGCTTCCACAATACGGCTCATTACGCCTTCTCTATTGTCCCACCAATCCGGACTCCACACCCTCAACAAATTCCAGCCAAGCTGCTTAAGCACTTCCTCCCGCAAAATATTTCGATCCCGGGCAGATTCTGCATTTTGATACATCGGTCCGTCAAGGAGAATACCTAATACATAATGATCGGACTCAGGGTCCAATACCGTTAAATCAATCCGATATCCCGATGCCCCGACATAGAGATCTGCTTGGTATCCGCGCTTTTTCAATTCAGCGGCCAGACTTCGGTGAACATGCGAAACCTGAAGCGCTTGAGATGAGGCCTCGCTTGCAGGCAGGATCCGTTTTCCTTTTTCCGCATACTCAAGGAACGCTTTTAAGCCTAGTACACCTTCGCTGCTGATCCTGCTAGCATTCAGGTGATGGGCGTGCAGTGTTGAGAATACCAGCATTTCGTACCTAGCTCTTGATACGGCAACATTTAACCGTCTCCAACCTCCCTGCCGGTTTAATGGGCCAAAATTCAGGCTTACCTTACCGTTTGCATCAGGCCCATATCCTACTGAGAACAAAATAACGTCCCGTTCATCCCCTTGAACATTCTCAAGGTTTTTGATGAATAGGGGTTCCGGCATTTGCATCATCAGCATTTCCACTTCCGGTTCATGCTTCAGTACTTCTTCAAGCATATCCTCAATCAAGGTTTGCTGAATGGAGCTAAACGTGACGACCCCTAAGCTCTGTTGACGCAAGACCGGATCCTTAATTCGGCGGATAATCTCAGCAACGACAGCCTCACCCTCGGCTCGATTCTGTTTCGTACGTCCCCGATCATAATATCCTTCAACAGGGCACCATTTCACACTTGAAACGGGTTCATCCGGAGATGGGAAGGTCATCAACTTATTTTCGTAGTAATGAGCGTTACTGAAAGCGATCAGGCTTTCATGCCGACTGCGATAATGCCAGGTCAGATGTCGCTCCGGCATTCCAAGCGCCAAACAATCATCCAATATGCTCTCCATGTCTTGCAACGCCGGTTCCTCTTCCTCCGTTTCCTGACGACTCTTCGAAAAGAAGCTCGTTGGCGGCAGCTGTTTCGGATCACCTACAATGACAGACTGCTGTCCCCTTGCCAGTGCCCCAACCGCTTGTGCCGTAGGCACCTGAGAGGCTTCGTCAAATATCACCATATCGAATGGGGACCGTTCAGGATCGAGGTACTGCGCTACAGAAATCGGACTCATCAACATGCAGGGCACTAATCGCGGCAGCAAATTCGGAATCTGTTCAAACAGCTTACGAATCGACATATTTCTCCCGCCGCTGCGAATCGCCCGCTGAAGAATACCGGCTTCCGAGCTTTGCGATGCTTCCTGCGTCATTTGAGGCACTCTCGAAGAAAGCCTGGCCACAATTTCTTGTTGGGTTAGTCTCGTATATTCCTCGTCGGCTTCTTTGAAGCGAAGTAGGGTCTCTTCAAATACATTGCCGGAGAATGACACGAATTGCTCATCACGCGCAATGATGTAATTCGCTATTTTTTTATAGAGTCCACGTTCAAAAGCGTCCTTCAACTGGTCATTAGATAGACGCCCTTCTTCGTATGGAATGACAAGAGGGAGAAGTCCTTGCTCCTCCGCTTGCGATCGCACTCTTCGCCAC
This sequence comes from Paenibacillus sp. MT86, assembly GCF_058792535.1. Classification (NCBI taxonomy): domain Bacteria; kingdom Bacillati; phylum Bacillota; class Bacilli; order Caryophanales; family Paenibacillaceae; genus Paenibacillus; species Paenibacillus sp. MT86. Next base: position 1,225,640 of record NZ_CM179499.1, on the reverse strand, counting down.
GTACACCAATCTCTCAATACATCTAGATGAGATATCCATCCATTTGCTTTTTCCAGGAGATCATCGTGCCAGTCCAAATCCTGAGACTGATGTGCCATGCGCTCAAAGTCAATCTGCAACAGATCGCGGAGCTCCTTTTCCTGATGCTTCACTTGTTCATGACTACGGAGTACAGACTGTATCGATTGGTTCAGCGCAGCATTCCCACGAAGATCAACCATAAATTCTGCAATCTGTGTTCTTGCGTGATGGGCATCGGTAGTATTTTCAAACCAAGCTGTTAATACTGCATGCAATCGATTCAGCCACTCGCAAGTCTCCATGATGTCGTCCCACTTGCCTTCGTCATCCCAGATCAGCGAGGAACCAAGGAATGGAGCGGATTCGTCCCTTGCTCGACTTAACTTCTGTTCCTCTTCCTGCAGAGAAATGATATCCATCAAGTGAGATCTGACATCCTGCTTGGCTATCCCTTGACCGGAAACCGTCATTTTCTTCAGCATATTTAAAATGCGATTCTGCCCGGCCCATTTCGGAAGGAACCAATTTAGCTCCAAGCTATCCCAAGTAGATAACATCATTTGGGCATCTAGACGCTGAGCTTCTGAAGTGAATAGTTTGGCAACCCGATCTTTAATCTGGTCTCGGCGTTTGCCCTGAAGTGCTGCGGCCTTTAGCCTTTCAACCGATTCTTCGAGATTGATCTCTTGCATGAGGGCAGGCTTAATATCCGGTACACGGCTAGCCAGCTCACACAACTGTGCGAGTATGGAGATTTTGTCTTGAGTCATCGGAAGAGCTCCAAGCTTGAAATGCTTCAGCGCTTCATTCATCGCTTTCTGACGTCCCTCAAGCTCAACGATGTAGCTCTTTATTAATACATCTGCGTTTGCCTTCAGCTCCTGTGTATAGGATGTAACCTTAGAGTCCGCCCAAGGGTGCGTGCCCGGATTGCCAAGAGCAGCCCCGGCTGCGATTAATTGAGCAACCGTGTCATTCCATGCAACCAAGGTATCCGGGTTCAGTCCTTCAATCGCTGCGTCATTGAACGTAACGACATCCGGTGCTTCACCCGCCCTCTCATACTCCGATATCGCTTCAAATAAAGATAAGCCAAAAGCATGTGTTCGATGAAGGGCTTTTACATAACCGTTTAACGTCTCTCTCAACCGGAACAAGCGATCTGCTTGTCTTTTCCACGACTCGCCAGACTGTATCCGCTGCACATCAATCGCATTGCTTAATTGGTCAAGGACTGCTCGCTTTGTGCTTTTGTTGGAGTGAAGTTCCAGGCAAAAAGGGCCCAAACCGATTTGTTCTAATCTTCGCTGAACAACGGACAGTGCTGCCATCTTCTCCGCTACGAACAGCACTTTCTTCCCATTGGCCAGAGCACTAGCAATCATATTCGTAATGGTCTGGGACTTCCCGGTTCCTGGAGGGCCGTGCAGCACAAAGCTTTGCCCCTTAAGCGCCGCGCGAATGGCCGATAATTGTGAAGAATCCGCACTGACCGGAATCAACGAATGAGCCGGATGCTCTTCATCGAGTGGCTCGGGCTTGGTTTCCACAGATTCCTGTAGCTGTAATTGCCCCTGAATAAGGCTTGCCACCACCTGATTATCGGCCAATTGATCAGCTCTCGTACGGATGTCATTCCACATTACAAATTGCCCGAAAGAAAACAATCCGAGATTAGCCGTTTCCTCGATGTCCCAACGGGATACTTGAATTAATGCATGTCGAATAACGTTAAAGATCTGTTTCAAGGCAATGCCTTTCTCATCCCTCGGAAGCGGATCCAGGCCATCAATGCCGATACCGAAATCCTGCCTTAACATCTCCAGCAGTGTAATATTAATCTGCGGTTCTTCATCCCTCGCCCGAATGACATATCCTTGTCGTGAAGATTTTCGTAAAATATCTACAGGAATCAGCACAATCGGCGCATATCGAGGAAGTTCGCTAACCGGTGATTCATACCATTTCAAGAGACCCAAAGCAAGAAAAAGCGTGTTAGCCCCATTCTCCTCCAATGAAGTTCGGGCAGACCGATAAATATGTACAATTCTTTTCTCTAGGTCCTGAGCATTCAAATCGGCTCTCAATCGTCTCCGGACGAATTCTTCCTGCAACAGTTTAACGAGTGGGTGATTGGCATTCACACTTTGATACAAGCTGGCGTTTCGCCCGTTATCCTCCCAGTCACTGGGCCTAGCCAACAGTTGAAATTCATCGCCGTCAGCCAGCGCATCTTCTAAATCTCCCAATTGGGCAGAAATGACCGGAATGCTCGATTTGGTTAAGCGAAAATTGAGCAGTGAATTACGAAGCGTCAAATCTAGCAGCTTACGCTCCCATTGCTTTTGCCGCGTTGTAGGCTGCAACGATTCAACTTCCAATGGTTTTTCCAGCACTTCCAGAAGTTCCGGAGCAGCACTTTCATGGATCTTCGTCTCACGAGTCTCCTCAATGACCCATCCATTTGTCGCCTTCGTACGCAGTGGTAACGGTCGTATGGCTGCTGCACGTGCTCTTCGAATATCGACCAAGCCATCGAATGAATCGGGATCTCTCAGATGCTCCTCGGCTAGCATAGCCGCTTGATCAAATGGAATATGATCCCCTTTGACCATAGCCGTAGACTCCACCACGCAGATTTCATTTATTCCCGCTGCGAGCCTTTTCGTTAATAACGATATATCATCTTGAACCGTCTCCGAGAACGTCTCCTCTACAAGCCAGACTCCGGCAAACGCATGCCCTTTCGTGAAAATGATCAGGGGATGTAGACCCACCGCCTCCATACAAGCAGCATAGAGCATGGAAAGATCCAGACAATTTCCCAGGCCATGCGTGAAGATGGTCTCAGGAAGACGAATACGCTGACCGATCAACTCAAAACTAGGAGGAGCTACACAGTAGGAAATCTCGCGATTCTGCAAAGCCGAGTAGATCGCAGCGGCCTGCATACGTACCCGGTTGGGATCCTTACTCTGATAAGCTGTAAACGATGGGCTTCCCGACCATTGCTCCAGAATGGTGCCCGCCTCCCGTACGATCTCGGCCACTTGATGATGATTCGGCGTGACGAAAGCAGCGGTCATCTCAGGCAATACGGCAAGCCCACTCCATTCATCAAAGGCAAGGACGGAAACTGAGCCGCGCTGCTTGAACAATTCGGTGTCATTCTGCCATACCGTCAATGTTAATGTACCTGATATGCGTTCCGACAAATCTCCCAAAAATGAGGTCGACATATGTAAATCAATCGTACCCATGTCCAAAGATTGCCCTGCCGGAAGCATGTCAAAATCCTTCTTCCATTCATGTGCAAATAGCGGCTCAGCTTCTAGCTTTACCGTGATTCCCTTGATATCTTCTCCCGTTGTATTCGTTAAGATGATGCTCTTCATAACAGGAACATGGTTCTGCTGCATAGCGTAGTTCACGGTTTCGCTGTACAACCATTCGCATGATATTCTGCTCTCCACTTCCACATCCTCCTATATTTCTTGTTTCTCAGTTCTATAGACCTACACCGATTGCCAATTAGTTCTATAATAACACTAAATAATGGGTGTAACCTCTATATTCGGCAAGGAAGCTAGAGAAAAATAAAAGATGATTCGTAAAAGACGAATCATCTAGGAGGATGTTAATTAAATGCCCCCCTTAATCCTGAGAGCATTCACTTGTTTAACTTTAACTGTAAAGAATCGGAACGTCAGAGCGGTTAAGCCTGAGCTGGAATCCTAGTTTCTCGGCGATAAAACGGTAAAAGTTCTAATCTGTAGCAGAGTTATCACTTCAGCTTTTATGTATAAGTGCCGGTAAGACTTTTCCAGCAGTAGACATTATCAGTAAAAATGTCGCAATATTCGGACGAATAAAGTATAATCTCTTCCCGTTTACCTCTTTAATTCTAAAGATCCCACTCCCTAATCACAAATCGCTCACATTGCGAAAACTCCGCCAACTTCCCAACGATCCCGGCTTTATGATACCTACATATCTCCCTAAGTTCCTCTGGTATCCCGTTTTCTATATAAATCTCCTGCAGACAATAGGCCGTGTCCTCTATTTCGAACCACAAATCAAAACATTTCTCGCGACTATCAGATTCAACAAAGGTAATAGTATAAGCTAAACCATGTTCAAGCTCGGTCAATATATGCTCCAACTTCTCCATTTACTCCACCCCTAAAGCCTTAAACACTGCATCCTCAGCTGTTTGGTAAAAAATAATATTAAAGCAGCCGATCAGCTCAGAGGGAACAGTTCCGAGATCAACAGCCGACGTAATAGGAACCAGTACTTTTTTAGCGCCGTTGTCAAGGCAGACCTGGAGCGTATTGGCGAGCTCCTCTACCTTGATGATCGTGCCGCCGATGCTTAAATCGCCGAGAATAACGGTACTGCTAAGTATCGGCTTGTTCAGAGCAACAGAACAGATAGCGACAACTGCAGGTAAAGTAAGATATTTGGTCATGCCAATGCCTTTCAGATCCTGAACATGCATCAGGTAATCTTTCGTTGTTGTACTCAATAATCCACTGATATTTCGTCCATTCGCTTTCAGATATCGGTAAGCAGTATCCACGGCTTCTCTTGCTTCCCGATCGGAACCGATCCCGGTCTTTTCAAATTTACCGGTTCCCGCCGTCATCTGTGTCTCCAGTTTGTACACGCCGATCATCCCGGACTTGCCGTGCGACACGGTATAGACATGTCCCGGTTTATTCATTCCTTCAGGAATCAGCTTGCCGCCTCCCTGCTCGGGAACGGAGACGTATTCTTCATTAAATGTTTCCTGATCGATATAGGAGAAGTTCACGTCATAGAACTCCATTCCACCGATCTTCTTCAACTGTTCCTTTACCCGACGGCGCATTTCCAGCGCAAATCGGAGTATCTCCTCCACATTTTCTTTCGTAAAACGTCCGTCGGGATGGACCAGTTTGATCAAACCGGAAACGGTCTTCCTTACGGCAATAACATCGCGTTGGTTCAAATTGTTGCCCAGTTTGAAGTACTTATCAAATGCATCGCCATAAGATATTTTACGCAGTTCCCGCATCATTTCCGCGAAATAGTCTGTAATAAAGCCATAGTCGTTCGTAAAAAACTCCGGTCGATATTTCGGGATTTCCCACCCTGGAATGTAGCAATGCATCCGGTCAAGGAATGCGGTGTCATTCGCCATGGCAGCCGGAAACGGATCAAATAAATGCGATGTTTTCAGGATCACGTCTACACTTTGATTAATATTGCCGACAAAAGTCATCGAGGCATAGGCATTCTTCTCTTCTTTGCCGCGGGCAAACGAACCGGACGCCATGTAATCCTTCATGATCTGAATTCCGTCCTGATCCTTGAATTTGATTCCCGCCACCTCATCAAAAGCGACACAATCCCATAACCCAACCAGACCCACCGTCTTGTTCCCCATATTGTAGAACAAATTCGCTACCGTCGTCTGCCCCCCGGAGACCAAGATGCTGTTCGGACTGATCTCCTTATAAATGTGGGACTTGCCCGTACTTCTTGGTCCCAGTTCACACAGGTTATAATTGTTCTCGATCATCGGAACGAGTCTGGCCAAATGCAGCCATTTCACCCGTTTCGTGAACTGGGACGGCTCCATGCCCGTACTTCTCAGGAGCACATCCATCCATTCTTCGTCCGTGAAATAGCTCCTAGCCGTCTTGACCTCTTCCAAATCCAGACTCGGCATTTGAATCGGATCGAGCTTACGGATGATGAACGGGCAGCGGTTCTTATCCGCTTCGTCATAGAAATACTCCATCTGAACGATGCACCAGATCCCACCTGCAAGTAGGCGCTCATACTGAGAAACATATTTCTCCCCGATCGGTACGTTTCCAAATCCGAGATTGGAGAATTCGGCTTCGTATACGTCATTCTTGTAATTCAATTTGACGGATACTTTATCGATCACTGTGTAGCTGCCTTTTTCCCGAAGTTTGGAAATGATCTTCTGTGCTTCATCCGGGCGAACATAATTCTCCGCCAAAATGCTCTTCACATTGCGAACACCGGCTTCAATCTCCTCCTCATCCATGGAGGAACAGTACATGCCGAGCAAGTATTCCAGTACATATACCGGAACGTTGGCGCCTTCTTTGATTTTCTTGGTTAAATCTTTACGGACAATTTTGCCGGCAAAGTAAGTGTTCAACTTGTCGATGAGCCCGGATTCACCTTCTAATCGGCCAGAAATTTCATTCATCTTGATCCCCTGCCTCACACATTAAATCCAAAATCATTGGCAAACGCAACATCCATCACTACGGGATGCCGAAGCACTTCCGCATTTTTATCATCAACCGCGATGAGATAATATGGCTTTGACTTGTCATAATGCTGATTTTTGAAATTAAAACGCAGACGGAACATCCGCTTATGCGGTTCGGTATCTTTGCTATCCGCAACATAAGTGTTCTCGTTCGATATTTTCTCATTTTCCTCGGATACAAAATAGAGTTTGTAGGTCATTCCTTTTACGACATCGCTGACCGGATCCGATTGAATAAAATCCAGCGTGGTAATCAAATTTGTAATCTTTTGCACCATGCTGACGAGCATAATCTGAACAGGGCGGGTTTCCTTATGCCCCTTCTCGGTCTTGACTTGAATCACCGGAACAATCATCTCCTGCGGCGAAGACCCGCCATGAACATAGTTCTGACCGCCGCCTGCGACTTTGAATACATGGGAACTGACCGGAACAGAAACAAACTTGGGGTCATCATGGCCTAGGACCTTCCCCAGCGGCACGGAAATGATCCCGTCTTCCTGAACGGCGTTCTCCGAAATCATGAACCTGCGGTTCACGAATGCCTCTTTGCCAGAAACACCCGTAATCTTATCGCTTTCTTGGAGTTTGTCCCGCTTATATATAAATCCGTGATCCGCGGTAACGATAAAATTCGTGGCGCTAACATCTTCGGTTAATCTTTTGATCAATCCAAATACCTCATCAATGGCTTCTTCACAAGCAAAAAACACTTCATTCTCCGTATTCAGCTTATCTCCTCGGGCATCGATCTGATTGTGATAAACGTAGATCACATCCATGCCTGCAAACAGCTGTCGTACGGCATCCCGTTTCATAGACTTGAGATCATTATACTGGACACAGCGGCTATTCGGGTTCACCTTCTGCAGAACAGCTTCCCTCTGCTTCGAATCGTCGCATGTTGCGCCATCCACCAATACACGGTAATCCTCGGTGATCTCAAGCGTTTTATGAGGAAGGAGCGACGCCATTCCCAGCCGGGTGTATGAGGGAAGTACACTCAACATGGCTGCCATCTCTGCCGTACATTTCTTATCATCCTGCAATTTACTCCACAGCGCCCGACCCGTTTCATAGCGCATCGCATCGGATATGATCACGACAACCCGATCTTTCACATCCCGGATATATTTAGCGTAAAACTGGCGCTGCAATGGAAGAACGGACATCAGTTCTCCTTGAGACCAACCTGCATTCCACTTGGGAAGAAGGGTGCCTAAGTACTCGTTGCTGTAGATGTTCTCCACCAAATCACGCAACGCTTCCAATTCTGCATTGTCTTCAATCCGATCATAACAAGCGTAGAAACAACGATAATAAGAATCCAACCGATGATCGTGTCGAAGATATTGATTCACGATTTCGTGGACATCATTTGAGCAATTGTAGTTCGCATGCCCAATCAGATGCCATGCCTGACTCAATAGTTCATAATGCAGTTTATAAATATCGCCGAAATGCATTTTCATTCGCTGCTCGCATAACTGAGGAATCGTCAAACTGCCCAGCTTGGCGCCTGAGTCTTCGGATAATAAACGTCCTGCAATCCAGCGGATAAGAAACCGATCAATGACCGCGAAAGTTTCACAATCAACCAGAACCTCCGGATCTAATGAAGCAAACTGCTCTTTCACCCGAAGGGTTTCGGCAACATGACCGGAAAGCTCACGATAACGTTCTCGATAAAGCACACTATTCATCAAATTGTCCAGGAAAGCAATGATGTTGCCGGACTTATACGAAACCAGGCTTACCAAAGCCTTAGGTAGCTCTCCTTCCAAATATCGATCCGTATACGTTATGAATAACGTACGGACCAGCTTTTCCAAGCTAGGATCCGAATCGGTGTAACCGAATTGTTGTTCACATAGCCGCCAAAAAGCGGGCAGAAGATCGTATTTATCGAACTCGGCCAAAAACTTGTTCTGCTCCAGATCATCATCCGTAAGCACAACCCGAACCACTTCTTCAAAAGAAGCGGTCCGGGTTTTACAACAGGCGCTCATTAAGGCGATCTCGATGACATCCTCTGTGAAATTTTCGATCTCGAGGTCATAGAAGCGGCGGGTGCGGTCTTTAGATCCGAAAAATTTGATATATTTCTGGATGACCGGCTTGTACTTCTCATCAATGCCCAGATCCACAGCGAGCAAGGAGGCACGATCCGCATAAAACTCTTTGGAATACTTGACCGTATCGGCCAAATGATTGTCCCTGACAGGCGGCTTCGGAAACGGAGCATAGATGAGGTAGTTGGTTGTCCGATCCAACCGCTCCAGAAAGTATTTCGTATAAAACTGGTTGTCTGGTTCCAAACGATACACTTTGGCATTTTGCAACTCAAGCGCATCAATATCCTCGGCAAACTCTCCTTGGTCATCGTACCAGAACACCAGTTTTCGGGTTTCTCCCGTAAATTCATTATTTAATTTATCCGCAATTTGCTTCAAATTCAGTTCAGCCATGGCTCTGCTCCGTTAAGTTAGTTGTTGTCTTTATAATACATTCGTGGTAAAATGATGATACTAATAAGGCTTCAAGAGGCTGATGGCAATCCACTCCGTGGGTTCGGCGTCAGTCTCTATTTATTTTCAATAAAGTCGTAAATCGTAAGCAACCTCCGCATCGAAGTCGACACACTTCTGATCCCATCAGCCTTAAATTTCTCCTACTTCTCTTTTAAATACGCTCCTACTTCCTGCTTGTCCAACTTCAGCGCATTATAAGCAATAAGATCGTATTCTTTATCCGGCTTCAGTTGTTGTTCCAAAATTTCCGTTAACGAATCTGCCTTGATCCGGTTGGATGGATTAATTGAATCCAAACAAATTTGCGGACCGGTAAATTTCGCTATTCTTTGGTTTATTTTCTCTATTTCAACGGAATGAAGATTGGTTTTATCCAGATCAATTCCCTCAATATATTTAATAAACGGAATCCGTGAGTTGCTGTTTTGACTCGCAATAAAGCGAAGCGCAATATCCGTATGAATGGAACGGCCGCCAAAGAAATAATCAAATAAATATGTGAGAAGGTCGGGCATTTGAAAGATATAGGTGGTATCTCCTAACGCAACAACCAGTTTTTCATCACCAATTCGTTTCTCGATATCTTCCAATTCTTCAGGTGATACCAAGAGAGTGTTTAGACTTCCTTTTTTGCCTCGATCAAGGATCAGCTGCTTAATAACATGTTGGTATTTCCGCACTTCCGAAGGATGGATCCCTTGATCAATCTCAGACAGAATTTCATACAGCAGTTTATAGTTATCGGTTCGAAGTACCGTGTACTCACAACCTAAATCCGTATCAAAAAAGGTCTGTTCGACAATTCCCGTCTGACCTTTCTCCCATTCCACAATGATAATTTTGGAAGCTAATCGTTTGAGTTCCTCTTTCGACAGCGACGAAGAAAAGTCCCGCAATATTTTCCGTACATTTCCGTCGGTTAATGAATAGCCAAAGAAAATAATTGGCGAATGCAGTAGCAACGAAATGATCTTGGCGCTGATGAGAATGGAATTTTTCGAAAACTGCTCATAATCCGCTTTAGAGATGACGATCGTTTTCGGATTTGTTGCACAACCATGGATTTTATAAATTTCGGCCCATCCATAGGTGGATTCAAAGAACCCCTTTTGGCCGATATATTTTTTCATACCAAGGGGATTAACCGAATTAACGGAATACTCAATAAAGGTATCATAGTTTGTTGTAATGACAATTTGTGTTTTATTCAAGAAGGTTTTAAAGGACGTATACTCCTCTTCCATCCCGCTCTTTACCTGGTAGGATGAAAATTGATGGGCAATGGCCATTTTAAATGGCGAGATATCAAATTTGTAGGCTTTCTCGGTATCAAACCCTGGAATTTCTATTTCCTGATGAAAGAACTTTTCGTTAAACCGATCTTCAATCTCCGATCCGGCTTGAATATTCGTCAGGAAATCCACATCATATTCCGTGTCCGAGATTGTTTCTGACATATGTCTTTTCAGTGTACTCAAGAATCCGTAGAAATCTTTGCCTGTGTTTAATCTGTCCCAGAATTGTTTGAGCAATTCCTCCCATCCTGGAAAGGATTGAAGATATCGCTTCGACATGCCGGAACCGATAAACACAATCGGATATTCATTATTTCTCTATAAAAGCTCTAATGCGACACTCATCGGAACACCTCCATTAACCGAACCTTGTTCTGAATACATTCGATAAAAGTTGGCGTCCTCCTGTCGGATTAGAGCTCCTTGTGACTAGATCTTTGCTAAAATTTCATACTTTTTGCCATCCCCTGCCGTTTGCACCTTTTCATAATTGACTTTGACCCCGTCATCCAGATCAATTTCTATTCGGGCAAGCGCCAGATGAGCAATTTTCTCATCGTATTCTTTCGTTTCCTTCAACTGCTTGGTCAGCTTTTCTTTCCGTTTCGTTGCCGCTGCCACCTCACGGGCATTCCCGCTGTTGTCGATTGTCTCCTGCATCCGGGCAATTTCACTGTCGTAAACCCGCTGCATTCGATGCAGATAGTCAATCCGCAGATTCCCGATCGTATCGGCATTATACCGATGCATGTATACGAGTGCTTTGAAGCCATCCGCTTTCCCGCTATCAAACAGCCAATAGATCGGCCGCTTCTGATAAATTTTGCAGTGATCCTTGAAGAAGTCCTTCAGGAAGTAGTTCCGAATCACCTCCCGGGATGTGTTGCCTTTGTTTCCAAGCGCTTTGGCAATAAAATCGAGATTTTCCTCCAGCGTCTCTTCTCCAAACGTCTTCTTGAGAAAGGCACAAAACAGACCTACAATATCATCCTCAAAATATTCCTCATCCGTAATAGGTATCACATTATCCTTATCCGGGATGAAGGTCTTGTATTTGCTACTATCCCACTCCCCGCCCGCGTACGCAAGTCCCACCACATCCAAGCTGTAACGGCCAAACATGCAACCGACAGCATAGGAGAGGAAGGAACGAACATCTCGACCGAGGTCGGCTTTGCGGATGGTGATGTCTTTGTCGTCGACTTCTGGGGTGAGTTCGTCCTGCAAGCCGTAAATTTCGATGAAGATACGGTTGAGTTCTTCTTCGTTTGATTTGAGTTGATTGAAATTATTCTCGGTAGTGCTTTTCCAAAAACTATAAGCTTCAGAAATCAAACTAAATGTTTGGTATAAGAAAGGATGCCGAAGAAAATTCCAAGAGTTTTCAAAGTTATCCCAATCATTAATAGATAAATTCGTACTTTTATTAACACTTTGTTCTACACTCTCATTATTAGTATGCAAATATGGTATTCTAGCAACATCACCAACGTTGTAAGTTAGTGTAGGGGCAACAATATTTAAAAAATAACTTGCAACCTTAGAATTCAAATAACCTAGTAATACCATATTTTCAGAATATATAAAGGGTCCGCGAGCATTTGGAATAAAGCCCGCAGGTTGATATCTAAAAGAAGCGCGTCCGGTAGAAACATCACTAAAGGAAAATCCCGGCTGTAAATATTTATCATAATTTCTTATATAGCGAGAATGGCTTGTTGTTGAAGGATCACGTGGATTATTCACTAGCCAATGTTTTAATTCTGATCCGTTATTTTCAAAGTTAAGAATATACTCGTTATTTCCAAACCATTTTCTATATCCGCCACCTTTTGTCATTGGAAACCATTTGTAATTATAACAACTTGATTCTAAATCTGAAAATTCTTTTCCAAAAAAACATATTCTAAAGTTGTTAACTTCCCACCAAAATCTTAAAAATCTTTCATTATCAGCAGTAGACAACCCGGCTTTCGGCGGAAAGTAGTCATCTAGTTTCTCTATATTTAGGAAAGCATCAATTACTGATGTGCTAACCCAATAAGCTATAGAGTTGCCTGGCGTATAAGAAAAGTTATCTTGCGTAGTAACGTACAAATTATGTTTTTCTAAAAATGCATTTTCCTTTTCATATTGGCTATTTAAATCAATGAGACGTACATATTTTCCCTGATATTTATTAATTTGATTTTCTCTAAATATAAAAGTAGTAGTCTGGACAACTTCACCACCAATCTCTTCAAAGGCTCTTGCACCTAAATGAACCATATTTACGATGTCGCGCTTCAATATCTTCACACGCAATTTCTCGTAACTCGACAAAAACATCCACGCATGTTGCGTAATCATTGCCTGGAAGCAGTTCTTCTTTGTCATCTGTCCACAACGTTCAATTAACACAGCGAACAAGTCACTCTTGCTATCCGGATAATTCTTCTTCACATAATCCGCCAGTTTTGGCCCCATACCACTGCTTCCCATGTACGGCGGATTAGTTACAACTACGTCGTACTTTTGTGCCATAGCGGCAGCAATCTGAATCAGTTGTCTCAACTTCACCTGAGTAAGATCTAAATCAACGGTATCAGCTGTCACTTGTCCATCCAAATAAGCCCGTTCTACAAACCCTTCCAGCAAGTCCCATTTCAGTTCGTCAATGATCAAAATGGACCCAAATTCTTTCGCATCGAGCATTGTATCGAGCAAGTATTCCATTTGATGCAAAGCCATGTTTCGATCGGATTCATCCATTCCCACACCGAAGTATTTCAACTGTTCCCGGTTGATCCCGTTGCTTTCCTGGATCGCATAGAAATGGCACTTCGTATCACCGTTCAGAATGCGGCGGTTGTATTGTCTGGCTTTCATCATAACGGAAAAATAAGCCAGCTGATATGCACGTTTGTCAATGTCAAGACCATACAGGTTATGTTCGAGAATGCTCTTGGCCGCGTCCCGCTGGCTGTAACCGTAGCTTTCATAAATTTGCATCAATACATCAAAAGCGTAGACCAAGATGTGTCCGCTCCCCATACAAGGGTCGATCACTTTGATGTCCTCCGGTTTGATCGTTTTATATTGCTCGCGAATCGCTTCCAGCTGTGCCTGCACCTCGGGCTCTTGCTCCGCTTCGTCTAAATAGTACTTCCATCCTGCCTGGAGCTCTTCATTGGGATGGCCCTCCAACCAGAGGCGGCCGAGACTGTTCTCGACCATATAACGGACGATCCAATCGGGGGTAAACAGCTGAGTCGCTGCAGGAATCCGCTCTTTTGTGATCTTGACGTTCTTTTTGAGCAGGGCAAAGGTTTCGTCTTTAAGTTCCGTGTTGTAATACTGATACAACCATCCGATGATTTCAACCTGACCTTCCTCTTTTACGTCAAAGTCACTCTCGGGGATATCATGCACCAGATGATAAACAACGCCTTCTTGATCCGTGAAAGACACGTTGAGCAGCAGCTCGGTATAGTCGCTCGTTTGCTCAAATAATTCAGGCAGGATGGCGTTCAAGGCATTACACTGCTTGATAAACAACATTTGAAACAGTTTGTCCAGTTCATTGTTGTTTTTCAGCTTGATAATCTGTTCCTTTTCATCCTGGCTAAACTCCAGGTCCGCATCAAATGGCGAAGTGACCAGATCCGGTTCGATTTTGCCGTTGCTGTCTGACGAGAGCACACGAACCCGTGACGGAAGATAATCGTTTACCTCCATAAAACGGACCGCAATCAGACGGTTGAACCAGGTATAGGCGACTTCTTCTATCACATTGTTATACGCGGACTTATAATCAGACCGCTCCATTCTCTCTTGAATGACTTCGGCCAATTTTCTGCGTTGTTCAATTTCAATGCCGCTAATCGAATACGGTTCTTTTGTGCTTATATCATAAAACTCGACATCGCGGGTAGACTGGGGCAACGGAGACTTTATCTCCTTGTCCGTAATCCCCAGCAATCCGGCTTTATAGGAAATATCCGCGATCAGCTTTTTGCGGGCCCAGATCGCAAAGTTCTTGATGGCTGTCTTGTTCATTACATGCTGCTCCTTTTAAAACTCAATATTTACAATCGTGTTCTCTTCCAACTCTTTTAAGATCCGCTGTTTTAATTCCGCCACGTACTTCTCGACATCCTGCGGTGATTCAATTTGCCAGGAGGCGGAGAGACTGACCGATTTAATGCTGATATTCTTTCTTTTCTTCAACTTTGGCTCCGGAGCAGGTTTTGGAATTGTTTGCCCTTCGGATTGGTCCACAACCAGTTTCGCTTGTTCTTCCTTAACTCGGTCAAGGGCGATCAATTCATCTTTACGAGCCAATTCATTAAGCAGCCTCACCTTCAAGGCATCCGCTTCGATCTTGATATTTTGCAAGGTCGCCACATTGTTGCAGGTTTCTGCTTTTTCGGAAATTTCCTTAAACAACATGAGGAAACGCGACATAAACTGCTCTTTGTATTCCTTCGTCTCCAACACTTCGAATACTCTCTCGCGCGCATCATCAATCGCCGCTTTCACGGGAACAACCATCTCTTCCAATAACCCGGCGTACAGCTCGGTAAAACGATCCAGCAATTCCGGAAGCTTTGGAATATCTCCGTATGGGGCTTCTTTTCTCAAAATGGCTTTTATATCAGATACCACTTGTTCTACTTGTTCATGAACAATGAACGTTTTACTTTGGTCATAAATGCTTATCAGGTTCAATGCCTTCTCATAAATTGCCTTTTGTTCACCGCCAAAGAACAATTTAACGGGTTCAAAGTCTTCCGCAAAATCGAGCAATTCTTCCCGTTCGGCATGGATTTTCTTATAAAACTCCAACTGGAATTCCATTTGCAAAATCGAACGCAGCAAGTTCTTACCTTGAGCAACCACGTTTCGGCCAGGAAAAGATTTCGCCTGGTACATAATTTCATACTTGTCCAGTTCATTCAGCAAATTGCGGCTGTACGTTTGGAAACCGCGCATTAGGGCATCGTCATCTTCATGGCTACCCGAAGTACCGAACAGCTCTTTCATCACTTCACGAACCGACTTCTTTAGACGCTCATCCGGCTTTTCCCGCTTTTCGGTCAGCAGCTTCTCAACATACTCCCGCTTCGTAATATAACGAACAATCTCCTCATCCGACTTATTAAACAAGGTCACGTTGGAACCGTTGACCGTAAAGGATATATCGCCATTCTTGAACAATTTAGCTACAAACCATTCGACATCATCTTCCACAAAGCCGTATGGAGCTCTCATAAAGCGATCCATCAAGCTTTTCATCGACGTCTTCATGTGCATCGAAGAATTGGTGGATATATAGCTAAGCATATCATTCAACGCATGCTGGTTGGGCTCCGTCCCATTTTCCAGAGACAGAGCCATCTGATCGGAACTTTTAAACAAAGCGCGAATGTTGGCTTCGCTCATG
This sequence comes from Paenibacillus sp. MT86, assembly GCF_058792535.1. Lineage (NCBI taxonomy): Bacteria > Bacillati > Bacillota > Bacilli > Caryophanales > Paenibacillaceae > Paenibacillus > Paenibacillus sp. MT86. The sequence goes on along the minus strand of NZ_CM179499.1, from coordinate 1,210,070 downwards.
GCTGTATCAATATAGGATAGTTTATGGTAGACCGTATTCACAAGCCGTCCCAACGCTTCATTGATCCGGGATGAGACCTCCTTAGAACCAATCTGTGACTTATCCCCATTGACATAAATATCCGCCTGCTTCAGAGACTCCGTCAGGAACAGCTTGGCATTATCGTTCCGTTCCCGCATTTCAATCCGCTTGGCTTCCTTGATTTGGTCAAATTTAGGCAAGGCGCTGGTCGTATTCAGCCGCAAATATTTCTCAATTTGCAGGGCACGACGAGTTTCATCCAGGAAAGCGGAATCGTTTGGCAACACGACAAGAACTTCTTTTTGTTGACCGGACATGATGCGAAGTGTCGTTTCATCATCGCCGAAATCAGAGTTTGGCGTAAGAATCCGAACTCCGATATCATGGTTCTGATTCGCTTTATACGGCCGGTCATCAATCACTTGATTGAAGGCAAAGTTGTACCTGCCGTTAAAGGCGGGATAGCGGTATTTATTTTCCTTGAAAATATCTTCAAACACCAGTTCAGAGACCTTGCCGATGACTTCCGACATTTCCACATTCAAATGGTCAATTTCCTTATTGATTTCCTGCTCTTCATCCGTCAGAAATACGTAAATTTCGCCGTTCTTCTGAATGAGAGTCTGGCTGGACAAAACTTTCAACGCTTCCTCTACTTGCGCCTTTAACACGATTCTGTCCGTATCGATATCGGAAATCATCAAGCTGGTGATGTTATCGATGTTAGCTGTAATTTCCTTGACATATTTAATCATAAACAGGGTCTTCAATACATTGACCGCAAAACACTCTTCAACCTTGTCCGGATTAATGATTTCATTATCCATTGCCTTGCTGATGACACCTTTATGACTATGATCAAGGAATTGATGCAGGGCATCATAGAACAGGTTAAACGGGACAAGCGTCCCTTCCGCCCGTTCCATCAATCTCATTGCGGACTCCTTAAACAAGGCGATCATCGAGCGCTCGCCCTCAGCAAGGTGTTTCCCCGAAGCACCATGCGTCCGAATCGAAGTGAGCACGCTCCCTAGCAGGTTAAACTGATAGGGAATAAACGGGTAAACGGTCGAAAAATCCTCTTTATCGGTATAAAGTTTTTTCTCAACCCCATCATTGAACACAATCAAATTTTTGATAATTGTTGCTTTTTGTTCGTAGAGCAATTTTAGGGTTTGATCAGCAGTCGTGTTTTTCTCCAATATTCTCTTCTTGATCACTTCATCGACATTCGCGGACGACAAGGACAGACGGGTATCAAACCGGCCCTGGATTTTGGAGAAGTCATTGCCTTTCGTCTTCGTTATCGAGTCGATATCCTGCTGGCTGGTGACGACGATCCAGACTTTCCCTTTGCAAGCTGTCCCCAAATCTTCTGTAACAGTTTGCAAATTCAGCATCAATTTGGAATCATCGCCAATGTATTGCCCGATTTCGTCGACTAGAAAAACAATATGATGATTGTTGCCCCGGCGCTCGATGTATTCCTTTACGAGACGAGCAAAATCATCAATGCTGATATTGTAAGGTTCGATCGCTCTCTCACACCAGTTACGCGCCGCTGCTCCGCTCATAAAGTTCATCTGGACCAACACATCGACAATGCTATCCTGAATGAAGTCAAACTTGTGGCGGGAGGTTTCCCACGGCTTGCCATAGTCCGTTTCAAACAAACGCTTGAATTCATCGTAACGTCCAACTTCAACTAATTGTCGCTCCAGATCTGCCAGAATCGGAATTGATCCGCAAAATCCCTGCATTTCATTAAATACCTTCAAAAAGACGGAGACAATCGCATCCTTGGACTGCTTTCCCGACATTTCGCTCTTGGAGTCAATATTGAATAGGACAACATCCGTCGTAACGCCGGTAGCGAGTTTCATGTCTGCCAGGACCATCGGATCCGTGATTTTACGGTCATCAATAAAATAATCCAGCGCTTTCTTACCTTCGACCTCACGATTTTCAAGCAAATAGGAAAGAATTTTCAGGAAGTGAGATTTACCGCTCCCGAAGAAACCGGAGATCCAGACCCCCATTTTGTCCGTGTAACCGTTGATCCCTTTTTTGTAACTGGCAAAAAAATCAGCAAAATGCTTCTGTAATTCCCTCGTAACGACGTATTCATCCAGCTCCTGCTGGACGTTGGCCTCATCGCCTTGTCCAACTTTGATAACCCCTTTAATATCTCTGTCGATTTCCCTGATAAACATGTCCTGTATCTTCATTGTGTAACTCTCCCTGTTATTCCACGAGCCTGAATGCCCGATAATAATTGTCGTCCTTGATTTCCGAGAAAAGTACGAGTTCCTGCCCATCATAGGTTCCCGGGAAAAACATGACCACCGGCACGTGATCCACGGACTGGTGCAGGTTATTCAGAACTTTGTGGGAACGGAGTAGTGGATAGCATTTGCCGACCCCTGTTAGGAAAACAACCGCGTTCTGCGGGGTTCGTTCCCGGATATGCTGAACAATCATGCTCGCATCATCGCTGATTTGAAGCAATCGCCCAACGGACTCCACGATCCGCTCCATCCCTTTCTTTTTCTCGAACCGAAAGCAATCTTCCATGAAATCTTCCTGCTCCAACGTGTCGATAATGATGTCATACAAATCAAACACCAACAATTCAAAGTCATGGTAAGACTTTGAATATTTCGCCTCCATATACCGGGTCCATTCTCTAATTACCATTTCCTGCTCTGCTGGATAATCAAATACGTAGTAGCCAACTTCATTTCCTAGGCCTTTATTTTGGCGAAAGCTCGGTTGTTTAATAATCTCTTCTGCTTTTTCCAGCCGTTCCTGAAGACTTGCCATTATCTCACTCCTGTCAATGCGTGTATCATCAGGTCCATGCCATGATTCCGCAGCCATGCTTCGAATTCGGGATCCAGGATGGGTTTGAGTATTTCTCTGCTCCCGGGAGCTCGATCCGTCAAACCGGCTTCCATCAGCATCGTCTTGTAGCACCTTCCAAGACGTTTCAACGTATATTCCGTCCAAGTAGCCACTTTGTCGCTTTGGAGTTGTTTCTCCTTAAAGAAAATCCGAATATCGCTGTCTGCCAGTTCGTGGCTTCCGACAATCATCTTCTCCCGAAGGACTTCATAAACAAATTCAAAAAACAATCGATCTGTCCGCATAATAGCTACCAAGGCAATCAGTTTCTGGGTTGACACATCACTCTGCTCGAACAAAGGATAAATGGAAGGGTCTAAACTGGCTGCCCGTGTGGCTATGGTATTCATAATTTGCGCAGCTCTTTCCTGAGTTGGAGCCGCAAAAATATTCTGTTCCTTATTCAATGCCTTAATATCCGTTAATGTCATTCCTTGATCCAACAGGTGAACCACCTTGCGAAATTCGGAAAACCAGAACGATTGTTTTACAGTTCCTGCGCTGTATTCGGCTATTCGCTTCATTGTTTATTTCACCCGTAGCTTTCATTGGTTTTCAGGGAGAATTCCCTAGGTTCTCATAGTAATAAGATACCACATTTACGCTCCTTTCTTATAATTCGTTAAGGGCACTTTATTTACCATTATGTCTTCCCAAAGTGACAGTATATGGTCAGCGAATGTATGTTCTAATTAATCAGCTCCATATCAAATTGATGCGAAGCTTTTTCGACAGAAGCATAAATTTATATAAAGTCTCCTAATCTATGAAGGTTAATCTCTTCATTCCAATGAATGCACTCGTAACTAAGCGAACGAAATCGCATTGGTTATTTATCTTATTGATTTTTTATTAATCCTAACTGGTACTCGGTTTAACACATGATCCGCAAATCAGTCTTTTTGTAGTCTCATATTTAGCCCTAGCCCTACCCCATTCTTGTCTCCAGTGTGTGCAACGGATAGGTACCAATGTAAATATTTCATCAGGTCCGCATTTGAAATACTCGGCGATCTTCATTGCTAGTGGAAGAGATGGTTGGTTGATATGCATTTTAACTTTATCAATAGCATCTGGCCCTACACCGCAGTGTCTAGCGATGTCTTCTGTAATCTTTCCTATCCGTAGTGTATCCCCACGTTTAAGCGGGATGTAATCCTTTGAACTCTAAGGATTCTTTCACTCAGATTATTTATAGTAGTATAGGTCAACATCGTCTTTGGCACAAAGCTCACTCCTTAAGGATCTAGTCATAAGCCAGAATTCTTTTCATGAATATATTGGTTAAACGACCTCACAAACTACCAAGGTAACTTCGCATTGAGTTCAAACAGCATTTTTAGTGCTGCCGCTCACCGGGTTCCACTCAAATGGAATATATAAACGTCATTGCTCTACGAGTGCTGGTCATACATTCTTGTCCATGCCTAGATTTCTGGCGTTTAATTAGGAATATAGATCACCTAGATTCCTCTTTTAATTAAACCGTTTACAGTCACAATTTTAGTTCAGCATACTTAACCTACCTGAGTTACTGCAAAATAATAGGCCGTAGACTTTTTAGCAGCTACGGCCCTACCACAATAAGCAAAACTACTCGGCGTGATAAATTACTCTACATCATTCAACATTTGTAAGTATTTACTGGCTTCCTACATAAATAGTCTTGTTTTTTTCCTTTTCTTCATTGTCTACACACATAAAATAGAATTCAATTGATTAAATAGTAATTGTTTGCGTTGCTCAATAAATTCATCAAAGTTTGTTATGTTCAGATCGATGTTCGGAATATAATGTTTATCCATATAATCTTTAAGCTTTGATTGATCAGAATATGTCTTTAAGATCCATTCATCAAATTTCATATTCGATTTCTCTTGATTTGGTATTCCCTCGATTAATTGTAAATTAACAATGACATTGCAATCGTTAATGAAGGCATCCTGCTTATCCTCTGAAACCCCGAGTTTGGACAGATTTTTCTTTGTGAACAGACTTTTAGCGAATATATGATCCAAGTGGAACTTATTTCTAAAATCTAAAGTCGGATAAAGCAACGCTAACACTGAGAATGTATGTTTTTGACCATATTGATAAGTCAGCAAATTGCTTATTTCATCTTCAGTAAATGTGAAGGACTTTGTACTGCCTTTAAATTCTTCTATGATAGTACCCAACGGGAAATTGTCGTGATTATTCCCTATTATTTTCCTTAGCGGTCTGAGCACGTTGTCTGGCTGGCCACTGAACACCCTTTTCAGTAATGCGAGAATCAGCCATTTATGCACCAGATTTCTGTCGTCCTTGTATATGGAGGATTGAACATAGTTGGCGGGCAAACCTTTTTTTAACAAGTAATAAGCAATTGGAATGATAGCATTATTTGATGTTAACGTTTCTTGATTAAACCCAAAGTTTGAGACTAGACTTACCGCTAATCTAATGGCTTTTTTCACATCATCCCAATTCATTTCGATTTTCTGCATCGTCTCTGTACCGAAATTGTCAACTTTAAAAGCAATATCATTTAATTCGCAAAGAACTAAACAAGATTTCAATACAAAATCCTTATTGAAATTAAAGCTGTCACCAATTTGGTTTATCTCATCAACAAATTCCGTAATTTCCTTTCTAGCATCTTTGTCCTTCCATTGAGCAGTGGCAATGGATAGTAATAAGTCGGAATAACTTAATGCAGTGCCTCCACTATTTACTCGGATAAAGATATTTAAAACCTTATATAACTTTTGTTCCTTCTCCAAATAGTGATTTATACTTGGGGTTTCATTAATTGCTTTATATAACTTAAAGAGCGTTTGGTTTGCAAATAAGGCTTTATCTTTTTCAACCGAATTCAGCCCTTTTTCAATTAAATATTGATTCAACTCAAAATGGTCATTGAAATCAAGAATGTCGGAAACCCTAAACCAATATGCGTTATCTTTCGTATGATCGTATTCAACATCTTCTTCAGTTAAAAACCGAAAATCATAAATTGTATCGAACTCTTTAGAAGGTGCCAGTAAATTAACATACAGCTTTTGCCTTGGGTAAGCTAATGGATTACTGCTTCTCATTCGTGGCAATTTATAAGCATAGGAGCCTTTTAATCCGATATACATTGATGTCAAGCGCTGTTGACCATCTAAAATGGCAATGATATCTTCTTCTCCGCTTATATCTGCAATTGGATTATGACGATTATCCTTTTCATGGTATTCCCTAATAAATTCGTAAAATTGGAAGTCCTTACTTTTCTCTTTATTTACGTACCAAAATAAAAACGAACCGACAGGGTATCCCTGCATCAAAGAATCAAATAGTCTCTCAATTTGATCCGTATTCCAAACAAACTCGCGCTGAATTGCTGGCAATATATATTTTTTGCGATGGATATTTTCAATTACTTCTTTAATGGTTAGTGGCGTCTGGAACGACATTATTTCTCCTCCTATCTTGTCTTACCAATCATTTTTGCGAATTCTGCTGTCCATCAGTATTGCATATAAGTACGATGGTGCTTGTAAATGTTGCAATGGAACCGTATTCTCAAGCGGTACGTGTTTTAACGCTTCAACAAAGATGTTTTTTGATATCGATCTTCTAGTTCGGCTTAAAGTGATACTATTTCCTTTAACTTCGTATATAAATTCTCCACCTTTTATTTGCTTAAATACTTGCCCTTCATTTTCTTTAATTCTTTCCCACAATATTTCTATCACTTATGTCACCTCCAAACGATACAATAATTCAGCTAAGTAAGTTCTAGATCAAATTGAGCAGGTGAAATTATTCCGTCCCCGCCAGAATCCAAGCTCTCTTTAAAGGAATCTCAGCTTTAATATCCGCTTCCAGAGCATCATAATTGTCTAACAGTTCATTAATAATTGCTCTCTGATCCCATAGCCTTACATTAAAAAACTGTGATGCTATTTCTTTGTCCACTGTACTTTTAAAGCCACTCCAAGAAACCAAAAGCCCATGGCTCGCCTTAAAATTGTGCATCGTGCCTATAAGTTGATCTAAGGTCGGTCTATCGACTGGAGTATCCGATGTTTTAACCTGAACACATATTTTAGGTTCACCAAATCCTAAACTTCCAGGCGCAGCTAAAATATCCACGCCTTTATCCGGGCCTTCTGGACTCATATATGTTGTAAAGCCTTTAGCTTTAAGAATAGCTTCTACGATTCTGGTCATTCCATGACCCTTGAATTTCTGAATTATGTATTTCGCTATGGCGTCATTTGCGTACTCTTCTAAATCAAACAAGTTCTCTTCATCGTCTCGATCCGACTGAGTCGGATCAATATGAGCGTTACCATTAGGCGTTAACCAATGGTTTGCAGCCATCGCCTTTATGCGTCTTTCCGCGTCGTTTCTAGATATTCTACATACAGTCATGAAGGCCCCAAATGAATAAAGCAAATCTTGATCAAAATTGATTCTCGGAATATCGGTTGCAAACCATTCAACTTCCCTTGAATGATAGTAAGGATTGCCACGTCCTTTATCAAATTCATAGTCCCCGGTTATTCTACCGATATGAATCGCAGATTTGAGCTTGCTCGGAAGGATGATCCAATCACCTTTACTCATCTCATGTGCAATGGGCCAAACTTGTCCAGCCCAATTTCTCGCTCTTCCAAGTTTTTCAGCTTCGTAATCATTCATAAAATAACTGACAAGCTGGGATCTTTCCGTAAAACTCTTTAGGTCGATGTTCAACTGATCCCATGTCAAATACACCTTCTGATCGTTTAAGAACTTGCTTTCATATTCTCCTGACCGTCCCGCACGGAATAGCCATAATGCCATATGTATAATCCCCCCAGACCTCGCTAACTTTCCTCAATTACTGCTAGATGATAACCCAACCTTCTGTACCCTCTCTGTCATTAACATATGTTCCTATTAAATTTATTTTGCTTTTTTCCTATCCCCGAACACCCATTCCCAGACAACCCCAGCCACTCCCCCCTGCTAAACTAATAACAACCAATGTAGAGAGGAGCATTCCAATGCCAACTTATATCATCTTCGATCTTGAATTCATGGTGGTTCGTAAACATCAGCATCTTGCCGACATTATCGAAATCGGTGCGATTAAAATGACCGGGCAAGAAGGACCTCTGGTCATGACTGACGTGTTTCATTCCTATGTAAAGCCTTCGAGACAGTATAAATTAACACCGGAAACGACGCCATTTACGGGGATTACGCAGGATCAAGTCGATCAAGCACCGTCTTTTCCCGAAGCGCTAAAGGCTTTTCAAGAGTGGATCGGCGAGGCGCCCTATTATTTATGCGCATGGGGAATGGACGATAAATATCAGTTCATCCAGCATTGCCGGTATCATTAGATCTCCTTGGATTGGCTGCAAAATTATAACGATCTTCAGCTGGCGTTTACTCGACTTCACCAATCGGATCATCGACAGAGGATCGGATTGAAACGGGCGCTTGACATGCTGCAGCTCCCATTCATCGGGGAGCCGCACCGAGCCACCGATGACGCCTATAACACGGCGAAAGTCTTTCTTTCGATCTTCCCTAACATCCAATTGGTTACGAATAATACCGCAGAAGATCAGCTGTACGTCTCGGAAATGGTATATTCCACAGGCTCGGAAGAGAATCACCCGTTCAGTAAATTGGCGGAAATGCTGGGAATGGCGCAATAGTGCCGTTCCTTATTCCCCCCTCATACAGCTTGCGCCATCGTTCAAGCCGTTCCTTCATTCGTTCCCGGTAAGATACCGGAGCCAGAATTTCAGCATCCGGCCCGTACTGACTTACCCAGTTCATAAACTCCCGGTCGTGATTCAAGGTAACCTCGAACAACAAACCGCCATCCGGCAGGTCCTTCATCCTTGGTCTCACGAACATCTCCTCTTCCTTGATGTAACGGGCGACATCCGGCGAGAATTTCACTTTGAAATGGATTTGTTCCTCGCCGCGTTCAATCGACCAGGTGTTCTTCATATAATTCTTCAGGTTAAAGTCCCCGCGCTCGAAAGTTCGGCTGGTCATCTCCATAGAGCGGAAACGGCTCAGACGGAAGGTCCGAATATCCTTCGCCTGATGGCAATAACCGATCAGATAGAATCGTTGATCCCTCGGGACGAGGTAGTACGGATCGATCTCCCGTTCCGTTTGCTGATTCCGGCTCTGCGTATGATATACAACGGTGATCGTCTTTTCTTCCACGATGGCCTGAATGACTTGATATAGATAGTTGGGAGCATCCTCCCGATATGCGGGAGACCCCATCTGGATAATATCCGTGACATGTTTGAGGATTTCCCGATCCCGCTTCTTCTGCCGAAAATGTGACGCCATAACCTTATCGTATGCCGGTTCGAATCCCGGCGGCATGTTGCTCTGATCGACAAAGGAAGGAAGCATGGAGAAGACCAGTGCCTCCTGCTGCGTCCAATTGAAAGGGAACATGGCAAAATCCCCGGCGAACGTATAGCCTTTGCCATACCCTTCATTGGTAATCGGAGCCAGCACATCTAGTGAACGTAAATCACGGTATATCGTTCTTTCCTCGGTTTCACATCGTTCTGCCAGTTCCTTAGCGCTGATACCAGGTCTTGCTTGGATGACATAAATAATTTTGAACCATCTGAACAACATAGTTCAATTCTCCTATTGTGTTTTCATTTATGATATATACAAACTTCGACAAAAGGCAACCATATCCTCCCAGAGAACTAAAAGAATTGTACTTGTTTTTTCTAACAAAAAGCGAACTCAATATCTTTCTGAGTTCGCCTGCTACCTTCCTAAAGTGTCGACACTTGCAATACTTATGGTTAGACATAGGGCTATAGTTACAACACTACATACCGCCCGATCCCTGAAAAATAGATATAGGTTCTAAAAAATGATAAAAAGATGCCGAGCGCTCTATTTCCAAGACGTATTCCTCCGATTAACTTTTTATTCAATCGTCAATGTATTAGTCGGGTCAAATGAATCATAAACTATCTACCCATTTCGACACACAACTACATTTTCCTTTTCATTCGAACCTTCATTACAATTCCTCGTATCAGATGAATACGATTCCCATTCGCTCGAAGATTAAGACAATTACACATTTAATGTATGGTAACTTACCGTTTTACGGTTCCCCTAGTGCGTCACTTAAAAGAATGAAAGTAGCCGTTTAAGCCCCCCTTCTATACAAAAAAGCCTCAGAGCATTGTCTCTGAGGAAAATCTTTCCAATTTACTATGTAATCTCTTACCCTACTCGCTGTATTTCACATCGAACGCTCTTTCTGCAAACACTTTCAATTCATTCATGCTCAGTCGCTCTTCCTTCAGCCATTTTAAATAAATCCATAGTTCATTCTTATACTCATTCATATGCCAGTCACTCCTGCGATGAACTAGATTGTGTTTTTCAGCTAACTTAATTTGGTTCTGAACTCCCTCTTCATTTTTCTTGCTACCAAATCTTAGTATTAGACACTTATCATTAGTGTCCAACTTGGCAAAGCCATATAATTTTTTGTTCGGTTCTTTATGATAGCCTATCCCATAATTTCTTGTAATCTGGTAGTTCGCTTGCAAACTATTAATCAAAAGACTATCAATTTCTCTTGCAATGTACTCAAGATCGTTAAATTGTTTAAACCAAAAGTCGTTATTTTTATTCTTCATAAAAAGATTACTTATCTCCAAATTAAATTTGGGGAATGTTGGTGTTCCCGCTTCTTGAGTATAGCTGTCAATCCTACTAATGATGTTGTCTATTTCTCCAAGCGTTAAAGCATCGCTGCTAACGCTGATTATATTATCAAGGACATTCCTTAAATGATCGGGATCTCCAAGGAGTACGCCCCATTCGTGTTTATGCTTTAACCCTGACTCCGTAAAGTTTGCAGAAGTTATAATCCCCTTGATTGGATTACCACCTCTTGTAGCTATATAAATTTTGCCATGAAGTTTATCATCAAGGTGTACTCGAAAATGTATATTTGCAGCTTTACAATTAGCTATAAGAGATCGGAGAGAATTCGCCTTTTTGAACAAGTCTGGATCGTTATCTTTCAATGTAGTAATCAAAACAATGTTCTTTACACCCGATGGAGTTATTATGTTATTAAAGAAATCATCTAATGACTCCATTAAGAATGGACTGATTATGTATAACTCATCAACATTCCTACTAAGTTTTTTTAGTTCATCCCAATGATTTGTTTCAATATTATTTAATACTTCCATAGACACACCCAACTTTCATATTAATGATTATCAAGAACCCCTCAAATCTTACGCGAAATTTAGTTTGACATTAAGCGTTGTCGTCGACATCAATTAGATACACCCGCTCCTGAAACCCGCCCCGAGCTTCCGCCTTCTTCTCTCTCAAGACTTCAAGCTCTTCCCATGTCGCTCCATGTACAACCGCCAATGCCCGGATAACCTCCAGCATATCTGCAAGTTCTTCCAACGACTCCTTTGAATTTTGAGCGGTAAAGTACTCCTCCGACTCTTCTTTGAGCTTTATGATCAATTCTTTCTTATACTCTTCCTCATCCAAAATCCGTGTGCGAAATTCTTTGCCTGTAGATTCAATGACTTGGGGAATAAGATCCCGAACGAGCTTATTGTAAACCGGCATAGATTCTCATCCTTTACATGGCTAATGTATCCATATTTGTATCATATCAAAGAATCGCTCGAACAAAGACCACTATTTTTCCTGAAAACGGAAATAGAACAAATGCCCAATTTGTTTCCCAAAATCTGAACCCTACCATCCCCTACACCCCCAACAAAAAAGACCCCGAATTCCAACCCAGGTTGAAATTCAAGGCCCTTACCGCTACGAATAGATCACTCGATTGTGCTCATCTTCGATACCCGATTTTCGATAAAAATACGTATTGATGACATCGCGCCATTCCTTTGCACTCTCCAGCTGCTCCAGCAAGCGCTGTTTAACATGTTGGAAGCGTTGCTGATCAAGCTTAGGCTCCAAGGCTTCCCAGCGTGCGAGCCACTGCTCCACCTGCTCGCCCCCAGCAAAATGAGTGTCATAAATATGCTGAATGACCGTCTTGCCGGACTTTAACACATGGGTATAAGAAACATGGTGGAAAAATAGCAGCAATTCATCCGGGCAAGTCTCCAATCGCTCATACATCGACGCATTGGCGCCAACATATTGGCCGGAGTACCCCGTCCCTGTTGCCTGCGTCCTGTCAACGCCGATCCCGTCACGGTCCGCGAAATGATACGTTCCCCATTTGGAGTATTCGTAGCCATCCACGTCAGGGCCGTAGTGAACATGCGGCACCACCATCCAGCCCACGCCAAGCGGGGAGGTATAATTCTCGTAGACCGGCCACGATTCCATCAGCATGTCCATCACGGTCCTCATCACATCCGGATCGGGTCCAAAGGTCATCCGGGTCCATTCCTCGCCGATTTCCTCCGCCGTCAGCTCCGGATTCCACAGCAAGCGGCCATAGCCATAAAGGTTGGACTGGGCAAGGTAGTGACCGGTCCAGTTGAAGTCATCCCCAATATTGGACACGGCTGTTATGCCGCTGTACTGGTAAGGATACACTTGTCCGGCTACAATATCTTTTACCTTGCTGCCCTCCCCTTGGCAGAGCGTATCGAATTCCAGCACCTCTTTCCATTGCGGAATTAAATAGCATACATGCCTTTGCTGTCCCGTATACTCCTGCGTAATCTGAAATTCCAGCAGCTGATTCGTCCGCTCCATCGCTCCAAACAATGGCGATACCGGCTCTCTGACCTGAAAATCCATCGGACCGTTCTTGATCTGCAGGATCACATTGTCCTTGAATTTGCCGTCCAGCGGTTTGAAATGATCATAGGCGGCTCGGGCGCGGTCCGTCTGGCGATCCCGCCAATCCTGATGGCAATCGTACACGAAGCATCTCCATAAGACGAGTCCGCCGTAAGGCTCCAGCGCTTCTGCCAGCATATTGGCTCCATCCGCATGATGGCGTCCATAGGTAAACGGGCCGGGACGGTTCTCCGAGTCGGCCTTGACCAGAAATCCGCCAAAGTCAGGAATGGTTCGGTAAATATCGGTCGCTGTCTGCTTCCACCAATTCTGAACGGCCGGTTCTAACGGGTCAGCCGTGGACATATCCCCCAGCTCGATCGGCGCAGCAAAGTTCACGCTGAGGTAGAGGACGATGCCGTAATCGCGGAACACATCCGCTACGCGTGCCACATCCGGTAGCAATTGAGGCGTGATCAGCTTCGTCTCGGTCTGATGCACATTCACATTATTGATCGTGATTCCGTTAATCCCAACGGAGGCCAGCATTCTGGCGTACGTCCGGACACGAGTCAGATCGGAGACGATGGTATGGTCCTTATAAAATATCGATCGGCCCGCATATCCGCGCTCAATGGTTCCGTCCATATTGTCCCACTGATTCACCATGCGAAGCCGGTACTTCGGATGTTCGATCAGATCGAGCGCTTCGTTCGCTTGGCCCGTCTGCAGCAGACGCATAAAATGAAAGACCCCGTACAGAAGTCCCTTTTCCGATCCTCCTGCAATGAATATGAAATCCTGGTCTCCTCTTACGACGCGGCGTATGATATAACCTTCATCTCCCACACGTCCGGCTTCCTCGGCTTCCAGCGAGGCGTCAAGCAAAGTCCTTTCGATGCTCCCCAGCGTCCCTGCGACCAAGCAGGGGCCGGCTTCCATCTCTTCACGAATGAAGGGCTGTTCACCTGTCAGCAGAGCAATGCCTGTGGTCAACTCCTGAATCGCTGTACGAAATACTTGCGAAGAAACCGCCTGCGCGGTCACGATCTTACCCAAATAACATTTCAGCGGCTTTATTGCCGCAGCATGCTTCAGCGAGCTCCCATCAACCTGCAACCATGCCGGATCATAACTGCTGTTCATAATGCCTCCTCATGATCATTTCACGAGCTCCGTCGGATTCATGCCCGTGAATTTCTTAAATACCGTGCTGAAATAAGGAATGTTTTTATATCCGACCTGTTCTGCCACTTGGTACACCAATGCATTTTTCTCCATCAGCAGCTCCCGGGCCTTCTCGACCCGTACTCTGGTCAAATAATTGTTAAACGTTTCTCCCGTCAAATTCTTAAAAATCATCGACAAGTAGTTTCTCGAAATATATACCTTATCCGCCAGTCCCCCAAGCGTGAGATCCTCGGCATAGTGCTCGTGAATGTATTCGATCATAAAGTCGACAGCCTGGCGATGCTTTCCGTTCCCGCCCCATTCGCGACTGCCGAACACGAGCCCGATCTTGGTGATCAGCCATTCCGCAAGCTCGGATGGACGCTGCAGTTTCGCCATTTCGCGCGTAATGCTGTCATTCGGGAAGAAATCGTCAACGACGGTCCCCGTCTCATAGAAAGCAAAGGCGATAATTCCCCACAGCTCCCCTGCCAGCATACTGACGTATGGTTTGGTGATGCCCCCTTGCTGTTCCAATCGCTTCATATAATCCCTGATGATCGTTTGTGCCTGATGTTCTTGCGAGGTTCGAATCGAACCGGCCAGCTCCAGGTAAAGCTTAACAGGACGCACGGGAGACTTGGCCTCCGCATTGCCCGGCTCCTGTGCACAGTAGAAATACAGCTCATACTCCGGAACCGCCGGCTGCGTATTCACATCGATCGCACGAAAGGCTTCTTCTGTCGAGATACCGATTTCCCTTATACTGCTCTTGCGATCACCGATGCCGATCCGGAGCTTCAGCTTCAAATAGTTCTGCACACAGTCGATTAATCGGACACCCAGCTGCTCCAGCTGCTGCCGCACTCGCTCGGCAGACTCCGTTCGACCATGATGAATAATGACCACGGAGCGGTTGGTGTGGAGATCCGTGTGGTCGAAGCGTGGGAATGCCGCCTGCGTAATTTCGCACACCATATTGCTGATTGCAAATCGAAGGAGGCTCCAGTCCGGCAAGCTTAGATTAGCTGCCCGTTGATCGGAGATCAGCTCGATGCCAATGACCGTATGATCGAAATCGGACCAATACCGATAAGGCTCCGGAATTTCCGTTTGGAGACCTGAATGTTGCAGTGCACCCGCTGCGGCCGATTTGACCCACTCCTTCTCAACGAAGGGCTCGTAAAGCTGCAGCTTCTGGAGCAGTTCATCCTGCTTCATGCGCAGCTCTTCCTGCTCCTCCAAATCGGATATGGCTTCATTTAAAACAGACTTCAGCGTCGGAAGGCTGATCGGCTTGGATAAGTAATCGCTCACGTTCAGGCGCAAGGCCTGACGGGCATACTCGAAGTCCGAGTAACCGCTCAGAATGATCACTTTTCCTGAATAGCCGGTGTTCTTCCGCAGCTGCTCGATCATATCCAGACCATTCATGACAGGCATATATAAATCGGTAATCACGATGTCGGGGCTGGCCGATTCAATCATTTCAAGCCCTTCTTCCCCGTTCAAAGCTTCTCCCGCCCACTCTGCATTCAGTTCATCCCAAGGGATGGCTTTTCGGATTCCCTGCAGCACGGCGCGGTCGTCATCAACGATTCCTATCTTCCACATCTGAAGATCCTCCTTCTTATTTGCAAAAAGGCAATGCCTCACATTAACGGTAATACGCCATGCCCGATCGGCGATAAAACCGCTTAGGCATGACGTAAACCGGGAATAGACCGGAAACTATAAGCTGAAATAATGATTTGGATGCAGGGCAAGTACGTAAAATGTTCCTACGATCGCTGTTGCTCCCGGATTTTTGGATTTTATATTAAGCGGTAAAAATCCGGTCACAAAGGCGACCACTAGTTTAGGCTTCCGATGTAGCTTTCTTTCAGAAAGCTTTCACGGAATCATTTTACTCCCTTGCTTGCATCCATCTAGTTCTCATCTCATTTTATATGATCTATTCATATTCCTGCGCGGCCTTCTTCAACGATTCATAGGCCTTCTCCGGTGTTGTTCTGCCGAAGCTCAGCTCATCCCGGACGAGCGGGAAGTCTTTGTCGATGAAGTTCACCCAGCCTTCCGGCCCTGTCGTAAATATCTGTCCGTCCGGCGTCGTTGCGTCAATCAGTTTCATCCCAACCTTTTCGCCCTCCGGAAGATTCGGAATCAGCGACTCGGCGATCTTGGCATTGGCAGGCACACCACGAGCGGTTCCAAGGATAGCCCCTGCCTCCGGATCATTGATGAACCAGTCGATGAACTTTGCCGCTTCTTCCTTGTGCTTGGAATTAGGCGAAAGACTGAAGTACATGGACGGCTTCAGCCAGCCTCCCGCTTCCTCGGCCCGCGGCATCGTAACCAGATCGTACGCCCCTTCCTTCATGCTGTCCCATGTGGTGTAGTTATTGGAGAAGGAGTAGCGGAATAAGATCTTGCCGTTGACCAGCAGGTCTGCCGTCGGATCCATTTCCTTGTCGGATGCGTTCAAATCGGCTGGAGGTATAAGTCCGTCCTTGCGCAGCTGTTCAAACTTCTTGGTCCATTCCAGGAAAGTCGCTTCATCAATATTGAATTTGCCGTCTTCCGTAATCAAGGTGCCTTTACCCTTGGCATAGTGATAAGCGCTGAACATAAAGTAGTTGCCGGCATAATCCAGCGTGAAATATTGGCCTTCCGCCAGTTTAGGCTTTACCTCTTCCGCCAATGCGAAGAAATCATCCCATGTCCAGCCGTCTGTCGGCATCGTTGCGCCCAGCTTCTCAAGAGCCGCCTTGTCGTAGATCATCCCGAAAGCAACTGATCCCAGCGGCACGCCGTATTGCTTGCCGTCTCTCTGCCCGATCGGCAGCAGGCTCGGCGTCAATTCATCCAGTCTAACCTTGGTGTCGAGCTCTTCGAGCTGGTTGCGGGATGTCCAGTCCGAAACCCAGCCCGGGTCCATTTGGAAAATATCCGGCTCGTTATGCGCCGCTGCCTGAGTGGAGAGTTTATCCAGGTAACCGTCCATCCCGGAATATTCGGGCTCGAAGGTAACATGCGGATTTTTCTCCGTATATACCTCCAATGCCTTCAGTGTAGCTTCGTGACGCGGCTGTGAACCCCACCACATAATCCGCAGCTTGACATTTTCCGCCGCCGAACCGCTTTCGGCTTGTGTATTGTTCTTGGTTGAGGTTGTGCTTTCCGTGCTTGAGTTGGTGCTTCCGTTACCGCCGCATGCCGCCACCAGCAAGGAGAACACCATCCATAACGCGACGATCTGCAATCGCTTCCATTTGTTCATGCCGACTTCCCCCTAATAACAAAAGATTGTGGTCAATATGTATCCTATCAATTCCGAGATGACTGGAGTATAAGAGAGATGCACAATTTATTATAAAATCGTCTGATTATGTTTTACCGCTGTGCTTCCTCAAGCCTTGGAAAGGCGATCGATACAACCACTCCTCCATTCTCTCCATCTTTAACGAGGATCTCATAATCATCGTTGAAGAACGCCGAGAACCGCTCTCTCACATTCCGGATCCCGTAACCTCCTTTGCGGCGATGGCTCCCTTTGTTCTGAGGAGCAAGCCCGCTTCCGTCGTCGATAATCGTCATTCGGATCCGGCTGCCCTCTTCCTCAGCCTTAATCTGAATTCGGCCGTTTTGCCTTGCATTAAATCCGTGTATGATTGAATTTTCGACGAAAGGCTGGAGCGTCATTTTGGGAATGAATAAGTTTCGGATTTCCTGGGAGGCATGCACCTCGTATTCCAGACCGTCTTCCCACCGGATCTGCTGGATTTCCAAATAGCATGCGACGTGAGTCAGCTCTTCTTCAATCGTGATAAAGCTTTCTCCATGCGATAATCCGATGCGGAACATGCGGCCCATCAGCTCCAGAATGCGGCTCATCTTCTCCTGTCCCTCCGCAATCGCCATCCAGTTCAGCTGGTCCAAGGTGTTATATAGAAAATGCGGATTAATATTGGCTTGGAGCGCTTCGATTTCCGCCTTCCGCTGCTGCTCGTAACGCTGCGCAAGGGATGCGTACAAAGCCTGGATTCTCTCATTCAGTCTGCGAAACCCTGCAAACAGAATGCCGAATTCATTCGTGTAATCACCGGCCAGCTCAGCTTGTCTCCCACCGACATCGTAATTCTTCATCGCTCTCACTAACTGGGCGATCGGCTTCAACAATTGCCTGCTTAGCCATAGCGTTAACAAGAAAGCCAGCAATAGGGCTCCGATGCCGATGGTAATAATGGCTCCAGCCAGCTTGACGCTGCCTGACGTAATTCTCTCCCACGGGGTAATCTCCACCAGCATCCAGTTGGAGTCGGCGACTTTGGAATAGACGACCAGAGACTCGACGCCATGCTGTGTATGCAGCCGTGACACACCGGATTGGTCCGTGAACCGCAAATCCTGCTCCTGTAATCCGGCATCCCTCATTGATTTCCCGACGCTCAGCAGCTCCCTGCCGTTCAGATCCAGCAGCATCCGGTTCGAATCTTTAGAATATCCTTCGAGAATCCCGCGGATCCAATCCGCTTTCACATGCACGACAAGAATACCCAAGTACCGGGAGTTGTTGTACACCTTGCGGGAAAAGCTGAGCACAGGCACGTTCCCATTATAGGTCGTTAAATCATGCTCCTCTGACCAGGAAAAGTCATTGTTCTGCAGCAAAGGATACCATGGCTTTGTCGCAGCCTCCGTTAATCCATGGAACTGAATATAGCTCTGCCGATCCCCCCACTCCGGCTGTTCCATGTATAAATCGATGGCCTGAATTTGCGGAATCGAATAGGTTAGATGAGCCAGCGCTTCCTGTATACCCTTGGACCTCCTGTAGTGGTTGAACTCATCTTCTTTTCCCGACAGAAACGTAAGTAAATCATTGTCCCTGGACGTGGTCAGCGAGATCTGCTCGATCGACGTCAGGCGGCCCGTAATTTCGTTGTTCAGCTCCTCGAGCAGTCTTTTTTGATAATACGACGTGTTTTCAGCCAATTCCCGCGAAGTCATGACATAACTGGTCCATACCGTGATCGCCAGCACAATCGTGATCAGCCCTGCAAAGCAAATAATAAACAGGGAATCGATCCGGTATCTTTTGAAGGGATTGATCATAATTCTCATCCTCCATGCTTTACATTCCTATCAGAAAAAAACATTGAAGCTGTGCGGCGTACCGCTGCCTCAATGTTTCCTCATTTTATAATATATCGGTAGGGCTAGCTACTACCCTTTTAGTCCTGTGGTAGCTACACCCTCCACAAAGTATTTCTGGGCAAAGATAAACAGCAATGTAGCCGGTAGAATGGATACGAGCGACATTGCGAGCAATTGTCCCCATTCCGCGCCGCCTTGCGAATCGTTAATCATCCGTAAAGCCAAGCCTACCGTATATTTGTCGACGGAATTAATGTACAGGAGATGACCAAGGAAATCATCCCAGTTCCATAGGAAGCAGAAGATAATGACCGTCACGATGGAAGGCTTCATCAAGGGCATCACAATTCTCCAATAAATCCCGAACCAGCTGCACCCGTCGATCTTGGCCGATTCATCCAGCTCCCGCGGGATCCCGCGTATGAATTGAACGAGCAGGAAGACGAAGAAGGTTCCTCCCGCCCCTCCCGCTAATGCATGGGGCACGATAAACGGCAGGTAGGTGTTGACCCAACCAAATTGGTGGAACATCGCATACTGCGGAATGATGAGCACTTGGCCCGGCAGCATCAGCGTAAGCATGAGCAGCGAAAACCAGAAGCCTCGAAGCGGAAAGTCCAGCCTTGCAAATCCGAAGGCAACCAGCGTACAGGAAATCACCGTTACAATGATCACCGCAGTAATTAAATAGAACGTATTCAAATAGAAGTCTGTAAAGGTAAACCCCGGAACGGAATTCCATCCGTTGATGTAATTGGACCACTGCGGCACGGACGGGAAGATGGATGGGGAACTGAGCTCCTGGTTCGTTTTCAGCGAAGCGCCAATCCACCAAACGACCGGATAAACCATAATCAAGCTGAACATAATGAGCACCGAATGGCGGATCACGGGGTTCCATTTGCGTCTGGTCATTTTCCTTTCCCTCCTTGACTCTCGGATTCGTAGAATACCCAGTATTTCGAAGTCAGGTTAATGATCACGGCGGCAGCCACAATCAAGATCAGCATGATCCAGGCCAAGGAAGAAGAATAACCCAGCTGATAGCGGCTGAATGCCCGTTCATACAGGTATAACGCATAGACATAGGTAGAGTTCATCGGCCCGCCGCCGGTGATAACGTAAGCAGGCGTAAACATCTGGAAGGAGTTAATGACCCCCATGATGAGATTGAAAAACAACGTGGGTGACAGCATCGGAAGCGTGATTTTGAAAAATTGCTTTAGCTTGCCCGCGCCATCCACCGCGGAGGCTTCATATAGATCATTCGGAATCTGCTTCAGGCCCGCGAGGAAAATCACCATCGATGAACCGAATTGCCATACCGACAAGCCAATGAGAGACCATAATGCGGTATCCGGGTTCGTGACCCAGCCCGTTCCGGGAATTCCGAAGAATCCAAGCACTTGGTTGAAGAAGCCGTCCACGCCGAAAATATTTTTCCATAGCAGGGAAACCGCGATGCTCGCCCCGATCAAGGAAGGGAAATAAATGGCCGTTCGATAGACGGATATCCCGCGCACGGCCTTTTTTAGCAGGAGAGCAACCATCAGCGCGGCAATTAGCTTCAGCGGCACCGAGGCGAGTACATAATAAAACGTGAGCTTGAGCGATTGGGCAAATTTGTCGTCCGCCGTAATGATGCGCTCGTAATTGTCTAAGCCGACCCACTCGATCGGCTTCATGAGGGTGTAATTTGTGAAGGAATAGTACAGGGACAACAGCATCGGATAGGCTGTCAACGCCAGAAATCCGATCAGCCAAGGGGAAATAAACAAATAACCTGCAAGGGGAGAGTCCCAGCGCTTGCGAAATGACTTTTTGCGAACAGGTATTTCGGATGCTAAAGATGTTGCTCGTTCCATGAATTCACTCTCCTTTTCCATACCTTAAGTATAGAAGGAGAGCCGCCGGGAACTACATGAGACAATTGCTCAAAATCATTCAATATTTTCAGAATGTGTCGTCAGAAACGTATACGACCAAGAACCCACCGCGTCGAAGCAAGTAATTCAATTTTATCCTGCGGGGTTCATTCTCCCGGTGTACTTGAACCAGCATAACTTAACAAAAAAACGCACCTCCCCGTGGAGATGCGTTTTTCACTGAATTTCATATGCTGCAAACGGATGTACTATCGATTTGCCAGATTACTCCGGAATATTCCCGCCCGCCACGCGGTCGCCGGAATTGCCCGCCGGGTCGGTGACATTGTCATCCTCGCCGGCATGTATGATCAACGAGCGTCCCAGCACCGAGTTCGGCTGGTTCTTTTCCAGCGTGCCATGCTGAATCATCGTCTCCGCTTCCACGGTGCCGTCTGCGCCCACGACCAGGTTCGGCATGTCGCCGACATGGCTTCCTTGCGGATTCTCCAGGCCATGATGCTTGTGGGTTGGATTAAAATGCCCTCCGGCAGATTTAAAATCCGTTCCCTGAATCGCATTCTCATGCACATGGAACCCATGCTTGCCTGGAGTGAGGCCGGATGCGGTAATCTTCACCTTCACCCCGTCATGGATCTGCTCCAGGGTAGCGGAGCCAACTGGCTTGCCCGCCGCATTGTACAGCTTGACTACAGGCTGCCCCAGGGATTCCTTCCTGGAAGCCTCGCCCCAGTACACGGGTTGGTTAACCGGATCTGAAACCATGCGAGCTGGCGCATCGCTGCTGTCGGTAGGCATCTTAGGATCCGAGGTCGCCGTCTCTTGTTCCGCAATTGGACCGTCAGCGGTGGCGTTGTCCTTGCCGTTAACGAAGTGGCTTATTTTAGACATCGCGTGTTGAATCGTACCTAAGGTTCCTTCGGGATTCGCAGCAGCGAACATAATCCCTATAATCAGCAGGGCTCCGGCAAGAAACGCTCCAGCCATATATTTTAACTTGTTGGTCAACTTTTTCACTTCATCGCCTCCTGAATGATGATATCATTCATCTCCCAATCCCCTGATTTTATACATCCAAGTCGTTATTTTATGGGATATGAGGCATTCGGCGTTTGGTCAGTGAGAGGGGCTCCGATAACGGCTTTAACGCCCCTCTGGTAAAATGAGTTCTCTCATCCGATCCGTATGTTTGGCGGAAACCACATATACATCTTCTCCCCAATCTTTGAACCCGTAGCTGAACACACTTTCCTGACCCTCTTCCCCCAACCACAGCTTGATGGCATGGATCGGAGATGGCTGGGCATAGACGACCATCACGTCGTAATCCGGGTCCGTTCGTTTGGCATCTTCCGGCTGCTTGCGGGCGGTACGGATCGCTTCCTCAAACGATCTTACATCTTTCGCTTCCTTAAAGGACAACAGTGTATCCCCATTCATCTCGTCCCAAGTCTCGAACGTTGAAATCCGAATCTCGGCAACCTTTTCATCAAGTAGCTGAATCGTCTCCCAACCGGGTTCCTTCTCGCAGCCTACCAATAAAGCCGTTATGTAAAGCATCATGATCATGAGTAATCGCTTCATTAAACCGTCCTTCCTTATCTATGAAAAATATTATGGGATGATCGCATGCCGCTTCAGCTTGTCCATTAGCATGGTTCTGTACGTCTCTTGGTCATAAAGGGAGTTATTGATTAACTCCTTGTTCAGTTCGAGCTTGTCCAAGATCCTGTGCTCCAACTCGCGCCGGGCTTCCAATACTTGCAGAGTCCCTTCGACGCCTTCCAGACCGTGATGTTTGCCGTACCCCTGTCCAGTGTAGTAATGGGCGAACCCTGTGGACCATGCCTCCGGGCGTTCCCGGATGGCCTTGCGGAATGCGTATTCCAGGTCGTTCTGCTCAATGTAGAACAGGAGGGGATTTAGCGGAAGGACTGCTTTTTCCAGCCCCAGCACGTAGTCCGTCACTTGATCTTCCGGCGCATCATGCTTCACCATGCCGACGGTCACCGGATTCTGAATGAAACAGCACTCAAAAATCGTGACGGTAGGCTCATGCAGCGCCTGCTCGGCAAATGCCCCCCACCGATCGGTGATGAGCCACCGGTTGAGGTCCAGCGGGAGCTCGTAAATATCCTTTTTAGCCAACGAATGATATAGATCATCCGGAAAAGAAGCGCCATATTCGTTTTTCAGCTTCTGGTAGGGTAAGAGGTTCCAGCTGTTTTTTTTGACAGCCCGTTCGATCCATATTTCTTTAAAAGGGCCTGCGACTTCCAGCAACTGCCCGAATTCCTCTTCCGTCAGACACGCGGTTCCCTCATAATCCGCCGGGTGGTCTGTATCCCCCTCCATCACCAGCCGGGCCTCAATGTTGTGCTCGGAAAGAATATCATGCAGCATACGGGACGTCGTCGACTTGCCGAACCCCGGCAGGCCCTCAACCATAATTAATTTCGTCTTCATTTCAAATCCCCTTCAAATCTCAAAAAATGTGTGCAGCTTCATGTTATTCTGTGGGAGCCTGTGAAAATCCTTTTCTCTATCTATTGATCAGACCCAAATTAAGGTATGATAATGTTACTACTTATAGAGAGGTGTTCATACATAAATGAAGAAGACTATAGCCCTTTTGTTGATGCTCGCTATCTTAATTCTCCCGTCACAGGCTTATGCCGCCCCACCCTCCATCAAAATGTCGATCTCCGAGGTTAATAAGATCTACTTTGAGGAATACAACAAGAGGTTAAAGGAAGTTAAGTCTGCTATACGGACATATAAAGCTCCTGTGTGCTCCAATGTAACCACCCTCACGAATCAATCCAAGCAGCTGACATCCAAGTACAACAACCTTAAGAAGTCCAAAGCCAGCAAAACGGAACTGAGTCAGATGAAGGCAACACTTGATAAGGCTAAGAAAAGTCTTAGTGAAGCAAAGAAAGTCTGCAATAAGGAAACAGCTGAAACGAAAAAAGAACTCAATGGACAAGTTAAAGAAGTTTCTTTAGCCAAAACTTCCGGAGTCAAACTGAACGTCGACTCTTATAATAAAGGAACAATTACCAGCTCAACATTCGATAAGGAAATACGCAGCATCGTGAAGCTTGTAGACGATGTTTTCACATACATTTTAGAGGATCTTGAATAGAGCAAGCGGCAGGGTATACCCTGCCGTTTTTTTATTATGGCTTTAGCCAGTTGAGTGCGTGAAACGCGCGAAACAAAAAACCACCCGCTATGCGGGTGGAGGGATTGAGGGTTTGACCACTAAGACCATTCCGATAAACTTGAGATGTTCAGGCTCAAAGAAAGGAATGGTCTTAGATGGCAACCAAGAGCTACAGCCTAGCTCACACAAAGTGGATGTGCAAATACCACATTGTATTCACCCCGAAGTATAGACGGAAAGAGATTTATAATCAAGTGAGAAGAGATCTGATTGAAATTTTCAAGCGCTTATGCAAGTACAAAGGTGTAGAGATCATAGAAGGTCATATGATGCCGGATCATGTACACATTTTGGTAGCAATCCCACCGAAAATTGCAGTCTCATCGTTCATGGGATATCTAAAAGGAAAAAGTTCGCTAATGATCTTTGAGAAGCATGCCCAGCTCAAATATAAATACGGGAATCGAAAATTCTGGGCAGAAGGATATTATGTGAGTACGGTAGGATTAAATGAAGCAACGGTAAGAAAGTACATTCGTGAACAAGAAGCACATGACCAAGCGGTAGATAAGCTGAGTGTAAAAGAGTACGAAGATCCGTTCAGTAGCAACAGGAGCAAGAAGAAATAAACCAGTTTAACTGGTAAGTGAAAGTGACAAAAACACTGAGCCTGAACGGATTTGTGGTCAGGCTAGCGTCTTTAGGCGCAGTTTGGCAACAAGGGGTTATACCCCAAGAGCAAACCACCCGTTGGACGGGTGGTCATGATTGAATATCGTTGAGCAAAACAAAAGGCCGTAGACATTACCATCTACAGCCTTTCCTTACACTAAACCTAAAACCCTACTCCAAACTACTAAACTCATTCATACGTGCAAGTTTTACAAGATCAGATTTAGGCCATCCGATTTCTCTCGATTTCACCCTGCAATATTTGCAAGAGCAATGAATCTTCCCTTTAGCAAACTCACCTGTAAACTTGGCATGCCAACCAAGCTGTTTAGCAAGCCTGCTCTTACGCTGGATCACTCTCCGTCGATGATGACGGTAATACGAACGAGTACGATTGTTGCCTTTGCTTTTCATTCCATCACGCCCCTTGGGATAAGGCCCAGCCTGCAAAGGAGCCAAGAGGGTTATGCCATCCTCTACAGGCCGAGCGTGATGAAACTGCTAAGTTGCACGAACACCATGGATCACCTCAACGCGATGTGATTTCAACCTGTATTACTTTCTTACCAACTCGCCATAATTTCCACATGCACCCTATGCGGAAATCTCGTCATGAACCTGCTCCAAGATAGCGAAACCCACAAACTCGCTATCCGCATTGAACAGCCTCACCAGAGAGACACCTTCTAAGATGGCGTCCTTGTTATGACATAACATTCACCCATCAGGTCGTTACAATAAACCCTTCCGTTTGGTCCCCCATCAATTGAGGCCTTACATCCGTAAAGCCCTCACCCGGATTACGCAGAGCTTCCAAAACAACCTGCGCGTTATACCCGTCATGGAAATCATAGTTGAGACCGGACTCTCCGTTCAAAATCTGAATGATTTGCTTCAGGATCGGCAGCGGGCTGACGACATCATCCACAGACACTGGCTGCAGTTCGGTATCCTTGCCGCTTCGGTACAGATTGCACCAGTTCTCCAATGCCAAAGTGCCTTCTTCACCGTGGACCACCAAGGAGACACGCTCCTCCCCTTCCCGTTGGTCGGTTCCCGACAGGCGAATCTCGATATCATTATGTAATCTCAGAACGGCCTGGACCCGGCTCTCGGACTGATTCGAATCCGGCGGAAACTCGATCTCGCTCTTGACATGCGTAATCGGCCCGAACACCTGCTGGATCATCTGGATCCAGTGAATGCCGACCTCCAGCAGGTATCCGCCCTGCTGCCTTGACGTAATCCATGGATTCTGCTGCCAGGCCCTCGGCCACTGCGGAAACTCCAGGTACAGATCCATGCTTTGGATCCGGCCGATCGCCTGATCCTCAAGCAATCCCTGCAGCTTCAGAACGGCCGGATCGAGCGGAAGCGAGAAATGAACCGCATGGAGCACATCGGCCTTCTCGGCCAGCTCCACCAGACTCCGGGCTTCGGTCAAGCTATTGGCCAGCGGCTTCTCGCAGAAGACGTGGATGCCTTTCTCAAATGCGATCCGGGCCACGTCATAATGCAGGGACGGCGGAACCGCGATATACACCAGGTCAAGCGTCACCTCATCCAGCAGCTGGCGATAGTCGGTGTACAGCCTTGGATGAATCCCTGCTTCCGCAGCTTCACGATGCAAACTGGATTCATCACTGTCGCAAATGGCGACCACTTCGATCTTCTCCGTATATTGAGGCAGTAAGCGGTGAATCATATGCCGGCCCATATGCCCTAAGCCGATGACGGCCATTTTTTGTTTCATCATTCTGTTCTCCTATTCCATTCGCGATTGAATTTTGCCATTGCATGCATGTCCCCTATTATAGATCAAGGGACTGCAGCCCGTACACTTGGATGTACAAAACGGTACTGTTCCGTTATTCCTTTGGATTCAAAGCACAGGGCACTTTCTTTCTATGCTGGTAGTAAAATGCCCTTAAAATTAAAAGAGTAGAATCAATAATAAAAAAATCAGTTATTTTTTGTCAGCCTTAAAGTTCCCTCTTTCAAGGCAATCGTATCAGAACTTGCATTTATTATGTAAAAGTAATATTGCCCTGATTCCTCAATAGTTAAATTGTAATTCCCCTTTAATTGATCGAATTTTTGCGATGGATATAGAACGCCGTCTTTAACGTAACCAATTAATATATTTTGATTTTCGACCACCTCCGATTTATACTTTTCGAATTCATATTCTACAGAGTCACCCGCTTTTAGTTCCCACCCCGATCCATTAGTATCTGTTAAGACGTTTAATGAACCATTTACAGTAATTATCTCAGGGGAAATATATACTCCGTTTTTTTCTTTTGTTTCTAACTCAAAAATTGAGGGAGGCATAATATTTTCTTCCATTATCTTTGTGATAATCCGGTTCTCAGGAAGACCATTTCGTGTTCTATTCTTTAATTCCTCTGGTGAGTACTCGATTCCATTAGAATCAATATAAACCCCGTTTCGATATATCATATAATCGCCACTTGTTTCTTTTCCAATCAAATGCCGATTATAATCAGTTATTAACTCTGTTTCTTTTATGTCTTTAGGACTACAAGCAATGATTGTTGATAAACCAACAACCATTATACCGATAAACAAACCCTTTTGGTTTTTTTTAGAGTTATTACTGCTAAACACCATAAATATGAATCACCTCTCGTTTAGACGTAATTACCAGACATGTTATATGTTAATTCTTCTGGATAAGATACGCGGTTCCTTTGCTATTGACGAGTAGTCCATTATGCATCTCCTATATTCTTCAATATTATCCATTCATTATTGATAACACCAATTACAAGAGGTACGTTTGGTGTCTCTATTTATTATTTTATTGAAATAGCCGGCTATGAATGAAGCTCACCAATCTGCATTGAATCAAATCGGATAGGAGGCTAGGCTACCCATCGAGGACATTTTAGGATCCGAGAGTCTTTTTTATGATCGAAATTTTTGCTTGGCCACTAAAATGTTCCCCTCCTCTAAACCACAGTACAAACCCCATTACAAATAGAAGGGAAAATATTCAACGGGCTCATTTTAATATCCAAAGGCTAACCGCAGCTAGTGCGCAAATGAGTGTAGTTGATGGTTAATCCCTCATAAGTTCTCTTTGCTGTTAGACATGCGACTACACCCAAAGTAGTTATATCTACTAAAACGATGATTATTAGGGATGTCAACGCATCGCCGCTAGATTTATAAAAGCGCCACGTCTCATGAAAAAGGCGTGGCGCTTTCTTATGTCATGGTGTCACTCACAATACCCTCATTTTATATCTAACAACCGATATTTTAGCGGCCTGGAGTACTCGGTGCTTGCGGGCATACATTTCACTCCACACCCTTCAACGACTCGATCATATGAATCCGCGTCACTTTCTTCCGCAGCATAAGGTTGGAGAGAAGGGTCAGGAAGAATGCCAGCACAACCGATGCCAGCATAATCACAAGGTTTAATTGATCCGGAATTTGCTGATGCGTACTCGAGAGAGCCTGGATGATAATCGAATAAACATAACCGCTGATCGGCAGGGCAACAATGACCGCAAAAGCGGTTAACAGCATGTTCTCAGAGAAGATCAGCCGGTTGATTTTACGTTTGGGATAGCCTAAGACCTTCAGGGTGGCAAGCTCACGATTCCTTTCATAAATGTTGATGGAAGAGATCGTGTAAATGGCACCGAAGGACAGAATAACGGCACAGATGATAAACATGATGAAAATAAAGCTGTTTTGCTTCAGCATATACTGCGCTGATTTCTTCAGGTCATCCTTGTCCGCAATAGCTTCTACCTGCGGGTCTTGTTCGAAGAAGCTGCGAACGCCCGCCAGATCGGCAGCGCTTAGGACGCTCACTAACAGCGAGGCAGGATCGTAGTCGATACCCAAATTCTTCATATAATTCGGTGTGCTGTAGAACGACGGATTCGAGTATTGTGTGGAGATATCCAGAACCTTCATATCAACGATGGTTTGGTTAAGCTCCGGTGCGGTGAATTGTAGCTGGATCGTATCCCCTTCAGCTATATGATACTGATCCGCATAAGATTTCGGTACCAGCACGCCATGATCTTCTAACGATAGCCGATTGCCTTGTTCATCGTAAAAGCGAATCAGCCCATTATCCTTCTCCGTTACCACGAGCGCAGCGTTTTCTTTGTTTTCCCCTTGGATGAGTTCCACAGGGTAGGTAGACAACCCATAATGGTCTGCAATGCCGGACGGCATTGTTGCCATATCCGGGAACGATCCGATCGCATAATCGACTCGTAAATCATACGTATTTACCTCTTCGATTTGGCCAGCTACCTTGAGCAGGGCCGTCTGCGTGCCGAAAGCCGTGATCAACAAAACCGTACTGACCACAACACCAACGGAGCTTGCGATTGCTTTTTGTTTATTTAAGAAGATATTTCTTAGAATAATCTTGTTGCTGTAGGACAGCCGACTCCACATCCCTGGAATGTTCTCGATGAGCAGCTTCTTCATCTTCTTGGGCGGTTTCGGACGCATTGCCTGCGCAGCACGTTCTTGCAAAATCGCTCTGCCGCTGAAATAACAGGACAGCATGCCAAACGCACTGGAGCAGATCATCGGAGGTAGGAGCGTAAAGAACGAAAGGGAGAACGTCAGGTCAGGCAGGGAGTAGGATCTTCCAATCGACGTTGTTATGAGTGGAATGAACAGGGCGGCGGCGATGGCATAGCCCAGGATGGAGCCGATGACACCTACCAGCACGGGGTAACCCATGTAATGCAGCATGATGCTTCTTTTTTTCACCCCTAAAGCTTTCATAATGCCCACTTGATTTCGCTGGGAATCGATAATCCTCGACATAATTAGAAACAGGATCACCGCTTCAATCAAAAAGAGAACGATCGGGATCACCCTGCTCATCAGCTTATTATTATGAATCGTTTGCTGGGTCTGGGAATAGTTGAAGGTCCGTTCTTTGCTAACCTGGCTTATATAAGGGAGTGACTGGGAATGTGCTTCAATGGCCTGGCCTAACTGATCAATGTCGTAACCGTCCTTGGCATCAATCAGGATCTCATTGTAGAACATGCCGCCAGCGATTTCAGGAATGGTCTCTTCGGGGATATAAGCGATTCCATAAGCTTGGTGGTCCTGGGTTTCGTTCTTCTTGGCATGCTCCACATTCTCAATCAAGCCGCTGATCGTGAACGTCATATCCTTGTCATTCACACGAATGCGGATGGAATCACCGATACGGTAATGATGCGCCTCGGCATAGTGGGAGTCCAACAGGATCTCATTAGGCCCGGCTGGCATCCTGCCCTCCATCATCCTGGTCGTGTTGATTGTATTAGGTACGGGGATCGAATGCACCGTTAATGCAGCCTTATCACCTTCAAAAGCCTGTTCGGCCTGTACGGTATAACGCCCTTCAATATTTTGAATGCCATCAATGCTCCGTAAATCCGCCACATCCTCTGCGGAAATTTGACTGTAATAGACGTTCAAGTCACTGAGATTATGTTCTTGAAAATACCCCTTCGTATAGCCGCTAAGATTGTCGCTCAAGGTGACCAGCCCCGTGTAGAAAAAAGCTCCCACCGCAATAACCAAAACAATGGCTATGAATTGTCCTACCGACTGTCTCATGTCCCTTAACAATTTCAACGCTAAAATCTTCATTACCACTCGATCCCTTCAACGCTTTGTTTGTGCTCATTGATCGTGATGCTCTCGATTCTTCCGCTCTTGACGCGGATCACTTTATCCGCCATCGGTGCGATGGCCGAATTATGGGTGACCAGCACAACGCATGTCTTCGTTTCCTGGTTCAAATCTTGAAGAAGCTTTAAGACCGACTTTCCTGTCACATAATCCAGAGCACCAGTGGGTTCGTCGCAGAGGAGCAGCGCGGGATTCTTGGCAACCGCTCTTGCGATCGCAACTCTTTGCTGTTCGCCGCCAGACAGCTGGGAAGGGAAGTTCTTCAAACGATCCGTTAGTCCAACCTTATGTAAAATATCTCGTGCATCCAGATGGTCCTTACATACCTCTGTCGCAAATTCCACGTTCTCCAGCGCATTCAAATTCGGAATCAGGTTATAGAATTGAAATACGAAGCCAACCTGCTCGCCGCGGTATTCGGTTAATCTCTTCTCGCTCCATCCCGTAATCTCTTGATCTCCAACAAACACTTGTCCCGAGGTAGCCGTATCCATCCCGCCGAGAATGTTCAAAATCGTGCTTTTCCCTGCCCCGCTGGCCCCTAGAATCACGACGAATTCCCCCTCTAAAATGGAGAAATCAACGCCCGCAAGGGCTTGAATCGTCACTTCGCCGATTGGATAGGCCTTCGTCACGTTTTTGAATTCGATTAACGTTGTCACTTCTTACATCTCCCCGTATTGGATTTTCAGTTGGCCTTGATGCGTTTAATCTCATCATTACACCTTACGGTACGAGAGACACCCGACACGCGATGTATTCCATCATCAGCCTCAGGAAGGATTTCGCTTTAGCGACGGGCAAAGGGAATGCGATTACTGACTCCGGACGCAATTTTCCAAAGTGGGCAAGAAAAACAAAAAGACCGCCATCCAACTGTGGATAGCGGTCTGTTCCTGCGTACGATACCTGATCTTGTCTGAAATGGAACTGATTTAACTTAAAAGCGTCTCTGAAGCCAGCGTAAACCCTTCAATCGCGACATCTTCGTCGACTTCAATCATGATGCAGCGTTTACCTTGGAAATTCACCTGTTTAACATACCTTAAATCCTGCGGGCTCACCGAGATCGTAGCTACCTTGGTTTCGATCTTAATGGATTTGGTAGTATACTTCGGCATGACGCTGGTTGCTTTCATCTCATAGTTCTTGTTGTCTACGATGGTTTCGAATGCCCGCTCCACCTTCTCGGTTGTCACGTCCTCTACGCCGCTTGCGTTCAGTACGCGCTCCAGATCTTTATAATCCAGCTTCGGAGGTTCTTCCTCCTTCGTCTCTTCGTTCATTTCGATCACCCGGTTGATTTCCTCGTACACCTGGGCAATGGTGGCTGAATCGAGCTGTTCGCCGGCCACTTCCTTGACGATATCCTCGAAGATCGCTCGCTCTTCAAGTGCCGTCACGGATCTTTCTCCGTTCAAGACCTGCTCGACAAAATGCGGATCCGGAAAATTCGATTTTCCCGTACAATACAAAATACGATTCACATCGGAATAATTGTCCGTCACGCTAGGGTACAGGAATCCTTGCTCTGGCGCACTTAACTTGATAATCGGATCTACAATGACATTGTACTTGAACTCCCGCTCCACATAATCGAACAAGAGCGTCTTCCGTTGTTTCTCCGTAGAATTCATGCTGCATAAAATAAACGGATGGGCGAACACCTCGTTCTTCTCGCTCTCTTCCGCTTCATCGTTTCTCGCCTTGGTCGGCAAATAATACTGTCCCCGAACGAACGTGACCACCATATCCCGCTCATATTGGGCATCCTTCAGCATTCGATCCACCAGCATCAGCATCAAGTCCTGCCATTCTTCCGGATCACCCGACACGAGCGCTTGGTGAAGCATGACCTGCGCCGGTTCCTCCGCTGCTTCCTGAAACCTCAATTCGAACAATTTTTGATCCAGCTCGCCGGTCAGCAGTTTTTTGAAATTCCCCATGTATAACTCTTGCTTCTCCCGATCCACCAGCTCGAACGGCAGGCGCTCCCAATGATAGATTTCATTCGTTTCCTTCGTAATATAGACATTGAGAATATCGTAAATATTCATTAAATCGTGATCCAGCTTAAATTGCTTGCGTATATTGGCGACTTCTTTTTTGTTCATATCCGATTCGGCAGCTCCTTCAATATAATCTGGCTTAATTAGTATAAATTATTGGAACGTAAATTGGTAAGTGATCTTGGCTTGCATTGTCGTGCCTAGGTCCATTTCCCTGTGGCCCTGATCTTTTATTGTGGCATATTTAAATAACTGAGTCGAGGATATTCCTTGTGGGAGCCCATACCAAGAAGAGATATCCTTACTTGAAGGATACCTCTTCTGATACTTGAACATATTCATTCAAACAATCTTTGATGTTTATGGAAAAATCGATAAAAGAATTGTACATGGTCCAGCTCAAACCATTCGGCCGTTTGCAATATCTTGGCATCGAGATTGTAGATCTTCGCATGAAGCGTACCCAGGACAAAAGGGGAATGCGTAGCAATAATAAACTGACTGTCAAAATAACGCGCCAAATCGTTCATTTGCTCGGCCAGCTTGATTTGATTCGCCGGAGAAAGCGACGTTTCCGGTTCATCCAATAAATACAGTTTCCCGGGAAGCAAATATTCCTCAAAAAACTGCATCGAGCTTTCCCCGTTCGAATACTTCTCCTGAGCGAATTGAATGATGTCCATCTTCTTCTTGAATTCATACGACTGCTCCAGCTCTTCTACCTCGGCCTTGCTCTTTTCCTGAACGAGCTGCTCATGCAGTAGCCCTTCGCGAAGCACGCTTTCCTGCTGTATTTTCTTGATTTCATACAACAGATCCTCCGACTTGATGTACCGGCTCCCGTCGGGAAGCTTATATAGGGGACGCTCCTGATCATCATGCCCGAGCTGATAGCTGCTTTCCTTGATAAACCGCTGCGCGTAAGCGTTGTGACCATAGCTTGTCATTCGCTCAGCGCCCGCGATACCCAATTTGTTGGCGATCAGATTCAGCAAGGTGGATTTGCCGGAGCCGTTACTGCCGTATAATACCGTGATTCGATCGAACAGCAGAACTTCCCCTGCCATGTGCCTGAACACATGATCGGGATAGATATTCGGGTTGCCGGAAATGGTAGAAGAGAGTTTGAAGTTACTTAAATATAGCATCGCCCTTGCTCCCCTCTCGGAAAATGAAATGATTCAAGTTTGATATTCATACCTGGCCATTCTATGGATGCAACCATCCGACCCAAACAGCCTTTCTATTCAAGAACGGTCCAAATATCCAGTGCCGTCAGACGAATCGCCTCAACTCATGATTCCGGTACGCTCTTAAACGGTCGGTACAAGCCTCGCTCCTGAATAAGGATTCGCAAATTGTCCGCATTGCATCTTGTTTCTTCCGCAGGATAGAGCAATAGCGACAGGACCTATCCCAGCAATTCTTTAGCTCCGTTCATCACTAAGGGCATAGTCTGTTTAACGAATGATTCCGCACTTATTAGACGCCCCTCATTGTTCCAAGCGTAAGCCGCCCCATACATCCCCCAACTTAACATGTTAGTAGCTGTATTTATTAAGAATTGCGCGTTTGGACTCGACAGCATCTTGTCTTTGTCTATAAAGGAAAGAAGTATCGTTTGAATTTTTTCCTTTATTTGAATTTCGAATACAGCTCCAAGCGATGTATACCTTCTTTTGCACATAGTGCTTAGATCTTTGTGAAAATCGCATACACCCAGAAAAATACTCTGGATGGTTTCTTCATTTAATACTTCGTGACCGCTTATTCTACGATTTATGATTGTCATAAAGGATTCCATTAGTCTGGCCTCTAGAATTTCGAATTTATCTACAAAGTGCGCATAAAAAGTCGCTCTGTTAACAGTAGCCCGCTCTGCAATATCCTTAACGGTTATCGATTCAAAGTCCTTATCTTGAATTAATGAAGCAAAAGCGTCTTGAAGCAGTCGCCGTGTACGTATCACTCGAGGATCAGCTTCATTCTTTTTAATTGCCATGGTTAAGATCTCCCCTAATAAAACGACATTATAGAAATGGTGTTGTCTATACAACGGTTTATGGTTTTTGATGATTGCGCACCATTCTGTTGTTATCATAACATATAAATACAACAGATGTTGTTCAAACAACTAATGTTGTATTGAAACAAAATGCAGAATACCGCTTTTCCAAAAGGAGGAGAGAACCATGTCGGTTTCACAACCGTCACTAACGATGGAGCACCAACTTTTTTTTGATGTTATTCGAGAACGTCGGTCGGTTCGTAGCTATGATCCCTAGATCAAGATTTCGCGGGAGGAATTGACCGGAATATTGCGGCAAGCCACGCTGGCCCCTTCAGCCGCTAACCTGCAGCCGTGGCGGTTTCTCGTTATCGACTCGCCAGAGCTGAAGCAGAAGCTGCTTCCGATCGCATCCAATCAACAGCAAGTGGTCGAGGCTTCGGCTGTCATTGCGGTACTCGGAGATTTGGAGTGATATAAATTGGCGGGCTTCTTTGATTTGATGATCACAATTAACCTATATATGAGTATATGCTGATATAAGCATAAATTTTGATTTATATTTTTATTTCGATATTTTTAAAAACATCGTTATTTAAACACATCAGGAGAGTGAATTATGAAGAGCACATGGAAAGTTTACGTTCTAGCCTTGGTCAGCTTTTTAGTTGGAACATCCAATTACATCATTTCCGGGATATTGGACCGGATCGCAGAGACGATGGGAACAAGCGTTGCGGCAGCAGGCCAGCTCATTACGGTTTATTCCCTTGCCTATGCGGTCGGCACGCCTATTTTAATGGCGCTGACGGCCAAAATGGACCGGCGTAAGCTTCTACTTTATTCGCTGGGCCTCTTTATTATCGCAAATCTGCTGACATTTATATTGACCGGCTTCGGTCTCTTCATTGCCGCTAGAATCATTACGGCGTTAGGCGCCGGGGTAGTCACCGTTAACGCGCTCAGTATCGCCGCCAAAATCGCTCCGCCAGGCAAGCAAGCCAGCGCCATCGCCAACGTCACCATGGGCATTACCGCATCGCTCATCATCGGCGTCCCACTCGGCAGAATGGTAGCCTCGGCTTTTGGCTGGAAAGCGGTATTTCTGGCCATCGCAATTGTCGGGGTCATCGCCATGCTCGTCATTGCTGCGGTTTTTCCACGTATGCAGGGCGACAAGCCTGTCCCTTTGATCAAACAATTTGCTTTGTTAAAGAAACCTCAGGTTTTGGTTGCTTTAGCGATTACTTTTTTCTGGTTGGGCGGATATTCCCTTGCCTATACTTACATCTCCCCTTTTCTGCTAGAGGTGACTCATTTAAATGAATCATTGATTAGCGCAGCTCTGTTCGTGTTCGGCATTGCCAGTTTGATTGGCTCGAAAGTCGGCGGCTACAGCGCGGATAAACGGGGCATTATATTTACGCTCGTTTCAGGGATGGTGCTTCACGTCATTTCGTTGATATTGCTATCCTTAGTCGGACAGTCGGTCATTGCCGTATTCGCCATTTTGATCCTCTGGTCTTTTGCCGCCTGGTCATCCGCTCCAGCGCAGCAATTTAACCTGGTCAAGCTTGTTCCTGAATCCTCGGGCATCATGCTGAGCTTGAACAGTTCCATGATGCAGTTTGCCATGGCTGTCGGCGCAGGAATCGGCGGGCTGATCGTTAACCGTGTTTCTTTGGCATCCATTACCTGGTTCGGGGTATTCGGCGTTCTCATCGCCATCATTGCCGTGTTTGTATTGTCCAGCATGGCATCACGGCATTCGGCGGTGCAGACAGCGGATTAACGGTATGCTAAACATGGAATATTTGATAAAGGACTCTGCTCACTAAGTTGATCTTGGAGGTATGACTCATGCAAAGACCAGAATTGATCGTTTGATCACATTGAACAACTAGGGACCATCCAAAAAAACACGGCGACCTCTCCCCTGATTGAACTCCAGGAAAAGGTCGCCGTTCATATTTAAATCTCGTTTTATTGTCTAGCTACCCCAGTATTGCTTGGCAATCCGTTGACCTTGATCGATTTTGGCCCATTGCTCGGCTTCGCTTAGCTCGTTCCCGCCATCGCAGGATGCAAAGCCGCATTGATGCGAGAGCAGCAGACGATCCTTATCAATGATTTTGGATGCTTCGTCCAGCAGACGGATGACGCGTGCTTCATCATCCAGCGTATTGGTTTTGGAAGACAGCAAGCCCAGAACAATCTCCGTCTCCGGTCTGTCCTTGAATACCTCCAGTGCTTCAATCGAACCTGCACGATCATCATCCCACTCCAGGAAGAAGCGATCATATTTCAATTGCTTCAGGAACAGGTTGGCGATTTTCGCATAAGATCCGCCGCCCATGTTGCGGGAATCATAGTTCCCCCGGCAGTTGTGTGTCCACATTTTCAAGCCGAGGCTATGGCCGAAGTCAATCACGGTATTGTTAATCTCAATAAATTCGGTGGCGAGACCCTGAACTTCCGCTTGATTAATATGCTCCCCTGTAAACGGAGAGTTCGGGTTGTCGTCTGCAAACAGCTCCCACAAGCAATCATCGAATTGCAGGATTTTGCCGCCTGCCGCAGCGAATTCCGCCACGAATTCCTTATACGCGCTCACAAGGCCCGCTTTGAGCTCCTGTTTGTTCTGATAAACCGCATCCGTGCCGCCAATGTTATCCGACCAGGAAAGTTCACCATAGATATGGGAAGGTGACGGTACGCAAAGTTTCGTTTGCTGGTCGCCAGCCGTTTCTTGCAGCTGTTTAAACAGCCCGATAAAATGATGATTCTTTCCGCTCAGTTTGCCAGTAATGCGCAGGCCGATATCTTTGCGTGTCTCATATTTCGAGGTTCCGTCCACATCCCGGAAAAAGTAGCCATGGTCCGCGATATAACGCTGGGCTCCGTCAAAGCCCCATACAAAATCCAGATGCCACATCGATTTGGAGAATTCGCCGTCCGTAACAACCGACAGATTATGCTCGATTTCCTTTTTCACGACCTGTTTGATCGCCTCGGTCTCGCACTCGGCATACCCTTCGAAGTTATCATAGAACGGATATTGGATATCATCACGATGTTCAATTTGCGTTTTATATTTCAGCAGCTCTTCGGGCCGCAACAAACTTCCTACGATCTGGAATTTATCAGTCATGTACATAACCCCCTCGTTGTATAGCGCTATCATATCACGACGAGCAGAGTTATAAGGCATACCAAAATCTCATAACTAGTTATAGCTAAAAACTATAGCAAGAATGACGGGCTGAGATTGTCCAAAAGAAAAAACATAGCTAAGTCGGCCATGTTTTCCAAAAATAATATTTGATCTCCTGTAGCGCGCGCTGGTGTTCTCCAGCCTGTCCATTTAATTTCCTCGTTCATCTGCCTCATCAGAATGCTTGCTTCCAAACTCATCGAGGAGCGCACGTACTTCACTTGTTGACTTTGCGTTCATTAAGTGATTTCGGAGTTCGCTTGCCCCTCGGAATCCGCGGACATAAATTTTGAAGAAGCGGACAAGTGCGCTGAAGGAGCGCCGCATCTGTGCCGAATATTGATCATGGAGATCCAGATGCAGCCGCAGCAGACCAAGCAATTCCTCACTGCTATGATCCTTCGGCTCCTTCTCGAAAGCGAATGGATTATGGAAAATCCCGCGCCCGATCATAATGCCATCCACACCGTATTGTTCGGCGAGCTGGAGACCGGTCTGACGGTCAGGAATATCCCCGTTAATGGTCAGCAGTGTATCGGGCGCCACCTCATCACGAAGCTTCTTAATCTCCGGAATCAGTTCCCAATGCGCATCGACCTTGCTCATTTCCTCTCTTGTCCGCAGATGAATCGACAGGTTCACAATGTCTTGCTTCAAAATATGGGTCAACCAGTCGCGCCATTCGTCTACGGCAGTGAAACCGAGCCTTGTTTTTACACTGACGGGCAATCCCCCGGCTTTGGCCGCCTGGATAATGTCCGCTGCAATGTCGGGACGGCAGATCAGCCCGCTTCCCTTCCCATTCTCCGCTACATTCGCTACAGGACACCCCATATTAATATCGATGCCTTTAAACCCTTCTTTCGCCATGCCGATACTCATCTGACGAAAGTATTCCGGCTTATCTCCCCAGATATGGGCTACCATCGGCTGTTCATCCTCTGTAAAAGTCAAACGTCCGCGCACACTGTGGTTCCCATCCGGGTGGCAATAGCTCTCGGTATTCGCAAACTCCGTAAAAAACACATCCGGTCTGGCTGCTTCGCTTACGACATGGCGAAACACAACATCCGTCACATCTTCCATGGGCGCCAGTATAAAGAAAGGCCGTGGTAAATCACGCCAAAAATTGTCTTTCATATTAAAAACTCCTCTATACATACCAGGACAAATCTTGTCCCGAAATAATAAATACAAACTGTTCAAACTCTTGCTTTTTCTTCACTTATAGCATGTTTAACCAGCTTAATCAAACGGCAGTTTATGTTATATCGCAGACACTTCAATGACTATATCATAATCCAGAGAGGAGCATACTCCCTATAAATTCGAAAAAAGGAGAGGCGATCGCTAGAACAAGAGCTTTAATTTCGTCCGGTTCCGTTGGCAACGAACTAAAAAGCCGTCCCGCACTGATCATTAGGGTTCGATTGCCATGACCGCTCCCCCTCCATGATGCTTTAGAACAGCCAGTTGCAACTTTGGTAGAATGATGATCGTCTATTCTATGTGTTTCCCCTAAGGGGCATGAACTTGAATCGGTTTTTGGATTCGATAACCACTTAAAAATAAATACATTCATAAAATTCCCATACGTTTCAACTGATGGATACTGTAATATGGATAAGTGCTTTAAGAGACACGTATTTTTGGCAACTCGGATGGTGGATACGGAAAATTATGATGTATACGGATTGGTTTTATTGGCTGTTCGTGTTCGTGGCTGTCGTCACGTATCACCTCATGCCGCATCGTCTCAGACCTTGGGTGCTCTTCGCCTCAGGCGTCGCATTTTACTACAATTATGCAGGTGCTTACCTGTTCCTGTTGCTTGCGGAAGTTATCATCGCGATTATTGTCGTGAAATCTGCAGCGAAATGGAGCAGGCGATGGATTTATCCCGCAGGTATCGTTACCGCCATTCTGGTCCTTGGTTATTTCAAGTACACGAATATGATGCTGGATACGCTACATAATCTATTTGGTTTTATTCATCAGCCCTTCTTGCCTAAGGCAGAACAGATTGTGCTCCCGCTCGGCATCTCCTACTTTACGTTCGAGCTGATTCATTACTTGGTTGAACGCAAACGCGGAACGCTGCCGGAGCATCGGCCGGAAGGTCTGTTGTCGTTCATTTTCTTCTTCCCGTCGATGGTGGCAGGCCCAATTAAGCAATTTCAGATGTTTCATCCGCAGCTAACATCGAGATTTCACTTGGACCACATGCTGATCGGAGTCGCCCGAATCGGGTGCGGCCTTTTCAAAAAGCTCGTCCTCGCCGGATCCATTGATATGCTGGCGCAGCCCGTCTACTCGGCATCCGGCATAGCTGAGGCAGATACCGCCAGACTCTGGATTTCGCTTGTCGCCTATACGTTCGTCATCTATTTTGATTTTTCTGGCTATTCAGACATTGCCATCGGGACAGCTCGCTTGTTCGGCATTGTCATCCCGGAGAACTTCCGCTTCCCTTATTTGGCCCGCAGCATAGCCGAGTTCTGGAACCGTTGGCACATTTCGCTCGGTTCATGGCTGACCCGCTATGTGTATTTCCCCCTCAGGGGAAGCCGTGTCCCTGCTCCCCGGGTCTATTTCAATCTGATGGCGACGATGACTGTCTCCGGCCTCTGGCACGGAGCCGCCTGGAATTTCGTTATTTGGGGCATGTTTCATGGCGTGATGCTGTGCATTCATCGCTATTATGTGAAGCAGCTAAAGCCTGCATTAAAGCCTGTTCCGAAATGGCTGAAGCCGGTAACGGTCACTGTCGCGATGTTGATCACGTTCTTCGGTGTAACGATCAGCCGCGTATTTTTCATATTGCCGATCGCAGACGGATGGGATTTAATGCTCCGGCTGCTTGGTATGCGATAAGTTACCGATTCTCGAATATGGATGGAAATGGAAGTGTAAGATATCTTGCGTAAATTAGTTTTGAATAAAACCGTGTCCGTCATGCTGATCTCCTTTGCCTTGATCGGATTGCTTGGATTGAGCATTGAAGCCGATCAAGTGGTCGATCAAATGAGACAAGAAGTCGTGACGCATGCGGAAAAAGAGCTTCGCGTTCCGACATACGATGCCATTGTCTTTACGCCGTTATGGGTCGAATACTTGAAGGAGCATCCGGATGACGGCACAAAGGTGATCGGCATGTTCGGGCCCTCCACGGTCTTCGGCACGACCGTGCAAAAGGGGGAGAATACCTCGGCCGGCGTCCTTCAGGCTCATTTGAAAGACAGCCGCGTGATCAACCTGGGGATTTCCGGCGGAAGATTTACGGAGACTTACGCCCTGCTCGCCTCGATGATCGACGAGATTGATTTTGTCGTCTATGAGATCAATTATGGGATCGTCGTTGTCTCGGATAATGATCCGAACGTTGTCGTCTATCCGTCGCTGGTGGAGAAGCTGGGTCAACCTATCCCGCGCAGCTGGCTGGTTGATTTCCCGGACAAAAACCGCGAATCGCTCCCAAGCAACGCCCACAATTGGGTAACGTCCCATTTTCTGAATAAGTGGGCCCTCTATCATGATCGCGACGCGATCAGCTACCGTCTGTTCATGACTCGTACGCCGATGGAGAAAATCCGCCAGGAAGTCCACAGGAACGAAAATGAAAGAAAAGGGATAGAAGAAAGCTATACGCCGATGTATGCCGCTTATGACAAAATGAATGACGCTCAACAGGAAGGCATCGACAAGCACTATGCAGAGCTTTATCGGTGGAGTAAGCCTTTTGATCAAGATCACAGCTTCGGGTTGTTCATGATTGAAAAAACGCTTGAACTGCTGCAGGAGCATCATAAGAAAGCCGTGTTCTATTCGGCTCCGCTGGATAAAGAGCATATTGCCAACAAGAAGCTTTTCCATTGGAGCGAATATACCGAAGCGATGGGCGCTTATCAGAAGCTGGTAGAGTCGAGAGGATACCCCTATATCGAATTTAATCAAGAGGAGAACAATACAATCCCGCATGAATATTATCGCGACTCGGCCCATCTTATCGACAAAGGGAATAACATGTTTGGCGAAATCTTGTATATGAGGATGAAAGATTATGGAATTACAGCCCCATAGCACCACATCGGCCGAAACGAAAGCCCGCAGCCTCACTCATCATGTCGTAAGGGCACTGATCATGGTGGGAGTGGCACTTGGCGGAGCCATCGTCCTGATCGCCATCGTACTTGGTATTTTGTTCTTTTCCGGAGAAACGCAGGAATTTATTTATATGAACTTCTAATGTACATGAAAGCGGCGTGCAATGACTGAATTCCTGTCCTGCATGCCGTTTAGCAATTCATCGTAACGATTGGAACGAAGACGTTGATATTTATCGGAAGCGAGTAACGACAATTATTTATGCTCATCACGCACTGCGCCGCAGTTCATAAAAATATTGCACAATCGGATGTTTTAGCTTCATCCTGTCTGCCATGTTTACAATCCGCTTTTTGCCGACGCGTCTGTCTACCAAAGCTAGAATATTCAATAAGATATCATCGCTCTCCATGCTTTCTTCTATAGAAGTAGATAAGAACTTATTCGCTGTAGCGACAAAATTGGATTTACTTAATGCAGCCTGTGCTGACAAAAGCTCCTTTGCGAGTACCGATACTTTTCTATTTCTTGCAATGACGTTGAGACGATCCTCTGGAACGGTCCCTTTGGTTTCCTTTCTGACGGCTTCCAATTCATCGTCGCTGATCGGAATTTGGATATGGGGATCATTCTTGATTTCCAGCTCCGTCTGATACCACCTTATGGAGTTGGTTTTATCACTCATATGGAGTACGTTCTTTTTATCTACCGATATATAACAAAGCCCTGCTTTATCAGGTAAATAACGATAACCGGTTGCGCGATATTCAACTCTTCCGGCTAATGCAGGACTGAGAAAACTCTCCAGCTGTTGCTTCAATTTGCTCCAGGACATGGTTCCTCCTATGTTTTCAAACCCTGAGGGGCGCGGGATCAATCTGCATATCTTATTCAGTATGAATAAACCCCTGCCAAAAAACAACCCATAACATTAAATAACAAGAACAGACTGCCGTGGCAGTCTGTTCTTGGTTTTACTAATTTCATTCTACGTGATATGCAGCTAAATTGCGGATCAAAGGCTGCTCCACGCTGGAAAGAATACGAACCCGCAATTGATCGGTTTCGATGGTATTGAAACGGTCAATTTTTTTATGCCCGATCGCACTTCCACGTACAAGCTCTTTCCATTCGCCTTGGCTGTATGCTTCGAGTACGTATTCACGCACACGCTCCCCATGGGCAATGTCTTCCATGATGATGACGTGATTGACTGGCTGAATAAACTCCAGCTTCAGAAGCAGCTCGGTTCCTTCTCCACTCGTTTGGCCAACCGGCTGCCCGAATCTGCGGCGGATTTCATCTCCGAATTCGATGACGCGCTCCACATCCACTTCAGGCAGCAGCCCGCGGTTGTCCGGGGATATATTCAAGAGCAGCGTAGCGCCATGGCCGACCGAGCGGTAATAAATATCCAATACTTCCTCCAGGCTTCTTAAGCTTGCTTCATCGTCAGGATGCCAGAACCAGTGAAGCTTGCGGATCGGAACATCGCATTCAGCCGGTACCCAAGACGGAGTCCCTTCCATCCAGGTCATCATATCACTGGTGAACATGCTCTCCTTCGCCGTGGTGGCCGTATTCCAGCACGGATAAGGCGCGACGCCGTCTTCATTCCCTACCCAGCGGATCGTCGGGCGTCCCATATTAAAGACCATTGCATCCGGCTGATATTGATCCACCAGACCGATGATTCTATTCCAATCGTATTCCCTGCCTTGGGAGCCGGCTCCGTCGAACCATACTTCGACCAGCGGTCCATACCCTGTCAGAAGCTCGGTTAATTGCTCCGCGTAGAAATCGTCATAAGCCTCTTTATCGGGATAGCAAGGTTCATGCCGATCCCAGGGGGACAGATATAATCCGAACTGGAGCCCTTCCTCTCTGCAGGCATCGGCAACTTCACGGACAACATCTCCTTTGCCGCCCCTCCATGGGCTGGACTTCACGGAGTAATCGGTCGTTTTCGTCGGCCACAGACAGAATCCATCATGATGCTTTGCGGTCAATACCAGATACTTAAAGCCTGCGCGTTTTGCGGTCCTGGCCCACTGCCGGGCATCAAGCTGCTCTGGATTGAAGATCTCCGGCGAATCCGTTCCGTCTCCCCACTCCTGATCGCAAAACGTGTTCATACCGAAATGGCAGAACATACCCAGCTCCATATCCTGCCATGCCAGCTGCTGCGGAGTTGGCTTTGCAAGTTCATTCATTGAATCATACACCTGCTTTCCATGAAAATGATGATCCCCTGCGCAAGGGAGACCCCATGCGCAGGGAACCGATTTCGCATTATTTTCCGGCATCCAATGCCTTTTGATAGATTTCCAGGTACTGGTTCAGCTGCATGCCATCCAGCCCTTTCACATATGCATCCCATTCTTTGTTAATATCTTTGGAGCCTGTAATAAACTGGGCCATATTGGATTTCACGTAGTCGACAAGCGTTGTCTTGATCTGAGCTACGAGCTCGGCATCTTCAAGCGCGATGAACAATCCCGATGGATATTGCTCCTTGGATTGATACGGTTCATATTCCTCGGAGACTTGATTCAGACGGGTACCGTATCCATCGGGAGCGAGCGGATCCTGAGGAGCTGTCCAGGAGGCACGATAAGCGTAGGTTCTCAGTGATGGACCGATCTGCTCCCAACCGTCATTATGCGTCGGCTTTTTGTCGGGGATAGGAATAGCCGTATATTTAGCCTGCTTCCCATCCATGCCCTTTTCTCCGGATTCAGCTTTCCGCCATCCTTTACCTTCAGGGCCATGTTCCTGCAACACGATCGCTTCTTCCGTATACAGATAATCCGCTAACCGGATGGCGGCAATCTGCTGCTCTTTCGTCGCTTTATTCGTTATCGCAAATTGCGAAACACCGATTCCCGCAAAATTCAGCGTCTGCTGCACACCGTTCGGGCCTTTCAGCGGAGGCAGGGCAACATAATCTTTATGACGCGGCGCCTTATCA
The DNA here is from genome assembly GCF_058792535.1 of Paenibacillus sp. MT86. Classification (NCBI taxonomy): domain Bacteria; kingdom Bacillati; phylum Bacillota; class Bacilli; order Caryophanales; family Paenibacillaceae; genus Paenibacillus; species Paenibacillus sp. MT86. The sequence continues at coordinate 1,165,308 of NZ_CM179499.1, read as the reverse complement.
TCCATGCTGTAAGCATAACTGATTAAAGCAGTTGATAACGTACCCATAATATTGTCCGGTTCCCGGTTGGCCATTTGCTGAACCGCATCGGCATTCTGGGTAAAGGCTGCGGGATCAATTAATCCCTCTTTGTACAATTGATTCAGATAAAGGAGGCCTTGCTTCCACTCTTCTTTGTTTGCCGTAAAATCAACCTTGCCATCCATGACGCGGAGGAACGTACCCGAACCCTTGTCGACGTAATCATCAAGGATAAACGAGTTCATCAGGAAGGCGGAGACGTTGCCTGCCCACATTTCATCCGAGCCTGTCAGCGGGATTTCATCTTGTTTGCCGTTGCCGTTCGGATCCTTCTCTTTGAACGCTTTCAGCACAGTATAAAATTCGTCAGTGGTCGTTGGAACAGGCAGTCCCACTTTATCGAGCCATTTTTTATTGATCCACATTTTGAGCGCATTGTCACAATGGTAGCATTCATTGACCTGCGGCAATGCATAGATGTTGCCGTCCGGAGTCGTGATGGAGGCTTTCATGTAAGGGATATCCTCCATCGCTTTCTTGATATTGGGTGCATATTGGTCTATCAAATCATTCAGAGGGATAAACACGCCCTGCGACCCATACTTCATCTGCTCTTCCTTGGTCAAATTCGCTTGGAGAATGACTTCAGGATAATCGCCGCCGGCCAGCATGAGCTGCTTGCGGTCGTTCAAAGCATTTTCCGGTACAAGGTCCCAAGCGATATTGATGTTCGTCTTCTCTTCAAGATGTTTGGTAAATAGGTTGGTATCCATGTTTTCGATTGACGCAAACTGAGGCGCGAACATTTTAATGGTCATCGGCTCCTTCACGATCGGATAGGAACCAACGGCATTAAATAAATCTTCATTGGCAGCACCGTTGTCGTCCGTCTTGCCAGTTGACTGATTGCCGGAATTGGTTCCGCCGCAGGCACTAAGCAGCAGCATGCCAGCCATTAGGCAGCTAATGATACCCAGCCAGTTTTTCTTCTTCACGCTCTTTTCCATCGAATATACCCCCCGTTTATCATCCGTATTTCGGGCATTTGGCCCTTTCCTATGCTTTTGCCTCCACCAGCTTTTGCCGTATCTGACTAATGTACGGCCTCACCTCCTTGAAACCATAATCGCTCTGTCATGATCAGCCCTTTAGCGAGCCGATCATGACGCCTTTGACAAAATGTTTCTGGACGAAAGGATATATGATAAGCACAGGCAAGCTCGCAACAACGATCAAGGAGTATTTCAGCAAATCCTTGAGCCCCTGCTGCGCCTGCATCTGGCTCACATCCGCCATCATGGAAGCATCGACCGAATTCAGAATTAGAATGTTTCTGAGAATGATTTGAAGCGGGAACAAGTCAGGACTCCTTAAGAAGATCAGTGCATCAAAATAAGCATTCCAATGCCCGACTGCATACATCAAGGTCATGACCGCAATAATGGGTTTGGACAATGGCAGGACAATGCTGAATATGAACCGGATGTCACTGCATCCGTCCAGCTCCGCGGCTTCCGCCAATTCATCGGGAATCGTGGTTTGGAAAAACGTCCTGGCGACGATAACCTGGAATACCCCCAGTGCCCCCGGTAAAATCATGGCCCACCGCGTATCCAGCAGATGGAGATTCTTAACGACGAGGTAATAAGGAATCAGTCCTCCTTCGAACATCATCGTGATCACCAGCAGAACCATGAAGAAATTGCGGCCGTAAAGCGACTTCTTCGCCAGCGGATAAGCCAGCATAATCGTGAGCGTTACATTGATGAGGGTGCCGACAACGGTATAAAAGAGGGAATTCAGATAGCCGACGCCGATCTGCGGATTATTGAATACCGCCTTGTAGCCGTCCAGCGTAAAATCTACGGGAAACAGCCAAACCTTGCCCGATGTAACCGCCTGAGGCGAGCTGAAGGACGAGCTTACGATATAGATTAATGGTACAGCTACGGCAATAAGAACCAGGGTCAAGAACAGATAGATCAAGAACATGAAGAGGCGGTCGCCTTTCGATTCACGTATAGCGGCTTTTTTGAACATAGGGTCTCCTCTCTTTCCAAAGTTGCTATTGTTTACTGGCTGCGTAGAACAGGCCTACCACAAGCTGCTGTTCGACAGCTTTCTGGCGATGTAATTGACGGACACCAGCAGAATAAGATTGATGACCGAGTTGAAGAGACCGATCGCGGTCGAGAAGCTGAAGCTGGAGCCCAGCAAACCAACCTTGTACACATAAGTGGATATGACTTCCGACGTGCTTAAATTAAGCGGATTTTGCATCAGGTATATTTTTTCAAATCCTAGTTTCATGATGTTGCCCAGATTGAGAATGAGCAGAATGACCGATACGGGAATAAGGCTTGGTATATCGATGTTCAGAATCTTCTGGATGCGGGACGCGCCATCTACCTTGGCTGATTCGTACAGCTCCGGGTTAACGCCGGACAGTGCTGCGATGTAAATAATCGCTCCGTAACCTGTAAATTGCCAAACATCGGACCAGACGTAAATGGACTTAAACAGGCCCGGTATACCCATAAAATTCGTATTGCTCATACCTAACATCTCGAAAAATTTACTGATCATCCCCACATTTGGCGTCAAGTTGACGATAATGATCGAAACCATGATCACCGTAGATATGAAATAAGGGGCATATGAAACCATCTGTACCGTCTTCTTGAATAGGCCGTTGCGGATTTCATTCAGAGCGAGTGCCAGCAGGATCGGTGCGGGAAAACCTACGATCAATCCGTAGAAGCTAATGCCAAGCGTATTCTTAATGTAGAGCCAGAAGTTCGGCGAATCGAAGAACTGGCGAAAATATTTCAGCCCGACCCAGTCGCTGCCCCAGATTCCCTGGATGACGTTATAATTCTTGAATGCGATTACAATACCGGCCATCGGTATGTATTTGAAAATAATCAAATAAAGCACGGGTAACAAGAGAACGAGATACAGCTGCCAATGACGCTTAATTTGTTTTCCTCTGGACCTTCCTTTCTTCATTTCTGGCAGCGCTTTCAGTATTGTGGGAGGTTTCGGTTCCAGGCTTGGTTCGGTTTGAAGCCTAGCGTTCAGTCTCGGCATGCGGGTTAGCTCCTTTCGTCCATTCCTACTTTCAGGTCCTTGCGATGTAAACCGAGTGTATACAACAACGACGCCCGGCAACAAGAAACAAAAATAAAAAGGATTAACCATTTTCGCCTGGGCCTCCTCATAGAAAGCGAATCAGGGTTCATTCCAGGCGGACGGAACGCCTTAACAACGGGTTCATTCTCAATCAAAAAAGGCAGCGATCCATGATCGCCGCCTTAACCGTTTTCTACTGCTGAATCATTTTCTCCCGGTTCCTTGGCCTTCCGGCCATTCCTGTATTCGCCCGGGGTAACTCCAGCCGTCCTCTTGAAAACGCGGGTAAACGAAATAGCATGGGCATATCCGACCCGCTCTGCGATCTCCTGCACGGAATAATAGGTTTCCGTCAGCAGCCGCTTTGCTTCCTTCATACGGATATCAATAAGGAAATCAACGAACCTTTGTCCGGTATTTTCCTTAAACAATTTGCTCACATATTTGGCGTTCAGCTGATACCGATCGCCCAGCATTTCAAGGGACAGATCCGGATTCGCATAGTCACGCTCAATTAAATCGCATATGTTTCTAATGATGCTGGAGTATTGGTTGTCATTATGAATCTGCTTCATCTCTTCATAGTGCTCCGTCAGCACTTGTTTAATTTCTTGTCTCAGCTGTTCCAGGGAATGGGAATTATCGACCTTAACCGTCAGCTTCGGCAATCCCTCCTGTATCCACTTGTTGTAAATTTCCTTGCCGAGTCCCGACATTTCGCGGCCGGTGTAATAAACCAGATAATTCATCAGGCTGAATATTTCTTCATTGGTCAAGAAGCTGTTCTTCAGCTGTTCAAACCATTGATCGTAATCCTCGCTCCACTGCTCCTTCTGCATTCTGAAGGACTGGATAATGGCACGAATCTCACCTAAATGCGTATAAACCTCGACAATGCCATGGCTCGAAATATCCTCGCTGCGGATCAAACGATTCTCACCGAGCACGATTTTATACTTTAAGGCTTGCATCGCATCTTTATAGGATTGCGGAATATCGCCGATCTGATCTGTCGACCGACCCATTCCCATCGTAATTGTAAATTTCAAGTTTTGGTGCGTCCATGCCAGGATTTGTTCCGCAATCGGAACCAGTACGGCCTCCTCAAACTTGTCCTGATCCCGTTCTTCAAACAGAATAATGGACAGGTTGGAAGGCGATGTCCATTCCGACCACAGCCGGCAGCCCCATTTCGAAGTGATCTCATCCACGACCGTCCGCAGAGTGAATTTAAGCAGATCTTGATCGGTCTTGGAATAATCCCGACAGAAATCCCCGTACTTATCAATCTCCAGGATGAGCATACGATATCGATCCAGTGGCAGCGGCAAATTCAGTCGAGCCGCTTCAGACTTCCATTCGGATACAGATAGAGGCGAGTCCCCTTCGATCAGCTGGCGGAACATAAACCGGGTCCTGACATGGAGATCCTCCCGGTATTTCTCCTGATATTCCTTGGATTGTTCCAGTATGTTGTCAAAGGCGGATTCGATAAATGCGAATTCATCCAGCTTCCCCTTACGTCGGTTACTGCTCACCACCGGAAGCGAATAGCTGCTGAAACGGGCAGCGATCTCCTCAATTGGCTTGGAATTTCGCCTGGAAACATAAATCATCCATAGGAAGCCGATGGCAATCATGCCAAGACCTATGATAAACCAAAGATTATAGAGATAAGAGATAGCGCTTACAAAACCGTTGTTCAACAAACCGCTTCCATAGTTCCAATTCGTATAGCTTGATACATACTGGGAATTGACTTGGGATGGCGGACGATCCGCTTTGGTGCCGAACAAATGATTTCCGGAGGTATCCTGTACCTGAATGAAGCTCATGTTGGAATCCAGCATCTCTTCGGTAAGCTTGTTCAAGGATTCCGTGCTCACATTGACAACGATCATGCCTAAGTCGTTTTTCATATAAGGCGATCCTCTGACCAGGCTGACCACCTGTTTGCCGCCCTTCATTTTAAATTGTTCGAAATTTCTTGCGCCTGTCCATTTCGGCGTTTTCGATACTTGATATTGTTCAATAAATTCATGGTCCGGATATGTACTTACGTATCCATTCGTGGCATTGCTGAGCACATAACCGTCCGAATTCCTCACCAGATAAATCGAATCGATCAAGGGATAATAATTAATAATCTCCTTGAGCTTCTGAACAGCTTGAATATTAATATATGGATCGCCAACGGCAGATGATTTGAAAAAATCATTCAAAGCCTTGCTGTTGATGCTTTCGAGGACGATCATATTGTCGATCACCTTCAGGGACGTGTCCACCATTCGCATCGCTTGCAAGGAAAGCGTTTTATTGGCATTCAGCGCCTCCCGCCGGCTCTGTTCGCTGAACAACTGAAAGAAAACAAAAAATATAAAGGTAATCACAATGACAAAAATAGGCATATAGGAGGGCAATAGACGCTTGTACCAGGATCTCTGCATGATCAACCCTCCCACCGTTTTTTCACAAATTTTTAATTATTATAACTTAAAAAGCGCCTTTTGGGTTATAGTTCTCCATAGTCATCACGATACGCCCATACCTAATCAAAAAAAAGAAGCGGGACAATACCCGCTCCGTTGTTTAAACCTGGTATGCTAATTTGAATATTTTATAGCAGCGGGTTCTCGTGTTTCGCTTTCAGAATCGACCAGCGCCGCTCCACTTCTTTTTCAAATTCGCCAAGCATTTCTTTGTTTTCTTCCTTGAGCAGATGTCTTGATTTGCCCATGTATTTCAGCCAGTCGCTGAGCGGCACCTGTTTTTTCTTCGCTTCAGGATCGTACGTAATGTTCGTTTCTCCCTGCTCTACTTCATACAGCGGGAAGAAGTTTGAATTCACGGCCGCGCGGACGATGTTCTCCCCATCCTTGTCGCTCGATTTCCAGTTCAGCGGGCATGTGATCAGCAGCTTGCCATAGACGGTACCTACATTCTGAGCGTACCACTGCGCTTTTGCCGCCTTTTTCACAAGGTCCTGCGGAAATGCTTCCGTCCCCGTGAATACATACGGAATATGCGCCGCCGCCATCATTTGCACCGTATCTTTGTGATGGAACGCTTTGCCCTGCTGCTGTTTGCCGACACCGGACGTACTCGTCATGTGCCCTAATGGCGTAGAGTACGAAAGCTGTGCACCGGTGTTCATATAGCCTTCATTATCATATTCCAGAATGATCAGGTTATGGCCCCGCAGCGCCGTCCCGATGGCCGAGCCCATCCCGATGTCCATGCCGCCGTCGCCGGTCACCATCACAAAAGTGAAATCCTCAGGAACTTCGATTTCCCCGCGGCGTTTCTTCTCAAGGAACGCCTCTACCGTGCCGGATAAAGTTGCCGGTCCGTTCTGGAACAAATTATGAATGAAGCTCTGCTTATGCGAGTTATACGGATAACCCGTTGTTGTGATATATGCGCAGCCGGTATGGAATAATGTAACGACATGGCCTTCAATCCCTTTGAAAAAGAGCTCCAGCGCCGGGAAAATACCGCAGCCCGGGCAAGCTCCGTGACCGGAAGCAAACCGTTTCGGTTTCGCGGCAAGCGCGCGCATCGGCGGCACTTTAACGGCTAATTTACTTGTCTCTTCATCTACCTTTACGGTGATCAGGCCAGATTTAAAGCTGTCTCCATTCATCGGGGCAATGACCGGCTGCAGTCTTTGCTCCTCAGCTCCTGGTGTTTGGCTGTAATAATCAAACGGCACTTTGGCATAACCGAGCTCCACTGCCTCGATCGTCAAGGCAAAAAAAGCTTCCGCGTCATCCGCATAATAGTCTTTCCCGCCAAGTCCGAATATGCGGGACAGCACAATAGGCTGCGGACCACGGATTTCCTGCAGGGCCGCTTTGACCTCATGGGTCAGATTGGCCCCGTGTGCGCCGTAAGAATCGGCACGTTCGCCAACCAGCAGCGCTTTGACACCTGTCAACGCCTCGCGGATTTCTCTTGCCGGGAACGGCCGGAGAATATTCGGGCTGATTATGCCCGCTTTAATTCCTTTCGCCCGCAGCCGATCCACGACGTCTTTGGAGGATTCGGCCGCCGAATTGAGCAGGAATAAAGCCACCTCCGCGTCTTCCATTCGGTACAGATCAAGCGGGGAATAGGATCTTCCGGATAAAGCTGCGTATTCCTCTGCCACTTCCTTGAACACCTCGCCCGCACGGTACATGGCGTTTGACTGTTGGTAGTGGTTATTCATCAAATCGTCGCCGTTCATATAAGCCCCAACAACGATCGGGTTGTTCTCGTCCAGCACATGTGGATATTCAGGCGCCTTTTCCCGTACAAACGCCTGAACGGTTTCCCGGTTCGTAAATATGTGTACCCGGCGTTTCTGGTGCGATGTAAAAAATCCGTCATAAGCTACAATGACCGGCAGGCGTACGTCTTCATGTTCAGCGATTCGCAGCGCCATGATATTCATGTCATACACTGCCTGGGGTGAACGGGCGGTAAAAATCACCCAGCCGGTATTCAGGCCGTAGTAAAGATCCGAATGGTCACCACGAATATCCAGCGGTCCGCTGACCGCACGCGTCACCAGATTCATGACCATCGGGAAACGTGTGCCCGCCTGAACAGGAAGCTGTTCGATCATATACAGGAAACCATTCGCGCTGGTAGCATTGAATACCCGTGCTCCGGCTGCGGCCGCACCGTAGCAGATCCCCGCCGATCCATGTTCGCCGTCAGCTGGAATCAGCTTGATGTCATGTTCGCCGCGTGTACGCATCATGTCAAGATATTGGGCAATTTCCGTAGAAGGCGTAATCGGAAAATAACCCATCATGTGATAGTTAATCTGGGCAGCCGCCATGGCAGCCATTTCGTTGCCCGATTCGAAGACTTCCGTTTGAGCGGCCGCCAGCTTATTCTCCGTTGTTTCTTGAATTTGCATATTCATGATCGGACTCCCTCCGCAGTTAAATAGGGAAATGATTGCCGCACACGGTGCTGCTCCGCATAATGCGGCTCTTCTAACATGGCAGCCAAAGCGGTGGTCGGACAAGCTTCGATACACTTCAGGCAGCCTTTGCAATACTGATAATCGATACCTTTCATAAACATCTGCATATTCCCGCGCTTATCCGGCTTCGTCTCCCACACGATGCAGAAATCCGGACATACCGTATCGCAGGCGGCACAGTGAATGCAGTCCTCGATCTTGTATTCTGGCAAATATCCCTGCCGGGAGCCGCTAAGATCCTTCAGGACACTGTTCGCCGTAACGTTCAGAATCCCGCCCAGCTCCTGCGTTTCATATCCGAGAATCGGCTGCGGTCTTGCGAAAGCGATTCGGTCTATAAGCTCTGAGCCGTTTTCCAAGGAAAGGAACCGGACTTCGTTATATCCTCTGTCAAAGGTCCGCACATTCGCTTCCACGAGGTGGGGCAGCTTTTTCTCAAATGTTGAACGTATCACCTGCCGCATATCGTCCGGGTTCAGGAAGCTGCAAATCCGGAACAAAGCCCCCAGCATGGCCGTATTCACTTTGGTTTTTTCCTCAACGGAAATGTTCAGCGCATCAACGACGGCCAGCGTTCCCTGGGTCATGTTCAAATCAACGGCCACTTCGGACAGCGCTCGCGCCGTATTCACAAGCACCGTTCCATCAGGCTGTAATCCGCTTATGACATCGATCGTCTTATACAAGGCTTCATGAAATACGCCGACGACATGCGGCTGCTCAATGGGACTGTGATCGCGGATTCCACCTCGGAATCGCAGAACCTTACGAAGCTCTTCACGGGCGACCCTTTTTTCTCCGAACCATAGCTGGAAAAATTCGAGCCGTTAAGTCCGGAGCCGGTAACCCCGGCTTCGGCCAGCATTTTTCCGGCCAGATTGGCGCCAAGCCCGCCGATGGATTCGAGACGGATCTCGAAAAATCCCAGTTCATTCTTTTGAGGCAAAATCGACATGTTCTCTCCTCATTTCTTCTTAGGTCATTAATTCCAGTTTAAAAGAAGAAACGGACCGGGTTTGTGATTAAACTCACTACTCAAGAAATTGTGATTCCAATCACTATGTCGGTTGTGGGAGCGAAGTATACTGTCTTCAACAGTCCAATTGCGAGGCAATCTTATACTGACCTTACGACAAATAATCACGAAATTGGAGGAGAAATTATGAATAACAACGCCCAAGAGACCTTACAGCATCAGCCGTCCATGTTCTGCTTTCAATGTCAGGAAGCATCCAAAGGAACAGGCTGCACCATTGTCGGCGTATGCGGCAAACCGCATGATGTGGCTAACCTGCAGGATTTGCTGATTTATCTGCTGAAAGGCATCTCTTTTCTCAGTCTGGATGTCCGGCTGCCGGAGGTGCTTGAACAGCGCGTATCGCTGTTTATGATGGACTCCTTGTTTGCCACGATTACGAACGCCAACTTTGACCGCGAGGTTTTTGTGGGAAGAATCCGGGAAGCGATCGAGCTCCGCGGCGAGGTGCGCACCTATTATAACGAACAATATCCGGAAGGAACCGCCAATCTCCCTGATGCCGCCGTCTGGCAAGCGGATAACGAAGCTGCTTTTGATGAAAAAGCACGTACGGTGGGTGTCCTCTCGACCCGCAATGAAGACATCCGCTCGCTGCGCGAATTGATTACGTACGGCTTGAAGGGGATGGCTGCTTATACGTACCACGCGCTGCATCTGGAGAAGGATGATCACGAATTAAACCGTTTTATGCGCCGTGCGCTTGCCGCCACGCTTGACGACAGCCTGGAAGTGCAGGATCTGGTCGCTTTGACGATGGAAACCGGCAAATACGGCGTAAACGCCATGGCGATGCTGGATGAAGCGAACACCTCGGTTTACGGAAATCCGGAAATTACGAAGGTCAATATCGGGGTAAGCAACCGGCCCGGCATTCTCATCAGCGGCCATGATCTGAAGGATTTGGAGGAGCTGCTGAAGCAGACGGAAGGAACCGGCGTGGACGTGTACACGCACAGTGAAATGCTGCCTGCCCACTATTATCCGGCATTCAAGAAATATGAGCATTTTGTAGGCAATTACGGGAATGCGTGGTGGAAGCAGAATAGCGAATTCGCAGCCTTTAACGGACCGATATTAATGACGACCAACTGTATCGTTCCGCCGAAAGACAGTTATAAGGACCGTATCTATACAACAGGCAACACCGGGTTTCCGGGTGTCCGCCATATTCCAGAAGGAACAGACGGTGCTCCCAAAGACTTCTCCCTACTAATCGAGCAAGCGAAAGGATGCCCGGCTCCAAAGGAGCTTGAAACGGGTGAGATCATCGGCGGTTTCGCTCATGCCGCTGTGATGAACGTAGCCGATCAAGTCGTCGATGCCGTGAAATCCGGGGCGATCCGCCGCTTCTTCGTCATGGCCGGCTGCGATGGACGGATGAAATCCCGCAGCTATTACACCGATTTTGCGACTGAACTTCCAACAGACACGGTCATTCTAACGGCAGGCTGTGCCAAATACAAATACAATAAACTGGATCTAGGCGAAATCGGCGGTATTCCGCGGGTCCTGGACGCTGGTCAATGCAATGATTCTTACTCCCTCGTCGTGATTGCATTGAAGCTGAAGGAAGTATTCGGCCTTGAGGATATTAATGATTTGCCGATTTCCTATAACATTGCTTGGTATGAGCAAAAAGCGGTGATCGTGCTGCTTGCCCTGCTTTATCTTGGCGTCAAAAATATTCATCTGGGCCCTACGCTCCCTGCATTCCTGTCGCCTAACGTTGCCAAAGTCCTCGTAGAAAACTTCGGTATCGGCGGCATTACCAATGTGGAATATGACATGAAGATGTTCCTTGGTGCCTAAGAAAAAGAATGCCCCGGTGAGGGCATTCTTTTTCTTAGATTCAGTAATTTTTCATAGCGTCCTGCGCCGTAGTTCATAAAAAACTGCAAAATGGGATTCTTTAACTTCATTATCTCGCTCATGTTTAAGATTCACTTTTTGCCAACGCGTCTGTCCAGCAATGACAACTGTTCTTGTTATTGTGGAGGATGAGTGCACATCAGCCGCGTTGAACAGATCGTATATTTCTCAATCGACTTCCCGTGAAAATGCTGCTCACTAGCAGTACGAATCCGCCAAACAGATAGGGCAAGTTAAAGTGGACCTCAAACAAAATACCTGCCAGCATCGGTCCAAATATCGTACCGAGACTCGTATAAGCGTTATTCATCCCTGCAACAAACCCCTGTTCATCCCCGGCCACTCTGGACAGCAGCGTATTAATCGTGGGACGCAATATATTATTGAACGTAAAGAACAACATCGTGACTACCATGATATAGTAGAAATGGCCTGAGAATAATAAGAATACAAGGGATACTGCGGATAACAACAGCATGGCAACGATGATTCGTTTTTCTCCGAATCGTCGTGTGATCCGGTCGGTAAACAACAGTTGGTTCAACGTGCCGATGAGCGAACATACGGTAAGCAACATAGCGATCTGACGTGTCGTGAATCCGTAGACTTGTACGACAAAAAGCGGGAAAATCGCTTCAAAATGCGTTAAACCGAAGGTCATGGCGAACACGATGAGCAACAGGACAAAATAGCGAGACCGAACCGAAAGCACGATTTGCCGGAATACATTCTCGCTCTTCTCCTTCACCTGACGACGCATCCGGCGAAGGTCCGCCGACAGCGATTCAGGTAATCCCCATAGACTGCAAACCATAGCCAGCAGCCCAACACATGCGGATACATAGAAGGGCATCTTAATGCCCCATTCCGCAAGCAATCCGCCGACACCCGGACCAATAATAAACCCGGATGTCATCGACGCACCTAACCATGACATGGCCTTGCTGCGCTGCTCATCTGCTGTAATGTCGGCAATATAAGCAATGATGGACGGGATTAAGGCTGCTGAGCCTATTCCGCCAATTAACCGCGATACGAATAATAAAGTTAGATCTCCCGCGAACGCTGCGAGCAAGTTGGAGATGGCAAACAAGATCAAACCTATGATAATCATGGGTTTACGGCCATATCGATCTGACAAATTACCTGCAAGGGGTGAGAACAGAAACTGGGTCAAGCCGAAGCAGGAGACCAAATAGCCCGCGGCCTGTCCGTTTGCTCTAAACTGCTCAAGAAGTTCCGGTATGATTGGAATGACAAGACCCATACTTAGATTAGCGAGAAACATGTTGAGCAGTAGTAATGGAAACGCTGACTTCTTTAACATTTAGGACCACCTATATCGAATGGATAAAAACCGTGAATCGGAAACTGAATAACAGTCCCCCCTCAATCTGCATTTGTATATGTTAGCATGCAGCTATCTTTATTAAAAATATAAAAAACATATAAGGGATGAATCTTTTTGATATACATTGTGGTTGCTCTTGTATAATTCTTACGGCGACCGACATATCAAGTTCAGAAAATCGTTTTTTTGAAAAGTATCTACATTGAGCATTTTGCATTAATCTGAGCCCTTGATACACAAGGATTTTCAAACATAAAAAAGGGACTTCACCCCAATTTGGAGAAGTTTTCAAGTGACCAAACCCAAAAACTCCGAGAGGAAGTGAAGTCACTTGTATATTCTCCAAGAAAGTCTATTTTCCTTTGAGGATCTGTTAAAAATGCAATCAAAAGATCGATTGCCCATTTTTTTTAGCGTCTTGGATCTTCGCCCTTATGCCAAGCAATTGAGAAGTCGTTCACCCCGTGGCGCTGACGGGCACTGTAGAGAAGGAATTCTTCGTGCACTTTTGGCTGCGCCGCTTGAGCATATTCAAACGTTTACTGGCTTGCATCATCGATTGGAAACAGATCTTCGATTTCGCTATCAGTGTGGACTTTCATTAGATCGCAAAGCACCGTCTATTTCTACGCTAAGCCGGGTCTTCGCCGAACTGACAAAGAAAAAATTGGCACAGCAGCTATTCGAGAATCTGGTCAACCTCTGTCAGCAAGAGGGCATCATCGACGGCAGCCACATTGCGATCGACAGCGCCGCCATCCATGCTTATGAGAAGAAGCAACCCAAGCGCAAAAGTGAGCAGACCGGCGATGCCAACTGGGGCGCAAAGTTCGATTCATTCGGCCACAAAGTCACTTGGTTCGGATACAAACTCCACCTAGCTGTTGACACGAAAAGCGAACTTCCGCTAGCACTAGAAGTCACGCCCGCACATGTCAATGACGGAGAAATGGCACCTGGTCTGATTGCGAAGGTAGCTGCCAAAACGAGCGCGAAATTCTTTATGCTCGATGCGGGCTACGATCAAATGAAAGTTTACGAAGCCGCTCGAAACGTGAAAGCGCAAGCCATCATCCCTCTGAACCCCCGAGGAGAGAAAGAACCTCCTGCCGGGATGACAGCAACCGGAACGCCATGTTGCTCGATGGGGTTCGCCATGACTTACTGGGGTGCTGACGGCGATTACTTGAAGTTCCGTTGTCCTCATGCCACGGGCAAAGTCGACTGCCCATTAGGCATGGCGGCTTGCTCGACTTCCAACTATGGTATGGTCGTCAAGGTGGATGCGAAGGACGATCTTCGGCGATACTGCAGCCCTCATCGAGATACAAAACGCTGGAAGGAGCTTTACAACAAGCGTACAAGTGTGGAACGATGCAACTCCAGAATGAAAACCTATCTTTCGGCTGATGGCATGCATGTCTGGGGCATCCAGAAAGTAACGACTCACCAGTATTTGAATGCCATCGTGCTGCTCGTATCCGCTCTTTCCATTGTTTCTAGAAAACAACAAACGGCAGCTTAAAAATTGAAACTGATGAAATTCTGCTGGTCTGCCCATTTTTAGAATCGAGTCACTTAGTAGTCTGGGGCTATTGATTTCTGCTGTCTGTTACACAAAAACGGAATTATGCAAAATGCTCACATTATAAAAAAGAGAACGCCCCTGAAGTTGAAGGGGCGTTCTCTTGATTCATGGATTCATGTGATGCTCCGGCACTAAATGGGCTCAGTTTTGACAAAAGAATACTACCTGCCGCATCTCATCTATTCCTTTGCGAACCTTTAATATTAGGCACTCCACATGGGACGAATACTTACTATTGATAGAAGGTTTTCCCTCGATCTTTCCTCGATCTTTCTTCGAAAAAAACCTGATAAAGGAAAAAGGGCATGGGTTATGCAAACAATGATCTGCTTGGTAACTCATGCCCTTTCAAATTAAATAAGCCGCTTCCACTCAACAAGAAAATCCTTTCACGTCTCGCTATTTTTCAATTTACATATCAATGTAACACCTTAATTCTTACCGCCATAGCCCTTATAAGTAGCGTAAACTGCATCTGCATATTGATCTGCCAGAATCGGACGGCCATAAGAATCCGTAGCTCCCGGATACCAATTATCTCCACCGTTGTAGTGCAATAATCCGTTGTAGATATTTCCAAACTTCGTAATCTTCTCATTTAAAATCAACGCGCCCAGATATACCTGATCTTGTTCACTGCTATGATTATACGCACGGCCAAATTTTGAGCTGAATTGAGATAAATACGCATTGCGTGTGTTTGGTTCTACCTGCATCAATCCGTCGCCGGCCGATGGACTACCTGGTAAACCGGCTCCAAAGCTGCTTTCCTTTTTGATAACGGCACATAACAATAAAGCAAAATCTCCGCCTTTCCCATAGGCATTGTCCGCATTCATGGCATATGTCCATATATGGCTTGGAACCTCGGCAGGCTTAGTTACTGTAGGAGGTGGTGAACCCGTATAAATCTTGACCGATGACATTTTGTCATTGATCGTGCTGCCAACCCAGGAAGAATCTGAAGTAAAGGTCCACTTGGTTCCTCCAAAATTATCATTCTCATATACTTCAACCGTCCAACCGCTTGGAACCTTAAGAGACGACATCCAGTCATTCGGAATTCCGTTTGCGTTCAACTGAGACAGTGTATAATTGCCTATCCCGAGTGTCACTGCTTTTCCTCCATAGTTTATATCTGCATAGAATGTTACTCCGTTCGTTGTCGGTGGTGTGGTTGGTGGTGTAGTTCCGCCGCTACCGCCTTTCTGCCATAAAGCAGGGACATTGGACGGTTCCCAACCTACTTGAGAAGTATGTGCCTGAAGACAGGTATAAGTGCTTCCATTATAGGTTACTGTGTCATTTACTGCATATGCGGTATTTGGAGCCCATGCCCCTCTAGCGGCTGCGTTTACTGACGGTAAGGCTGTGCAAAATGTGGATAGAAATACTACTAGAACTAGCAAAAGTGATAAGGGCTTAAATGAAAACCTTTTATTAGTCATTTTCAAACCTCCTTGTTTCTTTATGTATCTGTAGCGCTCCCATGAGACATTCCACAGGTTTTTGCTGTACTATAATCTTACTTTATTTCCATTTTCTAAATTAATTCCGCAATTTTTTAATGATACGGTAGGAGGATATGAAGATCGGGACCAAAAAGGCAATTAAAGTCTGTTAAAAACAGAAGAAAGACTGTGGAAAAATGAAGGTGGGAAGGATTCAATAAAAAAACCGAGGAGAAACAGGAGTGAATCCCTGAATTTCGCTCGGTTCGTTACACAACTTTTTAGGCTTTAGTACGACTATTTAAGCTTTGAGATGACTTTAATTGCGTTCTACACCTAACGCACTAACAATGCGCAACACTCCACATGTGACGAGTAGACAGTGATAACAAATTACAGGAATACTCAATGATGGAGCGGCTAAATACAGCCGCCTTTTATTATACCCACCCATTGCCTGATGAATTAGTTATTCCATTTGATGTATCTCCTTAGGATTAACTCTGTCGCACGTATTTTCCTGAACCCTTGTACTTATTGGTCTTTGTATTCCAAGTGAATATTCCCTCTGCCAGATCCCAGCCGCCTTCGATTCTGTGGTTCTTCCAGTACTGATGTACTTTACCCTTTGAATCAATGTAAACTCCCTGATCACCCATTATGAAGTCGTATCTATTCCGTTAAACGATATCACGTGTTGCGAATCATTGGCCTTCCTTATAATAAGGATATCAAGGAATATTAAATTACGAAAGAAGGAGACCTAACCGGCGTTTAAGCAGGTTTGGTCGTATCATCGAATAAACCTTTTTAAAAAAGGGATTTATAATCCTGTATCAATTCGTAACTAACAAAGAAATACCTTCGATATGTGTGGAATAATTAATAGTGATAAATCTTTAGATGTGGCAGTATTCGTTCACTACCTCATTAAATTCCCTTAATTATGCTTAGATGAAATATGAAAATCAAAGTTACCTTTATTTTATATAAGAAGCCTCTCCTACTTATAATCAGTGTAGATTTATGATGATCGACAGCACATGGAGGACATTCGCTGTAGTTTCCTAATATTTATCATATCCCAAGTGGATATGAAGTCTGATAGAGCCAATAACACGAAAATATTATTAGTCGAATTAATCATCTTTTAATTCTACCAGACAATAAATTACCTCTCCTAATTTCTCAATAAAGTCTATTACAGTATCGACATCTTCTTCACTAATT
The DNA here is from genome assembly GCF_058792535.1 of Paenibacillus sp. MT86. Taxonomy (NCBI): domain Bacteria; kingdom Bacillati; phylum Bacillota; class Bacilli; order Caryophanales; family Paenibacillaceae; genus Paenibacillus; species Paenibacillus sp. MT86. The sequence continues at coordinate 1,148,649 of NZ_CM179499.1, read as the reverse complement.
GGCTGTCGCTGTAACAAACTGTTAGAGTAATCACCTTCATGTACAATTTGATTACGGCGAATAGAAATGTTTTTTAAAAGTGTTTTAGTATAACTTTCATTTAATCCAAGTTCTGCAGATATCTTTTGCCACTTATGGTGCTCATTCCAAATGTTTGATAACGCATCTGATATTTTGTCAGGCTCTTGAAAAGATAAATAACCATGCTTCTGTGTAACCATTTGTTCAAATAGATATGTTGCAGATGCATCATTTTGAAGAAATTGTAAGTGTGTGTCTAATGTAAAACCAAAGCCAAGAAACTTGGGGGTTGGGGGGCGAATTCCTATAAAAGATTCAACCATGCCTACCCTAACCAAATCATGTATTAACTTATCAAGAGCTGAGACAGACTGTGCCCACTGCCACCTTAATAAATCTGAATAATCATATGGGGGTTTCACCACATTTTTTAAGAATTGATACAATGCTCTTGTATTCTTGGTATCTTCTAAAATTGATTTAAACAGCTCTAATGATGAATTCATTTTACAAGCTCCAAAACAACATTAGCCATATTAGTAAAAGTGTGATTAAATCTGTCCCGGTTCGAAGCCATCTGATCTAAAACTAGCCCTGTTTCTCCTATTTGCTGATCTGTCAAGGCGAACACTGGAACCATTGCGATATTGGCTTTTTGTAGTAATGATCCAAATTCCGGTATCTCGGCCATACAATGGTTCTCGAGTCTACCGCTACGTACTAGTTCCGAGATATCATACGTCATTGAGTGTTTTTCGAGTTCTGGCACAAGCTCACTTTCAATGTATGTTTTTATTTCCTCAATTTTACCCTGATATGGTCGAGCGGCTTTTTGATTTCTTAGATTGAACCTTTGTACTATTTCACCAATAAACTTCATTTCGGTACTAGGCAAGGGATACGAAGCATCCTTAAATATATCCCTTGATTGAAGAGACCATCTTTTCCACCGAGGTAGCACGGTCTTCAGTGTCTTAAGTGCCATTATTGAAAACGGATCAGGATTTGTAGGAATGATAAACGCATCAGAAGACATAAAAAAAGTCTGATTAATTGCACTTAGGCCTGGGTTCATATCAATGAGAACGTAGTCGATATCATATTTTTCCGAGCAAAGTCTTATAAGTTCATAAAAAGAACCCGGAAGATTTTGTAAGGTTGAAATTGCATTATTACTGTTTAGAGCTAGACTTAACGATGGGTCATATTCTGATAAATCCATGTGACCAGGAATAAGAAATAAATTAGGATTGTTGTGGGGAACAAAGCAATCAATAGCTGAAATCGGCCTTGGTTTACCCTCAAAAGCTACTTTCACAGCATCTTTTAAATTCTCAGAGTTGGTAGGTTCCTTAGTATAAAAATCATCGAAATAGTCCCCTAATAATAGGCTGGTCAAATTACATTGAGGGTCTGCATCAACCAAAAGTACTTTCTTACCAAGTGTGGTTAATTTCCAACCTAGATTATAAGTTGTTGTTGTCTTACTTACTCCACCCTTGTGGTTAAACAACACGATTGTTTTAGCCTTCATTAGTAACACCCCTTCATATAAACTTTGCGATCTCAATTTTGAGATTCAAACTACCACCCAATAGGTTTAAGGTACCATTGCGTTCCGTTTCTTGTAAACACTCTTGAATCAAGCTTTTTAAAAATTTTGCCGTCACTTATGGTACGGTTCTCCGCGCTGCCTGAAAAGGCAACCGTCCATTTCATCACGGCGCACGAGCTGGTTTCGGACGTTACAGCGGCACATTTAAGTATTTTGATTTTCTAATAATGCGCCTGGTCGAGGCAGCAACGGCGTTTTCTGCATCAACATTTGTACCTCATCTGCGTTGAGCGACAAGTCGTTTACTGCTGGCAAATACATATCAACGTTGCAAAATGTGATAAGGTTCTTGTTGTCACTTCGCACATTATTAATTGACTCCATGTCAATTCCATAATGTTTTATTGTTAATAGCATTAGCCAAAATCTCACCACATCGTAGTCATCCAATGGACGCATTCCTTCAATAAGGAATGGCATTCTGTTAAAAACATATCCAGTTATTACAGCGGCAGTAATAAAAGCCCTTACGTCTGAAAAGTCTCCACTTTCTATGATTGCAATTGAGTGATAAATAGCTTTTACCACTTGACTGGATATACGCCCAGAAAAAATATATCCAATATATGTATCTCTTAAATTCCCATTAGTTATCACTTTTACACTTTCAAGATAAGCTTCTGGTGAATTGGCGAGAACTGCAAAATTATGCTTGTTTGCAGCGCACCGCCTATACCCTCTTCGTTTTACAGTTGAAACTAATCCCAATTCATTTTTGGCGTTCGACACAACGATAGGGGAGTGGAACTTTGATATGGACTCAAAATTACTCGAAACAATAATACTATGTTGGTCAACGGATTTTTCCAATTTTCCAAAGTGATGGGGATAGTACTGCTTAATCCCTTTTCGTTCCAAATCTTCCGCATCATTATTGTTGTATCCACGCTGTGATGAAATATTGTTGTATTGCTGTTCACTTCTGTGGGTGTGTCCGAATATTCGCCAACTATTGTCACCTTTGAGTACAGTTGTTGAACTCCACCAGCAGTCTTTATCTTCTTTCGTGAAATCAACCATTGGGAAATGGGTAACTATCAATACCTTTTCTTCATTGTTTAATACATCGTTAGCGAAAGACACCCACTCATCGTGTAAAGCTATAATCTTTTTAGGGCTAAAATCCTTTACCTTTTTGGCATCGGGAAGACCCATAAACTGCTTCAACGTTACTTGGCGCTTTCCACGCCGAAAACTCGTCCAACCAGTATCTCCAATAACACAAATATCGTTAAAATAGTATTTGCGGCCAGTAACAAGAAATTTTAAATATTGATTATCTTGTGTTTCATCGGAAAACAGATTGATAATATCTATAATACTCTTTGTACCGTTGTTCCAGTAATCGTGATTTCCAAGCACGAAAAAACCCACTATTTGTTTTTCCTCTAGCTCTTTCACAAACGAAAGTGTTTTTTTATAGCTATCGAAAAAATCTCCTGCCAAGCATAATATGCTGTCAGCATACCGTTCCTTTATAAATGAAATAAAATCACTATTCATTTGCGAAGCTGCTTTTGCCTTGAATTTTCTTTTCGTATAGTCAAAATGCAAATCAGATATGAATACAATCGGGTTCTCGGTTGATTCGATAGGGACATTGTTATTTGAGATTATTAGGTCAGCCATTGGCATTATCGCTCCTACTATAATCAGTTGAAAACAAATAGCTAATAACTACTACAACAACAGTAAGCTCACCCTAATTTTTCGCCGTCACTTATGGTATGGTTCCCCCGCGAATAATCTTAAACGGCCTCACTTAGTCAAGTGCTACGCCAGTTTACAACGGCTACTGACAATTCTAGCACCGCAAAAACAAATGGGGACGCGAAATCGCTAGCGCCCCCATTTCGTCCCCAACTCCCCTTGCCACTCACTCAAAACCCTTATATATCAAGGAACAAACACTCTCCACATGCACCGTATGCGGAAACATATCCACCGGCGTAACCTCCACTGTCCGATACCCGCCATCCTCCAACACCCGCAAATCCCTTGCCAGCGTGGACGGATTACAACTCACATAAACTACGCGCTCCGGTTTCATCTCAAGGATCGTCTCCAGTAATCGCGGATCACAGCCCTTACGTGGCGGATCGACGACGATGACATCCGCCTCGATGCCCTGCTCTTTCCAGCGCGGAATCACGTCTTCGGACGCGCCGACTTCAAACTCTACATGCTTCATACCATTGAGCTCGGCATTCGCACGTGCATCCTCGATAGCTTCCTTCACGATCTCGACCCCATACACCTTCTTGGCATGTTGGGCCAAGAACAGGGATATCGTCCCGATGCCGCAATAGGCGTCGATCACGGTCTCTTCCCCGGTTAATCCTGCATACTCCACCGTCTTGCCATACAGCACTTCGGTCTGAGCCGGGTTCACCTGATAGAAGGAACGTGCGGAAATGGCGAACTTCACGTCGCCGATATAATCATGGATGACCTCACGACCCCACAAGACGCGAGTCACATCACCGAAAATCACGTTCGTTTTACGTGTATTCACGTTCTGGCAAACACTCACCACGGCAGGGAGCTCTTCACGGATCGCAGAGATCCACTCGTTCACGCGCGGTATCCGCTCGCCATTCGTGACGAGCACAATCATCATCTCTCGGGTAGCAAAACCGATCTTCACCACGACATGGCGAAGCAGGCCCTGACCTGTCTCTTCATTGTAGGCGGTGATGCCTAATTTCCTACCGATGGCTTTGACGCGGCTGACGACCTCGTCGTTCTGCTCATGCTGGATGAGGCATGTCTCCATGTCCACGATCCGGTGGCTGCCCCGGGCGTAGAAACCGCCGACCAGGCCGCCTTCCGTTACGCCGATCGGCACCTGGGACTTGTTGCGGTAGCGCCAAGGCTCGCTCATACCGAGTGTCGGACGCACGAGAATCCCCTCTTGATCTGAATCAATGCTGGACACGGCAGGATTCGCCCCATTGGTTTCAGCAATGTCCCCTCCACCATCTGTGCCACTCCGCTCATCGCCCGCACGCGTCGCTCCAGCATCTTTCGCCTCATGCACCACCCGCAGCTTCCCGATCCGCTCCAGGTTGTCCACCACCAGCTGGCGCTTCCACTCCAGCTGACCGCCGGCATAATTCATATGCTGCAGCTGGCAGCCGCCGCATTGGTCGTAGATCGGGCAGGGGGCCGCGATGCGATTGGGGCTCTGCTGGACCAGCTCCAGCAGCTTGGCGTAGCCATACTGCTTCTTGGTCTTAAGCACCTTCACCCGTGCCTTCTCGCCCGGCAGGGCGCCCTGAACGAACAGGGTGTAGCCTTCTGCACGGCCGACCCCTTCCCCGTCATGGTTCATTCCTATAATATCGATCACGACCTCGTCGTTCTTGGCCACCGGCAGGTCCAGGAGGGCCGCCGAAGCCGCCGGCTTGCCGCTGCGGCGCGTGTCGCTTCCCTTGCGGTTCTTCTTCATGATGTGCTGTTCACTTCTTTCCGTTCAACTTGTCCCTTACCACTCTATATTCCCAATCGGAACACCATCCATAATAGAAGTTGTTCAAAAAGCTCGCTTTTGATAAGAAAACCTATATCGAGGCCACTTCAAGGATGAGCGACCGCGATGCATAAGTAGGTTTTCTTGCGATATAGAATTTCATCAGTTCCACTGATAACTCATAAATTCTATATCTAACACGAAGGTGAATCAGGAAGCCACTCGACATCGAATCTTGAATTCAGCCGGGCCTTCCGGTGCTCACGTACTCAAGCGTACGCTCCACTCCTCAGTCCCTAGCTTCATCCAACCTTCTCGGTGCTGAAAACCGACCTTTTTGAACACGCACTTAATAGCGGATGATCTTCCGTTAACCTTCATTCGCTTAAACAACAAAAAGCTCCCCCAAGGGAGCTTAGCGCACAAGCTCACGTCCATCATTATACGGGAGCCTCGTATGTTATTCAATCCATTCAGCCTGCAAATCCAATCATTTACTTACAAGAGCCTGGAGCCTAAGCGGCGATCCTCGGCCTGTTCCATCTCGTTCCATGGCCCATCGCCATAATCGCCTATCCATCGCTAATGCGATCAGTCCCCGCTGAGCCATCGGCAGCAGCCATCACGCCTTACGCGCGCCCCATGCCTGCCTTCCGCATCTCTACCATCCATCATCTCAGCCAAAAATCCGCAAATGCTGCGGCAGGACGCGGAACGTGCCCGGCAGAACGCCGCCGAACTCGCCGTCCAGGTTCAGCTGAACCGGTCCCGGAGAGACGACCTCCATATAGTCGGTGCGGAAATGCACGACTCGCTTGTCGTTGATATGCTCACCGCGTAGGGCAAGTGTAGCCACACGCACGAACTCCGCCAGATTGCACTTGCGAAGCGCAATGACGTCGAACAAGCCGTCGTCGATGCTCGCGCCCGGCGCGATTTTGTCGAAGCCGCCGACCGAGTTGCTGTTCGCAATGAGGAACACCATGAATTCGTCATGGATCGCCGGATGACCGCTGGCGTTGATGATGAGCTCCTGCGGCGTCAGGCTGACCATTTTCTCGATCCCCTTCAAATAATACGCCAGCTGCCCGATCATCGTCTTCAGCTTGCTTGGCACCTCATACGTAAGCTCCGTCAGCGTACCGCCGCCCGCGATGTTGATGAAGTAACGATCATTCGCTTTGCCGACGTCAATCGGACGCGTCTCGCCCCGAATCACCAGATCGCAATACTCCTCCCAGTTCTTCGAGATGCCGAGCGCCCGCGCAAAATCGTTCGTGGTCCCCAGCGGGAATATGCCCAGCGGCGGGAGGTTATCCCTGCCGGCCATCCCGTTGATGACCTCATTGAGCGTGCCGTCTCCGCCGGCCGCGATCACAAGATCGTACCCGCGCTCGACGGCATCCGCCGCTTCGCGAGTCGCATCCCCCTCTCCGGTCGTTGCATGACAGGAGGTTTCGATGCCAGCACTGTCCAGACGGTGCAATATATCAGCAAGCCGACGCTTCATTTCCTCCCGGCCGGAGGTTGGGTTATAGATTAACCTTGCATTTCTCATTAACGATACGCCACCTACTTATGATTTCAAGGATTGAAGAAGACGTTTGGCCTGCGACTCCATCCACTGCGGCAGCAGCGGATGCGGAAGCAAGGTTCTGCCGGAATACCGGCATTCCAGCCCCTGAAGCCGATCGGGTATTACCTTCTCCGTAAAATACCCCTCACTCAAAAAAAGCGGAGCTACGATCACATCGCAGCCGCGCTCCATCCATGCTGTCACCTTGTCCCGCACATCGCCGGGACTGAGTAAGGCATAATCCGCGCCGGTTCCGCTTACCTCGCTAACTCGCTGTGCCAAAGAGTTAATACCCTTTTCCCAGCGGCTGCGAAACAGATCATGCCTGCTGCCGTGTCCGACGAGGAGAATGACCTCCTTCGCCGGGTTCGCGGACAGCTCCTTCACCTTATCCCATACCATAGCCGCAATCTCGGGATCGTCGTCCATCGGCGTACCGAAATGAACCCGGGACCGAACCCGAAACGGCGCCAGGTCCGTCTCCATGTCCGGAACGGCCTTCGCTCCTATAGCATAAGCTATTTCGTCGACATGTGTGCTGCCGGACGAGACAAATAGAGGAATGACCACAATGTCGGTGACACCCTGGTCTTCCAAGACCGTGATGCCGTCCTGAATCAGACGGCCCTCTACCAATTCCAGGTACGAAGATACGACCGGTTTATCCATACGGGATGCCAGTTCGTGGACGGCCTCGTCCACAAGCGACACCCATTTCCGTTCACGTGAGCCATGACTGATGACCAGCACACCCGGCTTCGTCATGAATTAACGTCCCAGACGCTCCAGCGTCATTTTGTAACCGTCATTGCCGTAGTTCAGACAGCGCTTCACGCGCGAGATCGTGGCGGTACTGGCTCCCGTTTCTGCTTCAATCTGGTTGTATGTGCATCCCTTGCCCAGCATGCGCGCCACTTCCAGCCGCTGCGACAAGGATTGAATTTCGTTCACGGTACAGAGATCGTCGAAGAATACATAACATTCCTCCACGCTGTCCAGGGTTAATATCGCTTCGAATAATTGATCGATGCTCTTATCATTTAGCTTCTTTAATTGCACTGGATGATCATCCCCTATTGTTACTGTGTGTATAACACTCGCACTCCCATTGTACCCGAGCGGATATAGTATTTTCAAGCATTAACGATTTCACGCACTACAGGACGACCACCCCTTAGGGGGACTCATCCCGCATAAACGCTCTCATTCACGTCCGAAAGAGGCACGCTAAAATCTTCCTGGGCCATCGCCCGATTCCGCTCCTATCCCGAAAATCGGGACATCCGCCTAAACCCATCGCCCGCCCGTATCATACAGTATAGTATCTTAACTCAAAAAGGAAAGTGATATCATGACGCGTCATTCTCACTATTATCATCGCCGACCCACGAATAACCATCGCTCCCTCAATTCATATGAATCACTGCCGCAGGATCCAACACCGTACCCTGGCATCACGCCATACAGCGATTATCCGGAAGTCGGTGAAACGGCGTTATATCCATATACCGACGGCGTAACGGATTTGGAGGCTTCGGCTTCGGCTCTCGCTCCCTCCTCGAATTCCGGCGGCGGCGGGCTGGCAGGTCTCCTCGGCGGAGGAGGCGGCAGCGGCGGTGGATTAAGCAAACTCCTTGGCGGGCTCGGAGTCAACAATATGAGCGACATCAAGGGCCTCATCGACCGGATGGGCGGCATCGACGGCATCGTCAACAACATCGGCAAGGTACAAAAGGTCATGCAGGGCTTCCAGCAGCTTGCGCCTATGTTCTCCGTGCTGGCAGGCGCACTTAAGAAGAAGGGTAGCGGATCGTCTTCGACTGCCTATACGGATCAGAATGAAGACGGCTACGAATACAGACCGAGAAGACGGCGGTCCTCGGGAAGCAGACGCCGCTCCGGCTCGCGCAAATCGTCTTCCGGCAAAAGACGGCGCCGTTAACCTATGTAATCGGTGCACCCACGACACTTTTTTATATGCCGTGCAATTCTAAGCTAACAGTGCAGGCTCTGATCAGCGAATGAGATCAGATCTGTCAGGATGGGTCCATCAGATACGTTAGGGCCCATAATAACGGGATGCACGGAGCCCTCATACATCACGCAGGCTCCAGTCTGTACCCTCAGACTGGAGCCATATCTTTTTTCAAATTATATATCCTCATCAGCGCGTCCAATCCCCTTCGGGGCCTGCTTCTTTATTCTCGACGCTTTCGAGCGATTTTAACCGGAACCAATAGGAACCGCGCAAACCGGAACGCAGCAGCATCGTAATACTGCCGAGCAGGTACAGCACCGTCGGGATTCGTTTCATCTGGGGATAGAACATCATGATGCTGCCTGCGATGAACAGCAGGCCCGTGGCGATCTCGCTGATGACCATGCCCGCCTCGTAACGGTTCGTGACGGCGAGCTTTCGTTTTCGTTTCCAAGCTAAGCGAAGCATCCGGCGCAGCAGCCGGGAACGCAAAGGCTCGTCAGGTTGACGCGATGAACGCTTCTTGGGATGTCGTTTGAGCCCGAGTTTCATATGCAGTCCCTCCTCAGCAAGCCTTTACCCCTTACGAAAGAACAAGAAACGACAGCTATTTAGCATTCGCTCTTCTTGTATGGGACAACCTTCCCCGCTTTATCTCTCTTCAAACTACCGCTAACCCAGAACTTCGGCCGACACAGATCCACCAGCTGAATCCCTGCTTCCGTTGGCTTAACAGTATTTACCGCCTTAGAACCTCCTTATTTAAACCAGCCTCTGCGCATAAACCACAACACCATGCCGCCGCCCAGTACGAACATGAGAAGGAGCACGAAGAAGTAACCGTAATGCCACCCCAGCTCCGGCATGTTCTCGAAATTCATTCCATATATCCCGGCGATCAAGGTGAGCGGCATGAAGATCGTCGTGATGACGGTTAACGTCTTCATGATCGTATTCATCCGGTTCGAATTCACCGATATGTAGCTATCCCGAAGATCCGCTGTCATCTCGCGGTCCGCCTCGATCATGTCCGCCAGCTTCAGCAGATGGTCATAAATGTCGGAAAAATAAGCATGGTGCGCGTGATGCTCCATATGCTGCGAGTTCACGATCCGGTACAGCAGATCCCGCATCGGCACCACCGTGCGCCGCAGGCGGAGCAGCCTTGAACGCAGCGCGAAGACCTGATTCATCAGATCCTCGACCGAATCCTTCTCCCCTTGGCTTTCCAGCTCGGCCAGCTCGTCCTCGATGGCAAACAGGCTGGGAAAATACTGGTCCACCAGCTTATCCATAATCGTATACGCCGTGAAGCTCGGGCCGTCCTGGCCCAGCGGCCCCTTGCCGGCAGCCGAGAGCACGCGTTCCCAAGCCTCGTCCATTTCCGGCAGCGCCTGCTGGTGGAAGGAGACCACGAACGAAGGGGCCAGGAACACATCCACCTCGACCGCCTGCAGCGTATCCGGCTGAAGGGCATGCAGGACAAAGAACTGCATGTTGTCGTAATAATCCAGCTTCGGCCGCTGCAGGACGTGCAGGCAATCCTCCACCGCCAGCGGATGAAAGTGAAAATAGCTCTCCAGCTTCCGCGCTTCCTCCGGCGTAGGATTGCTGAAATCGGCCCAGATCCAGGCATAGTCCTCCATTCGGATCTCTTCCAGCGTAAGCCCGGTCACCGGTTCATAGCTTGGCGTAATCGCCAGTACGCGTATCATGATTGGCTGTCCCCTTCCCCTGCACCATCGATTCTTTTAAACAAAAAAAGCCAATCGATTCCTGATTGGCCCCACAACTATCCGTTTCTCTATGTGTAATGATTCATGTCTAGAAAAGAATTTTAAAGATGACTCCTGCCAGTACGGCCGTAATCGGAATCGTAATAAACCAGGTTACCACGATGCGTCCTGCCAAGGACCATTTTACGGCGGAGAAGCGTTTCGCCGAGCCTACGCCGAGAATTGCCGACGTAATGGCATGCGTCGTACTGATCGGCAAGTGAAGCAATGTTGCCGAGAAGATAACGGAAGCGGCCGAGAAATCCGCAGCGAACCCGTTGATCGGCTCGATTTTGAATATTTTCGTACCCATGGTCTTGATGATCTTCCAGCCGCCTACCGACGTACCGAGCGCCATGGCTGTTGCTGCAGAGACTTTAACCCAGAAGGGCACTTCCATCTCCTGCAATTGACCGGACGTCACGAGAGCAAAGGTAATGATACCCATCGCCTTCTGCGCGTCGTTGGTACCGTGCGTGAAGGATTGCAGCGCTGCCGTGAAGATCTGCATCGTACGGAAGCCCTTGTTCACCGTATGCGGACTGCGCTTGGCAAAGATGACCTTGAGCAGCTGCATGACCAGATAACCGATCACGAACGCGATAATCGGCGACAGGATCAACGCGAGCACGATGTCCTTAAATCCGCCGTAATTCAGCATGTCGCTTCCGGCACCGACGAATACTGCGCCGGCCAATGCCCCGATCAGGGCATGGGAAGAGGACGAAGGCAATCCGAACCACCAGGTAACCAGGTTCCAGATGATTGCTGCAAGCAATGTTGCAATAACAACCTCGATCCCGTTATCCAGCTTGGTCGGATCCGCGACGCTGCCGCCGATGGTTTTGGCAACGCCCGTGAACATCATCGCGCCGACGAAGTTCATGCTCGCTGCGAGCAGTATGGCTACCCGCGGCTTCAGGGCCCGGGTCGATACCGACGTTGCAATGGCATTCGCCGTATCGTGGAACCCGTTGATGAAGTCAAATGCAAGCGCCAAAAAAACAACTATTACTAATACTAACATCGTTGTATCCATTGTTCAGGACTCCCTTACGAGTTGCGCATAATGATGGATTCCAGCATATTTGCCACGTCTTCGCAGGTGTCCGTGGTCGTCTCAAGACGTTCGTAAATCTCTTTCTTCTTGATCAGCAGAATCGGGTCAGAGACGGTGGCAAACAGATCCTTGATGCAGATCCGCAGCAGCTCGTCGCCTTGGTTCTCCAAATCGTTCAAGCGGATCGTGTATTCACGAATCGCCAGAAGTTTCTTCTGGGAGAGCAAATGAATGGCTTTCTGGATTTCATAAGCCGATTGACGCAGAATCTCTGCAAACTGCACCATGTACTCGTCAGGCTTGCCCAGCTGATACATATAGAAACGGGATGCGGTCGCTTCCAATCCGTCCATTACATCGTCCATGCTGGTTGTCAGGTCCATGATGTCGTCGCGTTCGATTGGCGTAATAAATGTTTTGTTGAGTTCAGTAATGATGGTATGCGTGTAGGTATCACACTGCGACTCGTACTTCTTCATTTCGTTGGCAAATTCAAGCACATCTTCAAGATTGGAAACGTGCTGCGAAAAATAGTCTGCGGCTTGTACCACCGTATCGGCCATATTCTCCAGCGTTTGGAAGAATATATCCTTTTTCTTCATTTTCATACTCTTAACCCCTTTTTTCGATAAATTGCCGCGAACGCCCTGAAAAGATAGACAACCTTGACTATCTTATCACATCCATGGCAGGGTGTGTATAGAAAAGTAACACTCAAAAATGTAAGGAACTAACAAAACAGAGGATGCATGGATATCCCTTCGATTCCCTTGCCTATTAACATCTCCGTATGCGTGCAAATTATCCCGAAACGGCAGGCTGATTCGCTGCCTCGAATTCTAGGGATTCGAGATCGTCACGTGGCTTTCAAAAGAAGGCGTGTTGGGCACAATGTTGAAATATGTCGTTCCCGGAACCAGCGGCACTTCCTTGCCGTCCTTCACGAAACGGATCGCATCGCCCGCAGCGCGTACCCACTGCCCCTTGATGACTTCCCCGCGCTGGAACAGCATCGCTTCCCCGCCCGCTTGCACGTTCACGGCAAGCCGGCCCACGTCATCCAGCACCTTATGGTCCGCCCCCAGCACGATCACATTCGCGGCCTCCAGCTGAACGTTATCGTTGAGGTCCACATGCGGCGATCCGTTAATCGACCGTTTGTATGTGTTGGAGGAACCGTCATATTGATAATCCACGACATAGCTGTCCAATAAAAATTTGATTTCTACCTTCTCGGCAGCCTCCCCTGAAACAACCTCAACCGGTTCAGTGCCCTCTTCACCATCGGCGCTTGCAGCGATCGCCTCCGGATAGAACGTATACTCTGGCACCTTCACATCGTTGCCGTAATTCAGCTTAGCGGCTCCTTCACGAAGCTTCTCGTCGCTGGAATACAGATTATGCGGCGCTTTGCGGTCCTTGGCTCTCCAGAAGTAGGCGCCTGCATTCCCGATTTCGTCCATGTCCTGCTTGCCTTGCCTCTGAATGATGCTGTAGGCTTCCGGGCTTCCTCCCGCATGCACCAGAACGCCTCCGTAGCTCTCGCCAAGATTGATCAGATACGGTCGGATGCTGCGAATCGGCCCGATCTTCTCAATGTCGCTCTGGCTTTGGAAGATACCGATCAGCCGCGTGATTCCTCCCTCCGCCAGCACTTCATACACCATGTCCGCTTGACTGAGACCCGACTGCGGCCTAGCAGCCGGTGCGTTATTGATCATAACGGCCAGCGGGCGCTGCGTCAGTGACGCTTCTAACGGCAATCCCGTCAGAGGTGCCTTATATGGAGAAGAGGTTTCCTCCTGGGGCACTTCGACCGGCTGCTCGACCGGAGCCTCCACCACGGGTGCCGGCGTTGGCTCCGCCTGCTGTTTACCGCCGCTGCATCCGGACAGCAGCAATGCTGTCGCCATGGACAACAAGCTTGTCCTCCACGCGAAATTACGAAAAGACAAAGACCCTTTGCTAAACATATTGTTTCCCCCTATGAACGCTCCCATTACTTATTACCCTAAATTTCCAGACCATTTACCCGTAATTTCCAACCGACGTTTCAACTTTAATTTACATTTAATCACAAAATCCGTGCTTTGTCTGTATTAAGAAGGGATACATTCGGATCATGGTTCCCCTTGACGCCGTTGAGTTGGCAGCGCTTTATGAATCCAGCAGCAGGCGGCTGTTTGTCAATCGAAGAGCCCTCCAGACATGCTCGGGACCACATGTCATGCGTGCAGGCAGCTTTCCCAGCCACGGCCTTGCGTGCCGAGAACCTCGCCACGGACCACGTATCTTGCGTGAGGGAACTTTGCTAGGGAATATGCACTTGCGACTGAAACCACACCTCGGTCCACGATCCATGTGCCGCGCGCATGAGTCTCATTAAGAAGTACGTATTGTGCGTACCGAGAGCCTTCGCCGAATCACGCGCCTTGCGTACGGGAACCTTGCCACGATCCACGTCCGCCCGCAGGTGTCTCATTCCGGACCACATGTCATGCGTGCAGGCAGCCTTCCTCGAATCACGCGCCTTTGCGTACGGAGAACCTTGCCACGATCCACGTGCCACACGCAGGCGTTCAATCCGGACCACGTGTCATGTGTGCAGGCAGCAGCCTTCCCCGAATCACGCGCCTTGCGTATTGGGAACCTTGCCTGACCACGATCAGCGCCAAGGAGCCTTACCACGGTGTACAGAATCCCCTAAACGAGGAGTTCATTTTGAAATGTTCACAACTTTGTGATATTTATCACATGTATTGTGAATATTTTCACTTATAATAAAGACATAGAGAAGGTGATCACTTCCCAAGGCAACAAGAACACACATCATCGACACTAGAAACCAAGCAATCATGTTAATCCAAAAAAATTAAAACTCATTTAAGGAGTGGTTTATATGTTTAACAACTGGCTGAGAACAAACAAAGTGGCAATGTGGCTGTTGACCATCATTCGGGTCTACATCGGATATGAATGGATGACGGCAGGTTGGGGCAAATTGACGGGCGGATTCGAAGCAGGAGGCTTCCTGCAAGGCGCGATTGCCAAAGCAGCCGGCGATCACCCCGCCGTCCAAGGCTGGTGGGCAGCGTTCCTGGAGCACGCGGCACTGCCGGGCGTGAAGCTCTTCAACTTCATCATCCCGCTCGGTGAGTTCCTCGTCGGTGTCGGACTGATCCTCGGTACCTTCACCACCTTCGCTGCTCTGATGGGACTTGTGATGAACGCCGCGTTCCTCTTCTCGGGCACTGTGAGCACCAACGCCCAAATGCTGCTGCTTGAAGTGCTGATCATCGTTGCTGCTGCCAACGCCGGTAAAATCGGTCTCGACCGTTGGGTTCTCCCTTACCTCCGCGGCCTGTGGAACAAAATGACGCACCGCGATCATGAGCCTAAAGCGCCGACAACTCGTCTGAAAAAACGCACAGCTTAACATCGTAACGATCCATGCAAGACGATGGAGAACTCCGGTTCTCCATCGTCTTTTTTCCATGCCAAGAACCTATGCCAAATCACAGCCTATGCGAATACTGTATTTGAATACAGATTTTTGCAAATATGAATAATTTGTGCTGATGCGACATTATATAGATCGTTGCTGTTTTTTCGGCTCCCGTCGCGCTTATGAATTTCAAATTTGCAAAAATCTGAAAACAAAAAAGAGAATGATTATTCATTGGAGGAGTGGTGTAGATGTTTATTCAATGGTTGCAATCCAGCAAAATCGCGATGTGGCTGCTGACGGTCATTCGGGTGTACGTCGGGTATAAGTGGTTGTCGGCTGGCTGGGGCAAGTTAACGGGAGGCTTCGATGCGAGCGGATTTATGCAGGGAGCCATCGCCAAATCCACCGGCGAGAATCCGGCGGTTCAAGATTGGTGGGCCGTATTCCTCCAGCATGCCGCGCTCCCCGGCGTCAAATGGTTCAACGTCATCATTCCGCTGGGCGAATTCCTTGTCGGGCTCGGCCTGATTCTCGGCTCGTTCACCGTGTTCGCCGCGCTGATGGGACTGGTGATGAACTCGGCGTTCCTCTTCTCCGGTTCGATCAGCATCAACGGTCAGCTCCTGCTGCTCGAATTCCTGATCATCCTCTCAGCGGCCAACAGCGGTAAGATCGGCATCGACCGTTGGCTCATGCCTTATCTTCAGAATAAATTCACGCGCAAAGCGAAAATCAGCAGCGACTCCTCCCCTCTGCAGAATCAGGCAGTCTGATATAAAATGAATGCGAGGGTAAATTAGAGTTCAAAAGTAATTTAAAGTAATCTCAAGCTGGATCGTATCCGGTCGTATCCAGTCATACGCTTCTCGTCAGCTAAATTCGTTCCTAGCTCCCCGTCCCATAGCTAAATCCATCTCGTTTCTTCTTCCTAACAGTAAGATTTGACTGTTTCTCCTCTATCCGTACTTTTTCTGCTTGCCTTTTCAATAAGTCATCGGGTGACCGCGGCCACCGGTACCGGTCATCCGTGTTTTATAAGCAGTCATGCCTAGTAATAAATTCACGACGAGCCATGGTTCAGGGAATGTCATCTCCCAATGCGTTGCGCATTATCTACTCGCTTCAGGTACTAGGTGCTGCTTTGCGTATACTCCTTACAGCTTGCTGAGTTTTCGCTGACCATATACTGCTCCGCTTGCTGGTTTGGCATTTACCACTTCCTATTTTGCTTATCGCTTACTAGATATGTGCCTACTCCATGCAGCTTTTTCTTATCATTTTCCGGTTTACGTCTACTGCATATTGCTTTGCTTATTACTTGCTGGCTTTAAACGTAAAACCTAGTTATGCTCTGCTAATTGATTTGGATGTGCGTGTGTTTCTTACCGTTTGATGTCTTTTGCTTTATTCTATTTCTTCTGCCATCTGAGCACTTTGCCTTACTTATTACATACTGGTTACTGCCACTACATACAGTTCTGCTCATTACTTACTGGTTTACGTCTACTACATGCAGCTTTGCTTATTACTTACTGGTTACGGCCACTACTAACTGCTACTGCATGCTTATTTGCTTATTACTTACTCCTAGTTTACTGTTTACTGGCTGCACTTACGCTTCAGGGTTTGCTTGCTTTGTGCTCAATTGCTTTATTTCTTCCTTACTGGCAAGCCCTGCTTACTCACTCTGCACGTCTGCACAGCATACTTCTTACTGCATATTACTTACTAACTAATTACTACTTATTTGCCTACTCCTACAACACCCTAAACAACCATGCTAACTATCACGTATCATATTGGTAATCTCCACCACACCGCCCCGTATTTTCTCCTAAGCCTCTGCATATACTGCTCCTATTTCTCCACCCCTTTTCACCTATCACTTCCCCCTGCAACTCACAAATTTTAAGTTTTTTATGATTTTTATCACTAATGTGATTTAAATCACATATATTGTGATTTTTTTCACTTATAATAAAGACATGAAAGAGATGATCATCTTCCTAAAGAACAACATCACAGAGCTTCAACATCCGAGAATTGGCAAGGAAGCTTTCATAAAAAGAAAATCATACTTTTAAGGAGTGGTTTATATGTTTAATAACTGGCTGAGAACAAACAAAGTGGCAATGTGGTTACTGACATTCATTAGGGTCTACATCGGGTATGAATGGATGACGGCAGGTTGGGGTAAATTGACGGGCGGTTTCGAAGCAGGCGGCTTCCTGCAAGGCGCGATTGCCAAAGCAGCCGGCGATCACCCCGCCGTCCAAGGCTGGTGGGCAGCGTTCCTGGAGCACGCGGCACTGCCGGGCGTGAAGCTCTTCAACTTCATCATCCCGCTCGGTGAGTTCCTCGTCGGTGTCGGCCTGATCCTCGGTACCTTCACTACCTTCGCTGCTCTGATGGGGCTGGTCATGAACGCCGCGTTCCTCTTCTCGGGTACGGTGAGCACCAACGCCCAAATGTTACTGCTTGAAGTGCTGATCATCGTCGCTGCTGCCAACGCTGGTAAAATCGGTCTCGACCATTGGGTTCTCCCTTACCTCCGCGGCCTGTGGAACAAAATGACGCACAGAACAACGAAAGGCGACGGCACCACCCACACACCTTTCAAAAAACAAACCGCATAACATTGTAAGCAACTGCAACTGAAACCTAAACAACTAACCTATTGATTAAACAACCCGACTTGAGCCATCAAGCCGGGTTGTTTTTGTTGTGGCACGTTGGAGTTATGGCATATCACCTCGTGTGTTCGCATACGTTTGGGATTTGACATACTGCTTGTGTTTTGGCATGCTGCTCATGCATTGGCATACGTCTGAGCTTTGGCATACTGCTGAGCTTTAGCTTACTTTTAAGCTTTGGCATATTTTCGAGCCTTAGCATAAGTTTGAGCTTTAACATACGTTCGGGCGTTGTGCTTACGTTCGAACGTTACTTTATACGGCACTAACTAGCTACTTACCATTTTAGCGGACTCAGCGGACCTTATTTTGACCAAAACCACCTTTTCTTTAATGCTAACGGACCAGAGATCCGTTATTCACCGAATTTGGCCTTCATTTTACGCTATATCCGCGATTTAACGGATCGTGTGTCCGATAGATCCCCCAATTGCGAGCAAAAAGCAAAAATAGCGGATCTGAGGTCCGATACGGCCAGGCCGTAACTCGTGTGACATACAACTTAGGAGCCTACGAGCTCTCTTTAGAGCGCCGCCTGGAAAGCCAGGCTTTTTCATGCAATCGCATTTTTGGCATTCGAATCATGATTTACGAACCGCTAAATTCCTCAAAATTGAAAAGTGGGCTAATGCGATATGCTGGTCTTTGTCGGGCCGACGGCAGATCGAATTTCGGAATCGCTTCACCGTCATACCTCATCCGCCCGTTCCCATCCGCGCCTTCTCCGCTAATTAAGCCAATGGGAAGGTCTTCATGCGTCGACGGATGTCCCGGATCGGTTGTGATGCTAAATGACTTGCCGTTTTCAATCCAGAACAGCAAGTTGATTATATATTCCTTTCCCAGTTTGGATTCTCTTCTTTCGGACTCCAGAAAAATCATGATCAACAAAAGAACCCATGCAATCCTATTTACAGGACTGCATGGGCCTATCGCGCAAAATAGCTAGCTCAAAATGTTATTTCTGCACCGCTGCTTTCAGAATTTCGACCTTCTGTTCCTTGGACATATCCCATGTGGTTGAAATGCTGTATTCGAAGCCGCCTTCATGCCAAAAAACGTATTTTGGATAGATATCCGCCGGTAAGTCATCCTCAAAGAAACCTTTTTTCTTACTTCCTTCTGAGTCCAACATATATTTAGAAATAGCCAGCGTATCTTTCCCGTTCGTATATTCAAGACGGATGGTTGCCGCCTCTTTCCAGTCTATCTTTTTCGCGTAGACGGGTTTTCCGCTCTTCTTGCCTTCGGCCCTTACTTCATCAAGGAACTTTCCTTCGGTTGGACCTTCAATTCTCGCTTTGGCAAACTTAAATCCTTCCGGCAGGTTGGCAGGCTGCTCCAGGATGGAACCTTCCAGCGTGGAAGCTCTGTTTAGGTAGTCCTCATAAGCAGAGAATTTTTCTATTCCTCCCCAATAACTTAGGTCGAATCCGCTGTTAAGATCCTTATATTTATGATACAGAACGTACATATCACCAGTCTCTTTACTTAGCTTCTTCACTCGATTGGTCTCATCTTCGATATACTTCTTTTCCTCTGGAGTTAGAGCCTTGGCTGCGGCTTCTGCTTTTTTCCGGGCCTGTTCCCGTTCTTTCTTGTAAAGCTCGCGGTCTATATCCCCCTCCGGATAGATCACGGCAGCTTTTGAATCCTGTTCCGATTGCACTGGAGCTTTTTGCGGTACGTTCCCCGCATTGCTTTCCTTTGCATTAACCAACGTCACGCTACCAAGCGCGAGAATCATTCCCAGCCCCAAAATGGACAGGCGGTAGGATTTTTTGTTAAAATGCTTAATCATTTTAAGTCTCCTTTTCATTTGTTTATGCGTGGCGGACAGACCGGCAAGCCCCGGCTGGCGATGGTATCCTGAAAAATGCTCCAACACATGGATGATCGTTTGTCCGTATGCATTGTTTTGCTGCGGGCTCATCCGATCCAAGACGCATGCATCGCAAGCCATCTCCTGGTCTTGCCTTGCCTTATGTACGGCTAGCCATAATAACGGATTAAACCAGTGGATGATCAGGATGATATGCATCAACCAGTTCACTGCCACATCCCGCCGCTGAATATGTGCGAACTCATGCGCAAGAATATACTGCAGCTGCTCCTGTTTCAATGTGATGAGCAGGCTTGGCGAAATGACGATCGCCGGCTTACTATAACCGACGACGGCAGGTCCGGGAATTCGCTCGCTGGCGACAAACTGCACGTTTCGCTTCACGCCTAATTGCTGTTTCGTCTCGTGAAACACTGCCGATAAAAAAGGCGTATCCATTTTTCGGCCCGCGCGCAGGGCTTGTTTCAATCGAAGCTGGTCGTAGACCGTTTTCGCGGCAAGAATCAGCACGCCCGCAAGCCAAACCGACATCAGTATATTGGTGAAACCTATTTGCTTGAACCCATTCCACCCAAAGCGGCTCTCCTGCACGGGTTCTGATTCAAGGGATGGAGCAGGTACTTCCGAAGTTCCGCCTGCTTCCAGATTTAAAGAACTCTCAGCGCGAACCACCGCTTCGCTTATTCTCCCCGTTTCCTTCCAATGCGGTGGAACTTGAGTTTGTTGATGAATGCCGGGCACGATGGCCTCCAGAGACAAAACATTGTATAGGCTAAGCGAAGATTCCGGGGCCCAAGGGAGCAGCAAGCGAATGGCCACAGGAAACCAAAGCCAGTATCTCCATCTGGCTTCAATCTTGTTTTTTAGTAGAAATTGCAGGATCAGGACAAGGACGATCATGATGCCGGCCATGAACGATCCGCGAATGACCCAGCCGAAAAACAATAATAAATTTTCATGCAATGTATGACTCATCAGGGCTCTCTCTTTTCTGCTTCCCCGTCGCTGCTGTTCTCGTCAAACAAAGCCTTCAGATCCTCGATTTCTTGCGCATTCAGTTTTTTATCCTGCAAAAAGTTGGCCAGCATCGGCTTTAAGGCCCCCCCATAAAGTTTTTTCATGAAGGATTTGGTTTCAGACTGCAGATACTCCTGCTCGCTGATGATCGGATAAAATAGTTGGGTGCGCTTTGAACCCTTTTCCAGTTTCGCACCCGCTGCTTCCTTCTGCACCAGACGACTGAGGAGCGTCCGAGTTGTGTTGGGGTTCCACCCCATCAGATCCGTCATTTTCTTTACGACCTCGCTGGAAGGGCAGTCCGGATTAGCCCACAATACGCGCATAATTTCCAATTCTGCATCCGTAATCGGTGGTATTTGATGATTCATGCATGAAACCTCCAATGTTAATTCAATCAAACTACATGTGTAGTTATGTTAATGCTACGATTGTAGTTTGATAATGTCAACATGTTTGGTGAAGAAAATTTTCTTGGTTTAGTTACATGCAGTATACTTGTACCGCTTGTGGGCATGTTGATCTGCAAAAGAACTCATGCCATCCTATTTCTAGAGCTGTATGGGCTTGTCCGCAAGACCTATAGCTGACGCAGAAGTTATTTTTTCACCGCTGCTTTCAGAATCTCGATCTTCTGTTTCCTGGACAGATCCAATGAGGTTAGTGAAATACTGTATTCAAATTTGCCGCCATCATTCCAAAAAACGTATTTTGGAAAAACATGCGCCGGCAGCTTATCGTTAAAGAAACCTTTTTTCTTGCTTCCCACCGAATCTACCGCATACTTGGAAAAGCCCAGCGTGTCTTCTCCGTTCGTATATTTAAGACGGATGGTTGCCGCTTCTTTCCAATCTATCTTTTTCATGTAGATGGGCTTTCCGCTCTTCTTGCCTTCGGCTCTTACTTCATCAACGAACTTTCCTTCGATCGGGGCTTCAATGACCGCTGTTAAGAACTTATATCCCTTCGGCAGGTTCGCAGGCTGCTGCAGAATGGATCCTTTCAGGGTTGAAGCTTTTTTCAAGTAGTCCTCGTACGTAGTGAATTCATGCACCCCTCCCCAATAGCTAATATCAAATCCGCTATTTAACTGCGGGTATTTATGATACAAAACATACATATCACCCGACTCTTGGGTTAACTCCTTTACTCTCTGGATCTCTTTTTCGATAAACTTTTTTTCCTCTGCCGATATAGACTTGGCTGTTGCGGCTGTTTTTTTAACAGCGGATGCTTGGGCTTTCTTGACGGATTGTGCCTCCGCCGCAAGGTTTGCGGAAGAACCCAGTAATAGAATGCTGCTTAGGGTCGCGATTGCTACTTTCGTTGCTGCTTTCATTCGGTAATGCTCCTCTCCTATAATCTTTATTAATAAACTACAGCTGTAGTTACAAATCAATACTACAATTGTAGTTCAATAATGTCAACACGGTTTGTGCAGAAAAATTTTTGGGTTTGGTTGAATACAAAAAATAGCCGAGGCGCCTGCGGATCATGGCAAAAAAACCATGCAATCTTATTTCAGACTGCATGGGCTTGTGTATAAGACCTATGGCGCTACGTTCTTGTTCTCCGGCACCCGCACAGCGGGTGTTTTTTGTTTCGCGCATTTCACGCGCTCAAACGGCCCAAACACAACAAAAGCCGAGCTTGTGATCCAAGCTCGGCTTCTCATTATTCGAATGACCAGCAGTTCAGACTCAAACTGCCATATTGGTAAGATTGAAACAATCGCTTTGCCTTGCGGCCGTTGTCCGCAGCCCCCATCGCATAGAACAAGGGGACAAAATGCTCCCGTCCGTAGGAAGGTACGGCGTCGCTGGCATGAGGCGCTTTTTTGTCATACGCAAACAGATTGTGCAGGTCCCAATTCGACAGCTGCTCCGCGACCCATTCGTCGAATTCAGCTGCCCATGCATCCGGCTCATCGCTCTGATGCACCATCCGCAGATTGTGCACCAAGCCGCCGCTGCCGATAATCAGAATGCCTTCATCACGCAAATCGGACAGCATCGCACCGATGGAATATTGTTCGCTTGGCGAGCGCTTGGAGTCCACGGACAAGGCCACCACGGGGATATTCGCATCGGGGTACATTTTGCGCAGAATGACCCATACCCCATGGTCCAGTCCGCGGCCGGTTACGGCTTTGGCGTGCAGATTCTTTGCCTCAAAACGCTGACGGATCTGAGTTGCCAGCTCCGCACTGCCTCGGGCAGGGTACGTAATCTTGTACATCTCTTCCGGAAATCCGTAAAAATCATGCATGGTTCCATGCTCGGCGTCCTCGGTCAACCGTTGATCCGGATCGTCCCAATGGGCTGAAAATACCGCAATGCCTCTAGGTGCAGGCAGCTCCCGCCCCAACTGCTCAAGGAAGCGGGTGTACTCGTTGTCCTCCAGGGCCATCATCGGCGAACCATGGGCAATAAATAAAGCAGGTAACGTCATCGATGCCACCTCCAGCTTCAAAATCAAGGGACAACTCTATTGTACCGTTAAATCGCCCATTATGCCAAATAACTCCCTTAAATCATCCAGTGCTGCCATTCCTGCTGAATGTTCTCCTGCCCGTTCAACCAATCCCGCGTCCGCTCAAGGAGCAGCTGGCGCTGGGGTCCGGCAGAGTACGTGTGGTCGGCCTGGAAAATAATCTCCTTGTCGCAGCGGCCTTCCTGACGCATCCAGAACACCTTTTGAAACAGGAAAGCGTAGTCCACTGGAATCACCTCATCCGAGGTACCATGAACGACCAGCACATTGCCCGTAAACTTGATGGCTTCCTGGAATGGCTGCCCCTGAGCCAGCGAATCGAAAAAGACCGGGGTAAACGAGTATCCCAAATAATCGGCGGATCCCGACTTAACCGAGGTGTCGTACACGTCGCGACCGGTGATTTTGACGATATCGTTGAACGGGTATCCTACCGCGGACCACAGAATCAAATTCTTTACCCGGCGATCGCGAACGGCCGTCTGCAGGGCGACGGCGCCGCCCAGGCTATGTCCGAGGAGCGTGATGCGCGTCGGATCGACATCCGCGCAGCTGAGTCCGTAATCAAGAACGGAACGCGTCTGGGCAATCATCGAGTCGAGACCTTCGCTGCCGTAATTGCCCGAGCTTTCCCCGCATCCGATATAGTCGAACCGGATCACCATGTACCCGTCCTCGGCAAACTCGCGCGCCGTTTTGACAAACAACCGATCCACGCCGATCCGGCTTCCCACAAAGCCATGGCAGATGATGACCAGCGGGACCCGATTGCACCGGCTTCCGTGAGCCGATTCCTTCAATGGGTAATGGATGGTTGCCGTAAGTTCCTCTTGATTATGCCGGATTGTAATTTGCCGCTCCATGCCGATTCCTCCTTGCGATAACGCGCCGTAATCATAATATTAATAATTCCGATAAGATTAATATGAATTAATTAAACTTATCTTAGCATCGTGATTATGGATTGTCAACGCAATTGAGCAGGAGTCAAACGCAAACGATTGAAGGGTGTGACGGTGCCATGAACGCTGAAATGGCGGTATGCAGCGAGATTCAGCCTATTTAAAGCTGGCGGTTAAGAAACGGCCATTCTGCCCTCTACCTGTATTACGGACTAACGCGGCATCCGTTTGCCAAGTCGTTCATCCCGCTGACGCCCGCACCTTCGCCCCACTCGCGGCTCCGTAAATCCAAGCATGCGCTTCTCTTGTCCGCTTCAACGTTCATCCCTTACGCACCACCGCACCTTCAGCCTTACTCGTAACTCTGGCGAAACATCGCATGGGTTTCTTCGCGCCCGCTCCAATCGTTCATCCAGGTCTTCCCGACCGGATCATTCTCCCATAAGGATGCGGCGGTGAGATCATGGTCCTCACGCTCGGAGACGAATTCTCCTTCAGGCTGGGCCGGTGTCACATCCAGAGCACCGCTGTTTGCGATTACCTCCTGCCCTTGTACCGGCACAGCGTCTCCTCCGTGCAATTCATCGTCAAAAAAGCTAGCGCTCATCTGAGAACTCCTCCTTCTTATCCCTGAATGATCAGGGCGTCGTTGTATAGATTCAGAATGCTTATTATTGTGAAATAGGAGCCGGAGAATTATACCTTGTTCACGAAGGTGACAAGATTCAGCAGCACTACCTTGCATTGCAAGCATGTTGTCTGCTATCATATATTGCATAACAAGGTAGTCTGCTATCGTGCCTACTCGCAGCTCAGCCCTTTGCGCCTCACTACCTTGCATTGCAATATACCTGAAGGAGGAATTCCCACATTCATGACCACCCAAAGTCAAATGCTAAAAGGCATTCTCGAAGGCTGCATCCTCTCGCTCATGGAGCATCGGGAGGTTTACGGTTATGAGCTCAGCACGCTGCTGGAAGACAGCGGGCTGACGTTTGTGAGCGAAGGCAGCATCTATCCCCTGCTGCTGCGCATGCAGAAAGAGCAGCTCATCGAAGGCACCCTAAGGCCCGCGCCAGGTGCCGGGGGACCGCCACGCAAATATTACAATTTGACCGATAAAGGCCGGCAGGTTCTTCAACAATTCAAGGAACATTGGGGAACGCTTAAAGATAGTGTGGACCACATTTTAACCCGCGGAGGACAGTAAAGATGAATACCAAACAGATGATCAAAGAGAACAACCGACTCCAGGATGCCATGAAGCCGAACAACCTAAGCTATTACCAAGACATGGTTGTCTATATCCGCAGCAGCTCCGTGCAGGAGCAAAAAGGCGAGGAGCTGCTGCTCGAAATCGCCCAGCACCTGCTGGACGCGCAAGCCAAAGGCAAAAGCGCCGAGGAGGTATTCGGCAGCGATCCCGAATCCTATTGCAAGGAGCTGGTCGACCAGCTGCCAAAAATGAAAGGCATCAGCAGCCTCCAATTCCATCTCATGATCCCGTGGGTGGCCTTAACCTGGTTTTTCTTCGTTCAGGCTCTGGTCGGGTTCATCACGATGTGGGCCGGAGGGCCGGTCGAACGCATGACGCAGGTACGCATATCGACCCTGATTCTGATCGCAGGCGGTTCCTATGTGCTGATCCACGCATTGCTGAGATGGATGAAGAACGACGCCTTCAAGCCGGACGCAGACAAACGCAAGGTGAATGCTCGCAATATCGGGATTTATGTCGCCATCACGGTATTGATATTGGTAGCGGGCGTGTGGCTGGGACGGCTGCTGCCGGTACTGACGGTTGCGCCATGGATCAGCCTCGTCATATTCCTGATCGGAATCGCAGGGACCAAACTTCTTTTTTCGAGCAAATAATACAAACTCGTCATGAATTCGCGGGCGGCGCTTAACAAAATCTTTAATATTTTTTCGTTCTTTGTAAACTAATGTTCTATAGAAGATGATAGGATAAGGGTAATGTGTGGTAAGGGAGGAAAAACCATGTTAAAGTCGAAAAAATCCGCGATTGCTGCCATCCTTGCACTTATTCTATCGATCCAGACCGGCGTTATCGCTAGCGCAGCACCCGCATCCCAAGCTGGCTCAAACGCAGTTTCAAGCAAAGCTGCCGCCTTCGGCAATGCCGTGTACAACAAAGCCAATAAACTGCTGAAGGAATCCGACGTGGCTTATGCCAAGTCTTACATCACCAAGCATATCGGCAGCGTGACCGCGTATCAGGCGACCATGCTGGTGCTTAAGCTGGAGAATGCGATGAATGATGCGCTCCCGGCAAAAACCGACAAAGTGTACGAAATCGGCATTCAGGATAAACTCATGAACCTGTACAAATACGGGGAGCCGATTAACACCACCATTAACAAAACCAAGGATGAAACGCTCCGAAAGGTGCTCATCAACCTGCGCGACAGCGGCTACAGGCTGTATACGACCGAGGGCGTGATCTTCCCGATTATCGACTATACCACGCTGAAGCCATACAAGCCTTATATCAACAAGGATATTCAAGCCTATATCGACATCATGGTCGTTGAATCCGAGAAGCCTGCCGTCAGTGATGCCGCTTTGGTGATCCCATGGAGCGAGGTCATTGATCGGGGACTTACGCAAGAGGCCTTTATCAGCGCGTATCCCAAGTCCAATCGGACTGCGGACGTGAAGCTGAAGCTTCGATTCACCGAGCTTAGCCTTTACTACGGTTATAACAACACGCCGCTGTTCAAATACGAGGACAATCTGCTGGACCCGGAAGTGCGGCAAGCATTCGATAAAGCACTGAAGGACAGCGACGCTGTCTCCAAAAGCGCGCTTCTTAAAAAGCTCAAGTCCTGGTCCGACGTGCTGGAAAGCAACAAAGACAAGCTGAACCAGGAAGTGGAGCGGTACCGTGCTAAGGCGGTTCCGATTGACTGAGGCATCCTGACGTTAACGGCGGGTGACGCCATGGACCGCAAGAGGGCCATACATGAAATAACTAGAAAAGCCGGAGTTCCCGTTAGGGGAATCCGGCTTTTTATGGTGTTTTCGTGTACCTCTTAAATCAGCAGATTGAACAGATTCATGTTCTTGTTCAGCTCCGTGTAATCTAGTCCCTTGCGCTGCATCCGCTCCACCAGCGGGCCGTAATCCTCCGGCCTCAAGAGCTCGATGCCCACCAGGGCAGGCCCGTCTTCCTTGTTATGCTTCTTCGTATACTCGAAGCGCGCGATATCGTCGTCGGGACCGAGCACTTCCTCCAGAAACTCGCGGAGTGCACCCGCACGCTGCGGGAAGTTGATCATGAAGTAATGCTTCAGCCCTTCGTAAATCAAGGAGCGTTCCTTGATTTCCTGCATCCGGTCGATATCGTTATTGCCGCCGCTGATGATGCAGACGACCGTTTTCCCGCGAATCCGGTCCCGGTTCATATCCAGGGCCGCGACGGCCAGCGACCCCGCCGGCTCCACAACGATCGCATTCTCGTTATACAGCTCCAGGATGGTGGTGCAGGCCTTGCCTTCCGGTACCGTCACGATATCGTCCACCAACTCGCAGCAGATGTCATACGTCAGCTGCCCGACGCGTTTCACGGCAGCGCCATCCACGAATTTGTCGATCTCATGCATGGTGACGACTTCGCCCTGCTTCTTGGACTCGATCATGGACGCTGCGCCAAGCGGTTCAACGCCGATGACTTGCGTCGTTGGGCTGACGGTTTTGACGTACGTTGCCACGCCGGCTGCAAGACCGCCGCCGCCGATGGTGACAAACATATAGTCGGCAGGCGCGTCCAGCTCCTCCATAACCTCCATCCCGATCGTGCCGTTGCCCGCGATGATCTTCGCTTCATCGAACGGGTGGATAAAGGTCATGCCGTACTCGTCGCATGCCTTAATCGCTTCGGCATATGCATCATCGAAGGTATCCCCTGTCAGAATGACCTCGACGCTGCCCCCGCCAAAACGCTTCACCTGCTTCACCTTCTGGTTCGGGGTCGTGCTCGGCATGTAAATCTTGCCTTTGATATTCAGCGCGTTGCAGGAGAAAGCCACCCCTTGCGCGTGGTTGCCCGCGCTTGCGCACACAATGCCGTTGCTGCGTTCTTCCTCCGACAAGCTGCGAATCATATTGTAAGCGCCGCGGATCTTGAAGGAGCGAACCACCTGCAGGTCCTCGCGCTTCAGATACACTTCGCAGTCATACTTGGCTGACAGTACTGCATCCCGCTGCAGCGGCGTGCGTACGATCACTTCGCGAAGCACGTGGTGTGCGCGCACGATGTCCTCCATGCTGACTGCCCGTTTTGCCGTATACGTCTCTTCCATTCTCTCGATCACACTCCCACTTCGCTGCCAGGTAAACGTTGATCCATCCGCTACCCTTATTTACGTATTTCTATCATTGTATCACTTTTCATGAAAATATCCCGCCCTTTTCTGGCAAGCTTTCGCAAACTGGTGATGTTTTCAAGTTCAGGAGGCATGAATTCCAGTGGAATTCAGACCGCCCGCTTCTCTGACGCATTCCGCGAAAGCGGCAAACGCCTTGCTGCGGAATGATTCATTGCGACGGAGCAGCCGGGTCGTGGCGCTGCGATACTCTTCCGGTACGGGGTAGGTCCTTAATCCTGGATCGGACCAAGGAATCGCCGATGCCGGCAGAAGCGCGCAGCCCAGTTTGGCCCGTACACAACTGAGCATCGTTTCCAAGGTGCTGATTTCGATCATGTTCGCTGCGGCGATCCCTTCGCTGCTAAGCCATTCTTCGTTAGACTTCCGGAACGGACATCCCTTAGGAAATACGATCCAAGAAGCGCCCGTTAGTGCGAATGCCTCGAATGCCCCCTCTGCGTCGGATTCCTCCGACGAAACAAGCAGCGACACCTCCTCCCGGATTTCCAGCTCGCTCTCCAGCAGCGACATATCATAATCACCGGTAATGAACGCACCATCTAATCTTCGGCTGAGCATGCCTTCATAATGCTGTGGAGATGTTCCGCTAACGAGAGATAGCGCGACCTCCGGATAGGTTCGTTGAAAGTGGGACAAGGCCTGAATAAAGGATTGCGATGTCGCCATCGTCTCCACGACGCCGATCACAAGCGGACCGCTTGGATAGAGCGGCTCCTTCACGGCGGCAACAGCTTCCTCAGCCATGTCAAGAATCTGCTTGGCATATCGGTAGAGAACGAGCCCCTTCTCCGTGGGCGAGACTCCTTTGGGATGCCTATCGAACAAAGGAACACCCAGCTCGGATTCCAGCTTGCGTATGCGCGCCGTCACGTTGGATTGCACATACCCCATCTTCTCGGCAGCGCCTGATACGCTGCCTTCCTCCACAATGGCGGCAATCATCCTCAGATCCGTTAAGTCCATCCAGTTCACCTTCTCGGTATCATTTTTATTGATACATATATTAATTTCTATCATTTTACAGTATAGACCATGCGAAATACAATCAGATCATACACTTACAAGCGTCGGTCGCCATAAGACTGATCAGCCATTGAGGAGGACAAAACCATGCATTCATATCCCAACCTGCTAACCGAAGCTTCATTAGGATCTTTGAAACTGCCCAATCGGGCCGTGCTCTCCCCTATGACTAGAACGAGCGCAGATCCGAATGGCCTGGCTAACCACCGAATGATCCGATACTATCAGAGATTCGCAAAAGGCGGGTTCGGTCTGATCATTACGGAAGGCCTTTATCCGGATGCCGTACAGAGCCAGAGCTATCTCAACCAACCCGGCATGGCCAATGACCAGCAGGCCGCGTCCTGGAAGCCTGTCATCGAAGCTGTTCATCGGGAGGGGAGTAAAATCATCGCACAGCTGATGCACGCCGGCGCCTTGGTTCAGCATGAGCGATTCGTCCCGGTTGCGCCTTCTGCGGTGAAGCCGGTGGGCGCCATGCTTGAGGATCATGGAGGAAGCGGCGAATTCGCCACCCCTCGGGAGTTAACGCAGCCTCAGATTAAACAAACGATCCAAGATTTTGCGCAAGCGGCACTCCGAGCCAAGGCTGCTGGATTCGACGGGGTTGAAATCCATGCGGCAAACGGCTATCTGCTCGATCAATTCATAACCGATTACACCAACCGCAGAACGGATGAATACGGCGGGGCCACGGAGAATCGGATTCGAATTGTCGTTGAGGTGTTGGAAGCCATTCGGGCAGCCGTTGGCCCGGATTATATCGTGGGCGTTCGGGTTTCCCAAGGCAAAGTGAACGATTTCCATCATAAGTGGGCACAGGGAGTGGAGGATGCCCAAACGATATTCGGTAAATTGAGCGGGGCATCGCCATCTTACATTCACACGACGGAGTACAAAGCTTACGCCCCCGCTTTCGCTGAGGGCGAGACCACCTTGGCCGAGCTTGCCGCAACATACGGCGGCGTTCCCGTCATCGCGAACGGCAAACTCGGCGAGCCGGCGGTCGCAGAACGAATCTTGGCTTCTGGCCATGCGCATTTCGTTGCGATCGGCACCAGCGCCTTGGTCAACCCGGATTGGGTGAATAAAGCTCGGGCAGGGACAGAGCTGCGGCCCTTTGATCACCAATTTCTGCAGCCCATCGCCACGATCAGGGAGGATGAGGTGCTTATATGAAGCGCACGAAAGCCGGGGGTCATCATTCCCCCGGCTTTCGTGGTTTAAATTAATATTGAAGGCGTATGACGGCAAGCCCGTTAGTCCATCGGAATCACGATGATATTCCCCGTCTGCGTCGTAATTTTAATCTCACGCTGTCCTATCTCTACGCCCAGCCTTTCTTTCACGTCTTCCATGGAAGGCTCCTCAATGGAAGGAGTGCCGGAAGCGCTGGGGGTGCCATGCACGGCCGCGATGAGCCAATGGGTTCCGGGTTCGAGCGCCGCCCTCAGTGTAGGAATGACAGTGCGGGGACGCAGGAGATTGGTATTGGCATGGGGATAGATGAGCTCTGCCGTATCGTAACCGAGCATGCCATAGATGGCACTCGTGCCGAAGGTGCCGGAAGCCGATGCTGCCCCGTCTCCCGTTCGGGAGCTGTTCAGTAATCCCAAGCCTAAAGCAAACCCGCCCTCGGCAGCATCGAGCATTCGTTCCGTACTGATCCGATGGATGCGAATATGCCATGGCAGCCCTGCCGCTATCCAGGTCCTTACCTCGACGTCTCTCCACGGCTTCCATTTTGCGTACAGCACATGCTCCTGAATCCGCGTCTCCTCGCATAAGCGCTTGACCCGGAACAGCCGATCGCCTTCGCTAAGCGCCAGCATGGAATCGAAAGCCCCTTGGGCCAGTCCCCATTCCGCCCTCGGCACGCTGAACGCAAAGGCGGTAGAGTAGACGAACTTCTCATACTTGGCGGAAGTATGCGTATGCTCGTTGGTAGACGGGTGGCCCGTATTGAACGCAGCCACATGGCCGGTCTGCGGCTCGCGGCAAAGCACCAGATGTGCAGGCTCCTGTACCGAAATACGTCCTGTCTCCGCCAGCTCCTGCTCCTCTGCCGACCAGAACGGATGGCTATCCGGCAAAGCCAGGATCAGGAACGTCTTCAGCGACCAGTACACGGAGCCAGCCGCGTTATAGTTCTCCGACATGATTCGGTTCGGGTAAGCGTAGCCCACCGTCAACACGCCGTCCCGGTCGAATATAGGCTGCTGAAACCACCATCTGAGATTTCTAAGGACCAGTCCTTTCAGCTGGCCCGGACTAAACCCGTCCAGCCCGGCATAAGCCGCAGCCGACCAGAAGGCCGACTGCGCAAAGCGGTACGTCAAGCTGCGTCCGTAAGGAACGGCCGCCCCGTCGGGAGCAAACCATTGGATGAAATCGCGTGCAAACAATGCCGCCCGCTCCCTGTAGCGCCCGGCGCGTTCCGGATCTTCGTCTCCCATCAGCTGCGCATAGATCAAGCCATAGAAATGAAAAGCATACGGCACGTAATAATCACAGTGCCCCCCGATCCCGTCGCTATACCAGCCTGCATCCAGATAAAATTCCTCAATGCGCTGGAGATTGTTCTCCAGCTGTCCGGCATCGTAGGGTAAGCCTGCTTTGCGGAAACCAACGTTGACAAATACATGGAAGAACAGCCAATTGCAATCATAGCAAGGATGATGGTTGATTTGATCGAGCCACTGATAGAGGTTGGCCTTCTCCTTCTCGCTCAGCGGCTGCCAGATGCGGTCCGGAATCAGGGCAAAGGCCAATCCGAACACCGCCATCTCCACCAGCCGTTGATCATAGTCATTAACCTGCCCCCAGTACTCCGCATGCTCCGGATCCGTCCCTGCGCGTATCCCTTGCAGGCACAGCTCCCACAGCTCGTCATGGGAGCCGCCGGCAGCGGCGGGAACGAGCCCCCACAAGACGCGAGAGAAACCCTCCATCTCCGCAATATCGGCATAGGCATCGGCGCCCGAACGCTCTAGGATCAAGCGTGCGCTGCCCTCGCTGTAGCATTTGCTTAAAGGCTCCAGCAGCTGCGAGAGCGCCTCCTGCACGTCCCGTCTTGTTCGCAGCGGATTCCGCGCGACCGGATGGATCAAGCCGTCCTCGGAATTCCAAGTAACCTGAATGCTCATCTTAAATGCTCACTCCATTTCCGGAATGCTTCTTCTAATTCCCTTATCCTCTTCCTTGCCTTACTTCTACTATTTCCTTCCAGAGCGCCGCTTCAATCTCCGTTATTCCCAGTAAAACGGCCCCTTCCCTCTCAGCCGCGCCAGTCCTTCCACAAAGAAAAAGTCGCCGTAAATCAGGGGCACGTCGATATTCTTGCCCTCCGGATAGTGGCTGGTTCCATGGAGTATCAGCCCTTCCTCCCCATCGTTGTCCCATGTGCCGTAATTCCAGTAGAGCGATTTCAGAATCCGGACCGCTGATGTCCGGTATACGGCCGCCTGTCCCGGCTCCACCTTGTCAGCCATCAGCAGCAGCCCGCTGGCGGCGCAGGCACCGGCGGACGAATCCCGGTAGATGCGGGCATCGTCCGGCGCGCGGAAATCCCAGAACGGCACATGGTCTTCCGGCAGGTTCGCCAGAAAGAAATGCGCCACCGTTTTGGCCGTATCGAGGTATATCGACTTGCCCGTATGATGGTAGGCAAGCGTCAAGCCGTAAATCGCCCACGCCGTTCCCCTGGACCAGGCAGATTCCGGCGCAAAGCCCTGCCCGCCGATCCCTTCCAGGCGCTCACCGGTAACCGGATCGTATCGTACGATGTGATAGACGGAACCGTCCGGCCGGACGAAGTCCCGGACCACCGTGTCCATATGCGCTTCGGCCATATGCCGGTAGCGGGGATCGCCGCTGATCTGCGACGCCAGGAACAACAGGGGCGTATTCATGGCGCAATCGATGATCGCGAGGCCCGAGTTATCCTCCCCTTCCGACCACGGATTCCAGGCTCGGATATACTGTCCCTTCAGGTTGAAGCGTGCAGCCAGGTAGTTGGCTGCCTTGAGCGCGCGTACCTTGGACTGTTCGCTGCCGGTCAGCTTGTAGGAAGCCATGCTGGTCAGCGTCCACATGAAGCCGAGATCATGGTCCAGACGCACATATTGGTTCAGTAGGTCATCCAGAATGACCTCGCACTGCTCGGCAGTTGTTCTAAGCTCCGCCACCCCGCTATCGTTGTACAGAAGCCACAGCATGCCCGGCCAGAAGCCGGCCGTCCACCAATGCGGCGGCTCCACCTGGTAGACGCCATTCTGGCTGGCATGCGGAAACCTCGCGCCGATCCGCGCTACGTTCCGCCGCGCCTTCGCAAGCGATTTTTCCCATGCCTCCGTCAACCAATCCAAAGCGACCTCCGTTTTCATTCCTCTCCACTCCTCTGTTCATATGAATTGAAATCTGAAATCGATATTCGCATGCAAGCCAAGGGCCTTCACTTTAAAATCCACGGCATACCAAGCCGCTTCCTTGCCGAAGTGATCACGGAAAACATGGCGTGTCAGCTCAGGCTCCACATGGTCGTTATCATAGTGGATCAGCAGGCCGGGCCTGTCGTCCACGGAAAAGGCAGGATCCGGCTTTGTGTCCTGTACCTTAGGCTGCTCCCCGGTCCCTTCTTCAGCTGCAATCGGCTCCTTCTTCTTTTCTAAGGCCTGAACGACTTCCGGTCCTCCTGCCTCTGCTTGCTCATAAGTACCCGGTGCCCGCAACCTAACAGCCTGCCGGCCATCGATCAGTACCAGCTCGGGCCGTATCCTGGTGACGATCCGCTCCACCAGACTCTCCGGGGGCGAACCGAACGTAAACCGGTCGCTCAGCGTCAGTTCCGGCCGGTTCCCCTGCTTGTTCCACTCCAGCGTCCTCGTGAATGACTGAAGCGCAGGAACCCGGTAGGCCGAGGTCAGCTCAAGCGCAAGCCGATCCACGGCTTCACCCGTCACCGCTTCCCATACAACCGCGGCGCTATCCGGGCCCTCTTGCTGAACATGGCCGTCGATGATCGGCACGGAGTGGCCTTGGGAGCCGTTGCAATCATAGCCATACCGTCCTTCGCCGAAATACTCCGCCGTGTACTCGCCGCAGCCGAGATCCGAGCACCAAACTTCCCCGGCGCCGTACAGAATAAAATGCCCAAGATCATTATGGTTGTGCGGCTCGCCGTTGCTGCCGCCCTTGGCGGCAAACGCGTACACCTCGCCTCCATGGGAGCTGCGGGAGATCAGCCACTGGGCATCGGGCAAATAATAACTTGCCTCTTCCCAATCGCTTCCCGCCAGCAAGGGGTTCCGCCAGATCAGGTTGCGCAAAGCCGGAGCCCAGCGGCTGCAATGGTCGTCGCGGTAACCCGACCGGAGAGACTGCGGCGGAGACTCGAAGTCTGCGTACAATCCGGCCAGATAATGAGACAAGCCGATATGTACCGTGCTTTCCGGCTGCGAATCGGAGAAGTTGACGACGGCCTTGCCTCCTAAAAAGCCCTGCTGCTGAAACAAGGCGATGCGGCCGACCTTCTCCGATCGGAACCAGTCCATCTCGCCCCGGGTACGCTTGCGCAGCAAATCGGCGTAATACACGAAATAACCAAACCCGTAATTCCAGTATCCCAGCCCTTCCAGACAGGCTCCATCGGCACCAAATCCCTGCAGGTAATAATCCATGCACCGCTCCGTCTTCAGCAGAACCTTCGCAAGTGATTCCCCGCTTTCCATAAGCAGCAGCGCGGCGGAGCCGATGGAACCGGCACAGACGGCAGACCAATTATGCGTCGCCGTCTCCCAGCCGTGCTCACGGCTTAGGAAAGGGATGAACAACCGCGCTTCAACTTCCTCCTCGATTCTTGAGATCAGCAGCGAAGGCAGATAGTCCCGCAGCAGCACGCGAATTTCGCTGAGGGTAAACCCGGTCTCGGCGCTGAACAGATCAATCGTCCCCTTGATGCCGCCGGGCGATTCCGCGTTCAGATGCGCCGGCAAACACCAGGTATACTCATCGCAGATGGACCAGATCATCTCCTGGAGAGCAATCCGGTACGCTTCCTTATCCGGCTCGAGAAGGGTCAGCAGGGCAAAGGTATTCAGCCGGCGCCTACGCTCGAAATACACCTTCTCATAATCCAGCCTCGTTCCCTGCCGGGCAAACCGGGTGAATAAGTCATACGTCAGCGCCGGGTTCGGGACAGACAGCAGCCGCTCCCCTTCCTCCCGAATCTCGGATATGTCCTGCTCGTAATCCCCGCTTCGCTGAATGCCTTCCCAGAATGACCTCTGGTCCCCGCCTAGGTAATACATCCGCAGATCGGCGGGAGCCATCCCGTTCGCAATCGTTGTCAGCTCCTGCATCCTGTTCATCGGACTAAAACCTCCTCCCCATTTCGACGCCCGTTCAGACGCCCGTTTCAACTCCCGTTCAACCGTTCCGGAACTCTACGGGGGTTACTCCCGCATACGCCTTGAATGTCTTACTGAAATAACTCACATTGTCGTAGGCCAGACTTTCGCAGATTTCCCCGACCGTGCGGTCTGTCTGCCGCAGCAGCTCCTTGGCGCGCTCCATCTTCATCCGGGTAACGTATTCGATGAAGGTGACGCCGGTTTCTTTCTTGAACATGCGGCTGAAATAGCTCGGATTCAGGTGCAGGCAGCCGGCAACGTCATCCAGCGTGATCCTCTGGTCAAGCCGAAGGGACACGTATTTGCAGGCCTCCGCCACTTCCGATCGTCTGCTGCCCCCGAATCCGTGATCCATAGCCTGCAGGGTGGATTCCAAATAATCGTGAAGCCAGGATTTCAGCTCGTTCAGGGAATCCATGTCCATGATCTCTTTATGAAGCGCATCGGCCGTATAGGCAGGTGACAGGGAATGCAGTAGATGAAGCCTCAGCTTCAGATCCAGCAGGAGCTTCAATACCCAGTCCTTGACCGATTCCGGTGCGTACCGCTTCTCTTGAATCCATGAGATCCACCGATCGACTGTGTCGCGCACCGCGCATAACCCCTCTTTTCCGAGCAGCGATTCCCGCAGCTCCGAACTGGCCCGGTCATAATAAGCAAAGAGATCGGGATCCCCATGCAGACTTTTCTGTTCAAGTGCTCCGTTCAGTTTGGATATCTCCTGCGGCTCCAGATAGAATCGTTGATGCCGGCAGGCCAGCAGTTCATTGAGCCCTGCCTTTAAGCCCTCCGGCTCCGCGCACCCCCTGCCGATCAAGAACGACATGCGGATTCGCAGCACGCGCTCGAGCGTCCGCTGCACCTCCTTCAGGCAGGCGGCGGCCTCATCGTATATGTTGCTGCCCAAGCCGGGTCGATACGCGAACAGGAGCAACGAAGACTTTGCATCATATAGGACATGCACCGCATCCGGATTCAGTTGATCCAGCACCTCCCGCAGCACGTTGCCCAGGGCAAAATGCAGCGTCTGGTTGGAAGCGAAGCGGTGCTTGATCTCCCGGACATCCTCCAGATGTCCGACCACGGGTAGGCAGTGATAACCCAGCTTCAGCACTCCGTACTCCGACAGCTCATGCCGCCATGTTTCGGGGGACAGCAAGGGCTGATGGATGAAATTTTTGAGGCTCTGCTCCTTCCGCAGCTCCTTGGATTCGTCCACCAGATGGATCATCCGCGACCGCTCCCAGCCCTTCTGGGCTTCCTCGTCCATCGCCTGCTTGAACCGCCTCAGCAGCTGTGCCAGCTCCTCGGGGTCGAGCGTATCCTTCAGCAGATAATCCTGCACGTTCAGGCGCATGGCCTGCTGGGCATATTGGAATTCGTTGTGGCAGGACAAAATGGCGATCCTCACATCGGCCTTCACTTCTTTGATGCGTGCGGACAGCTC
This sequence comes from Paenibacillus sp. MT86, assembly GCF_058792535.1. NCBI lineage: Bacteria > Bacillati > Bacillota > Bacilli > Caryophanales > Paenibacillaceae > Paenibacillus > Paenibacillus sp. MT86. The sequence continues at coordinate 1,111,464 of NZ_CM179499.1, read as the reverse complement.
AAGCCCGTTCATTTTGGGCATGCCGATATCCGTAATCAGAATGTCCGGGGGCGAAGATCTCGCTTCCTCCCAAGCACTCATTCCGTTCTCATAGCTTCCCATCAGATTCAAGCCCAGCTCATTCCACGAGATGGCCTCCGACAACAGCTCAATGACCGGGTAATCATCGTCCACCAGCATCACGTTATACATCCGCATTCCCTCTTTCCGGTATATACATCTCGATCACCGTTCCTTGGCCAAACTCGCTGTAGACGTGGCATTGAAAAGCCTCGCCGAACACCATGCTCATCCGTTCCATCACATTTTGCAGACCGATATGGGAGAAGCTGCCTCCGCTTGCCTCCTCCTGCATCGAAGATCCGGCGGTTCCGCCCTGGATTCTCCGGGCAATCGATTCCCTCATCGCAGCATCCATGCCGATGCCGTCGTCCTTCACCGCCAGCACGAGATGCCTGCCCTTCATGGCGGCTGCAATCCGAATCGTCCCTGCCTGCTGGTTGAGCCCATGGATTAATGCATTCTCCACGATCGGCTGCAGAAAAAAGCGCGGCACCTTAAAGAGGAAAGCCTCCGGCGCGATATCCAGCTCCAGCCTGACCTCCTCCTTCTGCCGAAGGTTCATCAGGGCGACGTAATGCGAGATCAGGTCGATTTCTTCATGTAGCGCAATCTCGTCCTCTTCGCGGCTGATCGTCATGCGGAGCAGCACGGACAGGGAGCCGATCATCTTCGCGCTTTCGGGATCGCCTCGTTTCATGACCTTCATCCGGATCGAATTCAGGACATTGAACAGAAAATGGGGATGGATCTGGGCTTGGAGCATTCGGAGCTCCGCTTTTCGTTTTCTCGCCTGGTTCTCGGATATTTCCGAGATCATGGCTTTAAACCGGTCCAGCATGTCGTCGAATAAATGCCCCAGCCGTCCAACCTCATCATTGCCATGAACATGCGACCTCACTTCCAAATTTCCGCGCTGCACGGCGGTTGCGACTTTACCGAGCTTGACTAACGGCTTGGTAAACGCACGGACAAGTCCAATGAGCAGCAGCAGAAAGATCAAGAAGGAGCACATCTGGAACCAAAACACGCGGTTGAAAATCGAGTTGATATTGACGATCGCATCCTTGTACGGCTGCATCAGCACCAGGCGCCACCCGGCAAACGGGATGTCCTGGTGTACCATCAGCTGCTTCTCCCCCTTCATCGGCACGATCGAATACGGCTTTTCTTGATCCAAGTCATCGTGATATGCAAAGGTCGTTCCGATCTGGCTCTGATGAGTGCCGGAAACGATGGTTCCCTTGGCATCCAGCAGCACCATATCGTTGCCTTCCGAAAGGGAGTTGAAAATCCCGCTGATCTGATCCTCCATGAACGTCACGATCACGTAGCCGTAAATTTCGGAATCCGGCAGCCGGAGCGTTCGAACCACCGATAATTGCGTCGGATGATCGATCTGGTCGGAGCGGAACATCGTGGCCTCCGGCTCCGTCCATAGGGACTCCAAGCCTTGCAGCTCCGAAATCTGGCCAAACCAAGGCCGCTGCCTGTAATCGAGCGGATTGTAATCGCTTACGGAATAATTCATGTAATAGGAGCCGTTCTCCAGAATGACGGTGACATAGCTTTTCTCGCCGACGACCGTCAAGCTGTCCAGATGCTCCAGCACCCGGTTGGATTCAATGAACCTGCGATAAGGATCCGGGTCTTCGTTGCCGGATACCACCTGCTTGAAATAGGAATTCAAACCGGAATTCATCTGGATATAGTTGGCGATATTGATTTTGCTTAAGAGCAGATTCGTCACCGATCCGCGGACCAGCTGAAGGGCATCGCTTGCGTTGGATACCGCCTGCTGCCTCAAGGCTTCCTTCGTTAACGAATTATACAGAATCAAGCTGACGATGGCAGGAACCACGATGCAGGTGACGGCAGCCAATATCAGCTTATGCCTGATGGAGCTCGGGATCAGGCTCTTCAATCGTGCGGGCATAGAATCCACCTCGGGTATGGCGTGACGGGAATAATGTACGCGAATTCAAAAAAAGGGACGAAGAGTTTCGTCCCGATTTTTTTGTCTATTATACCAGATCATTTTTTGTTGGATTCTATAATTTTGTTCACTCGCTCCTGCGAATTCGCGATGGTCTGGTCAATATCCTGATTGCCCAGTATCAGTTTCTCGTATTCCTCGTTCACCGCCTCGTACACTTCCGCCTGATAAGGCGCCGGCGGCACGATGGCCGAGGCCTTCGAGGCAACCAATGTGTCCACGAGCGATTTCTTGTCTACCTTCTCCGGACTCTTCGTGCCCGCCAGAATGGTGTCGATGATCTCCTCCACCTGCTCGGTTTTCACCTGCTGCCAGGCCGGAATGTTCTTGCCCTGCACGATCTGCCCTTCCGTTGTATACCAGCGGACAAACTTATAGGCCTCTTCCTTATGCTTCGACTTGGCCGCCACCGCCACGTAATCCGTGGTTACCGGCGTAAGTCCCGTCGGATCGCCTGCCTCGTTTTTCGGGAATGGGGCTACGGCGACATTGAAGTCCAGCGGCACTTTATCCGTTCCGCCAATCTCCGTGTTCATCCAGCTGCCGATCGTGATCATGCTCGCGGATTGATTGAAGAATTGGGTCCGGTAATTCAGCTTCTGGGAGATCATGTCCGTATAAGGCACCGAGGATTGGTCCTCCTTCTCCATCCGCACGCGCAGCTCCAGCGTCTGCCTGAAGGTCGGGTTATCCAGATTGGAAGAGCCGTCAGCCTTCAAATAGTCGGTATCCTGAGGCTGATTGGCCATCATCAGCTTCAGAAATTCCAGCCATCCGCCCCCTTGCGGACCGTGGAAGTACGTCCCGTAGCGCTTCGACGCTCCTTCGCCCTGGGTCAATTTTTTGGCATAGTCCGCATATTCGTCCCAGGTCCAGTCCGTCGGAACCGGCAGCCCCGCTTCCTCCAGGTGATCCTTGTTCAGCAGCACATACCAGGGGTTAAACTTGCCGGGCAGCGCATAGACCTTGCCGTCGAGGCGGGTATCCACTTTATAATCCGTTTCCACGCTGTAGCCGTCCTTCGCGATAAAGTCGTCCAGCGGCTCGGCCATGCCGAGCGCCACCCGCTGCGCATAACCCGCCGGATCGCTGAACATCAGGATGTCCATCTGGGCCGAGGATGCCGCCTCCAGGTCAAGCTTCTTGAATGCCTCCTGCGTATCCCCCTTCTCGCTGAGCTGGACCAGCTCAATGGTCACGCCCGGCGTTGCCTCTTCATAGGCTTGGATCGTTTTCTTCCAATTGTAAGCTTCCTCCGTGCCATAGGTGTACAGCCTCAGATTGGTCTTGCCCCCGCCTTGCGCGGAATCACCTTGCGCCGCATTCTCTTTCGCTCCGCCGCAGCCGGACAGCAAGCCGATCACCATCGCGGCCGCGAGAACGCCTGACCACCATTTCTTGTTCATCATTGTCTATAACCCTCCCCATTGATATCGGTATGTAAGGTCGTGACGATTCTAGCTGTGACTATCCACATTATATAGAGCGCTTACATCATAACCATAAAACAATCTTTACTGATGTTGGAACTATTTTTACCCCGTTCATTCCCGAGATCCCTAGCCCTTGACCCCGCCCAGCGCAATGCCTTCGATGACGCTCTTCTGGCCGATGATAAAAACGATCAGTAGCGGGAATATCGCCGACACGGCAGCCGCCATGATCAGGGAATAGAATTCTCCGCTCAAGGACGTGAACTTCTGCATCGCCAGCGGAATCGTGAACAGCCGGTCCGTCCGCAGGAAGATGAGCGGATTCTGATAATCGTTCCACGTCCAGATGAACCGCAGGATCGCATACGTGGCAACAGCGGGTTTTACCAGCGGCAGCGCAATGGACCAGAAGATTCGCGGATGGTTCGCGCCGTCGATTTTGGCGGATTCGATGAATTCCTGATGCACCCCCATGAAGAATTGCCTGAGCATGAACGTTCCGAGCACGCTGAAGCTTCCCAGCATAATGAGCCCGAAATGGTTATCGAACAGCCCGATGTTGCGGTATAGAATAAACTGCGGGATCAGGATGGCCTGGCCCGGAATCATGTAGGTCACCAGCACGATGATGAACAGCCAATTGCCGGCGGCAAACCGGATTTTGGAGAAGCCGTAGGCCGCCAAGGCGGATACCATGGCCGAGATGATCGTGGTCAGTATGCTGACCTTGATCGAGTTCCAATAATAGAGGTAGAAGGGATAATCCCCGAACCATACCTCCTTGTAATTCTGAATCGCGTTCCACTCCCGCGGAATCCATTGAATCGGATATACGAATACGTCCCGCTCCACCTTAAAGGATGTAACCAGCATCCAGATAAAAGGAAGGAGAAACAGAATGCTCACCGCGAACATCGCGATCGTGACGATGAGCTTGCGCCAGTCGACGCCGACTCTTGTCCCCATATTGCGCCCTCCCTCCTAGTAATTGACCCACTTCTTCTGAGCAGCCCACTGACCCAGCGTAATCAGCATAACGAAACCAAACAGAACCGCGGCAATGGACGATGCGTAACCAACCTTCAGGTTGACGAATGCCGTATCGTATAAATACCAGACCATCATCGTCGTCGAGCCGATCGGTCCCCCTTGGGTCATAACAGCAATGATATCAAAGACCTTGAACGTGGAGATGACGCCCGTCACCAGCAGGAAAAATGATGTCGGCGACAGCAGGGGCAGCGTAATGCGCCTGAACTTGGTCCAGCCGTTCGCTCCATCGATATCCGCCGCTTCGTACAGATCCTTCGGAATGGACTGCAGCCCGGCGATATAGATAATCAGATTGAAGCCTATGGAAATCCAGATCGATATCAGCATAATGGAAATCAGCGCGAAATTCGGATCGGCGATCCACTTGGGCGGATCGGATATCCCGAGCGTCCGGAGTATTTCGTTGATCGGACCGTAGGACGGCTGGAACAGTACCTGCCATACCACGGCTACTGCCACGATGTTGGATATGTAGGGCATGAAGTAAGCCACTTTAAAATAGCCCTTCATATAGACAAACCGGTCGATCAAAATGGCCAGCGTCATCGAGATCATCATGTAGACCGGAACCGTCAGGAGAAACAAGATGTTGTTGCGTACCGACTTAATAAACATGTCATCCTCCAGCAGCTGGCGGAAATTCTGAAACCCGACCCACTGGATGCCGTCCCAGCCCTGCACGAAATTCCAATCGGCAAAACCCAGCACGAGCGTAGCCAATATCGGAAACAGCACCAAAATGATAACGCCGATCAGCATCGGGCTTACGAATGCGATCCCCCATAGGTTCTCTCCCCGCTGCAAGGATCCCCTGGACTTGTCCTCCCGAGTCGGCTGGGCGCCAGGCTTCTTCATCGTCTCCATTGTCTGTGCCATGTCGGACCCCCTCGATTCTTATTCGATGGGTTAAGTATAAAAAAAATACCGCCAACGTATTGACGGTATTTTGATCATATTCGCTTTCATTTTTACTTGATTAGACAGGGAACGCATCATGGAACTTGGCATGCCCGGTATTACAGGAACTTCTCCTTAAACCAGGCAGCGGCCATCCCGACCTCTGCACGGCTGAGCTGATGTCCCCCGTTCTCCCAATGCAGCTTCACGTCCGCGCCTGCCCCGCTCAATAGTTCGTTCAGATCCTCGCTCTCCTGCGGCGTGCACATCGGATCGCGCCGGCCTGCCGCGATAAAGACCGGAACGTCGGTCAAATCCGGCAAGGTTTTATCCCGCAGCGGAACCATCGGATGGTGGAGGATGACCCCTTGCAGCGCGTCCCCTTCGTGGAACAGCAGGCTGGCCGCAATATTGGCGCCGTTTGAATACCCGACGGCAACGATGCGGCTGCGGTCAAAATCGTACTCGGCAGCTGCCCAGTTCAGAAATTCATTCAGATCATGCGTGCGTTTCACGAGATCCTCTACATCAAACACCCCTTCGGCCAGACGGCGGAAAAATCTCGGCATGCCGTTCTCCAGCACGTTCCCGCGGACGCCGAGCACATTCGATGTGGGCGAGATCATCTCGGCCAGCGGCAGCAAATCCTCCTCGTTACCCCCGGTGCCGTGCAGCAATAGCAAGGTTGGTGCCTCCGGAGAGGTTCCCTGGCGGTAAATATGCGTATGTTCCATATGTTTATAGTCTCCCTTCGATTGGTGATATGGTTCAATTTCGAATCCGTTTGACACCATTAATGTTCGTTAGAATGCCCTGGAATAGCTCAATAGGACCAAAGTCTGCCCTGAAAAATCACATCATAAATTACGCGGCGATCCCATCATAGGCTGCCCTAAAATCACGCCTAAATATCTTAAATTTAAGATTCTTTAAATACATCATACCATGGATTTTGAAAAATGCAACAGCTGCCCTTCTGCCTCGCCTCCCCGCTAGAGCTGCAATCGGAAACGCTATGTCCCCATTCTTCGCAATTCTTGACGAACGAAACGAAAAGAGAGGAAGCCTCCGATATGGAAGACTTCCTCTCCTGTTTGTATTCTCTATATATGATTCCGTACGTGTTCCCCCGTAACATCACTCATTATATCAAAAGATAGGTATAATGTCAGTGGATGTTTTGGTATTTCTCACAATTTTTTTGTGAGAATGTTAGCGATTATTCCAGTTGATTGGATGAAAAACCATATATTTAGAAAAATTGTAACCGTTTGGTCAACGCGCCTCTCGGAACCGCGAAGGCCTGCGCGCGCTTGAAGTTCATCGGCGCTCCCCGTACGATCGTGAGCGCCTTGTAGTATTCGATGAACGGGAAGCCGTAGGTTTCCCCGCGCGCATAAGCGTATACGTTCATGGCTCTCACCCACGTTTCATAGGCTTCGTCCGGAATGTCGATGAAGACCTCGGGATGGAAATCGTACGGGTCCTCCCAATTGTCCGCATAGTATAAATGCTGGGCATAGTGGGACGGAAGCTCGCGCTCAATCGTCTTCAAGCCCGCGTAGAAGCGGGCGTCCTCCACGATATAATGCGTATTGGAATGATCCTTATGAATGCTCTCCTTCCAATGCGTGATGATGATATCCGGCTTCACTTCCCGTATGACGTCGGCGACCTGATACTTCACTTCCTCGTCCAGCGGAAGCTCGGCATCCTTGTAAGCAAGGAACCGCACATCCGCGCCGACGATATCGGCAAATTGGTGAGCTTCGTCAATCTTTTGCTTTGCGTACTCCTCCGGCGTCAGACGGGGGTGTCCCTTCTCTCCCGGCGTTAGATGAAGAAACGTCGCTTTGTGGCCAGCCTGCGTGTATTTGGCGATCACGGCTCCTGCCGTAAGATCCATATCGCCCGCATGCCCGCCAATCGCCAAAATGTGTTGCTGCTTTGCTTCCGTCAATGTAATCTCTCCTTTGTATATCCATGTAGTCGAAGCTATCTATTGAAGCGGCTTGCTCATAATTTCGAACCGGCGCGTCACGTCGAAGCCGGCTTTGCGGTACAGATGGCCTGCGGGACTCTGCTCGCCCGTCCAGAGGAACCAGGCACCATGCAGTCCTTGAGCACGCATAAGGGCAAGGCAGTCATACAAAAGTATTTTTCCGAGACCTTTCCCTTGCATCGACGGATCCACGCCAAACGGACCGAATCGTTCAGCTACGCCCTCATATCCGCCATGCAGGCAGAAGCCTACCAGCTTCCCTTGATCGCGCGCGATCAGGATCTGATCCGTTGTTAATCGCTGCAGCAATCCTTCGCGAATCGCCCGGCCCCAATCCGGGTTAAACACGTCCGTCGCAAACTCGATCAGCTCCACCAGATCGCTGTCCTGAGCCGGCTTGAAAGTAAAGCCTTCATGCTCCCGCTGCCGCTTCAGCTCCGCAACCTCCGGCGGCATATGGAAACCAACCAGGGAGCGGTCCATCGCAACCGCCGTGTAATTGCGGCTAAAACCGCTGGCCGCAAGCCACGCCAAGCCCTCCGGATAGCGCTCCCCATCAATGCCCGGAACGATATAATTCGGGGCATACGAGGAGAAAAAGACTTTGCTGCGCCCATGATGACGAAGATAATCTTCGCCTTCCTGCAGCAGCCGCGACGCGACCCCAATTCTTCGAACCGATGGATCGGTATAGAAGAAGGTGATCCAGCCGTGATCCGGGTCCAGCTCGGTGCCGATCATCGGCAATTTCCGGCGCACCGCATACAGGACGCCCACTATGCGGCCCTCGTGCTCCGCGATCCGCAGTCCCTGCGGATCAAAGTTCGGGTCGAGCAGCACCAGATTTCGAAAACGAAGCCGGGTGACGGGATCTCCCGGCAGACAGGCGTTCCACAGAGCCGTGATCCCTTCCTCGTCTCCAGGCCGGTAAGACCTGTAGGTTAAACTCGCCATTACGTTATCCCTCCTTATAATCGTAAGCCTTGGATCGGCGGCGATTGCCGCTTAACGGCATGCGACCGGTTGATCTCCATTCACCAATCCTCCATGTCTGGACGAATTATCTATGCAGCAGCTCCCATAAATGTACCGACATCAGGAGGCATTGCTTAATGTCCATCCGGCGTTAGCTCGGCTTCGGATTGCTGCCGCTGCGGAATCGAACGACAAATATTTTGTACATCGTGCGCACTGCTCCCTGTGCAAACGGTTCGTGAGCTGGGGCATGCTTGGACGGCTGTCAACCATATGCCGTATTCCAGTCTTACCCTGCCACGGCTCCCTTCAAAGCGTTGTGGACCTGTGCGCGCAGCTGAGCCACGCTGCTGCTCCGCCCCCCATATACGCGGTTGGTCAGCAGAACGACCGCAAGATCAGACTCGGGATCGATCCACAGGCTGGTTCCGGTAAAGCCGGTATGCCCGTAACAGTATGGGCTCATCCAATCTCCCGAGGCGTCCATCTTATCCCCTTTCAGCACCCATCCCAAACCACGGCTCGAGCCCTGAATATGACTCGTATGGGGACGGGTGGCCGTAGCCGCCGCAGCCCGAGATAGGAGCCTCGGTTCGCCGGCTTTCGCCTTCGCAGCTTCCACCGCCGGAACCGCGCCCTGTGCAAGCCACATTCGGGCATACTGCAGCAGGTCCCCTGCCGTGGCAAACAATCCCGCATGGCCGCACACGCCGCCCAAAGCCCGCGCCTTCTCGTCATGGACGATCCCGCACAGATGATCCTGGATGGATTCATCATGCTCCGTTGCGGCATAACGGTGCGCCTGACCCGGCGAAGGAGTCAGCGTTGCGTGATGCATGCCCAGCGGATCCGACACCCATCGCTTAAACGCTTGGTCCAAAGGCAGCTCGAGCGACCGTTCTATGATGCGACCAAGCGTCAGATACCCCAAATCGCTGTAAATCACTTCGGTATTCGGCTTCGCTGCAAGCGGCGCTGAAAAAACGGCATCCCACATCTGCTCCCTGTCCCAGCCATGGGAATGCAGGTTCATATCCGCCTGGAGCCCGGAAGTATGCGTCAGCAGCTGGCCTACCGTTATCTCTTCTTTGCCTGCCGTTCCGAATGAAGGCAGCATATCGCTCGCTTTTGTGCTCAAGGTCAGAACTCCATCATCGATCAATTGCAGAATCAACGGGAGCGTGACCGCCACCTTGGTCAAGGATGCACAGTCGTATAACGTATCCTCGCTAACAGGCACAGGCTGGCCCTGCACCGGATTAGGATTGGCATAACCTGCTGTGTAGAACCATGTCCTGCCTTCATGCAGAACGCCCAGTACGGCACCCGGCGTCGTACCCGCGTCTATCTCGCGTTCAATGGCGGCGCACGCCGCCTTCACTCCCTTGACTCCCAAGCCCAGCTGCTCTGCACCGGCCTTCACATGAGTCTCCATTGAACTTCCCTCCTTTGCTTCCAGGCCTCGAGTTGGATCAACTAAACAACAAACACGCCATTTTCACATGAACTGATCTTCAAATTGTAAACGCTTGCTAAACCTATTATATGGCCTGTAAAATTTTGTTTCAATAATAAACAAGGATTATAAAATTTAATTTCATGACATGAAATATTAATTTCCTTTTATTTGGATATTACATATTGACACATGAATACGCTTTTATTTACAATATTGTTGAAATCAAACACTCGCATAATTTAAGGGCCATGCATTCCGTCACCGCACACCCGGTATGGAACAACCCCGGTTTCTCTTCAGGAGATGCCGGGGTTTTTTGTTGCCCTATCTTTGGTACAGGAGGTGATTCCCCGCAGCTTCGGTTTGCTCATTGAACCAACCCCCATTCAATAACTGCTACATAGGAGGAATACGATGAAAAAATTCTACAAACTGACAACCGCCCTTGCCCTTAGCTTGTCCCTGGCGCTGAGCTTGCTCGGCCCAGTCCATGCAGCTCCGGATACCTCGGTATCCAACAAGCAAAATTTCAGCACGGATGTCATTTATCAAATCTTTACGGACCGTTTCTCCGACGGCAATCCTGCCAACAATCCGACCGGCCCGGCTTTTGACGGTACCTGCACCAACCTGCGGCTGTACTGCGGCGGCGACTGGCAAGGGATCATCAACAAAATCAACGACGGCTACCTGACCGGCATGGGCGTTACCGCCATCTGGATCTCCCAGCCGGTCGAGAACATCTACAGCGTCATCAACTATTCCGGCGTGAACAACACCGCATACCATGGTTATTGGGCCAGAGACTTCAAGAAAACGAACCCGGCGTACGGCACGATCGCCGATTTCCAGAACCTCATCGCTGCCGCCCATGCCAAGAACATCAAAGTCATCATCGACTTCGCACCGAACCACACGTCTCCCGCTTCCTCGGACCAGCCGTCGTTCGCGGAGAACGGCAAGCTGTACAACAACGGCACCCTCCTCGGCGGATACACCGGCGATACGCAGAATTTATTCCATCATAACGGAGGCACGGATTTCTCGACGACAGAGAACGGGATTTACAAAAACCTGTACGATCTTGCCGATCTGAACCACAACAACAGCACAGTGGATACCTACCTGAAGGATGCCATTAAAATGTGGCTTGATCTGGGCATTGACGGCATTCGGATGGATGCGGTAAAACATATGCCGTTCGGCTGGCAGAAGAGCTTCATGGCCACCGTCAACAATTACAAGCCGGTCTTCACCTTCGGCGAATGGTTCCTCGGGGTGAACGAAGTGAGTGCCGAGAACCATAAGTTCGCCAACGAATCCGGCATGAGCCTGCTGGATTTCCGATTCGCGCAGAAGGTTCGCCAGGTATTCAGGGACAACACCGACAATATGTACGGACTGAAGTCCATGCTGGAGGGCTCTGCGGCCGATTACCTCCAGGTGGAGGATCAGGTCACGTTCATCGATAACCATGACATGGAACGATTCCACAATAACAGCGCCAACCGCCGGAAGCTGGAGCAAGCGCTCGCCTTCACGCTCACTTCACGCGGCGTGCCAGCCATCTATTACGGAACCGAGCAATACATGTCCGGCGGGAACGATCCCGACAACCGGGCTCGAATTCCTTCTTTCTCTACCACGACTACGGCTTATCAGGTAATTAAAAAGCTGGCGCCATTGCGCAAATCCAACCCGGCCATCGCTTACGGGACGACGCAGGAGCGCTGGATCAACAACGATGTGTTGATCTACGAGCGCAAGTTCGGCAACAACGTGGCCGTCATCGCCGTCAACCGCAACGTGAACACGCCGGCTTCCATTACGGGGTTGGTAACCTCACTGCCGGCCGGCAGCTACACCGACGTGCTGGGCGGCCTCCTGAACGGTAACAATCTGACCGTCGGCTCCGGCGGATCCGCCTCCAACTTCACGCTGGCAGCGGGCGGTACGGCCGTATGGCAGTACACCACGGCCGTGACTACGCCAACCATCGGGCACGTAGGACCGATGATGGCCAAACCGGGCGCAACCGTCACCATTGACGGCCGCGGTTTCGGAGCAACCAAAGGCACGGTATACTTTGGCACGACGGCAGTTACCGGCGCTAACGTTACGGCTTGGGAAGACACGCAGATCAAGGTGAAAATCCCTGCCGTTGCCGGAGGCGTATATAACATCAAAATCGCCAACAGCGCCGGAACCTCAAGCAATGTGCATGACAACTTCGAAGTGCTGAGCGGGGATCAAGTCAGCGTGCGCTTTGTGGTGAACAACGCTACCACCGCGCTCGGACAGAACGTGTACCTGGCAGGCAGCGTAAGCGAGCTCGGCAACTGGGACCCGGCCAAAGCCATCGGTCCGTTGTACAACCAGGTCATCTACCAATACCCAACCTGGTACTATGACGTCAGCGTTCCCGCCGGCAAAACCATCGAATTCAAATTCCTGAAAAAACAGGGCTCGACGGTAACGTGGGAAGGCGGTTCGAACCATACCTTTACCGCTCCAACGAGCGGAACGGCCACCATTAACGTGAACTGGCAGCCGTAAGTTCAAGAACGTCTAGCTCTTACCGAAGAGCGGCACCTAAACAAAACCAGCTCCGGATATGATCCCGGAGCTGGTTTTGTTCATGCAGTCATAATTCCAGCAGCAATAGCTCGTTACGCACAAAGCACCTCAACATTCCCTCTGAACTGCATGAGCGATTCCCAAAGGGAGAGCATGCTCAGCAGGCAGTAACTCGACATTCCTCTGCACAGCATGAGCAATTCCCAAAGGGAGAGCGTCTCAGCAGGCAGTAACTCGACATTCCTCTGCACAGCATGAGCAATTCCCAAAGGGAGAGCGTCTCAGCAGGCTGTAACTCAACAAGCAGAGGGGACAACTCAACGATCCTGCACTTGCGTTCCCGAGTAACACGCCCACCAACAAAAAAGGCCGATGAAGATGCTCCCCTTCATCGGCCTCTTTCTTCCCCCACTAGCGTAAATGGTTTTGCGTTTAGCACGCAGTAGCGGAGAGGACGAATCGATTCCGGACAAGCTTCAACGGAGCAGGCGGAATCATGGTGGAGAAACGAAGTGGTCCCCTTTATCCCCGGATTTCAACCATAAATATCGTTCCAATAGAAATCCGGGGTAACAGGGATCGGAAGCATGATCCGCATGCGGAGTGCTGATAGCCCACATCATTTTCACGCAGCAATCGAAAACCATTTACGTCCTAAACATCACCAAAGATTTACGCAAGCCCTCCGACAGCTCCTCCAATCGCGACGACAGGCCGACCAGCTTCTCGCTCACCTTGAACTGCTCGGACGACATCGAAGCGACCTCCTCCGTGGCGGCGCTGGTTTCCTGGACAATCGAGCTCGCCTCCGAGATGGAGTCGGTCAGCGCCAGCTGGGAATCGATCAGAACCTCCACCGCATGCGTAGACTCGCTGATCTCGGTTAAGAGCGCATCCATCTCGTGACGCACGTTATCAAAGACACCCTGTGCTTCCTGCACCGAATGCAGCTGCTCGTCAAAGAGCGGCGATGCCGACGTCAAAGCATCCACGGAGCCCTGCACCTCGCGCCGAATGTCGAGAATCATCGCGCCTACGGTCTGGATCGACTCCTTGGAACGATCCGCGAGGCTCCGCACTTCATTGGCAACCACCATGAAGCCGCTGCCTGCCGCCCCGGCGCGGGCAGCCTCAATCGTCGCGTTAATGGACAGCACGTTGGTCTGATGCGTGATCTCCGACATCAGCTCCAATATTTTGTGGATCGATGCGGTATTATCCTTCAGCTTCTCCGCATTCTGGACGATCGCCCGGTTCACCTGGTTAATCCGCGTCGATTTCTCCACCAGGCTGTCCATATGCTGCGCGCCTTCCCCCGTTACCCGGAGCACGCGATCCGCCGCGGCCGCGATCACCTGATTCGTATCGGACACCTTGCTCATCCGGACGCCGATGTTCTCGGCCAGCTGGTTCTCGCGTTCGGCCTCCATGGCCAGGCTTCCGCTTCCCTGGGCAATCTGTTCCATGGCGGCCGCGATCTCTCCGGCCGTAAGCGACGTTCCTCTTGAGGCTTCGGCCAATTCCTCGGCCGTAACCAGCACTTCCTTCGCCGACGCATTCGTCTGATCGACCAAAGCCAAGATTTGCCCCATCATCCGGTTGAAGCTCTGACCCAGACGGCCTATTTCATCGGCACGGCGGAATTCCGTCCGCACCCTTAAGTTCCCCTGCTCTCCCTCTTCCATCAGGCTGCACATCTGGTTCAGCGGTCGGCCGACGGTACGCATCATATAGTAGCCGATCAGAACAGCAACCAGAACCGCTGCCACAATGACCGCAAGCGTAACGGCAAGCAATTTGTCAGTGGCCTGCACGAAATCGCTAACGGGAGCAAAGCCGACCATATGCCATGGGGCCGTCTTCAAAGGCGTATATACCACCATCTGCTCGTCGGCGGTATAGTAGATCCCCCCTTCCTCGGCGTCTGAAGGAACCGTAATGACGGACGGCTGCATCAGCTGAGCCGGGTCCATGTCGTGCACGATCCGGTTATCTTCGGCCACGATCCGCATCTGTCCGTTATTCCCTATTTTTAGATTCGCCAGCACCTCGCCGACCGCCTCGTCCTTGACATCCATCAGCAGTACGTACTGCGCATTCGGATTTTTCAGGTTTTTCAGCAATCTCCCCATCGTCATGGTGGCGGTATTCTCGTTCTCCATAAAACCCTTGACCTCTGTCGGGAACCATACCGGTTCGCCATCGGCCTGAATAATCCGGTCGATCTTCGCCTTCACCCCGTCCGAAGAAGACATGCCCGAATAGCCCGTGGAGTTATAGGAGCTCTGAGCCTGAAGATTGGGCGCGACCAGACGCATGCCCTGCAGACGTTTATCCGAAGATGCCATCCCGTTCAGCTTCTCACGGATCCGGTTCTCGGCCTGGGTTTTGTCCCGAATGCCGATATCCGCCGTGCTGACCGTCACCAGATCTTCGCGAAGCACCGTGTCCAGCGCCCACTGGCGGGAGGCGGCTTCATACTGGGCCAGCAGAAAATCCAGCTTGTCCGCAGCCTGCATCATCTGCCCCGAGGTCGCTTCGGATACCTGATCCATTACCGTGTCCTTGGAGATGGAATACGACAATAACCCCAGCGCCGAAGATAACAGCACGATCGTTGTAAAAAAGATAACAAACAGCTTCATGCCGACCGCCTTGAATTGAAAACGCTTTGTCATGTTCATGTTATGTACCCCCTGATTGCATGCATACATGCAAAAAGACACAGCAAGGCATTTACCGGCTGTGTCTCTTCGCTGTTCTCTCTATCTATATGTCTTATGATGATATCGTGCGTTGGTCTATCCGTTTTTGGGCTTACCCTTTGCTTGCGCCGGCCGTCATGCCGTCGACCAGCAAACGCTGCAGGAACACGAACAGCAGGGTGATCGGCAGTGCGATCAGCACCGATGCCGCAGCGAATAACGTAAAGTTGCTGTCCTGGGTGGAGTTGACGAGATCCCACAGACCGACGGCAAGCGTCCAGTTTTCCTTGGTCCGGAGCACGAGCCGGGCAAAGATAAAGTCTACCCACGGGCCTACGAACAGCGTCAAGCCCATATACGTGATCATCGGCTTCGACAACGGCAGAATGATTTTGCGGAAGATCTGGAAGTTGGTGGCTCCGTCAATCTTCGCCGCTTCATCCAAGCTTCGCGGTATCGTATCCAGGAAGCCCTTCATGATGAGCGTTCCGCCAAGCGGCGCCCCGGCCGCATACACGATGATCATCGCGGCATGCGTATTCAGCAGGTCCAGGGAGTTCAACAGGATATACAGGGCGATCATGCTCATGAAGCCCGGGAACATCCCCAGCACGAGAATAACC
The DNA here is from genome assembly GCF_058792535.1 of Paenibacillus sp. MT86. Classification (NCBI taxonomy): domain Bacteria; kingdom Bacillati; phylum Bacillota; class Bacilli; order Caryophanales; family Paenibacillaceae; genus Paenibacillus; species Paenibacillus sp. MT86. The sequence goes on along the minus strand of NZ_CM179499.1, from coordinate 1,095,684 downwards.
GACAGCGCATTCTGACGGCCTTTGAACCGGAAGCGGGATACCGCATAACTAGTAAGCAGGACAAGAATGGTCCCGATAATCATGGAGAACACCGCAATTTTCAGCGTGTTCATGTACCATGTGCCAAACAGGAAGCTTTGGGACGTGAACAGCTCTTTATAATGACTGAGCGTGAAGGATTCTGGTATCAAGGATTTGCTGTACAACGACTTTCCGGGACGGAAAGAGGCCAGAACAATCCAGAGCGCCGGGTAAATACAGCCGATCGCGATGATGACAAGCGTGATGTAGCTTGCCGTCAGGCGGATCGCGTTTCTCATTTTAATTCCCATTATTGGATCATATCCTCCTCTTTGAATGATCTGGTACGACGATAATTGTAAATCGAGAAGGTCGCAATAATCATGAAGATGATAATACCGATGGCCGATGCCATGCTGTAACGCTGCTGATCCAGCGTCAGTTTATAGAGCCAGGTGACGAGCAGGTCCGTCGCTCCCGCGTATTGATAGTCGCCCACCACCGGGTTACCGTTCGTCAGGAGGAAAATCAAGTTAAAGTTGTTGATGTTACCGGCAAATTGCGTAATCAGTACCGGTGCCGTCGAGAACAAAATCATCGGCAGGGTAATGATTTTGAACTTCTGGAAGCCGGTCGCTCCATCCACGTCCGCCGCTTCATAGAGATCCTTCGGAATCGTGGTCAGAACGCTCATCACGAGGAGCATGGATACAGGGATACCGACCCACATATTAACAACGATAACGGTCACTTTAGCCCAGACCGGATCGGTCAGCCAAGGCAGTCCTTCCAAACCGAAGTACCTTAAATACTGGTTGATCGGGCCGAACTGTCCGTTAAACATATTACGCATGACAAGCAGCGAGATCAGCTGCGGGATCGCATATGGAATGATCAGGATGACGCGCCATACGCCTTTGAAGCGAATTCCTTTTTGTTGGATAAGCAGCGCCACGAGCACGCCGCCGAAATACGTGGTAACCGTTGCGAGCACCGCCCAGATGATCGTCCAGGTCAGAACCCCGAAAAAGGTGTGGCTCCACGATTTCAGTGCAACGAGATTGGTAAAAGTTTTGAAGCCAACCCAATCCACCAGGCTTGCAGGCGGCAGATTGTTTGGAGCGGAATAGTTCGTAAACGCCAGCAGGACCATGAAGATGATCGGCATAACCGTAAAAAACAAAATACCGATCGCCGGCAGTGTCAGGAAAGATTGCGCAAATTTCCATTCGAAAATATAGTAAAGGGTCTGTCTGAAATTGTTGGGCGTTACACCCTTTTCCCTTAGTTTTCCAGCGTTATATGCGTTTTTGATATTGGCATAGTAGCCAATAAGAAAGAGCGCAAACATAATTAAGGTGATAAGTCCTTCAATCAGGAGATTGATGGAATGGTCACCCGCTACCATTTGGGTCAAGCCGTTGACTTTTTCTAAATGGCTCCCCTGTTCTCCCAATGTTACCATTCCCCAGATGGCATCACCCAGGTTATTAATGAAGTAATACAGACTGAATACGCCTACGATAAGTAAAATAACGCCTTTGATCCATTGCCGATTGTAAAGCTGACCCAGACCCATGCAGATGGCTGATAATACGGCCGCTGTGATACGATGTTGACGCATGCTCCCTCCATTCTCCTCTCCGTATAATCGAGGAATCACCCGCCGGTTGTTCGGCGGGTGAACTTCTTCATCTGTCTCGTATTATATAAGAACGCTATTACTCGCCAGCTCCACCACTGTTGAGGTCTTTCACTTGAGTTACAGCTTTATCCAGCGTTTCTTTCACGTCTTTGTTGTTGTCCCAGATCTCAGCCAGCGCAGCGCCTACTGGAGACCATACGTTAGCCATTTCCGGTACGGACGGCATCGGCTGGGAAGATTTGAACTGCTCCGTGAATGCCGATACATACTCGTCGTTCTTGATTTGATCGTCTTCTTGAGCTTCGTTGTTGGTCGGAACCGAACCAACCAATGCGCTCAATTGCAATTGCGCTTCTTTGGACGTTGCGAAGTCGGCGAACAGACGAGCTGCTTGCGGATACTTCGTGAACGAGCTTACGTACCAAGCTTTGATACCGGAGAACGATACTGCAGGCTGACCGCCGATCGTCGGGATTGGTGCAACGCCGAGCTTGTCGCCAAGCGCTTCTTTGTATCCGCCAAGCTCCCATGGTCCGTTAATGTCCATCGCCAGATCGCCGGCCGTGAACAATCCGCGTTTGATATCAGGCGTAATATCGCCGGATTTAACCGGAAGGATTTCCTTAAGGCTTGCATATACTTCCATGCTCTTCACTGCGCCTTCGTTGTTCAGGCCGATATCGTTGACGTCAGCACCGCCGTTACCGAAGATGTATCCGCCGTTGGAAGCAAGGAACGGATATGCGAAGTACAGGTTGCCTGTTTCGAACATGAATCCATACTTATTCTTGGATTTGTCGGTGAAGGTCTTGCTGAATTCGATAACCTCTTCCATCGTTGTCGGAACTTCTTTTACCAAGTCCTTGTTGTAGTACATCAGGTAAGTTTCCGCAGCGCGAGGGTATCCGTACAGAACGCCGTCATAGCTTACGCCTTGGATGGCTGCTTCCGTGTTGTTGCTTTTCGTTTTTTCTTCATAAAAATCGTTTGGCAGAACCAGGTTTGTCGCTACGGCTTTACCCAGGTTATCGTGAGGGAACAGTACGACGTCGGCAGCCAAGCCGGATGGTCCGTCTTGTGCAAGCTTGGTTACTTGATCAGTTGGGGACAATTCTTCAATGGTCACTTCAACGCCGTATTTCTCGGTAAATTCTTTGGCGACCGCATCGGTGTAAGCTCTTTCGTCCCGGCTTTCCCATACGACCAATTTCGCGCCTTCTTCTGGCTTAAGTTCCTGTGTCTCTGTATTTTCGGCCGGCGTTTCCTGTGCTGGCGGAGTCTCAGCAGGTGCCTCCGTAGCTGGTGCGGCCGTATTTCCTCCGCACGCTGTAATGGAGAACGCCAACGTGAAGGTTGCAGCTAGCGTAAGTAACTTCTTCATCTTCATTCCATGATTACCCCTCTCAATAAATGATCAGAAAATGTTGGAAATCTGCGCAAACGATTTCAGAAAATTTTCAGCGTCTCTTTTTCTATGTAGCATCTGGCGAGATACTCAGGAAAAATCCCGTTGAGAAAGCGCTTCATTCACTGAAAACATCATACAACATTTAATATCGAATGTAAAAACGTTTGCACAGATCATTTTTCCCCATTTTAGGCATATAATCTTCTATTACCTTCGGTATTCACTGTATTTCGTAAGTTATCATAAAAATAGTTGTGCAGATCCTGTGCAATCCTGTCATTCTGCACGTTATTTGAGACAAGAAGCCATCATAAATGCCTGCTTGTTGAACAAACGTTTGCACAATAGAGGGAAATAGAAACAGATGTGCCCGGGTCTGACATGAGCGGCTCTTGCCTCTAAGCTTGGCTTTCACATGTATTTCCGATAACAGCACGAAAGGACTACCGCTTGCGATCTTAAAATAACCGATCTGCGGCAGTCCTTCTATTTTTACGAATCGTTGTTAGTGAATGAGCTTGCTTATTGCAGTGCTTTCAGCGCAATATCCGTCCGGTTAAACTTGCCTTCGAACGCAATCGCTTCTGCCCGTTCATAGGCTTTCGCGCGTGCCGCAGCGATATCTGCGCCTAAACCGACAACGCCCAGGACACGTCCCCCGTTCGTTCTCCAGGTTCCATCGGCATCGCGAGAAGTGCCCGCGTGAAATACGATCGTCCCGTCCTGCTCGTTGTCCAGGCCGGTGATCGCGATTCCTTTCGGATACGATGCAGGGTAACCGCCGGAAGCCAGTATGACGCATACGGCTGCTTCATCGCCCCACTCCAGCTCAAGATCAGCCAGGGTTCCGTTCACGGCAGCAAGGAAAACGTCAAGCAGATCGGTCTTCAGGCGCGGCAATACAACCTGCGCTTCCGGATCGCCGAATCTGGCATTGAATTCAATGGTCTTCGGTCTGCCGTCCGGCGTGATCATCAATCCGGCAAACAGAACGCCACGGAACGGACGTCCTTCGGCAACCATCGCTTTTGCCGTAGGCTTGATGATCGTCTCAATGGCCTCTTCGATGATGGACGGCTGAATATGAGGCAATGGCGAATACGTTCCCATTCCTCCGGTATTTGGCCCCTGGTCCCCGTCATAGGCCGGCTTGTGATCCTGCGCGGCTGACATCGGCTTCACGGTTTCTCCGTCCACAAAGGCGAGGATCGACATTTCCTGGCCTTCCAGGAACTCCTCGATAACTACGCGGCTTCCGGCATCGCCAAACACCTTCGATTGCATGATGTCGCTGAGTGCCTGCTCGGCTTCCTCGATGGTCCGCGCAACGGTAACGCCCTTGCCTGCTGCGAGCCCGTCCGCTTTGACGACGATCGGCGCGCCTTGCTGGCGCAAGTAAGCAAGCGCCTCCTCGTAATTGTCGAACTTCGCGTAAGCCGCTGTCGGTATGCCGTAATTATGAAGCAGATCCTTCATGAAGGTTTTGCTGCCCTCGATTTCGGCCGCGTTTTTGCGCGGACCGAATACCGGGATGCCCGTAGCGTCAAACGCATCCACGATGCCTTCCGCAAGCGGATCATCCGGACCGACAACAATGAGACCCACCTGTTTCTCTACGGCGAAAGCCGCCAGCTTATCAAATTCCGATACCGCAATCGGCACGCACTCGGCCAGCTGCCCGATTCCTGCATTGCCCGGCGCACAGTAAATGGTGCCTGCTTTCGGGCTCTTTGCCAGTGCCCATACGATGGCATGCTCTCTTCCGCCGCCTCCGATAACCAAAATATCCATGGTTTACCCCTCCCGAATCATTTCATATTGCCCGCGATATCGTTTCATTGCATGAATCATTTACGGGGCAAAGCGATAAGTCGACCTTTCGCCCCTTAAACGTAAAGGCGGCGCGCGCTAAGCGCGGCGTCGCCTCTATATGTTGCTGAATCAAAGGTGATCCTTCAGCAGCAGCCTGACGGCTGTAGCAAAGCTCCCTTTATATGCTCATGAATTAGTGCTTGAAATGTCTCACGCCGGTAAAGACCATGGCGATCCCGTATTCGTTGGCAGCCTTAATGGATTCCTCATCCTTAATGGAGCCGCCCGGCTGAATGATGGCGGTAATGCCGGCTTTCGCCGCAAGCTCCACCGTATCGCCCATCGGGAAGAAGGCATCGGAAGCGAGAACCGCGCCTTTGGCTTTCTCTCCCGCCTGCTCCACCGCAATGCGCGCGGAACCGACACGGTTCATTTGACCTGCGCCTACGCCGACGGTCATGTCGTCAGCCGCCAATACGATTGCGTTCGACTTGACGTGCTTGACCACCTTCCAGCCGAAAAGAAGCTGCTTCAGCTCGGCTTCGGTCGGCTCGCGGTCCGTCACGACCTTCAGGTCAGCCGCATCGAGGGAATGCACATCGCTTTCCTGCACGATCATGCCGCCTTCGATGGTTGTTACGGCAAGCGTGCTTTGGCGCTCCTTGGCCGAGCCGAACTCGCCCATCTTCAGCAGGCGGATGTTTTTCTTTTTCGTCAGAATCTCCAGTGCCTCCGGCGTGAAGTCCGGTGCCAGGATAATTTCAAGGAAAATATCCTTCAGCAGATCGGCCGTCGGAGCGTCAATCGTCCGGTTTGCGGCCACGATGCCGCCGAAGATGGACGTCGGATCCGCATTGTAAGCTTTTTGATAAGCTTCCAATACATTCGTCCCGATGCCGACGCCGCAAGGATTCATATGCTTCACGGCCACCACGGTCGGCTCGTCGAATTCCTTCACGATCTGGAGGGCCGCGTTTGCGTCATTGATATTGTTGTAGGAGAGCTCTTTGCCGTGCAGCTGCTCGGCGGTCGTCAACGTGCCCGCAGGAGCCAGCGGCTTCCGGTAAAATGCCGCCTTTTGATGCGGATTCTCGCCATAGCGAAGGTCCTGGATCTTCTCGTAGGTGACGCTAAAGCGCTCAGGAAGCGGATCCCCTGTCACATTCGACAAATAGTCGGAAATGAGCGTATCGTAGGCAGCCGTATGACGGAATACCTTGGCTGCAAGGCGTTTACGGGTTTCCAGCGTCGTATCGCCGCCGCCGCGGATTTCCTCGATCACGCTGCCGTAATCCGCCGCATCGACAACCACGCTCACAAAAGCATGGTTTTTCGCAGCCGAACGCAGCATCGTCGGCCCGCCGATGTCGATATTTTCGATCGCATCTTCATACTCGACATCCGGCTTCGCGATCGTTTCCTGGAACGGGTACAGGTTCACCACGACCAGATCGATGTAATCGAGGCCCAGCTCCTGCATTTGACGCTGATGCTCCTCGCTGTCGCGAATGGCAAGCAAGCCGCTGTGCACCGCTGGATGAAGGGTTTTGACGCGTCCGTCCAGAATTTCCGGGAATCCGGTCACATCGGAAATGCCGATGACAGGAACGCCTTCTTTTGCGAGGAGATTCTTCGTCCCTCCTGTCGAAATGATCTCTACACCCAATGAAGACAACTCGCGGCAAAATTCCACGACGCCGGTTTTGTCCGACACGCTGACCAAAGCTCTTTTGATACCCACGTTCATACCCCCTATTTTGAATGAAAATCTACTAAGTTAGGCCTGTCTTGATACCGTAGATGCTGTCGAAGATCCATAATTGCAAATTATTTCCCGAGAAATATCGAACATGTCGATTCACTGTAAGACCTTGTCCGCTTTTATTACAAAAGCCTATTAGGCAATCGTCACATTCCGCCCGTTCAGCGAAATCCGCCCCTGGGCAAACCAGGAAACGACTTCAGAGTATAACTTCTGCTCCACGCCGTGAATGCGTTCTGCCAGCGTTTCCGCCGTATCGCCGTCCTTGATTTCAACGGCTTTCTGAGCGATAACCGGCCCGGTATCCATGCCGCCATCCACGAAATGCACCGTGACGCCGGTCATCTTCACGCCATACGCAAGCGCTTGGCCGATCGCGTCTTTACCTGGAAAAGCAGGCAGGAGCGAAGGATGAATATTGATAATCCGTCCGTTATAGAACTCGACAAAGGAAGGACTCAATAGCCGCATATATCCTGCAAGGACAATTAATTCGACACCGCGCTGCTGAAGCTCTGCCGCAATTTCCCGTTCGTAATCTTCCTTTGAGGCATATTCCTTCGGCTGAAAGGCGAATACATCCACATTCGCTGCTTTAGCCAGCTCCACTACGGGAGCCTGAGGCTTGTCGCATACCAGAATGCTGATCTCGCCGCCCAGGGCTCCGCTTTGCTGCGCATCGACCAAAGCCTGAAAGTTGCTGCCTCTTCCGGAAGCGAACACCGCCATCCGAAACGCTCTCATTACACCTCAGCTCCCGTGAAGGTTACGATGCGCTCGCCTTCGGTCACGCGGCCGATGACATAAGCCTCTTCGCCTGCGGAGCGGAGGAATTGAAGCGCCCCGTCAGCATCCTGCTCCTTGACGACAAGCACCATGCCGATTCCCATATTAAATGTCGTAAACATGTCCTTGTTCGAAATGTCGCCTTTTTCCTGCATCAGCTTAAAAATCGGCAGAATCGGCCAAGCGCCGTATTCGATGTCGACGTTGACGCCATCCGGCAGCATGCGCGGAATATTTTCAATGAATCCGCCGCCCGTGATATGCGCCATACCCTTTACTTCGATCTCTTTCAGCAGTCCGAGCAGCGGCTTCACGTAAATCTTGGTCGGTGCGAGCAGTACGTCGCCAAGACGTCCGCCCAGTTCCGGGAGCTCCTGCTGCAGCGAGTAGCCGGCATCCTCCAGAAGCAGCTTGCGGACGAGCGAGAAGCCGTTGCTGTGCACGCCGCTGGATGCCAAACCAATCACCGTGTCGCCTGCCGCGATATTCGACCCGTTGATCATTTTGCTTTTGTCGACAATGCCCACGGTAAAGCCCGCGATGTCATACTCGCCTTCGCTGTACATGCCCGGCATCTCCGCCGTTTCCCCGCCGATCAGGGAACAGCCCGCCTGGTTGCATCCGTCGGCGATCCCTTTGACGATGGATTCGATTTTGGACGGAATGACCTTGTCGCACGCTAAATAGTCGAGAAAAAAGAGCGGTTCTGCGCCCTGCACCACGATATCGTTCACGCACATCGCTACCGCATCGATGCCGATGGTATCATGTTGGTCCATCGCGAATGCAAGCTTCAGCTTTGTGCCGACGCCATCCGTGCCTGAGACGAGTACCGGCTCTTCATATTGGTCTTTATTCAGCTTGAACAGTGCGCCAAAACCACCGAGGTCCGTCATGACTTCCGGCCTGAAAGTCGTTTTGACATGCTTTTTCATCCGCTCTACCGCTTCGTTGCCTGCAGCGATATCCACGCCTGCTTGTTTGTAAGTATCAGACACGCGCTCAACACTCCTTTTTCGTTATGACGAAAGTATCAGTTCACACATCATTTATGGGCTTAATCAATAATCAGCTTAAAGAGGTTGTTCTAACCAACCTTCCCGGTGCTGAAAACCGACCTTTTTGAATATTCACTTAAAGGGTGTATCCGAGAAAAAATGGCTGTCCGCTGCGCAGAATCAGCAGCTGCAGCCCATCTTCTCTTCCCCGTTGAAATCAATCTGCGTCGGGTACTCATTATCAAAGCATGCCATGCACAAGCCGCCTTTAGGGCTGTGCTCATCATAACCGCCAATGGCGGATATCAGTCCCTCCGGACTCAGGAACGACAGGGAATCCGCGTTGATCTCACGGCAGATTTCCTCGACGCTTTTCTCGGAGGCGATCAGTTCCCGGCGGTCCGGCGTATCGATGCCGTAGAAGCATGGGTTCTTGAACGGCGGCGACGTAATTCGCACATGCACTTCAGTCGCGCCTGCTTCGCGAAGCAGATTGACGATCCGGCGGGACGTGGTTCCCCGTACGATGGAATCATCGATCATGACCACCCGTTTGCCTTCGACCACGCGCCGTACCGCGCTCAGCTTCATCTTCACGCCTTGCTCGCGCAGCTCCTGGCTCGGCTGAATGAACGTCCGGCCCGTGTATTTGTTCTTGATCAATCCCAGCTCGTAAGGAATGCCCGTCTGTTCGGCATAACCGATGGCGGCCGAGATGCTGGAATCCGGTACGCCCGTGACCACATCCGCATCCACGAACGATTCCAGGGCCATTTTGCTGCCCATCCGTTTGCGGGCCGAATGCAGGTTGGAGCCGTTCAGATCGCTGTCCGGACGGGAAAAATAAATATATTCCATCGCGCACAACGCTTTGCGTCCCGCTTCCGTGTAACGCTCTTCCCGAAGCCCGTTCCGATCGAGGATCAGCAGCTCCCCGGGAGCGACGTCGCGAATCGCCTCAGCTCCGATAACTTCAAGCGCACAGGTCTCGGAGGTGAAGATGTACGCATCGCCCAGACGACCCATCGTGAGCGGACGGAGTCCGTTCGGGTCCGAGGCGACGAGCAGCTTGTCATTGGTCATGAGCAGAAACGCAAAGCCGCCCACCAGGCGCTGCAAGGCATCCTTGGCAGCCTCGACAAAATCCTTCGGCGAACGCGCGATCAGATGCGCAATGACCTCCGTATCGCTGGTCGTCTGGAAAATGGAGCCTTCCATCTCCAGCTCGCGCCGAAGCTTCGGCTCGTTCACGATGTTGCCGTTCGTGGCAATCGCCAGATTGCCCTCACGGTATTTAAAGACGAGCGGCTGCGCATTCGTCAGCCTGCTGTCCCCGCTGGTCGAATACCGGACATGCCCGATCGACATGCTGCCCTGCAGCGATTCCAGCTTGTCTTTATCAAACACTTCTTTTACCAGCCCCATACCGCGGTGATAATTGAAATTCTCGCCGTCGGCCACGCAGATTCCCGCGCTCTCCTCGCCGCGGTGCTGGAGGGCGTGAAGCCCGTAATAGGAAAGGGAGGCGGCATCGGGATGCCCAAACACCCCGAATACGCCGCACTCTTCTTTTAAAGTATCGAAAATATCGCTCTGACCTGTTCCCTCATTGTAGTAATCCCCTGTCCACAGTCCTTCGGGTATCAGTTCATGAGACATGGAATGGCATCCTCCCAGACGGATTTCAAAGCCTCCACGGATTCTTCCAGCGCAGAAGCACCGTTAATGTTAATGCTAAGCTTGTTTCCGCCGACTACGCCAAGCGCGGTAAATGGAACGCCCGCTTCTTGCAGGAGCTTCTCCAGCGCATTCTTATGATCAGGAGACGCGGACAGCACGATCCGGGATTGGCTCTCGCTGAACAGCGCCACGTCGTTGCGCAGATCGGTTGCCCATTTCACGCTCGCGCCGATGCCGCCGCTGATGCAGCTTTCCGCAAGCGCTGCTGCAAGTCCGCCCTCCGACACGTCATGCGCGGATTGGACCAGACCCGATTGGATGGCTTTCAGTACGCCGCCGAGCAATTTCTTCTCGGTATCCAGGTTCAGCTCCGGCGGTCTGCCTTCCGACACCCCGTGCAGGATCGCTTGGAACTCGCTGCCCCCCAGTTCGGCACGGGTATCGCCCAGAACGTAGATGGCATCGCCCTCCGCCTTGAAGGCTTGCGTCGTAATATGATCCGTATCATGGATCAGGCCGACCATGCCGACAACCGGCGTCGGATAAATCGCGCCTTTGGCATTCTCGTTGTAGAGGCTGACGTTTCCGCCGATGACCGGCGTTTCAAGCTCACGGCAAGCTTCCGCCATGCCGTCCACGGCTTTTTCCATCTGCCAGAAAATTTCCGGCTTCTCCGGGCTTCCGAAGTTCAGGTTATCCGTAATTGCCAGCGGTTCGGCACCGGAGCACACGATATTGCGCGCCGCTTCGCTGACCGCGATTCTGCCGCCGAGCTCAGGGTCGAGGTAGACGTAACGACCGTTGCAGTCCGTTGTCATCGCCAGGGCTTTGCGCGTTCCATGTACCGTTACGACGGCTGCATCCGAGCCCGGACGAACGGCCGTGCTGGTGCGAACCATGTAATCGTATTGGTTGTAGACCCATGCTTTGCTCGCAAGGCTTGGCGAAGCGAGCACCTTCTTGAGGGCGCCGCCCAAGTCCTTCACTTCTTCATAACGGAGCGTATCCACCGCAGCCTGCTCTTGATAATAAGCCGGTTCTTGAGATGGTTTGTTATAGATCGGGCACTCGTCGACCAGTGCTTTAACCGGCATGTCGCCAACCACCTCGCCGTGGTGGATCAGCTTCAGGCGGCCATCGTCCGTTACCTTGCCGACTTTGGCGCAGATAACGCCCCAGCGCTCGAAGATTTCGCGCGCTTGCGCTTCATGCTTCGGCTCAACGACGAACAGCATGCGCTCCTGGGATTCCGACAGCATCATTTCATAAGGGGTCATGCCCTCTTCGCGCTGAGGCACCTGATCCAGGTACAGCTCCAGGCCATTGCCTGCTTTGCTTGCCATCTCGGCACTGGAGCAAGTCAGTCCGGCTGCGCCCATATCCTGAATGCCCAGCACGATGCCGGAATCAATCAGCTCGAGGCAGGATTCCATCACGAGTTTCTCCATGAACGGATCGCCGACCTGAACGGCCGTACGGTTCGCTTCGGATTCCTCCGTCAGCTCAACGGAAGCGAAGGTTGCTCCATGAATGCCGTCTCGGCCTGTCGGAGGCCCGACATAAAAGACCGGATTGCCTACCCCTTTTGCAACGCCGCGCTGAATCTTGTCATGGTCGATAACGCCTACGCACATCGCATTGACCAGCGGATTGCCTTCGTAGCTCTCGTCGAATACCACCTCGCCGCCTACCGTCGGGATTCCGATGCAGTTTCCGTAGCCGGCTATGCCGGATACCACGTGTTCGAACAAATATTTAACGCGATCGCTCTCCAGCTTGCCGAAACGAAGCGAGTTCAGTATCGCTACCGGTCTTGCCCCCATGGAGAAAATATCGCGGATTATGCCGCCTACGCCCGTAGCTGCGCCTTGGTAAGGCTCTACAGCGGAAGGGTGGTTATGGCTTTCGATTTTGAATACGACCGCTTGGTTGTCGCCGATATCGACGATCCCTGCGCCTTCGCCCGGGCCCATCAGGACCCGCGGGCCGCTTGTCGGGAAGCGGCGAAGCAAGGGCTTGGAGTTTTTGTAGGCGCAATGCTCGGACCACATGACGCTGAATACGCCGATTTCCGTGTAATTCGGCTTGCGTCCCATGAAGGAACAGATCAGCTCATACTCGCTGTCCGAAACTCCCATCTGCTTGTAAATCTGATGCTCTGCGATCTGTTCTGCCGTCGGTTCCTTAACGGACGTTTGCTGCGCCATGAGTATCCCTCCATGCCTGTAATATGGATGTAAACATTGCTTTACCGTCATCCGAGCCGAGCAGGCTGCTCACCGCGCGCTCCGGATGCGGCATCATGCCGATCACGTTGCCGCGCTCGTTGCAGATGCCCGCAATATCCTCGATCGAGCCGTTCGGATTGTCTTGATACGTAAATACGATTTGCCGGTTGTCCCGGAGCTTTTGAAGCGTTTCTTCATCACAGTAATAGTTGCCTTCGCCATGCGCGATCGGAATGACAATCTCTTGTCCCTCCGCGTAATCGCGGGTAAACGGCGTTGTATTATTGTTCACTTTAAGCACCGTGTCATGGCAGCGGAATTTCATCGAATCGTTGCGCCGCAGGGCTCCCGGAAGGAGTCCGGCTTCCGTCAAGATCTGAAATCCGTTGCAAATGCCCAGAATATACTTGCCCTCTTCCGCCGCTTTCGCCACTTCGTTCATGACCGGGGCGAACCGGGAAATCGCACCACACCGCAGATAATCTCCATAGGAAAATCCGCCCGGCACCAAAATACAATCGTATGGGGAAAGGTCCGTTGCCGTATGCCATACATAATCCACCGGCTGACCGATCGTCTCTTCTACCGCCTTATAGCAGTCAATGTCACAGTTGGAGCCAGGAAAGACCAGCACTGCAAATCTCATTGGTTTAGCCCTCCAATTCATAACGGTAGTTCTCTACCACCGTATTGGCCAGAAGCTTCTCGCACATTTCTTTCACTCGCAGCTCGGCTTCCTCACGGTTGTCCGTACCCAGCTCAAGTTCCATATATTTACCGATCCGCAGACTCTCCACTTCCTTGTACCCAATCGAATGAAGCGCCCCCTGCACCGCTACCCCTTGAGGGTCCAATACGCTCTGCTTAATCGTGACGTAGACCTTTGCTTTCAACATTGTATCCTGTTCCTCCTCGGTATATATGAATGAAATGGTATATCAAAGCTTACAGGCTAACACCCGTGATTCGGCTGTAAATATCGCTGTAGCGGCGCGTTGTCTCCTCCACCACGGCTTGCGGCAGCGGATCCGGCTCACTGTTCTTATCCCAATCGGACGAAGCAAGATACGTGCGTACCGGCTCCTTATCCATACTGTCGATCTCAATGTCGAGCGCATAATTCTTCTCATCCCAGAAACGGGAGGAATCCGGCGTGAAAATCTCGTCGATCAGAACGATCTCTCCGTCGATCAATCCGAACTCAAACTTGCAATCGGCCAAAATAATGCCTTGCTTGCGGCAGTAATCGCGGGCAAACTTGTACAGCATCAGGCTTTTGTCCTGCAGCTGCAATGCCAGTTCCTCGCCGACAAGCTCCTTCATGCGGGAAAGCGGGATGTCCTCGTCATGACCGACATCGTTCTTGGCCGCCGGCGTGAAGATCGGCTCCGGAAAGGCCTCGTTCTTGCGCAGGCCCTCCGGCAGCTGAATGCCGTTGACCTCACCCGACGACTGATACTGCCTCCAGCCTCCGCCGGTGATGTACCCGCGCACGACGCATTCGATATCGATGCGCTCGGCCCTCCGGCACACCATGATGCGTCCGTCCAGCAGGTCCTTGTCCTTGACGGCATCGCCCAGCAGGTTCACGTCGGTATGCACGACATGATTGCGGATTAGCTGCTCCGTTTGTTCGAACCAGAAGGCGCTCAGCTTGTTCAGCACGGTTCCTTTAGCCGGCACGGGCGGCTCCAGCACATAGTCAAAAGCGGAAATACGGTCGGTTACTACGATGAGTACGTGCTCGCCCAGGTCGTACAATTCACGAACCTTGCCCTTGTACAGCAGCGGTACGTTGACCAGATGAGTGGCGGTCGATAATGCCGGTAATGTCATGTGTTCCTCCCCTTAGACTAGAGATTGTCTGCCTGTCATCACTACGAATGCGGATTATTTTTCCGATCTCTGTTGCCCCCAGATTTCTATTACATAAGATTTAATGGTTGAAATCCGGGAGCAGCATATGCTTTCGATGCTAGCTTTCCGATGGAAAGCTTTCAGGAGACCGCTATCGCTTCTCCAAAACAATTCCGCCTTCTCCGTTGTAGAAATTGAATTTCTCTAGATCTTTTATGAATGCGGATTAATTTGGTATCTTAATTACTCCAGTCCCAGCTTGGCAAAAATCGTATCCACATGCTTCAGATGCCAGCTTGGATTGAAGGCATCTTCGATCTCTTCGGCGCTGAGCACCTCGGTGATCTCAGGCGTGGATTCCACGATCTCGCGGAATTGACGCTGCTCTTCCCACGCCTGCATGGCGCGTGGCTGAACGGTGTCGTACGCTTGCTCGCGGCTGAAGCCCTTGTCGATCAGCTTCGTCAGGATCCGGCCGGAGAAAGGAACGCCATATGTGCGGGCCATGTTGCGCTTCATGTTCTCCGGGAAGACCGTCAGGTTCTTCACGATATTGCCGAAGCGGTTCAGCATGTAGTTCAGCAGCATCGTAGCGTCCGGCAGGATGATACGTTCTACCGAGGAGTGGGAAATATCCCGCTCATGCCAGAGCGACACGTTCTCGTAAGCGGAAACCATGTGGCCGCGAATGACGCGGGCAAGGCCCGAGATGTTCTCCGAACCGATCGGATTCCGTTTATGCGGCATTGCGGAGGAACCCTTTTGTCCTTTGGCGAATGCCTCTTCTACTTCGCGAACCTCACTCTTCTGGAGCGCGCGTACTTCGGTAGCGAATTTCTCGAGCGAAGTAGCGATAAGGGCAAGCGTCGCCATGTATTCCGCGTGACGGTCACGCTGCAGCGTCTGGGTCGAGATCGGCGCCGCCTTCGTGCCGAGCTTGCGGCAAACGAATTCTTCGACCGAAGGATCGATATTGGCATACGTGCCGACAGCACCCGAAATTTTGCCGTACTGCACGCCATCAGCCGCATGGCGGAAACGCTCCAGATTGCGGATCATTTCTTCATGCCACAGCGCCATTTTCAAGCCGAAGGTCGTCGGCTCTGCATGCACGCCATGCGTTCTGCCCATCATCGGGGTATGCTTGTAAGCCAGTGCTTTCTCTTTCAAAATACCGATAAAGCGCAGGATGTCCTGCTCCAGAATATCGTTGGCTTGCTTGAGCAGATATCCCATCGCGGTATCCACCACATCCGTCGAAGTCAAGCCGTAGTGGACCCATTTGCGCTCCTCGCCAAGGCTTTCCGACACCGCACGGGTAAAAGCGATGACATCATGGCGGGTTTCCTGCTCGATTTCATAAATCCGATCTATATTGAAGGTCGCATTCTGGCGAAGCTTAACGGTGTCCTCCTTCGGAATGACGCCAAGGTCGGCCCATGCCTCGCATGCGCACAATTCCACTTCCAGCCATGCTCTGAACTTGTTCTCCTCGGTCCAAATCGCCCGCATTTCCGGTCTGCTGTAACGTTCAATCATCGTTTAATCCTGCCTCCAAATATTAGTTTTCTCTACCCATTCGAGCGCGTCATCGACGTCCCCGCACAAGAGGTTGATATGTCCCATCTTGCGGTTAGCCTTCGCCTCGCTTTTGCCGTAAAGATGAAGCTTGGGCACAACGCCGAGAGACTCTGCAAGCGCGTCGTGCTCTCCAAAACGCCGTACCGCTTCCTCCAGATGCTGCCCCAGGAGGTTCACCATGACGACCGGGCTCAGCAGCGTCGTATCCCCGAGCGGCAGATCGCAAATCGCTCTCACATGCTGCTCGAATTGAGAGGTTGAGCATGCCTCCATCGTGTAGTGCCCCGAGTTATGCGGACGAGGCGCAAGCTCATTCACGAACAACTCCCCCTCCTCGGTCACAAACATCTCGACGGCCAGCAGGCCAACAGCTCCCAAACCTTCAGCCACGCGTTCCGCGAGCTGACATGCTTTGCGCTTTACTTCGCTCGGCACGCGCGCAGGCACAATCGACAAGTGCAAAATATTGTTGACGTGCACGTTCTCTGCCGGCGGGAAGCTCTTCACGATGCCGCTGGGCGTACGCGCCGCAATGACGGAGATCTCGCATGCGAATTTGACGAACTTCTCCAATACCAGCTCAGTCCCGCTGGTAGCCAGCTCCTTGTAAGCCGATTCGAGTTCATCTTCGCTGCGGAGAACCGCTTGCCCTTTACCATCATAACCTCCCGTGGCGGTCTTTAGCACGCATGGAAGTCCAAGTTCGGAGGCGGCGGACAACAAATCTTCCAAGCTTGTTATTTCACGATACGGTGCAACCGGCACGCCGGCCGCTTCGATCGCGGCCTTCTCGCGCAAGCGGTGCTGCGTAGTGTACAGCAGCTTGCTTCCCTGAGGAACATAAGACTGCTCCTCCAGAAGCTGGGCCACGCCCGCATCGACATTTTCGAATTCGTAGGTAATGACATCGGCCTTCGCCGCGAGCTGCCGGGCAGCCTCGACGTCGTCGTAACGGGCCGTAACCTGCTCGGCCATCTGGCCGAGCGGAGAGTTCGGCGTCGGATCAAGGGTGACGAACGAATATCCCATCCGGATTCCGTCCAGCGCGATCATTCGTCCGAGCTGCCCGCCGCCGAGTACGCCAATGACGGAACCCGGCAAAAGCTTTCTGCCGGATGCTCGCATCTGCTGTGCTCCGTTCTCCATCATAGGTTATCGCTGCTTTCCAGCACTTCGTCCCGGATCCGGTCCCGGCGCGCTTGCACTCTTTCGCGAATCCCTGCATCCGAGGTGCCAAGAATTTGGGCTGCGAGCAACCCGGCGTTCGTGGCTCCGGCTTTGCCGATCGCTACGGTTGCCACCGGAATGCCCCCTGGCATCTGTACGATCGACAGCAATGAATCCAGACCCTTCAACGCTTTCGATTTAACCGGAACGCCGATGACCGGCAGCACCGTTTTCGAAGCGACCATCCCGGGCAGGTGGGCAGCTCCGCCGGCTCCGGCGATAATGACGCGAAGCCCCCGGCCCTCCGCTTCCTCGGCATAACGGAACATCAGGTCCGGCGTCCGGTGAGCGGATACGACTTTTTTCTCATAAGGAATTTCAAGCTCGTCTAGCACCTGGCATGCATGGGACATCGTATCCCAATCTGATTGGCTTCCCATAATGACTCCTACTTGTGCTGTCATGAGTTACCCCCGCTTTCTGCGAAATTCGACATTCATATGACTGCTGAAAAAAAAGTCCGATCCCGTAAACACAAAGTTCTGTGCAGGTCTCGGACATACAAGGATTACGAACGCTGCCGCCTGCGTCAAGCAGAAGAGTCTTGCGCATCCGCCGCCTAAGAAGCAAACATGAAGCCAAGCCCCGTCGTTGCCGCACCGTTTGTATTCCCTCGTAGTCCGAAAATTTACGGTTTTCGGGTAGAGACTTCCGGGCCATATCCCCGGCTTTATACGAGACATATTCAATTTCATCAATCATGCTTCATAAGTTATTTTGAACCTCAACATCCTCAGTTTATCAATTTCTGACACCTAATGTCAACCTAAACACGAACAATCGGATTTACAGAAAAAATAATGTTCGTATCTGGCAAGTGAGCATGCAGCAGCAAAAACTTCCTGGAGACTGCGGGCTTTAAAAGGCGTGGCAAATGTCGGACATGAATAGCTGTAAGCAGTACATGTTGAGCAATTGGCAGCGCTGCGCTGACGCATCGTGATTCCGATCGCTGTTAAACACGGGAAACTGGATTGAACAATATAAGGATGTTTCCCGTGTTTAAAGGCGAACGCTGCGCTTCTCCATCCACGATTCGTCCGCTCCGCTGGAGCGAGAACCTTTTTTGCTGCTGCATTGAGGGTAAGGGAAAAGTGTTATCGCAGAATAAAATAAGACCGTATTCTGCTCTTTCATTCATTACTTGCAAGGAAGATGGGGGCGAGTGTCGAAATCTTATCATCCGACGTGACTATGAAATACGACAAAATATCTAATCAGACATTTATATTTGGATGTCACTAAGCAGAATCTATTTCTAAGGAGGAACCCATGGCTATCTATTTCGTAAGGCATGGTCAGGACGAAGAAGGATATCGCGGAGGATGGAGCCAGCGCGGGCTCACCGATGAAGGGATCAGACAAGCGGAGAAGCTGGGGCAGTACTTGAATAAACACAAGCATGAATTTAATATCCGGCGGATCATTTGCAGCGATCTGCAAAGGGCTTGTCAGACAGCCGCAATCATTGCTGATAAACTTAGCCTGCCGCTGATCGGCTCCGAGGAATGGCGGGAGACCAACAACGGTCTGCTCGCTGGAATGCCCCACGCATTAGCGGAAGAGAAATTCCCCGGGCTGTATTTTTCCAGCTTACGGATGGACGAGAAATACCCTGGAGGTGAGAGCCCGCTAGAAAATTTCCAGCGGATCAAGGATACCTTCACCAAACTATGCCAGGATCAGGAATCGGCGGATCATCATGAGAACGTACTGGTTGTCACACACGGGGGAGTGATCAACATCATTTATCATCTAATTAAAGATACGGCTTGGACCAATAAGAATCCGTTCTTCCCGGCGGCGAACACCGGGCTGCACCGAATCGAGTATCGCGACGGGCGTTGGGAGCTTACCATCGAGAATGCCACCCCTCACTTATAATCGAGCATCGTACATTCACGTCATGCCTGTTCTACCGCTCCCCATGCTTGATGGCATCTACATATTGTTTGGCTTCAACCAGAGACAATCCCAATTCTTCCCTTACGGTTTTAATCGCTTTAATATCCTGCCCTTCCTGCAGCAGCCGTTTGACTTCCGCAGGCACCGGCGGCTCGGGTATTCCTAAATGGCTTGCGATTTGGTTCAACGCGGCCTGCTGCCGTTTCATTCGCTTCTCTATGGCCGTCATTCGGCTTGAAGCCATAAGTCCGACCAGAACGACCAAGATGATAAGAAGTATAATTTCCATAGGACCTCCTTTGACCAAATAATCACGAACACCCAACATGAACTGCGCTATAAGAAAAAAATCGATCGACGTATCTCATAAGAAGATAGACCGCATTTGACGATTTTTTTCTTGCGAGATCAGGAGGGTGAGTCGACTGAAGTGTATACGTTCCTATCAAAAAGGGACGCCTTCGCGTCCCTTCCACATTATTTTACGACAAGTACCGGAATCGTTGCATGCTGCACCACGTTATGGCTGACACTGCCCAGCACGAACTCGCGGATGCCGCCAAGACCGCGGCTGCCGATGACAATCAGGTCACTGCCGTTCTGATCCGCATACTCCAGGATGACCTCGGCCGGAGGACCCTGGATCATCTCCACTTGACCGTTAACGCCCGAATTCTCGATCCGCTCGCGGATTTCCTCCGTCGTCTGCACGGCCAGATCGTAAACATCTTTATTGAGTGAAGCTGGAATCGGGGCAAGCCCTTCCCCAACGAAGAAGCGAGGAAAATCGTAAGCATGAATGACATCCAGCGTCGCTCCCGGCGTTACCTTGGCAAGTTCCACTGCACGTCCGAGCGCTTTATTCGCTGCTTTGGAGCCGTCGTAAGCTAGAAGAATTTTAGTAAAAAGCATACAGGCCACCTCTTTCTGTTGTTAAAAGACCTACTACTTATTATTAAACAGCTTCATACCGGTATGAAACGAGCTTGCCGACTAACTGTCGGCGACACCCCTATGTAAATCATGGCAACAAACAAGCTAACCCCAGAAATACGTATACAATGCAACGTTTACGACTAGCAGCAGCGGTACTCCGACTTTAAATGATAAATGCCTCGTCTTATGACGCTTGCGGTACATCGCGATCCATACGCCCAAAGCCCCGCCTATGGCGGCCAACAGAAAAAGCGTCCTCTCCGGAACGCGATCCCGCCCCAGCCGGGCACGCCGTTTATCCTCGGACATGACCAGATAGGCTACCGCGTTGATAAAAATAAACCAAACGATCAGTGCAGGTCTCACGTTGGTTCACGCACCCCCATTTCAACTGATCGATCTTGCCAATCAGCCATTAGCTATACGTTCTACCGCTATTATAAAACCGCAGGCTGATGAAGACAATGCCCGGCCATGCCTTAGGGGCATGACGCCAAGCGCTGTCCCTGATGCCATTACGAGGACACCGGCCGGCGGTTGTAAGATCCGACCGGCCCGTGCCCGGCATAATGACAACCCAAACATTTCTTAACCGCCACGAGCCATCAAGATTCGTTCTTGGATATTTCGTTCAGGCTCGGAACATAGTCTGCAGCCTTTTTCGGCTTGAGGGTTTTGCTCTCCTCCAGAATGCTTGATTTGTTCTGCTGGTTTTCGGTCTTTCTCGCTTTATGGTTCGGCATGCAAATCACCCCCTGTCCGTAGAATGGGCCATTGCACCCGAGGTTATGCTAACAACGGCAAGAAAAACGCAATCCATCTTAGCCCTATGAGATTAACGCTCGAGAGACTATTCCTTCCCTTTCTGCTCAAGCGCTGCCTTCAACAGATCGCCCAGGTTGGAACCGATCGACTCCTGCTTGCTGTACTGCTGCACGAGCTTCCGCTCCTCGCGTTTGTTCACGTGCTTGGCGTCCTTCTTCAGCGTTTCCGTAATGCCGCAGCCAAGGCACTGCACGAACAGCCCCGCCTTGCCTTCCTTCATCTCCATCTTCTTATGGCACTGCGGACAACGGCGGTTGGACAGGCGTTTCTCGCCTGAGCGCTTGTACCCGCAATCGTCACTCGGGCAGACAAGCAGCTTGCCGCGCTTGGTCTTCTTCTCGAGCAGCCGTGTGCCGCAATCCGGACAGTGGCTGTTCGAAACATTATGCGGCTTGTATTCCGCTTCGCTTCCCTTCACGTCCGTGACCAGCTTCTTGGTCATATCCCGTATGCCGCGCAGGAACGGTTCCGGCTTGCCCTGCCCCTTCGCGATCCGCTCGAGCTCGGCTTCCCACCGCGCCGTAAGCTCCGGCGTCCGGAGCTCCGGAGCAACCAGCTCGATCAGCTGCTTGCCTTTGCCTGTCGGATGGAGGGTTTGCCCCTGCCGTTCGATCGTGTCGGAGCTGACCAGCTTCTCGATGATGTCGGCCCGGGTTGCCGGGGTTCCAAGGCCGTGCTTCTCCATCTGGGAGAGCAGCGCCGCCTCGTTATACCGCTTCGGCGGCTGGGTCCGTCCCGGCTTCAGCACGCAGCGGACCACCTTCACCGATTCTCCTTCTTTCAGCTCCGGCAGGAGCTTGCCCGAAGAAGATGGGCCTTGACCATCGTCACTCTCGTCGTCCGTGTCATCCTCATAGTCGCCACCATACACCTCGCGCCATCCGCTGTCCTTGATCGTTGTCCCTTTCGCATAGAGCTGTTCGCCTTCAATCTGCACGGTCACCGATACGTTATCGTAACGGGCAGGAGGATAGAACAAGCTGATGAACCGGCGCACGATGAGATCGTACAGCTTGCGTTCATCGACCGACAGCTGATTCAGCAGCACGGTCTGTTCGGTAGGTATGATGGCATGGTGATCCGTAACCTTGCTGTCGTCCACGACCCGTTTGCCTGGCGACAAATTCTTGCGAAGCAGCGGGCGCGCAATGGACGCATACGGTCCGATCGCAATGCTCGACAGCCTTTCCTTCAACGTCCCGACCATATCGGATGTCAGGTAACGGCTGTCCGTGCGCGGATAGGTGACCAGCTTATGCTGCTCGTACAGGCGCTGCAGCACATTCGAGGTCTGCTTGGCCGAGAACCCGAATCGGCGGTTGGCATCCCGCTGCAGCTCGGTCAAATCGTATGCCAGCGGATGCGGTTCGGTTTTCTCGCTCTTTTTCACGCTCACGATTTTTCCCGTGCTGCCTTCCAGCTTCTGCTTCAGCTTGGCGGCCTTGTCCTTCTCGAATAAACGGCCGTCTCCGCCGGCCGGACGCCACGAAACCTCAAAGCTTCCGAGATCGGCCTGCAGCGTCTCGTATTCCTGGGAGCGGAAATTCACGATCTCCTTCTCGCGGTCCATGATCATTCCGAGCGTCGGCGTCTGAACCCGGCCTGCGGACAGCTGCGCATTGAATTTGGTCGTCAGCGCGCGCGTCACGTTCAGTCCAACCATCCAATCCGCTTCCGCCCGGCAGCGTGCGGACTCGTACAACCGGTCGAACTGCTGCCCCGGCTTGAGGGATGTGAAACCTTCCTTGATTGCCTTATCCGTCTGGGAAGAAATCCATAACCGTTTGAACGGCTTGTTCCACTTCGCCATTTTCAGGATCCAGCGTGCAAGCAGTTCCCCTTCGCGGGCGGCATCGGTGGCAATAATCATCTCCCCGACGTCCGAACGCTTCATCAGATGCTGCACCGTCTTGAACTGGTGGCTTGTTTCCTTCAACACCTTAAGCCTCGTGTTGTCCGGCAGGATCGGCAGATCCTCCAGCGCCCAGGTCTGATACTTCTTATCATAGTCCTCGGGTTCGGCAAGCCCCACCAAATGTCCAAGCGCCCAGGTCACAATATATTTCGGTCCTTCAAAATAATTCTTCTGCTTCTCGCGGCTGCCCATCACTCTCGCAATTTCCTTCGCAACGGACGGCTTCTCAGCCAATACTAATACTTTCATAGCCCTCCCCTTCCTCTGTTCCCCTATTATAACCTCCCAGCGATTGATTCCACAAAAACGAATCAGATCATTTTCTTCGCCAGCAGGGTGAATGCATGATGGGCACATGCCGGACAGCCCTGCTTCTTCAAATCCTCGATCGTGGTAAAATCGCCCTGCACGCCTACCTGCAGCTCGCTCTGGCATTGGGTGCATCGGTAGGTTCGGACCGTCCGCCGAACCTCGCCTGTATAAAGCTCATCCTCAAAAGAACCCTTAATCGGCGGATCCGTATATTCCGTCGTTGTCAGCACGATCATTTGGCCGCTATTGCCGATCATCTGCGCTCCGATATATTGATTGAAATGAAGCCGCACCTGTCTGACCGACAACCCCATGCGGACGAATTCGCGCTGCATGGACCATGTGAAGTCGGGTGATTTATGCGCAAACGAGAGAAAGATGGGGCAGCCCTTATCGGGCTTCAACGCGCTGAGGCCACGGGACAAGAACAAGGTCAAGCCTTGGAGCGTATACGGCGGATCAGTGAAAAAGCAATCGTATTGCCCTTTCCATTCCTGGGGCAGAGGCCGTCTGAGGTCGACATGCCTGCATGTAACCGATACATCTTCCCTTGCAGCCACGTCACCGATAAACCGCAGGAAGCGTTCATCGATATCCATCACGGTGAGGCCCGCTCTCTGCCCCTTGGCGTTCGGGAAGAGCCGTTTCAGCAGCAGGCCAAGCGAAATGCTCACGAGATCGTCGTCACCCATGCACAGGATGTTTTTCCCGATCAGGCTGTGCTCCCTCAGGCACAGAATCGCCCTCCGGAGACTCGTCTCGACTGTGCATTGGGATTGGTCGATTTGAACATCGACCTGCGGGCGCTGGTCCAGAATCTCCGTGAGTCTCGCCAGCACATCGGAAAGCTCCGTCCGCCAATCCGCTTCGCCGGCCAGCAGCGTATGATACAGATCGATATCGATGCCGCCGTATCCCAGCTGTTGTTCGACATAGAGCTTTCCGGCAGAGGTGCAGCGCACTCCCCGCTCTTGAACGAGTGCTCCGGCTTTGATGAACTCCTTCTTGATCGCGGCAGCGACCGGAAGCGGCAGACAGGTATGGCGTGCCAGCTCCTTGGTGGATATGCCCGGGCGCATATAACTTGCTGTCAGCAGCTGTTCGATCACCTGGGTACCTTCCTGCAGGGAAACCTTCTTTTTTACCTCTTCTATATAATGGATCATGTGAAATCACGCTCTCTTCCTGAGTATGGGTTGCACTTCCCCTGGAAAAGAACACACACGACCCCCTGCGTGCTGATAAACCGACATGAAAAAGGGACAGAAGTCCATGAACCATCGTCCACCTTCTGCCCCTTGAGCGGGAAGCCGTACCCAGGGTACGGCTATGTACAGTCAATATGATTATGGATGGCTGTTGTGTTCTTAACCAGGTGGACTCCAGCCTTCGAGCCATCGCAAATAAACCTCGCATCAGTAAGGTTTTTTCGCAAAGCGCTTGCCAGAGTCCTATAAAATTTGGTTAGTTAAGAACACGCACCGACATCAAGACAACTCCCCTATTTCAATCGAATTATCAAACCGCTTAAAACTTGTTGGACATAAAAATAATGTCCTGCTTCACTTCAAAACCATGCTTCCGATAAAAATCTTCGGCCGGAAGCCCCTTTCCCGTTAGCAGTACCATGCAACGAATGTTCATCGAATGTAAGTAGGCCTTCATTCCATTCATGAGCGCCGAGCCTAGACCGCTGCGCTGCAAACCGGTATCGATGAAATATTCCTGGATATGGTACTCCTTGCCGCTGTACCAGCTCTTTGTATGGCCAAAGGAGGCTCCCAGGATGCTGCCCTCCTGTTCGATAACGAATCCCAGGAACACCGGATTGTCCATAAATTCCTTAAGGTATTGCTGTACATGCAGCACAGAGTCCCACTGGTCGAACCAGGGTTCGCCGTTAAAGACCTTGAGCATCAGCTCGGAGCATGGCTCAAGATCGGATTCGTCCATCCATCTGACATTCGGATTCTTTCCCATTAAGCGGCTGCCCCCCATGATCCTTGCATCTTGTTGAAGTCGGCAAGCCTTCCCGCCGGAATCGCATTATATATAGGAGCAAAGTCATTCAGACTCGACTCCTTACAAACTATCGGGTGATGGCTCACGTTCCTTTCCGTGGAGGATTCCAGTCTTTCCGCCAATATGGCGCGCGCCCGGTGCAGACGGGATTTCACCGTTCCTTCCGGTATTCCTGCGATTTCGGCGATAGCTCTGATCGGCATATCCCTGTAATAGTGAAGCTGAATGACCCTGCGTAAATCGTCTTCCAGATGTGCTACGGCCTCCTTAAGCTCGATCGCTTCATACGGCATTGCATCGGCAACCTCATCGACAGGCGCAACGGTACGCTGCCGCTGCTGGGAGCGCAGCAATTGCAGGCATTCATGAATGAGAATGCGGCTCAGCCATGTTTTGAAAAAAGCAGGCTCTTTCAAGGAAGGCATAGCTGCGAAGGATTTTACGATCGTTTCCTGTACGGCATCCGCGCAGTCCTCTTCCCGCTTCAGATATAGACGGGCCAAACCGTACAAATTACGCTCGTTAGCAAGGACCAGCCTGCTGAAAGCTTCCGGGTCCCCCTGCTGGGCAAGCCGAACATCGCACTCTATATCGGATTTCTTGTTTTTGTTCACGTTATGAGACCTCCTTTGTGGCGCTTCCTCGGGCCTTACATAAGTTAGATGCCTGAGAGCGCACCCAGGTTCACGCACTTTATTATTTTTTTTGAAAAAAGCGGGTGCCGCGATCACCTACATTTTCGCACAGTTCCGTTCATTCTTTCCATATTGAATCTTCAACATATGAAAAGACACCGCAAGGTCGTTAACCTCACGGTGTCTCGTTTAGCCTATAAATCGTTCATGCCATGAAAATTAAATGCTGCCCTCGATTCACTTTCCATCCGCATCCTTATCCACATACCGACCTTGCTCGGGAACGGCCAAACGGTCAAAGTCTCGGGCCAACCGCGCAAGCGAAGTCGTTAGCTCTTCACCGCGCATGGAGACGCCGTGCCCCGTGACCAGAATTTCGGGATTCAGGCTTGCCAGGCGGCGAACCGATTCACGCGCCAGATCCCAATCCGGAGTAAAATACATCGGCGGACCGTGAAGCTCCTTCTCCTGCCCGATGACGGCAAGCGCCGACTCCTGCTTCACCGTAATGACCGCGTCTCCCGCTACGAGGACCCGATCCCGTTCGCGGAACAGGGAAACATGTCCGGGGCTATGCCCCGGCGTCGGTAGCCATTTGAATTCGGGAAGACCGGGTACGCTTCCGTCCTCCGGCAGCGGTCGTATCCTCGATCCCAGATCGATGGCTTTGTTCGGATACATGGGAGCAACGCGGGCCATCAATCCCCCGCCTACGCTCGGATCCCCCGGAGGATAGTCTTCTTGTCCCGTAAGAAACGGCAGTTCGCTCGGGTGTGCGTAGACGGGAACGTTCCAGCGATCGGCCAATTCCTTCACATTGCCCACATGGTCGAAATGGCCATGCGTCAGCACGATGGCCACTGGCGGCTTGCCGAATCGGTTCTCCGCTTCTTCCGCAATGGAGCCTTCGAAATTTCCGAGTCCCGTATCAATCAGCACCCAGTCACCGGTTCCCGGCGTACCGATCATTTGGACGTTCACCATGACGGTACGCAAGGAAAGAATATCGGTCGTAACCTCTTCGGTCTCTACGGCACCCGTCTTTAACATGCTGTGATCATTCATTATGGAATCGCCCCCATTTCTCGTTGTTGAGTGCTTCTTGTAATAACATACCCGTTTTGGCCCTTTTCAACGAAGAAATGGCGGTTTTTACTGAATGATTTTGTTGAGACGCTCCAGATAACGCCAGCGAGTAATAAAGAAATACATGATCTGGATGCTCAGGAAGAAGATGAAGATCTTCAAACTATGCCCTACGATCGAGAAGTCTACCAGCTGCTGAAGCGCAACAAAGGCAACGCCGCTATGGATGAGTGCGATTAACATCGGCAAAAAGAACATAATGACAAGCTGCTTGGTAATGATGGTGCCAAGCTCTTTTTTGCTGAGTCCCACCTTGGCAATCATGCGATACTGCTGTTCGTCCCGGGCAAGATCCGCGTACAGCCGGAAATATACAAAGCTTGCCGCGAAGGTAAAGAACACGATGCCGACCAGGCCGCTAACCATAAGCAGAATGCCGTTCTGCTGCTGGGCGCTTTTCCAATCCAAGTACAATGACTTGAGATAATAGCTGTAGTCTTCCGGCTCTTTAAGACGTTCCTGAATCGATCTGGACACATCCCCCGTATTCTTCCAATCCTGCACGTAAAACGTATGGAATGCCGCATAACCGAATTCCTGATCCTCTTGTGCCTGGAGCACATCCTTGTACAGGCGGTCGGATACGACCAGCGTATCGCCGTAGGTCGCGGGCACCGCAATGAACGTTTCGGCTTTGAGCACCTTGACGATTTCCGATGTTTTCCCGTTTATCACGTCGAATTGATCATTACCAGGACCATCGATTCGGTAGCTGTTCTTCTCCGTGACGGTCCCAGGGGTCAGGATGCCTTCCAGGTCGCCCAATGTTTCTGACGGGTAACCCATCGACTGAATAAGACTGTTATATTCGCTGAGCTTAATCAGATTGATCCCGTTATCCGAAAATATCGGAGTAACCTCCGCCTCCTTGTACTGAAATCCGCCCTTCTTGAGCTCCTCCCTGATCATATCAAGATGACGATTCCCTTTATCAGCGTTCTCATCATTCATAGTGTACGTATAGGCATAAGGATTCTCCATGGCCGACAGGCCGGGATCCCCGATTGCAAGCGTGGTGCCGATCCCGGTAAAGGCGGATGCCGAGATGACCGATACGAGGAAGAACATCACCGCATTGTCTTTGATTCTGTACAGCAGCTCCGAGATCGTCAGCAGGTTGGTTCGGCGAAAGAAGAACCGCTCTTTCTTCTGCAGATACCGCATAAAAAACACGCTGAACTGAGTGAAGAGAAAATACGTGCCGATAATGACGAATATAACGCCGCCAAGCAGCAGGAACAGATTGAAGATTTGGAGAATGGCAAAAACCATGACCATGCCGTAACCGGTTCCGATCAGCAGGACAGCCAGCACGGCCAGCCAAGGCGATGCTTTCGGCTGCGGCTTCGGGCTTTCCTCTGCTTTCACCAGGGCGAGCAGCGTGCCCTTCCGCAGCAT
The DNA here is from genome assembly GCF_058792535.1 of Paenibacillus sp. MT86. NCBI lineage: Bacteria > Bacillati > Bacillota > Bacilli > Caryophanales > Paenibacillaceae > Paenibacillus > Paenibacillus sp. MT86. The sequence continues at coordinate 1,067,585 of NZ_CM179499.1, read as the reverse complement.
GAACGAGGAGAACAACGCAATCAGCAGGAACAATACGGCATAAGCCGCAGCCGTAACGATCAGCGATTCAAGCGGAAAATAAAACGGAAGTCCCTTATCCACGGCCAGCAGCTTGGCGCTGATTAGCAGAATCAGCTTGGAGAACAGCAATCCCGTTCCGATGCCGACTACGATCGCTGCAGCGCCAATCAGGATATTCTCGATGAACAGCATCCGGTTCAATTGCTTGCGGGACATGCCGAGGATCAGCAGAATGCCGAACTCCTTTTTCCGAACCTTGATGAAAGCCCCCACCGAATACAGCAGAAAGAAAAATGAAAAAACGAACACGATGTACTGGGATACCGTCATGCCCATCGTACCCAGCATGGACATGGTACCGCTGGAGGAGACCAGGCCGTCCTTCAGCTGTGGGTGAAACGACAGCAGCCCGTAGGTAAAGAAAATCATGACGGAGAAGGCACTGCTCAGGAAATGGGCAATATACGTGCGCTTGCTGCGCAGGACATTGTTAATGGCGAACTGGCGAAAATTCATGTCCCGAACCTCCCAGCAGCGATAACACGTTGATGATTTTTTGATAAAAGGCCGATTGGCTGTCGCCGTACGTGATTTCGTTGTACAACTGCCCGTCCTTGATAAACACCACCCGATTGCAGTAGCTTGCTGCCACCGGGTCATGGGTGACCAGCAGCATGGTCACTTGGTCTTCCTTGTTTCTCCGGTCCATCATTTCCATGACGTCGCGGGCCGACTTGGAGTCCAGGTTGCCTGTCGGCTCATCGGCCAGAACCAGCTTCGGTACGTGGATCATGGCCCGCGCTATCGCCGTCCGCTGCGCCTGTCCCCCCGATATTTCATAAGTCCGCTTGTCCAGTATCGATGTGATGCCCAGTTTATCGGCCAAAATGCCGACCCGGCGGTTCATCTCATCCAGATCCACGCCGTCCAGCGCCAGGGGGAGCAGGATATTCTCCTTCACCGTCAGCGTATTCAGCAGGTTGAAGGACTGAAAGACAAATCCCAGCTCACGCCGGCGGAACATGGCGAGTTTATCCTGGGATAATCGGAACGGATCCTCCCCGCCGATGGTGATCTCCCCGGACGTAGGTCGGTCGATGGTGGAGATCATGTTGAGCAGCGTCGTTTTTCCGCTGCCGGAGGGGCCCATGATGCCGACGAATTCCCCTTGGTTGATGCTCAGATTGATATTGGAAAGCGCCTCGTGGGACACTGCAGCCTTATAGACTTTGCCCAGATTGCGCACGTTTAGTATTTCCATCTTGTTGTAAACCTCACTTTCGTTATTTCGTTCCTGTAAGGTTAGTGTATAGCATCGGGCGGGCCATCTCCTATCGATCACTCTTTCGCCAACCTTACATCGGTGTAAGATTCATGCGTAGACCGGCTCAGGGTACGTCACGGTCGCAATCTAAAGGGCGCTTCGAGTGCGTAACGGTTGCGATTCCAGAGGTGCTCCGTGTACGTCACTGTTGCAATTCTAGAGGCCGCTTCGAGTACGTCACTGTTTGCGATTCTAAAGGCGCTTCGAGTACGTAACGTTCCTACGATCGCTGTTGCCCCCAAATTTTCTGAACGATTACACCGAGGTGAAAATTCGGGTGCAAAGGCGACCGCTTCGCTTCTTCGGAATCGTTTCGTCCTCTTTCGCTGATGCGTGCCAATACCTACTTAAAACAAAAGAAAAACCTTACCTCAGGGCTTCATGATGGTTTCGACATCCATCAATTACCCTAGATAAGGTGCTTTCGGTAACGTATTTAAGTGACTTACTGTACCACTCTATAAGCTAAGGGATAACTTAGATATAGTCTGACTGCCCCCACTCGGGCCTAAACCCATCCGGTATCCTGAACTTAAACGGCCAGCAACTACTTGAAATCATGAGCATCCGCCAGCTTAAAAACACACCATGCCCGCGCCTCACCCCGAGAAAATCAGCCTCACGGTCGTTCCTCTTCCCGGCTCGGATTCCAGCTCGATTTGGTGGTTCATTTTATGGACCACTTCTTTGACGAGATACAAGCCCATGCCGGTGGATTCCTTCAGCTTGCGGCCGTTTTCCCCGGTATAGAACGGGTCGAACACCCGCTTCAAGTCGGATGGCGGTATGCCCATTCCCCGGTCCGTGATCTCCAGCACCACATGGCGGTGGTCCTCCGTCCGGCGGGCCTGGATCGTCACCTTAAGCCCGGTTCCGGCAGAATATTTAATGGCGTTGGACAGCAGCTGCAGCATGATGAACCGAAGCCATTTGGCATCCGTCTGAACGGTGAGATCCGAATCGATCCGGACCTCCGGATACACATGACTGTGAATAAAATAACGCTTGTTCTCGTGCACCGCCTCGACTGCCGCCTGATGAAGCTTCACGGGCTCCACGCTGAAATCCTGCTCGAAGGTTTCGAGCCTGGACATGTAGAGCACCATCTCCAGCCCGCGCCGAATCCGGTCGGATTCCTCGGATAAACTCTTGAAGGCGTCGTTATCATCCTCCTGCGTGATCATCTCAATGACGGACAGCGGCGTTTTCATCTGATGCACCCACTGATTCATGAAGATCATATGCTCTTTCCGCCGGCGCTCCCACTCTTCCATGACCGTGCGGTATTGACGGTACTGCTCTTCCATAAGCTCGCTAAGGGCCGTAGGCAGCGGGGCCGACTCGTTATGCTTGATCGATTCCTCCAACGACCTGATGGGCTGCGACAGCCGTTCATAGAAATCCCGGTGCGTGAAATACCGGAATGCCAAGTACCCGCCAAGAATGGTCAGACCGAGGAAAACGGCATAAGCCGCTGTCACCGGATGATCATAGCCGTCATACCAGAATACGAGCAGCACCACGGACAAGGCCGCGGTTACAAACAGAATGAGGGGCAAATGCTCACGCCAAAACAGCTTCTTCATTGCCTACCTCTTCCATACGGTATGCAGCCTGTACCCCGAACCGCGAATCGTTTCCAGCGCATTCTCAATCCCTAACTCCCCTAACCGTTTCCTCACCCGGTTAATATTCACGCTGAGCGTATTATCGTCCACGAACGTATCGTCCCACAGCTTCTCCAGAATCGTCTCGCGCGTCACAAGCCGGGGGCTCCGGCTCAGCAGCGTTTCCAGAAGGACCGTTTCTTTTTTCGTGAGCACGGATGTCTGATCGTGAAGAGTCAGCTCCATCCGTTCGGGATAGAGGACAAGCCCGTCCTTCTCCACCGTACGCTCGGCGGATGCTGCCGCATAGTCGCCGTATACGCGGCGCAGCTGGCTGTGGATTTTGGCGATGACGATATCGTAAGCAAACGGCTTGGTGATATAATCATCCGCGCCGTTCTCCAAGGCCCGGAGCTGATCCGGCGTCCCGTTACGGGCCGAGATGAAAATAATCGGGCAGGTCGATACCGACCGGATCTGGCGGCACCAATAATATCCGTCAAAGCTTGGCAGGTTCACGTCGAGCAGAACGAGATGCGGCTTCATCTCATGGAACTGCTCCAGCACATGATCGAAATCCTCGACGATGTTTCCTTCATTTCCGTACCGTTCGATATGCGATTGCAGCAGCCCCGCCAGCTTGGGGTCATCCTCAACGATCATGATTTTGTACATCCGTTCACCCTCCATGAAGCGTCAGGCCGCTCTTTCCCCTCCGAAAGAACAACCTGATGGTTTATGATTCCCTAACGATAGCCGCTTCAAAAAAGTTGGTTCCGTCCGGCGATGTGCCCTGCACGTACACCCGATTGTTCTCCTCGGCCGAACGCTTGATCAGCATCGTATCCTTCAGTCTGGCCTCGTTATGGTATGTAATCTTGAAGCCGGTCACTAGCCCTTCCCGAAGTTCCTGCTCATCCAGCACGTCAAAGCACAGATCCGCATACCGGGCGTTATTCAAATGGCCGTTCGTATCGATTCCACTATACCGGACCGAATACGTATACGCATCATCAAGCTGTACCCCTTCCGGCAATACGGCTTTGCTTGGCAGCTCTCCAACCGTTTCCTGACCGATCGGCACCTCGTACGGAAACATGGACGGACGCAGAATTTTCCTTTTATGAATGTCCACCAGCGCCCATACCGAGCGGCCCTCGCCCAGCAATTCCCCATCGCCGTTCTTGATCCGATAATCCCGATGCCACAGCGCCCCTTTGGACCCGCGGCTCCAGGTGTCCACATATACGTTTTCCATATCCCTTGGCATCCGCCGCATCTCAAGCTCCAGCGTAATCAGCATCCAGCCCATGCCACGCTCGATCATTTCCTCGCGGCTGATCCCCAGCGCCTCAATATGCCGGTCAGCCGCTCTCTGCAAAATACTGAGCAGCGAAGACCATCGGCAGTCTCCCTTAAAGTCTGCGTCAACGGATTGAATTGTATATTCTTCTGTCCATTTTTCTATCATGAGTTCCATGCCAGCTCCTTTATTTTCTCAACCTAACCACTCTCTTCAAGCATAATCAAAAAAATCGCATTTATCAAAGAACGAAGAGGCATATCATTGCATTGGAAAATAATGATTTTATCCAAGTTGCTGGTCAACCCGGTTTAAAAGTCACGTCTTTGGTTAATAGTAAGGCACAAACAACTATAACTTATACGAGGTGATTAACATGAGTTTTCTTTGGTCATTAATCGTTGGCGGTATCATTGGATGGATTGCTGGTTTGATTATGGGCAGAGACATCCCCGGCGGTATCATCGGTAACATCATTGCTGGTTTCGTCGGTGCTTGGCTGGGCGGACTTCTGCTTGGATCCTGGGGACCGGAAATGGGTGGATTCTACATCCTGCCTGCATTGATCGGTGCCGTCATCCTGGTCTTTATCGTCAGCCTGATCATGGGTTCGATGAGACGCGGCCGCTCATAACCACTTGAAATTGAACGTTGATGCGTAGTTTCTGCGATGTTCCGCTATGACATGGTTTAGACGTACTTACAGCGGTATTCGCAAGTGCAACGGACAATTTCCGTAACCAAAGAGGGTGACCTATTCGCCATCATGGCATAGGTCACCCTGTTTTACATGTTTAAGTAATGGGAAGTCCCTGCTTCTTCGCGTAATTGCCCCAATGCGGCTTACGCCCGTCAATGTCGCTAAACCCGTATTCATCCGATAAGTCCCAGCTGGTCAGCGCCTTCCCGCTCTTGTCGGCTACATCCGGATCGGCTGCCAGCGCCGCAACCGCCTGCCCAAGAAAATATGGGGTCTCCGATTCGATGAAATGCGGTTCTTGTGCCGTGGCATCCCGCCAATTTTCTTCCGTAACGCCGAAGTGATCCAGCATTTGCTCCGAGCGCAGAAATCCCGGCGTCACGGATAGTGCGGTTACCTGATAGGGACGCAGCTCTTCCGCCATGGCTGCCGCCAGATGAATCGCCGAAATTTTTGCCAGGCTGTAATACAAATTCCCGCGATACCGGTACGTCGAGCCGTCCGTGACCTCAATGACCAATCCGCCGCCGTTCTCCACCATCAGCGGAACGCCGTAATAACTGGTGATCATGTGCGTTGTCACTGCCCGCTCCTGCATCAGCAGTCCATCGGACAGAAATTGCTCCCAGAACGGAATATTCCAATGCGTCAGGTTCTCGCCGCCCCATATATCATTGACGAGGATGTCCAGCCGGCCTTGCTGCTCTTCACGAATGCGTTCAAACAACGCTTTCACTTGCTCTTCCACGGTATGGTCGCATTGCACGGCAATGCCGGTGCCGCCCCGGTCCGTCACCATCTCCACCGTGTCGTCAATCGTCTCCGTACGCTTGATATCCGACGCTTGGCCGCGTACGCTCCGTCCCGTGCAATACACCGTTGCCCCCGCGGCACCCAGCATCACCGCAATGGCGCGGCCTGCTCCCCGGGTCGCTCCGGCCACGACGGCGATTTTTCCTTGCAATGGCTTAGGATCATTCTTATTCATAGCGCTACCTCCAACTATATACTGAAGTATCTCAACGCCTTCATCGTATCAGACATATATGACATCCGTTGTCTTATATCCATGCTACAATACAATTAACTTCTATAGATACAGAGAGGTGACATAACTTGAGGGCGGATCGTCTATTGTCCATTATGCTGATGCTTCAGAACGGGGGGAAGAAGAACACCCGTTATCTGGCGGAGCAGCTTGAGGTATCGGAGCGCACGATTATACGCGATATGGAAAGCTTGAGCTCGGCGGGCATCCCCGTGTATGCGGAAAGAGGATCCCAGGGCGGGTGGGTGCTGGAGGAGAGCTATCGAACGAACCTGACCGGCATGACGCCGGACGAGCTCATCTCCCTGCTGGTATCCAGCCACAGCCCGCTGATCGGGGATTTGGGGATCCGTAAACAATTTGATGCTGCCTATCAAAAATTATTGGCTTCCTCCCCACGCTCCATTCGGCAGGATGCCGAAATCATTCGGGAGAAGATCCATATCGATGGCGCAGGCTGGCACTCCTACCGCGAATCGCATCCGTATCTTACGGTTTTGCAGGAGGCGCTGTGGTTGGATCGCATCATGGATATCCAATACATGAAAGGAGAGGAACGAGTCGAAAGAAGGATTCATCCGCTCGGGCTGGTTGCCAAACGGAGTACCTGGTATGTGGTGGCCGAATCCCAAGGCGAGCTGCGAACCTATCGCGTATCGAGAATCGTGGATGCCGTCATGTCCGAGGATACATTCCAGCGTCCGGCCGGTTTTAATCTAGCCGAGTATTGGGAGGAGTCGCTGGCACGGTTCATGCAAAATCTCCCGCAGTATCCCGCACAGGTTCGCATGACCGTCCATCTGATCAAACGCTTTGAGCGGGAGCGGTACGTAAAAATACTCCGATGCGATATGGATAACCAGCACGACGGGTGGATAACGGCCGATTTGGAGTTCAACACCCTGGAATCGGCTTCGGCATTTCTTCTAAGCTGCGGGGCGGAAATCGAGGTGATGGCTCCCCAAGAGCTTAGGGAGCATGTCAGCATGGCGGCAAATGCCATATCGCGGCTATATGAATAGATCAAATTAAAACACCGGGCAATCGCCCCAAAAACAGAGGATTACCCGGTGTCGTGTGTATTGCGTGCGCGATGTGCGCCATCTTCATTGAATCGTATGGAGAGGCTTCAGGTTGGCTTCGATCTGTTCCCGCTTCGGCTCCAGAAACGGCGGCAGCGCAAGGGACTCGCCGAGATGGTCGATATGCTCATCCGTGTCAAAGCCCGGACCATCGGTAGCTACCTCGAACAAAATACCGTTAGGCTCCCGGAAATACAAGGAACGGAAGTAGAAGCGATCGACAAATCCCGAATTCGAAAAGCCCACATCGCCGATCCGGTCAATCCAGGACCGAAGCTCTTCCTCGTCCTCGACGCGGAATGCAACGTGATGAACGCCGCCGCGGCCAAGCCGCTCCTGCGGAAGATCCGTTCGTTCCTCCACATGCACTTCCGCTCCCGTACCGCCTTCTCCCGTCTCAAAGACCAGGATATCGGGCTGCCCGTCTACTGGCGAAGCATAGTGCCCTTTGTAGCGGAAGCCCATCAGCTCCGTCAATACCTTCACGGTCTGCACGGGATTAGGCACGGTCAGCTGCACCGGGCCTAAACCGATGATGGCGTATTCCGCCGGAACCGGCCCCTTTTCCCATGGAACGCCGCCTGGAACTCCCTCGTTATGTTCATCCGAAACGAGAATGATGCGCTGGCCCTCGAAATCCCTGAAGAGAAGGGTCAATCGGCCCGCACGTTCCTTGATCTCCTCGCGTTCTACGCCGTGCTCGTCCAGCCGCCGGGTCCAATATTCCAAGGCGCGGTCGTTCGGCACGCGCAGGGATGTCGCCGAAATGCTGTTGTTTCCCTCACGGGTCCGGCCGGCCATCGGAATTTCGAAGAAGGTAAGCTCCGTGCCGGGATTTCCTTTTTCATCGCCGTAAAACAGATGGTACACCGACACATCGTCCTGGTTCACCGTTTTCTTGACCAATCGCATGCCCAGAACCTTTGTATAAAATTCGAAGTTCCGCGAAGCTGCAGCCGTTAACGCGGATACGTGATGAATTCCTTTAAACTTCATGACTTCAACCTCCATTTATCGTTTTTTTCGTTATTAATAGCATGTTAACCATCTTCAATATTCATATTTGCCGTCTGATTCGGGAGCAGCTTCGTTCTTCGCTGCCTTCTTTACGTTTGCTTAATCTCAGTTTAGTATTTAAACCTTAAATCGTCAAGTCTTAATATTAAGATATTTAATATAAAAATAACAGAACTCCTTTTCCCCGATCGAACCGGAAAAATGGATCTGTTATTCATTCCCTCCTATGTTAAACCCTATCCGCAAAATATCCGATTTCGATATCATGGGATCAAGGTTCATTCTATGTCTTGGAGACCGCCTCTTCCCGATACTCCGATGGCGTTTTCCCCGTGATTTTCTTAAATACCTGGGTGAAATATCGCGGATCCTGATATCCTACCAGCGGCGCTACCTGGTACACCTTCACGTCCGTATTCAGCAGAATGCTCTTGGCCTTCTCGATCCGGCACTCCGTCAGGTACTCCAGAAACGTATAGCCCGTCGTTCCCTTAAACAGCGTGCAGAAATGACTGATGCTCAAATCCGCCAGCTCCGAAACCTCTTCGATGGTCAGATCCTTCTGGTAATTCTCCGCGATATACTCCTTGGCTTTGCCCATCACGGCTTGAACATTGTCTTTGGCCTGCCCGGACCGGCTTTCGGCAATCCACTTGCTAAAGTGGCTCTTGATGACGTCCATCAGCTGCTGAAGCGTGCCGGATGCATGAAGCTCCTGCAGCAGTTCCTCCAGCGACCACTCAAACAGCACCTTCATATGCTCAAACTGCCGATACAGCACGACGCTCATCTCCAGCAGCACCCGCTCGGTCATCTCCCTGCTGAACGCATGCTCCTCGATATAAGCCTTGGTTTCGTCAAAAAGCTCCAAAAGCCGCTCCTTATGAAGCGTGCGGATGCTTTCCACCATGAGCGACTCGAGATGCTTCGGATACTTCGCTTCGCTGGCCGTTTCCAGCACCGAATCGGGCGCCCCGAGAAACACGCCCTCTTCCCCGGAATAAAACCGCTGGTACAATGCGCGCACGGCCGTCTCGTAAGCCGTTCCCAAGCGGTCGATGCCGGCCATGCTGGGACTGAAGCCGACCGAGCAGGACAGCTTCGTGTTCCGCTTGATCAATTGCACCAGATCCCGGCCGATATCCTCCTGCCGCTCCTTCGTCAGGTTCGGAAACAGCAGCACCCATTCCCCGCTGCGGAAAGGAAATACCGTCAGCCCGCCATGCTGCAAGGACCACTCCTCGAGGACGTTCCGTACGGCAAACAGCCATAGGCGCTTCTCGTCCATGCTCCACAGCTCGTTAAGCCGCAAATATTGATCCAATTGAATGACGGCCATCGTGTATCCATGCTCCAGCTCGCTGTCCTCCAGCCACTGCATGTGCTGCAGGGGACTACGGTTCCCTTCGATGAATTCGGTCAGCATCCGCTCCCGGGCCAGCAGCGACAGAACCTTGATCGAGTGGAGCATCTGGTCATCCGCAATCTGCTTCTCCAGGGTTCTGGCCGCCCTGGCAATCGTTTCGGTCAGTTCATCGTGGTCGATCGGCTTCAGCAAATAATCGAAAGCCCCTTCGCGCAGCGCTTCCCTCGCGTATTCGAATTCGCCGTACCCGCTGATGAAAATAATGATTCGTCTTGCCTGATCCGCCTTCAGTTCCTTCATGAGCGTAATGCCGTCCATCCCCGGCATCCGAATATCGCTGATAATGATATGCGGCGACGCTTCGCGCGCCAGCTTCAATGCGCCGTCTCCGCTCTTGGCCTCCCCAACGACCTCCAGATCGAGCTCATCCCATGGAATAGCCGCCTTCAGGCTGCGCAGAATGATCGGCTCATCATCGACCAGCATGACTCTGAATTTGCCTTCCGATCCGCCCATGACGTTCCCCCCTGTCTCCTGTTTACTCTGCTGCCGTATTCCGCCTAAGCTTCCAATACAGGACCGAGGACTTCTGAATTTGCTCCAATGCGCCGGCAGCATCGATCCGTCCTCCAATCATATCCTCGATCACCTTAAGGAACGAACTGTTCACCTCGGGTGATAACGTGTTGTCGTAAGGCAGAAAGGTGCTCGCGGATTCCTCCATCAATTCCGTGACTTGGGCAAAAACCGGCCCGGTTTTCTTCGAATCATAGTCAATCTTCATCGAAGGGACGCGCAGCCCTTCATACACCAGCCGAGTCTGCACCTCCGGGGTATAGAACATGCCCAGCAGCTCCAGAGCCGATTGCTTTTTCGTTTCATCCAAGTCCGATGACAGCCCGATGCCGATCGTATATCCCCCTGCCAAGGAGCGTTCTTCGCCGGGAAAAAGCGACGGAAAGGGAATGACGCCGATCTCATTCTGAAAATCCGGGTAATCCTCATTCTGCAGCAGCGTGATATCCCAGCTGCCGTTCATATACATCGCCGCTTTTCCTTCCGTGAACTGGGCAATCGCTTCTTCCGTGGAAAGATCGTTTGCGTTCGGACTGAACGCCCCTTCTTCGATCCACAGCTCCAAGTGCTCAAACGCCTCCAAATACGACTCTTGCACAAAGCTGGCCTGATCATCGCCTTCAACCAGGCGGTCAATCAGTTCCGGCCCGGCGTAGCGATCCATGAAATAATGGGCAAAAATTCCCGCCGGCCACCTGTCTTCGTTGCCGACCGCAAAGGGGATGATGTCGTTCTCCCGAAGGACACGAATAGCTTCGTCCATCTCTCCCAGCGTCTTTGGAGGTTCCAGCTTCAGCTGCCGGAATAAAGCCCGGTTATAATAGATCGGCTCTGCGTGTCCCTCGAAGGGCAGGCCATAGATCCGGTCCTCGAAGGTCCAATGGTGCAGATCCTTGAACTGCTCCTTCAATCCGGTATCCTGCAAAAAATCCGTTAAATCCATCAACCGGTTGGATCTGGCATAAGGCACGATCTCGGCCCCTCCGAACAAAACAAACATATCCGGCGGCGTACCGGTTACCATCTCGCTCTTCAGCTTTTGTTCCCGGTGAATCGTCTGATCGATGCTCTCGAAGTTCACCTTTACGTTTGGATGCGCTTTCTCATAAGTGCGGACGATGCTCTCGAATACGGCCAGCACCGGCTTGTCATGCTCTTTGTTCCAGAAATGCCGGAACGTTAGCGTGATTTTCTCGGGCTGTTCCTCCTGGGCCGGTCCCTGATTCTGTACCGTCACCCACACGACAGACAGCGCCAACAGAGCGGCGTATCCGACGATCCAGCCCCAATTCCAAAACCATCTCACCCTGCAGCCCCCCCTGTCATGTCAGTATTTTCGGTATTCGAATTCGTATCAAGGAGCCGTAACCTGGGGAGGAACAGATCATCAGGCCGTAACGGCTGCCAAACCGGATCCGCAGCCTTTCATGGACATTCTTCAATCCGACCCCGTTCTCGCGGTACTTTTTGAGCTGTCCCGGATCCGAATTCCACAGCTTCATCAGCGTTTCCGGATCGAAGCCCGGACCGTTGTCCTCCACGTCAATCACGATATCCTCGCCGTTCTCGGACACCTTGATGGAGATGAGTCCGCTCTCCTCCATCGGCTCGATCCCGTGATATAAAGCGTTCTCAACAATCGGCTGAACGATCAGCTTTTGCGTAACGTAGTGCCTCAGTTCATTCGGAAGCTCAATGCCGTAATCGAATTTTTCCTCGAACCTGAATTTCTGTATCCGCATGTAATGCTGGACATGCTCCAGCTCCATGCTGAGGGGGATCAGCTCATGATGCTCGCTGATGCTGATACGCAGCAGCTTTCCAAGCGAAACCACCATCTTGCTGATATCCTTATTGCCCTGAAGCACGGCCATCGAATTGATCGATTCCAGTGAATTATAGATGAAGTGCGGATTGATCTGAGCGACCAGCGCCTGCAGCTCCGCTTCCTTTTTTCGTGCTTGCTCCGTCTCGACCTGCCCAATCAGCTCCTGGATCTGGGTGCTCATCCGGTTAAAGCCGTCGATTAACAAATCCGTCTCGTCCTCCGCCACGTTATGCGACGGGATCGGAACGAAGATGCCCTGCTTGACGCGCTTCATCCCGTTCACCGCGCTAATGATGCTGCGCACCATTCTGCGCACAAAAAAACGGTCGAACAGGAACGCCGACACGAGCGAGATCAATCCCAGGATCAAGGCCAGGTTGCGAATCGGGACCGATTCGGCCGAAATCAGTTTACTTGGCGTGATGGCGACCAGAAACCAATCTTTATTATGGGAAGGTGAATATGTGATCAGCGATTTTTCGCCTGCATATTGATCGATATAGTAGCCTTTTCCATTCGTCTTATAACTATCCGAGAGAAACGGGAATTCCGTCCGCTCCCCGATATGCCCGCCTGACTTGCTGAACACGATGTGCCCCTGCTGGTTGACCAGCAAAATATCTCCCTGCTTCAGCGTTGCCGCCTCCCAGAACACCTGATCCAGGAGATCCGGCTTCACGTAGATCACCACGGTTCCGATATCCTCCAGCGAGTAATAGTCCTTGATGACCCTGGATTGAATCAAAACGGGAGCGCCGTCAGCCGCGGAGCCGTTCTCGCCGGGTCCGACCCATACGGGACGCCCCTCCGCCTTCTCCACCGCCTCATACCATGCCTGCTGCTTCAGTTCCTGAAGCTCCATTCCGCCATTCGTGTTATACATCAACCGGTCATTCGAATAAAAAGCAAACGACGCAATCATCGGATGATTGATCAGATTGTTGATCTCCTGCCGCCGTTCATAGGTAACCGCGTATTCCGGCTGTTTCAGCATCTGCTGAACCGATTGCTGGGTAATCGCCGAGTTCGAAATCGTCGTGATTTCGTTCAAGGCGAACTTCAGTTTCCGATCCGTTTCCAGGAGCGAAATCCAGTAGAAATCATTCGACTTCTTCTCCATCGCTTCCGAAAAGCTGTAATAGGATACCCCGCCCAGCGCGATGACCGGAATGAAGACCAGAAGAATAATAGCCAGCAATATCTTTCGGCGGAGTTTCATGGATCCTTCCTCCCTCCACTCTACTATGTCTATTATTCTTCATGACAGGCCGCATTCCTTGTCGACTTCACCTTGCTTGTTAACTTTTTATGGCGCCTGATGTCAATCCGGCGATCACCCATCGGCTGAACAACAGAAATACGATGAGAAGCGGCAGCGTCGCCGTGAAGGTGGCCGACATGATCATGCCGAAATCAAGGCCGTCCTTATTGGTGAACAATTGCTGCAGCGCAATTTGAATGGTGTAATTCTCCCTGTTTTTCAATACGACGAGCGGCCAGAAGAAATCGTTCCACACGTTCATGAAGTTCAGAATCCCGAGCGTGGCCATCGCCGGGGTGACAACGGGAATGGCAATGTTCCAGAAGATCCGGAAATGCCCGCCGCCGTCGATCCGCCCCGCTTCGATCAGCTCGGTATGAACGGCAGAGGCGATGTACTGCCGCATCCAGAAGATGCCGAAGGCATTGACCATGGCCGGCACGATCAGCGCTTTGTAGCTGTCGATCCAGTGCAGCTTGGCCATGATGACGTATTGTGGAAGCACGCCCAGCTGGGCAGGCACCAGCATCGTGGCAATGACAAAAACAAACAGCGTCTTTTTCAGAGGAAACTCATACTTGGCAAAAGCATAACCCGCCAGCGTGCAGAGGAACACAACGGACAAGGTCACGGCCGTAGACACCACCACCGAGTTCATCAAGGCCCTGAAAAAATCCGTCCGCTCCAGCACGCGCGCGAAGTTATCGAAAAACTGCGTGCCGGGCGTAAGCAGCGGCGGAATGTGAAATGCCGCATCCTTGTCATTGGTGGCCACGACGAACATCCAGTAGAACGGAAAGACTGAGACCAGCGCGCCAAGGATCATGAAAAGATAGAAAAAGAATTTCGCGACAACACCGGGTTCATCCGGCTTTTTTCGGCTTATGGCGACTGTGCTCATGCTTTTTTACCTCCCGAATCTTTGCCTTCGCGGCCCAATATCATATTTAATACCGAGAACAGAATGGTGGCGATGAACAAGAGAACCGCCGTTGCCGCAGCCGTACCGAAGAATCCGTTCTTAAATGCTTCGTTATACAAATAAGTGACCATCGTGACCCCTTCCTGACGCGTAGAACCCGTGCCGGACTGACCGAGGAATACATAAGGCTCCGTAAACAATTGGAGCGCGCCGATCGTCGATACCAAGGTGACGAACAGAATGAATGGGCGAAGAAGCGGCAGCGTGATATAGAGCAGTTGCTGGCCTCGGGTGGCCCCGTCGATTTTGGCCGCTTCATAAATATCGGTCGGAATGCTCTGCAGCCCCGACAGAAAAATAATGGCGTTATAGCCCATCCACCGCCACATGACCATGGACGATATGGCGATTTTGACTCCCCACCAGCCGGAGTTGAACGGCACGCTTTCCGCACCAAAGGTGTTCAGCAGCCAGTTGACCATCCCGTTGTTTCCGAACATCGTACTGAACACCAGCGTCACCGCAACGATGGAGGTGATGTTCGGCATGAAATACAGGATGCGGAACGTGTTCTTGAATCTGTTCAAGGCCGAGTTGAGCATAACCGCAACAAATAATGCCACAATCAGCTGCGGCACGGTTCCCATCAGAGCCATTATGAGCGTGTTGCTAAATGCGATCCAGAAGGTCGGGTCGCTTGTAATAAGCTCGTAATTCTTGAAGCCGACGTATTTCATCGGTCCGAGCGCATCCCATTTGAAGAAGGACAAATAGATGGTAAACAGGATCGGATACAGACCGAAGATTGCGAACAATATAAAGAATGGCGATATAAACGTATAAGCCGTAAACCGGCTTCGCACGGTCTCCGTCAACAAGCGCCGCCTTTGCGGCACCGGCTGCGGCGATTCTGCCGTTGCTGTGTCAGCCATGATGCACCTCCAGGTAGGTAAGGATAAATCCGAACCCGCGCGAAGGGCGCTTTATCCCTTCTCGGGTTCGGACGGTTATTGGATATGAACGGGCTAGCTGGAATGATCCGTCTGTTTAAGCTAGCTGCGATCGACCAGCGTCTTGATTTGCTTCATTGCGCTTTCCCATTCTTTTTGCGGGTCGGCCTTTTTCTCCAGCACGTTTTTGAGCGCGTTTTTGATGATCGTGTCGGTCTGGTCATGAAGCGGTCCGTAGTAAACCGGCTTGATGCGTTCCGCCGATTTGGCATACGCTTCGGAAATGACCTGGCCGCCGAAGAATTCGTCCTTCTCTTCCGTGAACGAAGGCTCGCTGTACACCGCCGGGATGGACGGGAACAAACCGCTGTCCTTAAACGATTTCAGCTGATTCTCCTTGTTCAGCACCCACGAGATGAATTCGTAAGCTTCCTTCGAATGCTTGCCTTCCTTCGGCAGGGTCAGGAACGAACCGCCCCAGTTGCCTGCTCCTTCAGGAAGCTGGGCAATCTGCCATTTGCCTGAAGTGTCTTTCGCATTGCGGATGGTACCGGCAATCCAAGCCGGGCCGAGCATGACGCCGAAGTCGCCGTCATTGATCGCTTTTTGCCATTCAGGAGACCATAGAATCCAGTTGCCGATCCAGCCTTCCTGAATTCCTTTTACCGTAAAGTCGTAAGCTTTTCTCACTTGCGGGTTCGTATCTCCGATAAAAGAGCCGTCCTCTTTGTTGAAGTAGATTTGATCCGGGGATTGGTCACGCACCCCGTTGTAGACCAGGTCCGTCAAATCGGCGAAAGGCTTTCCTGTTTTGCTTGTGAAATCCTTGGCCACGCTGGCGAATTTGTCCCATGAATCGATCGCAGCGCTGAAGCCGTCCGGATCGGTTGGCAGTCCTGCTTGCTCTGCCAGATCCGTACGGTAATAGACGACCGTAGGGCCGATGTCTGTTGGCAGCCCGAGTTGGAAGGTGCCGTCAACCGATGTGGCCTGCTTCCATTTCCACTCCAGGTAGTTGCCCTCTAAGTCTTTGGCGCCGAGGTCGTACAGGTTATAGAACTTATCCTGGTTATTAATGAAGCGCTCCATGAAGGCAATTTCCAGCTGGAAAATGTCGGGTGCGCCAGAGCCCGCGGACAACGCCGTCGTCAGATTGTTGTGGTGCGCCGTTTGGTCCGACGTATTCTGGAATTTGAACGTGATGTTTGGATGCTCTTTCGTATATTCCTTCGCTAGATCTTCATAGTTGGTCGTTCCGAGCGACCAGAAGGAGAGCTCGATTTTCTCTGTGGATTCGGTTCCTTCTTTCGTATTGTCCGTCCCTTCATTGCTGCTGCCTCCCCCCGGAGATTCAGCCGTACTGCTTCCGTTCCCGCCACCGCCTCCACATGCGGCCAGCGTGAATACCATGATGACACTCAGGAGCAGCAAGCTCCATGATTTAAACCTTTTCATTCTTCTACCCCTCTTCCATGGAACGTATTTTTCTTCTTTAGTCTAATGAAAGCGGAGCCAAATTTTGAGGAGGCAAACTTTCGAATTTGAGTTGAATATATTACGATTCACGTACATCTCGAAAAATCGCAGCACTAAAAAACCGCATATCGATTATCGATAGCGGTTTAAATAGCTTAGATTTGTCATATCGTCCATTTGACGATGGAACCCGCGTAGGTCATACCTCCGCCGAATCCGTAGAGCAGTGCGTGGTCTCCCGCTTTCAGGCGCCCTTCGTCGACGGCCAGCTGAAGCGCAAGCGGAATGGAAGCTGCCGACGTATTCCCCCGGTACTCGACGCTGGTCAAGGTGCGGTCCATTGTAAACGGCCCCCGCTCGTTAATCGCCTCGATCATGCGGAGATTGGCGCTATGCGGAACAAACCAATCGACTTCGTCCGCGGTCATGCCCCCTTTGGACAAAAGGGCCCGGACGCCGTCCGGAATGTTCCGAATGGCCCACTTATAAATCTCGCGGCCATTTTGGACAAGGCATCCGCTCTTTAATTCCGTACCGTCCATTTGCTCGGAGAGCGCGGTTTTATACAGATGAATGCCGCCTTCGCCAAAAGTGCCCGAGACGGAAGCGATGATCCCAGCCGAAGACTCGTCTCTCTCCAACAATACGGCACCTGCGCCATCCCCAAACAATACGCATGTCGTTCGGTCGGTGTAATCCGTAATCTTCGATAACGTTTCCGCGCCGATAACCAGAATTTTACGGTAGGCTCCCCCGGATATCAATCCGTCAGCCATCTGCAGCGCGTATACGAATCCCGCACAGGCGGCATTCAGATCCAGCGCACCCGTGCTTGCGATGCCCAGCTTTGATTGCACTCGGGAAGCGGTACTGGGAAAAGAGTACTCCGGCGTGCTCGTGGCCACAAGAATCATATCTGCATCCTGCACGGTAACGCCATACCGTTCAACCATATCCTCCACAGCTTTAATGGCAAGATCGGACACGTACTGATCGGGAGCCGCAATCCGGCGTTCCCGCATGCCTGTTCGCTGGACGATCCACTCATCGCTCGTTTCCACCATCTTCTCTAAATCCGCATTCGTTAAGATCCGTTCAGGAACG
>NZ_CM179499.1:152500-1042500 GCF_058792535.1 Paenibacillus sp. MT86 | reverse complement strand
CAACATACAAATAGACCCTAAGGATAGATCCCTAGGGCCGTCGCTTGAAAAAAGAGCCGCAAAACAATCTTTCGCATGCTGCCGGGCAGCATCCTTATCGAATAACCGGTCTGCTGCATTGGAGCTTTGCTCCAGCTTGCAGGCCGGTCTCGAATGCTGGACGAGTCCGCATCATTATATTGCCGCTCTTCTTTTCGTAGCGAGATCATTACGGTGACCTGTAGAGACTCCCGGGCCCATTCCCGGGATTATACGAAAAAGCTCGTTATTTGTAGTTGTCGTGTCGGTTTCTACACATATTCTAGGACGAGAAGCCCAACCTTGTCAACAACAAAAACGAATATTAAACTTGTCAATTTAAAGAAACGTTCGGGAATTGCCTTTCCAAAAGCTTTCCGCTCTAGGACGACTGACCTACATACGGCTAAAAATAACCCAAAACCTGGGAAGATGCGCACATGTTCATCGAAATCCGCCCGGTGAGGTGTTTTACATCCGATGGTGGCAGACGCGGGTCGAAACCGGACACGCAGGATGAAATCGGAATCGTCTATCTCCTTAGGAGAAACTTATGGCTATTTTACCGACAGCATGGTGGGTCTCACTTAATGCGTGGGCATCGTAGAGCCCTTTTCGCGAAAAAGGAAACGTAGCTCCCACGACGGCTCTTACCTTTTTTTGCTCTAACAGATCGGCTATTTCCTGAAGCTGCTGGCCATTGGGATCCAGCCATATATTTTTGGCGGTCACGTCGTATTTTCTTACCAGTTCTTCATCAAAATCGCTGACAATCGATATGATTCGCCCGGTATGCTGTTTCAGTACTTTAAAGCTGTTCTTCTGCACGTCACCGCCCATCGTATCGAACACAACGTCCACATCCGATAATTCATCTTCAAATCGGGTCGTCCGATAATCGATCATCCGATCAGCACCGAGTGAGGCAAGCAGTTCATGATTGCGTTCGGTGGCGGTCGTTATGACGTAAGCACCCGCTTGTTTGGCAAACTGGATAGCGAACATGCCGACGCCGCCAGCGCCTGCATGAATCAATACCTTCTCTCCTTTGGTCAGTTCACCATGTGTAAACAGCGCCTGCCAAGCAGTGAGTCCCGCGAGCGGAACGGATGCCGCTTCCTCCCATGAGATAGCAGCAGGCTTGCGTGCCAACAGGTGGTCATCCACCAAAGTAAATTCGGCATATGTGCCAAACCGGGTCGTTTCCGGGCGGGCAAACACTTCGTCCCCCACTTTCCAATCCGTTACCTCGCTCCCGATTTCCGAAATGGTCCCGGCAACATCCCATCCTAAAATAATGGGAAACTCCCAATCCATCATTTGTTTTAAATAGCCTTCTCGAAGCTTCCAGTCAATTGGATTGATCGAGGTAGCGGCCACTTTGACTAAGACCTGATGCGCTTGCGGTGCAGGAGTAGGTACTTCTCTTTCCTGAAGCTCTTCCTTGCCACCATAACGGTCAATGACGATAGCTTTCATTCTTTTCCTCCTCACAGGTTCGGTCTTGGTTCAACTTCCCTAAAGCTCGCTCTTACCCATTGCACCTTAACGTATTATTTATCTTATTGGACAAAAGATGCATGCAATAAACCAGGGCCTCAATCCATTGTTTTAAGAGGAAAGCTCGTATGGTACCAACGCAAAAAACCTTCAATCCCACGGATGTGGATTTGAAGGTTTTTATGTTTAGTGAAGCAGTATAAAAATTACTCCCACTCGATCGTTGCTGGCGGCTTGGAAGTCACGTCGTACACGATGCGGTTGACGTTCTCGACTTCGTTCACGATGCGGACGGAGATTTTCTCCAGCACATCCCATGGGATGCGCGCCCAGTCCGCCGTCATGCCGTCGATGGAGGTTACGGCGCGGATGCCTACGGTGTAGGAATACGTGCGCGCATCACCCATAACGCCGACGCTCTTCATGTTCGGAAGCGCCGTGAAATACTGCCAGATTTCGCGATCCAGACCAGCTTTCGCGATTTCCTCGCGCAGGATGTAGTCGGAGTCGCGGACGATTTGCAGCTTGTCCTCCGTTACTTCGCCCAGTACGCGAATCGCAAGACCCGGGCCAGGGAAAGGCTGACGATGAACGATCTCGTCCGGCAAGCCAAGCTCTTCGCCGACTTTGCGAACTTCGTCCTTAAAGAGGGCTTTGAGCGGCTCGATGAGCTCGAATTTCATGTCTTCAGGCAGCCCGCCGACATTGTGGTGGGACTTGATCGTATGTGCCGTGTCCGTTCCGCTCTCCACGATATCGGTATACAGCGTGCCTTGAGCCAGGAATGCGAAATCATCAAACTTGCTGGATTCCTCATCGAATACGTAGATGAACTCGTTGCCGATGATTTTACGTTTTTTCTCCGGATCGTCCACGCCCTTCAGCTTGGACATGAAACGCTCCTGAGCGTCAATCTTGACGACCTTCATGTCGAACTTGCCGACAAAGGTCTCCATCACGCTCTCGGCCTCGCCCTTGCGCAGCAGTCCATGATCGATGAACATGCATGTCAGCTGATCGCCGATGGCTTTGTGAATCAGCATGGCCACAACGGATGAATCAACGCCGCCGCTCAGTGCACACAGCACTTTTTTCTCGCCGACCACTTCACGGATTTCGCGAACCTGATCCTCGATGAAAGTCTCCATGCTCCAGTTGCCTTCGCAGCCGCATACTTCGTACAGGAAATTCTTAATCATTTCGTTACCATGGACGGAGTGGCGAACCTCCGGATGGAATTGCACGGCGTACAGCTTCTTGTCTTCGTTACTCATCGCGGCGATCGGAGCGGATTCCGTTCCTGCATCCAGCTTGAAGCCGGAAGGCAGCGATACCACGTGATCGCCATGACTCATCCATACGGTTTGTTTTTGCTCAATCCCTTTGACAAGCGTCGAGTTCGGAGCGAATTCCAATTCGGCTTTACCGTATTCGCGCTTCGAAGCACGCTCTACTTTTCCGTCCAGCTGCTGAGCCATCAGCTGCATGCCGTAGCAAATGCCGAAGATCGGCAGTCCCAGATCGTAAATGGCAGGATCCACATGCGGTGCATTCTCGGAATACACGCTGGAAGGACCTCCTGAGAAAACAATGCCGCGCGGGGAGAGATCTTTAATCTTCTCGACGGGCGTATTGTATGGCAGAAGCTCACTATAAACGCCAAGATCGCGAATGCGTCGTGCTATAAGTTGGTTGTACTGTCCACCGAAGTCCAAAACGACGATGATTTCATTAGGCTTATTCATTACCGGGCCTCCCTTGATTAATGAAATTAATTATACGCAACCCCAATTCATACCGTCAAGAAAGAGGGCCCTTTGTTTTCATGCCAGTTTTTTGACAATTCGAATGCATTGGCGCAAAAAGAGTACTTTTTCCGTACGGGACCAAGGTTCATCCTGGTACGCCGCCCGCTCCCAACGCGACGCGAACGCCTCCAGCTCCGCCCTGAATTCGGCAT
This sequence comes from Paenibacillus sp. MT86, assembly GCF_058792535.1. NCBI lineage: Bacteria > Bacillati > Bacillota > Bacilli > Caryophanales > Paenibacillaceae > Paenibacillus > Paenibacillus sp. MT86. The sequence continues at coordinate 1,039,022 of NZ_CM179499.1, read as the reverse complement.
CGGCAATCGACAGGGCGCTGACGTATTGACGCATGGTCTGCCCTCTTTCCAGATCCCCATACTTGCGCTGCAACTTGTCCCAGACCCATACCGCCGCCGATACGAGTCCCTCCCGCCCGCTGACCGCTATCGTCCGGGCCATCCTCATGAAGGCCCAACTTTGGCGTACGGCCGGAATTCGGCAAATGACGGCCACAATAAGAGGGAAGATCAACAAAAGCGCGACCCCAAACATCACGGGACCGATGGCGGATATCACAAGGAGCACTTTAACGGCAGCGTAGATCATGGTACTCCACAAGGTATGCCATGACATCATTCCGGCGGAGCCGGAATCGCCGGCAGCCGGAGGCGGGGACATCCCCTCGACCCCAAAGCCCGGAGTCGGATCAAACAGGACCCACCCCTGTCCCGGGAAAAACACTTCCACCCACGCATGCGCATTCTTTTGGGCGACCTCGTAACGATCCATCGTGCCGGCCACCCGATCGCCAGGCGCGAATCCCGTCACATAGCGTGCGGGGATGCCCTCGGATCGGAGTAAGACGGTCATCGCCGTAGCAAAATGAACGCAGTACCCTTCCTTCGCATCGAACAAAAAATGATCCGTAAAATCCCGGCCCTCCGGTGGCACGGAGGTTTGCAGCGTATACGTATAGTTCTGCTCCAAATAGGATTCGATAGCTTGCGCCGTTTCATACCTGCCCGCGGCGTCCGATGTAATCTTCCGCGCTAAATCCTTCACCCTGGAGGGCAGTTCCTCGGGAAGCTCCAGATACATTTCTTCCATATATTCGGGATCGTCCCCGTTCGCCCTGCGGAGCGCTTGCTCCTCCGGCTGCACGTATAAAGTCTCTACGGTATAACCGGACACCGCCCTCTCGCCTTGCAAGGAAATCGTTTCGGACAGCCTGTCGACGGCCAACCTTGGCGCACCTCTCTTTTTGGAAGAATGCATCTCCTTAACGCGGGTAATAATACCTCCCGACAGCAAAGATGGGACGGGGGTCTCCTGTACAAAAGTCAGCGACTGCACGATCGTCTCTCCAGAAGGACGCTCCCAATACGGCAGGAAACCGCTCAGGTCCTCCAATAGCTTGACTGGCTTGCGGATGGAGGGATCTGCATCCCATTTTCGGCCGTCATATCGATTATACGTGTCTCCGCGCCAATACGTCGGTACAGGCGATTGCGCCGTAAAATACAATGCATCGCTGAGCGTCAGAGGGCCTCCCAAATCTTCTCCTTGGGAAGCATATCCCGCAACCTGGGAGGCAGGAATCGACGGTTCCGTATTTCCGCGGAGCCGATCCCCCCATCCCGCCAGTCGTTCCGCCATTTCCGCCACACTCAATCCCATGCCTGGCGAAGGCTCGCCCAAGCCCCCTCCTACTCGGGTAATCCCCGCGATCAGAACGGAGGCCAGCAGCACAAACAGGCTCCAGCGCAGCACTGGCAGCCCGGACAAGCGGCCGGTTCGCATTGGTTCGGGGAGGACCATTTCCGAAGAGGTTCCCTCCACGGTTTCCTGCTTCAGCTTAAGGATCAGCATCATGCCCTGGGCCAGCAACATGTACAGCACCGCGCGCAGCATATCCCCATAGACGCTTTCTTCCATGGCAGACTCCAGCACCGCCAAATAAACCAGCGTCGAACCGCCAAACAGCCAAACGGTCCGGCGATACAGAGCCAGCATATGCACTGCGGATACCATGATGCCCCAGCCGACAAGCAGGATGATCGTCCTCGTTTCCTGGCTTAAGATCGTAAACTCCCACGCATTTCTGAAAGCCGAAGCGTCGCCTGGAAGTATCAGCGAAGCGTAATCGGACAGCCATGCGAGCGGATCGCTATATTCAAACAACCGGGAACAAAGCCAGACCACCAGCCCGGCATTCAGCGGCAGCCACACCCAGCCTCGCCATGTAAACAACCCTTGAAGCAGCAGAAACAAAGCCCATAGGAATAAGGTTTCCAGCACAAACCGGCCGCCTGTTTCACCCGCATTCCGAAGGGGCAAGAGCCACTCTGACAGAAGTCCCGTCACCGGCAGCGTGATTAATATGCGATGAAGCAGCGTTCCGTGCGACAATCTGGAAACGAATACCGAAGGCACATTCCTTGATCCGAATGACCCTGTTTCCCGACTGCCGCCAGCCCTAACGGGCGAGCTGCCCGGTCCTGTCATGGACGGCACCTCCGATCTTGATAGGGTGCTCTACCTCTACTGCTGGCTTTTCACGTACATACACCAGCTTCCCGCCTTTGCCGAAAAATTCCTGCGCCCACGGCGGATGCGCCTGATTCTCCGATGGAGCCGCCGCTGTGCTTTCAGCCAATTTCAACCGGCTTACGCTTTGAATGCAATAAATGGTCACCTTTCTGCAGCCCGCATTCAAGAGGCTTATGCCGGTGACAGCGGCACCCTGATGGAAGTACCCGGTGATGATAGCCCAATCCGTATTCTTTTGCGAGGGATTGAAGGATTGCTGGAATCTTCGGTTCCGCATCGGATCATTCCCGGTTAGCTGAACAGAGGCCAGAGGCACCAACGAATCCGGCTGCCCCTTGGACCCGCCTTTGCGTTCAATCGATGAACCCTCTAAATCCGTCCCATCCATGCATAATTGATAGGGGATTCTATAGCGGATAAGCCGGGATACCATTCCCGCTGCAGCCGATACCGCTTCTTCAAATACTTCCTGCGGTTTCCGGGCTTCATGGCCCTCATACCCTTGGAGCGATGTATCCAGCACAACGCCCTGCCTTGCTCCAAAGCCCTCATGAGGCATAAAAGATTGCAAGCGGCCAAGCTTCGCGGAATTCTTCCAATGAATCCGATTCATGGGATCCCCTGGAACATAATCGCGCACGCCCGATCCTCTCATTTCATTCCAAACGTTGAAGCGTACGCGTTCATCTTCCGTATCCATATCGCTTCCATGCATGGGCATCTGGGCCACAGGCCACTCCGCGGGCTTTGGCAGCACGATCAGGCCGCCCGAATCGCTGAGCAGACTTCGGTTTGTCCTGAACCAGCCGAACAGATCGCCCCATTCCATCTCGCTATAGATCGAAGACCAGACTCCGCGGGGAACCTGGTTCAGTCGGTAGGTATACTCAAGTCGTCGCCGCATGCCCGGGAACAGCAGTTTGCGATATGTCCTGCTGCCGATGCGGTCGGTGATGATAAGCCATGGCAGGGGAAGAATGCAACGATAGGCAACATGAACCGTCATCTGGACGGAGTCTCCAGCCTGTATGCACAAAGGGGAGCTTGTGTGCGAGATGGTGATTCGGGTCGGACCGAGCAAGCTCGTCATAGCCCCTCCAAGCAATAGAATCGTGGATGCCCACCAAACAAGCCGCAGCGATTCCCCGCCTAACCAAAGATAGAGCCCCAAAGACACCGACCAGATGGCTATGCCTCTCAACCATTCCAGCAGACGCCGCCTCATGAGGTGCTTCCCTTCCGGCTGCGCTGGCGCGGCAGATCAAACCTCGTAAGGATGGATTCTACCATTTCATAAGGAGTCACGCCGGCTGCGCGTGCATCATGACCGAGGTGAATCCGGTGGGTCAGCACCGGTACGGCAACGCGCAGGCAGTCATCTGGGATGACATACATTCGTCCTGTCAAAAATGCTGCTGCCTGCGAAGCACGGAGCCACGCTAATGTCCCTCTCGGACTGATGCCCAGGGATACGCCCTGCTGCCTTCGGGAAGCATCGGCCACACTGACCATGTAGCGTTTGATGGTGTCATCCACGAAGACGCGGGACACGCTCTGCTGCATCCGGATGAGCTCGGAGCCCATCATGATCGGCTTCAGATCCTCCAGTCTGGAACTGCCCATTCCCCGCTCCAGCAGCTCCAATTCGCCTTCCATGTTGGGATAGCCCAGCGATAATCTCATCAAAAATCGATCCAGCTGCGCCTCCGGCAGGCGGCTTGTGCCTTCATATTCGTACGGATTTTGCGTTGCCAGCAGGAAGAACGGGGCAGGCAGCGGATACGTATGGCCGTCCACGGTGACGCGCCCCTCTTCCATCGCCTCCAGCAGCGCCGATTGCGCCCGCGGCGATGCCCGGTTAATCTCATCGGCCAATACGATATTGGACATCACCGGTCCGGGCCTAAATACAAATTCTCCCGTGTGCGGATAATAGACCGATGCGCCCGTAATGTCCCCTGGCATCAGGTCATAAGTGAACTGAATGCGGCTGAAATCGCAGCCGATTAACGCAGCCACCGACTTCACCAGCATGGTCTTCCCGACTCCCGGCACGTCCTCCAGCAGCACATGGCCCCCGGCCAGCAAGGCAATCATCGTTAACGAAATTTGCTCCTCATGTCCGACGATAATGCTGCCGATCCGTTTGGTAACCCTCCCCAGAAGATCTGGCGCCCACTCCGGATGATCGGCTTCTTCAGCATGAACGGATGAACGATACAAGTACATCAACCTCCAACCTATATTCATAGATTATTTAATAGCGCTAGCTTAGAATCTTGAATCTATGAATAGGTTTTCCAAGAAAGCACGAAGATAGACGTCTTTTGCTAGAAAAGGATTCTCCTGTCCCGCATGATTCATAGCTCGCCGCCCGCCTGGCCAGGAGGATCTGCACGAAAAAGGCCAGCCCGTTGCAACGGGTGGCCTCCATCTCATTCATACGTACATGCTGCTTTTCATCGTTCACGTCCGATCATCGCATTAACGATTCACGGCCTTAATCAGTTCCCAATTCCAAATCCGGTCCAGAATCACGGCTGCCTGGGCACGCGTAAAGTAAGCCTTCGGCGCGATTTTGCCGTTCATGCCGTTCACGATGCCCGACCCTGCAAGCAGAGCTGCACTCGATTTGGCATATTCGGCAACCTCATCCCCATCGGCAAAAGCATCCAGCGCCCCTTCGCCCTCCAGCTTCCTGCCTGCCGCCTCCAGGGCACGCTGCGTGATCAGCATCATGTCCTGGCGCGTCATCGGCGTGTCCGGCGAGAAACGATTTCCGCCGACGCCTTGAACGAGCCCAAGCTCTGAGGCGATTTGCACGTGTTTGTAATAATAGGCCGAAGACGTAACATCTCCGAATGCTGCCCGGCCTTCGCCCGAACCTTCCAGTCCCAGCACGCGTACGAGCATAACGAGGAATTCGGCCCGGGTGATTTCGTTCTGCGGATCGAACATCGTTTCGCTTACCCCTTGGATAAATCCGCGGGATGCCATCGTTTCGATCGCATCGATCGCCCACGGCACATGCTTCAGGTCATGAAACGTCTTGAATGCGGAAGCGACTGCAAACGTGCCGCCATGCGGCAGCGCTGCGCGAACGATCCCCTGTTTCGCATCATAACGGCTGTTAGGAAGAGGCCCGCCTTGCCCGTTGGCATCGATCTCCCTGACAAAGATATGGTCCGGTTGTGCCAGCTCTTCCTTGGTTGGTGTGTAAGGCACCGACCAGATCAAGCGAGCTTTGCCCGATCTCCACGACAGGGCCCGGTCGCCGGCAAGAGCCTCTACCCGGAACACCGGACGATCACCGATCTCCTCGCGAAGGGCTGCACCCAGATTGCTGCCCGAAGCTTTCGCCAGACGCAGCGCGACGGTTTCCGTATCCTTTACTCCGGCTCCCCGAACCCATGCGCTTGGCAGCTCCAGTGCGCCGAACTCCGTTTGGAGGATCAACACAACCTCCGAGTTCCCCAGCAGCCACTTGCCCGGCAATTGAATTTCGTAGGACTGGGCCTCTGTTTGAGCAGGGATATCCACGATTGCTCGCTTCGGCCCTTCCACACCGGCTGCCGCCCTATCCAATGCCTGCTGAAGGACTTGGCTCGTGAGAACAGCGAGAATCCGCCCGTCGTTGTTCCGGATTTCGAGTGAAGGCGTGTTTGGAGCTGGACTTGGACTGCTTCCGCCACCGCCCGCGTTTGCACCGCTTCCTCCGCCACCGCCGCCGTTATGTTCTCCGCCGTTTCCGTCTCCTCCGCCAGGTGCGGAGCTCTTCGTGAATTCCAGCACGCCGAACCCGGACGTGTTCTGATAGGACTGGCCCGACGGATCCGACCAGATGGCCACGCTGTCTCTTGTACCCTGGCCGTCTTCATCGTTGTTCACCTGCAAATCGAATCCGATGACCGTGCCTTTCTCAGGCTTGATCTTATCCAGGCGGATCGCGGCTTCAACGACATATCCCCCGTCGGTCACCTTCGCTGCCGAAGTGAAGTTATCCTCGCCCGCATAACCGCCAAAGGAACGCAGATTGTTGAAGTTCATCCGGTACTGTCCATCATCTTCTTGGTAAGCATCCGTCTTTCCATTATTCTGGTCCACAAAAATCTCTACCGAATCCTGCTCCCATACGTTGGGACTCGCATCCGACAACAAGCTGTCGCTAACCATAGCGTAAACATACAGGTAATTCTCATCCCATAGCGTCCGGAATGTTGCGGTTGCGCCGCTGTTACCCTCGACCCACACGTCGGTTGCCAGTTCCGCGGCGTCCTTCCAGACACGGTCCAGCTCGCCGTCCACCTTCGGGGTCCCGTAGCCGGCTTGGGCCGATTTCGGCGCAGCAACGAGCGTAAGAATGCCGAGTCCGTCTTGATCGCTCTCCTGGGCATGCCTTGGATCGCTCCAGGACACCACCGCTCCGTTCTTGCCATGCTCGGAACCGTCATCCGAACCGGAATCCGTTACCCTGACATCGAAATAAATGTCACCGCCCAATGCCCCTGCTCCGTTTAGCTGAAGAAGAGCCTCCCCCGCGTAACCTCCCGCGGTCTCTGCCGTGTTGGCGGCTCCACGCTGAATCCGGGCTTCTTGCAGGGTACCGTTCACCACCGCGAAGATATCAACCTGATCCCCCGGGGCTATCGATCCGTCTTTCACGTCAACCCTGACATAGATATGGTCCTTGTCCCATAGCGTCTTAAATTCGGCAGACAACGATCCCAGCTTCTCCGTCTTAAATGCCGGAACCAGATTCCAGGAAGCATCCGGTTGTCCGTCGATGACGGCCTTACCCTCCACAGCCATTCCGGTTTTTCTCACAATCGTTAGCCTGGAGGGATCGACCATTCCCCAATAAGCTGGCTTGGCCTGATATTGCTTGTCAAAAGGAAACGGGGCATCCTGGCGGCCCGTCCCCGCGGGACGGTCATGCAGCCAGGTATGGTCGTCTGCAATCCCCCACAGGGTGACATTGCTGATCCAGCCACCCTCCACGCCTGCAACAACGCCCATTTGGTCCAGCCGCTTCAATTCTTCAAACAGCTCTTTGTACCGATAGCCTTGCTTGTCGAGCAATTCCTGAGGAACGGTCTGGAAGGCGTCGGTATTGTTCGTGTACACCGAAACGTCCAGCTCGGTAAGCTGATTATCAAATCCTGCCTCGCCGAACATCCGGATGGAATCCGAGATTTGCTGGATGGAGGGCCCGCTGATATTGATATGCGTTTGATGGCCCACGCCATCGATCGGAACGCCTTCCGCCTTCAGCTGTTTTACGAGATTCAGCAAATAATCGCGTTTCTTCGGGTTGTGCGTGCTGTAATCGTTGATGTACAGCTTGGCCTCGGGTCCGGCTGCGTCTCGCGCAGCATGAAATGCGGTCCGGATATAGTCGAGTCCCGTTATCCGGTACCACTGGCTGTCCCGCATGCCGTCCGGACGCCCTTCGTCAATGACCTCATTCACGACGTCCCAATCGCGGACATCCCCCTTGTAACGGCCAGCCACCTCATGGATATAAGCTTCCAGCCTCTGAAGGACGAGCGCTTTGTTCTCCGGCGTGGCTTCAAGATATTGGCCCTGATCGTCCTTCAGCATCCATTCGGCGCCCTGCTGATGCCACAGCAGCGTATGGAACCGGAGGTTCATATCATGATCCCTGGCATAATCCCTGATCAGATCCGCGTTGGTAAAGTTATAGGTTCCCTCTCTCGGATTGAGAGATTCCGGTTTCATCACGTTCTCGGCAACAAGCGAGTTGTAATGATAATCCAGAAGCTCCTTGTGCACGCCGGACAGATGCTTGGGCTCCACGGCTGCCCCGATCTCGAAATACTCCCGATACACATCCTTCAGGGCGGGTATATCCGTCTGAATGGAGCCTGGCAGAGCGAGCTTAATGTCATCGACATAGAAATTGGAAAGATCCGAGGTTTCCACGTACAGCTTCAATGTTTCCATATCCGAGCTGAAGCCGAAGGTTCCTTTCAATTCCACCCACTCCGTGCCGCTCGCGGAGGCTGAGGCGATGGTCGTATAGGACGTCTCTGCTGCGCCCGCCGCTTTATTCTCCATCGAAAGCGATAGTTTGACCGCAGCGGCAGGAGCCTGCTCAAGCCTGGCATAGGCTGAGATCGTATACGTTTTTTGGCTCACCATGATGTCCTTGACATCCTGGCTGGGCCCGTTCCAGCTGTTCGTCCGATCATGGACCTTTAAGCCGTAGCCGCCGCTATGGGCTGCTTCTGGCACAGCTTCTACGGTCTCCGAATCGCGAGGTCCCCAATCCATCGTCGTTCCGTCTTCAAAATCCCATACGATCGTATTCTCTCCCCCCGGCATCCCATTGCCCGGGTCCGGTGCCGGCTCAATCAGCCGGACTTTGAAGTCGTCCATATAATAAGCAGCGTCCGGACTGCTCGGACTCTGCAGATACACCTGCAGGGCTGATGCATTGGAATCGTATTTGTAACGGCCTTTTACCTCCACCCACCCGTCGGCGGTTACATCGACCGGGCTGCTGAAGTTCACGTATTCGGGCTCGGCCCCGGTTTGCTGCATGGCAAGCTGAAGCTTCTGAGACCCTTGGGTGCCCTCCTTCAGATGGACATAAGCGGAAATTTCATATGTCGCTCCCTTGTCCAGCCGATTCGTGGCGGATAGATTAAACCCCGGTCCGTTCCAGGTCGCTGTCCTTCCCTCCGTCAATAAACTCCCTGTCCCTTCATAGGCATAGGTCGCGGAAGTCACCGTCTCCGTCCCCCGCTTAAACCACCCCTCCGTCCCGCCATCGAAATGATGGTGTATCACAAGATCCTGATCGGCGGGCGTATGTGCCGGTTCAACTGCCGCCGCACTCCAGCTGGGCGGAATGAGCAGCATGAACCCGATCAGCATCAGGCTGATCTTTCTAAAGATCGTTCTCTTAGACACGGAATGCTTGCCTCCTCATCGGTTGCATGTATGATCTGTCCACTAGCAAAATCCTGGTCATTCTTTGACGCTGCCTACGTTCAACCCAACGACAAAATATTTCTGCATGAACGGATAAACCAGCAGAATCGGAACCGATGCCACGACAGTTACGGCAGCGCGAATCGAAATCGGCGTTACCATGTTCACCGCAGAGTCCTTCGTCATCCCTGCGCCGGCAGCCACTGCCGGGTTGCTGTTCGCGTTCATACTGGATGACAGCAGCTTCATCAGCTCATACTGCAAAGTGCTCAGCTCTTGGCGGGAGGAGGTATAGATGAATGCATCGAACCAGGAGTTCCAAGCCCCCACGGCCACGAACAGCGCAATGGTTGCCAGCACCGGCTTACACAGCGGGAAGATGATCCGGATGAAGATTTTAAAATCTCCGGCTCCGTCAATTCTTGCCGATTCGACCAAGCTTTCCGGAATCGTTCCGATATACGTCCGGATAACGATCATATTGAATGCGCTGATCATCGACGGGATCACATATACCCAGAACGAATTCAGCAGGTGCAAGTCCTTCATCAAGAAATATCCAGGAATCAAGCCTGCGTTAAAGTACATCGTCAGAATAAAGATCAATGTAATCGGCTTGCGGAATACATATTCCCGACGGCTCAGCGTATACGCCAGCATCGTGGTCAAGACCAGATTCAGCAGCGTTGAAAGCACTGTTCTTGCCACGGAAATCCAGAACGCGTCATATATCGTTCCCGAAGCGAATACCGCCTTGTAGTTCTGCCAGGTAAATTCCCTCGGCCAGAGATAGATTCCGCCCCGGATCGTATCATTCCCCGCATTCAGGGAAACGACGATCGTGTTCAGAAACGGATATAATGTGACAACGACAAGACCAATCATAAACAAGGTATTGAATGTATTAAAAAGGATCGGCTCTACGCTTTTTTTTCTGACAGGTTTAGTCGCTGCGGCAGCAGTTGCTGGCCCAGGGCTGATTGTTTGATTGTCCACTATAGCAGCCTCTCTTCCCCTAGCCGTTTCGCGACTCCGTTTGCAATCAATAACAGCGTCACACTAACGACCGTTTTAAATATACCGGCAGCCGTTGCTAATGAGTAATTGCCTTGGGCAAGCCCGTACTTCAGCACGAAAATGTCAATCGTTTGCGACCAGTCGACAACAAGACCGTTGCCCAGCAAGTATTGAACCTCGAAGCCTGCTTCCAGAATGTGACCGACCTGCATGATCAACAGAATAATGATCGTTGGCTTAATGCCCGGCAAAGTAACATGGAACATTTTCCGATAGCGGCTTGCCCCGTCCATATCGGCAGCCTCATAAAGCGCCGGGTCGATGGATGCCATCGCAGCCAAATATATAATCGTATTCCAGCCGACTTCTTTCCAAACATGCGACGCTCCGACGATTCCCCAGAAGTATTTGCCTTCACTGAGCCATTGGATCGGCTCCTTGATGAGATGCAGCTTCATAAGGACATCATTGATGATTCCGTCCGAAGCCAAGCTCGTCGCCACAATCCCGGTTACGATGATCCAGGATAGAAAGTGCGGAAGATAGGAGATCGTCTGTACGGTTCTTTTCCAAAATACTTTCCGAATTTCATTCAGTAACAATGCAAGGATAATTGCAGTCGTAAAGCCGAGAATCATATTGATAACACTCATTGCGAGCGTATTGCGAAGCACTTGCAGGAAACTATCGTCCTTAAAAAGAAATTCAAAATGTTTAAAGCCTACCCACTTCTGTTCACTAAAGTCTCTAGCCGGCTTGTAGTCCTGGAAAGCCATGGTCCATCCCCAAATAGGAACGTAGGCAAACAAGATGATGTAAGCCATTAGAGGCACCGACATATAGATCAACTGTCTCTGTTCTTTGAGTACGGCCCAGGTGATTTTCTTGTTTGTCTTAGGCTTGCGGACGGCAGAGTCTTTGACTACGGTCTCTTCCATAAGTTTGTTCTCCCCAAAACCCCATATTTCGTAAACAAGGAAGGCAAGAAGCCTTCCCGTTTCCGATTCATGTACCTTCCGCTGCTTTACTTAACAGACCAAGTGTCTCTTCTCCATTGCAGCACTTCATTAATCCGATCCTCATAAGCCTTGATGTTGAGCTTGCGGATATCAGTGACGTACTCATCCCAGACGCTGTCGAATTCTTCCGGTTTAGCAAGAATGGCTTTTGGCAAGTACTTCGTGGACAACTCATTTTGCTTCGTATTCACGATTTTCGCCTCAGATCCGTCTACCAGGTCGACCGACCATGCCGGGTAAGCAATCTCGTTCTCAGGAGCTGGACTGAAGAAGTCAACATAGCTGTTGAAACCGTATTGGGCAAGGAAGTTCTTGTCATACTCTCTCAAAGCGGCTACCATTTCTTCAGGCTGTGCAGCGCCGTCCGTAGCGTTGCCGTCCGAGAATAAACCTTCCATTTTTGGTGCTTGACCGTGGAAAGAATCGGCTTTATTCGCGAGCTTCCAGGTTGCATCGGTAAACAGATCGCGCTGCTCTTGCGTTTTCATGAAGCGGCCGTCCTTGACAATGTAATCTTCCCCTTCGATCCCCCAGGACAAGATTTTTTGCCAATCTTCTTGAATCAGCGTATCCAACAATTTGATAATTCTGATTGCCTGCTCTTCGGATGCGTTGACCGTGATCCCGAAACCGTTATTGAGGTTCAGAGCCGGACGATCTTTGTAATGATCCTTGATACTTTCATCAAATACAAGCGGAAGACCGACATACGTTCTTTCATCTTTCTTCTGAGTAATCAGCGCGTCCTCTGCGCTTTGGAAGTTCCAGTGCTGGTCAAACATGCCAAGAACTGCACCGCTGGAGATTTTCGCCATATACTGGTCAAAGTTCTGGGTGAACGTTTCCTTATCGATGATACCCAGGGCATTCATTTCGTTCAGCTTTTTATAATAACGTTTGGCATAGTCCTTATCGGCAAAAATTTCCGCCTTGCCGTCTTTAACAACTACACCGCCGTCATTCGGATGACCGATCAAATGCTGAGGAGCATTGAACAGGCCCCAGTTTTTCCAGTCATAGTTCAGAATTTCAAAGCCGATCGTCGGGGTACCGTCGATGGTCGGATGCTTTTCCTTGTATTGTTTAATGATGTCAAAATATTGATCCAAGGTTTTAACCTCTGGATATCCTGCCTCTGCCAATACGTCCTTCTGAATCCAGAAGGCTGGGCCCGAATAATAAGACGAGGTAACATCAGCATTCGTTACACCGTAGTTTGGAAGATTGTAAATATGACCGTCATTCGGGTCTTTCATCATGTTCCAGTACTTCTCATAATGCTTCTTCAAGTTTGGCGCATGTTCTTCAATCAAATCCTCGAGCGGGATAAAGGCACCGGCCGCTGTCAGCTTTTGATTCGCTGTCATCATGTCCGGATAATCGCCGCCTGCAATCATAACGCCGAGCTTCTGGTCAATATCGCCTGCCAGGAACTCGAATTTGAAGGATGCTCCTGTCTTTTCCCTGATTAATTTATAAATCTTGTTGTCAGGTGTTGGTTGCTGGTCGGGCTGACCGATAAAAACACTCACCTCAAATGGTTCGATCTTATCCCCGTCCGTCCCGGGTGTTGTTTGTTCTGCGGAGTCCTTTGCTTCCGGCTGGGCCCCGCTATTCCCGTTTCCGCCCCCGCAGCCCGTAAGGACGATGCAAAGCGACAACAGCAACACCGTGCTGAGCCGAAGCCATGATTTTGTCTTACCCCCCATAAAAGCACCTCCGTCATAATGTGGTTACATCGTTGGTCGATACGCCTCTTCATGTAACCTTCCTTTATTTTAAAAGCGCTTTCAAAGGCGGACTATACTATAATTAAAGCATTAACCTTAAAAACTTTAGAACATCCTCTTCTTGAACTCATTCGGTGCCATGCCCCATCTTTTTTCGAAATGCTTAAGGAATTGGTTGTAGTGGGTATAGCCGACCCTTTCGGCGATTTCGCTGTTCTTCAGCTTGTTCTGCTTCAACAGCGCAACCGCTTCCTCAATCCGCAAATTATGTATGAGTTCGTTGAAGCCAATCCCATTCTTACGCATCAGCAGCTGGCCGAGATAGACGGGATGCAGATAAAAAAGCTCCGCCAATCGCTTAATGGTCAGATTCTCCCGGTAGTGCTGCCGAATATAATCGTTAATCTCCTGGATTATGCCTTGCGAATGCCGGGCCTGCTCCTTGAGAAGAAGCTCGATGCACTCTTCCCCGAAGCGCAGCAGCTCTCCCATCAAGTCGTTCAAATGGAAGGTTCCGTCCGTTAATCCAGCTGCATTGGATTTGGCTGCAAGGATTCGAGCTTCCGCGCCTTCCGCCTCCCTCACCAAATCCATGATTTTATACAAAACATGGATCACCATTTTCTTCACGATCCCCGGCGCGATTCGCTGCTCCGCAAACCTGGATGCAGCCAATCCGGCAGCCTCGCGGTATCCCTTCTTGTCGAGGAGTTCCACGGACCTGATGACATCATCCAACAGGTTCGTGGGGTAACGATAATGAAACGGCCGATCCCGTACCTCTTCATATGAAATCATCCCTCCGTACGCCGGATCGTAAAATTGATGCTCGATGGCTTCCTTGGCGGTTTCGTAGCAGCGACGGATATGCACCAGAGACTGCTGGCCTTCTCCTACAGCCATAAACAGCCGCTGTCCTGCATAATGGCGGACCAGCTCGCGGATCGTGCCTGAGGGTACGCTCCCGTTGTCAGGGGAATAACCGTTCACCAAACCAAGCCGGTTCGATTCCAGATCGATGACATACTCCGAATTCGTGTGGGCTGACAAGCGGGCGACGGTTTCCTTGACGTCAGGAAACAAGGCAGACTCTGCTTGGATCAGACATACGTTCCACTCTTGATGGGCGGAGGATAAAACCTGAAGCCTCGACAGGCCGCTAGCCCTAAGCGGCATCTCCAAGAGCGTTTCCATGATCAGCGAAACATCCTCTTCCCTCTTAGCAATCGCACTCAGGCTTAATCTGCGATGCTCCTGCATCAGCTCAGCATGAATCTTGCCGAGCTCCTCCTCGGCTTCCTCTGCAATAATAGGCTTCAGCATGTAGTGATGGATGCCGTGCCGCAATGCCTTCCTTGCATATTCAAATTCACTGTAGCCGCTCATGATGGCAAATTTCACACTGCTATCCCGGTGATGCTGCTGCCAGGTTTCAATCATATGAAGCCCGTCCATTAGCGGCATGTTTACATCGGTAATGACCAAATCCGGCGCAAGCCCATGAATCATCTTCAAGCCTTCCACTCCGTTGCCCGCGGTTCCGCAGACGCTAAACCCCAAGCGTTCCCAATCGATCCACAGCGCCAGCCCTTCCAGCGCACCCGGTTCGTCATCGATCAACAGCACTTTGAAAGGCATGGTTCTCCCCCTCTCCGCCTTCATGCTCCCGAGACTCCAACAGCCGGATCGGAATCTCGAATGAAACGGTTGTCCCTTGATTCGGGGTGCTGGCAATGTTGAAAATGACATGATCGTCGTAGTACAGCTCCAGCCGCCGATATACGTTTCGAATGCCGAAGCTGTTGCCCGAGAACTGCTCGTTGCGAACCGAGAGAATAATGTCCCGTAGCTTGCTTTGCTCAATGCCCTTACCGCTATCCGTAATGACGATGCGAAGATAATCACGGGCAACCGAAGCGCTTATGGTCACCAGACCCGCTCCATCCATCGCCTGCAAGCCATATTTGCATGCATTCTCAACAAGCGGCTGAATGCTCATTTTCGGAATTTTATAATGAAGCGCTTCCATATCGATGTTGAATTGATATTCGAATTTATCCCGAAAGCGGAATTTTTCGATTTTGAGATACATTTCGATAAATCTGATTTCCTCCTCCACGGAGACCAAATCCTCTCTCCAGCTCAGGAGTCTGCGAAGCAGCTTGGACAAGCTTTTGATAATATCCGTCACATCCGTGTATCGATTCTTCGTGCAGACCACCAATATCGCATTCAGGGTATTGAACAGGAAATGGGGATTCATCTGGCTCTGCAAAAAGTTCAATTCAGCCCGAACCCGCTCCATCTCCAGGCTTTTCTTCTGAATCTCCAGCTTGTACACATTGTTGATCAGGGAGTTCATCTTCGCTGTCATCTGATTGAAATTCCGGATGAGTCCGCCGATTTCGTCCCGGCCTTCGTCCAGTTCAATCAAGTCGAATTTCTCGTTGCTCACCTTCTGCATATGACGCGCCAAACGCTTCACCCGGTAATTGTAGGATCTCAGCATGACCGTAATAAAGACCGCCGCAACCAGCGTAACAACCGCTGCCAATACAACGGTAAACAGCTGCATATCCAGCATGGCGCTAGTAATCCGGCTCCCCCGGTTGATGCCGATCAGCTTCCACCCCTTCACGTACCTGGCCGTTCCGATCGAGAACACATGCCGATCCTCTTCGTCGTATTGCTCCAGGTCAAGCTTCGAATATGCGCTGTACTTCCCTCTTTCATAACCGCTGCTGGCCGACATAATAATCTCATTGTTCTCGTTCACCAAATACATATCCAGATAATCGCGTTCCCGTACAATGACGTCATAAATCTTGCTTAAATCGATATCGATTCGAAGCAGCTTCTCATAGGTGTCATAGGTATCGTAGTAATCCATCTTCTCAATCACGCTTAAGTACGGAACCGTCGATGCCGAGTTGTTCGCTTCTGCCGCCCTGTACGCCGCCACCAGCACCGGATGGGCCGAGCTGCTCCATAATGCATACCAGTCGCTCTCGAGCACATTATCGTTGATCACATGATAATTGCCGCCGGACACAATGGTGGAATTTTCGGTGAAGATGCTAATCCGCTGAATCTGGTTGTTAACCGGTATGTAGCTCGTTACCCGATTCCGGAGCTGCTCATCAAAGGTTTCGTAGAAGTCCAGCTGGGACTCATACTCGCGATCAAGCATTTCGTAAAGGGTCTTATCCGTACTCAGCGCATGACTTACAGCCACCCCGCCGTCGATGAAATTATGAATATCCTTCCTAGCCCGCTCCATCGAGATATCGAGGTTCTGCTCCTCTCTCTCCCGGATCAGCTCCGACATCCGATCCATAAAGATGAGGTTGACCACCAGAATAGGCAGCAGTACACCAATGACAAAAATAAGAAAAAATTTAGTTTTCAACGGAATATCGTTCACGAAATTCCCCAGCCTGAACATTCTCTTCATGAAGGCACCCTCCCGGTTTAGCGCTGCTTGCTTTCAACATGAGTCTTGTAATTCGAGGGCAGAATCCCGGTCGTCAACTTAAACTTATGGATAAAATAGTCCGCGTTCGGGAACCCGACATGGAGCGCAATCTCGGAAACCTTCATTCCGCTCCGTTTCAGCAGCAGCTTGGCCTCCTCGATCCGCTTGTCATTCAGGTATTCCTTGAACGGCTTGCCAGCATGCTTCTTGAACAGCTGCCCCAAATAGGTGGCGTTCATATGGAAATGTCGTGCCAAATCCTGAAGCTGAAGCCTGCTCCGGTACTCCCGGTCGACATACTGAATCACTTGAAAAATGGTGTTGTGCTCGTTAAGCTTGCTTAACTCTTCCAGCTGCGAAGCGGCCTCAAACGCGAGCAACCGCATATAATTCTTCAACGGCGCTTTATGGCAAGCATCACTCAGATGACCAAGCTTCCTTTGCAGCCGGTTCATGAATAGATCCGGATCTCCATTCATTTCCGCGATTCTTCGACACAGCTTCAATTCCAGATCGGCCACATCGGCTTGAAAAGCCCTTAGGTGGAGGAGATGATCGGGCATGGCCGTAAAAATCCGCGCCAAGCATGACTCGATGGACGCATGCTCCCCCGCCATAATCATGGAAAGCAAGTCGTCCATCCTTCCGCAGGGAAGTCCCCGGAGCCGCTCCGCTCCTCTCGGTTCTTGGCAACAAAACACGCCGCTTCGGCCTTGGCTTCGCTTATCGTCGCGCACCTCCGCGCTTTGCCTGTAAAGCTTTCCGATCGCCTGGATTCCCTCCCCTGTGCCGCTTAACGCCACGATAACCGGCCCTTCAAGCTCCCGGGCCAGAGCAGACTGCAACAGTAGCGCAGTCTCCATGACCTCATCCGGAGTCGAATGCTCGACATGCAGCACCACTCCGATGCTCCCGCTATTGTCCTGGAAGCATCCCAGTAAGCTCGGGGGCCCGTTATCGGTCATCCATTCGATCCAATCCACTCCCGTTTCAGTAATCCCTGTTTCAATCAATAGGCACTGCAGCAGCGGCTCGCCCTGGATTTGCATCGCATTGCTGGCTTGCTCGGCCAAATCAGGACTCAACTCTTCCCGAATGAGCCGGTTCAACAAATAATGGACGGCAAGGCCGGCTTTCTTCCGGTTGCTGCGTTCAGCGTCTCGTTCGTCCTGGATCTCATGGCTGAGCTTGGCAAGCACTGCCTCGATCTCCTCGTCATCAATCGGTTTCAGCAAATACTCGGCAACCCGTTGGCGCATGGCTTGATGCGCGTATCCAAAATCATCATATCCGCTCAAAATAACGAATTTCGGAGGAAGAGGCAGTATCCGTTTGCTGTGCTCAATCAATTCCAGGCCGTTCAGGACTGGCATGTGGATATCCGTCATCACCAGTTCAGGCTTCCATTGTTCCATTAGCTTTAGCGCTTCGGGAGCGCTCAGGGCTTCCCCGCATATTTGGAATCCGAACCGTTCCCAGTCGATCATCGTTCTCAATCCCTCCAAGACCCATGGTTCGTCGTCCACCAGAAGCACATTGAACATCGCCCTCGTCCTCCTTTACCAAGCGAATAATGTAAGCGTACTCATTTTTACTTATACTACCATACTAGTATATCTATGAGAATATACTACAGGAACACAAACACAAATAACCGTAAGCGGGGTTCCTTTGTACAAAGGAACCCCGCTTACGGTCTGCTCAAGCTGGCCTATCCCTTAATCCCGGATAACGTAACGCCTTCAATAATATATTTCTGCCCGATGATATACACGATGAGCACCGGGACGAGCGCAATGGAAGCCCCCGCCATCATCAGCGTCCAATCCGTTGCATACATGCCCCGGTACAAATTCAGCATCATCGGCACGGTAAACTTATCCGTGCTGCTGAGAAAAATCAGCGGGTTAAAGAAGTTGTTCCACATCCCGAGGAAGGTAAATATCCCGAGTGCCGATAAAGCCGGCTTGATTAGAGGAATCATGATCCGGGCGTAGATCGTCCAGCGATTCGCGCCGTCCACGATGGCCGCCTCTTCCATTTCCTTCGGAATGCCCCTGAAGAATTGCCGGAGCAAAAATACCCCGAAGGCGTTCAGCAGCGCAGAAGGGACGATAATCGCCAGATGCGTATCCAGCCATCCGATATTTTTCATGATCAGATAGAGCGGAATAATGGTCACCTGTCCCGGCACCATCATCGTTGCCAGAAACAGGACGAACAGCGGCTCCCGGAACGGGAACGTGATTTTGGCAAAAGCATAAGCCGCCATGGAGCAGGTAACCAGCTGTGAAACCACCACGATGATATTGATGTAGAAGCTGTTGAAATACGCGCGCCCGAACGGCAGGGCCGTCAGCGAATCCTTATAATTGGACCAGATGAACGGATCCGGAATCCATTTGGGCGGCACGACGAATACTTGCGACAAATCCTTGAGCGAGCTGAGCACCATCCACACAAACGGCAGGGCCATCAGGCAGGCGCCTAAAATCAGCACGATATGCAGCACCACGGTGGACATCCTCAATCCCCGATGTATCATTCGTTTTCCTCCTTCCTAGGTTCGAATCGTCAGTCTTCGTAATGCACCCACCGCTTGGACATCTTCATCTGGAACAAGGTGAGCGACAGGATCATCACGAACAGGATGACCGCCGACGCCGTGCTCTTGCCAAAGGTAAAGTCCGCAAAGGCCGTCTCGTAGATGTGATAGACAAGCGTATAACTGGCCTTCGCCGGTCCGCCGGAGGTCATGACAAACGACTGGTCGAACACCTGAAAGGAACCGATGATGGACATGATCGTCACGAAAAAGGTCGTCGGGGACAGCAGCGGAATCGTAATATGGATCAACTGCTGCCATTTGCCGGCGCCGTCAATCTCGGCCGCCTCGTAATAGCTTCTCGATATGCCCTGAAGTCCGGCCAGGAACAGCACCATGTTGCCTCCCAGCCCCATCCAGACGCTCAGCAGGGCAATCGAAGGCATCACGTACCTGGAATCCGTCAGCCAGGAGGGGCCCGTTATCCCGAACCACTGCTGCAGGTACATGTTAATGAGGCCGAAGTCGGCGTTGAACAGCCACATAAACACGACGGCCACGGCGACGGACATCGTAATGTTCGGCATGAAGTAGATCAGCCGGTACAGAATCTTTCCGCGAACCCGGTTTAAGCCCACCGCCACCAGCATGGCGAGAACGATGCCGGTCGGTACCGACAGAATCGTGTAATACACCGTGTTCACCAAAGCGATGTGGAACTCCTCATCCTGAAGCTGGGACACGAAATTTTGGAGTCCGATAAACTTCTTCGCCCCCATGCCGTCCCAGTTCATCATGCTGATGACAAAAGCCGAGATGAGCGGAACCAATGAAAAAGCGATCAAACCGATCATCTGGGGAAAGATAAAAAAGTACCCCCACAAACCGTCGGACGTCTTGCTCTTTAAGGTTGTTCTCCTCTCCGGAAACCGCTCCGGAGAAGGAGCGGCTCCGGAGCTTCCTGCAGGCTGCGTGTTCATTTCATCTCACCGTTCCTCCCCAGAGCTGGATCAATTATTGCCGCTCTTGTAATCCTGAATTTTCTTGTTGGCCATATCCTGTATATCCTTCAAGGAGCTTTCAAGCTCCTGATCTTTTAGCCACAGCGCCTCGAACTTGGACGTTATATCCTGGCTTAGCCCGGGAATGCCCGCCTCGAACGGAGTCAGGGAATACCCGATCTCGCGCGCGTCCAGGAATAACTGGGCGTGCTCCGGCAGATTCCCTTCCAGCACCACCTCATCCGTTCCCTGTACCGACGGGACGGCATTGCCGCCGCCCTGCAGGCGGAAGCGTTGGCCCTCTTTGCTTACGTACTCGGAGAAGAAGGTGTATGCCGCTTCCTTATTCTTCGATGCCTTGTTCATCACCATGTATGCGGTCGGAATACCGGCCGGCTCGATCTTATTGCCGGTATTGGTTGGCCATGTGACTACGTCATATTCAAGTCCTTGATTCTTCTTGAACAGCGGCAGGTACCAGCGGCCTGCAGCAACGAATCCGACCTGGTTGGACATGAACATGGCGTCCCCGCCTTGCCCTTTCGGAAGCGTGCCGGAGAAGGTGATGTTTTTGGATTTCACGTTGTCGTACAGGAAGCGGAAAGCCTCCATCGCCTTCGGATCCGAAGCCGCTACGAAATTCCCTTCGTCGTCGTACACCCGGCCGCCGTTGGAAGTAACCCAGCTGTGGTAGCTGTTCCAGGAGTTATCCAGCACGTAGCCGTACTTTTTGCTGTCCCTGATCTTGTCCGCCATCTCCTTGAATTTGTCCCAGGTCCACTGTCCGTTCGCCTGAAGATCGGCCGGCATCTCGGTTATCCCTGCTTCCTTCAGCACCTTCTTGTTGTACCACAGCACCATCGGGTTACAATCCACCGGTACCCCGAAGATCTGGTCATCCCGCACGGCTGCGCCCCACAAGCCTTCGAAATAATCCTCTTTCTTGATCACGCTTTCCGGAGCTTCCATATACGTCGTCAAATTCTCAATGCTCTGATTCTCGATCAGTTTCACGACCAGGGCGTCGCCTGCATAGAAGATATCCGGAGCCGTCCCGCCTGTTAATTGGGTTAATATTTTCTGATCATACTCGCCCGGAATCGGAATAAATTCGACCTCAATGTCCGAGTGATTCTTATTAAATTCCTTCGTCAGCTCCTGAAAGCGGCTAAGCTCGCCGGGATTTCCCCAGGTCGCCCATTTGATCTTGACCTTCTCGCCGCTTCCGGACTCCCCGCCTTCTGATGTTCCGCCGCCTCCACACGCTTGGAGTATGGATGATAGTAGAAGAATGATTGCAAGCAATGACCCTCTCACCTGTTTCCTTGTCATTTCATTTCCTCCATTCAAACCAGATTTGGACTCGCTGGCATAGCTTTTGTAAACGCTTTAATTATAAAATTTTGGCAAAAAGCTTTTGAACGGATTATGTTCCGAAAAAGTGGTTTCTTTTCCGATCCTATGAAATCCCGCTTATTTTCGATGCTGTCCCTGGTACTCAGCTGGCGTCATGCCTACCATTTTCTTGAACAGCTTGCTGAAGTATTTGACGTCATTGAATCCGGAACGATCCGCCACTTCATACACACGCAGCGATGTTGTGGAAAGCAGCTCCTTGGCCCGTTTCAAGCGGAGATCAATGACATAGTCAATGAAGTTGTGTCCCGTGACGCGCTTAAACAACTCGCTAAAATAGTTGCGGCTGACGGCCACTTCGTCCGCCACCTCCTGCAGGGAGATCGGCTCGGTAAAGCGCGCCTTAATATATCGGACGGCCTGCAGCACGATCCGCTCATGCAACGTGGATTCCGGTACAGGGTGGCGCATGGCTTCCTCCCGCAGCGCATGGAAGCCTTGGAGCACCAGCTTCTTCACTTCCTCCACCGAGCGAAGCTTGCCCACCTCCCCGATCTGCGGAAGCGGCGGGCCGCCGGGAAGATGAAACATAGCAAGCAAGCTCAGAAGCTCCTCCGCTTCCCGGAGGACCGCCGGCTTCTTCATCCGTCCGGGACGCCAGCGCTGCATAATGGACTGCAGACGTTCCTCGCTTATGTCCATGTTTCCGACGGTCAGCGCGGCCCTTAGGGCATGCAGCTCGGCAGCCGGCCTCTCCTGAGCCGAATCGGCATCGGTCAGGGGAAGCTCCTCTGCCCGCAATATCTGTTGATCTCGATGAAAGAAGAGGCCCTCCAGGCTTTCAGCGGCTTCTCTAAACGCTTCTTGCAGCTTATCCATGCTGTTATATCTCCTGCTGAGCCCCATCGTGCTCCGGATCGGCAGGCGGATAGCTCCTTCGTGCTCTGAAGCCTGCCCGTTTGCTTCATCCCTTAACGGTAAGCAGACTGCGATCCGGTCCGTTTCCAGTCGAGCTGCCAGCGCCTCCGGCGCCTGGTCGTATAACTGTCCCATGAACCGTTCGATCTCCTCCTGCCAATCCTTTGGCTGTCCCCCGGCCGCGGCACCGCCCAGGTCCGAATCTAGCTGGAGCACGGCCAGCAGGTACGGGCCGTTACGGTTCCATGCTTCCAGCTTCGCGAGCGCGTCCGGCTCACCGGACAGCGCCTGAAAGAGCATTTTTCCGGCAGCCTTCTTCTTATTCAGCCGCTGCTGCTGCTCATGCTCGGTCAGAATCCGCTGCATCTGCTTCTCCTCTTCCAGCTTCAATCGCATGTGATCAAGGACGGCGACCAGGGAGTCCGCGTCCAGCGTCGGCTTAAGGATATAATCCGATGCGCCAAGCCTGATGCCTTCCCGCACGAATTCGAAATCGCTGTGACAGCTGAGCAGCAGTACCTTCACCCATGGACAAAGCTCCCTTGTCCGGCGGGTCAATTCCAGGCCGTCCATGACCGGCATCGCGATATCCGTGATCAGAATGTCCAGATCCCCGTTTACGATCCATTTCATGGCCCGTTGTCCATTGGAGGCCTCCCCGACAAGCCGGTAACCGTATTTCTCCCAATCGAAGGTCGAGCGCAGTCCCGTACGCGCGATCGCTTCGTCATCCACGAGCAGCACTCTGTACATAATCGTCCCCCCTTTGTTTCGCAAACGTGACCGTGACCCTCGTGCCTCCGCCTTCCGTGCTTTCCACCCATACCCCGTACCTGCTGCCGTAATACAGCTGGACCGTTTGGTGAACATGACGCAGGCCGATATGGGTCATGCCATGCTTGGAATGATCCTGCTCATACGACAGCAGTCCCTTGATCCGTTCAGGCTTAATGCCGATTCCGTTGTCTTCGATCCGCACCATGACATCCTGCTGCTGCAATGTTATCCGGATCTGAATGACGCCCCCTTCATCAAGCGGGGCAATTCCGTGAAAGATCGCATTCTCCACGATCGGCTGCAGCAGCATCCGGGGAACGTGGAGGTCCTCCATTTCCTCGGGGCAATCGATCCGCAGCTCGATTGGGTGGTCATAACGGTAATTCTGGATGATCATATATTTCCGAAGCAGCTCCAATTCATCTCCAAGCCTTATAAACACACCGTTGCGCTCCAGGCTCCCCTCCAGCAGATGAACCAGGGCCGTGACCGATCGGTCCACGTCATTCGTTCGATTCAGCTTGGCCATCCAGCGGATCGAGTTCAGCGTATTGTAGAGAAAATGGGGATTGATCTGATACCGCAGCGCGCGGATTTCGGCTTTTTTCTTCTCGGACTCCTCCGCGGCGATCCGCCTGATGAGCAGATCGATCTGCTCTATCATTTTGTTGAAGCTTCGGCCCAGCTGACCGATCTCGCTGGGACCTACGTTCTTGCTGCGGACCGATAAATCGCCTGCCTCGCTTCTGCGCATCAAGCGACTCAGCTGAACGAGCGGATTGCCGATTCTCCTCGTCATGAAATATCCGATGCCGATCGCGGCTAGAATCGATCCGAATACGATCCAGACCGTGAAACTCCGGATGCTGGCGGAATCGGCCGTCAGCTCCTTAAGCGGCACCATGCCGACCACATGCCAGCCGTTGTTCAGGCGCGAGGGGATCATCAGCGTTTTGTTGTTATTCAGGTTGTATTCCGTCAAACCCGAGGGCAGCTTGATCCTGGACTGCTTCCCGTACATCGATGGATCGGGATGGTAAAAGTAGCGATTCTCGTCATTCGCCACGTACATATACCCCGTGTCGCCGAATTGGACATGGTTTAATTCATCGATCAGGACATCCCCCATAATTTCGATGAACATCACCCCGACGATCTCCCCCGTATCCCAGCTCCGGATTGCCCGGCCCAGCCCGAACACGGGAAATCCCATTCCCGTTTGCTTCAGGTAGGAGGTATCCGACAAGCCGAACCATACCGCCTGCCCGTTCGCCTCCAATATCGCCCGATACCAAGGCGAATCCCACTGGTCCGGGATGGACATCAAGGAATCCGCGCTCAGGACCGAATTGTTCCGCTGCACGTCAAACACGTATACATCCAAGATCTCCGGCGAATTAATCATGATGGACGTCAGCAGGTCCTTCCCCTCCTTCACCTTCAACGTCAGGTCGTATTTACTGATATCCTGATCCTCCAGTATGCCGTGAACCACTTTGCTGTTCAGCACCATCATCGAGGAGTCGTCCAGTTTCTTGAAGAACATGTTCAGCTTGTCGCTGACTTGGGTGATCGTGAGGGAAGCCACTTTACTGACCTGCTCCTCCACGATCGAGGCCGATTTGTGATACGAAAGGAAACCCATGATGAGAACCGGGAGTGTTGTGCCGATGAAAAAAAACAAAAACAGTTGAATCACGATCGAATGAAGACGACGGTATCCCCGCATACATGCTCCCTCCTGTTTCATGAAATGAAAATTGCGAACATTTGAGATAGCGCTTACATAACTATCTGACCTTCTTTCTTCTTCGCTCTGGACGCTCATCCATTCTGCCCTTTCTTACCTCCTTCTCCCACATCCCGTCGGGAGCGGCGCCCGGGAATCCCTTCCCTGCTTGCATCCTCGCTTCGGGTGTATCCATCGTATTATGTTTTCCTGACGTTGTCCCTAAGTCCATGCGCTTATGTTTGGGCTGCGCAATAAAAAAAGATGGACCCGAATCATTCCGGGTCCATCTCTTGTATTTGGATATAATGTCGCCTTCCAGGCTTAGTAAGCCAGCGTGAACAAACCGTTGATGTGGGACAGGTAACGCATGTTACTTGCTTCCTTCATCAAGGTTGCAGGCAGACCTTTCAATTGGGTTTTGTTGGCGCCGATGGTGCCGATGGCGTCTTTACGTCCCAAGCTGCCGAGCGTACCGGAGAATACCGGGTTGAAGGAAGCTGGTGCGCCGCCGTTCAATTGAGCGAAGATGTTGTAGCCGATCAGCTCGCCCATTTGCCATGCCAGCTGTGCCGTTGGCGGGTATGGACGGCCTTCCGGTCCCATAACAACCGCGCTGTCGCCGGCAACGTATACGTCAGGATGGGAAGCGGATTGCAGGAATTCGTTGACAACCGCACGTCCGCGGTTGACTTCGATGCCGCAGTTAGCCACAACGGAGTTGCCCTGTACGCCGCCAGTCCATACCAAGGTGCTGGTTTCAATCGTGCTGCCGTCTTTCAGTTCAACGGTCGTGCCGTCCATTTTGGTAATCGGCAATCCGGTCAGGAAGTTCACGCCGCGTTTTTGCAGGCTTGTTGTCGCACGGTCAACCAGTTCTGCAGGGAAGCCCGGCAGAATGGAAGGAGCTGCTTCAACACAATAAAGCGTGATTTCTTGTGGGTCGATACCGTATTTGCGAGCCAGCTCGCTTCTCATATCGGCATATTCGCCAACAAGCTCAACGCCTGTCAAGCCGCCGCCGCCAACCACGATGGTAGCGTCCGCTTTGTTTTTGGTTTTGCTGTATTCCGCAATGCGGGACTCCACATGAGCACGCAGACGGTTAGCATCGTTCACGGACTTCAGAATAAAGCTGTTCTCTTGCAGTCCCGGAATGCCGAAGAATGCCGTTTCGCTGCCCAGCGCGATAACCAGGGCATCATAGGTAAAGTTTCCGCCGTCGTCGAGGGAAACCGAACGCTCATCCGGCTTGATTTCCTTAACGTTGCCGATGCGCAGGTCAACGTTCGCGCCGCGCAGAAGCTTATCGAGCGGCAAAGCTACTGCCTTCTCTGCGATGTTGCCTGCTGCCAGACGGTGCAATTCCGTAATGATCTGATGGGTTGGGAAACGGTTGATCAGCGTGATTTTTGCGGCAGCACCAAAATGCTCGCGTGCAGAAAGCGCACTAAGCAAGCCGCCATAGCCTCCGCCCAAAATTAAAATATGTTTAGACATGACCATCCTCCGTTCTTCGTATGATTTATGGATTAACGCTTGTTTTGTTGGTCGCGCTCGTTAAGAACGTCCAAAAAAGCCTGAGCATAGCGAAGACCCTTTTGAACCTGAGGATCTTTCAGCATTTTCATCAGACCAAATACGCCGATCTGAGCTTGGTCGCCTTGAGCGTGTACGCGGTCTCCGGCTTCGATGGCTGCAGATGCAACGCTTTTTGCTGTTGTCGTGATCGGCTTCGCGAATCCGCTCAGGGAAGCCATGGTGTCTTCCGCTAGCACGGGATCCGTAGCTACGGATTTACCGAAGTCATACGCCTTAGTCATGACGGTCAGCATTTCCGTAAGTTTTGGAAGATTGTCCACGAGAGTTGTGAGGGATTCCTGAACCTCGGGCTTGAGCAGTTGTTCGAGCAGCACATCAGGACGGCTGGACGCCGCAGCTTCTTGGTTTCCTACAACATTTTCCGGAGTTTCGGACGGCTGTGGAGAAGATGTTTCTGTCATAATGAATTGCCTCCTTTTCTTTAAGTGAATTCCCAAGATGAACTTGGCGACGATCGTACCGGCTAGCTTTAATTTTGGGATAACCGGTATCTATTATGCATCACTTACAAAAGTGCGAACTTATGGGTGACTCACTATCGCCAAAAATAAAGCAGGGGGAAACTTCCCCCTCCTTTATCTGAAACAATCTTAGGGATTGTGATAAATATCTCTAAGTACTAGTCTATAACTTGTGAAGCATAATTACAAACATAAAATACAATTTTCGACTACAAAGTTAGAACGCGATACTCGCCTTCTTCATATGTCACTCTTGTAACAGGTCGGCCGGAAAAGTCAAGCGCTTCCCGAAGCGGAATCCAAGCGGTGCCGCCGATTAAATGAACATCGGAGGACACCGGCTTGCCGCCGGTTTGCATGGGGAACAGCAAGCCTCCCAACGGGTCGGCTTCCCAGCGATTCCCTGCCAGCGTCACCTGCACGGTCTTGTTGTGAGACTTCCAGGATACGCTTCCGCCAAGCCGCTCCACCAAAGCGCGCAGCGGAACCATCAGCCGGCCGTCGACCAGCTTGTATTCGCCTGCAGCAAACGCGGTTTCAAGCCCTCCGAATTCCACGGCCAGCGTTCGCCCGGTCCCGAATAACGCGGCGTTGACGGCGACGTGCTCGCGAACCCACTGCTGTGAAGGCTGTGAAGCCTTGCGGGCGGTCTGCTGAGCACGAAATTGAACGGGCTCGGTTTCCGGAGACAGCACGTCAAAGGCATAGCCCTGCTTTTTATAATAAGAAATAATGTCAGGCAGAGCCTTGACGCTTTCGGCATGGCCTTTACCGTCATGGAGAAGCACGATCGCCTCCATGCCGTTCACTTTCGTGGTCGCCCCCTTTACGATGTCTTTAGCCGGGACGCCCCTATACCTGGAATCGCCGCTGTCGACATTCCAATCGAATACATGATATCCCCCCTGCTTCATGTATTGAAAATAAGCTTCGTCGAAATGCCCGGCCGTCCCCCCGGGAGCTCTGACCAGCTGCGGCCGTTCCCCTGTAATCAAACGGATGATTTCCTCGGTTTTCTTAATCTGTCCCCAGAAATCCTGAAAATGCCCGTAGAGCTCGTCATAACGATGATCATATGTATGATTCCCGATCACATGGCCTTCCTCATAGATGCGGTTGATAATTTCGGGACGGGTCTCCGCCTCCTTGCCCAGTACAAAAAACGTGCCTTTGATTCCTTCCCGCTTCAAAATATCCAGCACGTCGAGCGTTAAATCCGATGGTCCGTCATCAAATGTCAGGTATACCGTTTTGTCGCTAGGCTTCTTCTTATATTGAACAGGTGCGGCGTTCACAGCCGATGGTTTCTTGATTGCAGTGGTGACGACCGGCTTGCTTGCCTCCCGGGTCTTTGCTTGAACATTCTGCTCTGGCACTGCTGTCAGGGGGGCCGCTGCTAAAGGGGCCTGCTCCGCATAGTCTGCCATCGGCGCCTGAACCTCAAGTCCCATGCCGATCATGATCAGCACTGCCACAACGCCGAAGAATACCGCTATCGATGTAACCCGCACCATATTTTTCATTATCAACTCTACCTCCATCGTTTCTATGAGTTCGGCTTCCTGATAGATTATATGGAGGGCGATTCAAAAAAAGACTAGAATCTGATATTTTCTTACGTCCCTTGATTACTATTCACATTACTAGTAAACTGAATTCAAATCCAGAACTCGGAAGGGATGATAGACATATGAATCACCAAGCGGTCATTCAGCGTGATATTACGGAAGTCCGGGATGTCGTTCTTCGGCGGCACAGCTCCATCCATGCCTCAGGACCCGTCATCGAATTTGGAAACTGGAGCAAAGCCGATCCGTTTCTCGGGATGATGGAGGACAAGTTCCAGGCCGGTTCATTCGACGACCATCCCCATCGGGGAATCGAAACCGTTACTTTTGTCATCGATGGAACCGTTGAACACTATGACAGCCTCTCCAAGGGCGGCGTGCTAGGGCCTGGAGACGTGCAGTGGATGACGGCGGGAAGCGGCGTCATCCACAACGAAGTGCCGTCAGAAGGCCTAACGGCCCACGTCCTGCAGCTCTGGATCAATCTGCCCCGCGAGCAGAAGATGACGACTCCCCGCTACCAGAACCTGAAAGGCGCGGATATGCCGATCCGACAAGAGGATGGCGCGGTTGTGCGAGTCTTCTCCGGTTCTTCCGGCGATGTCGTATCCGCTACCGAAAATCATGTTCCGGTCACGATGGTCGAGGTGCTGCTGGAGCCCGGCGCTTCCATCGCGCAGGACCTGCCCGGCAGTTATAATGGCTTCATCTACATCCTTGAGGGCAGCGGAACCTTCGGAGGCAATGGCGTAAACGCGGCTAAAAGCCAGGTGTTGTGGCTGGGCGCTGGAATCGACGGAAAACCTAGCGAAATACGGGCAGCGGCTGCGGAGCCTCTTCGCTTTGTTCTGTACGCAGGCGAGCCGTTGCGGGAGCCCGTGGCGGCCCGCGGTCCCTTCGTCATGAACACGGAGGAAGAAGTGAACGAAGCCTTCCGCGAATATCGGACGGGTACGTTCTTGAAGTTCTGATTCATTCAGGTTGGCCAAATCCTCTGATTTAGGTGATAAGCCCCTCATTCGAGGCTCCCTGCTTGCAAGATATTTTCAAAAAAAACGGTCCCTTACCATGCCTGTTCAGGCATGCCGAGGGACCGTTCTTCATATATAGCTATGACAGCACGGCTGCGAGAACCGCTTCGACATGGCCTTTCACTTTCACCTTCCGCCACTCGCCGGCCAGCTTCCCCTTCTCATCAATCAAGAAGGTTGAGCGTACAATACCCATATATTCACGGCCGAACATCTTCTTCATCTGCCATACGCCGAACATTTCGCTTACCTTATGCTCCTCATCAGACAAGAGCAAATAGGGCAGGCTATGCTTATCGATGAATTTGGCGTGGGATTTCAGCGGATCGGGGCTGATCCCGATCACGACTGCGCCGGCTTGCTCCAACGCACCATAGTTGTCCCGGAAGCTGCAAGCCTCCTCAGTGCAGGTTGGGGTCATATTTTTCGGATAGAAGAACAGCACGACTTTGCGCCCACGAAAATCGCTTAATGCTACCTTCTCCCCGTTCGAAGCCGGAAGTGAAAAATCCGGCACCTTGCTTCCAATCTTCAACTGCTTTTGGTCTGCGATAAGGCTCAACTCCTGCTATACGGACTTTAGGCCCGTAAAATTGATTGTCTTTTCGAAAAAAATTATAATAGAATGAATGTCGAATGTTCAAATGTTCTATCGAATTTATTCATCAGCGTAATCCGAAAGGAAGAACCCAATGACCAAAAAAACAAAGAAGACGATTATATGGAGTGTCAGCATCATACTGGCCGCCGTCATCGGTTACGGCATCTATTATGCGGCCTCGTTTTATGACGGCTTGCAAAGTCTTCAGAAAACTGGCGAAGCCTCCCCTTTTCGGGAAATAGAGAAGGTGGATGCCAAAGTCCCTGCCCCGCCGGAGTGGGAAGGCAAGGAGACGGTTAACATTCTGCTGATGGGCGTCGATGCGCGCGGTTTCGAGGAAGGGGAAATTCCTCGTTCCGACAGTATGCTTGTTGCCTCGATTGATCCCGTAAAAAAGAAAATGCACTTATTCTCTATTCTGCGCGATACTTACGTAGAAATACCCGGGTATGACAGAAACCGTATCAATACGGCCATCACGCACGGCCCGAACACGGCCATGAAGGCGGTAGGCGATCTGCTGGGCATACCGATTCAATACTACGTCTATACGGACTTCCAGGGCTTCATGAAGCTGGTTGATTCCGTCGGCGGGGTGGACTTCTACGTGGAGAAGGACATGAGTTATTCAAGTAAAGCCGACAAGAACGAGTACGACATTGATTTGAAGCAAGGCATGCAGCATCTGGACGGCAATGCGGCACTGCAATACGTCCGGTTCCGCTATGATGCGATGGGCGACTTCACCCGCACCGAGCGGCAGCGCGAGCTCCTGAAGGCCGTAGCCAAGAAAATGCAGACCACCACTTCCATCATGAAGCTTCCGGACATCCTGAAGTCCGTCAGCCCTTATATTGATACGAATCTCGATGTCGAGGATATGTGGAAGCTTGCGAACGTCGCCTACAAGAGCAAAATGAGCGGCAGCGAGCAGGTACCACCGATGAAACTCCTGAAGGAAGAACATATCGGCGGCGCCGCCGTCTTAACGGTCGGCAATCCGGATACGCTGAAGCAGTATATCCAGGACATCATGAACCCGCCGACGCCAGACCCCGAGACCGAAGGCGGCGAAGGCACGGAAGGTGATTCCGGGAACACCGATTCCGGGAATATCGACTCCGAGAACAGCGACTCTGAAAGCTCCGCAACACCATCTGCGACAACGGATCGCAACTAATACACTTACAGCAATCAGGACAGGGCGCTACGTCAATCTAGCTTCCTGTCCTGCTTCATGAAGAAAGGAAGTTTTACTATCATGTCAACCTCAAGAAATCGTTCCGAAGCCCTGTATCAAGAAGCGCTGCAGCATATCGTAGGCGGCGTAAACAGCCCCTCCCGTTCGTTTAAAGCCGTAGGCGGCGGTGCCCCCGTCTTCATGAAACGCGCAAGCGGAGCCCACTTCTGGGACGAGGACGGCAACCGATATATCGATTACTTGGCGGCTTACGGCCCGATCATTACCGGACACGCCCATCCGCATATTACGGCGGCGATCACGGCGGCTGCCCAAAACGGCACCCTATACGGAACGCCGACGGAGCTTGAAATTACCTTGGCCAAAATGCTGAAGGAAGCCATCCCGTCCATGGACAAGGTACGTTTCGTCAATTCCGGCACCGAGGCCGTCATGACCACGATTCGGGTCGCCCGCGCTTACACCAAGCGCAACAAAATCATCAAGTTCGCCGGCTGCTACCATGGCCACTCCGATCTGGTCCTCGTGGCTGCGGGCTCCGGGCCTTCCACGCTCGGCATTCCGGACAGCGCCGGCATCCCGGCCAGCATTGCCACGGAAGTCATTACCGTTCCTTTCAACGATCTGGAAGGCCTGCGCGCTGCCCTCGAAGCATGGGGCGAAGATGTGGCCGCCGTGATGGTCGAGCCGATCGTCGGCAACTTCGGAATGGTCATGCCGAAGCCGGGATTCCTCGAAGGACTGTGCCAGATGACGCACGACAACGGGTCGCTGGTCATCTATGACGAGGTTATCAGCGCCTTCCGCTTCCATTACGGATCCACCCAAACCTATGCGGGTCTGGCCAATCACGAGGCGATTCAGCCGGATCTTACGGCTCTGGGCAAAATCATCGGCGGCGGACTGCCAATCGGCGCTTACGGCGGCCGGAAGCACGTGATGGAGCAGGTTGCTCCGCTCGGCCCGGCTTATCAGGCGGGAACCATGGCTGGCAATCCGGCCTCCATCGCGGCCGGAATCGCCTGCTTGGAGGTATTGCAGGGCGAAGGCGTGTATGAGGAGATGGAGCGCTTGACCATCAAATTGACGGAAGGCCTGCAAGCGTCCGCAGACCGCCATGGCGTTCCGCTCACGATCAACCGCATCCGGGGCTCCTTCTCCACGCACTTCTGCGATCATCCGGTAACGAACTATGACGAAGCGCAGGATACCGACGGCGAAGCCTTTGCGGCCTTCTTCCGCCACATGCTGGACCGCGGCGTGAACCTGGCCCCTTCCAAATACGAAGCCTGGTTCATGACCACGGCCCATACGGATGCGGACATCGAGGCAACGCTTGAGGCCGCGGAGGAATCTTTTAAGGCCATGAAGAATTAACCTAGATAAATTCAAAGAACGCGAAAGGAGATTTCCTCATGAAAAAGCTGTTGAACAAGTTATAACCTGCTCCACATCCATGCCATGCTTCTACGATCCGGATCCGTGGACCTCCTGACCTGTTCGATTCGAATCGTCGGTAGTCCAAATACGAATACGGAGGCTACGAACATATGAGAAGCGAGCAAGAAATGATGGATTTGGTATTGGGCTATGCAGCCCGCGATGAGCGGGTTCGGGCCGTGACCCTGGAAGGCTCCCGAACGAATCCCAACGTGCCTAAGGATATTTTTCAGGATTACGACATCAGCTTTCATGTTACGGATATGGAGAGCTTTATCCAGGATCCAAACTGGATTGACGTCTTCGGGGAACGGTTGATTCTGCAGACGCCGGAAGATATGGACCTGTTCCCTCCCGACCTCGGAGGCTGGTTCTCATACCTGATGTTATTTACCGACGGGAACCGGATTGACATGACCTTGATCCCCATCGAGGAGAAGGAGAAATACTGCAAGGAAGACAAACTGATCCAGATCTTAATGGATAAAGATCAAACCTTTCCCAAGGTTCCTTCTCCGTCCGACGAGGATTTCTGGGTACAGCGTCCGTCGGCGGCCTTTTTCGAGGATTGCTGCAACGAGTTCTGGTGGGTATCCACGTATGTCGCCAAAGGCTTGTGGCGGGAAGAAATCCTGTATGCCCAGGACCATCTTCACAACATCATGCGTCCGATGCTGATGAAAATGCTGGAGTGGCAGGTGGGCACACAGACCGATTTCTCGCTCAGCGTGGGCAAGAACGGCAAGTACCTGAAAAACTATATGTCTGCGGACAGCTGGAACGAGCTGATGTCCACCTACCCTCGCGGAACCTACGAAGAGGTGTGGAAGGCGCTGTTTACGATGGGAGCGATGTTCCGCAGAACCGCGCTGGATGTCGCCAAGCAGCTGGGCTTTGAATACGATATGGGGCAGGATCAGCGCGTAACGGGCTTCCTGCAGCATGTCCGGCAGCTGCCGGCGGATGCGAGCGAGATCTACTAATCGATTCCACGGTCATCCCTATGAAACAGAAACAACCCGCCCAAGGATAATCCTTGGGCGGGTTGTTCTATTACGTTTATTTACTAGATTCACGGGCAATCAAATGGCCTCTTTCCTACTTCTGTTCGATCTTATCGAAGAAATTCTCCTGAACCAGCTTGGCCGTTTCGTCCAGCTGCTTCTTGGAATCCGTGCCTTCCTTCGAGAACGATTCCTGCACGACGTTGGACATCGCGGCATAATAATCCTGCGTGCCGAATTGCGCTTCAGGCTTTCCTTCCAACAGGCTGAAGAGCTGCGGATCGTATTCATAGACGTTGTCGTACTTATCGTAGATCGCCTTCACCTTCGCCGCATACTCCGAATCGTCGCTGAAATATTCCAGCGGCGTCGGCACAAAATATTTGCCCTCGGCTTTGCGGGCATTGATCGTATCTTCCACCGATTTCAGCGCATCATCCGTAAAATAATCAAACGTGATATAGCGGAATGCCATTTCCTGTTCTTCCTTCGTGGCATTCGGATTGATGACCAGATAGTTGCCGCCCAAAATGCCGTGGTGCGCTCCGCCTTTCTCCATCGCAGGCATCGGATACGCAAGCACGTCCTCAGGCTTCATGCCGCCCTCGTTCAATGCCGGCTGGATCACGTCAAATGCGCCTGCAATGACCATCGCCGTCCGTCCTTGCTGGAACGAGCTGACGGCATCGCCCCAGCCGAGGGCCCAGTCCTGCGGAATGGCGTTTGCTTCCCATCTCAGCTTCTTGTAGAAATCCAGCGCCTTCACGCCGGCTTCCGAGTTAAACACCGCTTTCACTTTGCCGTCCTCGTTCACTTCGATATCCCCGCCGGCTTCGAACAGGAAGTTGGTCCAGTTCCAGCCTGCCTCATTGCCCTTGCCCATCGGCGCGATTCCGGAGATGCCGGCCTTCGGGTCCGCAGCGCCTTTCGCCGTGTTGTACATGTCGTCCCATGTCCAATCCATCGGCGGTACGGGCACGCCCTTCGCGTCCAGCAGCTTCTTGTTCACGATCGTAGACGTGATATAACCGTTCTGCGTGACGCCGTACACCTTGCCGTCCACGATGAATTGATCCTGCAGCACGGGATTCATGTCGTCCTTGTACTCCCATTCGTTCCAGAACTCCGTAATGTCGGCCACCCAGCCCCTCTCCACGAGCAGCTGTGCCTCCGTGGCCCAAGTGTTATAAAATGTCGGCGCTTCGTTCGAAGCCATCTTCACCCCAATTTCGTTGACGCTGTACTGCCAGTCGTCCTTCACGATGGTCACGTTCGGATATTTCGCCTGGAAGCGGGCGATTTTATCATCCTCCTGCTGACGCAGCGTTGTATCATCCGGCAGCGGATAGTGAATCTTGATCGTGATCTTTTGATCCGTGATATCCTCCTTCGGCTCCTCCGTTTGCGTCGTGGCCGTCCCGCCCGAATTGGCGGTCCCTCCCTCTGTATTCGTGACCTCCGGCGCTGCTTTGCCGCCGCCGCATGCGGCGAGCAAGGAGCTGAACAGCATAAGGCAGATCAGTAATGCTGGGAACTTGCGCATGGATACTCCCCTTTTCCTTATTGAAATAATGATGTCCTTTCCTCTCTCCATCATAAAAGCCAAATCCGGAAAGGACGATGTGCATTCATATGACGATCGTGTGCAGGGCTACGATGTGTACCGCTGCTGCCCTACCCTTTGACGGCCGAGAGGCTGACGCTGCGCATGATGAATTTCTGGAACGCCAGAAATACGAAGATCGGCGGCACCATCACCATGAACAGGATCGAAAATTTAACGCTGCTGTCCAGGCTCCTTGCGTTGATGACATACTTGTAAATGGCCGTAGCCAGCGTATATTTGTCCTGGGTCTGCATGACGAGCGAC
The DNA here is from genome assembly GCF_058792535.1 of Paenibacillus sp. MT86. Classification (NCBI taxonomy): domain Bacteria; kingdom Bacillati; phylum Bacillota; class Bacilli; order Caryophanales; family Paenibacillaceae; genus Paenibacillus; species Paenibacillus sp. MT86. Next base: position 1,003,487 of record NZ_CM179499.1, on the reverse strand, counting down.
GGCCAGAACCAGTCGTTCCATGCCGTGGAGAATGTAAAAATCGCCAGCGTCGCGAAGATCGGAACGGATAGCGGTATGGCGATCCGCAGGAAGCTGCTCATCTCCGAAGCGCCGTCGATGCGCGCCGCCTCGAAGATCTCCGGGTGAATGCCGTCGAAGAAGTTTTTGATCAGCAGGAAGAAGTACGCGTTCGCTCCGGCCGGCAGCCAGAAGGCCCAGTAGGAATTCAGCAGGCCGAGCTCCTTCAAATTGACGAAATTCGGAATCATGTAACTCGACGCCGGAATGAACAAGGTCATCAGAATGAAGAAATAGATGGCCCGATGATACGGAACCCGGATGCGGGAAATGCTGAATGCCGCCATGCCCAGCACCAGAATCGTGACCAACAGATTACCGCCGAAAATCAGCAGCGTATTCTTCAGAAACATCGGCAGATCGATGTATGCCCACCCCTTCGGGAAGTTCTCCCAATGCCATTCCGATGGGAAAAAGCGCGGCGGAAACGTGTTGATTTCCTGATTGCTCTTCAATCCGTTGAACATCGTCATGCCGATCGGGTACAGCATCGTGAAGGTCATCACGGCAATGCACAGCACCATAAATCCGTAAACCGCCTTATTCCACGGTTTTCTCAAATCCGAAGCGGACAGAATGCCTCTCTCTTTCATCCTAGTACTCCTCCCTGTTCATCTTGAATTGCAGGATGCCCAGCAAACTCAGCACAAGGAACATCAAGATGCCCATCGCGGTTCCGGCCCCGTAATCCAGCTGGTTAAACGCATATTTTACGGTAAGGAGCGCATAGGTGAGCGTGGCCTTGTTCGGTCCGCCATCCAGCATCGCCAGCTGCGATTGATACGCCTGTGACGTGCCGATCAGCTGCAGAATCAGCATGAGCACAATCAGATTGCGCATCGAGGGAAGCGTGATGTATTTAATCCGGGCCCACACGCCGGCACCGTCGATTTCGGCGGCTTCATACCAATCCTTCGGTATGCTCAGCACTCCGGCCAGATAGATCAGCATCGCCGAGCCGAATTGCTGCCATGTCTCCATGACGACCAGCGATACCATCGAGAAGCGGCTATCCGATATGAACGATACCGGCTCTGCCCCAAAGAAGCCGAACAACGCATTGACCGGGCCCACCGGATCGTACATCCATCGCCACATGCCGTAGAGCACGACCCCGGGCACGACAAACGGGAGATACGCGGCAATCCGGGCGAACCCTTGAAACAGCTTCAGCTCCGAGATGGCAATGGATGCGGCGATGGGCACCCAGAAGCCGATGACAAGCGTTAACAGCATGAAATACAACGTATTCCTGACCGATAGCAGCAGGTCGGGATTGCTCAGAACGTTGGCGTAATTATCCAAACCGACGAAGGTATTGCCTTTTACGAAATCGATATGAAAAAAGCTGTAAAAGATCCCTTTGAAAATCGGCACCCATAAAAAGACGATAAAGATCGCTATGGCCGGGACAAGGAACAAATACCCCCATACATACTTCCTCCACAGCGGCTTGCGCTTATGCTCCTTCCGGGCGCGGCGGCCGGGCTCGATCAGAGCCTGGCCTTGTGACATGATCGTTTCTTCCATCCGACTCCCTCATTCCTTTATTCAATGTCTAGCTTTTATTGTAAAAAAGCCGGGGAGCCTTCGAACATGTCTAAAACTATGTGAAGTATGACGGATCTTACTTCTTTAGCTCACTTGGGCTGACGCCGTAGTATTTTTTGAAGATTTTGCTGAAATGCTCCGGGGATTCATACCCCACCCGCTCGGCTATCTCGTACCGGCGGAGATCCGTGTTCAGGATCAATGCCCTGCTCTCCTCCATTCGCAGCTTCACCACATACTCCCACAGGCTGCTGCCGGTATATTTTTTGAACAGGTAACTCAAATAGTTGGGGCTCACGTGATTGTTCTTCGCTACGTCGTGAATGGTCAATCCCTTCTGGCGGTAATGCTCGTCGATATATTGCCTCGTATTCTCCACGATCCGGTTGCTCTGGCTCGAAAGCACCTCCTGCGACGTCTCCTGGGCATAATTGTGCCAATTGAAATCCCCGTAATAAAAGACATGGAAATCGTGCAGCTGCTCGCTCCACAGCATCGCTTTGTCCGCCTGGCGGCTGAGCACGCTCAAGAATTCCCGTCCCCTCAATATTTGGCTGATGCCCACGGTACAGCTCCGTTTCAGGTGCAGCTCCACATGGTGGTGCAGACTCCGGCCGATCATCTCCAGGTGATGGATTTTCCCGCTGGCGTTCTCCTCCATTTCCTGCTCGCTCCATTGAAGGATGATGTTGACGTCCCGTTCCGGCGAATAGAACACTAAGGTGTGCGGCTCCTGCTCCAGCAGCTCCTTGGCGATATTCAGCGCGGCATATTGAATCAGGTTTATATCATGACTGGAAAAAGAAGCGCTGCGCTCTTCCGCCAGTCCCAGTTTCATTTTGATAACGGCAAAATAAGGGCCGACCAGGCCCAGCTCCGACTCGTCGGGACCGGCAGCAGCCGATGGATCCGGCTCCATGGAGAGCCGCTCGTTCAGCCGCTCTATTCTTTCGGACGGCGGCTCCTCCATCCGGAAATGCTCATTATCGGCCATGAGAAGCGGCTCGACCTGGGGCGCCGGCCGGTCCATCTTGAGCAGCACGCTGCGTACCGAATCCAGAAACTGCTCGCTGTTCAGCGGTTTGATCAAATAATCCTTGGCTCCGAGCTGAAGCGCCCGCTGCGCGTATTGAAATGTTTCATGGGCTGAAATAATGATCGTCTGTACCCAAGGCTTCACGATCTTCGCCTGCTGCATCAGCTCAATGCCGTTCATCTCGCCCATCTGGATATCGGTGACCAGCAGGTCGATGTCCCCCATCCGTATGTAGTCCAGCGCTTCCTGCCCGCTGTAAGCCGTGGTTATGCCATCGATGGCAAGGCCCGAGGACGTTAACAGCCCTGCCAAGCCCTTGCATATCAAAGGTTCGTCATCTACCACCAAAATGTTGTACATCAGGAAACCTCCTGTCCGGTTGCTGTAATGGTTGCTGCTTCTGTTCGCGGTATCGTGATCGTCACGCGGGTTCCCCCTTCTTCCCCGGGCTCATACTGCAGCCCGTAGCGGCTGCCGAAATGCAGCCGGATCCGCTCCTGGATATTGCGGATGCCGTAGCCCAGCGAATGATCGGGTGCATCATCATGGAGCAGCCGGAGAATGGATTCGTAGTTCACGGGGCGAAAGCCGTTATCTTCAATGACGATCCGGCATCGATCACCCTCCAGATGACCCGATACGCGGATCATTCCGTCCTCGCCCATATTTTTAATGCCATGAATGATCGCGTTCTCCAGCAGCGGCTGGAGCGTGATCTTCGGCACATGGTTCGCCAGCAATGCCTCGGGAACGTCCCATCGGATCGTAAACTGATAATCATAACGGTTCAGCTGGAGATTCATATAAGCCCCCGCATGCTCAAGCTCTTCCCCAAGCGTGATAAGATCCCGGCCCCGGCTGAGACTGATCTTCATCAATTTGGATAAATCCTTGATCATTTCGGCGGACTCGGTATTGCCCTCCATCGTGCTCTTCCAGTAAATGCTCTCCAGGGTGTTGTACAGCAAGTGGGGATTGATCTGCTGATAGAGCAGCTGCAGCTGCGCTTCCTTCTGCTTCAAATCCATATTGTATTTGTAATGGATCAGGTCATTCAGTCGGCGGGCCATGTCATAGATCGTGGAGATCAGGACGCTGACTTCGTCTTTTCTGCGCCGATAAGGGGTTTCCGGCACGACGTTTCCCGGTTCGTACCTCCTCACGAAATGCGCCAGCTTCTGGAGCGGCGTCATCAGCGACTGCCAGAAGTAAAAGACGATAATGAGGCCCACGGCAAAATAAGCGACGGAAATGACCTGTATGACGCGCTTCATCTCGCTTTGCTGGGCAAGCAGCGTTTTGACGGGCACCTTGTAGACCAGCTTCTGCTGGAGCACGTAATTGTAATCGATGACATAGATGAAATCCGACGTGATCACGTCCATGACGCCGATCGTGGAATCGCCCGGATCCGCTTCGGGCGGCAATTCCAGCTTGCCCGCCATGCCCTGTACCGACGAGGTCAGGATATTATCGTCCCAATCCGTAAAATACAGCTCCCCATCCGGAATCGAGACCGTCGATAACGACTCGCCGATCCGCGCGTCCAAATTGGTGACCAGCAGTACGCCGATGGTACCGCCCCGATAGATATTGTTAACGGCCCGCACATAGCTTAAAGTCTCTTGATCCTGGCGTCCTTGCACCGGCGGCGACAGATTGGCCATGCGCTTCAGATACCCGTTCCCCTTCATCGCCACGGCTTCATCGAACCAAGCGGGTTTCTCCTTCTCGTCGGAGAAGAAATATACCCCTGCTTTTCTGCGGTCAGGGTAATACGGGGCAAAGAAGTAGCTGTTGTCCGGGTCGTACACATAAAGCGAGTAATAGACCGGTTCACGCTCATCCGTCTCTTGGGAGAAGGAAATCAGCATCTTTTCGAGCCGCTCGTAATTTTTGACGCGTTCCAGTACGGTAACCTCGGCAAAGGGATCCAGCTGCTGGATCTGCGAGTTCTGGATGACCGTGGAGGTTACTTTGTTAACGGTTTCAATGTCCCGGTTAATCAGCTTGAAATTTTGTTTGTTCAGTTCGATATAAGCATTGGTCACATGGCGCTTCAGGATCTGACCGGCCATGGAATTCCCGTAGGCGTTCAGCCCGAATAACGGAATGACCAGCACCAGGAACAGCAGAATCATCTGCTGTTTGATGTTCATGCGGCCCAGCGGATTTTTGAAGCGGTTCTTCATCGGCTCTTGCACCTCCGGCTTTATCAAGCATAGCAACAATCCAGCGGGATCAGCGTAGTCATTTCTACGGAAATGATGCGCATTTTTACGATTAGGCAGGATGCCCTAAGTGGATGTATTAGCCCTGCCGCAGGCGATTTCCTGCAAAAAGGGGCAGGAGCGTCTGGCGGGAGTCGATCTGTCGAGGGTATGAGGAGTATTGACCGCCCGCCTTCCACGCTATCTACCCTCAAAATGGAATAACACCCGCATGCGCGATCCTCATCGGATTGAACATGCGGGTGTTAGGTGCCGGTTCCCTTTTTTAAAACGGAAAGAACAGCGGCAGTACCGCCATCATGACGAGCCCGATCGTCAGTTGAAGCGGCAGGCCGACCTTCACGTAATGGCTGAATTTATAACGTCCTGCCGACATGACGAGCGCGTTGGGCGGCGTGGAGAACGGGGACGCAAAACACATGCTCGCTCCAATCGAAACGGCGAACAGAAACGGATACGGACTGGCTCCCATCTGGATCGCAGCCGATAACGCAATCGGCGCGAATAATACCGCGCAGGCGGTATTGCTGATAAACAGCGTTAGCAGCGAAGTGGTGAAATACACCCCTGCCAGCAGGGCAAGCGATCCATAGCTGCCCAGGGAATGAACCAGCATATCCGAGATCAGCGTGGCGGCTCCCGTCTTCTCGATGGCAATGGACATCGGGATCATCCCTCCAATAAGGACGATGCTCTCCCAGTTGACCGTCTTATAGGCTTCCTCCATGTTGCGCACGCAGCCGAACACCACCATCAACACCGCGGCAATCATCACGGAGGCCACCGCCGGAATCCATTCCGTCACGAGCAGGATCACCATCAGCAGCATGATCCCCGCCGCGATCGGCGCTTTGTGATCCATCGTCAATTTGCGCGACTCCTCTGCAGGCTGCCCCACCACCACGACATCCGTCTGCTCCGCTGCCAGCAGGGCAATGTCCTTCCACGTGCCCTGCACGAGCAGCGCGTCGCCAAAGCGCATTTTCTCTTCCTTCAGATGATGCAGCAAATACTGTTCTTTACGCTGGATGCCCAGAATGTTCACCCGATACTTCTCGCGGAATCCCGAATGCTTGACGAGCCGGCCGATCAGGCGCGAGGACGGCGTCAGCATCACTTCCGCAATGCCGACGTCGCTTGTGGCGTACTGCGACTCTTCGGCATGTTTACGATGCTCGGGCACACCCTGGTCCAGCATGACAAGCCCGTATGTCTCCGCAAACTCCGAGGCCCGCTCGAATGGACCATTCACGTACAGAATATCCTCTTCCTCTATCACGGTCCCAGGACCTGCGATCTCCTGGTTGATCGTTTTGAAGAATTGATTCTTGGCCGACATTTTACGGCGGATTTCAATGATGTTGATTTCGAACTGTGCCGGAATATCCAGCTCCCGCAGCGTCTTGGAGCGAATGGAGGAATCGGCTCCGACCTGAATCCGATACAGGTTCTGTGTCAGCCGATACTGCTTGGCCAGCTCCCTGAGCGAGCGTCCGCCCTGGTTCCCCGTTCTTCCTTCTTCATTGCTGGGAAGATAACGGCGAAGGAACAATATCGCGAGAATCCCGGTTGCCAGACACACCAGGCCGATCGGCAGAAAAGCAAAAAACGACAACCGTTCGTACCCTGCGTTAATCAGCGTCTCCTGAATCACAAGGTTCGGCGGCGTTCCGATCAAGGTGAGCATGCCGCCCAAGCTGCTTGCAAACGCAAGGGGCATCAGCAGCCGCCCCGGATTGATCTCCGCGCTGTATGCCAGACTGACAACGATGGGCAGCATCACAGCTACCGTGCCCGTATTGCTGACGAATCCGCCGATGAGCGACGTCACCAGCATGATCATGATCAAGAGCCGGGTCTCGCTTCCTCCGCCAAGCTTCAGCAGCTTCCCGCTGGCCATCTTGGCCAGCCCGGTCTGGAAAATGCCGCCCCCCACAACAAACAAACCGATCATCATGATGACAACCGAATTGGAAAAGCCCGACAGGGCTTCAGCCGGACTTAAAATGTCCGTTAGCATAAGTACCATCAACACGCCGATCGCGACCAAATCCGACCGCGCTTTTCCCGACATGAACAATACGGATGCCACGGCCAAAACAGACAACGTAATGATCATCGGTCCATTCATTCCTTGATCCCCCTATAATGCCATATCTATGTTTCTTCCAAGATTCGACATTCGATAAACCTTTCCCTGCCCATTTCACGGATCCGCCACTTTCCGGTCCGGAGCGGGCGGCCAATCTGCGCCAACGTCACACCACCCGTTCAAGGGAAATGATGTAGTATTGTAACACCTGCCGGGAGCATCTCATGTTAAAAACGTCACAACCCTGTGTGCAAATCTTTAGGCGATATCCCCATCCGATCCTCTATCGCACCGTCGACCATAACGAGGGGTAAACAAAGGACTTCTCTCGTAGGCCGCCACGGAGGAATCACAAAAAAAAGCTGCATCGGCTCCTTCCAGCCGGTGCAGCTTGCCCTTGGAATTACAAATTGATGAATGCGGTACGCAATTTGGAACTGTACTGAACGTCAAAGCCCAGGCCGGATGCAATCACGGCGAGCGGCACGTAGGTTTTATCCTCTTTTCCTACCTTGTGCAGAAAAGCCGGCGTATCGATCGGTACGGCCGTTCCGTTGACTTGAACGGTTTTGGCGCCGATCTTCACCACGACCGTCTGGTCTCCGAAGGTAATCGTTGCGCTGGATGTTTTATTCTCCCATTTGGTAGTCGCCCCCACCGCGTTCACGATGTCTTGTATGGCTACGTAATTCAGGTTGTCGCGGAGGATCGGCTTGTAAGGCGTATTCAGCTCCTGCCCTTTCACGACGATGCGCATCGGCTGCCCCTCATTTTGAACAGGAGGTTTCTGATAGCTGCCCCAGATTGTCTCGGCAAATACGCTGGCCATCGTTTCGTATCCGTATTGGTTCGGATGGATGTCATCCTTCAGGATATGGGTCATCGTCAGCTCGGAGCCCACGAATTTCTTCGCGACATGCGCTACCTTGATGTCTACGCCCTGGCTTGCAAAACCGCCGGCCACCCCGTCCACCAGCTTCGTGAACTCACCGGATGCCGCAAGCAGTTTCGCGTACGCGACGTCATCGGCGATTTTGGGAACCGGATTATACTGGTCGGCCACTACGATCGCGGCATCCGGATTCAGGGAATGCAGGCCCGTAATGACGGATGACACGTTGTCCTTATAGATCTGGAACAGTTCCTGCATCTTGGCTTGCAGCTGCTCATCGCTTAACGTTTCCACGGTGCTGACAAGACTCATCATGTCATTGCCGCCGATCGTAATGGTGATCAGATCGGCTTCGGCGATCATCGGCTTGGCTTTTGCTGCATCGGCGCCGATCTGCTTGGTCCGCGGATCGATGCTGCTGAGTCCCGGCTGCAGCTCCTCCGGCGTGATCGCCCGTTCATCCAGGACGGCCTTGACGTAGTTGTTCAGCCCGTCGGTCTTCAACCCGCCGATCCCCAGATTCGTGACTTCGGTCCGGCCATGGAACAGCCCTTGCTCATACAGCCGGTCAACAAAACCGTACGGTTTGCTGTTCAGATCCATTCCCGGCTCATACCCGACGGTCAGCGAATCCCCCAGCGTTACGATACGATATGTATTCTTAGCCGCAGCCTCATCGGCATAAGCCGGCGCAACGCCCGGTCCGACTAGCGCCACCGCGAGCGTCAAGCTGCCGGTTACTGCCGCCAGCCCCTTCTTCCATTGTTTGAACATGACTTCACTCCCTTAACGTCGAATATCTTGATACAGCCTTATTTTACCACCACCATCAGGCGAATGGTACCGAATCAAGCCGGGCGAGACGGCTTCATGAGAAGATACGCGAATAGATAACCTATGGAGGTAACTCCAAACCAAGCAAATATCCCTGGCGTGCCTGCCATATACAGGCTTGGCAGTATCGACCATCCAAAAGCAATCAGCAGCAGCATTCTGTACGAATACACCATCGCAATCAACGCCAAGCAGCCTGGCAGAAAGAGCATAATGAACGTATTCAGGGCCGGACTCCAGTTCATAACGTCCGTATACGGATTAAAGATGATAAGTATGCACCACAACAGGATGGAACCCACACCTGATAATCCTGCCAAAAAATGAGAAGCCTTCAGCTGAACCCGCATTGTTTCTCCTCCCCCCTATATGGACAAGGTCGCACATCCTGACTCCGACATTCACCGTCTTGAAGAGTCTTATCTTGATTGCTGCACAAAAAAATGGACAGCCTGTTTCATGCTGTCCATTCCTGATACCGAACCAGGATGATGTTACGCTCCAATACCGCAATATTCCTTGAAGCGCTGTCACACGTCTTCGCCTGAATCCTCAGGCTTCTCCTTCTTTACCGCCTTATCGATATACTTGTCATAGCGGTCATCCAATTCCTTTGCCATGCTGCGGTATTTGAGCGTCTCCTCCACGATGGGATCGAGCTGCGTCTGAATCCGGATCTCATATTTCGGAGAGAGCAGCCTGCGCTCCTCCTTCTCCCGATCCTTCTTCTCCATTTCACCCTCCGTTAACATCTCGCTGAGCTGGCGCTCCAAATCCTGATCCGACTTCTCATTCATCGTACGCACACTCCTTTTATCAAACGGTTCATAGTGAACGGCATTCTCTCTGCGGATGGTGACCGTTTAGCGGACCAAAGCCTCGCCCGCATCTTTTAGCGTATCCAAAAAACGCTGATGAATCAACCCGTTGGTTGCCGCTAAATGACGCACCGACAGATCGTAGGGCCGTCCTTCCGTATCGGTTACTTTGCCGCCGGACTCCTGAACCAGCAGCGCGCCCGCGGCAACGTCCCAGGCACTCAAGCCGTGCTCCCAGTATCCGCTCAGCCGGCCGGCCGCCACATAAGCAAGATGAAGCGCGGCGGAACCGCCCGCTCTTATATTGCGTACCATCGGCAGCAGCGCCTGAAGCTCCGCCATGTTGAGCGGCAAGTTGACCTTGCTGTCCAGCGGGAAGCCCGTGGCCAGCAAGCTGTCCGACAATTGTTCCTCCGTGGAGACATAGGTCGGATTGCCGTGAACGTAAGCCCCTTTGCCTTTTTCCGCCACGAACAACTCGTCCCGGGAAGGGTCGTAGATAACGCCGACAATCACTTCTCCATGATGAGCCAGCGCGATGGATACGGAGTAAAACGGAAATCCGTGAACATAGTTCGTCGTGCCGTCCACAGGATCGATAATCCAAAGATACTCTTCGTCTTTGGCTTCCTCAAGCGCCTTCGCATAGGCATCCGTACCCGGGGCAACCCCTTCTTCTCCCAGGATCGCATGATCCGGGAAATGCGTCAGGATCAGCTTGCGGATCATCTGCTCCGCGCCTTTGTCGACCTCGGTTACGATATCCTGCGCCGAAGACTTGGTGCTCAGCTGCTTGACGGTGCCCAGTTTGCTCTTAATCCATTCTCCCGCTTTCGCTGCGCAATTAATCGCAACGGCGGTATAGCTCTTACTGCTGACAACATAAGGAATCTTTTCATTCTCGTTCAAAGCACTCACTCTACTTTCTATATAAATCTAGTAATCTTGGGAATCTCTACATCCTATTCCGTCATTACGGTAGCCGAAAGGGCAGCCACGCGAAAATTCCGCCTATTTCAATAAAAGTCCGTCCTATGCTGTGCACCTGAATGCTTGGCGAGAACGAACTTTTTAGTCCAATGTCATTATCTTGAGGGGAATCCCTGTTTGGCTACTTCCAACGTAACCCAAAACCCATCAACTTGCAAGTGTTAACAAGCTCAACTTATCGGTTAAGGGTTCACTTCGATGGAAGCACCGTCGAGAATGGTAATGCCCTCTTCCGAATAATTTCCCAGATCCTTCATCAGGTCAAACAAGGCCCCGTCCTTCATCTTCGCTTCAATCATGACGTCCACTTTTGGCGTAACCCCGGCAATATTCCTTAAAAAAGCGAGCAGCGGCACGACATCCACCCCGTCCGCATGGCTGCGGATATCGGTCTTGCTCTTGGGGCTGGAGACATGAATTTTAGGCGGCAGCGGCTGCGCCGGCTCCGAATCGGCCTGCGCAAGCTGCGTCTCCCAGGTGCGAAGGATATCCGGCCACAGCTCCCAGGGCGCCTCGCCGTCGTTATTGACCCACTGGTGATGGATGTCCAGCACCATCGGCAGCCCGGTCTGCTGGCATACGGCCAGCGTTTCCTGGGCCGTAAAGGTTTTATCGTCATTTTCAAGGGTCAGCCGTTCCTTGATGCGGGGGTCAAGCTCATGAAAATGTTCAACGAATCGGGCCGCTGCCGAAGGCTTGTCCCCATAAGCTCCCCCGATGTGAATGTTATTCTTCATGGAAGCAGGCAGTTCCATCGCCTGCAGCATGCGGACGTGCGACTCCAAGTCGCGAACCGAATTAACCAGCACTTCGGGACGCGGCGTGCTCAACACCGTGAAATGATCCGGATGGAAGGAAACCCGCATCCCGTGTTTTTTCACGAATTCCCCAATGGCCTGAAAGCCTTCCTGCAAAGCCGGGAACGGGTCCCAGTCCCGCATGTCATTATGCGTGGCCAGCGGAATCAGCTTGGACGAGAAGCGGTATACCTTGATATCGTGAGCCGCATTATGCTTCAGAAGCCGAAGGGTATTATGTAAGTTCTCATTCGCGATCCGCTCCAGTTTGTGCAGGCCGGCCTCACGGTCATTCAGCTTCATGAAACTCTTCATCGTCATCGTCTTGGAAGGAGAAGCATTCTGCACGACCGTGGACATGGCCACATAACCGAAACGGACAATCATGCATGGTCTCCGAAGAACATCTCGTGCGCGAGCGCGGTCTGTACGCGCGCTTCCTCATCCGTCAATTTGCGGATGAGCTGCAGCTCGACCGAAGTGACCTCCCGCCCCTGGAAGTTGATCTCCGATACGCATGCGGTGATCAGGACGATGGCCACCGCCCGGTTATCCGGCGTATAGGCAATGACCTTCTGTCCCGTCGGAAACACCCGGAGCCCATCCTTCAGCATTTTGCCGCGGCCGTATTCCAGCAGCTCGTAGAGCTCCTGCTCGCTTTTAAACTTACAAACGGAATTGAACTCGGTTTGAAATCCCATATCATGTCTCTTCCTTTCATCTCAAAATATTAGACTCAAGGGGAGCCGTAATGAATAGCGCGGACTCCCCCTGGTGTTTCATATCCTATTGTGACGGCTTACGCCTGGTTCTCATAAATCAGGGATTGCTTGCGATGGTACCGCTCAAGGCCCAGCTCGATCATCCGGTCAAGCAGCTCGCGATAGGAAACGCCCGTCTCCCGCCACAAGAGCGGGTACATGCTGAACGGCGTGAAGCCCGGCATCGTGTTCACTTCGTTGATCAGTATCGCACCGTCCGAACGGCGGACAAAGAAGTCGGCGCGGGTAATGCCCCCGCCCTCAATCGCTTTGAAGGCGGCAATGGCCAGGTCGCGCAGCCGATCCGCCGTATCCGGGTCGATCTCGGCCGGGATTTGCATCTGCGATTGTCCATCCGTATATTTGGCCGCGTAGTCATAGTATTCACTGGAAGAGACGATTTCACCCGGAACGGACGCCATCGGCTCGTCATTGCCGAGCACGCTGACCTCCACTTCGCGCGCATCGACGAACTCTTCTACGATGATCTTGTCATCGAAGCGGAGCGCGGATTCAATCGCTGCCTTCAGCTGTTCCCGGTTCTTGGCCTTGGAAATCCCGACGCTCGAGCCGAGGTTAGCCGGCTTGACGAAGCTCGGGAATCCGAGTTTGTCCTCGATGTTCTTGAGCACTTCATGCTGGCTCCGCTCCCACTGGGTGCGGTTGAAATAGCAGTACTCGCATTGCGGCAATCCTGCCTGGGCAAAGAGCTTCTTCATGACGACTTTGTCCATCCCGGCAGCGGATGCAAGCACGCCGGTTCCCACGTAAGGGATGTCCGCCATTTCGAACAGCCCCTGGATCGTCCCGTCCTCGCCGAACGTCCCGTGAAGCAGCGGGAACATAATATCGACCGCCTGATTCTCTTCCCCGTACAGTCTGCTGAACACGGCGTTCAGCGCCGTTTGCGTGCCTTCCCCTTCAGCCAGCTTCAATTCCTCCTGCCGGGCGAAAGGAGCCGACATCTTGCTGCCGATTCTCCAGGTTCCCTGCTTTGAAATATAAAACGGGACAATCTCGTATTTATCAAAATCAAAAGCGTTCATGACCGCGAATGCCGTGGATAGCGACACCTCATGCTCGCCGGATTTTCCCCCGTATACTAAACCAACCGTCAATTTATCCTGTCCCATGTTAACCTCTCTCTTGTCCGTATTGCAGCATGACATGCTGTCATCTTAAAAATAATCGGGAATATGGTAAAACCGGTATTCGGTGTTATCGTTCCAAGCATAGGAATCCCGGTAGTCCCAATAGCGGTGACGGCTTGACACCGTATGCGCATTAACCAGCGGCATCCCGCCCGCGTCAAACGCCGTTACGATGGTGCTGTGCTGAAACGCGCCGTCGCCGTCCCAGTCGTACACGATGACGTCCCCCAGCATCAGCTGTTCGGGACGCTCCACCCGCTCGGCACGAAGCCCCGTGGTACTGGCATTCAGATAATGCGCGAAGCTGTTCGACACCGCCCAGCTGTAGCTCCACCACTCCCGTTTGTTGACGTATCCCTTGTACCACCATCCCGTTTCTCTTTTACCAGTATAGTGGATTGGGGCTTTGCCTGCAAAGAGGCACTGGGAGATATAGTTCGTGCAATCCACGTCGAATTCCTCAAACTCCGGATTCCCCGAATCCCACCAACGGTCGGCATAGGCAGCCGCGGCTTCGCGTTCGTAACGTCCCGACCGCGGACTGCTGCCAGCGGCGTATACGCGTCCGTTCATGAAAGGAGTGGACGGTTCCCTTCCGGCCGCGTCCGAGCTTGCTCCCGGTATGTCGGCCCTTTGCAAAGGATGGCGTTCATCCTGCAGACGTTCAATGCCGACGATCAGCCAGGCATCCCCGTCCCGAATCAGCGTCAGCCGCTCCCTGAAAACCGTGTCTTCCCGATGCGTCATCCCTCTTTTTTCATAATAAAAGACGCTGTGGAGCCGCACGTCGGCGACCACATCATCCTCTGTTTCCCTCAGGATGCGCTGAAGACGGGCACGGGTCTCGCTCTTAAGCGGCGTTGCCTCCCGCTCCGCATACCACGATTGCAGGCGAAACTGCCTCTCTCCTCTCTCTACCAGGTAGTTCAGGTCCGCCACAATCTGCTCTTTCAGGCCTGAGGAATAGTCCACGCGATTTTGGTTATATTGATTGACGTAAATATATAGAGCTTGCTTCCAAGGCTTCTCGGCTTGCTTCAAACTGTTCATCCTCTCTCCTCCTCTAACCTTGCCATTCACGCCGTTCCCTATCACAACTATATGAAGCAAATCTTCAGGCTATGAGCTTCGGTCAAGAGATTGCAGAAACGCGGGATTGCAGCGGCTGCTTTCCGGTAAGAAAACAGGCTTGTTTTCACCTTTTTGAAATGCGTTTCTTCTATAAAAAATGCTTTACGCGGGGAGTTGAAAACGTTATACTTAAAGTAGTCAATTTATGAAATTAGGTTTCATCTAGTGAAACCGAAAAGGATTTAACCCTAACTGTCTTTATTCGATTTATGAAATGACTTAAGGAGGTTCATCAATGCCAGCAAAGGATCAATTCTCCATCTCTCGCAACCTAGAGGTGGGCGGTAAAAGTTACCGCTATTTCAGCCTGCAGGCGCTCGAAGAGCAAGGATACGGCAGCGTGTCCAAGCTTCCTTTCTCCATTCGGGTGCTGCTTGAAGCTGCCGTTCGTCAGTTTGACGGACGCGCGATTACCGAAGATCACGTAAAACTCTTGTCCAAGTGGAACGAAGGACGCGACAACAACAAGGAAATTCCGTTTATCCCTGCCCGTATCGTACTGCAGGACTTCACCGGCGTACCCGTTGTCGTAGACCTTGCAGCCATGCGCGACACTGTAAAAAAATCCGGCGGCGATCCTAAACAGATCAATCCGCTCGTTCCGGTCGACCTCGTTATCGACCACTCCGTCATGGTCGACGCTTTTGGTACCGACCAAGCGCTTGAAACGAACATGAAGCTTGAATTTGAGCGCAACGAGGAGCGTTACCGTTTCCTCCGCTGGGCTCAAACGGCATTCAACAACTTCCGCGCGGTTCCTCCGGGAACAGGTATCGTTCACCAGGTTAACCTGGAGTACCTGGCTTCCGTTGCGGCTACGAAGACCGTTGACGGCGAGACGCTGGTCTTCCCTGATTCCCTCGTAGGCACGGACTCCCATACAACGATGATCAACGGTCTTGGCGTTGTGGGCTGGGGCGTCGGCGGCATCGAGGCGGAAGCCGGCATGCTCGGCCAGCCGCTGTACTTTGTCACCCCTGAAGTTATCGGCTTCAAGCTGACAGGCAGCCTGGCAGAAGGCGCTACCGCGACTGACCTTGCCCTCACGGTAACCGAGCTTCTCCGCAAGAAAGGCGTCGTAGGCAAATTCGTAGAATTCTACGGTCCAGGCCTCGCCAACATCAGCTTGGCTGACCGTGCAACGGTTGCCAACATGGCTCCGGAATATGGCGCTACGATCGGCTTCTTCCCGGTTGACGACGAAACGCTGGCTTATCTTCGCAACACGGGCCGCTCCGATGAGCAGGTTGAGCTCGTGGAGAACTACTATAAAGCGCAAAACATGTTCCGTACGGCCGATACGCCGGACCCTGAGTTCTCCGACGTAATCGAACTGGACCTGGCTTCGGTTGTGCCGAGCTTGGCCGGACCGAAACGTCCGCAGGACCGTATCGAGCTTACCAGCATGAAACAAAACTTTAACGACATCATCCGTACGCCGATCGATAAGGGCGGATATGGACTCAGCGACGAGAAAATCGCAGAGACCGTTAAAGTTAACCATAAAGACGGCTCTACCAGCGAAATGGGTACGGGTGCGGTTGTAATCGCGGCCATCACCAGCTGTACGAACACGTCGAACCCAAGCGTTATGCTCGGCGCTGGCCTCCTGGCCAAGAAAGCCGTTGAACGCGGCCTGAAAAAGCCTGGCTACGTGAAGAGCAGCTTGACACCGGGCTCCCTCGTCGTAACCGACTACCTGGAGAAAGCCGGACTCCTGCACTATCTGGAATCCCTCGGCTTCTACGTGGCAGGCTATGGCTGCGCAACGTGCATCGGTAACTCCGGTCCATTGCCGGATGAAGTGAGCGAAGCGATTGCCGACAACGACATGACGGTAGCTGCCGTATTGTCCGGTAACCGTAACTTCGAAGGCCGCGTGCATGCTCAAGTCAAAGCCAACTACCTGGCTTCGCCGCCGCTGGTTGTTGCTTACGCCCTGGCAGGCACGGTGAACATCGATCTTCAGAACGATCCGATCGGTTACGATCCGAACAATGAGCCTGTGTATCTGAAGGACATCTGGCCAACGAGCGCGGAAATCCGCGAAGCGATCGGCCTGTCCGTCAGCGCTGAAGCATTCCGCGCCAAGTACGAGAACGTGTTCACCGCCAATGAGCGTTGGAACAAGATTCCTGTGCCTGAAGGCGAGCTGTACGAGTGGGACGATCAATCCACTTACATTCAGAACCCGCCGTTCTTCGAAAGCCTGGGCAACGGCCTGAACGACATCAAGGACATCAAGGAAGCGCGCGTGCTGGCTCTCTTGGGCGATTCCGTTACGACGGACCACATCTCTCCAGCGGGCAACATCGCAACGAACAGCCCTGCCGGCAAATATCTGAGCGATCGCAACGTGGAACGCAAAGACTTCAACTCCTACGGCTCCCGCCGCGGTAACCACGAAGTCATGATGCGCGGTACGTTCGCTAACATCCGGATCCGTAACCAGGTCGCTCCAGGTACGGAAGGCGGCGTTACGACTTACCTGCCAACGGAAGAAGTGATGTCCATCTATGATGCATCGATGAATTATCAAGCAGGCGGACAGAACCTGATCGTTATCGCAGGTAAAGAATACGGTACGGGAAGCTCCCGCGACTGGGCGGCAAAAGGTACGTACCTCCTCGGCGTCAAGGCTGTACTGGCTGAAAGCTTCGAGCGTATCCACCGCTCCAACCTGGTGGGCATGGGCGTTCTGCCGCTCCAGTTCCAGGAAGGTCACGGCTGGAAGAGCCTCGGTCTGAACGGCCGCGAGACATTCGATATTTTGGGCCTCAGCAACGACGTGAAGCCAGGCCAGGAATTGACGGTTGTCGCTACGCGCGAAGACGGAACCCAATTCGAGTTCCCAGCCATCGCCCGTCTCGACAGCATGGTGGACGTGGATTACTACCATAACGGAGGTATCCTCCAAACGGTACTGCGTCAAATGATCGCATCGAACCAATAAAGCATTCTTATAGGCGATTTGGCCTTAGTCAAAAATCCCCATCATCCACGCGTGGATGATGGGGATTTTGTTATTTCCCGGTACTTTTTTCCTGAATATTGGAAATTCCGTTTCGAATAAGGCCGCACAGGTTAATGGGTACAAAACATTGCGGAAACCCATATCCAGGAGGAAGGTACCGATGATCAAAATACATACGATGGCTTCGTTCCACTATCAATACCAGCGGCCGCAACCTGTGGCAGCGCCTAAGAAAGAGGAAGCGACGGACAAACCCCTGACCTTTCAAGAAATCCTTAATCAGAAAATGAAGGAAAAGAACGTGAAGCTGACTTAAGTTGAACTTACCTGTTACATACTGAGCTGCAGCGGTAAAAGGACCGTTCCCCGGATCACCAAGATCATGGGGGACGGTCCTTTTCCATCCTGATAAGAAATATCACATGTGGCCGAGCCTTCTCTGAAAATGGACAGCGTTAAGAAGATGTTATTCCGGGTGGCTGTATCACACGCAGCCTCCTGGTCATTCAATAACTTATAGTGATGCTGTCTCTGATCCGGCAATAGAATAAATTAAATCATCATTCCCATTTCCCGTGCCGCTTCCATCAGGATTGGCGCATGCTCGCGAAGCGTTTCGGCCGACAGGCGGGTTACAGGCCCGGACATCGACAACGCGGCGGCGACGCGGCCGCTGCGGTCGAAGATCGGCACCGATACGGCAGCCGCTCCAGGCTCGCGCTCTTCGATGCTGATCGCGTAACCGTTCTCCAGTATTTCCGCCAGCTGCTGCCGGTACGCGTTCTTATCGACCGCCTCCGGCCAATCCGGCGCATTCAGCAGCTCCTCCTGGTCCGCCTCAGGCGCAAAGGCCACAAGAACCTTGCTGGACGCGCCCACCGAGAGCGGCAGCCTCACGCCGACCTGGGCGACCCGGCGGATCCCCTGGTTGCTCTGAACCGCTTGAATCCGAAGGCGATCCGAACCGTCCCTTAAATACAGACTTACCGTTTCCCCAAGCCGATCCCGCAAGGCCTCCATCGCCGGCTGAAGGCGAATGGCAGGGTCGTCGCTTTGGGACAGATGCATCGACAGCTCCCATATTTTCAAGCCGAGCCGGTATTTCTCCGTCTCTTTGTTCCGCACAACGAATCCTTTGTCTTCCAGCGTTGTTAGCAGCCGATGGACGGTGCTTTTATGTAATCCGATAAGGGAAGAAATCTCCGTGAGAGCAAGTTCGCCATCCTTCGTAAAACACATCAAGATATCAAGGGCCCGCTCTACGGCACGTACCGTCAATTTGCGGTCTTCCATCCCGACCAGCTCCTCTCCTGTTTCATTGTATGAAACCTGGTTACAAGAATTATATGAGAATTTTTCTCAAAAGTAAACCATGGGGACAGGGACTTTACAGTTGTCTTACAATCTATGGTTTTGCATTGACTTTATAGGCATCCGGGCATACGATTATTATAATTTCAACTTTTTTCATGTTCACGAAACGCACTCAGACTATATGGTAAGGAGGGGCCACTTATGAGCACTACGACTGGTAGTAATGCCCCACTCTCCCAATTGAATGACGCGCCGGCCGAGCTGTCCACGGGCTTGGTCCGTCTAAAGCATATTATATTAGCGCTGCTATTATCTGTCGTTTTTTTCCTCGTTTTCTGTTTTATTGCGCTTCATGCCTATATCGCTTGGGTTTTGTCGAATCCGACGGTGGCTCCGCTCTACTCCAATCCCAAGCTTGCGAAAGATATGAATTACGAGAACGTCACGTTCCACTCGATTGACGGGAAACGAAATATCAATGGATGGTATATCCCGGCCGAGAATTCCTCGAAAACCATCGTGCTCAGCCATGGTTACGGTGCCAACCGGGAGGAAACCTGGGTACCTATGTACGATATCGCCCACTACGCGCACAATATGAATTTCAATGTGCTCATGTTTGATTACGGTTTTGCCTCCCAGACCAGCAAGGAAGTGGCGACCGGCGGCAAGGAGGAGAAACGCCAGCTTCTTGGAGCCATTGAGCATGTGAAGCAGCGCGGCGCGAAGCAAATTGTCGTCTGGGGATTCTCCATGGGGGCCGGCACCGCGCTGCAGGCAGGGCTTGAGACCAAGGACGTGGATGCCATGATTCTGGACAGCGCCTTTTTATTGGAGCCGGACACGCTTTACCACAATATCCACAACCAGATTGATCTCCCCCGTCATCCATCGCTGGAGATTCTGGAGCTGCTCTTCCCTGTGCTTAACGGCACAAGTCTGGACCAGATTCCGTACAATGAGGTGAAGAAGCACGATTACCCGTTCCCGACCTTGTTCATCCACGGAACGAAAGACGATAAGGCTCCTTACCCGATCGCCGAGAAAATCGCTTCCAACCAGACGCATGCGGATTCCGATTCCTGGATTGTAGAGGATGCCCATCATGAGCTTATCTTCCGGGAGCACCCTAGGGAATATCTGCGCAAAGTATCGACCTTCCTCGGCAAACTCGAAACGCCGGACGAACCCTGAGGTTTTCATCAGTTGTTTATATAGCGAAGAGACGGTGCCTTTCAGTATACGATTCTACTCCCCTGCTGCCTGATGCAGCGGGGGTTTTTATTTTTCCTTCATAATACAGGCCGCCAAATGAATATAGTGTGTTTAGTGAACCTGATACTGGAGGGAACGGACATGTTATTTCATTATGGAGCGAAGCTCCCGGTGCGACTACTGGAGGAAATTCGCTTTTGGAAGCATCAGGAAAGAAAACACATCGCTCTGATCAAAGCCGTGGTGCCCGATCTGGAGCCGGCCTACGTGAAGATACTGGATCAATGGGCCATCGTGTTCTCCGACACGGAGAAGGCGGCAGACGAACTTCTGCGCCATATTCTAAGTTATAATGCTTCTCCCACGCCTCAAATGCTGGCCCAGGTCGAGCAGCTCTTACGCGCGTCCTGCGAGCAGTCCAGGGAGTTCATTCGCCAGCTGCACAGCTTAAAAGAGAACAGTGAAGCCGTTCAGAAAGTACCGCTTGCCGGTACGGTCCTGCACCATGTGATTCGGGAGTCCGAATATTTCCTGAATGCTCTCGAAACGCTGAACGCCGCAGGAGCGCTGGAGAGATTCATGGATGTGGATATGCCGCTGCAGTCGATGACGCTGCACGAGGCAACGTCTCCTCCGCCGTCTACTCCCGAAGCCGAGCTGTCCATTCAAGGCATGGGAGACAGCGGCGGCAAGGCTGTGTCGATTGGCGGACACCGCCTCCCACCACTGCCTTACGCTTATAATGCGCTTGAGCCTTATATCGACGAGAAAACCATGCGGATTCACCACGACATCCATCACCAAAGCTACGTCGACGGCCTGAACAAGGCGGAGAAGAAATTGGAGGAGGCCCGAAAAAGCGGCGATTTCGAGCTCGTGAAGCATTGGGAACGCGAGCTTGCGTTCCACGGTGCCGGCCACTATCTGCATACGATCTTCTGGAACATCATGAACCCGCGGGGCGGCGGCGAACCGGGCGGAGAGCTTGCACAGCAGATCAAGAAGGATTTCGGAAGCTTCGATCGATTCAAGAAGCATTTTACCGAAGCAGCAGACAAAGTGGAAGGCGGCGGCTGGGCGATCCTCGTCTGGAGTCCGCGCAGCCATCGGCTTGAAATTTTGCAGGCCGAGAAACATCAAAATCTCTCCCAGTGGGACGTCGTCCCTCTCCTCGCCCTGGATGTATGGGAGCATGCATATTACCTTAAACATCAAAATAAACGCAAGGATTACATCAACGATTGGTGGAACGTGGTCTACTGGCCGGAAGTCGCAGAGCGTTTCAAGCATGCCAGCAAGCTGAAATGGAAACCGTTTTAACTCTCAGCCCGGCATTAGCTGCTTCGGATTGGTTAATATTGGGTATAAAGTCGATAGCCCTCCTTACTTCCTTTATGGAGTTTAGGGAGGGCTTCCCTGTTCAGAGGGGCACTTGGTCATGAGCCCGGAATTCAACAGGATTATTCAAGCTAAGGAGTAACCCCAACCTTATTGTTAGGTCTTTTTTACCACATATCTGGTTATTTATTCGGTTGAACGCTACCAAATGCTGGATTATGATATGACAGTAAGCATGGTACGCAGCCTCAGCATTGTTCTAAGGCAACAACCGAAAGATCCGGCGTGCCTGTGGGAGCAGGACATCACGACTGAAGGGATGGGTCAGTGTGAACAGTAGGTTCAAATCGCGTATTTTCATCTTTGCTTTTGTATTCATTATTCTAATTGTTGGAGGATGCCAGCCCGTGAACCATAATCAAAACGAAGCCACTGCAAACGGCAGCTCGGACGAGGTTATAACAAAGGCGAAAACCACGGCCGTTGAGTATTTTAAGGAAAAATACAATTTGGATGTAGAGATTACCAAAGAAGAGATGATGCCCTCGATCGTAGCGGACAAGGTCAACCTCGAAGGGTATGTCGTGGATCATCCTGAACAAACCTTTAAAATATCCGTAGATTTCAACACAGGCGAAACGTCCAATTTCGTGATGAACCCGGAGCTTAGAAAAGCTATTAAGGGCGAGTGACGGGCCTATGTTTCTCTTTGCAGCAACCATAGGCTCTGAACCTGATAGATCACGTTAAGGAGGGAATATATTTGAGTTCACCGCAAGTGGATGACGAGACATACCGACTCATGTCGGAAGCGGCTTACCTCGATCTGAAAAAAGAAGATACCGTTGAGGACCTGCCGGGATGGGAGGTTCTTGAGGACTATAAGAGCAACAGCATATCCGGTTTTGACGCGGTAACTTTCTACAACAAGGAAACGAACCAGGCCGTTATCGCATACCGCGGCACCGAAGCAGGCAGAGATTTATCCCATGCTCTCCCCGATTATCTGGCCGATGCGGATATTGGCATTGAAGAGATCAAACGAAAAATCCCGGAGTTCCGGGCTCCTTGGGCCGACCATGTAGACAAAGTCAAAGAAGTGACGGGCATTAACGATGTCACGGATTGGTTCGGCGAACAATCGAGGAAAATCGATAAGAAAACGGATATCTTGGGCACCAATCAGATGTATCAAGCCGAGGATTACGCGCTGGAAATGAAGGAGAAATACAAGGGTGTTGATTTTTCCCTTACCGGTCATTCGCTGGGCGGAGCCAACGCGCAATATGCTGCCGCTTATACGGGCATGTCGGCTGTCACCTTCAGCGCCCCGTCCGTCATCGGAAGCCTCTCCCCTGAAGCCAGAAGAAAAGCCGAGAATGGGGAATTCGATTCCCAGATCATTAATTTCGCCCATCCCGGCGACATTATTGCCAGCGGTGCGCTCGGAGGTTACGACGGTCACGTCGGCTCTACCTATTACATAGACTCCAGTTACAAAGATGCCAATGACGGGCTCAGCATCAAAGAAAAAATCGATAATACGCTGGGAGGCCCCAACTATCACCAGCTGGACCGCTATCAATTCGAGAATGGTTACATTTCGAACCGTCTTTATGACGGCGCTACCGGTAAAGCCGTGGATTCGCCCAGAATCCCTGCCCACAGCGATCTCTTGTTTGGTCTTGGCGGGCCGTTGAGCAACTTGGGCTTAGGTTTAGGTTTGGGCGGCTCGCTGGGAGCCATAGCCGGATCGGCGGGAGGCTCCTCCGGTACCATCCAGGTTACCCCTGCCGAGCTGCGAAGCGTAGCCGAGAAATGGCGAGCGCATGCCCATCAGAGCGATGCCGAAATGCAGGGAATCCGGCAGCGTCTCTCCAAATACATGTTCTCCAGCCACAGCCGGCGTCTGCAGCCGATCGTCCAGCAGCTGGATACATCCATCATGTCGATGAGTCAGTGGCATCTGCAGCATACCACCGACATCGTGCAGTACATTAAATTTAAGGCGGATCTGTTTGAACGTACAGATAACAGCGGGTAAACATCTATTAGCAACCACCGGGAGGAATGGGGATGAGTCGAGAGATTCTGCTGGAGCTTGATGATTTGCTTCAAGCCGAACGCGAGCTGACGGGGCTGCTTGCAGCCCTTCGGTCCGACGAACAAGAGGCACGGGTCATGTATGCCCGCCTTCAGGATTGGAAGGGACAATCGGCTAATGTGCTGAGGGATCAGATCGAAGTCTTTTTCATGGAGATGTCCCGTCGAATCCGGGAGATCGAGGAGCAAAAAAGCGCCCTCGTCCAGTATGTGCAATATATGAAACAAGTCGATGGCGCATCTTGATCTTTCCTTCCCTGTCCTGGATGATCAGATGGCTTCAGATGGCTTCATATCGTCACAGTGATAACAAAAAAAGGCTTCGCCTCCGTGGGCGAAGCCTTTTTGATATCATGAAGATCCAGCTTAGTCTTTAATCAAGGACAGAAACTCCGAGCGCTGCGCGGAATCGCTCTGGAACGTACCGCGTACAGCCGACGTTACCGTCTTGCTGCCCGGCTTCTTCACGCCGCGCGCGCACATGCACAGATGCTCGCCTTCCACCACGACCATAACGCCGTTAGGCTGCAGCGCCTCCACCATGATATCGGCGATTTGCGAAGTGATGCGCTCCTGCACCTGAAGACGGCGCGTAACCGCCTCTACCAAGCGTGCCAGCTTGCTCAAGCCGGCGATTTTGCCGCTCGGGACATATCCGATATGGACTTTGCCGAAGAACGGCGCCATATGGTGCTCGCACTGGCTGTAGTATACGATATCCTTCACGATGACCAGTTCCTCGTGATTCTCGTCGAAGGTAACCCCGAGAACGTCCTTGGGATCGACTTCATACCCCGCAAAGATCTCTTCGTACATTCGCGTCACGCGGGCCGGTGTCTCAAGCAGACCCTCACGCTTGGGATCTTCACCGATCAGCTTCAATATTTGCTCTACATGGTACTCGATCTGCTCCCGGTTTTGGCCTACTTTATGGTTCACATAGTCCTTTACGCCCGCCACAGTACAATCCCCCTTTCCGTTCCAAAAAAAGCAAACGGTTAACTTATAGCCGCTGTTAGCGGTCTTTTTAAATAGAAATGCCCCTCCGTCGTTCCATTTAGACGGGAGCGGGCTTTCTTGCATTATGATTTGCGTTTGCGGCCTTGCCCTTTGCCCGGCATAGGCTGATTTTTCATCATTTGCTGTGCACGCTGCATCTGCTTGCTGTTCATGTTATACCCCATTTGTTTTGCCATCTTCTGCAGCATTTGCGGATCGTTCTGCATCTTCTCCAATTGCTTGCGCAGATAGAATACGCCGATGAAGAATCCGCCGACCAGACCCACGATCAATGTAATAATCGGAATGACAATATCCATCACTTGACCACCTTCTACTAATATCTGCCATTTAATGGCGCATACACGAACCTATCATAGCATGTCCTTTTCGTCACAGCAAATGAAAATAACGGATGTTCGGCAGCAGGCAGTTCCGATGATTACGTCTTGGTCAACTACGACCCTTTACGGTCCGGCATGGCTCCTTCGATCGTCAACAAGGTGCGTTTGATTTCCGGGCCGCCGGCATAGCCGATCAACGCTCCGTCGGCCCCTACCACCCGATGGCACGGCACGATGATCGGAACGGGGTTCTTATTGTTCGCTCCGCCCACGGCTCGAACCGCTTTCGGACGCCCGATGGATTCGGCTACATCCTTATAGGAGCAAACCGTTCCATAGGGAATGGATTTCAGCGCTTCCCATACCTGCAGTTGGAATGAGGTTCCGCGCATGTCCAGCTGTACGTCGAAGGCCTTCAGTTCCCCGGCAAAGTACTGCTTCAACTGCGTGATCGCAGGGGCTAGTCTGGCCTCGTCCCGTTGGTAGCCGCCGTTGCCGGCCCAAGTCCGCGACCACTGCTGGATGACCGCTTCCTTCACATAGAAGCTGCCGAATTCAATGAGACAAAGGCCCTTCTCCGTGGCGCAGACCGTCAACGGTCCGATCGGAGATTGAACTTCATCATAATACAGCATTTCCGGTCCTCCTTCAGGGATGGCCATCGGCTCGACCCCCTGAATGACAGGACCCTCCTGATCCGGATTGCCCCCATTAGAGGAACCCGAAACCCCGGCGGATGAAACTTCGGCCGCGGCTTGCGCTTCGGCAGGTGCTTCATGTCCAGCCGGTTCAGGCTTTAGTTTATTCAAGGCTTGCTGCAGCATATCTCGTACTCGGGAATCCCCTTCTGATTTCATGCTTTTCTCTAAGTTGTTCAACGCTTCTTCGCCTCCAATACGGCCCAGAGCCCATGCAGCGGTTCCCCGCAGCTCCGGGCGCGGGTCCTTCAGCAGTACTTCGCTCAGCTTCGGTACGGCTGAAATATCTTTAAAATTGCCGAGCGCGATGACGGCATTGCGCTGAATCGGCTTACGGCCGCGCCAAGCGGCGGACGTATCTCCGAAGGCCTCCTTGAATTCCCGGTTGCTCATATCCAGAATGGGCAGGAGCAGCGGCTTGGCTTTTTCAGGATCGGGCTTGAAGTCCTCTTGATGAGTCCAGCTCTTGCCCCGGTTCTTCGGACAAACAATTTGACAGGTATCGCATCCATACAGCCGGTTGCCGATCTTGCGCATGGCCTCTTCGTCCAGAAATCCTTTGGTCTGGGTCAGAAAAGAAACGCAGCGCTGGGCATTCAGCTGCCCGGGACCGACAAGGGCGCCGGTTGGGCATGCATCGATGCATTTGGTGCACTCCCCGCAATCCTCGGTTACCGGCGAATCCGGCGGAAACGGGATATTGGTTACCATTTCGCCAAGGAATATCCAGGAACCGAACTTCGGAGAGATGATGGAGCAGTTCTTGGCACTGAAACCGATGCCGGCCCGCTGCGAGACGGCCCGGTCGACAAGCGCGCCGGTATCCACCATGCTTTCAAGCTTTGCATCCGGCACGCGTTCCTTGATGTATGCCTCCAGGCGGCTCATCGCCTCACGGAGCACATGGTGATAATCCCTTCCCCAAGCGGATCGCGCCATGATGCCCCTGTACTTGCCAGGCTCCGATTTCGGCGGATTCTCCATCTTGGAGTGGTACGTTATCGCGATGGCGATCAGGGACTTCGGCTCGGTGCCGGGGAGTGCGGGAGTCACCCGCTTATCCAGATCCGGCTCCTCGAACCCGGACTCATATCCCTTATCCCGATGGGATTGCAAAATCCCCTTCAGGGATTGGAACGGCTCCGCCGAGGCGAAGCCGATATCATCTATGCCGAGCTCGGGTGCAACGGCTTTTAGCTCCTGCTTGAGCTCCTCCCATACCGAAGGCGGAGGAGCGTACGAGCCGAGTGTGTAGGTCATTCTCCAGCGCCTCCTTTTCTGGGATGATGTTCTGTCTTAAGCTACAGCTTTTTGATCTCGGACAACGGCCAGAAAATAAATTCGGCCCTGCCCACGATGTCGCTTTCCTTCACGCTGCCGAACATGCGGCTGTCCTTGCTCTTTCCGAGGTGGCGGTTATCCCCCATAACAAAATACCTTCCCGCTTCCAGGGTAACGGGCTCAAAGCCAGGATCCTCGATCGGGACATCGGTATACCCTTCCTCTTGGGCCACGCCGTTCACGTACAGCTTCTGATCCTTTACCTCAATGGTATCCCCGGGTACGCCGACGACGCGCTTAACAAGAAACTCCTTCTTGTCCGGTCCGTCGCTCGGATCCTTAAGCACAATGACGTCGCCGTGGCTCGGTTCCGAAAAGCGATA
This sequence comes from Paenibacillus sp. MT86, assembly GCF_058792535.1. Lineage (NCBI taxonomy): Bacteria > Bacillati > Bacillota > Bacilli > Caryophanales > Paenibacillaceae > Paenibacillus > Paenibacillus sp. MT86. Next base: position 976,476 of record NZ_CM179499.1, on the reverse strand, counting down.
GACCACTTTATTAATAAAGAGCCGCTCCGATGCCACCAGCGTCGGCTGCATGGATTCGCCCTTAACCATAGACAGGTTAAACACAAACATATTTAGAAGCACCATAATAACAAATGCAATCGCAATCGTCTTTACCCAATCCCACAGCTCGGCGGCCCAGCCGTTCTTCTTGGCCGGTTGATTCTGAGGCCCGTTGTTCTCGCCATGCTCAGTTGAATCCGGAGGAATCACTTGTCCCATGCTACACCTACTTTACTTCGATTTCACCTTCGAGCATCGAGGGCGGCACCTTCAAAAACAGGTACATTAATAGAAAAGCATATCTCCCACCCATTTGCAACGGCTGAAAGATATGCTTCATATCGAAAAAATGTCGTTTCTTATCTCTGTCGAAGCTTAAGGCCGCCGTTTTGCGCTGCTCGTATGTACCGCTGTAGTCGCTGCAACTATTGACCAAGGATACTGAGCTTCTGGAACGACCGCAGGATTTGGCTGGCACCGTATCCCATGGCTTCATAAAATGGCATGGCTGCGGCGTTGTGCTCATCTCCGGCTACCATGATCCGACTGACTTTCCGTGATTGAAAACGCTGTTCCATCGCTGATATCAAGGCTTTGCCAATCCCTTTCCTGCGATAGTCGGGATGAATGGCGATGCGGTAATAACAACCATGATTGCGTTCGATCGTACCGATTAAGGCACCAACGATTTCACCGTTTTCTTCTGCCACCATAATCAGATCGGAGTCCCAAGCGAGCTGCCTGGAGAAAGGCTCCATCGTGTTTTCGTAGCATTCTTCCGACAAAGCAATCTGTAATAGCTCGGTTACGGGGTTACAGTCACTCAACTGAAAGGAACGAACATGCATTTCAAAATCTCCCTTTTCGTTAGCATGATGCGGTTTACCCGGTTTACAAAGATCTAGTATTCCGTTAACGCAAACCTGACATTTAAGTTTACTACAAAAAACCCGAAAATCCTGTTTCCTTGTCCATTAAACCACATCTTTCTCGTAAATTCACGAGTTTTCTTCTGAAAGCGCTTTATATGAAGCGTTTTCATTATTTTTGATGGATAAAATTCCATATTTTTGTTGAATGAACGATTCGTTTCCTGCCGTTAAACCATTAGCTCATGGTAAAAATTGCTCCATTAATTACCAATGAGTTTACATCATTCATTGTCTCCATGTATTTTTGAAATCACCGGGCTACCTCTCCTGTGGCGATACATGCTGTAATGAAGGAACTTGATGAAAAAAACAGCGCCCCCCGGCCATGTGCCTTTGGAGGAACGCTGCTTTCGTACATCCATGTTTACTGGAGAACGACGGTATCTCCCGCTTTCAGCCCTGACAAAACCTCGATTTTATCAAGCGTCTGCATCCCCGTCTCAATATCCTGCCGCTCGATCTGGCCGCCTCCCTTGTCCACCATGACATAAGAGCTATCTCCCTCCGTCATGACGGCCAGCTTGGGAACCACCACCGCCTTGTTCTTCCGTTTGGTCACGATCTCTCCGTTCAGCGTCAATCCGCCGATCAAGCGATCATTCTTCGGCAGCGAGATGATGACCTTGAACTGCGGCGTCTGGGACGTCTGTTTCTCCTGAGCCGTCGCCTCGGCGAATTTGGCCACTTCCAGCACCTTGCCCTTTAGCTTCAAATCCTTGATGGACGGCAGCTTGACTTCTACCGCCATGTCCGGCTGAATGCTGAAGATGTCGTTTTCCCCGACGTATGCCACTAACCGCAGGGAATCCAGGTCGACGATTTTGCCGATATACTGGTTGGCCGTCACCGATTGCGGCCGCTGCTGGGTCGGGTCGAACAGGAACAGGCCTGCTGCCGGAGATACGTATGTCGATTGCCTCAGCCTGTCGTTCAAATCGGCAAGCGTCTGACGTTCGATATCGTTGTTCACCTCGTCCAGCTGACTGCTCAGCCGCGCATTTTCCTGGTCTGCCAGCATTTTCAGGCGCTCCGCCTCCGTTGCGCCTACAGGCGCGTTGTCGAGATCCTGATTCAGCGTAAACTCCTTCAGCTCCTGCTCCAGCTTCCGCTTCTGCAGCTCGGCCTCCTTCTGCTGGAGCTGCTGGCGAATCGCCTTTTGCTCCAACTTGAAAAGGGCGTCGCCTTTTTTGATCTGCTGGCCGTTCTCGACGTTCCAGGACTCCACCTTCGCTTCAAAAGGCGCGTATACGTTCGTTTCCTTTCCGTATTCGGACGTTCCCTTGACCTGCACGGTCGATAGGATCGTTTCCTCGGTTACGGGGAATGAGATGACCTGCGGCTCTTCCATCATGGGAATCTCAGGTTCCTTGGGTTTCACCTGCCCATATCCCCAATATCCCACCAGACCCAGCACAGCAGCGATAACCGTCCATTTTATGATTTTTTTTATCATTCCGATTTAGCTTCCTTTCCGAAACTCATGATCCTAATCCCGCTTGATGGCCAGCAGCGCATTCGTTCTTGCTGCGCTGATCGCCGGGTATATCCCCGAGAAGATGCCCGTCATTACGGCGAAGGCAATGCCGATCGGCAGCGTCTCCGCCGTCACGGCGATTTGCAGTCCCGACATGCCTGCCGAAGCCATGATGAATGAATTCAGCCCTTTGATGATCAAATACGCGAATACGATGCCGAGCAAGCCGCCAAGCAAACCGAGCAGGCTGGCTTCCACGATGAACATGTTCCGGATTTGCGGCATATTCGCTCCCAGAACCTTCATGATGCCGATTTGCCGGCGGCGCTGATGCGTCGACATCGTCATGGCGACGATGATCGAAATCGAGGCCAGCAACAGGATAAATACGCCTACGCCGAGAGCGATCGCCTTAAAGGTGTCCAATTGGGAAGCAACCTGATCCCGCATGGCCAGATTGTCGCTCGCATTCAGCGCAAGCTTGGAGATCAGGTCCTCGAGCGGTTTAATATATTGCAGATCCTCCACTTTGACCGTTAGATTATCGTAAACCCGCTGTTTCGAAGCTGGCCCTTTTTGCAGATTCAAGCTGTCCGTCAGCCAATCTGCCGTGTCAAAGGATATGTAGGCCTGACGGTCATAGAATGCAAACTGGGCATCCCGCCCCTTGGGCACATCCAGCACGCCCCCGACGTAGAGCTGCGGGCTGAGCAATTTCTTGTCGTTGTCCATCTGCTCCAGCTGAACGTTCTTTCCGATCATTTCCGAAACGGTGCTCTCATACTTCTGGAACTCTTCCCATAGCTGCGGATTGTTGGGATCGGAATTCATCATATTGTTCAATCTTTCGCTCGTCTCCGCGTCCTTCCATCCGGTTGTCGCTCCGTAATTCAGCACCACGGCACCGATCTGCTCCAGCGGGCCGCCTTCCTTGAACCGGTTTCCCTGCTCTTTAAGCTTGGACAGGTCCACGGCCACGACGTTGATGCCTTCATGGATCAGGTTGTCGGACGAAATGGTCCGGAAATAACCGAGCTGCTTGGTGGCTACAACGGATTTGACGTGATTGAAGCCCTGAATGACCTGAACCTTATCATCCGTAAGCAATCCCCGTTCTCCTCCCGCCGATTGGCCGCCGCCTTCCCCGGGCCCGCCCGTGCTCTGCGGAGTCACCGTAATTTCGTCAAGTTTCATGCCGCCTATGATTTCCGTCTCCAAATAACTCTGGGCGCCGTTTCCGATGCTGATCGCTACGATGATAGCCGCACATCCGATCGAAATGCCGGTCATGCACAGGGCCGTTACCACTTTACGGCGTTTGATTTGTCCCCATGCCAGCCGTATGCTGTCTAAAAATCTCAGCTGACCTCACCTGCCTCCTCCGAATGAACCGGGACCCCGGACAGAGGCGAAGGGGCGCTCGGCCCCCGTTGCCCTCCCGTGGAAGTCGCGTAGTTCTCCGGCTGAACCAAATAACCGTCGCGGAGCATAATCGTTTTTTTCATTTGGGCGGCGACTTCCATCTCATGGGTAACGATGACAAACGTCGTTTTCATGGACTCGTTCAGCGACATCATGATTCGGATAATTTCCTCTTCCGTTTTGGTGTCCAGGTTGCCCGTCGGCTCGTCCGCAAAAATGACGGAAGGCTCGGTAATCAACGAGCGGGCAATACTGACGCGCTGCTGCTGTCCGCCGGACAGCTGGGACGGGTACAGCGAAGCCTTATCGCCGATCCCCGTCATCTCCAGAAGCTCCATCGCTTTCTTGCGGCGCTTGGACGGAGAAACGGATTGAAAAACAAGCGGAAGCTCCACGTTCTCACGAACCGTGAGTGTCGGAATCAATTCGTAAGCCTGAAAAATAAATCCGATATGCTTGCGCCGAAAAACGGCAAGCTTGTTTTCCCCGTATTTGACGATATCCTGATCCGCAATATAAATATGGCCTTCGGTCGGTTTCATCAGCCCGGCCATCAAGTTGAGCAGCGTGGACTTGCCCGATCCGGAGCTGCCGAGCAGCGCAATCATCTCGCCCTTCTGGACTTCGAACTGGATGTTATGAAGCACATTTAACACTTCGTTGCCGTTCTTAAAGCTGTGCGATACATTTTCCAAACGCAGCATGTTCGCTATTCCTTTCCGGTTCTTAGTCTATCTCTCCTCGTTCGGGTCCAGAAGGGGCTGGAACGTCAGGTTGTAGCTCTGGCTGCCCAGCGTAATCCGCTCGTTCTGGAATTCGTCCACAAGGGTCAAGTTAAACCAGCCGCCGCGGAGCTTTTTGTACTGCTCGTCCGTCAGCTCCATCGATATCGACCGGGTGCCCGGCACTTGGATATCGGTGCCTGGCGTAAGCGTCCGCTCCTGTGTTTGTCCGAGGCTGTCCTTGATGATGAGTATCAGCTTGCGGCCGGAATCCGCGGCCGCAATGCTCTCGCTCCGTTTCACATCCAACGTGGCATTGAGCGATATGGTGGAACTGCCCTCCTGTAAATGTCCGGCAGCTTTCGTGACCGAAACGCTGTAAGGATACCAATCGAGCTGCGTCAGGCCGGAGCTTGCCGCAGGTCTGGCCGGATTCAGCATCAATTTTTTCACGCCCAGCACACCCGTAGCGTCCTTGCCCGTTTCCGCAAGCTTGCCTCCGGACATCGCCGTGCCGAGGGCCAGGCCCAATTCGCTGGCAGCCCCTTTCGGCACTCGGGCCCAAAAGACGATCGACTGCCTGGATCCCGGCTGAAGGGCCGCTTCCGGCTGAAGGGTCTCCGCTTCATAAATCCTGCCGTCCGCGCTTTGGAAGTACCCCTTCAGCACTGCGGCTTGAACGCGGCGCTGTTCGTTGCTGGTCAGCACGAATTCCGAATAGACGATATCGGAATCTGCTCCTTCATAGATGACCGTCCGCCGTTCTTGTGCCTCCGCACGTTTACCCGCAGCCGTGACCGTATACGGCTTCCCTTTCTCCAGAACGCCGATCGACTGCATCATCCCGGACGTGGTCATGGTCAGGAACGACGTTTTGGCCGCCTCCTGCTGCGTAAACAGCTCGAAACGGAGCGAACGTATATCCTTCGTATACGGGATCCGCGCCATGACGTACACCTCGGTTGATGCCCCCGGCGCAATCAGGGAGCCCTGCTCCTCAGCGATGACCTCCGGGCCGGCCAAGCTTGTTTTTTCATCCGCCGTGACGTTCGCTTTAAGCTCAGGCAGCGGCAGCGATTTGGATTCCTGGGTATTCCGCAGCCGCAGCTTCGCCACGATCAGGTCCTGGTCCTGCCACGGCAGGCGCTGGATGGATTCCAGCGTGTACGCAAATCCTTTGGCCGACTGCGCGCCGTATTCCACGCCGATGGATGACTTGCGTTCCGTTTGGTACGGGAGGGCAAAGTATGCAATCGGGAGGGTCAACGGCTCCTGGACCTCTGAGGTCGGCTCGCTGCCCGACTCACCCGGATTCGCGGGCGGTTTGGATGAGCCGGCCGTGCCTGATGCCCCGATCATTTGCAGTTTCAGCCGGTCCTGCTTGAGATCAAGCGGAAGCGCGATTTCCATCACCATCGTTTTCTCTTCCCCCGGGCGGAGCGTCAAGCCCGCTTTGGCGTCCGGCGTATAAGGATGGAAGGAGCCTTCGGACGCTTTAATCGCGAACTCGTAGGCCGGAACCTCCACCGATTTTTTTCCTTTGTTCTTGAAGGCCATCTCGATGGTCCATATGCCCTGTCCCCCGGAGGCACGCAGCGAAGACTGGCGGATTCTGGCATCGACCGGAATCCCCCGGATGGTCAACTTCTTGGCTTCGCCCGCCTTGACGTCCCACTTCGGAGCTGTTGCCGCCGGCAGCTTGAATGAGGCGACAGGCAGGGACAGCTTCAGCGTGTCATCGTTTTCGGTCCATAAGAAACGCAGGCCGGCCGTCTTCAGGTAAGAGGGAACTTCCGTTATGTAGTAAACCAGTTTCTTTTCTTTGGGCTGGACAGGCACCCCCTCTGCCCCCGCCTCATGACGCAGAGGGAACGAATTGCCGCTTGCCGTTACCAAATGCGGCTCGAATCCCCGATCGTTCCATACCTTGCCGCCATGATTAGTCATATACATCCCGACTTTGGCGATGACTTTGCCGTCGTACTTGATGATCTCCAGCGATTCCGCCTTTACGGTAACCGGCGTTCCGCCCAGCTTCAGCTTGGTGCTTGAGCCCGTTGGGACGGCAGCGGAATAATTGGCGGGCATTCTGTACGTTCCGACGCGCTGCAGGTAGCCTTTGACCTGCGGATTCCATACGTCCATGACCAGCTTCATGCCGGCCAAAGAGCTGCTGTCGGTCTTCGCATAGTAAGTGACGCTCACGCTTTGCCCGGGCTCTACCTTTTTCTTGGCCAGGTCCTTGGAAATGGGATTGGCCGCGCTCACGGAACCGCCGGGAAGGACCACCTTGGGAAAATAAGATACCAGGCGCGCCGCGCTCTTGCCCCCATTTTTATAAGTCAGGGTAAATACCGCCGCATGCGACCCGTTTTGCTGCCATACGTCGGCATGGTCGAGCTTCGCCGTGACGTTGCTGCCCAGCTTCACGCTCCAGGCCAGATTTGCATTTTTCTGCGCGGCTGACTTCGCGATTTGCGATGTCTCCGTCTTAGATGCAGCAGCTTCGACTTGCGGTGCCGCAGCCAGAATCGCAGCCATCAAGATGGCCGTCACTCTGAACTTTGTACTATTCATGTTACGACTCCTTTCTACCTCGATCTATCCCTTTCATGCTCCATCTATAAGTACAGATTTCTTCAAGGCTATATATATAACGACAACTTTCTTAGGAAAGTTTTTCATCATTTTCCATTGCGGCGAAACAACATTCTTTAGGCCTTAAATCGGCTCTCGCGGACTTTTCAAACATAAAAGTTGATTTAATCACCCAAAACGGTTTAATATATGTAGTGTAGCCGGATTACATATTCCATTGCTCCGGGATGATAAAGGCTTCCTGATGAAGGAAGGCCTTTCATCATAACCAAAAACTAAATTTACAGGAGGTTTTTACTATGGCATTTCAATTACCAGCACTTCCTTACGCAAACGACGCGCTCGAGCCCCACATCGACGCACAAACGATGGAGATCCACCATGATCGCCACCATAATACCTACGTAACCAACTTGAACGCTGCTCTTGAGAACGCTCCTGAGCTTCAAGGCAAATCCCTTGAGGATCTGATCGGCAACCTTGATGCTGTACCGGAAAGCATCCGCACAGCGGTTCGCAACAACGGCGGCGGCCATGCTAACCACTCCCTGTTCTGGGAAGTGATCGGACCAAACGGCGGCGGGCAACCAACCGGCGCTTTGGCTGATGCCATCAACAGCGAGCTCGGCGGCTTCGATAAATTCAAGGAAGATTTCGCCAAAGCGGCTACAACTCGTTTCGGCAGCGGCTGGGCTTGGCTCGTTGTTAAAGACGGCAAACTGGCGGTAACCAGCACTCCTAACCAAGACAGCCCGATCATGGAAGGTCAAACTCCTCTCCTCGGCCTGGACGTTTGGGAGCATGCTTACTACCTGAAATATCAAAACAAACGTCCGGACTACATCTCCGCATTCTGGAATGTTGTAAACTGGGAAGAAGTCGGCAAACGTTACGACAACGCGAAGTAATATCGCCTGACGACAACCGATCTCATATCACAAAAAAGGCTGCTCTCCGCCGTAGACCCTGTCTACCGCGAAAGCAGCCTTTTCATTTTCATTGAATTCTCCTACGCATCGTTTGCCGCTGCCGCAGGGCCGGTCTCATAATAACGCGCTTTGGACGGCGAGTAGATGACCGCCAGCAGCATGGCCGAGGACAGAACCGCTGCGCCTGCACCGATCAGGCATACGGCCTGCAGCGACCAGGCATCGGCGGCAAAACCGAGCAGGAGCGTGAAGAGAATCTGCAGCATCCCTTCCAGCAGTCGGGTCACGCTCGTAAAGCGTCCCATGAGATCAACGGGGACCTGGTTTTGAAAAAAGGTGGTATAGCCCGCGTTGGCATACGAAGAGAAGAAACCAAACACGATAAAACCGATTACGGCCGTCATGAGGCCCGATGCCGCATAGAAGATCATATAACCGATGCTCGACAGGAGCATCCCTGCACCGATAAACATACGCAGCGACAGCCGTTTAACGGATAAAGAGGCAGCCATCGAGCCTGCCAGATACCCTGCTCCCGCAACGCTGACAAGCAATCCGTAATCCTCGTCGCCGAGGAGCAGCACCTGCTTAATGAACGTGGCCTCCTGGGAATCAAGCGCAAAACCGAGCAGCGTGGCGGATTGAAACAGCACGTATACGAGCATAAAATACTTCGCGGCCTTTCCGAAATCGATCACCGCGGCCCAGTCCCGAAGCAGCATTCTCATCGTCATGGCCTCCCGCTTGCTGTCTGCCGCCTCCTCTTCATCCACATCGGGAAGGAAATAGATGACAAGCGCACAGATCAGGAAGGATACCGCATTGATGACGATGCTGACCCGAATATCCGTGTAGGCGATCAACAGGCCGGATAAGGCGGGTCCAAGCAATACCGCGCCGGAAGTCGTAAAGCTGGACCATGCGTTGAACCGCTTTCGTTCCTCTGCCGGAATCAGCTTCGTTACGTACGTCATGGACGTAGGCCCAAAGAAAGAGCCTGCCACGTTAATCAGAAACATGATGCCATAGATGCCCCACACCGAGGACATGAAGGGAATCAGGGCGATCAAGGCCCCCCGGATCACATCGGTGATCATCATAAGCCTGCGCTTGTTCGCCCTGTCGATGATGCTGCCCGCCCAGGAGTTGGTCAACAGGGTAGCGAGCGGCCGGATGATGAACAATCCGGCTACTGCCGCGGGAGACCCCGTCATGTGGAGCACGAGCAAATTGATGGCAACCAGATAGATCCAGTTCCCGAGATTGGAGATCCCGATGCCAAAAATGTACAACAACGCATTCTTCCAACTATGCAAAAGCTTCACGACTCCTTACAAACCTCTTCTGCATTACATCCTAATGAAAAAGGCAAAAGCGGCTTCAAGATGAGAAATAGGCATTCAGAATCCGGATGAATACATTGGGAAATGCGTAACGCTCCATATCCTGAACGTGAATCCACCGGAAATTCTCTTCGCCCGTCTCATATGCAGCCGCGCTTTCCGCAGCCTGCAGGACTGCCGGCGGCACATCCTGCCACTTACAGCGGTATACGCCCATATTCCATTGAATATGGCTAAAGGTATGCTCCGCGTCCATCACATGGCCGATCGGCTGGACCGGGACCCCATCCTCCAGCAAGGCATCGCGCAAGCGGACCATCGCCGTCTCCTCGGGCATTGCAGCCGGTACGCTGCTCCCATCGGCCGGTACGATCACATGCGGCAGCTCCCACATCCCGGCCAATAAACCGGCGGCTGGACGCTTGCGGATCAGGATCTTGCCTTCGTGCACGCCGGTGCCCTCTACAATCGCGGTAAGACGGTATTCAGGGCGCGGCGGCTTGGCCTTCGTTTTAATAGGAAGCGATTCCTCTTTGCCCTCCAGCCTGGCCGAACAATGCTCCATGACCGGACATACCAGGCATTTGGGCGACTTCGGCGTACAGATCAAGGCCCCCAGCTCCATCAGCGCCTGGGTGAAATCCGAGGCCCGTCCATCCGGAACCAGCGTCAGCACCAGATCCTCCATCTTAGTACGGGTTTTCACTTTCATGATATCTTCCTCGATCAAAAAATAACGGGAAAGCACGCGCATCACGTTGCCGTCCACGGCCGCGGCCGGAATGTTGAACGCGATGCTGCGAATGGCGCCCGAGGTATAGGGCCCTATCCCTTTCAGACCCGACACTTCGTCTTTGCCGCTGGGCATCACGCCATCGTACTGCTCCGTCACTTGTCTAGCGGCAGCCTGAAGGTTGCGTGCGCGGGAATAATAGCCCAGACCCTCCCAGCATTTCAATACATCGTCCTCCGGCGCGTCCGCAAGCGATTGGATCGTCGGAAACCGCTCGATAAACCGATGGAAATACGGGATCACCGTATCTACCCGGGTCTGCTGCAGCATAATTTCAGATACCCATATATAATAAGGATCGCGATGCCTGCGCCATGGCAGATCCCGTTTATTGATTTCATACCAATCCAGCAGCTCTTGGCTGAAGTATCGTTTGTGTTCCGTGTTATGCATCTATTCGTAATCTCCTTCGTCTTCCTTACTTGATCTTCTCCACCACGGCGAAGGCGGAAGCCAGCGTGGCCTGATGGGAAATCGTCAAATGAATCGCATAATGGGCGGGGCCCCCCAAGCCCAGGCGGTCCCAGGCTTCCTTGGACAGACTGGCTTCCGGCCTGCCGAGAGCACCCGGCATTACTTCCATGTCATGGAATCCGATCAGGCGGCCGATTCCGCAGCCAAATGCCTTGGATATCGCCTCCTTGGCAGCAAAACGCCCGGCAATAAACTCCGTCCGTCTTGCCCCCTTCTTAGCGGCAACGGCCTGCTCTTGCTGCGTAAGCACGCGCTGAATGAACTTCTCTCCATGCGGGCCTGTCATCAACGTCTCCATTCGCTTCATGTCCAGCACATCATGCCCGATTCCGTAGATCACAATCGTCTGCTCCCCTTCGTTGATCCAGTCTTCCTGTTCCAAAAAAATAAACACTCTTTCTTATTGTAGCAGTCGATGTCCGCCAACGCGAGACTACGGTGTTACAACAGCATGAATTAAATACATTTGTTGTATTTCAAATTTTATCCATATAAACTGAACAAAACAGCATATAAAACAAAGGAGGAATCATGTTTTGGGTACATTAATTTATCACGTTGCCGTTTCGCTTGACTATTTTATCGCAGATCAGGCCATGATGGAGGGAAGAATCGATCAGACCCTTTTTTTATTCGATGGGGAACATGTTCCGGACTTTCTAGCGGAAATCCAGGACTATGAGGCGGTCCTCATGGGCGGAAAAACGTATGCGTTTGGTTTTAAGATGGGGGCTAAGCCGGGGGAGCCAGGTTACAAAGGTCTTAAGCATTATATATTCTCACGTTCGTTAGAATTCGAATCCAACGATGAGGTTGAATTGATCAAGGAGGACGCCATCCCCTTCATCCGTCATCTCAAAGAACAGGCAGACGGCAAGCTGTGGCTGTGCGGCGGCGGAGAATTGGCAGGAAGCCTGCTCCAGCATAAACTCATCGATCAGCTTGTTTTAAAAATTAATCCAGTGATGGTTGGTGACGGTGTTCCGTTATTCGGCAGTGTCAAACCCAGGTTGAAGTTCGATTTGATCGATATGAAGCAATATGCCAACGGCGTTCTCAAACCGACCTACAACATCATATATAACTAGTCTCTATAAAAAATATAAAGCCTTCCGGGGGATGGGATGATCCTCCGAAAGGCTTGTTGCGCTTGGGATATGGTTATGTTAGATGCCTGGAATCGTATTGCGCTTGTGCGCCGTTTTGACGTAATAGCTCTCAAGCTTCTGCTGAACCTCGGGATTGATCGTTTTGCCTTCCAGATAGTCGCTGTTATCATCATAGCTGATTCCGAGCTCTTTCTCGTCCGTCTGTCCTTCCCAAAGTCCGGCAGAAGGCGCTTTGTCCAGAATCGATTGCGGTACCCCCAAATAGGATGCAAGCATGCGAACCTGACGCTTGTTCAGGGAACTCAGCGGCGTAATGTCCACTGCGCCGTCCCCCCACTTGGTATAGAAGCCGGTAATCGCCTCGGATGCATGGTCCGTGCCGACAACGATCAAATTCTGCTCGAATGCCAGCGCATATTGTACCACCATACGCACTCTGGCCTTCACATTGCCTTTGCCGGGGATACTCATATGTTGATGGACGCCGATATTCTTCAGGCCATGCTCCACTTCCAAAGCAACCTCGTTCACCGCCTCCTCGATATTGGTCTCGACGGTATATTTCAAATCGAAGGCCTTCGCCGTTGCGTAGCTGTCGGAAATATCGGCCTGTTCGCCGTATGGCTGGAACACCCCGAGCGTCTTGTATTCCTTGCCGTTCTCCTCCGTGAGCTCGTCTGTAGCCCGCTTGCACAGGCCGGCGGCTACGGCCGAATCGATCCCGCCGCTAATGGCGATCAGCAGTCCGGAAGTGCCGGAGTTCTTCACGTAGTTTTTCAGGAAATCCACGCGCTTGCGTACCTCTTCCTCCACGTTAATCGTAGGCTTGACACCCAGTTCAGCGATAATTTGTTCTTGCAGGCTCATGATAGATGACTCCTTTCAGTATGTTCTCTCTAACTTAAGTACTTCATTCATACAACAAAAGCCCCGCGGCTTCGGAATATGCCGAATGCTTCGGGGCCTATGTAACTGCCGAATTACTGGCAGTAGCGATTGAATGCGTCGGTCAAATCTGCGGCGATTTCCTCGGCGGAACGGTTCTCCACTTGATGACGCTCAATAAAGTGTACCAATTCCCCGTCCTTCAGCAGCGCAATCGATGGGGAGGACGGAGGATACGGAGCAAAATACTCACGGGCTTTCGCCGTTGCTTCCTTATCCTGTCCGGCGAACACGGTATACAAATGATCCGGCTTCACCTGGTTCTCAAGCGCAATGGCTACACCAGGACGTGCTTGCCCTGCTGCGCATCCGCATACGGAGTTTACAACGACCAGCGTTGTGCCTTTCGCCTCCGGAAGCACTTCTTCCACCTCTTCAGGTGTTGTGAGCTCCTTGATTCCCAAACTGGTCAGTTCATCCCGCATCGGTTGAACCATATCGCGCATATATCGGTCAAAAGACATACCCATAACTGCTTCACTCCTTATATAAACAAGATTGTTCGAATTATAACAGCTCATCGATATCTATATTATACAATCCTAAAGAGTGAAAGCAAGAAAATACAAAACGAGCAGCATCACAAAATGGGATACCGCCCGTCTTCTTGCTTCAATCATCATACTAGGTAGCAGGATAGTTTACCCCGTCCTTTTTCTTGTCAACGATGGGCTCGCCACGGCGATCTTTGTTTTCACGCTCCTGCTGCTCCTGTTGCTTGGAATCGTTCTTACTCATCCGAATCCCTCCTTTACCCTGAGCTCTGCCTTATGATGCGTAATTAACAGACCGTTTATTCGGAAGCGGCAGCGCTCTGGGATTCCGTCAGGCCGTGCGGGTACGAGCGGACAGGAAAAGAAATGATGAACACCGTGCCCTCGCCTAGGTGCGATTTTACGTCTATCGTTCCATGATGACGCTGTACAATGCTCATGCACAGGGCGAGTCCAAGCCCCGTCCCCTTGCTCTTCGTGGTAAAGAAAGGTTCAAACAAGCGCTCCAGCTCATTCTCCGGTATGCCGATTCCGGTATCCGCCACATACAACTGGGCGAGGTCTCCTTCCAGCCGGGTTTCGATCGTCAACGTCCCCTTGTCATCCATGGCCTCCATCCCATTGCGGCACAAGTTCAGAATGAGCTGCTTCATTTCCTTGGCATTCAGATACAGTTCGGGAATGCCGGTTCCCAGTTTCAGCTCGATGTTCTGTCCGCGCAAATTGGCGTCCGCCCACAAGAGCGGGCTGAGCTCATGGATAATGTCATGAAGGTGGCACTCTTCTTTCTCGGCTGCCCGGTTCTGGGCCAGGGACAAAAAGTCGCTGATGATGCCATTGGCCCGATCGAGCTCTTCCATGACGATCCGGTAATAATGATCCAGCGTATCCGGACTCTTCTCTTTCATAAGCTGCAGGAATCCGCGCACGACAGCCATCGGGTTGCGAATCTCGTGGGTGATGCTTGCCGCCATTTGGCCGACCAAGCTTAACCGTTCTACATTAATAAATTCCGTGCGGAGCTTCTCAAGCTCCGTAATGTCTTCCATAATGCCTACCGCACCCATGATGTCGCCGTTCCCATTATGTATAAGCGGATAAATGCCGGTAGAATACACTCTAGTAGCGCTGCGCATAATTTCCCCGGTGCTTTCGACACCGTTTATGGCTCTCTGAAATCGGCTGCGCAGATGTTCCTTTTGAATCATGCCCTCCAACAAGTCGAACAACGGCCTGCCGATGACATCCTTGGTGGTCAGATTGGGAAACACGCTTCGAAAGCTGCGGATAAGCGGTTGATTAAAGGCGATGATATTGCCGCTGCGATCCACCGCAACCATCCCTAAAGGAATCATCTCCATCATTTTCGTTAATGAAGCAATCTCTCCGCCCTTCACGTCGTACTGGCCCGAAGCCAGACGCCCAGAGGTTAATTCGATCCAATACACGATCACGCCCGAATAAAAAATGCCGATCAGCATATACAGAATGGTCACCAGAATCGTGTCCGGATTCAGATCGTCATTCCTAGCCTTTCCTTCCATCGCGTGGCAGGCTACAATAATCAGCATAGCCGGAACGAGCGCGCTCCAGAGCCAATAAATCTTTTCGGTCATGGAGCCTTGCTTGAAATTGGAGGATACCCTAGGTAATAGCGAGTATCCCAAGACAAGCAAATTCAGAACGAGGCCAGTCGTTGACCAGCCGTTAATCAGCCCATGGCTTGTGGCATAAATTACTGCAAGACATAGCCCTGAACTCCTGCTTCCATATAATATGCCTAAAAATAACGGGATCACGCCAAGATGGATCGGAACGTAATAATCGCTCATTGCAGAAATCAAGACGCACAATACGGTGCTGATTCCGCTGGCAATGACAATATGCTTGCGAAATCGAAGCAGATCATCCGGGTTCTTCTTGTTCAGGCACTTTAGATGTCTGTCGAGGAGAAGCGGCAGATGAAAGATGAGTGTACCAGACAGCAAAACTTGCAGCAAAATATCTTTCCATAGGCTCAGCACAGTGATCCATCACCTCAATTGGACAACGCATCTAATATTTCTGATTAAAGCACAGGCGACATCATATTACAATATCTTGTAAATTCCTGCAGCGGCGAAGGAGTCCCACGTCTTATGTCCTATCCATGAGGTTTGGGATAATTCGTGAATATCCTATATAATAAGATCCATCTATTAATTGATATACCCCCAAAGGAGCTATGAGCAAACATGCTTGATTATGATATTATCGTCGTCGGAGGCGGACCTTCCGGATTGATGTCCTGCGTGGCTGCAGGGGAAAGAGGAGCTTCTGTCCTCTTGATCGACAAAGGGGACAAGCTAGGCCGTAAGCTTGGCATCTCGGGCGGCGGAAGATGCAATGTCACGAATGCCAAAGAACAGGATGAATTGATTGCCAACATTCCGGGGAACGGACGCTTTTTGTACAGCGCTTTTCAGCATTGGAACAACAGGGACATCATGACCTTCTTCGAGGGTCTTGGCATTCGGCTGAAGGAGGAAGACAACGGGCGCATGTTCCCTGTTACGGACAAAGCCTCCAGCGTGGTGAATGCCCTGATCGGCAAAGTGAAGGAGCTCGGTACCGATATCCGGACGAATAGCCCGGTGAACCGCGTTCTCTATGAGAACGGCCGGACGGCCGGGGTCGAGCTGAAATCCGGGGAAGTGATCCACTCTTCCTGCGTGATCATTGCCACCGGCGGGCAATCCGTGCCCCAGACCGGTTCGACGGGAGACGGTTATCCATGGGCTGAAGCCGCAGGCCATACGATAACGGAGCTGTATCCGACCGAGGTGCCTATCGTGTCTACCGAGCCTTTTATTGCCTCTAAAGAGCTGCAGGGCTTGTCACTGCGGGAGGTGGAGCTGTCCGTCTGGAATCCGAAAGGAAAAAAAGTGATTGCCCACCGGGGAGATATGCTGTTTACCCATTTCGGGGTGTCCGGACCGATCGCGCTTCGATGCAGTCAGTTCATCCGCCAGGTGCAGCGGAAATTCGATGTCGTCAACGTGGACATGGCCATCGACATGTTCCCCGAGCGCTCTCAAACGGAGCTTGCGGCCGAGCTCAAAGGGCGATTGGAGGATGAGCCGCGAAAGAGCATCAAGAACGTGCTTAAGGGCATGCTGCCGGAGCGGATGATCCCGCTGCTGTTATCCAAATCGTCCATCGATAGCGACATGATCTGCAGCGGCATATCCAAAGCCGCGCAGGAAAACCTGGCCTCCGTTCTTAAAAAGTTTACGTTCCGCGCTTCAGGCACCCGTTCGCTGAAGGAGGCCTTCGTGACGGGCGGCGGCGTCAGCCTCAAGGAAATCCAGCCCAAAAGCATGGAATCGAAGCTGATGCCCGGACTCTTCTTCTGCGGCGAGATTATGGATATACATGGATACACCGGCGGCTACAACATCACGGCCGCCTTTGCGACCGGATATACGGCAGGCAAGCATGCCGCCGAGTCCGTATCGCACATAGCCGATTAAAAAAGCGCCGGAATGCCCTGTAGACGGGAGCATTCCGGCGCGCTTTGATTATTCCTGAGGTTGGCGTTTCTCCTCCTTGTATACCGGCCAAGACATGAGCGATGGCGCGACCATGAGAGCAAGCACGGTCAATGCAAGCACGGCGAGCCATCCCATTACGCCCTGAAAAAGCGTTAACCCTGCCACGAGCGAATAAAGAAATGCGGGAACGGCGAGCAAAGCTCGTACCGCAACAATGCCGGCGGCTCGATGCTGCTGATTCGTAAACGGAAGCACATGCATGAATTCGGCTTTGGCAAACAATGCCCATCTTGTGTTCAGCCAATACGACATCATCAAGACAAGGGCGGCATAAACGATGATTTTGATGATCAGCGGCGGCAGCCAGACGGCCGGGATGCCGACCAGCGTAATCTGAACGTACAATAACAAGCTCTCAGGTTGGCGCAAAATCGCTTTAAGCCCCGCGTCAGCGAGCCTTTTCTCCGCCGTGCCTTTGAACAATCGGCCGGACTTCCGCATAAACCAGGTTTTGCTTCGTATGCTGGGCGGTTTCCCGACGGCTTGAACCAACAGCTTCTCCGTCAGCTGGACCCGAGTCTTTGCATCTTCGCGCGCATCGGCCAGGAAGGTCCCCTGCATGGCCAGACGCTTTCGGCTGAGAAAAAAAAGCAGTATGAGTAGAAGCAAAACCGCCGCCCATATCACAACATAGGACTGAAGCCAAAACGTAACAAGCAAAGTCAGCAGTCCGAATGATAGCCAGCGTACAACATACGTCATCAGATGCTTCCGCCAGCCTTTATAACGGGAACGAATCATGGCCGTCCAAAGGTTGGCGCACCAGGCGCAAACGACTGTAACGGCCAGCAATGTCATCAGTGCAGTTCCGGTAATTTCATGTTCCCTGACGAGAATCGGCAGCGCCAGCACCGAAATGAACAAACCCTTGATCGTTGAAACCGCATGACTGTACGCCATGCCTCCGATCATTAACCCCTTCATCCATTCCCGCTGCTGGCGAAGAAACAATGTGTCGGCCTCTTCAAAGAATAACAGCACTCTGCCGGAAAACATGAAGAGCAGGATCGCTACCACCGCTTGCAGCGGCAGGAATTGTACCCATCCTGGAAGCGGGCTCGTCCATAACTCGCGGTATAACCCGCCTCCCAAGAGAAGGCCGGGGACAATAATGTAGAGCATCACGACCCAGTCGACCACGGTCGCCAGATTGTCGCGCTGATTCTTCCAATGAGCGGTCACCCTTTGCCATAAGAGGGAGCCCGGATGTCTGAAGTGATGTGATCGTTCCATATCCATCATCCCCCTCATGTCAGCGCATCGAAGCAGTCAAACAACGATGCGCCGGGAAGTTCAGCGGACTGCCGGATTTGGTCCAGCGTGCCCTCCGAGGCAATCCGTCCTGCGGAAATGAGCACAAATCGATCGCAAATTCTCTCCGCGGTATCCAGCACATGGGTAGACATCAATACACCGGCGCCGCGGCGCCTCTCCTCGAGCAGCAAATTCAGGAAATCGCGCGTTGCCCGGGGATCCAAACCGATAAACGGCTCGTCTACGATATAAACGTCGGGTTTGGAGAGAAAGCCGATCATCAGCATCATCTTCTGCTTCATTCCTTTGGAGAAGCCTCCCGGCAGTTCATGGCGTACCGACTCCATGCCGAACTGCCGAAGCAGCTGGGCGGCCTGCTCCTCGAAATGCTGATCGTCCATTCCAAAAGCAGCGGCTGCCAGATCCAAATGCTCCCACAGCGTCAAGTCCTCGTAAAACACGGGCTGCTCGGGAACGTAAGCATATCGCGGAGGGTTGCCCGCAATATAGACGTCGGCCTTGCTATCTTTAAGAAGCCCCAGCACCGTCTTAATGGTCGTGCTCTTCCCCGCTCCGTTCGGTCCGATCAAACCCAGAAGCTCGCCGGGCACCACTTGAAACGTTATATCCCGTATGCGCGGGCGGCTTGGTTCGTATCCTGCCTCCTGAATATCCACCTTCAGCACCGGTTCAGGCCCAAGTCCATTCTCTTGAATCTTATGCATCCTAACACCCCATCCGTTGTCTCTATTCCCAGTATTACGCATCAGGGCAAGGATTAGTTGCATTTAGCGAAACATTCTTGCATTATATCGTAGTCGTTTCAGGGACCATATGGATACCTTTCCCTGCTGCAGCGGCAACATCTTTCCTGTCGATTCTGCCTTTGCACAGCAGCAGCGGTTTGAGCCCCGCGTATTCTGCGGTTTGTGCTTGCTTCATGTCCCCCACCCTTTTCTTCCCATTTGAATTTCATTATAGGATCGGCGCGCGGAGGGCGTATCGGGCTGGAGGCATCGTGGCTGCCGGAGCCGGAGGATGAAAAATGTTTCGTCCGCATTGTGACAAATCACATGTTGCATTTGTACATTTCAGCGTAATCTTAGATTTGAAGTAATTCAGGACATGAGTCCATACCAAAGGCGGGAGAATGTATGAAGGTGTCACATGAACGCGATACACAGCTTGCGATGCACCTGTATCGGGTGTTTGCCAAGTCATTCAAGAGCGTCAACGAACATGTCGTGAATGGCAGTAAAATCGAAGGCTTTAATCCAACCTCTTTTGCCGTAATGGAAGTACTGTTCTATAAAGGCCGCCAGCCCATCCAGCAGATCGGGGCACAGCTGCTCCTGCAGAGCGGAAACGTAACTTACGTGGTCGATAAGCTGGTTGAAAAAGGCTACGTGCGCCGCAGACCCTGCCCCGAGGACAGACGAGTGATCTATGCCGAGCTGACTCCGTCCGGAGAGCAATTGATGCAGAAGCTGTACCCGCTGCATGAACAACACATCCAGCATGCCTTGGGAGGATTGGACGAGGAAGAGAAGCGCCAGCTGATCGGACTGCTGGGCAAAATGGGAAAACATGCGGAACAGGTGCAGATCGTGCGCCAGCAGGGCTGAAAAAACAAAGAGAAGAACCCTTCCTCCTTCTCGGAAACAGGGTTCTTCTTGCTCAATGTACCGGTTAGAAACGCTCAGTCTTTAAAGCCTTCCAAGGCAATGGTCGGCTTCCCGTCCGCCTGCCAGGCTCCCTTGTTGTATCCCGCATTGTATCCCGGCGTAGCTTCAGGCTCCCAGTAGAACACGCCCAGCCCGGTACCTCCCGCTAAGCCTCTCACCTTGGTCTTGATGCTCTGGATAAAGCTCTTGGCTGCCGCCGGCTGATTGTAATCCATGCCGATTTCGCTGATCATGATGCTTTTTCCATATCGGGCGGTCATGTCTTTGGCATTGGCTATCGTCTGATCGACCTTCGATGACCAATCGCCCGCTTCCGGGTACAGCGACATGCCGATAATATCGAAGTTCGCGCCGTTGCTGATCAAGCCGCCAATATTCCACTTGAACAATTCATTGTCGTAGCCATTCGATAAATGAACGATCGTCTTGGTCTGGCTGCTGACGGACTTCACCGCGTTATGCCCCGTATTGACGAGCCATGCGTAATTCTTCATGTTCGCTGAGGCCTTGCCGTCCTCCCACAACATTCCGTTGTTGGTTTCGTTGCCGACCTGTACCCAATCCGGAGTCACGCCCTTGTTCTTCATGGTGTTCATCACATAGACGGTATGGGAATAGACCGCATCCATCAGCTGCTGAAAAGTAAAATTACGCCAAGCATAGGGCTTGTTCTGCTGTCCCGGATCCGCCCAGGAATCGCTGTAATGCAGCGTAAGCATAATGCTCATGCCCTTATTCTTGGCACGCTGGGCCAGCTCGGCGGCTTTTTCCGCATTCAGATAACCGTTCATGTAATCATTCATGTTGGGATTGACCCAGACACGGATCCTTGCCGAATTGATCTGGTAATCGTTCTTCAGAATGTCCAGAATATCGCGCTGAACCCCTGTCTTGTCCTTCCACTTATACCCTTGAGCTTCCATACCTGGAACCCAGCTGATGTCCGCACCTTTTGCAAAGGCAGGTGCCGCCTCGGCGGCGCCGTTACCCGAAAAGCCGAACGTTAATGCAAGCATTGACATGCAAAGGAACATCCTGAACCAAACTCCTTTCGCGACTCCAGTCATTACGATACCTCCTTGGTTTTTCGTTCACTGCGCAAGCGACACTCTAATTGTAAGCGTTTTCCATATGGAGCAACAGGGCATAATGCCAACATATCCGGTCCTTTTCCAAGCAAAATGAACCCGGCGCAAGGGGCCGAAATGTCAGATCCGGTGCGGAAAGGACGATCACATGGAATAGGCAAATGAGCGGCGCGGTGCATGATGAAGGGACAGGCTTCGCACGAAGGCACCTGTCCCTGGAAGAGGCATGTTTTGAAACGAATCGGAACATTGGAAGGCTGAGCCGGCTTACGCTCTCGCTCCTTTTTTGATCACCTTCACTCCGTAAGGCGCCAACTCTAGCTCTGCCCCTAGGGCTTCGCACGAGATAAAATCACGGTAATCGGCTCCGTCCAGCGTGACCCGCTTCGCTTCGCCAGAGAAGTTCATCGCAAAAATGTAATCCGACTCTCCATCCGTACGAATGGATGAGCTTACGCCCGAAGGCAGCTCCACCGGCAGCGCCCGGCGGACGCCTGTCTGTTCAACGAGCTTCCTGTAAAAATCGGAATGAAAAGGCTCCTTGTTCCGGGAGGCGATATAATAGGCCCGGCCCTTCCCAAGCTGATTGACCGTCAATGCTGGCCGTCCCGCATAGAAATCGGACCGGTAAACGGCCAGCGCCTCCGCCGTCTCCAGATGAATGAGGTCGCACAGCTCAACGGCTTCATAGGCCTCGGCCAACCCAATCCTCCCTCCGTCATTCGTTACGATCCCATTGACATCGTGATCATGGAGAGCATCGATTTCCTCCGACCATATGCCGAGCGTCTTACGAAGGGGACCCGGAAATCCGCCAAGGAAGCAAAGGTCAAACTCGTCGACGATTCCCGACCAATACGTCGCAACAAATGTGCCGCCCGCTTCCACAAATTGTTGAATCCGTTCGCCCACGCCTGGGCGCACCATGTACAGCATGGGGGCGACCACCAGTTTATATCCGGAGAAATCCTGCTCCATATCGATGACATCCATCGGGACTCCCTGCTTCCATAAAGCCCGGTAGTGCTCTTGCACGGTCTCCTCATACTTGACTCCCTTATTCCGCGGACCTTGCGCATCGTTGATGGCCCAGCGGTTCTCCCAGTCAAAAATGACCGCCGCTTCCGCCGGAATGCCCGTTCCTACAACGGCATCCATCTTGTTGAGATAGTCCCCGACCTCAGCCACGTCGCCGAACACCCGCGTGTGTTCATGACCGACATGATCGACGACGGCGCCGTGCAGCTTCTCGCTCGATCCCCTGCTCTTGCGCCATTGAAAATATTGCACCGTATCCGAACCATGGGCAACGGCTTGCATGGAAGACAGCAAATGCATACCCGGACGCTTCAGCTTGCTCACCGGCTGCCAGTTCGTCAAACTTGGGGTGCTCTCCATCAGCATCCACGGCTGCCCGCCTTTGATCGAGCGGACGATATCGTGCATCATGGCAACGCGGGCTGCCTGCGCGGCCTCATCCCCGCCCTGATCATGCCAGGTCGGATAGCTGTCCCAGGATACCACGTCCAGCAAATCGGCAAACTTCCAGTAATTCAGTCCTTCAAAATATTCCATCAGGTTGGTCGTCACCGGAAGGGATGGATTGACCCTGCGGAGGGGTTCCGTTTCGTGCCGGATGAAATCCACCGTCTGATCGGTTACGAACCGTCTCCAATCCAGGTTCATTCCATGGACCTGCGTCTCCCCGTGTGGCGACGGAGATTCAACCTGGCTCCAATTCGTAATCGTATGGCTCCAGAATGCGGTCCACCAGGCATGGTTGAGGTCATCCAGCGTGGCGTACTTCGCCTGCAGCCAAGACCGGAATGCGTCCTGACAGTAGTCGCAGTGGCAATCGCCGCCAAACTCATTCGAGATATGCCAGCCGATCACGGCCGGATGATTGCCGTACCGCTCCGCAAGCTTCCTGTTGATCGTATGGACCTTCTCCCGATAGACCGGCGAAGTATAACAGTGATTATGACGGAAGCCGTGCAGGTTACGAACGCGCCTCTCGCTTACGCGCAGCACCTCGGGATACTTCTCCGACATCCAGGCCGGTCTTGCGCCGCTTGGCGTTGCCAGAAAAGCATAAATTCCATTGGCGGCAAAGCGGTCCAATACGCCGTCAAGCCAATCAAACGTGAATACCCCTTCCTCGGGCTCCAATGAAACCCATGAAAATATGCCGACGGACATCACGTTGCAATTCGCCAGCTTCATCAGCCGGATATCCTCTTCGAGCACTTCGGGATAACGGAGCCATTGCTCCGGATTATAATCGGCGCCATGCAGCATGTGCGGAACGCGCGAGCTAATCGGATTAAACGTTCGTTTCATAGTAAGTTAAACCTCCTGTTTCCTGATAGGATCGCATCTCTTATTCTTTGACAGAGCCCAGCGTCATCCCTTTAACGAAAAAACGCTGCAAAAAAGGATAAACCAGCAGGATGGGCGCCGCGCCGATAAAGATCTGTGCGGCATTCACCGTCGTCTGGGACAACAGCTCCATCTCCTTCGGGCTCATGCTCATCGAGCTCATGTCCCGCTGGATAATGACCGTCTGCAGAAAGGTCGCCAGCGGGAAATCCTTGGCATTGTTCAGATACAGCAGCCCGTCAAACCATGAGTTCCAGTGGAACACCATGCTGAACAGCGCAATCGTGGCAATCGATGGCAGCGAGATCGGCAAATAAATCTTAAACAGCATTTTGAAATGGCCGGCTCCATCGATGAAAGCCGCTTCCTCCAGTTCTTTCGGAATTCCCCTGAAGAAGTTCAGCATCAGGATCACCAAAAAGGTGTTCACGGTGCCGGGGATCACCAGCACCCAGAAGGAGTTGATCAGGCCCAGCTTCTGAATCACGATATAGAACGGCACCAGGCCTCCATTGAACACCATGCTGAACACAAACAGCCAGGAATAAACACTGCGGCTGCGGAAGACGCGGTTCTCTTTGGACAGCGGATATGCGGCCAGAAACGTCACGGCAAGCGTCAAAGCCGTTCCCAGTACGGTACGTGCAATCGAGATCCAGATCGAGTGTAGAAATGCCGGGTTATTGATCGTTTTCTTGTAAGCTTCCAGCGAAAAATCGACCGGCCATAATCCCACCAGACTGGCGTCGGCAGCGGCTTTGGAGCTGAACGAAATCGCCAGCACATGAAGCAGCGGAATGATGCAGAGAATGGCCAGCGCGACAAGCAAGCAGGTATTAAACACGTTAAATATGCGGTATTCCATCGTTTTATGGTACATGGCTCTCCCTCTTTCGCTCTGCTAGAATATACGGTAGCCCGCCCACTTGTAGGCCAGCCGATAGGATACGAGAATAAGGACCATGCTGATCACGGATTTGAACAAGCCGATAGCCGTTCCGAACCCCATCTCGCCATTCAGGATCGCTGTTCGGTATACAAAGGTATCGATGATATCGCCTTTCTCGTATACCAGCGGATTGTACAGGTTGAAGATTTGGTCAAACCCGGCATTCAGGATGTTGCCGAGCGCCAAGGTCCCGACAACGATCGTGATGGGAATCATGGAAGGGATCGTGATATGAAGCGTTTGTTTCAGGCGTCCCGCTCCATCGATTTCCGCGGCTTCGTACAGGGTCGGGCTAACGCCGGCCAGCGCAGCCAGGAATACAATCGTATTGTAGCCAAACTCCTTCCAAACGTCGGATACGATCACCGTGAACCGGAACCAGTTATTGTCTCCGAGAAAAAAGATCGGATCGATGCCGACAGCGGCCAGAATTCGATTAACAAAGCCGTCGACAGCGAGCATTTCGATCAAAATTCCGCCCAGGATGACCCAAGACAAAAAGTGGGGCAAATACACCATCGTTTGGATGCTCCGCTGAAGCGCCGTTTTTCGGATTTCATTCAGCAGAATGGCAAACACGAACGGAATCAGCAGATTGAACACGATTTTCATCACCGCGATGACAAAGGTGTTCCATATGACCTGCATGCTGTCCTGCCTTTCAAACAAGTATCGGAAATTGTCCAAGCCCACCCATGCGGAGCCGCCAACGCCCTCCCACGGCTTATAGTCCTGAAAAGCCATAATGATGCCGCCCATCGGCAAATAACTGAACAAGAACAGACAGATAAGGGCCGGCAGCAGCATGACGTGGAAAGGCCACGTTTTTTTCATCCTCTTCATCCAAGATCCTCCCGTTAAATCAATCTACCTCTTGATTATAGGACCCGTCCCACGGGGCGCAGTAGCCCACAAAACCAATATTCATGGCACGATAGCAATCAATTTGCAGCGTCTCTCATGGAACAAAAAAGACGGCCTAGGCAGGCCGCCCTTCATTACTCGGTAACCACAACTACTTCACGCTCTGATACCATTCGTTAACCTCTTTGGTGATCTGTTCCCCGCCTCCGGCTTTCCACGTTTCCACAAACGTATCAAACGATTCAACGGGCTGTTTGCCGTAAATGATCTCGTTGAGGGTTTGGTTCTCGATCTTCAGGAGATAATCCCACTTCGATTTCATGGTGGCGGTTACCGGTCCCGTAAACATGTTCTTCTTGGAGATCTCCTCTTGGGAGAGCAGCACTTCCGCAGCGGCAGGGGTATCCTTGCCATAGTTGACCGCAACGTCCTTTTCGAGGCGGCTCTCCGGCTTCCCGCCTTTCGCCAGCTTCAGCAGCGCTTTCATCTGCTCGTCCGGAATGCGGGCACCGTCGCGGACCAGCAAGTAACGGACGACATTCACGTAACCGCCTTGGATCTGATCGTTGGGCACCATTTCGCCATTGGCATCGAGCTCGAAGTCGTAGCCCTCGAACAGCCCAGGCAAAGTTATCGAACAAGTAGTTTTGATACGTGAAGAAGGCCTCAGGATGCTCCATATCTTTATGGATCAGGGTAACGCCGTTCGTATACTGCGTTCCATGGCGCATCGCAATGCCGTCAGGGCCAGCCGGAATCTGGACAGGCTTCCAGACGGCTTCCGGCGCATTCTTCACGGTATCGATCAGCGGCCAGCCGCTCATC
Organism: Paenibacillus sp. MT86; assembly: GCF_058792535.1. Taxonomy (NCBI): domain Bacteria; kingdom Bacillati; phylum Bacillota; class Bacilli; order Caryophanales; family Paenibacillaceae; genus Paenibacillus; species Paenibacillus sp. MT86. The sequence goes on along the minus strand of NZ_CM179499.1, from coordinate 950,583 downwards.
CAGTAAGGCCCCGGAATGATGCCGGCCGTTCCGGCTACAGCCGGCTCCGCCGTTTTGTTCTCATCCCACAATGCGGCTTCCTTCGGAATGTATCCTTTATTCATCCACTCGTTCAGCTTCACCAAGCCTTGCTTCATGCCCGCATGGACCGAGCCGTATTCCAGGCTTCCGTCCTCAGCCACGTTCCACTGCTGCGGCAGCGTTCCGTAAGCGCCGAATATCCATGACGGATCGCCCATCCAGGTGCTCATGGACGTTTTGAAGCCGATGCTCAGCGGCGTGACTTTATCCGGAGCAAGACCGGACGGGTTCTGATTCTTGAAAGCATCCATCACCTGCTCAAGCTCATCCATCGTTTTCGGTGCGCTCATCCCCAGCTTGTCCAGCCAATCCTGCCGGATCCATAATACATAGTCGTGATTATAGGCAAAATCCAGAACCGGAAGCCCCATTCGCTTACCGTCCCGGCTGTACTGATTCCACACGTTGGGATCCAGATTCATCGCGTTCTTCCACGTTTCCGATGCATACTGGTCAAACAGCGTGCCGACCTCGGCAAACATGCCGGAATCGATCAAATCCTGGGCCAGCTGCTGATTTTCGGTGCCGAGCGTGACGATATCCGGCATTTCCTGTCCGGAGGACATGGCCAGCCGCAGCTTGGTTGCAAAAGCGCCGTTGGTATCCGTAATGGACCACAACGATTTGATGTTGATGCCAAACTTCTCCTTGGCCCACTTCGTAGCCACGTTGTTCTCGATCGTTTCCCCATTCTTGAATTGAAGCGTCGGATCGACGCCCCACACCGTCGTAATCGTAACTTCCGGATCGTATTTCTCTTTGTAGACGTTTTCAGTTTTGGATTCGGCCGGCTGCTGCGCCGCTTCCGGTTTCGGCTCGCCGCCGGAGCATCCGGCCAAGGATCCGGCCAGGAGCAAGGACGCGGCCAGGATCGGGAACCATTTCTTTCTTCTAGCGGTCATCGTTAAATCCCCCTTCTACCACCTTATGGATTACATGTTTAATTATAGAGGGGCCGGCAGCCGCATCCTATGTCACGAATCGAAGATTTCTGCACCTTTAGCAACATCCTTGGTCTCTGTATTCGTTCGGGGTCATTCCGTAGTGCTTCCGGAACATCTTGCTGAAATACTGCGGATTCTGGTATCCGAGCTCAGCGGTAATTTCATAAATCTTCTTGTTCGTATGCTTCAGCAGATATAACGCCCGCTCCATTCGCTTGCGGATGATATAATCGCCGAGTCCCTCTCCGGTTTCGCTCTTATAAATCTTGGATAAATATACCGGATGCAGAAATACCCGGTCCGCAATCGTCTTGACGGACAGGTCGTGACCCGAATCGGCAGTCACCATCTCCTGGACCTGCTTGATGATATGGCTCTTGCTCGTTGTCTCCTGTTCGGACGAGATATCATGAAGTTTATTCAGCATATCAAGCGACCAGGAGCGCAGCTTGGCAGCCGACTGAACCACCTGCTGAATATATAAGGGGTCCCAGCCGGCCTGGTCCAGCTGATGAATGTAATGCCCCTGCTTGTGAGCAAGATACATGTAGGCATTCGCAACCGATAAAAATATTTCATACAACGCCGTCTGCCCGATGAATGCGGTTTCAACTTCTGCAAAAACTTGTTCTATTTTGTCCCGGGCGGCATCCCACTGCCTTGTTTCCAGCATATGCAGCAGGCTGGGCGGCTTTGCAAACGCCTGGGTAACGTCCCATACAGGCTCATGCAGCCGGTCATCGTGGTCTTCGGCGAATCGGATAGCTTCATGATCTCCGTTTCCCCAGAGGTAAAGCGAGCTTAGTCCCGACCGATAAACGGATCCCAGTTCCCCCGGAAAATCAAAGGAGTCTGACACGAAAACCGAAATGCTTCCCTTTAAATAGCTGCCCACATCCTGTTGAAACTGGGTTATATACCGTTTCAATTCGAGGGAATCCGCGAATGTTTCCATATCTCCAGCGTTCGGCACTCTCTTGGGCTGAGCCAATAGAATCAAACCATGATGCGGCGTTTTACAGGACCACACATGGAGCAGCTCGGCAAATACCTCCTCGGCAATGTTGCCGATGGCATATTCCATCAGTCCCACCGAATAGTCGTCCATTCCCGTAAACCTCTGCCCTAGCTGGATCAGCAGCATGATCGTCCGCTGGTCTGTTCGGAGCGGAATTTCATATTCATGAAGCTTGTGATCAAGTGAATGACGCGGCATCTCGCGTCCCAGCAAGAGATCATGCATGAGGCTGTTTCGCAGAATGCCGAGATCCGATTTGCGGCTGTACATCAGCTGATGGTAGTGCCCAAGCTCCTTTCGCTCCTCCTGGATCGACGCCAAGGCAGAGCTCACGCTCCGCATGAATTCACCATCGTCCACCGGCTTCAAAATGTAATCGGATGCCTGCAGCCGAATCGCCTGCTTGGCATATTCAAAATCCGAATAACCCGTAAGTAAAATGCAGCGGATATGCGTCCAACGCTCGGTTATGGTCTCCATCAGCTCCAGGCCGGTCATCACCGGCATCCGAACATCCGTAACCACCACATCGATGTCCTGCTCCTCCAGCAGGTCGATCGCCTCCAGGGCGGAAGAAGCCTGATACACTTCTTCAATATCCAGCTCACGCCACGGTATCGTCTGATATAAGCTTTCCGTAACATAACTCTCGTCATCAACCAATAAGATATTCATCGACTCTTTGCCCCCTGCCCTGACTTTGATTGATTCTTCCCAAGCGTTCCGGCAATGGCCAGTAGAGTACAGCCCGTACGCCGCCTTGCGGAGATGCCGCAAACCGCAGGCCGGCTTCTTCGCCATAACGCAGCCGCATGCGCTGGTGAACATTCCAGACGCCGCAGCCCATCTCCTGATCCATCGGCCTGTTCAGCCGGGCCTCCAGCTCGGCCAGCTTCTCCCCGTTCATTCCGATTCCGTTATCATCCACTTGAATGCAGGCCAGACCGTTCACAATCCGGAAGGTTACCCTGATTTCACCGTCGCCCGAGTGAGGTTCAATGCCATGCAGCACGGCATTCTCCACCAAGGGCTGAATGACCAGCGGCGGGATCTCCATGCCTTCCGCTTCCTCCGTCAAATCAAGATGATATTGGAGACGCCTCATCCGCATCTGCTGGATTTCCAGATAATGCGTAACGAACTCCACCTCGTCCGACAAGGGAACCAGCTCCCGTTCCTGACGCGTGGTATATCGGAAATACCGGGACAAGCTGTGCGACATCGCCACGACGGCTTCGTATTTCCGAAGCTTCGCCATGCTGGTAATAAACGAGAAGCAATTGTAGAAGAAATGGGGATTGATCTGGGACTGCAGCTGCTTCAGCTTCGCTTCCCTGACATGGATCTTCTCCATGTATACATGCTCGAACAGCTCCTGAATCTGCTCCACCATCGAGTTGAATCTCGTGGCCAGAAAACTGAACTCGTTACGGCCCGCTACCTTCATCCTCACCCCGTAATCCCCGGCTTGGAGCCTTCGGAACACATAAACCAGCTGCTTGATCGGAACCTGAACCTGGGAGTACAGCAGATATGCGGCGAGGCAGCTCATCAGGAGCAATGCTGCGATCGAAATATAAAAGAGCCTGTTCGACGTATGGATCGGCTTCATAATGTCCGATAGCGGAATATAGTCTATCAAATACCATCCGGTCGTTTCCGATAATACGATGCTGACCGAATAGGTTTTGCCGCCCACTTCCTTCACGCGGTTCTCCACTTCTTCGAGCGGCTCCCGATCCAGCTCCGCCATCATATGGTTAATCAGTTCCTGGTCCGCGGTACGGTTGTAGATCACGCCCGAATCCGGTTTATAGTAGAACGGATCGCTCCTTCCGTCGCTCTTAAAGCGGTCCAGCATATCCTGGATGTTGGTGCTGTCGAATTCAACCTTGATCACGGTATTCGACTTGCCCGTATGATGCTGGGTGGAATACGGTGCCACCGAATACCAGACAAACAGGAAACGCCGGTCGCTCCCCTCGTAATAAGGAGTGACCTGCCACCCCGGCTTCACGTCCTCCGCGAGCTCCTCGGGCGAATAAAACCCGGCATCGCTTTCGGTGACCACCCGCCCGAGGGATGGGGAATAAATGGCCAGATGGCTCCGCCAGTTCGAAGAGCTCTCCTGTATGCTCAGCTTCGTCTGAATTTGCTTCACCAGATTAATCGCGTCCAGGTTCAGATACTTATCCTCCAAATATATATCCCGAAAGCTTGAGATGTCCGGGTCATGCAGGAGCAAATTCGGCCATGATGCCAAAATATCGATATTGGTATTCACCTGATTCTGAAAAAAAACAAGCTGGTTCGTATTCGATTGGCTGAGCTCCTTGCTGAGCACGTTCGTCGTGGTTTGGTTCGAATAGAAATAGAGGCCGACAATCGGAATCAACATCAGAAAAATGAACAGGACGATTTTTCGGAACAGATTAAATTTGGACATACATCGGCAGCCCCTTGGTTTATGTAGTGTGAGAAGTCATTTATAGCGAAATATGTTTATTATATCGGAGTTCGCCCTGTGCCGTGTAGGGCATAAAAGCAAGATTTCGGGCACTTTCGAAGGGATTGTTACGACATGGACGTTTGCGCAGTCCACAAAGAGCGCATCCAACAAAAAAACAGGATCACGGCCTCAAAGAGACCGGGGTCCTGTTACATTTTTATTATGAAATATATGCCTTACATGCTTCCATCGATCAATGGCTTGACGGTTGTTCCTCTCCCGCCTCAGGTTCAGGGGGCGCATTGCGGAAGGCGGCCACGATCAACATACAGATCACCGCCATCACGGCCATCACCACGAACAGGGAATTAAGGCTTCCCTCCAGTATTCCGCTCAACAGGCTGCCTGACCCTTCCGGCAGTTCGGCCATTCCATGCGGGGAGAGCAATTTGTTAATGTCGTCGCTCGTAATGCCGACCGCATCCGGCTCAGCGGCAAGCCTGCCCGCGATTCCCGCATTGACCCATAATCCGAACACCGCTACGCCCACGGTCTGACCGAACGTCCGGATGAAGGAGTTCAGCGCCGTGGAAGCTCCGCGAACCTCATAGCCGACCGAGGATTGCGCAATGATCTGAAACAAGGTGGAGATATAACCGAAGCCGACGCCATAAATGAACGTAAAGACCAGCAGCACGCCCAGCGCCGTATCCTTATGCATGAACGCCAATCCCACCGCTCCGATGATTAGAAGCACGACGCCGATCAGCGCCGTATTCCGGGAACCGGATTTAACGATCAGGCGACCGCTGATGATCGAGCCGATCAGCCATCCGATCGACATCGGGGCCAGCGTCAGTCCCGACAAGGTGGCGTTGCCGCCACGAACGCCTTGAATCCACAGCGGCAAATACGTGGTCAACCCGATGATAAGCGCACTTACCAGAATATTGGCTATCGTCGATACCGTAATATCCCGGATCTTGAACAGATGGAGCGGCAGCATCGGCTCCTTCACCCTGCTCTCCACCACCAGGAACGCAGCGAGCAGCACCACGGAACCGATCATCAGACCGAGCATGAACGGAGAATTCCAGGAATAGCTCTCCCCGCCGCCGACCGCGAGCGCAAACAGCAGCGCGGTCATTCCCACGGTAAACAGGGCCGCCCCCCCGTAATCGATCGATACTTCGCGGGCGTTGCGCTCCTCTTTGAAATAACGGAAAATCAGCCCTATCGATAACAGCCCGAACGGAACATTAAAAACAAAGATCCAGTGCCAGGACAAGTAATCCACGAAATACCCGCCAAGCAGCGGTCCGATCAGCGATGAAATTCCCCAAACGGAGCTGATCATCCCTTGAATCTTCCCTCGTTCCTCCAGATTGTAAATGTCTCCGACAATCGTGAAGGTCACCGGTATAACCGCACCGGCTCCGATCCCTTGGATTGCCCTGAAAATGATCAGCTGCGTCATGTTCTGCGACAGCCCGCACAGCAATGAGCCTACGAGAAAGATCAGCGAGCCGTATAAAAATACGGGCTTGCGTCCATATAAATCGCTTATTTTACCGAAAATCGGCGTCGTAACGGCCATCGTCAGCAGATAGGCCGTAAAAATCCAGCTCATCAGGCTTACGCTGCCGAAGCTGCTGATAATGGCCGGACCCGCCGGACCGACAACCGTTCCTTCGATCGCAGCCATAAAGGTGGATAACAGAATACCGACCAGGATATAACTGCGTTTGTCTTGTCTTAATACACCCACGTTCCTTCGTCCCCTTTACTCTAGACGGCCCCGGCATGACTCCTGTCCCTGCCGATCCTATTAGGACAAAACCGGGGCCAACAGCATAAAAGCGCCTCCCGATACCAGGAGCGCTTTCACATCATGTAACATTTCTATTATAAAGGTTACCGCGAAGGTTGCACAGACATTTTCCCGTTCCGCAGATGAATAAAGGAAGTGGCATGCCGCTTCATGAGTTCGGGATCGTGCGTGATCATCAGGACGGCCGAGCCTTCCCCGATGACATAACGGCACAGCTCGGTTACTTTATCGATGGCGGCATAGTCCATTCCCGAGGTCGGCTCGTCCAGGATATACAGCGGTCTTTCCAGCATCAATTGGCTGATGATGCTTAAGAGACGCTTCTCGCCCTGACTAAGCAAATAAGGAGACATTTGAAGACGATCCGTAAGTCCCGCCATCCCTAATAGAAACCTCGCCCGCTGCTGCTGGCCGGCCGTCAGTTCCGGACGCTTCTTCACGGACATCCCGCCATGGAGGCTGTAGATCAGCTCCTCCCAAACATTCGGGGCCGTAAACATATATTCCGGCTGCTGGAACACGTAGCCGATCGACTCGGCCCTGCGGTAGACGGCCATTCCCTTCGTATCTTCCCCTTGCCAGCGTATGCTGCCTGCCGGAGCCGGCAGCAGGCCCATGATCAGGCGGCTGAGCGTCGTTTTGCCCGATCCGTTCTCCCCCGTCAGCAGCACCCAGTCGCCGGGATCAATCTTCGCATCGATGTCGCGCAGCGCCTCCCGGCCGCCGGGATACGCAAACGTCAGCGAATCGATCCGGAGCAGCGGGGAGACGGCAGACAGCCTGGCGCCTTCTGCACGGGATTCCGCCGCAGGTACGGAATCTGCAGGAACTGGCTTGCCCGCATGGGATACCGCCGCAGGCGCGGAACCTGCGGGGACCGGCAATTCCGCATGGCGCGCTGCCGGATGCGGGGGAGTTGTTGCCGGGACAGGCTTGTCCCCGGCGGCGGCACTCGCTGCCTCGCCTGCGGGCCGAGGCAGCAAGCCCAGCTGCACCAGCTGCTCCCCGCAGCGGTGCAGCAGCTCCTCCGGCGGCCCGTCCTGCACGACGGTGCCGCCGTCCAAGACGATGACGCGCCCCGCGGCGCGCGCGACATCGTCAAAGCGGCCGGACGCGGTGATCAGCGTCCGGCCCTCCGCCTGCAGCTTATGGCACAGCTGCAGGAAGTTCGCCTGCGCCGCGGCATCCAGGCTGGCGCAGGCGTCGTCGAAGACGAAGAGCCGCGGGCGCAGCGCCAGCACCGCGGCCAAGGCCGTGCGCTGCCGCTGTCCGCCGGACAGGCTGCGCACCGGATCGGTCCGCCGGTGAAGCAGCCCGACCGCCGAAAGGGACTGCACCACCCGCTGCTCGATTTCCGCAGGCGCAACCCGCATATTTTCAGGACCGAAGGCCGCTTCGTCCTCTACGATCCCCTGAACGAGCTGGGCATCCGGATCCTGAAACAGCACCCCGACCGCATCCGCTACGTCGGCTATCGGCGCCGCTGCAGGATCCATGCCGTCCAGCAGCACTTCCCCTGTTCTTGCGCCTCCGCCGCTCCGCGGAAGAAGGCCGCATAACAGCTGGCACAGCGTCGACTTCCCGCTGCCGCTGGCACCAAGAATCGCGACCCAATCGTTCTCCGCTATGTCCAGATTCATATCGTGGATAACCGGACGTTCCTCTCCGTCATAGAGGAATCCCAGTCCCCGGCATGACACCCTTGTTCCCGACATCGGGCTATCCCTTAACGGAGACGGCGAAACGGCGAAGCAGGCCCGTCTTCACTAACGCCTCTCCCAAAACCTTGGTTAACAGGCCGCAGAGGAGAACGCCGCTCAGAATACGCACCGCCAGCGCAATGCCAAGCACTTCGATCGGCCAGGACGTATACCCGAACATGTTGGCCGCGAACAGGAACCAGAGCGGTACCATCGCCCCGCCAACCAGCATGAGAGCGCCGACGCTCCATTTTTTGTATCGGTAGATCGCGAAAATCGTCTCCGCCACGATCATGTAGCAGCCTGCGGCCACAAAACACGAAGCAATGCCGTATACCGTACCGGTCAGAGCCTGAATCGTGCCGCCGATCGCAAACGTGACAACCGCCGTTCCCGGTTTACGAATGATGTAGTAAGCCAAGAGTCCATAAACCATGTAGATTCCCGTCGTCGTCGAAGTGGCGATGGGTCCGCCCAGACTGTTCAACAGCTTGTTAACCGGCCCTATGTATACGGTGAGAACGGCATTAACGGCAGCAAGCATCGCCATCAGGATAATCTCCTGCGTCGTAAAAGCAAACCATTTTTTCTGTGATGATGAATTCAAAGGTAGTCCTCCTTCATACAAGCCGCCGTCGGCGGCTGTGCTAGCGTTCGTCAACGCTTCTTTTCATATTTTGCACACTTCCGCTCTTAGCGTCAACCCATTTTTTGTTGATTCAGGTTAACAATTCAGGCAATCCACCACACGAAAACCGTTGCCAGTACATACATAACTGCCGATGCGACCGCCCATGAAGGAATGTTAACCTCCGTGCGATAGGTTCGGTCCGGATATGCGCCAAATCCTTTGGATTCCATTGCGCCCGCCGTTTGCTGAACACGACGCAGCGCATTAAGCAGGACAGCCGAAACAAACTTCAATCCGTAGCCGATGCGGCTTCCGAGTCCCTTGGGCGGTCGATGGCCCCTTACCTGCTGGGCAGCCAGAATATGGGCACCCTCCTCCTCCAACAGCGGAATGAAGGTCAGCGCAGCGGATACGCCAAACGCAAACCGGTAAGGGATTCGAAGACGTCTGGTCAGCTCGGCAACCAGTTCTCTCGGATCCGTCGTCAAGATATACGCCATCGAGGTCAGAAACAACGTAAACATCCGGAGCGACATGGCACCCGCGGCGTTCAGAGCCTCAACCGTCAGGGCGATGGGCCCCCACTGCAGCCATACGGTGTCCCCTTGGACCGTCAAGCTGGTCAGAATGAAGTAGGGTACCGCAACGATTGCAATGAGCCGGATCCCTCCCAGCAGACGCTTGTAAGACACCCGGCCGGCGAATCGGGCTTGGCCGATGCATAACAGGAGAAACAACGCCTGCTGCCAGGCTTGGTCGAGCAGCATGGCGATTACCGCTGTACAGAACAAGATCACCAGCTTGCTCAAAGGATCATATCGATGAAGAAGCGTGCCGCCCTTCTCATATTGAATCAGCATATTCCACCAACTGCCTCTCTTATAGCGTGTTCCAATCTTTTCTCAATCGCGAAAAAACGACGGCATCGACATAACCGCCGGACGTATGGCGATAATCGCGAAGCACTCCTTCGCGCATATAACCGTGCTTCGCGAACCATCGGCATGCACGCTCATTTCTTGAATCGACGAAAGCCTCGATTCGGTTTAGTCCCATGGACGCGTACCCGAAAGCCGCAACCAGCTCGGCCGCCTCGGTCATATAGCCCTTCCCCCAATAACGGCTTGCCAGCTCACACCCAAACTCGCCCTTGAACGCGCCCTCCAGCTGCCAAATATTAAATCCGCAGCTGCCGATCAATCGGCCTGTTTCGGTGATCTCGATGCCCCAGCGAATGGCTTCGTCCTGCTCGGCAAGCCGTTGCAGCCACTCAATCAGTGCCTTTGCCTCCTCTGCTGAATCCATGACGGGCATATCCAGAAAGGCGGCTACGGCGGGATCGGACCAACAGCCCAGCATCGCTTCCGCATCCTCCCTCTCCATCCTTCGCAGCCGGATCCGCCGCCCCTTCATTCCCGGAACGATTCCTTCGCATCTGTATATGGTATTCCACCCTCTCGCAAAAAAACTGACTTGCATCGGCTGTTTCCGGTGATACTATGTGCGTGTATAAAAGAGTATAGCGAAAATCAATCCGTATCCTGGTCCCCCATCAACATCTTAGAGCTGGATGTATATATATTGATGGATTCGGGAGGCTTCCGTCAATATGCTTGTCACGGCTCCCTTGTACAGTGCGGAAGAAGGAGGAAGTCATCTGAGTATGTATATCGCGATTGTCTTGCTGTTCACCGTCGTTGTCATTGCCGCTGCCATTACGCAAATCGGATATCTGCAGATTACGCGGATGCGCGTAAAGAATGACCTCAAGCTGTTCACGGTGCTGGAAAAAGCCGGACTGTACAGCAGAGAGAAATATGAATCGCTTCAAAAGAACGAAGTGGCGATCAAGAGCTTTGACGGGTTGAAGCTGTGCGGCGCAGCCATTCTAAACAATCCCGGCTCCAAGCACTGGATGCTTCTTGCCCACGGCTATACCGGTTCGCGAGCCGTATCCACCCAATTCATTGATTTGTTTACGGAAGAGGGGTACAACGTGCTCCTGATCGATCAGCGCCGGCATGGACGAAGCGAAGGACGCTATACCACCTACGGTTATTATGAGAAACACGACGTGCAGGCATGGGTGCGCTGGATTACCTGCAAATACGGCGAGGATGTGGCGATCGGGCTTCATGGACAATCGCTGGGAGGCGGAACCGTGCTGGAGTATTTATCCATCGCTGATCCGCAGGTCAAGCTTGTCATCGCGGATTGCCCGTATTCCGATTTGACGGATTTAATGCGGCATCAGCTCACGCGCATCAACAAAATCCCCTCCGTGCCGTTCCTGTCCTGGGTGAACGCCAGAATTCGGCGTAAAGCCGGGTTCAGCCTCGATCAGGTCAGCCCGATCCGTGCTGTTCGGAACAGCACGCTTCCGGTTATGTTCATCCATGGCACCAAGGATAATTACGTGCCTACCCGAATGAGCATCGAGATGTACGAAGCCAAACCGGACCCGAAAAAACTTCTTCTTATCGAAGGCGCTATCCATGCGAACGCTTATCATGTGGATCCCGAGCAATATCGGGAAGGCGTGCACTCTTTCCTTCGTGAACATATAGATCAACCCGTCCAGGCACCGCTGCCGGAAGCTGCCCGTGCAGCGCAGCCGGAAGCAGCGCCAGCCCAAAGCACCTTCCAACTGGAGCTGGACGGATCCCTTGAGACAGTATAGGACGGCGGCTCAAAAAGCCCCCGCACTGCACGCTGGATCTGCGTGAGTCGGGGGCTTTTTTCAATTGTTATGCTGTTATCTGCCCTACGCCATGGAATCGGCCTTTTTCGGGTTCACCGGTTTAAGCACTTCATCGCAAAGCTCCTTAAGCCTGATCTGGATTTCCTTGAACTCCTCGATCCCGGCTCCCGTGAGGCTGTACCCCTCACCGTGCGCCGTCAGGAAGTTCTCCTCGGTCAAGCGTTCGAGTTCATGCTTAACCTCCCGGTCGCCGACCTTATATCCATGACGCTCCAGCTCGGGCTGCATCTCGCTGATCGTAAGGTCCCGCTCATGGGCGTGATAGAGCATATGAATACCGATAAACAAATTCTGAACGTCTGCGCGCATTCGATCTTCTCTCCCTCCACCTGATTGAATTGATACCTGTCATGTCATACATTACCCCTGCGACATGGTCAGGAATCAGCCGGATTCGCCGAAGCCCTTCTTCCCATGGCTTGTCCCTTGACGAATATCATATACTTATACTAAGGTGAATGAATCAACGAAAAATGAAGGAAGGGCGGATATCCGATGTTTCAAAACACACCCTATGAAGGCACTAGGAGCGAGCAATACGCCCAGGTCCTGAATCAGTTGAAAGCACTTATCCACGACGAGCCGAATGCCATTGCCAACTTGTCCAATGCATCTGCGCTGCTCAAGCAGTTCCTGTCCGATACGAATTGGGTCGGCTTCTATCTTTATGATGGCAAAGAGCTGGTGCTCGGGCCATTCCAAGGACTGCCCGCTTGCATCCGGATTCCGATGAATCGCGGAGTTTGCGGAACCGCTGCGGCTAAACAGCAGACACTGCTTGTAGCCGACGTCCATGAGTTCCCGGGGCACATTGCCTGCGATGCGGCTTCGAACAGCGAGATTGTGGTGCCCATGATGGTGGATGGCGCATTATATGGCGTTCTGGATATCGACAGTCCGCTAAAGAACCGTTTCGACCAAGAGGATCAAGCCTTTTTGGAGGAATTCGTCCATATATTGGAAGGCCAACTGACATTATAATTCAGGATGATTTGACGTATTTCTCCGTACACTAACCAAGGATTGAAACCACAATTCTTAGGAGGAATACACAACCATGTATCCAATGAATAACAACAACTCGCAAATTTCGCAGCAAATTCGTCAGTGCGAGCAAATTCTTCAGCAGCTGACCCAGCAAACGCAGCAGGGCTCCGCTATGTACCAGCAGCTGATGCAGCAAGAGCAGCAAAATGCGGCCCGACTCGAGGAACTCGCTCAGCGTGAGCGTCAAGCGGCGCAGATGATCCAAACGGCCCTTCAAGGCCATCAACAGGCGATGCAGCAGTATCAGCAAATCTCCCAGATCGTTAAACAAGTGGAGTATTCCGTACAAGCCCACAACCAAACACAGCATATTCAGCCTTCATACGGCCAACAAGGTTTTCCTAACACACATCAGGGCCAAGGCTTCCAATAAGCATGCTAAAAGGGGTAACCCGCAGGTTCCTAGAATCTGCGGGTTACCCCCTCTATTGCTTTATTCCTTCTCTTCGTTTACGCTGAATTCGATCTCGGCTTGTATCTTATAGCGCTTTGGCTCTTCCCCGTTCGAACCGCTCTGACTCGCGCCCTGCGACATGGAATCAATCACGAAATCCGCGGATCCGTAGACGACGTAGCGCCCGCCCGGAAAACCATCCTTCAGCGAACGGATGAAATCTTTGAATGTCTTGTCGTCCCTGCTGTCGTATCCACCGCCGATTTTGTAATATTCGCGCAGCGGCTCGCCCTTTTTCAGCTTGGTTGTAATATAGGGCTCGTTCATGGCATAACTGATGTTGTAGTCTCTTGTGAGCTCTTTCATCGGGAAATAAAAAGCGGAGGCCGCATGGCCGATCGTAATCTCATCCTCTTCGCCGATATACTCCAGCTCCCCGTATACTTGAACTTGATCTCCCTGTTCATACTCTTCTTTCTCGCTAACGAGTCGATACACGAAGTCCCCGTCGGTAATTTCCGCCTGATTTCCCCTGGCAGCTTTATTCAATGAAGGTCCAGTCGGATCTGCCCCCTGCATCTCCTGCTTCGCGCAGCCCGTTAACATCAACATCAAGATAAACCCCATATAAAGGTATCTTCTCATCTTTTTTGTTCACCTCAACCTCCAGACGGATGGATTGGGAGCAATGTTGCATAGAAATGCAAAAAAGCCGCATCCAAAACTCCTCAGATTTGCGAAGTTTTGGATGCGGCTTTTGGTTTGCTATATCCCGCAGCCTATGGCCGCAGTCTCGGACTGCATCGAATGTTATGTCTCGTAAATGTTCTTTACCCGTCCCACTTGGCCGTCCTGAAGACGTACTTTAATGCCGTGCGGATGGTTGGGCGAATTGGTCAAAATATCTTTGACCACGCCGCGGGTTAATTTGCCCGTTCTCTGGTCCTGCTTCAGTACGATATCAACCTCTAGCCCCGGTCTGATATTGGAACGCTGCCCACCGTTCATCATCGTCCCTCCTGTTTCCTGTCTTCATGCTGTTGTCCCGTTCCTACTGTCCACCTTACTGAAATCGAGAGCGAAATGCAAATCGCATAACACAAAGGACTGCCCGTCAAAGATCGTTCAGATCTCCCAACCGGACAGTCCTTCTGTTTTTATTCTAACCATGGATGAATCTTATCCATGGAACGATGTTTTATAGTACGCTTCCGCCGTGCATGAAGCGGTGTTTCCAAGAATCGCCGAAGTTACCTACGAGGACGCCGCCCGATTGTTTCGAGTACGTATGCAGCAGCTTGTTGTCTCCCAGATAGATCGCTACGTGCGTAATCCGCTGTTTGGACTTGTCCAATCCGGCATAAGCGGATGCCGATGAACCTCGGTAACTCATGAAGAATACCAGATCCCCGCGCTTTAATTGATTGACGTTGTATACAGCCGTTCCTTTATCTTTGACGTACTGCCCTTGCTTCCGGGAATCGCTTGGCAGCGTAATGTTAGCACCGTCCATGAATGCGCGGCGGACAAATGCCGAGCAGTCAAAGGTGCTCGTTGAATTGCGGTTAGAACCGAATTCGTACGGCGTGCCCAGATACTTCATGCCAGCACTGATTACTTTTTCAACGCTTGCGCTCGCAGAAGGCGCCGTGCTTCCCGAATTGCCGGAAGTGTTAGAAGATCCGCTGCTTTGGTTAATATATTTAGACGAAGCATATCCTTGCTTGCCGTCCGAAGTTTTGATCTTATACCAGCTTGAGCTCTTGCCCAGAATTTGAACGCGCTCACCCTTATGCACGCGGTCAACGACTTTACCCGAAGTCGAAGGCTTATTGCGCATGTACACATTCGAGCTTGCTACACCTTTGGTTACAGACTGCACGCTGGCAGCAGACACTTCATTCACAGACCCATATCCGTAAGAACCAAGAACCGCTGCTGATAACAGCGCTCCGGCCATCAATTGTTTAAATCTTTTTTTCGAGAAAATAACGATCTCCCCCATCTCGTTTGATTGTGGAATGACGAAAATGTCATTTTCGTGATCCCGCAATCATTATAGACAGGCTGTGTCTCGGGACGCATGCTACCATCCTCACAAAAACACATGCCAACTATTGGTAAAGAGGAGGACTTTAGTCTCTTATTATACTTGAATTTAGTATAAATAGATTATTATAGCAAAAAAACATGCCAAAATAACCCAACCGGTCCGGCCTAAAGAAGTCCGGATTTCTTTGTTGGGTCTTTCTGCTTACCATATATATGTGTTTTTCCTTGCAATTGCTGCATGAAAGATGACCTTTGGTTCCCTGCCACGCTTTTTAAAAAAAGCCTGTACAGACGGATACCCCATCTGACAGACTCTAGTTTATCGTACCTTCTAAATTTCATTCCACTACAATATTGTAAACTTTTGACCCTATGGCCGCTTGGAATAGAGCGGATATCCAGGGTTTTCCGGTACGTCAATCAGGATGACCCTGACATTCTCTTGCGCCTTAAGGCTTATCGTCTCACCGAGCACCGTATCGATTACCATAAAGTCCCGATGTTGAAACAGGAGGCTATCCTCTTCCGTGCTAAAGCTGCCGGCTCCCCTTACGGCAAGCGCAGCCGCACGCCTGCCGGTTTTCAGTTCATATCGTGCTTCGTGCCCGGCCAGAATTTGAATATCCAGCATCCTCACGTCCACGGACAGATCGGTTGGCGCGGAACCGCCGATCATCGTTTTGACCAATCCCCCCTGGATACGGGTTACCGGATAGGAGTCCGGACGATACTGACGACAGGCAGGGTTTTGCTTCAATGAATCGCGAAGATACGGCTCAAACCAAATTTGGAATCCTTCTGCATCCGGCCCGGTCAGAAGTTCCTCATGCGTAAGTCCGGAACCGGCCCTCATCAATTGCAGGCCTCCTGGCCCTATTATGCTGTGCGTACCATGCGAATCCTCATGGTCGCACTTTCCCTGAATCATATAAGTCACGATTTCAAAACCCTGATGGGGATGAGGCGCGATATAGCCTTCGACGGGCGAACGAAACCAGGACCAATAGAAAAGCGGCCCTACCCGGGTCACGGCTGACCCTTCTCCGGAGAAACCGATCGGCTTCAACTCCGTTATCCTTCCTCCATCGAGTGAGCCCTTGCCCTGATTCTCGGGTGGATATACATTTCCTATCATGTCCAGTCTCCTCCTTTCACCCATCCATGATGGATCTTGAACAGGTGCTGCATTGATTATCTTGGCTTTAAGATAGTATCAACGATAACCGAACAGATATCAACATCCTTAAATTCCTTGATTTGAGAATGCATATTTGCGAATCATTTTTCAGTTTATTTTCAGTTCGCGTTCAGATTTCATTCAGCTACGGCACGTATGATAAAGTTGAAGGAATGAAAGAAGAGGAGTTTTGTGTCATGGGATCCATGCATCGTATTCGCGTTTTGCTTGTGGATGACGAGCCGCACATACTGCAATTTCTGGAGCTTGGTCTCCAAAATGAAGGGTTTGAGGTGCGCACGGCCTCCGATGGGGAATGTGCGTTAAGGGAAGCAGCCAGCTTCGAGCCGCATGTCATCGTTCTGGATGTGATGATGCCGGGAATGGACGGTCTTGCGGTGTGCAGACGCTTGAAGGAGGAAGGCAGGGATGTTGCGGTCATTATGCTTACCGCGAAGGATGAGATCGATGACCGTGTAACGGGCCTTATGACCGGAGCGGACGACTACATGGCCAAACCCTTCAGTTTCGAAGAGCTGCTGGCCCGCATCCAAGCTCGGCTCCGCAATCAGTTCCCGAGCCTGCTGGGCGAAATCCGGCTTGGGCCATTCACCATCGATGACCGCAAGAAAGAAATTTCATACCTGGGGGAAGCCTTGGAGCTTTCCCCTACGGAATATAAATTGCTCAAACTGCTTGTGACCAAACACGGCAGCGTTCTGAGCAAATCGAACATATTGAATATTGTGTGGGATTATGATTTTGGGGGAGAGGATAACATCGTGGAGGTCTATATCCGATCCCTGCGAGAGAAGCTCGGAGACAAGGAGCATCGGGTCATCCGCACGCTTCGCGGAGCCGGCTACCGGGTGGATTTGCCATGAGTTTCCGAAACCGCATACGCGCATCTCGGCCAACGTCTCTGCGCACGCAGCTCCTGTCGCGTTCCCTTCTCGTCTTGGCGCTTCTGCTCGTGCTGATCGGGGCGCTGCAATATGTACTGATGAAAAACGCCCTGTTCCGCAATCAGGCCGAGGCGCTTTCGCTTCAGGTCCGTTCTATCCCCGTGGAGATGTGGGAGCCTGATCGCGTGCAACATAACCGGCCTTCTGTTCCGAATAACGACGCCCATGCGGGCACGCCCCGCCAGGAGAATAGACCTTTGCTCTTTCTGCCGAATATGTCGCTTGCCAAGATCGCAACGAACGGAAGCTACACCGACCTGGCCAGTGACAACGGTCTGTCCGCTCCGCAGCTGGCAGCAGAGGCTTATACCTCGATTCTGGAGCAATTCAAAGAGCGTCGGCCCGTTCCGTACGAAGTGACTGACGATGCCCAAGGCACCGAGCAGATCGTTGTCTTTCGCCCTTACGGCAGCCCTAACAGCCCTTCCGGTATACTGCAGCTTGGAATGGATACGCAGCCGCTCCATGCCGTTCTGCTGCGGCAGCTGCTGATATTTGCCGTGCTGGCTTTGCTTGCCATGGCTGGCGGGATCGCATTGTACCTGCCATTGCTGCGCAGGACGCTTAACCCGCTGAGCCGAATGGTCGAAACAGTGGAACGAACGGATGCCGGAAACTTGGCGGAGCGATTTCCGGCCATGCAGGGTCAGCAGGAGATTGACCGTTTGGCCCAATCGTTTAACGGCATGCTGAAAAGGCTTGAGGGAGCGTTTGAAGCGGAACGCGAGGCGAAAGAGCAGATGCGGAGGTTTATTGCCGATGCTTCCCATGAGCTGCGCACGCCGCTTACTTCGATTCACGGCTTTCTGGAGGTGCTTGGCCGCGGCGCCGCCGACAACAAGGAGCAGCTCCATGCAGCACTGTCCAGCATGCACGGCGAATCGAAGCGCATGAAGAAATTGGTCGAGGATTTGCTTCTGTTGGCCAAACTTGACCGTAAGCCGGAGCTTCATCTGCAGGATACCCGGCTGGATCGGCTGCTGCTTGAGATGGAGCCTCATCTCAGGATGCTCGCTCAAGGCAGAAACGTAACGATTCAAGCGGCAGCCGTGCTGTGCCGGTGTGACTCCGACAAGATCAAGCAGGTCATCTACAACCTGTTTCATAATGCGGTACAGCATACCGATTCCGACACAGGGCGGATTACCGTTGCGGTGGATAAAACCAAGGACCATGCCGTACTGCTGGTCAGCGACAATGGAGCCGGGATTTCGAAGGAGCATCTGCCCCATCTGTTCGAGCGGTTCTACCGCATCGATGAATCCCGGACCCGGCAGCACGGCGGTGCAGGTCTTGGACTGTCCATCACCCAGTCCATCATGAACGCGCATGGCGGCCAAATGAGCGTGGACAGCACGGTTAACCAAGGAACAGTTTTTCGTGCGGAGTGGCCGGGCATCATTCCTTAGCCTGAAATACTCCTTCATGCACCAGTTCATTCAAGGATCGTCGGTCCGTAGGGACCTCCCGTTCCTGCAGCGTCTCCGGCAGCGCCGATTTATCCCCGTGGTATCCAAGCGTTATGACCGCATGCAGATCATATTCTTCCGGAATATGCAGGGCTTCGCGGGCAAGCTCATGGTCGAAGCCGCCAATCGCGCGGGTATTCAGCCCAAGCAAAGCAGCCTGCGAAGCGATTGTTCCCCAAGCAGCCCCCGCATCAAACGCGTGGCTGCCGCTCGGTTCCCCATTGGCATTCAGCGTGTAGGAAACGAGGAGGACAAGCGCCGGCGCGCGATCGCTCCACACGCGGTTTCCGGGACGGATAAAAGACCGGAATCGCTCCCGCTCCTCCTCTGTTCGGGCAACGATAAACCGCCACGGCTGCCCGTTGCCCGAGGAGGGTGCCCACCGGGCCGCCTCCAAGACGGTATACAGCACATCCTCTTCGACCGGACGGGAGTCAAAGGCCCTCGAAGACCATCGATTCACAAAGTGGGCATGCACCGGATATTCGGGACGGCGCGTTTGTTCCGCCACCGTCTTCTTCGACAGGGCTGATACGATTACGGTTGGATCAGGTCTGGTCATACGATCATCTCTCCTTACCCTTTGCGGGTTATTGTAATACGGCTTGGTCTAAGGCTTGGTTTAAGGCTTGATCAGCCAATCGTCCAATGCAAAATCGGTTTCCGCCAGCTTCTCTTCGATCAGAAAGGCCTTCGTTCCTTCCAGCAGCTGCAGCCCTTGTTCGGTAAAAGGAACCTCTTTGATCAGCTCGATCGGGCTAACCTTCTTCACGTACTCCACCTTCGTGCTCTGCAATTCGGCCAGAAACGCATAGTACTCTTCCTCATGCTGCTTTAAATCCTCTAGCGCCTTGGAACGGGCTTCATTCCACGCCTTGGCGAAATCCGGATATTTCGCCAGATAATCCTCCGACACTACGGTTACGCTGGTTCCATACAGCTCGGGATGCTTGGTGGCATCGTCCAGCAGCGTATAGCCTTCATCGATTTGTTTGAGCGTATAGACGCCGGTATTGGTCATCGCGTCGATTTCCCCGCGGGCCAGGGCAGCCTCCGCATCCACGCGAAGCAGGTGGATGACCTTCACATCCTCAGCCAGCCCCTCTTTCTTCAAAAGACCGGCCAAGTATCGGTGGTGGAAGGAACCTTTTTGAGTGGCTACCGTTCTTCCCTTTAACTCTTCCAGGGAAGCCGGGCCACCCTTCTTCGCCACGAGGTACCCGATGCTGTCGGTCGAGCCTTGGGTAATCACCTTGGTCTTCGCTCCCGTTGAGCGTGACAGGATGGCCGGCGTATCGCCCAAACTGCCAAAGTCCAGGCGACCGCTGATCAGCGATTCGCTCAAATCCGGACCGTTCGGAAAGGCGGTCAGGTTTACCGTTTCAATCCCGTGCTTCTTGAGCTCTTCCTGAATAATGCCCTTATGGAACCCCCAGCCCTCGGCGCCTCCAGGCACATTCAGGGCATTGGTTCCTATATATCCGTAATTGAGCGTCTTCGGCACGCCGGAGCTTGATGCCTCCGTTATTTGATCTTTGGTCCCGCAGCCCTGTGAAAAAGCAAGCGCCGCCGCCACCAGCGTCAATAAAATCGCGTATCGCTTTCGCTTGTGTTTTTTAACGTTTCGATTTTCCATTCGATTTCTCTCCCCTCACAGATCCCATCTCGATATGACATTGCCTCGCTTTCGCTTCTTACGCCTCTTGCTTCTTACGGGGCTTCATGGAATCCCCGGCAAACCCTGGCATCAATGAGCCCGCAGATCGTGCTTCCCATGCAGACGGGAAGAGTGGAGCTGCCTGAAAAAGGGGGGAGACTGACGATCAAGGAACAGAACGCTTCGCGAGCTGAGCCAGAAACGCATGGCTGGATATGGACGTTCGGCCGGGTCCCCATCCCACCTTCTCGCGGTAGCCCCCCAACAGCTCGGCCTGCTCCAGCTCCGCCTCGCTTAGCCCGCTGAGCCGGTCCGGATGAGGCGCGACGTACATCGCGTCCGCCGGACAATAGAGCTCGCACATAAAACAGGTTTGGCAATCGTTCTGGCGCGCAATGACAGGCACATCGTTATCGACTTTATCAAATACGTTGGTCGGACATACGGAGACGCACAGATTGCACTGCACGCATCTGGCATCGCTGATCAGCTCAATCAAAGGGAAACCGCCTCCTCGCTCACGCGCTGCGCCCGGACGCTGATTTCATCCAACCCGGATGTAATCAGGCGGTAATGCTGCGTCTCGTCCAGCTCCGGATAATCAACCCGTTTATGCATTCCCCGCGTTTCCGTCCTGGCCTGCGCCGAGCGGTACATCCAGCGGGCCGTTGCAGCCATGGCCGCTGCCTCGCGTTTCTTCACCGCCTGATAATCAAGATGGATGGGTTCCTGCCGGATCGATTTCCATACGCCGTCGAGCCGTTGCAACGAATCCCGAAGTCCCTCATCCGTACGGAACAAGTTCCGGTCATAAGGCATGACCTCTTCCTGCACCGCCCGAATGTATTCCTCCGCGGCAATCGGCGGCTTTTCCTGCAGCGATCCGTAGGTACCGGATGACACGAGCGGAGCCGAAGACAATCCGTGCACCTCGCGTCTAGCGGCATGCCGTCCCAGCGATTTGGCATAGTCCGCCGCGCCTTCGCCCGCAAAGCTGCCGGAAGACATCGCCCAGGCGGCATTGTGGCTGCCGCCTCCGGTGAATCCGCCGCAGATCAGCTCCCGCGTTGCGGCGTCTCCGGCGGCATACAAGCCGGGGACCTTCGTGGCGCACGTTTCGTCCACGATATGAATGCCACCGGTCCCGCGCACCGTCCCTTCGAGCCGAAGCGTTACCGGGAACATATCCTTGAACGGGTCGATGCCCATGCGGTCAAACGGCAGGAAAAAATTCGTCTGCCCCACCCGGAGCAGCGGCTGCAGATCGGCGGGCGCCTGATCCAATCGGGCATATACCTGTCGGTTCTCCAGCAGTTTTTTGGCAATGACGGAACGTCCTTTGGTCGAGCCCGCTCCCTCTACCACCGTGCCGTCCTCGTAGTAAAAGCTTGCATAACGGTAATACGCCGTTTTGGTCACCGAGGAGAACGTTGGCGATATGGCGTAGGCGTTGGAGAACTCCATGCCCGACATTTCGGCCCCGGCCTCGGCCGCCATCAGATAGCCGTCACCGGTCAACACGTTGCATCCCAGCGCTTTGCTCAGAAAGGCGCAGCCGCCGGTTGCGATGACTACGGCACCCGCCGTGACTCTCCAGGGATCGCCGCCCTGCGTGCTTACGCCAGCGGCGCCCCCCACTCCGTGTTCATCCGCCAGAAGTTCCAGCGCAGGGCTGTGGTCGAGTATTTTGACGCCGGCTCTTTTCACCAGCTTGCGCATGAGACGCATATACTCCGGTCCCTGCAAGCCGCGCCGGAATATGCCGCCATCCGGATCGACCGGGAACGAATACCCCCAGCCGCCAAGGCGGTTCATATTCTCGTAGGTTTGATCCAGGACCCGATCCATCCAATCATTCTCGGCTAAGCGTCCGCCCATAAAATACCGGCTCATCTTCGCTTCCTGGCGCTGCCGCCCTTCAGGCTCCACGTACCATACGCCCGTGCCCGACGGCGCCGTTGCCCCGCTTGATCCACAGAAGCCCTTATCCGCCAGCACGACATTGCTGCCTTTCGCCGCGGCCGTTAAAGCCGCCCAGGCTCCGGCCGGGCCACCGCCAATGACCAGCACATCCGTTTCCAACTGAAGCGTGCTGCCTTGAATACGTGAACTCATGCATGTTCCCCTCCTAATCATCATTGTCCCTCTGTTCTCTCATTCACGAAGCCGGATCATCCCTTGTAGCTATCCCGCCACTTCAGCAAGCGGCGTTCCAGAGAACGGACGAACAGATCCACCATCATGCCGACGACGGCAAAAACCAATACACCCACAAAAATTTGCTCCGTTAACGAGGATTGCTTGGCAAGATTGATCAGAAACCCGACCCCCGACTGCGAACCGATCAGCTCCGCAACGACGAGCCCGAGCCAGGATACCGCCAACGATAAGCGGAGTCCCATTAACAGGTTAGGCAGCGAAGACGGGATGATCAGCTTGATGATCTGCTGAACCCGGCTGTACTGCAGCACCCTCGATACCTCGAACAGCTTTTTGTCGACGCTCCGGATGCCGAGAAACGTATTGACGTACAGCGGAAAAAAAGCTCCCTTCGCAATGATTAGCACCTTCGACGTTTCTCCGAATCCGAACCACAAAATAATAAGCGGGGCGATCGCCAAATGGGGGATCATCCGCAGCATCTGCACCGTCGGATCCAGGAATATTTCCGACTTGCGCGAGAAGCCCGTCAGCAGGCCGAATATCAAGCCCAGGCTGCCTCCCAGGGCGAAGCCCGCAGCGGCGCGGCCGATGCTTATGCCCAGATGGGTCGCCATCTTGCCCGAGGCGATCAGATTCCAGAGGGATTCGAAAATCGCTGCCGGCGTCGGCAGGAAGAACGCATCGATCCAGCCAAGATTGCCTGCCAACTGCCATATGGCCAGCACCAGAACCGGAAGGGCCGATCCGAGCACAATGGCCCGTAGTAAGGATGCACGCCGGCGATTGGAACGCGCGGCAGCAGGATCGGGCGGCTGCGATACAGCGGGTGGCTGCCCCGCCGCAGGCAGCGCAAGTTCGTTCGCGTTATTCATCGTGTCTCCTCCTCTCTCTTGGAATCAGAAGCCGTGCTTTAGCCCTCATAGCTGTCGTTCCATTTCAGCAGCCTGCGCTCCATCAGCCTAACCGCGGCGTCTGCTGCTTTGCCGATGACGGCAAACAGGACGATGCACACGAACACGGTTGCGGTTTTGCTGAACTGTCTGGCATCCGTCATCAAATAGCCGATGCCGGACGTGGAGCCCATGATCTCGGCAACGACCAGCCCGAGCCAGGCCAGCCCGAGGGACAGCCGGATCCCGAGGAAGATATGCGGCAGGGAGGACGGAATGACCAGCTTGAAGATTTGCTGGATACGCGTGAAACCCAGAACCCTTGTTACTTCGAACCATTTGTTATCCACGCCGCGGATGCCCAGATAGGTTTGGATATAGAGCGGAAAGAAAGCCCCTTTGGCGATCAGCAGTATTTTGGACGACTCCCCGATTCCGAACCAAAGCACGAACAGCGGCGCAACCGCTAAATGCGGAATCATGCGGACCATCTGAATGGATGGATCGAGCACCCGCTCGGATATGCGGAATACCCCGACCAGAATACCGAAGGCTAGGCCGAGAGCCCCTCCAAGGGCGAAACCCGCCGCGGCACGAACCAAACTGATCCGCACATGACCGACAAGGTCACCCGAGCCCGCCAAGTGGACAAAAGCCTCCGCAATGCGAAGCGGCGTCGGGAAGAGCAGCTCCGAGATGTAACCAAGGTCGCCGAGCACCTGCCATAAAACCAGCAGCGACACGGGAAGAACCGCGCCCGCAGCAAAGGTGCCCAGCGACTTCCTCCATATCCCGGCACCTGCTTCGCCCGGGGAGAGCCTCTGCCGCTGCCCGGCGGCGGGCTCCGGTACCAGCGACTCGCTGCCGTGGACCGGAGCCGGAGGGTCGTGCCGGTACAATCGTGCATGGTCACTCATTGCGATCACGCTCCGGCTCGGGAAACGCAAAGCTTTCATCATCTAACCTGAACATCAGCCAAACCCGTTTCATAAGCGCACCTCTCTCCTCGAATACAAAAGGAGACATTCTTCGAAAAACCGAAGGAATGTCTCCATTAGAATGGTTGACAGTATGAATGCTATTGGTTTAGTTCCTGCTTTAACTTCGCCGGGGGAGAATCCGATCGATGAACGGGGTCTCGTCGATCTCGGCCAGCCGGGTCCGCCCGCGTCCCCAGCCGACCGTCTCCCTCCAGCTTCCGATGATCCCTACCGCGATCAGTTCTTCTTCCGTCACCTTCTGCTCCATATCCGCAAAGGGAGAAACATACAGAGCATCGGCAGGACAATAAGCCTCGCATATAAAGCAGGTCTGGCAATCCTCCTGACGGGCAATGACCGGAAGCCCCGTCTCCGTCCGGTCGAATACATTGGTCGGACAGACCTTGACGCACAGGCCGCACTCGATGCACCGCTGCTGACTGACAACCTCGATCATGAGCCTTCCACCTCCCCGGCCGCTGCCGCGATCCAGGCAGCAGCCCCCACGGCTTCACTGCTCCTATTTCTTGAACCGCCATAGTGTCGGCAAGCGTCCATGGTACCTCGGCTTGCCTGCCGGGGCGGCCGCCCCTCAGGATATACCTGGATATGATCGATCCCCCTTACGGTCAGACGATGCTGCTGGTCCGGATTGAGATCCGGGTATTCCAGAAGGGTATGCATCCCTCTGGTTTCCCGCCGGGTCAGCGCAGCCGCATACATCCATCTTGCCGTTGCCGCCATGGCCGCCGCTTCCCTTGCCTTGATCCGCTCGCGCGAACCCCCGGTTACCTTCGCGTACACTTCCGGCCATAGCCCGTTCAGCCGTTCGAGCGATTGCTGCAGGACCGGTTCGCTGCGAAAATAATTGATATCCAGCGGAAACACCTCCCGCTGTACCGATTGAATCAGGCCGGATGCATCCATTCCCTGCCCATGTGCTGCGGATGGATAGGACATTCCGGCCCGCCCCGCACCTTGCAGGCGACGGCCGTCCGCAGAAGAACGCGTACTCAGCGCATGCTTCGCCGCCGATTCGCCAGCCCACGTTCCCGAGCAAATCGCCCAAGAGGCATTAAAAGCCCCTCCGCCCGACTTGGCACCGGTCACCCGCTCCCGGGTTGCGGCATCGCCGGCGGCGTACAGACCCGGTACCGTCGTCGCGCAATCTTCGCCGGTGATCCGGATGCCTCCGGTTCCGCGGACCGTCCCTTCATAGCGGAGGGTCAAGGGAAAACGCTCCTTAAAGGGATCGATTCCCGCCCGATCATACGGAACAAAGAAGATGGCGTGCGATTGCCTTAAAATGCGCCGTTTCTCTTCCGTGTCGGCATGATTCAGCATGGCATATACCGGTCCTTTGCGGAGCATCGTCGGCAGAAAATCATGCGGCCTGGGCCCTCCGGGGCTGTACAGCGTATTCCCGTCTTCGTCATAATACGTCGCCCAGTTGAGAAGCCGCCCCCGGGTCACCGTGCCAAACGCCGCGCTCGGCGCATATTGGCGGCTGAATTCCATACCGGATAGCTCGGCGCCAAGCTCCGCCGCCATGAGCAGTCCTTCGCCTGTGAGCACGTTGCAGCCAAGGCCCTTGCTCAGAAAGGCGCAGCCGCCGGTAGCTATGACAACCGACTGTGCCCGTACCTCCCAATTCTTGTTCTTCTGCCTGCATATGCCTCGTGCTCCTCCGACCCCATGCTCGTCGGCAAGCAGCTCGAGCGCCGGGGACTGATCCATGATCCGTACACCCGCCCGGTTGACCGCGCTTCGCATCAGCTTCATATATTCCGGGCCCTGCAAATGGTCTCGCATGGGGACCCCGTTCTCATCGCGGCGAAACGGGTATCCCCATGCCTCCACGCGTTCCAGGTTGATGTATACCTGATCCAGCACGCGATGGATCCAATCCGGTTCCGATAAATAACCGCCCTCCTTCATCCGCTGGGCCACGGCTTCATCGCGCAGCTTATGGTCAGGGGGCAAATATAGCAGATTGGTTCCTCCGGGTGCCGTTGCCCCGCTGGAGCCCAGAAACCCTTTATCGGCCAATATGACTTTGGCACCTTGGGACGCCGCGCTCCAGGCTGCCCAAGCCCCTGCGGGACCGCCGCCAATGACGAGGACATCCGCCGTCAGTTTCAATTCATCCTGTGCACGCAATCGTTGATCCCCCCGCTCCTTGGTTGATAGTAAATCGAGGTCCGTACGACAAAAAGGAGATCATGAAGGATGCTCATGATCTCCAGCAGACTGGTCGATTCAAATTTATTTATCATAGTTATTCGATTGGAATTATCAAGTATATTATCAGCTGATGGCACAAGCGTCAAGATTATTTTTCGGAGGGATCGCTTAACAAAGCGAGACATTCGCTCCCGAGCTTTCCTAAGCCCCGCTGTCTTCGCTCACGCAATTTTTCCTTATATCCTGACAATTTGGTACAATACAGACGGTACGAGAATGTCAAATGAAGGGACTATGATCGATATGTTCAAAATTTTCATTGTCGAAGACGATGCCGGGCTGGTCGGCCTGCTGAAAGAATATCTTCATAAATTCGGTTATGCGACGCAGTCCGTTCATGATTTCGAGACGGTGCGCGATCAATTTGAATCGTATGACCCTCATCTTGTGCTTCTGGATATCAATCTGCCTAAATTCGACGGCTATTATTGGTGCCGGCAGTTCCGCAGCCTCTCCACCTGCCCGATCATCTTCATCTCGGCCCGCGACGGGAAAATGGATCAGGTGATGGCGCTGGAGAACGGTGCCGATGATTATATAACCAAACCCTTTGACTACGAGATCGTCATGGCCAAAATCAAGAGCCAGCTCCGGCGGGCCTACGGGTCCTATGCTGCCGGTCAGAATGAGCGGGTCCTCAGCATCGCCGGACTCACGCTTGACGTTGAGCGTCTCTCCGTTTCGCTCGGACCGACCCAAGCGGAGCTCAGCCATACCGAAGCCAAAATATTGGACGAGTTAATGAAGAAGCCCAAGCAGATCGTCAGCAGGGACCGGCTTCTGGAGAAAATATGGGATGATCAGGCCTTTGTGGACGATAATACGCTGAATGTGTACATCACCCGCGTCCGTAAGAAACTTGCCGCCCTCGGAATCGAGGATGGCCTTCAAACCGTGCGCGGGCGCGGCTACCGACTGGTACCGAGCTGGAGGGACGAAGCATGAGACTATTTTTGCAAGAACAGCGTCCCTTAATGATTGTCTACATCGCCCAGCTTCTTGTCGTTACCCTGATCTATAGGCTGGACGGTTATCGCAATTTGACGGTCAGCCTGTACGCGGGCATCATCAGCTTGCTGCTGCTCGTCGGCTATCTCGCCTTCCGTTTCATTGCCAACCGTTCCTTCTATAAACGGTTGGAGCAGCCGCTCCCGGGAGAATCCCTCACAGGCGAATCCTCGGCAGAATCCTCCCACACCCCGCTCGCCGAAGCGCTTCATCAGCTGCTGAAAACCCAGTTCCGGCATTACACCACGGATCTGCATAACTATAAGCATAAAATTGAAGGCCATCTGCAGTTCATCAACCAATGGGCCCACCAGATGAAAACGCCGATTTCGGTCATTCACCTGATTCTCCAGGATGATGACGACCCCCGTTTTGCCGCGATCGGCGACGAGCTGGACCGCCTCAAAAAAGGGCTCGATCTCGTGCTGTATACCGCCAGGCTCGATACGTTCGAGCGCGATTTCCATGTGGAAAACCTGCCGCTTCAGCGAATCGTCCGAAATGTCACGTCCGAGCAAAAGCGGCTGTTTATCCGGCGGAGAATGTACCCGTCCATCCGGATCGATTCCGGATTAACGGTGGCCACGGACGAGAAATGGCTCTCTTTTGTGCTGACGCAGCTGCTGACCAACGCGGTTCGATATACGCTGAAGGAACAAGGCACCCTCTTTTTCAACGGCTACACCCGGGAGAATCAAGTCGTGCTTGAGATAAGGGACGAAGGCATCGGCATTCCCCAAAGCGATCTCCCGCGGGTGTTCGATCCTTATTTCACCGGAGAGAACGGGCGCCGATTCCAGGAATCGACAGGCATGGGCCTGTTTCTGGTCAAACAAATATGCGACAAGCTTGGACATGCCTTCGAAATCGAATCCAAGGTCGATGAAGGAACGACGGTCCGCATCATTTTTGCGGATGCTGCGGGCCATATCGCACAATGAATTCCACCGGCAGATGGCAGGGTTCGGCAGTACAAGCTATTTAAGTCCGCTGCGGCTTATTCCCGATCTGCTTACGCGGGCAAAAGAAACCTTACAAGGTTGTAAGGTAACTGTAAGTTACGAATATGGCATGGACGCAAACGAATCTTTTACAATGATAACATCGTTATAGAGGAGTGAAGATATGCCCATCCTGAGCGTCAAGCATCTATCCAAAATCTATGAGGGCAAAGTGGCGTTCCAAGCGCTGAACAATATTCACTTCAACGTCTCCAAAGGCGAATTCGTCGGTATTATGGGACCTTCCGGCAGCGGAAAAACGACGCTCCTCAATCTGATTGCGACCATTGATCAGCCCACGGCCGGGGAAGTGATCATAGGCGGACGCAATCCCCATCTGCTCGGCAGGAGCGATACGGCTCTGTTTCGGCGCAGGGAGCTGGGCTTCGTCTTCCAGCATTTCAATCTGCTGGATACGCTGACCGTTGAGGAAAACATCGTCCTGCCGCTGACGCTGGAGGGCATGCCGCTGGACGAAATGGGCATCCGGCTGAACCGGATCGCAGACCGGCTCGGGATCGGGTCCATTCTGCACAAGCACACCTATGAGATTTCCGGCGGGCAGATGCAGCGCACCGCCATCGCGAGGGCGCTCATTCAGGAGCCCTCCCTGATTTTGGCTGACGAGCCGACGGGGAACCTGGACTCCAGAGCCTCCAAAGAAGTGATGCAGACGCTTTCCGCTTCGAGCAAAGAAGCTTCCGCAACGATTCTCATGGTCACTCACGATCCGGTGGCAGCCAGCTACTGTGACCGCGTCTTGTTCATCAAGGACGGTCAACTATATAATGAAATGTATTGCGGTGACAACCGCCAAGCCTTTTTCCAGAAAATCATCGACATGCTGGCGCTGCTGGGAGGAGGAAGTCATGACCTTTCGACAATTCGCTTTTAGGAATGTCCTGAGGAACAAGCGGACCTACGCGGCCTATTTCTTAAGCAGCGCATTCTCCGTCATGATTTTCTTTGTGTGCGCGCTGTTCCTGTTTCACCCTTCCATCACGGACGAGATGTTCTATCCGGTCGTGATCCAGGCGATGGTTAGCGCTGAGCTGATTATGTACGTATTCTCGTTTTTCTTCGTGCTGTATTCCGTCGGGGCTTTCTTGAAGACCCGCAAGCGCGAGTTCGGCATTCTGTTCATGCACGGCATGACGGACCGCCAGTTTAACAAGATGGTGTTTCTTGAAAATATGATCATCGGCGTAAGCGCGATCGCCACGGGCATCCTGTTCGGCATCATTACAGGCAAGCTGTTCCTGATGGCAGGCTCGGCCTTTCTCGGAGTCCCGCCCCTGCCGTTTCGGCTGAGTCTGCGCCCGCTCGGGCTGACGATCGCGAGTTACGCGCTGCTGTTCCTCATCATCTCGCTGTGCACGTCCTGGCTGCTGCGGCCCAAAGCGCTCATCGACTTGTTCCAGTCCGGACAGCGGCCGAAAACCGCGCCCAGAACATCGCCGTGGTTATCCATATTGGCGGCTGTCCTGCTGCTTGTCAGCTACGGCCTGGCAGCCACGACAAGCGCATCGACCCTCGCGCTGCGCATGTTCCCGGTTACCTTGATGACGATGATCGGCACTTATCTGATTTATTCGCAGTTAGGGGTTGCTCTCGTCCGCAGGCTGAAAGAAAGCCGCCGGTTCACCTGGAGAAGAACCAAGCTGATCTCGCTATCCAGCCTGCAGTACCGGTTGAAGGATCATGCCCAGATGTTTTCGATGGTGACGATCGTGCTGGCCGTGTCTTTTTGCTCGGTAGGCGTATTCGCCTCCATTCCGGTGCTCACGAAGCAGTTCAACGAGGACTTCCCGGCCGCCATCGGTTATCTCGCCAAAACGGGAGATACCTCCGAAGAGCAGCATTTGAACGAAATCCGGCAGGAGCTGGAGTCGAGGAAAATACCGTTTGAAACGCTATCGTTTCGCGTTAAATATACGGATGCCGAACCGGCATCCGCACAGGCCGGTCCATCGGAGATTCCGTTGACGCTGATCGCGTTCTCCGACTATAAGGCGGCCGTCGTGATGGCGGGACTGCCGTTTGACGAACAGCCGCCGAGCGGCGAGGAGGCCCTTGTCCTCATTGCCTCGCAAAACGACAGAGCTTATACCCGCAACCGGGATTACGCTTCTTACCGACTTCGGGATTCCGGCATCCGGCTGCGTGAAATCGGTTATTCCGATCATGTCGGCGTGCCGGAATACTTGCTGCCGGAGATGGATGACGATTCCCGTTTCGGCGGTCTTGTCGTCAGCGACGACATCTTTGCCGCCGTCACGGATCCGGTCCGTCAGGAACGGTACACCGGCTTTTACGTGGACGATTTTACGGAGACGGAGGGGATCGTTCCCCATTTGGCTCCGGGCGGTGCCGTGCGCTATGAGATGGACCGGACCTTTGCGCTGGCGGTCAGCGGTACGCTGTTCGCCCTTCGGGACAGCCTGTACAACATGCTGCTCTTCGCGGCATTGCTTGTGGGCACGGTGTTTTTTATCGCGGCTGGAAGTTTCCTGTACTTCCGCCTCTATGCCGATCTGGATTTTGACCGCAGGCATTATGCCACGATATCCCGGCTCGGCATGACGGACGGGGAGTTCAGGCGGATCGTTACCGGACAGCTCGCGCTGCTGTTTTTTGTACCGATCGGACTTGCGATCGTGCACAGCATCTTTGCCTTCATCGCGCTGCAAAGCTATTTCTATTTATCCATTGCGGCTGAAATGGGCATCGTGCTGATCAGCTTCCTGATGATGCAGGTCCTGTACTTTTTCTTCATCCGCAGCCAATATCTGCGCAAGCTGAAGCAGACCCTTATATAAAGGATGGCAAAGGCCTCCTTATCTTTTGAAAGAGGTGTAACTTTTGGAAAACTGGATTACGGACATTATGGAGAAGTTCGGCTATGTCGGCATCCTGCTGATGATTGCCCTGGAAAACGTGTTCCCGCCGATTCCCTCCGAGGTCATTCTGACCTTCGGCGGATTCATGACAACCTACACGAAACTGACGGTGCCCGGCGTCATTATCGCAGCTACCATCGGCTCCGTGGTCGGTGCCGTCATCCTGTACGGGATCGGACGCCTGCTCGATGTCGAACGGCTGGAGAAAATCGTGGACCGTTGGGGGCATATCCTCCGCGTCAAAAAAGAAGACATCCGCAAGGCGGATGCCTGGTTCGATAAATACGGCTACTGGACCGTGCTGTTCTGCCGCATGATTCCGCTGATCCGGAGCCTGATCTCCATCCCGGCGGGGATGTCCAACATGAAGTTCGGCATGTTCCTGCTCTTTACGACCATCGGTACCTTGATCTGGAACGTCATTCTGGTATCCGTCGGAGCCGCCGTCGGCGATTCATGGGAAAATATCGTCGCCTTCATGGACGTCTATTCCAATATCGCTTATGCTGTAATAGCCGTGGCCGTGATCGCATTCCTGTTCTTCTTCTTCCGCAAGCGGAGAAAATCGGCTTAAGCTGGAACCACGCATTTCATGCCATGCATCATTCATATCATTACATTTTACATTTTTAAGTAAGGGAGAGACCGCAGGTCATGGATTTTTTAACCATCCTCAAAGCAATTATTCTGGGAATCGTCGAGGGACTGACCGAGTTCGCTCCTGTATCCTCTACCGGCCATATGATCATCGTGGATGACATGTGGCTGAAATCCGAGGAGTTTCTGACGAAATACGTAGCCAACACGTTCAAGGTCGTGATTCAGCTCGGCTCCATTCTCGCCGTCATCGTGGTGTTCAAGGACCGCTTCCTGGATCTCTTGGGACTCAAGCGCAAAAAGCCCGAAGCCGGCGTACCGGCCGGTACGGGCAGACTGAGACTCAGCCAGGTGATCGTCGGTTTGATTCCGGCCGGCGTTCTGGGCGTCTTGTTCGAGGACCTCATTGACGAGCATTTATTTTCCACCGAAACGGTGCTGATCGGTCTTGTAATCGGAGCCATCTTCATGATCGTTGCCGACAAGGTCAGCTCGAAAAAAGAGCCGAAAGTGGTGTCTGTCGATCAAATTACGTACAGGCAGGCATTCAGCGTCGGGCTGATTCAGTGTCTGTCGCTCTGGCCAGGCTTCTCCCGCTCCGGCTCCACCATCTCCGGAGGCGTTATGCTGGGCATGAGCCACCGCGCGGCGGCGGACTTTACGTTCATCATGGCCGTGCCGATCATGTTCGGGGCCAGCTTCCTGTCGCTGCTGAAGAACTGGGAATACTTCACGCTGGAGGCTCTTCCGTTCTTCATCGCCGGATTCGTGGCGGCTTTCGTCTTCGCTTTGATCTCCATCCGCTTCTTCCTGAAGCTGATCAACCGGATCAAGCTGGTGCCGTTTGCGATCTATCGGATCGTGCTCGCTGCCATTATTGCGTTGGTGCTTTATCTGTAATTAGTAGCTCAGCCTTACAGCACCATTAGAGTTTGGGAGACGCTCCGCTGCTTCGAGCTGAGCGGCACTTCATAATAGCAGCTGTGTTTGGGGTAAAAAAGGCAGGTCAAGATTTCATATCTTGACCTGCCTTTTGTTATCGGCGTTGCCGCACGCTCGTTATCAGTCGTGACACCTGCTGTGGTTTCGACCCGGAGCCGATTGGTTTAGTCTACGGCGGCATGACCGCACAGGCCGATTGGTTTGGTCTACGGCAGCATGGCCGCACAGGCCGATTGGTTTTGCCATGGTGGCATGACCGCACAGGCCGATTGGGTTTGCCACGGTGGCATAGCCGAACAGCCTGTTGACACGGATGCGGGTATCTCAACTGTTTTGGGCGGGGTTAACGACGAAGGAGTGAAAACGGATGGTATAAGGCGAACGGCTAGACGACAGACGTCCAAGCAGCATGCTCTGGGACCACGCACTGTGGGTCAGGGAGCAGTGCGCATGATGCGGCTGATCCGGACCAGAGATCCGTTATTTTCAATAGTTCGCCTGAATTTCAATATAAGCGGACACCAGATCCGCTATGTTACGAATTCCGGTTCGATATCCGCCTGTTTTCAGAGAATAACGGATCTCATGTCCGAAACATTTACGAATCCCCTTATTTCTCATCAAATAAGGTCCGCTGTGTCCGCTAGCGATGCGCAATGTGAGATATTCCGCTATTTTGGTACGTTATGATCAAAATACGGTTACTTTAAAGTACAAACCATCGATTATTTTGTTACTTTAAGGTTATACTCCATTTTTATTTCCCTTATTTGTACCTGATGAGCTAAGATCCAGTTACTTCAATACTCCACGATAACAAGTTCAGTTACTCTATATTCCAGATTATAAATTCAGTTACTCTGATACATAATGAGTCAATTCATCCGGTTATTTGGTTAGTCCATGATTCATCGTACATTTCTTTCGTTAGGTAATTTCAACGACTCAGCTAATTAGATAGCCTATCAACTATTAGCTATGCTCCTGCAGAAGATGATCACGATCCTTACACCGTGACCGAAGGCAGCACGCGCATCATATCGGCTTAAATATGTATTGCGCCTTAGACCGATGGAGCGTGCAACAATCTTCGAACTGACCGCGTAACCCGGAGGTTGAATCGCTTTTGCAGCGCCTATAAGATACCGGCCTAGTGCGCAATATCGGTTGCACTGCCTGCACGATTACAGGGTCGCTGCACCTAACCGCTCCTTAGAATAATACCGCACCTGTTTACCATGCCCATTGGCGTATTCGATCTCAGCCCGCGTGCTCTCGCCGATATACCCGTTCACATCGATCACAAAGATTTCGTCGGACATATCGATTTTGCGGAAGTGCAGCTCTTTGAGCCTGCGCTCCTGCTCTTGCGTGATCTCGATCCCGTCGCTCTGCTCAAAAAAACCGACGCTAAGGACGATATGTCCGCTAAGCGTAAGCGAAGCTTCGGCTTCTCGAAATTGCGCTTTAAACTTGGTGGAGCCGCATAGTGTAATCACCTGCATGGCACACCCTCCTTTTCGCTATATTCATGCTTTAAATGGTTCTCGATCTGGCCAGTATCCAGCGGTCAAACATCCCCCCAGGAATATCATGATGCAAGCCATCGTCCAAGGCAACAAACAGAAGCCCTCCGGTATGGAGAGACTTCTGCCTAATGGTTGTATGGGGAATCCCCTGTCCAGCGACGAGCCAAGATCAATCATTTCCGTAGACGGGCGCATCCCCCCATGCTTCACTCTTCAAACGATAAATTGGCGGGCTCCTCAAGCAGCTCATAGTGAACGTCAAGGTTCGTCGTCGGTACGCTGAGATCTACCTCTTCAAAGCGGAAGCTGTCCACCCACACCTTGCCTGTCCCCATAAGCAGGACGCCGATCGAGATCGTGGCGCTATCTTCAGGCACGTCCAGCACGATGGCATAGTGATTCCAGTGCGTGCTGCCGACGATGCGCCGATTGTTCATATTATCGAACTGAAGCACGTCTTCGGCACGATTGTCGACGCGCATCCACAGTCCGCAATAGTCCTTCACGTTGTCGGTTTTAACGAATCCGGAGAAGCGCATCCGCTTGCCCGCATACTTGCCGGCTTTGAACTGCTGCATCATGGTTGCAAAAGCGCCATCCTCCATCGGCGTAAGGGCTCTTAAGTAACCCGAAGTACTTCCCTGGTGGACGGTGGTCCGATCGACGCCGATCTCATAATCTTGAGGGTGGCTTCCGCTTAGGAACCAGCCTTTTAATGGGGATTGAGCTTGCTGCTGCATGTGATCCTCTCCTTTTGGATAATGTGAATGATGGGCATGAACCGCAAAGATTTTGCGGTAACGCCCCGGCGGCATGCCGTACAATTTTTTGAATGCTCTCGTAAACGACTCCTGGCTCTCGAAGTGACAGTGCAGGGAAATGTCGATAATCGCAGCCTCGGTGTGCAGCAGGAGCTGCGCCGCATAACAGAGCCTTCGTTTTCTAAGGTAATCCGCGATGTTCATGCCGACCTCCCTCCGAAACAATCGGTGGAAATGATACGGCGAAAAACCGGCATAGGATGCAATATCCGCGAGGGTCAGCCGCTCCTCCAGATGCTGCTCCATGTACGCGATGCTCTTTTGGATAATACGCTGGGTACTCAGGGTCAGGCCCTCCTTTGTTATTAAGGATACCAAAAGGGAGCAAAGCGTTTTTGATCTTTTTTGCCAATTTAAGAAAACCGTTGGTCCGCGCATATTCTCGGAGGTCTTGCCGGAAAATTGCGGAGATAGCGGAGACCCTCTGCTTGCGCGATTCAGGGACGCTCATCCTTTGAAGTCCCTTGAAGTCCCATTGTTCTCATATAAAAAAGCCCCCTCGATTTCGAAAATCGAAGGGGCTTAAATTGCAAGGTTCTCTGCCATCAATCCATCCTCTAGATGGAATGACTTCATATCCTAAAGGGGCCAGACTGCGCCTCTAACAAAGGCATAGCCCCGTACTTCACAGGCATCGGCGCTTCCGGCCGTAGGCAGAAGTGTCATCCTAAAGACGATTGCGCTGCTGCTTATTCTTCAAGAACGAATCCCTGCACGCTCACATTACATAACGGGAATTTCCCGCTCCCCGGCTTTATCGGCAAAACCGCACTATCCCTGCGGCTTCAGCTGAACGGTGCGCTTGGTGCTTGCAGACTCGTACGCTGCAATGGCAACCCGGGCGGAGAGGTAGCCGTCTTCCCCGGTAATTTCGACCGGCTTGCCGTCGCGGATGCTTTCGACAAAGCTGTTGACGAGGCCTTCGTCCATATCATCGCCCCAGAAGCTCCACGACGCTTTACCGGTCACATCGCTGTATACATCGTTCTTCTGGGCAAAAGAATCAATGTTCAGCACGCCTTTGGTGCCGATGATCTCAAGCGTTACGTCCCCCCATGTCGGGAAGGTGCGGTTGCGGGACCAGCTTGGGTCCAGCACGGCCACGACGCCGTTCGCGAATTTGACGTGGACCATGCCGGCGTCGTCAATCTCGGTATCGTTGAACAGCGTTTCCGCATGGGCGTACACTTCCTCGGCCTTGCTGCCGGTAAACCAGTGCATCAGGTCCATCACATGGACGGTATGATCCAATACGGCGCCGCCGCCCGATTTCTCCCGTTCAATAAACCAGCCGCCCGGCATGGTTCCCCGGTTGGTTCCCTTCATAGCCAAAATGTCACCGATCTGCCCTGCGTCAATCGCTTCCTTCGCCTGGCGTACGGACGAAATATATCGGCAAGGAAAAGCGGTCATGAGCTGAACGCCGTTATCCTTGCATGCCTGAATCATCTCCAGCATCTCGGCTTCCGATAGGCCCAGCGGCTTCTCGCAAAGCACATGCTTGCCCGCCGCAGCGGCACGTTTGGTAATTTCCGCATGACGCGCGTTCTCCGAACAGATGACTACGGCATCCAGTTCTTGTGCCAGCAATTCATTATAGTCGGCATAATACGGAATCCCCCGGTCCACGGAGTAAGGGCGAACGCGCTCCGCGTCTTCGTCCGCGATTCCGATCACCTCGACGTCATCCCGCTTCAGCATGCCGAAGAGATAGCTTGCCGCATGCATATGGGCAAAGCTGATAAACCCTACTTTCACCTTTTTCATGAAACCGTCCCTCCGATCATCACGGGCTGTCCAGTTTGTGCCGATTGCTCCGCTGCCTGAGCGATTTCAACGGCGTAGCAAGCATCCTTGATGCTGACGAGCGGCTCGCTGCCGTCTCGGATGCACTCGATAAAATGCTGTACCTCGTTATAATAAGGGTCATGGAGGCTCGGACTGGAAGGAACCTGCACAGCAGCTCCCTCCCCGGCCTCGGCGCTAGCCAATTTCAAGTCTAGGGACTGTACCTGATTGCTGTCGAATCGTACGATGCCTTGGTCTCCCGAGATCTCGAACTGCGTCGTAAATGGACCGGGATACCCCCAATATCCGGTTAGACTCGCGATGGCGCTATTTTTAAAATGAAGCGTAAGCTGGGCGTACTCCATCTGCGGCTCGGTCCGCTTCACGGTCGAAGCATATACCGACTCCACTTCCCCGAATAGCCAGCAGGCAAAATCGATGTCATGAATCATCAGATCCATGATGACGCCGCCGCTCTTGCCAGGGTCGTTGTACCATCCATCCATTCCCTGCGGGTAGGAACCGTACCGCTTCAAGTGAGCCATCTTCGGCGTTCCGATATTCCCCGAGCGGGCCTGCCGATAGGCATCGTGATAGTTCGGGAAGAACCGGACGACATGTCCGATAAACAACCGGACTCCGTGCTTCTCGCAGGCCGCCTTCATCTCCTGCGCATCCTCCAGCGTTAATGCTGCCGGCTTTTCGCAGATGACGTGCAGCCCTTTTTCGGCCAGTTTCAGTACAAACGGTTTGTGGAGATAGGTGGGCAGACACACCGCAACCGTTTCCAAATCTTTTTGTTCAAACAGCGACTCTACATCCGTGTATGCCTTCGCCCCGGTCAGAGCTGCAGCGCGCTCCGCTCGTTCGGCGTTTATATCGACCACGCCCGTCACCGTTACTCCCGGCATTTTCGCCAAATTGTGCGCATAGGCCGTCCCCATCGTGCCGCAGCCCAATATCGCTATGTTCATGCTTATCCCTCCAGTATGCCTATAATGACATGGATCATCAGGTGATGCCGTATCCGCCGTCCGCGATACCGCCCACCCTGTTACATTCTTCATGTAACATGACATTCCTGCCTGTATTCCTCAGGATTCGTGCTTTTTTGAACTTATGCCGCTAACTTGGTAAAGTGTATATATAGAGCAGAGAGAAAGGGTGTAGCGAGAACATGTCAGAACTTGTCGTACAAACGAAAGACGGGCGCATTCAAGGCCTTACGGAAAACGGAGTGCGCGTATGGAAGGGAATTCCCTATGCGAAGCCACCGGTTGGCCCGCTGCGGTTCCGTTCTCCTGTGCCCCCCGATTCATGGGACGGGATTAGAGAAACCACCGCTTTCAGTCCCATGTGCCTTCAGCCGCTTGAATCCACATCCAGCATGCTTGGCGGCGGCGTGACCAAGACGGTATCCGAGGATTGCCTATATCTCAATGTGTGGGCACCCCGGAACATGCCGGCGGAGCCGCTGCCCGTCATGGTATGGATTCACGGGGGCGCTTTTGTCACAGGCTCGGGCAGCTTGCCAAGCTATAACGGCGCGCCCTTCGTTCTCCGAGGAGACGTGATCGTGGTTACCCTCAATTACCGGCTGGGCCCCCTCGGCTTTCTCCATCTCTCTCCATACGGCGAAGCCTATTCCTCCAATACCGGTTTATTGGACCAGATCGCTGCCCTGGAATGGGTGCGGGACAATATCGCGGCCTTCGGCGGCGATCCGGAGCGGGTTACGGTATTCGGGGAATCAGCGGGCAGCATGAGCATTGCGGCGTTACTGGCGATGCCTGCAGCCAAGGGACTGTTCCACCGGGCGATCATGGAGAGCGGCGCTGCCCAGGTCATGGTTCCGGAACAGGCACGGATGATAACGGCCGGCCTGCTTAAGGAGCTGGACATTACGCCTGACAACATCCATCAGCTGGATTCCCTGACAGGCGAGTCGATATTCGAAGCCGGGGAACGGCTGAAGAAGCAGATCGGACCCGGCGTCAACATGATCTTTCAGCCGGTTCTGGATCCGGGCACTTTGCCGCATGATCCGCTGCAGGCCATCCAATCGGGATGGGCCAAGGACGTGCCGATCCTGATCGGGACGAATCTCGATGAAGGGGCTTTGTTCTTCCGGCCGGACATGCCGCTTGTGAAGGAAGACGTTCTAGTCCGCACCGTGGAGATGATGACCGGCATTGAGAATGCCGCCCCCATCACCAAGGAATACCCGTACAGCATCGACGGACATGCCCAGATTATGACCGATCTGTACTTCTGGCGCTCGGCCCTGCAATTCGCTTCCGCACAGAGCAAACACGCGCCGGTATGGATGTACCGGTTCGATTGGACCTTACCGGACCATCCGGTGCTCGGCAAAGCGATGCATGCCCTGGAAATCCCGTTTGTATTCAACACGCTGGCGCTGTTTGAGAACATCGGCGTTCAAGTCGATGCGGCTACGCAAGCCCTGTCGGACCGGATCCAGGATGCCTGGATTGCATTTGCGCGGAACGGCTCGCCGGATACCGAGGCGCTGCCGTGGCCAGCTTATGATCCGGCTTTGCGTTCAACGATGATATTCAACAACGACAGCAGGATCATCGAGGACCCGGATGCGGAGAAGCGGAACATGCTGAAATTATAATAAGGACACGCCATAAACCAGGGGATCCTTCGCCGATTGGAACCCTGGCGGCAGCAAAAAAGCTGTATTCCAGGCATGACATCATGCCGGAATACAGCTTTTCGTTATGATGGGTCGCACAAGGACATGCTGCTGATTGCGGGCTCCGCAGCCCCCTGCTGCAGCGAAGGGCTGAGAGGACTAAGTGCTCCTAGGAAATGCAAAGCTGCCTTATTTTACAGCCCCCTGCGTAATGCCGTTGATGATCCACTTTTGCGCAAACAGATAGATGATGATCATCGGCAGCATCGCCATCAGGTAGGAGGCAAAGGCCAGATTGAAGTCCGTGTTGAACTGCCCTTGGAATATATACTGCACCAGCGGCAGCGTGTAGGAATTCGTATCGCTGATGATGATGAGCGGCAGCAGGAAGTCATTGTAGGTCGAGAGGCAGATCAGAATGCCTACCGTCGCATTGATCGGTGCCATAATCGGGAATATGATTCTCCAGAATGTTCCCCAAGTCGACGTGCCGTCCACTCGGGCCGCTTCCTCCAGCGCAACCGGGATGGATTTGATATAACCTACGTACACAAATACGTTAAACGCCAAGGCATAGACGGTATGCAGGATGGTGAGCCCGACCAGATTCGTCATATGGAACCCGGCCGTCAGCTTGACCAGCGGCAGCATAATGATCGGGAACGGAATAAACATCGCGCTGATGAAATAGAAGTACAAGCCTTTGAAGAACTTCCGGTTCATATTGCGGGCAATGGCATAAGCGACGAGCGAATTCGTCAACAGGGTCAGCACCACCGTGGCCGTTGTCACCATGGCGCTGTTGCCCAGCGCATGGAAGAAATTCGTCATTTTTATGGCGTTGGCGAAATTCTCGAAATGCAGGTCTTTCGGCAGGCCGAACACCGATGCCAGCATGTCCTCCGGCGTTTTGAGCGCAATCGTGATCGTCATATACAGCGGAAACAGGATCAATATCGTACCCAATGTGATGAGAATCATCACCGTCCAGTTGGTTTTCGTCCGCATTACATGTCCCCCTCTCTTCTCTGCAGGAACCGAATCTGCACAATCGATATCGTGGCAATCAGGATGAAGTAGATCACGGAGTTAGCCGATTGGTAAGCAAACTCGCCTCCCTCGAAGCCGCCGGTATAAATCAGGTGGGAGATGGACTGCGTTGCCCGCCCCGGGCCGCCGTTGGTGAGGGCTACGATCTGATCAAAGACCATCAGGGAATTCTTCATCGCCAGCACCATGTTGATCGTAAAGAACGGCGCGATCAGAGGAAACGTTATTTTCCAGAACTCCTGCCAGCGGTTCGCTCCATCGAGGTTGGAAGCCTCGTAAAGCGTACCGGGAATGGTCTGGAGTCCGGCAAGATACAGAATCGTGTTGTAGGCAATGCCCTGCCATACCGCGACCACCACGATGCCGATCCAAGCATGCTGTTCACTGCCCAGGATATTGGTCGACAGCCACCCGATCCCCAGGTTCTGTCCCCAAATGGTGAACACATTCGAGAACAGATAGTTGAATATGTAACCTACAATCAGCACGCTCAGAATATTCGGAAGAAAATAGATGCCCCGAAAGAAATTCCTCGCCTTGATTCTGGCGTTCAGTCCCATGGCAATCAGCAGACTGAAGATGTTGATGAGGATGGTGACCACGACCGCGAATTTGAATGTGAACCAGTACGCATTGCCCACGTTGCCATCCTTAAAGAGATTGACGTAATTCTTGAAACCGATGAAATCGAAGTTATCGCCGAATCCGTTCCAGTTCGTGAAGGAGTAATACACCCCCTGCAAAGCCGGCAGCGTCAGAAATACGAAGAACAGCACGACCGCCGGCACGGTCATCAAGTAATAAGGCATAAGCCGCTTGTTCATGTTGGGTCCTCCTCAATGCTTCTTGGATATCGTGTGAAGAAAATACCGCCTTCCGCCCGTTAACGCCTGTCAGCTACCTTGTCCCATTCGGTGTCCAGCTTCTTCAGATACCCGTCGATATCCCGGTTCTGGAGGAAGGATTGGATCACCGAGTTCAGCTGCACCGCCGCGGGAATGTAGTGGTCGGCAAAATCGATGACCTGGCCCCGCTCCAGGTAAGGCAGCAGCTCTGCGACGGCGGGATCCTCCTGCTTCACGCCCTCCACGGTGGAGAACAGCGTTTGCTCCGTTATATATTGCTTGCTATTCTCAGGCTCCAGCAAAAATTGAATGAAACGCTGAGCCTCCTCTTTATGCTTCGAATCCTCGGAAATAGCCAGTAAGGTATCCACGCCCGAAATCAGTTTATTCTCCTCCGGACGATCGCCGGTCGGCAGCGGAAAGAAGCCGATCGGCGCATCCGGATTCGCCTTCCGGATTTCCGGTATGGCCCAGGTTCCTTGGATATACATGGCGGATTCTCCCCTCGCGAAATCCCGGTTCCCGTCCGCATAGTTTTTGCCGAAGTTGTCCCCATGGCCATAATCCATCAGCGCGAGCTGTTTCTCCGCAATCTCCCGGTATTTCTCGGCAAACGTTACGGTGCCTTCCCGCCGATCCATGTAAAATTCAATGCCTTCCAGGTTGGAAGCCAATGCGTTAAACGGCAGCACCGTCTGCCAATCGTCTTTATATGTGAAATAAAACGGGATTCTCCCCGCATCCTTGGCCTTCTGCGCCGTAGCCAGCAGCTCGTCCCAGGTCTTGGGAACGCTGAGCCCCAGCTCCTTGAAAATTTCCTTATTGTACATGACGCCGTTAGCGTTAGTGGAATAGGGAATGCCCGTAACCTCGTCCATGCCCGCTACGTCCTTCAGCATCTGGACATAAGTCTCATCCACCCGGCTCAGCAGCGGGTTATCCGTCAAATCCGTAAATATGCCGCTTTGGGCCAGCAATGAATACGTATCGGTTGCACCCATGCCGATAATGTCGGGAATGTCATTCTTGACGACTCTTGTCTTGAGCACCGTCTCCGCATCCGGCGGATTTACCTGAACCACCTTGATCTCGGACTGGGATTCGTTAAATTTCTCGATGAGTGCATCAAAGGAGCCTTTCGCTTCAGGCTTGTTCTGAAAAAACTCAATCTGCACGCGTCCTGAGTCCTCTTGAGCGCCGCAAGCGGTCAGCATCCATACGGTCATCAAACACGCCGCAATCCATTTAGCTAGCTTCATGGTCTGCCCCCCGTTTCCTATCCTGATGTTATATGGTCGATGTCCATGTTAATTTACTACCCTATTTGCTTGGTTGGTAAACCTCCCGGACGCCGAGGCGGCGCTCTCTTCCCCTTATTGAACAAAACAAAAAGCCAGCAGATCAGGTTCTTCAACCTGATCTGCTGGCAGGGATTGGCTATCTGTTTATAGCCTGATCCAACCTACTCCAGCCATTTTTTATGAATGTCCGCAAACTTGCCTTGCAGCTTCATTTCGTCGATCCACATTTCCAGATAGCTTGCATATTCAAAGTCGCCGCGAGGGATCATGTAGCCTTTTTCGCTGTTCGTGAACGGCTTGTCCGTCAAAGCGGCATACAGTCTGGAATCCGCCTTCGCATAAGTAATCGCTTCGATTGTATCTGTGATCATCACGTCATACGTACCGTCTGCTACCAAATGCGGGATATCCAGGTTGTTCGGTACAACCGTCACATTCGCTTTGGTCAAGTGCTCGCGCACGAATACTTCGTTCGTTCCGCCCGGATTCACGCCGATGCGAACGGAAGGTTTATTGATATCTTCAACCGTCAGGTATTTGTCTTTGTCTTCTGCACGGATCAATGGAGCTTTACCGAAGGAAATGTACCCTTGGGATACATAAGCCGTTTTTTGTCTAGCCGTGTTGCGGGTAACGCCGCCCACTGCGATGTCGAACTTATCAGCTTGCAAGTCCTTCATCATGTTGGACCAAGTCGTGTTGACGTAGCGTACTTCCACGCCAAGGTCTTTACCGAGCTCTTCCATGGCGTCAACGTCATAACCTTCATACTCTTTTGTAGCAGGATTCAAATATGTAAACGGTTTGTAATCCCCTGTCATACCAACCCGGATGTAGCCTCTTTCGATAATTTCGTCAAGCTGGGAAGCCGCTTGCTTCTTCAGTTGACCAGGTGCATTGGTCGAGGCGGATTTAGCCGATACCTCCGGTGATGTGAGGACCTCGTTTGCCGCAAAGCCCGTTGCTACCAATGATAAGCTGACTACCCCTGCCAGTAATACCTTTTTCCAATTTTTAGCCATGATTTCGTTTCCTCCAGTTTTCTTCTAGTTGTACTTCGTGATGCCCCTTAGTGGGCAGCGGCATCGATCTGCCTTGAAACGTCAAACCTCTTCTTGCCGGTACTTCCTCTGACTTACTGCCTTGCACGCTTGCGATTTGAGCCGTTTTCCTTCCAGGCATCCCCCCTCTCAAGTACCGTTACGCGCGGTCCGTAAGATCCAGGGAATGTTAGAGACTGAATTTGCCGAGCTCTTTGCTGAGCTCCTGGGCGACCGTCTCCAGTTGTTTTACGGAGTTTGAAATCTCCTTGATGGTTGCAATCTGATCTTCCATGGCAGCCGTCACGTTCTGTGCATCATTGGAAGTCAGATCCGCAATGGATTTCAGCTCTTCAACCGAAGCGCTGACCTGTTCCGATCCAGCGGACATTTCTTCGGATGCCGCCGATACTTCCAGAATGTGATCCGCCACGTTGCGGGTCGCATTCAGAATGTTATCGAATTTCTCGCGCACATCTTCAATCAACGCAATGCCGTCCTGTACATCCTTACGGCTGACGTCCATGACCTGTACGGCGTTGATTGTGTCCTCGCGAATTTCCGTAATCAGTTTCGCTATCTGATCGGTTGAGACCTCCGACTGTCCCGCCAGCTTCTTGACTTCTTCAGCCACGACCGCAAAGCCTCGTCCATGCTCGCCCGCTCTGGCAGCCTCGATGGAAGCGTTCAGGGACAGCAGTCGAATCCGGGAGGTGACTTCCGTGATAAAACTCAAAATTTGCTCGATTTCCGAGGAACGCTCATTCAAACGCTCGATCGCCGTGCCGACTTTGGATGTACCCTCGCCGATGTTGCCGATCTGTTTCACGGCTTGCTCAACGACAACCGATCCGGTCTCCGCTTGGCTGGCAGCTTCCTGCGCGGCTTCGGACACCATGGAGGA
This sequence comes from Paenibacillus sp. MT86, assembly GCF_058792535.1. NCBI lineage: Bacteria > Bacillati > Bacillota > Bacilli > Caryophanales > Paenibacillaceae > Paenibacillus > Paenibacillus sp. MT86. The sequence continues at coordinate 905,742 of NZ_CM179499.1, read as the reverse complement.
CGTCTCGGCGATTTTGACGATCCCGCTGGCCATGTCGCTCATGGACGTAGCGATTTCGTTGGAGCTTGAGGCGTGAGCTTGCGCTCCGCTGGCAATTTGGCGAATGGAGGATCCGATTCGGTCCACGCTGTCCATGGCCGTATCGACCCCGCTCGAGACGGTTTCCGTCACCGACATGACCTGGCGGGAGGAATCGTTCACGCCGAGGACCAGATGCTTCAGATGCGATACCGTCTGGTTGAAATCGCTGGAAAGAACGGCCACCTCATCCTTGCCGCTAACCTGAATGGTCTTGGTCAAATCGCCTGCTGCGACTTCCTTCACAGCCGTGTTGAGCCTGCGGATCGGCCGGACGATCTGGGCCGTGAACCAAATTGCTGCAGCGGCGGATACGACCAGGGCCGCAACCGAGATAATGACTAGCGTAAACGACATCTCCTTGATTGGAGCATTCAGCTCATGGGTCGGTGCCGTCACGAAGACCCCCCAGTTCAAGTTGGACGGTGCATAAGCCGCCGAATACTCGGTACCTTCCAATACATAATCGAACTCGCCTGGTCTGCCCTGGCTGACCTCTTCGTAGGCCTTCGTCAATCCGGCGCTGTCAACGTCCTTCACGTTGGATTGAAGTACAAGTTCCTCTTGCGGATACCACATGAACGTCCCCGATTTGCTCAGAAGAAAGGCATATCCGGTGTCTCCGAACGTTTGGGACGATACTGTTTTCTGAACTTCGTTGATCGGAAGGGTGGAGCCCATGTAGCCGTACTGTTTTCCATCCTTCATCAGCGGAATGATCATCGTAACGATGTTATTGCCCGTCCGTTTGGAAAGCACCGGCTCCGACACGACCAGCTTGCCTTCGCCCTTCCCGGCTTCCTGATAATGGACGCGGTCGGACACGTCGGTCACCTCGCCCAGAAAGTTAATGACGTTCTTCCCCGTCAAATCGTACGAGAAAAAGAAGGTCTCAAATTCCTTGTTCACTTCCTGCGCAGCCTGAATCAACTGCAGATCCTGCTCTTTGTTGCCCGTAATGAATTTCCCGATGCTTTCCACCTTGGCAATCTCCACATCAAGAAATTGGTCGATCTGAAGCGCAAGCTTCTCCGCGCTAAGCTGAGCTTCCTTGTCCAAGCTCTCCTGCAGCAAGTCAGATGACCGACTGTAAGTTACGGCAAAAACGGATCCAAGACTGACTAGCAAGAGCAAACAAATCATTGTAATCATCTTTTGCTTAAGACTCTTTAGCATGCTGTAAATCCTCCCCCAATAAGTAGCGCTTTGGTCCTATCCGATCATTCGTCCAAAATTTTTGCAAGTGCTCTTTTTTCTGTAAGGACTTTCTCTCTACATACAAAACGAACAGGCAATGTCGAAAAATGTTGGTTTAAAATGGGGAGATAAGACTCCGCTTTATAAGTTATCGGTAGCATTTGTCCAATATTTGAGAGTTTGGCGAAACTTTTTACATAATTCGACTTTTAGGTCGTTTATGTAAAAATAGATGGGCGATAGTTCTAAATGCCTATTCAAATGAAATAAATTACATATATCTTTAGACCTTGTTGGCGATCGGCAGCGGCGGCACCCCCCTCAGTCTTTGGGGCGCTGGCCGTCTTCGTAAGGCCGTGCGGAATCAAAGCACAGCTGCAGAAAAGCCAAAAAGGCTGCCCCATTGAAGCAGAAGGATCTGCTTGAGGGACAGCCTTATTTCACTCGTCGACCTTTAACCTGCCTTAATGGACAAATAAGGATCTTTGTTCGTTGTAAGCATGGAGCAGCGTGTAGCGGCTGTATCGAACCTTGTGGGCCTCAGCCAGGCTCCGTTCCAGCAGCCCATCTCCGATCGGAAGCTCCGACACCCCGGCCGGTCCGCCTACCATGCGCATCAGATCGCCCAGCACTTCCGGCTCCGGGAGATGCGTAATATGCGACCGGATGTCGTTCCAGTGCAGCGCCATTCGCCGTTCTATATCTTCCGCACCCGGGGAGGAGCCTCCGTTCAGCTCGATCCCCTGCTCTCCGATACGATGATACAGCTTCGAGATTTCCACGCAAGCGGCTCCTACTTTGGCACCGTGCAGCAGCTGTTTCTTCCCCAGACGGATAAACTCCATCTCCCAATAATGGGACAGGTGATGCTCCGAACCCGAAGCCGGATGGGATTGACCGAACAGCAGCATCGCCAGTCCGGATTCGACGAGCGCCCCCATCAAGATGCGTACGCCCTCCTCGCTCCGCTTCGCAATCTGTTCCACCGCGTTCACGCACTGGCTGAGCGCGGATTTCGTCATATCCGCCGAAATTTGCAAATAGGGCTCGTCGGCCACCAAACTGCCAAACCTCCAGTCGAACAGCGATGTGTACTTGCCCAGCATATCCCCGAATCCGGCCGCGGTTAACTCGGAGGGAGCAGCCATGAGAATATCGACGTCCGCGAATATCGCGCTCGGTCCGATGGCCGGAATCGTTATCTTCTCGCCCCGTATAATGATCGGCGCTCCCTTGGAATTAAATCCATCCACCGATGCGGCCGTAGGTACGGAGATGAACGGAACGCCCGCGGTATAGGCGGCGTACCGGCTAATATCGTGAATCGTCCCTCCGCCTACCGCCAGCACCGCCTTCGCCCCGCTATGCTGGATATCCAATATGACCTGGACCAGGGATACTTCATCCGCGATGACATCTCCCTTCCGGTCCGGAAGCAGCCGGGTGACCTGGACCCCAATCGATGATTTCGCGAGGAGATTCGAAAGCCTCCGGCCCGCCTGGTCATAGGTATTATCGTCCACGACCATGACCACCGAGGTCCACCGTTTCGTCTCAAGGTAGCCCGCCACCTCGTCTAACGCTCCGTGCTGGATCTGAACCAGCTCTACTTCGTCCAGATTCGCAAGCTGATGGGCCGGTAAATCCGCCGCTAGACTCCGGACATTCGATAAAATGGAGGTCATATCCGCGTACCCTTCTTTCCGGTTACCGCCATCGCCGGCAGCGGGTCATTGCAGGTCATGCCGGTAACCCCGCACTCCAGCGAATACCGGACGCCCTGCTCATCGTCCGGGCAATAGCTCCAGACCAGCAGCCCCTGTGCCTGGAACCGGGCAACGAGTTCCGGCGTAAGCAGTGACATCTCCACGCCGATCCCCCACATTTTGGCGTAGGTGCCCTCCTCCCCGAAGTCAAAGCCGGACATTTTCTCGCCCGGAAACCCCTGAGTCTTCTGGCCATGCGTTTCATGGATATAGGTCAGAACCTGAGCATCGAAGCAGGTGAATACGCAGCGCGGCAGGTACCCGTACCGGTTCAGCATGTCAATCGCCAGGTCGGCGGCCTCTTGGGCATCGGGACTGGGCTTAATCTCCACGTTGCACAGAACCTCGGGGTATTCCCGAAGCAGTTCGCAAAGCTCCGCAAGCGTCGGGATCTTCAAGCCTTCGAATTCCCGGGCAAACCAGCCGCCCGCATCCAAAGCCTTCAGCTCCGCAAGCGTGTAACCCCTTACCTCGCCGGCGCCATTGGTCGTACGCTGAACCGTTGCATCATGGATAACCACCACCTCCTTATCCTTCGTCAGCCGAAGATCAAACTCCAGCATGTCAACGCCTAACTCCAGTGCCTTGCGAAAGGCCAGCAGCGTATTTTCCGGATAAGCCGATTTATACCCGCGATGTGCAGCCACCATCATAGAGGATGGCTCCCGTAGTCGTTCGATCATATGTCCTGCCACTCCTTTACCTGTTGTTATTGGGCCAAAATCCGTTCCGTCTCTTTCTTGAAGGTATCCAGCGTCGCCGGGATATCCTTGCTGTCATACATGATCGCTTCCATGGCCGAGAAGAACTCATGCATAATCTCAGGCCATGCCACATCCTTATTGGTATCCGTAGCGAATTCCAGCTGATCATAGGCGACTTTGCGGTTCGGTTCTTTGGCCCACAGTTCTTGGATCTTCTCCGACTCCACCATCTTCTTCGTGAAAGGCAGGTAACCGGATTGCAAAATAAATTCAAGAGCGCCTTCCTCTTCCATCTCCATCCACCGAATGAACTCCCATGCCGCTTCCTTGTTCTTGGAAGAAGACAGCATCGTGACGTTCGCGCCTCCGGTCGGATTCGCATATACTTCGTCCTTAGGCAGGAATGCCGTCACGTAATCGAAATCCACCGCGCTGGACAATCCGCCGATCGATCCCGTGGATTGGTACATCATCCCGACTTTGCCTTCCACAAACATGCTGTTTACGATGTTGCCGGAATCCTGAGCAGGCGGATAATACAAAGCGCCCGTGCTTTGCAGGTCTTTCAGGTAAGTGAACATTTTGGCTCCGGCACCGTTATCCGAAAAGCCGATCGACGTATTGTCGTCATTGAAGAACGTGCCGCCGGCTTGCGAAATCATGGCAATCGGATACCATGTGTCGTAGGGCATCGTGACGCCGTATCGCTTATACTCGCTGCCTTCCTTGACGACCAGCGCGTTCGCGACCTCCTTCATTTCCTCCCATGTCGTCGGGATTTGAAGCCCGAGCTCATCCAGCAAGGTCTTGTTCACGTGCAGGATCGGGGTGGAACGGTTCAGCGGCAGCGACACCAATTGATCATTGAAGGTGGAGTGTCCCATTAAACCGGCAGTGAAGTCGTCTGGGCTGATGCCGGAGCCTTCAAGAAAAGGCGTCAGATCCTCAAGGACCTCCGAATCGGCGAACATCTGGATGTAGGCTCGCTCGAGCATGCTGACATCCGGGCCGGTGCCGGATGCAATCGCCTGCTGCAGCTTGGTTACCGTTTCGTCGTAGCTGCCCTGGAAGGTGCCTACGACTTCGATATCCTCATGGGATGCATTAAAGCGCTGAATGAGCGCATCCATGTATTCCCCGTTCTTGCCTCCCAGCGAGTGCCAGAACTGCACCGTGGTTTTCCCCTTGTCTCCGGACGGGGCTTCGGTTCCCCCGCTTCCCGGTGCTTCGCCGGGCTCGGCCGAACCTCCTCCACCGCATGCGGCAAGCAAACTGAACAGCAGGATGACGGATAGGCGTGTATACCATTTGGATTTCATGTGATTCATTCCTCCATTAATTATTCGATTATGAATGGCTGAAACCTGTCATTTCCTGTAATTATTTAATGCCTGAATAAACAAAAGCCTTCACGATGTGCTTCGAACAGAACAAATATACGAGCAGGATGGGCACCACCAGAATCACGTTGCCGGCCATGATGATATGCCAGTTGCTGATGCCCTCGGTCTCCCGCAGCATGGCGATCCCCAAGGTCAGCGGCCGGACGGCTGCCGAATCGGTCATGACAAGCGGCCAGAAATAGTCGTTCCAATGACTGACGAAGCTGAACAGCGCAATGGTGGCGAGTGCCGGCTTCGACATGGGGATCATGATCTTCCGGATGATTTTGAACTCGCTGGCGTTATCCAGACGGGCCGCTTCGATGATTTCCTCCGGAATCTGCATGAAGTATTGCCGCAGCAGGAAGATGCCGAAGGCATTCGAAACGAACGGAATGATCTGCGGGAGCAGGGTTTTGACCAATCCCCAATCCGCCATCATCAGATAAACCGGAATGAACGTAACCTGCCCCGGGATCATGAAGGCCAGCAGGATCATGCCGAACAGCAGCGTTTTTCCCGGGAATTTATACTTGGCAAAAGCATACGCCGCCGGAATCATAATCAGGAACTGCAGTACGATGATGGAACCGGTGACGACAACAGAGTTCCTGAAATAGGTCAGGAAAGGCCCCGCATTCATCGCTTCCGCGAAATTCCCCCACTGCGGCGAAGCCGGAACCCACGTCGGCGGAAACGTCATCGTCTCCCGGAATGTCTGGAGCGATGTGGAGATCATCCACAGGAACGGAAAGATGAAAATCATGAGCACTGCAGCCTTCAGCAAATAGCCCAGCGCCGTCCATACGATTTTTAAGTCAAAGGTCTTCAAACCGTGCCTCCTTTCTTCGTGGCCAAAGCCTTATAGCCTTATTGATAGTGGACCTTCTTGGATAACAGCCGGAAATAGATGAACGTGAGCAATCCGATAATGGCCATGAGCACAACGCCTGTCGCCGCCGAATAACCGATATTGGTCGTTCGGAATCCGTATATGTAATACACAAGCGTCGTCGTTGCATTGTTTGGTCCTCCGCCTGTCATCACCTGAACGGTATCGAATACCTTGAAGGAGCCGATCGTCATGATGATGAGAATAAAAAACAGCTGCGGCGAGATCATCGGCAGTGTGATTTTGTAAAACACCTTGAACTTGCTCGCATTATCCAGCGCGGCCGCTTCATAAATGCTCGGCGATATGCTCTGCAAGGCTGCCACGATAATCAGGGTATAATAGCCGATGGCCTGCCAGACCGACACGATAATGACCGATATCAACGCGGTCTTGGAGCTTTGAAGCCATGCCGACGGCGGGAGTCCAACCAGCTTGAGCAGATAATTGAGCAGTCCTTGATTCGGCTCCATCAGCCACAGCCAGACCAGCGAGATCGATACGATGGATACGACGTGCGGCGTGAAAATCCCGGCCTGGACGATCGAATTGAAACGGCCTTTCTTGTTCAGCCATACGGCGATCAGCAGGGACAGCAGCATGGTCAAAATGACGACCCCGGCCGTATAGACGGAGGTGTTCCAGAGTGCTTTGTAGAAATCCCCGCGCCCCAGAATCTGCGTGAAATTGTCCAATCCGACAAATTTGCTCTTGTCTTTATTCATCAGGTTGTATTTGAACAAGCTTAAGTAAATCAAATAACCTACCGGATACATCACGAACAGCAGGATACCCGCCATGGCTGGCGCGATCAGCACATAGGGCCTGATCCCTTCCCAGATCCTCCTCTTATCCATGGGCCAGCCCTCTCAGCCGCTCCATGAACTCCCTGTGGCGGTTGTCCTTCTCGTCCACCCGGTTCTCATCCGGACCGAAGAAAAACAATTGGTCGGCCGGCACGCCGAGACAGACCTGCTGATCGACATGGTATCTGTCATCCGGACATTTCACCATGAATGCATGACCATCGGTCGTCTTCACCTGATAAATCGTCTCGGAGCCCAGCATTTCTCGCGTGATGATCTCGCCCTTGGCCGTGTAGTGAAACGATTCCGGTTCCGTGCCGATCACAACGCTTTCCGGACGGAACCCGAACGTCGCGCGATCCTCCCCCAGCGGCGCAATGTTCATGGGAGGAACCCCGATGAACTGGGCCGCAAACAGATTGCTGGGCTTGCGGTACACCACTTCGGGCGGCGCCTCCTGCTGAATGACCCCTTTGTTCATCAGCACGATGGTATCCGCCATCGACATGGCCTCGATTTGGTCATGGGTCACGTAAACAAAGGTCGTCCCGAGCTTCTTGTGCAGCTCGATCAGCTCGATCCGCATCTGAACCCTCAGCTTGGCGTCCAGATTGGACAACGGTTCATCCATCAGGAAGACGGACGGATCCTTAACCATGGCCCGGGCTAAAGCCACCCGCTGCCGTTGTCCGCCGGACAAGGTGGAGGGCTTGCGGTCTAAATAATCGTTCAGTCCCACGGTTGCCCCTATGGTTTCCACCAGTCGCTTACGCTCGGCTTTGGGAACCTTATTGTTCACGAGGCCGAATTCGATATTCTCGCGGACCGACATCGTCGGGTAAATGGCGTAGTTCTGAAACACCATGGCCACGCCGCGCTTCCCCGGTGCAATGCGCGTGACATCCTTGCCGTCGATCAGAACGGAACCGGAGGTTTGAGGGTCTATGCCCGCAATCATCCTTAGGAGCGTTGTTTTCCCGCACCCTGAAGGGCCGACCAGCACGGTGAATTTTCCGTCCTCGATGGTAAGATCCAAGTCCTGTATGACGGTTTGACGATCAAACGACTTGCTCACTTTCACAAATTCAATGGATGCCAAGAGCGATCCCCCTCACCAATGTGTAATGATGCTGTCATGACAAGCGAAAAAATGAACGATTCCATAACATGAAATCCCTTACATGCACCTGATAATAAGTACGCATCAAATGCACATGTAATGATCACTTTTGTTCATTTTTATTTAATTCGATTGTAGATCTGCAATATTAGGAGAGTGTTAGGCCTTCGTACGGATTGTGTAAATTCGCTTCGCAGCAAGGGATTTAACATGGCATTAACATAACGGGAGTACACTAGATAGATATGGAGCCCATAAGCATAAAAAAGCAAAAGTGCGCATTGTATGTACAAACGCACTCTGCTGCTCATTGTCCAATTAGGAAGGGAGAAATTATCGATTGCTGGCACACGAACGAAAGAAAAGGATCATTGATTACGTAAGGCAATACCGTACGGCAACGGTTGCCGCCCTGGCATCCGAATTCGGCGTCCACACGGCCACCATTCGCCGCGATCTGGCGGAGATTGAGCAGGAAGGCGCTTTGAAGCGCACGCATGGCGGGGTCATCATGGAGCAATGGACGCATAACGAGCCATCCTTTAATGAACGGACGAACTTTCATCGGGACGAAAAAATACGCATCGGCCAGCTCGCGGCTTCACTCGTGGAAGACGGGGAAAATATCATCATCGATTCGGGGACAACCACCCTTCATATTGCTACGCATCTTGTGCACCGCTCGGACATTACCGTCATAACCAACGATATGAACGTTGCCGTCGAACTTCGCGATGCTCCGGGCATCAAAGTCATCCTGACCGGCGGGGAGCTGTACCCCTCGAGCTATATGCTAAACGGCATGTTTACCGACCATGTGCTGAAATCCCTGCATGTTGAGAAAGCGTTCATCGGCACCCCTGCCCTGCATCCCCAGCATGGCCTCATGCATCCGGAGGCGCTGCTCGTCCCTGCCAAGCAGAACATGATTCAGGCCGCCGGCGAAATTGTCGTAGTCACCGACCACAGCAAGATCGGCAAGCTGTCCCTGCATACGGTCGCTCCCAACAGCGCCATTCATACTCTCGTTACCGGCAGCGAGGCTTCCGACTCGGATGTCAAGCCTTTTCAGGAACGTGGCATCACCGTTTACAGGGTTTGAGGCTAGCAAACTTTGCATACCTTTGCGGACCGTGGCACCTTTGCGTACCTTGGCGGACCTTGGCGGACCTTGGCATGCCTTTGCATACCTTCGTACCTTTGCGTACCTTGGCGTACCGGCATATTTTTGCATACCTTCGTACCTTTGCATACCTTGGCATGCCTGAACATACTTCTTGTAGAAAGCACAAAAGGCACCCCGGGGGTGCCTTTTTCAAGCTGCTGCTCGCCAGCGGCTTGCTTATTTATATTCCACTGCTATGTTTACCATCCATACTCGCTTTTTTTCGCGATCACCGGCTTAGACCAAAAGAGCAAACAGCAGAAATTCACTGAACGTCTATAGACACAATCGCCATGTCATTCAATATGTCCAAAACTCAACGGTCGACAGCCAATCCAAGCATGCCCCGGACCACACACCGTGCACGCAGGGTGCACAGGGTGCACAGGGAGCAGTGCGCACGATGTACTTGTTCTTTGGTATAAGGACTTCCTAACGGACTCAGAATACCTTATTTCATCGAAAACAACCCTTTTAGTAACTTTAGCGGACCCAGCGGACCTTATTTGCTGTTTTAATCGGTATTTGCCCCCTTATTTCTCATAATAGCGGATCTGGAGTCCGGTACATTGTGAAAAATCGGGTTATGATCTTGAATAACGGAACTAGGGTCCGTTTAAGTTGGCAAAAGCCATGAAATCATACAGAAGGAAGAACATCGACAGTCAGTGAACCCACAATATTTCTTTAGGTAAATCCAAGCTATCAGGGTCAATGCGCAGCCGACGGAAGCTATCTTCTCTACGCTTATTAGAAGCTATCTCCTCTGTACTTATTAGTGGAGGTGAAAAAAAGGAAATATACCACCGCCCACTCTCTCATTCCCTCCATCCGCATAGCGGGTGGTTCTTTGTTTCGCGCGGTTCACGCACGCAACTGGCTAAAGCCTAAGAAAAATCCGGCAGTCATTAGACGCCGGATCCGGTCAAACGATCGATTTAAGGGATAACCTTCCAAACTTCGGCAGATCCAGGTGTTTCGCCTTGAGTCCACCATTTTGCTTCATAGTTCACGCCATTGTGGCTGACTTTGCTGCCGCCTAAATAAACGGCTGTTGCGCTCCATGCCGGATAGGTCGTGGAGCTTCCGGATGTTGAAACCGTAAGCGGAGCCGATGCGGATGATTTACTGCCTGAGCTGCTGACGGCTACCACAGTGTACGTATAGGACGTTCCTGCGGTTAGCCCCGTGTTGGTATAAGAGGTTGAAGTCGATGTACCCACAAGGGATCCGTTACGGTAGATTTCATAACTGGAAGCCCCGGTGGAAGCTGTCCATGCCAAGGATACGCTGCTGCTTGTTTGGGATGGGGAAGTAAGTCCCGTCGGTGCAGGAACGCCTGGGTTCGGAGTTCCGCCACCGCCGAAGTCTACATCGATGACGTTATAGAAAGCGTTAGCCGTGTCAGCTACTTCCCATACCGCCAGAATGACATGGTAACCGGACTTGGCAGGAACGTTACATGTGGATGCATAGTTTGTCGGAGGTTTTACGCCGCCGTAGTTAATGGAGCAGAAAGGCGTCAGATCGAACGAAGCTCTGCTCAGCGGAGCATTTTGATCCCAGCCGTCTTTCGTAATGTAGTATTTCCAGCTTGCCGTCGCATGGTTGGCCGTCAAATGCCATTGGAACGTCGTGGTTCCCGGGGAAATGCTTACTTTGCTCCAGCGAGTTGCGGACTGCTCATCGAGTTTAGGGAACGCGCCGCCTGCACTCGCGATTTTGCCATCGGCGGGACCTGCGTTCGGCCAGCCTTTAGGAGCTTCCAAGCTTTGCGGCTCATACACGATGGCGCCGCAATCGGTGTTTTGCCCCTGCTTACACAGAATGGCGCGGCTTCCTGGAGAATCGACATATCCGTGGGCAGAAGCTTTATCCGCAAATAAAACCATGAACAAGGTCATCAACAACATCGTGGAACCAGCAATGATCAAATTCTTGAGCCAAGCTTTGTTCGGCAAACTTAAAGTCATACAATTAATCCTCCTTTAATATAAAAGATAATAAATAAAGCGTTTACACAACCTCCGGCTGCTCAGGCCACCTCCCCTTCTTTGATACAGTAGTTGCCCTCTTAACTTACAGATAACTTGACTGAACTTGGAAATCTTCCGCAATCATCGTCCAAGCTTTACCAGTACTATCATTATTTTAAAGCATCTGGAAGTCGTATCCCATAACACTAATCAACGATTTGTTACACATTTCAATGAAATTGGATAAATATGTAACCTGAAATGTTATGAAAACACACGGAACTTGCAGAAAAAAATTGCAAAAAAAAGCATGCCTCCCCTGGGGGAATCATGCTTTCATCCATGCTGTTCGATCCGTTCAGACCGCGCAGCAGCTCTATTCCACGCCGTCCCTAAAATGCTTCTGGTAATGTTTATCCCCTTTATGCTCCAAATCCTCGATCGTTAGCTCCAGGGTATGAATAATCTGTTCCTTGACCTGATTCAACGTGTCAAAATACACGTTCTCCTCCGCTCCAACGATGCGTGTGCCACTAAGTGCCTGAACGGCCTGGTAAACCCGGTGCTGTTCGGCCAAATCGTCGACGGCCTGCAGCGTATGTTTCATTTGAAGGAACAGATCCTTATGATGCTGGGTGGTCAAACGTTTTTCAAGCTCCTCGATTCTGGCATTCATGGCAGCTCTCTCCTTCGCAATAAGATGCTTTCGATTATACTTCCTTGGAATCCCCTTTTCCAATAAATTCTTCTTATATATATCACGGTTTCTTTACGGTGAAACAGGAAATTGACCACTGCTCAGCGAACTATGATAACGTTAACATTTTGCATAACTACATACACTGAGAATGACGAAATCGATCAAACATTTGGAGGTAACAATGGAAAACAACGGACTCGGAGGAAAGAGCATTATCCTCAGACTAGAAATGAATACTCAAGAGATCAAATTCGGTGAAGTTGCATCCGCCATATTTGAAGCCGGGGGAGACATGGTTGCCATCGACGTCATTCAAGCCAGCGGCCACATTACCGTACGCGATATTACCATTACGGTCACCGACAGCGTCGATATCGAAAAAATTACAAATACAGTAAAACATTTAAAAGGCGTTCGGCTCGTCAATGTTTCGGACCGCACCTTCCTGCTGCATCTCGGCGGCAAGATCGAAACCCAGCCCAAAATCCCCATCCAAAACCGCGATGACCTATCTCGCGTCTATACGCCTGATGTCGCCCGCGTATGCTCGGCCATTCAGGAGGATCCGAAAAAAGCCTACACGCTCACGATTAAAAGAAATACGGTGGCCGTTATTTCGGACGGAAGCGCCGTGCTCGGTTTGGGCAATATCGGCCCATATGCGGCCATGCCGGTCATGGAAGGGAAGTCGATGCTCTTCAAACAGCTGGCCGGCGTAGACTCCTTCCCGATTTGCCTTGACACCCAGGACACGGAAGAGATTATAGCCTGCATCAAAGCGATGGCGCCGGCATTTGGCGGCATTAACCTGGAGGACATTTCCTCTCCGCGCTGCTTCGAGATTGAACAGAGACTGCGCGACGAGCTGGACATCCCTGTATTCCACGATGATCAGCACGGTACGGCGGTCGTTCTGTATGCGGCGCTGATCAATGCCCTTAAAATCGTCGGAAAATCCATCGATAACGTTCGGGTCGTTGTGTGCGGAATCGGGGCTGCCGGGGTGGCATGCAGTAAAATCCTCCTGTCGGCCGGCGTTAAGGACATCATTGGCGTCGACCGCGAAGGTGCGCTGGTTGCTGGAAAAGAATACAGCAATAGTATGTGGCAATGGTACGCAGAGCATACGAACCCGAACAAAGTCGAAGGTTCCCTGCGCCAAGTGATCCAAGGTGCCGACGTGTTCATCGGTCTTTCCGCAGGCGGCCTGCTTCGCCGCGAAGACGTACAAGCCATGGCTGATCAACCGATCGTATTCGCAATGGCCAACCCTACGCCGGAGATCAGACCCGAAGAGGTCGAAGATATTGTAGGCGTTATTGCGACCGGACGTTCGGATTATCCGAACCAGATCAATAACGTCCTCTGCTTCCCGGGTATTTTCCGTGCAGCCCTGGACTGCAGAGCAACTACGATTAATGAGGAAATGAAGCTGGCCGCAGCCGAAGCCATTGCATCCGCCGTATCGGACGAGGAACGCAACCCGTCGTATATCATTCCGAGCGTGTTCAACCAGAACGTCGTAAAGGCCATTCGTGAGCTTGTCGTGAAAGCAGCGGTCAAGACAGGGGTTGCCCGGAGAATTCCGCGTGAATAAGAATTCCCTCATCCGAAAGTTCAATAAACAAGCTCCTATACATGAAAGGAACACCAGACAGCGCAGACTCGGAGAATGGAGACAGCGGCTGCTTCATGGAGTGGAGGGCAAAGTGCTCGAGGTAGCTGTCGGCGCCGGCGCCAACTTCCCCTTCTATCATCCTGATAAGGTGGACGTAACGGCAGTCGATTTCAGTCCCGAGATGTTAACCCGGGCGCGCCAAATGGCATCCGAGCTTGGCATTCGGGCCACTTTCCTGGAACGGGACATCGAGACCCTGGAGCTGCCGGAACGTTCCTACGACTGCGTGGTTTCCACCCTGTCGCTATGCGGCTATGAAGATCCGGTAAAGGCATTGAACAACATCATCCGCTGGGCCAAACCCGGCGGCCGCATTTATTTGCTGGAGCACGGCATGAGCACGAACCGGCTGCTCGGCGCCGTGCAGCATCTCGTCAACCCCGCGGCACGGCGGATATCCGGGTGCCATTATAACCGGGACATGATCGATATCGTGAATGCCTCGGAACTGAACATCGTCAAGACGGAACGCTATTGGAACGGCATCATCCATCTGATCTGGGCCCAAGCAACCTGACCGTTCATACATACATTCATTTGGACCTGGCGGCATAATTTTAATATGAGCTCTTAATCATGGATATGGAGGAACTTGTTATGAACACAAGGCCTAATGCTAACGAATATTTGCCCCTCGGCGAAAAATACGTATCGCTTGTCCCTGAAGGCCATATTGCCGAGATCTTGCAGCGGCAGCATGACGAGACGTTAAGATCGCTGAGCGATCTGACGGAAGAGCAAGCTAATTTCCGCTATGCGGAAGGAAAATGGAGTCTCAAGCAGGTGATCGGCCATATCGCCGATGTAGAGCGTTTATGGAGCTATCGCATTCTCTACATTTCGCGCGGGGATGCCCGTGAATTTTCAGGGTACGACCGGGAGATTTTTGTCCAGAATTCTCCCTTCGGCCAGCTTCCTCTGCGGGAAGCCCTTAAAGATTACGCTGCCGTCAGGCAGTCCACCATTACGCTGGTTGGAAGCTTGACGGAGGAAGCGCTGCTGCGTCAGGGCACGTTCAACAACTACCCGCTCTCCGCCCGGGCGGCCGCCTATGTCATTGCAGGGCATGAGCTTCATCATATGAATATTTTGCGGGATAAATATTTAACGTAATATAGATAAGCTGCTTAGCGGCATGGACAAGTATTACTTATTCTTAAACAAAAGGGGGGCCCCAAAAGATCTTAGATCTGACGGGAACCCCTTTTTCTGTTAGGAGACGCTCCGTGTACGAATCGTTCCTCCCATTGCTGTTGCCCCCCAATTTCTCGAAATGGTTCAAAGCATGGAAGAAATCCGGGGACATATGCAGAGGATGACAGCTCAAGCTGGCTTAGCTCCAATTCCACACCTCGATGCGGCCCAAACGGAATCCCCAGAATTCCGACTCCTCCTTCAGCTTCTCCAGCTCCCGCACAGGTCCCGTGACGGTTGCTCCATAAACTTGAACTCCATTTTTCTTCAAGTAGGCCAGCCGTTGTTTGTCATCATCTACACCGTTGTATTTGATATTGTTGGTCATCCATTCAACGTCGACGATCAGCTGCTGCACATCGTCCGATTTTCCTGCCTCCAATGAGAAAAAAGTATGCCATGCAGAAAGGAAATGGTTATCGTCAAACATAATTCTGGGCCTCAATGTAAGATGGGGGATCGTGTGACCAGCGCCGCTAGAGCTATAAGTACCCAGTTTGATTTCCCTCAGTTCACCAGCATAAACAGCCATATTGGTCGCTCTAACATCATAATCCGACAGGAGCTCCAAAACATGCTCCGGTGACTTCAACGTTCGAAGCGAGAAGAATAATTCCGCTACGTTGCCGTCCTCCAGTTTCTCTAACTGGTTCATTGCACCATTCGGATGAGAGGAGTCTGTAATCTTCCCACCATCCAGAAGCGCAGAATGCAGAACAAAAGGGTCCCTTTCTTCGCGGTTCAGGTAAGGCCCCTGTTCTTCAACGGAATAGGTCAGTTCTCCCCATAACCTCTTCTTCGCGTGAAGCTCTCCGACAATCAACTGCCTTTCCCCCACATCCTTATACACTTTCAGCGATTTCTTCTGTGTGAGGAAGGGCGTCACTTCTACCAGAGACAAGCCGCGTTTATCTACCATAAGTCCACTCTCATGCAATTCAACCGTCGTCATGACAGACCTTATAAATTTATCGTTCAGGCCATTTTTTTCATAATAAATTTGGACGGCTATATAATACATGACATAAGTAAGAAACACGGCCAACGCAGCTAATAAAGCATTGAAGAGCAGCCTTGCCCTTGTCCGCCAGGTCATCCGATTAACATGCAGCATTCGTATTTTCTCCCCCTTCTCACTTAGACAACGGTTTGATTCCGCAAAGGTTACGGTAAAATCAAAAATCGCTACAGCAGCTAGAACAACAGCTACCGTAGCGATTCCGTCCACGTTATTCGATTATGGCGCTTTTCGTGGTTGGGCCGTCATGTCCATCCCAGCACTCCACATCCTGAAGCCCCTTGATGCTGTCTTTAGTGAAGACCGGATCGAGGCCTGCCCGCTTCTGCTTCAAGTAGTCATTCAGTGCGGCAAAGGCCGTTCGGGATAGCAGCGCGATGGCAATGAGATTCACGATTACCATCAATCCCATGAAGAGGTCGGCCAAATCCCACACCAGCTTCACGCTGGTCACCGAGCCGAAGATGACCATGGCCAGCACGGAAACCCGATAGATCCATACCCAAACCCGATTCGACTTCAAAAATTCGATGTTGGTTTCCCCGTAGTAATAGTTACCGATCAAGGTACTGAACGCAAACAGGAAAATCATGACCGCCAGGAAGTCGGATGCCCACGCGCCCATCTCCATGGCCAGGGCAGCCTGCGTCAGGGCGATTCCATCAAGTCCGGTCTGCTGGTATGCGCCGGTAAACAGAATAATGAATGCCGTGCTTGTACATATGACCAGCGTATCGATCAGGACGCCCAGCGCCTGAACTAGTCCCTGCTTCGCCGGATGGCTTGTCGTTGCGGTCGCCGCTGCGTTCGGTGCGCTCCCCATGCCGGCTTCGTTGGAGAACAAGCCTCTTTTGATCCCGTTCATGAGCGCGGCACCGATCGATCCGCCGACCACCTGCTCATAACCGAACGCGCTTTTGACGATTAGCGCAAAAACCTCCGGCAGCTTGGTGATGTTCGCCAATACGATAAACAACGCGGCACCGACATACAGCACAGCCAGAATCACGACGATCAGCTCCGACATTTTGGCAATTCGCTTCACTCCGCCAAAGATGATGGCCGCAAAAACAACCGCCATGATGATTCCGAGGGTTAAACGATCCGTGCCGAAGGAATTCTGGAAAGCAATCGTAATCGTGTTGGATTGAACCGCGTTAAACACAAGACCGAAGGACAAGGTGATCAGGATCGCAAACAGCACGCCCATCCACCGCTTTTTTAAACCTTGCTGCATGTAATAGGCGGGACCTCCGCGAAATCCGCCCGCTCCATCCTTTACCTTATAAATCTGCGCCAATGTGCTCTCAATAAAGCTGGAGGCCGATCCGATGATCGCAATGATCCACATCCAAAATACGGCCCCCGGCCCCCCAAGCGAGATAGCCAGGGCAACGCCGGTAATGTTCCCGGTCCCGACGCGGGCCGCCATGCTGATGGCAAACGCCTGAAACGGGGAAATGCTGCCCTTCGTTTTGCTCTTGGGTTCGCGGATGACCCGGAACATCTCGCCGATCAGGCGAAACTGCAGGAACTTGGTGCCCACCGTAAAATACAGGCCAAACGCTATCAGCAATACGATAAGCAGTTTAGACCATAGAAAATCGTTAAAGATAGTAACTACCTGCTGTACAATTTGATCCATTCTCTACCCTCACTATATAAATGTCATCACCCATGGTGTAGGTTTGTGAAAAATAGCCCATGTTACATCTAACCATTACTCCCCACGTGGAGACAAGAGGTTAATTGTGGAAGGGGAGGCAGGGTGAACAGATCCAGCTCCTTCAATGGATCCCCTATAAAAAAAGACCCTCTCCTCGCGGGTGAGCGCAGGAAAGGGTCTTATCCGTAAGGCTGCTTGCCTCAGCTTGCTTACAATGATGCAGGATTCGTGCCCGTGTAAATCAGAATCGCATCGCGGAGGAACTTGGCGGTTCCAGGCTGCTTCTCGTCATAATGGGCGGTAAACCGCTCATCGTCAACATACATCTGGGCAAGGCCGGCATGGGCTTCTTTGCTGTAATCATTCCAATAATAGGTGAGCCAACGCTTGTGCAGATCGGCTGCCTTCTGGGCGAGCTCGCCGGCAGGATCGCCCTGCTTAAACGCTTCGGCCAGCGTTTCGTACAGCTCCTCCGCCAGACGCGTTACTTCATCATGCTGCGCTTGCGTCATATTTTTCAGCTTGGCATTGGATTGATTTACAGTTTCGTCGCCATACTTCTCGCGAATTTCCTTACCGTATTTCTTCTCATTATCATCAATCAGCTTCTGCTTGAATCCTTCGAATTTCTCTTGGTCACTCATCGTTTTTCTCCCTTCGGCGGAGGCTATCGTGTTCTCCACATTGGTAATCAGCAAATCCAGTTGCCTTCTCTTGTCTAGGAGCTGCGCATGGTGTTCCTGGAGCGCCTTGGTCCGATTGAAGGATGGTGAGGTCATAATCGCTTTGATACCGTCCAATTGCAGCCCAAGCTCCCGGTAAAACAAGATCTGCTGCAATTGGTCAACCTCCTCCTGCCCGTAAATCCGATACCCCGACGAGTTGATTCTGGCCGGCTTCAGAATCCCGATCTCATCGTAATAACGGAGGGTTCGCGTGCTTATTCCCGCCAACTTCCCAAGCTTCTGCACCGTGTATTCCATGGTTTCACCTCCTGACAAACTCAATGTACACCTTTACGTAACGTTAAGGTCAACACTTTGTGAGAAAAAAATGTTGAATTTCTTATATATAAAAAAAGAAACTGAATGTATTCTTAATAGAATACCATCCAGTCTCTTCAGCAATCCAATCTCGATTCAATCGTTATTCCGTATCCTCATCCGTTTCTCCCGCAGCCGCAGTCGACTTATCAGCGTCCGTATGCTTCTCGTTCACCCATTGCTTCAAGGGCTCGGTCATTTGATCTTTCAGCTTCTGAATCAGTTGATCCTCCGTCACTCCCTTCGCCGCCGCGATCTCGGCCAACGATTGTCCTTCTTCCATTCCGGCCTTCAGCTCGTCCTCCGACACTCCGAGCAATGCCGCGATTTCCTCCGGATTGCCGAATTTGCCGAACCCTCGTCCTCCTTTGCCATGACCTTTCCACAAACCGGCGTCGCTGCTCTCTACGATTTGGGTAAGACGGTCGCTCAGACCCTCTTTCCACTCGGCTGCTTCGGTTTCCGTAATGCCGCCATCGCTCAGACGCTCATCGATCTTGGCGGTTTCCAGCTCGATCAGCTTCTGAACGAACGCGGATTGGGCCATTCCCTTGCCTTCGGCAATTTCGGCAAACGTGCTGCCCGCTTCAAGCGCCGTCCGGATATCGGCCTCCGTCAGCCCAAGGATTTCGGCCGTTTCCTTCACGATGCTGCCGCCCCGAGGTCCGCCCGCCTTATGACCCATCCACTTCCCTTCCCGGTTCTTCGCTGCATCCGAAGCCGTTGTGTCCGTTCCCGTCTGACCGTCCTGAGCTGCCGAGGCTGCCGTATTCGTGCTCGCCGCGGCAAAGGTTTTGTTCTGAAGATACCCGGCTCCCCCCAGCACGATCGCTGCCGCCATACTGCTTACTAATACTTTTTTGCTTATCGGATTCATCGTCATCTCTCCTTCTAGAATCATGGTTTGTCTTGCTATTTGAAGTATAGGGACGGAATCTGAAAGCAGTCTTAGGGGAAGGTTATGCCAGGCTTAGGCTAAGCTGAAGGTTTGCTGAATGTGGCGCTATGCCAATCGGCTTACGTACATCATGAAGCTGCGGGGTACATCCAGACGCTAGTCGGAAATGGGTGCGGGAGCTAACAAGCGAAAGAAGGCGGGACATGCCAAAAAACCGCGCACATCTGGATGGCGAGCGCGGTGTCAGCAGGAACTAGCGAAAAGACAACGTACGGGAGGAGGCCAGCTTGCGTACCGTCAGCCACAAGGACAAGAGGAGCAGCAGCTCGAATACGTTTGTGGCAGCCGAGCTTTCGATCGGGATCGGTATGGCGCTCCCGGCAGCCATCAGCACCGTGCCGATGAACAGCAGCGGCGTCTTTTTTCTCCGCCATACGATAATGCCTGCCGTCAGCAGCGGGATCAAAATCAGGATCACCATGAGCGGCGGCCCCCCGGATTCGGACGAAACGTAACGCAGCGCTCCGTACTCCATGGATGGTTGGAGCTTGAGCGGCAAGGTCTCCGTCACCACCTCGAGCACGATCAGCGCTGCGGTGAAAAGCCAGGCCCCCCATGCGGCGGCCGGCCTGCTGGTCCAAGGGCTCCCGGCCTTGCGTATCAGGTCGAACGACACGAGCACAAGCAGCGGCGTGGCCAACGCATGCACCCAGAAACGCGCAACGTTAAGCCCCTCCAGCAGATCTCCTTCCCCCATGTATTTTCCGATGCCGATCACGCCGTTATCCCAGACCAATCCGGCCGTTACGATCAGCAGCAAGTACCGAAGCCCCGGTGACGCATCCCGCCTCATCAGCACGCACCCATACAGAAACAGCACGGCATATATAGCGGCCAAGCCCAAATACAGCACAGAATCCATGGTTACATACCTCCTGTCATCCTAATTCCTCATGAGCGGATTTCGATCGACTCGTATAGTACGTACTGATAGGTTTTATACCCGTTAGCCCGCCATCCTAACCTAAGTGTATGTATATGAAGCAGAGGCTGCAGAAGATGCCGCGATTATGTAATGGAGCCGCAAAAAGGAATGTCCGGCGCGCGAAGCGCAAAAAACCGCCGGAGCCAGCTCTCCCGCGGTTTCTAGCCTTATTTCCTGCTAAGTGGCCTATTCTCTCGTCCGATCAGATCAAGGCTCCTGATTTTCCTTCTCCTCCGCTTCCGAAAGGGCCCGTTTGCCCAAATTCGTCAGCACGACATCATCCATCGGCGGATTATGAAGACCTGCCCGGACATCCCGGTACATACGCTCCAACGGGAGCTTCCGGGAGAGACTCAATCCCCCAACGATCCGCATGGCCTGATCGACAATCCGGACCGCCGCATTGGTCACGACGTACTTGGCAAGCCCAAGCTCGGGTTTGAGCGCGGCGCGGTTCTCCGCTTCCTTGTCCCAGCGGTCGGCGGTTTGGTACAGGTAACTGCGGGCCGTCAGCAGGTCCACTTCGATTTGGGCGATCTGCCTTTGGACATTCGGCAATTCGGCAATGGGCACCGTCAAGGAGTTCGGTTGATGACGACGGGCAAAATCGATGGCAAAATTCCGCGCGGCATAAGCAATCCCCATATAACATGCCGGGATATGGAGCAGAATGCCTTCCGTAGGCACGGGAAACTCAGGCTTCTCATAATCGGGTCCCCGAATGACTTCCGTGTCCGGCACGAATACGTCCTCCAGAATCACGTCATGGCTTCCCGTTGCCCGCATGCCCATCGTATTCCAGGTCTCTTCAACCTTGACCCCGGGCCCGCTGCGAACGAGGAACGCGCCGACCTTCTCGCTATGCTCGATTCCGGCCGTAACCACGAATTGCTTCAAGATCGGGCTTAACGTGCTGAAGGTTTTGCGTCCGGTGATGCGCCAGCCGCCCGACATCCGCCGTGCCGTCGTCTCCGGCCTTCCGCCCCGGCTGGGGCTCCCCGTCGCAGGCTCGCTCGCCAGTTCATTAATGACCGTGCCTTCTGCTACAACGTCTCTGCACAATCTCTCAAATAACGGCTCCGGCCAAGCCCCGGAAAGGCGCAGCTGCAGTATCTGCCCGATATGCCAGCCTACGGCCAGCGCCGTAGACCCGTCTCCTCGGGCGAGCCGTTCCTGGGCAAGCACCATTTCGTATACGGAGCCTTCTTCTCCTCCAAAGGCTGCCGGAACGGTCAGCTTCAAATAACCGGACTCCTTCAAATCATCGAAATTCTCGAACGGAAACGATCCCTCCAGATCGTGCTGAGGTGCTCTTTCCGCGAATATCGCTCCCAGCTTGTCGGCCCGGGCCGCGATCACCGCTTCGCGTTCATTACGTATGAATGGATCTGTGGAACCGAATCGATTCAAGTTCGTCCCCTCCTTGATAACCCTTCTATTCCGATGGATATATGCTAAAATTGTAGCAACCCTGTTTTGGGGTGTCAATGAAAGAGCTCAGATACCGCTAGATCGCGTACTCCGACAGAAATGAAGCGATCGCCTCGTTCACCTCGTCGGGGTTATCCAAATTCGTTGCGTGATGAGCGTTTCGAATGATTTTCAACTGCGCGTTCGCGATTTGTTCCTGCATGTATGCCTGCTGCCTTCGGATCATCGTGTCGCTTTCGCCTTGAAGCAGCAATACCGGACACTGGATTTTGTGCAGATCATGCGTGCTGTCCATTCGGGTCACCGCATCCCATATCCGAATCCAATCGGAATGAGCAATGGAGCCAAAAGCTTGCTCAATATAGGCTTGATTGCTCTTATTAAATTTGGATAACATCCTGCCTTGTATTTTTCCGGATAAGGACATCGGCATCAGATAACTTGTTAAACGGTTTACCGGCACGAACATGCGCTCGAACCAATTAAACGCATTCGTGAACGGCGTGCCGATCAGTACCAGGGCCGCAACCTTCTCCGGATAGCGAACGGCAGTCTGCAGCGAAATATGACCGCCCAGGGACAGCCCGCAAAGCGTCGCTTGTTCAATGCCGAGTTCGCTTAGCAAATCCGCCAAATCCCTGCTGAAATCCTCCGAATCCACCTTGCCATTCGGCAAGGAAGAGAAGCCATGCCCCCGGATATCCCACACCACGGTTTGATACCGACGGGAGAAGGCATCGACTTGAGGCTGCCACTGTTTATGATTCCAGGAAGCTCCGTGCGTAAATACCAGCGGCTTCCCTTCTCCCTTCACTTCATAATACAATTCGACTTCCCTTCCTTTGTAAACCGGCATAGCCCTCCACCTCTCCATAATAAAATGGGCATTATTCCGTACCGCCTTGAACAAGCGAGGCGAATATGACCTGAAAGCACTCGTCAAACAGTTCGTCCAAGCTTCGGTCCGACTCTTTGACCCAGATCAGCATGGCGCCGCTGATCGCGGCTTGCAGCACCCGGCTGACCCGTGCCACGTCACATGGTACGATCTCTTTGTTCGTGATCGCCTGATCCAGCATCTTTCGGGTAAACTCATCGATCAGCTGCAGCCGGTACCGGGTCTTCTCCAGCAAATCCGGATCATTCGTCCCTTCCAGATAGAAGGAGGTATGGTTGGCCAATTCCACAGGATCCTTCATATGCGAGACGGCATCCCTGAACACCGTTTTAAGCGCCTCGATTCTGGATTGGCCGGACAAGTCCGCATCGTGGAAGGCTTGTTTGGTTAATTCAATGACATAATCGCTGTAAGCCAGGAGCAGATTCTTCTTCGACCCGAATCGCTTCATTAAGGCTGCCGGCGAGATGTTCATTTCATGCGTGATGTCGGTTAAGGCCAACTGGCCGTACCCTTTTTTGCATAGTGCCCGGTAGACGCCGTGGAAGATCACCTCGTCTTGAAATTCGCGAGGCCTTACCATGCGCGTTCCTCCCATCGTTAGTGAATGATTATTTACTAACCATTATTTCATAAACATTATTCCATGTAAATGTAATATTGGTCAGGTTGAAGGCGCTGGACATAACCAACGGCTTCCCTGGCAGCAAGATATGCAAATGACCTTCTAAGTGATCGAAATATCGCTGTTTTGTTGATCGTTTGATAGAAATAGCGCAACTTCCTTATACTCTTGGGCGGAATTAACCTCTATACTGTCAGTAGAAGGAAGGAAACCATAATCTAGGAGGAGCTGAGCACATTGCGTACCAAATTCATTTACCAGGCACCTGCAAACGGTTATCCCGAATGGAATAATAATCCGAATATTTTTCAGTTGAACCGTCACAGAGCCCATGCTTACATGATGAATTTCCCGACGGAGTCCGAGGCGCTGAGCCTTGACCACGCCATGTCCCCCTGGTACCAGTCATTAAACGGGACCTGGAAATTCGCTTTCGCCAAAACGCCTGAAGAGCGCATCCAGAATTTCTACGAGGCCGATTACGATTCCGGGAGCTGGGCCGATCTTCCCGTCCCTTCCCATTGGCAGCTTCAAGGCTATGACTATCCTCAATATACGAATGTAAGATACCCCTGGGCCGAATCGGAGCCTGAATTGAAAGCCCCCTTCGCACCGACCCGATACAATCCCGTGGGCTCCTACATCCGTGAATTCACGGTACCTGAAGCATGGAAGGAACAGCCCGTTTATATTAGCTTCCAAGGTGTTGAATCCGCTTTCTATGTATGGGTGAACGGCGAGATGGTCGGGTATAGCGAGGATACGTTTACGCCGGCCGAGTTCGACCTTACCCCCTATCTGATTGAGGGCAAGAACAAATTAGCCGTTGAGGTATACCGATGGTGCGATGCGAGCTGGCTTGAGGATCAGGATTTTTGGAGGCTTAGCGGAATCTTCCGCGAGGTCTATCTCTATTCGGTCCCTGCCGTCCATATCTCCGATTTCTTCGTGCGCCCGGTTCTTGATGACGAGTACCGGCATGCCGAGCTGCAAATCGATGCAGCCGTCACGAATTATTATAACGAGACCATCGACAAGGACACGCTCCAGCTGGAGGCGCTTCTCTACGATCAGGACCGGCAGCTGGTCCAGAAACAAACGCTCACCATTGCGGATTACATCATTGACGAGGGCAGCTTTACCCTGAGCATGAACGTCCCCGAACCCGAGAAATGGAGCGCGGAATCGCCTTATTTGTACACCGTTGTCCTGGCATTGAAGAATACGGACGGAGCTTGCCGCGGAGCCGTAAGCTGCCGCACGGGATTCCGCCGCTTCGAGCTGAAGGACGGGCTTATGCGAATCAACGGTCAGCGCATTCTGTTCAAAGGCGTGAACCGGCATGAATTCTCCCCGGATACCGGGCGGGCCCTCAGCCGTGAAGACATGATCACCGATATTGAGCTGATGAAGACACATAACATTAATGCGGTACGGACTTCCCATTACCCGAATCAATCCGCATGGTATGACCTCTGCGATGAATACGGGTTATATGTCATCGATGAAACGAACTTGGAGACGCACGGAACCTGGACGTATGGGCAGCAGGAGCTGGAAGAAACGGTGCCCGGCAGCAAGCTGGAGTGGCGCGACAACGTATTGGACCGCTGCAATTCGATGTTCCAACGCGACAAGAATCACCCCTCGGTCATCATCTGGTCGCTTGGCAACGAATCGTTCGGAGGCGACAACTTCATTGCGATGCACGATTTTCTGAAGGAAGCCGACCCGTCCCGGCTGGTTCATTACGAGGGAATCTTTCATTACAGGGCGTCCGAAGCGGCCAGCGACATGGAATCCACCATGTATGCAAGGCCGCAGGATGTGGAGAAGTATGCCAACAGCAATCCGGACAAGCCTTATATCATTTGCGAGTACAGTCACGCGATGGGCAATTCCTGCGGCGGCCTTCACCTGTATTGGGAGTTGTTTGAGAAGTACGACATTTTGCAGGGGGCTTTTATATGGGATTGGATCGATCAAGCAATCCGCACCCAAACGGCGGACGGAATACCATATTTGGCGTACGGCGGGGACTTCAACGAAACGCCGCATGACGGCAACTTCAGCGGGAACGGCCTGATCTTCGCGGACCGAACCAAAACCCCTAAGCTGGACGAAGTGAAAAAATGCTACCAGAACGTCAAGTTCGAAAGCCTGGATCCTGCCGCAAGCCGGATTCGGGTCAGCAACCGCTTCTTGTTTACCAGCCTCGATTCGTATCTTGTACAATGGGACGTAACGCTAAACGGCAAAGTCAGCCAATCCGGCACGCTCGAGCTCTCGCTTCAGCCTGGTGAGCAAACGGAAATCCATGTTCCGTACTCCCCCGTGGAGGACGAAGGAAAAGAAGCGATTCTCACCGTCTCCCTCGTTCGGAAGGAGAGCACCAAGTGGGCGCCTGCGGGACATGAGGAGGCTTGGGAGCAGTTTGTGCTGACGCCGTATATTGCCGAGCAGCCCGAAACGGACGCTCTTGCAAGCGTGCAGGCTCTGGAAGCTGCCGAGTCGGATGAAGAGCTTATCATCAGGGGTTCTGCCGTCTCGTTGCGTTTCCATCTTGGCACCGGCGATCTGACATCCTACGCACTGTCCGGCAGGGAATGCCTGCTGGCGCCGGCAAGACCGAATTTCTGGCGGGCCGTCACCGACAACGATCTGGGCAACCGGCTCCCTGAACGCAGCGGCGTGTGGAGAACGGCCCATGATCGGCGAAAGCTGCTGACTTTGCGCTGGCATGCGGAAGGCCCTGCCGTCGTGGTATCCAGCCACTATCGGATAGAGACCAATCCCGTATCCAGCCTGACGCTGGAATATCGAATCTATCCGGACGGCACTGTCCGCGTGCATGAAACCTTGATCCCTGGCGCCGGTCTGCCCGATATTCCGGAAGTCGGCATGCTGTTCTTGCTTGATGATGGACTCGATACGCTCAGCTGGTATGGGCGGGGACCGCATGATAATTATTGGGACCGGAAGACAGGAGCCAAAATCGGCCGATACGAGGGCAAGGTCGCCGATCAGTTCGTCCCTTATCTAAGGCCTCAAGAGTGCGGGAATAAAACGGATGTGCGCTTCGCACTGCTAACCGGGGAGAATGGAGGGGACGGACTGAAATTCGAAAGTTCCTCCCTCATGGAGGTATGCGCACTGCCGTGGACGCCGGAGGAACTGGAGGGCAGCGACCATGCGTACAAGCTCCCGCCAAGCGATAAAACCGTCCTGCGCATCAATTACAAGCAAATGGGCGTCGGCGGCGACGACAGCTGGGGAGCGCCGATCCATGAAGAATTCACGCTGCCTTCCAACCGCACGTACAGCTTCGGCTTTACGATGGGGGCAGCACGCTAGCACGCTGACCTACTCGATAGGACACATGCAAAAAGAGCAGCTTCGTGTAGAAGCTGCTCTTTTTATGTTTTCGGCAATTCCATGCCCTCTCACCACGGAGGAGTGGGCACAAGGACGTTTAGCCCTATTCCTGAATCGTGCCCGATGCTAGTTCGCCATCGCTTAGGCGTGCGCCCCCTGCAGCTCGCGGCGATCCGATTCGTCCCGAATGTCGCCCACGATCTCCTCCAGAATGTCCTCCATCGTCACCAGCCCGATCGCCGTGCCGGATTCGTCCGTCACGACGGCCATATGCACGCGGATTTGCTGCATCTTGATCAGGACGTCCTTGATCGAAGACGACTCCGGAAAACGCGGCATGTCGTGAATAAAGTCATTCACGCTGCAGTTTCTACCCGCCGCTATGCCCGTCAGCATCTCCTTCGTATGGATAAACCCGATAAAATCCTCCGCGCGTCCCGATTCCGTCACCGGGTAACGGGTATAGTCGTACTCGCCCAGAACCTCCAGGATATTGGCAAGCGGCCACCCTCGTTCTACCGTAACGATCCGATCTCTCGGGACCATGATTTCGCGCAAGGTGCGCTCTTCAAAAGCAAATATATTGGTCAAATATCCCATCTCGGTCTGGTTTATTTCGCCGCTCTCGTAGCTCTGGTCCACGATCCACTTCAGTTCCTCCTCCGAATGGACCGTTTCATGCCCTGCCGGCTTTACGCCGAATACTCGAAGCAGGAGACGCGAAGCTCCATTCAATGCATAGATGAACGGATACATGATCTTCCCGAACCAATACAAGGGAGACGCCAGCAGCAGCGTCATTTTCTCGGCAAATTGGATCGCCAATGTTTTAGGCGCCAGTTCCCCGATGACGACATGCAGGAACGTGATGATCCCGAGGGCAATGGCATAAGAGAGTACCGTTGCCACCGCCGCCGGCACGTCGAATCGTTCAAACAGCGGATGCAGCATCCTTTCGACGGTCGGTTCGCCCAGCGCGCCCAGCACGAGAGCCGTAATAGTGATTCCAAGCTGGCAGGCTGACAAATAGTAATCCAGTTCATGGGCTACCTTCCTGGCCGTGACCGCCCGTTTATTCCCTTCGGCGATCAATTGATCGATCCGGGACAGCCGCACCTTCAAGATGGCGAATTCGGCTCCTACGAAAAATGCAGTCAGTCCGATGAACACAGCTACCAAAAATAAATTCAACGCGATTATTCCGTCCAATGATTTCCCTCTTGCGAGGGATTCACCTCCAAAAAAGTTATGGTCTGAATGTACACGGGATCATGCCATGCCTAGATCATCCGTGTCTGAGAATGACGTGTTTGATCTGAAAATTATCCGTTTCCGCTACGGCCCATATATGCTCGCCATGCTGGATCTCATCGCCGTCTTGAGCCGTCGTGCCTTTCTGGTACTGTATCCAGCCGCCGATCGTATCCATCTCCTCGTTATCCTCGAATACCAAGCCGAAGCGCTTCTCAAGCTCCTCCAAGAGAACCCGTCCGCTTATCAGGTATTCGCGTTCCCCGATCTTCCGGATATCCGCTACTTCATCTTCATCGAATTCGTCTCGAATTTCCCCTACGATCTCTTCCAAAATATCCTCCAGGGTCAGGATCCCCGCCGTACCGCCGTATTCATCAATCACCAAAGCCATATGCATCTGCTCCTGCTGCATCTTCAGCATGGCATCCTGGATCGGCGTAATTTCAAGCACGACCGGGAGGTCCCGAACGAATTCTTCCAGCTTGCGGTCTCGTCCGGCCACGATGTGGGGCAGCATCTTCTTGACGTTGACGACGCCAACCACCCGATCCTTGCTGCCGTCCTCGATGACAGGGTACCGCGTATAGTTGTGCTCATCCAGGATACGGACGATGTCCGGGTATTCCATGCTTTTATCCAGGGTGATCAGATCCGTTCTCGGTACCATGATGTCTTTGGCCACGCGCTCATCAAACGAAAACACGTTTTCCATGTAAGCCAGCTTGGTCCCATTGATCTCGCCGCCCTGAAAGCTCTGCGCCATGACGATGCGCAGTTCCTCCTCCGTATAAGCCTGCTCATGCGGCGCAGGTTTTACGCCGAATGCACGAAGCAGCACGCGCGAGGCTCCATTCAACGCCCAAATGAACGGATACATCAGCTTGCCGAACCAATACAGCGGGGCTGCAAGGAGCAGCGTCGTCTTTTCCGAGAATTGAATAGCCAAGGTCTTGGGCGCCATCTCTCCCACCACGACATGCAAAAAGGTTACGAGAATGAACGCTATGGCGTAAGAGGCAATCGAGGCCGTCGAAGCCGATACGTCAAACCAATCGAATACCGGGTACATGAAACGCTCAACGGCCGGCTTGCCGATGGCCCCGAGCCCCAGCGCCGTCACCGTAATGCCGAGCTGGCAGGCCGAGAGATAGTAATCGAGATCGCCGGCTACCTTTTTGGCAACAACCGCCTTCTTGTTTCCTTCCGTTATCAATTGATCGATCCGCGACATGCGGATTTTAACGACGGCAAACTCGGACGCCACGAAAAAAGCGGTCAACGCAATCAGTATGGCAAGTATGATTAAATTAGTGATGGTAATAATGTCCAATGATTTCCCTCTTCAGAGGGATTCACCTCCAGATTGAATTAAAGGCCATGTGCTTTTGCATCTGAACAGGTCATTCTATATACGATATTTCCATGAAAAAGAGGTAGTTCGCAGAAGAGAATATTACAACCTAATTCCGCAATTTGATCCATTTGCAATAACGCCTTCCCAATGTACTACCTCCTCTCCTGGAATCTATTTTTCATATTTATGAAAAAAATTATATCATGACTGTAATCAAACCATCCAGTTGCACGTTATGGTTTGTAGGCGAATTCCAGCACGAATTCACATAATTCTCACTTGTTTGATGAGGTATATTCCTTCTTAGTGCTAAATATGCCCTGTTATGCATTAAAGTGCCCACCCCATCCGGTGCTCATCCATTCATAACCAACACGGGATCGGTCTTGAAGGATATGCGCGCGGGTTCGGCTAACATAAAAAACCGCAGGATCGTGATGCTGGATCCTGCGGTTCTGCCACTGCTAATGAACGAATCTCGTTATCAATGGAGATCTACGGTTTTGTTTATTTCCGAGTCGCCCCTAGGCTCTTGGCCCACCATTTTCTTGAAGAAGGCTTTCACCGTTTTCGTTTTGTTTCCGGTTTCCCAATACTCCGCGGTGTCCGTGTCCACCTTGATCAGAATAATGTTGGGATCGTCGTAGGACGTCTGCAGAAATTTTTCGTACGCCGCATTCCAGAGCGACTTCTTCTTCTCCAGATCATCCACGACTTCGGCTTTGCCTCGGATCGATACGTAGGATTTGCCCACATAAGCGACATTCACGTTGGGATTCGCCAGGATTTCTTCGTATTTGCTGGTATCCCGCTTCGTTAAGAACCACAAGTCGCCGTCGAATTCGATATCCTGCGTCTGCATCGGTCTGGCATTGATCCCGCCCTCCGATATCGTGGAGAACATGGCCGTTTCGATATCCTTGATAATCTCCTTCACGGTTTCGACCGCTTCCTGGTTTACAACGGTTCCGTTTGCCATCTCAATCACCCCATCCTTGTATTTAGTCTCTAATTACACTTCCCATAAATAAGTTAAACGATGAATCATGTAACATTTCGTGTCCATTCGTACGATCTTCCTGTATGGATTCAGGCCGAAACGGAACCGTTCCCTGCGCAAAAAAAAGCCGGAACTGCAAGCGCAGTCCGACTTTTTCGCACGAAAACATTCATTTTAAAAGGACAGCTTCATATCATCACACCTGCACTCTGAATTCCAGCGCGTAAACGGATGTAGGCCGTAAGTTGTAGCCTTGGCTCCATGCCTCTGCCGGAACCCTGCTTTCCTTGCACATAATACGTTCCGGCTGGAAAACGGAGTTAATGTCATCGTAAGAATCGCCGGTGATTTCGTAAAGGGTCGTTTCCCCGGAAGCCTCGAAGGCCTTCAAATCCAGCACGGCCCTAACCGCCTCCAGGCTTCGATTTACGATCAACACGGTGACGATGCTGCCGTCGTCATTCGTCCCCGCCACGATGTCCAGGTCTGGAAGCGCGTCAAGTGCCATAGACGTCTCCTTCCTCGAAGCCACGGAGAAGGTTCCGCATTCCGCTTGGACGGGAAGGACGCGCCGAACGTCCCGATTGGCGTAAAGCTTCAGCACTTCATAGGTTGGCGTCCCGTAGATCGTAAGGGGATGCCCGCTCCAGCCGGGCTGCTTGCCGCAGTATTGGTCCGCATAATAGTCCCCGACGCGTATGCAGCCGCCCAGCCAGCCATTCACCAGGTCAGAGAAGCTGCCGATGTGCACCATGTCGCTGCAGCGCATCATTTCATTCAGGTTGGCGGCATTGGCCACTGCGGCTCCCAGCGTGTGCTCGTTCGGCAGCCCTTTTCGCACCGTATTCGGATAATACATCGTGTTGTATTCGGTGATCGCCAGCTTGACATGGCTGTGCTCCGGGCGGGACCGGATCAGCTCCGTCGTCTGCCGGACATGGTGCCGGGTCCACTCGGGATAAGAGGCAATCGCCTTATAGCGTTCCTCCGCCGGCGTATCCCGGTTCATGCCGAAAGGGCCGTAGCCGTGATACAAATGCAGCGTCAAATAATCGATGCTCTCGCCGGCCAGGTCCAGCACGGCCTTATTCCAGTTCTGCTCGTAATGACCGCAGGCCAGCAGCACGATGGAGGGGTCCGCCTCCTTCATGGCCTTGGCAAACGATATCGTCCGCTCCGCAAACCGCTCTGCCGTGCAAGTTCCGACCTGCCATTGGCCCCACACTTCGTTGCCGATCTCCCAGTACTTGACGTTATACGGCTCAGGGAAGCCGTTCCGGGCACGTAAAGCCCCCATCGGCGTATCCGCGCTCCCGTTGCAGTATTCGATCCACT
Organism: Paenibacillus sp. MT86; assembly: GCF_058792535.1. Lineage (NCBI taxonomy): Bacteria > Bacillati > Bacillota > Bacilli > Caryophanales > Paenibacillaceae > Paenibacillus > Paenibacillus sp. MT86. The sequence goes on along the minus strand of NZ_CM179499.1, from coordinate 874,202 downwards.
GCGCGGCTTCTTCAGGGGTGCCCGATCCGTCGTTCACGCAAATCAGGGGCTCCACCTCCAGCTCTCGGCAAAAGCGGATGAATTCGTCCGTTCCGAAATATTTGCTGGTCCACCCTCCCCAGGCCTCATTGTACATGACCGGCCTTTCCAGGACGGGACCGACGCCATGCTCCCAATGGTAAGCACTGATGTAATTGCCTGCGAGTCTCATCATGCCCGCATTCAAATCTTTAGTCATCTCGACCACTTCGCGTTTGACCAAGGCAATGCTGTCGACGGGCAGCAAGGAGACGTGATCGATCCAGAGCATGCCGGTGGACACGTGATCGACCCACCTTGGATGTTCTGCAGGAACATATACCCGGATCTCGGCATCAGTGCATTCGCGCGATATGGACAGCTGCTCTTCGTAGTGCTGCCAGTTATGGCTGCCAAGCTCCATGCGAAGCTGGCCAAGCGTCTCTTCCGTGCGCCGGTCGACAGCTTCCACCATCACGTATTGAAGCTCAATGGAGGCGCGGGCGACAAGCCGGACCGTATAGTTCATCGGCCCCTTTAATGCCGCCTTCTGCGTTATGCCGGCATAAGCTTCGTCATCGCTCAGGATGCGGATGCGCTGGGCTCTTCCCGAATGCCGGGGCGCCGGTGCTTCCATCGCGTACTGGGTGTTGCGTCCGTTCGTATACGCGCGCCAGCTTCCCGATACCGGCGTCATCGTTTCTGCCTCGCTCTCAAAATCCATGTCCTTCAGCGGAAACGCGAGCATCGCCTCCATATGGTCCCGGATATCCTCCACAAAATGACCGAACAGATACGGATTAATCTCATGCTCGCTCTTGCGGCTGCAATCAATGGTAATCGTTGCGTTCGTATTCAAGAATATAACCTCCAATGGAATTTTAGGGTGAGCCGTGCGATCATACCGGCGTTACCCCTTGATCGAGCCGATCATGACGCCTTTCACGAAATGCCGCTGCACCAAAGGATACATCAGCAGTACAGGCAAACTGGATACGATAATGACCGCGTATTTGATGCTTTCGGCCAGCAGGATGCTTTTTTCCAATCCCACGCTGCCATCCACGGCATCCGATTGGCTGATCAGCAAAATTTCGCGCAGCACCAGCTGAAGCGGGTGCAGATCTTCGTTTCGGATGTATATGAGTGCGTTAAAGAACGAATTCCAGTGGCCGACCGCATAAAACAACACCATGACCGCCAGGATCGGCTTCGATAAGGGCAGGATGATGCTAAACAGCAGCCTCCAATTGGAGCACCCGTCGATATGGGCCGCCTCCTGCAGCTCCCAGGGAATGCTCGATTGGAAATACGTCCTCATTACGATCAGATTGTACGTCGCGATTGCGCCGGGAATGATCAGCGCCCACATCGTGTCGACCATCCCCAGATCCTTGACCAACAGATACGTCGGAATCAGCCCGCCGTTGAAGAACATGGTCAGCGTGATCAGTACCATGATCCCGTTGCGTCCGGGAAGATCGGGTCTCGACAGCGGATATGCTGCCAAAATCGTCATGATGATATTGATCGCCGTGCCGACGGTCGTATAAAGGATGGTATTGCGATATCCCGTCCAAATCTTGTCGTTGTGCAAAATATTCTCATAGGCATCCAGCGTCACGCCCTTCGGCAGCAGCCAAACTTCGCCGTTCAATACCCGTGCCGGATCGCTGAACGAAGCGCTGACGATAAACAACAGCGGGTACAGCACGATGACGATAATGATAGCGGCGATCGCGTAGATCAGGATGTCGAATAGCCGTTCACTCGAGGCTTCCTTTACTGTCGATGGCTTGGACATGTCGGTCCCCCCCTTTACCATAAGCTCGTCTCCGACGTCTTGCGCGCAATGCGGTTCACAAGCAGGAGCAGCACCAGATTGATGACGGAATTAAACAGCCCGATCGCGGCCGTATAACTGTATTCCCCTTTTAAAATGCCCGTCGTGTAGACAAACGTGGAGATGACGTCGCTTGATTCCAGATTCAAGTTGTTCTGCATCAATAATATTTTCTCGAAGCCCACGTTCATGAAATGGCCGATATCCAAAATAAGCAAAATAATGATGACTGGCGCGATGCCCGGCAAGGAAATATGCCAAATGCGCCGCAGCCTTGAAGCCCCGTCCATCTTCGCCGCCTCGTACAGCTGCGGGTTCACCCCGCTCAGCGCCGCAATGTAGATAATGGACTGCCACCCCATGCTCTGCCATATGTTAGAGCCGATAAAGATGGTCTTGAACCAGCCCGCTTCCTCCAGAAAGCGGATCGGCGTGCCGCCGAGTGCCTCGATCAACAGATTGATGGGACCGCTGGTCGGCGACAGGAACACATTCAGGATGCCGACGATTACAACTACCGATATAAAATGCGGTATGTACGTAATGTTCTGCAGCCATTTGCTGAAGGTCTTGCTGCGTATTTCGCTGATGATTAAGGCCAGCAGGATCGGAATCGGAAAGGCAATCAAGAGCGAGAACAAATTGATGGACAGCGTATTCCACAGCAGCCGCCAGAAATAATACGAGTCGAAGAAGCGTTCGAAGTGTCCGAAGCCCTCCCAGCTGCTGCCGAGAATGCCTTTGGCCGGATTGAAATTTTTAAAGGCAATCTGCAGCCCGTACAACGGACCGTAGTGAAACACCAAATACCAGACGATGGGCAGTAGCAGCATGAGATACAGATCATACCGCTTGGCCATTTGCTTTAAGAGGCGGGGGCCCCGCCTCGAATCGCTTCGAGGCAGAACCATCGCTTTATCGGCGTTGGCGCTCTTCATGGGCATCCACTCCTTCACGATGATGTGGCAGCTTTATTTCTCCATCTTGTCATAAGCATCCTGATACAATTTCTCCAGTTCGCCGATCTTCATCTTTTGGAGCGTGGATTGGAATTCCCCCCACTTGTCGAAGCTAAGCGCGCCCGCAATGAATTTCGTGCTTTGCTCTTCGTAGTATTTGTCGATGTCGTTGCGCAGAATGTTGACCTGCTGCGCGGTTTGCTCGTCAAACATCGGGGCGGCGTAACGAACCTTCGGCATGAACGGATCCAGCTGCTGCTGCGCCTCCTGCACCTGCGGCGGGTTGATGAACGAAGCAACCTGTTCGCTGATGATGTGAGGGGCCCCTCCTCCCGCATAAGGCGTGATTTTGGCCTGATTGGTAATATCCTTCAGGAAATCCTCTGTATAGTACGGGATCCCATCCTTGAGTTCGTAATGCTCTCCTTCTCTGCCGAAGCGCAGAAGAGTAGATCCTTCATCGCTGTAAAAATAATCGATCCAGCGCATCGTGACTTCCGGGTACTTGTTGATGGACGTAATGGCAAAGGCTCCAAAGTCCCGCGCAATCGGCAAGGCCTGGCTTTGCATCCGGTCTCCGTTCGGGCCTGCCGGCGGCGCGATTCCGGTATACTGATCCTGGATCGACAAGAAGTTATTGTTGGTCTGGTCAAAGAAGAATCCCGTATTTCCCGACCCTTGCTTGGCCAAATACTGAGCTTCCGTGTGGGAGAATATCTCAGGGTCCAAAAGCTTTTCCTTGTATAGCTTGTTTAAATACATCAACATCTCTTTATTTTTGTCGCTGCCCATCCAGATGCTCACTTTGTCATTTTCAATATTGATGTTATACCCGAGCTGCGTATCCAGTCCGAATGATCCGCTCATCGCGGCCACGATCGACAATCCGACACGTGCCGTCATCGGAAGCTCATCCTGCTTCCCGTTGCCGTTCGGGTCTCCGTCGCGGAAGGCCAGCAGCACCTCATACAGTTCGTCCGTCGTCTCCGGCACCTTCAGATTCAGCTTCTCCAGCCACATCTGGTTGATCCATTTCTTATCCGTACGCGCCGCGCCCAGCGTCACAATGCCGGGAATCGCATAGATGTGCCCCTCCGGCGTCGTGATGCCCGAACGGATTTCGGGATATTCCTCCATCAATTTCTTCAGGTTCGGCGCGTATTCGTCGATAAGGCCTTCCAGCGGAATCAATTGGCCTGCCGATCCGTAGCGAACGGCTTCAAGCGGCGAGAGCCCGGAACGGAACAAGGCGTCAGGCAGCTCGTTGGAAGCGAACAGCAGGTTTTTCTTCTCCTGGAAGCCGTCCGTCGGCGCCTCGATGAATTCAACCTTCACATTGCTCAATTTCTCGTAATCCTGGAATACCGGCATCTCCTTGAACGGACCGTTCACGGGTGCAATCCGGGTGAACATTTTCAGTTCCACCGCTTGATCCACGATCGGAAACCCCGTGGTATGTACGACATTCTCCGCACCTTCGGGTGCGGCTTCCTTCTTCGATCCTCCATCGGAACTGCATCCGGCCAGCATCAAGCTGGAAACGATCATGGAGATGACCGCGTTTCTTCCCCAGCGTCTACGCATGTATCAGCTACCCCCATATTTTCTTATTCACCAACCTTATTTGTAAGCGTTTACCGTTGGTGTGTGTGATTATTATAATTCAGCCGCCTTGACGGTCCGTTACAAAAATTTGACCATTTACTCCACATATTTTACGGTTTAGAACAAGGCGGCTTTCGAGTTTGTTTACCTGCCGATCCGAATACTTGGTTTTATCCTTATCCTCTACCCAGGCGGTTCAAATACTCCTGCGGGGTCAGGCCCGTCATTTCCTTGAATACTTTGAAAAAATAATTATGGGTCGTAAACCCCACTTGTCCGCTGATTTCCTTGATCGAGTATTTGCCGCTTTCCAGCAGCTTGCGCCCCGCATCGATCCGAACCCGATTCAGATACTCCGAGAACGTCCGCTGCGTCTCTTCCTTGAATATTCGGCTCAAATAGGAGGAATTCAGGCCGATGGCGCCCGCGGCAAGCTCCAGCGTCACGTAACCCGGGTACCGCTCCAGAATAAAGTGTATGGCCTGCGTGACATGCCGGGAATACGGCCCTCCCGCCCGGTGCTGCTTCAGCAGTCCGAGCAAGCCTGCATAGAAGGATTGCAGCCACTGCACCAGCTCCCCGACGCTGCCGATCCTTCCGAGCTCGCTTCGGGAAGGGAGCTTTTCCTTGGCGTCTTCCGTCCCTGGCAGCCAGGTTTTCAGTGCCTTGTCCCCGGTTTGCATGAGCTCGCTGACCATCATCTGGACCGTATGCGAATGGATCGGCAGGTGGTGGATGGAAGCAAAAACAGAGTCGATTAAACCGTGCACGCCTTCGATGTCCAGTCGTTCAATCGAAAGCAGCAGCTGTTTGTGTTCCTCGATCGTTAGAGACACGCGTTGGTGGTATTCATCGGCAAGCCCGCCGGCCCGGCCCGGCATCCTGGGGGCCGCGCTGCTGCCGGACGGCTCCGAGCGGGAAGCATCGAGTAACCGTTCGGCGGAGCCGTAGCTTGTTCCGAGTTGGGTCAGGCTGGTGCACACATGTCCGACGGCGCTTACGCATTTTAAATTGAGGAACAGCTCAAGCGCATGCTGAAGCTTCCTCATCTGTCCGTCGATTTCGCTCTTTATGGCATGCTCGCTCCGTTCCTTAAACGCAAACACGATCATGAACCGTCCATCCTCCACATAAGCTGCCGTCCGCTCCCGGATATCGCCGAGGCTCTGCTGCATCATATCGACTACCTGCTGAACCAGCCGATTCGTCTGCACGTCGCTGTATGACTCCGTCAGCAGTAGGAACGGAACAATCTGCAGGGCCGCGGCCGCATAGCTTGACGCACCGCTGTACAGGCTGTTTTCTCGCGAAAATGCCTCAACCTCCAGGGTTGCCTCCTTCCGTCCCCTGACCAGATGCGCGATGTAGTCGCGGATCTGCACGGGATTTATCCGCTCGGTCTTAACCTTGCGGGCCTCGCTCTCTTCCAGCAGCCGATCCGCCCGGCGCAATTCAAGGACCGCTTTGTTAAGCAAGGCAGCAAGCGTCGCACCGTCCAGCCGATGCTTCAATAAATAATCGATGGAGCCGTTCTTCAGGCACTCCCGCACGTAGTCATAATCATCAAAGCTGCTGAGCATGATCGTCTGAATGGACGGAAACCGCGCCTTAATCGCCCGATTGAGCTCCACGCCGTTCATTTCCGGCATATTCACGTCAATAATCGCGATATGTGGAGGAGACTGCTCGATCATCGCGAGCGCCATGATACCGTTATGGGCTTGGCCGCATAATTCGAATCCGTGCTCATTCCAGTCCAATAGCGTTCGCAGATCATGCCGTACCAGCGGTTCGTCGTCAACAAGCAGCACTTGAAACATGGCTTTATATCACCTCTTGTCGGGATTTATCCTTATTCTCCACTATGTTCGGAAGCCGGATCTCGGCCTTCGTGTATAAACCCGGCTCACTGTACAATTTGACGCCGTAGCCATCTCCGTACATGTGAACGATCCGCTCATGCACATTGCGTACCCCCATGCCGCTGAAACGGGATGTATTTCCGTTCTTGCCCGTCTCCCCCAGAAGCTGCGCCTGCTGCCCCGCCGTCATCCCCTTGCCATTGTCGATCACTTCAATCTTGAGGTCGCCTCCCTCTTCACATACGCGGATCAGCACGAGTCCCTCCTGCTCCAGCGGTCCGATGCCATGAATGATGGCATTTTCCACAAGGGGCTGCAGCATCAGCTTCAGGACCCGGCATTCCAGCAAAGTTTCGTCCTCCACCTGGGTGACCATCCGGATCGGCTCCATATACCTGTACTTCACGATGGAGATATAGCGTTCCACATAATCCAGTTCCTCCCGCACCGTCAAAAATTCGCTCGAATTGCCCAAAACGCCGCGCATGAGCTCGATCAACGATCCGGACACCTCTTCGATATTCGGCACGCCGTTCATCTTGGCCAAATACTTGATGGTATTCAGCGAATTGTATAAAAAATGAGGATGAATCTGCGCCTGAAGCGCCGTTAATTCGGCCTCCCGCTTCTCTTTCTCGCTGACCCGGATCCCTTCCAGCAGCCGCTTCAAATCCTCCACCATGCTGATGAAGACACGGTACAGCTGTCCGGTCTCGTCCTCGCTTTTGATTTCCTTTTTCGGGAACGTCAGATTCCCTTCCTTCACGAACATCATCAGGGATTTCAATCGCCGGATGTTGAGGGTGATTCGGGAAGATACCTGCAGCGAAGCGATCAGGACAACGATAAACACGATGATGGATACCTCCGCCAACAGTTTGCGGAGCCTTGCCGATTCGCTCAGCAGCGAGTCCATTGGTATCAGAGCCAGGGTGCTCCATCCCGTATACCCGGATTGACGGCTCACGACGATATAATCTCTGCCGTCTATGCTTTGCTTGATAGCATCCCCATTTCCTGCAAGGTCCTGATGGATGCGGAGAATCTTATCGAACGAAGGGGCAAAGGCTGGCGCCGATTCGGCTTCATAGACGAAACCACCCTGCTTGTCGAGCACATAAATCATGCTATCGGTGGTCGGCTTCACGCCGTATGTTTTTTGGATAAAATCATAATTCAAATCCACCATGACCACTCCGATCGTTTCGCGGTTATATCGAATCTCCCGGCCGATCGTGATGGCATCCGATACGCCCGACTGCTTGAAATACGCATGGCGCGATCCGTTGTGGAGCATGTAATCCATCATGGGGCTGCCCAAGACCGTCTTGTCCAGCCACGGACCGCCCGAGAAATACACCTTCCCGTTCAAACCGACCACCGCAATCCGCGAAATATAGGGCTTGTAATCGATCAGGACGGAGAGAAACTCGTCGATCCGCTTCTGTTCCTGAAACCATTCATAACTAATCTCTTCATGGGGGCTCAGCAGCGTGTCGATCACCGTGTTTTTGTTGGTCACCACGACGGTGTTCAGCCGGTCGATTTCCTCCAGCATCATATTCAGCGATTCATCCGCCTGCCGGATGCTGTCCGAAACCGAGGTGACGGCATTTTGCATGATCGTCTCGCGCATGCTCATATACACGATGACCGTAATGGAGACGATGGACAGGAGCGTCACCGCACTGAACGCAATGAATATTTTCCCTTGAATGCTTCGTCTGGGCGATAGCCATCTTTGAATCGTAGAGAGCTTCATGGCGAGTGTCTCCTTTTTTAGGTTCAGTAGAACCGGCCCGTAACCGTTTTCAAAAGTATATAATGCTTCCTGGAATCAGCATGGATTTTCACGCATCGTTATGGGAGGGACCTTGAAATAAATCTTGAACGCCCGGGTGAATGAATACAAATTGGGATAACCCAGGGACAGGGCAATCTCGGTAATCGTGGCGTCCGTTTCCGTTAGTAACCGTTTGGCCTTGTCCATTCGGATGCGCTGAAGATATTTCAGCGGGGGCATTCCTACCTGGCTCGTGAACATATTGGAGAAGTACGAGCGGTGCACACCCGCGAATTCGGCAACCTGCTGAACGGATATCCCCTCGGTAGCATGCAATTCCATGTAATCCAAACACTCGTGAATCCATCCCGCAAGCTCCGTCGGCTCTGCGGAAGCCGTGTCGGGAACCATGCCGGCGAGCAGACCATAAACCAAACCGTGCAGCTCGAGCGATACCGACGGCTTCCAGCGCTCGACGCCGGCCAAGGCATCAATCACGCATTCGGCGGACTTTTCGACCCGGGAGGAGATCATTTGTCTGCCAAACGGGCTTTCCGGCACCAAGCCGGCCAGCTCGAGCAGCGGCCTTACCCTGTTTCCGTCCAATGCCAGCCAGCTCATCCGAAGCGGTGCATCCGAGGGAATCAGGTGATAGTAATAAGTCCGGCCCGGAAACAGGCAGAACAGATCATTCTTCTGCAGATCCACTCGTTTGCCGTCGAACTCCAGCCGCACCGTTCCCTCATGCACGAAGTGCAGACTGTAACACTCGATCCGTTTCGGCCCGACCCTGTAATTGGGCTTGGCTAAACTTCGCCCCGCCCGGACGGGCCAGATCTGTGCCTCTTTATCCAAATATCCCGGCGTATAGTAGATAAACTCGGCATACTCGTATTCGTACTCCTGCAACTCGACTTCCCCTCTTCCCTTCATTTTTTCATCAAGAATAACAAAATGACAACAAAAATATAACACGGTGCTATTTTGATAACCTCTATTTTTCAATATCATCATACTAGGAGGGGATTACACTTGTCGAGAAGACCTAACATTTTGCTAATCACTAGCGATCAGCAGCATTGGAATACGATCGGCGCGTTTCAGCCTGAAATCTCTACGCCGAACCTGGACCGCCTCGCGCGCCAAGGGACGACGTTCGATCGGGCATACTGTCCCAATCCGACCTGCACGCCGAGCCGGGCTTCCATCATTACGGGGCAGTATCCGAGTCAGCACGGAGCCTGGACCTTGGGGACCAAGCTGCTGGAAGACCGCCATACCGTCGGCGAAAGCTTCCAAGAAGCCGGATACCGGACCGCGCTGGTGGGAAAGGCACATTTTCAGCCGTTAACATCCACGGAAGACTACCCGTCCGTCGAAGCTTACCCGATCCTTCAGGATTTGGCGTATTGGCGAAATTTTCACGGTCCTTTTTACGGCTTCGATCACGTCGAGCTGGCGCGCAACCATACGAACGAGGCCCATGTCGGACAACATTATGCCCTATGGCTGGAGGAGCAAGGATGCGCCAATTGGCGCGATTACTTCCTGCCGCCTACGGGAACCATGGACCCTACCCAAACGTACACATGGCCCATCCAGGAAAAATACCACTACAATACCTGGATCGCCGAGCGGACCCATTCGCTTTTGGACCAATACAAGAAGGCGGAAGAGCCATTCTTCTTGTGGGCAAGCTTCTTCGACCCGCACCCGGAATATTTGGTGCCCGAGCCTTGGGATTCGATGTATGATCCGGAGAAACTCACGATCCCGTCCCTGACGCCCGGAGAGCATGACCGCAATCCGCCGCATTTCGGATTGACGCAGGAAGAGGAGCCCGATTTTTCGCATCTCGCTGAGACCGGGTTCGGCATTCACGGTTACCGTTCCCATCACTATTACGAATACGGCTCGAAATCCAGGTTAACGGAATACGACAAGAAAAAGCTGGTCGCCGTGTATTACGGCATGATCAGCATGATGGATAAATATATCGGCAAAATACTCGATAGACTGGACGAACTGGGACTGTCGGAGGATACGATCGTTGTCTTCACCACCGATCACGGACATTTCTTCGGCCAGCACGGCCTTCAAGCCAAGGGCGGGTTCCATTACGAGGATTTGATCAAGCTTCCGTTCATTGTGCGTTATCCGGGACGGGTGCCCGCCGGGAAAAGGTCGAATGCGATACAGTCTCTGGTCGATCTGGCCCCGACCTTCCTATCCTTCTGCGGCATACCCGTCCCGCACGCGATGACGGGCATCGACCAAAAGGACGTGTGGCTCGGGGCTGTCGATACCGCCAGGCAGCACGCCCTCTGCGAATTCCGGCATGAACCCTCAACGATTCATCAAAAAACGTACATCGAGCAGCGTTATAAAATCACCGTTTATTACAATCAAACCTACGGCGAATTGTTTGACCTTGAAGCAGATCCCGGAGAACTGCACAATTTGTGGGACGAACCGGGATATGAGCAGCTGAAGGCGGAGCTGCTGCTTAAATATATCTGGGCCGAGCTTGGCAAGGAGCCGATGCCGATGCCGAGAATCCATCACGCCTAATGGAAAAGCTAAACGCGTACTTGAGCCGGGCGAAGGAACGGTTCATGCTGCTTACCCGGCTATTCTGGACCTTCTTTCGCATCGGGCCTTCCACCTTCGGAGGCGGATACGCGATGCTGCCCATGATTGAGCGCGAAGTGGTGAGCAAGCAAAAATGGGTGAGCGAGGAGGAAATCGGCGAGCTGATCTCGCTTGCCGGTTCCGCTCCCGGCGGCGTCGGCGTGAATGCCGCCGCCATGATCGGGCACCGCCAAGCCGGCATGGCCGGGGCTGTTTCGGCCGTGCTGGGCGTGACATGTCCCACATTTATCATCGTGCTCCTGATCAGCACGGCTGCGGTGTTTTTCCGGGATCAGCCCAAGGTTGAAGCGGCTTTAAAGGGGATGCACGGCGCCATCATCGCGCTGATCGCGGTGGCTGCTTACCGGATGGCCAAATATGCCGTCTTTGATGCCACCACAACGATCACCGCCCTTGCCACCGTATCCGTGATGCTGTTCACCGGCGTCCATCCCCTCTATCTGATTGCGCTTAGCCTGCTCGGCGGCATGGCCGTCATCCAGATCAAGATACGGCTGGGACTTCGAGCGGATACAGAGAAGAAGGCTGCGGCCGACAGCTGCCCGGAATTGGAATATTACATTTGAGCGAAACGAATCGGGGCGAAGGAAATGTATTGGGACTTGTTCATGATATTCATTGGTGTAGGCCTTGTGTCTTTTGGCGGCGGATATGCGGTGATCCCGGTCATTCAGAAGGAGATCACGGAAAAAGGGCTGCTGACCGCAGCGGAATTCCAGCAAACCGTGGCGCTGGCCGGCATGGCGCCCGGGTCGATCGCCACCAATGCCGCCACGCTGATCGGCTATCAGACCGCCGGCTATGCCGGGGCCGTCGTCTCGACCGTCGGCATCATCCTGCCGTCGCTGGTCGTCATCGTGATGCTCTCTGCCTTCTTCTACCGCATGCGGGGGAATCCATGGGTGAAATCTTCGTTATACGGCTTGCGTCCGGTTACGACCGGACTCATCGTCTATGCGGCCATTCATTTTGGTTATCCCGATGAGGGCGACGGGGCTTTAAGAGGACTCATTCCCACGCTGCTGATTTGCGGGGCTTGTTTATTTCTCCTGCTCAAATACAAACTCCACCCGTTGCTGATTCTCCTTGTGGCCGGCGCTGCCGGCATCGTTTTATTCTAACGCTTGACGGTGAAGCGGGAAGCTTCAGATGGTGCTCCAACGGCATCCCAGTATGGTTCTCTTGTGCATCGTGCGCACGGGTCCCTCCATTCGGGCCTGGTGCGTGCTGGGGCATGCTTGGATGGCTGGCTGCGGGTGTATGAGTGATTCGACAGGGATGGCTTTCCCAAAGAAACGAATAACAAGCCGGAACCCCTTTATATGGTCCGGCTTGTTCTCGTTTCTTATTTATGGCGCCAACCGTTCCGAAATGCGTTTGGCCATCCACTCGTTTACGTCCCAGAGATCCGCGACGGGAGCCCCTGTGAAAGGGAGGGTGTGCATGTACCCGGGCGGACCAAATTCAGGCGTTATGCTGGTGTGACTGAGCCCTTGCTCTCTTCGGTATTGGACAATGCGTGACCACCAGGCTTCAAAGACTGTCAGCTCCCGGCTGTATTCAGGCGCTCCGGGATGGGGAACCTGCGGGCCCTGAGCGTAGCCTACGCGCGCGTGAATATGGACGGTACGCCGTATGGCGGCTTCCATGTCTTCCGCATAGTCCTCCAGCAAGGACTCGGTCACGCAGCACCAGTGGCTGAAATCGGCCGTAATGCTCAGCTCCGGGAACTCCTCCAGCAAGGTGCGCGTCGTCCACGGCGTGAACATCGCCCGCGACCGGTGGGTTTCGTGCGCGATGGTGATGCCGACCTCCTGCTCGATCATCAGCGCTGCCTCGAAAAAACGCAATTGCTCCTCGATCTTCATGCCATCCCGGGCGCTATGGGACACGATCAGCTTCGGACCGAAGGCTGCGGCCCGGCGCGCCTGCTCGGCAAAGGTTTCTTGATGGGGGACGGATGTAGTCACTTGGGCAATGTAATGGAGCTGAAATTCCTCCAGCAAATCCTTAAATTCGGCTTCCCGATTCGCTGCCGGCAGCGGAGCTTCAATCCCGGCGTAACCGGCTTGTGCAGCCCTCGTCAATTGCTCCCTGCAGCTTCCCTCCATGCCCCACAGAGCCTTATACAGCTGAATGTTCAATTCATGCACGCTCCTTTATCCCCTCCGGGTTATTCGTTGACGAATTTCGTTCCGGCGATGTTCTTTCCGCGGGCCAGCCACACCTTAAAACCGGGATTCTTATCCGGATAAACCAGCGCGTCCGTCGAGAAATACCGCATGGTGTACCCGCAGCGCCGGTACGGGCTTGTATTCGGCGCCGCGCCATGAATGATGCGCGAATCGTGAAGCGAGCATTCCCCTGGCTCTAGTTCGAAATAAACCGCCCGGGACTCATCAACCGAGCCGCTCTTGATTTGGGTGTCGAACAAATTCTTTGTCCCGTCCACCTCCTCATAGTCCGAGAACCCGCTATGATGCGTGCCCGGAATGACGCGCATGCATCCATTCTCCTTCCAGCTGCGGTCGATCGCCAGCCATACGGTGATAATCTTATCGAAGCTGCTTAATCTTCCGTTCCAGTACGCCGAATCCTCATGCCAAGGCGTTGCGCGTCCGACATGCGGATCTTTGCAGATAAAATGGCTCGACCACAGCCCGATATTCGGCCCGATGATCGGTTCGACCAGATCAAGCACCTCATCGGCCAATAGGAAATCCAGCAGCCTTTCGTCACGGAAATGCGGCGTATCCAGTTCGTCCGATAGCTTGCTGCCCTTCTCCTCCAGCTGTTCTTCAAAGATTGAGGTCAGTACCTGCATTTTTTCGGCGCTAAAGAGCGGTTTCCGGTATAGGTAATACCCGTTCTCCTTATAAAACTCGACTTCCTGCTTCGAAAGCGCTTGCGTTGTCATCATCATAACCTCCAGTCAAGTAAGGATTTCACGAACTGAGGCCATTATATCCCGGACGGTGACACTATACTGCGCATTCGTTAGGAAAAATACTGCATATCTTCGGCTATCCCTGCATGATGGCGGTACTGCCTGGGGGACATCCCTTTTCGCTGACGAAACACCCTCTCAAAATGCCCTAACGTATTGAAGCCGGAGGCGTAACAAATTTCGGTGACGGGCAGCGAGGATGCCCGAAGCAGCGATTCGGCAAATTGCATTCTGACATTTTGCAGGTAACGCTGAAAGGACTGTCCCACGGACTTCGAGAAACACTCGCTGAAATACGTTGCCGAGTATTGGGCCTGTGCGGCGGCATCATCCAATCTCAAATCTTCCCGGAAGTGGTGGTGAATGTAGATCAAGGCCCTTTGCAGGTTTACGTTAAGCTGCCGATTCCCGGGCCCGTTCGTGGGCAACGCGCGGTTTGCGGTACTGCCCCGATGCAGATCCACCAACAGCCGCTGAAGCGTAGCCCGAATCGCGATCTCGCTGCCTTCGCGCCAAGCTCCGGTTTCTTCCCTCATCCGTTCATAATCGGCGAATATCTGCCGGTGCTGCATCTCCTCGAGCTGTGCATGCAGCACCAGCTTGCCTCCGAACAACCAGTGATACAGGTTATCGTCCATCATGGCCTCGGTAAAAATGACATTGTATATTTCAAGAGGCTTGTCTTCCACGGACACCAGCTCATGGAAGTCGGCCGGCGTCAGCAGGAAGAGGATTCCGGAAGACAGCGGATACGCGGAGCCGTTGAGCCTATGCTCGCCTTCTCCCCCAACTACATAACTCAGCTCGTAAAATTCATGCCAATGCAGCGGAATCGTCCCCGGATGAATGCCGTGAAATACTTGAACAGGCGCGCGAGGCTGCAATCGGTAATCCTCATTGGTTAGCCTGGGAGGCTGTTTGGTTTCCACTTGCGACGCTCCTTTTCGCTTTTCGAATTCACTAAACTCTCACGCCGGAGACGGTCAGGTCGGTACCGGCTAGAGCTCTCCCCGAGCCATGTTCTGCCGGTGCGATTCGGCCAGCCGAGCAAAGTACCGAATGGCGAAATCCCGGAACAGCACCGCCGTCTGCATCAGGTATCGGTCCTTGGGCCAAGACAAGGAAATCGAGCGCTTGCACCAGCTTTCTTCGAGCCTCAGCTGGACGACATCGGGCCCGGTTGATCCGCCCCATGTCACGACCGGCAGGAAGGCGACGCCCTGACCCGCTCGAATGAGACCGCGGACGGTGGCGGGGTCGTCGCTCTCGAATCGGATGCGGGGGGTAAAGCCGGCAAGACGGCAGAACGCATCGGTCGTTTCGCGCAGCGATTTGCCCGGAGGCAGCGTAATGAAGCTCTCTTCCTTAAGCTCCCGCAAGCTGACCCGATCTCGATCCGCAAGCGGATGGTCGGCGGGTACCGCAACCACGATCTCCTCTTCGAGCAAGCACACCGAGGTCGTTCCCTTCGGCGGCTCTGCGCCATCGGACAGGCATAAATCGAAGCTCGGCATCCCTACGGATGACAAAACGTGCTGCTGCAATTGGAACTCGGCATTCGGGCATTCTTTGCGAAAATCGGCCAATAGATCCGGCAGCAAATGCGAGGAGACTCGCACATCGAGCGTGATGGCGGCGGAGGTGCTGCCTCTGGCATCCTGCAGCTGCAGCTTTCCGTCCTCCAGCGCCTGCAGCGCAATATCCACTTGATGGAGAAACAGCTTGCCATGCTCGTTCAGACGTATGGATTTGCGTTCCCGCTCGAACAGCTTGGTTCCCAGCTCGGTTTCTAGCGATGCGATCATTTTGCTTAATGCCGGCTGCGATATATGAAGGCTATGGGCTGCTTTCGTCATGTGCTGCATTCGGGCAGCAGTCTGAAAATATTTTAATTGCAACAGTTCCATCTCATTCCAACTTTCTTTGATACATAACTCATCAGTTATCATTTATATAATCTAATATATATTAGGGCTCATCATAGAAACAAGATATAATAATCTCATCTTGTAAGGATAGGAGACGGTCAACTTGATCGTGCAAACATTATCAGGCACAGTGGAAGGCGCCGATTTAAACGGCGTGCATGTATTCCGGGGCATCCCCTATGCTGCCGCACCTGTAGGCAATCGCAGATTCAAGCCTCCGGCCCCTCCGCTCGCTTGGATGGGCGTAAGGCCGTGCAAGCAATTCGGGCCGATCGCCCCCCAGCAGCATCAGCCGAACGGGAACGTGCCCGGGCTTGCACAGTCCGAGGATTGCCTAAACTTAAATGTGTGGACAACGGGCGTCAGTGAGAAATTAAAACCGGTCATGGTTTATATCCATGGCGGCGGGTTCGTGTCGGGGAACGGAGCGGAGTGCGATGGATCCCGTTACGCAGCAGAGGATGGGATCGTCTACGTATCGATCAATTATCGGCTGGGCACGTTAGGTTTTTTGTATTTGGGAGACCTGCTCGGCAACGGGTATGAAACCTCCGGAAACCATGGCATGCTTGATATCGCGGCTGCCCTCCGGTGGGTTCGGTTGAATATTGCCGCTTTTGGCGGCGACCCGTCGCGGGTAACCGTCATCGGCAATTCTGCCGGGGCCAAATGTACCGCCACCCTCTACGTGATGGAAGCGGCACAGGGCTTATTTCACCGGGCCATTGCCCAAAGCGGCGCAACGCAGTCGATACGGGATTGCCAAACCGCCAATGTCACGACTCTTAGGCTGCTTGAAGAGCTGGGGTTACCGCAAGCACAGGCGCATCAGCTGCTTGAACTTCCTGCGGAGAGAATCATCGAAGCGCAGTCGGCGATCGGCTCCGACACCTCGCGCAGCCTGCATATGTTCGGCCCGGTTGCCGACGGCCATGTCATTCCGTTGGATCCACTGGCGAGTCTGGCCGGGAACACCGGCCTCCCGCCGCTGCTGATCGGCACGAATGAGAATGAAGCGGCTATTTTTATCCATAACGATCCGGCGCTTCAGTGCCCGGCTTTCGAGACGCTCGTACGTTTCTTCGGAGAGAATGCCGCTGTGGCGTGGAATGCTTATGCTTGTTATGAGCAATCGATGGCTTCGGGTGAAGCGTGGAGCAAAACATTGACCGAACATCTCTATACGATCGGAGCGATGCAGTTTGCAGAAGCCGTGGCATCGTCAGGAACTCCTGTATGGATGTATCGGCTCCAATGCGGCGGCTCGCTCGGCGCGATACACGGGTATGAAGGCAGTCTCATCGGCGCAGCATTCAACCGAAATGTGATGCCCGCTGAATGGCACTCCAATGAGGATCCCTATTCCGTAGCCGCCGAGAGCTATGCGCTGGCACGCGCCATGCGGGAAGCATGGGTCGCATTCGTACAAAGCGGAGAGCCGAATATTCGTGCGTTGCCGGCTTGGCCCGTCTATGGGAGCGGGCACCCCACCATGGTACTGGACCAAAACAGCTGCGTTCGAGAGGACCTGCCAGTTCCCGCCGGAATCGGCGTGCCCCATCAGGTTTGGAGGATGGCCTGATGTTGTTGATCCAGATCGCCCTCGTTATGGTGCTGCTCGGACTACTCCTCGGTTTCGTGGGCGCAGGCGGATCGGGTTTTATCATCTCCATCCTGACGGTTGTATTCGGTTATCCCATCCATACCGCGCTGGGTACCGCACTGGCGGCGATGTTCTTCTCGTCGCTTTCCGGTTCGGTCAGCCATTATCGGGAAGGGAATATGGTGCTGAGAACGGGTGCCGTCGTCGGCTTAGCCGGTGCGGCAGGGGCGTGGGTCAGCTCAGGCTGGTCCTCGCTGATTCCCGAGGATCAACTGGGCTTTATGACATCCGGGATGCTCTTCGCCTCCGGACTGGCCTTATGGTTCAGGATGATGTACGTCTCACGGCGGTCCAAGGCTTCCGAGGTCTCGGCTCCACCGGTTGTCCAGGGTTTCCGATACTGGCTGCAGGCGCTGCTCATCGGACTGATCACCGGTGCCTTATCGGGTTTGTTCGGAATCGGCTCCACTCCGTTCATCCAGATCGGGCTCATGCTTGTCCTCGGCATGTCGATGCGCTTTGCCGCCGGCACGACCATGCTGGTCATCATGCCGATTGCGCTGGCCGGAGGCGCCGGATACTTCTCGATCGGATACTTGGATGTTCAACTGCTCGCCGCCGTTGTGGTCGGGACGATGTCCGGCTCGTACGTCGGAGCAAAATTTACGAAGCGCGTACCCGTTGTCTGGCTGAAAACCTGCATGATCCTTACCCCGATGATCGGCGCTGCCATATTGCTGCTGTAAGGGCTGTTCGAACAGCTTCTAGTTATTTAATAATAAAATACGGAAACAACAAAAAACCTTCCAATGATCGTCATTCGATCATTGGAAGGTTTTCGCTTTTTGAATGTTAGAATCGAGTCATAATTCGCAAGCGATGGCTTTTATCTATTTACGAACGACGGTATAGCCTTTATCCTCAAGCAGCTTCACGATGCCATGCTCACCCAGATAGTGGGCTGCGCCAACCACGATGAAGTACTCTTCTTTTTTGCCGTTCTTCAGGTATCCGTCGATTTTCTCGGCCATGCCGATGTTGCGGTCAATCAGCATCGCTTTGTTGTATTCCTCATCAACGGCCATGCTGTTGGTGAACTCCAGCAGCGCCTCATCATTACCCGTCTTCCACATTTCAGCCAATTGCTCCACACCGTCATCCAGCACGTCGAAATTATCCAAGGCGATGTTGAGATTCTTTTCTTGCAGCTCTTTGGAGAAGCCATTAAACATGCCGAGCTGCAATTCATAGGATTCTAGCTCGATTACCGGAATTTTGCGCTCGATCGCTTTCTGGACGAAATACAGATCGATTCCAGCAGCGGCTTCGTAGCCAGCCTTCACCGCTTTCAAGCTGCTGATCGTGGTTTCCACTACCCATGGCTTGAATGCATCCAAGGCATTCGGCTTCATGCCGCTCTCCGTCAAGATTTTGCCTAGCTTGGCGTACGTCTCGCCGGACACATGATCCTTGAGCGCTGTTCCATCCTTATACATGCCCATATCCATGATCAGCTGCTGCTGCGCTTCGTCAGCTGCTTTGCTGACATCAACCTCGACGCCGAGATAATCTGCTTCGGCAAAGGCTTCCTCAAATTCCGGACGCAGCGGGTAGAAGCTGTCATCCGCGATATGCATGGAGCCCACCAGATACACAGTATTCCCATTGCTCTCTACTTCCCACATAAACCCGCGGCCGCCGGTCTGTGCGGTTTCCGTCGCCTTGGAAACCAGCAGAACGGTACGGGTTGCTGCATTCCATTTGACCTCATAGCCGGCTGCGTCCCCGACAACCCGAATGGGTGCATAGGTTACGCCATTGATTCGTTTCAGTTTGCCTTTCAGGGTAATGGTCTTACCGTCCACCGCCGCAGTAATGGTGTCATCTGCAGCTCCCGTCAGTTTCACGTCCAAAGCCTGGAGCGTGCTTCTAAGCGGAACAAGCGTCGTGCCTTTTTCTATAACCGGTGTGCCAAGCGAATATTCGACAACTTGGTTATTCACTTTCACAGCCGGCTGCTGCGGCGCTGCCATGGCAGGCACTGACGTGGCGAGCAATCCCGCCGAAATCGTGAGAGACAAGAGCATGCGTTTCCAATTTTTCATGTATGTAAGCTCCTTTATGTTGGTGTGGTCTTATGCGGCAAAGAATAACCGTGCTGTACTCTACTTATTTTATGGGGTTATGTCCGCCATACCGATGTCGGTATGGCGCCCCCCTTTAACTCTACTTTTTGTTCCGGCAGCCCTAACACTACTTCCACCGCTTTACATCTTATAAGCCTTCATTGCTTTTCTGAGCTCTTTGAACGTAGGGCGTTTACCGTACATCAGGACACCGGTGCGATAGATTTTCGCAGCCAGCCAGCCGAAGACGAGAATGGCCGCGATCAGGATCGCCAGCGAGAGAAGAATCTCCCATACGGTAATGTCGCCTAGTCCGATCCGTACCAGAATCGTGGTCGGCGAGATGAACGGAATGTACGAGGACACCTTCATCAGCATCGAGTTTGGAGCGCTCAGGCTAAAAATCGCGATATAGAACGCCACCAGCGACAGCATCGTAATCGGCATGACCGCCTGCCCTAAATCCTCGGTACGGCTGACGATCGAACCAATGGCCGCATAAAGCATCGCATACAAGAAATAGCCAAGGATGTAGAAGATTAAACCGAACACCAGCAGCATCGGGTCGATCGCGCTCAGGTCGAGATTCATGTCCTTCAATGTATCCAGGTTGTGCGGAAGCATCAGGTTCACGGCGGCCACGATGCCGAATGCGGCGATCTGCGACAGACCCAACAGGAACATGCCGATGACCTTGCCAAACATTTGGCTCAGCGGAGATACGCTTGTAATCAAGATCTCCATAATACGGGAGCTCTTCTCTGTCGTCACTTCGGAGGCGATCATGTTCCCCGTACCCATCAAGGTGAAGAAGAACAGAATAATCAGAGCGTACACCACAATGTAGTTAATAACTTCGGAAGCCCCTTCCTTCTCATCCGAAGCCCCGTCTGCATTGCCAGACGGATTCGTGCTTATGCTGCGTGCGTCAATCTGAACCGGCATATTCAGTTCATTGATCTGGGCATCGGACAAATTGAGTCCTTCTACGATGCTGCGCGTCTTCGCCACCTGCAGCGCTGCTTGCAGATTGGATTGCAGTTCCGGGCTCATGGCCTCGTCTTCGGAGCTGTAGACCACGGTTGGGAACGTATTGCCATCTTGTGCTTCAAATTTCAAATAGCCTTCGATTACGCCGTCTTTAATGTCTTGATTCAGGGCAGCTTCATCTGCCGTTTCGTATTTGACGAATTCGTAGGAATTGGCCGGTAAGCTGCTCCAAGTGGTCTCCAATTGTTCGGCAAGCGTTTGTTCTTGTCCATATACCAGCCCGATGCGGGTGGTCTCTTCGGATCCCGCCTTATCCCCCGTAAACATTTGGATCAGAAAAGGAAGATTGATCCCGATCGTAATAATGAGTGCAAATATCAAGGTAGAAACGAGAAACGACTTCGTTCTTACTTTATTCATGAACGTAAATCGGATAACGGTCCACATATTATTCATTGGATTCACCTACCGCCTTTATGAAGATTTGATTGAGTGTCGGTTCCTTCACTTCAAACCGATGGATCGTGCTTTGCGACATGGCCGTATTCAAAATGTTCTGCGCTGCATCAACCTGACTGATTCGGATGGAGTAACCGTCCTCTGTCCGCTCCACCGCCGTTACGCCAGGCAGGGCTTCAAGACCCCGAACTTCACCGGACGTACCGAGCACCACCTCTTCACGAGGATACTTGGATTTGATATCCTTCAAATTCCCTTTTACCACCGTATTGGAGCGATGGAGAATCGTAATGTTTTTGCACAGTTCCTCAACGTGTTCCATCCGGTGAGTGGAGAACAGAATGCTCGTTCCTTTGTCTCGGAGTTCTTTTACCGTTGATTTCAGAAGTTCGACGTTAACCGGATCCAGTCCGCTGAAGGCTTCGTCGAGAATGAGAATCTGCGGGTCATGGACAACCGCTGCGATAAAGCCCATTTTTTGCTGATTGCCCTTGGACAGCTCTTCGATCTTCTTGTCGTAATAGTCGGGAACTTCAAACCGTTCCAGCCAGTATTTCAAACTCTTATCCGCGTCTTTCGCGGACATGCCCCGCAGCTGAGCCAAGTAGGAAATTTGCTCGCTGACCTTCACTTTCGGGTATAACCCGCGCTCTTCCGGCAAGTAACCCATAATGTGACGCAGTTCCTTGTTGTACGGCTTTCCGTTGTACAGGATCGTTCCGTCATCCGGGTAGATCAGTCCAAGCACCATCCGCATGGTGGTTGTTTTGCCGGCGCCGTTCGCCCCGAGCAGCCCGTAGATTTCACCTTCCTCAACCTGAAGCGAAATCCGGTTTACTGCCGTTTTGTCTGCATAAATCTTAACTACATTGTCTAATTGCAATCGTTGCATCTCCTAAAAACCCCTCTCTATCCTAGTTCTGCACATTGGCAGGCATGTTTCCGTCAATCCATAATCGAAGAACTTCATCCAGCTCCAAGGAACGGGTCTGAATAAATGGGATGCCTGCAGACTGCAGGATCTTCTCCACTTCCAAGCATTCCGTCGTTATAAAAGATATCGTGCTCGCTGTCTCTTGCTTGAAGCTCAGAATACCCGGCAGCTCCTTTACAATGGAGGCATCTCCCTGAATCCAGCATTCCCTCCAGTTGTCCAGCAGTGAATCCTTCTCCACCATGCCGAGCATCTTCCCGTGATGGATGAGAATGACATAGTCCGCCAGACGCCGGATTTCATCCACCACATGGGTGGAGAGCACGATGGTCGTATCCATGGACTTCATCACTTTGTGCAGCTGATCGATCATCAGCTTCCAAGCGAATGGATCCAGGCCCGAGGAAGGTTCATCCAGCAGCAGGAACTTGGGCCTTGGCGCCAGCGCAGCGGCGATCTCGAACTTGCGGCGTTCCCCCTTGGACATCTTGCGCAGTTTGACGCCCCGCGGGACATCGAACCGGGATAAAAGCTCATCAAAAAAATAACCGTCCCAATCGTCATACCAGGATGCGCGGAAGCTGGCCGCTTCATCCACCGTCATATGCTGTTCTTCTATGCTTAGCTGTTCAGGAACGAAGCCCATCTGTTTACGGATCGAGACCGGAAGCTCTCCCCGGTAAGACTCGCCGAACCAGGTGATTTCGCCTTCGTCCGGAAACACGGTCTGCATCATCATGTTCAGCAGCGTGCTTTTTCCCGAGCCGTTAGGTCCCACCAGGGCAACGATATATCCTTGGGGAATCGATAATTGGATCGGGCCGATGGTTTTCGTTCTTCGCCGTTTAATGACATTACGAAACTCAATAACATGCGGTTCCATGGAATGTTAGCGACCTCCTTTGGCGTCATATTTTTCCCGGACAACTTCCATGAACATCTCTTTCATCTCATCTTCATTGAATTGAACGGCAAGCCCTTTATCTACGGCATCCCTTAATGCCTCAATGACCGCATCGCGTTTATATTGTTCTCGGGCTTGGTCGCCGACGCCGGCAACAAAGGTTCCCGTGCCTTGCCTCGTTCGCAGCAATCCTTCATTCTCAAGATCCTGATACACCCTGCGCACCGTAATGACGCTACACTTCAGATCTCCGGCAAATTCCCTAATGGATGGCAATAACGTTCCCTCCTCGATTTGACCGCTAATAATGAGCGAGCGCAGCTGTGTTTCAATCTGGTGATATAAAGGCTCTGCGCTATTTTCATTGATCTGTATCAGAAGTCGCACCTTTTACCACCTCGCTTTTCTTTTGTGCATAAGCCCGTGCCAATGCATACCGTACGGATTCATCTTTAGGTCCTTCATGATAAATCCCTGGTCTGCTGCCGCGTGTAGGTTAACTTGCTCATAAGCAGCATGGACGCCAATCCCGCAATCAGCGAACCCCACATCACCGGAGATAACAGGCTCCATTTCATGGCGGCGTTCGCTGCGAATTCGAATATGCTGTAACCCAGCAGGCTCAGTACAGCGATCAATCCCGAAAGGAGCAGACTCATAAGAACGGTATTCCTTAGATACACCTTGCCGCTGCACATATTTTCCCAGTAGATATAAGGTCCCGTTAATAAAAATCCAACCCCGACCCATGTCAGCATAAAGGCGATATAGCTTGGAATATCCATCACGCCTCTAAGGTGATTCCCGATAGCATAGATGATTCCGTAAAACACGATGCTGTTGATGGCAAAAGCGATCAGGGAATTAATGATCCGACTAACAAAAATCGCGGAAGCCGGCACCGGTATGCTCCGGTAGAAGTACAGCATTCGGGTGTATGAATCCTCGTTCAAATATTTGAAGGACTTCCGGTTAAATAAAAATCCTACAAAAGGAGCAAAAAGCACCATGATAAAATCGACAAACGGGTTATTGTATTCGTCTAGATGCTCGAACTGAACGTTTATGACGACGCTCGTGGCGAACCCCATGTACAGCATGAACAGTATGTTCCATATGATTTGGAGCTTATCGCTTGCGAAGTCTTTCTTTACGATCTTCATCGCATTATGGATAACCTGTTGCAATGCGTCTCACCCTTTCATTCCTTCATGTATTCATTTCGTTTTATTATCGCAGTCTGATCTCACTGTGCTTAGTGTGATTACTGTGCTCACTGTGTATATCTTTATACACAGTATATAGTGTGTATATAAACAGTGTCAATAGAATTTGTAAAATTTTATGATTATCCTGGTTTCAACAGCGACCGGAACGAGTTTACTCCCCCATCCCCGCCCTCACACTCTCTAAACAGCTGTCAGAGGTTTTCTGTCGGGTGTCACCATCCCTGTGCCGGCGATTAATTCAAGGACTTCCCTGCACCAGGGGAGTGTAGCCGTGGAGGAGACCTGGCGTTCGCCTTTGAAACCGGGAAACCACCTTTTCATCTCATCCCAGTTTCCTGGTTTCAACAGCGGCCGGAACGGATACACTCCCCCACCCCCCGCCTTCAAATTGCTCTTGAATAATGAACCGCCCTGCCCAAAACAAAAAACACCCGCCAGATTTCTCTGACGGGTGTTCTCCTCCAATTACATTCCAAATATGACTTTCCATACAGGCTGGGTATGCCCGCCCGGGTACAACAGGTACAACAAGGTATACACGGCAACGCCGGTGATGGCCGTAAAGAACCAGATGATCGACGTAACCTTGCCCCACTTGCGGTGCTTGGAGAACTTCTCCTTGAAGCCGAGGACCAGCGTCGTGATCCCGAACACAGCGGCTACGGTAGCCAGTACAATGTGGAAGATCAGGAATACCTGGTAATACGGCTTCAGGTCATCAGGTCCGCCCCATGACGTGTTGCCGATGAATACGGTCCGCGAGGAATAGATGATAAAGAAGATGACGGCTGCGATGGCCGCCCAGATCATCACTTTCTTGTGGGCCTCGCGCTTCCCTTTAATGATAAGTCCCCAGCCAATCGCCACCAGCACGGCGCTGATGACGATGAAAGTTGTACTGACCGTGGGAAATATAAAAAACCAATCCATATGGATCCCCCTTCAATAATCCTGTTACGCCTGATTGAGTTTACCTGGAGGAATCTCGCCAGGCAAAGGATCGTCTTCCTGATTTTCTCGTTTGTACCAGTGAAAGAACACATAGGCCAGCATCGAGGCAAAAATGATTTCCTGGAAAAACTTCATGATGATCCCGCCCACTCGCTGGTCAATCGCGGGCTCCAGGTAGCCGAAGAACTCCGGCCCGCCGAACTGGCTGAGCAACGCGGAGGTATCGCCGGCAACGCAATAGCCCATCGCCTTCGCCCATACCACTGGATCGCTATAAGTTGCGTACATCGGTTCGCTTGAGAAAATAATGAGCCCGCATGCCGGTGTCAGCAAGACCATGTTCAGAAAGATGTATCCCATCTTCATAAGCCCTGACGACTTGTCCTTCTCCGGAATCGGTTTAATGATGGCCCACCACATCAGCAGCGAGGCGATAAACAGGATCAAGTAATACAGACGGTGCACCCAGAAGTTTAACATGACAAAGTCATGGATGACCGGGATGTGATAAAACGAAAACAAGCCGTTAAACAGAACCGCGGCAACAATCGGACGCGCAAGGAAACCGAGCTTCTTAAACGGATTGACCTTGTCGAAGGCGCGCCACATCCAAACAGGAATACCCAGAATCAAGAGCGGCACTGCCATTAGATAGGACATGGCCATACTGACCATATGAAACGAGAACATTGTATGCCCGAGCAGTTCAATAGGTCCACCTTGTGCGAGATAGAACGTTAGCATACCGCCTACAAACAGTGTTTTCCTTCCTGCGGAAACCGGAGCACTCCCTTCAAAGCGACTGCTTAGCGGCCCGGTCAACAGGAAGTAGCCTGCCGTAACGAGCAGCATAAATGCCAGGAACAAGGGACTCCATTTATCTGCAAAACTAAAATATTCTAAGCCCAGCATGCAAAAACCTCCCCTAAACGGGTTAAATTCTGTCGAAATTGTGACACCTTCCTACGACTTAAAAAAAGAGGGGGCTGAAGTAGCCCACCTCTTTTTCATTTTACCACCAAACCCAGAACAGTGCCATGACAATACAGGTACTAGCTACGAAGAAGCCGCCAATCATGAACAGGATTGGCATCAGATGCCCTTTGTCCTTCAAGTGCATCCAGTAACCCATTTGCACGAACACCTGCAACACAGCCATAACCAGCAAAAGGATGATCGTAAATGCTGTGTTGATGCCTCCGGCTGCGACAGCCGCAAAAGCAATCGCAGTCAAGACGATGGAGAAAATAAAGACGACAATGTGTTTCTCAGGACCTTCCACACGATGGCGGTGTTTCACTGTAGGCCCCTCATTGGATTGTTGATTCGCAGTCATTCCTTAGCCCACCTTTCCAAGAAGGTATACGACCGAGAAGATGAACACCCATACAACGTCGATAAAGTGCCAGTACATAGCAGACACATAAACCTTAGGTGCTGTAACCACGGTTAACCCTTTTCTGTACAGCTGAGCAATCAACAGGCTGATCCACACGACCCCGAAAGCAACGTGGGCGCCGTGGAAGCCAACCAGCGTATAGAATGCAGACGAGAATGCACTCGTCTTCATGTTAAACGATTCATGCACAACATATTCATAGAATTCATAAATCTCAAGGCCAAGGAATCCAAGACCCAGGACAACGGTCACGATCAGCCACAGCTTCAGCTTCTCGATATTATGACGGTGCAGCGCCTGAATGGCGAACACGCTGGTCAAGGAACTGACAAGCAATATCAGCGTTGCTGCTGCCGTGATCGGCAGTGAGAACAGCTCAGCAGCAGTTGGACCTTCGTTGTTCTGGCCGCGAAGCGCCAGGAACGTTGCAAACAACGTACCGAAGAGCACGGCCTCTCCACCGAGGAAGAGCCAGAAACCAAGAACCTTATTACGGCCTTCGAGTGTTGCCTTCTCGGGCTCGTGAGGAAGTTCGCCGTTTACATGTTCAGCGTGACTCATGCTTTACCCTCCCCTTCCAGTTCTTCAACTTCGATGTGATATCCATGATCATCGTACAGGGAACGAGCGATCATTGCCGCGAACGTAATCAGAAGACCAACAATCAGAACGATATATTTATTGAAGATTAAGCTCATGAACGAATTCGAGAAGTCTTCCGTGCTAAACATGAAACCAAGACCCGCGATGAACAGACCCAGTGACATCACAAACGGAAGGATGCTTGGCGAAGGCATATGGATCGGACCAACCGGCTCGGATGGTGTCATCTCTTTATTGCCTGCCATCTTCTCTTTCCAGTAAGCGTCAATGCCGCGAACGAGCGGAATTTGCTTAAAGTTGTACTCTGGCGGTGGAGAAGGAATGCTCCACTCGAGCGTGCGTCCATCTTCCCATGGATCCGCTGCAACGCCAACCGGTTTTCTTGTAGTGACGGCAATGTTAGCCAAGAAGAGCAATACGCCGATCCCCATCAAGATTGCACCGATGGTACTGATGAAGTTAAGTTCGTCGAAATTCTGGTTCGGCAAGTACGAGACAATCCGCCGCTGCATACCTAGCAATCCAAGGAAATGCTGTACGAAGAATGTCATGTGGAAGCCGATGGCAAACAACCAGAACGTCCATTTGCCCAACGTTTCGTTCAGCATACGGCCGAACATTTTTGGCCACCAGTAGTGAAGGCCGGCAAACAGACCGAATACCAGACCACCAACGATAACGTAGTGGAAGTGAGCTACAACGAAGTACGTGTCATGGAACTGGAAGTCTGCAGGAGCAGAAGCCAGCATGACGCCGGTAACCCCACCCATTACGAAGGTCGGTACGAAACCGATCGCAAACAGGTTTGCGCTGGTGAAGCGGATTTGGCCGCCCCACATCGTGAAGAGCCAGTTAAAGATTTTGATACCGGTAGGAACGGCGATCAGCATCGTTGCGATGGAGAAGAGCGCATTCGCTACAGGTCCAAGACCTGTCGTAAACATATGGTGAGCCCAAACCATGAAGCCCAAGAAGGCGATCAGGATGGTTGCAAATACCATGGAGCTGTATCCGAACAAACGTTTACGGGAGAATGTAGGGATAACTTCTGAGATAATACCGAACGCCGGCAAAATCAGAATGTAAACTTCAGGGTGACCGAAAATCCAGAAAATATGCTGCCACAATACAGGGCTTCCGCCTGCCGCAACATCAAAGAAATTGGCACCGAGCAAACGGTCAAAGCTGAGCAATACGAGACCTACCGTAATGGCAGGGAATGCGAACAGAATCATGGCCGAAGTGATGAACGCCGTCCATGTAAACATCGGCATTCTCATGAAGGACATGCCAGGCGCACGCATCGTAATGATGGTAGCCAGGAAGTTGATACCACCGATCAACGTACCGAGACCTGCAATCTGAAGTCCTATCGTGTAAAAGTCTACGCCGTGCGTGGACGAATAGTCGTTGGTGGAGAGCGGCGTATAGGACGTCCAGCCCGCATCAGGCGCGCCGCCCATAATCCAGCTCAGGTTAAGCAAAAGTCCACCGAACAAGAACGTCCAAAATCCGAGCGAGTTCAGAAACGGAAACGCGACGTCGCGCGCGCCGATCTGAAGCGGGATGACCGCGTTCATCAAGGCGAAGATAACTGGCATTACGCCAAGGAAGATCATCGTCGTTCCGTGCATTGTAATCAATTCGTTAAATACTTGAGCCGATACCAGATCGTTCATCGGCTTGATCAGCTGCAAGCGAATCAGAATCGCTTCGATACCGCCTATCCCGAAGAAGAAACCACCCGCGATCAGGTATAATATACCGATTTTCTTGTGGTCGACGGTTGTCAGCCAATCCATGATCCCCGTGTAGCGTTTGACGCTATGGCTAGAAGCATGAGCGTGAGCCAAGGTTTGTACCCCCTTTTAAAGTTCTTGCTGTATTAATAATCCAACTTATAATTGGCCAAGTAATCGGCAATCTGCTCGATTTCTTCGTCACTGAAGCCGAGATCCTTCGGATTAGGCATCGTGTTGCCAGGTTTTACAGCCTGAGGCTCCATCAGCCATTCCACCAGGTTGTCTTTCGTCGGCTTAGTGCCTGGTTTGCCGCTTATGTCGTTCAGCAAGATACTCGCAATCGTCTCACGGGATCCAATGCCGGTCAGGTTAGGACCCATCGCTCCGCCTTGGTCGCCCACAGCGTGGCAGGAAAGACAGTTGGTCTTGAATTTCTCGGCGAGTGCCGCATCCGCAGGAAGCACGGCTGGCTCTTTGAATGCCGCCACCCATTTGTCAAATGCCGCATCGTCAACCGCTTTCACCCGGAATTCCATGAAACCGTGGGAAGGACCGCACAACTCCGCGCATTTACCAATGTATGTATCCGCTTTGTCAGCAACCAGAGTCATGTAGTTAACGCTGCCTTCCGTGTTTGTATCCATCTTGCCGCCGAGCGATGGTACCCAGAAGGAGTGAAGCACATCATTCGTTTTTAATTGGAATGCAATCTTCTTGCCTACGGGAACAACCAGCTCTTGAGCCGTTCTTACGCCGTAGTCTGGATAATTGAACTCCCACCAGAACTGGTGAGAAGTAACTTCCACCTTAACTGCATCTGGATTGTTCCAGTCGTTCTCTCCGTAAGCAAATACCTTTTGAATAGTAGGAACTGCAAGCACGAGCACCAAGAGCAGCGGAATCGCCGTCCAAATGATCTCAAGCTTATGGTTACCTTCCACTTGCTCAGGAATTTCATCTTGTCCCTTTTTTCTACGGAATTTAACAAGCACGTATGCGGCAATTCCAAATACCACAACCATTACGACGATCATAATCGAAATGGAGAGCTTAATTAAATCCAGTTGACCTTGTGCTACCGGACCTTGTGGTCTTAAGACCGACAAATCCTCTCGGCCGCAGCCGGATAACACCAAAGCAAACATGGCCATCAAAGGAAGAAGACGCTTTACAGCCTGCCACCGTTTCATCATTGATCTACCCCACTTTTCCGATTTTCGTAGACTACCATCCGGCGCAAACAGCGGTAATCTACCTGCACAATCACGGATGAAGTAATCCTGTCAATTAAAGCAATCACTTATTAAATATAAGTTCATGGGTTGCTTTTGTCAATCATTCACAGGGAGTTCACAAATTGTTCGAAAAGTCGTCAAAGTCGCGCCGTTACTGATTTTGCAATCGCTTTCAAATCGCACCTTCCACCCCGCGACCCCTCATTCGACATTCTTCACATCCCGTCAACGACAGCCTTCATAGCTATATATACAGTCATTTCCGCCTTTTTGAATCTGTATGCAGCCCTCCCCCCTTTCGACCCTAACAAACATGATGAAGGAGGTGTTCCTCGAAAGCCGCAACCGGCCCTGCAAAGAACGCCTCCTATTATTATGGTATATTTTCGGCATCTTAATCCGTCAGAATAACAGCATCTCCACGCGTAATGGCAATCGTATGCTCATACTGGACGCCCACCGATCCATCCGCGCTGGAGATGGTCCAGCCGTCATCCCCCCAGAACACCGCCCCTGAACGGCCCAGGGTAAATACCGGTTCGATGGTAATGACCATGCCTGCTTTGAGTTTGAGGCCCCTTCCGGGATTTCCATAGTTCGGCACATCGGGCGGCTCGTGGATGGCGCGGCCGATGCCATGACCGACAAGCGGTTTGACGATCCCGTAGCCTTCCCTCTCGGCAACCCTTTCGATCGCATGGCCGACGTCACCCAAGGTTGCGCCGTGCCGCGCGGCCTCGATCCCTTTAAACAGAGCTTCGTGCGTATGCTTCATCAGCCGCCTTACTTCCGGGGAAACCTGATCCACCGCATAAGTCCAGCCCGAGTCGGCCAGCCAGCCGTTCTTGTTGACCACCATATCAATGGTGACGACATCCCCGGATTGCAGCGGCCGCTGGTCCGGAAATCCATGGCACACCACCTCGTTGACCGATGCGCAAGTCGCGTAAGGAAAACCTTTGTATCCTTTTTGCTCGGGGAAGGCCCCGTTCTTCTCCAGAAACTTCTCGACCCTGGCATCGATCTCGCCGGTCGTGATCCCCGGTTTGATGACTTTCGCTATTTCACGGTGACAGGCGGCCAATATGCGCCCGGCCTCGCGGATATGTCCGATCTCTTCCTTCCGTCTAAGCTGTATCCTCACATCTGCCCACTCCCTTATATCCTTATCGGATCGATTGCTAACAATATATGTAGGGACCGATGCAAAATGCCCCGAGAAGCAGACTTTCCGCGTAACACGAAGACACCATGATTGAAAAATGGCTAAACGCAAAAAAACCGCTTTCGGGACATTTGTCCC
This sequence comes from Paenibacillus sp. MT86, assembly GCF_058792535.1. Lineage (NCBI taxonomy): Bacteria > Bacillati > Bacillota > Bacilli > Caryophanales > Paenibacillaceae > Paenibacillus > Paenibacillus sp. MT86. Next base: position 843,127 of record NZ_CM179499.1, on the reverse strand, counting down.
AAAAACGGTTTAACCATAGGCTCTAAAATGGTTCATGTCATTAGTCGTTAACAAGGTGAAGATGCGATGCGTGTCTGTGATATTTCTATAGACCAGGTGCTGTTACAGGTTACGAAACGGAGGAATTCAGCTTGCCAAGTTCATGCTCAACAACAAGAGTAAGCTCTTCTTCGTAGCCCCCCATAATATGGTACTTCCGGACATACTCCTTTACAAATTTTTTCGGATCTTTAGGCCGGAAAATTCGTGTCATTTCCCGCAGACTTTCCTTAACCTCATTGTGACCTTTCGTTGCCATGATGGATCCCTCCCAAAACGTGTGGAATAAATTACTCCGTTTAAAGAGAATGCCGAAAAGATCTACCTCATTAAGTTGAAGCCATATTGCAGTTCTTACGGTGACCATTAGGTTGATATTCAGCAACTTACCAATGCACCTGACACTATACATACCCTAACAGCATGCAACTGAATCATTAATATATTATATCATATTCCTCTGTTTGTTTCATCTTTCCCAAAAATTGTTTTTCTGTACTATGTTTTTTCGCCGCGTCATCGGTTGCGCACAGAATTGGTTAAGATACTTTTAAGCGATCCTGCCGGCTGCAAGCGGCGAATGCCGTCACCGGAATCAAAGATTTGAGAAGATGAGATACAAGGAGGCCGTTATATCATGGTGAAGTCACAGACTATCCTGCATTCCCCCGTTGCCTCAAGCCCGCCTATTCCCGTTGCGGAGCCTGAAGACGCAGGCCTTCGGCGCGACGCGCTCGATCGGGTAGACCTGATCATACAGAAGCAATATCCGAAAATGCGGAGCTTCCTCCTCCTTCATGCCGGCAAACTTATCTACGAACGCTACTACGGCGGCCACGGCATATCCTCGCTGAATGATTTAAGGTCGGCCACCAAGAGCTTCACGTCTGCGCTTTGCGGCATCGCCCTCTCACGCGGCGAACTGCCTGAACTGAAAGCCTCCGTGACCGATATCTTTCAGCGATACGTTCCCCAGCGAGCTCATCCGTTATTGCGCAACGTGTCCCTTCATCATCTGCTGACGATGACCTCGGGCTTTGCGTGGCAAACCGGTAAAAAGCTCGGGGAACCGCTCATCCACCGTTTCCACCGCAACCGGAAATGGACGAGCTTCGCCCTATCCCTCCCTGTCGTCGAACAGGAAATGGGCCGATTCCAATACCGGAGCACCGATTCCCACCTGCTCTCCGTTGCGATTAGCGAGGCCACGGGAATGGACGCCTACACCTATGCCCGGAAATATCTGTTCGAGCCGCTCGGCATTCGCCATGCCGCCTGGTCCCCGAGCCCCGAGGGGCACAGCATGGGTCATATCGGCCTGTATCTTACCTCCCGCGACATGGCCAAATTCGGTCAATGCTGCCTGGACGGGGGACAGTGGCAAGGCACGCCCGTCATTCCTGAAACCTGGCTTAAGCAGGCGCTCACTCCGCAGGTGAAAGGCTATCCGGCTTTCGGCGATTACGGGTTCCAATGGTGGACCGGCATTCAGAACGGATCGGTTTATGCGCTCGCCCACGGCCATGGAGGACAGCAAATCTACCTTTTTCCCCAGTTGGATACGGTCGTCGTATTTACGGCAGACAGTAAGGTCAGCCGCTGGAAGAACCCGCGGGTACTGCTGGAACGCCATATCCTCGAGGCCCTGAAATCCGCAGCGGCTTCCGCCGAATAGCTGGCAAATCGCAAACCTCGTTCTTTCTTCGCAAGAAGCGTTTGTGCCTTTTCCAAGCCCATTCACTGGCTAACATGCAAATTTCGGCGGATAGTCCCCCCTCTTTCTGGTTACTTTATGCCATATGAATCATTTCTTAAAATCAAGCTGAGAGGAGCATGCGACATGTCCGGTAAAGACAAGAATCTTCACCCGATTTCGAGAGAAGGGGTTGACGTGGACGGAACGTACACGAATGAATGGGGACGGGAGGAATACCTGAAGCGAGGAGAGGAATTCCCGTTCGATCCGCAGATGGGCTCCACGGAGTGGCGGCTGGCGGAGTATGACTTCGACAACCACCATCAAGGCAGAACAGACGAGCGTCTGGTTCCGAAAGAAAAAGGTCCGGATAAACAGGTGAATGCCGAATCTCCGCTCCGCCATGACGTGGAGGTAGATTAAAGCCCTTGCATACGGCAGCGAAGAGATGATTCATCAGACCCGCTAATAAAAGGGTGATTTGATATGCGAAAATCGAAGCGGCTTCTGCTGTGGCTGATCCCGATCGCCATCGCGGCAGCCTTATGGCTCATAGCTAATGTCGTGGAACCGGAGTATGCCTATGTACCGCCTGCGCATAAATTGGAAAATTCCAATTCCACGCAAATCCAAGTCCGGCAAACCGATGTCATTCGCCAGTATGACCTGTGGGGCAAGACGCTTACGGTCCCGGGAACCGCTTTGCAGGATCAGCACCCCCGTTTGACAGCGGCCAATGGCGCAGTTGAGGTAAACAAAGAGCTGCTTGCCCTGGGGCGCCGCACGATGTATGAGGAATCCTTTGGCAATGAGGTGTTCTTGACCGATATTTTGGGAATCGTCGACGGTCCGATGAAGCTCAAAAACGTTGCTAAAGCCCTTGCCGAGCTGAAAGGACGGGGAACCACCAATTTGCGCGTCGAGCTTGATCAGGATGTGACCATCGGCGGCAAAACCTTCCGCAAGGGGGATAAAATCGATACCGGCTTTGACGTAGCCAAAGGAGCTTATTCCCCCATTGGCGTAACGTTCAAATATGCCGAAGGCAAAACCCGCATCGGCGTTAGCTGCATGGCCTGCCATGCCACCGTGAACCGTGATACGGGAAGGGTCGTGGAAGGCGCGCCCAATTCCGATCTGAACCTCGGTTTAATGCTGGCGTTGGCCCCGAATAGCGCAGCGTATTTCACCCACACGGACGTTGCGAACCTCGTGGATTATGTCAAGAACGGGCAGCGTACCGTCATAAATTCCAAAGGGCAAGCCGAAGCCCTCCCGGATCCCGCCCTGCTGGAAAAAGCCGTTGACGACAATCTGATCAAATGGGCGCCCGGCAATTTCGATACCACCGTCGATAAGGTCAGCGACGTGACCCAAATTCCCGATATGTTTACAAAGGGCGACCATCCGTACAGCTGGAGCGGCTTCGCTATCGCGGGTCCCTTCAAAGGACTCAGCACCTTCAGCAACAATGTTCACGCCCAAAATACGGATACCTTGAGCCAAACCGAGGTCAGCGAGCCGCTAATGGGGATCGACAAAGAGATTTATGTGGGCACCATCCTGCAAAATGCGGCCCATCGCAAGTTTCGCTATGATCCAAGCAGCGGGCTGAAGCCGACCGAATTCTTCGACCGCCTGGACCCGAATCCCGGAACCCCCGGCGTTAATGAGGTCATCAAGATTCCGAACTTCCCCAAGGTTTCGGCCATAGCGCCGAACGGGCTGTATATCAGCTCGCCGGGTTTTAAGGCCGGGGAGCAGGTTAATGCCATGTCCGCTTATCAGAATACCGTCCGTCCGCCTGAAACCGATAAGGCTGAAACCTCCGATGCCAAGACCCTCAGCCTCGGGGCGGAAGTTTTCAAAAAAGCGCAGTGCATCACTTGCCACGCAGGCGACTATTTTACCAACAACCGCATTCTGCGTGCGGCAGAAATCGGCACCGAGCCTGCAAGGGCGAAGGCCTTCCATTTTACGCAGAACGCTTTTGGCGAGGCGGAGTTCTACCCGCCCGACACGCCTGTCCCGATTCCTCCGGACGCCAAGGCGACTAAAGTCCCGCTGGATGGAATAGATCCGGAGCAGATTCAGCTGGGCTTCGGCCATAAATCGGGCGGCGGTTATAAGGTCAAAGGATTGATCGGCCTCCGCTGGTCGGCACCGTATTTGCACGACGGGGGCGTCGCGGTCGGGCCGGAGCTGTCGCAAGCCGGAGTGCCGGCAACGCTTATGAAGGGCATTCACCCGGATCCCTACAACAGCCTGAAAGCCCTGATCGACCGCAAGCTGAGACTGCGGGTCGTTGAGGCGAACCGCAAGGATTCGAGACTCAGGGACACCCACGTCACCGGTCAGGGACATGAGTATTGGGTCGACGAAAGCAGCGGGTTCACGCAGGAGCAGCAGGATGCGCTCGTGAAATATCTGCTCCAATTGAAAATGAAATAAGTCCGGGATATATCCATCATACTTTGTCCCATCGGCTCATAAGGTAAGGTATATAGCTTGCCCTACCCCAGAACCGGTCTAAGACAAGGAGTTGATGAGATGTCCCCTTTCAAATCGTCCACAGGACTTCCCGAGAATCTGGCCGCGACGCTGTGCTATCTTCTTCCGATGGTCGGAGGAATTCTGTTTCTTTCATTAGAAAAGAGAAGCCGATATGTCATATTCCATGCGCTGCAGTCCTTGCTGGCCTTCGGCCTTCTGGCCGTCGCCCACCTGCTGTCGAGCGCGGTGCCCATCATCGGCCTTCTGGCCTCCGCCCTCCTGGCGCTGGTCGGCGTGCTGATGTGGCTGGTGCTTATGTTTAACGCCATTCAAGGAAAATGGTTCAAGCTGCCATGGATCGGCAATTTCGCGGAGAAACAAATGCAGCGTATCTAAGCTAGGTCATGCAAAAACGGCTTCCTCCCATGATTGGGAGGAAGCCGTTTTTTTTGGGCTTTAGCCCTAGACCGATCAGGATCAAAAAAGCAGCCGGAACGGATCCGGCTGCTTTCGAAGATCATCTTAAGCTGCGTGCCCTTCTGTCGTCTCGCCTCGCTCAGTGCGGGTCGGCTTCGTATATTTCAAGCCGTTAAAGATCAGATTCAGCACAATCGCGGTCAAGCTGCCGGCCACGATGCCGTTATCGGCAAGAATGCGCAGGTTGTCGGGCAGGCTGGCGAACAGGCCCGGCACGGTTGTGACGCCAAGACCCATGCCGACGGAACACGCGATAATGAACAGATTCTCATGACGGTTAAGGTCTACTTGATCCCCTAACATCCGAATGCCGGAAGACACCACCATGCCGAACAGGGCAACCATCGCCCCGCCCAGAACCGACGTCGGCACAAGCTGCGTCATGGCGGCAATCTTCGGCACGAATCCGATCAATACAAGCAAACCGCCTGCCACTACGATGACGTCGCGCGTCTTCACGCGGCTCATCTGAATCAAGCCAACGTTTTGGGAGTACGTGGTATACGGGAACGAGTTGAAAATACCGCCTACCACAATCGCAAGACCCTCCGCACGGTAACCTCGGGACAAGTCCTTGGAGGTGATATCGCGATCCACGATTTTGCCAAGCGCCATAAATACGCCCGTCGATTCGGCAACGCTGACGATCGCTACCAGAATCATCGTCATGATCGGAACGATTTTAAACTCCGGCGTGCCAAAAAAGAAAGGCTGCGGCGCGCGGAACCAGCCGGCTTCGCGCAATGGGGTGAGATCGACCCCGCCGTATAACGCGGCAACCAGGGTGCCGAGAATGAGACCCAAAAGAACGGAGATCGAACGCAAGAAGCCTTTGGCAAAACGGTTCATGATAATAATGAAGGCAAGAACGCCGAAGCCAAGGGAAATGTTCAGTGCGCTGCCAAAATCCTCGCTGCCTTGGCCGCCCCCAAGGTCGTTCAAGGCTACGGGGATCAGCGTCAGACCGATAATCGTAACAACAGAGCCTGTAACGACAGGCGGGAATACCTTAATCAGCTTACCGAATAAACCGGAGAACAGAATGACAAATAAACCGGAAGCGATAATCGCTCCATAAATAGCCGACATGCCATGCTGCTGTCCGATAATGATCATCGGACCTACGGCCTGGAACGCGCAGCCGAGCATGACCGGAAGGCCGATACCGAAGTACTTGTTCCCGAATACCTGCAGCAAAGTAGCGACCCCGCATGCCAGCAGGTCGATGGCGATGAGATACGTCAGCTGCTCCGTCGTTAAACCGAGCTGCCCGCCAACGATAAGCGGTACGATGATTGCCCCTGCGTACATTGCCAATACATGCTGCAAACCCAGCGAAAAGGTTTTGCCCGGACTCCGATTTTTATCGAAAATCGGTTCTTGCACCGCTTGTTTCTGTTGTTCCATGGCTTGTTGATTCCCCCCGTTAATTTGTTAGCTTTCGTTCTATGCGAATGTCACAACGCCGTCGTCAAGTGATGCAATCCGTACGAGCGATTCTACCCGGTAGCCCGCTTCGGCCAGCAGGCGTCCTCCCGGTTGAAACGCCTTTTCAATGACGATCCCGATGCCCACCACTTCGGCACCCGCCTGCTCGACGATTCGAGCAAGCCCGAATGCCGCCTCGCCGTTGGCAAGGAAGTCATCCACGATCAATACTTTATCGCCTGGCTTGATGAATTTCTTAGCGACCGTAATTTCGTTGGTCTCCTGCTTCGTGAAGGAGTACACCTTCTCCACGAATATATCCTCACGGAGCGTCAGCGATTTCTGCTTCCGTGCAAAGATGAGAGGCACTTCCATCTCAAGCGCGGTCATGATGCCCGGTGCGATGCCGGAGGATTCGATGGTCAATACGCGAGTCACGTTCGCTTCCTTGAACAATCGCGTAAATTCCTTTCCCACCTCTTTCATCAATACCGGATCCATCTGGTGATTCAGGAACGAATCCACCTTCAGTACCTGTCCGCTTAATACAATGCCTTCCTCTTTCACTTTGTTCTGCAGTAATTGCATGATGCTCCCCCTTAAATTTGTTGTCCGCATTCCAAGCAAAAAAGCCCACTTCCTCCCTTCACCGAATCGCCGGGAAAGAAACAAGTGGGCATAAGCAGCAAAAACGCACCGTTAGCCGTCCGATCAAACGGAATTGACCTGGCTTGTCCGCTGCTGCTATAACCCGTAGTCCAATCATTTCCGGTGATCGGGTAGAGACATGCAGGCCGATTCCTGCACCTATACGAGAAAATGTATGATATCCGAATTCCTTAGAATGCTTACGTATAAATGTTATATTTCCGAATGAATGAAGTATAACGCATTCCCTATGAAAAAATAAAGTGAAAATTTACGGAAATAATAAACTACTGGTCAATTAAAGAAAAAAAAGGCTGCCCCATACGATTAATGGGACAGCCCTCCCTTGCATCAACTTGTAGGTGTCACTTCGATTATCCATTCCAGGGGCTCACCGATGGGCACCGACATATCGCTGTTTATATCAACCAGCTGGATACGGAGCGTATAAGTCCCGACATGAGCTTGCTGCCAGCGGAACAGGATATCGCTCCCATTCCCTCCCAGATCCATATCCCCAGCCGTTAAACCTGCATTCACTCGGTACACCCCTTCACGATCCGGAGTTGCGATCTCATACCCCTCCGTCGGAACCGTTCCCGGCTCATGCGGCTTCATCCGGAATCCGAGTACGCCCAGACTTACCGGCTGACCATGGTCATCGAGAATCGTCAATTCGTAGCCAACCCGGGTATCCTCGCTCAGTCCGTACGCTTTGGAAGAAAACCCCCAATACATATCAAGGGCTGCCGGAAACGGCCCTTCGCCAATGAATTCGAACTGCGAGAAGGGACTGACCTGGATGGAACGGACGCCTTCTCCAAGCACAGTCAATTGTCCTTCCTTGATCTCAAGCAGCTCAATCTTCTCCGTATAGCTGCCCGGCTCCAGCAGATCGGCGTAGAACTCCAGCGGAATATCCGGCGAAGCGACCTCGCTTAACTTAAAGCCGATACCATCAACAGACTGCAGCGTAAAGCTTCCCTCTGCGTTGGATTCCACCGTCTGCTCGCCATGACGGACAGGCAGACCCACGACCGGACTTCCATCCCTTGTCAGCGTCACCCTGACTTGAACTTCCATGTCATCGGCATAGCCTTTCGTCTCGAAATGAATGGATCCAAAATAATTGTCTGGGCGGGCCGACAGTTCACTGCTCATATCATCGCTATATATAACCTTCACGAAAGGGTCGGTCACAGGCGGCTCCGTCGTAGGAGGTTCCGTTACCGGAGGCTCAGTCACTGGGGGCTCGGTCACAGGCGGACCGGTTACTGGCGGCGATACGCTGCCTCCTGATCCCGAGCCGCCGCCAGGAATAACCGGCGTCGGCAGCCGAGCGCCTTTCTCCTGCTCCGCCTCTTTCTTGCCCTGGAGAAAGCGTGCCTTCTCCTCTGCGCTTAAGGATTGAAGAAGCTGCTCTTCGGCCTTCTTTTTCATTTCCTCCTGTGCTTTCCTGTTCGCTTCGTCCTGCTGCTTCTTCTGCTGCTCGATCTTTGCCAGCATATCGCCGAGTTTCTCATGCAGCTGATCCAGCTGATTCTGCTGTTGATCTTGCTTCTTCTGTACCTCTTCCTGCTTGCGCTTCAGTGCTTCCAAGCGCGCCTGCTCCAAGGCAGGGTCGAGGCCGGCTTGTTTATCCAAATCTTTCACTTGGCCAAGATCAAATATCTTCCCCGAATCCGGGTTTGCTTCTTTAATCAGTTTATCTAATTCTTCTTGGCTGGCTTTTTTCTTATCAAGCGCCTCTTTCGCGATATTACCGATGAGGTTATTCAAATTATCCGCGACTTTTGCCAAATCGTCCGGCGATTTCATAATCAAGTCCTGGGTGCCGTTTCCGCTTTGCCCGGACTGTAGTTCTTGCCGCTTCTTCTCAAGAAACTCCTCGTTCTCCCGGTCGATGTCGTTCTTATTCTTAATTATCTGAGCAATGATTCCCGGCGAAGCGTTCCCAATCAAATCCTCAATATCGATGAATTGTACAGGGGGTCGTCCCTCTTGTGAACCGCCTAACGATATTTGTTGCGCGGGACTAATCGTGACCATGCCGGATAGCAGCAAGGAACCTTCTGTGCCTGCCGGCACCAGCGAAGAGCTGACTTTCCCGCTAGCCGTCACTACGTTTGTCATTCCTGTTAAGGGGTTGACGGTGATTATAAAATGCGTGCCTTGTACGCTATTGTCCGCATAACCGGTCCGCACGTCGAATCGATCCGTCGACCGGGCCAAGTCGGTAACATCATAATAAGCCTGCCCAGCCTCCAGATTCAGCCGAGTTACGTTGGAGATGCCAATCTTGCGAAGCTGCTCGGCCACCAGCGTCGTGTCGTTGCCTAACGTAATGACATCTTCCGTATCCAGAATCCGAAGCTTGGCGCCTCCCGTGCCGGAGCCGGTAACAATTTCATCGTCTTCGCCCAGCATCATCCCCTTGTAGGCATCCACCTGCGCATACCCGCCGTAACGGATCTTGGCCGAACCGGTGATTTCCACGATCTGCATGCGTCGCGGCGTAAATTTCGAAGTGCTGAAGCTAACATCCCCCGGCTTCGTTTCACGTTCAGCCAAATCCCGGATGATAACCAGCTTGCCGCTTTCGTTCCATTGGACATCCTTGCCCATCAGTTCGGCCACCGCTCGCAGCGGAGCCATCATCTGGCCGTTGGCGATATACGGCTCAACTTCCGTCGCCGCTCGGGAAACTTCTTTGCCTGCCTGATCCCGAGTCATATAGGGATCTCCGGCTTGCAGCGTGATGACATCCTCGCCAAGGGCTAATGTCATTTCCTTATTCTTGGCATCGTAACTCATACGGGTTCCGAGCAGCGTGCCTAACGTTCTGACAGGCACCACGATCTGGCCCTCTTTCATAACGGCCAAGTCGCCCAATTGAGCCGCCTGATCTCCATAAGCTGCGGCGATCCCTTGGCCTGGTTGCCAGGCATCGGGCGTCTTATAGCCGGACCATGCCCGGACGGCCCCATTGCGTTGGTCCGCGATGAACAGCTCCCCACTATCCGAAGCAACGGCAATATCCGCCGGCGCGTTGAATCTGACCTCGCTTTCAATTCCATCCGCGTAACCTCTGGTTCCGCCGGCCATGGTGGATACGCGTTCGTCTTTCAGTTGACGCACGGCATGATTATGGGAATCTGCAATGAGAAGTCCATCCTCCGCGCTCCATGCCAATCCCCGAGGCGAGTTGAAGCGGGCTGCACCCGCAGCTCCGTCCAGATAGCCAGGATCTGCGTATAACGCGTCCTTGGCGTAGCCATCGGATGACGGACCGCTGCCGGCGGCCGTCGAAACGGTCCCTTTCCCGAAATCGATATAGCGGATCGCGTGATTGCCCGAATCGCTGACATACAAATTGCCTTTACCGTCAAGCGCAAGACCTGCCGGCTCGTTAAATTGCGCTTCAGCAAGCGATCCGTTCTTGTAGTCCCCTGCCAAGGCGATGACTCCGGTGCGAACCTGGACAGCACGCGTCGACGGGCTGCCAATCGTCGTTACTTCCCCACCCGGGGAGATTCTCCTAATGACGTGGTTTAGTGTATCCGCCACAAACAGAATGCCGTCCTCCGTAACCGCAACGTCCTGCGGCTCTTGGAACAAGGCATCTTGAGCCTTCCCGTCCTTCAGCCCCATCCGTCCGTTGCCCGCTATGGTGGTTACCCTGCCCGCTTGATCGATTTTACGAATCGCATGGTTGCCTGAATCGGCTATGTACACTTGACCTTTTCCGTCAACGGCAATCCCGGACGGCCGGTTCAAAAACGCAAGCTCGCCCTGGCCATCCAGGAGCCCGCCGATCGGAAGTCCCCCGCCGTCCCGCTTGTAGGACAAGGAGGCACCTGCGAGAATGCTGCTCTTCCCGTCCTTTATTTTGCGAATCACATGGTTCTCCGTATCGGATACGATAACGGAGCCGTCAGGCAGCCAAGCCACACTGCCCGGTTGTCGCAATCCTTCCGAAGCCAGTGACGAGGATAGCCCGGCTGCATTCCCCGGCCCCCCTGCAATCGTAGTCGATTGACCTAAAGGTAATCCGTTGCCGGCGACGAGCTTCTCTTTGCTTGGAAGAGGTGCAGTTGATGCTGCCATGGCGTCGCTTGCTCCCCCAAATATACTCCCCGCAAGGACAGCGGCTAATGCCATCATGCCCATCCTTCTAAACCTAATCGAAACCAAATCCTTAACCCCCCTATACCTAAGTGATATTTCTAGCAAAAATCATACAATAATCCGGTCCTATCTGGATACATAATTTTCCTGATATATCTGACATCAAAAAAAAGCCACCTCAACGGTAGCTTTCTCCGACAATTTCATCTATTGAAACGTAACATGGATCTGCACGATCTCGGAGCGGGAGCCCAGCCGAATCGGCGGTCCCCAGAAGCCGTAGCCCGAGGACACGATGGAATGCATCCGGCCTTTTTGCAGATATCCCCAATCGTTCTCGAACAGGGCCCTCGTAATCAAATGAGCCGGGAATACCTGACCGCGGTGCGTATGCCCCGACACGATCAGATCAACGCCCTGCTGCTGTGCTTCGTCCAGCGCATTCGGCTGATGATCGAGCAGAAAGACCGGCTTGGATAAATCGGCCCCTTCCATGATCGCGGACAAATCGGCGCGGTCCTGATCCTGCTTATCCCGCCTGCCTACCAGCGTCAAGCCCTCCACCGTCAGTTTCTCGTCATACAGCACGGTCATGCCGCTGTCCTCGAGAGCCGATATCAGCTCCGTAATCTCCCCTTCGAATCGGTCATGATTGCCAAGCGAAGCATATACGCCATAGGTCGCCTGGATATCTCTCAAAATCCGATCTATCCCCTGGCTTAAATAAGCATCCAGATCATCATCAATAATATCGCCTGGAAACAGCACCAGATCCGGCTTCAAGCCGTTGATCTCCTTCACCATGCGCTCAGCGTGCGCCTTGCCAGACAGGACGCCGAAATGCATATCGGACGCCATGACGATATTCAGCTTCTCCATGGTACCCGCATCCTTGTCCACCAGAATATCGTAAGCACGTACGGTTGGACTATAAGCGTTAAAGGAGCCGAAACCGATCGCGATCACCATCAGCACCAGCACGACGGATACCGCCGCCTTCTCCAGCCCATCTCTTCGCAATGCCGTCATCCTCAGCAGCCATAACACGATGTGCATCAACGGGAGAAGGATAATCAGCACATAAAAAATAGCCATCCAATACGATCCTATAATATTCAGCACGGTTGGATTACCGAAAAACCGTCCTGATATAAACGATGTCGATACCACGGTCAGCACGACTATGTATACCCATTTGAGCGCCATGGACGGCCCCGGCCTCAACCAGCTCCATACGCTTCGTCCAATATAATAAACCAGCAAGCCGTATATCAAAAGCGCCACGATTCCTGCAATAATAAACATCGCCATCCCCTTCCGTACATCCATTATAGCAAGCGGATTTTACAAATCCCAGCGGACGTTGGCGGAAGGCGGAGGGCTTATGATCTTCGCATGGTTCTAAATAGCATCAAGAAGCCGTTACAAACCCGTGCGTTGTTTCGGCAGCAGCTCGTTCAGCAGCGCCTTCAAATTACGGTCTTCCGTATATCGCTCCTGCCCCATATCCAATTCATTCACGCGTATATACGTATAGCTTTCCGCGCCGTTCTCCGGTTTAAAGAGAAGTTCATCATGCGGGTCAGGCACCACCCGGTACTCCATTTCATGAAACATATCGAGCAGCTGCTCACCTGTAGGAGTCTCTCCCTTATCAACAAAAATCAATCCCCGCAGCTTCTTGGGGCCTTCTTTATGTCCGACTGTAAAATGAACGATGCATTCCATGCTCATCCATCTCCCTTCTTGGTTGTTATGTTATCGGTTCATACCCGTCTCATTCATGTTCTCCTGCCATCTCGGCCTTCATTCAAGCCGGTTGCCGGTCTTAAGCAAATAAACGCCAAGATGAATCCCGGCGTTCCTAATCATTATGTCTATTCCATTCTACGATGAAACATGATGCTTAACTGTGACAAAAGTCACTTCCAGAAAGGTATTGATCTACAACGTGCCCCTAGGCCGTATTGCGATTGGAGTCCCCGTTCACTTCTTCTTCGGGATCGCCTTCACGCCCCGCCAGCGGGCGGGTTATCGATGACGCAGCCACGTCTTCCTGGTCTTCCTGGTCTTCCTGGTCTTCCTGGTCTTCAGCCTCCGGCTCCGCATTAAGATACTCGCTTTGAATCAGGCCAAAGTGTTCTCCGTAACGCGCTTCCAGCTGCCCGCCCATATCCTGTTCCAACTGGAACAATACCATCTCCTGGGTAAAATGATGCAAGAGCAGCTCTGCCATGACCGGATGCTCCGTGATGACCGCTCCCGTATCATAGTCCCCGCCGCGCATCCCTAAGATGCACCATTGCCGATCGACGACAAACGAGAACTTCCGGCCGCCGGCCCTGCGATTCGCAAGGTCGCTCCACCCGGGCCACGCCAAAGTTCTAGAGAGTCCCTGATCCGGACCGTCGCAAGCCCACAGCACCTTTACCCCTCTGGCCTCCGCTTCCGCCAGCGGCTCACGGAGCAGCGACGCCTCCTCGCGCCAGACGTCAACGACGATCTCCCGTTTCGCCCGCTTCAGTTCCCGTACAAGCACATCAAGCACCGCCTGATCCCCCTCCATGCTAAGGAAGGGAGCGGCCGTGCCGCTGCTCCGCGGCAGGCTCTTCTCCACAAAAGCGAGGGATGCCTCCACGCGCCCGGATATCATCCGCGTCAATTCCTCCGGCTTCAGCGAGCGGTAACGGACAGGTTCCCCGTCCATTCGCTCAAGCGCTCCCTGCCGCTCCAGACGCTGCATGGCCGCATAGACGTTGGAACGCGAAGCGCCCAAACGTTTAGCTACCTCATACCCGCCTGCAGGCCCATGCTCGGCAAGGTCCACCATAATCTTCGACTCAATTTCCGTAAATCCCAAATTGCGCAAATGATGCAGCAATTGTTCCATAATATTAGTCCTCCCATAGATGCTCGAACGCTTGCTCTATCATTCACACTGTCCTTTATTCATCGCGCAAGGGCATGATCGTCCGAATCCCTATCTCTTAAATCTGTTCAGCTCCGCAGCGCGGACACCATTTCGAGCCTTTCGGCAGGTCGACGCTGCAAATTTGGCACTTCACCATGTCGCGGGTCGCTTCATCGTCTCCGACGTAGTCTTGACTTTGATTATTTTCCTGCCAGAAACGAATGCGGCGGTCCAGCTCCAGCTGTCTCTCCCGCTCGCGCTCAAGCTCTTCCCAATGGCGGCGTTCCCTTTCCTGCTCCTCCTGCTCGAGGCGCAGCCGTTCAGGATCAACATCCGGTTCAGACGATCGCTCGATGATCTCCTCGCGCTGGCGTTCCGGTTCAGGATCGTAGAGGTCGGGCTCGTACGGATCCGGATTCGGACGATAATCATAGGTCTGGACATCGTCCTGTTCCTCCTGGATTTCTTCAGCCGCAGCATATTCGCGTTTATCGAACATGCTCTTGCGCTCGGGCTCCCGCGGCTCTTCCGGCGCTGACTCCTCAGGGTCAATCAAATTGGCAAGCTTGTTTCCGCAATACGGGCAGAAATTCGCGTCCAGCGCGACCACGCGTCCGCATTCGCAGACCCGTTCATTCTTGAGCACCGCGATGCGGTTCCGTATCGCTTCGATTTGCTCCTGCAATCCATCGCAGGTTTGCGCGAGCTCGACCATCTCCTTTTCCGCAATCGTCATATCCTGCTGACGGTAGCCCTCATAGAATACTTTACCCATCTGCAAGTAATACGAGTTCTTCTGCTGTTCGATTTCGGAAATTTGGCTGTTGAGCTTATTCACTTCGACCACGTGCTGCGCCTTTTCCGTTGCGCGGTTAGCTCCATCCTTGAGTTTCTGTAAAATCTTCATTTATGAATCCTCCTCTTTCTCATATCCCGATTCACCGGCGGTACGCCGGCACATTGTCGTATCTCTTCATCAAGGTTATAAACGATTTATAGCCAGCCATAAACCGGCTGCCCCATGTTTCTTTGCAGTTCGCAGATTTGCTCATGTGTCATGATATGATCCTCATCGTCCAGTATACTGCCGTCATGGTGATTCTATCATACCAAATTCCTTGCCCCATGTGAAAAAGGAAGCCCCTTCCAACTTCGCTTCTGATTCATCCGGCCCCCGAACGTGTATATGATTAGAAAAATGCATAGCAAGGGGCGGCGGCCGGTTTAAACCCCGTATCCTATTCCGTGCAGCCTTGAGCTGCCGAAGTCTGGAGGGATTTATCATGACAAACGATAAAAAGACGTATTATGTTTCAGTCAATCACAACCTGATCCAGGATGTACCGAACGATACGAACGAATATGTCGTATATATGGATGATGAAGAGGTCTCGAAGCTGAGGGGGCTGCTCCATGAGGTCAGCAGCAGCGACCGATATGCTTTTAAACGGACGTTCGTCCCATATAAATCGGCAGATCATGACGATGCCGCCGAGGAATACGATGAACGGACGATTAATCTGTACACCTTTCTCCATGAACATGGGGATGAACGCACCCGCAAAACCATCGAGGATATGAACATCATCGGCAAGCTGAACGATACCGGCTACGATGATCCCGGTTATGAAGACTCGCCACTGAATAAGTAATCCGAATGCTTCAGTCCAAAAACAAAGGAATCCCGGAGCGAGCCGCTCCGGGATTCCTTTGTATAACTAGAACATCGCCCGGTCTTGCGCAGGTCCTGTTCTACTTTATAGATTCGCAAGCCGCGGTACAAGGATAAAAAGTCCCGTTTATCCTACGACTATTAGCACAGCTTACAGTTTAATGTTCGCTTCGTCGAAATACTCCTCCAGCGTCAGGCCGCTGTCGGCGATGTCCGGTGCCAAATCCTTTCCTACGTAACGGATATGCCAAGGCTCGTATACATAGCCGGTAATATCCTCGGCCCCTTCCGGATAACGAATGATAAAGCCGAATTCCGGCGCGCGGCTCGCCAGCCACTGCCCTTCCTCCGTATGGCCGAACGTTTCCTCCAGCGCATTGCCCGCGCTAGGGCTGGATACGTCGATGGTCAGGCCGGTTTGATGCTCGCTCGTACCCGGCACAGCGCTTACGCGGTTAGCCTCGGCTTCCCCCTTGGTACGAACATTGTTCTCATATATGGTTTTTTGACGGGCATAAGAACGGTATCCCGATACGGCCCGAAGCTCGATGCCGTCCGCTTTGGCCGCATCGAACAATTCCTCGAGCGCATCCGCCGCTTCTTGTCTCAGGTGCCGTTTCTCGTGCGGCTCGTCAAAAGAAAACGGAACGGCCGGCTCCACAAGATCACTCGGCTCATAGCCGTCCGGCAAACTCCGCTGCTTGTTCACGACTACCGTCACGGCCTCCGCATTGGTCACGACCTGCTTGCCGCCGCTCTCCTGGATGGTGGCCTGGAGTGCATTCTCGCTGCGCTTTGCCATGACCGGATCCGCCGGCTGATTCTCAGCCCCCGTTTCCCCATTCTCCGATCCGCCTTCAGGAAGCGTGCTGCCTTCCTGGCCCTCGGCCGGCGACTGCAATTCCTGCCCCTGTTCCTTGCCGGAGCCGGCATCGTCGGATTGGCATCCCGCCAGAATGGCCCCTGCTAACAGCAGGGATGACAGCATTACGCTTGTAAACCGGATTCCTCTTCCCGAAAATGCATTCATCTCTGCTACTTCCTTTCCCACAGTTTGTCCTGCCCCCATTGTACCTTATTCGGAATAAACAGGACAAACGAGCCGCTGACGAATCATGACGGATTTATACCGTTTACGTCAGGTATTCGGCAGCTTGCCTCGATTTACGGCGCCGCTCTTATCGAATTCCATACCATTCTGCAATGGATGTCCAAGCTATGGCGAAGGCGGCTCCAAGCTGCGGCGCTTCTGGTCCGCTTGCTTGGCCGCCCCGCGAGCGATCAGGGCAAGCGCTTTGGACGCGCCGCGAACGCCCGGCAGCAAGCCTGTCCAGTCGCCCGCCGGGCCGAGCTGATCCGCCGGAGGCGGCGGCGACAGCTGCACCGCCAGCTCGCTAAGCTGCTGGCCGGGCCGGTGCAAGCGGCCCTCGGCCGCCGCTTCGGCCACCCATTCGCCCGGAGAAGGACCGGACGGTCCCTTCTCCTTCGCGCGGGCGGCCGACTCCGCGGCAGAGCCGCCTGCCGGCAGCGGGGCTGCTTTGGCCCAGGCGTCGAAGACGCCGGCCAGCAGCGCTTCCCGCGGCAGCCCCAGCAGCGTCAGCTGCTGGAGCGGCTCTGCCGCCAGGCGCCGGGCTGCGGCAGCCAGCAAGGCTGCGGCATGCCCGCAAGCCGCTCGGCCGCATGTGCAGCGCGCTTCGGCGGCAAGCTCTCCGCCCCGCAGGGGGGATGGCGCCAGTTCATCCAGCCAAGGGGCGTCCTGACCTGCAAGCAGGCGGTACAGCGCCTGCGGGTCTTTCTCCAGATAAGCCAGAACCGCCTCGCGGGCGGCAGGATCCAGTTTCTCCACCTGAACGCTGACCTCATAAGTCTCCGAAGATTCGATGTCTCCATCCGCTTTTCCCTTCAACCATCCCGGTTCGATCTCGAGTCTGAGCCCTTCGGCTAATCCCGCAGTTTCCATAGCCCGCACCTCCTTACATTCCATTCGCGTACCGGTACGCCTGGTAGGCATGATGCCATCCGCGGACCGGCATTTTCGGTTACATCCAATCCTGCTCCTGAAGCTCGATCAGCTGGCGGAGCTCGCCGTCCGACATCTCCGTCAGCCAGGTTTCGCCCGACCCGACCACCTGCTCGGACAACGCCTTCTTCTGTTCGATCAGCTCGTCGATCCTCTCCTCCAGCGTTCCCTGGGAAATCAGCTTGTGCACCTGAACGTTGCGGTTCTGCCCGATCCGGAATACGCGGTCCGTCGCCTGATTCTCGACCGCCGGGTTCCACCATCGGTCATAGTGGAGCACATGGTTCGCACGGGTCAAATTCAGGCCTACGCCACCGGCTTTCAACGACAGGACAAAGAACTCCGTCCCCTCGCCTGCCTGGAACGCCCGTACCATCTCATCCCGTTCGCGTTTTTGCACCCCTCCATGAAGGAAATACGGCTGTTTTCCGTATTTACGTCCAAGCATGCTCACCAACAGCTCGCCCATGCCCACATACTGGGTAAAGATCAGCGCCGATTCTCCCACATCAGCGATGCTGTCCAGAATTTCGAGCATGCGCTCCATCTTGCCGGAGGACTCGGGACGCACAGCGCGTCCATCGTCGCGTCGAAGCAGCTGCGGATGATCGCATATCTGCTTCAGCTTGGTGAGGGATGAAAGCACAAGCCCCTTGCGCGCCATGCCCGTCCGGCTCTCGATCTGTCCCATCATCTCGTCGACGACGGCTTGATACATCGCGCCTTGAACCTCGGTCAGCGGACAATACGATTTCAGTTCCAGCTTCTCCGGCAGATCCTTGCGGATGTCCGGATCGCTCTTGAGTCTGCGCAGCATGAATGGAGAAACCAGCTTGTGAAGCTCCCGGAATCTCTCCTGCTGCCCTTCGCCCGGCGCATAGCGCTGACGGAAGCTGTTAAACGATCCGAGATATCCCGGATTGAGAAAATGGAAGATCGACCACAGCTCCGCCAGACGGTTCTCCACCGGCGTCCCCGTCATCGCAATGCGGTGCGGCGCGGATAATTTCATGACGCTCTGCGCCTGCTTCGTACGATAATTTTTAATATACTGGGCTTCATCGAGCACCACGCTCGACCACTGGATCGCGGATAAGTCCCCGCCGTCTCTTCCAGCCAAGTGATACGTCGTCAGCACGATATCATGATCGGCCGCCTCCTGCAGGAAATCGTCTCCGCGCAGACGGCGGACGCCGTGGTGCACATGCAAGGTCAGATCCGGCGCAAATCGCTGAATCTCCCGCTGCCAGTTACCCAGAAGCGAGGTCGGGCAAATGATCAGCACCGGGTCTCCCGCGGCTTCGGTATTGAGGCGCTCCAGCAGGCAAGTGATGACCTGCACCGTTTTTCCAAGCCCCATATCGTCGGCAAGGCAAACGCCAAAACCCAAATCGCGCATCACGCTTAGCCACTGATACCCCCGCTCCTGATACGGCCTCAACTCTCCGTGAAGCGAGGAAGGGATCGGGCGGGACGGAAGCTTGCGCACCGTTTCCCCGTCCAGCAGGGAGGACAGCAGGCCCGTTGTCTCCACTTCTTCGATGAAAAGCCCCTTCCACAAGCGTTCTCCATCCATTTCGGCGCTAAGGTGCATCCATTCAGCCAGCTCCATCTCGCCCTTCTCATGGCGTTTCATGAAGCGCAGCACCTGATTGATCTCCTTCAAATCCACCTCAACCCATTCCCCGCGGAACTGGACGTAAGGCAGATTCTGTTCGGCCAAAAATTTCAATTCCTCTCGCGTCAGGGTATGGCCGCCCATCGCGGCGGATATTTGGAAGCTGACCAGATGCTCCATTCCGAGCACCGGCGTCGACTGTGCTTCGCCTGACGATCTTGCATCCGGCATCATTTTGAGGGATAAGCCGACGCGGCGGCGTCCTTCCCTGCTCCAGCGGGACGGCATTTGAACCGTAATGCCGCTCGCCGTTAATCTCGGAACCGATTCCTTCATGAACGTCGACAACCGCTCCAGCGGCAGGGTGACGCTCTCCGGAGCGCGCCCGTACAAGCCTTCCGCCAGCTCGGGAGCCAGCGCCGCGGCTTCTCCCAGCCTCATGAGCAGCTGCAGCTGGGCCCCAGCATACATCCGTCCGCGCAGCAGCTGATCGGATTCCGGACTTCCCCATACGCTCCGGACCGGCATCAATAAGCCTTCATCCTCCTGGCTTCGTGCCCAGAAGGTTACCTTCCAGTCCTTCCGGCTCTCTTCCAGCGGCGGTTCGAGCCGCAGCCCAAGGGCAAGGGTTCCGTTCTCAGGAGGCTGATCCTCCCCGCCGGCGTAAGGGAACACGGTCCCCCCGACCCGTTCTACGGCTTCCTCCAGCTCGCCCACTTCCTCCGCCGTTCCTTGAATGGGAATATCCCGACTGACCGTCAACAGACTGTTCCACCACAGCTCGGTAAGCGGGGATTGTCCCCTCCGGTAGTTCGCCAGATAGGCCCTCAGCTTGTCCTCCGATTCGCGAACGGCAGCCCTGGCTTGACTGTCGATCACGCCGCACAGGAAAGAATACAGCACGATCGCCCCCGCTTCCTCCCGCGTGGAAGGATCGGTTCCGGCAAGCGCTGCAGGCGTCCCGATGGCAATAGGAGGAATATTCGCCGCCAGCTGCAGAAAACGGGCCGTATCCTCGGTATTCAGCTGCGGTTTCCATACTGCTTTTATCGTGTGCATCGACGTTTTGCGCCTTCCGGCGGAAGGCACCTCCGCCGTCCCTGGTGCAAACCTCCCCTGCAATAACAGCTCCAATGCGAATCTGCTCGCTTGCACCCAATATTCCATTTCTTCGCCGACGGCCAAACCCTGAGCTTGGGTATGCTCGGGATCCAGCGAAACCAGCATGGAGAATGCGTCTCCCGGTGTCAGCGCAAGCCCTTCCATCGTCCGTCCGCCAAGCGTCTTCCGTTCCGGACGCCGCGCGCTTTTCGATCCGAGGACTTTGGCCGGATATCTGAGCTCGGCAAGCCGGAGGGAAGCGTTAGCGAAGGGACGGGTTCCATCCGGTTTGCGAAAGGTTCGGACCACTCTGCTCCATGCATCCACTCGGGGCTCCGAAACCTCACCGGAAAAACAAAAGAATACGTCACCTAACCATACGCCATAGAGCGGTTGATTCATCGTTGTCTCCCGTCTTTTCCTGCTTTATAGATATTATTACTATCTTATACGATAGCAACCTAATTTCAAAACGATACGGATTATGGCCATCGCCAAAATAACGTCAACCTTTATCATACCATGTATTTACTATTTCGTTATGATCTATGTATTGCATAGCGAATTCTTCTATTATATAGAGTAATGAAAAATCCTTGTTCTTATGCAGTCTCCCGTTGATTCTTGCCGCCCAAATTTTCGAAGCGTGCATTTTTTATGCGACCCTTCCGCTGATCCGGCGTATGTAGATCATACATTAAGAGTTCGGGAGGTCTTGCATTTATGAGTTTTATAGGCTTTGGTATTTTCGGGATTGCGGCTTTATTGCTGGGATTGTTCTTCTTTCTTCTTCACATTGCCGTCTGCGTATGGGGTTATAACGATGCCCGGCGGAAAGGGCGCAGTCCCGAGTTCGCGATTCTTGTTGTGCTGGGTTTATTGTTCTTCCCTGTGGTAGGTCTTATTATTTACCTGCTGATTCGCAATAATTATTAGCCTCCACAACAAAAAGACGGTGCAGGTTCGTCCTGCACCGTCTTTTTTGACGTCCATAATCATTCGGATGGCACTCGTGTTACTTCGCCTTTAAGCTGTCCCATGATTTCTGAATGCCTTCGAACAATTGGGTTTTGTCCACGTTGCCAGCCACATAACCCTGCATCTGGCTGCCGAATTCATTCATGCCGCCGTCCGGGAATTTGTTGAATTCCCAGCTGAGCGCTTTGTTCTCTTGGCTGTACTTCATGACATCGTTCCCCAGATCGCCAAGCGTCTCGCTGTTCGCCTCGATGCTGGTCAGTGCCGGGATGAATTTGAACTCTTCCGTAATGTAGCGTTTACCGGTCTCGGAAGTGACGAGCCAGTTCAGGAATTCCTTGGCTTCGTCCTTCACCTTCGATTTGTTGTTCACGACCCAGTTGTTCGGCACGCCGACCGGAAGCTTGTCGTTCTCTTCGGCGTTGTCATTGATCGGCATCGGCAGAAGGCCGATGTTCAGGTCCGGGTTGATCCCGTCGATCTGCACCTGCGTCCAATTCCCGTTCTGGGTCATGGCCGCTTCACCGCTGGCAAAGGTCGTGATTTCCGTGTTGTAATCCGTCGTCAGCGGGTTCTTCTGGCCGTATTGGACGGTGAGGTCGAACAGTCTCATCCATTCATCGAACTTCGCGTTGCCAACCAGCTTCTCCGTGCCTTCATTCATTCCTTTGACGAATGCATCGGGATCTTCCTGATGGGCGAACGGAATGTTCAGCAAGTGGTTGGCCAAAATCCAGGTTTCCTGGTATCCGTTCACGAATGGCGTGATCCCAGCCGCTTGCAGCTTTTTGGCAGCTTCCTCAAGCTCCGTGAGCGTCTTAGGGAGTTCGGTGATTCCCGCTTGCTCAAACAAGTCTTTGTTATAAATGAATCCGTAACCTTCGATGGTCATCGGTTGTCCGTACAGTTTACCGTCTTTTGTCATCGGTACTTTGGCAACGTCAACAACGTCCTTCACCCATGGCTGGTCCGAGAGATCCTCGACATTCTCAAACCATGTCTCCAGATCGCGGTATCCGCCGACGTTGAAAATGTCGGGCTCATCGCCGGAAGCGAATTTCGCCTTCAGCGCCGCACCGTAATCGGAGCCGCCGCCAACCGTTTGAATATCCAGCTTGATGCCGGGATGCTCTTTTTCGTACTCGGCCTTCAGTTTGTTCAAAGCCTCGGCGATTTCGACTTTAAATTGAAAAATCTTAATCGTTTTCGTTCCGCCCTCGGCACCGCCTTCAGCGCCTTGGCTGCCGTCCTCATTGTTGCCGCAGGCTGCAAGCAGCGTGGAGAAAGCCAAAACCATGACCAGGAGCAGCTTACCGTATTTCTTCATTGTAAAACCTCCCTTTTTTTTCTATAACATCGTGTCCAGCATTCGTTGATAGCGTTTACTTTTTCAGTATAATCAACCTATTTTCGTTAAATCAGGTATTATATTGATCTTTGAGGGGGAAGGAATTGACCGTTTGGCGGTTATCCCTTCACCGCTCCTTGCGTAATTCCCTCTATGATGTACTTCTGCATGGCCAGAAAGAACAGAATGACCGGCATGATCCCCAGCACCAGCGCCGGGAGGGCCAAATCCCACTGCTTGGTATACTGCCCAAAAAAGGCAAAAGTAGCAATTGGAATCGTCCGAAGCTCGGCAGACTGCAGAATCAGGGATGGCAGCAGGTAGTCATTCCATATCCACAAGGTGTTCAGGATGATCACCGTCACGAACATCGGCTTCATCAGCGGGAAAACCACCCGGAAGAATACGCCGTACCCGCTGGAGCCATCCACGGTCGCGGCTTCCTCGATCTCCATCGGGATCGATTTCACGAAGCCATGGAACAGGAATACGCTCAGCGGAACCCCGAAGCCCAGGTAACAGATAATCAGTCCGTACAAGCTGTTGTTAATGCCGAGCGTTGCCGTCACTTTCACGAGCGGAATCATGATCGATTGGAACGGAATGACCATCGCCGCCACAAACAGCGCAAACATGATCTGGTTAAAACGCGTGTTGCGGCGAACCATCTGGTAAGCGGTCATGGCGCTTAACATCGCCAGCAGCAGGTTGCTCGCCACCGTAACGACCAGCGAATTCCAGAACGCCTGCGGGAAGTTCGTGATGTCCCACGCCCGTGAATAGTTGCTCCATTCGAACGTGGTCGGAAGCCCCGCCGAATCGGTTAACAGCTCGCCGAAGGTTTTGACGGAGTTCACGAACAGGAAGTAGAACGGGACTAGGAAGAGCAATGCCACGATGACCATGATGATCTCGGTGGCCATGGTGTTCAGCCGGTATTTTCTTGTGGTCTCCATTAGGCTTCAACCTCCTTGCTCTTCGTGAATCGGACTTGCAGGCTTGTTATGATGGCAACCACGATGAAGAATATGACCGCCTTCGCCGTTCCGAGTCCGAGACGGTTATTCGTATAGGCCTCATTGTAAATATTCATGGCCACCGACTCGGTCGAGCCGAACGGGCCGCCTTTGGTCAGGGATAGGTTCAGGTCGAACATTTTGAATGACCAGGAGATCGCCAGGAACAAACATACCGTAACCGCCGGCATCACAAGCGGGATGATAATGGACCGCAGTACCTGCCCCCTGCTCGCCCCGTCGATTTCGGCAGCCTCCAGAATATCCTTTGGCACATTGTTAAGCGAGGAGATGTAGATGACCATCAGGTACCCCGCCGTCTGCCATACGAAAACGATTACAATTGCCCAAAAGGCAGTTCCCTTTGTGCCGAGCCAAGGCAGGTTAAAGAATCCGAGGTTCGTGGCATTGCCGATCGCCGCAAACCCTTTGACAAAGATAAACTGCCAGATGAAACCGAGCAGCAGGCCGCCGATGACGTTTGGCATGAAGAAGATCGTCCGCAGCACGTTTCGTGTCTTCAGTGGCTTCGTCAGAAAGTACGCCAGAATAAATCCTAGAAGATTCGTAAGGATGACGCCAAGCACCGTAAACCGGGTCGTAAACCAGAAAGCATCCCGGAATTTATCATCGTTGGTAAAGATGGTAACAAAATTATCGAAGCCGACAAAGTCGATTTTGCTTGACACGCCATTCCAGTTCGTGAAGGAATAATAAAGACCCAGGAGGAACGGAATGATCATGATGAGGATGAAAAATATGGTGGAGGGCCCCACGAAAAGAAACTGCTGCAGCAGCGCCGAAGATTTTTTTCGATTCATCCCTTGATCTCCCCTTTTCGTTAAGTTGTTGTATGATGTACAGCTATTATGCGGTAACCTGTAAACAATAAACACGGAGAATCATGAACCGTTAGGTGTAAAATATTGACCATACGCGCTTATGTCCATTCGATAATTCCGAGGTGATCCTTCATGAAATATCGCAGCATCCAGACCCGGCTGATCACGTTCATGCTCGCCGTCACGACCATCCCGCTCCTGCTCTCGTTAATCATCACGTTTACGCATACGCGGGAGTCCGTGAAGGAGCAGACGGTGAACGAAAATGTGCGGCTGATCTATCAAGGAGCGACCAATCTGATGAACTATCTGCGCGGCATCGACCGCGCGTCGCTGTCCGTTTATTCGGATCCCCATTTTTTGCGCAACCTTGCCCTGGATCCCGATAACCACCGGGTCGTAGCCGAGCTGTATGCAACCTTGCAGGCCATCCAAACGGGCACGCAGGACGTTCATCAGATTTATCTGCACAATCAATTGACGGGACAATCCACCCAGATATCCAGCAATCTGCCAAGAAGGGAATTCAGGCAGGCTCCGTACCGCAAAATAGAAGAGTTCGGCGAAGGCAATACAGCCATCGAGCCCGTCCATCGGGTGCATAGTTACGGGTTCCCTCCGCGACCCGCGGACATCCTGGATTTTGAGGTGATCACCTTCTACCGATCCATCACCAACGTGCCTGCGCCGGACCAATATGCCCTCATGGCCATTGACGTGAAACTCGACAGTATCTTGGCCATATGCGATCAGCTGTATGCTAAAGGGGAAGAGGCGCTATACTTGATTGATAGCAGCGGCAGCATCATATACGGTCCGGATCCACAGCAGAGAGGTCAAGCACTGGACGATCCTGAGCTTATGGACGTCATCGCTCAAGCGGAAAGAGGATATTATGACGGCGAGGATGCGATGATTGTCTATGAAAAGCTCGATTTGCCTTACGCACCCTGGACGCTCGTCAAGCAAATTCCGCACCAAACGCTGTACAAACATTCGACGGAATTAACGAGCATTAACGCGATTATTGCGATATTAGCGCTATTCATTGTCATATTCGGCACATTATGGATATCGATTCGAATCACAAAACCCATTAAACAGCTCACAACCTATATGAATCAGGTGAAAACCGGGCGGCTCGACGTGAATATTGACGTGACAAGCCCGGATGAGATCGGAATTCTGTCCCGACGCTTCCGAACGATGATGGATACCATCAACAACCTGATCCTGCGCGAGTACCGGCTGGAAATCGCCAATAAAACCAACCAGCTGAAGGCGCTTCAGGCCCAGATCGATCCGCATTTTCTATACAATACGCTCCAGTCCATCGGCACCTTGGCCCTGCAGCACAACGTGCCGAGGATCTATTCCCTGCTCTCTTCGCTGGCGAATATGATGCGCTACAATATGCGCAACAGCGAGGGCAAAGTGACGCTTCAGGATGAGATCAACCATGTGCGGCTGTACCTTGAGCTGCAGAAACAGCGGTTCCGCGATCAGCTGGAAATCATCTGGGATGTGGATCCGGAAAGCCTCACGACCCCGGTTCCGAAGATGATCCTGCAGCCGATCGTTGAGAATTATTTCAAGCATGGCATGAACACGCACGCCGGCGTCGGCCGCATCTCCATCTCCACCCGCATCGCGGAGGATGGCCGCTTGATCGTTGTCATTGAGAATAACGGGGCTTCCATCGAGGAGGAGGAGCTCGCCTCGATCCGCGGCAAACTTGAGACGGCCTTTCATCACCCTGACCGAAACGATGCCGGCGAAGATTCTATCGGGCTGTTGAACGTATACATGCGGTTGAACCTGTACTCCAACAATCATGCTGAATTAACCATAGAGAATGCAGAGCCCCACGGCGTCAAGGTTACGCTCGATATCAAACCACGGGAGAGTGAACACTAGAATGAGAGTATTGATCGTAGATGACGAACAGCACGTTCGGGAAGCTATAGGGCTTCTGGCAGACTGGGAACGGCATGGCATAACGGAGATCGACCAGGCCGCCGACGGCGAGGAAGCGGTAAGGCTAATCGAGGAGAAGAAACCGCAGATTGTCCTGACCGACATGCGGATGCCCCGCAAAAACGGACTTGAGCTGCTGACCTGGCTGCATGCCGCGAAACCGGATATTAAAGTGCTTGTCATCAGCGGATACGATGATTTTGAATATGTGCGCCATACCATCCGTTCGGGAGGCATCGATTATATTCTCAAGCCCGTGGATCCGGACAGCTTGAACGAGGCGCTGGCCAAAGCGGTTGAAACCTGGCGGCTTGAGGAAGAGAAACGGCGGCATATGACCAATCAGACTATTGAAATGAATCAGATGACCCCATTCTATATGGACCGCCTGCTCTCGGATCTTGTGAACGGTTACGGCAGCCGGGAAAGCGTCGTCTCTCAATTGCGGAACCGGATGACGCTGCCCGAAACCGGCATGGCTTGCAACGTTGCCGTGCTCCGCGACGATCAATTTGACGAAGCTTTGCTGTCCAAATTCCGCAATAGGCGGCATCTGCTGTCCTTCACCCTCATCAACATTTGCAATGAGCTGTTGAAGGATCGCGGAGTAGCCTTCCGGCATATCGACAAGCCCGGAGAAATCATCCTGCTCTGTTGGAATCCACGTCTTCCCTTTAACGACCTGCTGGATCGAATCAATGACGGGTTCTTCTCCACCCTTCGCAGGCGGAGCCATTTCGGCGCCGCCGAAGCAGGCGCTTTTCCCCAAGATCTGCCCAAGGCTTATTCGACTGCAGTCCAAGCCCTGTGCAGCCGCAATTTACTGACTGGCAAGTCCCACATCCATCGTGAGCGCGCCGTCGAAAGCGAGGGCTCCCGTACCCTGCGGCTCTCCTCCTACGAGGAGGAATTCAAGCTGGCCGCGCTCAGCGGGAGCAAGGAGCGCATCGAGGCGGCCACGGCAGAGTGGCTGCAAGAGGTTCGCGAGAGGGATCTTGTTTCTCCCGAGCATCTGATGAGGTGGAATTCGGAATGGGACTGGATCCAGTATCACTGGACGGAAAATGAAGTGAAAAGCACGCAGGAGCCCGTCGAGGACGCTGAAATTTCGCAGGACCTTCCCTCCGCGCTCCCTTACAGCGAGGATGGCATGATTTGCTGGGACCGCTGGCGCGAACAGATCAGCGGAAGGCTTTACGCGGCATCCCGGGTCCTTACCCAGATCCATTCGAAGGACAGTCACATCATTCATGACATAGCCCAATATTTGGAGCAGCACTATCATGATGAGATTTCGCTGCAGCAGATCGCAGGCAAGTTTTTTCTTAGCAGGGAGTACATCTCCCGTAAATTCAAGCAGGAATTCGGCGTGACGTTATCGGATTTCCTCGGTCGGATTCGAATCGAGAAAGCCAAAACGCTGCTGCTCAATCCCCAAATTCGGATTGCCCAGATCGCGGAGATGGTCGGTTACCAGGACGAGAAATATTTTAGCAAAGTGTTCAAGAAGATGGAGGGTTTCACGCCGAACGAATATCGCAAGAAGCATATGAATTAAGGAAACGATAACCCCCTTTCTTTTGGCTGCTGGCTCGTTATCCATTCTTTTGGGTATATTCTATATAGTCCAGACTGATATCAGGAGGAGATTGTATGTACCGCACGAACCCGTACCGCTGGTGGAACCTGCTGTTTTTCCTCGGGGTTATCACCGTGAACGTGTTATCGGGCATGCTGCCGCTGGGCGGCAGAACGACCGGGGAGATATCGGATATGTATTATACGGCGATCACTCCCGCAGGGTATGCCTTTTCCATATGGTCCGTCATCTATGTGCTGCTGCTCTTTTTTGTCATCTACCAGCTGCGCCGCGACTCCGGAAACCGGGACTCCGTCAAATCCATCGGTCCATGGTTTATTCTCAGCTGCGTATTCAATATGGCCTGGCTTGTACTATGGCACTATTTGTATATTGAATGGTCTGTCGTTGTGATGTTATTGCTGCTGCTGACCCTATGGGTTCTATATGTGCGCACGCATGCGATAGACTATCCGACGCCCGGCGAGAGATTCTGCCTGAAGCTGCCGTTCAGCCTATATATCGGCTGGGTGTGCCCTGCCTTTATCGTCAATGTCGGGATCGTGTTCCAAAAGAATGGCTGGAGCCTCTTCGGGCTGCGCGAATCCGCTTTGGGTATCGCCCTGCTCTGCGTAGGCGCTTTACTCGCCATCCTGATCGGACTGCGATACCGGGACGGCATCGTACCGCTGGTCTTCACCTGGGCTTACATCGCCATCGCCGCCGAGCATCGGGAGACCGACAGTATTTTAATGACCGCCTTCGTGCTCTCGATTATCTTGTTTGTATTTGCCATATGGCTCTTCTTCACGCGCAATCGAAGACGATCCCGGTATTAAAGCCCGGATTCATCGGCTCGTTCTTCAGAATTTTCATCGAAAGGATTTGGAACAAGCAAAAGGAGCTTTGCCGACGCAGGCAAAGCTCCTTGTACGTTCATATCGTTTAATTCTTAACGGCTATAACCTCGATCTCTACCAATCCGTCCTTCGGCAGACGAGCAACCTCCACGGCACTGCGCGCAGGATACGGCTCGGAGAAGAAACTGCCGTACACTTCGTTCACCGCCGCGAAATCGTTCATATCCTTCAGGAATACCGTGGTTTTAACCACTTGATCCAGGCTTGTCCCGGCAGCTTCAAGGATTGCCTTGACATTGCTAAGCGAAAGCTTCGCTTGTTCCTGGACCCCTTCACCGAATTCTCCTGTTTCAGGATTCAATCCCAGCTGGCCTGAAGTATATACGAATCCGTTGATTTCTACAGCTTGGCTGTATGGTCCGATGGCTCCCGGGGCTTTGTCGGTCGATATGATATGTTTACTCATGATATATCACCCTTTCTATGTATTCCTATATGTGTACATTGTAATCCGCCGCGGGTTCTCTGGCAAATTTAATCAGCGGCCTCGCCTAGAACATGCATCACTTCATTGGTGTATACATGATGGCCTTTCATATCCGTTAGACCGATGTTCACCATGGACCTGGCGACCTTCTGCGCCGGAATGGCCCGGTATGGGGCAAGCTTCGGACCCCTGAATGCAAAGTCGAGGGAAGTCATCAGAAGCGAAGCCGCCCGCTCCCCAAACCGCCGTTCGGGCCTCTCCCCCAGCAATAACGACGGTCTGAACAGATGCAGCCCCCGGAAACCGATTCCGGCCAACCGTTCTTCAACCTCTCCCTTGGTGCGAAGATAGAAATTACGAACCTTCGGATTGGCGCCTACGGAGCTGACCGCCATAAATTGCCTCACTCCGTTCTGCTTGGCCAGCTCTGCCGCCTTGATGACATAGTCCACATCCACTTTACGGAACTGCTGCTGGGACCCCGCTTTCCTGATTGTGGTCCCCAGACAGCAATACACGCTATGGACGCCGGAAAAAGCGTCGCCGTATCGTTCCAGCTGGTCCCACTCCACCAGGATGGGCAGCAGCTTGGGATGCGTGACCTCCGGGAGTCTTCGCACCAGCACGCGCACCTCATCAAGCTCCCCGCGGCCCAGCAGCTCGTCGGTTACCGAACGCCCCACAAGCCCCGTGGCCCCGACTACGAGTGCAACCTTTCCCAACGAAACCCCTCCTTTTCGTTCATCATATGAAATATCCATGACATGAAAGACATCGGCTGCCTGCCGTTCTTCTAAGCGGAACGAAGCACTCTCCGCCCCACCGTCAAAGCAATCAGTACCATCAGCACGCCCACCGCGGTTTGAAAACCATATCGGGATACCCACTCGGGCGCATGTGCAATCCCTTTGAATATGAGACCGCCCAGCATGGGACCGAGAAAAGAGGCAAACCCCGTGATGGAGGAGTATACGGCAATGAACATCGGCCGTTCGCTTTTCGGCGTATCTCCGATCATGAAGTTAAAGGCAAGCTGGTTAAAGCCGCCTACGCCGGCACCAAGCAGCATATGCGATAACAGCAGCACCGGAATTACGGGCAGGACGGACAGCAAGCCCCATGTCAAGCACGACCCCGCAATCAGCGGCAATGTCCAATAGAGCAAGGTTCTGTTGCTGAAACGCGCATTCAAATTTCCCCATACGTAGAAACCGATCATCATGATCACGGTCTGCGCAACGGTCATGATGGATACGATCGAATACGAAATATGCAGAACGTCCAGCATGGCGTACGAGTAGAGCGGAACAATCAACGTCTGCAGAAAGAGCCAACCAGCCAGAAACAGCGTAGATTTGATAAACGTGGTATCCGACAGCGGCTTGCGGATCATCGCCCTGAACTGACGCTCGCTCGAATGCTCGAAGGGAGGATCAGGATACAAGAAGAACATGGATAAGTTCGCAGCGATGGCAATCCAAGAAATCATAAACAGAATCAGGAAGCCCCCGCCGCCGGGATAACGGTCCAGGATGATCCCGCCAACAAACAGGGTCAGGGCTCCGAGCGCATTCAGGATGGTATTGCGTATGCCGAAATAACGTCCCCGCACTTTGGCCGGCACCATGTCGCTAATCAGCGAGGTCCACAGCATGCCGGATACGGTATTGGCAATAAAGGCGCCCATATAAAGGATCATAAACACCGGAACCCACCATCGTTCCGGAAAAATAAACGGGATCAGGCCCGTAGCCCCCCACAACATGCGGTGCATAAAGGTAAACACAATCATTGCTTTCTTGCGATACTGCAAGCGCTGGATCAGGTACGCAACCAGAATCTGAAGCACGTTGAATAGCGTGGTGACGGCCAGAACAAAACCAACCTCACTGGATTCCGCGCCTAAGTACAATAAGTACCCTGTCAAAAAGGGGCCGCCCAGCAGCGTCTGCAAAATGATCGCCGGAACCCCTTCCCATGTGGCCGTCATCAAATGTTTGCGTTGATGCGAAACCTGTTTGCGCGGCTTGTGAATAACCTGGACAGCCTTGATGTTGATACACTCCTTCGATGTCTTCAAATGGGCTGATCAAACTTCCTTTTGACCTCATTCTACACCGCATCGGACCCAAGTCAATATGACTTTTGAAATATAAAACTCACATGAATTTCTCATTGCATATTACCTGGACAGACAGGCTTAAAAAGTCAAAAAAAGAGCGCAAATCAGGCTCGATTTGCACTCTTTCTCCATGCGGTTATGAAACTGGCCAGCGGTTTCCATTCCCTGCCGAGCCAGCCGGAGGACTCGGAAGATTCTTCCGCCATGAAGCCCGCGGCGGGCGCTGCCGCCTGCTGACTGTCCGTGACAGGGAGAATCTCCTCGTTCGTCATCTCATAGTATCCCAAATGATAGGTGCTGACCATGTCTCCGTGTAAGGTAAACACCTTGCCGTCACGAATATCGATCACCTTGCCGGTCACAACACGGGATTCCAACATGATTCGTACTGCCTCCCTTATCGTCTTGTGGACTAGTCGCGGTATCTTGCACTCCAATCCGTATATTCGCGCTCCGCCGCGTCCTTCGTATGCCCGTAGCGTTCCTGCAGCTTGCCAACCAATTTATCTTTCTCGCCGTCGATCACATCAAGATCGTCATCCGTCAATTTGCCCCATTGCTTCTTCGCTTCACCCTTCATCTGCTTCCATTTCCCTTTAAATACGTTGCTATCCATAAATATCAGCTCCTCTTAGCGTAATGGATGATGAATTGTATCATTGCCTGTACTTGTGTATACCCGTCAGGAGTTTCTCTGAATCCTGGCAAACGATGACAACGGGGAGTTTCCGCTCTCGAACCATACCTCAAAGTGCCGCATGCAAAAAGCTGCCGCCGTGGACTTCAACCATCCGTGGCAGCAGCTTGGATTGTACAGAGATATCCATTTTCATAGCATAAGGCAGAAATTAAACTTCCCTATCAGCCTTTCAGTTTGATGACGGCTCCCTCCCTTTCCCTCTCCTTATCCTTCTCCTCCTCTTTATCCTCGCCAACCAGCTCTCTGGCGGAGGCTTTGAATTCGGACAATGTGCGGCCCACCGCCCGGCCGAGCTCGGGCAGCTTGGAAGGGCCGAACAGAATGAGCACGACTATCAAGATCATCATCAATCCGACGAAACCGACATTTTGGAACATAGAACCCAACTCCTTTAATATGTGATGGTAACGGTTCATGTTGAAAGCCAGCGGCTATTCGATCCGCCGCTTCGCGAAACGAGGACAACTTACTTTTTCTTATCCTTATTCGGGTATACGGCTACGGCCTCAATCTCAATCAACCAATCGGCATTCACAAGACCGGCTACCCCCACGGTGGAACGCGCAGGCTTAACCGGATTCTCCTTCGTATTAAAGAATTGGGCGTATGCGTCAAACCAGCCGGTATAATCAAAGGTCCCGTTCTTCGCTGCATCCGGGGTCAAGTACACTCTCAAATAGACGACATCCTTCATCGTCAATCCCTGCTCCTTCAGCTGCTTCTCGATTTCCTTCAGGATGCCGATCCCCTGGGTTTTCGTATCGCCATAGCGTTCATAAACCGTTTTGCCGTCTTTGTTCAACAATGGCGGAACCGTCCCGCTCGTATAGAGATAAGAGGAACCCTCCGGCACGACTACCCCGCTGGAGATCGAGGATGTAGGACTGCCGTAAAATTGGGGGGCCGGCAAAGCTTTGGCCGGCTTCTTATGGGCAGAAGCGCCGTCGACATATGCGGTTAAGCTTACGGCACTGAACAGCATGGCGAGTGCCAGGAACGTCTTCAGTTTATTTTTCATGGGTTATGGACTCCCTTCTCCATTATGATTTCATGACGCGTTGATGGATATCGGTTACGACCTCGCGGGCGGACTCGATGGCGCCTGCCTGCCAGGCCGTAATGTAGCTGATATGCTCCCCTGCCAGGTAAATGCGGTTATCCGGCTTGCAGAGGGTCGGGTAGTAGGTTTTCCTATCATTGGCGGAATAGGATACCCAGCCACCCTCCTGGTATTGGGTCTTCTTCCAGTCGATCGAGAAGGAGGCCTCGAACTCCTTCGGATACTGCGGATGGATCTTGGCCCCCTGCGTCAATGCCAGTTTCTCGCGCTCGGCATACGACATGCTGCCGAGTTTATCGGCGATGCCCCCGTACGCATAATAGCCGAGCAGGATCCCCTTCTTCCCGAAATAGTCTGTCGGCGGATAGTAGATTTGCGTAATGTCCATATTCGTCAAGCTGCTGCCGCCGTACAGATACTCGTCTTCTTCCCAGAAACGGCGCTTGAACTGCAAACCGATTTTACCTGCGGAGGCGTAGCCCACGCTGCCGATGGCTTTGGACATCTCCGGCGAGAAGTCGGCCGGGATCTTCTTCAATACCGTCAGCGGTATGGTGCAGATGCAGTAATCCCCGCGAACTTCCTGGTCTCTGCCGGAATGGCCGTCCGTATACACAATCCGCACGCCGGAGGAGGACTGGCGAATTTCCTTTACCTCGGCCCGGTACTTGATCCGGCTGCCTACCCGTTTCTCGAATGCCTTGACGATGGCGTCCATGCCGCCTATGGGGTGAAACATCATCATCTGCTGGTCGTAACCGTATTCGTTGCTGAAATATTTGCCGAAGCCGGAATTGATGATGGCCTTCAAATCGAACGGATCGCGGAGAACGCCGGCATCCAGTCGGCTTCCCGGTTCATCCTTATACCCGCCGCGCTCCGATCCCTTGTAGAACAGGTCCGGATTCAGATCGCCTTCGGCCTTCAGATAATCCACCAGCTTCAGCTTCTCTTCCGCCGTCAGCGGCAGATCCAGCGCATTTTGATTCACGGCTTTGGCCAGCATCTCGGCCACGTAACCGCGTACGTCGGCTTTGGCTGCACGCTTGGGGACGCGCTGTCCGGACAAAGCCCCCACGTTCTCGTTATAGTAATAGCCGCTCTCGTTCACGTTGTTGAAGGGCTCGATGGCTACGCCAAACTTCTTGCAATAATCCAGCGTGACGTGAAACTGCGGAATCCGCATCGGGCCTGCATTGAAATACAGTCCGTTATCAAAACGGGAAGTCTGACGGCCGGATCCGATCTCCGACACGGAGGTTCCTTTGCGGATCGTCCAGTTACGCCCGCCGGCAAAGCTCTTTGCCTCCAATATCGTGCAGTCGTAACCTGCCAGACCAAGCTCATACGCTGCCGTCAGGCCCGCGATCCCTGCGCCGAGAATAACGATCTTCTTGCCGCCCCGGCCGCTGAGATGCAGGTCATTCTTTCCGGGTGGGGTATATTCCGCGGCTTTCAACGTTTCCGGCGTAAGGAGCCCCATCGTACCCATCAAGCTGAAGACGGCGACAGATCCGCCCACCTTGCCAACGGTCGTCAGAAATTGTCTCCGGGTCATCTCTTTTGGTTGTTCTTTTGTAGCCACCCTCGTTCACTCCTTCGCTAGTTTGGGATTGGATTGGATTCATGAGCCGATCTTAGCAGAGAAAACAAAGTTTGACTTAAATATTGTTAGAATTCCTCACACAGTTTTTTATTTTTTGAAAAATGATTGCTTTTTCACTTTCTTTTTCATAAAATCATGTCATAAATCCTTCCAAGAAGGAATGGATTCACCCAAATTATTACCGTTTTATCTTCTTTGGTTTTAATCCCAAGCCATTAACAAAGCTCAGGGTTAACAATACTTACATAGGAGGTAAAGAGCATGGAGAGTAAGGTGATGAGTATTGGGGTTGTTTGCGAACTGACCGGATTGACCGAAAGGCAAATCCGGTATTACGAGGAACGCAAGCTCATATTTCCGGAGCGTACGAAGGGAGGAAACCGCAGATATTCTTTTGAGGATGTGAAGAGCATTCAGGAAATCCATCAAAAAATGCAGGAGGGATTTAATACGTTTGAACTGAAGGAATTGAATAAATCGAAAAAACAGCGCTGCACGCCGATCTTCCGATGATGACCAAAGGAGTGACGAAGTCTATGGAGTTCAAGAATACCATGACGCTGCTCGAGCACATCGCCGAACTTAGAAAGCGAATCCTTCTGGTAGCCGCCGTCTTTCTCCTAAGCATGGCGGCAGGCCTGTTCGCCGCACCCCATGTGTTATCCATGTTAAAGCACCATTCACCCGCCTTTCAGGTAACCTGGAACGTATTCTCGCCCTGGGACGGTCTCCGCATCTATATGAGCATCAGCATCGTATTGTCTCTGCTTCCTACCCTGCCGTTCGCCCTGCATCAAATCTGGCTGTTTGTCAATCAGGGACTGAACGGCCGCGAGCAGAAAGCGGCCCTTCGGTTTATCCCCTTCTCTGCGTTATGTTTTCTCATAGGGGTCGCGTTTGCGTACTTTGTCGTTTTTCCGATGAGCCTCGCTTTTACGACGGGAATCAACAGTCAGATGGACCTCGTCGAGACGTACGGCGTCGCCCAGTACTTCGGTTTCATGTTCAATATCATCATCCCGCTGTCTCTTGCCTTCGAGCTGCCTGTCATCGTCCTGTTTCTGACGCGAATAGGAATATTAAGCCCGGCTATCCTGCATACCATGAGGCGCTACGCCTACGTCGTTTTGGTTATCGTTGCGGCGCTGATCTCGCCGCCTGACCTCGTATCGCACCTAATGGTTGCCGTCCCGCTCATCGGTCTATATGAAATCAGCACATGGCTGGCAGGCTGGATGCATCGCAAGGGGAAGGATGCAGAGCATGAAGAAGGTACGGAAATCGATACGGCTCACCAGATGATCTGATATCCTTGTTTTTTCCTGTCGGCTCCTGCAAGGAATCAGCATGATAAACGTGCTGGACTGCAGCATTTGGCAGCATGTAGACGACATACCCGCAAAAAAGAGGCCGTATACCTGCACAGGTACGGCCTCTTACTTGCTCATCAAAGAATCCGTGCAGCTGCGTTCCTTGGCCGGTCCCCCGCTAACGGATCGTAATGACCTTCTTCTCCGCTTTCA
The DNA here is from genome assembly GCF_058792535.1 of Paenibacillus sp. MT86. Classification (NCBI taxonomy): domain Bacteria; kingdom Bacillati; phylum Bacillota; class Bacilli; order Caryophanales; family Paenibacillaceae; genus Paenibacillus; species Paenibacillus sp. MT86. The sequence goes on along the minus strand of NZ_CM179499.1, from coordinate 806,798 downwards.
TGTATTTCACGAACATGCCCGCATAATCGGGATCCCACTGGGTTCCCCTACCAGCTTCCAATATGCTCAACGCATCCGCGGATTTCATGCCGCTGCGGTACGGCCGATCCGACGTCATGGCATCATAGGCATCGGCCACCGCAATAATCCTGCCGAACAGCGGAATTTCCTTTCCCTTCAGCCCGTCAGGGTACCCGCCTCCGTCATAGCGCTCATGGTGGGAGCGCACCCCCTCCAGGTAAGGAGCCATCGCATCGGCAGGCTCGATTTGCAGCAGAATGTTCTCCCCTTGCGCCGGATGAGCCTTTACCTGATCGAACTCCTCTGCCGTCAGTTTCCCTTCCTTCAGCAAAATGTTGTCCCTGACCCCGATCTTGCCGATATCATGCAGCAATGCCGTCTTATGCAAAAGATCAACCTGCTCTTCGCTTAGTCCGGCCAGACGGCCGATCAACACCGAATATTCCGCTACCCGAAGCGAATGGCCGGCCGTGTAAGGATCTCTGGCATCCAGCGCCGCCGCCAAAGCGGCAAAATAACTGTCCAGCAGCTTGCGATTCCGTTCCTCGCGCACCTGCAGCCCGCGGACCATCATATTAAAACCCGCGATCAAATTGGAAAATTCATCGGAGTAGAGATTGGAGGTCTGAATCAGACGGCCCTCCTTGATCTCATTCATCGCCCGGTACAGCTGACGGATGGGACGCTGCAAATCCTGGGTCAAGAGCCAGGCGCCGATATAAGCAAATCCGACCCCAAGCAGCAATATAAATCCGGCCCAGCCCCAATACTGCTGGGCTACAATCTGACTAAGCCCCTCCAACCGGATCTGCACGGCCAAACTGAACAGAAATAGCGGAAAGGTGCCGATCAGCATCGTACTCAGCAGAAATTTCGTCCGAATCGCCATGAACACATGGCCTTCAAGAGAGAAATCCACGCCATAACGCGACAGCGCCTGCCGCCGAACTTCCTTGATCAAAGGGCGAATGGCGGCTATGGTGAGGAAAAATTCGATCATGGCATGACAGCTGGCCAGCAGGACCGCCCCCAGGCAAGCCAGCCATATGTAGAACGGCGGGAAATTCAGCTTCCCCTGCTCCATCATCCAAACGGTAAGCAGAATGGCCGGAAGCGATAAACCGAGCAGATGCGGTCCGAATATGCGATATACCGCCAAACGCGGCATACGGTGAATGCTCAAATACGCTTTTTCCAACGTTTCCAAATCCGTATGGCCTTCATCAAATCCCGCGTGAATCGGCCGTAAATGGCGAAGAAAGACCGTCAGCTCCGATGCGACCATTACCATGAACGAAATGGCCAATATGAGCATTAGACGCACGCCTTCCCGGGTGGGAATCTCGAGGGTCGTTACCATTAATACGCCACCCACAACAAGCACAGCTGCAATGGACCCGATCATATAGTTCCGGATTAGCTGTTTAAGAAAAGACTTATACAGTTGCATGGAACGCCTACTTTCATTAAACGGATAATAAACATCGGCAAGGCATATGCGATCCGAACGTATTCGACATGATGCTACAAGTTTAAGAGCTCGGCAGCAGAATTTGCAAGAAAAAACTGTTAATATGAATATCGTAGGATTTCAGGAAAAAATCAAGCGTTTTTGCATATCATTCTAATATTCGTTTGAATATCTTTGCTTATTACATGCAGTTGTGCTATAATAATTAATTGTTACACGAAGTTTAACCCCGTAAGTTCCTCGAAACATGGTTATTTACATCTCTGTTGAAGTGCAAATTCCTATTTTATGACCCTAAAAGTATGAGTTTTATGGAACGGTTTTCTGATTCACACTGGAGCGGTCATCGGAGCCGCAAGGACGAAAGAGAGGCAGGGCTTTTGTCGTTTTAGAAGCAAAGATTCTTGAAGAAACTTCAAATACGGAACCGACTGTGCAGCCGTAAAGGCGCCAGGGGTTAAATTTTATAAGCGCTATTAAGCGCACAATGAAGGACTCGGCCTTTGCCGGGTCCTTTTTCCATGGATGCGCCGCCATTTCGATTCTTCGAATCCCAAAAGACCAGTGACAGCCGCCTAAACGGCTGCATATGATACCGGAGACGATCAGTATTCGGAAGGAGCGTGCAGTTTTGAAGAAAAAGAAAAAAAACTCGTCAACATCTTCTAACCAACCCTTCAGAGTTGACCCTAGTACCAGGGAACTCGACCTGTTGGGGCGGGGTAATGGACGCAGTCCTGAAAAAGAAAAAGAAAAAGAAAAAGAAACAGAACAAGATAAAGAAGCCCGCATTCTTTCAACATTACCCCTCGCGGATCCGGAAGAGGATCTCATCGGCATTTTCGAATTAAGGCAGCAAGAAAGAGAAGAAGTCATCAAACCCGTAATATTAGACGAAGCTATTTCTGTATCAACAGAGGTTACTGCATTCTCTGATGCCGTGCCGGTAAATTCCGACTCCGCCGCGGCAGCAACTGACTCCACAGCATTATCTTCTACGGATTCCGTGACACTGTCTTCTGCAGATTCCGTGACACTGTCTTCTGCAGATTCTTCCATGACACTGTCTTCTGACGATTTGACGCTATCTTCCGATCCTCTGCCGAACACGGAAATCGAGCCGGAGCAGTTGATTCTTGAAAAGGAAATGCCAGAAATTAAGGGAGCATTTATATTTACAGAGGACATAGGTGAATATGCCATAACCGAGAACCGGATCGCCTCCAAGTCGGTTACGGCTTCCAAGCTTGCTCGTGGAGCGGTCGGTCCCGAAGCGCTGCAAGACTATAGCGTTTCCAGCCTTCATCTTGCAGACGAAGCCGTGACCTCAAGCAAAATTGCTCCATTGTCGGTCACGGGCGAGCATCTCATGGATGGAATCTTATCGACGCGCAAATTCAGGGACGGCTCGGTCAACGCAAGCAAAATCAAGGATGGCAGCATAACCACCCAAAAGCTGGCGGACCATGCCGTTGAAGGGAAGAAAATAGCCGACGGAGCTATTACAGCAAGGCACCTCGAGCAGCTGCTCGTATCGACGGAGCTGCTGGACGACCAATCTGTCATTGGAGAAAAAATCGCATCAAGCGCCGTAGAAACCCGGCATATATCCAATGAGGCGATTCACACTTCCAAGCTTGCCGACAATGCCGTCACGTCATCCAAAATCCGCGATGGCGCCATCACCGGAAACAAAATAGCGGATAGCGCCGTAGACGGCTCCCATATACAGCAGAAATCCATTAACAGCGACCATATCGTCAGCAGGGCCGTGACATCGGAGCATATTGCCAAGGGAAGCATCGGCCCCGACCAAATTGCTGTTAGAGGCATTGGCGCCGACCATATTCAGAATGGATCGCTGGGCGCCCGCCATCTGGAAGACGGTGCCATAGGGCCTGATCAGATTCAGCCTGGTTCCATCGGTCCCGAACAGATCGACGTCAGCGCCGTGTCCACCCGGCACTTGAGCGATTCCAGTATAACGAGCTCCAAACTTGCCGATCAGTCAGTCCATACAGCCAAACTGGTCGAGCAGGCTGTTACGGCCTCAAAAATTGCTGATCAGAGTGTTCTCCCGAGTAAGATTGCCAATGAAGCTGTACAAACCCGTCATTTGGCTAAAGGGGCCGTAGAATCATCCCAAATCGCTTCGGAGGCTGTTCAAGCCCGGCATCTCTCTCAAGATGCAGTGAAAGCAAAACATATCGCAATCGGCAGCATCTTGCCACAGCACTTTGCTCCTGAAAGCGTGCTCGGTGCGGCAATCCATTCCAGAACGATTGGAGAGCAGCACATGGCGGACCGTTCCATCGCGAGACAGCATCTTCAGCGAGAATCGGTTGGGGAAGAACAGCTTGCACCCGAAAGTGTAACGGGCAGCAAGCTGGCGTTGGGCTCGGTTGGCGGCAGCATCATTAGGCAGAGTGGCGTGACTTCCAGCAATATCGCAAGCCAATCCATTCTGCAGCAGCATCTGGCTGCAGACAGCGTCGGAGCACATGCCATACAAGACGGGGCGATCCAATCATCGCATTTGACCAACGGCTCGGTTGCCAGCTGCCATTTACAGACCGAGAGCGTAGGAACAGAAGCGCTTGGACGCGGAGCGGTAACGAGCGACAAAATTGCCGAAGGCAGCGTAATCGAATCTTCCATCGGCGAAGGGGTTATTGCACCTCGGCATCTGGCAGACCATGCTGTAACGTCCCTGAAACTGTCGCCGGAAAGCGTGTCGACCGACAAGCTGGTGGATCTTTCCGTTACGTCGTCCAAACTTGCCGAAGGCAGCATCACTGGTGACAAAATAGCATCCCAAGCCATTCGTTCCACCCACCTGTCAACCCATTCCGTCGCCAAGGAAGCCATTCAGAATGGAGCCGTTACCTCAGACAAAATTGCCCAGCAGTCGGTTGAGGGAGTGCATCTTGGACTGGAATCCATCTTGGGCAAACATATCACCCAGGAAGCCATCCACGGCTACCATTTGAAAAAGAAATCCATCACGCTAAACCATTTGGCTGACGAGAGCCGATCGCCCGATATGCTGTTTGCCGACGGAAGCATTCCAGGAGCGAAGCTTGAATCGCAATCGATTACGGAAGACCACCTTACCCCTTCATCTGTGTCGGGGACCGTATTGAAAACAAACGCCGTTAGCGGAGAAAAAATCAAACCGCTCTCCATCTCGGCAGTGCATCTGCAAGAAGCGAGCGTCCTTTCGGACCATCTTGGTTTGGAAGTGGTCAAATCACAGCATATTGAGGATATCGCTGTAACCGATCGGCATATTGCGTCAGGCTCGATCAGCGCAAAGCATATCCAGAACGAAAGCATTGAATCGTCGCACATCGAGAACGGTGCCGTTCTTTCCGAGCATATTGCCGGAGAATCGATCCATGGAAACCATCTCAGTGAAGGGGCTGTGGCATCCAAGCATATAGAATTATTCTCTATTCAAAGTCACCATCTCGCCCCTTACTCCGTCAACATGGCCCATCTGGCGGATCAGTCTGTCGGCCATGTCCACTTGCAACCGGATAGTGTGGGAGTCGATCAGCTGCAGCCTGGGTCCGTCAAATCAAGACAATTGGCAGAAGGTGCCGTGCTTCCCCATCATTTGCAGACGCACAGCATCACCACGAAGCATATTGAAGCCGGTGCGATTACAACGGAGCTTATTCAGGATCACGGGGTTACGGGAGCAAAAATTGCTCATGGAACGATCACCGGCTCAAACATTGCGGCAGGTTCTCTGAACGGCTCGAAAATAGCCGAGGGCTCTATTGAAAGCCGGCATCTCGGTCCGGACGCCTTTGATAACTTCAACCTGGCTAACGGCTCCGTTACGGGGAGCCAAATCGCCAAGGAAACCATCACGGGTGCGAACATTGCGGCTGGTGCTTTGAACGGGTCCCAGATTGCCAAGGGCTCTATCGAAAGCAAGCACCTCGCTCCGGACGCTTTTGATAACTTCACTTTAGCCGAAAACTCTGTAACAGGAAGTCAAATTGCTGGGGGAACCATCACCGGCGCGAACATCGCCGACGGCTCCTTAGACGGATCGCAGATTGCCGAAGGCTCCATCGAGAGCAAGCACCTCGCACCGGATGCTTTCGACAACTTCACCTTAGGAAAGGGTTCTGTTACGGGAAGTCAAATTGCTGAAGGTACCATCACTGGCGCGAACGTCGCCGATGGCTCCTTGAACGGGGCGCAGATTGCCGAGGGCTCCATCGAAAGCAAGCACCTTGGACCCGACGCTTTTGCTAACTTCACCCTGGCCGGCGGATCTGTATCCGGAAGACAAATCGCTAAGGGAACCATCACGGGCGCGAACGTCGCCGACGGCTCACTGAACGGGGAGCAGATTGCAGAAGGATCCATTGAGAGCAAACACCTTGCACCAAATGCTTTTGACGACTTCATTCTGGCCGAGGGCTCTGTTTCAGGAAATCAAATCGCTGAAGGGACTATCACCGGCGCAAACGTGGCCGAGGGATCCTTGAACGGTTCCCTGATCGCCGAGGGATCCATTGAGAGCAAACACCTTGCACCAAATGCTTTTGACAACTTCATTCTGGCCGAGGGCTCTGTTTCAGGAGGCCAAATCGCTGAAGGGACCATCACCGGCGCGAACGTGGCCGAGGGATCTTTGAACGGTTCCCTGATCGCCGAGGGATCCATTGAGAGTAAACACCTCGCACCGGATGCCTTTGATAACTTCACCTTGGCTGACGGCTCTGTTACAGGAAGCCAGATCGCTGAAGGGACCATCACTGGCGCGAACGTGGCCGACGGCTCCTTGAACGGCTCCCAGATTGCAGAGGGCTCCATCGAAAGCAAGCACCTTGCATCGGATGCCTTTGATAACTTCACCTTGGCCGAGGGTTCAGTAACAGGTAGCCAAATCGCTGAAGGGACCATCACCGGCGCGAACGTCGCCGACGGATCACTGAACGGGGAGCAGATTGCCGAGGGCTCCATCGAAAGCAAGCACCTCGGACCCGATGCCTTTGATAACTTCACCTTGGCTGACGGCTCTGTTACAGGAAGCCAGATCGCTGAAGGGACCATCACTGGAGCGAACGTGGCCGACGGCTCCTTGAACGGCTCCCTGATTGCAGAGGGCTCCATCGAAAGCAAGCACCTTGCATCGGATGCCTTTGATAACTTCACCTTGGCCGAGGGTTCAGTAACAGGTAGCCAAATCGCTGAAGGGACCATCACCGGCGCGAACGTGGCCGACGGCTCCTTGAACGGCTCCCTGATTGCAGAAGGTTCCATTGAGAGTAAACACCTCGCACCGGATGCCTTTGATAACTTTACTCTGGCTGACGGCTCTGTTATAGGAAGCCAGATCGCTGAAGGGACCATCACCGTCGCAAACGTGGCCGAGGGATCTTTGAACGGTTCCCTGATTGCAGAGGGTTCCATCGAGAGTAAACACCTCGCACCGGATGCCTTTGATAACTTCACCCTGGCTGACGGCTCTGTTACAGGAAGCCAAATCGCTGAAGGGACTATCACTGGCGCGAATGTGGCCGAGGGGTCCTTGAACGGCTCCCAGATTGCAGAGGGCTCCATCGAGAGCCGGCACCTTGGACCGGATGCCTTTGATAACTTTACCCTGGCCGACGGATCTGTTACCGGAAGCCAAATTGCTGAAGGCACTATCACCGGCGCGAACGTGGCCGAGGGCTCACTGAACGGGGCGCAGATTGCCGAAGGCTCTATTGAGAGCAAACACCTTGGACCGGATGCCTTCGATAACTTCACCCTGGCTGACGGCTCAGTTACGGGAAGCCAGATCGCTGAAGGGACCATCACCGGCGCGAACGTGGCCGAGGGGTCTTTGAACGGTTCTCTGATTGCAGAAGGTTCCATTGAGAGTAAACACCTCGCACCGGATGCCTTTGATAACTTCACCCTGGCTGACGGCTCTGTTACTGGAAGCCAAATCGCTGAAGGGACTATCACTGGCGCGAACGTGGCCGACGGGTCCTTGAATGGCTCACAAATCGCTGAGGGATCCATCGAGAGTAAACACCTTGGACCGGATGCTTTTGATAACTTCACCTTGGCCGAGGGGTCTGTTACCGGAAGCCAAATTGCTGAAGGCACTATCACTGGCGCGAACGTGGCCGAGGGGTCCTTGAACGGCTCCCAGATTGCAGAGGGCTCCATCGAGAGTAAACACCTTGCACCGGATGCCTTTAATAACTTCACCTTGGCCGAGGGGTCCATTGAGAGTAAACACCTCGCACCGGATGCCTTTGATAACTTTACCCTGGCTGACGGCTCTGTTACAGGAAGCCAAATCGCTGAAGGTACTATCACCGGCGCGAACGTGGCTGAGGGATCTTTGAACGGTTCCCTGATCGCCGAAGGATCCATCGAGAGTAAACACCTTGGACCGGATGCCTTTAATAACTTCACCTTGGCCGAGGGGTCCATTGAGAGTAAACACCTTGCACCGGATGCCTTTGATAACTTCACCTTGGCCGAAGGGTCCATTGAGAGCAAACACCTTGCACCGGATGCCTTTGATAACTTCACCTTGGCCGAGGGATCCATCGAGAGCCGGCACCTTGGACCGGATGCCTTTAATAACTTTACCCTGGCTAACGGCTCTGTTACAGGAAGTCATATCGCTAAAGGTACTATCACCGGCGCGAACGTGGCTGAGGGATCTTTGAACGGTTCCCTGATCGCCGAAGGATCCATCGAGAGCCGGCACCTTGGACCGGATGCCTTTGATAACTTTACCCTGGCTGACGGCTCTGTTACAGGAAGCCAAATCGCTGAAGGTGCTATCACTGGCGCGAACGTGGCCGAGGGGTCCTTGAACGGTTCCCTGATCGCCGAAGGTTCCATCGAGAGTAAACACCTTGGACCGGATGCTTTTGATAACTTCACCTTGGCCGAGGGGTCTGTTGAGAGCAAACATCTCGCTCCGGGTGCCTTTGATGACTTCACCCTGGCTGACGGTTCTGTTACAGGAAGCCAAATCGCTGAAGGGACTATCACTGGCGCGAACGTGGCCGAGGGATCTTTGAACGGTTCCCTGATCGCCGAAGGTTCCATTGAGAGTAAACACCTTGGACCGGATGCTTTTAATAACTTCACCTTGGCCGAGGGCTCTGTTACCGGAAACCAAATCGCTGACGGGACCATCGAGAGAAGACATCTTAGACCGGACGCTTTTGATACCTTTACACTCGCTGACGGCAGCATTGACGGCGACAAATTAGGCAAGTCGGCTGTCGCTAGCGTTCATATTTCCGACGGGGCTGTTACCGGCCAGCAATTGGCTGAATCAGCAGTCACTGCACAGCATCTGGCCTTCACGCCGGTGCGCAGCTCAAGCGGGAAGCCGAAACTTCAGCAATTTGGAATGACCCCCTTTGTATTGACAGGGGCCGGCACTCAGACCGAGGTAACCGTCCTATTCGATGAACCTTATGCCGGCATTAATTATGTTATCGTGGGGATGAGCAACAATCCTGGTTTCCAGATCTCCCTGAAATCCCAGCGCGAGGATGCAGCAGTTCTGGAAGTGATCCGCCAGCCGAATTGCAGCCTTTCCTACGGCTTCGTGTCCTGGATTGCCCTTGGCCCTTCACTATAACCAGAATATCAAGCCCAAAAGCGGCTCTCCTATAGCGATAGGAGAGCCGCTTACACGTTATTCATGCCATCGTCATTCTAATGAATCGCATACTCTACCAGCCTATGTTTCCGCAGGAAAAGGGCGTGGATTGTTTCAAATACGGCTTACGAAATTAAAGCCTTGCATAAGGATATGGATGAAACGCCTGTTCATAACGCGAGTCCCCGTAGTATTCAAAAATAAAAAAGACGAGCTTAACGCTCGCCTTTTTTATTTTCGAAATTGTCTGCATGTATGAAACTTGCAGTCATCAAGTCCGGCGGGAGGATGAACCTATATGCCAATTATACCGCGCGTCCTCCTCCTTGTGCTGCGCTTTCCCCTGCCCCCGGCCACCTCGTTCGTATGATTGCAGCGTAACAGCCCGAGATGAACAACACCGCAGCTGCAATGATATACGTAGTCCGGACGCCGTATTCGTCGGTGATGAACCCGAACAGCAGCGTGGATAGGCCAAATACCAGCGAAACCATCGCGCTTTGAGCCGCATACACCTTCGGCAACAGATGAACGGATACGCTTCGCTGCAGAGTGGTCTGCAGCGAGACGGATTTCAGCTGTTCAAAAACGCCGAAGCCTGCCGAGAACATAAGGGCCAGCCAAGGCACCGAGGTCAATCCAAAACCGAGCGTCATCAGACTGATGCCGAAGGAAGAGCAGATGACGAACTTGCGAATATTGCGGTCGATCAGCTCCGCGCCTCTCATTCCGAACAGTCCGCCCAGCATGAGTCCCAGGAAAAAGCTTGCGTTGATATATCCCCACCACGCCTCCTCCCTGTGGAGCACATCAGCCACGTACACGTAGATGATCGCTGCGATCCAGATCACGCCTGCCATCGTCTCCAATACATAAATCACATGAATCGCCCGAAGGGAAGGCTGCTTCCAAATGAGCGCCCAGCCTTCTTGAATGGAGCGCCCTTTCGAAACGCGCGTCTTCTCTTTCGGTTCCGGGGCGGCTTCATGCCGATCCTCTATAAGTTTCATGAAGACTGCCGCTGCCAGGGACAGCGCAAAGGTCAGTCCTATCACGCTGCTTCCGCCCATGACTGCGACCAGCAATCCCCCAACGGCCCAGCCTCCCAGTTGGATCATCTGATCCACGATGGCAACAAAGCTGTTCGCTTTCGTTAACTCGGCGGCATCCACCAGACGCGGCAGCATGGCATGGCTGGCAGGTGCAGCCCAGCCATCGAGCAAGGAGATGAGAAATACGAATCCGAGAATCGCATAAACCGTCGCCTCCTGCTCTCCCAGTGCATAGCAGGTTACCATCAACAGGAACAGCACGGCCGTTTTTCCGATCTGAGACGAAACAAGCAGCGACTTGAGGCTGTACTTGTCCATTAAAACGGGCGCAAAGCTCCCGCTGATAAACCGGGCCGTCGTCGTAACGAAAGGGATCATGGCCATCAACATGGCAGATCCCGTAATCCCATGGATCATAGCCATCAGGCCGACAATGTAAAATAAATCGCCGCTATTGGCGAGCGCCTGGCCTATCCAGAGATATCGAAAGGATTTCCGTTTCATCTTTCTACCCCAATTCTGTATTTAGTTGTGCGGGTTGGGTAGAAAAACCTACATGTTCTGGCCTCCGTTCATTTCATATGACTCATATAGTAACATCCTTCATGTCTTCTGTTAAGCTGCTCGGTATTTTTCAATCCCTCCTCATTTCAGCCTTGGATTCGCACAGACGGCGTAACCGGCCTGGTATATCCCTCCATTCGTCTATTTTTTATCCCGGACTAAAACTATTTGGCCCTCTCCACGGTCTAATGATCAGTCAAGCGCACTCAAGTACTTGAGTTGATCCCATCAATCCGGCCAATGAATGAACAGATCAACGAATTCGTGCCATGACATGTATACTAGTGCTAGTAGTTAGGAGTGAGTGAACTGAGAGCGAAAGAATCGAAGCAACAACAGTTCAGTGAACATATCGAGAAATGCAAGAACAAGTTATACCGGGTGGCCTATTGCTATGTCAAAAACGAGCAGGAGGCACTGGACATCGTCTCGGAAGCGACCTATAAGGGATACCTCGCTTATGAGCGGATAAACGCGCCGCAGTATTTTGATTCTTGGATGACCCGGATCGTCATTAACGCTGCCATCGACCATCTCGGTCGCAAGAAGCGGTTTACCTATATGGAAGACCAGGCCCAGGACTACGCGGCTGCAGAGCATGCGGTCCCGCTGGAGGAGAAAATGGATCTGTACGATGCGCTGGACAAACTGCCGCCGGAGGAGAAAACCTACATGATTTTGAAGTTTTTTGAGGACCTGCGCTTTAGGGAAATGGCGGATGTGCTGTCATTGTCCGAGAACACCGTCAAAACCAGGTTTTATCGCATTATCGGAAAATTGAAATCTTATTTAATCGAGGGAGAGGTCGATAGCCTATGACAGGAAAAGAACGCTACGAACACATTGAAATCCCCGCTCAGTTAACAGGCGTTATAGATGCTGCGCAGAAAAAGGCGGCCACCCGTAAACGATCCAGACGCATGATGAGGTATTCTTCCGTTGTTGCAGCGGCCGTCGCCCTGCTCTTCGTGGTCAATATCCCAACGGTAGCCAATGCCTTATCCAAAGTACCCGTGGTGGGCAGCATCGTTCAGGTGCTGCAATTCGGGGGCGGCGGCGAGCGGACCGACGGCGTTACCGTAGGAACGGAAGCTTCCGAGGATGTATTCAAGATTCATTTTGATCAGGAAGGCGAGTCCGTTTCCAGCGTGCCTGCCTATACCGTCGACCATAGAGATGCCCCGAACCGCCTTATTTTCACGTTTAACGGGGTTCGAAATTTTGACTATGATACCATCAAGAAAGACATGCTGGCACTTCCGCTGGTGAAGGATGTTTATGAAAATGTGATTCTGGACGATTCGGCCATGCGTTTTGTCGTTGAGCTGAAGGACGGCGTGAAGCATTCCGTATCGGAATATAAAGATCCCGGCTATTTGGAGCTGAAGCTTACTTCCACCGGCGAGCCGGTAACTCCGCGCAAAGTCTTCTATATCCGCAGTGAGACGATGCCGCAAGGGGAATCCCTGGCCATTCTTGAAGAGATTTACTTGGAAGACGACGTGACCTTCATTAAGGCGGCCGGCGGGGACTTCATCGCGGTCATCGGCGGATTCGACACCCGCGAGGCTGCCGAGCAGAAGCTCGGCGAAATTTCGTCGCGCGAGACCTACGGCGATGATCTTCGCATCGACAGCTGGATGAGCAATGTGCGCCCGGACTAACCGGCAACACATGAAAAAAGCACCGCTCCGACAAGTGTTGGGGCGGTGCTTTTCGATGATCACATTATCAGGTTCGGTTGTACCGCCAGCTCCGGAAGCAGCTCTTCCTGCCGCAAAGAAACGTTATGCGTTTTGATGAGGATAGATCATGACTTTGACGCTGGTGTCCTTTTGCGTGCGGGCAAGCTCCACGGCTTCCTCGATCTGATCCAAAGAAAACTGGTGGGTGATGATGTCCCGTATGCGGCTGCCCTTGTTCTGCAGCATCTGAATAGCGGCCGGATACGTATTCGCATAGCGGAACACACCGTATACATCCAGCTCGGCGTCAACCAAAGCGCCGATATCCACCGGAATGGCATCCTTTGCAGGCAAGCCTACAAACACGATGCGGCCCCCGCGGTTCACATAACCGATGGAATCCGCGATGGCCCCGGCATTGCCCGATGTTTCGATGATGAGATCGATTCCCTTGCCGCCCGTAAGTTCGACCAATCGCTGGGGCACGGATTCGTCCATGGGATTGATCACGCCGGAGGCCCCCATCTGAAGGGCCAGATTGCGCCGGTAATCCACGACGTCGCTGCCGAATACCTGTGAGGCTCCGGACATTTTGGCTGCCTCCATGGCAAGCAGGCCGATCGGGCCCAAACCGAGCACCAGCACCCGGTCCTCCGGCCGGATACGCCCGCGGCGTACGGCATGAAGGCCAACGGACAGCGGCTCAAGCAATGCGCCCTCCTCAAAGGACATTTCATCCGGCAGCCGGAACAGAAAGTCGCTGCGAACCGCAACGTATTCGGCCCAGGCACCGTCAACCGGAGGAGTCGCCATGAACACCACGTCCGGGCACAGGTTGTAGCGTCCGCTTTTGCAATAGGCGCATCGCCCGCACGTAACGCCCGGCTCCACGGCTACGCGGTCACCGACGGAGACATTTGTCACCTTCTCCCCCGTTTTCACAACGACTCCAGCCAGCTCATGTCCCAGAATCAACGGCTCCTTCACCTCATACCTTCCGATCCGTCCATGCTCATAATAATGCACGTCCGAACCGCAGATGCCGATGCAATACACCTTAATCAAGGCTTCATCCGGCTTCGGCTCCGGAATGGGCACCTGCTTCACCCCAATGGATAAAGGACGATCAAGAACGGCGGCAGACATCAAATTAGGCTGCGACAAGCTGCATTCACCTCTCATTTCAAGAAATCGCTTACCCACTTAGTTTACACGATAAACTATCGCTTCATAAGGGTTTAAGGTGAATTGGCCGAAACTCCGGTCCGACCGCTCGTAATTGGTGAGCACCACTTCCGGATGACGGCCGCTCCATTCCGCTGGAAACTGAAACTCCGGCGTCCTGCCGTAAAAGTTCAATACGATCAGATATACCTCGTTCCCTAATGATCTGGAATAAGCGAAGATCTCCGGATGCTCCTCCAGCACGGCTTCGTATTTTCCGTAGATCAGCGCCTCGGTGGACTTGCGCAGACGGATCAAGGCCTTATAGTAATTCAGAATGGAATCCGGATCGGCCAGTTGATGCTCCACGTTGATCTCATGATAATTCGGATTGGACCGAATCCACGGCACGACGGATGAGAAACCGCCATAAAGCGTGTCATCCCACTGCATCGGCGTTCTTGCATTGTCCCGGGCCCGGTACGCGATTCTGCGCATCGTCTCGGACACGTCTTTTCCGTCCAACAGCCGCTCGCGGTAATAATTGTAGATCTCCACGTCCCGATAATCGCTCAGCTCCGGAAACTCGACATTCGTCATCCCGATTTCCTGCCCCTGGTAAATGAACGGCGTCCCTTGCATCAGCATAAAAAAAGTAGCCAGCATCTTGGCCGATTCCTTATGATAGTGGACCGGATCGCCAAAACGGGATACGGAGCGCGGCTGATCATGGTTCTCCATATAGAGAGCGTTCCAGCCTGTCCCTTCCAGGCCCGTCTGCCATTTATGCATGATCTGCTTCAATTCGGCCAAGTCCCAGACGGCGTAATCCCAGCGCCCTTCGAGTCCGAAATCGAGATTGACGTGCTCAAATTGAAAAATCATGTTCAGCGCCCCGTTCTCCTCCCCGATCCAGCGGTCTGCTTCGGAGATTGGAATGCCGCTGGCTTCGCCCACCGTCATAATGTCATAATCGGCGAACGCTTCGCGTTTGAATTGCTGAAGAAATTCATGGATTCCCGCGATATTCCGGTGACCGGGATTTGAATCGACATATCGAAGGTTGTTTGGATTCGGCATGTCGGGCAAACCCGGCAGCTTCTTAATATGGGTGATCGCGTCCACGCGAAAGCCGTCGATCCCTTTATCCAGCCACCAGCGGATCATCCGCACCAGCTCTTCCCGGACCGCCGGATTCTCCATATTTAGATCAGGCTGCTTTTTCGAATAGAGATGGAGATAATATTGACCCGTTAATTCGTCGTATTCCCAAGCGGAACCGGTGAACACCGATTCCCAATTGTTCGGCTCGGCCCCGTCCCTCGGGTCCCGCCAGATGTAATAATCCCGCCTCGGATTCGTTCGGGAGGAGCGGGCTTCCATAAACCACGGATGTTCATCCGAGGTATGATTAAGCACCAGATCCATGATAAGGCGCATGCCGCGCTTATGGATTTCGGCCAGCAGCCGGTCGAAGTCGGCCATCGAGCCGAATTCCGTCATAATATCCTGATAATCGCTGATATCATAGCCGTTGTCGTTATTGGAGGATCGATAGATAGGGCATACCCATATGACGTCAATCCCGAGATCCTTCAAATAATCCAGACGGGATATCACCCCTTGCAGATCCCCGATGCCGTCTTCATTCGAATCCATGAAACTGCGCGGATAGATCTCATACGCAACGGCTTCTTTCCACCATGCTTTCCGCATTGCCTGATCCCCCGTTTACAATCAAAATGCTGCCCATCGCGGTATACGGACATTAGTCGTTTATACATTCTTATGAACCGACTCCTGCCTAAGCCGCAGTCTGTGGCAGCATACAGTATTGCCGTTTAAACGATCATATAAGCCTGATAACCATAGAATGGCCATGCCGCGGGGATATGCGGCACAGCCATTCTAAGTCTATCCTCTCACGTATTTACCGGTCAGGGAGTGTTCCGCCGCGATCAGTTCGGCGGGCGTTCCTTCGAATATGACCCTCCCTCCCCTGCTGCCGCCTTCGGGCCCGAGATCGATGATCCAGTCCGCCTGACGGATCACGTCCAGATTGTGCTCGATCACGATCACCGAGCTGCCGTTATCGACGAGCCGATTCATCATGTCCAGCAGATGCCCGACATCCGACATATGCAGCCCCGTCGTCGGCTCGTCCATGACGTAAATCTGCCCCTGCTTGTGCAGCTCGCTGGCCAGCTTGATGCGCTGGCTTTCGCCCCCGGACAGGGTGCTCAGCGGCTGTCCGAGGGTCAGATAGTGCAGGCCCACGTCATGCAATGCTTCCAGCCGCCGCTTGATTTCTTTTTTCTCGAAAAAATCCAGCGCCTGCAGCACCGTCATGTCCAGCACCTCGGTGATCATTTTTCCATGGAGCTTGTACTGGAGCACATCATCCTTAAAACGTCTGCCGTCACAGGTATCGCACGGCGACTTGATGCCTTCCATGAAAGCCAGGTCCGTATAGATGAAACCGAGCCCGTGGCAGTCGGGGCAGGCCCCTTTGGAATTGAAGCTGAACAGGGACGGACTCTGGCCGTTCGCCTTGGCGAACATGCTCCGGATGTCATCCATGATCCCCGTGTAGGTGGCAGGGTTGGAACGGATCGAGGCGCTGACGGCAGACTGGTCGATGACAACAGCCTCGGGATGCTGGGACAGGAAGGCATGGTGAATGAGCGAGCTCTTTCCTGATCCCGCTACGCCCGTGACCACGGTCAATACGCCTACCGGGATATCCACCGTCACATTGTTCAGGTTATGATGATTCGCATCGGCAATGCGCATATGCCCTGTAGGTACGCGAAACTGTTCCTTCATCGGCATCCACCGCTTCATATACCGCCCGGTTAAGGTGGAAGCTTGGTCGCACAGCTGCTCGACCGTCCCTTCAAAGACAATTTCCCCTCCCCGGGTACCGGCATTCGGCCCCACATCCACCACATGATCGGCAATTTCAATCACGTCACGGTCATGCTCCACGACCAGCACGGTGTTACCCTTGTCGCGAAGCTTCCTCAGCATGCCGTTCAGACGGTGAACATCCCGCGGATGCAAGCCCACGCTCGGCTCATCAAAAACATACATCATGTCCGTCAGGCTGCTGCCCAGATGCCGGACCATCTTGACCCGCTGCGACTCGCCTCCGGAGAGCGTGGTCGTCTCCCGGTTCAGCGTCAGGTAATCCAGTCCCATATCCATCAAATGCTGCAGCCGCTCCGCTAAGCTGGCTACCATGCCGGCAGCGATCGGCTCCTTGATATCCAGGATGAACGCTTTTAGGTCCCCGATCTCCATGGCCGCACACTCGGCGATGTTGAATCCGTTGATCCTGCAGCTTAACGCAGCTTGGCTGAGCCGTGTCCCCTGGCATAACGGGCATGTGCCGTGCGTAATGAAATTTTTCACGTGATTGAAGGTTCGTTCGGACAATTCGCTGCTGTCTCGCTGAATATACAGGCGGTTAAACTTCAGCACGAGGCCTTCGAAGTCGGACTGCACCGGTCCGCCTTTGGACGGGAACGTCACTTTTCCCTCCTTGCCGTACAGGAAGAGATCCCATTCCGCTTCGGAATAATCGGCCAGCTTCTTGTCGTTATCAAAGAAACCGGACATGGTGTAGTTCTTCATATACCAGCTGTCCACCGAGAAAATCGGAAACCGGACCGCTCCCTCATTCAAGGATTTGGTCATATCCAGCAGCTTCGTCAGATCCAGCTCCACCTTCTTCCCGATTCCCTGGCATTCCGGACACATGCCCTGCGGATCGTTAAAAGAAAACGCATTAGAATAACCTACGAATGGCTGCCCCACCCTCGAAAACAGCAGTCGAAGAACGGCGTACAGATCGGTGATCGTGCCGAGCGTGGAACGCGAGTTCCCTCCCAGCCGCTTCTGGTCGATGACGATGGCGGTCGACAAATTTTCGAGCGAGTCCACGTCCGGGCGGCTATGCCGGGGAAGCCGGTTCCGGACAAAAGCGGTGAACGTCTCGTTCAGCAATCGCTGGGCCTCGGAACTGATGGTATCAAACACGATGGACGATTTGCCCGAGCCGGATACGCCGGTAAAGACGGTGATTTTTCGTTTTGGAATTTGGAGCGAAACATTCTTTAGATTATTCTCCCTGGCACCGCGAATGCGGATATATTCTTGCGGCATGGCCGTTCCTCCTTTGTGCCCTGTAGTGCTCCTATTATAAAAGGGCATTCATGACATGTACTGTCATAATGAAGGAATGCTGCTATGATTCCGGTCGAACCCGCGCCGGGAAAATATCAGAAGGGTTGCCGACCTATTAATGTTATACTTAATTTATAATGAGTCAGGGGAAGGGAATGCAACATCCTTCCATTTTTGATTTTGGTTTGCCAATATGCATCCTGTCCATTACAATTTACGGAACATCATCTTTCGAAGATTTCATGATTACAGGAGAGTAATGACGATATGAGCAAAAAAATAGTCGCCATCGATATGGATGATACGATCTGCCATCTGATTCCCAAAGCCATCCATTATCACAATTTGCAGTACAAGGATCCCCAGCTTACGCTCGATCAGATTACCGATTACAACCTGCACCAAATCTGGCATCCTGAATGCTCGGAAGAATTTTTCTTCGGAAAGCCCGGTTTGTATGAAGAGCTCGAACTATTTGACGAATATACGATTGACGAGGTTCACAGAATGACACATGATTATGATGTCATTGTCGTTACCGCAGCCCGCCCATCCTCGGTGCCCGAGAAATGGAGATGGCTGCAGAGGCATATGCCTTTTATTCCCTTCGAGAATTTTTTCGTGGCCAAGCGCAAGGATTTGGTGGAGTTTGACCTTCTGATTGACGATGGTCCCCATAATGCGATTGCTGCGAGAAAAGCCGGAAAACAGACCATCCTGATTCCGCGCCCATGGAATGCGCATATTCAGCATGAATTTATTCTGAAGGATTCCTGGAAGGGAATGAACGAGTTAGTAGACCGCATGTTATCCGATTCTAATCATCAAGGGGAAATGAAATGAATATAGACCGCAATAGCCGGTACCTGTCGCAAGACATCCATTTTTTCGCTGCCGCGCTTTCGGAAACGCTGGTTTCCGTGTGGGAGGAAGACCCCGCAAGCGTATACGTGGAGATCGAGCGAGGTTACATTGAATGCTACACGCCGGATGTCGTCCGCATCCGCAACGAAGAAACAGGTTATTTGACGCACTACAGCCGTGATACCGCGATGTTTCAGCGGATGTAAAATACGATAAGAGCCGCTTCCCTTGCCGGGAGGCGGCTCTTTTTATTGCCCGATTTACCTTTTTTGCCAAGTTCACCTTTTAGCTGACAAGACAAGAAACAGGGTTGCGAGCGGGCCTAATAACAGTGACAGCAGAAACCAGTTTAATCCCGTTCTGTTCTTTCCTTGGGCCAGCCCGGCATTGATCAGCGCCAGCGTTCCCCATCCCACGTAAAATTCGTTATTCATCGTATCCCCTCCGAACCGCATTCTATCTGGCTTAATACGTATGGCGGAATGAATCGTTGCAGGATATGCGCAAAAAGAGCAAGGAATGCTCCCTGCCCTGCGTGGTTATGAAAATCATGGCACATTCGCTTAAAATGCCGCGATGCGCGGCTCCGGGAAGAAGCCGAAGCTTCCCAGCGTCGGGACGATGCTCACGCTTGCTCCAATTCCCTTAACAGCTGAAATATCTGTCCCCTGTGATGGGACTCATGCTCAATCAGATGATAGATGACCCATTCGGGCGTCACATCGTACGCCTCCAGTCGTCTGGGTCTTCTCCAGTCCGAAAGGTCCATGCCTCGGAAATGGGCAACCAGTTCCTGACGAACCATGTACATACGGTGGAGATGCTCAGCGAGCGGCTGATCCAGCACTTCGGAAAGACGGTTATCCTCCGTACGGTGATCCCAGGGGAAACCTGCCTTTATTTTCGGGTCCCAATCGGATTCAAGCACCTCGACGTACAGCCAGTCCGCTTCGATTAAGGCAATATGGTATAGCAGTGAACCGATGGATTGCCGGCCGGCCGCCTTATGATTCAGATGCTCATATGGGATCCCGGCCAGCCGTTTCAATATCGTCCGCCGCACGTCCTCAAGTCCCCATATCCAGCGGCCGATCTCCGGCTCAAACCCAGGCAGCGCCTCAACGGTCAACGTTTTCCTTTGCAAGTCTTTCACGCTCCCTCTCATGATCTCATGCACTCTAGGATAACAGGCGGGAGACGCAGGCTACAAGGTAACGTTCGGTTTAGACCAAATTGATCCTGGGGCCCATTGCAGCCGTTCTTACTTCTTTCTGGTCGCAATCGCCTCTGCCGTTTGTTTAACGGCCTGATGCCCGAATACGGCGAACGCTCCCGCAAGGATGCCTTGGATGATATTCTCCACGCTCCAGCCGATCAAGCCGGTTGTCAACAGGATGGATACGACCATAACCACATATACGATGCTCCAATTCGGAACCTTAGGCGTTTGCTTCAGCACGTATCCGATCACCCAACAAGCGGCAACGACCATAAACAGCCGCGGATCGATCAGTTGAAAAATGACGCTCCATTCCATGACAAACCCACCCTTTCCATTCATTTTCTACATCCTATTCCTAGAGCCTATCGATCGGCTTGTACTTATATCCTTATTCCCGCAGGCAAAATAATAGAATCTGCCGATGGAATTCATGATAGGTTCATGGATGGGCAGACGAAGCGCCAATCGCGTATTTCCGGGTGGAGGGAATACAAGAAGGTATTCTTTGAAGTGGCGTTGAAACTAAAGGTCATTGCCTGCCGCTTCAATGATCCCGCAGATCCAATCGGTCAACCGCCGATCCTTCTCTTCCTGACTGCAGTCCGTTGGAAAGGCAAGGTAGTGCTGATGCTCGGGAATCCGGGGTATCCCCTTCTTCATGACGGCATCCGCCCTGGTATCATTTTGGTATTCTATAAAACGAAGATCCCTTCCGTCCAATGTCTGATAGGCATAACAGCTGTACTCGATTTCGTCGATGACGGTCCAGTGATGTCCCTGCCTCCTGGGATTGCACAACACATGCGTGCCCTTCAGCTTGTTCAATGAGTACAGAAAGCCTTGCAGCTGGGCTTCCGTTATGTGGTAGTCATCCAAGTAATACCGCTGCGAGACTCTGTCCGCATTCGTGTCGATGATCTGATAGTTTAGAATAAACGCAGCCCCTTTGCGCAGCACCGGATCGAAGTAATCCTTCTGTATCCGCCCCTTATGACGGGAAAGGCGATCTGACACCAGATCATCCATGTTGCTATGGTCCAGGTTATGACCGAAAGTGATCAAGAACTTGCGATTCTTCATGCAGAACTCTCCCTTATATGACCGATATAATTCCAGTATATTCCACCCATTATTATACAAAAAAAGGCAGCCTCCTCACCAACGGAAGCTGCCTTACTCTTAAACCTGTTCAAACATCCCCAATTCCAAACCACATTGAATGTTATACCTTGCTAACCTCGGCTTCATCCGCTACCGCGGCCTCGGTCTCGGTCGTGGACTGACCCTGCCATAACAGCTGCATCTCTTCGCTCGTAGCGAGCAGCTCCGCCAAGCTTCCCTCCGCTTCGACCCGTCCATCCTTCATGACGATGATATGATCGGCCTTGGACAGAGCCGCCCTGCGGTGCGATACTGCAATGCAGGTGACGTCACGCTCCTTGAACATTCCCTCCCATACCAGCTGCTCCGTCTCCACGTCCAGCGCGCTGGACAGATCGTCGAAAATGTACAGATCAGCGCCGGTCATCAGCATGCGCGCCGTGGCCGCGCGCTGGATCTGTCCCCCCGACAGCATGACGCCTCTCGGGCCGACAAACGTCTCCAGCCCTTGATCCAGATTCTCGATGTCCTTCTCCATGACGGCCAGCCGGACGGCCCGTTCCAGCGCTTCCTCGGCCCGCTCTTTCTTCCCTTGCACGATGTTCTCTCTCAAAGGATCGCTGAACAGCCTTGGAACCTGCGGGGTATAAGCCGCCCGAGGGGGCATCAGGAAGGTAGCCGGATCGACTTCTTCCCCGTTCCAGCGAATCGTGCCCGCCTTCTTGGGCAGCAGCCCCAGCAGGGTCCGGACAAGCGTCGATTTCCCGGCCCCGATTCGGCCGGTCACCACCAGAAACTTGCCGCGCTCCAGGCGGAAGTTGATATTCGATATCCCATTCTCCGAATTCGGATAATGATAGGATAAATTCTTTACCTCCAGCTCCTTGAGCTTCTCCCCCGGCTCCCTGCGAATGAGAGGCAGTTCCGGAGGATCTTCGTTCAGATACGTTTCCCTCGCCTCAATAATCCGGTCCTCCTCGCCGGGGCGGAACAGCGAGCGCATACGGTCAAAGGAAACCTTCAGCCGTTTGTGCTGGAACACCATATATCCGAACAAGGAAATGCTGAACCCGATATTGGCCAGGTACGTCGTAAACAACGCAAAATCCCCGACGGTAAAATGCCCCGCCTGCATTTCGGCTGCGCACATCAACAGGATCAGCCCCGTACAAATGCTCAGCACATGCTGGTTCAGGGACCGCATCCATTGTTTGAACAGATTATCCTTCAGCGCTGCCTGCCGGCGGTCCTCATTCAGCTTCGTGAAGCGTTCATGGACATGATCTTCGGCCTGCCCGAGCTTCAAGGCTTGAACCGCGCCGAAGGTTTCGGCAATGAAGCTGGTGATGCGCCCCGTAGCTTCCCGGTTCTTCAGGCCGTAACGCCGTGCGCGGTTGCCGGATAAATTGTTCAGGAGCGTGACCACCACGAGCGGCAGCACGGCCACCAGCATGATTTTCCAGTTAATGCTTGCCATGATGACAACGGATACGAGCGCAAAAACAAGACGTCCCCAAAAATCCACCCAGGACTCCACGTATTCCACAACTTCTTCCACGTCATCGCGGAAGCGACTCATCGCCTCCCCTGGAGAAGCCGGCAAATTCCGTCCCGGCCAGCGCATGATCCCCGCCAGCATGTTGGTGCGCAAGATAGCCTGGATATGATAAATATACGTTACCCATTGATAGAAGGCTGCAAAGAACGTCCCCACCCGCGCGACCCTTACAACGGCAATAAAAATCAAAGGAACGGCCAGCCATACATAATCCGTGGAATTCGATGTGGCCCGGTCGAAAAACCACTGCATTCCGAGCCCGATCAATAACGGCAGCGAATGAAAGATGCACCACAATAAACCGTTGATTAAAAATAATGAGGGCCTAAATCGAAACAGCCGCCCTATAAAACCCGTGATGGTCACGCCAGCTCCTCCTCTCTGCCTGTGCTCAGCAGTCTCGCATAATGCGATGCTGGATCTAACGCAAGTGCTTCCCGTGCGCCGAATTCCAGAATTCGTCCGTCACCCAGCACCATGATTTTATCCACCTGCTCCAGGGTAGCCAGCCGATGCGCGATGATGATGCCCGTACAACTGCTCATCAGCTGATCGACGGCTGCCTGCAGCATGGTCTCCGTTGCGGCGTCCAAGCGGGAAGAGGGTTCATCCAGAATCACCAGGCTCGGCTGCGTCAAAAATACCCGGGTTAACGCAAACAGCTGCGCTTCCCCGGCGGACAACGAGGCCCCGCCTGTGGTCAGATGCGTATCCAGACCTTCCGGCTGCGCATCGATCCACTGCCGAAGCCCGAGACGCTCCGTCGTTTCCAGGATGAATTCGTCCGACACGCCGTGATCGAACAGCGTCAGGTTGTCGCGCAGCGAGCCGTCGAACAGCTGCACATCCTGCGTAACCATCCCCACCCGGCGGTAAAGCGCCGGCAGCTTCAGCTTCGTGATATCCGTGCCTCCGACGCGGATGACCCCGCTGTCGATGTTATACAGCCGAAGCAGAATACGGCTGAGACTCGACTTCCCGCTGCCGGTACGTCCGATGATCCCCAGGCGTTCACCCGGCTTCACTTCGAAGTTAATGTCCTTTAATACCGGTTTATCCGCGTTGTAACTGAAGTTGACGCCCTCAAACTCCAAACCGAGCGCTCCTTCAGGCAGCTCTTCCTGCTCCCCGTCCACGATCTCGCTCTTGTTGGACAGCAGCTCTCTGGAGCGCAGCATGCCGGATTTCGCTTTCTGGAACTCCTGCACTTGGTCGCCCAGCATCTCGATCGGATCGTTTAACATCTGCGTATATTGATAGATCAGGAACAGGGTTCCCAGCGTAATTTCATCGATCAAATAATAGCGTACCCCCAGTAACAGGACTGCGGTAACCGCTAGGGCAAACAGGATCACCGTGGTGTTCCAGGGTACGACGCGGAGCATCCAGGCTTTTCTCCCCTTCAGGAACACGCTGCGCATCAAGCGGTGAAACCGATTCATGACGTACGGCACGTTGCCGTTCGCCTGAACATCCTCGATGCCGGCGATGCGTTCCTCAATCAATCCGAACAGCGAAGCGCTGGCTTCCCGTTCGTTCTTGGAGGAATTGACGCCCATATTCCGGATGAACACCATGAACAGAATGGACAGCAGCGTGAACACCGTCATCACGATCGCGATGGGCAAATTGACCGTAAACATGAATCCCAATATGCCGGCAAGCAGCACGAAGCTGCCGATCACCTGCACGATGAACATCGCAAAGAAATTCGAGATATTCGTCACGTCTCCGTCAATCCGCTCAATCATCTCGCCGGGCGTTTTCACATTATGAAACCGCATATCCAGCCGTAAGCAATGCTTCAAGAGATCGCCGCGGAGCCGGTTCGTCGCGCGCCATGAAATATCATTCCCCAGATAACTGACAGCTACGGTAATCAGCTGGTTCAACACAGCCACGACCAGGAATAATCCCGCAAGCTGGATCAGCGTGGCTATCACGCCTCCGCCGGCTGCCGTGTCGATAAAGCGTTTGACAATCTGCGGATTCAGCAGCTGCAAGCCGGTCGACGTCAGCAGCATGGCCAGCAGCAGGATCAGCCGTCCTTTTACCGGCTTCAAATACCGCAGCAGCCATGACATGGATACCTTTTCTTTTTTGGGCACAGTGCCCACCCCCATATGCAAGCAAGTATGTACGGACCGTCATCCCCCAAACACAGGCATGCCCGGCAGTAAATCATTACCAGTCTACATGAAAACCCCGATCATTCCTAGGTAAAGAATAATTATAATGTGATGATCGTTTATTCTTAAGTGCATAAAGAATAAACCGCACAACTGCACGGCCTCTCTGCGATTATATACAATTGAAGGAGCCTCTTCCGTCTTTTCTTCCTATATAAATCTAGCGAGTCAATACCCGCTTTAAAAAAAAAGCGAATCCGATAATTCAGCATACTCGTATATGTATAATAGAGTGACGTGCAACTTTTTGGAGGTGGGCATAATGAATACTGGGATCAGTGGATTAGACGGACTGGATGAAGAGAAGCTATCAGAAATTCGCGAAAATGCCGCAAGGCTCTCGGACATGAAACAAGAGGTGCCCGTGGAAGAACTGTTCTCGGAATCATTTATTCAAAGACATACGAAGTTTTCTTCCATCGATCACTTGCTGAAGGCCGCTGGATACGAGGGAAGCACCGATGAAGATTTTGACGAATTCATACAAGGTCGCACGATTAACCCGTTTATCGTTGAGCATACCCCATTTCGCAGCTGGCAGGATTTTCAGGAATTAGCCGTATCCGCTTATATTACGAAATGGCTGGGATTGTAAATATTCCATCAGTACCGTACCCCGGGTCTTTCCTCTAATAAGGGAAGACAACCAAAGAAGCCCCTCTAACCGATGTTAGAGGGGCTTCTGATATATTTTTTTAAAAGGGGTGCTTTTATCTTATGCCCCAAATATTAAGGGGAGCTTAAATTACGATTAAAGAGACATAAATTGTTCAACATGAACGCGTCCTTGTGCATCTGCATCAAGATACGGCGAGGAAGGCACTTCATCTAAAAGCCACCGGACTCGAGTCTATTCGGTCGTCACCGTAGCCGTCTTGGTCTTGTTATCCCATCCCACCTTGGCGCCTAATGCCTCACCGATGGCCCGGAGCGGTACATAGGTCACGCCATTCTCCAGCTTGCCATCTTCGATCTGCTTACCGTTTACAATGACATTGACCTTATCGCTCACCGCAGCAGCCCCCTCTTTCTTCTGAAGTCCCAGGTATTTGGCAATGCCGTTGACATGGCCTCTCGCCAGAGCGTCCAGCACGTCCGGCCGTTTCAGCTTGGCTGCATCCGCTGCCACATCGATAAACAGGTTCTCGGTCAACACCGCAGGCATTTTAGATTCACGGACCATATGCAGGTTAGCCGCCTTCTGTCCTCGATCACTTGCCCCGTAGGATGTAATCGCGCTCATGACCTCCGAATGAATAACATTCTGGAGTTTTACCGAACCAGGGCTTGCGGAGGTATATCGATATGACTCGAAGCCCCCTGCACCGCCGCCTGCGTTACAGTGGATGCTTACCAGGACATCGGCACCGGCAGCGTTTGCCTTATCGGTCCGTTCCGCCAATTCCAGAAACACGTCGGAAGATCGGGAGAGGAATACCTGAACGCCGTCGTATTCGGCCTCCAATCGTTTTTTCACGGCTAGGGACAACGCTAATACGATATCCTTTTCCTGCAGCCCGTTTCCGGTGGCTCCGGCATCCTTTCCGCCATGTCCTGCGTCAATCCAAACCCTTTTCACGATCATTCACCGCCTTTGTAGGTTGTTGAACAGCCTGGTGGCTAAATACAGCGGAGTAGGCCGCGTCCCTTCCTTCCGCTCATGCTTCCACGTTTACTAGGCAAGGCAACTATAGATCCTACTGCAAGGACGAGTATAATATATAAGATACTCCAATGGGGTACGGTCGGTGTTTGCTGGAGCCTATATCGAATGGCCCGGTTACGATTTTGAGCCGACCTCTTGTGGTCAGGCCCAAGCTTCATTTCATCCGCAATCCCTGATATTATGCATACAATGGAACTTTCCCGGAGATTGCCTTCATGTTTGGCTAGGCGGTGATTTCATCCGTGTTACTTCTATTCTAACCGATCGGAGACGGGTTATATGTCTGGATTTGTACTTATCGTGTTCGCTACAGCTCTTATCATTCGTGGTGTCATGAGGATGCGCAAACCCACATGGGGGTCCTTATATAAAATGTGGAACATAAAGTATGGGTCGGAGCCTGATTCCGACTACATTCGCTATATAAAATCCAGCGGGATTCTTCTGGTGGTTCTGGGATCAATCGTACTCGTATTCGGTATCCTGATGGTTATATTTTGAGCCCCATTACCGATCATCCCTTTAGGATTTAAAAAGCCCTGCCGACATGAGTCGGCAGGGCTTTTTGTTACGCGAAAGAAACGAAATTATACCCAGAAAGAAGCAGTAATGATGACCAACAAGATGAAGAGAACAAGAATCGCTCCGACAGAGTTATACCCGCCGTATCCAACTTCGCCCATGAGATTCCCTCCTTTGCTTACGATACGATATAACGTATTCAAAATTTCATGAAGTGTCAGGGCGCATGTACCGCTCATAGACAAAAAATACCCCCGCCAGCCTCTGCCAGCGATCCAAATGTCACTGGGCGACGATATTTCCTGTTCAGTCAGGCGGCAACTTATTTTCTATCCCGGTAAATCAAATTTGGCACGATACGTATATAAATAAGCTCGGCAATTAGCTCTATCACGGTTTGAGCGACGATTACCGCTGCTGCAATCGTAGCCATTTCCTCAGGCAGGGTAAGTGCTAAAGGAAGAACGACTAATGAATTCCGTGTCCCTGCACTAAATATAAGCGCTCTCCCATCCTTGGGTCCGATTCGAAAAAACGCCGAAGTCGCCCGTGAAATAAACGGCGTCATGATATGGAATAGAACATAAATGGGAATAACCGCTATGATAACGCTAAGATCTTCATACACCCTCCCGATTTGTGAAGCAATGACTACAAAAAGGACGATTGCCATAAAGGGTACTGGGAGCCATGCGGTTAATTGCAACGATTTTGAACCCTTGGCACTTTTCTTGGCCCAGAACTGTGCAGCCAAAGCAAGAAGCAACGGGACGATAATCAAGAAGATAAATGCCTCGACAAATGGGCCCACCTTGACCATTTCTGCTGCTTCCGAGCCAAGGAAAAGCCACAAGTAAAACGGAAGCATAATCACTTGTACTACAAAAAGGATCGGTGTGGACGCAAGAATCAATCGCTCATTCCCTTTCCCTAACTGTGTAAAAACAATAACATAATCAATGCATGGCGTCAGAAGCACAAGGCAAACACCAAGTAAAACGGGAGCCGGTTGAGGAAATACCAAGGTTAGAATATAGACGAGAACCGGTGTCAGAACAAAATTCACAAGCAATAAAGCCCCTATAAAACGCCCGTTGGATAAAGCCTCCCTCAGCTTAAGGAATGGAATTTGACAAAACATGCTGAAAAGAAGAATGGCAATCATGAATGATATGGCAGGCTCAACAAACATGCCTATGGCGGGACTTAATAAGCCCATTACTGCACCTAATATCAAGGCTGCTGCATAAACGCCTATTTGATTCTTCTCTACACTCTCCAGTCTAAGCATCTGTCCACGCTCCACTTTTTTATCCGAATTATATCACGGGACCAGCACGTCACTGCTAAATACCGCTTTTGGGAGGCAGCGCTGCTATCAGCCATTGCATATACCCTATTTAGCTCTTGGAGAATATGCACACCCATCTCTGAAAGGGATTAAAGGCGTCCTAACCATACTATTGGCTTATTTGTTGTTAGGCGTTGTTAGTGGCGTTATCGTTATGGCTAACAAGGGTAACTTAAAATCTGAAAGCGGCAGTCCAAGACGATATCCATGTCTTAGCTTACCATTTGTCTTAAGTTATAGGCCCTAGCCCATTTTTGAATCGTTTAATTAGGCAGCAGCATAGGATAATCGGAAAATGATGAAACGATAAAAGGAGAATGAACATGTACCGTAATCCATGTTACCCTTATCAAGTGTTTGATCCGAGATATCAATACTGGAACAATTACAACCGGCTTCATAACTTGAATCCTCATTACTTCAGTTGGTATGATGCCCGTTGGAATCGTGATGATGAAGATATTCAAATAACGGATTATGGACGAAGACCACTTGTACTGAATATTGATCAAGCTGCGAAGCAAAACAATACGTACCGAACCGCTTTATGGACAGGGAAGCACTTACAAGTGACCCTAATGAGCATTCATGTTGGAGATGACATTGGATTAGAGGTTCACCCCACAA
Organism: Paenibacillus sp. MT86; assembly: GCF_058792535.1. NCBI lineage: Bacteria > Bacillati > Bacillota > Bacilli > Caryophanales > Paenibacillaceae > Paenibacillus > Paenibacillus sp. MT86. The sequence continues at coordinate 777,902 of NZ_CM179499.1, read as the reverse complement.
CCGACCAATTCATACACATTGAACAAGGTCAAGGGCTTGTTCAAATGGGCGATAGCAAAAACAATTTAGATTTTCAACAAATGGCCTATGATGGCTATGCCATCATGATACCTGCTGGAAAATGGCACAATGTAACCAATATGGGCAGCGTACCGCTAAAAATATACGTGATATATGCTCCTCCTGAGCATCCATTTGGCACGGTCCACGAAACAAAAGCAGAGGCCATGTCTGCTGATTAGAATTTGTTATTCTTAGGATTTTGCTAATTTATATTCCGTTAGAAAACTGAAGCCCGTCAACTTAATGCTGGCGGGCTAAAGTGTTATACAAAAAATATATAACGAGACTAAAAAACATAAACAACACGAAATGATGGATAAAAACAGTTTGCTATCTTCACTTTCCCCTCTTTTCACTCCAACAATGTGCATTAGGTATCCGGCACTTACAGACAGCGTTACCAACCCTAAATATAACGTTTTGTGAGAACTGAACCAAACGCATATAACAAAAATAAAGGCTATCCACGTGAATATATATCTCAAAGCTTTAAATGGTCTATCGCCCAAAATATCACCTCAAGAAAAAGTTGCATTCACCTTCTGTACCAACCATTCCATCAATTTATTTCATATCATATCACGCTCCTTCGAAGAAATAGAAAAAGCCGCTCCAGGAGGGAACGACTTCAGTTTACATAAGATCATTTTAACGAGGTTAGCGTTTTATGACATAAGGTGACGTATTTGAGGTCTATACTGGATGGTAGATTAACGTAACGAAAGGAGCAATAAATCATGGCACGAAGAATAATTTTAGATTTAGCGGTTACTTTGGATGGTTTTATTGAAGGAAAACATGGTGAAGTTGATTGGTGCATTATGGACTCTGAAATGGGGTTTAATCATTTTTTAAATCAAATCGATACCATTTTGTATGGAAGAAAAAGCTATGATTTATGGGGACAATTCACTCCGGAAATTGGACATGCGGATTCTGAAAAAGAGTTTTGGGAATTGGTTCATAGTAAAGAAAAGTATGTGTTTTCCAGGACGCAAAAGGGGACTGATCATAAAGCAATATTCATAAATGATCGCATTCCTGAAGAAGTAAATAAATTAAAGAATCAGCCTGGTAAAGACATCTGGCTGTACGGCGGAGCAAGTCTTATTACGACTTTTATCAATTTGGGACTTGTTGATGAATATCGATTATCCGTTCACCCTGTCGTTTTGGGAGAAGGAAAACCGCTGTTTGTGGATATAAAACAGAGGTTGCATTTAAAAATGGTGAATACAAGAACGTTCTCCTCAGGCGTTGTGCAACTAATTTATCATTTTGATGGGAACGAATAATATTGCGCATTCGCCAACACGTACAAATAACGGCCCGGTTCCCGAATGACGGAAAACCGCGCCGTTATTGACTTTATGAAGATGCTGGTGAAGGGAATTGAACCCCCGACCTACGCATTACGAGTGCGTTGCTCTACCCCTGAGCTACACCAGCACATGTGGTTCGATGATATTCCTCTCGAAACAACAAAAATTATTATAATACTTCGGCAGCAAAATGCAAGTCCTATTCTAACGGGAATATCCACCGAATTTGGCGGCATTACCCGCCTAATTTCTCCTGCACGGATTGGATCTTCTGTTTGCTCGAGGAGACCTGGTCCCTGCGGTCGTCAATTTTAACGGAAGTCGATACGCGCTTTGCCCCGGACAGAAAAGGTGCTTCATGCAAAGCCTCAATCGCCCGCCAGATCATGTTAAGCTCTCCCTCGATGATCGTGCTCATCGATGTCAGCTCATAGGAAATCCCGTCCTGCTGTTTCAATATTCGCTGCATCTCGGCGACATAAGCGCTTAAACTCGTGGTTGCGGTTCCGATCGGAATCACCGTTACCTCTGCTATTGCCATCTGAACAACCTCCCTCGTCATATCTCAATCATGCGATGCTCTTCCATTTTCCAATTCCAATTCCGGATACGGATATCATACCAATTTGGGTCCGCCATATCAAAGCCCTTCAGTTTTAGCTTCACACAAGATATAGTGTATCCTGCCCGCCTCATCCATACGGTAATATCCTATTTTGTCAAAACGAGAATATACGCGGTATCTGTGCAGAAAAGGTCGCATTTGGTCACAATCCAGGAAATCTTATCGCCTTTTGACAGTTTCTTAACTGGCACAATGACCGCTCGTTTGCTATAATTCTTTTTGCGTTCAATTTTAAGAACATGGTTTACAAACACAATATATTGGGTTAAATTAGATTAACAACAACCAAATATAGTGTATATAGGTGCCGGATCAACCCATAAGGCAGTCCGGCTTAATAGGGAAGCATGGTGTAAATCCATCACGGTCCCGCCACTGTAAGGGCTCTTAGGCTGTTCATCATTTTTTTCAGCCATCCTCATACGGCATAGCCGCCGAAGAATCGGATCAAGGTTTTCGGGAGGCACCGCCGGGAGGCAGAAGCCCGAGTCAGAGACCTGCCTATATGCAGCAGACACCAACCTACGGGGCTTTAGGTAAGTGTTCGTTAAACTTGCGTCTGTACATAACATCATGCCCGTTCAAGGGCTTATGTCAAACGTCATTTCCGAATCACAGCGCACGGACATTTTCAAGCCTGCCCGCGGGTTTTAGAAAATGTTTTTTTGATGTCCTTTTTCATATTTCCCCCGAAGAAAGCGAGGAATTTATTCATGCCCCAGCTCGTAGTTAAACCGAACAACCGTCAGCTCGCCTTTGATGAAATTCGCCTCTCCGTCTATGCCGACCGGACTCTGAAAGGATTGGACATGCTCGATAAGGAGCGTCTGCTTCGCGGCGTCAATGCCAAATTGCGCGGTGAGCAGGTTACCGGCGAAGAAATCAGCAGCGCCTTCACGATGTCCGCCCTTGAGCTTGTAACCAAAGAGGAGCCGAATTGGAAGTTTGCAGCTGCGCGTTCGTTTCTGACCTCTTTATATAAAAAAGCGGCTACCAACCGCCGATACAAAGCATACCCGGAAGAACCATACGGTGCCTTCTACCCGCTCATTACGGAGCTTGTGCAAAAAGGCATCTATCGCGAGGACCTTCTGACCAGCTACACCAAAGAACAAATCGAAGAACTCGGCGAATGCATCGATCCAAGCCGCGATCTGCTGTTTGATTACATCGGTCTGTTGACGCTGGCTGAGCGTTACCTGGCAAACGACTTTGACGGTCGCGTTATGGAACTTCCGCAAGAACGCTATATGGTCATCGCGATGTTCCTCATGCATAACGAGCCTGCCGACAAGCGTCTTGACCTTGTCAAGGAAGCCTACTGGGCCATGAGTAACCTGTACATGACGGCGGCTACGCCGACCATGTCCAATGCAGGTAAAAAAGTAGCCGGCCAGCTGTCCAGCTGCTTCATCGATACCGTGGACGACTCCCTGGAAGGAATCTTCGATTCCAATACGGACATCGCCCGTCTCAGCAAAATGGGCGGCGGCATCGGGGTGTACCTCGGCAAAGTCCGCGCACGCGGCTCCGATATCCGCGGACACAAGAACACCAGCTCCGGCGTTATCCCTTGGATTCGCCAGCTGAACAACACCGCTGTTAGCGTGGACCAATTGGGAACTCGTAAAGGTGCCATCGCGGTTTATCTGGATGTGTTCCACAAAGACATCCTGTCCTTCCTGGATCTGAAGCTGAACAACGGCGACGAGCGCATGAGAGCGCATGACGTGTTCCATGGCGTATGCCTGCCCGACCTGTTCATGGAGGCTGTCGAAGCTCGTGAAGAGTGGAGCCTGTTCTGTCCGCATGAAGTGAAGAAAATCATGGGCTGGAAAGACGAGAACGGCCGTCCGCTAGGTCTGGAGGACTTCTATGACCATACTCAAGGCGAAGGCGAATTCCGCCAAAAATACGCGGAAGCCGTAGCGAACCCGCTGCTGCCGCGCATTACGGTACAAGCCATCGACATTATGAAGCGCATCATGAAATCCCAGCTTGAAACGGGTACGCCGTACATGTTCTACCGCGACACGGTCAACCGTGCAAACCCGAACTCGGCTCATGGCATGATCTACTCTTCCAACCTGTGCACGGAGATCATGCAGAACCAATCTCCGACGGTCGTTGAGCAAGAGGAGCTGGTTACGAAAGACGGCCAAACCCGGATCGTGATTTCCAAAATCCCTGGCGATTTCGTTGTCTGCAACCTGAACTCCATCCACTTGGCCCGTGCCGTACCTGCCGGTGTGCTGGAGCGTCTCGTTCCGATCCAGGTTCGCATGCTGGATAACGTCATCGACATTAACAATATTGAAGTTCTGCAAGCTCAATACACCAACAGCCAATATCGCGCGGTCGGTCTCGGCACCTTCGGTCTGCACCACTTGCTGGCGCTGGAAGGCATCCGCTGGGAATCCGACGAAGCCGTTGCCTATAATGACAATCTGTACGAACACATCAACTACCTGCTCGTCAAATCCAGCATGGAGTTGGCCAAGGAAAAAGGCCACTACCCGAAATTCAAAGGCTCCGACTGGGAGAGCGGCGAGTACTTCACGTTCCGCGGTTATACCGACGGCGAGCATGAAGGCAAGTTCGTGACCACCGAACAGTGGCGTGAATTGCAGCAGGAAGTGCAAGCGAACGGCGTCCGTAACGCATGGCTGTTTGCCATCGCGCCGAACGGCTCCACTTCGATCATCGCGGGCTCCACGGCGAGCATCGATCCATTGTACGAACTTCTGTCTTATGAAGAAAAAACCACTTATAAAGTGGCGAACCCTGCTCCGGATCTGTCCGAGAAAACGATCTGGTACTATAAAACGGCTTTCTTGATCGACCAGCATTGGTCCATCAAAATGGCTGCCGCCCGTCAGCGTCACGTTGACCAAGCGCAAAGCTTTAACCTGTACGTCCGCCCTGATATCCGGGCTTCGGAATTCCTGGAGCTGCATCTGCATGCCTGGAAAGCCGGCATCAAATCCACGTACTATGTACGCAGCCGTGCGTTAACGATTGAAGAGTGTGAGTCGTGCGCAAGCTAAGAGTTTAGATAACCTTTTTCGAACCCACCCAAACCCTCCCTTCCAAGGGAGGGCCCCAAGGGCTCTGCCCTCTGGACACCCGCAAGGTGGGTTGGATGTGAATGAGGCGCTTCTTAAGTTGCTTTAGTGGCTAGGAGCGCTTTCTCCCTGCGGGAACGCTGGAATGCGGCGCGGGGACTTCTGAGTTACTTCGTGCGATTTGTTGAGCTACTGCCTGCTGGGATCGCTCTCCCTTTGGGAATTGCTTTTCATGCGGCGCGGAGACGAATGAGCTGCTTCGTGCGATTTGTTGAGTTACTGTCTGCTGGGATCGCTCTCCCCTTGGGAATCGCTTCTCATGCGGTGCGGAGACCATTGAGTTACTTCGCGCGATTTGTTGAGTTACTACCTGCTGGGATCGCTCTCCCTTTGGGAATCGCTTCTCATGCGGTGCGGGACTTCTGAGTTACTTCATGCGATTTGTTGAGTTACTATCTGCTAGGAGCGCTTTCCCTTCGGGAGTCGCTGGAAGCTTGGTTCACTACAAGCGTCGAGCGGCTGCATGCGGGGGGGTCTCGCATAGCAGGCGGGAATAGCTTTCTAAATAAAAGACTACAAGGGTAAGGGTATCCAATCGGAAGAGTTTACGTCCGCCTTTGGGAGCCCTTTGCAACCTTTAAAATACATTCAGGCAAAGGGCGGACAACAGCGGCTGGAGATGGATACCCGTCCCGGTGTGGATACCCGTCCCATGAATATGCTGGGAGGTTTCCCTCAGGCTTCGCCTATGCGCCGCCCTATTATGAAATACAAGGAGAGAAAATCGGCATGCAAATGCAAAAGATATTTAACACCGAAGCACCCAACCGCTCCACTCGCGTCATTGAAGGTGAATGCTCCGGGATCCTGAACTGGAACGACATTCGGATGCCTCATATGTATAAATTGTACAAGGTTCTGCTGCTGAACCACTGGATCGCGGATGAAATCCCGATGTCCAAGGATGCGCAGCAGTTCCCGCGCCTGGACCCTGAAGAGCAGCGCACCTTCAAAATCAACATCTCCCTGCTGGCTGTGCTCGATTCCATGCAGACGATGTTTGTCGGCGACGTCAAGCGTTACTTCACCGACTCGTCGCTCGAAGCCATCTCGGCCATCATCGGTCAGCAAGAGGTGGTTCACAACCAATCCTATTCCTACGTGCTTTCCTCCATCGTGTCGGAGCAGGAGCAGAAGGAAATCTTCGAATACTGGAAGCATGATCCGGTACTTCTGGAGCGCAACCAGTTCATCTCGAACATTTACCAGAATTTCCGCGACAATCCGTCGCCGCAATCCTTCTTCGAAGCCATGGTCGCCGACCTGATCCTGGAAGGGATTTTCTTCTACAGCACGTTTGCCTTCTTCTACAACCTGGCCCGTGACCAGAAGATGATGGCAACCAGCCAGATGATCTCCTATATTCAGCGTGACGAGAACCAGCACTGCTACTTCTTCGCCGAAGTGTTCAAGCAGCTGCTCAAGGATTTCCCTGAGCTGAACACCAAAGAGAACATCGACTACCTGTACCGCACCATTGACCGTGCCGTTGAGCTCGAAACCAACTGGGCCCACTACACGCTCAGCAATGTGCGCGGCATCGATCTGAACGAGTTGAGCGATTACATCAAGTACATCGCGAACCGTCGCATCACCATGATGGGTCTGGAAAAAGCTTACGAAGGCGTGGACGTCAACTGCATGCCATGGATCAAGCCTTTCTCCGACGAAGCCCTCAACGCAACGAAAACCGACTTCTTCGAAGCCAAATCCCGTAACTACGGCAAAGTGGGCGACGACAACGGCTTTGACGATCTATAAGTTTACGATCTATAAGTTTCCTTCCATATACACAAAACCTCCGAGGTCCCCTAAACAGGGATCCCGGAGGTTTTTTTATGCCTTATATAAGACGGCTGCAATCCGCTCCTCTACATTAAGCGTTACCCCCTCGCTGCCCATACCTCGATCTCCACCTGAAGGGACGGCATCGCCAGCGCCGGCACGTAGGTCATCGTCATGGACGGCGCCTTCCCCCCGTGGAATTTCTCCCATACCCGGTGGAAATGATCCCAGTCGACCTCCTGAACCGCCCAAATGTTGATTTTGACGATATGATCCGCCGACATGGCTTCCGAAGCCAATACCCGCTGGATATTCGCCAAGGTGTTCTCTACTTGCTCCTTCATATCGGCCGGCAGGCTCCCCTCCCTGTCGGTCCCCACCTGGCCGGAGAATACCAACAGCTCAGCCCCTCTCGCAACCTTGGTTACATGGGTATACGGACCGATCGGCGGGGCGATGACGGACGGATTGTACCGGTGAATCGGGGACGATGCCTCCTCATCGGCTTCATTCAACATAGCCAGTGTCTGATGGTCCTCCCACTTCCCGTTAATCTTTACGTTTTTCCTGGCGATGCCTTCTTTATGGAAGCCGGCCTTCAGGAGCACTCGGATCGAGCCTAGGTTGTGCGGCATCACGCCCGCTTCAATCCGGTGAAACTTCAATTCCTGAAAGGCAAACCTCACCACCATTTGAACGGCCTCGGTCATGTCCCCCTTACCGTTATGGTCCCGGTCCAGAAAATAACCGATCCAGCAGCTCTGCAAATTCCCCCGTACCACTTCCGTCAGCATGATCTCCCCGATGATCGTTTCGGTATCCCGCAGTCCAATCATATAGAGATACGCCTGATCCGCCTTGCTGGATTCCCGGGCCTTGCGAATCCGTTCGAGTTGTCCCTCAAGGGTATAGAATTCGTCGTCCCTTAAGCCCGTGAACCGTTGAAAAAAATCCCGGTTATCCACCTCGAGCTTCCATAGCGCTTCCGCATCCGATTCCTCTACCGACTTGACATAGATTTGTTTACCTTGCATGAACATGGTCTACCTCTCCTTTGCTCGTATCATTAGAAACGCAAAAAACACCACAGCGCACCTGTGGTGTACATGCCGATCTATGCAACCACAAGCCAGCGACCTGTGGTGTTTTTAATTCCACTGCTCCCTCATTTTAGTGAATAGCATGAAGGATCCTTGATCGCCGAATATCCGATTTTGGACAGACTTCTCCCGTCATCGGACCGATCAAAGAAAACAGCGGTGGAGTATCCCATGCCTTTGGACAACGACGCCAATGATCTTTTTTTCATGTGAATACTCCTCCCTGCCAAGATTTCAACCATCTATGTTCATAACAAGTAGCTTGCCTTATGGCTCGCTAATTCCATCGTCTCGATTACCCATAGGATACATGATTCTGCATGAAGGATCAAATCCGCTGAGCTACATTCACATGACCGTTCCCTTCGGATTGCCTTTGGACGGGCCTCTCCCCTGCTTGATATGCTTCAGCTGGGCCACAATGATGACGCTGATGACCACCAGCAGAAACCACGAGCTGATTTTTCCGATATGCACCAGACTCCATGTCCGTTCCTGCCCCGGATAGGTCCAGGCCCCGAGAAACGTGGAGATATTCTCAGCGATCCAAATAAAAAAACCAATCAACAGGAACGACAGCACCAGCGGCATGCGCAAGGTTTTTCCGTCAACGTCGAAATACACCATGGTTCTGCCAAACACCACGAACAACAATGCGGTCAGGAGCCAGCGCGCATCCCATACGTAGTGATGGGTAAAGAAATTGGCATAGATCGCCGTGCTGATCAGCACGGTCAGCACAGGCAGCGGCCAGCCCGTGATCCGCAAATTCATTCGCCGCCAAGCCTGGCAGATATAACTGGCCACGCTAGCATACATGAAGCCGCTGTACAGCGGAACGCCGCCGATTTTGCTCCAGCCCTCCTCCGGGTAAGACCATGAGCCCATATGCACTTTATACAGCTCCAGCATCAAACCGATGACGTGAAAGACGCAGATGACCTTCAGTTCATCCCATGTCTCCAGCTTGCTCACCAGCATCCCGATTTGCGCCAAGACGCAGATGAGAAGAATGAGATCATACCGCGGCAAACCCGGAATCTCGACCACCTTGGTCAGTCCCAGCGCGCCGAAGATAATCACCGGAAATAGGCAGGACAAAGCCTGCTGATAACCGAAAACCCACAGCTTCCGTATAAATTCCATAAGCTCCTCCTAGCCCCTGCATTCGTATACTTCACCCTACCACAGACCGCGAATTGAATAAAAGAACAGCTTTGTCATATTTCATCCAGGCTATTAAGCGCAAAAACAAAATAAGAGAGCAGCTCCTGCAGCTGCTCTCTCATCGGTTAACGGGCTATCCCACGATCCTTAAGGTTATACCTGCGACATGCAAGCTCTTAGGTTCAACCTTGTTCAATCGCTAGATTATATTCGGGTTCCCGGCATCTTGCGCCGGTCTCAACAACCTGAAGGCTCCTCCTCTTCATACAGCCGGGGCATGCCCGGTCAGAGCGCGACATGGCGAGCCGATTTTTTCTTTTTGACCCGTAACAAAAATGTAAGAGGTACGGCTACCACCGCCACCATCGTGCCGATCATGAACACGTCATCGATGCCCATGGTCGTTGCCGCACGCGGAGTCACAGTTCCGGCGCCCATGTAATAGGATGTTCTGGTTACCACCAGCGCGCTGAAAATGCCGATGGATAACGAAGCCAGCCCCTGGCGCGCCCAGTTCGTAATCGACGATGCATGGCCTGAGTACTCGCTGGATACCGCGCTCATCGCGGCGTTCGTTAACGGCATGTTGCACAAAGCGATGCCGAGGCAGCGAACCAGCTGCAGCATAGAAATGTACAGAACCGACGTATTCGTGCCGATCCCGCTGAAAGCCAGCGTGGCGGCCACAATGATGAGGACACCCGTGATGACCAGCCGGAACGGACCGATCCGGTCATAAAATTTGCCGATAATCGGCGATGCCGCCGCCATGACGATCGCGCCCGGCAGCATGATCAATCCGGTATCCATCGGGGACAGCTTCAGCACGGTCTGCAAATAGAGCGGCACCAGCAAGGTTCCCGTATAGAGGGAGATCGTCACGATGCAGTTCAAGATCAAGCTGTACCGGAATCGGGGAAATTTGAAGACCTTCAGCTGCAATAGCGGGGCCGGGATGCGCAGCTCCCACTTAATGAAGAACAACAGCAGCAAAATACCGGCGACGAGCAAGGAGATCGTCTTCCAGGACCCCCACCCCCAATCGTTGCCATGGCTGAAGGAGAGCAGCAAACAGGAGCTGCCCGCCACCACCGTCAAGAAGCCGAGGAGATCGAAGCTCTTCTTCCCGGTCAGTCGATAAAAAGGAATGAATTTGCTTACGATGACGATCGATATCAGGCCGATGGGGACATTCAGAATGAATATCGATTTCCACCCAAAGTATTGCACCAGCCACCCGCCCAAGGTCGGCCCAACTACCGGTGCCAGCATGGAAGCCAGGCTCCACAGGCCCATGGCGTAGGCCTGCCGCTCGCGCGGGAATACCTGGTAAATGATCGTCATCGTAATCGGAATGATCATCCCGCCGAAGACGCCTTGCGTGATCCGGAACGCGATCAATGTCTCGATGTTCCAGGCGACAACGCATAGCAGCGACGAAAGGGTAAAACCCGTCAATGCCAGTACGAACAGCCTCTTATAGCTTAGCTGATCCCCCATGTAGCCGACGATAGGGGCCACGATACCTGTTGCCAGCAAATACCCGGCCATCAGCCATTGGGTTGTGCTCAGCGAGGAATGAAACTGCTCCATCACCACCGGAAAGGCTACGTTGATGGTAGTAATGCTCAGCACCGCGAGAAAATTGCCGAAAAACACGGCGCTCATAATTAGCCAAAATGAAGATTTTTCGTCTGTATTCACAAGAAGCCTCCTAAACAAAGTAACCCCGCCCGGATCTGATAACAGAACTGGAGGCAGGATTACTTCAGTTTCATATCGTTTACTCTGTTGGAAATAGCTTTCGGCCAAGCAATCGCAGCAAAATATACAGGTTATCCGCCTCGTCCTCATCCAGCTGCTTGAAGGATTCCATGACGGCATAATCCCCCTCGCTGCGCGCGTCGAGCACCAGCTGCCGGCCTTCTGCCGTAAAATTGACATAGTGGCTGCGTCCGTCACTCGGATTCGGCGTTCGAATCACCAAGCCCCGTTGTTCCAATGCATCCACCAAATAAGTAATCGTTGCAGCTTTAAGCTCCATGTGCTCAGCCAACCGGTTGGGAAGCCACGGTCCCTGCTGCTCGATCAAACTTAGGATTTTATACTGATTCATCGTCAAATCGTTCTTTCTTAAATGACTCAAGAAAGACACGACCCGATGCCTCGTCATTTTATCCGATAACTCACGATACATGTCCATGAGTCTCTCCACGCTTGCTTCTCTTCCGTTCTCCAGAGCATTTCACCTCGTTCTTATTTTAGTTCAATGATTCTAACTTGTAAACACCATTTTCATGATTTTCATTCTGATTCATCCCAATTATCGAGGTATAATGGACTAATTACTTAAATTATTCAAAGTTTATTTCGAGACATTGAACCATTCTAATTCTTAAAATCAGAAGCATCTATGGAGAGAAATCTCTTATTCATGCCTTGGCAGGAAACGGTCAGTACAATAACAGGCCCCCAATGCAAAAAGGACTCGCAAGATCTAGCGATCCGCGAGCCCTTATCTTTCCCGTTTATTCCTCATCATCTGCAAACAATTCATGAAGCATGGCTTCCCGGCGATTCACGAATTCCTTCGTGATCATGTAATGATCCGTTTCCTCCAGGGTCGTCTCTTCCACGCCTTCGGATGTCAGCTTGTAGATGATCGAATCCGGATAAGCCATGACAATCGGCGAATGCGTGGAAATAATAAACTGCGAGTCTTCATGAACCAGGTCATGGATGCGCCTCAGCAGCGCCATTTGGCGAAACGGCGACAAGGCCGCTTCCGGCTCGTCCATGATGTACAGCCCGTTCCCCCAGAACCGATGCAAAAAGGTGGCAAAAAAGGATTCTCCGTGCGACTGCTGGTGAAGCGATTTGCCGCCATAGGAATCATAAAGTCCAGGACGCTCCCGCTCCAGTGCATCCACTTCGCTGGCGACGTTATAATAGCTCTCCGCCCGGAAGAAAAACCCGTCCCGCGGTTTGCGTGCGCCCCGGACGGTTCGAATATATTCATACAGCCTGGAATGGGTCTCCTCCGTCGAGAAGGAGAAATTGAGCGTCCCTCCTTCCGGATTGAACCCGAGGGCCGCGGCAATCGCCTCCAGCAGCGTGGATTTGCCCATTCCGTTCTCGCCCACGATATAAGTGACCTTCGGATGAAAGCGAAGTCCGTCCATAGCCGCTACGGCCGGCAAATTAAAGGGGTATTCGTTAAATGACGGGATGCGATCCCTCATTAACACAACGCTTCGAAGATAGGCAAGCATAGCCGAGTTATCCAACCGCTTTCCCTCCTTGAAATCTACGTTAACCGATCATGACAAGTCTACTATATAACATTCCGGCTTCGGTTCCAATTCAGGATCTCGATGCAGGCTGCACGCTCTCCATAGAACGCATTCTTGGACATACAACGAATCCGAGCAGCCCGCTGTTTGCTGCGATAGCAGGCAAACCGCTTCCTTGAAGCAATCGAAGATGCCCCGATATTCAAAAAAATGCGCCATCACAGGGCTTGCCGGCACCTGGAATGACGCACTTTTTCATCCGATATTGAATCTGTAGTTACGATATACTTACTATTCGCTTACGATAAATTGATAGAGCTCCTCGACCTTCTCTTCCGTCAGATCGCCGCTGTTATCAAACACCTTGATGGACGTTTGCGGAATATCCCAGTTCACTTCCGGAACGAAATCTACGCGCTTCTTGAAGTCGTCCCAATGATCCAGCTTCCACTGATCCCGCTCGGTCTGTCTGTCAATGATCCGCTCCTTCTGCAAATCCATGTCCTTGAGCGCAACCACGATGACCTTCACGTCAACGTCGTTCTTCGTTAATCCCGCGGATGCGATGACCTCTTCAATCCATTCGCGGTTCTTGAGCTCCGCCGTGAACGGCGAGATCATAAAGACATTTTGCCCGGCACCCAGGTTCTCGATGCAAATATCCTTGGTCGTATCATATTCCAGATCGCGCAGATTCTCTTTATAGAAGGAAGAATCGCGGTCGTTCGGATCCAGTCCGTTGCTCTCCAGGAACTTCTCGACAAACCGTCCCCCCACCGTATCACGGTCGAGGAATGCAGCCGGTATGCGGACTGCAAGCTTCTTCGCTACGGTTGTCTTGCCTGTGCCGGCCACGCCGACAAAAAACACTAGCTTTTGCAAATGGTATCCCTCCATATGATCTATATCGCTAGAACACCCCTGCCGTCACTCACGCTATCCCTATGCGCGTTCTGTCCGGTAACGGGTTTCTTCAATCAATTCCTCCATCGCGGAGGCCAAACGCTCCTGAAGCACTTCCGCTACGTCAAACCCGCCATCCTCGGTACGCGCCACCTGGGCATCCACGGCGTACACGCCGCCCAGAATATGCCGGGCCCCGATCGAGGAAAGCACGGGCTTGAGCGAATAATCAATCGCCAGCAAATGCGCGAGACTGCCGCCAATGAACATCGGAAGCACGATTTTGCCAGCCAAGCCTTTTTGCGGAATCAGGTCCAAAAATGTCTTAAGCACGCCGGTAAACGAAGCTTTATAAACCGGACTTGCCACAATCACGGCATCGGCCTCGGCCACAAGTCCGTTGGCTTTGACGATATGCTCGCTCTCAAACTTCGTATGAATCAAATCCTCGGGCGGCAGCCCGGCCACGTCGATCCGGCTCACCTCGAAATTGGCAGCAGTTAGTGCCTGCTCCGCAAAATCCATAACCGCATTCAATCGGGATCCGGCTGTAGGGCTCCCGTTAATAATAACAGCTTTCGCCATAATCATTGTTCACCTCAGCTTATCTTATAATGTCACCATTTCATCCACGCACCATCAGATCGCTATGTAAGGTCCTCTCGATATAGAGTCAGACCGCCATAGCCTGAATCTCAGAAAAAAAAGACTTTACAGGATACGGCAAAGTCTTCCGGTCAGCAGTCGCTCTTGCACCCGACATCAACCAGCATAAATCAGAGCAAACTTGTCAGAATTAGTATCATCGTATCAATGTGTCCGCGCTTTTGTCAATCCGGCAGAATGCGTCAAACCGATGTTCTCCATTGCCCGCTTCATTTAACCGATCACGAACAGGGCTCCCCATGCGAATACGGTTTAAGATCGGCACCTGGCCCCTCCCTTGATCAGGACGTCACGCTTCCTTGTTCGGCAAGCAGCGGCGAGTACATCATGAGCGCATGGTTCTCGGTAATCCACTCATCCCGAATCCGTTCGCCTTCCCTGTTGAACACTTTGCGTCCAATGACGTTATGCCTCGCATATCCTCCCCAAACTTCCTGGGTAATGCGGTGGTCCCGCTCATATACTTCATAGCGATGCAGCGGAGCGGCGCTGGATCGCCATTCCCCGATCAAATCCTCCTCTGATACATATACCGACAGCTGGTATGTATCGTTCGTCGGATTATAAATCTGAAGGTCCAAATAATTATAGGCGCACGTAGCGCCGCTCCCGAACGGCTGGGTCCGGTTCGCATCCGGAAATACGTCATAGCTGTGCCGATGCCGTTCTTTCACTTCCAGAGGGGTGTGCAGCGTCATCCAGTATATGAGGTTGGACAGCTGGCACAGCCCTCCGCCCACGCCGGCCTTAAAGCCTCCATAGAACAGGACCATGCCGTCGACATACCCTTTCCTGCGGGTCGGGCGTCCAATGCTCCTCCAATAGGACAGCGTCTCTCCCGGACGAACCAGCAGTCCATCCAGATGGCGCACGGCCAGACGCAGGTTGATCACCTTATGATGCTGATACCACATATCAACGTCCTTGAGCTGGCGTTTCAGCGGGGTTTGGTGTGTGAACACCGAATATCGCAGTAGCTCAGGACTTTGCGTGCGGGCGATGCCGCCCCTCTTCCTCATCCATGCCCAATAACGCCGGTACGTAAAATACTGCTTGCCTGCCCACAGGCGGAATTTTGAACGCTTGACGGGTTTCATCCGTGACCGTGCCCCCTTGGCCGTATTGATGAATTTGGAAATATTTTACCACAATAGCCCAAAGGACATCGTTAAAAATCCGTAACCCGCGCGTTTGCGCACGACCTTTCACCTATTCTGTTCACAACCGGCACCCTGGACTGGGCGAATGCATAGAGATAAAGCATCGACGTTCCATGAATAACATCCCGTATACCAAAGGAGGAATGAAATGAATCCCCAACAGCCCATTCCATACGTAGGCTCCAAAACCGAATGCAAAGAACAGCCCATCGCTTTCCCTCCCCAGCATCAAAACTGCCAGCCGGGCCTTGAAAGCCTGATGTCGCCGCGTCCGATCAGCGAAGATCCCGCCTACCGGGGCAGCGGTAAACTGGATGGCAAAATCGCCATTGTGACCGGGGGGGACAGCGGTATCGGCAAAGCGGCCGCCATTGCCTTCGCCAAGGAAGGTGCCGATCTGGTCATCCCATACTTATATGAGACTTCGGATGCGGAAGTGACGAAGCAGCGGATTGAATCGCTCGGCAGACGATGCCTCTTAATGAAGATCGATCTGCGCTACAAAAAAAACTGCGAAGCCGTGGTTAATGAGACGATCGCCTGCTTCGGCAGAGTGGATGTTCTCGTGAACAACCATGCCGTCCAGTATGTGCAGCGCAGCATTCTGGACATTACGGAAGAACAGCTGCATCACACCTATCAGACGAATATCTTTCCGTTCTTCTTCATGATCCAGGCTGCGCTGCCCCATATGAAAGCAGGGGCGTCGATCATCAACACGGCCTCCATTACGGCCTATGACGGTTTAAAGGAGCTCATCGACTATTCCTCAACCAAAGGCGCCATCGTTTCCCTTACCCGATCCCTGGCCCTTTCGCTGGTCGATCAGGGCATCCGCGTCAACTCCGTCGCGCCAGGCTCGGTCTGGACGCCGCTCATCCCTTCCAGCTTCTCCGCCGATGAGGTTGCCGTATTCGGAACGAATTCGCCGATGAAGCGAGCCGCACAGCCTTATGAGCTGGCACCCGCTTATGTTTACCTGGCATCGTCCATCACTTCTTCTTTTGTCACGGGTCAGGCTATTCACGTCAACGGAGGGCAGATGGTAACCAGCTAGCATGGATGCCGCAGGCATCCGAGGATTCCACGAATAACGTGCAGAGGATGTGTACAATGAACACCGGAATTCCCAAACGGTCCGCCCGGATGGACATGGGGTTTTATGCATTAAACAAGCTGGCCAGCGCCGGTATCGTCGTGCTGCTGCTGAGTCTGCTGGATTGGGCGTGGCCGTCCGGCGCGGATCAGGCCTCGGAGTGGTTAGGCCTTTACATGCCGCAAGAACACTGGGTGTACGGTTACGCGCTGACGGCCTCTCTCGCGGCCGATGCCATACTCGCGTTCCTGCCTTCGCTGCATAAGGGGAAACAGGCTGCCGTGTATGGAGCGGTCGGTTTTCTGTTCTTCGCCTTGTTCACGGGCGGTCATCCGGAGCAGCTCTGGCTCCGTGCCGCTGCCGGAACCCTGACGCTGCTTCTGTTCTTGTGGGGAAAGCATGCATTCTCCAGCAATTCGCTGGCCACCCCGTTCTTTGCCCTGGCCGTTCCCCTGCTGTGCTGGGTGATCTGATTCAAGAGCTATAGCCTCTTCCCATGGAAAAAGGGCCCTCTGATGAGGGCCCTTGCTCTTTGCTTCAAAGCGCTTCGATGACATCCCCGGCGATGACCGAGGCGGGATGCCCCCGATGCCGCGCGGCCCGCTCGCCGGCACGGCCGTGCAGCCACACGCCAAGCGCGGCTGCAGACGGACCGGCATGCCCTTGCGCCAGCAGGCCGGCAATGATGCCGGTCAGCACGTCTCCGGTGCCTCCGGTCGCCATGCCGGAGGTGCCGGTTGTATTGATGTAGG
Source organism: Paenibacillus sp. MT86 (assembly GCF_058792535.1). NCBI lineage: Bacteria > Bacillati > Bacillota > Bacilli > Caryophanales > Paenibacillaceae > Paenibacillus > Paenibacillus sp. MT86. The sequence goes on along the minus strand of NZ_CM179499.1, from coordinate 760,845 downwards.
TTTGTCCGTCCGGCGAAGCCACGACGGTATGCGCCCCCTTGAGCACGAGGGTAACCCCGTGCCCGGTGGCGAACCCTGCGGCGGCACCGATCCGGTCCCGCTGCAGCTCGGCAGTAGGAATGCCCAGCAGCCGGGACATCTCCCCGGGATGCGGGGTCAGCACCGTGGCCGCGGCACGCGGCTTCCAGGCGCTGAAATCGCCAGCCGCAGACAGCATATTCAGCGCGTCGGCATCCACCACCAGCGGCCCTTCCCACTCTTCCCACAGTCGGCGGAGCCACCTGTCGTCTCCTTCGAAGCGGCCAAGCCCCGGACCTACGGCCAGCACATCGCGGGACTTGGCGAGGGACAGGACCTGCTCCGCGGAGGCCTCATTCCAGCAGCCGCCGCTCTCCTCCTCTGTCGCAGGGGCGAGCATCACCTCGGGCGCGGCTCCGCTCAGCGGCAGCACCAGGCTGGCAGGGAGCGCCCAGGTCACCAGGCCGCAGCCCGCGCGGAGCGCCGCCCGGGAAGCGAGCAGGCCTGCGCCGCTCATCGTGCGGCTGCCTCCTACGGTCAGGACGTGGCCGTAGGTGCCCTTATGCCCGTCCGGCGCGCGGCGGCGCGACACGTCGGCGCCCAGCTCCGTCCGAAGGACATGCGGGGTAAGCAGATGCGTGCCGACGCCCTGTTCCCGGCACAGCGATGCCGGAATGCCGATGGAGCGGACCACCACCCGGCCCGCCGCCCCGGCGCCGGGGTACTGCACCAAGCCTCGCTTCAGGAAAGCGAGGCATACCGTCACCGCGGCCGAAATGCACGGCTCGTGCCGCGCGCCGGTATCGGCGTCCAGTCCGCTCGGAATATCGGCGGACACAATCGGCAGGCCGCTGTCGTTCGCGGCCTGGATCAGCGCGGCGTAAGCGCCGCGGGGCGCGCCCGTCGCGCCCGTCCCGAGCAGCGCGTCCACGATGCCGGTGTACGCGCCGTAGTCCACGGCGGCACGGCCGTGGACCAGAGCCGGGATGCCGAGCGCTGCCGCGGCATCCCGCTGCACTGCCGCCTCGCCGGCTTGCGCGGACGGCTCGGCGGCGTAGAGCAGCGTGACGCTTATGCCGGCGTCACGCAAATGCCGTGCGGCGACCACGCCGTCGCCGCCGTTATTGCCTTTGCCCACCAGAATGAGCCAGTGCTCCTGCGCCGCCAGCGCGGTGGGCAATCGCGCGTCTCCGTCGATGACAGGCGACGGGCGGCTCATCTCGATAACCCGCTCATTTCCGGTGAAAGGGCCCTCTGACGCTGCCGAATAATCCAATAAGGAAGTCGGCCGGTCGCACCTCTCATCCTCCGGCAAGTAGGCTTGATCGCTTCCGCATGTCCGAGCGGCCGCCGTGGACGGTAACTGGCTCGCGCCATGACGCTCCAGGCATAATTTCAGGACTTCCTCGGCAATCGCTTTACCCGCATTTTCCATAAGCGCGATGGCCGGAATGCCGATGCGGCGAATCGCGTAGTTATCGAGTGCCCTCATCTGTTCGGACGTCACAACATACATCCAAGCTCTCCCCTTTGCTTCGATATATCCTACCCAAACGCTCTGACGACTTCGCTTGATGCCTGTCGATTAATAAGCAACGGTAAAACGGGACTGAATGAACTGCGGATCGTCCAGCTCATCAATCACGGCTACCGCAAAATCTTCAACCGAGATCCGGCTGCTTCCGCTCTCATCCGTCACCAGGCGGTCCATGCCGATCCGGAATTGTCCGGTACGTTTCCCCGGCTCGATGATGGCCGCCGGACTGATATACGTCCATTCCAGATCGCTTTCCTTATAAAGATCGTAAGCATCCGCATGCGCACGGGCAAGCGGTCTGATCTCTTCCGGAAATTCCGGGGTTTCCATAAGCGGTACCCCGCTGTCGGCGATCAGGCTGCCTGCGCCGCCAACGATCAACAGGCGGGCTACGCCGCCGCGTCTCGTTCCCTCCACAATGGTCCGCGCGGCTGCTACAAGCTCCTCTTCTTGGCCGAACTTCGGACCGAAAGCGCTGATCACGGCATCGTGTCCCTGAACAGCCTCTTCCAATGACGAAGGATCCATCACATCCGCTTTGACTTTCTGTAATCGCTCATGCTCCGCTTCAAGGCGATCCGGATTACGCAGCACCGCCGTTACCTCGTGTCCCCGGCGCAGCGCTTCTTCCGTAATGCGTTTCCCGATCGTCCCGCTTGCTCCAATCAATGCTACCTTCATGTTCATCGCTCCTTCGTTTAAAAATTATACTACATCACCCAGGATGGGGAATGGTTCTCTTATATCTTAAGTAGTAGTATGAACACCCGGTGCCGCGTATAGCCGTACTTGGTCGATCGCACCTCCTATTTACTTATCCCCTTGCAGACCTCTTCAAACTCCACTTATTCATTTTTCCTCAAAACATTAGATCTTTAGACCTATGAATTGCGATATTGTTTTCACCGATAGAATACATAAGTGCACATTTATGAAAATATATATTTGGCGTAATGACTTCTAACGCAATACTAATGGTATACGCTTGTCGAAGATTGTCCTAATGCTTATGTTTAAATCGTAATGAAAAGGAGAACATCCATCCTATGAAAAAACAATACGTCCGCTTGCTGGCTCTCTGTCTCGCCGGCGGCCTGCTGCTGCTAAGCAGTCTGTCCCTTCATCCTGATGCCGCGGAAGCGAAACCCAGCCAGAAGGCAACCTGGTTCTGGGATACCCCGCAAATCAAAGACTCCGCCGATGACATTCTGAGCTTTGCCGGCAGCCAGGGAGTGAACGTGCTCTACCTGCAGATGAACCGCGATGTCCGTCCCGAGTATTACCGCAGCTTTATCCGCCAAGCAGGAGTGCAAGGGATCGAGGTCCACGTCCTCGGCGGGGCGCCGAACTGGGCGCTGGAATCGGAACGTCACCGGCTGGAGACGTTTATTCAATGGACCGCCGAATATCAAGCGTCCGCTGCCCCGAATGAGCGCTTCACCGGCATCCATGTCGATATCGAGCCGCATGTGCTGGCCGAATGGAAAACGAACCAGTCCTCGGTCGTTAAGCAGTGGCAAGCGAGCGTCCGTTATCTGGTCGATGAAGCGCACAAGCTGAATCTGCCGATCGGCTCCGACATGACCTTCTGGCTGCATACCTACCGGCTGCCGGATCAGTCGATGTCGATCAGCCGCTGGATGATCAAGCAGTTCGACCAGATCGTCATTATGGCCTATCGCGATCAAGCGGATAACATATACAACCTCGCCGCGACCGAGCTAAAGGAAGCCGACGAACTCGGCAAGGAGGCCCTGATTGCCGTGGAGACCAAGTCCAGCAATGAGGGAGCTTACATTACCTTTTTCGAGGAAGGCACGGCCTATATGGAGGAACAGCTGAGCAAGGTATGCACCAAGGCGGAAAAGCACCCTTCCTTCTCCGGGTTCGCCATTCACGACTACAGGTACTGGAAGGAACTTCATGACTCCGATCGATAACGTTGCGATCCTTACATTATGGCATTAAAAAAAGATGGCGTTTCAAGAGGGTGTGTCCTCTGGCGCCATCTTTTATGATTAGATGAAGGAACTTATCCTTTCCTTCGGGTAAAAGGCCTGATCGCCTTCAAACCGTCAACATGAGAAGCAGTACATAACCGACCGTCATTTTCGCGCGTTGAAGCGGCGCTTTTTTTACCTGCACTTCCATCACCCCGGCCCCTCCCTCTCTTCGATGTCTTATTCATATACTATATGCGGCTCGGCCCCTTTTGTTACCTTGAGGAAACATTGTTTACCAAGAGAAAAACCGATCCGTCATGAATAGTAGCATACGATCAAGCTTCCTGCACTGGAAGCGAACCCGGGCAGCATGCGGCTCATTTACGATCAGCATAGCGCTCTATGACGTCCTGCAAATATTGTTCTGCTTCCATTACAAGCTGACGCTCTCCAGCGTTCCATTGATCCCGATTGTTATCGACCTCTAAAAAGGCAGCATGGATCCGTTCGTCGCCATGGGTCACACGTTGAACCATCTGTTGCCATTCTTGGGCTAAGGCCCTGGCTAAACGGGACTCGATGGGGACGTTTGAGGCCTTATAAGCTGCAGCTTGCAGCGATATTTTTCTGAACGTATTGTAAAAATCCAATACCGCCTGCTCAGAGTCAAATACTTTTTGAAACAGCCGCGCGTCTTCCTCGGAAAATTCGTATTCTTTCCAAGCCGACATATCGACCTCATTCAACGAACGCATAAGATGGGCTAACAGCTCCCAGGGTACGTTGTACCCTTCTTTCATCATTTCCTTTGCCACATGCAATCCGTCAAGCTTGGCTTGGATGCTCTCTTTCTGTGAATAAAGGACCGATGCCTGGTAATCTAGAATGTTCTCGATATCCTGCTCCTCGGTGCCCACAATCAATTGTTCTTTGATCTTTTTTAAAGAGAAACCGATGGCTCTATAGAACATAATCTGCTCAAGTACATACAGCTGTTTATCATAATATACTCTATGCCCCAGCTCATCTCGCTCCGCTTTAAGAATCCCTTCATTATCGTAGTACTGAATGGTTCGCGGTGTTATTCCCGACAATCGGCTGATTTCTTTTACGGAATATTTTTTCCCCATGAACCCATCCCTTCCTGTCCCTTACTCGATTTTCGCTAAAAAGGCTTCTATCGTTTCCAGTAACTCTTCAGGGTATTCCCCGTTAATCGCATGCGAGGCCTCTTCAAATAAAACCATCTCGCTATTAGGGTCTTTCAAGGCATCCATCCCCGTTTGATACGACTTTTCAGCATGGTGCATCGTCGATTGTCCAGCTAAAATACCGAGCACCGGTATCGTCAGCTCAGCTAATTGTTCCGGCTGGATGGCTTCCGGCATGGGCAGCTTGCTCTTGAATGTCCGCATACCGGTTTCGATTAATTTGGCGGTCGGATCGCTGTCATCGACTTCAGCCCCGCCGGATATATAGCTGAGCATTTTCTCCCGGATCGGCTTGGGCACCATGGGCACCGTCGCCGGAATGGAGGCCAGTATCATTTTCAATGGAATGGGGCCGAACACATAGACGGGGTCCAGCAATATGAGCGAGTGAATCTTCTCCGGATGCTTGAGCGCCAGATTCGCCGCACTCCACCCGCCGAACGACAGCCCTAATAAGTGGATCTCTGATTCCGGCAGCTGATCCAATACTTGCCCTAACCATGCTGCTTGGTCCGCAGCGGTTTCAATCCGTCTGGTTTCTGTGCTTAAACCCGGTTCTCCTATCAAATCAACGGTGTATACAGGCCGGTGTTCTAAAAAGCCGCTAAGATTGGCCTCCCACATGGGTGTAGCAGATCCCTTTCCCGGAAGCAGCAACAAAGGCGTTTTGTGCGGCGTATCGCTCCCCTGGAACTTGTAGAGCTGAACCACGCCAAAATCGGTATGAACCTTGATCGACGCAACCGGTTCTGGCAAGTGACTCATCGCCTCCTCATAAGCCGCCGCATATTCCTTCTGCCCATCCTCTGTAACAAAACCGCTTAACGACCCGTCATCTCTGAATAGAAAGCCTGCTACCGTCAGTATAGCTAGTATCGCAATGAGAATGCTACCCAAGATAATCCATCCTTTTCTTCGTTTCACTTTAATCCCCTCCTAAGGCGACTATAAGCTATGACGTAACGTTATACGCAACCCCCATGAGTTCTATAGCTGCCTGTTACCGAATCGGCTTGAAATCCCTTCCTTCTTGTGCAATAGTGAAAGGTAGAATATTGAAGGAGGGATCCGCTTGTCCCTTACGGAATGGATGGTTGATATCTTTGGCTCGCTGGACGGGCTCGTGGCCGCGCTTCTTGCCACTGCGGTATTTGCGGGCCTGTACATATACAGTGCGTCCCGGCTGCTCGGTGCACGCAAGGATTCGCTCGCTCGCATTCGTCAGACCTTGACGGTCTACGCCAGGCTGGCAGGGCTTCTCGGCACGCTGATCCATCGACCGACCCGGACGGCCGTCCCCGAGGATCTGCTGATCCGGCTTCTGCAGGAATGCAAATCCGCTGACCTGTTGACGCGTGAGCTCCACGAACAAATGGATATTTTTCTAAGCGATCGCGATGAATCCCGATTGACGACGCTTCACAAGCTGCTGGACCGCGAGATCAACAGACTCATGAAGGAGCGCGACGAGCTGGTTGGACGGCTGGAGAAGCCCGGCTGGGGGATGGGTTTGTGGCTGCTCCTAAAACCTGCCGTACCTGCCCTTTCACTGGGTGCCGCACTCCTATGGACGGCGGTCCTTGCGGAGGAACTCAGGCAAACATCGGCCTGGGCAAGCCCCGAGGTTTGGTGTTTATGGCTCTCCAATATCATTGCCACGATCTCTTTCTACCGTTTATTGATGGATTCGAGAAGAAAAACGCATGGCATGATTTATACCGTGCTGCATCTGCTGATTGTGGCTTCGGCCTTATTTAATCTGATCGGCGGCGAAGCCTCGCCTTACGTTCTGGCTACCCAATGCTTGCTCTATCTGGCGGGTTTCCGGGTAACGGCCACCCGTAAGCGGCGTGAGCGGCCCTATGCCGGCCATCCGGAGCTGATGGAGCAGTTCCTTCATCCCGCCGGGGATCACGATCCTCTAAGCGAAACAACAGGCGCAGGCGAGCCGGAGATCGGCAGCAGCCCGCTCCGGTCGCGATAAGATGCCTGATACATGAATACGATTAACAAACAGCCCGACCGATTCAACGGCCGGGCTGTTTGTATTATTCATATACTCTATCTCTAATAGAAAAGAACTCCCGCATGATTCCCAAAGCGCGTTCCCCTGGTCTACTTGGTCAACACCCGTGGTGTCTTACCCATGTCGACTGGACAGGCTGCACTTCAGTTATCTGGCGGAAGTTCTTTTTACGGTACCTGATAGCTTTTGCTTGGTCATCTTGTATTCGTTCTTCGCTGTTGGCCGGATGCCCGGGACGATCCTGACGTCTTGACCGCTCCGGAGGCCGTATTCTCGAAACGCTTGCGCTCCGTTCGTTCCATCTGAACGATTTGACCCTCATGCACTACGATTTGCAGCGAACCGAATTCCATGTCGTTCAGCAGGCTTGCTATGCGCTCGAGCCACATTTCATCCACTTTTAATGGTTTAGCCATGGATACGCCTCCTCACCGGGCAAAGCCCTCATTTATTCACTCATCTTCATTAGCCGAAGACACATTTACAATGTAAACGATCATTATTCATTCTTTTCCAACCTATATAGTATGAATTAACCTTAGCATGGGTTGGAAACGACTGTCAATGGGCATTTTTTCGCGTAAACCAATTTTTAAGCAGCAGCGTAATCACGGCTAACAACAGCAATAAGGAGGCCACCGCGAACGATGCCGAAAACTGATACTCATTGTACAAAATCTCGACATGAAGGGGCAGCGTATTAGTCTCTCCGCGGATATGGCCGGATACGACGGACACGGCCCCAAACTCGCCCATGGCCCTGGCATTGCACAGAATGATGCCGTACAGCAGTCCCCATTTGATATTGGGCAGGGTGACCCGCCAGAAGATTTGCCAGCCCTTGGCGCCGAGCGTTACAGCCGCCTCCTCTTCCTTCGTCCCTTGGTCCTCCATCAGCGGGATCAGCTCCTTGGCCACAAAAGGAAACGTAACGAATAACGTAGCCAGAACGATGCCGGGCACGGCAAATATGATCTTGATATCATGGCTTTCGAGCCAAGGGCCGAACCAACCCTGACGGCCGAAAATAAGCACGAAGATGAGGCCTCCGATAACCGGCGATACCGCGAACGGCAAATCCAGCAGCGTAATCAGCAGATTTTTGCCTTTAAAGCGAAACTTCGTTATCGTCCAAGCCGCGATGACGCCGAATATCGAATTCAGCGGTACCGCAATGGCCGCCACCAGTAAGGTCAGCCGGAGCGCAGACAAGGCATCGGGATCGGACAAGGCTGCGATATAGACCTCCCATCCCTTCTTAAGCGCTTCGGACAGCACCGTGACGAGCGGCAGCACAATAAGCCACAGAAGCACAAGGCCAGCCAAACTAATGAAGGTCCATTTCACCCAGGTTTTCTCCGCTGCAGCCGGAGAGGGCGATGTGCCTCGTTTCCCTGCCGGGACGGCAGCGGGTACGGTTCCAGCCATATAGTTCCCCCTCCCTAGCGCGCGGTTTTCCGCGTCCAGTGTTGTAATAGATTGATTCCGAGCAGCAGCGCGAAAGAGATGAGCAGCAGAATCAAGGCAACCGCCGTAGCGCCGGCATAATCAAACTGCTCCAGCTTCGTCATGATCAACAGCGGCGCAATCTCCGTCTTCATCGGCATATTTCCCGATATGAAGACGACGGAGCCGTATTCTCCGATCCCCCGGGCAAAAGCGAGCGCAAACCCGGTCAGCAGCGGCGGAATCAGAGTCGGCAGAATGATGGTGCAAAACGTGCGCCACCGGCCTGCCCCTAGCGTGGCTGCCGCCTCTTCCGTGTCCCGCTCCGCGTCCTCCAGCACCGGCTGTACCGTCCGCACGACGAACGGTATGCCGATGAACATTAGGGCCAGCGTGATGCCCAAGGAAGAGAACGCCGCCTTAATGCCAAGCGGCTCCAGCAGCGATCCGATCCAGCCATTCGCGGAATAGATCGCGGTTAATGCCACCCCCGCCACGGCCGTTGGCAGGGCGAAGGGCAGGTCGATCAGGGCATCCCACCATTTTTTGCCCGGAAAATCATACCGCACCAGCACCCAGGCCAGCAGCAGCCCCAGTATCGTATCCGCCAATGCGGCCAGCGCCGCCGTCGTCAGACTAACCCGGTAGGATGCCAGAACCCTCGGATCGGTTGCAACCGACCAGAACTTCTCCCAGGTCAATCCGGTTTGATTAAGAAGCAGCGCCGACAGCGGCACGAGCACAACTAAACTCATATAAAGGACAGTCAGTCCCATGCCGACTCCAAAACCCGGGAGCACCCTGCGATGATTTCTGCCTTGCTTCCGTACGGGGAGTACCGTCATATCCACTCATCCTTTCCTGCCTTCGGCGGTTATGCCGATCAGCTGCCTGGCACGTAAATCTGATTAAAGATGCCGCCGTCATTAAAATGCTTGGTTTGCGTCTCTTCCCATGTTCCAAACACGTCCTTGAGCGTAAACAATTCAATGGCCGGGAATTTCTCCTTGTATTTGTCGGCTACGCTGGCAAGCGTCGGACGGTAGTAGTTCTCCGCCGCAATCGTCTGCCCCTCTTCGCTGTACAGGTATTCCAGATAGGCTTCGGCCACCTCCCGGGTGCCGCGCTTGTCAACGTTCTTATCCACGACGGCAACCGGCGGTTCTGCCAAAATGCTGACGGACGGGTTCACGATTTCGAATTTATCCGGTCCCAGCTCGTTAATCGAGAGATAGGCTTCATTCTCCCAAGCCAGCAGCACGTCCCCAATTCCGCGTTCCACAAAGGTGGTTGTCGCTCCCCGTGCGCCGCTGTCCAGCACCGGCACATGGGTGAACAGCTCTTTCACGAATTCCTGTGCTTTCGCTTCGTCGTTGTTGTTAACCTTGAGTGCATAACCCCATGCCGCCAGGTAGTTCCACCGTGCACCGCCGGAGGTCTGCGGGTTCGGCGTGATGACCTCCACGCCCTCCTTAATCAGATCCGGCCAATCCTGGATGCCTTTCGGGTTTCCTTTGCGGACGAGGAAAACGATGGTCGAGGTGTAAGGCGCGCTGTTATGCTCAAACTTGCTCTCCCAGCCTTCATTGATCAATCCGGCCTGACGGATCGCATCGATATCGTATCCGAGGGCCAGTGTCACCACATCCGCCTCCAAACCGTCGATAACCGAACGGCTTTGCTTGCCCGAACCTCCGTGCGATTGCTTAAACGTCACCTTCTGGCCTTGTTCCTTCTCCCAATGCGCCGCGAATGCCTTGTTGTACTGATCGTATAACTCCCGGGTCGGATCGTAAGAAACATTAAGCAGTTCCACGCTCGGCTTGCTTGAACCCGAAGCAGGCGTTGCTTCGCCGGCGGTTGCGGCCGTTTCTGTTTTCTGTGAGCCGCAAGCCGTCAGCGCCGCCGTCAGCATGACTGTTAATCCGATGAGAACCCCTTGCTTCAACACCTTTTTCATATGGATCACTCCCCCTATTCTTCTCTACTAAACAGGCCCCATGGCAAAAAAAGACGGAGGAAGGCTCATCAGAACAGAGTCAAGCCGGTTTGCAACCGTGCCTGCCCTTGTTCTTCGAGCGTTCCTCCGTCGATACGGTGAGAACAATATATTATAATTCCTACCTGTTTAGTATGTTATGTTGCTATTGTAATAAGTCCCCCTTCTGCTGTCAAACCTTTTTTTCAAAAAATTTCAAGTTTAGGACCATTCGGACCATAGAACCATTTTTGGTACAACAAACGCAGTCACGGCGCGGATTTCCATTTACTGATGGTTGTATGAACCCGTTTCCAACCTTATAATTCTACCCCAAAGGAGTTGATCACGATAAGAAAGCCAATACGGAAAATCCTATCTGCTTTTTTCCTTAGTGTCCTTCTGATCCTGCCGACATTCGCCCAAACGACGGAGGCCGCTCCGCTGTTAAAGCCCGGCAGTGAAAACGGGGATGTCTGGGACCTTCAATATCGCCTGAAAACGCTGGACTTCTACACGCAGCCGCTGGATGGCAAATATGGCGCAAACACGAAAGCAGCCGTTAGCCGTTTTCAAAAAGAATACGGCGTGCCAGCCGATGGAATTACCGGTGCGCAAACCTGGAGACAGCTGAAAAAATATACGTTGAATCAATCCGAAATGGACGTCATGGCCAAAGTCATTTACAGCGAAGCCCGCGGTGAGCCGTACAAAGGGCAGGTTGCTGTCGGGGCCGTTGTCATGAACCGCATTCAATCCAGCGAATTTCCGAATGACATTCGGGGCGTCGTCTTTCAAAAAGGGGCTTTTACGGCCGTGGATGACGGACAATACTGGCTGACGCCGAACCGTTCCGCCTATCTTGCCGCATTGGATGCCGTTCGCGGCTGGGATCCGACTTACGAATCCCTGTATTATTTCAATCCTAAAACCGCGACCAGCGACTGGATCTGGTCCAGGCCGCAAGTGCTGCAGATCGGCAATCATATTTTTGCTCATTAAGGATTCATTCAGTTAATCTTTCATTAGCTGAAACACACGAAGACAGAATTTTCGACGCCTTGTTCCTTGTCCGTCGCTGCGGGCAAGGAGAGACGCATAAAAGAAGCAGCTTGATTCCCTTCCCGGGGCTTCAAGCTGCTTCTTCTTTCATATAAGTTAACGTTTGTTTGCTTTGGCCTTCTCCACGGGACAAATGCACACCGGGCGCGTGACTTCCAACGTATAGCCCGTAGAGACCAGATTCCCCGTATCCGGGTCGATCCGGAAGCTTGCGATCAATCCGTTATCCTGATTCGCCGTAAGCAGGAAGCCATCCGGCAGTATATTGAAGTGGCGCGGCGTTTTGCCGCCGGAAGACACCCAGTTGACGGCACGGAGCGTACCGGCTTCCTGGTCGATTACATATTGGACGATGCTGTCATGGCCCCGATTTGAGGCATACAGGTAACGGCCGCAAGGAGATACCAGCAGATGGGCCGATGTATTGCTATTCATCACGACGTCCTCCGGCAAGGTCGAGATATGCTGCAATATTTTCAGATCCCCGAACGTTGCGTCGTTCGCGTATGCCGTTACCGTGCTGTTCAGCTCGTTCGTGCCGTATACCCACTTGCCAGACGGATGAAAAGCCACATGCCTCGGGCCGGAGCCTGGCGGCAGGCTGATCTCGCGGTGGGTCACCAGCTTTCCGTCTTCCAGCCGGTACACAATCACGTCATCCATCCCCAGGTCACTGACCAGGATATACTTGTTGACCGGGTCTTGGAATATCGAATGGGGATGCGCCTCCGATTGACGGTCATCGCGAAGGCCGCGTCCGCTGTGCTTGATCTTGGAGGCCAGCTCGCCGACCCGTCCGTCCTGCTCCAATGCCAGCACCGAAATCTGTCCATCGCCGTACCCTGTCGTAAGCAGATGCTTCCCGTCCGTTGTGCGGGATACATGACACGCGCCGGACGAGCCGGTAGACTGAACATTCAGCAGCGTCAATTCGCCGGTGACCAGATTGGCCGAATAAGCCGACACATCGCTTTCGCCCTTCTCGCTCGCTGCATACAATACGGAAATCGAGTCATCGAAATCCAGATAGGTCGGGTTCTCGATGCCTGCCGTACCGCCTAACAGGCGCAGCTCCCCGGTAGCCCGATCCATCGCCCCCCAATGAATGCGATTCTCTTCTTCCGAACCATAGGTTCCTATGTAAAATATCAGTTCCTGTCCTGCTGTCATGTGATCCACTCCTTTGTCTGATGAATGATCCGGTGGCCCGGCCTGATTCTTACTATGTATTACCCATCGGAGCCCCATGCCTACCGCCTTTTTTTAAGTCGTTCCGGCAAGCCGTCACCGCGCTGTCTCTACCAATTACTGCACATAAAGAAATGTATTGCTACCATTGGTTTTATCATGTACGATTACCACAATTACCTCTCTATTCTATCATTCGTTGAAGGAGATGACAGCACATTGAAGAAAAAAATCAGCCTACTGGCTATCGCTTTCCTGTTCTTGTTCGCAAGCGCGGCCCAAGCCGCTCCGGCAAAGGATCAAGGGAAAATCAGGGTCTATCTCGATAACCGGGAAATTCAATTTGCGGCGGCGCCGATCATGAAGAACGGAGTCACTTTCGTTCAATTCCGCCCTTTGTTCCAAGCCCTGGATTATAAGGTCCATTGGAACGGCGCGAACAAGCAGGTGACGGGTACATATCTCGATCAGAAGCTGCAGATGACGATCGGGCAGAAGACCGCCTATGTCAATGGCGCAAAAACCACGCTGCAGATCGCTCCTTTCACTCAAGGCGGCAATACGCTGGTTCCCCTTCGTTTTGTGGCTGAAGCCACCGGACTCCCGGTAAAGTGGGATTCCAAGGCGCGTACCGTCAAGATTGACCGCGAGGGTGCGACCGCCAAAGCCGAAGACGAGGTGAAGAAGCTTTACCATATCATTGAAGAGGCTGGAAGCGCCAAGAAACTGGACGAAGTTATGAGCGTATTCCACCCCGAATCTCCCGTTCTTGCGGAGGTTAAGCAAAACTATCAGGATCAATTCAAGAACGACAAACATGTATCCGCGGACGTATGGGATGTAGCGGTAGCCGGAACGTCGATCCACGCCTACACCAGTGTGAGCCTAGACCGCATCGGCGGGCCGTTTGCATGGGATGTTACGCTCCATTACGAGAATCTCCTGAAGAAGGATGCGTCGGGCGCATGGAAAATCTATGATTTGAACCTGTACGAGACAGAATATTTCCTCGGAGACAAACTGCTTGAAGCTCGTCCCGTAGTGCCGGAAGCGGAGCAGAAAGCCATCGTGGAGTCTATCGACATTCAGTACAAGGGCTTCAATGAGGAGAATGGCCCGCTGCTCATGTCCGTTATTCACCCGGACTCGGTCTTCCACGAGATGTTCCAAACCAGCATTGAGGAAGGCATCTTCGATGAGGTGAATTTCAACCTCAAATCGGAGGAGCTCCGGACGGTCTTCTTCCAAGGTGAAGACGCCGTCGTTTATGCCGAAGAAAGCGATGATGCGGACGGCGAAACGATTTATTCGACGTCGCTCTACTGGCTCAAGAAAACCGAAGGCAAATGGCTGATCTATGACGTGCTGGAGCTTGAATAGATTGCGGATATCATGAAAAGCTTACGTAATAACCGTGAATTCCCGGCAAGGGAAATTCGCGGTTTCTTTTTTTGCACCTTCTTTAATTAAATCCTCCTCCGTCTAGGTCTACTTCGCCCCAGGTGACATATATCATAATAGTAATCCATAAAGGAGGGGTTTTATGGGGATTAAATTAATCAAAATCGCTGCTGTTTACTTCGTGCTCGGGGTGCTGCTCGGCATGTACATGTCGATCACCCACAGCTACGATTACGCCTCGGTTCACGCACACGTCAACCTTCTGGGCTGGGCGTCCCTGGCTCTTGCAGGCGTTATTTATGTTCTGTTCCCGGCTGCCGGGGAGTCCACTGCCGGCAAAGTGCATTTCTGGCTGCACAATATCGGTCTGCCCGTCATGATGATCGGTCTTGCCCTGCTGATGAGCGGCATCGAATCGGTAGAGCCGGTCATTGCCGTGGGAGGCGTTCTGGTAACGCTGGGCGTTCTTGCTTTCCTCTACAATGTGTTCACCCATGTGAAGAGCTCGCAGAGTAGAAGGAAACGCTGACTTTTTTCCTTAAAGAATCGCCCATTGAGGGCGATTCTTTTTCATGTTTCAAACAGCTCCTTAAGGGAAGATGGGTCACAGTTACCGACTATTGGGTAAAAGTAGATACCTTTCTCTTTGAAGGAGGCAACATAGACATGGAAACGAACTCGGCAATTCAAGTCCAATTCCACTGCCGCCAGTGTCAAACGGAAATCGGGGTTACGTTCACATCCGAACAGTTCACCACGGTTCACTGCCCGCAGTGCGATTACAGCTATTCACTCATGCGACCGACCATCGGGGAAGAGATATTGCTTGATTGGGAGAAAGAAGCCGTATTCCAAAAAGTCCGCGCAGACCAAACCGAGCATGACAAAATGGAGCTGATGCTCCTCGTCATTAAGGTCGTCGAGCTGCTGACCTGGCGGGATGAAGGCAACGGCCATATCCGTGCCATCGAAACGCTTCGCCAATGGCTGATCCTCAACGGCGTGCCCAAAGCTCTGATCGAGCTGCTGGATGCTAAAGGACCGGCAGGAAGCTCCCCTACCGAGCGCAGGGAATAGCGGCATCGACCCATGATCCAGGATATAAATAAATGAGAAAAAAGGAACCGTCCTTCCGGCCTTCATGGTCGGGGACGGTTCCTTTTTCGTGTCCTAAATTTCGGACCATCCTATTTTTCATGTAACGGAACTTACTGCTAAAACCATTCGTAGTAACTCTTAAGAGAGGGGCTGATCAAATGTTCGATTTCATTTCTGTGCTGCTCATGGGTCTGACACTCATCGGGATCGGCATATATGCCATCCGCAACCCGTACTCTTGGTGGTTCAGAAGAACGAGAGATGACACGGAGCCCAGCGATCTGAGAATATGGTACTTAAAACTTATGGGCAAAGTAACAATTGCATTCGGCGCAATAGTCATTCTGATGAGCTTTCAGCATCTCTAATCTCATCGAATCGGTACCTCGAATGCCTGCTCCATAACGCCAGGGTAGCTGCTTAACGTGAACGTGAGCGGCTGCGGGTAATTCCCGGGTTTAAGGTGGATATACTGCGTGATGAGGCTTTTCCCGGTATCCGAAGAGGATCGGGACGAGGAACTGAGTCCACCTGCGTCCTCGTTAATCGTATGCTTGTTCCCTTCCCCGTCCACGAACTCCGGCTCAATCGATACGCTGCCCATATGCCGGTCAGCCCGCTCCTCGTATTCCAATGTCAGCGTATGCCCCGTGTACGCTCCGAACCGAAGATCGCCGTCCGGTGCACGAAGAATCTCCTTCTTATCCGTATCGACTACAAGTTTCATCTCGGAGGGGTCCACCGCTTGGAATCCGCTCGCTTTCAGCGTGATCGAATCCGGATTCTCCAATATATTGCTGTCGAAGAAGTATGTCATGTCCCCTCCTCCCGCACCAGGCAAAAATGCGGAATCGCTGTTCAATCGGATCTGCTCGCCGTTCACCACGGTTTCCAAATACACGTCCCATAAACCGGATACCTTCATCGTATTGGTCGAAGGGATGTTCGCTTTCAAGACGATGCCGGCAGGGGATAACACGGCTTCCTTCAAATAGAACCTTTGACTCTCAATCTGCAGCATTTTGTTGAGCGGAATCGTGCGGGTAAACTTTTGGACGGTCTCCATATCAACGGATACGTCGATATCGAGAACCTGCTCGCCTTCTGCCGAGGATTGATGCACCGTATTCGTTGTATAAGGGGCGATGCTAAAAGATAACGTCATTTCTTCCGGCACGGAGTGGTTCTCGCCCATATGAATGTCCGATCGGGAACGGAATGTTTGGCCGGGCTTAATCCGGGTTCCACCCGACGACCCGATGCTGTATGGCAGGGACTGGCTGGAGCCCTTACGCTTCATCTCGACCCGCTTTAGGTCCGCGTGATACTCCGCATCGTTTTGGATCGTATAAAACACCTCCATCTGCTGGGAGCCGACAAGTATCCCGTTCAGCGTTACCGTATAATCCCCCCGGGTCACCGATTGATTCACCGGCTGGATCATGCCGTGTTGGTTAGCCGTATTCAGCGTAATATCTTCTCCGAGATCAAACCCGGCCAATGGCGGGTACGGCCCTTGCGCCGCCATTTGCTCCTTCGGCTCCACGATGCCTCCATCTCCGCCCCATACCACGAACAGCAGTGCGGCAGCTACGGTGGCGATCACGGCAGAAAAGGCAGCCATCCGCTTCCGGCTCCGCTGCATGCGCCGTCCTCTCCGCATTCCGCTTCGAACGGCCGCATCCAATGCTTCATCGGACACAACCGCCGTGTAGATCCCCGCATCCCTATTCATCTCGTTCAGCATCCGCTCTTCCTTCTCAAACATGGAATACGGCACCTCCTGGCTCGATTTTTTGCCGAAGCAGCTTTAATCCTTGATGCAGCCGGGTTTTGACCGTTCCCTCCGGTACATCGAGAATATGCGCGATATCGCTGATCGTCATGTCCTGGTAATATTTCAAGATCAGCACATGGCGATATTTGGGCTTCATGCGGCTCAGCGCGCGCTCCAGATCCAGCTTGCTGTCGCTGACCATCTCCGCAGCCGTCTCCCGGCTGCGCACTTCTTCTACGGGAACCATGCGCTTTTTCCGTTTCTGTTCATCCACGCAGCAGTTAATCAATATCCGAATGAGCCAAGGGACGAACGCCTCCGGATGCTTCAGCTTCCGGCATTTCATCCACGCCCGGCATACCGTCTCCTGCAATGCCTCCAAAGCGTCGCTCTCGTTATGCAGATAACTGTACGCAATTCCGTATAGGCGCCTCCGATGCTCGGTGACGAGTGCATAGAACGCTTCCTCGTCTCCCCTGCATGCCGCAGCCGCCAGCTCTTTAGTTTCCAACATCCGATATACCTTCCCCTCGTTCGACCTGCCTCGCTGTTTACTTCACTCTATATAAAGACTACGGTGCCATTCAAACGGTTTTTTTATTTTTATGCACAAAAAAAGCCCGCCCGGGGAAGGCAGACTTGTATGTCAGTCCCAATTAACTTCGTCTTCTGCGTCCTTTAAAGAAATAATGGTATCCCAGATAACCGATGCCGCATAACAGCAGCATCAGAGCGGAGATCCAGATGACAGGAAGCAGATATGGCGTGTGCTGGCTGGCTACGTATAACAGAACTGCGGAGAAGGCATACATCACCATCAGAAGTACGATGCGTTTGAACATATCCATATCGTCCGCCCCTCACCCTTCATCTAAAACCTACATTTTTTTCCGTATATCTATCTTTATGGTAACGCAAACCGACGAATATTGCACTCAAAATTTGGTAAATATATAAAAATTTTAGTGGTTCAAAGGCTCTATTCATGAAAATGTTAAAATCAGGCTTGCTAAAACTAATATCATTAGTTATTATACTAATAACATTAGTTTTAAGCGAAAGGGGTTCGGCTTTATGTTAAAAACGACGATTGAACAGGTGACTCAAATTTCTTTTCTTCCTCGCCTTTTTCCGATCAACGTTTACCTAGTAGAAGAAAGCGATGGGGTTACCCTCATCGATGCAGGGATGTCATTTTCCCAAAAGGGAATCCTGCAGGCTGCGGCCGATATCGGAAAACCCATTAAACGGATCGTGTTGACCCATGCCCACGGCGACCATGTCGGTGCGCTCGACGGGTTAAAGAAGGAGCTTCCGAATGCCTCGGTCTGCATCTCGCGGCGCGATGCGCTGCTGCTGAAAGGAAATGCCGAGCTCCAGCCCGGAGAGCCGCAAACGCCGATACGCGGGGATATCCCGAAGAACATGACCACCGTTCCGGACGTTCTTCTGGAGGACGGGGACTCCATTGGTTCCCTCAAGGCCATCTCGACTCCAGGCCACACGCCGGGGCATATGGCGTTTCTCGATGAGCGCAGCGGCATCCTGATCGCCGGCGATGCTTGGCAGACGCGTGGCGGATTGGCCGTATCGGGAGTCATGAAACCATGGTTTCCGTTCCCTGCCATGGCCACATGGAGCAAAGAGCAGGCCTTGGAAAGCGCCGGAATGCTTACCGCGCTCAAGCCCGCCGTTCTGGCTGTCGGCCATGGACGGATGCTGAGAAATCCGGCGGGTGCCATGCAGCAGGCCGTTGCGGAAGCCGAATCAACGTTGAGGAGGAATGCACGATGAGTCCAAGACCCGGCATCGATCGGCTTCAACTGCTTCAAACCGCTGCCGAATTAGCGGATCGGGAGGGACTTCACGCGGTGACCCTGGCTGCGCTTGCAGCCAAGCTGGGCGTTCGCTCCCCCTCCCTGTATAACCACGTAGACGGGCTTTCCGGTCTGCATGCCGCCCTGATGCGGCATGGCCTCCAGACGCTCCATGACGAACTGCTGAAGGCTGTCGCCGGCCGGTCGGGCGAAGATGCCCTGCGCCTTGTATGCCTTACTTATGTCGACTTTGCTCGAACACACCCCGGATTGTACGAAGCCGCCTTGCAGCCGGTCCGTCCCGAAGAGCAGGAGACGCAGCGAGTAGGGAATCAGATTGTCGAGCTGCTGCTTCAAATCCTGGCCCCTTACCAGCTCAGCGAGGCGGAAGCGTTGCATGCCGTACGGACCCTTCGCAGCCTATGCCACGGCTTCTCTTCCCTGGAACGCGCGGGCCAATTCGCCATGGATCTGAGTGTTGACGACAGCCTGGATTTCATGATCCGGAGTTTCGTCACCGGGCTCCATCTTCAAGACGGACGGCGCTAGAAGGGCCGTACCTCCTGCGCCTGCCTGATTTTGCCTGGCATCAGAATGTGCTATAATCATAAGGCAGCACATTGTGATGTCATTTTATTTATGGAAAGAGGTCTGAATTGTGGTTAATTTCGATTCCCCAATTCTTCAGATAGGCTCTACGATTGCGATGCTGGTTATGGCGCTGGCCGTTATTTTCATTCGAATGAAGGCGAGCAACCGTCCCGTAACCGTCAAGAAGATTATCATCCCTCCCGTAGCGATGAGCACCGGATTCCTGATGTTCGTTGAGCCGCAGGTACGCATCCCCTTATGGTGGGCGGGAATCGCCTTTTTGGTAGGCTGGTTCATCTTCTCGTACCCACTGATCCGCAGCACCAAATTCGAGAAGGTCGACGGTCAGATCTTCATGCAGAGATCGAAAAGCTTCGTGTACATTCTGCTTGGCCTGCTGGCCGTCAGGCTCCTGCTCCATGGATATATTGAACAGCATATTTCCATCCCGCAGACCGCGGCGCTGTTCTTCATGCTGGCTTACGGCATGATTGTCCATTGGCGCATTTCGATGTACCGCCAGTATCAGCAGTTCATGACGCCGGAGGCGGCGATATAGCGGACATGTTCCAGCGTAAACCAGTCATGAAACTTAGTTAAGCGCAAAAAGAAGAGTGCCGAAAATCACGCCATCCGGGAGGCAATTGCCCTTCCGGCCGCAAAGCTCCCTCCGAGGAGACTTGCGAAGTCGTGAAATCGACACTCTTTTATTTTTTGTATGTCAAAGGATCAGCTTTGTTCTTCGCTTACCTTCACCAGCTGTTTCCCGAGATTTTCTCCGGAGAACAGCCCCAGAAACGCCTCAATCGTCTTGTCGAAGCCGTCGACGATATTCTCGGTGTACTGAATCTTGCCATCCCTTAGCCATTCGGCCAGCTCCTGCAGCGCCTCATTGTACCTGCTGGCGTAATCGCCGACCAGAAAGCCCTTCATCAGTGCCGTATTGGTCAGCAGCAGGCTCTGGATTCTTGGGCCCGTATCCGGCTTCTCCAGGTTATAGAGCGCGATTTGGCCGCAAATCGGGATCCGCGCATTTTTGTTGATCAGGCGCAGAACCGCATCCGACACCTCGCCGCCGACATTGTCAAAATAGACGTCAACCCCGCCCGGACAAGCTTCCGCCAAAGCCGAAGCCACATCTTCTGCCCGGTAATTGATCGCTGCATCAAACCCCAGCTTCTCCGTCAGATACTTGGTTTTCTCATCAGAACCGGCAATACCGATCACCCGGGTCCCTTTGATCTTGGCAATCTGCCCGACAATCATGCCAACGGCGCCAGCGGCGCCCGATACAACCACCGTCTCCCCTTCCTTCGGCTGACCGATATCCAGGAGTCCGAAATAAGCCGTCAAACCGGTCATCCCCAACACGCCCAGCGCGGTCGAGACGGGTGCCAGATCCGGGTTGACCTTGCGCAGCGTCCCGGTGCGTACGGCGGCAAAGCGCTGCCAGCCCCAGGTGCCTGCAACAAAATCGCCCTCCCGATAGGTCGGATCCGTCGATTCCATGACCTGCCCTACTGCGCCTCCGGCGATAACCTGCCCTACCTCATATGGCTTGGCATAACTCTTGGCATCGCTCATTCTGCCCCTCATATACGGGTCTACCGATAAATACACGGTCCGTACAAGGACTTCTCCGGCTTGAGGTACGGGCAAAGGCTGCTCCTCAAACGTAAAATCCGACTCCTCCGGCATGCCTTGCGGCCGCTTGGCTAGTAAAATTCGTTCATTCACGGACATCTGAGTACCCTCCTTTTAGTAAAGCCGTCATCTTATCTTTACCCATTTTGTCCGTTTACCAATTTCCTAGCCTTTGCCGCGCCCGTCCTTCATCCCCTACCTGCTCTTTACGAGCAAATTAACGGCATCCTGCACAAGCTTCTCCGTATCCTCGCCGTTCGCTTCGGCCTTGCGCACGCAGTCCACCAGATTGGAGCTTACGACAACGCCAATGGTCCGGTCGATTGCCGTACGCGAAGCGGATAATTGCGTGATGACCTCCCTGCAGTCCTTGTTTTCCTCCATCATCTTCAAAATGCCGCGAAGCTGTCCTTCAATCCGCTTGATCCGGTTTTTCATCTGATCGTCGTATTGCATATATGTTGTCCTCCTCATTGCGTATCTGCTTGTCAGGCTTGCCCTTATCCCTTTATTATACAACAAATGCCGGCTCTTTCCTCTTGACTGCCCCTCCCGGCAAGATCTCGCTAAAGAACCTGGTCGTTCCGGCTTCGATGCAGCATGGAGATCTGCCGCTTGTACTTAGGGCTTGAATACGCTCAGAACGCGTGGTATATTTTTAATCAGCTAATGAATTCATAAGCAACCCGATTCAAACCTCATAATTTAAAGGCAATGTTATCTTACAAAGGTACAACCTCGGCTATTCATAGTCCTGGCTGTGCCTTTTTTTATTTTACTATTTAAGGAGGAATTATCGATGTTTCTGGAAGCCATCTATCACCGCCCGCGCAAAAACTGGTCCTACGCTTATAACGGCACGACCATCCATCTCAGAATCCGCACCAAAAAGGACGACCTTACCGAAGTGTATGCCCTTGCAGGCGACAAGTACCTGTGGGATCAAACGATGGAATACATTCCGATGACCAAGCTGTCCTCGGATGAAATGTTCGACTATTGGGAGTGTGAGGCAACTCCACCATATCGCCGCTTGAAATACGGCTTCCTGCTGCAGCAGGGCGACGAGAAGCGCTGGATGACCGAATATGATTTCCTGACGGAGCCGCCGGCCAATCCGGACCGCCTGTTCGAATACCCGTTCATCAATCCGGATGACGTTTTTCATCCGCCGGCATGGGTCAAAGACGCGATTTTCTATCAAATCTTCCCGGAACGCTTCGCGAACGGGGACACGAGCAATGACCCGGAAGGCGCCTTGCCTTGGGGCAGTGCCGAACCGACGCCGAAGAACTTCTTCGGCGGTGACCTGCAAGGGGTTATCGACCATCTCGACCATTTAAGCGAGCTCGGCGTCAATGCGATTTATTTCACGCCGCTGTTCACGGCAACGACAAACCATAAATACGATACCGAAGACTATATGGAAATCGATCCGCAGTTCGGCGACAAGGACACGCTGAAGAAACTCGTTGATCTGTGCCACGCGCGCGGAATCCGCGTTCTGCTGGATGCGGTCTTCAATCATTCCGGCAAAACGTTTGCCCCGTTCGTAGACGTGCAGAAGAACGGTTTGAACTCCAAATACAAGGATTGGTTCTACGTACGCTCCCTGCCGCTGGAAGTGGTGGATGGCATTCCGACCTATGATACGTTTGCGTTCGAGCCGCTGATGCCGAAGCTGAATACGGAGAATCCGGAAGTCCGGGCTTATCTGCTCAAGGCGGCGGAGTACTGGATCAAGGAAACGGGCATCGACGGCTGGCGCCTGGATGTAGCCAACGAGGTGGGACACAGCTTCTGGCGCGAATTCCGCCAAGTCGTAAAAAAAGCCAACCCGGATGCTTACATCCTTGGCGAAGTGTGGCATGAATCCTCCATCTGGCTGGAAGGCGACCAGTTCGACGCCGTCATGAACTACCCGTTCACGAATGCCGTACTGGATTTCTTCATCAACCGTACCGCCGATGCCGAGAAGTTCTCGTTCATGCTCGGCAAGCAGCTTGCCGGCTATCCAAGACAGGCCAGCGAAGTGATGTTCAACCTGCTGGACAGCCATGACACCGCAAGACTGTTAACGCAGGCGAACGGCGACAAACGCCTGATGAAGCTGGCCGCCATGTTCCAGTTCACGTACTTCGGCACGCCTTGCATCTATTACGGCGACGAAATCGGCATGGACGGCGGGCACGATCCGGGCTGCCGCAAATGCATGGAGTGGGACGAGTCGAAACACGACAAAGACCTCTTCCATTTCTACCAAACGCTCATTAAGCTCCGCAAAGAGCATTCCGCTCTCCGCACGGGAACCTTCAAATTTTTGAAGGCCGAGAAGAACGGGGGCAAAATCGCTTACCTGCGCGAGGACGACAATGAAACGATCCTCATTGCCGTCAACAACGACAAGGCGGGCAACACGATGACCCTCCCTGTGCTGGACCGCCAGTGGACGAACCTGTGGAACGGCGAAGGCCTCAGCGCGAAGCAAGGCCAGCTGACCGTGAAGCTGCCTGCTTACGGCTTTACGATCTTGAAAGCCGGGCAATAAACACGAAACTCCCTTTGAATGCCATCGAGCCCGAGTATGCGGGCCGGCAGTCGAAGGGAGTCTTTTTTATCCGAGCAAAAACTGATCCGCCAAAGTAAACAGCAGAATCGTCAGACTAATCACCTGATTCAGATTGTAGGAGGCAAGCTGCATCCGCCTGCGGCTGGAAGGCTTGATCATGCGATGCTCCACGGCCAGCAGCAGCACCGAGATGGCAATTCCCGTCAAGTAGAGCCAGCCCAAACCTTGGATAAAGTAAAGGGAAAGCAGCAGCATGACCATAATCCCGTGCAGCATTCTGGAAATGAGCAGTCCGCCTTCGAATCCAAACGCGCGGGGAATGCTCCATAAGCCGGTGCTGCGATCGAATTCGATATCCTGCGTGGCGTAGATGATATCAAATCCCGCAATCCACAGCATCACGACCGTGCCGATGATAAACGGAATGAAGGCCAACTCCCCCGTTACGGCAAACCATGCCCCGATCGGAGCCGAAGCGATCGTAAAGCCCAGGTACAGATGGCACAGCCAGGTGAAGCGCTTGGTGTACGAGTACGTGCAGATCAGCACAATCGCTGCCGGTGATAGCACCAAGCAGAGCGGATTCAGCATGCCGGCCGCGAGAATAAAGACGGCAAAGTTAACGACCACAAATACGTACACCTCGCGAGGCTGCAGAAGCTTTCTTGGCATATGGCGGTCCGCCGTTCTCGGGTTGGCCGTGTCGAACTTCAAATCGACGACGCGATTGAAGGCATTGGCCCCGTTGCGGGCGGCCACCAGCGCAATCAACGACCACAGCACGACATGCCATGACGGCACGCCGCCGGCGGCCCAGACCATGGATATGATCGCAAAGGGCAGCGAGAACAGCGTGTGGGAGAACATCACCAGTTCTCCGAACATTTTGGTCTTATGAACGACTTTATACATCATCTGCATCCGGATCCAACCTCATTCGTTTATGTTTGGGATAACCCTGCCAGCACCTTATCCAAGGCACGGAGCATCGCTTCGATCTCTTCCTCCGGGATGATCATGGCGGGCTGAAAGGCCAGCACGTTTCGGCCCACCCCATTTTTACCGATAATAAAGCCTTCATCCTTCATGCGCTCCAGAATAATATCCGTCCATGCTGCGCTCTCCTCGTCGGTCGCACCCCGGATTTCGGCTCCGGCCATAAACCCTTTGCCTCGGACATCGGCGATAAGCTCGTATCGGCCCTGCAGCTCCCTCAAGCCTTCGATCAGCCGACCGCCAACGTGCCGGGAACGATCAACCAGGCCCTGCTGCTCGATGTAATCCAATACGGCAAGCGCCGTGGCCGATGATACCGGATTGCCGCCAAAGGTAGAAGCCGAAGGCCGATTCAGACTGGCAGCGATCTCATCCGTCGTGCAGAACGCGCCGATCGGCACGCCATTGCCCAAGGCCTTCGCCATGGTGAGAATATCGGGCACGATGCCGTAATGCTCGATCGCGAACATGCGTCCCGTGCGGCCGCAGCCCGTCTGGATTTCGTCGGCAATCAGAAGAATGCCGTACTCCTCCAGCATCGCCTTCAGCTCACGGAAATACCAATCCGGCGGCACGATCATGCCCCCGTTGCCTTGGATCGGCTCCACGATCATGGCAGCAAAGCTGTTTCCCTTTGCAGCGAGCACGCTCGCCAAGGCTCCAGGGAGCGGCGGGCAGCGGCATCCTGATCCATGCCGGGATCATATGGTCGCGGAATAAACGCAGCCACGTCTTCATCCAGGAAATCGTCGGCACGCCACATCGGAATGCCGGTCACGTTCATGGTCAGGAAGGTGCGCCCATGAAGGCCGTATTCCAGCGCCAGGAAGCGGCGGCGTTTCGTGTGCAGACGCGCGGCGAGCAGCGCGCCTTCATTCGCCTCGGAGCCGCTGTTCACAAAGAACGTTCGCTTTAAGTTGCCGGGCAGAACGCCGTTCGCCAACCGCTCCGCCAGGTCCACCATCGGCTGGGTAAGGTAAATGGTTGACGTATGCTGCAGCGTCTGCAGCTGTTCGATCGTTCTCGCCGTAATGGCTTCATTGCAGTGGCCGCAGGCAACCACCGACACGCCCGTGAAGAAGTCGACATAAGCTTTGCCGTCATGGCCGTAAAGCGTATGCATCTTGCCGCCGACGATCTGGGGCGGTTCGCTGTAGAAATGCGCCGTGCAAGGATAGCCGTACCGCCGGCGCTTGGCAGCGACGGCTTCCGGACCGATATGCGTATGGCCTTCATGTTTCATGGAGGCTCCCCCTCTTTCGATTATTTCCGTTTTTCCATGTTCCGTGATAGAGACTGAGGAAAACGGTGCCTCGCATCGGATCATCTTCCTGCCCCGTCTCTAAGGGATCTCATGCTTCCGTCAGCTCAAGTTCCAGGGAATGGCCGAATTGGAGCGAACCGAGCGTGAACCCGGCGTATACCGGTGCCATGCTTTGATACAGCCTGCCGCATGCATCCAGGTTCGACGCAGCTTGACGATATAACCGCACCAGGCTGCGAAGCTGCTCGGTCGTATACGTTTTTCCTTCGATGCGGAAATGATGGACGCCGGCTTCATACAGCTCCTTCAGGATCGGCATGTAGCACAGCTCCTTCGCCAGCGCCAAGTGGTTGCGCCCTGCGGCGTCCCGGTAAACGGGGTTCTCCCCTTTATCCGTAAGCAGCACGAGATGGCGGTTATCCACGAAACGGTTGTCCTCTTCCGCTATGGGCTCGAACTCTGCGGCATTGGCGTATAAATCATGCTCCAGATACATGACGATTGGCGAGCCGTGAACGATGATCTCAAGGGGAATCTCCGGATGGCGCAGCAATTTCGTCAAATCATGGAGCTGAAGCTCAAGGGACGGATTGATTCGGGATATGCCAAAATGGTCCTGATAAAACGAAGCCGCCATATGGTTGTAGATGTTCAGGCTGAAATCGGCGATCAGCGGCAGCCCGATGGTTTGAAACTTGTGCATGGCACCGATGTTGGTCGCAAGCAGGCCGTCCAGACCATAATGGTTAAACTCCTTGCCTGCGCTGAGAAACTGATGGTACTGCTCCATCTGAAGCTCATTCATCATGCGGGGCATGCCAAGGACAATCTCCGCGTCCCCTTTATCCGCCGTCAAGGCTTCGATGTCTTTGCGGCTAAACGGACCATCCGGCTGGAATACGTCCCCCGTCAGGTAAATGACGCCTGCTCCTTCTTCTAATGCCGCACGGGCCTGCTCTACCGTGTTGACATGCACCGTAATTTGCGGAATCGACGTGCCCGGCCGTTCCCGCTTCGCATGGCGAAGCGATTCCTTCACCTGAAGCACCCGTTCCTCCTTCGTCTCGCGTTCGGCGGTAGGCGTACTGAACACCTTCCCCGTACTGTAAAACTTGCCTGTTCCCTCATAGCGGCGATTAATGAAGCCCAGTCCCGGCTTGCCGAAGGCATAAGCCGTCGTGAAATCGCGCTTGCGATGTTTATGCAGCGTGTCCGCCCCCGCCTCGCGATTGTAGCCCAGCGGATCCGCAATATAACGATCGATGGCGTCTCCGTACGAATTCACGACCATCAGCAAAAACTCGGTGTCTCTCATGCGTCCTTCAATTTTGAAGCTGGTGATGCCGGACTTGATCAGCTCAGGAATGCTCTCGTACATGTACATATCCTTGGCCGCGAGCGGATACTCGGTCGGATAGAGATAGCCGTCCTTCTTCACCCGGTAATCCCAGCGGCAAGGCTTCATGCAGCGCCCGCGGTTGGAGCTGTTGCCGAACAGCATCGAGCTGTACAGGCAGTTGGCCCCGTGAACCGTGCACATGTCGCCGTGCACAAAATACTCGAACTCCATCCCGCTCCTGGCCTGCAGCACCTCTGCCGTTTTCAGGTCCATTTCGCGGGAAGCCACGATGCGGGAAACGCCCAATGCTTTGAGCGCTTCGATCATTTCCAGGTTGTGCACGTTCATCATGACCGAGGAGTGAACCGGAATATTCGTGTAATTCATCTCTTGGATCAGGGGAAACACGGCCAGGTCCTGCGCGATAATGGCATCCGGGCCGATCTCGTTCAGAAAGGCGAAGTAGCGCTTCGCTTCCTCCAAGTCCTCTTCATTCATCAGGTTGTTCACTGTAATGTAGGCACGTTTCCCGCGGTCATGCGCCAATTGGACGGCCTCGCCGACCTCCTCATAACTTAAGTTGTATCCCTTGCGCATCATACGCATGTTCAGCGATGGCCCCCCGAAATATACGGCATCGCAGTTTGCGTCAATGACGGTCTTGAATATCTCGAATGTTCCGGCTGGAGCCAATAGTTCCACTTCTTTACCGTTAAAATAACGAGCCACAGTCCGTTCCCCCTACTCCCAAAAATATATTTTTTTCGATTGTAACATAATTCACAAATAAGATTAGTGAATTATTTCACAGCGATATTCACAGTAGGATCCCAGATTTGAAAGGTAAATCAAGCTACGAGTCGATTTTCTATTGACCAAACGTTCATTCAATAATAAAATAATGTTCAACAAGCGCTTCACATTATTGAAAATCGAATGGAGGTATTCTATTGGATCTGCACTATGAAGTTCATGGAAACGGTAAGCCTATCGTCCTTGTTCACAGCGGTGGAGCCGATCTGCGGGACTGGAGTTATCTTGTCCCTCTTTTAGCGGAGCATTTTTGCGTCATTGCCTTTGACGGTCGCGGAGCCGGACGCTCTCCCTCTCCCGCTCAGCCGCCGAATTATGTTGAAGATTTGTTATCTCTTCTTGATCATCTGGATATTCCGCAAGCTGCGATTGTCGGTCATTCTATGGGCGGCCGGATTGCCACGGAGTTCGCGATCCATTATCCTGAAAGGGTATCGAAACTGATTGTCATAGCGCCCGCCCTGTCCGGTTTCCCTTATTCTGAGGAAATGCAAACCTACATGCTCGGGGTAAGCGCCGCTGCCCCTGATATCGAGAAAATGATCGAGCTGTGCATTGAGCCGCCTTCTTATGAAATTACAAGGAACCGCGCCGAGCGGGAGCTGATGGTCCAAATGCTTCGCCACCATTTCGAGCGGACGTTTACCTGGTCCACCTTTGACTCGGTTTGGCCGGAGCCGCCGGCGATGGATCGACTACAGGATATCTCGGCCAGAACGCTGTTCATCATAGGAGATCATGAACTGACCGATAACCAGCAGGTAGGAGAACAATTTCGAAGGGTTCCGGGCATTCGATTTGCCACCATCGCGGGAGCGGATCACATGGTCACGCTAACGCATCCGGAGGAGTTATCCCTTCATATCACCCCATTCGTAAAGGAATGAAGATTTATGCCACGCTCACCCATCGAGAACGAACGCATACGCCAGATGGCAAAAGAGAAGATTTTGGAAACTGCCATGGATTTGTTTATCCATCAGGGGTACCATGCCACTTCCATTAGCGATGTAGCCAAGAAAGCCGGTACATCCAAAGGGCTGCTCTATAATTACTTTTCAGGCAAGGAAGGACTTCTTGCCGCTATGGTCGAGGAGCGAATCGCAAGCGTTGCCGAAGTTATGGAGAATTCCGCTTCACTCCAAGCACCAGCGGATCAGCTGAAATATATTTTGGAGCAAGCCATCGACAACGTCTATCAGCAGCCGGAGGTATTCCGGTTTTACTTGCATCTTCAAACACAGCCCGAAGCGGATCAAGAGCTGTTTCCCTACAGCAAGCGTCTTGTGGAAGAGGCTGCACGGCAATTTGAGATTCAATGCCGCATATTCGAAAGTCTCGGAGTACCCGAGCCGCGCAAGCGCTCCTTGTACTTTTCTTCTACCCTTCAGGGCATCATGTTGATGATATCCACCTATCCCCTGCACTTCCCCATTGAAGAAGTGAAGGAGCAGATGCTGAAGGAGTTTTGCCCGTAACGCCAAAAGAGCCGAGGTTTCCTGTATCTTTAGGATACCTCGGCTCTTTGCTGCACGAAACGATTATTATGGCACACGAAAGGGATGCTGATCTTTATCTATTATGAATTGCCTCTTCTACAGGAAACAGCATGTGGAAAGTATCGCTCTCTTGGTCACGCCCCTCACCGCACCCGTTCAGTCGGTATTCGATTCCCTGTTCCGTCTGCTCCGCTACCAGCTCCTTGCAGAATTCGACGGATTTTACCGGCTTCCCCAGCGGGTCATGCGTAGTATCGAGCCGATGCCGGATGAACTCGCCTTGGTAACCATGCTCCAAATCATGAAAAATGGGGCTGCCCTCTATTGTATACAGCGTCAGCTGTACAGAAGCTGGGTGCTTCTCCTCCACTTGCTTCACGAATTGATCCCATGCCTCCCGGTTGGCAATCAACCCATCTAAACTAAATACAACCTCCCCATTCTTCTTGGCCTGCTCAGGCGTATATCGCAATTGATCGATCAATTCCGTGAGCTGGGCTGTCAACTGCTCGGTCAACGTATATCCTGTGCCGGTATCCGTTATATAGGTAAACATTCCACGTTTACTGTCGGGTTCTAGCCATAGATGAATGGATGTGCTCTCCCCGTCAAGGTGAATCACCGCATCATAATCCGGTTCTCTTACATCCATGATTCCCTGCATCCTCACCGCTGTCCGGATGGCTTCATCGAACACCTCAACGTCCTTCACGCTATCCAGCGTTCCGAAAATACCCGAACTGACTTTACCGAACCCCTGACCGCGGTGGATCGTTACATAATCTTGGAGTTGGCTATCCTCCTCCATTCCTGAAGTTATGGCTCGTTCCCCTGTTTCGGAAGACCTCTTCACATCCCCATCCTTACCGAGACCGCAGCCTGTCAGCAGCATCGTCAAAACCATCACCCATAGCAAGACCGTTCCCCTATTCGCCAGCTTATATTCCCTCATGATCCCCATCGCAACATCACCTCTACCATTCAGACGTATGACAATGCCCATTTGTTACCAAAAGATGGTCGCCTTTTCTTCATCTTGTATCTCATGGCATTAAACGCGGCTGCTTGATCATCGGTAAATCATGCGGAGCGAATCCTGCGGACCCTGATCATGATTGGACTTCCTCATGACATCGATCACGTCCCCGCCCCCATGAATTACAGTAACTTTTTCGATTTTTCTCTTCCTTCATGTCCTTAATCAGTTATGCTATGAATAACAGGATCGAAACGTACGAGGAGGAAAGAAACGATGGCTATTCACTGGCTGGAACCGGATATCGCCGAATGCACCCGAAGAGGAATCGCCTACTTTACGTCGGAGCTGGAGATGGCGAATGGCCTGCCCTGCAAAATGTACCGCATTACCGAGAAGTTCGGGAGTTTATCCGATCATATGCATGACTATCTTCAAATCTGGTATGTCAGCAAAGGCGAATTCATCCATACGCTCTATGGCCAAAAATACCGGATGGTCCAGGGCAATATATTCGTGCTCCCTCCTTACAGCGTCCATCGCGTGGAGATGGTCCCCGGGAAAGAACTGGAGGTGCTCGGGTGCGAATTCATGCCGGCCTTCATTAACGAACAATTGGAGGGAATGCCGGACGAGCCGCAGCTGTTCGACCTTTCCTTCATCAAGCCTTTTGTCACGACCGAAGACCGCGTCCCGCTCAAAATCACCTTGACCGGCGGCAGTGACCTAGTCGTTAAGGAACTCCTGACCGAAATGCTGAACGAGTTCGGAGGCCGGGGCCCATTCTTCGATATTCTGCTGAAGGCCAATCTGCTGAAGCTGCTGGCGATCGTGAACCGCGAGCATGCCGAGCAAAGCAAGCATATATCGGTAACCGCGGGCAGCGCCCCGTATCGGGAGCCCATATTGGAATCCGTTCAATATATCCACGACCACTTCGATCAGCCCCTGTGGCTGGAGGATCTCTGCGCGCGGACGATGATGTCCCGGACGAGCTTTTGCCGACGTTTCAAGGAAGTGACAGGCTGGACCTTCAGCCAGTACTTGGCCAACTACCGGATACGAATGGCGATGCGGCTGCTGACGGAGCCCGAGCTGACGGTAACCGACGTGTGCTTCAAGGTCGGGTTTAACGAGCTTCCATACTTCTGCCGCATTTTCAAGAAATACACAGGAACGACCCCCGCTTATTATAAAAAGAACGCTTTTAAAACCGTGGACTAGCGCCTCGGTACGATAATCCAATAAATAAACACGATAGTGAAATCGAAGCGATCGCTCACATGCTATACTCGGGGCAAGCAATAACGAAGAATCAAGCGACAGGCTCATGTCATCACTGCATCATCAATCCACGATTTTGGAGGAGAACCGATGAACAAAATTACAATTGCCGTGATTGGCTGCGGCACGATTGCGAACAGTGCCCATATCCCCGCCTACATGGCCAACGAAGATGCCGAAATCAAATATTTCTGCGATATCTTGAAGGACCGGGCCGATGCCGCCGTCGCCAAATACGAATGCGGCCAAGCCATCGAAGATTACAACCAGATCCTGAACGACCCTGAGGTCGACGCGGTATCGATCTGTACGCCGAATGACGTTCATGCTTCCATCGCCATCGATTGCTTGCGGGCAGGAAAGCATGTATTATGCGAAAAACCGGCAGCCCGCACCTACGCGGAAGCGCTGGAGATGCAGAAGGTTCAGCACGAAACGGGCAAAACGCTCAATATCGGGGTGGTCAACCGTTACAATGAAAGCGTAAACAGAATCAGAAAAATGATCCAAAACGGCGATCTTGGCGAGCTGTATCACGTTTATGCCAGCTTCCGTTCCCACCGCTCGATCCCGGGTCTCGGCGGCGCCTTCACGACCAAAGCCATTGCCGGCGGCGGCGCGCTGATCGATTGGGGCGTTCACTTCCTCGATGTCGTGATGTACTGTACGGGCGATCCGAAGCCGAAGACCGTCTCCGGTCAGGCTTATTGCAAGCTGGGCAAAGACATGGAGAATTACACCTTCCTCAAAATGTGGGCAGGTCCGCCGAAATATGACGGCACGTATGACGTCGACGATTTTGTCACGGCCCTCGTCCGCACGGAAGGCCCGACCATTTCCCTGAACGGCGCATGGGCGCAAAATATCGGCGCCGAAGAAATGTTCATCGACTTCCTCGGCGACAAAGGCGGCATCCGGCTGAAATACGGCGCGGACTTCACCTTCTACACCACGGAGGACGGCGCATTGATCGAAACCACGCCGAAATTCAATCTCGGCAGCATGTTCCAGAATGAGATCGACGGATTCATCCGCTGCATTCAAACCGGGGAGAAACAGCCTTCGCATATCGATACGGTCATCCTCTCCTCCCAGATCATCCAGGCGATTTACGACTCGTCCGACCAAGGCGCGGAGGTTTCGCTTCAGCCCGTTGCCCAGAACAGCCTATAACCTATAGTTCGAACGCCAGGGAGGCCCTTTATCATGAAAAAAATCGGATTCATCGACCTGCATTTGGACCAGTTCCACGCGAACAAATATCCCGGGTGGATTGAGCAGGCATCGGAACATGCCATGAAGGTCATGTACGCCTACGGCAAGAGAGACAAAGAGAACGGGCTCACGAACGCCGCCTGGAGCAAGGAGTTTGGAATTGAGCTGCTGCCCACGATCGAAGAGGTGGTGGAGCGCAGCGATTACCTGATCGTGCTGTCCCCGGATAACCCGGAATTCCATGAGGAGCTGTCCCAGCTCCCGCTGCAATCCGGCAAGCCGACCTATATCGATAAAACGTTCGCGCCTGACAGGGAAGCGGCCATCCGCCTGTTCGACCTGGCGGCAAAGCACGGAACGCCGATGTATTCGACGTCCGCCCTCCGTTTTGCCAGCGAATACCGTGAGCTGGACCGAAGCGATATTCAAACGATCAGCAGCTGGGGACCGGGCGCCTTCGCCAATTATTCGATTCATCAAATCGAGCCGATCGTTAGCCTGATGGGGACCAGCCCGAAGCGGGTGATGTACATCGGAACGCCTGACTCCCCTGCCCTGCTGATCGATTTCGGGAACGGACAGCAAGCCACCGTGAATCATCTCGGGGATAATTGTCCGTTTACCTTGGGGATAAAAAATGGCGACGGGGGCTTCAAGCAGGTCACCGCGAATTCGAATTTCTTCGCCTTGTTCATCGAGAATCTGGTGAATTTCTTCGAAACGGGCGAGCCTGCCGTCAACTCGGCAGAAACGGTCGCCGTCATCACGATTATCGAGTATGGATTGAAGGCGGCTGACACCCCTTATGTGTGGGTGGATTTGCCTCAATAGCAAAACCAAGGGTTCGTTACACATAGAAATATATAAAAAGAGCTGCTCCAACAGGCCGTAAGGGCCTGAGGGCAGCTCTTTTTCATAAAACCAAGCCAGCTTTGAAATCCAGTTCTGAAGAGTTACACTTCTTTCCGCTGAAAATAGACGAAGCCCGCGAGAAAGAACAGTAGAAACCCTCCCACCACGACGGTCATGAGGCTTTCGAACGGCAGGTTGAATGCGCCGAAATCGGCTTGACCCGCCGGCATCATCGCAAGAAACGGCTGCGTCCACGGATAGTAAGGGGCATACGTCTGCGAGTTGGCTACCAGCATGTTCGGTATGGTGAAAACGACGTTCAATGCCAGCGGAGCGGCAAAGCTGCTCCAGGCCGTTGAGACTCCAAGCTGCAGCGCGGCAAGCGGCAAGCAGGCGACCCAACCGCCAAGCAGGCAGCGCAGCAGCATTTCCCATGGAATCGGAGCATCCACCTTGTGGATCAAACCGGCTCCCAGTACGGCGCCCATGAACAGTAACTGGACGACGGCCAGCAGCATGGCTACCACCGAGAACTTCGCAAAATAGACGGCGCCGCGTGAAACCGGCAGGACGAGCAGCTGTTTCCATCCCCCGCCCGAATGCTCATACCGGCATACCATGGCACTGAATATCCCCGTCAGAATCGGGAGCAGCAGCATGGCATGCAGAACGATCATAATGCTGATCAGATATTCCCATGGCGCCAGCTCCTCAGGCTTTCCGTTTAATATGCCGAGCAGCATAACGAGGACCGCGCACAGGAAGATTTGCGGCCATAGCTTCGATTTCGACAGCTTAAGCCATTCTGCGGACACCGCTCTTAGATAGGATGCCATCTTATTCCACATCCTTTCGGTTAAAATGAATCAGGCCAGCGCATGCGATCACCGCGCCCAGCAGCAAACCCGCTCCGATGACGCGGGCTTCTCCCGGCCCCATGTAAGCCAGCAGTGGCCATTTTAGCGGCATCCAATCAGGAAACTGCAGGGCGAACATCGACACGACCGAAGCGGTAATCCCGATCCCGACCGCGATCCCCTGGTTCTTAAGCGTCAAAGACGTCCACAGCTGAAAGGCCAGCATGGGAAGCGCCGCGAATAACTGCACAAAGCCAATGCGCAGCAGATCGACATACGGCATTTGATCTGCCCCCATCCCCAGTATGATGCCGAGGACGGCGGTGCTGATCGACAGAAGGAAACAGGATACGCAGAGAATCAGGAAGGCCTGCACGAACTTGGCACTGAATACCGCCGTTCTGGATATAGGCAGTGCCAGCAGCTGCTTCCACGAGCTCAGCTGATGCTCCACGTTGGCCATTAGCGAGCAGACCAGCGTGATCCCGAGGAACAGGGCAATCGGCACAAAGAAGAGCACGTTCTCCAGCAGCCCGCCCCAAGGATCCGCCGCGTAGGATTTCATCAGGTAATCGTATCGAAGTCCGAAGTTCAGCCCTTGCATCGCTGCCAGCCCGACGGGACCGAGCGCAGCGAGAAACCAGATGCCTTTGCCCCGGATCTTCAGCCAATCGGCGGAAAGCGCACGGAACATCATACCCGGCTTCCCTCCCCTACGATCTGCATGAAGATATCCTCCAGCGACCTCCGCTGCTCTTCCACCCGGTATACCGCATGCTGGTTCTCCACCAGGCGCTTCACGAGCAGCGCGATTTTGGCATCCTGCATGCTCTCCAGCTCAAGCAGCTGGTTCCGCAGGACGCCTTCGCAGCCTAAGTCTAGGGCTAGTCCCAGCGCTGCCTCAGGCTCGGATACCGATAAGCGGAAACCGCTGGATGCCGTGGATACCAGATTGTCGATCGTATCCTGGAACACCATCCTTCCTTCACGGATAATGCCGACTTTGTCCGCCATCTGCTCGACCTCCCCCAGCAGGTGACTGGATACCAGCACGGTAATGCCGTATTGGCGCGGCATATTCTTGATCAGCTCCCGGATTTCATGTATCCCGGACGGATCCAGGCCGTTGGTCGGCTCGTCCAGAATGAGCAGCTCCGGATTGTTCAGCAGGGCGGCCGCGATGCCAAGACGCTGCTTCATCCCAAGCGAGTATCCCTTGACCGGGCGCTTGGCCTCCTTCGTCAAGGAGACGATCTCCAGCACTTCCGCGATGCGGGATTTCGGGCCGCCGGTAATACGGCGAATGGCTTCCAGATTCTCTACGGCTGTCAGATGGCCGTAATACGATGGATATTCCACGAGCGATCCGGTCCGGCGCAAAATGTCCATTTTTTCGCTCTTTAAATCCTTGCCGAACAAATGAATCGCGCCACGCGTCGGTTGAATGAGTCCGAGCAGCATGCGGATGGTCGTCGTTTTCCCGGCACCGTTCGGGCCGAGGAAGCCGTAAATGTCGCCGCGGGCGATCTCCAGATTCAAATCCACGACCGCTGCGCGCTTTTTGTATATTTTATATAAGCCTTTTGTTTGAATGACGAGTTCCGTCACGTTCATCACCTCAGGTATACATCCTACATGTCCAAGGTTAAACGCCGGTCGGCCCCAAGTTTAAATTTTCTTTAAAAATGCGAGCAGCCTATCCAAACGGTTTCGGAGCGGCTGCCATCATCGGGATAATTTTCGTGGACCTCTGTCGCTGGAGCTTCGTGCAGCTAAGGCCGCTCCGGTGCCGGATCGTTCTTCCGATCGCTGTTAAATCCAGGAAACTGGAATTTGCCCAAGAGGTGGTTTCCCGGATTTAAAGGCGAACGCTTCGCTTCTCCAGTAACGATTCCGTCCCCTCCGCTGATGCATTCACATTAGTTCAAGAGGTTTCTTCACATACGCTAACAGGCATGAAGTAGCCTGCATTGGTATTTGCTTCTGTCGACTGGCTAAGCTAGAGCCTACCTACAGTTTTAGCAAGTGTCCGAATATGATATAATAACTTAGCCGAAACGCTTATGGCGTCCGTACAGGGGGGCTACCTGACGCTGATGATGGCATGCCGATCACTTTTCTCTCTGATAGATCGATTCACCGTTACGATTGGAGCGTGGTTAACCATGAATATGCATGTTTTCGTTCGCCTTGATTTCAGAATGGATCTCTCTTTGAGTCTAGCAGCTGTAGCCTGCCTTGCTTATGAACCCAGTTCACTGACGAGCTCGTGAAACTCGAGCGAAAAGCAATGGTACGAAGACGCCTTATAGGGCGTCTTTTTCTGTTATTGGCAGCAAAAAAAAGAGGAACCGATAATCGTGCCGGCTCCTCTTTTTATCTATTCAACCCGGCCTCAGCACCCCTGATGGAATGCTTGATAGCCCAGCGCTTGATTGCTCAACGCTTCCAGATGCGGATCCTCGTTCCCTCCTCCGAGCTTTCCACATGGCTTTCCAGCCCCATCTCCCTGGTCAGGTGGTCCACGATGGCCAGGCCGATGCCCGTGCCTTTGTTGCCGGAATCGCTTTCGATCCCCGGCCCATGGTCCGAAATGACGAGGACGCCCTCAAGTCCTTCCCTCTCCTCGGTATGAATGCCGATGTACTGCCCGGATCGAGCGTGGCGAGCGACATTTTGGAACAGATTATCGAGGAGCCTCCGGAACCACAGCACGTCTACGTTCCAGTGGAGCGGCTCGTCTCGCACCTGGATGTCAGGCTCGATTCCCGCCTTCTCCCATACCGGATACCAGGCTGCGGCGCTTTCCTTGACGATTCGCAGCACGTCTGCTGATTCCATGTTCAGCTGCACTCTGCCGCTGGTCAGCAAGTTGTAGGACAGCAGATTGTCGATCAGGCCGCCCAAATCGGCGATTTTCGATTCAATGAGTGACAGCGATTCTTTCCCCTTCGGGCTCAGAGGCTCCCTTTCCATGGAGAAAATATGGCTTCGAATCACCGTCAGCGGGGTTCTGAGATCATGGGACAGATTGGCGATCAGGGATTTGCGCAGCTCTTCTTCCTCGCGCTGGCGGCGCTGCCCCTCTTCCAACTGGATGACCATATCGTTATAGCCCTCTTCCAGCTGTCCAATCTCGTCATACTTGGTTAACGTAACCGGCTGCGGTATGCCCGTCGACGCATGGGACGACGTCATGGCCGAACGAAGCCGCAGCAGCCGCTTGCGTATACGCACGAAGAACAGCCAGGAGACCAGAATGAACAGGCCGGACATCGACGCCGTGAACAGCCCGTACAGCGCCGTCTCACTCGCAATGGGCTGCTGGACATTAAGGTATTTTCTCGGCAGCTGCATGACCATGAAGCCTTCTCCCGATCCCTCTCCCCCGATAAAAGCCACGGAGGTGAACGGGTCGCTATCCAGGGAGTTTTTCATAAATTGCACGGTATAGGGGGCGCTCCATACCTCGGGCAGGTTAGGCTGCACCGGCAGCTGCAGCCTGGTCTTATTGCCGCCATCCACCCAGAACATGGAGATCTCCGGATACTCCTGCCGTATCGAATTCAGCTTCTGCTCAATGGCCTCCGGCGAAGCTCCGCTTAATCCGGCTGCTTCCTCGTGCCACATTCTCTCTAACGCGGCACCGCTGGTATATTTCCCGGCCGGGGCCGGCGGCCGATCCGAGAAGGTATCGTTCACGAACCAGTAAAAAATCGACGCTAACGGAAACATGATCGGCATGAAAATCATGGCCATCAAAATCAGCAGCAAATACCGGTTGGTCAGCGAATTGCGGAACCTTCCCTTCTTCCTTTTCCATCTCATGCTCTCACCCGGTAGCCAAGCCCGCGAACGGTCTCAATAATCTCCGGGTTGGCGGGGTCCCGCTCGAGCTTCTCCCGGAGATACCGGATGTGGACCATCAGCGTCTTGTCCCCTTCGATATATGATTCTCCCCAGACCGACTCGTATATTTGCTCCTTGGTCATGACACGCCCCTGGTGCTGGAGCAGATACATAAAGATTTGATGCTGTTTGCCGGTCAGCAGCGTCTCCTCGCCGGTATCCTCGTTCACGATCCGATTCTCGTCTTCATATACCGATAAGTGCTTCACTCGGATGGGCTCCGCGGATTTCACGACAGACCGTCGCAGAAGCACCTCGAGACGGGCAGCCAGCTCGTCCGGGTGAAAAGGCTTTGTCAGGTAATCGTCGGCGAACTCAAGCCCCTGCAGCTTATCGTCAATGGAGGTTCGCGCCGACAGCATCAGGATGGGCAGTCCGGGATAGGCCTTTTTGAGACGCTGCCCGACCGTAAAGCCGTCCAGCCCCGGAAGCATGACGTCCAGAACAACGACCGCGCACGGAGCCGCTTCCTGTACGGCCTGTTCTCCGCTCAGCAGCCACCGCACCTCGTATCCCTTGTCCCTGAGAAATTCGCTGACCCATCCGCCGATCTCCCGGTCATCCTCAATATATAGAATGCATGCGCTCATGGTAAATCTTCCTTTCCGTACGAACATTCGTATCTCCCCATGAGGGGTTATTCTATAGGCCTTTAAGTCAAAAAAAGGCCCTTGCAAGCTTTTATGTATGCCGTAAATTCATCTTTTGTCATTGTAACATGGGATCCCCGATGTTCATGCATCCGATTTGCTAACCTGCCGTACTCCCTCACTGGGCCTTCACGAAGCTTACCTCACCTTCACATCATGCCATCCGTTCTCCGGCCAGCTGCCGCCCGGACAGCCTAACCCTCCGCCTCTCCGTAATGCAAGCTGAGCTGCCTGGCCTTCTCCCTCAGATTGTCAACGATCTCCGGCGGTTCGATCACCTTCGCCTCCAGCCCCAGACGCAGAAAAACCTGGGCCACATATTCAAGATCATTCCGATCGACGATCGTATCCACGATGCCGCGGTGCTCATCCTGCATGACCACCTCGTTCTCCAGCCACGGAATGCTTTCGCACTGCCTCGCCCCTTCCCTGGTCAGCTCGGCATATAATCGAACCGGCTCCCGCACGGGATACGCGTCGAGCCATTCCTGCATGCTAATGGCCGGCTCATAGGTGCTATCGGTCAGAGTCAGGGTTTCCATCCGGTCCATGCGGAACACACGCACTTCTCCCTTCTCGTTCTCCACTGCGGGCATATACCATAAACCGTCCTGGGCATAAACGCCGAGAGGCAGCACTTCCCTGTCGCCGGTCCCCGATTTGGATCGATATCTGATCCGTACAACCCGTTGGTGAAGCGCTGCTTCAATGACGTCTTTTAGGTAAGGGGACCCTGCGGTTCTGCTTGGGCTCCAGAACGTCAGCACCGATTCCAGGCGGTCGATCATCATCTTAGTGTCCTCCGGAAATCCGGCCAGCAGCTTACGGGAAGCGGAATCGATATTGAGCTCGAACGGTAACGAGGTATAACGCTTCAAGGCCTGAAAGGCAAAAAATATGGCAAACACCTCGTCTTCATCGAACAGGATCGGCGGGAGAACGCGTGTCTTCAAGGTACGATATCCCCCGTGCCGTCCCTGCTCGGTATATAAGGGTACGCCCATATCGCTGATTTCGGTCAGATACCGGTGAGCCGTGCGAACGGAAACGCCGAACTCATCGGCCACTTCCTGAGCGGTAAAGATTCTCTTGGCATTGGCATACATCATGACATCCATGAGCTGCTTCGCTTTTGTCATCATGTCCTCCTTATGCGTTATAACTAGACAATAATTGTCATGTTTATAAGATATGCTATTGCCGTGACAAGGTCAAAAACAACACAAGAAAGGAGCACCCCCTGATGAACCAAAGTTTAGAGCAGTCCATCAAGGTCACCGGCGCACGAAACAAAAACCTGCGCAACGTAAGCCTGGCCATTCCCAAAAAACAAATCACGGTGTTCACCGGCGTGTCCGGTTCCGGCAAATCCGCCATGGTCTTCGATACGATTGCGGCAGAATCCCAGCGCCAGCTGAACGAAACCTATTCGAGCTTTATCCGCCATCGGCTTCCTCATTACGGACAGCCCGAAGTCGATTCGGTTGAGAACCTGTCGGTCGCGATCGTGGTCAATCAGAAAAGAATCGGCGGCAACGCCCGTTCAACCGTGGGAACCATCACCGATATCCATTCCCTGCTGCGCTTGTTATTCTCCCGGATCGGCCGGCCCTTCGTCGGATATTCGGACGCATTTTCCTTTAACAACCCGCAAGGCATGTGCCCTCATTGCGAAGGACTGGGCAAAGTGAACGCCTTTCGGATCGAAAGCTTGATCGACAAGGAGAAATCGCTGAATGAGGGGCCCATCCGGTTTCCGACATTCCACCCGGGGGAAGTGCGCTGGAAGTGTTATGTGGCCACGGGCCTGTTTGACAACAATAAGAAGCTGAAGGATTACAGCGAGGAGGAATGGGACACGCTGCTGTACAAAACCGGCTTTAAACCGCCGAACCCGACCAAGGAATGGCCCCCTACCTCGTATTACGAAGGCATTATCCCGCGAATCGAGCGGACCTTCCTGAGCAAGGATTCGCGGGACTCGAGGGCGTACAGGGAAGCCATCGAGCAGGTGGTGGCCGAAACAGCCTGCCCGTTATGCCATGGCGGAAGACTGAATCAGGAGGCGCTCTCCTGCAAAATCAACGGAACCTCCATCGCCGACTGCGCACGGATGCAGGTCAATGAGCTGATCGTTTTTTTGGAAAGCATCAAGGATCCCGCGGCGGCAACCATCGTAGACACCTGCATAACCCGGCTGCAGCAGCTGCTTCTGGTCGGGATCGGTTACCTGACGATGGACCGGGAAACCGCAACCCTATCCGGCGGCGAATCCCAGCGCATCAAAATGGTACGCCAGCTGGGGAGCAGCTTGACGGACCTGACGTATATTTTTGACGAGCCCAGCATCGGACTCCATCCTCACGATGTGCATAACATGAACCGCCTGCTGCTGCAGCTTCGGGACAAGGGAAATACGGTCATCATCGTGGAGCACGACCCGGACGTCATCCGGATTGCAGACCATATCATAGATATGGGACCGCGAGCCGGCCTATCCGGAGGCACCATCGTATATGAGGGGAATTGGGAGGGTTTGCGGCACGCCGATACCCTGACGGGAAAATGCCTCCGTCAGCGGGCCCGGTTAAAGTCCGAGGTCCGCGAGCCGACCGGATGGCTGCATATCAGGGACGCCTCCCTTCACAATCTGAAGCAGGTGTCCGTGAGCATTCCCGCCGGGGTGCTGACGGCGGTAACGGGCGTCGCCGGGTCAGGCAAAAGCACGCTCATCAACCAGGTGCTGCCTGGCGTTTATCCGGAAGCCGTCATTATCAATCAGGACATGATCCAGGCGTCCAGCCGTTCCAATCTCTCGACGTTTACCGGCATTTTTGACGATATCCGCAAGTTATTCGCCGGGGAGAATCGGGTTAGCCCTTCCCTGTTCAGCTTTAATGCCAAGGGAGCCTGTCCGGAGTGTAACGGCTCCGGCACGATCACGATGGATTTGGCCTTCATGGACAGCCTGGTTAGCGTTTGCGAAGCTTGCCAGGGCCGCCGCTTTCATGATGACGTCCTGCAATATCGCCTTCGAGGCAGCAGCATCAGCGACGTGCTCGCTATGACGGCCGATGAAGCGCTGGATTTTTTCACGGAGCCCGGCATCCTGGCCGCGCTTATGCGCATTCAGCAGGTCGGACTGGGTTACTTGACGCTCGGTCAGCCCTTAAGCACGCTGTCGGGAGGAGAGCGGCAGCGGGTGAAACTGGCTGCGGAACTGGATAATTCAGGTGAGATTTACGTGCTCGACGAGCCCTCGACCGGACTCCATCTGTCCGATTGCGAGCGCCTGATGTCCATCATCAACCGGCTTGTCGCACAGGACAGCACGGTCATTGTAATCGAGCATAACCTGGATATCATCAGCCAGGCGGATTGGATTATCGACATGGGACCCGGCGCGGGACAAGACGGCGGGAACATCCTGTTCTCCGGCAAACCGGCGGAGCTTCTGGAGAGCACGCATTCCGTGACGGCCAATTATTTGCGGCAGTTTCGGGCTTAGTCCTCTGAGTAGCCTAAGGGCTTGGATGTCAAACAAGACCCCGAGCACGCCTCCTTCCAGGGGCTCGGGGTCTTGTTGTGTTTTGCTGGATAAGGCAGGATCGCAGCCTATTCCAAAATAACGGTCGTATAAGGCGGCAGTGTTAAACTGCTGCCATCCAATGCCGCGCTGTCGTCGGTGGTTCTCGCCAATGACCGGAAATCCGCAGATCCGTTCTTGGATGCCAGGTCCACGGTCTGCTCCGTGCCTGAAAGGTTATGAACCACTAAGGCCCCGCTCTCGTTTGTCCGGCGGATATAGGCCATCACTTGCTGGTTCCCTGACGCATAAGATTCAATCGTGCCGCTGTTCAGGGCAGGCATCTCATTCCGCCACCGGATCAGCGTGCGATAGCGGAACAGCAAGGAATCCTCGTCTCCGGTCTGCTGCTCTACGCCTTGGACCTGATCGCCGCGGTTATGCGTAAGCG
Source organism: Paenibacillus sp. MT86 (assembly GCF_058792535.1). Lineage (NCBI taxonomy): Bacteria > Bacillati > Bacillota > Bacilli > Caryophanales > Paenibacillaceae > Paenibacillus > Paenibacillus sp. MT86. Next base: position 717,908 of record NZ_CM179499.1, on the reverse strand, counting down.
GCTCCCAGTTCGTCTGTCCCTTATCGCTGCCCGTATTGGACCAGATCATCGGCTCCCGGATTTGCTCGTCCGGCTTCGCTCCCTTCATCCCGATCTCTTCGCCGTAATAGATAAACGGATTTCCCGGCATCGTCAGCAGGATGCCGGCAGCCATCTTGGCGTGGTTCACGTCATCCTTCAGCTGGGTCATGACACGGTTCATGTCATGATTCGTCAGGAAGGCAGCATCCGTAAACTTGCCGTCCGATACCTGACTGAACAAGCCATATGTCCGCTCCAGGGTGAAGGCCAGGTTGTTATCCTTCTCGTTCATGGCGGCACCGACGATGCTCTCGCCCAAGCCGAAGTTGAATCCGGAATCGAATGCATTCTCCAAATACGGCGCGATGACCGCAGCGGAATTATCCCAAATCTCCCCGACGATATAAGCCTCCGGGTTCACTTCATTCATGCTGGCTCGGAATTCCTGCCACCAAGCCGTATTCTTGGCCGTGGTCGCCTCGCCCTTATCGGACATCAGATCCTCGTAAATATGCTTGGCTGCATCGATCCGGAAGCCGTCGACGCCCAGCTCCAGCCAGAACTTCCCGATATCCTTCATCTCCTCGCGGACCTTCGGATTATCGAAGTTCAGATCCGGCATCCCGCCCCAGAACGTGCCCATGTAATGCGCCCCGTTCATCTCATGCCAAGGGGAGCCGCTTCCCGCCGCACTGGATCCGGAAGGCGTTTTCCCTTGATCCTCGGCCCAGATGTACCAATCGCGGGTGCCCGAGGCCTTGTCTTTCGCAGCCTGCTGAAACCAAGCATGCTCCGTGCTCGTGTGGTTGACCACCAGATCCATAATGATCTTGATCCCGCGCTTATCCGCTTCGGCAAGCAGCGTCTTAAAGTCATCCAGCGTCCCGTAATCCGGGTGAATGGAACGGTAGTCGGTCACATCATAGCCGTGATAGCTCGGCGAAGGATGGATCGGCATCAGCCAAATCCCCGTCACGCCGAGATCCTCCGAGGTTTCCGGATTTCCGTCATTCAAATAATCCAGCTTCTCAGTGATCCCTTGCAAGTCACCGATCCCATCCCCATCGGAATCATAGAATGAACGCACGAAAATTTCGTAATAGACGTCGGAAGGCTGCTCATCCACCTCCGTTTTCCCTTCTGGCGCAGGCGCTTTCGTATCCGGCTGTTTCAATTCCGAAGCCGCCGGCGGCTTCGCTTCCTCTTGTGGCGCAACCGCGGTGCCGCTGCAGCCTGCAAGCAGGCTTCCCGTAAGCGCAAAAGCCGTAAGCCATATCGGCAGAGCCCTGCGTCTTCCCCATGTATTTCGTATCACGCTGTTTCCCCCTGTTCGCTCACGCAGCTGATATTCATCGAGTCATTCCGCTTATGTAATCTAAAGTATTTTCATGTATAATCAGAAAGCGCAAACGTTTGAATTAAAAAGTACTAGATATTTCCAATAAAACGGTTACATAATAAGGTCTGGCTTTAATTCCATCTTCAGCAGTTGATAACGGCCTGTTTTTGATCCCACTCTATCATAACCCACACTTTCGTTTTGTTAAATCGTTTGCACAATGCCATTTTAAGTTGTTTTCCGGTTTTTTCGGGCCATAATACCGGCCTTTCTTCCGTTTTCTAATCCTTGCTTCTTTTTTGATGCATTTGTGAAATAATTGCGTTGGACTGACTTGGATACGTATTTACAAGCCTATCGATTAACGTTAATATAGCAGTGTGAAACCGTTTAACATACCGGATCAATATGCCTTTAGATCAATAGGTATCCACGTATACACAGGGCCTGACAGACCCACAATTTAATAAAGAGGAACGGTCGGCAAACAGCGGAAAGTTACTCTTGTGAAATAAGGGAGACTCCAGTAGTCGCTTTCTTATTTTCAAAAAAACGCAAACGGTTCCACTGGAGGTCCTATTATGTCAGTAACGATAAAAGATGTCGCAAAACGAGCGGGCGTATCCCCCTCCACCGTCTCTCGGGTGCTTTCCAACCATCCAAGAATCAGCCGCGAAACCTCGCGCAAGGTGAAAGAGATCATGGAGGAAATGGGCTACCATCCCAATATTATGGCCAAGAGCCTTGTTTCCAAAACGACAGAAAGCATATGCGTCATTCTGCCGAAACCCGCGGAGGAATTGTTCCTCAACTTATTCTTCATGGAGCTGATCCGCGGTATCGTCACCCAAGCGAACCGTTCCGGATACGATGTCGTTCTCAGTTCGGGCGGCAACGAGAAAGAGGAAGTCGAAGCCGTATCCCGCCTTCTTAACGGCCGCCGCGTCGACGGCGCCATCTTGCTTTACTCCAGGCAGGACGACCAGGTCGTTGATTTTCTGAAATCGAACAACTACCCGTTCGTGCTTGTCGGTCGGAGCGAGAAATATCCTGACCTGTTATCGGTCGATACCGATAATGTGCAGGCAGCCTATGATGCAACCAAGCATTTGATCTCGCTTGGGCATCAGCGGATCGGTTTTGTCAGCGGGCCGCCAAACCTGATCGTATCCCAGGACCGGATGAAGGGCTACGGAAAGGCACTCGCCGATGCAGGCCTTGAAATGAGAAAAGAATGGATTGTCGAAGGCGAGTTCCTGCAGGAGAGCGGCTATCGCGCCATGTCCTTTTTCATGAACCTGCCCGAACGGCCGACGGCGCTTGTCATTGTCGACGACATTGTCTCTTTCGGCGTGGTTCGCGGACTGCACGAGCTGGGGTATAAAGTTCCCCAGGACGTATCGATCATCAGTTTCAACAACATCTCATTGACCGAACTATCGACCCCGCCGCTGAGCAGCGTTGACATCGGCATCTATAACCTGGGTTATACCGCCTCGCAGGCGTTGATCCAGACGATTCGCAACGATGACAACACGATCCTGCCGCACCGCTATATTATTCCGCATCGATTGATGATCCGCGAATCCTCGATGTTTTCGCCGCCGAAATCTTGAGTGTCGACGAATTTGCGGAGCATAGCAAGAAGTACTTCAAAATAAAGAAGCATCCTGGTGCTTCCTTTATTTTTGCAGCTTGGTTCAAACGTTTGCACTAATTCCTTAAGGAGGATGATCATGTCAACCCTATCCGCTTGTTTATTCGATCTTGACGGCGTGCTGGTGGATACCGCCAAGTATCACTACATTGCCTGGAAGCGTCTTGCCGGAGAGCTTGGCTTTGAATTCACGGAACAGGACAACGAACGCCTGAAGGGTGTAAGCCGCATGGCTTCCCTCGATATTCTGCTTGAGGTTGGCGGAGTATCGCTGGATGAAGACGCAAAGCTGGCGCTGGCCGAGAAGAAGAATGCTTGGTATGTCGAGTATATTTCCAACATGGACGAATCCGAGATTTTGCCTGGAGCCCTCGAATTTATCCAAGCCTTGAAGGACCGCGGCATCAAGGTTGCGCTGGGCTCCGCCAGCAAGAACGCGATGCTGATCCTGAACAATACCGGCCTGACGCCTTACTTCGACGCCATCATCGATGGAACGAAGACCAGCCAAGCAAAGCCGGATCCCGAGGTATTTACGCTGGGAGCTCGCGAGCTTGGCGCCGACCCTGACGCCTGTGTCGTATTCGAGGATGCCGAGGCCGGAATCGAAGCCGCCATCCGGGCGGGAATGCGCAGCGTCGGCATCGGTTCGCCCGAAACCTTGGGGCGCGCCAACCTCGTCCTTCCTTCCCTGGAAGAGTTAACGGTGGACCGACTGCTGGAGTTATAAACGTGTGAGCACATGCGTTTACAGCATTCAGCAGCATCATCCCATATAGATATGCAACCATTTTTCCTAAACCTAAAGGAGCCGATGATTGTGAAACAATATTTAAAGCTTGATGAATGGTCAATTATTGAAGAGGGCTTTGATCCTCACACGCATGAAATTTCAGAGAGTATCTTCAGTATCGGTAACGGATTCATGGGCCAACGCGCCAACTTTGAGGAGTCCTATAGCGGTTCCTCCCTGCAGGGCAGTTACATGGCCGGGGTGTATTATCCGGATAAAACACGCGTAGGCTGGTGGAAGAACGGTTATCCTGAATACTTCGCCAAAGTGCTGAACAGCACCAACTGGATCGGCATCGGCATTGAAATCGACGGCACGCCGCTGGATTTGGCCAAATGCACGGTGAAGGATTTTTTGCGCGAGCTGAATATGAAGGAAGGCTTCCTCTCCCGCCGCTTCACCGCTGTCTTGGAAGACGGCAAGGAGCTCCAGATCGAGGCGTTTCGCTTTGTCAGCATTGTACGCCACGAGATCGGTGCCATCCGATATGCCGTAACGCCGCTTAATTTCGCTGGAGAGCTTACGGTTACGCCTTATCTCGATGGCGATGTGAAGAACAAAGACTCCAACTATGACGAGAAGTTCTGGCTGGAGGTATTCAAGGAAGCCGCGCAAGGCTCGGCCGCATTGACCGTAAAAACCAAAAAGCTCGATTTCCATGTTACCTCCGTTATGTCTTATTACCTTGTTAAGAACGGGGCGAAGCTGGATCTTCAAGCCGAGCTGATCGAGAAAGAGAAATATGCCGCGAACCGCGTAAGCGTCCCCGTATCAGAAGGCGAAGCCGTCACCATCTATAAATACGTGGCCAACGTCACTTCCCGCAATCATGGATTCGGCGAGTTGGTGGATGCTGCGCGTGCCGTGCTGGAACCGGCGGTGGAGACCGGATTTGAACAGCTGCTGAAGGAGCAGGCAGATGCCTGGGGCGACAAATGGAAGGAAAGCGATATCGTCATCGAAGGCGATGTGGCGGCCCAGCAAGCGATCCGCTTTAACATTTTTCAGCTGAACCAAACCTACAGCGGCGAAGACGACCGCCTGAACATCGGGCCTAAGGGCTTTACCGGGGAAAAATACGGCGGCAGCACCTACTGGGATACCGAGGCTTATTGCCTGCCGTTCTATCTGAGCACCGCCGATGCCAGCATCTCGCGCAACCTGCTGATCTATCGTTATAAGCACCTGGAAAAGGCGAAGGAAAATGCCAGAAAGCTCGGCTTCACCAAAGGGGCGCTCTATCCTATGGTGACGATGAACGGCGAGGAATGCCATAACGAGTGGGAGATTACGTTTGAAGAAATCCACCGTAACGGCGCGATTGCCTATGCCATCTATAACTATGTCAATTATACCGGCGACTTCTCTTACCTCGGCCAATACGGTCTGGAAGTGCTCGTGGAAATCTCCCGTTTCTGGGAGGAGCGCGTGAATTACGTGCCGGCGAAGGACCAGTATATGATGCTGGGCGTCACCGGCCCGAACGAGTACGAGAACAACGTCAACAACAACTGGTATACCAACCGCATTGCCAGCTGGACGATGGAATACACGATCGACGTGCTGGAGTATTTGAAAGAGAATGAGAATTCCCGCTATGCCGAGCTTACGGCGAAGCTTGCCCTGCAGGATGCCGAAACGGCCAAATGGCAGGATATCATCAGCAAAATGTACTACCCGGTAGACGAGGAACTCGGCGTCTTCCTGCAGCAGGACGGTTTCCTTAACAAGGAGCTGGTTCCGGTGAAGGAATTGGACCCTGCCCACCTGCCGCTGAACCAGAACTGGTCCTGGGACCGCATTCTGCGTTCGGTGTACATCAAGCAGGCCGACGTGCTGCAAGGATTGTTCTTCCTTGGCGACCGGTACGACCTGGCTACGAAAAAACGCAACTTCGACTTCTATGAACCGTTCACGGTACACGAGTCCTCCCTCTCGCCATGCGTACACTCCATTCTCGCGTGCGAGCTCGGGTACCAGGAAAAGGCGTACGAGATGTACCTTCGTACAGCCCGCCTGGATCTGGACAACTACAACAACGATACCGAGGACGGCTGTCATACGACCAGCATGGCGGGAACCTGGATGTCGGTTGTGCATGGCTTCGGCGGCCTGCGCGTGAAGGACGGCGTATTGCATCTGAACCCGTTCATTCCGGGGCATTGGTCCTCCTTCTCCTTCAAGGTGATGTTCCGCGGATCCCGCCTGAAGGTTAACGTCAAAGGCCATGAAACCCTCATCGTGAACGAAACGGATACGCCCGCCGTCCTGAACGTGAACGGCAAGGAATACGCCATCAGCGGATTTGGAGAGGTAACGGCTGCAAGATAAAAGGCACTGGAGCTTCAATGCGCCGGCCCATACAAAAACAAGAGCCCTGGAAAATCTTCCAGGGCTCTTGTTTTTACAGAAAACGGGCTCCTCTACATCATGGCTCATTCTTGAAGAACCCGTCTTCGTCCATGTCAGGCATCATTCTGCAGGTTCGGCTTCAGCCATAAGCCGGGATCAGATAAATGCCATCGCTTTGCGCCTCCGTGCGGGGGAAATGCCGATTATGTATGTTATGAATAGATCAGTTGAGTATGAGGATCACGCGGAGGGCGCTCGGCTGGCTTCCCAAACAAATACCCCTGCGAAAGCTCGATCCCGATATCTCGGCAAAAATGAAACTCCTCCCGTCTCTCGATGCCTTCTGCAAGCACCATGGCCCCGAAATCATGAGCCATGTTCGTGATCATTTCGAGCTGCTTCTGCTGGGCGGGATTTCGATCGCAATGGTCGATAAGACTCCGGTCGATCTTCACATAATCCGGCTTAAGCTTAATCATCTGCTCCAATGTGGAATAACCTGCGCCGACGTCATCCATGGCAACCGAGATGCCGTGGCTTCGATATACCTCGAATATCGACTGCAAATGCTTCACATCGTCGATTTTCTCGGTTTCCACCACCTCGAATACGAAATCCCTCGGATCCATATGGAGCCTGTCGATCGTATTGAAGGTGTGGCTCAGACACATCTGCGCATCGTATATCGAGGACGGCAGGAAATTCACGAACCGCTTCACGCCGATCGGAAGCCACTCGGCACTGGTCTCAATCGCACTGGTGCGTGCCGCCTGGTCCAGGAATGAATGCAGTCCGGTTTTTCGGGCTGTCTCAAACAGCTCGTACGGCTGGAACCGGGGTCCCCACTCTACCGGTCGAAGGAGAAATTCATAGGCCACGATCTGCTCGTTTGGATCCACGATGGGCTGCATGTAGCTCGTAAACTGCTTATGTAAAATGACATTCACCATATCATAATGCTCCATCTGCAGTTCGAACTTCTGCATAGGGATCCACGAATGCCGGATTTGCGGAGCTCCTCCACGGGTAACACAGAAGGACAGCTCTTGACGAATCTTCAGCGGAAGGGGTTGCAGACACTCGATGATGGAGATCAGGTCCGCTCGTACCTTGTAGTTCACAGCACAACCCTCATTGTTCTCTTGTACCGCGTAGCCGTTCACTGCCAGCAATTGAATAAGCTCACCACTTGCAGGCTTCATATGAATGGTCCCCTGGTCCTCAATCGGTTCAAAGGTGCTGCAATTGTCGCAAATCATGTTCGTCCTCCTTGGCAAGCTAGCTCTCACTATGCTTCTTATCGGCATTTTGAATATGATTTCTTTGCATTTTATGGATTTTATATCGAAGTTATGACCTATTTTGCGAGAAATGCGCAAGATTCGTGCAATGATTGCGCTAAATTCTACAATAATCGACTTATATTGCTCTTAACAACATATTGTCGATATCCGAATCTTTTGTCTATTCGACTTTTTGATCCAACAGCTGCAGCAGCATCGTTCGTTCCACATCGAAATGCCAGCGGGCGTTTCGCTCTTTGGCCGCATACATCGCTGCATCCGCGCGACCGATCAGCTCTTGGTCGTTCCTGGCATGATCCGGATAGACCGCGATGCCGATGCTCGGCGTGGTTCGGACCTCATGCCCTTCCAGCTCATATGGCTCGCTCAGCATCGTCCAGATCTCTTCCGCCATCCAGATCAGTTCCTGATCCTCGCCGGCCGGATGAATCACTACCGTAAATTCGTCCCCTCCTAAACGGGAAACCAGAACGCCTTTGGATTCAAGGGTTTGAAGACGAGTCGCGACCTTGCGAATCAGCAAATCGCCGGCACGATGGCCGTAGCGGTCATTCACTCGTTTAAAACGGTTCATATCCATATATAGAAGCCCTACGCGGGAACCCGCACGGTCCGCCTCCTGCAGCGAGCTCGACAGCCTTGCGTTAAAGTAGCGGCGGTTATAGAGTCCCGTAAGATCGTCGCGATGCGCCAAGGTCTCGCTCTGCATCAGGCTTTGATGCAGCCGGTCAAACAAGCGGTCATTCTCGAACTGGATCAGGATCTGCCTGATCAGAATCAGGATGACGCACAGGGATAAGCCGGTAAAAAGCCCGTTCCACCCTCCGAACCGCTGCACCATAAGGGCAAACATCCCGCCAAGCACGCTGTAGGGAAGCAGATATCTTACGATCAGATTTCCGAACGAACGGGGCTCCCTCTCATCCAACGATTGATTTCGGGCATCGGGAGCTGACCGCCCTCCTGCCAAACCAATGATGAATACCGATAACGTATACAGTGGGTACAGGTATGAACGAACTTCAACACCCTTATAATCGACGAGATACATATGCAGAACATCGGCGGCAATGTACATGCTCCCGCCGAGGCATATCAGGAAGACTGCCCGTTTCCTTAACTGCCCTGTGTTAAAATACAACACCAAGGTGAAGAAAATAAGCACCGTTGCGCACAGCGGGTACAGCATGTCCACCCACAGCTTTCCCCATAAGGCTTCATTCGCCAAACCGTTAAGCTCGGGCTTGATGAAATATTCCCAGCCTACCGTCATGACCGTTATGCCAACGATCACGATATCCAGCATAAACCGCACTCCCCGAAACGAACCTTGTACGTGCCGGAACAAATAAATGAGGGCACCTGCAAACAGGATGATTTCGAATCCCCAGAATAATTGAGTCAAAATTGTACGGGAAGCGCTCTCTTTCCCCAGCCAAAAATAACAAGCATCGATGATTCGAGCCGAGGCATCCGCCATCAGCCCGGCACTTGCGATAAGCCAAAACCTTCGAAGATGCGGCTCGTAATGCCGAATGATCCGTAGTAAATAGACGGAAGCGGCAGCGGAAGCCATAATGACTAGAACACGCTGAAGCAATAAAGCATCAGGCATCCACAGAACGGTCATTATCTGAATGAATGCATATATGATGGCGAGTCGAATCCACAGATGATCTGCTGGAGTTGGACTCATAAGCATTCCTCCTCGGCCAAAAGGCAAGCTTTCTTCAATGCTTGTTTGTTAGGTCTTTTGAATTAATAGTTATAGTTCTCATGATACTTTTTACCCACCTAAAAGTAAAGATGAGGAAATGAAAGAAAGACCATCGATTCAACTCTATTAAACCATCGCGCTCCAAAAGCTTTCCGTCCTCAAGACCCACTTGACGTATAGGAATTATATGATAACATTTCAGTCATATCTCATATGAATCGGAAAGGGTGTTTAGCCTTGTCACAGAAACGATTGGATCATGTCGGCATTGTCGTCCGGGACCTTGAAGCCACGATTGCTTTTTACACAACCGTTGTCGGACTTGAACTGAAAGATCGCCTTACCCATACCAATGGCGTCATCCAGCTGGCATTCCTCGGATTTAACGGCAGCGACGAAACGGAAGTCGAGCTTATCCAGGGTTACAGCGACACGCTTCCCGCAGAAGGCACCGTCCATCATTTCGCCGTCAGCACCGATAACATCGAAGCGGAATATGTGCGCGTACAGGGACTGGCCGTACCTCATCTTGACGAAGAAATCGTAACGCTTCCGAACGGGTACCGCTATTTCTTCGTCCACGGTCCCGAAGGAGAATGGATTGAGTTCTTCCAGCGCTAACCGCTGCCGTACAGGATCCTATCAAAATGCTTCATCCCGTGAATGGTTAACGGGGTTCATTCTTCCAACCGCACAAGCCATGCCCAATACGAAGACCTGCCTCGTTCGCATCCCCTTCCGAACTAGACAGGTCTTTGCGTTAGGACTATAATAACGGATGTAACGTCCGAAACTTCATAAATCCCGGGGGAGCTGGAATTTGGCCGGCTGAGAGTGTATCCGATGATACTGACCCTTACACCTGATCTGGGTAATGCCAGCGTAGGAAGTCCATGTTTGCGGCAGCTATGATTTGCCGTGGTATACACTTACGCCGTCATGCGTCCTGATATCATTCAGGGCGCTTTTTTTGTGGAGTTAACGAGGTCATAGAAAGAGAAAGAGAATTCAAAGGAGAGAAGACAAGATGAAGAAGGGAAAATGGATGGCGCTGCTTCTCGCTTGCGCCCTGCTGATGGTTGCGGCGGGATGCGGTACAGGCGGACAGAACGAAAATACAGGCACCGAAGGCGCAGACGGCCAGGCGGCCGAAAAGCTCCGCGACGTACAGCTGATGCTCGATTGGTCGGCCAACACAAACCACACCGGACTGTATGCAGCCAAGGAGCTCGGGTATTATGAGGAAGAAGGGCTTAACGTCCAGATCGTCCAGCCGGGGGCCGGCGGAACGGATACGCTGGTCGCATCCGGCAAGGTGCCGTTTGGCATCAGCTACCAGGAAGGCGTCACGCTTGCCAGAACCCAAGGCCTGCCGCTTGTCTCCATTGCGGCGATTATTCAGCATAATACATCCGGCTTTGCCGCCCCCAAGGACAAGGGGATCGTCAAGGCTGGCGATTTTGAAGGGAAATCCTACGGCGGCTGGGGCTCGCCTGTTGAGGAAGCCGTCATGAAATCCATCATGGAGATCGACGGTGCCGATGTCAGCAAAGTAAATATGGTTAACATGGGCGATGCCGATTATTTTACCGCCGTCAAACGCGATATTGATTTTGCCTGGATCTTCTATGCCTGGACCGGTATCGAAGCCGAGCTCCGGAACGAGCCGCTTGACATGATCTATGTGAAGGACTACTCCAAGCAGCTTGACTATTACACGCCGGTGATCGTAACGAACGAGAGACTGATCCAGGAGGACCCGGAGCTTGTCAAAGCATTCGTGCGGGCGACCTCAAAAGGATACGACTATGCGATTCAACATCCTGAGGATGCAGCTGCCCTGCTGACGAAGGCCGTTCCCGAGCTGGATGCCGAGCTGGTTCTTGCCAGCCAGAAATGGCTGAGTCCCCGCTATCAGGATGATGCTGCCCGCTGGGGCGAGCAGAAAGCCGAAGTATGGTCGGGGTATGCAGACTGGATGTTTGAACGCAAGCTGCTCGAGAAGGAGCTTGATGCGGACAGCGCCTTCACCAATGAATTTTTACCGGAGAAACCATAGGATGCATTTAATTCGGAAGAGAGACGGCCTGTCCGGCAGGCTGCCTCTCTTCCATTACAATATAGCTTGCATGAAAGGATGAGTTTAGATGGCAAACACCCTCTTGAGCATACAAGTGATACCCAGAACGCCGGATGGAGGCGACAGCATTCCTTATGTGGATGAAGCGATTCGGGTCATTCAAGAATCGGGCGTGAAATACGAGGTCCATGCGCTCGAAACCACCTTGGAAGGAGAGCTTTCCGAGCTGCTGAAAATCGTTGAGCGCATGCATGAGGCGCTGGTGAAAGCGGGAAGTCCCAGCGTCATATCCCAGGTCAAAATCGCGCACCATCCGGGCGGCATCAGCATGGATAAGCTGACTGAGAAATACCGTCCATGAGAAAAGGCTGGTGGAGCTCCGTTTGGCCGCCCGCTGCGGCGGTCCTTTTCTTTTTGACGGTATGGCAGGCCGCGGTATCGGTATTCGATATAGAGCCGTATATTTTGCCGGCGCCGACGGCCATCGGGCATGAAGCCGCCACCGGCGCCTCCGGCCTTTTTCAGCATACGCTGGCCACGCTGCAATTAACCCTGGTCGGATTTATGATCGGTACGGCGATCGGCCTTGTCATCTCGTTGGCCCTGCATCTGGTGCCTTTTCTCAAAACAGCCCTCTATCCGCTTCTTATTCTTAGCCAGAACGTGCCGACGATCGCTCTCGCCCCGCTCCTCATGATTTGGTTCGGCTTCGGCATGCTGCCCAAGGTTATCGTGATTACCCTGGTCTGCTTCTTCCCCGTAGCCGTTGCCGCCCTGGACGGACTGGCGCGTACCGACCGAACCATGATGAATTACATGCAGATGGCGGGAGCCACTTCATGGCAGATCTTCACCAAGCTGGAGCTGCCGCATGCGCTCCCCTCCATCTTCTCCGGGATCCGCATCGCGGCCACCTATTCGGTCATGGGTGCGGTGATCGGGGAATGGATCGGCTCGGACCGGGGCATCGGCTACTATATGATGCTGCAAAAATCCGGCTACCGCACGGACCGGGTGTTTGTTGCCATTCTGATCATCGTCCTGCTCAGCCTGCTGATGGTGCTGCTGATCACCCTGCTGGAGAAGCGCCTGATCCGCTGGAATCGAAAAGGCTAGAACCACGGTGAACGGACATTTTCCAACCTATATAAAAGGAGGCTGTTTAGCGACATGACATATCAAGTATCCCTGCCGGATCATGACGGGCAGCGCCGGTCATCTACCGCGGTCCCGCCAGCGCCTGCCCTTGAGGTTCGCAGCCTTCATATCACCTTCCGCGAACGGCGCAGCGAAGTGCACGTGCTGGATGGCCTTTCGCTTCAGGTGCAGCCCGGGGAATTCGTCTCCTTGATCGGTCCTTCAGGCAGCGGAAAGAGCACGCTCTTCCATATCATCGGGGGGTTAACGCCTCCGGATGCGGGCTCCGTACTCATGGACGGTCAGGACGTGACCGGAGAGAAAGGCCGCATCGCCTATATGCCTCAACAGCCGGCCCTCTTCCCTTGGCGTACGGTGGAGGACAACGTGCTCCTTCCCGAGGAGCTGAGAGGCACCTCGAAAACCGCCGCCAGGGAAAATGCACGCAGCTGGATGGAACGGGCCGGGCTTGCCGGCTTCGAGAAGGCGTATCCGCATACCCTTTCAGGGGGGATGCAGCAGCGGGCCGCCTTTCTGCGCGCGCTGATGAGTCCGCAGGAGGTTATGTGCCTGGACGAACCGTTCAGCGCGCTCGACGCGCTGACACGCGGCGATATGCAGCGCTGGCTGCTCGATATCTGGGAGGATACGCGCCGTTCGGTGCTGATGATTACCCATCATATCGAGGAAGCGCTGCTGCTCTCGGACAGCATCTATATCCTGTCGGCGCGGCCCGGGACGATCCTGAAACGGGTAGAGGTCCCTTTTCCCCGTCCGCGCAGGGAAGACATCCTGAACGACCCGTCCTTTATCGCGCTAAAAACCGAAATCTCCGCCATCATGCGCGAAGAACAGCACAAGCGTTGAGCCGCATAGGCAGGATACAAATGCCTAAGCTCCTGTATCCATTATTCAAGAGCGCTTCTCGGAGGCGTACAAGCGAGGTGATGTAACGATGAAATCATTCACGCAGACGGAAACGAATCTCCCTCTGCTGGACACCCATATTCATCTGGATTCTTATGCCTTCTCCGATCAGCAAACGATTCTTGCGGATATCCGCAAAAGCGAAGTTCAGTCCATCATCTCCGTTTCCATGAACCTGGCTTCCAGCAAGCGAAACCTGGAGCTGGCCAGGGAGTACGGACCGTTGGTGCGGCCGGCATTCGGTTATCATCCGGAACAGCCCGTCCCTTCCCCTGAAGAAACCAAAGAGCTGCTGGATTGGATGGCTAATCATGTCGACGACATGATTGCCGTCGGAGAGGTCGGCCTGCCCTATTATGCCAGGCTGGAAGCCGAAACGGAGGGTCGGCCGTGGGATAACCGCCCTTACGAATGCCTGCTTGAGCAATTTATAGCATTTGCGAAGCGGCATCATAAACCGGTTATACTGCACGCTGTATATGAAGATGCGGATACCGCATGTGATTTGCTCGACAAATATGGCGTCACCCGCGCCCATTTCCATTGGTTCAAGGGCTCCCGTGACACCTTGCGGCGGATGGCGGATAAAGGCTGCTATATCTCCTTCACGCCCGACATTCTTTATGAGGATGAAATTCGCGATATTGCCCGTGTGTATCCGGAGCATCTTGTCATGACCGAAACCGACGGCCCTTGGCCGTTCGATGGCCCGTTCACCGGACAGATGACCCATCCTAAGATGACGGCTTCCGCAGCGGCGGCATGGGCCGAGCTTCGCGGGCTGGCCGTTTCCGAGGCTCGCAGGATTTTTTACGAGAATGCGGTTAGACTTTACGATCTATAAAAAAAAGAATTCCCGTTCCATTCAAGCCGGTTGTTTACGCAATCGGTTTGTTTTCTTTAAGGAACCGGTTATATTGGTTAATCAGTTCATCGAGCACGATCGATTGCCTGAGGACTTTAGGATGGTTAAAATCACGATACCGCTGCTTCATTTTATGAAGCTTGTTTCTTTCCTGCTCGATATCAAACCTAATGCCTTCCTTCGTTTTCATGACTTTATGTCCTCCCCTCATGTAATATTTTATGCTTTAATGTAAAATTATAGGATGTTTGATGTTAGACATCAGGGGCCTAAAATTGAAAGGGACAGGTCCCAAGAAACAAAAAAAACCACAATGCGAGCTCACTCGCATTATGGTTTGGATTTCGGTTATTTCACAAATTTCTCCTGATACGCCTTCGAGATCTCCTCTGTAATCTCCTTCATCTTCGGATCGCTCTTGATCGTTTCGATCAATTTATCGTACGATTCAACCGGTTCCTTGCCGGTAATGACCATGACCCGCATATCCTCTACTTTCTTGGAAATCTCGGGATAGTATTTGTTATAGGCTTCGGAGTAGAGCTCGCCTGAAGGATTCAGCACCTTAACCGTCTTGCGCTCCGTAACGATCTCTACGTTTCGTTCATACACCTCGTCCGGCATCCCTACCGCATTGATGGCCATATCGTCGCTGACGAGGTGAATCATATTGTTCAGGTTTCCATCTCCCGTCTTATCGGTGACGGCTTGCGGCGTTGCGACCTTCTTCCCGTTCTCCAGATTGTAATGGACGCCTTCGATTCCGTAGGTCAGCATCTCGTTTCCTTCTTGGCTGTAGCCATAGTCGAAGAACTCGAGGATCTTCTTGACCTTGGCCTCAGGCACTTTCTTCGGAATGAGGTACACGCCATAGTACGGGGAGCCTGAAGGCGTATACTTTACCCCGTTGGCATTCTCCAAGTAAGCAAGCGGCATCAAATCCGCCTTGGGATCAACGTCCTTCACGGCTTTGCCGGTTACCCAGGCATGGTTCATGGACATGCCGCCAACCCCTGCCTTGGCGCTTCGCATCGTATCCATCACCTGGGAGAACTTCATGATGGCAAAATCTTTGGGGAACAGGCCCTCGTCATAAGCCTGCTTGATCCACAGCATGGCCTCCCTTGACGCGTCCGATGTAATAATCGGAGACAGGGTGTTATCCGGCTGGAGCTTCCAGCCCCCTTGCGTTTCATTAAAGATATTATAAATATACGCGAGCGCGCTCGGATTAGCGGCATACGGAATCTCATCCGCCTGTCCGTTACCATTCGGATCCTGTTCCTTGAAAGCCTTTAACACGTTATGGAACTCATCCAGCGTTTTTGGCGTTTCCAGCTGAAGGGCATCCAGCCAATCCTTGCGGATCATCGGGAACACCCCGCCCCCATAGCTTGGGTAGTAACGCGGAATCACGATGTTCTTGCCGTCCACCTTGGTGATTTCCCACATTTCCTTCAGCTCTTCGCGATTTAAATTGGGGTAGTCTTTGAGAAAAGGGGTCAGATCCCAGAAGACTCCCTGCTTCAGCATCTTCTGCAGCTGCGGGTTCTGCATCGTTTCCACGAAAGTAACCTCCGGAAGGTCGCCGGACGCAAGCATGACATTGATTTTCTCTTCGGCCGTGGATGGGGACAACCACGTAATATTCAACTTGGTATTGGTGCGTTTCTCCAGCTCTTTCCAAAGCGGATTGGTGTTGTCTATGAATTCGGTGGCATAATTCAAGGTCTGTATCGTGATGCTTGTAGGTTCACTGCTGTCTGTCCCGCCCTCGCTGCCGCTCGAGGGACTCCCGCCGCGGCTGCCGCATGCGCTAAGCAAGAGCGAACTTGCTAAGAGCAGCACCCCCGACATTTTTAAAAACGACTTGCTCGGCTTTGCATCCATTTTTTTCATCATTTGACCTCCCTGTTTATGATACCTCTTTCCTGACTGACCATGTTGGAAAAAGAAAACCGTATATCGGATCATTCCTTGACGGAGCCCACCATCGCCCCTTTGGCGAAGTGCTTCTGCAGGAATGGATACACTAACATGATTGGAACGGTAGCAATGACGACCGCTGCCATTTTCAACGTTTCCGTCGGAACCGGACGGTTCACCTGGAAGGCAAATCCCCCGCCGCTTCCCGATCCCATTGTCGTGGGATCCACCAGCATATTTTGGAGCAGCACTTGCAGCGGCCACATCTTCTGGTCATTAATAAACATCAGCGCGTTGAAGTACGTATTCCAATAGCCGACCGCGAAGAACAATCCGATAGCCACCAGCGCCGGCAGCGACAACGGCAGAATGATTCGCCAGAACACGCCGATATCATTGGAGCCGTCGATCATCGCGGCTTCCTCCAGACTGTCCGGAATGCTGTCGAAGAATCCCTTCATGAGCAGCACATACCACGCGCTCGTCAAGCTCGGCAGGATCAGCGACCAGACGCTGTCGATGAGTCCCACGTTTCGGACGACCAGATACAGCGGAACCAGTCCCGGCGTGAAGAGAAAGGTGATTAACACCATAATCATGATCGCCTTGCGAAACCGAAGCCGTTTTCGGGACACCGCGTAAGCCATCCCCCCGGTAACGAGCAGACTGAGCATCGTGCCGACCGTGGCCAGGAACACGCTTATGGAGATCGAGGTGACAAACAACCCGTTGGACAGTAAATGCTTGTAAGCATCCAGCGTCCAATCCCGCGGCCATAATATCAAGCTTCGTTGATAATACTCCACCGGATCGGTAAATGACAGAATAACGGTATAGTAAATCGGAAATATCGTTGCCAAACCGATGATCAGCAGCAGGCCGTTGTTGACGAAGCCGAAGAGCCCGGTTTTCCATCCTTTCTCATGCATGCTTTACTCCTCCTTGTCTTCGCCCGTCCTCTAGTACAGGCTTTCTTGACCGTATCGCCTCGCCAATCGGTTGGCCGAGACCACCAGGATGACGCCGACGATCGATTTGAACAACCCGATGGCCGTACTGTAGCTGAATTCTCCCTGCCTTATCCCCACCCGGTATACATAGGTATCGAACACTTCGGCTACATTGGTGACGGGCGCATTCATCATCAGATAGATCTGTTCGAATCCGGTATCCATGATCGTTCCCAGGCGGAGGATCAACAGAATCAGGATCACGTTGCGCATCGCGGGCAGGGTAATATGCCATATCCGTCTCATACGGCCTGCGCCATCCATGACGGCTGCCTCGTATAATTGCGGATCCACTCCGGCGATGGCCGCGAGGAAGATGATGGTCCCCCATCCGACCTCCTTCCAGATGGATTGTGCCGTCAGCATGCCCCAGAAATAGTTCGGATTGGAGAGAATATCGACCGTTCCCCAATCCATGGTAACGAGCCACTTATTGAACAAGCCCTCCGATTGCGAGAACATGAGGTAGGTCAGCCCATAGATCAATACCCAGGATAAAAAATGGGGGATATACACCAGCGATTGAATGGTCCGTTTATAGAAGGAGCTTCGTACTTCATTCAGCATCAAGGCTAAAATAATCGGCGCCGGGAAAAAGAAAATCAAGCTCAGGAAGCTAATCGCCAGCGTATTGCGCAGCAGCATCCAGAAGTCGTCGTTGGAGAAAAACCGGGCGAAATGCTCGAAGCCTACCCAAGGGCTTCCGAACACTCCGAAGTACGGCGAGTACTCCTGGAAAGCAATGACGAGATTCGTAATCGGAATATATTTGAAAATGATAAAAAAGATAAGACCCGGCAACGCCAGCATGTATAAATACTTGTCGCGAGCTACATCCGACCGGATCCGCCCCCACTTCGTTTTGGATTTCGCGGGAATAGGGGCGCTCCCGCTTCCTTTTGCCGACTGAACGGTTTCTTGTGCTTTCATCGATACTCCCTCACTTTCAGCCTTGTCGTCTCGTTCAAACCTACCGTTCGCGGAACGTATCCCTAATGTAAACGGTTGCAGAATTGCCTGCAATTCCACTTTTTTTCCGTCGCGGCCCTTTCCCCTCTCCCTTCGATGCACAATACGGAAAAATGCCTGCCTGCCAAGCGTTTCGGATCATCCATTTCCTCGAATTGCACTTTTTTTCCTTGGTGCCGGAATGCCGTGTTCATCGGCATCAATAGGAAAATGTGATCTTTTCAACTAATCCCCTCTTTCGCTATGATAGTATTTAATGATTTTCCCGGCTTTCTTCGATCAGGCCTTGGATTTGTCTATGCCAACAGGGGGTTAGTGTTATGAGGCAACAGAATCCTGAATCCGGTTTCAAAGGTGTTATGTATTGGAGAAGCATCGCGCTCGC
This sequence comes from Paenibacillus sp. MT86, assembly GCF_058792535.1. Lineage (NCBI taxonomy): Bacteria > Bacillati > Bacillota > Bacilli > Caryophanales > Paenibacillaceae > Paenibacillus > Paenibacillus sp. MT86. The sequence continues at coordinate 699,426 of NZ_CM179499.1, read as the reverse complement.
CGTGTTGATGACATGCCTCCCCATCTCGGCCATTACGGCCGTTTACCTATACGTGGGGAACCAGCATATGATCAACCAATATCAGCAGCGGAACGAGGAAGCCCTGGTGGACGCGGCGAGGCAAGTGGACGAGCAGTTCACCCAGCTGGTCCACTACGCGCTCAATATGGTGGTGAAGCCCCATTTCAAGCCTTCCTTGTCCGATATGGACTTTGTGTCGAATATCGAGGAGACGAACGAGCTGTTTAATACGCTGAACCTGGTGGAAAATGCCGATCCCCTTGTGGATCAGGTCTATCTCTACATCAAAAAGCAAAATAAAATCATGGAGCCCGATCTCGGGCTGCGGACATTGGATCAGGAACAGGATGCGTTAGGCTTCGGCCGGCTCATGGAGGGAGATTCGGACATGTTCTGGGTACATGACCTGGAGCGGCCTTTCAATAAGGGGAGATCTTCCCACGCGCTCGTCATGCGGCTCCCCTTCAACGGTCATACGCCCTACGGGGCGATCGTCATCTACATCGATCCGTCGAAGCTGCACGTGATTCGCAACAGCGAGAATCTATCGTTCCTGCTCGACGATCAAGGCCATATCATCGGGGAATCGGGCATGAGCCGCAGCATGCCGAAAGCGATGAGCGCGATCCAGGAACAGCTGAAGCTTCCGGAGAATGCCAAGCGTACGAATCGTCTGCGGATGAAGGTTCCGGTCGATCAGGATGTGTGGCTGGTGAATACCGTCCAATTTGAAAAAATGCAGCGGAATTGGACCTATGTATCCGGCACGCCGCAGTCCACAATCATCGCTCCGACGAAGCCGTATACCCATATCATCCTGATCTGCTTTGCTTTTGCGCTCGCGGCATCCCTGGGCGCAAGCTGGTTTGCCTCCAAGAGGATGTATCGCCCTATTCGCAAAATGCTGCATACGATAGGCGGCGATCAGGCCAAACAGACATCGCGGTACAACGAGCTCGATTATATTGAACACGAGTGGAAGCAGTACCGGTTCTCGCATGACACGCTTCAAAATCAATGGAAGCGATCCTTGCCCGCGATCAGGGAGGCTTACATCAATCAATTCTTGAGCGGGCAAGCCGCCCACTTGACGGAGTCCGAGTATGTGCTCAAGCTGCAAGAGATGGAGCTAGACATAACCAATAAACAGTTCTCGGCGATCGTTCTCCAGCAGCATACCCACGGGGAGGATCGGACGCCGCTTACTGAGAACGATCAGCATCTTCTCACCTATGCCGCTTTGAACGTGATTCAAGAGCTGGCAGAGGACGTTAGCGCCTATATGCATCCCATCAATTTCTTCGACGGCTCCTTTGGCGTCATCCTGATCGTTCCGGCCTCTCCTAAAGCCGACGAACAGACACGTATGATGAGGCTGCTGTGCGACCAGATCCTGCGGGCCCTGCGCGATACGCTGCGGATGTCGGCAACCATCGTGCTGGGCGGGCCAAGCTCGACCTGGACCGATGTTCCCCATATTCTGGAACAGGCCAAGCGGGCGCTGCATTACCGATCCTTCGATGCCGGCAGCCAGCTGCTGGAAGCGGACACGGTGCTGTCCCAGAAAAACGACTGGATCGACTTTCCGCTGGAATTAGAGCAGGATTTCATACACACCCTGAACCTCGGGCTGCAAGGGGACGCGCTGCGATCCCTAAGCCGCTTCGTCACGGCGCTTCAAGCCGGGGGCGGTTCGGAGTGGCATGTCCACCATGGGCTCATGCGTTTAATCACGAGCGTTCACCGCTCCATGCTGCAGGCCGGCTTAAATCCGTATCAGGTGTACGATTTCTCCAACCTGCAGGAGCAGCTGTCCCTGCTTCGCGACCCGAAGGCCTGCGTGGACTGGTTCCAGAAAGAAATCATCGAGCCCTATCTCGATCAGCTGACGAAGAACTTCAACAGCTCCATGAAATCGCTGGTCGAAAACGTGCTGGAGCAAATCGAGCAGAACGGGATGCAGGACTTGTCCCTGGATGCCATGGCCATGGAGGCCGGCGTCAGCGTATCCCAACTGAGCAAAGCGTTTAAACAGATGACGGGCACGAATTATATGGACTATCTGACGACCGTGCGCATGAACCGCTGCAAAGAATTGCTGCTGACCACGGATCTTCGCATTCATGAAATCGCGGAGGCCGCAGGATATCAGCCTCCCTACTTCAATCGCATGTTCAAGAAGCTGGAAGGGATCACCCCGGGTCAATACCGCCAGCAGGGAATCGGCAAATGAATCGGCATGTCATCCTGATCAATTAATCTCGTATAAAAAGAGCCCTCTGAAAAAGGGGCTGTCCCTTGGTCCTTACTTCATGACCTTGTGGGACAGCCCCTATTATGTGTTATGACTTACGTTCAAGCTTCGTACGTTGCGGCACGCTTCCTGTGTTGTGACTTACTCTCAAGCGTTGTACGTTGCGCCACGCTTCCCGTGTTGCGACTTACGTTCAGGCGTCGTACATTGCGCCACGTTTCCTGTGTTGCGACTTACTCTCAAGCGTTGTACGTTGCGCCACGCTTCCCGTGTTGAGACTTACGTTCAGGCGTCGTACATTGCGTTACGCCTTCTGTGTTGTACTTGCGCTCAAGCGTCGCCCTATTGCTGCACACTTCCTGTGTTGTGACTTACGTTCAGGCGTCGTACATTGCGCCACGCTTCCCGTGTTGTGCTTACGTTCAGGAGTCGTACATTGCGGCCACGCTTAGCGTGTTGTGACTTACGTTCAACCGTCGCCTTATTGCGTTACGCCTTCTGTGTTGTACTTGCGCTCAAGCGTCGCCCTATTGCTGCACACTTCCTGTGTCGTGACTTACGTGCTTAGCGCGGACCAGCCATCCAAGCATGCCCCGAACCACGCATCGTGTGCACAGGGAGCAGGGAGCACGATGTACAAAATAGCTGCACATTAGCGGACTCAGCGGACCTTATTTTGATCAAAAGCGCCATTTTTCGAATATTGGCGGACATGAGATCCGTTATTTACCAAATAAAGCCCTCATTTTACGGACTTTACACTACTTAACGGATCATGTGTCCGATAGATCCGGCAAACACGAGCCCATAATGAAAATAACGGATCTGAGGTCCGATACTGCTATCCGGATCTGAGTTCCGCTAGATACTGCTGCTGCCGTCCGTAACTCGTTCCGGCTTGCAGCTTCTGAAGCTACGCAAACTTTTCGGAGCACTGCGTCGCCAACGCCACCGATCCCACGCCAGCCAGGCTTGGCTTTCCCAACCAAGCGTAGTTCCTAGAGCTGGACCGTACAAGCATGCCCCGAACCACGCATCGTGTGCACAGGGAGCAGGGAGCACGATGTACAAAATAGCTGCACATTAGCGGACTCAGCGGACCTTATTTTGATCAAAAGCGCCATTTTTCGAATATTGGCGGACATGAGATCCGTTATTTACCAAATAAAGCCCTCATTTTACGGACTTTACACTACTTAACGGAACGTGTGTCCGATAGATCCAGCAAACACGAGCCCATAGCGAAAATAACGGATCTGAGGTCCGATAGATACTGCTGCTGCCGTCCGTAACTCGTTCCGGCTTGCGGCTTGGAAGCTAAGGCAAGCTTTCGAAGCACGGCGTCTCCCACGCCACCGGTCCGGCGCCAGCCGGGCTTGGCTTTATAGGCTAAGCGTAGTTCCTAGAGCTGGACCGTACAAGCACGCCCCCGACCACGCACCATGTGCACAGAGAGCACTTCGTCGCCAACGCCACCGATCCCACGCCAGCCAGGCCTGGCTTTCCCAACCAAGCGTAGTTCCTAGAGCTGGACCGTACAAGCATGCCCCGAACCACGCACCGTGCGCACAGGGAGCAGTCCGCGCGATGTACAGCGAGCCTTTGGAGTATTCCCAAGAGAGCAGCGGTACCAGCCCTCTCTATTGCTTTATGAGAGCGACGTACCCGCTCCTCTCTCTATCATGTCTAACGCCCCATAAACCCCTTCCCCTTCAGGAAGTCCTTCATGTGCAGCCTGACCGGCTCCGCCAGTCGTTTGGCCATAAGCTCCGACCAAGGAGCGCTGTTCTTGCCATGGGTGCGTTTGGACAAATAATCGGAAGAGATTCGGTCGTAGCTCTTCACTTCTTCCAGGGCCGCCGGATCATAGCTGTCACGGTGCAGGACAGCCTCCACCGGAAGCCGGGGACGCAGCCCCGGCTCCTGATCCGGGTACCCGAGGCACATGCCGAATACCGGATAAACCAAATCCGGGAGCTCCAATGCCTCGGAGAACTCCGCAATGGAGTTGCGGACTCCGCCGATATACACAATGCCAAGACCGAGCGATTCCGCCGCGATCGCGGCATTCTGCGCAGCCAAAGCGGCATCCACCGTGGCCACGATGAAATTCTCGGTCGAATCTTCGTACGTCTCTTGATCCGCCACATGCGCCTCTGCGCTTTTTTTCAAACGATACAGGTCCGCGCACCATACCAGAAATACCGGGCATTCCACGATATACGCCTGATTGCCCGCCAAAGCGGCCAACCGCTGCTTTTTCTCTGGTGAGGTCACGGCAATCACGCTGTATGCCTGGACGTTGCTTGAGGTCGATGCCATCTGGCCTGCTGCCACGACAGCCCTCAGCTGTTCCTCGGACACGGGCCGATCCGAATATTTACGAATCGATCGATGGTTCATCAGCAGTGAAATCGTGTCATTCATCGGGTATCCACTCCTTAGGCTCTTAAGAATCGCTCCATTTATTATGAAACTTCAGCTTGGGCAGTGCAAGCTTGGGTTGCCTGCGACCGCAGCGCAAAAAAGCCGGCATGCTGTCGATCGCCTTCAGCAGCCGGCTCTTATTTCAGCCAAAGTTCGCGGCTAGGGAATATGGCAGGAAGTCTGTCGTTAAGACACGATATCGTAGCCCTGCTCTTCAATCGCTTCCTTCAATGCGTCAAGGCTGACTTTGGTTTCGTCGTATTCGACGGCTACCGTATTGGATGCAAGATCGACTTTGCCAGAAGCTCCCGCACTCTTCAGCGCGCCTTCCACCGAGTTTACGCAATGATTGCAGGACATGCCTTCCACCGTCAATGTCACTTGTTTCATGCTGTCGCCCTCCTATCGTAAAATGTCGTACATTATCACTTTACTATACCCCCCGTAGGTATGTAAAGTTGGCGAATTTGCTCCTTTCTGCAACAGAAACACGAAAAAAGTAGGAAGATTTATCCTTTTGATCTGTTATAATGTACATGAATCATAAGATTTATACAGGATGGGACAAGCTTTTTACTCCCCTCCGAAATTTTTCCATAAATTTTGATTATTGTTGCAGGAATTACCAATTCGCTGTCGAACTATCTTATTACAGAGATAACGAACTATGAAAGTAGGAACTCTATCATGGTATTTGACGGCATTATACTAGGGTTAATTGTCGGACTGATACGCGGCGGTTTCCGTCACGGACTGCAGCAATTCAGCAAGATCCGCCTGAAGGGCGGCCTCATCTTCCCAATTCTCCTGATTGTACAGCTGCTCATATTCCGTTTTCAAGCGAATTCCGACTGGCTGGCATCCGCAAGCAGCTACGTGTTTATGTTCATCTACGTCGCCGGCATGATCTTCCTTTGGATGAACCGGGACCAGAAAGGCTTTGGCAGCATCTTGGCAGGCGTCTTTCTCAATTTCCTCGTCATGGCGGTTAACGGCGGCAGAATGCCCGTATCGATGAGCGCCGCTTCCGTTCTGGATCCTTATTACGTGGACATGCTGAGCAACAGCACCGTTATCACCAAGCATTATCTGATGGACGCTTCTACCCGCCTTCCGTTCCTGGGTGACATTATACCGTTATCCCCGCCGTATCCAAGAACACAGGTGATCAGTATCGGAGATATCATCATGAACGTCGGCATCTTTCTCTACATTTTCAACCTGATGACCGTGGGGAAGAATACCGCCAACGTGCAAGCATTAGGACCGAAATCCGATACCAATGAACGTGTTGAACCACAAAATTGATCATACATCATACCACCTGGAAAGGAGGGAGAACTGTGAAGAAAACTGATAAAATCAAGTATTCCCGCATCGTATTGAATGCCATCATCGTTGCTTCTGTTGTTGTCGCTCTGACTTCCGGTTACAGATTCGGATAATCGACTTCCATAAGAAACAGGCTGGAAAATTCAGCCTGTTTTTTTACATCTTTTTCGTTGTTTTGCATCGCAATATACCTTAAAATGTGGAGAATACACCATTGATTTTATTGAGGAGAAATCATTTATGTCCATATTTAAGCGTCCTAGGTTCTCTCAAGGCTTTGCGGGACAGCTGTATTTTGTTTTTCTTTCTCTTCTGGGCTGTTCCACCTTCCTGCTGGTGCATCAAGGGGAAATCTTCCAATATACTCCTTCCCAGTGGGTATGGGTCTATGCGATGTTAGGCGCCGCCCTCATCTTAAACTACTTCACCTTCCAGCTGCCGCCAGAGGGTAATTTACAGTCCATGGATTCCTCTGTTTACCTGGCATGCATCTTTATCTATGGAGCACCGTTTGCGCTGTCCGTCATCCTGTTCGTCTCCCTTGCCATGGCGCTTTACGACAGAAAAATCCCCTTCTGGAAGCATTTTGTTAATTTCTCCGTGTATACCGTGATGATTGTCGGGTCCTCCTTCATTTTCAAAATGGCGGGCGGACAAGCAGGCCCTATTCACAATGATCAATTTGGTGCGTATGTTGCAGCGTTGGTTGTTTATTTTGTTATCAACGTATTCCTTGTCGGCTTCTACTATTACCTGTTATACAAGGGATCGTTATATGATATTTTGAAAACCTTCATGAAAGATACACTGCTTGTTTACCTCAGCACGCTCATTCTTTCGCTGGTTCTCTCCATACTCATCGTACATAACGGCGTTTTCGGGCTGACCCTGTTTATAGGTCTCAGCGTGATGCTGTCCTATTCCTTCAAGCAGCTCTTCACGATGTATAAACAGGTACAAGAGAAAGCCATCAAGGATCAACGAACCGGATTATACAACCACAGCTATTTCGAAAATTTGCTGGAAGACGAAATCAAGAAGGCCAAAACCAATGAAACACCGTTGTCGCTGGCCATGATCGATATCGATGATTTCAAAAAATACAATGATCAATTCGGACACCTGAAAGGCGACATGCTGCTCGGATTTCTCGGCAATTACCTCAAGGTGGAATCCGAAACGGCCGAGGTGGTGGCCTCCCGCTTCGGCGGCGAGGAATTCACGATCCTGATGCCGGGTTATGATGACCATAGGGCACGTTCCTTCATTAACAGGCTCCGCAAAAAGCTGAACGATACCTATTTCGACGGCGTCGAGATTTTTCCGTCCGGCTGTCTCTCCTTCTCTGCCGGCGTTGCCTCGTACCGGATTGATATTCATGACAAGTCGCAGCTTGTCGAGCTTGCAGACCAAGCGCTGTATTATGCCAAGAAACAGGGCAAAAACAACGTGCATGTATATGGAAGCGGCGCCGAAAAGGAATCCGAGATCGACTTTGCGGAGGACGTCCGCGACATCGAGCAGCAGCTGAAGCTGTTCCTGTATAAAGACGTGGATACGTTCAAGCACTCCAAACGGGTCTTCCGCTACGCCATGGATATCAGCGAAGTGCTTGGGCTTGACAGCGTGGAGCGCCGCAATTTTGTGCTCGGGGCACTCATTCACGATATCGGCAAGCTGGAGATTCCTTGGGGAATCTTGAATAAACGGGACAAGCTGACAGCCGGCGAATGGGAAACCGTCAAACGGCATGTCAGCTGGGGCAAGCGCATTGCGGAAACGAACGAGAAGTTCAAGGAACTGGTTCCTTACATCGAACTGCATCATGAACGGTATGACGGCGGCGGCTATCCTCACGGCTTCAAGGGCAGCCAAATCCCCAAGCTGTGCCGGATGCTGACCATTATCGATTCCTTCGACGCGATGACAACCGAGCGGCCTTACCAGAAAACGAAAACCTTCGAGGAAGGGATTGAAGAGCTGCTCCGCTGCTCGGGCACGCAGTTCGATCCGGAGCTCGTTGAGCTGTTTATCCGTTATTTAAGGCTCAAAGCCGAAGCGCAGCAGCAGCCTGCAGCCGGCCTGGAGACCTCTTAAAGACCACCTCCCCTCTGCCTTTCTCATCTCTTGGGATGTTTGATACTTCCTCAAATAAGGTATAAAGGTAGTATCACAACGTTAAATGAGGTGAGATCGGTGGCTGACAAGAAAAAGGATCTTCCGCTTCACAATGGTCCCGGCAACATGGATCACCCTGAACAATATCCGACGGAACAAGAAAGTCTGTTCGACAAATTCGAGAGCGAGCAGCATGTGGACCCGATTCCGATGGAAGACGCCAGGCTGGAGCGCCAGGAAGAAAAGCAGCGGGATGGCACGTCGAAGAAGCGTTCATCCAGCGACGATAAGTATCACAGCGGCTTTTAAAAATGGAACTGGCCTTATCACTGCAGCGTAACTTGAACTTATGGGCTCCGTTTTGGCGGAGCCTTTTTATTTCCCCGTTTTTTCTTTAGTATAGAAGGGTATGTATTCTGATCTAAACCCTAGAGATTATATAAAGAGTGGAGTGGACCCTTTGTTTTCCATATGGACTTTAAACCGTGTGCAGCGAAGGATGCTGCTGGTACTGATAGCAGCGGTTCTGGTGATGTCATGTTTGCTGGTGCTGACCGGTCTTCATGAACGTTCCCCCAGCATCAGCAGCGTGATCGAAGAACGGTATATCCAAAGTGCGGCCATGATCAGCCACCCCGGTGGAGACCTGGAAGAGCATACCACCAGCGTCATGCCCGGTGTGCCGCTTATGATTGCCGGACTTACCGCCATATTCGGAAGCATGAAAGCTGCCCTGATCGGCTATCAGCTGCTCCAATGCTTCTTTCATGCATTTTCCGTCTACTTGGTGTTTGTGCTGTCCCGCTACATGTTCAATACGCGGATCGCTTTTCTCTCTTGCATGATCTATGCGCTATTCTGGCCGGCTTATGGCGCCGTCCGCCTGATCCTGCCGGATACGACCATGCAGACTTTGATGCTTCTTCTTGTCTGCGCCGTCATCGGAGCGCTTGAATTGAAGCAGGCGGGATGGTACGCGGCTGCCGGCGCGCTTACGGCGCTTATGGCCTGCTACAATCTCCAGGCGCTGCTGTATCCTGTATTGTTCATTGCCTTCTGGATCAAATACCGCAGTCCGGTCAAGATCGTAACCGGGGGGCTCCTTCTCATTAGCGCGGGATACCTGCTCATCTTGTCTCCATGGTGGCTGAACATCCCGCTGTTCAATAAATTGAGGTATATGTCCGGTCCGTGGAATCTCGCCGCGCTGTGGCTGGAATCCAGATACATCGAGGGCAATCCGTTGGTTCATCAGTTCCGAAGCATATTTGCGGGCCGCACCTCCAAATATGCGGCTGCCATCGGAAACGAGGAAGCAAGGAAAATCGTGCAATCCGCGTTGGATGCAGTCCGTCTGGTCATGCTGTTTGCCGGGGTCGCCGGCATCATCTGGTCCGTCTGGAAATACCGTCTGAAGCGGCAGCTGCCGGTGCTGCTGACGCTGCTGTATTTCATTGCCGCCGAATGGCTCGTGCCGAGCCTGGACGGCACCGGATTTCCCTATGCGGTCTTCCTGCTGCTCTACGCGGCATTTCTCGCGGACAAAGCGATCATTTACGCGCATAAGACTCGCCTGCTTCGCAAATAAGCATCGCTCCCGAAGCCGGTCCGATCACGGTGGCCGCCTGCGCCTGAAAGCACTTTGATGTTGTGCTTTCAGGCGTTTTTTTCATATTTTTGTAGAACCTTTCAGATTGATAAAACGTCTATATTAGTATCGAAGCTTCCATACCTTCATGCCAGGAGGAATGACTGCATGAAATTAAACCGAAAATTCATCGCCATCCTTAGCATCGCCATAGCAAGCGTCCTGACGATAAGCACCATCCTGTACTTTACCGATGCTTCCCATCGCTCAGGCGGGAAGCACCGCATGAACGACAGCATGAACGACAGCATGAACGGTCAGGCGCTGATTCAAGTCGGCGCCACCTACATCACGCATACACATTTAACCGCCTACAAGGATAACCTCACTAAGAGCGACACCCCCCTACCTGATGACTCCGCGCTCCTTAGAGAAATGGCAGCAAAGGAATTGATGCTTCAGCTGGCTGACGAAGAGGGCGTTGCGGCAAGCCTGGAGGATGGGGCTCAGAGGGCAAGGCAGCTTCGGGAAACGCTCGAGCGCCAGCCGCGACAAGTGCAAGAGCAGCACATGCGCATGCTGGATGCGATGGGCATCAGCGAAGATCAGTACTGGGAAGATTACTCCCCGCCGGAATATCGGGACATGCTATCGATCGAACGTTTCATGAATAAACCGACGACGGAGATGAAGACAAACCAGCCTGACGTCATAACCAGTACCACGCAGCTGAAGGAAGATCTGCTGAAAAAGGCTGTCGATGAGCAGAGAATCGTCGTATTGGATCCGGATATTCAATGGAGATAACGCCGCATTGGTATATAATGGTGTAAAAGTCCATTTGCGACCATGGGAGGATATTATGAAAAAACGTTTCTCTTCTGTTTCTGCGTTTGCACTCGGAGCCTTCGTCGGCGTGGCGCTGACAGCCGGTACGGCCGTTGGTGCCGCCGTTTATCTGAAGGCATTTCCATCCCAATCCAAAATTGTGGTCAACGGATCGGAAGCGCAGCTATCGGATTCTCCGGTAGTCATACAAAACAAGCTGTATGTCCCCGTGCGGGACTTCTCGGAAGCGCTTGGGTACCGAGTCGGCTCCGTCGGTCCCGAGGGGATCGGAATAATTCCCCAATCCTCGAATGGAGAGGCGATCCCGGTCGGCCCGACTGCGCCTTCCGAGTCCGAAGGAGCGCCTGCTCACGAGCGTCATTTGGTGAAGAACCTCGGCAAGCTGATCGAAGTCAACGGCGAATTGAATATGCAAAAGATTTATATCGTTATCGCTGCCGGTGAAGCGAGGCTGTATTCGCAAGATGAAACCACCGGCAACGGGCTGCTGCATTATTTGATTCTAGACGGCGATTCTTCCCTTTACGCCCCGTTTGTACAGATGGACGGCCAAGCCGGCGAGCTTGATTACAACCTGCCGAATTTCGAAGGTCAGACCCCGCTTCATCTGGCGGTCATCCACAAGAATGACTTCTACATCGACAAGCTGCTGAACCAGCACAAGGCAGATGCCTCCCTTCAAGACGCTTCCGGAAAGACGGCGCTGGACTATGCCGAAAAAGACAGCAAGCAGTACAAATTGCTTACGGCCTACATCAACAAGAACAGCAAGTGATGTCCGAATCTGCAGAGGCGTCGTGAGCCCCACCGTTTACGGCAGCCTCCTTCTCTATGCAGCCCTTCATATGCTATCGGAAGCCCGCTCATTTGGCGGGCTTTTGCCTTTTCTTTTGTTTTTGCTTTTGCTTTTTGCTTTAGCGATTTACGGGTAAAAGCCCCGTGTCATTTTTTCACAGCCTAACTGTAACTTTATGCCCTGGTTATACGTGTGTTACATAGAGGGGAGGACATGAAACTGAACAGTCTGGAATCGATTTATCAATATTACGTGAAAGACGTGTATCGTTACTTGTACTCCCTCTCTTACGATCACCATACGGCCGAGGACCTGGTGCAGGAAACCTTTTACCGGGCTTATTTGTATCTCGAGGATTGGAAGGAAGAACGAATCAAGCCATGGCTGTTTCGGGTTGCCCATAACGCTTACGTGGACTATCAGCGCAAGGCGAGCCGCAGCATCGTCCGGGACGCAGAATTTTTCGATCAGATGATAGACCGGAATACGCCCGAGAACATCCTGCTCCAGCAAGAAGTCCACAGAGAAATCGGACGGATGCTGGCCGATATTCCGGAGAAGCAGCGGCAAGCGGTGCTCCTGGTCGATTTTCATCAATTCACCTACCAGGAGGCGGCGGATATTATGGGCATCACCTTATCCCATATCAAGATCACGTTATTTCGGGCCAGGCAGCGGCTGCGGGACATGAAACGAAAGGACGGGAATTTATGAGCGAAGAATTCAAGCAGCGGTTGAAGGACTATGCGGATGGCAAGCTGAATGACGAGGAAAAAAACGAAGTCGAACGGGAAATGGAGAAGCTGGAGGAATACCAGGCTTACGTGAACGAGATGATGGATAACGAGCGTTCGAGCGATGCCGGACCCCCGCATGCCGCTGACGGTCAGACCGGCCTCTCGCCCAAAAAAGAAAAGCGAATCGTTCGCCGGGGCAAATGGCGGGCCCGAATCTCCAATACGTTGACGGTGATATCGGCGTTTCTGGCGATATTCGTCATCAGCTCGATCATTACGGCGCTGTTTTACGGAGTCGGCGATCCCAGCCGCAACGATAAATATCGGGATGCCATCGCTTCCGCCATCTCGATCTCGAAACCTAATATCGATGTCCCGCTAAGCAGTCAGGGTAAAGCCTTCTTCATGCAGGAAATGTACGGGGATATGGTCAAGCAAGTCGGGAGTGAACGCGTGACCGTCGGCGAATACACCGTCAACTTCCTGTTCGGACTGCCCTCCGTCGATACGGATTGGAAGAATGGCAGCTCGGGTTCATCCCAGATTTTCTACCGGCCGGATAGCTCTGCGGAGACTTCTTCCGCGAATCAAGAAGAACCCAACGAACAGTCAAAAGAGCAGAACGCTAGCACCTCCTCTGCAAAGAGCGGTGATTGGTCCAAGCTTGAAAAGCTTCCCGAAGGCACCGTGGCCGAGGCTTATGTATCGTTTAACCGTTTCTTCACGACCGACGAACTGCTGAAGCAGTTCGAGAACCGGAATATGGAGGCCGTCTGGTTTGCCGTCGATACCGGGCCGGATGATCGATTCGGCGACGGAGACGGCGTAATCTCCCATCCTGTCGGCTTTCCTTCTTATCCCGTCTGGCATCATGACGATTTGACAGTGACCTCTTATCAGGAGCAAAAAACCGGATGGTTTAGCAAGACCACCCTCAGCGGCGGACAGTACCCTTCTGTAGACACCTACGGGGACGGGGAGCTGCGGAATGAGCACTTCCTCAAATCGCTGCAGCTTCTGCAGGAGTATGACCTGATTGTCGAACGGGTGGCTCCCTTCATTGACGTGGACACTTCCGTAGCTTACGTGGAACAGAACGGCGTTCGCCTCTATGGTGCCGTCATTACCGGCCCTGTTAAAGAGCTGCTGACCTTGCGCGAGGTATCCTGGGTCCACGATCTGCGGGTCGGGGAAGTGCGGCTATGGAATTGGATCGAGTGATGGTCGATGGCGAGTGCCGTATACTGTAATTGGCTGGCACATGAAGTGAGGGCCGTCGGCCCTCCAAGCATACCCCGGCCACGCTCCGTGCGTACAGGGATCGATGCGCACGTTATACAAGATGACTATTAGGGCGCAGATATCCGGGACTTCCTCCTTCATGGCAAGTCCGGGATCTTTAGTTAGTCATATAAAAGATTCAGGTCATGAATGATCCCTGCTGCCTGCGCTTGACTCGTGTGACCATTGCTCCATTTGCTGCTTCTTCTTCCGCTCCTCCCGGATTCGGCGGTCCCTCTCCAACGCGTCAGCAATATAATCGCGCGGTTTCAGCTTGCTGTTGATGTTCAGCAAAATGCCGATCATGATGAGCTGCAGCAAAGCAATAACAACCAGCATGACATCCCTCCTCCTACATGGATTATGGATACTCTTGAACATTCCTACTTAATATAACAACTTCTCCCTCTATCAAGTTGGGAGTGAAGCTTATTGCTCATAACCCTCATGAACGATGATTCATGCCATGAATCATAAGAGCTTCGCCCATGCGTTTACCCATATCCTGCACTTTGCCAGACTTCCGAGAATCCGTTAAACTGGTAAGACGATAAACGAAATACGAAATGATTGGTGAATTTCATGACATCCATACCCTTTTATAAACGCCCGTACGGCGGTGAGCGTCAGGATATTCCGTTTGCGAAGCTGGCTTCCTTCGAGAACAGCCGGGACCTGATCCGCGATGACGCGCCGGATGCGGCTTTTTTTCGCGGCTTGGAATCCCAGGGACTGTTGCTGAACCGCGCCCAGATCCAAGCCGTACGACATACGCAAGGACCGCTGCTTACGCTTGCCGGCGCAGGCTCCGGCAAAACCTCCGTGCTGGTCAGCCGGACAGGCTACCTCATTGCCGCCAAGAGCGTCGACCCTTCTTCCATCCTGCTTGTCACCTTCTCCTCCAAGGCGGCGGCCGAGATGAAGGAACGCATCATGGCGCTTCCCGGCTTGAGGTCCAGCGAAACCGCCAAGGTAACGGCCAGAACCTTCCATTCCTTCTTCCTGTACTTGCTGCGAACCCGCGGCTACAAGCAGGAAATCCTGAGCAACGCCAGGCATCAGCAATTTATCATGAAGCGCATTCTGCGGGAAATGGGCTTGCAGGATAGCTACGAAGCCGAGACGCTGCTATCGCTGTGGTCCGCCCACCGGATGAGTATGACCGGACTTGACGAGCTGCCTGTCAAAACGCCTGCCGAGGTTGAACAGCGGCAGATTTTTGCCCGGTATGAAGCATGGAAGGAAGAGCATGGCCAGATGGATTTCGACGACATTCTGGTCTTGTCCTATCGTCTGCTGTCCCATGATTCCGGACTGCTCGCCTCCCTTCAGAGGCGGTACCGTTATGTCATGGTGGACGAGTTTCAGGATACGGGACTGCTGCCTTATGAGCTGCTCAAAAAAATCGTCGCCCCGCACCGCAATTTAATGGTTGTGGGTGACGATGACCAGACCATATACGGCTTCAACGGGGCGCGCAACGAATTCATCCTGGAATTCGACCAGACGTTTCCCGGGGCCAAGGTCGTGACGCTCGATATCAATTACCGCTCCCTCTCCTCGATCGTCGGACTGGGGAACGAAATTATCCGCGTCAATGAACGGCGGCGCCCCAAGCAGCTGCGGTCGACCCGCAAGAGCAGCTGCGTGCCGCTCTACCTTCGACCCGGCGATCCCGATCAAGAAGCGGAGCTGCTGCTGACCCATATCACCGTGCAGGTCCGGGAGCACGGGAAGCAGTACCGCGACCATGCCATTCTCTATCGCACCGCAAACAACAGCCGGGCGATCTTCGAGCAGCTCGTGATGCGGGAAATTCCGTTCATACATTATGAGAATGGGGATCTGTTCTACGAGCAGTGGATCGTCAAGCCGCTCATGGATCATCTGCGGCTGTCGCTGGACCGGCGCAATTTCACGGCGATGGAGGGCATGCTTCATACGCTGTACATCAACCGCGACAAGGGCATGGCTTTCATCCGGCAGCAGGATGCTCCGCGGCCCAAGAAAGGGCCTCTTTCGCACCTTCTTTCCTTCCCCGGGCTGAAGGATTTCCAGATCGAGAATATAAGGGAACGCTCCAAGCTCATCAAGAGCCTGAAGGCGATGGAGCCCCTTCAAGCCGTGCAGGAAATGAGACGCCAATTCTACGACAAATTCCTGGAGGCCGACGAGCGGCAGGAGATCACCCTCCATAAGGAATTCATTCAAGAAGGGCTGGATGAACTGGAGGCTTCCGCGAAGCGCTTTGGCGATATCGCTGAATTCGTCGGATTTGTCGACCGGCTGATCATCATCCATAAGGAAATGGCGGCCATGAAACGGGATGAGCATGCCGATGCCGTCCGCTTAATGACCATCCATAAATCCAAGGGGCTGGAATTTCCCTCCGTTTGCCTGATCGGAGCGAGCGAAGGCATTCTGCCGCATACGTCCGCTTTGGACGCTGAGCGCAGGGACGATCAGCGCCCGCTGTCTGACAAAGAGGATAAGGCCTTGGATGCGCTGGAAGAGGAACGCAGATTGGCTTATGTTGCCATCACCAGAGCACGGGATGAACTGGTGATCAGCTCCCCGGGCTTTTATCGCGGACGGAAAGCGGAGGTTTCCCGCTTCTTCCGGGACGTGTTCCTCACGGATGAACAGAGCAAACAGGGCAACAGCATACCGAACAAGGGCGCAGGGTCAGCGGCCCGCACAGCCTTTACGGCGCAACGTACGATCCGCATAGAAACCTCGGCCAAGCCTTCATCGCCTTCCGCTTCTGCCGGACGAAGGACCGGGAGCACCGTTAACCAGACGAGCCAACGTTTCGGTTCAGGTTCACGGTCAGGGTCGAGCTCTGCTCCCGAGCCGCAGTCTCCGGCTGCTCCCGCCGCGACGGAAATCGTCGACGTATGGCTGTGCACCAGCCCTAATTGCAAGGGCTGGCAGCGAGTCAACGCACGTATCCCTGTTAACACAAGGGATCGGGAGAGCAAGGCCTGTCCATTATGCCAGGCACCCATGAAACAGGGTCGCAAAGAAGTCCCTGTGCATCACAGGCGCTAGGGGCAATTCGTTAGACTAAATAGCTCGATTTACAAAGCGGTTAGGTGAAACATAGCGGTTAGGTGAAACATAGCGGTTTCTGGAATCATGAATACAACGATTATTGCAGCTTTTTCCCGCTGTGCGCCATACGATATCGGCCTGCCTTTCAAAAGCTGGCCGATATCCAAAAAAGGACTGAGCCCTTCCGTTCCGAAGCGAACGATTGGGTTCAGTCCTTTGTTCTATTTCTGGTGCTGTTCGATATAAGCATCAATCCGAGCCATTACAGCGTGCGTAAGCGCAGCGATCTTAGCCTGCGCATCTTCATATGTCCTGCCCTGAACAGCAAAGTACAGCTTGATCTTCGGCTCCGTGCCGGACGGACGAAGGCAGAACCAGCTGCCGTCGGCAAGATGGAATTTCAGCACATTCTCTCGCGGCAGACCGTAAAGTCCCAGGCTGAAATCCTCTGTTTCGCTGAGTTTAATCCCCGACACTTCGCTTGGTGCCGATTCACGCCAAGCGCTCATGATGCCTGCAATCAGCTGTACGCCTTGAATGCCCTTAAGCGTTCTCGTCTCCAGCTTCTCGGCAAAATAGCCGTAGGTTCGGTATAACTCTTGAAGCACTTCATATAAAGTCTTACCTTGCGCTTTATAGTAAGCACCCGCCTCGGCTATTAGCATGGCTGCGACAACAGCGTCCTTATCACGGGCATAGCTGCCGGCAAGATAACCGTAACTCTCCTCATAACCAAAAATAAATTCAAACGCTCCGGTCTTCTCGAACTGCGTCATTTTCTCCCCGATGTATTTAAACCCGGTCAGCGTGTTGAACACGGTCATGCCGTATGCAGCCGCGATGGCAGCTCCCATTTCGCTGGTCACAATCGTCTTGATGATCGCTCCGTTCTCTGGAAGAATACCTTTGTTCTTCATGGATTCCAGCAAGTAGTGCACCATGATGGCACCGGACTGGTTGCCGCTAAGGATGAAATACTGACCTTGATCATCCTGAATGACAGCCCCCATGCGGTCCGCATCCGGATCGGTTCCGAGAATGAGGTCAGCCGCGTTTGCCTTGGCTTGGGCGATCGCAATCTCAAATGCGGCATGTTCTTCGGGATTAGGCGATTGCACAGTTGAAAAATCGGCATCCGGAAGTTCTTGTTCCGGCACGACATCCACATGCTGAAAACCAAGATGCTTCAAGACCGCACGTACAGGAACGTTACCGGTTCCATGCAGCGGCGTAAATACGATACGGTAATTGCTGCTGGCTTCAGGTATGATTCCGGGATTTTGGCTTACGCCTGCAACGGCAAGGGTATACAAATTATCGATTTCTTGGCCGAGCCATACGAGCAAGCCGCTCCCCTCCGCCGCTGCCCGGTCCAGCTTACGGATGTCTTCAAACGAAGCGACATGCCCGATCGCCTGAATCACTTTGGCTGCTGTATCTGGCGTAATTTGCCCACCGTCCGGACCGTACACCTTATATCCGTTATATTCCGGCGGATTATGGCTTGCGGTAATCACGATTCCCGCCTCTGCGTTTAGATGCCGAACAGCATACGACAATTCAGGCGTCGGACGAAGAGTTTCAAATACATAAGCCTTAACGCCATTCCCTGCGAGCACCCGAGCCGCTTCAAGCGCGAATTCGGGGGAAAAATGCCTGGAGTCGTACGCAATCACTGCCGATGGCGCTTCGCACTCCTGTTTTAACACTGCAGCAAGCCCTTGGGTTGCTTTCCCCACGGTATAGATATTGATCCGGTTGCTGCCTGCACCGATCACGCCCCGCAGCCCGCCGGTTCCGAATTCCAATTCCTTATAGAAACGATCTGCGATTTCGCTCTCGTTATGGGCAATAGCGCGAAGCTCATTCTTGGACGCTTCGTCAATTACCTGGCTGTTCAGCCAGCGTTCATATGCCTGTACAGCTTGTTCTTGTGCTTGTGCTTGAATGGTCATATGGTAAATAAGCCTCCATCCTGAACTCATCGATTCATCATATTAATTGCGCGGAGCCGATGTCGAATCACGTTCAATGAGTGTTGTCGGCAGCAGCAGCTCCATATGCGGCGCATCCGGCTGCTTCATTCGCCAAAACAGCTGCCGGATCGCCGTTTGGCCGAATAGTCTCAAGTCCACTCCCATGGTGGTTGTTTTAGGCGTTGCCAATCTGGAAAGCTGTCCGTTATCAAAACTGACGATGGAAATATCGCCCGGAATCTGATAGCCCATATTATAAATGGTCGAATTCACGATAAAACCGAGACCGTCATTAACACAGAACCAGGCAGTAGGCTGTTCGTCCAGCCCCTGCAGCCGCTTCTCCATAAATTCCTGATCTTCCCGCGCATCGCTAAGAATCCAATTCGGGTGCAGCTCCATGCCGAGCTCATGATGGGCAAGCCTGAAACCTTCCAGCCGTTCATAATAGCTCGGGGAGAAGGACGTATTGCCGACAAATCCAATGCGTGTATGTCCCAGCTCATAGAGATATTTTACGACATGATAGGCACTGAACCGGTTGTTCGTAAGAATGGCATCGGCTTGCACATCCGGATGGTGATGGTCGATGAGTACGGTAGGAATACCGGTATCGATCAAGGTGTTCATATAATCGGTGCTAAGATGCGAAAGGATCAAAATCCCATCGACTTCCCTTCCCTCAATAAAAGGGGGCAGCGTCTGCTCCTTCATCATCTGCTGGGAAATGGATTGGATCAGCAGCTTCTTCCCTCTCTTCTGCACTTCATTTTCTATAGTAAGGTAGATTTCCCCGAAAAAGCCCCGCATAGAGAAGGCAAAATCCGTTGCTACTAGAGCAATACTGCCTGTAGATTCTTCCTTGTCCTCTTGATCCGAGGATCGCTTGCGATTTCCGGTATAGACGTAGCCGAGCTCATCGGCCGTTTGCATAATGAGCTTGCGCGTCTCCTCGCTGACACCGCCTTTACCTGATAATGCTTGCGAAACCGAATTCTTGGAGATTTGCAAGTGGTCTGCAATATCCTGCATCGTAACTTTTGGCTTGGTCAAGGATAACGTTCCTTTCTCTTTATAGTAAGAATAGTTGTATAGGACGAATGGATTCTCATCATACTATACCGAAAACAAACAGAGATTTGAAAGCTCTCGCCCGAAGATTACAAACATTATTTTAACGTTACAAAATAATTATGTAAAGCACTATATTAATGTGATTTACCTCACAGGAATTAATTGTTTGTCGTGTTTTGGGGGTTAAAGCGTTGACAAACCTATGTGTAATGAACAATAATGTGAATATAACGCTTTCAGTAATTTTTAATTATTTTTTGTAACGTTACAAAATTAGCAATGTCAACTTCCTTTATAGGAAGACCTATTGTGTTTAGGAGGAAGGGTCAATATGAAAAAATCAAGAATTTCTTTGCTTCTAGCAATCTCATTGGTAGGTGGAACGGTACTCGCTGCTTGTGGTAATGGCGGCAGCAACGGCGGTCAAAGTGCAGACGGCGTTACCACCGTCGAATTCTGGGCGGCACCGAACCCGCCGCAGCAAGCATTCTGGCAAGAGATGGCCAAAGAGTACGAAACCGTGAATCCGGACGTAAAAGTTAACGTTAGTGCAATTAAAGAATCACCAAGCTCTGAGGCAAGTATTCAGGCGGCCATCGCAGGAGGGAATGCACCGACGGTCGCGGAGAATATCAACCGTGGATTCGCCGCACAGCTGTCCAACAGTAAAGCGCTTGTAGCTCTTGATGAACTGCCGCAATTTAAGGAAATGGTCGAGTCCCGTAACATGACCGAAACGATCGCTCCTTGGGAATTCGCGGACGGCCACCAATATGTATTGCCGATCTACTCTAACCCGATGCTGATCGGATGGCGAACGGATTTCTTGAAAGAGATCGGATATAATGAGCCTCCTCAAACGTACAGTGAAGTTCTGGAAGCCACAACGAAGCTGAAAGCGAAATATCCGGATAAATATATGTGGGCCAAAGGCGCCGACCTTGCAGACCCTACGGCCTGGAAACGCTGGTTCGATTTCTTCTTGTTCTACAACGCAGCTTCCGACGGCAACAAATTTATCGAAGGCCAAAGCCTTGTTGCGGACGATAAAGCCGGCGTGGAAATGCTGACTT
This sequence comes from Paenibacillus sp. MT86, assembly GCF_058792535.1. Taxonomy (NCBI): domain Bacteria; kingdom Bacillati; phylum Bacillota; class Bacilli; order Caryophanales; family Paenibacillaceae; genus Paenibacillus; species Paenibacillus sp. MT86. Next base: position 678,846 of record NZ_CM179499.1, on the reverse strand, counting down.
TCGTGGATGACCTTCGTAAAGCTGGCGGTGTATTGGCGCAGAATGCAACCGATCCTTTCGAAACCGGTGCGGGGGTATTCACCGATATCGGTCCTTGGACATTCGATATGTGGGCAACGAAGTATCCTGAACTGAAATATGGAGAAAACTTCACCCTTACCCTGCCTCCGGTACCGGATCATATGGATCCCGCAGAAGCAAAAACCTACGCGGACGCAAAAGGTCTGGTTATCTTCTCCGCTGCTCCCGAAGCATCGCAGCAAGCTGCCGCTGAATTTCTGAAATGGGTTTATTCCAACGACGAAAATGACGTGAAATGGTTCAAGCAAACCAATCTGCCTCCGGCACGCGATGATCTGAACGAAGTGGAAGGCTTCAAGCAGATCCTCGCCGAGAAACCGGAGCTGGCTCCTTATGCGGAAGCGGTGTCCAAAGGCGTTCCAGCCATGGATAATCCGAAATTCAACGAGCTTCAAACCTTGATCGGACAAGAAGCATTTAATAAGGTCATCCGCGGGGAAATCGATCCGCAAACCGGGTGGAATAACATGAAGAAAGCGATTGAAGGTGAACTTTAATCATGATTAATAAGCAAAATAATAAGTTGGGCTGGCTTTTTGCCAGTCCCTACATTATTTTCGGATTGGTTTTTTTCCTGGGACCGCTCCTTTGGTCCCTGTACCTTTCTTTTACGAATTGGGACCTGATTGCTCCCGAATTTGATTTTGTAGGGCTGGATAATTTCCGAAAAGCCATGGCCGCTCCCGGGGTGCAATCCGCGTTCTGGGTTACCTACAAGTTCATGATGCTGTTTGTTCCACTGGTAACCGCGATGTCGCTCGCCGTTGCCGTTGTTATACAGGGATTGCCCAGATTCAAAAGTGTGTACCTAATCGGCTTCTTCCTGCCGTATCTGTCATCAGGCGTTGTTGCATCCCTCATTGTACAGGGCTTTCTGTCCTACAACAGTCCGGTCAATGAATTCTTGAGAGGCACTTTCGGGATCAATATCGACTGGCTCGGCTCACCGTTCTCAGCGCTGTTTATCGTCGGTCTGATATTGGCCTGGAAGTTCACGGGTTATTATGCCTTGATCCTGACCTCGGGGCTTGAAAGCATTGATAAGGAAGTTTATGAAGCAGCTGCCATTGATGGGGTAACCGACAGACAGCGATTCTGGAAAATCACGCTGCCGCTCTTGTACCCTGCCCTGTATACAACGCTCATTCTCTCCTTCGGCGTAACCTTCGGTATCTTCACGGAAGTTTATCAGTTGACAGGCGGCGGACCGAACTTTGCAACCAATACATGGCAGATGGAAATCTTTAATCAAGCCTTTACGAATTTGCAAGCCGGATATGCGTCTGCGATTGCCATTATGGCATCCATCGTAACGTTCATCTCCATCTTCGTGATTCGTAAACTGCTGGAAAGCTGGGGGAAACGAAATGGTTGGGTCTAAGAAAAATAGTAAACGTCGTCTGGCGAGCCGCTATGTACTGGCAACCCTTCTGCTTCTCGTCATGGTGTACCCTTACTTGTACATGGTGCTCAACTCTTTTGCCGATTGGGCGCAGGTGGACAGGCAGCTCGTTCCAAGCAAATTCTCGTTAAAATCCTATGAATGGCTTCTTACCGGAGGCGAGGTTGGCATTGCCCGGCCATGGATGAACGCGTTCTTCAACAGCGTCATCGTCTCGGTAGCCTCCACATTTCTTATGATGCTGTTCGGGATCATGGTCGCCTATGCGCTGTCCAAATTGAAATTCCGGGGACGCGACACCGTGAATAACTTCGTGTTGTTCCATATGTTCTTCCCGGCGATCATTCTGCTGATCCCGAACTTTCTCATTATTCAGAAGGTGGGACTTTACGATACGTACTGGGCGATGATCATTCCGAAGGCCGTCAGTTTATGGGCGATCTTCATGTACACCAACTTTTTCAAAGCCGTACCGGATGCATTTATCGAAGCAGCGAAGCTGGATGGAGCATCGGATTTCAAGATTTTGTACAAAATCATGCTGCCCATGTCCAAATCCATCACCGCGGTGATCTTCCTCTTCTTGCTGATGGAGCGCTGGACCGAGCTTCTATGGGATATGATCGTTGTCCGCAGCGACAACATGCTGACACTCAACGTACTCTTGTCCCAGATGTTCGGGCCATACGGCAGTTACCCGGGTCCGCTCTATGCGGCATCCGTCCTGCTCACCGTGCCCATTATTATCATGTTCGCGATCTTCGGCAAAAAGTTCAAGGAAGGCATGCAGTTCAGTCTCAAATAATTAAATGACGCATCAGAACGTTGCAGGAAGTTCGAATATGAGGGTCTGTACATTACAACCTGCCTATCCGGGCTTCTCTTAAATAAAGGGATGAAAGCAGCTTTCATCCGGGAGTGGAAACGTATGGACAGAAACCAAAAAAAGTGGTGGAAAGAAACCGTCTTTTATGAAATTTACATGCCAAGCTTCTGTGACGGCAATGGGGATGGCGTCGGAGATTTTAAGGGAATCACCTCCAAGCTGGATTACCTAAAGAAACTCGGAATCGGCGGAATTTGGTTGACTCCCTTCTATCCATCGCCCAAGATCGATAACGGTTACGATATTTCGGATTATTATGCCGTCGATCCGGAATACGGAACGATGGAAGATTTCGATGGTTTCATTCATGAAGCCCATCGGCGGGGCATCCGGGTCATTGTGGATCTCGTGCTGAATCATACCTCATCAGCCCATGCCTGGTTCCAGGAGTCCAAATCCTCTACCCTTTCTCCGAAGCGGGACTGGTACATCTGGAAGTCTCCTGTACGTCAAGAGGCCCCGAACAACTGGGAGTCCTGCTTTGGCGGCAGCGCCTGGGAATGGGATGAAGGCACAGGTCAGTATTATTACCACGCCTTTGCCAAGGAACAGGTGGATCTGAATTGGGCCAATCCGGAAGTCCGGCAAGCCATGAAGGATGTTATGGGTTTTTGGCTGGATAAGGGAATCGACGGCTTCCGGCTGGACGTCATCAATTTCCTTAAAGTCTCCAGCGATTTTCAGGATAATCCGGTAGATGACAACGGCGAGCAAATTCACCAGTTCGATCAGAACCAGGACGGGATCGTGGAGGCAATCGGCGACATTTGCCGTTATGTACATGAACGGGAAGGCATTTTTATGGTAGGTGAAGTCGGTTCCGAGGATCTGGACATCCTGCGCCGCTACAGCGGCAGCGGCCTTCTCGATGTAGTGTTCAACTTCAACCTGGGAAGCCAGGAGCAATTTCGGCCGGAGGATTTATACAGGGAGATTAAACGCATGGAAGACCAGCATGCCTCCGATCAGCTCCCCACCTTGTGCTTCAGCAGCCATGATATGCAGCGCCATATCTCGAGATTTGGCGAAGGCCATACGGACCTCGAGGAGCAGCGAGCCAAACTGATGGCGGCCCTCATGTTAACGGCGAAGGGCGTACCGTTCATCTATTATGGCGACGAGATCGGAATGAGGAACCATATCGCGCACAAGATCGAGGACATGAGGGATATCCAAGGTCTCAGCCACTACAAAGTCGCACTACAGAATGGAATAACGGAAGAGGAAGCTATGGACTTGGCCCGGGCCAAGAGCCGCGACTATTCCCGATCCCCCATGCAATGGAACGGTGATCGTTACGGCGGTTTCTCGGAGCAAGCACCCTGGATCGGGATGGGGCCTGGGCACGAACAGATCCATGTGCAAGCGCAGCGGGAGCAGCCGGATTCCATGTATTCTTTTTATAAAAAGCTGCTCTCGCTTCGGCTACGGCATGCTGCCCTCTCTTCCGGTGATTACGTAAAGCTGGAGCAATTGGAGGGATCGGTAATCGAAGTCCCGCCGCACACGGCTGCGGTATGGATATCCTAAAGACGCAATTATTTATCGTTCATATTAAGGAGGCATCATACGGTGGCATTGCATAAATCCTCTGTAAAAACTTGCGCAACCCTGTTACAAGAATATCAAAGCAAGAAATCCACGATTCAAAACCCGGTCAAGCTTTCGTTTTCGGGTGTCGGCGACAAAGACGTATACAATATCACGGCTCCCTTCCGAATTGACGGAGTCACCGTCATTGCAGGCCGGGTGGAATCGCGAGACAGCGAACATTCGGAAATCCACTTCTTTGTGGAGCAGGACGGCATCTGGATACCGAAAAAAGGCGCCCCTGTCTTTACGCTTCAGGATCCATTCTTTACCTTCATTCATGGCGAACTGGTTCTGGGTGGCGTTGAAATCTTCCCTCACCCAACGATGGAGCATGCGCTAATGTGGAGAACCGTATTTCGGAAAGGGCAAACGCTGAACGAGCTCTCCCTTTTCTTCACGGGCCCCGACGCCATGAAGGATTTGCGTCTCATTGAGCTGGCCGGCGGCGAAATCGGGGTGTTTACTCGTCCTCAAGGCGAAAAAGGCGGCCGAGGTAAAATCGGGTTTACCAAGGTGAACTCACTGGAAGACGTGACGGTAGAACTCGTTAACGATGCCCCCCTTCTGGCTGACCAATTCATCGATGCGGAATGGGGCGGAGCCAACGAGCTGCACTTGTTGAGCAATGGCCTTGTCGGCGTGCTTGGCCATGTGGCAAACTTCGACGAAGCCGGGGATCGCCACTATTATCCGATGGTGTTTGCGCTAGACCCGCAGACGGGCGAGTTTAGCGATCTGGAATTGATTGCCGTGCGCGCCGAATTCTTGCCGGGTGAAACCAAGCGTCCGGATCTCGTTGACGTTGTATTTAGCGGAGGCCTCGTTCGCCATGCTGACGGCACCGCCGATCTCTATGCCGGCATCAGCGATGCGGAAGCGCATCGCATAACCATTCAGGATCCGTTCCTCAAATTCGAACAGTAAGAGAAGCCGTTCCCAAATAAATAAGAACATTGGATAGGGGTAAACAACCATGAATATATACAGATATGAGGAGAACCCTCTGATTACACCGGCCGACGTGAAGCCGTATCATGACGGCTTCGAAGTCATTGGCGCCTTCAATGCAGGCGTTGCCGAATATAACGGCGAAGTGCTGCTGCTGCTTCGGGTCGCGGAGCGCCCGATTAGCACCGATCCGATGATTGTCAAAGCGCCTGTATTCCATGCTGAAACACAGAAGCTGGACATTTTGGAATTCCGCACCGACGATGCTCGTTATGATTTCTCTGACCCCCGTGTCATTCGTAATGTGAACCACAGCGCTACCTTCGAATATTTGACCTCCTTATCCTATATTCGAGTGGCACGCAGCACGGACGGGCATCGCTTTACCATCGACGACAAGCCGCTGGTATATCCCGCACAGACGCTGGAAGCTTTCGGTATCGAAGACCCGCGCGTTACACAGATCGGCGATACGTATTACATCTACTTCTCTGCTGTTTCTCCGGTAGGCGTAGGCGAATCCATGGTTTCGACCCGAGATTTTGTGAACTTCACGCATCACGGGATGATTTTCGGACCGGACAACAAGGACGTCCTGATCTTTCCTGAGAAAATAGGCGGCAAATTCTATGCACTGCACCGTCCAACGACCAAGAGCACAGGCAACCCGGAAATGTGGATCGCCGAATCCGATAATCTTGTATACTGGGGCAACCACAAACATCTCGCAGGCCTGCGCGATGGCATGTGGGACAGCGGCCGCATGGGCGGCGGCGCCGTACCATTCCGCACGGAAAAAGGCTGGCTGGAGCTGTACCATGGCGCAACGTTGGATCACCGCTACTGCATGGGTGCCCTGCTGCTGGATCTGAACGATCCATCCAAAGTCATCGCCCGCTCCAATCAACCGATCATGGAGCCCGAGGCCGATTATGAGAAGAACGGATTCTTCGGAGATGTCGTCTTCTCCTGTGGCGCATTGGTCGATGGCGATGTCGTGAGAATGTATTATGGAGTAGCCGATACCTCCATGGCTTGCGCCGAGTTGAGCGTAAAGGAAATTCTGGACAGCCTGACCTATGTATAAGGTCTCTGTGTTTGATAGCGGCAGATGCATTTGAAATGATCGTTGATAAATAGAAGATATTCCAAATGAATTGTCGTGCCGCAAGCGGCACGTCGATGTCCCCGAACCCGAAGCCTGTTATCGCAGGCCTCGGGTTTTTGACATCACAAGACGGCATAACGATAGAAGGCTATACATGACATGACGGATCGGCTCAGCGAGGATTCCGGTTTTATTTTTCCGATGCCGCAAATAAATATGGAAGCGTATACAGAATGCGTTACAATGGACATAAGAGATCATCTTATTTCATGTTTTGATACATACCGAGGAGGAATGCCGTCATGATTAAAGGAATTGCCCATCTGGCGTTCGATGTTGCCGATATGGAGAAATCCCTGCATTTTTACTGTGATGTGCTTGGTTTTACCCGTGCTTTTGATATTCCCAATGATCAGGGCGAACCGTGGATCGAGTACATTAAGGTGCGTGATGGACAGTTTATCGAGCTGTTTTACGGCGGACAAAATAAACCGGCCCGTGTAGAGCGGCCCGTCGGATTCTCCCATCTCTGCCTTGAGGTGGAAGACATCGAGCGCATCGCGGAGCATCTTCGCAAGCAGGGCGTAAAGCTGGACGTTGAGCCGGTTCAAGGAAAAGACTTCAACTGGCAGTGCTGGGCCAGGGACCCGGACGGCAACCGGATCGAATTCATGCAGCTGGATCCGAAATCGCCCCAGATGAACTGTTAGTCGCTGCTATCGCCAGCCCTATCTCTGTCATACCTCACCCGAGGCCCCTGTCGATACAAGCCTCCGCTTGATCGTTGTGCCGTACCACACGAAACATGCAGAGCTGAAAAATTTCCGCACCACGCAGCCGCTTCCCGAAACGAATCTGCCGACAAGGGTCTTGATTGCAACGACATTCCGGCGGTTGTCGCCCGATAATCTCAAGGTCATCCCGTATACAGGGTTGACCTTGTTTTTTCTTGTGCGAAATGTAGAGAGAGGCCTTGCATTCAACATATTGCCAACTTCTGTTAATCCGGCTACAATATAACCACCGAATTATTCAAATTTGAATAATATGTACATAGTTGAATAAGGAAAAGGAGTATCCTTAACATGAATGCACAACAAAGCAACATCAAATTGGTCGTGGCCGGATTGCTGCTCGGCATCTTCATGGCCGCCATCGATAACACGATTGTAGCGACCGCGTTATCGACGATTATCCGCGATCTTCAAGGCTTCGACCAAGTCGTCTGGGTAACCTCGATCTACATGGTTGCCGTTATGGCCGGCACGCCGATATTCGGCAAGCTGTCCGATATGTACGGACGGAAGCGGTTCTTTATCTTCGGACTGGTTGTCTTCCTGATTGGTTCCGCCCTCTGCGGGATGGCGAACAATATGACAGAGCTTATAATTTACCGGGCGATTCAAGGAATCGGCGGCGGTGCCCTTATGCCGATTGCGTTTACCATCGTGTTTGACCTGTTCCCGCCGGAGAAGCGCGGCAAGATGACAGGTCTGCTCGGCGCCGTATTCGGCACCTCCAGCATAATGGGACCGCTGCTGGGTGCTTTTATCACCGACAGCATCGGCTGGGAATGGATATTCTATGTCAACGTTCCGATCGGAATCGTGTCCTTTATCTTCATTATGACGTCTTACAAGGAATCGCGTTCCCATGCCAAACAGAAGATCGATTGGACCGGGGCAGCGACGCTTGTTGGCGCGATCATCTGCTTGATGTTCGGTCTGGAGCTGGGCGGGCAAACCTATGCATGGGATTCCCCGCAAATTCTGGGCTTGTTCGGGGGATTCATTGCTTTGTTTATCGTGTTTCTGTTCGCAGAGACCCGAGCAGCCGAACCCATTATTTCATTCCAAATGTTCCGTAAACGCCTGTTTGCTTCAAGCAATATCGTTGCCTTGTTCTATGGAGCAACGTTTATCGTGGCAACCATCTACATCCCGATCTTCGTCAGCGGAGTGTACGGTGGATCGGCAACCAATTCGGGCCTCATTCTGATGCCGATGATGCTGGGCAGCGTATTCGGGAGCCAAGGCGGCGGTATGCTGACGACCCGGACTTCGTTTAGAAACATCATGATCCTGTCCGTCTTGTGCTTTATCACAGGCATTTTCTGCCTGAGCACGATCAGCCCGGATACGCCGCGCTACCTGTTAACGCTCTTCATGGTCCTGACCGGCTTTGGCGTCGGGTTCTCGTTCTCCACGCTCAGCATGGCCTCCATCCATAACTTTGATGCCAGACAGCGCGGCGCGGCAACATCGACGAACTCCTTCCTTCGTTCCTTCGGCATGACGGTGGGGATTACAATCTTCGGGATCATCCAGCGCAACGGCCTGAACAACCGGCTCGCGGAAGCCGGAGGAAACGCCCCGGCCGGTGCCGAGTTAAACGCGGATGCCGTCCTTTCGCCTGAAGTGATGGGGCAGCTCCCACCGAACGTGCGCGAACAGATCACGGCTTCATTGGCCGATTCCATCGCGAACACGTTCATGTGGGCGCTTGTGCCGGCGGTGCTGGCTCTCGTGTTCGTCCTTATGATGGGCAACGAACGGGTGACCGTTCCCGCCAAGGCTAAGGGAGCCTGATGGCATGTCCATGAAGCTGGCCATCCTGGGCTTGCTGCTGGAAGGAGACCATCATCCGTACGAGATCCGGATCAAGATGAAGGACCGGGGCATGGATCAATATACCAAGCTCCAGATGGGCTCCCTTTATTACGCGGTGGACCGGCTCGCCAAGGAAGGATATATCGAGGCCGTGGAAACCATCCAAAGCGACAGCCGTCCGGACAAAACCATCTACCGGATCACGGAATCCGGACGCAAGCTTTTTGAACAGCTGCTGCTCAAGAAATTCAGGGACATCGAGCCCGTGCACCACCCGCTGTATATGGCGCTGCCCTTCTCGCGCCACGCAGACCCCGCCGTTCTGGCCCCGATCCTGCAGACCCGGATCCGGGAAGCCGAACACCGGGTGAACCAGGCGTACCAACTATACGTGGAGCACCAGCATATCGTCCCCCGCAGCACGCAGCACCTGATGATCGGGATGTATGAGCACGCCAAGACCGACCTGAACTGGTTAAGACGGCTGCATGAGGACCTGGTGCATGGGAAGCTCGGCACGATCGGCGAGCCGTTGTTTCCCGAGGACGACCAGGAAGGACGATAATGCCAAGGGGGCTTTCCACCTGCTATTGAATACGCAAAAAAAGCGAGCACTTCCCTCACTCAGGGTTGGTGCTCGCTTTTTTATATGAAAACGAAATTTAGAACAGGAACTCATCCGGGTTGGAGCCAAAACGTTTGTTTTGGTTCAAGCCGTCAATGGCCGCCATATCTTCTGCGGAAAGCTCGAAATCGAAGATGCCGGCGTTTTCACGGATCCGATGATCTTTAATCGATTTCGGAATGACGATGACGCCGTTCTGAATGTCCCAGCGCAGAATGACTTGCGCCGTGGTTTTTCCGTATTTCTCCGCGATCTGCGCGAGTGCCGGTTGATCGAGGTTGCCCTGCATCAACGGGCTCCAAGCTTCCAGAACGATATGATTCTCGCGTGCATAGCCCAGCAGCTCCTTCTGGGAAAGCAGCGGATGCAATTCCACTTGGTTGACGACAGGCACCACGCCGGTATCCTCAATGATATGCTGCAGGTGGCGGATTTGGAAATTGCTGACGCCAATGGAACGAACGAGGCCTTCTTTTTGCAGATGAATCAATGCCTTCCACGTCTCGAGGTATTTATCTTTACCCGGCCAGTGCACGAGATATAAATCAACGATATCCAGCCCTAGCTTCTTGCGGCTCGTCTCAAAAGCTTGCAGCGTCTTCTCATAACCCTGGTCATCGTTCCATACCTTGGTGGTGATGAACAGCTCGTCCCGCGAAACTCCGGATTCGCGAATGGCTTGCCCTACGCCCTCTTCATTGCCGTAGATGGCAGCGGTATCGATGCTGCGGTACCCTGCAGCGATTGCTGATTTTACGGACTGAATAACCTCTTCGCCTTCTTTGGTCTTCCATACGCCAAGGCCCAGCCACGGCATTTTTACGCCGTCATTCAAAGTAGGTCCATCGGTAAAAGTTTGATTGGCCATTCTGAAATCCCTCCTGTTTATGTAATGCAGCGGATATTTGGCCGCTTATTCCAGTATATCAAAATCCCAGTATCCCGCTCAACGTTACAGCCCTTGCAAGGGCTGCGGACATTTTTTAACTAATCCCATCATTCATCGCCAAAAAGGGCCGTCCTATGGGCAGCATGCTGCTATAGGCTCGGCCCTTTATTAATCGTTACGGCATTTGCATGTAACCTATCGTTTTAAACCTTGCGTCTAAAAATACCGAAGGTCAGCAGCCCGCATGCCGCCAGAAACAGATACGGCCCAGCGGCCGCTCCTCTGATCGTCTCTCCAAAAAAATCAATGGTCTTGGACGACACGTACATCATGGTCAGGAAAATAGCGACCAGCGCAAAAGCGTAGGCAATCAGCTTGTTCATCTTCTTCTCGCGAACCACTTTCAAAAACGGATAGATGAAACATACGATGAACAACACGCCGCCCTGCATAAAGCCGTTCTCCGCAGCCACGCCGATATCCAGCCATTTAAAAAAGAAAGAGGCTATCGCCAAACAGGTTGCGATAAAAATAAATTTGCTCCCCAGATCCCACTGTTTAAACCGAAATTTCATCCATGTACACTCCCCTAGTGTCAATCCCCGGATGCCCAGCACCCTTCGATAAACTTAGGGTCCATTATACCGGATTTTTGCGGCCGGGGATAGATCAACTACAGGTCTGCAGCACTATTCAGCCATACCGTCTTGTTCGCGGCCGGTTGACGTTTCCCCTGCTTCGGCTCCATGTCCGGATATCCGATGTACAGGAAACCCAGCATTTTATCGTCAGGCTTCAATCCGAACGCTTGGTTCATCAACGCGTGGAAACACGGCTCGCCGGTTCTCCACACGGCGCCAAGACCCAGCTCATGAATTTGCAGCAGCATGTTCTGGATGCCGGCGAATACCGCTCCGTACTCTTCCAGCTCAATCACCTTCGGATCCGTCGACGGCTCAACCGCCACACCGATGACGACCGGAGCGCGGTACGCCTTCGTACGTCCCGATTCGCGCGCTGCGTTCACGGCCTCTTCGCTCGTATCGTCGCCGCCGGCCACCTGAATATCCCCCAGGGCATTGCCGAGCACGTCGCGGCCTTCCCCTTGCATGACAAAGAATTTCCACGGCTCCGTCAGCTTGTGGTTCGGCGCCCAGGTTCCTGCTTCGACGATCTGTTCGATCAACTCCTGCGGTACGGCGTCAGGCTTGACCTTGCCAAGGCTGCGGCGCGTACGGATAGCTTTACTTACGTTCATATTTGATTTCCTCCCGAGCTCTATATAGTTGGTCTTATTTGCATACTCCTAATTGAGAGTCTATCTCAATTATAACAAAAAGAGAAGGGGACACCTATCGAGATTCTAGGGTACGGTTCATGTCATAAATTGACCAGTTGAAGAATAACAAGCTCTTCTCTGTCTCCAAATCCTCGATTATAGCCTAGAATTATTGTAAATCCTCCTCTGTTTTACTAGCATTTGGATCGAAACGTTCACATCCTTCCCCTCTATTTTATCTAGATTTCCATGCCATTATCTGGGATAATGAGGTTTAACTCACACAAGAAGATTAGGAGGATGATTCATGACTGATAAGCGACTTATAACGCCCGAGGATTTGTACCGGATGCACTGGGTGAATGACCCTGTCGTATCCCCCGCAAGCGGGGCCATAGCCTATGTACATAAGTCCGTCAGCGAAAAGCACGACGGTTACCGTTCCCATATCCGCCTGCTTCCCGCAGGGGGCGCTCAGGATATTCCCTTCACTTCGGGCGAAGCCGATGCAGCACCCGCTTGGTCCCCCGACGGGTCTGAGCTTGCCTTCTTGCGCAAAAAGGGCGATAAGCCACAGGTATGGATCATGCCTGCCAACGGTGGGGAAGCCCGCCCCGCTACCGACCTGAAGCACGGCGTCAGCGCATTTAAATGGTCGCCGGACAGCTCGCGTCTGCTGGTTCGGAGCGAAGCCGAAGCGGCTGAATCTACCGAAAGCGAAGAGAAAGACAAAGACGACAAGCACAAGCTGCCGGAAGAAAAAATCATTAACCGCATTAAATATAAAGCCGATGGCCCCGGATTATGGAATGACCGCCGACATCATCTATTTATCGTGAATCCGGCTACGGAAGAATGCAAACCAATCACCGAAGGCGATTTTGACGTATATGCCTTTGCCTGGTCACCCGACGGCGGCAGCATCGCATACAGCAGCACCCTCGCCACGGAGCATTTCCCGGACCCGGATCTTCGCTTGACCAACGATGTGTTTGTCATGGACCTGTCCAGCGGATCGGTAACCGAAATCACGGACGGAACCCTCTCGATCGGTTCCATTGCGTTCACCCCGGACGGGCAGCATGTACTCATGCTTGCCAGCGATCTCAGTTGCGGGTTTGCCACGCTGACCAAAATCCACCTGGTTCCGCTCTCGGGCGGAGAAGCCCGCGTCCTCTTCACGGACATGGACGTTCAGCTCGGGCACGCCGCGGTCAGCGACATGAGAGCCGGAGCGGGAACGCCTCCCCTGTTCAGCAAGGACGGCCGATCGGTTTACGTCCAGCTCAGCCAGGATGGGGGCGTCCATATTGGACGTTTTGCCTTGGACGGCTCCTCCTTCGAGCTGGTGGTGGCAGGTGAACGCGAGGTGTACCAATTCGCACTGACACCGGAAGAGAACGTGGTATTTGCCGCTGCCGACCCGCTGCAGCCGGGCGATCTGTTCAGCTTCACTACAGGCAGCAACGAGGAACGCCGTCTGACGAACTGCAATGAGGAGTTGTGGAACGAGCTTACGTTAAGCACGCCGGAGTCCTTTACGTTCCGTACGTCGGACGGCTGGCCGATCCAAGGCTGGATCATGAAGCCTGCCGGCTTCGCGGAAGGCTCCAAGGTCCCGGCCGTGCTGGAGATTCATGGCGGTCCGCAAGCCATGTACGGACACACGTTTATGCATGAGTTCCAGCTGCTGGCAGCAGCCGGCTATGCCGTTTTCTATACCAACCCGCGGGGCGGCCATGGATACGGTCAAGTCCACGTCAATACCGTCAGAGGCGATTACGGCGGGCGGGATTACCAGGACCTGATGGAAGCCGTGGATTATGTTGTGAATACCTACACTTATATCGACGCTTCCCGTCTCGGCGTGACCGGTGGCAGTTACGGCGGCTTCATGACCAACTGGATCGTCGGTCATACCGACCGGTTCCAAGCTGCGGTAACCCAGCGCTCGATATCGAACTGGATTTCCTTCTACGGCGTCAGCGATATCGGCTATACCTTTACCCAGGATCAAATCTGGGGCAATCCTTGGGACGATCTCGACAAGCTGTGGAAGCACTCCCCGCTCGCTTACGTGAAGAATGTCAGCACGCCGCTGCTCATCCTTCACGGCGAACAGGACCTCCGCTGCCCGATCGAGCAGGGAGAACAGCTGTTTATCGCCTTGAAGCGACTGGGCCGCGATACCCAGCTGATTCGCTTCCCGGGCGCGGATCATAACCTGTCCCGTAGCGGTCATCCTCATCTGCGAGTCAAACGCTTGAGTCATATCGTCCGCTGGTTCGTGGAGCATATCGAAAAATAACATCAAAAGAAAAACCATCCCCGTGCGAGCTGGCGCAATGAACGCTCGCATTAGGATGGTTTTTTTTGTGTTAGTTCATCAAACAGGACCGTACACCGTCTCGCCCGCTACAACGGTCTCCCGGACCACCATGCCCGATCCGTCCGTATCGCAGTCGAACAGCGTCAGGTTCGCCGGGTTCCCGGTCGTAAGCCCGCCCAACTGCGGCATATCCAGCACCATAGCCGGGCGGACCGTGACCGCGCTTACCGCATCCGCCAGCGTCATATCCGTATAGCGAATCGCGTTCGCAATGCCAACCTCCAGCGAAGAAGCGGATCCGGCCAGTATCGCCGGATTCGCTACCGTATGCAGACGCCCGTCCGCCGTCAGCTCGACTTCGCCTCCGATGAGGCTGCTGTACCTTCCGGGAGCCATGCCGCCGAACATGACGGCATCGCTGACAAGCACCGCTTTGTCCCGTTTTGCCCGCAGCATCGCTTTCAGCACAGCGGGCGCCAGATGGTGGCCGTCCGGTATAAAGGTGGCCCATAACCGGTCGTCCGCCAGCTGGTGCCAGATATAGTTGGGGTGGCGCGGCAAAACGGGCTGAGAGCCGTTCCCCAGATGCGTCGAAACCGTTGCACCTGCCTGCACCGCCCGATCGATCTGCTCGCCGGTTGCCATCGTATGCCCGATCGCGACGATAACACCTGCCTTGACAACCTTCTCTATAAATGGAACCGAGCCTTCGCGCTCCGGCGCGAGGGTCACCATCCGGATAAGTCCGTCGGCCGCATCCTGCAGCCGCTGAAATTCATCCCAATCCGGATTCCGGATATATTCCCTCGGATGCGCCCCTCGACTGCCGTCTTCACCGGACAAGTACGGTCCTTCCATATGAATGCCGACAATCGAGGCACTCCCGAACTGCTTGGACCCGGCATACTTGGACAATGCCTGAAATGCTTGACGCATCCGGTCGTAGCTGCCCGTGATGACCGTCGGCAAGTAGGCGGCGACCCCGCACCGATGCAGCGCCCGCGTCACGCCTTCAATGTCGCTTTGCGACGTCACGGTTCCATTCAAATCGTATCCGCCGAAGCCGTTGACCTGCACATCGATCCAGCCGCTGCTGATCCAGGGCAGCAACGCCGTCTTATCCCCCTGACCTAACCGTCGTATAGCCGCGATCCGTCCGTCTGACGACTCTACCTCAACCGGCTCGCCGGTGTGCGGGAGCTTTCCACGCCACATCATAGGTGCCCCCTGCCTAAGCCCATTGATATATCGGCGCTGCCGATGCTTTATCCAGATACAGCATCCAGCTGGAATGCGTCTTCAGGATGGTAGCCGGCACCCGGTTATCGACCCCGCCTTGAATCGTATTTTGAATGGCTGCCGCTTTCGCCTGATGAGGCACGACCGATACGATATGGCGGCTCTTCAAAATCTGCTTGACCGTCATCGTAATCGCCTGTTTGGGCACTTCCTCATTCGATGCAAACCAGCCTTCCCTAACCTGCTGGCTCTTGCAGGTATCGCTGAGATTCACGATCGTATAAGGCGAATCGTTATCAAAATCAGCCGGCGGATCATTAAAGGCAATATGCGCATTCTCCCCGATCCCGATCAGGGCCAAATCCACGGGCGCTTTGACGATTTCCTCGTTCAGCCGCTTCACAGTTTCCTCGGGGTCGCCCTCCCCGTTGATGAGCCAAGCTTGGCCGACGCTCGCATATTTCAGGAAGCGCTCCTTCAAGTACTTGCGAAAGCTCGCCGGATGGGATTCCGGCAGCGCGATGTATTCGTCCAAATGGAACATTTCGATTCGTTCCCATTCCAGATTCAGCTTCACGAAGTGCGACAAAAACTCAAACTGCGACGCGCCCGTCGACAGGACGATTCGCGCTTTTCCTTTCTCCGCGATTGTATCGCGGAGAATCGCCTCGCAAGCGCGGGCCGCCTCCAAGCCTGCCTGATCCGCATGTTCCAAGATGTTCAACTGCATAATGATAATTCCTCCTTGTTGTACAACATTGTAGAAATGTAAGCCATTAGGCCAGAACGCCGCTATTCATAAATTCCTCCAGCCTCACCATGCGTTTTTCTACGCGGGAACGCTCGGCGGCAAACGCCATCAGATGACTCTGGATCGATGCTTGGGCAGAGGTTGTGCTGTTATGCTGTCCCTTGGATTGAACCGACTTCACAAAATCGGCGATCAAACGCATATCCCCGCCGCCATGGCCTACATGGCCTTCCGGATCGACGAGCTGGATCACTTCCTGCTTGCCGCTGCCGAAACGGCGGATCTCGATCTCATTAGTCTCCATCGTGGCCCGTATTTCGCCTTCGGTGCCCATTAGCTTGATGGTACGGTTGCATTTCTCCGTGAACGCGCTCATCGTGAACACCGCCGTAATGTCATGCTCGAACTCCATGCTGACGACCTGATGATCCACGACGTCGTTATCGCAGTGGTACACGCACCGGCCAAAAGGACCCTCCAGCATCGCTTGGTAACGCGCTTCGTAACTCGGGTCGTTGCTCGCGGCCTCGCCTTTCCAGCCCGCATTCTCGATCAAATACGTATTCGGCGCATAGTACTGGCATTCGTGCGATACCGGGCATCCATCCAGGCAGCGCTTCGGCGCGCCGGGCGGAGCCGACTCCGGACGGAAATGCGACAGGTGGCCATAGGAGGCCACGCTTAGGCATCGGCCTCCCGCCAGCCATTGCATGATGTCCAAGTCATGGCAGGATTTGGCCAAAATCATCGGGCTGGATGACTCGCTGTTATTGAAATATCCCCGCACATACGAGTGGGCCTGGTGCCAATAGCCGACGTTCTCGTTGTGCTGGATCGACATCAGGCGGCCGATTCGTCCTTCATCGAGCAGCCGTTTAAGCTCTTGGAAAAAAGGCGCATACCGGAGAACATGGCAAATCGTTAACGTACGGTCGAAGGCTTCCGCCTGCCGGCCCATATCGATGCATTCCTGCCACTCCGGGGACATCGGCTTTTCCAGCAGCACATGATACCCGGCTGCCAACGCCTTCATGGTCGGCTCATAGTGGTCCCGGTCCCTCGTGCAGATGAAGACCGCATCCGATTGACGGGGTCCGGCAAACAGCTCATCCCAGCTTGCAAAGCATTGCTCATCCGCTATCCCGAACTTCGCTTGGCAGCGGCTGCGCCGCACCTCATCCGGATCGGCAACGGCAACAATCTGCATCTCCTCCGGTCGCTGGAGCGCATATCCGCTGTATATCATGCTGCGAAGGCCGGCTCCGACCAGCGTGACCGTTAGTGGTTTTGGTTTACTCATGTCCTTCCACACCCTTTCCCTCTAGTTGCCCGCGATATTCTACCCGCGGTTCGTTCAGCTCGGAGGGATCAAGCATCTTGAAAATGCCGGGAAACACGACGCTCATCGCTTCCTCCTCCTCAAGCTGCCGAGCCCTGACCAGATCGGCTGCGCTGCTCACAGGATGAATGGCCGTAATCGCGCCGATTCTATGGTCAACCTCCGCGGCAAGCTGCACATACAACCCTTCCCGACCTACCGTATAGAACGGGACCGCTCCCGCCTGCCACTCATCAAAGTGGGAGATAACCTCCATGCACCGGATGACATCGTACGTGCGCAGCGCAGCCAAACTGTCCCCGAGCCAGATCAAATCATCGGCAAGCTTATGCAGCACCCCAAAATAAGAACGCGCGGGCTTACCATAGATCGGATAGGGCTCATGAGGACCGACCCCGGACGTGTTCAGCACCAGCACGGAGCGGCCGGATCGGCAGGTTTCCTGAATCCAGGCCCAATGCGCTTTCAGCTGGCGGGTCCCTCCCCGCCAAACGGCAACGGTCAGCGGCCGCCTTCGTTCGGCTGTATCCTCGGCCAGTCGGAATACATAACCGCTGTTCATGATGCCCTCCTGCGACCACCACAAGCGATAATCGACCTCAAGGCCCTCCACTGCGCCCAGCCCAATGATGCGCGGGTTCAATTCGCAAGGCTTCCGGGAGGCGTAAATCTTCTCCTGCAGCCACTGCCTTGCTTGATCCCGTCTTTGCTGCGTCGGCAGCAGCGAACGGGCTGCTGCCAGCTGGTCGCAGCGATCGGCATTGAAGTCCCGGATCGTCCTTCCGTCCGCCTTATCCCGGTACACCTGACCGCCGGGACTGCACCACAGTTGTTCCGGGGGCAGCGCCTCGATCTTCATGGCATCGTTGGGAACAGCCTTCACCTCGAGATGCCGGACGAAAAATGCCGCGGCCGCCGCGGCCAGCCGATCCGTATAGCGGTGCGTCGAGGCGTCGGTCACAAGCTGCAGGTCGCCCGGGTGACCGAGCAGCTCCCAGAAGCGCCTGCAGCGATCAACGGTGCGCCGCGTGCCTTCAATCGGGAAGAAATCGTATTCTGCCGCCAACACGATCAGCGGCTTCGGCGCAAAAGCGATAAGCAGATCCTCATGGTCGTAACCCAGCCCGGTCAGGCCCGGCCATACCTGCTCGGCATCCTGCACGCCGCCGGCATGCATGTACAGCTGCCGGTTCATGATGAAGGTGGCGGGAGCCGCCGCCGCAATGCGTTCATCGCAAACCATCATCATGGCCGTCTGCGTTCCGCCGCCGGAATTTCCCGTTACGCCGATCCGCGACGGATCGACCTCGGGCCGTTCGCACAAGTAGTCGATGGCACGCATGGCATCGTGAACGAAATATTGGGCTACGCTGTCGCCGAGCATATGGCACTGAACGCCGTACTGCTGATGCTCCTTCGTTCCCCATAGGACGCTCCCTGCCCGATCCTCGAAATCATGAAGGCTAAGGCGCTCGCCCTGCCCGATCGGATCGATGGCCAGCACGATGATGCCCGCCCGGACGAAGTGCTGGATGACGCGCTGATAATAGGCATCATGCTTCGCCCCCAGCTCGTGCCCGCTCAGAAACAGGACGGCCGCAGAGCGTTCTTCCCGGTGATCGGGCAGATACAGATTCGACGTGACATCATACCCCGGGAGGGACTCGAACATAACCTTCTCTACTTGAAATCCGGTTCCGCGAATGCTTCCCGTTGTGCGTCCGTTAAGAAGGGTATCGGTTCTGCCATCTGACATGTTGCCGGCGTCCCCCGCGGACCAGCGCGAACGTTCCTTAAGCGGAGAGCTGTCAGGCGATGTTTCCTCCCCGAATGCCGCCCCTTCCTCCCTTTCCGGTTTCGCGAATGCTTCGGGAAGACCGCCGATGGACCTCAGGAAGGCCGCCTTGATGTCCTCCTGCCGCTTTCTTGCCGCCTCGGCCGTGACGATGGAATCTCGGATAGCATCCCCGGCGGCAAATGAGGCATCGGAACGCTCGAACACATGCGCTTTCAACTGATCCCGCGTGTCGTATAACGTGCAGACATACTGCTCCAGTTCCTGAACGCTGTTCATCTCGATGAACTCCTGTTGACGAGCGTCGGCAAAACGTCCGGAAGCTTCATCGCCCGGCTTTCGGCAATGGAGCGATTGGCCGTGGCGCCGATCAGAAGGGATTCGGCGCCTACCGAGCTGTCGGCTTGTTGACCTAGCGGATCTTCGATCCCGCCTTCGAACAGCGCCTTGCGCAACTTCGCATCCCCGCCGCCGTGACCGGCGGCCGATGTATTGACCTCGACCAGCTCTTCCGTGCCATCGGCTCTATAAATATGAATCCGGCTCGCTTCCCCTTGCTTCATATCCGCGTTGCTGTATACATTCGAGACCTCAATCCGGCCTTTGCTGCCGTTGATCGCGGCGCGCCAACCCTCATACGGGCTATAGGCGACGAGGGAATAGGTCAGCATCGCATCATTGTCGTACCGGACATTGACCGACATCGTGTCATAAATGTCGATCCGGCCGTCAAACAGGCAGCGGTCCCGCAAATAGCCGTCGGCTTCTTCCGCCTGGCGATAGTATTTTTCAAGAAACGGATCCTTTTCGATATCCATATAGAACTCGCACTCGTCTTTCCGGTGGCAAGTCAGGCATCGTTCTCCATGGTCCTGCCGGTCGTCCCCGTACACCCGTCTCGTCCCAAACGCATGAACTTCCGCGGGACGGCTGTTCATCCACCAGTTCACGATGTCGAAGTGATGCGTGGACTTGTGAACCAGCAGCCCGCCGCTGTTCTTCATCTCGGCGTGCCATCTGCGGAAATAGTCCGCGCCATGCCGGCGGTCCAGAAACCACTCCAGATCAATATGGTAAACATCTCCGATGACTCCTTGCAGCAGCAGTTCCTTCACGGTCGCAAAATATGGCGCAAACCGAAGGTTGAACGTGACCGTCACCTTCTTGCCGCTCTCCGACTCCGCCTGCAGAATCTCTCGGCACTTGTCTTCGTCAATCGTCATCGGCTTCTCGCTAATGACGTCGCAGCCTGCCCTCAAGGCTTGCACGATATAGGTATGATGCGTGTAATCCGTACTCGCCACGATCACGACATCCGGCTTCGCGTCGGCGATCATTCCGTCAAAATCATCGTAGACGGGGATTCCCCCGCACTCCTCGCTCAGAAAGCGAGCCCGCACCGGATTGGCATCATACACGCCTTCAAAGGCAAGGACGCCTCTCCAGTCGGTAACCATCGGCTTAGCAAACATATACAGCGCTCTCGATCCAGCGCCGACCAGCACGTACTTCTTCATGTCGTAAGTTCCTCCTTCAGCCTTTCATCCCTGTCGAAGCGATGCCTTGAACAAATTGCTTCTGCGCGAACAGATAGACGATGACGACCGGCAGCGTCGTAATAACGGCCCCCGCCATCAGCAGCGCTTGATTGACGTTCTCCGATTTCAGGTAGAGCAAGCCGAGCGGCAATGTGTACAATTCCTTGTCTTGCAGGTAAATCAACGGGCCCAACGTGTTGTTCCACGCGCCCATGAAGGTGAATACGCCCAGCGCGGCCAGCGCTGGCTTGCACAGCGGCAAATAAATTTTGAAGAATATGCCCGGCGGGCTGCAGCCGTCGATCGTAGCCGATTCATACAGCTCTTTGGGCAAGGATTTAATGAACTGATGCATCAGGAAAATACCGAACGCCCCGCCCAGGAAGCTGGGCACGATCAAAGGGTAATATGAATTCAACGCCCCGAATTCCTTCCAGATGAAATAGGTCGGGATCATGGTCACTTGCGACGGAATCATTAGGGTAGCCAGCATGATCATATAGATGAGCCCCCGTAGCCGAAAGGTAAACATCGCCAGGCCGAAGGCCACGAAAGCGCTGGAGACCAAGGATCCCACCATCTCGATCGAAACGATGAAAAAGCTGTTCAAGGTATATCGGCCGAAGTCGACTTTATTCCATATCGTCACATAGTTATCCCAATTCAGCGGATTCGGGATGAGCTGCGGCGGCATCTGCGAGATGGCGCCAACCGTCTTCAGCGACGTGGACAGCATCCATATGAAAGGGAACACCATGAAAACCGCACCGGCAATCAGCAGCAGGTACATCAGCACCTTAAGCAAGGGGTGAGTCGTCTTAGTCATAGTGCACCCACTTTTTCTCGAAATACTTCTGGAACAACGTGAAGCTCAGGATGATGACAAACAGCAGCCAGGCCGTTGCCGATGCCGGTCCCATTTTGAAGAGCAGGAACGCGTCCCGGTACACCAGCAGATTCGGCACCATATTTCTCTCCGGTATGCCCGTGGTGATGGAGCCGAACAGACCGAGGAACACGTCGAATGCCTGGAATGCCGAGATGGTAGACAAAATCATGACGAGATACACCATCGGCGTTACCATCGGGAATACCACCTTCGTCAGCTGCTTCCAGCCATTGGCGCCATCGATCTGCGAGGCTTCCAGCACCTCTTTCGGAACGTTCTGCATGCCGGCCAGAATCATGATCATGGATTGGCCCACGCCCTTCCATACCTGAACGATCGCGATGCTGGATATGACCATCAGCCAATGGCTGCTGTCAATCCATTTGACGGGGGCAAGGCCGACAGACTCCAGCACCCAGTTAATCACGCCGTATTGATAGTTGAACATCCACACCCAGACCACGCCGCCGGCGATCCACGGAGTCACGACGGGGAGGAAATAGAACAGCCGGAACAAGCCCTTGGCCCGGATGGCCTGATTCAGCATGAATGCGATCACGAATGCCATCAACGTCTGAATCGGCACGAAGATGAGCGCAAACACAAACACGTTCCGGATGGACACCCAGAACTCGTGCTTGTTCAGGACGCGCACCCAGTTGTCCAGTCCGATCCACCGCGGCGGGTTAAACAAATCCCACTCCGTGAAGGAAATATACGTGGAGAATAGGATAGGAAATAAGAGAAAAACCACGACATTGATGACAAACGGCAATGTGAAGATATAACCCCAGTATCCCTGTTTCTGCATGACACACCTGCCTTTCGTTAACGGAGCAAGGGATGCAATCCGATACGTCGCCAAGACTGCATCCGCCCTGATCCCATGAAAGCTATTTACCGGAGTCCAGCACATCCTGAACCTTGGCATGAATATCCTTCACGCCGTCTTCCACCGTAACGTTGCCCACCATGATTTCATTGACCACCTGCTGCACCAGAATGCGCCATTCGCTCCAGGTAGCATTCTCATCAAGGGTAACGCCGCCTTCGTTAATGCCGTCCGTGAAAGCCGCTTTGTTCAGCGGTTTGGTTGTGCTGTCCTTCAATTGATCCAGCGCCGACTTTTTCACGGGCAGCGTGGATCCCGTCTTGACGATGATATCCTGCACTTCATCGCCGAGGTAATATTTCAGGAACTCCCAGGCGGCATCCTTCGATTCCTGCTTGGCTCTGGAGGAGACCAGCCACGTGTTGGCTACCATCGGAACATAGCGCTTGCCGTTAACCCCTTTCGGAATTTTGACGACATCCCAGTTCGTATCGGCAAAGCTCTCGTTCATATTCACTTGCAGGCTGTATTGAAGGAAATACATCGCAGCCTTGCCGCTCGCGAATACTTCGAGCTCGCCGCCGTTCGCTTTCAGGTAATCGATATCGGCAAAATAGCCTTGATCCAAACCGTCATACAGCTGCTGTAATCCGGCCGCGGTTTTGGGATCGTCAAACCGCGATTTCGTCAGGGTGTCGTCCAAGGCCGAGCCGCCTGCCTGCTTGATCCAAGGAAACCAGCCGTTGGTTATGGAAAAGGAACCGATGAATCCGAATTGGCTGGTTCGGTCTCCTTCCTTGATCGTCAGCTGCTTGGAGGCTTCAATGAGGTCGTCAAAGGTCCAGTCGTCGGTCGGTACCGGCACGCCGGCCTTCTCGAAGACATCCTGGTTGTACGCTAGCGCAATCGGGTTAATGCCGTGGGGGACGCCCCAGATCTTCCCTTCCGGCGTTTTGGCGGAGAACAGGCCGTCGATGTATTCGTCCGCTTTCAGGTCGGATTCAGTGTAGGAGGACAAGTCCTCTGCCACACCGCGTTCCCCGTAGCTAAGTATGGTGGCGTTCTCTTGGAACCAGACGTCCGGCATCGTGTTGCCTGCAATCTGCGTGGCGATCTTGGACGTAAAGTCCCCCCACGGCGCTTCTTGGATTTCAACGTTGATGTGGGGGTGGGACGCAATAAAACCGTCGATAATTTCTTTACTCGTCACCTCATAGCTGCCAGGGAGCCCAATCTTGAGCGTCACCTTCTCTTTGCTGCCTTCCGCTTCCCCCGGCGAGACCTCCCCATCGGTTGACCCGCCGGATGAGGAGCATGCGGTGAACATCATCATAAACGCCAGCATCAAAGAGATTACCTTTACCTTTTTTGACATTGAAAACCCTCCTTTTTGAGTTACAAATAGAGATTACGTGTTTTCTGCTCCAGCTCATTCCAAAGGCATTCATTCAATAGTAATCGATTTCTGTAACGAGTATAGCATGGAAGCCCTTTCTTGAATAGAGTTTTCTATGTTATCATCGATTATTTTTCTACTATATGTCTGACTTCGAGCGTTATATAAGGTGTTCCGAGGTTTTACAGGAATTGTTTTCCACATGCTGAATCAAAAAACGGATAGGAAAAAAGTTAGTAATCGATATCTTTATTAACAACAAATAAAGCCCGAGCGTTTTTTGAAATGCCGGGCTTTATGCCATCCTTGTATTCACTTGTTCTCCCGAATATCCCGGACCGATTTTCGCTCCAGCAATTTAGGCTGCAGCATAACATCAAACATCGGGCTATCGTCGCCCTGCATCATATCCAGCAGCATTTTGCAGGCCATCTTCCCCATCTCGTAATCGGGCTGCTTTATCGTTGTGAGCGGCGGATGAATCATCTGCCCCACGTCAATGCCGTCAAAGCCCATTACCGAAATCTGCTCCGGCACCTGAATGTCGCGCTGCGACAATTCGTTGATCACCCCAAAGGCCATCATGTCATTGCACGCAAATATCGCCGTCGGCTGCAGCGAATGTTCCAGCAGTCTCTGCGTGAGCTGCTTGCCCGTATCGAATTCGGTGACCGCATTATACACTTCCTCGGTCGGGGACTCGACCACCAGCGGCTTGAGACCCGCGTCCTTCATCGCCGACATATAGCCCTGATGAATGCTTCGGCGGCTTGGGCGATCCAGCTTGGAAGTGACGTAACCGATGCGCGCATGCCCCTTCTCCTGCAGATGCTTGGTTGCGATGTAACCGGCCTTGTGGTAGTCGAACTCGATCTGGTTAATGTTGTCCTCATCGATCTTCTGATCGATGGCGATGACGTTCAGGCCAAGTTTCATCAACTGGGTCAACTGGCTCTTATCCTTGGAGATCGAGGAGATGATCAGGCCTTTGACCTGCTTCTCCATGATCGTCCTTAAATATTCGTCTTCCAGGGCCGGATCTTGCAGGGAGTTGCATACGATAACCGTAAAGCTATTCTGCCGAGCCACCTCTTCGATCCCGAAAATGACGGAAGAATAAAACGGGTTCACAATAGAAGGAATGATGACTCCGATCGTATTGCTGCTATTCTTCTTCAGCTGTTTGCCGAGCATATTCGGAATATAATTGGACTCCTTCGCGATTTGCTGGATGCGCTCTTTAAGCTCCTTGCTGACAGGATAACTGCTGTTGCTTAACACGCGCGAAACCGTTGCCGAAGAAACATTCGCCATCTTTGCTATATCATGTATTGTGGTCGGCTTCTTCATAGGATCCCTCACTTATAGTAATCGTTTACTATTGTAAAGTATACAAATAGCTGACATAGAAAGCAATAAACCGATGAAAATATCCTAAACGTTCATGCCCCCGTTATATCCTTAGATCCCGCATTTCTCGGCTAAATCCCATTGCCCGAAACGTTATGTTCAGCCGCTGAATGTGACGAATCCCGCTATCGATTTGCCTTACGTGCTTGCGAACAAAAAAAAAGGACCGCCGGGTCATCCCCGGCGGCAAATATATTGGTGGAAGGAATTTCATCGTTCAGTAGGAATAAGGAGCAGCTAAAAAATGACTGAGTCTGAGATTACACTTCAGGCGTTCCGTAGGTTGCGAACCAACCCTTGATCGTATCGAAATCATCCGTAAAGGACAGGGAGAGCAGCAGCAGAACGCGGGCTTGTTGAGGACTCAGGTTGTCGCCTGAAATGATGCCCTCTCCGCCGCCGTATACGCTGCCAGAGCCTGTACGGGTCGTAGTTACGAAGACCACCCCCTTTTCGATGGCTTCTTTGCGGGCGGCACTCATCTCTCTCGAGATGCCGCCTGCGCCGGTACCGGAGGTGACGATGCCTTTAGCTCCGTCTGCCACAAAGCCTTTGATCGCCCCGCCGCCGGCCTCCTGATAAGAAACCGCAATTTCGACCTTCGCCAGATCCCCTTTCGTGATTTTGCTCAGATCAAACACTGGTTTACCCTGGCCTTCGTCTTTCATTGCACGGAGGGGAGCCCGGTAGATACGGATATTCTCGTCATCGATATATCCGACCGCGCCCAGCATAGGCGTTTCGAACGTGTCGGTGCGGTAGTCATTGGTCTTGGTTACGCCGCGTGCCAGATGAATCGTGTCATTCAGCATCAGCACCGTGCCGAAGGATTCCGTGCGGCCGCTCCCGGCAAGTTTGATGGCGTTGTACAAGTTCGCTTGGGCATCGGAACCGATCACCGTCCAAGGTCTCATGGAACCGGTGATAACGACGGGTTTATCGCTTTGCACCGTCAGATCGAGGAAGTACGCAATCTCTTCCATCGTATCCGTCCCTGTTGTCACGACGACGCTATCGTACACCTCCAGCGCCTTGTCGACGGTCCGGGAAAGATCGTATAAATCGGCCATGGTATAGGCGCTCGACCCGGAGTTGCCGAACTGAAGCGTGCTGATATCCGCAATCTTGTCCGTATTCGGAAGCTCGCCTACCATATCTTCAATCTTCAGCGTTCCTGCCCGATAGGAT
The DNA here is from genome assembly GCF_058792535.1 of Paenibacillus sp. MT86. Classification (NCBI taxonomy): domain Bacteria; kingdom Bacillati; phylum Bacillota; class Bacilli; order Caryophanales; family Paenibacillaceae; genus Paenibacillus; species Paenibacillus sp. MT86. Next base: position 652,720 of record NZ_CM179499.1, on the reverse strand, counting down.
TGAAAGCTGGTAGCATCCGTCGATTGGCCCGCCAAAGTGCCGCCAGTCGCAACCACCAGCACGTTCGGCTTCGCCGATTGTTTAGAGGCCTCCGACAGGGGAGGAACCGTCGTATTCCTTCCTGGCGCCGCAGGGGTTTGCACGGGTGAAACCGCACTAACCGTCCCTTTCACTTCCGTTACCGTTGCAGCATGTGCCGCATACGTCCCAACAGGCGATAAAGTAATCACAAAAGCGGTAAATGCAGCGGTACTCCAAACTGCTAACGGGCGTTTCGACTTCGGTTTCATCATGGCACTCTCCTCTGATGTGTATGTGATATTATCTAACATAAATCTATGTATTCGTTAGAGTTATTCTATTTAATGTTATTTAATATAACAAATATTACATGCAGTAGAGAAAACGTTAACAATGATAGTTTATGAATGATAACCCCTCTTTTCTTGCCATTTTTAATAGATTTAAATAAATATAATCCAGAAATAAAAAGAGCACATCATGAGAATAAAATCAATTAATGTTATATAAATTAACATATGAAGCCATCTGCAAACGATTCTATCCGAACTATAAACAATAACAAGGGATAGTCCATCACCTTCCGGTCGGACTATCCCTTGCACTTGTTATCATTCATTGCGCTTGCTGGCGATTATCTTGTATAAACGCCTTCTGCTTAATCCGCCTGTCCCGGTTCCTCCACAGCCCCTGCTTCGGTGACACGGTACACCATAATTTCACCATCCACCACGTGATAGATGGAATAAGAGTCCACCAAGTTGTTCTCGTTAAAGCTAATCATGAGCTGCGCCTTCATGCTTCCGCTATCGAGGCCCTGAACATCTACCGAAACGGCGGTTTCGGGGTAATGGTAGCCTTCCTTGCCTGGATGATCATACTGCCACGAAGTGAATCCCCCGCCTTTAGCCGTCGTCTTCGCCTCCCCAAGCTGTTGCCGGACTTCTTCCATCGTCTTGCTTATCAGTGACAGCTCTTTCAGGGAAGAAACAACATCTTCTCCCTGCTCTTTCGAGGTTGAAGCGTCTGCTTGAGAGGTTGCATTTTCCGCGGAAGGGGCCGGAACAGACGGCGACGGATCGGCTACCTTCGCTACCGATTGATCTTCTGAAGCCTCGTCACTCTCTCCGGCAGGAGTTGCCTCTTTCTTCTCTTCCGGCTGCGGCTGCTTGGTTAATTCAAGCCCTTGCACGGATGTGTTCACCGGCTCGTTCTCCACCAGGGGAGTTTCGTTGCTGCAGCCTCCGATCACCAGCACGGCCACCACTGCAACCCATATCATGCTAATCTTGTTCATTGCTCACTACTCCTTCGTTGTCTCTCCATTATGATTGGAGGTAATATGGAATTCCTTCATCATGTTATGGAAGCGTGCACCGAAGCCTTCGGAGGCCTCCAGGAAATACTGCTGCTTCACGACAAAGCTGCCGCCCTGCCCGTTATCGAACACATAATACCGTATGACCGGATCATCCCACTCTTTGCCGCCGGTGCCGCCTACCGCACGCACCTCCCAGCCTTGAATCGGTTCATCCACGAGGTTCGCCTCGACCTTCGGATACGTTTGCAGCTCTTTCTGAAGCTGCTCCGCTGCGCTCTTTGGATCAATGCCCTCCTGCGAAATTTCCATGAACACCTCCGGATAGCGGTCATCTGTTGGCTTCTCCTTCAATTCAATGCGGTCCACGCCCGATTCATGAACCATCTTAAACCGGCTCTCATCCATATAAATCACGTAATCCGCTCCCTCATGTAGCTGATCCACGCTTGTTTCCGGCATGCCCTCCAGCTCCTGTTCAACCGTCTTCTGAGGAGCGAACCATTCCTTCACCTGATCAATGAACGCTTGGACAGGCGCCGTCTGAAAGCTGACGGTCAGCACGATGGCTGCCGCAGCGGCGGTGCCCGCAATCCATCCGGCCGCTCTTCGTCCCGAACGGCGGCGTCCTTTCGACTCCCGCGGCGCAAAGGAAGTCTCCGACTCTGCAGGCTGCTGGGCTTGCTCGCTATGAATCCGCTCCTTGATCGCCATCCAAATCTCGTCTTTATGTCGCATCGCGTCATCCGTCCCCTTTTTCAGGCCGTCTGCAATCTCTTGATCCCATGGATCACGTCCCATGCTGATTCCCTCCCCTATTCTGCAGCATCCATTCCTTTAATTTCTTTCTCGCTTTGAACAGCCTGGACTTCACCGTGTTGACGTTCAGCTCCATCATGTCCGCGATATCCTTCTCGGCTACATCATTCAAATATTTCAAAATAACGGGAATCCGGTGCGGATCATCCAGCCGCTGCACCAGCTCATATACCTCGCCGTGCCGGTCAAATTCATAGGTGTCGCTCTCGGAGGGAAGATCCCTCTCCTCGGAAATTTCCGAAGGCACCATCTTCGCATGTTTCTTCAAATACCGGTTGCACTCGTTATAGAGAATCCGGTTGAACCACGGCTCAAAGGGCCTGCTCAAATCATAGGACCCCAGATTGCGGTAAACCCGGATAAACGTTTCCTGGACCACGTCGGCGGCGCTTGCCGAACTTCCGGTGACTGCGGCTGCCGTTCGAATCGCCCGATCCGCATATAACCGATACAGCTGTTCAAACAGTTCATCGCTGTACTCCGTCTTTAATCGTTGTATAAGGTCGTGTACCAAACCGTGCTTGCCTCCTTTCACTTGGCCAATCACTTACAATACCCCGGCATGCAGGCAAAAAGTTTTCGAGTATGTTATTTTTTTAGTATGTAAAAAAAGGATACCCCGATGCCGCACGGCCGAAGTATCCTTTTTCTATATTATAACCAATCATTAAGCTTGCGCCGGGATCGGTTCCATTGGGTGTGCCTGATGGCTCACCGGCTCGACTTGCTCTGCCTTGCGGAGGTGCTTCTGCCCCCGCCAGCGGAAGAAAGACAACACGCCGCGCAAATACTCGTCGGCAATCATGCAGGAGTAGATGCCGATAAGACCCCATCCCATGTGTATGCCAAGCACATAGGACAGCCCGGTGGCGACAAGCCACATCGAGCCAAGGGAAATGTACATGGTGAACCTGGTATCTCCGACGGCATTGAGCGAGTTGCCGAGCGCCATGTTGAGCATTTTGCCGGGCTGGAGAATCAGGTTCATCCCAAGAAGCGATGCCCCGATCGCAACGATCGTCTTATCGTCCGTAAACAGCCCCAGTAGCTGTTTTCCGAAAACATACAGGATGAATGCATTGACGACCACGTAAATTGTCCCGATACCCAGTGCGCGGTACGCGCTTCGGTATGCCTCCCGGATCCGGCCTGCGCCGAACAGATGCGCGATCTGGATCTGGGCCGCCATCGCGATCGACGAGCCTAGCAGGAAGCAGAAGGACTCCAGCGTATTCATGTACGTACGGGCTGCCAGCTCGGCGGCACCCAGCGTTGCAATGAAGGAGTAGATGATCAGCTGCGTAAAAACCCAGCAGGACATATTGATGCCGAGCGGCCATCCGATCTTCAGGATTTCGCCGAACAGCGGGCGGTCGAACACCCGGAATTCCTTCCATTTGATTCGGTATTCAAAGGAACGAAGGAACATGTACAGCAGCAAGAGAACGGCAAGCAATCGGCTGACCACCGTCGAAACCGCAACGCCGGTAAGCCCCCACTGCGGGAAGCCGAAAGCCCCGAATATAAACCCATAGTTCATAATGACGTGGATGATATTCATCCCGATGGCCACGTACATCGGCCCGCGCGTGTTGCCGGTATTGCGGATGACCGTGCTCATCGTAGCCATCATGGCAATCAATATCATTCCGCCGCCGACAATGGAGATATACGTTCCCGCAAGCGGAAGCAGACGCTCCGGCAGCTGCAGCACCGAGGCGATAGCCTCCGGCATTGCAAACAATATCAAGCTGCACGCCAAGCCGATGATGGTGGTGGCGCTTACCGCCATGATGCCGATCGTTCGGGCATCCCCCGTCCGATGCGACCCGATCTTCTGGGCAATGAGAATGCCGGCACCGCTGGCGACCGTCATGAACAGCGTCGTCATCGCCTGAAACAGCTGATTGGAGAAGCCGACCACGGCCACCGCATCGTCGGAAATCCGGCTCACCATCAATGTATCCACCGCTCCCAGCAGAAACTGCAGGAACAGCTCGATAAATATGGGCCATGCGAGAACCCATAATGTAAATTTGTTTGTGTTTTTATCCAACATTCCAACCTCCACCCATGATGTAAGGGTTAAACACAATTCATGATGAAACGGTCTTTAACCTTTTCAAATTATAGATGGTATACTGGAGTTATAATATCATTTTCCGAACGAAAACTTTCAAAATTCAAACCTCGCGAACCACGAAAGGGCTTTCTTATGACGATCCTGAATTTTACCGTTCCGCCGCTGCCGGAATACATCAATAGCGGGCTTACCCGGGCTCCGATTCACAGTGGACACCCCAACCGCAAAAACATCGGCATCTTTGATCTGCTCGTCGTTAGGAAGGGACAGCTGTATGTCACCGAGAACGGAAGTCCTTATGAGATCAAACCCGGCATGTTCCTGATCCTGCGTCCCGATACACATCATTTCGGCACGAGGGGATGCACCGAGGAGACCGATTATTACTGGCTCCATTTCCAGACCTCCGGGGATTGGCACCCGGACGAGGCTTGCCAAGCGCCTAGAAGAGAGGAAGTTCCGGAGCTGAAGGCGATGACGCCGAACTATTTTTCCGTCAACATCCCCCAGTTCGGCACCCTGCCTCAGCCGGAAAAGGCCATGGAGCTCCTGGCTACCCTGTCTTCGCTGGTTCAGTACGGTCACCAGGCCAAAATCCTGTGGCGGCAGCAGGTGGTGTTCCAAGAGCTCATCGAGTTGCTGGCCGCCGCACTGGATACGCCACTCTCCTCGCCCTCCTCCGCTTGTGCCGAACGGGCCGCAGCTTATCTGCGGAAGCATTATCGCGAGGAGTTCAAGGTACAGGAGCTCGGCGACCGCATCAACTTCCACCCTGTCTATATCGCACGCTGCATGCAGAAGGAATTCGGCTGCTCGCCGGTTGAATATTTGCAGCGCTATCGGATCGAACAGGCCAAGATGCTGCTGATGCAGACGGATTTCAGCATCAGCCGGGTCGCGGAAGAGGTCGGTTTCAATCATGCGGCCTACTTCACCTCCTGTTTCACGAAGCAGGAAGGGATCTCGCCGCGCAAATACAGGCAGCGGTTCTTCATGAATTAATTCATTTTTACGCGAAATCCAAGAAAGAAGCTTGCAACCTGGGCGGGAAGCCTTTATAATGAGAATTAATCACATGATAATGATTATCATTACCGGACAAGTGAGAATGTGTTGAGAATGTATTTACACTCAGGTTTACACGCTTTTCGCTTGAAGAGTTTATATACAAAGGAGAGCCGATTGACTTATGAAAACGACTTCCCGCCGCTGTTCTCTGCAAATGGATGATTATTTGGACCTGCTGAACCTCGCGATCCAGCTTGGAGACGTGAAGTGGCAGAAAGAAATCACCCGCAAAATGGAAATGACGCTGTCCACATTAGAGACCGCAGCTCAATAAATAACACAGGGATTACATAATCCTGCATATAGGAAAGACACCCCATCGCTATTCCAGGCATGTCCTTGGAAAGCAGATCAGGTGTCTTTTTTTCCGTCATCACTATCGTTTCTTCTCCGGGTTCCGGCATTCTAAACTACTTCTTCGCAAATCCATCCAAATCATGCTTCAACCTGTTGTTAAGCGCTACCAATTCGTCGTAATCGGAGATGTCCAGATTGACTTCTCCCCCTCAACCGAATCCGTAACGTAATACACCTTGTACATCAGGGAAATCAATGCTTCCGAATCCTTCATGATGATCGCGTACTTCTCGATGTCTTCCTCCGAGAACTCCCCGTTCTCCGCATAGCTTTCCCGTATGCTGTCGGACAGAGCCAGGAACTTTCCCGCGATGGGGTTAAGCAGCTGCGAACGGACGGCTTCATCCGCTGTCTTGGAATAGGCTTCGATGGCCGCCAGCTTCAGCCGCACTTCCGCAAGGCGCGCTTCATGAAGGGGCATGGACTTCAGCTCCAAAATGTCGGTGTAATGGCTCCATATTTGAAATAGAGATGTGCCCAATATGCTTTGCAAGGTCATTTTCGTTCCCTGTTCGATCTTCTTCTGATGTTCAATCAGAAACACGGTGCAGGCCAGCACCAATGCTACCATCCATACCCAGATCCATTTCGCTGAATTCGTCATAACACACCTCCGACTCCTCTATTTTACCATATTAAGGATAAAATGAGATGGAATATATCATGGTCAGAGAGCAAAATAAACGACCCAGTCCATAAGACTGGATCGTGCCGAATCATTAGCTGCCTCGAATTTGGCGCCACATCGTCACCATGTCGATCCAACCGCGATGTTCGGTTATTTTACCATCGGTTACCCGATATTGACGGTACAGTGTCACATCAATGGTATTGCCTGTTGGAGAGTTTCCAAAAAACATGCCGGTATGCGTGCCTCTTACCCCCATTCTTACTAATACCTTATCCCCTTGGGCGATCATCTGTTCCACGGTATAGTGTTTATCTGGAAATGCCCCCAGTATGGTTAAGGCAAATTGTTTCAGGCCTTCTTTGGATTGATAAGAATGCTCTTGATAACCGGGCGATAAAAATTGATCCGTGCTGTCCATATCACTCTGATTCCAGAAACTCTCGATAAACGCGGATACCGTTTCCATATTGTTCTGTTCTATTGTTTTCATCATAAAACATCTCCTTTGTTCGTTGGGTTTTCCGATTGCTTTACCGTTAACATCCGCAGCTACTTTGCCTGGATTTGGGGCAGCAGCGTCCCTGTATCGAACCAACCACTGTGATTCGTAATTTCGCCATCTACGATATGAAATTCCCGGAACTGGGTAATCTGAACGGATTTGCCCGTCGGCGGATTTCCTGCAAAGCTGGCATTATGCGTTCCTGTAATAACAATTCTTGCTATGACCTTCTCCCCTTGGGCTAAGGTATCAGCTAGCATATAGTGTTGATCCTCGAAGGCTTCTGCGATCTGTTCGGCAAAAAACTGATCCGTCTGATAAATATCCCCTTTATTCCACAACTCCTCGATCTTTGCGGTCACCATTTCGATATTGTTCTGCTCTATGGTCTTCATGAAAAACATCTCCTTTGTTGGTTATTTGCATTAGGAAAGCAGGCTGATTCCTATCTCTCAAATAGAGACAATGGGATACTATCAGCTAATGCCTTATATCCTGCATCGCTAAGATGCAGATGATCGCCAAAATCATAGGCGGGAAGCAGTTCGTTTGGAGCTTCGGATTAGCTAAGGCCTTGTCAAAGTCAATCATTCCATCGAATACATGTTGAGTACGAATCCACTGGTTCACTTCTTGGCGAACTCGTTCCTTTTCCTCCGAGTAATAATTTGCATTGCCGAACGGGGTGAGGGTGCCTATACATATGCGTACTCCTTTGGTATGCGCTTCGACAGCCACCTTCTTCATGCCCGCGATGATTTGATTCGCGGTCGCATTCCCAAGGCCGATATCGTTGATACCTTCAAAAAAAATCACGTCTGTAATTCCAGGGTGAGAGAAAACGTCGCGATCTAAACGCGAAAGCACATTTTCTCCGGCTACGGGCAGACCAACGTCTGGACCGCTCTTTAGAATCTGATTCCCGACGATGCCGGAATTAAGGACCGAAATTTCCCGGTCTGTCTTTTCCCGGACAAGACGATCATAAAACAAGTCTGGCCACCGGTGGTTAGAGCCTGCGGTAGACGTACTCCCCTCTGTAATCGAGTCGCCTAGAGCAACAATCACTCGTGAATTTCTTCCCTGGGATAATACCTCCATACCGGATACCCAACAGCAGGAGTGGGTCTTTTGCTTGAAAAATTCTGCACTGTTATCCGAAGCGTGATCCCCATCGGCGATATAGCTGATTTGGGGTGGGGAAAAATGCCAAGTAGATGTTTTAGTTGATTGAGGAACATATATGCTTATGGCTACATCCACAGCTCCACTCACGTTAAGATCCACGGGATCAGTATAGATTTCTCGTCCGGCAGGAATGATGATGATTGATATCCGTTCGAATGTGACATGTCTATCGCTTCCTGGAATCGTATACCCATCTTTATTGGAAAGCGCTAAGTTTACGCTGCCGAATACTACCTGTTCGGAACCATACAGATTGGATAACTTCAATCGTATGGTAGAGCCGGCGGTATGGGGGTGTACGATCATGCGAATCGTCTGGTTATCCAATGTATCGAAGGCGGCGAATCTTGCATCGTAGTAAGTCTGGCTTGCAAACCAGGAACCCAACCAACGTTCGCCTGCCTCTACAGTTGTTCCTGCCGTCTTCTTTATACCTGGCTGAATTGCTTTCACATGTATTCTCCTTTCCACCTAATACGTAACTAAATGGTCACGTATTAGGCGCATCGTTATACAGTCATCCGTAAAATGCACAGTTACCCATAGGATGGATCGCAGTTTAGAAATCCGTGAAGTCCTGTTACCGTAATGACATGACGCCAACAGAAAGCGACCGGGTCAGAACGAGAAACTTCTCTACAGCAGCATCAACCCTCTCCCTCAGCCCAGCATCTAATGGAACACCCTCCGCATCAAAGCCTTGCGATCCCGCTCCGATAGAAATCCACTCCGGGCTGTTAACCCCATGCAAGTTGCGCATAATACTCTGAAGATGGGTCAGCGAGCTCACCCCGACCGGTCCGCCTGCAGAGCTCACGGAAAGCACCGGTTTCCCCGATATATGACTTACATTCATGTAATCCAGGGCATTTTTGAGCACCCCTGAAATCGAACCATGATATTCCGGTGTCGCGAAGATCAATCCGTCCGCACCTTTGACTATATCCAATACATACTGGACATTCGGGCTCAGTTCCTCGTTGTCAGGCGAATAAAGCGGTAATTCCAATTCATTCAATTCGATACATGCGGCTGAAATTTGATGACCTTGCAGCAGCCTCCCGATATAGCGAAGCAATAACGTACTTGTAGCTCCTTGACGATTACTGCCCGCGATCATAACAATTTTCATATGTTTCCTCATCCTCCCTGTACTTTTTAACCACTATGGATTCTTAATCATCCAGACCTATGCTGTTTACTATGCTCTTTACTATGCTGCTTCGTCACTTTCATACCTCCCCATTCGTCCATTCAAAATGCCGTAAGCTGACAAACGATTCGGTGTATGATAATATGTGACTATACTGTCACGTTTATAATACGTTACCATTTGGTCACATGTCAATAGCCATTTGGATTTTCTTAGCATGCTGTAAAGAAGGAGATGTCACGATTGGAAAATGAAATATTTAAAGCACTGGCGGATCCCAGCCGGCGAACTCTCTTGGATCTGCTGTATAAATCAGATGGGCAAAGTTTAACCGAGCTGTGCGTTCCCCTTGAGATGACCCGATTCGGCGTCATGAAGCATCTTCATATACTGGAGGAGGCCGGCCTTATCACAACGAGAAAGGTAGGCCGGGAGAAGCTGCATTATCTGAATTCCGTGCCGATCCGTCAAATATACGACCGATGGGTCAGCAAATACGCTGAGCCCTGGGCGCTGGAATTAACATCCCTTAAAAATGAATTGGAGCGTGAACCGAATATGGAACAGAAACCCCGTCATGTAAACCAGATTGCTATTAAAGCAGCACCCGAGCAAGTATGGCGCGCCATAACCGATCCAGCCAAGACATCCAAGTTCTGGTACAACTGCTCCATCCAATCCAACTGGGAAATCGGCTCACCATTCCATCTTAAGAACCCCGAGGGCAAGGTTCAAGCAGAGGGGACCATAATAAGCATAGATCCACCGCATAAGCTGGTTCTGAGTTGGAGGATGTTAATAACCGATAATACTGCCGGCGAAAAGCCCTCGCGCATTACGTGGGAAATCGATCCCCATGCCGAGCTTAACGGCGTAACCCTTGTAACGGTTATCCATGATGAGTTTGATCAGGCGATGCATACGGCTGACACGCTGAAGTTAGGCTTGCCGATCGTACTGTCCGGATTGAAGACCTTGCTTGAAACGGGTTCAACGCTCACTAGTCCATAGTGGCGTCAACCGTGAAAAGGGATCGGATGTAAAATAACAGTCCCCGGTTCATATAAGAGGGAGAACCCTGCCGCTTGACGGACAAGGTTCTCCCTTCATAGACAATACCATTTTGGCGACTGGTCCTCCCAGCGTTTTTTTGAAATCATTCCTGCTGCAAGCCTGCATCCGTCTGCACCTTGATCCGGTATTCATGCGGCGAGATGCCTTCCAGCTCTTTGAAGACGCGCGAGAATTGCTTGGTGTTCTCAAACCCGACCGCTTTGCCGATGTCGGCAAGTTTCATGTCACCGTCCTGAAGCAGGTCCTTGGCTTTCGTTATTCGCAGCTTTTTGAGATAAACCACGAAATTTTCGCCCGTATGTGCCTTAAACGCTTCGCTGAAATACGAATAATTCAACGATACATAATTGCTGACCATTGCCATGTTCAGCGGCCTGTGATAATTCTCCTCCATGTAGCTGACCGCTGCCTTGATCTCGGAATGCTCGCTGTGGGCGGAACGGATCCCTTTCACATATTCGTTCACGTGCAGCAGCAGATGCTCCAGATTCCTGAAATACGTATGGAAATGACGGTAATTGTCCATCGTCCCAACCTTGCGGTACAGCTTCAACACTTCCACCATGGAGTCTCCGTACACGCGGAACACTTCGTCCAGCACCCGTTCATTAATCCGTTTGCTGACAAACTCCAAATAATCGATGGCCACATGGGGCATGTCATCGATATGGAAAATGTCCAGCAGCAGCGCCTTGATCTCCCGTTCCCGTTCCGTGCCGAGCATGTTGCCGAGCTTGCGGATATTCTCTTCCGGCACCGGGTACGTGTTCAGCTCCCCTTGAATGTCATCATGGCTCATCAGTTTGACGTTGGGGTGAATGAACGTATAACTCAAAGCGGTCAGCGCCTGGTTGTAACAGCTCCGAATATCCTCGAACCGGAAGCCTTTCCGGCTAATTCCGACGAAGAGCCCGTCCATCTCCCGCTCGGTAAACTGCCGTGCCAGCTTCTCGAATTGTCCGTCCGGACTGCCGATGAGCACGACCCTCCCCTTACCGTCCAGGAAACACGCATTGATCCGCCCTTCCACCGAAGCCGTCATGTTATCAATCAGCTGCTTCAGCTCATCTTTGTTCATGGAGTTGCCGTCTTCGTATTTGTATTTCATCACCGCTACCCGAAATGGCTTTACGAAGGAATCAAATCCGATTTCAGCCGCGGCAGCCTCCGGCTCCCCATTCACACCTTGGGGCCGCTCCAGGAGTTCCTTCAGCCGATGGATCTGCAGCTGTTGAAGATATGCGTCACTGGCCGCCATGCGGTCATGCACGTCCGCTTGCCGGATCAAAACTTCTTCTGTCTTTCGGAGGGCAGCGAACAGTTCGTCCCGTCGAATCGGCTTAAGAAGGTACTCTTTCACCTGGTACCGGATCGCCGCCTTCGCATATTCAAAATCGTCATACCCGCTAAGAATCAGAAAGACGGGTTTAACGCCCAGCGGACCCTCCCGTTCGGCCAGTGCCTCGATCAGGCGTATTCCGTCCATGACCGGCATCCGGATGTCCGTAATGACGATATCGGCCGGTTGTTCGTTGTAGGCTTCCAGCGCTTCCTGCCCTTGGGCAGCCAAACGGATCTCGTATTGATCCGGGAACTCCCGTTCAATCATCGTTTTCAGGCCATACCGGATATTCTTCTCATCATCCACGATCATCAGACTTCTCATGTCCACTGCCTCCTCCTGTTAACAGCACTTTAGGGAATGTCATGGTCACCTGCGTAAACTTCCCCTTTTCGCTCTTCAATTCGATTCCATATTCATTCCCATAGAACAACCGGATTCGCTGGTGCACGTTTCGAAGCCCGATTCCACCGGCCTGCACGCCGCCGCGCCCATAATCTCCCGAAGGGAGCTCCTCGTCGTCCGCCGTTCGCAGAATCTCGCCCAGCCTGCCCAGCCGATAAGGCTCGATCCCGATTCCATTGTCCGTGACGTTAATCGTAATCTGGTCCTCTTCCCATGCGATGACATCGATCTTGATCTGCTTCTCCTGATCCGGGAACTCCGGCCAGGCATGCTTGACGGCATTTTCCACGATGGGCTGCAGCGACATTTTCAATACCTCGAGCTCCATGAATTCGGATGGAATGTTGAGTTCAAGTCGGATCGGCTCGTCGAACCGGATATTCATCACATCGATATAGTTGCGGATATGGCGAATCTCATCCCTCAGCTTGACGTACTCTCCCGACCATTTGAAGTTATAACGCATCATTCCGCCTAGGGAGGTCAGCGCGTCCGAAATCGTCCGCTGTCCCTCGATTTCGGCCAGCATTTTAATATTTTCCAGCGTGTTGTATAGGAAATGGGAATCGATCTGGCTGTGCAGCGTGCGCAGCTCCGCCTCCTTGGTCACCGCCTGCTTGCGAACCCCTTGGGCAATCAGTTCATTGATGGTGCGGATCAATTTGTTAAAATGATGCGCCAGTTCGCCCACCTCGCCGCCGCCCCGGATCGCAATGGCCGCGGTAACCTCTCCCTTGCGGACTCTCTTCATCGTTTCCGTTAAACGACGCAGGCTCTTCAGGATAATGGAATTTAAGTAATACGTAATAATCGACAACAGAATGATCAGCACGACGTTCGCGGCTATAATCTGTCCCTGGGCCTTGGATACGTTATTCAGCGCCCCTTCCAGGGAAACGACATTCAGCACGTGGGCATGAAGCCGCTCCATCGGCGTCGCAATCAGCAGGAACGAGGAACCGTCCAGGCTGAACCTGGCATGCATGGTCTCCTCGGAGTCGCCCGTCTGCAGCTTCAGCTTAGCGAATTGAAGCTCCACCTCGTCCCGGAGTCCCTCGTGACTGGTCATGAACGATTGGCTTCGATCCATGAACAGCTTCCCTTCCTGATCCACGATGACCATCTGCGAGCTGTTATCCACGATACCGGCAAAGGTCTTCGGAGCAAAATACTTGAGCAGCATATCCACCTGAATCACGCCGCTGTAATTCCCGTTATGGACTTGGCGGATCAAGGACACCTTCGGCTGCTCTTCGGACACGTCGGCGGCGTAGCGCTGCAGAATATCGGGATCGCGGTGGTTGAATACCCACATCTCCCCGCCGTCCAACTCCTTGACCTTGGGAAACCACGGCTCGCTTGCGATCCGTTTCTCATGGAAAATGATCGGCCACATCTCCGTCACGTTCGAATTGTTGGTGTATAACCGAAGATGCGTAATATTCGGATTATTGGTTTGGATCCGTTGTATGTCCTTGAAAGGCCCCCATGCCAAATCGATTAGCCATGCCGGCTCAGGCTCTTCATTAATCCTAAGGTAATCCTTGATCCCGTCGTCCGAAATCGCCAGCTGTGCGGCCATTTCGATCGCCTCGATCTGGTTCAGCATGTTCATCTTCTCGATTTCCAGCAGGAACGAGTTCTGGTTAAGCGCATCGCTGATATAGGTATCCCGAATCTGCTTGAAAAAATAATTCGACACGATCATGCTCGGAATCAGCAAAATCAAAATATAGGCAGCAACCAAACGGCTCTGCATCGACCTGCGGCCAATCCAATAGGTAAACGATTGTATAAGCGATGCCATTCGTTTCATCATGACTGTCACATCCCGTTTCATGAAATAACCGTAACCGAGTCCTGGATGGAAAGGCAGCAACAGCCGATCGGATACCATCCTATATTAGCTCGTGATGCGACAAAAGGCACCCTATTTCGACAAAATCGATCATAGGGTACCTTGCGCCTGCATTCTGTTTTTTTCGCGCTCTAGAGAAAATCCTTACTTCAAGAATTCCTCAAGCTTCTTGACGTTCTCTTCGTATTCTTTCTGTCTGTATTCCTGAACCTTCGCGAATCCGAGCGATTCGCGTTTCGCTTGGTAATCGTTCCAGATTTGATCGAATTCGGCATCCGTTTTGGCAAAGATCAGCTTCGGCAGGATTTTGCCCCACTCGCTCATGACCTTGTCGTTAATGATGCCTTCCTCGGAGCCGGCATCCGGATCCAGCTGATCGAATTGCGAGAAGCTCTGGGTCTTGCCGCGGGTCCAGTCTTCCATTTGCTTAAACGGCTCGACTGCAGCAGGCATCCAAGGCTGCGTAACGTTATTATCCATCATCATCCAGAAGGTGTGGGATGCTCCGTACTTTTTGTCGAATGCGCCGCGGTCGCTGTTCAGCAGCTCTGCAACCTCAGGCAGGAATTGGTCTTTGCCGTCAATCGTATCCCATGTCACGCCTTTTTCGCCCAAGTAGGTATCACGCTGGCCTTCTTCGGAGATCAGGTAATCCAGGAAGCGAATGGCACGCGCTTTGTCTTTTACGTTCTTGGAGATCAAGGTTACCGTCCAGCCGGAGATCGAAGGACCCGACAAGGTCGGCTGATCCAGGTTGGAGTTAGCCGGTCCGTCCACTGCGATGTAGACGGAGTTCGGATCGTTTGCATACAGCGCGTTCTGCTGGTTCGCCATATCGCTGCGTTGGTACAGCATCGCGAAATAGCGACCCTGTGCGATTTTTTCTTCCATCTGCGGGCGTTTATCCACGAAAATATCCTTGGACATCAGACCTTTTTCATTCGCCATCCGAAACGTCTTCAACCATCTTACATATTCCGGATCGGTGCTGCGGTCATACAGCTTTCCGTCTTTATCCTGCGGAATGGCGAGGAAGTTCTGCAGGTAGCCCTCAAGGGAGCTGTTGCCTTTTTCATGGAAATCATGCAATCCAAACGGAATGAGCGGCTGTCCGTTCACGTCCGGGAACATTTTCTTGGCGTCCTCAAGCGCTTTCAGGAAACCTTCCGGCGTGCGCATATCCGGGCTTCCGAGTGCCTCATACATGTCTTTGCGGACCAGGAACGTTTGGTTGGAGGTAATGTTATCGCCAAACTTCTCATAGTCCTTCGGTGAAGAGGAGGCATTCGGATAACCGTAAATATTGCCGTCATCCTTGGTGTACCACGACACCTTCGCAGGGTCGGTTACTTTATAGAAATACGGATCGTATTGGTCAGCCAGTTCGTTCAGCGGCAGAACGAGGTCGCCTTCGATCATTTTTTTGACAGCGTCTTCATACCATCCCAGCGTAATAAAATCAGGCAGTGTGCCGGAAGCGATCATCGTATTCATCTTCTCGGCTTCGTTCCCTGCCGGCACGATGAAGTTGACGTTAACCCCCGTCTTCTTCGTTACGTATTGCGACGTAATGTCCTCGCCCCATTTGTTCGGGAACCAGGCGAAGTTGATGTACCAATCAAACGTAATCGGGGAGGTATCGACTTCCCATCCCGGCTGGTCCTGAGTCAGTTTTACTTCTTCTGCCGGTTTGTCTTCCTCTTTTTCCGACGCGTTATTGTCACCGCCGGACGAGCATGCTGTTGTAAAGGCCATGACCAGTGCGAACATCAACAACAGAAGGCTCTTTGGCTTAAGCATCTTGCTCATGTGTTTACCCCTTTTCTTATTTAAAAATATGATTATATAGAACTCCCGCCGGATTAGGCAAGAGAAGCTACCTGTAAGATTTCCCCTCCCCCGGGTCTCCCCGGGAGATAGAAAGGAAGGCTAACAACGAATCCTGTGAATCAACCTTTAATGGAGCCGATCATCATCCCTTTGACGAAATATCGCTGCAGGAACGGATAAACGAATACGATCGGCGCCGTCGTTACGACCATGGTCGCCATTTTGATCGATTGGGAAGTGACCGTCTTGGCTACGCCGCCCGGCACCTGGGCCATCATCTGATTGGAGCTCGATTGAGCGACGACCTTATACAGATACGTCTGGATCGGCTGCAGATCCGTATTGTTGATATAGATGACGCCGGTGAAATAGTCGTTCCACTGATAAACTCCGTGAAACAAGGCGATCGTTGCGATAACCGGCATGGATACCGGCAGCACGACCCGGAGGAAGATCGACCAGTCGTTGGCCCCGTCAATCTTCGCGGCCTCCTCCAGACCGTCCGGAATTTCCCGGAAGAAGGTCATGAAGATGATGAGGTCAAAGAAACTGAACATGGCCGGTATGATGTACACAAGGAAACTGTCTAGCATATTCAGATCCTTGATCAACAGATAGGTTGGAATCAGTCCGCCGCCGAAAAACATCGTTATCGTTCCGAGCAGAATATAGAATTTGCCGCCGATCAGACCCTTCCGCGAAAATGCATAAGCGACCATCGCGGTGAAGAGGACGTGGATGAACACGCCGATCACGGTTTTGGCTACGGTGATGCCCATCGCCGTCATGATGCCGGAGCTCTGAAACACCGCGCTGAAATTCTCGAGGCTGAACATCCGCGGCCACCAGTAGATTCCTCCGCGCATGGCGTCCTGCCCGTCATTGAAGGCATTTACCAGCACGTACCAGATCGGGTAGATCGTCAGGAAGCATACGATCAGCATGCCGAAGTTGTTGAATATATCAAAGAAGGCTTCGCCTTTGGTTCTGCGTTTAAGCATGGAATATCATTCTCCCTTCTCGTTAGAACAGCGAGGTGTCGTTCAGTTTTTTGGTCACCCTGTTCGCAATCAACAGCAGGATGATCGCAATGACGGACTTGAACAATGCGACGGCTTGCGCGTAGGAATAACGTCCGTTCTGCATCCCGGTGTGGTACACGAAAATATCGATGACGTTGCTCGCGCTTTCGTTCAGCGAATTCCGGAGCACCAAAATCTGATCGAAGTTGGAGTTCAGCACACCGCCGACCGCAAGGATGAAGAGGATGGATATGGTCGACTTGATGCTGGGCAGCGTGATATACCACATTTTCTGAAACCGGCCGGCGCCGTCAATCGTGGAGGCCTCGTACATTTCCGGCGAAATACTGGCAATGGCCGCCAGATAGATGATCGCGGACCACCCGAGCTCCTTCCAGATATCTGAAGTGATAATGATTCCCCAGAAATATTTCGGTTCAGCCAGATACGTGATCGGCTCGTCGATAATATGCAGGGCCAGCAGGATATTGTTGATGATCCCGATATCCGCCAGCCAGGTCATCAGAATGCCGCCCAGGATGACCCATGACAAGAAGTGAGGCAGATAAGAGATCGTCTGGATCGTTCGCTTGTAGCGAACCGACCGGATCTCGTTCAGGAAGAGCGCAAAGATAATCGGAAGCGGAAATCCGATAAACAGCTTCAGCAAGCTGATCCCGAGCGTGTTCCGCATGACGTTGGTAAAGTCCTCGTCCGAGAAAAATTCCTTAAAGTGCGCCAGCCCTACCCAGGGAGCTTCGCCGATGGATTTGACGATGTTGAATTCTTTGAATGCAATGATGACACCGTACATGGGAATGTAGTTGAAGATGATCATCCACACAACGCCGAGCAGCGCCATAATTTGAAGATGTCGTTGGCCGTAGAGCTTTCTGAGCCATCTTTTTCTGTCGAGCTTCCTCTTATCCTGCACAGAAGGCTCCATCGAGGGACCGACACCGGTTTCGGAAGCGTCGGCATGAAGTTGATTTTGCATGGTTATGACCTCCAAGTTGATCCTATCATTTTGAAAACCCTTACATTCTCTATATTTCTATTGTAAATCGTACATGGTCTGCATGTAAGGTTTCAGATTTCGTATCAAGGTGCTCATTTTTCGGGTAACCATCAGCAAGAACGAAAATTGCGCCCCCCAAACGAAATATCGTTCCCATTCCTGACCGGGACACAAAAAAAAGGCATGAACAGCAGCCGCCTCAGTAGCTGCCATTCATGCCTTCTCTCTTGGATGATTTACTGCCCCAAGCCGATTCTCTGATCGGCAAGGCTTCCATGTCATCCTTGTTCTAACGTATATCAAACGGTTTCCCCGTTATTCCTCTTTGTCTTCCTCGCGCTGTTCCTGTTTGCTTTCGTGTTCCTGCTGGTATTTCTCACGCATTAGCTTCTGCATGATGAATTTTTCCTGATCGTTCAAGCCGCCTTGGTTCTCCTGAATGATCATGTTGTCAATGTTTCGCTTCAGTACCTCGGTTTGCGTGTTCAATACATTTCACTCCTTTGAATTTTGCGTCCCTTATGCTGCGAAATCATTCTGACCCAGAATGTAAGGGTACACGTATTACTAACCATTCTCCTTCCAATGAAACAGAAATAGACGGATTTACCATAAAATCCGAAGGTAGCTTCAAGAAGAATTAGTGTTTGCCCAGCGCTTTCTCTAGGTATTAGCTGCTATTTGCGCTCGATCTGAATCCCCTTAGCCAGAGATTTCTGTTGTTTATTGGTATTAACTAGCTGTGGCAGGCTTCTCGTTTCCTTGACCATAGGGGAATGACACAAATGGCATACCGGTTCCGTGTCGAACGCAAAATCGTCCCGCATCCACCCTTTGCAGTCTTCCTTCGTGCATGCCCACACTTCCGTTATTTCCTCAGGAATACTCTCCATCGAGTTTTTACGCGAATACATGAACGCTCCTCCTTATTCTCGTCTTAGAAAATAGAAACGCCGTATAAAAGAAAACTGCCCTTAATGTCACACATTAAGGGCAGTCTTCAATTGTAATTACAATTTAACAACGTTCTCAGCTTGTGGTCCACGGTTTCCTTCAACGATGTTGAATTCAACGCGTTGGCCTTCGTCAAGCGTTTTGAAGCCGTCGCCTTGGATCGCGCTGAAGTGAACGAATACATCGTTACCGCCTTCAACTTCGATGAAACCAAAGCCCTTTTCAGCATTAAACCATTTAACAGTTCCTGTTTGCATGGGGGAATCCTCCTTGATATATATTTACATGACCTTTTTTCTTCGCAGACGGAATAAAAAAATTCACATATTGCACAAGGTTACCAGAAATGACAACCCTCTACAATATGTGAATTCAGGTCGATTTCGATATTCATATCTTAACACATTTGAACGACGATAGCAAATACCTAAGCAAAAGATTCTGCGGAAAAATTAAAGTTGTCTTCTTCGGCATCATTCCGATTAAGCACGAGCAGGCATATATAACTCCCGTCATATCCCGGGAGTTATATATGGAGCAGGAATTATACGAACAACCCTCGTTACTTCCGCAATTCCTCAAGCGTTTCCTTCCACCGTTCCAACGCTTGATCCGGCTCGTGAAGCTGAAACCTGATAGCCGACGTAATATCCGCATACTTCGCGATATCCTCGCGAACGGCGACGACCTCGGCATCGAAACGCTGCCGCGGATGCCGGGCATCGGGCAGATCGGGAAGCGCCTGGAGGCGCAGCCGAACATAATGAGCCGCACCATCATGAATGGCTACCAAGGTAGCCTGTCCGGACCGAAGGAGATTGCCCGTCGTAACCGTCCCCTGCCATAATGCAATCCGAAGCCGGTTCCGGTCCAAGGCCAGAACCTCCCCTACGCTGAGCATGGCCGTATTCGGCCATCCATCTTCCGTTACGCTCAATAGCAGCATCGCTTCGTATTGCTTCGACTCCAGATCGGAGCCGTCCAGCCATCGGCACAATCCTTCTGATATTGCCGCCTGTTCCGTCACAGCACCATCTCTCCTTCACCTTATCCATTTAACGCGCTTCGGTAAATTCCAGCCAATCCAGCTCGATGCGGCCCTTATTCACCATGAACACCAGATCCACGGGGCCTTCCTCAATCGGCATCCCCCCGGCCAGCCTATGAACGTGCCACTGCCCTTCGCCCGTGCCCGACAAGGAAATGGCTTCAGGCTCCCGATCCCCGACCTGCAGCATAATATCCACCGCACCCTCCGGAATCAGGGCCCGAACATCCAGATGAAAGATGCCTGCGCCAGCGCAAAGCGCATCATAAGCAAGCCAATCGCCCTCCCGGAGCTGCACGCATACCAGGTTATCCTCTGCCCACGGCTTGCCGCCTTCCGAAGCGTAGCTCGGCTTCTCCGCCTTGCCCGTCATCATCCGCATCGGAACGCCGTCAGAAATGCGGAAGCCGATATTCTGGCTGGCCTTCTTCTCGACATGATACGAAACGCCCTCGCCCCGATACCCGTAAAACTCCGCCGGAATCTGAATGGGCAGCCGACGCAGCAGCGACCGGGCTACGTTCGGGTAGGCATCGCAGGCTTCCAGCGGAAGACGGTCCAGGTATTCGCCAAGAATCGCTTCCGCTTCGGCTGGAGACGGCTTCTCACCGCCTTCCAGGTAACCCGTCAGCTTATCCCAGCCTTCCGGCATGCGGATCGAGAACGGCGAATTCCGGGTGTTCATCTTCTTCCAGGTCCAGAAGTTCCAGGATATGTTATGGTCCTCGAACATCCGGAAGGCCCCCGTATACCACTGCGGGTTGTTCTCCCCGCCTTCGCCCATGAAGATCGGCACATTCCACTCCTCGCGCAGATCGATATACTTCTGAATGCTCTCCGTGTCGGGATTGTTCCAATATTTATGGAACTGCAGCATCAGGTTATCATCGAATTTATCGTCAAAAATACTCCAGTCCGTAGACCAGTGCACGCCTTCCAGAATGATCATATGACGCTTGTCCACTTCGCGTATGGCCGCGGTGATTTCCTTATACAGCGGCATCACCCGGTCATTGTACTCGCTGAACCAGTCGGGCAGCGGTTCGTTAAGCAGGTCGTAACCGGCAACGATCCACTCGTCTTTATATCGTTCCGCCAGCATACGCCACAGCGCCACGGTCCGCTCCGCGTTCAGCCGATCCGTGAACAGCTCCGGCAAATCCCGCTCGGAATCGTCGATATTGGCGCCGGTCTGCCCGCCGGGCGCGCCATGCAAATCCAGAATAACATACAGCGAATACGTCCTGCACCAATCGATCACCCGATCGATGAGCCTCAGATGGCCTTCATGATAGGCAAACGGCGGATGCTGCCCTTCCTCCATGATAAACCTGGCATTGATCGGCACCCGGATGGAATTGAAGCCTTCCGCGGCGATCTGTCGGATATCGGCTTCCGAGATATACCGATCATAATAGGTCTTCCAGAATGCGGCCGCCTTCTCCTCGCCGATCAGCTCCCTGATCATGCCTTCGATGCGCCGCGGGCGGTCTCCCTGGTCCGGCATCTTCCACATGTAGCCTTCCGGCAGCAGCCAGCTGCCAAGCCCGACCCCCTGCAGCAGAATTTCCTGCCCGTCCCCGTTCACCACGCGTTTGCCATCCGCCTTAACGAAACCGCTTACCAAAGGATTTCCGCTATCATTCATATTGGCATTCCCTCGCTTCCATGTCTGTAACGAATGTAATTGACCTGTACCTATCAACGACGATATTCCACCCATAGGCCAAACATCAAACAAAATATAACATGTCATGCAGGGCAATAAGCCTCATTCCGAAAATCAGGGAATCATCCTGAAATATCGGCCGCCGGCCAATAGAAAAAGGCGCTCTCCTCCTATCGAAGATAACGCCTTTCCAATATTCCAAAATTAGGATGACACCTCCGTCACTGGCTTGACCGGAACCGAAGGAATGGATGCTTTTCCCTTCCGCAAGCTGCCCGGCAGCTTACCGAAGAAGATCCAGGTCCAGCCTCCCAGGCGGCTAATGCCGTAGACCGCTATATACGAAACCGCCACCGCGCTGGCAAGCCCGCCGGCATACCACGCAAGCAGCAGCCAGGAGTTCTCCGTCCGCGGAGGAAAGTCCCGGTAAAAGAGCAGCACCAGCGGATGCACCAGATAAACGCCGAAGGAATACACTCCGAGCCGTCTAAACCCGTTCAACCACCAAGCGCTCTTATTCCCGAACAGCAGCGCGACCTGGAGCATAACCAGGGCGGTGGTTAACGTATGCACATTCCAAAAGGCATCGTAAAGCAGCGGGTGATATTCCGTCCCCAGCAGCCGCTGATTGTATCGAAGGCCGATATGCACCAGCGCGGCGCCCAGCCATACCGCCCAGAGCAAGATCCAGCCCAGCTTGCGCAGCGCCGGTCTTGCAGCCTGCTGCGCTGAAGTCAGCCAGTTCTTAACCCGGTCATAGTAGATCCCTATCCATGCCCCGAGAAAATAATACGACAGAAACGACAGCGACCAGCTGTTCCGGTTCGTTACGTCCCACCAGGCATCATTGCCGATGTAGAACAACCACTGCAGTACAATGCCGACCAGCACGCAGACCGCCGCGAAGCCGCGGAATCGCTTGAGCAGCATCAATACGAGCGGGAACAGCACATAGAACTGAATGTTAATGAAAATGAAATACAAGTGCGTGTAGGATTTTCCCGTCGCCAGCTTGGGCCAGAAGCTCTCCAGCATCGCCGCCAGATCGGACTCGCCCCCGCGATGATACCAGGCCACCGTAAAGAACAAAACCGAGAACAGCACATACGGCACCAGGATATACATCAGCCGGTTTTTGAAGAAGCGCCCAAGGTCACGGCCCTTGAACGGGCGGTGATAATAGTTATAGAACAGCACGAAGCTGCTCAGAAATATGAAGGTGGTCGTTCCAACCTTCGAAAATATGTTCAGGAAGTTATACAAGCCAAAAAAATCGTCCCCGCGCATCTGAACTGTGGCGAACGACGTCGCATGCACCATCAGCACACCCATCATCGCAAAGCCCCGAACCAGGTCGATTTCGGTTAATTTTGCACGTTTCTCCATGTTGCCTCCTTCATAAGATTACGCCCCCTATTATATCTCACTCCCCACCGCTTGGATACTAAATTTTCCTAAAAGTGGCATGGAACAAGCTCCCTTTGCCATACCAGTGTAAAAAGGGCCTGGCACCCAAACAGGACAATAGCTTACATGCATGCAGGCGTCCAATTCGAAGTGAATAGGAGGGGATTTCTACTGATTGAATTTAGCCGCGTCAACAAATTTTTCGGAACCTTCCATGTTCTGAAAGAAATCGACCTGACCATTTCCCAGGGGGAAGTCGTTGTCATCGTTGGACCTTCCGGCTCCGGCAAGAGCACGCTCCTGCGCTGCATCAATCGGCTTGAAAGCATTACGGATGGCGAGCTCGTCGTGAATGGCGTCAAGCTGCATGACAGAAAGATCGACATCAATACATTCAGGCGGAATATCGGGATGGTCTTCCAGCACTTTAACCTGTATCCGCACAAAAAGGTGATCGACAACATCATTCTCGCGCCCATGAAGGTGCTGGGAATGTCGAAAGCGGAGGCGACGGAAAAAGCGATGACGTACCTGCAGCGGGTCGGGATCGCCGACAAAGCGAACAGTTACCCTTCCCAGCTCTCGGGCGGCCAGCAGCAGCGGGTCGCGATTGCCCGCGGATTGACCATGAATCCGAAGATCATGCTGTTTGACGAACCAACGTCCGCGCTTGACCCGGAGATGATCGGCGAGGTGCTCGATGTCATGCGCTCGCTCGCCCACCAAGGCATGACCATGGCCGTCGTTACGCATGAGATGGGCTTCGCGCGCGAAGCCGCGGATCGAATCGTCTTTATGGACGAAGGCCGGATCATCGAGGACGCCCCGGCTGTCGAGTTCTTCAATCAGCCGAAGGAAGAAAGAGCGCGGGCGTTTCTGAGCCGCCTGCTGCATCACTAGCCGGTGAAGAAATCGGATATGGCATGTACGGACGAAGATGGAACTTCACCAATGCTGCTCCTTCGGGGCCAAACGCATGAAGAGAAAATAACTTTTTTAAGGGGGAAGCGAAAGATATGAAGAGAAGATTTACGGGGACCTTCAGGTGGAGCGCGGCCCTGCTAGCGCTAGTCATCATGCTGATCGCATCCGGATGCGGGGGGTCCGGCAGCACGGACACCCTGGAGGCGATCAAAAAACGGGGCAAGCTGGTGGCCGGCGTGAAATATGATACGAAGCTGTTCGGACTGCAGGACCCGGCCACTGGCAATGTGGAGGGCTTTGATATCGACATCGCCAAAGCGCTGGCCAAAAAAATTCTCGGCGACGAGACCAAGGTCGAGCTGAAAGAGGTCACCTCCAAGACCCGGATCGACATGCTGAAGAACGGGGACATCGACATCATTATTGCCACGATGACCATTACGGAGGAACGTAAGGAACAGGTGGATTTCAGCGATGTCTATTTTGAGGCCGGCCAATCCCTGCTGGTGAAGAAGGGCAGCCCGATCACGGGTCTGGAAAGCCTGAACAAGGATACGAAGGTGCTCACGGTAAAAGGCTCCACGTCCGCGCAAAATATCCGCGAGAAAGCGCCCGACGCGGTCATTCTCGAATTCGAGAATTATCAGGACGCCTTCACCGCGCTCAAAGCCGGACAGGGGGATGCCCTGACCACCGACAATTCCATCCTGCTCGGCATGCAGCAGCAGGACCCGAGCTTCGAGCTGGTCGGCGGCAACTTTACCGATGAGCCGTACGGCATGGCGATCAAGAAAGGAAACCCGGAATTCGTGAAGACCGTCAACGAGCTGTTGAAGGAGCTGAAAGACAGCGGCGAATACGACAAACTGTATGAGCAATGGATGGGCGTAAAGCCGGAATAACCGCCGCAAGACTTGGCCTGGCCGGGCCGAAGGAGGCGTCGGGAGCCATCCCGGTTTCCTCCCAGAATGGCCCGGCCTTCATTCGACCGGCCGAACGATCATCATCCCCATTGGAGGTGAAGCCTTGTGACCTTGTGGGATTTCAACATTCTGGTCGAGCATTGGGATCAATTCATGGCCGGCCTAGGCCAGACCATTCTCGCCAGCCTGCTGGGACTGATCGGCAGCTTGGTGCTGGGCACCTTCATCGCCATTATGCGGATTGCTCCATTCCGCGTCTTGAAGGCGATCGGCACCATTTATGTCGAGTTTATCCGCAATATCCCGCTCCTCGTGGTTGTCTTTTTCTTTTTCCTGGGCCTGCCCGCCCTCGGCATACCGGTCGACCCGTTCACCTCGGGCACGCTCGGGCTGATGGTGTATACGGCTGCCTTCATCGCCGAAGCCATTCGGGCAGGCATTCAGGCGGTACCGTCAGGGCAGTCGGAAGCGGCTCGCTCCTCCGGGCTGAGTTATATCCAGAATATGCGCTACATCATTCTTCCGCAGGCGGTCAAAATCGTACTGCCGGCCATCGGCAACCAATTGATCAACCTGGTCAAAAACTCCTCGGTCCTGGGCGTTATCGCCGGACTCGACCTGATGTATTATGCCGATCTCATTAACCTGAGCACTTTCAAAGGCATACCCGTCTATACGTTTGTGGCCCTGTTCTACCTGCTCCTGACCGTTCCGCTCAGTCTCGCGGTCCACTATATGGAGCGCCGATTCGCGAGAAGCAATTGATGTTACGTTCGAAGTTTGCCCAATATACAGGAGGTGGCATGAGATGGATTTTATCGGTGCATACTCCTGGCCAAACCTGCGATATCTCCTTCAAGGCTTTTGGATCACGGTGCAGGTTGCCGGCTTATCCATTATATTCAGCTTCATCATCGGAACCGTGCTCGGGACCGTGAGGTATACGAAGACCCCCTTCCTGTCGAGGACCACGGCTTTTTTGGTGGATATTATCCGCAATCTGCCGCTGCTGCTGATCATATTCTTCATCGGCATGGTGCTGCCCCAGACCGGGATTCGAATCCCGACCTTCTGGGCGGCTGTTGTCGGACTGAGCATTTTTGAAGGGGCCATGATCGCCGAGATCGTACGCAGCGGCCTCGTATCGGTGGATAAAGGCCAAATCGAAGCGGCTCGGGCCTCAGGCCTCTCTTATATGCAGACACTGCGGCACGTCATTCTTCCGCTGGCGCTGCGCCGGATGTCCCCGCCCATGGTGAGCCAGTTCATCTCGCTCATTAAAGACACGTCGCTCGCCGTGATCATTTCGCTGCCTGAGCTGATGCGCAACGTGCAAATCCTAAGCGGTTCCAGCTATTCCTATGTCATCCCGGCCCTTGTCTTTGCATCCTTGCTGTACTTTACGCTGAATTATCTGCTATCCATCATCGCCAAGCGGCTGGAAGCAAGGCAGATATAGCCCCTGCTAAGCGTTTGGCAACTTTCTGCATGGACTGCCACCATCATGTTACAAAAAGGGCGCCTGCCCTCCATACGCGTGTACGTCCAATCTGCTCCGCAGCCAATTATGGCTTGCGGGGTATTTGCCGTTTCTGCAGCATCCAGCCCCCTGCGCATTCTAAACCAGGCTCTACCCCTCCCATCCATTCTTTGGCAAGCACCTGCAACAATGGCGATACTCTCCTCGTCTAAATACATAATCATCCCGAAAGGAGACGCCGATATGAAAAAAGGCTTTCTCGCCATGATGGCTCTTTCCCTTACGCTTGGACTATGGCTTGGCACAGATCACTCCACGGCATCCGCCTTGTCATGCGCGGAGCCTCGCAAGGTTACCGAGGAGTTAAAAACCTCGGATGCGGTATTCAGGGGCACGTTGGCCTCATCCCACCCTAAAGCCGATATATCCAAAAGCAAATATGTATTCCAGGTTTCCGAGTGGTGGAAGGGAGAATCGGATGCCCCTACCGTTACCCTATATTCCAATGGCTGGGAATCCTTTGAAACAGGCAAGGAATATATCGTGTTCGCCGACAAAAGCGGGCAAAAGCTCAAACCCCATCTATGCGGGAATACGGGTCCTTCCTCATCCGTTGACGTAACTTCCCTGGGAGAAGGCATCCAGCCCGAGAAGCCCGCTCCATCAGCCGAAGGCCCAAGGCCGGGCGGCTTCCTGGCAGGTTTGATTGAACTCATTCGTTTCCTGCAGGCAAATATTAATCCTGCCGGCAACCGGCGTTCTGCTTAAGGGCTGCCTGAAAGCACCTGCCCGCTCATGCGAAAAAAATACAACCATTCTCCATGTCATCCGTATACAACGTAAAGAACTGCGTTTAAAACGACAGGAGGAGGAGAAATGATCAAACGATTATTGCTGATTTCACTTGTACTGGGAGTTCTCTCCGGATGTTCCTTGGTGGACAGCGTGAACAATTCCTTGGATTATACGAAGGAAGCAACGACCTTTATCAATGAAGCTTCCCAATTTGCCGAGTCTATCCCGGAGCTCGCCCAGCAGGCAGCCACTAATACGGATGCCAAGGAAACGCTGACCGAGCAACTCGAAGCGATGAAAACCCGGATCTCGGAGTTTAACGGTATCGAGGCCCCTGCCTTTGCGCAGACGATCCATGAACAGCTGGTCGGATTAAACGACACGCTGCTGACCGACATCAACGGTTACATGGATCAAATCCAGAACGGAGTGACCGACTTCCAGAATTCCAACATCGTTCAAACCGTCAATAAAATTAACGAAACGATGGATATGCTCCAGAATCTCCAGCCATAATCATGCAATCCCTTGCCGACAGCATAGCAGCCCTGCTCTTCAGGAGCAGGGCTGCTATGCTTGCTTTGTTATGTATGTGTTTCGTTCCTTACTCAAAAAAGGATTCCAGATTGGCGGTAAGCGTCTGCTTTACGACATATCGCGTCCCGTCTTCGCTTGGGGCCATAATCCAGGATGTCCCTTGGTAACCTGCTTCATCCTGAGGTTCCCAGGCCACAATGAACTGCCAACCGTCGCCAAAGCGTTCATCGTATTCTTCGCTATAACCGTCTGCGATATTCTCGCGCGAAACCGATTCGATTGACATATGCTGAACGCTTTCAAAAGATTTCATCCATTCCGTAAATTCCACCATGTCCCGGTCATACTGACCTGAGAAATATCCCTCGACCCCGCCCGACATCGCGTGAAAGGTTTCTGCATCCTCCGCCTGCGCTGCCTGATACAGCAAGGAAACGGTCTGCACCGGGTTCCATACGGGCTGCTTCGCTTTCGCGGCAAAGAATGCCCTGTCTTCAGCGGTATGCTGGATTTCTACCGCGATAAGCTCTTCCATCGTCGCTTCCCTTCCAAGCTCGTAAGCCCCCGGATAAACCGTGGATTGCTCCACCACTTTAAGCCCATCCGCGAACGCCGTCACAAACCACAGATTCTGATCGCCCTGGCTGAGCTCCTCCAGTACGATTTCGGCCTGGCTCCCGTACGTAAGGGATAACAACCGGCTGCTTACCTCATCCAGCCCTTCTTTATCAAACAGCTTGAAGCGTTCCGCTCTCACTTCACGTTTGCCCGCCTCTTCGAACAGCACCTTCAGTTTGGCGGGGGACATTCGGACGCTCGGAATGTCGGCATGACGGAAATACGAAGCGGTATCGTTAGCCTGAAGCGATTCGTACATGTCGAGAACCGCTTTGACGGGATCGCGATTAGACTCTCCCTTCGGCTGCTCAGCCTCTTGCTTGACCTGGCGATGGTCCGGATCTTCCTGCGGGAATGCCATACGCAAACTCTCCTTAGCCGCCGACGGCATTTCCGCTGGTTTCGCGGCTTCCCCTGCCCCCGGTGCAGTGACAGTCGATGGCGTTGTCTGAACGGCTATCGGCGCCTCCTTCGCGCAAGCTGTCAGCATCATCATGATGACGACCAGAACCATGAGCTGTCCATTCCGCCGATATGGCAGCTTCCCCCTTTTCATTTCGTTCACCCCCGTTATATAACGAAAAACCGGCAAAACACCGACACCGACCTCTTTATATTCATCATCGTCATTATGGAGTGGAATGTTTATCATGGACATAAAAAAAGCTCCCGCCAGGTTTAAAAACCTGTTCGAGAGCTTCTGTTCCTATCTTGCATCCCTTAAAATCGGTTATAGCTCACAAATTCCAATACCGGCTTGCGGTAGCCGCGGGGACGCGGTTTGCGCGCATCCTCCTTGCCGATCGCGATCAGCATGGAGGGCACATAAGCGTCCGGAATGTTCAGTTCCTTCTGCAGGGCATCGGGATCAAATCCGATCATCGGGCAGGTATCCCATCCCTTGTCCTTGGCCACCATCATCAATAACATCGCGGATAGGCTGGCATTCCGAATGGCTTCATCCCTCATAAAGGTTTCTCCGCCCGCCTCATAAAAGTTCGTGACCGATTCAACCGTCATGTCATATTCAAGCTTGTCGATCACGCCCAAATTCAGAAAGCCCTCGTTCATTCTTCCGATATCCTCGTAGGCCTGCTTATTCCCCAGCACAACGATGACGGCCGACGCGGTGAGTATCTTATGCTGCTTGTTGGCGGCTTCGTAAACTGTGTGCTTGATATCGGGATCCTTAACCACCACATAGTGCGTGTGCTGTAAATTAAAAGCCGAAGGAGCATATTTAACCTCATTAAAGATATCGTTCAAATCCTGATCCGGGATTTCAATCCCTTCCATAAACAGATTAGCCGACCTCCGGCTCTTAATTAATGTTGTCAGATCACTCATATCTGCACGCCCCCATCATGATTAGTTAAAGATTACCGCATCGAGCGAATATGCGCCGGCACCCGTGAGTGCCAATGCAACGGCCACTGCGATCAACAGCAAATTATACTCGTATCCATTCGCTGTGGACCAATACCCGTTCCGGCCATGCACCTTCACGATTGCGCCCAGCATCGTCAGCGTGATCAGCGCTGCGCCGAGCACCGTGAGAAATCCGGCTGCCAGCAGCAGCCCGCCAACCAGCTCCATCAGACCTGACAACACCGCGATCGCGACGCCGGGCTTAATGCCCACCGATTCCATCCAGCCGCCGGTCCCTTTCGGCCCGTAACCGCCAAACCACCCAAACAGCTTCTGCGCGCCGTGCGCCATGAACGATAACCCAACCACCAAACGAAGTATCAACAATCCAATATCTATAGCCATTTTGTACGCCTCCATATTCATGTTCATTATTTATAGAAATTCATCGACACGATTCATTGATATCTTAATATAAAGATATATAGGTGTAGAATGATTAACCTGCTTTACTTCGCTAACGTTTACGCACTTTATACTTACTCCTTTCAATCGACTAACTTTTATATAGTCACTTAACTTAATATCAAGATATATGATGCGGGCTCTCCTGTCAACCGTTATTTTTAAATACACGCTCAAAAAAAAGACCCGCCAAGTGGCGGATCCCCTGAATGTATGAGCGGCTGCCGCGATGGAGCCTCATGACGACGGCCGATTACTCGGCCAACTTCTTGATTTCACTGTCGGTCAGCGCCTTGCTGTACATCCGCACCTCATCCAAGCTTCCGTTAAAGTAAGGATCGGCCGCGAACCGGCTTTTCCCTAAATAAGCTTCCGTTGTCAGCAGCCCGCTTGGATTCAGCTTCATGTGATCGCCCGAGGCAACCATCTGTCCGTTCACGTATAATTTGCCCGTATCCCCCTGAAGGGTCACGGCTACATGCGTCCACGCATTCACCGGAAGCGGCGCGCTGCCAAGGAGGCTCTGGTCTCCGCCGCTGCCGTGAATCGTAAACTGAAGGACGCCGGCGTGTTGGGATGGCGTCAGGAACATATGCCTGGCAAGCCCGCTGCCGGCATCCAGCACCCGCTGCCACGGGGCTCCTCCCTTCCAATATACCCAGGCCGCAAAGGTGAAGTCCTCTGTATCGGTGACCCGATTCGGCAGTTCAATATAGCCGTCCGAGCCGTTAAAGTCCATGCCGCCTCCCTGCCGGCTCTTCTCATTCCACTGGACTCCGCCAAGGACCTTTCCATGAAATCCGTTTTCCGAGACGTCGAACGCCGTGCCTTCTTTATTCTCGCTGAACGGATAGCTCAGCAGCAGCGGCCCTGCCGACTGCTGCAGCACGGTTACGTCAAACGCTTTGGCAGCCTTTGCTTTACCGCTCGTAATCTGAGCGGTCAGCGTAACCCTCGCGTCCCCCGCCCCGGCAGCAGGACGATTCAGCTTGCCCTCCGTCGATATGACTTCGGGATGAGAGGAGGTCCAGCGAATCACGGCGCCTCCGGAAGCCTCGGACGGCAAAGCCAGATCGTAGAAAATTTCGCTCACATCCCCGAGGGAAAGGTCCCTCTTCACGGCATCCACGAGTTCCCTGTCGCTGCGATCAAGCTGACGGGCGCCCCACACCGCAGTACCGTCCGCCGAAAGGGCCGTAAAGGTCATCGTCTGCCGCTTCGCTTCGGGGTCCCATTGCGGAGTCATTACGCCTTTATAACGCTTTCCATCCAGCGTAAGCGTCACATCCCGCTTTCCGCTGATCTTCCATGCGCCCTCTGCTGCACCCGTTACTTTGCCGTTCTTATGAAGCTCGATCGGCACCGATTCTTTGACGACGGACGAAATATCTTTCCCGTGTTGGATCAGCTTATAGTCTCCGGTCGCATCTTTCGGCGTGATTTTCTTAGCCTCCTTGGCCTCCTCGCCCGCATAACGGTATGGAGCCGATACCGGCCAGCCGTCCTGATTCATATACAACTCATGCACCCGGATCTCATGCTCTTCCCCGCGCTGCGGGAAGCGGCTGTGAAAAATAAGGAATGTTCGTTTGCTCCGCTCATCGTAATAGACGGAGTTATGGCCAGGCGACACGGCCCCGGTGCCGATCCCCGTTCCCGGATCGCCGACCAGGCGCTTGAACAAGTAGTTCCCCATCAGCTTCACGCCATACGGCTCAATCGAACGGTCGTCAAAAAGCGGAAGGGAAGGATCGGCCTTCACCTCTCTCATATCGTTGCCCTCCGCATCGTAGAAAGGACCATCCGGGTTTTTGGATCGGACCACCCGCATATTGTAGCCGCCAACCGCATCCAACCCCCCGTACGACAGGTATAGGTAGTAATAGTCCGTGGCCGGGTGATAAACCATGTAAGGCCCTTCGATCCGGCTGTGGTTGCCTCCCAGCAGCTTCTTCCCGTATCCTTGCCCAGGCAGCGGTTTTCCGGTCTTGGGATCCATCTCCATAATGAAAATGCCGCCGGAATAGGAGCCGTACACCATCCACAGCTTGCCGTTCTTATCGAAGAACACATCCGGATCGACGACATTCGGGTGCTTTGTTGCATCGTAGATGGTTCCATCCTCACTGATCTCGCCCCACATGCCGGATTTCAGAATGATGCCGGTGTCCTTATACGGGCCTTCGATCTGATCGGCAACGGCGATCCCCATGGCAGATCGCGGGGAATCCCCTTTGCAGGCGTTATAGTACATATAGAATTTGCCGTCTGCCAGCTGAATCACGTCGGCCGCCCACAATGTGTCGCTTTGCGCCCATTCCAGCGTTTCTCTCAATTCCACCGTTGCGTTCGGAATCAGCGGATTGCCGGTCGCGACCCCGGACGCGACCATGTCCCAGCTCATCAAGTCCTTCGATTTGGCCGCGGCCAGATGGGAACCGAACACATAGTAGGTATCCCCTGTTTTGATCACGGACGGATCGTGCACGGAAGCCTCTCGGAAGACCGGTGCCTTCTCCCCCTTCTTCAGCCGAGCCGCCTCCGCGTACACGTCAGGAACGCCGGCCGCAGGTCCTTGGCCTGCCGTACTTAAGCCTCCTGCCATTAACATTGCGGCAATTCCTGCGGCAGCCGTCTTACGCAGCATGTTCTTGTTCATACGATTCTCCCTCGCCTCGATTTTTTGTAAACCCTTTCATAAATAAAAAAACAAGATGTTCATTATGGCGATACCTCTGGCTGTTTAATTTAGAATAATATAAAACATTTTATATTTGATAAGATATTAACACTGAGCCTTATGAAATATCAATGCTAATTCTTCATGTTTTTCTCCATAAATTAATTAATGGTAGGAAAGACCCAAAAAAACCTGATCCAACACGGATCAGGTTTTTGTTTTATATTTATATAAAATTAAAGGGCGTTATGCGTTAATATGTCCACCAATTTCCCGACATGACCATCATCGAGAACAGCTTGATGCTCTCCTCATAATATCCCTCTGCCGATGCGTTCGCCGTATAATTCCATACCGAATTCAGCCAGCTCTGGTGACTGGACGAAGTCATCGCGCTTACGCCGAACGGTGCATAGAACGCTCCGCTGTTATAAGTCACCAGCGCGGTCCCGTTCAGATTATACCCTGCCTTGATATTGGCAGGATTGCTGTTTGCAGCCGACTTAATGAACGTGTTCATTTTATTCAATTGATTCAGCGCGCGCGTATCGCCGGTCATCAGATAGTCGGTCGTAATCCGCCATGGAGTCCGGGCCGAGTTGTAGTAATATTTTCCGTCGTTCGCCCCCTCCAGGAATCCCGCTGCCGCTGGCTGATAATTGCCGCTCGACATGACGACGAAATCCGGAAGCAAACCGGTATTGGAGCTGTAACCGGTATAGATGGAGTTGATGATCGTATAGGTTTTGTTAATGACGTTATCCCAACGGGCATCGCCGGTAGCCGCACGGAACGCCTTCATATGGTTCAGCATGAAATCCGATGGCCGCGTGGCGGTATTGTAGTTGCCGCTGGTAGCCCAATCGCCTAAACGCAGCGTCCATTGCGACTGATTGACGTCATTGCTCATGATGGCATTGATGATATCCTTCGCGGCCTGCAGGTAATTGATCGATCCGCTGCTTCCCCACTGCTTGTCCGCAAGCAGGAGTGCGTAAGCAATATCCATATCGCCGTCCGTTGCCGAGTTGGCCCCCTCTATATTCTGGAAGCTGCTGTTCTGTTTCCACGCCATCAGATACGGATTGTTATCACTCGGATGCGCCTTGTAATAGCGATATAACCCATCGAAATACGACTGCGCATTACTGTCGTATCCCGCCATCAGAACGGTGAAAATCATTCCGTAACCGTGAGCCTCGGATACCGTCTCGCCCGCGGAATTGTATTTGACGTAATATTGCCCGGTTGCAGCCGGCTTCAGAAAAGACCCTTTCCAGCTGTTCCATTTGCTCTTGACCGCATTGTCCATCGCGGTCTGCGTTACGTTGTTCGGCTTAATCGAACCGCTCGTATAGGACGTATGCTGGGGAAAGGGCTTGTTGGCCGCCAGGGACAACCCGGCCGGCAAGACCAGCAGAACAGCGCAGAAAAGCGCCGCCGACTTACGGATAATCGAATTTCGGAATACTTTCATCAACGTTTCGCTCCTTTGGTTTTCGAATTGGAAAGCCATGACCGCTACAGCCTGGTAAACCGGTTTCGGTATAAACCACCACCCTTCCCATGATCGATGGAAACGAGGAGACTGCCCGTATGTAAAGTACCACGAAGTTAGCTGATGTCCGATATGCAACTGCCTCCATATATAAAGAGGTAGGATCCATATCTACTACAAGTATAATAGAATTGTATATTATTGTAAATTAATAGTTTGCCGGTCATGATTCGTCTACCAGCATGAATAGCCGTCTTTCCGCAAGCAGTATCCCACTGCCCGGAAAGACGGCTATCGTTATTTCGGTAGGCATTCCCCTTATTTCCGACAAGACGTCAAACGGCATGAACGGACGGCCATGACCGTTCGATCCCCTGTTCCGTCAGTCGCCGCTGAAAAGCTTCCAAGTGGTCCGGGGTATTCCGTACTTCCCGCGGCTTCAGTCCATGCTCTATGCAGTAAGCGGCTAAAAAACCGGCTGCCTCGCCGATGTTCCATTCCACAGGATGCAGACGATAACACCCATTCGTGATATGCGTCGTGCCGATATTCTTGCAGGCTGCCAGCACATTGGCTACCCGTACCGGAATCAGGCTCCCCATCGGAATTTGGAAGGGCAGGCTCGAAATATCGATATACGTCCGCAATCCCGTGCTTGGATGCAGATCGATCCGGTAGCAGCCGATGCCAACGGAATCGCGGAACGTCTCCGCCCGCCCGTCCGGACGGCATTCGGCGGCAATATGCTGCTCCTTCACGGTAAATTCGGCGCGTATCCGGCGGGATTCACGGATATAAGGGGCTTTTGCCAAGCCATCTTTCGTTCCCATCACGTCCGGCCGAAGCCGGAGTCCGGGATACCCCTTTCCTCCATCGGGCCGCGGGGCTTCCGTCTGCATCCAATAGAGCAGGGACAAACTCAGCTGCCTGGATTCCTCCAAATGCCGTTCCCGCTCTTCCGGGCCGACATCGATAATGGAGCCGAGCCAATAATCGTTCTGCGGCCAGTTCACGACCGTGACGCTGCTGTCAAACAACCCGCCTTCGAAATGCTCCGGATTCAGGATCTGCCGGTATTTCCACAGGGAAAACGATCGGCCGTCCGGAAATAAGCTGTAGGTGACCGGCTCCAGCGTATGCGGTACTAGCCCCGTCCAGCTCAGCATGGCATCGGGCCAGAAATCCGCCCGGTAGCTCTTCCAGAAATCGTACCGAACCGGCTTCGGGATGGTATGATCCTCGCCCTCCCGGTAATCCATCGCGAAGCACCAAGTGAAAGCCTGCATGTCCGCCCGGTCCGCCGGACCGGATAAAGCATGCGGTTCACCGGTCTCTTCCGCCGACTCGGAACCCGTCACGTATTCGATGCCGGCCAGCGGAAGCAAATCCCCTTCCTCGGTAGCATCGAGGAAAAATGCGCCGGTCAGCTTGACGATGTCGCCGGATCTGCTGTCCCGCAGCCGGACGGATGTTACCTGATCCCCGCCGGACTCCGCTTCCATCAGCGCATGCTCCGTAAGGATCGTTAACCTTCCGCTGTGCACGTAAGGTGCCAGCATCCCCTGCAGCACGGCCAGCGCCGCTCTCGGCTCATGGGCAATGCCGCTGACCAGTGCGCTGCCTGGATTCAGATAACGCTCTTGCCGCGATTCGGCCCGGAGCGGAAATAACTCCTTATAATAATCGCGGATCCGATTCCGGAATTCACGGTAGCTGGCCGTGCAGCCAAACTGCTCGATCCAGGGATGCTCGTCGGGCGGTACGCCCTGACTTGTAATCTGGCCGCCGAGCCAATCGCTCTCTTCGGTCATAATCACGCGTTTTCCCGCCTTCGCCGCCGCAAGCGCAGCGGCACAGCCGCCGAGTCCTCCGCCCAGAATGATGATATCCGCCTCTATATGATTCTGCATATGCACCGCACCTCGATATCGCTGTATTCTAGTCGGCCTTGGCACCAACCGTCTCATGATCGTATTTAAATATCGTTCCGAGCGTCGTAGACCCGGGGCCGTACCGCTCATAAGCCTTGCCCGCCTCATCTACGGGAACCACATGGGAGATCAGCGGTTTGATCGAGATTCTCCCTTCGGCCAGCAAACGAATATATTCCGCAATGTTGCGGCCTTCCGTCCAGCGCACAAAGCCGATCGGATAATCCGTATTGTTGAGTTCATAGCTTGCGTCGTACCGGCCCGGACCGCCGGCCCGCGATATGAGCACCTGCGCTTCCTTGCCAAACATCAGCCCTCTGGAGTAGGTTGTAGACAAATCGCCGACGATGACGATTTTCCCCTTATCCCGAATCCATCCCATTGACGCATTGATAAGCTCTTCACCGGGACCGCTTGCGCACAGGATGACGCTGTCGGCTCCATGTCCGCCCGTCATCCGCGCAACCTGCTCCTCAAGCTGCTCCTTGTTATCATAAGCATAGGCAATATGCTGCCTCATCCCCTGCACCCGCTCCGGGTTTAGGTCAAATCCCGCAACGGGGCAAGCCGCCGCATGCGCGATCTGGGCAATGATCTGCCCCAGGATGCCCAGCCCGACCACCACGGCCGATTCGCCGAAGCGCAGATCCGCAACCCGCAGGGCATGGATCGCAATCGCTCCCAGCCCCGCAAAAGCGGCTTCCTGCGGATCCACCCCGTCCGGTACGATGGCCGTCAGGTTCGAAGGCACGGTAAGCCACTGGGCATGGCGCACGTAAGGTGCTCCATAGCAGGCCACCCGTTGACCCACGGCAAGCCCCTTCACGCCTTCACCCAAGTCTTCGACGATCCCCACCGCGCTGTAACCCATAATGACTTTTTGATCCGAAGCCTTTCGTATAAAGATCATTTCCGTACCCGGACTGACCGCCGAGTATTCGGTGCGAATCCGCACATGACCCGCCGGCAATTCCGCCGGCCTCTCGATATGATCAACGATCACGTTTCCATGAATCGTGGCAACAGCCTTCATATGGACCCTCCTGCTCCACCTTATTTTCCTGATGCTTTCCGATATTCGCTCGGCGAGACGCCGCTGTATTTCTTAAAGGTCGTCGTAAATGTGGAAGAGTTCGAATACCCTGTTTTCTCTCCGATTTCCGCAATGCTGAGGTCCGTGTTCCGCAGATATTCACGCGCATGCGATAATCGGACTTTGTTCAAGTACTCCACGTAGTTCACGCCGAATGTTTTCTTGAAATAATTGGAGAAGTATTTCGAGCTGGTATCCAGCACTTCGGCCATATGATCCAAATAGAGGTTCTCCATGTAATGCAGTTCGATGTATTGGGAGATGAATGCGGGATTCAGCTTGCTTCGCGGATCGTGGTTCCGCGTATTGGCCACCACGCGCATCACTTCCATCAGCGCCTTCTGAATCTCTTCATAGGTGAAGGCTTGATCGACCTTGCGGATGAAATCACTCTCCAGCCGGAACAGCTCGTTGCGGTCAACGGACGGCGAATCCGCCTGCTTCATGACGAGGAAGAACATGCTCTTCGCAATATGCACCATCTGATGGTGATGGATGCGAAGATCCGCATTCTGCTGGAAAATATCGCTCACGATCTGCAGTCCCTCATCCACCTTGCCGCTTAGCATGCAGTTGCTCAGCTTCTCGATCTTCTGAAGCGGATAATAAATATCCGGGACGTACCGAATCTGCTCCGCATCGACCATGTCCGTGTCCGCATTCACATTCCGGTACAACCGCCCATCCTTAATATTCCGGTATGCTTCGGAGCAATTGCTGATTTTGGATTCGTACGTTCGGCTAACGCAGCCCCACACCGTGAACGTATCATGATAATCCTCGTTGCACCGCCTAACATACTCCTCGAATTTCCTGACCAGCTGCTTGCGCTCGGACGGCTGATCCAGACCGATTAACGCTAGGAATTTCAGTTCTTCGACATGATAAACCACCACATGTCCATAGCGCTCCTCCAGGCCGCCCCGGATCTGAGACGTCAGCTCTTCCAGGACAAAATCCGACTTGGCCGCCCCCTTGCCGGCAGGCTGCAAATACACGGCCGCCATCATGAAATGCCGGCACTGGAAGAAATGCGTGTAGTGCTTCTGCATCTGCATTTCCTGCTCGCGCGAATGGTGATGGCCGTCCAGCGTTTGCAGGAACACGCTTCGGCGGATATCCTCATCCACCAGATCCATCTGCTTCTTGAGGGATTCGTTCTCCCGCTGCACCTTGACGATGCCGCTCTGGATTTTCACGAAATCATTCCCTCGAAGAGAACTGCCCCCGAGCAGCTGCACGATGTTCTTCACCGGCCGGTACAGATAAATGCTGAGCAGCACCGACAGCATGACGTTTAACGCAATCGCGCCGTACATAATCCACGTATTGGCATCGGTGACGGAATCGATATTTTGAAACTTGTACGGCATTTTATTGATATATATAAAACCGTTATAGTCCGATTTGTAGAAATTGTACTCAAAATCGTCGTGCGTGAGGGAGGCTTCCTGCGACGGGTTAAAGTACACGTCGTTCAGAATGCCCACCAGATCCAGATCCTTCTCGGTGCTCAAGATGACGTTCCGGTTCGCATCCAGCACGATGAGCGAGGCCCCGGGAATCATGGAATTCAAATCGACCCCCTTAAGCAGCCGGTTCACGTTAATCAGGATCATCAGGTTTTTGTTCGACATTCTGACCTTGTTGCCGTCTACGGCAATCATCAGGTTCCGGCCGTACCCGCTGCTCTGATCCGCATAAACCTCCGCTGGAAAAACCGTAAGCTCGTGCTCCGATCGGGTAAACGTCTTCCAGAACATCGAGTTGAACTTCTGGGATTTATACCGCCTGTCAAACAATGCGTCCAGATTGCTGGTTCCGCGTGTCGTAATGGCCAAATCGTGATTGTCGAACGAAATGACCACATCTTCCACGATATCCACGTTGGATACGATGCTGGTGACGCTGTCCTGCAGAGAGATGACTTTCTCCATGTCAAGTTTGCCGTTATCCAGCTGCATCCGGTCCGAAGGAAGCGCATGAATGTTAAAAATCAAATTGTTAATGGAGGAGAAACTGGTATCAAACGACTGAATAATGTTTCTGATCACCATCCGGTTGTTCTCGCTCACCTTGTCGTAAATTCCGGTAATGGAATTCTTGTACACGATGTAATTGAATATGAACATGATGCCGATGACCAGTTGCAGAGCGAAGAAAATCTGGAGCAAGCCTCTGTTGGCGATCAATCGATTCATACGGATTCACCTCTCTTGGATGTCATCCCTTCATATTCAACATGATAGCCCCCGGCACCTTCCCATCACCCCTTTTCGGAACCGAGCATGACCCCTTTGGCAAAATACTTCTGGGCAAACGGATAGATCAGCAGCACCGGAATCATCGACAACACGATCGTTGCGTTCTTCATGGCCTGCGGAGCAAGCGCCGACGCATCCACCAGGCTCGGATTGCTTCCGTTCTCGCTGAAAATCAGCATATCCCGAAGCACGACCTGAAGCGGGTACATATTCGCGTCGTTCAGGTAAATCAGCGGGATAAAGAAGCTGTTCCAATGGCCCATGAAATAAAACAATCCGATCGAGGCCAGCGCCGGTTTGGACAACGGAAGCACAATTTGGAACAGGATGCGGTACTCGGAAGCGCCGTCGACGACGGCTGCCTCGCGCAGGGATTCCGACATGTTCTCGTAGAAGCTTTTGAGGATTAATAACTCAAAGGTCCAGATCGCATTCGGAAGCACGAGTGCCCATACGCTGTCCAGAAGGCCAAGCTCGGATACGATCAGGTAGTTCGGAATGATCCCCGGGTTCAGGAACATGGTCATGATGATTGCCAACAGGAAAAACTTGCGTCCGAAGAAATTTTTGCGAGCGAGCGGATAAGCCGCTACCGCCGTAAGCAGCAGGTTAATGGCCGTACCGAGCGCTGTATAAAAAATCGTGTTCAGATAGGCGCGCGGCACCCGGTCGTCGTTCAGCACCTGGGCATAAGCGTCGAGATTAAAACCCTTGGGAAACAAGGTGATATTCCCTTGCACCACTTCGGAGGTCGCGCTGAGGGAAACGGCGGTGATATAGACGACGGGGTACACGGTAATAATGGCAAGGCATGTCAGAATCAGCGTGTTGATAATGCCGAATAACGAGATGTTTCGAAGGCTGAATCGTTTGTTGTTTACCATAGTCCGCTACCTCCCAGTCGCTTGCTGAAGTAGTTGGAGGACAGCAGCAATATCATGGCGACAACGGCTTCGAACAAGCCTACGGCCGCGCCATAGCTATAATTGCTCTCCAGAAGGCCTTTCCGGTAGACATAAGTCGAGAATACGTCCGCCACCTCGTAAGTCATCGGATTATAAAGCAGCAATACCTTTTCGTATCCGATCCGAAGCATCGATCCGGTCTTCAAGACAAACATGATAATAATCGTTGGAAGAATGGCGGGAATCGTGATTTTAAAAATCATGTGGCGCCTTTTGGCACCGTCCACCTTAGCCGCTTCGTAAAGCGACGGGCTGATCCCTGCAATCGCAGCCATATAGATGATGGCTTCATAACCGACGGTTGCCCAGATATCCGATGAAACATAGATGGTTCTAAACCAGCTCGGCTCAATGAGAAAATACGTCTTCTCGAAACCTAACGCCGCGATCAGCTGGTTAATGATCCCCTGATTGGGCGACAGGAAGTCGATAATCATGCTGCTTATAATGACCACGGACAGGAACGAAGGCAGATAGCTGAGCGTTTGAACCGACTTTTTGAACCATTTCACTCTGACCTCGTTAAGGAGAATCGCCAGAATGATGGGAAAAGGAAAGCCGAAAATCAGATTGTATACGCCAAGAAGGAGCGTATTCTTGAACAGCAGCCAGAAATCCGGACTGCCGAAAAATTTCTCGAAATGCTTGAGCCCTACCCATTCGCTCTCCATGATGCCGGTAAATACGCTGTAGTCCTTGAAGGCAATGATCAAGCCGTACAGGGGCCCGTATCGGAAAATAACGTAAAACAACAGGCACGGGATAAACAGAATCAACAGCTGTCTGTCCCGCTTCATATGCTGAAAGGCCGAAACCATTCTTCTCCCAAACCCGCCGCGGGGTTTGGCGAGATTTGTCTCTGTCCCTGCACTTGACATGGTGTTCCCTCCTTAAGATGATGAGCAGCACCCGAGCGTCGTACCCGGATGCCGCCATCACTCTTATTTCTTCTGCGAATTATTTCGTGGCTTCATCCAATCTCTTCTGGGCTGCGTTGAAAATATCGACGATCTGCTTGGCTCCCTGCTTCTCAGCCTGCGCCTGCCATTGCTGCCACTGCGCATCGCCGTAGTTTTTGTTGAGAATGTATTTCGCGTTAAATTCATCCGCCAATTTCTTCAGGGAGGTTTGGATTTCCGCAATCTTTGCGGTTTCGTCATCCGTAAAGTTCACGACCGGATCCAGCGGCTCGAATTTATTGCCGTTCAGGAGCTTATCCTGAGCCTCCTGCTCCTTCTCCGTATAGTTGAAGTACACGCTGCGCTTGTCGGAATTGACATACAATCCTTGCAGCCACAGGCCATAGCGGTCCTCCAGCACGCTGATATCCACCAGCGGCACGTCGGTCAGCTCCGGATAGACGGCTTTGTCGCCTTCCATCTTGAACGTCTCGCCTTCCACGCCCATCGTCACCAGCGTGGCGCCGGACGGGCTCGTCAGGTAATCGAGCAGCTTCAGGGAAGCTTCCTTGTTGTCGTTGTTGGCTACCGCGATGCTGAAGCCGTTCGTGATGCTCTCGATCGTCTTGCCGTTGCCGGTCGGTCCGACCGGATTGCCGTATCGCAGGTCATAATTCGGGTTTTGGTCCTTGACCTGGTTGTAGAACAGGTCCAAACGTCCGATCCAGTCATAGGTGACAAAGGATTTATTGCCTGACGTCATTTTCGCCGTCCAGGAATCGTCGGTGTCCGTCATGAATTCCGGATCGAGGAGTCCCTCGTTGTACAGCTTCTTCATGAAATCGAGCATTTCTTTGTGCTCAGGCTGTATGGTAGCGTACTTCCATACCTTGGCCGTCTCGTCGTAATACGTCGGATAGTTGGCTCCGCCGATTCCCCAGCCGAAGGCCCAATCGCGGAAAATGTTCTCTTTCGTTTTCGAGGCGTAAGGATAGGAATCAGGATAGGCTTCCTTCAACTTTTTGAGGGCCTGATAGAATTCGTCGGTATTCGTCCATTCCTTGATGCCCAGCTCATCGAAGATGTCTTTGCGGTACAGGAAACCGTGGTTCACGTCACGGTTGATGTTTGCAACCGGCCAGGTATAGATGTTGCCGGATTCGTCTCCGTAGGACGGAATGACCCAAGGATTCTCGTCCACATACATTCTTTTGAAGTTCGGCAGCATGTCGACATATTCGTTAATGGCAACGACCGCTTTCTGCTTGCCGATCTTCTTCAGCTCCGGAGGCGTCAATCCATGGATGATGTCCGGGAGCTTGCCGGATGCAACGGTTACTTTCAGCTTGTCTTGAAACGTAGCCGAAGAATAGGGTTGGAAATTCACTTTGATGCCGGTACGCTTCTCGATCTCCTTGGCAAGCAAGGAATCGTTCAGGTTGGTCTTCTCGCTGACGACCATCCAATTGATCGTTGTCGGTTTATCGACCAGCGGAAGCGCGAGACCGCCAGTATCCCCATATTGATCCGGATCTGCCGGTGCCGTTGGAGGTGCTGTTTCTCCGTCCGTTCCGGGAGCTGCCTCTTTATTTCCTCCGCTGCATGCGGCCAATATTGAAATGATTAATGTGAACACGAGTGCCATACGAAACCATTTTTTTGTCATTTGCGTTCCTCCTCTAAATCCATCATTTGAATGCGGCTGACTGAATCTGTGCGATCGCTACTCTACCCCCGTCATTTCTTCTCATCCGTGTGTCTGCTTACTCATCCGGTCTACGTTTGTAAATCAAGATGCTTCCTATCATGCCTCCTTGTTGACGAAGATCCCGGCCTGTCGCAGGAATATTCTAAAATGATCGGGCATCCGCTGCCGATTGTCCGGCACGGAATTTTCTACCCATCCACATCATAAAAACGCTTCCATGATTCGTAAAGAAGCGTATTTCTGCGAGATGGCGTTTTTTCTTCTTCAAGCGGGCGAAATGCCGAAAACCCGCATAACATCAGGCTTTTTGAGCATGTGGAAAATGCTAAAGCGGTAGAAATAGATAAAAAAATAGAGGGATTTCATCACGAAATCCCTCACGGAAGATGTTAAATTTCTTCTCTTCCCCATCGTATATTCATGAAGCAGAACGTCATCGGCGTCCATCAAAACGGGTGTGAATTCAATCACTCGTTTCATCTTTTTTCGCTTTGGCACCCTGCTCCCGCAATTTTTTGCCTTCCTTGCCGTATAGATCCTTCAGGATTTTCTTGCCGGTCGGCGTCTGCGCAAGTCCGCCCTTCGCCGTTTCCCTGTGCTTGGACGGCATGGCCGTGCCAACCTCCAGCATCACGTCGATCACTTCGTCGGATGGAATGACGCTGCGCACGCCGGCAAGCGCCATATCCGATGCCGCCAGCGCCGTCACGGCGCCGAAGCCGTTGCGCACGATGCAAGGAATCTCGACAAGCCCGCCCACCGGGTCGCAGATAAGTCCCAAGGAATTCTTGAGCGCAAGCCCGACGGCGTGAACGGCCTGCTCCGGCGTGCCGCCCCGCAGCTCCGTCAAAGCGCCTGCCGCCATACCGATAGCTGAGCCGACTTCAGCTTGGCAGCCGCCCTCCGCACCGGAAATAAACGAGTTGTTGGCAATGACGTAGCCGATCGCGCCAGCGCTGAACAGCCCCATCACCAAATGCTCGTCTTCCCAGCCGAAGCGTTCCTGCGTGCTGACGAACACCCCGGGAATAATGCCGCATGAGCCCGCCGTCGGCGTCGCCACGATGCGCCCCATGGAGGCATTCACCTCGGACACGGACAGGGCGTAGGCCAGCGCCGTGCAAGCGTCGGTACCAAGCGCGGGTACCCCGCTGCTCATATATTGATGAACGCGCACGGCATCGCCGCCGGTCAGGCCGCTTTTGGAAGGGACGGGTTCATGGATTCCCCGGTGCACCGCTTCCTTCATGATGCCGTAGTAATCGGCCATTTGCTTGAACGTCTCGTCCCGGCTTTTCCCCGTTTCCTTGATCTGTTCATTTAGCATCAGCTGGCCGATCGTCACCTGATCCTCCCGGCAGCATGCAATGATCTGCTCCAGCGTAGAAAACTTCATGACTGCGCCTCCTCTACTGTCAAATCCGCGATGACGACCCGATGCACGCTCGGCAGTCCTTCGATATGCTTCATCAATTCGGCCGGAACCGCTTCGTCCGACTCCACCACCGTCATGGCATCGCCGCCCCTTCCCTTGCGGTCCACGTCCATATAGGCAATGTTGACGCCGCCGGCCTCCAGGAGCCGGGTGATATGCGCGACCATGCCCGGCGTATCGTCATGAAAGACCAGCAGCACCGGATAATTCATCGTAAACTTGACGTCGAAACCGTTCACGCGCAGCATTTCCACGCTGCCTCCGCCAATGGAAGCGCCCGCAATG
The DNA here is from genome assembly GCF_058792535.1 of Paenibacillus sp. MT86. Classification (NCBI taxonomy): domain Bacteria; kingdom Bacillati; phylum Bacillota; class Bacilli; order Caryophanales; family Paenibacillaceae; genus Paenibacillus; species Paenibacillus sp. MT86. The sequence goes on along the minus strand of NZ_CM179499.1, from coordinate 608,085 downwards.
ACATCGGTATGATCGCCGTCGGTCAGCCTCAGCTCCACGGTATTCGGGTGAAAGGCCACATTCTGTGCCGTCTTGAAGGTAAGTTCAATGCCTGCCGCTTCGGCAAGCTCGATCGAATTCCGGATGCGCATATCGTCCGTGGCAAAATCAAGCAGCCCGCCGACGACAGCCAGATCGGTGCCGTGGCCGCGGTAGGTTTCGGCAAAAGATCCATAGAACACAATTTCCGCCTGATCGGGGAATGCTCCAAATATGCGCCGCGCGGCTCTTCCAATCCGCACGGCCCCAGCGGTATGGGAGCTGGAAGGCCCCACCATGCTGGGCCCAATAATAGAAAACACATCTTTAAACCGCATGCGCGATTCCCCACTTTCGACTATTCTGCCCTCATTGTATCAGTCTGCCAGCCAACTTTCCAAGTGCTCCCGAATAAAATCGTCATCGTTTAAATGGGGATAATCCCGGTAGACCCGATCTATCTCTTCCGATTGTCCGGGAGACAGCGTTTCATGCGGATTCAGGCACCATGTGCCTAGCAGCAGCCCCTGTCTGCGGAGCACCTCATGAATGCCCGGGATGCAGCCCGCAAACTGATGGGCGGGATCGAAGAAGGCCGCATTGGAGTCCGTAATCTCGACGTTGCGCGTCAGCCATTCCTTCCCGAACTGCTCCTGCTTGCGCGCCTCTTTGATTTCCTCCAGCAGCTCCACAGCTTTCCTGGTCCAGACCGCCCAGTGACCGAGCAGACCGCCGACGATAGGCTTGGCGACCGGCGTTCCGTCCACCTGGAATCGATAAGTCGTCAGCAAATCGTTGACGATGTTATCGTCATTCCCCGTATAGAGCGCAATATCGTCCCTGCGGCTCGAATAACAGACGGCACGAACGACGTCAATCGTCTGATAGCGGTTGAAGGGGGCCATCTTGATCGCTACGATATTCGGAATTTCTGCGAAGGCACGCCAGAATTCGAAGGAGAAGATGTTGCCGCCAACCGATGGCTGAAGATAGAACCCGATCACCGGCATTCTCTGCGCGATCTCTTCCGTGCGCTTCAGAATAGCCTCTTCGCTCCAGCCGCTTAACCCGCCCATGCTGAGCAGGACGGCATCATAGCCGAGCCTGCGGGCGATCTCCGTTTCCTCCACGGCTTGCTCCGTGGGGCCGCACACGCCGGCCACCATCAAGAAGGGGCGGTCAAGCTCCGCCCTGCGGACCTCTTCCGCCGCCAGCCGCAGCACCGGTTCATACAAGTCGATGCCTTTATCGCGGATCTCGAATTGGGTAGAGTGAACGCCGACCGCCACACCGCCCGCACCGGATGCGGCGTAATAGCGGGTCAATGCCCGCTGGCGGCGTTCGTCCAGCTTCCGGTTCTCGTCCAAAGCCAGCGGATGCGCCGGTATGACGAGCCCTTCGTGAAGAGCTTTCAGCTTCTCGGGGGCCAACCTCTGCATTGCAGGAATCTGTCCGCTCATTAGAATTTCCCCTTTCTCTCTTGGAAGTGCGTCGGCTTGTTCCAGCTCTCGCCGCCGGATTGCACCCATGCTGCCGTCCAATCCAGCATCTGCAGCAGAGACACCTTCGGATAACCGAAGAGCTGGTGGGATTTCGAGGCGTTGTTCAGGAGTGCGGTCTCGGATTCCGTACCTGTAAAGGTCACTTCCTTGCCCATCCGTGCCGCCAATTCCTGTGCCGCCCAGCGGATCGACATCGTCTCCGGTCCGGTAATGTTGATGATTTCGGGAGGCGAGCTGCAATGCAGGAGCGAACGGAGCGCCATCTCGTTGGCATCCCCTTGCCATATGATATTCGCATGCCCCATCGCCAGGTGAATCGGCCGGTCCTCATGGATCGATCTGGCAAGCTCATGTAGAACGCCGTACCGCATATCGATGGCGTAATTCAGACGGTAGATTGCCATCGGCGTACCATTCTGGTGGGAGAAGTATTCAAAGACGCGCTCTCTGCCGAGACAGGATTGCGCATATTCCCCGACCGGCTCCGGCGCAACGGATTCGTTGACTCCGCCGCTGCCCACCGGCGAGAACGGATACACATTCCCCGATGAGAACACCACCATGCGGGATTGCTTGAATTTCTCGGCCACCCGGCCCGGCAAATACGAGTTCATCGCCCAAGTAAAATATTCGCGGCCGGTCGTGCCGAATTTGTTGCCGGCCATATAGATCACGTTTGGAGCCTCGGGCAGCTGCTGCAGCTCCCCGTCGTTCAGCAGGTCGCACGATATCGTCTGTACGCCCGCCTCCTCCAGCTCGCGCCTGGCCTCCTGGTTCGAGAACCGGGATACGCCGATGATCCGTTTGCCGCCACCGCCTTCGCGCACGGCGTTGGCGGCCAGCCTTGCAAGGCTGGGCCCCATTTTTCCGCCGACGCCAAGCACCAGGATATCCCCTTCCAAAGACGCCAAATCGGCAACAAGCTGTGCTGAAGGCTCCGCCAGCTTCGCTTCTAATGCTGCAACGGTTAACATGAACAATCTCCTCCTCCGATTGATGATTCTTCTTCATCATACGGCCCCGTTTGATATAAAGACAAATCTTTAAATCGTCTTTAAATAAACGACACACAAAAAAAAGCCCCCTGATGTCAGGGAGCAAACGAAACGTTCAGCACGATATATCGAAGCACGAAGAAGGCAGCGATAAAAAGGGAAGCCAGTCCGAGCAGCGTAAAAATGAAGATTTTCTCTAAGCGGGAAAACGGGGCTCTCGTTCGCTTCAAGTCCATCACCTCATCTTCCATTATAGGAAACGCCTGATATCTTATTCCAAAAAGGTGAATCGAAAGATTTGCCTCGGCCTTCCTCTCGGCACCTTCTCGATTCCCGAAATCTCCACCAACCCGTTGTCGGTCCAAAGCTGAAGCAGCCGATGCGCGCTGCGGACGGTAATGTCCAGCAGGTGGGCGAGCTCATGTACCTTGTATTCGTATTTACCCGAACGGGCGCGCTGGTTCAGCAGCTTGCTCAAATAGGCGCTCGTCATGCCCGCATCCTCTGCCCGCTTGATCAGCCCTGCATCCGTAAAAGACAGCACCTCCAGCACGGGATCGGCCATCTCCAGCGGCCCTATCAGCGTACCATCCTCACGCACGATAAAACAGGCGTTGCCGCCAACCTCCTTGGACTTCCGCATCGCGATGCGCGCATGGGTTCCGGCCATACTGGCCGACCTGCCGAATCCCATGCCGATGCTGAGCGAAATGCCGTAGGTTTTGTTCACGTCTTTGGCCAAGGGAATCGTTTTGTAACCTCCGGTTTCCCTTTCGAAGATGCCGCGCGTCGTGAAAAACAGATACTCGTCCCCGCCCAGATGGGTCAGATAACCATCCAGGGATTCCACATAATCGAGCACCATCCGGTGAATATCGAGCTTCAGCTTCTGCACCTCATGCTCATTGTTCCGTCTCAGCGCCTGCGTGCCGAAATCGTCTATATTTATCATCCCGACCACAATCTGGCCTTCCCAGCTGCGGCGGGATGCCGTGGACAGCAGGGCTCGCTCCAGCGATACCACGATATCCTGATCGGAAGGAAGCAGCCATTCATTGGGTATTCCGAGCCGCGTCAGTTCTTGGGCCACGGATTCCACGCCCGTGAATGCAACAGAGCAACCGCCGGATTCGTATTGATGGCGATGAAACGCGATCAGGCTGCTCTTCGGGGCGTAAGCCGGCCCGTCGTAGACGACAGCCTGTACAGCAGGGATGCCCAGATCCTTCATGGTCCGAACCACCATCGTCTCAGTTAGGGTGTCCACCGATATGCCTCCATCCAGTCGTTCCTGCTGTCCGGCATGGAACAGCGCTTTATATAAACCCGCGTCCGTGACGGGAACGTAATGTACAGGGATTTTGACCTGACCGAGCTCCTTCACCTTGCGCTGGGACAACGGATCCGAGAGGAACAACACTTCGACTTCGCTCCCGATCCGCTCCGCCAGTGCAGGCGCTTCGTCTTCATCCTGGAAAACCAGCGGCGCAGGGTCAAAGGAAGGAAAGGTTTCAATGACCTTCATGATCTTGTCAACGATCGTCCGGGTTCCGATAATACCGATGCGGATTTGCTGGACAGGGGGGCGGGTCCGCTCCGTCATGATGCCTTCACTCCCATCTTTCCCATTTCCGAGAAGCCGTGCATGAGCAGGCCGGTACGGATACCTAAATCATACCCGCTATCGAAAATTTGGCAAGCGGAAGCTGGACTCCCCCTAAACAGGCCCCTGCCATTTCACAGCAAAAAAGAGCCGTAACGGCTCTTTTCAGGATTGCTTCGCACCATTTATACGGCAGGGCGAAGCTGTTGTCCTTGAGACTACCAGCCCAGATCCAGGGTTTTTCCCGTCTCCGCATAGGTCTTCAAAATGCTCATGACCGTCCACCAGCTGTCCGCCGCCTTGGCGCGAGACGGATGATCGGGCGTGTACTGATCATTGACGAGCGTCAGCTTGGTACAGTTCCCTACCGGCTCGAGGGTGAACGTGATGCGGGACTCCAGCTCCTCATGGTTCGCATAATACGACGGACCGGGATGCTCGGACAGGCTCAGCACCTTTTGCGGCTCATAAGCCAGAACATTCCCGTAAACATGGACCGTCTCCTCCCCGTCATTCCCCGGGCCTACATAAGCGAAAGGCTCTCCAACTCGGAAGGAAGATCTCAGCTCGCTCCCGAAAAAGGTAGCTCGAGTCCCCTCCGGCGAAATCAAGACTTCCCATACCTTCTCCGGCGAGGCTCCGATATAAAACTCATATTGCAGCGGCTCCATGCAGTTTCCTCCTACCTTCTATATAATGCGCAGGAAGACCGGCTTGTCCTCCTGTGATATGATGATGTTATCAAGCAGCCGCATCCAAGTATTGTAAAAATGCGACGGGTTGCTTCCCGCGAACATGGCGTGCAATCAAGTCCCGTACGAGGACCGTGCCGTGCCAAATCAAGCCTGCTGCGGAAATATCGGAGGTGGTTATGTCATGATACGGCGTTCTCATCAGCCCAGCCTCGGCATCTTGAACATGAAAAAAGCCGGAGAGAAATTCCAGCTCTTGCGCGTCCCTCCGTCGGAGGACCTTTCCCATTTCATCAAGCATTACTGGATCATTCATTGGGATTTAACCGGCCAGGAGCCCCATCAGCAGGATGTCGTTCCCAACCCTTGTGCCAATCTGGTCGTTCAATCCCGTCGGACCGCTTTTTACGGCGTATCGAGCACGAGACATTCCCACCATCTGGAGGGCAGGGGGCAAGTATTCGGCGTCAAATTCAGGCCCGGCGGATTCCATCCGTTCGCGAACATAGCCATGGACCGTCTAACGGATGCCTCCATAGGCACCATGGAGATTCTTCAGGTTGAGCCCCACATGCTGGAGGAGCAGCTATTGACTGCAGAGGAGCCGGAGCACAAGGTCCAGCGCATGGAAGAGCTCTTTCGCCGTGTACGGCCCGACAAAGATGAATCGATTGAACGAATCAACGCGATCGTGGATGAGATTCATCGAAACCGTGACATCCTCCGGGTGGAACAGCTTAGCGATGGGTTCCGGATGAGCCCGAGATCGCTTCAACGTCTATTCAAGTCATACGTCGGGGTGAGCCCCAAATGGGTCATCCGCCTGTACCGGCTGCAGAATGCCGCCGAGATGCTCGAAGGCCCCGATCATCAGGATATGCTGAAATTAGCCATGGACATGGGGTATTATGACCAATCGCATTTTATACGGGATTTCAAAGCGGTGATCGGTAAGACGCCGGAAGTTTATATGAAGAAACGATAAATCTAAGGGAGGTAACAGCATGTTTACGATACAGGCGATCGGAACGATCCATAACGAAAGAAAGGCGATTCAGGATGATTACTGGGGGGATGTCATCTCGAAGATCAAGCTGGGCGAAGAATGGAATGAAAGCTCCCTGGATGGGATTGAGACGTTCAGCCACCTTGAAATCATCTATGTCTTCCATCTCGTCCAGGACGACAGCATCCAATACACGGCGAGACATCCGCGAAATAATCCGAGCTTTCCCAAGGTCGGTATCTTCGCCCAGCGCGGCAAGAACCGTCCCAACAAGCTAGGAGCCACCATAGTGGAGCTGGTAAGCAGAGAGGGCAGGTCCGTTTTCGTTAAAGGGCTGGATGCCGTAGACGGGACTCCCGTCGTTGATATCAAGCCTGTCATGAAGGAATTTTTGCCGAAGACAAAGACCAAGCAGCCCCAATGGGCTACGGACATCATGTCCCGTTACTGGGAATAATGATTAAGATTCTTCATAATTACAAAAAAACAGCGCTGCCGTCTGTCCCTTGAGGTTCAAGGATCGGCCTAAGCCAGCGCTGTTTCTGTTGATCCGCATCATGCTGCATAACCTTAATGGTTAATCAGATTAATTAGAAAGGCTCTGACCCGAGACCGGCAGACGGATCTCAACCGATGTTCCCCGCTCTTCCTCGCTCCGGATGACGATCCGGCCATTGTGGCTCTCCATGATGCGGTGAACGATCATGATGCCCAGCCCATTGCCGTCCGGCTTGGTGGTATGGAAGGGTTCCCCAATCCGCCGAAGCACGTCCTCCGTCATGCCGGAGCCGTTATCCGTAAAGGTCACGCGCTGATATTCATCCTCCACATCCATCTGAATGTGAATGTTTCCGCCATACGGCAGGGCCTCCATCGCATTTTTCAAGATATTGAGAAAAACTTGCTTGATCTGGTTCCGGTCGCACAGAATCGTTGCATTCCGGCCGAAACATTGAGTCATCTTTATGCCGCCAAGGCTTGCCTGAATGGCAAACAAATGAAGCACTTCCTCCAGAATCTCGCCGCAATTCTCAAGCTTAAACACAGCCGCCTGGGGCTTGCCCAGGATCATGAATTCCCCTACCATCAGATTGGCCCGCTCCAGCTCGGACATGATCAGGTCATAGTGCCGGAGAGCGGCATCCTTATTGGCCAGCTGAAGCATTCCTTTTACCGTCGTGAGGGGATTGCGGACTTCATGGGCGATGCTGACGGCAACCTGGCCGGCAAACACCAGCTTCTCCGTATTCCGCAGCACTTCCTCCGTACGCTTCATCTCCGTAATGTCGCGCAGAGAGCCCACGACCCGCATAAGCTGCCCTTCCCGGTCATACACCGGCTGAACATCCAGGATATAGTGGTGCATGCTTCCGGATATCTCAAGGGACAGCTCTTCTCCGATGCAAATCTCCTGTCCGTGTATCACCCGCTCATAATACTCGCCAATCGGCTTGATGCCGAATACCGGGCGGCCCACGTATTTCGTCCGGTCACGGTCGCCGGCATCCGGGCACAGCAGGCTTAAGCTGGTTTCGTTCATCTGCAGGATCTGGCCCTCCGCATCGGTGATGATCACGCCGTAATGCTTCGTTCCCAGCAGCACCTGATTCAAGGTTTGCAGCTGCGTGTTCTGTTTGCGGGTCACCATCTCCCGTTCCAGGGAATCGGCCATCGTGCAGAGCAAGGCATATAAATGCGGGTGAACAAACTCCTTGTTTGTCATTAGGGAGATCGTCCCTATGATCGCCTTCCCGTCTTCGCCGTGAAAGGGAGCCGAATAACAGGCCATGCGGTGAAGAATGTGATGAAAATGATCTTCTCCTATCAACGTAAACGGCCGTTTGTACCGAAGGCACAGATCTATCGAGCTGGGGCCGTCTTCTTGGGAATACCCGCTGCCCTCCATGATGCCCAAATAACGGGCCGTTTCTATGATGGTCGGGTCCCCCTCCATATCAAGAATGAAGCCCTCGTTATCCGTCATCGTAATCACGACAGGGTTCCCGGATCCGGAGGAAAGGAATTTATTCACGAAGACTTGGATCACTTCGATATATTCGTTATATTTGGCACGCCTTGCAGCCAGTGCTTCAGCATTCAATCGATAAGTATGTGTTGGAAGAAGCTCCGGGTTCATCCCCTTGTCTATACACTGCTGCTTTGCTTGTTGAATGATCTCCTGATCGGTTATCACACCAAATCGATTGTTCAAAATCACATACCCCTTTTTATCATACTGCCACTTTCATGTCACATATGTTTATTCTAACACTTTTATCGGCAAATGGAGCCCAACCGTAAACTTAATGAGCATGCGAATATGCAGCCTTCATCTTATCATGGGAAAGAGCTCTATATCTCCCTCCTTTTTATGTAACTATTTACAGGAAATATCCGTTTAGACTATAAAGGAGATGAGAATCCATGTTCAAACGTCATGCAGCTTATTACGGCTTCGCTCTTGCTCTTCTGATTCTTGTAACAGCCTGTTCGAGCACCTCATCCAAAGCGCCGGCTTCGTCGCCCTCCGAAGCTGCGAAGAGTGCAGTGACGGACCATGAAAGTCCGGCGGAGCTCGTATTATCATTGTTCGAAGGAGAGGACATGAGTGCCGAGGATAAAGCCACGAACATGCTGGCTCACTTGGAGGGCATGGACTGGAAGGAATATAACCGCCTGAGCAGCGGCAAAACGCTGGAAACGCTGGAGCTGCTGTATACCCACCGGTCCCTCATCCAGCCCGAGCATTATACGAGCCTGTTCCTCGCAACAACGAATCTCGACGGTGCCTCTGCCGAGCAATATGCCGCCATCGTCGGTGAATTGTTTACGAAAGACAGGGAGGGCGTGGTGCAGGCACTTGCTGATTTGGGTGACGAAGCAAGTAAGCAAAGCGTCATCTCAAGCATAGCGTACCATCTCGGTTACCAGGATGTTGCCCAAGTGAAACAAGAAATCCATCAATGGCAAACGAACAAGGTGCTACATGATGCCGAGAAGGACGTCATCGCCTCCCTCATAGCGGCACTCGACAATCCATAAATGCAAAAAATAGAGCTGACCCCGAATGGAATCGGGGTCAGCTCTATCACTCGTTATCGTTAAAGACATCCTTATTGATTCAACAGGAACTCTTCTCCCGCAATGCCCGGCGAGGTCATGTGGTAAGGATCCAGAATGACCAGAATCTGCTCCTCTGTCAAAAGCCCCTGTTCCAGGATGATCTCCTTGATGCTTTGGCCTGTCTTCTGCGCTTCCTTTACCAGCCTGGAGGCTACGTCATAGCCCAAATGCGGGTTCAATGCCGTAATGATGCCATAGCTGTTATCCACGAAGTATTTGCAGCGTTCCTTATTGGCTGTAAGATCAACCATCAGATTCTTGTAGAACACGTCCATGCCGTTCTTCAGGATTTTCAGGGAGTGCATCAGATTGTTGGCAGCCACCGGAACCATGACGTTAAGCTCGAATTGCCCGGCTTCGCAAGCCAAACTGATCGTATGGTCATTGCCGATGACCTGGAACGACACCTGGTTCATGACCTCCGCCATCACGGGATTGACCTTGCCCGGCATGATCGACGAGCCCGGCTGTCTCGGAGGCACGTTCAGCTCGTTCAAGCCGGCTCTCGGTCCGGAAGCCATCAGACGGATGTCGTTGCACATTTTCGAGAAGTTCACCGCACACACTTTGAGCGCAGCCGACAATTCCATGTAAGCATCCGTGTTCTGGGTGGCATCCACCAAATCCTCGGCTTGCTTCAGGGAGAAACCTGTCTGCTCAATCAAATGCTGGACGACGCTCTGCATATAGTCCGGCGTTGCATTTAATCCCGTGCCTACGGCCGTCGCGCCCATATTGACAACCAATAACCCTTGCGCTGCCCGCTCGATGCGGTGGATGTCCCTTGTCAGTACGTTGGCATAAGCCCCGAACTCTTGTCCAAGCCGGATCGGTACCGCATCCTGCAGATGCGTGCGTCCCATCTTGATGACATCGTCGAATTCCTTGGCCTTGTCCTGAATGCCGGCGACCAAGGTCCGGAACACGCCAAGGAGATCCTGGGTCAGACGGTACGACGCAATGCGGATCGCCGTCGGAATGGCATCGTTCGTGGATTGCGACATATTGACATGATTATTAGGATTGCAATAGAAATACTCGGCCTTCTGTTTTCCCAAAATCTCCAGCGCCCGGTTCGCCAATACCTCATTCATGTTCATATTGATCGAAGTGCCCGCCCCGCCCTGAATGGAATCGACAATGAATTCGGAACGGAGATTGCCTGCGATGATCTCGTCTGCCGCCTCTATAATGGCGCTGCCTATCTTTTTCGGCAGCAGGCCAAGTTCCATATTAGCCAGCGCGGCCGCTTTCTTTACTTCTCCGAGAGCCGAGATGAGCTCGGCATGAATGGGCACCCCGCTGATCGGAAAATTCTCTACCGCCCGGACCGTATTGATGCCGTAATAGGCATCTATAGGAAGCTGTTTTTCCCCCAGAAAATCTTTCTCCACTCGATACTGCATATCCATGGACAACATCACCATCGCCTTTTGATTATTTTGTATCTTGCTTGTCACCTGTTATCATCCAGCTTGCCCGGATATATACAGAATTCTGCCTTTCAACTTGAAATCCTCTATAGCTTACGCGTTTTGTTAGGGAATATTGAATAATATGTGTGATTGCGCAAAAAACGAGGCTTTCTCTAAGTATAATTACCCAGAAAAAGCCCCTCTTACCCCAAACGGCTTGATTTCCATTGACGTCCGTCACGATGGATGGTTACAAACTCTAAGCCATGGAGGTCTTCCTATGCACCGGGAAGCCTAACGAAATCACGGCGCCTCCCTCTTGGCGATTCCCCGCCGTGATCAGGCCCCCGCAGCGCTCCACGATGGCCCGGGCAATCGCCAAACCGAGTCCCGTCTCCCCGTTCTTGCCCTTCACAAACCGATGGAACAGATAAGGCAGCAGCTCCTCGGAGATCCCATCGCCGTCATCGGATACCGTGAGCACCACCCGACCTTTTTGGAGACCGGCTTGAATGTAAATATGCTTGCTTGCATGCCTCGCCCCGTTCGAAACGATGTTCAGCAGCGCCTGCAGCAGCTTATCCCGGTCGGCATACACCGTTAACGATTCGTTATCCCCGTACGAAAGATGCACGAACAGCCCTTTTTTCACCAGAACCGGATTGATCCTCTCGATCGTTTCCTCTACAAGCTCTTTCATATTGACTTCTGCGGCCTTGAAAATATCATCTTCGCTGTCCAGCTTGGCCAGCAGCGTCATCTCGGTCACGATATTCCTCATCCGGCCGCTCTCGCTCATAATGATATCGAGCCCTTTGCGAATATCCTCCCCTTCGAATATGCCGTCCCGGATTCCCTCCGCATATCCGGATATGGACATGAGCGGCGACTTCAGCTCGTGCGAAGCGTTCTGGAAAAATTGTTTCTGCACATGATTGTACCGCTCCAGCTCACCGGCCATTTCGTAGACGGACTCTGCCACGGCGCCGAGCTCCCCGCTTGCCGACACGCGCCGGACTTCGGAGAATTGGCGCTCCTTCACCTTCTTCAATTCTTCCCGCAGATGCATCAGCGGCTTAATCAGCCGCTTGGTGATGAATAGGCTTAAGATCACCATGACCACGGCCCCTGCGCCGAATACGAGCATCAAGCGCCCCAGCAGCGCTTGCTCAATCGCCTTGATTTTGCTCACTGGCGTAATCAGCGTCATCGTCCCTTGGGGAACTGCCGTAACCTCGGTTAGGAATTGCCCGTCCACCGATGAGGATTTAAACGAAGCTACGCTATCGGGTCTGGCTGCTGCTATGCCCATGTACTGGGCGGTAGGGGTTACAGGAGTCGAGCGGACTATATTCCCTTGGCTGTCCTGAATAATAACGCCGACCTCGGCAACCTGCGCAGAGGCAAACCCGCTAACGGTCAAAGGCTCGCTCTCGATAGGGATGCTCTGTGCAGCCGCGGTTTCCAGCTTTGCCGTCAGCGCCGCCCCAATGGACTGCATGTCCTTTCTTTGCGTGCCGATAAAGTGGTCCAGCAGCACATAATGAATGACGACGGCCGTCACGGACAGCACGAGTATAAGCGACAAAGCGAACGCAAGATTGATCTGATGGACCAGCTTCATATCGATGATTCCTCCACATCCGTTCTCATTCGGTATCCATGTCCCCATATGGCCTCAATCGGCAGCTGCTCCACTTTCTTGCGCAGCCGTTTAATGAGATGGTCAACCGCCCGGTCGCTCCCAAAATAATCGTCCCCCCATACGGAGGTCAGCAGTTCGTCCCTGGTAAACGCACGGTTCGGATGCTCGGCGAACACTCTCAGCATCTCGAATTCTTTGTTGGTCATATCCACTTCTTCCCCGTTCCAGAACACGCGCCTCTCCTCCAGCAGTAACTGAAGCCGCCCATTGCTAAGCTCCGGGGAAGCGGCCGCAAGCCGCGGGACATTCTCCGCTCGGTTGAATTTGTACCAACGGCTCAGCTGCCGTTTGATTCGGGCGACCAGCTCGCGAGGGCTGAACGGCTTGACCATATAGTCGTCGCTTCCCAGCTCAAGCCCCAATATTTTATCCACCTCGCTGTCCTTGGCCGAGATCATGATGATCGGGACCTCGGCTTCCGCGCGGATCCGCCGGCACAATTCGAAACCGTCCATGCCGGGCAGCATAATATCGAGCACCCACATATCCGGCGGATTCGTTCTCCACATGTCCCAGCCTTCCTCCGCCGTGCCAAGGCCCACCGTCCGGTAACCCTCCTTGCGCAAATAAGCCTCCACCAAATTTCGTATATGCAAATCGTCATCCACAACGGCGATGAGATAGGTTTGGTTCATATCATTACCTCCGAGCTTCATCTCCTCTTTAGTATACCAATCGGCACAAAGCGAATGGGAATGCCATTGTTTTTCCACAAATACACCAATGTTCTGCCAATGCTGATTCGTACACTGGGTACTGTAAGACAAACCAACCCCGATAAGGAGTGTTAATACGATGAAGCACAAACTATTTGGCAAGCTCGCCCTATCCGCTGCCCTTCTTGGAACAGCAGCTCTTCCCGTCCATGCCTCGGGTGCCGAAACCCCAGCCGATGCACCGAACCAAACAGGTAAAAGCGCGCCCGTTGCCACCACGGCAACCATTTCCGTTATGCCGAATCCGTTGGAATTGGCTGAAAAATACGCGCCGGAAACGGTTCAGGACTGGAAGGATACGTTGGCGAAATACGGGAAGCTTGCCGGAACCGAGGGAACCTTCTTTTTCTCGGAGGCCGCGGCTGTCACTGCAGATAACGGCAAGGTAAAGCCGATCGCGGCTGAAGGCGAATTCGGAATATCCATTGCCGTGAAGGCTGTCCCGGCTGAAGCTGTCAAGGGATTCGTTGACAGTGGCGATATCAAGGATATACAGATTACCAAGATCAAGGAGCTTGCCCCTCTCGAAAGTACCGCCATCAAAGCAGCGGAAGCCGTGAAAACTGATGCCGGCAACGGGAAACACGACGTGATCCGTTTCGAGACAGCCAGCGTGAAGGCAGTGAAGCTCAGCGATGCAGAAAGTTTGGAAGTGAAGATCGACGATGAGGATCTGGCGTTTATCCATGCCAGAATCGACCTCTTCAAAGCGATGGATTCCAAGGACGCCGACGCCATTAAAAAAGCGCTGGCGAAACTGCTGGACCAATACAAGGCACAGATTGCCAAGCTGGAAGCTGAAGCGAAGTAACGTCGATGCGAGACCGTACATGACAGTGCGAGCCCAGCGTACTTAACCGAAAACAAGCCCTGCCGGTGCCGCGGCAGGGCTTGTTTTTAGCATAGGCTTACGTTTTTTTGGCCATTGTCTTCATCAGTTTCACCGCCGAGCGCACGCGGGGACGCTTCAAATGCTCCTCCACGTAGCGGTAATCCGTCAGGATCACCTTGGCATCCCGCAAACCGTAAGCAAAATCATCATCAAACAGCAGGCGGTACTCCCATACCCGCTTCTCCCAATTCGGAATATTCGCCAGCATCCATTCATCCTCCGCCCCCGGGTGAACGTACGTTTCGCTGACCCCTTCGGGGAGTCTGTACAGCTTATCGATCAGCGACTGTTTGAAGCTCTCGTAGGTCTCTCCCTCGACGACGGGAAACGGATGCGAGAGCAGATAATCCGGGATCGGCACGCCGAACGTATCGGCCAGGCTGGAGGCAAGCGCCACCGGCCGCTCGATATTCGGCAGCGTGCTGAGCAGCGGATCCTCCGGATGAATATAGCGAAACAAGCGCGCGGGGAGGCGCCAGCGGGAAGTCTTCCACAGCATCTGCGGAATAAGGCTCCGCCCCGTTTCCATCCCGTAAAGGCTGCCCATATGGTTATCCGCATGGCTGATGCGGATGCCGGCCTTCTTCGCCAGCCGGTATTGCGCCTCCAGCTCTTTTAGCACGGCGCCCGTCTCCGCTCCCCGTTCAAACTCCTGAACCGTCCGGTATTGATGACCGCTAGCGTCATGCAACGAAGAATGACCGGTCAAGCTCTTCCACCGCAAAGCTTCGAATTCGCTCGTCAGGGTCAGATGCAGCCCTACATTGGGTTGGCGACGGCGTGCGGCCCAGGAGGCTGCCTCCTCAAAGCCGGGGGCCACGGTCATGATGGTCGCCGATGAAACTTTATTCTCCTCCAGCAGATGCCGGATCGCCTCATTCATGGCCTTGCTCTGTCCGAAATCGTCACAGTTGATGATCAGTCTTCGCTCCATGGTCATGCCCGCCTCCTATGGATTTTGAGAATTCGATTTTGGTTGCATACGACAGCACGAAGGAAATGGCCAACAGGCATAAGGGAACGACACTGATTAAGTACCGAAAGGTCGATTCCGGATCGCTTCCCGGGTTGTCACCGCTCTCATATCCGAATATCATGCCTACGACAAAAAACGCCAGGGCGGAGATCAATCCGCTGGAACGCGTAATAAACCCGCTGACCGCCGTATAAATCCCTTCTCTGCGAAGCCCTGTCCGCTCCGCATCCTCATCGATGATGTTGCCGCTAACCATGGCCGGCGTAACCAGAAATCCCGCCAGACCGAACCCTACCCCGATCCCTGCCAGAATGCCGCTCATCAGATCATAGCCAAACCACAGAGGGATGACGGATAACCCATATATCCCTAGCGACAAACGCCATGCCTTCACGCCGTCCATCCTGCGGATCATCCAGTACCACACGAACACCAAGGGGATGACGGATACAAACACGGCCGCCAGCAGAATCGACACTTGATTGTCCGGGATGCGGAGCACGTATTTTGCGTAAAAAGGGATCGTGGAGCTTATCAGCCCATTCACCGTCTGGGCAAAAGAATTGGAGATGTTGAACACCCAGAACTTCTTGTTTCGCAGCGTTTCACGAAACGCGTGGACAAGCTTGAGCGGCTCGCTTGCGCTGTACGCCTCTTCCTCGCGGACGCTCATCATGCACAGGAACATGAACACGCCGAACAGCAGCGCGTACAGAATCGCCATGTTCGAAAATCCCATGGCGTCATAGATGATCGGAGTCAGCGCAGTACCGATCAACAATGCCACCACTTGATAGCCCTGCTGGATGGCCGAGGCCTTCGCCCGGATGCGGTCTCCGCGGAACAGTTCGGGGAACAGCGCCCCATAATTGACCCATAATACGGTTGCCACGGCTTCATACAGGATAAGGGCAACCAAAAACCACATAAACAGTCCGTTCTCAGACAATCCTTCCGGCGGCGAGAACACGAGCACGAAGGTCAGCATGAAGAGCGGAATCGCCCCGAATACCCACGGCCTGCGCCGTCCCAGCCTGGTTCTGGTGCGATCGGACCAATACCCCATGAGCGGATTGTTTACCGCATCCCAGATCAGAAATACGGTTCGTGCCAGAGATGCCAGCCCTATGCCAAGACCCAAGGTATCGACGTAGAAAAAGATGTAAAAGGAGCTGAACGCCTGACTCGGAACCATCATGGCAAACATGCCCAGCGAAAATGAATACGGCGAATTCACCCAACTGCGCTTCATCCGTTTCCCTCCATCCGTCATGGACGATTTTGTTGTACAGTATTCGGCATGCGAAGGGAATATACCTGCGCAAACGAAGGCTTAGGTAATCTCGTCTATAGATTGGAGAAAAAGCCATGATCCAGACTTGGAAATGGACGTATATACATATTTTTCATGACAACTGCCCACCCTTCTAGTTAAGGACCACAAAATCTTCGGAAAGGGTCTGTGCCATGGAACTCCTTAAGGATCTTCTGCTAGTGCTTGGGAGAATTTATACCATTTACCCGCTGCTCTTGGGCGTTACCCTATTCATGGGCCGCCGTTCCATCGCCGAGCTTCCCGTTTTCGACTACATCATTATCCTGTCCCTAGGCTCCGTGGTCGGAGCAGACATCGCGGATCCCAAAATCGAACATATCCATACCGCCTTTGCGATCATTGCCATCGGCTTGTTGCAGAAGCTTGCCTCGATCCTGCTTGTGAAGAGCCGGCGCATCGGCAAGTGGATTACATTCGAACCGCTGATTGTCGTTAAAGACGGGCAGTTCATTTATCCGAATATGAAAAAAGCACGTTACTCGATCGATAACATTTTGCAAATGCTGCGCAAGGAACAGATCTTCGATATGGCGGAAGTCGATATGGCGGTGCTGGAGCCGAGCGGTGCCTTATCCATCCTGAAAAAGATGGAGAAGACCGCCGTCACGCTGGAGGACCTGAAGTTAAAGCGGCAGAATGCCGGCCTGTCCTACGCCGTCGTCAAAGAAGGACGCATTCAAACGATTACCCTCCGAAAGTTAAACCTTACCGGAGAATGGCTGGAGACTCAGCTGGGTGAGCGGGGAATCCCCCTTGATCAAGTATTCTTCGCTTCACTCGATGAACAGAAGCGTTTAAATATCACCATTTACGATAAGGAAATTCCGCTCCCTCCCTTGTATCATTAAGGATCCCGAAAGAAGCCTGGCGCTGCCGCCAGGCTTCTTCCCGTTCATGACTTATTGAAGAACGATTTTGGTGGCATTGCCGATTGGCGGCAGACTCTTGGTCAATACCGGGCCGTAGTAGCCGATAATTTCCGCATCGTCAGTCAAGTCGCTCGTTTTCAAGGCTTTGCCGTCTTTATTCACGACAACCGTCTCGGGCGTCAGATTTAGGACGACCTCATTGGGGGATTGTTCCGTCAACCCTTTGCCCTTGATCGTTACGCGCAGGTTGCCGCCATCCGCATTGATGTCGGTGATGGCGCCGGCCGTAGCCAGCTGCTCCGTTTCTTCCTTATCGGACTTCACGCTGATTTCGTAAGCATACGTTTGAGGAGGCAGGCTCATCGTCATCGCCAGGCTGTGCACCGATTCGATCTTCATGCCTTTTGCAAGATCCTTAAGCTCGATCTTCTTGCCTTCCGCATCGCGGATGACCGTGTTCTCATCCACGTTCAGCACGATTCCTTCGGTGCCCGTGCCGTTAATATGAACGGCTTTGCGTTCTTCGTTATGGATAACTTCCGTGATGGTTCCAACCACGGTTTCCTTCTTAACCTCTTCCTCGGACGTGATGTTTACCTTCGTTCCATCAACCGCGACGTTAACCCGGAGCACTTCGCTGAAGAAGCTCGCAGGAACATACAACGTGCCTTTTACGTTCACCGGAGCAGCGCCGAGGGACTTATACATTTTGTTAACCGCATACTGATCTTTGCCCGTTTGCACGAGGGTCCAGATCGGCGATCCCGGTTGGGTTAGCTCCGCAGACCGGTCTTGTTGATTCCACTCCAGTTCGAATCCGAGCGCCTCGGATACGCTGCGCAGCGGGATCATGACCTGTTTCGCGCCGGCATTCATGAATCCGGCTCCAGCCACTTCCTTGCCGTTGACCAGAACACCATAATCAATGATCGCCGAGATCACCACCGGCTTCTGTTCCTGAATGTCTCCGGTTTGGGGTGCCGCATAAGCCGCTGCGCCGCCGGAAACCGCCATGGCCGCAACCATCAGCGTCGCTGCTTGCTTTTTCCATTGTTTGTTCATGTTCATCATCCTTTCTAGGTGCCTTAGATTATCATGTACAACTATACTGACGGACGCATCTGCCAAATGTTGCATTGAAATCGAAAGTCCAAGGGCCGAACATAAACCAAAAAGCCGTTCCGGGCGACTTTTCCAATCTCCCGAAACGGCTTTTGTACTGTAAGTGAATATATCAATTAGCTGAATATATCAATTAGCGTTGTATGAATAGCGGGTCCACGAAGCTTCGGCAATACTCCTCCGCAATCTGTTCCGCGCTGTATCCCATATCGCGCATGTACAGAATAATATCGGCCCGCGGCAGGGATGCAAGCATCACGGAGGTGAACAGAGGATCCAGGGGCATCAGCTCCCCCCGCTCCGCCGCAAGCTCCAGCAGACGCTTGATCTGTAAGCGCAAATACGTGAAGGGCGGGTTCTCGCACATAATGTTCTTGGTTTCCTCCAGACGGTCAGAGGTCAGCATCACCCTGAGCCACTCCAGATCCTCGTTGAAATGCAGAATCACCTTCGTCATTACCGTCCGAAGCCGGTGTGCTACCGTTTCGCCTTCGCTATTGCGCAGATAAACGTCCAGCCCTTCCATAAACCGGTCGATCTTGGCTTCCATCAGCGTGAAGCAAATCTTGCTCTTGCTGGGATACCGGCGGTAAAGGGTACCTTGACCGATTCCCGCCGTTTTGGCCACTTGATGCATGGAGACGTCCTCGACTCCGTATTTGTTAAATAAGGCCTGAGCCGTATCCAAAATCTTTTGACCCAACTCGTCATTCTCTTTCGGCAATGCACGCATCCCTTTCTAATTAAACAAACGGGAACCTTATGCGGCAGACTGTTTTTCTTCAACGGGTGAAGACGTACGTTTAACAAATAAGCCCAGCACGAAAGCGATGATTGCAAGAACAAGCCCGATTACGAAAGCATTATGAAGACCGGCAACCATGCTTTGCACCGGATTGAGATCCCCGGTTGTTTCAACGTAATTTTTAGCACCTGCAGTCATGATGCTGATAAAGAGCGCCATACCGACAGCTCCCGCGACCTGCTGCAGCGTATTCATGATCGCCGTTCCATGCGGATACAGCAAGCGCGGCAGCTGATTCAAAGCCGTGGTTTGGGCCGGCATCATAACCATCGAAATCCCTATCATCATCATAACATGAAGGAAGATGACATAACCACCCGTCCATGAAGCGTCGATGCGCGAGAACAGGAAGATGGCGATGCTCAGCAGCGCCAAGCCGGGAATAATCAGAACGCGCGGTCCGAATTTATCGAACAGCTTTCCTGTAATCGGCGCCATCAATCCGTTGATGATCCCGCCCGGCATCATGACCAGACCCGCCGATAGCGCAGTCAAGCCCAGAGCGTTCTGCAGGAACAGCGGCAGCATGATCATGGTGGAGAACATGCTCATCATAAGTACCAGCATCAGCACGGTCACGAGAGAGAACATCGGAAATTTGAAGGTACGCAGATCCAGCATCGGTTCCTCCATCTTCAGCTGGCGCCATACGAAGAGCAGCAAGCTGATAGCCCCGGCCGTAATGCACCATATGACCTTCGGATCAGACCAGGTGCCTTCGCCGGCACTGCTGAATCCGTATACGATTCCCCCGAAACCGATGGTAGACAGAATAATCGAAATGTAATCGACTTTCGGCTTGGTCAGTTCCGATACGTTCTTCAGGAACACTGCGGCAAACACGATGGAGAACGCAGCGAGCGGAATGACCAGGTAGAACAACCAGCGCCAGTTCAGCGCATCCACGATCAAACCAGAAAGCGTTGGCCCGATCGCCGGTGCCGTCATGATGACCAGACCGATCATACCCATTGCGGCTCCGCGATTCTGAGGCGGATAAATGCTAAGTATGGTGTTCATCAGAACCGGCAGCATAAGCCCCGTTCCGACGGCTTGCAGGATACGGCCTACCAGCAGCACCCCGAATACCGGCGAGAAACCGCATATAATCGTACCTATCAGGAATAGCGACATAGCGCCAATAAACATCTGTCTTGTCGTGAACCAAAGCTGCAGCAGCGCCGTGACCGGCACCAGAATACCGACAACCAGCATGTAAGATGTGGAAAGCCACTGCACCGTCGACTCCCCAATGCCAAACTGCTCCATCAAGCTTGGGAAAGCGATGTTCAGCAGTGTCTCATTCAAGATGGACACGAACGCGCCGATAATCAGTGCGGCAACGATCGGCCCTCTCTTTATTTTGCTTAAATCAATCTTGGCCGAACTTGGCCCCACTCCCATATCCAAGACCTTATCCTCCCTGTCTTTTGTCTATACGGACAATTGTCCGGTAACGCGTTTTTTATTCTAACGGACAATTGTCCGGTAACGCGTTTTTTATTCTAACGGACAATTGTCCGCAGGTCAACTGAAAATTTTCATTAAATTTTCAAATTCGTCCGCCCAGATGAAGCCCGCGGCGTTTTCCGCTGCCATAAGCAGCCGAAACAAGCAGGATTCGGCCATTCATAATAAAAGGATCCGCCCCTAAATCGAGACTAGGGCAGATCCTTTTTCTATGCACATTTCGACTTTAGGTTCGCCTTGCCCCGAAAGACCCTTGGCATTTCCTAAATGCAAGTGTCCTAATAGGTCAATCCGCTGCGCGCAAGTCAGTCCCTGAAAACGCTAAGCATTCAGTGCAATCTTTTCTTTGTATACTTTGGCCCAGCCTTCCAAGTTGTTCGTTACGATCAAGAGTTCAGGATACTGGGCAAGGGATGCCAATACCGCCTCGTCATCCGGCGTCCAGACGATGAGCTGAATCCCCCGCTTGCGCGCTTCCTCCATAAACGAAGGGGTCACGTATACATATTTGACGGACACATAGCGAGCGCCGATCTGTTCCAGATAAGGAAAGACCGATGGCGTCGCCCCGTAAATCACAAGCCCCAGCTCGATGTCAGGATCAAGGGAACGGGCCCGTTCAATCGAATAATGATCGAAGGAGGTCAGGAATACCTGCTTCTCCATGCCCGTATCCTTGATCACGTCAATGACCTTCTGTTCCAGCCCGGGATAGGTGTCCCCCATCTGCTTCAGCTCGATGTCAACGATCATCCGATCCTTGGCAAAAAGCAGCGCTTCCTCCAGCGTGGGGATGACTTCCCCCCGGCCTGCATCCAGCTTGCGTATTTCCTCCAGCGTGAAGGCATTGATCGCTCCGGTTCCGTTGGTCGTCCGGTTAACCGTGGGATCATGAATCACGACAGGCACGCCGTCCTTCGTCAGCTGGACATCCAGCTCCAGGTGCGAGAAGCCAAGCTCCAGCGCTTTCCGAAAGCCCAGCATCGTGTTCTCCGGATATTTGAGCGGATACCCTCGATGGGCCAATCCACGTACTTCCATGTGCCATTCCCTCCATATATAAGTCGATTGACGGCCTCGATCACACTGCCGCCGCAAGGAGACGGACTTACGCAATCGAAATGGCCGTTTGCAGCTCTATAGGTTTGTTCGCCGTGGGCTTCCCGATCCCTGCTGCGCACCGCAGGAATTAGCTTTATGTCCTTCGCTCGAACAAAGAGACGGTATGGCGGTGTATCCTTACCCACCGTCTCCACACCGTCCTGAATTCCGCAACATATGATTATGCGGTTATTTAAACGTCGAGTTCGCCATCGCGGCCACGATATGCTTCTGCATCACCGTAAAGACCAGCACGATCGGGATGATCGCCATGACGCTGGACGCCATAATGACGTTGAAGAACATCGCTTCATTCCCGGCGATGGAATCCCGCAGCATCGCGATACCGACCGTAAGCACGCGCATGTCGTTGTTGTTGGTCATGATCAGCGGCCAGAAATACGAGTTCCAGGACGAGATGAAGATCAACACGCCCATGGTGACGATCGTCGGCATCGCCATCGGGAACAATAGCTTGTACAGAATGGAGAATCGGCCGGCTCCATCCACGCGCGCCGCTTCCAGCACGTCGTTGTTAATCGATTTGAACGCCTGCCGGAGCAGGAATATCGCATAGGCGGACGCCCCGTGAGGCACGATGAGCGCCCAGAAGGTATTCAGCCAATCGAGCTTGGACATCATGACGTACACGGGAACGAAAATCACCTGTTCCGGCACGATCAACGCGGCAAGCACCAACAGAAACAGCGCGTCCCGTCCCCAGAACTTTCCCTTCGCGAATGCATAAGCGGCCATGAGCGCCACGTTCAACTGCAGAATGATGGTTCCGACCGCCATGAGCAAGGTATTGCCGAAGAACCGCGCGTAAGGGATAACCCGGAAGGCTTCGGCAAAGTTTTGCCAGGCAAAGGTTTCCGGCCAGAATGTAGGAACGGCCATCCGCATCTCAGACTGCGTCTTGAGCGCGCTGATCAGCAGCCAGTACACCGGAAAGAACATGACGAGGGTCACGATCACGGCCCCGATCACGCGGAGCGTCATTATGGTCTTTCGGTTCTTGGCGGATCCAGCCATATAATTATCCTTCATAGTGCACCTTCTTCCTGCTGACCACCCATTGTACCAATGTTAACAGCAATATGATGACGAACAGAATCATGACAAGCGCCGAGGCTCTTCCTGTTTTGAATTCATCAAAGGCCATCGTATAGATCCAGTACACGATCGCATTCGTTGCCTTGAGCGGACCGCCGCCCGTCATGACGTCGATCGACTGGAACACCTGCATGGAGGAGATAAAGCTGGTGATGACCAGAAACAAGGTCATCGGCGACAAGAGCGGCAGCGTAATGTTGCGGAACTGCCGGAACTTGCTGGCTCCATCAATGGAGGCCGCCTCGTAATACTCGGCCGGAATTCCGCGCATGCCTGCAATAAAGAGGATCATCGCAAACCCGACGCCCTTCCAGACCGAAACGGCAACCAGCGCCGGCAATGCCGTCGAAGGGTTGGTCAGCCATTCGACCGGCTCCATGCCAAACCAGGAAACAATGGAATTCAGTAACCCGTATTGTCCATTGTAAATCCATGTAAATACCATGGCCGCGACTACCATCGAGATATAATAGGGCATAAAAACGACGCCGCGCAAGAAACCGAACAACCTTGACGATGACACGTTGAGCAGCAAGGCCAGCAGCAGCCCGATGACCAGCGTGAATACAACGTCCATGACGGTATACAAGAACGTGACCTTCAAGGAGTGATAGAAATCCGAGTTCGACAGCAAGCGCGTATAGTTATCGACGCCCACGAATTTCTTCACGGGACGGGTCATGTTCCAATTCGTGAAGCTGATGTAGATGGAATAACCCAGCGGATAATACAGGAACACGCCCATAAACAGCAAGGCCGGAACTGCGAACGAGAAGTCCTTCCACTTCTCGATCAACGTATGAGACATCCGTTTAGAGACCGAAGCGGTCGCCCGATCGGACGCCGCCTTGGTCATTGCTTTATTGGTCTCCATAGGCATCACTCATAGTCAGCCAGAATATCGTTGATCTTCTTGGCTGCATCCTGCATAAGTGGTATAGGATCTTTTTTGTTCAATACCATTTCCCCGATGACTTCTTTGTAGACCTCGCTGAATTCAGGATAAGCCGGATGCTGCAGACGCGGCGTTACTTCGTCGAAGTGCTCGTATACCGCTCTATACTGCGGCCATCTTTCGAAATATTGATCGCCTTCTTCAGACTCGATTGCGGATTTTCTTGTCGGCAGGTATCCAACGGATTCAGCCCACTTAATGTTATGCTCCGCCGAAGTCATGAACTCGATGAATTTCCAAGCCGCTTCTTTCTCCAGATCCTCGGCGCCGTCCATCATGACGATCCCCGCGCCGCCAATATTGGAGGTCCGCACTTTATCGCCAGGGATAAAGGATACGCCAACCTCAAAGTCTGCATTCTCGCGGTACATCTTGAGCAAAGCCGATGAATGCTGAACCATGGCGATTTCGCCGTTCAGGAACATCTGGCGCATATTGTCGGAAGCTCCTTTACCGAAGCCCATATGCATGCTGCCTTCATTTTGCCATTTGTAGAAATTCTGGAGGTACCGGAGAGAATCCTCGGTCTCGACAGCGGAAGCACTCAGGTCCTCCGTCAGGATTTGTCCGCCGCCGTTAATGTTCCACGGATCGTAGTACCACGTATCCCAGCCTGGAACGGAGAAGGCATAGCGGGTCGTTTTGTCGCCTTCTTTTTTCGTTACCTTCGCATTAAAGTCATCGATCTCATCCCACTTCTGCGGCGGCTCTACGCCCAGCTCGTCCAGCATCGTTTTGTTGTATACAAACACGCTGGTACTGACGATCAGAGGGAATCCATATTGCTTGCCATTGAATGCATATGCATTCAGCATCCCTTTGGCGAAATCGTCCATCTTCACTTCATCGCGCTTAATCCATGGGCCCAAATCAGAGAACACTCCGCTGTCCGCAAAGTTTGGCAAGGACGCAACCTCGACATTCGTAACAGCCGGCACGTCATTCGCAGCCACTGCAGCCGATAATTTTTTGTGAAGATCAGGATAGCCGCCTTGGAACACCGGCTCAACCGTGATATGAGGGTATTTCTTCTGGAATTCGGCAATCATGTAGTTCAAGCCTTCAAGCTGGGCATCCGCGTGGGCATGCCAGTATTGGATTTTAACGGGTGTCGTGTCGTTCTTCATATCCATCGAAGCGGCTTCCACGTCATCCAGCGAAACCTCTCCTCCGGCGCTTTCACTTCCACCGCCGCCTCCGCAAGCCGTGGTAATCACCATAAATATGGTCAATAACATTAACAACCATGATTTCTTTTTCATAGATGATCTGTTGTCCCCTTTCGAATCTATTCATCATTCATCATCCAAAATTACCGTCGATCCACTTCATCGAATGCCGGTTGGAACGGCACGCGGATCCCATAGGAACGGGTGAATCCCCATCCAAACAGCCAGCCTATCCCTTAAAAAGCGCACAAAAATAGAGACGTCAAAAGAGCGCAACCTAAGAGCCACCACCTCCTATAAAAGCTAAAGTAGCTGCTACTCGGGTTATCTCATCGTCTCCACCCCTAGCAAATATGTAATTGTGGTTAATCCGTCATTCCTACGGAGAACGTTACGTCCAAAAACGCGTGTCTCCCGTAGATACGAGGTCTGCGCCATTTGCCAGCGCCTCGTCGATTTCTTCTTCGCTTCGTAAAAAACCTCCCACTATGAGCGGACAGTGAATCTCCTTCTTCAGATCGCGGATGACGCGAGGCATAAGTCCCGGCATCAATTCCACTTCATCCGGACGTGCTTGTCCGATCATCTTCACTGCGGTTCCCAAAGCTGTCGTATCGATCGCAAACACGCGCTGTATCGAGCTGATGCCTGCTTGGCGCGAAGCCAATACCGTATTCGTCTTCGTCGTAATGATCCCGTCGATCTTGTACGAATCCGCCAAATACTGCACTGCCGAATTATCCCGGCCGATGCCGCTTACCATTTCCAGATGGACAAACACTTTTTTGCCTGAGGAGTGCAGTCGGTTTACGATATCCCTTAGTTTCATGATGTCGCCTGTCATCAGGTTCACCCGTTCCACCGCGCTGTTCACAGCCGCATCGATCTGTTCCAGCTTGGTAATCGAAGCAATAACGGGAAGACGGCGACTCCTTTGATCTGTCATAAGTGCGTGTCCTCCTTATTATGAACACCTCTTATGATAGAGTTATAAGATCATGCGAGTATTAACGATATGTAAAATCTGTGTTAACGGCCCGCTTCTAGGCTCCTGCATATATGAATACGCTTTCTAATCGGTTAACAACAGATTCTGCTATATCCCTGGTTTGGTGGATTCCCTCCTAGATTCAGGATCATGCCGTCCTGCGAAGTCTTGGATAGCGCTTTCATAATAGCTTGTCGAGCTATTTAGTTTCTATCATAGAGGAATTATTTAGCTCGAGTCTATAGCGAAATTTGTTTTATTTTGTCGAATTTAAAAGAATGTCAGCTCAATGTAATAAATATCATGGCAGGAAGCTCGTTTTTATGATCGCACAGCGATTCAAAGACCCATGAAGGCAGTTTCAGGACAGCGGGCTGTGCGGAGGGCTTGGATGCTGGGGTAATCCGGACTCATTGTCTCAGCGGGCGCACGAGCTTAATCAATAAGCCGGCCAAGAAAACTTCTTGGCCGGCCCCCTTGATCCATCCTGCGCGCACTAACTATTCGAACAAAGGAACCTTCGGGTCCTTCCCGTTACAGTGAACCAGCATCGCGTGCAGCTGCCCCCTGTGGTGATACAGGTGCGCCACGATTTCGAGCAGCCATTCGTACCTTGAATAGGTGACGCCCCAATAAGAGGTCATCTCCTGATGAAGCTCCTCTTCCGTCATTTCTCGGAACGCCTGCTCCAGATATGAATAGTTGCTCAATAACTCCGCCTGTATGTCCTTCAGGTTATTTAACGACACGCCTGCGTAATAGGCGCTCATCTCCTCTTGGGTGGCTCCTCCGGATATATGAAAATCGGCCCGGCAGATGACGGCGATATGCTTGAGCAGCTCTCCGACCGAATGTTTGCCTTCCGTCGGCTTGACGAGCAAATCCCGTTCATCCAGCTTATCGATAATCGCGACAACCGAGACGACAGCCACCTCGATCTGATGTAGGGCATATGTACAATAGGAATTCATAGGTTCTCTCCAATCCGGTATGTATACAGTAATCTGTTCAATATCACCTCATTATTATAGAACATACGTTCCTGATATTTCAACAAAAAACAACCTGACCCCTAAGCACTAAGAGACAGGTTGTTCAAAAGCAAATCTTGTATAAGATCAGCTAACCAGGTCAAATCCGGTTGTATTCTCAAGCACTTCCACATGAAACGCGCTGCCGTCAGCCTTACGCACAACGCTTACCGACAGGTGCCCGCTTCCGATCGCAATCCGTTCGGCCTTCAGTTCGTTCATCCCTTCCGGAAGGAACGGGGACAACGCGATTTCCTTCTTCGCCGCGTTCGGATACAATCCGAGCATCGCCTGCAGGAAGACGATCGAGGTTCCCGCCGCCCAAGCCTGCGGCGAACAGGTTGTCGGGTACGGAACGGGATGGCCCAGCTTCGCATCATGACCGCAGAACAGCTCAGGCAAACGCTGGTATTCAAAATGCGCGGATGCCTGGAGCAGGCCGGAAATCACCTTGCCTGCCTCAGCTTTGAATCCCTGCTTGCCGAGACCCAGCAGGATCATGGCATTGTCATGCGGCCATACGCTCCCATTGTGATAGCTCACCGGATAGTAGCCGGTGGAGCCAGTACTCATCGTGCGGATGCCGTATCCGTTGAACATGTCGCTTCTAAGCATCCGCTCGGCTTGCGCCTTCGAGCGGCTCTCTTCCGGCAATCCGCTCATGAGCAGATGCCCGGGATTCGAGGTTACGCTGCGTACCTGGCGTTGATCCTTATCCAGCGCAATGGCGTAACACTGCTCATCCTCCATCCAGAAGGCCGCTTCAAAACGGACCCGAAGCTCTTCGGCCTCCTTTTCCAGCTTGCGGGCCAGTTCCGGCTCGCCCAGCTCCGCGAAGACAGGTACCAGCGATTGCTTCGCTTGATACACGTAACCCTGAACCTCCGACAGCGCGATCGGCGATTCCGCATACTCGCCGTTCTCATGGATGATCGAGTTGGCGGAATCCTTCCAGCCCTGGTTCGGGAAGCCTTTCTCGGCTTCCTGCTTGTAGGCCATGAAGCCGGAGCCCGCTTCGAGCGCGGCATCGATATAATCCAGTGCCCGCAGCACGTTCGGCTTGAGCTCCTCCGCTAAGGAGAGATCGCCCGTCCAGCGGTAATACTCGCCGATCAGCGCCAGGAACAGCGGCGTGGAATCGATGGTGCCGTAGTACGGCGAGAACGGGGACTGATTCGTCGTGACCAGCTCTCCATAGCGGATCTCATGCATGATTTTGCCCGGCTGCTCATCCCGCCAAGGGTCCGTCTTCTCGCCTTGATAAGCCGCCAGCGTTCTCAAGGTTCCTTTGGCAAGCTGCGGGTTCGCCGGAAGCATGAACAGCGCCGTGATCAAGCTGTCTCGGCCGAACGGAACCGCGAACCATGGCAGTCCGGCTACCGTTGTATCGCCGAAGCCTACATCGGTCGTCAGCATGCGCAGATCCTGCAATCCTCTCTGGTACAAGCCGCTGAACAGTGCGGAATCCGACTGGACCTGCGAGCTGTTCCCGTACCAAGCTTCGTACGAGGCTTCGAGTTTCTTCAGCCCCTCTTCATAAGTCAGCGTCTCTGCCGCGGGTTGCCGCTCCGCCATCGGCGTGACAAAGAACGTAATCACCTTCTGCTCTTTGGCTTTCAGGGACAAGGAGAACGAAACCGTGCCGGTATCATCCGCTTTGCCGCCGTCCGCATCCCAAGCAATGCGCGTCTGCCTTCTCAGCTTGTCGGCGCCGACGTAGGCCAGCGTCATCTCTTGGTCGCCTGCCCGAATCCCCTCCATTTTGCCGACTTCGCCCGTACGGTATTTACGGACCAGGAACATATCCTGAAAATCCGCATCGAAGGAAACCCCGAACTCGATATTCGAATCGGTCACAAAGTAATTGGTCAGCGTACAGCGCTCATACAGGACGCCATCATAGATGAAGCGTTCCCGAAGCACTTCGATCGCCCCTTCATCCTTGGCATCCTTCATCAGGCGGAAGGAGGCCACATAGCTTTTATCCCCCGTGGAGGACAGAAGCGAAGGCTTCTCGCCATCGATGAACAGCTCCATGCGGCTCAGAAAACGCGTATCCTTCGTATACAAACCATGGCCCTGATCGTCCCCCTGGACGATATCTCCGTTAAGCCCGGTCAGAAAAAACACGTCTCCTTCTTTAATTACGCGGTAGTCCATGCATAAATCCCCCTTTATTCAACAACCTCAAGCTCAGCCTGCAGTCCTTCCTCCGAATGCGGTCCGACCCAGACATGGAACTTTCCGGGCTCTACCGTAAATTCAAGCCTTTCATCCAGCAGTCCCAATTCTTCACGTCCCAGCGTAAAATGCACCTCACGGCTTTCCCCAGGCTGCAGCCGCACCTTGGAAAATCCCTTCAGCTCTTTGACCGGCCGGGTCGAGCTTGCCACCAAGTCGCGGATGTAGAGCTGCGCGGTTTCCTCGCCGGCTCTGGAGCCCGTATTCGTGATGCTCACGGATACACGGACGGATTCGTCCCGGCCGATCTGATGCCGATCCAGCTGCAGATCCGTATATTCGAACGTTGTATAACTGAGGCCGTACCCGAACGGATACAGCGGAGAATCGTCGCAATCGATATAATCTTCGTACAGATGGGGCCGCCCGGTATTCTTCCGGTTGTAATACATCGGAATTTGGCCCGTCGCGCGCGGAACGGTAACCGGCAGGCGACCGCTCGGATTGTACTTGCCCGTCAGCACGTCTACAAGCGCTAGGCCTGTGGCGGTTCCCAAATGCCAAGCTTCCACCACGGCATCGGCGTGCTCATGCAGCCATGGAGTCGCAAGCGGACGGCCGTTCATCAGCACGGCGACGAGCGGCGTGTCAGTCTGACGCTTCAGCTCCCGTATCAGGTGCTCCTGGCAGGATGGAAGCGTAATGGACGTCACATTGTAGTGCTCGCCGGTCATCGCTTCGGATTCGCCGACAACGACCACGGCGACATCGCACTGCTTGGCAAGCTGAACGGCACGCTCGACTCCGCCGTCCAGCTCCTCCAGTATGCCGCTGCCCTGCTCGTAGAACACCTCGGCCTTCGGTGCGATTTCCGATTGAAAAGCATCCCACACCGTGACAACGTCCTCATCCCGGCCTTTCCAAGCCCAGCAGCCCATTGAATTATGGCGATCATCGGCCAGCGGCCCGATCAGGGCCAGCTTCTTGTGCTTGCCGGTATCCAGCGGCAACATCCCGACGCGATTCTGCAGGAGCACGATCGATTTCCGGGCGCTGTCCCTGGCCTGGGCCAGGTGCGCCGCTGGAATGGCTCGCCCTTTCAGCAGATCTCCGGCTTCTTCGTCTTCATCGCTTACATACGGGTTCTCGAACAATCCGAGGCGGAATTTCACCCTCAAAATGCGAAGCACCGCGTCATCCAACAGCTGAAGCAGCTCGGGGTTATCCTGGACCAACGCCTCCAGATGATCGAGATAGACGCCGGAATGCATGTCCATGTCGACGCCGGCGTTCAGCCCCTTCCGCGCGGAATCCTTCCGGTCCTCCGCATAGCCATGGTAGATCAGCTCTTCGATCGACTCCCAGTCGCTGACCACCATGCCGTCAAAGCCCCACTCCCGCTTCAATATGTCCCGCAGCAGATAGCGGCTTCCGGAAGCGGGAACCCCATTGAGTTCGCTGAAAGCACTCATCACCGACAGAGCGCCCGCCCGAATCCCGTGCTCGAACGGCGGCAGCACGGTTTCCCGCAGCGTCCGCTCCGACATGTCCGTCGTATCATAGTCCCGGCCGCCTTCAATCCAGCCATAACCGGCAAAATGCTTCACGCATGCCGCTACGGTCGGGTTGCCGTCCCCATTTGGACTTTGAAATCCTCTCACCTTCGCGGCAGCGGCCAGGGAGGACAGATAAGCATCCTCCCCCGTGCTCTCCGCGATGCGGCCCCACCGGGGGTCGCGCGTCACGTCCACCATCGGGGCAAAAGTCCAGCGGATGCCTTCTGCTGCCGCCTCTTCTGCCGCAATGCGGGCGTTCTTCTCCATCCCTTCGAGATCCCAGCTGGCGGCTTCGCCGAGCGGAATCGGAAAGATGGTGCGAAAACCGTGAATGACGTCATCCCCGATGAGAAGAGGAATCCCCAGCCGCGTTTCCTCCACGGCCAGCCGCTGGAGCTCGTTGATTTTTTTCGGACCATGCACATTCAACAGCGACCCGATCTTGCCTTCGGCAACCAGCTTCAGCTCCCGCTCCTCGCACCGGCCGTACTGCACCGTTTGACCGATCTTCTCGGCCAAGGTCATCTGCGCGAGAAGCTCCTTTGCACGCTGTCCCACGTTATCCATGTCTAATCCCTCCCGATGCTTCTATATCAGCCTTTGACGCCTGCGTTCGAAATCCCCTCGATATATTGGCGCTGGAACAGGAAGAAGAACAGGATGATCGGCAGCGTGGACAGCACGACCCCCGCCATGATCATCGGCGTATTCTCGAAGAACATATCCTTCACGCTGTTCAGGCCGACCACCAGCACATACATTTCCGGCGTATTCGCCAGCGTGCTCGGAACGAGGTAACTGTTCCAGGTCCCGGCAAATGCAAGGATCGACATCGTAATCAGCGATGAGCGGGCCAGAGGATACACGATCCGCCAGAAAGCGCCCATCTTCGTCAAGCCATCCATCCGCGCAGCCTCCAGGAACTCGTTCGGAACCGAGATGAAGAACTGGCGGAGCATGAAGATGTACAAGCCTTGATAGAGGAAGGGCACCGTCAATCCCCAGAACGTGTTCAGCCATCCGAGCTGCGCCACGTTCACGTATACCGGGATCAGGATCATATGGTACGGCACCATCATGGTGGCCACGACGATCCAGTATATCAGTCCTTTTCCCTTGAAATTCAGCTTGGCCAGCGCAAAGCCGGCCATCGGGTTAATGATCAGGTTCCCGATGACAACGACGCCGGTCATGATCACGGTGTTCATGAACCATCTCGGCACGTTGTATGCATCGTTCGTGAAGAAGATTTTGAAGTTCTCGAACGTCCAGTTGGCCGGCGACGTCAGGGTATTGACATGGCGCATCGGGATGACGGACGTATAGATGGTATAGAGAAAAGGAAGGGCGAATAAGAGCCCCAGGATGATCGTGCCGATGTACAGAAACGGCCGACCTTTATTCGTTCGGGTCAACATTACTCTCACTCCTTCTCATCCAGGAATTTTTTTTGCAGGTACGTAATCAGCATGATGATCATGAAGAACAGCACCACCGCCGCGCTTCCGTATCCAATGTTCATGTAACGGATCCCGTGCTGGTAGAAATACGTTACCACCGTGCTGGTAGCGCCGGCCGGCGAGCCGAGCGCGCCATAACGGGAAATCGCGGCAATTTGGTCGTAGATCTGGAAACCGGCGATCGTCGACACCGACACGATGAAGAACGTGATCGGCTTCAGGAACGGCACCGTAATGTAGCGGAATTTGTTCCACTTGGACGCCCCGTCGATCTCGCCCGCTTCATACAGATCCTTCGGAATTTCCTGCAGGCCCGACAAGTACACAATCATGGTGAAGCCGGCTTGCTGGAAGATAAACAGAATACATACGAATAAGAGCGCATAGCTAGTATCCGCAAACCAAGTCACGTTCCCGAAGCCTAAAGTTCCGAAAAATTTCGTCAGGAAGGTGCCCTGCTTGAAGAGCATCATGAACACGGTCGTGATCGCGATCTGCGAGGTAATATACGGAATGAAGAACACGGTCCGGAATATCCCCTTGCCCTTCAGCTTCTGGTTCACCAGGATCGCCAAGAGCAGACCGAGCAGGGTCTGAATCGGAATCGAGATGACCACGATTTCCAGGGAGTGAAGCAGCGCCCGGAAGAATTCTTTATCTTGCAGAATGGTGACATAGTTTTCGAGGCCGATGAATTTGGCCTGGTCCAGGGCAGCAAAGTTCGCATCCTGAAAACTTCTTACGAAAGACTGGATGAATGGATACAGAAACCACCATGCCCACAAAATCAAAAAGGGCAGCGTAAACAACCAGCCCAGCGTCTTATCGGAGTCTGCCAGCGAACGGAACCAGGATTGCCTGATCTTGTTCCCTTTCATATCAGCGTGCTTGCTGCTGTAATCGGACATAAGTTATCCCCCGCTTCCAAACTTAAATTGGTTGGTTCATGAGAAACCCCCACAAAGTGGTGTGAACAAAGGCTCCCGCTCCCTGAGAACAAGGAGCGGGAGCGGGTGTTGCCTCTTTCTTATTTGAACTGGCTTTGAATGTCGTCGAGAATTTGCTGAGCCGTTTTACCGGAGCCGCCCAGAATCAGGCCTTCCAATTCTTTCACGAGCTCATCCGTAAAGCGCTTGGTATCCGTTGGATACCCATAGTCCGTGCTGTACTCCAGCGCAGGCTGCAGCGCCTTGAATTCAGGGTTCTTCTCGAAATACTGCTCGGACAGCGAGGATACGGCCGGATTGAAGCCAAGCTCCATGAATGCGGTTTGCGTATCGTCGTTGGTCATGTAATAAGCAGCCTTCAGCGCAGCTTCTTTGTTCTTCGCGTCTTTCAATACCATGTAAGCGTCAGAGCTCATGGTGCTTCCGTTCGTCGTTCCTTTCGGAACCGGAATGGCAACCATTTTCAGGTCCGGATTCGCATCCTTCAGGTACCCTTTGTACCAGTAACCGCCTGTACTCATAGCGCCTTGCTCATTGCTGAATACTTCGCCGTCCCAGCCGAAGCCGAGCGATTTCGGCGTAACCGCCAGTCCTTGGTCATACATGTCGATGATCATTTCCAGCGCTTTGACGTTCTCTGGGGAGTTGATGGTCGCACCATTGCCCCAGCCGCCGCCGAAGCTCTTCACGTAGTTCGTGATATGGAAGGCATCCAGGTTCACGATAATGCCCTTCACATCGCCTTTGTTCAGCACTTTGGCCGCATCGATAACTTCATCCCATGTGGTTGGGTACTCGCCGAGGCCGGCATCCTTCCACATTTGCTCATTGATGAAGAACATCGCCGGCATATCGCTGTTCGGCACGCCGTACTGCTTGCCGTCCACGTTCCAAATCTTCTTCGATGTATCCGGGAAACGGCTCATGTCCACGCCCGTGGTTTGAACCAGATCGTCGATTGGCGAGAACAATCCTTTATTGATGTACTCGTAAGCACCTTCGTTGGACATCTTGATGAAGTCGGGCGCTACGCCGGCAGCAATTTCACCCGGAAGCGTGTTCCAGAATTGCTCGCTGCTCGGATATTGTTTAATTTTTAGTTCGATCTCCGGATACTGCTCGGAGATGGTGTCAGCCGCTTTCTGATAAATCTCCAAATCCTGCGCCGTACCCCAGAATCCGAAATTCACCGTTACTTTTTCAGCAGCGTCTCCGGCTCCATTATCTGTATTGTCAGCGCTTTTACTGCCGCCGCAAGCGGTTAAACCCACAACAAGAGCCAGGCACAAAACCAGCATGGCCGAAAACTTCTTGTTCCATTTACCCATGATGCTACCCCCCACGTTTCTTTTCGTTTTACCTTACATCTTCATGATAAAGAGCCGGGACAACAAAAAAAATTAATCAAATGATGATTAATTTTTTAAAATTGACTATTTTTTTATAAATAGATTGCACTGCACGAGCGTTTTTATGAAAAATCACACTTTCTTCTCTAATATCACACTTCATCTTTCCTATATTGTTTAGGAGAAAAGCCTGTGTATTTCTGGAATACAATGGCGAAATGGGCCTGATTATTGAATCCCACCATCTCGGCAACGTCATAAATTTTGTAGCGATAGTCCTTGAGGAGCACCTTCGCCTTCTCGATCCGAAGTTCGTTAATATAATCGAACAGGCCCTGACCGACCTCTTGCTTAAACAATCGGCTGACATAATTCGGACTGACGTGGAACAAATCCCCGAACAATTTCAAGGAAAGGCTCTCCGGGTAGTGCTCCTCCGTATATTCCATAATATTGCGCGTGAGCTGGCTGTAACCTCTCAGCTCCAGATGGCTGCGATTCTTGAGCCGCTCCTCGAACAAGGCACGGTATGCGGCCGACAGCTGCCCGAACTCATGGATCTCTTCAAAGGCCGATGTTTCTTCTTGATCGTCTCCCCCGCCCGGTACGCCCGTGCCCTCTCCGATCATAAACAGCAGACCTTCGTATACCTTGCGGACATCCTTCTCTTCCATACATTCTTCTTGCGCCAGAAACCTCTCCCACTGGGACAGTAGCTCCAGGAAGCGCTCGTTCGCCTCCTCCCTGAGGGCAGACTTCATCTGGCTTAAATAGGCATCGGCCTGTCTATAGACGTGCTCACCCTTCTGTTTCAGATGCTGGTAATAAAAGATCGACGTATCCGGGTGGTAAAATTGATGGGTCAGCGCTTTGCCCGCCTGCTCGTAGCCCGTCCGAATGCCGTCGAAATCGGCAAACCAGTCGCTGATGCCCAGCACGATGTCGATATTGACAAACCGCTTGAGCGCCGAGCTGATCATTTGCACCATTTTATTGACGCGCGTCAACGAGGCCAGCAGGCTTTTCAGCTCGCTGTTGCTGATGAATACGGCACTGCACTGTTCATCCAGCTGAAGATATTCGACTTCCTTCTCCGTGGACAGCATCTCGCTGACGACGTTCTGCACCGTATTCGGCAGGATCGACTCGGTTTCCTTGGCGTACCTTTTGATAACCGTGTGATAATCTTTGATTCTGAAAAGGACGACGTACATATTGCCCTCTTTGAGCTCTGTTTCATGCAGATCATGAACATGGCCTCGGAGAGCGTCAAATAATATCTGCTCCTTCCGGTTGCCCGCCGTAGCCGGCCCGACTTGAGCCGAAATCCCCCGGCTCCCAAACTGCTCCCGGACGCTCTTCAGCATCGCAGTCAGCTCGCGTTCATTCATGTCGGGTTTGTGGAAATAATCAAAAGCCCCCAGCTTCAACGCTTCCTTCACGTAGGCAATATCATCGAAGCTGCTCAACACGACCGTTTGAACCGGGATCTGCCGGTCCTTGATCGTCCGGAGCACCTCGAGCCCGTCCATCTTCGGCATTTTGATATCCAGCAGAACCACGTCCGGCACCGTTTCCGTTATCAGACGCAGCGCTTCTTCGCCGTCGCCCGCTTCACCGACAATGTCCACGCCCTGAGCTTCCCAGTCAATCGCCGATTTGATCCCGATCCGAACGAGCGGCTCGTCATCTACTATAAGTATTCGCACTTTCTATCACCCTGCTTCTTCTGTGATGATCGGAACCCGAAGCCATGCGACCGTTCCGCCCTGTTCTCCCCTTTGGATACACAGGCCGTACTCGGGCCCGAAATGAAGGGATATCCGGTTCCGTATATTGTTCAGTCCGATCGAGTTGAAGGTATCCTGCGGACCGTCCTGCTCCACCTTCGCCTGTCCGCCCTCCGGAAAACCTCGTCCGTTATCGCATACCTTCATGATCAGCGCATCCGATTCCTCATAAATCGATATGACAAGGCTGCCCTTGTAATCGATGCCTTCAAAGCCATGGAAAACCGCGTTCTCCACAAGGGGCTGAAGCAGAAACTTCAAGGTCCTATGATTCATTACGGCCGGATCCACCTCATACGTGACATCAAATTTATTAAAATAGCGGAAATCGAGAATTTTCGTATAGTTCTCCATGAATTCGACTTCCTCGGCAATGGTTACGTAGTCGCCTTCCTTCTTCACCGTAAACTTGATAACCGAAGAGAAAGCCTGCAGCGCTTCTTCAATGCCCGTTGCCCCCTGAATCTTGGCCATCCACTTGATCACGTTCAGCGTGTTGTAGATAAAATGCGGACGAATCTGCGATTGCAGCGCATTCATCTCCAGGTTCCGCTTCTCCTCTTCCTCCACGTAAATCCGCTCGATTAAATCGCGAATTTCGTGCAGCATCTGGTCCACGGTATGACTAATCACCCCGATTTCGCCGTGCTGCTTCGTATCAAAGCTTACGTCAAGCTGACCTTGGGAGACAAGCTTCATTTTGCTGTTCAGCACCGCCAGCGGCTTCATGATCGTGGTGGCGATCCGGGCCGAAATCAGGATGGACAGCACGAGCAGCAGGATCAACGCACCGATCAGAATAGCCACCATCAGGTACACGATGGAGAACAGATCCTTCTTCGGGATGACCGTGACCGCCTTCCAATTCGCCATGGAAGAGGAAGAAGAAATCATGTAGGTATCCCGACTGATCTGCGTGTTGACCTGGCCGTCCGCGTTATATTGAAAGTCGCTTCCCAATACCTCGGACGCCGCCAGTCCAATTTCCTCGGGGTGAACGCTGTGCACGATATGATCGGTTTCGTCGATCAAGTAAAAATTCGTATTCTCGGAAAATGCCGACTCGCTCCACAGCGTCTTGAGTTTATCCACCGAAATATTAAACAGGATAAACCCGAGATCCTCCTTCGTGTATGGATCCAAGATGGCCCTGCCCACTGACACGACCGGAATTCCCTTCGTTGACAGCAGTCGCTCCTGATGAATCCCTACCGGGACAAAGCCGCCATATGCTTCCCTGATCTTCCGGACAAAAGGCTCGCGGGTAAACTGCTCTTTGAAATAAGCGAAGTTCATATATTCCCGGTTGCTTCGGCCGATGATGGACCGGCTGTTCTCGTGGTAGATAACCACGGAGTCAATCAAGTCCGAATACAGCATGATCCCGCTCTGGATCAAGCCGTTCACTTTATCGAAATCCTGTCCCCGCTCCAGCAATGGATACGTCACCTTGCCGTAATCCTTCCGCATAATGGGATACACCGTGGAGTCCTGGATCGGGAACATGGACAGCCGGAGCAGCGGCTGCAGGGAGGTATCGATATTCTTAATGATTTGTTTGTTGTTTTCCACGGCGGCATCAATCATCGTGCTCCGGTTATTCTCCACGTAGACCCAGGATACGATCCCGCCGATCAGAAGAAGGGGAACGATAATGAAGGCGGAGAACGCCGCGATCAGTTTCTTCTCCAAACTTAAGTGAAGCATTTTCTGCTTTAGTTTCTTCATGGGCCGCGTCTCTCTTTTCTCGTTGTTCGATAGGATCGTCCTTTACCGCGCCGTGCCGCTTATCCGAAATTTTCTCGGCGTCATTCCCGTAAAATTCTTGAATAATTGCGTATAATAACTCTGGCTGCAGAACTTGAACGTAAACGCGATTTCGGATATCGACTGGTTCGTATTGGCCAGTAAATGCTTGGATTCCTCAATCTTCCGCCGATTAATAAAGGTGGTTATGGCTTCGCCCGTCTCCCGCTTGAAACGATCGGACAGGTAGCTCGGGTGGACCTTCAAATATGCCGCGACCCTCTGCAGGGTCAGCTCCTCGAAAATATGCTCCCGGATGTAATAGATCGCCAGGTTCACAATGTGAGAGAAAGACACGTCTTCCTTCTCGGAGCGGATCATCGACACAAACTGCACCAGCATCTCATATTCAAAATGAACCAGCCGCTCCACATCGCTCATTCGCTCGATCTCGAGGATCAGCGTGTCGCTTAAATGAAAGGCGATCTCGGGATCCACGCCGCCTTTGATAATGGCCCGGGTAAATAAGGTGCAGGATGCAATCAAGGCATTCTTCTTCGACCGAAGCGGATACGTCGCCAGCACGGCCGCTTCCAGCTCGTTAATTTTGCGCAGCATGTCCATGGCTCTATTCTCATCGCCGAAGCGGATCGCTTCCAGCAGCTCGTGCTCATAGTCGAACGGGGGATGGATAAAATTCTCGCGCAAATAATGCATCCGGGAAGAAAGGTAAAAGGGTTGGTTTCCAGAACGTGAAGGCTCTTTCATTATTTCCCCACCACCTAAAAATATTGATAAAAACCTTGATATTTTAGTATAACATAACTCCGATTGGCTCTAAAATTCAAGCATAACCATGCTAGGAAGGAAGTGTAGACCATGACCTGGAATATATCAAATCCTGATTTGTCGCAGCAAGCCCTGCTGAATATGGAAAGTATTTTTGCACTCGGCAACGGTTACCTGGGTGTGCGCGGCAACTTCGAAGAAGGCTACGGAGAGCGCCTGTCCACCATTCGCGGCACCTACCTGAACGCTTTCCACGACGTGATTGAAATCCCTTACGGCGAGAAGCTCTTCGCCTTTCCCGATACACAGCAAAAGCTCGTTAACAATATTGATGCCCAAACGGTCCTGATCTATTTAGGCGACGAGGAAGAACCTTTCCGCCTGGATCACGGAACGATCACTGCCCATGAACGCCGCTTGCATATGGACAAGGGGTACTCCGAACGAATCGTGCAGTGGAAATCGCCCGAGGGCAAAGAGATCAAGCTGACCTTCCGCCGTCTGGTGTCCTTCTCGCACCGGGAGCTGTTCGCCATCGACGTTCGGATGGAGCCGGTCAATTTCAACGGCCAGGTTCGCATCGTTTCCACCGTGAACGGCAAAGTGAAGAACTACACCAATGCCAACGATCCCCGGGTAGGCGCAGGGCATGCGGAACGGATGACCGTCATCGATGCCGGCGTCAAGGGCAGCGATGCCTATGTCGTAGACGAGACGATGGCGTCCAAGCTGCGTACCGCTTGCGTGACCCGTCATCGCTTGAATGCCGATGCGGACATTCAGCTCGAAGCCGGAACCGGAGAGGTTACGTTCACGGCTGTCCTTCCATTGACCGGACCGATCCACTTTACGAAATACAATTTGTATACCGACAGTCTTCGTCACGGGCAAGAGATGATCGAGCGCGGCATTCAGCTGCAGGAGGAGTTGAAGGATACTTCGTTCGAGGAGTTGCTTGCCGAGCAGGGCGAGTATCTGAACGACTACTGGAAATCGGCCGATGTCGTGATTCAGAACGATGACCAGCTCCAGGAAGGCATCCGCTTCAATCTATTCCAGCTGCTGCAATCCGCCGGACGGGACAAGCACAGCAACATTTCCGCCAAAGGACTGAGCGGCGAAGGTTATGAAGGCCATTATTTCTGGGACACGGAGATTTACATGTTCCCGGTATTTCTGATGACGCAGCCGGACATTGCGCGCCAGCTGCTGCTGTATCGTTATTCCACGCTGGAGCAGGCGAGAGACAGAGCGCGGGAAATGGGACACCGGCAAGGGGCGCTGTTCCCGTGGCGCACGATCTCCGGAACGGAATGCTCCTCCTTCTTCCCTTCGGGAACGGCGCAATACCATATCAGCGCAGATATCGCCTACAGCTATATTCAGTATTATCTCGCCGAGCAGGACCGGGATTTCCTCTTGTCCTACGGGGCAGAGGTGCTGATCGAAACCGCCCGCCTGTGGGCCGACATCGGCCACTATTATAACGGCGCTTTCCATATCGATGAGGTGACGGGGCCGGATGAGTATACCTGCTGCGTGAACAACAACTATTACACGAACGTCATGGCAAAGCATAACCTGAAATGGGCCGCCAAAAGCTGCGCCATTCTGGAATCCTACGATGCGCAAGGCTTCAAATCCCTGTGCGGCCGGCTTGGCGTAACCGCGAATGAAATTTCCGCTTGGGCGAAGGCGGCGGACGCCATGCTGCTCCCGTATGATGAAGCACTCGGCATTAACCCGCAGGACGATACGTTCCTTCGCAAAGCGGTATGGGATTTCGAGAACACGCCGGAGGACAAATATCCGCTGCTGCTGAACTATCACCCGCTCACCATTTACCGTTATCAGGTGTGCAAACAAGCCGATACGGTGCTCGCCCACTTCCTGCTGGAAGACGAGCAAAGCTTGGAAACGATCCAGCGTTCGTATGATTACTATGAAGGCATCACGACGCATGATTCGTCGCTGTCTTCCTGCATCTTCAGCATCATGGCCTCAAAGATCGGCAATATGGACAAAGCGTATGAGTATTTCATCGAGACGGCACGCCTCGACCTGGACAATACGCACGGCAATACGAAGGACGGCCTGCACATGGCCAACATGGGCGGTACCTGGATGTCGATCGTCTACGGCTTTGCCGGCATGCGTCTGAAGGAAAGCGGGCTTTCCCTCTCCCCGGCCATTCCGAAGGACTGGGAGAAGTATGCGTTCCGCTTGAACTTCCGCGGCCGTCTCATCGGCGTAAACATCGAGAAGGACGGCGTGACCTTGGAGATCGTCGAAGGCGAATCCATCGAGATCAAGCTGTACGACGAGGCCGTAACGCTTGAAGCCGGGAAACCTGTGAAACATGCGCTGCAGAGCAGATAACGATGTTTAGGCATTAGATGCTTGCTTTTCCTAAGCGTAGGGCATCACTCCCGGTTTGCGAGGAAAACGATCGATCGTCAAATTTTTCGACAAGTTTTCTATGATAACAGACCGCGATAAACCGTCATTTTTCTTGCGATATCCGGAAGTCCCCGTTTCGGGCTTATACTTTCTGATATCTCAAAAAGGAGCTATAAGATATGAATGAAACACGCAAGCTGAAGGCTGTCATCTTTGACTTGGACGGCGTCATTACCGATACCGCGGAGTATCATTATCAGGCATGGAAAGCCACGGCAACCGAGCTGGGCATTCCCTTCACGAGAGAATTCAACGAGAATCTCAAAGGGGTATCCCGCATGGATTCCCTGAAGCTCCTGTTAAGCCAGGCGGAGACGCCTGTAAACTATTCCGATGAAGAGCTGGTACAGCTGGCTGACCGCAAAAATAAGCGGTACGTCGAGCTGATCGAAACGATCACGCCAGCCGACCTGCTGCCAGGGATTACGGAGTTTGTCTCAGACATCCGGTCGGCCGGCCTGAAGACCGGCATCGCGTCCGCCAGCAAAAACGCCATCGCCGTGCTTACACGGCTTGGGGTCATGGACCAGTTCGACGTGATCGTCGACGTAACCAAGCTGAAGAACAATAAACCGGACCCGGAAATATTCCTCACCGCTGCCGCAGAGCTTGGCGTAGAGCCTGCCGACTGCATCGGCGTGGAGG
Organism: Paenibacillus sp. MT86; assembly: GCF_058792535.1. Classification (NCBI taxonomy): domain Bacteria; kingdom Bacillati; phylum Bacillota; class Bacilli; order Caryophanales; family Paenibacillaceae; genus Paenibacillus; species Paenibacillus sp. MT86. The sequence goes on along the minus strand of NZ_CM179499.1, from coordinate 566,557 downwards.
ATGCCGCATCCGGCGTTGACGCCATCAAGGGCGCCGGCATGTTCGCCGTCGCGATCGGCAACGCCGCGCATTTCCCGCATGCGGATATCGTGCTGTCCAGCACGAAGGAGCTGAATTTCCGTGAGCTGGCGCGGAAATTCGAAGGTTGATAAAGAAATGTAAGGGTGCTCCTAAGGGAGCGCCCTTTTTCGTATGCCCTCCCATTTTTTGCAACCACCCGCCATCTTCGTTAGACTGTAGTTGGTAGTGAGTACAGTAACCTTCCGGTATGTAAGCATGAGCATCATATCGAGAATACGATAAAGGGGACTTTCCATGGAACAGGCTGTTTTGGATCAAGGGGCCGAACGATTCGGCCGAGGTTCTTATTCACTGAAGTTACTTGGGGGATTCGATCAGAATGTATTTGAATACAACGGTGAAGACGGACGACGCTTCATTATGAAATTCCTGGACGCGTCCAAATACCGCAAAGCCTCGATCATTCGCGAGCTGACGTGGATGGCCTATCTCGCCGAGCAGGGTCTGAACATGGCGGTGTCCATTCGATCTGCTCAGGATCTTCTTATTGAAGAGGTAACCCATGAATCCAAGCGATACCATGTCATTGCCTTTACGAAGGCTCCCGGCAGCCCGTTAACGGATGTAACATCGGATTTTGCGATAATCAAGCAGTGGGGACGCGGGATGGGCCGTATGCATAAGCTCGGCAAAAAGGACGCCACCGCTTCCTCACTCGTGCATCGAATGGCGTTTCCCCAGTGGAATGATCATGTGATTTTTACCGATGCGTTCCCGGAGGCTGCAGGTGAAAGAGTCCATAGGCAGTGGACGCAGTATCTTAAGGAATTGGAGTCCCTCCCGCAGGATGAGGAAGGCTACGGCATCGTCCACAATGACCTCCACCATCACAACTTTCATGTACATAACGGGGAGATCATCTTTTTCGATTTCGGAGATGTCTCGTACCATTGGTTCGCCTACGATATCGCCATCGCCATCTATCATGCGGTTCAGACGGTTTCGGAAAACCGGAAAGCCGAGTTTGTGGCCCGATTCTTCGACTCGTTCTTATCCGGCTATCTTCAAGAGAATACGCTGAGCGAGGAATGGATCCAGCGGATCCCGTTGTTCATCGACTTTCGTAATATCTACTCCTATGTCTACTTCGCCAAATTCGTAAATTGGAATGAGATGGATGAACGCACCCGGAAATATCTGTTAGCGATGAAAGCGGATATTGAGGCAGGCAAATCCGTTGTAAAGCTGTCTATTTAATAAGAGAAGGAAGATTGCTCTGCCATGAAACCTAAATCCAAACATCTCCGCCGGCTCGGGTATTGGGGCCTGGGGCTGCTCCTCTCGTCCATCCTTCTATACCTGCTGTTCCTTCGCCCCACGCCCATCAAGGTGGGTGGATTTACGTCCTCTGCGGATGAAAATACCATGATCTTCGAAGTGATGAATAAGGGATTCGCCGATGTGAAGCTGCTGGACGTGCGGGTGAATAATGGCATGAAGCCCGCCAAGGCCGAGCTGGGCGTCAGTTATTCCCTTCATCTGGTCGGCGGCGAGGGCCTTGATGAAGATCCCGATATCGAATTCGTCGATATTCGGGAGGTGCCGTTAAAGCCCGAGCTCATGCCGGACGAGAAGAGAGCCGCCCTCGATCAAGGTTCGCGGATTCCGCTTAATTACGGCATCCGTCTTTATAACAATCAGCCCATCACGCAGATTGAAGTGAAATATAAGTATGGATGGATCACTTTTACGAGAGAGATGCCGATGGGGCGATTTTTCAATAAACCTTAATCATCATCGATGTGTTGCTGATAGCTTACCTATGATACAATCTCCGCCCAGCGGGATAACGTCTTCTCAAAAATAAGATTGGAGATTTATGGACGATAAAAACCGGGCTGCTGCAGCCCGGCTCATGCTCAAATTAAAATGACACAACATGATGATTCAAAAAATCCCGCAGCGCAGCCTCCATATCAGGCTCCCCCCCCGTCTTCGAGCCATGAATCCTGAAGAACAAGATAGCGGCAGGCGCTGCTCTGCAAATAGCTGTAGATGATTTGTGCAGCATCGATGTCTTGCCGGGTAACCTCGGCAGCATCGCTTTCCGGATCCCTCGTGAAATAGCTGAGAATCAAGGCTTTGACCCTCTGCCTCAACGATTCAATGTCCGCCGTGGTAGCCACAGAGCATCGCTCGCTGTGCAGCACAACGTTCCCCTTAATCAGAAATAACTTGATCGTATCTTCGTTTAAATACTCGTAGACAACGATGCTGTGATTCTCTTCGGCAAACTCGATCATATCCCGTTTACTTAAGAGCAAGTTCACCGCCTCCATGCCGTCCCTGTATTTTGCAGCCTGCTCAAAATCGAAACGCTCTGCGGCGCCCAGCATGGTTCGCTCCATTTCATCATATAAACGTCGGTCGTCCCCTTGAAGCAGAGCAATGAATCGATCCATGACTTCATCAAATTGCCGCGCGCTTTCGCCGCCAAGACACTTGCCAAGACAGAGGCCAATCGAATAATTCAAGCAGGGAGTATTTGCCGAAGAAGCAGCAGGTGCATAATTGCAGGCGATTTTACAGCATTCCTTAACCTTCTGAACTGCATGTTCAAGACTATGTCTGCTGGCTGTATAGGGACCGAAAAAACGAGACGGTTCGTGTGTGCCTTCATCCAGTGTATCTGTAATTTCCAGCCATCGCCAATCTCGCTTTTGCCGCAATACGATATAACTATAACCTAGCGGATTTTTCATCTTGCGGTTATACATCGGCTTTATGTCCTGAATAAGCCTGCATTCCAGCATGAACGCCTCAAACTCCGTGTCGGTGACGATATGCTCGAGGTCTTTGACATGCTGAACCAGCCTCTTCACTTTTGGGGAGTGCGATTTATTGTTGTAAAAATACGATTGTACTCTCTTCTTGAGACTTTTGGATTTGCCAACGTAAATGACCGTTCCACGCGAATCTCTCATGAGATATACGCCCGGCGACAGCGGCAGCTCTTGTATTTTTGTTTTCATTATGACTGTCGATCCTCTCAACGAATCTATCAAACATGGCGTTTTCGTTCACTTCCAAGATACCATATGCACACCAAAAAGCACCACATTCACGGGCTGATTCAACTCGATGGACGTGGTGATTTTATTAGCGACTAGGGCTACGGCCTCTATTACCCCCGTCTCACATAGGGTGGATTGATTGTCGTGCTCCCGCATGCGACCGAAGGCCCCATAATAACTGATTCTCGAATATAATTGTTGGAACAGGATCAGGCAAGTAGAAAGTTGAAGGCAGGTTATTCAAGGTGTCTCAAGGTAGTACAAAAAAACAATAAGACGAACTCTGATAAGAAGCAGTCCGTCTTATTGTTAATCAGAATCAATTTAATTTATTGAAGTGTTCTTCACTTATTAGATCGAATAACTGTGGGGCATTGAAGGTAGCTTCATCAAATAGAACATCACTTCCAGAATCGCCACAATATAATTGTACATTCTTTTGTTCATCTAGAAATTCAAGATGGAAGAACGGTAGGATATAGCTTTCAGTTTCACTCATCTCATAATGATTGAAGAAATCCACAACTTCCTTATCAATAGGTACACGTAATTCAAGTAGGCCGTCATCACCAAAAGTCCTTTGAACCGTTTGTTTTTTCAGAAAGGGGGCGTCAGCATCATCTTGTGCCCAACATCTTATCTTAAGATACTTACATTCTTTGCAAAAAAACAAAATAATTTTTTTTACCAGATCTTTTCTTTGTTCTGTTTCAAGTTTGCTACTCAGTATATGTGTGTACAATTCTTTGAACTCACCTCATTTCTGACAACTAACATTCTATTTATCATTATATACTGTCATTCATTTTCAGGAATATCTTCGTTTGGTGGTATCCCTGGAACCGTTTCAGATTCAACCGGAACTCCTGGAGCTTTTTTAGATTCGTCTGGTTCTTGTGCCTTCTCATTAGGAGGAGCAGAAAGTTCATCTGATCCAGTATCGATAGGTGGTTGCTCACTATTTCCTTCCGGTTGATCTCCCGCTGATCTAGCAGCAGCAACCAAAGCTATAGCACTTGCAGGCCATGTAGCCCAAGCGATTACAACTATTGCTACAACTACACCAACAGTTACAGCAACTTCCCAATTTGTTGCTTTATTCAGTTGCGCCTTAACTTCTTCCTGCATAGCTTCTTTGGCTTCAGTTATGGCAAGTAGGGGGTGGCAGTTCGTCTTAGAGGTATTATTTACAGTGTCATGAACATACCAACAAATGCTTCCAGCTAGATTAGTTCTCGCTGAGATATGAAGATTGGCTTTATGTATTGAGTAGTTTCCACGAGAATCTTTTTCCCATACGTGAATGTTTGTATGAAGTATGTTCTGTGTTTCATTCCATGGACCTGCCCATCCATTGTGTAGTTGAATAACATCAATTTTATAATTACCTGGGTAAAATTGGGCGAATAACCCGGCAGATCCACTAGCTCCTACTTTAAGGGGAGCGGATACCAATAAAACTAGTGCTAAGATTGTTGCTAAGACAGCACTTCCCCTCTTAATGAAAAACTTTTTCACCAAAGACATTTGATCACTCCTTATTTTTATTGGATGGTAACAATAACTCATAAAATATGATATATTTTTTTCTATAAAAGGGTAATAGTTCCATATAATAAATATAATGCATATTTTTTGTGAAAGTATTGAATAAAAAGACGAAAAAAATGGCGGATACTGTAGAAAGTAATGAGGAACTGACTCGAAGGTTTACATTAATCTTACGACTTTGGAAAAGTGATCGTCTCTATACGTGAATTGCAATATGAGCGAATTGAATTAACAGAGTATATAAAACATTATCTTGATATTCTATTAGATTATTTATTACAAGAAGACCATCTAAACTCTCGATCAAGACGAACCTAAGCAGCAATCTCTTTTTCGTCTTTCCGAGTAAGCTTAATCCGTCATTAGTTATGTTAAGTCGATCCATTTTCTCTTCAAGTTCAATTACAAATCCCCTCACATCCTCGCTGAAATAAAATAGAGACTATCTATTTTATTTCAGCTTTTTCTAGTGAACCAGAAAGAAGACACAGCCATATTCCTCTAGCTTCGCATTCGATACTGCTGCCGGTATGCCCTCGGAGACAGCTGAACCGTCCGCTTGAACATCTTCCCGAAATGGGAGAAGTTGCTGAAGCCCGATCGCCAGGCGATATCCGTGATGGAATCATCGCTCTCCCGCAGGAGACGCTGCGCTTCCTTGACCCGAAGCAGGTTGAGATAATCGCTGAAGGTAAATCCCGTCGTCTGCTTGAACAGCCGGCTGAGATAGTGCGGGCTGATCCGGAACGCCTCCGCTACCTCGGGCAGCGTTAAGGCCTGCCGGTAGTTGTCGTTAAGATACCGGACGACCGCCTGGGTCTTCGGATGAAGGACCGGCTCCGTATCGGCCGAACGAACCATGCCCAAATGCCGGCTGCGGTAGGCGAAGAGCAGCAATTCGACCGTTCGGTGCCGAAGCAGCCAGCTGCTTCCCGCTTGAGGATGGATCATCTCATTCACCATGTCGCCGACCATTCGCTCCACCGCTTCACTCGCTGGCGAAGGAAGCCTTAGAATGGGAACATCCCAACCGAACGGCTCCTTCAACCCTTCGGCCAGCTCAGGCGGTACGGCCAAATCCGCAAACAATTCCGGGTTTATATAGAGGACAAGGCGATCATGGTCGGGCCGGCCGCTGTCCAGCGTCTTATGAACGGCATTCCGGTCCACGAAGACAAGATCACCGGCCCGAACCCTGTAGGAGCGATCCTTGATGAAGTAGATCCGCTCGCCCGATAACAGGTAATACAGCTCATAATGATCGTGGAGATGGTCGGCCGACATCGAGAAATAGCCAATGCGGCGGTCATACTCCATGCTCAAATATCCGGTGGGATCATGATAATCTGCTCGAAAAGGCTTGGTCATGCGGGCTGCCCCCTTTTCTTGGATTATAGCAAAATATGCGGTATTTGAAAGCGATTACGCATGAAATGCGGCGAAAGCAATGCTCCCTTGTTATAGGCTAGAGCTATATTCAAGGAGGCGATAGAGATGAGTGACAAGAAACGTTATGTATTGGTCGGTACCGGCGGCCGCGCCGAATTTTTTTATGGCGCCCTGGCCCAAAACTTCCGCGACAAATCCGAGCTTGCTGCCTTTTGCGATATCAATCAAACCCGCATGAATTACGCGAATCAGCTGCTGCGGGAAAAATATAAATACGCCGAGGTGCCTACCTACCCGGCGGACCAATTCGACCGGATGATCGAGAACGAGAAGCCCGACTACGTGATCGTGACCAGCATCGACCGGACCCATCACAAGTATATTATCCGCGCGATGGAGCTTGGATGCGATGTCGTGACCGAGAAGCCGATGACGATCGACGAGGAAAAATGCCAGGCCATCCTGGATGCCGCCAAGCGGACCGGACAGAACATCAGGGTCACCTTCAACTACCGTTACGCCCCCCACCATACCAAGGTACGGGAATTGATCATGAATGATACCATCGGCCAGGTGACCTCGGTGCATTTCGAATGGCTGCTGAATACCCGCCACGGCGCGGATTACTTCCGGCGCTGGCATCGGGACAAGCGGAACAGCGGCGGGTTGCTCGTTCATAAGTCCACCCATCACTTCGACCTGGTCAACTTCTGGATCGGTTCCCATCCTGAAACCGTTTTCGCATTCGGCGATCTCATGTATTATGGTAGAGAGAATGCCGAAGCACGGGGCGTTACGCAGTTTTACAATCGCGCCACCGGCAACCCAGTTGCCAAGGAGGACCCTTTCGCGCTCCATCTGGATTCCGATGCGCATCTCAAAGCCATGTACCTGGATGCCGAGCCGGAGGACGGCTACCAGCGGGATCAAAGCGTATTCGGGGACGGCATCAACATTGAGGATACGATGGGCGTCCTCGTGCGATATCAGAATAAGGCCATATTAACGTATTCGCTGGTCGCTTATCAGCCGTGGGAAGGCTATCGCATCGCCATCAACGGCACCAAAGGCCGGATCGAGATGAACATCGTCGAACAATCCTACGTCAATTCACTGGGCGACAAGAGCCTGGAAGGCGCGTTAATCGGGAAAACGCTGCGGGTGCTTCCGATGTTCGATGCCCCGTACGAGGTTCACGTCGAGGAGCAGCAGGGCGGACATGGCGGAGGCGACCCGGTGCTGCTGAATGATCTGTTCGGGGAACCGGTGGAAGATCCTTATGCCCGCGCGGCCAACCATATCGATGGGGCGAGATCCATACTGACAGGAATTGCAGCCAACCGCGCCATCGCCACCGGCATGCCTGTACGAATCGGTAATTTGGTTCGTTTCTAAGCCGTACACGGCTGCTCCAAGCATTTTTCCTTCAAAGGCTGCGTATTTTGCGCAGCCTTTTTTCACATGTCGCAGACCGCCTAGAAATCCGCTTTTCGCAAAGGAGGAAATGGATGTTCTTCTCATTAAAAAGCCGTTTGATCGCCTTTATCGTCGCACTCTTCGTCCTCTCTTTCGGCACGCTCTCCTTCCTGCTGTTTACGGAATCGCGCACCGTGATCCGCTCCTACATCGAATCCTCGGCCCTTGAAAAGATGGAGGAATACGGTTCCTACGTGGATATGGTCCAGATGCAGATTTATGACGTCGCTTCCCTGGTCTTTAACAGTGACACGGCCAAGAACTGGGATAACGCCATCGGCGATCCGCTGCTGCCCGAAGGGGAGAAAATGCTGGCCAATCTTGCGATGAGCCGATTTCTGACCCAAGCGACCAACAGCTACACCAGTATCTCCGACGTATCCATCTACCGGCGCAGCGGGCTTCGAATCGGCGGCGAGAACCAAGTCGAAACCGACCCTGCCTTTTTGCGGGAATCATGGTACACGAACTTCTTCGCGTCCGGAGACCGCTGGCTGCCAGCGCATACGGACCAGCATGAACGCGTCCGGGATCACGGCAATCCCGTCGTCAGCCTGCTGATGCCCATCGGGACCTTCCATCATGCCACGGCGCAAAACGTGATGAAGGTTAACGTCAGCGAGTCTTATTTTCTGGAGCCGCTCAGCCGGATCCATTTGGCCAAGAACAGCACGATTTTTCTGCTGAATGAGCAAGGAAGCCCGATTCTATCTCAGCAGGCGCATGAACTCGGTGCCGGAGCTCTATCGGAGATCGATCGCATTCGAAACGGCCCGCTGAAATCGGGCGTCGTCTATCTGACCAACGATGAGGGGCAGCGGGACATTCTGGTTTACAAGAAACTGGGGCGCACCGGCTGGATGCTGGCCGGCCTGGCGCCGGAGAAGGAGCTGTACTCCTCTCTTCACAAGCTTCAGAGTACCATTCTGTTGGTTACCGTCGTTCTGATCCTGGTCTCCCTGTTTGCCGCCGCATGGCTCTCCTATGGCGTCACCAAGCCTTTAACTCGTCTGGTGCTGGCGATGAGGCAGGTGCAGCGCGGAGCCTTCGACCAGGCCGAGTCCGTTCTGCCTCCTGACAAAAACGTTAAGAGCGAGGTCAGTTACGTCATCTCCACCTTCCGCTATATGATCAGCCGCCTGCGGCAGCATATCCAGAACGAATTCGAGCTGAAGCTGCTCCGCCAGCAGGCGGAATATAAAGCGCTGCTCATGCAGATCAATCCCCACTTCATGTTTAACACCCTGGAGCTGGTGAGCAGTCTTGCCATGCAGCGCCGGACGGACGATACCGTGCAGGTGATCGAGGACCTGGGCAAAATGATGCGCTTCTCCATGAATACCAGCGACGACCGGGTCCCCTTAACCGAAGAACTGGCTTATGTCCGCCACTATATCTCCATTCTGCAAACCCGCTTCGGGCATAAACTCGACATCTCCATCCACGAGGAAGGCCGGCTGGATTCGCTGGTGATGATCAAGTTCATTCTGCAGCCGCTGATCGAGAATGCGGTCAAATACAGCTTTCAGCATCAAACCACGGCACAGGTCGACATCCAAATCAGCAGGCAGGACAACCGCCTGTTTCTCCGCGTCGCGGATAACGGTCCCGGCATGCCCTCCGAGATCATCCGCAAGCTCCAGGATCCCGCGGCGGCCTCCCAATTGGAGCCGATCCTCCGAAGCGAGAGCTGGCACATTGGACTCGGCAACGTGATTGCTCGCTGCCGCTTGCATTACGGCGACTTATTTGCCGTTCATATTCGGAACGGGAGCGAAGCCGGCACATGCATCGAACTGATTCTACCGGTACAGGAGGAATATCATGTACAACGTATTGATCGCAGATGACGAGATCGAGGTTCGCGAAGGGCTGAAGTTGAAAGTCGACTGGGAAAGCATGGGCTTTGCCATTTCGGGGGAGGCCGGGAACGGCCTGGAAGCTGAAGAGCTCTTGAAATCCCATTCGTATGACCTGCTCATTACCGACATGAACATGCCTGTCATGGACGGCGTCCAGCTGCTGGACGTTTGCCGGAGCCACAATCCGACCATCCAGATCATCATTATTACAGGATACGAGGATTTTCAATACGCCAGAGCGGGCGTCCGCAGCCAGGCCATGGACTACTTGCTGAAGCCCGTTGCCCGGGACGACCTGAAATCCGCCTTAAGCAAAATCAAACACGAATTGGATAAGAACCGCAAGGTACGGGACGATTCGGAAATGATGCAGTGGCGGCTATCCCAATATTACAAAGAAATGAAGGAACGCTTCCTGCTGGATCTCGTGCGCGGCGACCGCCTGCCCCCCGCCTCCATGACGGAACGGATTCGACTGTTTCACCTGGAGGATTGGCAGGATGGCCGCGTATGCTTCATCACCGCGGGCATGAGGGAATCCGGCATGCAGAAAGCACCCGAAGGCCGAGCGCCCGAGCAGCTCCGCCTTCCGTTTGAAATGGTCTGCCATGAAATCGCCGAATCTTATCCGGGCGGCGTTCAAGTGTTTCATGACGCAGCTCATCCCGGTATCATGCATTTCATTGCGCTTGACGGCATTCAACATGCATTCGCGGATAAACTCGTCGCGCAGGCATCCTCGTATTTAACCGTGGAGGTGCAGGTAGGATTAGGGCTGCCCGTGTCGGGGCTTGAGCGCTGGAAAGAGGGTTATATCCACTCCCTCCTGGCCTGGAATCTGGCAGGACGCCAGAACGGACCGGATCAGGCACCCGTAACCGACCAAAGTCCGTTGCTGCCGGACGAAACAAGCCGCGCGCTTCATCGCTGCCTGATCCGGGGCGAATTGGAATCCTTCCGCAGCATCATCCGGAGGGAGCTGGGCGAGTCATTCCGGCTATCGCCTGCCCGCTTGGTACGGAGCCTTTTTCAAATCACGCTGATTATGGAATCCGCCGCTTTCGACAACATACGGCATTCACGGGGAGCGGGGCCTCTATGGATTTCACCCGAATGGGTGTTATGGCTGGAGACCCCGGAGCAGTCGGAACGCCTGCTGATGCAGTGGGCACAGGATTTTGTTGACAACCTCACAGAATCCGGAGACGGAGACGCTACCCTGATTGAATCCGCCAAGCGGTATATCGAGGAAAATTACATGCAGGAATTATCGCTGACCTCGCTGGCCGAGCAGTATAACTACCACCCTACCTACTTCTCGGAAATGTTCAAGGAAGGGGCTGGGGTCTCGTTCATCCAGTACGTTACGGAGGTTCGGATGAAACACGCCGTACGCCTGCTGCAGGAGACCCGATTGACGGTATGGGACATAGCCGAGCTGACGGGTTTCTCTTCACCCGGCTATTTCAGCTCCAAATTCAAAAAAATGTTCAATCAAAGCCCTTCCGAGTTCCGACTGTCGCAATCCGAAAAAATCGAACACGATGATCCGAAGAAATGAGATTCCGCCCTCTCTCCTCCCCCGGTAAGATGTGTTTACCGGGCGCACCGACATACCGATTGTAAGCGCTTCAGGCCGTCAGGTAACCGCCCATGCTCATTCATCCTGAAGGGAGGCACATTATGAGAAAGCTGTCCAAGCCCTTATACGGCCAGCAGAATAAGACAGCCTACTTGTTTCTTCTGCCTTGGCTCATCGGCTTCTTCTGTCTGACGCTGGGGCCGATGATCGCATCGCTGTACTTGTCCATGACCAAATTCAACCTGCTGTCATCGCCGACTTGGACGGGACTCAGCAACTATGTCCAGATTTTTACCGAAGACGATACGTTTCAACGATCCTTGTGGCTAACGTTCTACTATGTGTTCTTGTCCGTGCCGCTGAGACTTGCGTTCGCGCTGCTGATCGCCATGGCCTTGAACAAGGGCATCCGCGGACTCGGCATTTACCGGACCGTTTATTACATCCCCTCTCTATTGGGAGGCAGCGTTGCCATTGCCATCGTCTGGCGCCAAATCTTTGACGGCAGGGGGCTGGTCAATCAGTTCCTCGGCTGGTTCGGCATCACGGGCCCCTCGTGGATCGCCCACCCCGACTATGTGGTGTATACGATTATCACGCTGTCCGTCTGGCAGTTCGGATCGGCCATGGTCATCTTCCTTGCCGGTCTGAAACAGATTCCGACTGATTTATATGAAGCATCCGGCGTAGACGGTGCCGGAAAGATCCGTCAATTCTTCGGCATCACGCTGCCGATGCTGTCACCCGTTATCTTTTTCAATCTGATCATGAGCATGATCAATTCGTTCCAAGCCTTCACGCCGGCCTACGTCATCGGAGACGGGCGGGGAGGACCGCTCGACGCCACGATGTTCTACACCTTGTACCTGTATCTGAAAGGCTTCTCGTTCTTCGATATGGGTTATGCCTCGGCACTGGCATGGATCATGCTGGTCATCATCGGGGTGTTCACCGGGATCGTTTTTCTTACATCAAAATTCTGGGTCTTCTACGGGGATAACCAGGAAGGGAGGTAATGGATATGCCGCTTAAGCGACAACTGGTTCAAGCCGGGAGGCATGCCGCCATTATCCTCCTCGGCCTGCTCATGCTGTATCCGGTGCTGTGGCTCGTCTTCAGCTCGTTTAAACCGAATCATCTTATCTTCACCAACAGCAGCCTCATTCCGACTGCCTTCACGCTGGATCATTACGTGAACGGCTGGAGCGGGCTTCAGGGCATTTCCTTCGGCCGATTCTTCGGCAACTCCGTGCTGATCTCGGTCATGAGCGTCATCGGGAACATCGTCTCCTGTTCCCTGGCAGCCTACGCCTTCTCCCGATTGAAGTTCAAATTCAAAGGCCTGTGGTTCAGCATCATGCTGGTGACGATTATGCTGCCTTACCACGTAACGCTCGTGCCTCAATACATTCTGTATAACGAGCTTCATTGGATCAATACGTATTTCCCGCTCATCCTGCCCAAATGGCTGGCGCATGACTCTTTCTTCATTCTGCTGATGGTTCAGTTCATCCGCGGCATTCCGCGGGAGCTGGACGAGAGCGCGACCATCGACGGCTGCGGACAATCGCAGATCTTCTTCCGCATCGTGGTGCCGCTTCTCGTCCCTGCGCTGATTACGACGGCCATCTTCACCTTCATCTGGAGTTGGGACGACTTCTTCAGCCAGATGATTTATTTAAGCAAGATTGATTTGTTCACCGTACAGCTGGGGATCCGATCCCTGTTCGATCCTTCGGGGCAATCGGATTGGGGGGCGCTGCTCGCCATGTCCACGCTGTCGCTGCTGCCTGTGACGATCATTTTTCTGGTGTTTCAACGGTATTTTCTCGAAGGCATTGCCACAACCGGCCTGAAGTAGCCTCAGAAGCTGCCTGCCGACGTGCGAGGGCGTGCTGCAAATGAACCAATTATGATTAGACTGGGGGATTATCCATGTTGAAGAAATGTTTCGTTGGCATGTTGGCTTCGCTCCTATTATTCGTCACCGCCTGTTCCGGAACGGATCACACCGGAGAAGGCGGGAAGGCGGACGCAGGGGCCGAGCCGAGCGGCCAAGTCGAGCTGCGCATGATGTGGTGGGGCGACCAGAAACGGGCCGATATTACGAACGAAGCCCTGAAGGTGTTCCAGAACAAACATCCGAACATCAAAATCGTCGGCGAATTCTCGCCTTCCTCCGGATATTTCGATAAGCTGAACACCCAGCTCGCTTCCGGCACCGCGCCGGATATCTTCTTCCTGGGCGGAAACGTCGTGGACTATGCCAAAAAAGATGTGCTGCTGAACCTGGATCCGTATGTCGGCAGCGAACTGAAGCTGGACGGCATGGATGCCACCATGGTGGAATACGGCCGCCTGGATGGGAAGCTGCAGCATATTTCGGCCGGCGCAAACGCCCGGGGAATCGTCATCAACAAGGCACTGTTCGAAAAGGCAGGCATTCCTCTGCCGGAGCAGGATTGGGATTGGGAGGACTTTGCCGCCATCAGCAAAGAATTGTCCGATAAGCTTGGCGACGGCGTATACGGTACCTATAATTTCACCGTCGACGGAATGGATATCTTTCTGAAGCAGCGCGGAAAACAGCTGTATGATATGGAGAACGGAAAGCTCGGCTTCGCGAAGGAAGACATTCAGGAATGGTTCGAGTATTGGGAACAGGCTTCGAAGGCCGGCGGTGTCGTTACGCCTGAACTTCAGGTGTCCAATCCGCACGATGATACCAGCAAATCCTTGTTGATTACGGGTAAAGCCGCCATGAGCCTCCTCCCTTCCAATCAGCTGGCCGCATTCCAGAGCCTGACGGAAAATCCGCTCATCCTCCATCCGGTACCTAGAGGTCCGAAGGGTACGGGCGTGGTATTCGAGTCCAGCCAAGGACTATCCGGATATGCCAACACCAAGCATCCGAAGGAAGTCGCCACGCTCATGGACTTCTGGATCAACGATCCCGAAGCGGCCAAAATCCTCGGCAACGACCGCGGCGTGCCGGTGACGGAAGCCAACCGCAACCTTCTCCAGGAGGAAGCGGGTCCTGTGGAAGAGATTGTGTACAATTATACAAGCCTCGTATCGGAAGCCACGAAGACCGAGCCTTTTGACGTGAGTTATAATCCGCCGGGATTCGCCGAGTTCTCCAAGCTGGCCCAGACGACGACCCAGGAAATCGGTTTCGGCCGGAAAAACGTCGAGCAGGCCGTTGCGGACTTCTACAACGGCACCGTGCGCATATTTGAATCGAATCAATAACAAGCTTTCAAGGAGGCGGACATGACAGAAGCTATGCTGGACCGGCTGCGCCGGATTTCGATACCGGATCGGGTGCAGCCGGTCAAACCGGAAGACCGGAAGCTGCTGCAGGAGTGGCAGGCGACAGGCGTCCGATTCGCGGCATCGGGCGGACGGCTCGAAACGGCTTATTATACCGCGCTGGAGAAGCTGCTGACCTGCATCGTGCCGATGAACGGCAGCGATCCGATTCTGCAGGAGGGCGGTATCTATCTCGGCTGCTGGCTGGAGAGCACCGGTACCATCAATGCGGAGCTGCTATCGCGACTGATTCCCTCGGTCTCGGAAACAACCTACCTCGCCTTTGCCGATCAGCAAAGAGAGGATGGGCTGCTCCCTTATAAACTGACGGAGAACGGCCCTTCGTTCCGCCAGATCCAGCTCGTCACGCCCCTGGCGCGCTGCGTCTGGAACCACTATGAGCTTCATGGAAGGGACCTCTCCTTCCTGAAGACCATGTACCAAGCCATGTCGCGTTACGACGATTGGATCGCGCGTTACCGCAACACCCGGGGGACCGGCTGCGTGGAGGCTTTCAGTACCTTTGATACCGGGCATGATCTGTCGCCAAGGTTCTGGCATGTTCCGGACACGCCCTATCGGAACGATGCCGCAGCCTTCCACCCGGACTCCCCGGTTCTGCCCTTCCTGGCACCGGATTTGACGGCCAACATCTACTGTCAGCGCATGTATTTGGCCCGCATGGCCGAAGAGCTCGGCGAATCCGGAGCCGATTGGAGGGCCAAAGCCGAAGCCAGCCTGGACAGCCTCTTCCGTTGCTGTTATGACGAGAAGGATCAATTCTTCTATGACCGGGATCGGAACGACGAGCTGGTCCGGGTCCAATCCGACGTGCTGCTGCGCGTGATGGCCTGCGAGGTGGGCGATGCCGAGCTGTTTGGCAACATGCTGCGGCGGTATTTGCTGAATACCGGCAAATTCTTCGCCAAATACCCGTTTACGTCCATCGCAATGGACGATCCGCGCTTCGATCCTTCCTCCGCTTACAACAGCTGGGGCGGGCCGTCCAATTTCTTAAGCTTGATCCGGGCGCCGCATGCCTTTGAACATCACCACCGCTATGTCGAGCTGACCTGGGTGCTGCAGCCGATTCTGTCCGCCTTGTCCAAGGCGAAGCGCTTCCCGCAAACCTTGAGCCCTTGGACAGGTGAAGAGGGCTTTACCGAGGCGTATTCCCCTTCCATTCTGTGCCTGCTGGATTACGTGGAACGGCTCTGCGGCATCATGCCGATCGGATCGGATCGGCTGTGGTTTACGGGATTGCTTCCGGTCGATATGGACCATGGCGAAGAAGTCGCCGGCAACACGGCCTATAGCCGAGCCGTGAACGGGCTGCACTACGAATTGGTGAATACCCCGGACAACGTCACCGTATACCGGGAAGGCCGCGTTCATATTCAAGGCCCCGCCGGGATTCGGCTGGTCACGGACCGCAGCGGACAATTGGAGGGCGTGATCGGCATGAGCGCGCGAACCATTGAAGGCGAGCTCCGCTATCAAGGCACATCCATTCCGATCCGGATCAAAGGCAATGAAATGCAGCAGTATTCAGACGGAGATTTGAAGACGGAGAGGGATATCGGCATCATCTATCCTGCCTATCGTTAATTGAAGGAGGTGAACGCTTACGCGTGAAAACTGCAGACATTCAGCTTCGGGACCCCTACGTACTGCCTGACCCGACACAGCGAATATACTACATGTACGGCAGCACCGACAAAAATATATGGAAGGAAGGAAAAGGCTTCGATGTCTATATCAGCCGGGATCTAATCGATTGGGAAGGCCCTTATCCGGTCTTTCGCAAACCGGACGATTTCTTCGCGGACGTGAACTTCTGGGCGCCCGAAGTCTACTATTACCATGGGCGTTACATCATGTTTGCCACCTTCCGCCGAAAAGATAACGATCTGCTGGGCACTGCGGTGCTGTCGGCTGAGCAGCCGACAGGGCCCTTCTCCCTTCATAGCGTTGGGCCCGTGACCCCTGTCGACTGGAGTTCCCTGGACGGCACGCTCTATATCGACGAAAGGGATCAGCCGTGGATGGTGTTCTGCCGCGAGTGGCAGCAGGTCGGCGACGGCGAGATTTGCGCCATGCGCCTGAGTCCCGATCTCACGGAGGCCGCCTCGGAGCCCGTGACCCTGTTCCGAGCCTCCGAAGCCGCTTGGGCCACGCCGTTCCACTCGCCCCGCTTTCCCGGATCGGGCAATTATGTGACGGACGGCCCGTCTCTGTTTCGGACAACATCGGGGAGTCTGCTCCTATTATGGGCCAGCTTTGTGGATGGCCGATACGCGCTCGGCGTTGCCAAGTCGCCAACCGGCAAGCTGACGGGTCCCTGGCTTCAAGAGCCCGAACCCTTATATTCCAGCGACGGCGGGCACGGCATGGTGTTCCGTACCTGGAACGGCCAGCTGATGCTGACGGTGCATACCCCGAACCGCACGCCGGATGAACGGCCGATCTTCATTCCCGTCGCGGAGGACGGTGATAGCATCAAGGTGGATGGGATGTATCGGACAACGCGTATGCCCAAGTAAAATCCATATTAAAAAGGCCGCTCTCCATGAAGATGGCAGAGCGGTCTTTTAATAGTTTTTGTGCATTCCTAAGCTATGCCTTGCTTTGATTTGCAGTACAAACAAAAGGAAGCCGTACGCATACGGCCTCCCTCTACTCTCATTTATTACAGCTTCACGATTTTACCGGTCTCTTGGGATTCGAATGCACCCAGGATTACGTTCAAGGAACGAAGTCCTTCCTCACCGGAAATGCTAGGCGGCGTGTTCGTGAGAATGGATTCGACGAACGCGTCGATGACGCCGCTCGGAACCTGCTTCTCATTGGTTGCCATGGCGCCTACCTTGTAGGTCTCCACCGTACCGTCTGTCAGCTCTACAACCACCTCGTCGCCGTTAACGGTACCGATCTTCATGGCACCTTTCTCGCACCACAATACCGTTCCGTTATCGCCGGATCTGTAATGCGTCCAGCTTGCCATCAGCGTGCCCACGGCCCCGCTCTTCATGCGAACGATGCACGTCGCGTTGTCGTCCACATCGGTTCCTTCTTTATGGACCGTTCCGATAAAACCTGCCACTTCCACGATCTCATCGTTCAGCAGGTAACGGATAAAGTCGGATTTGTGCACGCCGAGATCGCCCATGGCGCCCATAATCGCTTCTTCCTTGCGGAAGAACCAGCTGTCGCGTCCATCCAGGCTCCAGCTCTCCGGACCGCCGTGGCCGAAGGAAGTACGGAAGGTAAGCACTTTGCCGAGCTTGCCGGAATCCAGAATCTCCTTCGCTTTTACGTGCGGTGGCATGAGGCGTTGATTGTGGCCTACCATCAGGTACACCCCGTTCTTGCGGGCGGCCTCGATCATTTGCTCTCCTTCTTCAGCCGTCGTGGCCATCGGCTTCTCCACCAGCACATGAAGGCCGGCATTCGCAGCCGCGATGCTCATCGGAGCATGCAGATAGTTCGGCGTACATACGCTAACGGCGTCCAGCTTCTCGTTCTTCAACAGTTCTTGGTAGTCTGCGTAGGCTTTACCGCCATACTGGGCTGCCATCTCTTCGGCGCGTTCCTTCACCGGATCGGCAAAAGCAACCAGCTCCACGTTAGCATTGTTCGCGTATTCAGGAATATGTCTGCGCTGGGCGATCGCGCCGCAGCCAAACACTGCCACTTTAATTTTGCTCATTGAAAGTCTCCTTTTTTGCTTATAGATTAAAATTGGTTCAGGTAGTTCTGCTTCAGCCAGTTCATGCTGTTCTCCACGCTTTGCAGCGGCGGATTCTGACATACGTCCTGCTCCACGATCAGCCATTCCGTGCCTGCATCGGATGCAGCCTGAATGACGCCCGGCAGATTAACCGAGCCTTGGCTCAGCTCCAGCGTCTTCATATTGCCTTCCGCATCCTTGCTGAAGTCTTTCAGGTGAAGCAGCGGAAGACGTCCGGCGTATTTCGGAATGTAAGTGAGCGGATCTTGTCCGGCGAATTGTACCCAGCATACGTCCATCTCCACTTGCACGGCTTCCGGCGTCGTTGCGGAATACATCGCATCAAAAACGAACTGGCCATCAACCTCGGCTTCGAATTCAAATGCATGGTTATGGTATCCAAAGATCAGTCCCTGCTTGCGGGCTTCGGCACCTACTTCCTCCAGGAAGGAGAAGAGGTTCTTCCAATCCTCGGCATCTTTACGATCTTCTTCGGCCACGTATGGACACATCATATATTTAGCGCCAATGGTTTTCAGGTAATCAATTTCCTTCTGCAGGTCTGCTCGAAGCAGATGCAGGCCCACGTGACTGCCGATCGCTTTCAGGCCAAGCTCTTGAAGAAGCGTTTTCATTTCCTCGGCCGGAATGTCTCCATAACCTGCGAACTCCACGCCTTCATAACCCAATTCAGCAACTTTGCGTAGCGTACCGCGGAAATCCTGTGCCGTTTCATCGCGCAGCGTATACATTTGCAAACCAATGTTCATTCTTCTCATTATAGCGCACCTCGATTCCAAAAATGAGTTACTGCTCTATCTGCTACTATCATACATGCAAATAGGCTAAAATGAACATAAACAATATTGCTGCAACATGAACTATCTGCTTATATTTTTACTGGGGGTTGTTACCATTATGGAAGCTAGGCTGCTCATCTGCGACTATTCCTATCACTTTCAGCAATTCAGCAACAGCCATCGGGGCGGCTTGACGACCTATCTGTTCCGACTCCAAACCGAGGGCTCCTGCGAGATCTACTGCAACGGCATCGAGCACCATGTGCAGGCAGGCGACCTGCTGCTGCTGAAGCCCGGAGATGAATACGAGCTGCGGGTGAAGGAAGACGGCGAGGATGGCCGCGTGTCCAGCGGGGATTATTTTATATTCTGCGACGGCTCCTGGATTGATGATTGGTGGAACCGCATCCCCCGCCCTGTCGTCAGTCACGTCGGGCTCGACGATTATTTGCTGGGATTGTGGAGACAGATGCTGCTGGAGAAGCGGCGCGGCCTTGAAGGGGAAATCGGGGAATTGACCGACTACCTGCTGCGCAGTCTCTGCCTCTGCCTGGACCGCGCCATTACCGAGATCAAGCCTACCGATCGCCTTGCCTTCACTGCCCTGCGGCTGAAGCGATTCGTGGAGGAGCATGCCACCCTAACCTTCAAGCTGGAGGAGGCTGCTTCCCATGTCGGGCTTAGCTTATCCCGGGCGGTCAAACTGTTCAAGGAGTATTACGGAAAAACCATGATCCAGTACGCTCTCGAGATCAGGCTGAACGCAGCCGTCGAGCGCATCAAATACAGCACGATGACGCTGGAGGAAATCGCGGAAACCTGCGGCTTCGCCAGCTACTCCTATTTTCACCGGGTATTCCGAGCCAACTATGGCGTATCCCCGGTGAAATTCCGGGAAACGGCAACGGTGCCGGCAAGGCCGGGGCAGGAGAAAAGCCCCCGCTGATTTTTTTTCTACTATTAATATAAAGAAGCAGCCCATGCTCCTCCTTAAAGGCAGGGACTAGGCTGCTTTGTACTTTAGTAACTCGAAATATTCTCCAAAATGCCATTATAGAAGTAGAGATAATGGTCTGAGCCATACGAGGATTCATAGACCCACATGTCGGTCGTTCCCCACGAATAGATATCTTCATAGTGACGATCATATAATCCCCATGACAGATAAACCATCTCGGTCGTCATTCCTGTGCTGATTACGGATTCCCTGATTTTTTTCCAATATTTCTCCGGAAAATGAAATTGCTTATACGGACTAGTTGTCATGAAGCCGGATTCAAAATCGTAGGCATCCAGTTCGGCATAATAGGTCCTGCCGTTATGTGTAAAATAAACGTTCAACCAATCGCCAAGAACGCCGTCGCGTTTGATCTTGGTTATTTTCACCTGGGCCAGATTGCCGACGCCGTTTGCTATGCTTCCCTGGGCATTATTGATTATCATGTTGTGCTTAAAAATCCACGCTGTCTTTCCAATATATTTATGATGCGATTCGTAAAGATCGTTTACCGGCACTGTGACTTTATGTGTTTCGCTTTGGAGCGTCACGTTCTTCAAGTAGTCATGCAGCAAATCATAATCTGCCGAAACTTTGATTTTGAAGGCATCTTTCAGCAGCTGGACCGGAATCATGAGTTTGCCCTCGACCAACTGGACAGGCGCAGTATAAGACGTGGCAACGCCGTTGATTTTCACGTATCTTGAATTCTTTTTTGCGACCACCTTCATCGTACCCTTCCAGATGGAAATTTGCCCGGTTTTGTTATTCATTTCAAAATTGATATCCAATGCCTTGGTTACAGCTGCCGCCGGAACCATCGTGTTATTCTTGAGAATCACGCCCTCTTCTTTTAGCTTTGAAGCTGTGATGTTCCCCGAACTTGCTGCGGTGCCAACCCCCGGCAAACTGCACAGGGCGATCAAGAAAACCAGAAAAAACAACATCTTTCTCACAGAATAATCCTCCAGTATATGTATAATATTTCCTCCAAGATGAATCCGGAATATTATAACATGTTTCGACAACATATATAGGTAATTTGAACCAAATTAAAATAGCCCCGGTTTCCCGGAGCCAGCTATTCCTATATCCGAACCCTCATATATTCATTCACAGCATCGCGGCCCCGGCCGCGGCAAAGACCAGCGCGAAATAAACGCCGACCCCTATCAGATGATTGCGATTCCACTCCCGCGGTTTGATCTCAACGATATACGGAAGCAGCCAAAGGAAGCTGGCGACAAACCATGCAGCGGAGGCCATTCCGATGAACAGCAGTTTCTTTCCTTGCTCGTATTGGAAGACAGGGTCCATCCCGTTAAAACGGATCAGAGAGCCGCTGGTCAAGGTACAGAAATAAGCCAACACCATGAACACGGCCACTACCAAAAGCGTGCCGATGGCCTTGAGCCCGTCCGAAGTCAGGAAATTCGGCCGTCTCCCCTTCTTTCCGGAAAAGCCGATCAAAAAGAATACAAACCCGACCAAAATGGCCGCACCTGCTCCTGAAGCGACAACGCCCCCCGAAACGGCTGCCGCCAAAGCTAGAATCGGAATCATCATGTTTACTTCCACTCACTTTCGTACCTGCTGAACCATGCGGTCTTAGCATAAAATAATAGGGCTCGTGCTCCACATGATTCCGGTTGGGACGCAATCCGATATGACGAACGGTTCAATTGATAATCAAATGCTGTATGAAAACATAAGGAGACATTCCAAATTATAGCATAGCGGGTGCTTCCACGGGATTTGCGTTCTAGCTAATCGCCGAACATAAGAATCCCCTTCCTTTGTTAAGGAAGGGGATTCTTAGTTCCAGCACTGATTGACTGCTCATGATGCAGCAACCACTGCTTTCGCGACAGACCGCCGCCATATCCGCCCAGCTCACCGCTCGTATTGATCACGCGGTGGCATGGAATGACAATCGCAAGCTGATTGGCGCCATTCGCTTGGGCAACGGCGCGATACGCGGTCGGTCTTCCCATCGCCGCTGCGATTTCGCCATACGAAGACGTTTGGCCGGGGGGAATCCGCAGCAATCGGCCCCACACTTCTTGTTGAAACGGCGAACCGAGCAAGAACAAGGGCGTCTTGAATTCCGTTAACTTCCCTTCAAAATACCTTGCGAGCTCCAGCTCGATCGAACGGATCGGAGCCGTATGGCCCGGAATGATCGCCGACTTGGTTCTCTGCCGGAGACGTTCAACCTCACGCTCCAGGCCCCGGCGGTCCACGAATTCGAGCAGATACAGCGCCTCTTCATCCGCGATGGCCATCATCGGCCCGAGACGCGTGTCGATCCATGAAGCCTTTAAGATGTTATGGTGGCCCGATCGGCTAGGCGCCGCGCCCATGATGCGGGAAAACGCATCCCTAAAACCGCTGCTCGACTCGTAGCCGGTCGACAGCTGCGCATCGATGACGGCATGCCCCTCCCGGATTTGCTTCAAGGCAAGTCCCATCCGCCGGGCTCGTGCGTATTCAACAAAGGTCATCCCGAACCGCTTCTTGAACTGGCGCCTGGCCGTCGAGGCATCGACGGACAGCTTCTGGAAGTCCTGGTTGGTCCACCTTTTCTCCGGATTCTCCTCAACGGCTTCAACGAGCAGCCGGACCAGGTCGGATACCTGATTGGGGTGCGATAGCGGACGGCAGCGTTTGCAAGGCCTGAAGGAAGCAAGCAGCGCTTCTTGAGCCGTCTCGTAAAATTCGCAGTTTTCCATCTTCGGTTTTCGGGCCGGGCATGTCGGCCGGCAGAACACCCCCGTGGTCTTCACGCCTACATAAAATACGCCTTCGTACTCCGATTTCTTTTCCAGCAGCGCCTGGTAATACTCCTGCTGATTGGCAGCCGTTATCACTTGGGTTCCTCCCCGCTCTGATGTACTTTCTAAAGGGCCATACGCTTGTTGGCCTTAATCATCATGCTCTCTTGTTCTCGTGTTTCTATTATATTTCTTTTGCCGGCATGACGTAGCCGAAAAACGTGCATGAATATTTTCGTGAGGAAAAAATGCCCGAATCCCGATGACCCTGTTTGACCAATCATAAGAAAAAGGCCCCTTCCGTTGACCGAAGGGGCCTTTTCTTTCAAGAATATGAAATTCGCTTGAAGTTTAACCTTTAATGGATCCTGCCACCATGCCCTTCATGATCTGCTCCTGCAGGATCAGGTAAGCCACGATCGTCGGAATGACTGCGATCGCCATTGCTCCCATCGTCAAGGCGTAATCCGTGCCGAAGCCGTCCGAGAACAGCGACAAGCTGAGCGGCAGCGTCTTCAGCGCCTGCGTATTGATAAATACGAGAGCGAAGGAAAAATCATTCCAGAATCGGAGGAATGCCAGAATCGATATCGTTGCCACAATCGGCGTGCAGAGCGGCAGAATCATTCGGCCGAAGATTCCCCACCAGCCGCTGCCGTCGATCATGGCCGCTTCTTCAATCTCTCTTGGAATGGATGACATGTACGCCATCGCCAGGAAGATTGCGATCGGCAGCTCAAACGCCGTGTAAGGCAGGATGAGGGCGCCGTACGTGTCGAGCAGGCCGATATTTTTCATCATAATGAACAGGGGCACCAGCGTACTGTGGATCGGAATCAGCAGTCCGGTCGTAAACAACACGACCACCAGCTTTTTAAACCGAAACTGGAACCTGGACAGCACATACGCCGCAAGTACACTAAGCAGGATGGTCAGCACGACGGCCGTAATCGTTACAACCGTCGAATTGATCATCGCTCGGCCCATATTTCCGAGCTCCCATGCCCGGAATAAATTCTCGGTCATCCACTCCTTCGGCAAGCCGTAAGGGTTGTTGAAGAAATCCTGGTTCGATTTAAACGCGCTCGTAAAAAGCCAGTACAAGGGATAGAGCGTAAGAATCGCATACACAATCAGCAGCAATTTTACGAACCCGGTTAACCCCTTCGTGATGACGCGTTTCCCTGAAGCACTTCCGGTCCCGGTCGTCTGTAAATTCACATCGCTCCCTCCTTCATGTTAGCTTGACTTTCTGCGCGTTGCGAAATAATTAAGTGCGATAAGAATGGCGCTGACAATCATGATCATCGTGGAAACGGCGGAGCCGTAACCGTAACGGTATACGCTGAACGTGCTGTTGTACATATAGGTAGCAAGCAGCTCGGTCGATTGCGCCGGTCCGCCGCCTGTCATGACGATGACATGGTCAAAAGCTTTCAGGCTTCCCGAGATACAGAGCACAATGGTTACGACCACCGTGCTCCAGACCATCGGCAGCGTGATTTGCATCAGCTTGTTCCAGCCGGTGGAGCCATCGATTTTGGCCGCATCGTGGATCTCCGGCGAAATATTTTGCAGCGCTGCGATAAAGATGACCAGATAAGGGCCGATGTTCGCCCAGTTAATCGGAATCGATATCGCCAGCATGTTGACCTTCGGATCGGACAGCCAAGCACGGGTCCATGACTCCAGGCCGAGCATCTCCAGCACATAGTTGGCAATCCCGAACTGCGGGTGGTAAATGTAACCCCAGATGAGACCGACAACCACCGTGGAGAGAACCATCGGCATGAAGACGGCGGACCGGATGAACCTGGAGAAGAACGAATTCTTGAACAATACGATAGCCAGAATCAACGCAATCGGAACCTGGCCGATAATGGACGATACGACCAGAATCAGGTTGTTTCGAAGCGCCCGCCAGAAGATCGGATCCTTGAACATCTCTCTATAATTATCAAGGCCGATGAACGTGGCGTCTCCGAACCCTTTCCAACTGAAAAATCCGTAGTATGCTGACCAAAAAACCGGAATGATGACAAATATCAGAAACAACAGAAGCGCAGGAAGAAGAGCTATGGCTATAAATCCTTTGCTTCTCATCGCTGTAGGCATGGCAGCCTCCTCCCTCCTAATCCTTATGCAGCAGTGAATCTATTCTTATGGAGTAGCGGATCGGGCTTGCGCATCCTGCAGCTTCTGGGCCACGCCTTCGACGGCACCGCCCATCATGATTTCCTGCAGGCCGTTGTTGATGACTTCAGCCGCTTCTGCAGACAGATAAGCATCGTATACCGGCGTAATGCCTGTGGATTTCACCAGGTTAAAGGCTTTGTAGTACAGGGAAGTAACTTTCGACTCATCGATTTCGGTATCGTACATGACCATGGAGTTGCTCTCAGCAATCGCTTTTTGCGCTTCCGGTCCACTCACGGCATAAATCAGTTCAAGCGCCAATTCTTTCGCTTTCCCTTCCGTTCTGCTGCTAAGGGCCAGACCGCCGCCAGCTCCGCCGGAGATGGTATTCGCTTCGCCTTTGCCTCCAGGGATCGCAGGCAGAGTCGTCACTTCAATATCCTTCATCTGCTCTTCGGAGGAAGAAGCCGCCAGGTTGGTGAGCGTCCACGCGCCGCTGATCATCATCGCTGCATTGCCTTGGATGAAATACTGCTCGGCTTGCGTGTTGTCGATGCTGTTGGCACCTTCTTGGAATGCTTTGTTGTCGACGAGCTCTTTGAAATAGCCAAGTGCTTCGATAAACTCAGGATCGGTGAATTTCGCGCCATCCTGTGCTGCCGCTTTTTTGAACCATTCGGTGCCGGTCACGCGGTCGGCAATCGATCCGATAATGGTGGATTGCGCAACCCACGGCGCTTTGTTTCCGAGGGCGATCGGCGTAATGCCGTTATCGTTGAACGTTTTAACCGCCGCCATCATTTCTTCCCAAGTCGTCGGAACTTTTACGTTATGTTTGTCAAACAATGCCTTGTTGTAGTAGAGAATCGATGTTGCGGACATGCCCAGTGGAGCGGAGTAAATCTGGCCGTCCTCGAACTCGTATGGATCAAATGCGCCCGGCAGGAATTTGTCCTTCCAATCGGAATGGGCGTCCAGCACTTCCGTGATCGGTTGAAGCAGCTTCGCTTGATGAAGCTCGGCCGACTGACTTCCCGCATAAACGAAGAACACGTCCGGCATTTCATTCGCAGCCGCAACGGTGCTCAGACGCTGACGGTAACCGTCCGGCGGAATCGCTTGCGCGTCGAGCGTAACTTCAGGATGGTCCTGAGCAAATTGATCGATAAAACTTCGGACTGATTTCGCGCGCAGGTCGTCACCGGCAAAGTTATGCCAGATGGTCAGCTTGACCTTTTCTTGGTCGCCTTCGTTCCCTCCGGCCTGCTCTTTGCTTTGCCCGCCTCCGCAAGCTGCAAGGACCAGTGTCATCATCAGCAGTACAAGACCTATTTTACGTTTTGGTCTCATGGTCAATCCCCCTTTTAATATACGAAAATGATGAAGCTTCAAGATGATTAGCCCAAGTATAAAAGAGGATGTAACGCTTACATAGGGGATATAATTCAGTCCATAGAGGGACAAAATTCAGGATTCGGGATTTGCCCGATACTCCGAAGGGGTCAATCCGGTCCACTTTTTGAACAGGCGGTTAAAATATTTGATATCCTCGTAGCCGATTTCATTCGCGATTTCACTGATTTTGGCGGGCGTTTCCCGCAGCAGGTGCATCGCTTTCCGAAGCTTCGCCTGGGTTACGAATTCGATGTAATTCTGCCCGGTCTCCTTCTTGAACATCTCGCTGAAATAGTTGGGGTTCATATGAACATGCTTGGCCACTTGTTGGAGAGACAAGCTCTGTCCCAGATGCTCATGAATGTAGGAGATTGCTCGCTGGACGGGACTTGTCGTCGACACCATATCACGGTACTCCTTCATGATGAGCCCGAGCGAATCGACCAGCACCTTCTCCGGATTCTTGGTCAACTCGCGGATATCGTACGTCTCTTCCACTTTCAACGGACTGGTATAGCCGATAGACGTCGCAGCCCGTATGAGCCAGCGCTGTGCCGAAACAATCAGGGAATGCAGGTAAGCCTGAACCGAGCCGGGCGTTGCCTGATCCTGGCTTTGGATGCGCCGCAGCAGATCCGCCACCCATGCCTGCAAGTCGGCGGATTCCCCCGAACGCAGCAGGGATGACAGCTTGGTTTCTTCTTCCATCGAACATACCGTGCGGATGCCTGTACGTCGTTCGATATCTTCATAACGGATATGCCGTTCCGATTGCAGCAGCCACTCGTAGGAGCTGGCCTCTACCGCGGTAGCCAGCGCAATGTGCAGCTCCTTGGCGCTTGCGACCCGTCGGCCGCTGGCAGCCGTGATGCGGCAGGCATGCGTGGATTCCATCTTATGCAGAGCGGAATCTACCCGCCCCCAGCCATGATTCGGCTCTGCCCGCACCAACAGAAGCAGGGAGCCGTTCCATTCCAGCCACGCGCATTGCAGCACTTCGGCCAGCTCCGTGCCGATTAATCGATGCAGCTCGCTCACGTTCGATTGTTCCGCTTCTTCTGGATGCAGCGGATATACCGACAGCATCCAGATCTGCAGCACCGAGCCGTTCGATTCCAAACACAGCTCCGGGTATCGCTCACATAATTCGGCCTCGGCATGCTCATCCAGCGGAGTGCCGGAAGCAAGCAGCCTTCGCAGAAAGCCCCGGTTGACCACCATTTCCTGGGCCTTCCCCTTCGCTTGTGTAAGCCTGCGCTGCAGCAGCCGTTCCCTGGCTTGGACAGCAGCCTCGATAATTTCCCCGGGCCTGCTCGTCTTCAGCAGGTAATCGCTCACGCCTTCCCTCATCGCCTGCTGCGCATACGCGAATTCATCGTATCCCGAGATGACGATGATCTCGATCTCGGGATGCTGCTGCTTGACTTGATGCGCCATATCCAATCCGCTCAGACCTGTCATGCGTATGTCCGTAAATATGATTTCGGGCAATTCAACGGGAATACGCTGAAGGGCTTCCTCCGCCGAAGCCGCCGGCGTCAGCACCGTAAAGCCGTTATCCGCCCAATTGATCACGGTACTCAAACCATTTCGAATGATCACTTCATCATCAACGATCATGACCTTCAATGTCGCCATCCCCTTTGCCGGATATTTCCGATTGTTGAATTTCAGGTAAATCAGGTATCGTAAACATCACCCGCGTCCCGGCACCCTCGGTACTCTCCACACGCAGCCCCGCATCCTTCCCGTAATGAAGGAGCAGCCGCTTATGAACGTTCCGCAGCCCATAGCTGCCGCGCGGGGTTTGTCCCTTCTCGTACTGCAGCGGATTTTCGACCAGCTGCTCCTGGAGCCATTTCAGGCGCTCCGCCGTCATCCCGATGCCGTCATCCTCCACCACAAAGCGGATCCCTTCGGGCTCGCGGTGTCCGCGAATCGTAATCGTCCCTACCCCGTCACGGCTCAGGATGCCATGCAGCATGGAATTCTCCACCAACGGCTGCAACAGCAGCTTCAGCATGGTGTGCTGATACAGATCCTCTTCCACATGATCCTTAAACTCGAATTTTTCCGGATAGCGGATGGTCTGGATATTCACGTAATGGCGGACATGCATGATCTCCTGCTGTATCGTGCAGTATTCCTGCCCGTTGTTCAGGCTGAACCTCAGAAAATCGCTGAGCGATCCCACCATCTCGGCAATCTTCACATCCTGGTTCATCAGCGCCAGCCAATGGATCGATGACAGCGTATTGTAGAGGAAATGCGGATTGATCTGCACCTGCAGCGCATGCATATCCGCCTCCTTCTTCAGCGACTCGTTCAGCTTCACTTCATCGGTAAGCTTCACGATCCGGGAGCTGAGCCGGTTATAACTGATAATAAGCTGCCCGACCTCGTCGACCGTCTTGACCGGCAGCGCCGGCAGCGGCTCTTCCGGGCTTGAGTTCTTGAGGAATTTCGTTAAGACGGACAGAGGATTCGTAATCTTCTGGATCAGGAAAAGAACCAGAACAATCGCGAGCAGGATGGCCACCGTGACCGCAACCGCCGTCAATTTGATGAAATACTGGTTCTGGGAACGGTATTCCTGCGAGGGAATGATGCCAACGAGCTTCCAGTTCACGCTGGACATTTTCTTATAGAGAATGGTCTTCTTGCTGCTTCCCTCGCCATAGTCAATATTGCCGCTGAGCCCCTCGAACTCTCCAATCGCAGGATAATAATCCGCCAGCGTCAAATTGGTCTCCATATCCGGCGGACCGGCGATAATCCGGTTATTCTCGTCAAGAAGAAGGACGAATCCGGTTTTCTCCAGGACGGCCTGCCGGAACTGATTGGCAATGACGCCCTGATCCAGATTGATCTGCAGGTTCCCGATCGGCTTGTATTTATCCGTGCTCCGAATCGGCCTGGCCAGCGTGATGACCTTCCTGACGCCTTCAAAGGTCCACTGCCGGTGAACGAATGACCACCATTTGGGATGGTGTTCGTAATAATCGGGAACCGTTTCGGTAATATTCCGGAACTCGGAGCGTACCAAGGATTTATGCGAAATCGCATCTTTGCTGCCGAGCGGTTCAACGATGATGTTGGCGATATAATCTTTGGAAAAGGCCAGGTTCGTCAAAAAATTAATAACCGTCGTCTGCTGAACGTAGTTGCTCTGCTCGGTCTTCAAATAGGCCTGAACACCGGTATGCCCGATGAGAAACAGCGAGATATTCTCCACGTCCTTGACCATCGTATCCAGGTAAGCTTCCAGTTGGCGGAGCGTATTCATCCCCGTAATTTTGGCCTTCTCTTCGGTCAGGCTTTTGGCTATGTTAAAAGAGAAAATACCCAGAAACAGCAGCGGCACCAGCGTAGCGATAATGATAAGCAACGACAATTTATGCTTTAGCGATTTCCCAAGCCATTGCTGCATACATACACCCCGTTCAAAGTCCCCATGGTATGGGCTTGTTATATTACTTAACATTGAATGCGTTTACTTCAAAATCAATCTCCATTCTTCGCTAAAATGTGTCAGGTTTATTAACTATCTTAGAGGAATCTTAAGACTCAAGTAAATGGTAATAAAGTCCTATGAGGAGGGATGAAATCTTCTTGAAGCATATGGTATACGCCCCATTTCGGCGATCGGCTGCGGAGATGAAAACGGCGTTGAAATCTATAAAAGCACAGCACAAAAAGGGCGCCGCAGCGCCCTCACATTCGGAATTCACATCATCCGACCGAAACCTTCCGCTTCTAACCCATGTTGATCACATCCCGCCAACATGCGTTTATGTGTAGTCCTAAAGCTTTATAATGAAAAACCGTTATTGCCCTCGCTCTTCCAAGCGACGATATTCCATCTCATCCACCTCAAACCGGTTCAGCTCTTCATTAAATCGGTATGTTATTCGGAGATCCCCGGCAAAACCGGCCGGGCTCATGCTTCCTGCCGCTTCCGTAAGAAGCCGTCCTTCCGCCAAACGATGTCTGACAACGGCTCCGAAGCCAAGCTTATCAAATAGATAGCTTTTATCTTTGGAATCGTCCTTGAACTTCTGGACGCTTTCCTTTCCGTCAACCGTAACCTTAACCGTAAAGTGATCCGCTTCCTTCTCGATGCTGGATTTCACATGGCTCGATACGGCCTGCTCCAGCGATTCGATCGGGATTTCCTCCAGAGAACCGGCATCCACTACATGCATCTCCCCCGCGTACAGACCGGTGCCCGTCCCGTCCACGTAGAACACAACAACGTCCGGCTTGCCATCGCCTGTGACATCCTGGTAATGAATGACCGGTTTACGCGTAGCCTCTCCTCCATGCCAGTCCTTAAAGACCCGCTTCCTGCCTTCTACCTCGACCACCATGCCTTCATATCTGCCATATTTCGATGCGCTGACCGGATACAGCTTCACATTGCTGTTCTCCCCCGCCGTCAACAGGTCAACCTCCGGCGTATAAATGTAAACCATGCCATCCTTCGGATCCAAGCGGACTTCAGCATCGTACAGCTCCGTCATGAATCGGGCGGGAGCCATGACGCGACCATCCATAAGCTGCGCGGGAACGGACAGGGCGTAGGTCTTCTCTTTTCCCTCGGCAACGTCGCTTCCCATTTTCAGGGTGACTTGATCGGTGCCCGTGTTGACGGTTAGCGTCTTATTCTTGTTATCCCAGCGGAGCCCCATAGGCTTCAAGTATTCCTTGACCGTGTTCAGGGGGACCAGCACTGTGCCGTTCACGATGACGGGTTTGACATCCGGCGTCATTACATAATGATTGACGTTTAAAAATTCCAAGTCCTTCTTGTGCGCGGCCTGGGCCTGTACCGCCGTACTTAACAGCATTGCGGCCGCTATAGCGCCGCTTGCAGCCATTTTTGTCCATTTCCGGGTTATCATGTTCGCTAATCTCCTTGGCTTGTAATATTCAGCAATGCATCTATAACTAAGACGCAAGGTGAACGCAATTGGTTCGTGCATATCCATGAAAAATGACGAAAAACGTCTCTATTTCGATTTTTTTCGATCATCATCAGTAAAATTGCCGCTTTTTAAATTCAACCATATTCCAGATGATATGTTAGAATCAGAAATGATTGTTATATTATGGAACATATTTAATTCAAGGTTAATGGCATTCATTCGGGATACCAACGATCAGTATGTCATGGATCGGGCACGAACTCACCTGTATCCGAGCTCCGAGCATAAGCGGGGAGTTAAGCCATCGCCTGGTCTTAAGGATACGACAGCTGAAATCTTCGATATGATTCGTAAAACAGTACCTTGAAGGGAGGTGAGCTCCTTGAACCAGGGGATATCCTTTTTCGGCATGTTTTCCATGCTCAGCATTATCGTATACGGGCTATTCGCACTTCTCGGTTTATATGCTTTGTATCTCCTCATCAAATTGATGATCCGGGCCATAACCGCGCTTGAACTCTACATCGACGAGAAGCGCAACCGACGGTTGTAAAGGCAAACTTCGGATAAACCGAGGTTGAAACCACGGAATATCCTATGGTAAAGTCTAGGCAACCAGAAATGAAAGGGTGAACCCAAAGCCAATGATCTACTAATCCTGTCCCAAGCATTTGGAAAACACTTCGATTTCACGATACGAGGTTTTCGGGATAGGATTCGTACGGCTTTTTTTATATGTGACGGGTGGATGTTTGAGACTTCTCCATGTAGAGTCCGCATCTTCTTTGTTCGTATTCGCCTCCTATTCCGAAATCTCGGAGTGGGGGGTTTTTCTATTTTATCAACACCAATTGAGAGGCTAGAGATTATCGATGACAGGAACTCATCTAAGCATCCAAGGGAGAGCCTTCTCCATTCCGGGAAAGCCGAACGCGAGATTTGAACACGCTCAATCAAATGAAGAAT
This sequence comes from Paenibacillus sp. MT86, assembly GCF_058792535.1. Taxonomy (NCBI): domain Bacteria; kingdom Bacillati; phylum Bacillota; class Bacilli; order Caryophanales; family Paenibacillaceae; genus Paenibacillus; species Paenibacillus sp. MT86. The sequence goes on along the minus strand of NZ_CM179499.1, from coordinate 534,564 downwards.
CCGCTTTAAACATCCTAACAACTTCTACAAGGAGGCATGTTCGCATGCAGATCACGATACAGGAGTACAAGATAGCGAACCGGGAGTCGGGACCTTATGGCATTGCGGCAGGACGAGACGGGGCCATCTGGTTCACGGAGCAAAAAGGAAACCGGATCGGACGAATCACCAAGGGAGGGGATATGCGTACTTTCGATGTCCCGACGCCGGATGCGGGGGTCATGTCCATCCTCTCTGCCCCTAACGGGGACCTCTGGTTCACGGAGTACAAAGCGAATAAAATCGGACGGATGACAATAGAAGGGACATTCACGGAATTCGAGCTGCCGGAAGCAGGCTCGTCTCCTTACGGCTTGACGGAGGGCCCGGATGGAGCCATATGGTTCACCGAGCTAATCGGCAATCGGATTGGCCGGATTACGCCGGCAGGCGTTATCACGGAATACGACTTGCCGCGCGCAGGCTCGTACCCTTCCTATATCACGGCCGGTCCGGACGGCGCGCTGTGGTTTACGGAAAACCAAAACAACTGCATCGGCCGGATTACGGTAGACGGGGAGATCGCCGAGTACCGGATTCCAACCGAGCAATCAGGGCCTGTCGGCATCACGGCAGGTGCCGATGGCGCCCTGTGGTTCGTTCAAATCAACGGCAATCAAATCGGACGGATCACGACGGCCGGGGAGATTACGGAATTCAAGCTCCCGTCCGCGAATGCCAGACCCCATGCCATCGCGGCGGGAGCTCGCGAAGATTTATGGTTTACGGAGTGGGGAGCCAACCGGATCGGACGAATGACATGTACCGGGGACATTACCGAGTACCCGATCCCCACCCCCTCAGCCGAGCCTCATGGCATTACCGTGGATTCCGGCGGCGAGGTATGGTTCGCCGAGGAATGCGATCAGATCGGCCGTTTCATCGTTCAATATGAGGAGTCCTGATCGAACGCTCTACGCCGAAAAGTCCGTGCAGCCTGCTGCCGGGCTTTTCCAGCGCGAAGCTGCTCCGGCTGGTTTCTTCATCTAGGGGAATATGATAGATTAAATGGATACTTAGAATTATTTCTCTTAGGAGACTGTCCGATGATGAACCCAAACCTAACTTTAGATGATCTGCAGTGGCAAACGCTCATTCAGCAAACTGCCGGTTATTTCAGCGATTTGACCATTAAACGGGGATTTCAATATTATAAGCAGGGCCGTGTCCACGCAAGCGAAAAGGCGGATCCGTCCGGTGTGATCGAGGCTTCCGTGGATGGAACGGAAACCTACCGCATCAGGCTTCAGCTGCATTCCCTGAGCGACAGCGAATGCAGCTGTCCCGTTAACGAGGGCTGCAAGCATATGGTGGCCGTTCTGCTTGACTATGCCCAGCTTCAGGGCCGATCCATCCATGCTTTGGTTAATGCGCATTCGACTACGTATGCCGCATCTTCCTCGTATGACCGAAGCGATTCCGGCTTGAGCCAAGGCCATGAACGGCCGCCTGCCGGAGTTTCGAAATGGAGAGTCAAGGCCGACCATTTGCCCGAGCTGCCGATCTCCGCATGGCATGAGCTGTTCGAGGTTTGCACGGCTTCGCTGGGAGCTAATACGCAGAATTCGTTTTACGCCAAAAACGCGCTGGCTTCACTCCATCACATTAAACCGCCGCTGCCGCCGGATATGGATCCGTTATACGAGCTCCATGCCCATCTCTTCATTCTCGAGAAGCTGGTCAAGCAGCCAGCCAGTGCTTGGAATGCCTCAGGCTCTTACATCGGCTATCATACGCAGGTGGCGGCGGATCATATCCTGGCCAGAATCGAGCGAATCCTTCATGAAGGGCTGGAGGACAGCGAGCCCGAAGAGGCATTCGGACAGCGGCTGACCGAGACGATTTCGTTTGTCCGGCGGAGCATGCTAAGCGAACCGCGGAACCGTAAATTTTACGCCCAGGTCTATATGCAGCTCTGGAGGTACTGGATTCATCCGTTGGCGAAAAAAAACGACGGCTTGATCAAGGAGGAATTGGAGCAGCTGCAGGCAGCCGAATCGGAGCTCGGCAGCAGCCTTTCGCGCGCCTCATGGTATATGGCGCAGAGCTTCATGTCCTTCTATCTCGGAGAAGACGAATCGTCCTGGGACCTGATCAGGGCAGCGGACAAGGTCAGCAGCCTGCCCCCGGCTTCCGTCCTGGGCTTCTTCGACTTGCTGCATTCGGGACAAGACTGGGACCGCTTGGCCCGCTGGCTCCCGGAGATCGGCCCGCTGCTTGGCAGTCACCGCAACGAGCACCTCAGCAGCTATCAATTCTACTGGGATGCCGTCATAGAGCACCTGCCCGGGGAAGCGGAACGGATGTGGAGCAGTCTTGCCGACATGCTCCCTTATTCGAAGGACATCTATCAGAATGCCTTGATCACGCACGGCAGATGGCGGGAATGGATCGACTATCAATTAAGCACAGGCCGGGAGCCGCTGGAACTCCGAGTCAGCGAGCTCGCGCCGATTGAGAAGAACGCGCCCGAGCTGCTGCTGCCTTTTTATCATCAGGCCGTCGAGCGATACATCCTTCATAAGAACCGGGCCGGCTATAAAGCAGCCGTCAAGCTGCTCAAACGGCTGGCTAAGTTATATAAAAAGCTCAAACAGCAGGAGCGCTGGGATCTGTTCATTATTTCCTTGTCCGTACGCAACAGCCGGCTTCGCGCATTCCAGGAAGAGCTTCGGAGAGGAAAGCTGATATCATGAGCAGATACACGGAAACCATCACGGTCCATATGGCATTAAGCGAATACGGAGATGCCGTGATCTACGGCTCTACCGTCATGCGGGGTTACGTATCCGGACAATACCTGAAGCACCGTTTATTCGCTTGGCATGAAGCCTCCTTCTACGGAACGGAGCTTATCGTCCAATCCGTTCAGGATATGGAAGTCATCATCTTGCCTTCCGAGCAAGTCATACCGTTCTTTGCGGACGGCCGGCTCCTCGAACATATCGAATGGGTTTGGGACGAGGATTGCCTTCCCTTCATTGAACTTGCGCCTTCGCTGGCAGCCTGCATTCAGGATAAGCAATACGCACCCAGCTTGAGCGCCTTCAAGTCGGGCAAGCTGCAATGGATCTGGGATGCGGAGGCTTTCTCAGCCGAAGAGCAGGCCCGCCTCTCCGTCTTGAATGAAGACGAGATATGGAATGAAGGCTTGCGCGCCGCGTTCTCCGCCGCCGTTCAAGAACAGTGGTACGGCAGCGAAGAAGCCGCGGCTGACCTGCGCAGGGAGTATCCCCTGCTGTTCTCGCCGAGTCGTACCGCTGCCGAAGGGATGGATGACAAGTCCTGGCTGATCGCCATCGGATGGCGGCCGGATACCGCTCCGTTCCGGCCCCTGCTGCAATTGCTGGAGCCGGACGAAGAAGAAGCCGAGTGGCGTCTTCGGCTCGTATTGCAGGACAAGCTGGACGCAGCGGCGCTTGCAGCCGTTCGTCTGGCCGAAGACGGGCAGGCATTCGGATCGTGGCCGGAGGCATGGACCGCCCATATCAAGGAGCGGTCCTCCGGCTGGCTCCAAGGTTTGCGGGCAGCCCTGCCGGCCCGGGTGCTTCACGCTCCGGCTGAAGACATGCTAGGCGCCCCGCTGTCCGACGAGGCCGCGTGGCAGTTCCTGACCGTCGACAGCCAGCGGTTGCTCCAGTCCGGCTGGCTGGTGCTGCTTCCGGCTTGGTGGGAAGCCGCCAGCAGGAAGAAGCCCAAGCTGCGGGCGAAAGTCCGCTCCGGCGAAGGCGAGAGCGCGGAACGAAGCAGCGGCGGGTCCTTGTTCGGCTTGGATGCGCTGGTCAATTTCGATTGGCGCATCGCCATCGGCGAAGCTACCCTTTCCGAAGCGGAATTCGCCGAGCTTGTTGCCCGGAACGAACGACTGGTTCGGTTCCGGGGCCAGTGGATTCCGCTGGATCCCGCTCTGGTCGCCCAAATCCGCCAGATGATGGCGGGCGTAGACCGTGAGGAAGGCCTGTCGTTTCAGGATATTCTGCACTTGCATCTGCTCGGGAACAGCGATGAGACGGAGCAGGTTCATCAGGATGCGGAAGAAACGCGGGATCCGGAACGGATCAAACTGGAAGTGGAGCTGAACGAGCATCTCGTGAAGCTCATCGGCCAACTCGGCCGGCAAAGCGAATGGCCGACCCTCCCTGTCCCCGCCGGTCTGAAAGCCGAGCTCCGGTCGTACCAGCATGACGGCTTTGCCTGGCTTGCCTTTTTGCGGCGATACGGGCTCGGTGCATGCCTTGCCGATGACATGGGCCTTGGCAAAACCGTGCAATTTATCGCCTACCTGCTGCACGTGAAGGAGACGACGATGGCGCGGGAAGAGAGACGCCTCCCTTCCCTGCTGATCTGTCCGACCTCGGTGCTTGGCAATTGGCAGAAGGAGCTTGAACGGTTCGCTCCGCCGCTCCGGGTCATGCTGCACTATGGCGGGAAGCGCAGCAGCAGCGAGGATTTCTATCATGAGGCTTACCAAGCGGACATTATTCTTACTTCCTATGCGACGGCAACGCTCGATCAAGAGATGTTAAGAGACATGAAATGGGAAACGATCGGCATCGACGAGGCCCAGAACATCAAGAATGCCGACACCAAGCAATCCGCCGCCGTGCGAAGCTTCCCGGCAAGGCACCGCGTTGCGCTGACCGGCACACCGATTGAGAACCGGCTGTCCGAGCTGTGGTCCATCTATGACTTCATCAACCCTGGATATCTCGGCAGCCTGCGGGCATTCAATCTCCGTTTTATACAGGCCATCGAAAAAGACAAGAACGAGCAGCGCACGGCCGATCTTCAGAAGCTGATCAAGCCCTTCATGCTCCGCCGCAAGAAAAAAGATCCGGCGATTCAGCTCGACCTGCCGGACAAGAACGAGATGAAGACCTATATCCATCTCACGGCCGAGCAAGGCGCGCTTTACGATCAGACCGTGAACAGCCTCCTGGAACGCATGCAAAAGCTCGAGGGCATCGAGCGCAAAGGCGCCATTCTGGCAGCTCTGACGCAGTTCAAGCAGCTCTGCGACCATCCGGCTTTGCTCACGAAGGAGCCGCTCCCGGAACTGCCGGGGGAAGGCGGCTTGCTTGACACCGAGGCCGTGGTCAACCGTTCGGCCAAGCTGGAGCGGCTGCTGTCCATGGTGAAGGAGCTGCGGGACGAGGGCGAACGCTGCTTGATCTTCACCCAGTATATCGGCATGGGCGAGATGATGCGGCAGGTGCTGCATCAGGAGCTGGGTGAGCCGGTGCTGTACTTGAACGGCAGCACGCCGAAGCGGACGCGCGATCGCATGATCGAGCAGTTCCAGTCCCAGACCCTGCCGCCCGAAGAGCAGCCGAATGTCATGATTCTCTCGATCAAGGCCGGCGGCGTCGGCCTGAATCTGACCGCGGCGAATCACGTGTTCCACTTTGACCGCTGGTGGAACCCTGCCGTAGAGAATCAGGCAACCGACCGGGCCTATCGGATGGGGCAGACCAAGGACGTCCAAGTGTACAAGTTCATCTCCATGGGAACGCTCGAAGAGCGGATCGACGAGATGCTGGAGAGCAAGCAGCAGCTAAGCGATCAGGTTATTGCAAGCAGCGAGGGCTGGATTACCGAGCTGTCTACCGATGAGCTGAAGGATCTCTTCACGCTGCGGCGCGATTGGGCGTAATCGCTGCGTCAAGGAGCGAGCTGTTAGGCGATTGTGGACAGTCGCCCCCTTGGAGCACAGTGCAGAATGCCTGTGGAACGCCTAGACGGCTTCCAGTTGTTGCTCTATAACAACATCATAGCGCGTAGCAAAAAGCCCCGTGTGCAGACACGGGGTTTTTGTTATGTACCACGGTTGACGAGCTGCGAGAAGATTTACATTGTTACGCGTTTGAAGCTTGTATGACAGGGCGATGTTTTCTATTAACGGACACAGAATACGCTATTAAGCCAAAACCCACTATTCTGGAACACGAACCGGACTGTGAGTCCGTTATTTGCTCCAAAATATGATGAATATGCCGGTTATGAGCCCAATAACGGATCTTGTGTCCGATAAAGTTGTAATTAGGGCATAATCCCGCTATATAACGGAACTGGAGTCCGATAGGTCGGAACAACAAGTAGTTTGGCTACTTCAAGAACAGTAAGTGCCGGCGCGGAGTCAGGAATTACTGGTGCAGCAAGTGCAAAAGGCACGGAATCCATTCTTTCTGGCATAACAAGTACCATCAGTATCGCAATCCGTCACATCAAGCACCAAGCGCAAACGGCATGGAGCCCTATTACTTCGGCGCAACAAGTGTATCCCGCATCCGTTACCTCTGGCGCAACGAGTGCACTCGCTCCCCTCACTTCTCCTCCATCAGCTGCCGCAGCTTCGCTTCCGTGGTCGTGTCGGGAGCCGGCGTATAGATGCTGCACCGCAGGTCATCATTTCCGTACACTTTGAGCGACGTGAGCTCATATACCATTTTCCCGGCCTTGGCATGCCGGAATTCCAGATGCACCTCCGGGGCGTAGCTGACCTGGCTCTGCTCCCACATGCGGTTGAAATCCGGATGCCCGTTCTTCATTTCCTCCAAAAAATGGTCATACCATTCATCCTCGACATATTGACCGTAATAGCTTCGGAACATCGACAGGAAGCCGCTGGCAAACTGCTCCCAGTTCACCGCCAGCCGCTGGAATTCCCTGCGGGTAAAGAGCAGCCGGATCATGTTCCGCTCCTCGGGCGGGATCCGGTCAAAATCTAGGAACACGTACGCAGCCGCGCGGTTCCACCCCACGATATTGCACTTCCGATCGGATATCATGACGGGACAATATTTTAGCTCGGTGATGATTTTTTGCAGGGACGGGCTGATCTGCACCGCTTCGTGTTTGACCGTATACGGCTCCGCCCCGCTCTCCAGCGCCAGGGAGTACAGATATCTGCGCTCGTCCGCGTTCAACTGCAGCGCACTTGCGACGCAGTCCAGCACGGATGACGACACCTGGATGTCGCGCCCCTGCTCGAGCCAGGTGTACCAAGTGGTACTGACGCCGGCCAACTGGGCGACCTCCTCCCTGCGCAAGCCCGGTGTTCTCCTCCGGGTACCGGGCGGCAGCCCGACGGACTCGGGAGAGATTTTGGCACGCTGCCCTTTCAAAAAAGCGGATAACGCTTGCAGCCTAACCTGGGAATTCATCTATCATCCTCCTTCCTTCAACAAGGATAGCAGTTTTTATACTAGGATAAACGGTATCTTGTAATAGGATACTACACGTGACATTATAACCTTAAGATTGACAAGTTATAAAGTCCTAAGGAGGCTGTTCATCCATGGAAAGAGTCGTTATCACCGGTATGGGCGTCATATCGCCGCTCGGCCATGATGTTGATACGTTCTGGTCTCGGCTTGTACGAGGAGAATCCGGTATTGCACATATAGAAAATTTGGACACATCAAGACAAAAGGTACAAATAGCAGGGGCCGTGAAGGGGTTTGACGCAAACGCGCTGTTCGGTGCGAAGGAAGCCCGGCGGTTGGACCGCTTCTGCCAGTTTGCGCTGGCTGCGGCGGATCAAGCGATCAGCCAGTCGGGCCTTGATCTTGATCAGATCGATCATGAGCGCATGGGAGTCTACGTAGGCTCCGGCATCGGCGGCATCCAAACCCTGATGAATCAGAGCGGCACGCTGTCGTCGCGGGGTCCCGAGCGGGTCAGTCCTACCCTGGTACCCATGATGATTCCCAATATGGCGGCCGCGCTCATCAGCATTAAATACAAGGCGCTGGGCTCCACGCTGGCACCGGTTACGGCATGTTCGATCGGCAATACGGCGATCGGCGAGGCTTTCTTTAACATCCAAGCCGGCCGGTCCGACATCATTATCGCGGGCGGATCCGAAGCCGCATTGACCGACATCTCGCTGGCCAGCTTCGCGAATGCCACCGCCCTGTCCTCCCGCAACGAGGAACCGGGCCGTGCCAGCCGGCCGTTCGATGCGGACCGCGATGGATTCGTCATGGCGGAAGGTGCCGGCATCCTCATCCTGGAGTCGCTTTCCCATGCCTTGCGCAGAGGCGCCGTCATACTGGGCGAGGTTATCGGTTACGGTGCCAGCTCAGATGCCTATCATATGGTCGCTACGCCGGAAGACGGCAGCGGCGCGGCACGTGCGATGAAGCTGGCACTGGCCGAAGCGGACCTCTCCCCGGCCGACGTGGATGTCATCAGTGCCCATGCCACCAGCACGGTCATCGGCGACCGTTCGGAGACGGCGGCCATCAAGCAGGTATTTGGCGAGGAGGCATACCGTATCCCGGTAACAGCCAACAAATCGATGACCGGGCACATGCTGGGCGCATCCGGCGGCGCGGAGGCCATTGCCCTCGTGAAATCCCTGCAAGAAGGCATTATACCGCCGACGATCAATCTCGATAATGCCGATCCAACCTGCGATTTGGACTATGTACCCAACGAGGCGAGAAGCGCCAAGCTCCGCATTGGCATGTCCAATTCCTTCGGCTTCGGCGGACATAATTCGGCAATTATTTTAAAGAGATATGAGAACGAATAACCATGAGTCTACAAGACCCCAGTTGAACTGGGGTCTTTTTCTTGTTGCGATAATTGGAGGATGGGCTGAATAATGGGACAGAAACAGAAACAGAAACAACGGCTTTTTTAAATTTTTTTCGCAGAATCAAACTTTTTGAAAGACTCGCACGTCTTGCTTCCGTAAGTCAATTGCAATTGATGGTTACCCGCGCGGGCCCAAAGGAGTGTCATATTTACATGAGAGGCGGCCGGAAGCTTGAGAAGCTTCTTATCCAATGCATAACCGAAAATCAGGACAGCGCCTACCGGCTGGCATACAGCTACGTCAGAAATAAAGAGGATGCCCTCGATATCGTTCAGGACGCGATCCACAAAGCATTTTTATCCATGGAAAAGCTGAAGCAGACGGGTTCACTAAAAAGCTGGTTTTTCCGAATTATTGTCACAACCTCCCTGGATCTCATTCGAAAACAGAAAAAAGTCCGCGTCATGGACGACGAGAACCTGGAGTTCATCTTACCCGGCAGTCATGACCATTATCCGAATCTGGATCTGGCCCAGTCCTTGGAGGATCTGCCTGACAAGTATCGGGTCGTCATTATTCTCCGGTTTTTCGAAGACATGAAGATTGACGAAATTGCCGAGGTGCTCCATGAGAATGTCAGCACGGTGAAAACGAGGCTATACCAAGGACTGCAGAGACTGCGGGTGAACCTAAGCGAGGAAGACCAAGAGGAGGCACAACGATAATGCATGACAAGCTGAATAGGATGAAAGAGCAGTACGAGAGCACTCCTATTCCCGACGAACTAAGCTCGGTGGTCAACAAAGCCATTGCAGCCAGACGAACAAAAAATAGAGCCCTGCCCTGGCTCGCCGGCGTGGCCGCTGCATGCGCACTGCTGTTTGCCGGCGTGAACGCAAGTCCCGCATTCGCCAAGGCACTGTCCGATGTGCCCGTTCTGGGCGAGATCGTCAAGGTGATGACCATCCGCGAATATGCCGAGCAGGACGGCAGCACGGAAGTGCATATCGAAACGCCCGGCATTGCCAACCTGGGCACTCCGGAGCTTGAGCAAACGCTGAATAACAAATACCTGGAAGAAAACAAGAAGCTGTATGAGGACTTCAAAGACGAAGTCGCCCAGCTAAATCATGAAGGCGGCGGGCATCTCAGCCTCGATAGCGGTTATGAAGTCATGACCGACAATGAACAGTTGCTGACGCTTTCCCGCTACGTCGTAGAGTCCGCCGGTGGCTCCGCCGAGTCCAGACAATACGATACGATCGACAAGATCAACCATTTGGTGATCACGCTGCCAAGCCTGTTCAAGGATGATTCCTACATCCAAGTCATCAGCGACAACATCAAGGAGCAAATGCGCCGGCAGATGCAGGATAATCCCGAAATCACCTACTGGGTAGAGCAGCCTGGCGTCGAATCCGATATACCGGAGGATCTATTCCAATCGATCGCCAAGGATCACAATTTCTATATTGATAAGAATGGCAAACTGGTCATCAGCTTCAACGAATACGATGTGGCTCCCGGCTATATGGGCGTCGTGGAATTTACGATCCCTACGGAGGCCATCGCGGATCAGCTCGTCAGCAACGAATACATTCGATAGATCCGCCATTCATCACCAACCTACGAGTGCAGATCGTTCTTCCGATCCCCGTTGCCCCCGAATTTTCTGTTGAAATTTTATGAGTCCGTGGGAATCCGGAGGACAAGGAGACCGCTTCGCTTCTCCAAAACGCTTCTGTCTTCTCACTTTAAAGATATCAAACCTAAACCTGGAGGTAATCACGATGAAAACAATGAAGCATACAAGCCCACTGGCCAAAACACTCGCGGCTGCTGGATTAGCGGGCGTCCTGATGATTTCCGCTTCGGGTCTGCCATCCGCTCATGTCCATGCCGAAACCAAAACTGCAGCGAGCACCGATCAGGTGAAGACTTCGACTGCTGCCCCGCAACGGATAACGTTCAAAACATTGCACTCCAAGGAAAAATGGCTCGAAACGGATATCAAGATTCCTGTATTCCAGGGTCTGGCCGATACCAAGTACCAAGATCAGCTAAATGACATCATCGAATCCCATGCTTCCAAGGATATCGCCAAATGGGAAAAGGAGGCCTCCGAGGCTGCGGCAAATGCGGAACTGAACGGCTATACCATGCACCCTTATCAGCTGACGATCACCTATGAGCTTACATCGGATGGCACGGACGACAGCCTGATATCCCTTAAGGTCATTACGGAAGGCATGGGAATGAACAATGGCGATCCCCGCGTGGATACGTATAACTTCACGAACGAAGCCGAAGCCCAGCGCGTGACGCTGGAGGACCTGTTCGGGAAGAATTACAAATCGATCGTGGATACGGCGGTCAAAACCGCGATTGCCGCGGATCAGGACCATTACTTCGCGAACGAAGACGGATTTCAAGGCATAGACGCGGAGCAATCCTTCTATGTCGCGGACGGAACAGCCTACATCGTATTCCAAAAATACAGCATCGCCCCAGGATCCACGGGAACGCCGGAGTTTGCCGTGAAGCTGCCGGGTACAGCACCCGAAGAAAAGCCCGTTTCCGCCGTCTTGAAGCCAGGCGCTTACTACAAGGATAACAACGGCAAGATGATGGTTCCCGCGGCCCGCGTGCTGCGTCAGCTCCAATTCGACGTCAAGTGGAACGGCAAGAGCAAAACCGCGGAAATCTCCAAAGGCGCCGTCTGGAGCGCGGTGACGCTGAACAAGGATGCGTACGCTTTGGGTAAAATGGCTCCGCGCTCACTAGGCGCGTCTCCTGCAATGAAAGACGGCCATGTCTATGTTCCGCTCGCTTTCCTCACGGACATTCTGCAGCTGCAGGCAGACCAAAGCCAATATGGCGATATTACGGTGACGGCAGCACAATAGCTATTTTCCACGCAGTCAGATCGTTTCTGCTTTCCATAAAGAGCTGGCAAAGTCGGGACAACGGCACAGCAGCATGGCGGCAACAAAAGAGGCCTCTCCACACGGAGAAGGCCTCTTCTTATATCAATAATAGGGAGAATTGCCTGACGCGGCTTTCAGTACCCCGTTTTCTGCAATGAATTGGTCAACAATACCCCTCCGCCAAGGCTTCTCCAGCCCTGCCGCCCCATTCATCGTCCATCAAAAATCGGGCTTGGACATACTCTCCTTCACGCACGAAAGTCAGACGGTAATACACCTCTTCATCCTCGCAAATCTCAAAATACAAGGCATACCGCCCTTCTTGCAGCGGAAGCTCGATGACGGCGTCCGACATGACGGATAGCAGCTCCAGCTTGCCAGGATCCAAAACGTCAAACGGCACGACCATTCGGCGCTGCGCGTTCGGGTCTTCCGTGAACGCCTCTGTCAGGGCCAGCTTCACCCAAGCGCCGAAAGCATCGTCAGGAATCGGATCAAAGGTCAGATAACCGGGATGAATGACCGCGCCCTGCTTGATATTGATTTCTCCCCACTGGCACAACTCCTCGTCAAAATCCCGCGAGCGGATTTGAATCTGATGGTGCGAGATGGTGAGATCCACCTCTTGGGTCAATTTTGTATGCTGCATTGTACGGCACCTCGTTTTGAAAAAATTCTATTTAAGCTGCTCCATATGGATCGTGGCCAGCCTGCGCTCTTTATCCACCTGAACCCGCATACTGACGCCCAGCTTCTCCTCGAACAATCGGGTAACATTCAGATACTTATCCTCCACCACGCCCGACCCTCCTTGGCCGTTGGAGCGCGTCATGCCTGCGGTGATAATCTCCTTCACCATATCCCCGTCCGCTTTGGCTGCCGGGTCGTATGTAAATATGGGCTCTTTACGGTCATTATAAAAGATGATGTCCTGCCGATATTCCTTTGCGTTCACATACTCTTTCCGGGTCTCGATATAGTCCTTCTCAAGATGGTCATACTGGACCCTCCCTGCCAAGAACGGATTGTCCTCCGAAGCCTCTACCTCGAACTGCCCATATGCCAATTGATACAGCATGTTGAGGTCCGACCCTTCCAGTCTGTAATAGAGCGGGCGCAGCTCCCCCTTCTTATCGGTTGCGGCGAAGCCAGCCAGCAGCGGCCAAGCATCCACTTGTTCACCATCCACATCAACGGCGAGCTGGTATTTGGTCAAGACGACCTCATGCTGAAAAAGCCCATACGTGCGCGCAATAAAATAGCCGGGTGTCAACAACACGGCCGCCACCAACAGGATGACTCCCCAGAGGACCCGTCTGTTGTTCATGCTGTCACCTCCCCTCGCTGGTTCTTCATCCGACTCCTAACACACCGCCTTTAGGCAAAGTTATGGGCATTAGGAGTGGTTCTATGTCTTCTGCTTCAATTAATAGTCCACTTCTTCAATGTCGGTGCGCAGATTGCGGTTGGACGCCTGAAGCAGCTCCGTGAAGGAAGGCGCGATATAGTAAACAAAATCAGGATCATGCACGTACATGATGATCTGCCCGGACGTTCCCGGCTCAGCCGGATCGAAATCCAGCATCAGATACAATGAGCCGCCCGCCATCGTGGCAAACGGATACCATGCCTTGTGGAACAGGTACGGTTTAATTTCCGGATCCAGCCGCTGTACCTCCTCTGGACCGTAGTACGCATCGAGCCGTTCGTCCCGCTCGCAGAAATATGATTTGATTTCCCTCATCTCATCCAGGCTCATCAGATAGAACGGGGTGTATTCGCCATCTCCCTCGTTACCGGGATAGAGCACGTGAAATGCGTACCCGCTGCCGTCCTTCTTGCTGTAGAACGAACGGAAATCCTCCGGCAAAGCGATCCCGAACTCCTCTTCAAATTGCTTCAATCGATCCGAGGCCGCTCCCTCCAATTGTTTATACTCGCCCAGCAGATCCCGAAGATCTTCGGCCACCTTCTCCTCCAGCAGCTGCTCCAGCTCGGTCATCAGACCATCGATGACAGCATTCATATAAACATCCCCTCCGTTTTAGAGCATGTCCGCTCATTCCAAGCGGCAGGCTTTCCCTTTACTAAAAAGTATATAGAACCCGCCCCAATGAAAACAACATGTCCAGCGGCATGCAAAAAAAGGGACAAAATCCCTGTTGAGATGTCCGTTTTTGTTCTTTTATGAAAAAACCCCGGGTATTTTCGCTTCCGGCTGCTGCGCTTGTCATCTATACATAAAAGGCCGATAATGGAAGCAGATTTCGATCACGAAGATAACTTGGAGATGGGGAGGCTAAACGATGGAATACGTCTACTTGGGAAGAACCGGACTTGAAGTATCCCGCTTCTGTCTGGGAACCATGACTTACGGAGATTGGGATTTGGACGAGAAGACCTCGCTCGGCATTATCGACAAGGTGCTGGATTCGGGGATTAATTTTATCGATACGGCAGATACCTATGGCAAGGGTACGAGCGAAGAAATTATAGGCAAAGCCCTTCAAGGACGAAGAGACCGGGTGATCGTCGCGACCAAATTCAAGGTACGGACCGCCGAAGGACCGAACGGAGAAGGCGCCAGCCGTTACCGCATCATGAGACAGGTCGAGGCCAGCCTGAAACGGTTGAATACGGATTACATCGACCTCTACCAAGTGCATAGACCGGATCCTCATACCCCGCTGGACGAGACGCTGCGCGCGCTCGATGATCTGGTTGCCCAAGGAAAGGTACGATATATCGGCTGCTCGAACTTCGAGGCTTGGCGTATCGTCGAATCCCTGTGGACCAGCGAGAAAATGAACCTCGAGCGCTTCGTTACCAATCAGCCTTCATACAGCATCTTCAACCGATATATCGAGCAGGAAATCCTGCCGGCTTCACAGCGCCACGGCCTGGCTACGCTGGCCTACTCCCCGCTGGACGGCGGCTGGCTGTCCGGCAAATACCGTGACGGGCAGCCGCTGCCGGTCAATTCGCGGGGCGAGCGCATGGATTTGGATGCTCCCGGCAACCGTGCCAAACTGGACAAGGTTGAATGGCTCGCCCGGCGTGCAGAGGACAAAGGGATCACACTGGGGCAGTTCGCGCTGGCATGGCTGCTGCAGCGCAGCATCATTCCCGTCGTCGGCATCCGCAGCGAGCAGCAGCTTGCGGACAATCTGAATGCACTGAACGTGCAGCTGACCGAAGAAGATTTGAAGCTGGTGGACGAGGTGTCCCCAAGCCCATACCGGGACTTCTCCCAGGACGGCAGCTTCTGGTTCAATGAACCGCGTGCTTACCGGTTTAAGTAAGCTTAAGCGGGACCCGTAAGGCATCACCAAACCAAAAAAGCTATATTCAATGCTGCACGCCCGGCATCGGTCAATCGATTCCGGGCGTGCAGGCTATGTGGCATCCACAAACTCCAGCCTTCCGAAACGCGAGGGGATATGGTAATTGACCTCTCCGGTGGGGCTCCATGCCTGATATTCCCGGTTTCCTTGGTCGTCCTCGTCAATGCGGTAAAAATTCACGTTCCAGCATCGTCCCGCTTGCGGGGGATTCTGAAAGTTCTGCGCCGGAATGCGAATCTCGTAAACCAAATTTCCCTTACCGTCGTTCTCTACCGTGGTCAGAAGGCCGGTAAGGTCCCACTCGACATCGCTGTCCGTGATCGACTTTTGCCCATCGTTACGGATCCGCGCATCAAATACAACATTGTTCGGGCTCACCTCAAGCTCGATATATTCCAAACCTTCCCCTGCTTCATCCATAAACAGCTCCACGACATCCTGCTCATACAGCGGGTCATCCCGATGCCGATACTCCGAGACGATATGTGAATCCTGGCAAACAAACTGCACGTAGAAGCATTCGGCGCTCCAGCAGGCGCGCACCTCCGTCGCTTCCTTCGCGGCAAGCCCGGTCACGGTGTCGCTCAGGGCCACAGCTTCATAGCGGCTCCAATCGACGCTTCCCCGATTCTCTCCCTGTTGAAGGTATATGGCGGGCTTGCATGGGTAAATAGCGGTATAACGCATGATCATCCCTCCGAAACATTTTCAATTGTAGTCATAATATCCTCTATGATAAGTCATACAGATTCGGTTCGCTATTCCGTGGTAAGAATAAAGAACATACGGAAATCCCATCTTTTGTTCTATGCTCCCATAGTGAAAAGAAGCGCATGCTGTGCTACAATAATAAAATTGCAAACTCTAGGGAGGGTTATGGATTCGCCATGCTCATAATTGGTATCGCCGGCGGCACCGGATCGGGCAAAACAACGGTTGCCCGCTCTGTCATTGACCGTCTTGGTTCAGATAAAGTCACGTTTATTTCGCAGGATAACTATTACAAGGATCATAAAGAGCTCAGCTTCGAGGAACGCGAAGCGATTAACTATGATCATCCGTTCGCTTTTGACAACGAGCTGCTCGTCGAGCATCTCGGCATTTTAAAAAGCGGACAACCCGCTTTCGCGCCGGTATATGATTTTACCGCCCATGCCCGCTTCACGGATCAGACCATCGAGCTGAAGCCGAACAACATCGTCATCATCGAAGGCCTGCATGTGCTGTCCGATGAGAATCTGCGCAAGCTGCTTCACATTAAAGTGTTTGTGGATACCGATCCCGATGTGCGCCTGCTTCGCCGGGTCGTACGCGATATTGAGGACCGCGGCCGAACCATCCAGTCGATCCATAATCAATACCTGACAACCGTCAAGCCGATGCATGAGGCGTTCATCGAACCCTCCAAGAAATACGCCGACCTGATCATTCCCGAAGGCGGAGAGAATGAAGTCGGCATTCGCCTGCTCTCCGTCTTGACCGAGAAATATTTGACCGGCGACCGCACGCTGTCGGGCGAATCATAAGACAAGCTTGTACGTCAGCCTTTAGGCATGTTGGCAGCATGAAAAAAGCCCGCGATCTGTAATGACAGGTCAGCGGGCTTCTTGACGTTGTCCGTTCGCTTACGCGCTAGTAAGCCAGCCTGCGCGTATGGCTTGCATTCTTCCGTTTCCGAGCGTTCTGCGGTCTGTGCGTTCTTTTTCTCCGGAATGTACGTCCGGTGTTTTCAGCCATCATACGCGCGGATCGTAATCCGCAACCACGAGCACGTCCATATGCCTTGAGGATCGCAGCAGGCTCCTGATCCATTTTCGCCGAGCGAACAGCTTCCATCCGGCCATCTGCGGCTGGCCGATAATGAATTGGGTCGCCTTGACCTCGTCTGCTGCGGCGACCAATCGGCCAGAACAGGTGCATGCCGGTCCCCTTTTTACCGGCAGCGGCAGCATCGTGAAGGTGCCCCCAAGACGCTCCGTTAACGTCTGGAGCGCCGTCAAGCGCTGCTCTTCGTCATGAGATAGGCTGTCATGACGCTCCAGAGGGAATGCCACATACCAGGCTGCCTTCAGCCGATGGGCGATCCGGAAGCCGCGGCGAATGAGCCGCTCCGCTTGCGGCCCCCTGCCGACCACGACATAGATAATTTCCTCGCGCCGCCACGGCCCCCGAAGCGAGCCGCTGCGCTGCCATGACTCCAGCCTTTCGTCCACATCATCCGCAATCTCCCTTAAGGCAAGCTCTCTTAGGGCGATCAGGTTTCCCGTCTTGAAAAAATGGCTGAGCGCCTGATGAATTTTTTCCTTCGCATAGATGTTCCCATCCTTCATCCGCTGCCGCAGCGACTCCGGCGTCACGTCGACCAGTTGAACCTCATCGGCCGATTGCAGAATATGATCCGGTATCGTCTCGCGGACACGAACGCCTGTAATCTGCTCGACGGCATCATTCAAGCTCTCCAGATGCTGCACGTTCACGGTCGTAATGACGGAGATGCCGGCCGACAGAATATCCTGCACATCTTCATACCGTTTCTTGCGCTTGCTTCCGGGCACATTCGCATGCGCCAGCTCATCCACGAGGACCACGTCCGGCCTCCGGCGAAGGATCTCATCGGTATCCATCTCCTCAAGGCGCGATCCCCTGTAGTCCACTCTTTTTCGCGGAAGGGCCTCCAGATTGCCCACCTGGGACAGCGTATCCTTCCGGCCGTGCGTCTCCAGCAGACCGACGAGAACCGTCAATCCCTTCTTCAGCAGATCGTTGCCTTCCCGCAGCATCGCATAGGTCTTCCCTACGCCCGGGGCGGCGCCGATATATACCTTGAACCGTCCCCGCTTGACCTGCTCAATCTTCTGATCCAGCTCCTGTTCGTTCAAGCGGTGAAACGATTCGGAAGGGAGCCGCAGCGGATGAAGCCGGGCCGGAATGATCCGCTCCCCGTCATGTTCCGCCCGATCCGCCACCATAAAAATATCAATCCCGCGCGTTTTCTTGAGCAGATCCTGAATAATCGAACCCTGCCAAAGCTCTTGCATGCGCGTCTGCTTCGAATGGCCAAGCACAATGCGTGTAACGTGGTGCTCCAGCGCATACTGAACCAGCATGTCAGCGAGCTCCCTCCGGGAACGGAGGGGCAGCTCCTCCAGCTTGGCGCCGATCCGCACCGCGAGCTTCGCCATGGAGCGCTTAAAGGCAGCCTGTTCTTTGGTAAGCTCTACACCCGGCTTCACAAACGCGACCGCCAACAGCTCGCCGTTCAATCGTTTCGCGATCTGCTGCCCGCGCCGCATATAGATGGAACCGTTCCAATGGTATTGGGTGGACACCAGTATTCGCTCATCGGCTCCCGATGGGCCGACGAGTCCCTGTTCTTTGCGATACCGGCTCCAGGGAATGGCTCACGCCTTCGGCAACGAGCCGGAGCGTCAACTCCCGGAGCACCGCCAGATTGCCCTGCTTCCATAGGCTGCCGTCTCCAAGCAGGCCGCCTTGTGCCCGTTCCAGCATCGTTTCGGGCGTTACGTCAATAAGCACCACCTCGTCGGCGCTCTCCAGCGTATCGGCCGGTACCGTATGGCTGGCTTTAATGCCCGTCAGCCTGGAGGCAATGTCCTGCACATCCTCAAGCTCATACACGTTGACCGTTGTGATGACGCTGATTCCGCGGCTTAACAGGAATCGGATATCATCCAGCCGCGCAGCATGCCGCGCTCCCTTCCGGTTGCGATGGGCAAGCCCATCGACAAGCACTACCTCCGGGTTGCGCTGCACCAGCAGATCAAGATCAAGATCCTTCTTCTCTACGCCGTCCTCCATCCAATGAATGCTGGGCACCCGTTCCAGATCACGGACCTGCTCCACCGTTTCCGGCCGCTGCATCGTGGATACCGCGCATATGACGACATCGATGCCTTGCAGCCTCAAGGTCTGCCCTTCTCGAAGCATATGATAGGTTTTTCCCGATCCGCTCACAGCCCCGATATATACCTTGAGCCGTCCCTGATGGAGCTTGGAAATCGACCTTAAGAGCTCCTCCGGCGATTTTCTCCGAAAGGGATCCATGATCAGTTAAGGTTAAGAAGCTCTTGGAGCCCCAGATTCAGCTTCAACACATTCACGCGCGGTTCACCGAATACGCCCAAATCCCGTCCCTCCGTATGCTCCTTTACCAGCTGATCAAGCTCTGCTTCCGCAATTCCGGTCAGCTTGCTGATCCGCGGAATCTGGATATACGCGGCCTTCGGCGATAGGTGAGGATCCAACCCGGAGCCGGAATTCGTTACCAGATCGATCGGCACCTCGCTCACCGGAACGTCCGGGTTGTTCTCCGTCCACGCTTCAATTGATGCCTTCGTTCGTTCAATCAAATCCGGGTTGGAAGGGGCATAGTTATTGCTGCCTGAGCCGGCCCCGTTGTATTCAATGCTGGACACCCTGCCGTGAAAATATTGCGGCTCCGTAAAGTCCTGGCCGATCAATTCCGATCCGACCACCTTTCCGCCCCGATCCGTGACCAAACTGCCGCCGGATTGCTTCGGCATGAGCAGCTGCGCCGCTCCCGTCGTGACCAGCGGATAAAGAATTCCGCATAACACGATAAATACAAGACTTGTTCTCAGGGCCATGCCCAGCGAGACACGGGCCGCGCCCACCCCGGCGCGAGGGGCCGGCGATGATTTCTGCAATGGCTTATTCATGGTTCCTCGATCCCTTCTTTCATATTTTCCTCAAATAGCAGCCTCCGGGATATCTCGATAGGACGGCTGCTGTTTCCGGCCTAAATCCAGAGATGCACGATCATATCGATCAGCTTAATCCCGATGAACGGCACGATCACGCCGCCTAATCCGTAGACCAGCACATTGCGCTGCAGCAGCTTCGACGAGCTCATCGGCTTATAGGCCACACCCTTCATCGCAAGCGGAATCAGCAGCGGAATGATAATGGCATTAAAGATCAGCGCCGACAGAATCGCCGACATGGGAGAACCCAGTCCCATGACGTTCAGAACGTTCATGCTTGGAATAGCAGCTGCGAACATCGCCGGAATGATGGCAAAATATTTGGCGACGTCGTTCGCGACGCTGAAGGTGGTCAGCGCGCCGCGCGTCATCAGCAGCTGCTTGCCGATGGCAACCACCTCGATAATCTTCGACGGATCCGAATCCAGATCCACCATATTGGCCGCTTCCTTGGCTGCGGTGGTACCGCTGTTCATCGCCAGCCCGACATCGGCCTGGGCCAGCGCCGGGGCATCGTTCGTCCCGTCCCCGGTCATCGCCACCAGCTTGCCTTCGGCTTGTTCTCGGCGGATGACGGCAATCTTATCCTCGGGCTTGCTCTCCGCGATGAAATCATCGACGCCCGCTTCACGGGCAATCGTCGCCGCGGTGAGCGGGTTGTCGCCCGTGCACATAATCGTCTTGATGCCCATCCGGCGCAGCTGGTCAAACCGTTCCTTCATGCCCGGCTTCACGGTATCCTTTAGGTAGATCAAACCAAAGATGCGGTTATCCACGGCGACCGTAAGCGGGGTTCCCCCCTCTGTGGCGATGGCGTCGCTATTTGACGACAAATCCGAAGGGATGGCGCCTCCTTGCGACTGCACCCACGCCTTGACGGCATCCACAGCGCCCTTGCGGACTTTCCGGCCATCCCTCAGGTCCATGCCGCTCATCCGGGTCTCCGCCTTAAATTCGATGAATTCCGCCCCATCCGCCATGCCCTCATCCACTGCGAAACCTTCCTTCCTCAGCAGCTCCAACACCGACCGTCCTTCCGGCGTCTCATCCTGCAGCGAGCTCACCGCGGCCCACTGGGACACCGATGCCAGCGACTCGCCGCCGACGGGAATCAACCGGCTGGCCATCCGGTTACCAAACGTAATGGTACCCGTCTTATCCAGAATCATCGTGTTGATGTCACCGGCGGCCTCAACCGCTTTGCCGGACATCGCCAGCACGTTGAACTGCGTTACCCGGTCCATGCCGGCAATCCCGATCGCTGACAGCAACCCCCCGATCGTGGTCGGGATCAGACATACCAGCAGCGAGATCAGCACCGGAACGGTCAACTCGATGCCAAGATACTTCGCGATCGGTGCCAGCGTCACAACCACGATCAGGAAGATCAGCGTTAAGACGATCAACAGCGTATTCAGCGCAATTTCGTTTGGCGTCTTCTGCCGGGAGGCCCCTTCGACCAGCGAGATCATCCGGTCGATAAACGATTCCCCCGGATCGCTTGTAATCCGGATGCGGATCGTATCGCTGACAACCCGGGTCCCCCCCGTGACCGAGCTGAAATCGCCGCCGGCTTCTTTAATGACGGGGGCGGATTCCCCGGTAATCGCCGATTCGTCAACGGATGCAAGGCCCGCAATCACTTCCCCGTCCCCGGGAATCATCTCGCCCTGCGCGACCATCACGATATCTCCTTTGCGCAGAGCCGTGGACGACACGGATTGTACCCCGCCGTTCTCCATCACTTTGCGAGCCGTCATTTCCTGCTTCGACTGCTTAAGGGAATCGGCCTGCGCCTTGCCGCGCCCTTCGGCAAGCGCCTCTGCGAAGTTTGCGAACAGCAGCGTGAACAGCAGGATGACGAACACGGTCAGGTTAAATCCGATACTGCCCTCGGTACCGAAATAGGACGGAAATATCGTCATAAGCAGCACAACCAGAGTCCCGGCCTCCACGACAAACATGACCGGATTTCTCATCATCAGGACGGGATTCAGCTTCGTGAAGCTGTCCTTCAGCGCCTGACGGACCATCTCTTGGGACATCGCTTTTTTTCTCGTATTATTCATGGTAATAGGCCACCTTTTCTATTTAACGAATCGTCAGATGCTCGGCAATCGGTCCCAGCACCAGCACAGGCAGGAAGGTCAAGGCACCGATGATCAGGACCACCGCGATGAGAATGCCGGCAAAAAGCTTATTATCTGTCCGGAACGTTCCGAGCGTCTCGGGAACCCACTGCTTCCGCATCAGAGAGCCGCCCACCGCCAGCAGGGCAATCATCGAAATATAGCGCCCGATCAGCATGACCAGTCCGGTGCTGATGTTCCAGAACGGCGTGTTATCCGCAAGGCCCTCAAACCCGGAGCCGTTATTGGCAGCGGATGACGTGTATTCGTAAAGCACCTGCGAGATGCCGTGAAAGCCCGAATGGGCAATGCCCGCCTGTCCCGCATCCGTCATGAGCGCGAGCGCCGTCGGAGCAAGGATGATCAATGGGTGTACCAGAATGACAATCGCGATCAGCTTCATCTCCCGGGCCTCGATTTTTCTGCCGAGAAATTCGGGGGTACGGCCAACCATAAGACCGGCCAGGAACATCGCCAGGATCGCGTACATGAGCATGTTCATCAGCCCGACGCCTTTTCCGCCAAAAACGGAATTCAGCATCATCAGGGACAACGGCGAAATCCCGCCGAGCGGCGTGAGCGTATCATGCATGTTGTTGACCGACCCGGTCGTGGCCGCAGTTGTCACCGTCGTAAACAGGGAGGATTGGGCGATCCCGAACCGGACCTCCTTGCCCTCCATGCTGCCTTGCGAGGCGTCGATGCCCAGCTGGTTTAATGCCGGGTTGCCGTTGGTTTCCGCGGCATAGTTCAAGGACAGGAAGCCGATAAACAAGGTCATCATTACCGAGAATATGATCCAGCCCTGCTTACGGCTCTTCGCGAACAAACCAAATGTGTAAGGAAGCGCCGCCCCGAGACTCCACATGGACAGAATCTCGATCACATTGGTCAGCGGGGACGGGTTCTCGAACGGATGCGCCGAGTTGGCCCCCATAAAACCGCCCCCATTGGTGCCCAGATGCTTGATCGATTCGAGCGCGGCCACCGGACCCACCGCTATTTGCTGCTCGCTTCCTTCCAGCGTCGTGACGCTGAGCGTAGGCTTCAGGGTCTGCGGCACCTGCAGCGCCACCAGCACCATCGCAATGATGAAAGCAGCCGGAATGAATACCCGGGTATGCGCCTTAACGAAGTCCTCAAAAAAGTTGCCGACGGTCGTGCCCTTGCTGGTCACCGCCCGGATAAAAGCAATCGCCACGCACAGCCCGGTCGCCGCGGACGTAAACATCATCATCGTAATGACGGCCATCTGGGCCAGATAAGACAATCCCGACTCCCCGCTGTAATGCTGAAGATTCGTATTGGTCATGAAGCTGATCATCGTATTGAACGACAAGGTCGGTTCCATATGGCCGATGCCGTTCGGGTTCAGCGGCAGCACCTTCTGCAGCCGCAGAATCAAGTAGCCCGCCGCAACCAGCACGATATTCGTTAACACAAAGCTGACGGCATATCCTTTCCATGTCATCCCCTTGCGTTCTTTCAAGCCGATCAGAGCAAAGATCGGTTTCTCCGCCCAGGAGAACCATCTGTCCGTACCATTGCTTTCATAACGAAACACCTGATATAGATAAGTTCCCAGCGGCTTGACCAGCAGCACCAGAACGAGTATAACGATGGCAATTTGTAAAATGCCCATGACGAATGCCTTCCTCCTTCAGCCGTTTCCCTAGAATTTTTCAGGGTGAATCAGCGCATAAATCAAATAGAGAAAAATAAAAATCGTGAATATCAACATGATCATCACGGCTGATCAGCCTCCGGTTCCGAAACCACGCGCCCGCACCAGGACATAAACAGCATGAGCAGTCCGTAGGTTCCTCCCAAAATGAGCACCATAACTAAATCCTGCATGAATGTAACCTCCCCTACGCTCTTGTGACGTCAGTCCAAACACTTAGCTCATAACGGATGCCATCAGAAAGGACACCTGATGATGATTCGTATGAAGCACCACATCGGCACCCAGCCCTTTGTATATCAAGCGCGGATTGCCGGAATGGGTGATCACGTAAATCGACTCCGAGGTCCATGTCCGGCAGATCCGCAAATAGCGGCAGCACAGATTCAAGCTGCTTTCGAACAGAAACACCTTGCCGACGGGAAACTCGGGAATGATCCAGGTCTGCTCGTCTCTTGTATCAATCAAAATGATGGGTTTGCAGCCCAGTTCTCGCAGCCTCTGCTGCTCAGCCCGGTTGTTGGCTATGGCCGCAAACGGAACACGTTTGTGAATCAGCTGGCGGACGAATTCCTCCCCTGCCTTGTTCGGCGCGGATACCAGGATGAATTCCTGTGGTTTCTCCATCTTCGTTTCTCCTCCTAAGGTCAGAAAGAGAAGGCAACAACAAAGAAGCCTGCGGAAAGAGAAGAACTCTTCCCGCAGGCTTCTTACAGGACACGGTGAAATACACCGTGGCCCAAGTCCACGACAATCGTTGCCTCTCTCGATACGCTTACGAGGTTAGCTGACGGATTCGGGCGTGAGAGTCGCCCTACCCATAGACCGTTATCTTGTCTACAGGATTCACCCCAGAGAGATCAGATTCATCTCCCGACTGGTTCCCCCGTTCCTTTTCCATTCAAGGACTCAGCGAAAATTAAAAACGAGTAGCATGTTATTCTATTAGCCATTGACTTGTCATCCAGACTGGGCATAACAGCACAGCAACAGGAGGTTCACGCGGTGAGAGTCGCCTCTACCTTCAAATCTCAGCAAGGCCCATGGTGCCTTCGCCATCGATCCATAAAGGCTTAGGGGCAGCTCTCACACTGCCTTTAGACCTTCATGAAACGGCTGCCCGTATGCCTTGGTCGTTGATGACCGTCAATTCATAGTTCGTATCATACGTCCGGCCCTGCAGGATGTAAATGTGAGCAAAAACACATCTGGCGTTATGTCGAACAGGAACCAAGCAGTATTTCGTCTTTATCTTCCGAATACTGCTCTATACTATGTATTTCTCTTGTTTTCTCTTATTTATCGCAATCCAACGAGATACCGAGATTTTGCCACGATAATAGATGACACGGCTGATTGTACGCGTTTTCTTTTACCGTTTTCATCACATTTCGGAATCTATTCGTCCCATACGGTCATTTACTTTTCGTTTCCTCCGGCGTATGATTCATCCATCTATTCGAAACACGTGATACGCCGAGCTCCCGACAGACCGGGAGACGGGGGAACCAAAGTCACCAGTCTTCGATTGGTGAATGGGGTGAATCCGCTGCGCCTAGGATCGAAGGGCCCAGCGGTAGGGTGCTCTCAGTCCGAATCCGTCAGCTAACCTCGTAGGCGCGTTGTTGAGAGAGAATACCATCCAAGCTTTGGCATAGCGGCCGCCGGAATTGGGGCTCTAACCATAAATAGGCCTGGAGAGCGGGGTTTCTCTGCTCACCAGGCCTATTTGCCGTGCATATAACATTCTTATAAAGGAGCGTAGATCAAATCATGACGAAACTCATCGAGGCAGCGCTTACACCCGTCATCGAAACCGCAGTGCCTGCATTAGGTGAAGAGACTATCGGCCATATGGAGATATTTCGTTTCGACCGGGGCTCGGCCGAACGCTTTATCCCATGGAGCGATCATGGCTGGAACTGCGGCTTGTTCAAAGTCAGCTGCAAAGACGCGGCAGGATATGTCGAATATGCCCTGCCAAGAACGAGAGAATTTTCGGACCTGGTCCGCTGGGCATCCGTCTTCTCAAGGCTGAGAGGCATGTCCGTGACTGAGGCCCTTCGCTATGCCCGAAAGCAGCAGCAGCAGTGGGGATCCGCACGGATGCAACTTGCTGTATCGGCCCTCGCCGATCTGGAGATCAACCTGCATCGGCACGTCACCCGGGAGCGGTTAGGCAGACTGCCGCTCGAGCGCTCCTTCCTGATGGATTGCTCGGAGTCGTATTATCATTTCTAGGGACAGCAGCTACAGAGAGCTAATGTCCCCGTTTCCTTTGGATTGGGCACTTCTAAGCAGCCTGATGTTTTTTGAAACCATGAAGAACCCCGTCAAAACGCCACTTATTTCATCAGGCATTTTGATGGGGTTCTTCAATCGGATCCCGCTCACTTGAACATATTTTTGAGCACCATCATCAGATTGGCCGGCTTCTCCGCCAGCCTCCGGGTGAAATACGGGTACCACATCGTTCCATAGGGCATATAACACCGGATACGGTAGCCGTCCTGCGCAAGCGCTGCTTGATCGTTCATCCGCAGTCCGTACAGCATCTGAAATTCATAGTCCTGTTTGTCTATGCGGCTCTGCTCGGCAAATACCTTCACCCAGTCGATGATGTTGTCATCATGCGAGGCAATCGCGACGTAGGCTCCTTGGTCGAAATGCATTTTGACCAATTTCTTGTAGTTGTCAATGACCTCCCGCTTCTGCTGAAAGGCGATGGTTCCCGGCTCTTTGTACGCCCCCTTCACCAGCCGCAGATTAACGCCGGCCCTTAACAAGTTCTTCACGTCCTCCTCCGTACGGAACAAGTAGGCCTGCATCACGGTCCCCACATTGGTCAGCCCCTCCTTATGAAGGCGGAGCGTCATATCGATGGTTGCCTGGGTATACGGCGAATCCTCCATGTCCAGGCGAACGAAGTTGCGGTGCTCTTTAGCCTTTCTTACCACCGACCTGATGTTTTCGTAAGCCTTCTCGGGGTCCAGGGCCATGCCCATCTGCGTCGGTTTCAAGGATACGTTCGATTGCACTTCGCGCTTCGCAATCCCTTCCACCAGCTTCAAATATTCCTCTCGGTACCCGGCCGCTTCGTCCAGCGTCGTAATGCCCTCCCCCAAATGATCCAGCGTAACGAGAATGCCCTTCGCGTTTAGCCTCTCGATTTCGTCCAGCGCCTCATCCAAGGTATCGCCGGCAATGAATCGGCCAGCCAATTTCCGGCCGTACTTGATCGACAGCCATTTCACGAGTTTATTGCCGGACACCGTCAGGATCACTTTACGGTACAGCTCGGTTCCGTCCATGCGCGCGCCCCCTTTGCAAGGTAAACCAAAATGCACTCTATCTAACTCATATGCAAAAATCATGACGGCATGCAGGAAGACATACATATTTAAATAGAGGTTTTCACCAGGAGATGCTAACCATGCCACCATGACGATCCGCAGCTGGACCATTGGCCTGAAGCTTCGATTCATATCATGTTAAGGAGGGGCCTCCCCATGCGAGCACCTTTTCGGAACGAACCGTTTATGGACTTCAACAACGAGTGGAACAACAAGTTATACGATGTGGCGTTATCCGGGGTCGAAGCCGAGCTTGGCCAATCGTACCCCTTGGTTATCGGCGGTGCCAAAATCCATACGGAACGTACCGCAAAGTCGGTCAATCCGTCGCGCAAACGCCAAGTCATCGGCGTCGTGTCCCAAGCGGATACCGAGCTTGCCGAGCAAGCCATTCAAACGGCGGCGCGTACTTTTGAGACGTGGAAGCACACCGAGGCGAACGAGCGGGCACGCTACCTGTTCAAGGCCGCGGCGATCATGCGGCGGCGCAAGCTCGAGTTCTCCGCGCTGATGACCCTCGAAGCCGGCAAGACGCGTGCCGAAGCGGACGCGGATACTGCCGAAGCGATCGATTTTATGGAGTTCTATGCACGCGAGATGCAGCGCCTGAGCGCACCCCAGCCGCTGACGGTCCACGAGGAGGAAGAGAATCATCTCGATTACATCCCGCTTGGCGTCGGCATCGTCATTCCGCCTTGGAACTTCCCGCTCGCGATTATGGCCGGTATGACCACGGCGGCCATCGTCTCCGGCAACACCGTTGTGCTGAAACCGGCGAGCACCACTCCGGTCATAGCCGCCAAATTCGTGGAGCTTCTTGAAGAAGTCAGCCTGCCTCCGGGTGTCGTTAACTTTCTGCCCGGTCCGGGTCAGGAAGTGGGCGATTATTTGGTGGATCACCCATTGACCAGGTTTGTCAGCTTTACGGGATCCCGCGACGTTGGACTGCGGATTCAAGAGCGTGCGGCCAAGACGCAGCCGGGGCAGCGATGGATCAAGCGCGTCATCGCCGAAATGGGCGGGAAAGACGCCATCATCGTGGACAACGAAGCCGATTTGGACCTTGCTGCGGATGCGATTACCGCTTCGGCCTTCGGCTTCTCCGGCCAGAAATGCTCCGCCTGCTCCAGAGCCATCGTGCATGAGGACGTCTATGATACCGTGCTGCAGAAGGTCATCGAGCGCTCCAAGAAGCTGGTGATCGGAAACCCCTCCCATGCCGAGGCTCAGGTGGGACCCGTCATCGACGATAAGGCGTACCGTAAAATTCTCGACTATATCGAAATCGGGAAAAGCGAAGGCAAGCTGGTACTCGGCGGATTCTCGGGCGATCCGGAGGGGTATTTCATTCAGCCTACGATTTTTGCGGATGTGGACAGCACTGCCCGTATTTCCCAGGAGGAAATCTTCGGCCCGGTGGTGGCCTTCACGAAGGCGGCCTCCTTCGACGAAGCGATTCAATTCGCCAATAATACCGATTATGGGCTGACCGGCGCGGTGATCTCGAACAACCGCGCGCATCTGGAGCAGGCACGGCGCGATTTCCATGTCGGCAACCTGTATTTGAACCGGAAATGCACCGGCGCCTTGGTGGGCACCCACCCGTTCGGCGGCTTCAATATGTCCGGAACGGATTCCAAAGCCGGCGGCCGCGACTACCTGCTCTTGTTCACGCAGCCGAAGGTGGTGTCGGAACGGTTCTGAATACCGCATGCCAAAAAAACCTCTCCATGATCATGGAGAGGTTTTTACTGTACCTTGTTTTGTCGGCATTATGCCCTGGCTTTGCCCTTCATCTCCCGGACCACCTTGCCTTCGAAGGATTGGTTCATCCAGTAGGCAAGATGAATGCCTTCTTCGCTGAAGGTGCATTCCGTCGTTAAGTAGAACGGCGTCTCGGTCAGCCTGACGGTCAGCTGCAGCGTCAGGTCATCCTTCCAGGTCATGGAGGCAGCATACGCTTGATCCGTCATCATGATCAGCTTCGTGGTTCCCGACTTCCACTCGCTCCGGCCAAGGGCAATCGAGTTGACGCCATGTTCCCCCGTAAGCTCCATCACCCCGCCATCCTCTTCAAACCGGACGGAGAACGAATGCAGCTTCTCCTCGTTCTCTTCGAGATCATAGACGATCCCGGATACGTCCTTCTCAATCGGAGATAAAGCCTTCTCGCTTGGCGGATCCAGCTTAAGCGCTTGCAGCGTTCCGGCAAGGGATGAGGCCGCGTCCGCATCGGCCGGCAGCGGATCTGCTCCCATCGCCGGCAGCAAATGCTCCCATACCTCATTCAGCACGGCCTGCATATCTCCAAGGCCGGAGGTAATCGCCAGGACTGCATCCTGCTCCGGGAACACGATGCAGAATTGTCCGAACGCGCCGTCGCCGCGGTATGCTCCATGGCGGCACATCCAGAATTGATAGCCGTATCCTTCGGTCCAGTCCGAAGAGGAATCCGCAGGTCCGTTGGATATCTGCTTGGAGGTCGCTTCTTCAATCCAAGCCTCCGGAATCAGGCGCCGGCCATCCCATTCTCCCTTCTGAAGATAGAGCTGGCCAAACTTGGCGATGTCCTCGGTCTTCAGCTTAAGACCCCAGCCGCCGGTGTTGATTCCCTGCGGGCAGCTTTCCCATGCAGCCCCCTGAATGCCGAGCGGTTCGAACAGACGGGGCTGCAAATAATCCAGCAGCGTAATGCCGGTGACCTTCTGCAGAATGGCCGAGAGCATGTACGTCGCTGCGCTGTTATATACAAAGTGGGTTCCAGGTTCATGCTCGACTGCTTGCTTGAAGAAATCATCCACCCAAATATCGGACTGGATGGCAGGCTCCTGGGCATGTCCCGTGCCCATGGTCAGCAAGTCGCGTATCGTCATCGCGGACAGATTCGGGGACGGATCCTCCGGTTTGTTTTCCGGGAAAAAGCCGATCACCCGATCCTCCAGCGTAATCCGGCCCTCCTGGACCAGGAGTCCAATCGCGGTAGAGGTAAAGCTCTTGCTTAGCGAGAACAGCATATGCGGTTTGTCCGCGCCGTACGGCTTCCACCAGCCCTCCGCGACGGAATGCCCGTGCCGAACCAGCATGAAGCTGTGCAGCTCAAGCTCCTTCTCCTGAATCGAGCCGATAAAACGTTTGATCGACTGAGATGAGATTCCTTGGTTTTCGGGGGTACTTCTTGGCAATAATCGAACCGTGTTCGTGTTCATCCTATTCCGCCTCTCCCTGTATAACAAGATAAATTCATCATGACCCTTCCATTATACACCAGATATCGGCGCCGCTTCATCATATCGCACGGCACGGAAGCCCCAACGTTCGCTAATCTCGTTCAAGTCCTCCCGAGCAAGGAAAGCGGCCTCCTGATCACGCCCTCGTGCCAGCTCCTCCCCATCCACTTGAGCATTGCCGCACTGCACCATTTCCTCCGAATACAGCGCCGGATGGGACAGGAAGAAGTACTGTTCGTCCGTCAGGCCGCCAAGCACCCTTTCAAACGACTCGGCCCCGTCCGGAACGCCGCCAGGGAAAAAGTTGTAGTAATATCGGTGGTTGATGAGCCCCTTCGCTTCCATCCAGCGGTCCAGCTCCTCTTGCAGCCCGGGAATGAAGCGCTCGGGCAGCATATGGGAATCCGCGTAAGAAATGTTGAAGCCAGCCGCAGTCAGTTTATCCAGCTGCGCTTCGCACTCCATAAGGATCTCCTGCAGCGAAGGCGAATGATGTTGAAACAAGCTCGGGTCCTGATAGAAGTACCCGGCCCGATCGACAAGCGAAGGAACCTGTTCCTTCGCGGCAACAGGTCCCCAGCGTACGTTATCCCATTCGGCGTTCAGCGTCATATGGAAGCCGAAGCAGATGTCCTTGCGATGCGCCAGCAGCTGCGCGGCCTCGGCAAGATAAGGACCGGGCGCCATAATGGACACATTTTTGATGAATCCGGCCTCAACGGTCCTGGCAATCGCAGCATTGGCGGAACGGCTTGAAGCATAGTCGTCGGCTCTCGTAATGATCCGCCTCATTTCACAGCACCTGCGGCAATCCCTTTGATAATGTATTTCTGCGCGAAAACGTAGAAAATGACAACCGGGATGATCGTCAGCGTCAGGCCGGCCATCGCCTGGTTCCACACGATCGTGAATTCTCCGAAGAAATAGAAGGTCGAGAGCGGGATTGTCCGCAGCCCTTTGTCCGACAGCGTCAGCGATGGAAGCAGATAGTCGTTCCACAGCGCGATGACGTTCAGGATCGCGATGGTCACGCTGATGTTCTTCAGCAGCGGGAACACGATCCGCCAGAACACGCCCAGCTTGGAGCAGCCGTCAAGCGTAGCCGCCTCCTCCAGCGCGACGGGCACGGATTTGATGAACCCGTGGTACAGGAAGACCGCCATACTGGACGTAAAGCCGACGTTCATATAGATCAAGCCCTCATGGGTGTTGAGCATCGGAATGTGCAGATTGGTGCGAATCCAGTCCATCACCTGCATCAGCGGCATCATCAGCGTCTGGAACGGAATCAGCATGGTCGCCACAAACGTGAAGAAAATGACCTTGCTCAGCTTATTGTCCGTCCGTACCAGCATCCATGCCGTCATGGAGGCGAGCACGATGACGATGATCACCGAGATGACGGTGACATACAGCGAGTTACCTAGTGCCGTGAAGAAATTCATCTTCTCCATCGCGGATTTATAATACTCAAAGCTGAAGGAAGAAGGCAGCGCAAGCGCATTCTCATACAGCTCGGCACGATCCTTAAAGGAGTTGATCAGCATGATGAAGACAGGAGACAAGAAGACCAGCGAGGCGAGGAACAGCAGGATATCGAGCAGCCATTTGCCTGATTTCTTCATTACATCTGCACCTCTCTTCTCTTCGTGATGATGACTTGCGTCAGCGTGAGTCCGGCCACAATCAGGAAGAAGATGATCGCTTTTGCCTGACCTAATCCATAATTACCGTAAGCGAAAATTTCGTTGAAAATATTCATCGCAAACATCTCCGTCGCATTGCTCGGACCGCCCTTGGTCAACGACAGGTTCACGTCATAGATTTTGAACGCCCCGGACAGCGTCAGGAACAGACAGATCGTGAACGAAGGCATTAACAGCGGGAACACGATGCTCTTCAGTCGCTGCCACAGGTTGGCGCCATCGACCTTCGCCGCTTCCATCAGTTCATCCGGAATCCCCTGGATGCCCGCGATGTAGATGATCATCGTATAACCTGCCAGCTGCCAGGTGAATACCGCAACGATCGCATACAGCGCAAACTGCGGATGCAGCAGCCAGTTAAAGAACACGCTGTCGAATCCGGTCTTCTCGCCCAGGAAGCTGAACGCATCCGTAAAAATAAACTGCCAGATGTAACCCAGAATCAGGCCGCCGATCAGGTTCGGCATGAAAAACATCGTCCGCGCCGCATTTCTCGAGCGGAGCTTTGTCGTCACCAGCAGCGCAAAGCCCAGTCCCAGTACGTTGACGCATACCAGCGCGAGCAGCGTGAATTGAACCGTATGCCAAGCCGATGACAGGAATCGGTCGTCCTGGAACAGCTGAACGTAATTGTCGAACCCTACGAATACTTTCGGATTCGCCGGAATGCCGTCCCAATTGACGAAGGAGTACACGATCCCGATAATGAACGGGATGATGACCACGGTCGTGAAAATAAACAGAAGCGGCACCGTAAACAGGGCAAACCAGGCTTTATCCTTTCTTTTGCTCATAATCCATACCTTCTTTCCGTTCCGGATGATTCCCGCAAGGCGGCATCAAACCTTGAAGTCGTGTTAGAAAAAACAAAAGCCTAACGCTCATCATCAGAACGTCTGAGGCTAGGCTTTCGTTTTCATGGAATTGTGATGTCAGATGATTGCCTTTCGGCTTCAATTAGATTACTTCGATGCTTTCGCCCATACTTCATCGAGTTTCTGCAGGAACTGCTCGCCTGTCATGCCCGGATTCATGAAGTACTCCTGCGTAGCCGGAGCCAAATCGTTGGTGATGATACCCGATGGGAAGTAGTTCAGCGCCCAAGTGATCGTCTCGCCCTTCGTGGTTGCTTCGTGCACCGCTTGAGACAACGGATCCAGATCGCCTGCTTCAATGTTCGTTAAAGCCGGGATGAATTTGAAATCGTCCACAATGGCCTTCTTGCCCGTCTCGCTCGTGAAGAGCCAGTTCAGGAAAGCGTTTGCGGCTTTGACTTCCTCAGCGTCCGCCTGATTGTTGACGACCCAGTAGCTGGCGACGCCTACGGCGATCTTATCGTTGCCGGCGAGCGGGAACGGCATCATGCCGACTTTGGAGCCGAAATCGCCGAAGTCCGCAAGCATGGAATAACTCCAGTTGCCCTGATGCACCATAGCCGTTTTTTCCGTTGCAAAGTCGCCCATCTGGCTATCGTATTTCACTTCCAGCGGATTCTTGGTGTTGGCCTTGATGGCATCCATGAATTTCGCCCATTCCTGGAACTCCTTCGTGTCGGCCATCTTCACTTCGCCCTTGTTCAGCTGGTCGATGAAGGCCAGCGGATCGGATTGAAGCGCAAACGGCGTGTTGATGATGTGTCCGATCAGGAAGTAAGCCTCCTGGGACAGGCTCAAACCGTTCTTGCCGTCAGCCTTCAGCTGCTCCAGCGTCTTGGTGAAGGAGTCCAGGTCCTTCATGTTGGCCGGATCCACCAGATCCTTGTTATATACGAGACCGAAGCCTTCTACGCCGTACGGAACGCCGACGGTCTTATCTTCGACCTTCAATTCCATGTCGGGCGCAATGTTCTTAACATACTCTTCACCGCTCAAATCGGAAAAATAGGACTTCAGCTTCTCGGACTCGGGTCCAGGAGCCACGCTGAATATCGTTGGGCCCTGGTTGCTGCTGAGCTTCGCCACCAGCTGCTGCGAATAAGCATCGCCCGCGGCACCCCATACCTCAACCTCGTTGCCGGTTTCTTCTTTATAGGTTTTAACCAAGGCTTCAAGAGGTTCCGTAATTTCGACTTTCGATTGGAAGAGGGTTATCTTCTTCAGCTTATCTCCCCCATCTCCTCCGGCTGCTGCTCCAGAATCTTTGTCAGATGTACCGCCGCAGGCCGCGAGTGTCGCAACCAAAGCCGTTGCCGTAAGTATGCTCAATACCTTTTTTACTTTTTTCAAGTGACACGCCTCCCCCTCAAGGACTCTATAAAGTAAAACGTTTACAAACCCATCATAGGGCGGTTTACCTAGAATGTCAATAAAAAATGTACACGTTTTCATAAAAATACTAAGTAAAAAAACTAGTAAAATCTATGATATTTTACTAGTTGTAAAAATAAAGTTTATCTCACCGTTTTTCTCCACTGGATCGTGGCATTCAGTTTAAAGGGCTCCTTGCCCGTCGTGCCCTTGATCATCTCGAGCAGCTCCTTCGCCGCCAAATAACCGCTTTCATAACGCGGGATGGCAATGGTCGTCAAGCCGGCCATCGCCGCCGCGTCCGAATTATCGAAGCCGGTGATCGATATGTCCTCCGGCACCCGTATGCCGTTCTCTTCCAAAGCTTTGATTGCGCCCAGAGCCATATTGTCGTTAGCGCAGACCAGCACTTCCGGCAATGCGTTGCTAAGGATCAGGATCTTGGCCGCCTGATATCCGCTTTCCTCGCTGTAATCGCCATGGAAGTAATTCCGCCTGTCAAACGCGATGCCATTCTTCGAAAGCGTATCCATAAATCCGGCGAAGCGTTCCTTATGATCCAGGGTAAACTCCAGTCCGCCAATGTATCCAAAGGTTCTGAACTGTTTATCCACCAGCGCCTGGACCATTTCGCACATCACGGGGTAATTGTCCACGATCACGCTTTTGGTATTGGCATACTCGTTATCGATAATCCGGTCCATGAGAACGACGGGGAACTGCGGCGTGGCTACCGAGACTAAATATTCGTCCGTCATGTTCCGGTCGAGGCTTATGGTACCGCTTGCAAACTTGCTGCGCATAAAATTGGTGCTGGATTTATTCGTGCAGATGATGAGGTCGTATCCATTCTCCGTGAGGCAATGGCTGATCCCCTTGATGATTTTTAAATAATAATCGCGATCAAAGTCGCTGAAGACGAATATAATCGTGTTGCTTTTATCGGATTTGGTTGACTTATGCGGAAAATAGCCGTGCTCCGAGCATAACCTCAGCACCCGCTCCCTCGTCTCCCGCCCCACGTTCTTGCGCCCGTTCAGCACGTTGGACACCGTAGACACCGAGACCTCCGCGAGCTTTGCAATTTCCTTCAAACCACTCATGAATCCTATCCCCTCTCCAAAGGCGTTAGTAAATTTAATATAACATGGATTTATTTTTAATAAAATTTACTTATTTTGCTGGGACAAGATTTTTCTTCGATTTTCCCCTTGTCATAACTTATCGTGATACCTGCTCAGGCCAGAAAACCTTTGCATGTCATGGCAAAAAGCAGGCCGCACGAATGGCATCGTCGCGACCTGCTAAATTCGATTATATTACAATTCTTGCCCTTTATACGGTACCGCACCGCTCCTTGATCATGAATGGATCCTTTGTGGCGTCCACTCGTCCAGGCCGGTTCACCAGATAAATGCCAAGCCCAATGCACACTGTGCCAGCCAAAGTGTACCAGTGCAGCTGCTCGCCCAGTATAAGCCATCCGGATAATACGCCAAACACGGGAATGAGGAATAGATAAACGTTGGCTTTATTGGGATCGCTGTTGCGCAGCACATAATACCAAGTGACGAATTGGGCAATCGAGCTCATCAGAATCATCCAGCCCAGAACAAAGAGCTCCTTCAAGATCTGAGATTCATCCCATACAAAATGCGGCTGCTCCAGCAGCGGGCTTGCGATGAGCAGGAGGATGCCTCCGATCAGCATCTGATAGGCAGCCATGACCCAAGCGTCAAACTCCTTGCCCCAACGGGAACTTAGCAGCGTCGCCATGCCCCAAGCCATCCCCGCGCCCAACGCAAACCAGAATCCGCTCTCCATCTGCATCTCCAAGCCTTGCGTAATGAACACGCCGACAAAACCGATGATTACGCCCGCCCACTGAAGAAGACGGTACCTTATACCGAAAATCAGGAAGCTGAACACGATGAACCAGATCGGGTTGCTGGAGGATAAAACCGAGGAGCTGCCGGAGGAAATGGTCTGCATGCTCAGGTAGATGCCACTCATCACGAGTGCCGATTGAAACAGACCGATCGTGGCCAGCTTCAGCCAGGCAGCGCCGCTCCCGGGATGGGGCCGTCTTACAATGAAGGGCAGCATCAGAAGCCCCGCTCCCACGAACCGGATCGCCAGCAGCACGAATGGGGAACCGAAGGACAGCGCAATTTTGCCGATCGGGAAATTTAGTCCCGCGACCAGCATCGTAAATATCGTCAGAAACAGCATACGCGGTTTGCTCATGCCAATGATTTCCCCTCTCCTTAACCAAGTGT
Organism: Paenibacillus sp. MT86; assembly: GCF_058792535.1. Lineage (NCBI taxonomy): Bacteria > Bacillati > Bacillota > Bacilli > Caryophanales > Paenibacillaceae > Paenibacillus > Paenibacillus sp. MT86. Next base: position 498,340 of record NZ_CM179499.1, on the reverse strand, counting down.
ATCCTCAGTTTATTCCGACCTTCGTATCATGTAAAATAATTAAATAAGATTCGAACCATCACTGTGAATGATGGATATAAGGAGGCTGCTAAGGTGGAGAGTGGGGATCTGAAGATATTCCAGGCCGTTGCCCGTGAAGGAAACATAACCAAGGCTGCCGCAAGCCTGGGTTACGTGCAATCGAACGTGACCGCTAGAATCCGGCAGCTTGAAGCCGAGCTGAACACGCCCCTTTTCTATCGGCTCAGTCGCGGCGTTGCCTTAACCTCGGCCGGCTGTAATCTGCTCAAGTATGCCGATCAGATTACGCGTTTGCTTGACGAGGCCGTGAAATCGACGCAATTTTCGGAAGAACCGTCGGGGCCGCTGCGGATTGGCTCATCGGAAACCACAGCGGCGGTACATCTTCCCGGTATCATGCTGGATTATCATAGACGGTACCCTAATGTGAAACTGTCATTGATTACAGGCCACAGGGCCGACTTGATCCGAGCCCTGAACGAATATGAACTGGACGGGGCGTTTATCAGCGGACCTCTGGATTACCCGGACTTTAACGAAATCCGGGCCTTTGACGAGGAGCTTGTCCTCATCTCGGAACCCACGGAGGCTGCGCTTCGCGATTTGCTCACCAAACCGCTGCTGTTCTTTGGCAAGGGCTGCTACCACCGTAAACGGTTGGAGCAATGGCTCCATGAGGAGAATGTGGGGCCCATGAACATTATGGAGTTTGGCACGCTGGAAGCCATCATGGGCGGTGTGGCCGCCGGGCTGGGTATCTCGCTGTTAACGCGTTCTTCCGTCCAGGACTGGGTGGATGCCGGGAAATTGCAGGCCTTCCAAATTCCCAAGCGTTACCGCAGCTCCAAAGTCCATTTTGTATTCCGGCGCGACCTGTTTCGCACCAGCGCCTTTAATCATTTTATTGAGCCGTTTGAGAAGACCGAATAAATACTTCGACCGGAACAGGAAACAAAGAAACCGTGGCCCTAAGGGTCACGGTTTCTTGATGAGCCAAGCACGCTTATCCCGGAATTCGATTTGCCGAAGGCAACAGAAAATCCGACACCTCGGGAGCCAGCACTTCCGGCGCCATCACGACGGCAGAATGGTCCTGACCAGGCAGCATTCGGTGCTCGCACTGAGGGAGCAAGTCGACCAATGCGCTCGCGGCCCCATGGAACATGGCTCCGCTGTTCTCGCCCGTCATCACCATGACCGGGACATCGACATCCCAGCGATCCGTCGGCAGCGGTTGACCGGATTGCGTGCTCCCCATAATCATGCCGTCATAGGCCAATGTATGCGCCATGCCCTCCATGACCTGCCAAGAAGGATCTGCCTTCATGAATTCTACATATTCCGCTGGGATCCCCAGCGCGGCTGTCATGAAATATTCTACGGCTTCGCTGCGCCGATTTCCGGCCATCAGCGCATTCAAACGCTGCACGTATTCCGCCGGTACGGGTGCACGGCTGTCGTCAATGATAAGCGGCGGCTCATATAGAAACAGTTTACTAACTTTACTGCCGCCAAGTCTGCTCGCCGCATCCAGGGCCAGAACAGCGCCCGAGGAACTTCCGAATACATACGCGCTGCCGCCCGCCTCCTGAATAAGGGCATCGATATCTTCGATCTCACGTTCAACGGCATACGGAGCCGCATCCGTACTGCTGCCCCGTCCTCGCCGATCATAATTGTAGACGGTGAAATGTTCAGACAGAAACTCTCCAAGACGCGTTGTGTCGTTGTGATCCGAAGCTGCGGCAGCTACAAGAATGACAGCCGGACCAGTCCCTTTCTTTTCATAAAAAATACGGGTACCGTCATTAGACATCACGTAATTCATGATCATCTCTCCTTTTATTGTCCTTTATGTACAAACTTATTTCGTTCTCAAACCGTTCCAGCGTATCCGCGTATCCTTCCACCATTCCCATGCCTTCAGCAGCCTCAAGCTGCTCTTCGCTCGCAAAATGGGTGATGATGCTTAATCGGGTCCCATCCTTGACTGCTTCGAATGTAACCGAGGTCAACATGTCGCTGCCTGCAACGGGGTTCCAGTCCTGATCGGTAAATGTATCCGTATAGACGAGCTTCGATAACTCCGCCACTTCGGAGTAAGTCGCCTTGCAGAAGGCTTCTTTCCCTTCTCCCGTCGCATCGGGAGCCAGTCTGTAGCGCCATACGCCGCCCGGTCTGACATCCATCTCATATACCGTGGCATTCCAGTTTTTTGGTCCCCACCAGCGTTCGATGTGTTCCGGCTGAGTCCATCCCCGCCAGGACAGCTTCAGAGGTATCGATACGACACGCTCCACGGTCAGCTTCCGCTGCTCCCGGTCTTTCGTGATGATGGTCTTCCTGCCCATGTGAATTCCTCCTATCTGTGAAATCGGCTCTGCGTGCAGAGCCGCATCTTCCTGTGGAGCTAGTAAAAGAATTGGCTTAACTCTCCTCTCCGTTAAAGTCGCTCATATAGTCCTCGAACTTGTCGAGTCGCTCCTCCCACAATCGGCTGAAGGAATCGAGCCAGACGTCCAGCTCCTGGAACGGCTGGGCTTCGAGACTATAAATGCGCTGCTGTGCGTTCTTGCGGACTTTCACGAGCCCGGCCTCGTTCAGTATCCGCAGATGGCGGGATACTTGAGGCTGGCCGATACCCAAAGCCTCTACGATGTCGCTGACCGATCTCGACCCTTGCTTTAAGAGTTCAACAATGTTGAAGCGGTTCGGCTCCGAGATCGTGAAGAGGGTTAATTGCATAGCTGAAGTATTCATGGCCATAATATACACTAATACGTATATACGTGTCAACGTATATAATATTTTTTCAACATGCTTTTGACATCAAAAAACAAGACAGCACATCAACTCCCTTCGCTCGCAAGCTGCATGATCTATCGGATGCCCGACGAGGATGATCATGAACCATTGGCTGGTTAACCCTATCTCCTGTCCCAACACCGAACAACATCAAAAAAGAGGCCCCCGGATAGGAGCCTCTTGCTGTAAATCCTCTTTATATCATGACGATTCAAAGCTATAAAGCTTTCAGGACATCCTTATGGCTGAATGGACACTTGGTGCAGCTGCATGATGCCGTTCGGATGCCGCCAGAAGCCTTCCACCTTGCTGCTGACTCCGTTTAAATACTCCTGATGATGGATATACAGCATCGGCGCTAACTCAACCAGCTTCTCCTGCGCCTGTTTATAGATGAGCTTGCGTTGCTCCGGATCGTTCTCTTTACGCCCGGCATCCAGCAGTTTATCCAGTTCCGGATCCTTCGTGAAGGTACGGTTGCCCGGCTCCCCTACATTCTTGGAATGGAATAACTCATACATGCCATAATCGGCATCGGCCGTTACCGTGGACCAGCCGAGAACAAACATGTCGTGCTTGCCTTCTGCGGTTTGGGCCAAATACGCACCCCACTCGACCACTTCGATTTTGACTTCGACGTTCAATTCCTTCAACTTGGATTGTACGTACTCGGCGATCTTAATTCGTTCCGGGTTGTCATTGGTCCAGATGGTCGTTGAGAAGCCACCCTCGTATCCGGCCTCTTTCAACAGTTCTTTCGCTTTGTCGATGTTATGTTCGATCGGCTTAACGGTAGCATCATAGCCGTTCACGTCCGGTGCCAGCGGACCGACGGCAGGAATGCCCGTGCCTTCGTAGATGCCCGAGATGATCTCATCCTTATTGATGGCCATCGACAAGGCTTGCCGCACCCGCACATCGTTAAACGGCTCCTTGTTGTTATTAAATCCGATATAAGACAAGCTGAGCGAAGCCTGGCGGTTCAAGGACATGCCGTCCGTGCTCTCGATACGGCTGATGCTGCTCGGCGACACCGGGTCGATAATATGCGCATAACCGGTTTCCAGCTCCGCGATCCGCGTTCCCTCTTCGCTCACCACTTTGAACGTGACCCGTTCAACCTTCGCTTTATCTCCCCAATAATCAGCGTTCGCTACCAGCTTCACTTCCTGTCCCGGGTTCCAGCTCTCTAGTTTGAATACGCCCGTGCCAACAGGGTTCTGCGCCAGATAAGCGCCTGCCTTCTCGCCTGCCTTCAGCTTCTCGTAATCCAGCTTGATGGCTTCCGCACTAACCATGCTGACCGCAGAGTGGGCCAGATGGGCAAGCAGCGGCGAGAAAGCATACTCGGTCACGAGCTGTACCGTATATTCGTCAACGACTTTAACCTCTTTAATCATGCCCACAAGCGAAGCGCGCGGAGATGCTACCTCCGGATCCTGCATACGGTCGATGTTGGCTTTGACCACCTCTGCATTGAATGGAGAGCCGTCCGTAAACTTCACGCCTTGTCTCAGCTTGAACTCCCAGGTCAATTCATCGATTGCCTTCCAGCTCTCGGCGAGCCCCGGTTGAATGTTCAGATCCTTATCATGAATCACCAACGTGTTATAAATATGCGTTGTCATTACACTCGTTTGCTGGTCCGTCGACATATGAGGGTCCATGGATGGCGGATCAGAAAGCCAGGCAATCACAAGCTCATTCGCACCGGTGTCGGTTGTTCCTTCGGGAGGATCTTTAGCCCCCGGTTCAGGTGCCGGCGTATTGGTGCCGCTTGGCGGCGTTTCCGGGTTACTGCTCTTGCTTGGACTGCCGCACGCCGACAGCAGTACGGTAAGCATGACCAGAATGCAGACAAGCCATTTGAATCTTCTATTACCTGTCATGTGAAACAAACTCCCCCTTCTCAATCAAAATAGGAAAATATTTTATACACAGTTAACATATATTTTACTATTTGATATTTATACCAGAAGAAGCCAGATTTACCTCACGTTTATACGACACCAATTCTGACATCCATACTTGGAGAAAGGATGATTTCACGTGCCTAACATGACCGCTGATGCCAGAACACCAGAATCGCTCCCTAGTGGAACCCGCCTTGTACAATGGAAATCTTTCTACCACCGTCTGAAGAAGAACAAAGCGGCCTTATTCGGGGGCTATTTTCTCCTGCTGATGATCCTTATCGCGATTTTCGGCCCCCTGCTCACCCAGTATGATCCGACCAAAGTGGATTATTCTACGAAACTGCTGAAGCCGTCCGCCGACCATTGGTTTGGTACGGACCACAACGGTCGAGATATTTTCACGCGGATTATTCATGGCATGCGTCTCACGCTCTCGGTCGGTTTTATCTCGGTGATCATCGGTGCAGCCTTTGGTGTCGTGCTCGGAATCATCTCGGGCTATTACGGAGGTAAATGGGATGCGCTCATTATGAGAGTGACCGATGTCATGCTGGCGTTTCCCGGCATTCTGCTGGCATTGGCGGTTGTCAGCGTCCTTGGAAAAAACCTGTTCAACGTGATCATTGCCGTCAGTATTTTTTCGATCCCTACCTTTGCCAGAGTCGTTCGGGGCTCCACGCTGGCCGTCCGTAAGCTCGAATATGTTGATGCCATGCGTTCGCTGGGCGCCAGCGACGGCCGAATCATCTTCGGGCATATTTTGCCGAATATCACATCCCCTATCATCGTGCAGGCGACGCTGCGGATTGCGGTAGCGATCCTGACCGCCAGCGGCCTGTCCTTCCTCGGTCTTGGCGCGCAGCCGCCCACGCCGGAGTGGGGAGCCATGCTGAATGATGGGCGCAACTATATCATGGACCACCCTCATGTGGCCCTGTTTCCCGGCTTGTCGATCGTGTTCGTTGTCATCGCATTTAATCTGCTGGGTGACGGCTTGCGGGATGTCCTTGACCCGAAAATGAAAAAATAATGAAGGGAGCTGCCGGGCCATGCTCATCTATTCCATTCGAAGGCTGATTCAAACGATACCTGTCGTCATTGGCGTGACCATCGTTGTCTTCCTGCTGATGCACCTCATTCCGGGAGATGCGGCGCAGGTCATTATCGGGGAAGGGGCGCCTAAGGAGCAGGTCGAGAAGATCCGCGAGAACCTCGGATTGAACGATCCGCTGCCGCTTCAGTATTGGAACTACGTCAGCGGCTTGCTTCAGGGGGATTTGGGAGATTCGATCCGCAGCAGCCGCCCCATCGCCGATGAAATTTTCAAAAGCCGGTTCTGGATCACCGTTGAGCTTGCCGTGTACTCAACGATCCTGGCCGTATTTCTCGGCATTCTGGCCGGCATCATCTCCGCCGTCAAAAAAAGCTCCCCCGCCGATATCGGCGTCATGTTCATCGCCCTGTTCGGGCTGTCGATGCCGAATTTCTGGCTGGGGCTCATGCTGATCCAATATTTTGCCGTGGATCTGGGTTGGTTCCGTCCCTCCGGCTGGGGCACGTGGTCGCAAACCGTCCTGCCCGTGATCACGCTCGGGACCGGGGGCGCCGCGATTATTGCCCGAATGACCCGGTCCAGCATGCTGGAGGTCATCGGCCAGGACTACATCCGTACCGCCCAGGCGAAGGGCGTCCGGGAGCGCGTCATCATCTACCGGCATGCCTTGAAAAATGCCATGATTCCCGTCATTACCGTCATCGGCCTGGAATTCGGAGGCCTGCTGGGCGGGGCGGTGCTGACCGAGTCCGTATTTGCCGTGAACGGCATGGGACGGTACGTCATCGACTCGATCCGGGCACGGGATTTCCCGGTCGTACAGGCAACCGTGCTTGTGCTCTCGATCATGTTTGTACTCGTGAATCTGCTCGTGGACATCTCCTACCGGTACTTCAACAAGCGCATTGATTTCGATTGATTGGCGATTTTTCGTCGATCGCGGGTTGAGTGTAGGCGGACACGGCGGGATTCACTGTCTGCCGAACATCGAGCTGTTTGGGGCCCATTGCGGACTTATATTATAAACCCCTGATTACTGTAATTGAGCCGTTTGGGGAGCCCGTCCGGACACACGATCCGCTATTTGCCGATAATCGACCTATTTTCGAGTCCATGCGGACACACGATCCGTTAATGCGCCCGAAGTCCCGGATTAATCATGAAATATCTCGCATTAGCGGATCTGGTGTCCTCAACCTGCTGCTAAAAGGCAGAAAATCAAGTAATAGCGGAACCAGAGTCCTCAACTACGCTAATGCGGCCAACTGAGCTCATTTTAAGTCCATGTACAACCGAGATTTACTGAAGTTGTTATGGGCCACTGCGGACATATAACCCACTAATTACTGTAATTGAGCCGTTGGGTAGCCCGTGCGCACTTACGATCTGCTAATCGAGCCATTTGGGGAGCCCGTCCGGACACACGATCCGCTATTTGCCGATAATCGACCTATTTTCGAGTCCATGCGGACACACGATCCGTTAATGCGCCCGAAGTCACCGACTAATCCTGAAATATCTCGCAATAACGGATCTGGTGTCCTCAGCCTGCTGCTAAAAGGCGGAATTTAATGAAATAGCGGAACCAGAGTCCTCAACTACGCTAATGTGGCCAACTGAGCTCATTTTAAGTCCATGCACACCCGAGATTACAGAAGCTACGGGCCACTGCGGAACATTCAACCCACTAATTACTGTAATTGAGCCGTTGGGTAGCCCATCCGGACACACGATCCGTTAATGCGCCCGAAATCACCGATTAATCCCGGAATATCTCGCAATAGCGGATCTGGTGTCCTCAACCTGCTGCTAAAAGGCGGAATTTAATAAAATAGCGGAACCAGAGTCCTCAACTAGCTAATGCGGCCAACTGAGCCGTTTTAAGTCCATGCACACCCGAGATTTACTGAAGTTGTTACGGGCCACTGCGGACATTCAACCCACTAAATTACTGTAATCGAGCCGTTTGGGGAGCCCATCCGGACACACGATCCGCTATTTGCTGATAACCGACCTATTTTTCGAATCCATGCGGACATTCAACCCACTAATTACTGTAATTGAGCCGTTGGGTAGCCCGTGCGCACTTACGATCTGCTAATCGAGCCGTTTGGGGAGCCCGTCCGGACACACGATCCGCTATTTGCCGATAATCGACCTATTTTCGAATCCACGCGGACACACGATCCGTTAATGTACCCGAAACCACGGATTCATCCCGGAATATCTCGCAATAGCGGATCTGGTGTCCTCAACCTGCTGCTAAAAGGCAGAAAATCAAGTAATAGCGGAACCAGAGTCCTCAACTACGCTAAAGCGGCCAACTGAGCCGTTTTCAGTCCATGCACACAAAAGCGGAAAATTAAAAATAGCGGAACCAGAGTCCTCATAATCGCAAATACAGTCAGACCAATTGAAAGCGAAGGGAGCTACGACAGATGGAAGAGCACGCATCAAATCTGCTGACGATCAAGAACCTGCGCACCTCTTTTTTTACCGAACTGGGCGAAGTGAAAGCCGTGGATGATATCAGCCTAACCGTACGCAAGGGGAGGACGCTCGGGATCGTGGGCGAATCCGGTTCTGGAAAAAGCATACTGTCCCTGTCCATCCTGCGGCTGATCTTTGATCCGGGGCGAATCGTCGGAGGCGAAATCCTGTATAACGGCGAGAATCTGCTCAAACAATCGGACCGGCAGATGCGGAAAATCCGGGGCAATCAAATCTCGATGATCTTCCAGGAGCCGATGACTTCGCTCAATCCGGTCTTCACCGTCGGCGACCAGATCGCGGAGGCCTATCAAATCCATGAAAATCTGAGTAAAAAACAAGCCATGGACAAAGCCGTCGAGATGTTGAGGCTGGTCGGCATCCCCTCCCCGGAAAAAAGAGTCCGGCAGTACCCTTTTCAGCTGTCCGGGGGTATGCGCCAACGTGTCATGATTGCCATGGCGCTGGCATGCAATCCGGATCTGCTCATTGCAGACGAGCCGACCACGGCGCTCGATGTGACCATTCAGGCTCAAATTTTGGAGCTGATGAAGGAGCTGCAGCGGAAGCTGCAGATGTCGATTATTTTTATCACCCATGACCTGGGCATCGTCGCGGAAACCTGCGATGACGTGGCGGTCATGTACTGCGGAAAGGTGGTGGAATATTCCGATGTGCGGACCCTGTTCAAGCATCCGAAGCACCCCTACACCATCGGCCTAATGAACTCGCTGCCGCGGCATGATATCGATAAAGAAACGCTCGAGCCGATTAAGGGCTCGGTTCCGAGCCCCTATGATCCGCAGGAAGGCTGCCGCTTCGCCCCACGCTGCCCCCATGCAGCCAAGCTGTGTTACGACAAACTGCCGGAGCTTCAGGTACTGGATGATAACCAACAAGTCAGGTGCTGGAAATACACCGATCAGTGGGAACCGGAAAGCGAGGTGAACGTTCTGTCATGAGCAAAGAGCTGTTAACCGTCAAAAACCTCAAGCAGTATTTTCCGATCAAAGGCGGCATCCTGGGCCGTACCGTCAACGTCGTCAAAGCCGTGGATGACATTTCGTTCTCTGTGCACGAGGGGGAAACCGTCAGTATCGTGGGCGAATCCGGCTGCGGTAAATCAACTACGGGCCGGGCTATTCTGAGACTGGACGAACCGACCTCCGGCGAGGTGCTGTTCGAGGGAACCGATCTGCTCACCCTGAACAAAGCGCAGATGACCCGAAGGCGTAAAGACCTGCAGATGATTTTTCAGGACCCCTACGCTTCGCTTAATCCTAGAAAAACAGCCCTCCAAGTACTCGAAGAAGCGATGGACATCCAAAATGTCGTGCCAAAGAAGGATCGTCGGTCCCGTGCCATTGAGCTTTTGGAAACGGTCGGCCTGGCCGCCTATCAAGCCAATCGGTACCCTCATGAATTCAGTGGCGGACAAAGGCAGCGAATCGGGATCGCCCGTGCCTTGTCCGTGAACCCCAAGCTGATCATCAGTGATGAAGCGGTCTCCGCGCTCGACGTGTCCATCCAGGCACAGGTACTCAATCTGATGAAATCGCTGCAAACCGAATTCAAGCTGACCTATCTGTTCATCTCTCATGATCTTGGGGTCGTCCGACATATTTCGGACCGAATTATCGTGATGTATCTGGGGACGATCGTGGAAATCGCGGATAAACACTCCCTCTTCCGGCGCCCGCAGCATCCCTACACCCGTGCTCTGTTATCGGCCATCCCCACAATGGATCCCGACCGCAAGAAGGAACGCATCATTCTCAAGGGGGATGTTCCGTCCCCGATCAACCCACCTTCCGGCTGCCGGTTTCATACCCGCTGCATGTATGCCACGGATCGCTGCCGATCCGAGGCGCCGTTACTTCGGGAAATCGATGAGCACAGAGGCCATCAGGCGGCCTGCCACTATATTGAAGAGATTTCGGCCGGTACGTTGGAGAAGGTGTAGCTTATACGCCACCGAACTGATTATGAAGCTCAATATATACGAAAAAAAGCGAGATCCCTGATCTCGCTTTTTTCATTTTGTAAAACCGTATCCTTCGTTTCCGAATCGAAAAATGATACTCAGCCCCACTTATTATCCGGCCCTCACCGCGCCTGTCACGTGCAGCGCAAAATCCTCAGCATGACGCCGCAGCTCTTCATCTGTCAGCTGCATGGCATTATGCACGGTAAATACCGGCAAGTAGACCGCCCCTACCAGACTGGCCGTCACTTCAAAAGGCCGGGTGAGCTCTTCCACCGTGTATCGGTTATATCCTGCGTTGCCATAGGCTTCCGCTGCTCCGCCGGTCGTCACGGCCACGCCCCACTCTTTCCCCCGGAGCTTGTCGCCGCCCGGGCCATAAGCCCATCCGAAGGTCAGCACCTCGTCGAACCAATGCTTCAGAAGAGGCGGCGAGCTGTACCACCAGAAAGGGAATTGAAACACGATGCGGTCATGCCGAAGCAGCAATTGCTGTTCGGCCGCGATGTCGATGATGCCATCCGGATACCGCTGATACAGGTCATGCACCGTCACCTCAGGATGATGTCCCACCGTTTCGGTTAGCTCGCGATTGATCCGTGATCCCTCATGCAGACCCGGATGTGCAACGATCACTAGTGTTTTCATGTATGATCCCCACCCTTTTCTCGCCTAGCGTTATGTATACAAAAAGTATCAAGCCTCGGCAACGCCCGAATATGAGAAATGTCACAGGTAGCCTTATCTGTCTGTGATACTGTAGCAAGGAACATAGCGGGCGGAAAAAGTACGCCAAGGGAGGAGAATGAGAACGTGGCCCTTGTTATTCAAAATGTCAGACTGGCCCATCGCATCTATCGACTTACCGTTCAAGGCAGCTATTCGGCACGAATGGGACAGTTCTTCATGCTTCGCTGCTGGGATGCCTATCCCGTGCTGTCACGGCCGATCAGCGTTCATAACCTGACGGAGGATTCCGTTTCCTTCTTATATCGCGTGCAGGGAACCGGTACGTGGCTGCTGTCGGCGCTTCAAGCGGGTGACAAAATACAGCTGGAAGGGCCTTTCGGGCAAGGGTTTCCTAAACCCCAAGGACGGACGGCATTGGTGGGAGGCGGTATCGGAGTGGCTCCGCTGCTGCTCGCAGCTAAGGAAATTCCCGAAGCCAGCGTGTATCTGGGATACGCCGGCGTTCCCTTCGGAGTCAACGGATTCCACGAAATCAGCCGGGATGTCACGGTGAAGTCCGGCGGCACCATCGTCGATGCAGTGGACCCGAGCCGCTATGACACGATATTTGCCTGCGGCCCGGTTGGGATGATGCACAGCTTGGCGCAAAAAGCCGAAGGTACAAACGCCAAGCTCCACGTTTCCATCGAGAAGCGAATGGGCTGCGGCATCGGGGCATGCAACAGCTGCACGTTAACTGCCGCGGGTTCGAACCGCAAGGCGTGCACCGACGGCCCCGTATTTCTGGCGAAGGAGGTGAACTGGAATGATCTCCATCGATTGTGAACTGGCGGGAGTGCCGCTGTCGAATCCGATATTAGCAGCCTCGGGCACGTTCGGTTTCGGCAAACCGTATGCGGATCTGTATCCGCTTCGCAAGCTCGGTGGCATTGTCTCCAAGGGATTGACCCTGACCCCGCGGCTTGGCAATACGGGTACGCGGATCTATGAAACGCCATCGGGCATCATGAACAGCATCGGCTTGGAGAATCCGGGAATCCGGGCTTTTCTGGAGCACGAATTATCCGACATGACTTCGCACGGGACAGCGGTCATCGTCAATCTCGGCGGCGGCACTGTACGCGAATATGCGGAGGGCGCCGAGCTGCTTACCGAAGCCAGCCGCAAGCTGCGCTCAGCCGGCAAACGGGCCGTCGACATGATCGAGCTTAACATCTCCTGTCCCAACATCAAGGAAGGCGGGCTTGCCTTCGGCATCGAGAATGAGCAGGCTCGAGAGGTGGTTCGCGCAGTCCGCAATGCCACCACGCTGCCTCTGCTCGTCAAGCTCTCTCCCGGGGCGAAGGATTTGAGGGAAATGGCACGGATGTGTGAAGCCGAAGGGGCCGACGGCCTCTCGCTAATCAATACGATTCAAGCGATGGCAATTGATATTCGGGAACGTCGCAGCGTTTTTGACAGAGCCTACGCCGGATTATCCGGGCCGGCGATTAAGCCGATTGCCCTGCGGATGGTCCATCAGGTGGCCCGGTCGGTGTCCATCCCGGTGGTGGGAATCGGCGGCATCTGCAGTGCCGAGGATATCCTCGAATTCATCATGGCAGGCGCCGCAGCCGTACAAATCGGTACGTACAACTTCATCAACCTCCGTGCGGGAGATACCCTGGCTGAAGAACTGATTCAACTGATGGAGAACGAGGGCATTCAATCCCTGGATGACATTCGAGGCATTATTTGATGGATGCTCAACTTCCTGAAATTCAGCATGCTCGCCTGAACATGAAGCACCGCGTCAGTTTGTGATTTTTTTCACCGATAACTATTCTTTTTCAGAATACAATGAACTCAAGAACAATATTTGTGAAGTAATTCACAAAATTATAGGAGGAAACCAGAATGAAAAGGACACTCTCTCTATCCCTCTCCGTCATGTTGATGTTCGCGCTGCTCGTAGGCTGCGGAGGCAACGGAGACAAAGAGCCTGTCACCACGGACAAACCGGCAGAGAGCCAAAACACGGATAATGCCGGAAACGCGGAGCAACCGGCCCAAGAAGGAACGGCCCTGCAGGACGGCTTATATTACGCCGAAGGCGAATTTGCCGAGGATTCCGGCTGGAAGGAACTCGTCGCGATTAAAGTCGAAGGCGGTAAAATCGTCAGCGCCAATTGGAACGGTCTTCATAAGGACGGCGGGTTGGACAAAAAGACATTTTCCGAAAAAGGCTTCTACGGCATGAAGGAAAAAGGCGGCGCTCAAGCGGAATGGCATGAGCAGGCAGCCAAGATGGAGGAATACCTGGTGGCTCAGCAGTCGGTTGAAGGCCTCGCCTTGAACGACGAGGGCCGTACGGATGCCGTATCCGGGGTATCGATCCATGTCAACGGATTTACGGAACTGGCAGCAAAAGCACTGGCCGCGGGACCTGTTGAAGCAGGACCATACAAAGACGGCAGCTACCACGCGGAAGCGGCTGACTTCGATGCCAAATCCGGCTGGAAGGAAACCGTCGACGTGACCGTAATTAACGGTAAAATCGCCGCAGTCAGCTGGAACGGCGTTCATAAAGACGGAGGCACCGACAAAGTCACCCGTTCCAAATCAGGCGAGTACGGCATGAAGAACGGCGGGGCTCAATCCGAATGGCACGAGCAGGCTTATCAAGCCGAGCAGTATTTGATCGAAAAGCAAGATCCGCAGGCCATCGTAACGGGTGAAGACGGCAAAACCGATGCCATCTCCGGTGTATCCATCCACGTCAACGGATTCGTAGAACTGGCAGCGAAGGCGCTCGAAGGCGCCAAATAAGCCACAAGTACGATAGAAAGAAGACAACTATTCCTTGAGGGGAGATTCGCATGAAACAGATTATCGTGCTGGGCGGCGGATACGGCGGTATACTTACCGCCAAGAAGCTGGCTAAACGACTGCGCAAACAGAAGGATTTGCGGATAACGCTCATCGACCGCAAGCCGTATCATACGCTGCTGACCGAGCTTCATGAAGTGGCCGCCAACCGGGTCGAGGAGGATTCCATCAAAATCGACCTGAAAAAAGTATTTTCCGGGTTCCGGAACGTGGACGTGGTGCTGGATGAAATCGGCGGCATCGACTTTGACGGCCAAACGCTCCAGGGAGAGAAACAGACCTACGACTACGACTATTTAGTCATCGGTACAGGCAGCAAGCCGACCTTCTTCGGCATACCGGGTGCGGATCAACACGCCTTTACCCTGTGGTCTTACGATGATGCGGTCCGCCTGAAAGAACATACCCTGAATATGTTCCGCAAAGCGGTTCTCGAGCGCAACCCGCAGGTCCGCAAGGAAATGCTGACCTTCGTCGTTGTCGGCGGCGGATTCACCGGCGTGGAAATGATCGGCGAGTTGGCCGAGTTCACGCAGCAGTTATGCAAGGAATTCTACGTGGATCCAAGCGAGGTTACGCTTCACGTTGCCGACATGGTCGACAAGATCCTTCCAATCCTGCCGGAGCCGTTAATACGCAAAGCCGAGAAGCGGCTGCGCAAAATGAACGTCAACATCATCACCGGCTCCAAGATTACGGAGGTTAAGCCGGACGGCGTTACCGTCGGCGGCAGCGATATCAAATCCCGCACCGTTATTTGGACCGCGGGGGTGGAAGGTTCCGATGTGGTCGGCAGCATGGATGTCGAGCAAAAAGGCCGCAAGCGGATTTTGACCAACGACAAGCTTCAAGTTCCTGCTCATCCGAACGTATACGTCGTCGGGGACAATATTTTCTACATTCCTGAGGGCGCGGCTGCACCCGTACCTCAAATGGTGGAAAACGCGGAACTCGCGGCCCCGGTCATTGCGCATAACATCGTCGCTGAAATATCGAACAAACCGATGAAATCCTACAAGCCGACGTTCCACGGTACGATGGTCTGTATCGGCAGCCGCTACGGGGTAGCCAACGTCGGCGTGCCGGGCCATATGTTCAGGCTCAGCGGCTTCCCGGCCATGCTGGTCAAACATCTGATCAACATGCTCTATCTGTTCCAGGTTTGCGGCTTCAACAAGGTATACCATTATATGCTGCATGAATTCTTCCATGTCCGGAACAACCGCAGCTTCGTGGGCGGGCATTTTGCCAAACGCTCGCCGAATTTCTGGCTCGTTCCGCTGCGGATTTTTGCCGGATGGATGTGGCTGTCCCAAGGGTGGGATAAGATTCATAAGATCATTGACGATCCGAATAAAATGTTCCTCATTCCTGCCAAAGCTGCCGACGGCGTAAGCGCAGCTTCCGCTGCAGGCGCCGATGCAGCCGGAGCCGGAGCGGCAGACGCGGTATCCGCCGCCTCCGCTTATACCGCAGAAGCGGTCACCGCCCTTCCGGTGCCGGATTTCTTGAAATCCATCGTCGACTGGTCGATGGACCTGATGTTCTATACCGGAGACGGCGGCTATACTTCGCTTGCCTATGTGTTTCAGACCTCGATGGTATTGGCTGAGCTGATCGTCGGCATCCTGCTGATCGTCGGATTGTTCACGGCACCTGCAGCCGTAGCCAGCGTCGCCATGGGCGCCATGGTTTGGGTATCGGGTATGGCGCCTAACGAGATGCTGTGGTACCTGGCAGCGGGAATCGCCTTGATCGGCGGATCGGGCAGCACGTTCGGACTTGACTACTATGTGTATCCTTGGCTGAAAAAGGTGTGGAAGCGAATACCGATCGTAAGGCGCTGGTACGTGTATACGGACTAATTCTTCTCTATTCAATAGAACGGCTGATCGTATCGCGCTTTGCCGAATCAAGCTCAAGCCCTAACCGTTCTGCCGGCATTCACACTCTGATCAACACGAGCCTTCCGGAAGGAGTCAATAACGATGGATATGAAGCTATTACAGGATACGATCGACCTGCTTCGGTCGCATATCGATTCCGGAACGGATATCGATTGGATGGAGATGGATAACAGACCGGTGAGGGACATCGCCGATATGCTCAACGCTTATGAACTCGCCTATTCACGCAAAATGACGGTGCTGGCTTGCTGCATCCTGATTCATACTGCGCTAAACAAGCATGGCAAGCTGCAAGCGAAGGATAACGAGAGACTGACGCGTTTGCTGCTGGACGGCGATTATTTGACCGGACTCATGTACCGGATTGCCGTCAAGCGAAAGGAATGGAAGCTGCTGTCCCGGCTTCTCCCCTTTCATAAGCGCATGCAGCTCAGCCTGCTCAAGAACGTTTCACCCGAAAGGATATTCAACGAGCTTAAGCGCGAAATCCGCAGCTATCTGGAGCAGCGGAGCGCGTAAGGAGCCATCCATGGAAAGGGGCGCGGATACAGATGAACCTTCATAACCGAATCGGAGTGGATCTCGCTTCCTTCGATAGCCTGCTCCGGGAGGTCGTCAGCTCAGACCGCGACCTCCCCCCTTCCTCCGTGGTGCTGAGCAGCGTCATGGATCTCATTAATGCCGGCGGCAAGCGGCTGCGCCCGCTTATGGTCGTGCTCGGCAGCCGTTTCGGGGAAAGCGGCCACGAGCCGGCCGTCATGAAAACCGCCGTACTGCTTGAATATCTGCACATGGCCTCGCTGGTGCACGATGACATTATCGATCAATCCGATATGCGGCGCGGCATGCCGACCCTGCACGAGACGACCGATGTCCAGACGGCGGTGCACATCGGCAACTACATGATTGCCCGTGCCATCGAATGGGCCGCCGGTCATCCGGGCGGCGACCCGGACGGGAACAGCGAAGACGTCTCCGAAGACGAGGCCTACCGATTAGCCGAGCTTGCGGCGCTGGTCACCGAGCTCTGCATGGGAGAATACGATCAGCTTCAACACCGCTTCGACTTCGGACTGACGATGGAGCAGTATTTGGAGAAAACGCGCTGCAAAACGGCCCTGTTGATGGCCCACTGCCTGAAAGCGGGCGCGGAAGCAGCCCATGCGGATGCCGGAACCGCTGAACGGCTCTTTCAATTCGGGGAGTCGCTCGGCATGGCCTTTCAAATCCGGGATGACCTGCTCGATTTCACGAAGCCCAGGGAGGCCATCGGCAAGCCGGCTGGCGCAGACCTGCGAAACGGCAACATTACGCTGCCGGTGCTTTACGCCCTAAACGATCCTGCCCTTGCACCTAGAATCAGGCAGCTCGGCCCTCATTCCGCCGCGGCAGACATGGATGACGTCATCCACCGCATCGCCGCAAGCAGCGCGATCGAGCAGAGCGAAGAGCTTGCCCGTTCCTATGCGGAACTTGCCCAGCGCATGATCGGCGACTTCGCGGATCACCCGGCTCAGCATGATCTGCAGGCATTGCTCCATTATTTCCTGCCCTAAAGACAGACATGAAGCCATATACTCCAAACGAACAGGGATACGTCCATCATGGATGCATCCCTGTTCGATATGAAAGGATGTTTAATAGACATGCATCGCACACGAATCTGGCGGTGGCGAATTGCGCTGACGGCCTTCCTGCTCCTGCTTGCTGCCGGGGGCTTCATGCTATTCAGGACATCTCCTCTTGCGGAACAGGAGACCGTTGACACGCAAGTGAGCTCCATCGCCATTTTTGCGCTCAAGGGCTGCGGCGGCTGTTCCAAGGCGCTGGGCGTCATGGAGCAGATGGAAGCAACCTCGCCGGACTACCGTTACCAGTATTTCAGCATTTCGGAGGATACGGAAGCCGTTAACCGGTACGGTATTACGGAGCACCCGACCATCCTGTTCCTGAACGCTCAGGAGGAAGAACTCGGAAGACTGACCGAAGATATATCAAGCGACGGGATCCTGCGGGAGCTGGAAGATATCGCTGCGAACGGTACACGTCCGCCCAAGGGAACGATTCTCTCGGCCATCCCCAGCACGATGCCCAGCGTAACCCTCCATGCCTATGACCCGCATACCGGTTTATTCACGCCGGTATCCCAGTACGTGCAGACGGATACCTCCGTCAACTATCCCAAAGTCAGTGCCATGACGATGCTGACCCAGCTTTCGGATCTGCTGCCGCCTGAACTTGAAAGTGCCATCCCGGCCGGCGTAAACTTCGTAGAAATCCGAACCGAACACGGGGTGACCGTGGTGGAGCTGTCCCCATCGTTTCGTGCCTTTACCGGCTCCGAGGAGGGAGAACGGGCGGTAGAAGCCATTGCGCTTACGCTGCAAACCTTTGAAGGCGTGAACGGCGTTCAAGTAGTAAGCGGCGCGTATCGCAGCGACATCCTCTATGCGGAAGCCCTTGCTGGCCGTTCCGACGGCAAAACCGACTACCTGCTGCATCCCGATACGCCTCTACCACATATGTCCAGCGTGAAGGAATACAATGCAGCCATCCTCCATGCCAGCCACTTGGCCTTCATGCCCTGCTTCTGCGGATGCGGCGATGCCGGCCATAGCAGCAACCTCAATTGCTACTATGCTCAAGAGGAAGACGGCAGGCTCACGCCAACCACGCACGCGAAATTCTGCCAAACCTGCTTGGACGTTACGAACATGTACCTGGACGGCAGGCAGCAGGGGCTGAGCCTGAAGGAAATCCGGTTGTCCGTGGACCGGGCCTACGAGGGGATCGAGCCGACGGATACACCGATGCCGATGAATGAATAGGTATGACAAAAACACCGTTCCGTAAAGGATCGGTGTTTTTTATCTATATTTTCTATGAGATGCATTGTAAAACTCACAAAAAAGATCGGTCAAATCCCAGTTCACTGATATAATTCCCATATTATAACTTTACGGCAGACATGCATCTCATCTATGATTTGACTGGGTAAATCATCCACCTTATGGGATACGCCAAAATTAAAAATCAGCAGATTAGAGGAGACGTATTACAACGTGATCAGAACATACCTACGCTTTTTTACACTGGCATTGCTGTTTCTTATGTTTACCCATGAAGAGACGGAAGCCTCCAGCCAACAAGTTAGTTTGACCCTCCCTAACGGGGCCACCTACTATGGTGAAGTGAAGAACAACAAACCTCACGGAAAAGGTACGATGCGATGGGGACCATCCAAAGTATACAGCGGCGAGTGGTACAATGGACAAAGATCCGGTACAGGCAAATACATATCGGACAAGCTTCCCGAGGATATGAAAATCGTCTACGAAGGGGAATGGCGAAACGATCGTCCTAACGGAACGGGAATGCGGAGCGAAAGCAACCCTGATTTTGATTTTCATGTAATCTCGAAGGGCATTTTCAAGGATCATGACTTGCTGTCAGGTTATACGGTGATGCAATCCCTGGACATCCTTGGGTTTGAATACCGGAATGGGAACACTCTCTTGGAGTTTTCCGTATCGGACCAGGAGCAGGCAAATGAATTGATGCAATCCAAATTGGCCCGCGGCCGCATTCAACTGCTGAATTATTATAAAAGGGATAAGTCCACGCCTGACTACAAAGGGTTCGCATATGCAAACGTTATGGAGGACTACGGGAGTTCCATCAGCGAAGGCGTATATCGAACGGGTGACTATGGGATGATGGAGCTCCATACTGGACTGAATCAACGCTTCGAGGACGAAGAGTACTTTAGAGTAGAGAATTACAAGAACGGGAGACTCGTCTCTGCAAGAGAAGTACCGGAGAACGGACGGTTTGCCGAGATCGTTCAAGGGAAAATCAATAACAAGAAGCATGTCCTGCAGCCTTATCTAGGCGAATTCACAAAGCTATTAAAAGACATTGAAAACGAATCAGAGCCAGAAGGCTGCAGCAACTCGTCCACCAGCGTTTGCGGGACCTTCCCTATCCAATTCGAGTAACAATAAACCACAAACCGCAGTCCTTAAGGACTGCGGTTTTCATGCTCTTCAGACCGCCGTTACAGCAGCGCGGCTGCGGCCACGGGCAGCAGAAATGCCGCCACGAATAACGTGTCCGCCCGCTTCCATACAAACGTCCTGAACCTGCTTCGCCGCGCACCCAGGCGATAGCCCCGGGCCTCCATGGAATCGGCCAGCCCGATCGCGCGCCGGAAAGCGCCTGTCGTTACCGGGACCAGCAGGGCAATGATCAGCCGCGCCTTCTCCCTCAGCGGGCGGGATGACAGGTCCAGTCCCCGGGACTGCTGGGCCTTCCACAGCCGCTCGGCTTCCTCGAAGATGGTCGGTATGAACCGGAGGGCAATGCCGAGCATCAGCACCAGCCGATCCGTCGGCACTCCGATGCAGGTCAGCGGCCGCAGGAGGCTGCCGAGCCCCTGGGCCAGCTGCTCCGGCTGGGTCGTGAAGGTCAGCACCGCCGCCAGCATGATGAAGAGTCCCATCCGCGAAGCGGACACGATCCCTTTTTCCAATCCGCCGGCATATACCTTGAACGCGCCCACATCCAGCAGTTTCCCGCCTCCCGCATCATAAAGGATGTGAAATACCAGGATGAACAACAGCAGGAACATCAGCGGTTTCATGGCTCTGATGTAATAGCGGTACGGGATGCGCGTGGTCCGGATCACCACCGCAGTGAACAGCAGCAGCGCGAGTACCCCCATATATCCGTCCACCAGGAACACCGCCACCATAAAGAGCGGCATGGCCGCCGTCTTGGCGCGGGGATCCAGACGGTGAACCCATGAATCGCCTTCCATATATCGGCCCAGGATGATTTTTCGTTTCATGTCGGCTCCCTCCTATCTCCTCTGCCTAGCCCTGCCGGCCCTGTCCTATGATCCCAGCAGTTCCGCATACCATTCCGCCAATGCTGCCGCATCCGGAAGCATTTCCGCGGGTTCGATTCCAAGCTGTGCGGCCAGCATACCCGCCATCCGCATGGAGGAAGGAGCCATCAGACCTCCCTGCTCCAGCACCTCCTGCCGTTGTACGAGCTCCCCGGCCGTTCCTTGAAACAGGACCTTGCCGTCTTTGATTACCACGAATTCGTCGGCAAAGGCCACGATTTCCTCCAATCGGTGAGTGACGACGAGGACGGTTTTGCCTTGCGACCTCGTTAACCCATGCAGCCGCTGCATCAGATCCTCCCGGCTGGCAGGATCGAGGGAGGCCGTTGGCTCATCCAAAGCCAAAATGTCGGGATCGGCCGCCAATACGGCCGCGACCGCCGCTTTCCGCATTTGGCCCGAGCTTAGCTTGAAGGGACTCTGCCCCAGCAGCTCCTCATCCAATCCGACGAAGGATGCCGCTCTGCGGACCGCCTCTGCGGCTTCAGCTGGACTCCGTCCGAAATTAAGGGGTCCGAACAAGAGATCCTTCTCCACCGTTTCTTCAAACAGCTGCTGCTCCGGATATTGAAACACCAGGCCGACCCGCTGCCGCAGCCCGGCGGGAATTTTCTTGCCGTCGCCCGATTCAAGGCGGAAATCCAAAATGCGAATCAGGCCGTCATCCGCCCGAATCAAACCGTTCATATGCTGGAGAAGCGTTGATTTCCCCGAGCCCGGCGCACCGAGGACGGCAATCATTCGGCCTTCCTCCAGCTCCAGATTCAGGCCGTCAAGCCCAAGAATAGGACTCATCCCCCGGTCCCGGTAGCGGTAAGAAACCTCTTCGAATGATATGACCATAATGCCTCCAGCACCTCCTTCTCCCTGACCAGCTCGCCGATATCGATTCCTCTCGCTTTCAGCTCCCTGCACAGCTGGAGGGCAAAAGGCGCCTTCAGCCTGCACTGCCGCAGCAAGTCGTCCTGCAGAAGCAGCTCCTTTGGACTGCCGTCCGCTGCCACCATGCCGCCGTCCAGCACGACCATCCGGTCGGCTTCGGCCATCTCCTCCACATCATGGGTGATGGAGATGAGCGTGTACCTGCCTTCGGCGTGCATGGCCCGCATCAGGCCCAGCAGCTCATGCTTGGCCTTCTCATCCAGCATGGAGGCCGCCTCGTCCATGACAACGATGGAAGGCTCCATCGCCAGCACGGCAGCGATGGCCGCCCGCTGCTTCTGTCCGCCGGACAGAGTGGCCGGATGCCGTTGGAGCAGATGGACGATATCCAGCCGCTCCGCATAGGTTCGAATCCGCTGCTGCATTTCTTCCCGGCTCAGGCACAGATTTTCCAGGCCAAACGCGATATCATCCTCTACGGTGAGGCCGACAAACTGATCGTCCGGGTTGGCAAACACCATGCCGATATGACGGCGAATGTCGCCCAGCGTGCGGCCGTTCAGCTCCAGCCCATCGATCAGAATGCGTCCCCGGCTCATGAGGAGCAGGCCGTTCAACAGCCGAATGAGCGTGGACTTGCCTGCCCCGTTTCTTCCGGCGATGCATACCCACTGTCCATGGGGGATCGCCAGCGAGACATCTTTGAGCACGTTCGTACAGCCCTGCCCGTAATATACATGCTTAAGATTTACCGCATGCTCTGACTTATCGGTTATGCCCGCCATGCCTAACGCCTCCCCCTTAGCTTTCTGTGTGAAACATGCCGAACAGATCAATACGCCGCAGGGATTCGATCAGATATTTTGCGGCCCATCCGACGAAGATCCCGGTCACCACGCCCGCCCCGAGCAGAAAGGGCAGGTAATAATAAATTTTTGCCGTTCCCAATACCAGCGAGGCTGCCGTCAATTGCCCGATATTATGAGCGATGCCGCCAGCGATGCTCACGCCGGTTAAGCTGAAATTGCTCCCCCCGAGCCTCAGCATGACATACATCACCAGATAACTCGCCAGAGCGCCGAACATGCTGAACAGAAAGGTCGAGAAGCTGCCGAGTATAAAGGCGGTCAACAATGTTTTTAAGACAATGAGCCACAGGGCATCCCTGCCCCCAAGGCAGACCAGACAGGTCAGAACCATAATATTGCCGAGCCCCAGCTTGGCGCCGGGTATCGTGACCGCGAACGGAATCAGGGCTTCCACAATGCCCAGCACCACCGATAATGATGCGCAGATGGCGATCACGACCAGCTTGCGGAGCGCATGCGGATCAGGAGACAACGGCATCCGGCTCACTTCCTTTAATTTGTTCTCCGGTCACTTCCACGAACACGCGATTAGGCAAACATACGATGGTGCCATGGATGTCGTGAACGTGGCCGAACCCGATGCAGAGCTGATCCGGACAATCCGACTCCACCATCTCGATCCCTTCGCGCGAGATCCTCAAGAGGTTGTATCCCCGCTCCGTCCGGATTTCTATGTCTCGGGGCTCTTCCGTCAGCGCCACCGTATCATAATGCTTTCCGTTCACCTCGATCATGGCATAGGTTCCCTTTGCCGTTCCGTCTTCCCCCATAAACTTGGATATTCCAAACCAGGCGACAGCCGCTATCAGCACAAGCGCTATTCCAATATCTCCGCGTTTCATCAGCATCTCTCCACTTCGCTTTGCTTATCTTCATTATCAGGGCTGCTCCAAGTGCCAGAAATGATTTTTCTCACATTCAGCGGGATAAGGGTCTGATACGCTGAGATCATCGGAACTCGATGCAAAAACAGCATCAGAATTCGAAGAGGAGGCACTATCATGTATAGGAAGTTTCTTTCCTGCGGCAGCCTGTTGATCATGCTCGCCCTGCTGATGACGGGAGCGATCGGCTGCACAACCAAAGCGGATCAGAAGACAGCCGCCAGCACCGAACCGGCAGCCGAACGTTACTTTATATTCGATACCATTGTAAGTCTCCGCGTTTACGATGAACGGATGACACCCCGGCATTTCGACGAGGTTAGGGCTCTGCTGGAACGGATCGACCAGCGTATGAACCGGCAGCTGGCCGGCAGCGAGATCGATCAGGTCAATCAAGCGGCGGGCAAATCCGAGGTCAGCGTTTCGGAAGAGACCTTCAAGGTGGTCCAGACCGCCATCGATTACGCAGCGGCTTCCGGCGGACATTTCGAACCGACCGTAGGCCCGCTGGTGGATCTCTGGGGCATCGGGGGCGAACACCCCGCAGTGCCGAAAGAAGATGAGCTCGCCGCCGCCATTCAGCGAATGAACTACAAGGATGTGATTTTAAATCCGGCATCGAATGCCATCCGGCTGGAGAAGGAGGGAATGTCGCTGGATCTAGGCGCCATCGCCAAAGGATATGCCGCAGATGTCATCGCAGACTATTTGCAGCAGCAGGATTTCCGCTCCGCCATCATTGACCTCGGGGGCAACATCCTGGCCATGGGTTCAAAGCCGGACGGCTCACCATGGAATATCGGCATCCAGGACCCTGAGAAGGATCGCGGGCAATCCCTGGGTACCCTTCAAGCCGTCAACAAGACCATCGTGACCTCCGGCGTGTATGAGCGCTTCTTCGAAGCAGAAGGAACCGTGTATCACCATATTCTGAGCCCCTTCACCGGTTATCCGGTCGATAACGACCTGCTCAGCGTGACGATCGTGACCGACACGTCCATGGACGCCGATGCCATGTCGACATCCGTCTTTTCGCTTGGGCTTACGGAAGGTCGGCAGTTCGTCGAGAGCCGGGATGACGCCGATGCCATTTTCGTCACCACCGACCATCAAATTTATCTCACCTCAGGTCTGACCGATACATTCAAACTAACGAATGACAATTATCAGCTTGCCGAATAAGTTACGAAAAGGAGAAGATCGTATGAAACAGAATCGAGCTGCAAGGTCCGATGCGAAGGATGGAGGGCTGTTTCCTGCGGGCACTTCCTTCGTCTTTTCGCCGCCGCATCTCGCTTTAATCCGGGAAATGGCCGAGCCAATCGGTTTGTTTGCCGGCGATTGTCTGTATCAGGAGAACGATCCTGCCGACCGGCTGTACTTCGTAAACCGGGGAAGCCTGAAGGTATCCAAGCTGCTGGAAGGCGGATTGTCGGCAACCTTGTCGCTCCACATCCCGGGCGATCTGTTCGGTGAGCCCGATCCGTTCGGACGAGCCGTGCATCATTTCGAAGCCAGGGCCATGGAGGATAGCGAGGTCGGCGTCGTGCCCCAGACCGAGCTGGATAAAATCATCCGCATCAACGGTGACTTTGCCATGGAATATATGGGCTGGATGGCGCTCATGCAGCGTACCACGCAGAGCAAACTGCGCGATCTGCTGCTGCATGGCAAATCCGGCGCCCTATGCTCTCTGCTGCTGCGGCTGTACAATATGTACGGCACCGGCGGGACCGCCAAGGATCACAGGGCTATCATCGGCAAGCGGATCACGAATCTGGAGATGGCGGAGATGATCGGCTCTACTCGCGAAAGCGTCAACCGTATCTTGAACGAGCTTAAGGATCTTGGCGTGATTTCTACCGAGCGGGGGCGCATCGTTCTGAATGACCCCGCCTATTTGCGGAATATTTGCCACTGCGAGGACTGCCCCAAAGAGATTTGCCGAATGTAACGGACATCAAACAAAAAAACCTCTGAATGGAACACGGAGTCAACAGCAGTACTCTAACCCGTATCTAAACAGAGGTTTCTTATTCTCATGGCCCCTTTCATGAATTTCATTTACACGCCAGCACCCAAGGATTTTCGTGATCACCACATGATTCCATTACCATTACCCGCTCTAGAAAGCGAATTCTCTCCTGAAATGATACTGCCGTCTGATTAACGACCTCCCTTCAAGCATGCAGAGGTTCGGCAAACATTCGAAATTTCCACATGAAAACTGCGCTAATTCTCGGTGTATCATGACTCCGCCTTGCGCGCTATGATGGAGTTGATTTAACGGTTTAAGGGAAACGCACACTTTTTGCATGTATATCTGAGAGCGTTTCCATTCCAACTCTGCTTAGAAATGAGGTTTTGCTCATGAAATATCCGTTCCAGGATCCGGATCTACCGCTGGAAGAGCGGGTTCACGATCTGATAACCCGATTGACCTTGGACGAAAAAATCGAATTAATGTGCCAATACCAGACGGAAATCCCCCGTCTCGGCGTGCAAAAATATAAGCATGGCACCGAAGGCGCCCACGGCGTGGCATGGCTTGGCGAAGCGACCGTCTTTCCGCAAAACACCGGACTTGCGTGCACGTGGAATCCCGAGCTGATGCATGAAATCGGCTCGGTCATCGCAGAGGAAGCCCGGGTCTATTACCAGCGCGACCGGGCCATCAACGGACTGACCATCTGGGCGCCGACAGTGGATCTGGAACGCGACCCCCGGTGGGGACGAACGGAAGAAGCCTACGGGGAAGACCCGCACCTGACCGGGGAGCTATCCACCGGGCTGGTGAAGGGCATGCAGGGAGACCATCCCTTCTACTACAAAACGGTAGCTACCCTGAAGCACTTCTACGGCAATAACAATGAAGCCGACCGCGGCAGCGCCTCGGTAAGCATCGATCCGAGGAACAAACGCGAATATTATCTGAAAGCTTTCGAGGCTCCGTTCCGGGAAGGGAAAGCCGGTTCCATGATGACCGCGTATAACGGCATCAACGGTACGCCGTGCAACCTGAACCATGAAGTGAACGATATCGTCAAGCAGGAATGGGGCATGGACGGATTCGTCGTAGGGGACGCGGGTGACGTGCTGGGTACCGTCATGGACCATCATTATGTCGCTTCCTACGCAGAGGCCGTTGCGGGTTCCGTCAAAGCCGGAATCGACAGCATCACCGACGATCAGGACATCTCCTTCCGCGCTCTCCGCGATGCTTTGGAGCAAGGATTGCTTGAGGAGCAGCATCTGGACCATGCCCTCCGCAATACCTTCCGCGTCCGCTTCCGCCTTGGCGAATTCGACCCGGAGGAGCGGAATCCCTACAGCCGCGTACCGGAGACGAAGCTCTGCGCGCCGGAGCATGCCGAATTATCTCTTCGAGCCGCCCGTGAGTCGATTGTGCTGCTGAAGAATGACGGTTTGCTGCCCCTTCCGCGTGATCCGTTCAAATCCGCGGCCGTGATCGGACTGCTCGCCAACGAAGCGTTCACGGATTGGTACAGCGGCACGCCTCCCTACCGGATTACGCCGCTTCAGGGCGTGCAGGCCAAAGCGGGAGACCGCAACGTTCAATTCCATACGGGATTGGATCAGGTGCGCCTTCGTTCTGCCGTCAGCGGCACGTATGTCGCCCTGTCTTCCGAGGAGCAGGGCATCCTGTTTGCAGGCACGTCAGCATCCGCCGATGCCGCCGTATTCGAGCGAAACGACTGGGGCTGGGGCTCTGTCACGCTCCGCCTGGTCGGCAGCGGCAAATTCGTAACCGAAACGGAGACGGGACTGCAAGCAGCGGCCGACGAAGCTCGCGGCTGGTTCGTGAAGGAGGCTTTCGGCTTCGAAGCGTTGCCGGATGGAAGCTTCCTGATGAAAAACTGGGAAGGCAAACCGATCCTGCTCGATGAGCATGGCCGGCTTGTTGTTGGCGGCATCGAGGAAACGGGAACGCCGTTTACCATCGAAACGGTAAAGGACGGCATCGCTGAAGCCGCTGCAGCGGCAGCATCGGCTGAAACCGCCATCGTCTTCGTGGGAAACAGCCCGTTCATTAACGGCAAGGAAACGATCGACCGACCCGACATCACCCTTCCGCCTGCACAGCAGGCCTTGATACAGGCGGTGTTCGAAGCTAATCCCCATACGGTGGTGGTCATCGTAGGCGGGTATCCGTTCGCGGTGAACTGGGAACAGGAGCATGTGCCGGCCATCCTCTTTACGTCTCACGCCGGGCAGGAGCTGGGCCACGCGGTGGCCGACGTTCTGTACGGAGATTATAATCCGGGCGGCCGCTTAAACATGACGTGGTATAAGTCAACCGAACAGCTTCCGGACATCATGGATTACGACATTATCAAAGGGAAGCGGACCTATCAATATTTCGAGGGGGATGTACTGTACCCGTTCGGTCACGGCCTCAGCTATTCCCGCTTCCAATACAGCGGTCTATCGCTTAGCCGTCCGCAGATCACGGCCGAAGGCAGCGTAACCGTCACCGTTGCGGTTAGGAACGAGAGCCAGCTGGCCGGGGATGAGGTGGTTCAGCTGTATGTGAAGGCTGACTCCTCCCGCGTCATCCGTCCTCTCAAAACGTTGAAGGGCTTCCGCCGCGTTCATCTGGCTCCAGGCGCTTCGGAAACGGTAACCTTTCAGCTCAAAGCCGAGGATCTGGCCTTCTGGGATGTCACCCGGGAGCGCTACTGCGTGGAAAGCGGGACCTATACGCTCATGGCTGGACCATCCTCCGGCCGGCTGCCGGTCACCGCAGTCCTTCAAGTCGAAGGAGAAACGATCCCGCCACGCACGCTGCGGGAGCCTGTTCGAGCAGTGAATTATGACGACTACCAGGGTGTCTTCCTCGATGAATGCCGCGAAGGCGGCGAAAGCATCCGTTTAATCGGCGACTCGGGATGGATCGCCTTCCATGACGCCGATCTCGGCGATTCTCCGGCCACGTTCGAGGCCAGGGTGAGCGGACATATCAAGGGCGGCGACATCGTCGTTACGACCGGCAGCCCGGATGGCCCCGCAGCCGGAAGCTGCAGGGTCCTGCCGACCGGAGGGCGCCAGGCCTGGACGACGGTTCAGGCCGATCTGACGGGGTTAGCAGGACGGTCCGACGTCTTCCTGATCATGAAAGGCGAGGTACAGATCAGCTGGTTCCGCATAGCTTAAGCCGCCAGCGATCTAGTGATAACCCTCTGTAATATGCTTAATCTACGGTTCTAACGAGCCTGTCAGCGGCACCCTATCTTACAAATATCCATAGAACATCTGCCCTACGTTTTATACGATGGGCAGATGTTCTTTTTTGTTAGAATGAAGTCAATCCGAAAATATAAGAAAATGTCTCCGCCTTCGTTATAAGGCCACCTCCGCAAAAAAATATGAACCCTTTCCAAGGGTCATTTGTTTATTAGACATAACGCAAAGAAAGGAGTGCCTTGGATTGACGGAACGCGAGTTATTCGATTCATACAACAAGGACGTGTACCGTACCTGCTACTACATGCTGCGGAACGCCCAAGATGCGGAAGATCTCTGCCACGACGTATTCGTCACCGTATTTCGCCAGGATTGGAGAAGCGTAGAGCATACACGCGCCTGGATCATGCGCATCACGATGAATCACTGCCTGAACCTGCTTAGAAGGAATCAGACCCAGCGGGAAAAGCAAAGCCAGGTCGCTTGGCTCCACGAGCAGACCGCGGCATCGGTTAAATCCGTGGACACCATCGTATTGGAAAAAGCAGCGGCGGCGGAATGGGAGAGCCTGCTGCGGCAGCTCCCGGACAAGCTGATGGCCGTGGTCACGCTCCGCTATATTGGCGAGCTGTCGATGGCGGAAATTGCCGAAACGTTGAAGATCCCTGTAGGAACGGTTAAATCAAGGCTTCACAAAGCATTGAAAATCATGCGCAAAAAGCTCGAGCATCATAACGGCTTTTGGCTGAAGGGGGAGAAACAATTTGGAACGTTTTGAGAATAATCTTAAAAATCAGATGAACACAGCGAATAACGTGTCTTATCCTGATTTTGACCGGATGTGGAGCAGCATACAGCAGGACGAATTGAAGGTGGCCGGAGGGGAATCGACTCCGCTTCGTCCGCGTAAGCGAAAGCGAATTGCGATCATTACCGGGATATCCGTCGCCCTGATGGCTACGCCGGTCTATGCAGCCTTGAATTATGACTGGTCCCATCTTCTGTCTTACAAGGCCGGGATCCAGACTGCGCTAGAACAAGGGCTTGGCCAGGCAATTGAGAAATCCGTTACGAAGGATGGCATCACGCTAACGGTGCACACGGCGTTTATCGATGAGAACCGCACGTTCCTGCTCTACAGCCTGGATCCTGGCTCGAAGCGGGCCGGCGAACAAATCGCTTTTGATCGAATCGGGCTTAAAGATAAGGAAGGCCATTCCGTCGAGGGTCATTATTCGCATCAGTGGAACGAGGAGTTAGGCGTATTCCAGGGGTATTTCGAGACCGATTGGGTTGCTGAGGGCCAGATCGCGGATATCGAGTTTGCGATGGAGAATATTCGTTTTACCGGCGATGGAAAACAGTCCATCCCTTACAACCCTCAAAACCCGAATACGCAGGTATTCCCCATTCAAAAGGATGGCATTGACAGCGTGACCCTGCAGTCCTTCGAGCAGGCTGAAGGCAATATCCTGCTTCAATCGGCCATTAGATTTACGGACCCTGAAATGAACAGCAGAAGCTGGGTGCGAATTCAAGTTGCCGATGACAAGAATGAGATGATTAAGGAGGTTAAACCTTCTACTTTCGGAACTCCGGCAGCCACCGGAGAATACCTGAGCCAGCAAATATTCAAGTCCGATTCCCTGCGTGCGGAAGGTACGACATTCCAGTTGGCTTATGATCGCACGCTGCAAAGCGTCGATGAAACCTGGAGCTTGAATATGGCTCTATCCAAGAAACAAATGGCCAACGGCACATGGAAGGACGTGCTGAATATCCCTGTGGATCAGGTGCCTGGCGAATCGAAGATCCATGAAATGATCGTAACGCCAACCCAAGTCCGGCTGATCCTGACCCATAAGGAAAAGCATACCCGTTTTCCATTCATGGACTATCAGCTGGACGTAGGCGGAACGCTGTTAAGCGGAAGCATGTGGCATGTGCCCGGCCAGTCCAAGAAAACGGAGCTGCGCTTTGAAATGACCGGACTGGATGCAGCCTCTCTGGCGAACCGCCCCGTGTCTCTGGTCGCCAAGCACCGCGTCGACGAATTCGCCGGAGATAAGAATCCGATCCGCTTGACCGATATTTCGGCTGAGCATCAGACCTTAACGTCCAGCATCGCCGGCTATCCGATCATGTGGACCTATTACATGAAGGACCACAACCTCTATGTGGAATCCTTGAGCTCCGACCCGGCGTTCGGCGGCGTCAACCAGACTTATTATCTGGACGGCGAAGATCGGAACTATGGCATGCCGGCCATGATCGGCCTGCTCGGCGATGACAGCAATAAACATATGGACGTGTATAAGAATTTCGACAAGACCGAGCTTGAGGTTTATATTTGGAACTATACCACCCATAAGCGGGACGACGTCCTGCGCATTCCGCTCAAAACCGGAAAATAAACCTATCTTAGCGTTATAAACGATAAAGAAACCCCATGCAGAGGACGAAAACGTTACCCGGGGCAGCATTTCTGCCAAGAAATGCTGCCCCTTTCGTATCTTTCGTACCCCATCAATGAAGGGTTTCTTCTTTTTTTTCGTTCACACGTCACAATTCTGCGCGGCAGACTGTCATATAGGTGAACATCAACCTTCAAACGAAAAGGGGAACTGAACATGGAACTGCGAATGAATTACCGGTCGGCCAATCCCGAAGCCTTCAAAACCCTGCTTGCCCTGGAGCAAGCGGCCCAAAAAAGCGGACTGGATCACAAGCTGTACGAGATCATTAAGCTCCGGGCGTCCCAGATCAACGGCTGCTCCTTCTGCGTGGATATGCATTCGAAGGATCTGCTCTCCATGGGCGAGAGCGTGGACCGCCTCCTTCTTCTGCCAATGTGGCGCGAAGTGCCGATCTATTCCGATGAGGAACGGGCCGTCATCGAATTGACGGAGTGCGTGACCAAGCTGTCCGAAGCCGGCGTTCCCGCCGAGGTATACGAACGCGTGCGCAAGCATTTTGACGAGAAGCAATTCGTCGATCTGGTCATGGCGATTACGACCATCAATGCCTGGAACCGGATCGGCGTTGCTACAGGGCTGTTCCCGGGCTGTTTTGATTAAACAGCTGCAATTTATCCGGATTGACCACAAGAAAGATCCGGCTGATGCGGGACAAGTCGGGTTCCCACTCTGCCGTAAGCACCATGGAGACCCTGCCTTCCCGCTTCAGCAATACACCGGGCTCCCCATTGATGGAGACTGGTTCAAACCCTTCCCGAAACGAGCCTTTGGCAGACAATCCCTCGAAGAAAGCCCGTACCCGCTCCACGCCCAGTATCGGATTGATGGCTGCTTTCGCTTTGCCGCCGCCATCCGACAGCAGCGTAACCTCTTCCTTCAGGAAAGAGAGCAGCGGTTTAAAATTACCCATATCGGACGCCCGCAGGAAGGCTTCAACGAAGCGTTCCTGCTTTTCCGTACGGGTCCCTTCTCCCACCGGCCTCTCCGTATGTCGGCCCATTTTTTGCTGGGCACGGCTGAAGGTCTTGCGGCAGCTGATCTCCGTCTTTCCAAGCATCTCCGAGATTTCATGATATTCGAGACCCAGCGTATCCTTGGCGATATAGATGGCACGCTCCAGCGGCGTCAGGCGTTGGAGCAGCACCAGATAGGCATAGCCGATATTCTCGCGGCGTTCCGCAGGATCGGACCGCTTTATCATGTCATAATCCGGCATCGGCTCCGGCAGCCAGGGACCGGTATACGTTTCGCGCTGGCGCCTGGACGATTTCAGCAGGTTGATGCAGCGGTTCGTTGTCATTTTGGCCAAATATGCCTTCTCGTTTATCACCTCTCCCCGATCCATCTGCACGAATTGGGAAAAAACATCCTGCACGATGTCCTCGGCATCCGCCGCACTCCCCAGCATCCGGTAGGCCAGACCGAACATCATCGGCTTGTATTCGATATAGATTTGATCCCATAACATCAGGCACACCTTCTTACTCTGTATATTGTCGGCAGTAAGCTACACCACATATAAGACAGATGAACACTACCGTCTGTGACATCAAGACGCCCTAATCCTACTCTATCCTATAGATCCCGATCTCTAAAAGGGGCAGTTTATCGGAGAGTTTGAGGGTCAACGAACGCTGCGTTCGCGATCCAATATGAACATTGTGGACAAGGTACGATAAATCTATCGACATTTGGGTAATTTTTAAATAACATATGGGATGACCTCACCACAAACGTAAAAGGTTTAAGAGCTTAGAAAGTAGGGAAACACATGAAAAAATCCACCCCTTTACGTCGCGTCGAATTCGGTTATTTTCTGCTGATTGCTCTTGCCATCGTCCAGCAGGCGTTATTATTTTGGCACATCCATGTAAACCAAAGTTTTACTTTCATGGAATTTATGTTTAGCGCCGGATCGCTGGCCGCTTTACTTATCGGGTTCTTTCTGCCGGTCGGCGTTTCGACGGTTGCCGTTTTTGTGTATTTGGTTACGTATTTCGTCTGGTTGTCCACGCTGGCTCCAATCCACGCGCTTACGCTGTCCTGGATTTTGCTGCTGCCCGCCAATACCGCCATTGCCGTCTTCATTAAGCTGGCCCTCGTGCGAAGCCGAAGATTTATCCGCCGTCTCGAGCAACTGAGGAAAACCAACCCGGACATCGACATCGATACCTCGCTCGGCAGCAAGGAGGCTTTTGAAAGCACGCTGGTGAAACAAGCAAATCTGGCAAACCGGTATTCCGATCAATACGGCTTCTGCATTATGATGTTCAAGCTCGATTTCCTCCCCCTGACCAGAGAAAACGTCGGCTCCCACCGCTTTGCCAGGCTGATTGTGGAATTGTCCAATACGATTCAGAAGCAGATCCGTTACGAGGACTATAAGTTCTCCATCGGCGAAGGGCGGTTTATCATTCTATGTCCGCTCACCAAGCCGGAATACCTCAAAAACCTCATGGACCGCATCAAAGTCGCCATGATGAACGTCCCCTTCCGGGATAAAAAAGGCATGTCCCTCAAGCTAGTGGTCCGAGCCGGCGGCCTCGTATTCCAGAAAGAGCAGTTCAGCCGATACGAACATATCGATGATGTCATCTCCGCTTTAGAACGTAATACCGAGACCGACCTCATCGGTGAATATATTTAACGAAGTTATCATCCTTGAAAAAGGAGGCTTGCAGCCGATGTCGTATACCCATTGGTTTATCCCTCTATGCATCGGGGTCAGCATCGTGTTCTCCATCGCCATCATGATCCTGACGATCGCAACCTTAAGCTTCCGTTCGAAAATCAAACGAAAGTACGATCGGGGGAAGTTCAGTGACTGACTTTTTCCTTGTTATCTCCATCATCAGCATATGGATTGCCGTACTGGAGTCGATTATTATCATGGCCGGCGCCATCGTGTTCATTCATAAACAAAGCCGGCAGAAGCTGGTGAATCCCGGCAATTTGGAGGATTATCCCACCGTGACGGTCATGGTGCCCGCGCACAATGAGGAAATGGTCATCCAGGCAACTGTCGAGCACATTTTGCAGATGAATTACCCTCACCACAAAATGCAGCTGATTGTCATCGCCGACAATTGCAAGGATCATACGGCCGAGCGGTTACAAGCGCTGAAAGCGAATGAGCGTTACCGGGACCGCGACTTTCTGATCCTGGAGAGAACGGGAACCGGCGGCAAATCGGGCGCTTTGAATGACGCGCTCAAGCAGGCAACCGGCGAATGGATCTGTGTCTACGACGCCGACGCCGCTCCCGAGAAAAATGCGCTGTTGTTCCTCACGCAGAAGGCGATGGAGCAGCCCGAACGCTACGGGGCCGTCTTCGGACGCAACAAGGCCCGAAACCGCGGGCAGAATTTCCTGTCCCGCTGCATCAATCTGGAGCTGGTGACCATTCAGCGCGTGCATCATACCGGGTTATGGCAGCTGTTTAAGCTGGGCACCATTCCCGGCACGAACTTTATCGTGAAAACCGCGCTCATTCAGGACATCGGCGGATGGGACGAGCATGCGATTACCGAAGATACCGCGATTTCGTTCGAGATCCTGACGAGAGGGCAGTTGATTGCCCTGGCCCCCCAAGCCGAAGCTTATCAGCAGGAGCCCGAGGATCTGAAGGTGTACATGAAGCAGCGCGAACGCTGGGCCAAAGGCAACTACAGCGTCGTCGCGGATAATATTCAGCATCTGTTCGACCGGAGCAGCTGGCGGATTAAGCTGCATGTGCTGTATTACGCGGCCAGTTACTTCTGGTTTATGATTGCCATCATCATCTCGGATATTATATTTGTCGCCAATATCGTGTATCAGATCATCGCGCTGTTTAATCCGGCCGTCGTCTCCCCTTTCCGGTTTGAAGGGGATGTCTACATGTATCTCGTCATTGCCTGGGCCTTAATGTATTACATCTACGTCCTGCAGATTAACCTGGCGCTCGCAACGGACATCGGCCAAAGCACCACGCGCAACTTCATTCTATCCTGCGTGTCGTACTTCACCTACGCTCAGCTGTTCCTCGTCATCTCCATCAAGGCGTTCTACTCCATGATCGTGGACAAGATTACGGGCAGGGAATCCAAGTGGTATAAGACGGAGCGGTTTGGATAGAGGGAGTCATTCGTATTTGGTGTTAGAAAAATAAAAGAAGAAGGATCGCCATGTCATGGCGATCCTTCTTCTTGTTCCACTATGTTCACCATGCTGTGTAAAAGCATTTACATCGTCATGGCTATTCGATTTTCCAGTTCTTTTGCTCATTGCGAAGTTTCTCAGGCGTCACGTCATTACCGGCGGGATCCACGATGCTTAATCCCGAAAAGGTGCTCAGCACCTGTCCGCGAATTTCGCGCAGGTATTCCGTGCGCAAAACTTGCTGTTCGGCTCTTTCCGCAGCAGTGAGCACTCCTTCCCGCTGTTTTTGTGCCAATTCGTTAATCCGGGTTAAGCTTTGGATCATGATATCCCTCTTTTCCGTTATTTGTTTGTTTATTTATCTTAATATAAAGATATATTATTTTAAGGTATTTGTCAACCCCTGCCAACCTTCATTTCCGTCAGACGCATTTGTGATTATTTTCCTATCGAAAGTCCCTTCCTTTCCTTAAACTTGGTGTTTAAGGTTTAATTATTTACAAATCGTGGTTAATGTTAGTATTGAAAACTTGGTGTTCGCAGCATAATACAAATGCAGGTCTTCATCCCTTAGGAAAAATTGCTTATGCCTTTCTGGCAGAACATGAAATATAATAGAGGAACTTAACTTTAAACAACTGGGGGAACATCTATGAAATCTCAGCTTAACAACCCAGCTTCACCGGGAAAAAACGATCGTTTTTCCTCTGCTGGATTCATCCTGGCCGCGATCGGGAGCTCTGTCGGCCTCGGAAACATGTGGAAGTTCCCGTACATTACGGGAGAACACGGCGGCGCGGCTTTCTTTCTGCTCTTCATCATCTGCCTTATCATAATCGGTTTGCCTGTTCTGCTGGCGGAGCTTGCCATCGGACGAGCCGGCCGCGGGAGTGCCGCGACCTCCTTCGTTAAAGCGGGCGGACCGAAAGTCTTTGGACAGCTTGGATTGCTCCAGGTTATCGCGCCGTTTCTCATCCTGACCTTCTATGTCATTGTGGCAGGCTGGACGCTTCATTATGCCGTCATGTCGTTTAGCGGCAATCTGTACAGCAACACCGATTTCGGCGGTCAATTCACCGCGTTTACGGAAGGCTACATGCCGATCATTTGGCAAATTGTCGCTATTGCGATCACAGGTTGGGTAGTGGCTAAAGGCATCTCCGGCGGAATCGAAAAATTTAACAAGGTCCTGATCCCGGGACTGATCATTCTGTTAATTGTGTTAATGATCCGTGCTGTAACCTTGCCAGGGGCCGGAGCAGGGGTATCGTTCTTCTTGAATCCTGACTTCTCGAAGCTGAGCCCGGAAGCGGCACTCGTCGCGCTAGGACATGCCTTCTTCTCCCTCTCGCTTGGGATGGGGATTCTGTTGACCTACGGGGCTTATGTCGATAAGCGGCAATCCCTTGGTCCGGCTACCCTCGCCATCGGCGCAGGCGACCTGATCTATGCATTTATTGCCGGGCTTATCATATTCCCGACAACCGCTTCGTTCGGGATCGAGCCGAATGCAGGCCCTTCCCTTGTCTTCATTGCCTTGCCGGCTGCCTTCTCGGCCATGCCGCTGGGTGCTTTTTTCGGAGGATTGTTCTTCGTCCTTCTAGCCATCGCCGCTTTAACCTCCGCGGTCTCCTTGCTGGAGGTTCCGACCTCGTATGTCATGGACCGCTGGCATTGGGGACGCACCAAAGCCGTTGTGGTTATCAGCGCACTGGTTCTGCTGGTCGGCTTACCCTCCGCGTTGTCATTCGGCATCGTGCCAGGACTTACCGATATCGGCGGCAAAAATTTCTTTGATTGGCTGGATTTCATCACATCCAACATCCTGCTTCCGATCGGGGGCCTGATCACCACCCTCTTTGCGGGATACTTCTGGAAGAAGGCTGCTGATGCCGCTGGTCTGAAAGCAGGCTGGTTCCGGGTATGGCTGTTCATGCTCCGTTATATTGCGCCGGTTCTCGTATTTCTGGTGCTGCTTCATACCACGGGCGTTATCACATTCGAATAATCATGCTTTCGGCAGCCCCTTGGCCCTTCCCGGCCCAGGAGGCTGCCTTTTCTATGGACTTGGCCACCGGACGGCCGGAGATGGACCGGACACTTACAGATTGGCACACCTTCCATGAAGCGGATCATATACTATCATAAAAGGAGGTGTTTTCTCTCCATGCCGATTCAATTGTTGGACATGCGTCTATCCGTCCATATGCCGATGCGGGCCAGCGACAGTGAACCCATCGATATTTCCGAGCCGCTCCTTATCGGAGATATCGGACTTCAAACCATCCCGGCGCTTGGAACGGTCAACGTCACGGACGTGCGCGTATGGCTGTCCGGCACGGTATCCTTGTTACGTCCGGCCACAACCGAGGCAGCGCCTTCCTCCATGACTCTATTGATTGAACGCGACGGTAGCGGAACGCCAGGTTCCGGAACGATCATTTACGAGCAGGTCGTCGATCCCGGGAACCTCTCGTTCAATATGTTTCCCATCTCCCTGACGACCGGTGATTTCCCTCCCGCCGCGGTCGTTAACCAAGGATTGATCCGTTATACTCTCTATATAGTCTCAGCCGGCGAAAATTCACTGCTGCTCAGCGGACCGGTCTCCTTCAGCGGCATTGCGGTCGCCGGATCCGGTTGAGGCGAAGTTTAAAAGGCAAGAAGGTCTTCCCCGGTTCGCTTTGGGAAAGACCTTTTTTTATTGAACCTAATGGCCGGTACCGACGACAGCAATGCTATCGATCGAACCGTTTACGGCTGTACACCGCGGCAGCTGCAACAATGGAGATGACCGTCCATCCTGCACAGATCAGCAGATCCTGGGTCATTTCGCTGATAGCGGCACCTTGGCTGACGCTGCCCATCACATCGATAAATTTCTGCGTAGGCAGATAATTCACGATGCTCATGATCCATTCATTGCCTAACATGGGAGCGAACATCGGGCCCATAACGAAGACAATCAGTACCGGCAAACCGATAATGGAGGACTCCTGTACGGTACGTGACATCAAGCCGATGATTAAACCAAGCGCAATGAACATGACGAGCGAGACGAGAATCAGCAGGGACGGAATGCCCCAGTTGACCTCCGGCACCTCCGAAACGGCCACCGAAGCGACCACCGCGATCAGGGTCAATACGAAGGTGAGGAAGCTTTTGCCCATCAGAATCTCGGTTGTGCTCGCAGGCGAGAGCATCAATACGCGCAGGGTATGCTTTTCCTTCTCTTCCGCCACCATCATCGCCAGCACGAATGCGCCTGTCATCGATAAGGCCAGCAAAATCGGGAAGCTCAGGATCATCATGTCATCGCCCTTTGTCCCGCCGCTCCCCATCTTGCTGAACAGGAAGGCAAACATGATCGGCATTCCCATCATCAACAGGATTTGCGGGTTGCGGATACTATCTTTCCACTCTTTGTTTATGATGGCTTGCAGTCTCTTCATGGAAAATGTCATTGCAATTCCCTCCCAGTCATTTTTACGAAAATATCGCCTAACGTCGGTTCATTGGAATGGATCGATAACAGCCTGCCTTCCAGCATCCATTGTCCG
Source organism: Paenibacillus sp. MT86 (assembly GCF_058792535.1). NCBI lineage: Bacteria > Bacillati > Bacillota > Bacilli > Caryophanales > Paenibacillaceae > Paenibacillus > Paenibacillus sp. MT86. The sequence continues at coordinate 459,679 of NZ_CM179499.1, read as the reverse complement.
ATGCGCTGCGCGCTCTCTTCATTCTGCTGCAGCACCCGCTTGCCCTCGCCCTTCACCAGAACCGTCATCGATTGATCGGCATGCGCCAGCCGCAGCTGCTGCGGGGTATCAATCGCTTTGATCACGCCATCATGGATAAAGGCCACGCGATCACACAGGCTCTCCGCTTCCATCATATTGTGGGTCGTCAGAAAAATGGTGGTTCCTTCCCGATTCAATTTCCGCAGGCCCTCATGAATATGAAGGGTGTTAACCGGGTCCAACGCTGACGTCGGCTCGTCCAGGAATAGCAGATCCGGCTTGTGAAGAATAGCACGTGCCAGCATCACTCGCTGTTTCATCCCTTTGGAGAGCTTTTTCACCATCGTCTGACGATCATTGGCCAGATTAACCTCTTCCAGCACCTCGGCAATCCGTTTCGATTCCACGTCATACAGCCTGCAGAACAGTTCCAGATTGTCTTGAATGGTGAGTCTCTCATATAATGCGCTGTTATCGGTCAGTATGCCGATCCGGCGCTTATGGCTGGAATCGTTCATTTTATTTATAGGTTGACCGAACACCTTCACGGTGCCGGAGGTTGGCAGCAATTGGGAAGTCAGGATCTTCACCGTCGTTGTTTTGCCCGATCCGCTTGGACCCAGGAATCCGAATATTTCGCCTTGATGAACATTAAATTGTATATGCTGTAACGCACTCTTGTTTCCGAACGCTTTCAGCAGCTGATCGACTTCAATGATTGGTTGCACGTTTGATCCATCCCTTCAGGTTGTCGTTGTCGCCTTACACCCTTCATGTTAAGGTAACGTCGAAAACGCCGCATTATAATAGGGATGAAAGGAGTATATCCGCTATCGAAACCTGCGATATCAGCCTTGAACGGAGCAAACATCCGGATGAATGCAACGCAAATCAAATGCCAATGATCTTTTTTAGCTCATCGTATTTGCCTTTGGATAACGGGATGGAGCTCTTGGAATGGTCGTCCAGAATTAAACTGTAGCTGTTTCGTGTCCATGTGATGACTTCACGGACCTTCTGCAGATTCACCAGGTACGAGCGGTGACAGCGATAGAAGCCGAACCCCTTGAGCCTCCCTTCCAGATCGCTTAACGACATGGAGCAGGCATAGATCCCTTGGAGAACATGGAGATTCGCGACGCCTTCATGGCTCTCGATATAATCAATTTCTGTCGGATCAAACAGAATCAGCTTGTCCCCCACCTTGGCCGGAATCTTCTCGAAGCGTACGGGCTGGACGAAGGCCGGCACTTGAGCTCCCGCGGGGACCGGTTGTCCTCCTGCCCCGGCTTCGTCAAAGGTTTCGGAAGATTGCGATTGATCAGGGAAAGCGCTTAGCTTGGCGGATTTCGGCTTAGCCTCGGCGGATTCCGTTTCTGTTGCGGTCTTAGGCGCAGTCAACGGAGCCTGTGCTTCTGTTTCTTGAGTTACAGTCTCCGCAGCAGCCTCAGCGGGCATTATATTTTCAATCCTGGAATCAGCTGCTGTATATAGTCTTCCCTGATCCTCTACCTCAATTGAATGGAATGGCTCTCTATCTCCATCTCCATCTCTATCGCTAATGGGGTCCAACTCTTCTTCCGCCGTTTCCAGCTTTTTAAACCCGGCATGGCTATATAAATACACATCATTGGTCATCGATATGGCCTGTTCCAGCACCATGGTCGTGATGACGATCGCTTTGCCTTCCTCTATCAGAGCCGGTATCAGATTACGAATGATATAACTTGTCTCAAGATCGACATTTTGCTCCGGGTCTTCCATGAGCAAAACCGGCGGATTATGTACGAGTGCACGTGCGATGGACAATCGGCGCAATTCCGAAGTTGTCAACTGCAACACCCGGCTGTTTTGCTTCTCTGCTAGTCCTAAGCGCTGCATTAACAGCTCCATGTCCGGCTTCGTCTCATAGAGACGAGCATAAAAATGGAGAAATTCACGAACCTTCAGACGCTCGTATGCCGCATCCGATAACAGCTGAATCCCTATTTTTTCTCTAATATTCCGTGTATGTTCCGGTGTCAGCGCCTCTCCCAGAATCCAGATGGAGCCCTCCGATATCGGCGTCTGCCCGATCATGGCTAGCAGCAATTGATGTCCGAATTCGTGATTGCATTGAATGGCAACGCATTGACCTGCGCTCACCTCAAGGTTGATGTGTGGAATTAATACGGTACTGCCGGATGTCTTCTGCACGTGTCGTAGCTGTACTGCGCTCATCTGATTTTGTATCCCCCTAGATTGTTGATTCAACAGTCCTATTTTAATGGAATGATTTGGATGAAACTACTATTTATTTCGGATCATTCGCTAGCAGATGCTATTTCCCGAGAAATAATGACAAGGGATAACCATAAATGAAACAAAAAAAGGACTTCTAATTAAAGAAGTCCGAATTACTTATTTTTACATACTAAGTTAATAAATACAATTAAATTAAATGCAAATCGACGATCAACTTGTCTTCATAATCACTCCGGTTTCTGCAGGAATATCTTTTCTTTTGATCCGTAACTTTAATTGACCTGTTAGCCATTGCTCTATAAATTGATAGGATAGATGCGAAACAACAATGGATAAGAAAAGGGATAAGACTGCATATATCGCAAAAGACAACGATGAACTGCCAATCATACTACTAAGTTTAGGAACAAAGATTTTTAACGGAAACATAACCATCGTATGCCACATGTACAAGCTATAGCTAATCCTGCCTAAATAATTCATAAAACCAGTACGAAGAACGCGAGATAATAACCCATATTCCTTAATGATTGGAATAAACAACAGGAAGCTTAACAGGAGAGCGACAGCGATTGGCACAGTAAATTTATGATAAGCGACATACATGAGTATGAAACATATCAATCCATTGAAATAAAAGATCTTATTAGGCTTCCACCTATTTCGCAGCTTATTTTGACATATAAAGAGCAGAACACCTACTGCAAAAAACAGGAAATCACTGTGATAAACCACAATGACTATGCTCAACCCGATGACAAAAGCATACAGAACCCATTTAGAAACCATAGAAAGTCTCTCATTACGATAACCAAACCAAGCCAAGCCCGCAATGATATAAAAAAACAACTCATAACTTAATGACCATGCAACAATCTGAGCGATAGGCAAAGGAAAAATGCCGGGAAGTAACAGTGCGTTCGTTATGAAGTTAGTAATATAATCTACGAATCCAATGCCATCCATCCATTTGTATCCGATAAAGGGACCTACAGCGAAAATAATGATGTGGATCGTAATAAACACGGGATAGATACGCCAAATACGATTAAGAGCAAATTGCCCCAATGTTCGCTTGTTCAACAGACTTTGCGTAATTAATAATCCACTGATCACGAAAAATAAGTTAACTGAGATAGGTCCGGCATAGTTGATCCAATACAGAGGGGATTCCTTTGCAACATCCGGCAGATATCCTTCTAGTATGGCTGAACCGAATATATGATAGATAACGACAGATAATGCAAGCAGACCTCTAAGCCCTGTCAAAGATTGGTTTGTACCTTTCATTTCTAATTCCTTTTCAAAAAATGGAAGTATGACTCCGTCCGAAAGATTCGTGTTCAACGGTATCGCCTTAATTATTACTTCTATTGATTAGTTTAGCAAGAATAAAAACAATGGTCACAAGTAAAAGCTCAACTGGTGAATTCTCGTGTACCAATGTTCACAACATCGCCTGAAGCCGGACGATAGCCTGTGCCCGATCGACAACCTCCAATTTACTATAGAGATTACTAATGTAATTACGGGCTGTGCCTTCCGCAATATGCAGCATATCCGCGATTTCCCGGTTGTTCAACCCTTGGACCATCAGTCTTGCCAGTTCTTCTTCCCTTTCGGTCAACCGGATTCGATCCAACCGATTTCTTAGCATACCAGAATGCCCCTCTGACATTCTGCTCATTCTTGCCGCCAATTTAGCAGCAACCGGAGCAGGAAGAATGAACTGTCCCGCAATCGTATCCCGAATCGATGCAATCATTTTATCCGCATCCATATCCTTTAACATGTATCCGTTCGCTCCGTGCGCCATTCCTTCTACGATGTAATCCGTCTCAATGAACGTAGTTAAAATAAGAATAAAGATATCCGGATGGCTCTGTTTTATATGCTTCAGCGCTTGGATTCCATCCATGACGGGCATTTGAATATCTAGCAGTACAAGTCTGGGTTGGAGGGCATCCGCCAATTCACAAGCTTCTTCCCCGTTCTTGGCTACCCCTACAACCTCCATGTCGTCTTCCAGATCCAGTATCGTCCGTAGCCCTTCGCGTGTTAACAGCTGGTCGTCAGCCACTACAATCGTGATTTTTTCCATTCCTTTTCCCCAATCCATTGCTTTTGGTAAGGCAAATTAATCCGAAGCAGACAACCTTGACCGGGTCTGGAATCCACCGTCAAGCTGCCTCCCAATTGTTCAACGCGTTCTCTCATTGTTTTCAGTCCAAAACCATTAACGATTGTGCGAGCCCCGATACCTTGGTCTTGAAGCCTGAACTCAAGCTCCGACCCCACGAGCATCAGATTAAAATGGAACACCATGCTTCCACCATGGCGTATTCCGTTAGTTAATCCCTCCTGCAGCGCATGATAGATCGTCTTCTTACATGCTGTAGACAACCATTCGGGCAGATCATGGATAGACGCATGGATAGTAACTCCAGCGTTTCGCTCCGTATCCCGGATTAACTCCTGAAGCATATTGGGAAGATGGGCATATTTGTCCTCCCTTAACATGTGTACCGAGCCCCGGATTTCATTGAGGCTGTGGCGCACCAAATCTTGTGCCTCGTTCAGCCGCTGAACTCCGGCCTGCATATCCTTATGAAGCAGCCTTTTGCCTGCTTCAATCTGCAGAATCGTCGAAGTAAGCGTATGCCCAACAATATCATGAATCTCTTGCGCGATACGATTCCGTTCCTCATAGACAGAGGCCTCAGCCTGCGCGGCCGATGTTTCCCTCATCGATCGCTCCAGACTTCGCGTTCGCTCTTCCACTTGAAGCTCCAGATTTTCCTTCAAATATTGAATCCCGGTATACAGCTTGGCATTTTTGATCGAAATTGCGCATTGAGAGCCTAGCAATTTCAATATATCGAGCCGCTGGGGCGTAAATATGCTGCGCGATAATTTATTCTCCATATATAGAACGCAAGTCAGTTGATTCTGATGGATAATCGGTAGACACAGCACCGATTTTAACCCTTTGTTCCTGACATACGTATTGCGTACAAACATTCCTTCATTAGACGCGTCATGGAGAACAATGACCTCTTGCGTTCTGGCTGCATAACCGACAATGGGGGCAGGTACGATTTCGGATTCCTCCCCCAACAGCACGGACTCGATCCGGATATCCGCTGATGTGCCCCAAGCCTCAATTGTCCATTTACCTTCATCATCGAAAATAACCGCCCCATACTCCGCGCCAGCATTGTGCAGCATAATCCGCATCAGCGAATCCAACAGCCGGCTCATCTCCATTTCACCCGATAAAGCCTGTGCGGACATCATGACCGAGAGCGTATCCACGCGTTCCAATCCAGACTCGGGCCTCAATTGCAGCAGATGAGGGTGCTCCTGCTTAAGGACCGCAGCCTTCGCCAAAGCCCCCCACTGCACGTAAGCTTCATAAGCCTCCGTCATATATATTCTGGCCAGACGCGGCTTGCCTTGACGCAAGCCATATTTGCCGTAATACTCCGCCGCCATCGCCATATCGTGAATATGTCCATATTGGCGGGCAGCCTCTATCGATTGCTCGTATAACTCCTCGGCTTGACGGTTCCTCCGCATCAACCGAAATATCTCCGCTTTCATCAACAAATATTTATGCTGATAATTTTCTGGGCAGCGAATGGCGTATTCTTTCATTTTGCTTAGCCGCTTGCGCAATTTCCCCATATAATCGTTCTGCACTTGCATCGGCGCTTCTTCGTAAAGCTTTGCCCATACCAGCGACTCGTAATAGTATTGAAGTATCGGATCACCGGCCGTTTTCCGCTTTTCCAAGATAACGGCTGACCTCGCTAACGCTTCATTCGCTTCCCGATACTCGCCAAACAGATACCCCGGCAAATATCGATAAATGCATACTAACTCTTCAATCACATGGAATGAATCCCCATGAACCGACTCGGCAAACTCCGCATCCGTAATCTGCCCGGTATCGAAGGGATCGTCAGGTGATCGAACGCCCGTCAACCGAATGAGAAGCGCAATAAATACTTTAAGCTGCTTGGAATGAAGATGATTATGATGTCTTAAGATATTCCCTGAGCTTGCGATTAGCCGGTCATATATCTCACCTAACGGATGACCAAACTGTAAGAGGGAACCACAATTGATCAGCACGCTTTGATTCCCTTGCCACAAGTCGCCGGATTCTAACCCGATCTTGCCTGCCTTCTCGGTAAATACCCCGAGCAGAGCCGGGTCGTATCGCCGCCAACTATCGGAACACAAAGTAAATGCGGTCAGCGTTCTCACATGCAGCTGCGGATATGGTTTCGATAAGCGATATGCGAGCATTCCCCATTTAAATGCCTCTTCATGACGGAAGCGATAATACATGAACAGGGCGTAGCCCATAAACCCGATGGAGGCCTCCGGGGTCATGCCGTAACGCAGCGTCATATCGACGATCGTTAGAGTATAAGAAAGCCATCCCTTCCGATTGACATAGAACGAGGCATTGCTCATATGGACCAACGCGGATATGGCCAGCTGCCGGGACGCATCCGTCATGGGAGGCAATTGATCCAGTTCTTTCATCGAATACTTGCCTAATTTCCGCTTTAGCCGTAACCACTGGAGAGTCAATCCGAATGAACCGAAATCAGACGGAAAATCAACTTGCAGCAGCCTTAAGGCATCTTGACCTAACGAGATCACTTCCCCATAATGGTCCTGACTTGCCTTCAGATGCATCTTCAGTACACAAACCGATGCTTTGTCCAAAGGGGTAACCGCCTTCTCCATCAAAGATTGGAACAAGTCGTGGGCGAGCTGGAAATGGGCACATAAATATTCCAATTCCGCTCGTTCCCGGTTGGCCTGAAAAGCGAGCCCATAATTTGTCCCCCAGTTATCCCCGTCCGCCTCCAAATAAGCCGTTGCAAGGCGCATATATCGCAGAGCAGTCTCGTAGGCGGTCGATTCTTTCGCCTTCAAGCCTGCCCTAAGGTTCAGCTCCGCCATCCTTGTTCTCTGTTCAGGTTGACGGTTCCCCTCCACGGCAAGGTTCATATGATTAACAGCTTCAAATAAAGCCTCCGTACCATCTCCCTGACCGAGATTCATTCGGTCAAGGAAGAGCAAGCCGATGCTCCAATGCAATTCCGAGCGTTTTTCTTCCGGAACAAGCGTGTAAGCCACCTGCTGGATGCGGTCGTGTTGAAATTTATAGGAGCTTCGGCTACCGTCGTTGATGAGCTGCACCAATGACATCCTTTCTGCCATCTCCAGTTCCTTCGCCAGTTTCGTTATGTGGAGCCCGGATATAATGGAGAGGGTTTCCAGATCAAATCGGCTTCCGAGGAATGAAGCATAGCCGACTACAATCTTTGTGGATGGTGGCATTACCTGCAATCGATCCGTCAGATAGGAGACCGCATTATCGGGAATGTTCATCTCGGCAATAAACGGCAAATCCCATGACCAGCTTTTGCTCGATGCATCAAAGAACACATGGCCATGGGCAATTAAATCTCCAAGAAACTGCTTGAGAAAGAAGGGGTTGCCGTCTGTCTTCCTAAGCAAGGCAACAGCCAGCTCCTCTACATCGCCATCTTTATGACGCATGACATCCTTTAACAGCTGGTTTATATCCTCCAAGGCAAGCGGCTGCAGGTCGATACGATTCCGTATTATACGATCATGAGTCAAACGGTTTTCTAATCGACGGATCGGGTCTGCATCTTGATCACGGTAAGCCAATGCAACCAGCAGATGCTTGGTTGCTCTGTCGTCCAGAAGAAATTCCAGATATCGAAGAGATGCTTCGTCCGCCCATTGAAGATCGTCAAGAAATAGAACCAGGGGACAGTTCGGACGAAGGAACAACTGGATAAATCGGTTCATGATCAGATGAAACCGTTCCTGGGCTTCCACGGGCGGCAGCGGTTGAACAGGCGGCTGTTGGCCTATCAGCAATTCCAGCTCGGGAACCCGTTCAATCAGAATTTTCCCGTAATCCTCAACCGCTTGAAGAATCCGCAGCTTCCATACTTCGGCCTGCAGTGTGCCCTCGGTCAGCAGTTGACGAATCAGTTTACGGATCACCTGAATCCAAATATCGTAAGGCTGAGCCGTCTGATGGGTGCCGAACTTGCCCCTGATGAAGAAATAGTCCATAGATGCAGCCTGTTCCAGAGCTTCCATGAGAAAAGAAGTTTTTCCTATCCCCTCCGTTCCGCTAACGCCAACCAGCACAACAGACCCGCTAGCCGCCCTCCGCACTGCATCCTGCAGCATCTGCAGCTCGGCTTGCCGTCCGTAGAATTGGGCCGATTCCACCCATCGTTCCGGTATATCCCGGCTTCCAAGTCGGAATGGTTCCACCTCGCCTGTAACCTGAAGCCGATTGAAACACTCCTCAAGGTCCGTTTGAATACCGAATGCGCTGATATACCTATCGTCGGGCATCTTCTCCATGCATTTCTGTATAATATCGGACACTATTTTGGGGATGAATGGGAATTTGCGGTGCAGAGGCTCAGGGGTGCCGGCAAGATGGCGGTATACCGTATTTACAGGGTCGATATGTTCAAAGGGTAAAGTACCGGACAACCACTCGTATAATATGATCCCGAGAGAATAAAAATCGGATCGGTAATCCGGCGTCATTCCCGTTCTGCGTGTCTGTTCAGGCGATATATAAGGAAGAAACGCATCCGGCCGGCTTAAGGAAGACAACGGGCTTTTGCCCGCTTCGGTTGAACACATACGGATATCGATCAGCTTCACTTCATAGGTGCGGGGATTGACCATCAGATGAGAGGGCGTGATTTCGTTCAGCGTCATATTCTCTCGATGAATCCGAATAAGACAATCGGTTATGGCAACAGCCATGCGCAGGAGATCCGGAAGTTCCGGAACGTCAGAATATGCCCGCAGCAGCTGTTCCAATGTAACCCCGGCCATTTCTTTCAGGAGAAGAACCGGCCGATCTGCGATCATCTCCAAACTGTACGCTTCCAAGGCTCCACGGCCATCCAGCTTCTTCAATACGTCATACTCGTATCGAAAAGCAGCCACCATGGCCGATTCCGGACCTGCATCGCGTGTTGTCTTGGCTAAGACGCGCAAACCGTCGATAGAACGCGAAAGTCTAAAGAGTTGAATGTCTCCATTAGTATGGATTACGTCCAATGTTTGATATCCTGGCATTTCAAACATAAAGTTCCACTCCCTGATTATATGTAACAGCGTGTTTAATGATCGCAGGCTAATTAATTAAGGCTATTATAGCATTCGTCATTGCCGCGCTATATCAATCGCAAAAAGCTCGCGGTTTTTCTTTTCTTCAGATATGCAGTAGGCTCGGTTCCGCAATCTTCGACAGAACGAATGGGGAAAACAGACCTTCCCCTTTGGCGGTCTGTTCTCATGGCTTGCCGTACGTATCGACGTTGTGAAACATCTGCAACAAGCACTGCCTATTCATGACGATCGTCGTTGTTGTACCGAACATATTTAATATAATAGAAGGGCAGCTCGACAAATAGTGAGTGGTGTCATTAAATTGTCATATGACATCGATCAGATTTTAGGTAATGACAGGGGTTTGCCAAATCGCGGTGACGGTTGATGAGGGTAACCTGGGTAGGGGACTTCGGGTTCGGTCTTGATTTCAGGGTTCTCCAAGTTGAATTTATGAATGTCAATTCCTAGCTGAATACAAACGTCTTCTATTTTCAGATTAATGGACATACATCACCTCATGAACGGATATGACCTTACTTCACAGAGCATCTGAAATCATGTTTCGTATCCAAGCCAGGATGTGATTTACCTCATAAATATAACGCATGGCCCGTGCGACCAACAGTGTGTGTTGTCATGAATATTGTCATATGACAATCATCTCGAATTGGTGGAATAGGAAATAAAATGAAAAAGAGCACGCCGATTTGCGTGCTCTTCTCCAATCATTCACAAGACGCCAGCATCGCTGACAGCAAATCAAAGCTATTTGTTGTTCAACACGGCCGCAGCCTCCGTCAGCATCATTCCGCTCAGCTGCACGCTCAGTTGAACGGGAAGAGTCGGCAGAGCGTCCCAGGCAGGGCCGCATAAACCAGCATCCTCAAGCATTCCCTTCTCCCACAGCGTTTCCGCGTTACGCTGGATCATTCGGCGTACGGCGTCCTCTTCGGGCGCCTCTTCAAGCAGCACCAGCAGATAACGGATGAGGATGCCCTTAAACAGACCCGTGTCGTCAATGCCCTCATCGGGCAGAAGCAGGGTTTTTGGATCGCACAGCTCCAGCATGCACGCGTCAGCGGTCCGTTTAGCGTCTTCGAGATAGGACTTATCCCCCGTACAACGGTATAATTCCACTCCGGCACCGAGGAACACGCCCTGGCAATACGTGAACTTCCAATCGTAATCGATCTCACCGTCGCCGAGCCGGTTCATGCCATCCCATACAAACCCGGTCGATGGATCGACAAGCCGGCTCTTGTTCCATTCATAGATGCGCTTTGCCCAGATCAAATCCTCCTCGTTTCGCTCCAAAAGATACAGCCTCGCCGCCAAAATGGCGGCAGGCGCGTTAGCCGGCGTGTTTTTGTAATCCAGCTGATCCTTCTTCCACGCCATGCCGCCCCCGCAGTGATCATTCCATGCGGTCTTGATGTCTTCCCACAGCGTAAGCGCCTGCTCCTTATACCACTCGCTTCCGGTAGCCTGATGCGCACGCAGCAGCGCGAGTGCCGTCCACTCCATGTCATCGTAATAATTGTGGGTGAACGTATGGCCGTTGTACTTGTACAGGCTTCGGCTGAATGCTTCCATTCGGTCGGCATACATCGGTTTTCCCGTGCGCTTATAAGCGTCCACCAGCACATCCAGCACATGCGCCTGCCACCAATAATAGAAATTCTCGCCTGCCCCGGCATGTTCCCGCGGAAACCATTGATCCATAATGCCGCTGTCCGGGTTTCCGTAATTTCGGTACATGGCCTCCTGCAGCAGGTCCGCTCTCTCATCCCAGTTCGCCGCAGAATGCCGACCATCGCTCCCCCCAGCCTGCCCCGCGGATTCCAGCACGGCCGCACATTCAAGCAGCATCACGCCGCTCAGCTGCGAGCTGAGCTGAACGATAGCGTCAGACAGTGGACGGCTCTTCCAATCGGTCCCGAACAGCGCGCCATCTGCAGTCTTTCCCTGTTCCCAGAGCACATTGGCGTTCCGGCTCAGCCACCCTGCAGCTTCTGCTGCTTCAGGCCACACCTTGATGGCTTCCGTTACATAACGGATCAGGATGCCTTTGAACAATCCGGCGTCGCCTCCGCCTTCGTCCGGGAGGATGCCTTCCGCCGAATCCGCCAGCTCTACGCGCATCGCTTGAAAGGTCCGCTTGGAGTCTTCAAGGTACGCCGAATCACCCGTAACCCGAAACAGCTCGACCGCTGCTCCGATAAATACGCCTTGGCAATACGTGAATTTCCAATCTTTATCGATGGCCCCGTCTCCGGTCCGGTTCATCCCGTCCCAGACAAAACCCGTGGCAGGATCCACGAGGGCATTCTTCTGCCAAGCGTAGATTTTCCGAGCCCATTCCAGGTCCGCCGGGTTGCCGAAAGCCCGATGCAGCCGTGCCGCCAAAATAACCGCAGGCGCGTTAGCCGGAGTATTCTTATAACCGAGCTGCTCCTTGTGCCAAGCAATTCCCCCGCCTTGAATGTCGTTCCAGCCGGTTTGAATATCCTCCCAGAGCGTCAGCGCCGCTTGCTTGTACTTCTCCAGCCCCGTCGCCTCATAGGCGCGCAGCCATACCAGCGCCATCCATTCCATGTCATCGTACAGTTCATTCGGCCATTCGCCGTTATTTCGGCAGAGCACTCCCTCATACAGCTGCTCCAGCCGCTCCGCATACAACGGATCCGCCGTGCGAACATAACCGTCCACCAGCACATCCGCCGCATGCGCCATCCACCAATAATGGAAAATCGTGTTGCACGCCCCGTCCGGGCACGGCGTTTCTATATTGTACATACGGATCGAATCATTCCAGAAATGACGTTCCAGCGCGCGCTGCGCCTCATCTGCCCTTTTGGTCCATATACCGGACACCGTTATCATTGTCGAAATCACTCCTGACATCTCAATATGCAAGTTTTTTTGTCCATTCGTCACGCATATCCAGCTTCCAGCCCGCTAGCCTTTGATCCCGCTAAATGCGATGCCCTGAATGAAGTACCGCTGCAGAGCCAGGAACAGGACAAGGATCGGCAAAATAGCCACCAGCGCCCCGGCCATCATCGGGCCGTAATCCGTCTGGAAATTGAACGAGAACGCCTGGAGCCCCATCTGGATCGTCGCCTTGTTCGGATCGTTCAGCACGATCATCGGCCACAGGAAGCTGTTCCAGCCAGCCTGAAACGTGAAGATGCTCAGGGTTGCCAGCGCCGGCTTGGTCAGAGGCAAATAGATGCGCCAAAAAATTTTGAATTCGCCGCAGCCTTCAATCCGCGCCATCTCCATCATGTCGGAGGGGAGCGTCAGGAAGAACTGCCGCATGAAGAACACCGCAAACGTGCCGGAAGCCCCCGGAAGAATGATCCCCCAGAAGGAATTCATCAGCCCCATGCCCCCGCTTCCGAACAGGTCGTTGCCTCCCATCAGCGGTATATGGCGCAGCACATACACGCTCGGAATCATCGTAACGATCCCCGGGACCATCATCGCGGCCAGCAGCACGCGAAAGAGTCCCGAGTTGCCTTTGAACTTCAGCTTGGCAAAAGCGTAGCCGCTGAGCGAACCGAAGAACAGGTTGAGCAGCACGCCGGTAATGGCCAGAAAGAATGAATTCCAGAAATAAAGGCCGAAGGGTACGGTTGTGAACGCCTTTTTATAGTGCTCCAGCGTGATGTCCGTAGGGAACCATTTGATCGGCATCGAGAACATATCCTCATCCGGCTTAAAAGAGGTCATCACGCTCCAGTAGAACGGGAGAAACATGACGATGGCGATCAGAATGGCACCGATATAGAAGACGCTCGCGGTAAGGATTCGCTGCCGCTTGGCCTGACTCTCAATTGCTCTCATCTCTTGTCTTCCTCCTCTAAGCCCCGATTACACAATCGATTCTTCCGATTTATTGATCTTCATGCTGATCAGCGAGAAAACCAGAATCGCCATCGCCAGCACGAAGGCCTGTGACGATGCATACCCCATCTGCAGCTGGTTAAAGCCCTGCTGATAAATGAGATAAACCGGCGTTTTCGTTGCATTGGCGGGTCCGCCCTGCGTGAGCACGAATGCCTGATCAAACAGCTGCAGCGCGCCGATAATCGACATCGTGCTGACAAGGAACGTGGTCGGCCGCAGCTGCGGCCAGGTAATGTAACGCAGGCAATCGAATTTGCTGGCACCGTCCAGACGAGCGGACTCGTACAGATAATCCGGCACGCCCTGAAGCCCGGCCAGGTAAATGATCATATTGGAGCCTACGCTCTGCCACAGCGTCATCATAATAATCGACAGCATGGCGGTATCGGTCTGGGACACCCAGGCCGGGCCCGTGATGCCGAACAGCGACAGGATCCCGTTAACGAGCCCGTATTCGGGATGCAGCATCCAGATCCAGACAGTGGCCGCCGCGACCGCCGACGTCAAAGTCGGAAGATAGTAGAACGTCCGCAGTGCCTTGACTCCCCTCGCCGCCCGGTTCAGCAGAATCGCCAGCAAAAGGGAGATCAGTACGTTGAGCGGTACGAACACCACCGCATAGATCATCACGTTAACGAAGGTTTTCCAATACAAATCATCGCCGAACAGTCGCCTGTAATTGTCCATGCCGACCCAGTCGTTCGAGCTGAGCACGTCATAATTGGTAAAACTCAGGTACAGCGCCATTCCAACCGGGATCACCATGAATACCGCAAATAACAGCATTGTCGGCATAATGAACAGGTAGCCCATCCTGGCCTGGTGTTTGCCAAGCCTCGTGACGGAAGCAGGCTTGGCGCTGACTGGCTTCGTGGCGGAAGTCATCCTCATGCTCCTTTCTGTAGCTCCTAGAATCCCCGAATGCGTTAACGGGCAACGGCATTTTCCTTCAGCTGCTTATCACCCTGCTCCTGGCTGAGCCGGAGGGTCTCTTCGGCGCTCTGCTTGTTCTGCATGAACAGCTCCAGATTCGGAATGACGGCGTTCTCCTCCATGACGGAGTAACCCGGATGCGTCGGCCGTGTTTTGGCAAATTCAAGCGTTTCCATAAACGGTATCCATTTCGGATCGTCCGCGAAGAACGGATCTTCAAAGGCAGGCTTGAAGCCCGGCATATTCAGGCTCGTTTTGGCCCATAACACGGCATTGTCCTTGTTGGCCGTCCACCATTTGATAAACTCCCAAGCCTCCTCCGGATGCTTGGAGCCTTGCGGAATGACAAGCCCAAAGCCGCCCATAACGCTCCCCTTGTCGCCGTTCGGTCCGGCCGGTGGCGGCACGATGCCATACTCCAGGTCTTTGCCGTATTTATCATAGGTGCTCAGCATCCACGGGCCGGTGTACAGCATGGCGACCTTTCCGGTTACAAACGCATCCGTTCCTTCGCCCAAGCCGTCCTCGAAACCGATCTTGTACACCTTGTCCTCATTCAGCAAACGTCCCCAGAAGTCCAATACCGCTTTGCCCTTTTCGTTGTTCACGTTCATCGTGTTGTCCGGGGTCAGCATCGTTCCGCCCGCCTGCTGCAAATACATGTTGAACAGTCCGGGATCCCCCATCGACAATCCTGCCGTTTCGAGCTTGGTCCCGTTCCACTTGGTCGTGGCTTTGGCTGCCGCCTCAAGCTCGTCCCAGTTCGTTGGCGGCTCAAGCCCGGCTTCCTCCAGCATTTTCTTGTTATAGAACAGGGCCCGCGCGTCCACCGTCAACGGCAATCCGTACAGCTTGTCATCATAGGTAAGCTCCTTCAGAGCCTCCTCGTAAAAATCCTCCTTGTTGACGCCGTCGCGCTCCAGGTATTCGTCCACGGGATGAAGCACGTTCTTAGGTGCATAGAGCGCGGTCCGCCACCGGTCCCAGAACACGACATCCGGCGTCCCCCCGTTCGTGGCCGCGGTCAGAAACTTCGTCACCACGTCCTGCTGGAGAGCATACTTCACCTCAATTTTATCTTGGGATTTATTAAAAGCATCCACCATCGTTTGGATCTGTTCCTGCCCTTCTCCGCCCCAGTCTCCCCAGAAGGTCAGCACCGTTTTGCCGCCGCTGGCTTCTCCGCCGGAGGAGTCGCCGCTGCCTCCTGAGCATCCCGCCAGAAGCCCAATCACAACTATCATCGACCATACGATCTTCCACTGCTTTTTCATTCGTTAACCCTCCCTTATGAATTCCAAGCTTGGTTCGCCGCTTCATCCCGCTGCTAGCTTTACCGTTTAACCGCGATACCGGAACACAACAGCACCAGTTCGCAAAACATCATATTGGCCCATGAAAACCAAGGCCGGGTATATTCCTGCGGCCGATCCACATGGAACCCTTCATGCATGAGCCCGGTTCCTCCGTCCGTTGCCAGCAGCAGTTCAAGGAGGCGCTGCCGCTCGGCTTCATCCTGTTCGGTCATCCCTTGCATCGCAAGCGCAATATGCCATATGTATTGATCGGGCGTATGCGGACTGCCGATGCCGGATGCAGCGGTCCCGGAGAAGTAGTACGGGTTCCGCTCACTCAAGATAAACCTCCGCGTATTCGCGTATATCGGATCTTCCGCATTTCGGTATCCCAAGTACGGAATGGACAGCAGGCTGGGCACATTCGCGTCGTCCATCAGGTTAACCGAACCCAATCCATCCACCTCGTATGCATAGATAGGGCCGCATTCCAGATGCTCCACAATGCCGTACCGCTGTATGCCGGCTTCGATCTGTGCCGCTAGCCCCTCCGCCGCCGCTGCCAGCTCCCGATCCTTCAGAATCTCCTCGGCAATCTCCGTCACATACCCCAGCACAACGACCGCAAACATGTTCGACGGAACCAGGTAACCGTAGGCGCAAGCATCGTCGCTCGGCCTGAAGCCGGACCAGGTCATGCCGGTATATGCCGTCTCCGCTCCTTTTCCGCCACGGACCAGCGTATCCGACGGAGGGCAGTTGCTCCGCTCGAAGGTGTAAGCCGATTTCTGTTCATGGTGCTGCTCTGTCGTCCACAACTCGATAATCTGCCGCACGCCTGCCCGAAAGGTCTCGTCAAAATGGCCGGTTCTTCCGGAGTTTTTCCACAGCAGGTAGCTGAGCTGGATCGGATAACACAGCGAATCGATCTCGTATTTCCGTTCCCAAATCCACGGACTCATCTCGGTTGCATCATCCTGATGTCCCATCCCGTTTGCAGACTCATTGAACGCATTGGCATACGGATCCCGCAGAATATAGTCAAACTGGCGTCTGACCACGCCTTGGATCATGTCGCCGATCTCGCGGTCCTCTCCAAGCACCAGGAAGGGCCTGACCTGCGCAGCCGAATCGCGCAGCCACATGGCAGGAATATCCCCGGTTATGACAAACGTCGTGCCGTCCTCCATTCGCTTCAAGGTGGTATTCCAGGTATTGGCTAGGCATCTCTCGAACATGTCAGCCGTTCGTTTCGGCTGCTTCGCCCGAACCATGTCCGATATCCGCCTAATGGCCTCCGGCAGTTCAGTTATGGATTGCACGTGATGTTCCCCTTTCGCTTGATGGAATTATGAAACCGTTATCACGAATCAGTATATTGTTATCTAGTTAATATGTCAATATATAAAATAAATTAAATGTTATATTAGGCGTTGGGTAAACGTCGACACAAAACCAACGCTGCTCCTCACCGGATTAAGAACAAAAAAACCATGCGCTCACAGGTTCGTGAGCGCATGGTTTGCATGCGTGCAAGGGTAAGTGAAAACATTACAAACATTCCGTATTCACGTTTCCTGTTTGTAAGGTTCAACCTCCAAGGTTTTCGTTATCGAATTCGAATTTCCATTTGGTCGGTCAGGGAATTACCAATGCGCCGGTCACTTTCCAGCACACCATGCATCGAAGGCTGCGCCAGCTGCGCAGACGTTTGAACAAGTTTCTGCTATTCCTTGACGGGACCGGTAGATGCGCCAACCACCAATTCCGCAGGCAATCTCTTCTCGACCGCAACCGCGTCGTGGTTCATGATGCCCAGCACCGTCTCGATCGCCAGCCTTCCCATCTCTTCCTCGTTCTGTCGCATATGGGTAAACAAGTACCCCTCACCGATATTTAATTGCGGACTGTCGAAGCATATGATCGATACATCCTCCGGGACCCGCAAACCGAGACGTTCAGCTGCAACCTTAGCAAGCAATGCAATATTGTACTCAATCGCAAAAAAAGCGGTAATCGACGGATGATCCTGCAAATGCTGCATGATCCGCTGTATTTCCCGTTCAATATTGCTTTCGTAGAAAGCATTGGGCAGCGTGGCCGTTACGTCACTGATCCAGATTTCCTTGTCAAACGCGATGCCCCGGGCGGCATGAGCCTGAACGAATCCTTCAATCCGCTCTTCGACCGCCGTCGTATCCCTCGGCGGAGGAGACAGCAGGCAAATATGGCGGTGACCCAAATCGAATAAATGCTCCACCGCCTGCACGGCTGCCCCAAGATTATCCGTGCTGATGGAAGCCGCAGCGACCCCCTTCAGCTTGCGGTCAATCAGGACGAGCGGGAAGCGGGCAATGACCATTTTCAATATTTCGGCATTAAAATATTCACCCTGCGCGGGAAATACGATAAGACCGTTCACGCCGAGATTGCGCAGCTTCTGGATGGACAATTCCTCATTATCCTGGTCCCCGAACGTTCTGCGCAGGACCAGAAAGCAGTCATTCTCCCTGGAATACTGCTCCATGCTGTAGATCAGCCGCGTTCCGTAGCTTGAAGAAAAATCCGTGATGACCAGGCCGATCATTTTCTCCCGGCCGGCCGTTCCCGTTTCTGCGCTCTCTGAGGAGATGGATTCCCTGTGTACCACAGGCTCATCCGGATCGGCTACGAACGATCCCTTGCCCGGCTTGCGCACGATCACGCCTTCTGCCGCCAGCAGATCCAAAGCTTTCTTGCTCGTGATTCGGCTAACTCCGTACTCATCCGCAAGTTCCTTCTCTGATGGAACTTTATCTCCAATCCGAAACATATGGGTTGAGATCTTTCGCTTCATCTCGTTAAAAATCTGTTCATACATCGGCTTCGTGGAAGCTGCATCTTTCAAATTGATATCCCTCCAACGGTACTCCAAAACCTGCTAATTTATATAACAATATAACATGATATATTTAAATTGTCCATGTTGAACGATGATCGCTCACAGATTCATCACATCCCCTATTTGCTTGAAACAGCACCATACAAACTCATAACTTGAACAATGCATGATCAACCAGACCATTGCCCATTCTATAATCCATATACTTAAATTTTTGCGGGGGAGGAAGATTCGTTGGAGCGTTTTGACCCGGAACTCGTCTTTTTTGAGCCGGATGCGTTGGAGTATCCGCTTGGAAAGAAGCTGCAAGCATGGTTTGAGGAATTAGGCACACCCATCAAAATGACCACCTCCCATAATCGGGTAACCGGCATTCCGGGGGAGACCGAAACCGAAAAATACCGGAACGCCAAACGCACTCTAGTCGTTGGGATTAGGAAGACCTTGGATTTCGACACGTCCAAGCCTTCTGCGGAGTATGCCATCCCGCTGACGACGGGATGTGCAGGACATTGTCATTACTGCTACCTGCAAACCACCATGAGCTCGAAGCCTTATGTCCGGATTTATGTCAACCTGGATGAAATTTTGGACCGAGCGAAGCAATACATCGCTGAGCGGTCGCCCGAAATCACCCGGTTCGAGGCCGCTTGTACCGGCGATCCCGTATCTCTGGAGCATTTGACCGGGGCACTGGCCTATTACATTGAATTTATGGCTAAGCAGGACCATGGCCGACTGCGATTCGTGACGAAATTCGCCAACATCGATTCCCTGCTGAATATCGATCACGGCGGCCATACCAGGGTACGCTTCTCCATCAATTCCGATTATGTGATCCGTTATTTCGAGCCGGGTACCTCTTCCTTCGAAGAACGCATTGAAGCCGCGGGGAAAATTGCCGAAGCCGGATATCCGTTAGGTTTCATCATTGCCCCGATCGTCAAATATGACGGATGGCAGGAAGGATACTGGCATTTATTGGAGAAGCTCCATGAGCGATTGAGCCATGTGGAGGTTAAGGATCTGACGTTTGAGCTCATTCAGCACCGGTTTACCAAAACGGCCAAAAACACCATTTTGAAACGGTACCCCAAAACCAAGCTGGACATGGATGAGGAGGACCGGCAGTTAAAGTGGGGAAGGTATGGAAAATTCAAGTATGTCTATAAGGCCGAAACCGTCGAGGAGTTTCAGCAGCTGTTCGAATAGGGAATCCAAGAATATTTCCCGCGCGCGGAAATTGCCTATTTTGTCTAAAATACCCGGGAACGCCAGTCATTTGATGTACCCAAAAGCAACAAATAACGGACACTCCCGGTGCCCGTTATTCTTATGAACCATATGCATTCGTATCCGCTCTTTCATCGAAGGGCCGCGAACTCTTCGGCCTTGTGATCTTGGTCGTACATCCAGACCTCAATCTCATGGATATCCATCGGCTTTCCGTAATAGTAACCCTGCATGACATGACACCCGAGCCCCGTCAAAAAGTCGATATGCTCCTTATTCTCCACGCCTTCGGCGATCACGTCCAGATTCAGCTTTTCCGCCATAAGAACGACGGCGTTGACGATGGCGCGCTTGCTGGGCGTGTCCAAATCATTGGTGAACTGGCGGTCCAGCTTCAGGGCATCAATCGGAATCCGGTCCAAGAGCCCAATCGAGGAATAGCCGGTTCCGAAATCATCCATGGAGACCTTAACCCCTAAGGATCGGATACTCCCAAGCTGCCGGATGATATCGTTCACATCGTGCAGCACCATGGACTCCGTAATCTCCAGCTCTAACAACCGGGGCTCCAAATCCGCCTTATGCAGCACGTTTTGAATCAGCTCCAGCAGATTGTCGCCATGAAATAAACGGACCGATAGATTCACCGAGACCGGCTGGACAACCCCGCTATCCTGCCACACCCTGCACTGCTTGCATGCTTCTTCAAGCGTCCAGCGGGTCATCGGAATAATCAGCCCCGTCTCTTCCGCAATCGGAATGAATTCCTGAGGGGAAATCACGCCGAGGCGGGGATGCTTCCAGCGGAGCAGCGCCTCGAATCCGACCAAGCGGTCGCTTTGCACATTCCATTTCGGCTGATACACGATGAAGAACTCCTTCATCTCCAGCGCTCTTTGCAGGTCCTTCTCCAATTCCATTTTGCGAACCTCTTGAAGACCCATCTCCTCGTCATAAAGGCATTGCTGATTCTTGCCTAGCCCCTTCGCTTTATACATCGCGGTGTCGGCATTCTTCAGCAGCGTCGTACGATCCGAGCTATGGACGGAACCGATGCTGATGCCGATGCTAACCGTCACATACAGCTCATTGCCGTCGATATGGTACACCTTTTTAATTTGTTGGAGTATATCATCGGCTAAGCGCTGGGCATAATTCGGGTCGCTTTGCTTCAAAATAACCAGAAATTCGTCCCCCCCGATCCGGAACACCTGCTGGCCGCTTCGAATGAATTGACGCAGCCGCTTGCCCACTTCCTGGACCAGCAAATCCCCGACATTATGACCCAGCGTATCGTTGATGGCCTTAAATTGGTCCAGATCCAGAAACAGGATCGTAATCTTATCCGTTTCGGCATTCGTCTTGAAGAACCGGTTCATCTCATTTCGGTTGGGCAATCCTGTGATCGTATCCTGATAGGCCAGCTTTTCCAGCACATGCCGGTCAAAGAACATCGCGCCCCAGGAAATCAACAGAATAGCAAAAATCGCGACCGTCACGCAGTACAAGAGGAAGAAATCCACAGACTGCGGCTGATGTATCATCATGCCGGCATGTGCTTCAAAGCGCGCCGCCCTCATCCCTGTATAATGCATCCCGCACACGGCGAATCCCATGACAACCGCCGAGCCCCACTTGAGAAAGCTGGACTTGGAATGGTTGCGAAAACGAAGAAACAATAATAAGGCCGCATAGGAGGCCGCCAGCGCAATGACGGCGGACAAGATCCAAAAGACGGGATCGTAACGGATGTCGGCGTGAACGACCATGGCTTCCATTCCCATGTAATGCATCGTCACGATGCCGCTTCCCATAACGAAACCGCCAATGGCGATTTTGGACCAGTTAATATCCTTGGGCATGGTGATATAAAACGCGATGAATGAGGAAATCACGCTGGCCAGCATCGACATGATGGTCAGAAAGGCATCGTACTTCACGTTCATATTCATGTGCATCGCCAGCATGCCGACAAAATGCATGGACCAAATGCCGCTTCCCATGACCATGGCTCCCCCGAATAGCCAAAAAAACTTGGATTTGCCGTTCGCGTCCGAAATTTTGGACGTAATATTCAAAGCCGAGTATGAAGCAAGTATAGCGATCGCAATTGAAAGCCCAACAATATACAAGTTATAATTGCCGTCCATCTGAGCTGTGCACACTCCTTTTGTGAGTAATCCTTAGGTCCTATGAAATTCATACGTTACCCGAGAGACAAACGTTTCTATTAATTCAAGGATGGCTCTCCCTGCATACCCAAAATGATCATTCTTATGGTTACGGCCCGCCCGGCCCTGAGTCTTCTACCTATTATATCTTTAGTAACTATTCAATTTCTCGACAAACTCCGTTTTGGCCGAAACTTTCGGAACCCGCATGAGTCCAAAGGACTATATATTCCACAATATCCCTGCCTTTCCTTCTAACCGATTTAAAATAATGGCACGCAGAACGGACATTTCAACCGGATGGATAACGTGAAAAACAAAAAAACTGCCGACTCATTCCCTCAGGTCAGCAGCTTTTATCATGACTTCATGGAGCACTTACCTTCGTTTCTCCATTCATATACTTCTCGCCCCACTCACAGATTTGATCCAGGATGGGCTGCAGTGAAACGCCCAATTCGCTCAGCTCGTAAACGACCTTCGGCGGCACTTGATTAAAGACCGTCCGCGTAATAATCCCATCCTCCTCCAGCTCCCGAAGGGTCTGGGTTAACATCTTCTGCGTAATATCCGGCATCTCTTTCTTAATTTCACTCGTACGCTTGGGCCCATAACTAAGGTGGCACAGCACAACGATCTTCCACTTGCCGCCGATCACCTCCATGGTGGCTTCGGACGGAATATGGTATTGCCGATCACGATTCATAAGATCCTCTCACCTCCAGGACGTAAAATTACTGCGACTATGAAGGGCACTTTAGGGTGCTAATAGCACCTTTAGGTACCTATAGAACAAATAAGTGCGTACTTCCTTCCAGCCATTATATGATACATAATCCCCTTATACCAGTACTGCAAGAAAACAAAGCACATTCAACACATTATAGAAGAAAGCGAAGG
Source organism: Paenibacillus sp. MT86 (assembly GCF_058792535.1). Taxonomy (NCBI): domain Bacteria; kingdom Bacillati; phylum Bacillota; class Bacilli; order Caryophanales; family Paenibacillaceae; genus Paenibacillus; species Paenibacillus sp. MT86. The sequence goes on along the minus strand of NZ_CM179499.1, from coordinate 436,880 downwards.
TGATTCATGATGAAAGTACTGACTGTTGTCACTCATCCCAGAGTGAACTCCTTTACATTTGCTGTCACGGAGCGATTTGTGCAGGGGCTTCAAGATGCCGGACATGAGACGGAGGTTCTGGATCTTCACCGCATCGGTTTCGATCCGGTTCTGTGGGAGGCGGACGAACCCGATTGGTCTGATGCCGGCAAGGTTTTCTCCGCTGAGGTTGAAAACGAGATCGCGCGAATGAAACAGCACGACGCACTGGCCTATATTTTCCCGGTATGGTGGTACGGGGTTCCGGCTATGCTGAAGGGATATATCGACCGTGTCTGGAATCACGGCTTCGCATATGGCGGCGGTTCCAAGCTCCATCACAAGAAGGCGTTATGGATCGCATTGGCAGGAGCGTCGGAGGACCATTTTGCCAAGCGGAGCTATGATACGATGCTGTCCCATTCCCTCAACGTCGGCATGGCCAACTATTCCGGAATCGAAGATTCCCGAGTGGAATTCTTCTATGATACGTTAGAGGGCAGGCCGGAGCACATGGAGAGCCTGCTGGAGCGGGCATATCAGCTGGGGCTGCATTATGCGGATTCTGACGTGAGCGTGAAATGATTGCTTTATAATTAGCCGAATTTATAAGTTATAAATAAATCGACCTCAAGAGAGGTCGATTTTTATTTACAACACTTCTGATTGATGATTCTCACACTATTGGTACGTTAGCAGGATCGGAGGAATACAGGGTGGCATCAACCATTGATAAGACATTTCTAAATTTAATTGCCCCAAACATAATCTGCCTTGGTCGTCACGATGCATTTTCCACATCCGCCTCGCTACGGCTACCCCTAGGAACCGCCGTCACTCCTCCACCATCTCTCGCAATTCCTCATACAGCTCCTTCGTCTTCGCCGAGTCCTCATCGTTATAGAAAATGTGCAAGTCATCCAGCACGAATTGGATGTAGGGAGGATTGTTCTTGTAAATGTACAGCCTCGACTTCCCGATGTCCTTCAGGCGGAAATGTCCCCGGGCATGCTTATCCGTGGATTCACCATTGGTCTTGGAACCGGAAGGCACACTCTCGACTAGCGTCAGCTGCCGGATGTCCGTCATATCGAAGCTATAGGAATACATCGGGTAGTCAATCTCGATCCGTTGATCCGACATAACCGTAAGCTTAGGCGAGGTCAACTCGGATCGGATGAGCAGGAACGAAGTACCGAAGATAACAGCCGCCACGAGAGCGCCGGTACCCCATACGATCATTTTCCCTACCGGGGTGGCCGTATTGACGGTCTCTCCGACCCCCACTCGCTTCGTAACAAAAATACTTTTATCGTTCGGATTATGATAGGTGAAGCCGTTCGCCCAATATTCATCATCGTCCGTGTAGATGGTTTTGCCGTCATTAGTCAGGATCTCCTGCTCTTGAATGTGGATCCTTCGATAAACATAAATCACGAACCCTGCCGGAATAGCCGTGAATAAGAGTACCATCGTAACCCATACGCCGTTCATGGCCGCATTTTCATTCATAACCAACAGAAGTAGAATAAGGAAAAGGATATTCTCAAGGATCGCTACGAATAACCACAACAAAGAAACGGCTCGGCGTCTTGCCTGATTCAATACGAGATTGGTTTCGCTGTTCATGCTGTACACCTTGGCCTTCGTCCTTCTCATCGACAGCGAGACCAGGAACAGAATGACGGTCATCACCATTCCACCAGCCGAAACGCCCCACAACTGCGGGTCTATAGAGACCGCCCACAGCAGCAATCCAATCGACATGACCCCTGGAATGAGAAACAGCCATGGGGAGGCAGATCGTTGATTCTTCCACTGCGCTACACGCAGGTCGCCCAGGATTACCCGCTTGGTCCCGACGAACCATTCTTCCTCGCGCTTCAGTGCCAGCGTTTCGCGGAATGCCGTTCTGAACGGAAGCACCATAACGACCATAAAGACCATGAGCCATACAAAAAAATAAATCGTCTGGTACGCAAACCATGGACGGAGAATTACAAAGGGGATGTAGGCTGCCAGCATCCATATGCTCGTAAGGTTCATCCTTCTATTGTATTTGGCTTGAATGGCGCGAATGCCGTCATGCTCCATGGCATGCGGCGGCAGGGTAACCGCGAATAACATGCCGTTTCTGTATTTGGCCTGCGGTTTATACGTGGCAAGCAATGCAACGTAACAGATGATCGCGGTAATGGACAGGATTACGGTTAGCAGGGAGACCACCTCTCTTCATTAGGGCTGAGGAAACGTCATTTTGGAAAAAATGCGGGAGCACAGTTCCTGAAACCCGGAACGGTCAATCCCTTGAATCGCTGCTTGCGCAATGATCAATTGAAGCTCTTTCTCCAATTGCGGCGAAGGCTCGGGGTTGTGGGGCTTAGGCGGGCTCACCTTGGCCCCGTGCCGGCGGTCAATCACGATATAGCCCTGCTGTTTCAGAAGTGAATACGCTTTGTTCACCGTCATCGTATTGATTCCGAGTTCATCCGCCAATTGGCGGACGGTTGGCAGCTTTTCTTCCCTCGCAAGCTCGCCTGTAGCAATACCGACGACAATCTGATTGCGCAGCTGCTCGTATAGAGGAACCCCACTGTCCAGTTGTAAAGAGATCATCATCTTCAGGCACGCTCCTCTGCAATAAATTCACTCGAATAAGCATCATCTTATCTGTCATTAAGTATTAATCATTATAATACAAATAATACTTATATCGGAAGGGTACTCCTAAAATTTGAAACATTTTAGTCATTTTTACCGTACATATAATCAATGGAAAAATAACGGAACAGGAGGAGTGCCGTCGATGATGCCCCAAGGCCCGTCTTTTGGCGGAGGTTTTGATTTTATGTTTACGCTGGTTCCCATTCTGATCGGGATTGTATTCGTCATTGTGATCGTGGGCTTCATCTCCAATGGCGCCCGCTATGTTAAGAACGCCAAGTCCCCGCGCACTTCCGAGTTTGCCCGGGTCGTCTCCAAACGCATGGATGTCCGCCATCATACCAATCACCACAACCACGATAACGGAATGATGCACGCCAACCATTCATCCCGTACGTATTATTACATCACCCTCGAATTTGATAATGGAGAACGAAAAGAGTATCTTGACGTCAAGAATCTGTACGGTCTTGTCGTGGAGGGAGATACCGGCTATGCCGCCATCCAGGGCGACTGGATCGTCGCGTTTGAGCGGAATATGCAGCCGCAGTCGTGACCGGACGCGTTTACAATATAAAAATGAAGAAGCATCACGTCTCCGTATTTTATTCGTACGGTCGCTTAAGAACAGAAGAGCCTTAGTCCGCGGTGAAACCTGGACTAAGGCTCTTCTTGTTGAATCGACTTGAATGGTTAATATTTCATCTAATCCTTTACGCATTGCTGCTCGTTTCGATAGGCTCATTCACTTCGATCAGTTCAACGACGGCTTCGCTTTTCAGCGTATTGCCGATCGTGCATGCACGCTCTACGACGGATTTCAGCTTCTCCTTGTAGGCAGGCTCCAGCGTTGGCGGCAGCGAGACAAGGACGTTGAAATGCGAGAACTTATTGCTTTTATCCTCTGCTTTTACCGATGACACTTCGATATGAATGGAAGACTTATCATATTCCACGCCGTCGTAAGCCATTATTTTTTGGAGCGAGATGGATACGCACAGCGCCAGGGACGCTTCCAGCAGCTCTCTCGGAGACAAGCCGCCCTCCAAATTCGGGCCGTGGTTTCCTGCAATCTGAAACCCGGCCTCATTGAATATCCGATCCTGGCCTTCTACGATTTGTAACGTTGTCATGGTCCTTCTCTCCTTTTGGTTGGGGGTGCGAACTTATCTGTTCTAGTCAACAAGATGACAGGCGACCTTATGGCCCGGCCGCACTTCTCTTACAGCCGGTATGTCTGTTCTGCATATATCGGTTGCATAGGGACAGCGCGTGTGAAAAACACAGCCGCTCGGCGGCGATATCGGGGACGGGATTTCCCCCCGCAACATGATCCGTTCCTTTAATCGGCTGCGGTTAAAATCCGGTACGGCCGAGAACAGCGCCTTCGTATAGGGATGCAACGGCTCATGGAACAAATCGTCCGTCAAAGCCTCTTCCATTATTTTTCCGAGATACATAATGCCGATCCGATCCGAAATATACCGAACCACGCTGATATCATGCGTTATAAATAATAGCGTTAGTTTCATTTCGCGCTGCAGGCGCTTGAGCATGTTCAGAATTTGCGACTGGATGGACACGTCCAGGGCGGAGACCGGCTCGTCGCACACGATGATTTTCGGATTCATGATAAGCGCGCGCGCCAAGCCCAGCCGCTGGCGTTGACCGCCCGAGAATTCATGGGGAAAGCGAAAGGCATGCTCCGGCTGCAGGCCGACGGTTTTCAGGATGCGGAACACGGTTTCCTGACGCTCCGCCTTATCCCCCATTTTATGAATGATCAAGGGCTCCTCCAGCATCCGGCCGATTCGTTTCCTCGGATTGAGCGAAGAGAACGGATCTTGAAAAACAAGCTGCACGTCCTTGCGGAAATTCCGCATTTCCTCCCTCGTCATGGCCGCCAATTCCCGATCCCGATACAGGACCTGCCCTTGGCTTGCCGGCGTTAATCCGAGTATGGTGCGTCCCGTGGTGCTTTTGCCGGAGCCTGATTCGCCGACCAGGCCGTAGGTTTCTCCCTCGTTCAATTGCAAGGAAACGTCCGTGACCGCGTTGACGTATGCTTTGGCGCCCCCTATCTTGCCGAATGATCCGTACACCGGAAACTGCTTGTGAAGGGAGCTTACCTTTAAGATCGAACGATCAGCTGCTTGTTCCAACGGTTGTCTCCCTCCCTTCCGGCTTGTTTAGGGCCTCGTAATGCCAGCACTTCACTCGATGGTCCGTTTGGGCCGTTTGCATCGGCGGCTCGGAGGTACGGCACAGCTCGTCAGCATAAGGACACCGCGTTGAGAAGCCGCAGCCCTGCGGAATATCCGTCAGGGACGGCACCGTTCCCTCAATGACGTAAAGCTCATCGTCCCTGTCCCCTTCCAGCTTGGGGATGGATTGGATCAGCCCTTGGGTATAAGGATGCAGCGGCGTTTGGAACAGCTGTTCCGTGGGAGCTTCCTCCACGATCTGCCCCAAGTACATCACCTTCACGCCCGTGCAAATTTCCGAGACCACGCCCAGATCATGCGTAATGAACAGCACGCCCATGCCCATTTTGCGGTTCAAGTCGGCGATCAATTCCAAGATCTGCGCCTGAATCGTCACATCGAGCGCGGTTGTCGGCTCATCCGCGATCAACAGGTTCGGCTCGCAGGAGAGCGCCATGGCAATCATCGCCCGCTGCTGCATCCCCCCCGACAGCTGATGGGGATATTCGTTAACCCTGATTTCGGGCGAAGGAATGCCCGTCATCCGCAAAATTTCGATGGCTTGCTGATGGGCTTCCTTCTTGGACTTCTTCTGATGAAGGCGAATGGCTTCTCCGATTTGATTTCCAATCGTATAGACAGGGCTCAGGGAGGTTAGCGGGTCCTGAAATATCATGGATATTCGATCACCCCGGATCGCCCGTAATTTAGAATGCGGGAGGGACAGCAGGTTCTGATTCTCGAATACGACCTCTCCCTCGTACTCGATCGCATCCGTATGATCCAGCAATCTCATGATGGATTGGGACATCACGCTTTTTCCGCTGCCGGACTCTCCGACGATACCGATGATGTCGCCAGTATTCATGGAAAAGCTCACTCCGTTCACCGCCGTCACTCTTCCGCGCTCGGTATGAAAATGCGTTTTAAGATTTTTCACTTCCAATAGAGGCTCTTTATTCATGGAAACACCTCCAGCCTTATATTCATCGCTTTCTAAACTTTTGCTTCACGCGGGGGTCCAGTAAATCGCGCAGCCCGTCTCCCAGCAAATTCAGGCTAAGGACGGACAGGACGAGCGTGGCCCCGGGAAATACGACCATCCACCATGCCTTGTAAATTACAAGCTTGCTTGCCTGCAAAATGTTCCCCCAGCTGGCTTCGGGCGCAGGAATGCCCGCACCGAGAAAGCTGAGCGCTGCCTCCGAGATAATCGCCTCGGCAAATACGAAAGTCGCCTGTACCAGTAGTGGAGACAGCGTGTTAGGCACGATGTGCTGCCATATAATGCGCGTGGAGCTGGCCCCCTGGACATGCATGGCCTCGATGTAGGTTTGCTCGCGCACTACCAGTGCTGCCGAGCGGACGACTCGGGCAATATTCGGCGTGAACACGATCGTCAGCGCAATGATAACGTTCAAGGCGGATGCGCCGAGCGCGGCCATTAAGGCAATGGCGAGCAGGATTCCCGGAATCGCAATCAACCCGTCGCAAATGCGCATGAGAATATGATCCAACGTCTTATAATACGTTGCATAGACGCCGATCACGAGTCCCAGAGCGGAGGACAGCAGCGCAACCGCCAGTCCGACGCTAATCGATACCCTGGCACCGTAGAGTAGCCTCGTTAGCAAATCCCGTCCGAATTCGTCGGTACCCAGCCAATGCTCGGCCCCTGGCGGAGTTAAACGGTCCACAACCTTCATGTCGTACGGACCGTAGTTCGTGAAGAGCGGTCCGATCAGCGCCAGAATCACCAATACCACAAAGATAGTCGCTCCAATCAATAGCCCGTAGTTGGACTTCAGGCGGCGATATCCTAAGGCTCGCTGCTCTTTTTTCAGCTTTTTGCTGACTTGAGCGACATATTCCTTTTCCTGAACTGTAGCCATCCCGTTACACCTCTTTTATTTGCGATCCAATCGAACGCGCGGATCAACCGCGCCGTATAACAAATCGATGATCAAGTTGATGGTGACGTACATCAGCGTGACGACAAGCACCACCCCTTGGATCACCACAAAGTCCCTTCTGGCTATGGAATTCAAGATCAATTGACCCAGACCGGGAATGTTGAATATGGCCTCCACGACCACCGCTCCCGTCACCAACGTGCCGAAGGTTTGTCCAATGACGGTCAGAATGGGCAGAAACGCGCTCCGAAACGCATGTTTGAACAGCACCTTCATTTCATGCAGGCCTTTGGATCTGGCTGTCTTGATGAAATTCAAATTCAGCACTTCCAGCATGGACGAACGGGTCATCCGCGTAATCAGGGCCGCCTGTATGGTTCCAAGGGAAATGCCGGGAAGAATCAGATACTTCATATGTTCCCATAGCCCGCTGCTCAGCGGTTCATATCCAGCGACCGGCAGCCACTGCAGCTTGACGCCCACGAACAGCATAAGGAACAATCCCAGCAAGAAACTGGGCAAGGCCATGCCCAGCAAGGATATCCCCATCAATGTATAATCGGCGATGGACCCTCGCTTGTAAGCGGCGATAATCCCGAAGGGAATCGCGAGCAAGATCGCGATGACCTGTGCCAGAATGGCCAGCGATAGCGTGGGGGTAATATGCTCCGCAATGGCTTCGCTGACCGGCTGATTCATGAAAATCGAATCCCCCAGATCCCCCTTGAACACGTTGGCTACCCAGCTCGTATATTGTTCGAGTATCGGGCGGTCCAGTCCAAGGTCCTGATTCAGCTGCTCTATTTCCTCCTGCGACGCCTCCATTCCCAAGATGGCCGCCGCCGGATTCCCTGGCGTTATGTGGATGATCAGAAATATAGCGATGGTGACAACGGCCAGTACGGGAATCAGCGACAAAAGTCTTTTCGTAATATAAGCCAGCACGGCAAATCCCTCATTTGTACATGGTCTATGAATCCAATTTCAAAAAAGGAAGGTGTTATCGAAGTTACTCCGGTAACTTGTAACACCCTCCCTATACGCTTACTTCGCTACTTTGGCATTCCAAACCACCGGAGCTTCGAACAGCTCGAAGCCTTCAAGCTTCTTCGTTGTGGCGACGACGCCATTATAATGGCCGATTACGGTGGAGGAAGCGAATTCGTACAGGAAGCCCTGCAGCTTCTCCCATTCCTGCTTGGCGGCTTCCGGCGTGGCTGCACTGCGAATATCGATCAGTGCCTGCTTGACCGTTTCATTGTCGAGTCCGGCCCAATCCGGATTAACGGCCAGCAGCTGCGGCGGGGTAAGCTGATAGCCCGTGCTGGCAACAAAGATATCCCACTTGGAACGGTCGTTCTTCGTTTCCAGGAACGTCGGGAAATCGAAGTTCTCCACTTTTACGTTCATGCCGATCTGACGAAGCTGCTCCTGAATGACCAACGTAGCCGTGTACATCTCGTTATAATCCTTGGTCGTCAGCAGCGTGATTTCTTCGCCGTTATACCCGGCTTCTTGCAGCAGCTGCTTGGCCTTCTCCGGATTGGACTGGTTGTAATACTCCGCTCCGGCTTCGGTCGACCATTGGACTTGATTCGTATTCAGGTAACCCGGCGCTAAAGAGTACAAATCCGGCTTGGCGAAGCTCGCCAACATGATCTCCTCATTATTGAACGCAGCGAGAATGGCCTGGCGAATCTTCACGTCCTTTAACAATCCCTCGCTGGTATTGAAAAATGCCGTCAGGGCACCGCCAGGGAACGAGAGCAGGTTGATGTTGTTGTCGGCAGCCAGCTCATCATAGCTTTCGATCGGAATGCTGTCCGCCACATCGTACTGGCCAGTCTTCACGCCTGCAATGCGCGTGGAGTGGTCCGTGACGAAATGGAAGTACAGGTCTTTGGCGGGAGCTTCTTTTCGACCGTCAAATCCGCTTGGCTCCGCATCCGACACCTGCTGATAATCGTCGTTTCGCACCAAATGGATGTACTGATCCTGCTTCCATTCCTGGAATTTATAAGGTCCTGTACCGATGTACTCCTTGATTCCGTCAGCCGGCGCTGCGTCCACGATCTCTTTCGGCATGATGGAAGGGAACTGCGCTTGCGATGCAATAAGGATCAACACGTCCGACGTAGGCGACTCTACGGTCAGCTTCACGGTATACGCATCGACGGCTTCGAATTTGGCATTCGTCAGCAGCACCTTCGCCCGGGACGAAGTCACCAGCCAGCGGTTCATCGAGGCTACAACATCCTCGGACGTCATCTCTTTCCCGTTGTGGAACTTCACGCCTTGGCGAAGAGCGAACGTATACGTTAAACCATCCTCGCTTCGTTCAACCGACTCTGCCAAAGCCGGTACGGGTTCATAGTTTGCATTCAGCGTGTAGAGCTGTTCGAAGATATTGCCGGCTGTATCGAGCGCAACCGCCGATACCGTCAAGGCCGTATCCAACGTTGGCGGCTGAGCCGTAAGCGCGATGTTCAGCTCGTCTTTGTACTCTTGTTGTTCGGCTTGCTTCTCGCTTCCTTTGTCTTCGGCTGCGCCCTCTGCCGCCGGATCGGAGCCGTTGCCGCATGCCGCGATCAACAGCATCAGCATGATCGACGATAAGAGTAAACCTAACTTTCTGGCTTTCATTGTAATCCCCCCATGTAGTAGACATATGCATACGAAATGTATGCATCATGCTCTGTCAAAAACTCGTAAAACGAACGCACCCCTTAAATCTAAGTTATCTGGTAGGTTTAATAAGCTATGCACATACTAATAGATTCGCTATGGGCTGTCAATGCAATAATTGATCGTACTAGAATTAATTTCCTATTGGTGAAAATTAATAGATCTGAGTTGCAAGGACTTCGTTCCTCCCCATCGCCTTAACCGCCGCAGCCAGCCTTCCCCCCGAAATATAAAAAAGCCTTGGTCCGTCTTTCGAACCAAGGCTCTTTATTAAAGTGGCAGATCGCTTTGCAAAATCTTTTCCCTGCGCCCTTTCATATACCACTGTCCCCAGGGATGAAGTTTGTCGAAATTTCCGCGGCAGGCATGGAACAGCTTCATATACCGCCCCATTTCTCTCAGCTTCATGAAATAGGGGATTTCCCGAAGCCACTCCTCCTCCAGGCGACGCTCCAGACGGTATCCTTCCAGGAAAGGGATCATGAATTTACCTCTGTCCGGATCGGCTCCTTCGGTCAAACCCGAGAAGAAGGCGGCGACGGCTATATCATCCACGAACCATGAATAACGGCTCGCATCGAAATCAATCAGGCACAACGCATCCCCCTGGACAAAAAAATTGCCGTAATGAAAATCGGCATGGATTAATCCGTAAGCCTCCCTAGAAACCGGGAGCTTCGATATATACCGGCACAAGGCTTGATAACGAAAGACAATTCCCTTCTCAGACGGCGGTAAATCGAGATGTCGAACCTTCTCTGCCTCGTACGACCAATTCGGCCGTCTCGTGAAGGGGTCCTGATGGATATACTCTTGGGTGATACGATGCATGCCTCCCATGAATTGGCCCATTCGCCTGTATAAATCCTCGCCGGCTTCGTTCTCCCCAACCGGACGCCCCTTGGCTTCCTCGTAACAGACCGCCGTATATTCACGGTCCTCCATCCGGATCCGCTCCGCAAGGTTCCCGGCTGCCGAATGGAGCGGCCTCGAAACGCAAACGCCCTTACTCCCAAGAAACTCTACCCACTGCACCTCCCCGGCAATCTTCGCATAGGGTTTGTGGGACTCGTCGGTCAAGCGCACATACACGGTCTTCTCGTCCCTTCGATAAGAACGGACAAGGCTGTGTTCGGAAAAATGCGTCTGGAGTCTATCCCGCTCCAAAAGTCCGAACCTGCTCGCAGCCGCGGCCATAAGCTCGCTCCGTCGTTCCAATTGCAGCGCCTCCCTTCAAGCCGGATGATATTGAAATCAATGATGAATGATTTCTGCAAATATGTAAGCGGCTCCTGCATGCAAAGCCCGGTCCTCATGAATATTCCATTGAAATAACGCCATCTAATAGCGGTCCTTGTGCGGGCCGCTTTCTCCGCCGATGTATACGCTCTTGTTGTCGTCAAAAGGGCGGAAGGATATAATACGGGTAAAATAAAATCGTCATGCAAGAAAGAGGGCCTTATTATGAATCCCGAAACCCGAAACGCCCGAACCCAACTCATCATCGAAGCAGCCGAGCGCGTATTTACACATAAAGGCATTGAAAAAGCCACCATGCAGGATGTAGCCACCGAGGCTGCCATGGGCGTAGCCACCGTTTTTCGTTTTTTTCCCCGCAAAGAGAAACTCGTCGTTGCCGTTGCCACGAAAATGCTGGAGACCGTTCTCGAGACCTTCCGCTCCGTCGCGGAACAGCCGATTTCCTGTATGGAGAAGCTGGAGCTGCTGTTCGACCACTTTATTTCCCTGCTGGAGCAGCAGACCAGCTCGAACGTGAAACTGCTCGAGAACTTCGAGAGTTACGCGGCTCAGTTTACAGAGCCTCTCGAAGACATTGAGCTGTTTAACGCCGTCTACCGGGATATATCCCAGGTATTCTCGACCATCGTGGAGCAGGGCATCGAGGATGGATCGGTTCAAGCCGATCTTCCGATTGCCGAGACGCTGACCACCATCGTGAATACATTCGGCATTTTTGCCAGAAAGCTGTCCCTCCAGAAAAACATTCTGGTGGTCGAGCCGGACCTCGCGCCGGAGAAGCAGCTGGCGATTCTCAAGCACATTCTGCTTAATTATTTGCGGACATAAGGGACTTGGAGCCAAGTAAAAAGAGTGCGCAGCATCACGTCTGCACACTCTTTTCTTGATGGTATCCCTGGCTTCCCCTACAGGCCCAGCTTCTGCCCCCGCTCCAGGCGCTGAATCTGCTGTTCGCCCGTGACCGCCAGCTCGCTGAACTGATGGATCGTCTCGCGCATCCGCGGGAGAGCCTCCTGCTTGTAAGTGCTGATGGAATCAAGCGCTGACAGCACATCCGTGAACGCTTGCTTCAAGGTATCAACGGAAATGCTCGTTTCCAGCGATTGCTTGTGAATCGCCGCGCCCTGATCCTTCAGCATTTTGGAGGTGGCGCTGATCAGGTTGTTCGTGGTTTCGTTCAGCAGCTCGATTTTCTTCAGGACAATCTTCTGGTTGTAAAGGGCACTTGCGACCGTCACCGAAATCTTCAGCGCCGTTACCGTTACGTTTCTCGCCCGATCCACACCACGGATTAACTCCTTGTTGTTCCGGATGACGACTTCAATGGCCATGATACCCTGCTGGTTCACGACCAGCATCTGCTGCAGGTCCATCACGCGCTGGCGCAGCGGAAACAGCACCTCTTCGGTAATAAACCGGATTTTATCCTCCGACTCCTGGCGGATTTTGGCCGCCTCGACCTGGGACTCGATCTCCGTGTCCATCAGCATGCCCAATTGGATTTCCTTTTGCAGCTTTTTGGTGAGCTCGCGAAGGGTTTGCTGTTCAATCTCCAGCGTGGTGTTGTCGTTCTTTAATACGGTTTTTCCTTTATCCAGAGAAATGATAATGTCCGAAATGACGGCATCCGCCTTTTGGAACTTGGCAAAATATCGGCGCAGCGGGTTAAACACCATGCCCAGCAGCCCGCTCTTCGCAAAATCCACGACGCTCGGATCCAGATCCTTCAGCTGCAGCTGCAGCTCCGTTAACCCTTTGGCCACTTCGCCGCCTTCGTCCCCGGTTTTCGATAGTCTCCCCACCTGAACCTGCAGAAGCGCGTTCTTCTCCGAGGAGGACCTCATCGTGCTGATCCCAAAGCTGTCAATGGATTGCAGCACCTGTCTCCGTTTCTCGAGCGATTCGATATCCAGCTCCATGATGGCCTGCACATTGCTCGCTGCCAGTTCCTTCAGCTGCGTGACTTCTTCCGGCTCAGGCTTCACCTGCTCCTCGATCGCCGTCTTGATCTCCTCAGGACTTATGACTTCCATCGTGAATGACAATATAACCCCTCCTACAAGTTTCTGATAAACCAGGTTCACATCGTTATGAAAAATTGCTACATCTGCACATTCAGCAGCTGGCCGATTTTGTATACGACATCATCGGTATCGGCGTTGATGCTGGCAGCTTCATTGATGCTGGAAATGCTTTGGAGCGCCTGAATGTCGGCATTATAGCCAATCGTATACACCGGGATTTTGAAGGCTTGGATCAGTCCGCGGATATCGTCTAGGGAATGCCCGACGTTCGTCTCCCCGTCACTCAGCACAAAAATCAGGGGTTTCACGTCCGGATTCGCCGCCATCTCGTCCTGCAGCATCTTCATCGCCACGACGATGCCGTCAAAGGTCGCGGTATTCCCGCTGGCCTCGAGGCTGTTGATCGCACCGACAAACATCGACTGCTGATTTAAATCGTACTTGCCGATCGGAAGGTTAATCGTAACGTCCGTGGAATACGACACGAAGCCGATGCTGTTGTCCCGGCCCAGATATTTCTGTCCCGTCAACAGCGATTCCTTGAGACGGTTTAACGGCTCGCCGTCCATGCTCCCCGATACGTCCGCCACGAACACGGCCGCTACCGGCTTGTTGCCGTCCTTCTTCTCCTTCCACAGCTTCTGGGCGGACGGCAGCAGGCTGCTGTCGACGACCTCGAGCTCGGATTGGTAATCGTTAAGACCGTTGAACCCTTTTTTGTCGGCCATCTGCTGGTATTTGTCCTGCTCAACAAATTCCGCGAATTTCTTGATGATGTCCAGCTTCTCCTTCGGCAATTTCCCGAGCGCGTACAAAGGGCTGTCGTGCCTTACGCCAAACGGAGTAAAGACGTAACCGCTTTTCATATCCGCCGCGTTGACAAAGGTCTGATACTCCAGGACAAAGGCATCCAGCATGCCGGACTTCGCCGCATCGCGCATCTGGATCGTGGTGGAAGCCGTGAAAGGAACGTTTGCTTGGAATTTCTCGAAGCCCTGTACCGCCTTCTCACCCAGTATGTCGTTGCTGTCGAACGTTTCAAGGGCCGTGATCAGGAAGTTGAGACCCGTGGAGCTGGCAAAAGGATCCGTGTATCCCATCGCCAATTCATTATTCGCTATCGCATCCGTCAGCGTCTTGACGTTCAAGGAGCCGTACTTCTCCACCAGCTCGTCGTATTTGGCTTTTCGGGTGACGACGCCGGTGACGTTCCCCGTCAGGCGCTTGGATACCAGCTCGGCTTTGACGCCGTATTCCTTGACCATCTCCCCCCACAGCTCATTGGATGGCGTAAAAGCGTCCGGCACGTACTTCCCGGATGTTATGTAATCGGTTGCGGTTCCCGAAGCGATATTACGGATCTTCACGGATACCGGCTTGCCGTTCACTACCGGCTTGGATTTGTTGAATTCCTCTGCCACTTCGTTCAGCCATCCGTCAATGCCCGGTCCCGCCTTCTCCGGCGAGGAGAAAATCTCCACGTACAAGTCCGTCGTATTCTCGACCGAGATCGGGAACTTGGATATATCGGGCAGGGAATCCGCGACGGCCACCGGGTCCAGATCGACTTGGCCTTTGATGGGATCGGCTGTCGTGACAGTTATATCCTTGTAGATTTTGTTGATCTTTTTAGCCGCGCCTTCCGAATCGACCTCGGCTTGGCTTTTGCCCAGATTGGAGGTCAATGTGATCCCCGCGTACACTAGAACAAACACGACCACTGCAATGGCCACTAATACGACAAAGGCACTACCCTTGCTTCGCATAATCATCTCCCTCTCTTATTGCTTGTATAATTTGGTTTGCTTGATTAACGCATCGATTTCCTTCATGCACGGCATATCCTCCACATCCCGGTAATCGGTGCTGCCGAGCAAAGAAATCTCCAGCAGCAGCTTATCAAGCTTGAGCATGATTTCCTCGTTCGCCTCCAGATAACCGGTCACGTAAGCCAAGTACTCTTGGTATAACGCCGTTTTTTTCTGCGCCACCTTGCTGGACAGCTGGGAGGCTTTCGGCTGATCCGCCATGCGGGCGAAATCGGATGCGGCAAAGACGCCAAGCTTGTTCAGTATCCCTCGGATATTGAGGTAGAACAGCTTCTCGACTTCATCGATGACCCCCATGAATTTCTTGTAACTGAGCTCCGTTGGCTGAAAACGCTGACCCAGAACGCCCAGCAGCGCGTTTCTCTTCTTCTCGATTCGCTCCAATTGGTCCAGGGCAAGAGCGATATCATTCTTCAGCACTTTCACGTTGCGGTAATGGTGAAGCGCCTCTATGTAATCCTCGCGGGTCTGAATCGTTTGGATCGGTTTTGCAGCCGGAGACTTGAACAACAAAACATAACTTCCATAAAAGAGTGCAAGCATACTGACCACCCATACGGTGATGACCAGTGCAGACTGGAAAGCGTTATCGCCGCCGACTTGGAAGCCGAGCAGCCCGGGCGAAACCAGGACAATATTCACGATCGCGATAACCGCCATAAGCAGGAGCAGCTTCGCGGACTTCGAGCCATTCAAGAATTAACACCTCCCCTACTCCTATAGAGCGATGACTGATTCGACCTATAACCGCTTATAAAACATCCGTAAAAACATAGGTAATTAAAGGATATAACACATACTACGTCTCAATTCGAAGTTAGATGCATTTTCCTCTCCAAGCAGCCCTGCCGATATCCAATCCATTCATTTCTTTATCGGATTTTCACTTGGATAACATGATGCGGGCATGAACGTCCCGTGTTTAAGAAAGCCATAACGAATACGTAGAGAACGGCGGCAAAACAGAGGGGCCAAGCCGAGGCGAGCAAGTTCATAGAGGTAGGGTAACTATTTGAACCTCTCATCACTAAAGTGACGAGATTCCTAAGTACAGGGTTCTATCGAACCCTAATTAATTAGGCTATCCCCGTAAATTCCTACGGTTACTGCACAACGACTCACTACAACTGTGCAGACAGAAGTCTTTTTCCTTCATGGAGGATATTCTTACTTGCATTCCAATCTCGATCGTGATGAGAATAGCACACTGGGCAAGTCCATTCACGAAGCTTCAGGTTTCTAACCTCTTTGTTCTTAAACCCACAACATGAGCATAGTTGTGAAGATGCGAACGTTTTGCATACAGCGACCACTGTGCGTCCATACCATTTCGCCTTGTACTCTAACATCGTTCTGAATTGCGTCCAAGATACTTCGCTAATTGCCTTTGCTAGTTTGCCGTTTTGCAGCATATTCTTTACTTGCAAGTCTTCAATCGCAATGTTGTCGTGGTTTTTGACAATATGCGTTGAAATCTTATGTAAGTAATCTGCTCTCGAATTGGCAATACGTTCATGGATTCTAGCTACCTTAAGCTTTTGCTTCTGATAGTTTCTCGATTCAGCAAGAGATCTCTTTTGTATCAATGCTAATTCTTTCCTTCTTGATAGAATACGTTGTTCTTTAGCTAGTTTTGCTTCTAGCTTTCGAAAGAACTTAGGGTTTGGAAAGTTTTCCCCATTAGTCAGAACGGCAAATTTCTTCAATCCCACATCGATTCCAACCGAAGAGTTCGTCTCAGCCAATGCTTCCACTTCTACTTCAGCACGTATAGACACAAAATACTTACCCGTGGGGTTGCGTCTGACTGTAGCATTCAATATACGCCCTTCTATTTCTCTGGATTTTGCAAATTTAACTAAACCTAACTTTGGAAGTTTGATTTTGTTGTCTATTATAGCGATATTGTTGTTGGTGAAGTTGGTTTGATAAGACTGAACAGGGCTCTTCTTGCTCTTGAATCTTGGAGCATCATTCTGCTTTTTGAAGAAGCGAGAATACGAGTCTGCTAAATTCTTTAGTGCGTTCTGCAAAGAGAACTTATCGGGTTCTTTGAGCCAATCCAGCTCCTTCTTAAGTTTGGTTAGTTCGGCTGAACATGTTCCGTAAGTAAGTCCCTTGCCCGTCTCTTTGTAAGTTGTATTCCACTTCCCCAGAAAGTGATTGAACACAAAGCGACTACAGCCAATCGTCTTAGAAATGAGGACAGCTTGCTCTGTTGTAGGATACATGCGGAACTTGTACGCCTTGTGTACTAGCATGGATATCACTTCACTTTCTGGTTTTGTATATACTGTCTAATTTGAGATTCTGTATTTTCGCTAACTGTTGCTACAAAGTAAGATGGGTTCCAAAGATTCCCTCCCCAAAGCTTCTTTTTTAGCTGAGGAAACTCTTTAAACAACAATCTTGCGGATACTCCCTTCAATGCTTTAATGATAGAAGGGATAGCGTGTTGCGGTGAGCATTCGACCAATAGGTGAACATGATCACTGTCACTTTCGATCTCAACGATTTCAAAGTTGTTGTCTGATGCTATCTGACAAAGCATCTCTTTAAGTCTTTTGTCTACACCGTTAAGCAACACCTTATGGCGATCTTTCACACACCATACGATATGATACTGGATTGAGTATACGTAACCTCGTCCATGTTTAATTGCAGACATATATTACCACCTCTTGTTTAGAGTAACATATGTCATAGCAAAAAGAACCATATTTTTATTGTTTCACAGGCGTAAATGTTAATTAATGACCAAACATATGTCGGACAATCGACGTATCATATGGCACGTTTGTCCGAAGCTTTCTAACGCACGACTAATTTGCGAAAGCTGGCTCATCAAAATTACATAAATAATCCAATGGTTCTGCGACAAAAGACACAAAAAAAAGTCTTTCAGGGCGTGCCTGAACGACTTCTATTAGGGATGGCCTCCCGACGGGACTATAAGCCTTCAAGCTTTGCCTCTTGGCAGCTTATCCGCATATCGGGTCCGCAACTCGCCCAAGTAATCCAGCTTGCCAAGCACCTTCTCTTTATTCAGCATGCCCATGCTCAGAATGAGCTGCTCGATCAGCAGCAATGGCGTCACCATGGAATGAAATTCGCCCATATCCCCCCGACTGACAAAAAAGGAGATCTGCGCGGGCGTTCCATACCGGAAGTCCTCCCGGTCCGTGATCATGATCGCCGCATTCTGCACGCGGCTTACGCAGTCCAGGATGACCTCCGTTTCCGGGAGCATCCGGGTGAAGCTGAAGAGCAGTACGACATCTTCTCTTTCTACATGCGCGAGCGATTCCAGCAGTTCATGACCGCTGCCGGACATGATTCGCACCGACATGCCAAACCGGGATAAACGGTACGATAACAGCTCGCCCAGCGAGAGGGACGGACCAGGCGCATGCACATACACGCGTCTTGCCGAGGCCATTAGACGGGCTGCCTCCTCCAGCTCGTCCGGGCGGTTCTTCTCCATCGTGTCTTGCAGATGATGCTTCGCCTGTTCCAGCATTTTCGCGGGCAGACTGGACGCGTCCAGCCGGGATATCGTTTTTTCCAGCTTTACGGCAGGCGTCGTATCCGAGGATTCCCGCAGCTTCAGCTTGAACGCCTTGGCATTCTCGTGCCCGACGGCACGCCAAAACCGGGAAACGGTCGCAATGCTGGTGCCAAGCCTGTCGGCGATTTCCTGCTCGGTCATGAACAGCATCTCCTCGGGATTACGTTCGATAAAATCGGCGATTTTGAGCTGGCTCGGCGACAGCCCGGATGTATCGGGAAACCAATTCTTCAATGATGCTGCACTCCTTCTGCAATGAAATCATCGTAATTGAGCATGAGTTCATCATACGCCGTGATTGTTATGTAAATTTTATTTCATGATTATATTTTTGTAAAAAATATTACAATGCGTTGACATAGTACTCCGTTCATTTTAATAATCGCCTCCTATACTGATAGCAAATCCCATTCCCAAGGAGGCTTCTCTCTAATGGCAAGCAATTCACGGGTCTATACCCTGACCTCTTCACAGAAAATGATGATTTTCGTGCTGTCCATGTCGCTGTACGGCCTGTCCAACATGTTCACCGAGCTCATTCCCGCGTTTCGCCTGGGTCCGATCGAGCTTTCGGTCGAATATTTCGCGTTCATTCCCCTAACCCTCTGCATGCTGTTTCATCCTTTTTATGCTGCTGTAGGGGCTGCGCTCGGCGAGGTTATCTTCGGTGAACTGATGCTCGGGCAATTCGGCGGTCTCGGAGAGCTGGAGAAGTTTCTTACCTTCTCCTTCGCCATGTACGTTGCCGGCCGTCTGGTCAAAAACCCCCTCAGCCGCGCTCAGGTCGGCATCGCTGCCATGTCGGGTGTCATCATCCACCAGCTGTGCAGCTCTCTGGTGGATATCGGCAAGGTCTGGATCGGCGTCGAGGAATTCGAAGCCGTGCCCGGGCTTGCACAAAGCGTGGTCCTTGTCGAAGGCATCGGTTTCCTGAACGATGTGCTGTTCTCCGGCATTCTGTTCGCTCTTCTGCCTACATTATATCTGGTTCCAAGATTGTATGGAAAAATCGAGCCGCTGCTCGGCATCAAACCCCGCCAGAAGCTTACCCAATACGAAGCCGCCGGCATCGTCTCGCCCAAGCTGGTCCTGGCTGGAATCGTTTTGGCACTGATTGCCTTCGGAGCGGAATCCCTTTCGGAAACGGACTGGAACCTCGGCGAGTGGGACAGCGGATTTGCAGACCGGTTCGGCATCGGCGCGATCTGGATCAGCATCGGTGCAGCCGCCATCGTGGCCGTTGCCGTACTGGCTTTCATGCGGGCCAGAAGAAACCGCGGCCTTCAGGAAGAGAAAATGCCGGAGAACCCGCCTTATGCCTAATCCGTTCGTTCATGACCATCCGGCCATCCGAATCGCAGGCGTCACCTTTGCCTATCCCGGTTCGGAGCAGCCTGTGCTGAAGGAAGTCTCCCTTCATATTCGCCGTGGCAGCTTTACGGCGATCATCGGAGGGAACGGCTGCGGCAAATCCACGCTCTGCAAGCTGTTCAACGGATTGATTCCCCACTATTATTCAGGCGATTTCACCGGTACCGTCGAAATCTGCGGGGTTTCCGCCGAGAATCGGACAGTCTCCGAGCTATCGCGAAGGGTGGGGTATGTCTATCAGGATTTTGATAACCAGCTGGTCCGCCCCACCGTCATGGATGAAGCCCATTTCGCTCCGCTCAATTACGGGCTTCCGGACTACCGGGCCATGGGCGCCAGGGCACTCGATATGTGCGGATTAACCCATCTGAAGAACCGCTATATATGGGAACTGAGCGGGGGGCAGAAGCATCTGCTCGCCTTGGCGGGAGCCCTCTCGCTGGAACCGGACATTCTCGTGGTGGATGAGCCGGTATCCCAGCTCGATCCCCAGCACGCCAGGCAAGTGTATGATGTGCTCCGCCAATTGAATCAGGTTCATGGAAAGACCGTTATCGTGATTGAGCATCATGCGGAGTTTATTGCCGACTACTGCGAGGAAGTGTGCCTGATGGAGCAAGGGAAGGTGCTGTGGCAGCGCCCGGTCATTGAAGCGCTGAACAGCCTTGAAGATCTGGAGCGGCTGGGCATCCAGCCGCCCCAGGTGACCAAAGCCGCGGTACAGCTGTCTGCGATTCTGCTGAAGGGCGACCTGGCCCCCGGCAGTCCGCAGGATGGGCACTCGATAACGGACGTCTCCGGCTCTCATGCTATGGGATTGTCAGGATATCAGCTGAAGCAGCCTTACCCTATTACCGCCGAGGAAGCAGAAGCCTTTTTTGGAGAGCTTCTGCACAGACACGCGGATACCCCGTCGCTGCTTGATCATCCACCAACCGACGCAAGAGCTGATGATGCTTCATATGCTGACTCAACCGCGAAGGACCCAGATTCCGACCAGCACCGCATCCAGCAGGGCGATGAATCAGAACGGCAAGGGGAGCATGGCGCGCTGGTGGAGTTCCACCATACCGTACTTCGCTACCGAACGATTCATAAAACGGAGCACGAGGTTCTTCGAGGCATTGATCTTCGCCTGCATGAAGGCGAACGCATCGCGCTTGTCGGCAACAACGGCGCGGGCAAATCGTCGCTTCTGAAGCTGATCGCCGGCATCGCCAAGCCTTCCGGCGGCTCTGTCTCAATCATGGGCAGAAATACAAAGGATGTATCGATGGAGCAAATATCCGCTAACGTGGCTTACGTCTTCCAGAATCCCGAGGATATGTTCATTGAAGACAATGTGTATCAAGAAGTGGCCTACGGCTTGAAGAGCCGCCGTCACCCGGAAGCTGAGGATCGGGTTCATCGCATGCTGACCCATTTCCGGCTTCAGCCTCTCAAGGAACGGGATGCCCGTCTCCTCAGCGGTGGTCAGCAGCGCCGCGTATCCCTGGCAATTGGAGCTGCCATGACGCCCCAGCTGATTCTGCTGGATGAGCCGACGGCCAATCTGGACATGTCCACTCGCGAAGAGCTTTTGGATACGCTGCAGGAGCTGGAGGACCATGTCCGTACCGTTGTCATCGCCACCCATGATATGCAGCTGGTTCACGAATGGGCGACCAGAGTGATCGTTTTAAATCAAGGCGTCGTGGCCGGCGACGGCACCGTCTCCGAGATTTTCGCCGATGCGGAGCTTATTTCCCGGGCCGGGCTCGCACCGACCCAGATGATGGATTTATCTATAAGGCTGGGCGTCGTGCCCGCGACCAGCTCGCCGGACGTGTTTGCCCGGCATATGTACGGCATTCTGAGCGGAAAGGAGATTCACTGCCATGCAGCTAGTCCGCAACTGGTTTAACAAGATTTCGATTGAACGGATTCAACTCGAGTTGATGAATACCGCCTACGGGAGCGGCCATGCCGCCCTTTCCCGGCTCGATCCCCGATGCATGCTGATCTGGTACCTGTTCTTTGCTATAGCGCCCTGGTTTATTTCAAGCATGACCGTGCTGGCCGGATTGTTTCTCATGATGGTGGTCACCACCATTCTGTCGCGGGTTACACCGTTTATTATCGTCGTACTTTGCTTGGGCCTGATCGGCCAGGTCGGCTGGCTGTTCGTGGTGTCCCTCTTTTTCGGCGGGGACGTCAGCTCGGCGCTTCCGCTGCTGAAACTCACCTTAAAGCTGTCGGTTGTATCGCTTGCGAGCATTACGGTGTTCTCCGGCATGGATCCCGAGAAAATCAGCGACGGCCTGCTTGCGCTCGGCATGCCTGCCGCCTTCTCGTTCAGCTTGTCGTACGGCTATCGGATACTCCCCGTATTGTTCGAGGAATTTCGCCATGTGCTGCTCTCTTACCGGCTTCGGGGAAAAGCGCCGGAACATCCCGGTTTTCTCTACTGGCGGCTCGCGTCCTATTACATGAAGCTGCTGATGCTATCCTTTTTCCCTTTGATGCTGGCCACCGCCAAACGTTCCCGCACGACGGTAGAAGCGCTGGAGACCCGCGGGTTCTCCTACGGCATGAAGAATCCGGCTGCCAAGAAGCTGAAGCTGTCCCACCTGACCCTGTCGGCGCGGGATGCGGTGTTCCTGACCGGAACGGCAGCATATACCGCATTATTGTTCTGGTTCGGCTAACCTTAAAATTACTGACTTCGACAAGGAGTGTTCGAATATGAAAATTGATCTCCATACCCACGCCAAATTGTCCAAAGCGTCCGATTTCTCTAAAAATTATTATGAGGAGATGATCCGGGAGGCGCTGGACAACGGACTTGATGCGCTCGCTTTGACCGAGCATTTTAACACGCGCCATTTTGACGAGGTGTACCGGCAGCTTGACAGCATGTTCCCCTATAATGGCGAATACTACGATGCAGGCGGATTGAAGATCTTTCCGGGGATGGAAGTGGACATCCGGGAAACCGGACACATTCTGCTGATCGGCCGAAAGGAGTTCATTCTGGAAACCCGCCGTCGCCTGGACGGGTATACGGAGAAGGGCGCCTTCATCCCTTTCGATGATCTGATGGACTTGGCCGAAGCCTTCCCGCTGCTCAAGATCGGAGCCCATCCGTTCCGGGAGAGCACGCCGCTCCACCATCTCACGCGCAGCCAGTTGAGCCGCCTGGACGCCTTCGATCTCAATGCCAAGGATATGTACCAATACGGCAGCGAAGCCAATCAAGATCAGGTTCAACGTTTCGCCGCCGATCTCGGCAAACCTGTTACGGCGGGAAGCGATACGCATCAATGCCTCCAATTCGGAAGCGTCTATAACGAGCTGCAAATGCCTTGCGAATCCGCCGCCGAGCTCAAGGATGCCATTATGCAAGGCGCTTACCAGCTTCATGTCTCGGACAGCCTGCCTGTTAAGGTCAAAGCATCCGTCATGCTGAAAAAGCTCATGAAGGAGATCATCCGGCTCCAGTCCCCCTCAGCCGTCATCTAGCTAGTGAAACGTGAACTACGCCAAAGTTCGATAGGCCCCCCCGCCGTGTATTCATTTACATTCATGTACGAAAAAGAAGCCTGGTCATGTATCCATGTCCAGGCTCCTTGCGTTTCCGAAAGATTGTTTCATTGCGACTCGATCCCATGTCATTCCCGTCCGAACCGGCTCTCTAACCCCATTCCAGCGTTGCACGAATCGGCGGGATGGGCGGAATTACTGCAGTCGATCCAACAGATTCAGCATGGCTTGCGCGCTTTCCGCACGGGTGGTCTTGGCTTGAGGCGTAAACATGCCATTGGCATGCCCCTTCATCAAGCCAAGGGCCAAGGCTTCATTCACCTCTTGGTGTGCCCATGAAGAAATTTGCTGCTTATCTTTCAGGTCCGGTGCTTCCTCTAAAGAGGAAGCGTCCCCCTTGGTCTGGTAAGCACGATAAAGCATCACGGCCAGCTCCTCGCGGGTGATGGCCGCGTTCGGCGCGAACGTCTCCTTGCCTCTGCCGTTCACCAGCCCGTGCTGGGAAGCCGCCGCAACCGCGGAAGCATACCATGCATCGCCGTCCACATCCGTGAAGGTCGTGTCTTGGGTGCTTTCAAGGCCCAGGGCACGAACGAGCATCGCGGCGAACTGCGCGCGCGTCAGCGGCTGATGCGGACTGAATTTCGTATCGCTGGTCCCATTCACAATATGCTTGGCTGTCAACTCTTTTACCGCTTGCTCCGCCCAATGGCCGGCAAGGTCGGCAAACGATTTGTCGTATTCCAGCACGGCATAGTAGCTCAATTGACTGACTTCAGCCGTCAGCTGCCCGTTTACCGGCTTGCCGCCGGCATATTTCAATGGTCCCCATTCCGAAATGCCGTAGATGCCGGCCAGCTCGCCGTGAATGGCGCTGTCGACGGGAAAGGCAATCGTTACAGGTGCTATGAAATGCTCCAGCTTATATGCCTTGCCGTCTTTCGTACGGACGTTAAGATCTAATTCGTACATCTTGCTGCCCTGCTTCAGTTTAGCCTTCCCGGCAGCAGCTGCTTTGGCTACGAGAGAGGCGGCTGTCTGCGACCCAACCTCCTTCAGCTTAAACGAGATGACCGCATCCTTAGCCTGCTCGGCCGATACGAGCTGGCGCAGCGCTTTGAGCAGCGCCGACGGAAGCTGTACCGTCACGCCGTCCTGCTTCAGCTCCAGCGGCTTCGCCCCCAGAATATCCCCTGCCGTCAGCGGCAGGAGAACTTCGATATCCTCGGCACCGAGCTGAATCGTCACTTTCTCTTGCCCGCCGCGCAGCGATTCTTCGTTAACGATCCGCTGACCCTGATTTGGCTTCGTTCCCGGATCGGTAGGCGGATTGCCGCCTGCTCCTCCGCTTCCGTTTCCACTGCCGGGGTTGCTGCCGTTGCCGCCGCCTTCAGTTGGCACTGCAGCCAGAATGACGGTACCGCCATCCGACATGGCAGGGAGCGTCAGCGTCACTTTCTGATCGGCCGTTACGTTATACACGCTGCCGCCGTACAAGTCCTTCGCCTTGCTGCCTGCCTTAAACGGCACAGACAGGACGACTTCTTTCGGTTCGTTCTTCACATGAATCGCGGTAACGATATGCTCTCCGTTATACTGCTTGTCGAATGCGATATAACCATCGGCATTCGAAGCCGCAATGGATGTGCGCGTTCCTTTTGAAAATACTTTCGAGTTTGCCGCTCGAATGTTCAAGAGCTTCTGGTAATGCGTGAGCAGCTTCTTCTCGGTCTCCAGTTGGTCCCATGGCATATCGCCGCGGTTCTCGGAAAATTCGCCGTTTTCCATTTTACCGGCATTCTTACCGGAGCGCCCAAGCTCTTCGCCATAATAGATGACCGGCTGGCCTTTGGATGTAATTTGCAGCGCTGCGGCCGCCATCAGCTTTGCCTTGTCGCCATCCACGTAGTGGGACAGGAAGCCATCCTCGTCATGACTGCTCAGGAATTGCCCCATCATTCGGGTGTTATCCAGCTTCGATTCGCGGTCAGCCAGGTAGGCCTCAACCGATTCCACGCTGCCGTTCACGAATTCCTTGGCCTTTCCTTTGAAACCGAAGTCCAGCAAGCTGTCCATCTGGCCGCTCTGAAGCGTTCCGCCATCGCTGTCAACCGTGGCTCCGAAATATTCGCCAATCATTTTGAAGCTCGGATCGAGGTGGGTCAGCGCATTTTTGAACGCCTTCCATGTCGTTTCATCCACGTGCTTCACCGTATCCACGCGGAAGTAGTCGATCGTGTCCCCGCGGTCGGTTTTGGCACGCTCCAGCCAGCCTGCCTGCCAATCGATGATCTGCTGGCGAACAGCCGGATTCTCCGTTATGAAATCAGGAAGCCCCGCTAATTCGCCTTTGATCGGGTCCGTATCGGCCGACAGACCGTCTGTACGGAGCATATCTTTGAACCGGTCCTTATCTTCCTGCGTGATACCGGGCGCACTGTCTCCCGGCTTCAGGCCATATCCCGTATGGTTGACCACGACGTCCACCATAATTTTGATGCCCCGGTCATGCGCCTTATCGATAAGCTCCTTAAAAGTATCCAGATCACCCAAATGTTCATCGATCTTCGTAAAATCTTTGGCCCAATAGCCATGATACGCATATTGCTTGCCGCCGAAGCCTGCACCCTGATTAAAATCGATGTTATCCACAATCGGCGTGATCCACAGCGTGTTCACGCCCAGATCCTCGATGTAATCGAGTTTATCGATCAGTCCTCTGAAATCCCCGCCATGATAGGCTTCGGGGTGATCCTTGTCAACATTTGCATTGTTGG
Organism: Paenibacillus sp. MT86; assembly: GCF_058792535.1. Classification (NCBI taxonomy): domain Bacteria; kingdom Bacillati; phylum Bacillota; class Bacilli; order Caryophanales; family Paenibacillaceae; genus Paenibacillus; species Paenibacillus sp. MT86. The sequence goes on along the minus strand of NZ_CM179499.1, from coordinate 411,045 downwards.
AAGCATCCCCATCCATGAAACGGTCGGTCAGCACAAAATAAATGCGCGCCTCGTCCCAATCGAAATCGAGTTTGCCGCCTGCGATTCTTGGCTTCACCGTTACCGCGGCTTCTCCGGTATGCCTATTGCCGTATTGGTCGACTAGCGTGATTCCAATTTTCTTGCTGCCGGCCGTGACCGTATCCTTTACGGCAATACTGTGCTCCAGCAGCTCGGTATCAACCTTCGCTCGGGCCGGTCCTCCCAGTTCCGTCAGGTCGACGAACGCCTCCTTGTAAGCAACGGGCTCCGAAGAGGTTACATTCAATTTTAGCACCGCATTTTCATCATAAGAGATGGAACCAGGGGTTACCTTCGCCCCGATGGTCACGGTCGGATCGCGGTAAACCACCTGCGACTTTCCGTTCACCGTGTTTTTCGGATCGGTGACCTCCTTCGTGGTTCCGTTATGATTGACGATGAACGTGTATTCGTACGTTCCGGGAGCAACGCCCTTAAGCGTATAACTGAACCATTCCTTGTCAGGAACGTAGACCATCGTTTCCAGCTTCCCGTTAATCTTCACTTTCACGTCAGAGATGCTATCCATCCGGCCGTCCCTGAACAATTGATCGTCCCGATAATGGAACGTAATGTTACCGCCTTCAAGCGTCGGCCCCGTAATGCTCGGCAAAATCTCCAGCTCATGCACCATGCTGGTCACATTCACTTTCGTGAAGGCCTCGCCTGGCTGAAGCGGAATGATCCGGTCATCCGGGATATCCTGCTTGGCCGTATCCCAATTCGTTCCTTTGCGCAGAACGAAACCAACGCCTGTTGTTTCGGGTGCCACCTCAATCTGTACGGTAGCCACGCCATTCTCTATCTTTTCAAAGTCGATCTGATCGTTCTTTACCCCCGTATTCCAAACCCACAAATTCCAATCCGCATAATCCTGATCCGGCCGAATGTAGTTAAGCTGCACATACCGTTTATTGTCCACTTCATCGGCTGTAACGGTTACGGTAATCTCTTTCTGGAACCCCCGATAGGAAACGGTTATGACCGCCGTTCCTTCCGAGACTCCCTTCACCACGCCTGCGGCCGTTACCGATGCCACCTGCGGGTTGCTGGATGCATAAGCCGCTTGTTTCGTTACGGCTCGTTTGCTGCCGTCCTCGTATTCAGCGTATACCGCGGTTTGATGCGTCTTACCGGTCTGCAAAGAGTAACTTTCTTGATCTACCGATATCGCGCGGAGTACGGCCGCCGCGGCGTCCGTCTTGATCACAACGGCCGTCAGAGGCTCAAGCGTGATCGAGCCGGAGGTTAACGTGAAGCCGGACTTCGCTTTGACGCTGGTCGTGCCGGCTTCATCGTTATCGACCACCACCGTGCCGGAGCTCAGATCCTCGTTAAGCGTCAACGTTCTCGACACGTTATCCGCATTAACGAACACATAATAATGGCCGGTTCCGTCCGTCGCTTTATTCTTATAAGCAATGACCAGATCCTGCGCCTTTACTTCGGGAATCTGCAGCAGCGTTACGTTCGAATTCACCATCGACTGATCGCCGAGACGGAAAGCGTCGGACGATTTTCTTAACTCGATCAGTCCGGTCGTATATTCACGCGTCTTGTTATTCTCCGGATATTTGGCTTCATCCGTCGCTTTCTCCCAATCGAACATGTTGATGGCATCGGAGGAGTCGTAGGAATCATGGATGAAATAACCGAAGCGGTTTCCTGCCTCGTCCTCTAATTCATGGTATTTCTGCTCGGGAACCCCTGGGCCCAGCCATTGCTTGGTCCGCCCGTACTCCTGTCCTGCATGGAGGAAAGCCGTTCCTTGCGAGGTCAAGGTGAGCAGGTTGCCCAGGCGAATGCGCTTATGGATCTCCAGATCATTCGCCGCAACCGACGGGTCCTTTTTGATGGACTGCGCTATAATGTCGTACAGCGGCAGATTGTCATGGGCTTCGATGTATTGAACCATGTCACCCGGATCGTCTTCCTTCGTGTTGCTCGGCTGCGCCTTAATATTGTTGAAAATGGTTTGGATGTCGCGCGCGCCGCCCGTAATGAATCGTGGCTCGCCTTCATTGCCGAAACCGGATTTCAGCTCGTTGCGGAACTCATCGGAGAAAACGCCGACGTCGTCCGTTTTATCCATCCAATTCTGGTCCGCGCCCTTGCCTGCCAGGGAGGGATCCGACAGATGACCGCCGAACGTGACCCAGCCCTCGCCGATAAACAGCGCCTTCGGGTTGATGGCTGCAGCGGCATCATAGGCGTTCTGCACGGCTTCATAGGTGGCGTCGCCCATCATGTCCCAGCGCATGCCGTCGATTTTGTATTCGTCGAACCAGTATTTCACGGAGTCCACCATCAGCTTCTCGGCCATCTTGCGGTTGGTCGCCAGATTGTTGCCGAAGCCGCCGATGAAATTGCCGTTGGCATCCTGGAATGCATAATAGTTCGGCACGATATCATTCAAGAAATCTGCCTTGGCCATATGGGTGTAAACCACGTCCAATACAACGCCCATATCCGCCTCGTGAATGGCGTTGATCATCGCCTTCAATTCTTTGATGCGAAGCTCGGGATCCGTAGGATCCTCGGAGTAAGCACCGTCAGGGGAGAAATAGCTGTGCGGGTCATACCCCCAGTTGTACTCATTGTCTTTGGCCGAATAATCCAGCTCCCTGTTCTTCATGGCCGCTTCGTCACCGTAATACCAAGCCATCACGGGCAGCAGCTGAACATGGGTGACGCCCAGGGACTTGATGTATTCGAGCTTTTCTTTGAACGCGTCGTAGGATCCCCAAGTCGCGTTATGCAGGTCATTCTCAATCGTCGGATCCGACGTGAAATCCCGGACGTGAATCTCCCAGATGATGGCGTCTTCCCGCTGCTCATAGCCCGGAATGTCCGCAAAATCCAAGCCGGCGGGATCCGTTTGACTCAAATCGACGATCGCGGCTTTGCCGACGGTATCGCCGTCCGGTCCAACTTCGCCCTTGGTGTTCACTCTGAATTGCGCCATGGATTTGGCATATGGATCCAGCACGGTTTTCGTCACGCCGTTGTTGGTCACTTCATATTGATAAAAATATCCTCTAAAATCTTGGATGCCGAGGTCTCCTGGCTTCAACCGAACCGACCATACCCCTTTATCACCCTTTTGGAGAGCGGCATTGCCGATAAACTGCGTGGCATCATCCTTGCTGTACACCTTTGCGGTGACTTCGGTCGCCGTCGGTGCCCACAACTTAAGCTCGGCTCCTCCAGCCTGATAAGTCGCTCCGAGGTCATCGCCGTCGTAAGCGTACATCTCATCCAGCATTCTCCAGCCGGTGGAGGCGGATACGGTTTTTCCGGCGTAAGTTACGCTTAGCGGTATCTGATCCAGCTGAAATGATGCCGATACTTCGATGGACGTGTTTCCGGTAATCTTCACGTTTTGAATGGCAACAGGATGGCCGTCCTTATTCTTAATCTGCAGCTCATTCTTCAGCGTATCCGCTTCCAAACCATCGGTCATGGTAAATCCGAGCTGGAGCTTTCCTGGAGCCAATACTTCAGCCGAGACCAACCCGGTAGGCACTTCCCCATACGGGGATGTGTAGACGGTGTTGTCGCCTTCTTGAATGAATAGATGCTGGTATCGGTCTACCAGGGTGAAGCCTTTGTCGCCTCCGTCTTTGCCGGCGTCTCCTTTGGCCGGATCCAGCACGAGGAAGTTAATCTTCTGGGCCCCCGGCTTCATTGGAATGTCCACATAAGCGCCATATCGGTCGGTTTGGCCTGAAGGGAACATGGTAGCCCCCGTCGGCCAGTCTTTCGAAGGCGCAGCGACATCGTCGCCCCATATCCACAAACCGTACGGATCATAGTTTTGATCCTGCCGTTGATAGTGGATGCGCACGGTATCCGCCGGCAGGTCAACAGGCTCAAAGCTGTATACCGTATCGGAGCCTTCCTTGAGCCATACTTCGTTCATGTCCGGCGAGGCTAGGGTGAATTTCTTGTCGCCGCCGTCTTTATTGCCGCTGATGCGATCGACCACGACGATGCCGACCTTTTGGGCGCCGTCCTTGAGCGGAATGTCGACGAAAGCCCCGTAGCCGTCCTGCTGCCCGCCAGGGAATGGCGTTGCGCCTGCCGGCCAATTGGCGGACGGGGATGCGACGTCATCGAATATCCACAGTCCGACGCTGCCGTAATTCGCGTCAGCCCGGTTGTAATGGACGCGCAGGTGGTTAGCCGGCACCGGCGTTCCCGGATCGGCGGGTACCGTGAAATGAGCGGCAACGCCGTGATTGGCCGCATCGTAGCTGAACGTAACCTTAACGTCCTGCGGCAGCTGAAGCGCCTCCCGATTAGCGGGATGAACCGGACTTGCCGCATCGCTGCCCAAAGCGATTTGGTACTCATGATCCCCTTCGTACACGTCGGCCGTCACCGTGTATACATGGTCATAATCGGGATCCTGCATGATTAATCTCGCATCCGCAGGCGACCAGTCGGCCGCTTCGCCGATGCCCGATTGGAAGCTGCCGATCACTCGGGGAAGCTTATCCGCCTCGATCGGAGCATAGTATGTAGAATCCGCGATCCGGTGGGTCCCATGGTTGTAATAAAAGGTAACCTGGGAATCTTGGGCGAGCTCTATGAGGATGTTGCCATCCTTGTTTGCTCCGCTCGGATTGGAATAATGGGCGAAGCCGTAATTCTCGTCCCACTTGCCGTCGATCGCGATCTTGTATTCGTACGATCCCGCGGGCAAGCTGCCGGTGAACCTGTATTCTCCGTTCCCCATATCGTTCATGGTTGTCGCGGCGGCAGCCGGATCCCAATCCCCGCTATGGCCTAATTCGGATTGCAGAGTCCCCACCAGCGTAACCCGGCTTGGCGCGCTATTGGCATCGGCCGTTGATGGCGGAATGCCGAGCATGGAGAAAATCAGCGAAACAATCATGATGATGGACCACGTTCGTTTGCTTGAAACCGTCATTCTCATGAAACAAATAACCTCCTTCTGTTCTTGGATTAGGTACAGCTGGTACGATGCTGATGCCAATCATTGCGCAAACGCTTGCATAAACAGGTTTGAGCTTCCATCAAATAAAGTACGACAATTACTGACAAGAGTTAGAGAATAAGTTCGAAATATAGAATGAAACATAAATAGATGAAAGCGATTACAATGAAAACGTTTGCATCATTTATTGTAGTATCGAGGCTCCTTCTCGTCAACCATATTTTGACCTGTTTTCATCATGAATTTTGCGGCTCAAGCGGGTTTTCTCCAGCAGCATCTAGCTCTAACAAATAAAGGGAATCAGTCATCCAGATGACCGATTCCCCTACTAAGGTTTACATGTATGGTATGGCCGTTGCCTGTAAATAGGGCTAATGGAATTGCTAAAGTTGGTCGGCCGCAAGCACAACGCTGCCTAATAGCGAACCGTTAACTCATAACGTCCCGACAGCAGCTCAAGTTCAAGCATGCTATCATCCAGGCCGCAGCGAACGATGCCGTCCGGCATGCAGCTTGAAGCTGCTCCTCCCCATATCTCAACACCATCGATCGAGAGACCGGTAATGGGGCGGGAGCTCGGTGAAGCCAATGCAGCGGTAGCGCTCATCGTGCAGGGCAGCTCAAGCCGCATCCGTATGCCGGCTTCGCTGACCCGCTCCCAGCGTACGGCGATCTTGCCTCTTACGGTGGAAACGGAAGCCTCGGCAAAGTCCAGATCCGGCGCGAAAAAGGGGCGAATTCGTGCCGTCGCGAATCCGGGAGCTCCGCTCTGAATCCCGCAGACATACTCCTGCAGCAAGCGGGCGGGATAACCGTTCCATGCATGGCAATGGGATTCGATATCATCCCAGCCTTCCCACATGGTCTCGGCTCCTTGTGCAATCATGTAGCCCCACCCCGGATAATCCGGTTTACTCAGCAAATGGTAGGCCTGATCCTGCAATCCCTCCTCGAACAAAAGACGGAGCAGCGGGAGCGACAATACCGTCTTGCTCTCCCACGGTTTGCCTGCCACGGCCTTCAGTGCAGCCTCCCGGTCTTTTTGCGGCAGGAGCCCCGCATATAATGCCAAAGCATTAACGCCTTGATGGGTGGCAGTCGATCCCGAGCTGTCATGCAGCAGCTTGCCGGAGCCATCGTACAGCCCATTCAGGACGCTGACTTGCAGCTTCTGGGCATGGGCAGCATACGCTGCACTGTCATCTGCCCGGTTCAGCAAGGCAGCGGCTTCGGACAGAATGCGCAACGCCTGCCATGCCTTGATCTGCTGCACGGTCAGATGTTCGCCTTCATGCTCAACCGTCGGGTAGGGCCAATCGCTAATATGCCATCCGCGGCCGACCGGAATCAGGCCTGTTGCCAGCGATATTAACGACAGATAGCCATCAATCATTGCCCGGAGCGGTTCATAATATCGCGAGAGCAGCTCCGTATCTCCGCTAAACTGGTAAAGCTTCCATAGCAAGGTCGCATAATGCAGGTCCCATTCCGGGATTTGAATGAAAAAGTCTGGATGCTCGTAGTTCGATGGGAACACAAAAGGGAAGGAGCCGTCTTCCAATTGGCCGTCCGCAAAGTCCTGCAGCGTCTTATCCAGCACCGGATAGGCATCGAAGTTATAGAGCAGCGTCTCGGCTTGGAGATCGGTATCCGCGAGATACTGCGCCTGTTCCCGATGCGGGCAATCGACCACTTGGCCCAGCACATTATTGCGCTGCGTCTGCAGGCAAACGTCGTACAGCTTGTTTAAGAAGTCAGACGAACACCGAAAATGCCCCGTACGTGCCATGGCCGTACCTGCTGAGCAAATTCGCAGCTGGCCTTCCTCAATCGGTTGCGGATAGCCGGTAATCTCCACATAACGAAAGGCTTTAAAGCTGAAATCCGGCTGCCAATATTCGATCCCCCCGCGTCCATGCATCGTATACAGGTCGTAATAATGATGCGAAGTCTCGTTGCACACTTGATGAACGACCCGCCCGCTGCCATCGAGCGTTTCGGCATACCGCAGCCGTACCGTGACGCCTGCCATACCGGGCAAGGCCAATTGCGGCCAGCCCGATATGATTTTGCCAGCGTCGAATACCTGAATGAGCCCCTCTTCCCCGTTTACGAATGACGGCGCAGCTGCCACGGATGGAATGATGGACTCCAGTTCTTCCGCCTCGGGGAGCTGCTGCCAATGGAGTGACCATGGCTGTGCGGATGGATGAGCAAGAACAACCGAACTGCAGCGTTCCTCTCCAACATCGGACTGCAGCCAGTTCAGTTCCAGAAGAGCCGCATCATAGTCCTCTATGGACGATAAGCGGCGATTCTGCTGATAAGGAGACCCGATGCGATGCGGAATCTGCCTTAAGGCCTGCCATGTCAGATCCGATACAACCATTTGCTCCGTCCCGTCCTCATGCTCCACGTGCAGCTGGAGCAGCATTCCCGGGACGCCGTTCACGTAGTTCTGGCCGCTTCCGCCCAAATAATGAGCGGCAACGCCGATGCAGTTGGCACCGGTCGACAAGAGGGAGGCCACATCATAAGCCAAATAATATTTGCGGTGAGGCACACCCGTCGGTGCGGGTGAACCATAGCCTCCAACCCGTTGTCCGTTAACGAACAATTGGAATACATGGTGGGCGGATACGAATATTTTGGCCCGCGCAACGGCTCCCCGGAGATCAAAGGATTTGCGGAAATAGGCAAAATCATTAAGCTTCATCTCCTCGGACCGCCATATCCATTCGGCACTCCAATCGCCGGGAAACAAGCCCGTATCCCAATATGCCGGTACGCTTTCGCTTTCCTTACCCTGATGGTCCCAGACCGTAACCCGCCACCAGTAACGCGTATTGCTCTGCAGCGGCGGACCATCATACAGAAGGCTTAGGCTTTGGCCACTCCGCCTGCCGCTGTCCCACACCAAATCTTCGTCGTCCCTGTTAGAGAGACCCTCCGCGGAAAGGGACACCCACACCATCACCCTGTAAGCCGCGAACGCCTCTCCGCGCCGATCGCTCTCCAACAGCCAGGAAAAACGGGGAGAAGACACATCCAGCCCCAATGGATTCTCCAGACCATGCACAAGCGGTTTTAGTATCGTAAGCACGCTGCTTCTCCCCTTCCAGACTGTCTATCGGGCGTTAGAATCCATCCATCATGGATTCGATTGATCATGCGGCACGTTCACCTGGGTCACGGCCGCGGTTTCATTGCCGGCTTGATCCGTGACCGTATAAGTGATCGTGTAGATCCTGCCGGAGCCTGCACCCGATCTTGCCGCGCGCAAGCTGAACGAGGTATCCATCGTGCCCAGCTCCGCACCCTGAATATCCTCCGCTTGCAGCTCCTCATTACTTGTAATGGAGGACAGCACGACGGAACCGATATCCGAGACCGAATCGCTGGCGTCGACGGAAGCCGTGACCTGGACCAGCCTCTGGTTAGGCGGCCACAACTTGACCGGGTCCGCCGTTACGTTCGCCACGGGCGCGGTCTGATCGATCTTCAAGGTCAACGACTTGATGGAACCCGGTTCCCCGGCTGGACTCATCGTCCGATAGTCCAGCTCATGAATCCCGTCCGTATCCATGATCATTTCGGAACCGTATGTCTGCCATTCTCCGTCATTCACGCGAAACTGAATGTCGTAGCCGTCCGGCAAGCCATTCGCTGCGCCAAGCTTCACAGTTACCGGGCTTCGGTACCAGCCGTCGTTGCCATCCGGCTGCTCCGGCGTCAAAACGGCGGTAAGCTCTGCCGCCTCCATGCCGTCGGCCAAACCGATGCCGTCCACATGGAAATATCCTCCTTGCCAATGCACCCGGCTTGCCGGCACAAGCCCGATTTTAATTTTGGTGATCCGGTCCTTATAGGCCCAATCCCCTAAGTCAACCGCCAGGTTACTCCACTGCTTCGGCGGAACATTCCCCTCTGCTTCCAGCACATGCTGATCGCTGTACACCTTTACCCGAACGGTATAGGATTCGGCCGCAGGTCCGTTCGAAGGATTGATGCCAAAGAACAGGTAGGGTTTGCCCTCGGCATTCAGCGGCTCGTCGAACAGCTTGGCGATGCCTTTGCTGTCGCCCAGCTGATCTCTGGTCATCACCGTAGCCTTGAGCGTTTGACTGCCGGTCCAGGTGACGGAAGCATCGGTTTCGACGCCGGATACATACTCTGCATGGGTCCAGCCCTCATCGCCGTTCTCAAAATCAAACAGCATTTCCGCGCCCTCCAGCTGCTCCGGAGGAAGTACGGCCGCTGGCGCCGTATCCGGTATCTCCCGCCGAGCAAGCTTGCCGGCATCGAAGGTTGGCGCGATATCCTGCCAGTCGGCGATGCCAATGATCGGCTTCGCGAATTCCGTCACCTCCAGCGAACGTTCCGTGTCGATATACTTAAAGACATCATACACCAGCTTGTGCTCCGCAGGAATGTTGGCACCCCTCGTCGTATCCGGATCATGCGTCCACAATCCGAGATTCAAGCCGTACTCTTCGGCATGGTCCACATGCCGGTGCAGAATGAAGGAGTCGATGCCGTCAAGGAAGTCCGTAATGTAATAGGCATACGCATAGGCTGCCGCCTGCAGCTGCTGGCCTTCAGGCGAATTGTCGCCGCTGTGGAAGCCCTGCTCCGACAGGATAATCCGGCGCGCCTCATCGCCGTACATGAACTTCGGCTGCTTCATGTAATCAACGAGGACGTGCAGGTTTTTAAACGTAATTTTCGGCGTATCGAACTGCTCGAGCGACTGCGGAGCAACCCAGGCTCTCGGATCGAACAGGTTTTCCGGGTAAGGATGATAAGCGATATGCCACGGAATGTCGCCCTCTGCAGCGATCTCCGACTGAAGCGTATCGATGATCGATCGGCCGTCGAACGAGCCGATCTGCGTGGACGGCAGCTGCTGATCCCAGTTATGCGTCAGCGAAATATACACTCTGGCGTTGCTGTAAAAGCTTTTTACGACGGTATTCGTTATTCTCACGGTCCGGGCATAGTCCTGAACGAATTCCCTGACCGTTTTATCGTTGCCCATATTGTACCAGGTCTCCCCGGCGTCCACCTCGTTGCCAACGATGTAATTGACGGCTCTGCCGTATTTCTCGTCCTCGCGCGAGTAGCGCTCCGCCAGGAAAGCGGTGATGGCTTTATAATACTTCGTCCCTAGCTCATCCGTCGTGTTAAATGCATAGACGATGCCTTCCGTGGCATCCGGATGGAGCAAATACCGGTTAGGCGTGGTATCGTCCATTCCCCCCTTATACATGAGGAGGATCAGGGATACCGTCACTCCGTTATCGGACAAACTCTTGATGGAATTATCCCGCTCCTCGATCCAATCCTTCTTGAAGTAGAAGGTCTCCCCTTCGTAGGAATATTCGAACGTATTGGCCGGATTGACGGCCCCGTTCATGTACAGGGCGTTATTGTAATCCACGTTCAGTGCGGCATGGCTGATGCCGAGGTCCTCCGCATCGCCGACCATCTGCACCTGCAGCCCCTTCTTGCTCTTCGCCACTGGGAACGGATACGTATTCGGCGCAAGAATCTCGGGGTTGCTTACGTATTTAGCGCGATCTACGAGCTCCAGCGATCCGTCCGGAAGCATGGCCGCGACAGCAAATTTGGATTGCAGGCGGGTATGTCCCTCTTCTCCTGCCAGGTCCAGCTCAAACATAAATTGTTCTTGAATCCCCTGTTCGGCAATCGGCTCTCGATTCGCCAGATCCCTTTCGGATTCATAGGGCTGCAGCTCAAACAATTGGAGCTCTCCGCCTTCATAAAGCTCCGCTTCCCCGGGCTTTAATGCGCCCTCGATCACGATCCGGTCCCGGGAAGCCGCGATCTCATGCCTCGTAAGCTCCCCGGGGAAAACCTCGATCGGTGCCAGCTGTTTGAATCGGATCTGATCGATGCCGACTTCTCCCGTGATTGCCCCTCCGTCGCTCAAGAACGTCAACCGGAACTGCTTCAGGCTGCCGCTCCACTCCGAATGCAGCGACAGATTAAATTCCTGTTCAACGGATTGGCTGTTATTCGCTTCGATGTCGAACACCTCCGATTTCGCTTCATCCCAATCGGGGCTTTCCTCCGTGATCCATTCGACCTTCACTTTGTTGAATGGCGACTCGTTCCTCCATTTGACGCTTAATGTATTGTAATGATCGATATCCTGGATGATCACCGGAGATTGCAATACGGGAGCGGCACTTGTCAATGCTAATCGGAGCTCACCGCCGGCTGCGCCTACCTCGGCACCTTGGGCGGTAAACCCTTCCGTTTCCCCGTCCACGTTAAAATCCATGCCGATGGCGTTCGATCCGCTGAGATAATCGATCTGGTAATTGCCGCCCCAGAATTCGTATCCCGGATCGCCCGGCTTCAGTCCGCCGTGATCGAAGTTGAGCATGAACGCGAATTCGATCTTGGTGACGTGGTCCCGCTGGGTCCAGTCCTTGACGGACACCGCTACTTTGCTCCAGCTGTTCGGATTGATTTGGGCAATGCTCTCATAGGAATCTTCGCCGCTGAACAGGGTAACCTTGATCAGATAGTCCTCTGTCTGCCATCCGTAACAGTTTGCGGCAAACGTAAGATAATTCACCCCCGACAAGTCGAGCGGCTGATCGAAATCCCTGGATACCGTTCTCCATTCATAGGCTTTGACTTCATCCGACCACACCTCGAGCACGTGGCTTCCCTCATATGGAGAATTCGGGCCGTTGGCATAACGGTCGACGTAGGTGACTTTCTCCGCCCCGGCTCCGCTGGTCCATTTACCTGGCTGGTTTACCGCATCGGGCTCGTTAAAATCGTCAATGACAATCGAAGGCGTGTAACCCGTCACGTTCAGCACATGGGGAGATGCCTTTAAATCCGGATCATACGTGCCCGCAAACACGATCCCGGCGGGATACGCTTGCAGGGTGAGCGCCAGCAGGACGGAATACAGCAGCAGCCTTTTAAACCCCTTCAACTTCATTACGCTTGTTCCTCCTCAAAATGGATTCTGTTGATACGATTACCGCAGTTCGACGCCATTCACCCCCTTTCCAAACCCCTATTCGCTCGTCTCCAAGCCGATCGCCTTAATCTCTGATTCTAAGCACAAGCTCCGTCCCGTCGATCGCTTTCACGGTAATTCCCTCCGGAATCGTGAGCTCGTATTTCAGTTTCCCTCCCTTCTCTCTCTTCCAGCTTGCTTCCATCATGCCAAAGCGCGTCGGCACAGCGCCTTCCGCCCAATCGAGATCACCGGCATGCGGGGCAAGATATACCTCCTGCTCGCCGAGTCTGCTTAAATCAAGGCCCAACACGGATTGCGTCAAAATATAACTCGGCGATGCGCCCCAGCCGTGACTAAAGCTCACGGGAATATGATCAACTAAATAAGTTGGCGTATTGCCTTGATAAGCGCTCGGCACGGTACAGGCCGGCGTTGATGGATCATACGTCTCCCACCAGGTGGTCGCTCCCCGGTCCAGCATGCCGCCCCAATAGCTTCTAATGATCTCCAAAGCGCGGTCTACGCGTCCTTTGCTCATCAGCGTCTCCAGAACCACATGATAGAAAAAAGCGCCTTTTAACGGCGGCAGCTTTCCGCCGTCGTACCATTCGTCCAGGAAGCGGTCCTCTTCCGCCGGGTCCATCAGGCCGGACCATATCGCCGCAAAGTTGGTCTGAGCCGTGATCTGCTTCGATAATCCGTCCGATCCGATGCAATCCGCAAACACGATCTCGCCGGGGGGCCGCATCTGCTCCCTTATGGCAGCGCGAAGCTGGACCGCCTGGTCCTTCCACTGCCCTGCCAGCTCGTCGCGTCCGGTCTCTTGCGCCAGCTCCGCCGCCAACCCGAGCGCCTTGTAATAGAAGCAGGAGACGGCCGTCACCCGGTCGCGCCGGTCGATGTAATCGGCCCAGTCGATAAAGCACCACCAGCCAGGCCGGTCGGCGCCGGCAAACAGGCCATCCCGATCCTCCTGCAGCGCGAACCACGCCATCAACCGTGTAATGGCCGGCCAGATTTCTTCCAGGAAATCGCGGTCCTTCGTATACCGCCAGTGGGAATGCACGCCGAACAACCAATGCGCGCAGAAATCGGGCAGCAGGAACGAGTTTCGTTCCGGGCCGGTACCGGGTATGGAGCCGTCGTCATTCTGAATCCGCGCCCCTTGCAAGAGACATTTGCGCAGCAGCCGATCATCGCCGAACGCGTGGTAGATGACTTTGCCCATGACCACGGCATCGGCTACCCAGAGCGCCTTCTCGCGCAGCGGGCAATCCTCCAGATGATCCTGGCTGTTCACCAGCGTCGTATACGCCCCGACCTCCCAAATCCGGTTCAGGCGCTCATCGCTGCAGCGAAAAAAGCCGGATTCGTCAAACGGATAGTGGACGGATTCGACGCCGAAGCGCGATATCGTCAGCGCGGCCGGCGTCGCCTGTGCCGTAACCTGAAGGAAACGGAAAGCCCGGCGGCCAAAGGGCTTCAGCCGATTTCGCCCTTTGCGCAGGATGAAGGTATCGTACAATTGCAGCTCCAGCGATTCTCCGTACGACAGTTGGATCACGCCGCCCGCAGGCGCGTCCAGCTCCAGCTCGGGATACCCCACGATTTCGCTAGCAAAGTCATATACAACACCCGGCAGCGAGCCGGGCATGCTGGCATCAAGCGTCCAGCCTGTTGTACCTGCCGCTAACCGACCTGGATCTCTTTCTGTTTCCGCCGAGTCCTCTTGCAAGCCAAACGCTTCATGACCCCGAGGGGCACGCTCCGGCGAACCGAACGCTTCCGTGCTGCCTAAGCGATTCCGCAGCATGCCCGACTCCCCCAGGCTGACGCCGAAATTGGCCTCGGTCCGCACGATCGCTGCCGGACTAACCCATTCCCTGTGCAGCGGAGGAATCTCCCGCGGAAGCAGTCGCGGCCATGGCGAATCCGGATCCATTGCTTTGGCGATAACCACCGCCCCGCTCCAGGAGGAATCGTCGTAGGCGGATTCCTCCCATCCGTCCTCCTGCTGCGCGAGATAAACTTCGCGGAATCCGTTCCACTGATGCTGGCGCGACACCTGGGCCATCCATCTTGGCGATCGCCGGACCTTCCAATCCGCATCCGTGGCGGCCACGCAGAACACTCCGTTCCCGCGCTCGATCTCAAGCTCGGCAATCAATCCCCCCGGCCCTTGCATCTGGCCTGTCACGATATCGGTCGAACCGAAATTGTAGGCGACGATGGCCAGCACATTCCTACCTTTCGGAAGCAGCGGGGTCACATCGATCTCGTCGTAATATTTCCACTGCTGGTCGGCAGGTGAAGGGCCCCTCCCGACCACGGTACCATTGACATAGAGCAAGTACTCCTGGTTGGCTGACACGTACAATCGGCCCGCCATCGGCGCTTCCTGCAAGTCAAAGCTCCTTCTCGCTTCCAGATACACGTTGGCCGTATTCGGGGGGAAATCTCCCCAAATCCAGCTCGCTTGCCAGTGATCTTTCATCATGCCCTCCCTGCCAGCTCGGCTTCCCCGATGCGAGCTGATTTGATCATGCGGCCATGCTCAAGCTTCCATTCCACCTTAATCAAGCCCCTGGGACTTGGAATCACGCCCCGTGCGGCCGTGAGCCCTCCGATCGCATGAGGCTCAAAAGCGATGCGGGCATATCCGGGCTCAAGCGCGCGTATCCCCAGGACATACCTGGCAATCCAGACCACCGGCGTGCTCGACCAGCTGTGGCACAAACTCATCCGATAGGAATCGTACGCGGTATACGTGGTCAGGGCATGGTGAATATCGCTGCTCGGCGTCAGCCTGATCCCCTCCCAGAAAGTGGTTGCTCCTGCATCCAGCATCGTTCCCCAGACCGTAGCGATAACCGCCCACGCCCGTTCGTGCATGCCGTACTCCGAATAGCATTCCGCCAGCCAGTAAGCGGACAATGGCGTGAGCGGGTCCCCCAGCCGATAGTCGAGGAGAAATTTGCGTGCGCTGTCTTCTCCCACATACCCGCTCTTAATGCCGATGACCGAGGTGAGCAGCGCGTATGACGGCCCGATGAACTGCTTTTCCTTAAGCTCCGCTTGCGGTTCATCCCAATGGAGCCCGAGCTCCGGCATGTAATCCGCCAGCTGCTTCATTTGGCTCTTCGCCATGCCGTAAATCGCGTTCAGGCACGCCCACGATTCAGACGTCCCCATGGGCGACCATTCGATAAAGGAATGTGCTTCACTGGCATCCGGCATGAAAATCCCGCTGCACGGATCCGCATTCGCCTTCACCCAAGCGATATGCCGCTGCAGATCCTCCCTTATTTCCCATACGAATTCGCGGTCTCCCGTCTCGAAGTAGTAATCCCATATGCTGCTGAGCCACCACAGCGTATAGGAGGGGAGATTGTTCATCCAATAGCCGTAAGGGGTCCGCCCCAGCTCCCGGAGCGACCGCTTCAATACCGAATAATCGTCCCAGAGCGAGTATTCGGTTTTGGCGGCCAGGTAAATATCGTAAGCCCAATTGAGGCGGTCCCGCTTGATGCCGTCCCACAATCCGATTTGATGGCAGACCCGGCTGGTATGCACCGACACCTCATAGATGCGCTGCAGAAGGTCGTTGTCCGTCTGCAGCTGCCCCGCCTGGTTCAGCGCGGCGCCGGCTGCCTCCAATCGGAGCTCGATATGGAATGTTCCTCCATCGTCCCCGCTTACGTAAATTTGCACGTACCGCATGCCCTGGGGATTCGTTGCCGACAGGCTCCCCGGCGGAATCGCCAACCACTCGGTCATGCATCCGTCATAATGCCGCAGCTCCTGCAAGGATTCAGCGCCATTCCACAGCAAACCGATCTCGGAATCGCCGTGGTTGGTCACCTTCATCCGCACATTGAGCTCATGGGGCAATTCCAGCAGCAGCTTCGGCATCCGGCTCAAATCCAGCCCTTTCTGCTGAGTCCTGCGTTCCTTCCATTCCCCCTGCTTCAGAAGATGATAAAAAATATGCCGTTCATTCCGGGACTCCACTTCGCCTAGGACAATTCGCCCCCCGGCCGTTCCATTCATCTGAATTACACCATCTATGCCGCTGACCGCTTCCACTCCGGCTGCGGACATGACTCTTATGCCTTGGACAGGCTCGACCACGATATCGCCGTATCCTCCGGCAATAAACCAAGGAGGCGCATGATCCAGGTCTCCGAAAGGCTCCTCGCCCCAAACGCATACCACCTCCGCCGGGCCGTCCCCGGCCTCCCAGGTATCATCCGTTGCCAGCCATAAGCCTTCGCTTCCGCTCAAGTAGGCGATGCATCCCACCGAGCGGTCATGCAGATGCATATTGATGGGATGCATCGGCATCGGCTCCGTATTTCGGAGCTCGATTCGGAGCGTATAGGCTCCAGGCTCCAAACCGCCGGGGAGCCCCTCTACCGGATAAAATGCGGACGTGTGCCTGGCATGCTCCGGAAAATGGCCGATCACGGCATCGTTCAGCCTGATCTCGGCTTCTCCCGTACAGGCGATTCTCATCTCTAGCTGCTCAACCGCGGCATGCAGGACAAAGGTTTTTTCCAGTACGACATGCCGCCGGCCCTCACGTTCCCTGTGCCAGATCCAGCTGGGTATCTTCTCCGCTTGTCTGTGTATATTCATCCATCTCTCTCCATTTGGTCCGTCGTTTTATATTTTTAAAGCTCCTTGCGTAACGCCCTGAATGTAATACTTCATCCCGAAGCTGAACAGCAGCACCAGCGGAATCGCCGAAATGATGTACGCCGCGAATTCCACGCCCATGTTGGAGATGCCGAACTGGTTCGTGAATTGCGTAAGCCCGACGCCAATCATCTGGATGCTGTTCGATTTAATGGTCAAAAGCGGCCAGATGTAATCGTTATAGATCCCGACGGACTGCATGATCATCAAGGTCATGAGAACGGGAACGGACAGCGGCAGCACCATTCTTGTGAACACCACGAATTCTCCCGCACCGTCGATTTTGGCGGCATCAAACAGCTCGTTGGAAATGCCCGCCATGAAGCTCCTGCACAGAAAGGTGCCGAAAATCTGGCCGCCCGCTGCCGCGCTGATAATGATGACCCACGGCGTATTCACCAGCCCCAGATTCGCATACAGCACATAGGAAGGGATCAGCGTCATGACGCCTGGTATCATCATGATGGCCAGCATCAACATGAACAGCACCTCCTTGCCGAGAAAGTCCTTCTTGGCGAAGGTATAGCCGGCAACGGCGGACAGGGCCACGACCAGGGTGCCGCCCACCGCCGCATACAGCACCGTATTCAAGGTATACCGCCAGATCGCCGCGAAGGCTTCCGCATAATTCGCGGTCTGCGCGGGGATCGGCATCGTCCAGATGCCTCCGAGAATCTGCGCGTTATTTTTGAAGGAAGAAATCAGGGTGAAGGCAATAGGGGCGAGGGTCAACGCAACAAAAACGATAAGCAGCACATAAAGCCCCGACTGATGAACGAGTCTAGCCTTAGCATTCATGCCGTTTCCCTCCTAATCCGTATTGGTTTTGATGAATTTCATATTGATGACCGTAATCACCATGATGATGGCGAACATGCTGACGCCAAGCGCCGACGCATAGCCCAGGTCATTGAATTTCGTTGCGGCAAAATACATCTGCAGCGCCGGCACATAGGTCGAGTCGGCAGGCCCCCCGCCGGTCACGATCAGGATGGAGCCGAAGTCCTGAATGATGCCGATCAGCGCGAGCACGATCAGCAGCTTGAATTGTCCCGCCAGCAGCGGCAGGTGAATCGCCCGGATAATGCGAAAAGGTTTGGCGCCGTCGATTCTCGCCGCTTCGATCACTTCTTCCGGAATGGCAATCAGCCCCGAGTACATCACCAGCAGCTGCAGGATGCCGACGAACGGGAAGCCCATCATTATGATGGCCCACAGCGCCGTATTCGGGTCACCCAGCCAAGGATGGCTTAGCGAGCCGAGTCCGATCATGCGCAGCAGCTGGTTCACAAGGCCGATGTTCGGATCGTACATGTCCTGCCAGACCAGCAGCATGCCAACGGATGGAATGACCATGGAAATGACGAAAAACGTGCGGAATACATACTGGGACCTTTTGCTTCTCAGATGATAGATCAGCTCCGCCACGATCAGCGGCGGAATGAGCGCCTTGAACAATCCGGTGGCGATGAGGATGAGCAGATTGCCCACGCCTTTGGTGACGTACGGATCGTTCGCCATGCGCCTGAAATTGTCCAGCCCGATAAACTCGCTTCTTGCCCCGGGATTCCAGTCGTACAAAGAATGAATCAAGCCGGAGAACGCCGGGATATACAGAAATATGATAAGGAGCGTAAAGCTGGGGAGCAGCATGGCATACGCCAGTTTGCTCTTCCACAACCGGTGAAGAATGTAAGGTTTTTTGCGCCATAACCAGAAAAATAACAGGGCCGTCAACAGAACGAATACGATCACGGCCGCTACCTGTACCACGGTTTTGACCATCGCCGCCTGTTTGCCTTGCTCCAGCACGGCCCCGACTTCATATTGGAAGACGGCTCCTTTATCCGAGCCTGCGAAGAGCCGCGTGCCGTCTTTGCTGAACCGGATTTGCTGGCCGGCTCCGGCCTCCTTCGTGCTCCACAACAAATCGCCGTCTTGATTGGCCACGTAATAATTGCCCGAGTAATCCGCTACCCCGATAAACTCCCCGTCATGGGTGACATGAACGGAGGTCACTTTATCCTTGGTCAACAATTCGCCAAGCCTGCTGCCCTCCGCCGAATAGAAGACCGCTTTATTGCTGGACGTTCCGACCACCATCGTTCCGTTATCCGCAACGGAAGCATGAAGAATGTCGCCCTCCAGCGGCGTCTGGAATTGCAGCTCGTCGGCAGGATTGAACAAATAGGCATACTGGTTAGCGGCTCCGGCTGCCAGCCATTGCCCGTTCGGGGATACCGCGGCGCTCTTCACCGCGATGCCGATCGGAATTTCACGCAGCGTTTGTCCTTGTTCGTCCAGCACATGCACCAAACTTTCGTTATGCAGCGTCACGATAGCCAGCTTGCCGTCGGGCGTTGCCGACAGATTCTTGATCATTTTCTTAAAATCCCGCTTCCACAGCTCCTTGCCGTCAGCACTCAGCATATAAAGATGCCGGTCATCGGAAGTGACGAGCATGCGGCCGTCATTCAGGAGGGCGACACCGGTCACGACGTTGTTTGCCATGAATTCGAATCGCTGGGTGCCGTCACGCTGAAGAAGAATGGCACTCGCATTCTGCGTACCGACCGCCACCAGCTCGCCGTTTTCCGATATGGACAAGGCTTTGATCGTAAGGCCCTGCTCCATCGTCCAGATCGGCTCAGAGGCATGGATCGGCTGGGCATATAGAAATAGCAGCAGCGAAGCCAGCAGGCAGGAATATATTGTTCTCATCACCTTCGTGTTCACACTCCCTTCCATGCCAAGTGAACCCGCAGAACTCCACCGATGAAGGCGAAGTCCTGCACCTTACAGTTATTCACAGCCTTCTAATGCTACTGTCTGACAGGCGGCTGACGCTCCGGATTCTCGATATCGGAGAGTTCTTTTTTGCGTTCCTTGAGCATGGCTTCGAATTTGGCGTCAATATCCGCCTGGTACTGCTTCAGCAGCTGATCCACATCGATTTCATCGTTGAAGTATTTGGAGATCAGACCGATATAGCTTTGCACGGACGGCTGATAGTCATGGAGACCGCGGGCCAACACGTTGCCCGGGCTGTTCAGCCCTTCCGTATTCCCGATCGCGTCAAACGATTCGAACGTCTTCTTCATTTCTTCCGGCAGCTCGATATCGTTAAGCAGCGGCGCGCCGTTCAGGGAGGCGTCTTTGGAATTTTGGACGGCTTCCAGGTACACTTTATATCCTTCCGGGCTGGTCAAATACATCATGAAATCCACGTTCAGGGCGGTTTGCTCCGCATTCTTCTTCACGAAGCCGTAGAAGCCGGTGTAGATGTGAATCGTTCTCGCCGGAGCCTGGACCAGCTCCCCTTCCATGGAAGGCATGTTGAAGAATCCGAAGTCGAAGGATTTCACGCCGCCGCTCTCTCCCGTTTTTTCCGCATCGGCAAAATCCTTGGGAAGCTGCCAATAGGAGGACGGAAGCGCGACCATGGTTGCGGCCTTGCCTGTCAGGAAGAGCTTGTAGGCCTGCTCCTCGGACATGCCCATAAAACCGTCCGGCGCGTAACCGAACAAGGTTTTCAGATTTGTCATGACTTCGCGCCACGCCGGATTGCCCTCGACTTTATACGGGCCGACTTTGTTTTTGATCGCCTGGTACATCCGCAGCTCGTTCGTCGATACTTTGGAACGGGAATCGTTGTACGGGTCGCTCAGGTCGAACTTCCAGTTATCGTCGATGTTTGGCATGTACGTATAATCTTCCGGCTTTGATTTGATCAGCTCCACGTAATCGCGGAAGTACTGGTCCGGATAAATGCGCATGAGCCAGCCCGCCTGACCGCTCCACAGGGAGAGCGCGTTGCCACCGATCGTGAACGGGATATGACCCGCCGCCTTCAGTTTGTCGTAGGTCGCGATGAGTTCATCGAACGTTTTAGGGGTATCGGTAATCCCCGCTTTCTCGAACATCTCTTTGTTGTACATCCAGAGGATTTGAACCGATTCAAAGTTAAGCGCTTGCAAAGTTTGCAGGTTAGGGTCATCCAGATTGACGCCCATGCCGTCCAGGTTGAAGCTTTCCTTCCAGAGCTTTCCGGTGTATGGGTTCTCCGTCTCCAGCCAAGGCTTGAAGTCCACGAATTTCTGGTCTTCGTTCAGGTCGCTGTTTTCATTCGTGTTCACAAAATCGGCTTCCGGCTCTCCGGCGGCAAACTGAGCCTACAGCCATTCGCGGTAGCCCTCGGCCGGCTTGATATCCACGACGACCTTCACGTCCGGATGCTTAGCCATGTAAGCGTCGGCTACCTTGCCCCAAACCTCGGCTGAGGCACCGCGCAAGGATATTTGGATCGTGCCGCTTTTAGATTTTTCGGTATCTTCTCCGGCTGATTCGGCTGGTGTTTTGTTATCCGTTGGGGTAGGCTGTTCGGATGGTGACGGGCTGGCGGTATTGGGTCCGCTGCTGGTACAGCCCGCTGCGATGATGATCATTAGTGAGGAAATCAAAATGAGGCTTACGATTTTTCTAAAATGGATCATGACGTTCACTCCCCTAAGCGTTTAATGAATTCGCTTACATTTATGTGAAGTCTTAGATGTCTAAATTGGACCCGCATCACTCCCTTCAAGGTTAACAGGGTGCAAAAACGTTTTTGCACCCTTCAAAAAAAAGAATCGTCCAACGAAAATATCCGTTTTCAGGTCGATTCTCTTTCAATGACGGTACACGGCAAAACGATCGTCTGAATATCGTCAAAACGAATTTCGCCGTCAATCAACTGCATTAACAGCTTCGCTGCTTCCAGGCCCATCTGCCGCATCGGCAGCTCGATCGATGTAATGGATGGCCGGGCCAACTGGGACACGGCCGTGTTATCGAATCCGATCACCGCCAGGTCCTCCGGCACCTTGTAACCCAGCTCCTGAGCCTTCTCGACGACGCGGGAAGCGATCACGTCGCGTCCGGCGATGATGGCGGTAGGACGCTCGGCTCTGTTCAGCAGCTTCTCCGTTTCCGTATACCCGCTGTCTTCTTCGAAGGAACCGATCTCCACCAGCCGCTCATCGAACCCGTCGCCTAATTCCTCCATGGCCTGGCGGTAGCCGTTATATCGGTCCAGCGAGGCATCCACTTCCAGCGAGCATGGGGTGATGAGCGCAATCCGGCGATGACCTTTGCCGATCAGATATTTAACGGCTTCATAGGCGCCTTGCTCGTTATCCGCATTGACGCTGTGACACACCCCGGGCATTGTGGGCCTCCCGAGCAGGACAAAAGGAAACCGGTTCTTGATCAGCTCCCCATACGGCTGGTTAATGGCCGCGCCCATCAGGATCAGCCCATCCGCCGATTGTTTGCGGTAGACATCCAGCAGATGATCCGCCAATTTATTCGTACTCGGCTTCTGAAAAGACAGCAGCAAATCGTAATTGTTGTCTCCCGTCGCCTCTCCAAGCCCCTTGACGACGTCGAGGAGAATGGTATTCTCCAAACCGTCCACCGTATCCTCGACCACCAGGCCGATGTTGTTCGTCTTCTTCGTAACCAGTCCGCGCGCGGATTGGTTCGGCCGGTAATTCAGCTTCTCGATTGCATCGAATATCCGCTTCTTGGTCGCTTCCGCTACATGCGCGGAGCCATTGACCGCAAACGACACGGTACAAACCGCTACGCCGGCCTCACGGGCGACGTCTTTTATGGTTGCTGCCATCATGATCATCCTTATCCAAAATTATAGGAAAGCATTTGATTAGACTATAAATGCAGAGCTGTAGAAGAAAAAAAAGAGTTCAAACCAACGCATACGTAAACGCTATCAAATCTTGGCCGATTACGGCGCTTTCTCGTTGAAGAATGGAGCGCCGGATGACGCAATGATCGATGTTCTGATTATGCAAAACGTTTTTGCAAAAACGATTTGTATATAAAATACACCGGGTTATCGGCAGTGTCAATCCCGTTTTCTGTTCTTTTTTTAATCAATTCGTAAATGAATAACTCGTCCACGATCCGCTGTACGTTTGATATAGGTCGTGATAACTCCTCTAACTTTGCAAACAAAGGATTGATTTCCAGCGGCGATTCCCATAACATTAAACATTATAATGATATAATGTTTAATGTTCGCAAAATCATGGATGCAGGGGGATTTCATATGAAATTTCGTTTCGAGGGCGCTGTTACGGATGTCATGCCAGGCATTGAGCTGCTGCTGGAGGAGCTTGGCGTCGAACTTGGGGAAAACGGCATCCCCGTTGAGGCAGCCTTGTCCGATGGCGATCTGGAGGTCGGCAGGGACCGAGACCGCGCCTATATTCGTTACGGACGAAAACATCAATTTTTCCGGGGACTCGGCTTGCTGGTTCAACATAGCCGCCAAAGCGATTCGTTCCACCTTCACGAACGCCAGCAATTTGACCAAATTGGCCCGATGTTCGACCTGTCCCGCAACGCCGTGCTGACCGTGGACAGCTTTAAGCTCATGCTGAATAAAATGGCCCTGATGGGAATGAACAGCGTGATGCTGTACATGGAGGACACCTACCAGATCGAAGGCGAGCCGTATTTCGGTTATATGCGCGGTCGCTACACGCAGGCGGAGCTGAAAGAGATGGACGATTATGCCGATCAATTCGGCATCGAGGCTTTTCCAAGCATCCAAACCTTGGCGCACCTCGAGGAGTTTCTGAAGTGGGAGCCCATCAAGCATTACCGCGATACGAAGGGTGCCCTGCTCGTCGGCAGCGAGCAGACCGATTCCCTGATTGAACGGATGATCGAGGCTGCCAGCGCTCCGTTCCGCAGCAACAAGATTCATATCGGGATGGACGAAGCGGAGGAGCTCGGACGTGGTAAATATTTGGATCACAACGGTTATGTGAGCCGTTTCGACATTATGATCGCCCATCTGGACAAAGTCCTGGCTGCCGTCCGCAAGCGCGGCCTGAAGCCGATGA
This sequence comes from Paenibacillus sp. MT86, assembly GCF_058792535.1. Lineage (NCBI taxonomy): Bacteria > Bacillati > Bacillota > Bacilli > Caryophanales > Paenibacillaceae > Paenibacillus > Paenibacillus sp. MT86. The sequence goes on along the minus strand of NZ_CM179499.1, from coordinate 387,404 downwards.
TGTGGAGCGACATGTTCCTGAAGCTCGCTGCCGGCGGAGGCGGCGATGCGGCGTATTACGACAAGGACACCTCGATCCCGGAGGATATGGCCCACCGCATCCCGAAGGATGTGGATATGGTGTACTGGGATTACACCCACATGGAGCCGGCGGACTATGAGCAGCTGATCGCCAATCACCGCCCGCTGGGCTGCAACCTCGTGTTTGCCGGAGCCGTCTGGATCTTTAACACATTCGGCGTCAACTACGGGTTGTCCCTGAACGCATCGAATGTTGCGCTTCAAGTGTGCAAGCAGGAAGGAATCCGCGAGGTATACGCCACGATGTGGGGCGACGACGGCAACGAAGGAAATCCGTTCGCGGCGCTGCTCGGTCTGCAGCTTTATGCCGAGCATGCCTACTCGGAACAGGAGCCTTCCCCGGCTCAGTTGGCGGAACGGGTGAAATTCTGTACGGGCATCGACATGGAGGCGTTCCTCCTGCTGAAGGATCTGGACGAGATTCCCGGCCAGGAGCCAAACAACGCCAAGCAGAGCAACCCGTCGAAATTTTTGCTGTATCAGGATGTGCTCCTCGGGATGTTCGACAAACAGATCGAAGGCCTGGACCTCTCGAACCACTATGCCGAGCTGGAGCAAAACCTGCGGGCGAAGCGCGATAGCACAGCCGAGCTGGACTACCTGTTCGAGATGCCGGAGAAGCTGAGCGCCGTCCTCAAACGCAAGAGCGAAATCGGCATTCTGCTGAAGCAAGCCTATGATGCCAAGGACGTCGATACCTTAAGGCATATGGCCAAGAGCGTGCTCCCTGCCATCTCCAAAGCCGTGCAAGAGCTGCGCATTGCCCATCGCACGCAGTGGCACCGGATGTTCAAGCCCTTTGGATGGGAGGTCATCGACATCCGCTATGGCGGCGTCATCACCCGCCTGGACACCGCATCGTTCCGCATACTGGAATACGTGGAGGGACGGGCGGCACGGATCGAGGAACTTGACCAGGAACGGCTGGTGTTCAGCACGACCAACCGCGACAACCACAAGGGCGTCGGCTGGTGCAGCCATTATTACCGCATGGCTTCGCCGAACGTGTTCTACCATGTGCTGAATCCTTTTTAAGGGTTCCGGCTGTCGGATTCTGCTGATACCCTGTCATCAACACATAATAAAAAGCCCCGGTTGCCGGGGCTTTTTTTGCATTTATCGCTGAGGCTTAGGCGATATGCTCTATTCACGCTCAGGATCCGTGCCGCTGCACTTCCTCATACCAGTCTCGCACATCCCGGCTAAGCCGTTCCACGATCTCCGGGTAACGGTCCGCCAGGTTGGAGCGCTCCCCGGGATCCCTGGACAGATCGGACAGGTGAATCTGATCCGGAACCACGCGGTCAAAATCGAGTTTTCCGTTCAGCACCAGCTTCCAATCCCCTTCCCGGACAGCCAGTTGGCCTTGATACTCCCAGAACAATTGCTGATGCGGCGACGGCTCGCGCATTTGCAGCATCTCCTTCAGGCTGCTTCCGTCCAGCGCAACGCCTTGAAGCGGTCCTGCCGCCGGATCGACGCCGGCCAGATCCAAAAAGGTCGGTGCGAGGTCCATCATAGCCGCCACCTCATCTCGCACTTGCCCGCCTTCCCATCCGTTCGGCCAGCTCAATATGGCAGGTTCGCGGATTCCGCCCTCGAACAGGCTTGCTTTATGCCCCCGGAAAATCCCCGCGCTTCCCCCGTAATACACGTCCTCCGTCCCATCCAGCCAGTTCCGGCTCTCGGAGGACGGTCCGTTATCGCTGGAGAAGAAAATGACCGTATCCTCATAACAGCCGGCTTCCTTCAGTGCCTTTACGATCTTCCCGACGCCGTCGTCCACCGCGGCAATCATGGCGGCCATGACCTGCCGATCCCAAGGCAAATGCGCAAACCGGTCCATGTATTCCTGCGGGGCATGCATCGGGTAATGCGGCGCATTGTACGACGCAAATAAGAAGAACGGAGCCTCCTGCTCCCGCGACCGCTGAATGAAATCTACCGATCGTTCCGTGATCAGCTCGGTCATGTACCGGCCGTTCTCCCAAACCTCCGTTTCGTTCTCCCATAGGTCATGCAGGGGGTTGACACCATGGGCTTGGCCCCAATAAAAAATGTGCGAGTAAAAATCGACGCAGCCTGCCTTGAATCCGAAAAACTCATCAAATCCATGCGCATTCGGGCTGGTTTCCTCGGACAAGCCCAGATGCCATTTTCCATACAGTGCCGTCCTGTACCCGGCAGGCTTGAGCGCCTTGGCCAACGTCACCTCGTCGGCAGGCAGTCCATGCGAACCGCGCTTCGCCCCAAGAATCTCGCCGACTCCCGCTCGGGCCGGGTACTTGCCCGTCAATAATGAGGCTCGTGACGGAGAGCAGACCGGGGAATTCGAATACCAATTCGTAAAACGAATGCCTTCATCAGCCAACCCGTCCAGATGCGGGGTTTTCACGGTGTCCGAACCGTAGCATCCAAGATCCCCATAGCCTAAGTCATCGCAATAAATCACGATAAAATTCGGTTGCTTCATATCTCCATTCACCTCTACTATGCTCGACTTGTTCCTCATCATCGTACCTTTTGGCCGACGAATACGGAATGCTCCATCCTTGCAAATGTTATACAATATGTTGCATCATAGCAGTAACAAAAAAGAAATGATCGCTATAGGTAGAAGGAGGACACATGAGTTTAACAGTGAATCAGCGGCCATCCCGAGAAGAATACTTTAACAACCCGGCTCACTTTGAGACACAACTGGGATTATGGATATTCAAATCCGGATCCCACCCCTTTTTCACCGAAAAAGTCGGGCCCCGGTCGGTCGAATTTTATAGTATACATTTCGTTGCCAGCGGCAAGGTGCGGTTCGGATGGGACGGCAGCAGCGTCTCCCTCTCGGAAGGCGACCTCTTCTGCCTCTTCCCCGGCTCGGTCTATACGTATGTCAAGGACTGCGACGAGCCGTCTACCAGGATCACCTGGACGGCCTTTATGGGCGAGTTGATGCCGTCCATATTGAAGCATGTCGATTTATGTCCGGAACGGCCCTATCGTCAAAATGCCTTCAGGGACGATGCCTTGGCTGTCATCAAGGACATTCAGCGATTGCTCCGGCAACCCCAGCAGGACCATAGCCTTCAGCTGATGTCGCTGGGATTCCAGTTGATCCACAGCATCGATCCCAACCGGGACCAGCACCTCCCCGCTGCTTCGGCTGCTTCCGACTGGCTCGAGTCCGTCCCCGGATATATGGGGCTTCATTGCACGGAGAACCTATCCGTGGAGGAGCTTGCCGCCTGGGCCGGCGTGCATCGCAGTCACTTCACCCGCGCGTTTACCCGCCGATACGGCATCTCTCCGTCCCGCTACATGCAGCAGTTGATCATGGAGAAAGCGCCCCGCCTGTTATCCGCCGAGGGAACCAGCATCACGCAGACGGCTTTATCCCTGGGCTATTCGGATTTGTTCACGTTCTCCCGCGCCTTTACCCGGTATTTCGGAATGACGCCGAGCGCATTCGTGAAAGCGAATCGCCCATCATCAACGGCAAGCGAATAACACAAGGAACCGTCATGCATAAAGGAATCGTTATAAGCGACCCTACAGCAACGAAAAGAGGCCATCCGATTAGGGATAGCCTCTAGTCTTTTTACATTACCTATTTTTCGTGGCTACAAACGGCAGGAACCTATTCCTCCATTAGCTCCCACAGCGTGGTGAATGCCGCGCCTTCCAATTGAAAGAACACAGGCGCATTGGCATATCGCACATATTGGCCGCCTTTGAACAGTCTTAACTGGACTTCCGTCCCGTCCTGCAGCTGGATATACAGAAATTTCTGCTCGCTAGGCCCGGTCTCGTAGATCCCTTGCTCAAACAGAGGCTCTGCCGCTATCGGCTTCGCTTCATATAAAGCGTCAACGAAGGCTTGCACCTCCGCATCGGCGGAAAGCTCGCGCAGTTTGTTCTCGCCCATGTTCCAGCTATCGAAATCCTGCCATTTGACCGAAGTCATGTTCCCCATCAGATTCAGCTTGCCGATGATATCCTCGCCCTTGGCCACCGTAATCCCGTTCAAATGCTCATACAATTCGGCGTAGACTTCCCCGTCGTGCTCCATGTAGGACATGATTCTAAAATCGGCGTCATATCCCTTAACCGTGAATATATCCATTTCGCCGATCGTCGAAGCAAGCTCCGTATAATCATCGGAGGAGCTCCATTCCGTAATCCCCGACTTTGACCGTCCGAGCTTGTCGCCCCGCAGCTGCTTGGCGATTTCCGGCGTGATTTGCGTACCGGTTTGGGTGTAGATATTGCCCTGGTATACAACCAAACCGATCATGTCGGCTTTGACGTTGCTCTCGCCCGGAAGTTCGATTTTCGGAATGGTTATTGGATCGTGACCAACCTTCGCGGTCGGCGGGGTATTCGCCCCAGTCCCTTGTTGAACCACCGGGATATCGCTGACCGCTGGCTCGTTCTCAAGATTCAATACCAGCGAAGTCACTACCACCAGCCCCAGCATAATGGCCGCGGTGACGCCGGCGACCCCCATTCGGCTCATTCTTGTCGTTTGACGCTGATTTTGTTTCATTCCTTTCATAATTCGCTCCTCCAATCCCTTATCAGGTTCTATTCGATCTATCAATGATTTGTAGTCATTCCGATTCATCAATCGTCCTCTCCTTCCAAGTCCATGCGCAGCAGCTTCCTGCCGCGCTGAAGACGCATCTTGACCGCAGACTCGTTAATCTGCAAAATCCCGGCGATTTCCCTAACGGAATAATCCTCGTAATAAAACAGATGGATGACCGACTTATACTTGAACGGCAAACTCATGACGTTATCCATCAGCGTCCGTTCCGACGGTTCGACAAAATAATCGTTCATATGCTCCATTTTGGTTACCCGCTTGCGCCACAGGCTCCCTTGCATGTTCTTGCAGTGGTTCGTAATCACCCGAATGAGCCAAGCCTTCTTATGCTCCTGGTCTCTGAAGTCGGGCGCTTTATATATCAATTTAATGAACGTCTCCTGAATGGCTTCTTCGACATCCTGTTTGTTCCCAAGATACACCATTGCTATTTTAAAAAGCATATCGCCATATAATTCATAGGTTTCCGTAATATCTCCGCCCGGCCGGAGCGAATCGATCTGCATCGCCTTTAGACCTCCTTTTACCCTTAACACAGTTATGGACGCGGATCGGTCACATTTTGTTTTTAAGTTTTTCGGATTAAAAAAAGAGGGTGTCCCGATAGATATGGCTATCTCCTTTTTCTGTTAGGAGAAGCTCCGTGTGCGACCCATTTACGAAAGAAGCGGTGCAACGAAAGTAAAAAACAAGAAATGGCGGTGCAAGGATCGTATCCTTAGCACCGCCATTTCTTGTTTTCCTCTTTGTTGATCAATAGAGTGTTCTTCAGCATATTTGCTGTTGTCCCACTCATATATCACAAAAATGCTAACCTAGCATACATCAGCCTCTATAGAGTGTTTATTTTACGTACGTCAAATCCTGCATCAAACGATGGAGCACAGCGGCGCTTTCGCCGCGGGTGGCATTCGATTCAGGGTTGAAGCGCTGCTTCGGATCTCCGTTCAGAATATCAAGTGCCGCCAATTCATACACCGCTGCTTGAGACCAAGCTCCGATCGAGGACGCATCGGCAAAATGAGCTTTTGCCACGTCGACGGGGTTGTATCCGGCATACTCCAGCGCGTTGTAGGCCATTACAGCCATCTCTTCGCGCGTGATCGTCCGATTCGGCTTAAAAGTGCCGTCCGTGTAGCCGTTAATGATATCGGCATCGACTGCTGCCTGGATCGCTCCCGCGTACCAGTCGGATGAAGCCACGTCCTGGAAGCTGCCTGACGCAGCGTCTGCAGAAAGTCCCAATGCCCGGACGACAAGCGCTGCGAACTCGGCCCGAGTGACTGGAGCGTTCGGAACAAAGGTCTGATCCGTGCGCCCGGTTACGATCATTTGGGCTGCAAGCGATTCAACCTCACCCTTAGACCAGTGGGACGCGATGTCCTGGAACGTTACCGGGTTCTGCAACACCAGATACGTGCTGTTGGTTCGGCTATAGATATCGATACGTTGGCCGTTCACCTTGAATGGTACTGGCGTGTATTCGCCGTTTCCATCCACTCGAACAACCGCAATGTCTGTCAACGCATGCGATTTGTCGACATTCAGGGACCGTTTCACATACGTTTGGAACGAATCCAGCGTGAAAGCCTTGCCACTGCCGGACTTCACCGTCACGGTGTAGCTCACGGCTTGCAGCGCTTTATATCCTTTGGACGCCGCTGATTTAAGGGCATCCGCATCGACAGCAAGCTGAATGACCAATTGAAGGCTGTTCATATCCGAACCGGCTTGGGCTGCCAGCGCTTGAAGATCGATCTCCGTCTTCGGAAGTTCATAGCTTCCGTAAGGCGTCGCTACCACCAGCACCTGCGCGCTTGTTTGATCAAGCCACGCACGCAGCGCTTCATTCTCGATGGTAACGGATGAAGAAGAGATAGGCTGCGTGCTTGTTACCTCTACGGTAACATTTCCGCCAACAGGCTGTTTCAGGGCTTCCTTCATGGCCGCTCCGGTCACGCTGCCTGCCGCCGCGCCGTTCTCCACCTTAACCGGCACCTTGATCTTGCCTGGTTCCGCCGGCGGCGTCGTGCCAGGATTCGATGGATTTACGGGAGGCGTCGTCGGCCCTGGAGTTCCAGGCGTGCCCGGATTTTCAGGGTTGCCCGGCCCAGGCTCTCCCGGACCACCCGGAAGCGGCGCTCCCTTCAAGTCCGTAATCCGTCCTTCGACGGCGGAGGTCTTGGCCGTGATGGTGCCTACCTTTTTCACATAGTTCGAGAACACCTCATAGTCAGGCTTATAAAGCAGGTTCACGCGCCCTTCCAGATAAGCCTTCTCGAGCGAAGCATAGAAATCGCCGCCCTTAGCGGTAAATGCGTTCGTCGCTACTTCATACGATTTATTCATGTCGATCGGCTCATACCCGTTCTTGCCTTTCACCTCGATACGCAGGACGCGTGATCCAACCGGCTTGGTCGAATCATAATAGAACTTCATGCCCGCGATATGCGGGAAGCGCCCGTCCTGAGCCGGGGTTTTGGAAACCCCGTTCTCCATGGCTTCTTTGATCTCGGCGCCCGTTAACGTGATCGTGACGAGATCATTGTTAAACGGAAGCACCGCCATGACGTCACCCATCGTGATTTTGCCTGCTTCAATCGATTCGCGGATGCCGCCGCCGTTCTGCAGGGCGATGACCGCATTCGTGCCGGCGGCTTGCGCCGCATCCAGCATGCCATCGGCAATCAGATTGCCGAGATTCGTTTCCTTCGTGCGGACATCGGCGCGGACGCCGTTCAGCTTCACTTCTGTCGTGCCAACCTCCGTTTGTTTCAGTTCATCTACGCCCGGCTTATATTTGGTATTCAGAATTTGCAAGGCTTCGGGATCCGGCTGAATGACATACTGCTCATTGCTATCTTTCTCGTCAACGGAAATGAGGCTGCTGTTCCACTCCTGCAGAACACCCTCGTCGTCAAACACGACCTCCAGTTGGCCTAAGAATTGACCTTTTTCACCTGTCTGCACGATCAGCTTCGGTTCGCTGTCCGAACGGTCCACGACCGCCTGATCAAGCTTGGTATGACTGTGACCGCCCACGATGATGTCGATGCCCTCGACTTCCTTCGCAAGGTTGACATCCACGTCATAACCGAGGTGCGACAGTACGACGATTTTGTTGATACCTTCATTCTTGAGCATCGCTACGGTATCTTTTGCCTTTTGCACCGCATTCTCAAAGGTTACGTCTCCAGGCGAAGCGATGTTCGCCGTGTCTTCGGTTGTCAGTCCAATGAGGCCAACCTGCTCCCCGTCTACCTCCATGATAATGGCCGGGTAGATGGTTGCATCCTTGGCATCCCGGGTCACTTCATGCTTGAATTTCTGGGTCAATAAAGCATCGGCCGAAAAATTCACGTTCGAGGAAACAAACGGGAAATCCGCATGCTCAATGAAATCGTTCAGCACCTCGGAGCCTTTATCGAACTCATGGTTACCGAAGGTCATGGCATCATATTGAACCAAATTCATGAACTCCAGATCGGCGAGTCCCAAATATTGATTAAAATACAGCGTGCCTGAGAATACGTCTCCCGCATCCACGAGCAGAGGATTGACCGCATTCGCTTTGGCTTCCTTGATCGCCGTAACCCGGCGCGCAATATTATCCGGCGAGCTTACGGTGTCCAGATTGGCATGCGTGTCATTGGTATGCAAAATCGTCAGCGGGAAGCCGTCCACGGCTTCTTCCTTCAGGTCGATCTGGGCGACGACCGGATCATGATCCGATACGCGGCCCTTGGAGGCCGGGAAATCGGCGTTCAGATGCACGATATCGACTTGCGTAGAACGGGTCAGATTCTTGCTGACCAGAATATGATCCAGCACCTGCGAGTTTCCGTCATACGTGTACGTGTACTGCTCCTTGAGCGGAAGCGTCTCGATCAGGTTGTCTAATTCGTTGCCCTTTAAAATGTTCGCCGTCTCGGTAAATTGGAAATCATTCAAATCCCCCAGCACGACGATGTTAGCATCAGGATTAGCAGACACCACGTCTTTCACGAAACCGTTCACGACCGCTGCGATCTGATGGCGCTGGGTTTCGCTGGAGAGAACCGGCGGCTGGGTATTGCCGAATGGCCCTTGATCTCCGGATTTCGAGTTAAAATGATTCGCGATGACGATCACTTTTTCCCCTTGGAATTCGAACTGTGCTGCCAGCGGCTTGCGCGATGCGTTGAATGCCGCATTCTGAGGATCAATTCGGCCCGGATTCAAGGTTAACTGATCCTTCGCCGCATCATACGCCACGGATTCCGTCGGGGATCCCTTCTTGCCCTGAACGCTGTCCGATAACTGGACGCGATCCGCGTTGTAGAGGAAACCGACCCGAATGTTGGCTCCCGGCGCTCCCCCGTCGTTATTATTCTCTGGTTCAATGTCGGTAAAGCTATAGGTTGGTCCGCCGGCTGCCTTGATGGCGTTAATCAAGGTCTGGTAGCTTTGATCGGCCGCGGTGGTTCCGTTGTTCTGCTCTCCGTTATTATCCTGTACTTCCACAAGGCCGATAATATCCGGAGACTTGATGTTGTTTACGATCGACTCCGCAAGCTTGTTGATTTTGGCAGAGCTTACGCCAGGGTAGAAATTTTCAATATTATACGTCGCTACTCTGAGCTGTTCGGCATTCACGTCAATAGTAGATACCTCTTGCTTAAAAGAACTGCTGTCGATTGGAGGCAATTCGCCTTTAGCCGGAATCACCTTGAAATTGCCGCTGTTATAACCGATTACGCCGATCACATCATCGGCAAATGTATCGCCTGTACCCACTTCTTGTCCCGGATTGCCGTAAGCAATCAGGAGACGCTGAGGGTTGAAATTGCCGTATTCTTTCAGAACCAGCCCGCCCGCCGGCGTAATGACATCGGCGACATCATTTTCGACCCGGGTCGCAATGTTGTAGGTGCCGCTGCTTGTCCAATAGGGACTAATGATCGTTGGCTGCGGAAGTCTGACCAGCATGCCCTCCAGCGACTCGTAGAAGTCGATGGCATCCTCCTCCGGATCGAACGTGGTCATGCCGTCGTTATCGATAACGGCAGCCGGAATCGGACGTCCGCCTTTGCCTAATAGAACAGGGTCCGGCAGCTGCTGTGCCTCCACGATTTTCTGGAACGATTGCAGCTCGATTTGAGTGGATGTCAGGTTGCTGGAGCTTCCCTCGTTATACTCGGCCACTTTACCTATGACGCTTACCAGATCTCCGATTTGAGGACGGTTTGGATCCGTGGAATACACGAAAATGGCGTCCGAGGTATTCGGATTGGAATCCGGCTTCGGATCCTGGATATAGAATCCCTTAATGCTGCCGTTAGAGAACGTATAACCGTACTGGGTTACAACGCCTTCAATATCGGTTACGGTCTGTCCGTTATACGGCGAAGCATGGTCCTCGCCTTGGATATCCGCGATGCGCGGCTGCTGAGTGGCCTTGTAAGCAAATTCGTATACCTTGCTCACATCCGCACCTGAGACGACAATCGCCTTGATGGTCGTGTCACGGTCAATCTGTATCGGTGCGCTGTACAGTGTGCTTGCAGCCGTAGGAACCGATCCATCGAGCGTATAATAGATGCTTGCGCCTTGCGTAGGGCTGGACAGTGTCACCGTTCCCCCGGTAATGATCGGTCCGGCACCCGGACTTGCGATTACGGAGAACATCTCTTCGATTAAGGCATCCTCGCCTAACGGAATCAGCTCATAAATGTTTCCGAACTGCTTCACCACGCCCGTGATGCGGCTGAGGGTCTTCACCGTCTTCAGCTTGGACAAGCCGGAATAGATGATGAATTCATGCCCGCCTTGCTCGGCTGTGTATTCCCCAGGTCTATTCTCGGACTTGATGGTGACATCATCCAGGTAGACCAGTCTTGCTTCATAAGTCTCTCCCGAAGCTGCAGATAGATCAGCTCCGGTGATTTGAAGAGCCTGCGGCACTCCTGCATTTGCACCAGTTACGTCATGCGGCAGGAGGGCGTGCGGTTTGATCTCCTGAAGATTGTTGTAAATCTCCATCACACCGGCCACGCTGACCCGGTCGCCAACGCTGGCATTAAGCGGGTAGTCATAGAGCACGATACCGGCCGTGTCATCTTGAATGTAAGTTTCTCTGCCTTCGATATGCGTGATGATGCCTTCCGTCCAGACATGCTCGCCTTTTGCCTTGCTGCGGGCCTCAGCGACGGACGTTTGCGTTAAAATATCATATTGGAACGAGGAGACCGGTCCATCCGGTAAACCATCCTGGACTGCATAGGCGTCCACCCGCGTAGGCTCGTTAATCTCGATCGGGCCATTCACGAGCTGATATCCCGAATTTCCACTGGACAGATACACATCCGCATAAACGGAAGCGCCCACCGTCGGCGGATTCAGCGTAATCTCCGTTCCGGCTGGCCAGGCATTAGGCTCCGGATTGGCCGTTACCGCTCCAAGGCCCGAGCCAGGCGTGACCGGCGTAACGGGACTCGCACTGTTCCGGGGATCCGGCGTTGTAACGGTAAAATCCGCCGCATTGTTATCCGTGTCGCGGCCGCGATCATTTTGACCAAAGGTCAATTCCTTGCGAATCGCTGCCGTGCTGTTGGATAGAGCTGCGGTCGGACTCGTTTCATACTCTGAAGCGGACCCATAGCCAATGAGATCGATGCGATCGCCAGCGGTGTTCACCAGATCTACTTTGCCATTGGAGCCGCTAAGGTTCAATGCTCCTGCAGCATCAGCTGTCGGCAAAGAAGCACCTACCGAGCCGCTGCTCTGTAGTTGAATCAAATAATAGGCATATGGTTCTATGATGCCAGTTAAAGAGGCCGTGTTGTTAAAAGTGCCTGCTGCGCTTGCATAACGTACCTTCCAGCCTGTCAGGTCGACCGGACTGCCTGTCGGATTGAACAATTCGATAAAATCATACGTATAAGTGGCCCCGCTATTCCCGCCGGCACCGTACACCTGGCTGATCACAACCTGGTCATGTCGGGGAGAAGCCTCCGCCACCTTCACAGGGCTGAACGGAACGATGATACTCAGAAGCATCACGATAACCAAAAGCATGCTTACCGGCCTTTGGCATCTATGTAATCGAATGCGCATTCAGGTGTTCACTCCTCTATTCTATTAAATTTTCTTACCTTATTTACTATATATACCAGATATGTTTTGGGAGTTCTAACCTAAAGTATGCTAGAAGTAAAAAAACCTCCGATAGACCTAAACCCAAAGCTGGATAGGCATATCAGAGGTTCTATTTGTCTTACATCGACTTGCGCAATGCGTTACCGTTTACCTGAATCGAACGGCTCCCCTACGGCTTTCGGCGCATTCGAGGATTTGGAGAAAATCACGAGCGCGATCAGCGTGACGATATAAGGGAAAATCTTGAGAATGACCGGCGGGATCACCGCCAAGGACGGAATAACCTGCGATACGTTGGCTACCGTCGTGGCAAATCCGAAGAACAAGGTCGCCAGCAGGATGCCGAGCGGCTTCCATTGTCCGAAGATGAGGGATGCCAGAGCCAGGAACCCGAGTCCTGCAACGTTCCCCGTAAATTCGCCGGAATACGTCAACAGAATGACAGCTCCCCCGAGTCCGGAAAAAGCACCCGAGATCATGACGCCGACATACCGCATGGACTGCACCTTAATACCGGCTGCTTCGGCCGCGTGCGGATGCTCGCCGCAGGACCGGAGTCGCAGACCGAAAGGTGTCCTGTACAGCACAAATGCACTGACCAAAAGCAAAATCAGAACCAGCCATGTCGTGGCATAGGTTTTCGTGAAGAATAAATCCCCGATAATCGGAATCTTGGAGAGACCCGGGAAATCAAACGGTTTGAATCCGCTGGTGATGCTGATCTTGCCGCTGCCCGTAATGTTGCGGGCAAGAAAAATCGTCAGGGCGCCCGCGATCATATTGATCGCCGTACCGCTTATGATCTGATTGGCACTGAGGTTGATGCTGGCAAACGCATGCAATAGCGAGAATAGCGCGCTCGCTGCCGCCGCCGCCAATAGGCCTACCCATAATACCCACCAATGGCCGGGCCATTGGGCCTGCATTTTGAATATGACAAAAGCGCCGATGAAAGAACCGACAATCATCAAGCCGTCAAGGCCGATATTGACGACCCCGCTTCGTTCACTGAACAGTGCGCCCAGGGCGGTAATCAAAAGCGGGATCGTGTAAGCGATGGCATACGGAAAAATCTGTTCAATCGTTGTCCACATATGTCCTTACTCCCCCTGCTTTTTATTTGCCGCGCGACGCAGCTTGAATTTACGGTACAGACGCTCGATCAAGATGCTGGTTGCCGCAAAATAGATAATGATGGCGATAATCGAATCGGCGATTTCCGGCGGAATCTCCGTCATGGCATTCATAAACCCTCTACCCGAGTAGAGAATCCCGAAGAACAGGGCCGACACCAAAACACCGATAGGTGCGTTGATTCCAAGCAGGGCTACGGCAATCCCGTCAAATCCCTGGCTCGGCAGAATGCCGATCTGCATGCTGGAGGCATTCCCCGCATACTGTGCAACACCCGCGAGGCCCGCGAGCCCACCGGAGATGAACATGGACAGCACGATGCTGCGTTTAACAGCGATCCCCGCATATTCGGAAGCGTGCCGGTTGAATCCGACCGCTTTCAATTCGTATCCGAGCGTTGTTTTGTTAATAAGGAAAGCGACGACCAGAACGGCGATCACCGCGATAAAAAAGCCCAGATTGACATAAGAACCTTGGAACATATCGGTGAGCCACTGCTGATGCAGCATGGCTTCCGGCGGAAGCTGGCGCGATTCCGTCTCCAGGCTCGCCCCTTTGAAGTAACCCGGAATGACATAATAAACGGTCCAGTAGGCCGTCCAGTTCATCATGATCGTGGATACGACCTCATGCACGTTATATTTTGCCTTCAGGAAACCGGGAACCACCGCCCATAGTGCGCCGCCGATGAAACCGACCAGCACCATGACCAAAAGGAGCAGAGCCCGCGGTAAATCCAGCGAAAGGCCGACAGCCGTTGCACAGAAACCACCGAACAGCATTTGGCCCGCAGCACCGATATTGAACAGCCCGGTACGGAAGGCAAAAGCCACGGACAAACCGGTCAAAATAAGCGGAGTCGCCGTCGCCAGCGTATTTCCGATCCGCTCCGGATTTTTAAGCCCGCCTTGGAGGAGATACTTATATCCTTCTATCGGATTATGCCCGGTCAGCGCCATAAGCAGTGCCCCCGCGATGAGTCCGAACAGGACGGCAAGCAACGATTTTACGCTGTTATTCATGTGGTGCCTCCTCTTTTTGATACCCGGCCATCATCAGTCCGAGTTCTCTTTCGTTCGTTTCGGAGGTTTTTACGATACCTACCAGTTCACCGTTATTGATAACGGCAATGCGGTCCGACAGATTCAGCACTTCATCAAGCTCCAGGGAAACCAGCAGAACGGCTTTCCCCTTGTCCCGCTGTTCGATCAGACGACGGTGAATATATTCAATCGAGCCTACGTCAAGGCCCCGGGTCGGCTGAACGGCAATAAGCAGATCCGGATCGCGCTCTACCTCGCGGCCGATGATTGCCTTTTGCTGGTTACCGCCGGACATCGAACGCACGATCGACCGGCCGCCCGTTCCGGAACGCACATCAAAGCTCTGAATGATATGCTCCGCATGCTTGCGGATCGCTGCCGGCTGCAGCAGCCCGTTCTTGGAATACGGTGGGCGGTTATACACCTCAAGGATCAGATTCTCTTCAATCGTGTAATCCAGCACGAGGCCCCTCTTCTGGCGGTCCTCCGGAATGTGGCCGATTCCGCTCTCGTTCCGCTGACGGACGGAAAGTCCATTAAGCGTCTTACCATTCAGGCTCACCGTCCCGCTCTCCGCTTGACGCAAGCCGGTAATGGCTTCCACCAGTTCCGTTTGACCGTTGCCGTCCACGCCGGCAATGCCCACGATCTCGCCGGCATGCAGATCCAGACTGAAGCCTTTGAGCGCATCGACTTTTTTACTGTTCTTCACGGTAAGCGACTGGATCTGAAGAACGGTCTTGCCCGGACGGCTCTCCTGTTTGTCCACTTTAAAGGAAACGCTGCGGCCTACCATCATTTCGGCCATCGCTTCGCGGCTCGTATCGGCCACGTCAACGGTGCCGATCGTTTTCCCCCGGCGGATGACGGTACAGCGGTCCGCAACCGCTTTAATTTCTTTCAATTTATGCGTGATCAGAATGATCGATTTGCCTTCGTTGACCAGGTTCTTCATAATGCCCTGCAGATCTTCGATTTCCTGAGGGGTCAGCACCGCCGTGGGCTCGTCAAATATGAGCACTTCCGCATCGCGGTACAGCATTTTGAGAATTTCCACGCGCTGCTGCATCCCTACCGAGATATCCTCGATTTTGGCATAGGGGTCTACGTTGAGCCCGTATCGTTTGGACAGCTCCTCGACCCGCTTGGCTGCGGATCTCACGTCTAAACCAAAGTAATACTTGCGCGTCTCGCTGCCGAGAATAATATTCTCGGTCACGGTAAACGGCTCGACCAATTTAAAATGCTGATGCACCATCCCGATTCCGAGTTTATTCGCGACGTTCGGATTCGAAATCCGCACGTCCTTGCCGTTGACTTTGATCACGCCACGGTCAGGCTGGTACATGCCAAACAGGATGCTCATCAGGGTCGACTTGCCCGCGCCGTTCTCGCCGAGCAGCGCATGAATTTCGCCCTTCTTCAGTTGAATCGTGATATCGTCGTTGGCCACGATTCCCGGAAATTCCTTGCGGATGCCCACCATCTCGACAACATAGTCCATGGTTTTGGGTCCTCTCCTTCTTTTTTGTTGGATATCTTCCTGTTCATCATTAACCGCTAAAAAAACGCGGATCGACTCACTTCCAAACAGCCAGAACGCAGTTCCATAGAGATCATTCTACATTCAATTTCAGGATGCAATCGCTTGCGCCGGTGATACGGTCTGTTACCTAAAATAGCCCCACAAAGTGGAGCCTATGCTTCGATGCTTGTTCCAAATACTTTGCAGGGGCCCCAAAACATATAGATGCGATTACAGAATTGCTTACGCTTCACTGAAACAACTATAAATTCTAATACCTTAAAAAAAGACGGAAGAAATCCGTCTTTTTTCATGCGGTATCGCTGCTTTTCAAGTAAGCCTATCCACGCTCCGTAGATAACTTGGTGTCTTGAATTACTTAATCAATTCGCCTTGCTCTGCGGCTACTTTAATTTCGCCGGCTTTGATCTTGCCAAACACTTCGTCTACTTGCTTCAGAACGTCCTCGCTCAAGTTCGGGTTATTCTCAGGAAGTCCGACGCCGTCATTTGTGGCATCCAGCGTAAGCGTTTGTCCGCCCGGGAATTTGCCTTCGGTTTCGGCTTTGATCATATCGTAAGCCGCATGGTCGATTTTCTTGACAGCGGAAGTCAGAACAACGGACTTGTCGCCTTCGTAAACGCCGTCTTGGTATTGGTCAACGTCGACGCCGACGATCCAAACTTCGGATCCGTTCTGCACGCGAGTCTTCGCTTCGTTAATCGCACCGACGCCAACGCCGCCTGCAGCAGCGAAGATCACGTTTACGCCGCGGTCATACATTTGAGCCGCCAATTGGCTGCCTGCCGCAACGTCGTCAAAAGATCCTTGGTACACCACGTTTTCTTTATTAATTACTAGTTTCGTGCCGAGATTCTCGTTAGCATAAGCTACACCCTGCTGGAAGCCCCAGTTGAACTTCTGTACAGGCGGAATTTCCATGCCGCCGATAAAGCCTGCTTGTCCATCCTTCACATGAAGGGCAGTCGCTACGCCAGCCAGGAAGCCGGACTCTTGCTCAGCGAAGAAGATGGATACGGTATTTTCTTTAACGACCGGTGTTGCGCCTTCTTCTCCAGATTGAGGCGTTCCGTCAATAATTACGAATTTAGCGTCTTTATACTTGTCCTGTGCTTTGAACACGGCTGTTTCGAATTTGAAGCCTGGCGTTACGATAAATTTAAATCCGGCATCGTACAGGTTACCGATCTCTTTCGAATAGTCGGCTTCTGTGGTTCCGGCCGGCTTCAGGTATTTATACTCCATTTTGAAGTCCTCGTTCGCCTTCACGATACCTTCGTATGTGCCTTGGTTAAACGACTTGTCATCGATCGTTCCAGCGTCTGTAACCATCCCTACCTTGAAGTTTGCCTTAGGTGCGTCGCCGCCTGCGCCGCCGCTTGGCTCTGACGCCGGTTTTTCGCCGCAGCCCGCCAGCATTGTGACAGATAACGCCAAACTGATTAAAGATATGACCCCTTTTTTCATTAAGGATAACCCTCCTAGGTATATATGCCCGAATACTAGATTCGCGCTATTTACAATATATTAATAAAAGTGACCCTTTTCAACATAAATTTGGGTGAATCTGTCAAACTGCATCTGTGCCGCGGTGAAACGTTTAAGACATGTTTTATTCCAATTCTAGTAGAGATAGGAAGACGTAATTTTCGTATCGTTGATTTAACGGTTTTTATAGATAACACGGGGGTTACAGGCGGTGTGATACGAAGCGTGTGCAAGGTTTTGGACCCTTTGATTTGGTAAAAAATAATTGCGCTTTACGAAAAGAAAGCACCTTGGCCAAGGTGCTTATAAACATGCTGTTCATTCGATGAATGGCTGTGAATGATTATTCACTTGCGGCGGATTTTCATCATGCGGTTATATGTAATGAATGCGGCAATAATCATCGCGATAAAACCTAAATCGCTCGCCGACTTCGGCGACATGCCAAACACGCCCGCCAAACTCGTGACCAAGTTATTCGTAAGCAGCGCTACCGCAATCAGCATGACCGGACGCCACACGCTGTACCTTTTCATCCTCGCAACACCCCCAGGCAGTTTCGAAACCATTCAAACACAAACCACTTAAGTCGCTTTGCCTAATCTATTAGATGCATTATACCATGAATAAGTATGCGTTTACATTAATCTTAACTTTCGCAGTATGAATTTTTCGGATAGCCCGCAATTACTTCATTATATGAGACGTGTTCATAAACATCGGGATGCATCAGATATTTATCATACGGTCATCAAGACCGATTCGAAAGCAAAAGCCATAGATCACAGCGTGGAAATCACGCTGCGTCCATGGCTTTTTTACGAAACATAAATTAATTATCATGCATTATGCCGCGACAGAAATTATCACGGAATGCCCTCATCCTAAATCAACATCATGGAAATCAGGACGTATACCATCGGAAGTTAAGCTTGTGCAAGAAATAAACGTCAGTCCTTTTTATTGTACTCGAATGAAATCTTAACGGGAGCCGACATTCCTTCCATAGAGAGATAGGCGTCGCAGGTTCCCTTTAAATTGCCGGTAAGCTTGATCGTGAATTGGAAACTTCCCGTTTCCGTACTGGTCGTCTGGCCTTCGTACCGAACTTTCCCTTTCGAATCGAGTATTTTCAAATCCACTTGGGACTGACTGCCGTTCACGACCAGACCGTCGATCGTCAATTTCTTCGCAGCGGCATCCACCACGGCTCTTGCGCCGTCGATTGTAGTGCCACCCCCCGCATGGCCGTCAACGCCGAGAACTTCGATTTCATCAAGGAAGACCCAGACGTTGACCGGGAATTCCACTTTAACGTAGCGGGCAGACACTTTATCGGCTCCCGATTCCCCCGGCACACCGTCTGTTATCCCGCTCCAACCCACGAACTCGGCCGAGGCAGCATCCTGTGCCGGTGGCGGAGTAACGGTTGCCAGCGTGCTCCAGGACTCGCCGTCAGATGAAACGGAAAAAGTGACGTTCTGAGGGAAATAGATGCCGGGTCCTTGATCCTGAAGAAAATGGGCTCTAATGGCCCCGATCGATTTGTTGCCGCCCAAATCAAACGTGATGGTGCGGCTTCGTTCGTCAGGGTAGTCGCTTCCCGCATGGGCCTGCCACTGCTCGGTGCGGTAATCCGTCCCGCCGAATCGGCCGTCCGTAAGTTCGTTCCCGGAATCGGGATAGTTGCTGTTAGGCTGCTGTGAAATTGTATAGCTTTGGCCAAGAACCAGATTGCTGAGTCCCCCTCCGTCAGACCAGGTATGAATGAGAACTTGGGCGTAGGAATCAAGCACCGTTGCGGCCGGGACCGAAATCAACCCTTGCGCTTGGACGGCCGGGTCGTGAATGTGCGCGAGAAAATCCTGCATATACGTCACGGCTTCCTTCGGCTTGTTATCGTCCAAAAGAAGCTTGATGGTCTGCAATCGATACGTCAAATCATTACCAAAAGCCGGCTTGATTTCGTTCGATGCGACATAACGCTGTACAACCTCCGCCATCGTCTCCGGCGCCGGGCTGCTATCGATGGCGTACGTTCCGTTCAAATACTGGTACAGCCAGTCATACATTAAACGCAAACTTGGATCCTTGCTTACCCCTAAGTTGTATACTGCATTATTGCCTTGATAGTGAGCTCTGAAGCCATTTTGCATCAGACCGGATCTGACGCCGCTGTCCAAGTATTCGACAAAACGCTGACGAAGTACGGGATCTGTCAGCATTCCGTCATCAAATTCAACTTCGTTCCCCATTCCGTATCGCTTTGCAGTATTCGTAGCATCGTCCAGACGGTCGGAATCCATTCCGCCGAAGAAATAGTTAGGCTGAAGCGCCGCGGCATCGAACCCTACGTCTTTCCACATAAACATTTTGTAAGCATATGAGTGTGGAATCCAGAAAACCTTCATGTTCATGGCGTGCACTTTATCCGACACCATGCGAGCTATGTCCGGTCCCGATTCGGATATGTCGATTTGTTCCGGCATCCAGTACATGCCGACAAGCTCAAGATTCGAGTAGTTGGCAGCCTGCCATCTTTGCCGGGTCTGGTCCAGCCACCACTGCACCGCTTTTCCTCTGTTTTCAGACGCTTTTTCTTTGCCTACGACAGAGTCGTTGAAATTCAAGGAACCACTGCCGTCAATGTCGCCAAAATTGGTTAGGGATTCCCCTGGATTCGGAATCATTAACACAACCTTGACTTGATGATCGGGCTGTTTCAGCTTGGACCCAACTTCCTTGGCAGCCTCATTCAACTGCTGCATATCGCCCGTCGCTGCAAATGTTTTATCCAAATACCATTTCCAATCGTCCAGGTTCGTTTGTCCCTGACCGAAATCGCGACCGGCAGGCGAAGCAATCCCGAGATATAGAACGCCGTCATAAAGCCAATCGACCGGCTCGCCGTCTTTATTTACATAGCTGATATTAGGGATGATCCGTTCCTTGTTCCAATCGCCCAAACCATTCGCGTATTGTCCGTTATACAGCAGATTCAGATTCCGGATCCCGGCCGTAGCTTCCCCCGGCTCCAAAAAACGAGGCTGCTCGGCAGGAACCTTTACCGCACCGTCAACCTTGCCGTCCATACCCATAATTTCGATTTCGTCAATGTATTCCCACTGTGTAGGATGCATAAAAAAGGTCACCTTCACATAACGGGCATAAGCCAGCTTGCCATCCGTATTCCCGCCTTTGATTCCATCCCGGCTGCCATCCCATTCAAAGGTCTCATGTCTGGGCGGTCCTTCTCCCCACAGAAGCTGCGTAGCGTTATGGGAAAGCAGCCCCCAATTTTCCTTATCGTCGGAGACATACATCGATACCGACAGCGGCACGAGAATCGAATTCGTAGGAAAATCTTGAAAGAAATTAGCCGTGATCTTTCCAATTGACTTTTCCTCACCGAGATCGAACACAACTTCGCGAGTCTTTCCGCGCAGATGTCCTACCCATGCCGGGTCGTTCATATCCAATGCGCCGTATGTTCCGTCCGTAAGCTTGTATCCGTCATCGGGATGCGAAGCTTCGGGAGCTTCAGACCATTCATACGGAAGGCCTGCCGCGAGATTGCGGAATTGCGTCTCCTGCACAGCCGAAGATACTGCCGTTTGATTTTCGTCTATTGCTTGTGGTGCCTGTTCCGCTGCCGGTTCACCAGCATCCGTCAGTTGATCTAGATCTAGTTCGACCTGTGGATTACCCGAATCATTCCCTGCTTCCATCTGGTCTGCACCTGCCGCCTGGAGGACAGTCACATCCGGAACAAGCGATTTCGCCTGAACCGCTGAGAGCGGAGTCAGTAGTAATACGGCTGCCATTAATCCGGATAACCATTTTTTATTCAAATTCATCAAGGCCAGCTCCTTTTCTTTATTCTCGAGTACAGAAATATCAAAAACTTTAAACCCTTATTTCTGTTCCGGGTGAACGCTAGATTTTAATCCCCCCCTTTCGCGAATTCCGCCATAAGCAAGCAGCAAAGCGTATAAGATCGGCTTCCTCCGGAAGAGGAAGCCGTCACCGCCGCGTCCAGTGCCGCCAGCGGGGCGAAGTTTCCAGTGGGCAACAGCAGTAGTACAGCGCAGCCAAACACTCCGCACTTCAAGCGATCTGAGGCGTAGATAAACAGTGGATAAGCAAACTTCGGTTTATCCGTGTTCAAGTGATTCTGTTTTATTCCGCCTTTGCCGCCAGGAACTCGTCAATTTGCTTTTGCAGCTCCTGCTGAATCTTGTGGAGGGCGGGGCCGGCTTCCGCTTCGAATTTCTTCAATGTGTCCTCCGGATCGATAACCCCGTTAAACAGCGCCGTGTAGTATTGCCCGTCGACCGTATTGTACTGGCTGACTTCGTTCTGCACCGGAGTACTGTCAAATTCGAAGCCGGCCAAAATGTCGGTGGTGAACATGTCGGCATCGCGAAGCACGGCATCCATTTCATCATTCTGCGGATCGCCGCCTACAACACTGCGCTCATCGACCGGATTCCATAGCCAGACATAGCCGAATGCGGAGTAGCCGGATGTATCCAGGTTTTTCATTTTGTCTTCTCCTACCGCTTCCCAGTGCTTTCCTTCGATTCCATAAGAGAGCAGGTCGTAGTTTTCCTTCTCATTCGCCCAGTTCAGGAACATAATCGCCCGCTCCTTGTTCTTGCTCACCTTCGGAACAGCGAGGAAATTCCACTGTTTAAAATTGGTCAAATTCGCGCCTTTTTCCGGGTTAAAGAAGGTGACCGTTTCCAGCTCGCCTCCCGGTACGTTGTTCTTGAACGTGTTCTTGAGGGAATCTCCGATGCCGAACGCGCCGTTTGTGACGATTGCTACTTTGCCTGCCGATATTGGCTGGTGAAAATCTTTTGTCGTCAAAATGTCCTTGAAGATCAGTCCGTCTTTAAACCACTTGTGCGTGTTCGCCAGCCACGTTCCGATCGGCTCCCGATCCTCCAGCAAATTGTAAACTTTGCCGTCATTGTTCTTGTAGTAGAGCATCAGGCTGTTGCCCAGGGCGTGGGTCGGTCTGACATGGGTTTCGTAATCATTCAGCGCATGGTGAGCGACAAATGAATAAGTGGCGGAGCCTGCGCTCATCGGGATAATGCCTTTCTCTTGCTCCTTTACCTTGTAAGCGAAAGCGATCAATTCTTCATATGTCTTGATCGGCGGTACGCCCAGCTTCTCGCGAATGTCTTTGCGCACCATGTACGAATTGCCGGACATGTAGCTGACGCCGAGCGGAACGGCCATAATTTTGCCGCCGTATTTGTTGTAGTCCCACATTTGCTGCGGCCGTTTCTCCAGCACCGTTTGGCCGTACTTGGCCAACAGGTCATCCAGCGGTTCATAGAATCCGTTTGCAATCATCTGATTGATGTGCAGCCATGGCGCATCGAAGATGAGATCGATGTTTTCGCCGGAAGCAAGCGTTACCTGTGTCTTTTGCGCTAGATCGGACCAGGGTACGAAGACGACGTCGAGCTTGACGTTGATCGTATCCTTCATCCGCTTTTCTGCCTCGGCGATGACCAAATCCATATCCGACGGCCGATCGCCGGGAATCATGATTTTCAGCGTCACCTCTTCAAGTTTGGCGTCATCGCTGGCGCTGTCTCCGGTTTGACCCGACGGTCCGAGCGTCTTCCCTTCCCCTTCGTTCTTGCCCGAACAACCCGCAATCGCGATGAGCGCAATCAATAACACAAGCGCGATGGACAATAATCTTTTCATGGTTCCTTCCCCCTGAATCAATAATAGAGAAAATAGGCGGATGAGCCGGTTCATAAACAGCAGCGATTGAAAGCTCGAACCGGCCAAACGCCTTCACGTTTGCGGCTCTACCCTTTTACCGAACCAAGCGTCAAACCTTTTATAAAGAAGCGCTGGATGAAGGGATAGACGAACACGATCGGGCCGATGGTAACGCAGACGATCGCCAGCTGCATGCCATAGGTCGGCACGACGACGTTGTACTGCGTCTGGCTCCCGCTCACATAAGCCATAACATTCAAATTGGACATAAGCTGGCGGATCATCATCTGCAGCGGCAGCATTTTGTGATTGTCGATAAACAGCAATGACAAGTACCAGTCGTTCCAATATTGCAGCGCGTAAAACAGGCTCACCGTGGCGATAACAGGCAGCGAAATCGGCCAGATGATGCGAAAGAAAATATAGAGATCATTGGCGCCGTCCACAGTCGCAGCTTCATTCAATTCATACGGCAGCGTCCGGTAGTAGGAGACAAGAATGAAGGCATAGAACGGATTCAGCAGATAGGGCAAAATGAGCGCCCACACCGAGTCTTTCAGCTGCAGCCAGTTGGCGATCAGCATGTAAAAGCCGACCAGTCCTGCGCCGAACAGCATCGTCAGGAAGGTTAGAAACGATAAAATATTGCGGTACTTCACTTTCCGGTGGCTCAGCGTGTACGCATAGGCGGCTGTCAAGAGTACGCCCAGCGCCGTGCCGGCGATCGTCACAATCATCGTAATGCCGTAGCTTAGAAACACCTGCTTGCCGGAAAGCAAAAATTTGTACGCATGGAGGCTGAATTTGCTCGGCAGCAACTGGTACCCCGCCGTCTGCAGAAGCGATTCGTCGGCGAACGAGTTGATGAACACAATCCAGAACGGAATGAAGCAAAACAGCGCAAAAGCGCCCAGCACCGCGTACATCAAAACAAGAAACAAGCGTTCTCTCACTTCGATCACACCTTAACTGGTTGGGACTGAAGCAAAGGGCCGGTTCGGAGCTGGAGAAACGCAAGTGGTCGCCTTTGTTCCCGAATCGTATCCGCTTAACGAGCTTATACGATCATAACGATTCGGGGACAACAGCGATCGGAAGCCCAAGTCCGGCCTCATGCCAACTCGCCCAACCTTCCTTTTAGAATAGTCTTGAATCCGCGTCCACCTTGCGCGCAATCGCATTGAAGATCAGAATCGTGACAAGCCCCATGCAGGACTGGTACACGACAACGGCAGCGGACATGCTGAAGTTCCCCAGCTGCCTCAGCGCACGAAACGCATACGTATCGATGACATCTGTCGTTGGAAAGAGTATGCCGTTATCTCCGATGATCGCGTAAATCATGCCGAAATCGCCGTAGAAAATACGGCCAATGCCAAGCAGCGCCAATATCATCACGGTCGGCCGCATCAACGGCAGCGTTATGTAGAGCATTTGCTGCATCCGGCTCGCGCCTTCTATTCGGGCGCTCTCGTAATATTCCGAGGAGATGCCCGTAATGACGGCCAAAAAAATAATGGAATTATAGCCAGCAATCTTCCAGGCGCTAATGACGGTTAAGATATACGGCCATACGCCAGGCGTCAAATACCAGTCCACTCCTTCGTAGCCAAGGGCGGCAAGCGCGCGGTTAATCAGCCCCTCGGATGTGCTGAATAGCGTCAACGTCATCATGCTGACGACAAGCCAAGAAATGAAATACGGTAAAAAAATAAACGATTGCGTGATTCGCTTGAACAGCCTGTTACGGATTTCGTTCAGAAAGATAGCCAGCACGACCGCGCTGCCGAGACCGGTTACGAGAAACAGTGCATTCAGGAAAACGGTATTCAGCGTCACCCGCAGCCAGTCTTTCCCATTGAAGAAAAACTCGAAGTTTTTAAATCCGACCCATTCGCTCCCCCATATTCCATCGGATAGTCGGTAATCCTGGAAGGCGAGCAGATGCCCGGCCATGGGCATATAAGCAAATACGACCAGAAACGCAATGCCGGGCAGCGCCAGTAAGTACAAATACCGGTTCCGCGACAGCTCGCGCACAAACGACCCGCCGAACCTTCTACGTCGCTCCAAAGAGCGCCCCTCCTTTCTTGTGCGGCTTGCAGGATTCGAACGGAGCCATCGTAGCATTCACGGTTGCGGCTTGCCTAGTTCTCATTGGCCGGATTCGGTTCTCGCGCGGCCGATTCGCGAGCGTTCGGCCGATTGTTATTGGTCTGGCGAGTTCTCAATCGCCCGCTGACCTTTCTAATTCGCAGAGTTCCCGGCTATCTGCCGCGTCCGCTCCATCCGCTCGTCCGCCTTGCTGTCGCGGTATTGGCTCGGCGTCATGCCGGTCGCTTTTTTAAATGCGGTGAAAAAGTGGCTTTTCGTCTGAAAACCGGACTGCTCTGCAATTTCGGTGATCTGCATGCTGGTCTGCTCCAGCAGCTCCTTAACCTTCCCGAGCCGCTCGTTCAAAATGAAATTCGATAGAGGCATGCCATAATGTTCGTGAAACAGCTGCCGGACATATTTGGCCGACAAAGCGATATGGTCAGCGATATCGTCTACCGACAGCATCGGGTCATGGGTATGGTAGCGGACGTACTCGATGATTTCCCCAATCAGCTTTTCCTTGCGATTGAATCCCTTTTGGTCGCTAAGCTGCCGGATCATCCGCCCGGTCTCTTCCTTCAGCCATTCGCGAACCTCGGTAAGCGTGGCGAACTGCCTCAAATGGCGCTCAATCCCTTCAACACTCTGGATAGACATCACTTTGCTGAACGACTTGACGATCGCAAACAGAAGCAGCTTCAGTTGGAATTGGCACTCGGTATATTTCATCGTCTGCAGGCGCGTGAACACCTCGTCCAGCATGGCCAGCACCTTCTCTTCTTTGCCGGTGCGAATCGTCTGGATCAAGCTTTCATGCACGGCGGAGTCGATCGGCGCCTGTAAATCCGCATACCGTTCAAAGTCTTGTTCGACGTAGATTTTGTCATCACCGCTGACAAACTTGAATAATGTCAGTTCGTTCATGTCGTCGTATACTTTGCGTAAATCGTCATGTACGCGCCGCGCTTCGCTTTCGGCGATCGTCACGTCCAGCTTTACGTAACGGCTGACTTGACGGCTAAGCTCCTTGAGCTCTTGGGTCAACTCGGGATCAGGGAGGGAACTGGCCGTGCCAACCAGCACGACCAGATGGTCGGTCCCAAAATCGACCACCTCGATCGGCCGTTCTGATGTGCCAAGCAGCTCCTCTGCGATATTGCCGATTGCATACTTGAGCAGCTTGCGAGAGAAGAAATCATACCGCTCGGATATCTCGTAATAGGAATCGATCTTGATAACAGCCAACCGAAGCCACTCATAGTCAAGCAGGCACGATTCGCGGACAATCGCCGCTCTGGCGCCGTCGGTCAGCCTGCCCTGCAGCAGCCATTGCCGCAAATATTCGGTCTTGATCAGCGGATAATGATCGCGAAGCATAACGACGCCCTGCTCGATAACGCCGTAATCGTTCTCCCCCTTCACGCCCAGCTTCCGCTGCAGTTGATCCGCCAGCCGGCGGAATGGACCGACGAAACGGCGCGAATTCCAATAGGCGACCAGGAGCAGCGCCACGAGCAGCAGGAGCGAGCAGACGATGATGACTGTTTTGAACGCCCCGGCCTTTTCGCGGAATTGCTTCATTTCAGTGACGGATATAATGGTCCACTCCGGCGATCCCATCCTCGCATAGTTGACGAACGCTTTCCCACCGGCGCTGTTCATCTCGAATGATCCCCGCTTCTGTCCCGTCTGGATGTTATCGATGGTCTCCTCGAGCCGACCATCCCCTTCGCCCAGAATCAATCTTCCTCGATCATCCACGATCGAAAGCAGCGTATCCGCCCTCTCGTCGCCTGAGATCAAATGCTTCTGCAGCTCCTTCTTGTCGAACAGGACGACAAGATACCCGTCCCGGTTTTTCTGCACAGGTGTCGAAGGAAGCTGAAGCGCCAAATACGATTGGTTTCCTATCCGGTGATCAAAATAGCGGAGAAAATTCCCGGGAGTGCGCTCGATCCGCTGCAGCATCGCCTGATCGGCAAATTCCTCGAACGAAAGTAATCCAGCTTTGGCGTCGATCACCTCACGTTTGCGGATGCTGAATAAGTAAGCGGTTTCAATATAAGGCTCGTGAGATAAATATTTAGATAGCACCCCCATCGTGCTGGCATTTTGCAGCAGATTGTCGGCTGAAGCATACATCCAGTTTTGCACGGAATGATCCTCGTACATGGTCAGGCTGTACCATTTCAGCTTGGCCAGGATGTACTCGACCCGCTCCGCCATTTCATCGATGCGGTCCTGATTAAACGTTCCCATCTGCGAGTATGCGAAATGGGAAAACCGGTTGGCCAGAAACAACGAGAACGGTATGATGGTCATTGCAAAAAAGATGCCGCTAATCACAAATATGCGCCAGGATGTCGATCTGAACATAGTATCCCCCTGTCCCCCTTCGTCTTTCGGAGTTCTCTTATGACCGATATGTCCTATCATAATGTACCCCTTTTCCATTTGCCTAGTTCTCATTTGTCCGTCAAGTTCTATTTCTCCGGATTCGCGCTGCAGCACCCACCTTCCTGCCCTTGGAGACTGTTCTTCATTCCAGTTGTGGGACACTTCCCTCTGCGGAAAGGTAGCAACATAACTCAGCTACGGCGTTCATAGCAAAAAAGCCCCTCACTTCATAAGTGAGGGGGGCTGTCGTGAGTTAAATTCACTTTTAATAGAAGAAATAACGCAATTCGCATCGTTTTAACCGTGACATCAAAACTTTTAGGTCCATCCCAAGGTTATGCATTTATTCGTGCTGTTGGCTTTCAATTCAACCCAGCTTCTGTCCGCAATTTGGACAGAAGTTCGCCCCTTCGTTCTTCGCGCCGCAGTTCGGGCAGAAATTGGGCTTCTTGTTTCCTTCGGAAGAGGACGGGGCTGCTTGGGCGGATTGCTCCTTCGCGGCCGGAGACTGCTGGCTTTGATTCTGATTGTTTTGGCCCTGGTTCTGATTCATATTTTTCATCATTTCATTGGCCATGTTCATCCCCATCATCATGCCTGCCATATCCGAAGCCGCACCGCCGCCTTTCACCTTGCCGGACGCGATCCCGTCCGTCATGCTGACCTGCTGGTACTTTTGCAGATTGCCAATCATTTCATGGGAGGCCGTCTTCGTGATCATGTCCTGAATTTCCTTCGGATAATTGAAGCTCATCACCTGGAAGCCGGTAATCGTCATCCCGTTGTCCATCACTTCCATGTCGAGGTCTTCCCGAATCCCTCTGGCGATGTCGGAGGCGTTCGCCTGCAGATTGAACATATCCTTGCCTTCACGACTGATCCACTTCATCAACAATTGATCGAGCACCGAACTGATCCGGATTTTCACGTCCTCCACAAGGTAGCTCTCTTTGATCCCGACAATCCTGTCGATCAGCGTTACGTAATCGTTCACTTTAAAATTAAACGTGCCGTTGGCGCGGATTGGCATGCCGCCCGGCAGCTGCGGCGTCGGGATCAGAACCGGATTCTGCGTACCCCATCGAACGGTGAATTCCTTGGTGTTAACGAACAGCACTTCCACGCGCATGCCGCTGTTAAAGCCGAATTTAAATCCCTTTAGGGTAGAAAGGAACGGAATGATGTCTGAGTCGATGTTATATACGCCTTCATCCTCGAAAATTCCTTCGATTTTGCCGTTATTGATGAAGATCGCATCCTGACCGGAGCGAATGACCAGCTTGCTTCCTTTTTTGATCTCCCGATTGCGCCATTTCCAGAAAATCATGTCATCTCTAAACTCTTCCCATTCCACTACGTTGGAGAATTGGTTCTTGAAAAATCCCATTGCTGCTTCCATCCCTTCCCATTAAAATTTCCCGCTGCTGCTGCTGTGCGAATGGCCGCCGCCGGTGACGCCGCCTCCGCCTCCGCCGCCCGAGCCGCTGCTTGTGTTGCGCTCTATTTTCCGCTTTGTTACGGTCGTTCTAATATATCGGTCCTGCTGATTCAAGACCCCCGATGTGCTGGCATCCTCATAGGTTCGGCTGTTGACCGTCACGCGCCCGCCGGAGCGGTAAGCCATGATGCCCACGGCGATCGCGCCGATGGCAGCGGCAGTTCCCAGCTGAAACCAGAGATTAAATATAATATTATCCGGATTCACGTCCGGCTCAAAGCCCATGTACCGATGAGCGGTTTTGATGTATTTTTCAAAAGCCTGCTTGTAATTGCCGCTCGACAAGTCCGGAGTAATCTTGTTTTGTATCTTTAACAGCCTACCGGAGTCGAGATACTTTTCAGCCTTATAATAACCTTCCAAATGCACATCGCGGGTATCTAATACGATGGTCAAAATGACGGTATTGCCGTGCCGCCTGTCATACCCAGGTGCATATTCATCGTAAAAGTTTTCCGTCCATGCCTCAACTTCATCATTTTCTACACGGTTAGTAGTTAGGATCATAAAATCCGTCTCGCGTTCGGCGCCGTACTCATTCGCCATCGCATTCAGCTCATTCCGTTCTTCCGGACTAAGCAGATTTGCTTCATCAAAGATCAAAGGCTTATCATCCGCGGCTTTGACGATCCCGGAGGGCGCTATCAAATATACCGTTAGTAAAAATAAGACCGTCCATAACGCATATCGTCTTCTCACAGGAACCCTCCTCCCATTGCCCAGGAGATCAGCTTCAAGGATAGCAAGGAGACGCCCGAAATGCCCGCGAACCACCCGGCCACCTTCGCTTTGCTGATCGGCGGCTTGCCGACCACCTTGCCCGTCTGGCCGTTCATCGCAAACGTATACTCCGATTTGTTGTAATCATAGTGCACCATCCATACCGGAAGGAGAACGTAATCGGCCTGTTTCTTGGTGGTATCGATCCGTTTGTTGGTATAACTCACGGTCGTGTATCCTGAGACCGCCGACGAAATATACGAATCAATGAAGGAACTGATCTTTTCCTTAGCGCGCGGAAGAAGCTGCTCGTCGTCATGGCTGTATTTTTCCGCTATGTACCCGGCCAGATAAGGCGTCTTGAATTCCTTCAGCTGCTGATAGGGAAAAGGCTCCAGCTTATCCATCAGCTCATCGTTCATTTTCTCGGAAGCATCGATCGGCACCTTCACATAATTCAAGCGAATTTTCCGGTAGATGTCGAAATGCTCGGTCTCCGTGTACTGGTAATCTCCTTGCGTGTAAGTTCTCACCTTGGTGCCTTGGCCATGAACCTCAACCCGATTATGCAGCTCATACAGCCAGAAGGGGACGTAGATCCCGGTGATGCCCTTGATCCGGTCCGCTGTCATAAATCCGCTTGGCGTCAACAGGCCGTTCCGGCACCATTTCTTGAACGCCTTCATCGCCTCTTCCTTCGTAATCGAAAAAGGGATGACCTTCACCGGAGCCAGCTCGCCGCTCAACCGGTCGCTGAGCACGACGGCCGATCCGCAGAAGCTGCAGGTCGTTGCGCTGGTCTCCGGCTCGGTCACGATCACGGCTCCGCAGCTGTTGCAATGGTACTCCTTTACCTCGTCTTCCGCGAACACCTGCTTCTTCAGCGGGTCGGGGATTTCCTCGATATTGTCTTTTCTTCCGCAGCTGGGGCAAGACAACATTCCCGTATCGCCGTCAAAAACCATGCCGCTGCCGCAGTTCGGACATTTGTATTCAATTACCGGCATTTGCTCACCTCGATAACAATGAAATGGTTACTCCTTCTTGTTCAGCTTTTCTTTGATCGCTTCCAGTTCATCCTCGGCATTAGGAGGCGAAGTCGGGGCAGCTCCGTCCTTGCCCATGTTCTTCTCCAACTCCGCGATCAAATCGTCCAGGTCATCTTCCTTCGCTCCTGCCCGCAGCTCAGCTAGGGCCTCCGCTTCATCCAAAGCACGGTTCGCTTTCTCCTCCATGGTATGGAATGCCGCGTTGGCACCGCCCAAGGAGGATCGGCCGGCATTCAGCTCCTGCTGGGTTTTCGCAGCGGCCATCTTCCCTTTCAGTTCGGCATAGCGAGCTTCCAGCTGGCTCATATCCGATACCAGCTTATCCTGCAATTGCTTCATCCTGACGGCGTTTGCGGAAGCCGATTCGTGAGCTGCCTGCAGGTCGCTTAGCTTCTCGGCCTGCGCCGCTTTTCGCTCCAGGAACTTCAGGGCATCGCCCTCATTTCCCGCTTCCACGGCCTTCTCCGCATATCGCTGCAGCTTCTGGATTTCGGCGCTGCACTCATCCAGTGCCCGCTTCGCTCTCCGCTCATCCGAAAGCACTGAAGCGGTCTCCGCTTTCACCTTACCCAGATCGCCGTTCAAACTCCGCATATAGGTATCGATCGTTTTCTCCGGATCTTCCGTCCGTTCCAATAACGAATTCACATTCACCCTCATAATATCCTTAAACCTCGATAAGATTCCCATCATGTGCGTCCCCCTCGAAAAGTTTACATTTAACTTATAATACCCTATATACTCCCGATAGGTTTCATTTGCCGAAATTCATTGGCATATATGTAAATTTATGACTAAGAAAGCACAAAAAAATACCCCCCGACCTTATGGATCGGAGGGCATATATTAGATATCATCCCGAATCTGGATGCGTTTCTTACCAGGGTCAGACTTTTTTGTTATTTCAAGCTTAAGGACTCCATCCTTCAGGGAAGCGTCGATTTGGTCCTCGGCTATGTTCTGAACGTAAAATCTGCGCACATACTCGCCGTAACGGCGCTCCTTGCGGACGATGTGCTGGTTCGTATCCTCCACGCTCTGATCTTCCTTGCGCACGGCTTTGATCGTTAAGTAAGGGTCAGCGTAGCTGATTTCGATGTCTTCCTTGCGAAAACCGGGCAGCTCGGCCTCAACCAGATAAGCGTGCTCCGTCTCCTTGACGTCCGTCTTAAACGACATCATCGAACTCTTGAACGGCGCGAACACATCATCAGGAAAAGCGTCATTAAAGGCATCATGAAATGACTTCATCAGTTGTCCGAAGGCATCCTCTCTGCGCTTGCCGAATGGCATCAATTCAAACATCATGAATTCCCCTTTCTTTGACCTTATTTGACCTTACGCTTTTATTATATGCCCGAACCGTTTAAATGCCAAAACCGATGATGCAGGAAATCGCGCCAAAACAGCTCGTTATCGGCCGTTTTCACAAAAGAATTTGTTTGGATCTTTAAATTTGACCTTTTTTGACCTTTAATGTGATTCGTTTAAAAGTTCCACCGATCGACTGGGAGCATGAAAAAAAGGAGGCCCTTAGGGCACCCTCTTCTCTTATATATTCATATGGAAGGCGATACTGATCGAAGAGCTTGAGGCTCTGTCTCTGTATAAGCACAATACTGCTCTGTTTTATTGCTTTTCCATAATTCGATCGATTTCACTTTTCAACAAAAGGTATCGATGCACGCTTCGCATGATCGGAACCTTAGTCAGCTTATTCTGATCGACATAGATCTTCATTTGATCTTTGGACAGACCTAACAAATGACTTGCCTCAGAAACGGTTAATACCTCCTTGTTACTTGTAGCATTAAACG
The DNA here is from genome assembly GCF_058792535.1 of Paenibacillus sp. MT86. NCBI lineage: Bacteria > Bacillati > Bacillota > Bacilli > Caryophanales > Paenibacillaceae > Paenibacillus > Paenibacillus sp. MT86. The sequence continues at coordinate 355,044 of NZ_CM179499.1, read as the reverse complement.
TTTTTTTCACCTTTAGATTCCAATCTTCGAATGCCTGCATGAAATCTCAACCTTTCTTGTACGCAACGAACGAGGGCAGAATGTTTATGGGACCGTGAGAACCGCCCTACGACTTCGCGTCCTTGCGCTGATTCTTGCGGTAAAGCTTGATTTGCTGATCCGACGAAACGAGAATCGGCAGGATTTTATTGCTGCTGACCATGGACGATGCGCACTGTGAACAAACGGGAACATCCTTGAACGAGAAATTGTCTCGAATCCAACCGTTACACCCTTCCTTCGTACAAGACCAGATCGCGGTCATCTCTTCCGGCAGATTTTCCAGTGGTTTATTCCAAGAATAAGACAATGCATTTCCCCCTCAGCTACATTTTTTAATACTTTCGTGCTTTAAACTAGCAAGCCTACCCTTTATAAGAAATACGTCAATCGACGTACTCTAAAAGAAGACGGACCGCGTTTAGCGGTAGTTTTTCTTGCGATATCAGGCAGCAGATCCTCCGAAATTTATACTTTCTGATATCTTATAAAAAAATCCCCAAACGATACGTTTGGGGATCCTTTCACGAGTCTACAGTTTTACAACGTTCTCGGCTTGCTGTCCGCGGTTGCCTTGGACCACGTTAAATTCAACGCGCTGTCCTTCGTCAAGCGACTTGAAGCCGTCACCTGCGATTGCACTGAAGTGTACGAATACGTCTTCGCCGCCTTCAACCTCGATGAAACCAAAGCCTTTTTCTGCGTTAAACCATTTCACTGTTCCTGTTTGCATAGAAACACCTCCTAAATTTATATGATTTTCTCATTTTTGGTTAAAAAACAAAAAATTCACATATTGCACAAGGTTCCTAATCAAAATAATAACCCTCTGCAATATGTGAATCTCAGGTCAAAATCCCAATAAACTTATTATACCTCAATGGATGTGGAATAGCAAACGACGAATGTTTTCCAATTCACTGCCGAAATTTTTAAGAAACCCTAAAAGAAGCCCGCTCCATGAGCGGGCCGCCTTCGTTATTTTCAAAAGAGAAGCATCGGACACTTACCATTTAATTTCATGTATCAATGAATCAGGCTAAACGGTACTTTGCGATATCCCATAGTGTTTAGATCTAAACCCGTTTCAATTCAATCCACTCGATCTGCAAGCCCGGCTTGACGAAGTCCAGTTTCATCTCGTAATAACCCGCTTCCAGTTCCACTTTGACAAGCTTCTGCCGAATCCATCTGCCGTCGGTGCCATTCGTTTGAATCGTGGTTACCGGCTGATCGTTCAGCGTGACGTTGCAGGCGCTTTGGGCCAGTTCCGATTCCGGCGACATGATGCGCACAATGATTCGGTACTCACCGGATTCCTCCACCTTCATATATGTTGATCCCGCTGCAGCCGGCTTCACTTGCGTGCTCTCCGATAAGGCTTGCGCTGATACCGACTCGAGGGAAGGATCGGCTTTAAATGAACCCACGGCTTCCTCGATCACCTGCTTTCTAGAGAAGACCGGCGCATGCATCAGGAATTGGCAGATGTTCATGGCGCTGCGCTGCAGCTCTCCACGGGTCAGCGTACCATTTTCCAAGGATGCCAGCGTATTGTCTTCCCAGGCGTTGATTTCTGCTCCGTAGTTCATGACCACCATGTACAAATCGTTTTGGGCACGGACCATCCAGTTCGTGTTTTTTCGATCGGCCGGGCCTCCGTTTACCACGTCGTTCATAATGGCCCACCAATCCGTCATGACGATGCCCTGAAATCCCCACTCTCCGCGCAGAATCGTGGTGTTCAGATCATAATTGGATGCCGCCCAGTGCCCATTGATTGGGTTATACGAGGTCATGATGGAGTTCGCCCCGCCCTGCTTCACCGCGATTTCAAAGCCTTTCAGATAAATTTCCCGAAGGGCCCGTTCGGATACGACGGCGTCGACTTTGCTCCGATGCTTCTCCTGGTTATTACAGGCAAAATGCTTCAGCGTGGCGTTGGAGCCGCCCTTCATAATCCCGCGCGTGCACGCCGCAGCAAAGGCGCCGGAGATGAGCGGATCTTCCGAGAAATACTCGAAATTGCGACCGTTCAGCGGGCTGCGCCGAATGTTCAGACCAGGACCAAGCAACGCATCGATGTTGTAGCTAAGCAGCTCCCGGCCTTCCATCACATAGAGCTCTTCGACCAGCTCCGTATTCCACGTAGCTGCAAGCAGGGTGCCAATGGCTACCTGCGTTGCCTGCTGCCCGCTGTCCATCCGAATACCGGACGGTCCATCCGCGGTGCAAGCCACCGGAATGCCGTAGTCGAGCAGGCGGTCGCTCACGCCGCCAAAAGCCGATGCCGTCCCTGCCGTAACCAGCGGACTGCTCATGCCTTCTCCTCTGACGATGACCGCCAGATCTTGATCGCTAAGCTGGGCGATGAAAGCCTCCATACAGACTATCTCCTCATGGACGTCCCTTAAGGTATAGCCTCGATTGCCCGTTTGCTCCAAGGTCGGCGGCAGGTTCAAGTGAATGCGCTCTTCCATGGCAATCGTGCGCTTCGGCACCTCCGCAAATGTAAGCTCGTACGAGCCGTCCTCCCTGCGAACGCCCGGCTTCATTCGCGTGAAGCTCTCCGTTGGCGCCATGGCTTCCTGAAGCTGCTCGACAACTTGCAGCGTTTCTACAACATAACCTTCTTGACCATCCAAGCCGATAGGCTGCACATTTCTCACGCTGGTTCCCGCGTACAGACGGTACGTTCCGGCCTCCAATACATAGGCTGAACGGTGGCCCGTCACGCCTGCATCGTCATAGGAGGCCATGGCATGAACCGGGAACTGGAGCGTTAGCTGCTGCGATTCCCCCGGCTGTAGCTCCTGCGTCTTCCCGAATGCGGCCAGAACTTTGGCAGGCTGACCCAGCCATCCTTGCGGTGCTTCATAATAAACTTGCACAACCTCTTTACCTGCATAGACGGTCCCGATATTGGTCACCTTCACGCCGATCTCAACGGTTTGTGCTCCCTCTCTAACCGCGAGCCTGGCTTCTTGCGGCTCGATTCGGAACTGCGTATAGGACAATCCAAACCCGAATTCATACTGGACGGCTGCGGGTCGAAACGTTTCGAAAAAACGGTAGCCCACATAAATATCCTCTTGATACAGGTTCTTAAGCTCATTGCCATAATTGCGGGTCGATGGATAATCCTCGATCGAATAAGCAATCGTATCGGTCAGTTTGCCGCTGGGCGTCACCTTGCCCGCCAATACGTCTGCAATGGCGTTACCACCCTCCATGCCGCCGTGCCAAGCATAAATGACTGCAGAAATCGGGTGCACATAACCTTCATCGAGCATCCAGCTCATATCGATAATGTTGGATACATTCAGGACTACAACGGTTTGCTCGAAGTGTGCGGTCACCTGCTGCAGCATGGCTTTTTCTTCGGACGTTAACTGGTAGCTGCCCGGCTCATTGGCATTGTCCTGATCTTCACCGGCCGTCCGCCCGATGACAACGATCGCCTTGTCGGATGCCCGTCTTGCCGCGGAGACCAGCTCATCGGTCAAAGGCATTTCCTTCTGATGCCACGGCTCAGCCGCCCAGCCGCCCCCGCCGTTATCGAAAGGATTCTGCTCGATCCACTGCTCATAAACGGCAGCCAATTCTTCATTGACGGCGATGCCCTTCTGATCCCGAAGACCGCCCAGCAGATTCGTTGTATGGGAAACATGAACGCTGCCTCCCGACCCCGTACCGCTGCGATAATACTGGATCTGCGTCCTGCCAAAAACGGAAACGGTTTCGTTCGGCTGCAGGGGCAGAGCCTGTCCTTCATTCTTTAACAGTACGGCACCTTCGGCGGCGACTTTTCGGCTAAACTCGGCAAAGCCTTCCAAAGGAGCTCCCACTCTCTGTGTACTCAATATGTTCCCTCCTGTTTGTTTTCTCCAAATCACCAAGCCATATGAAGAAAGATAGTAAATGCCTGACGAATTCCAACATTAGGTATTAGGCATCTATGTACTATCATAGTAACAAATTCCGTAGGGGAATACAGTGCAATGTTCGCAGGATGCGATGAAGTTGGCTATAATAATGTAAACATCTATATTCCGTCAACACGGATATGCGATTGGATGATTTTGAATGAAGGCAGGATCAGTTATGCGTATACGTGTCCATATGATCGCTCCTTATGAAGCGATGGTTCCCATCATACAAGAATGCATTCCTCTGTTTCCCCAGTTAGACATACAATACGCCGTCGGCGATTTGCAAAAAGGGGCCGAGCTGGCAGCTTCGGCTCAAAACAACGGAGCCGAGGTGATTATCAGCCGCGGCGGAACGGCCCAGCTGATTAAAGCCGCGGTATCGATCCCCGTCATTGACGTCCACCTGTCCGGATACGACATGATCCGTTCCTTGACGCTGGCGAGCCAGTTTAACGGAAAAACCGCCATTGTCGGCTTTTCCAATATTACATCGGGCGCCCAATCGATTATTGATTTAATGGATCTGCCTTTAAAAGTGTATACCATACACAGCTCTGAAGATGTTGCACGGTTATTGCTGGAGCTGAAAGCTGCCGGATACCGGCAGGTAGTCGGGGATGTCATCACCGTCCATACGGCCGAGGCTTACGGGTTAAAGGGACTCCTCATCCATTCCGGCAAGGAATCCATCATGCGAGCCCTGGACGATGCCCAGCTCATCTACCGCTACCTGAGCAACAACCATACCGTCTCGGCCATTCTGAACGACCTGGTTGCCAAAGAACACCCCAATCTCGTGATTTTTAACGATCAGAATGAAATCGTATATGAGCAATTGGCCGATTTTGAGCACAGCCCTTTGACGGATAACCATATCTATCTGATCAATACTAATGTGGAATTCCACAAATCTCAAGTGCAGAATGTTTTTACGATGGACGATTACCAGCTTTCCGTTACAGCCTATGAAACCTCATTGGAAAACAAAAGCTATAAAGTATACGCCTTGGAAAAAGGGCGGCCCTATGAATTTGCGCAGTCAGGCATCAAAGCCTACGCTGAACCATTAGCAGAGCCGATGATTGCCGAATCCGCTGCCATGCGCACCACGTTGGCAAGCATCCAAGCTCTGTATCAACATCATGAGCCCATTCATCTGCTTGGCCGGGAAAATACGGGCAAATCTTTCACCGTGAAGTATATTCATCAATTGTACGCGGACGGCGGATTGCTGCTCCAGATCGATTTAGCCCAGGTTTCCCCGGATCAGTTAGGAACCCTTCCGCTGTCCAAAGCCAGGACCGTGGAATTCATCCATGTGGAAGAATGCATACAGGATCCGAGTTTGATAGCATTTGTGGAGACCTGCCTAAATAGGCGGATTGGCGTATTCATACTTAGCGATCGGGCACTTGACCTACACGAAACCCCGAACATGAGCCTGAATACGATCATCATGCCTTCGCTTTCGGACCGTTTGGAGGATCTGCCTTCGCTTATTCAGCTCTTTTTAAGCCGATACCATCAAAAATACGGGACGGCGGCGGTCAAAATAAAGGAAGATGCCTTGCAGCTGATAAGACAGAATGCTGCGCACATGACGATCGGCCAATTAAAGCAGCTCATTAAACAGGCTGCGATGAACGAAACCGACTATGTGATTTCAGCCGATACACTAGCACGCTTGCTCGATCATCAGCCTCCAGCCTCAAACCCTATTCCGTTGAAAGGGACGCTTAAAGAGATCGAGAAAGGCATTATTCAATACGTACTCCTCGAGGAAAAGAATAACCAATCTAGAGCAGCCGAACGATTAGGGATTAATCGGGCCACGCTTTGGCGTAAACTTAAAGAATAAATTTAAGTTTACGCTTTTTTTTATCTTTAGTGTTGCAATTTTAAACAATTTATTAGATTTATCACATTTACAGAAATTATATGTTGCTAAAATAAACAATTTGAACTAGTATAATTACTGCAAGCGCTTCAATAAAACGATTACACAAGGAGCTAACATTATGAAAATTAAAGCGACATTAGATCGTATCCCTGGCGGTATGATGGTTGTTCCCCTCCTCATCGGAGCGTGCATCAATACATTCGCACCAAACGCTTTGCGGATCGGCGGGTTTACGGAAGCCTTATTCGTGAACAGCTCGAGTACGCTCATCGCCCTTTTCTTATTGATTGCCGGCACGCAAATTACGTTCAAAACAGCGGGTTCGTCGGTCGGAAAAGGCGTCACGCTGCTTGTGTTTAAATGGGCGATAGGCGCATTATTAGGTTTGGTCGCCATCCTGTTTGCGGATTCCAATGGATTATTCCTGGGTCTTGCCCCACTTGCCATTATCGCCGCGATGACGAATTCAAACGGCGGACTGTATATTGCGTTAGCCGGGCAATACGGAAAAGAGGATGACAAAGCAGCCTATCCTTTCCTGGCATTAAGCGACGGACCGTTCTTGACGATGGTCGCGCTCTCGATCTTCGGCGCCATGGGTTTTGCCAACGGCATGTTCTCGCCGATGTCTTTCGTTGCCGTACTCCTTCCGCTGCTCGTCGGCGTCGTCATCGGGAACCTGGACCGGAATATGGCGGAATGGCTGCATAAAGGCAGTGACAAGCTGGTTCCGTTCTTCGCATTCTCGCTCGGTATGGGCATCAATTTCTCATCCATCATTCAAGGCGGACTAAGCGGTATTCTGCTTGGCGTGCTGACGGTACTGCTCACGGGCGGCATTGGTTTTCTGCTGTTCAAGGCGATCGGCTGGAATCCGATTGTCGGTGCTTCCGAAGGCTCCACAGCGGGTAATGCGGTAGGCACGCCTGCTGCGATCGTCGCCGCGAATGCTTCCTTCGCGCCGATTGCCGAAATCGCGACCGTACAAATCGCCGCGAGCGTCGTGACGACCGCCATACTGCTGCCTGTCTTTATTGGTTTCCTGTCCAAGAGACTGGAGAAATCGGGCGGCGTCGAAAAATACAACAACCCTGCAGCATAGTTTTCTCAAGGAGGAGGTAACTGCATCAACAACTCTTGACTGAAGTCACGAGCTTGTAACTGCCCAGAAGTGAGAACGGCCGTTAGACCTCCTTCCTTTGGATGGCGTTACATGAGGCAGGTTGACTGCTGCCCAACTAAGTAGGTATACCTACTTAGCCACTTCAGCGATGTACTTGATTCCAAGTCCCTGAAGATTCATCGCAGCGATCCGATCATCATTAGATTGGTAGCCGCAAGCCATGCAACAAAAATGGTGCTTCTTCTTGTCCCGATTCGCTTTGTTTTTACGATCACACTTCGGGCAAGTCTGTGACGTATACCTAGGGTCGACTGCAACCACTCTCGCTCCGCGTAGCGCTGCCTTGTATTCGATCATCTTCCTTAGTTGAAGAAATGACCACGATACGTTCTCATAGCGATCCTGAACTCTCACGCGTTCTGTAGCCGTGCGAATACCAGTTAAATCTTCAACCACAAATAAAGTGAATGGATCATACTGACTCACGAGTGCCTTTGAGATGCGATGGTTCACATCGGTCATCCAGCGGTTTTCTCGTTCACCGATCCGCTTCAGTTTCCTGCGGGCAGAAGGTGTGCCGACTTGCTGCAATGTTTTGCGCAGATGCTTATACTGGGACCGTTTATCTTTGATCGGTCTGCCGGGGTAGAATACGGTCTTCCCTGCTATGTCATAGGTGGTTGCTACAAAGTTAATGCCCAAATCAATACCGACAACTTGATGGATCGAGGGTAGAGTAACTCTATCCACTTCCTTCGTCACTGGAATGTGCAGATACCACTTCCCGCGTCTATTCACCAACTTAGCCGTGCCAAAGATCCATGTACCATCAAAATAGATCTCCATCCCTTGCATGACAAAGGGCACCTTGATGCGACCTTCTAAGGTGTTGATAGAGAATATTTGCTTACTTAGTGAATAGTCGCGGTTCCAAACCAGGTCATATTCAGGTTTCTTGAAGTGAATTTGCGTCCAAGGATGTCCATTGCTGACTATAGACTGATACCGAGCAGCCACGGTCTTCAAGATAGACTGGGCCATCTGAGAGCGAAGGCTAAAGGCCTCGCGCAAATCGCGATATAGAAGCTTATGCAGACAAATCACGGAACGTTTCTTTGTCTCATAGACATGCTGTGAGACAAAGTTGCACGCTTGGCGGTAAGCATGCAAGGTTTGAAGCATCCGCTCTGATTGCTCGGGAGTCGGAGTAAGCTTTATTTTGACCGTAACTGTAACCTTTGCCTTTTCCATCAAAAAAAACACCACGATTCGCTGGAATAAGGGAAATAAGGACGGAGTTCAAAAATATCCTTATTTCAATTATACCAAACATTTGTTCCTATTTAAAGCAGCAGACCAAGGCTTTATCCACTATATTGAAGGGAGGAAGTAAGGGAACTATGATCTTTCGTAAGATGATAGAGCAAGTCAATTCCTCTCACGACTGAAATCACGAGTGTCCTTTACGCAAGGCATGAAATTAGCCATCATTGCAGATGATTTGACTGGCGCCAATGACAGCGGGGTCCAACTCGCTCGTCATGGCCTTAAAACAAGCGTTCTGTTCGATATGGACAAAGACAACATTCGTCATTACGATGCCGTTGTTTTTGATACGGACAGCCGTTCCATAACACCCGAAGAAGCTTATCAGCGAGTAAGCCGGGCCGCTCGATTTTTAACGGATGCCGGGTTTGACACGATTTTCAAAAAAATGGACTCCACCATGCGCGGCAATATCGGGACCGAAATTGATGCGCTGTATGATGTGGTGAAGCCGGACTTTATGATGATCGCTCCGGGTTATCCCAAGAACAACCGAACCATTCTCAACGCTACCCATTACTTGAATGGAGTACCGTTAGCCGAAACCGAGATTGCCCATGATCCCAAAACGCCTGTCACCCACTCCTATCTTCCCGACTTGCTGAAGCTGCAAACCAAGTATGCCGTCGGCGAGATCTCCATCCGTGATCTGGAGGCTGGAGCAGGCCGCATTGAAGGCAAATTAAAAGAGTTTCAAGAACATAACGTACCGTATGTGCTGATCGATTCCACGGAAGAAGCTCATCTGGAGCTCATCCTGCACATCACCGGGCAGCTCCCATACAAGTTCGCATGGGCCGGCTCTGCAGGCATCGCCAATTATCTGCCGGCCCATTATCATATTTCGTCCAAACCGAGGGAGCTTGCTATCGCGCAGAATCAGGGACCCATCCTTACCGTGGTCGGCAGCGTGAACAAGAACTCCCGTGCCCAGCTGAAGCTTTTGCTTGAGCATACCGACGTGGTCCCCGTGCAATTCGTGTCTTATAAGGCTGTGTCCGATTCGGCGGAGCGCACGGAAGAAATGGATCGCGTCTATCAAGAAGTCAAGCTGCACGCATTGGAAGGCAAAGATATCGTGATCTATTCCACGGCGGAGTCTTCCGATATCGAACAGGCCCGTGCCGTAGGCGAAGCCCGCGGGCTCAATCACACCGAGGTCAGTAACGAGATTGTCCGCGCGATGGGAGAAATCTGTGCCCAACTGCTGGAGCAGGGTTATTTCAAGGGCGTATCCATGACAGGCGGAGACACGGCCAAACAAATCTGCATGCAATGGAGCATTAGCGGCTTCGAATTGCTGGACGAGCTGGAGATCGGCGTGCCGATCTCGAAATTCTTGGGGATCGACGATCTGTATGTGGTCACCAAGGCAGGCGGATTCGGCAAGCCGGACGTATTTATCCACGCGATTCAAACGATAAAAGGAGGTAATCCAGCATGAAACCGACGGTTGGAATTACGATGGGCGATGCGGCAGGCATCGGACCCGAAATCATTATGAAGGCCTTATCCCATCAGGAGATGTACGATAACTGCAACCCGCTCGTGATCGGCGACGCTAAAATATTGGAACGCGTGCTGCCGATTATCGGCTCAAGCCTGAAGGTGAACGCCATTCAAGAGCCCTCCGAGGCAAAATACGAGTTCGGCACCGTGGACGTTATCGATCTGGACCTCGTGCCGGCTGACCTTGCATTCGGCGAAGTATCAGCAGTTGCGGGAGATGCCGCTTTTCAGTTTCTGGCAAGAGCCATCGATCTGGCGAAGCAGCGGAAGATCCATTCCATCTGCACGGCTCCGCTGAACAAGGAAGCTCTGCATCAAGGCGGACATATGTACCCGGGTCACACCGAAATTTTGGCTGATCTCACGGATACCAAAGACTTCTCGATGATGCTGACGACGCCGAACCTGCGGGTCATTCACCTGACGACGCATATGGGATTGATCGAGGCCATTCAGAGCATCAACCCGGAAAGAACGTATACCGTCGTCAAACTGGCCCACGATACCTTGAAAAAGGCCGGTTTCGACAATCCAAGAGTCGCGGTCTGCGGAATCAACCCGCATGCGGGCGAGAACGGATTGTTCGGCAACGGCGAAGAAGAAGAAAAGCTGCTCCCGGGCATCAAGCGCGCCCAGCAGGAAGGCATTAATGTAGTCGGCCCCCTCCCTGCGGATACGTTATTCTTCAGAGCCGGCCGAGGCGATTTCGATATCGTCGTGGCCTGCTACCATGACCAAGGACATGCGCCGATCAAGGTCATGGGCATCGAAGAGGGCGTGAACATTACGGTTGGACTGAAAGGCGGCATCATCCGTACCTCGGTCGACCATGGCACAGCCTTTGATATTGCAGGAAAAAACATCGCCGATGACAAGAGCATGCTCGCTGCGATTCGATCTGCCATTGAGCTTGCCCCGAAGGATCAAATGTAATCGTGTGGTGATCGAAGATGTCATATGTAGAAGACCCGGCAGAAGCCGGGTCTTTTTACGATCCTTTGCTACGAACGCTAAAGTTTCCGTAACTACGCCCCGATCCAACCTAAGCAGTAATCGAGAATAACCTCACGACCGCCAGCACATAATAATCATCACATCGATTCCAGCAAATAAGGAGGCCCCTTCCATTGAGCACGAACCATCCGGACAAAAACCTGATCAACACGGTGGAACAACTGGCAGAGACACCCGTGAACAGCCATGAGGCCCAGCAACAGCAGCAAGCCCGCAATGATCGCCGGAAGCAGGCGCTGCATGACAGCGACGGCAAATACAAGGAGAATGAATCCAAGAACTATCACTAGCCGTGCTGCAGCGTCTATAGCAAGCTTCAATAAATGCACATATTTCTACGTACAAGTAAAAAAAACGACCAGTTCCGGTCGTTTTTTTGATTTGGCATAAACATCTAATCATCCTATGAGCTGATCGTTTCGCAGGACCAAAACGATTGTCCAAATGGAAAAAGACCACCTAAGAAAGGTGGTCTACATCGTATGCTGCGAGTAGGCGAACCGCGACTATTTACAGCCACAATTCGCTGAATCGAAAGGATATCTGTGGGCCTACGCTTTCGAATCGGGCCGTTAAAGCATCTTTTGCTTTCTGATCGAGCCGTACAAACGGGCATAAGCCCATCCGGGTGGTAAGCAAAAACCACATCCTCATGCGGATGTGGTTTTTTGGTCTAGATACAATCGCTTGCGGAATGCAGAGGTTTCGCGAATGCCCTCTCCTTCCGCTTACAAGTTCGGAATCTGCCAATCCACTTCCTGAAGCCCCATACTGCGTAGAAATTCGTTCGCGCGAGAAAACGGCTTGCTGCCAAAAAAGCCTCGATGCGCAGACAACGGACTCGGATGCGGCGAACGTATCAGTTTATGCTGCCGGTTCGTAATGAGCTCCGCCTTCTTCTGGGCGTGGCTTCCCCATAACAGGAACACGACAGGCTCATTTTTCCGGTTGATCGTCTCGATGACCTTATCCGTAAAGCTTTCCCATCCCCTGTTTTTATGAGAATTCGCTTCATGGGCCCTTACGGTGAGCACCGTATTTAGAAGCAGTACCCCTTGCTTCGCCCATGTTAGCAGATGGCCGTTATTGGGAATGAAGCAGCCCAGATCATCCTGAAGCTCCTTGTACATATTTTGCAAGGAAGGCGGCGTGCTGACGCCCTCTTTGACAGAGAAGCTTAGGCCGTGGGCCTGTCCCGGTCCATGATAAGGATCCTGGCCCAAAATGACCACCTTGGTGTCCGCCAGCGATGTATAGTGCAGCGCATTAAAAATATCGTATTTATCGGGATAAATGGTTCTCGTCCGATACTCCTCGATGAGAAACTCCCGCAGCTGTAAGTAATATGGCTTCGTAAACTCCTGATCTAAATATGATGCCCAGTCATTCTTCAATATCGCCATTTCGGGTGCTTTCCTCCTGTTATGGTCAAAAGATATAACTAGATTATATCATACGGATTTCTGGTATTTTCCTAATAGCTAACCTTATGAAGACGCAAAAAAGCGACCGATTACGGGCCGCTTTTTCACCATTGATTCCCTTAATCAAGTCATGATGACCGGCTCAATCTTGCCATTGCCGATCCGCATCCGATCTATGCATAACTGGCGATGGCCCGGCTCGGTGTCCCCAATGATTCGGCGGTGGTACACGATAAGCCATTCATCTCTCTCCTGCAAATGCAGGTAGCCATGGTGGCCGGGTCCTTCGGCAATCGGCTCCTGACGCTCCAGAATCGTGCCTTCATTCTTGAATGGACCGAGCGGGCTGTCGCTTACGCCATAGGCTACGCGATAGGTTCCATTCGTCCATCCGCCCATGGACCACATCAGATAATAAAGTCCGTCCTTCTTAACCATACAAGGACCTTCCACGTATCCCTCCGGCGTAATGGAACGGAAAATTTCATTGCCGTTGTCGGCCGATGGAACGAATCCCGTCATCTCTTCGTTCATCCGCGCAACGTTGCAGTGCCCCCATCCGCCATAATACAGATAGATCGTTCCGTCTTCGTCCTTGAATAGATGCGCATCGATCGGCTGTGCCTGATGAATGAACTTATCCACGAGCGGCTTCCCCAAGTAGCCTCTGTACGGCCCCTCCGGACGGTCCGCAACGGCGATTTCCAAACCGCCGGTTTCCTCGTTCGATTGGATATCGTTCGATGCAAACACGAGATAATATTTCCCTTGGTGCTCGATATGGGTCGGTGCCCAAACCGCCCTCCATATCCATGGAAAATCCGCCATCTCGATAATGCCTTCGTGTTTCTCCCAATGGATCAGATCGTCCGAACTGAATGCGTCCAAATTCATCTGCATCGTATATTCCGTGAAGGACCGCGTTGCATAAATCCAGTGCTTCCCCTCATACGTTCTGGCTTCGGGATCTGCATACCAGCCGGGTATGATCGGATTGTTGATGTTCAATGGTAGACACTCCTTTCCTGTGCTGGGCATGTCGAGTTCGAGCGAGAGGACATAGCCCGCCGACCAATCGCGCTCGATTGAGCGATAGCCTCGTTCTACCATTGCTTCTACAACGGATAGGCAATCTCCTCCCGCGTGATATCCTTGTAAATCGTTCAACTCCCCTCCGAATCGCTCTCAATAACCCCGGGAATATTCCGGGCTTTCTTTGAGATGAACGATATCATGGCCGGTTGGATTTTGGAAGGCACGCAGCCCGAAGGTCGGCGCAACGGCAAAGATATGGTCAAAGATATCCGCTTGAATCGATTCATAAACACCCCAGTTGGTATCATTGCTGAACGCATAGATTTCCAAGGGCAGTCCGTTATCTCCCGGCGCTAACTGCCTGACAATCAGCGTCATATCCTTATGGATTTTCGGATGATTCCGCAGGTATTGATGGATATACTCCCTGAACACGCCCACATTCGTAAGCTGTCTGCCGTTCACTTTGCTTTCCGTATTGATCTGATGCTCGATGTTGTATGCGTTAATTTCGTGTAATCGGGTCGTGACATAATCGGAAAGGTAGTGAATCTTCTGAAATTCCTCAATCATTTCCTTGGTGCAAAAGCAGATGCTGCTCGTATCGACATAGAAGCTTCGCTTAATTCTTCGGCCGCCGGATACCTGCATGCCTCTCCAGTTCTTAAACGAGTCCGAGATGAGGGCATAGCTGGGAATCATCGTGATCGTTTTATCGAAATTCATCACTTTTACCGTATTCAACGTAATGTCGATGACGTCGCCGTCCGCATTGTATTTCGGCATTTCAATCCAATCGCCGACACGCACCATATCATTGGATGATAATTGAACGCCTGCCACCAAGCCCAGTATGGAGTCCTTGAACACCAGCATCAGAACGGCCGATAGAGCACCAAGCCCGCTGAGAATGATCAACGGATTCTGCCCGATGAGGTTCGAGATCACCACAATGCCGCCGATGATGAAGAGAACGATCTTCACCACCTGAATGTAGCCCCTAATCGGTCTGATCTTGGAGACCTCAAACGAACGATAAATGTCATCAAAAGCATTAAGCAGCGCATTCAACACCGTGATCGTCACGATAATCATGTACGTTGCTGCAGCTTTTTCAATCAACACTTGATAAGCCGGAAAGATGGACGCCGAAAAATAAATAATGATTGCCGGTACGAGATGCGACAGCTTGTGGAACACTTTTTTCTCTACGATGATATTGTCCCATGTGTACCGATTGTTGTTGACGATATGAATAATCGTCTTCAGCACGATTTTTTTGGTAATAAAATTGGCCAATATGGAAATCACCGCGATAAAAACGACCATGATCATATTCGAGAGATATCCAATGGTTTGTTCGCTCATGCCATATCCGTCTAGTTGATTTTTGATAAAGTCCATTGTTTCCTCCTGACGCAGTTTAAGATTAGCCTATTATTATAGAGGAGATTCTAGTACTGCGCAAAGTTCAAGATAAGACATCGCTGGGTTGATTTGGAAGATGCTTGGTGTAAGACGGTCTGTTTGAAAAACAAAAAAAGAGCACCGAAAGGGTGCTCTCTTGGTCTGATTCGATCAAAATCTATAAAGCACAAAGGTAATGAAAATTCATTGAACAAAGAAAGATAATTCCACTCCTTCGAAAAGTCTTTCTCCAACTACCTCTGTATTCTAGGTATTTCGTGCACGCTGTCTAATCCGAACTGTCTCCCCTCCTAACCTAATCACGGCCGCTTTTATATCGGTATGAGAGAGGAAAGGGATCTTAACCCTGTCCGAAGACGACACCACATAAGCTACAGTTTTAATGTCGGCTAAATGAATGAGCGCGTCACGATTTCTGCATAGACTTCGGTCGGTCAAAACAACGATTCTAAGCCTTTACTTAAGTGTCTCTTTTTTTCAATTGACGATGTCTGTATTTAGCTATAAAGATACGCCAGCTAAGCTTCATAAGATTTGGAACAGCGTGTGCGTTTTCTTTGAGAAAGGACAGTGCAGAACGGTTTCCTCGCTTCGTATTGCATTCGCTGCATGAAGCCATCAGGTTGTGCGGAAGATCCGAGCCGCCTTTGCTTGAGGGGATCATATGGTCCACTGTCGTGGCGTGTCGTCCGCACCACAAACAAGTGTGATGATCTCGTTTCAGTGCAGCTTTGCGATAGTCCCGAAATAAGAACGGATTATAAAGCAATTGGATCGTCTGCTCATCAACCCAGACAGCTCGCGATCGCTCAACTTCCCGCCAAGCCCGATGGGGCAAACATGGTGTCAGTTGTTGACCATCCATATTGAGTACCGTTATCAATGGTTCCTCTCCATCATGACCCTGATTCATCGATATCACTCCATCTGTACGACATGCTCCTGCCTATAGTATTAATATAAAACAAAAACACCATCCTCATGCGGATGATGTTCATCATGGTGAAGGCGAGGGGAGTCGAACTCCTGCCCGAAGATAACGACAACACACAAGCTTCTACGGGTTTAGTCACCGTTTTGATGTCACCTGGATTACATTGTTTCGCAACTCTAGCCGACATCGTATGTGATACCGAAGCATCCCGTAACCAGCACTATTCGATGGGATTATTTTTTATATTCGGCTTCAAGACCCCTTAAATCATCGTCGGAGATGTCTTGGTAAGCCCCGTCTTGTTGGGGAAAAGCCAAGCTTGCGATGATGTTTGCCTTGAACGTCGATCCTCCATTCCCGTTCTCCCGTTCAGGCGAAATCCCAACCAGAACCAATCCGGTCGGATATCCCTCCTGTTTCCGAACGAGGGTTACCCATGAGGTTTCAATTTCGGCAAGATCGGCTGAAGGTTCCCCGCAAAGGGGGGTCCAGTAAACTTGCTCTCCCGCTTTCCTTGAGGTTCCCGCCTTGCCTATGCTTTCAAGCCTGCCCTCGATTTCCACGCATAAGTAGTCGGTATCGCCTGATAGGTCATACGCTATTTCATCGCTGCCCCTCAGTTCAAACGGGATGCCCGGGGTGACGCTGATGGCCGGCGACCATCCTTCATTCCAAGGTATGGCGATCATTTCTTCCGCAGGTACGCTTAAAACCTCTGGTTGCACCTCTTCTTCCGTCTTCGATTCGCACCCGGAGCCAAGCAGAATCCATACCAGACTTGCACAGATGAACAGTAGTTTAAGCCCGCCGACTTTGATTATGTTGGACATCTACTTGTACCTCCTGTGTAAGGGTAAGGATGAAATTAACTAAAGAATTTATTCCTAGAGTTCTTGTTAGCAAGTGTCTGCTGAGAATGAGTTGCCCTTCTTTCACTCAATCCCAAGGAAGACGAACAAAGCCCCCTAATCATCTAGAGGACTTATTTTCCATTAATAGGTGAAAGTTGGTTTGAAGATATTATAATATCCATTACTTAATCTTTCAATGTTCTGGGCTCCAGAAAATAACAGTGCAGATTGGAGAATCAAAATCAAGAGTAGCAACAACCTGCTTCTTCTAGCCCGCGTCTCTTCACACAATCGCCCCTTGGGCGTGCAGCATCTCCCTGAGCTGCGATGCATCGACTTCCGCCGCGGTGATTCCCGCCTTGCAGGCCAGGGCCGCCGCGGTGCCCGCCGCTTCACCCGTAGCCATGCAGCTTGGCGTCAAGCGCGTGGTCGCCAGTGCTTCATGCGTGGTTGAAATGCAGCGCCCCGCCGCGAGCAGATTTACTGGCCCTCGGGCCACCAGGCAGCGGTAAGGAATGCTGTAGGAACCGTCATTCTCGATGGAAGCCTCCATAATCCCTTTGCCTGACGGATCATGCAAGTCAACCGGATAACCGCTCCTCGCAATGCCGTCCTCAAAATGTCGTCCCGTCACCACGTCCTCCATCGTTAACCGATACAGACCGTCGATTCGGCGCGACTCCCTAATTCCGATCTGGGGTGCGACCGAGGAAATGGAGGCCTCGGCAAATCCGGGCACCCGCGATTTCAAAAATTCCGCCATCATCAGCACCTGCTTGCGCCCTTCCTCCTCCGCCAAAGTCAGCTCCTCGACATCGGTCGCGCTTAAGCCTTGTACCCGCGTACAATTGATCAGCACCTCATCCTTCTCCGGTCCGATAAACAACAGAACCTGATCGCGGTTGATCGGGACCTCGGCAGCTTTCCACTCCTTATAAAAGCCGGAAACCCCCGTGAGCGGAATAAGCTCCTTCTCTAGCTCGGCAAACGGCGTCTTGTGATAAAAGTTGTCGGGATCAGCCAGCATCGCCTTCCGAATCGCCTCCACGTCAACGCCCCGCATCCGGAATTTCATCGTCATCGGCTGCGACAGCCCGTCGCTTTCGCGCCCCTGAAGCGTCGGCGCTCCCGCCAGATAAGCGACATCCGCATCCCCGGACGCATCGACGAACATCTTCCCGTCCACCTTGATTCGCCCCGATTTTCCAGTAAGGGTCACGGATTGGATGTATTCGCCTTCACGCCCGACTTCGTCAACGAAGCTGTGTGAGACGAGCTTCACCCCCGCTTCGCGCAGCATATCGACGGCAAGCACCTTATATATCTCTGGATGGTACGGCGTCAGCGTATGCACGAAACCGACGGTATCGCGAAGATGGCCGGGCGAGCCCCCGCGCTCCATCAGGCGCTCCACAATTTCCTGTGCAATGCCGCCGATGACCCGTACCCCTTGCTGTGTATGAAACGTCATCCAAGGATAAACCCCGGCAACCGTAGACATCCCGCCGACAAATCCGTACCGTTCAATCAAGATGACGCTTGCCCCCTGCCTGCCGGCGGCAATGGCGGCGGCAATGCCCGCCGGCCCTGCACCTATAACTACCACGTCCGCCTCCATGATCCTTGTCCTGCTGTCCATCTCTTTTCACTCCTCCTTTTAAGCGTTATTTACCCTATTCCTTGAGACCCGTCATGGATACCCCTTCGACAAACTGCTTCTGCGCAAAGAAAAACACAATGAGCAGTGGTAATGTCGCCATAACCGAAGCGCTCATCAGCAAATGCCACGATGTTCCCGACTCGTCGGTAAACAGCGATAATCCCAGCGGCAAGGTCATCAGCTTACGGTCATTAATAAAGATCAGCGGATCAAAAAAATCGTTCCAGCTCGTCAAAAACGTGAAAATGATCAGCGTGGCGATCGCGGGTTTTGCTAACGGCAACATGATTGTGGAATAAATCCGCAGCCGCGAGCAGCCGTCGATCATCGCTGCCTCCTCCAGCTCCTTCGGAATCCCCAGAAAAAATTGCCGCATCACAAACACCCCGAACACACCGCCCGCGCCGAATATAGGCAAAATAATCAGCGGTAAATGCGTATTGATCCAACCCAGCTCACGCATAAACAGAAACATCGGTATGGCAATGACCTCGTTCGGAATCATCATCGTGCTCAGCAGCATCAGAAACACCAGGCTTCTCCCCCAAAAAGGAATTCGTGCGAAAGAATACCCCGCCATGGAAGAGAAAAGCACGGTGCCCACGGTAACCAGTAGGGCGATATATACGCTGTTGCCATAAAACAGATGGAACGGGATCGTCTCCAGCACTTCCGCATAATTCGCCCATCGTATCGGCGACGGAATCAGCTGCGGCGGAAAAACAAACACATCAGCCGGCTGTTTGAGCGAAGTAGAGACCATCCACACGAACGGGGTCATCATGACCACCGAAACGGCAAGCAGCAGCAGATAATGGAACAGGTTCCCGCCTGCCGGGTTGCCCCTTTTAGCAAATAGACTAGCTTTCATTCAGAACCCACCTTTTTCTCATCTGCCATTGTGCCAGCGTAAGCAGCAGGGTGATGATAAACAGCACATAAGCCAGAGCAGAAGCATATCCGAACTCGAACAGCTTAAAGGCTCGTTCCCAAATGTTGTAGACGAGCACCTTCGTGCTTCCGGAAGGCCCCCCTTGTGTCATCACGTAAATTTGTCCGAACACCTTCAGCGAGCCGATAATGGTCATCATCAGGGTCAAAAAAATCGTCGGCGTGATCATGGGTACGGTAATTCGGAAAAAAATCCGCATTCTCCCTGCGCCATCGATTCTGGCCGCCTCGTAGAGCTGCGCCGGGACCTGCTGCAGCGCCGCAATGAACAACACCATATTCAAACCGACATTTTTCAGGAGACTGGTCACGATAACAACGGGCATGGCAAGCCGGGTATCGTACAGCCAGGCCGGTCCGGTAATGCCGATCATACGCAGCAGCTGGTTAATGAACCCGGAATCCGTGGCAAACATATACTTCCAGACAATCGACCAGACCACCAGCGAGGTCATAACCGGAATAAAGATCAATGTCCGGAAAAAGCCGGCTCCGCGAATATTTTTTGATAACGGGATGGCAAGCAGCAATGCCAAAATAATGTTCAGCGGAACAAGTCCGGCGGCAAAATAAAGCGTATTGCCCAGCACGCGCCAAAATTCTGCGTCCCCCGCAATCGTGCGGTAGTTCTCAAATCCGATGAGCTTGGCCTCACCCAGCAGCGGCCAATCCGTAAAACTCATATAAAGCGCCATCATGAGCGGGACAAGCAGCAGCAGAACGAACCCCAGCACCATCGGCAGCACGAACAGCCAGCCCGCCAAATGGTCTCCGCGGTTTAAGGGCCTGTTCTTCCTTGCCTTCCTACGGAATGGACGGCCGGGCCCTTCAGATTTTATCGTTTCAAGTGTGGTCATGTCGCTTTCCTCCTTGTGGGGCACCTCTACAGACGATCGATTGCATTCCGTAAAGCGGCAACCTCCCTAAGGATGCCTTCCGCTTCATTGCCCGTGACCACCGCTCCGACCAACAGCACCTTGACGCCGCTATCGGCCAAGGCCGGGATATCCTCCGGGCCGATTTTACGCTGCGTTGGCACAATGACCGGCAAACCGCCGTGTGCCGCCAGCCAGCGGTAATGAAGCAGATCGGCAAGGGTAAGCCTGGTACCATATTCATGGCCGGGAACGATGGAAGCCTCAAGCGCGCTGATGCCGAAGGTCCGGCCTCCTTCCACGAGGCCCCGGTCGAACTCGCTATCGATCGCAAACGTTCTTGCCAGTCCCGGGGCCTGCAGCAGAGAAGCAGGATGATGAAAGGCATAAATCGAGTAGAAATCGACGCCAAGCTCAGGGAGCCGGGTGATTTCCTCCGCGTTTACCTCTTCCACCGAGCCTCCGGGCACAATTCCAAGGGGGCCGTTAAAGCGGGAGCGAATGTCCTTGAAAATGTCGGCATAGCTGTCCAGCGTGCCGAAGCGATTGCCGCTGGCCCGGTGCCCTACGTTGATATGGACTTTCAAACCGTCGGCGCCCGAAGCCAAGGCTGCCTCTGCAAGCTTGATGTCATTGGCCGGGAGGCTGACGAACAGCTGCAGCCCCGGCGCTTCGTTTAATGCTTTATCCAAACGATTCATGCCCGTTCCTCCTAACGTAACTGCCTCTATTTGCTCAACAGAGCATCCACCTTGCTTTTTACCTCATCCTGAATTTTCTGCGGTTCGCCCTGCCCGGCAAATAACTCGTCAAAGCCCGTCAAAATCTCCGTGTCGATGTTTTGCCAACGGATATGTCCCGGCTGCACGACCGCTTTAGGCATCTCGTCGATGACCGCCTGCTTGATGTGCCCGGCATCCGGATTGCCCTCCACGCTCAGGAACTCATCCGAGTTCAGCACCGATTGGCGCGGCGGCACAAAGAAGGCCGACGTTTTCTGCACACCCTCTTTGCCGGCAAGGAATT
Source organism: Paenibacillus sp. MT86 (assembly GCF_058792535.1). Classification (NCBI taxonomy): domain Bacteria; kingdom Bacillati; phylum Bacillota; class Bacilli; order Caryophanales; family Paenibacillaceae; genus Paenibacillus; species Paenibacillus sp. MT86. Next base: position 334,017 of record NZ_CM179499.1, on the reverse strand, counting down.
TCAGCAGTTCCTTGGCTTCCTCCGGATGTTTTCCCTCTTTAAATAGCACGTAACCCGCCTGACCCATCATCGGAACGCTGCCTTTCGAGCCCGATGGCATTGGCGCAATGCTCCATTTGAAATTTTGGATCTCCCTAGCTTTGGATACAAAGCTATAGTTGTCGAAAATCATTCCGATTTGCCCGGATTCAAAATTAACCTGCTCTCCCGCCTTCGGGTGCGAGCCTTCCGTAAACATCATGCGCTTCAGCATGTCCAAGGTTTCAACCCCGTATTGATCATTCCAAGTGTATTCCGTCATCTCTGGATTAAAGGGTCCGCTCCCGTTTGACCAAGAATACGAAGCGAGAATAATCCATGTCTTCCAGTCGCGGAAAAAATTAGCCCCGTAAACGTTCGAAGAAGCAGCGCTCGTCTTGATCGTTTTTGCGGCTTCTTCGAACGTTTCCCACGTCCATTCGCCTTTTTCCGCGAGCTCGTTCGGCGTACTCAAGCCCGCTTGCTTGAACAAATCTTCATTGTAGAACACCACGCTGGGCGGAGTGGAAAACGGCAGTCCGTATAGCTTGTCGTCCTGGCGAAACAGTTCAAGCGTCGAAGGTATAATGTCATCGATGTCAAAAGCATCATCCTGAACGATATCCGTGACATCGGCCAGAATGTCGTTGGCCATAAATTGCGGTACCATCCGCTCCGATACCCAGGCAATGTCGGGCAGCTCCTGGCCTGCCGCCAGTACGGACATTTTTTGCTGATAGTCCGCAAACGGGATCGTGTCAATTTGCACCTCAATATTCGGATGCTCCTGTGTGAAAGCGTCGGTCAGCCCTTTGTACAGCTCAAGCTGCGCCGGGTTTCCCCATGTCGCGAATTTGAGCAGTACCTTCTCGCCACTGGCTTCGCCTGGCGTATCATTCGGCTGTTCTTTCCCGGCGCAGCCCATGAGCCCCACACCAAGTGTTAATGCCAATAAACCGGTCAACCATTTTTTCATATACCGCTTCCCCCTCTGCATTGTTCAAGTTAAGGTTGTGATGAGGTTAATTATATTTACATATGGTCATATAAAAAATCACTAAACGTTCAGAAAAGGTACGATTTTTTTAGGTCATTTCCGTTTTAGCCCATAAAAAAGAACTACATAACATAATCTGTTATGTAGTATTACACACTGTATTGTTCCCGGTAGGTTCCCGGCGTCATTCCGATATGCTGTTTAAATACCAGCATAAAATGCTTCGGACTTTGATATCCCGATAAACGGGCGATGTCGTAGACCTTCAGGTTCGTCGTCTCCAGCAGCTTGCAGGCTCGCCGGATGCGCGTTTCGGCGATATAATCGGACAAATTGCCGCCACCATCCTGCTTAAAGAGCTGGCTTAGATAGGAAGGATTTAAATGCACCATCTCCGCTAACGTCTGCAGACGCAAATCACCGTCGGGGTTTTCAGCGATATACGCTTTCAGCTTCCGGATCATCCTGCGCCCCTCGCTGGATGGCGGCCCCCCGTCCGCCTCGCTATGCGGCTCAGTCCCATCCGCATATCGATTTGAGGAATTCAAGGTTAGCCGAATCTTGTCCAAGGCAACCGTAAAATCCTTACGGTCTATGGGCTTCAGCAGGTAATCGGCGATCCCGAATTGCAGCGCTTTTTTGGCGTATACAAAATCTCCATAACCGCTAATAATGACAATCGGCATCTCATGGCCCGCGGTCCGCAGCTTTTCCACCATCTGAAGCCCGTCCATCTCCCGCATTCGAATATCCGTAATGAGCACATCCACCACATTGCGTTCCAGATAAGTCAGCGCTTCCTTGCCGTGAGCGGCTTCGTATACGACCTCAAAATCAGGAGCCACACGGCCGATCAAATCGCGGATGCCTTTACGGATAATGTCCTCGTCTTCCACCAACATGAGCTTGATCATGGATGACCTCCTACTTTTCTTGTTTCGCGAACGGCAGCGTCACGGTAAAAGCCGTACCTTGTCCCAAGCTTCCATCGATTTCGAAGTCGCAGTCCCGGCCGTAAATCAACCGCAAACGCTGTTTAATATTTTTCAGCGCCACGCCATGACCCCGTAATGGCATCGCCGGAGTTTTTGCTGCCACATCATCCCCGGCCTCTTCCAATGAGGCTTGCAAAGCCGCCAATTCATCCTCCGACAAGCCCCGCCCGTCATCCCGAACGGTCAACAGCACTTCATCCTCAAATCGCGCCACCGTAACGTATACCGTGCCCCCTTGCTCGCGGTCTCCAATCCCGTGCATAATCGCATTTTCAATGAGCGGCTGGAGCAGCAGCTTCGGGACCAGGCAATCGTCCAACCCTTCTTCGATATCGAACATAGCCTGCAGCCTGGAACCATGGCGCATTTTTTGGATGCGAATATAGGACTCCGCCGTCTCAAGCTCCTCGCCAAGCCGGATAAGGCTTCGGTCCTGCTCCACTGCGCTGCGGATCAGTCGTCCCAAAGCCGTGGCCATTTCCGAGACGTCCTCATTATTGCGCTGCCGGGCAAGCATGCTGATCGACTCCAGTGTATTATATATAAAATGAGGTTGGATCTGGCTTTGCAGTGCGGCTAGCTCCGCCTCTCTTTCCCTCATGCCGAGCACGTATACTTCATGGACGAGCCGGTCGATTTCCTCTACCATCCGGTTGAAGCCGGAACCAAGCCGACCGATTTCATCCTCAGTTACCGGCACGCTCTGCTTGAAATCGCCGAGCTCCACGAGTCGCATTTTTCGTACCAGCGTCCCGAGAGGTTGGGTCAGCCGATAAGAGAAGTAGATGGCTAAGGCCCCGGCCAAAACGAGACATATCAGGCCGGCTAGAAGCGTAAAATTGCGAAGTTCCTTGGTCTCCACAAGCAGGGATGCGACCGGAATATAGCTGACGATATTAATATCGGAATATCGGGAATAGTTGGAGACAACCAAATACTTGCTGCCCTCCATATGCAGAATCTCGCTGGCCGTTTCCGAACGCCCTGAAAGGCCGAGAATCCGATCCGAAAGCAGCTTGGAGGCTTCCGTATCCCCATCTGCGGTCGCCGTGTAGAAAAGCTCTTCCCGGCTATTCTGCACGACGATGCCGCCGTTCTCTTCCAGCTTGACATTTTCGACAAGCTGCTTGAACAAGGTCTGCTTCAAATCGATTTTGACTAACCCGAGCGTCCGGTTGGTATTGGGCTCACGGATCAGCCGGGCTACGGAAAAATAGCTTTGATTGCCGTCCAGATAGTAAGAAGGCCGATGCGGCGGAAGCAGCACCCAAGCCCCTCTCGCTTCCACCACGCCAGGGTACCAGGGCTGCCGCTCCACGTCCGTATAGGCAGCGATCGCGCTAGGAGCCAGGCTCGAGAAGGTGTAACCGCTTCCGGCGAAAATCTGGATACTGTCAATCTCTGGCCTGTCGAAGGTCATGCTGGCGATATAAAGCTGCATTTTGGAGCGTTCTTCCACCGTAGGCTGCTGATGTAGACTATCCTCCTCCCTGTACTTGCGCAAGATGGACAATACCCCCGAATCGTATAAAGGCATCAACGTCAATCTCTGCATCTCCATCAGGGTCCTGTCCAAATTCCGGTTGATCTGGTCCACCAATTGAGCGGTATAATCGGAGGTTCTTCGTTCAACGGAGTTGGAGAAACCCACATAGGTAGCTACGCCCTGCAGGCTGAGCGGAATCGAAATGAGCAGCAGGAAGATCAGCAAAATTTTAGCACGAAGACTCCAGGACTTAAGCGGTTTAAACCTGAAAGACACGCTGGCCACCCCCTTCCGCCAGTCCCGTTTATTTTCACTTCATTGTACAGGAACATGGTGGGGATGACTATGGGATACGAAAGCGAATCCCGAAGTTGACTACAGTTAGACTGTGAAATCGATTTCATAATTGTTATAACGATTGAGGATTTTACGGTAGATATGGTTAATCATAAATATCAGTTTCCCGACTTAGCAGCTACCATTCAGAAGCATGGTGTCCCAATAACCAAATCAACAGATAAAATATAAAAAGCGACCGAAATCACGGTCGCTTTTTATATTCGTATGAGAGCCGCGCGGGAGCACAAACCCTGCCCTGCTCTACTCCAACTCCATATAAAAGAGATTCGTCGTATGATCTTTTGTAATCGTATGCGCTCCTGGAGCAAGTGGCACACTGACCATACCATTCGTCATGGGATAACTCGTTCCATCAATCTTGATCTTGGTTCCGTCTGCCGAATTAAACACTAATGTTAATGTAGCGGTTTCCGTAGAGGTAAAGGTAATGCGGGTTGAACTCTCGATTTTCAAACATTGGGTTAGCGTTAAGCTGTTATACGCCGCAGTTCCCTTGGTTGTGGAGAGATTCCCTACAATATTGAAGAAATCGCTTGCCAATCCGGATGTTGTAAAGTTGTGAACTTGTTCTCCGGTGGACGGCTCTGGTTCTGGTTCCGGCTCCGCCCCGGTTGAATTCCCGCCTATGGATACAAGCCCGCTGGTGTAGCTGCTTATTTTAGCCATCAGAGCTGTATTGAGGGCATAGGATGTGTCGTCAACGGCATCATTGAATTCCCAGGTGAAATCCCCGTTATTCAGGCGTCCGGCTTGTGCGGTAACAATCTGTTCTACATCGCTCACGTTATCGATGTCAGCGCTATTTACTCCCGTATCGACGGTTGTGTCGAAGTTATTATAAGCCGTTCCTCCCACGAATGCTTTGTATGAGCTTGGTACGGTTTTAATTCTTGACGAAGCCAAGTATGCATCGAATGAGGTTGCATTTGCCGGAGCTGTCCCGGTATTGGAATTTGCATAAATCAGGCTGTCCGCATCTACGATCCTATTGTTATAGGCCTTAATCACGCCTCCGTCTTCGCCCGAAAAGGTCCCTTCCCCTAAAGCATCGGTACCTTGCAAGGAGCTCAACATCGGGTATTTGGCATGTCTAAAGTAATTGGATTCCACGAAGGCTGAAGCTCCCGTTGTCACACCGACCCCATATTTTGAGACTCCGTCATAGAAGTTATTATAGATGTGAACCGATGCCAATCGGATTCGCGGATGGCGGGAGTCCGAGTGATCAAACCAGTTATGGTGGAAGGTGACAAAGAATTCCTCCGATTCACTCAACCCGACCAAAGCCGCTTTTCCCGAATCCCAGTAGTGATTGTAGGAGATTGTAATATAGGTCGATCCTTTTTTCAGATCCGTTGAACCATCGCCCTTGGCCTGGTCGGCATCTCCTCCTGCGGTTCCATAAAATAGATCGTTATTATGCACCCACACGTTGACATTTCCTGTATCCATGGAAATTCCATCATCAGGAAACAACATGAGCCCGAGGTTTCTTACTTCCACATTCCCTACGTATCTAAGGAGCAATCCCCACCCATAAGCATAAGCGTCGTCTCCGATCCCTTCGATCGTCATATTCATTTCCGAGTAATCGTTTTTGCCTTTTACTTGAAGGTAGCCGCTGCTATTCAGCTGTCCGCTCATGTCGTCATCGGTAACTTTTCCAATAAACCGGATCGCAAGAGGGGTTGTGTCATAGCCTTTTTGTCTTAGCGTCAAAATCTCGCCGATCCCCACGCCCGTTTGAACCCCGCCTGAGCTGTTGATTTTCACATCAAGGGTTACGGTTCGTGCCGTCTCGGAGGTCACATAAATAACTTGTGCACCATCTTTAAGCGTACCGTCATCATTGTAGGCACCCGAGCCAGTCCCGTATGGCGAGTCTGAGGAAAAAGCAAATCCGGATCGATCATGCGGCGCTACGGATAGGTTATTCGAAACGACACTTACCGTTGAACCGTCCGACAGCCTGGCTTCAACCTTCATCACATAATTTCCTGCTGCGAGTCCAACGGCATCTGCTCTCCAATAGGAAGGGTATTGCCGGATCAGCTCACTATCCATTTGTTGATAGCTGGAACCCGGCGCATTGGCGTGTTTCACGTAGACATTGTATCCCTTCGCATTACTCACGGGTGACCATTCTATATACGCCGTTTCATTCCAGCCCCCACCGCCGATTATCGAAAGACCGGCAGCATGGACCGTTGTCTTATTCACCCATCCTCCCGCTATGAGAGCTAGCGCCAGAGAAAACAACAACACCATGCCGGTTACCTTTGCAACGCTGTTCTTCATTTCATCTCCTCCTTTTTTTATTCACTTGTGCTATTGTAATCGCTTGCAATAAATTAGAGCTTTCTTATCAGCCTCCTCGCTTTATGGACCCTGTCTGTCAAACAATGTCCTTGTTTAAAATCAACAAATTTTGGAATTCCACCCACAGCTTATCAGCTGCGAAAATAGTTCCGAAACAATCATTTTGTTATAACCTGCGCATTCCGCGATATTCTGAGTTAATGATTATAGGTCGGGGAAATGACACTTCCTCTTGGACAACATCCATCCGGGATGGTCGTGAACGGCTGAAATCTGTAGATACAAGACGTAGATCGGGTTGTATTTCAGGCTTAAACCGGACGCAAAAACGAAAAAGCGACCGGTTAAGGTCGCTTTGGGAGAGCCTTTAAAGCTCTCTATGGGCTGGCTGCATCATCCCTTGAGTGGGGTGATCCTCTTGGTACTCGTAATATTGCGACTGAATTGGCGCATGGATTTGTGCTTCCATCGGCGGCACTGACGGCTGCTGATAGGGCTCATCCACATACATGATTCTGCGCAGAATTTGCATAAGCCCATTCACAACGCGCAGCGCGACCCAGAACAGGATAAGGCCTACGACTACGTACAGCAGGTATTGCTGATTATAGGTCCAATCGATATGAAAATAACTAAACAAGCTATTTTCCAAAATATCGAGCTGCAGTTCATTCATCAAAATGATATGCACGACCGGAAGAGCAATCAATCCGAGTCCCAGTGAAATCACCGTTACCATAATAACAAAGAATACGATGCCGGTAACAAATCTTAGTAATACGAGCAGCAGGTTTCGAATAAAGAGCGCTCCGTCAAAACCGCTCACCATTCGTTTCAACTTCTGCCCAGCTTCAGACTGGTGATTGTAGGTATACGATACAGTAGGATTAGGTAAACCTAAAATTTGCCTAATCATGCTTTGTTCAAAAATCACAATCCCGTTGAGCAGCTTAGCTACTCCAAAAAACAGCGGTATTCCGATAAATATCGGAGTCAAACCGATGGATAAGGTAAGTCCCGTTATCGCTACTGTAAAATAAATAATCCCTAACGGGAGAGATAGCAATAAATAGAGAATCGTTGCATAGGTTTTCGGATTAAAAAGCACCCAATTCACCTTGCCTGCCCGCGACATTGCAGTCGCTTCTGTTGCCTTCATATTCAAACACCCCTTATGGCTTCATAAGTCACGCTCCAAGTTTATAAATCCATTATATCCGCGTTATTTGGCTGACATAACCGTCTTAGGGGGTATCTGAACCTAGACCTTAGACTAGGAATGGGCCTGGCTCTGGTGAATTTATTGAAGCGAAGACACTATGACCAACTCGCCGAACGACATTTAAACACCGTATAGGCTATAGTGAAAAATCGGTAACGCCCTTCTTATAGGCATACTTCAGAGTATAGGTTTCTTCTTCTTTTCCATAGGGCATGGTAGCCATTTTTATGCGAGTATAATCAAGCCGACTCTCTTTTATCACTCTTTTTACCAAGGCTATACCCTGTTCTTCCTCCGTAACAACACAAAATATATTAAGCGCATACTTCTTCGGGTCGGACATGCATGTCCCCATATCAAAGCCGTCGACATGGCCCAAATCAGCATCCGCTAGAGATAATTCTAAATATTCCATTACTTTTTCTCTTAACCAGTGGTCGCGTTGGCTGCCTTTTGCACTTTTCAGAGGATACTGTATCACTAACCAGAATTTTTCGCTCATTCCAATTCACCAGCCAATCTTCAGTTAATGTGGACATTTCGGGTTATTATACCACAAATGGAAAAGTCACCAACCCTAACACACGGATTGATGACTTTTGTCATTGAACCTAGATTTAGCTAATATACTCTGCGGCAAGTAACGGGTGTAGGAACCGCATTTTATCACTCATCGCTCGTTAAAAAGTATATAGAATTTATCAATTAAAATTCCTTCGTGACCCCTAGTACTTTCCCTTGAATATTTTTTAAGGGAACAGGCCCAAAATGACGGCTATCCACACTTCTTTCCCAATTATCACCTAAGACAAATATATGTTCTTTAGGAATTTTAATTTTAACCATACTCTGATTAAAAAAATCATTTTCTTCCTGAGTTAATTTAAAGTTTGAGTCACTTTCTTTTTGTTTATCAATGTATTCCTGCTCAGTTAGACCGTATTTTGCTGCCACACCGTAAAAACCATCAAGTTTTTTGTCATTGACATAAACTACTCCCTTTTTTATTTCCACACTATCTCCCTCACTTGCGATAAGTCTAGAAATATAATGATCAGCTAATTTAAAATCAGGGTTATCTTTAAATCCCTCGAACTCTGGAGGTATAAAATAAACAATATCGCCCGGCTTCATGATCATACGGTCAATTTCCGAGTCAATTACTAACGCACCATCTTCAGTATAGTGATATTCTGATCGTTGCCGGCTCATATTGTCAATTTTATAGTCAACTGTTTTTAATACCTTCGGTTTTTCTGAATTGTTTATGCTCTCCATGGATGTCTTATCTGTAGAACATCCCGACATTAGAAAAATCAAAATAATACCAAGAATCCACTTTCTTCTCATCACAGCACCTCCTGTTGTAGTAATCCCGATCAAATTATAATATGCACTCACGCTTTATTTACAATTTTTATGATTAAAAATCAATAAATTACATGAATAATCTTCATATCATATTATTTAACGTTTCGGATTTCTTGTTAGTTATTGTTTTTTTTATTTTGTAGTTAATTTATAAAGGGGGGGATTTTGTAAGCTGGAAACTGTACTTATTAAACTTAGTTCCAATAATGGGAAGGCAAGACCCTAAACTTAAAAAAGACGAATAAATTATAGAATTATTCCCTAATTAGAAAGAATTTTTATTAATCGACTCTGGATAAAATTCATTTCCTCAATTAAAACAAGAACCTATATGGGAAAAACAAAAACCAACTTATGTTTGTCAAGCACCCGGGCTTGGATAATTTAAAGTTTGCTGGTATAGTTATTTACAGAACAGCAAAGAACCCCTCCGTTGTCGCGGAGAGTTGGCGGATAAATGTGGAATTACCTATGGTAAGGCTCACCTTTCTTTAGGATCGCATAGATGTGATGAAGTAGCTTGTTGGCGCAAGCAATCACCGCGGCCTTGTAAGGCTGCCTTCTTTCTTTTTCTTGTCGTAATAGTTTCAACTTGGAGCATTCACTTCGTCTGAGACTGAATTGTACGGATAAAAACAAGGCTCTCCTCAAACGCTTAGAGCCCCTCTTGGTAATTCGGTTGCTGGATGATGTAAATTTCTCTGAAACACCCCCGGATCCATTCCGGCATAGGCCACACCAGCTGCTTCGGGTTCTCAAACTGCTGAATGTCTCCAAGTTCCGCCACGAGCGTAGCTGCCAGCTTCTCCCCAACTCCTGAGATCGTTCGAAACAAGGAGTCGAGCATTAAATGAGATAACTGGTAACTCACCGTTATCCTACTTAGATCATTCCACCTCATAACACCAGAGAGCTTAGAAGCTCCCTAGGCTGCATCATCCCTTGAGTGGGGTGATCCGCTTACCTCCATACCTCGGAGTTCTCCTCAATCCAACCATCCCTTGCTACGTGCGATATCGATTGCCTCGATCCGTGTATTCGCCCCGAGCTTCCCAATCGCCTCTGACATATAGTTCCGTACCGTTCCATAGGATAGAAACAGCTGTGCTCCAATATCTTGAAGAACTAAGCCTTGGGCAGCCAACTTCATGACTTCACGCTCCCTGGGTGATAATGGACATGGATCATCCCATACCGCGAGCGACAATTCTGAATTGATGACACGTTTCCCATCATAGACCCGACGAATCGCATCAGCCAGTTCCTCGCTGCCCGTATCTTTAAGAAGATATCCATAAACTCCTGCCTGCATAGCCCGCTGGAAATATCCAGGACGCGCGAATGTCGTCAAGATGATGACACGACAAGCTGACTTATTTTTTTGAATTAATTCCGCAATATCTAACCCCGTTTTCAGCGGCATCTCAATATCCAGAACAGCTACATCGGGTTCATATTGCTGAATCATGGACATCACTTCTTCCCCATTTTCAGCTTGACCGACGACTTCAATATCATCTTCTAACGAGAGTAACGTTGCCAGTGCTCCCCTTAATAACTTTTGATCTTCTGCCAAAACAATACGAATCATCTAAGCACTACCTACCTTTTCATTTCGTATTACCCTAGGTATATGTAAGGTGACTTCCGTCCCCTTGCCTGGGGACGAAGACAGCGACATACGACCATCGATCATAACCAACCGCTGCCGTAAACCGGCGAGGCCATTACTGCTAGTATAGAATTGATCCATATCTGCCCCAATACCGTCATCACTTACGGATACACGAACTTCCCCTTCCTGAATGTCGAGAAGAACGCTGCAACTTGTTGCTCGGCTATGACGAACGACATTTGTAATCGTCTCGCGAAAACACATCGCCAAGATCGTCTCCTGCAAGGGTGTTAACGGAAGCGGATTGTTCACTAAAGCGTCTTCCGTCCCTACATTAGAAGGTCTGGGATCTGAAATCGATTGATATTGAAATAAAAGCGGTATGCCCGCAGCTGAACATAACGATACAGCATGCTTATATTCGTCAGCGAGATATGTAACTTTCATCTCCGTAACCAATTCTCGCATTTGTTTCAAGGCTGCGCGTGCCGTTTCTCGTATTTCACGAGCCTCTGCTATCGCTCTCTCGGGTTGGCGATTGACCAATTTCTCAACGACCTCCCCTTTTAGTGCGATTAATGACAGCGTATGCCCCAATGTATCATGTAATTCACGTGCGATCCGCTGGCGCTCCTCCTGCTGTGCCATTCGTTCAGCAGTTTCTGCCCGCAGCCGCGCAGACTTCTGTTGAAATCGGGTCGAAGTTCGAATAATATACGGCAGAATACAGATGCCAAACATAGGCACCAGCCCTATCCATACTAGGCTGCCCATCCGATCCAAGTAAGGAACGGCGATAAATCCCATAGCTACAGTGAAAACGATCGTTATAGAGAGTAATATCGGCAGCTTTTGTTTGCTCAGCGGAGCAGCTATCATAAAACCCATAAACGTATACATAGGGTGAAATACAGCTGCTAAAATTAAAAGTATACCCACCTGAACGATCAATATTGGCGTGGCCCACTTTAAATAAAAGTAGGATTGTCGAAATAATAGAACGAATATGCCTAACAGAACAAAGCCAAGCCACTGTATACTTGATGGCTCATAGAGTAGAAAGTACATGGGTATCATTACATTTGTTAACAAAATATAAGGAGCGACTCCTTCCGATTTTGGAAAGAGACGCCACTTTTCTCTATTCAATTAGACCGCATCCCGTCGATTATAGATATAGATTGATAGTAGCATAAAGAGGAGACCGCATCCTGTCAAAATTATGAAATCGATACTTGCTGGATTTTTTCCAGCGATCATATTCCATGCCCCATTGGCATATCGGTGAGATGGAAGCCATTCCCCGACCGAGCCCATCCAACTTGGCAAAGTACTAAGCGGCATCCAAAGCCCCCCCACAATGGCAAGCCCCATCTGTAACACATTTCCGATGGCAACGGAAGTATTCGCGTTTTTAAGCGTTCCTAACAATGCACCAAGCGCCAGAAAAGATATGCTCCCAATCCATAACCATAATCCGCATAAAATCCATTGCCCGGCTGTCAATTGTATATCATGAACAAGGCCAGCAGATAAAAATATAACTACAATGACGATCAAGTGAACAGCCATTTGCGATACGATTTTGCTGCCAATCCAGACGGCAGGAGATAGTGGAGTTAGCTTCAACAAGCGTACCCACCCGTCTTGATGCTCGAACGATAGACGGATACCGAATTGAGATACCGCTGTACCAATCAAACTGAATGCCGTCATCGACATCAATGAAAAGACACCCCAAGTTGTTGATTGAATCGATTGATCTACCCCATTCATACTTGCAAATAAAAAGTAGAAAGCAAGCGGCATCGCAATGGAGAAGAGTAAGAAGAATGGACTACGGATAATTCGTATACTTTCTGCTTTGGTCTGGGCAACAAACATATGTAACATGGCTATTTTCCTCCTAAAAATGTTTATTATCGTATAATTGTTTGTTTATTTGAGCCTGTAAGACTTCGGAATGTATCTTCTAAACTGGCGGATTGTATATCAATATCGGAAATTTCCCATTCAGACTGCATCAGTGTAAATAACAATACATCGGTCTCTTGGGCATAAAGGCGAATCCGCTCGCCGTTGCATTCTGCCTTTTCTACACCAGGTAATGTGAGCCATTCCTGCTGGGCTGGCGCGTTCGCCGCTCGAAATGAAACGGTTCTAAGTGCTGTTTGAGCCTTTAAACGTTCTGGAGTACCTTCCGCAACAACCTGTCCACTGGCGATGACTGCGATGTGATCTGCGACAGCATCAGCTTCATCTAAATGATGTGTAGTCAAAAGCACCGTACGTCCGTCACTTGCCAGTGCTTGGATGGTGTCCCAAAAGCGGCCACGAGCCTCGATATCCATTCCGACGGTTGGTTCATCAAGCAGGAGAAGCTCTGGATTTCCCGCCAAACTCTGAGCGAAGGCTAATCTACGGCGTTGTCCTCCAGACAGGGAGGATGCGCGTCGTTTCTGATCCGCATGGAGACCCGAAATGTCTAACAATCGCTCTAGCGACATCGGATTACGATAATAACTGCGGAACAATTTAAGCACTTCTTTCACCGTAAGTCCATCTGCTGCTTTAACATCCTGCAAAAGAGCTCCAACACGTTGCCGCAATTCTTTTGTGCCGGACGGCATCCCCAAGACCCTGACTTCTCCTGATGTTGGCTTGATCATTCCGAGTATCATGGAAATGGTTGTTGTCTTGCCTGCCCCATTCGGTCCGAGCAATGCTGTTATTTGACCTTTTTCAAATGATAGATTCATATGATCAACGGCGCAGTAATCGCCGAATTTCTTTACTAGATTTATACATTCAATCGCCTTTGTCATTTTGTCCTAACCTCCGCTAATTTCTTCTTTCGTTACTTGATGTCCTCATTATATTGAAAAAGCGCGAGATTCAATTAGTGTGGGTTGTCACAAGCCGGTTATGACAAATGTCAGAAAAAAGAAAGCAAAAAAAAGAAGGACCTCTAGGCCCTTCTTCAGCATAACTGCATTTAACGCTCTTTGAGTGAGGTGTCTTGCTTTGCAAAACTTATAGCTAAGGATTTTACACTTTTAATCGAACACAGAAAAATCCACAACCTCTGAAGTGACCCCATGAATGATTCAACGGACAATGCGGGTGTACAGGCTATCAGGTGTTCGGAAGGCGCGACATTAGTAGCTACAGTTTCTGGTTCAACGCCATTTGGGAAGATGGATAAGGGCATTAAACTAGGCACTCTAAATTCGGAAACACCTAATTGTCCGCCAGCGTCGAAAATTGCCTGTTTTGGGGATCGGAGCGACAGACTATTTCACAAAACCCCTTAGACATATGTACGCACATTAACATCGACTGCGTTTAGACTAATTTAAAAAAGTATCAAACTTTTTCTATTCGATGGTGTTTATCTATATAGCAGCAACATTCACACCCATGGAAATGAAGATTTATATAATCCAATTTGAAGGTTGAAAATCATTTTCAAGGCTTAGTCACTTCAATTTCGTCATCATCGTTAAGATCTGGTGAACTGTAGAAAAAATACATCTTCCCATCAATTTTCGCTGTTAAATTAGGTACCTGTTCTTTATTTTTTATTCGAATGCTGAATGAGTTTTCATCTCCTAATATAACAACACCACCCCAAACTGGAATGTGCTCTAAATGGTTATCTTTGTACGTTGGATAGGAAGCTTTTATGATTTCTATGTCTGAAGACTCTATTTTTTGCTGATAAGCGTGATTATATAGGGACCATAAGTTCCAACCTTTTTTCTGAAGAGTAATAATCCCTTTAATTTTACCGTTCTTTTCATATAAGTAATGGTGAAATTGATAGTCCTCTTTTGATATTAACATAACTTCTTTGCTCGATATTCCATTTTTCCAAAGTATCCCTTCGGGAGTAAATGTTCTAAAGAAATATACAGCTAATAATACTAAAACTACAGTAATTGACACGAAAGTAATAATCATTTTTTTTTTATACCTTTTCATAGTTGGCGAAGCACCTCCAGTAATGAAATCTGCTATAAGATTCTCCTATTATATATAAGTATCCTTATTTTATCAATAAATATAAATTATCCTTGTATTTCCATTATTAACCTGTTATATTCAAATCAAAAATAGTGGAGGTGCCGCATGAATAAAAAGAAACTTTTAACCATGATGCTTGCTGTAACAACCGCCATGTCTTGTTTTTCTGGCATGGCATCAGCTTCTAGCCAAGATCTAAAAGCCCCAGCATTTGATAAGGATCATCAACTTAAGATTGAATCATTAATTGATGATCTTATCTCTGTTAGGTTAGAAAAATCAACAATTAATCCTGCAAATTTAATAACTGATACTGCTTCTACACCTATACAAGCTTTAGACGACAAGGAAGAAGAGTTAATTAATTTACTTGAGGCTGAAGGAGTTCGACCTATAACAGAAGAGGAACGCACTATTCTAAATAAATCTACATATTTAAGTGCGGAAAATGGAAACCATGTTACAGCTGGCCCACCCACATGGGGACCATACCCATATGTTGACATGCTTACTTACGGTGAAAAAACTATTACTGTAAATGGTAGAAGCCATACAATTTGGGTGAATTATGCTGTTCCGAAAAATGGAGGTGGCGCTCCGTTAGTTAAACATTACGATTCAATAAAATTAATGAAACAACCTTTCGAGTTCGCCAAAGCAAGAGAAAAAGTTATTGACGTATTGATTCAAAGAGCGGCTGGAAAGTCCAAACTCTTTGAAGCATCATTTCACGAATTTTGGTGGCCTGCAATCCAAGGGTATACTAGTTTTGATACTCACGACGCTTTAATATCCTATGCTGTAAAAATGAAGTATGTTTGGGTTAAAAATGGATCAACATGGCAATTAAAGGCTTCTTCTAATAATGTACAAACGAATGAAAGACACTCCGAGAGAGGCTACCTTAATGGCAGACTTACTGAAAGCTCTAAACTTGAAACAAAAAATGTTTGGGGAGAATTGTACGATCAAATTGAAACTTTAGCAGTTTCAGAAGGTAACACTTACTTAAAGGATCCAGTTAGAGCTATTATTTACCGAGATTATGATAAAAAAGAAGTATTAAGTGTTTTTCCACACTACGCGGGTGGTCCGCTTGATCTTGCTCCATAATTTTTTGATAAAAAATAAAAAATAAGAGAAGACTTGAAGGCTGTCGAGACTTACTCGACAGCTATTCTTATGCAGATTGCCGGCTTTTTATATAGAGAATATAGAAGTTGGAAGCTAAATTTATTGATTAATTTTATCGTAATATCGCCATAATTCGCGCCGTAACTGAATTTTTTCGAGAATTTACTCTTTTAAAATTTACTAGAAAGTGCTATCACAAAAGAAATGGCTAAAAAATAAGCCATTGTTTCAAGCGGCTCAGGATTGGCAATCCTTCAGTTGCTCCATCCGTACCACAATACGTTGAACAAGCGCTAAACAATGACTTTGCATGTTTATTCCCATCTTGATCCGGAACGGGCAATGCTAAACGAATAAACACCAAAATAATGTTAAACCTCTGATAACTCGTGATGGTACGGAAGATCAGGGCTTTTCTAGTTATGAATATTTTCAATTTTAATAACTAGGAGATTCTTGTGTTCTTCTTTATTTACAACGCATTTATTCAGCTTTAAAATAAAATCACTAAGATTTCTCTTTGTATTTTCTTTGCCATCATTAATGGTGAATAGCTGGCTACAGCTAATAAAAAATCGGATTGAAACAGGAGGGCTATAAAGCATACGCGCTACACGTATGCTTTATAGCCTTCTATCCAGATTTATTTCAACATTCATGCTTCTGGATGCTAGAGAGGGAGGGATATAGAAACAATGGAGACATATGAACGAGTCGAAAACACTACTAAGGTTGGTATCCAGAACCGCCTAAAAGACTATAATACGGTCATCTTGGACATGTGGGATTACTTCGAGTCTGCGGGATTCACATTTCATGGAGTCATTCGGGACTGGACCGGCGTTTTTCATAACGGAGCCTACTACGCAGTCCACCATTTCGTAAAGGATCGTCCGGATCAGGATTGCATTGCTCCCGACAGTGGTTACTCATGGATGAGGGGAGTCGAACATTAAAAGGTAAACCTGCAACTAATAAGTTGAATCGGTGATGTTTAGCTCTATTTAAGTCATTCCACCTAATACAACATAGAGCTTAACAGCTCCCTAATCCTCTGTTCTTCCCCGCTCTCGTTGGTACGGAACCTTGCTAATTCCATTCCAAATTTCTCGAAAATCTCTTCTTTTTTCTCATCTCGCTTTAGTTGTTCAGGATTGTTCTCATGAAAGGCAAATCCATCGACTTCGATCGCCAGCGCTAACGATCTGTCCAGTTTATGATAAATCACAAAATCAACAGAAGAACGATTTCGGACGAATCTGCGCTCTTCCTCATTTAACCGTTCCAGGTCGGTAAACAAATTCATTAGTAAAACCTGATTCCCTAGTTCAAAATCCTTGAACATAGGCTCCTGTAGTATCTGGTCGAGCAAGGCATGCATAATATTCTCGCTCCGATGCCTTGATTTATTAAAGAAACGAACGCGTTCTCGAAAATCCTGTAGATGATCAGAGTACTCCTTGTATAACAAGTCAAATATAGAATGAATCTCGCTCTCCACGACGTTGTTATCCAGCGTACTATATTCCATATATCGCATAAGATCTCCCACTTCATTCCCATACTTGCGAAACGCAGAATGATCGGTCACCAGAATAAACCTCTCCTGCGCGCGGGACACAGCCACGTTAATCATGCAAGGATCATTAACAAAACTCATCCCCATGCCTCCTGCTCTCGTTCGATCGAGCACCGTAGACATGATCATGACGGACTTCTCACGTCCCTGATATTTATGGATCGTGTCGCTTTCAATGTCAGCAGTGAACTGCTGAGTCGCTTTCTCTACCTGTTTACGGTAAGGCGTCACAAAGCCGATATCCTTATGACCTGCTGCCGCTTCGAGGTACCCCAACAGTATCTCCTGTTCAATAACATCAAGTTCCCTGGAATTGAACTTTCCCTTTTTGCCATGGGTCACTTCCCTCATGTGATTGCCCTGTGACGTCTTATAGATTAATAAAGGAGATTCGGAAATCCCCGGATCGGTAAAAGCAATCAATTCGCCGTCGTAATATTTCCTGTTGCAGAATTCAATAATTTGGGGATGGCAGCGGTAATGCTCTCGTAACATCACCTTCGGAATGGAATTTCCGTATAAAGCCAACATGGACGACAACAAATTATGCTCGATATAACTGTAAGCTTCATTCATGTCAGGAGCGGCCTGGCTCTGGATCTTCTGTTCAATCTCCTTCCCCACGATATGCGGCAGTTGCTTGGTATCGCCCACAATAATAGTCTGTTTACAGCAGGACAAAGCCAGAGCCCCTGTCAGCAGATCAACCTGTGAGGATTCGTCAATAATACAATAATCAAACAAGTAATTCGTAGGAACACAATTCCGCAAAGAATGTGTTGTACTAAGCACAATCGGATAATGCTCGATAAACGTTTTAAATTTGTTGTTGTGAGTGTATGTCTTCTCATTGCAGTCCACAGCCGGACGGTTATGGTATTTCTCATGTAATCGTTGCCTAAATAGCGTTTCGGAGAACTTCTTGTGCTGATCCATTAAATCTTGATAGTCTTGGGACTCCAATTCTTTCTCAAGCTCCTGAATCCGATCTGATAGCTCCTCAACTTTTAACGTGTAAAATTTACGCTGAACATTCAAGATGACATCCAGCCCCTGCTCCTTCAATCGTTTGAAATCCGTAAAACCATGCCTGAAGAACAACTTGAATTGGTATAGGAGCTTATATTTCCTTTTCATCTCTACAGCTAGGAAGCTGTCCTTCATGAACTCCAAAATCCGCTTTGGTGTCTGCCGGTAAAATGATAACTTCTCTATAGGCGATATATCCTGCCTGGCATAATAATGCTCAAAATGTTCCTGTTCAAGCAAGTAGGCCGACAGCTTCTGCATAAGCTGTGCCTTCTCCCGATCCAATTCCATTAAACGTTGAATACGTTGATCCAAATCTTGTAGTCTGGCGTTTAATTCGTCCTCTTGCACGTCACTTGACCATTCCGATACATCCCAATTGGGTAGATTGGCAAAAAACTTTTTCTTGTTCTCTTGGTTGCCCAAACTAGCCACAAAAAAATGGTACCCTTGCCGTTCCATCTTTTCTTGCACATTTAGAACTGCTGCGTTGTTACCGGAAACAACCGCTACCTTTTTCCCCTGCATAACCGCCAGATTCGCAAGGATGTTTAAGATTGTCTGGGTTTTACCCGTGCCCGGAGGCCCTTCGATAATACTGATGGTGCTTTTTAAAGCCTGCTCAAGCGCGGCTCTTTGACTCAAATTGTACCTGAACGGGAAAATCGGTTCGCTTGTAACCGGGATATCGCTCTTTATAGGTTTTTTCAGAAGATAATGGCTCAAAGCACTATCCGGATCTACATAATGCAGTTTTGCAAACTGCTTGGCCAAAAAAGTTTCCTTGTTCTCCTGTTCATCCTCACTCTTCGCATATTTTGAAATCGCGCGCCAATAGTCCAGAATCTGACGCCCTTCAGCGTTTTGGGTACTACTGCTTCTAACTTGAATACGTCCACTATCGTATGTACGAATACTCCCATTTTTGAAACACACCCGAATCTTTGGACCGAAATCCAGCACCCGTTTTACATTATAAAAAGGATAACCATCGTGAAAAACAGCCATATCCTCCGTTATATCCTGAACGGTCGGCGTTAGTAACTGTATATCACTCGACTTATATGTATAAACCTCGGGATAACCTTTATATATAATCCTTACTATTGGAGGATCTTTTTCGTATGAAGATACATCCTGTGTTTTGTCATCACCTTTAACAATCATCATAAATCTCTCTTGGTCCATAGCAACCTCTCTGTATCTGTAATCTTGTTATATACAGAGTCTTCTATAAATTGGGTATATATTCCTGCCTTATGGAGGATTATTAGAGCGAGGGTACCTTATTTAAGGGGGGGTTAGTGTGAAATTCCTTTTTAAGGGCATGGGAAGTAAGGGCTGATAGTCAATGTTTTATGGTATTAAAAAAGACACGATTCGTGTCTTTACGGCTGTTCTATGAGTGTTCTGTTCTTACTGATCACACTATTCAGAGTACACCTCGATGATCATCGTCGCTCCCAGCCTAAAACCATCAGTAAAAGAAGCCGCCATTTCCAGCCCTTGAACTTGCCGACATAAATCTAATAGGTCCTCGAGCTCTCGAAACTCATCTTCTGAAAGCCTCTTCTTCCAGGCATCCATGGACTCGGATATTTGCCGGCTCAATTGGCGATACTGAGGGTCGTTAGAAACAGTCTTCTCTACAGGATTCAACTGTCCGTAATATAGGGATTCCAGAAAGCTGGGCATGGGATTCTCCTTTTTTATCAAATGATTGGCGGCTCGTTAATACTTGTCTGACAAATGCATCGTCGTTACGCATATGAGTACCAGTATTGAGGTTATTATACGGTACGCTTATGCGTATAGACAAGTTGAAAATCGATAGATTAAGAGGTGAATTATTATGGGGAAAAAAGTTGTCGTTAAAATCTCGGAATTGACCAAAGCACATAATATTTCTTTGCGGGAATTATCCCGACTATCCGATGTACGGCACGCTGCATTAAGTGAACTTGCCAATGGAAAACGGGAAAGCATCAGCTTTAGTCATATTGAAAGAATTGCTGAGGCTTTGAATATAAACGATATTCGGGAGATTATTGAGTTGGTTGATGAGGGGAAGAGTAACTGAAGAATTACTTTTCGAGCGTATATCATTTTACTCCATTATTTCTGATGTTTGTTATAACCCTATTGACTTTCTTGGAACTTGATTAATGAAAATGAGATAGCGAAATCTTGTGGGACCATTTTGAATTCACGCATGTTTGTTTCATTTACACAAAAAGAGACCCAGCTATAGCAGGTCTCTTTTTCTTTATTTATTGAATTAAACCAACTTCAAAAAGCCCACAATCCTCCGAAGCCTGCTCCTAGGAAGTTTACGAATTGAAAAACTGACTAATCACAATAGATAACTGATGTTCGACTGGATAGGTATTATTTATTTCTGCATAAGCTTCAGCAACTTTATATTTACTTTTATTGTCGCTCACAAATTCTTTAAGTTCAGTTTTCCTTCTATACTTAGGTTCAGTAGAAATTAAGAAAGACTCGTCCCCTGCAATCATTGACGTGGCTGCAGTTTCGTCGAAACTGTATGAACTAAAAATCTCTTTTATTGACTCGTCATTAGCTGCCTCAATTACCTTTTCTAACGCCTGAAAATATATTAATGGATTAAGACAATCTTCCATGACTGTTTTGTCGTAAACTTCTCCTTGCCTTTCTGGATTAATGAGTTTTATTATATATTTCTGATTCTCATAACAAACCTGAAGCCTGCACAATTGAATTGGGTCGTTTTTATGTGTGGATCCAAAGAAATTCAATCTTTTTTCATCAGTATCGATTAGGCATAATACTTTGTTTTTATTTTCAAGTTCATCGTTATTTAATGGATTTGAAAGTAAACTATACAGTTTTACAACATTACCACAACCACCAACTGGTAGAATCCTTACTTTTAGTGATTTTGGTAACATCGATTCGAGATATATCTTATCATCGCTTCCTTCACATATAATCCAGTTTGACTCTTCCGAAGTTTTCATATAACTCAATATGGTAGCAGCTAGATCAAACATACTTTTTAATTCAATATCATTCGGAAACCTTCTTCTTTCTTCCAAGTAATTAAAGAAACTAAATGTTGATATCTGTAAAGCATCTTCTTCTGATTTACTAAGATGATATAAGTATCCTTTGCTCGTTGTTGGCAAAAATCCATACCAATGGGTCGTAATGAGCACTTGATTTCCATATGTGTTAGCCAATTTTTCTAGCCTGTCAAATTGCATAAAACAGTTACCAATATTCATTGATACTTCTGGTTCATCTATTGCTAGTATCACTTCTTTATCAGATTTTCCACTGCTTGATAAAAATGCATACGCTATATCTATAAGAGCTTTCCTTTGCTCGCCAGAACTCAGATGATTTATTTCCCTATTATGATGTTTTAAGGATCTTTTATTAAAATATGCTTCTAATATCTTATCTCTAATATCTTTTTCTGTTAAATTCTTTTTTCCAAATGTCTCAGCACCATAATTGTAATTAACATCAATCTGTTGGATTGAACTATTAATTTCTTTCATAAAATTATTTAAATGCTCATTAATAAATGACAGAAACGTCCTATTTCTACCGTTTAAGTCAATCTTATCAGTAAGGGCGTTATCGATTTCTTCTAGTACATCTTTGTTCATTAGTTTCTGCATTTGAATTGCTTCTACTTTTAATACTTCGTCAACACCTTGCTCTACTGGTATATACACATAAGCATAAAATCTTTTATCAAATTTCTTATCTTGTCCGCATTATTTTCTAACTCAGCATCGAATTGTCTAATAGCACCGTCAAACGGAGCGTAAGTAGTCTTTCCATTACTCCTGATACCAACAACAGTTAAAAGGTAATCATCTTTGTTGTATTTTTGTTTCAATCTACCAATAGTCTTAATGAATGAGGATATATGTTCAAACCGTTTTGTTGCACCTTGAAAATAACTTTCAACATGTCCCCAATAAAAATCGTTTAAAACCTCCAAAGATGAAACAACTTGCGCATTTGTTTCCAGTTCGTTGGCGTTATAATAATTTTTATTTTGCGCTCTTTCTATAAATTTAGCTTTATTTATAAGAAAAATTGGAGATATGTATATTTCTTCACGAGTCGCTCCCCTTGTAATATTCCAAGGTCGCTCATTAAAAAAGACATCTAAGGATTCTAATATTGCGCTTTTTCCTATACCATTATTACCTATATAAGTCGAATATTTTTCCTCTAGATTTTCACTGATAGGCAAATAAAAAGCCCTACCATAAGATTTATATCCATTTATAAAAGTGCCAATCAGCATTGCTTTCCACCCTTTTTATATAACTTTATGTACATATTCGCCATTTAAGAAGTTTCCTTTTCTACAGAACATATAACATAAATGCGTTACAGATCACTGTCTATCATCTATGTGTGTTATAGTGTAATTCCCGGTTTGTCTCTACAACGTATGACAGTAAACTGAATTCCATCGATGATTTTAGAAATAAAATACAGGCAACCTGCTTAGGTCCATCATATCACATATATAGGACCTATAGCTTACTTTATCCAAGTCCTGTGAAGTTATATTCTCGTCTATATTAAGCAAAATATTATTCTCTGTTAATTTAACTACTGTAGATATCCTGTCTGCACAAATCCAGAGAAATGTATCCTTCTAAATTTTCCTTTACACTGTTTACGAAAAAATCCCCTTTCAAGCAAAAACCCGCTCACTGAGGCAGAGTGTCGAGAAAGTCCAGAGGACTTTTCAACACTTCATTTCTTAAATGGGGGAGACTCAACTTTTAAAACAAATCGATTTAAAACGATCTGAGGCCCCTAGTTTTGAGACTATGAAGGTAAATTTTAACCCCCTGCTAAAAAACAGGGGGTTTCTCGACAGCCTGACTGAGCGGGTTTTATGTATAGAGGCGGGGCAAATCCACAATTCGTCGAAGTGTTCTACAGAGGATGTTTGGTGATCTTACGCAGTAACATACGCAACCACTGATATTTAGTTCAATCAACATAACTAAAGTAAGTACCTCTGCATTTTCGCATATCTCCTTTAAAATCCGTTCATTGATAAGAAGTGATTCAACCCGATTAATAGAAACCAAATTACATCTCCTTCTTCAAGTAGCTAATCATCGTAGGAAAATTTAACAGCTTCTAATTCTCTATTAGTTGATCTATTCCGTCCTAGCTCCGCAATCAAATGAAGATTCCTCTTTGCTCTTGATCCAATCACATACAGTAATCTCTTGGATGAAAGCTCTGCTTGTATAACATCCCGGATTGAACCGTGAGGAACATACCCCTGCAACAAGCCATAGGCGATAACAGTTTCGTATTCTTCCCCCTTGACTCCTTGGCATGTATTCACTACAACCCCATTTGAGTGCCTAAACATGCTTCTAAAGTTCTCCAAACTTCGTGATATACCCTCAAATTCCCTTCGATTAAATCTTTCTTCAACACCAGTAAAAAATGAATTGTAATGCTCGTTCAAAAGTGTGTACGATGCAATATTAATGTTTAAGAACTTGAGTAAATTTATAAAACAGGAATTGAGAAAGACAAGCCCATCAGTATCATTTGAGAAAGCCCTTTTAGTTGTGTTGCTAAAATTCAACAGTAATCTAGGAGTTAACGGACCATGCTCTGTTTCTATTTCCAATAGATTTGTATGAATCTTTAGTTCTCTAATTATCTCCTCCGCCCACCTGCTACGCGAAACAAAAATAGAAGGAGATGGGTCGGTAAGAAAAATTCTAGCTACTTTAAACCAAAAATTATCGTGGCTTCTAGGTAAAGGGGACAACCCTGGTGCGTCAAATTCCACATCTGGCATTAAGGCTTTTAACTGCCTTGCCATTGATATGAGCATCCACCATTGTGGAGCAATCACACATATTTCATTTGATGGTATGCCACTATTTAAGTTATGTCTAATTATTTTGCCAATCTCCTCAACAATGCTTTCCTGAAAAATCGTATTATTAAACTTAATAATTGTGTCACTATTAGCATCTTTACCTACAGCCCTTATATCAATGTTAGTCAATTGAAAGTTTCTATAATAGTCAATTATTCGTTGCGCTGATCTATAATTCCCTGAAAACTCAATCTTCTTTATCGGGTAACCTCCAATTTCAAGGGAAATCTCCTCAGGTGATTTAGCGATACCACCTAACGTATCATAAATAGCTTGATCAGGGTCACCAACTAGCAATATGTTAGTTTCCCCTTTTCCTTCTCGTACAATCGAGCCCAATATACCATATTGAAGGTCAGAAGTGTCTTGATATTCATCTACACAAATAAGTTTGAAGATACGTGATAATGATTTCGCAATTTGTGGACGTTGCTTCAACAAAGAAAAGGATAGATGTAATATCAAGTTGAAATCAATAAATTTATTAGTACTTAACTCCCTGTTGTACTCATCAGCTATATACTGTTTTATAGGATTATCTTGCTTTATACATCCTTCACGGTTCCATTTCACAGAGATACTTTCATATTTAGAGATATTACTGGCCTCTTTTAGTTTCGTCAGTATCTTCTCTTGCCGGAACTCATCAATGACCGTAAAACCATTCTTTAATCTATCAACATAAGCTGCATATGGCCTTAATATCCATTCAAGACAAAAAGCATGAATTGTACCCGTCCAGAGATTTTCCATATCTACATTCATATTGTCTAATCTTCTTTGAATCTCTTCAGCGGCCCGATTGGTAAAAGTCAAGGCTATAATTCTGCGTTTACTGTTGCCCAAACGTTCTAACTCATATTGAATTTTCGATGTCAATGCTCTTGTCTTCCCGCTTCCAGGACAAGCAGTAACAACTACGTTCTCCTCCGACTCCACCATTATTCTCTGTTCCGTATTTAGTATTATTGTCATCTGCTATCTCCCCATAAAATCTAAGAGCTTTGTTAAGGGGTCGGCTGGTAGCCATTCCTTGTAAAGTTCAGCAAACTCCTGAAAGATAGATTGCGAGCCTGATTCGGTGGAGCTTAAAAGCATCTGTTCCTTTTTGATCTTCAGATCTTCAAAAATAAGGTTATTGGGATCATCTTCGTTTTTAATCCCTTGATCTATGCGATAATCAGCAATAACTTCAAAATGAGCATCTGTAAAATGTTCACAAGTAAACGCTATTGCTTTTAATATATATTCTGGAATGATAGTGCTGTAGTTAATATTTTCGGACAATAATAATGCAAACCAGCCTTTACCCTCTTTGTTAGCTAAACGAAGAACCTCTCTTCCTGATTCTTCTGTTGTTCCTAATTCAAGCTTTGCAGTTGAATCAACTATATATGACTGAATCTCATATATTGAAGGCAGTGTTTGAACTACACTAGCGGCATTACCTGCCATGATGTAATCCACTTCAAAAGTATAAGTTGCGTAGAATGGCTGTACCCACTTGTTATCTGCAAAACTTGAATCTAGATCACTTTTTCTCAAAATTCCGGCTTCTTGAGAATCTATACATTTCTTAATAAACTTATCTTCTTTGTCCGTACTGCTAGTGATGGTAATAATAGATGTATCCAGATCAGTAATAATAGCACATTTCCTCTGAATACGCTTATCGTCAAACAAAAGAGCTATATGTTTAAATACAGTACTGCTCATATTTATCAGACTGACCCCAACTTCATCTAGACTTATATTAAATACCTTTTTGAATAGAATTGGTATAAGTATGAGTTCAGCATCACCTTCAACCAAAATAATGCTTTTTGCAAACAACAATGTACTGCGAACGGCATCTAAATAACGTTCAATTTTTCTACAGACATCATCATCTAAGTCATTACATGGATGGAATACAACGGCTTCTTGTTGACGTTTAGCCAATATATTAACTGCACTAATACGGTTAGACGCAGAAATGTGCGTAGAATGTGTTGAGATAATAACTTGTGTGTTCTCGTACCCATACTTCTCAAAAAGGGTTTTTTGAATATGTGTATGGATATGCGCCTCTGGTTCCTCAATTAATAAAAAGTGTGCTGCTTTACTTGTTGATTGTTTCAATTCATATTCTAATAATTTCAAACTGATATAAAGGAGATTCGCCCCTCCTAAGGATAATTCGGAAATTTGACCTTGATAACCTAAATCATCGGTATCGCCTACCCATAGAGTTAAAGTCTGCAAAAGCTTATCAAGGTTCTCAGGAAGCTGAGAACGTATATCAATAGTCGGAGCGTACGTTGCCCCAATAGTCCTATGTACGGTGTTCTTCACTCTTTCTTTTAATAGCTGTATCTGATCTAATTTACTGATAGAAGTATTTAGCTGATTTACCTGTTTAATAATAGGTGTCCCGTCGATCTTGCTACCTAAATCCCGCACAAGATTCAAAAGTGGGTTACTCCTTATATTCCTCAATTCATATTCAGCATCACGAAGTGCCTTAATATATGTGCAAGTAACCTCATTATATATTGAGAACTTTTGCGAAGGCATTCCCAACACATCCCAAGCTTCTTCCTGCGGATCAGGGAACTCTACATTTTCAAAATCACCAACATAAGTTCTATAAGTATCTTCATTGCTAAAATCTGCAGTTCCTTTACAAGTGAATATCATTTCATAATCATTCAAAGTCACATCGTCTAATAGTGACTGTAGTTGATCTTGAGAAGCAAAATCTTGTGTTAATTCAAAAAGCTGTTGTCTAATTCGTCTATTTGGTCGGAAGTACATTGTATAAGCACCTGTTGAAGTACCATCCATTCTTTCAATATTATGTGCTAACATTTGTGTTCCTTCATTATCATCAATATTAGCAAAATCTAAATGTATTATTATCCAATGTCCTCTCCAGTTTCCTACGTTACGATTAAAATCACTTTCATTTATCTTTACATTTCTTGGTAAATTGGCATCGATTAAAAGCCGAATAGCATAAAAGGCATTCGTTTTACCTGATCCATTTTCGCCAATCAACGTATTTACCCCCTGCGTAAATGTAAACACCGCACTTTTAAAGTTTCTAAAGTTACGTATTGTTAGTTTAGAAATGTGCATTTAGTCAGACCTCCCGAGAATTATCCTCCTATATTCTACCATACGGAAAACGATGTCAAACCAAGAAATTCATGTCGGCGAGGCATCAAAGATTAAAATGAATCTTGGCGAAATGACAAGCAGATCAAAAACATCGTCTAGCGCCATCGCCAACGGTGTTTCCAACTATCCCCTGCTTACCAAGTAGAGAGAAACTTGAGGCTCAAAAGCTGAAGCAGTTGCGACACATTATCAAACAAGTCATTAGAAAACAAAAAGCAGCCGCACAAAAGAATATCTGCAACAAGCTGTTTTCCAAGTTCATGGATCATGTAGCTGAGATCAAGGAAGTAGAAAAACTGATTGTCTACAAAAGAATATGTTGATCTTATTTTGAACCTGCAAGTGTCGTAAAAGCAAAAATCCACAACCTCTGTCGGTTGTGGATTTTAAAAATTGTATGTATGGAGGCGAGGGGAGTCGAACCCCTGTCCGAAGATAACGACAACACAAGCTTCTACGGGTGTAGTGACAGATTTGATGTCACCCTAGGAACTCCCTGTCACCGGATTCCCTTCAGGTCAGCCTGATTGTCTTCTTCAGCTAGCCCCAGGCGGAGACTAGACAGCGTATCCCACTAAAGTTGAGCCCTCATCCCGGTACATGGGCGATACAGAGCGAGAGCACGCTCACAGGTTATTAAGCTGCGAAAGCGTAGTTGTTTTGTTGTTTGCCGTTTAATTGGCTTTAGCGTTGATGAAGTGGACGCGTCCCCACTACCCGCTACTCATGCCCGAACTATCCCCGTCGAATCCAAAAACGCCCCCTTAAGTTGGAGAAATGCCGGTGCTTCGCACCTTAAGCGTTCCTGCCAAAAAGGGCTATCGGATTAAATCAAAGAATGTATTCAGTCATAGCAGTCGATCTATTGCGCATTCTTTCCCTCCAAGAAAGGAATACGCAAGCTGTATGCTGATTGTCAAAGATCTTATTGATCTCTCTTACATCACTTAGTATATCACATTCGACATCAAAATGATATATACAATGCAGGTAACACAGCTAAAAGCTGCCATCCCACAACGTTCATTACACATGATGCCGATTTCTTAAGCGACATGCCACGAATAGCCGTAATTACCTTGCAATCTTCTGCTTCTCGCGCAGTGCACGCTGGATATCGCGTTGTGCATCCTTCTTAGCAGCATCGGCGCGCTTGTCGTACTGACGCTTACCTTTACCGAGGCCCAGCAACAACTTCGCATAGCCGTTACGGATGTAGATCTTCAGCGGTACGATCGCGTAGCCTTCCTGCTTGGACAGGCCCAGCAGCTTGCGGATCTGCTCCTTGTGCAGCAGCAGCTTCCGTGTACGCGTAGGGTCCGTCGGATTGTTGCGGTTCCCTTGCTCGAACGGGCTGATATGCATATTATGGATATGAATTTCGCCATTCCTGATGGTTGCGAATGCATCTCCGATGTTGGCACGGCCGTTCCGTATGGATTTGATCTCCGTTCCGGTCAGCACCATCCCGGCTTCATACGTATCCTCGATGAAATAATCATGGGAAGCTTTTTTGTTCTGGGCCAGAACCTTCCCGTCACTTTTCTTACCCATGGTCTCACCCCTTGTCATCAACAATGATAATGGAAAAAGGACTTCCGGCAGACCGCCAACATGCAATCTCACCAGAAGTCCATTGTATCAAACGTCAGCCTCCAAAAGCAAGGCGGGGCAAGCGACTCCCTCGATGGATCAAGAGAGGATTCTTACTTTTTCTTCTTGCGGACAAAAGCGGCCGTGCCGTTTCCGCCCTTGCTCTTCCGTTTGCGGCCACCCCCGCCGGAGTTGCCTCCAGCGTTACCGCCGCCCGGCGTTGGACCTTCGCCGATGAAAATGCCGCTGCCCGACGTCTTCTTCCGTCGGCCCTTCCCGCCAGCGCCGCCGGAGCGCGCGTTGCGGTCAAAGCCAAGAGCGCCGCCGCTGGCGGAGCTGTAGCCGCCTTTGCCGGAGCCAAAGGCGAAGCTCGCCGGCTGCTGCTCGCCAGCGCCAGCACCAGCGCCCGCTCCAGCTGGCGCCTCGCCGCCGCGCTTGCCGCGGCCGCCCTGGCCGCCGGCGCTGTCATTGCGGCGCCCGCCTGGCGCGCCGCCTTCAGCCGCGCCGCGTTTGCCGCCGCGGCCCTTGCCCCCGCGACCTCCACCGTCGCGGGCACCGAACCCGCGGCCGCCGCTGCCGCCGCGGTCGCCTTCGCCGCGCCCTTGGCGGCGCGGCTTCATGTCCACCATCTCAAAATCGATGGTGTGCTCATCCATGTTCACGTTCGCCACGCGAACCTTCACATCGTCGCCGATGCGGTATACCTTCGACGTACGCTCCCCGATGAGAGCCATATGGCCTTCATCGAAATGGTAATAATCGTCGGTCATCGCGCTGAGGCGGATCAAGCCTTCAACGGTGTTCTCCAGCTCGATGAACATGCCGAAGCTGGTGACGCTGCTGATAATGCCTTCGAATTCTTCGCCGACCTTATCCAGCATGAACTCGGCCTTCTTGAGCGCTTCCGTATCACGCTCCGCATCCACGGCTACGCGCTCGCGTTCCGAGGATTGCTGCGCAATGTCGGCCATCCGGCCGGCCAGCTGCTCATGACGGCTCTCATTCAGCGACCCGCCGTTCTCCAGCACTTCCCGGATGACCCGGTGAATGACCAGATCGGGATACCGCCGAATCGGGGACGTGAAGTGAGAATAGTATTCCGCGGCAAGGCCGAAGTGACCCGTGCTCTCCGCATCGTATTTCGCCTGCTTCATCGAACGGAGCATCATCGTGCTGAGCACCGTCTGCTCCTTCGTGCCTTGAATGGCTTCCAGCAGATTCTGCAGAGCCCGTGGATGGATCGCATTGCCCCGTCCCTTCACGTGATGCCCGAAATTCGCCGCAAACGCCATGAAGTTCTGCAGCTTTTCCTGATCCGGATCCTCGTGAATCCGATAAATGAAGGGAACCTTCATCCAGTGGAAATGCTCCGCCACCGTTTCGTTGGCCGCCAGCATGAACTCTTCAATGATCTGCTCCGCGATGGAGCGTTCTCTTTTGACGATATCCACCGGTTTGCCGTTCTCGTCCACGATGACCTTCGACTCCACGAAGTCGAAATCCACCGCGCCCCGGCGCATCCGTCGGTTCCGCAGCTTCAGGGCCAGCTCGCGCATCAAGCGGAAATCCTCCACGAGATCGCCGTAGCGCTCGATCAGCTCCGGATCTTCATCCACCAAAATCTTGCGCACGTTGTTGTACGTCATCCGTTCTTTCGTGCGGATAACACTGGTGAAGATGTCGTGCTTCACGACCTTCATCTGCTCATTGAATTCCATCTCGCAGGACATCGTCAGACGATCCACCTGCGGATTCAAGCTGCATATGCCGTTGGACAAGCGATGAGGGAGCATCGGAATGACCCGATCCACCAAATACACGCTGCAGCCGCGGTTATACGCTTCCTTATCCAACTCGGACCGATCACGCACGTAATAGCTGACGTCGGCAATATGAACGCCCAGACGGTAATTCCCGTTTGGCAGACGCTCCACGTTGACCGCATCATCCAGGTCCTTTGCATCTTCGCCGTCAATCGTCACGATGTTCAGACCGCGCAGATCGCGGCGGCCCTGCTGCACGATCTCTTCTTCCGTAATCGCATCGGGCGCTGCGTCCGCTTCGGCCAGCACTTCCTCCGGAAAGCCCTCCGGCAGCTGATGCTTGCGGATAATGGACAGGATGTCGACGCCCGGATCATCCTTATGCCCCAGAATCTCCACGATTTCGCCTTCTGCCGCAGCTCTTCCTTCCGGATAGCTCACCAGCTTCACAACGACCTTCACGCCGTCAACGGCACCATTGATCGCATGCTTCGGAATAAAAATATCCCGGTTAATCCGTTTGTCGTCCGGCAGCACGAAGCCATAGGCTTCATGGTTCTGGAACACGCCCACCACCTGGGTAACGGCGCGGGTCACGATGCGGACCACTTCGCCTTCCATTTTGCCGCCGTCGCTGCTTTTGGAACTGATCCGAACCAGCACGGTATCTCCATTCATCGCACTCTTCAGGTCATTGGCATGAATGTACACGTCCGGATGCTCGCGGTCATCGGGAATCAGAAAAGCAAAACCCTTCGCATGGGCCTGCAGCCGTCCGCGCAGCAAAGACATCCGTTCCGGCACGCCATAGCGCTCGGTGCTCGTCAGAATGATTTTTCCGGATTGCTCAAGTTCATTCAGCAGCTTCAGGAACTCCCTGAATTCATGGGCATCCTCAATCGCAAAATGCCGCTCCAGCTCCTGGTACGTCATCGGTTTGTATGCAGTTTCCCGCATAAAGTTCAGTAATGTTTCTTCAGTTATCATGTTATCACCTCGGGAACCTGCAATTTCATCGTTCCTCTATCCATTCTTTACCTTTATATACTCATACCCTAGTATACACGAATTTAATCCCCGGTATCCTTCCGAACACCGCCCTTACCTATGTAATCCGAAATTCAGGCAATAAAAAACCCCCGCTCTTCCAAGAGTGAAAAAGCGAGGGTAACGCAATTGTTATTTCAACATGGCAACAACGATGGCCAAAATCATAAATCCTGCTGCAAGACCTACCGTTGTACGCTGCAGTACGAGATCCATACCGCGAGCCTTCGTTTTACCAAAAAGATGTTCCGCACCGCCGGAGATGGCACCGGCAAGACCTGCGCTTTTCCCTTTTTGGAGAAGAACGACAGTAATCAACCCGATGGAGAAAATAACGAGCAATACTTCAAAAAATACAACCATGACTTCCACCTCCTACGTATGTAAACATCTAAATTTATGATCTTAAGAGACATTCTAGATTCTACATGAAAAACAGCATTCTTATTGTACCACAGCTTTAGTGGCCTGACAAGAAGTGCGAAGAACAATCCCGACAGAAAATCTGCTCGGCCAGCCGGTTGGAAGTCGCCTAACATCGTCGATTGGCGGCATGGACTGACGCTTCATATCCGGCCACACCTTGATTCGCTCGCCAAAAAATAAATGGCCTGCCCCCTGTTGAGATGACAGACCATCCGTTTCTTAGCAGCGGAAAGCTGCATTATTTCACTCGGAACGACCCTGTGCTGATCGCGACTAGCTCGCCCTTATCATTCGTTATCCTGCATTCCGTCGTGACCGAACGGTGCGTCTGATGCACGATGCTTGCCGTAACCGTAAGGGTTCCGGCCCTGGCCGGCATGACAAAATGCACGTTCAGATTGCTTGTCACCGTCGATTCGCCGGGACGCTCCAGCATGACGGCAATGCCCATGGCGTTATCCATCAGTGAGGAGAGTACGCCGCCATGCACGATGCCCATCATATTCATATGATGAGGCTGCGCATCCAGCGTGACAACAACCGCCTCCGGGCTGGCTGACGCAAGCTTGCAGCCGAGATATCCCCAGAAGGTGGGCTCTGCCGCTTTGGTCATGGCCTCGATGTACGCCTCCCGGTCGAATCCCGGCTGTTCGGCCTTCGCGTCGGGGTTGACATTGGTATGATTCATCAGGCCGCCTCCTTTTTTCTTCTGACGTTGTTAGATACTGTATCCATTCCAGCGGGATAACATGAATCGTTGGTCGTACCTGCACGGCTGTTCTTTCGCTTCAGCCCGTTCTGCCTTCCTCTTCCTCCTCCAGCAGCTTGCGGCGCAGCACCTTGCCTACCATCGTCTTCGGCAGAGAATCGCGGAACACGTACTCGCGCGGCACTTTATAGGCCGCCAGCTGGCTGCGGCAGAACTTCTCAAGACCCGAAGGGTCCGGAGACGCGCCGTCCTTCAACACAATATACGCTCTTACGGTTTCGCCGCGATAATCGTCCTTCGTTCCGACCACGACGGCTTCCTTCACGGACGGATGCTCATACAGCACTTCCTCGATCTCCCGAGGATAAATATTGAAACCGCTTGCAATGATCATGTCTTTCTTGCGGTCAATGATCGTAAAATACCCATCTTCGTCCATCGTGGCCATGTCGCCCGTGAACAGCCAGCCGTTGCGCAGCGTGTCGAACGTGTCCTCCGGCCGGTTCCAATAGCCCATCATCACCTGCGGACCCTTCACGATCAGCTCGCCCGGCTCGCCGACCGGCATTTCTTCGCCCGTCTCCGGATCCACGACCTTCGCGTCCGTATCCGGAACGGGGACGCCGATGGTGCCGATCTTCCGCCTTCCCCATATCGGATTCACATGGGTAACCGGGGACGCTTCGGTCAGGCCGTAGCCTTCGATCAGCCGCCCTTTGGTCAGCTCCTCGAACTTATCCTGCACCTCGACCGGAAGCCCGGCAGAGCCGCTGACGCAGGCATTGATCGAAGACAGGTCGTATTCCTTGATCCGCGGGTGATTTATCAGCGCGATATACATGGTCGGGGCGCCCGGGAAGAGCGTCGGCTTCATTTTTTTGATCAGGTTCAGGATCATCGCCACTTCGAATTTCGGTACCAATATCAGCATGCCTGCACGATAGATCGCCTGGTTCAGCAGCACGGTCAGACCGAACACGTGAAAGCACGGCAGAACGGCTAAATACCGCTCCTTTCCGTCCTCCACCTGAAAGCACCAGTTCGCGGACTGTACGGTGTTGGCGATCAGATTCATATGCGTCAGCATGACGCCTTTGGGAACGCCGGTCGTGCCGCCAGTATACTGGAGCAGGGCCAAATCCTTCTCCGCTTTCACGGATTCGCAGACGGGATCATTCGGCGCGCCTGCAAGCAGCTTTTTGAAGGCATGGACGCGGGTTCCATAGTCGACGACCGGAAGAGGGCCTTCCTTCTTGGCTTTGATCGGGTAGAGAAGATTCTTGGGGAACGGCAGATAATCCGCCACGGACGTGACGATCATATGCTCCAGTTCCGTCTCCTCGATAACTTTTTCAACGCGGGATACAAACATATCCATCGTAATGATGATCTTGGCACCGGAATCCTTCATCTGATGCGCAATTTCCCGCTCCATATAGAGCGGGTTGGTCATGACGGCCACGGCTCCGGCGAGCAGCACGCCATAATAGGAAATAACGACCTGCGGGCAGTTGGGCAGCATGATCGCTACCCGGTCGCCCTTCTTGATCCCTTTGCTGCGGAGCGCGTTCGCCATCCGGTAGGACGCATCCAGCAAACTTCTGTAGTTGATCGTCTTTCCCATGAAATACAGGGCCGGACGATTCGGAAACTTCTGCGCCGACGTTACGAGAAATAATGCCAAATTCTGTTTCGGATAATCAAAAGCGGGGGCTACTTCGGGCGGATAAAACGGCAGCCAAGGCTTTGTATCCATACAAAACCAACCCTTTCCTAAGGAATGCTCCTTCTTTCCTACTCCAAGAAAAATCTCTCTCTTTTGCGGTTACTTACGCATCGGATTGGCGTTATGCTTAGTTACACCGTGTACCGCTCGTTCTTGACCACGCGGGCTGCGATGCTGCGCTTGAGGGCCACCGTATCGACCGGCGTGCAGCGCGTCAGCTTCTTGAGCACCGACAGCTGCATCCGCAGCATGTCGCCGGTTTCCACCGAAGCCAGCGTTTCTTTGGCGAGCGCTTCAATGCGCTGGAACGCCTCGTAAGCAAACACCTGCGTCATCTCGATCATGCTCGCTGCCTTTTCCTCAGAGGTGCGTTCGATTTGCTTGCGGGTACGCAGCAGCGCACTCTCCAGGGCATAAATATCAATCATCATATCCGCCAGATTGGACAAGGCCTCCTGCTCCTTCTCCAGCTTCGTGCCGAACTTCTGAACGGCCAGACCGCCGGCGAGGAGGAAAATCTTCTTGCTCATGTCCAGGAAATGCGCCTCCTGTTCCAGCGTTCCTTCAAAGGTTTGGCCCGGTACCAGCTGGAGCAGCTCCCCTTGCAGGCCTTGCGCTTTTTGCAGGAGCGCGATTTCGCCTTTCATCGCCTTCTTCACGAGCGTCCCCGGAATGAGGAGCCGGTTGATCTCGTTCGTGCCTTCGAAGATGCGGTTGATGCGGGAGTCCCGATAGATGCGTTCCACTTTATACTCTTGGATGTACCCATAGCCCCCGTGAATCTGCACGGCTTCGTCTGCCACGTTATCCAGTCCTTCGGAACAGAACACCTTGTTGATCGAGCATTCGATGGCATAGTCGGAGATCGCGGCCGCCGAGTGGATGCCTGCATCTTCGCTGTTGTAATCGATGTCCTGCATCGCTTCGTCCAGCAGTCCTGCCGTACGGTACACCATGCTCTCCATCACGAAAGCGGTGATGTTCATCTCGGCGAGCTTTTTGCGCATGAGCGGAAACTGCGAGATCGGCGTATCGAACTGTTTGCGGGTGTTAGCATATTTCGCGCTCAGCTCGATCGATTCCTTCGCTGCACCGACGGTGCCCGCTGCCAATTTGTACCTGCCGATGTTCAGGATGTTGAAGGCGATCCGGTGGCCCTTGCCGATCTCGCCAAGCAGGTTCTCCTTCGGTACCTTCACGTCTTCGAAGAAGAGCGGACGCGTCGACGAGCCCTTGATGCCCATCTTCTTCTCCTCCGGCCCGAGCGTGAAGCCTTCCATTTCCTTCTCAACGATGAACGCGGTGAAGTGCTCTCCGTCAATCTTGGCGTAGACGATAAAGATATCCGCAAATCCAGCGTTAGTTATATATAGCTTCGATCCGTTCAAAATATAATACTCCCCGTCGTCGGACAGGCGTGCCGTCGTTTTGGCGCCCAGCGCGTCCGAGCCGGAGGTCGGCTCCGTCAAGCAATAAGCCGCGATTTTCGCGCCGGTCGAAAGATCCGGCAGGTACTTCTGTTTCTGCTCGGTCGTGCCGAAGAACACGATCGGCAGCGTACCGATACCCACATGAGCCCCGAAGGAAAGCGCAAAAGACGATCCCTTCGCCAAGTTTTCGTTAATAATCGTGGAGCTGACTTTATCCAGTCCGATCCCGCCGAAAGGCTCCGGCACATCGGCTCCGAGCAGGCCCAGCTCGCCTGCTTTGCGAAGCAGGTCTACCGTCATCTCGTAATTCAGCTTCTCCAGCTCTTCATCGTGCGGCACCACTTCGCCGTCGATAAAATCGCGCACCGTCTCGCCGATCATGCGATGCTCTTCCGTAAAATCCTCCGGTGTCAGGATCCGCTGCACGTCCGGATTGTCGATGACAAAGCTGCCGCCTTTGATTTTCGGTTCTTTGGTTTGGTTATCGCTCATGATTGGTTTCCCCTTTCGGAATGTGGAATAAGGTGGAGTGCAATGGTGGCCTTGGTGTTGCTAGGTTGCGAACTTGCTGGTTGATCATAGATGGTGTATGTGTTACTGCGGCGCAATATTGGCGCTCCGCGTGCGGATTGTACTTCCGATCGCTGTTGAGTTTGGATTTCCGGGAATGAATTGATCCATAGTAGAAATCCAAACTCAAAGGCGACCGCTCCCGCTTCTCCAGTACAACTCCGCCCTCTCCGCTGGGTTGGCGCAAACTTGTTAATCCCCTAAGTTCAAACGCCTGCGACCGGTTATCCATGCACTCCCCTGTGGTTGGAGTGAGTGGTGCGGTGTCCGGTCCGGGTACGGAACGGACACAGGTACATCGTGCGCACTGCTCCCCATTATCATTGCACTACACCTGTGGTTGGAGTGAGTGGTGCCGTGTCCGGTCGTGTACGGAGCGGACACGGGTACATCGTGCGCACTGCTCCCCGTGCGCACGATGCGTGGTCCGGGGCATGCTTGGATTGGTCGTCGACCCTGGTGATCTTGGCTGGCCACATTTCCCTCCTTGGGACTTGTTCCAGCTCTCCCCCAGTCAAGAAGGAGGCTGCTTCCCTGGGCCTGACAACTGACAGGATTGGTTTTTATTTCAATAACGAACGAGTTACGACTCCTTCGGAAGAGGCAATTACGCCCCGGCTGCGTGCACCTCGAACACTCCCGCTGCGCCCATTCCGCCACCGATGCACATGCTCACGACGCCGTAGCCGCCCCCGCGGCGGGCGAGCTCGGAGACGAGGCTGACGGTCAGCTTGGCGCCGGTGCAGCCGAGCGGATGGCCGAGTGCAATGGCGCCGCCGTTGACGTTGACCTTGCTCTCGTCGATCCCCAGCGCGCGGATGATGTGGAGGCATTGCGAAGCGAACGCTTCGTTAATCTCGAACACATCCACCTGATCCAGCTCGATGCCCGCCATGCGCAGCGCCTTCGGGATCGCTTCGACGGGGCCGACGCCCATAATCTCCGGCTCCACGCCGGCCAGAGCAAACGATTTGAAGGTAGCCAGCGGGGTAAGGCCCAGCTCCTCGGCTTTCTCGCGGCTCATGACGGCTACCGCCGCCGCGCCGTCGCTCGTCTGCGACGCGTTGCCCGCGGTAACCGAGCCGCCGAGGGCAAAGGCCGGCTTCAGTCTGGCCAGCACATCCGGTGTTGTGTCCGGCCGAACTCCTTCATCCGTATCGATGGCTAAGGTTTTGCTGAGCACTTTGCCCTGCTCATCGGCAGCAGCCAGCGTTACGTTCACCGGTACGATCTCGTCCCGGAACTTGCCTTCGGAGATAGCGGCTGCGGCCTTGCGGTGGCTGCTGGCCGCGAAGGCATCCTGCGCCTCGCGGGTGATGCCGAAGCGGCGTGCTACCTCCTCCGCCGTATGGCCCATGCCGATGTAAACCTCCGACATCTCTTCGACGATCGTCGGATGCGGTGCCGGCTTGAAGCCGGTCATCGGCACATGGCTCATGCTCTCGACACCGCCGGCGACGATGACCTCGGCATGGCCGAGCATAATGCGTTCCGCAGCAAAAGCGATCGCCTGAAGTCCGGACGAACAGAAGCGATTGACGGTCAAGGCCGGCACCGTGACCGGATAACCCGCATACAAGGAAATAATCCGCGCAACGTTAAGGCCCTGCTCGCCTTCCGGCATCGCGCAGCCGAGGATAATGTCCTCGACGTCCTCCTTTTTCAGGCCCGGCGCACGCTCAATGACGGCTTCCAGTACGGCTTTGCCGAGATCCTCTACGCGCGTCTGGGCAAAACTGCCCTTCTTCGCCTTCCCCACCGGGGTGCGAGCAAGGG
Organism: Paenibacillus sp. MT86; assembly: GCF_058792535.1. Lineage (NCBI taxonomy): Bacteria > Bacillati > Bacillota > Bacilli > Caryophanales > Paenibacillaceae > Paenibacillus > Paenibacillus sp. MT86. The sequence continues at coordinate 295,729 of NZ_CM179499.1, read as the reverse complement.
ATACTATGACTGCTTCTCTCATGCCATTCACCTCATCAACTAGAAATGGTTTGATCCAATACCGATATGATTGCTGGCCTTTCATCGGCCTTGAAATGAGTACGTAACGGGTGGAACTGATTAAAGAGCCGCCATCACCCAAACATCCAGCAGTGCGGACAGTTTGCCGCATGTACCGTATGCACGTTTGATTTGGCAAATCGCACGTTGCGGATGATAGCTGATCTGTTAGCTGTGAAGCTTTAAGGACTATACCAACATTATCGTTCGTATGTCCTGATTGCTTTTCAAGATGCCGAAGGCAAGGAGAGACCGGAAGGCAAGACGCTCAAAATTGCCAAGGAAGTACAGTCCAAGCTGAATCGCCTTAATTCCGCAGCGGCTTGCCTTTTGCCAGCATATGCTGCATGCGCTGCTGGGTCTTGGCCTCCCCGAGCAGGCTGAGGAATGCTTCTCGCTCCAGGTCGAGCAGATGCTGCTCGCTCACGACCGTTCCCGCAGGGACGTCGCCGCCCGTCAGGATATGCGCCAGCTTCTTCGCGATCAACAGATCGTGATCGCTGATATAGCCGCTTCGCTTCATGTCGATCGCGCCCATCTGGAGCACGGCCCGGCCGTCGCGGCCGACAACGCGGGCTTTGCCCGGCTGCGGCGGAACATAGCCCGCCCGGTCCATCGCTAACACGGCCTGCTTCGCTTCATGGATCCGGTAATCCTGATTCATGACCACCGTATCCCCGCTGCGTCCATACCCCATGCGGATGGCTTCATGTCCGCTGGTCGATGCCTTGGCCATCGCCACCATCTCGAAGATTTTGTTGATCTCCGGCTGGAGGTCGCTCTCCTTATCGGGATGACGGTTGCTGGTCATGAGGGCCAGCTCCTTGCAGCCGCCGCCTGCCGGTATCAGACCGACCCCCGTCTCCACCAGGCCGAAATAGGTCTCCGCCGAGAAGATGATCCGGTCCGCCGGCAGGCACGCCTCCACGCCGCCGCCCAGCGTCATCCGGTGAGGCGCGGCCACGACCGGCTTCTCCAGCCCCTTCAGCTTCATCATGCTGCCCTGGAACAGACGGATGATGTCATCCACCTCATCCCAGTCGCCGCTCTGCGCTTCCATCAGCATGAGCATCAGGTTGGCGCCGACGCAGAAGTTCCGGCCTTCGTTCGCCAGCACCAGTCCGCGGTAATTGGCCCTGACCTCTTCCACGCTCTGCTGGATCATGACCAGAATATCGGCGCCGATCGCGTTGTTCGGCGAAGTGAATTCAAGGCACGCAACGCCATCCCCAATATCGATCAGATTCGCCCCCGTATTTGAGCGGATGATCCGGTTTTGCGATTTGAGCGCTTGCAGCGAGATCAGCTCAGGCTGAACCTCAACGCCTTTATACTCGCCTTTGAAATAATGGAACACCTCGCCGTCCTTCTCTTGATAGAAGGACTTGTTGCCTGCGGCAACCCACTCCTTCACCCACGCCGGGACGGTCACGCCCTCTGCTTCCATGCGCTGCACGGATTCCGGCAATCCGATCAGATCCCAGGTCTCGAAGGGACCGAGCTCCCAGTTGAAGCCCCATTTCATCGCGTTGTCGATGTCCTGGATGGAATCGGCGATCTCTCCCAGCTTGCCGGCCGCATAGACGAGCACTTGCTTCAATACATTCCAGGCCAGCTCCGAGTAACGATCCTGCGTTCCCAGGAAAGCCTTGATCTTCCGCTTGGCTCCCTTTACCGCTTTGGCGGCTTCGATGGAAGCGGAGCTCACTTTGGCGCTCGGATTGTACTCCATCGTGGACAGATTGAGCGATAGGATTTTGCTGCCTTGATCGCCTTTTACTTTTTTATAGAAGCCCTGGCCGCCCTTTTCCCCGGTCCAGCCGCGAGCGACAAGCTCATTCATGACGTCAGGCACCGTGAACACGTCTTTCTCCTCGCCGTCCGGTACGGAGTCGTACACGTTTTTGGCTACATGGACAAACGTATCGATGCCAACCAGATCCAGCGTGCGGAAGGTGGCGCTCTTTGGACGTCCCAGAACGGGACCCGTGGCCGCATCTACTTCCTCCACGGTATAGCTGTTCTTCACCATCTCCTGCAGCGTGACCAGAAGTCCGTAGGTGCCGATCCGGTTCGAGATGAAATTCGGCGTGTCCTTCGCAAGCACAACCCCTTTACCAAGGCGCTTCGTGCAAAATTCAACCATGAACTTCGTAATGTCCGGATCGGTATCAAAGCCCGGAATAATCTCCAGCAGCTTCATATGACGCGGCGGATTGAAGAAATGCGTCCCCAGGAAGTGGCTGCGGAATTCCTCGCTGCAGTCTTCGACCATCGCATTGACGGAAATGCCCGAGGTGTTCGTGCTGACGATCGATCCTTCCTTACGCACGCCTTCAATCTGCTTGAAAATGCTCTTTTTGATTTCCAGGCGTTCCGTAACCACCTCGATGATCCAGTCCACATCCTTCAACAGGCTTAGATGGTCCTCGGTGTTTCCCGGCGTGATCCGGCCCGCAAAATCAGCGCTGTAGAGCGGAGCGGTGCTTGATTTAGGCAGAGCCGCAATCGCTTTGGCGGCAAGCCTGTTTCGTACCTTCGGATGATCCAGCGTCAGGCCGGCCTTCTCCTCCTCGGCGGTCAAGGAATTCGGAACGATGTCGAGCAGCAGGCAGGGAATGCCTGCGTTGGCAAGATGGGCGGCGATCCCCGATCCCATGACGCCCGAGCCGATCACGGCGGCTTTAGTGATGTTTCGACTTGCGACCCCGGAACCGCTGACGGCTTCTTTGGTAATGGTATTACTCATTGCACAACGACCTCCTGTTCATGGATTTCGGATAGACCGAATACGGATAACTCCAGAATTTCCGCAATATCTCGCGTTTTCACGCTTTCTTCCATTTCCTTCAGCTTCGTGCCGTCCTCCAGCATCGTCAGGCAGAACGGACAGGCGGAGCTGATCATCGTCGGAGATACGGCCAGCGCCTGCTCGGTACGCGCCAGATTCACCCGCTTGCCTGCGTCCTCCTCCATCCACATCTGACCGCCGCCGGCGCCGCAGCACATCCCGTTCTCGCGATTCCGCTCCATCTCCAGCAGCTCGACGCCGGGAATGGCGCGAAGCACGCTGCGCGGCTGATCGTATACGTCGTTATACCGTCCCAGGTAGCAGGAGTCATGATAGGTGATTTTCTCCTGAACCTGATACTTGGGCTTAAGACGCCCTTCCTTCACCAGTTGATCCAGCAGCTCCGTATGGTGGACGACCTCAGCCTCCAGTCCAAATTCCGGATATTCGTTCTTGAAAATATTGAAGGTATGCGGGCAAGCCGTGACGATTCGTTTCACATCGTATTTCTGAAACGTCTCGATGTTCTCCATGCACAGCTGCTGGAACAGAAATTCATTGCCCATCCGGCGCGGAGTGTCGCCCGAGTTCTTCTCCTCGTTTCCGAGAATGGCGAAGTTGACGCCCGCTTCATTCATGAGCCGGACGAAGGCCCGGGTGATCTTGCGGCTGCGATTGTCGTAGGAACCCATGGAACCGACGAAGAACAGAATGTCGAAGTCCGGATTTTCCTTCACGGTCGGGATCTTCAGATCCAATGTCCCTTCCGGGTCAACCTCCTTCACCCACTTGCTCCGGTCCGCGCGGCTGATTCCCCAAGGGTTGCCTTGTCGTTCGATGTTTTGCATGGCTCGCTGGCCTTCCTGCGGCACGCTGCCCTCCATCAGAACGAGATGTCGCCGGAGATCCACGATTTTGTCGACATGCTCATTTGCGACCGGACACTGATCCTCGCAGTTGCGGCAGGTCGTGCACGCCCAAATCTCTTCCTCGGTCATGACGCCGCCGATCAATTGAATATCCTTCGGGTCTACGCCCTCGACTTGGTGCCAGGAACGCTTCTGCACATCCATCGTCGGTCCGATGTCGGTGATGCCCTCGCCCTTCCAGCCGACAAGCGCCAAATCCGTTGCGCCCATGGAGTGGACGCCCGGCGACCCAAACACGGAGGCAGGCATCCACGCCGATTTGGAGGTGAGCGCGGCACCTTTTTCCGTGAGATGATCCCTCAGCTTCACGATCATGTGCATCGGCGACAGCAGCTTGCCCGTGTTCGAGGCCGGGCACACGTTGGTGCATCGTCCGCATTCAACGCAGGCATAGAAATCCAGCATCTGCTTCTGCGTGAAGTCCTCGATTTTGCCTACTCCGAATTCCTCGGCTTCTTCATCCTCCAGGTCTAGCTTACTGAGCTTGCCCGGGGGATCCGTGCGACGAACCAGAATGTTGATCGGCGCCGTAATGAGGTGAAAATGCTTCGATTGCGGCACATAAATAAGGAAAGACAGCAGAATCAGCAAGTGAAGCCACCAGAACACGTAATAACACACCGTTACTGCCACCGGCGGCATCCAGGCAAACGCGGCCGCGATACTTGAGGAGATCGGTGCCATGGCCGACCACGCCAGACCTTCCATGAGCCGTTCAAAGGCCATCGTCAGCAGCACCGAAGCCATCAGCGTGGTGATGAAAAACACGACAATGCTTGGCTTCCAGCCCCGCTTGAGCCGTTTCAGCTTCTCGCCATAGCGGCGATATGCCGCATAACCGATGGCCAGCAGAATCAGCGCAACCGTAATCTCCTGCATGAGGATGAAGCCCGCATGGCCCGGAATCGGCAAGCTGTGACCCGATAGCCCTTTCCAGATGATATCGAGCGCCCCGAACTGCAAAATGATAAATCCGTAAAACACGATAAAGTGCATGATGCCGCTCTTGCGGTCCTTAAACAGCTTGCTCTGTCCGAACACCTGGATGGCGAACTGGCTCAGGCGCTCCTTCAGATCCTTCTTCAGATTCGCCGGCTTGCCCAAACGGATATACAGGTAACGGCGATACACCACGGTGGCGAACATGTACACTGCCCAGCCCGTGATCAAGACAAAGAGCAGCGCGTTGATTAATGTTGGAATCATCCCTCTCAGCCCCTTGCGTTAAAAGATCCTTCTTCCACACCCTTCATTTCGTCTCTGCAGCGTCCAATTCTACAGCTCCTGTCACTCCTTCCAAAACCGGCTCGTCATTGTGTCAAGATTGGGACAATATATGAAGCGCTTTCATTATAGAGACAAAAATAAGACCTCCACATCGTGCCGTGCCGACCACTCTAAACCGAACATCATGACTGCTAGCTGCATCTCTTCATCTGTACAACGCTACATCCGTATTTGTGTACTTGCCTTTCGGATACCCAGCTATTCGTTTCTTCCGGTTAAACTGCCGTCTATTGCTCTGATATGAACGCCTTATTTTGCTGCTCTTCCAGGTCTGCTTCATCCATTTTACGCGTCATCGATAACCCATCGTTGACAATGACATGAACGTATTTTATGATGGATACAAGAAATGAATGAGTATTCATTCATAATTTTAACTGTATTCTAACACCGGGGTGAGCATATGACAAGTAAAAAAAATGAAAAATACCACCTGATCCTCCAGGGCGCCCTGAAAGTTTTTGCCGAAAACGGCTATCACCGGTCCCAGGTATCCAAGATCGCCAAGGCTGCCGGCGTGGCCGACGGCACCATCTATCTGTACTTTAAGAGGAAGGAGGATATCCTGATCCGCCTGTTCCAAGAAAAGCTTGGGGAGCTGGTCGGCAAATTCCACGAAAGCGTGGAAGGAACCACGGACGCCGTGGAAGCGCTACGGACGGTGTGCAGCATCCATTTCTCGGAGCTGGAGAGCAATCCCGAACTTGCATACGTCACGCAGATTGAGCTGCGGCAGAGCGATTTGGAGCTGCGCAAGGAAATCGGCAGCGCGCTCAAGCCATATATCGTACTGATCGAGAATATCCTGGAACAGGGCATCCAAGAACAGAAATTCCGTTCCGATCTGAACGTCAAGCTGGTCCGCAACCTGATTTTTGGCGCGATGGACGAAGCGGTAACCTCTTGGCTGATCTCCGGCCGTAAATATTCGTTGTCCGATCAAGCGGATGAGACGCTAAGCTTTTTTCTGAGCGGTGTTTCCGGCGGACAATAAGTCCTGCTGATATTCATATTGAAGGGAGAGTTTAACCGATGAAGATTGTGGTATTGCTTAAACAGACCTTTGACACGGAGGAAAAAATCACGATTGAGAACGGATCGATTGCCGAGGATGGGGTGAAATTCGTCATCAATCCGTATGACGAATATGCGGTAGAAGAAGCTGTGAAGCTTCGGGATGACCACGGCGGCAGCGTGACGCTCCTGTCGGTCGGACCCGACCGTACGGCAGAAGCCCTCCGGACCGCCCTTGCGATGGGGGCGGACGATGCGGTGCTGATCTCCGACGAACGGATTCCGGACGATGAATATGCGGTATCGAAGGTGCTGCATGCGTATTTGTCCAAGGAAAGCCCGGATCTGATCCTCGGCGGCAACTTCTCCGTGGACCGCGGCTCGGGCCAAGTGGCCATCCGCCTGGCACAGCTTCTCGGCATTTCGCACACCGGCTCCATTACCAAGCTTACCCTGAACGGGACCACCGCTGAAGTGCACCGGGATGCGGAAGGCGATCTGGAAGTGCTTGAAGTCCAGCTGCCGGCCATCTTCACCGCACAGCAGGGATTAAACGAACCCCGTTATCCGTCGCTGCCGGGCATCATGAAGGCCAAGAAGAAGCCTTTTCAGACGCTGAGCCTGGATGATCTCGGGTTATCCGAACCCGATATTCAGCCGGCAACGAAGCAAAGCGAGTTGTCCTTGCCGCCGGAGCGAAGCGCCGGGCGTATTCTGAAGGGGGAGCCTGCCGAAGTGGCGCATGAGCTGGTATCCTTGCTGCGGACGCAGTCGAAAGTGATTTAATAAAAGGACAAATTGAACCTGTGAATTCCTTCGATTCTCATTGTTGAATGCGGTTACATGGCAGCGGCAGAGCCCCTGCCATCGTGCCTTATGTATTCTGATTGTATGGTTTACGGGATGTCCGTCATGCACGCTTTTCGCTTAATGCGTCTTGGAAATCGGGGGCAGCAGCGATTGTAGGAATGACCCGCATTCGCTTTGGACGCTCAGGCTGGCCGACATCGTAAAACTCTCTTTACTTTCAACCCCAAATGGATCTTAGGAGGTTATGATATGAGCAAAACGATATTAGTGTATGCCGAAAACCGGGATGGGAAGCTGCGTCAGGTTGCTCTCGAGACGCTTGGCGCTGCCCGTTTAATTGCAGAAGATGGCGACAGCATCCGTATTCTGGTTGCGGGCTCCAACATTACGGAGGCCGTATCGGCCCTGAACGGCTATGGTGCCGATACCATCTATACCGTCGAGCATGAGGATCTGGAGAGCTATAATCCCGAAGCTTATATGGCCGCCATCGAAGCGGTAATCCGTCAGGCACAGCCCGATGCCGTCCTCTTCGGACATACGGCCATCGGCCGCGACTTGGCACCGCTGGTGGCCGCTTCCTTGAATGCCGGACAGATTTCCGACGTCACCGCCATTGACAACGAAGGCGGAGAAGCGGTATTCACGCGTCCGCTCTATGCGGGTAAAGCCTTTGAGAAACGCGTCTTTCAGAACGGACCGTGGGTGGTCACGGTTCGACCGAACAATATTCCCGCCGCGGAAGCCATCGAAGGCGCCAGCGCCGGCATTGAGGACATCGCTTACCCGGCTCCTTCCCTGCGCTCCGTGATAAAGGACGTTGTCCGCAAAACCACGGGAAAAATCGACCTATCGGAAGCCAAAATCGTCATCTCCGGCGGGCGCGGCGTGAAGAGCGCGGACGGCTTTAAGCCGCTGGAGGAGCTCGCCGACCTGCTCGGCGGGGCGGTCGGCGCATCGCGCGGCGCCTGCGATGCCGGCTACTGCGATTACGCGCTCCAGATCGGGCAGACCGGCAAAGTCGTCACGCCCGAGATCTATATTGCCTGCGGCATTAGCGGCGCGATCCAGCATTTAGCGGGTATGAGCCAATCCCGGGTCATCATTGCCATCAATAAGGACCCGGAGGCGCCCATCTTTAAAGTTGCCGATTACGGCATCGTCGGCGATCTGTTCGATGTCGTCCCGCTGCTGACGCAGGAATTCCGCAAGGTGTTGGTATCCTAGGATTTCATAACGATTTATCATATTCAAAAAAAGGCTGCTCCAAAAGGTCTGGGAACCTGGAGCAGCCTTTTACTTCATAAGTTTTGCGCCTGCAGCATCCTTCGCCTATAAAGCATTCCGAAGGACTACCACAACTGAATGGGAACAGGCACTAGCCTGTCCCCTTTAAGAACCAAACCGTTTCAACAGCTTCTGCCGATGCGCCGTAAACGCTTCTTCCAGCGAAATATCATAGAGATCCGCCAGAAGCGAGATGTTGCCGAGCACGTCGCCGATCTCCTCGACCAGATCCTGCTTGAGCCGTTCCCTCGACTGAACCTCCTCATCGGGGCGGTCCCTGCCGATCTCATAAGCGCGTACGGCGCGCGCCGTTTCCCCTGCTTCCTCCATCAAAAATCCAACCCGGATAAAGGGACCGTACCCGGCCCAGCCTCTTTCACCGTAGAACTGTTTAATCCATTGCTGCGCTTCATTCATATCCATGACGTGTGTTACCTCCGCGATTTCTTGGGATGACTGCATCCTTCTTTTTACACAATCCGAGATTAAATCCATGATAAAACGAACATGCATGCCATAAAATAAAAAGGTGCCATGTCGGCGCCGAAAGGATATGCCGAGCATTCCATGACATAAATCACTATATATAGTATAATTACTCGAACGAAATATCAACATCTGGGTAAGGAGTGTGCAAATTGAAATCCATATGCGTATTTGCAGGATCGAACATGGGCGAGCATCCGGACTATAAAGCAAAAGCGGCCGAACTTGGCAGGCATATTGCCCACAACCAATACAAATTAGTGTACGGCGGCTCCAACATCGGATTGATGGGTGAAGTAGCCAACGCCGTATTGCAAAATGGCGGCGAAGTGATCGGGGTCATGCCGAGAGGGCTGTTCAAGGGGGAAATCGTACATACCGAGCTGACCCAGCTCATTGAAGTCGCCGACATGCATGAACGCAAAGCGACGATGGGCAAGCTGGCCGACGGGTTTATCGCCATGCCGGGCGGTTTTGGAACCTATGAGGAATTGTTCGAGGTGCTGTGCTGGTCGCAAATCGGCATTCATCAGAAGCCGATCGGGCTGCTCAGTATCCGCGATTATTTCGAACCGTTCATGAAGCTGATTCAGTACAGCATTACCGAGGGCTTCTCCAACTCCTCTCACTTGAACCTGATCAACATGTCCGATGATCCGCTCAAGTTGTTAGAGCTTATGGATAGCTACACGCCTCCGACACTGGACCTGAAGTGGAAGGACCTGGACTAAGGATGCCTTGAGGGGCTTAAAGTGTTTTGAGGGTCTTGAGGGAAATAGCGCCCTCTATGGAAAAATGTGTTGCAGGTCATTATGACCATTTAAGTGGTCTGCTGTATTTCAAAAAAATGCACCGGAATCCCGGTGCATTTTTATTTTTCGCCATCGAAATAGAGGCGATATTATACAAACCCGCCGTTCACCCGCAGCGTTTGACCCGTGATCCATTTCGACTCTTCGCTTGCCAGGAACAGCACGACACCTGCGATATCATCCGGTTCCCCCAGACGTCCGAAGGCATTCATTTTGACAATCCCCGCAATCTGTTCCTCCGATTTGCCAACGGTAAATAGCTCCGTATTAACCGGACCGGGCGCCACTGCGTTAATCGTGATCCCTTTGGGCCCGAACTCCTTGGCCAACTGACGCGTAAACTGCTCCACAGCTCCCTTCGTCCCTGCATACACGCTGTAAGTCGGGAACATCTGCCCAGCGACCGATGTCGAGAAATTGATAATGCGTCCGCCCGAATTCATATGGCGAAAAGCCTGCTGGATCGCAAAATATGTCCCCTTCACGTTAATCGCAAACTGCTGATCGAAATCCTCCTCCGTCATGGCCGCAATCGGCTTGGTGGTCATGATGCCGGCATTGTTCACGAGAATATCGATTCCGCCATAGGCTTCGATCGTTTCACGAAACAGCCGTTCGATCTCCGCTACCTGACTAATATCGGCTTGAATGGCCCGGGCTTCGCCGCCGCCCTGCTTAATGCGGCCCACCACTTCCTCGGCTTTAGCCGGACTGCTTGCATAGTTTACGACAACCTTGGCTCCGTTCTCCGCAAGTCTCTCTGCAATTTCACGCCCGATGCCTCTGGATGCTCCCGTTACGATAGCTACCTTGCCCGATAAGCCCTTTGTCATGATAAAACCTCCCGCATATGAATTGAGAAACACGAATCTCTCCCCAGATGGATGTTCTGATCGGCAATCTCTTATTAGTAACTTGATTATATGTCGCTTTATAACAAATTACAAGTGACAGATTTATAATTTTGTCATTTGTAAACGAATCAAAACAAAAAAGACGCTATCCCATGCGAGTTTCGCCAAGAATAGCATCTTTTTTACATAAGGAATGATCTCATCATGCTAGCTCCCAAAGTGCCCTGCCGCATTCTGCATGAAGGCGGTTGGCCATATCCCTATCTCTGCTAACCGTTCGTCGAAATCCCGGCCAACAGTAACGTCCACACCGACTCAAAGGCGGCTTCGATCCCATCCGAAGTCCATTGATAGGCATGGGCCGGATGGTGAAACAAGGAGGTGGCCATGAAAAAAGCCTTCGCCGCCGACTCCGGCCGGCCTGGCTTGAATTCACCGGCACGCATCCCTTGATCCATGATCTGGGTGATCTGCCCGATTAACAAATTCACATGCGTATCAATGATCTTGACGGCTTCCAGCGTCACGGACGCGTACATGGCAAACATCTCGGGATCCTCGAGAACGTAAGTCCGCTTAGCCCGGATCAGGGTATCCGTCCATAACCGCAAGCGATCGGTGGCGCTGCCGTCCGTCCCGTCTGCTATGATCTGCAGCGGATCCGCGATCCGCTGTAGCCACCGCTCCGTGACGGCTTCTCGGAGAGCGGCCTTGCTGGGAAAATGCCGATAAAGCGAGCCGTGGCTCACCTGCAGCGCTTTGGCCACATCGACAACCGAAGTCTTGTCTGGGCCATAACGTCGAAGCGTCTGCTCGGCCGCGTCCAATATGGCTTCTTTTGTTAATGGTTGGTCATGTGACATAGGTTCCATGAGCAACGGGATTCCGTTTTCGCCCGCTGCCCACCTTCACGCCCCCTCTCTGTTGAACACATTATAGCAAACAACCTCATCATATCAATATTGAGTTTTTGTCATTTGTCCTCCACCATGAAAACCATTCTCCGTGCTTCTATAAGACAGGAACATACATTGGGTCAGTGAACGTGAACACGGCACACCCTGCTGATCTGGCGATAATCACCATCCCCAGAGAAAAAGGAAGCCGGCACATTGCCGGCTTCCTCGCTTCTTGCCTTCTCAAGCTTCTATATCTTGCGAATGCTTAGCAGCGAATTGCCGTTCTTCATAAACTCATAGGGTACTTTAACTTCCGCTACCCGCAAGCCTTCTGCCTCCAGCTCATGAATCAGACGGTCCAAATGGACGTAGCGGCTCCCCGATAAATCGGTCAACGGGAAGATGCGCACCTCTTCCGAGGCCACTCGCAGCAGCTCCCGAACCGTCTGGACATGAAAGTCATAGTCCAATCGGTCGCTGTACATGAACAGAAAATGGGCGGACAGCACCAGGTGAAACTGTTCGTTATCAAAAGGCAGCTCCGGCAGTACCGCAGCGACATAGCGATCCGGAAACTCCCGCATATCCCTAACGCAATCGCGGAGCGCTTGCTCGCGATGCCGGCGGAGCCCCTCCACATCCCCGTAATAATCCCAGACATAATTGCTTTTTGCCTGCTCCATCGTTTCCATGGCATGCCCGATATCCTGCAGTCCCTTGGCCTCCAGATCATCCGGTTTGTGATCATAAGCAATATCGCTGGCCGTTATATCGAGACCCTGCTTCGAACCGTGAGCGGTGAACGAACACGCGCCGGAAGGGCAATCCAGCACCCTTTTACCGGCAAGCTCCGGCATCTTCAAATCAAACATGTGCGCGTACTCTTCAAACGTGCGGCCAATGAATACAACCCGGTCCAATTCCTGCTTGGTCTTACCTCTACTCTGCTCAGCTTTACTCATCTCTTCTCACCTCAGCTATAGATTGGCTGCGGATGCGGCAGCTCCTGCACACTCCGCAAGGATATACTACCATAATATGGGGTAAGGGAATTGGAATATTATGATCCCTGCCTGTTCTTTTTAAGAAAATCTATAACATCATCTAAGTCATCCGTTTTCAAGACGATTTCCTTATCATTCACCAATACAATAATCGGAAATCTGGCTAGTCCTATAGCATCCGCCCTTTGCCTGCCGGTCTCGTCCCTTACATTATGCAACATGGCAGCCTGCAAAACCTCTCGATCGGCATCGGACATACGGACCTCTTCACTCCACCATGCAACATGCGTTTGCCCATTCGGCCCTTTCGCGGCATTTGCATCCTCGTAGAAATAATGAATTCGTAATTCATCTTCTTCCGCCAGCAGATCCTCAGGCACAGCTATCTTGCTTAATCCAGAACAACCAATCACCGTCGCCAAGACGAACCCGGTTAGAACGCTCTTAAACTTCAAAAACCCGTCACCCCCTAATGCACCCGTTCTATTTATACTATAATATAGATAACTAACTTTCTTCGGAGGGGATTTCCTTATGCTATCTTATCCTGCGGCTACGACCAGAGAAGAGAAAATGAACATCATTCATCACATCAAAGACCGGCTGCTTCACTTGCACGGCGATGACATTCTGGCCATCGGCCTGTACGGTTCGATTGCGCAAGGAATGGATGGCCCTTACTCGGACATTGAGCTTCGGGTTGTTACGCAGGACGGAGTCTCCCTGCCCGGATACGAATTCATATATCCCCCATTCAAAATCGAAATCGGAATGAAACAGAAACAGGACATCTTCAAGGCTGCCGCGTCAGTGGATGACTCCTGGGCAATTAAAGCCGGCGCCTATGTACACCTGCAGGAAATCTACGATCCGGGGAACCTGCTCGCCGAGATTCGGAAGCTGCCCCTTGAAGTTTCGGACGAGGCGATCAAAGAAACGATGCGGGAATTCATGATTTGGGAGCCCTACGAAACGATGGGCAAAATCCGAAACAACGTCCAGTCCGGGAACCTAAACTATCTCCCGCTTGGCGCTAAGGACCTGACCTGGCAGACGGCCAAGCTGATTGGGCTTGCCAACCGAACCTTTTATCATACTAGGGCCCGGACGTTGGAGGAATCCCTTACCCTCCCATCCCGACCTTCCGGTTATGACGAGCTGGCACAGTTGGTCATGCGCGGACAGCTTCTCCAAATCGATCATGTCTATGAACTCTGCGAGCAGCTCTGGACCGGACTAAACGCATGGTATGAACAGATGAATATCGAATATAAATTAAAGGAGCTTCCATTCTGATGGAGGCTCTTTTGTTAGGGTAAGGAGCCATCGTTCTCAATCTTATATTGACACATGTCATATTCTGGAACTACGCTGTGTAAGGGCCTATTTCTTACATATGATGAAAGATCACACCGCGAATGACCCTGAATGATCCTAAAAGGAAGTGAGTATTGATCATGCAAATTCAATTGAGCAGACCGCCGGACCGCAGACCTCCTTATTGGCTGCCGCTTACAACCATCCTGGCCGTCATACTCTTTATCTCCCTCATGCTGTGGTTCGAGAAGCCGCCGGAAGCCAGAAAGATCGATGCACCCGCAACCGAGTTCTCGGCGGAACGCGCCATGGCACATGTCGAACGGATTGCCCAAGAGCCCCACCCGATGGGGTCCCCTGCCAATGCGGAAGTCCGGGCTTATTTGGTGGAACAGATGAAGCAGCTCGGCTTGAACCCGGAGGTTCAGGAGTTTAATGACCGTCTGACAACCAAGTACGTCGACGCCGACGTGCAGCTTACGAACATTCTCGGCGTCATTAAAGGAACCGGAACTGGTAAACCGCTCCTTCTGATGTCGCACTATGACTCGGTCCCTACCGGCCCCGGGGCGAATGATGCTTCGGTCAGCGTAGCCTCCTTGCTGGAGACGGCAAGAGCGATCCAGGCCGGAACTCCGCCGCAAAATGACATCTGGATCCTGCTGACAGACGGGGAGGAAAGAGGCCTGCTCGGTGCCGAGGTGTTCTTTCAGGATCCGGCGCACCGTGAGATTGGCATGATTGCGAATTTTGAAGCCCGGGGATCGAAGGGTTCGTCCTTCATGTTCCAGACCAGCGACAGCAATGGACGGATCATTGAAGAATATGCCCGGGCCGTATCCAATCCTGTCAGCAACTCCCTCTTGGTGGATCTCTACAAACAACTGCCGAACGATACCGATCTGACGGTGGCGCTGGAGCATGGCCTCCCGGGGCTGAACTTTGCCTATGGCGACGGGTGGGTAGCTTACCATACCCCGATGGACAACACGGAGAATGTCTCCCTTGAGACCATGCAGCATCAAGGCGAGAATGCGCTCGCCATGGCAAGGCATTTTGGCAACCTGGACTTGGCTGACCTGACCTCCACAGGCGACCGCATCTATTTCAATCTGTTTGGCCTGCTGGTTCACTACCCTGCGCAATGGGCAATTCCGCTCACCGTGGCGATCGCAGCGCTATGGCTGGCTTTTGCTTGGTTGTTTGCCCGCTTCTCCCTGCTTACCGTTAAGGGAAGCCTGATCGGGCTCGGAACTCCGATTCTGGCCGTCGTGCTCTCAACCGCGCTCAGCTATGGCTTGTGGACGCTCATCGATGCATTGTGGGCAGGCAAAATGACGCAGCCCACAGGCGCAACCTATGATTCGCTTCTGTACAGCGTCAGCTTTGTCCTGGTGACACTCATCGTTCATGTGGCACTTACCCGCTGGATTGTGCGGAAAGCAAATGAAGTGGAGACGCTGCTTGGCGGCGCGTTCCTGTTCCTGCTGCTGCTCATCGGCTCGACCTGGCTTCTGCCGGGCGCAAGTTATTTATTCACGATACCGCTGCTGGTACATTTCGCGGCTCTGACGTGGGCGGCATTTACCCGGGACCCGCGCGAAACCTTAACCCATCCGGCCGTCGTGCTAGGAACATCGCTTATCCCGGTTCTGATGTTCACGTCGGTCTTTCACATCGTATTCCTTCTGCTCCCGCCGGGAATTCATCTGTTCAGCGTTGTGCTGATCGGACTGATACTGGCCCTGATGTCCCCGGCAGTCCGAATGCTCGCGCATTCTTGGAAATGGGTGCTGCCGGCCGCTTTCATCGCCATCGTTGTCCTGCTCGGCATCGGCTGGAGCCAAGCTGAACCCGGGCCGGATCGGCCGGTTTATGAGAGCCGATAGGGTTCCCCTAGAGCAGCTGATAGTTGTTACACCTGATAAGTGCACTCTATCCTGCATGCCAAACAAGCAAACGCGAACACCGCGTTTGCTTGTTTTTTTACATGGATGAGCCTCAGCCGCCGTTACTTCACGATGTCTTGCCAATGCGAGGGAAGCTCATACGTATTCAGATGCTTGTATTCTACCAGCTTCACCATACCGCCGGGAATCGTCGGGGCGACCTCAAAGACAAGGCGGTCCTTTCCCACCGGGATATGGGGGCCGACCACCGGGCGGGCCTCCAGCGTGATGACGAAATGAAAGCCGCGGAATCCGTTCACTCTCTTCACTTGGATCACGTCCACGAAGTAGGGATAAACAACCGGAAGCTCCTTCAACGTATGGCTATAATGCCGATTGACCACTTCATCGATATGGGGAAGCAGAAACAGCATCAGCAAATCCTGATACTGCAGCTGGGCACTATCCTTTTTCGGTGATGTATAATCGGTCACCTCGGCATGGGACGGCAGAGGCAAGCCGAAAATCGTGACGACGGCAAGGATCAGGCTGATAAAGCATTTGTTCATCTTCCTCTCTTCGCACCTCCTGCCACAGTTCTTATGGATTAGGTTCTCCCAACCGATAAGATTGATGTAACGCCATCCGAATCGAACGTGATCTGCCATATGGATGAATCAAGATACGTACGATATGATAGGTGGAAGGAAGCTATCGATTCGGCGCATTCTTCCTCTCGGCATGCCTTCAGCGCGATCAACACTGACGGGGAGGGTACACATCATTAAGAAAAAAAGGATTATGACCATGTCTGCAGCTATTATCGCATTACTAGCAATCATTATAATTTCAGCCAGCTTCTACTTTTATAACGTCGCTATTGCCCGGGCCGACAAGGCCTTCCTGAACGGCAACCCGGACCTGGAAGCCAACTCGAATATCGACAACCCCTTTGCGGATAGCAAGGATTGGTGGGCCAAGCAAAGCTTCGAGGAATGGAGTCTTACCTCAGACGACGGATTGAAACTGCATGCGTACTATTTACCTGCCGAAGTGCCTACGGATAAAACCGTCATGATCGCGCACGGATACTCCGGCCATTCGGAGCAGATGAGCGGATTCGCCCAAATGTACCATGAGGACCTGGGCTACAACGTCCTGCTTCCCGATGCGCGTGGCCATGGAAAGAGCGAAGGCGATTACATCGGCTTCGGTTGGCCGGAGCGGATGGATTATCTCAGATGGATTGAACGCGTCATCCGGCATACAGGGGAAGACGCCCAGATTGTCCTGCACGGCGTGTCCATGGGCGGGGCAACGGTGATGATGACCAGCGGCGAAGAGCTTCCGCCCCAGGTAAAAGCCATTGTCGAGGACTGCGGGTATACCTCGGTCACGGATGAGCTGACCTATCAGCTAAAGCGCATGTATAAGCTTCCATCCTTCCCGCTGGTTCAATCCACGAGCTTGCTCACCAAGATCCGGGCCGGATACTCCTTCGGCGAGGCCTCCGCGCTGGAGCAGGTGAAGAAATCCAAGACGCCGACGCTGTTCATACACGGCGGCGGGGATCTGTTCGTCCCTACCGAGATGGTGTATGAGCTGTACGAGAACGGTCCGGAGCAAAAGAAGCTGTTCATCGTCCCCGATGCAGGCCACGGCCTGGCACGCCAGTTCGATCCAGAAGGGTACGACCGGGAAGTGAAGGAGTTTATCGGCACGTATGTGCAATAAATTGAAAGAAGAGCAGTCCATGCGGACTGCTCTTTTTTGGTGAGGTGAATATACCCCTGATCAGCTTTGTGGTCACATTTAAGCCCATGTTGGTGAGCTATACCCTTTGAGCGAACTCAGGTTTAGAACATAAATGTTGGATGCATGATATGAGACCACTTGACCTGGTTTCCCTCAAGAGATCAACTACATGTTCCTGTTTAGATTCAGAATCATGCTATAATTAGAATATTCTGTAAACACACATTGTTTTTGGAATGAGTAAATAAATTATAAGGTTTTTAGTTCCATTGTTGAAAGGATGGATTCTTCATGGTTGTTGGAGTACAAGAGCTCATTTTTTTTATCATTATTTTAGCAGCAAATTACTTACTAATTTACCTGATTGTTAGTAATGCTATTTCAAATTCAGGGTTGAAATCGGAAATGGATAGTCTCAAGAACGAATTGAAAGATATAAAGAAATTGCTAGTAGATCATTCGGAAAAAACACTTGGGGATCGTAAGAATAAAGAAATCTAAATGCTACCTCATTCATTGTTAGCGATTTGCGTTAGAAACTTAACTCAATCTAAAACAGACCCGGCAATTCTGCCGGATCTGTTTTATTGAGGTTTAAAGTGAGCACCCTCTCAATGAAGGAAGTCAACAAAAAAGTACAGTAGAAACCGAGACAGAGCTTATGCACCGAAGAATACCATTCGCGGTTTCTTCATTAAATACCATCCTAGCGCTGAATGCCCGGTCTTTTTCCCTCAGCCAGCATGCCGTTAATGCTCTCGATCAACTGCGGCAGCTCGCTCATCGTCCGGATCGTAAAATCCGCCCCGTTACGGATAAACGTCTCTTCGGTTTTCGAGATCGCGGCTTCCCGGTCCGACTCTGACAGGGCATGAAACTCTTCCAAGCCCAAGCCCATTTCGGAGCTGCCGATAGCAACGCCAACCGACCACACGCCTGCGTTCACGCCTTCTTTCACGTCGGAGACGGTATCGCCGACCTTAATGACTTTCCATGAAGCCGATAATCCAAGAAACTCCATGTTCCGGTAGATCATGTAGGGGTAAGGTCTTCCTTGGGAGCGCGTGTCATCCGGCGTGAAATAAACATCCGGGCTGTACCCCTTTTGCCGCGCATTGGCAACCACGACCTCCATCATGCCGCTCGTATAACCGGTCGTGGAACCGATTTTCAAGCCTTGCGCCTTCAGCGCTTCAACCGCCTCAATGACACCCTGAATCGGGTCCGTGTACTCGGATAAGGAGACCATCAAGGCCGGCTCGAATTCCGCATACAGCCGTTCTACATCCTGCTCACCGAAAGCTCTGCCGTACTTCGCCTCCCATAGCGCAGACACTCTCGGCATAGACAGCATGGCACGAATATGGTCGATCTTCAGCATCCCCATTGGTGCTCTCGCTTCCTCCATCGTTACCTCAATACCCGCATTCTTGAAAATATCGACAAACACGTTCACGGGCGCAAAACATCCAAAATCCACGGCCGTTCCAGCCCAGTCCAATATAACGCCTTCGATTCGGTTCATTGTGCCGTCACCCCCATATATTCTTCAATAATCGTACATAATTGCTCGATATCCTGTTCATAGATCTCCCCGATATTCCCGATGCGGAAGGTATCCACGTCGGTCAGCTTACCCGGGTAGATCACATAACCTCTTTCTTTAATATAAGCGTAAAAATGCTCAAAGCTGAACCCTTCGTTCGGGAATAAAAACGTGGTGATGATCGGGGATTGTTTGTCATCGGTGATATACGCCCGGATGCCGATCTGCTCCAATCTCTCCCGCAGCAGTCGATTGTTATTCCGATAACGGCTGAACCTGGCAGGGACGCCGCCTTCTTCATTCAGCTCATCCAACGCTTTGGAGAAGGCCGCCACGACATGGGTCGGCGAGGTATAACGCCATTTGCCGTCCTTGTCCATGCCCTTCCATTGGTCGTACAGGTCGAGCGACAGGCTGCGCGCAATCCCTTCGCAGGCCGTAAGCTTCTCCAGCTTGGCGATCACGAAGCCAAACCCCGGAACGCCTTGAATGCATTTATTCGCGCTGCTGATCAGGTAATCGATGCCGAGCCCCTGAACATCGATCTCCATGCCGCCAAAGCTGCTCATCGCATCAAGGATGAGGGTTTTTCCATATTCCCTGGACAGCTTCGAGATCATCTCCAGCGGGTTCAGAATGCCGGTGGTCGTCTCGCAATGAACCATCGCGATATGCGTAATCCGCAAATCCTCATGGAGTATGGCCCGCAGCTCATCTTCGCTTGGATGTTCATCGTAATTCACCTTGTATTCCGCGTAATTCTGTCCGATGTACTCCGCCATCTTCACGATCCGCTCGCCGTAGGCGCCGTTCGTTACGATCAGCACCTTATCGTCTTTCGAAATGGCGGACGTCATGACGGCTTCGACGGCAAACGTGCCGCTTCCCTGCATCAGCACGGCGGTATACAGCTCTGGATCCGCTCCGGCCAGTGCCAAGAGCTGCGATCTGATTTTTTGCGTAATCGATTTATATTCATCATCCCACGTGCAGCGGTCAAAGAGCATTTCCTCTTTTACCGCCTTGGTTGTGGTCAAAGGTCCCGGTGTCAAAAGCTTGTAGGTTTTCATGTCGCATCGCTCCTAAGTCGGCTTATTCTTTGGATCCGTTGAAGAATTGCTGATGCTCTTCCAGCAGCTCCACGGTCAGCGGCTTCTCGAAGGTCATCGAGTATGCAGGTTTGTTGACTTCATCGACGGTCTCCCCTTCGTACAGGGCCACCGGGTAGTTCGCAATCAGATCTTTGCGGGCATCCTTTACGATGGTCTCGGCCATCTTCATCGCCAGATCCGTCGTTGCATTCTTCTTGTCCACGACCGCAACCGATTCGGTCAGCGAGAAGTTTCCTTCGACCGGATCCACGTAGTCAATCGGTGCACCGGTGGCTTTAGCCGCTACCGCCTGATGGCGAAGGCCAAACCCGGCCGCCACTTCGCCAGCCTGCACTTTCTTGATCGGACCGGAGCCCGAGCTCTCCAGATGCGGTCCCACGTTGGCGATCAGGTCATGAAGCACCTTACGTCCCGCATCTTCGCCGTATTGCGTAATAATGGCCTGAACGAGCAGCCAGCCGGTGGAAGAATCCATGATGTTCGGAATCGATACGAGTCCGCTGAATTCCGGTTTGGTCAGGTCGGTGATGGAGGTGGGCATCGGCAATCCTTTATCCTTCAGCACTTCCGTATTCACGAAGATGGAGCCGGTATTCGCCAGAATCGGCGTGTAATATGCCGGATAAGAATCGGTAGCGCCTGCGTCAAAGGCCAGATCCTTAAACATCGAATGCTTGCTCTGCGAGCTTTCGATGAAGTAGGAGCTCATGGTGACGAGATCCGCCTCGATTTTGTTCCCCTCCGCCATCAATTTGCCCCCAAGTTCGGAGGTGCCCAGGGATTGGACAAGATACTGTCCTTCATATCCGGCATTCTTCAACGAGGTTTCCATTGCCGCAACGGCTTCTTCATCCCCATTGGTGTAGATGACTACCTTCTTCGCTTCCCCCGCGCTGCCGCTGCCGCAAGCGGCCAAAGCAAACACCATACTGACTGCGATCAATGACAGCAGCATTCCCTTCAGCGTCTTCATCATGATTAACTCACTCCTTGAATGTTTTTATTGGCTTTAAAATAGGTTCAGTGCTTGATGTCCGCTGCGATACCGTATCGTACCTCCGATCGCTGTTGTCTTCGGATTTCTTCTGATTGGTATGAATCCGACTGTAGAAATCCGCAGACAAAGGCGAACGCATTGGCTTCTCCAGTACGATACGTCCTCTCCGCTGGGTGTTCGAGTATGTTTTTCCCCAACCACAAATCCGGCATCGTAGCGGACAGGCGTGATGGGGCAGCTTTAGCGATGCGCCGTTCTCCTCTGCCATGCGTCGCACACCATCTTGATGATCAGATTCGTGAAGAAGATCAGCATCGACAGCACGAAGATCTCATTAAACTTGGCGAAATGCTGCAGCTCTTTGATTTTGCTGGCGACGAGCGACGTCTGGGCCGATACGAGAAAAATGATGCCGCTGATCGTCACCATGGCGTTGATGAAATAGTAGCTGAACATCTCAATGACGGTTGAGGCCGAGTTCGGCAGGATCACCCGATACACGGTCTTGAACCAGCTGTCCCCCAGCAGTTCTCCCGTGGTTTCCCAGGAGGGATTCATCTTGGACAGGGAGTTCTTGGCCATTAGGTACGGCGTCGTAAAGAAATGAACGATGTTGCACAGAACGATAATGATAAAGGTTCCCTTCAGGCTGCTCCCGTTAAAGAAGAGCAGGTAGGATATCCCCAGCACCATGCCGGGCACCGTATTGGTTATCATGGATACGATGTCTACCGCGGACCGGGCTTTTAACGATGTTCGCACATTGAGCAGCGCGGATAAGTACGCCATCAAGGTACCGAACAGCGCCGTCAAGAAGGCGACCCAGAGCGAATTGCGATATACCCCCGTCAAGTCGCTCGATTGAATCACATCCCGCACATGCTGGAACGTGAAGGTCATGTCATAGGGGTAACTGCTCAACCAAGGAGCGATGAACATCACCGCAAAAATGGACAGCTTGCCCGTCACAATGGCCGACGACATCACGCCGAAGGCGATATCCCGAACGCGCTGCCGCGGCAGCTCGATATCCGACAGCTTGTCATAGTGGAAATTCCACTTTTCCAGATAATTCAGCAGCCAGATGCCGAACACGGCCGGAATCAGCATCATCACCGCAATGACAGCGCCTTGATTGAAGTCCGGAATGGAACCCAGCATCACCTGGTACAGCTGCGTCGCCACGACCGGATAGGTACCGCCGACGGAAGCCGGAATGCCAAAATCCGTAAAGCTTAAGATAAAGGACAGCACAAAGGCCCCGCCAAGGGCTCCCGCAAGGGGACGCAAAATCGTATTCATGAAACTTCTCATCGTGCCGTCACCCATTAACTTGGATACGATGATGAATTTTTTATCAATGTACTTAAACGCGTTATGAATCAGCAGGAATACCGGCGGCAGCGTGTAAATGACGTAGCCGATGAGCAGCCCGTTCCATCCGTAGATATCGAACAGATTGCGCCCGGCAAGCCGGGTGATCAAGCCCTGGTTACCGAACGAATACATGATGGCGAACCCATAGGTAATGGTCGGAAGCAGCATGGGGACCATGATGACGGTTTTCAGCAGGCCTTTGACGGGCCGGTATATTTTGGTGCAATGAATGGAATACGCGAGTATGAACCCCAGAACGGTCGTGATCACGGCCGTTACGCCCGATACCTTCACGCTGTTGCCGATCGCCGCGACGAATTCCCGATTCGCCCCTATGGATGCATAGTGTCCAAGGGTAAATCCCTGATCGGATCCGAAGGACCGGATCAGCAATATGAGCAGCGGCAGGAACAGAAACACGGCGAACAATAACAGGATAACGGTAAAGATAACCCGCATTTCCGGCTTCGCGCTACGCATACTGTTCACCGAACAGGTTGTAGATGTTCTGCCGTTTGATATGCAGCTGCTTGATAATGAACTGCTTCACAAAATCATTGCTCGGATGATGCACAATCTCCTGAGGCGTGCCGAATTGGGCAATCTGTCCCTGATGGATGATCAGGATTTTGTCCGAGAGCGTCAGCGCCTCTTCCGGGTCATGCGTCACAATGATCGTGGTCAGCTTGAATTCCCTGGCGATCGACTGGATCCGCTGCTTGATCGATTCCTTGATCACGCCGTCCAGCGCGCTGAGCGGCTCATCGAGCAGCAGGATTTTCGGTTTCGTGACCAGCGTTCTGGCCAGGGCCACCCTCTGCTTCTGTCCCCCTGACAGTTCGCCGATCCGCTTGTCCAAGTGGGGCTGGAGCTCCAGAAAATCGATATATTCCCGGACCTCTTGTTCGCTCACGGTTCCCTTCTTATTGCGCAGGCCGTATACGATATTGTCATAGGCATTCAAGTTCGGGAATAAGGCATAGTCCTGAAACACGATATTGAATCCCCGCTTCTTCATCGGTACGTTGCTCAGATCTTGACCCTGGAACACGATTTTCCCCTGATCCATTCGGGTGAGTCCCAAAATAATATTCAGCAATGTGGTCTTCCCGCTCCCGCTCGGACCGAGCAGCGATACAATCTCGCCCGTGCCGATTTCTACGTTGATGTCATCCAAAACCACTTTATCGTCGAATTGTTTGCAAATATGCTCTAGCTTCAGCAAACGGCTCACCTCCTTAAACACATCCTCAGTATAGAAACCATATGTAAATAAGAATCATGGGAACTGTTAAATGTAAGTAAATTATGCATATATCATTCATAAATCAATACTAACTATTGACCATATTCATCCTTAACAGATGCCTAACTTATGAATAATGTAGGTAATTGTATTGAACATGGCCGTGCGAATCGGTAAACTAGACATGAATACAGGCATCAACCACTAATGCGGATTGAATGGGTGAGCGAATGTTTCCATTGGAGAGGCAAAAGAAAATACTTGAGCTGCTTACGATTCGAAAAGTACTGAAGATCACGGAGCTTACGGATGAGCTGAACGTCTCCGTGGATACGCTGCGACGGGATTTGAACACCCTGACCAAGCAAGGGCGGATTGAGAAGATCTATGGCGGGGTGAAGCTCGTGGAGTCCCGGTTCGGCGAATCCTCCATGGATGAGCGCATGGTCAGCCAGCTGGAAGAAAAGGACCGGATCGCCCGCAAATGCAGCGAATTCGTTCATGACGGCGACTGCATCTACATCGACAGCGGCTCGACCACGTACCAAATCGCCAAATACGTGAAGCATAAGAAGAAGCTGACGGTGGTTACGAATTCACTTCCGGTTGCGATCGAACTGATGGACAGCGACGTGGAACTGATTATGATCGGCGGCAAAATCCGGCGGGAGGAGCAATCCGTCGTCGCGTATGAATACATCTTCAACTTTCATGAGCTGAATGTGCTGAAGGCGTTTATCTGCTGCAGCGGCATTACCATCGAAAAAGGCATCTCCGACTACAACCTGGAAGAAGCCATCACGCGCAAAAAAATGATCGAGCTGTCCAAAGAGGTGATTGTCATGGCGGACAGCACCAAGTTTGGCAAAGACGTTACCATTTCCATCGCTCCGCTCGACAGAATCGATACCATCGTGACGGATGCGAACGTCCATCCAAGCTTTATTCCAACTTTCAAGAAAACCAATACAACGCTTGTGATTGCAGATGAATAGAATAGAGAATCACGCCAAAAACGGACATTACCGATCGCCGAACGACAGCGAGTATGGGAACGTCCGTTTTTTATTTCACACTGGCGGAGACCGGTGCCAACTTATATGGATCGAGACTTTTTCAGTATCCTGCATCCATAAGGATTAATCTTCTTTCCATGCATCTCCATCTCTCTTTATTATGTGGATGACGGACCAAGCCCCCTTTGTAAGCGGTTGTACATTAGGAGGGAAGTCCATATAATGATGAAGGAATGAAAATCAGGATTATTTTTGTTATGTTCTGCGACACCATGCAGGTAGAGGAGGAATCTGATTATGAACGTTGGATCAGCACGAGCAGCGGCAACGGATTGGGTCTTGCAGCATGCCAGCAGGGAGCCTGGATTCATGGGTGCCTATTTCAGCGGCTCCACGGTCGGCAAGCCGGACGATGCCGAGATGGCTCCGTCATCAGACATTGACGTCGTTGTAGTCACCGCGGATCCGGAGCCCCCGCTGAAACCGGGGAAGTTTATCTACCAGGACGCCTTGATCGAGGTCACCTATCTGTCCTGGCAGGACCTAGCTTCGCCCGAGCAAGTATTAACGTCCTACCATCTGGCCGGCAGCTTCCGCGTAGACACCCTGATGTCCGACCCGACCGGGCAGCTGCGCAAGTTGCAGACGGACGTCTCGCGGCACTTTGCCGACCGGATCTGGGTCACCCGCCGCTGTGAGAACGTGCGCGAACGTATCTTGAACGGCCTCCAATCCATAGATCCTTCCGCTCCTTGGCATCGCCAGGTGACCTCGTGGCTGTTTCCTACCGGCGTAACCACCCATATGCTTCTGGTCGCCGCGCTTCGCAACCCCACGGTCAGACTCCGCTATGCGGCAGTTCGCGACGTGCTGAAGGAATATAACCAAGAGGAGGTCTACGAGGAGCTGTTACGTTTGCTGGGCTGTAAAGACATGTCTGCCGAGCAAGCCATGAATCATCTCAACGGACTGGCCCGCACCTTCTACGCCGCTGCTGCGATTGCCAAGACGCCCTTCTTCTTCAGCAGTGACATTACGCCGGAAGCAAGACCGATTGCCATTGACGGCAGCCGCGAGCTGATCCTAAACGGAAGCCATCGGGAAGCCGTCTTCTGGATGGTGGCCACCTTCGCCCGCTGCCACAACATCTTGGAGGTTGACGGGACTCCTGAATTTCAGGAGGAGTATGTACCCGCTTTCGATGCGATTCTGGCCGATCTCGGCATAACGTCCACCGATGACCTGCTCCAGCGGGCCGAAGAGACCCTCCGTTTCCTGCCGAAGCTGTGGGATGTCACGGTAGGCATTCTGGATGCCAATCCGAATGTATCCGGCGGCGAGGAATCAACCTCATAACTCCTATTTTCATATAGAAAAGACCACGCCAGGATTCGTTCCTGGCGTGGTCTTTGTATTAGCGGACTTCCTGCTCCAGCGGCAGGTAAAACCGGTGCTCCTCTTGGTCTTTGGCAAAGCCGACCGACTGATAAAGTGACAACGCCGTATCATTGGCTGCCTTTACTTGCAGCTTGACCGTGGCGGACCCATGCGCCTGAAGATAAGACATGGCACGGCAAAGCAGATATTTGGCGATCCCCCGCCGTCTCCACGGTTCCCGCACAAACACATCTTCAATCACGCCATCCCCCTCCTCCTGCCATGCCATGGTACTGCCGACGATCGTATCCCCTTCCAGAACATTCATGGCGATCCAGTTGGAATGCGCCTTATATTCCCGTAATCGTTCGAGACCCAGCGGCGCTTCCGGCCAAATTTCAGCTTCGAGCTTTAGATACTCCACTTCCTCTTCCGCAGACTCGATCCTCCACAATCGATTTTGATAGCGATCATCTAACGGCAAGGCAGGAATAGGCTCCTCCAATGATCTTTTCATGGCATAGAGGTTCTCCAGCGGCTGAAACCCCTTCTTCACCGTAAAAAAAGCGTTATTGGCGCTCTCATGGACATAATTGCCCACGCACAAATACGTCTCGTACGTCTTCGGCAAAGTCCTCATTAAGACAACCGCCCGTTCATACAGGACCTGATACAATTCGTCCAAAAGGTCGAAATCCCGCTCACGATGCGGAACCGCCTTGAGATTCACGTAAATATGATGCTTGCAGTTCGGGGCACATCCCGGCGGAATCACGTTTATGATCCCGACCTGACCCTTAGCTACCATCTTCCCGTCTTCGATAGCGCAGAACACGTTTTCCCAATTCTCCCGGTCACCCACCCACCAGAACAGCGCATTCTCGGCGGATACCGCCTGATATAACTCGCCTAGCAGAGGCATGTCGCCCTGCCCAAAACTACGAATGATTCTTTCACTCAAATGAATGTCACCAGCCTTTGCGTTCATTGTAAGCCGATCGGAGTGCCAGCAACAGAGAAAAAACAACTATAGACAAACAAGCCGCTTTTTCAAACAACGATCTCCTTATAATGGGTGTACAATAATAAAATTACGTAATATAATAATTACGTAATAACATAATACTCTAAAGTGAGGTTGATGATTCCACATGACACGTGACCTGAGCCAAGAGATGGATGTCTTAAAGAATCAAATGGCGGAGCTGCAGCAGCTTGTTTATCAAGCTTTTATGGAACGAAAACCTGCATCCGCATCAAATCCATACCGCCAAGAAATCGCAACAGCGCCCACCATAAATGAACCCAATCCCGAAGACGGCTCTGTCTTCTACTCCGGGCAGGTGCACCTGAACGGACAAAACATCCGCTGGGAGCCACAGCAACGCCGATTGAATCAATTGCTGGACATGAATACCGAGAAGGCGGCCAAAATCCTCGCTGCCCTGGGCAACAAGCAGCGCCTGGATATTTTGAAGGCCGTCATGGCGGAGCCGCTATCGGGATCCGAGTTGGTGGAACGGTTGAACATGGGGACGACGGGTCAGCTGTATCATCATCTCAAGGCGCTGCTCGGCGCAGACCTGCTCGTCCAGGAGCAGGGGGGCCGCTACGCTCTTCCCCAGCATCGAAGCCTGCCGTTCCTGCTGCTGTTGTCCGCTGCCGGCGATCTGCTCGATGCCAGCGATTACCTGGAGATGTCGGAAACCCGCAACAATGCAGGGATGTACTTCGGGCCCTCGCATGGCTTTGATATTCATCAGCTGCTTTGGGCCGTGGTGGAAAATTCGATTTTGGAGCATACGAGCGGGTATGGCGATCAGATCGGCATTTTCCTGCATGAGGATGGCAGCGTGACGGTAACCGACAACGGAAGAGGCATTCCGGTGCAGGCCCTCCCGAATTCCGATGTCCCCGTTGTGCAGTCGATTCTGACCGATGTCCACCGCTTCAACAACAGCGCGCACTTTCTGGTTCCCGGCGCGGAAAAAGGCATCAGCATTGCCGTGGTCAACGCCCTTTCCAAGCAGCTGTCCGTGGAAATTCGGCGTGACGGGAACATATACCGGCAGGAATACCGGCACGGCATACCGCAGACGGGTCTTTTGACGGTTGGTTTGACTCAAGAGACGGGAACCAGCGTGACGTTCAAGCCCGAGCCGGAATTGTTCAGCTCGGCCTTTGAATTTGACCGCATCCTCGAGCGCAAGGACGCGATTGCCGCGGATTATCCTGCACTTGCCCTGACCATTCGGAACACCGCTGAATAAAGTGGATTTTCGAAGCGGTCCTAATTTGTATACTTTGCTTTTTTTGCAGCAGCAGCATATTGGGTCGACAGGCATTCCAAGCATGCCCCGGCCACGTGCCGTGTGCACAGGGAGCAGTTTCGCACGATGTATGAAAGCCTGGTATCCGGTACACCGAGTGCCTGCGCTCCTATGCTATACTGAGCTTGAACGAACGTTAATCGAGGTGATATAGAATGCTGGAACGTTCTATGGAGAATGTAATGGAATCCGAACAGGAAAGGGGCTGGTGCGATTAAAATATAAAACGAAACGAGGACGATACACATGAATACGCAAGATACGGTAATGAGCGAAGGTTTTGCATTGAATGTTTCCATTCGCGGGAACGGCAAGCCCATATTGGTGGTGGGAAGCAGCGTTTACTACCCCCGCTTGTTTTCGGAGCAGCTTTATACGTCATTTCAATTGATTTTCCTGGACCATCGAGGCTTTGTGGAGCCTCCTCGGACACTGGAACCGGAAGACTGTACGCTGAATAAGGTTCTGGATGATATCGAAAGGGCAAGACAAGCGCTGGTACTGGAGGATTTTATCATATTGGGGCATTCGGGACACGCCTTTATGGCGCTGGCGTATGCCCAAACCTTTCCGGAACGCGTCAGCAAGGTGATCCTGCTGAATACGGCACCCTCCAATAGTCCGGAGCGGCAGCAGCAGAGCATCGCTTTTTTCAATGAGACGGCAAGCCCTGAGCGGAAACGGCAGTTCGAAGCGGATATCGCTCTGCTGGAGGAGGATATCCGAAGGGAGCCTGAACGGCGGTTTGCTCATATGTGCATTCGGATGGGAGCCCACAGCTTTTATGATTATGCCTTTGATGCGGCTTGGATGTGGGATGGGGTCTTCACCAGCATGCCCGTCTTGGATCATTTATGGGGAGAAGCCTTCGCGCGGCTGAATCTGATCGATTGCCTGGAAGAGGTCGATATCCCCGTCTTCATCGGTCTAGGACGGTACGACTATTTGGTCGGCCCCGTGTCGCTATGGGATGCCGTAGACGGCTTGCAAGCAAACGTGAGAAAGGTCGTTTTTGAGCAAAGCGGCCATAATCCGATGTTCGAGGAGCCTGAGCTTTTCAACGCCGTCTTGACGGATTGGATTCACGAAACGGATCGCTGATCTTGTAAAAGCTTGAATGAAGAGGAGCCCGCGGCATTCCCGCTGGGCTCCCTTTGTATTTACTGGTCTTCAAGCGGCGTACTCTCGCTTCATAAGGCTTCAAAGGCGCATCGTCCGATGCTCTACTCGCTCAAAGTCGCTCTTTTTGGGTCGGATGCGGACACTGGTTCCGTTATTGGGTGATATTCGGGTCTCTTTGGGGCCAATAAGCGGGTATGGACCCGCCATTCGCTGATTTTCGTTCCTTTTTGAGTCCATGTGGACACTGGTTCCGCTATTTGCTGATATTCGGGTCTCTTTGGGGCCAATAAGCGGGTATGGACCCGCCATTCGCTGATTTTCGTTCCCTTTTGAGTCCATGCGGACACCGGTTCCGCTATTTACTGATATTCGGCCTCTTTGGGGCCAATGCGGACATAGGATCCGCCATTCGCTGATTTTCGTTCCTTTTGAGTCCATGCGGACACTGGTTCCGCTATTTACTGATATTCGGGCCTCTCTTGGGCCAATGCGGACATAGGATCCGCTAATTCAGCTTTTACACGGTTGAATCCCAGTAAATTTTGAATATAGCGGATCTCCTGTCCTCAAATCGCTGCAATATGGCTAAAAACATAGAAATAACGGAACCATTGTCCTCCAAACGTCACAAATCCAGACCCATCCAAACCGCAAACCTCCATCACTCACGCGACGTTGCTTCATCAGTTTTCGCCCATTGCCAAAGTTCCCCTACTACTCTGCTCCATTGTTCCTCGACTCTTGATACTTTGTTCCATCGATCCGACCCTTGATACTCCGATTCCTCGATCCCCAACTCTTGATACTCTGCTTCATCAATCCTCGGCTCTCGATACTTTTCTTCCTCGATCCTCACGCTCTTGTTACTTTGCTCCATCGATCCTCGGCTCTTGATACTTTGCTCCATCGATTCCCGACGTGATACTCTGCTTCATCGATCCTCGCCTCTTGATACTTTGCACCCCCGATCCCCGACTCTCGATACTTTGTTTCCTTGATCCCCGACTCTTATTACTCTGCTCCCTCGCTCCTCGACTCCCGATACTTTTCTTCCTCGATCCTCACGCTCTTGTTACTTTGCTCCATCGATCCTCGGCTCTTGATACTTTGCTCCATCGATTCCCGACGTGATACTCTGCTTCATCGATCCTCGCCTCTTGATACTTTGCACCCCCGATCCCCGACTCTTATTACTCTGCTTCCTCATTCCTCGACTCTTGATACTTTCCTTCCTGACTCCCCGACTCTCGATCCCTAGACTCCTTGATCTCTACACACATCGCAGGGCTCAGACACGAACACGAATCGCATCATGACCACGATAGCTCCCACCCTCCTGCTGGATCTGACCCGCTGGATGGGCAGCGGAGAGTTCCCCCATTAAAGGGACAGCTCCCCCAGCCGACGGCTCTCCTCCTCAATCCGGCTTGGATCGATGCGCTCAAACAACAGCTCCACCCCATGAATCGGCCTGTCGGCCGGAACGTGGCACCACTTCCACGCAGGCGGCTCCAGCGAGAGAAAGTCCCGGATCCTATCGCAAGAGAACGGAATGAACGGCTGCAGCAGGTTTGCCAGATTGGCCATAATCAGAATGCAAGTGTACAGCGTGGTCCCACAGGCGGCTCGATCCTCCTTGACCTGAATCCACGGCTTCCGTTCATCAAAATATTTGTTAGCCTGGCGCACCACGCTGAAAATCAACTCCAACGCTTCTTTCAGTCGACCCTCCTCAATAAGCGCCCCGGCCTGTCGGTACAGTTCCTCCACCCGGCCCTGCCACTCATCGGATATGCTGCCCTCAGGCACTTTCCCGTCAAACGCTTTGTTCGCAAACACCAGGGTCCGGTTGACCAAATTCCCGAACGCGCCAAGCAGCTCGCCGTTATGGCTGTGAATGAACTCCCTCCACGAGAAATCCGCATCCCGCTTCTCGGGACCGTTTGCAAGGAGGAAATAACGAACCGAGTCCGGCTGATACCGGCTTAACAAATCCGGCACCCATATGGCCCAATTGCGACTGGTCGAGAATTTCTTCCCTTCCAGTGTCATGTATTCGCAAGAAATGATCCGATCCGGTTGATGCAAATCCCCGGCTCCCTTAAGAAGCGCGGGCCAAATCAACGTATGAAACGGGATATTGTCCTTTCCATGAACATAGTAGGCGGTCACTTCGCCCTGCCCCTTGCGCCAAAAGGGCTCCCAATCGCCGCCCGTCTCCGCGGCCCACTGCTTGCTGGCGGACAAGTAGCCACTGACCGCTTCGATCCAAACATAGATTTTCTTATCCTCGAAGCCCGGAACCGGGACGTCCACGCCCCAGGTCAGATCCCGCGTAGCCGCCCGATCCTGAAGTCCTTCCTCCAAGTATCTTCGGGTCATGTGCACGGCATTATCCCGCCAGCCTTGGGCGTTGCTCAAATCATCCGCCAGCTCAGCTTGGAAATGCGACAACGATACATAAAAATGCTCGGTGGGCCGCTCCACCGGCGGGTTCCCGCAAATTTTGCAGGTCCTGTTCGTCAGATCGGACGGATCAAGCATCGTGGAACAGGCATCGCATTGATCCCCGCGGGCCCTGCTCCCGCATACGGGGCAATCTCCTTCCACATAACGATCCGGCAGAAACCGCCGATCGGTTTCGCAATACGTTTGCAGCACGGTTTTACGGTACAGATGGCCGTTGTCCAGCAGCTTCAGGAACAGCTCCTGTACCACGCCATGGTGAAACGCCTGATCGGTTCGCGTGTATAAATCGTAAGAGAAACCCAGCTGTGCAAAGCACTCCGCAAACTCCGCATGGTACCGATCGGCAATATCCCCCGGCGTCACGCCCTCTTGAATCGCTTGCACCGCCACCGGCGTGCCGTGGCAATCGCTGCCGGATACGTACAGGACGCTATCGCCCTTCGCGCGGAAATAACGCGCCAACACGTCGCCGGGCAGGAGACTGGCAAGCCGCCCCAAATGTAAAGATCCGTTGGCATAAGGCCAGGCACCGCCGATAAAAATGTTCGTCATATCGTTCATCCTCCTTTTTTATGGACAACAAAAAAAGCCCTCATCCCAAAGGGACGAGAGCTTATGGCTCACGTGGTACCACCCAATTTCATTCATGCCTTGCGGCATTCACCTCTTCGGGTACGACGCCAATATATCGCGTGTATACCCTAGCACGTTAACGGGTGCGGGTTCCGGCACAGCCTACAACCCCAAGCAGGGTTTCGGTGCACAGCTCAGAGACCATATTCCCGAGGCTCCTTCTTTACCCCTTTTCACCTGCCGGGGCTCTCTGTTCAAAGACGCTGCCAAGGTACTCTTTCTCTTCATTGCTTTTGTCTCGCGTTATTCAAGTTACTGGAAATCATACTCGAATTTCACGGAAGAAGTCAAGGGGACGAATGCGCAGCTTTTCTTGCTCTTTCCCGGCCGTCCCGTATCGCTCCTAGCTTCTTGCCCAGCATCATTTTAAGCTTCTTTCGGGCTCTGCTCATGCGGTTCCGGACATTTTCGGGCTCAATCTGCAGCACCTCCGCAATTTCCAAGGTGTTGAAATCCTCGTAGTAGTACAAATACATCGGTTGTCTTAAGGTTTCGGGCAGCCTAAGCACGGCAGACAACAGCTCGTCATGGTTTTCTTCGCTGTACATTATCGATTCAGGCACCTGTACGGCGCACTCGCTTAAACGATTCTCAGCCAAAAGATCCATTCATTTCAACTCCTTATTCCCGTAGATGGATATGGATCGGTTCTTCCTTGTGCCCGTTAGTTCAAATTTCGAGCACTTTTCTTGACCGGCTGAAATTGCCTTCTCTTCGTTGGAAAGAAGCGTGCCAACAAACGTACCCGATCATGCGTATATTTCCAGGACTCTCCCGCCTCTCGATCCAACTCCGCCTGCTGCTGCTTGATGAGAGATTCCACAACGAACCAATTGGTCATATCCAGTCACTCCTCTTCCCTCGCTCGTTAGTTCATATTTTTTTGAACTAAATATTTAAGTTCAATTATATATGAACTAATAAAAAGTTCAATATTTATTTTCCTTGGGATGTGGTATCATAAAAATGGAATAATGAGTGCTGGAGGAGAGGATGATCATGACTCATATCAGAGTTGACTATTCGCCTGTTCACGAGCTGGTAACCAGCTTGTTCACATATGCAGATAATAAAAACCAAATGCATGATCTAGGGAATAAATGGAGGAAAGAAATTCAGAAGAATCTGCCCGCGTCTTTTACGGATAAGCTGGAAGAGCTGGACCTGTGCGAGATCGTTGCTTATCTGCACCTGGTTATCGTAGACAGCCCGAAAAAAGACAACATCGAGCGTTTTCTTGCCTGGTTTGCCGATTTAGGAGAAGGGCAATTGTACGAAATCCTAGCGCCTTATCTAGAAGGCGGATTTCCGATGGGGCTGAAAACATTCCGGGATCAGAGCCTTGAGATCATGACGGAGTGGCACCGGGCCTATACGATCTTGCCTGAGATTCACGACCTGCTGGGGCGTTCCGCCGCCCGCATGAAGCAGCGGAGCCGGGAGCTTTCCTGTATTGATCTGATCGATGAGGCAACGAACGGGATCGTGCTCGATCTTGAAGACGAATATAGCGCCATTCTTCTCATCCCTACTTATCACATCAAGCCGTTAAACCGGATTGACGAAGTGGGCAATCAACAGCTCATTATCAGTTATGCCGTAGACGATGAGCAGCAGGACGAGGATACGCCGACCAACCAACTGCTGCGCATGACCAAGGGATTGGCTGACGAGAAGAGGCTCGTGCTGCTGCACATTCTCGCTGACGGCCCCGTCACGTTTACGGAATTACAGCAGAAGACCGGACTTTCCAAGAGTAACCTGCACTACCACCTTTCCTTGCTTAAAACCGCGGGTCTTTTGCGCATGCACTTCAAAATGCCGAATGAACGATATAAATACAGCGCAAGACCGGAATCCTTCACTCAGCTCAAGTCTTTCCTGGAGTCTTACGTGTTCGGTCTGACAAAAGAATAAGCGTAACGTACTTTCCCGCACGATTTCGGGAACACAGCGACAGTCATGCAAGAACTACACGCAAAGAGGCTTCCCTCTTTAGGAAGCCGGTACAGGATGTAAGGCGAAATGGCGAGTATAAAATAGCCTGCCGCATTAATAAAAACATCGATCGATATCCCCGGAAGGCAGTCCGTATACCGGAACGGAGCGTTGTCTTGCGAGATCAGGACCATAAGCTCTAGAGGTTTATACGTTCCGTTCTCTAACGAAAAAAAGAAAAAAGCCTGGAACCATCGTTCCAGGCTTTTTATCATTCAGTTATAGAGGTCGCAGCTTTCAATCAGTTGCTGTTATAGAGGCCCCGCCTCCAATCAGTTGCTCTCCATCTTGACTGTCAGCGCGCTCTTGGCCGGCATTTCCAGCTGCAACGCTTCTTCCCCGCGCAGCTGGATCGCCACGCTCTCCGGAGCCTCGCTGTCGTTGAACAACACGACGGCAATCGAGCCGTCCGTGTTCTTGAAGGCTACCGAACGGATGAACTCATGGCTGGTAGATGCCACACGCCGCGCTTTGGGACGGATCACCTTGCTAAAGTGCGCCAGCGCGTAGTAATCCAGCGTATAGGTAAGCTCCTTCGTCTGCTGATTCACCGTCACGATGCCGCGGCAGGTGCTTTTGCCAAAGCCCGGCACGGTAGGTCCGTTCTTCTCGTCCAGTGCCATATTCCACAGCACGTAAGATTTACTGTGATTGCGGAGAATCTCGATTCCGGTCCGCATCACATTGGAGAAGGCTTGCTCAAACGGCGGAATCCACTCCCCGCCCGATCCTTCCGTAAAATGAACCTCTTTCCCCGGGAATGCCTCGAAGACTTCCGATTGGGCCGACGGCTTGCCGCCGTACCAGTGCCAGGCAACCCCATCCACCGCGTCGGCCGCTTGCTCAAATACGGTCAGCGGGTAGTCCGGCTTGTCCCAGTTATGGTCATAACAGAGAATCTTCGTACCGATGCCGTTCTTTACGAATTGCGGCTTCAGATGGTTCTTGATGAAATCGCTCTGCGCCTCGGGCAGCATGATCATGCCAGGATAATGACCAGGCGAGTATAATGCCTCATTTTGCGGTGTAATTGCATAGATTGGCAGCCCGTTGGCTTCATACCCTTTGATGTAACGTAAAAAATAATTAGCATATACCGAATAGTATTCGGGTTTCAGTTCTCCGCCGATCATCGACCCGCTCGTCTTCATCCAGCCGGGCGGGCTCCACGGGGAACCCATCAGCTTGACATCCGGGTTCAAGCGGAGCGCTTCCTTCAGGAGAGGAATGATATCTTCCTCGTCATGCGCAATGGAGAACTGCTCCAGCTCTACATCCGTCTGGCCCTCAGGCATATCATTGTAGCTGTAGAAGTCACGCGCGTAATCCGATGCCCCCATCGGCTGGCGGAGTACGGATAACCCGATCCCTTCGTTTGGATCGAACAGCTGCGTCATGAGCTCGGAACGCTGCTTCGTCTCCAGCACCTGATGGATCAAATAAGCAGCGGAGTCCGTGAAGGACGCGCCGAAGCCGTCCATCTCCTGAAACGTCTGCTCCTCATCGATGACAACCTTATGCTTCGCTGCACCCGTAGTTACGGGCGTCAGCTGCGCCTTGTCTTTCTTCACGAATAATTCTTCTTCACCGTTTGATTGGTAGATGGTGATGTTCAGCATGTTGTTTCCCTCCAGGTTTCTTGTGTCTTCCTACCCATGGCCTAACGAAGATAACTTGGAAAGAGCCCCTCTCCTGTCAAGAAAGGGGCCCCTCCATTCATTAACGCAAACTTATTTCAGCCCCAGCTTCTCTTTGTTCGCCTTCATCTTCTCGTTTCGGACTTCGACGATTTTCTCCCAGTTGTTATCGTCCAGGAACTTTTTATAATCGTTCAAGAGGCTATCGAAGGTTGCGTCGTCCTTCGAGCGAATCATGCTGACGAGCGTGGAGTTCCATTTCGTATTAATGGCCGTCAGGGAGCGCGCTTCCGGCGTGCCCTGATCCGGGTTGATATTCTCCAAAATAAAGTGCGGCGTCAGCTTGCCTTTGCCCCATTCCTGCATTTGCTTGATCGCATCCGGGAAAGCATCCCCGCTCAGCGCCTTGTGGCGGTCATGTCCGAAGAACATGAATTCGCCCATGCGGTAGTCCTTCTTGAACGTATCCGGATTGTTCATCTGAAGCTCCTTCACGTCTGGCAGGAATTCCACCGTTCCGTCCGCGTTCACTTGGTAAGTCTCACCTTCGATGCCATAGTTCATCAGCATTTGTCCTTCTTCGCTTAACAGGTACGTGAAGAGCTGAATGGATTTGGCAGGGTCTGCGTTCTCTTTCGTGATAAAGCTGATCATCCAGCCCGTGATACCGGATTGGTTCAAAGTCGGCGCATGTCCGACCGTGCTTTGCGGTCCGTCAATTGCGATGTACTCTTTGCCTTTGTTGTTGCTGTAGAAGCTCTGCAGGTTTCCGCCCTGCTGCGGCGTGCCGTCCAGCATGATCGTTGCGTATTTGCCCGCCTTCACCTTCTCTTCAAAAGCCGTTCCGTCATCGGCAAAGCTGTCATCGCTGATCGCGCCGTCACGGTATACGGTATTGAACGCCTTCACCCAAGTCAGATAATCTTCATCCAGGTTCCGGTTATAGAAGCCGCCGTTCTCGTCTTCCAGCGGCACGCCGATGAAATCCTGCAGCACGTCGCCGAGCGAGCCCGTTCCTTCGCCGATGGAGTTGAAGCCCAGTGGAATCAGGGCAGGGAATTGCTTCTTGATATCCGCGAGAGCAGCCTGGAATTCCTCAGGCGTTCCCATCGCAGGCTTGCCGATAGCCTCGTACACGTCCTTGCGGATGATAAATGCCGTTTTGGCAGGAATGTTGCCGCTGTCATAGTCTTCCTGCGTATTGGAATAGTTCGGGTATCCGTACGTTTTGCCGTCCTTCAATTGGAACCAGTTGAGGGTATCCTGCGCCGCTACCTTATTGAAATAAGGGTCATATTTCTCGGCCAGATCGTTCAGCGGCAGCGCCCATGTAGCCGCTTTTTGCACGATCGGGGAGTTCGAGTCAAACGTCGTGATCAAATCCGGCATATCCCCGCCGGCAAAAAACGTATTCAATTTGGTATCGTCACCCGTAATGAATTTGATATTGATATTCAGGTCTTCCTTGATCTTCTTGGTGACAACGTCCTTGCCGAAATCCGTGTTCCACCAGTCCGCATTCACGTACCAAGTCAGCTCGGTGGTCTCTTCTTTTTTGTCCAGCTGCCAAGCCGGCTTTTCCGGATCCGGCGTATACCGGTCCTCGATCGAAACCCAATTCTCCTTCTTGGAGCCGGAGCCCCCCGATCCGCCGCAGCCGCTCACAACCAGCACAACGGCCATCAAAGCCGTAAGCAGCGTAAGTCCTCTCTTACCCATAGCCTTGTTCATCAACATCCTGTAACCCTCCCTTTAAATAAAAGCGCTTTCTCAATAAACCCTTGTCTTTACAGGCTTGCTTCTGTTCCACTCCCTTAAAGAGCTGCGGCTTCGCTACTCTTTAACAGCTCCGAGCATCATGCCGGAGATAAAATATCTTTGTAATATTGGATACATCACAACAATCGGCAGCGTCGTCACGACAATTGTTGCTAGTTGGACCCCTTTGGTCGTCGTCTGAATCGCGACCGAACCGATATTTTGCATCGATTGGGTCTGGGACTGCACAATAATCTCATACAGCATCATCTGTAACGGATACAGCGACTGATCCGTGATATACAATTTGGTGGTCATAAAATCGTTCCACTGCCCGACTCCGTTAAAGAGGGCAATTGTGGCCATGGCCGGCATGGAAAGCGGAATGAAGATGCTCAGGAATATTCTCCAGTCGCCCCCGCCGTCGATCTTTGCCGACTCTTCCAGCGAATCCGGCACGTTGCGGAAGAAGTTCATCAGAATGATAACGTCGTAAAAGCTTAACAGAGCCGGGATGATATAAACCCAGAAGCTGTTTAGCAGCCCCAAGTCTTTGATCAACAAGTATGTCGGAATCATGCCGCCCGAGAAAAACATGGTGACAACGCCCATCGCCACGTAAAACTTGCGGCCGCGGACGTATTTTTTACTCAAGCCGTAACCCACCATGGCACAGAAGAACACGTGCGTGATGACCCCGATCACGGTTTTCGCCACCGAGATGAAGAAGGCATTCCATATGTTGGCATCCCTGAACACGGCCTGATAATTCTCAAGGGAGAACTCGGTAGGCCAGAAGATGAACCCGCCCTCGGCAAGGGACCTGCCCGAGCTGAAGGATGAGACGACGACGTTCCATAACGGAACGACGATGATGATCGTAAACGTAACCAGTAAAATGATGTTGATCGTATCAAAGATCCGGCTGTCGAGATCTCCTTTTGCTGCTTTGAAATTCACCGTTATACCCCCTTCTGCATGACCTATAGAACGGATTGATTATCGTTTAATTTACTGGTCACCTTATTCGCCGTAACGAGCAGAATGACGGAGATGATGGATACGCCCAAACCAACCGCTGTGGCATAGGAGAAATCTCCCTGCGTCATACCCATCCGGTACACGTACGAGTTAATGACTTCGGCCTTTTCACGGTTCTGCGAATTCATGAGCACCAAGGTTTGATCCAGATTCGATCCCAATAAACCGCTTACAGTCAGGATCAAATTCAAGCTGATAATCATCTTCATGTTCGGCAGGGTGATGTTCCAGATTTGTCTCAAGCGGCTGGCCCCGTCGATTCTTGCGGCCTCGTAGTAGGTAGGATCGATCTTGGCCATGATCGCCAGGTACAGAATCGTTCCCCAGCCGGCCTCTTTCCAAATATCCGACAGGGTTGCAATCCACCAATACTTGCTTGGATCGAGCAAAATGTTTTGCGGCTGCGAGATCAGTCCCAGAGCAAGCAATATTTCGTTGAACAGGCCGGATGTCGAGAACCAAGTAATGAGCATGCCGCCCAATACGATCCAGGACAAGAAGTGAGGCAGGTACGAGACGGTTTGGACGAATTTTTTGAAGCGCCCCATGCCAACCTCGTAAATCATAATGGCCAGAATAATCGGAATGACAAAGCCGATCGCCAATTTCAAGAAGCTGATGCCCAGCGTGTTGACGACGGAGTCCCAGAAATACTTGTCCGACATAATGATCTTGAAATTGTCCAGGCCAACCCACGGCGCGGAATCCAGCGTATCGATAACGGTGTAATTTTTAAACGCAATCGTCAAACCGTAAATCGGTATGTAGCAGAAGATGAACATGAAGATGACGCCGGGAATGATCATCGATTGAAGCTCCCATTGCCGCTTATAATCAATTAAGAATTCCTTGATCCTCTGCCCCATGGGCTTCTTCCCGGTGGGTTGAACCGCTCCCGTGCCGGTTGACTGAACTGCAGCTGTTTTGCTCACCTGCTTAACCCCCTTTGATCAAAAACGTTTCGCAATAAAAACGTTTTTATTTTTTGCGAAAAAAACCCCTAATTTTTAAAATCATTTAAAAAAAACAGTTTGACGCAATCGTTCCCTTCAGCTAAACCGGTTCATTCCGATTTATCTTCACATGACTGGAGCCGCGAACGACCAGTTCTCCCGGCAGCTTCTGAATCTTCCCCTTCTCTTTCTTCTGAATCATGCGCACCAGATGATCCACGACCAGAATTCCCTGTCTGGCAATCTGGTTGCGAACGGTCGATAGAGGCGGCGTAAAATACTGCGCGATATCGATATCATCGAAGCCCACGACGCTGACGTCTTGCGGAACCTCGTATCCGTGGGACTTCAGGGCCCGGATGCAGCCGATGGCGCTCACGTCGTTACCGGCGAGAAAAGCATCCGGCACTTTGCCTGGGTGTAAGTGAAGAAACGATTTGACGGCGTTATAGGAACCCTCTTCCTCGAAATAGCCTTGCAGTATGTAGTCTCCGTCGATCGGGAACTGACACTCCCGGAGCGCAGCCAGATACCCTTCCTTCCGCTGCACGCTGTCAAACATCGTATCCACGCCGGAGATGTAGGCAATCTTCTTATGCCCCAGGCTGATCAGGTACTTGGTTGCTTCATAACCGGCTACGTAAGAGTCGAATATGATGCTGCCCATCGTCTCGTTCTGAACCTCGCGATCCAGGAAAACGGCCTTGATCTTATCCTTCTCCATGGCAGCGATGTCTTTGTCGTCGATCTTCAGCTCTTCGAAGATAATGACGCCGTCCACCCGGCCGCCCATAATATTGCTCATGATCACCTGCTTATCCTTCGTCACAAACACGTTCAAACCATAACCCAGACGGTCACATTCCCGTGACATCGACTCCACCAATGTGTAGAAGTAAGGCCCTGACACGCTTGTTGTAAAGAAGCCCAGCATCTTGGTCTTGCCCGACTTCAACAGCTTTCCGTTCAGGTTAGGTACGTAATTGAGCCGCTCCGCCACCTTCAGCACATGGGATTTGGTCTCCGGGTTCAATACATCTACGTCATTCAATGCATTCGAAACCGTAGAAATGGAGACTCCGGCTTCTCTTGCCACATCCTTGATCGTTACTTTACCCATATAACCATTCCATTTCCTTTGCGATAAAAACGTTTTTATGTTCATAAGTTACCACATATGTGAGGTGAACACAATGCTTTTTTGGAAGGGGTTACAAATATTTTTTTCAGTTATGCTCCACAACCCTTGGAGGGATAATATGAAAAAAGGCAGGCACTCTTCAAATCGTACCCTTCATCGGTACCACTCTTCAAAGTGTGCCTGCAGAAATTGAATCTCTTTTTCGTAATGGGCCACATGTCCCTCATCGATCATGTTCTGGTAAGCCTTGTTGCCTTGTGCCGCACCGGTTGTAAGTGTATCGCATAATGCCTTGAGGCGTCTTATAGTCCATTCTTTCAAGTTGGGAGGCGGTGATATGCCATAGGATTTAAAGAACAGCGATATTCTGTGCGTGCGATCCGCAGCATGCAATTCCGATCGATAAGGTATCGATGTCCCTGTCATGTAATCTATTGCAAAGCTTGCCAGCGGGACTGAGGTGTACAGCATATAAACCATGTCCCAGATACGCGGACCTGGTGCAGCCAAATCAAAATCGATCAGTGCAACCGGTACTTCGTCTTTAAACACGATATTGTACAAAGCGGCATCATTGTGACAGATCACTTCATCGTCCCATTCCCCCGAAGCCTGAGAGGTATGTGCAACCTCTGGTTGGATTGAAGTTACAGCAAAGCCCTGTACGGCGTCATGATAACGCCGTAACAACGCTGCACTCTGGATAAGGGCATGGTTCGACCATATATAGGGTTTAAAATCAGGATATTGGTTTCCCGGCACCTCTCCAGGAATGAAGGACAAGATCTCGCGACCGACATGATCAATGCCTATGAACTTGGGGGCGCCTTCAAAACCCTGCTTATCCAAGTATCGGAGCAAGTCATGCACGAAAGAACTCCATTTCGTAGTTCGGTGAACGTTATTTCCGATACGTACGACTTCGTTAACATTCCCACCGGGAAGTATTTCTTCCTTGTCACCCATCCGCAGCTCCCCTTCCCGCTGCTCCACGTGCCAGCCCCAGCGCCTCTGCCAGCCCCTCCAGATCCAGTCCGTCGGCGGCAAAAGCGGTGCGAACGAGCTTCGGCGGGACGAACTCGTCATATTTGCCGAGATACGGCGCTTCGTCGGGATCGAGAAGCGCGCCTGCGTCCTCGCAGTCCGCCAATTCCTGCTTGATTTCCTCCATCAGCGTCTCGTTATCGACCTTGCCCGCGACCACCATGTAATACGGCTCCATCGGCACGATAGAACGGAGAGCAAGCCGCTCCGACAGATTATGCTTCAGCAACCGCTCCAACGTGCGAAATTGCTTGCTGCCTGCCCAAGGCAGAATGAACAGGGAGTCGCCGCCCGCCGGTATGACCACCTGCTTCAGCAGTCCGCTTTCCCGAGCAAGTCGACGGGCCCGCTCCAGGCGGTTCACCGCACCCGGTGCCAGGTACGGATAGATGGCGCTGTCAGCGAGCACCTCCCGCATCTTCTGCACCACGCGGGTATGCACATCGCCGCCTGCGCCAAGCCATAACGTATCGACCTTGCCCTTGGCCGACTTCACGTACAGGGCCTTGTGCTTCGTGTCGACTTCCTCTACCTTCCACAGCTTGCCTGCCAGCGAGAAGCAGTAGCCCGGCGGCGGCACGGTCGTAATCGATCCGATTTCTTCCGACCCGTTATAGACGACATGCTCTTCATCGTCCTTAAACACCGCATAGAAGCGGTAGTTGTTCACGATTTTCTCCCCGCCAAGGCCGATGATCAGGCTGCCTTCCTCCGTACGCTGGATGTGATCCGTCTGGAGCAAATACTGCAGGAACTCCTTGTATTCCTCCGGCTCGATGCCGCGGAAGGCCGGGAGCGTCAGCACCGCACGCGCCAGATCCGGCGGCTCGGCCTCGCCCATGCTCTTGAGCGTGCTCATCGTCTGATGGTAAAGCACGCCAACCGGTTTCTTCCGCAGGGCCAGCGGTTCGACCCATTTCTCGCGAATATACAGCTCAATGACGGCAATGGCCCGAAGCAGCATCCACGGCATGCGTGCAGGCAGCATGGCCTCCTCGTCCTCGTCCTCCGGACAGAGGAACATCATCTCGGAGGCCTGATCCCCCCGCCGGCCGGAGCGGCCCAGCCGCTGAACGAAGCTGGAGCAGCTGTACGGCGCGCCCAGCTGGATGACCCGCTCCAGCTCGCCGAGATCGATGCCGAGCTCCAGCGTCAGGGTGGCCGCCGCAACCGCCGGCCCCGGACCTTCGCGGAGCGCGGCCTCGGCTTCCTCGCGCAGCATGGCGGAGATGCTTCCATGATGCACATGGAAGACATCCCGCTGCTCGCGCTTGGCCGCAATCCGCCGCAGCTCGAGCGTGGTCAGCTCGGCATCCGAACGGCTGTTGGTGAAGACCAGCGCTTTTTTCAGGTGGGTGTTGTCGTATACGAAATCGTAGTAGGCCTTGCGCGCAAGCTCCAGCTGCTCCGCCTGCTTCTCGTCCCGGGCATCCGGGAAGGAGAAATGCTCCACCGACAGCCGCAGCTTCCGCCCCCCTTGCGGCGAAACGACCTCGACTGCGTGCTTCGTGCCTGCGCCCAGCCAGCCGGCTGCGGTTTCGTAATCGCTGAGCGTCGCCGACAGCCCGATGCGGCGAGGGGAGCAGGCAGCCATCCGCTCGATCCGAGTCAGCTGGCTCAGCACCTGAATGCCCCGGTCGGCTCCCATGAAAGCATGCACCTCGTCAATGATGACATACCGCAAATCCTGGAACAGCGCCGGGATGGCGTTCGGACGATTCATGAGCAGCCCTTCAAGCGATTCCGGCGTAATCTGCAGCACGCCCGACGGCTTCTGCATCAGCTTCGTTTTCTCGGCTTGGGACACGTCGCCGTGCCAATGCCATACCGGCACCTGACCTTCCTTCAGCAGATCGGTGATGCGTTCGAATTGGTCGTTGATCAGCGCCTTAAGCGGCCCGATATACAGGATCCCGACCGAGCTGGAAGGCACGTTGTACAGCTCCGTCAGCGCCGGGAAGAATGCGGCTTCGGTCTTGCCCGATGCCGTGCCGGAAGCGATCAGCAGATGATTGGGCGTATCGAACAGGACGCGGCAGGCTTCCACCTGCGCCTCGCGAAGGGCGTCCCATCTTTTTTTATAGATAAACTCCTGAATGAACGGGGCCAGTCTGGAAAACGGGTTCGCGCTCATAGCTCAAACTCCGCCAGCAGATCGTCCAGATCGTCCGAAGGAGCATCGCTTTGCCCTTTGCCCTGCGGCTGCGCTGCTGCCCGCTCGCCTAGCAGCTCTTCAAACGCGGCCTCCGGATGCTGATGCAGCGTATGCAGCAGATCCATGAAATCCCGCACCACCTCGCGGGTGGTTAGCAGCTCCTCAGCTCCCAGCCTGTTCACGGCCGTCTGCATGAACGCGATCAGCTGCTCATCCGTCAACTGCGCTTCGTACTTGAAATGCAGGGCATGGATGTCGCGCAGCTTTTGCAGGAGGATGAGAATCTCCTCATACGACAGCATGTCCAGCTTCAGGATAGGCGACGTGTAGGTTCTCAGCGAACTGCTGCCGTAGCGTCCGTCGATCAGGCGGGAGCGCAGCGCATCATAACTGAACAGTCCCCGGCGCTCATCCTCGACAAACTGCGGCGTTCCGCCCATATAGATGCCCAGATGCTCCGCTTTGCCCTGCATCGTGTCGTTGAACATGGTCAGCAGCTTCTCGTAGT
The DNA here is from genome assembly GCF_058792535.1 of Paenibacillus sp. MT86. NCBI lineage: Bacteria > Bacillati > Bacillota > Bacilli > Caryophanales > Paenibacillaceae > Paenibacillus > Paenibacillus sp. MT86. Next base: position 251,075 of record NZ_CM179499.1, on the reverse strand, counting down.
TGCTCTGGCGGGACACGCTGTTGGTGATTTTGTAGAGGTTAACCCCTTCGTCAATGAACAGCAGCAATCCCTTATACCCGATGGCCGCCGTAAATTCGGACCACAGCTTCATGTAATCGTACCAATTGTCGTCATCGATAATGACCCCGACGCCAAGGTCCTTGCGGGCCTCCGTCTTCGTCGGAACTTCCCCGCGGAGCCAGCGCAGCGCAGCTCCCTTACGGTCATCGTCGCCAAGCTTATAGCCGTTCCAGTAAGCAGCGAGGACTTTCGCAAAATCAAAACCGTGCACCAGATGCTGCATACCGTTCGTCACGGCATAAATCTGCGTTTCCACCTTATCGTTCAGCGCAGGGTCATCCGGGCGCAGGCCCGTCTCCTGCATGATGTCCTGCTGGATCGCGGCGATCCATTTTTGCAAAATGGCCTCCAGCGCGCCTCCGTCCGGACGCGTTCTCGTGGACAGATGGGTCATCAGCTCGCGGTATGTGGCAAGTCCTTGCCCTTTCGTGCCCACCAGCCGCCGCTCCGGCGACAGATCCGCATCCGCCACCACAAAATCGCGATCCATCGCGTAGTTGCGGATGATCTGCAGCAGGAAGCTTTTGCCGCTTCCGTAGCGGCCGGTAATCAGCCGGAAGGCGGCGCCGCCCTCGGCGATATTATCCATGTCACGCAGGATCGACTCCACCTCCGGCTTGCGGCCGACGGCGATGAACTCCAGCCCCACCCGCGGCACGACCCCTGCCGTCAAAGAGTTCACGAGGGCGGTCGTGAGCCGCTTCGGTATTTTCAGTTCCGTCATGGTTCCACCTCTTTCAAGCATCTTACAGTCTTAACGATTCCAATCGATGTCAATCCGTCCGGTTATACGGACTTCAATGTTTCCAGCATATCTATATAATCATCCGCAATGGACTCCCCATCGATCAGCAGATCGCCGACGGTATCCATCGCGGCCTCGTTGATCTCATCAAGCAGCAGCGCCGGCATGGAGCCGGCCTGCTCCGCAATCCGCTGCAGCTGTGTTCGGTTCGGTCCGGACTTGAGGGCGTGCAGAACCTCCAAGTGTATAAGCTTAAGACGCTCTCCGAGCTCCTGCCATTCCTCATCCAGTCCGTCCGTATTCCAAACCACCGCACCCTCAGATGATTTACCAGCCGCCGGGACGGATGGTTCCTTACTCTCGGGTGCAGCCAGTGCTGTTCCTTCATCCTCCGCTGCAGCGATTGCCCTTTCTTCCTTCACGGTCTCAAAGAGCGTTTCTTGCTCCTTAGCTTGATTCCGGTCTGTCTCCGGAACTGGCATCTCTTCATAAATAACCGCATCAAAATCCATCACGGCCTGGAACACTTCCGGGTTCTTCGCCGCGGATTTTGGAGAGGAATGCCCCTTTGAAGACGCACCCGTTCTCCTGTTAGTTGCTGCAGGTCCCCCATAGCCCGAAAAGGCTCCCGCATCCGTTACAATTTCCGCTGCAGGTCGGCTGTTCTCCGCTTCAACCTCCTGCTGCCCGGCTTCCTCCGTAAGCAGCATGTCGCGGACCTGGTCCGATTCCCGCTGCAAGCGGCGCAGCTTCCCTGTATCGATCTGAACCTCAGGCAGGCTCTGCTTGCGCTCGGCCTCCATCTGCTCCTGAATCTCTTTTTTCAGATAACGGGTGATGATCTCTTCCACTTCGGGTTCTACCGCTTCCGCTCCGCGCAGCCGTCCCTTGAAGCCCCTCAATTCCCGCAGCTTATTCTCGGTCAAGCGGACCAGCCCGGTTATATAGGAGCGCAAAGGAGCGTGCTCGCTTAAGGACACCACCGTCAGCACGACGGTTCGGCCGTATAACCCGTGATCGTACACCGCGCTGCGGAATAAATGCCGTTTCACCTGCCGGGGCCGCGGCTGAAAGCGGTCGATAAGACGCTGCCCTTTCATTTTGGCCCAATAACTGTCCACGAGCGCAATCACCTTCGGGGCGTACCGTTCCAGGTCCTTGCGGCCCTTCTCCTGGTAAAAACGGCTCTTCTCCACGTCATAATCCAGCAAATCGAGCAGCAGCTCCCACGACAGCTCCACCGGCTGGAGGGAGAACCGGCGCTTCCATTCCTTCTCCTTCAGCTCAGCGGATAAGACGCGCGGAAAACGCTGGTACGTCTCCCGGATCGGCATATCCAGGCCATGCACGATCATAAAATCATATAACCACTCCCGCAGATACGTATCCAGCTTGGCATAACGCTTGCGGTAGGCCGTCCACGCTTGCTCCATCAATGCATAGCCCTGCAGGGGATCGCTCCAGCCCACGCCATGGATCAGCTCGTAAAAATAGACAAAAAGATAGGAAAGGTCCGTATCCGGGTACCGCCCGGACCTGACTTCCTCCCGCCAGTAAAAATACCATTTGAACTGGTCGCTGGCCATCTGGTCGTAGGTCGGCCAATAGCTTTTGAAGGCTACGAAAGGGGTCTCGCCCTCCACATGCCATGCGAGTTCCCTCGCCTTCTGCACGAATTGCTGTTCCTTGGTCACATAGCGGAAGTCCTCGCCCCAATTCATGTCCAGGGGGTGCTGCGGCTTCACAATCAGGGAATTCTTCGCTTGCGCGTTAGGATTAACGATCTCCTGTTCCTGGTCATCCGGCCGCTTGTCAAGCAGTGGAATATCCTGTTCATCACCGGCCAGCTCGAATTCGGCAAAACGAATCCCTTGGTCGGTCACGTGCGTAGTATGTCTTATCGAATTTATGTGATTGTCGTTGTTAGGCTTATCGTTTTTCATCGAACATGAACCTCCGTCACAACTTCAATTATACCATTTAACCTATAGGAGCCACCTGTGTTTTCACATGTTTCTCATCTGTATTATAATGGACGGAATGATAGTCTAGCGAATGACTTTATGCTGAAAGGACCTTCGAATGAATAAATGGCTGAAAGCATTGTTATTTCTGGCCGGCGCGGCTTTTCTGACGAGGCTGATCCCCTTCTCTTCCTGGTTCCGTATTCTGGATACGATGATCCATGAGCTGGGGCATGCCGCCATGACCCTTCTCATGTCGGGCCGGGTGCTCAGCATCGAGCTGAATCCCGATCATAGCGGCGTCACCTATTCCATGCTGGCTTCCGGCGGGTGGAGTCCGATCGTAGTCTCGCTTGCAGGCTATACGTCGGCATCCCTGTTCGCCATTCTGATGTTCTACGGCTATGCCAAGAAAAAACAGGCTACCGGCCTGATCACCATTACCGTGCTAGCCCTCATCATGATCATCTTCTTCGTTCGCGCCGGTTACGGATTATGGTGGCTTATCATATTTATGATCGTAAATCTGATCTTCTATTTCCTCGGCGATAAGGTCCGCAATTTCTATTATCTGCTGCTCGCCTTTCTCGTGCTGGAAGAATCCGTGGTCGGTCCGCTGACCCTCTTGACCATGGCGCTGACCCAGCCCAAGCAAGCGGGCGACGCGTCCAACCTGGCCAACATGACCGTGCTCCCGGCGTTCGCCTGGGCGCTGCTGTTCCTGCTGTTCTCCCTATGGTGCGCCAAGGTGGCGCTGCAGCTGTTCTGGAAGAAGCGGTGACGAATCGTAGATTGCTTTATATTTAATATAAAAGACCATTCCATGATGGAAATGGTCTTTTTTTCGTTCCAATATTTTCTTTGACTCTATCAATATTCCAAAATATAATAACATAGTCCTAGTATTTTAATCTCATATTAGGTATTTAGCAATGATCGAAGAGGGTTTTAAGAACTATATTCATATAAAATCTTACCAGGAGGCTACTAGAATGCACATCACGAAAGCACTAAAGAAACCCGTCTTTGTCATGATCATGCTCATCTTCTCGCTGTCCATCATGACGACGGCATGGGCCGCACAACCGAATGCGGACGATCTTCAAGGACATTGGGCGGAAACCCGGCTGCGCAGCTGGTCCGATCAGGGTCTGCTTCAGGGCTACAACGGGAAATTTAACCCCGATCGTCCTGTAACGCGGGCCGAATTGGTAACGCTGATCAACCGTTCTTTTGAAGTATCCGAACCAAGCAGCATCTCGTTTAAGGACTTGGAAACTTCTCATTGGGCTTATGACCAAATCGCCAGAGCCGTGAAAGCAGGCTACATCGATGGATATAACGACAATACGGTTCGCCCAGACCATACGGTTACCCGCGAAGAGGCCGCCGTCATGGTGGCCAAATTGACGGAGCTTGTCTCCGCCGAAACCGTGCCTGCAACCGATTTTAAGGACGACTCCTCCATTTCCAAGTGGAGTAAACCGGCGGTTTCCGCCTTGGCTGAGAAAGCCGTTATCACCGGCAACGCCAAAGGGAACTTTAATCCGCAGGGCAAACTTACTCGCGCGGAGGCCGTTACCCTGCTCGATAAATCACTGGAGTACAAGGTTCCGACGGATATTACATACGATAAGGCTGGAACTTACGGACCGACTGCCGGCGTCGAAACGATCAAAGGGAATGTCATCGTAGCCGCGCCGGGCGTTACCCTTCAAAATGTGGTGATCGAAGGGAATCTTACGCTGACCGAGGCCGTCGGAGAGGGTGATGCCTTCTTCAAAAAAGTAAACGTCAAAGGTACCACGACCATTCAAGGCGGGGGAGCCAACTCGGTCCACTTCGAGGACTCTGTATTGGTACGCGTATCCGTTGACAAGCAAACCGGCACCGTGCGTGTCGTTGTCGTCGGAGAATCCGCGATTCAGCATGTGGTTGTCCATTCTTCGGTCAAGCTTGAGGAATCCAGCGTGACCGACAGCGGGTTCGCCAATGTGGAAATCGCGAAGAACATGCCTCAAGGCTCCGAGGTTCAGCTTGTCGGCCAATTCGAGGATGTTCGCGTGCTTTCATCGGACATCAAAGTCAGCATCCCTAGCGGGTCCGTTAAGCAGTTGAACGTGGAAGAAGGAGCAAAAAATACGGAGATCAACGTCAATGCCAATGCTTCGGTCATGGATCTCGTTCTGAACGCCGTTGCCAAACTGCTTGGTCAAGGCACCATCGCCAATGCAACGGTTAACGCGGATGCCGCCGGCTCTACATTCCAGAAGCGCCCTGGCGCGGTTGCCGGCGATGCGGCAAACACAATAACAGCACCGCCCGCAAGCGGCAGCACCACGGGCAGCGGCAATAACAGCGGCAACAATGGCGGCGGTGTAGTGGATGGCGGCTCCGGCGGCGGCAATAATGGGAGCAACCCGGGACCAGGCAACGGTGGCGGAAACGGCGGAGAACCCGTTCCTTGCACAGGAACGGCAGACCAGTGCAGAGACGCCCGCCTGGTGGATCTCACCGTATCCGGCTTCACCATGAACCAATTGGATGCGAACGAGTACACTACGGGAGTCACCGGCTTTAGTCCGGACACGTTCGAATACAGCATCGTGACGGACCGCAGTATGACTCAGCCCGTACCGGCTACGGTATCTGTCACGAAAGCGACTTACCACAAGGTAGACTATACCGTCTGGGAGGATGGAGCGAATACCTTGGCTTCCGGGACGATCACCGACGAGAATCCTGCATTCAACCTGGAGATCAAAGGCATGAAGGATGTACGGGTTCGCTTGACCGTCACGAGCGGAGACGGAATCGGCAAGAAGGTCTACGAAATTTTCATTCAATACCCAAGAACGATCCAAGAGGGTCTAAAGATTGGTTCCCACAAGGGGACGCACAGCAACAACGGAGTGCTGGTAGGGGAAAAGATGTACTACAACCTCATTAAAGGCAATGTAGGCGGAATCAAGCTGGGGGAACTGTACACGGTTCTCTTATATGAGCCGAACGCTTCCACGCCGTTCCTGACCTGCCAATATACCAGCTGTAACCTGCCGGACGGCAAATTTGCTAAGGATACCGCAGGTACCTGGAGGGTAGAGATTCTTCGCGACGGTGCGGTTGTAGACTCCGGCGATTATCAATACGATTTCATGACGGCGCCGATGCTGACCAACGACATCGGATTGCGGGCTTCTGCCGTTACCAAGCAGGAATTGATCGATTTCTTCTTGAGCGGAGGAAACTTCACCACGCCGTTTAAGTACGGTTATCTCGTCTACGCGGACATGTCCAAGCTTCGCGCCGAGTTTCCGACAGCCAAATTCTTCGTGGAAGGGTCGTATGAGATGTACATGCCGACCTCCTCGCTCCCTTCGGGATTGAGCGTAGACGAATTGAAGGGCAATTTGCAGCCGTACGGGTACCAAGCTTACCAAATGAGCAGCTTGCGCCCGATTCCATCCGGTTCGGGAGAGGTACAGCTCACAGGGGGATACTACCACCAATCCGACTATGATAATGAAAAAATAGTCAACGATAAAGTCGTGTACCTAAGTCTATACGATGAAAATCGCAACATCATCGGTCAATACGTCACCATCCTGGAGTTCGACCAGGACCATGTTGCTGACGGGTTTACGCCGTCTGAAACCTGGCAGCCGACTCCGTAAGTAGGAGTTAACTAAAAGAGGAGCATCGTTGTAGCTTACGCTACAACGATGCTCCTTTGCTGTTCCCTGGGTCGGTCCATGGGCCGGTCGCCAATGATCGCCTCCCACATTCCTCACCACTAAACTCAAGGCTGCCATTCATCAACCTTTCTTATATCACCGGCACCGCACCAGCAAATCGATCGGATAACGGCCTGCATTCCGACCATACAAACTGATGCCGCCCTCCTCGGTGCGCAGCTCCAGACGGAAGCTCCGCTTGCGGTCCAGCTCTGCCGCGAGTCTGCCCGGCACCTGCGCCTGGCACAGATAGCCGTACGAACCGGCCTCTTCCAGAAGGTTATGAACCGGCTGATAGTGCCACGACAGCACGCCCCGGCTGTCGGCAGGGTCATCCGCGAGCACGGCCTCGCCGATTTTGACATCCTCCACCCACACCGATACACGGGATTCATGCAGCTCTTCATCCGTCATATAATAGGTGCTGCGATTATATTCCACGTCCGCCGACGCCCCGTGCATAAAGTCGATTCCGTGAGCACGTTGCCGCGCGCCCTCGATATTTCTTGCCAATAAGCGCTTCGCGCCTGCCTCGAAAACAATGTCGATATCGCGGATCAGCGGCTGTTCCTCACGGTCCGGCAGCTGCACGTCATAGACGAACCGCCCTTCACCTCCGCCGTTTACTTTGGAGCCTAGAAGCGCCTCCCACATGTAGGCAAAGCTTTGCTCACGGAACGAGTTGACGGGAATGCTTAGGGTAGTGACATCCGCTCCATCGTTCTCTTGTTTCTCTGCACCACGCACATCAAACGTCGTAAAGTTACGCGTTACGACGACGCCTCCTGCATTCAGGAGACGAACACCGAGGATCGCGACCGCATCGGTCTCCGGCATGCGAAGCTGCAGTTCGGTCAGCGGCGCCACGCCGTAGCCGTCCCATGCCACTTCCAGGGTTCCTTGATCCGCCACGACCTTCGTGCCAAGCCGGTCATAGGATAACTCCCAGGCTACGGTCAGCTTCTGCCCGTGATATTGATCCGAATAACTGGAACGCAGCAGCGGTATGGTTTTCTCAGCCCCTTGGTCCAGCGTCTGGCACGGCGGTGCGTCGATCACGATAAAGTCCGGCGTGTGCAGATCGGCGATTGTCATGCCCGGCACAAAATCCTCGTACCCGAATTTTTTGTCCGTCCCATCCAGCCGATAATAACCGTTGAACTCGTTCGTGACGTCGCGGAATTCCGTGAACACGAAGCCGCACAGCTTATCATGGCGGCGGAATTCGTTGAGCATGTAACGATAGTGCCATGCGAGATCGCTGTCCCCGGCTCCCCCGTCGATTCCCCACACATTTCCGCATTCGCTGTTCATGAGCGGAGCATCGCCTTGCTGGTTGCCGCCGATGTAGTTATGCTCCGATCCAGGATACGTCTTCTGTACAATTTCCTCGATATGATTACGCAGCGGTTCATAACCGTTGATATAAAAATGCCAAGTGTTGATATCTGTCTCCACATGATCATAATTGCATGGCGAATTGTCCTCCACGATCCGGGTAGGGTCAACACTCTTGGCCCAGCGGTACTTCTCCCGCACCCACTCCTGCGTCTCCGGGAGATAATAATGTTGCTGTCCTTCGCCGCCTGTCAGGCCGGCAGCCTCGCTATCCGTGCGAAGCCCCCAAGTTTCGTTAAACATAACCCACGAAAAAATCGACGGATGATTCCGGTCCCGTTCAATCACTTCCAGCGCCTCGCGCTCATAGGCGGAACGCGCCGTCTCGTCCGGGTTGCCCCAGAAGCACGGCATATCCTCCATCACCAGAATCCCGAGTTTATCCGCCCAATACAGCTTGCGGGGCTCCTCCGGCTTAATATGAATCCGCACGAAGTTCAGCCCGAGCCGTTTCATCAGGTAAATCTCGTCCCGCATCTCCGTATCCGTCGGGTAAGTGAAGAATCCCGTCTGATGGTAAGACTGGTCCAGCGTTCCGTTTAAATATACCGGCTTCCCGTTCAACGTAATCCAGCGGTAATCCCGGCCGTCGAACTTCGCCGTCCCGATCTCGCGTATCCCAAAATAAGTATGAACGACATCCTCGCCGGCGGAACCCGCAAGGCGCAGCTCCCCTTCGTATAAATGCGGGGTTTCGGGACTCCAAAGCTGCGGATCGTCAACCTGGAACACCGTTATCCGTTCATTCGCGCCTTCTTGCAGCTCCCACTCCGCCTGATGGGTGATCGAACCCCCAGCGAACGAGAGCCCGAGTGTCACGGTGCCTGCTTCCTGCGCCTGGATTTTGGACTTCAATTCGATGCGGCCGTCCATGGAAGTCGTAAAGGTTGCTTGCTCCAAGTAGGTTTGCGGCCGGGCCTCCAGCCAAACCGGCTGCCAAATCCCTCTGATCTCGCCGTACCCCTGTTTCCCGCGGGCTTGGTAGTTATGGTCGTAATCCTCGGCACGAACCACGAGAATATTGTCTTGTTCCGTATTCCAAACGGTTGTCACCTCAAACTCGAAGGTTCCGTATCCGCCTTGATGCGAGCCGACATGCTTGCCGTTGACCCATACGTCGCACAAATAATCCACGGCGCCGAATCGCAGGAAGATCCGCGATGGCTTCTCGGCCGGCTCCCATCTCACGGACCGGCGATACCAGCCAACTCCCTTCTCGTCTCGTGCAATGCCGGATAAGGGACTGACCCACGAGAACGGCACCGTGATCTCCGAATCAAAAAGACCGGCGTCTCCCCCTTGCAACCGTTTCGAGCCCGCGCCGCCTTGCTCCAAAGCGCCGCCGGTCTCGAGCGTGAACGACCACGGCCCGTTCAAATTCAGCCAGTCTTTTCGTTCAAAATCCGGTCTCGGATACTCGGGACGTGGAATGTCCGTACGGATGGGCGCTGCCACAGGAATCTTCATGAAGCGAACACAACCTTTCCTTGTTCTGAATTTGACCCTATTCTAGCACCTATATATAATTATTGCAATGTACATTATACTTTTACAATATAACAAATTTATTGTACACTTGGAGTCACTATAACGCTTCAGAAAAGGAAGGGAATTATGAACGAATCGAAGCTGGAAACCAACCGTTATCCGGCATCCCGGATCGTGGAAGTCGCCAAAGCCTTATCCAGCGATGTCCGGGTCCGCATCCTTGAAGCGCTCGGCGATAAACCGATGAGCGTCGGTCAGTTGGCGGAGGCGCTGGGGATTGCCCAGCCTACGGTGTCCATTAATGTCCAAATGCTGGAGCAAGCCGAGCTGATCGTCTCTTCGCAAGGTGCGAATCGGGAAAAAATCTGCGCCGTCACCTGCCGCTCCATTCTTCTCGAGCTGCCCTCGAAGCCGGGAGAAGGGCTGCAGCGCACGGAAGAAATCCACATGCCGATCGGCATGTTTTCCCACTGCTTCATCGAGCCTACGTGCGGCATGGCGGCTCGGGACGGCTCGCTGATCGGATCGCCTGACGATCCGCGCGCCTTTTACATGCCGGAACGAACGGAGGCTGCGCTCCTCTGGTTCTCGGGGGCGGGATACATCGAATATTATTTTGCCAACCCCATGCCGCCCGGTGCGGCCCTCGATGAGCTGCGCATCCGCGCGGAACTAAGCTCCGAGGCGCCTTCCTTCCAGCAGGAATGGCCGTCCGACATCACCGTCAGCATCAACGACCTACCTGTAGGTACTTGGAGAAGCCCCGGTGATTTTGGCGACCGCAAAGGGAAGCTCACCCCGGATAAATGGAGGAGCGGCAGCGAGTACGGCATGCTGACGGAATGGCGCGTGACGAAACAAGGCAGCCAGGTCGACGGCCATGCATCCAGTGCCACGACCATCGATTCGCTGGACCTTGCTTTTAACCGGCCGATCCGCGTCCGCTTTGAGGTGAAAAAAGATGCGGAATATCCAAACGGACTGAATCTATACGGTTCGGGCTTCGGTGATCATCCGCAGGATATCATCCTGTCGTTTGTGCGTTACACAGAAGCCTGATCCTTATACGCCACGACGAACGGAACGATCGTCAGCTTGTCCACCCCCGGCAGTCCAGGGGCGATGGTACGCAAAAAGGCTATTCCATGTCACCCCTTGGCGACGATGGAATAGCCTCTTTCGCTATTACAATCCTAACGGTTTATTTCTTCTTCAGTTTATTGGATTTCCCCATTAAATATAACAGATACGGTGCTCCCAGGAGCGCGGTAACGATACCCGAAGGCAGCTCCTTCGGAATGATGACCACCCTGCCGATCCAGTCTGCCCCGGCCAGCAGAATTCCGCCGAGCAGCGCCGCAATCACCATCGATTGCCGGTGACGGGCACCGACCAGCATTCTGGCGGCATGCGGCGCAAGCAGCCCGATAAAGCCGACCGAGCCGACGTTCGCGGCAGCGATGGAAGCCAGCAGCACCGCAATGATGGCGACATACATCCGGGTATTCCGCACATTCAGTCCAAGTCCGGTGGAGCTTTCTTCGTTAAACGTCAGCAGATCCACCTTCCGTCCGAGCCATGCCGCCAAAGGCAGCAGGATGAGGATCGCCGGAACAATCCGCTGCACCTCCGTCCAGCCCCGGTTATAGGTACTCCCCGCCATCCAGGATAAAGCGGGCGCAACGTCGACCTTCGCATGGACAATCATCAAATTGATGATGGCCGAACCCAGCGCGGCGACGGCAATGCCGACCAGCGTAAGAATTGTCGGGTGAAGCCCTCTCTTCCAGGACACTGCATATACCAAAGCCGCGGCAGCCATTCCCCCGATCACCGCGCCGACCGGTACCCAGCCGGCCGACAATTGCGGGAAGCCTACCATCAGGAGCAGCGCCCCGGCTCCGGCCCCGCTGGTTACCCCGATCACCTGGGGATCTCCCAGCGGGTTGCGGACCGCATTCTGCAGCAGGCTGCCGCTGACGGCCAGCGCTATGCCGGACAAGCCGGCCGTGAGCAGCCTTGGCAGGCGGAAGTCCAGCAGAATTTGGCGATACATCTCCTCGCCGCCTCCGGTAAGCACGGCCACCACTTCCGTAAAGGGGATGCGCAAGCTGCCGCTCACCAGACTGAACACCCAGACGAGCATCAGCAGCACGCTGAACAGTGCAACCAGGACTGGATACGGAATCCGGCGCAGGCTTGTGCCCGCCATCATCGATCCCCCCGAGGCTCCGCGTCCCCCGATCAACGAGCGGGATACCCGAAGCGCAAGCCAGATCAGGCAAGGGGCACCGATCATGGCCGTAATGGCTCCGACCGGGAGTTCCCCGTAGGCGTTCACGAACATCCTGGCCACCGTGTCGGCCCCGACAAGCAGAGCAGAGCCCCATAACGCGGCCAATGGAATTAACCCTGCATGCCTAACTACGCCGGATAAGCGGACCAAATGGGGAGCAATCAACCCGATAAAGCCGATCGGACCGACAACGCTCACGGTCACGCAGGCCAGCACGATAGCTGCCCCCATGGCAAGCAAGCGGGTGGTGCCGACCTTTTGGCCGAGGGAGCGCGCCGACTCCTCATTGAGCGTGAGGATGTCCCATTGGCGTACCGCCATGCATAACACGACTAACCCGCCGATGATCCACGGCCATGAAAAAACTACGCCATCCCAATCGTTCTGGATCAGCGAGCCAGAACCCCATAGTAAAATGCCCTGTGTTGTCTGCTGATTCAACAGCAGCAGCGCACTCGTGACGGACGATAGGACCAGGGTTACGATCATGCCGGACAATGCAATCCGCAAGGGAGAGCCGTGCGTCCTGCCAGCCAGCGCATAGACGGCTACTGCCGCCAGCGTTCCGCCTGCCACTGCCAGTGGAAGGGCATATTGGTGCAGCAATCCCGGCCAGAAGATCATCCCGGCCACGACAGCCAAATAAGCGCCCGCATTCACGCCAAGCGTCGTTTCCGAGGCAAGCGGATTGCGCGTTACGGTTTGCATGAGCACGCCGGACACCGCCAAGGCCGCACCCGCCAGCAGGCCCATGACCGTTCGCGGAAGGCGCACGCTGCGGATCAGGTGGTGATCTGCAATATCCTGCGGAGACACCAGCGCCTGCACAACCGTTTTGACCGATATATCCGCAAGCCCTTGCGTTAAGCTGATAAACGTAAGAAATAGCAGTGCCGCAAGGCCTCCAGCCAGCATCCATAACGGCTTCCAGCCCCTACCTGAGGCAACAGGCGGGGCCGGATGGATGCTCACCGGCGTGGAGCCTTGAGCTGGTTTCTCGCCGAAACTCATTGCGTGAGCAGGTCAGCTGTCTTTTGAGCCATGGTCTGGGCAGACAACGGGCCGCCGTAAGGCCACATGTCACCGCCAAGTGCATATACGCGGTCTTCTTTAACAAAGTTCAGGCCTTTCCAAACCGGATTGTCCTTCAATTGATTCTCGATAACGTTATCACTGTCCTGGATAATGTGCAGGAAATTCGCGTCCTGAAGAGCCGGCAGCGCCTCGACGTCCGCAGTGGTGAATCCGTAGACCTCAAATTGACCCGGCTTATGGGCGTTGGTCAGCCCGATGTGCTCAAGAATTTTTACAGCGAGGGAATTATCCGTCGATATTCGGAATACCGCCGCATTCTGGTTGCTGTACCCCATCGCCAGCGCAAACGGTTTTTCCGTCATGCCCGCAGCTTCAAGCTTGGCTTTGGCATCGGCATAGGTTTGATCCAAATCGCCAAGCACTTTTGCGGCTTCGTCTTTTTTATCAAGCACGTCAGCAATCGTATTAAAGGTATTGATCATTTCTTCATACTGATCCCCTTGTCCCTCAGCCGGATAAGGATCAAACACCAATGTTGGCGCAATGCTGTTGTACGTTTCAAAACCGGCTTCAAGATTGGATTTCAAACCGATGATCAGGTCCGGCTTCAACGAAGCGATAAGCTCCAGATTCGGCTCTTGACGAGTGCCGACATCGGTTACGTCCGAACCGATCTCCACCGGAATGTTCACCCACTGTTTCATCCCTTCGATGTCTGCAATGCCGACAGGCTGAACACCCAGCGCAAGAACATCTTCTGCATAAAGCCATTCCAGCGCCACCACGCGCTTCGGAACACCCGTAATTTTCGTGTCGCCCATCGCGTGCTTGATGGTTCGGGTTTCCGGCGCGGCCTCGGTTTTATCCCCGCCTTGGGCGGCCCCTTGATCCGAATTCTGCGCTGCCGTGGAGCCGCTTCCTTCATTGGATGCCGCCCCCCCGCCGCAGCCGGCTAAAACCACAGCAAATATCAATACAATAAATACCAGACCCTTCATACTCCGCATTGAATTTCTCCCCCTATACCCTCTATGTATTGTAGATATTGTTTATTAATAATAATTATTGAGAACAATTATCATTATCAATACTCAGCACAATGATAATCATTCTCATTGATAATGTCAATAGATTTATGAAGATTATCTGAACCCTTCATGAATCGTTTACTTTTCGCCATGAAGATCGGATTAACTCTTTACAGCCAAGTCATTCTGTAACATAATCTTACTGATTGTTTTATGCACGCTTAATCTCAGCCATCGACTCATCCACGGAAGTCCGTGGCTCTTTTGACAAATAACCGAAAAAGTGAGGGATTTCCATGCGTGACAACCCCCCTGCAGCTGCGGCCGAGAGCGACTTTCCCGTTAAAGCCGGCAATCCGGCACGGCGAGCCCTGATCGTTGCCGGCTATCATCGGCTTGCCGATCTTACCCGGGCGACGGAGAAAGAGCTGCTTGCGCTTCACGGAGTTGGTCCAAAGGCGATCGGAGTATTGCGCGCCGCTTTGGCCGAGAAGGGTCTGGCCTTCAAAGAATAAAAAAAAGAGTGAATACATAAGGTACCTACATAGGATGGATCCCCAAGCCGCAAAAAGGTTCAGGGATCCATCACGTTTATGTTTGCTCCAATACGTCAAACCTTACCGAAGGCAGAACATTCACAAAAAACATATTTACATTTCTATAAAAATAGATATAATGAGCTTATGGATACCTTACAAACCATCAAAGCACTATCAAACGAGTCCCGGTTCAAAATCCTGGAGTGGCTGAAGCACCCGGAAGAACATTTTGATCCGCAGGAGCACATGCCTTCCAAATGTGATTTTCATGGCGGTATCTGCGTGGGCTCCATTTCAGAAAAAACAGGACTCGCTCAGTCGGTCGTTTCTGGCTACCTCGTAAAATTGCAAAAGGCTGGTCTACTGGAATCCCATCGAGCGGGCCAGTGGACATATTACAGACGTAATGAGGAGGGCATTAAGCGTTTTATCGAACAACTCAAGGAAGAGCTTTAGGCTTAAAAAGCAAATCAACCTGAAGATTAAGCTTAAAAGCTCTTTCTTTTTATCATATATATCTATTTTTATGAAAATACAGAAAAGCATATTAAACATATTGGAGGATTCCATACATGAGCAACCAAAATCAAAGTATCCGATCCACCGCACCCCTATTCGAGCCCTATACCATCGGTAACCTTACCCTGCCTTCCCGCGTGGTGATGGCTCCCATGACCCGAGGCTTCTCCCCGAATGGCGTTCCGGGCCCGGATGTGGCTGCTTACTACCGCCGGCGTGCGGAGAACGGCGTCGGATTGATCATTACCGAAGGAACGCTGATTAACCACCCGGCGGCTACCGATAACCCTAATATACCTAATTTCCATGGAGAGGCCGCATTGAACGGCTGGGCCGAGGTGGTCCGTCAGGTCCATGAAGCCGGCGGTAAGATCATGCCGCAAATTTGGCACATCGGCATGACAAGACCGCTAGGTGCCGAGCCTAACCCGGAAGCACTTCCGATCGGGCCATCCGGACTAGACCTGGACGGCAACGTCGTCACGAAACCCATGACCAAGGATGAAATCGAGCAGGTGATTCAAGCTTATGCCGATGCAGCCGCGAATGCCAAACGCCTTGGCTTTGACGGCGTAGAAATCCATGGTGCCCACGGTTACCTGATCGACCAATTCCTTTGGGAAAGAACGAACCGGCGTACCGATGAATACGGAGGCGACATGCTGAAGCGTGCCCGCTTTGCGATCGAAGTCGTAAAGGCAGTCCGTCAAGCGGTGGGTCCTGACTTCCCTGTTGCCATCCGTCTATCCCAATGGAAGACGACCCAATATGAAGCCAAGCTGGCAGATACGCCTGAAAAGCTAGGGCAGTTGTTAACCGCGCTGTCAGACGCTGGCGTCGACATATTCCACTGCTCGACCCGCCGCTTCTGGGAGCCTGAATTTGAAGGCTCTGACCTGAACTTTGCCGGATGGGCCAAGAAGCTGACTGGAAAAACGGTCATCACCGTCGGTTCCGTCGGTCTCGATGAAGTATTCACCAGCCTCTTCACCCAAGGTAAGGGTGCCGGCCAAAGAGACCTCGAAGAGCTGCTGAATCGTCTTGAGGAACATGAATTTGACCTGGTTGCCGTCGGCCGTGCTCTGCTGGCGGATCCGCAATGGGCTGCCAAGGTTCGAGACGGGCGTTTCGACGAGCTTGCCCCTTTCACGCCGGAATCCTTGCAAACCCTGGTTTAATGCGATTTCAGCTCCCCAGCCCCCTTGGGACCTGAGCGCCGCATTAGATCTTCAAATACAAAACCGGAAGCAGACTGCTTCCGGTTTTTTGCCGTATGCTGTTCATGGCTATTCGTCATGCAAAGCGGCTTGACGTTTGTAATGATCCTCGATGACCATGCAAGCCATCGCTTCGATCACGGGTACGACGCGGGGACAGATGCATGGATCGTGCCTGCCGATCGTCGCAATCTCCCGTTCGTTGCCGTCTACATCGACAGTCTGTTGAGGGATCGAAATGGATGAAGTCGGCTTGACGACGACTCGGAACACGATGTCCGCCCCAGTGCTGATACCACCGATGATCCCGCCGGCATGGTTCGTCCGGAACCCTCCTGCGTCCATCTGATCGTTGTGTTCGCTTCCGCGCATAGAGGCCGCTTGGAAGCCCGTCCCGAATTCGATGCCCTTAATCGCTCCTACGGACAACATCGCCTTCGCCAGCTCAGCGTCAAGCTTGTCGAATACGGGTTCTCCCAATCCCGCAGCGATTCCGCTGATACGGCACTCGACGATTCCCCCGCAGCTGTCGCCCTCTTCGGCCAGTCGTTCTATCCTCTCGATCATGCGAACGGCCGCTTCAGGATCACATGCCCGTACAGCATTGCGTTCGATGGCATCGACGTCGAATTGCTCGCATCGGATGCCGCCGATCTCCGTCGTATAGGCCAGGATCGAGACCCCCCGACGTTCCAGAAGCTTGCGCGCCACGGCACCGGCAGCCACTCGCGCAGCCGTCTCCCTTCCCGAAGCTCTTCCGCTTCCTCGATAGTCGCGTATCCCGTATTTTTTCTCATAAGTGAAATCCGCGTGCCCGGGCCGATAGGCCGATTTGATGGTGTCGTATGCCGATGGGCGCATGTCGGTGTTATTAAGCATGATGCACAATGGGGTCCCTGTTGTACGCCCTTCAAAAAGTCCAGATAAAATGCGGATCTTATCGTATTCCTTGCGGGGAGTTGTAACTGAGGATTGCCCCGGCCTTCTTCGATCCATCTGAATCTGAATATAGGCCTCATCCAGTTCAACGCCCGGCGTGACGCCCTCCAAAATGACGCCGACTGCTTCTCCGTGCGATTCCCCGAACGTAGTCATTTTCAATCGTTCTCCAAACGTACTTCCTGCCATGTCCCTACCTCCCGAATACTTTCGATTCCTTTTCATTTAGTTTAAGGGTATAGTTGAAATAAATGAAATCGTAATATCGAACAGTTGCCATAGAGAGGATTGATATCAAATGATTGCAAACACGGAGTGGTATCGAGTGTTCCTGCATGCTGCTGAGACTTCCAATCTCACGAAAGCCGCGCAGAATCTCCATATGACACAGCCTTCTGTAAGTTATGCCATCAAGCAGTTGGAAGAAGCCCTCGGCGTGGGGCTGTTCGACCGGTTATCCAAGGGCGTCCGTTTAACGCAAGAAGGCGAGGCCTTGTATCAGCATGTCCGGCAAGCCTTTGACGAACTCGATTCAGGCGAGCGCCGATTGAGGAAGCTAAAGCAGTTCAGCGAAGGCAGGCTGAGGATCGGCGCGAACGGGGCTATCGTTAAGGACTTTCTCCTCTCCTTGCTCGACCGATTCCATGCCCGCTATCCCGACATCCGCATCCAGCTGTCACAGGAGCGAACCAGCAGCATCGTGGAGCGCTTAAAGAAAGGCTCGTTGGATCTCGGCTTTGTTCACCTTCCCGTATCGGACGAGGAAATCCATATCATCGACTCCCGTACTTCGCCTTATTGCGCCGTGGTTGGAACGGCCTTCGCAGATTGGGCTCGCAGGCCTCTACGGACGGAAGAATTGACGGAGCTTCCCCTCTTGTTGTTATCCCCTGGCAGCTCGACCCGATCCTTCATCGAAGGGTGGTTCCGATCGCAAGGGGTGGAAGTGGAAGCCGACTTCGAGTTGAACAGCCTGGACATGTTAGCGGAATTTGCCGAGCGCGGTTATGGAACAGCCTTCTTGCCGCGGGCCTTTGTCTCGCCCCGCATCGCGGACGGTTCCTTGCTGGAGCTTCGAACAGATACTCGGTTACCGGATCGATATATCGGCGTCGCCGTTCGGAAGCACCAGTCGCCATCGCTGGCGGCAGGAGCATTTTTGGAGATGCTGCAGCAGAACTGACGATCTTCCGCCGACATTCCCAACTGAACAAGGCAGCCGGATGAACGGCTGCCTTTGCTTCGTTTGTATTGGCAACGGTTTAGCAGATATAAGCTTGCTGCTCATCAAGTCCTATCCAGGCAGGCTGGCACCTGTTGAATACACACAAGAGCTGTTAGCTTTGAAAAACTACCCGTAAGCCCTCACTTCAATAACCTCGGCATAATCAGAGCCGTTCGTGCGCTCCACCACCAATCGAAGCGCCGCGCATGGAACGGGCTCCTCCAAACGGTGGACAGTTCTCCGGCGGCGGTTCAACGCCTCCGAGGCAAGGGTGATCCACTTCCCTTCCGAATCCAGCGCTTCTAGTCTGTAGGCACAGACCAGCTCAGGGATGATGTCGAACGGCGTACGATGATGATGCAGATTGATCAGATCCTCGTTGACATCATCGTTGAAGATCAGGTGAATCTCGCGGACCGACTGCACTTCCTTCCACTCCAGCTTCAACCAAGGCGTCTCCCCGTCTGCGATTCGCTCCGATACCCACATATGCGGACCGCCGTAAGGACGCTTGTATCCATCAATGACATGCTCCGGTTGATACGCCCTTGAACCGATCGCCGACCGCAGGCAGAACAGCTTGCGGACCAGCCCCTTCATGCTCCACTCCACCACCGGCTGGCTGTCATCATGGTCTTCCAACTCCTTGGAGACGCGGGCTGGCGCCCCCCGTTCGAAGGCAAGCAGCCCGCTCATCGGCTTGGACGACAAATACAGCGTCAGATCCGGATTTTTGCGCACGATGATAAAGGCGTTCTGCGGCTCCGCCGGCTGCCAATCCAGCTGGACGGGGACCCACTGTCCCTGCCCCGGGATGATCCGGACGGAGGTGCGAAATTCTAACGCGGCCGGCACGTAATTCTCCGGACGTCCCGTGCTCCAAACCTCCACCATCATGTCGGTCTCCTGCTCCGCATCCACCAGCCATGCCACCTCGCCCGCCAGCCCCGGATCGGCCGGCATCAGCACGGCGATGTCCCGCTCCAGCGGGTAAGGCGCCTCCGCCTCCTCGATCGCGATCCTGGACAGGTGGGACGATGCGCTGACCTTGGCGCTTCGGGCCAGATCCAGCGGATCGCGGTTTGCAACCCCGAGCACGGAGGCATCCTGCTTCAGCAGCGTCTGCCCAAGCTCCCCGCTCCGGCTGCGGGACAGCTCGCGCGGGGAGAGGCTGTGCTGGACGCACAGCGCCGCCGCCGTGCCGGCCGCTTCGCCCAGGACGGCGCAGGTCGCCATCACCCGCGTGGTGCCGAAGGCCACGTGGGTGGCGCTGATGTTGCGCCCGGCGAACAA
This sequence comes from Paenibacillus sp. MT86, assembly GCF_058792535.1. NCBI lineage: Bacteria > Bacillati > Bacillota > Bacilli > Caryophanales > Paenibacillaceae > Paenibacillus > Paenibacillus sp. MT86. The sequence goes on along the minus strand of NZ_CM179499.1, from coordinate 231,574 downwards.
CAGGTTGGCCACGTTCGCCGAGTACAGGCTGCGGAACGGTATATGGTAATTCCCGTCCGCATGCATATGCTTCGAGCCGCTCTCTTCGGCGTACATGCCCTGCGGCGGATGCAGATCGATCGACCAGCCGCCGAAGGCCACCCGGTCCCCGAACGGCTCTTGGGCCATAATATCGTTCTGCGTGAGCACATAGTCGCCGACAAACCGGCGGTATTCCCGCTTGCCCGGCTGAGCGCCGACCCACTCCAGCGTCATATTGGCGGCATCGAATTTGCCGGAATTTTTGATATAGTCCCATATGCCATATATGACTGACCACAGCTCATCGCGGATGCGCTCATTGTCATGCACGGTGTCGAGCTCGCCGCCCCATTCGATCCACCAGTAATGGCAGCCCGAGTCGCCGCTGCGGATGACCCGTTTGATCGGGATCGGCGTCTGCGTAATATCCTTGGCAAAGACGGGCGGCACGAATTTTACCGGATGTCCGGCATCCTTCGTGTAGAACAGCAGCGTGCTGCCGAGTGTCACATCGTCCGCCGTCTCCGGCGCCCACTCTTCCCCGTATTCATCGCGCGCTTCCCGTCCGAGCCGGTATTTCGCTCCCGCCAGGAATCCGACCAGCCCGTCCCCCGTGCAATCCAGGAACACGGGACTCTCAAACCGGATGCGCCGCTCCGAGCCCATCATCCAACCGGTAACCGAACGGATCTGCCGCGCGTCAGAATCTCCGTCCGCTTCTACCTCATGCACGTCCGTATTCAAGAACAGGGTGATGTTCGGCTCGGCCCGCACGGTCTCCAGCACGATCAAATCCCATAGATACGGGTTGCCGTCCGGATTCCGGTACTGGTTCTCCACGAACATCTCGCCCATAATGCCGGTTTCCCGGGCATAGCGGTTGATCCCGTGGGCCGTCGCGCCGCATACCCATACGCGCACCTCGCTGCTGGAGTTGCCGCCCAGAACCGGGCGGTTCTGCACGAGCGCTACCTTTTGTCCGAGCCTCGCGGCCGCCACCGCCGCGCAGACCCCTGCCAAACCGCCGCCAATCACCGTTATGTCGCTTACTTCCGTTTCGTTTCTCATGCTCTTTCTCCTTTCATTTTCGTCCAGCTCATCTGTGAACATGGATTATGGGCTATCCTTTTACAGCCGAGCTCGCCACGCCCTGAATGATATATTTCTGACCGATCAGGAACACGAGAATCATCGGAATGATACCTGCGGTCGCCGCCGCCATCATGCCGTTATAATCCACCGTATTTTCGAGGATGAAATTTTGCAGCCCCAGCGGAACGGTATACAGATCCTGATCGATCAAGAATACCAAGGCGTTCTCGTAATCGTTCCAGTGCCAGGAGAAATCGATAATGGCCAGCGTGGCCAGCGAGGGTTTCGCCATCGGCAGAATGATCCGGGAAAAAATGCGGAAATGTCCTGCTCCGTCGATAAAGGCAGCTTCCGAAATTTCATGCGGTACGGAGAGGAAGAACTGCCGCATCATGAACACCCCGAATATCGTGAATACGCCCGGCAATATCAGAGCCCAATGCGTGTTGTAAATGCCGACCCAGTCGAACATGATGAACTTCGGCACAAACAGGACCTGAGGAGGGACCATCATCATCGACAAATAGATCATGAACATGGCATTCCGTCCCTTGAACTCGATCCGGGCAAAACCGTAAGCGGCTAAAGCGGACAGCAATACCGCGCCGACGGTGCTGATCAAGGCGACTTTAAGCGAGTTGAGGTAGTAGTGGCCAAAGCTGTTCGCTCCGGTCCACACTTTCACATGATGATCCCACATGAATTGGGCGGGAATCCACTTAATCGGGTACTGGAATACTTCCGCCGGCATCTTGAACGAGGTGCTGATCATCCAGAGGAAAGGAACGATCATAACCACGCTGAAGAACAGCATAATGAACGTGACGATTATTTTGGTGTATAAGGCTTTGGTCATTGTCCTTCCTCCTTAATAGTGAACCCAGCGCTTCTGGCCGATCCATTGAATGACGGTGAAGATCATGATGATCAAGAACAGCGCCCAGGAGATCGCGGATGCATAACCCATTTCGTAGTAGCGGAAGGCATTCTGGTATATGAACAGGGATAACACGGTGGTGCTGTTGCCCGGGCCCCCTTGCGTAATGGCTTGAATGATCCCGAACTGCTTGATGGTCATAATGAGACCGGTAATAAGCAGCAGGAAGGTCGTGGGGCTGACGAGCGGCCACAGGATGCTGCGAACCGTTTGCCAGGCGCGGGCCCCGTCGATTTTGGCAGCCTCCAGCAGCTCCGTTGAGACCTCCTGCAGCGCGGCCAGGTAGATGATCATGTTATAACCGAGCATGAACCAGATCCAGATGATGTCGATGGCATACATGGACGAATCCATGGTGGACAGCCATCCCGGGGGATTGGTTATCCCGAACGACTTGAGGATTCCGTTGATCGGGCCGTTATTCGGATGGAACAGCAGCATCCATACGAAAGCCACGGCGACGCCGCTGGTGATGTAAGGCATGAAATATAAGGCGCGGAGCAGCTTTTTTAAATACACCGAGCGGTTCAGAACCACGGCAACGATGAAAGCCAGTCCGATCGATATAGGAACGGATAACAGAAAGAACAGCGTATTTTTGATCGAAATGTAGAAGACCTCGTCGCCCAGCATTTTTTGAATGTTGGCCAGGCCCACGAACTTCGTGTCCGAGCTCATAAATTTGTAGTCCGTAAACATGAGATAGAACGAATACAAGGCTGGCACAATAAAAAACAGCATCACGCCGACCATGTTTGGCCCTATAAACAGATAGCCGAGATACTGTTGCCGTTTCATCCAGGATGTTTTCACATAGCCCCACTCCTCTTGGTCTTTTTCATCTCAAGCATAGCAGTCGGGACCAAGCGGGGATAAGGAACAAAACCTTTGAATTTATGCTACAGAAGTATGCAATTGCAGGGGTGTGAATTTCAACGTCTCCGTAGATTTGTTCTATGGCTGACGAGAAAAAAGCGGCAATCAACTCCCCAGCCCGGATCATGCCGAGATAGGCAGTGTCGAAGCCGAACAAAAAGGGGACCGCCGCCCGAAGCGATAGTCCCCTTCTATTGGAGCCGACAGCTCCTTATTTGCCTTCTTTTAAAAACGTATTGTGCCGGTTCACCATGGCCTCCAGCGTTTGATCGAGCGATTGGGCGTTAAGGAAATACTTCTCATACTCCTGAGCCCGCATATCCATCACCTCTTGCGGCAAGCTCCTAACGTACGTAGGCGTTTTGTCTTCGAACAAGACGTGCATCAAGGAATCCAGGTCATACGTGTCTTTCTTATCACCGAGCAGGTTGTTTAACGCCTCATCCTGATCGGCGTCCTTCGAAGCCGGCAATCTTCCGCCCGCAGCCATAGGAGCCATGCCTCCGTCCGCATACCACTTCAGGAATTCCCAAGCTTCCGCTTGTTTTTTGGATTTGGCATTAATGGAGATGTAATCACCGAGTCCGCCCCTTGTCACGTAGCTGTCCGCACTGTCCGTTAATCTCGGCACTTGGGCGAACGCGATGGTGAAGTCGCGCGGGAAGTCCGTAAAGTTATTCGAGCTTCGCAGCAGCCAAGCCCCGATATTCAGCATAGGCACTTCCCCGCTCAGGAACACTTGCTCCACCGGCATTTTGGAAGTCAGCTGCTCTCCGAGCGGCGGCGTGGTCTTGTCCTCCTTCATCATGACGTTCAGGGTTTCCAGCCATTTTTTGACCAGCGGGTGGTCCAGATTCGAAGTTCCGTCCGCCTTGGTGTACCCCTCTTGCGATAACACCGAATCAATCGGATCGACGAACGGCTCCATATTTTGAATAAATCCGTAGTTATTGCCGACTTTGAGCTTCTTGGCATATTCGCGCAGTTCATCCCACGTCCAGTCCTTCGGAACGGGCAGGCCGGCCGCATCAAGGGCATCCTTGTTCAGCGCGACGAAGAAGGCGCTTTTCGTGGTCGGCATCCCGTAATACTTCCCGTTGATTTTCCAGCCTTCGGCGTCGGGCCCCATTTTCTCGTCGATATTGTAATCGTCGAATTGGCTCAGATCCAAGGCCAAATTGGACTCCACCCGTTTGGACGTTTGAGAAAGCGTGTAATTCACGAACAGGTCGACATCCTGCCCTGTAATCATGGCTGTATCGAGCTTCAGGTTCCCGTCATCGTCATTGACGTAGCGGACATACTCGACTTGAATATCGGGATGCTCGGCATTCCACGCGTCGATGACCTCTTGCGGTCCGGCCTCCGGCGGTACGCCGCCCCACATGGTTAGTTTGACCGGATCGCCTGATGAAGGCGCTTTCGAATTGTCCGTTCCTTGTCCCTCATTCGCGGATGACGCTGTTTTGCCGCTGCAGCCTGCAAGAAGACCCATTAGCAATACGCCGATGAGAAGCATCGCCCATCCTTTTTTATTTCTCACATTAGAGACCTCCCCGAGAATCATATTGGTGTGATGCCCTCTCATCGTAGCAGGGAACGGGAGCCGCTTTTAAGCTACATATCCATTCAGATAATGGAACAAAACGATGGAATTCCTGTTTCGGCGAATCCTATGCCCTGCATGGAATCGTTCTATTTAGCGTCTTTGTTGTGTTGTCTGTATTTGCTCGGCGTGAAGCCGGTCAACCGCTTGAATATCTTTATAAAATAATTGTCGTTCACGAACCCCACCCGAAGGCCGATCTCGTGAACAGGGAGGTCGGTTTGAAGCAAATACGCGATGGCTTTATCCACCCGGACCTGGTGCAAATAATGAATCAAGGTGCGTCCGGTCTTTTTCTTGAAGAGCGCGCTGACGTAATTCTCGCCCATCATCACGTAGCCCGACATCGATTTTACCGTAATGTCCTGCTCGTAGTGCTCATGGATGTACTGCAATATTTTCTGTACTTCCGGGTGCGACGTGATTTCCTCGGGGGAGGCATGATGCGCCGGTTGTGGCGGCACCGTCTCCGTGGACGCGACCGGAATCGAAACAGGTTGGCTTGGGTTCGGGCTCGGGTTACTCTTGGTCAGCTCGGCATTCATTTTGTGCAGCGTCTCCCTCAGCGTATTCACGCTCATCGACAGCTTCAGGATATAGTTGGATGCCCCGTATTCCATCGCTTGCCGGACATACTCGAATTCACTCATGCAGGTCAGCATCACGAACTTTGAGGCATACCCTTCTTCCCGGGTTCTGCGGAGGAGCTCCACGCCGTCCATCTCCGGCATCACGATATCGGTCAGCACGAGATCGGGCGGATTGCTCCGGATCATCTCCAGCGCTTCGGCGCCGTTGCCTGCCTCTCCCGCCACCTTGAATCCAAGCTCCTCCCACGCGATGATCTCCCGCACGGACTCTCGCACAAACACCTCATCCTCCACCAGCAGCACCTTCCACATAGGTCTCTCCTCCTCGCAGCTTTCAATCCGGTTCCAAGCCTACATAGGCCAGAGGCGAATAATCTGCCCGTTATGATGAAATCAAGTGATCGTTCTGATAAGGCGTTGAGATTAACAGCGGGATAGAAAATCGAATTCGCGTTCCCCGCTCCGAAGAAATAATCTCCATGCTGCCCTCTTCCTTAAATAGCAGCCGCAGCAGCTCTTGGACATTGTTGAGACCGATGCCCGGACGTTTACGCATTCCGCCCGCCTGCCGGGACTGCTCCATGCCGACGCCGTTGTCCTTGATCTCCACCGCCAATCGATTCGGTCCCTCCCGGGTAACCGTAATTTCAATGAGACCCTCCTGCTCCGGCAGCGGCCCGATTCCGTGTAGGATGGCATTCTCCACGAGCGGCTGCAGGCAGAGCTTGGGCACAAGCGCATAGAGGATGTCCTCATCATACGCAAAGGTCACGTCAAAACGGTGATTATAACGCACCTGCTGAATATGGACGTAAGCCTGCACCAGCTCGATTTCATCCTTCAGGTGCACCAGATCCTTCTCCGTATTCAGGCTCGCCTCCAGCAGCTTGCCCAGAGACAGGGTGATATTCGTGATATCCTCATTCCCGTGGCGAATGGCACTCCACTTGACCGTATTTAGCGTATTGAGCAGAAAATGCGGGTTCATCTGAGCCAGCAGCATATGAAAATGCACCGCTTCCTTCTGCCTTTCCTCGGCCTTCAATCGCTGAATCAGCATATCCATGTCGTTGAGCATGGAATTGAACGTCTGCGTCAGCTCCAGAATCTCGCCCCGGAACTTGTGCTCCGGCAGACGGATCTTCAGATTGTTGCGGACAACCGCCTTCATCTTATTCTGCAAATGGGATAACGGCCGGGTAATCGTGGCGGCAATAATGAAGGTCATGATGAGGAAAGCGCCGGTCAGCAGGAAAAAGGTCATGAAATATTGGCCCTTCAGCTCCTCGATCTCGTTAAAGAGCACCGTCAGCGGAATCCGGTTCACGATATACCAATCCAGCGATTCCACGTAAATGTAATTCACCAGGGTGTTGGAGGTTTTATCGATAAAATACTTCTGCCTGGGCTCGGCCGCAATCCTGGCTTTCACCTCGCCGGTCAGACTGCTGTTCAAGATCGATTGGGATACGTTCTCGCCAGCGCTCGTAATCAAGAAATACTCCTGCCGCAGCGTCGACTGCTTCAATACCGATTGAAACCAGAAGGAGTAGTCGATGCTGATCCGGGCCATGCCGTACGGCTTGTTGCGGGGAGTTTCCATGTAAGCGTACAGCGACAGCAGGTAAGGACTCGTCGAGATATCCCGCAGCACGTAGTTCGCATCGCTGGAAACCCAATGATACGACACGCCATCCATCTGTTCCCTATCAAAGCCAGGGTTGTCCCGCAGTTTCCTGTAATCGAGGGCCTCCCTGGGAGAATAAGAAGTGTAAGCGTTGCCATGAAAGTCGAGAATCGTGAAGTAGACTGACGGATTATATAGGAAAAAGCTGTTGTTCAAATTTTTGAACTTTTCCTCCATCAGGTTTTTGTTCTCGAGCCCCTGCCGCTGTCCGGGATGGGTCAGCACGGAGGCCACCGTCGAATCCTGCTCCAGAAATATCAGCGTTTTGAAGGCTACGCTCAACTGATCCTCCAGCGTTCGATACATCTGCTCCAGCTGGCTGTGGCTCTGCTGGCTGATTTTCTCCTGGACCAAGGTCTCAATCCGCTGGTAGTTGTACAAATTCAAAATGCCGAAAGGCAGCAGTATGACCAGAACGAACGCGGCAAACAGACGGTATTTCAGCTTGTGTGGAAACAGGGATCGTATTCGGTTCAGCACCCTCCCGCACTCTCCTTTTCGCTCGCTTGTTCTTCAATTATATCAGCACCGGTTCGCTTGAGAATGACAATGCCTGAAATTGCATGGATATGTGCGGTCGATGCCGGGGGCAGGCGCAGTGGATGTGTAGATTTGTTCTATTTTTATCAGACAAAAAAGACCAAACTCTCCGTAAGAGAGCTTGGTCCTCATCGATTGCATCAACGCATTTCGTGCTCAAGCGCGTTAACGATCGCGCCCGCTAACGTCGAGGTCAGCCACTCCCGATCATGCGTGTTGCATTTGATATCGGATTTAAGGACTTACTTTTCCATCAGCATTTCAAAGCAATTTAACAGCAGCACATACGTCTGCTCAAAGGTGAGCTCCCCTTTCGGGTTGAACTGATTCTTGGCCATGCCGTTCATTAAAGAGAGGTTTATCGCTTGGTATACTTGTTCCTTCGCCCATGGCGAGATGCTGCTGTCGTCCGCGAACCGAGAAGCCGAAACGGATCCGGTTGATGCCGCTCTGCCTTTCAATTCATTCGTCTTGGCATACACCTGAAGGATCAGCGCGGCAGCCTGTTCTCTGGTGATGGTCGCTCGCGGCGAGAAGGATTGCGGCGATGTGCCGTTGATGATACCGTTTTGGTTTGCCCACGTCACGGTCCAATCATCGACGTCCTTAAACGGGGTCTTAACGCCGGTGACGTCCATATAAAGATCCTGTCCCAGCATGGTCTCGATCATATGTACCGCCATCTCCGTAAACTCCACTCTGGTAATCGGCTGCTGGTAGGATCGGTCAAACGGCCAGCCGATAATGCCATTCGCTTTTGCCTTCATGTAATCCGCTTGAGCCCAGTTACTCACTTTGCCATCAGCCGGACCGTCATTCACGTTAACGTGGACCCGGCTTCTTGACTCCAGATAATCATTGACAGAGATCCATGTCGATCCCTTGCCTACGGCTTTGACCTTGCCGTTTGCATCAATCTCCACGATCCGGTTATCTCCGCTTTTGAACGTATTGCCGCTGGTCTGCAGTCCGTCGGTGAGGCCCATTTGAAGGGTTTCCCCCTTTTGAAGCTGAATATCGTAGCGGGCCAACAAACCAGGCATCATTTTGAAAAACGTCGTGGTGAACTCAACCTGTGCCGCGCTTCCGGAAGCGGTATATAGACCCGTGATCTGAACGGTGAAGGCATCGTCCGACGCAAAATCGCCTATGCCGTCAGGCCTAAAAATGACGGCAAACGGCACGCCGTAATAGCTGGTCTGCACATTGAAATATTTGCCCGATTTATCGTTGTCGCTTTTGTCAAAGCTCCACTCTTTCCCGTCCCTGACACGGGTCAATTTCACTTGAATCTGATCCGTTCTTGTCCGGTCATACTTTTGCGGGTTCAACGACACCGACCATGGATCGTTTGTCTTAAAAACCTCTTCCGGAAAATATCCTGCAGACGGCCAGGCGATGTAATCATACTGAACTTCGGAAGCCGGGCGGCCCTTGTCCATCGAGTACATCGACGCATAGGCAACGTTGTTGGCGGTATGTACCATACCGAACATGGTCTGTTTCATCTCCGGATTGATGATCCACCGGCGGTGTCCGACGCGATCGATATTCGTAGCCCCGCTATCCGCCATATAACCAAGGACATTGTCATAAAAGGTCGGGCTGCCTCCGTAAAGGTTGCTTGTCCTCGCTCCTTCCTTCGCTGAAGCGTACAGCGAATCGTCCATGCCGGCCGGCATGGTTGGATAATGGCTCAGCTTTTGATGCAGAGCGTTTACAAGCGCTGCCGCCTGCTGTTGCCCTGCAAGCGAAGGGTTGGCCGTCACGTCATCGGGCAGGCCGGATAGGTACCTTACAAAGTTGACGGCGCGAATGCCGTCCTCGATATATTCCGGTTTTATCGTCCCTGCCTTATAGGGTACGGCGACGCTTGGCGATTCCATGTAAATTCGTTCAGGCCCCATGTAGGATGTGCCGGTATCCATGGGTTTGTACTGCTGCCATTTATTCAGGATATCCTGCTTCGTTCGATCTCCCGTCAGCTGCTGAACGTCAGCTGCATGGGCATCGGGGGCCGATAAGACTGCTGCGATCAGCATAGCCGCAGGCAGAATCAGCCATTTTCTCGATCGTTGGAGTGATCGTTTCATAGATTCAAGCCACCTTACTTCTAGTATTTTTCCTATAACTTCCGTCTTCATCATTATAACGGCTAATATAGGAAACTTGAACTATAAAAAGATAGGCTTGTAGATCTAATAGAGTATTCCGTTCGTCGCACAGCTTGTCCCATTCCAGCTTCCCGATTTTAACAGCGACCGGAGACGATATACGCACCGCCCCACAGCTCCCTATCAAGTGTGCAGCCCTCGATCTCTTCTTCTCCCACGCCCAAAAGCCCGGCTCATGTGACATCACAGAGCTGGGCTTTCTTCTTTGCACTCCTATGAAATACTCACAATTGGCTGCACACCTCCCCCCCTGCTCAGGTGCGTATATCGGTGGAGGAGCAGCGCGTTCGCCTTTAACATCGGGAAGCTTCCCCAGCTTGTCCCATTCCAGCTTCCCGATTTTAACAGCGACCGGAGCCGATATACGCACCGCCCCACGGCGCGATACTAGAGTGTGCAGCCCTCGATCTCTTCTTCTCCCACGCCCAAAAGCCCGGTTCATGTGCTTCACAGACTTCACAGAGCTGGGCTTTCTTCTTTGCACTGCCATGAAATACTCACAATTGGCTGCACACCTCCTCCCCTGCCCAGGTGCGTATATCGGTGGAGGAGCAACGCGTTCGCCTTTAAAATCGGGAAGCTTCCTCAGCCTACTCCATCCAGCTTCCCGATTTTAACAGCGACCGGAGCCGATATACGCACCGCCCCACAGCTCCCTATCAAGTGTGCAGCCCTAACGCCCCGGCTCCTCAAATAAATGCAAAAAAAGCCCAGCTCCCTCAAAAGCAGGAGCCGGGCTTTCTCTTATTTCAATTATTTTTGCTTCAGGTTGTAGAACGACTTCAAGCCGTTGTATTGAGCAAGCTCGCCCAATTGGTCTTCGATGCGAAGCAATTGGTTGTATTTCGCCACACGGTCGGTACGGGAAGGAGCACCCGTTTTGATTTGGCCTGCGTTAGTAGCCACTGCGATATCAGCAATCGTGCTGTCCTCGGACTCACCGGAACGGTGGGAGATGACAGCCGTGTATCCTGCGCGTTTTGCCATTTCGATCGCATCGAAAGTTTCAGTCAATGTACCGATTTGGTTTACTTTGATCAGGATGGAGTTACCGATACCCTCGTTGATGCCTTTTTCCAGACGCTCCGTGTTCGTAACGAACAGGTCGTCACCCACGAGTTGAATTTTGTTGCCCAATTTCTCGGTGAGCAATTTCCAACCTTCCCAATCGTCCTCGGAGCATCCGTCTTCGATGGTTACGATCGGGTATTTGTCTACCCAAGAAGCGAGCAGGTCAACGAATTCTGCCGGCGTGAAGGATTTGCCTTCGCCTTCCAGAACATACTTGCCATCTTTGAAGAACTCGGTGGAAGCAACGTCCATACCCAGCAATACATCTTCGCCTGGCTTGTAGCCGGCTTTTTCGATCGCTTCGATGATGGAAGACAGTGCATCTTCGTTGGACGTGAAGTTAGGAGCGAAGCCGCCTTCGTCACCAACCGCCGTGTTCAGGCCTTTGCCCTTCAGAACGGATTTCAGGTTGTGGAAGATTTCAGCGCCCATGCGAAGAGCTTCTTTGAAGCTAGGTGCGCCAACAGGCAATACCATGAATTCTTGTACGTCAACGTTGTTGTCCGCGTGAGCGCCACCGTTCACGATGTTCATCATAGGTACTGGAAGTTGTTTGGCGTTGAATCCGCCAAGGTATACATACAGCGGAAGATCCAATGCATCAGCAGCAGCGCGAGCTACAGCCATGGATACGGCCAAGATGGCGTTCGCACCCAATTTTCCTTTGTTTGGCGTACCGTCCAAAGCGATCATCAGCTTGTCGATGCCGAGCTGGTCCAGAGCGTCCATGCCGATCACTTCAGGAGCGATGATTTCGTTCACGTTCTCAACGGCTTTCAGAACGCCTTTGCCCAGGTAACGGGATTTGTCGTCGTCGCGAAGCTCAACCGCTTCGTGAACGCCAGTGGAAGCGCCGGATGGAACGATAGCGCGACCGATTGCACCGGATTCCAGGTATACTTCAACCTCTACGGTTGGATTGCCGCGGGAGTCAAGGACTTCGCGTGCATATACATCAGAAATAATAGTCATGTGTATAGTCTCCTTTGAAATGTTATGTTTATGTTCCATTATGAACTACTTATTTACGTGCTGCAATCATGGAGGTTCCCGTCATCTCGTCAGGCTTCGGCAGCCCCATCAGATCAAGAATCGTTGGCGCGATGTCGGCCAGAATACCGCCTTCACGCAGCGTTACGTTCTCATCCGTTACGATGAACGGAACCGGGTTCGTGGTATGCGCGGTGAATGGACGGCCATTCTCATCGAATACCATGTCCGCATTTCCGTGGTCAGCCGTAATGATAACCACGCCGCCTTTGGCAAGAACGGCATCCACCACTTTGCCAACGCACTCATCGGTGGTTTCTACCGCTTTAACGGTAGGCTCCAGCATACCGGAGTGACCAACCATGTCCGGGTTCGCGAAATTCAAGATGATCGCGTCATGCTTATCCGCTTCGATTTCTCTCACGCAAGCATCCGCCACCTCATAGGCGCTCATCTCCGGCTTCAGATCGTACGTCGCCACTTTCGGCGAGTTGATCAATACGCGCGTTTCGCCTGGAAGCTCAACATCGCGTCCGCCGCTGAAGAAGAACGTCACGTGCGGGTACTTCTCCGTTTCCGCAATGCGAAGCTGCTTCTTGTTGTGCTGAACCAGCACTTCGCCCAGCGTGTTGTCCAGATCCTTCGGCTTGTAGGCGACGAAGCCTTCCACCGTCTCGCTGAACAGCGTCAAGCAGACAAAATGCAAGCTTTGCGGGAACTTCGGTCCGCGATCGAAACCACGGAAATCTTTGTTCGTGAACACTTGGGACAGCTGGATCGCACGGTCAGGGCGGTAGTTCAGGAAGATGACGGAATCTCCGCTCTCCACCAGACTTACCGGTTCTCCCGCGCCATTGACCATGACGGTCGGCTCTACGAATTCATCATAAACCGATTTCTCGTAGGATTCGGTGATGGCTTTCAGCGGATCCGTATATTTAGGGCCTTCGCCGTACACCATCGCACGGTAAGCCTTCTCGACGCGGTCCCAACGCTTGTCGCGGTCCATTGCGTAGTAACGACCGGAAAGCGTAGCGATTTGGCCAACGCCCACTTCCTCAATCTTCGCAATCAGATCCTTAACGAACTGCTTGCCGCTGTCCGGTGCCACGTCGCGTCCATCCATGAAACCATGGATGTATACGTCATGGAAATCTTCCTTCTTGCAAAGATCCAGCATCGCAAACATGTGCTCAATGTGACTGTGAACGCCACCGTCGGATACCAGCCCGTACAGATGCAGCTTCTTGTTGTTGTTCTTGGCAGCGCGAACGGCTTCCACCAGCGTTTCGTTCTCGAAGAATTCTCCTTCGCGAATCGACTTCGTGATGCGGGTCAAATCCTGATACACGATCCGGCCTGCGCCGATGTTCAAGTGACCCACTTCGGAGTTCCCCATTTGACCTTCCGGCAAGCCTACGGCTTCGCCGCAAGCGGTCAACGTGGTGTTCGGATATTGCTTCAAATACCGGTCGTAGTTAGGCTTGTTCGCTTGAGCGACCGCATTGCCCACCTCGGTGTTGCGAAGCCCGAAACCGTCCATGATGATCAGAGCTACGGGTTTTGGAGCAGACATTTACTTCGCCCCCTCAACGAGTGCGATGTAGGAAGCCGGTTGTAGACTTGCACCACCAACGAGCGCGCCGTCGATGTCGCTTTGTCCCATATACTCCGCTACATTTTCAGGCTTCACGCTGCCGCCGTATTGAATGCGGACTTGGTCTGCAACGGTTTCGCCGTACAGGCCTTTAACGAGTTCGCGAATATAGGCGATGACTTCATTCGCATCCTCTGCCGTGGAGGATTTGCCCGTTCCGATTGCCCAGATTGGCTCGTAAGCAATAACGACATGAACCGCTTGATCAGCAGGAACACCTGCGAACGCTGCTTCCGTTTGTACTTTGCACACGTCTTTGGTTTGGCCGGCTTCGCGTTCTTCCAGCTTCTCGCCAACGCATACGATCGGAAGAAGACCATGACGGAATGCCGCATGTACCTTCTTGTTCACGATCTCATCGGTTTCAGCAAAATACTGGCGGCGCTCGGAATGTCCAATAATGACGTAGTCCACGCCCAGGTCTTTCAGCATCAAGCCGCTGATTTCACCCGTAAAGGCGCCATTGTCTTCGAAATGAAGATTTTGTGCACCGATTTTGATGTTCGTGCCCTTTGCCGCTTCAACCAATGCAGGAAGATTGGTAAACGGCGCGCAGATCACGCTTTCCACGCCTTCTACTTCCGCTTTGCCCTTCACATCTTCAATAAATGAAGTTGCTTCCGGAACAGTTTTGAACATTTTCCAGTTACCAGCTATGATAGGTGTTCTCACACGATTCACTCCTTTATTCCCCCGAAGATTCTCCAGGGTCCAAACTTCATCCACTTGCTATCCAATGCAGTTCCTCATTCTATTTATCGTTCAGTGCCACAACACCAGGAAGTGCTTTGCCTTCCATGAACTCAAGAGATGCGCCGCCGCCTGTCGAGATGTGATCCATCTTGTCGGCAAGGCCGAATTTCTCCGCTGCTGCAGCCGAGTCGCCGCCGCCGATAATCGTGTAAGCTTCCGTTTCCGCACAGGCCTGTGCCACTTCACGAGTACCGTTGCTGAACGGAGCGATTTCGAATACGCCCATAGGACCGTTCCACACGACAAGTTTGGAGTTCTTGATCACTTCTGCATACTTGGCGCGAGTCTTAGGACCGATGTCAACGCCTTCCCAATCGGCTGGGATGCCGTCGATATCAACGACCTTGGTATTGGCGTCTGCGCTGAATTCGTCCGTAACGACGATATCTTCCGGCAGGTAGAAGTTTTTGCCCAGCTCTTTGGCTTTTTCGATGAAACCGAGTGCCACATCAAGCTTCTCTTTATCAAGCAGAGATTGACCGATTTCATGGCCTTGAGCTTTGAAGAACGTGTAAGCAAGTCCACCGCCGATGATGACATTGTCAGCAAGCGTAAGCAGGTTGTCGATCACGTCGATTTTGTCCTTAACCTTCGATCCACCGATGATGGCGGTAAAAGGACGGTCCGGATTCGAAAGGGCTTTGCCGAGAACGGACAGCTCTTTCTCCATCAACAATCCCGATACGGCCGGAAGATGATGAGCAATCCCCTCTGTCGAAGCGTGCGCGCGGTGAGCAGCACCAAACGCGTCGTTCACGAACAGATCGGCCAGCTCAGCGAATTGCTTCGCAAGTTCCGGATCATTCTTCTCTTCACCAGGGTAAAAACGAACATTTTCAAGTACGAGCACATCGCCGTTTTGCAGCTTCTCGACTTGAGCTTTAACGGCTTCTCCTACCGCTTCATCCGCTTTGGCTACCGGTTTGCCGAGCAGTTCCGACAGACGCTGACTCGCCGGAGTCAGGCGCAAAGATTCTACGACCTCTCCTTTGGGACGACCCATGTGGCTGGCCAGGATGACTTTTGCTCCTTGCTCCACCAGATACTTAATCGTCGGCAAAGTCTCGCGAATACGAGTGTCGTCTGTAATTTTACCATCTTCGAGCGGTACATTGAAATCGACGCGGACAAACACCCGTTTGCCGCTTACTTCTACATCACGTACACTTTTCTTGTTCATCTCCACGTTCCTCCTAAGAAAACTATTCTCCTCACCGACAGCATGCAGTTGCTCTCGTATCTCTCTCTATCGTCTAACCAGCGCCCGGATTCTTATCTATTCTTCCCAGTGCTCTGGCATGAAAACAAGGAAAAACCATGAACCAAAGAGGAGACCCGTGAACGGAACTCCTCTTCGATTGAATGGCTAGATCAATTACAGACCTTTGCTTGCGATGTAAGCAGCGAGGTCAACGACACGGTTGGAGTAGCCCCACTCGTTGTCATACCAAGAAACAACTTTCACCATGTTGTCGCCAACTACCATAGTGGAGAGCGAATCGATAGTGGAAGAAGCTGGATCGCCATTGTAGTCGCTGGATACAAGCGGCTCTTCGGAGTAGTTCAAGATGCCTTTCAGCGGGCCTTCAGCAGCTGCTTTCAGAGCTCCGTTTACATCTTCAAGGGTTACGTTTTGGGACAGCTCAACTACGAGGTCCGTTACGGAAACGTTCTTCGTAGGTACACGCATTGCCATACCGTTCAATTTGCCTTTCAATTGTGGCAGAACGAGGCTAACCGCTTTAGCAGCACCCGTTGTGGATGGAATGATGTTTTCGGCAGCTGCACGAGCACGACGCAGGTCTTTGTGCGGAAGATCAAGCACTTGCTGGTCATTCGTGTAGGAGTGAACCGTAGTCATCATGCCTTTAACGATACCGAACTTCTCGTCAAGAACTTTAGCAAAAGGAGCCAAGCAGTTTGTTGTACAAGAAGCGTTGGAGATTACAGTATGGTTAGCTGCATCGTATTTGTCTTCGTTAACGCCCATAACGATGGTGATATCTTCGTCAGTAGCTGGAGCGGAGATGATAACTTTCTTAGCGCCGCCTTTCAAGTGAGCGGAAGCTTTGTCTTTCGCTGTGAAAATACCAGTGGATTCTACAACGATTTCAACGCCGTACTCAGCCCAAGGCAATGCTTCAGGGTTACGCTCAGCGAATACTTTCACTTCGCGGCCGTTTACAACGAGTGCGCCTTCTTTAGCTTCAACAGTTGCATTCAGTCTGCCGTGAGTCGTGTCATATTTCAAAAGGTGTGCCAGCGTTTTTACGTCCGTCAAATCGTTGATTGCCACGATTTCAACTTCGCTGTTGTTCAGCGCAGCGCGGAATACGTTACGTCCAATACGTCCAAAACCGTTAATACCTACTTTAACCATGAGTAGTTCCCTCCATATTTGTAAAATTTATATATTCAAGATTGGCCGTTAAGCCAATCAAGACAACAAAAAATGAAAAATCTGTTGTACGCCCGCGGACTCAGATGCCGGCGTCAATTTCCTTCTCGACTTCCAATGCTGCGGCTTCATCCGTAACGAGAATGTCCTCGTGTCCGAATTTCAGCACCGCGTGAATCGCTTTGCCCTTGCCTTGCCCTCCAGCAATGCCGATGATGGTCTCCGTCCGCATAATATCCTCAAGCCGGAGTCCAAGGGTAAGCATTTTGTGGACAACTTCGCCATCTTCGCTGAAATAATAGCCGAAGGATTCCGCGATCGCGCCATCTGCCTGCAAGTTCCGGATAGAGCCTTCATCCAGCTTCCGCCGTCTGGCCATCTCCATGGCATCCCCGATGCCGTGAATAATGACGCGGCTGCGCCTGATCACATCCACGATCTCCTGGATGTGCTGATCCTGAACCAACGATTGATAAGCATCCTCGCTGAGCAGATCCGGTACATGAAGCAATCGGTACTCAGCACCAACGCGCTTAGCCATTTTGGAAGCGATGGTGTTCGCTTGAATCTCCATGCTCTCCCCGAGGCCGCCTCGCGCCGGCACAAACCAAGTGCTTGTCAACGGTTCGCCGCCAGGCAAAGAGGACATCTGCTCTGCCACTTCGGCGAGCGTGGAGCCGCCTGTTACGGCAATCGTATCTCCATCCTGGACAAAGTTAAGCAGCGTTCTTGCTCCGGCCCGGCCAAGCTCACGTTTGACTTCCGGAGATGACTCGCTGTCACCGGGAATAATGACCACTTTACGAAGCCCGTAAGCCTGACGAATCTTCTCTTCCAGTTCAACCAGTCCGAACAACTCATTCATGACCGGTTCCAACTCCTCCAGCAAGCATATCCCTGAGCCGCTGATCCGCATGCCGAGCGTTTCAATCTCGATCAGCCCTTGCGCTTTCAGAAGATCAGTCTCTGCTCTGAGAACACGCTCGGTCATCGATAGCGATGAAGCCAGTGTTCTTCGGCCAACAATTCCGGACAACTTGATCTGATGAAGGATGGTATACCTTCGTTTAAGTGTGTCCATCAGATCCGGCAGAAGTTGCTCTTGTATTTCTAATAGGTTACGCATGCATTCCACTCCTGCAAACTTCGTCTCGGCTCTCCTACCTGGTCGTAAAATGTCCCAGTTAAACTTTTTAAGTCCCACCCTTATTCTAACCAATAATCATGCCGGTTGCAAGTGTCCGAAAGTATATTTCTCTACCCCAGGCATTCTTATACATTATGGCCAACTACCGGCTCGTCTATATAATAGGAACAAAGTTTTGTCCGCTATTGTATTTTTGAAATAGATGCGGTATAATCAACTTCGTTGCTGATTTTTGTGCGCCCGTGGTCCAATGGATATGACGTAGGCCTCCGGAGCCTGAGATCGAGGTTCGATTCCTCGCGGGCGCGCCATTATAACATTTATTCTCTATACTGATTACCCTAAAGTGCCCATAACGGCTCTTTTTTTTACTCAATAGTTTGACTTTCTTTGACTTTTTGATTTAAATTGTTTATCATGTGGGTAATACGGTAACAGTATTTATATGAGGTACTTAAGAGGAGGTTTTCCACGTGAGTTTTATACCTATGGTCGTTGAACAAAGCAACCGCGGTGAGCGGGCGTACGACATCTATTCCAGATTGCTGAAAGACCGCATTATCTTCCTCGGCTCCGACGTAAATGACGTGGTCGCCAATTCCATCATTGCCCAAATGCTGTTCTTGTCGGCTGAGGATCCCGAGAAGGATATTCATCTTTACATCAACAGCCCTGGCGGTTCCATTACCGCAGGTATGGCGATATTCGATACGATGCAGTTCATCAAGCCAGACGTCTCGACGATCTGTGTCGGCATGGCTGCTTCCATGGGCGCATTCCTGCTTAACGCAGGCGCCAAAGGCAAACGCTACGGTCTCCCTAACAGCGAGATCATGATTCACCAGCCGCTCGGCGGCGCACAAGGTCAAGCCACGGATATTGAAATCCGTGCCCGCCGCATTCTCAAAATGCGCGACAAGCTGAACCGCATCCTGTCCGAACGCACCGGCCAACCGCTGGAGCGCATCGAGAAGGACACGGATCGCGACTACTTCATGACGGCTGACGAAGCCAAAGAGTATGGCCTGATCGATCAAGTACTGGAAAACACACCGCCGCAAGGCTTATAAAAGAAATGAAGTAAAGGGCAGGCGCCGTTATCCGGTGCCTGCCTTTTCTTATCCGCTGGATTCATCGAAAACTTCGAATACTAAATAGTGAGAGTATCCCCTTCGGTCGCTGTTGAAATCGGGAAACATGAATGATTAAATAAGGAGGTTTCCCGATTCCAAAGGCGAACGCGTTGCTCCTCCAAGGATACTCTCACTTCGGTACGATTTTTTCAATAAAACATAAAGACGGTAAGGCCATCCCCCTCCTAAAAGGCCTGTCTTAACTTGAGGGGAGGGGAAAAAGGGTACGCCTATGGTGAGATACACAAAAAATCCCCTTGATCATAGGGCGCAGGAGTATATGCTCCACGCTCAATTGATCAGGGGATTTATCGCAACGGGTTCCAGCACAATGTTACATCAGGACAGCATCATGTATCTAAACAAGCTATAGTATGAAATTTAGTATTACAGTTTACACAAACCGCCTATGATATACTCTTACTTCCACTCTTTCAGCTTCAGCTCAAACTCAGGAAATCCATAGGCATAGGCGGTGTATTCATAAAGCTGGAAGTACAGCACCGCCGCGTTATCCTTCACATAGAAGTCGGCATCGGCAGGCACTCCCTCAAAACCGCCGAGGTAACCTCCCTCTTTCTTCATCTTGCTCAGCACAAGGTTGTTCAGCTTCTGCTTGTTCTTGCCCTGCATGTTGATGAAATCGCCCAGCTTCATTTGCTTGCCGTCCTTCAAGGAGAACGTGAAGCTTTTACGGAAGGTCATGCCATGGGCACCGCCGGTGTACGAATAATCATACGCCGTAATGCTCAGGATGTCGTTCTGGTTGTAATGGACCACGAAGTCACCGCTGAATTCGTAAGGGAAACTGGATTCCGACGGCGGGAATTCCTCGGCGTTTCCTTCCGCGCCGGTGATTACGCCGGACGCATTTTCTTTCAACACTTTGTTGATTTCGGCTTGGACCTCCGCATTATCGAGTCCGTTGATTACAGGATAGTTCACAACAGCGTCTACGCCCTGAATATTCTTCTTGAGCGCAACCGATTTAATGGTAATGTCATTCAGCTTCTTCTGTGTCATGCTCAGTGTTTTCAAGGAAGGATTCCATTGTCCCTGAACGCCCATGTATTCGCTGATCGTTTTGAACGGCAGATACAGACGTCCATTGATGATCTGTCCGCCAGGCTCGCCGGCATACGAACCGTTCACCAGAATGCCGATTTCGCTTGCAGCATACACGGCGGCGCTCAGCTTGTTATAGCCGTTACCCAGTGTATACGTGCGTT
The DNA here is from genome assembly GCF_058792535.1 of Paenibacillus sp. MT86. NCBI lineage: Bacteria > Bacillati > Bacillota > Bacilli > Caryophanales > Paenibacillaceae > Paenibacillus > Paenibacillus sp. MT86. The sequence continues at coordinate 211,673 of NZ_CM179499.1, read as the reverse complement.
TTTTGGAATCATATTTAAGAGGCATCCCCAGACCATCCCGCAAAGCTGTCGCTGGCACATAAGTTACCCCATGCAGCACTAGACCTTTTTGTGACAAGGTTTTGCCGTTCCATTTCAGTACAACTTCATTTTTCGACGTTTTTTGGCTGGCGGAAACGGGTGCCTTAGCGGCGCTTGCATCGATGACCTGTCCGCTCAAACCAAGACTACCAAGCAGGACACTAGTTGCAATTAATGATGCACATACACGAAATTTAGGATTCATATCAGAATTCCACCTTTGTTAAATTAAGTTTCCGTTAGTTGTTAATCTATTACCCTTAATCATTATAAGGAAAGCTTTCAATGTATTGGTAACAAAGTGAATGACAATTTTGACTCCATGCCATAGGACCTATACATTCTCATGATTCTTTCCGGACGAACGCCGCTGCGCTAAGAAACACACCGAACAAGAGAGCACTTGAACCCGCAAGCAGCAGTAGTTCACTGCCTTGGACAACGTAAGCAAGAAGAATCAAACCGATGCCAACGAGTGCACTGTGAATGCTCGTCAGCAGCAGATGCAGCGCGCTTTTCCTGAAAAAATTCAGAAAAAAACAGCAGCGATGCCTGCAACAATCAAAGCAATAAACCCCATGCTCGTCAGATCACTCAAGCTGCTTCTTCCTTTCTGGGATACCCCATTTATAAAAAACGGGCCTAAACGGTATACAACCTCCTTATATATAACAACGAAAAGGATCCTGAAGTTGTGGTGGAATTCCTGAAAATCGGCCAATTCTTCCCGCTTTGGGACTAATGTCTCATTCTGCTCTGCAAAAAAAAGAGCCCATCCCCTTTAGGGGACAGGCTTCCTTTATTACAAAAAGATGAAGAACTGAAGCTTATACTAACGACCGCTCTTCAGTTCGGTCCATAAACGATCATAGACGGAGAGCGAGTCACCGACATTATCGAGCCACTCGGTACGGCCCAGCTCCTCTTCCGTCAGGTTGATCATCGTATTGGCGCGGTATTCCTCGCTATGGAATTTCATCGCTTTCGTGTTCGGATTGCTGTATCCGATAAATTCATAGTTTTTGGCACTGACTTCAGGCTCCATCATGAAGTTGATGAATTTCTCGGCCAGCTCCTTATTCTTCGCACCTTTTGGAATTGCGTAGTTGTCCGAGAATATGGTCGCTCCTTCTTCAGGCACCACATACGCTACATCCGGATTCTCCGCCGCGATGAACGCCGCGTCTCCGGACCAAACCGTGGCAATCCAGCCTTCCTCCTGAATCATCTTCTGCTTAATATTGTCCGTATCAAACGCAAGGACATTCGGCAGCAGTGTCTTCAGCTCATCGGATGCAGCCGTGATTTCCGCCTCATCCGTGCTGCTGTTGGATTTCCCTTGCTTTTTCAGCGCCATGCCGATCATTTCCCGGTTGTCGTCCAGAAGCAGGACTTTGCCCTTGTATTCCGGATTCCAGAGGTCTTCCCAGCTGTTGATTTCGTCCTTCACATACTTCTTGTTATATGCAATTCCCGTTACGCCGGACGTGTAAACGATCGAATATTTATTGCCCGGGTCATAAGACGGATCTTTGAAAGTATCCGTAATATTGACGAAGTTCGGGATATTATTCATGTCAAGCGGCTCAAGCAGCTCCGATTCAATCATCGTTTTGACCATATAATCGGACGGCTGAATGAGGTCATAACCGCTGCCGCCAGCCTTGATCTTAGCCAGCAGGTCTTCATTGTTCGCGTAGTTGTCGTAGGTTACCTTCACGTCGAACTTCTCCTCAAAGTCCTTCAGCACCTCGGGATCGAAGTTATCCGCCCAGCTGTAAATATGAAGCGTCTCCTTATCCGAGCCGCAGCCGGCCAGCAGTCCTACAGACAATACCGCAACCATGCCTGCCGTCAGCAGGCGGGTCCATCTTGATTTTTTCAATTCAATATCTCCTCTCTTTCCACTTGCATGTTTTAATTTTATTTCGAAAAAAGCGTTTCTATCGCTTAGATCGGTAATGTTTTGTGTTTCTTCTGCCCATTGCCGCGGTTAAGAATATATTGGGCTAACAGGATCAGCGTGATACTGACCAGTATGAGCAGCGTACACAGCGCGTTGATCTCTGGCGAGATGCCGCGCTTCACCTGAGCGTATATATAGATCGGCAGCGTTGTTGAGCTTGGGCCGGCGACGAAAAAGCTGACCATAAAATCGTCCAGCGACAGCGTGAAAGCAATCAATGCGCCGGAGATAATGCCCGGTGCAATCTGCGGCAGCGTGACGTGCCGGAACGTTTGCCAAGGCGTGGCGCCCAAATCCTGGGCAGCCTCGTCCAGCTGTTTGCCCATCCCTGACAGTCGGGCCGTTACCACGACATAGACGTACGACAGGCTGAACGTAATATGGGCGATGATCACCGTTGCCTTGCCAAGCGGCATGTTCAGTTGACTGAACAGCACCAGCAGCGACAGCCCCATAATAATATCCGGGATGATGACCGGCAGATACAGCAGGCCATTCATGCCGCTGCGGCCTTTACGCCCCAAATTCCGAAGCGAGAGCGCCGCTGCAGTCCCGAGCAGGGTGGAAACGATCGTCGAGATGACGGCCACCGTCAAACTGTTCATCAGCGCTTCCATCACGTGCCGATTCTGGAATAGCGACACATACCAATCCATCGTAAAGCCTTCCCAATTGCCGCTAAGCCGCGTATCGTTAAAGGAATAGATGATAATCATGACGATGGGTACATAGATGAAAGCCATCATAAGGAAAGAGTGAACCCCGAGCAGCGGGTGATTCTTCTTTTTCACTTATCTCCCCTCCCCTACGCGTTGATGGCGGGCTTGCATCGCCCGGTTAAAGAGCAGGATCAGCACCAAGGACGTAATCACAAAAATAACCGATAACGCCGCTCCAAAGGGCCAGTTGCGCGCACCCAGGAACTGCTGCTGAATGATATTGCTGATCATGGAGGACTTGGCGCCCCCCAATATATCCGTGACGACAAACATCCCGGAAGTCGATACGTAGACCAGAACCGCACCCGTCATGATGCCGGACTTGCTCTGAGGCAAGGTAATATGTCGAAATGCCTTCCATCTGGAAGCGCCAAGATCGCTGGCCGCATCCAGCAGACGTTTGTCCATCTGCTCCAAGGCCACGTAAATCGGCAGCACCATGAACGGAATGAAGTTATACACCATCCCGAGCAGTACGGCGCCGTACGTATACAGCATCTGAATCGGCTCGTCGATCCATCCCGCCCACAGCAGCAGGCTGTTCACTACGCCTTGCGTCCGGAGCAGCAGAACCCACGCATAGGTTCGGATCAAAAAGTTGATCCAGAACGGAACCGTGATCAGAATCAATCCCCAGGTTTGGATACGCGGGGAAGCGTTGGCTATATAATAGGCCAAAGGATAGCTGACTAACAAGCAGATCACCGTAGTCAGCAGCGACAGTACCAAGGTATCCCAGTAGATGCCCAAATATAATGGATCAAAAAAAGTCTTGTATCCTTCCAGACTGAAGGAAAACACGACATTCCCGAGCGAATCCCGCGAGAGAAAGGAAATGCCGACCACGATCAGCATCGGAACGATTAGGAACAGGGATAACCACAGCAGCACCGGAGTCAACAGGAACCTTGATTTCCTCATGGCCCGATGATCACCTCATCCTTGGCGTTCCAGTTCACCCCAACCCGTTCGCCAACCTCCCACGGATGGTCATCCGAGATATCGAGGGCAATCGTGACCTTCATCGGCTCATCGTCCAATTGAACCAGCAGCTTATGAACGCTGCCGAGGTACTGCACATCCTCAATCACGCCGCTCTTCTTGGCACCCGATTCCCGCTGGGGAATGAGTTTCTCCGGCCGTACGGCAAAAAGCCCCTCAGGCGAGGAGAAGACGTTATTCTCCCCTACAAACGTGGCGGCAAACAGCGTTTGCGGTCTCGCATAGATCTCGCGCGGCGTGCCGATTTGCTCTACCCGTCCATGGTTCATGATGACGATCCGGTCGGATAGCATCATGGCTTCCTCTTGGTCGTGCGTTACATATACAAACGTGATCCCGAGCGTCCGCTGCAAATGCTTGAGCTCGGACTGCAGGTTCTTCCGCAGCTGCAAATCCAGCGCGCCGAGCGGTTCATCCAGCAGCAGCACCTTCGGCTTGTTGGCGATGGCGCGCGCAATGGCCACGCGCTGCTGCTGTCCGCCGGACAACTGGTGCGGGAAGCGTTCCCGCAAGGCGGTCAGCTGCGTCATCGCAACAGCCTCGTCCACGCGCTCCTTGATGAGCTGGCGCGGCATTTTTTTCATTTTCAGTCCAAAAGCGATATTGTCTTCTACGGTCATATGCGGAAACAGAGCATAGTGTTGGAATACCAAATTCAAATCCCGCTTGTTCGCAGGCATATCCGTCACATTCTGACCCGCCAGCCATACCTGTCCTTCGGTCGGCTGCTCGAATCCTGCTATCATTCGGAGAATCGTCGTTTTGCCGCAGCCGCTGGGGCCCAGCAAAGTCAGGAATTCCCCTTCTTTAATGGAGAGCGACAGCGGATGCACGACCGCTTGTCCCTGAAAATGCTTCTCGATCTGGACAAGTTCAATCACATGCATCAACCCCTTCTTCAAAATGTGACCTGTTCGTTCCATGTGTACATCCTACTACCAGTATGCACAAAAACGTTCTCCACTAAGAAGAAACGGTCCTACTGCCTGTTATGCTCAGGTTGGCAGAATCCGTTTCTTAAGGGTGGAGGCGGTTAGAAGTCTCTACTAAGAAAAAAAAGCCATATCCATGGGTATGGCTTTAAACGTTAGATCAAAGTTCAGTTTTTCGCATATTCACTATACCTCGTTTTCCCCCTATACACAACACTTTTCTGAGTATTTCGACAGGGGAAGGGCCGGATATGGCACCGGAAAATGGTATTTCATTTTTTAAATGACATGCTAAAAAACCGTTCGCCCGATAAAGACCGGAATGAACGGTTTTCTCGCATGCTGCGTCGATTACAGCGACTACTTCAGCTGGTATTGCACGTACAGCTGTGTCGTGATTTTGATCTCGCCCGGCTTCACGGAGGTGTTTGCGCCCGCGTCCGCTGCCGTGGACTGTGCTTCCATCGCCATTTTTTCGAGGCCATAGATGGTATCTACGCCAACGGAACCTTCCACAATGTTCAGCACGATACCGAGCTGACGCTTGGACGCCTTCGCCATCGCTTGTGCCTTCAGGTCTGCATTCGCCATCGCCTTATCAATCACTTGAGCCTCGAACGCATCGCGGTTCTCAACCGAGAAACGGGCGTTGCCGATGGAATTGGCGCCGGCTTCGGATGCTGCATCCAGCAGATCCCCGACCTTGCTCAGATCGCGAAGCGTAACTTCCAGGGAATGATAGGCGGTGTAATTTTTCACTTTACGTCCATTCTCATCGGAGTACGTATAGTTCGGTTGTACATAGAACTGCTCGGTTTTGATATCCTTGTCGTCGATCTTCCAGGTTTCTTTCAACAGCTTCGTAATCTTATCCATTTTCAGCGCATTGCTCTTCTGTGCGGATTTTGCGGTTTCCGCATATGATTCTGCCCCGATGGAAAGATAAACGATATCTGGCTTCACCGAGATCTCGCCTTTACCAAGTACGGTAAGAAGGTTTTGCTGTGCTGCCTCCGCCGCGTGCACCTCGGTTGCTCCGCTCAACCCGACCCAAGCCGTGCTGCCAGTCAGCAGTGCGCCTGCAATCATGATAGAACCTACTTGTTTGACCCATCTTTTCATCTTTGTCAGCCTCCTTCGATATTGGCATCGCTGCCATGCTTGCCTTACCCTTCTAACGTGAGGGCATTGGTAAATGTTGCATCCGAATCGGAGCGTTTTGATATTTTTCTTGCAATAAATTTTTTACGCCCAATTCATTGGTATTTCTAGGCATGATTGGCTATTTAGCCAAATAAGATACCGAATGAAGCCGGAAGCTGCTGTTTAACATGGAAGCCTTAATGGGTAACTAACTTACACGGTGTTAAGAACAGGAGGTCATTATGAAATCATTGCGTGTATTCTACGTGTTCATGTCACTGCTGCTCCTCATGGCCGTTGGCGTTCCCTATGGATCGGTAAGCGCGGCGGGAGAGCCAGCCTCCGGCAAAACCTATCAGATCGGAACAGACGTTACGTTCGCCCCGTTTGAATTCCAGGATGCGAGCGGCAAATTTGTCGGCATCGATATGGATCTGCTGGATGCGATCGCGAAAGACCAGAACTTCAAATACGAGATCAAGCCGCTCGGCTTCAATGCGGCGGTTCAGGCGCTGGAAGCCAATCAGGTGGACGGCGTCATCGCGGGCATGAGTATCACGGATGAACGGAAGCAGAAATTCGATTTTTCCGATCCCTATTTTGATTCGGGCGTTGTCATGGCCATCCGCCAGGACCAGGAATCCATCAAATCCTATGAGGATTTAAGTGGGAAAAAGGTTGCTGTCAAAACCGGTACGGAGGGCTACAGCTTCGCGGAATCCATATCCTCCAAGTACGGCTTCACCATCGTGCCTTTTGACGATTCGGCCCAAATGTATGACGATGTCAAAACCGGCAATTCCGTTGCCTGCTTTGACGATTTTCCCGTACTCGCTTATGGAGTGGAACAGAACAACGGTCTGAAGATCGTTACGGAGATGGAGCCCGGCGCCTCCTACGGATTCGCCGTCAGCAAGGGACGGAACCAGGAGCTTCTGCAGAAGTTCAACGCTGGTTTGGTGAATCTGAAGGCAAGTGGAGAGTACGATCGCATTAAGGAAAAATATATCGGTGAGAATGCCGTAAGCGCACCGAGTCAAAGCCGCTGGGGACTAATCGTGGAGTCGCTGCCTTCCCTGCTGAAGGGCCTTGGCAATACGCTGCTGCTGACCATCGTGTCGCTGTTTTTTGCGTTTTTCTTAGGGCTGATCTTCGGTTTCATGAAGGTCGGTCGCAATCGATGGCTCCGGGGCATCGCCACCGTATTCGTGGACATCTTCCGCGGCATTCCGCTGCTGGTGCTTGCCTTCTTCATCTACTTCGGCATTCCGCAGGCGTTCGGCTTCACGATGTCGCCGATCGTCGCAGCGGTCCTGACGCTGAGCTTGAATGCCGGCGCTTATGTCACGGAGATTATTCGCGGCGGCATTCAATCCATTGACCCCGGACAGCTGGAGGCGGCCCGCTCGCTCGGACTGCCATACCGCAAAGCCATGATGAAAATCATCATTCCGCAGGCGATCAAAGTCATGATTCCGACATTTATTAACCAGCTGGTGATCACGCTGAAGGATACGTCCATCCTGTCGGTGATCGGTCTGGTCGAGCTGACCCAATCCGGGAAGATCATCATTGCGAGAACGTTCGCCTCGTTTGATATCTGGCTCGTGGTGGCCATCATGTATCTGGTCGTGATCACGATTCTGACGAAAATTTCGGACCGTCTGGAAAGGAAGGTGCGTCATGGATAAAATCCGCATAGAAGGACTGAAGAAGAGCTTTGGCACGAACGAGGTGCTGAAGGGAATCGATATGCAAGTCCAGGAAGGCGAGGTTGTCTGCGTGATCGGGCCATCGGGCTCGGGCAAAAGCACCTTTCTGCGCTGCATCAACCGGCTGGAGGAAATTTCGGCTGGCAGGGTCTTTGTCCATGATCAGGATATCAATGACCCTAAAACGAACATCAATAAGGCGCGCGAGAACATCGGCATGGTGTTCCAGCATTTTAATCTCTTTCCGCACTTCAACGTGCTGAAGAACATTACCTTCGCCCCGGTCGAGCTGGGCAAGCAAAACGCCGCCGAGGCACGTGCCACGGCGCTGAAGCTGCTGGACCGAGTAGGCCTCTCCGATAAGGCGGAGGCTTTCCCGAGCCAGCTGTCCGGCGGCCAGAAGCAGCGCGTGGCGATTGCCCGGGCTTTGGCGATGAATCCCGACATCATGCTGTTCGACGAGCCGACCTCGGCCCTGGACCCGGAGATGGTCGGCGAGGTGCTCGGCGTCATGAAGGACCTGGCGCGCGAGGGCATGACGATGATGATCGTTACGCATGAGATGGGGTTTGCCCGCGAGGTTGCGGACCGGGTCATCTTCATGGACGGCGGGTATATCGTAGAGGAAGGTCCGCCGGAAGAGGTGTTCGGCAGCCCGAAGCATGAGCGAACCATCAGCTTTCTGGAGAAGGTGCTGTAACGGTGCAGCTGAACCAGCTTCACCGATCTGTTGCCGTGCGGCTGCATACACCGTGCCTACTACACCTGTGCGCACGGTGAGTGGCTTCTGGGTGCGCTTGGATGGCTGTCGACATATCAAAGCAGTAACCTAATGATCCGGCTGGCCCGATAGAGTGAACCAGCCGGTTATTGTACGGCTATGGAATGACATCTGTATGTTATCGTGTGGCTACGGAATGACTTCTACATGATATCGTATGGCTATGGTATGGCATCTGCATGATATCGTACGACTATGGTTGGCATCTGCTTGTTATCGTACGGCTATGGAATGATATCTGTATGTTATCGTGTGGCTATGGCATCTGCATGATATCGTATGACTATGGAATGGCATCTGCATATTATCATTTAGAGCCCACTTCGATAGTTATAGGATGGCTGCATGCTGCTTTAGAGCAGCTAACGGACCGAGAGGACCTTATTCGAGGAAAAATAGGGACTTTTCGAAAATTACCGGACCGAGGATCCGTTATTCCTTCAAAAAAGCGGCATTTGCCGATACAAATTCTTGAATAACCGATCTAGTGTCCGCTATTTCCAAATATGGCCATGATTTTGGCAAATAAGGTCTATGGTGTCCGATAAATCCCCAAGATTGCCAGGAAAAGCTTATATTGCTCTCGTATCATCCCTGTAATGCCTTGAATCACTTGTTGCTGGAGTTGCTGGGTTTCTTGAGTTGGTTGACTTACTTGTAATGTCTAAACTACTTGTATTACTGGTTTGGCTTTTATCGCTTGTTTCTTATATTGCGTATAATGCTTGTATTGCTTGTACTGCTTGTATTGCGTGTACTCCTATGCTTGAATCACTTGCATTGCTTGAATCATTTGCATCCCTACCTGTTTTTTGTATTGCTTGCATTGATTGCTTTTGGTAATGCTTGACTTCCTGTATTCCTATTAATGGTTGAATTGCTCATATGCTCATATGACTTGTATTGCTACTGCTTGTACGAACGTGCTGCTATCTGCTCGGTTTTAGCTAATCACATACTCTCCCCGTCAACGGAAAGCTTGTACATATCGCATCGCGTATAACTCCATAAGGAGTAAGGACGACAAGTCCTTACTCCTTATTTATGGCTATGACCCGCCCCCTACTAAAAGTGCCTGGAAGCCAGCCATGTTCCCACGCAGTGACCACCTTTGCTCAGAAAAGACAAAACACTCCGCCCCATGCCCTCCCCAGTTCCTGAAGGAGAGCCCGCAACCATCACCGATTTCTTGGGTTATCCAGCTCCGGCTGCCTCAAACTTTATAACTCCAAGCACCAAGCCGCACACGATCACTGCTTTGTATCGCCGGAACTCTTGTATGGCACCACCACGGTAAATGCCGATCCCTTCCCCGGCTCCGATTGGACCGTTATTCTCCCTTGGTGGATATCCACGATCCGCTTCACGATCGACAACCCAAGCCCGCTGCCGCCAGCCGCGCGATTACGCGATTTGTCCGCTTTGTAGAAGCGCTCGAAGATATGCAGCTGATCCGAGTCCGACATCCCGACCCCCGTATCGGTCATGGTAACCTCGGCTCCGTCTTCCCCTGCTTTCAGCACAATGGTGATCATGCCGTCCTCGGGCGTGAACTTGATGCTGTTGTGCAGCAAGTTGGTCCACACTTGACTCAGCAGATCCTCCGTCGCCTCAATCTCGACCTCGGCGAGATCCAGATCCACCTGAATCCGTTTCGCCAGCCACTGCGGCTCATGCGCCAACACGACGGCGCGCAGCTGCCCGTCGAGCCGGTAACTGGCCCTTTCAAAGGCAGGCTGATCGCCTTCCAGAGACGACAGCTTCAACAGATTGTCACTCAGCTGCGACAAACGGCGGCCCTCTCCCTCGATGATCTCCAGGTAACGGGCTCTCTTCTCCTCGGTGAGACGTGGATTTCGGAGCGCCCTTGCGAACCCCCGAATCGAAGTGAGCGGGGATTGGATTTCATGGGACACGTTGGAGATGAAATCCTGCCGCATCGTCTCCATGCGCCCCAGCTCGCCGGCCATGTCGTTAATGCCGGAAGCAATCATCCTGAACTCCCCCCGCCATTGTTGTTCATCCATCTTCACACTGAAATCCCCTTGGGAGATCCGGCGCATGGCATCCGTTATGGAATTCAGCATGGCCATTTGCCGGTGCTTGAAGAACATCCCCACGACCAGCATGCACAGGAAGAAAATGATGACGCCGACAAACAAGTCGATCAGCTGGACGGCATAATCCCATGGCGGCGTTCCCGTCCAGTTGTAAACAAACCGCGTTACGTAGGTCGCCGCCGTCCATGAAGCTCCCAAGACTGCGAAGATTAGGATGGTCTGAATCGTTTCCCGAACGATTTTCCACAAGATTTTGAGCGGTCTCCTCATCAGCCCTCACCTGCCTCCAGGCGATACCCCAGGCCGCGCACCGTTCGAATCCTGAACCGGTACTTCTCCTCCGGGAACCGTTCCCGCAGGCGATTCACGTGAACGTCCAGCGTGCGTTCGTTCCCTTCAAAGTCATACCCCCATATATCCTCGATCAGCCGGTCGCGCGTCAGCGTGCTCCCCGGATAACTGGCCAGCTTGAAGAGCAGCTCAAACTCCTTTAACGGCAAGGTAAAAACCTCATCGCCGGCTTTGGCCTCATAGGTTTTGCGGTTCATCTGCAGGTTGCCGATCGTGACCGTCTGCGATGCGGCTACCTGATATCGCTTCAGCAGCGCTTTGACGCGTACGACAAGCTCCGCGGGCTCAAAAGGCTTCACAAGATAATCGTCCGTCCCCAGCTCAAAACCCTTCACGATCTGTCTCGTCTCCCCTTTTGCCGTCAGCATCAGCACAGGAATGCCGGTATTCCTCCGAATCTCCCGGCAGAGCTCCCATCCGTCCATATTGGGCATCATGATATCCATCACGACCAGATCGACCGAAACTTGCTCCATCACGGACAGGGCCTCGACGCCATCCGAGGCCTCCATCACCTCTTCCATCCCCGCCTCCTCCAGGAACACCTTGATAAGTTCGCGGATGTTCGGATCGTCGTCCACAACCAATATTTTTGCCATGATGGCCCCCCTTCCTTCTATGGCTCTACAAGCTGCCTTTAAGCCTAGATTGCCTCATTCATCTGCAGCTGCTGAACGGCAAACTCCCTGTACATATCATGCTGCCCGATCAATTCATCATGCGTTCCCCGGCCGGTCACCGTTCCTTTTTCTATAAATATGATCTGATCGGCCCCCACCACCGTGGATAACCGGTGCGCGATAATGATCGTCGTCCGTCCAGCCATGAGGTTCTTGAGTGCCTTCTGCACCTCGATCTCGGAACGGCTGTCCAGGCTGGAGGTGGCTTCGTCCAGCATCAGGATCTTGGGATCCCGCAGCAGAGCCCTGGCGATGGCAATCCGCTGCCGCTGTCCGCCCGAGAGCTTCACGCCCCGTTCGCCCACATCCGTATCAAAGCCGCTTGGCAGCTCATCTATAAATCCATCGGCATACGCCATTTCTGCCGCTCTTCGAAGCTCAGCGTCACTCACTTCCCGGTCCATTCCGTAACATAAGTTGTCGCGTATGGTTCCGGCAATCATCGGACTTTCCTGCGATACATAGCCGATCAATCCGCGCCAGGAGCGTAAGGAGAAGGTATCTATGGGCGTCTTGCCCAAGCGGATCTGTCCCTTCTGCGGCAGATAGAAGCGCTCCAGCATGGAGAACAGCGTCGTTTTCCCTCCGCCGCTCGGCCCAACCACGGCCGTGACCGTCCCCGGCTCCATCTGGAAGCTGATATCATGCAGCACAAGCTCATCGGGCTTATACCCGAACGAAAGGTTCTCGATCGACACCCGCTGGTTGGCATCCGCCACCTCGTCACCGGCCGTAATGGATTCTTCGTCTGCATCCAGGGTTTCCAATATTCGCTCCGTCGCTCCCTTCGCCTTCTGCAGCTGGGTAAAAAACGTCGTTAACTGCGTCATCGGCATGACGATCTGAATCAGGTACAGGATGAACGCAACCAGCTCTCCCGCGGTCAGTGCTCCGGTGGATACCTGCAGTCCGCCATACCCGATCACCACCACCAGCAGCATCATCAGCACAAAAGACATCAGCGGTGCGATCCAGGCAGAGACTACGCCTTCCTTGATACCGAAATTCAGCAGGTTGGTGATGCCTTTGTTCCCGTTCTCATACTCTCTATTCTCCGCATTAGAGGCTTTAACCAGCCGAATCTCCGACAGCACCTGGCTGATATTCGCCGTAAACGACGCCGTCTCGTCCTGCATGCCCAGCGATATTTTGTACATCTTCCTGCCGAGCGGGACAAGGATCAGCGCCGCTATCGGAATGACGATAAACATCGTCAGCGTCATTTTCCAGTTTAGATAAAGGAGCACCCCAATGGAACCCACAATGGAGATGATCCCGCTGAAGAATCCGGCCACATGGTCTGATATGAGGCTTTTGATCACTCCTGTATCATTCGTCATCCGGCTGACCGATTCCCCCGAACGGTTATGATCGAAATAGCGGATCGGCAGCACAAGCAGCTTTTTCCACAGCCGCTCCCTCAGGGCAGCCACCATCTTTTGTCCCGTATAGCTTAACAGAAAAATCGAGACCCCGGCAGCAATCGTCTGTACCACAAACGCGATGCCGAGCCCGATGATATGGGACCGATTCATATCCGTCAACGAGAAGCCATCCACCAGGCTTTTCGTAAACATCGGTATGACAAGCCCGACCAAGGTCGAGATCACATTCAGCAGGATCGCCCCGATCAGCAGCAGCATCGGCGGTTTCGTTTCCTTCAATAACCGGAAGAACGCCTGGGAACCTGCTTTCTTGCTCCCGGCCTGTTCTTCGCGCGTGATTTCCTGTATAGCAGTACCCGTTGAACTCATTGTATTCCCTTCCCTTCCCATCCCTTTATATTGTCTGTAAGAAGAGAATATATCAGCAAGTTAAACTGAAGTTAAACGAAGGCTTACGATTCGGAAAACAACGCAAAATAACCCCACCAAGTGGAGCTTATGCTTCGATGCTTATTCCCAATGCTTTGCGGCGACCCCAAAAACGGATTTAAAAAAGGACGGATGTCTCCGCCCCTTCTCTTCAATCCATTCTTATGTACGCGACAAACAAGCGAGAATCCCAAGGCAGCGCCTGATAGCAAAAAAAGCCTTGCTGTAACAAGACTTTTCTTAAACTTGAATCACGGTTACCCTATTGGTTCTCGAGTTCCTCTTTGCTCACCAAGTTCACGAGTGAAGTAACCGCTTGCTCAGCGTCAGCTCCCTCAGCACTAATGTAAACTTCCGTTCCTGAGCTGATCGCAAGGCTCATAATTCCCATGATACTTTTGGCATTTACTTTTTTATCATCTTTTTCAACAAAAATTTCAGATGAGTATTTATTCGCTTCCTGAACGAACAGCGCGGCCGGTCTGGCGTGAAGACCCGTCTTTAACCGAACGACTACCGGGTGCTTTGTCATGAAAATTACCCCCTATCTAATAAATCTGCTGCATTGAAAGCGCGATTGACATTTTATAATATTATACCATTTTACCATACAGGACACTAGAAGAAAAAATCTTAAGCATTCCGAATCTTTTCGGCCAATTCATCGATTTTGCGCAGACGGTGATTGACGCCTGATTTGCTGACGGTTCCTTTGAGCAATTCGCCGACTTCCTTCAGGTTCATATCCGGATGAGCCAGCCGAATCTCTGCCACTTCCCGCAGTTTATCGGGCAAATTCTCAAGACCCACTTCCTTTTGGAGCAGCTTGATGTTCTCAATCTGACGGACGGCCGCGCCGATCGTTTTGTTCAGGTTGGCGGTCTCGCAGTTTACGATCCGGTTCACCGAATTGCGCATGTCCCGCATAATCCGGACATCCTCAAACTTGAACAAGGCCTGATGGGCACCGATCAAATTGAGGAATTCGATGATTTTTTCGCCTTCCTTGATGTAGAAGATGAAGCCCTTCTTCCGCTCGATGCAGCGTGCGTTCAGATGAAATTCATTCGCCAGGTCCACCAGGGACTGGCAATGCTCCTCATACATCGAGGCAATTTCCAGATGGTACGAAGACCCCTCCGGGTTGTTCACGGATCCGCCTGCCATGAAGGCACCTCGCAGATAAGCCCGCTTACAGCAATTTTTGCGAACGATCTGCTCGTCGATGCGCGATTGAAACAGAAAGCCTTCGGAGACGATGCGAAGCTCTTTCAGGATCTCCTGAACTTGGGCGGGAATACGAACGATATATACGTTATTCTTCTTCAAACGCATTTTTTTACGCACCAAAAGTTCGGTATGCGCCTGGAAATGCTTCTTAATTAAGGAATAAATACGTCTTGCAATCGCGGCATTTTCCGTCGAAATATCCAGGATTACCTTTTTGTTCGAAAGCTGAACAGAGCCGTTCATCCGAATGAGCGCGGACAGTTCGGCTTTTTCACAGCAGCTCTGGCTTTCGATCATCGTCAGTTCTTTCTTCGTCTGTGCCGCAAAGGACAAGGTACTCACCCCTTTCGTGTAATCCAATCCTGTACCAGCTGAAAAATATGATTGCTCAGCTTGTCAGCATCATGCCTTAAGTATGTTCTAAATAGCACAAGCTTATCGGCAATAAGTTTATATCCTCGGCTGGTCACCTCATCGCGGTCCAGCAGCACGGGCTTCGCGCCCTTCTGTGCATACTTGTCCTGAACCTGAGGCGGAATCTCACCATCATTAACAATAACATAATCGAACAGATGAAGACCAATATGGTCGTAAACGGCCTGCAAATGATCGCTCACCGTATAATTATCGGTTTCTCCCGGCTGCGTCATCACGTTGCACACAAACATTTTGATCGCTTCGGACGAGACAATGGCTTCGGCAAGCTTGGGAACCAGCAAATTGGGCAAAATACTGGTGTACAGGCTGCCCGGACCGATCAGAATCGCATCGGCCTGTTGAATCGCTTCCAGCGCTTCCGGCAGCGGTTCCACATGTTCCGGCTCCAGGAAGATCCGCTTGATGCGGCGCCCGGCCTCCGGGATTTTGGATTCGCCGGTCACAATCGTGCCGTCCTCCATCTCCGCATGCAGAATGACAGCTTCGCCCGCTGCGGGCAGCACCTGTCCGCGAACAACAAAAACCCGGCTCATCTCCTTGACTGCCGTGACAAAATCACCGTGCAAATCCGTCATGGCAGCCAGGATCAAATTGCCGAGGCTGTGCCCGGCCAGTCCCGAGCCATTCTTGAAACGGTATTTCAATATATCGGATAACAGCGGCTCCACATCCGCGAGTGCTGTCAGTACATTACGAATATCTCCCGGAGGCGGCATCTGCAACTCGCTACGCAGTATGCCGGAGCTACCCCCGTCATCCGCAACGGTGACGATGGCCGTAATATCGAGAGGCTTTTCTTTGAGTCCCCGCAGCATGACGGACAGCCCGGTTCCTCCACCCATCACGACGATGCGGGGGCGCTTTCTAGCTTGCACAGCCACATTTATCACTTCCCTTAATTAATGCCGATCCCGCTCAGAGTCGCGGTGGCTCACCGATACCGTCTCCGTTTCGCTGACGCCCAGCATTTTGCCGAGATACTCGGCAATCGCTACGGAACGATGCTTCCCGCCGGTACAGCCAATGCCGATGATCACCTGACTCTTGCCTTCCTTGCGGTACTGCGGGATCAAGAAATGCAGCATATCGAGCAGTTTGGTCAGAAAAGCTTGCGTCTCCGGCCATTTCATGACGTACTCGTAAACATCGCTGTTTTGGCCGGTATTGGGCCGCAGATGCTCCACATAATGCGGATTGGGCAGAAAACGCACATCAAACACCAGATCGGCGTCAATCGGAATGCCGTACTTAAATCCAAAAGACGTAATGTTGACCGATAACGTGCTGCTCTCCAAATGCGTGAAGCGAGAGATGATCTTCTCCTTCAACCGCACAGGCTTCATGTTGCTGGTATCGATGACCTGGGTGGCCGAATTTTTCAGTTCATCCAGCATTTTGCGCTCCAATCGGATACCGTCGAGCGGCATGCCTTCCGGAGCGAGCGGATGGCGGCGACGGCTTTCCTTGTAACGCTGAACAAGCACGGAGTCCGTGGCATCCAGGAACAGAATCTCGCAGTGGATGGTGAAGTGGTCCTTGATGTAATTCAGCGACTCCGATAAAGCGGTGAAGAATTCGCGGCCACGCAGGTCGATGACCAATGCAACCTTGCCGATCTTACCCTTCGATTGATCGATCAGCTCCGCGAATTTCGGAATGAGCACCGGGGGCAGGTTATCGACGCAAAAGAATCCAAGATCCTCCAGACTTTGTACGGCCAAGGTCTTACCTGCTCCCGACATCCCGGTGATGATGATCAGGGTGGCCATGGATGATGTGTTGCTGCCGCGGTCGGCTGCTTCCAGCATCAGCTTTCCCTCCCTTATAAGTTTAGATCAGACGATGTATGGTGAATAATACTACGAACGCAAGTGTAAACCGGCTGCGCCAACAACGCCGGCGTCGTTGCCAAGCTCAGCTGGAACGATCCGTACGCCGCGTTGAAGCGGTTCCGGTGTCAGTTTAGCAAATACGGCACGAACTTCATTAAACAGAATGTCCCCGGCTTTGGATACGCCGCCGCCGATGATAAACGCTTCGGGATTTAACACGGCCGCAACGGCTGCCATGGATTTGCCGAGGTAATAAGCTGCGCGATTCACGATGCGAATGGCGACTTCATCGCCCGCTTTCGCAGCATCAAACACTTCCTTCGCCGCAATGCTCTCCACATGCGCAAGGGAAGTGCGGTCGCCGCGCTCAACGGCATCCTTCGCCATGCGGATAATGCCGGTTGCCGATGAAACCGTCTCCAGGCAGCCCATTTCGCCGCATCCGCATTGAATGGCTTCCAGATCAGGCACGACCGAGATATGCCCAAGCTCGCCGGCCATGCCGCCGAAGCCTTGATAAATTTTGCCGTTTACAATAATGCCGCCGCCCACGCCGGTTCCCAGCGTGTAGCATACGCAGTTCTCAACGCCGCGTCCTGCGCCGCTCCAAGCCTCACCCAGGGCAGCCACATTGGCGTCGTTGTCTATTTTGACGGGCTTGCCGAGACGCTCTTCAAGCAGTGCGCGAATCGGTACATCTTTAAATCCTACATTCGGTGCCAGAATGATGATGCCTTCACGTATATTCGTAAACCCGGCGAAACCAGCTCCCACACCAGCAAGTTGATCCCAGCTGTATGGCGATTCTTCCACAATGTGACGCACATATTTCTCAATGTTGTCAATAACCGTGTCAACGCCTTTGGCTGTTTCCGTCGGCCCTTCGTACTTCTGCAGAAGATGCCCTTCTTCGTTACATATTCCAACTTTAATAGCTGTTCCGCCAAGATCGACACCGACGTAGATGTTCTCAGACATGTTTCAAGCCACCTTTTTCCTTCTATATTATAGATTGCTCCTACTGTACCCACTATAATTGAAGGCACTCCTGCGGTCAAGAGAAGACAACCGGACGTGAAACTGGAACCAGCCCTTTAAATTCGCATGTGTAAACGCATACACGCACATCCGAAATCGCCCCTGTTTGTTCATAATCTTGCTTCCCCAACTCCCCCCGATAAATCCAACATGACAAAAGTCACTCCGAAGTGATGACATCCTTTACTAACGGCAACTCCTTCGCTTTCGTATGATGAGAACAGATCATTTCGATTACGGAGGAGCGATTCCATGACAAACCCAATCCATGAACCTATTGCAGAGCTGCGGCAGGTAACCAAGATGTTTGGCAGCAAAAAAGCCGTCAACCAAGTGTCGTTTACGATAGAAAAAGGATCCATCACAGCCATTCTCGGTCCTAACGGCGCCGGCAAATCAACCGCCATCTCCATGATGCTGGGCCTTAAGGACGCCAGCGAAGGCAAGGTTCTCCTGTTCGGCCAAAGCCCGAAGGACTTGAAGGTCAGAGAGAAGATCGGCGCCATGCTCCAAGAAGTCAGCGTCATGGACGGGCTTCGCACACGCGAGATCATCAACCTCATTCGCGGCTATTATCCGAATCCGCTGTCGCTTGACGACATCGCCCTGCTAAGCGGGCTTACACCCGAGGAGCTTAACAAATGGGCCATTAAAATGTCCGGCGGCCAGAAACGCAAGCTCAGCTTTGCGCTGGCGATTGCAGGCAATCCCGAGCTGTTATTCTTCGACGAGCCGACGGTCGGCCTGGATACCTCGGCACGCCGGTTATTCTGGCAGACGGTGCGCAAGCTGGCCGATCAAGGAAAAACCATCCTGTTCACCACGCACTACCTGCAAGAGGCGGACGATATGGCAGACCGCATTCTGCTGTTCCATCAGGGTCAGGTGGCTGCAGACGGCACGCCGGAAGCGATCAAAGCCAAGCTGACCCGAAGGTCGGTCTCCTTTATCGTGGATGCAGACCACCGGCAGGTCAAGGAGCTGCTGCGTGAAGTACCCGGCGTCACCGATGTGTTTGAGAACAATGGCCGTTTGAACGCCGTCACGGATGATACGGACACGGCGCTGGCTGCCTTGTTCCGAGCCGGGCTCGCCGTACGCGACGTTCGCATCGATCAAGGAAGTCTGGATGAAGCATTTGACCAATTAACGATGGATCAAGGGGAGGCCGTATAATCATGACAACCTGGAAACTGATTACCTTACAATGCAGAATGGAATTGCTTCGGATGGTACGCAATCCGTATTATATTTTCTGGTCGCTGGCGATGCCGATCCTGTTCTATTTCATTTTTACCCGCGTCGTGAATACGGGGGCGGACGATGCCGGACAATGGCAGGCGCATTATCTCATGTCGATGGCATCCTTCAGCGTCATGGGGACCGCCATCATGTCCCTCGGCATACGACTCGTTCAGGAACGAGTACAGGGCTGGGCCGTATACATGCGTGTAACGCCGCTTCCCGGCAGCGTGTACTTCTTCGGCAAAATGTTTGTGCAGACGGTTATGCATCTGCTCTGCATCATCGTGATTTTCGTAGCCGGCTACCTGATTAACGGCGTCTCCCTCACCTTCGGACAGTGGCTGCTAAGCGGACTGTGGATTCTGATCGCATCCGTTCCGTTTCTTGCCATCGGCACCCTGATCGGCTCCATGAAACGGGTCGATACGGCAAGCGGCGTCAGCAACGGCATCTACTTGGGACTGGCCGTTACGGGCGGGATGTGGTTCCCGATCGAAGCGATGCCTTCTATCATGCAGGCCATCGGCAAGTGGATGCCTTCCTACCATTTCGGCGGAGGCGCCTGGTCGATCGTGCGCGGAGAAGCGCCGGGCCTGGACAATTTCATGGTTTTGGCAGGATATTTGGTCGTATTTATGTTACTATCCACCTATATTCGGAAAAAACAACAAGCCGATTAAGGAGATAGGATGATGGCTTCATGAAAAAATTGAAAGAGGCAAAATCCGCAGGGTTCGAGGTGTTTCCAACGCAGCTGGGGTTTTTCCCCTATTTATGGCTCATTTATATGTCCCTTCCCGTGATCAACATGCTGCGCGAGGAAGGCTGGAAGATGGGGATCGGCTTTGCGCTGATCGGCTTGTTTCTTGTCACCTACCGCCAGCTCTACTTCGCCGCGGGTACCCCTCGTTTCTTTGTGTGGCTGGGCATTCAGATGTCCATCATTTTCATTCTCTGCATGTGGTATCACCCGACCTACATGTACATGGGCTTTTTTACGGCCAATTTCATCGGCTGGTATACCGACCGGCGCAAATTCACGATATCCCTTGTACTGTTTGGCATCATCGAGACGATTCCTTTAATCAAGAACGCGAGCATGCTGGGAAAGGATCTGCTCTTTATGATTCCTTTCTTTCTCATCATGCTGTTTTCGCCCTTCGGCATCCGCTCGCTGAACCGGCGACAGGAGTTGGAGAGGGAGCTCGCCGAGGCTAACGAGCAAATCCGTAATCTGATTAAAGGCGAAGAGCGGATGCGTATTGCCAGGGATCTTCACGACACCTTGGGTCATACCCTGTCTCTCATCACGTTGAAGAGCCAGCTTGTGGAGAAGCTGGCGGCGAAGGACCCCTTGAAGGCCCAACTGGAAGCCCGGGAGATCCAGAATACCTCGCGGGCCGCGCTTCGCCAAGTGCGTGAACTGGTATCCGACATGCGGACCGCCACCCTGCCCGAGGAATTATTGGAGGCCCAGATCATTCTGGAGAGCGCCGATATCCAGCTGGTCTCCACCGGTGATCCCAAGCTGGAGGGCATATCCGACTTGGCCCACAACATTCTGAGCCTCTGCTTGCGGGAAGCCGTGACCAACGTGGTAAAGCACAGCCAGGCAAGCCAGTGCCGAATCGACATCGAGTCGCTGGATAATGAATGGCGGCTGTTGGTAGCGGACAACGGAATCGGCCTTAAGGGCAACGATGATGGGGCATCTAGTACCGACAGCAATGGCTTGAAGGGGATGGCGGAACGACTGTCCCTCATCGGGGGCACCGTTGAGGCCGTCTCCGAGCCGCAAGGCACGAAATTGAGCATTCGCGTTCCGATCATCATCAAGAACCGGAAGGAGGAAACCACCCATGAGCATCAAAGTGCTGATAGCCGAGGACCAGCGAATGCTGCGCGGCGCTCTGGCTTCCTTGCTTGATTTTGAAGACGATATCGATGTGATCGGTCAAGCCGGCGACGGCGAGGAAGCCCTATCGCAGATTGCCTTCCATCAACCGGATGTTTGCTTGCTGGATATCGAAATGCCTGTGCGCAGCGGCCTCGAGGTGGCGGAGGAAGTAAAGCGGCGCGGGTATGCCAGCCGGGTTATCATCCTGACTACGTTCGCCAGGCCCGGTTATTTCGAGCGGGCCGTACAGGCCGGGGTCCAAGGATACCTGCTCAAGGACGAGCCCAGCGAACGGCTGGCGGAAGCCATCCGGAGAGTGATGGATGGGCGCCGGGAAGTTTCCCCTGAACTCGTATTCGGGACGTTGTCCGGTGCGGGTGCCAACCCGCTTACCGAACGCGAACGGGAAGTGCTGCGGCTGGCCGCAGACGGAAACAGCTCCAATGATATCGCAGCGAAGCTGCACTTGTCCTACGGAACGGTCCGCAACTATATGTCCGAGATTCTAAGCAAGCTGAATGCCAAGAACCGGATCGAGGCCATCTCGTTGGCGGAAGAGAAGGGATGGATATAGGCCGGCAGCCCCTGGAGGCCTTTGCGAGGCGCAGGCGGTATGGCTTAATACGGTTTGTAAACGACCGTCCCATAGAGAAACAGCCCCGGGCGTGTTCATTGCCCGGGGCTGTTTTTATCACGGTATCAATTGAATAAAGCTTCCTCTATGGTTTGCATCATTTCAAAAGCGCCGTCGCTGGCATTGGATGCCACGACCAACGTATGCCCGGTGTCCGGATAATACGCGGATCGGAAATTCACGCCAGGGTCGTAGCCCATGACATGATATTTGTACACATTTCCATTCTTCTCGGTGATCCAGACGCCAAGCCCATATTTCAGGTCACTGTCCGGGTCGTGCGAATGGGCAGCCAGCAGCTGCTCCGTCATCGATGCCGAGAGCAGCGTATTGGACAAGAGCCCTCTCCATAGCTTTGCCATGTCCGGCGCCGTCACATATGCCCCGCCATCGGCATAACCCTGAATCGGAATGGCATACTGATTCGTTCTCCACGTACCGTCCTCCTCATCGATATACCCGTAAGCCGTATTCGCGGGCAGGCGATCCAGCGGGAAATATCCCGAATCGTTCATGCCGCAAGGCTCAAAAACAAACTGCTGGACATAATCCCGAAACGACAGGCCGGCATGCTGTTCAACGATCAGGCCAAGCAACACAAATCCTGCATTGTTATAGTGGAATCTCTCACCGGGTTGAAATTTCATGGGCTCATTCTGGAACAAAGGGAGAAAGTCTCTTCCACTCCGGAGCGTATACATCGGCACGGCCTTCCACAAATCCTCAAAGTCGTCCATGACCTCTTCATCAAAGTAATCAGGAACGCCTGAGGTGTGGCTTAGTAGATGAAACACCGTAATCTCCGGGCTAACATGCGGCAGGCGAATATCCAGACACTCGCTCAGCTTGCTGTCCAGCGACAGCTTGCCTTGTTCAATAAGCTGACAAACCGCAATCCCGGTGAACAGCTTGCAGCCTGAAGCGATGCCGAACCTGGTGTCCGCTTGATTCGGGATGCGGTCGGCCCGATTGGAATAGCCGAAGGCGGCATTCCATATGATGTTGCGATTTTGATCCGTTAAGAGCACCGTTCCCGAAAAATGGCTGTTGGCAGCCCATTCCTCCATTTTATGTATCATCTGTTGATCCCATCCTTTATCTAGGATAGGCATATTTTAACATGAATGAGTAAAGGGGATCCCGGTACAAGACCAGTTTAACGAAAAAATACCCCGAATTCCGGAATTGCGTTCCGCCCATCAGAGGGAACTCCTCTCATGTCTACCGCTGCTCCAACCGCGTAACCGTGAGGCTGAAACGTTCCGGATCCACCGGCTTCAATAAATAATGGCGGGCATCCCACTCCGGCGAATCCGCGGCTTCGGCCGTCACATAGACGATATGAACGTCAGGCTCAAGCCGTACCAGTCTTTCGCCTGCTTCCAGCCCGGTCATTCCAGGCATATCGATGTCCAAAAATACAACATCCGCCTTGCAGGATCGCCATTGCTCTATTGCATCCTGAGCCCGAGTGAACATGCCTGCCACCTGCAGGCGCCCATCACGTTCAATGAGCCGCTGCATATGCATCAGCGCCGGATTCTCATCATCAATCACGATGGCTTTCATGTCGTCAATCCCTCCCCCTATTCGTTGTTCGTCACATCACGGACGAGAAAAAGGCACCTCAAAGCTTACGGAAGTACCGTTCCCGGGCCGACTCTCGATTTGAAGGCCTTTGCCGTACAGCGTAAGCAATCGGGCGTGTATGTTTCGAAGCCCCACGCCACCACCCGAATCGGACGCGGCGGAGAGCAAGGCGTTAACCTTCTCCTCGCTCATGCCGACGCCGTTATCCGAAACGGAAATGGTAATGTGCCCTTCGCGTTCATGAATGGAAATATGGACCGTTCCCCCGGATATCCGCTTCGTAATCCCATGCCGCACCGCGTTTTCCACGATCGGCTGTATACTGAGCGGCGGTACCAAGGCATCTAATGGCGCATGAACATCATATTCAACGGTTAAACGATCCTCGAACCGCGCCTGTTCCAGGAACAAGTAAGACTGCAATAAGGCCATTTCCTTCTGCAGCGGGCCAAGCTGGTCGCGGTTCTGGAAGTCGAAGCTGCCACGCAGATAATGGCTCAGCTCGATCAGCAGCCGCGTCGCTTTGTCCGGATCCGTATACAGCACGGCCAGAATGGTATTCAACGCGTTCGACATGAAGTGCGGCTTGATCTGGGCTTGGAGGAAAGCCATCTCCGCCGAAATGGTCTGCCGAACGGACCGTCGGAGCTCCAGCAGATTCCGGACCCTCGCTCGCAGCTCATCGGCTTCCACCGGCTTTCTCAGGAAATCGTTCGCCCCCGCCTGCAGGCCTGTTCGAACATCGTCGGGCAAGCTTCGGGCTGTCAGCATGAGCATGGGCAGCTCGAAGAGCGTGAATTGCTGCCGGACCGTCATGCACAGCTGCAATCCGGACATCCCCGGCATCATCCAGTCCGTGATGACCAAATCGATCCCTTGCCCCGACCGGATGTGCTCAAGTGCCCGGGCTCCGTTGCCTGCGGTAATCAAATGGTAATTTTCCGCCGATAGCAGGCTGCGAAGCACCTGCAGATTAACCGGATCATCGTCAACCAGCAGCACGGTAGACCCCTTCGAATGCTTACTAGGCTCATCCTGCTCGGGAACGCGTTCCTTTGCTGCGGCGACCAGGACTTCCTCCGTTCCTCCGAAGCCGGCCAATGTTGCCTGCGGGGGGATTTGCGTAGACGGCAGCGTAAAGTGAAAGGCTGAACCCGCACCGGGCATAGACTCGGCCCAAATTTCCCCTCCGCCCAGCTCTACCAGTTTTTTCGTAATGCTCAGTCCGATGCCCGTGCCGCTATATTCCCGATCGGATGCATATCCGATCTGATCGTAGGATTTGAACACATCGATCAGCCGCTCCGGTGAGATGCCGATCCCCGTATCCGTCACCGATATCCGCACATGGCCGTTCAGCGCATGAGCGGTGACCTGTACCGTCCCCGTCTCCGTGAATTTCACTGCATTCCCAAGCAGGTTATACAGAATTTGCCGCAATCGATCCTCATCGGTATCCAGCCATGGCAGATTGTCCGGCCATTCCTGCTTCAGGGAAAGCGGTTTGCCCGCGGCAAGGTGCGTCACCACTTCGAGCACGGATTGGGTGACGGCTTTCAGGTCGACCGGCTGCCGCTTAAGCACAATCTCCCCATTTTTCAATTTGCTAAAATCGAGAATATCATTCACGAGCGTGGATAACCGCTTGCCGGTGGACACAATCATGGACAGCTCCCTGGACTGTCGATCGCTCACGGAGCCTGAGCTTCCGTCCATCAGGGACTGGGCAATATTCACGATGCCATGCAGAGGCGTTCGAAGTTCATGCGATGTATTCGCCATAAATTCGTCCTTCAAACCATCCAAGGTCAGCAGTCTTCGGGAAAGCTGGTCTACGTCGGTAAACGCCCTGGAGAAGCGCTGAGCAAGCAGCATCGCCTGCGTTACCACAAACAGCAGCATCTCAAGCGGAACGATGGCCAGGCTGTTGTAAACTCCCATTAAGCTGAGTACATGGACGGCAATCACCACCATAATGCTCAGAATGCCGATCACCATAAATTCCGTATCCGCAGACCTTCGCCAAATTCCCCTTCCCATCACGAACGTGATATATCCAATGATAAATACCGAGAACATATAAATGACCGGCTCCATTTTCGAGAAGACAACCGTGGGCAATGCAAGCCCGATTCCAACGGCTATCATCGTTGCCGCATTGCTTAAACGCAGGGCCCATCGGTGAACAAGGCCATGAACGGCTTCCGCTATATACCGCAGCAAAAAATAATACACGAAGGCGGAAAAAACCAGCTGAATCCGGATGAACCATTCATATGAAAGATCGGGCCATACCGAAGACAACAGCTTCTGGCCGTGCGTAGCCACGTAGATCATCGAGGACAGACAGAAGAGCCCCAGATACAGGAGCGCTTTCTCGTTCCGCTGCATTCGGTACAGCAGCAAAAAGTACATAGCAGGAATCAGGAAGCCCGCGAGGGTCATCAGATCGACAAACGCGGCGGTTTCACGGCTCTTCATCACCGCTTTCATATCCCCGAATATCAGCGGTGAATAGATGCCGCCTGAAGAATAGATAAAGTTGGTCACCTGGACCAGGATTTCAACTTCCTTCCCGCTTATCTGGGCATAACCGACGTAGGGAATATTGTTCGGTGTGCTCCCCGCTTCCGACATGCCGGGGGAGCCGCTGGCCCCGATCTCCTGACCGTTCATAAAGATCCGGTTAGCCGTCCGTATGTTGCCGGTATGAAGGCCGTAAATGCCTTCCTCCGCCTTTAATCGAACAACCATCCTAAACGTTCCGACACCCTCAGGCCCGGACTCGCCGTTCTCCGTAACATAGCGGTTCCACTTGCCGGGTATCGATACGACGCTTGTGGGAGACGGTCTCTTCTCATTCGGTGTTCCGGGTCCAAAGCTCTCCGGGGTTAACAGCTGTCCCCGATAGAACTCCCACTCCCCGTTGAGCGGGACCCCGCCTTCCTTCGAAAAGTCCCACGCTGTTAAATCAAGTCTTCCTTGGAAAGCTTCAGGACTTACATTCGGGGTCACGATAAACCGAACGATAAACCATATGGGCAAGAGTATAACCAATGCCAACCCCGCAAACATCACGCGCCGCTTTTTGTTCATGACTGACCTACTTCTCTATATAAATGTTAGGATTCTGCCAACATAGAGCTGCAAAGCTACCCCATATATCGGCATTTGGAATCAAGATGAAGAACCCCCTATAATCTATTCTCTGCAAGCATGAAAAAAACCCTCCTGCCAACCGTGGCGAATTCATCATTTATGAATCCGATTCACGGCTTGCTAGAAGGGCTGACTTATACAATTTACATATTGGACTAATATTTCGCCCACATGGTCAGCAGAATTACCGGGACCGCAAAAATAAGCAAACCGACCCCGATCATCGCGGCGACCTGCAGCATAAATGCTTGTTTGGATGGACCGGACGGCTGCGGTATTCCGCATTGAACGCAACGATTGGAGGCAGCATATACCTTACCGCCGCAGCTGACACAAATCCCATGATTCCTCATGATTAACGCTCCTTTGCTTGTTAAAACAACATCGACATCAAGACATTTCTATATCGGTTAACATGCTGTGATGAATCGAAGCCCGGCCGACCGCCATTAAAAAGCAATCATGGATGCCGGATTTTTATTTGTGAATATTATCACATAAATACGATCACAAGTAAAGACATGAATCGTTTATGATCCATGTTATCGGAACCTCCCCCTTCTGCTGATAAGATCAAAACCTGGAACCGGCACAAAACCAGGAAGCCTGCGGCTCCCTGGTGTATGCTTCTTTCCTGAAATCTAATCCGGACCACCCTGCGGGGAGGGGGGTTATTTGTTCTTGGCATGCAATACCAAGTTTCCTACTCCACCAATCGCAAACAACAAGGAAACGATTCCGAATCCCCATTGCCATGAGCTTCGATCCGTTATGAAAACAACCACCAAGAACGCTATCGCGGCCAAAAAATTAAGCAGTGCCACGATCAAAAATTCTTTTTTCTTCATTGTTCATCCTCTACATTCCTACAGAATCAAGTCTGTCCAGTCTACGTGCCGCTGTCGTGATCATATCATATTTTGGGCTGCGAAGTATGATTGCTTATTCAGGCTACCGTATAAATGTTATCGTCTGCTCGGTCCACGGCGCACCATCAAAAGCCTTCGCCACTCCCTGAGCAACAATCTCCGCCTTCAGCACGTATTTCCACTTCACCGTAGCCGACCATGCTCCTTCGAACAGAAACGGACTCAATCTGATTTCATGTTCGCTGGCCCAAGCCGCCAAGACCCTTTCCCCATCGATCGTCATATCGAAGCCCTCTTTGAACCATGGATGCTCCTGATCCTTGGAAACACCCGGCGCGTTCATGTTCACATAGAGCGAGATGTCGTCGCACAGCTGCAGCAGGCCAAACTGCCTGTGAATCACGGCTTCGCCCGGAAACGAATAATGATCACGCAGCCGTTTTTGCCGATCCAGCTCTTCATGATAGAATTCCACCAGCGGCGCTTCGGTGGCGTTTTTCATAAATGACGCGAAATGAAGGCTGCAGAGATACCCTGCATACGGACTCATCGCTTCGATCTCATCTACGCCCCTGGTATACATCAGCATCTTCGGCATGACCGGATAATCGATAAAAGTGAACGGAGTCCGGCTTGCATCATTCCAGATCGGCGTATCATCCATCCGAAGCCAGGCGCGGTCATGCTCGGTTATAGCCAGCAGCACTTCTTCCCTAACCGTCTCATCCATAAACAGCTCTCTCCGAAAGCCCCGGGCCACATCGCCGGAGAAGCGGCCATGGTCGTCCTGGGTCGTCATAACAAAAGCATCTTCCGTCTCGCGAATGATCATCCGATCATCTCCCTTCGATTCGTCCTTACCCCAGATAAGCCTTTCGTTTCATCACGGCAATGATATCTCTGGACTGGCCTTGATGCACGCTCGTATCGAAACACGAGATCAATTCCCAGCCGTCAATCCCGTAGCTGTTCAGTAAATCTTCGAATTCTTCTTCGTTCACTTTCCCCCCAAGGAATCCTCCGGTTTTGTATTTCAGCGTTTTGTATTCCCATTGATCCATAGTCGGCATCCCCCGTTATCCCATTGATTTTGACAACAAACCCCGAGACCTTCCAACCTGCAGACATCCATCAGTTCGTATCCCCGACATAGCAAACCGCTGAGCGTCCCGCTTTATTCATCAGCGGCTTGACCAGCGAGCGGGGATATATTCGTATCCCATCCAATGAAGACAAATCGATCCATTCCACGCCCACCTGGTATTCATCCGGGTTATGTCCTTGAAACAGATCCCCCTCATCCGCCAAACGGCATTCAAAATAAAACTCCACTTGGTGCACGTCGGAATCCCATTCCGCGAACTCGTGGTTGGACCCTATGTATTCACGGACATGCAGCAGATCTTGAACTTCCACCCTGCGCCCGATTTCCTCCAGGCACTCCCTGACCACGGCTTGCACCAAGGTTTCGCCCTTCTCTTGCCCGCCGCCTGGGAACAGATAGAAGTCCCCCCATTGGTCTACATTCTTCGTTAAAAGGATTTGGTGATCTCGGACAATCATCGCTTTGGCCGAGTTTCGAATCGGTTTCATGGGCAATCTCCTTATCGTAACATTTCTTTCTATTTTCTATTGTAGCAAAAATAAATCCTCTATAGGCGAACCCACTGTCTGCATATTGGTACAAACCGATAACAAGCCGGTATACCATGAGCATGCTCAAAGAATACCGGCTTGTTTTGCGCTGGAAGCATAACTCTCGGTCCGGCTCTTTTTGCTAGCGCCTGTATGAGCCATCCTTCCGCTTCTTTAATACGATGACCGCCACGCACCCAACGATCAACAGGATCAGCCCTGCGGCAATCCAATCCTTGATGACCATCCACGAAACACGGGCACCCCCATACTCGCCCTCATAATGAGCCATGAGATAGCCGGCCTGCGTCTCAACCGCTATGGCGGTTTCGGGGGCGATTCCCTGGACCGCATAGTATTTCGTACCCTTCGGGTACACATTGGAGAAGTTACCGCCGTAGGTCCCTTCCCGATCCGTATGGTAGGTGACCTTTCCCACCACGTCTCCAAGCGCAGACGCTTCCACGGGATTTTCCGACATGACATAGATCTTCCCGTCATTCACGACAAACGAATAAGCCCATGAGGCAAGCGCAGCGGGCGATGAACACATGACCAACAACAGAAGCGTAATCAGCGATATTTTCATATACCTTTCCGTGCGAAGAAAATTCGGCATGGTCCACCTCGGATATCAGAGTCATGTACCTTCGTTCGTAACGGGAGGCTATTTCACCTGCTTGCTCCTGCCATCGACGATCAGCTCGATGCCCGGCTCGTTCGTTCCGCCGGACATACTGTAGGAAGGGTCCGGCTGATCCAAGAAACCGTCAAAGGTTTCGCGAATCTCTATCCGGCCTCGCGGCCGAACCGTAACCACCTTAGGCTCGAAATCAATCGTCCTTCCGCCAATATCAAGGCTTAGCGGGCGTACCGTTACCTGCCGCTCGGTGCCGTAACTGTAAATTTGAATCTGGCAGCGTGCCAGAATAGCCTCGTTCTCTGTACGATAATCGCATTTGCTGTCTTTTTTGGTATAGGCGACGCTGGATATACCGCTCGAATTGAAATTCGCCACAAACATGACGGACTCCGACACGAATGGAAAAACGACGATCCATGCGACACAGCCGATCATTACCCGGCTCAAAATCTTCGGATAAAGCGGGCGATAAATGCTCGTTACCCGCAGAATGCCGATCGTCAATAAGATAAGACCTGCAATAACGGGCAGATGAAGACCATAGTTGCCTTGCTTAGTCCATGGGGAGATCCCTGCCCAGCGGAACAGATCATCCCCGAACGAATAACCCAGATGCTGATTGGAAATGAAGAGCAAACCCAGGATGATGGCAGAAATGGAGAGGATTTTGCCTTTCAGTTGTATCTCCTCCTCGACGAATCCATTTTCCACATTATAACAAATAAGAAGACCTGTGGTAACCTGCTTTACTCCGCTTTATTCACGGGTTTATTCTCTACGATAGCGAGCCTTGTCCCACTCTTGGCTTCATGCAGCAGCTTCCGGTCGCGATGGATGAGACATAACAGCACGTGAAGGAACACAACTGCGTCCAGCAGCAATATCCCCAGCGCGTACATCGCAAGCAGGACATTAGAACCCGTGACATTAACCGCAATGAACAAAGCATGGAACCCGCCCCATACCACATACAGCAGGCCGTTGCGGACAATCACTTCCTTCAGCTTCAGATGTTCGCCCGCTCCGCGGATCTGGACCCGGACGACCCATTTCCCCAGCGTCTGCCCCTGCATCATATAAGGCAGCACGATATAATATAAAATCACGGCAAAGAAGTATGCACCCCTCACGTTTATTACGGTCAGCACGCCAATGATCGGCAGTATGACCGCTGCATCAATGCCAAAAGCAATGGCCCGGCGCGTATAACTGACCCGCTTCTGCGACAGATCCACCTTCTCATCCAGACGATCCAGGCGGGGCAGGTGATTTTTCATCCAATCGGCCAGCACGAGGCCCATCATTCCGCCCAGGGTATTCATCAGCAGATCGTCCACGTCAAACAATCGGTACGGGTGATCATAGAAGCCGTAAATGCCGGTCACCTGGGTTACCTCAAAGAACAACGACAAGCCGAACGAGGCCGCCAGACACGCAACCCAGGACGCTCTCGCATAATAACGAAGGAACATGCCGAACGGCACCACGAGTAGGACGTTAAACACGACCTGCAAGAAGGCTCTCTCCTTCAACAAATGCGTGTAAGTCGATGGCACGCCCCATACCACCTTGGTCTCCTTTAAGATGTCCTGTATGAAATTCAGCGGCATCCACTGCATAACCGAGGCCACATCCATCGGAGCATTATGGCGCGAGGCAGGCAAAGGAAGGAGCACAAGATACACTGCGTTCATCATGTACAGCAGGAATAAATACAGCAGAAATCCCCGGAATTTATTAAAATAACCATATTTGCGATACTGCACGATCAGAAAGGGAACTGCGCACAGCAAAGCCGCTATGGGAAAGGTTAAAAATGCATAGGATATCGGAAATAGATAGGCTTCCAGCATGCTCTCGTTCACTCCCTCCGTGATGTTCTACTTCTTATAAAGTACAGGACCAAGTTTAAATGGCGGGGATCCCTTCGTTTAAAATGCGTTTAAAAAACGCATAACCGCATCAAGGCCGACATGCCTGTCAGCCTCGCGCGTCGCAAACCGAATAACCCACACCATCAGTGTGGGCAGGTCACCATATACAAAGACGCATGGATTCAATGTCATCGGAATAACATGGTCGTTATTCCCGCCTTACGCGTTTATGTTGGCGGGAGTCGGCCCCAGTCCTGCTTCCATGAAGTCCCGTTATTCCTTCCGTTTGCCGACGGCTTTTCCAAAGCTAATCTTTCGCGGAAGTCTCAGCTTGAATTCTTCACGGTGCCCATTCCACTCTATCTGGATCGTTAGATCCTTGTTCGGGTTCATCATATCGAACAGATGCGCCAAATCCAGCCCACCCTTGGTCTCCTTCATGGCAGCATGGTCGGTCCCCACGACGATTCCGCCTTCCTGGAAGCGGCCCGTCATGTCCTCCAGCCGATAGTTAATCTGCCCATGTTCCAGAGGCTCCTTCCCCGAGTACTGAAGCTTCAGCTTTCCGCCAAGCGCATCCTGAAACACGGTAAGCTTCGCATTGACCCTATCCTGATGGGAAACGACATAAGTCGCTTTCCAAGACTCACCCTTACCTATCAAGGTCATGGTTTTATTTCGATTCACGGGACACCCCTCCTCACGCGGAACGACCAGCTATCTCGATTAGGCTTATATACATGATAACGAGCAAAAGAATGAAATGGTTTTTCAACTTTTCAAATAATGGAGGATTGTTGGTGGTCATCATCGACTCGGACCGGATCTGCCGCGCTCCGTCCGTAACTCCATAATCCAGCAGTCCCGCAGCTCTCCTTCATGCCGTTCATGCTTCTCCAGCAGCCTGACCTTCCGAAACCCGCACTTCTCGTAACAAGCGATGGCCCGTTCATTCCAAGCCTGCGGGTCCATCACGATCCGGTCGGCCTGCCTCTGAAACACGAGGTAATCCACCATGGAAGTCATAAGCTTCGTACCGATGCCTCGATTCCAATAATCCGGCTCCCCGATGAATTGATCCGTGGCGAATGTTCTGCCGACCGCATCGTTCCCGTCATACCCATACTCGCCTAACGTATCTTCATCGAGAAGATAGAACTGGATATACCCGACCGGTTTCCCCTCATATTCGATAATGCAGCGAGTCTCATCATCATCCACATAGAAATGCTCCCGCACCCGCTCCACGTCGTGAGGATTGTCCCGTCCCTCGTAATACTGCAGCACATCCGGATTGGACAGCCAAGAAGCTAAGGACGTTTCATCTTTCTCCTCCAGCTCGCGAACCGTAATCGGCCCTGCCTCATATACCAGCATCGTTATCCTCCATCCTTCTCATGGGATCATCCCATTGTTCGTTTCAGATTACATCCGCAACCATCGTAATAGAGGTTCTGCACATGCCTGCCTCCTGGAATCCGAAACGCTCATACAATTTCATAGCTGCGGCATTGTCCGGAGCGACGCTTAACGATACCTTTTGAATCCCCCGCTCCTTCATCCCTCTGAACAATTCCTTCATCAGGGCGGTTCCTAGCCCTTGCCCGCGGGATTCGGGAATCAGCGCCATGCCCAGCTCCGGGATGTCATCGCTCACGTAACCGAACCCTTTGTTCCCTTCATCAAAATACCGGATGGTAATTGAGCCTGACGGCTTCCCTGCTGCATTCACGGCAATGTAGCCCAGATCGCCCGCGCGCCCCCAGTCCTCCACGTATTTTTTCATGAACGGCTCCTCAAGAATATCCCGGCTAAAAGGCTCCCCTCCCTCGGGCACATACAGGGACTCGTACAGCATCTCCCGCAAAAAGGGTGCGTCCTCCCGGCCTGCGACTCGAATATGATATGAATTCATGTACATCTCCCTTTCCGCCTAGATCATCTCTGTCAGCGCCGTCCGTAACGCGAGTCTTTCCGCAGCCAAATCGGACCGTCCCGAAATGATCTAGAATCATCTCCATCGTTCCTCCATACCGACCCATCCAATCGTTCGGCCTCAATTGCAATCGAATAAAAAGACGTCCCCAATCGGAACGCCTTCGGATCTGTACTCTATGAATTGGCGATTCACCGGTCTAATCCTGCCCTATCAGCCGGTATTTTTTCGTTTAAACTATTTTGGATCCCTGTTTGTCAGAATGGAACTCCCTCGAAGTACACCACTTCGGCCAGCCGAATATGCAGTGCTTTGTTATCCCCGATCGTCAGTTGGACATGGTCGACCACCACCCCGGATAAAACCCCCTCTACTTTCCCCGCGGTGGTCATGATGACCACCTTGGCCCCTTTATGCCGGAGCAGATGGTCAGTAAATACCGGTTCAACCAACGCTGCGTAGTTCACCGGCTGCGGGATTGCCGGCGTTCGGGGCGCGTAATACGGCGGTATGGGCTGGGGCAGAGGATAGGCAGGGTACCCCGGTGCATAACCTGCAGACGGCGCCGGATAACCGGCTGTGTTGACATGGTTGTTCAATGTCAGACCTCCCTTGCGATTTGAACCCTACACCTTTATGTATGACCGGAAAGGGTCGCCTATGTTATCCCTCTCATATTTGTATAAAAAAGCAAGGATGGCTTTGATCTCAATCGCCGCCCGTTACGCCTTCTGAGCAATCAACTTACTCATCGCATGCCGGTGCGGTATACCCGATGAGTTGCAATCAAAAATGACCTCCGGGCAGCTGTGAATCAGCCAATCGTGATAATGCATCATAAGCTCTCCGGACTTCCAGTCATAAGCATACGGCTCATCCTCGGGAGGAGGCGCAATGAACGGCTTCTGCACGAATACATTCAGGCAGTGGAATCCCTCTGCCGAGGTGAATTTTTTGTAATTGGCAAAAATCTCCTCGCGATACTCGGGTCGGATATAATGCAGCACGCCGCTGGAATACAGCACGTCAAACTCCGAATCCAGACGGTAATCCGATATGTCCGCCTTGAATACGTTCACGTGTACCCCGATGTGATCGGCCAATCGCTTCGTTTTCTCGATCCCCGCATCCGAAATGTCGAATGCCGTGACCTCATACCCGTTGCGGGCAAAAAACACGGCATCCTTCCCTTCCCCGCACCCGATATCCAGCAGCCTTACTCTTTTTGTCGGCGGGATCCTTTCAAGCACCTGATAACAGGCTGCGTTCGGTTCCGTGCCCCAATAGTACTCCGGCGTTTTGTACTCTTCTTCATAGATGCTGATCGGCTTGCCCGTCGAAGAATAACCAAACAGCTTATCGATGCTGACGTCCAGCAGCCGGGACAGCTCCGGAAGCAGCGCGATATCGGGCATGGTCTGCCCGGTCTCCCATTTGGATACCGCCTGGAACGTAACGCCCAGCTTATGCGCCAATCCTTCCTGGGTAAGTCTCCGTTCTTTACGGTAACGATTAATATTTTTGGCCAACATGTCTCTCATATGGATCACGCTCCTATATAACCACATTGTAGGGGTTGCGCGGGGCATACAATAACCTGGTCATTGAATCCCGGAAGAATTCAACCGCCCGTTGAAATCATCCAATTCCAGGAACTTGGCGATGCAGGCGTGGTACAATAAACCTGTTTATAACACCACTATCGAAATCATAAGGGAGAACGCTCGTGAACATTAGAAAGCTGAATACTCATGAAGAAACGCCCCCTATGGACCTGCTCCTTCTTGCGGATCCATCGATAAGGCTTGTCAAAGAATACGTAAACCGCGGTCACTGCTATGTCGCTGAAGAAAGCTCACAACCCATCGGGGTCTATGTCCTGCTGCCCACCAGACCCGATACCATCGAGCTGGTGAACGTTGCCGTAAGCGAGAATCTGCACGGCAGGGGCTATGGCAAACAGCTCGTGAATCATGCCGTTGATCAGGCCCGGGAGCTCGGATATGCCACGATTGAAGTAGGAACAGGAAGTACCGGGGTGGCACAGCTGGCGCTGTACCAGAAATGCGGATTTCGAATGACAGGCATCGACCGGGACTTTTTTGTACGTCATTATGATGAAGAAATTTACGAGAACGGCATGCGGCTCCGGGACATGGTGCGGATGTCCTTAGATTTGTAAGGTGATTCGGGTTGTGCTATGCACCGTTCCTCCATTCGGTGAATAGGCTATCGCATATTGATTTTTGGAGGAGAACCTATTGAGCATGAGTCACAATCCGAGACATCTCGCTTGGCACGAAACACTGGAGATTCATGAATTAACTGCCTTTCAGGCGAATCACTTGATGGCGTTCAAGATGTCCGTGCATGATATCAAAGACCCGGAGCTCCATGGACTGTATATGGAAGCGATTCAAGGGGTTGAACAGAACCTGAAGGAGCTTCTGCCTTATTATTCGGAAGCGCCCACGGGAACCCGCAGTCTCTCCGGTCCCGATCTGACGGCGTATTACGCAGGTCATCTGCTGGGGTTTGCCAAAACCTCGGTCCGAAGCTACGCCATTGCCATTACCGAGGCAGCAACTCCAAGCGTAAGAGAAACACTTCAGAAGCAGTTGAACAAAGCCATTGAACTGCACGGAAAAATCTTCTACTTCATGTATGCGCGCGGCCTGTATCCGTCTTACAATTTGAAGCAGCTGCTGGAGAATGACGTGAAAAATGCGAACAAAGCTCTGAGCTTGTAACTCAGCAAAAAAAGCCCCTGGCTAAACAGGTACGGATTTTACGAGATGTTCTCTCGCAAACCCGTCCGCCGTATAGCTCTGGGGCTTCTTCTTTTCAATAGATAATCCCTTAGGCAAGGAATTACTTATTCAGCGTCTCGCTCCAATCATGGACCATGTGGCCCTCGAGATATTTCTCGCAATCCATAGCGGCCATACAGCCTGTTCCTGCAGCCGTGATGGCTTGGCGATAACGCGTATCCTGAACGTCGCCGCAGGCGAATACGCCCGGGATGTTCGTCTCCGTCGTTCCTGGTTTAACCAGGATGTAGCCGGTCGGATCGGTTGTGATCTGATTGCCGAGGAAGCCCGTGTTCGGCGTATGTCCGATGGCCACGAACACGCCTTCCGCTTCGATCAGTTCTTCCTCGCCCGTTTCGTTGTTGCGGACCTTCAGCCCTTTAACTCCGGTTTCGCTGGTTACCACCTCAACCGGCGTGCGGTCCAAAGCCCACTGGATCTTCTCGTTCTCGCGCGCGCGATCCTGCATGATCTTAGATGCACGCAGCTCGGTGCGGCGGTTCACCACCGTTACGCTGGAAGCGAAACGCGTCAGGAAGCTGGCCTCCTCCATTGCGGAGTCACCGCCGCCGATGACAATGATTTTTTTCCCGCGGAAGAAGAACCCGTCGCATGTGGCGCATGTACTTACGCCCCGTCCAACGTTCTCCTGCTCTCCCGGAATTCCGAGATACTTCGCGGAAGCTCCCGTCGAGATAATCACGGACTCGGCCAGAAGCTCGCCCATGCCCTCGACATTCACCTTGAACGGACGCTCGGAGAAATCAACGGACTCGACCCAGGCACTCTTGAACTCTGCACCGAAGCGTTCCGCTTGTTGACGCATATTATCCATCAGCTCGGGACCCATGATGCCCTGCGGGAATCCAGGGAAGTTCTCGACCTCCGTCGTTGTCGTCAGCTGGCCTCCCGGTTGCATTCCTTCGATCACGAGCGGCTTCAGGTTTGCGCGTGCCAAGTAGATGGCTGCCGTCAATCCGGCAGGTCCTGTTCCGATTACGATTGATTTGTACATAGAATACGGCCTCCTTTAAGGTGTCGATTTCTGTTGCATGCTATTATCCTATTCAGGACTTACGGAATCTTCATGTACCATCATGTACCAAGGTCTCCTAAGTATCCGAATATGGGCTCTTACTTAAATGTTTTCCGTAAATGGCCGGAAACTATCATCCGGTTGTGCTTTCGTTTCACATACGCTATCCATTTGACGTGCATAACGGCTCACGGTGGATGGGGAAATCCCGTAACGGACAGCCACCTGTTCATAAGTCAGGGTACGTCCGCGCTTCTTGGCCGTCAGATATTCCAATGCCGCTGCCCAACCCTCGACATTCCGAATGTTCGGAATATCCGGGTACAGCCGGCTCAGGAATTCGGACCAGAGATTCTCCATCTCTTTTTTCCAAAAGGCGTCAACCCGCATGTCCATGGTTTGCTCGGCCTTCTCCAGCACCGCCTTCCAGGAAGGCAGCCAATCCGGGAGCACCTCGCGGGTCTTGCCCCCGGATAAATCGCGATCGTCGCGACGCTCCTTCAACCGATTGCTTGCGGCCTCCATCTGCTGGAGCACCAGGCGGGCGGCATCCTTCAGCTCCGCGTCCTCTCCCGGTTCCTGCAGGAACGATTGCAGCGCATGCTGCACCTCTTCATCGGCGATCAATTCCAGCGTCCGGATCACCTGCAGCTTGGTCTGGGGATCGCCATGCCGGAGCGCCCAGAAGAACGATGAACGAATCAGCGGATTCTGCTTCGCTTCCTCCGTCAGTTTATCGCCGTCATGCTCCCAGCGTTTGAACTGCTCTTCGAACGGAAGGTGATAGTGGTAACTCACTTTCATCTGATCGGTACCGGTTTCTTTACGCTTTTGCAGCTGGGCCAAATAGAAATCCGGAATCACCGAATCTCCGTCCAGCTTCAGCGCCTGCCGCCAATATTTCTCGGCCTTGTCGTAATAACCGCTGTTGCAGGCCGCAACGGCCGTATAATGATACAGGCTTGGATCTCCGTTAAACTCATCCTCTTTCAGCAATCGGCGAAAATGACCGTAGGCAATTTCGTGCTGCCCCAATATGCCCATCGTCGTAGCAAGCTTAAACACATGCTCCAGATGAAACGGAACCGTTACCGTTAGCATGTCCATCAATCGGTCGCGCTGCTCCTGATTTCCCTCATGCTGAAAGAAGATGGCCAGATTGCATAAACCGTGCAGATTGCCCGGCTCCTGATCCAGCACCTCGCCAATGGTGCGCTTCGCGGTATCGAAACGTCCCATATAGTAGTAAGCCAGGGCCAAATTGTTGCGCGCAGCCAGAAAATCCGGATTATCCTTGACGATTTCCTCCAACAGCTTGACCGCTTGGGCGAATTTCCCTTCCTCCAGCAGTGCCCGGGCATGCTCATGTTCGACCACGCCTTCGCGGCTCTTGATCCGGTTCAGCTTGGCAGGACGATTCAGCTCGTAATGGAGCAGCTCCATCATTTCCTCGGCCTCATCCAGAAATTGACCGTTAGGATCTTCCTCCAGATAGGTGACAAGCGCTTCTTCCGCCTTCTCAAACTGTTCCATATTGGCATAATTGTTCGCCATATAGAAATAGCATTCCGTCATCAACGGGTCAACCTGCTCCAGAATATGAGCCAGCACATCGTTGGAGGCTTTATAATCTCCCGTCTCTGATAATATACCCGCCATATTGCAATGATTCACCGGATTATCGGGTTCATATTCAACAGCTTTGCGAAAATATTTCAGAGCCTTGTCATATTGGTAACGATCTAGCGAACGAACCGCGCGATCGAAGAAGAAATTAGCATTCATTTCGATAGATATAACATTGTGGGGGTCACTGGACCCATATGGATGACCATTCACGAAAAGCAAGGCACCTCCTTTAACTTGCTCCTCTATCCACAACAGTATAACACAAGTTACGACGTCATTTGCAGAAAAAAGACACCAGTTTACACACCGGCGTCTTTGAATAAAGTGGCGATCGATCCGCCCTCGATGATAATGTGAGTGGCCTGGGCCAGCATAGGCGCAACAGACAGCACCTTTAACCGCATCTTGCAGTGATGGTCCGGGAGCACGATGGAGTCCGTGACCACGATCTCCTCGATATGAGCATGGTCGAGACGGTCAAGTGCTTCACCGGAGAACAGGCCATGGGTCGCGCACACAATGGCATCATTGGCCCCCCGTTCCTTTAAGCTTTCCACCACCTGCACGATGGTGGTTCCCGTGTCAATCAAGTCTTCGATAATAATCGGCGTGCGTCCCGCCACGTCCCCAATGACATGGGTTATAACCGCTTCGTTATGGGCAGGACGCTGCTTGACCATCATGGCAAACGGCGATCCCAGGCGGCTCGAAAGCTTCTCGGCCGTCTTCGCCCGTCCGGCATCGGGAGAAACGATAACCGGATTCTCGATATTCTTGGACTTCAGATACTCCGTAATCAAATCCAGCGCAGTCAGATGATCCACCGGTATATTGAAGAACCCCTGGATGGCAGGTGCATGCAGATCAATGGTTATCACGCGGTTGGCACCGGCTGTGGTTAGCACGTCGGCTACCATTTTGGCCGATATCGGCTCTCGCGGCGCGGCCTTTCGTTCCTGTCTGGCATAACCGTAATACGGAACAATGATGTTGATCGTTCTGGCGGAAGCACGCTTGGCGGCATCGATCATCACGAGCAGCTCTACGAACATTTCGTTGATAGGGTGAGAAAAGGACTGCAGCAGAAAAACGTCGCAATTGCGGATGCTTTCTTCATAGTGGACATAAACCTCGCCGCTTTGAAAGCGGGAAATCTTGATCTTTCCCAATTCAACGCCCAACTGCTGGCTGATGCTGGCGGCAAGCGCCGGATTGGAAGTTCCGGCGAACAATCGTAATGAACGATACATGAGGACCTCCTGACGAGAGTGGTTAGTAGTCGGCCGATGCAACGATGGATTGAAAGCGTTATCGTCAAATCAGGCCGTTCCCGCCTCCGCAACCCGTCGAGGGTAGTGTCTGGAGGGGAAAACAGCCGTCTGCAATGAACCTGTTTGCAATTAGTGCTTGTCTTTATTATACATCGTTTCCTTCCACATTCCAAAGCACCATCTCCCGCTTCCGGTTACGGAAGGTCGCAAGCTCCCGAACGCCAAGCTCCGACAGCAGTGCCCGGGCCTGATCCAGATGCTCGCCAAGCTTCATGGGCTGATGAGCATCCGACCCTAAAGTCAACGGAATGCCCAGCTTGATCGCTTCCTCCAGCATTCGCCGGCTTGGAAACATCTCCTCGCAGGCCTTCGATAAACCGGATGCGTTCAGCTCCATCGCCTTCCCGCTCCGGGCCACGGCCGCAAGCGCTGCTTGCTCCAATTCGATCACGTCCAGCTTCTGTTCGGGGCCCGGCCCATAACCGAACCGCTTGATCACGTCCAGATGTCCCATGATATCGTAGAAGCCGGTTGCGGCAGCCTTCTGCACCGCATCATAATATTGTCGATAGACTTCAAGCGGATCCTTGCCCTCCCAGCCCTGGGTCTGGCGGTAATCCGTGATGTCCCATTCGCCAAGAAAATGAACCGATCCGATGACATAATCCCACGGATAGTCCTTCACGATCCGCTCGATCTGTTCTTCATAGCCCTCGATATAATCGCCTTCGAGTCCGATCCGAATGTCAATCTGCCCTCTGTAGCGCTCCTTCAGCTGCAGGCATTCTTCCACGTAACGCGGCAGCTCATCCATCGGCATAGCCATCTCCGGATAGTATGCCTCCGGATTCACGTGTATCAAAGGCATATGGTCCGATAAGCCCAGTTGATCCATCCCGAGTTCGATGGCGCGCCGTACATACTCCTCCAGCTGCCCTTCGGCATGTCCGCACCGGGCATGGTGGGTATGGTAATCAATATGCATCGAGCAGGCCTCCTAATCGCGGCGCGGCCGTTCATGGCGGCGGCTCAGCTCATCCATGATCTCATCCAGCGGGAGCTTCCGCTCCTGGAGAAGCACCAGCAGGTGATAGATCAGATCGCTGATTTCAAGCTTAAGCTCGGCATTGTCTTTATTTTTGGCGGCGATGATCGTTTCCGAAGCTTCTTCGCCCACCTTCTTAAGGATTTTGTCCACGCCTTTATCGAACAAGTAGGTCGTATAGGCCCCTTCCGGCCGTTCCACTTCACGCTGGGCAATGACCTCTTCCAGCTCGGCAAGTACCGCGAAGCGCTCGCCGGATACCGCTGTACCTTGATTAGCTGGCTCGCTCTTCTGCCCTTGAGCGATAATCTCATTGTGGAAGCAGGTCGTTTGTCCGGTATGACAGGCAGGTCCATTCGGATTCACCTGCAGCAAGAGGGTGTCTCCGTCGCAATCGTATGTCATCGATACCACGGTCTGTACATTCCCGGAAGTTGCCCCCTTATGCCACAGCTCTTCGCGCGAGCGGCTCCAGAACCAAGTCTCGCCGCTTTCCAGCGTCAAACGCAGCGATTCCCGGTTCATATAAGCCATCATCAGCACCTGCTTGCTCTCTGCATCCTGTACAATCGCCGGCACCAGGCCCGCGGCATCCCAACGGATATGCTCGCTGACCTGCTCCAGGGATAAATCTTTCAACATATCTTCGCTCACCGTATATCCACTCCTTTTTGGCTAAGCTGCAACTTGAGATGAGGGATCGAGATCTCTTTATAGTGGAAAATCGTGGCGGCAAGACCCGCATCCGCCTTGCCCTGAGTGAATACGTCATAGAAGTGATCCTCTTTGCCGGCGCCGCCGGACGCAATGACCGGGATCTGAACGGTCGAGGCGACGGCCGATGTCAGCGGCAGATCGAAGCCGTCCTTCGTTCCGTCCGCATCCATGCTGGTCAACAGAATCTCGCCCGCACCCAGGCTTTCCGCCTGCTTCACCCAATCAAGCGCCTTGATGCCGGAAGGCGTACGTCCGCCGTGCGTGTACACTTCCCATTCTCCCCACGCATCGTTGTACTTGGCGTCGATCGCCACGACGATGCATTGGGACCCGAATTTGCGCGCCCCGGCGGAGATGAGCTCCGGCTGCTTGACCGCCGCCGTATTCATTCCGATTTTATCCGCGCCCGCCCGCAGAATCCGCTTCATGTCCTCCACGGACGAAATGCCTCCGCCCACGGTAAAAGGAATGGCGATTTCCCCTGCCGTTCTCCGAACGACTTCTTCCATCGTCGCCCTGCCTTCGACCGAAGCCGATATATCCAAAAAGACAAGCTCATCTGCGCCTTCCCGGTCGTAGAGCGCCGCCAATTCCACGGGATCGCCCGCATCGCGGAGATTCACAAAGTTTACGCCCTTCACCACCCGGCCGTCCTTCACGTCCAGGCAAGGTATGATCCGTTTTGCCAGCATGCCTTTCCCCTCTTCCCCTATATGAACTCTATCGATCCATGATGATTCGAACAGACACTGGTTCAAATCCTCATTGGATTCGCGTAATAGCCTCTTTCAGATCAATATTGCCTGTATACAGCGCCTTGCCCACGATCGCTCCGCCTACACCGTCCCCGCTGTGCGCGCTGAGCGCCAGCAGATCGTCCAGCTTCGTCACGCCGCCCGAAGCGATGACCGAGCGGCCGCTGGCTTTGGCCAGCGAGACAATCGCCTCTACGTTTGGTCCTTGCATCATCCCGTCGCGGGAAATGTCGGTGAAGATGAAGGTTTCCGCTCCTTTGGCCGCTAATTCTTTTGCCAACACCTCGGCTTGAACCTCCGACGTTTCCAGCCAGCCTCTCGTTGCGACGTATCCGTTGCGCGCGTCGATGCCGATGGCCACCTTATCCCCGTATTTGCCCAGCACCTCTTCCGTAAAGACGCGGTCTTCGATCGCTGCCGTGCCGATGATAACCCGGCTGACGCCGAGCGACAGCAGCCGCTCCACATCCGCCAGCGTGCGCAGGCCTCCGCCTACTTGAACCGGAACCTGGACGCGGGATGCAATCTTCCCGATTATGTCGTCGTTCACCGGCTGACCTGCCTTCGCGCCGTCCAAATCCACGAGATGAATAAATGTGCCGCCCTGCTCTTCCCACGATTTGGCTACCTCGAGTGGATTGTCATTGTACACCGTTTCTTGATTATAATCGCCTTGGACCAGCCTGACGCATTTGCCGCCGCGAATATCGATTGCCGGATATATGATAAAAGAGGACATCCCCATTCCCACTTTCCAATTGGTCTATTCGTTCGTCTTACGTTAAAGCCAAAAAATTGCGAAGCAGGCTCATCCCAAGCTCCCCGCTCTTCTCGGGATGGAACTGCATGCCGTACACCGAACCGCGGCCCACGATGGCCGTTACTGGCTGACCGTAATCGGTAACCGCCAGCAAATCAGCCTGAACCTCAGGAAGAACATGATACGAGTGGACAAAATACACATGACCTTCCTCAAGTCCCGCAAACAGCGGGTGCTCCCGCTTCTCGAACTGCAATGAATTCCAGCCCATATGCGGCACCTTGTAGTCCCCACCCGCAAACCGCACAACCGATCCGGGCAGGATATCCAGCCCTTCATACTTGCCATGCTCCTCACTCCGGCTGAACAGGAGCTGCATGCCGAGACAGATCCCCAGCAGCGGTTTTCCCGACTCCGCTGCTTCCTTCATGACCGAGTCCAGTGCGGCTTCGCGGAGCTGCTCCATGGCATCTCCGAATGCGCCGACTCCGGGCAGAATGATGCCATCCGCCGCCAGAAGCTCCTCCCGCTCCCCCGTAACGAGCGGCTGATACCCAAGCCGCTCTACCGCTTTGCTCACGCTGTGCAGATTGCCCATGCCGTAATCCACGATTGCAATGGCCATCGTTTAGAGCACTCCCTTCGTGGACGGTACGCCGGTCACCCGCGGATCCACGGTGGTCGCCTCATCCAATGCACGGCCGAGCGC
The DNA here is from genome assembly GCF_058792535.1 of Paenibacillus sp. MT86. NCBI lineage: Bacteria > Bacillati > Bacillota > Bacilli > Caryophanales > Paenibacillaceae > Paenibacillus > Paenibacillus sp. MT86. The sequence goes on along the minus strand of NZ_CM179499.1, from coordinate 167,701 downwards.
CTTAAACACCGCTTCAATCATATGATGGGTATTGTGTCCGTAATGAACGATGACATGCAGCGTGATCCGGGCCTCCAGCGCCAATTTCCACAGAAATTCATGGACAAGCTCGGTATGAAAAGAGCCTACCTGCTGCGAAGGATACTCCGCCCGGTATTCAAAATGCGGGCGGTTGCTGATATCCACGATGACTTGAGCAAGCGCCTCATCCATCGGCACAAACACGCTGGCATAACGTTTGATGCCTTTTTTATCGCCCAGCGCTTCGCGGAACGTCTGCCCTAAGCAGATCCCGATATCCTCCACCGTGTGGTGGTCATCGATCTCGATATCGCCCTTTGCCTTGACGCGAAGATCAAACTGTCCATGCTTTGTGAACAAATCAAGCATATGATTCAGAAACGGTACATCGGTCTCCAATTCCGAAATCCCGGTCCCATCGACATTGAAATCCAGGGCAATGTCGGTCTCATTGGTTTTGCGGCTCACGCCGGCTGATCTTGCTGCTGCATCCAAACTGCTCACGTGGATTGCCTCCTCTATACGGAATATTTATGATGAACAAATGATGCTTGTTCTGGTCTGATTTCTTATCGTTCTTGTTCAAGCCGGATTTCGATCGCCCGGGCATGGCCCTCAAGCCCCTCGCGCCGGGCCAGCTCCATGATCTGTTCGCCGTCGCGCAGCAGCGCTTCTTTACTGTAGTAGATCAAGCTCGATTTCTTAATGAAATCGTCCAGATCCACTGGCGATGCGAACCGTGCCGTCCCATTCGTCGGAATGATATGGTTCGGTCCTGCAAAATAATCGCCTACCGGCTCCGAGCTGTACGGTCCCAGGAAGATCGCGCCTGCGTTCTCGATCTGGCCCACGATCGCCATCGGCTCCTCCGTCACGATTTCCAGATGCTCCGGCGCTAAACGGTTAATGACTTCAATCCCTTCCCGAAGGGATTCCGTGACGATCACCGCGCCATAGCTGTCCACGGAAGCACGGGCGATGTCCCGCCGTGGCAGCAGCTCAAGCTGCCGCTCTACTTCGGCGGCAACGGCCTCGCCCAGCTTTCGGGAAGGCGTCACGAGAATGGCCGATGCCATCTCGTCATGCTCAGCTTGGGAAAGCAGATCCGCTGCAATATACGAAGCATCTGCATGTTCATCGGCCAATACCGCAATCTCGCTTGGACCGGCCAGGCTGTCAATATTGACTGCGCCGTACACTTCACGTTTGGCCAGGGCAACGTAAATATTGCCGGGCCCGCAAATCTTATCCACGGGGGAAATGGTATCCGTGCCGTAGGCCAATGCCGCAATGGCTTGTGCTCCTCCTACGCGGTAGATTTCCGTAACGCCTGCCTCCGCTGCAGCCACCAGAATATAGGGATTGATTCCGTCCTTCCCGCCGGTTGCCGGGGGAGTGACCATGACGATTTCGGGCACGCCTGCCACTTGGGCCGGGATCACGTTCATCAGCACGGATGAAGGATAGGCTGCCTTTCCACCGGGCACATAGACACCGACGCGTTTCAACGGACGAATGATTTGTCCCAAGATGCTGCCGTCCGGCTGTAGATCCATCCAGGAATTCCGCTTCTGCTTCACATGAAATGCGCGAATGTTGTCTGCCGCGGTTTGTATCGCCTTCACGAACGAAGGCTCCACATGATCATAAGCTGCCTTGAGCTCCTCATCCGTTACGCGAAGCTGACCTGCGGTCAGACGGACACGGTCCAATTGTTCGGTATGCCGCAGCAAGGCGGCATCTCCTTCGGACCGAATATCCCGCACAATCGCCTTCACGACTTCATTCTGCTCTGGTGTGCCGTAATCATTTTCCCGTTTCAGCTCAAAGTCCCGTGCTGACACTACCTTCATCTTAATCTCCCCCAATCCCGCTCCATCATGTTACATGTACATGCATAGCGTTTCTTAATGAATGAAGGATGATCCATTCGATCATCCATGCTCATCCAGTTGGTGCCTTATTTCTTAGCGCTAAATATTCACTCCCTCAGACATAATGACCGTTTGCAGCCGATCGCACAATGCCTGAATTTCATCATTCTTCATCCGATAACTGACGCGATTGGCAATCAGGCGGCTTGTAATTTCAAAGATGCTGGTCATCTCTACAAGTCCGTTCTCTTTAAGCGTTTGGCCTGTTTCCACCATATCCACGATCCGGTCTGCCAAGCCGATGAGCGGTGCAAGCTCGATGGAACCGTTCAGTTTAACCACTTCAACCTGCTGGCCCTGCTCACGGAAATACTGTGAAGCCACGTTCGGATATTTGGTGGCAACCCGCTGCCTGATGCCCGGCTTCCAGTCCGGCAAGCCGATGACCGACATCCTGCACCGCGCAATGCCGAGATCAAGCAGCTCATAAACGTCCTTGTTCTCTTCCATCAGCACGTCCTTGCCGACGATACCGATATCCGCCACGCCGTATTCCACATAAGTCGGCACATCCACCGGCTTCGCCAGAATAAATTCCATTCCTGCCTCCGGCAAGGGAATGACCAGCTTGCGCGTCTCATCCACGTCGAGGGGTATCGGAAGTCCGGCTGAACGGAACAGCGCGGATGCTTTTTTATATATGCGCCCTTTGGGCATCGCTACTTTCAACGTTTCCGCCACGTTCGAATCCTCCTGACCTTAAACTCATATGATAATCGTTATAGATCCGCTTCCTACCGAAGGGTAATGACCTCTCGGTATCCTCTATTGAGCAGACTGCCGGACACAACGGGTACCTCGACATCTCGGGCATTAGCCGAATCCGGTATGATCGAAGTGATGACGGAATGTCCCTGCGCCCGAAGTTCTGAGGCTTTAGCCAGTCCTTCCTTTCGATGGGAAGCCGTGTACCGGATCAGAATGGGCAATTCCTCGACAATCTCCTCTCCTTGCACCCCATCGAGAATGCGATTGGTCTTGAGTGCAAAGCCTGTTGCCGGAACGGCACGGCCAAACTGCCGAAGCAGCTTGTCGTAACGACCGCCGCTTGCGACGGGAGAGCCCAGCTCCGCAGCATAACCCTCGAACGTCATTCCCGTGTAATAGGAGAAGTCTCCGAGCATCGTCAAGTCAAACAGAACATGTCTGGAGACGTCGTAAGCCTCGAGCACTTCCCATACCTTGCTCAGATGCTCGATAGAAGCTCTCGCGAGTTCATTGCTGCTAATCTCGAGAGCTTGCCCGGCAATCTCCCTGCCTCCGCGCAGCTTCAGGATTCCCTCCAGCTGGTCCTGCTGTACCTCCGTCAGGCTCAGGCTGGCAATGGTGTTGCGGTATCCGACGTAGTCGCGGTTCAGCAAATCCTGCTTCAGGCTCTCCTGATCCTCCGTCCGATCCGGCAGCACTTCTTGAAGCAGGCCATTCAGATAACCCATATGACCCATCGCGATTTTGAATTTCTCCACGCCCGCCGCCTTCAGGGATTCGATGGCCAGCGCAATCACTTCGGCATCGGCTTCCGGCGTATCATCGCCCACAAGCTCGACGCCGGTCTGGAAGAATTCCGCTTCCCGCCCTGCTTCCTCCTCAATGGCGCGAAATACATTAGCATGGTAAGACAAACGCACCGGAAGCGGCTCATCCTTCAGCAGCGAGGACATGACCCGCGCTATGGGAGCGGTCAGATCGGAACGCAGCACCATCGTCGTTCCGCGTTTATTCAATAGTTTAAACAGCTTCTGGTCCGACGTAGAGCTTGCCACGCCTACCGTATCGTAATATTCCATCGTTGGTGTCATAATCTGCCGGTAACCCCAGCGGTCCATGCATGCAAGCACTTCGCGTTCAATCCGACGCAGCTTGGTGACCGCATGAGGAAGATAATCACGAACACCTGCCGGTTTCTCGAAGCCTTTCGGTTTAGACATGACGCTCCACCTCAAATTCAGTAAAAGTCTTTAATATGGTAAAGTGGTACCTTGCTAATAAATTAAAGGATATTGGCTATATTACCATGAATCCTGCCTGATCGTCAATGCATACGCATGCGTTCTGCTATGTATCGTTCTCTGTCGGTACCCGCCTTACGCATCAATAGATCCGTCTAACTTCTGGGTATAATTGTAACACAAGAACGGACCAGCGTGGCTTGCTTGTCTAATTGGCTGAACCCCTGCATGGATCCGGATGGCGCCAATAAAAAAACCGCCCGGCAGCCCGGACGGCTTTGCTTCATGATGAAGGATAAGAAGTTTTAACATTAGGCCTGATGTTCCTATAGATCGACCGATTTCTTGCTGTCGCCCGTAACGGTGTCTTTTCTCTGCGATGGTGTCGCAGGTGCTTTCGAGGATGGCTTCAATGATCGAGGAACGCTGCCCAGCAGCATCCACGACCCTGGAATCCACCGGAACACCGTCTGCACCACTAACGCACTGACGATCAATGCCGTTACCATCCCGCCGTATATCCAGATCAGATAATCATCGGTTACCGGATTCAGCTTCGGATCGAATTCCCGATACAGGAACAGCCAGAGCGGGTGCACGAGATAGATCGCGAAAGACAGCTCGCCAATCCGCGTCAGCACTTTCACGATGAGTTTCCAGCCGCTGCTATACAGCCAGCTCGCCAGCTGCATCAGCACGATCGCGGAGAACACGGTGTGCAGATTCCACAACAGCTCGTACAATAGGGAATCATATTTGGCGCCATGCAATCTCTGATTGTACCAAATCTGCACATGCGTCAGCGCCATCGCGAGCCAGCCGGCCCATAACACGATCGTGCCTGCTCTTTGACCAGAGGTTTGCTTTTTCCATGATGACGTCAGCCAGCCCTTGAATTTATCGTAATTCATCGCCAGATAAGCGCCCAGCATATAGTAGGCTAAATACGAAATGGCCAAGCTGCCTTTAAACGTGTACTGCAGCTCGTATTTGTTCCAGATGATGAAACCCCATTGCAGCAGGAATCCGATCGGCACCGCCCACCTTACGAGAAACCGTGAGGATTTGAACAGCTTGAGGAAGATCGGAAACAGAATATAGAACTGCAAACTGATAAATACAAAGTATAAGTGCGTATAATTCTGCCCTCGAGCCAAGCGTTCAAAGAATAGCGGCATCTGTGCCCATAGATCAAACGAACTGTTCAGCATCCCGTTCTGATACATCCGCACAAAGAAGTAGATGATCGAGAACAACACGTACGGCAGCAAAATGTACAAGAGCCGCCGTTTGTAGAAGTTTTTGATCAAGTCCTTGGTCAGCGGCCGGTCCGCATAGTTATAGAACAGCACAAAGCTGCTTAGGAATATAAAAGAGGGTGTACCGTATTTAAAGAAAATATTCAAAAAATTAATAATATAATAGAATCGCGAATCAATCGCATCCACCGTTGCAAATGAAGTCGCATGAACGTGAAGCACGCCCAGGATGGCCAGCGCACGATAGATATCGAGCTGCGGCAGCCTTTCCTTTTTGTTCAGCGTTGCACCCATGTCAGGCGTCGCCTCCTTGTTTTCGAGTTTGTTGATAGAGTCAATGTATGCGAATGGACGGGCAAAAAAGTCCCTCAAGGCCATCATACCCCGGGGACTATTGTTCGCTTTGTGTCAGGTTATCCTTTACTCATTCTACAACAATTCAGCAAGCTTGAGAACCTGACTTGTCACATTACCTCAAATTGACTCGCTTTCCGTCGATGTCCTCTTCAGCTCTCGCAATGGATTCCCGCCTACAAAAACACCTGGTGCCACATCCTTATGTACGACAGATCCGGCAGCAACGACCGCGCCGTCTCCGATCGTTACGCCAGGCAAAATCGTGGTATTCGCGCCGATGAGCACGTTCTCCCCGATCCGCACTTCACCCAAACGATATTCCTTTATTAAATACTCGTGAGCCAGAATGGTCGTGTTGTACCCGATGACCGAATTCTCGCCGATGGTTATTTTCTCCGGAAAAAACACATCCACCATGACCATCAATCCAAACGCGGTATGCTTCCCCACTTTCATCCCGAGCATATGGCGATAGATCCAATTCTTCATAGGCAGGATAGGACAATACCGGGCGATCTGGATAAAAATGAAGTTCTTGACGCCCTTGAACGGGCTCACGGTGCGGTAGATTTGCCATAACGCGTTGGGGCCTTCTACAGGATAACGGGTAATCTTTCTGGCCATGCTGCCAAAACTCCTATTCCTCTTGAAGTCCTACGATTTCATACAGATCTCTCATATCCTTCAATATAAAATCCGGCCCGTACTCCATCAGCTTTTGCTCACCCTTGAGGGACCAAGCTACAGCGGCGGCCTTCACGCCCGCCGCCTTGGCAGACTGAATGTCCACCGGACTGTCTCCGATCATCAAAGTGGTGGCCGGATTGGCCCCCAGCTGCTCAATCGCCGTCAGAACGGGCTCCGGATGCGGTTTCGGATGCTCCACGTCGTTTACCGTAACAATCGCCGACATGAAGCGCTCCAGATCGTACTTCTCCAGCGTCATCATGGTGGAAGGACGGATCTTCGTGGTTACGATCCCGAGCGAAAGCCCGTGACGATGAAGGCGCTCCACGACTTCGTTCACATGCGGGAATGGTTTGACCATGTCATCATGATGGATCGTGTTGAAAGAGCGATAGGCTTTGATAAGCGGACTGACATCCTCGACGCCCCCTGAGAAAGCCTGCAGCTGCTGTTCCAGCGTGGTTCCCATATGCGGAATGATCTGCTCTCTGGTCAACGGTCCCGGGGCCTGCGCCTCGAAAACATGCATAAACGATGAGATAATCAATTCATTCGTGTCGATAATGGTGCCGTCCAAATCAAACAGTACGGTTTCGATCATGCTGCAACTACTCCTTTTTGTCCTCCGTATCCGGTTTTATTGTCGGAGTGTCTTCTTCTGCCCGTGGTGAGGATTTGACTTCTGTCTCCTCTGCTTGGGTAACAACGTCTTTATCCGCCATTTCCTCCGGTTCTGCGGCCTGTTTATGCTGTTTAGCAGGAGCCGGCGCAGAAGACTTGACGGTTTTGTTCGTTTGAAGATCGGCTTCCGGCGTTGGACCTGCTCCCGTCTTCGTCGACACGATTGGGTCCAAATAACGCACATTGGCACGGCCCGTCACACGGCGCACGATGATCAGCACGATGCCTCCAATGACGATCAACACGGACAGCAGCTGGGAGATTCGAATGTTGCCATAAGCCGGATCCAGGTGGCCCAGTTCAAAGCCCATCCAAGTCATCGGTGCCCATAACGTATTGTTAATGAAATCGGCAAGTCCTGTGGCCCCTTGGAAAGCCAAGCTGTCCGTCCGCACCGCTTCAATAAAGAACCGGCCGATGGAATACCAGATGAAGTACCCGATGAAGAGTTCGCCTGCCCGCAGAAATTTCTGTCTGCGAATGATAAGCAGTATGACGATACCCAACAGGTTCCACAGCGATTCATATAAGAAGGTAGGGTGATGGAATACGCCCTGTACGTTCATTTGATTCACGATAAAATCAGGCAAATGCAGCTCTCCGCGCAAGAAAGACTCGCTGACAGGACCGCCATAGGCTTCCTGGTTAACGAAGTTACCCCAGCGTCCAATGATCTGGCCGGCCAACAAGGACGGCGCACAGATATCAGCAATTCGCCAGAAGTTGTAGCCTTTTCGGCGAACATAGATCAACGCACAGATAATGGCGCCGATCAAGGCGCCGAATATCGCAATCCCGCCATTCCATATTTTGAACACATCCAGGAAGTTATCCTTATAGTCTTCCCATTTAAAAGCTACATAATAAATACGAGCACCGATAATAGCGGAAGGAACCCCAAGCAAGAGCAAATCCATGAAAAATTCCTGCGGAATGCCAAAACGCTTCCCTTCGCGAATGGCCAGCAGCAGACCTGCCAAGGCACCCAGGCCCAAAATCAAGCCATACCAATGAACACGCAGCGATCCGATGGAGAACGCCACCGGATCGATGAGCAATGTTTGCATCACTTATAACCCTCCCTAGTCCTAGTCCAAATCGTCCATATCTTCAGCAATCGTTGCCGTCAGCTTGTTCGTAAACTGCAGTGCAGCATTCAGTCCCATTTGCTTCAATCTGTAGTTCATAGCTGCCACTTCAATAATAACCGCAAGGTTACGTCCTGGACGAACCGGAATGGTGACCAGAGGGATATCCGTCTCTATAATTCGTGTTGTCTCTTCATCTAATCCCAGACGATCATACTGTTTATCCTGCTGCCAGGCCTCCAATCGAACAACAAGCGTAATCCGTTTATTATTCCGAACGGCGCCTGCACCGAATAACGTCATAACGTTAATAATACCGACCCCGCGAATCTCCAGCAGATGGCGAATCAGCTCAGGCGCTGTTCCATGCAGCTGAAAATCCGACGTCTGGCGGATCTCCACCGCGTCGTCCGCGATTAAGCGGTGTCCGCGTTTGACGAGCTCCAGAGCCGTTTCGCTTTTCCCGATACCGCTCGAGCCCGTGATCAGCATCCCCACGCCATACACATCGCACAATACCCCGTGGATGGTCGTCGTTGGCGCAAGTCTGCGTTCCAGGAAACTCGTGAATCGGCTTGTCAGGATGGTCGTCGCCATGCTGCTGCGCAGCACGGGCAAACCTCTTTCATTGCCGAGCTCCACCAGCTCTTCCGGCACTTCCAGGGAACGCGTAACCACGATGCAAGGCGTTTCTTCCGTACACAGGCTGCGCATGCGTTCTTTCCGCTCTTCCGGCTTCAGCATTCCGAAGAAAGCCAGCTCCGTGCGCCCCATAAGCTGAACCCGTTCCCGCGGATGGTATTCAAAATAACCGGCCATTTCCAATCCCGGGCGATTCAGATCGTCCGTTGTAATCTGACGTTTCAAGCCTTCCTCACCTGCGATGACCTCCAGCTGAAACTGCTGGACCAGCTCGGATACCTTCACTTTCTTGGCCATGGTCTTACCCCTCTTCTTCCATTGTATGTTGACATCACAACGCAACCGGCATGCTGCACGGTTCGTTTTGGATGATATATTTCATGATCGGTTACTTTACTAATTAAATAGGACGTCACAAGCCTTGCCGGCGGTCGGTCATGCTTCATGGAATACGCCCCAACAACCCATACGTTCAATGCTTATGTATGCCTTGCTTTGTGCTTATCTTATCGAAAAAAGCCAATGAATGCAATTCTAACCGGCTATCCGATAGCAGGACATTGGACTTATCCAGGAGTGAAGCTACGCTGCTATGGCATACTGCGACTAAAAAACAGATGTTCTATTACGAAAGATAACTCTCTTTCTATATCGACAATTGGTCGTCTGCTTTACACACTTTTACCCTAGGACCACTTCTACCGTCTGCTAGAACTGCCTGAACCCTTCGGATAAGGGCACAAACTGCCTAGTTTTATGTCTTTTTCTCCTAAAAAAACCGCCCCTTGAGGGGCGGTTTTCAAGAGATCTCGATTGCTGAAGATTAATCTTCGAGCAATACGTTCAATTCAGACTCTTTATCAAAGATATGAACTTTGTTCATGTCGAGTGCCAATTTCACATTGTCGCCTTCGCGAGTAGTCGAACGTCCGTCTACACGGCCGATAACTGTGTCGGTGCCCAAGCCGCTGAGGTACAAGAGCATTTCGTGACCAAGGTTCTCGGTTACGTCCACTTTCGCTGTGAAGATTGTGTTCGGGGAAGCTTCCAGGAATACTGGCTCTTCATGAATATCTTCCGGACGAACACCCATGATTACTTCTTTGCCAATCATGGATTTATTTTTGAGCAATTGTGCTTTACCGCCTGGAACTTGAACGTTCAAGCCCTGGGAAGTGAAGTATACGCCACCGTTTTGCTCGGACAATTTACCATTGATGAAGTTCATGGTTGGGGAACCAATGAAACCAGCAACGAACAGGTTGTTCGGATTATTGTACAGCTGCTCTGGAGAATCCGCTTGTTGAATGATGCCATCCTGCATAACAACGATACGGTCACCCATCGTCATAGCTTCTGTTTGGTCATGCGTTACATAGATACAAGTGGTTTCAAGACGCTTCACCAGCTTAGTAATTTCAGCACGCATCTGACCGCGGAGTTTCGCATCCAAGTTGGAAAGCGGCTCATCCATCAAGAAGACTTGTGGATCACGGACAATCGCACGGCCCAAGGCGACACGCTGACGCTGACCACCGGAAAGAGCTTTCGGTTTACGCTCGAGCAAATGCTCGATATCCAGGATTTTCGCTGCTTCACGTACACGCTTATCGATTTCGTCTTTCTTCACTTTACGGAGTTTCAAACCGAATGCCATGTTCTGATATACGTTCATATGCGGATACAAGGCGTAGGATTGGAATACCATCGCGATGTCACGATCTTTAGGTGCTACATCGTTAACAACGCGGTCGCCAATGTAAAGTTTACCCTCGGAAATTTCCTCAAGACCTGCGATCATACGAAGTGTCGTAGACTTACCGCAACCGGAAGGACCTACCAATACCAAGAATTCTTTATCTTTAATATCCAAATTAACGTCAATTACAGTTGCTTTATCTGCACCTGCATACTTTTTGTAAATATGCTCTAAGCGTACACCAGCCATGTGCATTTGCCCCCTCATATGAATGTTATGAAATCGAATACAATTAATTTATAATCTTATATTACCCCATAGGCACCTGACTTGCTATACACAATCTGCACAAAAAACCTATTTCCTTTTCGTCACTTTATACAATAGAAGCGTTATTTTCACCAATACCGCGTCACTGAAGCTGCGAACGTCAAGCCCCGTCTCCTGTTTGATCTTATCCAGTCGGTACAGCAGCGTATTTCGGTGAATATACAGGTGTTTGGCCGTCTCGCTCACATTGCAGTCCAATTCAAAAAAAGACTCCAGCGTCGATAAAGTCTCACTGTCCTCGAATAAGTCGGTATGTCCGGCAGCGTACTCCCGCAGGAATTGATTCCGTTGATACTCAGGAATGCTGTAGACCAGACGTTCCAGATGAAGACCGGTCGACAGATGAATATGCTCCTTGACCTGAAAAGTACGCCCAATGGTCATGGTCTCTCGCAGCATGCCAACCGTCTGCGGCAAAGCATGAAGCGCATTGACTGCCGGGATCGCCGAAATATGAAAATCGCCCACCCATTCCGTTGAAATGAGCTCGTACAGCCCCATACAGAATAAGGACAGCAAATCCTGATCGGCTTCCGAGGATGCTTCCTCTTTATCATCCGTCGTTATGCCGCCCAACAGCTCTTGATTGGCAAGGATAATCCATTCCTTATCCAGCAGCGGCACAAGAACGATATCCCCGTCAAAATAACTGCGCAACAACCGCAGCAGCGCTTTATAACTTGGCGTGGGAGCATGCTCGCTCTCATGAATGAGTAGAAAGGGGACCATTTCCTCCGTCAAGCTTGTCCGAATCAGCATCTCATCCGGCAGTTCAGCAAGCAGCTCGCCGGCTTGAAGGCGCTCTTTCAACCAACCGCTCAACTGCTGGGCGCGCCGTTCTTCTTCAACCTTGGCTGCATTCTTTGACATCGCGCCTGAAGGCGTTTCCTGAAGGTTCGCCAATAAAAGAGCGACAAGCCCAATCTCCGACTCCGTCAAAGCATTGGAATCCGCCACGAGTACTCGGCTCAGATCCTGTTGATTAACGGGAAACCAAATCTCACCAAGCTCCTTATGCACATAAGCACCATCAACCATTCGTGTTGTGTTTGAGCTTACTTTTTCTCCATGGCGATTTGAACTTGCAGCACTTTCTTCTCGACCTAACCGGTCACCGTATCGCGAAGTGATCGCCATCGATTCCGTGAGCCATAGCGATTCCTGCTCATTCAATGTTTTTAAGCCGAGTGAGGTACCCAAGGTCTGCTCCAGTTTCTGAACGATATGCTCCATCTCCACCATTGATGACTCCACCACTTTATCGTTTTTTCTTATTTTAGCATATCATCCTGCACAAACGACAATTCCTTCTCTTTAAGTCCGTGTGCCTTAGGAAATAGTTCAGTAAAACAACACAAAAAGAGCCGTCAACAACGTTGACGACCCTTTCGGATGAGCCATGAAGGACTCGAACCTTCGACACCCTGATTAAAAGTCAGGTGCTCTACCAACTGAGCTAATGGCTCTTATTACTGGTGGAGGATGATGGATTCGAACCACCGAACTCGGACGAGAACAGATTTACAGTCTGCTGCGTTTGGCCACTTCGCTAATCCTCCAAAATATAAAGGTGGCTCGGGACGGAATCGAACCGCCGACACGAGGATTTTCAGTCCTCTGCTCTACCGACTGAGCTACCGAGCCAAACATGAATAACATTAAAATAAAGTGCGGAGTGCAACACTTCCCACTTTAATCTGTGGAAAACCGACCATTTTTATTCCTTAGGAGTAATAATGGCGGAACTGACGGAATACTCTCTCTTCGTTCGAGACTGCGAAGTCTGTGCTAACGAGGATATGCTCCGACGAACCCGGTTATGGATTCTCATCCCTGAAGCTTGTAAATAATGGCGGAACTGACGGGATTCGAACCCGCGATCTCCTGCGTGACAGGCAGGCATGTTAGGCCTCTACACCACAGTTCCGCATTATTAAAGATGGTGCCGGCGAGAGGACTTGAACCCCCAACCTACTGATTACAAGTCAGTTGCTCTACCAATTGAGCTACACCGGCATGGCAAGGTAATAAAAATATACATGGTGGAGGCTGAGGGGATCGAACCCCCGACCCTCTGCTTGTAAGGCAGATGCTCTCCCAGCTGAGCTAAGCCTCCAGGTATGTATGGTAGCGGCGGAGGGGATCGAACCCCCGACCTCACGGGTATGAACCGTACGCTCTAGCCAGCTGAGCTACACCGCCAAATAAACCTTATTGCATCCAAGTTATTCAAATGGCGGAGAGAGAGGGATTCGAACCCTCGCACCGCTTACGCAGTCTAACCCCTTAGCAGAGGGTCCCCTTATAGCCACTTGGGTATCTCTCCATCATAACTTGTATGCAGTTACAGAGATTGATTCCCTGAAAACTAGATACGAAACGATATTTGCAGCACATTGAAATATATTTTGGATAAGCCCTCGACCGATTAGTATTGGTCAGCTCCATGCATTGCTGCACTTCCACCTCCAACCTATCTACCTCGTCGTCTTCAAGGGGTCTTACATACTGGGAAATCTCATCTTGAGGGGGGCTTCACGCTTAGATGCTTTCAGCGCTTATCCCGTCCGTACGTAGCTACCCAGCCATGCTCCTGGCGGAACAACTGGTGCACCAGCGGTACGTCCATCCCGGTCCTCTCGTACTAAGGACAGCTCCTCTCAAATTTCCTACGCCCACGACAGATAGGGACCGAACTGTCTCACGACGTTCTGAACCCAGCTCGCGTACCGCTTTAATGGGCGAACAGCCCAACCCTTGGGACCTACTTCAGCCCCAGGATGCGATGAGCCGACATCGAGGTGCCAAACCTCCCCGTCGATGTGGACTCTTGGGGGAGATAAGCCTGTTATCCCCAGGGTAGCTTTTATCCGTTGAGCGATGGCCCTTCCATGCGGTACCACCGGATCACTAAGCCCGACTTTCGTCCCTGCTCGACTTGTAGGTCTCGCAGTCAAGCTCCCTTATGCCTTTGCACTCTTCGAATGATTTCCAACCATTCTGAGGGAACCTTGGGGCGCCTCCGTTACTCTTTAGGAGGCGACCGCCCCAGTCAAACTGCCCGCCTGACACTGTCCCCGTACCGGATCACGGTACCAGGTTAGAACCTAGATACGATCAGGGTGGTATCCCAACGTCGCCTCCACACAAGCTGGCGCTCATGCTTCTAAGGCTCCCACCTATCCTGTACAGATCGTACCCAAATCCAATATCAAGCTGCAGTAAAGCTCCATGGGGTCTTTCCGTCTTGTCGCGGGTAACCTGCATCTTCACAGGTATTAAAATTTCACCGGATCTCTCGTTGAGACAGCGCCCAAGTCGTTACGCCATTCGTGCGGGTCAGAATTTACCTGACAAGGAATTTCGCTACCTTAGGACCGTTATAGTTACGGCCGCCGTTTACTGGGGCTTCGGTTCACAGCTTCGGATTGCTCCTAACCGCTCCCCTTAACCTTCCAGCACCGGGCAGGCGTCAGCCCGTATACTTCGCCTTACGGCTTCGCACAGACCTGTGTTTTTGCTAAACAGTCGCTTGGGCCTTTTCACTGCGGCCCCCTCGGGCTATTCACCCTACCGAGGCACCCCTTCTCCCGAAGTTACGGGGTCATTTTGCCGAGTTCCTTAACGAGAGTTCTTCCGCGCGCCTTAGAATTCTCTTCTCGCCTACCTGTGTCGGTTTGCGGTACGGGCACCTTCACCTGACTAGAGGCTTTTCTTGGCAGTGTGAGATCATGACCTTCGCTACTATAATTTTCACTCCCCATCACAGCCCAGCCTTATCGATGTGCGGATTTGCCTACACATCAGCCTCACTGCTTGGACGGACATCCATCAGTCCGCGTCACTACCCTCCTGCGTCACCCCATCGTTCATAACGGTTTACGGTGGTACAGGAATTTCAACCTGTTGTCCTTCGATTACGCCTTTCGGCCTCACCTTAGGTCCCGACTTACCCTGAGCGGACGAGCCTTCCTCAGGAAACCTTGGGCTTTCGGCGGATCAGATTCTCACTGATCTTTTCGTTACTCATACCGGCATTCTCACTTGTATGCTGTCCAGCGCTCCTTACGGTACACCTTCAACCTACATACAACGCTCCCCTACCCCTGAATCGACTTCACTCCGCCTTCGAAGTGTGTTTATCCCCTGAGAACATTTGGTCATTCTTGATTTCATCTCAAGTCTGACAAAAATGTTTCTCTCAGTCTCACTACCTCAAAGAAGCAGTGAAGTCGATTCAAGCCATAGCTTCGGTGGTGTGTTTAGCCCCGTTACATTTTCGGCGCAGAGTCACTCGACCAGTGAGCTATTACGCACTCTTTAAATGGTGGCTGCTTCTAAGCCAACATCCTGGTTGTCTGTGCAACTCCACATCCTTTCCCACTTAACACACACTTGGGGACCTTAGCTGATGGTCTGGGCTGTTTCCCTTTTGACAATGGATCTTAGCACTCACTGTCTGACTCCCGGATATAAGTCTATGGCATTCGGAGTTTGACTGAGCTTGGTAACCCTTGCGGGCCCCGCACCCAATCAGTGCTCTACCTCCACGAC
>NZ_CM179499.1:82500-147500 GCF_058792535.1 Paenibacillus sp. MT86 | reverse complement strand
TACTCCTTCTAGGTTAGTTTAGAACAAGCCCGGGATTTTCATGCCGCCTGTGAATTTGCCCATATCGGCGTTCGCAATTTCTTCAGCCTTGGCAAGTGCATCGTTAACCGCAGTCAGCACCAGATCCTGCAGCATTTCCACATCATCCGGGTCAACCGCCTCAGGCTTGATGTTGATGGACAAAATTTGTTTATGGCCATTCGCTTCTACAGTAACCACGCCGCCGCCGGAAGTTCCTTCAACGGTTTTTGTAGCAAGCTCTTCCTGCGCCTTCAGCATTTGCTCCTGCATCTTTTTCACTTGCTTCATCATTTGGTTCATATTATTCATGATTCATCTCTCCTTATAATTAGGGTGCACGTAGGGACGCGCTAGTCTTTTATGACAACGAGGTCTTCTCCAAACAGCTGGATCGCCTCATCAATCCATGGTTTTTCTCCACCGGCATCAGCTTCTTCATGTTCCAGCTTAAGCTCTTCCGCCTGAGGCTTGCCTACTCCTTCTACCGCATCATTCCAGTCGCGAAGCATCATGGTCACCAGATGGTACGGCTTGCCGAGCATAGACTCAAGAACCCCTTCAATCACCTGTTTGTTGGCAGGTTTCTCCGTGGTTTCGCGGTGGATGTTGTTTTTGAAAGCGACAAGGACCTTGTCTTCCCATACGGATACGGGCTCACCATCCATCAGCCATGCGTGAACCGTTACCTTCTCCTCTTTCACGTTCTGCAGAATTTGGGCCCACTGCCGATGTACAGCGGTATAATCCTCTCCGGTCCGGGAGGATACATACTGATCCATATGCTGCGGAATCTTGGCCGTTGAAGCTGCTTTCGGTGCAGGTGTACGGGCAGACTTGGCCGGTTCGCGTTGATTCGATGCAGGAACACCGTTTTGAATCAGACGCTCCAGCTTTTTCTCAAGTGCGGCTACATGCTGTTTCAACTGAGCCAGTTCTCCCGCATCGGCGGTAGAATGGACAGCTGCGGCCCCGCCGCCGGATTGGGTAATGCCGGAAAGCTTGAGCAGTGCCACCTCAAACAGGGTTTGCGGCTGCGAGGCATATTTCATCTCACTCTGATAACGGTTGAGCGTATCAATCATTTGAAACAGCTCATCCCGGCTGAAGGCATTTGCCATCTCCTGAAACTCGGCCGGGTTCAAAACCCGATCGGTCAGCTTGTCGGCATCGGGAACCATCTTGATCATAAGCAAATCGCGGAAATAGTACAGGAGATTCTCCATGCATTTATCTGCGCTTTTTCCCTCCTGCATAAATTGCTCCACGATCTGCAGGACCAGTCCGGCATCCCCCTGCTTCACGGCGCCGGCCAGACGGCCAAACTGCTCTGAGGCAATGCCTCCCGTCATGTCCATGACCTGCCGGTAAGATACGGTACCTCCAGTGAAGGAAGCGATCTGATCCAGAATGCTCAAAGCATCCCGCATACCGCCATCCGATAGACGCGCAATATACTGCAGCGCTTCATGCTCAGCCGTAATGCCTTCTTCCCCGCAGATCTGCTCCAGACGTCCGGTTTGTTCCTCCAGGGACACCCTACGGAAGTCAAACCGCTGACAGCGTGAAATAATCGTTGCCGGAAGCCTGTGCGGCTCTGTTGTCGCTAGTATAAACATCACGTGTGCCGGCGGCTCCTCCAGCGTTTTCAGCAAGGCATTGAACGCTTCCGTCGTCAGCATGTGTACTTCGTCAATAATATAAACCTTGCGCCGTACTTCGGTCGGTGCGTATTTGACTTTCTCCCGCAAATCACGAATTTCCTCTACGCCGCGGTTGGATGCCGCATCGATCTCCTGGACATCCATGACGGCTCCGGACGTTATGCGCCGGCAGGCCTCGCATGCATTGCAGGGTTCCTCAGCCGGACCATGCTCGCAGTTCACGGCTTTGGCCAAAATTTTAGCGGCACTGGTCTTGCCTGTACCCCGTGGACCGCTGAACAGGTAGGCATGGGAAACCCGCTGCTCGCGAATGGCATTCTGCAGGGTCTGGATAATATGCTGCTGGCCCACCATGTCGCCGAACGACTGTGGTCGCCAAGCTCGATATAACGCGATATGTTCCACTATGCTTTACCCTCTTTCAACTTCCACTTCGCGAAGATTAGGAAATCCAAGGCTCACACCAAAGCCCAATCCTCACGTGCTTTACAAGTTATATTCATGGTCAATCCCAGCCTAAACGGCATGAGTCAACGGTTATATTATACTACATTCTATACTACTTTCCCCTGCCTTAGCAAAACGTTTACTTGGAAAACTTTATCCAAAGTTCACGTGAAGCATTCGCTCCAATTTAGAATCCCGCCTCGACAAAAAACACCCTTGCCAAAGGCAAAGGTGTTATGTGATGCAGATATGTATACCGTGCACCTGTTATTGATCATTGCGATCCGAGCGGCAATCCTGAGCAGCAACTCGGGCTAGGCACTCCTCCGGCACAAAAGCGGTCTTGCTTATGGCTGCTTCCTTCCGGACCTGACCAGGTTCACAAGTGCTCATTGCGGAGGACCCAACCGTCAACGTTGAGCGCAGGGACCAGCCTCACATCGACAACACCTCTAACAGGAATTCAACCTCGCTACAGCGGATTGCGAGTTACAGGGCACCGCTACCTCCCCGTCTAGCACGGCGAACTTTAGTATATCGCATGGCTACCAAAAAAGCAACCGACGGAAGAAGTTGCATACTCCATCGGCCCTGCAGACAGACAAAAACCCTTCGACCACCAGGGCGAAGGGTTTGTTTATTAGATACCGTATTTCTTCTTGAATCTATCAACACGACCGCCAGCATCCAGGAATTTCTGTTTACCTGTGAAGAACGGATGACAGTTCGAGCAAATCTCTACACGAAGATCGGGTTTCACAGAACCTGTTTCAAACGTATTACCGCAAGCACAAGTAACTGTAGTAACGTGATATTTCGGTTGAATATCTTGTTTCATTGTAGCTTTCACCTCTTTCCGCCCTGAGCCTCATGCGGACCCAGAGTTATATGGACACATAAAAGGAGTATAGCACGAGCAAATTGAATGCGCAATAGTCCATACACAAATCATCAGACAAGTCCGCAATTGGAACTACACCCTATTTTTAGCACATTCGAGTCCGTGCTAGTTAAATAATCGAAGGCCGCTTTTTCGGTCTCGCCTGTCCAGCAGGGGGCACATGCGTATAGGAGCCGATCACCACATCCGGCAGCTCCTCCTGCATGATCTCGATCGCCTGCTTCATTCCGAGAATCTCGCCTTGCGCAGGCGGAATGAGGCCAAGATAGCTCTCAGGGTCAATATTCAGATTGCGAAGCTGAATCAATTTGAGTCCCGTTCGCCGGGCAAACTCGATCATGGCTTCCAGCTCTTCCTCGCGGTCGGTCACGCCCGGAAAGATCAGATAGTTAATGGATGTATATACGCCCTGATCCGTTGCGTAACGAAGAGATTTCTCCACATTAGCGAGCGTGTAGCCTCTTGGCTTGTAGTATGCGTTATAATGGGCATCCAATGCACTGATCGTGCTGACTCTCATCAGATCAAGACCCGCATCCACGATACCGCGGATAAAATCGGTCAGTCCCGCATTGGTGTTAATATTGATGTAACCCATGTCGGTCTGTGCCCGGACTTCTCGCATGGCCTCTATAATGATCTTCGCCTGGGTGGAGGGTTCGCCCTCACAGCCTTGGCCAAAGCTGATGATCGACTCCGGAGTCTTCAGATGCTCCAGCATGACCTGCACCAGCTCATCCACTCTCGGACGGAAGTTCATGCGCGTCTGCGGGGAGACAAAGCCGCTGTCATCCGGCTGTTCCGAAATGCAACCGAAGCAGCCCGCATTGCAGGAGTAAGACACGGGAACCGCGCCTTCCCAGCGATTCAGGAAGGTGTTGGACGCCGTCAGGCATTCGTATCCCAGCGCACAGTTAGAAAGATGTTCGTAGAGCCGGTTTTCCGGATACTTCTCCTTCAGCGTCTTAACTCCAAGCTCAAGGTCGTCCAGATCGCAATTCACAGGATTCCACTTCTCGGGATCGTCGGACAAACGCGCCGTCGTATAGAAAGCGCCATCCTTCCATACGACCGCCGAGTAACCAAACAGCGGCAGCTTATACTCCTTGTCCGATTTCACGTACCCCGGCAGGCAGAGCCGGGTGTAGCCTTGCGGCAGAAGCGCTCCGACAGCCGTATACCCGTCCTCAAGCGGCATCATGTCACCGGTCTTTGGATCCATTCCGATCGCTCGGGTACTCGGAAGTCCGACCAGCGTAGCTCCCTCCGGCAAAGGTATCAATTCATCTTCCAATATCTCGACGATCATATCTCCGCTGCGGGCCAGCCCGAACAGCTCGGAATGATCGTATACATTCCCTTGTTCATCTGCATAAACCAAATACATGTTGATCTCCTATTCTCCGGTTGATTCAGGGCTTAGCTCTGAGGGGCCGTCGCCGCAGATGCACGCGATGGACGTCTGGCTGTCTGGCCCTGAGTCCCGGTTCCGCCGCCGTTGTTGGCATTCACGTCAAATGATGCCAAGAACTCCGCGTTATTCTTGCTATCACGCATTTTTTTAAGGAAGCCTTCCACAAAATCGGCAGAGTCGTTCATATTTTTGCGGATCGCCCAAATGGTATCCAGTTCATCCTTGTTCAGCAGCACCTCTTCGCGCCGGGTACCGGAGCGACGAATATCGATCGCCGGGAAAATACGGCGTTCCGCGAAGCGGCGGTCCAAGTGCAGCTCCATGTTGCCTGTGCCTTTAAATTCCTCATAAATGATATCATCCATCCGCGATCCGGTTTCAACCAAGGCTGTCGCCAGGATCGTCAAACTTCCGCCTTCCTCCACGTTACGAGCCGATCCGAAGAAACGTTTCGGACGATGGAATGCCGCAGGATCAATACCGCCGCTCAGCGTTCGGCCGGACGGAGGAATGACCAGGTTGTACGCACGAGCCAGACGGGTGATGCTGTCCAGCAAGATAACCACGTCCTTCTTATGCTCCACCAGCCGCAAGGCGCGCGACAATACCAGTTCCGCCACTTTGATATGGTTCTCCGGAAGCTCGTCAAAAGTAGAAGCAACCACCTCACCCTTAACGGAACGCTGCATATCCGTCACTTCTTCAGGCCGTTCATCGATGAGTAAAACAAACAGTTCAATCTCTGGATTGTTGGTTGAGATGCTGTTGGCGATTTCTTTCAAGAGGAGCGTTTTCCCTGCTTTTGGCGGTGCCACGATCAAACCGCGTTGTCCTAAACCTACGGGTGCAAGCAGATCCATAATTCGGGTTGACAACTGATTAGGGGATGTTTCAAGAACAAGCTTTTCTTGCGGATATAGAGGAGTCAAGGCTGGGAAGTGTAGTCGTTCCGCTGCGACGGCAGGATTCTCGCCATTCACGGCGTTGACCTGCAGCAGTCCGAAGTAACGTTCGTTCTCTTTCGGCGTCCGGCATTTGCCAGAAACCAAATCTCCGGTCCGTAAATCGAATTTGCGGATCTGGGAGGCCGAAATGTAGATATCCTCCGTGCTCGGCAAATAGTTGATCGGTCTCAGAAAACCGTATCCTTCCGGCAAAATCTCGAGTACGCCCTCCATGAACATCAAGCCGCTCTGTTCAGCCTGCGCCCGGAGAATGGCAAATATCAATTCTTTTTTCTTCAACTGGCCATAATAAGGAATCTGATACTTCTTGGCCAGCTTATACAGATCCGTCAGCTTCATGCCTTCCAAATCGGCTATTTGTAAATCCATTCAATAACCACCTATTCAATTATTTGTTTCTGTCGCAGCAGTTCCCTGCTGTCATGTAGTCTATTAGTCTATGAGAGCTTTACTAGGAGCATTACCCAAATCAGAGGGAGATATGCAGTTTCCACCACACATTTCCCTCATTTTGGTAAAAAAATCACTCTTCTTCGGTCTCACGCCACACGTCGGCACCCAGCTCTCGCAGATTGGAAACGAGATGGTCGTAGCCGCGGTCGATGAATTCCACGCCGCTTACCTCTGTTATCCCTTCAGGCACCGTCAGTCCCGCAATGACAAGGGCCGCACCCGCCCGCAGATCGGTTGCTTTGACCTTGGCTGCGTTCAGCGGGCCGCCTTCGATGATGGCAGAGCGTCCCTCCACGCGAATTTTGGCCCCCATGCGAACGAGCTCCGGAACATGTTTAAATCGGTTGCTATATACAAAATCACTAAGGACGCTGACGCCTTCCGCTTGCGTAAGGAGGCTGGTCATCGGTGACTGCAAATCCGTTGCAAATCCAGGATATATAAGCGCCTTCACATCCACATGCTGATACCGGGCTTTACCGATCACGCGGATGCTTTCGTCCAGCTCTTCGATGCCCACACCCATCTCGATCAGCTTGGCCGTGAGGGCCTCAAGATGTTTCGGGATGACGTTGTCAATCAGAACATCGCCGCGCGTAGCTGCGGCAGCAATCATATATGTACCGGCCTGAATCCGGTCTGGAATAATGGAATGTCGGCAGCCATGCATCTCGGTCACGCCCTCGATCCGGATGGTTTCCGTTCCGGCGCCCTTAATGACAGCTCCCATGGAATTCAAAAGTGTTGCAACATCTATAATTTCAGGCTCTTTCGCCGCGTTTTCGATAATTGTGGAGCCTTTGGCCTTGGCAGCCGCCAGCATAATATTAATCGTTGCACCTACGCTGCTTACATCGAGGTAGATCTTCGCGCCCCGCAGCTCTTTGGCATGCAGGTGAATCGAGCCGTGTTCGTTGGTCACGGTCGCGCCAAGCGCTTCAAAGCCCTTGATGTGCTGGTCGATGGGACGAGGTTCAAAATTACAGCCGCCCGGCAGGCCGATCACGGCTTCTTTAAATCTTCCAAGCATGGCGCCCATCATATAGTAGGACGCGCGCAGTTTCTTGACGGGTCCGTTAGGCATCGGAATGGATTTGATATCAGAAGGGTCAATTCTCATCTGATTGCCTTCCCATGAAACTTGCCCGCCTAATTCCTCAAGGATCTCAGCATAAACAGCCACATCGCTGAGAAGCGGCAAATTATCAAGTACGACTTCCGATTCCGCCAGGATTGCGGCGGGAATTAACGCAATAGCACTGTTCTTGGCACCGCTGATTGTTACAGCACCTCGCAGTGGGCGTCCACCGCTGATCATCAATTTTTCCATAAGCTTTCGGTTCCCCCTACATCACTTCGCAGCCGGAAATGGTTCTGATGCCCGTCATACAAGAAAAACGTCGTATCGACGTTCCTAAAGGATGACAGACGCAATAAGCGTTCGTTTTCGTAGCGATTATCCGGTTGTGAAGCCTCACAATCCGCTTGCGCTTTTTGATAACTTAATAAATGAAATGGAAAAACACCGGCTATGCGGTGTGCTTTCCATTTCATTGTATGCAGCATAAGACAGCCTAAAATATCTTAGGTGATTCCTATCGTCATGTTGCGGCCACGAAGGCTACAAGCGACTTTTGTGTGTTACGGGTGATTAAGCTTGATTGTTGGAACCAAACTCACGGATTTTGCCGACAACGGTTTCCTTGATTGCCTCGCGGCCTGGTTTCAGGAATGTGCGCGGATCGTAAGCTTCCGGTTTAGCGGCAAGCACTTCACGAACAACTTTGGTGAACGAGATTTGGTTCTCGGTATTAACGTTGATTTTGGAAGTACCCAAGGAGATAGCTTTCTTGATGTCATGCGTCGGGATGCCCGTACCGCCATGAAGCACCAATGGAAGTTTCACAGCATCGCGAATCTCTTCCATCTCTTTAAACCCAAGGTTTGGTTCGCCTTTGTAAGGACCATGGACAGAACCAAGCGCAGGCGCCAATGTGTCGATGCCTGTCTCGTTCACGATGCGCACGCAGTCGTCAAGCTTCGCGTACATTACGTCGCCGATAACGTCATCCTCTTGTCCGCCGACCATGCCGACTTCGGCTTCAACGGAAACGCCTTTGGCGTGAGCATACTCAACCACTTGTTTCGTTGTTGCAATATTCGTCTCAATCGGGCTGTGGGAATCATCGATCATAACCGAAGTGAACCCTGCATCGATTGCTTCTTTACATTTCTCAACACTTGAACCGTGGTCAAGGTGAATGGCAACAGGAACTGTAACTTTCAGGTCCTCCATCAAACCTTTTACCATGTGTACAACGGTGCTGAATCCACCCATGTAACGAGCTGCGCCTTCGGAAACACCAAGAATTACCGGCGATTTCTCTTGCTCAGCCGCTTCAAGAATTGCATATGTCCACTCCAGGTTGTTGATGTTGTATTGACCAACAGCATATTTACCTTCGAGTGCTTTGTTCAGCATGTCTGTCATTGATACTAATGGCATGGTTTCATCCTCCTATAGATGCTTAGTTTGTCTATGGTTTTTAGCCGATATAACATACGGACTTATTATACCACATCGCGTCATAAATACTAAACAAGCATTTCCTAAATTGCTGCGAAGGAACTCACATTCTGGCAAAAAAAGAATTCCGCCCCTTGAGCAGAATTCATCATTCAACCGATGTTGTTCGCGGTCCCTTTCAGCTGCATGTTGACGGCTTGCCGCATCTCGTCGATGTCGAAGGGTTTGGTAAAATGCATCAGCGCTCCAAGATCGGTCGCTTCCTTGATCATGTCAAGCTCTCCATAGGCTGTCATCATGATCACCTTAATGTCCGGATTCATCTGTTTAATATGCTTCAAAATCTCAAGCCCGTCCATTCCAGGAATTTTCATATCCAGCAGCACCAAATCCGGGGCATGCATCTTCACGATTTCAAGGGCAGCCTTGCCGTTCGCCGCTTGGAACGTCTCATATCCTTCACTGCTGAACACTTCCACAAGCAGGATGCGGATCCCATTCTGGTCATCCACAATCAGCACTTTGTGTTTGCTTTGTTTGCTCATCCTTCCAACCTCCCGATACTTAAATCCTACAATGAGTATATGCAAACTCGAAAGTTCATAACTTTCCCATAAACCGGCCATTATTTGTATTCGCCTGTAGATGTCGAATTCCTTCCTGTCCTAAAAAAAGCAAGAAAAAAAGATCACGAATTGGCTGCATCCGATATCGACAGCGCTGGACAGGATTCCGGACCTAAGCCCCACCCTTCACGCAGCGACAAACGAATTTGCACGCAAAAAAGAGCCTCTTCAAAAAGAGGCTCTTCCCAATTATGCCTGATGCTGGATCGAGGCTTTTACAAATTCACGGAACAATGGCTGCGGACGGTTCGGACGGGAAGTGAATTCCGGATGGAATTGCACGGCGAGGAACCAAGGATGTCCTGGCAGCTCCACGATCTCGACCAGACGTCCGTCCGGTGAAGTACCGGAAATACGCAGGCCCGCTTTCTCGATATCTTCGCGGTATTGGTTGTTAAACTCGTACCGGTGACGATGTCTTTCGTAAACCAGCTCGTCCTGGTAGCAGGACTCGGCAAGCGATCCCGGAACCAGCTTGCACGGATACAGGCCAAGGCGCATCGTTCCGCCAAGATCCTCGATATCCTTCTGCTCCGGAAGCAGGTCGATAACCGGATATTCGGTAGCCGGATCAATTTCGGAGCTGTTCGCGCCGTTCAGACCTAAGATCGAACGGGCATATTCGATGACGGACACTTGCATGCCAAGGCAAATACCGAAGAATGGAATGTTGCGCTCGCGGGCATAACGGATCGCGCTGATCTTGCCTTCGATACCCCGGTCTCCAAATCCACCAGGTACCAGAATACCGCCGATGCCGTTCAACGTCTCTTCCACATTGTCCGCCGTAATTTCCTCGGCGTTCACCCAGCGGATCTTCACGTCGGCATTGGCATCAAAGCCGGCATGGGACAGGGATTCCACTACGCTGAGGTAGGCGTCATGAAGCGCGACATACTTGCCGACAATCGCAATCTCAACGGTCTTCTCCAGCTTGGAGACGCGCTCCACCAGATCTTCCCACTCGCTCATATCCGGCGCAGGAGTCGTCAGCTTCAGATGATTGACAACAATTTCGTCCAGGCCTTCATCGCGCAGATTCAGCGGCACCTCATACAGGGAGGACGCGTCGCGGCATTCTACGACCGCGTTAGGGTCGATATCGCAGAAGAGCGCGATTTTGGCTTTCATCTCGGTTGAAAGCTCATGCTCCGTACGGCACACGATGACATTCGGCTGAATGCCGATGCTGCGGAGTTCTTTTACGCTGTGCTGCGTCGGCTTCGTTTTCACTTCACCGGCTGCCTTAATATATGGAATGAGGGTTACATGAATATACATCACGTTCTCACGGCCAACATCGCTCTTGATTTGACGGATGGCCTCCAGGAAAGGAAGGCTTTCGATATCGCCGACCGTTCCGCCGATTTCGGTAATGACCACATCCGAACCCGCTTCACGGCCCGCACGGAATACGCGCTCCTTGATCTCGTTCGTAATATGAGGAATAACCTGCACGGTGCCGCCCAAATATTCCCCCCGGCGTTCCTTGCTAATAACAGAAGAGTATACTTTTCCTGTTGTCACATTGCTGTTCTTCGACAGGTTAATATCGATGAAGCGCTCATAGTGTCCCAGGTCCAGGTCGGTTTCCGCACCGTCGTCAGTAACGAACACTTCGCCATGCTGGTAAGGACTCATGGTGCCCGGATCTATATTAATGTACGGATCGAATTTCTGAATCGTTACCTTGAGCCCTCTGTTCTTAAGCAATCTGCCGAGCGAAGCGGCGGTAATTCCCTTACCTAGAGATGACACGACTCCGCCTGTTACAAAAATATACTTTGTCACTGTTAAAAACCCTCCTATATAATCTCCATAACTTCAGGCGACATATGATGTTTATCCTAACCCGTTTTCCCCTGATTCATCAGAGGGACCAACAAAAACATCGCTCGCTTCCAATAATGGTGAGCGAGCTGACCTCCGACCTATTACAAACCGCATATATTGACGCTAAAATGATCCCCATCGGGCTGCCGGTACGGCATAACGTTATGAGGCTTCAGGGCGAGCGATTCCAATACATCTTCTTACTCTGCATATCTGAATCTTGTTCTTGCTATATTGGCCCGGAAGCTAGCGTCGTTTACACTTTCCGAGCCTTAAAAACAAAAAAAGTGACCCCGAATAAATAACGGGGCACTTTTATATTAAACATATTTAATCCACAATCATAAGCCCAAGCAATAGTTTACTCTGTGCCTTGTCTGCTTGTCAAGAGAAGAACCAACCTCAAAATTCCCCAATCGGCCGACATCGTAAAACACAGTCATAAACCATGCGGACTGGCTTAAATTCCGAGCGGAATGACAGATTAATCTCTGTCGTCTTCCTCAAATTCTTCCTCTTCCAGATCTTCTTCCTCGGAATCCGCATCTTCGTCATCCAATTCGTCATCATCCAGAACAACGTCCTCATCTACATCATCGTCGGCATCGTCATCATCCGGGAAGAGATCGTCGTGATCATCGTCTTCATCGTCGATGCTGTCGAAATCCTCTTCGGCATCGTCGCCGCTATAGGTATCCTCTTCATCCGTGAAGTCATCGTCATCGTCGTCTTCATCATTGATGATCCGCGGACGTTTGGCGTTCGCAATCGGATCTTCGGACTTCTCCAGCGGATACCAGCGCTTTAGTCCCCACAGATTCGTACCTACACATGCGAAACGTCCGTCTATATTGATCTCGGTATATAACTGGGCAATCGTTTCGTTAATTTCCTGTTCCGTAAAGCCGCGAAGCTTGGCCACCTCATTCATCAGGTCACGGTAATAATACGGCGTATTCGCCGCCTTCAGAACCATAAAAGCCAGGTCAACCATCGGGATTTCCTGAATCTTCTCCGGATCGATCTTTAAATTGAGCGGATTACTCACTAACGCACACTTCCTCTCACACAATCTTCACGTTATACCCTCAACATATCCATTATCAAAACTAAGTAAAACCTATTTGGAAATAAAAATCAAGTTTTTATGCTCCATTACCCATCAGATACCAAATGGAAAAAGACGGAGACGATTCTCTCCGCCTTCTGACTGTACCCGCCCCTAGGATCGACTCCTTACGGGATAGATAAGAGAACCTTGATATTCTCTCCATGTATCTTATGTTAGCCCTGCTGCTTTGACACGGTAAACAGGGCCTATTTCCCGGAAAAAGGGCAACATCCCATTCGGGCACTCTCCCCGGCTCATACAATACTGAAGCAACGGTTCATCGAGAAGGGAGATTGCCACACATGGATTACACCCGGATCATGCAATCACTACTTGCAGAGACGAACCCTATGCGGAACGTCCGGGAAATGAACCGGCGGCTCCTCACGTTTCATGACCCTCAGCTGTACCAGAAATGCATCCGCGAATGGAACCGGCTCGCAGGGAAAAGGCGTTTCCCGAGTTCGGTCAACCGCTCGCCGCTTACTCGCACCATCATCGCTCCAGCTCCCCAAACCGCGAAGTTTGAAGCGGAGTTTCGGAACGAACTGATGGTTGAAGAGGATGAACAGGTTCATATCCACGCCATACAGGGGACAATAGGAACGCTAACCGGGATCCCATGGGGTATCAAGCAAATCAAAGCCCCTCAAGCCTGGTCTACCTCGACAGGACACCGCGTGAAGATTGCCGTTATCGACACAGGGGTGGATTTCGGTCACCCGGATCTGAAGTATTCGCTGACCCGAGGGGTCAACCTCGTCCATCGCAACATCCCGCCTTATGACGACAATGGGCATGGAACGCATATCTCGGGCACCATCGCTGCAGCTAACAGCACCCAAGGTATGATCGGCGTTGCTCCCAGATCTGTCGTGTATCCGGTCAAAGCCTTTGATCACAACGGCTCCGCCTTCGTGTCGGATATCATTCTGGCCATCGACTGGTGCGTGCGGGCCGAGATCGATATCATCAATATGAGTTTCGGCATGCAGACCCGAAGCCGCACGCTGCTGGATATCGTAAGCAAGGCCAACCAAGCAGGCGTCCTCATTGTGGCCTCTTCCGGCAATGACGGCAAACGCCGTACCGCGGACTATCCTGCCCGTTATCCCCAAACGATATCCGTCGGAGCTACCGACCGCAGCCGGAGAATCCCCGGCTTCAGTAACCGCGGGCAATTTGTCGATATTTATGCGCCCGGAGATAAAATCGTGTCAGCCTGGCTGCAGGGAAAATACCACGAAATGAGCGGCACTTCCATGGCCACTTCACACGTCAGCGGAACAATCGCCCTGCTGCTTGCCCAGAAGCCTGACTTGAAAAAAACAGCTACGATCAAGGCCCTGTTGCGGCGCACCTCCTCCCCCCTTAAGCTCAAAAAAGGATACAGCGCCTCCGATGGAGAGGTAAATGCCTTGAAATTTTTGCGCGAGGGCATGAAATTATAAATTCGGTTCATCAGCAACGCAAACGCCCATTTCGTTCACGCATTAAAAACAGCCGTCTTTCCAAAGAAAGACGGCTGTTGGCTGTTATGGCATATGAAAGGGAAGCCCCTTCTTACATGCGTTCCGGCGCCGATACGCCCATCAGGCGAAGCACGTTGGCAATGACCGTGCGGACGGCTGCCAGCAAAGCAAGGCGGGCTTGCGTTTGATTCGCGTCTTCCGTAATGACGCGTTCGGCTCTGTAGTAGCTGTGGAACAAGGAGGCCAGTTCATATACATACCGGATAAGCCGGTGCGGTGCATAGTTCTCCGCAGCAAGCGACACTTCCTGCGGGAGTTCTCCCAATTTGCGCAAAATGTCGTATTCATGCTCGGCGGTCAGAACGCTAAGGTTCACGTCGGCAAGCGGCAGGAGGCTAACGCCTTGCTCCTCCGCTTGGCGGAATACGCTGCAAATGCGTGCGTGCGCATACTGTACGTAGAAGACCGGGTTCTCGTTGGATGTGGACACCGCCAGATCCATGTCGAAATCCAAATGCGAATCCATGCTGCGCATGGTGAAGAAATAGCGGATCGCGTCCACGCCGACCTCATCCATCAAATCTTCCATCGTGACCGCTTTACCGGTACGCTTGGACATCTTCACCTTCTCGCCGTCCTGGAACAGGCTGACCATCTGGGCGATCAATACGATGAGTTTGTCCGGGTCATTGCCGAGCGCCTCCATGGCAGCTTTCATGCGCGGAACGTAACCATGGTGGTCGGCTCCCCAAATATTCAGGATCTTGTCATAGCCGCGCTCGTATTTATTGCGGTGGTACGCAATATCCGGCGTCAGGTAGGTATACGTTCCGTCATTCTTGACGAGGACGCGGTCTTTGTCATCCCCATAATCGGTGGTGCGGAGCCAAGTTGCCCCATCCTTCTCGTAAGCTTCGCCCTTGGCTTTCAGTTCTTCCAGGGATTTCTCCACCAGTCCATCCTCATACAGGGACGTTTCGCTAAACCACTCGTCAAAATGGACGCGGAATCGATTCAAATCGCGTTTGATTTTACCAAGTTCCTTCTCAAGCCCGAATTGACGCAGGAATGCCGTTCTCTCGCCAGGATCCATCGATAGCAAGGAATCGCCTTTTTCGGCTACGAGCTCTTTGGCAAACCCTTTGATATCCTCGCCATGGTATCCGTCTTCAGGCATTTCGGCATCCTGGCCGAGCTCCTGCAAATAGCGGGCTTCGAGGGATTTAACCAGGTTCACGACTTGGTTGCCTGCATCATTGATGTAGTATTCGCGCGTAACTTCGTATCCTGCAAAATCAAGCACATTGCAAAGGGCATCGCCTACCGCCGCTCCGCGGGCATGTCCAAGATGCAGGCTTCCGGTGGGATTGGC
Organism: Paenibacillus sp. MT86; assembly: GCF_058792535.1. Lineage (NCBI taxonomy): Bacteria > Bacillati > Bacillota > Bacilli > Caryophanales > Paenibacillaceae > Paenibacillus > Paenibacillus sp. MT86. The sequence continues at coordinate 132,697 of NZ_CM179499.1, read as the reverse complement.
GCTGACAAACTCCATCTGGACCTTTTGCCCTTCGCCCGTAGCGATCCGCCCATAGTTATCGCCCCGCTCTTGTACCAATGCCACGATCGGATAGAGATACCCCTTGTCCAAGGTAAAGTTAATAAACCCGGGCCCGGCGATCTCCGCTTTCTCAATGGAAGCCTTCGCCGTATCCAAATGTTCCAGGATAGCTTCCGCGATTTGCCGCGGGTTCTTCTTGGCAATCCGCGTCAGCTGCATCGCTACGTTCGTAGCCAAGTCGCCGTGCGACTTATCCTTCGGAACTTCCAGCGTAATGGCGGGCAGCTCCTCGCGGGACACCAGTCCGGCAGCTACGGCAGCGTCTCCTACCGCCTCTGCAACCAGCCCGTTAATGTGATCTAATGGATTCATAGTCATGATTCATGTGCCTCCTGAATAGTCAAACTGATCGAAAAGTGTCCCGAAAACTCGTCAAACACATATAAATCATACGCCCAAGCCGCTCGTCCGGTCACGCCCTCTAGCGCTAGCTCCAGACGCTGGGTGTGCGTAGACAGATTAAATGAAGTGAACGGGGAGCGATAATATCCAGGCAATTGCAGTCCCAGCTTAAACGCCTGCTCGGACTCCACCTCGCCATGACGGATCAGCTTCAGCTCGTCCTCCGTCAGTTTGAGCATGGCCCGGGTTTCCCCTTGATGCGGTCCAAGCGCCGGCTCCGTATAGCGCACATACAGCACCTTCCCCTTGATAAACGCCTCTGCGGGAAGCTCCTGTATCGTATTCTCTCCTTCGTGAAGGCTCTGAAGACGGATGTTCACTTGTTTTCGGTCGTTCATGTACGTTCCTCTTTTCCTTACCTATTGTATTACTATATCCAGTATAGCCTTGCAATTCAAATGAGGATTTTAGCAAAAGTAAAGAAACATGTCTTTCGTCGTATTTTCGGAGAGGTTGGAGCGCATCCTTATTTCCCATATTTTTCGGCCCATTGCTCGCGCCATTCCCCGAAACTGTTACCCGTGATTTCCTCCAAGGTCTTTCCATCAATGGAATAAGGAGCTCCATCTAGATCGTTCCGATCAGGGAACGAGGTTCCCCCGATGACCTTCCCCTCCGACATCATCACGAACAAGGCCGTATTCGTATTATACATGCGGTCAAGCGGATGCCCGGAAACCTTGAAGCGATAGGTGACAATTTCTTTTCCGTAGTAGTTTGCCGGATCTTGGCTCTGTACACTCCATGTCTGAATATAGGGGATTGCGCCGTTACCAGGTGCGAGAAGAGATTTCTCAAGCGTATAAGTAATCGGTTTACTGGAGTGGCTTACAATCTTATAGCCCAGCGATTTCACGTAAGAGGCCGCTGTCTTCTGTTCTTCGGACATGGGTTTGCCGATATGAACGCTTAGTTGCATGAATGAATATAGGATTGCGATGCTTAAACCAATACCTGCCCATAACCAAATACGAGTTCGCTTCATAAGCAGCCTCCCCATTACGTCGACCTGGCCGTTCATAGGATTAGAATACCAAAAAATTGAAATCAATGGGCGGTCAAGAAAAAGAATAGGCCTGATTCAAGAAGAATCAGGCATGATCCATACTATAGGTTACAGCGGAAGCAAGGATACCTTCTCTCGCGCGTCCAGCTTGGCCACCATGTCGTTCCAGGCTTGCGGCTTCTCGGGCAGCACCGAATAGTATCGTCTCAAGAAGTTGGCAATCAGCTCCGCAGGCAATTCATCAACGGCATCGTCGCCCGGCATGAAGCAGAAATCAAGCCCGCTCACCGCTTCGCCATCATTATTCCAGGACGGATGCACATAGTCGATATCCGTGCGTTTGTAACCCAGATGCGACAGGACTTCGCGGCGAACGAACGGATCCATGGGCTTCACGCCGCCGAATGCATGGTCCTGCACCCGATATGGATCGTAAATCTCGGCAAACATGCCGAACAGCTCTTTGCCGTTTGCTGCCGCCAATTGATTCAGATCCTTCAAGCGATGTTGTGCCAGGAATCGGCCGATGCCGAGCCCTTCACGCCCGATAATGGTAAAATCGGTCATCGCCACGTTCCAGTCCTCGTAATAGCGGTATTCCGTCGTACCCACCACTTCGTCCTCATGCAGGGCAACAAATACCCGAATGCCCGGATCTTCGAGCGGCTCCTTCCATAAGCTGAATTCCAGCACCTCTTCCGGAGGGAACACTTCCTTCATGAGATCGTGCATTTTGCGGAACAAGGGATCTTCGATGCTCGTAATGCGAATATATTCCATAAATTAATAGCCTCCTTATATATGTAATGAAAATTTCTTTATATTCTACGAAGATATCTGAATCCGTAAATCACCGTTCAATATAAACCCTTCACTCTCGGAACGGATTCTTCCATTCCATCAAGGCCCCGTAATTGCAGGACTCCTCATCCTCCAAATACTCTGCCGCTACCCCGACGGGCGTCCGGCCGCACCGGAGCAGGAAGGTAATTACGGGGTCCTTGAGATCCCCCCTGACAACGGCATCCAAATATTCTACGGCCGACATTTCGTGCGCATGCCGATGATAGCCGGGCATCCGTCCGCCGCCAAGCAGCCGGTCCAGTCCCCTTTCGACGGTCACGTGATACAGCGACTGAATCAGCCATTTGCCGAGCCCAAGCTTGCGAAAGCGCGGCCTGACGCAAATGTCGGCGATGTATAGGGTATTTCCGTCCGGCTGATGCGTGCGGATGTATCCGTTATCCGTGGCCTTCGCCCAGGAGTGGGCAGGCTCCATCGGATCGTACTCCACAATGAGCGAGGTGATGGACCCGGCGAGCATGCCGTCCACTTCAACGCATAGGGCGCCCTCGGGAAACAAGGTGACATGCTGCATCAGCTGTTCCTTGTTCCACCATTGCTCCGGAGGATACGGAGGCGGGAACGTCTCGGATTGAATGGCGATCAGCTCGTCGAAGTCCGCTTCCGTGTAGCCTCGAATAACAACCGGCACCGGCCGGGCGTCGTCGAATACATAAAGCTGTTGATGAAACCGGGCCATTTCCTCTACACCGCCTTTTCCCATTTTATCAAACCATGATAAAAAGACTTACTCCCAATCCGGATACAAATCCGTACGCCGGTCACGCCATGTCGTGACGGAGCCCTTCTCGCGCACTTGATATAATAAATCCAGATCGAGATCGGCGGTAATGATCATGTCGTTGTTCAGCTCTCCCTCGGCCAGCAGGCCCTTCGGCGGGAACGGAATATCGTTCGGCGTAATGATGGCAGCCTGCCCGAAGTTGGCACGCATCAGATCCACGGTAGGCAGCGATCCAACCGTGCCGGTCAGCACCACATAGATTTGATTCTCGATGGAGCGGGCATGGCTGGTATAACGCACGCGGTGGAATCCGTGACGATCATCGGTGCAGGACGGACAGAAAATGACGTCGGCCCCTTTGGCCTTGGCCATGCGCACGATCTCGGGAAATTCGATGTCATAGCAGGTGAGCATCGCGATGGTGCCTTTTTCGGTCTCGAATACTTCGAGCCCTTCGCCGGCCCCCATGTTCCAGCCGGTTATCTCCGAAGGCGTAATATGAATCTTCGCCTGTTCCGCAATGCGGCCGTCCGGATAGAACAGATGCGCCACATTGTACAGCTTCCCTTCCCGGCGAATGACGTGGGTCCCGCCAATGATATGCATGTTATATTGCTTCGCAAAGCCCTGGAACAGCTCGCGGTAACGGTCTGTGAAATCCGGAAGGTCATTGATCGTTAATGCCTGGCCCTGATCGTCCCCGATGGACATCAGCTGCGTCGTGAAAAATTCCGGAAACAGCACAAAATCGGATTCGAACTCCTCCGCCGTTCGGATATAGTGCTCCGATTGACGGGCAAAATCGTCAAAGGATTGAATCGTGTGCAGATGATATTGCACGGCAGAAACGCGAAATTTCATGCTTCTCCTCCTTATGCATGGTTAGATGCTTTCATTATATCGGATTCCGGGCTTAGAGAACATGGGAACATCAAGTCGCCGTCAATGGGAAACCATAATCTTAAGCGCGTCCCTTAAGGTATACGGTTATCATCGACGGTACCTATGCCAAAGAATGCTCGAATTATGAAAAAATACTCGCCATTCATACCCACGCTTAACAATTCTCCTGTATACTGTCGTATGTAAGCCTCTTGTCTATACGATCAATCCCGGCCCTTACAAGCATACACACGAGCCCGTTTTGACTTTAGGGCTATCAGCTTGCCAAACTATAATGTGAGGTGTTCTGTTCACAATGATAACTCGTTCGATGGATTGGCTTCAGCAACATGACCACCTTATCTTCCGCTGGTTAAACCGCAAGATCAGCAACAAAATGGTGGATTCGATGCTCTCGCTGGTCACCCATATGGGGGGTGCTATCTTTACCATTGTGCTGACACTTTCGATAGCGTTTTTTGCACCGGAGCCGTGGGATACGATGGGATGGCAGAGCTTTATCGCACTGTCCCTCAGCTTCCTGATTACGGCTCTCATCAAAAAGAAACTGAGACGCATCCGGCCATACCAGGCATTGGAAAAAGTGAGGTTTGAAAAGAAACCGATGAAGGACCATTCGTTTCCTTCCGGACACTCGACGGCCATATTTTCCATCGTCACGCCATTTCTGTTCGTTACGCCCTGGCTGTCGTTGCTCTTGATCCTGCTGGCCCTTACGGTCAGTCTGTCACGCATTTATCTCGGCTTTCATTATCCTTCCGATTGTCTGGCGGGCTGTTTCGTCGGCACCGCTTCGGCACTACTGATCGTGCTTAGTTAAATAACCAGGCATCCTCGCGCAGTTCTCGCAACTGATGATGGGGGCCTGGTTTTTTTGACCTTCTCATCTGTAGATATCTCACCTAACAACAATTAAACGCCCTTCCTGTATATGCTCCTATCATAAAGCCACAAAAAACATGAAAAAAAATTCGAACCATTCCCGCTGGTAAATCGTACTAACTTATACATTCATAATAAGGAGGTATTTGTTCATTGAAGAAAAGATTATCACGAATGCTGGTAGCCCTGCTCGCGGTTACGATGATCCTTCCAGCCGGAGCCATGGCAGCAGATAACAGCCAGACTGCCGCTGCAGGAGGGGGTCTTGAGAAGATCGCCGCAGAGAAAGCCAAGCTGCTCACCGAGACGTATGGAACGACAAGCGTCCAATATGCCCTGATCGACAACGGCAAGATTACCGTTTCCGGGCAAGCGGGCGTCAATGATATCGAAGGAAAGATTCCGTTGACCGAAGATACGATGTATGGGATCGGCTCCACGAGCAAAGTGTTCACTGCCGCCGCGGTCATGAAATTGGTGGATGACGGGAAGATCAACCTGGATGCGCCTCTCGTTCAGTACATACCCGAATTCACGATGAAGGACGAACGCTACAAAAAAATCACGCCGCGCATGCTGCTTAACCATTCCTCCGGTCTACAGGGCTCAAGCCTGAACAACGCGTTCTTGTTCGAAGATAACGACCCGCATGCACATGACACGCTGCTGAAGCAGTTGTCCACTCAAAACCTCAAAGCAGATCCGGGTGCATTCTCCGTGTATTGCAATGACGGATTCACGCTGGCCGAGATTCTCGTGGAAAAAGTGAGCGGCAAGGATTTTACCGCATTCATTCATGAACATTTTACCGAGCCGTTAAACATGGACCACACCAAGACATCCCAAGACACATTGGATTTAAACCAAATGGCGGGCCTCTATTATCCGGCTCATCAAGGACAGCTGCCTAACGAGACCATCAATGTCATAGGAACCGGCGGCATCTACTCCACGGCCGAAGACCTGGTGCAGTTTGCGCAGATCTTCACCGGGGAAGCCGAGGGAATCCTCTCAGCTGCGTCTGTGAAAGCCATGGAGCAGGAAGAGTATAAAAAAGGCCTGTGGCCAGAAGATGCCGATAATTCGTTCGATTATGGACTTGGCTGGGACAGCGTGAGACTGTTCCCGTTTAACCAATATGACATGAAAGCCGTGACTAAAGGCGGCGACACCATTCTATACCACGCTTCACTCGTTGTGCTTCCGGAGCAGAACATGGCAGCTGCCGTATTATCTTCCGGCGGTTCGAGTTCAACCAACCAATTGCTGGCAAACGAAATTTTGCTGCATACGCTCAAGGAAAAAGGCACCATCAAGGAGTTCAAGCCGGAAAAATCGTTCGGCAAACCGGTCCAAGCGGATATGCCTGACAATATGGCGGAATTCGCCGGTTACTATGGCGTGACGAATCAGCAGATGAAAGTCGACATCAAAGACGGCGAACTGTCCATTACCGTACCGATGATGCCGGACTATCCTGCCGAGAAATATGTATACACCGCGGACGGAACGTTTGTCAGCGCGGATGGCAGCATTAAGGTCAGCTTCGTTAAGGAAAAGAATGATCGCGTCTACCTATGGGTAAGACAATATGTTTCGATTCCTGGACTGGGACAGATGGCCTTGTCGCAATATTCGGCCGAAAAAATGGAAGCGAACCCGCTGTCCAAGGAAACCGCTGCCGCATGGGCGAAGCGGGAAGGCGAAACGTTCTATCCATTGAACGAGAAATTCACATCGCTGATGTACTTCATTACGAAACCGACGGTAGAGATTAACAGCAAGAGCGGCCTGGAAGGATATCTGGTCGACAAGAAGATTATCGATTCGGATACCGCAGTAAGCCAGCATCAGGTTCCGGCGATCGGCAGCCGGGATACGTCCGAATTCCGCTTCTATAAGGAAAAAGGCGTAGAGTATCTCGAGGGCGCTGGATCCCTGTTTATCAGCGGCAAGCATGTGAAGCCATTGTATAAAGGGAAAAAATCCACCGTTACCCTGCAGGCCGACGGCTATGCCAAGTGGTATACCGTACCTGAAGCAGCCGCAGGCAAAACCATGACGGTAACCCTGCCGGCAGAAGGCGCATTCGCCGTATACGACGAGAAGGGCACGGTCGTTAACTACACCGTGGTCAGCGGCTCCAACGAAGTTAAGCTCCCGGCTAACGGAACTGTCGTATTCGCCGGTGCCCCTGGCTCCGCATTCGGCATCACCCTGAAATAACACAAAAGCAAGCAACCCGATTAGCCGCTCGGCTTAAGTTGGGTTGCTTGCTTTTTCACTGTTAAAGGGACCTTGTGAGGTACGCTGCCTGTCCGCTATCACTCCGTAAAAACCGCGAGATTCTCAAGCGTAGAACGGAGGCCTGCTTCGTGATCTTCCTGCCGTATGCCCTCAGGAACGTCCTCGCAAACAACCGCCACCTCAGTGCCTTCCGCAAGTGCTGTCAACGTCCATGTCATTCTCATCTGGCCCCCGTAAGCGGGGTCTTCCGACTCGAATTCAAAACACTGAACGATTTTCTTGTTTGGCACCAACGCCAGGAATTTACCTTGGACGATATCCGTGCCTGCCGATGATTTGCCGAGGTTCGCGTGGTCCGTTCCAATATAGGTGAGCACCATTCGATAAGTCCCGCCTTCACGGGCATCAAAGGTATCAATCTGACCTGACATCCCCTCTGGCGGAAGCCACGACACCCAAGCCTTGGGGTCAGTGAATGCCTGATAAATGGTTTGGGGCGAAGCCTTAATCATCCTCGCGGCAGAGTCAATTCTCTTCTTCCTGGACGAATCTTCCATGATCTAGCCTCCTTATTGGCGTCATAATCCCTTTCAAAAAGATTCCATTCAAATCCGAATCAAGCTTCCTTAAGCTTATAACATATGACTACCAATCATTTCTTCTCAATTGCTCAAAGTTGAAAAAGCAAGCCTTTCCCGATAGCCGTAGGCTTAGGCAGGGAGGGCTTGCTTTTTCTTTGATCGCCGAGGGGCAAAGCCTCGGCTGATCATGTATAGGTGCTGGCCCTCGAGCGACCCGTCAGGGATTTGCTCGAGAGGGCCGCGCTCACGCGAAAAAGCAAGCCTTCCCCGATAGCCGCAAGGCTTAGGTAGGGAGGGCTTGCTTTTTCTTTAACTGCCGAGGGGCAAAGCCTCGGCTGATCATGTATGTTGGGCTGGCCCTCGAGCAACCCGTCAGGGATTTGCCCGAGAGGGCCGCGCTCACGCGAAAAAGCAAGCCGACACCGATAGCCGTTAGGCTTAGGTGGGGGAGGCTTGCTTTTTCTTTAACTGCCGAGGGGCAAAGCCTCGGCTGATCATGTATGTTGGGCTGGCCCTCGAGCAACCCGTCAGGGAATTGCTCGAGAGGGCCGCGTTCACGCGAAAAAGCAAGCCGACACCGATAGCCGTTAGGCTTAGGTGGGGGAGGCTTGCTTTTTCTTTCATCGCCGAGGGGCAAAGCCTCGGCCACATATGGGCGCTCCAGAGGCCACGAGGGCGTCCCCGCAGGGGAGACCGAAGGGTGGCCGGGCACAAGCACAAGCCCCGCTTCGATCCCCACAGCCCCGCTGAACGCCAACGTTGCGGGTGTCCAGAGGGCAGCGCCCTTGGGGCCCTCCCTGGCAGGGAGGGTTTGGGTGGGTGGAATCCCCTACTTCACGAATCCCAGCAGCATCTCGCGAATCAGCTTCGCAGCCACGATCTGGGTCTGCTCGGTCGGATCGTAGATCGGCGCCACTTCCACGAGATCGCAGCCAACAACGTTCACATCGGAGTTTGCAATCAGATGTACGGCTTCCAGCAGCTCTTTCGACGTGATGCCGCCGGCTTCTGCCGTACCGGTGCCCGGTGCGGCAGACGGATCCAGCACGTCGATGTCGATGGTCACGTAGACCGGACGGTTGCCCATGGAAGGCAATGCCTCCTTCAGCGGAGCGGCTACCTCAAACGGGTAGAAATTGATGTTCTCGCGTCCGTACTGGAACTCCTCGCGGGAGCCGGAACGGATGCCGAACTGATAAATGTTCTTGCCGCCCATAATGCCCGCCGCCTTGCGGACCGGCGTGGAGTGGGACAACGGCTCTCCCTCGTAATGCTCGCGCAGGTCGGCATGGGCATCGATATGGATCAGAATGAGATCAGGATACTTCTCATACACCTTCTGAATAATCGGCCACGATACGAGGTGTTCTCCGCCGAGTCCAATCGGGAACTTCCCGTCGTCCAGCAGCTTGCCTACATAATCGCCGATCACTTCAAGACTGCGGCCGGCATTGCCGAAAGGCAGCATCAGATCGCCTGCATCGAAATAAGTGATATCTTCAATGCTCTTATCCAAATACGGGCTGTACTCCTCCAAGCCAACGGATGCTTGGCGGATACGGGCCGGGCCGAAACGGGAGCCGGGACGGTAACTAACCGTGAAGTCCATCGGCATACCGTAGATGACGGCCTTGGATCCTTCATAATCCTCGGAGCTCAGAATAAACACGTTGCCGGAATAACCTTGATCCAGTTTCATCAGTTTATGCGCGCCTCCTTATTTCACCAAGTCTTCTACGAATTTCGGCAGCACGAAGGCGGCTTTATGCAGACGAGGCGAATAGTACTTCGTATCCATCTCATCAATCGTAGACTCGTCCACTTCAAGAGGATCGTATGTTTTGCTGCCCATCGTAAAGGTCCACAGACCGCTTGGGTAGGTTGGAATGTTCGCTCCATAGACACGCACGATCGGGAAGATTTCCTTCACGTCTTTGTTGACCTGCTGAATCAGGTCCGCTTTGAACCACGGATTGTCCGTTTGCGCCACGAAAATACCGTCTTCCTTCAGCGCCTCATAGATCCCTTGATAGAATCCGCGCTCAAACAACGGAGCAGCCGGGCCTACAGGCTCGGTGGAGTCCACCATGATGACATCGTATTCGTTCTTATGCTCGATAATGTGCATATATCCATCGTTAACCAGCACTTCAACCTTCGGATCGTCCAGCTTGCCGGCGATCTCAGGCAAGTACTGCTTCGAATATTCGATAACTTTTCCATCAATTTCAACGAGTACGGCCTTCTCTACGCCCGGATGCTTGATCACTTCGCGAATGACGCCACCGTCTCCTCCGCCGACGACAAGAACCTTCTTCGGATTTGGATGCGTGTTCAGCGCGGGGTGAGCGACCATCTCATGATAGACGAATTCATCCTTAATCGTAGTCATAACCATACCGTCCAGCACGAGCATGCGCCCGAATTCCTCGGTATCGATCATATCCAATTGTTGAAACTCCGTCTTCTCATGTACAAAGGTCTCCCGGATTTTAGCCGTAATGCCAAAAGTCGGGGTTTGCTTCTCTGTGTACCATAATTCCATCGTCACTACCTTCTTTCCGCTAGAATAATGTTCAGCCGTCCAGATCCAAGCCGTAAAACTTTATTCGGGGCAGTTGCCTTTAGCTTACAGTTTCACACTTTTCCTATTGTACCAAACAAATTAGATTATATTAAATCAAGCCCAAATTGCAACCAAAAGTTCCGGCACATGCGAACGGAAGCAAAAACATCGCCCTTTCCGATGAATATCCTGACCGCTGCAGCCCCATACTGTATAGAAAAAGAAGGCAGCCAAGGAGAATTTGAGCACATCTCCATTTTTGGCGGCACAAGGGCCTTGACTCTACAAAAGGACTGGAAGGAGAACATCTGATGCCGGGGCAAAAAAAATCACCCAAGCGCAAACGTCGTTTCGTCCGGCTTGCTACATTTCTGTTCGTACTCCTTGGCATTTCCATCATCGCCGGCGGCATTCTGCTCGCCTATTTATTTATAACGCCGCTGCCGGTCGCGGAAACATCCCGCTACTCCCGTCTGCTGGACAGCCAGGGAGATTTGATCGCCACATTCTCAAGCACGGGACATACATCCGAGCAGGTGAACCTGGCCAACATTTCCCCCCTCCTGGTTCAGGCCACCTTGGCGGTGGAGGACCGAAAATTCTATGATCATCCCGGGTTCGATATGAAGGGCATGGCCAGGGCCGTATTGGTCAACCTGCAGCATATGGATCGCAAACAGGGAGCGAGCACGTTAACCCAGCAGCTTGCACGAAACTTATACCTATCTCATGAAAAGACGTGGACACGAAAACTCAAGGAGGCCAAATTCACCGCCCAGCTTGAGATGAAATATACGAAAGATCAAATTCTCGAAATGTACCTGAACGAAATTTATTACGGTCACGGCGCTTACGGCATCGAGTCGGCGTCGCTGCTGTATTTCGGCAAATCGGCAAAAAACCTGACCTTGGCCGAAAGCGCAATGCTGGCCGGCATTCCGAAGGGGCCCACGTATTACTCGCCCTACAATCATATGGACAACGCGGTCAAAAGACAGCAGATCGTCCTGAATGCCATGGCGGAGACCGGATTCATCACGGAGGCCGAGGCGGATAAAGCCGCTTCGGCCAAGCTTGCCCTGCTCCCGCAGGACCGGCAGGAGAATAAAGTAATTGCCTCCTACTTCCGGGACTATGTCAGGGGTCTCGTCACCAAGCAGTTGAACATCACGGACCAGCAGCTCGAACAGGGCGGCTTGAACATTTATACAACCCTGGATCCTCGGGCCCAGAAAGCAGCCGAAGAGGCCGTATCCGAGGGCATGGACAGCAAGAGCGAGCTGGAGACGGCGCTCGTATCCATCGATCCGCGAAACGGCCACATCAAAGCTATGGTCGGCGGTAAGAATTACCGCGAGAATCAATACAACCACGCGTTGGCCAGAACCAGGCAGCCCGGCTCCTCATTTAAGCCGATTATGTATTTAACGGCCATTGCATCCAAGGAAATGACAAGCACCAGCGTGTTCAACAGCCAGCCTACCCTGTTTCATTACGATAACAATCGCAAAACGTACCAGCCCAGCAACTTCGGCGATAAATATTTAGGCGAAATCCCCATGCGGGAAGCCATTGCCGCCTCGGATAACATCTATGCCGTGAATACCATCATGAAGATCGGCCCGGATAAAGTCGCCGACATGGCGAAAAAGATGGGCATCACGAGTCCGCTGGAGCCTGTCCCTTCGCTGGCCCTGGGCACCTCGCCCGTCAGCCCCCTGGAGATGGCCTCCGCTTACGCCGTCATGGCTAACAGCGGCAAGCGGGTCTCCCCTGTCGCGGTGCTGAGCATCACCGACGCGGCCGGCCGCAGTTTGTATACGGCTCCGGAAGAGGAAGGCGAACAAGTGGTTGAGCCTTCCGCAGCTTACGTGATGACGCGCATGATGGAGGGGGTATTCGAGACCGGCGGAACGGGTAACCGCGTCTCCACCCTGATGAAACGGCCGGTGGCCGGGAAGACGGGCACGACCGACACCGACGCCTGGCTCGTCGGATATACTCCGGAGCTGTCGACGGCGGTATGGGTCGGGTATGACAAAGGACGGGAGATCAGCAAAGTCGACGGACGGCGCGCAGCGCCGATCTTTGCGCAGTATACGGAGAAGGCACTGGAGAACGTGCCGCCCAAAATTTTTCCGATCCCGGATGAGGTCGTCAGCGCGTATGTAGATCCGAAGACGGGCAAGCTTGCAGGCGTCGGCTGTCCGGACAAAATGCTGGAGGTTTTCGTCAAAGGGACGGAGCCCACGGAGTATTGCGACGAACATGAGGGCGGGGAGCCCGCCAAGAAGGCTAACCCTGCAGATGCTGCCGAGAAACAGGAGGAACGTTCCTGGTGGAAGGATTTCAAACGATGGTGGGTCGAATAAACGGATAGCCCGTCACGTCAAAAAACAGCAGGCTCTTTTTCCGGGCGTTCCCGATTAAGAGCCTGCTGTTTTTCTCTTTTTCACGATTCTTTATGTAGATGGCTTCTTATAAAATGCTCATATATTCGATCATGGAGCTGCCCAGAAGCACGATGACGAGCATGACTGCAACGTAGACCAGCAGGATCGCATACAGCGGATCCAGGCCGCCGGCCACTCTTCTCTTGTAGCCGGTCATGACGCATAACGGCACGGTCATCACGGTGCTGATGAACGCTAGAAGGATGATCACCTTGGATATATCGCCATTAAGAAACAGGAACAACAAACTGATCGCATACAACACAAGGTATAGCGGCAGCAATGTGCCGAATCTGGCCATGACTTCTTTCAGCTTCGCAGCCGGGTTAAATGACAGCTTGACTGCAGCGAAGGTAAAGACGTTCAGCAAAAACAAGAAAATCGCGATCCAGACAATAGGCTTCAGGACTAGATCTACAAACGCCCCCTCCGGGAGCCCCTGCAGTTCATGATGAAGCGCTGCGTACAGCGCGAGCGGAAGGAGCACAATATAGAGCAGCATGGATACGATCGCGTTTAGGAACTGGCTGTTGTCCGTTACGGCAGCTGCGCTGAAGGGATGCCTTAGCCCCTTCAGGAAATGGTCCCCATAGAGCTGCCCATACAATTTTAAGCTGGTCCAATAAGGATTCGGCCCCTCTTCCTCTTCGGCATGCTGGCGGCCTGCTGTAGGAAATGAAATATCCGGCGGAGTATACACCGGCAGAGCAGCTTCTCCTTGGCGCACATGAGAAATCTCCCTATTTATGCTTCCGCCTCGCCTGGCGACGCCGTAAATTTCCGACGCAGCAGCTTGCTCCTTCATGGCCGCAAAGACGGGGGAATCCTCGATAATCAGCCTGGCCCCGCATTTCTTGCAATATTTCCCATCTCCCGTTTCATATCGACATATCGGACAAGTCATACTCCGGCCTCCCCTGTTTATACACATCCGCAAATCGAAGGATAGGTATTAGATAATGTACACATTCGAGTCGAAACGATGGCCCGTACAGGATATGATCCAGCGCTTGAGGCGCCTGGGCCGCAGATACTCTTCCTGTGCGAATTTCACATCTTTTTGCTAATAGTATAAGTTGGCGTGAAATGAAATGGAAGGATTTTCTGAGCGGCCGCTGCGCCTAACGCTGGAATTGGTTCATATGATAGGACTCGCCGGATCATAACCTGCGCTGTGAAAAGCTTGTGAACAATCAAATATTCGTTTGAATATCATGTGTAAATCGGGTATATTATGACTAACAATCAAATCAACGTTTGAATATATAGAATAAAGAGCACTAATTGCTCCTATTTCAAGGAGGTTGATCTTATGAATGTCCGAACAATGAGAGAGGACGTGGCTCTGGAGCTGTGTGAAACGGAATGTCCTTCAACCGAGAGGGTTGCTTTGTTAAAAGAAACGGTTTCGGATGATGATATGCTCGGCATGGCCGAGATCTTCAAGGCGCTCGCCGACCCGACGCGGGTCAAGGTAGCCTATATGCTGGACCGCGGCGGCGAGTTATGCGTTTGCGACGTGGCTGAAGTTTTCGGAAGCTCCACCGCAACAGCCTCCCATCATTTGCGCACGCTGAAGAACAAGAATATCGCCAAATCGCGCAAGGCGGGTAAGAATGTATACTATTCGCTAAAAGACGACCATATCCGGACTTTGCTTCATATGACGCTGGAGCACCAGAAGGAGAGGGTGTAGATGAGCACGGACAACCATCAGCAATCCAAAACATCTCCTGAAGCAGGTGGCAGCAAACTTGTTGAATACAAGGTCCAGGGCCTCTCGTGCCCGAACTGCACCCGTGAAATGCAGGAGGAGATCCAGAAGCTCGACCATGGAGGCGACGCCCGGCTGAGTTACAACAGCGGAAAGCTGACCCTTTCCCCCCAGGTGAACCTAAACCGGGTAGAAACCATTTTGAAAAGTGATGGAGCCCGAATCGTTTACGCTCCCCAAACAGCCCATTCGGCTGCCGGCGCTGATGTTCGGCCCGCCTCTTCGCCGCACGCTCATGGTCCGTCAGATGAACACGACCACGGACAAAGCCATGGACATGAACATGGACATGAACACAGCCATGGCAGCGAACGAAAAATGAAGTGGCTGCTGTCCATCTCGGCTGCGTTTTATCTGCTGACTTTTCTATTAGAAGGGAAAGCCGCCGAGTCGGTTGTGATCGCATTATATGCTGGTGCCATGATATTGAGCGGGTATACGACGTTTTTGCGCGGACTGCGTAACCTGACCCGCTTCAAATTCAATATGGATACCCTGATGACCGTTGCCCTCGTAGGTGCCGTCATTATCGGGGAATGGCGGGAAGCCACGCTCGTTGCCATTCTGTTCGGCCTCAATGAGCTGCTGGAAGGCTACGGCATGAACCGTGCCCGCCAGTCCATGGAAGCGCTGCTGGCCGCAGCGCCGAAGGAAGCCGAGCTTTGGGTAGACGGCCAAACCAAACGCGTGCCGATCGAGAGCCTCTCTCCCGGAGACGTTGTCCGGGTAAGACCAGGCGAGAAAATTCCTTCGGACGGAGCCATAACCCAGGGAACCGGCGCGGTGAACGAAGCTGCCATAACCGGAGAATCGGTGCCTGTTACGAAACGGGAGGGCGACGCCGTCTTTGGCGGCAGCGTAAGTACCGACGGCGTGCTCTACATCGCCATATCGAAGGCCTATCAGGATTCCTCCCTGGCCAAGATCATGCATCTTGTGCAGGAGGCGCAGGACAGCAAGACGCCGACGGAGCTATTCATCGATAAATTTGCTAAATACTATACGCCCGCCATTATGATCATCGCGTTGGCTGTTGCGCTGATTCCTCCGTTGCTGCTGAATCAGCCCTGGATGACCTGGGTCTACCAGGGGCTGTCCATTCTCATTGTCGGGTGCCCTTGCTCGCTCGTGCTCTCTTCGCCGATAGCGCTGGTTAGCGGGATGACCCGCGCGGCACGCAACGGCATTCTAATCAAAGGCGGAGTCCATCTGGAGCAGCTTGGACGCCTGGAAGCCGTCGCTTTCGACAAGACGGGAACCCTGACCAAGGGCGAGCCGGCCGTCTACGCGGAAACCGTATATGATGAAGATAAATTTTATGCCGTGGTAGGCGCGCTGGAGCATTCCTCTCTCCATCCGTTGGCCAAAGCCGTCATGAAACATCTGGAGATCAAGCAGCCGCAATGCATGTTTAATGAACCTCGACAGATAACGGTGCTGCCGGGTGAAGGCATTCGGGCTGAAATCGGAGGGAAGCTGTTCTGGGTGGGCAGCGAGGAAGTGCTGAAGCATGTGAACGGCCCTCAAGATCATATCCGTGCCGTTGAGGATGACATTCGGAGAATGAAGGCCCAGGGGTACACGATCGTTGCCGCCGTAAGCGAGGAGCGCGTATTAGGTCAATTCGGTCTTGCCGATGAGATCAGGCCGGAGACCGAAGCCGTTGTCCGCAAGCTTCACGAGGCTGGAATCGCGGATACGGTGATGCTGACGGGCGACCATGAGCAGTCGGCGCAGGCGATAGCGAAACAATCCGGCGTATCGCGGGTGTTCGCAAGCCTGCTGCCGGAACAGAAGGTTGCCAAAATCAAGGAGCTTAGCTCCCGCAAAAAGACCGGCATGGTCGGCGATGGCATTAACGACGCCCCTGCATTGGCCGCTGCCGATCTGGGCATCGCAATGGGAAAAGGAACGGACAGCGCCATCGAAACCGCCGACATCGTATTGATGCAGGATCACCTTGGTAAGCTGCCCGGGGCCATCAAGACGGCAAGACGAGTCAACCGGATTATTAAATGGAACATCGGACTTTCCTTGTCGCTGAAGGCCATCGCTCTGCTGCTAACGATTCCGGGCTGGCTGACCCTATGGATCGCGATCATATCGGACATGGGGGCCACCATTATCGTTACCCTGCTGGGTCTCACCATTCTGCTTGGCAAGGATCAGGAACTGCAATCAGGACATTGACATAAACCGGAGCTGCGTCCCTTCTGGGCAGCTCCGGTTTTTTAGGTTCGGACGCTCCCTCTCCCCTCAGCTTTGCTTCATCACATATATCATTTTTTACATGATTTTTTTGATTTGATGAAACATTTCCCATTATTTAGTCGTTTATATAGGCGGGAGTGAAAACCAGAAGGAGGAAAGACATGAAATCCGTACAGATCATCAAACTAGCAGGTACCGCATCCATAGCATTGTCTTTAATGCTTACATCCTCATCGCTCGTAACCATTCCTGCCCATGCGGCAGCGGCCTCCACATCGCAGAGCAAGGCAGCCTGGAGCACGCTCGATGTGAAGCATAAACCTTATACGAAAAAAGGCGTCGTGTTCATTCCGCTGAAGGAAGTTTCCGAACAGCTGCAGCTGCAGCTGTCGATCCCTGGAAAGAACGAGCTGTACATTAACAGCCCGACCCAGTCTGTTCGTGTGATTATTGGAAATTCGCGCGCCGTCAATGCCAAGGGTACCGCTCTGAAGCTTGAGGCGGCTCCGGTTGTGAAGAAAGGCGTGACTTATGTTCCCGCCAGCCTGATTACCAAAGGTTTCGGCATTCAGTTGAAGTACGACAGCAAATCCGGACTTCGAACCACCTTTGATTCCTGGTCCCAATACGCTTATGCCTCCAAGGCCAATATGCTGTTCTGGGTAAATCGCGAGACCGGTATGCTGTCCATGGGGAAAGCCGGAACGACGCCAACGAAAGTCGGCATTCTCCCGATCGAGGATATCGATCAAGTGGGCTTGAACGCACATCGCATCAACAGCAATACCTATGTCGTCGACTTGTCCAATTATTACGGGGAACCCCATATCCATGAAGGAAGATATCGGGTGCTCATTCAGGACATGAAAATTCTGAAGCTTTCCAAAACGAATCACACCAATTTTGCCGGGATCAACTACCGTCCGGACCAACTCAGCTACAAAGGCAAAGTTGCCATGATGAATGGCAGTACGCTAGAGCTGGTTCATCCGATGGGCAAAACGGTAAAAACCTACGATCTGGCCGCCCTCACCGGTGTTGACGATCATTTTATTGTGGAAGCAATCGAACAGGACTTCCTGCTCGTCCGTCCTTATACGAAGGCAACCCTGTATATTGTTGAACCGACAGGCAAGTCCGCAGAACTTATCTATCCCGATCTTTTGGACGAGGAGAGCATCAAGGCTATTGAGGAGATGCCGCCAAACGAAGTGGGTTTCATCGGAGACGGCCTTACGTATGACGGATATGCCGGCGGCAAGCTGAAGCTTCAATACGAAAATCCGTTTCTTGATATAAAGAAAAAGCTGACCTACGCCCTTCCATTCTAACCGTAGCAATCACAAAAAGACCGGCGGATTCATGCACGAATCCTACCGGTCTTTCCTTATGTCCGCATCTAGAAAAATGCTTATTTATGGTATCATTCCGCGGTTTGAAGAGCTTCTCTAAACTCCTCCGGCGAGGCATTCCACCATTCCTCGTTACGGGAGATCAGCAGTTCGCGCAGCGCTTTCTTCTCCACGTCGCCAAGCCCATCCAGAATAATCTTGCGCTTCATCGCCGCATCCATTTTATTCACATGGTCGGCGAGGATTTTCCAGCCGCGCCGGGCTTCATGGTCGATCCACATTTCGCACGCGGTCATGCCTGCATAATGCTGTCCTTCCGCGGTACGGTCTACAGCTACCCACACGATCCACACCTGGCGTCCGTTGGGCACTTCATCCCGGTTCATGCTGAAACGGATGCCCTTCTCCACCTTGCTCTTTGCATGCATGGCTCCAATATCCACTCGCGCCTCGCCATTGTCGATGATGACAGGCGACAAACTGTTCAGATCGATGGAGCCGGATCCAAACCCCTTATGCTTACTCTTGCTATTGATAATATTCAACGCAATGGGTTTCTTCGCACCCTGCTTCTGATCTTCGTTCTCCACTGCTGCCGACCTCCTATATCAGAGCCGATTCTCACGTATCAGCCGCTTAATTGATAACCATGTCCCAATAATTTTATTTTAACTAATAATCCCCCAAAAGCAAACATATACATGCACTAGATGCTTGTCAACGGGAGGTTGTTCGATATGGTCCCACCACGTGCCAAAGTCTTTCTATCATCCCTGCTTGCCCTTGGTTTGCTTGCAGGATCGATGCCGATATTTCTGAATCCAGGGTCCTCAGCGTCTGTCCTTGCCCCAAATGCGGGCAAGCCCTCTGCCTCTGCCGTGGAGAAGGCCCCGCTCTCACCGCCTAAGGTGCAGCCTGATACTCCCGCTCCGGCCCTAAGCGACCGGCTGGTGGAATATCACATGGATGTTCGGTACGAGCCTGAGGAGAACAAGCTTAAGGGCAAGCAGACACTCACTTGGACTCACCCAGGCAAAAAAAGCGTAAATGAGCTGTACTTTCATCTGTATCCCAATGCCTTTGCTTCCGATGAAACGACCTTTATGAAGGAATCGGGCGGCAGGCTTCGTTCCGACCCCATGCCGGACGACGGGTACGGCTCCATGACCATTACCAATGTGAAAACGACGGAAGGACTGGCCCTTACCCACCGCCTTCAATTCGTCCAACCCGATGACGGGAACATCAAGGATCACAGCCTTGTCAAACTAAGATTGCCCAAACCCATCAAGGGCGGGGAGAGCATCACCATTCACATGGAATTTGAAGTCGAGCTTCCCAAAATATTCGCGCGCATGGGTACCACCGAGAATTTTATTATGGCTGGCCAATGGTTTCCTAAAGTATCGGTCTATGAACCGGCCGGACTTCGCGGAAGAGCCGAGGAAGGATGGAATCTTCATCAATACCACGGCAACTCCGAGTTCTACTCCAACTTCGGCATTTACAGCGTTCGCATCCGGGTGCCCGAGAATTACATTGTCGCCGCGACCGGATTCCCGACCAAGCCTGCCCAAAAGTCGAACGGGGAAAAAATTTATCAATTCTATGCCGATGATGTGCATGATTTTGCCTGGTCGGCCTCGCCCAACTTTGTCACGGCCGAGGAGGCCTTCTCGGCACCGGGCGTGCCGGGCGTCCGCATCAAGCTGTATCTCGATCCGGCCCATAAAGACCTGAAGGACCGTTACTTTGATGCCGCCAAGTCGGCACTGGCTTCGTTTGGTAAATGGTACGGAACCTATCCTTATTCCACGTTGTCCATCGTCGTCCCGCCGGAGTCGGGCAACGGTGCAGGCGGCATGGAATACCCGACGCTGGTCACGGCCTTCGGGGCCAAGAACGATTCGCCGGGTTATGAGCTCGAACGGACCGTCATTCACGAGATCGCCCACCAATATTTTTACGGAATGATCGCAAGCAACGAATTTGAGGAAGCATGGCTGGACGAGGCCTTTGCAACCTATGCAGAAGAAAGAGTGATGGAGAAGGAATACGGCATTACCTCCAACACCGCTGCTCAAGGAGCATCGATTACCTCCCCTGCCCCGCTGAAGATGGAGTCCTGGAAATACAGCTCACACGAGAACTACGCGCTGAATGTTTACACGAGAGGCAAGCTGGTGCTGCAAGGCATTGAACGGCAGGTCGGTCCACAGATGATGGGGAAAATCATGCATACCTATGCCCAGAAATACCGTTTCAAGCACCCAACCACGTCTGATTTTCAGAAAGTCGTCGAGCAAGTAAGCAAAACCTCCTGGCAATCGTATTTTGACCAATATGTATATGGAAGCCAAATGGCCGACGTCGCCATCGATGTGATCAAAACCAAAAATAAAGGCACGTCAGACCATCCGCGGTATGAATCCACGGTCAAGATTACGAGCAAGGACGGAGATATAACCGATGTGCCTATCGTGTTCGCCTTTGAAGACGGCAAAACGGTGGAGCGAACCTGGAGCGGCAAGGACGGAAAAGTTACGTACACCCTGGAGTACAGCACCCCGCTCGCCTGGGCCATGGTTGATCCGAAATACTCCATCGTTCTGGAGAATAGACACATCAATAACTATATGAAGGCAGGAATGGATCCGAAGGTGGTCACACGCTGGAATCTCAGTATTACCAAGCTTGTGGAGACGTTGTTCGGCAGCCTGTCATGGTGAGGGGGGAGCACATGAAAAGTTATGCAGGCCAAGGGTGGATCAGTGTTAAAGACCAATTATACGTCTCCATTCTGCTGTTCTTGTACCGCATGCTGTGGGGATATTGCCTGTACCGGCTTGTAAAATCGGCAGTCGTCCCCCTGCTGATGCGATATCCGGATTCTGCCCCTAACGAGCTTAGTCGCCTGTTATTCTTCTACGAGGGCGAGATGAGTCTATCGTTAAGCGGCACGGTCCATACCTATGGTTGGCTTCTGGCCGCTCTGCTCCTGATCCGGATGGTATGTACCCCGCTCATTCGGGCAGGCATCTTCTATAACCTCCACCAGGAGGCCAAGGGCGAGCGCGGATTATTCTTCTTCACCGGCATGCAGAAGCTATGGAAGCCCGTTACGGTATTTTATCTGATCGAACTTGTTCTTACCTTTGTGCCCGGATACTGGATTCTGCCCAAAATCCTTCCGATCCTGCTGAACGGGATCCATGAGCCGGTTCTGCTGCTTCATGCGCTGCCTCATGCAGCCGGCTGGTTTCTGTACGCCTATCTGATTCGCCTGTTATTGCTCTATATGCAATTCGGCCGTACGGACAATTCCGGCATGATCAGCTCCATTCTTGCGCTCTTCCGCCGACTGGGCACGGCTGTGCTGTTATCCCTTACCGTTGGCGGATCGGCCTGCGTCATTCTTTTGTTCCTGAGCTCGGCATCGCTCTTCTGGGCGGGATTGATCGGCTTGATTATTCAGCAAGCCTCTTATTTTCTGAATGGACTCTTCCAAATTTGGGTAATTTCCGCCCAATACCATTTGTGGCGGGATTCTTCCTCGCAGCATGCCTAATCGTTACATTTCGTTACCATCATATGATAAACAAGCTCGTAAATATGCTGTAATCGGAAGCGACACATTTCTCTCTCGGACTTGATTTTACAAAGAATAGAAGTTTATTTTTCCTCAATATTACATTTTCCGATGGCCAAATTACAAAAAAACCTGATTCCGCATGATGGGGACAGGTTTTTTTGTATAAAAATGAGCTTTCCTCATTTGCCAAATTGTTAATACTCTGCTAAAATAACGAATATGTTAGTAACAACTTTGTCATCTTTACTGTAACTTTTTGCTGGAACTATGTAATTTCGTTAAGCATGTTGGAACGTCAGACGTCAATGAATGGGTTCATCAACATTTTAAGGAGCCGAATTCCCATGATTGGGAAGCGGGGGATCCGTTTTGGGTGAATTGATCTCGCAAGAGAGGGATCATAGGGGACCTTCAACCGAACCCTTAAGCTAACCTCGCAGGCAATGGAAGGAGCTTTTTGTTTTGAAAAAGAAGTTAACGGCCATTTCTCTAGGCCTGGCCCTCGCACTCACATTAGGGACCGGAAGCGCTTTCGCCGATTCCAAATTAAATACTGCAATCAAACCAGCCATTGGTGTCTCTTATAAAACAGGTGGAACCACAACGAATGGTTTTGACTGCTCCGGATTCACCAGCTATATCTACAAGAAACTTGGTCTAAGCCTGCCGCGCACGTCTGGAGCTCAATACAAAGTCGGTACGGCCGTAGCCAAGAGCAAGCTGAAAGCTGGCGATCTCGTGTTCTTCAACACATCCGGCAGAGGTGTATCTCATGTGGGTATTTATGTTGGGGGCGGCAAATTCGCTCATTCCTCATCCTCGCGCGGTGTCATCATCAGTCCGCTGAGCCAGAGCTATTACGCCAATCGATACGTAGGTGCTAAGCGAGTCATGAGTCAGTCTACGTACAAGTCTGTAGCTGTGAACTACAATTAATTATTGGAACTTCATTGATTTATCCTTTACAAGAAGCCCTGGGCGTATGAGATTGTGCCGATCTCATCCAGCGGCTTTTTCTTTTGTCTGCTCTGTGTATACCTTTATAACGTTTGGGACAACGAAAAAGTTCCCACTTTTCGAGAAAAAAAGAAAATTATTATGCAAATTCTCTTCGCATCCTCAAGTCATTGCATCTTCTACCCTTTATATACCCTCCTCTCCCTTCATTAAACACCCTAATGGAAAAATATTGATTTTATTTTCTGAGGACTACTACGAGCAGCGATACGTAGGTGCCGAGCGCATCATGAGCAACGATCAGTATGAAAAGTCGACCGGAGAATCCTCCTAAGCTTCGATGTCTTATCCTCGTCCTGCCCATACATATCCGTTTGCCCGTCAAAGGAGACCTACTTCTCTTGGACGGGCTTTTTGATGCGGCTAGAATGTTCGAGGAATAGGGTATAATTTAATTTGTAATTACGACAGGGGGACTTTGCCAATGGATGCAGCACCGATTTCATTTCACACGGTGGTCATGCGTGAAGAGCATGCGAAAGAAATATGCGCCTGGACCTATCCTCCTCCCTATAACATTTACGGTTTTCTTCCCTGGGAGCAGATGAAGGGGCTTGAGATCGAGTTTGGGGATCCGGACATCCGCCGGGAGCAGTACATTTCGATTTTGGATGAACGGAAGACGCTATGGGGATTTGCCCAACTGTTTCCGATGCATGAGGTTACGCGAATCGGGCTGGGCATGCGGCCTGATTGGTGCGGACGCGGAATGGGTAAACGGTTTATGCAGACGATTGTCCAGGAAGCGAGGAGGAGGCGGCCTGACGATGAGATCGACCTGGAGGTAATGACCTGGAATGAGCGCGCGATCCGCGCATACGAAAAGGCCGGGTTTCATATCACCGATACGTACGAGCGCCTTACACCGACGGGAAACTCCCTTTTCCACTGCATGGTGTATGAGCCTCCGGTTAATGAGGAATAGTAATCTTTGTCTATATGAAAAAGCACAATTCTGTGTACTTTTTATGAAGGTGCGCGGTATAGTTGCTTTTTTTGTCACAACTGGCTATGCTGTCTATGGATGTTGGTTTATAATGGAGACAAGTGCAAAAGTGCAGTATACATAGAAGGGACGATATGACGATGCAAAAATGGATCATGAGCGGATTGTTCTTCGTCGCATGTGCGTTGGCTATTGCGCTGATGTTTACGCTCCCAGGCAAGGAACAGGTAGCTCAGGAAGAGAAGCCGACTATGCCGGAAGTGACTCTGGATGCTGCCGCAGCCGAAGCCACACTGAAAGCAAGCTGCATCAGCTGTCATGGTGACCAACTTCAAGGCGGCGCTGGACCGGCTTTGAATCAAGTAGGCGGACACATGGATGCGGACGCGATCTTCAACGTTGTAACCAAAGGCCGTAAGGGTATGCCTTCCTTTAAGGATCAACTTAAGCCTGAAGAAATCGCAAACATCGCGCTGTACCTTGCTGAGAAAAAATAAATCAGCTTATACGCAAAACACGCTTGAACCTGGAGAACCTCCCGGCGCAAGCGTGTTTTTACATATTGGGGAGCTATGACCGGATGGATCCGTCTCCCGTCTATTGTCCCGATTTGCCGTCCTTGGAACGGCTTTTCTCGTAGGCCTCGTTAAACTGCTGCGCTTCCTTAATATCCACAGCCGTAATGCCGCCGTCGTCCCAGGAAGTGAGACGCAGCGTAACGACTTTATAATCTATGGTGATATAGGGGTGATGTCCGAAAGCTTCCGAAATAGCTGCCACTTCATCAACAAAAGCGATTCCCTTCATGAAGGAGGAGAAGGTATACTTCCTGACGATCCATCTCCCTTGTTCAAATTCCCAACCCTCAAGCTTTTCCAGATGAGCCTCTACTTCTTGCTGCGTATAAAGCATCTTTTATCTTCCTCCCCGAAAAAAACCTATCGTAAAGCCGACTGACACATGTATGGGCTTCTGTCATCTATTCTATTCTGCCCTGTTTCCGTTGATAACTGGAGTGATTACACAAGAGCCACAAAGGCCAACTCTTCTTCACCGATCAAAATATGTATTCGATGGTTATTCTGGTCATGCATGACCACGCCGCTGCCGACGCTAATCACCGGCTCCGTGCCCAGCGCATAGAACAAATCCTCCGCCAGCGCCTCATGAACCTCATTCCGCTCGGCTTCGCCCAGATTGCCCCAATCCTCCGCTTCCATTTCAAAGAAAACGTAGCTGTCGGAAATTCGCCCGACGGCTTCGGTCAATTCCGCGAGGATTTCGCCGTAATCCCTTCCGTGCTTCACACCCATCTCAATCACTCCTTTCCTTACCGTACTAAGCTTCGTTTCCCTTCCTTCCATTATACCGGAAATTACAACTAAAAAAAAAAGCCCGACCTGACGATAAATAGGATAACGCCCCACAAAAGGGGCCCGGTTCTCCATGAGAGCCGTTCTGACGAATGGATTCGTTATTTTATTTCTCACGGATGAGGTGTGGTATGGAAATTTCAACAATTATAGGCTTAATCATCGGTATCGTCGCGGTACTGGTGGGCATGATTCTTAAAGGTGCCTCCCTTCTCGCTTTGTATAACCCGGCAGCCTATCTAATCATTCTTGGCGGTACGGCAGCAACTTTATTCATCGGGTTTCCGTTATCCGAGCTGAAAAAGATTCCGAAGCTGGTCAAAATGACCTTCGTGAAACAGAATCTGATGGACAAGACGGACATGATCAAGCTGTTCATGGAATGGGCTTCGATTACGCGCCGTGAAGGTCTGCTGGCTCTGGAAACCAAAGTCGATGAGATCGATGACAGCTTCCTGCGTAACGGAATGCGCATGATTATCGACGGCAACGATCAGGAATTCGTACGCGATGTATTGATGGAAGATATCAACGCCACGGAAGAGCGCCATCGTTCCGGCTCGCTGATCTTCTCCCAGGCCGGCATGTATGCACCTTCCCTCGGAGTACTCGGAGCCGTTATCGGTTTGATCGCTGCACTATCCCATATGGAAGACATGGGCGAGCTTGCCCATGCCATCGGGGCTGCGTTTATTGCTACCCTGCTCGGTATCTTCACCGGTTATGTCATCTGTCACCCGATTGCGAACAAACTCAAGCGCCTATCCAAGCGCGAGGTTGAAATTCGACTGATGATGGTAGAAGGCCTGCTGTCCATTCAATCCGGTGTATCCACCATTGCAATCAATCAGAAGCTCTCCGTGTTCCTGACACCATCCGAACGCGCTGAGCTCAGCGAGAGGGAGGCTGGTGCTAGTGAGCAAAAAGACTAGACACGAGCCGCACGAGGAGCATGCCGACGAATCCTGGCTTCTTCCGTACGCAGACCTGCTGACATTGCTTCTGGCCCTGTTCCTGGTTTTGTATGCCATGAGCGCGACGGATGCACGCAAATTTCAAGAAATGAGCGAAGCCTTCAGCGTTGCTCTCACCGGCGGAACCGGCGTGCTGGATTACAGCAAGACCGAGCCCAGCGACACCCCGCCTAATATTAACGATCATAAAGCGACAACCCCTTCCGTTCCAGCAACAACGCCCGACCAACGTCGTGCCGAGTTGATGCGTCAGGAACAAGAGGATCTGGAGAAGCTGAAGAAACAGCTCGATAATTATATTAAAAATAACGGTTTAACCTCAGAGCTCAGCACCAAGTTAAACCACTCCCAGCTGGTCATTACGATCCGGGATAATGCCCTGTTCCCGTCCGGCGAAGCCGTGGTGAAGCCGGAGGCCCGTAAACTGGCCAAGGCCATATCGCAAATGCTTCACAAATTCCCGGATTATGAGATCATTGTTTCCGGTCATACGGATAATGTGCCGATTTCCAACAGCAAATATCCGTCCAACTGGGATTTAAGCTCGGATCGGGCATTGCAGTTCATGAAGATTCTGCTCACCAACTCGGAACTGGACCCTAAACGGTTCATGCCGATCGGTTATGGAGAATACCATCCGATCGCCGATAACAACACCGCTGTTGGACGAGCGAAGAACCGTAGGGTTGAGGTATCCATTATACGTAAATACCAGGATAGCGCAACGTTTACCAGCGTTAATGAATAACCGGTAAAGGAACGGTCTAACCGACTATAACACACCCTAAACAACCGATGCATCTGGCCTCCAGATCTCATCGGTTGTTTTCTTTTTACACAAGGGATTCACAAACCCGGTACACTATAATTGCTACTCGAGCTTATAGTTCAGCAGCCGGCCAAGCTCTTCCTTCTCTTTGTCATTGAGATCGCGCCATGAGCCGATACGTTGGCTGCCAAGCCGAATATTCATAATCCGGATTCGCTGCAGCTTTCGAACCTCATAACCAAAAGCGCTGCACATTCTGCGGATTTGCCGATTTTTCCCCTCCGTCAGAATAATTCGAAATACGCGTTCGGACATACGCGTGACCTCACAGGGGAGCGTCATCTCCCCCAAAATTTTGACGCCGCCGGCCATTCCGCGAAGGAAGGATTCCGTAACCGGACGGTCCACCGTCACAATATATTCTTTCTCATGTTTTCCTTCGGAGCGAAGGATCTTATTGACGATATCTCCGTCATTCGTTAACAGGATCAGTCCTTCGGAGTCCTTATCCAATCGTCCAATGGGAAAAACCCGTTCGTTATGGCCTACGAAGTCTACAATATTGCCCTTAATATGCGACTCGGTGGTGCTCGTAATTCCGACCGGCTTATTAAGAGCAATATATACATGCTTCTTCTTGTCCTGAAGCGGCTTTCCCTGGATCCGCACATCGTCGCCTTCCTCGGCCTGGCTGCCCAAGACCGCAACCACCCCGTTAATGGTGACCTTCCCGCTCTCCACCAGCTTGTCCGCTTCACGACGCGAGCAATATCCCGTTTCGCTTATAAATTTATTGATTCTCAAAGATGCCATCCCCTTATCTGTAACTACTTCATGTTCAGCCTTCGATTGTTTTCTGCGGTACCGCAGGCAGGACAATACTTACCCTCGTGCCTACGCCAACTTCACTCTCGATTTCCATCGTCCCCCGGTGGCCCTGAATAATGCGCTGGCTTACCATCAACCCGAGTCCTGTGCCCGTTTCCTTATTCGTAATAAACGGTTCGCCAAGATGCGGCATCATGTCTTCCGGAATGCCTTGACCTTCATCCCGAATATCGATCTGTATCTGTTCGGCCTGCGGGCGTGTGAGCCTAATCCATATATTGCCGCCTTCCGGCATGGCTTCAATGGCATTCTTGAGCAGATTTATGAACACCTGTTTGAGCTGGTTCTCTTCGCAATGCACAAAGGTCGGTTCTTCAATAAAATCCAATTTGAACTCGATGCCGTACAGATGCGCCTGGCTGTCAAGGAAGGAGATGACATCCCCCATAATGACGCCCACGTCCCTCTCCTGGAAATTAATCGCCTGAGGCTTGGCTAATATCAGAAATTCACTGACGATCAGATTGATTCGATCCAGCTCGGACAGCATCAGGTCGATATGATCGGGATTCGCTTTGTGAGTCTGCTGTTGAAGCTGCAAAAATCCTCGGAGGGTCGTAAGCGGATTCCGGATTTCATGCGCAACCCCGGCAGCCAGCTGCCCCACGGTATTGAGCTTCTCCGAACGCCGCAGGAGCTCCTCGATCCGATTGCGTTCCGTCACATCGCGGGATACGCTAATCATGGAGGTAACCTCGCCGTTCTCGTCCCGCACAAGCGAGGTGCTGATGCTCACTTCAATCGTGCTTCCATCCTTGCGCAGACGGACCGTCTCCACCGGCGGAAGCCGCTCACCAGCCCGCAAACGACGGATGCGTTCCTTCTCCTCTTCCTCTTTGGCCGGAGGCACAAGCGCAAGCTTCCGCCCGACCACTTCGTGCGCCTTCCAGCCGTATAATTGCTCAAACGCTTTATTCACGCTGATCACGCGTTCATAAGTGTCTGTTGTATGAATGGCATCGGCCGTCTGATTGATAACGGACTCTAAATATTCTTTAACGGACTGGTTCTCATCCACCATCTGCTTCAACTGGCTCGTGTAGGTACCCAGATTGCGGGTCATGGCATTGATGCGGCCTGCAAGCTGCCCCAGCTCGTCCCGGCTGCTAACCTCAAGTCTACGATCGAAGTGACCATCCGATACATCGTTTACGGTGCCCAGGATGGCCTGAATCGGCTTCGTAAAATAACCCGCCACAATGTAACTGCCAAAAATCACGATTTCGAGCAAAACCAGTGAAATAGCCACCAGACTGATCATCTGCTCCCTCATCACGGAAGAGATGGCTTCATAATCCATGACGACGCTGATCACGCTGGTCGGTTTATTTTCGGACAGGATGGGAATGAAGCTTTTTAACACCTTCTTATTATTGATGGTGCTGACAAACACCACATTGTCGCTGGTAGATACGGCCCTCTGCACAGCTTCCGTATCTTGATCCAGGCTCCCATAATTGTAGGTGCCGAACGTGATCGGTCGATTGCGGAGCTTGTGGTGAACATCGTCCGTTCCATCCTCTCTCATATATTCATTGCCAAACGTTTCGGGGTTGATGCCCGTCACTTCCAATATCCGCGGATTCGATTTCAAAGTCTCCTCTACCACGGTGTTCGGGCTTGTGATCTTCACAAAATCCTTGATATTCGAATTCCGGATGTAGGGATCGATAATATAATTCCGCTTGCCATCATAATAGTATCCCCATTTATCAATGAACTCCGGATTGGATGTGGAGAACTCGAACGGTCCGGACCAGAAATGCTCGGACCGCTGCCCCTCCGTAACGGACACGACTTTGCCATGCTGGAACAATTCCAGAAATGCGGTATGCCAATACCCCCAGTTTTTTGTGGAAAGGCCGATTTCGTCTTGGGAGGAGGAACGGGCAACAACGATATCATCGTTGGTTCGAACCAGCAGCGAAATGTGGGTCACACCGATCTCTTTACTTAATTCGGCCAATTGCTGATTGGTTATATTGTTAATATCGGGATCTAAGGCCTTTGCCGCATTAACTGCTGCTACCTTCAGCATATCCCCGAAAATGTTATCCACATACGCAGAGCTAAAGCCGGTTTGCTGAACCGTAATGGCGATTTGCGTGGCGGCCATTACCATTTTGGTTTCACTATCCTGCTGCAGGTTTTCCTGGGTCGTGTAATAATTCAGCGTAATGTTAAGCAGAAGGATAAATAATACCGATATGGACATGATCATCGATAATTTCGTCTTAATCGACAAGTGGCATCTTCACCTTTCTGCTGTCACATCGACGACTTGTGAATATATACCCTCATGATACCTTGATCACGAACGTTTGAAAAGACAAGCCGTATTGCGGCTGACGCGTTTTTTCCGCAATCGATTGCTATTGAATTAGGGAATCCTTACAATATAAGAGGCTAATCCCGATAAATAAAACGACGTATCCACAGATTGCGCACAAATACACAACTTATCTGGGGATAATGTGTATAACTTTGTGTATAATTTTTTACTTATCCACAATTCTGTCCACATCATGTTAACAAACGAATAAATGTTCGTTGAACATTGGGTATAAATACAGGGTTTTAGCAGGCAGCGAAAGGAGACTTTAGATTGATATCACATTCAATAGACCCACTGGCTGTGGATAACGAAAATCATGAACGCTGGATGCGAGAAGCCATCGCGGAAGCCCGGAAGGCCGAAGAGCTCGGTGAAGTTCCTATTGGTGCTGTCATCGTACGGGGCGATGACATTATTGGCCGTGGATATAATCTGCGTGAAACGACTTACGATGGGACGGCTCATGCCGAGATGGTAGCGATCCGGGAGGCCAGCCGGCATCTTGGAGCCTGGCGGCTGCTCGACTGTCGATTATACGTGACGCTGGAGCCTTGTCCCATGTGTGCAGGTGCCATCGTTCAGTCCCGGGTTCCGCAGCTCATCTACGGCACAGGCGATCCCAAGGCAGGCTGTGCGGGCACACTGATGAATCTGCTTCAAGAGCCGCGCTTTAATCATCGGACACACGTGGTGGACGGCGTGCTGCAGGAAGAATGCGCATCGTTGCTGACTCAGTTCTTTCGGCGTTTACGCGGGAAAATATGATTTGATGTACCGAAAGAGGAATGAACACAGAAAACCCGGCCGTCATGGCCGGGTTTTCTTGTCTTAGATGAATAAAATTAGTAAGTGCTCATTTGGCTCATGGATTCCTCAAATTGCTCCATCGTGATGACGTCAGCGTCTTTTGGAATACCGATTTTGAACTCTTGTTTCGCGTTGATGTTGTTGTATTGGGTGCTGCCCTTCACAGCCAACTTCACGTTCTCATTCGTTTCTGGATCATTGAAATCAACGTTCAACACAACATCTTGGTACGCAGGGAAATCTTTTTTATCGATAGCCGTGTTGATGTTAAATGTATTGATTTTCAGGTATTTCTGCATTTCTTCCAAGCCCGCTTTGAATTCGTCTTGGTTAACGTTGGACACTTCAGCTTTGGCAGCATCGATGTCTTCTTGGGTCAGACCCAGCAATTCGCGGTACTCGTCTTTAGCTGCAATATCAACAACCTTAGGTGCAACCTTGTTTACCATAATATCCAATGCTTCATTCAGGTTATCATTGGTTACAAAGAATTGTACCACTTGTTTAGCGTCAACACCTTCTGGAAGGCCGGCATCTTTAACATTGATCTCTTTGAAGTATTTCGCTTGGTCATATTCGCTCAGCACAGCTTCAAGGATTTCGTTAACGAATTTTTGGGACTTCTCGGTATCCAGGGTTTCTGGGTTAAATGTTTCGCCGGATTGCTCAGCAAGCTCTTTCATGTCCATCACGAGGAACTTGCCAACAACGTCTTCCGGGAACGGCAGCATAGGAATGCTTGGCACTTTAACGTAGATTTTCTCTTTCGTCATCACCATATCAATGTTGAAGGACATCGCCATGTCACCCTTCAAATTGATGCCCATGTTCATTTCGGTTTGCATTGGCTCAGCCTGGTAGATCCCGTCCAGTGTAACCTCCGCATTCTTCAGCATCGTCATCGCCTGTGTTACGCTTGGATCGCCTTCAACTGCAGGTATGTTAACTTGAAGGTCTTCAATGACAAATTTGCTCTTCATTTCGTAGGATGTCATCTTCATAGCGTTCGTAGCAGCATTGGTCATTGCCGCCTTAGGCTCTTCTTTTTTCGCGCAGCCGGAAAGCACAACTGTCACCGTGAGCAGCAGTGTCAGCATGATAGCTGCAAACTTCTTGTTCATTAAAATTTCTCTCCCCTCTAACAGTCAAAAAAATAACAGACCTTCTAATCATAAACCATTTAACCAAAATGAGAAACACTTTCTGGAATATTTGCTGAAATTTTATTTCCTTTCTTTTTCCATCCATCTTAATTTCAAACTTCTTAACATGCGAATAAGGTGGGGCCCCAAAATATTACACTTGAACACTAATACGGAAGTTGGAAGCAAAAGGTTTCAAATCGAAAAAAAGAACTTCCTGTCGAATGTCAGGAAGTTCTCTCGATTCTTGATTTTTGGCGCCTTCGTATTTTGCTCCTAAAGGCTGTTAGCCCTCCGGATTATAATGACCATCCTGCTTGCGGATCTTCGCTCTGTGCGAGCCTGACAGCGGCTCCTGGCCGCCCCGGTCATGGTCCTTCCGCTGCCTCGGTTGTTCCTGTGCTTCAGGCACCGGAATCGACTTTGGTTTACTCATCTGATAGCCCTCCATTTCATGGATCACAGCGTTTGTTCTACGCAAACGGCCTTGATGCTTCGGTCTGAAAGGAGCATCACAGCTTTCACATTCATTCATGGAACTTAGTGATGCGTGATTTGCTGCAGCGTTTGAGCACACTCATGAATATGACGCGTATAATCGCCCACCATGCCTTGTATGTTCTCATTGCGCTCATCCGTCGTCGCGCCATCACGCTCTACATCGATCAGAGCGACCTTCACTTCCCGGGAATCCACATAGGTGCATTGAAAATCAAACGAATACTCCTGACGACCTGCTGCGCCAATGTGAATGCGGATGGCGTTCGGATCTCCTTCGTCTGCTGCCACTTCTGCACGATCCCCCGGTTTGAGTATGGTCGGCAGCCTTTCCTGCCAAGCATTGACCAGCGTCGATTGATCGACATTCAGTTCTGAGTTCATGTTCACACCTCCCCTTCTCTATAAATTGCGATAACAGGCGCTGTTTTATACAGCAGGTCCCCCAAGCATAAAGTGCTTAGATCTGAACCTTCTATGCATTTCTCCTCTGGTAAAAAAGGCATAAAGACCATAAAAAAACCGTTCCCCTAAGGAAACGGCTTGCATTTGTATATGTATGGCGGAGAGGATGGGATTCGAACCCATGTGGAGTTGCCCCCTAACGGTTTTCAAGACCGCCCCTCTTGATAAAAACCCGCCATCACTTATGCTGACTGAGTTTATGGCACTTTATTGTTAAACCGCTACAGCGGTCTGAGTTAAAACGTTTAATTCGATACATGACCGTTGGATAACTTCATCTTATTATGTTCAACATCATGAGTCAACCTCTGTAAAATCAAATTCAATCATTGCAGATCAGGGGCTGCAAATTTCGTTCACCATACGGTCGGCGTGTTGTTCATTTAATTGACGTTTATCATCCCATGGGATACGCGCCCAACCCGCTGTCATGCCGTCAATGGAAGTTACTGCACGGATACCTACGGTAAATGAATTAACTAAAAAACACTTAATTGAGTATTTTGCAGTAATCTAAGCCCTTGCTACGCAAGGATTTTCAGGCATAAAAAAGGGACTTTACCCCAACTTGCAGAAGTTTTCAAGAGACCAATCCAGAAAACTCAAGAAGGGGTAAAGTCTCTTGTATATTCTCCAAGAAAGTCTGTTTTCCTTTGAGGAACTGCTAAAAATCGAGTCAAAAGATCGTTTGCCGATCTTTTTCAGTGTGCTGGACCTCCGTCCTTACGCGAAAGAACTGAGAAGTCGTTCACCCCGAGGAGCCGACGGGCATTGCAGAGAAGGCATTTTGCGCGCCCTTCTTGCTGCTCCTCTAGAACGTATCCAGACATTTACTGGTTTACATCATCGACTGAGTACCGATCTTAGGTTTCGCTATCAATGCGGACTTCCACTCGACCGCGAGGCTCCATCCATCGCTACATTAAGCAGAGTCTTTGCCGAGCTGACGAAGAAAGAGCTGGCCAAACAGTTGTTCGAAGACTTGGTCAATCGCTGCAAGCAAGACGGCATCATCGACGGAAATCATGTTGCGATCGACAGTGCCTCGATTCACGCTTACGAAAAGAAGCAGCCTAAGCGAAAAAGCGAGCAAACGGGCAATGCGAACTGGGGAGCGAAGTTCGACTCCTTCGGTAATAAAGTGACTTGGTTCGGCTATAAGCTCCACTTGGCGGTGGATACGAAAAGCGAACTTCCACTTGCGCTCGAAGTCACGCCAGCGCATGTGAATGATGGAGAAATGGCGCCGAGCCTGATTGAGAAGGTTGCTGTCGATAAACGCACGAGATTCTTCATGCTTGATGCGGGCTATGACCAAATGAAAGTGTACGAAGCGGCTCGAAAGGTGAACGCTCAAGCCATTATTCCTCTCAATCCTCGGGGAGAAAAAGAACCGCCCGCTGGCATGACGACAAACGGAACACCCTGCTGTACGATGGGGTTCGCGATGACTTACTGGGGCGCCGACGGCGATTACTTGAAGTTTCGTTGTCCGCATGCCACAGGCAAAGTAGATTGCCCGTTAGGCATGGCCACTTGCTCAGCGTCCAACTATGGCATGGTCGTCAAAGTCGATACGAAGGACGATCTAAGGCGATATAGTAATCCGCATCGCGATACCAAGCGCTGGAAAGAGCTTTACAATGAACGAACCAGCGTGGAACGGTGCAATTCTCGAATGAAAACGTATTTGTCCGCGGATAGCCTGCATGTCTGGGGCGTTCAAAAAGTCACTACGCAGCAGTATTTGAACGCCATCGTCCTACTCGTATCTGCGCTCTCAACTGCTTCGAGAAGAAAGCAAGCCGCCGCTTAAAAAGTTCAAACTTCAAAAATTCTGGAGGTCTGTCCTTTTTCAGAAAACGCGTGATTTAGAGACGAGACAATGTCTGTTCTTCCTATGATTTATCCAAATTCGGAATTATGCAAAATGCTCAATTAAACACAACCCAACAAATCAACTGTTGTTATATACTTTTGTTAATAGTCGTTTATGGAAAGATTGACTTTTTGTAAGTGTCGCAATACTCTTCCCATTTGTCCCCTCAATAATGGTACTTTTAATTATGTTTATAGCTTCTTTGAAATATAAATCAAAATTCTCCTCTGCAATGTCTGCCCATTCTCTAAAGTTTAACGCATCACCTTTACCTATTTTATCAATTTTCCCATTTTCTCTTTGTGCTATATGTGCATATAATGACAATAAAAAAATATCAGCAGTGTTCAAAAAAGAGTATTGCTTCAAATCCTTCGATTTTATCTCTAAATACTGTAAAATTTCAGTTTTCCGCTTATTTCTAACACAACGCCTATAGTCACTTATAACTTCCATTATTCTTACGTAAATTTCAAAAGAAAAAATAATCTTTTCAGCATTTATATTATTTAATATTCCTGGCAAGTTATCTTCGTTAAATAGTAGAGATTTTTTCATTTTTGCTAATGGGGCTAAGTTACCAAAAACACTTGCATATAATTGAATCGCTAACTCAAGACCAATCGTTTTATTTTGATTTATTCCAAAACGTTCAATTTTCTCCTTTTTCGATAATTGTTTTTTTAAGAGAATGATCTTATTGGCTTGGCGTTCTAAAAAGTACCCCATTTTTTCTAAATCCTCTTCAAGCTGCCTAACAATAGGTAAGTTAGATATTAAATAACTATCCTTTATCTCTGTTTGCGAGTTTAAAAAGATCGATATATTCTGCCTAATTATAGGGTCATTTATCTCTATTACCTTAACTTGAACAAATCCTTCTTGAAGGTTCCCCTGCTTCTTTGCTTCTAGTAAACTATTCATAGTTTGACATCCATTTACAACCATCGGATTTGATACCTTCAACCTTTTTCTTGTGTCGATATATTTAACTTTTGGAGAAACCATCACAATACCATTATTGTACAAATGAAAGTTAATTACATCATCTTCCGAAGTTGCTGTTTGAATGATTCCATTATTAAATTTATTAGTTGCTCCATGAAATAATCTTACATTTTCATCAAAAATAATGTCTTGATACTTCAAGCACACCTCAGCCAATTCATTAAGTGAGCAATGAATTGAATACGATGCTGCATTATCAGACGTTAATAAACCAGTACTAGAACCAGATTGAATTAAATCAATTTCAAATGCTTCATACTTTTTCTTACTAGTATATATAATATTTGCGATACGCTCTTTATCATACAATTCCCAATATATCTTGTTTCCAGTATCCTTTATTTCTTGTAGTGCAGTCGAAAGTACAATTTCCCCGTGATTGCTTAGGGGACTAGTATAAGATACAAAAACTAGCTTAAAACTAAAAATATCAGAATCAACGATTTCAGTAATCTTTTCTTTCAATTCGTCATTCGCATTTTCTGGCGCCAACCCGCTTGAACATATTTTGTATCCTCGTAAAAAACTCTCAATCTCGGGTTGCCCAATGGTCTTTTCAATATTGGTAACTTTATCAGGGAGTTTAAATTGATAGAGTTCCACTAATTCCCTTTCCTCATCAATAATTACGGCATCAATCCCCCAATCATTAAAACCATCAGTGATGTACTGCGATACATCATCTTCAACAATGCCACGAACACTAGTTAGAAACCAATGAGCAAAACCATGACTTTTCTTTTCATATTCATTCTCCAGCTGGATGGCTTCTACCTGTTCGGATATTCTTTGAAAATATGTATGAAATAATCCCTCATATCCACCGACCATGGATAATTGATTCATGCTAGTATCACCTCTAATTAAATTTTTCTTTTCCATTATTTAAATAGTACTACGGTTTCAAGCGTACATTCTTTAATTAATATATCGTCTTGTGTCAGAGTTTTGGTGTTAGCAGAAACTCGGATGTTGCAAATATCTTAGCTATTACTGGGAATTACCTTTCGTATGATTCGATACCCCAATTATTAATATAGTGTTTATACTTTACAAATGTCTATTAAAACATTTACGAACTAATGAAATCCATGAATCTCATTTATGTTATAAACATTATTTTGTGATAATAAAAAAGCCCTGAGACGCTTCTCATGGGCTTTGCGTATCGGATGCTTCCCAACATAAGTACATATCATTTCCATGTTATTTTGTGAGTGTTATATCACATGCTTAGGGGCATGGTTTACAGTTTGGAACAATTCCTACCATGAAATAATCTCCCCATCACATATACGCGTTTTTACAGTGAGTAGATTTCACGATACGATTGCTAGAGAGTTCAGTCATTTCCCAACAAATAACTAAAATCTCTGTCCTTGTTCGACTGTTTTTGTACCCTTCTTCGGTATACTTCCTCATAGTCGTCAGAATAATTGTACATCTCTTTATCCGCACTTTCACTTATTGCGTTATACGTCGCCGTTATTTGTTTTTGATTACTAATGGTAAGCTGTGCTTTACTCAGCAAATCATCCATCCGTTGTTTCCCCGATGGGCTGTTAGAAATAGCTTTGATTCTTTTTCCCGCGTGAGCCTCCAGTACTGGACAATCAGTGGTCAGATACACGATCATATCATCTACGTTCACATACTTCTCTGTAAACCAATTATGTTGTCGCTTTTCTTTTGATTCCTTTTCAAACGTTTTCGCTTGAAGACGGGAGTTTTTATCTTTTTGCGAGCTTCGTTCTGGAGCAGTTGGTTTCCTGAAGTATTTATTAGTTTTTTGTCGACTATCTCCAGAAGGTGTAGTGTAGTAGTCACCTCGGTGTTTTGATAAAAGACCAGACGTAATACATTCATTAATGACGTTGACAGCGGTTTGACGACACACGCCTAAAATACTTGCCCACTCAGTAAACGAAATATCATAGTCAATTTTACTACGCCAATCGTGATAAATTAATGCTCTTAGGACTATAGCTGATGTTGCACAACTAAATAATTCGTCTGTTACTGCGGTGTAACCCGTGTAAACAGAACCGCCACTAAAAACACGTTCTTTATAAATCTGATGTTCGAGATCGAACATAGTAATTTCTAATAGCGTACCATTTTTTAAAATGCTATCTCGATAATTTAGTCCAATGTATCCTTTTGAATGTAAACTCTCAATTGCAGATTTAATACGTTTCTTTCCACGCGATGAATTCGACGAATCTAACATCATCTTTGCGTTTAATAATTCAATATTAAGGTAAGCTACAAGGGGATTCCGTGCTGAGACTAAAGTACCGATATGGTAGAATACTAATATCTCGTCATTAGTGGTAAAGAAATCTGTCTCAAATGCAAACATCCTCATTGGGATTGCAACAAAAGGTGTGTTCATAAAATCTCTCCTTATTCGCGCAACATCACCCTCCAGATTTAATGTTTTAATTACCTTTTATGTTATATGTTATATTTTCTTTATATGGTATCTACTGTCTAGAAGATGTACGTATGCGTACATGATATTTTGATAAATGCGTTAATACATGTACAGTTTCATACTTGAATTAAGTACCTGTCTGTATAAATCTGTACGTAACTCCTCCTTTCATATCTGTTTTCACATAGTATCAAATTATAAAAAAACCGCAAACTCCTTTTTCAAAAAAAATCTAGCATAACATTCTTTTTGTGTAACGACATAATTTAAGTAACCCTTTTTCCACCTAAAAATCATGACAAACTTCCCCTGCATCTTCGCTTATTAGTAGTCCACTATAACCTCTGATATTCCTAACTCTTAGCACATGCTAGTAGGCCTATGAATAATCAAACCTATAAGCTGAACCAGTACTTTCTTTGGCACATCTTAACAAGAAAAGTAATTGTATTGTACACTATATCCCTACACCTAAGACTAACATCATGAGAGGGATAATAAAAAGATGAAGAAAGATACTATTTACAACTCTTTGACGCCCCAAAAAAAGAGAGAACAGCTTCTGAAAGAAGTACCAAACACATTAAGAGAAAAGCAAATAGAACAAATAAAAGATCACTTTAAAAATGAATGTTCTCTAACTGGAAAATACGATAAAATTGAATTAGATCACTTTGTCCCGTTACATTGGGGTAAAGTAGTTAAGAAGTATGGAATTGGCGGTAACACTTATGTTAATATGGTGCCACTTTGTAAATCTATAAATGCATCTAAGGGAGCAATGAACCCATTCATTTGGTTTGAGCGGTATGGTTCAAGACATGGGGTTTCAATTCAATCGTGGCGTGCTTTAGTTGAGTACATCGCTAAGAAACACAATATATCGGTAAATGATTATACTAACCGAGTAAATGAATGTTACAGCGAAATTCTAGCAATAAGATGGATAACGAGTGTAAATACTCTTTTAGAAAAAGGGGGACATTTACATCCTATTTTTTTAGACCGTGCATTAAGATTGAACCTAAACATCAGCACAATAGTAAAGTTACATGGAGATAAGCGAACAAAATTATATTTTATTCAGAATGAAACGTATAATCTTATAGCTCAAAGAAAAGAAAAATTCATGTCCCAACTGAACTCAAAGTAGAATTTGAATTTTATTGAGATTCTTATATGGAGAAACACAGTTAATATGGACATATATAAAACCCCTCCAATTGATAATTCTGGAGGGGTTTTGTCTTCTTATTCCTGAATTGAAGTTACGATTACCGTTTCCATGTGTGTTTATTTATATAGGTACAATTAGTAACAATTGGGGCCGCAATAAATTATATCACCAAACTAATTCTTATCATCGTTTGAGCATGTTATTATGGCTTTAAAAATTTCTACGCTTCTTTGCTCAGCCGATTCACACTGCAAAGTAACCATTCGCTTCTTGACGTTATCATTGCTCAGTCCCCCTATTCATGAACTTCTCATATTGCTCACGAACATCAGCAACATCTTGATTAACGTAGCGATTGACCATTTCCATGGAGGAATGTCCAAGCAGTCTACGTAATGAAAACGGGTCGCCTGTTGCCTTTATATAACGAGTCGCAAACGTATGTCGGAAAGTGTGGGGGCTAATGCGAACGCCTGTAATTTTAGCTTTCTTACCGATGAAACTGATACATCTGGTAGCCCAATTCTTATCTAAGGGTTGCCCAAATTCGTTAAGAAACAAGTTTGGAGCTTGTGCGTTAATTTCATGCCACGCAAGGTAAATAAACAATAGCTCTTGTGTTCTCGCCCCAAAGTATACCATCCGCGCTTTTCTGGTTTTAGCTGATTCTGCCCTAACAGATGCGGAGCGATTTTGCAGATCAACTTCCTCTACAAAAATTCTCATGCACTCCCCAATACGCACCCCTGTATCAAGTAGGAATGACATTAACAGGGCATCACGTAGTCCAGTAAAAGTAGTTAAGTCACAGCAGTTAAACAATTTCCGTTCCTGTGTCTTTGAAATTACTTGGAAATCTTCCTCTGGCACTTTTAGTAATTCTACATTATCGAATGGAGATTCCTTAATGATTCTCTCGCTAATGGCCCAGTTGAACATTGCCTTAACTGTTCTTAATCTAATGTTAATTGTTGAGGGCTTTAATTTCTGTGCCGTCAACATATGGGAAATCCATGAACGAATTACATCACGATTCGGTACAAAGTTATCCAGACCGTTGTACTCTAATGCCAAGAACTGACGAAACCAGTTCATGTGCTTCCTGTAGTCCTCTAGGGTGCGCTCTGCGGCCCCAGCCGCTTGCCTTGCGGCATAGTAACGGTTAAATAGCTTGTCCAGTGTCAACGTCTCAGGACGAGGCTTCTCGGCTTCTTGATGTGCGGAGCAGGGCGTTTCTAAGACCGAAGGAGTTATGCGGTCTAAAAGCCGCTGAGGTATCTCTAAATTGTTCTTTCTTTTCCCTCTTTTTTGTGGTGTTTTACTTGTTCTTGCATTCATACTTCTGTACCTCCCGTTAGATTTTCTTCTAACGGTCACGAACACGAAAAAACGCACCAGACCGCTGTTCAACAGTCAAGTGCGTTTCAGTCATAATCGCCGCAAATCCTTTTGCGACGCACATTTATTATGTATGGCGGAGAGGATGGGATTCGAACCCATGTGGAGTTGCCCCCTAACGGTTTTCAAGACCGCCCCGTTATGACCGCTTCGGTACCTCTCCATGTGGAAATGATCACTGCAAAATGAATCACGTGCAAAAATCATTATACCACAAGTCAACCTATGTTATCAACTTATTTCTTGGGTTCAATGATGCTAACATTCCCCATGTAAGGGCGAAGCACTTCCGGAATGACAACGGAGCCGTCGGCCTGTTGATAATTCTCCAGAATGGCCGCAACCGTACGCCCTACCGCGAGACCGGAACCATTCAAGGTGTGAACAAACTCCGGCTTGCTCTTCGGCTCCGGACGGAAGCGAATATTAGCACGGCGTGCCTGGAAATCTCCAATATTCGAGCAGGAAGAGATTTCACGGTATACGCCGCTCTCCGGAAGCCATACTTCCAGATCATAGGTCTTCATGGAGCCGAAGCCCATATCCCCGGTACATAGTGTCATGACGCGATAAGGGAGATTCAGCAGCTGCAGCACACGCTCCGCATCCGCCGTCATTTTCTCGAGCTCATCAAACGATGTTTCCGGATGTACAATCTTCACCATCTCGACCTTATTGAACTGATGCTGACGAATAAGTCCCCGGGTGTCGCGTCCTGCCGCGCCGGCTTCCGAACGGAAACAGGAGCTGTATGCGACGTAATATTTAGGCAGATCCTCGCTATTTAGGATTTCCTCACGATGGTAGTTCGTTACAGGAACCTCAGCCGTTGGGATCAGGTAATAGTCGGTATCGCTAATTTTGAATAAATCCTCTTCGAATTTAGGCAGTTGTCCTGTTCCGTACAAGCTGTCCCGGTTGACGATATATGGAGGCAGCATTTCCTCATAGCCGTGTTTGTCGCTGTGCAGATCCATCATGAAACTGATTAAGGCACGCTCAAGCCGTGCACCCAGACCTTTGTAGAACGTAAATCGGGAACCCGTAACCTTCGCGCCTGCTTCAAAGTCCAAAATACTCAGGTTCTGGGCAATCTCCCAGTGAGCCTTAGGTTCGA
The DNA here is from genome assembly GCF_058792535.1 of Paenibacillus sp. MT86. Classification (NCBI taxonomy): domain Bacteria; kingdom Bacillati; phylum Bacillota; class Bacilli; order Caryophanales; family Paenibacillaceae; genus Paenibacillus; species Paenibacillus sp. MT86. The sequence continues at coordinate 90,829 of NZ_CM179499.1, read as the reverse complement.
AATCGAAAGCTTTTGGCTCCGCCCAGCGGCGAATTTCCACGTTCTCCTCCTCCGAGGCGCCAATCGGCACACTTTCGTGGGGGATATTCGGAATCGCCAAAGTAAGCTCGGATATACTGGCTTCCAGCTCACGAACTTCCTCATCCATTGCTTTAATCTGGTCTGACACTTGGCGCATCTCCAGAATCAGCTCATCTGCATTTTCGCGATTTTTCTTCAGCTTGGCTACTTCAGCCGACACGGTGTTGCGGCGATTCTTCAAACTTTCGCTTTCCTGCAGCAATTCCCGGCGCCGGGCGTCAAGCTTAGGAAAATCCGCAATCAAATCGAGCGATTTGCCTCGATTCTTCAGCGCTTCTTCAACACGACTGTACTCGCTGCGCAATATTTTTACGTCTAACACGGGAAACCCTCCTAAAGTAAAACATCCATCAAGTATATCGAAGCAGCTGCCCTACCAGTTGATAAAAAGCCTTGGGACAAGGCTGCATTATACGTTGTTACATACGATACATCTTATTGCATTTCAGCGAAAAAGACAACTTGACTCCCACATACTGCCAAAGAGTCAAGATGTCTTCTACTGAAACTATTACGTTACGCCTGTGGCGCCGTCGCCCGGGAGCGAACCATCTCCACAAAATATTGATGGAGCCGGAAATCGTCTGTCAGCTCCGGATGATAGGAAGCCGCAAGCAGATGCCCTTGTCTGGCTGTGACGATCTCATCCTTATACGTAGACAGAACCTCAACGCCCGGTCCCACTTCCAGAATGAGCGGGGCGCGGATGAAGACGGCTCGCACCGTTTCATCGATGCCCTTCACCGGCAAATCGGTCTCGAAACTTTCACGCTGACGTCCGAATGCGTTCCGCGCCACCGTGATGTCCATCAGCTTCAAATGCGCTTCTTCGTCGCCTTGAATTCGCTCGGCCAGTACAATCAGTCCGGCGCAGGTTCCGAATATCGGTTTGCCTTGGGCTGAAAACTGACGAATCGCGTCCATAAAATCATACTTGCGCATCAGCTTGCCAATCGTCGTGCTCTCACCGCCAGGGATAATCAAGCCGTCAATGCCGTCCAGCTGCTCGACCTTCTTGATGGGCACCCCTTCGGCGCCAGCAAGCGTAATGCTTCGAATATGCTCTGCAACGGCACCCTGAAGTGCCAGTACGCCGACCTTCATGTTACCCCTTCTCTCTTACCAGCCGCGATCCTGCATGCGCTCAGCCGGACTAAGCTTGGATATCTCGATGCCTTTCATTGGAGCACCCAGGTTCTTGGAGACTTCAGCAATCAATTTATAATCATCATAATGCGTTGTCGCTTCCACGATCGCACGAGCAAATTTCTCAGGGTTATCGGATTTGAAAATACCGGATCCTACAAAAACGCCGTCAGCGCCCAGATGCATCATCAATGCGGCATCCGCAGGGGTGGCCACGCCACCGGCGGCAAAGTTAACGACAGGCAGCTTGCCCGTCTCGTGAACGCCTTTCAGGAGGTCATAGGAAACACCGAGGTTTTTAGCTTCGGCATACAGTTCGTCCTTCGACATGTTGCGAACCTTGCGAATTTGGCTGTTGATCAAACGCATATGGCGAACAGCTTCCACGATATTGCCGGTTCCCGGCTCGCCCTTCGTGCGGATCATGGATGCACCCTCGCCGATGCGACGCAGCGCCTCACCGATATCTTTCGCGCCGCATACGAACGGTACGGTGAAATCCCATTTGTCGATGTGGAACACTTCATCCGCAGGCGTCAGCACTTCACTCTCATCGAGGTAATCCACGCCGAGAGATTCAAGCACTTTCGCTTCAACGTAATGACCGATACGAGCTTTGGCCATAACTGGAATGGATACGACCTTCATGACTTCCTCAACGATGGTTGGGTCAGCCATCCGTGCTACTCCCCCAGCAGCGCGAATATCGGAAGGAACGCGTTCCAGCGCCATAACCGCCGTAGCACCGGCAGCTTCAGCGATTTTCGCTTGTTCCGCATTCATGACGTCCATAATGACGCCGCCTTTTTGCATTTCCGCCATACCTCTTTTTACAGTAGATGTTCCTGTTTCCATGTCCCCTAGCCTCCCGATTATATGTTGTATCTCATCGCCATTTAGAGCATTCCCTGACGATATGGTCTATACCCGTATGGTGCATACTTGCAATGAATCTAACTTGATATTTTACCGCATCAAAATCAAATACACAACCCATTTACTCGGAATTTATCGGCTGCTTAGAAAAGATTTTTGATGGAATCAAACAAATCCGCGAAAAAGTCACCGATCGCACGGAGGAACAGCTTGAACCAGCCGGCTTTCTCTACTTCGTCTGCCGTGATAAGATTCACCGTTTCGGTCTGGGTTTCCTTCATGCCTTCGATTTTATATGAGTAGGTTGCCGTACCCACCTTCGTATCCTTGGCGACAGGCGCCGTCACGCTGGAAGAATCCAGTTTGGCTTCAAAGGTAATGTTCTTTCCGCTAGAACCTTTAGGCACAACAAATGTGAGGGCTTTATCGGTCACCAGCCCAGCTTCCTTACCTTTGCCCTTCTTCACTTCGACGGTTTCAAATCCTTGCACGGTTGCTCCGGCTGCTTGGACTTCCTTCACTTCGAAGTTGTCAAAGCCGTAATCCAGGACTTTTTTGGTTTCCTTAAAGCGAGCCCCTTCGGATTTCGTTCCCATAACCACGCTGATCAAACGCATGCCGTCACGCTCAGCGGTACCGGCAAAGCAATAACCCGCCGCATTGGTATGACCGGTTTTCAAACCGTCCAAACCTTCGTAAGCATAGGCCTTGAAGTTCGTAATGCTTTTGTTGGCCTCCAGCATCCAGTTGTAGTTGATGATCGGACTCGTATCGCGCGGCCGGAATTTATGCGATTGAATGGCTGTAAATCTCGCAAAGTCAGGATGATCCTCAACGATATACTTGGCAAGTAATGCAGTATCCATTGCCGACATTACGGTTTCTTTATCTTCTGCAGGACGGTATTTCTCAGGCATATCTGCACGGCTAAGGCCTGTCGAATTAATGAAGAAAGCGGTCTTCAATCCCATCTTTTTCGCCGTATCGTTCATCATGGTAACAAACTCTGCTTCGGAACCAGCAATATGTTCAGCCAATGCTACCGTTGCATCATTCGCCGAGCCGACAGCCATGGCTATGTAGAGCTCTTCCACTGTATGTTGGTCGCCTTCAGCTAAAAATATCCGTGAGCCCACGGTTTTTTCAGCATTTTCCCCTACCGTGACTACGTCATCCCAAGCTAACTCGCCTTGTTTTACCTTCTCTGCTACGATATATTCCGTCATCATCTTCGTCATGCTCGCCGGCGGCAATGCTTCATCCGCATTTATGGATAACAGCACCTGGCCCGTAGATGGCTCGATCAAGACGGCAGAGCTCACTTCCAAGCCCAGCTGATCGACCGATGGCACTTTGTCCGGCTTCGTATTATTCGTAGCAGCCTTGTCCGTTGCCGCTTTGTCTTCCGTAGCTTTGGTTGTATCCGCTGTAGCCAGCATATTAGGCGCAGCGAGCGAAACCGCAGGCGCAGCAGAGAAACATAGTATATTAAAGAGCATCAAGGATGCCAGCGTTCTTTGAATTCGTTGTCGCTTATTCTTCTTTATAGACTTGTCTATCAATGGAATTACTCCCCTCTAATTCTCAATAAGTCATTAACTTGTTCTATTCTATCATAGGGGGGGTATCAAAAAAAGACAAGCTAGATGAATTTCATCCAGCTTGTCCAGGAAATAAATGACATATACTGTGTATCCTTATTCTTTTCCGTGAATTACAAGGAATAGTTAGGCGCTTCTTTGGTGATTTGAATATCATGCGGATGGCTCTCGCGGAGACCAGCCCCGGAAATGCGGATAAATTGGGTATCATTCCGCAGCTCCTCCAGGTTTTGCGTTCCGCAATACCCCATGCCGGAACGCAATCCACCGATCAACTGATGGATGGTATCTGCCAATGGCCCTTTATAAGCTACACGGCCCTCGATGCCTTCCGGTACCAATTTCTTGTCATCGTCTTGGAAATAACGGTCTTTACTGCCTTGTTTCATGGCAGCAAGGGAACCCATGCCCCGATAAGCCTTGAAACGGCGTCCTTGGTAGATCTCGGCTTCGCCTGGGCTTTCTTCCGTCCCTGCAAACATACTGCCCAGCATAACGGCACTAGCGCCGGCTGCGATGGCTTTTGTAATTTCCCCGGAGTATTTGATACCGCCATCTGCGATAATCGGCACGCCGTACTCTTTAGCAACCGTTGCGCAGTCATAAATGGCTGTGATTTGCGGTACGCCAATCCCGGCAATAACGCGGGTCGTACAGATGGATCCAGGACCGATTCCCACTTTAACGACGGATGCGCCAGCTTCGATAAGCTCTCGCGTACCTTCGCCTGTAGCCACATTACCGGCGATAATGGTCAGATCGGGATACAATTCGCGCAGTTTGCGTACGGAATCAATAATATTGATGTGATGCCCGTGAGCGGAGTCAACGGTTATGACGTCTACACCGGCTTTCACAAGCGCTTCTGCTCTTTCGAAGGTATCTTTGGAGATTCCGATCGCTGCACCTACAAGCAGGCGGCCCTGAGCGTCCTTCGCTGCTCTAGGGAACTGAATCGCTTTCTCAATGTCTTTAATCGTGATAAGTCCTTTAAGAACATTATCCTCGTCCACCAAAGGCAGCTTCTCGATTTTATGCTTCTGCAGAATCATTTCGGCATCCTGAAGGGTCGTTCCAACCGGAGCGGTAACCAGGTTCTCGCTGGTCATCACTTCGCTGATAACCGTATTGTAATCATGAACAAAACGAAGATCACGATTCGTCAAAATCCCGATCAGCTTATTGTTCTCATCCACGATCGGAACCCCGGAAATCCGGAATTTGCCCATGAGTTTCTCAGCGTCGGATACAAGATGATCGGCATGAAGCGAGAATGGATTCGTGATGACTCCGCTTTCCGAGCGCTTCACCCGATCTACTTCTTCCGCCTGTTGTTCAACCGTCATATTTTTATGAATAATGCCGATTCCGCCTTCTCTAGCAATGGCAATTGCCAAAGGAGCTTCCGTAACGGTGTCCATACCTGCACTGATGAGCGGGATGTTCAATTTCACGTGCTCGCTCAATTTGGTGCTAACATCCACTTCTTTTGGAAGTACCTCGGATTTTCTAGGAACCAACAATACATCGTCAAAAGTGAAGCCTTCCTTGCTAAACTTATCTTCCCACACCTGGGTTATTCCTCCTTTTTGTCGTCTTCCTGCGGACTACAACTACTGTCAGAGCTGGACCGGACGGCATTTTCAAGTATTTTCAGAAATATATTATTGCCATCTTAGCAAAGGGCCCATAGGCTGTCAAGGATTGAATTGGCCCATTTCCTGAAGTTCGCAAGTATCCATCCAGCGCGTTGTCCTGTCTCCTTGGAGTGGACAAATAGACAGCTTTCTTCTATTAAATGGAGACTTATCCACGTTTAAGATTGACCTGCCATATTGCATCCCTTTAGGCATTTATCACGGAAACGATGCATGACTGTCGTTTAGTATCACCCAAGCCGGCTCGAGATAGTCCAGAATTCAGAAATCCACGTCACGGCATATAGGAAAAGACCGCTATCGATTACTCGATAACGGTCTTTATGGTTGTTCGCTTGGCGACGTCCTACTCTCCCGGGACCCTTCGGTCCAAGTACCATCGGCGCTGGAAGGCTTAACGGTCGTGTTCGGTATGGGAACGCGTGGAACCCTTCCGCCATCGCCACCAAACGGTTCAGATGCTTGATCACCTGAAAACTAGATACGAAACGATATTTGCAGCACATTGAAATATATTTTGGATAAGCCCTCGACCGATTAGTATTGGTCAGCTCCATGCATTGCTGCACTTCCACCTCCAACCTATCTACCTCGTCGTCTTCAAGGGGTCTTACATACTGGGAAATCTCATCTTGAGGGGGGCTTCACGCTTAGATGCTTTCAGCGCTTATCCCGTCCGTACGTAGCTACCCAGCCATGCTCCTGGCGGAACAACTGGTGCACCAGCGGTACGTCCATCCCGGTCCTCTCGTACTAAGGACAGCTCCTCTCAAATTTCCTACGCCCACGACAGATAGGGACCGAACTGTCTCACGACGTTCTGAACCCAGCTCGCGTACCGCTTTAATGGGCGAACAGCCCAACCCTTGGGACCTACTTCAGCCCCAGGATGCGATGAGCCGACATCGAGGTGCCAAACCTCCCCGTCGATGTGGACTCTTGGGGGAGATAAGCCTGTTATCCCCAGGGTAGCTTTTATCCGTTGAGCGATGGCCCTTCCATGCGGTACCACCGGATCACTAAGCCCGACTTTCGTCCCTGCTCGACTTGTAGGTCTCGCAGTCAAGCTCCCTTATGCCTTTGCACTCTTCGAATGATTTCCAACCATTCTGAGGGAACCTTGGGGCGCCTCCGTTACTCTTTAGGAGGCGACCGCCCCAGTCAAACTGCCCGCCTGACACTGTCCCCGTACCGGATCACGGTACCAGGTTAGAACCTAGATACGATCAGGGTGGTATCCCAACGTCGCCTCCACACAAGCTGGCGCTCATGCTTCTAAGGCTCCCACCTATCCTGTACAGATCGTACCCAAATCCAATATCAAGCTGCAGTAAAGCTCCATGGGGTCTTTCCGTCTTGTCGCGGGTAACCTGCATCTTCACAGGTATTAAAATTTCACCGGATCTCTCGTTGAGACAGCGCCCAAGTCGTTACGCCATTCGTGCGGGTCAGAATTTACCTGACAAGGAATTTCGCTACCTTAGGACCGTTATAGTTACGGCCGCCGTTTACTGGGGCTTCGGTTCACAGCTTCGGATTGCTCCTAACCGCTCCCCTTAACCTTCCAGCACCGGGCAGGCGTCAGCCCGTATACTTCGCCTTACGGCTTCGCACAGACCTGTGTTTTTGCTAAACAGTCGCTTGGGCCTTTTCACTGCGGCCCCCTCGGGCTATTCACCCTACCGAGGCACCCCTTCTCCCGAAGTTACGGGGTCATTTTGCCGAGTTCCTTAACGAGAGTTCTTCCGCGCGCCTTAGAATTCTCTTCTCGCCTACCTGTGTCGGTTTGCGGTACGGGCACCTTCACCTGACTAGAGGCTTTTCTTGGCAGTGTGAGATCATGACCTTCGCTACTGTAATTTTCACTCCCCATCACAGCCCAGCCTTACGATGTGCGGATTTGCCTACACATCAGCCTCACTGCTTGGACGGACATCCATCAGTCCGCGTCACTACCCTCCTGCGTCACCCCATCGTTCATAACGGTTTACGGTGGTACAGGAATTTCAACCTGTTGTCCTTCGATTACGCCTTTCGGCCTCACCTTAGGTCCCGACTTACCCTGAGCGGACGAGCCTTCCTCAGGAAACCTTGGGCTTTCGGCGGATCAGATTCTCACTGATCTTTTCGTTACTCATACCGGCATTCTCACTTGTATGCTGTCCAGCGCTCCTTACGGTACACCTTCAACCTACATACAACGCTCCCCTACCCCTGAATCGACTTCACTCCGCCTTCGAAGTGTGTTTATCCCCTGAGAACATTTGGTCATTCTTGATTTCATCTCAAGTCTGACAAAAATGTTTCTCTCAGTCTCACTACCTCAAAGAAGCAGTGAAGTCGATTCAAGCCATAGCTTCGGTGGTGTGTTTAGCCCCGTTACATTTTCGGCGCAGAGTCACTCGACCAGTGAGCTATTACGCACTCTTTAAATGGTGGCTGCTTCTAAGCCAACATCCTGGTTGTCTGTGCAACTCCACATCCTTTCCCACTTAACACACACTTGGGGACCTTAGCTGATGGTCTGGGCTGTTTCCCTTTTGACAATGGATCTTAGCACTCACTGTCTGACTCCCGGATATAAGTCTATGGCATTCGGAGTTTGACTGAGCTTGGTAACCCTTGCGGGCCCCGCACCCAATCAGTGCTCTACCTCCACGACTCTTCATTCCGAGGCTAGCCCTAAAGCTATTTCGGGGAGAACCAGCTATCTCCGAGTTCGATTGGAATTTCTCCGCTACCCCCACCTCATCCCCGCATTTTTCAACATACGTGGGTTCGGGCCTCCAGTGCGTGTTACCGCACCTTCACCCTGGACAGGGGTAGATCACACGGTTTCGGGTCTACGCCCACATACTAAATCGCCCTATTCAGACTCGCTTTCGCTGCGGCTACGGCTTCTCGCCTTAACCTTGCATGGGAACGTAACTCGCCGGTTCATTCTACAAAAGGCACGCCATCACCCTT
>NZ_CM179499.1:17500-80000 GCF_058792535.1 Paenibacillus sp. MT86 | reverse complement strand
TAACTGACGAGAATTTGTTCAATTCTCTATTTCAACGTCCCACCGAAGTGGTTCGTTTTACTCACTCGTTGTTCAGTTTTCAAAGATCAACTTCTTCGTTTGTCACCAACAAGTTATCTCGTTAGCAACTCTTATATCTTATCACATCCGCTCGATCATTGCAAGCTTTTTTTGAATTTATTTTTCAAATTCATTTTAGCTTGTTGATCCAAGCATTTGTTCCAGGCCGTATTTCTTGGCCGGAAATATAATATACCATGGCATCCGCCTATATGCAACCCTTTTTCGCAAATTAAAAACAAGGCAAAATTATCCACTTATTTACTTGCCTGATATGACTCATTAAGTCCATCTAATTCTGTCTGCTTATCGGGCATAGGTATAACTGAAGCTGTATATGAGTCCCCAGAATGACGGTCCACTGCAGGCCATCATCTTTAGCTGCTCCATTCGTGTTGGTCCCCAACCAAGTATCAAAGGCGCCAAGCAGACAACGCCTAAACACCCAGGCCATTACGTGTTGATACATTGTACCAAGTGAATGTAGCACAGCTTTACAACAAAAACGCGCTCTATGCACAAAAGAGGCAGTCGACTATAGAAAGCTATAGCCAACTGCCTCTTTTCTATACTATGAAAGGAGCAAAACCTTCAAAACCTACTCCTTATTACGCATGTGCGGGAACAGCAAGACATCCCGAATGGACGGGGAATTGGTCAGAAGCATGATCAGACGATCGATCCCGATGCCAAGTCCGCCTGTTGGCGGCATACCATATTCCAGGGCACGCAGGAAATCCTCATCCATCTCGTGGGCTTCGTCATTGCCCTGCTCTTTCTCCTTCATCTGCGCTTCAAAACGCTGACGCTGGTCAATCGGATCATTGAGTTCCGAGAATGCATTGGCGTGTTCGCGCGCCACGATAAACAGCTCAAAGCGATCCGTGAACCGCGGATCCACGTCGTTCTTCTTCGCCAGCGGCGAAATCTCAACCGGGTGACCGGTTACGAACGTCGGCTGAATCAGCGTCTCTTCTACGAATTGCTCAAAGAACGCGTTCAAAATATGACCAAAAGTCATATGCGGCTCAACCGGAACTTTGTGTTCTTTGGCTAGACGATGCGCTTCCTCGTTGGACATATCCACGCTGAAGTCTACGCCGACAACTTCTTTTACCGCATCCACCATGGATACGCGACGCCACTGCGGCGTCAGGTCCACTTCATGCCCTTGATAGGAAATCACTTGCGTGCCCAGCACCTCTTGGGCGATATGGGCAATCAGATTCTCAGTCAGTGCCATAATATCTTTGTAGTCCGCATAAGCTTCATAAAGCTCAATCATCGTAAACTCCGGATTATGACGGGTAGAGATCCCTTCATTCCGGTAAACGCGGCCAATTTCGTACACTTTTTCAAGGCCGCCCACAATCAGGCGCTTCAGATGGAGCTCAATTGCGATCCGCATATACAGTTCCATATCGAGCGCATTATGATGCGTGATGAACGGGCGTGCCGCCGCACCGCCAGCGATGGAATGCAAGGTCGGTGTCTCCACCTCAAGATAGCCTTGGGAATCCAGGTAACGGCGCATTGATTGGATAATCCGGGAACGGGTAATGAAGGTTTTCTGTACATCGGGATTGATGATCAGGTCGACGTAACGCTGACGATAACGGAGCTCTACATCCTTCAAACCATGGAATTTCTCAGGGAGCGGATACAGCGATTTCGAAAGAACCTCCAGTTCCTTCACTTTCACGGTAGTTTCACCGGTCTTGGTCTTGAACAAGACCCCTTTTACCCCGATGATGTCACCCAGATCAAGGATGCTGAATGCTTCATACTGCGCTTCTGCAACGGAATCCTGGCGAACATAAATCTGAATCCGGCCGCTCAAATCCTGAATATGGGCAAAAGAAGCCTTGCCCATGCCGCGTTTTGCCATAATTCGTCCAGCCAGGTTCACTTCCACCTGCTTCTCTTCCAACTCTTCCTTGGAGAGCTCGTCGTACTGTTTCAGAATATCACCTGCGTGATGTTCTCTTTCGTATTTTCCGCCAAACGGATCGATGCCCAGCTTGCGAAGCTCGTCCAATTTGTTGCGGCGGATTTGCAAAAGCTCACTTAACTCCTGTTCTTGTTCCTGGTTGTTCATTTCTTCCGTCATCGTCATTCATCTCCTTCATTTCGCTTGCATTGTGAATCCCGTACACATTCGGCAAGGACTTAACGGTAGGGCAGCCATTTCAAGACATGCCATCAATCCATTAAGCCCTCAACCCAGCCCTAACCTATTTAAAAAAGCCCCCCGAAGGAAGCTTTCTACACCACATTCCGACTTACTTCTTAATGTCTACAATTTTATATTGAATAACGCCCGCAGGAACGTTAACATCCACAACCGATCCTTTTTGCTTGCCGATAATCGCTTTGCCGACAGGGCTCTCGTTCGAGATTTTGTTGTTAAGCGGATCCGATTCAGCCGTACCTACAATGGTATATTCCATCGTGTCGCCAAATTCCAAATCCTCCACGATCACCGTGTTGCCCACGCCGACTACATCGGTATTGATATCATCGTTGTTGATGATGCGCGCATTACGGAGCATTTTCTCCAGCGTAATAATCCGGCCTTCGATAAAGGCTTGCTCGTTCTTGGCGTCTTCATATTCGGAGTTTTCACTAATATCGCCATAACCGATGGCAACTTTAATCCGCTCAGCCACCTCGCGGCGCTTCACAGACTTCAGATTCTCAAGTTCGTCCTCCAGTTTCTTCAGACCGTCCTGGGTAAGAATGACTTCTTTATCGCTCATTAACCGATTCTCCTGTCATGTAAATAATTTAAACCACGGTATCAACATACTATATGCGAATTCTTGGGGATCAGAACTTCCCTCTGATGCCTGCTCAATTTCTTGAATTTATACTGAAAGATTATATGGGAACCATTTCAAAAAGTCAATGCGCGCAAAGGCTGTCACGGATGTCGCATATACGCAACCGTTAACAGCCTGCACCTCGTATTATCCAATCGCCGCAGCGGCTTGAGGGTATACGCTTTTTGCCGATTCTTCATGGTCTTCCAGATTGTTCACAAAGTTGTTCAGAAGGCTAACCAATTCATCGCGCTTCGTTTCTTCCATAATAATATCTTTAATGCGAGCCGATCCCTTGAGCCCTTTCAAGTACCAGGAAAGATGCTTGCGCATCTCCCTAACTGCTACCGCTTCGCCGCGCAGGGCGATCAGCCGGTCCATATGCAGGATGGCAATCCGGATTTTCTCCTGGGGAGACGGATCCGACAGCAGCTGGCCCGTCTTCAGGTATTCCACGGTACGGTACAGCATCCAAGGATTCCCCAGCGCTCCACGACCGATCATGACGCCATCGCATCCCGTCGTATCCAGCATTCGGCGCGCATCTTCCGGCGTCACTACGTCGCCGTTGCCGATAACCGGAATGGAGACGGCTTCTTTCACTTGGCGAATGATGTCCCAATCTGCGTGCCCGGTGTAGAGCTGCTCGCGAGTACGTCCGTGAACGCTGACGGCTTGACCGCCCGCCCGTTCGACAGCCTGCGCATTTTCGACAGCGTAGATATGATCGCTATCCCAGCCTGTGCGCATCTTCACCGTGACCGGTTTGTTCACGGCATCGACAACCGCCGCGACCATCTCATAGATTTTGTTCGAATCCAGAAGCCAGCGCGCTCCCGCATCCATCTTCGTTACCTTCGGTGCAGGGCAGCCCATGTTGATGTCGATGATATCGGCATTGGTCTGCTGATCGACGACTTTGGCCGCTTCCACCAGGGATACGCGGTCGCCGCCAAAAATTTGCAGGCTCAACGGCTTCTCCCGCTCGTCGACGAACAGCATTTCCTGGGTGCGCTTGTTGCCGTGAACGATCGCCTTGCCGCTGACCATTTCGGCGCAGACCAGACCGGTGCCGAATTCCTTGGCGATCAATCGGAACGCCGGATTGCACACGCCAGCCATCGGCGCCAGAACCACTTGGTTTTTCATCTCAACGTTTCCGATTTTCAATTGATCCATTCCATGTTTCCCTCCTTTATTTTCAAATATTTATAGTCGAAGGATCCCGCTTCTTGAGCGTGTCCCTAAGTTTCAAACCAAACCATCATACCCATGAATCGCGCAATCGTCCAGTCCGCAACATTTACTCATTCTTGTAGATCCCATCCAAGAGACATCTTCCTATATTAATGGCAGGGTTTCTAAAAAATAAACCTGAATCGCCTTCACGATAGATAATCTAGCTCCGTTCCTTAAGCTCCTGCAACGTAATCTCCAGCACGTCGGCAATCTGAGCCAGCATCTGCTCTTCGGCACGGCGGTTTCCCCGCTCGATGGCTCCAAGAACAGCCAGAGAAATACCGGATCGCTCGGCGAGCTCTTGCTGGGTCAAACCCTTCAATTTTCGGAAAGCGCGGATACGCTGCGCCAGCTGCTTGTTTTCCAAAGCTGAATTCCTTCCTTTCCTTCCAGGTTCTCAAGCGCTGTCTTCACCACGGGGTACAGACCAGAAGGTTCAAGCTCAGACACGATATCGGCCAGCGGCCTGAGAACGAAAGCCCGTTCCTGCATGCGGGGATGCGGCAGAACGAGGTCCGGCGTATCCAGACGGCGTCCTTCCATCCATAACAGATCCAGATCCACCGTCCGCGGTCCCCAGTGAATATGACGGACCCGGCCGAGCTGTTTCTCGATTTGCTGCATTACGGCAAGCAGTTCATGGGGACTCAGCGATGTCGACACGGCTGCAGCCATATTAAGGAACATCGGCTGATCCACGTAACCGACCGGTTCGGTCTCATACAGGTTGGATACGCGCTCTACCTCAATGCCTGGCACTTCATCCAACCGTTCCAAAGCCTCCATCAGGTTCCCCTCGCGGTCTCCCAAATTGGCCCCTAAAGCAATATAAGCCTCTGAACACTCAGAGGTGGCGTGTGAATTCATGATCGTCTCACTTCCTGGTCCGGTGCAGCTCAATGGTCACACCTTCAAAATGAATGTCAAAAGGCGGGTGCGGCTTCGTCAATCGGACCGTTAAAGCATCGATAATAGTATAAGTGTCCAATACCTTAGATGCAATATGCTCCGCTAAAGCTTCAATCAGGCGGAACGACTCCGTCCGCATAATCTCCAGCAGGAGTTCATGAATTTCGGCATAATTTACCGTTAACGTCAGATCATCCGTCTTCGCGGCTTTGCTCAAATCCATCTCCAGCTCAAGATCCACATAGAAACGTTGGCCCAGCTTCCGCTCTTCCTCAAACACACCGTGGTAACCGTAGTATTCCATGCGGCTCAGTATCATTTTATCCATCTCGTACTCCGCCCTTCCATCCTTGATCCCAAAAAATTAGTTGCGTTGAAGCTCCGTTGAAGCGTAAGTCATGGCATCGCACATCATGGCTGTCCGTTTCATATGCTTCACGTCGTGCACCCGAACGATCTGACAGCCTTGCGCAATCCCGTATGCGACGGTGGCTGCCGTTCCTTCCAGCACGTCTTGTGCCGGAGCGCCAAGCGCGGTTTGGATAAACCTTTTGCGGGAGGTAGCCAGCAATACCGGAAACCCCAGCCCCACAAGCTGATCGAGAGATGCCATCACTTTCATGTTCTCATCATAGTCCTTAGCAAACCCGATGCCCGGATCAAGTAAAATTTGGTGATCCTGCACACCGGCAGCGCGCGCAATTTCGACGCTTTCCAGCAAATCGCGTTTTACGTCTTCTATCAGATTCGTGTAATTTCGTTCGCGGCGATTATGCATAAGAATGACGGGGCATCCAAGCTCTGCCGCCGTCTTAGGCATATCAGGATCGTTTTTAAAGCCCCAGATATCGTTAATGATATGAGCCCCCGCTCCAATAGCCTGGCGCGCCACTTCCGCTTTATAGGTGTCGATCGACAACGGAATTTGCGGCGCGTGCCGGTGAATAGCTTCAATAACCGGGATTACGCGGGCAAGCTCCTTTGAAGCTCCAACCGGCTCGTGTCCCGGCCGCGTCGATTCCCCGCCGATATCGATGATGTCGGCTCCCTCCTCAATCAGCTGAAGCGCATGCTCCACGGCTCGCTCCGTGTCGTTATAGCGGCCTCCGTCCGAGAACGAATCCGGCGTCACATTCAATATGCCCATAATGAGCGTCGACTGACCGAGCTTTAACTCAGCGTCCTTGCTCAAACGATATTCACGTTCATAGATGGTTGTTTTCATATATCAAGCCCTGCTTTCCTTCTATACGCATACAGCAATGTACGGGTTATCGGGCCGGCCACTCCTTGTCCGATGGTCAGAGCCTCGCCTTCTACTCCAAACAGCGTCGTAACCGGAACAATCTCCTGAACAGAGCCTGTCGTAAATATTTCATCCGCTCCGGTAAATACATCCCAATCGTAACGGCCTTCTTCTACCTCAATCCCAAGATCGGCAGCCAATTCCAGCACCACCGCCCGGGTAATCCCCGGCAAAATGCCCGTACCCACGTCCGGCGTATATAAACGCCCCTTCTTGACGAAAAAGACGTTGCTGACGATGCCTTCGGCCACGTCTCCCGCCGAAGTTAACATCAGCCCCTCTGCGTGGCCACCCGATGGTTCCGGATATCTTGCCAATTCCCGCTTTGCGAGTATATTGTTCATATAATGCAGGGATTTCATCCGGACCGATGATTCCGGCGTGTTCCGCGGTAGGGACAGCAGCCTCATGGCTCTGCCTGTCTCGTAAAGCGCAGCGTTGGCGGCCGGGAGCTCCTTGGCAAATAATATCTCGGCCGGCTTCGCATAATCCCCGGCAGGCAGACCGAGCAAGCCTTCTCCTGCGGTTACGGTGTACCGTATATAGGCATCCTGAAGGCCGTTCGCCTCCATCAGCTCCGCAATCCAGCCGCTGATCCTCTCGGCATCCGCCTTGTGGGCGATCCCGAGCTCCCGGCAGCTGTCCGTCAGCCGGTTCAAATGCCGCTCTAGCAAAAAGGGCTTCCCTTGATACGTGCGGAAGGTCTCGAATAGACCCATTCCGTACAGAAGCCCATGATCCATCACAGGTATGACCGCGTCGGCAGCTTCAACGATGCCGCCGTTCATGCCTATATATTTCATGCCTTGGCACCAGCCGTGCGCTTCAGGAAGTTTCGCAGCATCTGATGGCCATGGTCGGTAATGATGGATTCCGGATGAAACTGTACGCCTTCCACGGGATAATGCTTGTGCCGAAGCCCCATGATTTCGCCCTCTTCCGTCCAGGCGGTAATCTCCAGCTCCTCGGGGAGGGTCTCCCTCTCAACGATCAGCGAGTGATATCGCGTTGCGGTGAACGGAACCGGCAAACCTTCGAAGACCGATTGTCCTGTGTGTTGGATGGCGGATGTTTTTCCATGCATGAGGCGCTCCGCACGAATGACGTTGCCGCCAAAGGCTTGCCCGATCGCCTGATGGCCGAGGCAGACGCCGAAGATCGGAATGATCCCTTTGAAATGCGAAATCACGTCTAGACTGATGCCCGCTTCATTCGGCGTGCACGGTCCCGGCGATATCAGGATATGGTCGGGCGCCAACGCTTCGATGCCGGCGATTTCGATCTCATCATTCCGGTAAACCTTGACTTCCTCGCCGAGCTCCCCCAAATATTGAACCAGGTTATACGTAAACGAATCATAATTGTCGATGACAAGTATCATGTTATTTCCCCCCTATATAGGCAGCCGCCGCTGCGGCTTCTTCTTCACTGCACATCAGCGCCGCTATCAAAGCTTTAGCCTTGTTATGGCACTCCCGGTATTCCCGATAAGGATCGGAATCAATGACGATCCCAGCACCTGTCTGAATGTAACCGACCCCATCCTTCACGGCGAGGGTCCGGATAATAATGTTAAGCTCCATATCGCCGTTATAATCGATCCAGCCCATGGAGCCGGTATAAGGCCCCCGCGTCACGGGCTCCAGCTCTTCGATGATTTCCATGGTCCTGATTTTGGGTGCGCCGGTAATGGTGCCGCCAGGGAACGCTGCCGCAATGACATCATATGCATTGTTGCCCTCAGCAATCCGCCCTTCCACTTGGGACACCAAATGCATGACGTGCGAGTACCTCTCCACGGTCATCAGCTCCGGAACATGCACCGTCCCGTATGCGGCAATGCGGCCGATGTCATTCCGCTCCAGGTCGACCAGCATAATATGCTCGGCCCGTTCCTTCTCGCTGCCAAGCAGCTCCGCTTCCATGGCCGCGTCCTCTTCCGGATTTCTCCCCCGGCGGCGGGTACCCGCGATCGGCCGGGCTGATACGGTATCGCCATCCAGCTTCACCAGCAATTCCGGTGAGCCGCTGGCCAAACTGAAGCCTGGTGAGGATAAATACCCCATGTAAGGCGAAGGGTTCAGAATGCGCAGCCACTCGTAAATATCGGAAGGTTCCGCATGGAGCTGCAGATGCCGACGAAGAGACAAGTTGACCTGAAAAACATCGCCCTGCCGAATATATTCTTGGATCGAGAGAACCGCCTGCTCGAACGCTTCCTGCGAAAAATCAATCTCCAGCCGATCCCAGACCTCCACATTCGGCCCTGACAGCTCCTGCGCTTTCTTCCATCGTTCCTGCCGCATCCGTTCATCTTCGGATCTCGAATCGTTCTCCGGCCCCGTTCCGTACATATGATTCCATTGGGAGAGCATCGATTCGGCTCTTAGACCGGCCTTCTCATATAATTCCTCCAAAATCTCTTCCTGCCCCTGTGAGAGCTCCGAACCTTCAGAAACATCCGCTGAATCCTCAAGCGCCGTCGCTTCCTTCGAATCTTCCCCGCTCCCGAAAGCCCAAGGCAGAGGAACATGCACCGAGCAGTATAGGCTGTCATCCGCATGATCGTAAATCCAGACTTCTTCCATGCGCATCCACAAATAATCCGGAAAACCGGGCTCATCCTTGGCCATCACGGGCAGCTGCTCGATCGAGCGGATGACATCGTAGCTCAGAAAGCCTGCACAGCCTCCCCGAAAGTCCGGCCATCCCGGCACTCGGGGTGATTTCCACGCTTTCATCCACTGCTCCAACAGACGCAGCGGCTCTCCCGTAACCTGCGTTCGCAATCCGCCTGACATTTCGACGACCTCGCCCTGGCTTCCTTTTCCCTGCAAAATGGACACCGGTCGTAACCCAAGATACGTGTAGCGTCCACCCTTGCCGCTCTCCAGCACAAAGGCATAAGGCGATGCTTCTTTCCAAGCATGTCTCCATGACAGGGGTAATCCTCGTGTTGCTCCTTTATATTGAACCAGATAGGGAACGACGGACCAGCCCTCTTTAGTCCATGCCTGCCACTGGGCCAGCTCCACTCTTCTCTCCATGCCGATCCTCCCTTAGTCTTCAAAAGCCTTACTGTTGCCTGTCAGTATACTGTATCCCGCTTCTCTTGAAAACCCTAAATAGAGGCTTGTCCAACAATAATTTTTGAAGCGGTCAGCCCTTGAATCCATTAAAGCGTTATCTTAGGGAGTAGTATACGCAAAAAGCCCTCAATGCTATAAAAAACACATTGAGGGCTCCCTTCTCGTTGCACATTACCTCACTTGGGTGAGATGAAAATGCACAGCCTATTCCAGATCATTTTATTCGAAGTTATAGAGCGGCGTGCTCAGGTAACGCTCTCCGTTACTTGGAATGACAGCGACAACCCGCTTGCCTTTACCAAGCTCTTTGGCGACCTTCAAGGCAGCATATACAGCCGCACCGGAGGAAATACCGCCAAGAACGCCTTCTTCCTTCGCCACGCGGCGGGAAGTTTCAAAGGCATCGTCATTCTCTACATGGACGATTTCATCGTAGACTTCTTGGTTCAAAATCTCCGGGATGAAGTTTGCGCCAATGCCCTGGATTTTGTGAGGGCCTGGCTTGCCACCGGCAAGGATTGGCGATGCAGCAGGCTCCACTGCAATAATCTTGATGTCAGGATATTGCTCTTTCAGCACTTCCCCAGCGCCTGTAATCGTACCGCCTGTTCCGATGCCAGCCACGAACGCATCTAGGGAACCGCCGATCGATTGGATCGCTTCAACGATTTCCGGACCAGTCGTTTCACGGTGGATCTTCACGTTGGCTTGGTTCTTGAACTGCTCGGCCATGAAGAATCCGGCATTTTCCTTCAGGATTTCTTCAGCCTTCTTAACGGCACCGTTCATTCCTTCCGATCCCGGTGTCAGGACCAGTTCCGCTCCGTAAGCACGCAGCAGGTTTCGGCGCTCCAAGCTCATGGTTTCAGGCATGACGATAACCGCTTTATAGCCTTTGGCCGCTGCCACCATAGCTAAGCCGATGCCGGTATTACCGCTGGTCGCTTCAATAATCGTATCGCCCGGCTTCAAACGTCCATCCTTCTCTGCCTCTTCCACGATGCTGATCGCGATCCGGTCTTTAACGCTGGCGCCCGGGTTCTGGTATTCCAGCTTCAGATAGATCTCTGCGCTATCCTCCGGTACGATCCGGTTCAAACGGACGAGCGGAGTTTCACCGATTAATTCTGTCACATTATTTACGACTTTTGCCATGAATGAAGACCTCCTCTAAATATGGATCTGAATAAAAATAGTGAATACATAATGGTGTTATTCATTCGAATGTCGAATCATGAATTTGTAGGTTCTCGATGTTAAAAAAATGGGAGCCGGCAGAATAATAAAATTCCAGGTGTTCAATGGCTCTCCAATATCCGAGTAAAAAGGTGGGTTTTTGTACCTTCATCTTATCAACGTTACAGGCCATTGTCAATATCCAGCTGCTTGAAAATCAACATTTCTAGGTGAATTTTCCTGCGACTCACGAACGAGCCGAACGCGAAATCCTTCGGAGGACTTCATGCCGGATCACCGCCAATTTTCCGCAGCCATCCAAGCTTAGGCATTAACTACAGCGAAAAAAGCTCCTGCAGCCAGATCTTTCTCCGCCACAGCGAGCTTTCCTCATGTTGTTGCTCTATTTACAGCGTAACCGTACCCGCACTGATCCGTGCCTCGTATTTCTCGCGAAGCTGCCGCTCCAATTCCGATAAAGACACCGACTGCTCCAGGGCCAGCTGCTTGCGAACCGCCTTCCGGATACTTTCCTCGCTAGGAGCTTGAGGCTCAATAACATCCCTAACATATACTATGGCATATGTGTCCGTGAGCGATACGGGTCCCGCAATATCTCCGGGCTCGAGCGATAAAGCTGCTTCAAGCAGCTCTGGCGGCAAAAAAGGGTCATCCTCTTCTACCAAGCCGATCTGTCCGCCGTCTTCCCTAGTGTACTCGTCCAGGGATACCTGAGCTGCGAGATCCGCAAAATCCTCTCCATTCTCCAGCCGATCCATGACGCGTTCCGCCTCATCTTCCGAAGCGACTTCAATCATGGATAAATTCAGCTGTTTCTTGGGCCGAAATTGATCAGGGTACTGTTCCAGATACGAATCGATTTGCTGCTCCTCGATGTGAACATCGGAAGTCGCAATTTTCTCAAGCAGGAGCCGATATGTCGTCTCCGTCTTTAACTCACTCTCCGTAATGCCAAGCTGATCTTCCATTTCCGATAAGAACCGTTCCTTAGAGCCATAGCTTCGGCTCATGACTTCGATTTCCGTCTCGACTTCCGCGGCCGTCACATCAATGCCCTTCGCTTTCGCTTCCAGCGCCACGGCGTGCCGATTCAGCATGGTCATCAGCATTTCGCGCCCATATCGCTTCTTCAGCTCGTCAACCCACTCGTCTTCGGTAATCGCCCTGTCCTGGATGGATGCAACGGGCTGGGAGCCTGCTTTCCACGGCGGAGAAGCCTCCTGCGAAAAGCCCCCGGAAAACAGCATCCAGCCCCCCATACCCAATACGCATGCTGTCAAGACAATGACGGTCGCCCACAATCCCTTCTCTTGTCTCGTCATCACGGTCGCTCATCCCAACATTAAGATTTGGCCCGCTCTAGCACGGATTTAAGCTGTTCTCGGTCAAACGTATATCGTTCATTGCAAAAATGGCAGGAAACCTCTGCTTTGCCGTCCTCTTCGATCATCTGCTCAAGCTCTTCCCGTCCCAAGCTGATCAGTGCGCGCTCCACCCGCTCATGCGAGCAGTCGCAGCTGAAGTAGACTTCCGTTTCCTCCAGAATCGTCACATCCGGAACGACGCGTTTCAGGATATCCTCGAGATCCAGCCCTTCCTCCAGCATCTCGGTGATCGGAGGAATCTTGCTTAACGCAAGCTCGATCTCCGTAATCTCTTCATCGCTAACGCCGGGGAGAAGCTGAATGATGAAGCCGCCGGCATTGGCCACGGAATAATCCGGCGAAACCAGCACGCCCAAGCTTACCGCCGAGTTGGTCTGTTCGGATACGGCAAAATAATACGTGAAATCTTCGGCCAGCTCGCCCGAGATAATCGGCACGCTGCCACGGTAAGGCTCCTTCAATCCGAAATCCTTGACCACATCAATCTGACCGGTAGTCCCTACCGCAGCGGCTACGTCCATCTTGCCCGGACGTATATTCGTCAGCTCCACATGCGGATTTTTGACATAACCGCGTACCTCGCCCTTGGCATTGCTCTCCGCCGCAATCAGACCGATCGGTCCATCGCCGCGAACCTGAATGCTAAGACGCTCATCTCCCTTCAGCATAGCTCCCATCATCGCTGCTGCTGACACGGTGCGGCCCAAAGCGGCTGTGACGACAGGGAACGTATCGTGTCTTCGGCGAAGCTCTTCCACCAGATCGGTTGTCCGAACGGCAAATGCCCGCACTTTCCCGTTTAACGCCGTTCCCCGCAGCATACGGTCTTTTTGATTACCCATCTTGAGGCCTCCTTGTCTTTCTGGTTGTTTGTAATATCTAACGGTTTTATATCGGTTCTAGTTACGCTCGTAAATAATTCGCAAGCCTTCCAGCGTCAAGAGGGGAGAAATCTCTTCGATGGATTCCGTTTCGCCGGCAATCAGCTCAGCCATTCCCCCCGTGGCGATAACCTTAACATTGTCCGTTCCCATCTCGGCTTTTATGCGTTTAACCAGGCCATCGACCTGTCCTGCATAACCGAATACGATGCCGGCCTGCATGGCATGAACGGTGTTGCGCCCAATCACCTTTTTCGGCTTTTCGAGCTCTACGCGAGGAAGCTTGGAAGCACGCTGTACAAGGGCTTCCGTGGCAATGCCAATGCCCGGCACAATTACGCCGCCCAGATAATTGCCTGCTTCATCAATGCAATCAAACGTCGTCGCCGTACCGAAATCCACTACGATCAGCGGCCCCCCGTACTGCTCGACGGCTGCTACTGCATTCACGATCCGGTCAGCCCCCACCTCGCGCGGATTCTCATACCGCAGATTGAGTCCGGTTTTGATCCCCGGCCCAACGATAAGGGGCGCCTTGCCAATATATTTATTGCACATTTCTTCGACCACGCGCACAAGCGGAGGAACTACGGAAGAAACAATAACGCCTTCTATTTGGCTTACCAAAATATTGGACATTTGAAACAAATTGTGGATCAATACACCGTATTCGTCCACGGTAGACTGACGAGATGTGCTGATCCGAAAATCATGCAGCAGTTTCTTTCCCTGGTACACACCCAACACAATATTGGTATTCCCTACGTCCACAACCAGAATCAACCCTCTGCTCCTCCTTTCTTTGCATTCAGATCCAAACTAATATCGAGACTATGGAATGAATACGTCAGCCGTCCAACCGAAATGACATCGACCCCGGTCTCCGCAATCCCGCGCACGGTCTCCAGCGTCACGTTCCCCGACGCTTCGACGCGAACGTGAGGCGACTTGGCCTTGATTCTCCGCACGGCCTCCGTCATCATGTCATGATTCATGTTGTCCAGCATGATAATATCCGCGCCTGCAGCCAAGGCTTCTTCCACTTGTGCCAGGCTCTCGGTTTCAACTTCGATCGTCATGGTGTGCGGAATATGGGCTCTGGCCCGGCTGACCGCCTGGGCGATTCCGCCCGCACCCTTGATGTGATTATCCTTGATCATGACGGCATCGTAAAGGCCGAAGCGATGATTCGCGCCGCCGCCGACCCGCACGGCATATTTCTCAAGCATCCGGTGGCCTGGCGTCGTTTTCCGGGTATCCACCAGCCTTGTCGGCAATCCCTCAAGCACATCAACAAAAGAACGTGTTTTGGTTGCAATGCCCGATAGACGCTGAAGCAAATTTAACGCGAGCCGCTCTCCTGTCAAAATACGATGGGTGCTTCCTTCCACCTCAGCGAGAACCGTCCCTTTTTCCACCACGTCTCCGTCACGGACCAATGCCGTAAACGTAAGCGTTGGATCTACCGTTTCGAATACCAGCTCTGCCACCGGCATGCCTGCCACGATGCCTGCCTCTTTGGCATGGATAACCCCTTTGGATTCGTGACCCGGCTCGATCGTGGTGAGGGTCGTAATATCCCCCGACCCAATATCCTCCTGAAGCCAAGTCCGTATGCTCTCGAGAAGGCCATCGTTATATCCGTTAAACATCATCGCTCAATTCCTCCGTCATTTCTTGGTCCCGTATAAACACAATATGCTTGCGCCATTCGCTGTCATTTCGCTCCGGATAATCCTCACGATAGTGAGCTCCCCGGCTTTCTTCCCGTCCCAGCGCGCCTTGAACCACCAGCAGGGATGCCGTCAGCATGTTCGCAAATTCGTATTCTTCACGCTTGGAGAGCATCGATTGGAACAAGGGCAGCTGACGGCCAAGCTCTTCCGCCGCTCTTATTAGAGTATCCCGATTTCTCCGAAGTCCTGCATAACGCACCATGACCTTCTGAAGCTTCAAGCGTTTTTCCACCATCGCTTGCGACGGGGCGTCCTTGCGGTCCAGGTGGAATGATACCCGAAGAGGATCCCCAGAGGGATCCGGGAGGCTCTTAATGCGCTCGACAATCCGACTGCCGTACACGACCGCCTCCGAAAGCGAATTGCTGGCCAACCGGTTCGCTCCGTGAACACCCGTAGAGGAGACTTCTCCGCAAGCAAATAATCGCTTCACGCTGCTCTCGCCGTGCAGGTTGGTCTTGATGCCCCCCATCATATAATGCGCAGCCGGGGAGACCGGAATCCAATCGGATGATAAATCCAGCCCGTACTGCATGCATGTTTCATAAATCGTTGGGAATCGATGTTTGACCATTTCCGGCGACTCATGGGTAATATCCAGGTATACGAAGGTCGATCCCGTCGCTTCCATTTCGCTGACAATGGCCCGTGCCACGATATCCCGCGGTGCGAGCTCCTGTAACTCATGGTATTTCGGCATGAACCGTTCCCCTCTTATATTACGAAGCACAGCACCTTCGCCGCGAACCGCCTCTGATATCAGGAATCGGGGAGCGCCCGGATAGCTTAGCGCCGTCGGATGAAACTGGATAAACTCCATATCCCGAATTTCCGCGCCTGCCCGATAAGCCATGGCGATGCCATCCGCGGTCGCAACCTCCGGATTGGTTGTGTACCGGTACAATTGACCGGCCCCGCCGGAACACAAAATCGTCGCACGGCCGCGCACGAATACACGCTTGCCATCCGGCATCTGTACCAATGCGCCGTGACACTCTCCCTGCTCGGTAATCAGGTCAATGACAAAATGATCGTCCCATACCTCTATATTGTGAAGCATTTCGACTTGAATGGAAAGAGCGCGCACAATTTCATAACCGGTAGCATCACCGTTGGCATGAAGGATCCGTCGGTGGCTGTGCGCACCTTCTTTGGTCAATGCAAGCTCGCCGTTCTCCACATCAAACGTCGTGCCGAGGCGTATGAGCTCCTGAACCCCGACGGGCCCCTCGTTTACGAGCACATCCACCGCGGCAGATGAGCATAGACCGGCCCCTGCAAGGAGAGTATCCTGGCGGTGATATGCTGGCGAGTCATCCTCCGCCGTTACGGCCGCAATCCCGCCTTGAGCATAACGCGTGTTGCTTTCGAGGAGCGATTTTTTCGTAATCAAAAGCACATTCTGAGTCGCACTTGCCATGATCGCCGTATATAAACCCGCAATGCCTGAACCGATCACGATGACATCCGTCTCTACAACCGGGAGATCGTTCAGCTCAAAATCAATCAAATACTGCGGTATCACGTTGCTTCACCTGTCTTTTCACGAAAGAGTAGCGCATGCTACTTAACCTGTAACATGCGCTCTAATGAAGTTCTGGCTTTCTCTGCAACGACCGGCGGCACATAGATCTGCGGCTTCATCGTTTCCAGTGCTTTCACCAGCTTTTTGAGATTATTCACTTTCATATTCGGACATACCAGGAATTTCGTCGCGAAGTGGAACGATTTATCCGGGCTATCCAATCGAAGCTGATAACCGGTACCGTCCTCTGTGCCCACGATAAACTCCTTGGCCGATGACTGTTTGCAATATTCCAGGATGGCGGTTGTACTTCCCACAAAGTCACCCATGGCAACAACCTCCGGACGGCATTCCGGATGCACCACAAATTCAGCCTGAGGATATTTGGCCTTCATCTCGACGACATCCTTAACGGTCAGCATGTCATGCGTGTTGCAGTATCCTTCCCAAATAATGAGTTTCTTGTCGGTATGCTGCTGCACATAGTGCCCCAGGTTCTTATCGGGAACCCATATAATTTCGTCCGAATCCACCGACTGAATCACTTTCACGGCGTTGGAGGAAGTGCAGCAGATATCCGTTTCGGCCTTGATTTCAGCGGATGAATTGATGTACGTAACCACTTTCGCATTCGGATGCTGCGCTTTCAATTTCCGCAGTCCGTCCACGTTCACCATATCGGCCATAGGACAGCCGGCCCGTTCATCCGGAATGAGAACCGTTTTGTTTGGTGCCAGGATTTTAGCGCTCTCGCCCATAAAATGCACGCCGCAAAATACGATGACCTCGGCGTCGGTTTGTGCCGCCTTCTGCGCCAGCAAGAAGGAATCTCCCCGGAAATCAGCAACCTCCTGAATTTCGTCCCGTTGATAATAATGAGCCAAAATAATTGCATTACGTTCCTTCTTCAACTGCATTAACCGCTCACGCAGTTCACGGTTCTGTTCTGCCTTGCGCTCCAGTGCCAAAGCTTCCATGATCGACCCTCTCCCTTTATGTTGTCCGGCTGTTCGCCGCTGATGACCATGTGACTTTCAGGATGGTTTCCACCTTTGTGAAAGGAAGCGCATCCTTATTTAACAACTAATGTACACGTTCGTTCTGTCCCCTGTCAATGTGATAGAAAGCACAAAAAGAACCGGAAAACGAATTATCGTTCTCCGGTTCTTCTTTTTTATTCGGTATTCGATGTTTTATCAACGAATATTACGTTAATCTGCTGTTACCGTTGTCCGATCCGCCTGGAGGATCCTTGCGTTCGGAATCTTTGGTTTCCGGTGCTGGATCATTCGAATCCATCGGGTTGTTCGGAATTTCTTCCGTGGAAGTCGGCTGCCCGCCGTCTTCTTTCCCTTGGATGCGAACTTTCACGTCGCCAATGTTGTCGATGATCGGTTCGCCGTTCTCCGAGGAACCTTCACCTTCGCCACTGCCATCGCCTTCAGCCGATCCGGTCTCAATGAGGTTCTTGATTTGCTCAAGCTCCAGTGTTTCCTTCTCCAGAAGCGTGTTGGCAATCAGATGAACCTCTTTGGAATGCTTGGTCAGAAGCTCTCTACACTTCTCATAACATTCGTTAATGAACCGCTGCATTTCCTGATCGATTTCATAAGCGATTGCATCACTATAGTTCTGCTCGTGTCCGATATCACGTCCCAGGAACACTTGTCCTTGGGATGTACCGAACTGCATCGGTCCAAGCTTCTCACTCATACCGTATTCCACAATCATGCTGCGGATGATGCCCGTTGCTTGCTGGAAGTCGCTGTATGCTCCGGTTCCGATTTCGCCTATGAACAGCTCCTCGGCGACACGGCCGCCAAGCAAACCGGTTACGCGGTCCAGCAATTCCTGCTTCGTTACGAGCATCCGATCTTCCTTCGGCATCATGATGACATATCCGCCGGCACGGCCGCGAGGAATAATCGTTACCTTGTGCACCGTATCGGCATGCTCAAGGAAGTAACCCACAATGGTATGACCGGCTTCATGGTAAGCTACGATGCGTTTCTCGCGGTCGCTGATCACGCGGCTGCGCTTCTCGGTACCCACGATAACGCGGTCAATCGCTTCATCCACTTCTCGCATGGAGATATCTTTACGGTTGCGGCGAGCCGCAAGCAAGGCAGCCTCGTTCAGGAGATTCTCCAGATCGGCGCCCGTAAAACCGGTTGTACGTTTGGCGATGATGTCGAGCTTGACATCCTTTGTCAACGGTTTGTTGCGTGCATGAACCTTCAGTACGGCTTCACGGCCCTTCACATCCGGGCGATCGACGGTAATCTGACGGTCAAAACGTCCCGGGCGAAGAAGCGCCGGGTCCAAAATATCTGGTCGGTTGGTCGCAGCGACGATGATAATGCCTTCGTTCGCTCCGAAACCGTCCATCTCAACCAGCAATTGGTTGAGCGTCTGCTCGCGCTCGTCATGACCGCCGCCGAGACCAGCGCCGCGCTGACGACCTACAGCATCAATCTCATCAATGAAGATGATACAAGGTGCATTCTTCTTCGCGTTTTCGAACAAGTCGCGTACGCGAGAAGCACCGACGCCGACAAACATCTCTACGAAGTCGGAACCGGAAATACTGAAGAACGGCACTCCCGCTTCGCCGGCAACGGCGCGTGCAAGGAGCGTCTTACCGGTTCCCGGAGGACCGACAAGCAGGACGCCCTTCGGAATGCGAGCGCCAACCGTGTTAAATTTGCGCGGATCCTTCAAGAAGTCAACAACCTCGACAAGCTCCTGCTTCTCTTCATCTGCTCCGGCTACATCTTCAAATGTAATCCGTTTCTTCTCTTCATTATATAAGCGGGCTTTGCTCTTACCAAAGTTCATCACTTTGCCGCCGCCGCCCTGAGCCTGATTGAACAGGAAGAAGAACAGAACAAACATAATGATGAGCGGAATAAAGGATGAAAGCAATGTCAGCCAAATGCTTTGGCCTTCCATTGGCACCACGGACAGTTTGACATTGTTGCTATCACTGGCTGCAGTCAGCTCTTGCATCGCTGCATCCGTGGCAGGAATATAGGTCGAGAAATTCTCCGATTTTTTCTCTTCGGATATCTCCCTATACTTACCGGTCACCAGATAAGCGTAACCGTCAAATTGTACCGTCATTTCCTCTATGTTGTTAGCTTTGACTTCCTGCCGCAGTTGATTATAACTAGGGGCATCGGCTTGCTCGCCGCCATTGGTGACGAATTGTACTATGCCCACCACGACTAAAAATAGAATCAAATAAAAACCAGAATTCCGGATGAACCGACTCATCCCCTACCTCCTCTCAAGACACATAAGATATTTTACCACAGCCTGTCTGGCCATCTCAACAAAGGCCCCCGATCTGTGGCAGCAGCCTATTGGCGCGGTTTAACTGCTGTAGATTTCCGGTTTCAGAATCCCGATGTAGGGGAGGTTCCGGTAATGCTCGGCGTAATCGAGCCCGTATCCGACAACAAAAGCATCCGGCAGCACAAATCCGGTATAATCAGCCTGCAAATCCACCGTACGGCGTGCCGGCTTGTCGAACAGGGTGACAACACGCACCGAGTTTGCCTTGCGGCTCTTAAGAAGCTCAATCAAATGGCTGAGCGTAAGACCGCTGTCGATAATATCCTCCACAATCAGAACATCCCTGCCTTCAACGGAAGCGTCCAGATCTTTAATGATCTTGACCACGCCAGAGGATTTGGTTGATGCTCCATAGCTGGATACAGCCATGAAATCCAACTCTAGAGGTACTGATATGGATTTAACCAAGTCGGCCATAAAAATAAACGCACCTTTAAGAACGCAAATAACGAGCGGATTGCGTCCCTCATATTCGGCGCTGAGCTTGGAACCGAGTTCCTTAATTTTTGCGCGAATCTCTTCTTCACTGATGAGTATTTCCTGAATGTCATTCTGCAACTTAAGTGGACCTCCTACGTTTATACTATGAAAGCGTGAAACGGGCCATTCTTCGTTTTACACTTGCCTTAAACATCCGACAGCTCCATTCGGAGAACTCGTGATGTGTGCCGCCCGCAAGCGGCGTGAACGGAACGTCGTACACCTGGAATCCATACGATGCTGCCGGAACCGTCACAAAGAATAGGAATCCGGGCACGGACAGACGGCGGGATTTTCTCATCAATGAGAATATCTTTCACCTTTTTGCTTCCGTTTAATCCCATGATCTTCATCTTGTCTCCCGGCTGTCTGTTGCGCACGGTTAAAGGAAACCGCAGCTCATCCGCATCAAAATCAGCCACAAAGGCCGATGGTCTGGAGCCGCTCCGGCTTTCGCTTCCTGTCTTTAACGACAATGTCAGCATTTTTCCGATTTCCTTAACATAAAGCTCTGACGCATCAGGAGAATCAAGAATGTATATGTACTGTCCCTGTTCTTCCGGAGGTTTAGGCCAAAACTGGATCACTCCGTACTCACGAACACAGGTAATGCCGTCACCCAGATCCAGACGCCAGTTGCTTCGCTGATCGTTAAGAATGCCGTGGCGCACCGTTTCAATCTTGACAAAATCGGTGTTTTCCTGATCTGAGGGCAGGTAATTTAATATTAGTTTAATCAAACGCCGTTGTAAAGCGACATGTAAGCCCAAAAAGGAAGGCGCGTCGAAAGCGAGCCTCCCATCGTTCTCCTGTACCAAACTCCGAAATTGCTTCGCAGCTTCAAGCTCCACAAAATCATCCTCCTGCTGGACAATTTCGGCCAGCTGATTGAGTGAGGAGGAGAACTGCCCGTTGTATCGTTCCAGAAAAGGCAATACTTCCAGGCGAATCGCATTACGGCGGTACTTCGTCTGCAGATTGCTGTGATCCACCGCATACTGGAATCCGCATACGCGGCACAGCTCCACGATATCCGCCTTGTACATACGAAGGAACGGGCGGATAAGTTCCACTTTTTTTTCCGTGCGCTTAAATTTGATGCCGCCCAGGCCCGACAAACCGCTTCCGCGCAGTAGCCTCATGAATACCGTCTCGGCTTGATCGTCGGCATGATGAGCCAGAGCCACGGAGCGCGCATTGTGTTTCCGGGCCGTTTGCAGCAGAAATTCGTAACGCTTCTCTCTTGCCGCCTCCTGTCCACCCTTGCCGCTCTCTTCCATATAAGCGGGAATATCGATGAATGCCGTTTCCAATGGAAGTCCGAGCGACTCCGCCAGCTCGCGCACCATCTCCGCCTCCTGATCCGACTCTTTTCGAAAACGATGATGCACATGAGCGCAGATCAATCGGAGCGGCGTACGGTGCTTTGAGATTTCATGTAGAACGTGAAGAAGCGCAACGGAATCCGGTCCGCCGGAAACGGCAACCACGATACCGTCGCCTTCCGACCACAAATCAAACTCTGCGGCGGTACGCTCGATATGTTGGACGAATGTTCGTAAATAATCCTGTTTCACTTCCAGGTCCCCTTTAGAGGTTGTTCAAAAAGCCCGCTTTTGATAAGAAACCCCCTTTCGAGGCCACTTCAAGGATGAGCGACCGCGATGCATAGGTAGGTTTTCTTGCGATATAGAATTTCAGTTCCACTGATAACTCATAAATTCTATATCTAACACGAAGTGAATCCGGAAGCCGCTCGGCATCGAATCTTGAATTCAGCCGGGCCTAAGCAGATGCTTTCGAAGTATGTTTCCTGCGGAAACATTTCAGGTGCTCACGAACCAAAAACGTATGCTCCTCTCCTGACGTCCCTAGCTTCATCCAACTGAAGCGTTTTGAAGAAACGCACATCGGGAGCATAAGTTTCGGTGCTGAAAACCGACCTTTTTGAACTCGCACCTTTATGAACTCCCCGTAACAAGGTAACAATTCAGCTTCATGAGCGGAAGAAGAAATAAACGGCGCAGGCCATAATGACCAAGGACAGCCCAAACGCGTTCCTTAGCCAGCGCGGCGTACGTCCCGGAGTTGGGCGCCCGCCTCGGCTCGAGCCTTCATATATCCGTTTTCTCCACTCGTTCAGCGCTTCCCGTGAATCCGCGAATTCTCCCGACAATGCCTTGTTCAGCCAGACGGCGTACGGCTTGAATACGGGGTTTCTTCGCAGCACCAGCTGCAGGTCGGCAACGCTCCGGGTTTGGGGAAGCTGACAAGACGCCTCCTTAAGCGATTTCTCATCCAGCAGGCCGATGCACATCACGGCAAACGAGAACAAATCATAGGATACGTCGCCGGTCCGGCTCCCGGCATTCCAGTATCCCCGGTCATACCATTCCGTAAACTGCTTTACGCTGCGCCCGAAGGAGCTGACGCCGCCGTAATCGATCAGTTCCACCCTTCCGTAGGCCGAAACCATCACATTATTCGGCTTCAAATCTCCGAACGCATAACCGGATGCATGCAGAACGGACAGCTTCTCAAGCAGCTTCAGCCCGATCAGGCCGACCCATTCGGTGCCGCGTTTGCGAATAAAATGATGCAGCGGACTCCCCTCAATGTAACGCATGACATAGAAGGAGACTTCGCCGCTGCCGTCATGATGATCGTCCGCCTCCACGAGGTAAGGGTCCGTCATTTGTTCTTTCAGCGCATTCAGCACATTAATTTCGGATTGTAAATCCAGAGCGTCATAGCCTACTTTTAAAGCATAACGCTCGCGCACTCCTGCCCGGTGGACCAAATACACCTTGCCGTTAGCCCCTTTACCGAGCATACGTTCCACGATGTACCGGCTGTTCCGCCATTTGCCCTTAATTACGGTTCCTGGCGGATAACCCGGGTTAGACAACGTAGTCACCGAGCATCCCTTCCTCTTGGCTGGAACGACCCTGCCATGATTGATTACCTTCTAGTGTACCATATCGGTAAAATTCAATCACCTTTAACAAGGCGGGTCCTGTCGGCGTCGCCCCCTTCATCTGCAGCCTGCTGAACATGCCGCGGGCACCGTCAAGATCCGAGGTCCAATCCACGTCCATGACGATATCCTCGCCGCTATGTTTTCCGGGAAAATGGAATACCGACAATTGGCTTGAGCCTGCGCGCGCTTTCAAGCTCAGCATCAGGTCGCGTATCGCTTCCTCAACGGCTGCCAGCTTAGGCTTCATGCTTGCACTTGCATCGATTAACAGCGCAACCTGAAGGGATGACGTCTCGGCCAGCTCATCCACCACTTCGACGACTTGCGAACGCTTGTCCGGCGGAAGTTCCTCCAGCGTCCCGCCTCCCAAAATATGCTGTATCTCCTTATTTACCGCTTGTTGGATCGTCTGAACCACCGTTTTCCGAGTCATCATCTGCATCGTCTGAGCAAGCTGCGGCGTACCCACGATCCGGTGTATGCCTCCTCCCGCTTTGGCTATCTCCTGTATTTCCAATCCCCCAAGTTCACCGATCGTCCCGTAATCAAGGACCCCCACCACGTTTACGACAATACCATCCTGCAGCGCATGCGCCGCGGCCAGAACCGGACTAGCACCGACATTCGAACACCCGTCTGTAATCAGCAAGATTTGTTTCATAATCAAATTGCCTCCCGTCTGATCCATCCTATCGATTGGATTTCTATCTCTATCATTTCCACATTCAAGAGAGTTCAAACGACAATCAGGAAGAATAGACGGAAAAGAATTGATCGGCTCCGGGCCTCCATTTCCCGGGTAATCGCTTTGTTATATTGTAAATCCTCAGCTAACCGTTCGAGGCCGCTCCATGCGGGCGAATCCCGGAACATGCACATTCGACCATTCCGGATGGAAGTGATCCACGCGTCCGACCACCACCGTCATATCATCATGGATTTGATTCTGTTGATAGCGGATCACCTTCTCAAGCAGACAATCGGCTATTTCCTGCGGGTCTTCACTGTTCACTTCCTGGATCATTCGTTTCATCCATAACTCCTTGTTCACCGCGTAACCCGGCGCATCATAAATGCCGTCCGTCATCATAATAAGAACATCGCCCGCCTGCAGCTGCAGGGATACCAAATCCACCTCGATATCCTGGATAATGCCGATGGGAAGATTGCTGGCCGAGACCGGTATGACATCATTGCCCCTTTTGATAAAGCTTGGCGTCGAACCGATCTTCATAAAAGTGGTCTGAGCCGTGTATTGATCGATGAGAGCCATATCGACGGTAGCATAGATTTCATCCGGCGAACGCAGCATCAGGATCGAGTTGACCGATTTAATCGCCAGCTTCTCATCCATGCCGGATTGTAGCAGCTGCTCTAATATATTCAGGGCCGAGCTGCTCTCGAGCCTTGCCCTTTCCCCGTTCCCCATTCCATCGCTGAGCGCTACCGCAAACGTGCCGTTGCCCAGCTCAACCGTGCTGAAACTATCCCCTGATAAAAGATCTCCTCCCTTGGCCGCTGCCGCTACGCCCGTCATAATTTCAAATGTTTTGGCCGAACCGAAACGCACCGTCGCCAATCCGTCCCTTGGATGGGTCAGGGTTTCTTCCATCACGGCGATATGCTCCCCGAGAATATCGGACAGCAGCGGTCCGATAATCTTCCTGCATTCGTCATATCCACGGGTATACGCATGAACGATCTCAATCTCGACCTGACCCGAATCCAGGCTAATAATATCGATGCCTTGAATCGATAACCCCAACTGCTGCAGCGCGTCCCTGATCTGCTCCTCCTGAATGTGCATCGTCTGGCTTTCCCGTTTAATCTCTCGAGCCAAATCCTCCATGACCTGCGACACGCCGGATAATTGTTCCGCTACCAGATGACGGCTATCGTATATTTGGCGTTTCCACTGCATATCATGTTGGTAAAGATGATACTGCTGCTTCAGGATGCCGAGCACCTCCTCCTTCTTGGCGCAGATCCGGCTCCACTCCGGCGGCAGATCGTCTGCTTCCATCTCGGGATTCTCCTCGATCGAGGTCATCATATCCGTCATATATTTATAAGTCTGGTAGAACTTCATGTCCCAGCACTGATTCCGTTTATAGCAGGTGGCGCAACTTCCTTCCGCCACGGCATTCATAAAATGATTCATCTCCTCCGCCTGTTTGCCTGGGGGCTGTATGACCCCTGACGTTTGTCCGAAACTTTGCGAGAGCTGGCGGAACACCTTGGAGAATTGGGTCACGCGATCGGCTGTGAGGTCCCGGACCCGCTTGGCATACTCATGCTGAGAACGGGTATGATCCTGCGTCCCCGGCACATATCTACCGATGGCCTGCATCACGCTTTTCGGTGTAATGAGGAACAGCACGATGGCCGCGCAGGTTTCCCATGTGGAGATCATGACTTCTCCGGGATTGCTGAAATAGATGGAAAGAATGGTTGCCCCGAGCAGCATGCCCAGCGAAACGCCGCCCTTCTTCCCTTCCTTCAGCATACCGGCGAGCATCCCGGAAAAGGCGAGCAGGCTCATCTGCGAGAAGGCCGATATATTGGCCAAACTGAGGATTAGGCCCGTCACTACGCCAACCGAGGCGCCCAGCGGCGCACCCCCTACCAACGCAAACAGCAGAATCAGATACCGGGATAAGACATGCTCCACCGACAGGGATTGAACGGTCCAGCCGACGGCACCTGTCATGACCGACGCCAGCAGAATGATGATGCATAGAATTTCTTCATTACGAAGAACATGCGTTTTTTTACGAAGCGTCAGCACCGGAATCGCCTGGATAAAGACCAGCGTTAACACGAAGCTGAGTACGGCATTCAAGGTGAGCATCATCATGGAGTACCAGGTAATGCTTGGTCCGATAAGGACGCTGAACAGGTTCACAAAGAAGGTGGAGACAAATACCATCAACGGTGCATAAGACAATTCCGCCCGATCATATGTCTCCAATCCCCGCATCATAAAATAAAAGATCAAAATCTCTGCCGGCACCATCCATGCCACCGGAAAGGACGCAAATAAACTTCCTGCAACGATCGCTGCGCCTACCGGCAGCAAAACATCGCGTCGCATAAAGGCGATGACTGCGAAATAGGCGACTGCAAATGGAGAAAGTTCCCCCAGAATCATAGCTCGTCCGAGCAGAAAACCCATGAAGGTTAGCAGGATCATCCACTTCTTTGCGGCCAGGAAGTGGATGGGACGCTGCAGGAAAGGCAGCTGCCCTAACCGTTCCGCCACGCGGGCACGAATGGAACCCGCTCCCCCTTTAACTGCCTCAGTACCCGGAAACATCACCAGATTTCTTTTATCCATTACGCTGGCACCCCATTCTTCACGAATTTGTTGGTCCCATTATAAAACCCCCGTTTCGGAAAGTTTGTCAGAACACCGGACAAGCCCCAAAGAAATTTCCGACAAAATCAACGTGCCCTGCGAACGTTCGGGAAACGACCGCTCATCCCCCGCGCCCAGCCGGGTTTCCGCAGGTCTAGCCTGGGGCGTTCGGGCGGATCATTTCCCGAATTGAGGCGGCCATCCCGCGTTCATTCCGCAGGTTGGCGCCGTAAAATGCGTAGGAACCTGTCGTACCCTTGGATGCAACGACAAAAAAACCGCAGAAGGCAATTTCCCTCTGCGGTCAGTTTATATTTTATCGAATTACATACGTTTGGCTCCGCGTCCGCCGCGTTTGCCTTCCGTATTCTTCTTGAGCGAAGAGATTCGTTCTTCACTGTCTTTCAGGAAGCGTGACATTTTATCCTCAAATGAAGGCTTGTTGGCCGCAGGCTTAAACGGGCGTCCACCGCGTTCGCGGTTGAATCCTCCTCCACCGCCACCTCCGAATCGTTCTCCGCCGCCTCCACTGCGTTCCGGTCTTGGTGCGCGGGGTGGACGACTTTCGGAAGCCGGCTTGTCGACAGCCTGCTTGATCGAAAGACCGATCTTGCCGTCCTTGTCGACATTAATCACCTTCACGGTAACGACATCGTTGATCTTCAAATGATCGTTGACATCCTTAACGTAGTTGTCGGCGATTTCCGAGATGTGAACGAGACCCGTGACACCTCCTGACAGATCCACAAATGCTCCAAAATGCGTTATGCCTGTCACCTTGCCCTCTAACTTGGTGCCCACTTCAATTGCCATAGAATAAAATGATCCTCCCTTAAAAATATACAGTCCGATTTAGAAATCGCGCTGCGGTGATTTGATTATACGATAATGACCTAAACAAGGTCAACAGACGTCTGTCATGCCTAATTACGGCGATTCGCCCGAATTTTGGGGCTGAATGATCGGCGTTTCATTCGGCAGATACAATCCGAACTTCTTGCGGGCAATCTGCCCGATATATTCTGGGTCCTTCAATCGCTCCACTTCGTGAGTAATCTGGATGAGCGACTGTTCAACGGACTTATAATCCTCTTGCTTCTGAGCTAGCGCTTCGTTCTGATTACGGATGCGGTCATTCTGGGACCAGAGCGTTGATCCTGCCCAGATCAAAAACAGCGCCATCATCGCCACAAACATTCTCTTACGCCGGCGGGCGCCTTTGTTCTTTGTCTTGGTTTGTTGGGGAGCCTGCTTCGATGGATCAGCAAATCTTCCCATGACCATACCTCCTAAAACCAGCGCTTCCACGCCTTGATAACCTTGTTCGCTAATTGCCTGCTCCATGCCGGCAGCCTGACCCTGGATGTGATCGGTCTCAGCATCCATTTCAGGAGTCGCCAAAAAGGCATGAGGCATTTAAGGATTAAACGCAACAGCGACAGGAGAAACTTCCATAGAAACCTTAACAGCCCTAAGCCCAGCATCAGGATTCCTTTGATCGGATTCCATAATAGCATACGGAACAGCTTGTACAAAAAGGACAGCAAGCCTTTTGTCACTTGAATTAACATTACCACAAAACGCTGGGTTATGACACTCCATAATAAAAAATAGATCCAAACCCCTATAAATAGCCCCACAAACACATAAAAGCGTAGCTGCCCGTCATTGGTCATGTATAACATGCGAAAAATGAAGAAGGCTGCCGCAATCCAGTAAAGGAAGTCCAGGGCATGCTTGGACCATTGCGGGAAACGGAGCTGCCCTGCCAGCACCCGGTAGCTGTCGAAGGCGACTCCCATCGCTGCCCCGGAGAAGAGCATCCAGAGCAGCGTGATCCATTGTACGCTGGGATTCATTTAAACAGCTTGCCCAGCAGACTCTTGTTCTTGGTCTGCGAACCGGGATTCAAATATATCAGGGAGTGCACCTGACCTTCAATCGACAAAAGCCCCTCTTCCAGGCTGAGATTTTTAATATGTAAATTTTGCCCCCGAATGGTCAGATGCCCAAGCTCGGTCTGAAGCAGGAATTCTTCGCTGTCAAAGCTCTCCACGTTTTGGACACCCGTAATGTCCAGCAGCTTCCGGTTCTGCATCCGCAGATCATGAAACTTGCCCTTCCCTTGGTCGATCATGGCATGTACCCCTCCTTTTAACAATAGCTTATGGGGAGGTGCCTGTCTTTAGAACCGGAAGCGGCGCACACCTTCATGAAAGATCGGAAAGCAGCCGGGATGCTTCATAAACGAACGGGAGCCCGGATCTCCCGTACATATATACACGCCAGGATGAAAACAGAAACGTCCCCCCCACCTTATGGTGAGAGGGACGTTTGCATGGAACGGCTCGGGCTGTTTACCAGTCCAATCCGCGATCTTTAACGATCGGTTCTTCCTTGACCAAGGTATAGAGGCTGGTCGCCTCATCTTTACGGGTTGTCTCGGTAAGACGCTCGACCCGGACAGTCACCAGCTTCTGGCCAAACTGGACGGTGATCTCATCGCCCACTTTAACCGTGCTGCTCGGCTTGGCCTCGCGGCCGTTGATCAGCACCCGGCCTTGATCCGATACATCTTTCGCTACGGTACGCCGCTTGATTAACCTTGATACTTTCAGGAATTTATCGACGCGCATTATTTTACAGCTTCTTTAAGCTTGTTACCTGCCTTGAACGCAGGCACGTTGGATTCTGGAATTTCGATCGTGTTGCCTGTTTGCGGGTTGCGGCCTGTGCGTCCAGCGCGCTTGCGAGTTTCGAATGTACCGAAGCCGATCAATTGAACTTTATCGCCATTAGCCAAAGCTTCCGTGATTTCGCCAAGGAAGCCGTTCAGGACGTTCTCTACGTCTTTTTTAGTCAATCCACTTTTACCGGAAATGTTGTTGATCAGATCTGTTTTGTTCATGAATTAAATCCTCCCAATTATCAGAAAAATATAAGATTTACGGTTATTCGGTTATACCGCCTTGCACTCTGCAAGATTTCACCATTAATGATTATTCTGGATGCCTTGCGGAATTCCTGCCGCATATCCCTATTTTTTTATTTTTTACGTGAAAAGATGCGTTTTTTCACTCTTTGATACCGCCGTGATGCGCCGATCCCGTTTTGGCGGACTGCCACAGGGCTTCCATCTCGTCCAAGGTGCTTTCCTGCAGGGTTTTGCCCTGGGCGGCAAGCTGCTCCTCTATGTAGCTGAAGCGACGAATAAACTTCCGGTTCGTTCTCGAAAGCGCCTCTTCCGGATCCGCGCCGATGAATCTTGCCGCATTGGAAACCGCGAACAACAGATCGCCGAGCTCAAGCGCCGTATCCTCGTCGGATTGACCCTCCGTCACCGCTTGCCGCAGCTCACCGAGCTCCTCCTCAATCTTCTGGAATACGCCGTCGATGTTATCCCAATCGAAGCCCACCTTGGACGCCTTCTTCTGGAGCTTGTACGCCTTCATCAAGGCGGGAAGGTCCCGCGGGATGCCGTCCAGCGCCGAGGCTTTCTCCGGGGAGAGCCCCTTGCGTCGTTTCTCTTCCGCCTTCATCTGCTCCCAGTTCTGCAGGGCGGATTCCGCGTCTTTGGCGCTGCTCTCGCCAAAAACATGCGGGTGGCGGAAGATCAGCTTGTCATTCAGGGCTTGAATGACGTCATACACCGTGAAGGTACCCAGCTCTTCTTCCATCTGGGAATGCAGCATAATCTGCAGGAGCAGGTCGCCGAGTTCCTCCTGCATATGCTCGGGATCATCCTCGTCAATCGTCTCCAAAACCTCGTAGGTTTCTTCGATCAGATTTTTGCGGATGGATTCGTGGGTCTGCTCACGGTCCCACGGACAGCCTTCGGGACTGCGGAGAATGCCAACGATCTCATGAAGCCTCGCAAACGTCCGCTGCCTTAGATTGCTGTCATCGCTTCGGGGTACATAGATCAACGACAAATTGCCGTAGCCGTCGATGCGATCGAGCTCGAAGAGCGGCACTTGCTGGATCGCTTCCTCGCCCTCAACGCCCAGCGCATGGCCGACAATGACCGGATAATCGTCCGGATACAGCTCCATCAGCGCCAGTTTCACTTCCGAGGCCGTAAACATGTCATACACCTGGCCGATCAGGGTATGCAGCTGCGGCTGGATGACGCTTGCCCGAAGCTCAGCGGCATCGAGCAGCTGGAAGCCCTCAATGGGATCGAAACCAAGGCGGACGAAGGCCTCGTCCAGAAAGCTCTCGCCGCCGAGCACCGTAAGCGTCACATTCTCTCCGGGGCATCGCTCGCGCAATAGCCGGACCGTTGCTTCCGCTACCATCGGATGCCCGGGTACCGCGTAGACGATCTCGCGCTCGTCGTCCTCGGCGGCTTTGGCCAAATTGATTAGAGCGGCTGCAATGGATTCGTACACCTCGGGAAAAGTGTCATGCGCTTCATACACATGGTCAAACGATTCCGGCTGTACCTGGAACTCTTTCAACGCAGCCATGACGGGATGGGATAATGTGCGCACATACACCTTCGATGCCCGCTGCATGGTTTTGATGATGCCTATCGTCAATCGATCCGGATTGCCGGAACCCAAGCCGACCACCGTAATGGATGCACTCATAAGCTACTTCCTTTCGTCTTCGTCCGCCTTGTCGACGTCGTTATCGTACACTACTATATCACAGAAGATCAAACATCTGCACGTCTGCCC
Source organism: Paenibacillus sp. MT86 (assembly GCF_058792535.1). Taxonomy (NCBI): domain Bacteria; kingdom Bacillati; phylum Bacillota; class Bacilli; order Caryophanales; family Paenibacillaceae; genus Paenibacillus; species Paenibacillus sp. MT86. The sequence goes on along the minus strand of NZ_CM179499.1, from coordinate 48,994 downwards.
GGTTCAGCGCAGCACGCGCAGGGCCCGCAAGAAGGCTGCCAGCGGTCTTCCGACCTTCGGCAGCATCCGAAGCTCCTCCTCGGTGAGGAGCTTCGTGAGCGCGGCGCCGATGAGGAAGGCGCCGCAGCCGGCCGCGACGCCGCTCAGGCTCGCGACCGCGTGGGTCAGGCGGCCCGGAGCTACGCCGGCCGCCCCCAGAAGGCCGCCGGACGCGGCACCTGCGCCCCAGGCGGCCAGCGCCACCGCAGCGAGGACCGGCAGCGTCCTCGCGAGCATCCCGCCGGCGTCAAGGCGGGCGCCGGCCCTTCGCGAGAGCAGCGCGAGGTTGAGCGCGGCGGCGGTCAGATGCGCTGCCACGCCGGCGATGGCCGCGCCGGTAATGCCGAACTGCGGCACCAGCAGCAGGTTGAGCAGCAGTTTCAGACCTGCCGCAGCCAGCAGGTGAATCGCCGGCCCCTTGACCATGCCGATGCCCTGGAGCAGCGCTGCCGTAATCGTGCTCAGCGTCCCCCCGGCCGCTGTAAAGGCAATCACCTGCATCGTGCCCGTACCTGCGGCATCCTCATACAGCATGATATTGATCGGCTCAGCGAGCACAGCCAGGCCTACGGAGGCCGTCATGCCGATCAGCCAGAACCAGCGAAGGGCCATGCGGCTTTGGCTTGCGACCCGGTCCGATTCTCCCTTGAACTTGGCTTCCGCCAACGCAGGGATGAACAGCACCGACAAGGAAGCGGCCAGCATCGTAACCAGCTGGACCAGCGGCAGGCCGCGGTTATAGACCCCAAACTCCGCCATGGCCAGCGATTCGCCAAGTCCGCCGGACGCCAATAGCCGGGGCACGGTGAAGGTGTCCACCAGTCCGATCAGCGGAACCGCCAGCAGACTGAGGCAGACCGGGATGCCATAAGCGAGCAGGCGGCCAAGCAGAACACCTGCTCCCTCTTTAGTTACATCGGCACGCATCTCCGTTTTGTTCATACCGGACTCTCCGAATTCGTGCCTTGCTGTTCCCCGCGAAGCGCTCCGAGATGCCCGGATATGCTTGCGCCAGTAGATCCCCATCACCAAAAGCCCGGCGGCACCGCCGGCAGCAGATCCAAGCAGCGCCCCCGCCGCAATCACGTCGGCATCGGCGCCGACACGGATCAGGTAGAGCAGCAGCACGATCATGACCCCGACGCGGACCATCTGCTCCGTAATCTGGGAGATGGCCGTCGGCACCATATTATGCAGCCCCTGAAAGTAACCGCGCAGTACCGACATCCAGGGCACGAAGGCAAGCGCCAAAGCTCCTGCGCGGAGAGCCGGTATTACCTGGCTGCTGCCGATCCACTTCCCGATCCACGGAGCGCAGGCGTACATCAGGAAACCGAGGATCAAACCGAACAGCACCAGCGCGGCGGAGGACAACCGCAGCAGCCGATGACCGTCCCGAGTGCGCCCTTCCGCCTCATACTCTGCCACATACTTGGATACGGCCGCGGGAAAGCCGATCGCCGCGATCGTAATGATCATCATATAGAACGGATAAACCGTGTTGTAGATGCCAAAGACGGCATCGCCGCCCATGTTTTGCAGCGGTATTTTTTGCTTCGTGCCAATCAGCTTGGACAGAATGGCGGCTGCGCTGAGGATAAACGCTCCCTGCAGCAGCCTTGCCCCGGTTTGATCTGGTTTCATATCCTCTTCCAATCCCCTAGTCTCTTCTTTCGCATCGCAAGCCGATCCTCATGCAGACGCTGCCATGCGTACCTCCATTATAACCAAGGGGGGGAGAGTGGCACAAAAATCGACCGGACAAACAAAAACTCCCGGCTGCCGATTGACCCTGTGATCAACGTTCAGCGGGAGTCTCCATCCAAGGAACGATGTCCTCGTCTACTGTTCCATTTGCTTGCCGAGGAAACCTGCGGCAGTTTCAGCCATTTTCACTTCCATCTCGCCCATGTTCACGGATTCGTCCTTGTTCAGCAGCACGACGCTGCCAATCGGGTCTCCTCCTGCAATGATAGGCGCGGCGACAAAAGCGGACAACGCTTCCGGATTGTCTTTGCTGATCTCATACGTACCGTTGTTGCTTTCCAGTACCGTCTTGCGATTTTCCATGCAGTTTTCAAGAAGGTTGCCGATCGGCTTGTCCAAATACTCCTTCTTGGAGCCGCCTGCAACGGCGATAAACGTATCACGGTCCGATATGATCGTGATGTGGCCTGTACTCTCATAAAGGGACTCTGCATATTCCTTCGCAAAATCGCCCAATTCACCGATCGGTGAATATTTCTTCAGAATGACTTCGCCATCCCGGTCCACGAAGATTTCGAGCGGGTCGCCTTCGCGAATCCGCAGTGTGCGTCTAATTTCTTTTGGAATGACCACGCGCCCGAGGTCATCAATACGGCGGACGATACCAGTAGCTTTCATGTCACTTGTTGCCCCACTTTCATAAGAAGATTTTTCAACTACTGTTCCATTCGGGAAGAGGATGTCCCCAGGTATATAAGAGTTAATGTCTGACCATAGTATTCATCCATTCCCAATTCCTTATACATCATCTACCCTCTGTTGGTTGCGAAATCCAAAAATAAATCTCGTCAGGAGCGACTTCACCGCCCGGGGGGAGAAAAAATCCATAACGCGCGCATCGCACGTTATGGATTCACAGGATCACGCCATTTCATCATCACGCTGGCCGTCGATTTGGCATCACTCGCAGCACAATATCCTTGTGCCGATGCCGGTCCACGGGCCACGGGCTTATTTACCCGTATCTTCCTTGCCTGCATCCGGTGTTTGGTCGCCCTCTGCCGGTTTGTCGGTCGTGCCGTCCGTCTTCTGGTCGCCCGTGCCTTCGGCAGGCTTGTCCGCATTCTCGCTCTTCGGAAGGTTCATGCTCTCAATCAGGTTGTTGAGTTCATTCTGCATAAAGTTGTCGATCTTCGCCGAAGCCAGTTCGCTACGAATGCCTTCCTTCTGATCGGCTGGAAGCTTGTCATACGTCACTTCCTCGCGCTTCTCCACTTTCATGACATGGTAGCCGTAATCGGTTTCTACCGGATCGCTGATTTTGTTCAGTTCCAGCGTTAAAGCCTTTTCCTTAAATTGAGGCACCCAGCTGCCTGCCGGCTTGTTCTCATACAGGCCTCCGCTGTCCTTGGAGCCCGGGTCCTGGGAATATTCCTTCGCCAAAGCAGCAAAATCCTCCCCTTTATTCAGCTTGGACTGTACTTCCTTGGCAATTTTGAGCGCCTCGCCCTCCGGTCTCTCCTTGCCTTCGGCATCTTGAAAAGCAATCAGGACATGACGAACGCTAATGTTGGTATAGTCCTTCTTGTTCGCATCGAATTCCTTCTTGATATCCTCTTCGGTTACCTGATTCTTCTCATGCTCCATGACGGTCATGACGCGAAGCATATAATTCTTCAGGTCGTCCTCCGTCAATTTTTGAGATTCCAGAGCAGATTTAAACTGTTCCTCGCCCATTCCGGCTTTTTGCTGCTTTAACAAATCATCCGTTTGCTTCTCGGCAGCTTCCTTGGCTTTATCGTCAGCTTTGGCGTACAGGTACTCATACGCTACCCCCTGTTTCGCCAAATACTCCTTAAATTCATCCATTTGCAAAAATTGGGCATATTCCGGGGACATGAACTGAATCATGCGCTGTTCCAGGTCAAATTCCTTCTCGGTAATTTCTCCACCCTTATATTTGACAATGACTTTGCTGTTATCTTCTTCGGCACCTTTAGTCTTGTCGTTTCCGCACGCAGCGATCATCGACATGGATAGTACAGCTGTGATCGATACAATAAACGTCTTCCATGCCTTATTATTTCTTGACGGCATTTTGTAGTTCTCCCTTCAGGTTGAATGGCCCTTTTGCAGCCTCCAGGAATTGCTCAAGCAATTCTAACAGTTGTTGATCGGATAGTCCCTTGCCTTTGATTCGAATGGCCATCGCCGGCCCTTGTTCAAATTGTACACGTCTTTCGAACTGATTTCCAATTTGCGCAAGCCCTGCGGTGTCCACCGCTTTATCCTGCCCTTCATAAAACTGCAGGAGAACGTCGTCCCCGCGCTGGGTAATGGAATCGATCCCGTACGTACGGCCATATACCTTCAAACGGGATACGGCAAGCAGGTTGCTTACCGCCAGCGGCAGCTCGCCAAAGCGGTCAAGCAGCTCGTCCTCAAGCTCAGCCGATTCGTCGATCGAGGAAACGACGGCCACTTTTTTATAAATTTCGATCTTCTGAATGCTGTCATAGATGTAATCGGACGGCAGGTAAGCGTCAATCCCCAAATCGATGGACGTGTTCCAGTCCTTCGACGGCAATGACGGCTCGCCCAGCATGCTGACTTTGCGTTTCTGAATCTCCTCTGCCAGCATCTGCGAATACAGGTCAAACCCGACCGAAGCGATGAAGCCATGCTGCTCCGCCCCGAGCAAGTTGCCCGCTCCGCGGATCGACAAGTCCCGCATCGCAATCTTGAATCCGGAGCCCAGCTCCGTAAACTCTTTAATCGACTGCAGCCGCTTCTCGGCTACTTCGGTCAGCACCTTATCCCGCTGGTACGTGAAATAGGCATACGCGATCCGGTTGGAACGTCCGACGCGCCCACGCAGCTGGTACAGCTGGGAGAGGCCCATTTTGTCGGCGTCGTGCACGATAAGCGTGTTGACATTCGGAATGTCGACACCCGTCTCGATAATGCTTGTGCTCACCAATACGTCGTATTCGCCGTCCAGGAAATCGAGAATGGTCTTCTCCAGCTCCGTTTCCGACATTTGGCCATGCCCTACGCCTACGCGGGCCTCCGGCACCAGCATCGATATCTGGGCTGCCATCTCTTGGATCCCTTGAACCCGATTGTAGAGATAGTATACCTGGCCACCTCGGGCCAGCTCCCGTTCAATGGCTTCCCGCACCAAGGTCTGGCTATGCTCCACGACATACGTCTGCACCGGAAAACGGTTCTCCGGCGGCGTCTCGATCACGGACAAGTCCCGAACGCCGAGCATCGACATATGCAGCGTGCGCGGAATCGGCGTTGCCGTCAGCGTCAGCACGTCGACATTGGTCTTCAGCTTTTTCAATTTTTCCTTATGCGTAACGCCAAAGCGCTGCTCCTCATCCACGATCAGCAGCCCCAGGTCCTTGAACACAATATCCTGGGACAGGAGTCGGTGTGTGCCGATCAGAATATCGACCGAGCCCTGCTTCACTTTTTTGATCGTCTCATTCTGTTCCTTCCGGCTGCGGAAACGGCTCAACACCTGGATATTGATCGGGTAATTGGCGAAGCGCTCCCGGAACGTCTCGTAATGCTGCTGGGCCAAAATCGTGGTCGGTACCAGCACCGCAACCTGCTTGCCTTCGATCGCCGCCTTGAATGCAGCGCGAACCGCCACTTCCGTTTTCCCGTAACCGACGTCACCGCATAAGAGCCGGTCCATCGGCCGGTTCTGCTCCATGTCTTTTTTGATTTCGGTAATGGCCCGAAGCTGATCGGGGGTTTCATCATAAGGGAACATGTCCTCGAATTCCTGCTGCTCGGACGTATCCTTCTCAAATCCGTACCCCGGCGCAGACTGACGCTCGGCATACAGCTTGATCAGATCGTCGGCGATATCCTGAACGGAGGAACGAACCTTGTTCTTGACCCGCGTCCATTCATTTCCGCCCAGCTTGTAAACCTTCGGCTCCTTATCCTCGGAACCTACATATTTCTGGATGAGATCGATCTGTTCGATCGGAACGGACAGCTTATCGCCCCCAGCATAGAGAATATGCATGTAGTCCTTATGGATTCCGTTGATTTCGAGCGTCCCGATCCCCATATATTTCCCGATGCCGTGGTTTTGATGCACTACATAATCGCCGACCTTGAGCTCCGTATAACTCTTGATGCGCTCGGCGTTGTCCATATTCTTCGTGGTTTTGCGTGTTTTTCGCTGCTTTGAGGAGAACATCTCGCTCTCCGTAATAATGGCCGCGTGAACCGAGGGCATCTCGAAGCCGTTCTGGAGATGGCCTTCCAGCATAACCGGTTCTTCGATGCCGTAGTCCTGCAGAACCCGCCGCATCCGGTCCATCCGCTCCGCATCGCCGGCAAGCATCATGACCTGGACGCCTGACTTCTTCCAGCGTTCCATCTCGGCCTTGAGCACGTTCATCTGGCCATGGAAATCCTGCATGCCGCGCGTAATGACATTGACGATATTCTGCGGCTGCATTCTCGGCACCTGGCGCAGGAAGATGGAGATCATCAGACTCTGGTAAGGATGCTGATAAATCAGCTCCTCCGTATCCAGGGACAACGGCAGATCCGGCAGCGATTTGCCGTTTTGCATCAGATGCAAATTCCATTCCGCTTCATCCCGCTCCAACTGCTTGGCTGTTTCCAGCAGACGGGCAGGCTCATCCATGATCAGAATCGTATCCTTCGGCATGTAATCGTACAGATTGGTCTTCTCCGGATACAACAAGGAGATATATTTATAGATTTCAGGAAAGTAGATCCGCTCGCGCAGCATTTCGACTTCCCGGTGTATTTCATCCCGCAGGCGGAGCTTGGCCTGACGGTCGCTCATGCGTTCAAGCTGCGCCTCCAGCAGGCGGACCACCGTATCCGCCGTGCGGCTGAGCCGCTCCGCATCCGCAATGATTTCCTTGCACGGTGTGATCATGACCTCCCGGACCTTGTCGATGGAGCGCTGATCCGTCGGATCAAAGGTTCGGATCGAGTCGATATCCTCATCAAACAGCTCGACGCGGTACGCCATGGCCGTTGTCATCGGGTAGAAGTCGATGATCCCCCCGCGGACGCTCATCTCGCCGCGGCGCTCTACCCGTTCCACGCGTTCGTACCCCATCTCGATCATCCGGTTGAGGAAGGCGTCCAACACGAGGGTCCCGCCGTCGTGAAGCATGATTCGGGCATCGGACATCACCTCGGGAGCGGGGAGAAGGCGGCGCACGCCGGAAAATGGCGCAACGACAATACCCCGGAATCCTCTTGCACAACGGACGAGCACATCGATCCGCTGCGCCAGAGTCTCGGGGCTTGAAACGGCCGACTCCGCCGCCACCAGTTCATTCGCAGGGTATAACAGCACTTGATCCGATGACAGCGCTTCCTGTAAATCATCTGCGATTTTCTGGGCTGAAAACATATTATGAGTGACCACGAGCAGCGGGCGCTGCTGGTCCTGGTGCAGGGCAGCCATTAAGATCTGCCTGGACGACCCGGAAAGACCGGAGATCAATTGCTCCCTCATGCCGGCATGAACGCCAGACGTTATGGATTTGAAGTCCGAATCCTTCGAAAATACATCAATAAGTGCTTGTAACAAAAGGGGCACCTCTCTTATGCAAAAGAAATGAATTTCCTAGACTCTATTTCTCATGGAATTTTAGACGATTGCCGAAAAATTATAACCGAAAAGAAGCCTTGAGCAAAACTGCCAAGGCTAAAGCAGCGGCAGGCTCTGCCGCTGTATGTCATCTACGAAAAAACGTCGTGTACCCCATTATACTCTCATTGCAGGGGGTTTGCCAAAAGGCTGAGTTCCGGATGGGCCTCGAGCGCTTCCCTGCAATGATCGCAGGTTACCCGAACCATCACTTCTCCGTTAAAATCATACGCTATTATATCCCTGCGTTCCTCAGGGGTCAAGGAATCAAATCCGAGACGGGCTTCGGATACATCATGGGAATCGATGCGGCCCTGGAACGCTCGACAATGTCTGCAAACATAGGTTATCGCCATCATATGCCTCCTGAAGGTCGTATATTACCTTCAGTATGTCCGGATTTCCCTTGTTTAAGACCCGGATGTCCCCATTATCGAATGCCTCGGAGTCATCTTACCGGGATACTTCATCTATGTTCCTCATCTATGTTCCTCATCTATGTTGCTCTTCTACGACTTGTTAAACTTCGCCATAGTCTGCTCAAAGGTATGACCCAAACTGAATTCCAGTGCGTCACAGGTCTCTTCCACCATGTGCAGCAGCTGTTCGCGCTCCTTCTTCGGGAACGTCCCGAGCACGTAGTCGACAATCGCATAACCCGGCTCGGGTCTCGAAATGCCCATTCGGACCCGGTTGAAGCTCTGGGTCCCGGTATGCTGAATGATGGACTTGATGCCGTTATGTCCTCCGGCGCTGCCCTGATACCGCAGGCGGATTTTACCGACGACGGTATCCAAATCATCATAAACCACAATCATGTCTTCCAGGCTCACCTTATAATAATCCATATAAGCACGCACTGCCTCGCCCGAGAGATTCATGAACGTCATCGGTTTGATCAGGACGGTTTTGGTGCCGCCAATCATTCCTTCGGCGATGACCGATTTGCATTTATTCTGATTGAACTTCAGGCCATGGCGCTCTGCGAGGGCATCCAATGCCATGAATCCAACATTGTGGCGTGTCTTCTCATAATTGGGACCGGGGTTGCCCAGTCCGACAATCCATTTCATCACAGGTTGATTCCTTTCACGATTTATACTTTCTTCTTTGCGCATTTCTGAGTACAATATGAACAAAACCTATTGGCGTTATGCCCTCATAAGAAGGTGAATCGGCATTGAAAGCTTTCGAACAGAAATTAACGCATCACAGCCATTTTCAATACCATATGAAGCATGGCATCCCTGTTCAGGTCTATGAACTCGGTTGTCACATCGACGTGGGTCTGATCACTGCGGTCGACGCCTATTTTGTCGAGCTTGAGGGAACGCTGTACAACCGGAGTACGTTCACTTTCATCTCCAGGCCCGGATACTGACAGGGGATGGACGTCGCCCTGATATTGGCAGGTCATGATTTTGAAAACGTTTTCTTGATGGCTGTCCATCTGCATCTGACAAGGGCCGTAATGCCGTCATAGCCGACAAGGGCTACATTTCCCTCATGAGGAGATGTAACCCTGCCTTTTACACGGTTTATTATTCTATTTCAAACAACTTGCTGATCGACAATTCCTCGTGAACCCGGATGATGGCTTCACCCATCAACGGAGCAACCGACAGTACCGTCAGTTTGCTGCTAGGGTTCGGATTGGTGATCGGAATGGTATCCGTTACGACAACTTCCTTCAGCGGGGAGTTTTCCAGACGCTCATGGGCAGGGCCCGAGAGAACCGGATGCGTACAGCACGCATAGACTTCCTTCACGCCGCCTTCCATCAACGCATTGGCACCCAGCACAATCGTTCCGGCGGTATCGATGATGTCATCGATCAAAATGGCGGTCTTGCCTTCGATATTCCCGATAATGTTCATGACCTCACTGACATTCGGCTCCGGCCGGCGTTTATCGATAATCGCCAGCGGGGCATTCAGGAAATCAGCAAGCTTTCTCGCGCGAACCACGCCGCCGTGATCCGGAGATACAACGACCGGGTTCTCGATCTGCTTCGAACGGAAATATTGGGCAAGGATCGGCACGCCAAGCAAATGATCCACCGGAATATCGAAAAATCCTTGAATCTGCATCGCATGCAGGTCCATCGTAATGACGCGATGAGCCCCTGCCTTTTCGATCAGGTTGGCAACCAGCTTAGCGGTGATCGGATCCCGCGAACGCGCTTTACGGTCTTGACGGGCATATCCGTAATACGGAATAACCACGTTGATGCTCTTCGCGGATGCCCGCTTGAGCGCATCCACCATAACCAGCAGTTCCATCAGGTTATCATTCACCGGCAAGCAAGTGGACTGCACAATATAGACATGACAACCCCGTACGCTCTCGGAGAGCTTAACTTGAATCTCGCCGTCACTGAAGCTGGTTGTATGCGACTCTCCCATCGGAATGCCGATGTAATCAGCGATTTGATGGGCAAGTTTAGGATTGGAATTACACGTGAATATTTTTAATTTAGAATCAAGATAAGTCATAGAATAAAAACCCTCCGTGCTGGTTCGTTGAATTAGGCTATCCGATCACCGCTTCTTATCTTGGAAAAGAGAAGCAGGGATAATTACGATTTCTTGTTCTTCTTGGCGATGGCGCGTGCCCGGATCTTCTCTGCGTACCCTGGCTTGTTCTCCTGACGCTGTCTGGCGATGGCCAGATCATTGTCCGAGACGGAATGCGTAATGGTCGAGCCTGCAACAACGAATGCGCCCTTGCCCACCTTCACCGGTGCAATCAAATTCACGTTGCTGCCGATAAATGCATCATCTTCAATCTCGGTAATGGACTTATTATAACCATCATAGTTGACTGTAATCGCACCGCAGCCGATATTGACGTTTTTGCCGACTTTGGCATCGCCAACATAACTGAGATGGGATACCTTAGAGCCGTCGTCAATCGTCGCGTTCTTCACTTCGACGAAGTCGCCCACCTTCACGTCAGCTCCGAGTTTTGCCCCCGGACGGAGATAAGCAAAAGGCCCTACCGAGGTTCGGGAGCCGACTTCAGCGCTGCTGAGCACCGAATGTTTGACGCTGGCACCATCCGCGATAACGGAGTCCTCGATGTCGGTGTCCGGCCCGATGACGCAGTCTTCGCCGATTACCGTGTTCCCTTTCAGAACGGTACCGGGATAAAGCACGGTATCCGAACCAATCTGAACGTCGGCTCCGATATACGTAGAAGCCGGGTCAATGATGGTAACACCGTTCAACATGTGCGAGCGGTTGATGCGCTCTCTCATGAAGCCTTCGGCTTCCGACAACGCCAGACGGTCGTTGACGCCAATCGATTCGGCGTAGTCATCCGTCTGATAAGCAAGCACGGTCTCGCCGGCTTGTTTCAGGATGCCGATGCAATCGGTCAAGTAATATTCCTGCTGCGCATTCTGGTTGGTTACGTTATCCAGTGCAGCAAATAGCTTTTTATTGTCAAAGCAATAGGTTCCGGTATTAATTTCAGTGACGGCGTCCTCTTCCGGACTGCAATCTTTCTGTTCGACGATCCGAAGCGCGCTTCCATCCTCGCCTCGAATGACCCGGCCGTAGCCTTTCGGGTTATCCATATGCGCGGTGAGCACCGTGGCGGCCGCGTTGCTGCTTTCATGAAGCTTCAGAAGATTCTCCAGTGTCTCAGACGTCACCAGCGGAGTGTCCCCGCAAATGACGATCGTGGATCCCTCTTCACCGCCAAGCAGTTCCTTGGCTTGCTTCACGGCGTGACCCGTTCCGAGCTGCTGCTCCTGCAGAACATACTCGGCTGCGTCTTGCAGATAGGTGCGAACCGCTTCCGCGCCGTGGCCAACGACCACAACACTGCGTTCGCAGTTCACCTGCTGTACCGTTTGGACCACATGTCCGACCATCGGCTTGCCACAAACAGGATGCAGCACTTTATATAGTTTGGATTTCATACGTTTGCCCTGCCCAGCGGCGAGCACAATAGCAAATCTTTTCAAGGGCCATGCCTCCTCCTCTTGAACTCACTACTGAATATATATCATTCTACAAAAAAAGAAAAGAGAGCCATAGGTATGGCTCTCTTTTCCTTGAACCCCAATTATAAAACTTAAGCGCCTTCTTCAATCACTTCTTCTTCAGTAGCCGCTCGCTCATACTCGGCCAATACAGCCGATTGAATCTTCTCGCGGGTACCGGAAGAAATGGGATGGGCAATGTCGCGGAACTCTCCGTCAGGAGTGCGTTTGCTCGGCATTGCAACAAACATTCCATTGTTTCCGTCGATGACGCGAATGTCGTGAACGACAAATTCATTATCGATGGTAATGGATGCGATTGCCTTCATTCTCCCCTCAGAGTTAACACGGCGGAGTCTGACATCCGTAATTTGCATATGTGTTCACCACCTTTTTCCATCAGAGACTTGGTGTATAATTCCACACAGCAAACCCGAAATCCTTCTTTTTTCTACTGCAAAATGTCCTAAAAACAGGAATTTTTTTTAGAATGTGATATTTTCGACAGACTTCGTGCCAATTCGAATGAAAACGCTATTATATCGACAAAAACCGCGTGCCTAGTTTTCGAAATAATTACCAGGTTTGACGGTAATTCTCTTGGTTTTGGAGTCTACGTCGCTCAAAACCGCGAGTGAAATATAGTCCTCCAGGAGTCTTTCCTCGGTTTCTACCGATCCCGATTCCACGAGGACCCCGACGCCTGCGACTTCGGCATTAAATTCACCCAGCAGATCGACCATCCCCTGAATGGTGCCTCCTGCCTTCATGAAATCGTCCACGATCAGCACCCGGGAGCGTTCCTTGAGCGCCCGGCGGGATAAAGACATCGTATGGATGCTCTTGTGCGAACCCGACACATAATTGATGCTTACGGCCGACCCCTCCGTCACTTGATGGTCCCGGCGAACTAGTACGACCGGCAGGTTCAATTGCGCCGCCGTCGCATAGGCCAACGGAATTCCTTTGGTCTCCACGGTCATGACCACATCGATCTCCCGGTCGGAGAATGCCGTCGCAATGATCTTGCCCGCTTCGTTCATGAGCGTAGGTTGTCCGAGCAGATCGGACATGTACAGGTAGCCGCCCGGCAGAATCCGATCCGATTGCTGAAGCTGTTGGCACAGCTCCTCCGCAAAGCGCAGGGCATGGTCTCTGCGCAGCTTCGGAATGTACCTTACCCCTCCGGCCGCGCCGGCCAGCGTCTGAAGCTCTCCGAGCCCCTCGCTCTCAAATACGTCCTTAATGATCGCCAAATCCTCGCTAATGGACGACTTGGCTGCTCCATATCGCTCGGCGAACGTTGTCAGCGGAATCAGCGTATGCGGTTTGGATAGTAAATATTGGGTCATATCGACCAATCGTTCGCTTCGTTTTAATTTTTTCACCTAGGGTTCCTCGCTAAATCCGAATATTATATGTTAAATATAACACTTTTGTACGTATTTATACAACTTTGATTGCAATTCGCCCCCGAATTGTCAATTCCAACTGTTTCTAAGTGAGCAGGCGAACGGCATACACTTCCTTGCAGAAGCCCCGAAGGCCATTGTAAATCCGGGCCACCTTGGATTCCTTGGAGACCAGCCCGAAGACGGTAGGACCGCTGCCGGACATCAGCGCGCCGTCAGCGCCCAATTTCAGCATACCTTCCTTCAGCTGCTGAACTTCCGGGTGCATCTTCAAGGTGACTTCTTCCAGCACGTTGCCCAGCGACTGGCACGTCTGCTGGAAGCTGCCCTGCGCCAGCGCGTCCACCATCCGCTCAGCCGAGGGATGGGACTGAATTTGCTCGCTGCGCAAGCGGCCATACACCTCCGCCGTCGACACATTGATCGGCGGCTTCGCCACGATCACCCAGCATTGCGGCGGATTCTGGATCGGCGTGAGGACTTCGCCGCGCCCCGTAGCCAATGCCGTGCCGCCGGTCACGCAGAACGGCACATCGGAGCCGAGCTCGGCACCGAGCGCGAGCAGCTCCTGCTGGGGGATGCCGAGCCCCCAGAGGCGGTTCAAGCCGCGCAGCGTTGCCGCCGCATCGCTGCTGCCTCCTGCGAGTCCCGCGGCAACGGGAATTTTTTTGTCCAGGTGGATATGTACACCCTTCTTCACGTCGTAGCGCTCTTTGATTAGTCTTGCTGCCTGAAAGGCCAAATTCTTCTCGTCCAGCGGTATGTATCCTGCCTGCGAGGTGATGATGATGGTGTCCCGCTTCTGTTCGGACATTTCGAGCCGATCGGCGAGGTCGATCATCGTCATGACCATCTCTACCTCATGAAAGCCGTCAGGACGTTTATGGAGTACATCCAGCATCAAATTGATTTTGGCCGGTGCTTTTTCGTATATTTTCAAGAACGTTCACCTATCCTTAGCTTTTCCCATATGCTTGAACTTAACATATTCGAGGAAAAACATCTAATGCCTCTATATTAACAAACTCAGGCTTTGAAGTCATGGGACCGTTTGATGACGTTTACGATGCACCGGCTTTAAGAAAAACGCCTATCGACGCGAATAACGCAAGCTGTTCCTGCGAGTCAGGAAGCTAAAGATGAAACAAACAGGGCCTTCCGCTTAATCGGAAGACCCTGCTGCGATGCGGCCATACTCTTACAGGTCGGATTTGCGGGCTGCCCGCTCGGCGAGCTCAATCGCCCGTTTTACCATGTTGCCGGCATCCTTGGCCTTAATGCCTCCCCAGCCCTCTTTTTCCACGGTGTCGTAGAATCCCAATTCTTTAGCCAATTCGGTCTTCAATTGATCGGACATGATGCTTCGTCTTCTTCTGCTCATCAATCCCGCCTCCTTGGAAAATGTATTGAGTATGGCATGAACAGCATCCTGCGCGACGCAGCGGCCTTCCATGGGCCTTACGCATGCTTAAGTCTCCGTCACCGCGTATAGAACGGCTGGGATAAGCTTCGCGCAGCTTTAGTATGCGTTCAACCCGTCCTTGTCATCCCTCCGGAAGGATGGCAACAAAAAACAGCCTCCCTGTAAGCGGAGACTGCTCTCATGACGTATCGTTATGACTTGATATAGGTAATTCGCATCTCGTTGTCGTCACCGGTGACCATGATCTCCACGGTTTCGGTCAAAATATCCGCATAACTGTAAGACACACGTTTAAAAGTTTGCTGGTCTTGGTCCAGCTTCACAATGAAAACAGAAGGGTACGTTTCTTCCAAAACACCAGTACGCTCGACGGTCTTCCGACGGCCACCGTTTGCCCGAAGCGTAATTTTTTGCCCTAAATGGGCATCGAGACTGCGTTTGATTTCCAACAGCGCATTTTTAGCCATTGTCGACGACCACCTCTTTCCTTGTCCATTATACCGAAGATCACATCATTTGTCAATTCAAAAACATTAATTATATCAGCATCAAAAATATATTGTCAATGTATTTTTTTTGACCCTGCCATTCTCGCGCTCATTTGCTTTAATATGTGCTAAATTGACAAGCTTTATGTATTTTTTTTGACAACTTTCTTAACGAATGGAAAGGAAAAATAAAAAAACCCCAGCGTGTGGGGTTCTTCTTGGTTCATTTTCCAGCGGTTATTGGACCTCTGATCGAACGGATTAGGCGCCTAACTGACTGAAGGCGTAACCTTCAAGGTGGACAAATCCTGCAGCTTGGGAAGACCGATCCGGTAGCTGCCTCTCGTCTCAATTCCGCCTACGCCCTGGCTGCCGCTGATCGTATGATGGACCACGTCATGGATGTTCACGGTATCCCGGACCGACGTATAGGCCGCTTTAGCGGCGACGTAAACGGGATCCAGCGCATGGATGAGGATTCGCCCCGGCGAGCTGGCAAAATTGGCTCCAGCCTGCAGCAGCGCCTCAAAATGCGATTGGCACGCTCCGGCCACGATGACCAGGGAATCCAGGTTCCGCTCATATTGACGCGCCACCTGAATCGCCGTGACGAAGTTGTGGGAATTCTTATAGCTGTCCAGGCTATATAAATCGTATGGCTGACGTCTCTTCAGAACCCCATCATGTCCCGTGATCACAACGATATCAGGTCTTACCCGCGGAAGAAGACGATATAATGAATCGGCCATCCCCGACTCATTGATATAATGGCCTTCCGCTGGGACCCGAAGCTGGTTGTACAAGGTCATGCTCTTCTTCAGATATTGGGGATCTCCATCCAAATGCAGCACCTTGCCCGGCACGTCAAAGTATCCTTTATCCGCAAGCTGGCCGCCTTCAGTATGCCGCAGGCTGGCCAGTTGACGCTCGCTCTGCTCCTGTCTTTGCTTCTGCAGGCGGTCCAGCGATTCATTGGCTTTGATCTGCGCCTGCTTTGTTCGTTCGCTTAAGGTGGGATGCGGGACCGTAACCAGATCATCAACGGGAGCATCGGCCAGTAACCGGAATTCCGTCCCTTTGATGACGATATTGTTATTTTGCCGCATGCCTTCTACCCGGAACGTTACATCGCCGCCGTAGGATTTACGAACGACCAAGTCTCCCAAGTTCATCACAACATCACCCCTACCCTATGGTATGGGCTACTGTGACTATTGGTTCTTGTTCAGCGCCAATTTATCGCGCGGAGGCCATCCGTAAGCTCCAGAGACTCCCTGAACGGCTGCGTCAACGGATATTGGCGCCGAACAGCACGTTGCTAAGCCGCGCATACTCCTCAATGCTAAGCGTCTCTCCGCGCCGTGAAGGCTCGATCCCTGCTTCCTGCAGCAGCTGCTCCAGTCGTTCACGTCCCTCACCCGGGAAGAACCGGCTCTTCAAATTGTTGGCAATCGTCTTCCGTCGCTGTGCAAATGAAGCCTGGACCACCTCGAAGAAGAATCGTTCATCTTCCACGCGGACGGGCGGCTGTTCCCGGACCGCCAGGCGAATCACGGCCGACTCGACGTTCGGCTGCGGAATGAACACCGTGTGCGGCACGATGCAGACCAGCTTAGGCTCGCTGTAGTATTGAACGGCAATGCTGAGACTTCCGTAATCCTTGCTTCCCGGTGCAGCGGCCATCCGTTCGGCCACTTCCTTCTGAATCATCACCACGATGTTCTCCAGCGGCAGCTTCTCCTCCAGCAGCTTCATGAGAATCGGCGTCGTCACGTAATACGGCAGATTGGCAACCACGCTTACCTTCGATACGTCCGCGAAATCCTGACGGAACAGCTCATGAAGATCCACCTTCAGCACATCACCATGATGAACCCTCACGTTCCCGTAGGGCTCCAGGACTTCCCTTAGGATGGGAATCAGGCGCTGATCGATTTCGACCGCGGTGACGGTTCCTGCCGTCTGTGCCAGCTTCTCCGTCAGTGCACCGATGCCAGGTCCGATCTCGAGCGCGCCCTTATCTTCATCCAGTCCTGCAGCTTCCACGATTTTATACAAAATATTCTGATCGATGAGAAAGTTCTGGCCCAGACTCTTCTTGAAGGAGAATCCATGGCGCGAGATGATCTCCTTCGTCCGTCTTGGTGTTGATATATCCTCGATCCGACTCATTAGCTAAACGCCCCCTTCTTCCAGCTGTGCAAGTGCTGCCAGAAATTCTTCCCGCGATATTTGAAACATGGCCAATCGTTTATGGAACTGCTTGCTGTTGCAGTATCCGATGCCCAGCAGATTACCCATCGCCATCCGTCTTGCCGCAGCCTCCGGGTGAGCCGATAATCCTGCCTCCAGCATATCCTCCAAACTGATCAGGCTCTCTGCACCCTCAAAAGACGTGTGAACCCGCTCCAGCGCGCGCCGTATCGCCTCTGGCGAGGCATTCTCCACGCCGATATCCCCTTTCCGGGTAGCATCCGCTTCCGGAATGAAGGCGTGCTTGCAGCCGGGTACGCCCTGATCCACGATTTTGCGGATTCGTTCACCCGCATGGTCAGGATCCGTCAATATGATAACGCCTCTGCGCTCCTGGGCAAGCGCTATGCGCTTCAGGATTTGTTTGTTGATCGCTGAACCGCCGGTTTCGATCGTGTCGGCTTCTACGGCCCGTTTAATGGCAACGGTATCGTCCCTGCCTTCCACGACAATCACTTCTTTAATCATGCGTTCGTTCTCTTCCTTCCCAAGCAGAGCAGGCCTGTACAACGTTAAGGCTCAACCCGTTTAGCCTTGATTACTCCGGTCTTAACAAAACAAAAGAAGAGGAAATATTCCCTCTTCTTGATCATCATATATTATAAGCTAAATAGTATAGCATTAGAATGGCAAAGTAAATTGGAATTCATGCGTCTAGTTCAATTCAGGTTTAACCGGACCGATCACGTAAACGGTGCGGCCGCTCTTCCGGCCGAAATTCATGGCCGATTTCAACGAATCGTAATAGACATCGATTTTGTTGCCTTTGATGGCGCCGCCCGTATCTTCAGCACGGCGGAAGCCGATGCCTTCGATGTAAACCCACCATCCGATCGGGATGATATTAGGATCAACGGCGATGGTGCGACCTTCCGTAACGCGTGTGCCGGATGCGGTACGCGTACCGATTCCTTGCTGTTCGGCGGAATACGCGGTCATCGACACGTTGTTCAATACCTTCTTGTATTTAAAATCAACGCCTGCGCGGGAAACCACGTTGTTCTCAACAGCCTTGGCGGTCGTTACTTTTTTCGTGCCGGACAATTTAGCCGGTGTAGCTTTTACATCGGTGGCTGCCGCCTGGACGATAACAGGCTTCTCCACTTTTTTCGTGCCTACGGCAATGATTTTATCCTTCGTTCTGCGTTCGATTTGTTGGGAGACCTTAGTCTTGGAAACCAGCTTGCCATTGTGGTAGACCTTCTCGTAATGGTTCACCATAAGACCAGACTCGCCCCGCTGAATGACGCGGTTATCGCCCTTTTCAAGCGATGGATCGGCCGTCTTGATCACGCGGAATTCGCGATCTTCCGTTTCCTTAACTTTTTGCTTCGTGACGCGAACGACATTGATATTCATATTGCTGGTCAGCTTCGTGTCTTGCGACGGTTGTACTATATCTTCACCCTGGATCGTAACGCCAGCCTCTTTGAGTACATGATCAACTGTATCCTGGGATGTAAATATGGTTTTGGTTTTGCTGCCTACCGTAACGTTGACTGGAATAGCTCTGTCAATAATAATTCGGTCTCCGTCCCGGATTGAGCCGTTCAGGGGCATCGAAATTTGATCTTGGGGACTCAACGTGATCGCTTGCTCATCCAGCAATTCCTGCAGCAACGATCCACGTGTTTCCACCGTAGTGACCCGGCCGTCGACGACAAGCTGAACTTCCTTGCCTGCCTGGTCATGTACAACCAACGATATGAGAAGTGATACCGTAACGGCACCCATGGCGCCGAGCAACATCAGTTGACGCAAATTGTCATGCTTCCATCTCAATGCGTAAGACATGCTGGATGATTGTGATTCATGGGTTTCTTCAGGTTGAAAAATGCCCACTATTCCATCCTCCTTCATAGTCCCGCCGTCTAGGTAAACGCATGAATGCATTTGACGTGACTATAGCAATTTTTCTCACAGGGCGCCCTGCTATCTATCTACACCCTGCGTCAATTCCCGTCTTCCGTCCATCTGCCATCACCTCCTGTTTACCAAGAGTATGATGGACCCGTCTCCATTATTCAAAAATAAAAGAAGCCATTGAAAGAGTACTAGAGGCTCTAACGTGGCTTCCTGATGAATGAAATCATGGAAATGGTATGCACGAGATTTCCCCTCTTATTTCGCTTACGGAGTTAGCTGTCGGGTTCGGACGTAAGAGAGACGCCCTATATCCGGATGCCCGCTCATGGCGAGATCCTTCAAATTCACCCCAAAGACCCGAAAAAGAAATCAAATACAGCTTCGTGCATCCAGACCAGTATGCACCGCAGTATCGGTTCCCCCGTTCTCCAGAATTTCGGAGATTAAGCGAGACGGTTCATGAAATATTCGGCTGCGATCTGCACATCGCAGCTTCTTATCACTGAAAAGATGATATCCTGTTTGTATGCAGGTTGTAAAGCGACATTCAACCACATTTTCTCAAGTAAAAGGTTAAAATATTGTAATATCAACGCCTTTTCTGATTAAAAAACTTTAATTAATCGAAAATGCTCCCTTTTTCATGGCTTTTGCTCTTGTTTTCGTTAAATACCAAATCGTTCCAGCGCATTTTTGGTGGTAATTTGGGCCAATTCCTCATAGGACAACCCTCTAATTTCGGCCGCCGCCTCCGCCACCAATTTTACATATGCGGTCTCATTTCGTTTCCCGCGGAAGGGATGAGGTGTCAGGTAAGGCGCGTCCGTTTCGATCAATAATCGATCAAGCGGAACCTTTGCCAAAACCTCTTTGGGCTGCTTCGCATTCTTGAACGTAATCGGCCCCCCAAACGAGATATGGAATCCCATATCCAGGCACATTTTGGCCGTTTCCCAGCTTCCGGAGAAGGAATGCATGACACCGCCGACCTCGGAGGCTTTTTCCTCACGCAAAATGTTAACGATATCTTCATGCGCATCCCGGTTATGAATGACAATGGGCATGTTCAATTCCCGGGCAAGCCCGATCTGGCGCCGAAGCACGCGGTGCTGTACTTCCTTGGGGGACGTATCCCAATGATAGTCCAAGCCGATCTCCCCGATTGCCACCACTTTATCGTGACTGCATAAAGAGGCGATCCAATCCAGGTCCTGATCCTCCATGGTGATCGCATCTACAGGATGCCAGCCTACCGCTGCATATATAAAATCATAAGTCTCAGCCAGCTTCATCGTGGTCGGGATCGTCTCCCGGTTAAATCCGATATTGATCATCCGCGTAACGCCGGCTTCAAGCGCCCGCTGAATTGCAGCTTCCCGGTCTTCGTCGAATTGGGGAGCGTCCATATGAGTGTGCGTGTCGAACAGCATACTATCCACACTCTCCTTCCTGTCGTTTCTATGTCGTCTATTTTCCATTAGTTGGTTGAATGCAAGGGGATTAACGGTTGTCCTGTTTTGCCTGATTTAATGCTGTTGTTTGAAAACGTCGGCTATCGTCTCCGGCATTTGACCCAGGAGCGGGCCCACCTTCTCCTCCGGATAATAAAGATGGTACCGCCCTTTATGAATGCCGCTGATCGAGCGTACGATATCGGATACCTCCGAGATTTCCCTCAGCTCGTCATGCCGGTCCAGAAGGAGAATCTGTTTCTCGTTAAGCGGCATATCGGAATGAACCTTATCATAAGGAAGATCCGTTGGAAAATCAATCTCCAGGTCATATTCCGGTTGCAGCCCCACGGCGCGGAACGCTTGGCGGATCCCGTCGATGGTTTCCAGATCGATGTTGTCGATTTCTACATATTTGTAGAGCTTTCGGTGCATGAAACGGCCGCATAATTCGCTAAGAAGCGGGTCTTCCTCCTCCGTCCATTGCAGAAAGGCCGTTTGAATCAGGGCTTCATCAAGGCGCAGATATTGATGCACGCCGATATTCCCCGAAAACAGCGCAGGCAGCGGTTCGATCATGAACCGGAAAGCATATCCACGGTCATGCAGTTCCTTGGCCCGGCGAAAGATTTGGCGCAGGATGATTTCGGAGCTTCGGGTGACGGGATGAAAATACACCTGCCAGTACATCTGATACCGCGACATGAGATAATCCTCCACCGCGTGCATGCCCGATTCCTTCACGACGACCCGATCCCGGTACGGCCGCAGCATCCGCAAGATTCGGTCGATATCAATCGTTCCATAATTGACTCCCGTATAGTAAGCATCCCTTAGCAAATAATCCATCCGGTCTGCATCCAGCGGACTAGTGACCAGATTCATCACAATCGGCTTATCGTAGGTTTTGTTAATAACGGAGGCGACCTTCTCGGGAAAATCGGCACCGAGCTCCTGAAGTACCTGATTGACGCAAGTATCTCCGAGCAGGATCCGGCATGTCCAATCCTCGTGGTTCATATGAAAAGCTTCTTCTATGGAATGCGAAAAAGGTCCATGCCCCACATCATGCAGCAGCGCCGCGCAGAGCGCAACTTGCCGTTCCTCGGCAGGCCAATCGGAATACCCTCTCCGTTCGAATTGAGAGATGATTCTTCTCGTAATTTCATAGACTCCAAGAGAATGGGAGAATCGGCTGTGCTCAGCTCCATGAAAGGTCAGGAAAGAAGTGCCCAACTGCCTGACCCGGCGAAGCCGCTGGAATTCCGGGGTATCGATTAACCGCCAAATGATGTCGTCCTGTACATGAATATAGTTGTGGACGGGGTCCTTAAACACTTTTTCTTCCGAAATGGGTGAATGCATTTCATCTCAACTCCTTCTCGTTAACTCTTTAGTTTTAGCCGATAAACACTTCTTTTGACATCTAGTGTCGAACCGTGTCGAATAACGTAAAATCACGCTTTCCAAATCGACAAATCCAAAATCGCCGCAAAAATTGGTTCGATTATGGTAATTCCGTTGCTATATAAGGCTTTTGTTCACTATACTTTCGTAAACAGGTTCCGATTTTTCAAAAATATAGGTTGACTGTTTTGGGAATCGTTGGTACTATAAATAACATAAAAACTAGAACTATGTCGAATTATGACTTTTTTAAATTATGGCGAGAGGGGCATTTATAAGTTATGATGAAATCAACAGGAATTGTAAGGAAAGTCGATGAGCTTGGACGGGTCGTCATTCCGATTGAGTTGCGCCGCACGCTCGGAATTGGTGAGAAAGATGCATTGGAGATTTATGTAGACGGCGAACGCATCATGCTTAAGAAATATGAGCCTGCGTGCATCTTCTGTGGTAACGCTGAGAACGTCACTTACTTCAAAGGTAAAATTGTTTGCCATGAATGTATCTCGGAAATCCCTACACCTGTGACAAATTAAGATTTTTAGTATATAATAGCATTATTACATTTTGTTAATTCTAACCTTTTTCATATCTCCTTGGTGCCTTCCTCGGCTATGAACCCGGCCGCAGGAGGGTCTTTTTTTGGGATTAAAGAATTATACGTTTTCAGTGAAGCGTATCCTTTCTTTAATCCCATTTATATGTTTTGGGGTCCCCGTAAAGTATTTGGAATAAGCATCGAAGCTTGGGTCCACTTTGTGGAGCTTTTTGTTTATCCCCCTTGGGCCAGGCAAGCCATATTCACGACTCCGTCAGGAGTGCGTTATAGATGTCCCTTTTCGATACGCCGCGATCACCCGCGGTTTTTTTCATGGCATCCTTGCGGCTTAGTCCTTCCCGCTCATAGTGCCCCACATGCTCCTCCAGCGAAAGCTCCTGCCACCAGGCATTTTTCTCTTTCTGCTCCTCTTCTGCACTGCCGGCTTCCACCACCAAACAATATTCGCCCAGCGGCGGATGCTCCGTGAGCCAGTCCAGGCATTCGGAAATGCTGCCTCGCACAAATTCCTCGTAGCGCTTGGTGAGCTCCCGTGCCAAGGTCACCTTCCGATTTCCCAGTACCTCCTGCAGGATCTCCAGCGTCTTCTTCACGCGATGCGGAGATTCATAAAATAATAACGTTCCCTGCGCCGATTGCAAAGCTTGCAGCTGCTGGACGATATCTTTGCGCTCCCGCGGCAAAAAACCGATAAACGTAAACCGTTCGGTCGGCAAACCCGACACGATTAAGGCGGATAACGCCGCATTGGCTCCCGGGATCGGAATGACCGAAATTCCTGCCTCAATCGCAAGCGAAACCAGATCACTGCCAGGGTCTGAAATCGCCGGCAGACCGGCATCGCTGACGAGTGCCACATTTTTTCCTTCTATTATATAACGTATGATTTCAGGACCGCTTGCCGCCTTGTTATGCTCGTGATAACTAAACAGCGGTTTAGCCGGAATTTCGAAATGGGTCAGCAGCTTGCGTGACTGCCTTGTATCCTCTGCCGCGATAATATCGCATTCCTGCAGGATGCGTACGGCGCGGTAGGTTATATCCTCTAAATTCCCGATCGGCGTTGCCACCAAATACAGCGAACCCGGACTTCCCGCTCCCCGGTCGGCATAACTCTGTTGCACAAGATTTCTCATTCTTTTGTCTCATCCTCATGTGTTCCATAGTAAATTCCCATAAAATCCGGGCCGTAATTCCCCTGCTCATCATACACAATCAGCGGTGGCTTCAGCCGAACCTCGGGCTTTCCGTCCCGAATGCCCTCGATCAGGACCATGTTGGCTTCCATTTTCACGCGCGGATGCACAAACCGGATGAACTTGGGCTCAATCCGGTATTTGCTCATCAGGGTGATAATCTCCGCCAGCCGCAGAGGCTTGTGAACCATGCTCATCTTCCCGCCTTGTTTGAGCAGCCTTGCACAGGACTCAATGACTTCTTCAAGCGTACAGTGAATTTCATGCCTCGCAATCGCCTGATGCTCATTCAGCTTCAAGTCGCTGCCATTCATCGGCATATAAGGCGGGTTGACCGTAATCAGGTCATACGCTCCATATCCCTTTTCCTTGTACAGTTCCCGCAGATCGCCTTCATGGATCGTGATCTGGTCCTGAAGGTCATTCATCGCTACGCTCCGTCTGGCCATATCCGCAAGTCTGGGCTGAATTTCAATCCCCTCGATCGGCGCGCCTGTACGTGTCGACAGCAGAATGGGAATCACCCCATTACCCGTGCACATATCCAGAATCCGGCCCCTGCGCGGTATGCTGGCAAACCTGGCAAGCAGGACCGCGTCCATGGAGAAGCTGAATACCTCTTCGCTTTGAATGATGCCGAGCTCATGGGTAAGCAGATCATCGATCCGCTCGGATGGTTGCAGTAACACTTCTTTCAATTTCATGGTTTCAACCCTTTATCTCTATAATTCGTTATATCCCCGCTACTTTGGTGTGTAACTCTTTCCACCCTTGCCTGATGATATGAAATACGTAAAAGGCTGCTCTTCACATTGCATGACAAGCAGCCATATGTTTCACTCGCGATCCTTACAGTATAACCTTTCGATTCTAGAAAAAAACCGTAGGCAGTTTCCCCTACGGCTTCTTATTTATTCAGAAAAGACAAGCAGAACAGGCAATCCCCTTCCGTCCGCAGATGTCCATAATAGACATTGCAAATGTGGAAGCCTTCATGATACAGCCGTGCCAGGTTATCGTACCCCTCACCGACCACATCTTCATGTTCCTCATCCTTCACATGAGGCTGAGGTTGTAAAGCAACTGGGTTTTCCAATTCTGCCGGATTGACTTCCCTCTTTAAAATTTTCCGGAGCTGTTCATTTTCTAGACTGAGGCGATGGTTCTCTTCCAGCAGTTCCTTGATGACCAGCTTAAGTCCACCCAGTTCACTGTGTATATGTCCCATCTGTGTTTCCAACTCTTGAATGAGCACAAAAATGTTTTTCTTCTCCAAGTCTACACCCCGAAAATAAACATTCTATTGGACTATTTGATGACAACGTCATCCATTGGAAGTTCCTTGACCTTTCCAATTTCAAACAGCTGAACATGAACCGTCCGCTTATCCGCATTGAGCCCGACTACTTTGCCTTCTCCAAGCGAAGTAATGACCAGTTTCCCAGCGGATGGAAGCTCTTCTTTCACGCTTTCATAATTATCATGCTCAAACTTCAGGCAGCACATCAATCTTCCGCATAGCCCGGAAATTTTAGTCGGATTGAGCGATAGGCTTTGATCCTTTGCCATCTTGATCGATACCGGCTCAAAATCACCAAGCCATGAGGAACAGCACAGTACGCGTCCACAAGGTCCAAGACCGCCGAGCATTTTGGCTTCATCGCGAACTCCAATCTGGCGAAGTTCGATTCTTGTTCGGAATATGCTGGCCAGATCCTTAACCAGTTCACGGAAATCCACACGGCCTTCCGCCGTGAAGTAGAAAATGATTTTGTTTCGGTCAAAGGTAAATTCCACGTCGACCAGCTTCATTTTCAGTTCGTGATCCCGAATTTTATTTAAACAGGTGGTGAATGCATCCTTCGCCGCTTGTTTGTTCTCTTCAACCACACGGGCATCGGAGTCACCAGCGATACGAATGACCTTCTTGAGGGGAAGGACAACGTCCGATTCACCTACCTCCTTCTTTCCTATCACAACTTGACCATACTCGATCCCTCTCGCGGTTTCCACAATTACGGATTGTTCCTTCTCCACGGGGAGGTCGAGCGGATCAAAGTAATATATTTTGCCCGCTTTCTTAAAGCGGACACCTACTACACTGTACAAAAATAAACCCCCTTGTGCCTGTACATATTGGCCATTCTTCGGGCCTGGGGGTGTGCTCACGCCGGAGTGTTACCGCCCAAACCCATCAATAACTGCTCTAAACTGAGCTGTCCATTGACATTATAGCGTAACTTCTTCTGACACTCTGCGGCCAAATCCATGTATGACACCCACTGTGCTGTGCTGCGGGCTGATGCATGACCAGAGATATACTCTGCCTGATCTATGAAAACGAGAGACTCTTTCCTTCCATACTGGACATGGATCATGTCCTTAAACCATAAATGAAACATACTGAACAATAAGTCCAGATGATCGGAGAGTTCGGTTTTGAACACTTTTTGACTCGCGGTGATCATCGCAGAGCCGCTACGGTTCAAAGACTCCTTCCCTAATTGTAACACTACGTTTCTAATTTCTGCAAACCAATTCTCATTCAATATTTTCCTGCACTCGTCAAGCCCGGATGCCAGATGAACGGCACAGCGTACAAGCGCGGCAGGATAGCCCTCACCTACAAGGACCTTTTCCATCATCTGCGGATCGAGTGCCCGAAACGGGACTAACTGCGATCGTGATTGAATGGTGGGCAGAAGGGCTTGTCCATTCTCGGCAATCAGTATGGCGACGGCAGGCGCCTGCGGCTCCTCAAGAAATTTCAGCAGGCTGTTGGCTGCCTGCGTGGTCATCTTCTCCGCACGGTCAATAATATATACCTTGGGGTTCCGATTCTCCGATCGATAGGAGAATATCCGCTGAAGATCGCGGATCTGATCGATCTTGATGCTGGCCCCATCCGGCTCGACCATCGTCAGATCCGGATGGTTGCCGTGCTCCACCTTGCGGCATTCCAAACATTGCCCGCAAGCATCGTCTTCCCGTTCCGTACAAAACAATGCCTTGGCAAACGTAAGCGCCGTCTGCATCTGTCCGGCACCGTTCGGGCCGCTAAACAGATAGGCATGACTGACAGCATTACGGCGCAAGGCATTTTGCAGCAGTTGCTTCGCAGTCTCTTGACCTACGATATCGTTAAAAGACATATGTCCTCACCTTCTACCAATCCTTCATGATCCTCTATGACGGAACAGCCATCATTTCAAGTAAACTTTCTTACGCTTGCGGCTAGAATACAAGATTGATCAGCATGCCCCGGATTTCCCCTACCTTGTTCAGCAGATCAATTCTCCCCTGTTCCGTATCCAGCAGCTCATCCGCCATCTCGAGCAGCGCCGAATCGACCTCATCGATTACGTTATAGCGCTTGCCGCGCCCCCGGCGGTCCCAGCCTCGCGTTTCCTTCATTTTTACGCCGCGACGAACCGTTTCTTCCAGGAAGCGGCGAACCATCAATTTATATGCCTTTAACTCCCGAACGGTCATTGCTTTGGCCAAACGATCCCCTTGCATTGCAATTTCACGCATTTGACGACTCAGCTCTTCATGGGTCGCACGTTCTCCCTGCTGCTGCATCATATCCGAGAACGATCGCTTCTGAATCGGTCTGGCGTTGCCATCCGGCACCGTGATTTCGCTTTTCATGGGCCGAAAGCCCGGATTGATCTTCACCTGAATCCACCGCCTATTGCGTTATTTGTTGCATCTAATAAAACGGAGGCATCTGGTACGTTCATATCGAACAACCTATGCCTCACGTGAACGTACCTTGAAATGGTTATCTTGTCAAGCGATTCGCTGACAATGATCGAAATACGGGGTGCTTGATCCGGAGTCCATCTACAATATCCATTTATGAAAGATCATCTCCCGATTGCAGCGATCTACGGTAACTATTTTTATTATGATACAGAAGTGGTTCAGAAGACTTTCAATGCAGGAGAACACAGCCGTCAAATATCCCAATAAAAACATCCGTTACGTATCTATCGCAGATCTAGAGAATGAATTTAGAAATGCTCGAAACGTTCTACAGGGAGTACAAATACCGTTGCGCCGCCAACCTGCACTTCAACCGGAAGCGGCAAATAGGAATCGGTTGTACCGCTCATAGGGGTTACCGGAGTGACCAGCTGTTCGCGGACCTTACAGCTTGTGCGAATGACGCTGAGCACACTTTCAACCTGTGAATCGTCTACCCCAATCATAAAGGTGGTGTTCCCCGCCTTCAGAAAGCCGCCCGTACTTGCAAGCTTTGTCGCCCGAAAGTTAGCTTTGACCAATGCGGCGGAGAGACGGTTGCTATCTTTATCCTGGACAATCGCAACAATCAATTTCATGGTAAACCCTCCTTGTTTATTTTGGGCATCGTATGCCCTTAACACTACTTATTTGACAAACAACCTCAAAAATCCTTTAATATCGCGTCTTCCAAGTGACGATTCATTTCCCTTTCGACCTGCGCGGGCGTCTTGGAAGCATCCACGATGCGAATTCGATCCGGATTACGCTCTGCTACCAATAGATAGCCTTCCCTAACTTTCTCGTGAAATGTCAGGTTCTCCATATCCAGTCGATTCCATTCCCGTTCTGCATTCGCCGCGATCCTTGACAGGCCGATCCTCGGCTCGATATCGAATAACAGCGTCAGATCCGGCATCCGGGTATCAATGGCGAACTGATTGATGCTCCATACCTCTTCCATGCCCAATCCTCGCGCATACCCCTGGTAAACCAGGCTGCTGTCCACGAATCGGTCGCATAGGACGGTCAATCCCTGCCTTAATGCCGGCTCCACCTTCTCCACAAGATGCTGGCGGCGGGCTGCCGCGTATAACAATGCTTCTGTGCGTGCATCCATCGCGGTGTGCTCCGGATCCAGAATAATAGAGCGGATCTTCTCGGCGATGTCTATGCCTCCGGGCTCGCGGGTAATCAGATACGGGATCGAATGATTCTGCATAAAGGCGGCGAGTCTGCCCATCATGGTCGTTTTACCGGAACCTTCTCCTCCTTCTACGGTAATAAATAGTGGTCTGCGATTATTCATAGCGTATCCTGCTTTCATCATTTGTTGATCATATGCCCCAAGTTTTACGTACCGGCGCATAACGGAGGTTTCCATCCTTTACGTTTCCTTGTAAACGACAATGGTTTGCAGCGTGGGATCGGTTATTCCTTGACACTTGGCCCCGGCCATCCTCAATGCCAGCATTCTCTGTTCCATTTCTGCTGTTATGTCTTCGCCGGGGTATAATATCGGAATGCCTGGCGGATACGGAATAACCATCTCGGCCGCCTTTCGCCCGGCGCTCTTTGCTAGCGGCACCGATTCCAATCGCTTCTTGTCAATCGGCTTAAGCGAGAAAGGGACTGGAGCTGAATATGGAGCCTGTCGCAGCAAATTGTTCCACGTGGAAACATCGGAGACCGAACTTTCTTCAGTTAACAAGTTAGCATCGACATCGAAGTGAGAAGAGCCCTCATTCAAGTGGATCCCCGGCCGCTCGTACCTCGCGAAATCCCCCTGTTCCCGCAATTTCCGGATCAGTAATTCCGTATCTTCCGCAGCAGTGCCTGGTTCCATTCCGGTCTCATCTGTCTTCTCCCCCTGCTCTACAATATGCACAAGAGCCCATAAGACGTGATTCGCATCTTCGCGGGTCGATCCCAATGTAAACAATAAGACGACGCGCAGCTCGTCACTCATCTCCGGCACGCAGCCGCGCGCCTCCAGTGCGCGCTGTAGTGCATACCCGCTAAGGGCCCCGGTGCGGTCATAAATGACCGCCTTGAACGGGTCCTGGCGGGTGTACGCCGCGGCGGCTGTGCCCGCGGCGCCATCCATGGGCTGCGGCGGCTGCAGCAGCCCGAAGCGCGGCAGCTTCGCGAGGCCGCGCCGGAAGGCATCCACGGCGGCTAGGCCAGCCGTGAAGGCGCCTGCGCCCTGCGTGTGCAGCAGGCGCCGTGCCAGATCCAGCGAAGCCATGAGCGGGTACGAGGGGCTGGAGCTTTGCACCATCGCCAGCCGCTGGCGCAGCAGGCTCCGGTCGAGCAGCCCGCCCTGTACATGCAGCATGGCTCCCATCGTCATTGCGGCTAACATCTTGTGCGTGGATTGGACCACGCCGTCCGCGCCGCATGACAAAGCATTCATCGGCAGCTGTGGATGCTGCCCGTAATGCGCTCCGTGCGCTTCGTCCACCAGCAGCGGCACTCCGCGCTTATGGCAGGCCTCCGCCAGGGGCCTTATGTCGCTCCCCATCCCGTAATAGTTCGGCATCGTGATGATCGCTCCCTTGGCCTCAGGGAAGGCCTCAAGAGCCGCTGTCAGCGTAGCTTCTGATGGGGCAACGGCTAAACCGCTCTGCTTGTCCAGCTCCGGCTGAAGAAACACCGCCCTTGCACCGGCCAGCATCAATCCGTTCAACACGGACTTATGTACGTTCCGCTGCACCAGCACGAGATCGCCCGGCTCACGGCATACCGTCAGGATCAGCGCCAGATTGCCGGCCGTGCTTCCGCCCACCAGAAAAAAGCTTTCTTCGGCGCCAAAACAATCGGCAGCCAGCTCCTGCGCTTCCTGAATCACGCCTTCCGGATGAAATAAATCATCGGTTCCGGTGATTTCCGTCACATCGATGCGCATCGCCTCTCGCAGCATCTCCGCTGCGTCACCTTCTACCCCGTATGCCCTGCCGTTCTTATGGCCGGGTACATGAAAAGATGAAGCCCCGCGTTCCCGGTATAACCTTAAAGCTTCAGTAAGTGGGGCACGCTCTCTATGTGTAGTCATCGACATATCCCTTCGGATTACATTCTCTAACCTATTTTAACGCAAATTGAAACCTACGCCTACGTTTCCATGCCCTGAAAATCCTCTCTAAACAAAAAAAGGCCCTTACTTCAGGCCCATTTAACACGCGTACCCGCGCCTATGCATTCTTCGGCATCGCAATCTGTTTTAATTGACGGATAAAAAAATGATATTTGGCATCTTCCGCACTGGTATGGACGATTTCCGATTCACATTCCTCGCATACGAATTGCGATACAATGGTGATTCCATCGGTCTTCGACTGATTGCATATGATACACACGTGTTCGGTCAATTCTTCCATAACCATCCCACCTTGATCCTTTTCCTATTAGTATGACACAGTTTCTATTATTTTAAACCTTTTCATAGGATATCTTTCTACGCTTTATTTATATGTACCCCTTGATGGCCTTGTGTCTGTACCTTTTTTTTCAGCTTAATAAAAATATGATTTTGTCCGATAAAAACATAAAAGACTAAAACTTCTCGTCTATCGAAATTTATCTTCTATTTAAAGGGGGACGGCATAGCCCAATGGCAGATCCACACGGTCAAGCCACCTTTTATCACTACCGCTTAATCAAGAAAATCCAGTTTTCCAAAAGCTTGCTCATCCTCTACTTAAGTCTGCCTTGGCTTGCTGCAGCTGCAGGGACCCTATGGGTGTCTCCGTACATTCTGCTCTATATGCTCATCGCTTTTCCGCTTAAGTTATGGATCCAGTACGTTATCGGTCATACCGTGCTTGTCCTTCTGGGAACAGGCTATCGGAAGCGCTGGCGCTTCAGGCTGAGGCTGCCTTGGCTTGGTTATATCCCAGATCAACATGTCAGCCGTCGCGTATTCATGTTGGTGCAGTTCTATACCTGTTGGGTAGGGATAGTCTTAAGCGCTATCATGGCCTTCTGGTCATCGCTGCCGTTTGCCATTGCGATTGTGTTCTGGCATCTATGGCTGCTTCTTCCGCGAGCTTATACCATGCTGCGCCTGAGCGGTCAGCGCAAAGACGGGATGTTAAAAATGAATGAGCAGGATATTTCATACTACCAGCAATAAAGTAAAGGATTTTTCGTGTTTCAATTTATTACATAGTATTGTAACCATATTCTCTTGTACATGAAATAAAGACCTCATTCCGAAGCCGGAAGAGGTCTTTATTCATTCGCTTTATTGCTTTCCAATCCTTGTATGACTTGTTTCTTAAGCTG
>NZ_CM179499.1:0-10000 GCF_058792535.1 Paenibacillus sp. MT86 | reverse complement strand
ATGCCCTCCATGCTCGTACGGATGATGGTGCCGCTTGCCGTAATGATCATGAGGTCTTCTTCCGATTTCACGACCTTCAGTGCCACAACCGGTCCATTCTTCTCCGTAATATTGATGGTCTTGATCCCTTTACCGCCACGGGTCTGGCTGCGGTAGTCGCTTGCAGGCGTCCGCTTGCCGTAACCTTTGGTCGTTACAATGAGGATATCAAGCTCCTGGTCTACTACGTCCATGCCAATGACTTCATCATTGTCGTCCAGCGTGATCCCTTTCACCCCGGTCGCGCTTCTTCCCATCGAGCGAACATCGCTCTCCTTGAAGCGGATGGACATTCCTTGCGCCGTTCCCATAATGATTTCTTGCTGACCGTCCGTCAGCTTCACCTCGATTAGGGAATCGTCCTCGCGCAGATTAATCGCAATCAGACCGCCCTTGCGGATATTCACATAATCCTCAAGCGGGGTTTTCTTAACGACACCCTGGCGCGTTGCAAAGAACAGGTAATTATCGCTGTCAAAGTTCTCCACCGGAATCACGGCATTGATCGATTCGCCCTGTTCAATTTGAATCAGGTTGATGATCGGCGTTCCGCGGGCGGTACGGCTCAGCTCTGGAATTTCATAGGCTTTTAACCGGTACGCCTTCCCTTTGTCCGTAAAGAACATCAGGTAATGGTGGGAATTCGTGACGAAGAGATGCTCGACAAAGTCCTCGCTCTTCGTATCCATCCCCACAACGCCGCGTCCGCCCCGCTTCTGGCTGCGATAGGTGTTCGCAGGCAGACGCTTGATGTAACCCGTATGCGTAATGGTGATGATCACTTCTTCGCGCGGAATCAGATCCTCGTCCAGGATGCTGTCTTCCCCGACCGTAATTTCGGTACGGCGTTCATCCGCGAAGCGTTCCTTAATCTCTTGCAGCTCATCATTGATGATCTGAAGCACAAGATGCTCATTAGCCAAGATTTCACGGAGTTCCGCGATTCTGGCAAGCAATTCCTGATATTCGTTCTCGATCTTCTCCCGTTCGAGTCCGGTCAAGCGCTGCAGACGCATATCCAGAATGGCCTGTGCCTGCTCATGACTGAGACCGAAACGCTCCATCAAGCCCTCGCGGGCAGCCTCTGTGGTTTGGGAAGCGCGAATGAGGGCAATGACCTCATCGAGATGATCCAGTGCAACACGCAAACCTTCGAGAATATGAGCGCGGGCCTCCGCCTTCTTAAGTTCGAACTCTGTCCGGCGGCGGATAACGGTGACCTGATGCTCCAAATAGTGGAACAGCACGTCGCGCAGGTTCAAGATCTTCGGTTCGTTGTTCACGATGGCCAGCATATTAATGCCGAAATTCGACTGCATGGCCGTATGCTTGTACAGGTTATTCAAAACGACATTCGGGTTGACGTCCCGGCGCAGCTCAATAACAATCCGCATGCCGTTACGATCCGATTCATCGCGCAGATCCGTAATGCCGTCAATTCGTTTTTCGCGAACCAATTCCGCAATTTTCTCAACCAGACGGGCCTTGTTCACTTGATAAGGAATCTCATGAACGACAATGCGCGCCTTGTTATTATTCTCTTCGATCGTCGCCTTCGCCCGCATCGTAACGGAACCGCGGCCCGTACGATAAGCCTGGCGAATGCCTTCGCGTCCCAGAATATAACCCGCTGTCGGGAAATCCGGTCCTTGGATGTATTCCATCAGCTCCATCGGCGTGATGTCAGGGTTACGAATCATCGCCTGTACACCATCGATGACTTCACCAAGATTGTGAGGCGGAATATTGGTAGCCATCCCTACCGCGATCCCCGACACGCCGTTTACCAGCAAGTTAGGATAACGCGCAGGAAGAACCACCGGCTCCTGCTCCTCGCCGTCATAGTTCGGAGCAAAGTCTATCGTCTCTTTATTAATATCACGCAGCATTTCCATGGCAATCTTCGATAAACGAGCCTCGGTATACCGCATAGCCGCTGCCATATCGCCGTCGATGGAACCGAAGTTCCCGTGCCCATCAACAAGCATGTAACGCATGGAGAAGTCCTGCGCCATCCGGACCATGGATTCATAAACTGCGGAATCACCATGAGGATGGTACTTACCAATAACTTCGCCTACGATTCTTGCCGATTTCTTATGCGGTTTATCCGGAGCCATTCCAAGTTCGGACATCGCATACAGAATACGACGGTGTACTGGCTTCATTCCGTCCCGTACATCCGGCAAAGCCCGGCTGACAATGATGCTCATCGCGTAATCCATAAAGGACTCGCGCATCTCGGTACCAATGTCCCGATCTTTGATTTGGGAGAAATTTTCTTCCGCCATGCTGGACCTCCTTCATTTTCCTATCAACCATGCCTTGATCTATGTGAAAAAAGCAGAATAGTGATCAGAAACCTAGAAACGCACTAACCTTTATTATATTACTTTCACAAACATCGCACAATTAAACACGGGATGGATCAAGTGAAAGCATGATTTTTGCCCGGAAACCGGGATATACGCCCTGTCCTCCGTGCCCCTTTTCACATACAATGCATTGCAAAGGACTTTTCGAATCATCACATCTTTATATTATACCACTGTTTGTCATACTTGTCCTATGTTTTCCGGGCATCCCCTCTCTTGTCAGAGGCAGCCACACTCTTTTAAATCAACCGATCACACGAGTTTGTTTACGAGACAGGCAAAATCCTGTCACTCCAATCATACAGCTAAGAAAGGATGAAGATGTTTGACTATCCAACGCGTTGCAAGCAAGTGGGCGAAAACGAAAATACTGTTGAAAAACAAAGGCCTCGCCTCTTATGTTCCGGCTACCCGCCTATATTCATTGGAGACGCTTGAAGACATGCTGAATACGCATGCGCTTGTGTATATCAAGCCTGACCGAGGGACCTACGGCATCGGCGTGATGTCGGTCGAACAGCTCCATTCCCAAACCGCGGATACTGATGAAACAACGGATGCTTCCTACATGCTTCGTTACGACCATAAAACCGAAGTATTTACCTCTCTGGAGAGCCTCCATAAAACATTAAGCGCCTTGTTTCAAGGCAAGGATTATCTGGTTCAGCAAGGCATCCACCTGCTCCGTCATAAGGACCGTCCCTTTGATCTTCGTGTACTTACCCAGAAGAGTCCTTCCGGTCAGTGGGTGAGCACAGGAATAATCGGCCGGGTCGCGGCCAAAAATAAAATCATTACCAACCATCACAGCGGCGGCGTGGTTCATCACTACAAACCGCTAATGCTCGAGCATATGACGGCTGAAGAAGCAGGGAATATCCGCAGAGAACTGAATACGCTTGGAGTGAACGTCGCTTCGCAGCTGCAAAAAACGTATCCGAACCTGAAAGAAATCGGCCTGGATGTTGCGATTGACGATCGCTGGAACATTTGGATCCTGGAGGTTAATACCAAACCTGCCCTGTTCCCGTTCAAGAAATTCTTCAAGGATCCCAGCATCTACAAACAGGTAGAAAAATACGCCAATGCCTACGGACGCAACTTATCCAGCAAGAAGAAAACCAAAAAAACCGGTTAGCAAGTCTCTCTGAATCGGTTGGGTCCTGTTATGCAACGACTCGCGGCCTGTGCCCGTTATTAACGAAAAAAGGGGTATTCCCCTGAGGCCTTTACAGACCTTGGGGATACCCCTCTTTAGCTTGCAGTACTTTATACATCCAAATTCCGGACCGACTTCGCATGCTCCTGAATGAAATCCCGGCGCGGCTCCACGTTATCGCCCATCAGGGTATCAAACAACGTATCGGCCAAGATCGCATCCTCGATCGTCACCTGGAGCATCGTACGGCTCTCGGGATCCATCGTCGTCTCCCACAGCTGGCCGGCGTTCATCTCACCGAGACCTTTGTAACGCTGTACGTTGATTTTGACGTTCTCGCCGAATTCCTTGATGATCTCGTCGCGTTCTCTCTCACTGCCGGCATACCGGATCACCTTGTTGCGCTCGATCTTGAAGAGCGGCGGTTGGGCAATGTAGATATAACCCGCTTCCACCAGCTTACGCATGTAACGGTAGAAGAACGTCAGCAGCAAGGTACGAATATGCGCACCGTCGACGTCGGCATCGGTCATGATAATGATTTTGTGGTAACGGGCTTTGGAGAGATCGAAATCCTCCGCAATCCCCGTGCCCAGAGCCGTAATGATGGCTCGGATCTCCGCATTGGACAGGATGCGGTCAAGCCGCGCCTTTTCCACGTTGAGGATTTTACCACGCAGCGGCAAAATCGCCTGGAAATGCCGATCGCGCCCCTGCTTGGCGGAACCGCCGGCAGAGTCACCTTCGACGATGTACAGCTCACTGATGGAAGCGTCCTTGGAGGAGCAGTCCGCCAGTTTACCCGGCAATGCGCTGACTTCAAGGGCGCTCTTCCGGCGCGTCATCTCGCGGGCTTTACGAGCCGCTTCGCGGGCACGCGATGCTTGGAGCGCCTTCTCCAGGATCCGGCGGGAAACCGCCGGGTTCTCCTGCAGGAACTCCTGCAGCTTCTCCGCGAACAAGGATTCCACGATCCCGCGCACTTCGCTGTTGCCGAGCTTGGTCTTCGTTTGTCCTTCGAATTGCGGCTCCGGCACTTTGACCGAAATGATCGCCGTCAATCCTTCGCGCACGTCGTCACCCGACAAGTTGTTGTTATTGTCTTTGATCAATCCCGTTTTGCGGGCATAGTCATTGATGATCCGAGTGAGCGCGCTCTTAAAGCCGGATTCATGCGTTCCGCCTTCGTGCGTGTTGATATTATTGGCAAAAGAATAAATATTCTCGGTATAGCTGTCGTTATACTGAAGCGACACTTCCACCTGAATGTTATCCCGGGAACCCTCCACATAGATCGGGTCTTCGTGCAGAGCTTCCTTCTTCTCATTCAGGAATTTGACGTATTCGATAATACCGCCCTCGTACTTGAAGTAGTCGGAGGCCCCGGTACGTTCGTCCGTCAGCGTAAGCGCGATGCCCTTGTTCAGGAACGCCAGCTCACGAATCCGCGTCAGGAGAGTTGTATAGTCATAGACCGTCGTTTCCGTGAAAATCTCCGGATCCGGCAGGAAGGTTACCGTAGTCCCGTGATCGTCGGAATCCCCGATGATTTTGATGTCATATTGGGGTACGCCGCGATGATATTCCTGCTGGTAGATGTGCCCGTCACGTTTGACCTGAACCACGACTTTCGAAGACAGAGCATTCACGACCGAAACGCCGACACCATGCAGACCGCCGGATACTTTATATCCGCCGCCGCCAAATTTACCTCCGGCATGAAGGACGGTCATAACCACTTCCAGCGTCGACTTCTTCAGCTTGGCGTTCTCGCCGACCGGAATGCCGCGACCGTTATCGATAACGGTTATGCTGTTATCCTCATGGACAATGATTTCGATATGGTCGCATATTCCCGCCATCGCTTCGTCAATACTATTGTCCACAACTTCCCATACCAAATGATGCAAACCCTTGGCACTGGTAGATCCGATATACATACCCGGCCGTTTACGAACGGCTTCCAATCCTTCCAGTACCTGAATCTGATTCTCATCATATGTCGGTTGATTCATAGACATGCCTTCACCTACTTCTACAGATTCTGTTATGCCTGAGCTACAAAATGATTCGCTCGTTTCTTAAGTGTTGCAGAGGAAATCGGAGAGTAATAGACGATCGATTTCGTCACCACGATGGATTTCGGATCCTCTTCGCCAATCAACTCCACGACTTTATGCTGCTGGGCATGCGTGACGAACTGCTTGGAGATTTTCGAGGATTTCTCTATCGAGATATCGAATATCCCAACCAGCTCTGACGAACGGATGATCTTCTCTCCGCCCAAATGAATATACATATGGAATCACTCCTTAAGAGCCCACCTGTCCGTCATGGACATGAAAAATGCTGGCACCCTTCAATTTGTCGGTATTCAAACTCTCAATGCCCGTCGCCGTGATGAATGTCTGCACTTTGCTCTGGAATGTCTCGATCAATTGTGTCTGCCGGTACGGATCCAATTCAGAAAGCACATCATCCAGAAGCAGCACCGGATATTCACCGATCTCTTCCTGTATCAGCTCGATTTCAGCCAGTTTCAAAGATAGCGCCGTCGTCCGCTGCTGACCTTGAGATCCATACGTTTGGACTTCTTTGCCATTAATATAAAAAGCCAGATCATCTCGATGAGGACCTGCCAATGTCATACCGCGCCGTATTTCTTGCTCTTTCATTTGTGATAATTTTATCATAAATGTCTCAAATAAGACAGCTTCATCTTCTTCCTCCGCGTCAGCAAAGGATGGAAGGTAGTGCAAAGAGAGGTCTTCCAGGCCGTTGGTGATCCCCTGATGGATGCTTTCCGCCCACTTTTGCAGCTTTTTTATAAATTGTTTCCTCTTCTTGACGATTTTAACACCATGTTCTGCCAATTGGCTGTTCCAAATTTCAAGCATCGCCTGCTCGGCGCTGCCCTTCCCCCACAATTGCTTCAGCAGATTGTTGCGCTGAACGAGCACCTTCTGGTATTGCTGCAGATGAAACAGGTAGCTGGGGGCCACCTGCCCGATTTCCATGTCAAGAAACCGGCGTCGGACCCCCGGCGTGCCTTTGACAATCTCCAGATCCTCGGGCGCAAACATCACGACATTGAGCGAGCCGATGAAATCGCTAAGCTTCCGCTGCTCAAGCCCGTTGATTTTTGCCTTCTTCCCCTGCTGAGACAAGCTCAGCTCCAGCCTCAAAGTGCCGTACTTGCGGTCAATCTCGGCAGATATATGGGCACTGGACTGCTCGAACCCGATCAATTCGCGATCCTTGGAGGTACGATGGCTCTTCGTTAAAGCAAGCACGAAGAGCGCCTCCATCAAATTCGTCTTTCCTTGGGCATTGCGTCCGATGATCAAATTGACATCGCCAAATGCCTCAAGCTGCAGCTTCTCGTAATTTCGGTAATGCTGCAAGCTGACATTTTTGACAAACAAGCTAATCCTCTCCCTCGTCTTCCGCGCTTAGCGCCAAAGCGGCTGCGGGAGGCTATCTATTGTGCTGCCACCTGAAACGTCCCGCAATCCTCTACTTTGACGATGTCGCCGGGAACCAGTTTGCGTCCGCGCCGCTCTTCCTTCTCGTCGTTGACCAGAACTGCCCCTTCCGCGAGCAGCGCCTTCGCCATCCCACCTGTGGATACGCAATCGGATAGCTTCAAGAACTGATCCAGCTTGATATATTCACTGTGGATAAATATTTGTTTCATGACTTCGTCCTTTCATCCCTATCAACATGGGGATAACTTTAATTGGCCGTACGGTACGGCAGAATAATATATTGGCTCTTGCTGTCATCGAGCGGCTTCAGGATGATCGGGCTCATGACGCCCATGAAAGCAATCATCAGCTGTTCGCTTTCAACCACCTTGAGCACGTCCAGCATGTATTTCGAGTTGAACGAGATGCGCAGCGGCTCCCCTTTGAAATCGATAAGGTCCAATTCTTCGCGAACTTTACCAAGCTCGGAGGAGCTGGAAGAGATTTCGATGCCGCCATGCTCCATCGTTTGGAGAAGAACAATGTTCGTTTTCTCCTCTTTGGAGAGCAGGTAGGCACGGTCGATCGACTCGCTTAATTTTTTTGTGTCCAAAACCAGTTCTGTTTTATGCGAGGTTGGAATAATTCTAGAAGTATCGGGATAAATGCCGTCCAATATACGGGAATAGAACAGAACACGGTCAATTTTAAATAATACCTGATTATCCGCGACAACGATATCAACCAGCGTATTTTGGTCCGGAATGATTTTGCTCAGCTCATTCAGCGTTTTGCCCGCAATCACGACATTGTTGAACGAAATGCCGTCAGCTCCCTCAAGATGGGCGGAGCGAGTAGCCAGTCTGTGACGGTCCGTGGCCGTAAATTTCAGCTCATTGTCGTTCAGACTCCATAATACACCCGTCAAAATAGGCGTGGTTTCATGTGTGGAAATGGAGAATACCGTTTGTTTGATCATGTTTTTCAACAGATCCCCTGGCAAAGAAACGGTTTGGCTGCCCTCGATATTAGGCAATACCGGGAATTCCTCCGGATCCAAGCCGACCATCTGGATTTCCGTGGCCCCCGAAGAAATAAAGGTCTGGAAGTTTTCTTTGACCTCCATCTGAATTTCCTGAGAAGGCAGTTTCTTGATGATTTCAACGAAGAATTTGGCTGGCAGCACAACGCTACCAGGCTGCTCTACCTGAACGATGGTATGCTTCTCATCCTCCGCAGGAATAAACGATTGAATGGAAATATCCGTATCGCTGGCTGTTAGCGTGACGCCCGAATACGTGACATCCAGTTTAATGCCGCTGAGGATCGGAATCGTGGTTCGGCTGGAGATCGCCTTCGATACGTGTTGAATGGATTCGTTTAATACATTTTTTAATATACTGATTTTCATCAAGTTCACTCCTTACGGAAAAATGAGAGGGGGTTTTTCTCTTGGCGAAAGCCAAGGGGATTCCCCTCTTTATGGTTAATTTATTTATTAATTATTATTAGTAATAGTAATAGGGACACTGAATATGTGGATAAGCCTCGTAAAAGGCATAAAATTAAGCCTATCCACATGTGTATAGATTGTGCATAGGCTTTGAACTTGTTCAGGTTGGATTTTTGATTTTCTCCGTAATGTTATTGACCACTTTGAAAAGCTCCTGGTCCGTTTTCAGAGATTGGGTAATCTTCTCATGGGCATGAATGACAGTGGTATGATCCCGGCCTCCGAATGCCTCTCCGATCTTGGGAAGGGAATAGTCGGTTAATTCGCGGGACAAGTACATGGCAATTTGCCGCGGAAACGCGACGGCTTTGGTCCGTTTGCGGGCTTTGAAGTCTTCCAGTCTCAGGTTGTAATACTCGCCGACCTTTTGTTGGATATCCTGAATCGTAATCATTCTCGGCCGGCTGGACGGGATGATATCCTTCAAGGCTTCGGCTGCCAGATGCGTTGTAACGTCCTGATTGGTCAGGGAGGAATAAGCGACGACACGGATAAGGGCACCTTCAAGCTCACGAATGTTCGTATCGATCTGATTGGCGATATACATCATGGCTTCGTTCGGAATATCCAGATTCTCGGCCTTGGCCTTCTTGCGAAGGATGGCGATCCGCGTCTCCAGATCCGGCGGTTGAATGTCGGTGATCAATCCCCATTCGAAACGGGAACGGAGCCGTTCTTCAAGCGTCGGGATCTCCTTGGGGGGACGGTCACTGGATATGATAATCTGCTTCCGCTCTTCATGCAGGGCGTTAAACGTATGGAAAAATTCCTCCTGCGTCGATTCTTTCCCGGCCAAGAACTGGATATCGTCAATGAGCAGAATATCAACGTTGCGGTACTTGTTGCGGAAGCTTTCTGCGCGGTTGTCCCGAATGGAGTTGATGAACTCGTTGGTGAATTTCTCGGAGGAAATGTACACGACTTTGCTGCTGGGATTGTGCTCCAAAATGTAGTGGCCGATGGCATGCATCAAGTGCGTTTTTCCAAGACCTACTCCACCATATAGGAATAACGGGTTATACGCCTTAGCCGGAGCTTCGGCAACGGCGAGCGAGGCAGCATGTGCGAACCGGTTGCCCGAACCGATGACAAACGTGTCAAACGTGTACTTCGGGTTCAGCATATGGGACTGAATTTCTTCACCGGATATTTCAAGCGGCGGCGAGGGCTGCTGCGGAGCAGGTTCGTGTGCCTTCGTCTCTTCGATCACGAAGCGAACGTCGACCTGCTTGCCCACCACCTCCAGCACGGTTGCACTAACCAGCTTGGTGTATCGGCTCTCCAGCCATTCCACAGCAAACGTTGTCGGCGCGGAAATGACGACGGAGTGATCGTTAATGGTCAATGCCTTGGTAGCTTTAAACCAAGTGTCAAAACTCGGTTTGCTCAGCTTGGTTTGTATGATCGATAATATTTCTTGCCATAATTCGGAAGTATGGCTTTCCAA